>NZ_JWIC01000001.1:0-295000 GCF_000814765.1 Pseudoalteromonas luteoviolacea
GAAACTTTGACTGAATATGGGGGGACCATCCTCCAAGGCTAAATACTCCCAACTGACCGATAGTGAACCAGTACCGTGAGGGAAAGGCGAAAAGAACCCTGTGAGGGGAGTGAAATAGAACCTGAAACCGTGTACGTACAAGCAGTAGGAGCCCTTCGAGGGTGACTGCGTACCTTTTGTATAATGGGTCAGCGACTTATATTCTGTAGCGAGGTTAACCATTTAGGGGAGCCGTAGCGAAAGCGAGTCTTAACTGGGCGCTTAAGTTGCAGGGTATAGACCCGAAACCCGGTGATCTAGCCATGGGCAGGTTGAAGGTCAGGTAACACTGACTGGAGGACCGAACCCACTAACGTTGAAAAGTTAGGGGATGACCTGTGGCTAGGAGTGAAAGGCTAATCAAACCGGGAGATAGCTGGTTCTCCCCGAAATCTATTTAGGTAGAGCCTCGGACGAATACTTACGGGGGTAGAGCACTGTTAAGGCTAGGGGGTCATCCCGACTTACCAACCCTTTGCAAACTCCGAATACCGTAAAGTACTATCCGGGAGACACACGGTGGGTGCTAACGTCCATCGTGGAGAGGGAAACAACCCAGACCGTCAGCTAAGGTCCCAAAGTGTATGTTAAGTGGGAAACGATGTGGGAAGGCTAAAACAGCTAGGAGGTTGGCTTAGAAGCAGCATCCTTTAAAGAAAGCGTAATAGCTCACTAGTCGAGTCGGCCTGCGCGGAAGATGTAACGGGGCTAAACATACCACCGAAGCTACGGCTGCGAACTTATGTTCGCGGGGTAGGGGAGCGTTCTGTAAGTGGCTGAAGGTGTGCCGGGAGGCATGCTGGACATATCAGAAGTGCGAATGCTGACATGAGTAACGATAATGCGGGTGAAAAACCCGCACGCCGGAAGACCAAGGGTTCCTATCCCATGTTAATCAGGGTAGGGTGAGTCGACCCCTAAGGCGAGGCTGAAGAGCGTAGTCGATGGGAAACGGGTTAATATTCCCGTACTTGGTATAAATGCGATGGGGGGACGGAGCAGGCTAGGCAAGCATGGCGTTGGTTGTCCATGTGAAAGGCTGTAGGCTGGTGACTTAGGAAAATCCGGGTCGCTAAGGCTGAGAGTCGAGACGAGCTACTACGGTAGTGAAGTTGTTGATGCCCTACTTCCAGGAAAAGCCTCTAAGCTTCAGTTTATATCGAATCGTACCCTAAACCGACACAGGTGGTCAGGTAGAGAATACTAAGGCGCTTGAGAGAACTCGGGTGAAGGAACTAGGCAAAATTGTACCGTAACTTCGGGAGAAGGTACGCTCTTGTTTGTGAAGGACTTGCTCCGTAAGCAAACGAGAGCCGCAGTGACCAGGTGGCTGGGACTGTTTATTAAAAACACAGCACTGTGCAAAATCGTAAGATGACGTATACGGTGTGACACCTGCCCGGTGCCGGAAGGTTAATTGATGGGGTTAGACGTTTGTCGAAGCTCTTGATCGAAGCCCCGGTAAACGGCGGCCGTAACTATAACGGTCCTAAGGTAGCGAAATTCCTTGTCGGGTAAGTTCCGACCTGCACGAATGGTGTAACCATGGCCACGCTGTCTCCACCCGAGACTCAGTGAAATTGAAATCGCAGTGAAGATGCTGTGTACCCGCGGCTAGACGGAAAGACCCCGTGAACCTTTACTACAGCTTGGCACTGAACATTGACCCTACATGTGTAGGATAGGTGGGAGGCTTTGAAGCACAGTCGCTAGATTGTGTGGAGCCGTCCTTGAAATACCACCCTTGTAGTGTTGATGTTCTAACTTAGGCCCCTAATCGGGGTTGAGGACAGTGCCTGGTGGGTAGTTTGACTGGGGCGGTCTCCTCCCAAAGAGTAACGGAGGAGCACGAAGGTTGGCTAAGTACGGTCGGACATCGTACGGTTAGTGTAATGGTAGAAGCCAGCTTAACTGCGAGACAGACACGTCGAGCAGGTACGAAAGTAGGTCATAGTGATCCGGTGGTTCTGAATGGAAGGGCCATCGCTCAACGGATAAAAGGTACTCCGGGGATAACAGGCTGATACCGCCCAAGAGTTCATATCGACGGCGGTGTTTGGCACCTCGATGTCGGCTCATCACATCCTGGGGCTGAAGTCGGTCCCAAGGGTATGGCTGTTCGCCATTTAAAGTGGTACGCGAGCTGGGTTTAGAACGTCGTGAGACAGTTCGGTCCCTATCTGCCGTGGGCGTTTGAGAATTGAGAGGGGCTGCTCCTAGTACGAGAGGACCGGAGTGGACGAACCGCTGGTGTTCGGGTTGTTATGCCAATAGCATTGCCCGGTAGCTACGTTCGGAATCGATAACCGCTGAAAGCATCTAAGCGGGAAGCGAGCCTCGAGATGAGTTCTCACTTTAACTTTAAGTTAACTGAAGGGCCGTTGAAGACTACAACGTTGATAGGCGAGATGTGGAAGTGCTGTGAGGCATTGAGCTAACTCGTACTAATTACCCGTGAGGCTTAACCATACAACGCCAAAGTGGTTTTAAGCTTGTTAGAAGTTAAGAATATAAAGTAGACGATAAGAATTTAATTACGCTTCCAGATTTTAGTAAGGTGTTGATAAACATCTTGCAGACAGAATTTCCTGGTGAACATAGCATTTTGGAACCACCTGAACCCATGCCGAACTCAGTAGTGAAACGAAATAGCGCCGATGATAGTGTGGGGTTTCCCATGTGAAAGTAGGACATTGCCAGGGCCCAATTTATAAATAAAAAATAATAACTAAAGCAAAGAATTTGCTTGGTGAACATAGCATTTTGGAACCACCTGATCCCATGCCGAACTCAGTAGTGAAACGAAATAGCGCCGATGATAGTGTGGGGTTTCCCATGTGAAAGTAGGACATCGCCAAGCGCCAAATAAAAGAAAGCCCGATTCGAAAGAATCGGGCTTTTTTGCGTTTAAGCCCCCTCAGCAACAGCTAAACTAGTTTATTTCACCTTGCGCAAAAAGAGCGTACTCACTTCGTTCGTAGTCGTTACATTTTGCACGTTAATCACCTTGCGCGAAAAGAATGGCAGCGCTTCGCGCTGTGTCATAAACCTTTCGCACTTTACTTGCGTAAAAAGAGCGTACTCACTGCGTTCGATACCATCAATCTTATGTACTAGGTAGTCCAGACGACACCGATATATTAAATATCCCTAGAACTATGGTGTGTTTAGTCGACACAATATGTGAGACTATTATTGATAATGATGTTGTAATTAATACGATAGTGGGGAAACCTTGACTCGATTTAATGAAATTTATGATAGAGCATGTGAAAGAAAAGGCGGAGAATCTAATTTACGTCTTTTATTAGCTGAGCCACGTAAAGTAAGTACATTAAGGACACTGTGCGACGATCTGTGGTTAGAAGAGTTTACTCGAAAAATTTTCCAGTCTGGATTTTATTGGTCTGTGGTTAATGCAAAGTGGGATGGGTTTAGAGAAGTCTTTTGGGATTTTTCTGTTGATAAACTTCTTTATATGTCTCCTGAAATGTATGAGCAGCGTGCTCAAGATGAACGCATTATTCGTAACTACAAAAAGGTACAGAGCATCGCTATTAATTGCCATATGATTTATGAGCTTCAACAAGCGCATGGTTCATTCAGCGAGCTTGTCGCAAACTGGCCAAGTGATGACATTATCAACCTATGGTTACTACTTAAAAAGCAAGGTAACCGATTAGGCGGTAATACGGGACCATTTGCCTTGCGAGCGCTTGGTAAAGATACTTTCCTATTAACAAAAGATGTAGAAGCCTACCTAAGAGCAAACGACATTATTGATGGTGGGCTACAATCATTAAAGTCGTTAAAAGCGGCACAGCAACACTTTAACGAGCTTCAAAATCACAGTGGTTTTTCAATGACGGCGCTTAGTCAGTTAATTGCCTTCAGTGTTGGTGATAACGCAATTCAGAGTACTTAATTTATGTTTTATTCTAGGTATACACCGATTGGCGAGCAGTTTGCGGTTCCTGCTGCACCAACTGCTTTTAAAGATGCAGAATTAGTGCTGTTTAATTTATCGTTAAACACTCAGCTTGGCCTAAATTGGGATGCTGCGACAGCGTGTTTATATTTATCAGGTCAACAGCCTTTGCCAAATACACACAGTGTATGTTTGGCCTATTCAGGGCATCAATTTGGTCAATTTAATCCAACTTTGGGGGATGGCAGAGCACATTTAATTGGGTCATTTTTGACGCCTAATGGAGAAGCTATTGATCTTCAGTTAAAAGGCTCTGGGGCGACTGTGTTTTCCCGAGGTGGTGACGGTTTATGTGCACTGGGTCCTGCTGTGAGAGAGTTTGTAATGAGCCGTGCTTTATCAAGCTTGGGCGTGCCTTCAACAGACTGCCTTGCTGTATTATCAACGGGTCAAGCGGTATATCGTCAAGGGAGTCTACCCGGTGCCGTCGTTGCTCGAACGGCGCGTAGTCACATTCGAGTTGGTTCTTTTCAATACCTTGCTTTACAGCAAGACGAAAAAGCGATGACTCAGCTATTAGAAATGGCAATGAAAGATATGGGCTTGCAGCTAAGAGAGAGCCGTGAAGAAAATATTTTTTCATTCTTTCAATCTGTTTGTGATGCGCAATGTGATTTGATGCTGAAGTGGCTACAGGTTGGTTTCATACATGGTGTGATGAACACGGATAATACTTTAATTAATGGTGAAACGATAGACTATGGCCCGTGTGCTATGATGGAGGCTTTTTCATTTAATCGAGTATTTAGTTCTATAGATAGGCAAGGGCGTTATGCATTTGGTCAACAGCCCAATATGGCCAGTTGGAACTGTGGCCGTTTGGCTGAATCGTTATTGCTTTTATTTACGGAAGAGCAGCCTGCCATTGAACGATTTTCGGGAATTCTGGTGAATTTCTCTGAACGTTTTAATGAGGGTTATCAACAGCTATGGCGTAATAAACTCGGTCTACTTCAAACACACAGTGACGATCAAGCATTAGTCACTGAGTTGCTCGAACTAATGACTCAGCATGAGCTGGATTATACAAATACGTTTGCCTCTTTAACTGCGCTGAAATTGCATAAGCTACAGGAACAGTTTCCAGTAGCGGCTGTACTAAAGCCATGGCTTGTTAAGTGGCAAGCAATGACAGAGCAATACGATGATGATCAGGTTGCAGCGATGATGACACGTTTTAATCCTGCAATTATTCCTCGCAATGACTTAGTTGAAGAAGTTATTAACGACTATTATCAACAAGGTAAAAGTACGCTTCTCGACACCTGGATAGAAGCACTAAGCACCCCATATCAGTATGTGGATTATCCTGAAAAATGGTTGAAGTCACAGTCTGATCCTAATCGCTATCAAACTTTTTGTGGTACTTAAATGCAAAACACCGAGATGACAGGGCCATTGACGTGGAAAGAAATTCAGAGACAAGTGCTAAAGCATAAAAAGCCACTTGTCTACGCACATATTATTGCACTCCTAGCTGCGCTGGTTAGCGTGCCAATACCTTTGATGATGCCACTTCTTGTAGATGAAGTATTGCTGGCAAAACCGGGTGTTGCAGTAGAGTTTATGAATGGGCTGTTACCTGATAATTGGAATGGTCCAACAGGGTATATATTAGCGATTCTCGTTGCCGTTATGCTGATGCGTATTGGCGCTTTATTACTTGGTGTGGCACAGTCTCGACAATTCACGATTATAGGTAAAGATGTTTCTTTAAATATTCGTCAACGCTTACTTGGGCACTTATCTCAAGTGCGGCTAAAAGAGTTTGAAACACAAGGGGGGGCAGCGATCAGTTCTCGATGTGTAACTGATATCGAGACGTTAGACAGTTTTATTAGTCAAACGATGTCTCGCTTTCTGATCGGCTTACTGACGATCATTGGCACCGCGATCGTGTTGTTGTGGATCGACTTTACACTAGGGCTAATCATTTTAACCTTGAACCCTGCTGTCATTTATTTCTCTAGGCAATTTGGCAAGCAAGTTAAGCATCTGACTAAAGAAAAAAACAATGCCTTTGAGGCATTTCAAACGGCACTGGTTGAGACATTGGATGCCATTGCACAACTTAAAGCCATGCGCCGTGAACATGGCTATTTTGACAATGTGCTGAACGCGGCAAAAGACTTGAGGTATCACTCTGTGCAGTCCCAGTGGAAAACAGATGCGGTTAATCGCTTAAGCTTTACAGTCTTTTTGCTTGGTTTTGAGGTTTTTAGAGCCATTGCGATGTTAATGGTGGTGTTTTCTGGTTTATCTGTTGGACAAATCTTTGCTGTATTTGGCTACCTCTGGTTCATGATGGGACCGGTTCAAGAAATCCTCAGTATTCAATACTCATATTATAGCGCTTCAGCAGCATTACAAAGACTTAACCAAGTGTTGGACTTTGAAACGGAAACATCCCATGTTGGTACGACAAAAAGTGCTGCAGAGGCATTCAATGCAGACAAGATTGGTATCGAGTTCAATCATGTGAGCTTTGAATACAATGAAGGCCAACCTATTTTGCATGATGTCAGTATGCATATTCCAGCGGGGAAAAAAGTCGCGTTGGTTGCTGTGTCGGGGGGAGGAAAGTCAACGTTAGTTCAACTGTTACTTGGCCTTTATGAAAAGTCTGCGGGAGAGATACTCATTAACGGCATAGCTGCCGAAAAGATTGGTTATGACCTAATAAGAGAGCACGCTGTTACTGTTTTACAGCAGCCTATCTTATTTAACTCTTCCATTCGGGAAAATTTAAGTTTAGGCAAGCCATGTACCGATGAGCAGTTATGGCACGCGCTAGAAATTGCGGAATTGGCAGACAATGTAAGAAATATGGATGGGCAGCTTGATGCAATTGTTGGTCGTAATGGCGTAAAACTGTCTGGTGGCCAAAAGCAACGACTGGCGATTGCTCGTATGGTTGCGGCAGATCCGAAGGTGGTGATATTAGATGAGGCTACCTCGGCGCTGGATGTTGAAACAGAGGCACGTATTCATAAAAATTTAAATCAATTTTTAAGTGGACGTACTACTTTGATCATTGCACACAGGCTGAGCGCGATTCGCCAAGCGGATATTATTTACGTATTAGACGATGGATGTGTTACTCAATCAGGCGATCATCGTACCTTGTTAGAAGAAGATGGCTTATATCAAGTTTTATTCGGACATCAAGGCTAGGTTCAGCTTTAATTCTTAACTAAAAATACTTATTTTGTGTTAAGTAATTATTAAGACATCGACTACTATTATCTTGCTATCAAAATAAATAAGTCTGGATTTTAGAGGGAAAAAACGATGAAACTTAAAATGCTAAGCGTAATTGTAGCAATGACTGCGGCTACTTCTTTACATGCGAAAGAAGTAGAAGAAGGTGTTTACCTTGGTGTCTTTGGTGATTACTACAATGCTGATTGGGAAAACATCAGAGGTGTTGGTAATGGCGGTGTAGGTATTGATGACTCCACAGGATGGGGCGCTGAACTAGGCTATCGCTTTAACAAATATTGGAGTGCGCGTATCGAGTATGCGGATATGGATTTCGATTTGGAAGGGGCAGGCACTGGCTCTCAAGATGGTGACCGTTTAGGTATTGATGGTCTGTATCATTTCAATGGCGGTCCGTTTTATGCCTTGGCAGGTCTTAAGTCGATAGACATATTTGATAGCAATTTGTTTGCCAATGCGGGTGTTGGTTATCGCCATCACTTTACTGATAATTTTGCTGCTAACTTTGAGACTGCGATTTATCAAGGCTTAGAGCGCGGTTATACCGATGTCGGTGCAAAGCTGGGTATTAACTATATGTTTGGTGCTTCACAGAGCCGCCCTGCAAAAGTAGAACCTGCACCTCAGCCTGCGCCTCAACCTGCGGTCACTGAACAACCAAAAGACAGTGATGGCGATGGCGTGTTAGATAAAAAGGACCGCTGTGCAAATACACCAATGAGTGATGCGGTAGATGCTGCTGGGTGTAGCTTATATGAAAATAAAGAAGTCACTGTTAGTCTACTGGTGCGTTTCCCGAATAACAACTCACAAGTATCTCAGCAGTATTTAGATGACATAAACGCGGTTGTTGAGTTCTTGCGTGCGCATCCAGAAACCACGGTAGTGCTTGAAGGTCATACTTCAAGTTTGGGTAAGGCAGATTACAATATGTGGTTATCTAAAAAGCGCGCAGATGCGGTTGCTGCACAATTAGTTGAAAAAGGGATCGCTCAATCACGTATTTCAACCATTGGGTACGGTGAAGAACGTTTAATGGATAGCCGAGATACACAAGAAGCACACACTGCGAATCGCCGTGTAGAAGCGAAAGTGATATCTGTAGAGAGGGTAAAAGTGAAAAGATAGCGTCTTTTTGGGCTGGATAACCCCTTGTTGTCCAGCCATAATTTAAACTTAACAATCGTCACTCATCTACCCGCACCAGCCTCTTTTTAATATTCACAAAATAAATAATCGATATCTTTTGTGTCCACAACTTGTAATACTTTCATCTTAGTGGCAAGTTTTTATAATCAAATGGTTAGATTAAAAGATAAGCAGTTATAAACAAACCAACTAAAATGCTTATTAAAACACGTCACCAAGAGGATATTACCGTGCTTCATGAATATCGAAACCATATCGAAGAGCGCGCGGCAAAAGGGATCGTTCCTAAGCCGTTAGATGCACAGCAAACAGCCGATTTAATTGATTTAATAAAATCTCCCCCCGCAGGAGAAGAGGCATTTATTTTAGACTTATTGGTGAATCGTGTCCCGCCGGGCGTAGATGATGCTGCCTATATTAAAGCTGGTTTTTTAGCTGCGGTAGCGAAAGAAGAAGTGTCATCACCGCTCATTTCAAAAGCCTATGCGGTTGAGTTATTAGGCACCATGTTAGGGGGGTACAATATTGCGCCTATGGTGGAGCTGTTAGATAAGCCAGAACTTGCCCCCATCGCGGTTAAAGGGTTATCCAACACATTACTCATGTTTGATGCGTTTTATGATGTAGAAGAAAAGGCCAAAGGCGGCAATGAATTTGCGCAACAGGTGCTCGAATCATGGGCCAATGCTGACTGGTTTACACGAAAACCGGCAGTGCCCAAAAAAATTTCTGTTACTGTTTTTAAAGTCAGTGGGGAGACCAATACCGATGATTTGTCGCCGGCGCCAGACGCTTGGTCTCGCCCGGATATTCCACTGCATGCGCTTGCGATGTTAAAGTTGGATCGAGACGGGATATCACCGGATAAAAGCGGTGAAATAGGCCCTGTATCTCAATTAGAGTCACTGAAAAATGAAGGGCTGCCTCTGGCATATGTTGGGGATGTGGTAGGTACAGGGTCGTCAAGAAAATCTGCCACCAACTCAGTGTTGTGGTTTATGGGTGAGGACATTCCTTATGTGCCGAATAAACGGGTCGGCGGTGTTTGCTTAGGGGGGAAAATTGCGCCTATTTTCTTTAATACCATGGAAGACTCTGGTGCGCTTCCTATTGAGTTGCCAGTTGAAAAGCTCAACATGGGCGATCAAATTGATATTTATCCCTATCAGGGGGTGGTTAAACGCTTTGGCACGGATGAGGTACTGTCACAGTTTACCTTGAAATCAGCAGTAATCTTAGATGAAGTTCGCGCGGGAGGTCGTATTCCCCTGATCATTGGCAGGGGCTTAACAGACAAAGCCCGTGCGTCGCTTGGTTTAGAAGCAGAAACCATTTTCAAAAAGCCAGCGCAAGCGAACGACACAAGCAAAGGGTATACGCTGGCACAGAAAGTGGTGGGTAAAGCGTGTGGAGTTGTCGGGGTTAGGCCGGGACAATACTGTGAACCGATGATGACCACAGTTGGCTCGCAGGATACCACAGGACCGATGACACGGGATGAATTGAAAGATCTTGCTTGTTTGGGCTTTTCAGCGGATTTAACTATGCAGTCTTTTTGCCATACCTCTGCTTATCCAAAGCCCATAGACGTTAATACGCACCATACTTTACCGGATTTTATGATGAATCGTGGCGGGGTGTCATTACGCCCAGGAGATGGTGTCATCCATTCTTGGATCAACCGTATGCTTTTGCCTGACACTGTGGGTACTGGTGGCGATTCACATACTCGCTTCCCATTGGGGATTTCTTTTCCTGCAGGCTCCGGGGCGGTCGCCTTTGCTGCTGCGACAGGTGTCATGCCACTGGATATGCCTGAGTCTGTTCTAGTGCGTTTTAAAGGGGAGATGCAAGAAGGGATCACATTACGCGATCTGGTGCATGCGATACCTTATTATGCAATTAAACAAGGGTTATTGACGGTTGAAAAAAAAGGCAAAGTCAATGCGTTTTCTGGTCGCATTCTTGAAATCGAAGGTGTGGAACACTTAACGGTTGAACAGGCGTTTGAGCTGTCGGATGCGTCTGCTGAGCGCTCTGCAGCTGGGTGCACTGTGAAGCTGTCACAGAGATCAGTTGAAGAATACTTGCGCTCAAATATTGTGATGTTGAAGTGGATGATTTCTGAGGGCTATGGTGATGTTCGAACCATAGAGCGCCGGATCTTAAAAATGCAGGGATGGTTAGAAAGCCCACATTTAATGGAGGCTGACCAGGATGCTGAGTATGCACACGTGCTCGAAATCAATCTAAATGATATTAAAGAGCCCATTTTATGCGCGCCGAATGATCCTGATGATGCACGGCTATTATCGACGGTGCAAAATGAAAAGATCAACGAAGTGTTTATAGGCTCTTGCATGACCAATATAGGTCATTTCCGTGCAGCAGGTAAGTTGTTAGACAGCTTCAGTGGACAGATCCCTACTCGGATGTGGATAGCCCCGCCAACCAAGATGGACAGAGATCAGCTAACCGATGAGGGGTATTATGGGATTTATGGTCGAGTAGGTGCGCGCATAGAAACGCCGGGCTGCTCTTTGTGTATGGGTAATCAGGCGAGAGTGGCAGACAAAGCCACAGTGGTATCTACTTCTACACGTAATTTTCCAAATCGTCTAGGCACGGGGGCCAATGTTTTTTTAGCGTCTGCTGAGTTGGCTGCGGTTGCGGCTATTATCGGCAGACTTCCTACGCCTGATGAGTACCAAACTTATGCGGCAAAAGTGAATGCCACGGCTGCGGATACCTATCGCTATTTGAATTTCCATAAAATGTCGCATTACACCAAAAAAGCGGACAGTGTGATCATTCAGCAAGCAATCTAATTCCTTAAAAAGGCTCGTGATTTACGAGCTTTCTTAGCTTGTTTTAGATGTTTCAGCACATCTTGTTTTTACGGTAAAACCCTGTCTATGTCCTTGACTATAAAGACGTCTGTACTAATGTTTATATCATTCATTGATGTGAGCCATCAGTTTAAACACGTCTCTATCGGCCTGTAAGCAAGGGGTTGTAATGTTGTGCCTTGTGATACAAGACAATAACATTATCGGGGAAAGCCATGAAATACACACTTGCCTTGCTGGGTTTGTTTAGCAGCTACTCGCTTGCAGCTGCACCTCTTCCTTCTTACAGTGAAGTTCGTTTGGGGTTTGAAAGTATCGATTACAGTGAATCGTTGGCTGATGTGGCAGGGTTCGGTCAGCTATCTCAGTCTATCTCCGTATCCAATCCCGCAGTACGTCAGTTGTCTTATACTGGGATAGATGAAGATTGGGGCTTCTACATTGGTAGCGCCGCGACTATTTCAACAGAAATAGATCAAGAAACCTGGTCGTTAAAAGACTTTGGTGCCATCCAGCAAAATGATTTTAAGGTTAAAGCGAACGAACTGGCTTTTACCGCAGCGTATAATTATCAGCGTGCAGTGCAGCTCACTTTCGGGATGAAAATTTTTACTTCGAGTTTTACACGATCCAACTTTAAGTTTGTAAATCCAGGTGCGACGAAGTTTGACGATGCGTTAAAAGCATTGCCTCGAGAAGAAGGCGATCCTGTCCCTCGCTTTGATTTACCCGGGCAAACAAAAGACGGTGATGATGTATTGCAAGACAACCCTGCAACTCTGGTGCCAGTCATTTCGGTCACAGAAGATCAAATGGGTGTGTTGGCAACATTAGGTGCGCGATATGACAGTAAGTTGAGTCGTCCGTCAGACAAATTAAGTTGGTATATTGAAGGCGAACTTAGCACCCCCGTATATAGTCGTATTCAGAATACCCAGTTTGAGACAACAACATTAACAGACAGCTTTAATGGTTGGGGCGTGATGGCGAGAACTGGTTTGAGATATCAATTGGTTGAGCATATTGCTGTTATGTTTGGGGTCGATGCTTACTATAAAGAAAGGGATACAGTGACCGAAGAAGTGAATGGTCGACGTTTGCGTGTTCCTGAAATAGAGTATACTAATGTTTCTTTGACCGCAGGATTACAATGGAGCTATTGATGCGCATGAAGCTTGGCATAGTCTTTGGGGCTTTGCTGTTAAACATGACAGGGTGTAAAACGTTAGACTCAGTGCAAACACTTGGTGGGTCCTCGCCCTCTAATGAGCAAGTGCAAGTAGCATATGACCGTGCCGATGCGGCATATCAGGAAGCGCAACAGGCGATGTATTTAGCCAATATGGAATCGTTGGTTGAATACGATCGCATACGAATTGATAAAGCGCAAAAGGAGTGGCGGGAACTTGAAAAAAACTTCGCTGGCTTGAAAGCAAAGCCATTTGAAGCGCTCGATAGCGCCTCTTTTTTCTCTTCTCAAACAGTGAGTGGTGAGATCATTGCGCTTAGCCAAGAAGTCGTGGCGCTGGTTGCGGGTGCACAAGCGGCAAAGCAATTAATATTATCAGTACTGGAACCTGTGCGTTCTCACTTTGCCGTGTTAGACAAGTTTGCTGCCAAAGAGCACTTTCCTAAGCAATATCGTAAGCTCAGTGATATCCATAAAAAATTTAGAGCCATGTTGGTTAATGGCCAGCAACCAGACGTGGAATCACGCTTAGAACAATTCAATGCGCAAATGACCGCATTAGAGGTGAGCGCAGTTGAGCGCCATTACTTAGGTGAAATTAAGTCGCAATTACGTGTGATAGAAACATCACTGAAAGCAAAAGTTTTACCAAGTGTTGTACAGGATGCAGCTAATACCAGTGAATATGCCAAAGTGTATATCCAAAATAATGTACGTGACTATGAGCAAATAGAAGATAAAGCCCGCTTAGCTAAATTACAGGTTTTGAGAGTGGAAAGCCTGTACCAAGAACATGTGAAGCGTAAAAATGCACTAAAAAATAATCAAGTGGAGGCGCAGCTTTTGACATTTGAAAGTCAATTATTAGCGTTGACCGAAAAAGCAGGGTTGGGTGATTTACGTCATCTTAGTTTCGCTGAGCAATTGGCAGCAGTGAAGGATAAACTTTAGTGTACTAGGCGTACGATTGTGCGGGGCTTAGGCTATTTATTCATACTAAATACAGTTTTTGCAATAAATAATCATGCACAGCTTATGCTTGATTACGCAATCTCGAGTGGCTGAGGTCTGGATACCTCAGTTACCAAATTTAAAACAAATGGTATTTTTAATCTAACATATATTTTTATAGGGTATATTTATTCTTGTTTTTTGATAAAAACAAGTTATTCAAAATCAAAATTTCCATCTAAATAGATTAAGATCTCTGCCAATTTTACATCTACAGGCAAGAGTAAGCATGACAGCAGTAAACAACCAGAATTTGCTTCAACTTCGTTTTATTCAACAATCACATATTGATTCAGTTAAACCGTTTTTTTCGCGTTTGCCAGATAACCCTTATGCCGATGGTGCATTTCGTAAGCGCCGTTATTCTGTATTGAAGTTTGCCGAAGGCAATGTGTCTATCCAACCGACAAAAGCATTCGTACAAGATGATTCGATTAACCACTTTCAAGGTAATGTGGAACGCGTGTATGAAAACTTAGAGGCGGAGTTATTGCAGAGCGATGGTTTTAAGCATCTGCTGTCTGAATTTAAAGCAATGACCGGTGTTGCAGACGATGCAGATATTGAAGTACATCAGTTTAGAATGTTGGCAATAGAGAGCGATACACCACCTGCACCAGAAGGCATTCACCAAGATGGTTTTGACCATGTATGTGTATGTGGCGTGTCTCATGAAAACATTGCTGGTGGTGAGCTCCTTGTTTATGAAAATAAAGAAGCGGAGCCATGTTTTAAGATGGAAATAAAAGATGGCCTATTTGCACTTGTGAATGATCGTGAAGTTTGGCATAACGCCACACCGATGAATAAACTCAATGCCGACCAAGTTGGCTACTTAGATTGTTTTGTATTTACAGCATAAAGAGGTCCACATGAACTTAATGCCAATCCGCCGTCAGTTTCCCGCTTTAATGCAGGAAGTTTCTGGTGTTTCACCAATATTTTTAGATGGCCCGGGTGGCTCACAAGTACCGCAGTCGGTCTTAAGTGCAATGTCTGCATATCTAGGTTATTTTAATTCAAACCTAGGAGGTGCTTTTTTCTCGAGTGATAAAACGGTTGAGCTAATGAACCGTGCAAGGCAGTCAGTTGCACAGCTGCTTAATGCGCCAAGTAGTGAGCAAATTGTTTTTGGTGCGAATATGACGAGCTTAACATTCAGTTTTAGTCGTGCAATATCAAGGCAATGGCAAGCTGAAGATGAAGTAATCGTGACCAACGCAGATCACTATTCAAATGTGTCTTCTTGGCGTCAAGCGGCAGAAGATAAAGGTGCCAAAGTGCATGCTTTGCGCATCAATGAGTCAGATTGCACACTGGATCTGGATCACTATGCGTCGTTACTTAACAGTAATACTAAACTTGTTGCGGTGACGTATGCATCGAATACCACAGGGTCTATTAATGACATTAAGAAGATCATTTCTATGGCACACGAAGTGGGTGCTCTGGTATATGTGGATGCCGTGCATTTTGCACCGCATGAACTGATTGATGTACAAGCATTAGATTGCGACTTCTTAGCGTGTTCAGCTTATAAATTCTTTGGTCCACATGTTGGTATTGTTTATGGTAAGCGTGAACACCTTGAAGGCTTTACACCCTATAAAGTGGAGCCTGCAAAAGATGTGATCCCGGGTCGCTGGGAGACGGGCACACAAAGCTTTGAGGGGTTAGCGGGCGTAATCGCCGCGATTGAATACATTGCCTCTTTGAGTGCATTGCCAGAGTCTGAGTCATTAAGAGTGAGACTAGAACAAGCCTTTGCGAATTCAAAAGCGCATGAGATGACTTTGAGCCAGCATTTCTTGACTAGACTTGCGGAATTTCCGCAGATCAAACTATTCGGTATCGACGATATAACACGTCTTTCTGAGCGCACACCGACTTTTGCATTAACATTCGAAGGTCTTGAGCCGCGTAAGGTATCAGAGTTCTTAGGGCAACATCATGTGTGTGTATGGGATGGCAACTTTTATGCGCAGGGCCTATGTGAGCAATTAGGTGTGATGGACAAAGGGGGTGTGGTGCGTATTGGTTGTATGCATTACAACACCATTGAAGAGTTAGATAGACTTTTTGAGTTGTTCGGTGAACTTTTAAAATAAAAAAGGATGCGTCAGCATCCTTTCTCTTTTGCGTGTAAAGCACTTCAATTTTTCACGGCATAACATCTCACTATGTCATATCTAGCTGCACGTGCGTAATGAAATAAAGTACGGATTGAAATCATTGATTTTAAACTGTGTTGGTGGTCGTTTATTGATCAGGTGGCAATGTTCACCTGATAAAAATAAGTACAACATAAGAAGGAAATAATGATGAAAATCACACTTAACAAACGTTCGGTTAAGCAATTATCTACCAATGGTAAAGTATTGAAAATTGAGCAAACGCCTAATGTCGCTGGTGGAATGTACGCAAGTTCACCACATGTGCCTGGCTGTATTTCTTATAAAGGCAGAACATGTAATTCCATGTATAACTGTTAAAGCGTGATTGACGACAGGGCGATAGTACGTGCTGTCGTCAAATACAGTGGATTAGAGCTTTTCTTCGATAAAATGGTTGAGCTTATGAATTCGCTCACTCATGCCAGCGATGATCTTATCTTTGATTTTTTCTCTAATCACCGCTGGTAATTTTGTCAAAGCTTCAGAAGTAATGGCCAGCACTATGGTATCAGATATGGCTTGGGCACTGGTGCTGCGCTCTCGGTTAGATATAAAAGCCCCTTCGCCAACAAACTCACCGGGTCCTACATGGCCAATATCGATATGATTTTTTTCCGCGAAAATACGCAGCTCGCCCGTTAAAATGATATATAAGCGACTATCTTGCTCAAAACGTTTGAATGCATAGCGATCTTTACTGATTAAATATAGATGGCTAAATGATTCTAATAAAACTTGCCGCTCAGCCAGTGTGAACTCAGAAAAAAAATCTAAGCGGTTGATGATCTCAAGTTGTTTTATCGTCGTGATGTTTTCTAGCAGTTTCATGCTCGGCCAATCATTTAGTCATTTTCTAGCATATTGCGCTCTTTCAGCTTTCTGGTCAACGTATTGCGACCCCAGCCTATTTTAAGTGCGGCGTCCTGTTTATGGCCATGACATGCTGCCAGCGCAGATTTAATTAACCTCGTCTCTAACTGTGCTTGTACTTGCGGCCAAATATGATCTTCACCAAGTCTCAGCTGTTGATCAAGCCAAAGCTGAAATGCATCAAGCCAGTCGTGACTTTCTTCAAGCGTAGTTGTATTACTGGGCTGTGCAAGTTCAGGGGGTAAATCTTGCGGGCCAACCATGTCGCCAGGTGCCATGACAGTCAACCAGCGGCAAGTATTTTCAAGCTGTCTGACGTTGCCAGGCCAATGGAAAGCACACATTTGATCGAGTGCTTTATCGGTAAGGATTTTGCTGGGCACTTTAAGTTCCTTGGCACTTTTAGCCAGAAAATATTCAGCCAACTTTGCGATATCGACACTTCTTTCTCGAAGTGGTGGGATCCGCAACCTCACGACATTAAGGCGATGAAATAAATCTTCTCTAAACTTCCCTTCACTGACCAGCTTTTCTAAATCCTGGTGAGTTGCAGCAAGGATCCTAACATCGACTTTGACACTTTGGTGACCGCCGACACGATAAAATTCACCATCGGCCAGCACACGCAGCAGTCGAGTCTGCACATCCAGAGGCATATCACCGATTTCATCTAAAAAGAGTGTGCCCCCATTGGCTTGCTCAAATCGCCCCCGACGCACACTGTCTGCGCCTGTGAATGCCCCTTTCTCATGGCCGAAAAGTTCTGACTCGACGAGATCTTTGGGGATGGCTGCCATATTTAGCGCGATAAAGGTATTGTCTTTACGAGGACTGTGATTGTGCAAGGCACCCGCAACGAGCTCTTTACCCGTGCCGGATTCACCATTGATCAACACGCTCATACTCGATGCTGACAACTTGCCAATCGCTCTAAATACTTCTTGCATTGCCGGGGCTTCACCAATGATATCTGGTTGGTCAACCGTCGCGTCTTGAGGTTTACTTTTGGCGTTTTGCTGGGCAGCTCGATAGGCTCTGTCAGCAAGTGATGTCGCTTCCTCTAAATCGAACGGCTTGGCGAGGTATTCAAATGCGCCTTTTTGAAATGCATTTACCGCTGAGTCCAGATCTGAGTGAGCCGTCATGATGATAACTGGCAGCGAGGGGTATAGACGGTTCACTTCTTCGAGTAATGCCATACCGTCCAAACCAGGCATACGTACATCAGACATTAAAACCGCTGGCTGGCCGTATTCAAGTGCTGTTAATACATCCTGTCCGTTGGCAAAGCTTTCCGTGGCGAATCCCGCTCTAGATAAAGCTTTCTCCAACACAAATCGGATAGAGGCGTCATCGTCGACTAACCACACACTTTTCATTATTTGCTCCCTAGCTTTCTTCAAAGGGTAAGTAGATACAAAACTCTGTATGTCCGGGCCAACTATCACATTCAATAAATCCATTGTGCTGTTCAACCAAAGTTTGAGCGATTGATAGGCCTAGCCCCGAGCCGCCCTCTTTATTTGTGACCATCGGATAGAAGATCGTGGCTTTTATTGCTTCGTCTATGCCTGGTCCATTGTCAGCAACCTTGATCAGTAGTGCTTTTCTCAACATTAACTTCCCGCGTCGAACTCGATGGCATATGCGGGTCGTGACACGGATCTCCCCGTGGCCTTTGAGTGCCTGTTGGGCATTTCTGACGATGTTGAGCACCACTTGCTGTATTTTCGACTCATCAACACAAATATCCGGAATACTTGGATCATAGTCTTTACGCAGCGTGATCCTATGTTCCGTTTCCAATGTGCTGAGTTTCAATATCGACTCAAGTACTTTATGGATATTGCACAATGTGCGTTTGGGTAACTCATTTGGACCCAGTAGCCTATCGACGAGCTCTCTTAAGCGATCAGCTTGCTCTATGATCAGCTGCGCACATTCATTACGCTCCTGTTGGTCCACTTCATACTGCAATAATTGCGCCGCTCCCCGTATTCCACCCAGTGGGTTTTTTATTTCATGGGCTAAACCGCGAATGAGGTTACGTGCAGCTTGATATTGATGCGCTTGGTTGAATGCTTTGTCAAAACGGAGTTCTTCATCAATTCGACGACATTCTAGTTGAATATACTGGCGTTGATTATGGTTGAGTTTACGTGCAAATAAATTGATAGTACTGGCGCGATTGTCAATGAATACAACGTCTACCTTGTGTTGCTGACAATCAATACCATCTTCTAGCACATAGCGTTTGAGCCTTTTTAAGTCGATTAAATGGTGATGAAAAATACTCTCAAATGGTTGCTCAATCAACCGCTTTTGTCCTAGCCCTAACAGCTCACTGGCACTGTTATTGGCATAGTGAATTTTAAAGTCTTCGTCGAGTAAAATAATCGAGGTTGACAGGTTTTGCCACAGTTCAGGCAATATTGCAGAATTGAGGTGTTCCATCGTGGGTCGCCTTGCACCAATTTGGTGCATATTAATCTAACACAAAAAATTAAGTTGCTGTAGTTTTGCTTGTTATTGTCATAAGTGCATGTGGTTGTAATGATCAGTTAGCTCTGGTCGCTTTATGCAGATAAAAAATGGTCTCATCACTTTTAGTCACTACTTTTCCTTTTGAATCATATACCATGAGCTGTAGTGAATGCTCACCGCGCTCTACATTTCGAAGCGCAAAAGTAATCGTATGCTGCTTTGGCCCGGTTGGCTTGCCATCTAAAAATAGCTGTACAGTAAAGTCTTTGGCAAATCTTGGGGTTATTTGGCCACTGACATACACACTGCCGGTGTTGTCGCGCAATGTTTGTTTGTGATTGGGGGCAATGATGGCTGCTTTGTACTTGGGGGTTGTGGGGTTTTGTGTATCACTGCTTAAAACGGATGTGTCTGCGGCAGGCATGGTTAAAAATTGTGTATTAATTTTAACCTCTGCTGCGCCTTTTTTAGGTGTGTCGGAATATACCCAGTTGCCATTCTCGTCTTTCCAGCGATACACTTTTTTATCTGCATAGGCAGCATGGCTTACTACACATAATATAATCACTAACCAGAGTCGACTCACAGCAACCTCACTTTACAAAATAGCACCGTCCAAAAGTGTACTGCCATTGTGGCATTTTCACCATTGTGCAAGTGTTAACACTCACAGTTTAACTGTAGAGCTTTTAGCACGGTTTTGCCATTAAAAAAGCCCGCTAAAGCGGGCTTGAGAACACATATGATTTAAGCGCGCATTTACACTATAAAGTGCAGTGAATAATGCGCTTTGGTAGCTAACTACCTCTATTCACTGCAAGTAATTTGCGAATTAAACGCTGTAGTACATTTCAAACTCAACTGGGTGAGTTGTCATGTTAAGCTTTTCAACTTCTTGAGACTTAAGTGCAATGTATGCATCGATTAGGTCGTCAGTGAATACGCCACCTTGTGTTAAGAACTCGCGGTCTGCGTCAAGTGAAGCCAGTGCTTCTTCTAGAGATGCTGCAACTGTTGGAATTTCTGCTGCTTCTTCAGCTGGTAGATCGTACAGATCTTTATCCATTGCATCACCAGGGTGGATTTTGTTCTTAATACCGTCAAGGCCTGCCATTAACATTGCAGAGAAAGCAAGGTAAGGGTTTGCTGTTGGGTCAGGGAAACGTACTTCGATACGACGTGCTTTCTCTGAAGGTACAACTGGAATACGGATTGACGCTGAACGGTTACGCGCAGAGTATGCAAGCATAACAGGTGCTTCGAAGCCAGGTACTAGACGCTTGTATGAGTTAGTAGACGCGTTTGCAAATGCATTGATTGCTTTAGCATGCTTGATGATACCACCGATGTAGTAAAGGGCATCTTCAGATAGGCCGCCGTACTTGTCACCTGCGAAGATGTTTTGACCATCTTTACCTAGAGATTGGTGGCAGTGCATACCAGAACCGTTGTCACCAACAACTGGTTTAGGCATGAAGGTTGCTGTTTTGCCATAGTGGTGGGCCATGTTGTGGATAACGTACTTCATCTCTTGGATTTCGTCCGCTTTGATAACCATGGTATTGAAGCGTGTTGCGATCTCATTTTGACCTGCTGTTGCTACTTCATGGTGGTGCGCTTCTACCACTTGACCGAACTCTTCAAGTACCAGACATGTTGCACTTCTCCAGTCTTGTGAAGAATCAACAGGTGCTACTGGGAAATAACCACCTTTTACGCCAGGACGGTGACCTGTGTTGCCTTCGTCATAGCTCTTGTCTGAGTTCCAAGATGCTTCTTCAGCGTCGATAGAGTACATAGAACCTGACATGTCAGTTTTGTATTTAACATCGTCGAATAAGAAGAATTCTGGCTCTGGACCAAATAGTACAGTATCAGCGATACCCGTTGAACGCATGTAGTCTTCAGCGCGCTTAGCAACTGAACGTGGGTCACGCTCATAGCCTTGCATGGTTGCAGGCTCTAATACGTCACAACGTACAATCATCGTTGTTTCTTCAGCGAACGGGTCAAGCTTAACTGTGCTTGCGTCTGGCATTAACACCATGTCAGATTCGTTAATACCTTTCCAGCCAGCAATTGACGAACCGTCGAACATTTTACCGTCTTCAAAGAAGTCTTCATCGGCTTGATGATGAGGGATTGAAACGTGTTGTTCTTTACCTTTAGTGTCCGTGAAACGTAAATCTACAAACTTTACTTCATTCTCTTTAATAAAATCTAAAACCGATTGTGACATGTGTCCTCCGACTCGTGGGTTATTTTTTGCTGCAATAATTTGCTTAACTGCGCTCTTATAAGCGTGATCTGTGCCAATAATGCAACTTATTGTAAAGTATGGTTTATTTTGTTTTTGATGGTTTGGTATGGTGTGATTGACCTAAATGAGTGCACCATTTGAGGTCGTATTGCACTAATTTGGTGCAATGCGTTAAAGGCCTGACTGAGTGGTTTATTCCAACCACTCTAGCATGCTAAGCGAGTGTAAAAATGCAGGACTCGCATCGCTGGATTGGGACAGCAACACGAGCTCACAGGTTAAGCATAGTCCATTTATTTTACCGAGGGGCAAGATAAATAAACCAGCCGCCATGACAAACCAGATACAACATCTCAGGAAGGAAATTATCATGATATTACATGCTGATTGACGGCTGGTTTGAGACATGGTTAAGCGCCTTTTAGTGCGTATTGTGCAGGCTGGCGAATAATGCTCCACGCTGACAGCAAGGTGATACCCACGACCAGACTTGCTATCAGGACCACAGGGATCAACCAACTCCATATATTCATCATTTGCATGATGGGCGAAGATGCGGCACTAAAGTAGCCGATTAGTAATGTGCAGGTAGCCGCAGCGGCTGCGATTAAAAATGGCTGCATATTTTCTGTCAGTACCAATTTAAAAATTGCCATAGGCGTTGCGCCAATGGACATTCTAATACCTAGTTCATAGCGTCTTAAGGCAATGGCATAGCTAAATACGCCATAAATACCAATACTTGCTAATATCACCGCGACCACTGAAAGTACGATAGTAAAGATACTGGCAACGCGCTGTGATTTAAGGTGTGAGGACAAAATTTGCTCCGTGGTTTGTAAATCATAAACACGTATTTGTGAGTGTACTTGTGTCAATGCATCATTGATACTTTGTCTAGACAGTTGCACGTTAGGTTTACTTTCGACGACAACAATAGGGTATCCGGTGTTCACTCGGGGGCGATAGGTTCTGGAAATTGGTGGCTGGTTTGGTAAATTCAAATTACCGACGATACCCACTACCGTGATCGGGTCACTGGAGTTACGTCCATACAGCTTTGCACCGATCGGGTCTTGGCCAGAGGCTTTTATCATGTCAGCCATAAATTCATTGATGATCACCACAGGCGCTCTATCCCTGGCTTCAGCATCGGTAAAGTGACGTCCTTGCGTTAATCTCAAGCCGAATGTTTCAAAATAAGCGCGTGTTCCCCAGACCCGTTTGTGTGACACAATAGGCTTATCCATACCTGGCTGTAACTGCGAGTGATATGTAGAGAACTGCTCTAACCAATAGGAGATAGGGGGATAACTCCCCACACCGGCACGTACGATGTCACTGTGTTGGTTTAGTTGTTCTGTTGCTTCTAGTATCAGTGTGGCGCGTTGTTCAGGGGTCATTTCAGTGAGTAAGGTGCCAACATTTAAAGCGATCTGTGAAGTATTGTTAGTATTGATATGCGTGGGGGCTGTGAGCTGAGACCAACTTTGCTTGAAAATACCCATACATAGCACCAGCAAGGAGAGGCAAAAAAATACCTGTACCGACACCAACACTTGGCGCGTATGCTTGGAGACCTGTACACCAGAGCCCTTACCACTGCTTTGTAATGCACCAATAATGGCATTGTAATTCAGCTGCTTACTCACCACCCAAGCGAGTGCCAAATCAAGAATAAGTGTTAAGACAATCGCAAATATCACTGTGTTGGTATTGAGGCTGAGTTCATCTAAGCGCGCAAGTGGGCCTGCATATCCAGCTTTTAATAAGCCTAAAATCAGGCTCACGATACCGGTGGCAACGATAAGTGCGACGGCAAATAGCAAAGATAATTCAACCAGTACTTGCTTGAATAAGTGATGAGGCTGTGCACCTAATGCAGCTTGAATGGCAAAGGCACGTTGTTGCTCAACAGCACGAGATAAAACCAGGTTACCGATATTACTGAGGGCAATAAGTAGCAGAACTACACTGCCTGCAAACATCATGATGCTGGTATTGCCTGCATCGCCAATAATACGCGTTTTGTACGTTGTAAAACGCCATTTAACATCGGTATTTGCTAAAGTGGGATCATCTGCAACCGCTGCTGGGTAGCGTGCCATCACCCAGTTATTGAGTGCGAGCTGAGTACGGTTGATATCAGCGTCTTTGGTTAATTTCCCGACCAAGTGAACCTGAATAGAAGAAAATGTCCAAACTGGATCTGGGGTATCGCGATAGTCGTAAGGGAGCCATACATCGGTGCGCCAAGTGGGGGTTGCTAATACCGGTTCAGCGAAGTGTTCAGCAGTGACGCCAACGATGATAAAGCTGACACCTTTGAAAGTCACAGAGCGGTAAAGCACTTCACTGCTCCCACCAAAGTGTGTTTGCCAGACATCGTATGAGATAATTGCAACAGGTTGATTACTGTTGAGTCCTTCTTCTTTCGTAAAGTGACGCCCTAAAGCCAAAGGTGCATCGATGATCTGCATATATTCGGGTGTAATAGCACCCATATTAAAGGTTGGGCTGTTTGGTAAACTTTGCTCAACATCAATACTGATATTGTGTAGTGCAAACGTCTCGATACCTGGGTGCTTATCTTTGTAAGCTTCAACTGCGCCTAAAAAGGGCAGGAAGTTTTCACGCTTTACTTCACCGTCGGCCAGCAGTTGGCCTTGTACTAAGAATAATCTGTCCTGATCAGGGTAAGGCAGTGGGGCTGCGATGATTTGATAGTTTAGATTGTACATTGCCACCATCACTCCTAACGTGACTCCCAAGGTCATGATGATGGTCAGTGCATAGCTTTTCACTCTTGCTAGGCTCTTGATAGCAGTTAATAAGTTGTGTTTCAACATAATGGCACCTACTTACTGTGCAACTGGAATTTCAAATGCATGTTTGGGGTCGCAGTGCTCTTCACTGTCAATGATTTTGCCATCGAGTAAATGGAGCTGACGAGTCGCCATATCGGCGTAGCGCGGATCGTGCGTCACCATACATAAGGTGGTGCCTTCGGCATTGAGCTGCTGCAACATGGCCATGACGGCATCGCCGTTGATTGAATCTAGGTTACCTGTTGGCTCATCGACCAGCAGCATGCTTGGCTGTCCAACCAGCGCTCGGGCAATGGCAATGCGTTGTTGTTGACCACCGGAAAGTTGGTTGGGCTTGTGGCTCGCACGGTGGCTCATATCTACTTTGGCAAGGCACGCTTCCACGGCGTGTTTGATCTGCGCTTCTGGCATTGGCTCTTTTCGATATCTAAGTGGGAGCGCTACATTGTCATAGACCGTCAGTTCATCAATCAGGTTAAACGACTGGAATATGAAGCCAACTTTTTCATTGCGAATATATGCCGACTGCGCCAACGTTAATTGGCTGACCTCTTCCCCTTCAATTTGATATTGCCCAGAGCTGGGCATGTCTAACAGCCCTAAGATAGAGAGCAGCGTTGATTTACCACAGCCGGACGGGCCGCAAATGGAGACAAAATCGCCGCGATAAATGGTGAGATCGATACCTCTTAATGCATGGGTTTCCATTTCTTCGGTGCTGAATACCTTGGTCACGCCCGACATTGTTAATACGCTTTCTTTCATGTCTAAATCCTTTCTTTTAATTCTTGTTATTGGGTTCACAGTAACGTGATGGCTTTATGCTCACTGTGCTGTGTCATATCAGAGAGAATGACACGCTGGTTTTCTTGCGCACCTTGCAGAATTTGCAAGTGACGACCCGCGTCTTCGCCGAATCGTACTGGAGTTGCAACCGCTTGATCCCCGTCGATGATGAACAGCTCGGTTGCACTATGGGCTTGCTTATTCGCTGGTCGCTCGACATATAATGTGTTGCTTAGTTGGCTTGTGAGTATTTCAGCTTCTACGCTGAGTTCTGGTCTGGCAGACTCAGGTACTCCCTCGGTAAAAGACAGTTCTACTTCGATGGTGCCATCTTGCACTTGTGGCGTGATCCGAGTGACGGTTGCGGGAGCGCGTTCACGGCGAGTATCTATCGTTGCGGATTGTCCGACTTTGATTTGCTCTGCTTTTGATTGCGGTACGCGGATCAGCGCTTGTAAGTCATCATTACTCCCGACTTGCGCCAGCTCTTGACCAGCTGAAACGCTCTGACCAAGCTCTACAGCGAGGCGTTGGATGGTACCGCTGATCCCCGCAGTGACTTCGAGCTGTTGAGCGCGCTGCTCCAATCTCGCCAAGTTTGAGCGCGCTTGGTTTACCTGTTGTTGAGATATTTCGATGTCCTCTTGGTGTAATTGTGCCAGTTGCGTGATCCGTTGGCGTTGTAATTCGGCGCGTGCACCAAGCTGCTGTTCCTCGAGTTCAGCGGTTTGTACATCAATGGCTGGAATAACACCCTGATCACGAAGTACTTGCTGTGCTTGGCGACGCAGTACCAGCGATTGATACTCACTTTCCAATTGGGCTTGTGTGGCTTTTTCTGACAAGCGCTCTCGCTGGTTGGCAAGCTTTTGACGACGCAAATTAGCTGCTTGTTCTTCAAGTGCCATGCGTGCTGTTTCAATCGACTGTTTGAGGTCGGGATCTTGCATTCTTAAAATCACAGAGTCCGGTGTCACAACCGCACCTGGGCGCAACAGTATTTCACTGACTGTGGCGCTACTTTGTGCCGTTAACAGCTTTTGTTGATTGGAGCGAAGGACGCCATACCCATCTACTTGAATAGCGAGATCACCGCGTTGAACGGTTGCGACAATCAAGCTGTTCTGTTTCAAGCTGGTGGAACTTGATGATGAAGTGAAATGAAACACAGCACCTAGCACAGAGGCACAGACGACCATAGCCGTGATTTTTCTCTTGAGCGAGTGTTTTGGCGTGACTGTTTTTGATTTTGCGACGTCCATATTTATCTTTATTATTTATTGATGATGTAAAAGATTGAGCAAGCCATGTGCCAAAAAATAAGCTTTTGTTTTTAAATGATTTTATTGTTTTTATGTGGCTAGGTTAATAAAGCAAAGTCCGAAACCGGACTTGGCTTTATTAAATTCGGACACTTAGTGAGTTGGTTGAGTTAAGGTGATAACGGCACTGGCACCCTGCTGATCATCCGTGCGATTAATTAATTGCAATTGGCCATTCATTTGCTCTGTCAGGTGTTGGCACAGCATCAAGCCGATCCCTTCACCGCGCTCTTTGGTTGAATAAAAAGGCACGAAGAGGTTGTCGGAGTTAATGAGGCCATGACCGTTGTCTGTCAGGCAAATCGTCGCAGTGTGATTTTTCAATTTCAGTGATAATGTGAGTTGTGGTGTGCCCGAGCAGGCTTCCAATGCATTTTTAGTTAAGTTGATAAGCACTTGTTTGAGTAACGTCACATCGCAATTGAGTGTAAGGTGTTGACCTTCTAGTTGCCAATTTGCCTGTGGGAATAAAGCACTCAGTTCCATACATAGCTGAGAAAAAGGCTGTTGAGTGGCTTTAACCGTGACGCTTTGTTGTAACTGTGCATAGCGTTTAACGAATTCAGCTAGGTGCTCACAGCGTTCCACAATGACATCAAAAGCAGCGCTATCTCGTTCATTATTTGCTCTGTGCCGAAGTCTTTCTAACATGGTGCTGACTGGAGTTAAGGAATTGCGGATTTCATGGCTAATGACCCGTATCAAACGTTGCCATGCCTTAAGCTCTTGTTCTCTCAAGGCGATTTGGATATCCGTCATCACCAATAAGTGATAAGTATGGCCATTGTGATTAAAGTTACTGTGGCGCACTTGCCAGCGTTGTTGGTGCTTTTCATCACTGAAGTGCCAACTAGGCTGGTGTACTAGGCCGAGGCGTGCAGCGCTGGTAAAGCGTAGCGTTTGCCAAGGCTGATTAAATAATGTTGTACAGGCTTGGTTACCAAAGCTCAATTGCAAGCGCTCATCAAAAACGAGTATGGGTGTGTTCAACTGCTTAACAAGACGCAGAAGTAAGATTGAGTCTTTGTCTTCATTATTTTTTGAAGTAAGTAAGTCATCACTTAGTTGATTGAGTTGATGATGAAAATCCCCAATGATCCCTGCGGTAAAACGGGCTTTTGCTCGTTGGCTAAAGTCTCGATTTCGGCAAGCTTCAAGTTGAGTTGTACTGCGAACATAAGAGGATTTCATCTGAGCGATCACCCGGTGGAATACCCAGATAGTTGACCCTAGCCAAGTGATTAAGCAGCTGATTGTCACTACATTGAAAAGCGGGCGTGGTTGAGAAAGCCCGAACTGCCAGCAAACTGTGATCACGCATATCTGTATCAAGATGAGCTGCAGGCACTGTCTTTTCCAAAAACCTTCTAAGCTATTATTCTGCCAATGCATATTTTTCTAACCGTCGATACAACGCCTGTTTGGTGATCCCAAGCTGCTGGGCTGCTTTGTTTTTATTGCCGTTAAATTTATTCAGCGCTTGCTCAATTAACTGTTTTTCGGCTTGCTCTAGTGTCATTTCAGGGAGTGAGCCGATGGTATTGCTGATTTGTGCATTCGGCAAATGTAGGTCAGTGGCGAGAATAACACCGCTTTGGCATAGTAATACTGCTCGCTCCATTAAGTGACTTAGCTCGCGCGAATTACCGGGCCAGCGGTATTGCATCAAAGCTTGTTGCGCGCAAGGACCAATCGTAACACCTTGCTTGTTATACTTACTGCCATGTTTTGCCAAAAAGTGCTCGGCAAGAGGTACAATATCATCAACACGTTCCCGCAGTGTAGGAATGGTAAACGCGAATGTATTAAGGCGATAATACAAGTCTTGTCGAAATTCACCTTTGGTAATGAGCTGCTCAAATTCAGCGTTGGTTGCGCTGATAAGCCGTACATCACTGGTTAGGGTTTTGCTCGAGCCCACCATTTCAAATTCGCCCGTTTCGAGTACTCGTAGCAGCTTGGCTTGTTGCGCAAGTGGCAGTGTGCCTATTTCATCTAAAAATAAGGTACCTTTGTCAGCCAATGCAAAGCGGCCTACACGCTCAGCTTTGGCATCCGTAAATGCGCCTTTAACATGGCCAAATAGCTCGCTTTCGAATAACTGTTCAGGAATGGCAGCCATATTGAGTGAAATAAACGGCTGTGCATTTCGTAAAGACTGCTTATGAATCCACGTGGCAATGTGGCTTTTCCCCACGCCGTTTTCACCAGTGATGAGGATATTAGCATCGGTTTGGGCCACGGCGCTGAGCTGGGCCATTAATTGCTGCATGGCCGCACTTTGCCAAATGGGTTCATCCTCGCTTGGTGTGAGGGCTTGGCTGAGTGCAGAGTTGCTTTTTTGCAGCCCTGATATCTTAAGTTGCTGCTGAATCACTTGCTCAAGACGTTGGTTTTGCCAAGGTTTTTCAATAAAGTCGACAGCGCCCAGCTGCATGGCTTGCACCACTAAATCCGTGTTTGACCACGCGGTCATGGCAATTACTGGAATGTCGATGGCGTCACGTTTGAGTCCGCGTAAAAACCGCAGTCCTTCTTCGCCTGATGTTGAGTCGAGATCAAAGTTCATGTCGAGCATGATCAAAGCAGGGTGAGTATGAGAGAGAAATTCATGTGCTTGTACGGGGTTTTCGACTTCTTCAACTGCATAGCCGAAATCTTCCAGTACAAATCGTGCCGCGAGTCTTACTTCACGGTTATCTTCCACAATCAAAATCAGAGACTGTGACTTCATATATCGTTCCTTTGTTTTTATTTTTGCCCATTTTGCTAAGGGCTTGTGACGCAGTTTAGTACTTTGTACAGGAACAAACAACAGGCACAAAATCAGCGGATTTAAGCAGTAAATTGCAGTAAAGAAGAAAAAAATCCTCTGGATAAACTTTCATCTGTCACATTATTAGGGGATAATACGCGACCTTTAATTGTGGAACGGTATCTTAGGTGCGCAATTTTGCGTGGATCGACTAGGATCACTGAAGGCCAACTTCTCTGAGTAACAGTAATGAGCATTGAAAAGTTAAGAAATATTGCGATTATCGCACACGTTGACCATGGTAAAACTACCCTAGTCGATAAGCTGCTAGAACAGTCTGGCACATTAGAGACACGCGGTGGCAACGAAGAGCGTGTAATGGATTCAAATGATATTGAAAAAGAGCGTGGTATCACAATCTTGGCGAAAAACACCGCCATTGAGTGGAACGACTATCACATCAATATCGTAGACACCCCGGGACACGCCGACTTTGGTGGTGAAGTAGAACGTGTACTATCAATGGTTGATTCTGTACTTCTACTAGTAGATGCACAAGAAGGTCCAATGCCTCAGACGCGTTTCGTAACGCAAAAAGCATTTGCTCTTGGCCTTAAGCCTATCGTTGTTATCAACAAAATTGACAAGCCAGGCGCACGTCCTGACTGGGTTATGGATCAAGTATTTGACCTATTCGACAACCTAGGTGCGACAGATGAACAGCTTGACTTCCAAGTTATCTACGCATCTGCTATCAACGGTTGGGCGACACTTGATTTAGACGAGCCGTCTGACAACATGCAGCCTATGTTTGAAGCGATTGTTGAGCAGGTAGAGCAGCCAGACGCCGATCCAGCTGGCGACTTCCAAATGCAGATCTCTCAGCTAGACTACAACTCTTACATTGGTGTAATCGGTGTTGGTCGTATCAAGCGCGGTACTGTTAAAGTAAACCAGCAAGTAACAATTGTTGGTGCTGATGGTAAAACACGTAACGGTAAAGTTGGCCAAGTACTGACTTATTTAGGTCTTGACCGTCACGAAGCGCAAGAAGCGCAAGCGGGCGATATCATTGCGATCACAGGTCTTGGTGAGCTTAAGATCTCTGACACAGTATGTGATGTAAACGCAGTTGAAGCACTACCTGCACTGTCTGTTGATGAGCCTACAGTAACAATGACGTTCTCTGTAAACACATCACCGTTCTCAGGCCAAGAAGGTAAGTTCGTGACTTCACGTAACATCCTTGAGCGTCTTCAAGCTGAGCTTGTACACAACGTAGCACTTCGCGTTGAAGAAACAGATAACCCAGATAGCTTCCGCGTATCAGGTCGTGGTGAACTTCACCTAGGTATCCTAATCGAAAACATGCGTCGTGAAGGTTACGAGCTAGCTGTATCTCGTCCAGAAGTAATTCTTCGTGAAGTAGATGGCCAGTTAGAAGAACCGTATGAAACAGTAACGGTTGACGTTGAAGAAGAGCACCAAGGTTCTATCATGGAGCAACTTGGTCTTCGTAAAGCAGAAATGACTGACATGGCACCAGATGGTAAAGGTCGTATCCGTATGGACTTCATGATGCCTTCACGTGGTCTTATCGGTTTCCAAACTGACTTTATGACACTAACGTCGGGTTCTGGTCTAATGTACCACACGTTTGATCACTACGGCCCACACAAAGGCGGCAACATTGGTCAACGTAAGAACGGTGTACTTATCGCAAACGCGGCAGGTAAAGCACTGACTAACGCACTATTCAACCTTCAAGACCGTGGTAAGCTATTCATCGGTCACGGTGTTGAAGTATACGAAGGTATGATCATTGGTATTCACGCACGTGACAACGACTTAACGGTTAACGCGCTTAAAGGTAAGCAGCTAACGAACGTTCGTGCATCAGGTACTGATGAAGCGCAAAACCTTGTGCCGCCAATCGTCATGACACTTGAGCAAGCACTTGAGTTCATCGATGATGACGAGCTGGTAGAAGTAACACCAGAAAGCATCCGTATTCGTAAGAAGCTATTGACTGAAAGTGAGCGTAAGCGCGCAAGCCGTCAAGCTAAATAAAGCGTAATTTCGAATATAAAAAACGCCGCGTACAAAGCGGCGTTTTTGTTTATGTTACCTAACTAAAATAAACCGTATTCTTCCGTTTCTATTGGCGCATAATCTTTTAAGTGCTCTGGCCTAAAAATCGCACTTGGATCTAATACCAAGCTGTGATTATCACCTTGCTTGATCAGCCCTTTCATCATTTTTTTGGTTTGTGGGTCAATATCAAAACCGACATTGGTCATCTCATGCAGTGGTTTAATGTCTGATTCATCACAATGAATATTATCTTCCACTTTATCCACTAATAGTCCTATGTGTGGCTGCTGACCATTTTCCGTGGTAAAGACGATAATCGGTTTGTGATCGAGAATAATTTGATCTCTGGCAGACTCAAACAGTCGTATCAATTTAGTAAAGGTTGTGAGCTTTTCTTTCTCTAGCAATGCGATTGCTTGCTCTTTTTGGCCCTTGCTGGACAAGCCGAGTATCTCATCGGCGATAGCATGTAAGCGGCTATGTGGCTCTTCAAAGCGTGTTAAAATTGCTTTTAGGTCTTCATTATCGGTTTTGAAGTTATAAAACCATTTGCCAAATTCTGATTGCTTGGGGTCTCTGGCTTTCGTGAAAGGCACATCATTGTGCACGCTGATCTCAAGCTCCGAGAGCCATGCTTTTTGATCTTGCTCTCTTTGCTGTAACAGCTCAACCAAAGATTGATTGGTGTCGTACGAAGATTGGTTGTTCAGTATAAGCCCCAAATCAAAGATGGGCGTGGGTGTGCCCATGTAATCTTTCACCCCCAAAAAGCTCGGGTTGTCATTGGGCAATGAAGTGAGGTTTCCTTCATAGCGTTCGGTCAATAAGATATCTAAAATTTTGAGCGATATTGTTTTTTTTCCTACTCGAAAATTGATCAGGTCCATGTTTGCCTCAAACATTAATTGCTTGAGCTAAGCATAGATCAATATTTTAAATAAGACCTAAATACCGGGCGCTGTGAGGTACTTTTTTGTTGCTGGTTTAACAGCGATTGTAGCGCTTTATCTGTGCTTAACGTATGTGGCATCGCAGTGGCGATACACGCTGATAGTTTGGTGTAGTCACAGTGCTGAAGGGATTTCGAAAATAAGTAGGCATTTACAAACCCTTCGAAGGACTGATAAGTCATGGTTTGCTGATGTGCTTTTGATAAGTTGCGAAATAAGTTGCAGATGTCTCCATGACACGTATTGGGGTCTGGCAAGACTTCGGTCACCATCACATGAGCGGGCACCGTGATGTCAGCAAACAGAGAGGCGGATGATACAAACGAAACGCTGGTGTAGGTACCTCTAAAACCACCTCTATGCGCCTGATTGATAAACGCAGCCAGCGGCTCGTAGGTACCAATCATGGCAATGGCCGTGGTTTGTGTGGTCAATATCTGTGTTAGCGCTTTTGCGACATCATTGGTATTGCGACGAAATCGCGCAATGACAACGGGTTCAATGCCTTTGTCTTTAAGCGCTTGGCGGTGACTTTTTTCTAATGTGAGGCCAAATTCATCTGCCTGAATAAACAGCGCAATGTTTGTGTGCCCAAGTTCATCGACAAGATAGTGAACTTGCTCTTGGGCTTCATCTAAATAGCTTGCTCGGAGTTTAAAAATAGGGAACCCCGGGTTTTGATATAAGAATTCGGCGCCAGTGTAGGGCATTAATAATGGTAGCTGGTGGCGTTTTAAAATCTCTTTGATGGCATGTGTGGTGGGCGTCCCCATGTTGCCGATCAGAGCATCGATGTGCTGATGCCTGATAAGGTACTGCGTATTATCAACCGCGCGGCTCGGCTCATAGCCATCGTCGAGTGCAATGAGTTGAATATGGGGTTGTTCAATATCGGATTGTTGATTGGCGTAATTAAAGTAGAGCTCATGACCTTGCTTAAGTTGCTGGCCAATATGACTGGCAGGTCCGCTCAATGCGACGCTCATGCCTAATTTAATGTGTGTTTTGGGCTGTGCCGCAATCTGTGCGGATCCAATGAATAACGTGCTAATAAGGGCCGTTTTTACGAGTAATTTCAGCATAAACTTCCGATAACAGTGACTGATAGGCCAGCTGTAATTGTTTTTTAGACTCTAATTTAAGTGCTTTGGCTAATTCTTTTGGCTGATGTCGTTGTAATAATAGTTGAATTACCTGCTGTTGAGCAATCCTTGAAAGCGAATTTATGATGCTGGGCTGTGTTTTTATAACTTGCTGTATTACTGGTGCAATTTGTTGCTCTGTTGCCGTTTTACTGGCCAAGTAAGCCACTTGCTTAAATAGCTGTTCAGGCAGCCCTCTGTCGGGAAGTGTGCTTAGTAAGCTGCGAACAAGCGTCCACGGTAACTTAGTGTAGAGACTGCTCAGTGCAAAGAAAAGCTGTTCCGTAAAAGCGTCTTGCTCTGCGCTGAGCGCAATGTTGCTACTATTATGCACAACCAGAACTGCAAACTCGCCGCTGGCTTTATCTTGCTTAAAACCTAACTTCATCGGTTTAAAGCCTAGCTGTTGCCAGTAATTGAGAAGCTGAGACTGCGCGCCAAAGCTGCTACCAAAATAACTCACTTGGCTGTTTAACTGTGTCATGACAAAGCGAATTAGCTTGCTACCGATGCCCAGCTTTTGGTGGGATGGTGCCACCGCAATACGTACGATGCGTGCGCCTTGTTCGGTGCAAAATTGGGTGTTGCCTAGGAGTTGTGTTAATTGTTGCGCCATTAAATGTCCGGCTGGTCGGCGCTCACCGAGTGCAATTTTACTGGCAAGCTCCGGTGCTAAGTTACCCTCTAAACCGATTAAACACACTGCGACGGGCTGCTGATGTTGGCTGACGACAAACAGTCGGTTGCTGGGGCTATCCAATAGCTGTCTCAAGTCATTGACAGACGTTTGATAATGCGCCAAAACCAGCAATACAAAGATTTGCTGCAACAAGGCTTCATTGTGGATAAGCGTGTCGCGACTCACTTCGCTGTATTCAAGTGTGTTCAATGCAGGCTCTATCGCTGAATATTGACTGTCCAGCGCCAGCAGTTGGCGCATATGCTGCTCTAATGGATCACCTGCGCCATAGCGAATAGGCGCTTGGAGATGTAAGTCTAAAAAGTGTGGATGCTCGGCTTTGAGATGCGTTTTAAAACGTAGTGTATAGCCGCGGCCATTGCCTTCATAGCCTACTAAGGTGCTGGCAAATACAATATTGGGATATGAAGCGAGTAATTGTTTTAAAATTGGTACCGGTATCGCAGCAGCCTCATCGATGAGCAAGATGTCGCACTGTGGCTTGGTTGAAATCACAATATCAGGGGGCATGTATGATAATGTCTGACAGTGGTTTTGATTCACCGCAGGCGCAGCGAGCTCAAGGGCCTGCGCATAGTGTTTAAAGCCATTTTGTACTGCTCGGCGCTGCTGTGCGCATAAGATAACCTGTTTGTCAGCGAAGGCGGCAGCAATTAACCCGAGTGTTGCTGACTTACCACGTCCTCTGTCCGCACTGAGTAATATTGGCGTATTGGAGTCGCGTTGAAGATGTGCTGTGATCAGTGCGACTAGGTGTGCTTGAGATTTTAGGTCTAAAGTGGATTTTTCTGCGCAGTATTGAGCGGGAAAATTTGTCTCGCCTGATTCATTAATTATCCAGCAGTTTTGTTGTTGGACTTGGTGTGCAAAGCGTTTTAAAAAGGGGCTTTGTGTCGCCTGTTCGCCCTCAGAGAGCCAGCGTGTCAGCGCTGGATCACACCAAGATACCAGATTTGATAATTCTGGCAGCAACAGTACTAGCAGCCCACCAGATCGGACTGTGCCAGTGCATGCTGCGAGCTTATTGGGGACTATGCCGCTGTAGCCATCGTACAGGACAAAATCGAACTCCTGACCTAAGATTTGGTGCAGATGCTGTGGCCAAACAGCCTTGTCCAAGGTGCTATCATCACTCAGAATAAGCTGCTCAGTAGCGTGGGCAAGGCGTTGAAAGTACGCTTGTCCCCAGCTTCTGCTGCCACAAAGTAGCAGCAGTTGGCGATGCCTTGCGTTTTGCAACGCAAGGAGTAATGAGTCGAGATTAAATGGCTTGCAGTCTTGCATACGCTGTGACCAGCCACTTAGTACCGACGTCGTCAAAATTGACCTGAATACGAGATTGCGCACCGACCCCCTCGTAATTGAGTACGGTACCGGCACCAAATTTTGCGTGTAGCACACGTTGCCCAAGGTTGAAGTCGCTGTCTTCAAATGCAGCATGGCTGACCGATGCGCTGAAGCGATTTGTGGTAGCGGGTCTAGATACTTGAGTTTTAATGCGGATCTCTTCAGTACAGTCTTCAGGTAGTTCACGCAAAAATCGAGATGGGCTATGGTATTTCTCTTGGCCATACAAACGACGACTTTCAGCATGACTGATATACAGCTTTTGCATTGCGCGAGTCATACCGACATAACATAGTCGGCGCTCTTCTTCTAAGCGCCCAGACTCTTCATGGCTTTGTTGTGATGGGAACATGCCTTCTTCTACACCCACCATAAAGACCAATGGAAACTCCAGACCTTTGGCCGAGTGCAGCGTCATCATTTGCACGGCATCTTCGTGTTCATCCGCTTGACCTTCACCAGACTCGAGTGAGGTATAGGCTAAGAAGCCTTGCAGTGGCGAGCTAAACTCTTCCTCTACTGGCAGCTCAAATTGGCCACAGGCATTGATTAATTCTTCTAAGTTTTCCACTCGCGCACGGCCTTTTTCACCTTTTTCAGCTTGGTACATGGCCAATAAGCCTGAGTGCTCTATCGTGGTTTTGGCTTGTTCTGCAAGTTCGAGTTCAACCAGCTTTTCATCTAACTGCTCAATTAATTCAATAAAACGTGTGACCGCTGTGGCTGCGCGACCGGCCAAATGTTTTTGCTCTATCACAGCTTTGGCTGCATACCATAGTGGTAGAGACTCATTGCGTGCACAGTCGCGAATATGACTCAGCGTTTTGTCGCCAATACCGCGAGTCGGTGTATTGATCACACGCTCGAATGCGGCATCATCGTTACGGTTGCTGATCAGGCGCAAGTAAGAGAGCGCATCTTTGATCTCTTGACGCTCGAAGAAGCGCATACCGCCGTAAATGCGATATTTTAAACCTTCTTGTAAAAGGGCTTCTTCCAGTACACGAGATTGCGCATTGTTTCTGTACAAGATGGCGCAGTCTGTCAGTGCATTGCCATCTTGTAGCCAAGATTTAACTTTGCCGACGGTAAAGCGCGCTTCATCTAATTCATTGAAAGCGGCATAAATGGAGATGGGTTCCCCTTGTGTCCCATCGGTCCAAAGGCTTTTCCCCATCCGTTCTGAGTTATTTTGAATGAGGGCATTGGAGGCTTTCAATATGGTGCCTGTTGAGCGGTAATTTTGCTCAAGACGAATGGTATCGGCACCAAAGTCTTTTAAGAAACGTTTGATGTTTTCAATTTTCGCACCACGCCAGCCGTAGATACTTTGGTCATCATCACCGACGATCATGATGTTGTTGTCGCCACCGGCGAGCAGGCGCAGCCATTGGTATTGAATACTGTTGGTATCTTGGAACTCGTCTACCAACATATGTTTAAAGCGTTGTTGATAGTGGCGTAGTAAGGTGGGCTGTTGCTGAAGTAGCTCGTAGCAACGTAGCAGGATTTCCGCAAAATCGACTAAACCGGCTCTATCACAGGCATCTTGATAGGCTGTATAAACGTTCAGCATAAGTTGCTCACTGGCGTCATAGGCTTGAATGTCTTTGGGGCGTAAACCTTCATCTTTTCGGGCACTGATATACCAGCTAAGCTGTTTGGCTGGCCACTTTTTCTCGTCGATATTCATCGCCTTAAGCAGACGTCTGATCATACGCTGCTGATCGTCTGAGTCTAGAATTTGGAATGACTCAGGTAAGTTCGCTTCTCTGTGATGGGCGCGCAGAATACGATGTGATAAGCCGTGGAAGGTGCCGATCCACATTCCGCCAACTGGACTTTGCAATGTTTCTTCAACACGGGTACGCATTTCTTTGGCGGCTTTATTAGTAAAGGTTACAGCAAAAATGCTATAAGGAGAGGCGTGCTCTACCTGCATTAACCAAGCGATACGGTGCACCAGCACTCGTGTTTTACCAGAGCCTGCGCCAGCCAGAATAAGCATATTGCTGAGCGGTGCAGCAACCGCTTCACGCTGTTTGTCATTCAAGCCGTCAAGTAATTCAGATACGTCCATCTTTGCGCCTATTTCGAAAAGTGAGGGCAAAGTATACCTAGCGTCGCATTTAAAGCCCAGTTTTCAGCGTATATTTCAATAGCCTAAAATATAACTAATTGAAAATTAGCTATATTTAATTTTCACTCCACTGTCTTTTTATACAGTTTTTAGCCTAGGATTTGTTTTAAACGTTTTTGCATTTCTTGGACTAACAAGTCGGGCTGAAACTTCGATAAAAATGCATTACATCCGACTTTCTCCACCATGGCTTGGTTGAAACTGCCGCTCAATGATGTATTGAGTATGACATAGAGATCTTTGAGCCTTTCGTCATTGCGTATTTCATAGGTTAGTCGATAGCCGTCCATGACCGGCATTTCAGCATCCGTGATCACCGCCATCAGTTCTTTGTTAACGTCAATACCTTCATCTGCCCAATGCTTAAGCAGATTAAGTGCTTCTTGGCCATCTGTCGCTGGAATGATCTCTATGCCAATTTGCGCCAAGGTATCAGAGACTTGACGGCGAGCAGTGGCCGAGTCATCAGCGTGAAGAATTTTGCGTCCTTTAAATTGATTTAAGATACTCTGGTCGAGCACACCCTCTGGGATCTCAATGTCATAGTCAATGATTTCAGCAAGCACCTTTTCCACATCGATAATTTCCACAATGTGTTCAACCCCTTCACGCTGGACCTTGGTTAATGCGGTTAAATAATGATTGCGGCCGACCGTTTTAGGTGTAGGCATAATATCTGACCAAGTGGTATTGACGATATGGTCTACTTTGCCGACTAAAAATGCTTGGACAGTTCGGTTATATTCGGTGATGACCAGGTTGCTGTCATCATCGTATTCAGTAGGGGGCATGCAAATCGCTTGTCGCAAGTCGATAACGGGGATAGATTCTCCACGTATATTGGTGACGCCAGCGACCTTAGGGTGGGCGTTGGGCATTTTGTTTAAATGAGGTAGTTTAACGACTTCTTTTACTTTAAATACATTCAGTGCAAACAGGTGTCGACTGTGTAAATGAAATAGCAATAATTCAAGTCGGTTTTCACCTACCAACTGTGTGCGTTGATCAACTGAAGCTAACACACCCGCCATACTTTCACCTCATCATCTTGCTGCTTTTCAAAGTATACACATATAACAGTAAAAATTACGAGTTCTTTACATCAGTCGGAGTATAAAAGCAGTATTTACTGAAAAATATAGGATAAATCAAATTTTTCCGTGTAAAGCATTGACTTGTTTATGTACTCATAGATGATGTCATACAGGGAAAAATAGAGGATCAGGAAAATCAATGCCTATCGTCATGAAGCGCATGCTGTTACAAATTCAAAGCCACATCAACCGAGCCAGTTGGCAAGTTTTAGTCTTGGCGACAGTCAGTCATATGTTATTGACTTGGGGACTATTATGGCTGGCGCAAGAACAGGCGCTATTACCGTTTAATACATTTGTTTATTACTATGTGGTCACCACTTCGACGGTGGGGTACGGTGATTTAAGTGCTGCATCGGAGTTTGGTCGATGGGTTGTTGCTTTGGTGCAAATCCCGTTTGGTTTAGCGCTCTTTGGGGTTTTATTAGGGAAAGTTGGACAAGAAATTACAATATGGGTGAAAAAAGCAATGAAAGGCGATAAAGATTTCTCACATTTACATGATCACATCATTATTTTTGGCTGGCACGCAACCAGAACAGAAAAAATGATTGAATTTATCCTAGCTGACAATAAGCGCATTGAGCGACGGATCATTCTGGCCGTACAAGAAGAAATGGAACACCCATTATTACGTTACCCTCAAGTAGATTTTGTGCGTTTGGCAAGCTTTACAGATGATACAGAATTATCACGTACCGCCATTCGAGAAGCTGATAAAATTATTGTGGATGGTAAAGATGATGACCATACCTTCACGACGGCATTAAAGCTCAGTCCTATGGTGAAAAACGCCGCCCACATCAGTGCTCACTTTATTGATGAAACTAAAGCACAGTTATTGCGTGTGCACTGTGCGAATGTTGAATGTTCAACCGCCATGTCTGCCGAAATATTGGTGCGTTCTATGCAAGATCCTGGTTCTAGTCGTATACAGGAAGAGCTGTTGTCGACGTTACGAGGAGATACCCAGTTTAGTTTGCAAATCCCGGCGTCTGTCCCAGCGTGCGAGTTTGGTCAGTTGTTTATGTTTTTTAAAAAACATCACAATGCCACCTTACTTGGGGTTGCCCATGACCGAAGTGGCCAGGATATGGATTTAAATCCACCGCTGAGTTATGCCCTCAAAGGCGGTGATTTTATTCACTATATTGCACCACAACGGGTATTGGAAAGAGAGGTAGCTTGGGAGCAGTTATGAACGAGTTGATGTTAATGGTTGGGGTGGTTTGCCTCTACCTAGCGCCGATTGCGATGGTGGCAGGTAGTAAGCGTTCCAAAGGACATGAAAAAAACGGTTGGCTGATTGGTACCTTGCTCTTTTCATGGGTAGCACTGTTGTTATATGTGACGATGATCCCCAAAACTGGGCGAGTGAAAACTCGCCGTAAAAAAACGGGGTAGCCTACCTTTTTGACATCGTAATAATGTGTCGCCATTCAACCTCTGTGACCGGCATAATAGACAGTCTTCCAGCTTTTTTTAAGGCCAGTTCAGTGATGGCATCCTCCGCTTTAATCGCTTTTAGGGTTACCTGTTCGGGCAATTGTTCGACATATTGCACGGTAACACCTACCCACCTTGGATTGTCTGGTGTCGATTTAGGGTCGTAGTAATCACTACTGGCATCAAATTGATACGGATCTGTTTGCGCCCCTTGTGTGACTTTGGCGATGCCAACAACGGCTGGTACTTTACAGCTGGAATGATAAATAAAGACTTCATCACCCACCTGCATCTGGTCGCGCATGAAGTTACGTGCTTGGTAGTTGCGGATCCCTTCCCAAAATGTACTTTGCTCAGGGGCGTTTTTTAAATCATCGAGAGAGTATGCATCAGGTTCAGTTTTGAATAACCAATAAGCCATTATAAGTGCTCAATTAAAGGTAGATTAGTGTATTATTATCACTAATCGCAGTAACTACAATGGTGAGGTAGCTAATGAGTCAGGTTTTACAGGATTTACTTGATTTATTGAGTTTGGAAGAAATTGAGCAGGGGATCTATCGCGGGCAAAGTCAAGATTTAGGATTTCCACAGGTCTTTGGTGGACAGGTAATGGGACAAGCACTGTCTGCAGCGAAATACACCCTACCTGAGGGCCGTTATGTCAACTCTCTACATTCTTATTTCTTGCGCCCAGGCGATGCCAGTAAACCCATTGTATATGATGTAGAAAATATTCGAGATGGACGCAGCTTCAGCACAAGACGAGTGAGTGCAATCCAATATGGGAAACCGATTTTTTATATGACGGCGTCGTTTCAAGGAGATGAACCAGGTTTATCCCATCAATCTGACATGCCGGTTGTGCCAGAGCCTGAAACTTTGAAATCTGCGCTGCAGTTTTATCAAGATAATGCTGAGTTGATCCCAAAGGCGCTGAGACCTAAGTTTACCCAAGAAATGCCGTTGGATATGCGCCCGGTCAATTTTCAAAATCCGTTTCAGCCACAAAAGGCGGCAGCTAAGCGTCACGTTTGGTTTAAAGCTAATGGCACCATGCCAGATGAAAGGCGTATTCATAATTATTTATTGGCTTATGCGTCTGACTTTGAGTTTTTACCAACCGCTTTGCAACCTCACGGTCTATCATTTATGCAGCCGAATATGCAGGTTGCGACGATTGACCATGCGATGTGGTTTCACCGTCCATTTAGATTAGACGATTGGATGCTGTACAGTGTCGATAGTCCAAGCGCGAGCAATGGTCGCGGTCTGGTACGTGGGCAATTCTTTAATCGTCAGGGTGAACTTGTGGCATCCACGATACAAGAAGGGGTAATGCGCCAACGCTAATGTGGCGCATCGGTATCGCGTTAAACCGTATCGTTGATAGACTGCCAGATACGTGCTGGGAGTAATTCGGTGAGAAACCCTTGCAGCTCTACAAGCTGAGTTTCAGCATTGATAGTCTGTTGCTCCGAAATACTGATAAAGCCTTGTTCTCTCAGTGCATTGATAAAATTACTCAAGACTTTTTTGTCAAAAAACTCTGGGCTCTTAATCCCATGCAGGGTGCCTAAACGGTTTGCTAAAATGTCGCTTTCTCTTTCTAAATCAGGACGTTTAATCCCTTGATTATTGATCACGAGACTGCTGGTGATCGCATAACGCTCAAGCGTTAAGTGGCACACTTTACCCAGCATTTCTAGCTTAGCAAGGGCGCGATTGTCCTTACTCGCAACAGCCTGCTCACCATCAAAAGTGATCAAGTCATGCTGTGCAAAGCTCTCTAGAATATTGTTAACGTAGCCGCTTGGCATCGGGGATAAAAACCACTCTTTGGCAAACAGCGGGTACAGCGTTGCGAGTTTTTGCTCACACTCTTTTACACTCATGCGATAGCGATTGAATAGCATCTGCGCAAGTACGCTGGGCACGGCAAACAGATGCAAAATATTGTTGCGATAATAGTTGAATAGCGTACGTTCTTTTTCTTTGATGGTAATGATGTCACCTAATCCATCTTGCAGTACTTCAAATTTATCGAGTTTAAGTGCGTGGGCCAGCAGCGCCTCAGCATCTTCATCTGGTTGGGTAACATGTGCATTGTATTTGGCGTGTTTTTGTAGAGCCAAATAAAAGCGCAATTGCTCCAGCAGTTTTTGCTTACTCAAAGCAAATTGCTCATTACTGAGCAAGATGGTCGCAAGCACATTGATCACGTTCAAAGCCGCACTGGCGTTGATGTTCGTCATGATTTGGTCGGCGACATTAGCAACTTGGTTGTTAAGCCACTGTGGTTTTGGTGCGTCTTCTGCACTGATGGCTTGGCGCCAATCAGGTTGGTGCTCATTTAAGTACTGGTTTAGGTTGATAGGTTGGCCAAAGTTTAAGTAGCCGCGCCCGTAGTTGCGTAAGTTTTTAATGGCTTTGAAGACACCCAGTACAGATTCATTTTTCTTATTGTTGCCAGCGAGCTCTTTGAGATAGGTGTTGATCTCCATAACATGCTCGTAGCCAATATAAACAGGTACGATCGAAATCGGCCTGTCTATGCCCTTGAGCATAGATTGCATGGTCATGGCTAACATACCGGTTTTGGGTGGCAGTAAGCGACCTGTGCGACTACGCCCGCCCTCAGTGTAAAATTTAACTGAGTAACCTTTAATAAATAACTGACTTAAATACTCTTTGAAAACCGCAGAGTAGAGTTTATTGCCGGCAAATGAGCGGCGAATAAAAAACGCACCTGAGCGGCGGAAAATACCACCTGCTGGGAAAAAGTTGAGATTCACACCTGCGGCAATGTGCGGCGGTACTAAGCCTTGATGATAAATGACATAAGTCAGTAATAAATAATCCATATGGGAGCGATGACATGGCACGTAAATAATTTCGTGTCCTTTGTCCGCCAGCGATCTGACCTCATCGGCATTTTTAACCTCAATGCCGTTGTATAATTTGTTCCAGAGCCAAGTCAATACGCGGTCGGCGACACGGACCATGGCATCAGAATAGTTTGCAGCGATCTCGTCTAGTAACTCTTGGGCGTTGAGTCTTGCTTCATGATGACTCAAGCCTTTTGCTTTGGCTTCTTCGGCAATGGCCTTTTTGATATTGGGTGCGGCGAGAATAGAGTTAAATAAGGCTTCTCTGGATGGGAGCTTAGGCCCTGTTGCAGCAAGTTGTTGACGGCGGAAGTGAACACGGGCGACCCGAAGTAGCTTTTGTGGAAGCTCTTCGACATCGGCTTTATCATTCATTAATTGCTCTACGGCAATGGGGGCTGAAAAGCGCACTAGATTATCACGACCTGAAAACAAGACGACTAAGCTTTTTCGAAGCCAACTTGGTGTCAGGGAGTGGCTCAGTAAAGTGCCTAAACCTGGCTTCTCTTTACCAGGATCTCTGCCCCAAAAAACCGAGACAGGTAAAATTTGTGCTTTGACCTCTGGGTTGGCTTTGAGCGCGTAGAATATGTCTTTGCTGAGCGCTAATGCATTACTGGGCTTAGCCGATTTGGAGAATAGCGGCGTTGGATTTTGCATCGCAATAAAACGCGGTACCTCAGTACTGCCAATCTTTTGTGATTGCATTGGGCTTGGTAAACCAAGCTGCTGGCACATGCGATCAATGGCTGCGAGATCGGAATGGGAGTTTAATCTCGTCACATAAAAAGTTGGCAGGTTTGGGTCGAGGCTAAATTGCTCGATTGGGTTTTCTGGCAACAGTTTACTTTTAACTAAAAGCCAATTAGTCCAGCGCGCGAGCACGTTGAGACTTTGGGATATAAAGCGCATATACAGTACCAAATAATAATTTTTGTAATAGAATATCAAGGATTCACTGGACTGACCATGGTCCAGTGAGTCCTTGCGTGGTGTCACCTACAGCCAAGTTATGATGTTTGAGGTGCCACCAATATGAAACCAAAGCACGCTACAGGTTGTATTAGTATAGCCAAGGCAGGTTTAAACACAGTTATTTATTAGGACGTTAGCCTGCCAATGAACTTTAATTTGGCACGTGATTAAAGAGTGGCTAGGGCGCTGAGTTTGGTGAAAAAACAGGATATCGCAGTGCGACAAATTTATTGCATTTAATTGTTGCATTTATCACCAGTATCATTATAATGTGCGAACTTTCTCGGCTTCTGGCCGTTGAAAGTATAAATGAAAGTCTGGATTTCAGACTATTAAACAGGAACTCCGATTTGGAGTTCGATGGTAGAAATAAAAGAACAACCGACTTCTTAGGTATTTTAAGATAGTTTCGGCGGTTTTTTTATGCTCTTTTTAAATGCTCTTTTAATTGAGGTTTAAGAATGTCAAATCAACGCATTCGTATTCGCCTAAAAGCTTTTGACCACCGTTTGATTGACCAATCAACGGCGGAAATCGTGGAAACTGCGAAGCGCACTGGTGCTCAGGTACGTGGTCCAATCCCACTACCTACACGTTTTGAGCGTTTCACTGTATTGATCTCTCCGCACGTAAACAAAGACGCGCGTGATCAGTATGAAATCCGCACCCATAAACGTCTGATCGACATCGTAGAACCAACTGACAAGACTGTAGACGCTCTAATGCGCCTAGACCTTGCTGCTGGTGTTGATGTTCAAATCAGCCTGGGTTAATCGAAAGATTAGAGAGGTTTTAGGAAAATGGCATTAGGTCTAGTCGGTCGTAAAGTGGGTATGACACGTATCTTCACTGAAGATGGTGTATCTATCCCTGTGACAGTTATCGAAGCGACGCCTAACCGTGTAACTCAGATCAAATCTGACGCTACAGACGGTTATAACGCGCTTCAAGTTACTGCAGGCGAGAAAAAAGCAAGCCGTGTAAACAAACCAGCAGCGGGTCACTTCGCAAAAGCTGGCGTTGAAGCGGGTCGTGGCCTGTGGGAATTCCGTCTTAACGGCGGAGAAGGTGAGTTTGAAGTAGGTTCAGAACTAACTGTTGAACTTTTCACTGAAGTGAAAAAAGTAGACGTTACTGGTACTTCAAAAGGTAAAGGTTTCCAAGGTGGTGTTAAGCGCTGGAACTTCAGCATGCAAGACGCTACACACGGTAACTCTCTATCTCACCGTGCTCCTGGTTCAATCGGTCAAAACCAGTCTCCTGGTAAAGTTTTCAAAGGTAAGAAAATGGCCGGTCAAATGGGTAATGTTCGTTCTACGACACAGAACCTTGAACTAGTTCGTGTTGACGCTGAGCGTAACCTGCTTTTAGTTAAAGGTGCAGTACCTGGCGCTATCGGCGGCGACGTTATCGTTAAACCTGCTGTTAAAGCATAAGTCCTGGAGATTTAGTGATGGAATTAGCAATTAAAGGCGCTGGTGCGCTTGAAGTTTCCGAAGCTACTTTTGGACGTGAGTTTAACGAAGCATTAGTACACCAAGTAGTTGTTGCTTACGCAGCAGGTGCTCGTCAAGGTACTAAAGCTCAGAAGACGCGTTCTGAAGTACGTGGTGGTGGTAAGAAACCATTCCGCCAAAAAGGTACTGGCCGTGCACGTGCTGGTACAATCCGCAGCCCAATCTGGCGCAGCGGTGGTGTGAGCTTTGCAGCTAAGCCGCAAGATCACAGCCAAAAAGTTAACCGTAAGATGTATCGCGGTGCGATCAAGAGCATCTTATCTGAACTAGTTCGTCAAGAGCGTCTTATTGTTGTTGAAAACTTCGGTTTAGAAGCACCTAAGACTAAAGAACTAGTAGCTAAGCTTAAAGAGCTTGAGCTAAAAGACGTATTAATCGTGACTGAAGAAGTAGATGAGAATCTATTCCTTTCATCTCGTAACCTGTACAAGGTTGATACTCGTGACGTAGCTGGCATCGACCCAGTAAGCCTAATCGCTTTCGATAAGGTTCTAATTACTGCTGGTGCTGTGAAGCAACTTGAGGAGTCATTAGCATGATCAGTGAAGAACGTCTTTTAAAAGTAATTCTTGCTCCACACATCTCTGAGAAAAGCACTATCTCTGCTGAAGCGAACAACACTATTGTGTTCAAAGTAGCAAAAGATGCAAACAAAGCTGAAGTTAAAGCAGCTGTTGAAAAGCTTTTTGAAGTAGAAGTAACTGGTGTTCGCACTCTAAACGTTAAGGGTAAAACAAAGCGTACAGGCATGCGTTTCGGCCGTCGTTCAGACTGGAAGAAAGCCTACGTTACTCTTAAAGAAGGCAGCGAGCTAGACTTTGTCGGCGGCGCCGAGTAATAAGGGGAGTTAGAATTATGGCACTTCAAAAGTGTAAACCAACTTCTGCGGGTCGTCGTCACGTCGTTAAAGTGGTTAACCCTGATCTACACAAGGGTAAGCCATACGCTCCGCTACTAGAGAAAAACTCTAAATCAGGTGGTCGTAACAACAACGGTCGTATCACGGTTCGTCACATCGGTGGTGGTCACAAGCATCACTATCGTGTAATCGACTTTAAACGCACTAAAGACGGCATTCCAGCTGTTGTTGAGCGTCTAGAGTATGATCCAAACCGTAGCGCAAACATCGCTCTTGTATTATATGCAGACGGTGAGCGTCGTTACATCATCGCACCTAAAGGTGTTAAAGCAGGTGATGCTATCCAGTCTGGTGTTGATGCACCAATCAAAGCTGGTAACACATTACCAATGCGTAACATCCCAGTAGGTACTACAGTACACAATGTTGAGCTTAAGCCTGGTAAAGGCGCTCAGATTGCACGTTCTGCTGGTGCATATGTACAGATCCTAGCGCGTGAAGGCCAGTACGTGACTCTACGTCTACGTTCAGGTGAAATGCGTAAAGTTGAAGCGGATTGCCGCGCAACTATCGGTGAAGTAGGTAACGCTGAACACATGCTACGTTCACTAGGTAAAGCTGGTGCTAACCGTTGGCGTGGTATCCGTCCTACAGTTCGTGGTGTTGCCATGAACCCGATTGACCACCCACACGGTGGTGGTGAAGGTCGTACATCTGGTGGTCGTCACCCTGTGTCTCCATGGGGTAAGCCTACTAAGGGTGCTAAGACACGTAAGAACAAGCGTACTGATAAATTTATCGTACGTCGTCGTACTAAGTAATAGTTGAGGAATTGCCATGCCACGTTCTCTCAAGAAGGGTCCATTCATTGACCTACACTTGCTGAAGAAGGTAGAGAAGGCGTTGGAAAGCGGTGACAAGAAGCCTATCAAGACTTGGAGCCGTCGTTCAATGATCATCCCTAACATGATCGGATTGACCATCGCTGTCCATAATGGTCGTCAGCACGTACCTGTATTCGTTACAGACGAAATGATCGGTCACAAACTAGGTGAATTTGCACCTACACGTACTTACCGCGGTCACGCTGCGGATAAGAAAGCTAAAAAGCGTTAATCGGAGGATATGATGGAAGCATTAGCTAAACACAAATTCGCCTCTGGTTCGGCGCAAAAAGCACGTCTAGTTGCTGATCAGATCCGCGGACTTCCGGTTGATCGCGCGCTAGAAATCCTAGCGTATAGCCCAAAGAAAGCGGCTGTATTGGTTAAAAAAGTACTTGAGTCTGCTATCGCTAACGCGGAGCACAACGAAGGTGCTGACATTGATGAGCTTAAAGTGGCTAAAGTATTTGTAGACGAAGGTCCTACAATGAAGCGTATTATGCCACGTGCTAAAGGACGCGCAGACCGCATCCTTAAGCGTTCAAGCCACATCACTGTTGTGGTTTCAGATAGCTAGGAGATATAAGTAATGGGACAAAAAGTTCATCCTACTGGTATTCGCCTAGGTATCTCAAAACCTTGGGTATCTACTTGGTACGCGAATACAAAAGATTTCTCTGAGCAGCTTTTTGGCGATCACAAAGTGCGTCAATACCTTACTAAGGAATTGAAAAACGCTTCTGTGTCTAAAATCGTTATCGAGCGTCCAGCTAAATCTATCCGTGTAACAATTCACACAGCTCGTCCTGGTGTTGTTATCGGTAAAAAAGGTGAAGACGTTGAAAAGCTTCGCCAAGCTGTAACTAAGCTTGCTGGTGTACCTGCACAAATCAACATTGCAGAAGTACGTAAGCCTGAGCTAGATGCTCAATTAGTTGCTGACGGTATCTCTTCACAGCTAGAACGTCGTGTTATGTTCCGCCGCGCTATGAAGCGCGCAGTACAAAATGCAATGCGTCTAGGTGCTAAAGGTATCAAAGTTGAAGTTAGCGGTCGTCTAGGCGGCGCTGAAATCGCACGTTCTGAGTGGTACCGTGAAGGTCGTGTACCTCTACACACTCTACGTGCTGATATCGATTACGCAACTTCAGAAGCTTTGACTACTTACGGCATCATCGGTGTTAAAGTTTGGATCTTCAAAGGCGAAGTTATCGGTGGTCTTCCACTGAAACAAGAGCAAGAGAAGCCAGCTAAACGCGCACCGAAGAAAGCTAAAAAAAGTGCTAAGTAAGAGGTAGCGACTAATGTTACAGCCAAAACGTACAAAATTCCGCAAGGTACACAAAGGCCGCAACCGTGGTCTTGCTACTAGCGGTAACAAAGTTAGCTTCGGTTCTTTCGGCTTGAAAGCGACTGGCCGTGGCCGTATGACTGCTCGTCAAATCGAAGCAGCTCGTCGTGCTATGACGCGTCATATCAAGCGTCAAGGTAAAATCTGGATCCGTGTGTTCCCAGATAAGCCGATTACAGAAAAACCGCTTGAAGTTCGTATGGGTAAAGGTAAAGGTTCTGTTGAATACTGGGTTGCTGAAATTCAGCCTGGTAAAGTACTTTACGAGATGGAAGGTGTTTCAGAAGAGCTTGCTCGTGAAGCATTCGACCTAGCTGCTCGTAAATTACCTTTCAAAACAACATTTGTAACTCGGACGGTAATGTAATGAAAGCTAGCGAATTGAAAGACAAAAGCGTAGAAGAGCTTAAAGCTGAACTTCTAGAGCTTCTTCGTGAGCAGTTCAACCTGCGCATGCAAGCGAGCACTGGTCAGCTAGCTCAAACTCACGAGCTGAAAAAAGTACGTCGCAATATTGCGCGTGTTAAAACGGTTATCAACCAGAAGGCAGGTGCATAATGAGCGATAAAATCCGTACTCTTCAAGGTCGTGTAGTTAGCGACAAAATGGATAAGTCAATCGTTGTTGCTATCGAGCGTCAGGTTAAACACCCGATCTACGGTAAATTCATCAAGCGTACAACTAAGTTGCACGCACATGATGAAAACAACACAGCACTAGCAGGTGACGTCGTGACTATTCGCGAATGTGCGCCAATCTCTAAGAACAAATCTTGGACGCTAGTTGACGTGATTGAACGTCCTAAGAAAGCTTAATTTTTAATTAAGTTGACTTATAAAAACCCCGGCCTTGGTCGGGGTTTTTTCGTTTTAACACTTGCGTTGATATCCACTTAGTTTCATTCTAAGGCGCTGAACTTTTTTAGAAAATAAACCTCCAAGCATAAACAACGATAGAAAATTAAAGGATTATGTAATGCACTCTACGCGAGTGGCTGTGTTGGGCTCTTTGACCATGCATGGTGTGATTGGGGGGTTGTTATTTTTAGTCGCCCCGACAATACCTGTCGTAAAAAATGATAAATCGCTTAAAGTGTATGTGGTGACAATAGATGAACCGGACCAATCAGCTATAGAAGAAGAGGTTGTTGACGCTGATGTGCTTGAAGTAATAGATAAACCACCTATTGAAGAGGAAATAAACGAGCCTGAGCAAGTTGAAGAGGTCACTGCTGAGCAAACACCCGCACAGCCGGTGAGTGTGGAAGAACAATCCGAATTTGAGCCTGCTCATGAGCAAAATACTGCTACACCTAATAAAGTAAAAGTGATTAAGGTTAATCCCTATAAAGGCATTGAACAGCTACAGCAAAAAGAGCAAGCGGCTTTTTTTGGCTCTCGCCAGTTTGATAAACAGGTGGGTGCGCCAGCACTAAGAATGCGCACGCCAAAAGCGCATACACAGTATTTATCCGGTGAAACCGAGGTGATTTATCGCGGTCAAGGTAAACGTGTGGTGAAATGGAAAGGTAATTGTTACTTTTTTGATGATTCGTCGGAGATGGCACAAGCAGATATGCCTTCCTCTTCGGGTCAACCTTGTCCGGGTGAACTTTCTAACAATGAAGTGATGTTAAAGCGAGCACTGGATAAATACCTTAAATGAGATAGTGTTAGCGAATTAAACTTAACTTGAGGTAACGTCGGTAAAACCAACCTGACATCCCGCCAGCAATAGGGAGTGTGAGCAGTGCTGCCCAGCCACTGACATAAAAACTCACCAATATCATAGTGATATCATAATTAAAAAGTATGCAAGGTGTATCGCCCCGTTCATTGACGACGCACGTCAGTGAGCTGGATAAAAGTTGTGCAAAGAGCACACAGAGAATAGGCGCAATCAAAGACCACAGACAGCACTAAATAGCGCTTGGGTTTGAGCATACTTTTTCCTTGTACTGCTTTTTTGCCAGTGTGAAACAGTGTTACTGTGAGTGCAAGCATTTTCGGTTTAACGCGAGGCTATGATGTGGAGTAGGGGCCCACAGTGACTGTAGGCCGAGTCCTTTTATATCACTCGTGAAAAGCGCGTGTTTTTGATTTGTTGCTGTAAATAGGCGTCAAAACACATACAAATGATTCGAATGAACAAGGTGCCTTTGGCTGTGACCGTGATGGCGTTTTGGTCATTGATCACCAAGCCATCTGTTTCCAACGGGCTCAGTGCATGCAGTGCCTGTGCAAAGTAATCATCAAAATTGATATTAAACTGCGCATTGATAGCTGTTTTATCTAAGTCGAAATGGCAAATGAGCTGCTTTATCACGGCGGCACGTATGAGGTCATCTTGATGTAAAGCGATGCCTTTGCTGATGGCATTTTTTCGCTCCAATACTGCTTGATAGTATGGTTTCAAATCCTTCTCATTTTGTAATATGGCATCGCCTATCTGAGAGATGGATGACACGCCTAACCCTAATAAATCGCAGTTGCCATGGGTGGTATAGCCTTGAAAATTTCTATGTAGTTGACCTTCGCGCTGTGCAATTGCAAGTTCATCATCCTGTTTGGCAAAGTGATCCATACCAATATACTGGTATCCTGCCTGTGTCATACGTTCAAGCGTCGCTTTGAAGATGGCCAGCTTTTGCTCTGGCGTAGGCATATCATGCTCTTTTAGTTTGCGCTGGGCGGCAAATCTGTCTGGTAAATGGGCGTAATTGAAGAGCGAAACACGATCTGGTGCCAACTTGATAAGTTGCTCAATGGTTGCTTGGTAAGTCTCGGGAGTTTGGTATGGCAAGCCGTATATCATGTCCATATTGATGGACTTGAACCCGAGGGCTCTTGCCTGTTGTAATACCGTGAGGACTTCATCTATTTGCTGTGGGCGATTCACCGCAGCTTGTACTTGGTCATTAAAGTCTTGAACGCCAAAAGACACACGATTGAAGCCAAGTGCTTTGAGAGACTCCAACATACCATTAGCCAAAGAGCGAGGGTCAATTTCAATGCCGCGTTGTGCAGTGTGAGTAAAGTCAAAATGTTGCTCAAGGGCGTCGATGAGTCGCGTCATTTGCTCCGCGGTTAAAAACGTTGGTGTGCCGCCTCCTAAGTGCAATTGTTCAACTTGGTAACCTTTGAACAAAGGGGCTTGTGCGGCAATTTCTTGAAGCAGATGATCAAGGTAAACGTCTGCTTTAGACTGGTGGCGCGTTATGATTTTATTGCAGCCGCAGTAATAACAAAGTTGATGGCAAAATGGGATATGAATATACAGCGACAGTGCACGATTAGCTGAACTGGCAATGGCACGGGTCAAGTCACTTTGCGAATACCCAGAGGTTAATGACAAAGCGGTGGGGTAAGAGGTATATCTTGGACCAGAAATATTGTATTTCTGGATCAGGGAATCTTCCCAATGAGGTAGTTTAATCACGATCGCACTCACATAAAATTACACCACACAAGTATAGGTGTTAGCTAAAAAGCAGAGTTTGATCTGACGCAATGGGGTGTTTATTAGGCAGTGCAATTACACGGCACTGCCTGCTTGTTTACTAGAGTTGATAGCGTTTGGCTGTGGTGGCCAGGTCGTCTGCTAAAGAGGCCAATAATGCAGCGTCATTTGAGGCTTTTTCCGCGCCTTGGGCGGTTTCTTTGGCTGTACCAGTGACATCACGAACGCCTTGAGACACCTGCTGTGTCACCGCATTTTGCTGTTCTGTCGCACTGGCTATTTGGATACTCATATCTCGGATCGCAATAACGGAGTCAGATACCTGTTGCAACGTTTCTCCTGCTTGGTGAATTTGAGTTGCGGTGGTTTCTGCATTTTCAACATTACTGCCCATCAGATCGACCGAGCGCTGCGCTTCTTGTTGCAAGCGTGAAATCATCGCTTGGATCTCTTCGGTGCTCTGTTGTGTACGACTGGCTAGGCTGCGTACTTCATCAGCAACAACAGCAAAGCCTCGACCCTGCTCACCAGCTCTCGCCGCTTCAATGGCTGCATTGAGTGCAAGTAAGTTGGTTTGATCGGCAATACCGCGGATGACGTCTAAAATAGAACCAACGGACTGCGTTTCTTCAGCCAGTTTCGAAATCGTTTGACTGACGTTGTCAATATCGGCTTTCAATGTTGTGATAGACGTGGTGGTTTGCGCAACCGCATTTAGCCCGTGTTGTGAGGACTCCTCAGCGGTCGTGGCGGTATCCGCTGCAGATTGAGTGCTTTGAGTAATGTCGGCGACTGTTTGTGCCATCTCATCCATTGCTCTATCGGTATTTTCTAATTGTGCCATTTGCTGTTCTGCACCTTGCATGGCCTGTGTGGTGATGGCACTCATGTTGTGTGCAGTGGCGGTGAGTGTGTCAGTAGATTGGTGAATTTGCTCGATAAAGGCTCTGAGGTTTGAGACCATTTCTGACATCGCTTGATAAATCCCGCTATTGTTTTGATGCTGCTCAAACCGAACGGTAAGATCCCCTGCTGCAATTTTTCTCGCCATTGCCTCAATTTCACGTGGTTCGCCACCTATCGGTTGTTTGATGATTCTGCTAATGAACCAACTAAAAAAGACACCACAGACGATGATGAGTATGGCAAGTGTGATCACAGTAAATTTGGCATTGGCACTGGCTGCCTGCACAATTGGTCCAAGCTCATCTTGAGACGCTTTGATATCGAGTTTGATATTCTCAACTTGGGCTGCAACATCAGGGCCTATTTTATCAAGTACTTGGGTGATTTCTGTATTACGCTTTATGATGACTTGATAGACTTCTTCTAAACCTGTTTGGTATGCCTCAAGTGGAGTGATAAACCCTTGGAGTTGGCTGGTTCGAGATGCCCGTAAAAACTGTGTCGCTTGGCTATTTAAAGTGCTCAAAGTATCTTTGGCCAATCGATAATCACGCTCAGCATTGGCGACTAAAAATTGGTTTGTGGATAAGCGCCCCTGCTGTAAAAGGCTTCTCAGTGCACTGATCTTATTGATTTCCTCAACAGATTGGGCGTTGTCCATCATACTGCGTAGTTTACCGTCAAGCTCGGGCCCATACTTATTGAGTGTGTCATTGACAATTTGGTGTCGGCGCTCGTACAAGCTAATCACTTGCCTAAAACTGCCTTCATATCGTTCTATTTGTTTTTGACTATTGGTGATGATGTTTAGTTGGGAGGAGTTGGTATACTGTGCTTTTGCTTTATCGAGCAGGGTTTCAAGGAGTTCTAAGCGCTGGTCGAACTGAGCTATATTGGCATCACTTTGATGTTTTAGATATTTTATCGCTTGTAATCTTACCTCTAATAAGTTTGCCTGAATTCGTCCTGCCAAGTTACTGTCTCTGGCTTTGGTTCGATAGTCAACGAAGTTGTTGTAGCCATTACTTAAACTCCAGAACGCGGTGATGGATAATACGATTATCATCAATATCATAACGCCAAATGCGCTGTTTAATTGTTGGCTCAGCCGCCAGTCTTTTATCATATGACACCCTACAAGCTACAGTGAGCTATGAGTTAAATTGCACAAAATCTATTCGTGCTTGTTATTAATATACTTGGTTTTCTAGGATTTTATTATTAATTTTACGAAAAAAAATACCCAAGCAAAGCACTTAAAGTGAAATTGTTTGATTGTGATCAATAATTTCAATAGATTCATTACCCACTGAAAAATAGTGGGTTTTATTGTTTTTGTCGGGATAATTTCCCAATTTTGTGCGTTATTTAAACGTAATAGGTGAGGAGGAACATGAAAAAAATTTAAGTTTAGTAAGTACGGTGCAGTTTATGCACCGTACCTGGTTTGGTTATAGTTTAAACTGATTAACAGTGGCATTGAGTGCTTTGGCAAGGTCGTTCAGGTCTCTTGCTTCGTCTGCTAATAGGTGTGCATGGTTTGCGGTGCTATTGACTAAGTCATTAATCGAGTTGAGGCTATTGTTAATGTCTTCTGCTACCACGGTTTGCTCTTCTGTAGAAGTCGCAATTTGATGGCTTTGGTCTTGTACGGTGTTAACCGACTCAGTGATATTACGCAATGCATCTAATACTTCTTGAGTTTGCTCTACCGAACTTTGTGCTCGCTCTTGACCTTGCTGCATCATCGTTGAAGCTTGCTGTGCGATTTGTTGTAAACGGGAGATCATGTTGCGAATATCATCTGTCGATTCCTGTGTGCGGCTCGCCAGACTTCTTACTTCATCAGCTACAACGGCAAACCCTCGGCCTTGTTCACCTGCACGAGCAGCTTCAATCGCGGCATTTAATGCCAACAAATTAGTTTGCTCGGCAATGCCATTGATCACATCAATGACCGCGCCGATATTACTGGTTTCTTGCTCTAAGCCCGCGACTACTTTTGCAGCTTCACCAATGTGACTAGCCAGTTCTGTCATGACTTCTTGAGCTTGGCTAGAGCGCTCTGCACCGTCGTTAGTCATGCTTTGTACTAAGTCGGAAGCACGATTTGTTTCATGGGCATTGCGAGAAATTTCAGTGACGGTAGCCGCCATTTCAGTGACTGCTGCAGACACACTGTCGACCTGCTCTTTCTCTTGCTGTATTTCGTCGTTGGTGTTATTCGATACGTCACGCAGTTGTGCTGATGCACCACTGAGTTGTTCTGCTTGTGCTGCTGTGTCGAGCATCATGGCACGTAATTTGTCGATAAAGGTATTCATGTGTAAGGCCAATTGACCGACTTCATCTTTACTTTCAATATTAATGCGACGTGTTAGATCACCTTCACCTGACGCAATGTCACGCATGGTGTCTGTTAAAGTAATAATTGGACGTGTGATCATTTGTGTGGCAAGTAAAATCATGGCCACAATAATAGACAGGATCACGATGACAGCTGTCACGGTACTCATCACGGCTTCATTCACGGGTTCGTCAATGAGGCTGACTGGGATCAGAATACCGACATGCCAATCAAGTACTGGCGAATCGAGTTTTACGCTGTTGAAGACAACATAGTACTCTTGGCCTTGCAGAGTAACTGTGGCGTTACCGGCGTCTTGGCGATCGATTAGGCGTGTTAGCTCAGTAAACCCCTGCGTCTCTGAAAATTGCTGTTCAAGCCCGGCTAATCCTTCTTTGCCGCGAGGTCCTGAGTCTGTTGTCGAGAGATTATGTCCTGTACGCTTAGATAGATGAACGACTTTTAATTCGTTATCTAGCAAAAAGCCATATCCTTCGCCATCAAACTGAATATCTTCGACCATTTCATTGATTTTATTGATCTGTAAATCAACGCCGCCTACAGCAACTAGCTCACCCTGTTTGTTATAAACGGGCTGCTGAACAACGGCAGATACATCGCCTGTATTAATATCAACTGAGAGCGCACCGACATAAAGCTTGCCATGGTTAAGTGCATCTTGCCACCAAGGACGTTTATATGCGTAATAGGGTCTTCCATCAGAGAAGTTTGAAGTACGCTCATTTTCTTTAAAATATTCACCTGTTCTGGCAGAGGCCATAAACGCAGATAAGATATTTTCGTCGCTTTTGCTGATACGTTGAAAGTCCTCGTTGACTTCGTCATACCCTTTGTCCCCCGCTAAACTCTGCTCTCTGACTGAGTAGCTGTCAAACCAGTTAACGTTATGGGGGTTGGTGACAAAGGTTTCTACCACCCTGCCGTATTGAGCAAAAAATGACTCCATAGATAGTTTTTCAGAGTAAATATAACTCTGTGCTTCACGTTCAATACCCTGACGTGAGATTGTTGCGATATGATTAACAAAATAAGTAGAAGCCAGCATCAATAACACCGAAATTGTGCCACCGATCAGTATGAGAATTTTTTTACGAAGAGATAAGTTTTCAAACATGACGTATTCTTTTTATTGGGACAGCGCTAACGTAATAAACCATATCTCATTTGATATATCTAGCTAATTTGGGCGAGGTACGTGCAAGATGAGATAAGTGGTTTCATCATATCGTTCCTAAAAAAATAAAAAAATAGTAAAGAATCATCATATTGCAGTTGCAAATTTATAACCTAAAGCTGAGTAATTGTTGATGGTGTTTTTTATTATGCTGTACTAACATTATGACCTGATTTGGGTAAAAATAAGAAAATATGATGAATAATAAGTTAGTCATTTTAGGTGCTGGTTGGCTTGGGAGTGCGTTACTTCGTGAAGCAAAAACGAACGGTTGGCACGTACAAGCAACGCGCAGAACAGAGGAACGAAGTGAAGACATTAAAGCGTTTTGTGTGACTGATTCTGTGCTTCATCATACATTGACGCTTAATGATGCCTATTGGGTATGTGCGATCCCACCTCGCATGCGCCAAAGTGAGAGTGTGTATTTAGAGACGCTTACGTTTGCGCTCGAAACGGCCAAATTGATGCAGTGTCGTGGTTTTTTATTGTGCTCGTCAACCGCGGTCTATGGCACTGAGTCAGGTCATTTTGATGAGCAAGCGCCATTAGCGCCAAAAGAAACGAAGCGTCAGCAAATCTTACAAACGGCGGAGCAAATGGTCTTTGAGCAAGGCGGTAAAGTGGTACGCTTGGCTGGTTTAGTCGGCCCAGATAGAGAGCCTGGCCGATTCATTGCCGGTAAACAGTTATCGAGCTCTTCGCAAGCACGAGTGAATATGGTACACCAGCAAGATGTGGTTGATGGACTACTACGCATATTGTCTTGCTGGGACGATGCCAAACCAGTTTATAATTTATGTCATCCATCTCACCCTACAAAGCAGCAGTACTACCAATTGCACTGCGAGCAATATGGCAGTGAACAGCCAAGCTTTGCCAGTGATGAAGTGATTTCCAGAGTGATAGATGGATCAGCAATGACTGAGCTTGGATTTGAATATCGTCAGATGATTTAAGTGCATTGACCTTACTTTTTGAAGGTCAGGTGACCTCCGAGGCGGTATTTGCTGCCTGGAGATATCAGTCGCGCAAAGCTCACAATACCGTGAGAAGACCAGGTTCTTCGGATTAACTGCAGACACGGTTCCTCATTAAACATATTGAGCCACTGGCACACTTCCTCATTGGGCATGATTGCTTCGACCGTATGTCTCGCTTCAGTGAGTGGGGCGACTTGCGTCAAATATTCGTGTGGCGTGAGTAAAGTGAAGTCCTGCTGTAAATACGCGGGTGCTAAAGCCGGATTAACAAAGCGTTCTTCAACTTGCAGAGGTTCATCGTTTTCATGGTGGACAATTACACTGCGATAGACATGGCTATCAATTTCGACACCGAGTGCTATGGCGATGGGGGCGATAGCTGAGATAGACTCCAGCGATAAAACCACGCAAGTGTAGTCACCACCGCGCTCAGCGACTTCATCGGCGATATTGCGAATCTCAAGTAAAGACGACTGAGATTTAAAGCTGGCGACAAAGGTACCTAAGCCTTGGCTACGGGTTAATATGCCGCCTTCGGTTAACTCACTTAGTGCACGTCTTGCCGTCATACGGCTCACCTTAAATTGATCAGAGAGCTCATTTTCAGAGGGGACGCGCTGGTGCTCCATCCACACACCTGCGCGAATTTGCTCAATAATGTGTTGTTTGATCTGTGCAAATTTAGGCTGAACTGTCACTGTCTGCTACCGTGTAATAAAAGGTTATTCATTAAAGGTGGCATAGTCATCTTGTATATACAAGTATTCTTGCTAAACTTGTATTAATTTTCTCCAACTGAGTGTAGACAGTGATTGAAGTAGATTTAGTAATAACTGATGCAAATATTGCCACGATGGATGAGCAGGTCGAAGGTGCTTATGGCATGATTGAAGATGGGGCGATAATGCTTAAAGGCGATACCATTGCATGGCTTGGTAAGGCGTCTGAAATGCCTGAATTTGATGCCTTAGCAACACCCGTTACGTCGGCCAAAGGCGCTTGGTTGACGCCAGGTCTTATTGACTGCCACACCCATATCTTATTTGCAGGCTCTCGCGCACAAGAGTTTGAACAGCGTTTGAACGGGGTTTCTTACCAGCAAATTGCAGAGCAGGGCGGTGGTATTGCAACAACGGTAAAGGCGACACGTCAGGCCTCAAAAGAGGATTTATTCGTTGTTGCTAAATCGCGATTAAATGCACTCTTAAAGGAAGGTGTGACCACAGTTGAGAGCAAGTCAGGTTACGGCTTGGATACGGAGAGTGAAATTAAATTGCTTGAAGTAAACCAAGTGCTGGATGAACATCATCCAATTCAAATTCAGAGTACCTTCCTAGGTGCCCATGCTCTACCGCCAGAGTATAAAGGTGATAGTGACGGTTATATTGATCTGGTTTGCAATGAAATGCTGCCGCTCGTGGCAGAGAAAGGCTTGGCAGATGCTGTGGATGTGTTTTGCGAAAATGTCGGCTTTAGCCATGCACAAACAAAGCGCGTATTTGAGCGTGCTACCGAACTGGGCCTCAAAGTAAAATGTCATGCTGAGCAGTTATCTAACCAACACGGCAGTGAACTCGTTGCAGAATTTGGTGGCTTATCAGCAGATCATATTGAGTACTTAGATGAACGCGGTGTGATGGCAATGGCCAAATCAGGTACGGTTGCAGTTATTTTACCAGGCGCTTTTTATTTCTTGAGAGAAACTCAGCACCCACCTATCGAGTTACTGCGAGCGCATCACGTGCCGATTGCGATAGCCAGTGACTTTAACCCAGGTACTGCCCCGCTTTGCTCATTACGTTTAATGCTGAATATGGCGTGTACGCTCTTTAAAATGACGCCAGAAGAGTCATTATTGGGGGTGACTAGACATGCCGCTACAGCATTGGGTTTGGCAGACAGAGGTGTGCTTAGAGTCGGGGCCAAAGCGGATATTGCAATGTGGCAAATTCAACACCCGTCAGAATTAAGTTATCAGTTTGGCGTAAACGATCTGTTAAATCTGTGGATATCGGGTAGACTTATTCAATACTAAAGGTCAGTCGTGGTCGTGTGATGGCAAGATTTTCGTTGTTAAAGTATCTATTTGTATTGTCAAACATATGCTGGGTATTTCCATCTTGGAGCGCGACCACACTTGGCGATTTCTCAGTGACTGATGCGCTACTCTCTCCACTGTCTATTGCATTTTTTGCCGGGGCCGTGGTGAGTTTGAGTTTGGTGGCGATTGCACGATCGCATTTTGCGGTAAATCGAATATTACATGCTTTACTCGGCGCTTGTGGACTAGCAGTGCTTGCAGCTGTGGGTGATCTTGCACTGTATAGCCTAGTGTTCATTTTATTAGTCCAGATATGGCAAAGTGATAGGCTTGGACAAGGTCGGCATCTTGTCATTAGTGCATTATGTGCAGTGTCAGCGACATTATTGATAGTCAGCCACTTTTGGTGGCACCTCCCCAGTATCTATGTCATTTTTACTTTGCTGCCCATTTTTATCAGTGAGTTGTTTCTCGATAAACCACAGGTTTATGAGCGAGCGCCAACAGAGCCCAATGCATTATCCAACACAGATATTCTCGGTCTGCCTGACCGTGCAGGTATTCGCGAGGCTTTTAATGACTATCGCACGAGAGAGCCTGGCACGGCAATGCTGGTTATGGTGCGGCTAGAAGGGTTTCAGCAAGTAAACTTTCACCTTGGCCGAGAATTTGGCGATTTACTGCTAGCACAATCAGCCAATCGCATGAAACAGCATTTGCAGAGTCACGATGTGATGCCCATTGCAGTGGGCAATGATGTTGAGCGACTAGCACACCTTGGCGGGCTCCACTTTGTATTTGTCTGCAGTTTGGCGCACCAGCAACACCTTCATGAACATTTATGCGCGGAAATTATTGAGAGTACGCTCAAGCCGTTCAATGTTGGCAATTGTATTATCGAAGTCAGTGCCAGAGCGAGTTATGTCAATTGTGATGAAGAGCTCGGCCAATTCGATGAATTGTTGACGTGTGTCTTTTTGGCGTTGGACAGCAGTCCAAATAAAACCATTGCTCCCTATCAGCAAAAAATGCAAATTGACAGACTTGAGCAGCAAGCGCGTTTGGCTGAGCTGGCGCATATTGATTTTAAAAATGAACTAGAGCTCTATTTTCAACCTGTTGTGCGCAACAGTGATGGCGATATCGAGTATGTGGAGTTGCTGCTACGTTGGCAACACCCTAAGCAAGGTATATTAGCCGCAAGTAAATTTATTGATGACATTCGCATTGCCGGTCTTGCCCTGCCTTTAGCGCAATATGTTATCGAGCGAGCTGCGGAAATCGCATTGGCATTGCGCGTGGAAGGGATCCAAATGCCATTGGGGATCAATTTATTTGGTCCTGAAATGCTGCACGAGGAGTTCATTGAATTTGTAGACCGAATTTTAGTCGAACACCAACTCATGCCACAAGATATTATCATTGAGTGCCCATCACAAATGTTCACAACGTTGGATCAGCAAGGTGTGGCTATGGTTGCGAGGTTACGCACTATGGGAGTGAGGTTGTGTGTGGATGGCTTTGGTGAATCACCTTTATTGCTTGCAAAGCTCCCTAAGTTAGAAGTGGATTACGTGAAGCTTGGACGCTCATTAACCACCCCAAATCAAAATCAAGGCAACTTTAAAGCGGTGGTAAGAGGCATTGTTGAAATGCAGAATGTACAAGATTGTAAGGTGATCTGTGAGGGGGTTGAGTCACAGGAACAATTGCAATTTTCCCAAAACCTCAATGCGTTCGCTGCACAAGGCTATTTGTTTACTCGGCCGCTGAGTAGTATAGGTATGATTAGTTGGCTCAAGCAATGGCGCTGGGAACATCCAATTGAAGAGAATCCCAGCCGTTCTGATATAAACTAGTTTTGTCTCGCTTTTAAGTAACTACACACTAGGCCTGACAGTACTTGCCCTGCTTCAATAATACCTTGTTGCTCACCTTGCGGATGGTTTCTAGGGGCCGCTTCACATAAGTGTAAGTATCGCGTATTGGCTTGTTTGGCACTTTGATATACAAAATGCTCAGCATCATTCACACTGAATCCGCAATTAGTATATGCACTTACTGGCATCCCTGAAATTGCGTCCACATCGACTTCAATGCCCAGGGGTAAACTTTGTTTGAAGCGCTTGGTTGCCACTTTGATTGCATCAGTTAATGCGGTTTCTCTAGTGACTAAAATATCTTGGTATGTGGTGTAGGTAAAACCCGCATTTTGTAGTGACGCGACGATCGTGTCATTATTTTTTTGCTCATGCATACCGACGACGTGGTAGTCAGCAAGGTAGCCTGCTTGATGTGCATAGCTGAACCCGTTTCCAGAATGTCTCCCTTCAATGGCTCTAAAATCGGCATGCGGGTCAAAGTTGATCGCTTGGCATGGGCCCTGTGTACTGGTAGACAGCGCTTGTAATAGCCCAAAACTATTGTTGTGCCCACCCCCGATTAAAATCGGCTCAAGACCCGCATCAAAAATGGCTTGAAGGACTGCACTGACACGCTCATCGAGCGTTTCACACAGTGCTCTGAGTTGTGCAAGGCCTGCTGAGCAAGTGTTGTCTACAGACTCACTTTGGGCTTGTAGGTCATGTGTAATGATTTCTCCTAGTAACAAAACATTGTTAGGAATGAGGAACTGGTTGCAGGGTAAATTGAGAAAGCGCTTTAAAAATGCGAACCAGCCATCAGTTGCGCCACCATTACCGCAGTTGCCGCGGGGACCAATGTCTTCATTGACCGCAATCAAGACGTATTTAATGCCAAACTCTGCCGCATCATGTAACGCTTCGGGCAGTGCTGACTGTGATTTTAAAAACGAGAGAGATTGCCAAAAGCGCGTTTCATTATCTCGTGTTGCAGTGAAATCGCTGATGTTTGATTCAGTGTAAATCTTAATCCAATTGTGTGCGGTCATGGTGTTTCGAGTATTACTGTAGGTTAGAAAAAATAGCGTCAAAAGGGCGCACTATGAATGCACCCGTTTGATGATGGAAAAAGGATGCTGTTATGCGTCGTCTTCGTCTACTTCGAGGAGTAGTTCTTCGGCAGAGATAATAATGCCAGTTGAGTCTGCATATAGAAAATCATCATCGAAAAATGAGACACCAGCAAAATTCACTGGAATACCTTGCACCCCAGCTCCTTCGCTGTCGGCACCCACTGGGATGGAGGCGATAGCTTGTATGCCTATTTCGCATTCTTCGAGCTCTTCTACATGTCGAACAGCACCATATACAATGATGCCTTGCCAATTATTCTCTAGAGCCAATTCTGCAAGATCGATGTCAATTAGCGCGCGTCGTGTGGAGCCGCCGCCATCAATTAATAACACCTGCCCAGTTCCATCTTGTTGCAGTACTTCAGCTATCACTTCATTGTTTTCGAAACACTTAACCGTTTTAATACGGCCGCAAAATGCATGCTGTCCGCCAAAGTTGATAAACATTGGCTCAAGTACGTCAATGGCATCGGCGAAGTGATCACATAGATCAGATGTGCTGTAATCCATCATAGTATCCTCAGAGAATGGCTAAACTGTTGTCAGTATACTCCCATTAATAAGCTGCGCAATGCTTTGAATCAACTTACATAATTGTGTCACAAAAATGTCGCGTTATTGTTATTAAGCTCTTCTAAGCTGAAATTGTGAACAAATGTAAGCAACTACGATGAAAGCACAAATAATTAAACTCGATACAGCGCTTTATTTTGCATTGTATAAGCCAAAAAGACGCAAGTGGTTTAACTGGTTGATGTTAATGCTATCTAAAAGTGGCAATGGTGGGTTGTATGTCATATTGGCGTTATTAAACGGATATTTTATGGGAAAGGTCGGCAGCATCTTTGTGCAAACAGTACTGCTCGCTTTTGCGATTGAGCGACCATTATATTTTTTATTGAAGAAGTATTTTGCCAGGGTTAGGCCATGTGACTGTTTAGCTGTCAAAGCCATGCTTACACCGAGTGATAAATTTAGTATGCCATCGGGACACAGTGCGGGGGCATGGCTTTATGCAACGTGTTTAATGGAAGTTTATCCCGTACTGACCATCCCATTATGCATATGGGCGACAGGGGTATCTCTGTCTAGAGTGCTGGTTGGGGTGCACTATCCAATTGATGTCATACTCGGAGCGCTAATGGGCAGTGGGTGTGCATTGTTAGCCGTTGGTATGTTAGGAGAGTTATGAGAATACTTTATGGGATTCAAGGGACGGGTAATGGGCATATAACGCGTGCGCGTGTTATGGCTGAGTGCTTTACGAAACTTGGCATTGATGTTGATTATTTATTTTCTGGACGTGATGAAAACGCCTATTTTGATATGGGGGTATTTGGTCAGTATCAAGTACGGCGCGGACTCAGCTTCATCACGCAAAGTGGCAAACTCGATTATCGGCAGACAGCAAAACAGCTGAAGCTGGGGACGTTTGTCAGGGATGTCAGGCAACTAGATATTAAACAATATGATTTGGTCTTTAATGATTTTGAACCGGTATCTGCGTGGGCTGCAAAGTTAGCCAAAGTGCCTGTCGTGGCGATGAGTCACCAAGCTGCATTTTTATCTCCAGAGGTCCCCTTGTTTGGTGCTGGGTTTATGGAGCGTGCTTTGATCCGCTGGTTTGCACCTGCTAACGTGCATCTGGGTGTACATTGGCAACCTTTTGCAAAAAATATACTCCCGCCATTTATTTCATTTCATGGCTGCGTCAAAGCTTCTATTGCAAATAAAATTTTGGTTTACTTACCTTTTGAAGACTTAAATAGCATTGTGGAGTTGCTCGGTGACTTTCCAGATAGAGAATTCTATTGCTATCACCCAGATGCTCAAGATCAGTCATTGAATCATATTCATTTACGCGCACCTTCACGCAGTGGCTTTTTAGAAGATTTAGCCAGTGCATCGGGTGTTGTGGCCAATGCGGGGTTTGAGTTGTCCAGCGAGGCATTGAAGTTTGGTAAGAAGTTGTTACTGAAGCCGCTACAGGGACAATTTGAGCAGTTAAGCAATGCAATGACATTGCAATCTCTTGGGTTAGCGGAAGTGATGAATTACCTTAACTCTGAAGCATTAGGAGAGTGGTTAGAACATCCAGAAGGCCAAATAATCGATTTCCCTTCTGATGCAACCCCATTAGCGAAATGGTTAGCTAACGGTCAATGGCAAGATTTCGACAGCTTACACGATAGTTTATGGCAACCAATCCTCTATAACAGGAACAAAGTTGCATAATATGTAAATTCTTTGAAATATTTTTGCTTAAACATGTAGATTCGATTTCGGCGCAAGGTGAGTTTGGCTATACTATATTGCAGGTTCTGTAATAATTAGGTAACTGTATGGCTCTACTTGAAAATCTAACCATTAAAAGGCGTTTGCAATTAAACGCAGTTGTTGTTGGTGTGGCATTGCTGGTTATGCTGGCGGTGATCATCACCGAAGCCAATACAATGCGCCAGTTGAATGAAACCATTCAATATGCAGAAGAACTGGATGTTCATGAGTTATCCATGCGCAAGTATGAGAAAAACTTTCTGTTTTACAAAGATGTAGAGGCGTTGGATAAATATGAAAAAGAATATCGTCTACTGAAAGAGAAAAAAGCCAAGTTAGAAGCGGTTTTTATTAATTTTAATATCGATTTAGGCCAGTTAGATCAGTTTGAGGTCCTTGTTACTCAGTACCACAAAGAATTTAATCGGGTTGTTGAGTTACAAAAAACCATCGGTTTGCATCCAAAAGATGCGCTGTATGGTGAGCTGAGAAAAGCCGTGCATGGCGTTGAAACGCTATTAAAGCAAAAAGAAGATTACAAGCTTTTGACGACTATGCTGCAGTTAAGACGTGCAGAAAAAGATTTTATGTTGCGTCTGGATACAAAATATCTAGGTAAATTCAATAAGCACATAGATACTTTCGAGTCTCAAATTAGAGAGTCAAGCCACGATCGCGCCTATCAACAAGAGCTGATCAATCTATTGGGTGTATATCAAACGAAGTTTAAAGGGCTGATCGATGCACAGGTTGAGCTTGGGGTAGATTTGAACAGCGGTGCACTGGGCGATATGCGCAAAGTGGTTAAAGAAAGTGATGCAGTTGTAGTTGCTATTGTTGAGCAAACCAAGCAAGAAATCGCTGACAATGCTGAATTTGCTAAAACGGTCGCTATTCTTATTTTCGTTGCCGCGGCTGCAATCGTGATGATTTTAGTGTGGTCAACGAGCCGCTCGATTATTCGTCCGGTAGAGCGTGTGTATCAAACGATTGAGCGCATTCGACGTGAGAATAATCTGGGTATATTGATAGAGCAAAGTGGTAATGATGAAATCACCATTATGACCCGAGATTTCAATAGCTTAATCGAAGATTTCAAAAACCTGATTTCGGATGTAAATCGTGCGCTAGTGACCATCAATGATGCTACAGAGCATTTGTCGGCAACAACGGCGCAAACCAGCGCAGGCATGAATGAGCAATTACATGAAGCAGACATGGTAGCGACCGCGGCAACCGAAATGCAGGCCACCATTCAAGATATTTCCCACAATACTGAAGCGGCTGCGCAAAAAGCGGAATCAACCAATAATAATGCACAACAAGGGCGCAGTGAAGTCACTTCAACCATTGACCATATCATGGCATTGTCTCATTCGTTGAGTGGTGCATCGGAAGTGGTCGGGCAGCTAGAGCGAGATGGTGAAACCATCGGTTCAGTGCTAGACGTGATCCGAGGTATTGCCGAGCAGACTAACTTACTTGCATTGAATGCGGCGATTGAAGCTGCACGTGCCGGTGAGCAAGGCCGTGGCTTTGCGGTTGTTGCTGATGAAGTAAGATCACTCGCTCAGCGCACCCAAGACTCTACACAAGAGATTGAAAGTATTATTTCTACACTGCAACAGCGCACGCAGGATGTGGTGAGTATAATGGAAGAGTGCCGCAGCCAGAGTAATGAAAGTGTGGAGCAAGCAGAGCGCGCGGGTGAGCTGTTAGGTCTGATCACTGAGGATGTACAAAACATCATGGACATGAGTACGCACATTGCAACGGCAATTGATGAGCAAAATCAGGTCGCATCTGAAGTGAACAAAAATGTAGTGAAGATCAGAGACATTGCGCAAGGGGCGTCTGAGCACGCAGCATCAAATGCACAAAGTAGTGAAGAGCTTTCTGAACAGGCCCGTGCATTACATGACGCCATCGACAAATACAAAGTATAACCTCTCGAGCGCCTAAAGCAGATTTAGGCGCATCACTTTCGAGCGTGTCTAAAAGGTTTAAATCGATGATGCGTCGAGTTCACAACTCTGATTTAAGGGACAAATTTAATAGGCACACTGTCTTGGCTCTGGCGATGTGCCGCTACCTTATCCTGATATTGTTGCCATAGCTGTTTGTGGTGATCACATAACTTACGTAAATACTGCCAGCTAAAAAGCCCTGAGTTATGGCCATCATCAAAGCACAGCCTAACGGCGTAATGGCCAACTGGTTCAATGGTCACGATGGTGACGTTTTGTTTATTTAAGACCAGTTGAGCTTGCTCTGGACTATGACCCTGCACTTCGGCAGAGGGGGAATGGGTTCGTAAAAATTCCGCACTGACAGAGGTGTGAAGATTATCGTCAAAGGTAATGTCGAGCAGTTTGCTCTGGCGGTGATAGTGGAGCTTGGTTACTTGATACATAAAAATGGGGCCAGCTTAGCTGGCCCTGTCTCCAAATTATAGGATGAAGCGACTAAGGTCTTCATCTTTAACCAGCATATCTAAATGCTGTTCAACGTATTGAGCATCAATCGTCAGTGCTTGACCTGATTTCTCTGACGCGTCGAAAGAAATTTCTTCCATCAGCTTTTCCATCACAGTGTGAAGACGTCTAGCACCGATGTTTTCTGTCTTTTCATTCACCTGCCATGCGGCTTCTGCAATGCGTTCGATGGCATCATCAGTAAAGTCGACAGACACTTGCTCTGTTTTTAACAAGGCCTGTTGCTGCTCAGTCAGTGAAGCATGCGGCTCTGTCAGAATGCGTTTAAAGTCTTTTGCGGTGAGTGCTTCTAGCTCTACACGGATCGGCAAGCGGCCCTGCAATTCAGGAATAAGATCCGATGGCTTCGCCATTTGGAATGCGCCTGACGCAATAAACAAGATGTGATCGGTTTTCACCATACCGTGTTTGGTACTGACCGTTGAGCCTTCAATTAAAGGCAGTAAATCACGTTGTACGCCTTCACGGCTGACATCTGGACCTGACGCTTCACCACGCTTACAGATTTTGTCAATTTCATCAACAAATACAATGCCGTTTTGTTCCACAGCAAAGATGGCTTGCTCTTTTAGCTCTTCAGGATTAACCAGCTTGGCAGCTTCTTCTTCAATGAGTAACTTGAAAGCTTCTTTGATTTTCAGTTTGCGATTCTTTTTCTTATCACCAGATAAGTTTTGGAACATGCCTTGTAGCTGGTTGGTCATTTCTTCCATACCAGGAGGCGCCATGATCTCTACTTGCGGCGATGTCTCAGCGATGTCTATCTCAATTTCTTTATCGTCTAACTGGCCTTCACGCAGCTTTTTACGGAACACTTGGCGAGTTGAACTGTTTTCAGCTGGCTGTGCTTCGCCCCAAGCGTCTTTTGCTGGTGGCAATAGTGCATCAAGAATACGTTCTTCAGCCGCTTCTTCTGCACGGTGTTTATGCTTTTTAGTTTGCTGTTCGCGGGTCATTTTAAATGACACTTCTACTAAATCGCGGATAATGGTTTCAACTTCTTTGCCGACGTAACCCACTTCGGTGAATTTGGTTGCTTCCACTTTGATAAATGGCGCGTTGGCAAGCTTGGCAAGACGACGTGCGATCTCGGTTTTACCAACACCCGTTGGACCAATCATTAGAATGTTTTTTGGGGTGACTTCAGCGCGAAGATCGTCATTAAGTTGCATGCGACGCCAGCGGTTACGAAGTGCGATGGCCACTGCTTTTTTAGCCTTGTCTTGACCAATGATATGTTGGTCTAGCTCATGAACGATTTCTCTCGGTGTCATTGCTGTCATGGATTTTCCTATTACAATTCTTCGATGGTCTGGAAGTTGTTGGTGAATACACAGATATCACCGGCAATCTTCAAGCTTTTCTCGACGATTTCGCGTGCACTTAAATCGGTATTTTCAATCAGTGCAGTAGCTGCTGCTTGCGCAAAATTACCGCCGCTACCAATTGCGATTAGGTCGTGCTCTGGCTGCACAACATCACCATTACCAGTGATAATCAAAGATGCAGTCTCATCTGCAACGGCAAGGAGTGCTTCTAGTTTTCTCAATGCGCGATCCGTTCGCCAATCTTTGGCCATTTCGACAGCGGCACGCGTAAGGTGTCCTTGGTGCATTTCTAACTTTGTTTCGAAACGCTCAAATAGTGTAAATGCATCGGCTGTACCGCCAGCAAAACCTGCCAGTACTTTACCGTTATAAAGGCGACGTACTTTTCTTGCGTTGCCTTTCATCACCGTATTGCCAAGAGACACTTGGCCGTCACCGCCGATAACCACTTTGTCATCGCGACGAACACTTACGATAGTAGTCATAGTATTCCTTAAAAGAGGCCTTTGCCTCGGATAATTATATCAATAAATGCATAGATGAGGGCGGCTGGGCTAATTTCAAGTCCAGCCCCAAATTCCGCAATCAACGATTTTGATGCGTTGTAATCTGTTCTTGTCGCTTTCGGCTTCTCGCTTTTTATCATAAGGCCCTAAGCGGACACGATACCAGACTCCATTACTTCCCTCAGTACGACGGATTTCCGATATCAAACCTGCAAATGCGATACGCGCCTTACGTTTTTCTGCTTGTTCGTAAGTTCGAAATGAACCACATTGCATTTGAAAAGGGCCTCTTGATTTGATGACCTTAACCTCAGCTTCTACTTGCGCTGTTTTCATATCATGGATGAACGTAGGTGGACGCGGTAATTCTTTCTTTTCTTCTACCACTTCGGCTGGCTCTGTGGGTTTCTGAGCCTGTTCTACCTTGGCGGGATCTGCATGTTCCTTGATAAACCACAGTCCATAGCCAAACCCCCCAATCAACAGTATTGCAAAAGCCGCGAGGGCTTTTGGAAAAGGTTTTTGTGCTTTAGGCTGCTGTTTTTTTTGGCCCTTTTTTTTGGGCGTTTTATTTATATAATCGTGTTGTGCCATAACTGTTTAGTAGGTGTCCATAGGATCAACATCAATATTCCAACGCACGCGTGTTGCAAGCTTGTGGCTGCTTATATATTCCTTTAATTGCGTGAGATACTGATGCAAAACATTACGTTGTGTTGCTTGTATATGTAATTGATAGCGATACTTTCCTGCAAGGCGCTCCATCGGCGCCGGGATCGGTCCCAGCAATTGTATACCAGAGAATGGTTGTGCAGGAACCAGATCAGATAAAAATGTCATGACCAAATTTGCAGAGGTTGCTTCTGCCCTGATGAGCGCCAAGTGAGTATAAGGTGGCAGCATGGCCTCTTGTCGCTCTGTGAGGGCATAGCGAGCGAAGTCTTGATAGCCATTATTTACTAAGTCTTGCAGCAGTGGATGTTCAGGAAAATGCGTCTGCAAAATAACAGTACCCGCTTCACCGCTGCGACCAGCCCGCCCTGCGACTTGGGTGATTAGCTGTGCCATATGTTCGGTTGCTCTAAAGTCACTTGAGTATAAACCACTATCAACATCTAAAATGACCACCAGTGCGACATCGGGGAAATGGTGACCTTTGGCTAACATCTGAGTCCCAATTAAGACTTGCGCGCCGCCTTGATGAATTTTCTCAAGCGCACTTTCTAAACTGCCTTTACGGCGTGTTGAGTCTCTATCAATACGACTGACGGGCACGTCGGGAAAGTGTGAAGTGACAAACTCTTCTAGCTGTTCGGTCCCCAGTCCCGTTGGCATAATTTGTGTGCTACCACAATCAGGACATTGATGGGGGACATATTGCTGTTCGCCACAGTGATGGCATACCAAGCGCTGCATGGTTTTATGATAAGTCGCGCTGGTACTACAATGATGACAATCACTTAGCCAGCCGCATTCGTGGCAGATAAGTGTGGGGGCAAAACCTCGGCGATTGAGAAAGATCATCGCTTGCTTACCCATAGAGAGGGTGCGCTCAATGGCCTTTAAGCTGGTACTGGCGAAGCCGCCTTGTGTCTGTTGCGCTTTCATATCAACCAACAAAAATTGATTGTCTTGACTGGTTTGTGCGCGCTTGCTGAGCGTGAGCAATTGAAATTTGTTGTCTAACGCCTTTTTTAAGGTTTCAAGAGCTGGGGTGGCAGTGCCCAGTAGCAATGGACACTGAGTTTGATGTGCTCGGTAAGCGGCTAAGTCACGGGCATGATATCGTAAACTATCCTGCTGCTTGAACGAGTGATCATGTTCTTCATCCACTATGATCATTGCAAGAGACTGAAATGGCAGGAAGATACTAGAACGAGTTCCAATGACCAGCGCTGTAGTGGCTTGTTGCGCTCTGCGCCATGTATGAAGGCGCTCATTATCGGTTAAATTTGAGTGCCATAAGTCAATTGGCAGCCCGGGAAAACGTCGTTTAAATCGGTTTACCGTCTGAGGGGTAAGGCCAATTTCTGGCACTAGCACAAGCGCCTGTTGACCGGCACTGAGTACTTTTTCCAAACACTGTAAATAGACTTCGGTTTTGCCGCTACCTGTCACGCCTTCAATTAAAAAAGTACGAAACCCCTCAGTATGATTGATGGCACTGCATGCGGTCGCTTGTTCTTCATTTAAAATTGGTTTGCTACCCACAGATAACGTTGCATGTTGCCAAGAGGTATCGGCGCGTAGCTCTTCGCGAATTAGCTGCTTTTCCAGCAAGCCTTTTATTTGTGCTTGCGTAAAGCCTAGGGTTTTCAGTTCTGTATGCGTGGCATCGCCTGCGGTGCGCAATTGCTCAATTAACGCCAGTTGTTTCTTCGCACGCAGCTGTGAAGTGACTTGTCCTTCATCCGTTAAAGTGAGCATAGGGACTTGAGTCTTATCGACATCTTGACCATCTCGCAGTGCGCCAGGAAGCGCGGTAAATAAAGTTTCACCGAAAGGGTAACAATAATAGTGACTGATAAACTGTAAAAAGCTTAAGTGGGCACTATCTAAAATGGGGTGCGCATCGATGACGTCATCGATTGGTTTTATTTTATCAACAGGGACGTCACTGTGAGCCTTCAACTCTGTTACAACGGCCACGCAGCGTCGATTGGCAAATTTGACCCAAACACGGCCTCCAACACAAGGCGACATAGAGGCTGGATAGGTATAATCAAATGTTTTGTGTAAAGGGACTTTTATTGCGACAGCTGCAAATGGCATGTGTGCTCCAAGTGATCCGCCTATTGCGTAAAGTATAAATATGAAGTGGAGTGAGTATACCTCATCACCCTGTGCTTGTGAGCGTAAATTGCGGACAGCAAACAGGAATAATAAAAATCTAATGGAATACTAATTTATTGCTTGTAGTTTGAGCATGAAAGACCTAAAATACGCGTCCAATTTATTTGTATAACGACGTATGGTGCCAAACTTCGGGTTTGGAGAGCGATACGGCCTTAACTAGAGGTTTCCTATGAAAGACGGTATTCATCCTAAGTACGAGACGATCTCAGCAACTTGTTCTTGTGGTAACAAATTCGAGACGCGTTCAACACTTTGTAAAGACATTCACCTAGACGTATGTTCTGAGTGTCACCCATTCTACACTGGTAAGCAGAAGATCCTTGATACTGGTGGTCGTGTTGATCGCTTCAACAAGCGCTTTGGCGCATTATCTGCTAAGCGTTAATTTCGACTTAGTTGATAATAGAAAGCACCTACGGGTGCTTTTTTTGTGCCCGCGAGGTTGTATTTTACCCCTGATTTCATATCGCAAGTCCCATCGCTCACCAATAAAAATCATTTGCAATTTGGTATTGTATTAAAAAGTTGCCATATTTGTTTTATAGCATAGTCAGCGCAGCAGTCTGAATTCATAATAATCCATTGTGTGTGCTCTAATGCACTGCTCATGGTTTAGCATGAGTTGAGTGTTTAAATTTATCTTTGTTTTGAATAGTTATGCTAAAAGAATTTGCAATTAAATTTGTTGAAATTCATCCAAATGTCACTAAATGCTTTTATTTTACAATAAAAGTGGTTTATTTATATAAAGATGATTGTCATGCATCAAAAATGGATTTTTTGCATATAAATTAACCTTTATTGGCCGTGATTAATTTGTGTAAGCGTTAATTTATTGCAGTAAATATTGATGAAAAGTGGCTTAAAAGTCGCTAAATTCCAAAAAATATCGGCTAACAGGATAGACCTGATAGTGCTTGAATTAATTTTCAAAAAAGGTATTGTTGAAAGCAGTTAGCGAATTTTTATCTCACTCTCACTTTTAACTTCTCGTAGGAAAAAATCGCGTCATGTCAGATTTACGTGAAAAAGCATTACATTACCACGCTCACCCCGTCCCAGGTAAAATCAGTATCGAGCTGACAAAGCCAGCTGAATCAGTTAAAGATCTTGCATTAGCATATAGTCCAGGTGTAGCAGAACCTGTACGTGAAATTGCAGCAGATCCTGCCAATGCCTACCGCTACACAGGTAAAGGTAACATGGTAGCTGTTATCAGTAATGGTACTGCTATTTTAGGTCTGGGTAACTTAGGCCCACTGGCTTCTAAACCCGTTATGGAAGGTAAAGCACTTTTATTTAAGCGCTTTGCAGGTTTAGACTCTATCGATATTGAAGTAAAGCACAATACAACTGAAGACTTCATTAATACGGTTGCAAATATCGCAGATACGTTTGGTGGTATCAACTTGGAAGACATTAAAGCACCTGAGTGTTTTGAGATTGAAAAAGCCTTGATTGAGCGCTGCGATGTGCCTGTTTTCCACGACGATCAACATGGTACAGCGATTGTAACAGCAGCGGGTATGTTGAATGCGTTGGAGATCCAAGGCAAAGACATCAAAGAAGCAATTATTGTTTGCTTGGGTGCCGGTGCTGCTGCGATTGCATGTATGGAGCTACTAATTAAGTGTGGCGCTCAGCGTGAGCACATTTACATGCTAGACCGTAAAGGCGTGATCCATACGCGTCGTGATGATTTAAACGAATACAAAACATTATTTGCGAACAATACGGATAAGCGTACGCTACAAGATGTGATCGCAGAAGCGGATGTATTTGTAGGTGTATCTGGTCCAGATTTATTATCACCTGAAGATCTGAAGTTGATGGCTGACAAGCCAGTGGTATTCGCGTGCTCGAACCCAGATCCAGAGATCAGTCCTGAAGTAGCGCATGGTGCACGTGATGACTTAATCATGGCAACGGGTCGCTCTGATTATCCTAACCAGGTTAATAACGTTCTGTGTTTCCCGTTTATTTTCCGTGGTGCACTTGATGTGCGTGCAACCGCTATTAACGATGAAATGAAGATTGCCGCTGTGGAAGCTATCCGTAGTATTGCTAAAGAGCCAGTGCCTCAAGAGGTCTTGGTTGCTGCTGAGGTAGATAGCCTAGAGTTTGGCTCTGAGTATATTATTCCAAAGCCAATGGACCCACGTTTACTACCGCGTATTGCTAAAGCAGTTGCACAAGCAGCAATTGACTCGGGCGTTGCGCAAATTGATTTGCCAGATAATTACATGGCTTAATCACTGAATACTAAAAAGCCTCACAATAGTGAGGCTTTTTTTGGCCAGAGTGATGCGTGCTTAGTCTTCGTTGATCTCTGGTATATCTAATCCCATTTTTTCCATAATATCACGGACTTCTGCTGGGATTTTTTCTGGGTTATCTTTTCTTAAATCTTCATCGTTGGGTAACGGTTGCCCAGTGAAGGCATGTAAAAACGCTTCACACAATAATTCGCTGTTTGTTGCATGGCGCAGGTTATTGACCTGTCGACGAGTCCTTTCATCTGTGAGTACTTTAAGTACATTCAGAGGAATCGAAACCGTAATTTTTTTTACTTGTTCTGACTTTTTACCGTGTTCTGCATAAGGGTGAACATATTCACCGTTCCATTTAGCCATAATTGTGTACTTGCCTCAGTGTTTACCTTGAATGCAAATAAGACTGTATTTTTGCGTGCTGAGTGTGCTGCAGACGGTTTGTACTTTGCACCTTATAAATAGACACAGATTGTACAGGAAATTGGCAGAATACTCGGTCTTTTGCCATATTTGGTCAAAGATTCAGTCTTATTGGCATCCTTTATCGCTTTCGTGGCGAAATTTTATCGGTTTGAATAAGATAGTCAAATACTAGTTATTTAGCCATATAGAAGTATAAATGTTTTGACATCTTTCAATTGTTCATCTAACCTTTTAGACGTCTAAACATCCAAGTATCTAGGTGACCTATGAGCCAAAGTAAAAAGTCAACGATTGCCGTAAGAAATGGCATTGATGCTGATAAGCATCATGGTGCAGTTGTGCCTCCTCTTTATCTTTCAACGACCTATTCTTTTGCTGATTTTGATAAGAAGCGAGACTATGATTATGGTCGCAGTGGCAATCCAAACCGAGACATTTTAGCCGATACGCTGACGCAACTTGAAGGCGGTGAAAAAGGCATAATCACAGCAACAGGCATGGCGGCAGTTCACCTAGTTACACAATTATTAAACCATGACGACACCCTGGTCATCCCGCATGATTGTTATGGTGGCAGTTATCGTTTGTTTACCTCTTTGGAAAAGCGCGGCTTATTGAAAGTCAAAGTCCTTGATTTAACACAGCCGGAGAGCATTGAGCAAATTGCGACTATTGCGCCTAAGATTGTATGGATAGAAACACCGAGTAATCCAATTTTACGTTTAACAGACATTGAAGCTGTCGTAAAAGCTGCGCATGGCTGCGGAGCACTGGTGGCTGCGGACAATACGTTTTTATCGCCTGCATTACAAAACCCAATCGCGTTTGGCGTAGATATTGTGGTGCATTCAACCACTAAGTTTATTAATGGCCACTCTGATGTGGTCGGCGGTGCTGTCATCGCGCGTACGCAAGAGTTAGGTGATGAACTTGCTTGGTGGGCAAATAATATTGGGATCACCGGTTCTCCTTTTGATAGCTACTTGACGTTACGTGGTTTAAGAACGTTGAAAGTACGTTTAAAGCAACACGAGCAGAATGCACTGGCAATTGCGCAGTATTTAGAAGCTTCACCTTATGTTGAGCAGGTATATTACCCAGGCCTTGCATCTCACCCTCAGCATGCACTTGCGAAAAAGCAACAGCATGGCTTTGGTGGCATGGTGAGCTTTGATATAAAAGGTACACTCAAAGACTCTGCGACATTCTTAACTTCACTATCGCAATTTTCACTGGCTGAATCTCTTGGGGGAGTGGAAAGCTTAATTTGCCACCCTGCCACAATGACACATGCCGGTATGGATCCTCAGGCCCGCCTTGAAGCGGGTGTCGGTGATACCTTGATCCGTATTTCTGTTGGCATAGAGGATGTTGAAGATTTACTGGCGGATTTAGAGCAGGCGTTTCATAAGGTAAACAACCCTTCAGGCGTTGATTCAGATAGTGCTAAAGATTTTAAACTCTCTCCAGCACACACGGTTTTATGGTAATAACATGACAAAAGTAGTACATAAATTTGGTGGCTCAAGTTTGAGCTCTGCAGCGCGTTACCAAGCGGTTGCGAATATTATTTTGGGTCAATGCCAAGTTGGTGATTGTGTCGTTGTATCTGCAGCGGGTAAGACAACGAATACCTTGGTGAAGTTGTGGCAAAGTTATCAGCAAAAAGATGACAATGCTTTTAACGACATTTTATTGCAAGTAGAGAATCATCAAAACCTTTTGCTGACGGAGTTGTTTGATGCGCAACAGGCGAGTGCACTCTCAGAGCGCTTGAAAAGTGAATTGCAAAGTATTGCAAAAGATGCGGCTAATAATGTGCTTCATGAAGCCTCTTTACTCGCTCATGGAGAGTTGTGGTCTGCGAGGCTGCTGGCAAATTTACTGTCGACGTTTAACGTCAGTGCTGTAGATATTGATGCCAGAAAACTATTCACTCAGCATCAGGGTCAGTTGTTACACGCACAAAATAAACAAGCGTGTTTGGCGCAAATTAAAACAGATAAAATTTACGTTGTGACTGGGTTTATTGCCTCTGATTGTGAGGGCAATACCATCACTTTGGGCCGCAATGGCAGCGATTACAGTGCAACTTTATTGGCCAATTACATTGATGCAGATGCGGTGTCTATTTGGACTGATACACATGGTGTGTTTAGTACGGATCCTCGTAAAGTAAGCTCAGCGATTAAATACCCAAAAGTGTGCCGTGTTCAAGCTAACCTACTTGCTCGCTTAGGCAATCCGGTCTTGCATGCGAAAACACTGTCACCACTTAAAGAGACGAATATTAAACTGCAAGTACGCAGTAGCTATGATCCTGAAGCGATTGGAACAGAAATCGTGAAGCAGGGGTATAGTAAAGACAAACGGTTTATCACTACATTTGATGAGCTAGATCTGATCCGTGTTGAAGGTTTGTTAGCGGGCGAAGTACGTACATTAAGCCAATTAATACAGCATAGTATCCACCACTTTAACAAAGGTGGAGAAGATTATTTATTGGTGCCCAGCAATGACACACATACCGTTGCAACGCACCTGCAAGGCCGAGGCAATATTGTTGAATCGCACCTAAGAGGACTGGCAATTGTTGCACCGAGCTTTGAAATACAACAACTCACTCAACAAGCTGCTGCGATTTTAGAGCAACAAGATGTGGTTGTGCGCTTTACGCATAGCGATGGCAGTTATGGGCTGTTCTTAACCGATCAATCAATTGACAGCGATGTATTGGCGATCCTGCATGACAAACTGGTAAACAAAGGCCGCGAGCTTGCGGTGATCATTGCCGGTCTTGGTAATGTGGGTGAGGTTTTTGTTGAGCAATGCCAGCAACAAGTCGAAAAGCTACAGACGACATTTGATTTGAAAGTGGTTGCTTTGGTTCGCTCTAAAGAGATGCTGTTTTGCCCAAGTGGGATCAATATCGACAACTGGCAGCAGCACTGGCGCAGTGAAGCGCAAAACTACCAACAGGCTGACTTATTAGAGCGCATTGGTGAGCTTGATTATGAACACAAGGTGGTGATTGATATTACTGCCAGTGATGAGTTCAGCGGTATGTATCCGAGTTTTGTTGCCCATGATTGCCATTTGATCAGTGCTAATAAATATGCAGGCACTGCTGAGCAAGCTTGGTACGCAAAGCTTATCGAGCAGCTCCAAGAGCGCAATTTGCATTGGCGCTATAACACCAGTGTTGGTGCCGGTTTGCCAATTAACTTTGCGCTGGCTGATTTGCAAAACAGCGGTGATACGGTAACTCGAATAGAAGGTGTTTTCTCTGGTACATTGTCGTGGCTGTGTAGTAGCTTTGATGGTTCTAAACCATTTTCTGATTTGGTGCTAGAAGCGCAAGGCATGGGGTATACCGAGCCTGACCCGCGTGAAGATTTATCTGGCCGTGATATGCAGCGTAAACTGCTAATATTAGCGCGAGATCTTGGCTTGCAGCTAGATGTGGATGATATTGCGCTTGAGCCGTTGATGCCTGAGCATTTAGCGCAGGGAGATTGGGATTCATTTTTGGCTGATCGGGCGTCGTTAGATGCGTTTTATCATCAACGCTATGAGGAAGCCAAATTAGCCGGAAAGTCACTACGTTATACTGGTGCACTGGATATCAATGAACAAGGTAAAGTCAGCGCAAAAGTAGGTATTGCTTATGTCGAAGCTGGCAGCGCCATCGCCAATTTAACACCAGGTGACAATATATTTGTTATCACCAGTCAATGGTATGACAGTAATCCGTTGGTAATACAAGGGCCTGGCGCGGGTAAAGAAGTAACGGCTGCCGGTATACACTCTGATTTGTATTGGTTGACGCAAAAATTACGATAAAGTTGCTATGACGTACTGGTTAATTCGACCAGTAAGGTAAAAAGTTAAAGGCCATGCATTGCATGGCCTTTTTTATTTTCAGAATAGCTCTTCTTGAGCCGGTAGTTGGTCATCAAATGGTGTGCTACTGCCAGAGTCTAAGACATATTTTGTTGGCGCTGTTCCGCGTTCAAAATATTCAAATCGACTCGTGTAGTCATTCTTTTCACTCAACAGGCCTGTTTTTAAATCAATGCGGATCGAAACTAACCCCGGTGGTGGCTCAATCGGAGCCAATGGGGCATCTTTGAGTGCATGGCGCATGAAGCTGACCCAAGCAGGTTGTGCTGTAGTGGCACCGGCTTCACCGCCAACAATTTGTTGCTTACCTAGGTTGCTATTATAAGCTGTGCGACCTAGTGGTTTGCTTGCATCGTCAAACCCGACCCACACTGTTGTTAACAGATCACGATTGAAGCCTGTGAACCACGTATCAACAGCATTATTGGTGGTGCCTGTCTTACCTGCTAAGTCCTTTCGCTTGAGCGTTTGAGCTCTCCAGCCTGTGCCTGTCCACCCCGTTTTATGGCGCCAGCTACCACCGCCCCAAATAGCGCTTTTCAACGCATCTGCGACTAAGAAGGCATTTTTTTCGGAAATAATTCTAGGCGCGCATGTATAGGGGTCTACCTCGAGCTCCTCTTCGTTACACACTTGTAAAGGGCTGGCAGTACCCAGCTCATTCCCAAATGCATCTGTGAGTTTGTCTATAAAGTACGGTTCAATTAAATGGCCGCCATTAGCAAATGCACTCATCCCTCTGGCCATTTCGAGCGGTGTCATGGCAGCGCTGCCCAAAGCAAGAGATTCACTGCGCACAACATCCGCATCATCGAAACCAAATTTCAGAATATGGTCAGCGGTATTTTCTAGCCCGACGCCTCGCATAAGGCGTACAGATACCACGTTTTTAGACTGTGCTAGTGCTCTGCGGATACGAATTGGACCACTGTATACATCTGGACTATTTTTTGGGCGCCACGCGACGCCCAGGCTTTTATCCCAATGATTGATAGGGGCATCATTGATAATTGTTGCTAGGGTATAGTCCCCCTCTAAAGCCGCAGAATAAATAAATGGTTTGATGTTTGAACCAACTTGACGCTTTGCCTGTACTGCTCGGTTGTACTGGCTTTGCTTGAAGCTGTACCCGCCTACTAACGCTTTAATTTGGCCACTTTTTGGGTCGAGGGAAACTAAGGCGCTGGCAGGTTGCGGCAGTTGGCTTAACATCCACTTTTGATTGACTTCACGTACCCAGACTTGCATACCGGGCTCTAAAATATCAGCCGCTGTTTTTGGTGCACGCCCTTGGCGTCGCTCTGTTATGTAAGCTCTGGCCCAATTTATCGCAGGCCAATCTAAATTGATCACTTCACCCGTTTTGAGCATAACTGAGGCGGATTGCTCATCAATGGCGGTGACCACTGCGGCATTTAAAGGGGCAATGGCTTTGACTTTTTTAAGTCGTTCAGTAATTTTTTGTTCATCCCATGGGGCTTCGTCTTGTTGCCAATATGTGGCACTTGGGCCTCTGAAGCCATGGCGCATATCGTAGTCATGAAGGTTATTGATCAAAGCTTGCTGGGCAGCCGCTTGGGTGCTTGCATCAACGGTCGTATAAACGCGGAAACCTGAGTTGTAAGCTGTATCTGCACCATACGTCTCTACCATATAAGCACGCACCATCTCGGAAATATAAGGGGCATATAACTCAATTTCAGCACCATGACGCTTGGCTGTGATTGGTGCATTGATGGCATCTTGGTACTCGGCTTGCGTAATGTACTTTTCAGCAAGCATACGGCCTAACACGACATTACGCCTTGCTTTGGCACGGGTTGGGTTGCGTATAGGGTTGAGCGCTGATGGCGCTTTTGGCAACCCGGCGATCATGGCCATTTGTGGTAAGGTTAACTCACTAAGCTCTTTACCATAATATACTTGCGCAGCGGCACCAATACCGAAAGAGCGGTGGCCTAATTCGATTTTATTTAGATATAGCTCAAATATTTCATCTTTGCTCAGCAGGCGCTCAATGTGTAGCGCAATGAAGATTTCTTTTACTTTACGTATATAGGCTTTTTCGCGGGTTAAGAAAAAGTTCCGCGCAAGCTGCATCGTAATTGTGCTTGCCCCTTGCTTCTTTTGTCCTGTACTGACTAGAACAATGAATGAACGAACAATCCCGATTGGGTCAATGCCGAAGTGTTCATAAAAGCGGTTGTCTTCAGTGGCCAAAAACGCGTTTAGCATCGGCTCAGGCACATCCGTAATTTTTACAGGTATACGTCGCTTCTCACCGAACTGATTGATGAGCTTGCCATCGCGAGTGAATACTTGCATTGGGGTTTGTAGTTGCACATCTTTAAGCACCTTGACGCTAGGAATATCGGATTTCACATAGAAATACAAGCCGATCAAAATCAGTACGCCAAAAAGGCCAAAAACGAAAACAGTCTGTAATAATCTTTTTAATAAATTCACGAATTTATCCCTAGTGAGACTCCCAATTACAAGTGGACGCTGTTAGTATATCCTGATTAAAAAACGATTAATAACTTTTGCGTAAATTCTTCAACCCGAACAGGTGTAAAATAATGCACCGTTGTTGTTTGGTAAGTATAATGCATAATACTTAAGGCGTATCAAATGTTAACTTCCAAACGAGAACGCCAAGATAACGACTAAAACTGATACTTGGGTAAATTGCATGTTCGATCAAATATTTAAAAAGCACGCGCCTTTGATGGTTGGGGTGGATATTGGTTCACATTGTGTGAAAGCCGTACTCCTAGCTGAGTCTAGTGCAGGATACCGAGTAGAGGCTGTGGCCATCGAACCATTGCCAAAAGGCGCAATGAAAGAGCGTGCTATCCAAGATATTGAAGCCATAGGCCGCGTTATTGCTAAATTGAAAAAACGTCTCCCCAAAGGCACTCAATTTGCATCTGTTGCGGTGTCAGGTCAAACCGTTATCACCAAAATGATCTTTATGGATGTTTCGTTAACCGATGCTGAATTAGAGTCTCAAATTGCCATTGAAGCTGACAGCTTGATCCCATATCCATTGGATGAAGTTAGTTTGGATTTTGAAAAGTTATCAGTCAATGAGGCCGATCCTTCCAAAGTAAATGTGTTACTTTCAGCTGCACGTACAGAGAGTGTTCAAGCACGTGTGGGGGCGCTTGAGGAATCAGGGTTAAAGGCAAAAGTTGTGGATGTAGAAAGTTACGCGTTAGCCCGTTCTGTAGATGTATTATATGAGCAGCTACCGTCCGATGCATATGATAAAGTCGTCGCTATTATTGATATTGGTGCGGTTGTCACACTGATCAGTGTGGTACAGTCAGGGAAAACACTTTATACGAGAGATCAAGTATTTGGTGGTGAGCAATATACCAATAGCATCGTGGCCTACTATAATAAAACTTTTGATGAGGCGGAACTTGCAAAGACAACCGGTGACTTACCGCCAAATTATACCTTTGAGGTACTCGCTCCTTTTCAAACATCTCTCTTACAGCAGATAAGGAGAGCGTTGCAGATGTTTATGACCACCAGTGGACACGACCAAGTCGATTATATCATTTTGACTGGTGGGACAGCACTTGTAGAAGGGTTGGATAGGCTCTTGGTTGATGAGTTGGGCGTACACAGTATTATTGGTGATCCATTTGCGAATATGGAGATTGCTCCTAAAGTAGATAGAAGTGTGCTGAATCGTCATAGTGCACAATTTTCGATTGCGACTGGACTGGCTTTGAGGAGCTTTTCTGCATGCCACATATAAATCTACTTCCTTGGCGTGAGCAACAAAGACAAGCTTCACAGCAAAAGTTCTTAACGATTTTGGCTGCCATCGTTGCAACGAGTTTGGCGCTTATGTACCTAATGGGGACGTTTTACGATGGCCTTAGGCAGGGGCAAGAAATTAAAAACCGCTATCTTCAAGGCGAGATTGTTAAGTTGGATAAGCGAATAGGTGAGATTGAAGGACTGAATAAACAAAAAGAAAACCTGCAAAGAAGAATTCGCTTGATCGAAGTCTTACAAAGCAACCGGAATTTGGGCACACAAATTATTGATGAAGTCGCTCGGGTAGTGCCAGCAGGCGTCTATTTAACCAGTCTTGAACGCACAGAAGACATGATCAAAGTCGTGGGGCGCAGTGAGTCAAATAACCGCTTATCGCAAATGCTCAGGGCGGTAGAGTCCTCTTACTTGTTAGAAAAGCCGGTGATCCAAGGTATTGTTGCTGGTAGTAACGATGATAGGTTACTCAGTGATTTTATGATGCATTTTTATGTGAAATCATTTGAACAAATGGAACAGGAACGTCAACAGGCTGACAATGCTCAGGCAGGAGTACCTAAATCGTGAAACTTGATATCAAAGCATTACAAGAAATCGATTGGAATGAAGTTGAATTAGACAACATTGGCGAGTGGCCACTCCCGGTTAAAATCTTATGTTGTGCCTTGGTTGTGCTGATCATGCTAATTGTCGGTTACACTATGCTGGTATCTTCTTCGATTGATAGATATGAAGCCTCCGTAAATAAAGAGGAAGAGCTGCGTAAGAGCTATAGAATTAAATATGGTCGTGCAAATAATTTAGAGTTATATCGACAGCAAATGTTAGATATGGAAGATCAATTCTCCCAGCTGCTGAGAAAGCTGCCTACCTCAAATGAAACCCCAGGTTTACTTGATGATTTAACGTATGTCGGGACTTCGAGTGGTTTAACGTTCTTGAAAATTGGTTGGCTACCTGAGGTCAAAAAAGAATTTTATACTGAGTTGCCAATTAACCTTGAAGTGGTTGGCAGTTACCACGAGTTTGGCGAATTTGTCAGTAAAGTGGCTCAATTACCTCGGATCGTGAGTTTGCACGATTTTAGAATCGAGAATGCCGGTAATAATTCATTGGTCTTCGGTGTCGTTGCAAAAACGTATCGATATGAGCAAGGAGAAAGCCAATGATGCGGTTAGCTCCGGTGTGCTGCTTAATGCTGTTCTTAGCAGGGTGTAATGATGATACAGCGGAGCAAAAGGAATATATTGATAGAGTGCAGGCGAGTGCGACTCCTTATATAGACCCGATTCCTGAAATGATGAGCTTTGAACATTTTCCATACCAAGCTTCAGATCAGCGAAGTCCTTTTGTTGCTCCCCAGCCTGAAGTGATTGAAAATAGATTAGTACAAATAAAAAACTGCTTGCATCCAGATCCGGAAAGAATGCGAGACCCACTTGAAAAATTCCCGTTGGATAACCTTGTTATGAAAGGCATAATTGCTACTACTGCGACGACGTGGGCATTGATTAAGGCCGCGGATCAAGGGTTATATCGAGTGAGAGAAGGGCAGTATATGGGGCTCTATCATGGTGAAGTGGTAGGTGTACACTCTGATAGAATTGAGTTAATGGAACTTATCCCCGATGGTTCTGGTTGTTGGAAAGAGCGACTTACAACAGTTGAGATGCCAGAAGCTGATGAAATGGGCGCGAGTGAATAATAAAAAGGTGATGTGACTATGACGCGCAACTTAGCAAATAGTTTTGCGAAGACACTGATTGGCGGTGCATTTTTAGGAGCTTCAATGCTCTCTTATGCAATCCCTATGCTCTATGATGTACGCTATAACCCAATTGATACTGGTGAAACCGAGTTACAGTTGGTGTTTGATGAGCAGTTAGAGGGTGAACCACAAGTACAGGTATTAAATGATCCAGCGCGTTTGGAGTTATTTTTTTCTGGTGCAGAGTTTGAAGAAAGTCTCAAGCAAATGGACATCAACACCGCTGGGGTCCGTGCGATAAATAGCAGCATGGAAGCCGATGGATTTAGAATATCGATTGTACTTGAAGAGCTTAAGCTTTATAAAACCACGGTTAAGAATAACTTGGTTTACTTACAAGTATCAGATCAGCCCATACCTGATCCTGAGACACCAGAACAAACCAGTCAATATATCAATGGCATTCAAAGCATCGACTTTAAGCGAACCAGTGAAGGCGCTGCACAAATTCTAGCATTTTTAGACTCAGCTCAAAGTGCCATAGATGTGCAACAAGTCGGTGATAAAATCATTGCTGATTTTCATCATATAAGTATTCCCGATGAACATTTGTATGAATTGGATGTAACCGACTTTGGCACTGTGGTCAGCAGGATTGAGACTTTTAGAGAAGATGGCAAAACACGTATTGTGATAGAGCCGAATTCAGCGTTTAAGTTTAATTATCAGCAGTTAGATAATATTTTTACTCTGACCGTGGAAAAAGACAGTAATGAGTTTAATTTTGGCGAGAATAAGTCGTATCAAGGCCAACCTATCACGCTGAATTTTCAAGATATTCCTATAAGGTCGGTATTGCAGATCATTGCGGATACCAATAATTTTAATTTGGTAACCAGTGATTCTGTATCGGGTAATATCACGTTGCGATTGGATGGTGTACCTTGGGATCAGGCGCTGGACGTTGTGCTGCGTGTAAAAGGGCTTGATAAACGCATGGAAGGTTCGATCTTGATGGTGGCGCCTTCTGAAGAGCTAAGTGCGCGAGAAGCTAAAGAATTACAGGCGAAAAAACAAGTCGAAGAACTGGAGCCTTTGTATACGGAGTATATTCAGCTCAACTATGCCAAGGCACAAGAGTTCTCTGATTTGTTGAAAACAGATGTGAATTCGATAATTAGCTTACGGGGTAGTGTGTCCGTTGATACAAGAACAAACACTTTGCTTATCAAAGATACCGCTCGCAGTATTGAAAGTATTAGACGCATGGTTGAAAAGCTGGATGTGCCGGTAAAACAAGTCCGCATTGAATCTAGAATGGTCACCGTGACTGACAATATCCAAGAAGATTTAGGGATCCGTTGGGGATTTAGTGATCAGCAAGGTAATGATGCACTATCAGGTAATTTAACTGCCGCTGATTTATTGTCGGGAGGTACTATTCCTGGCCTAGAAGATAGGCTCAATGTTAATTTGCCTGCGCCCGCTACTGCGGCGAGTATCGGAATGCACATTGCCAAATTATCAGATGGAACACTCATTGACCTTGAGTTATCTGCGCTAGAACAAGAAAATAAAGGCGAAATCATCGCCACACCGAGTATTACGACGGCGAACCAAAAAACCGCGCGTATTGAACAAGGTACGGAAATCCCATTTGTAGAGGCTTCGTCAAGTGGTGCGACAGCGGTAGAGTTTAAAAAGGCCGTGTTAAGCTTAGAAGTGACGCCACAGATAACGCCTGACAATAAAATTATTTTAGATTTAATTATCACTCAAGATACACGAGGTGATACAGTACAGACCGCAAATGGTCCCGCGGTTGCGATTAACACTCAACAGATCCAGACTCAAGTATTAGTTGATAATGGTCAAACAGTTGTACTCGGTGGTATTTATCAGCAAGAAACCACAAATGCAGTGAGTAAAGTCCCGCTGCTTGGAGATGTACCATACCTAGGTGTGTTGTTTAGAAACACCAAAGAGATTAATGAAAAGAAAGAGTTGTTGATTTTTGTCACGCCCAGAATTATGAATGATAATTTGTAATGGCGATTAATTAACAAATAAAGGTGGAATTTACGCCTTTTGACTTGAAATGTTGAATAGAATACTGAGATAATCCCCTCCTTAATTTTGGGGCCAGGTCGTTAGGCGGGGTTTTATTTCAAATTTTAGAGTTCGTTTGTACTAAAAAGATATGGCTGAGAAACGTAATATATTTCTAGTAGGCCCTATGGGGGCTGGTAAAAGCACAATTGGTCGTCACATTGCCGATCAGTTACACCTTGAGTTTTTTGATTCGGATCAGGAAATTGAGCGCCGCACAGGTGCAGATATTGCTTGGGTCTTTGATATCGAAGGAGAAGAAGGTTTTCGTAAGCGTGAAGAGACTGTCATTTCAGATTTGACTGAAAAGCAGGGCATTGTGCTGGCTACAGGCGGTGGTTCTGTGATCAGTAAAGAAGTGCGCAACAAACTGTCAGCTCGTGGGATTGTAGTGTATTTAGAAACACCCATTGAAAAACAAGTGGCTCGAACACAGCGAGATAAGCGCCGTCCTTTGTTGCAGACTGGTGAAGACTCAAGAAAAATTTTAGAAGATTTGGCTGAGCAACGAAACCACTTATATAGTGAAGTGGCGGATATTGTTGTACGCACTGATGAGCAAAGTGCGAAGGTAGTCGCAAATCAAATTATCGATAAGTTAGATTTTTAATTGCCAATATAAATAAGGAGGGTGTAGTGATGCTTGAATTGAATGTGGATTTAAACGAGCGGAGCTATCCCATCTATATTGGACAGGATCTGCTGTCAGACAAAGGGCGATTGATTGAGCATATTGGTCAAAGTCGCCCTGTTATCATAAGCAATGACACCGTTGCTCCTCTGTATCTCGAAGTGGTCGAAGCACAGCTAAGAGATCTATCCCCTTTACACTTTATTGTTCCGGATGGTGAACAGTACAAATCACTTGAATGGTTTGAAAAGATCTGTGCATTTTTACTTGAACATAACTGTGGCAGAGACACTTGCTTAATTGCGTTAGGTGGAGGTGTAATTGGTGACTTAACTGGGTTTGTGGCGTCAGCTTACCAACGTGGTGTGCCTTTCATTCAAATACCGACGACGTTACTTTCTCAAGTAGATTCATCCGTTGGTGGAAAAACCGCGGTTAATCATCCTTTAGGAAAGAATATGATTGGCGCGTTTTATCAGCCAAAAGCGGTATTTATCGATACTAACTCACTAAAAACCTTACCTGACCGAGAGTTTGCTGCCGGCATGGCGGAAGTGATTAAATACGGTCTGATATACGATGCGGAGTTTTTAACTGTTCTGGAAGATAACGCGGGACTTTTAAAATCGCTAGACACAGCGAGCTTGAATCAAATAATTTATCGCTGTTGTGAGATTAAAGCTGAGATTGTTGCTAAAGATGAAAAAGAAGCTGGACTTCGCGCGCTATTGAATCTTGGTCATACATTTGGCCACGCAATTGAAGCACAAATGGGCTACGGTAACTGGCTGCATGGTGAAGCAGTTGCAGCGGGCATCATGTTGGCGATGTCTTTGGGCCAGCAGCGTGGCGATATGTCTGAGCAAGAGGTTAAACGAGTGTGTGACTTACTTGAACAGTATGACTTACCAACTGCCCCTCCTAAAGAAATGACCTCTGAACAGTTTATCCATCATATGCGTAAGGATAAAAAGAATAAACAAGGCAAAATCAGATTTATCCTGCCAACGTCGATGGGCAAATGTGCATTGGTAGACGACGTGACTGATGACAATGTAGGTCATTTAATAGGGCAGTAATGCAGTCACAAATATTGCCAAGTCGTGCAGCCTTGGTTGATAGAATTGCGATGCAATTTGAATATGGGCAAAGCTTAATTTGCCTAGTAGGCAATTCTGGCTTAGGAAAGAGCTATTTAGCGGAAAGCTTTATCACTGATAAATATAGCGATTTCTCTAAGGCTTTTATTCAATTAAGTGCGCACTCTAAAGATGTCGATGTGGTGCGTCAGCTCATGGAGCATACCTTTCATGCGCCGTTAGTTGATCAAAAACTTTCTTTGACTGAAAATTTCTTTGTACTGAATAGTGAGCAACCTGCGGGCCCTTGTTTGTGGGTGCTTGACGGTGCAAGGCATCTCAGTGATGAACTGATTGCCGAACTGCAAAATATAGTGGTGCGTGCACCTAACACCCTCTATGTGTTAGTGACTGCACAAGCTCCGAACATGCTGCCAAATGCTTTAGATATTCATTTAGAGCCCCTGTCTCTTTTTGAATCGAAGCAACTGATGAAGATGTTTTTTCCAGAATTGCCATCGGATGATGACCCTATTTTTTCAACATTTATCTCAGAAGCGCATGGCAACCCAAGTGTGTTACTTGATTGGCAGCAAGATGATCAGCAACTGGATCTGCGAGCGAATATGCCGTCAAAGGGGAAGCAGAAGCACTTATTTATTGCTGCTTTTTCGCTGATCTTAACTTTGTGCTTAATCGCCGCTTTATATAATAAACAGTTACTCGATTTATTTCAGACAAAACAAGCAGCCTCTGAGCAAACCGCTGTTGTCGTCGCAGAGCCAACAGTATTAGAGGCCCAACAGGTTTTGGAGGGGCAATCAGGGCAAAGTGCTAGTCAATCTCCGTCGACATTGGGAAAGTCGCTTGAGGACAATAGGGGGGAGCCACAAAGTGAAGAAGTCCCAGCTATTTTAGGTGCTTTACTTTCAACCCCTGCACCGAGTAACTTGAAAAAAGCACAAGAGGCAGGGGCGGCAAAAGTCATAACGTCATCTGATGTACAAAGTCTCGAGGATAACAGTAAATCAAAGGTATCTGATAAGCCTGTTACAGCTTCTATACCAAGCGTGTCAAAAGTATTGTTGGAAGAAACGCAGCCTAAACCTTTATCGGAAGTTGAGTCTTCAGAGGAAAAACAGCCTGATGAAGTTGCTGTGTTGTCTCTCAAAGATAATAATTGGTTCTTAGCTAGGCCTGATCAGGAGTGGAGTATACAGCTACTCGCTGTGACCGACGAAAAGGTAGCGACTGATTTTATCAATAAACATGATTTGGAAAATGTGAAAGTTGCGCAAGTAATGCGAAGTGGACGCACATGGTGGTTTGTGACAATCGCACCATTTGCACAGCTTGATGATGCACAGCGAGCACGTGCTAAATTAAGTACGGATTTATTAGCCGCAAAGCCCTTTTTTAAACGGATCTCTCAAATAAAGCAGCAAATCCAACAGTCACAGTAAAAAAAATAGTGTAAAATCCCGCTACTTTTGGGTAATTAGATCGATCATGCAAAAAAAGACCAGAGCCTTTCTTAAATGGGCAGGCGGAAAATATAGTTTAGTGGAAGAGATCACTAAACGATTACGCAGTGCAAACAGTGAGGCAGATACCTTAGTTGAGCCTTTTGTAGGCGCTGGCTCTGTGTTTTTAAACAGTGACTTCAAACGTTATATTTTGAATGATATCAATGCCGATCTGATCAATTTGTATAAAGAAATTCAGCGTGCGCCTGATGAGTTTATCAGCGATGCAAAAAAGTTATTTGTCGAGCAAAATAATTGTGCTGATGCATACTATGAGTATCGCAAGCAGTTCAACGAATGTGTTGATGTGTATGAACGCGCAATCTTGTTTTTATACATGAATCGCCATGGTTATAATGGTCTGTGTCGATATAACTTGAAAGGCATTTTTAATGTCCCTTTTGGTAAATATAAAAAGCCTTATTTTCCAGAGAATGAACTGTATCACTTTGCAGCCAAAGCCCAAAACGCGACGTTCACTTGTTTAAGCTATGAGCAGGTATTTAAGCGTTTACCCGAAAACTCTGTAATATATTGTGACCCACCTTATGTACCTCTGAGTAAGACTGCGTCTTTTACCAGTTATGCGAAGGGGGGATTTAATCTTGATGATCAGGCACAGCTGGCGAATTTAGCAGAACGAGCTGCGTTTGAGAGCAATAAACCGGTATTAATTTCAAACCACGATACTGTGTGGACCAGAAAGATTTACAGTGAAGCGTCACTCGATGTTATCCAAGTCAAAAGAACCATCAGTCCTAAGGGCAATGGGCGAAATAAAGTGAACGAGTTGATGGCTTTATATAATAAGTAAAAATCGCGGTATGACTAGCTTTGTGATGCCAAAATAATGCCATTGACCAAGATGATGAGACCAATCACAAATAGTATAACGAAAATTGTACCAGCAACGGCATAAGGCCAAAAATGTGATTTTTTGAAGTCGTGATGATATTTTTTGTCGCTTTGTACACCAAGCATAGCGGCAAGGACGCTCTGAAAGATGCTAAAAAAAGTCATCATGATGCGTCCTGTTACTTAGATCAGATATCAGAAATGCTTGAACTGTCTTGTTGATCATCAGAGCCGATCAATAGCTCTAATAAATCGAGGTAGTGAAACTGTGCATTACTACTACCACCAGTTAACCACGCATACCAGCTCGTGTGTGCCTCGCGCTTACAATGTTGTTCATTATAATTATACATTGCGTCGATGCATTCACATTGGCTGGATTGTGTAACTTCGATATCGTCATTGCCAAACGAAAAAACGCCTACCGAAACCACAGCTGCGATTGCCAACAATACTGTCCGTGTTTGAAGCCATGTTGCCATAACTATCCCCTCAGCGATTAGCTATTTTTAAATATTACACTATGGATATTTATTAAACAATCAATTTGTCTATTTTCTCTGTTAATTGGCCTCAATTGGTCCCGTGCTTAGTCGTGTATTTCTCGACTATTTGGGTTAAAGTAGCGACGACAGCAAACTTTAAGGGGATCTCATGTCATTAGCGAATGCACAATCTGAATTTTTAATTGCGCCGTCTATTTTATCGGCTGACTTTGCTCGTCTGGGGCAGGACGTAGAAAAAGTGATCACAGCAGGTGCAGATGTGGTGCATTTTGATGTAATGGACAATCATTATGTACCTAACTTAACCTTTGGTCCGATGATTTGTGAAGCACTGAGAAACTATGGCATTACTGCCCCCATAGATGTGCACCTAATGATTAAGCCTGTAGATACTTTGATCCCAAGTTTTGCAAAAGCTGGTGCAGATATTATTACTTTTCATCCAGAAGCCAGTGAGCATGTTGACCGCAGTCTCGCACTGATCAAGGAGCTCGGGTGTGAAGCTGGTTTAGTGCTGAACCCTGCAACGCCACTGCATTGTTTAGATTATGTCATGGATAAAGTCGATCAAATTTTATTAATGTCGGTCAACCCTGGATTTGGCGGACAAAGCTTTATTCCGAGCACATTGGATAAGTTAAAGCAGGTGAGAGAGCGTATTGAAGCCTCAGGCAAAAAAATTCGTCTTGAAGTAGATGGCGGGGTGAAAGTTGACAATATCGCTGAAATCGCTGCAGCGGGTGCAGATATGTTTGTAGCAGGCTCTGCTATTTTCAATCAACCTGACTACAAAGCCGTGATTGATGAGATGCGTCAAGAACTAGCGAAGGTACGTTAATGAGTGTATCAGGCGTTTTATTCGATTTAGATGGCACCTTGGTTGACAGTGTAACAGAGATGCACTTGGCGTTAAATTTAGCACTTTCTGACGTGGCTTTTCCCGTTGTATCTCATGGGCAAGTACAGCAATGGGTAGGCAATGGCATTGATGTACTCGTCAAGCGAGGTCTGAGCTGCGATCTTGAGATCAACCCAGATCTATCCGATACCTTGGTGACACAGGCCATTGCACGCTTTAAAGTACATTATCAGGCGTTAGTTGGCGAGTATGCTGCACTTTATCCTGGCGTTGAAGTCGGGTTGTACGAGCTGGGGGCCTTACCAAAAGCACTCGTGACTAATAAAAATAGAGCATTTACCTTACAGCTTTTGCAAAAGCTTAACATTGCCAAGCATTTTGATGTTATTGTATGTGGAGATGATGGAAACAAAAAGCCGGATCCATATTTGCTTAAGCTTGCATGTAAACAGTTGGGCATAGCAACTGAGAAAGCGATTATGATAGGGGATTCTAAGAGCGATATTTTAGCTGCACAAAGCGCTGAGATGCCTGTGATCGCGGTAAATTATGGATATAATCAAGGTGAACCGCTGTCGCAGTTTAATCCACAGTACCTCTGCGAGCAGTTCTCGGATATAATTCCCATTTTAACAAACCAGAATTGATATAAAGGAACAAGATGACAAAACCAGTAGTATTAAGTGGCATTCAGCCAACCGGTGGTATGACTATAGGCAATTACGTAGGTGCCATAAACCAGTGGCTTAAGCTACAAGAAGATCACGATTGTTTCTTTATGTTAGTAGATCTTCACTCTTTGACGGTACGTCAAGATCCTGCGGTATTGCGTGAGCGAGTATTAGATGGAATCGCAATGTATACTGCCTGTGGTATTGACCCGAATAAATCGTCGTTATTTGTACAGTCACAAGTACCAGAGCATGCTCAGTTAAGTTGGGTATTGAACTGCTATGCTCAAATGGGCGAATTGAACCGCATGACACAATTTAAGGATAAGTCGGCAAAACATTCTAACAATGTTAACGTGGGCTTGTTCTCATATCCTGTGCTGCAAGCAGCAGATATTCTTCTTTATAATACAGATCAGGTACCTGTAGGCGAGGATCAAAAGCAGCACTTAGAGCTGACTCGTGATATCGCCACTCGCTTTAACAACATTTATGGCGAGGTCTTTAAAGTACCTGAACCTTACATCCCGGAATTTGGCGCTCGCGTGATGAGCTTACAAGATCCGTCAAAGAAAATGTCTAAATCAGATGACAATCCAAATGCGTTTGTGATGCTGTTAGATGAGCCGAAAAAAATAGAGAAAAAGCTGAAAAAAGCGGTGACTGACTCTGATGAGCAAGCACGTATTTATTTTGATCGACAAGAAAAACCAGGCGTGTCTAACTTATTGACGTTGTTGTCGGTAGCAACAGGGCGTTCAATTGACACGCTAGTTCCTGAATACGAAGACAAAATGTATGGGCACCTGAAGAAAGACACTGCGGCCGCAGTCGTTGAAATGTTAGAGCCTATCCAAGCTCGCTTTCGCGAGATCCGCTCAGACCAAGCACTGTTAGACAATATTATGCGCAGTGGTGCGGAAAAAGCGGGTGAACGAGCAGAGAAAACACTGAAGGCTGTGTATGATGCAGTCGGTTTTATCCCTCGTCCATAGCATTCAACGCTGATAGCAATTAAGAGCCAAAGCCAATTCATGCTTTGGCTTTTTTGCTTTTAATGCCAGTACGTTCATAATTTAACACGCGCTCAGTGCGTTTAAATATATAGTGAGACAGCTAGGAAAATGTATACATTGGCAGAGAAATAAGTGCGAGAAGCGCTGCCATCAGAGGGATAAAAAAGGGGAATGACAAGTCACTCCCCTTAGCAAGTAAGTCTGAGACCTACCTACTCTCACGCAATTTTTTATAGTTCAAAGTAGTTGGTGAACAATTTATATAATTCTGTCCCTTGGTTCACGCTCGCAGAGGCAAAATGTAAGATGGCGATTGCATCTTGATCAAATGTGATTGGGTTCAATGCTTCACCTTGTGCGTATTTATCCATGCGTAAAATATTCACCAATGTGTCGCCTGCTTTAATGTGTCCACCAAGTGGTGCTTGGTATTCCACCATGCCACCCATAGGTGCATAAAAGGCCGTGTAATCTTTCAAATAGCAGGCATAACGAGTGATAGGGTGAGGCTGACATCCGCCCTCTAAAATCACTTCTTTATGCGTCAGGTAGCTGAGAATACTCTCTGCATCATACTGAGCTTCGCTGAGATCAATGTGCTCTTGAGAGCCCAATTCCACAGTAAATGCTTCAGTTAATACGTCTAAATGCTTGCCATGTTGCGCAAGCGCTTCGCTTAATTTCCACCAAGGGCAGAAACACGCTTCATCCATTGCCCCATCAAATTCATTGGGGATCAGCAAGGTGTGCGCAATATTAAAATAGTGTGCGCTTGCTTGTGCATACTCTGGACAATACAAATGTTTGGAAGACACAGGGCCAGTATGCAAATCCAAAACAAGGTCCGCTTCGTGGGCAAGGCGCTGTAAATTGACCGCGATGCGTTTGCCTGTTTTCATTGTATGCATTGGCTGGGCAAGCAACGCGTCTGTTTGCTCAATTAACAGCTTTTTAAATTCACTGCGAATTTCCTGCTCAGAAGATTGAGCATGGCGTAATGCAAAGTCCTCTACAAGATGCCCATGATCATGGTACAAGCGGTTCCAATTTTCGCCAGTGATTGGGTCAAAGCGGCCAAGCGTAAATTCCCCTGATTTTTGGTTGCACCCTATAGGGTTTGCATAAGGGACTAAAGTGATTGAGCCGGATATATGCGCTGTTTTTAGTTTTTCTAATAAGGCATAAATCACCGCATTACCCTGTACTTCAGCGCCATGCATATTGGCTTGTATATAAACTTTGGGACCTTGATTTTCATTGCCAATAGTAAACACCGGAATTGACATGGCTTGTCCATTTGCCAGCTCCGCAACTTGAATGGATGTTTGAGTGATCTGATTCATAGTTACCTCAAATAATTCTCTGGTGTTAATGGTGGTCTGACACAGCGTATTTGGCCGGACTGATAAATGTATTCGCTCGGGAGGGTATGGCATAAAAAGTACGGCATGCTTTCTGTAAACCCATAAGCGCCGCATTGGCCAAAGACCACCCAGTCATGCTCATCGATGTCATTGGGTAAGGTGTGCTCCCCTAAGTGATCCAGTGCAGTACATAGCGGACCATGTAACGTGTAGGGCGCTGTGGCGCTCGTACTTTCACGCAACAGTGAAGCCGGGAAAGCTTGTGATGTCACCGCTGGGCGAAGTATATGATTGATGCCTCCTGCTAAAATGAGTTGGTTGCTGCCATAATTTTGCTTTTGTTCGACAACTGGGTTGACATAATAACCACATTCACCGACGGCGTAGCGACCTAACTCCATCCAGAGTTCGTCAATATTTGTTTGTGTTTTTATATGCTCTAAGCTGCGTAAAATCGCCGGCCAATCAATATGAGGCTGCCCGTCAGCGTATGGGATGCCCAATCCACCACCCAAATCCAATACACGCAGATTTATCTTGAGCTGTTGAGCAAGCGTCATTAACGGGTCAACCATTTGCTGCCAAAGTGAAGCAAGTTTTTCGGCTTCAAGCATATTGCCCCATTGAAAAATGTGTAAACCGACAAAGTCTAAGTTAGGGTAGTCGCTTACTGTGAGTGCGCCCCATTCTTGTGTGCCTAATCCAAATGGCGTTAAGCTATCTCCTCCAAGCGGGTTTTTTTCATTGTCAGGCCAACGTAACTGCACGCGTAATAAGATACGCAGTGCCGTATTATGTCGCTTAGCTGCTTCTTGCAGCCATGCGACTTGATTGAGGCTTTCGGCAACAAAGGTAGTTACACCTTGGTCTAAAAAAGCCTCAATTTGGCGTTTGGACTTGGCAGGTCCAGTGTTGAGTACGCGTTTTGCATCGATGCCTTGAGCCAATACTTGCTGTAGCTCACCGCTACTAGCAACATCAAAGTTGAAACCCGCTTTATCTAACGTTTGAATAATGCTGGACAGTGGGTTTGCTTTGACAGCATACCAAAGCTTGACAACAGATTGCTCTGTCAATCGCTTTAAATGGTGGCTCAATGCATCTAAATCGTAAAGATAAAATGGCTCATGCTGACTCTGTGTCAGTGTAGTAATGGCATTTTTTACTGGCGTACTCAAGGTGGACATTAGCGAAGCACCTCTTCAAGCTCAAGGGCTGCATCACTCTGTTCGTCACGATATTTTACAATTAACGCACAGGATAAACTTAGTCCCTGTTGCTGAGCCCATTCGCCTTTCGCTGGACGTGAACCAGGGATCACGATGGCATTTTCAGGGATCGCCTCACCTTTGTTTAAAGTACGTTCATTGACGCAATCATAGACAGGGACACTGGCAGACAAGCGAACGCCAGGTGCAAGCACAGCGCCTTTTTTGACAACAACGCCTTCAACGAGCACACAGCCTGCGCCAATAAATGCATCATCTTCTACCACGACTGGACTGGCTCCAACAGGCTCTAACACGCCACCTACTTGTACAGCAGCGCTGAGGTGCACGTTTTTACCAATTTGGGCACATGAACCAACCAATGCATGACTGTCAACCATGGTGCCTTCGTCTACGTAAGCGCCGATATTTACATATGCTGGTGGCATGATAATGGTGCCAGGTGCCACATATGCGCCACGACGCACACTGCTGCCACCAGGTACCATACGTACGCCAGCTTCTGCGGCAAAGCCCTGTGGTGCTAAGTTATCTTTATCAACGAAGCCACCAGGATATTCGGTATTGGTGCCATTTCTAAACGCTTCTAAGATGCCTTCTTTGACTTCGACATTTGCATGCCAATTGCCTTGCTCATCTTGCGTTGCTGCGCGAACAGTGCCGTTTTCTAGATTGTTTAATAGGGTTAACCAGCTCATGATACTTCCTTAACTCCAAGATAAAATTGTTGAATTTGCGGTTTTGATAAATGTGGTGTCACTGAGTTCTAAATGTGTCAGTGGTGGACGCAAACGCGGTGTTTCTAGTTGGCCTTGTAAATGCATTAAGACTTTGACCGGGATCGGGTTTGCTACGCTAAATAAACTATTTACGGCGTCTGTCCACGTGGTAAATAAATTAGGGTAAGTCCCTGCTAATGAGCGCTTTACAAACTCCGCAGTTTGCTGTGGCCAAGCGTTCGCTGCAACAGAGACCAACCCTGCGGCACCTGCTTGTGCAAAGTAAGGCATCAGTCCGTCATCGCCGCTATATATTGCAAGTTCGGGAGACGCTTTGCGGAAAGATTCAAATGTGGCGATATCGCCACTTGCCTCTTTAAGTGCCCACAAGTTAGGGTGTGAAGATAAGTTTTCAATGACATTTGGGCTTATCGCGACAGCGCTACGTCCCGGTACGTTGTAGAGCATGCAAGGATGCTCGCTGGCATCCAAGAGCGTCTTGAACCAGTGCGTCAGACCAACGTTCCCAGGCTTTGCATATAGTGGAGAGCCAACTAAAAATGCGTCGATTGGTTGAGCGTTACAAAACTCCACCCAATTTAGTTGCAGGGTAAGATCATGGCCGCCAATGGCAACCATTAATGGTACAGTCGGTGATAGCTCACAGACAAATTGCACAATATCACGCTGCTCTTGCTGCGATAAAGCAAGGCCTTCGCCGGTACTGCCAAGCAAAAGTATGCCATTGCCAGCTGCTTGTTGTGCGCGAACTAGCTGCGCCAAAGTGGCAAAGTCAACATGATTATTATCGTCGAACGGCGTAACAAGCGCAGTCCATAACGGGTAGTCAGATAAGTTGTATTTAGATTTCATCTCTACCGAACTTAAATGCTGCTCGGCGACATGGGATATGAAGTGATAGCCCAGCTTCCGAACAATTAAAATTCGAAGAGCAATGGACTTAAAATAGAAAAAGGCTTGGCCTTATCTTTCTAAGACCAGAAGCTCTCCACCAAATATGTTGGTGACAGTCGTTGGGATTCAGCCCAAGCGCCCGAAAAAGTCAGTTAGCAAAAGTGACGTCTTCTCGGCGTTAATTCCCCTCGCTAGTTGTCATCGGAGTTTGCTCTCCTCGTTCTAGCTACCTGAATAACGCACCTCTTCCAGCCCTCAAAACAGCATATGATGCTATTTTGCGATATTAGGGTCAGCGGGGATTGAAACATTTCAGCCATCTAGGTGTCAAGCTTCAAACTGTAAAAGATGAAAATTAAGCTACACTTGACTATGAAAGCTGCGTGCTCAATTACTGTGTTTTTGCATCCAACAAGGAGGCAAGCGGTTGCTTAAAATACTGAAAAACTTTCGTTTTAGATACATACTTGCGATTTCAATTATGGTGATTGTGATCACCACAGCAATGGCAACGATGCAGATATTATTATCACAACAATCTGCCAGTGCTCGGGTCATCAATACCGCAGGTATGCAAAGAATGTTATCGCAGAAAACGGCATTATTGTTGGGGGCTGAGTATATTCGCCAGCACCCCGGTACATTCGATGAGCAGCAAATGCTGCGCGATGCCTTGGCGATGATGGCTGAAAATCAGGCGTTTTTGTTGCAGCAGTCAGATGGGCGCTATATCCATTTGTCTGCAGAACTGCTCACTTTTTATTTTCAACCTCCGGCGTCCTTGGCTACGCGAGTTGATGAGTACATTGCATTAGTCATCACAGCACATGATCAAGCTCTGCTGGGACAGTTAAAAGTAGAAAAGTTAATACAGATACAGACGCGCGCGAATGAGCTGATGGTGTTGTTAGATCAAGCAGTGACACTGCATGAACTCGTCGCGACGGATAAGGTAAAAAAATTACAAAATGTAGAGTTGTTAATCTGGGTTTTTGGGTTGCTGATTTTATTCCTTGAGGCGAGGTGGATTTTTTATCCAATGGAAAAAAGCATCCAGAAGAAAATTACGCACCTGCAGAAATTGAGGCTGGAAGCAAATCGATTAAAGCGCAGTAAAAGTGAGTTTTTAGCGCGCGCTAGCCATGAAATGCGCACACCATTACAAGCCATAATGGGCTATCTCACTTTGTATAAAGAGTCGAGCCAAGAAGCGCATTTAGATGTTGTAGAACATGCAGCAAAGCAATTAAATATCCTGTTGTCCTCAATCGATGATTACAATGTATTGTCGGAAAAAAAAGAAATTAAACTTGATAACAAAGTGGCGTGTCTTTCAGAGACAATATCTCATGCTCTGGCAATATATAAACCACTATTACAACATAAAGCACTGTTATTTAATACGGAGTTGGGGGAGGGGTTATCACTGCCAGTTGAATGTGACCACAATCGTATTGCTTGGTTGGTTGGTCAAATTTTAGATAATGCAGTGAAGTTTACGGAATATGGTGAGGTCAGTCTGGAAGCAAACTGTGTGGTAACAAAAAGTGGTGAAGCACTGTTTCGTTGTGTGATCGGTGATACCGGTCCTGGTATTGCGCAGTCACAAGCCAATATTGATGAGGAAGAGAACTACCAAGGTATGCAGCTCGGTCTAACGAGGGCACAGCTGATAGTGACCATGTTGGGAGGTAAAATTATCTTTACTGACAATGAGCCTCATGGTACACGTGTTTTGTTAGAGTTGCCGGTGACAGTTGCAAAGCAACCGTTGTCCAATGGGACTGAAATTCAACGAGATGCGCTTGCATTATTGGTCGAAGATAATTTGCTCAACGCCCGCGTGGTGGTAACGTTATTAGAAAAGTTAGGCTTATCGGTGATTCATGTTGTAAACGGTCAAGAAGCGCTTTCTGAGCTGCAAAAGCAGGATTTTAGTCTCATATTAATGGACTTAAATATGCCGATTATGGATGGTTTTACAGCGATAAAAATGATACGCCATAATTTGGGATTAGAGGTGCCTATTTTGGTACTGACTGCAAATACATCAGAGCAAGCCGTGAGTCGTGTGTACGAGTTAGGTGCCAATACACATCTGTATAAACCTGTGGACATGAAAGCACTGCAAGAAAAAGTCGAAATGTTAATCATGCCCTCTGCTGTGAGCAATACATTGTGAAACCTAAGTGCTGGTGAGTGAGCGGTGTCAATGTGTGTGATGAGACAGCTGCCGTTAGAGCTCACCACACAGGTGTTAGATACGCTTAATGGTGAATCCTTGCGCTTCTAATAGTGCTATTAAGCCATGTTTTTCCGGCAAGTGTAGTGCGCCTACGGCGATAAAATGAGACTTCTTGTGCATTTCAGGCAGCAGAGTTCGAACCCATGTATGATTTCGTTCAATCACTAATACTTGCTCTGCAAGTCGTGCATATTTTGAATCGTCAAAGCTCAAGTCATAGTATTTAGTTAATTTACTGTCATCACCCGTTTTCCAAGCGTCAATCATATCGGTAATGAATGCATTGGCATCTTGCATTTGAGCCAGCGTTTGAGACACCATTTCATCACTCAAAAGGGCAACTTGGCTGAACATTTCTAACTGCTGCTCAAATAGTTCTAATGCTTGGATATGCTTGTTGTGTTTTTGCGCATAAGCAATGACTTGCTTATCTATTCCATAAGTATCTGTAAACCCAGCTTGTTGGTATTCTAATTGCACGACCGTGAGTATCACTGCCCATACTGGCATATTATCAAACAGTACGATATTGATATTCCGGTGTGTGAAGTAGGATTTTAATTGTTGGTATACTTCTTTAGATAGGGCTTTTTGTAGTGGGCGGCTGTTCGAGCTGGTGATGAACGCTGCCGTTTTATGCTGAATTTCTAAAGGAGACAGGGCACTAATATCGATTTCTACCACCGTGTTTTGCGATTTTTTTATGGCACTTTTTACCTTTTCAGGTAGCCCTTTCATACTTGGATCACCCACATGGACGGTGCCAAAAAGATAAGATGTCACACCATTTTTTTCGACACTCCAAAGTGCGGGGGACGCATAGCTTACAGCGCTAAAAAACAGCACAAAGCAAAGTGATAAAGGTAATTTGAAGAGCAATAATTGTTTCACAGCTGTGGTCCTTTTATGTCTTAGAGTGGACATCATAATCAATTAAAGTTGTAAATCACAAAAAATTAATACAAAAACATGATGTGCATAATTGTCTTCATTATTATGAAGGTGTTTACCCTAAACGGAGTTTATTTATGATTGATTGGATTAATAATTCTTTTATTTCGTTATTTTGGGTTTTTAATTCTTTTTATCTCACTTTAAACTCTATATTTAGCATAGTTTTTACGGTTGACTTGTCGGCTTAAGCGGGTTACTAATAGAATAAAGCACGAGCAGAGAGTTATTGTCTGCCGTCTAATGTTAATAAATGCAGTATATTTTTTAGGTTCAGGTTTATGTTACTAACAGCAAAACTACTAGTCGTGATTATCAACGTGGTGATTATTATTACCGCGGGGGCTTCGTAGTGCTGTAAGAAAAGAATCAGCTAAGAGCCCCCCGCACTGAAAAGTTCGGGGGGCTCTTTCGTTTTAGGGCAAAAAAACAGAGCAAAGGGCAATGAGCAAAACAATGACAGGCGCACAAATGGTGATTGATATCCTTGTTAATCAAGGTGTTTCAGACGTATTCGGTTACCCCGGCGGGGCCATTATGCCGATCTATGATGCGCTTTATGGTGCACCACTGAAGCATTATTTAACTCGCCATGAGCAAGGCGCTGGATTTGCTGCTGTGGGTTATGCACGCAGTACAGGCAAATTAGGGGTTTGCTTTGCGACGTCAGGGCCAGGCGCTACGAATCTAGTCACCGCATTGGCGGATGCGATGATGGACTCAGTCCCATTGTTGGCAATCACAGGTCAAGTACCAACCGCGGCGATCGGCTCAGATGCATTCCAAGAAGTGGATGTACTGGGTATGTCACTTTCATGCACAAAGCATAGCTTTATGGTTGAACGTCCAGAAGAGTTAGCTGAGGTATTGCAACACGCGATGCATTTGGCTGTCTCTGGTCGACCAGGTCCTGTTTTGGTTGATATACCGAAAGATATTCAACAAGCACTTGTGCCGTTTTCACCGTGGTCTGCACACAATGAAGAGCAGGTTGCACCGCTTTTACATGAATTGAACTTAGCAAATGAGCTGCTAAACAGTGCGCAAAAGCCCGTTGCCTATGTCGGTGGTGGTGTACAAAACGCTGATGCGCAGCCAGCCTTAATGGCATTTTTAGAACAAACACACATGCCAGCGGTATCGACATTGAAAGCCCTAGGTAGTGTTTTACCTGAGTATGAATATGACTTGGGTATGCTTGGGATGCATGGCACGAAAGCCGCTAATTTGGCGGTACAGGAGTGTGATTTATTGGTGTGTATCGGTGCGCGTTTTGACGACCGTGTAACTGGTAACTTGGCTAAATTTGCCGCGAAAGCAAAAGTGATACACCTTGATATCGATGCTGCAGAAATAGGGAAACGTAAACCCGCGGCAGCATCATTGGTGGCGGATTTAAATACTTCTTTACCTTTGCTCAAAGGCGTATTGGCACCCCAAGCATGGCGAGCGCATGTCAGCCGCATGAAGCATGAGCATGCATGGCGATATGATTACCCGGGGGAGAAAGTATTTGCGCCGTATTTGCTGAATAAACTCAGTCAAGATATGCCTCGTAATACCGTGGTGTGCTGTGATGTTGGTCAGCACCAAATGTGGGTCGCACAGCACATGAAGTTTGCCCATCCTAGTAATCATCTCAGTAGTGGTGGTGCGGGCACTATGGGGTTTGGCTTACCAGCGGCCATTGGCGCCAAAATAGCACGTCCAGACAATATGGTGATCACCGTATCTGGTGACGGTTCAATCATGATGAATATTCAGGAATTGGCGACCATCAGAAGAAACAACCTTGCGGTTAAAATTGTGATCTTAGATAACCAAAGGTTAGGTATGGTGAGGCAGTGGCAAGAGCTATTCTTTTCTGCGCGATATAGTGAAACCAATTTATCTGACAATCCTGATTTTGTACAACTTGCTGCTGTATTTGGCATTCCTGGGCAAACCATAACGCATGCTTCAGAAGTGGATGAAGCAATTGAACAACTCGTAAATAGTGAAGGGCCTTACATCTTACACGCGTGTATTGATGATAAAGAAAATGTATGGCCACTGGTTCCGCCGGGTGCGGCAAACGACGAAATGTTAACGGAGAATACACAATGAAACATCAATTAACTGTAGCTGTAAAAAATCAAAGCGTGGCTGTTGAGCGTTTCTTACGTGTGGCACGTCACCGTGGGTTTCGTTTGATGCAGCTCCAATTAGAAGGTCACGATGAACTGTTTCACGTCAAAATGACGGTAGATAGTGACAAGCCTATCTATCTATTAACGTCACAATTAAATAAGCTAGTGGATGTGCAATCGGTTGATTTGCATACATTACAGCAGCAGGCAATATAACAAAATTAAGGTTTAAAAGCATGACACAAACATCTGAATTAATTTGGCACAACGGCGAAATGATCCCTTATCAAGAAGCAACGACGCATGTATTGAGCCACGCACTTCACTATGGCAGTTCCGTGTTTGAAGGGATCAGAGCATATGAGACGCCGAATGGCCCAGCCATTTTTCGCTTAGATGACCATATTCAACGTTTATTTGATTCAGCAAAAATTTATCGTATGGAGATCCCTTTTACAAAAGAAGAGATCAAAACAGCGTGCAAGCAAGCAGTAAAAGAGAATGGTTTTAGCAATGCGTATCTAAGACCGTTTGCCTTCTTAGGGCATGTTGGTCTTGGACTGAACCCAAAATCACACCGTGCAGATGTCACTGTGGCGGCAATGGAGTGGGGTGCTTATCTAGGCGAAGATAGTTTGGCACAAGGTGTTGATGTCTGTGTATCTTCATGGAGTCGACTTGCGCCAAATACAATGCCGACAGCGGCAAAAGCTGGCGGCAACTACTTATCATCTCAGCTGATTTCGGGAGAAGCAAAGCGAAACGGTTATGTGGAAGGTATCGCGCTAGATGTAAATGGCTATCTGAGCGAAGGGGCGGGTGAAAATTTATTTGTGGTTAAAAAAGGCGTGCTTTATACACCACCCACAACCGCTTGTATTCTGCCTGGTCTGACGCGTGACACGATTATTCATCTAGCCAAAGAGCGCGGTTATGAAGTGCGTGAAGAGCCGATAGCCCGTGAAGCGCTGTATCTTGCTGATGAATTCTTCATGGTAGGGACTGCGGCGGAGGTGGTACCTGTGCGTAGTGTTGACCAGATCCAAGTAGGTGAGGGTCAACGTGGTCCTATCACAGCAGAATTACAACAAGCCTATTTTGATTTAGTAAAAGGGCAATCAAGCGATCCTCAGGGCTGGTTAGATTACGTAAACAGCTAATACTGAGAGTATATATTTTTTTGGGAATGAGGGTTTACCGAGCATCGGTATTTAAATAAAAAGGGGTCAACATGGCTAAGTTACGCAGTAAAACAACGACTGAAGGACGCAAACGAGCAGGCGCAAGAGCGCTTTGGCGTGCAACAGGTATGACGGATGAAGATTTTCACAAACCGATGATCGCGGTCGTCAATTCGTATACACAATTTGTACCTGGCCATGTTCACCTCAACCAACTGAGTGATTTGATGGCGGATGCCATCCGTGAAGCTGGAGGCGTGCCTCGTGAATTCAACACCATCGCGATTGATGATGGTATCGCTATGGGTCATGGCGGAATGTTGTATTCATTACCCTCACGCGATCTGATAGCGGATTCGGTAGAGTACATGGTGAATGCGCACTGCGCAGATGCGATGGTCTGTATTTCAAACTGTGACAAGATCACGCCGGGGATGTTGTTAGCCGCTTTAAGGCTCAATATTCCCGTCATCTTTGTATCGGGCGGACCAATGGAAGCGGGTAAAACTCGGCTTGCAGACATCGACTTAAAGTTGGATTTGGTCGATGCCATGGTAAAAGGTGCGGATCCGACGGTCAGTGATGAAGATTCTGAGCAGGTTGAGCGTTCAGCGTGCCCAACATGTGGCTCGTGTTCAGGTATGTTTACCGCTAACTCAATGAACTGCCTGCTTGAATCGCTAGGTTTGGCATTACCAGGTAATGGCACAACCCTTGCGACCCATAAAGATAGGGGGCAGTTATACAATGGTGCAGCAAAGCGTATTGTTGCGCTATGTGATGAATATTACCGTCAAGATAATGAAGCGGTTTTGCCGCGTAATATCGCCAACCAAGCGGCGTTTAATAACGCAATGACACTCGATATCGCGATGGGCGGCTCATCAAATACGGTGTTGCATATTTTGGCAGCTGCACAGGAAGCTGGTGTCGATTTTGATATGACGGACATTGACCAGTTATCACGAAACACGCCGTTCTTATGTAAAGTTGCGCCAGCCACGCAGCAGTATCATATTGAAGATGTGCATCGTGCTGGTGGTATCATGGCGATTTTAAATGAGCTGGCAAAAGCGGGTAAGTTAGACCTCAATGTTGGCCATGTGGCGGGGGGGACATTAGGTGATGTTTTGGCGCGTTGGGATGCCAATGATAGCAGCAATGAAAGAGCGCAAAAGTTTTATCGTGCAGGTCCAGCTGGGATCCGTACAACGCAAGCAATGAGCCAAGAATACCGTTGGGATACATTAGATTTGGACCGAGAAGGCGGGTGTATTCGCAGTGCTGAGCATGCATTTCGCCAAGATGGTGGCCTTGCGGTCTTAACTGGCAACCTTGCCCCTGATGGCTGTATTGTTAAAAGCGCTGGGGTGGTAGATGAAATGTTGGAATTCACAGGCCCTGCTGTGGTGTATGAATCACAAGATGATGCAGTTGAAGGGATCTTGGGTGGCCAAGTTAAAAAGGGCGATGTCGTGGTGATCCGGTATGAGGGGCCAAAAGGTGGTCCGGGCATGCAAGAAATGCTTTATCCAACCAGTTACTTAAAATCTATGGGCCTTGATAAAGACTGTGCGTTACTGACCGACGGCCGTTTTTCTGGGGGCACTTCAGGCCTATCAATTGGTCATGTCTCACCGGAAGCTGCGAGCGAAGGCACATTGGCATTGATTGAAAATGGCGATTTGATAGCGATTAATATACATACACGTGGCATTGATGTATTACTCGATGACACTGAACTTGCTCTGCGCAGAGAGAAGCAGCTTGCGCGTGGTAAAGAGGCATATAAGCCTGTTGATCGCGAACGAGTCGTGACGCCTGCATTAAAAGCATATGCATTGCTGGCAACCAGTGCAGACAAAGGGGCTGTGCGTGATTTAGAGAAATTAGAGGAGCTCAGTTAGCGATGGTGGCACAAGAGCTAGATTACTTTCGGGCGATTATTCAAGCGAATATGGCCCCATTGGTGAAACAAACGGATGTGAGTCACTTAAAAGGGTTATCGGAACGGCTCAAGCACCAAGTTTGGCTAAAGCGGGAAGACCAACAGCCTGTTTATTCTTTCAAACTCAGAGGCGCATATAACAAATTGCGCCAATTACCTGCTAATTCTCATGTCATCACTGCATCAGCAGGTAATCATGCACAAGGGGTCGCACTGAGTGCTGCCCATCTAGGCCACCGTACGACGATAGTCATGCCCGTGACAACGCCTGAGATTAAAGTGAACGCTGTGCGAAATTTGGGCGGCCATGTTGTATTACATGGTCATCACTTTGATGCGGCGAATACCTATGCGCAATCGTTATGTCAGCAAGAAAGTGGGGTCTTTGTACCGCCATTTGATGACAAAGATGTGATCGTGGGTCAAGGGACTGTTGCACGAGAAATGATGCAGCAGTTGGATAAGCTCGATGTGGTATTTATCCCTGTTGGGGGTGGTGGTTTACTTGCAGGCATGGCCGTTTACATTAAATCACTGCGTCCCGATATACGTGTGGTTGGCGTCGAAGCGACGGAAAGCGCGTGTTTGCATGCTGCAATGCAACGGGGTCAACCAGTAGAGTTGGAGCAAGTAGGCTGTTTTGCAGATGGGATCGCGGTGAAACGGATCGGTGAAGAAACATTTCGACTTGCGCAGACTTACTGCGATGAAGTGATATTGGTCTCCACCGATGAAATTTGCGCAGCAGTACAAGATATATTTGTAGAGACGAGGGCAATCGCAGAACCATCAGGCGCCGTTGCGTTAGCTGGACTAAAGAAATGGAGCGCTCAGCATGATGAGTCTGCACTGTCTTTAGCTGCTGTACTTTCAGGTGCTAATTTAAACTTTGACCGATTACGATATATTGCTGAACGCACCGCGTTAGGCGCTAAGAGTGAAGCCTTGTTTGGGGTGACGATTGATGAGCAAAAAGGCAGCTTTAAGCAGTTTTGCCAAACCCTAGGTGGTCGCTCTATCACTGAATTCAATTATCGTTTTGCTGGTGGTAGCCGAGCGCAAATTTTTGTTGGTGTTGGGTTGCGCAATGCTGAGCAGGAACTTCAAGAACTGAAGCAGAGCCTCACTGATAATGGCTATGAATACACGGATTTATCCGATAATGAATTAGCGAAGCTGCATATTCGTTATATGGTCGGTGGAAAACCGCCTGTAGAGGTTCAAGAACGATTGCTTCGTTTTGAATTTCCTGAGTACCCAGGTGCTTTATTAAGATTTCTCGAGACTTTAGGGTGCGAATGGAATATCACCTTGTTTCATTATCGTAATCATGGCGCCGCAAAAGGTCATGTCCTTGCAGGGTTTGAAATGGCGGCACAAGAATATGCTAAGTTTGAAGAGCATTTAGGCCGGCTGGGCTATGATTATCGTGATGAAACCGACAACCCATGTTTTTCACAATATTTAAAATCCGATCAGGACTATGCACTGAAAGTAAGTTGAGTGACCAGATATAACTGTCTTTTCTGTCCTTGGAGTTCTATATTCAAAGGTGAATATACTAAGGACAGCTTATGCTCCGTTGTTTCATTGTTGTTTTGTTTGTATTTTTTTGTGCATGTGCAACAGCCCTAGAGCCAGTGACACTGCAGTTAAAGTGGGTGCATCAATTCCAATTTGCTGGCTATTATGTTGCCAAACAAAAAGGCTTTTATCGGCAAGTTGGCTTAGATGTCAATATTGTCCCTGCGTTAAAGCACCAGCCAGATGAGCAGTTTAAAGTGCTCTCTGGACAAGCTCAGTTCGGGGTTACTCACTCTGGTTTGCTCGAACAGCGCATGCAAGGCAAGCCCTTAGTTGCGCTTGCGTCAGTATTTCAATCCTCTCCCTATTGTTGGATGGTCCGTGCCGACAGTGATATATATTCACCAAAAGATTTCCAAGGAAAAAAAATAAGTCATTTGGGACGTACTGAAGGGGCTGAGTTAGTGCTTATTTTAGAGCGTGCTGGTATCGATGTGAGTCAACTGCCTATTTACTCGGGGTTGTCGCCTCTTGAGGATTTTAAAACGGGTAAATTTGATGCGCTTCAAGTGTATGTATCTAATGAGCCATTCAAAATGGCACAGCAAGGGGTCGCAACGCGACAGATCTGCCCCAAGCATTATGGCATCAATGTGTATGCAGACATTTTGTTTACTTCAGAAGATGTCTATAAATATCGTCCAGATATGGTCGCCAAGTTTCGTAGCGCAAGCCTCAAAGGATGGCGTTATGCGTTGGCCAATTTGGATGAAGCGCTACAAATAACAAAGTTATATGCCACGGAAAAGAATTTTGAAGAGTTAGCCAATGAAGCAGATAAGTTAGTACCTTTTATTAAAGCGCCAGGGATCCCAATTGGGAATATGTCATTGGCACGTTGGCAGTGGATCGCCCAGTTGTATCATCTAGACATTGCCAGCTTTCATGAGCATAAAGGCGCATTTTTATATTCGGAGAAAAGCAAGTCTGAGATTAACTGGTCATGGATGCTAATCTTAGCCATTGTGATGAGTGTGTTATGCATTCCCATGTATGTGAGCTTGGTCCTGCAAAGAAAAAATTATCGTGTGATGGATTAGTGTAGCGTTTTCTATCATGGCGTAGATAGCATACAATGTAGCGAATTGCAGTAATCAATAAAGCTTATGATCTCGTCTTACATCACGCATTTTCAGTCACTTGATAGGCTACTCCATGAAACACGTCAGTATTGGCAACTGATTGCCTTTGACCACCTTGTCACACCATGGCCTGAATTAGACGACTATCTATCGGGGTTGGATGAGGCGACTTTGAGCGCATTAGATATGGATCAAAGTGCGTTGCAACAGACTCTGTCAAATTATATCCCGCAGCTCGCTGAGATAAGCACACTGACACAGATACACTTAACTGAACATCATCGACCTGAGCTGCCCTTTTGGTTGAGCAATGGCATAAAAGGGAGAAAAGTAGGTCAGTTGCAAGACTTTGTATCCGCTTTAAATGAGCGCCAATTGCCAGTATTAGAGTGGTGTGCAGGTAAAGGGCATTTAGGTAGGATCTTGGCCTATACGGGGGTGCCTCATGTGGACAGTATTGAGCTGCAAGCACACCTGTGTGAGCAAGGAGCACAAAGTGCTGCACAACAAAAATTAGATATGACTTTTCACTGTGCTGATGTATTAACAGAACCTGTGAGTCACCACTTTAAAGCTCAGCAACATGCGGTGGCATTGCATGCATGTGGCAAGCTTCATCAAAACTTTATGCGTGAAGCTGCGGCTGCCGGGTGTGAGAAAATAAGCTTATCACCCTGTTGTTATCACTTGTTCACGAGCGACGAATACCAGCCGATGAGTGAGGTAGGCAAAAGTAGCGCAGTACGTCTAACGCATAATGACATGAAGTTGGCACTACAAGAAACTGTGACAGCACCGGCACGTGTGGCTAAAGTGCGTAAAAAAGAGGTGTTATGGCGATTGGCTTTTGATGCACTGCGTCGAGAGATCACGCACACAGATCACTATGTGAGTGTGCCGTCTGTGAATAAGGCTGTGTTTTCTGGAGAGTTTGCAGATTTCTGTGCATGGGCTGCACAAAAGAAAGGCATCGAATTGCCTGCTGAGATAGATTATCCGCGGTATTTGGCGCAGGCAGAAAAAAGGCAAAAAGTGACTGAACGCATAGAGTTAGTTCGCCACGGGTTTAGGCGTGCCATTGAATTGTGGCTTGTGTTAGATAGAGTGTTATATTTGCATGCTAAGGGGTATGACGTGACACTTGAACAGTTTTGTGAAAAGTCACTGACACCAAGGAATTTACTGATACAGGCGACGAGACGCCAGTCGCAATGAGGAAATAGAATGTGCCATAAACATACCAATCATTTAGCACATTTATTGGAGAATAATCGCCAATGGGCTAAGCGGACGCAAGCGCGTGATCCGGCGTTTTTTAAGACATTGTCGATGCAACAAAACCCCGATTACTTGTGGATAGGTTGTTCGGATTCTAGAGTACCTGCCAATGAAATTGTCGATCTTTTACCCGGCGAGTTATTTGTACATCGCAATGTAGCCAATGTGGTGGTGCATACGGATCATAATTGTTTGTCAGTCATGCAGTATGCCGTTGAAGTATTGAAAGTGAGCCACATTATGGTCGTAGGACATTATGGATGTGGTGGAGTCAAAGCGGCGCTGGATGGGGCCAAGTTTGGCTTAATCGATAATTGGCTGAGACATGTTGTTGATATCAAAGAAAAGCATCAGGCACTGTTACGTGAAGTCACTGAGGTTGAGCGCAGCAATGTATTATGCGAGCTGAATGTCATCGAGCAAGTGCGCAATGTTTGTCGCACGAGTATAGTGCAAGACGCATGGCAGCGCGGACAACAGCTAAAAGTGCATGGTTGGGTGTATGGGCTGGCAGATGGCCTACTTAACGAGTTGGTACCAGGCGTGAGCTCTCAATCTTGTTTGGCGATGAGCTATGAGCAATCTTTGCTCTCGTTAGTCACGCGTCATTTAGATAAGGCGGCTGAGCAAACAGTGTAATCCACATGCAATAGCATTAAGTGTATTGCAGATGTTTGCCCTAGCCGCTTCGATGAATAGATTTAAGCTGAATATGACAGGCAAAAAACGCTTACTAAGTGGCGTGTGTGAAGTATGTTCAATAGACATACTTGGTCAACTAAACCGGAGTGATGCTGTTAAGATTACTAAGAGGTTGTTATTTCCCTTTGTTGCACTCCTCGATTAGCCACTCAACAAAGGTTTCAATTTGATCGCGGTAATGACTTCCTGCGCTAAAGTGAATGAAAAAGTCGCCCCAAGGTAAATGGAAACTTAAATTATCCAGGGCAATGAGCTGACCTTGTTTGATACTATTATTAATAATAAAATCGGAGCTCATCGCTATACCGCCTTTCCCTTGGGCTATTTTAGCTGCTAACAACCCATGGCTTACGTGCTGAACTGTTAAGTTTCTAGGAATATCTAGCTTTTGTTGCTGTATCCAAATTAACCAATCTTGTCCGTTCTCGGAGCTTATGAGCGGGAAGTCTAATAAGGATTGCGGTCTTTTTAAGTCTAATTTCTTATAGATTTCTGGAGCGCAAACTGGAAACCAATATTCCTCTCTGATCTGTTTGGTAATAAAGTTTGGTGGAGCAGGCCAGGCGCCGACTAAAACATCGTACTCTAATGGATCTGTTACTTCAGCTTCTCCTGTCATTGAGAAGTCTATGCTAATGTCGGGGTGTAATTCATTAAACTCAGGTATTCTAGGTGCCATCCATTCTACCGCAATAGCGGTTTGTGCTATCACTTTGAGCTTAACATTCTTCTCCAGGATAAGATGGTCTGTGACCGTTTGCATTCGCTTAAAGCACTCTCTTATCACTGAGAAAAAAATATCACCATCTCCAGTCAATGAAATTTTATTGTTGCTTCTTGTGAATAGCTTTTTGTCTAAAAATAATTCCAGTGACTTAATTTGATGACTAATTGCACTTTGGCTTACACATAGTTCTTGTGCAGCAAGGCTAAAGCTCAAATGCCTTGCAGTGGCTTCAAATGCTTGCATAGATTTCAATGGTGGTAGCTTACTCACAATCTTCCTTATAAATTCTATTCATGAGCATGTTAGTTCTTATCATTTTATTTCATGGGTTAAAGATTGTAAATTGAGATTGAAATTCTATAAAACTGTTTATAATTAGGGTATTACATGATAAAAATATTGATTGTACTCGGTGTGGCTTTACTAATGGCCTGTTCATCGCCTCAACAAATTAATCAATCGAAAACGACATTAATTTCGATCAATGCACTAAAAAGTGATCTTATGCAGTTAAAGGAACTACTAGATAGTACCCACCCAGATCCCAGCTTTACGATGGATGTAGAAGCGGCGAAGTTACATATAGATAAATTGTCAGAGGAGCTTGATGCTCCACTTAACCAATTTGAAGCATGGAAATATATGTCTCAACTCAATCCATTTTTCTCTGATGGTCATATGGCAATTTTTTATCCCGAATTAGATAAAAGCTATAACCAGCATATTGAAAACAGGGGACAACTTTTTCCTATTGATATACGGATCAGTAAATCGAATAAGCTTTACGTCAATACCAACAAATACGAGTCACTTGATATAAATTTGGGTGATGAAATAACTAAGATCAATGGCAGTGCTGCAAGTGATGTGGTTGACACAATTTTAAGCCGGATGCATGGTGATTCTTTAATTCATCGTCAAGCCCTGGCTTCAGATAGGTTTGCTAAAATGTTTTGGCTAATGTACGGCGACTCAGGTGATTATCACTTTGAGATATACAGTGGCTCTAAGCGACGAGAGGCTGTGATTGATGGCGTCTTTGGCGAGCGTGATAAATCTACCTTCACCATTGATGACTTTGCCAGTCGGAAGATCTTAAATAACAATATTGGCTATTTGCGTATTGATAGATTCTATTACCCTCCTTACCTTGAAGAGTCATTTTTTAAATTTATGGAAGAAACCTGGTTGGCATTTAAGCAAGAAAAAGTGCAAGACGTCATTATAGATGTACGCACCAACCCCGGTGGAACGGACCATTACTGGCAAGGAGGCATTGCGCCTTATGTTGCCTCAAAGCCATTTCCATTTATATCTAAATTTAAAATTCGCCTCACCGAACGCAATTTAAAGCTTGGGCCAGTAAAAGGCGAATTAGGCTCTATAGTGAGTGGTCCATATGAACCGCTTATACCTGTCTCGGGGAAAGAAAATCATAAAATTCCCGGTAAAGCATATTTATTAATGGGGCCATTGAGTTACTCATCAACAATTTTGTTTTTAACTGCATTTCAAGATGCTGAACAAGCCGTAATTGTCGGTCAGCGAACAGGGGGGAGGTCATGTACGACTGGTAGAATTCAACCATTTCAATTGGCTGGGTCAAAACTGGAAGTTACCATACCAACCGCAATATTTACTCGTTCGGCCGGCGCAGTGAAATGTCATGACCCGATAGAGCCGGATATAGTCTTACCCATAAACGCGGCTGAGCCTGGCAATTCAATTGCTGAGTTAGAGAAAATAATTATGAAGCGACGAATTAAAAGTTCACTCTAAGATATTTTTCACTGAAGTAATCGTTTAACTATTCTTTATTTTATATTTTGGTTTCGCCACGGGGATTTAGTACAGGGACAAACTAGAGATTTACTCATACTAATATTAAACATGGGTGAGAAAGTTAGTTTCGTCAGTTTGTCCTAGAGTGAACATTTCTTAAATATATTCAGTGAATATTTAGACGCACTTTAATTTTCCAAAAAGGGTAATCAAAGACTGATACCAAAAGTCCTTAGTTTCTCATTTGGACCAACTTGATTTTTGAGACGTTACAGTGATAGGACTTACTATCGTGGTGGAGGCTATCATCGATGTGACAAGCCAAGGTGGCACTCTATTTTGTATTTCAGTCTTATTCACATAAAGCACGTTAAACAACGTGCTCGATGTATTTTTCAAAACTTAAAGTCTTATTCAGCGTCGCTTTGCTTTTCTAGTTTTGCTTCTAATTCTGCTACTTTGGCTTCTAGCTCAGTAAGCTTTTCACGTGTTCTGATCAACACTTTACTTTGAATATCAAACTCTTCACGGCTAACAAAATCCATTTCGGTCAATTTTGTTTGAATTGCTTGCTTGGTTTTTGCTTCGAACGTTTCTGCTAAATTACGCACACCTTGTGGCATGTTGCTTGAGATCTGTTTTGCGATCTCTTCGATTTTTGCTGGGTTTATCATGTCAGTGCCTTATAGCTAGTTAATGCGCAATATCTTACCGTAAACCGCCATGTCGATAAACGCATTTTAATCTGTCTTACGTATCTAACCGCCTTAATGTTTAATCATAATCAAAACATTGCAAATTGGTATTGTGGCATTAATAAGATAAACTAGGCGGCTCCAGTTACTCAGGGTACTCGCCTTTTATGAAACTCAATCCCAAACAAGATGAAGCCGTTAAATATATTAGTGGTCCATGCCTCGTATTGGCAGGGGCAGGTTCAGGAAAAACCCGTGTGATCACGAATAAAATTGCATATTTGGTTCAGCAATGTGAATACAAAGCGCGCAATATTGCCGCGGTAACTTTCACTAACAAAGCGGCCAAAGAGATGCGAGAGCGTGTATCACAGACGCTTGGGAAGCAAGACGCAAAAGGCTTATGGATCTCGACATTTCATACCTTGGGATTGAACATCATCAAAAAGGAAGTAAAAACTCTGGGCTTTAAACCTGGATTTTCACTGTTTGATGATCAAGATACCAATCAGTTGCTCTCAGAGTTGACTGAAAAAGAGCTGGAAAAAGACAAAGACTTGCTTAATTTGCTGAAGATGCAGATCGGTAACTGGAAAAATGATCTGATATTACCTGAGCGTGCCATTAGAGAAGCCCGTGAACCGCAAAAAGCACTTTTTGCGCAGTTGTATGCTCGCTATCAAACACAGCTGAGAGCCTATAACGCTTTAGACTTTGATGATCTGATCATGGTTCCAACGCTATTGTTAGGGAGCTCAGCGCAAGTGAGAGAGCGCTGGCAAAATCAGTTTAGATACTTGCTAGTGGATGAGTATCAAGATACCAATACCAGTCAATATCAACTGGTTAAATTACTTGTAGGTGAGCGTGCTCGGTTTACGGTGGTCGGCGATGATGATCAGTCGATTTACTCATGGCGTGGTGCAAAACCGCAAAACTTGGTGTTGCTGAGCAAAGACTATCCTGGACTGCGGTTGATCAAACTGGAGCAAAATTACCGAAGTGCAGGTCGTATATTGAAGTCTGCGAATATCCTGATTGCCAATAACCCCCATGAATTTGATAAAAAGCTATTCAGTGAATTGGGCTATGGTGATCCTCTGCGTGTGATTGCCACCCGTGATGAAGAGCATGAAGCTGAGCGAGTGGTGGCAGAAATCATTTCGCATAAATTTATGAAGCGTACCAGCTATAAAGACTATGCCATTTTATATCGAGGCAACCACCAAGCGCGCGTGTTTGAAAAAGCCCTCATGGCTAACCGCATTCCTTATAAGATCAGTGGCGGCATGTCATTTTTTGCTCGCAGTGAAATCAAAGACATCATGGCTTATTTACGTCTCTTGGTAAACCAAGATGATGACAATGCATTTTTGCGCATCGTTAACACGCCAAGACGAGAAATTGGTCCTGTGACGCTCGAAAAGCTCGGCAGTTTGGCGAATGACAAACATATTAGCTTGTTTGAGGCGTGCTTTGATAGTGACCTAACACAGCGTTTGACTGGCAAAGGGTACAATGCGTTGGCGGGCTTTGCGCGTTGGGTGGTGGAGTTGAGTGATCGTGCTGTACGAGGAGATACGCTCGAAGCGGTGAAAGATATGATCCGTGAGATCAATTATGAGACCTATTTATACGAATCTTCACCCAGCGCAAAAGCAGCAGAAATGCGCATGAAAAATGTCTCTGAATTGTATCGTTGGATCAGTGACATGCTCACAGGGGATGCAGATAATCCCCCGATGACCTTATCTGAAGTAGTGACTAAGCTTACGCTCAGAGATATGTTAGAGCGTAATGAAGAAGAAGATGAGAGCGATGCTGTACAGCTATTGACTTTACATGCTTCAAAAGGTCTGGAATATCCGCATGTCTTTATGGTGGGAATGGAAGAAGGGTTATTGCCACACCAAACCAGTATTGATGAAGACAATGTAGAAGAGGAACGGCGCTTGGCTTATGTAGGGATCACCCGTGCCCAGCAGACGCTGACGCTCACTTATGCAAAATCTCGTCGTCAGTTTGGTGAGCAAATAACACCAGAGCTGAGTCGCTTTGTACAAGAATTACCGCAAGATGATCTTCAGTTTGAAGGCAAAAAAGCGGTGGTGTCACAATCAGAGAGAATGGAAAAAGGCCAGGCGCGCGTGGCCAATTTACGTGCGATGTTAAAACGTTAGAGTTTCTTGCTCGTCGATACCAGTGATGTTTTGACGAGCACTCTTTAAATTTTGCTGTTTGCCAAAAAACAGTTTTAACCCATGTTTTTCCAGTAAACTTCTAAAGTTTAAAATAGCAGGCCCTTTGGCGATAACCTGAATCGATTTTAATTTGGTGATCGCTAAAATGCCTTGTAATTGAATATCGTAACTGTTTTGTTGTAGCACGCGCTTACTGAATACTGAACTTAGTAAAACATATTTAAAATCAATACTACTCAAAAAAGCCAAATCACATCGCTCTTTGGCGAAATCATTGAGGCCAATATTGACGCCTAATTGTGGCAGCTCTTTGAGGTTTTCTAACTGTACGCTAGATGCATAGCGTACCTCATTTTCATCAAACATTAGGCACAGCTGCGTATCATTGAGGCTGAGCAACTGTTCTAAAGTTGAAAAAGCAGAAGATTCTAAAATGATCGTTGAACATGCGAAAAGCACGTCTTGATCATAGCTTTGGGCAATCTTTAAGGCTTTTTCTAACAACCCTAGTTCTATGTCTAAATGCTCATCTTTCGCGGCCGCAAACTTCTTCAATACATCAAAACTGGTGCTCCCTAGTACGGGGTGCTCGCCAAACGCTTCTAAGGTAATAATATGTGATGCGTGATTGGTAAAATCAACGATGTCGGTACTTCTAAAGTGCGTCGGTAAGGCCGTTAAATGGTGTTGCTCTTCCGGTTTATTTGTACTCCCTGCAGAAGCGGTGAGTAGCGGATGATAAAACTCATAACGACCGCGGCCAGCATTTTTTGCATAGTACATCGCGGCATCAGCATCACGAATAATTTCATCGGTATTTTTGTAATTTTTATTGCTGTAGGTAATGCCAATACTGGCACCACTTTGCATACAAACCCCTTTCATGCAGAAAGGCTGCTGCATCACTCGAATGAGTCGCTTTGCCACATCTTCCGCTTGTTGTTTGTCCGTGAGATGATCGAGCAAAATGACAAATTCATCACCGGCGAGGCGTGCAAGCAGGTCGTGCTCGCGGATACACTCTGAAAATGCCGTGCTGACCCAGATTAAGAATTGATCGCCAGCTTGGTGCCCCAGTTCATCATTGATCACTTTAAACTTGTCTAGATCAATAAAGAGCACCGCAAAGTTATGCTCAGGGTATCGCTGGTACTTTTGCAGCGTTTTTTCAAGCTGAGTTAAAAAAAGGCTGCGGTTCGGCAATGATGTAAGTGGATCGTGGTGTGCATCATGATAAAGCTGCTGCTCAATTTTCTTACGTTCTTCAATTTGCATTTGTAGGTGTAAGTTTGTCTGACGCAATGCTTTGGTTTTTTCGGCTACGCGATGTTCCAACTCTTGGTTGCTCGCTTTGAGCGCTTGATTCGCTAAATGCGTTTGTAAAACAGATGCAATTTGGTTGGATACGAACGAGATCAGTTCAACATCTTCATGATTATATTCGTATTCATGGTTATAAGCTTGGCAAGCTATTAACCCAATAACCCCTTTGGCGGTTTTGAGTGGCGCACCTAACCAGCTGGTGGCCGTTTCCAAATCATCATAGTCAAGAGGACGTCGCACCACACCACCGTCTATCAAAATTGCAGCACGCTGTGTGTCTATCAGCTGACTGCGCTCTGTGGTGATCACAAGTTCACTGTAGCCTTTGGCAAAAGGCCGTGGTCGATACTCAGTGACTTCATCGACGCAATAAGGGAAGCTCAACCAATTAGAGCCGGTATCGTGCAAAGCAATGTAGAGATTATTCGCAAAAGTAATGGAGCGAATTATTTTATGAACCTGTTTATATACATCATCGATATCACTAAATTGAGTTGCCAATTCAGAAATCTTAAATAATATTTGCTGTCGCTCTAGTGCCCGTTTACGTTGTTCTATTTCTTTATTGAGTGCGTCGTTACTTTGCATTAATGCACGAGTACGGATCTTAACTTCAGACTCTAGCAATTCACGCTTTTTAACACGCTCAATGGCTGTTGCTAGGTACAAAGACATCACCTCAAGAAGCTCAATTTGATGTTCACTATAAGCTTGTTGAGGTCGATAACTTTGCGAGACCATTACGCCAATAATATTTTTATCCCGGAATATTGGTACGCCTACCCAGTGTTCTGCGGGGCTACCCAAGGCTTTGAATTTGCAGTCATCTATCATTTGCTGCATTTCATCCTTGGTTAAATACAAAACCTTTTTGGTATTAAATACATACCCTGTGACACCCTGATCAAAATGATGCGATTCATGGAGTGGCACTGAGATCCCGTCTTTTTCGTCGACGAAATAGGAAAGCTCTAAGGTTTGGGTAAATTGGTTCTGTAATACAACATAAAAGCTTTTGCTTGGTAAATGTTGCTCTAAAATGCTGTGGATAGCAGGGTATAGAAGGGTCAGCTCGGCAACTGTGCTAGCCTGCTCAGAAAGCTGTATCAAGGCATGTTGCAAGTGATAGTTTTGTTTGTATTTTTTCAGCAAGGACTCTAAGCGGCGATTCTTTCGAGTAAGCTTGCGAATTGCAACGTCGTTTGGATCTTCCAATGATTAAACCAAAGGCTATTATTGTTTATTTATTAAACTTTATATTTTCACTTTTGACTTTAGGGGTCAAGTGTAAAATGTTAATTCAATTCTATGATAAACATTTTGCCTTAATAGAGACAAATAAGCGAGTATTTGTCTCTGTTTTTTATACGACTTCTATTTGAGCATAAAGTCGATAGCGGCTTGTATTTCATCGTCACTACAGTCCATACACGTGCCCTTTGGTGGCATCGCATTGAATCCATTTATCGCGTGATCAAGTAATACGTCAGCGCCTTTACTTAAACGGGTCGCCCATTCATCTGCTGTTTTAGGCGCGCCAAGTGCCCCTGTACCGTGACAAGCAAAACAAGATGCTTGATATATTTGCTCACCAGAGCGAGGGCCTGATGGGGCTGCGGCTGCCGTATCTTCAGCACCGGCTAAGTAGACTGAACCTATTGGGGCTAAACGCTTTTTGATGGCTTCTTCGGTTAGAGAATTATCATACGGCTGGGCGACGGTGGCCGTGGATAGCATTAAGAGTGCTGCTGACAGTTTCTTCATTTACCTTGCTCACTTCAAATTTAATGTCTTCGATCACGAAGCACGACGGATGACGGTTCCTAATTGAGTATAACGTCACCACCTAATTAGTTAAAATTTAAACTTGATCTTAAGCGTATAAAAAACAAATTTTATTGCGTTAGGGCAAAGATTTGGTCATTTGTGCTTAAAACCAAGCAAATTTTTTGGAGCAAAAGACTGACTTGTTAAGCGATCAGTTGAGCGAGACGTACAATCGCTTTTTCGATACCCGCGGAGGCTTCACTGATGTTGCTTGCTAACATGTAAGCGGGCGTACTGATAACTTTTTGTTGTTCGTCTACAACGATATCCGTAACAGCACAGTCTACGTGCGTGGCACCAAGTGCATTCACCGCGGCGGCGGTATCAGCATCATTACCTATCGTGGCTTTGGTACCTGTTTGGTGAATATGGCCTATGAGTGCGGGTGCAATGCACAGATATGTAATTGGTTTGTTTTGCGCATTAAATTGTTGGCATACAGACTTGAGCGAGTCGAGTATCTGAGACTCAGCGCCTTTAAAAGCAAAATCCGACAAGTTTTTAGCGACGCCAAAGCCACCAGGGATCACTAGTGCTGCAAACTCATCGACATTAAGCTGCGCCAGATCGGTGATATCACCTCGCGCAATGCGTGCGGCCTCGGTCAATACATTGCGAGACTCAGCTTGCTCCTCACCTGTGATGTGATTGATGACGTGGTGCTGGTCAATGTTTGGTGCAAAACAACGATAGGCGATGTTTTGTTGTTCTAGGTGCAGCATGGTCAACACTGATTCATGGATCTCAGCACCGTCAAATACCCCACAACCACTAAAAATGATTGCTACTTGTTTCATTTGTTATCTCCTAAGGCTTATTGTGCCTGCTATATTCAATGTAAGAATGTCAACTGTGAAAAAAAATATAAAGGATCTGCTTTGATCTTTGATCAATTATGTTAGTATACGCGTCCGCTCGAAATAACGGGTCGTTTTATCACCAGTTTTCTAGGGTGAAAAATACATGAGTTATGACATTTCCACAAATTGATATGGTGGTGTTCAAGATTTCTCTTTTGTATTTTACATTATTTATCAGTTATTTATATTTGTTTGGTCACTAGCTTTATTTTATCGCTGGTGCTTTTCTTGTGTTTATCTACAAAGTTATCCACAGTTTTTCCTTGCTAAGTTTCATTGCACTCCTCTCGTTTTATGCTATGCCTTGTGGCATCCTTAGCAAGTTATTAAATTTCTTTTATTAGGATCCAAAATATTATGCCTCAGATCCCAGAAAACCCATTAATTTTAGTGGATGGTTCTTCCTATTTATTCCGTGCTTATCATGCGCCACCCCACTTGACGAATTCTCAGGGTGAAGCCACTGGTGCAATCTACGGCGTAATCAATATGCTTAAAAGCTTGCTCAAACAATTTGATCCTAGCCACATGGTGGTCGTGTTTGATGCAAAAGGGCCGACGTTTAGAAATGACATGTACTCTGAGTACAAGGCAAACAGGCCGCCCATGCCAGATGATTTGCGTACGCAAATTGAACCCATTCATGAGATCATAAAAGCAATGGGTCTGCCACTGGTGAGTATTGCTGGGGTAGAAGCGGATGACGTGATTGGCACATTCTCGCGTATAGCGTCAGAACAACAGCGTCATGTTTTGATCAGTACCGGTGACAAAGACATGGCTCAGTTAGTCAATGAGCATGTGACGTTGATCAACACGATGACGGATACGGTTTTAGATCCTGCTGGGGTGGTCGATAAGTTTGGTATTGGTCCTGAACTAATCATTGATTTCCTTGCTTTGATGGGTGACAAGGTCGATAACATTCCAGGTGTACCGGGCGTTGGTGAAAAAACGGCGCTGGCAATGTTACAGGGCTTAGGCTCAATTACAACGCTGTACGATAACCTTGATGAAATTGCACCACTCGGTTTTCGAGGGTCAAAAAGTATGGCGAAAAAGCTAGAGGAGCATAAAGATCAGCTTGAGTTGTCGTATGAGCTTGCGACCATCAAGCTGGATTGTGAAGTTGAGGAAGATTTGGAGACCTTTAAGATCCAGCCAATGGATAAAGATCGATTGGTTGAATTATATGGTCAATGTGAGTTCAAGCGTTGGCTTGCGGAGCTATTAGATGGCAAAGCAAGCAAAGATAGCTCAGCATCAGCTGCTGTGGAATCACCACAGCCTGTGATCAAAGGCAATTACGAAACGATTCTGACGACCGAGCAGCTGGATATTTGGGTTCAAAAGCTTAAAACTGCAGAGGTATTCGCTTTTGATACGGAAACGACCAGCCTAGATTATATGCAAGCGGATTTGGTGGGAATGAGCTTTGCTGTGGAAGCAGGTGAAGCGGCGTATTTGCCTTTGACGCACGACTATATGGGCGCGCCAGAGCAGCTAGATAAGGCCTTAGTATTTGAGCTGTTACAGCCGATCCTAGAAGATCACAACATTAAAAAAGTTGGACAAAACTTAAAATATGACAAGAGTGTATTGGCACGCGCTGGTATCTCATTAAATGGCATTGAGTTTGATACTATGCTTGAGTCATATGTATTTAACAGTGTTGGTACCCGTCATGACATGGATTCATTGGCACTCAAGTACCTAGGTCATAAAAATATCAGCTTTGAAGACATTGCAGGTAAAGGTAAAAAGCAGCTGACATTCAATCAAATAGAGTTAGATAAAGCAGCGCCATATGCCGCTGAAGATGCTGACATTACTTTGCGCCTACATCAGCATTTATGGCCTTTATTAGAGCAAGAAAGCAGTTTAATCAGTGTGTTTAAAGAGATTGAGTTGCCATTGATCAATGTACTCTCTGATATGGAGCGCACCGGTGTTCAAATTGATAGTATGATGTTGGGTGAGCAAAGCTTAGAAATCGAAAAGCGCTTGGCTGAGCTTGAGCAAGAAGCGTATGCGCTTGCTGAAGAAGAGTTTAATTTAAGCTCTACTAAACAATTACAGGCAATTCTATTTGAAAAACAAGGGTTGCCAGTGTTAAAGAAAACGCCAAAAGGTGCCCCTTCAACTGCTGAAGAAGTGCTACAGGAGCTTGCGCACGACTATCCATTGCCAAAGCTAATCATCGAGCATCGAGGTTTGGCCAAATTAAAGTCAACGTATACAGACAAGTTACCTAAATTGGTGAATGCGGATACGCAACGTGTGCATACTTCGTACCATCAAGCGGTGACAGCGACTGGGCGCTTGAGTTCTAGTGATCCAAATTTACAAAATATTCCAATTCGTAATGAGGCAGGGCGTCGGATCCGTCAGGCTTTTGTTGCGGATGAAGGACACGTCATTTTAGCGGCCGACTACAGTCAAATTGAGCTGCGCATTATGGCGCATTTGTCTCAAGATAAGGGCTTATTAAGTGCATTTGCTGAGGGTAAAGATGTACACAGTGCCACGGCTTCAGAGGTGTTCTCTGTACCGCTTGAGGAAGTTACGTCAGATATGCGTCGCAAAGCCAAGGCGGTTAACTTTGGTCTGATTTATGGTATGAGTGCATTTGGTCTTGCTCGTCAGCTAGATATCCCCCGTAATGAAGCGCAACATTATATGGATAAATACTTTGAGCGCTTCCCAGGTGTATTAGAGTATATGGAAAGTACGCGCGAGAAGGCTGCTGAGCAAGGCTATGTTGAGACCTTGTTTGGTCGCCGTCTTTACTTGCCTGATATCAAAGCGCGTAATGGCGCACGTCGCAAAGCGGCTGAGCGTGCCGCAATTAATGCGCCGATGCAAGGTACTGCTGCAGACATTATTAAAAAGGCCATGATTAAAGTGCACCAATGGCTGCAAGCGCATAGCCAAGATGAAATTAAGCTGCTTATGCAGGTGCACGATGAATTGGTATTTGAAATCAAAGCTGACAAAGTCGTTGAATTTAGTGAACACATTTGTCAATTAATGAGTGAAGCTGCGAAGCTTGATGTACCGCTTGTGGTTGAAGCTGATCACGGCGAAAACTGGGAACAGGCACATTAATTAGTCAAATAGCTTAAGTTTGAATTTGTGGGCATAGCGACGCTATGCCCTTTTTGTTTTTATTGCCTATTCGTCCTCTACGTCCCGAATTTACTGGTCTGGTGTAAAGTTTAAGTAAAAAATATCACACCTTTGTTTATTAAATATCAAATTGGCTCGTTATTTGCTTTGTGCTGTTTATTTCTAGATGGCTATTTGCTAAAGTTCGCGCCGTCCTCATCCTGTAGGACATCCTGTTGATGATGTATCTCTCGAAAGAGGATACTGTGTATTGATAGCTTCTCCCCAGATTGCTATAACGGCTCGTAAAAGGTTTATACGAGCCGATTTTTCACTCCTGACTACCCTGAACTATATGCTTACGCAACCCGAACCAAGCCGTGCATTATAATTTTTCAATCGACTCTTGGCTGGCCTAACTCTCTCCATATTTATTTGTTAAGATGTGAAAAAATTTATAAATAGGAATGCGTCATGCTTAAGCCTTTTTTAGTGGGTAGCTTGTGTTTTATGTCCCATGTTGTGTCTGCTTGGCAGCTGGATAATGAGTTGAGTGATCTCAGTTTCACCTCAATTAAATTGAATAGTATTGCTGAAAATCACCATTTCACATCTCTATCAGGCGCGATAAACGATGCAGGTCAAGTGAGCATTGATATCGATTTAAGCAGTATTGAATCTTTGATCCCAATTAGAAATGAACGTATGAAGAAGGTGTTGTTTGAAGTGTCACAATATCAAACTGCCAGTATTGTTGCGGACATCAAGCCTTGGTTATCCCAGCTTGCATCGGGCCCACAAGTACTCAAAGCGGTACCTGTGACGCTTAATTTACATGGGAAAAGTTTGGTTTTGAAACTTGATTTGATGGTCAATAAGCAAGATAAGATATTGCAGGTTTCACCTCTGCGCGCCGTGTTAATTAACAGCCATGACTTTGCAATGACGGATGGTATCGAAGCGCTGCGTAAACTGGCTGGGTTGAACAGCATCGCACATACGGTCCCTGTGACATTTAACTTGGTCTTTCATGACAAATAAATTAGACAAGCTGGTAGAGCACTATGTGTCAGCGCATTCTCCCACTGAGCATTGGCATGCCAGTGAGTGCGGTGTAGGCACATTTTTAATTGATAGTGCAGGTCGCTGGTTTCATCAAGGCGATGAGATAAAACGCCCTGCGCTGGTGCGTTTGTTTGCCAGTGTCTTAAGTTATGAGCAGGATAAGTATGTTTTAAAAACCCCTTCTGAAACTTGCGTGGTTACAGTAGAGGAAAGCCCTTTTGTGATTGTCGCTTGGCATGTGTCTGAGGTTGCTGGGCAATTTGGTTTCGAGCCGACAATTATTTGTGAAGATAATTTGGGTAGGCTTTGGCCTATTTGCCAAGTGTTTCCCTTGCATATGGCGTCATATAAAGGACAAACTATCCCGCATTTGCAGCTTAATTATGGATTGAGCGCCCGCGTGGAACGGACTGTTTACTATCAATGGGCGGAAATCGCGAAGTACAATGAGCGACAAGGGTCAATGACATTATACTCCGCAGGACAGGGGTACGAATTGACTTAGTCGTTCGGTGCCTCTTCGTCTATTTCCTCTTTCACATAGGGTCCCAAGAACCAGTCATCTAATTTCCAAGCAAGCTCTTTTAAACCCAGCCCCTTTAATGATGAAAATGCATGTACCGTAATATCGCCGTCTAGCTCAGAGAGGGCTTTGCGTACTTGCAGTACTTCAGCTTTACGTTTGCCTTGCTTTAGTTTGTCCGCTTTAGTGAGTAGCGCGAGAACAGGAATATTACTGCCTACAGCCCAATTAATGAGATCCATATCTAAGTCTTTCATAGGGTGACGGATATCCATTAACACCACGATGCCTTTTAGGCTTTGACGCTTTTGTAAATACTCGCCCAGTGATTTCTGCCATTTCTTCTTCATTTCAATGGGTACTTTAGCGAAACCGTAACCTGGTAAGTCGATCAACCTTTTGTCTTCGTCTAGCGCAAAAGTATTGATCAGCTGTGTACGCCCTGGTGTTTTACTTGTGCGTGCAAGTTTTTGGTCTGTTAAGGTATTTAATGCACTAGATTTGCCTGCATTAGAGCGCCCTGCAAATGCGACCTCTATGCCACTGTCTGCGGGAAGGCGGGAAATATCTGGTGCGCTGGTAATAAAAGTAGCGCGATTATATGGCATGCGAGATTTTAACACTCTAACTCCTAGGCGGATTATTGATTCTTTAATTCATACGTATTTTATTACATCTGCCACACAATGCAAAAGGAGAGAAAGTCTACAATTTTTAGCAGCGTCAAGAGAATTTCTGGACTAAGTTTAATCTATGTCAATTACCGATAATTTAGCAGTTTTATAATAGGGGCAAAGCATGGCGGTGCTGTTTTTATTGTGTAGTATTTAAAAATAGCAAAGTAATGCGAAATAACATTGAGCGTCACTTAATACACATTAAGTCAATGTGCATAGATGAGTATCTGCCCAGCATTGTGAAGTGTAGCGTATTTCACTGGGTTGATAGTTACAGGGTCGGAACAGAGAATTTACCATGAAAAAAATAGCATTATCTTTAACTATGCTGCTGAGTACGTTGTCATTCAACAGCGCAGTAGCATTCGATGGGGACGCCGAGGCAGGTAAGGCGAAGGCGGCAACATGTGCAGCTTGTCATGGACCGAATGGCAACGCCCCGATAACTATGTATCCGAAAATAGCTGGTCAGCACGCTGATTATATTTACAAGCAACTCAAAGAATTCAAACTAGGTATGACTTCAGGTGGTGCTAAGGGTCGCATGGATCCTGTGATGAGTGGCATGGCAATGCCGCTGTCTGACCAAGATATGAAAGATTTATCTGCTTATTTTGCAAAGATGCCAATGAGTGCAGGTACCACACCTGAGAGTGCGGTGGTGCAAGGGCAGCAGCTATATCGTGCAGGTGACGCTGAGCGCGGTATTCCATCTTGCATGGCTTGTCATGGTCCAAGAGGCAATGGTACCTCTTTGGCTAAATTTCCTAAAATATCTTTTCAACATCCTGAGTACATCAAAGCCCAACTTGAGAAGTTTAGAGATGGCAGCCGTAACAATGATGCCAATGGTATGATGCGCGATATTTCAGCAAAATTAACCGATAAAGATATTGAAATTTTATCTAAATATCTCGGTGGTTTGCATTAAAGCTGTATTTGTTTTTATGCTGTAGAGCATCGACTTTTGACAGTGAAAAAGGCAACGTGATCGTTGCCTTTTTTTGATCTGTTATGTGTGAGATATATCTCACTTTATATGTAGGATAATGTCGTTCCTAATTTGTAGGACTTAACGCAAATTGAATTTGTATTTTTTTGTAAGTGTATGTATTTAATTTGTTTTTATTTTAAACTCTGTTGCAGAGGTAATAATTTTGTTATTGATTAGTTGTAACTGTTTAAAATAAGCGTAGATTAATCCCTGTCGTCAAGACAATACAAAAACAGGGACAATTCGAGACGGAAGCGTAGACGACATGATTAAGTATTCGGTTGAATACATATAAACAAGGATGAGTACAAAAGCGTTAGGAAGACCGAAAATAAAAAAGGCAATGGAAGTTTGATAACAAAAACAATATGGATAGTGTCACGGAAGTAACAATAAAAACAAAATGGAAGATAAATAATAAAAAAAATAATGACTAAAAGTCGAAGGGAGAAGTGTCCAGATTGAGACGCTCAGATTAGCAGGCGGTAGAGAGAGATCTCTGCCGTCTTTTTATTTGTACACTTTTTAATTGCTGGTACAATACTCTTTTTAAGTACGTTTGGTTCATCACCTTTGCAAAATCCACAAGCGCTTCAATGTGGCCTCTGTGACTCAGAGTCGCTCGAACATTATCACCGAGACAAATTTCGCGATTACTGGCAGTGTCAGAACTGCAAATTAGTCAGTGTAGCGCCATGCGATAGACTGTCACCACAAGCAGAAAAAGCGATTTATGACAGTCATGAAAATGATCTCAATGATAGTGGATATCGGCGCTTTTTATCACGTGTATTTGACCCTGTTAATTCACGTTTGCCCAGTCAACAACAAGGGCTTGATTTTGGCTGTGGACCCGGTCCACTGTTAGCTAAAATGTTTCAGGAAAAGGGCCATTCAGTTGCGCTGTATGACTTATACTATGCAAATGAGAGTTCGGTGCTGGATAAGCAGTATGATTTTATTACATGTACAGAAGTGATAGAACATATTGGACAGCCTAAAGTGGTGTTTGAGCAATTGATTAGCATGCTAAAACCACAAGCGCCACTTGCGTTGATGACCAAACTTGTAATTGATCCGGAACGTTTTGCATCTTGGCATTATAAGAATGACCAAACCCACATTTCATTTTTTAGTCGCGAAACGTTTGAATATGTAGCAAAGCAATTTGGCACCAAGCTAGAGTTTATTGGAAATGATGTGATCATCTTGAGTAAACATTAGTCGGTTAGAGTAAATGGTAGAGAAGCATGACTAGAAAGAAAAAATCACGCAAGTTAGGTGAAAATGGTACACCGAGATTAAGTAAGGAAAAGCTTCGTGAATTGCGCGCAATGAAAGAGCAGCGCACGAAAAAGAATAAAGGAAATAAAGCGGGTACTCGTAATGCCCAAGAAGCAAAAGTTGAAGTGACATCTCACTCTGGGGCGCAGAAAGATCCGCGCGCGGGTAGTAAGAAAAAAATTGCGTTGACACCTGAGGTGCAAACCCCGAAAGCTGAGCCGCAGATGAAGCGTCATTTAACACCACAAGCAGTGCTAACGAAGGCGAATGAGCCTGAATTAACACTGGAACAAGAGCTTCAGCAGTTAGAAAATGATGAGCGTTTAATGAAGCTATTGGAGCGACATGAGCGCGGTGAGCTACTGACAGGTAAAGATGCTAAATTCTTTAACCGTGCGATTGCTCGTCACCAAGAGCTATGCGAAATTCTAGGCATTGATGATGAGTTCGAAGAAGAAGATATGATAGACGCTGATCCGTTGGCCGACTTTGTCAGTAATGATTTAGCGGACGAATGGTTAAATGATGACGAGGATGAGCGATGAGCATGATTTGGGTGATCGCATTAGTCGTTGGCGCATTAATTGTCGCAGGGCTGGCTTTTTATGCTGGTAAATTACTGTGGCAGTTAAAAGTTCAAAAAGACACGATTGCTAAATTAAAAGAAGAGCAGGCGAAAAAACTGGAGAAGTCCAGACAAGAGCGCAATGGAAAGCTTGCAGATAGCATTAACTTAATTGCAAAAGCAATGAAGCAAAAGCAATGTGAGTATTCTGAAGGGTGCTTGCGTGTCTGGGTGTTGATTTCTCAGTACAGCTTTGACTCTGAAGTGGCATTAGAGCAAACCTACCCAGGGGTGTTTGAAATGTACGATGAAGTTAAAGAGATGCCAACGCATGATGCTCGTAAAAAGTATTCAAAAAAGGAAATATTTAAAATGGATACACAGCGCTGGCGTGCTGAAGAGCGACTTGAAGCGCAAATATTGAAAGACTGCGACAAACTTTTGGAAGAGTTTAAAGCCTTGCCTGGCAGTGAGAACGTTGTTTTTCAATAACGACCAATGATAATCGCTGGGCCTAGCGGGCCCAGCTAGATTAGTGTTTATGTTGTTTCACAGGTGTGTTGTTGGCCGACTGGAAAGTCAGTATCAGGTGCTTGGAAGGCTGCACCGCCAGCGATGTGTTGTGTTTGTGGTGTGCTGATGGCCTGTTCAGTAACTAGCTGTTTGATGCGTTTCTTTTTGACTATGAGTTTCATTGTTTATTCCTTTATTGTGTGAGTGCACTCTCATACCATTCTCTTTTTTCCCTGTTGTCTAGTTGCTTATATAGTCGTCTCTGTTTGTCTTTTTGCGGTCGTAAATTTGTGGTGTAAGAGGTTTTGCCAGTGAATTTATAAATTGTGTTATCATGCCCGGCCAAAAGCAGCGCTTGAGTGAACGTTACTGTCGTGATAGTAGCGAAGTAGTACTTTGACTTTAATGTAGTAAAAAAATGGTGAGTCTTAAAAGTTTAGAGGTAAAGACGGAATGTTATTAATGATTGACAACTATGACTCGTTCACGTTTAACCTCGTCCAATATTTTCAAAAGTTAGATCAAGAGGTTTTGGTCAAGCGAAATGATGATCTTTCAATCTCTGAGATTAAGCAGCTCAACCCTGCGCATATTGTGATCTCTCCAGGCCCATGCAGCCCCAATGAAGCGGGTATTTCTTTGCAAGTTGTACAACAGTTACAAGGCCAGTTTCCCATTCTGGGCGTTTGTCTGGGCCATCAAACCATTGCACAAGCAATGGGTGCCCATGTAGGCAAAGCAAAGTCAGTAATGCATGGTAAAGTGTCACGTATTTTTCATGCGAATAAAGGGGCATTTTGCGGGCTGCCTAGCTCGTTTAATGTATGTAGGTACCATTCACTCGCTGTGGATGCTGAGAGTTTACCCGATAAGCTCGAAGTGACCGCCTGGACGCAAACTGAAACCGGTGCGCTAGATGAAGTTATGGGCATATGTCATACTGATCTAGCACTGGAAGGGGTGCAGTTCCATCCTGAGGCGATCTTAACTGAGCATGGTCTAGAACTACTTGATAACTTTATTGCTCGCTTCTAACCTTTAAAGAGCTTTCTTTCAATATACCAAAAAAGATGATAATTGATGACACAAGATATTAGGCAGTCGCACATTGCTCAAGCAATCGCTCAGCGTGCACATGACGTTCTAATTAGCCATAACTTTGCACAGCAGCAAATAGGTTATATCCATACTTTTGATATGAACTTTGGGGAGTCTATCCCACAGCGAACTATGCTCGAAGTGGAGCTGGCTGCGGCAGCTAAACGTCAAGAAAAAAGCACCAGTCATCATAAGTACATTGCAAAAGCAAGTAATCACTTGCATCAAGTTATTGAAAGTGGAATTGAAACTCAGTTAAGTGATCTGGACTCTATTTATTCTGATGTGGTTGGCATTCAAGATGCAGTGCCAACGGTATTGGATATTTTAGCTGTAAAGTCAGCGTCAGTGGGCCGTCTAGAGCCTTTAGTTAATGACTTATCGTGGCTTGGTCGTGATCTGGTCTCTCTGGTGAATTTACCTCAGTATCGCAAAGTGAATAGCAAAGGGACATCGGTGAAAGTGGATACACCGGCGTTAGCATTACGCTATCTCGGATTAGAAAACCTACAGATGGTTATCCCAACATTTGCTGTACGTCATTGGATGCCACACTCAACAGAGCCATTCCCTTTATTAAAAAGAAAACTCAGAGATATTAGCATGGCCAGTGCGATAGCTGCGAAAGCATTAGCACCTTTATATGATGTTAAAGAGCAGCATGCATTTACTTTGGGCATGTTATTAGATTTAGGCAAAATCGCGTTGACCCGCTTATATTTGCGCACTTATGAGCGAGTTTGGCAGGGCAAAGTTAAGATTGCGCGAGATAAAAATCAGAAAGACTTACATACAGCATTATTAGAGTTGGGCCCCGATCCATTATTTTTACGAAATTTGCTACTTGAGCACGCGCCTGTTGTATCGCAGCGTTTAATTGAGCAAATGTCTTTTAAATACTTACCATTTAGTGCTGCTATGTCGGAGTTTGCGCAAAGTTATCTGCCGAACGTGAATAACAACCCAGCGGACTTACTCCCATTGACGCAAGTGTTAAAGAAAGCATATGGCTATGCACAATATCAACTTCTTAAAGACAGTCATTTAATTGAACCGGATGAAGCGAAAGATTGGTTTGCTCATCTCAATTTGACCGAGCAGGAACAAAAATTGTTGTCAAAAATGTCTCTGCAGAGCCTTCAGCTGACAATTTTGTAAAAAAACTGGAAATTTTTTCACGCTTATTCATTCATTCGCCCCATTGCCAAGGATCGACTAAAATCCTTGTATGATGGGGACGTATCCAATCACGACGTTAATAGTTATTCACTGTTCTTGAAATAATATACTAAAGCCTTGAATATCAAGGGGTCCAGTAATGTTTTCTATGAGACATAAAGGTATTTTTTTGGAATAATGTGCGTATGAAATTTGCGCCGATTTGGGTAGTTTCGGATCTTTTACAGTGTTGCTGAAGGTAATCTTTTGTAACTCCGAGTGCCCAAGTTTGAGTGCTGAACTCGCTAAAATGAGGATTTAAAATGACTATTAATCGTGAATTATTCGATCAAGTAATGGTACCTAACTATTCACCTTCTGCTGTTATCCCTGTGAAAGGTGAAGGTTCTCGTGTTTGGGACCAAGAAGGTCGTGAATACATCGATTTCGCAGGTGGTATCGCTGTAAACTGTTTGGGTCATTGTCACCCTGCGCTTGTTGCTGCATTAAAAGAGCAAGGCGAAAAAATCTGGCACTTATCAAATGTCATGACCAATGAACCAGCACTTAGATTGGCTAAAAAACTAACTGATGCAACATTTGCAGATAAAGTTTACTTTGCAAACTCTGGTGCAGAAGCGAATGAAGCGGCACTTAAACTTGCTCGTCGTTGGGCACTAGATAAGTTTGGCGCTGAAAAATCACAAATTATCGCATTTAATAAAGGTTTCCACGGCCGTACTTTCTTCACCGTGACTGTAGGCGGTCAAGCTGCATACTCTGATGGTTTTGGTCCAAAGCCAGGCGATGTTGTTCACTGTGACTATAATGATCTGGCTGCATTCGAAGCGCTTATCTCTGACAAGACCTGTGCTGTAATGATGGAACCTTTACAAGGTGAAGGTGGTATCGTGTCTCCTGAGACTGAATTTGCTAAAGGCGTTCGTGAGTTATGTGACAAGCATAATGCACTGCTTATTTTTGATGAAGTTCAAACGGGTGTTGGTCGTACTGGTGAGCTATATGCGTACCAAGGTTTAGGTGTGACACCTGACATCTTAACGACAGCAAAAGCGCTTGGTGGTGGTTTCCCAATCGGCGGCATGATCACAACGGCTGAAATCGCAGAGCACCTTAAAATTGGTACTCACGGTTCAACATACGGTGGTAACCCACTGGCTTGTGCGGTTGCTGAAGCGGCATTCGATACAGTGAATACACCTGAAGTATTAAATGGCGTAAAAGAAAAAGAAGCGCTTTTCCGTGAGTTACTGACAGCTATCAATGACAAGTACAACGTATTCTCTGAAATTCGTGGTAAAGGTTTATTGATTGGTGGCGTTGTTACTGAGCAATATGCGGGTAAAGCAAAAGAGTTTTTAACTGAAGGTGTTAAAGAAGGCGTTATGTCACTGGTTGCTGGTGCTAACGTAGTGCGCTTTACACCATCGCTTGTTATTACTGATGCGGACATCCGCGAAGGTATGGCACGCTTTGAAAAAGCAGTCGCTCGCGTTGTAGAAAATAACGCATAAGTTGTCGCACAAACCAAGCGATAACCAACGTGACGCTCGATAGAGCGTCACCTGTCTAAAGGTTTACTGAGGAGTAAGCGGGCTCATGATGATCCTTCGCCCAATCCAAAAAAGCGATTATCCAGCGCTTTTGAACATTGCCCAAGAGTCGGGGCATGGTTTTACTTCATTACCTCTAAATGAAGAGTTGTTACAAAACAAAATTGAACGCTCTATGACGTCTTTTGCTAAAGAAACTGATGTGCCTTTTGATGAAGGTTACCTGTTCGTGCTTGAAGACTCAGAGACGGGCGAAGTTGTCGGAACCAGTGCGATTGAAGCCGCTGTGGGGTTAGATGACGCGTTTTATCACTATCATTTAAGTAAAGTTATCCATTCTTCTCGCACTTTAAATGTTTACAAAGCAGTGGATATTCTAACGCTGTGTAATGACTATACCGGTGCGACTGAACTATGTACTTTATTCTTAAAAGATAAGTACCGTAAGGGCTTCAATGGCAAGCTTTTATCTAAATCTCGTTTTATGTTCATTAATCAGCATAAAACACGTTTTGCAGAAACCGTGATTGCAGAAATGCGCGGTGTTTCTGATGAAAATGGCAGTAGTCCATTTTGGAAATGGTTAGAAGAACACTTTTTCTCAATGGATTTCCCAACCGCGGATTACCTCACAGGTATTGGCCAAAAGGTATTCATTGCTGAACTTATGCCAAAATACCCGATTTACGTCAATTTATTAAGCAAAGAAGCGCAGGCAGTCGTCGGTGAAGTGCACGACAATACGCGTCCAGCGATTGAATTACTGAAAAGTGAGGGCTTCACGTTTAACGGGTATGTCGATATTTTTGATGCGGGTCCAACGGTAGAAGCGAAAGTCGATAATATTCGCACAATTCGCGCAACGCAGTTCTTTAAGGTGCGTGTTGCTGAAAAGCTACCTGCACAGACAAATGGTTCCCCAGTGCTTATTGCTAATGATAAACTAGCAGGCTATCGTGCTACGGCAGTTGAGCTAGATGTGCCGCAAGGTGGTGAAGAAATCACCATCTCGGCAGAATTGGCAAATGCACTTCAGATCACTGAAGGCGACACTGTAAGCATCGCAACTCTTTAATTGGGAAAGAATTATGACAACACATGCAGCACAATTTATCAATGGTAAATGGTCAGCGGGTGAAGGTGCAGAGTTTGCATCGGTAAACCCAGCAAACAATGAACAGATTTGGTCAGCAAACGCAGCAACTGCGGAGCAAGTTGATAGCGCAGTAAAATCAGCACGCGAAGCTTATTACCTGTGGAGCGACTTGAGTGTTGAAGCACGTTTAGACGTGGTTAAACGTTTTGCTGAGATTTTGAAAGAGCACAGCGAAGAGCTTGCAATCGCAATTGCCAAAGAAACAGGTAAGCCACTTTGGGAAACGCGTACTGAAGCAGGTGCAATGGTTGGTAAGATTGCCATTTCAGAAAAAGCTTATAATGAGCGTACCGGTGTAGTAGAAAATGCAATGCCAGTAGGTCGTGCTGTTATTCGTCATAAAGCACATGGTGTTGTTGCAGTATTTGGCCCTTATAACTTCCCGGGTCACTTGCCTAACGGTCACATTGTACCTGCGCTAATTGCTGGTAACACTGTGGTATTTAAGCCGTCTGAATTAACGCCATATGTTGCTGAGCTGACATTAAAGCTTTGGGAAAAAGCAGGCCTACCAGCTGGTGTTATTAACCTAGTACAAGGTGAAGTGGATACAGGTAAAGCACTTGCATCGCACAAAGGCATCGATGGTTTATTCTTCACCGGTTCTTCTCGTACAGGTCACTTCTTGCATGAGCAATTTGCTGGTCAACCTGGCAAAATTTTAGCGCTTGAGATGGGGGGTAATAACCCATTAATCGTTAAAGACGTGACAGATACTAAAGCGGTTGTACACGATATTATCCAGTCTGCATTTATTTCAAGCGGTCAGCGCTGTACATGTGCACGTAAGCTATTTTTACCGCAGGGTGAGCAGGGTGATGAAATTCTAGCCCAGCTTCTACGTGCGACTAAAGCGATTAAGATTGGTCACTTTGACGATGCTGATCAGCCGTTCATGGGGTCAATGATTTCTGAAGCGGCGGCGGCTGGTATGGTTGCAGCACAGCAGCAACTTATCGACCTTGGCGCAGAGAGCTTAATTGAGTTGACACATACCGCAGGTACAGGTTTTGTCACACCGGGTATTATTGAGTGCACGAATGTTGCTGATTTCCCAGATGATGAGCATTTCGGTCCGTTGCTTAAGGTGTTCCGCTATACAGACTTTGATGCTGCGATTGAGCTGGCAAATGACACTAGCTTTGGCTTATCTGCAGGTCTACTGAGCGACAATGAAGCAGATTATGATCACTTCTTACGCCGTATTCGTGCAGGTATTGTTAACTGGAACCGTCCTATCACGGGTGCATCAAGTGCCGCACCATTTGGTGGTATTGGCGCATCTGGTAACCACAGAGCAAGTGCATATTATGCAGCAGATTACTGTGCATATCCGGTTGCTTCTGTTGAACTTGAAAAAGTTACATTACCAGGAAGCTTGAGTCCGGGCCTATCATTAGATTAAAATTACCTGCATTAGGTAAATCATAATATTGCTAAGTGCACTATTATGATGCGGAGACAGCGTCTCACGCTTTATTCTTAAAAAGCAGCATTTGCTGCTTTTTTTATTTTTCTGGGCCGCTCAAAAGTAGCAATCAGATCGAGTTTCTGCTTAAATCAATAGGAGATGTCATTGGTAAACTCAGGTGGGCAATATATGGTTTTAGATAAACAAGGATATGATGAGTTAGTCATGTATCTGACACAAAATTTAGCCTTGTTTGAAAAGCCGGGTGTGGTAAAGCCGAATGCACCTAAGGTCGTTGAATTAATCGAAGACGTAATCGCTGAGCACGTGATCCGTTTGTGTGAACAACACACCGGCTTATCAACCGAGCAGCGCGGCTTGATCGTACGTGAAGTTGATGGCATTGTGTACGACCTACAGGAAGTGTTATCAAGTGTTGTTGATCAACGTGTAACAGAAGAACAACAAGAGTTTATCGAAGAGTTTGCTGGTTTGGTTAAAAATTTATTTGATTCTGCCATTCAGTAAACTGGAATAGATTTATATTTTTAATAACACCGCCTTATGGCGGTGTTATTGGTTTTGGAAGGTGTACTATGCAAGCAAGTGTAAAATGGGTAGGTGGTGATACATTTTTAGGTCGTTCTCACTCTGGTCATAATGTAGTATTTGACGCAGGTGCTGACAGCGCAGCGCCTAGTCCGATGGAAATGGTATTAATGTCGGCGGGTAGCTGTGCATCTGTTGATGTTGTGAGTATCTTAAAAAAGGCAAAGCAATCTGTTGAGAGTGTGGAAGTCAAACTTTCTGCAGAACGTGCTCAGTCGGCGCCTAGAGTATTCACCAAAATCAATCTACACTTTGTAGTTACGGGTGACAATGTGTCTGAAAAGCACCTTGCGCGCGCCGTTAATTTGTCTGCCGAAAAGTACTGCTCAGTTGCCTTAATGCTTGAAAAAGCAGTGGAAATTACGCATACCCACGAGGTTGTACAAAGCGAAGAAAAATAACGCTTTTTAAGCTGTTACTTTTCGTATAAAATCCGCGAACTTTTAGTTCTGCAGCGCAGATTTTCTTGTTTTAAGGTGGGTCTATCGTGAACAAGCCCTTTAATAAAATTAAACTCCATGGCTTTAACAACTTAACAAAGAGTTTAAGCTTTAGTATCTACGATATTTGCTACGCCAAAACTGAGCAACAGCGAAAAGAATATATCGAATATATTGACGAGCAGTATAGTGCTGAGCGTTTAACTGATATTCTTAAGGAAGTTGTCGATATTATTGGTGCGAATGTCTTGAACATTGCTCGTCAAGATTACGACCCGCAGGGCGCCAGTGTGACTATCTTGGTCTCTGAAGAGCCAGTAGAGGGCACCATGCCACACTCACAGGAAACGCCTGGGCCTTTACCTGACTCTGTGGTAGCACATTTAGATAAAAGCCATATTTGTGTGCATACTTATCCTGAGGCGCACCCGCACGATGGGATCTGTACGTTTAGAGCTGATATTGAGGTGTCTACGTGTGGGATTATTTCTCCGCTTAAAGCACTGAACTTCCTCATTCATTCACTGGAGTCGGACGTGGTCACGATTGACTATCGTGTGCGTGGCTTTACTCGTGATGTAAATGGTGTAAAACACTATATTGATCACCCAATTCACTCAATTCAGAACTTCATGACCGAAGATACAAAAGACGCTTACCAAATGGTGGATGTGAATGTGTATCAGGAAAACTTATTCCACACGAAGATGATGCTCAAAGAAACCGATTTAAATACGTATTTATTCGGTATCACTACAGATGAGCTGACTGACGAGGAAGAGGAAGAGATCCGCAATAAATTAAATCGTGAAATCCAAGAGGTATTTTACGGTCGCAATTTACCTGATCCAGAATAAGATAACAGACAGTGAAAAAACGGCGCTTACAGCGCCGTTTTTTATTAAAGCGTATAATTAAATGTTAAACCATAAACGCGGGGTTCTCCATACTGCACATACGTGTCAGTGGCCCAACCATTTCTCGGGTCATTACCGAATTGGAAGCCACGTACGGGGACGTCTCTATCCGCTAAGTTTCTTCCCCACGCTGTTAGGCTCCAGTTATCACTGTAGTAGGAAACGCTGGCATTGATCAGATTTTGGTTCGGTGCTTGAGAATCATGACTATCGGAGAAGAAGTAGTCATCTTTCCCTTCGAGCCCGAGCTGTGCACTGATGTTGTCCGTCACGTCATAGACAAAGGTAAAGGCATATTGATATTTAGGGGACTGCGCTTGTTCGCGGCCATCAAAATCATCGCCATTGACGGTAATGAAATCTTCAATCTTGGTATCTAAATAACCCAGGCTGTATTGAAGTGAGAGCGCATCAAGCAACTGGCTAGTACCTTCGATCTCGAGTCCATAATTTCTGCCTTTGCCCGCATTGCTGATGAAACCAGCAAATTGCACGCCCTCTAGCTGCCATTGTTTTAACTGCATGTCTTCTCTGTGCATATAAAATGCGCTGAGATTTAAAGTATGGCGTTTGTCTTCAGATTGGCCTTTAACACCAAATTCAAAGTTCCACAGGTACTCTGGGTCGAACGTGAAGCCTGATTGTGGAATTGTGATGCCATCATCTTTGGCTTTAGCGAGGGCTTCACCGTTCACACCACCCACTTTGTAACCGCGGTTTAAGCTGGTATAAATCATTGTTTGGGGTACAACTTGGTACTCAAGCGCAACTTTGCCGCCGACCATGGTATCGTCTGTATCCAAGTCGAATGCATTGCTATCCATGTAATCGCTTGAGTAAGATTCAATGCGAATACCTGTGATTAATCTGACATCGTTTTGTAGCTCTGTAACCTTGTGGGCAAATAGTGCGTGGTTTTGTGTTTCAAAGTTAGATTTAAACTGTGCAGGGAGATCACCATGTTTGCCTCTTTGGCGGTCCAAGTCGACATCATGTCTGCGACTCACTACGCCAATGACCCAAGATTTATCTTTGCCTTTCACTCTGACTTCTAAAGTGCCTCTTTCATGATCTCTAGCATATGCATCAAAGTATTGGCCATAATAAGCGATATGATCTGGGTGTAGACCTGCTTCACAGAGTGTTGGCTGCGCGGTATCTGCACAGACCCAGTCTTCATCATAGCTATATACAGTATCTGCTTGCAGGCCACTGGTGAGTATTTCAATGTCGACAGAAGATAAGCCTGTGTAGTCAGCTGTGAAAGAAAATGCATCGCTTTGCTGTGTATCTTGACCAGGCTGGCTTGCAACGCTCTGACGTGTGTTGTCTAAGGTAAAGCCATCATAACCATTTTCAATATCAATGTGGTGATAGACAAAACCAAAGGTTAAATCCTCACTCGCGTTATAGTTGAGCTTGAATCTCGCGATGCTTTCATCTAAATCTTGCGTGTCATCGTTTAAATACACATTATCGACAAAACCGTCGGATTGTTTTTGATAAATACTGGCACGTGCCGCAATCGTGTCAGTCAGACCTGCACCGACAGCAACACCTGCTTCGTGTGTACCGTAGTTGGCAGCACCCAACTTGAGGTTGAGGCTTGGCGTTTGAGTCGGCGAGTTGGAATGAATATCAATAATTCCGCCCATGGCGTCCGCCCCAAACTTGGTACCTTGTGGGCCGCGATAAATTGCTACCTGATCTGCATCAAATAACAATGCGCTGCCACCTAGGCCCGAATAATTAATATTGTCGATTAATACACCAACACTCGGGGTGATTGGGTCGACAAACTGTGAACGAAGGCCAACCCCACGAATTTGCACAAAGCGGCCTCGAGAGGCACCCGCAGTAAAGTTCACATTTGCGGCACTGTTTAGGATCTCATCTAGGTAGCTCGCACCACGCGTTGAGATCTCTGTTTCACCAAAAACGGATGCACTGGCACTCAATGTTTGCAGAGATTCTTGCTGAAAATCGCCAGTCACCTCGATGGTTTCAATGCTATTTTTTTCTGTTGAGGCTGCGTCGTCAGCTGAGCTAGAAAATGCCACCATCAGACCCATTGTGAGTAAAGAGAGTTTTAATTTCATTCGTTTATATATGTCCCGTGTTATTTGCGCACTAGTTTAGCAAAAGCCCGACCAGATCACTGAAAATTTGTGATATAAACTTTTGCAATCTAATTTGAGGACGAATGATGACGTTTAAAGTTGACTTTAAAGTAAGAGATTATGAATGCGATCTCCAAGGGATCGTAAATAACAGTGTCTATTTTAATTATCTAGAACATGCCCGACATGAGTTTTTGGCACATAAAAATATTGATTTTGCTGCATTAGCTGAGCAAAAAGTAAACTTAGTCGTTATTCGTTCGGAAATGAATTACAAAGACTCACTGCGTCCTGGTGATGAATTTTATGTTGAAGTCGAAGTGGAGAAGGTCAGTAAGCTAAAATTTGCATTTCATCAAAAAGTATTAAGAAGCCAAGATAACAAACTGATGTTGGACGCGATTGTTACTGGCACATCGGTCAATGAGCGTGGTCGACCGTTCCTACCTGAGGAAATTGAACAACTATTTTCGTAATTTTTAGCAAGATAGGCAATTTATTACATATTTTTACTGCCTATTATGGTGAGCCAAGCGTTATAATTAGCGCTAATTATCAAACGATTGGTTTACCATGAAATATTCCTTTTTATTATGCTTATTGAGTGTGGTGTTGATGGGATGCTCAAGTACAGGGACGGTAAACACAGATGCACTCAAATATTCAAGTTGGCAGTTTGTATCAGAAGATATAAGTGCTGAAACTCAGCCTATTCAGTTCGAATTTTTAGATGCTTTTCGAGTGAACGGTTTTGCCGGTTGCAATCGCTTTTTTGGTCAGGGCGAAATCAGGGAAGGACAATTGTTCGTGTCGAATATTGGCATGACGAGAAAACTCTGTGATGAAGTGACGAACAAACATGAAGAGGCATTTCTCAACTTATTGCAAGTGGGAGCGCCATTGCAATATAGCGAAAATGAATTAATCCTCAGTGGGGACGTCAAGTGGCGTTTTAAATCGGTGAAAGGTCACTTTGACTAATGGGGTGACATTCAGTAGACTTTGTCTCAATTCGTTACTTGTCGGAGTGCCCTAGCGGGCTGAGATCGCTGTATTGCGGGATCCGTGGACCTGATCAGGTTAATGCCTGCGTAGGGAACAAGCTGCTTTAATGGTTGTACCAAAGTGTGTATGGATGTTAAAGCTGCCAAGTTTGTTAGCGTCGTGCTAGTAAATTTATCCACCAATTTCACTTTGCTTTCTGCGTATTATTACGCCGTAATGTTCAGTGAGCCCTATCTCTTCCAGTTTTTGGAATTCTGACAAGACACCTTAACTAACAATGAGGCATGTCATGTCAAATAACAGTAGCAAGTTGTCACGTCGCGAGTCACGCGAAGCGGCTTCAGAATTTATTTACAACCTTAAAGGCCAACCTTTTCCAAATTCAAAGAAAATCTATGTTGATGGAGAGCAAGATGGTGTTCGTGTTGGGATGAGAGAGATCTCATTAAATGACTCTTTTGTTGGGGGCACAGAAGAAGAACCTATCTATGAAAAAAATGAGCCAGTGAGAGTGTATGATACGTCTGGTCCATATACCGATCCTGAGTTTACATTAAATGTACGTGAAGGTTTACCAAAGTATAGAGAGAATTGGATCGTCAATCGTGACGACACAGAGTTGCTGGACTCAGTAACCTCAAAATTTTCTCAACAACGTATGGCGGATGAGGGTTTAGACCATATCCGTTTTGAGAATTTACCAAAAATACGCCGTGCAAAGCCGGGTAAAAACGTCACGCAAATGCACTATGCGCGTCAGGGCATTATCACCCCAGAAATGGAATTTGTTGCGATCCGTGAAAACATGGGCCGTGCAAAAATCCGTGAAGAGTTACTTGCTGAGCAGCATGAAGGTCAGTCTTTTGGTGCAGAGATCCCAGACTTTATTACACCTGAATTTGTTCGTTCAGAAGTGGCGCGTGGTCGAGCGATAATTCCAAATAATATCAACCACCCAGAATCTGAGCCTATGATTGTGGGTCGTAACTTTTTAGTGAAGGTGAATGCCAATATTGGTAATTCATCGGTTACGTCATCAATCGAAGAAGAAGTAGAAAAGCTCGTATGGTCAACGCGTTGGGGCGCTGATACCGTGATGGATCTTTCTACAGGTCGTTATATCCATGAAACCCGTGAATGGGTAGTGCGTAACTCGCCAGTCCCAATTGGTACAGTACCTATCTACCAAGCGCTTGAAAAGGTAAATGGGGTTGCAGAAGATCTGACATGGGAAATTTTCCGCGATACCTTAATTGAGCAAGCAGAGCAAGGTGTCGATTACTTTACTATCCACGCCGGCGTATTATTACGCTATGTGCCTATGACGGCAAAACGCGTCACCGGTATTGTGTCGCGTGGTGGTTCAATTATGGCGAAGTGGTGTCTTGCACATCATAAAGAGAACTTCCTTTACACGCACTTTGAAGACATCTGTGAAATCATGAAGCAGTATGACGTCTGTTTCTCATTAGGTGATGGTTTGCGTCCAGGTTCCATTGCAGATGCCAATGATGACGCACAGTTATCTGAGTTACGCACCTTGGGTGAGCTGACAAAAATCGCGTGGGAGCATGACGTACAGGTCTTTATTGAAGGCCCAGGTCATGTGCCAATGCACATGATCAAAGAGAATATGGACGAGCAATTAAAGCACTGTCATGAAGCGCCTTTCTATACGCTTGGCCCACTGACAACGGATATTGCCCCGGGCTATGATCATTTCACTTCGGGTATCGGCGCGGCGCAGATCGCTTGGTACGGTACAGCGATGCTGTGTTACGTAACACCAAAAGAGCACTTGGGCTTACCGAACAAAGAGGATGTGAAAGAAGGCTTAATTACTTATAAAATTGCTGCACATGCTGCTGATTTAGCCAAGGGTCACCGTGGTGCACAGATCCGTGATAATGCGTTATCTAAAGCGCGTTTTGAATTCCGCTGGCACGATCAATTCAACTTGAGCCTTGACCCTGAAAGAGCCTTGTCTTACCACGATGAAACACTGCCACAAGAGTCAGGCAAGGTAGCACATTTCTGTTCAATGTGTGGACCTAAGTTCTGTTCAATGAAAATTACCCAAGACGTTCGTGACTATGCCAAGGAGCTAGAAGCGCGTGGTATTGACCCGAATAATGTGGGTGATGCGATTGAAATTAAAATGGTTGATGTTGAAGCTGAAATGAAAGCGAAATCAGAAGAGTTTAAGAGCTCTGGTTCTGAGATTTATCACAAAGCTATTTAACTTTATAGCGCTGCAGTTTAGTGCTGCAGCGCACAACAACTGGAATCCTCATGACAGAGTACGGAGCAAAACCATCCGTTGCTATCGTTGGGTTTGGCTTAGTTGGCAGGGTCGCAGCATTGGCGTTGATGGACCGTTATCAGCTCACCATTTTTGAAAAAGATCCGCAAGATGCGCAAACGGGTGCCGGCACTTTGGCCGCCGCTATGTTAGCGCCTTTGGCCGAATCAGTGATTTGTGACCGAATACTCGCTGAGCAAGGCTTGAAAAGCATTGCTTTGTGGCCAAGTTTACTTAAAAAGCTAGACACACCGATATTTTTTCAGCAGCAAGGTAGTTTAATCGTCGCGCACCAACAAGATAGAGGCGATCTACAGAGCTTCGAACAGCGTTTAAAACCTTTGGGTGAACATCAAGCAACACGGGTGAGTCAACGTGAAATTGCTACGTTAGAACCGGAGCTTGGCGGCAAATTTAACCAAGGGCTGTTTTTACCCTGTGAAGGGCAATTAGATAATTCCGCTTTTTTTACAAGCAGCTATGAGACGCTGTGCTGTCGTGGTGTCGATTTTCAATTTACTCAAGCAGCCACCATCGAAGCAGGTAAAGTCAATGGTCAAGCATTCGACTGGATCATTGATTGCCGAGGAGTGGGGGCTAAGCAAGATAAGCCAGGGCTTCGCGGTGTGCGTGGCGAGGTGGCACGTATATTTGCACCAGAGGTCAATTTACAGCGTCCAGTGCGCTTAATGCATCCGCGTTATCCTATTTATATTGCGCCTAAACCAAACCATCAATATGTGATTGGTGCAACTGAGATAGAGTCTCAAGATGCCAATGACATTACCGTACGCTCTACACTGGAGTTATTATCAGCGGCCTACACGGTACATAGCGGTTTTGCAGAGGGGAGAGTGATGTCCTTGAATGCTGGCTTGCGGCCTGCGTTTGTCGATAATCACCCGCATATCGAAGTTCAAAATAATGTCATCTCAATTAATGGTTTATATCGACATGGGTATTTACTTGCGCCAGTTGTTGTACAACAAGCACTTTCAAAGGGGCTACTATGAATCTAACTTATAATGGCGAGGCTATCCGTATTGAAAGCGCACAGTCTTTGCAGCAAATCATCGTCAGCAAAGGGGCGAAGCCGCCCTTTGCAGTGGCACTCAATGGGCAGTTTGTACCTTCAGCTAAGCTTTCTGACACCATGCCTAATCAGGGTGACAGCATTGAGGTGCTCTCACCAATTCAAGGGGGTTAGATGATTAATCCACATTCTGAACAGCTTAATATTTATGGTGAATATTTTAATAGCCGATTATTGATTGGTTCTGCGCTTTACCCTTCGCCGCAAATTATGCAGCAAGCGATACAAAGCTCGGGGGCGGATATCGTGACTGTGTCTCTGCGCAGACAAAACTCGGTTTCAGCAGGTGAAGACTTTTGGCAGTTGATAAAAGAAACTGGACTGAAAGTGCTGCCTAATACGGCGGGCTGCCACAGTGTGCAAGAAGTCGTTACTCTAGCGCAAATGTGCCGAGAAGTCTTTGATACCGATTGGATAAAACTGGAGCTGATCGGTGATGAATACAATTTACAGCCAGACCCTTTTGGTTTGCTTGAAGCGACAGATATCTTGTTGAAAGAGGGCTTTAAAGTATTACCATATTGCACTGATGATTTAGTGTTATGTCAGCGATTAGCGGATCTTGGCTGTGAAGTGCTCATGCCATGGGGTGCTCCCATTGGAACTGGGAAAGGGCTCATAAATACGTATAACTTGAAGACCATTCGTGAACGTTTACCTGAGCAAACCTTGATTGTGGATGCCGGTCTTGGATTACCTTCTCATGCTTGCCAAGCTCTCGAATTAGGTTACGATGCCGTGTTATTAAACAGTGCTGTTGCAGGTGCCGGCGATCCGGTCAAGATGGCGGCGGCATTTTCTCATGCTGTGGAAGCGGGTCGTATGGGCTATGTTGCACAAGCAATGCCTGAAAAAGAGGTTGCAGCGCCTTCAACGCCCACTATGGGCATGCCTTTTTGGCATCAAAATTAAGAAAATTAGGAGTCCAAGTGTCAAAAGTTGTATGGAGTATTGCTGGTTCTGATTCCGGTGGTGGTGCAGGTGTGCAAGCAGATTTAAAAGCGATGCACAGCTTTGGCGTACATGGCTGTACAGCTATTACGGCATTGACCGCACAAAACAGTCTAGGTGTAGAGTCTTTAAATGCGGTATCAACAGAGGTTATAGAAGCGCAGTTATTGGCGCTTGAGTCGGATATGCCGGCTGCGGTGATAAAAATTGGTATGTTGGCCAATGTACAACAAATTCAATTGATTGCTGAGCATTTGACGCGTTACAAGGCGCGTTGGGACACGCCGCCTGTGATTGTGTACGACCCCGTGGCAATTGCGACCAGTGGTGACTCGCTCACAGAAGAAGATACTGTTGATGCTCTAAAAACTCACTTACTGCCTTTAGTGGATGTGATCACGCCAAATACCCATGAAACGCAATTATTGACGGGCGTCTATTTAATAGGACCTGATGCGGTGCGAGAGGCGGCACAAACGCTGTTGTCATTTGGGGTAAAGTCTGTGGTGATTAAGGGCGGCCATTGGGATTACCCTAAAGGCTACTGCATTGATTACTGTTGGCATCAAGAGGAAGAATATTGGCTGGGCAATGAGTCTGTCAATACACCGCATACACACGGTACAGGATGTAGCTTGTCCTCGGTTATTGCGGCCTGTTTGGCAAAAGGTTATCCACTTAAAGATGCTTTTATTTTGGGTAAAGCGTATATCAACGCTGGGCTTAAAGCGGCTAAGCGTTATGGTGAGGGGATTGGGCCCGTTGCCCATACTCATTTCCCTGAGTCTATTGCGGATTATCCTCAGGTGATTGAACCTGGTAGCTGGCTGGGCGATGAGCTTGAATTTTTGGTACCTGATGAGTACAACTACGCCGCTGGGTTTGCACCCATTGAAGGCGAGTTAGGCCTGTACGCGGTGGTGGATACCGTTGATTGGGTTGAACTTTGCTTAAAGAATGAGGTTAAAACAGTCCAGTTACGGATAAAAAATGCTGATTCTCCGACCCTTGAGCAGGATATTGCCAAAGCGATTGAGCTTGGCAACACCTATGGCGGTCGCGTGTTTATCAACGATCACTGGGCGCTTGCGATAAAACATGGTGCGTACGGTGTGCATTTAGGCCAAGAAGACTTAAATATCGCGGATTTAAATGCCATTAAACAAGCTGGTTTAAGGTTAGGTTTATCAACACATGGCTTCTATGAAATGCTACGTGCACATAACTATCGCCCAAGCTATTTGGCCTTTGGCGCTATTTACCCAACAACCACAAAAGATATGACAGGTCAGATCCAAGGCTTGGAAAAACTACGTCACTTTGTGCCTCTCATGCGCTCCGAATATCCGACAGTTGCCATTGGCGGTATTGATTTGGCCCGCTCCAGTGAAGTTGCCGAGACGGGCGTTGCTAGTGTTGCTGTGGTTCGTGCTATTACCGAAGCACAGTCACCTGAGCAAGCGATTATCAACCTTAAACAGGCCATAGGCGAGCAATGAGCGGAGAATTAACCGATAGAGAGCGGCTGAGATATAGCCGCCATATCTTGTTAGACAAAGTGTCGGAAACGGGTCAAAAACAACTCAAATCGGCGCATGTAGCAGTCATTGGCTGTGGAGGACTCGGTAGTCCAGTGTTATTTTATTTGGCGGCCAGCGGCATTGGTACCTTGTCATTCTATGATGATGATCAGGTAGAGTTGTCGAATCTTCAGCGTCAGATATTGTATAAGGTTAATCATTTAGGGCAGGACAAAAGTCTTGCTGCTAAAAAAGTGTTGGCCAGTTTGAACAATGATATTCAACTTAATCCGCATAATCTTCGCCTCTCTAAAGACAACATTGAAGCGCAATTAAAAGAGGTTGATTGGGTGGTGGATTGTAGTGACAACTTCACCACACGTTATTTACTCAATCAATATTGCTTTGATAATGGGAAAGTGTTGATCTCGGGCGCAGCGCAAGCTACCAGTGGGCAATTTGGCTTTTTCGATTACCGTGAACAAAGTGCGTGTTATGCATGTTTATTTCCCGAAGCTGAGCAGGGCAGTGAAGGGCTTAACTGTCAAAATGCAGGGGTGATGAGCCCGTTACTTGGCATGGTTGGTTCAATGCAAGCACAAGCAGTGTGTAATGCGATATTAGGTTTGCAAAAAAGAGAGAGCTTTTTTGTGAGTATTGACGCGTTAACGCTGATGCAAAGGCGGTTTACTTTAGCGAAAGATCCCACTTGTAAGGTGTGTAATTAAACTCATTTGTGCAAAGTGTAGGTGAAGATAATAAAAAGGCCCAGAGCGGGCCTTTTTAGTTGTTATTGATTGATGGTGGCAAACGGCGTGCCCATTCGTGTTACTGTTTCTGGCTGTTGATCTGCCAGGAATTCCGCAGTGTCTGCACCCCATGATAAAATGACGGTTGAGCCCAATTTAAAGCGGCCCATTTCATCGCCTTTTTTCAATTTAATGGCTTGCGGTCCTTCCGTTGGGTAATCCCAACTAAATACATCTTTGCCAGCCGGTGGCGTGACGGTACCTGCCCACACTGTCTCAATGCTCGCTACGATGGTGGCACCCACTAACACCATTGACAATGGGCCAATGTCGGTATCAAAAATGGCAACTACTCGCTCGTTGCGAGCAAATAAGTTGGGGACATTTTGTGCCGTTAGAGGGTTAACAGAAAATAGGTCACCGGGCACATAGATCATCTTTTTTAATACGCCATCTACTGGCATATGAATGCGGTGATAATCTTTTGGTGCCAAATAAATCGTCGCGAACTTACCACCTAGGAAAGGCGCAACATCTTGCTCGTTACCACCTAATAGTGTTTGCAAGCTGTAATCATGGCCTTTTGCTTGAATGATCTGACCATCGACGACATCGCCAAGTTGACTGATTGCACCGTCAACAGGATGGGCAATGATATGCTCTTCAGTGGCTAACGGACGAATACCTGGCTTCAGCGGGCGAGTAAAAAACTCATTAAACGTCTTATAATGCGCAGGATCTTCGTGCAATGCTTCGGTCATATCAATTTTATATTGCTTGATGAATAGCTTGATTAACTGAGTTGTCAGTGCGCCAGCTTGGGCTGCAGCGAGTTTACCCACTAAACGTGATACTGCATGTTTAGGAAGCGCATATTGCAGAGCAATTTTAATTTTATCCAAATTCACATTATTTTCCTGAAGTCTCTGCCAAGTGCACCGTCGCTGCCATTGGCGTTATTTACATAAATTATCTAAAACCGGTAACGGATAATATCAAACTCTTGGCGCGCGCGCACCTGCACGACCATCGGCCATTGACTCTAAAATACGGTGGTAGCTATCAAAGCGCAGTTCACTGATTTTGCCCTGTTCAACAGCTTCTGTGATCAAACAGCCTGGATCGTTAAGGTGCTTGCAGTCTCTAAATCGACAACCACCGATGAACTCTCTGAACTCTTTAAAGCACCAGGTAACGCGTTCTACTTCCAAGTGCCATAGGCCAAACTCTCGGATCCCCGGGCTGTCGATAAGGTTGCCCCCGCTTGGTAAGTGATGAAGTTTCGATACCGTGGTTGTGTGCTGCCCTAAGCCACTGTTTTCTGATACTTCTTGAGTTAAGATATCGGCATCTGGCAAAACCGTGTTGACCAGCGTAGATTTGCCGACACCAGATTGACCAACAAATATGTTGTTTTTGTCCTTTAATAACTCTTTGAGTTCGTTGATGCCCTCACCTGATTTATTGCTGACCAGCAAGACGCGGTAACCCAACTCACGGTAGATATCGAGCACCTCATCGACATATTCGAGACCTTCTGGGTCTAATAGGTCAATTTTATTGAGCAGTAAAATAGGTTCAATGCCCATATCTTCACAGGCCACTAAATATCTGTCTATGATCTGCGGGGTGAATTCTGGCACTACCGCTGAGACCATTAGAATTTGGTCGATATTGGCGGCCACGACTTTGACACCGTCATAAAAATCTGGACGCGTAAGCTGTGTGCGCCTTTCTTCAACGGCTTCAATTACGCCAGCTAAATCGCCCTCACTGACTTTCGCGCGGCGGAAAATGACGTTGTCGCCGCAGACCAAACTGTTCACGGTACGGCGGATATTACAGCGCAGCACTTCGCCATCTTCTACCTCAATATCTGCATGCTGACCAAAACGGCTGACCACGATAGCCGGCTCGGTGGGGCCGAGGTTGTCTGATTGCCACTGTAATTCAGCGGTTTCATTATGTTTGGCTTTAGCCAAACGCTTCTGTTGGTTGGCCTTAATCCGTCTGGATTGGCCATGACTGAGTTTTTTTCGTTTTGCCATATCTGTAAACTCACGAGACGAATTATTGCGAATGATTGGTGTATAAGCCATTCATAGGCTATAACTCAATAAAAATGCCCCGCTTTGTAAAAAAAAGCTTTTGGTCGAGTGATGAAGCTAATATGATATATCTAATTGCATTGGATCTAAAGGAAAGTACCGTTAAGGTAGTGTATGTCTTTTCATGAATCAAACTTGGTCTGGCTCGACCTAGAGATGACAGGGCTAGAACCTAAAACAGATAAAATTCTCGAAATTGCAACTGTGATAACAGATTGCGATTTAAATGTGCTTGCTGAAGGTCCAGTGATTGCCATTCATCAAAGTGATGAGTTGCTTGATAATATGGATGAGTGGTGTACGAATCAACACGGTCGCTCAGGGCTAACCGCGCGCTGTAAAGCAAGTACCTTTAGCGAAGCAGACGCGATAGCGCAAACTCTCGACTTCTTGAAGCAGTGGGTGCCACCGGGTAAATCACCTATGTGTGGTAATTCCATCGGGCAGGACCGTCGTTTCCTTCATAAGTATATGCCAGAACTTGAGGCATACTTCCATTATCGCAACCTTGACGTGAGCACGATTAAAGAGCTTGCAAGGCGTTGGCGACCTGAACTTTTAAATGATATCAAGAAGAAAAGCTCGCATTTAGCATTGGACGATATCAAAGACTCCATTATGGAGTTGAAGGTTTATCAAGAAAAGTTCTTCAATTTATAAAAAAAGCTTGCAAAGCATTTTGTATCTTGTAGAATCCTGCCCCGCTTGAAACGACAAGCTCTTGAGACTAAGAGTGAGTTTTTTTAGCGGGTTTTGTTAAGGCAAAATCATGAAGCGGCACTAGCTCAGCTGCTAAAACGTTAGACGCGACCTGTCGCGCTCCAGCGGACAATTTAGAGCAAACTATGAAGCGGCACTAGCTCAGCTGCTAAAACGTTAGACGCGACCTGTCGCGCTCCAGCGGACAATTTAGAGCAAACTATGAAGCGGCACTAGCTCAGCTGGTAGAGCGCGACCTTGCCAAGGTCGAGGTCACGAGTTCGAACCTCGTGTGCCGCTCCAACAAAAAAGTCTTATTAAATAATAAGCAAATGTGATGCGGCACTAGCTCAGCTGGTAGAGCGCGACCTTGCCAAGGTCGAGGTCACGAGTTCGAACCTCGTGTGCCGCTCCAACAAAAAAGTCTTATTAAATAATAAGCAAATGTGATGCGGCACTAGCTCAGCTGGTAGAGCGCGACCTTGCCAAGGTCGAGGTCACGAGTTCGAACCTCGTGTGCCGCTCCAACAAAAAAGTCTTATTAAACAATAAGCAAATGTGATGCGGCACTAGCTCAGCTGGTAGAGCGCGACCTTGCCAAGGTCGAGGTCACGAGTTCGAACCTCGTGTGCCGCTCCAACAAAAAAGTCTTATTAAATAATAAGCAAATGTGATGCGGCACTAGCTCAGCTGGTAGAGCGCGACCTTGCCAAGGTCGAGGTCACGAGTTCGAACCTCGTGTGCCGCTCCAACGAAAAGTCTTATTAAATAATAAGCAAATGTGATGCGGCACTAGCTCAGCTGGTAGAGCGCGACCTTGCCAAGGTCGAGGTCACGAGTTCGAACCTCGTGTGCCGCTCCAACTCTCTCCTTACTATTTTCTATTTTTCAAATTCTTATAATTTTTCTCTTTATTCGCTCTGATTTCTTGCATAAAACGATTGCTTATTTTTAGCACTATGCGTAAAATACGCGCTCTTTCGGCCATATTAGTCGTTCCTTGCCTTAACCCGGCCGGCCGAAACGGGACGAGGCTATACTAACCGTAAGGAATATCCATGCGTCATTACGAAATCGTATTCATGGTTCACCCAGACCAAAGTGAGCAAGTTCCAGGTATGATCGAGCGTTATACTGGTTCTATCACTGAAGCTGGCGGTACTATCCACCGTTTAGAAGACTGGGGTCGTCGTCAACTGGCTTACCCAATCGAAAAGCTTCACAAAGCACACTATGTTCTTTTGAACGTTGAAGCGCCAACTGAAGTAATCAACGAACTTGAAACTTCTTTCCGCTACAACGATGCAGTGCTACGTAACCTAGTTATGCGTACTAAGAACGCTGTAACAGAAGCTTCTCCTCTTGCTAAAGAAGAGAAAAAAGAAGCAGCATCTGCTTAATCGTTATTGATTCGGATTTGACTCACCTCTAGAGGTAATTGGTGCAAACTCAGGCAGACCCTTATACAAACCAGTTCGTTTTATCTGGGATTGTTTGCAAAACACCAAAATATAGTCAAAGTCCTGCTGGCATTGCGCATTGTATTTTTGTTTTAGAGCATAAGTCGATGCAAATTGAAGCCGACCTTAACCGTAATAGTTATGTGCGAATTCAAGTTGTTGCTAGCGGTGATAAATTCCGAAATCAACTAGAGCATTTATACGTTGGGCAAGGGTTGCAAGTGAGGGGGTTTTTAAACCGCCACGAGAGCCGAAACGGCTTGAGTCAGCTTGTACTTCATGCACAACATATTGAAAGAATTAATTGAGGAAATTACTCATGGCACGTTATTTCAGACGTCGTAAGTTCTGCCGTTTCAAAGCAGAAGGCGTACAACAAATCGATTACAAAGATCTAGCTACTCTTAAAAACTATGTAACTGAAAGTGGCAAAATCGTACCTAGCCGTATCACAGGTACAAGCGCTAAGTACCAGCGTCAGCTAGCAGCAGCTATCAAGCGTGCTCGCTACCTAGCCCTTCTTCCGTACACTGACTTACATAAGTAAGCCGGCTGATTAATAGTTTTTAAAAGGTGTAGAGACATGCAAGTTATTCTACTAGACAAGATCGCTAACCTAGGTAACCTAGGTGACCAGGTTTCAGTTAAATCTGGCTTCGCACGTAACTTCTTATTTCCTAAGGGTAAAGCAGTTCCTGCAAACAAAGCTAACATCGAAACTTTCGAAGCTCGCCGCGCTGAGCTAGAAGCAAAAATCGCAGAAGAACTAACAGCTTCTCAAGCTCGTGCTGAAAAACTTGAAGCACTAGCTGAAGTTACTCTAGTTTCTAAAGCGGGTGACGAAGGTAAGCTATTTGGCTCTATCGGTACTCGTGACATCGCTGACGCGATTTCTGCAGTTGGTGTTGAAGTAGCTAAAGCTGAAGTTCGCCTACCTCTAGGTACTATCCGTGAGACGGGTGAATTCGACGTAGCTATCCAAGTACACTCTGACGTAACGGCAACTATCAAAGTTATCGTTATCGCAGAAGCTTAATTTATTAAGCGTAAACCGCACACTCTGTGTGCGGTTTTATCCCTCCTCTGAAAAAATTACAACGACATAAATTTTCAGTATAAAAAATCGGTGAATATCACGATTGATTACGGAAGATTCATATACAAGTTGAAAAATTAATCTAAATCACAAATACGGCAAAATGGCGCCTATATATTAAAATGATAGGTACACATTAGTAATGTCATGTAATATCGTACCCATTTTATATAAAATTGATTTGTGATAATTTAGTTAACTCTTTTTTATTAGATACTTTTTTTTGCTGTCCAAATATCATACAGTGGTGTTTCTGAGATATGACAGCGTTATCATTCAGATTTGGAGAATAATGTTTAATCGTCGTAGTATGCGTGGCTTTACGTTAATTGAATTACTCATGGTTGTGGCGCTGGTGGCTGTGCTTGCGAGTATCGCGTTGCCTAGTTATTTAGATTATTTACGAAAGGGTAATCGAGCTGATGTACAGCAGTTAATGTACCAAGAAGCGGTTTCTCTGGAGCGCATTTATTCGAGAAATGGGGGCTACCCCAATGCCTATAAAATTGAGAAAGAATCCAAATATTATACATTAACTTACACGCCCCTTGGTAAGCCTCCTGGTGTGCAAGGTGATTTTAGAAATCTGAAGTTTATGATTAACGCAGTACCTATTAGTGGGTCTACTCAGGCGTCCGATATGTGTGGTACGTTAAAGTTGGATGAGCAAGGGGATGAATTCTCCGATGGGCCAAAAGATGAATGTTGGTAGTGTCTCACAACGTGGGGTGACATTGATTGAGTTGCTTGTCTGTGTGGCACTTGTGGCGGTATTGGCTAGCTTGGCGATGCCTTCTGTTATCACCTACATTAAACAAGACCGTATTAATTCGAGTGTTCATCATTTAAATAGTGTGTACCAATTTGCTCGCAGTGAAGCTGTAAAAAGAGAAAAAACCATCAAGCTAGTTAAAAATAACACACAGTGGGATGTGACAATCGTGGAAAATCAACAGGCAACGGTGTTACGTACTTTTACAATTGAGCACGAATCTATACGGGTACAGTTGGTCGATCGTGAGATAAGATCCACTGGAGAATTAAACCAAGTAAGTAATATTTTAGTCACTGATAATGATAACAGTACGCTCGATTACCGCTTATGTATATTGCGAAGCGGTCAGAGTTGGATAAGTGAGGCTGCCGAAAATTGCGTATAGAAAAAGGCTTTTCGTTAATTGAAGTGATGGTATCAATCGTGATCGCGGGCGTCGCGTTATTGGGCTTGGCTGGCGCGCAATTGAAGTCGCTGCAATTTGCAAATAACAGTTTTAACTATACCTTGGCGTTGGTACATGGCCAAAACGCGATTGAACGTATGTGGACAGACTTATGTTATTTTCAGCATGTTGATCAAGACTTAGTGACCAAAAGTAAAGAGAAAGTTGCGAGGCTGCACCCTGTCGATGATAGGTTCACGCTTACTATCTCACCTGACAGATATAATGATCCTGCGTTAATTACAAGTAGGCCAGATCAACGGGATGTTATGTTTACTGTTAGCTGGGATGATAGTCGAATACAAAATGACACTATAAACAATGCCTTGAATCAAATTACATTAGTAGCCAGTTATGTATATGTACCAACTCCGACCAACAATTGCAATTAAGCTACCAGAGCGTGGCTATACGTTAATTGAACTCCTCGTTGCAATGGCAGCAGGGTTATTTTTGCTCTCAGGGGTGGCTATGTCATACACGGCGATTAAAAGCACGGTGGTGGCAAGTAAAGAGTTGTCTCACGCGCAGGAGGTGATCCGTTATACCAGTCAAGTGATGACACGGAGCATAAAGCAGACCCATGAGGAGCCTAAGCCTGAGAACAACAAAGCGGCCTTGCGGGTGCACCAAAAAGCATTGCAACTTGCATGTGACGGGAGTGTACCTGCCGCTGATTACTCTGAGTTATACACTTTGACTAACGGGTATTTAACCTGTGATATTGGGGCCGGTCCTGTGCAGTTGTTGCGAGGCATAGAAGCATTGAGCTTTGATCAAGTCGGGATATTAACCAGTATTAAAGTTAAGCCAACAGGTATGCCAAAGCAATTAGAGAATGGCACTCTGAGTGATAATGGCATTCAAATAGACATTGCGGCAAATCGCCTCGTGCTTAATCAAGCCGTATTTACGAACCCATAAGGGTAGGGTCAATGAAACGTTTTTCGCGACAATCGGGATTCACACTCATTAAGGTTATGCTACTGAGCACCATGGCTAGTGTGGTGGTGTTTACGTCTATGAAAGACACCCTAGTGCAAGAGCGATTAAGCGGTAACTTCCAAAAAGATTTAAATGCACGGTTGCAAGCTGAAAAAGGGGTATTTGCCACTGCCGATGATTTGAACGACTATGTAACTTCGGGTAATACTGCCGCGACATTGGCTGATGTATTAGGGAATGTTTCTGGTATCAACAATCAAGTGACAGGTGACGGTCAATTTTCTACCACAATTACTTCTCCAGAGGCTGGTATCATAGAGATAGGCAGTCTGGGTAATAAATATGGCGTGGATGCGGCCAATAATATGGTGGCGGTTTTCAAGTTCACAGATGCCGTTGTTGAGCCAGTGTTTAATAACCCCGTCACCGGATGCAAAGGGGTCAACTTATCAGGGAGTGGCTTGGTCGACAGTTACGATTCAAAAACGGGTAGCTACGAAGACACTAAAAGTAATAATGGTGATGTGAATACCGTGATTGGCGATTCGGATGTGGTGCTATCGGGTCACTCTCCCATCAGAGGAGATGTAAAAGCGTCAGGTATTCTTTATCTGAAAGGCTCTTCACCTGTGATTGGTAATGTGCAATCAAACACTGGCATCGATATTTCTCATGGTAGTGGTACGCGAGTCCAAGGCGATGCGTTGACGCAAGGCTTTATTATTCACCGTGGTGGCGATATTACAGGTGTTGTAAGGGCTAATGGCAATGTTGAGATGCTGTGGGGCGCAGATATTTTAAATGATGGTAATGACCCCTTAGATATCCAATATGGTGGCACAGGTCAATTTGAGCTAGCAACAGAGCACTCTCAGGATGGGGTGTATTATTCCGCTGCAAAATTTAATGTAAATCCGAATGTAGAGGCGGTGCGGGTATACGATCCGGACTCGCCAAATCATGACTCAAGCACAGTCGATGAGTGCGACCCGCTGGCATTACCAGGCAACATGCCAACCATCATGGCTGCCAACAACAGTCAAGAAAACCTCGTGGTAAAATCTAATCAGATATTTACATTTCGTCCACAACGCGCCGGGCTTGAGGAAAAAGTTCAAGGGCAATGGCAAGAGACCAGAGAGTGGATATCTAGCGAGACAGATATTTATTTATTTGGCGTGAACAAACAGGTTCATGGCAGACTCAATGAAGACAGTGAATATGTGTATAACATGAAAAGCCTCACCATAGGAGGTGATGGGTTAGTCAATGTGAAAACTGTTGCTTCCAATGACATTGGTGGGGGCGATGTCATTTGGTTGATAGATGGTGACTTTATTATGACTGGTAATAGTCGGTTGCATATTGCCAAGGGGACCAGTTTAACGATATTTGTTACGGGCAAAGTGAGGCTAGGGGGGAGTGCGCAAGTGATCACAGAAGAGCCCGGTATTACAGAGAGTGGACTAGGTACTTTCAATATTTTCTCATCCTATAAGCCTGAGCCTAACAACAATAGTGCGGATAATAAAAATGGCGTGATTGTCAGTGGCACGTCTTCTTTATATGCGGTGATTTATGCGCCATTGACCTCTATTTCTATGAATGGCAGCGGGCAGTTTTTTGGAACCGTGCGTGGTGCCACAATCGAAGCAAATGGGGGAAGCGGGATCCATTTTGATGAAGCGTTGAAAGAGCTCAAGCTGGGCAACGCGGGTACGGTGAAAGAGCCTGCAAAGTTAGAGTTTATGGGTTGGCGTTATAAACACCCTGAAGAATTTACGGATGAGACTGATACCACAAGCAACGGGGAATAATTGCTTCGGCGGTAATTGGTTTTACCTGTCATTACGTGCTCAGCCAAAGTTGGGCACGCCTTTTAAAAAACTTTTCTAAATCATTTAAACCTTTTTTAATCTGCTTGCGTCTTAAAAACTATGAAAGGTACTGTTCGGGTAGGGCTGATTTTCTTATCTACAGTAATTAAGACTGTTTATATAGTGTGTTGAAAATCTTCTATTTTTGAGTAGGTATGTCATCATCATTACCTTGCGGTAAAGGAATTTAAATATGTTAGTTGACGCTGTACACCCATTTGATGAGCTTGATGAATTGGTTAAGCGTACTCAGCAGGGCGATCAAGCGGCATTCTCTGCCTTATATGAGCAATGTCACCGGCGCGTTTATGCGTTATGCCTGAGGCTGTTGGCTGATCAGGCTCATGCTGAAGATGCATGCCAGGAAGTATTTGTGCAGCTATGGCATAAAATTACTCAATTTGATGGAAAATCGAAGTTTACGACTTGGCTGCATAGTGTGACATCCAATATTGCGATCAGTTATTTGCGTAAACATAAAAACTGGTTGCAAAAAGTGGTGAGTTTTGAAAACAGCGGTATGGATGAGGCGGGGATCGCACTTTGTGGTGACTTAAATGGGTTGGATAAATTAATCCTCAAGCTACCAGAGCGGGCGCGACTTGTGTTTGTGTTACATGGTGTTGAAGGCTATCGTCATGAAGAAATCGCAGAGATGTTAAATATGGCGGTGGGATCAAGTAAATCTCAGTATCACAGAGCAAAAAAGTTGTTACAGGAGTGGTATGAAAATGACTAAGCCAACGTTTGACGAGTTTTTGTCTGAAGAACTAAGTAAGGCAAAGCAACAAGATGGTCTGCCTAAACCCCAGCAGCCACTTTGGCAAGGTATTGATAAAGCTATTAATGCACACAATGATGCCGTGAGGAATACAACACCTAAATCTACTGGGGTGTGGCGTCAAGTGTCGGCGATAGCGGCTGCGACCTGTATTGGCATGTGTGTCATGTATTTCAGTATGAGCACACCCGAGCAGAACAATATGCTGCAAATGAGCCAATATTTTGAGCAGCAAAAGCAATTAATGCTGGTTCAATATAGTAGTCAGCCTGCACTGACAAATGATTGGCAAGTACAGTTACAAGAATTAGAAGAAGCTGAGCAAGCCATCAAGCTTGCACTTGAGAATGACGCACAAAATGCCGCTTTGCTGCAAATGTTGGCTCAGGTTTATCAGCAACAATTAGATTTAATTGAGCGAGTGCATCAACCTCGTTGGCAAGAAATTTAGGAGAAGTAGGATGAAAGCATTGATGTTGAGTTTAGCCATGTTCCCTTTGGCGACGTTGGCAGGTGAGAAGATCGATAAAGAAATTGATATCCCTTTAGATGGTAAAGTGTATATCGAAAATCAGCGCGGTCACGTAGAGATCAAAACATGGGATAAACCCGCATTTAAAGTGGTGGGTGAACTAGATGAAGAGGCCAAGGGGTATCAGCTCGAAAATAAGGGCAGTAAAACCAAGTTTATTGTTAAGATGCCTTCGAGTTCAAGAAATTGGGGCCGTCAGCAAGATGGATCTGAACTGACAATTTTTATGCCTAAACAAAGTGAATTGGAATTTAAAGGTGTACAAGTCGATGTGGAGGCGGCAGAGCTGGCGGCGGGCGCTTATATCAAAACGGTGAATGGTGATATTAAAGCCGCACAGATCAAGGGTAAAGTGCGCCTTGAGACCGTGAACGGGGATATTGATAGTAAAGGCTTGGATGGTCGAATTCGCTATGAGACAGTGAATGGTGACATAGAAGATATCGACTCGAAGGGCAAGGTGCGTTTCAATGCGGTCAATGGTTCAGTAGAGAGTAAAACACAAGCGACAGAAGTTAGGCTAGAAAATGTCAACGGTGAAGTCGATTTTGAGATTGCTCAACTACAAGAGCTAAGGCTGAATACGGTCAATGGTGAAATTGAAGTCAAAGTCGCTAAATTACTGACCAATGCCAGAGTAAACCTTGAGTCAGTGAGTGGCGATGCTGAGCTTTACTTCCCAGCAGATATTTCAGCCAAATTTGATATTGATGCACATGCAGGTGGTAAAATTTCAAATGAGCTGAGCAATGACAAAGTACACAAAGCAAAATATGGCCCATCAAGAGAGCTTGAGTTTACCATTGGCTCGGGTGATGCAGACATTGAGATAGATACGGTCAGTGGCCGCATTGAGCTGAAAAAAAATCGTTAAATGATTTTGGCCCAATTGTGTTGGGCCACTACTTTTTTACTATAAGCTCCTATCTCTGAGCTTATCAGCATTCAGTTTTGCTAGATTTAAGGTTACAATAACAAATCCACTCATTTGTTTTTGTCGTACTATGGCCAAACCTGATCAACAAGTCGATACACTAAAAGTTCCACCGCACTCCATTGAAGCAGAACAGTCTGTTTTAGGAGGCCTAATGCTTGATAACCAAGCATTCGACCGCGTCGCGGAGCTGGTTGTTGCACAAGACTTTTATACACGCACGCATAAACTGATCTTCGAAGCCATGACTAAACTCGTTGAGCTTGGTCAGCCAATAGATCTCATTACCATTTCTGAAAACTTGGAAAAGAACAACCAATTGGACTCAATTGGTGGGTTCGCTTATTTGGCAGAAATTGCTAAAAATACGCCAAGTGCCGCCAACATTGATGCTTATGCGAGTATCGTACGTGAACGTGCTGTTGTTCGAGAGATGATCTCTGTTGCCAATGAAATTGCAGAAGCAGGCTTTAACCCGGAAGGGCGCACAAGTCATGATTTATTGGATTTGGCTGAAAGTAAAGTTTTCAAAATCGCAGAGCAGCGAAGTAAGAGTACTGAGGGTCCGCAAAATATCCACAGTATTTTAGAAAAGACCATAGATAAAATTGAAGAGCTTTATCAGTCACCACAAGATGGTGTGACAGGGGTGAGCTCCGGTTACTCAGACTTAGATCAGATGACGGCAGGTTTACAACCATCTGATTTGATCATTGTTGCAGCACGTCCATCAATGGGTAAAACCACATTTGCGATGAACTTGGCTGAACATGCGGCAATGACGCAGGATAAACCTGTGCTTATCTATTCACTAGAGATGCCTTCAGAACAGATCATGATGAGGATGTTGGCATCACTGGGTCGGATTAACCAAACCAAAGTAAGAACGGGTCAATTAGATGACGATGATTGGGCGCGTTTATCATCAACCATGGGCCTATTAATGGAAAAAGGCCAAATGTATATCGATGATGCTTCAGGTTTGACACCGACCGATGTCCGTTCTAGAGCACGACGCATTGCACGGGATCATGGCGGGATCAGTATGATCATGGTCGACTACCTGCAGCTGATGCGTGTGCCTAGCTTATCGGACAATCGTACTTTGGAAATCGCGGAGATATCTCGTTCACTCAAAGCGTTGGCAAAAGAGCTAGAGTGCCCTGTCATCGCACTTTCTCAGCTGAACCGTACCCTAGAGCAACGTGCGGATAAACGCCCGGTTAACTCAGACTTGAGGGAATCTGGCTCAATCGAGCAGGATGCCGACTTAATCATGTTTATTTATCGTGATGAAGTGTATAACGATGACAGCCCAGATAAAGGCACAGCAGAAATTATCATAGGTAAACAGCGTAATGGTCCAATTGGTAAGGTTAGGTTAACTTTCCAAGGTCAATACTCTCGTTTTGATAATTATGCTGGGCCAGCTATGGATGATGAGTACTAAGCCCAAATAGATGAGGGTCACTGCGAATGCGTTTAGCCACCGCTGAAATTAATATATCCGCACTGCGTTACAACTTAGCTCGTGTAAAAGAAATGGCGCCGAGCTCTAAAGTGATGGCGGTATTGAAAGCCAATGCTTATGGGCATGGTTTAGTGAAAATTGCCCAATGCTTGTCAGATGCGGATGCCTTTGCTGTGGCGCGTATTGATGAAGCGTTGGCGCTGCGTGCTGGTGGGTTAACCAAGCCCATCATTTTGTTGGAAGGCTTTTTTGATCCCAGTGATTTACCTATTTTGCTTGCTAACAATTTTGAAACTGTGGTTCATGATGAAAGCCAGTTGGCAGCGATTGAGCAAAGTAACCTCGATATGCCGATTTCTGTGTGGCTTAAAATCGATACGGGCATGCATCGTTTAGGCGTTGAGCCTGCGCAGTTCGACGGCTTTTATCGGCGGTTAAAGCAATGTGCCAATGTAAAGCCTGCGGTCAACCTCATGACGCACTTTCCGTGTGCTGATGACATCAACAACAACTTTACCCAAAGACAGATAGATTTATTTTCGTCCATTGTGTCTGGCACTCAAGAGGCATTATGTTTAGCGAATTCCGCGGGGGTCATTGGTTGGCCGGATGCGCATTTTGACTGGGTGAGATCTGGCCTGATGCTATATGGTGTGTCGCCCATGTTAGGTCAAGTAGGCACAGCGCATCAATTACAGCCTGTTATGCGATTGAAAACCCGTGTGATTGCCATTAAGCAGGTGGTAGAAGGGGATCGTGTCGGCTATGGCGGTCGCTGGCAGTGTCCAAAGCGGACGACATTAGCTGTGGTAGCGATGGGGTATGGCGATGGTTATCCGCGGCATGCCAAACAAGGCACACCAGTGGTGATAAAAGGTCAACGCTATGGCATTGTTGGCAGTGTCTCTATGGATATGATCAGTGTTGATATTGGCTACAACGAAGCACACATTCAGGTAGGTGATGAAGTTGAAATGTGGGGACCTAGTTTACCCGTTGAAGAGGTTGCAGAGTGTGCTGGTACCATTCCCTATGAATTGCTTTGCAATGTGACACCTCGAGTAAGCTATGAATATTGCAGTGAGTGAGTCCCGCTCACTCTAGTAGTTGCCCTTGCAGGGTCGCGACAACTCGTCTTGGCCCACCGTGGTCTCTATGTTCACCTAAATAGACACCTTGCCAAGTGCCTAAATTGAGTTGTCCTTGATAGATTGGAATGGTCACTTCACATCCTAATGTACTGGACTTTATATGCGCAGGCATATCGTCATCTCCTTCATAATCATGACGATAATAATGTTGATTTTGCGGCACAAAGTGGTTGAAATGGCTTTCCATATCCATTCTAACCGTCGGATCTGCATTTTCGTTTATGGTCAGACTTGCCGAGGTGTGCTGAATAAATAAATGAAGTAAGCCAACTTTGTAATAGCTCAGTTGTGGGATCTGGGTGAGTAGCTCATCATCAATGAGATGAAAGCCTCGTGTACGAGGCCTCAGTGTAATAATAGATTGGTGCCAACTCATAGCTTATCGAAGCTGACCTCTATATTTGCATTGCCATCTTCAGAGGTAAAAGGCATGATGATTTTTGCCCCTTCGCACTTGTGAGTAATGGTGTGTCCAGGCCCAGAGACAACTAATGGCGTCGCCATGTCAAAGTCATAGCCTTTTTCACCAAGCAGGTTTTTTGCGCCACCAGTCACCATATTGGTGATCTCACCGACCATATCGGTGACTTCTTCATTGATTTTTTCTGGTCGTTCACCGAGCATTCTTTCCATGATTGCCAGAGCAAGGCTTTCATCAAAGGTAATTGAAAACGAGCCTTTGGTTTGTGGGCCAACCATACCTATTAGCCCAGATACGTCTCCACGGGCGACTTCATCTTTTTTTATCTTTGGTTTACCAGGCGTCAACTCTGTTTGCGCCATCGTCGCTAATACATTTATTAGTGAAGATAAAAAAGGGTTGATGAACTCAACATTCATATTATAGATCCCTTGTTTTATTCGTTATAACTGACATTAGTTTAAGTGTAGTGGCTTTTTTTCTCGCTGCACTACTCTTGACACTTTTCACAAAGACCATGGGCTTCGATTGTCTGTGCTTTTACTATAAAGCCTTTCTCAGCTGATAAGTTGTTCAACTCATGAGATATGGCCCCAGAATGTAATTCTTGTACATGTCCACAGCTGTCACAAATTAAGAGTTGTACAGGGTGAATATGGTCAAAGTGGTGGCACAACATAAATGAGTTTGTGCTTTCGATTTTATGGATGAAACCTAGCTCAGACAAAAAGTCCAGTGCACGATAAACCGTTGCAGGTTTGGCACTACTCTCTGTTATTTTTAATTCTTCTAGCAAATCATAAGCGCCAACACCACCTTGTTTGGTGGCGAGTAAGCGAAAAACTTTTTCTCTAATTGGCGTGAAGCGTGCTCCGCGATTGTCGCAGACTTGCTTAGCTTTTGTAACGAGCAGTTCTATATTCATATTCTAAATCCTTACACTACTTCTCAATACTAACATATTCAATTTAATAGTCTTGTATCGACAAGGATTTATTCTCAATATTCAAAGGTTGTTGTGCATATTGCGCTAACCAAGCTTCAAAATCAATTTTTGACATAGGTTTACCTAAAAAGTAACCTTGGCCCAAGTCACAGCCAAGTGCCGCTAAGGTATCTAATTGTAGCTGGGTTTCGATACCTTCGGCGATTACTTTTATACTTAAGTTGTGGGCCATGGTGATGATGGTCTTAACGAGTTGCCTTACTTGCTCGCTGGTATGCATATCAAAAATAAAGCTCTGATCGATTTTAACCACATCAAATGGATATAAACGCAGATAATTTAAAGAAGAATAGCCTGTGCCAAAGTCATCCATTGACACAATCACACCGAGTTGATGAAATTCAAACAGGGCATCTTTAACCAGTGCATCCCCAGTCAGTAAAACCCCTTCTGTGATCTCTAATTCAAGATACTGAGTGTCGATTTGGTATTTGTGGATCATATGGCTTATGGTATTGACCAGATTGGGATCTTTAAATTGCCGAGGGGATAAATTGACAGCAATACGGTATGGAGTTGGGTGTAATGTTTGCAAATAGACGATTTGTAAAAGGGCTTGCTCCAATACAAACTCACCCAGTTCAATGATATACCCTGTTTGCTCTGCCAGAGGAATAAACTCCGCAGGAGAGATCCAGCCTAACTCTTCATTATGCCAGCGAAGTAGCGCTTCTGCACCGACTACAAAACCGTTGGATAAATCGTATTGTGGTTGAAAGTAGACTTCAAACTCTTGCTTAGCAAGCGCACTGCGCATGTGCTCTTCCAGTTTTAAACGGCGGTTTAGATCTTGGCTCATACTTTCGGTAAAAAATGAAAAGGTATTGCGACCCATTTGCTTGGCGCTATACATGGCGGAGTCTGCTTTTCTTAAGAGTTCGTTGGGAGAGTCTGCGTCATCAGGAAATACAGCGATACCTAAACTCAAAGAGATTGTAAATGCACGTTCGTCAATCTCAAATGGAGAGCGAAACAATTGCACGAGCTTGGTCGCGATGGCGGTGATATCGTGATGAGTTTGAATGTCACCAAGCAAGAGAATGAACTCATCGCCACCGAGACGAGCAACGGTGTCGTGTTTACGCAATGCTGTTTTTAATACATTGGCAGAATGGATCAATACTTTATCACCCACTTCATGACCCATTGAGTCATTCACTTTTTTAAAATCATCTAAATCGATAAAGCCGACAGCAATGAGTTGTTGGTTACGTTTCGCTTCATGGATCATTTGCTGTAATCGATCAAGTGCCAAAAACCGGTTGGGCAGACTGGTCAACGTATCGTAAAAGGCATGTTTGAGTATGACTTCTTCTTGGCGCTTTTGATCTGTGATATCTCGCACCGCAATGACTAACTTATCTGAGTTTGGGATCGCATTGAGGCGCGCTTCGAAATGCTTGCTTTGCTCACCGCTTTCCAACTTATAATCTATTTGCGTCAATTGGCCATTTTGCTTAATCGTTGAGATGGCTTTTGAAAAGTGTTTTGCTGCATGTGCTGGGAGTATGTCGACCAGTTTTTGGCCGACAAACTGTGTCTCTGGCATCGGTAGATTATCACCATTGCCGTAATGACATTCTAAAATTTTTCCCTGTTTATCGATGATAAAAAAGATATCTGGTAGGGCAGAAAAAATCCCCTCAAGCATACTGTGTTGCTCTATCGCCGTTTGCTCTGCATATTTTTGTTGTTTAAATCCGATCTCAAGGGTGTATGAGGCTCTTGCAATGTTGTTTGCCAACTGCTTGAGCTCTCCTTTCCCTTCAATCGTGTGCTCACGAATAAATTTAAAGTCTCCCAGTTGGTTGCTGTATCGGATCAATGCAGCGATAGGGCGATGAATAAAATAATAAGTGATGATAAGTGCCAGCAGAGAAATAAAAATAATAGCCAGTACGATAAACCACGCATTGTGATTGTAGTGAGTCAATAAACGGGCAAAAGTGTCAGATAAGTCATATTGACTGTAAACAATGAATTTAGGCTCTGGTGATGCATTGTTTTGATTGGTGGGAGCTGACACCAATTGATAAGTAGCCAACATACTGGCCGGTTCATCAAAATAATGTACAAACGCTGCAGACGATTGATGCAGCAACACTTTATCGGTAAGCGGAAACAAGGTTTTAGCATTCAGCCCAATGTGTTTTTTTTCTGCACTATATAAAATATTGAATTGCTGGTCAGCAATGATGATAGTGGAGCGTGGCGCCAACTGCGTTTTGGTACGCAGTACTGCACGAATATCTGCCGTGGGATCAGAACCGATAATTTGCGCCATAGACATGGAAGCTTGTTTGGCCGATATCAGTGTTTGTTCGACGATAAAGGTTTTTTTAACTTGATAACTGAAAATAATGAGCACGAGCGCAAATACAGCTGCGGAAATAGTGGAAAGGATCGTCAACCAAATTTTGAGGTTAATTGAATACGCTTTATCCATTGTTATTCCTTCACTACCGCGCCTGTCGTCAAACGCAAATACCTGCTGCACATTAGTTCGTCCATTAATGACAATTGCTGGTGATGCTTGTGCGGCTTAACAAGCCGCTACCACAAACCTATATAGCCTTACAGCTAACATATTTGGTGGTTGTCCTACGGTTAGTATAGTTTAATTCGACAGATATAAATGGCCGATTGAAGTTTAAATGATTGACAGCGCTGGCATCTCAAAAAACGAACGCATAGCAGCGCTATTTATCGTCTGAAAGCAGGTTACGAGTCAAAATGCGTTCATACAGAGATGTTAGGTTAATGGTAGTAACACCTTGCTGTATTCAAGAGTGGATAAGATAGCTGTAAAACGACACCGTGAGTTGAAAGGGAGATTACTCAACAAGTGAACAGCTCGGTATCGAAGAAATTTATAAAGTTTAAACTTTACGAAGGGTTATATCTTATCTGTTTGTTAATTTTTAGTAATTTTGATTTATTTTTTTATTTTGTATGATAGCATCTTAAAGGCAGTAATAAATTAATAAAGAATATTCTGACTTTTTAGGTAATGAGTGTCGTAGTCTGGTTGTATTGCCTGCATGAATAGCATTTTCTTTTATAAAACTCTATAAGTATCATATTTTTATGGTTTTTGGGGTGGTAGTAAAAGGTGTAGTCTATTAACTTAACTTGCAGTGTTTAGTGGTTAATTAACCTTCATAATTTTGCACGTCTAAGCGCTGAATCTAGGCCATGTTGGGCATAGGTATTGGTGTTGTTAGTTCGTTGTGAATTTTAAATTGATTAATTTTTTTCAATTTTGTGGTTAGAGCTAGGATTGCGGTAACAGCCTTCATTGCATAAAACTAAAAGCCTGTAGAGCGGCCAGATCCTAGCACAGAGATCACTTAATCACTCTTTGTGTGGGCATGGCATGAAAACAGACTTAGTGACTGCGTTAGTTACATTAGCGAATACGCGTGGTGATGATACTGCGTACCAATATTTTTTCTCCGACGACCTTCCAAGTCAATCTCTGACTTATCAACAGCTAGATCAACGAGCTAGGCAGATTGCTCACAACTTAGGAGCACACTTTGAGCAAGGTGATCGTGCACTGTTGCTGTACAACTCCGGGTTTGAATTTATAGAAGCGTTTTTTGCCTGCCTTTATGCTGGGATTGTGGCAGTGCCAGTTTATCCACCAAAAAAGAATCAAAATATCACTCGATTGCGCAGTATCATTGAAGATGCAGGGGCTAAAGGGGTATTGACCAGTGAAAAAGTGAATGAGATCGCTCGGCCACTGTTTGAGTCCGAAGCAAGCTTAAATGATCTGGCCTTGTTCACCACAGACTCCATTGAATGCGAAGTTGCAAATGATTGGCAAGCCATTGCAGTCAATGGCGAAGATTTGGCGTTTTTACAGTATACGTCAGGTTCTACAGGGGCTCCGAAGGGGGTCATGGTGACACACGATAACATCACTGATAATGAAGAAATGATGAAAGTGGCATTCGGCCACAGCAGTCAAACCCCCATTGTGAGCTGGTTACCGCATTTTCATGATATGGGGCTTATTTTCGGCATTTTGCAGCCTATTTATATTGGTGCACCGGCCTATTTAATGAATCCAACTTACTTCTTACAAAAACCATTGCGCTGGCTTAGGTTGCTGAGTGAGTTCAAAGGCGTGACATCCAGTGCGCCGAATTTTGCTTATGATTTGTGTGTCGATACGATTAAAGAAGAAGAGCTGACAGGGCTAGACCTGTCGCACTGGCAATCGGCTTTGAATGGAGCGGAGCCAGTTCGCGCTAGCACACTAGAGCGTTTTTACCATAAGTTCAAGCGTTGTGGGCTGCGTAAAGAGAGCTTGTCTCCTTGTTATGGCATGGCTGAAACAACGCTGTTCGCAACCGGAGGCGCTTTGCTTGTGCAACCGACAGTACTGACGTTGAACAATAACAAAATGCTCGATGGTGTGGCTAAAATTCAGGAGTCTGCCATTGACGATAGGTGCAATCCTGAGGCGTTGGCTTATCAAGCTGTATCCAGTGGTCATGTTTGGTGCGACCATGAAGTGGCCATTGTATCACCAAATACATTGCGGCGCTGTGAGGAGGGGGAAGTCGGAGAGATTTGGGTAAAAGGTGCCAGTGTCGCAAAAGGCTATTGGAATAAGCCTGAGCAAACTCAACAAACCTTTCACGCGACCATCGTCGGAGAAAACGGTGGACCTTATTTGCGCACCGGGGATTTAGGCTTTTTATATCAGCAGGAGTTGTTTGTCACGGGGCGCTGTAAAGATGTATTGATTTTTCGAGGAAAGAATTACTACCCACAAGATATTGAACTCACTGTCAGTGATTGTGATGAGGCACTTGAGAGCAATGGCGGCGCTGCATTTTATATTCATGCAGAGCATGAAGATCGATTGGTGGTGGTACAACAAGTTAAGCGCACTGCGATTCGCAAGCTTAATCATAAGCAAGTGATAGACAAAATCATCAGTGCCATTGTCGAGCAACATGGTATAGCGCCTTATGATGTTGTTCTGATAAAGCCTGGGCGTTTATGCAAAACATCCAGTGGTAAAGTCCAACGTCAAGAAAATAAAGCGCAGTACGAGCAAGCGCGTTTTGAGGTTTTGGCAGCGCATAAATCAGCACAATCGAATGACCAAACAACGCCTTTACCTACACATGAGGTCACTTCTAAAGCGGATCCTGCTTTATACAATGCTGCGTGTCAGCTGTTACAAAATATCATTGCCATAGAGGTGGGTGTAGAGGGCACAGTGTTAGATATTGATGCCTCATTTTTATCACTGGGCGTTGATTCGATGAAAGCGGTGCGCATTTCTGGTGAGTTGATAGAGCTACACGGCATTGAACTGGAGTCGACCATATTATATGAGTACCCCAATATCAGCGAACTGGCGAAGTACCTCTGTCAATTTGATGGAGTGAAAGCGGCATTGAGTGTGTCAGGTGCAGAGAACCTAGACGGCGACACCGATCCCCAGCGCGCACCAATACAGTCGAAAAGTCAGTCACAAAAAAGCACCGCGTCCAGCGTTAATTGTCGCGACACTGATATTGCTGTTATCGGCATGGCTTGTCGGTATCCTAATGCGAACAACTTGGATGAGTTATGGCACCTGCTGATGAATGAGCAGGACGCAATTAGCACGCCGAGTGATAGTCGTCAGCAGTTGTGTCCGGAGGTGAATGCACAGCGTTTGGGAGGATATATCGATGATATATCTCATTTTGATCATACGCTGTTCGGTATTTCACCCAACGAGGCAAAGCACATCGATCCTCAGCAGCGCGTATTGCTAGAAAACACCTTTCATGCCATTCAATCAGCAGGGTATATGCCAGCGCAATTGGCGGGGATGAAGATTGGGGTTTATGTTGGGATCTCACAAAGTGACTATTTTTCACTTTCACAACAGGTGCAAAAAAGTACCGCTTATCTAGGTACCGGGACTGCGCTGAGTATTGCGGCAAATCGATTATCGTATTTTTATAACTTTACTGGCCCAAGTTTGGCCATTGATACGGCATGTTCTTCGTCGCTGGTGGCTTTGCACCATGCAGTACAGGCTATAAGAAGCGGCGATATTCCTCAAGCGTTAGTGGCGGGCGTTAATCTCATTTTAAGCGATGATGTATCGCAAGCATGCGATAACGCGCAGATGTTAGCTATAGATGGCCGATGCAAGACGTTTTCTGATAGTGCCAATGGGTATGTACGCAGTGAAGGGGTCGGCTCGGTTTTATTAAAACCCTTATCGCAAGCCATTGAAGATAATGATCCTATTTATGGTGTGATCAAAGGTAGTGCGGTTAACCAAGATGGCCGCAGCAATGGGATCACTGCTCCAAATGGCCGAGCACAGCAACAAGTGATCAGAGCGGCTCTTAGTCATGCGGGTGTCAATGCACAGGCTGTTAATTATGTAGAAGCCCATGGTACTGGCACTAAACTGGGTGATCCCATCGAAGTGTCGGCATTACAACAGGTGTACGGTGAGCAGCGTAGCAATCAGCTTATCGTGGGCTCGATCAAAGCCAATATTGGTCATTTAGAATCAGCCGCAGGATTGGCTGGGTTAATTAAAACACTATTGTGTTTTAGACATAAAAAAATTCCCGCACAGCGTTATAGTGATGCGCTCAATAGTCATATTCCTTGGCAAAAATGCGCTATTACGGTGCCAACAACACACACCCCTTGGCCCAGTAACCATGAAGCATTAGGCTTAGCAGGGGTCAGCTCATTTGGCTTTGGTGGCACGAACGCACATGTCATTGTGGCGCCGCCAATTGCGGCAAACACGTCGCAACATACACCCATTAAACAACCCAGTTGCTATGTACTGCCTTTGGCTGCAAAGTCGCCACAGGCATTGTCAAAGTGGGTTAAACAATTTGCTCACCAAGCGCAAAATCTGTCCAGTTCGGCATTCAGTGATTTAGTTAAGCAGGTGTCGACATTACCGGCTTTAAAAGGCATTAAAAAAGCGTTTCACGGTGCTGATTTACAGGCTTTACAGCGACACCTGAGCAATGTGAGTGAGGCTGAGCTCACGCAGCAACCCCCGCTGCGTATAAATGCGCCACAAACGGTGTTTTTATTTACGGGCCAAGGCTCGCAATATCCGGATATGGGTCAAGCTTTGTATCACGCTGATGACGTGTTTAAAGCCGCCATCGATGAGTGTGAATCCTTGTTACTTGTCCATTATGATACGCGCTTGACTGATGTGCTCTATGGCGAACACCAAGCGGCGCTAAATCAAATCCGCTGGACGCAAGTGGCCATTTTCGCTGTTGAATATGCATTGGCGCAGCGGCTCTGTACGCTGGGGATATCCCCTGATCTATTAATCAGTCATAGTGTTGGTGAGTATGCAGCGGCATGCATAGCAGGCGTATTGTCTTTGGTTGATGCGATTAAGTTGGTGAGTGCGCGAGCGACACTGATGCATGAATTAGATGCTGGTGGGCAAATGATCGCTGCAAGGTGTTCACTCGAACAGGCGCAGTCTATCATTTCAGGCTATGAACAAACCGCAGCAATCTCCGCGTATCATGGCGAGGCCGGAGTAGTATTTTCTGGCAGTGATGATGCCATTGAACACATTTGTCAGCAGCTAACGAGTAGAGCCGTGCGATTTAAGGCGTTAAATACGGGCGCTGCATTTCATTCACCTCTTATGGTGCCTATGTTGCAAGCATTTGCTGAGGTTGTAGGCTCGGTTACATTGCATAAGCCAACACTGAATTTTGTCTCTTCAGTGACAGGTCAAATTGAGCAAGACAGACTGACTGATGCCCGTTATTGGTGCGAGCAAATCACGCACCCCGTGCGATTTGATGCCAGCTTACAGGCATTGGGAGATATGACATCCATTTGCTTTATCGAACTCGGTCCAAAGCCGATTTTAAGTGGTTTGATCCAGGAAAACTTACCGCGCATTGATGCCACTTATTTATCAGTATTACGTGATAAGGGAGACGACCGTGAGCGATTGGGTGAGTGTATTGCGACTGTGTATGAATTCGGGGTTGAAATTAACTGGTGCGATTTTTATTTAGCTGAATCAGCACCGCTTGCTCAGCGCCAAGCTTTACCACCCTATCCATTTGATAAGCATGTGCACTGGATAGGAGAGGCGGATACACAACCCTCTGCACCACCTAGTATCACACAGCCTCAACCAGCGACTGATGAACTGCATAGAGTGCAAGCCATAGAAGAGTTTATTTTGTCGACGTTGGCAAAGGAACTTGGGATGGATGCTGTGCAAATAGATCCACATTTGGCCTTGCTAGAAATGGGGGTGGACTCCTTAATGATAATGCGCGCAGTGCGTATTTTTGAGAAGCAATTCGATTTAGAGTTCCGCGTGCGGCAGTTTTATGAAGAGCTGAGCAATGTTGCGAGTTTAGTGGCTTACGTCGCGCAACATAGTGACTATCTCGCGTTAGATAGGGCCTCTGTCGAGGACGACGCGCTGGTGCAAACAGCGCCGTCGCAAATTGATAGCCCCTCCACGCAAGCGATTGAGCATAGTGTGCTCATTGAGCGTATTTGCCATGCACAGTTACAAGCTGCGGCGAGCGTAAATACGGAAGCTGCACAGCTCAGTGTTTCTGACGTCACTGCACAGCAGCTAGCGTGGCTCAGACAACAACCAAGCGATCCTGTAACGCAAGGGGCGCTGAATGTGAGTGTGGAGCAGATTCCACGTCTGGCGTCAAAACTTGAAGCATCTAGCGAAGCGCGTGCAGACACTGCCGCCGTTTCAGTATTACCAGGTTTTCAAGCCAAACAGTTGCAGCGCCAAGCAAGTACGCAGGAGATGCGCCAACATCATGAGAGGCTGAGCCAGCAGTATTGTGCAAAGACGGCTTCTTCTAAATTACTCGTCTCTGAACATCGCGCCCATTTAGCCGATTGCCGAGCGTCTGCTGGGTTTCGATTATCGAGCAAAGAAATGCTCTACCCAATTTTTGCCAAGCGCTGTGAGGGATCACGTATTTGGGATATTGATGACAATGAATACATCGACATTACCATGGATTTTGGGGTGAATTTATTTGGTCATAAACCGGCCTTTGTTAATGAGGCCATTGCACAACAGCTAGACAGTGGTATTCAGTTAGGGTTGGCGAGCCCGTTAGCCTGCGAGGCGGCTGCACTCATCAGTGAGTTAACAGGGCTGGCGCGTGTGTCATTTTGTAACTCTGGCACTGAAGCGGTGATGACGGCACTCAGACTGGCTAGAAATAAAACGAAGCGACAGCGTATTGTCCAGTTTGAAGGGGCTTATCATGGTCATTTTGATGGCACATTGGCGGCAATGGCGCCGGATGGAGAACGTGTTGAGCCGATGTGCTCGGGCGTACGTCATGAAGCAATTGCGGATAACTTAGTACTTAAATATGGCGATTTTTCAGCACTTGAACAGATCAAACAGCAGGGGCATGAGATAGCGGCGGTATTGGTCGAGCCTGTGCAAAGTCGTCATCCTGAACTACAGCCATTTGAGTTTTTAAAGCAACTGAGAGCGCTCACACGCACACTGGGGATCGCTTTAATTTTTGATGAGATGATCACGGGATTTCGTGCTCATCCCGGTGGTGTACAGGGGTTACTCAATATTCAAGCAGATATGGCTACTTATGGAAAAATCGTCGGTGGTGGCTTGCCTATCGGGGTGGTTGCGGGTAGCAGTGAGTATCTCGATGGTATCGATGGTGGGGTATGGCAATATGGGGATCACTCTTTTCCACAAGCCGATACCACATTTTTTGCGGGGACGTTTTGCAAGCATCCGTTGAGCATGGCAAGCGCCGTTGCGGTGCTCAAAGAGATTAAGCGCCAAGGCGTTGAGTTACAAAACGAGTTGACGCGCAAAACCGTGTATTTACAGGACCAGCTGAACGCATTCTTTACTGAACAGGCGATCCCGATCTCGATAAATACATTTACTTCGCTCTTTCGTTTTCAATTTAGTCAAAACTTAGATGTCTTCTTTTATGAGCTACTTAATCGTGGTGTATTTATTTGGGAGGGCCGCAATTGCTTCATTAGTGCTGCGCACAGTGATGCAGATATTGCGTTTGTTATCGATGCGGTTAAAGAGAGCGCACTGGCGTTAAAGCATGCAGGCTATTTTGGCCGAGACGAACAATCAACCCAGTTGGAAACAACACACAAAAGCGGCTGTTTGCTCACTCAAGGTCAAAAGCAATTATTAGCCTTGGCATTGCGAAGTCCAAATGGTGCTTTTGCTTATCATTTGCAGGCCAGTGTGAGTTTAGTGGGCGCATTAGATGTGGAGAAGCTCAAGCGTGCAGTAGGTCAGGTAGTGCGGAGTTTCCCGTTGCTGCGCTTTGGTGTCGATGTGGCTGAGCTTACCCATGTGATGCGTAACGAACCTGAACTAGAGTGTGTGTCTATTGCTCCGGGAGAATCGGAGGTTGAGGTGACACAACGTTTGTCAAAATTGCGCTACCACACATTTGATTTTGAGGATGACGGCCTGTGTCGATTTTATTTATTGACGGATCATTTACATCGTCACTGTTTGAGTGTGGTGGCCCATCACATTGTCTGTGATGGCATCTCATTACAATTGATCTTGGCAAAAATAGCACACAGTTATTCTACAGGTGAATCCATAGCGTGCCCAAGCGCCCCGAGTTTTGATGATTACACGCGCGCGGTGACAGAATATGCTCAGACCAAGATTTATCAAGAAGACGCGCAGTATTGGCAAGCGCAGCTATCAGCGAGTGAACAGTTAGCACTGCCTCTGAGACGAGATGCAAAAGCCCAATCTAATTATCAAGTTAAACAACTTCGGTATGAACTCAGTGCGCAAGCAGTACAAAACCTTCAATCTGTTTCACAGGCACAAAAGTGTGGCCTCTTTGCGACCTTATTGGCGTGTTATGTGGCTTGGTTACATAAGCTATCTCAACAAACGCGTATTGCGGTGAATGTGCCTGTGTCAGACCGCCAATTACTTTCTCCCGATGTAGAAGCGGAGGTCTTAGATGAACATTTGTTGGGCTATTGCACTAATATGTTGCCACTACAATTGGATGTCACAACAACTATGACGTTTGGTCAATTGGTGTCGCAGGTGCAAGACAAATTGCTCACAGGGTTTGAGCATCAACATCTTCCTTATGCCCATTTGTGTGAACAAGATTGGATCATGCCAAGTACGGTATTTAATTTCGATCGGGTGCACGCGCTCCCCGAATTCAGTGATTTGAAACTGACTCCGATGGCAAATAATACCTGTTTTGGTCAATTTGATCTCTCCTGCAATATTTTGAATATCGCTGAGCAGTGGTGGCTTGAACTCGACTATCAAAGTGATAGATATGATGATGAGATGATAGTGAGTTTTGCGCAATCTTGGTTAACCATGGCGGCTCACATCTGCGCTGAGCACACGCTTTTAAGTGACTTATTTGCGTTGCAAAAAGAAGAGAATTATTGCGATATGCTATCCCTGCAGCTCGTCAACTCTAGTGCGTGTTCGGGATATGATATTTTGACCAAGATGCTGGGTCAGCAGGTGTTAAAAACACCACAAAAAATTGCGGTGGAAGATGATTTAACACAGCTGAGTTACCAACAGCTTGAAACGCACTCTAATCAATTAGCAAACTACCTCATCAGCCAAGACATAGGCAAAGGCAGTCTAGTGGCGGTCGCAATGTCACGTACTAGCAAGTTGGTCGTTGCTTTACTGGCGGTATTAAAAACGGGGGCCGCTTATCTACCCATTGATATCACTTATCCGCAGTCTCGAGTGAGGGACGTTCTGTCAGATTCTCAAGCTGATTTACTTCTGTGTGATGCTCCATGTGCAGAAATAAAGACCATGATAGATACAAACATGGTGTGCCTTGATATCGACATGGAAAGTAATGCGATGTCGTCGAGCCCAAGCACACAGCCAAATTGTCACATTGATCATGAGCAGCGCGCTTATGTGATTTACACATCTGGCTCAAGTGGTCGGCCTAAAGGTGTCGAAATCACTCATGGCGCTTTGGCAAACTTTCTTAACTCGATGCAAGATAAGCCCGGTATTGTGCAACAAGATCGTGTACTGGCCATCACGACTATGGCGTTTGATATTGCGGCCTTGGAGTTATTCCTCCCATTGATTTGTGGCGCGACCATAGTGATTGCCAGTGAAGCGTCGTGCAGTGATCCGCTGGCAATCGCCGAGCTCATTGAGCGACAGCAAATCTCCTTTATGCAAGCAACGCCCACACTATGGAACCTGATGGTCCAAGCTGCACCTAGTTGTGTGACTGGACTAAAAGTATTGAGTGGAGGAGAGCCGTTAGATGCCAGTTTAGCTAACAAGTTATTGGACCAAGGCGCGCAGCTATGGAATATGTACGGACCGACTGAAACCACGATTTGGTCGAGCATTGCGCATATTACCGATGCGCAGGATATTACTGTCGGCAATGGGATTGCTAACACTGGGCTGTTTGTAATGCCTGAACAAGCCAATGAGCAGAGCCTACCTCTGCCTGTGGGGGTTTGGGGAGAGCTTTGGATAAGTGGAGCTGGTGTATCAACGGGTTACCTCAATCGTGAAACACTTACCGCACAGCAATTTGTGACACACACCATCAATCAGCAACCGCTGCGATTATACAAAACCGGTGATAGAGCACGGTATTTACCCAATGGTCAAATTGAATTGCAGGGGCGCCTAGATAACCAAGTGAAGCTGCATGGTCACCGTATTGAGTTGGCTGAGGTCGAGTATCAATTACGTAAATTACTGGGTCATGATGATGTGCGCGTGTTGGTGAAAAAGACGCCTGAAGGTACGGCGCACTTATGTGCATTTTGTATGCTTGGTCCTCAACAAGGTGTGCAATGGGAATACAGTGCAATTCGTCAGCACTTGATGATGAAATTACCCAGTTACATGGTGCCCGAGTTTGTTAGTTGGTTGGAACAATGGCCGCGAACACCCAATGGCAAAATTGACACTCAAGCTTTAGTCATTCCGCAGATGAAAACCGGTTATATAGCACGTCATCGCGCGCCGGATACGCCAATAGAGCAGACTTTACTTACGTACTTTATCGAACTGTTACCCGTGGAGCAGATCAGCACCGACAGTAGCTTTTTTGATTGTGGTGGCAATTCGGTAATGGCAATGCAGTTGGTATCACGTATTAATCGTCATTTTGATATTCGCTGCACAGTCGCTGATGTGTTCGACTTTAGCAGTGTCGTGTTACTTGCACAGCGCATTGATGTCATTAAGGCGCACCCAGATCAAGCTCAACAGAGTGAGGTAGGTGTAGACGCTATCAGTGACATAGTTAGTGGGCGCGATATTAGCGCCGCTTTTGATGATCAATCCATGACAGAGATGGACTTGTAAAATGGAAAATTCAGCGATTGAAACTTTATTGGCCGAGTTAGATGGCCAAGGCATTTTTGTATATGTGCAAGATGGGCGTTTGAAGCTCAGAAGTCGGCAACGTGAGATACCCCCGCAAAAGTTAGCGCTGATAAGGGCTCATAAGCAAGCACTGATTGCATATATGCAGCGTCATCATCAAAAGTCAGGCAAGCTGTCACGTGCACAGCAGCGCATTTGGTTTATAGAGCAATATGAAACACATCTGAGCGCTTATAATATGGCCGGATTACTACGCTTATCAAAGGCGTATAGTGCTGTTCAGATAGAAAATGCCTTAAATGCGGTTTTGCAGCGTTATGACATATTACGCAGTCAATTTAAGCAGCAAGATGGCGAGGCGGTACAAAACGTCAATCAGAATGTGAGGTTGGTATTACAAGTCCAAGAGTGTGCCGCGCTCACCGATGTTGAGTCTGCGGCTCGCTGCGTACAGGATGAATTGTCTTATCAATTTGATTTAGACAATGAGTTATTAGTGCGCGCGCGCTTATTAACTGAGCAAGGTCGTGGTTATTGGTTATATGTGTGTATGCATCATATTGTTGCGGACGGCTGGTCTATTCGCTTGTTTGCGCAGTCTCTCATCGATGAACTCGAAGGGCAAAGTGCAACAGAAAAAACCTTGCAGTACTTGGATTTTGTACATTGGGAAAATAAATATCAGCAAAGCAGTGCCTATCAACAGCATTTGCGTTATTGGCAACAACAATTAGCGGATCTCAGCGTGTTTGAGCTGCCGACCAGCACACCACGTGAAGCGCATAAGCAATATCATGGTGCAAAATTAGAGGCCTCCCTTTCACAGGAACAGGTACAACGCTTTACATTGCGTTGCCAGCAATTGGGGATCACTGCGTTTGCAGGTTACTTAGGGGTATTTTACGCTCTGTTGTATCGCTATGGGCAAGCTGAAGACATTACCGTTGGTGTGCCGGTTTTAAATCGTACTCAAGCTGAATTTGAACCGGTTGTCGGCTGTTTTATTAATACCCTGCCAATGCGCAACTTACTGGATGGTCATCAGTCGCTGCAACACGTGCTTAGCGAAACTCATCAATTGGTAAAAGCGGGACTTGAACATCAAAGTGTCGCGGTGGAAGAGATCATCGATGCGTTAGATTTAGCAAAATCGACCGCACACTCAGCGCTATTCCAAGTGTTATTTAACTACAACGGAGTCGCTGAACCAGTGGTGCGCAATGATGGGGTCAGTGCCGAACTATTCGCGCTGGATAATCATACTGCTAAATATGATTTAACTTTAAATATTACAGATTTCAACAGTGGCGTGGTGTTGAATTTTGATTATGCAAAACAACTATTTGATGGCCGCTTTATCGAGCAATTAAGCACAGATTATATCGCTTTAATTGATTGGGTTTGTGAGGGGGGGGAACAGGGAATTGGACAAATAACACTGCCTTCTACAAGGCAAGTCTCATCCCTTAAGCAGATAGAACCGACTATGGCGCCAGTGACCGTGATAGCGGGACTCTATCAAAGCGCTCAGCGACACCCAGAGCGCACTGCCTTGATCCAGACCAATGTTCAAAATGAACAAGGTCCATCCACCATATGCTATGACACGTTGGTCACACAATTGGAAGGCGTTGCACGGCGGTTATACACAGCGCATCAGCCGGCATCATCACCGCTGACTTTATTGGTTCAACGTGATATTCAGAGTCTAATCTGGATGCTTGGCGCGATGCGAGCTGGCATCGCATATTTACCCATAGATGTCGCCACGCCAACAGAGCGTATCTTGGAAGTTATGTCGCAGGCGGGCAGCCAGCGTATCGTGTGTGCCAGTGATAAAGTTGCGCATATTGCAGCGTTAAAAGCCAATGGGGTGGAAATATTAGATGACAATAGCCTATATGCGCTAAGTGCAGAGCAATACTTACCGGCGATGCCGTCAGGGGAAGACATCGCTTATGTGATGTTCACCTCTGGTAGCACTGGTAAACCAAAAGGGGCCGTGATATCCCATTATGCATTGGCAAGCTATGTCACCGGCGTGTCTGAGCGTATCACGTTCAACCAAGATACACGCTCAGCTGTGGTAACCGGCCTTGCGACTGATTTAGGGCTAACGGGGATATTCCCGGTGTTTAATGGGGGCGGGAGCGTTTTACTGTGTGATGGTGCAGAACCTGAGAATCTAGTGCAAGCATGCCATCAACACGAGGTGAACCTGATCAAGCTCACCCCTTCTTTTGCACACGCCTTACTTCCTTGGTTGCAGCAATCTGCTTTACAGGTCGAGCAATGGATACTTGGCGGTGAAGCGCTCAGTTTGGAATTAACTCAGCAGCTGCGCGATTTGAATCATGACGCGCGATTATTTAATCACTATGGACCCACCGAGACGTGCATCGGCGTATGCACTTTTGAGATCCCAACCACCCATAAAGAACAAGTTGTGCCCGTTGGGTTGCCATTTAGCCATACTCAATTTGTGATTTTAGATGCACAACAGCTCCCCGTTCCCGCTGGTGTGCCAGGTGAGTTATATATTGGCGGTGAGAGTTTAGCCAGTGGCTATATTAATGCGCCACAGGCCACAGATAGCGCGTTTGTGACTTTGACAGTCACAGAGTGTGATGCACGTCGCTTTTATCGGACGGGTGATCATGTGAAGTGTAATTTTGATGGCCAGATTGAATTTTTAGGCAGATTGGATAAGCAAATAAAAATTAACGGCTTTAGAGTCGATATTGCTGAAATTGAAAGTAAGTTACATGCACTTGAACATGTACAGCAAGTGGCCGTGATTTGTCGCCAAGTCGCACTGCAAAATGTGCTGGTGGGCTATTTTGTGAGTGAGCATAAAAACTCGGATTTGGTTCAAACGGAACAGCAAATCCGTCAGCAGCTAAAACAACAATTACCCATGCACATGATCCCCGCCTACTTGATCCAGCAATCAGCGCTGCCAAAGCTTGGCAATGGCAAGATAGATCGCAGAGCGCTGGAATCCTTGAGTTTAGAAGTGTCAGAGGCGACGCGTGCACCAGATTCTGAACTCCACCATCAACTATTGGGTATTTTTGCGTCTTTGACCGGGTGTTCAGGTATTGGCATTGATCATAGTTTCTTTGCCATTGGTGGCCATTCGTTGCTTGCTATGCGTTTACTTAATGAGATCCACACGCAATGCGGTGTATCGCTGAGCTTAAAGCATATTTTTGCTAACCCCAGTATTGCAGAGTTGGCGATGTGCATAGAATCACAGGGGGAACAGGCTGAGTCATTGCCAGTGAGAAACATGCCCGAGCAAGCGTGCTACCCCTTATCTTTTGCTCAGCAGCGAATTTGGTTTATTGATCACATGCAAGGTCACAGTGAGCAATATCAATTACAAGGTGCATATCAAATTGAGGGCAAGATAGACCGTGGACGTTTAACTCGGGCGTTTTCATCGGTTATTCAAGCACATCCAATGTTGCGTTTTACCTTCCATCAGGATAGCGAGGGAACAGCGTATCAGAAAGACAATGCGGATTCGGTGTTTGTGCTTAATTATAATGATTTGTCCGCGTACGCTGGCAGTCATCAACAACATCTTATTGATGATATTGTGGCGGCGGATATCAAACGTGGTTTTGATTTAAGCTCAGATTTGATGCTCAGAGCGTCACTTATAACATGCGCTCAAGACAGTCATATATTGCTGATCACCATGCATCATATCGTCTCTGATGGGTGGTCTATTGCAGTATTGGCCGATGCACTGAATCTTGCATATCAAGCGTGTGAACAGCACATGTGCGCTATCGAGGCGCCTCAATTCACTTATTTAGATTTCATTGATTGGCAACACAGAGCATCGGAAACAGCCCATTGGCAAGCGAGTATAGATTACTGGCGTGAGGCCCTCTCGGGTATTCCGCAAGTGCATACCTTACCCACAGATAGAGCAAGGTCAAACGAGGCCCTGAAAGGGGGAGAACTTGCTTGTTTTGACGTACCTTCAGCGCTTCAAAATATGATAAAAGCATTCTGTCAACGTCACGGTTGCACCCGCTTCCAAGTGTTAAAAACAGCATTTAGTCTGTGGATGAGTCGTGCGCAGCAACAGCGAGATATTGTGCTGGCAACGCCGGTGTCAGGGCGAGAAAAGCAGGCGTTTGAACCTATTATTGGGAACTTCATTAATACCTTGGTATTGAGAGATACGTTTACTGCTGGTACGCAATTTTGCACGGCCTTGGAGAGTAGTAAAGCACAGTTTTTAGCGGCACAATCCCATCAAGTGGTGCCATTTGATGTGTTGGTTGAAGCATTAGAAGTACCGCGAAATTTGGCGATACATCCATTGGTGCAAGTGGTATTTCGGGTCAATACCGAAGTTAATGAAACACTCCAATTACAAGATTTAGATGTGCAGTTGATGGCGCAAACCACTCGCAGTGCCAAACTTGATCTGGAAGTCTGCGTCATTGATAATGATAAAACGTGTTGTGTGGAGTGGTTATTCGATACGGCCCTTTGGAATACGCAGAGTATCGCTGATTTTCATGAACAGTATTTATGGGTGATAGAGCAATGCCTTAATAACCCCGATATTGCTTTATCTCAATTGCTGTTATGGCGACCTGATGCTGCACAAGCGTTTGTACGTGCAAGTCAATCTATTGATGTGACCACGAGTGACGTGACTACCTGGGTGAGTCAATTTAGTGACATTGCGCAACAACACCCGCACCGGACAGCGTTGTGCTTTAGAGCGCAGAGTTGGTCATACGCATACATTGAACGTGCAACCAATCAGCTGGCGCACTGTTTATTAGAAATGGCGTTTGAGCCGCAATCACGTATTGCATTGTTACTCCCTGAAGGGCCTTTGGTGCTGATTGCTATGTTAGGGGTCGGTAAGGCCGGCCACGTCTACGTGCCATTGCATCAGACTACCCCCTCGGCAACGTTAGCGCATATTGTGACTGACGCGGATGTGATGTTGGCACTGACGCTTAGCGACAATGCAGAGCTGCTTATCGATGCTGGCAGCGACTTCTTACTACTTGACGATGTATTGGACGACGATGGTATGTTGTCGCTTTACCCAGCTACTGTGCCAACGATTCATGAGTTGCCTACATATGAGGTCCCCGTAGAAGCACAGGATTGTTATATCATTTATACTTCCGGCTCAACGGGACAGCCAAAAGGGGTGCCGATCAGCCACGGTAATTTGCGAGGATACCTAAATCATGCGCTAAGCAGTTATGTCGTATCAGAGCCGTTGCACAGTGTGGTCAGTACACCTGCGGCATTTGATGCCACGGTAACAGCCATCATACCCACACTAATAAGTGGTGGTATGCTGACTATGCTGCCACAAGGGGCATCGCTTATCCCTGAACTAATTGATCAACTTTGGGCAAAACACGCTTCATTATTTAAGTTAACTCCCGCTCACTTGCGTGCGGTTTTATCTATGACGCATGACAAGTCAAAGTGTGAAACCATGCACCGATTAATTGTTGGTGGAGAAGCCCTGCAAACTGATTTAGTAATTAAATTCAAAGACAAACTACCGAACTGTCACATTGTCAATGAATATGGCCCGACTGAGAGTACTGTGGGGGTCAGTGTATTTGATATCCCCGCGACCATGCCACTGACTCAGTTGGCGGATACACCAGATACGCCCATAGGTAGCCCCATCGAAGGGGCGACTTTATTAGTGGTTGATGAATTTGACCAGCCAGTAGCGCGTAATATGCCAGGTGAGTTGCTCATTGCAGGTAACATGGTGAGTAAGGGATATATCAATCAAGCTGAATTAACTGCGCAAAAGTTCACACTGCGCGCCATTATGGCGAACCAAATACAACCTGCTTATCGCTCGGGTGATGTGGTGAAGTGGCAGCTTGATGAGCTCGGCGCACCTTTGTATTTACGCTACATTGGGCGTACTGATGAGCAAGTTAAATTACGTGGCTATCGAATTGATTTAGATGCCGTATCACAGTTTATTTTGGCGGTTGATGGCATTGTTGATTGCGCTTTGACTGTAGATGAGCGTGCGCAAACTTTAATTGCCCATATTTTATGGCAGGAAGAGCCCCATTATAGTGATCGGCAGTTACGCCAGCAACTGACAGAGAAGTTGCCAGGATATATGATCCCCGCGGCGTTTCATACTGTCACAGCCATGCCGCTAACTCGTAATGGCAAAGTCGACAAAGCGGCTTTGATATCGACCTATGAAGCCGCGCAACAATACCTTGAGAAAAGCAATGTGATGGCGCAGCAACACGAAGAGCTGACACCATTGCAACAAACGCTCATGATGTTGTTTCAGGCGGCGTTACCAACAGCCAGTATTGGCTTAGAAGACAGCTTTTTTGAGTTGGGTGGTCACTCGTTATTAGCAATTAAGTTGGTCAGCCAAATTCGTCAACAATTGCAAATTGATATTACCCTACCACAATTATTTAAAACCCCGAGTGTACAAGCGCTAGCAGACGCGCTGCCCAGCTTTGACAAGCTGATCAGCGGCGATGAGATCCCCATTGTATCGCGCACACAAACACTGCCTCTCTCTTTTTCACAGCAGCGCTTATGGTTAATTGATCAGTTGCAAAATGGCAGTAGCCAATATCATATGCCGGCCAGCTTTGTGTTCAGCGGTGAATTGGATTTGGTGGCCTTTAATGACGCACTGGCCAGTCTCATCGCACGTCATGAAGTACTGCGCAGCATCATATTGCCAGGCGCGAGTAATGAGTCTCCTGAGCAGTTAGTCAGAGAACAGGTTGAAGTGCCTTTGATCTTTGAAGATATCTCACTGTTAGATGCGCGTGAAAAATGCCAGAGGGAGAATCTACTCAAGTCACAGTTTTGCCAGAAAGCCTTTGATTTAAGTCAGGATGTTATGTTGCGTGTCACCGTCATAAAACGTGCTCAACAGCGCTATTGGGTACATTTTAATATGCACCACATTGCCAGTGATGGCTGGTCTATGGCTATCTTAGTCAAAGAAATTATCGCGTTTTATCGCCACCATAGAGGTGAGGTGGGTTATCAATTGCCGCATATACTGACTCAACCGCTGGATATTCAATATGCGGATTTTGCTCATTGGCAAAGAGCGCATTTTACGTCTGATAAGCAGCAAGTTGCGATAGATTATTGGCGCGAGCAGTTGGCTGACTGTCCACCGATACACCAGCTACCGCTCGATTTTGCCCGTCCAACAGTGCAAGCTCTGGCTGCACAGCAATTCAAAGTCAAATTAGATGAAGCGACAACGTCGGCGATTAAGTCTCATTGCCAAGCTGAATCAGTCACCTTGTTTATGTGGTTACATAGTGTATTTTCGCTGTTGATGATGCGCATGAGTGGTGCAGATGATGTGGCCATTGGCTCGCCAGTTGCCGGGCGGACTCAAAAACAACTTAACGACCTCATCGGCTTTTTCGTAAATACAGTGGTTATTCGCGCTCAAGCTGATAAGCACCTCACGTTTAATCAGTATCTTACTAAGCAAAAGGCAGTGATTTTAGACGCATTTAAACATCAATCGTTGCCATTCGAGCAAGTAGTTGAAGCGGTTAAGCCTGAGCGTAGTTTAAGCCACCAGCCATTATTTCAGATTTTATTTGCACTACAAAACAATGATGTTGTTGATATTGACTTACCTGATCTGCATATTGAAGAAGCGCCTTTGGAGTCACTTAACCTTAAATTTGATTTAGAGGTTAATGCCATAGAGCAAGGGGCTGAGATTGAATTAGAGTGGCGCTACAGCAGTGCTTTGTTTAATGAAAGCACCATTAAGGCAATGGCAGGGGCATTTAATGTCCTTATCGACGCGGCGTTATCTGGTCCTGATTGGCCCGTAAGTCGCTTAGCCATTCTAACACCTGAGCAGCAGCGTTTACTGGCCGAAGAGGCTGGGCATACCTGTGAGCATGATACTCCGGTATGTGTGCATGAGCGTTTTGAAAATGTCATGTATATGCATAGGGACAAAGTGGCTGTTATCGACGCAGGCGGTGACTCATTTAGTTATGAAACGCTTTGGCAACGAGCGGGCTCCTTTGCAAGTCACCTATTGGCAAATGGGGTAAAGGCTGATGACAAGCTGGCGGTATGCTTATCACCGAGCGTGGATATGGTGGTTGCATTACTTGCTGTATTACGTGCTGGGTGTGCATATGTACCGATTGACCCTAAATTGCCTGCCGCACGCATTCAATATATTTTGCAAGACAGCGAGTCGGCGGGTGTGATCAGTTGTGATGAATTGCTACGAGGGTTGGCAAATTTGTCAGACTCTATTACACAATCCCCATTGACCTTATTTTCAACAAACGATGATGGCGATTGGCCGACACCGTATGATCAAGGTGCCCTGCCTAAACCGCATGTTGATGCGTTGGCCTATGTGATTTACACCTCGGGGACTACAGGGCAGCCAAAAGGTGTCCAAATCAGTCATCAAAATCTTTATCACTATCTGTCATTCGCTATCAGAGAGTACACCGATTGCGCCTTGTCACGAGCGATTGTAAGCACACCGGTCGCTTTTGATGCCACAGTGACTTCCTTATGGGGAGGGTTGCTTGCGGGGTTGGGGGTAGAGCTGCTAGATGACAACGACACCTTGTTACCTGAGCTTGCTAAGCGCCTGTTTAGTCATGAGTCTTATTTATTAAAAGTGACTCCTGCGCACCTAAAAGGTGTGTTAGAAGTGGCCAGCCAGCTGTCATTAACGCGCCAATTCAATGGACAGCACCGAGTGGTCATTGGCGGTGAGGTATTGTCATGCCAATTGCTCAAGGCATTGGATGTCTTTTTACCTAATACACAATGGTTCAATGAATATGGTCCAACAGAGGCCACGGTAGGCACCAGCACTTATCGCTGTGACAGTCATGTGATAGATCAGCTGATAGGCTCCGGTCAACATGATGTGCCAATTGGTCAAGCAATGCCTTATAGCCACTGTGTGGTGTTAGATGAGCTACAGCAATTTGTGCCAAATGGTGTATTGGGGGAGCTGTATGTGTCTGGTGATGCTATCAGCGATGGCTATTTAGGTAAATCAGAACTGACAGACGAGAAATTTGCCACATTGTCGTTGCAGCCTTCAGGGCAAGCGGTGCGTTTTTATCGCACCGGTGATAAAGCCAAGTGGCAATTTGATGAAGCATCAAATGCCATGCAATTACGGTTTGCCGGACGCATCGATCAGCAAGTGAAATTGCGCGGTTATCGTATTGAGCTGGACGAAATTGCGCACTATTTAGTGCAACAAGCAGAGATTAAAGCAGCTCAGGTGTTGTTGAACGAAAAAGGAGACAATATCGAGGCCTTTATTGTGCTTGAAAATGACGGCCAAACCGTGCCATTGCCGCAGTTGGTAGATGAGGTGCGCAGCATTCAATACGGTGAGCAACTTGCGTTAGCGTTGCCAGCGTACATGTTGCCGCATCGCTTTATTCAAGTGGCAAAATTGCCTTTGACCAGTAATGGCAAATTAGACACCCAGACATTGAGCGCATGGGCACAGCAGTGTCAGGGTGTGACCAAGGTGGTTGCGCCAACAACTGAATTAGAAAAAGCCTTACATGGCATTTTTGCCAACGTATTGGCAGTAAAGGAATTTGGTATCACAGATAATTTCTTTACTTTGGGTGGTCACTCTTTGTTAGCAGCTCAGTGTGCTGGGTTGATGCAGGAACAAATGAATATTGTCGTGCCAATGCGGGTGATTTTTGAGCGCCCTACCATAGCCGCTTTAGTCAAGTGGATCCGGATCCATACAGCTTATGAGCAAGGCCAGCATAGCGATAGCGACTCTTCAGAGGAGATGTTCCTGTGATAAATACTATGACACAAGCGCTTGAATCACTCATTGCCGAAGCGCTGGATGCGGGTATCACTTTATACGAAAAAGATGGCCGCTTAGCTTTTCGGCAACAAAATGGCTTTCCAGAAGTACTCAAGAGTAAAGTTATTGCCCATAAAGCAGATTTAGTGGCTTATTTTCAACAACAGCAAACGCACACCGTGACGGCATGTGATGGTGTTATCAGCCCGATAGCGCGCACCGAACTACTGCCGCTGAGTTTCGCTCAAGAGAGTATATGGTTTATTGAGCAGCTGCATGGTGGTCAACAGTATTACATGCCTGCCTCTTTTCGTATCTCAGGGAAGCTCAATGTTGATGCATTAAAATGTGCCATGACACAAGTGATTGCGCGCCATGAAAGCTTACGTTGCCAGTTTCTTGTTGGGGAGGAATCAAATGGCAAGCCTTATGCGCGCATTATGCGAGACTTTGATACACCGTTTGAGTGGTTTGATGTCAGCCAGTTACCCAATGATGAGAAAGCCACACACATTGAAAACCATATCCATGATTTTTGTACACGTGTATTCAAACTTGATAAAGGGGGGTTAATACGTGTTCTAGTGCTGTCTGACACGGATCACCATCAACTATTTTTTAATATGCATCATATCATTTCAGATGGCGCGTCGATGGCGAATTTAGTGCACGAAGTGGCGACTATTTACAACGCCATTCTCGGTAACTTGCAGGTACAATTACCCACTTTAACGCTGCAGTACGTTGATTATGCGGCGTGGCAACGAGCACAACTGGGGGATGATGACTTTGCGCCCCACCTGGCTTATTTTAAATCGCAATTAGCAGGCTTGGATCCGCTCCAGTCACTGCCTAGTGATAAACCGAGAATGGCCATACAAACTGATCAGGGGGCACGCTATGTGCAACGCCTGTCTCATGATCTGACAAAGCGCATAGTTTCTTTATCTTCTGCGCAGCAGAGCTCACTTTTTATGTGGCTGAGTAGCAGTGTCATGCTGTTTATTGCGCGTTTAAACCAGCAATCTCGGGCGGTAATTGGTACACCAGTACTTGGGCGTGAGAACCCTCAATTGGAACACTTGATAGGCTTGTTCGTGAACACCTTAGTGATGCATGCTGAAGTTGATGAACAGCTTTCTTGTGAGCAATGGTTTGCCGCGCAAAAAGCGCGTAATTTAGCCGCGTTGGAATATCGTGCACTCCCCTTTGATAAACTAGTTGAACACCTAGGGCAGACACGAGATTTAAGTCATCATCCTGTGGTGCAAATCTTATTTTCATTAACCCAACCTGATGCGCAAACTCTGACTTTAAATGGGCTTGAGGTGGCAGAGTGCAAAGCATTAGATGCACACAGCGTTGCGGTAAAGTGTGACCTAGAGTTACACGCTCAGTTTGACGGCGAGGCATTGGTTATTCACTGGAAATATGACAGTGATCTTTACCACAGGGAAACGATTCAAAATTGGGCAAGCAGCTTTACGGTGATGCTTGAAGGCATAGTCAATCACCCGACTATGGCAGTGGGGGATGTGCCCTTATTGGATGAGTCACATGCCAATCACCTGCTCTCTCAGCCGCAGTGCCAGTCCAGCTGGCCACAGCAACACAGTATCGTTTCGTTACTTGAACAGCAAATCATGCATGCAGGTTTGCGTATTGCGGTGACAGATGGCGCGGCTTCACTGACTTATACCCAGCTTGGACAGCGCGTTGATGCGCTTGCCTGTGCGTTAATTGCTGAAGGCGTAAAGCCTCAGCAGTTGGTACCTGTGAGTATGACGCGCAGCACCGACATGGTGGTTGCATTATTGGCGATTCTAAAAGCGGGCGGTGCTTATGTCCCAATTGATCCAAGTTATCCACCAGAGCGAATTGAATACATCCTATCGGATATCAACAGTGGTTTACTGGTGTGTGATGAACAAAGCGCGGCGTTGTTTTCCCAGCTAGCGGTGCAGTGCATTGTTGCGCAAAGGGCGATTGATGCGTATGGAGGACATCAACTTGTTACACCCGAGGTACAACCCGAACACCTTGCCTATGTGATTTATACCTCAGGGACCACAGGCAAGCCCAAAGGGGTGCAAATAGAGCATCGCCATGTTGTGCGGTTGCTGTTCACTGAGCCAAGTTTATTTGATTTTAATGAGCAAGATGTGTGGAGTCTATTTCACTCGTTTTGCTTTGATTTTTCGGTCTGGGAAATGTACGGTGCGCTCTTGTTTGGCGGCAAGCTCGTGGTGGTTGATAGCCACACCGCAAAAGACACCGAGGCATTTGCTAGGCTACTGCTTCGCGAAGGTGTGACGGTATTAAACCAAACGCCCAGTGCGTTTTATGTGCTGCAAAGCTGTATGCAACGGCTGGTGGAAGAAACCCCTCAGCCGCCAGCAACTCGATATGTTATTTTTGGTGGCGAAGCGCTGCAACCGAGCAAAATAAAACCCTGGCGCAAGCTGTTGCCGTCATGCCAGTTAATCAACATGTATGGGATCACAGAAACCACGGTACATGTCACCTTTAAGCGCCTCAGTGATGAGGATCTCGCCCTTGGTCAAAGTAACATAGGTAAACCCATCCACACGACATCTAGCTATGTGTTAGACAGTCATCAGCGCCTGCTGCCGCAAGGTGCCATTGGTGAGTTATATGTTGGCGGTGAAGGTGTTGCGCGGGGTTATTGGCAACGCCCAGAGCTCAATCAGCAGCGTTTTGTTGAGCTGAGTTTAGCAAAGGGGCATAGCGAAAGGCTGTATCGCTCAGGCGATTTGGTACGACTGCTGCCGGGCGGCGAAATGACGTATATTGGTCGGATTGATGACCAAGTGAAGGTACGTGGATACCGTATTGAGCTGGGGGAAATAGAAAATCAGCTTAGGATGCACCCTTGGGTTGATGAAGCGGTAGTGGTACTCAACCAGCACCCAGTTAAAGGGGCTTACATTGCGGCATTTATTACAGAAGATACTGGTGCGGACTTTACCGATTTAAGTGCCCAGCTAAATACCTTTCTAAAAGTGAATCTACCTGATTTTATGTTGCCGAGTTTTGCTCGCTCTGTGTCAAAGATGCCACTGACAGTGAATGGTAAGGTAGATAAAAAAGCGTTGTTATCTTTAATTGAAATAGATAACGATAAAGCACCTTTTGAAGCGCCCACCACACCTGTTGAAATACAAGTCGCGGATGCGTTCAAATCGGTATTGCAATGCCCCCATGAAGTTGGCTTGCAGGACGACTTTTTTACTCTGGGCGGGCATTCTTTACTTGCTGTAGAGCTGTGTTATTACTTAAAAGCACACTTTGGCTTAGATGCTGTGCTTTTTGAGCTGTTCCAATATTCCAGTGTTAAAGCACTGGCTCAGCGATTGTCTGATAAAGCCTCTGTAAGTGAGGCGTCGGTTGATCCAGTATTGTCGTGTACACAGCAAACACAGGGGCCTTTGTCGTATGCTCAGCAACGGTTGTGGGCATTAGATAACATTCAGAGCACAGAGCAAGCTGTTGCTGTTTATCACGTTCCCTTGTCATTTTTACTTAAAGGGGATTTGAATGTACGGGCTTTTGAAGCCGCTTGGCAGCAGGTGATTCAGCGCCATGCTATTTTAAGAACAGTGATCTGCACAGATCAATCCGGCACACCGCATCAGCGTGTTCTCGCCCATTATTGTCCACTTTTGCAGGTTGTAGATGCCTCTGATAAGTCTGCTCAGCAGAGCGCCCTTGCATGGCTAAAACTACAGCGCGATGATGACTTGCAGGCATTTGACCTTGAACGAGACTTGATGATCAGAGTGTACTTGCTGAAGTTATCGCAAAGAGAGTTTAAGTTACGCATTAATGTACACCATATTGCTTGTGATGCGCATTCTTTACGGTTGATCGTCGATGACCTCGCCCTTGCATATCAACACGCGTGCGATGGCACTAAAGCTGGCTTGAGTTGTGAGGCAGCTAAACAAGTGACCTATCTTGATTATGCAATATGGCAACAAGCACAGTGCCAAGATGCGACACATCACGCATTTTGGCAAGACTATTTGGCAGGGGCACCTCAGGTGCATGAGCTGGCCTTGGATGGGGTGCGTAGCAACAAATCTCAGCAACTCGGTGCAACACACATAAGCCATTTTGATAGCGCTTTGTCTGAACATATCACTTTGCAATGCCAGCGTTTAGGGATGAGCCATTTTATGTGGCTACACACGTTATTCTCTTTGTGTATTGCCCGTTGCAGTCAAGTATCTGATGTGGTGATTGGTTCGCCTTTTTCAGGGCGTCACCATGCTCAACTCAAAGACATCGTTGGCTTTTTTGTCAATGTACTCCCCATCCGCGTGCAATTTACATCAGAGATGACGCTCGAATCCTTATTGGCTGTGCAAAAAGCACAAATTTTAGCGATACATGAGCATCAAGCGGTGCCTTTTGAGCAAATATCAGTGCTCTGTGAGCCGCACACAGACCTGAGCCATCACAGCTTATTTCAAATCAGCTTTGCGTTTGACCCCAAAGATCACACTGAGTTGACATTAGGCGATATACAAGTCATTGCATTGGATGAGCCCAATAGTCAGGCAAAGTTTGAGCTCGACTTAACCTGTAGTGAGCAGTCTGATGGCATACGGCTCAATTGGGTTTATGATAAAACCCTATTTTCTCATCATTCAATCGCGGGATTGGCTGACGCGTTTGAGGCCATGGTGACAGCGGCGGTGACAAACCTAGATCAGCGGGTAACTGAACTGCCATTAGTAAAAACTGAAACATGGCAAAAACGGATGTTATGTGGTGAGCAACACGCGCTACGCTCGCCGAGCGTACTGCAGCCTATTTGGACCTTTCAAAACACCGAGTGTGCCAATCGAACGGCACTTGTCGACAGAGATGGCACATGCATGACTTATGGCGAGCTGCTGTCAGCTGCCGAACAGCTTGCCGTGTATTTAACTGAGCAAGGGCTACAAAATGACGACCGGGTGATGATCTGCCTATCTGCTGGGAGTCGATGGATCACCGCACTGCTTGCGGTGATGCGAGCAGGCGCATGTTATGTGCCAGTTGACCCGAGTTACCCTCAGTCTCGGATCCAATTTATTGCCAAAGATAGTAATTGTAAGTTTGTACTAACAAACTCTTCAGGCTTTGATTTGTTAAATCATAGAGATGTTAGCTCGGCTCAACTGATTGATGTAGACGCCCTCGATTTAACGTCTATTCAAGGGGCGATGTTGCCGCCGCTTCCTGCAAATTCCGCGCAGCTCGCTTATGTGATCTACACCTCCGGCACCACGGGTCAGCCAAAGGGGGTGATGAATACCCATCAAGGTTTAATGAACTTATGCCAGTGGCATCTGCGTGCGTTTGACGTGAGTAGCCGCTCTGTTGCGACACAGACTGCCAGCGTGGCATTTGATGCCGCGGCGTGGGAGGTGTGGCCTTATTTAGTGGCGGGTGCACAATTGGTCTTTTTACCAAAGGCGACTTTTAGTGATGCACGGCGTTTGACGCAAGCAATGCAAATTCACCAAGTCACCCATAGTTTTTTAGCGACACCCGTTGCGCAGGCGGTTTTAGCAGACAGCGAGTTTAACCCGCAGTCATTGCGTTACTTATTGGTTGGTGGTGATAAATTAGCGCCAGTGGATACCTCGGGGCATCCATTTACCCTCATTAATAATTATGGGCCGACGGAAAGCGCCGTGGTGGCGACGTCAGGCCTTGTAGACTCGGTTGTGACAACGCCGGATATTGGCCTGCCCATTGATAATACCCAGCTACTCATTTTAAACGCCCAGCAACAATTGCAACCTAGTGGCGCTATCGGTGAGCTCTGTATTGCAGGCGCCAGTTTGGCAAGTGGCTATTTGGGCCGTGCCACGCTCACTAATGAGCGCTTTATTAATTGGCGTGCGCCAACTGGTGAGTCAATGCGAGTATATCGCACAGGGGATTTGGTCAGGCAGCTTGAGAACGGGCGACTCGCTTATATTGGCCGTAATGATGACCAAATAAAACTGCGTGGCTATCGCATTGAGCTGGATGAAATTGAAAGCCAACTGCGTGTCTTACCTGAAGTAGAGCAAGCCACTGTCTTGTTGTGTGATTCAGGTAATGCGGAAGACTGTTTAGTGGCCTTTGTTTGTCAAACCGCTGCGTTGGGTGAGCAAACACTCTCAAAACAGCTAAAAGGTCAACTGCAAGGTGTGCTGCCAGCGCATATGCTGCCCAGAGAGTATGTGTTGTTGACTGAGATGCCACTCACAGCCCATGGCAAGGTGGATAAGCACGCATTGCGCATGCAAGCAAAACATCATGTCAATGTGCCAATAGCGAGTTCAAGAGACATTGAAGAGGCACTCCCAAAGTCGAGCCGTGCGTTATTACAGGTTTATCGTACATTACTGAAACGGCCTGATTTACAGCCTGATGATGACTTTTTTGCCATGGGCGGAGATTCAATCTTAAGTATTCAAATTGCCACTCGGGCACGGACATTAGGCTTTGATTTATCTGTCTCTGATGTGTTGACTTATCCAAGTGTCGCGCAGTTAAGTGCACATATCGCGCAGGCTGCTCTTTGCATAGACAGCACGCCAAGCAATCAAGTGACTTATATGCCTGGTCGTGGAGAAGCGAGTCTATTGCCCACACAGCAGTGGTTCTTTGAGCAGCAATTTGCATTGCCTACGCACTGGAATCAAGCGGTGATGTTGGGACTAGACAAAAATGTCTCAGCGGGACAATTAGAAGCAGCCATTACAGCGCTTATTGCACGTCACGATAGTTTACGGTTGGCGGTAGCGGCAAACCATACACTAAGTTTTATTGATGACCTCTGTGCATCTAAGGTTGTCCATACATGTGATCTGAGGTCGTCGGACAATTGGCAGGATGCATGGCAGAATGCGTGTCAGCAATGGCAGCAGAGTTTTCAATTTAACGGCTCGCCTTTAGTGCGTTTTATCATGGCAGATACGGGCCAGCAAGACGACAAAAACCGCGTGTGTATCATTGCCCATCACTTGATCATCGATGGGGTATCTTGGCGCCTTGTATTAGAAGATTTAGCTCATGCTTTGCACGCCACTGTTACTGAAGAGCCCCTCTCTTTAGTGCCTCCTAAAGTCAGTATTCAACAGGTGTCGCAGGCGCTGCGAGATCATGCTGCACATCGCGCTAAAATGGATGATTGGTTGCCAGCAGTGCAAGCTGCTCGTAAGCAAACATACTTTGACATACGCGAAGAAACAACCGCACAGGTATCAGTTCACAGTCTGCAATTAAAGCTGACTACAGCGCAGACGCAAGCTCTACTGACAGAGGCCAATACGGCTTATGGTACGCATATTCAAACCTTATTACTGGCCGCGGTGCATCTGACATTATTTAAGTTAACTGATGCGCAATCTCATGTGTTGATGATGGAAGGGCATGGTCGAGAGGCATTACAGGGCCAGATTGATGGCAGCGAGACTCTGGGGTGGTTGACTGCCATGTATCCACTGCATCTCTTTGTAAATGCCACGACAGTGGGAGATATGATCTGCGCAGCCAAAGAGGCACTGGCTGCGGTGCAAGACAAAGCCAGTGATTACGGTACGTTGCGTTACTTACATGCAGATGTAAAAGTGAGAGAGGCATTGGCGATAGACACCAGTAAATTGGTGTTTTTTAACTACCTAGGTCAACTTGATAGCGTGATCCACAGTGCGGGTCCACTTAGTGATGTGCATGAGTCTTGTGGGGACTTGATAGCACCAGAAAATCATTGTTTTTACGCGATGCAGCTGACGTCTTCGATTCAAGCTGAGTGTTTGCGCATGCACTGTGACTTTGATGCAAAGCAAATCTCTCAGGCCACGGCTGAGGGATTTGTCGCTCAATTACAAAGCGCGATAGATGAGGTACTTACGCATTGCTCACAGCAAACAACGCGTCATTACACGCAAAGTGATTTTAAGTTACTTCCCACCTGTACTAATCGAGGACTCGCTCAACTACTCGCTCAATACCCAGAACAGGCCGTAGCAGATATTTATCCGCTCAGCCCATTACAGCAAGGGATGTGGTTTCAAACTCAGTTAGCAGAAGCGGAGGCTCAAGCAACAAGCCCTTACCTTGAGCAATGCTGTTTTACGTTTGCTGGCGACTTTGATTGCGAGGCGTTTATCTATGCGTGGCAACAAGTCATCAAGCAGCATAGTATTTTGCGCAGCGCGTTTACAACGCTTGACGGCCAGCCAGTGCAGGTGGTGTTAAAGCAGGCAGAACCCCCGGTTGAATTGATTACTATTCAAGGGCAGGACGAGCAAGGGGGGTGTTTTGAACAGTTAGCTCAACAAGCGTATCAGCAAGGTATCGTGCTGAACCAAGCATCCTGTATGCGATTGCAACTGGTGTTAATGTCCGAGCAGCGTGTTGGCTTTATTTGGACTTATCATCATATGATCATGGATGGCTGGTCATTGCCGGTATTATTCAGTGAGCTGCTGCGTTTTTATGCTGCGCGAATAGATGGTCAAGCTGCGGCGATACGCTCAGATAACTTTGCAGAGTATATTGCCCATACACAACAGCGGGACTGCACTGAAGAGGCCGCATTTTGGCAAGCATATCTTAGCGATATGGACTCACCGACTTTGATCAGTGACAGTTTCAAAGCCACACCATCTGAATCTGTGCAATATCAGGAACACCATCAGGTACTGAGCGAATCACAGTGTCAAGTGATGGCTCAAACTGCCTCAGAGCTTGGGCTAACTGCCAATCAACTTATCCAAGCTGTCTTCGCTTATTGGCTGAGTGTTTGTGTGGGTCGCAGTGAGGTGATGTTTGGTCAAACGGTTGCAGGGCGGCCAGCTGCGCTTAGCAATATGGCCAGCCGTGTTGGTCCTTATATTAATACCCAAGCGGTGTATGCTCAGATAGATATGCAGATGTGTGTCGCTGACTATTTGCAGGGTTTCAAAGCCAATGTGACTGCACTCAGTCAATATCCACATAGCAGCTTAAGTGATGTGCAAACGTGGAGCCAGATAGATAATCAGCAAGATTTGTTTGATGTACTGTATGTGTTTGAGAACTATCCGACCGATCCTTTGTCCCAAGGGCCGAGCTTGCCATTTGAAATCGTCAGTAGCGATTATCAAGATCAAACTCACTATCCGCTCTCCCTTGTCGTGGGGGAAGATAAGCAATTGTCTTTGACTCTATGTTATCAAACCAGTGTACTAAGCGAAGCACACAGCCAGCACTTTGTATCAATGTTGGCTCAGTTGCTCAAACAAGTCTGTGAGCAACCGACACAACAGCTATGGGCACTATCACACACCTTACATGGGCAAATTGAGAGCGAATTTACCAACTTTGAATTGGTTGATAAGGCACATATTTTAGACAAGCCTGCGTCACAGGCAGAGACACTCGCAGATGCATTTATGCAAACAGCGGCTGTACACAGCAGTGAAACGGCCTTGGTCTATTTTGAGAGCGGGGATATCAGCCCCTGTGCATGTTTAAGTTATGCAGAGCTGGATGCGCAGAGTAATCGACTCGCCCACTGGCTGGCGGAGCAGGTGGGGCACCGTGACTCGCAGCCGATTGTCGGAATTGCGATTGAGCCCGGACCTGATCTTATCGTTGCCGTTTTGGCGGTATTAAAAGCGGGCGCGGCGTATGTGCCGATGACATCGGCATTGCCGCTACAAAGAAAACAGCTGATAGTGGGATCGTGCCAAGCCGCATTAGTATTAACGGATAGCGCCATTTGGCAAGACCAAGCTGCACCATGCCCCACTTATCAAATTGATGACGTTAATGCGCAACTAGATTGCTATTCAGGCGACGCTTTAAAATCAGCAAGCTTAGGGTCTGATCTGGGCTATGTGATTTATACCTCAGGCACCACAGGCGTGCCAAAAGGAGTAATGGTAGAGCAGCGCAGTATCCTTAATTATGTGCGCAGCTTGTCTGCGCAATATGAAATAACACGCGCAGATAACTACCTGCAATTTGCGAGCTTTAGCTTTGATGTTTTTGCCGAAGAGGTGTTTTGCGCCTTACTCAGTGGCGCGACTTTAGTGATGGCTGAGCCATCTCAGCTGCTCGATACAGCAAGGCTCAGTGAGTTAACGCACAATGCGGATATTAGCTTAATGAGTTTGCCCACAGCCTATTGGCATCAACTGTGTGCTGCGCCTCAAGCTTTTGGCTCATCGCTGCGATTGATCACCATTGGGGGTGAGCAAATGCAGCTCGCGGCACTCAAATCATGGCAAAAAAATCAAGGTACTCAGATACGGTTGATCAATGCTTACGGGCCAACTGAGACCACTATTTCAGCTACCTTGCAAGACGTAACGGATTGGCAAGATGAAGATATTGCCATAGGTCGTCCTGTCAACGGATTGCAATTACATGTGCTTGATGCGCAGCTCAGGCCGCTGCCTCAGTATGTGACTGGTGAGCTTTATATTAGTGGTATCGGCCTTGCGAGAGGCTATTTAGGAGATACGACAAAAACCGCTGAGGCATTTGTCATTGACCCTCATACCGGCTTGAGACTGTATAAAACTGGTGACTTGGTGAAGGTGAATGCGCGCAACGAAGTTCTCTTTATAGGTCGCCGAGATGGTCAAGTCAAGGTTAGAGGGTATCGTATTGAACTTGCTGATATTGAAAGTCAGGTGATGGCCATAGAGGGCATTGGTAATTGTGCGGTTGTGGTGCGCCAAGACAGCAGTGGCAATGAGCAATTGGTGGCGTTTATCGAGTCGCCATGTCTAGAGGTGGATGCATCAGCGCTGCGCGAGATACTCAGCACTCAGCTACCAAGTTATATGGTCCCGCAACTTATCACCTCAATCAATGCGCTGCCGCATACAAGCAGTGGTAAGCTGGACCGTAAAGTGTTAGTGGCTCATGCAAAAGGGCTCAGCGTGCAAACTCACGCTAAGACAAAACCACAAAGTCGCCTTGAGATTGGCATTGCAGCACAATTTGCTCAGCTGCTTAAAGTTGACCTTGTCGGGCTTGACGATGACTTTTTTGTGCTCGGTGGTCACTCCTTGTTGGTCATGCAGTTGGTGGCCGAGATCCAATCTCAATTAGCAATTACGGTGCCTTTAGCTGCTGTGATGCAACATAGCACAGTGCGGTCGCTGGCCAATTTTATAGACACCCAGTGTGCCACGCAGTCTCAGCAGGATACATCACCAACAAGCATCATGTGTTTACAGCAAGGGGAAGTGGGCTTTACGCCTGTGGTGCTGATAGCGGGCGCAGGTGGTTTGCTCATGTCATTTGTTCAACTGGTGGATGGACTTGACGCACGCATTCCTGTTTATGGCTTGCAGCCAGATTTAATAGCCGACAACCCTGACGTGATAGGCGATATTCGCCAGACGGCTAAACACTACTTGCAAGTAATTGAATGCGAGTTTGAGCAAGTCCATGTTGTGACACATTCATTTGGCGCATTCATAGGTTATGAATTGTGTCTTCTTTCGCAGCGCAGTGCTGTCACGTGTGCATCGTTGACCATTTTGGATACTCCACTGCCCAGTCAGCCCAACGCGTCTGTGGATGCGCGGCAAATTGACACGTTTGTGTTACGTGACTTATGTGAATTTTTCGGTCTTTCGCCGCGACAAAATGAAATTGAGCACTATAGTCAAATGGCTGGAATGGCAAAGTTTGCGCTTTTGTCAGATTGGCTCTCACACGTTGACGTGCATATGTCAGCACAGCAATTAGCAACATTTTATCAAGTATATAAAGCCCAGCTGCTGTCGAAGGTGGTGATTGATACGCCGTTGTTGGATGTGAAAGTTAAAATCATCAAAGCGGCAGACACCAAAGAGTTTGAGGGGCGAGCAGTGAAATTAGACATGGGCTGGCAGCGTGTGGTGGCGAATCTTACTGCACTGGAAGTTGCAGGAGATCATCTATCAATTTTACAAAACAAGGCCGACATGCAAGCGCTTGTTACGCAGATAGAAGATCACTACATACTGCACAGTTAAATGTAAATATTATGTTGTAATTTTATCTTACCTAGTTAAGGATGGGAATAGAATGGATCAGTTACTAGCGCTCGACAAAGAGGACACGAGGACCGAGCTGGATAGTTTTGTGCATGACCTTTCAGCGCAAAAGCAAAGTGGTTTGGCTTGGGTTAAAAGCCATATTAAAGAAATCAATGAGTGGGTAGATAGAGATGGTGTGGCCTTGCTGCGCGGCTTGAATATTGCGAGCACCAATCAGTTCAGCACGATTTTGGAAGCAATTTTTGGCGAGCAACTCAGCCAGTATATTTATCGCTCCTCACCACGCACTGCACTGAGAAACAACATTTATACGACCACGGAGTATCACGCTGATCAGGTTATTTTGCAGCACAACGAAAATGCCTACTCCAACTGTTGGCCAATGCGCATGGGGTTTTTCTGTGTGGTCCCTGCAAAAACAGGTGGTAATACACCGCTGGCGGACAGCCGTTTAGTGTATCAGCAATTACCTGTGGCGCTTCTGGAAAAGTTTGAAAAGTTGGGCGTGATGTATGTACGCAACTATGGTGATATTGACCTGCCATGGCAGGAGGTTTTTCAAACTCAAAATAAAGAAGAAGTTGAGGCGTACTGTTGGAAAAACGACATTATTTTTGAGTGGAAGTCTGATAACCATTTGCAGACCAAGCAAATTCGTCCTGCGGTCGCGACTCATCCGCAAACAGGTGAAAAGGTGTGGTTTAATCAGGCGCATTTATTTCATTGCTCAAGCATCGACAATCAGTTACCAGAGTCAATGCGAGAAAGTATTGGGCTAGAAAATTTACCGCGCAATGCCTATTACGGAGATGGCAGCGAGATAGCAGAAAGTGATATTGCCATCATCAATGAGGTGTATCGCTCGCTGACTTTTGCTTATCAGTGGCAGCGCAATGACATTATGCTGCTCGACAACATGTTATACACCCATGGTCGAGAAGCATATACGGGCACCAGAAAGGTGCTAGTGGGTATGGCAAAAGCGGCGTACTAATATGGACGCAATTGCCGTACTAAATATGAGTTTTGTTAGTAGTAAAGAAGTTAGCAAAGTAACTGAGCAACGCTAGGGAAACACACAATGAACGGGCTTTATCAGCAACAACTCAAGGTATTATGCCTATGCTGTATGAGTTTACTTCTGACCTCTTGTTTTAAAAATGGGGTGGCAAAAGATCACACCATCACTGCCGAGCAGATTGAAATGTTCGAAGTCACTGTCAAAGACTACTGCGATAAAATGGTCTTTTTTGGCAGTATTTACGTCACTTCCGGTGAGGATGTGGTGTACAAGGCCAATTGTGGCCCACAAAATATTCAATATGATGTCGCCAATACCTCAGACTCTAAATATCGCATTGGGTCGAACACCAAAGAGTTTGCCGCGGCCATTTTATTACGCATGTTGGCAGACGAGGATTTAAAAACCAAAACGGTGGGCGATTACCTGCCTTGGTATCCTAAAAACCAATGTGCGGATGTCTCATTACATAACCTGTTGAGCATGTCCTCAGGCATAGACAATTACAGTGATAACCCGGACGTATATCTGGATTGGGGCTGGCGACCGTATTTATACGATGACTCGTTAGACTTAAATGGCCCTGAAGGTTTTGGTAATCGCTTTTGTACCTGTACAGAGCAAGATAACAAACCGAGTTTTGAGCCGGGTTCCAAGTTTACCTACAGCAATTGTAATTACTATCTCATTGGTAATATCATCGAGCAGTTAGCCGCAGGTAAGCAAGGTCAAATAGACCCAAGCTTCTATTTCAGAAACATTGTCAAAGAGCAGATATTAGACCCACTCAATATGCAAGACAGCGGCGCGTTTAATGCTATTGGTATTTACGAAAATATGACCACTGGCTATGTCTTTGACGAAAACCAATATCTGCCACTTACGACGGGTCGCCCACCAGAAACCGGCGGGCCTGCACCTTATGAAAACATCTTTAAAAACCCGTACAGCAACCCATTAGTACTGTATTCCGCTGGCGACATGTATTCCACGGTAAAAGACATGCATAAGTGGGATCAGGGCTTATATGGCGACTTAATCTTAAATGCAGAGCAAAAAGAAATGGCGTTTGCGCCGTACCAAAATACCCAAAGTGATGATGAATGTGAATACTTTGGCTACGGCTGGTTTGTGACCTATATCGACCCAAATCAGTATGGCAAAGTCGCCGATTGCCCCGATGACCCTAACAGTACCAATTTGAACAAATATGAGAAGTTTTTACAGTACTCAGGCAGCTACCCGTATTCATGGGTGACCAGTTTTTCAAGGCTGTTAGAGCGTGACCAAACCGTGATGGCGTTTAGTAATTACCACAAAACCGGTTATGAGTCTGATTGTATCGCAGAAGAGCTGCGCAACATTATTTTTTATAACGATAGACACCGTACTGAGCAGTGCCAAGGTGTGCTCGATGGCACGGTAAATTAGTACCAGTAACAAGATGAGTAAAAGGCTGCCTGCATTAGAGTGTTGGGTGAAGTGTGTCTCTGTACTTTTGTCGGCCTTAATAAGGAATTTCTGCAACTTTGTAAGAAGTTGCAGTGATAAGGGCAAGTAAATGCAAAGTTTAATGATGTTTAAACACTTTGTATGAACTTGGTGGGTTCACAACTGTTTAAATCTACATCATAGAGGATGAATTATGACAGCGACAAAAACAGCAAAGGACGACAAGGCAAATGAAGCGAATGCTTCTGCTACGGAGCCGCAAAGCACTGTAGTTCAGGCAGAAGACCGAGCAGCCGTGGCGCAGATCATTGTCGATAAGTACTCTAAATGGTCGTTTGGTTCTGGGTTAATCCCAATTCCAGCGGTTGATTTAGTGGCTTTGACGGGTATCCAAATGAAGATGATTGGTGAAATTGCCAACGTGTATGGCCAATCATACAGCGACAATAAACTGCGTGGCACGGTCAGTGCTGTGATCGGTGGTTCATTTCCGCAAACGCTTGGGGGGGCTGGTTTAAGCAGCTTCTTAAAAGCAGTGCCGGTAATTGGAACATTGAGTGCAATCGCATTTATGCCTGTAGTGTCTGCCGCATCGACGCATGCAGTGGGCAGTACGTTTATTCGTCATTTTGAAAATGGTGGCACTTTAATCGACCTTAATCTTTCTAGCATTAAGGGTGATATTGCAGATATTGCAGCGAAATATCGCAAAGATAAGGGTAATGCCAGCACACAACCGAGCAATGCCACTGTGTAACCACGGTGGCTGAACCTTGATAAACCAACAGGTTAACTGTTGGTTTATTTCTCAACATTGGGCTTTTGAGGAGGTCATTATGATAGTGGCATTGTATTTGGTGTTATGTATTTTATCTGGCTATTGGGGACGCAATACGTTTGCAGGGCCGGTGGGCTTTTTTCTGATTTCTTTATTTTTGACGCCGATAGTGAGCTTGTTGATATTACTGCTCACTCAAGACCGTAACCCACAGCAAGAAAGTGAGGACGATTAGCTTTAATTTACATTCACTGCGCTTGGCGATAATTATCGCTGTAAGGCTATTTAGCCGATAACAAAAATGATAAGAAAATCAAAATGGTATTATACGATCTGATCAGTCGGAATATAAAAATAAAGAAAAGGACTTTCGTGATGTTGGGCTGTATATCTGGCCTTGCTAATGCGTTAGTCCTTGCCTTGATAAATAACGTGTCGGAGAACATTTCAGATATCCATAAAGAGAACCATATTCTCTATTATCTGGTGTTGTTTATTCTGACCATTTCAATTTATGGTCTGACGCAGCAGAGGCTGATGACCAAAGCCGCTAAAATGGTGGAAAAAGCCATTGATAGACTGCGAGTTGAGTTATTTGAATGCGTACGTCATACCGAATTATCCACTCTTGAAACCATAGGTAAAGAGCGCATTTTTAATACGCTCAGCAAAGAGCTGCAAACCATTTCGCAGTCCGCGCAATTGTTTGTGATCATTGGTCAGTCAATCAGCTTGGTGTTTTTTACCTCTTTATATATAGCATGGCACTCGTTTGTGGCGTTTTTGGTTATCTCCATTTTAATTTTAATGGGCGCCAGCATTCACCGGCTGCGCGCTAATGAAATTCAACGCAATATGCAGCTGTCATTTGAGAGCGAAAACAAGTTGATCCAACGCTTATCTGACTTGTTGGATGGCTTTAAAGAGGTGAAGCTGAGCGTGCCGCGAGCCGATGACTTAGAACATGAATTTGTTATGGACTCAGCGCGAGCTAAAAAAGCCAAAACCACCACACAAACCTTATTTGCCACTGATTTTGTGCTTTCGCAAATCACCTTTTTTGCCGCGACGGGGGCCATGGTGTTTATCGTGCCGAGCTTGTCTCATGTATACACCGATGTGGTGATCAAAGTCACCACGGCGTCATTGTTTTTAATTGGTCCCATTACCAGTATTGTCGGCGGGATCCCAATTTACACCACCGCAACGGAAGCGGCGCAAAACGTACTGACTTTGGAAGAAGATCTCAAACGTGCCAAAGTGGATAATTCAAACTTAGACACTGAGCACTTCTCGTATGTGCATAATTTTGATGAGTTAAAATTGGAAGGGGCCTACTACCAACATGGCCAAAAAGGCGGGGATAGACCGTTTTTTGTTGGTCCCGTTGATTTGAGCTTGAAGCGGGGGCAAGTCACCTTTATTACCGGTGGCAATGGTAGTGGTAAAACCACATTTATCCGTATGTTGACTGGGTTGTATGAACTGCAAGGCGGGCAAATATTGGTTGATGGCCAACCTATCACAGATAACCTCAAAGAAGCGTATCGCAGCTTATTTACAGCGGTATTCGCAGATTTTCATTTATTTAAGCAGCTTTATGGCATTCACCATACTAGCCAAGAAGAAATTGATGATTGGTTGGCGTTTTTAGAGATGAACACCAAGGTCAAAGTGGTGGATGGGGAGTTCAGTAGTATTGACCTATCGTCCGGTCAGCGCAAGCGACTGGCACTTTTGAGCACCATTTTAGAAAACCGACCTATTTATATCTTTGATGAGTGGGCGGCGGATCAGGACCCTATTTTTAGGCGTAAGTTTTATGAGCAGGTGCTGCCAAAACTTAAAGCTCGCGGTAACACCGTCATTGCCATCACCCATGATGATGCGTATTTCCATTTGGCCGATGTGCACTTAAAAATGGTCGAAGGACAGTTAATGGAACACCATGAAGTTGAGGGTAAAGGAGTAACATCATGAACATCATTCTCCCTTCCGATATCACGCTGACGATTATAATTAGCGCCATCTTGGCGATAATATTGTCGAATATTCTGATGCGCTTGCTGAAGCGTTATCAACCTAAGTTGAGACGACGCATTTTATCCTGGCGCTTTCGCGCAGGGTTGACCTTATTGATAGCGATCTTTTTGGTGATTGCGCTTATTCCAGTGATTTTTATCAAGGTCGACTCGGGTGAAGTAGGCGTGCTTTGGAAGCGTTTTGGTGGCGGTACCTATTTGGATGCGCCATTACATGAAGGCACAGTATTGGTGTTTCCATGGGATACGCTCACCATTTATTCTAGCCGCTACCAAACTGCGCATACCAATGTGTATGCCATCACCAACGAGGGCCTGCGGATCACGCTAGATATTACGGTACGTTATCGTCCTGAAGTAGACTTTATTCCCTATTTGCACAAGTTAGTCGGGCCAGATTATGTCGATGAAATCATTCTCCCTGAAGTGAGCTCTGGGGTGCGCATGATTGTATCGCAATATGATGCTGAGCAAGTGTACGGCAACCAGCGCAAAGAGGTGCAAGAAGAATTACTTGGACAAGTGCTCAACGAACTAGAGTTAAAAGAAAAGTCGATGCTGCGCCAAGAGGCGCAAAAAATGGCGGGCCACCACTTGGTGAACTTGGATGATGTGCTGATCAAACGCGTTGATTTACCCGATAAAGTACACAGTGCGATCATTTCCAAAGTGAATCAAAACTACATTTTGGAAGAGTACAAAATGCGTGTTGAAGTCGCGAAAAAAGAAGCGCTGCGTAAAGAGGAAGAAGCCAAAGGGATCGCCCTTTTTCAAGAAATGGTCAGCGATGGTATTTCTGAGGCCTATCTTAAATGGCGTGGTATTGAAGCCACCATCGAGCTGGCAAAATCGAATAATGCCAAAGTGGTGGTGATTGGCAGTGGCAAAGATGGCCTACCGTTGATTTTAAATACAGAGAGTAGTCTGACACCGCAAAACAGCAGCTTTAAAGAAACCCACAAGCCTGGTGAGCTAAAAGCAGAGCTGGAAGCCTCAGGAGAAATACGCGATAAAGATGACTATTTAAATAGCGTCGATAAGTATGGCCACAAGTTAAAACCGGATCTTCGCCAACCTGATAAAACCCTAACGGATAGATCGCTGCAAACCGGCGAACCCATGGAATATTTAAAGTAGAGACTAAAGCGCCTCTGGTAAAACAGGGGCGTTTTTTTTGATAAATGTGAATTGATCTCTACGTGTTATTTTAAGCAATAAATATCACCTTGCTAGGCGCTTATTGCTATCTCATCACATAACGCAATTTTCAAAGATGATAAGCTTCATTTTATTCATATTTATGTCATATAGATGTCAATACTTGTAGGTTCACTCGTCCAGTTACAGCCCTGTAATAACGCGTAATACAAATCTTGTTAACATATCTGCAAAATGGATTTTGTCGATATAACGCACAAAGCAAACAGTACTTTCAACCATTTATTATCATTATTTAAAGGAGTAACTATGAGTGTTTCTAGCAACGGCAGAGTTGCATTAAATAAGACAGTATTACGTTTACTGAGAAAAAAAAGCCCTTAGTCGAGAGCAGCTTGCTGAGGAGTGTGCAAGCCGTCGGTTACCTGTTTCAGTTTCGACAATAAAAAGGGCTGAAGCTGGCAAGCAGGTGTTATGTCGCACCATTAAAAGCTTGGCCAGTTATTTTGAGGTCAGTATTGATACCTTACTTCAAGATACTGACACACCGCCTTGGGTTTATAGCCACTTGATCAAAGATATGCCGCTTCCTTGCTTTGGCAGAGAGTGGGAGTTACAACAGTTCCACACAGTTTTAAATCAAGCAATTAAATATGTAGCGTTACAGACCATTTATCTGCAAGGAATGACGGGAGCTGGTAAAACCGTATTGTTGAATACCTTTGTAGCCCAGCTAAGGGCAGCAAATCAATCGAGTCTTTATTTCTTATGTCCAGCTCACTCACTGAAAAACCAAGGCGGTTCAGCCATTGCCAGTTTAGTACGTGCCTTGTTATCGATTAGTAAAGACACCTCTTATGCTGAGATTGAGAGTAAGGTCAACACAGTTGCTACTGGGCCTTTGAGTATTCTGCGCTTATATCAGTGGTTGGGGATCGCGTTAAATGAACATCAATCACAGGCACTGGACGTACTTTGTGCGGTGCGTCAGCAGCAACTTGACGCGCAGTTGATACAGCAATTGTTACGCTATATTGCCCATAAAGGCATCGTGAGTATGGTCATTGATGATGCACATAATTTAACTGCCAAAGAACTGTACTTTGTCAGTCAACTTGCCCAAAGTGACTGCCCACAACCTATGCTACTCATTATTTCGGCGCAGCAAAAAAGGTTTTTTGTACAACCACCAAGCTGGCTTACCCGCGCCCATTCCATTGCAGTGAAACCACTGGATAAGCAGTCGATGCATCAGCTTGCAAATTACATCCTTAGAAGCCAAGGCGTGTTAGTCGCCAGTCAGCAAAGACGGGCCATCGCTGCGATTGAGCGCGCTGAAGGCAACCCTTCTTTTTTAAAACAATTACTCTGTGATGACTATCCACCAACAGAAGTCCCTGACGCATTGCAATTACTGGCTCGAAGTAGCCTCAATAACATGCCTTGCGATGTGGCCAAAACGTTGAAATTTGCCGCCAGTCTTGGTCAGTATTTTGATACCCAGCAGTTACAGTCATTTAATGAATATCATGAAATTCGAGCCCCACTGTGTGTGCTGCATAAAATGCTGTGCAGTGGACTGATCAGGCAAAATGAGGATCGCTTTAGTTTTGTGCACCCTTTGATCCAAGAAGCGCTCAAAAGCCTCGTGCATGAAACAGAGTTTAGTTGGTATATCTCTGGCTCGTTTGGTCATATTCAGGGCAAGACTGAGCAAGTGACCCGTATCTGACCCAATATTAGGGAGCGTAAAAAAATATCTTTTCCTTGACCACACGGCATGCCATTCAGTACGCGGTTGAATGCGCATGTTTTCTGTACTTTGAGAAAACAAGGAAAAACCATGTCTACAGTTTTAAAATTAACACCCGCCGTACAACCTTGGATTGGTACGAGTGATGCACTTTTTAAATTAAATCAGCAGATAAACCAACTTGCCCATTGTAACTTGCCTGTTCACATCATTGGCGAGCCAGGCAGTGGAAAGCATCTCGCAGCGTGTCACCTACACAATTTAGGGAAAGCCAGCTCTGAGTCATTAATTGTCTCGAATGTCGCCAATTGGGGGGAACATTGTGCGGCTGCTCAGCTAGAACAGCTCATTGCACAAACACAAAATGGCTCACTTTATCTGAAAAACATAGATATGCTCAGTTCAGCGCAAGCGGAATCGGTTAAAGACTACTGGCTCAACTTATCAACAGAGTATCCCGCTTTACGATTGATCACGTCTACCACGCGTGAAAAGCAAGCTGAGGCATTAGGACAAAGTCAGCAGCATTCATTTTTGAGTTGGTTACATTATCATTGTCTTGAACTCTGTGTGCCTTCTCTACATGAACGCAAAGAAGACATCGACGCATTGGTTAAGCATTATCGGGGGACTTGTCAGCACATTGCGAATTTACAGCTGCACCCTCAGGCATTAGAGATATTGAAAGCGTACAACTGGCCGCATAATGTGAAACAGCTGAAGCGTTGTTTAGATAAACTGTCTTTTTTGAGTAACCAGCAAGCGGTGTCTAGCCAGGCTTTGCTCAGCATTTTTCCTGCAATGCATACTGAGGCCACGCCAAAGCCGATGGCAATGCATGTATTAAAGCCCGTCGAGCCGAGCTTGACCGAAGAAGTGCAGTCGCTAATTCAATGTAATGATGAACATGACTTGCTTGTTGCAGAGCAAAGGGGAGAGGCCGTAGCTGCCACACCGACAGCGTCGCATACCCCGCATAAATCCCACCCGGCCCTTATTCGCGCCTTACAATTTGTCGATAAAAACTTTGAAAAGCCACTGAGTTTAAGTGAAGTGGCCAGCTATGCCTGTGTGAGCCCTTCACATTTGTCTTTTTTGTTCAAACGTTTTGTTGGTCAGTCATTTAAGCAAACCTTGCTGCGTATTAGGATCAAAAGAGCGATGGTGTTATTGCGTGAAGACCCTTATAGCCAAGTCACTGAGGTCTGCGATGATGTCGGTTTTTCTGATTTAAGCTTTTTTGTGAGGAAATTTAAGTCGGTGGTTGGGGTGAGCCCCGGTGTATATCGTGATCAACGTACAAAACACTAACTTAGCATCAAGGTGCATGCTGATTTCACCGATAGATATCAGCATGCAGCGGTTTAGATATATTTACCAATTAGTCGCTTTATTATACCAACCACTTTAAGCAGTACTGCCAATTCTCACCTTGCTAGATTTCTTATACTGACCTCAGTGTTTAGGCGATGACGCAAAGATATATGCGCTGAACACCAAATATGTTTTTTATTCTAAAACTCAAAGCAAATAGGTGAAATTATGGCATTTCCAACAGCAGTTAACGATCAAATTACTGATTCCGTCACACAAGCCAATGTAAAAGTGCTGGGCGATGCGCCCGCGATGTCCATGGGCAACCTGTTTCAGGCGACCTCTCAAGCGCTAGCAAACGCAGCACACAATGCAACATCTGCGCAGCAACAGTCAGCAATGACAGCGCAAGCGGCTACAACGATGGGTGTCACAACGCTGTACTCGATTGATACTGCCACAACAGGCATTGCAACCAAACGTATTCTTCAGCCACAAAAACAGCCAGTTGCTGGGCTAGGGAACTAAGGTGTTTTATGCGTGTTTGCTCTGGAAAGACCTTGAATCGATGAATGAGCAAATATGGCGCAAGCCTCAAAGTATTAAGCTGACAACAATTAGGCTGAATTTGTAAACAACCATAAGGACGACACGATGGCTTTTCCAACCGCAGTGAACAGTCAAATAACCGACTCAGTAACACAAGCCAATGTACAGGTGCTAGGCGATGCGCCGTCTATTGCTATGGGGAACCTGTTTCAGGCGACCTCACAGGCGCTGGCGAACGCAGCCCATAATGCAACTGCTGCACAGCAACAAGCAAATATTACCGCGCAAGCGGTAACCACAATGGGCGTAAATATTCTTTACTCCATTGACACTGCAACGACTGGGGTTGCGACCAGCAAAATTTTTGCGTAGCGGTCTCTACTCAGTCTTAAACAATCAGGCGATGACGCCTATTTATTAAAAACTTTAAAAGGAAAATAGTTATGGCATTTCCAACCGCTGTAAATAGTCAAATTACCGATTCAGTTTCACAAGTAAATACAAAAGTTCTGGGTGATGCGCCTGCTATCGCAACCGGTAACTTTATGATTGCAACCAGTCAGGCGCTGTCTAATGCGGCACACAATGCGACGTCTGGTCAGCAAAATAGCTCTGTCACAGCACAAGCTGCGCTTGTTCAAGGCGTAGATACGTTGCTTGGCATTAATACGGCCACGACAGCGGAAGGCATTTCAAAAGTTTTCCGTTAAGCCGGTTTGGGTACTGATACGCTGTATCAGTACCATTTTGGCCGGTTTTAATCCGTCATGAACACAGGAGAAACACCGTGCTTAATACGCTCAATGCACAAACCTTTTCATTGGCTGCTGCATCCACCTCTATGGGTCAATCCATTTCATTGCTGATGGACAATGCAGTTCAAAATGAAGCGAGAAGTCAAGTTACATCCAGCGCGGCTGTTGCGCAGTGTTGTGCGCTGATGATAGCAGCGGGTGCAGCAGCCATTAAACCAGGGTAAAAAAGGAAGTCTTTATGAGTACTGTAAATGACCAAATTACTGACTCGGTAAACGAAGTGAACACGCTATTGATGGGGTCTGCGCCTGCGCAATCCATAGGCATGCTCAATGTTGCCGCGACAGAAACCATCGGTATGTCCATGTTTAATGCCATTTCAACACAGCAAAATGCGCAAACATCGGCATCGGCAGCCGTGGCAGCAAGCTGTGCAAAAATGCTTCAACAATCATCGCCATTGCCAGAAAAAACCCCGGCGCCTGATCCGAAGGTAGATGTAAGCCAAATAGAAGCGCTTGTGAAAGAGCTGCTGAAACAGCAAAGCGACCCTAAAGTTAAATCGGAATCCTAGGGGTGCATAGAGCATAAGATTAATTAACTAAGGCACAGCATATGAATGAGTTAACAAATGTCGGGCCATCGACACAGACGTCACTGGATATAGTAAATAGTACCAGTTTGACTGGTGAGTTAAACAAGCTCTCTGGTGCCGGGAAAGCCTATCAATCTGTCTCGCAGTCGACGGCCATTGCAATCCAAGATGCCACAGACAACCTTAGAAATATCAACACCATGGCAACGACAGCTATGGGGGTTGCCATTTCTCAGATGTTGGCAACAGGTAAAGTCGATGATTACGCAGGCATTATCGAAGCGGCAAATAAAATGGTTGAAAATGGCACCAAAAACTTTGGCGAAGTAGGTAGCTCAGCAAGTAATTTGCTAGATAAGTTTCCAAGCGGTGGTAGCTAGATAAACGTCGGCAAATGACGCGTCGGCTAAAGAGGCAATTATGACAATCATAGTGAACAACAAAGAGATTGAGCAATTGGAGCAGTTTTCTGACAAAACACAGACGCTTATCCAATTTCTTAATCAAGGTGCGCACAGCACTGACGCACTGATACAACAAAGTGAAGTAATGACCTTCACCTCAGAAGCGCAGTTTATCGAGCAGCTTTACTTGGGGCTGATGAATTCAACGCTGCTCTATTTACATCAGATCCCTTTGTCTGTTGATATCAAAAAGTTACTTGAACTCAGTACCAATGATCTCAGAGACTTGGCGACATTCAGCAATCGGGATTCTGAAACTGATAAGGCGAGGTTGGCGAATATACTGGCTAAATATCGTCTGGTGGACAGTGCTATTTTAAATAAAATTGCGCTGTTTTACCGACGCTATAACCTGAATTACCATGCATTAGGGTGGGGCGCATCGTTCCATGACCAACTCACGCTGTACAGTATTATCTGTTACTGCGAACAGGCGTATGATTTGTCTAATCAAACAGTGCATCCCGCTTGTCAGTGGGCAACTGAAAAAGCCCAAAACTTAAGTGAATTTGCACGTTATTTTTGTCTCTATTTGGCTTGGAAAAATGCGAAACAAGGCGGACAAGGCACACCAGATCACCTTGTTGAAACACTCGCACCTGTCGTAAACAATACTTTAGATTCTCCAGTGGTCACCTTTGAGCTGCAAGCTGTTGATCTTCACAATGCCATAAAACAGTGGCATGAGGGAGGAAACAATCTCGGCTTCAGTAGTTTTAGCGCGGGGTTACTCAATATTGTGCTTAACATCGATCTTCAGACTGACGATCTGGTTAAAGCTGCTAATGAGTATATTAGTGGGCTGCAAACCACGTTGACCAATGCGTTGGCGAGTGACAGTTATATCTGCCAGGCAGGGTTATGCCGTCACTATTTATTCAATTTACATCACAGCGAAGCCTTACTTAACGTGGATGGTCAGGGCTGTTTGAGTTTGTTTAACCACTGGCCAATTGCCGCCTAAAGTAGGGAGTTATCATGGATCCAGCACAACAAAAAAAAGCGGCATGTCAGGCGCTGTCGCAGGCCGTTATGCCGTCGCAGTTAAACTCGATTTTGTCAGACATAGACACCATGTTGGCTACGGCGAGACAGACCATAGATCAGTCATTGCAGCAATCGTCACAACTTGTTGATCAATCGCGTCAGCACCTCGCACGTATCAATCAAGTACTGGAAAGTGATGCACCTTCAGGTACGTTATCCGAGGAAAGCGCCGACAATGACGCCACATTGGGCGCGTTTAGCCGTTATCAGGACGCCCAACTTGAGGCGCAAGCACATCATCTTGAAGAGCAAAATGCCCATATGAAACAGGTTTTTACCGAGCAAGAAATGGCGGCACAAAAAAGTGCTCAAGCCGCACAGCAGGCAATGGAAGAGACACTGAAAAACATGGAGCAACAGCTAATACAGCAAAATCAGGACTTTCAAAATGAGGTCATGCAGCGTGGGTCTGAACAGCCCAGTGCATAGCCTAGAATCATAGGAGCCATACGCCATGATCAAAATAGACTTCAAGCCTGTTGATTGGCTGCCGGATGAAAAAGTGAAAACAGCTGCGGCAACTCGGCAAATGCAGGAGTTGGTTGCGCGTTTGGCTGATGCACCTAAATATCACACGTTGACAACGGAAGATCGCAACCAGTTAATTGCAGAAGGGTATGCGCCCGATTTAGTCGACAACTTGGTATTAATTACGCAAAGAGCCGATGATTTGCCTGATGATACGATAAATACTGGCTTCAATTACGCGGCTTTTGATACGGCATTATTTTCTGCTGAGCACCTTAAAGCCCATTTACAAGGCTTAACTCAGGGCTGTTGTGCCTATTGCGAAAGTTACTTATTGGCGAGTAATGCGGGAAAAGTAGGGCATTTCAGACCTGTAGAATTACTTGAAAAAAGCACCTTATTGCAGCAAAACCAGAGTATTAGCTGCTCACCTTATTATGCGCTGGCCTATCAGCAAGAAAATCTAGTGTATGTCTGTGATGGATGCAATGATAAGTACAAAGGTGGTCAATTTCCGCTGATTGGTCAACGATTTCCTCTGATCCGTGTGGAACAAGAACAGTCGTTGCTGGTCAATCCATACTTGGATGACCCTCGCCAGTATATTCGTTTTGACCCTATAACCGCGCGTGCTTATCCATTTGATTTATTGTGTGCCTATTTGATGGAGACAGATGAGCTCAGCTTCACTGAGGCTGAGACAAAGATCTGGTCCTCCCCTGATTTGCTTGGTTATGCGCCAGGGTTCGAAAACTTACCCGGCCTTTCACTTTGGCTTGAGTCCCTCAGCGAGAAGAAAATCGCTCAGCTTGGCAAAGGCTATACCAGTATTGAGGTACTTGGGTTAAACCGCCCCGAACTTGTGGTTGCACGGCTCAATACGTTGGGCCAATTACACCTAGCCTACGGGCAATTTAAACAGGGGAAACAAGGTGAATTTGACCTGTTTATAGATGCATTACCGACTTTACAATACAGAAGCATGTGCATAGATGTTTTACAGTCATTGCATCATCAGCAGAGCACATCGCCTGTATCAGCGAGTTCAGAAAAAGCGCCGCCTTCTCATGAGGTATCACCGCATGTGGCTGCCAAAGGAGATGCTTTTGCGAATTGGTTTAAGGCATCATTGCGCTACTGCGTAGAAGAGTCGCAGTTAATGGAAACACAGCGACGCAACCTCGTCTTTTTGTCTGCAAGAGATAAGCTCTACGGACAAAAGGCCAAAGAAAAGTGCATTTTTTTGCCACTGGATTGGCAACGAGATCAGCATAAACTGATTAAAGTGCGTTCTCATCGTAATATTTGGGAGACCTCGTTGTCTGAACTTGCCAGTTCTCGGCCAATGGAGCTACTGAACCTGTTTACCCATAACCAGATCTGGGCTGAAGGCCCATTCGACGCACTTCACAGTGCCTAATTTTGTCATTAGTAAGGAAGAACCATCATGACCAGTACACCCGAACAAGAAATTTTAAACGCAGAGCAACAAGCCACAGACGCGGTGGCTCAATCCGACATCGACACCGCAGCTCAGTCTACTGGGTATGCGACATCAACACCTTTTGAAGCAGAAAGAGTCGCAAGGGATGCGGTTGTTGCGGCAGATCAAGCCGTCTATAACCAAGCTTGTAATCCCTCTTCAAGCCCGACACCGGAGCAGGCAGAGCAAATAGCAACACAGGCCGTTGCTGATACCGAATAAACAGCAACTCCCTACCATCTAATACCCGACCTGTTCGGGTATTTTTATGTCAAATTAGAGCCAAATAATCGGTACGTAGATTCCATAAATACTACCAACCAGACCCGACTTTATACCAATCACTTACATCACTGTCAGCCTATAGTAAAACCATCACACAAAGATGGAATATCAGCATGGGCTTTAATCAACTTGCGAGCAAACCTAGCCGCAATGCCTACCCTCAACAGCCGAGGTTAGTACAGCGCAGAGGCGCATCTGCATCAGGTAAGCGGATGGCGGCGCCGCACAGCCGTTCCTTGCCACCCAGACTCAGGCGCGGCATGGAAAAACTCACCGGCGTGAACTTGGCCAATGTGCGGGTGCACTATAACTCGCCTAAACCCGCGCTGGTGCAAGCGCATGCGTATGCGCAGGGCAAGAAAAGCATCTTCCCCATGAACTGGGCCACATAGCTCAGCAAGCACTGGGGATGGTAAAGCCCACCACAGAGGTCAATGGTGTGGCGGTCAATGACGACCCAAAACTGGAGCAGCAAGCGACGGATTGGGGTGAGATGGCGGTTCGTTTAGGTGTACAGGGGTAGATGAGAACGGGGGCTGATTTATGTTGTTGCCATAGCAAATGTTAAAGAGCCAGTAAGGTGTAAAGTCGTTCAGATGTGAGATTTTACATAAGCGTGGTCTTTTAACGGCTAGATAGGGTGTTAAAAGGCCATAAGTGATAATGAGATAGTCTGAATAAAGTCCATGGAGGCTTTGTTAGCATTTTATCGGCAACTGAAGACAGCCTATAACAACGATTAAAGTCAAATAGAGAGGATTGAGATATGTATGCTCCAATGCAGAAAAAGGAAGATAAAAGTAGGGTTGTTGCCAATTCACTCATGCACAAAAAGCATGATAGAAAGAAAGTGGATTCGGATAATCGGCCTAAGGCTATTTTACAGAGATTTATGACGGATAAGCTAAATAACCGATCACAAGCACTCGCGATTAAATGTAACTTGAAATCATTAGATAGAACAAACGGGGCACTACAGCTAATGCAATCTTGGGAGCTAAGTGATTTAAAAACAGCAGTTGCACTAAAACTCAAAGATGAGCTAAAGGAAGAGAGGTTCAAAATAGCAATTGATTCAATGATAGAGAATGGAAATAATGCTGGTTTAAGCTTTAGTGAGCTTTTTGAGCTAGTATCTGGTTTGTATCAATGGGCTAAATTTAAATCATCAAAGGACAATGCACGATCTGGAATAACGAAATTATCGAAAGCAATTGATAAAAATAAATTTTTGCAAGATTACGCTGAGATTAAAAACGGTTTAGAAAGAGGGAAAGACGCTGGCTTTGAGGTGCTCAGTGATGGAGTAATCGAATCTATTCCAGGAGATGTAATACTAAATGCGAAAAAGGGGGTAAGTTACGATCTAGGGAAAAATTGTGTTGTAAAAGTCGACCCAGTGGATGAAGCAGATGCTTTATATCTTGGTTATGATGGTAAAGTGCATCTAGAGGAAGTGAAAGCTACTCCGCAAGCCTTTTTTGAAAAATTGGCGACAAATCCAAAACAATTTGACAGATTAATTGAATGGAAAAAAATGAGCCCGGAGGATAGGGTGGTGACAGTTCGTATTAGGAGTGATGAGAAAATTGATTCTTTTGCTAATAGTAGACTTAATACTGATAAAAATGTTCTATCAAAACTTAATGATTACCTTAGTGAGGGGTTAGAGGTTTTAGTTGCTGGAAAACCTATTACTGACTATAACCTAGTTAAAGACGTAAAAAACTAGAACCGTAAAAATAACACATAACAAGACACCCACTCTAATTTAACCAATCCAAACCCCTTGCCTATCTTTAAATAACCAGCTCAAAAGGTAGGCAAACTTCCATGGCTATTGCACGTAAAAGACAAGTTAGTTTAAGTGATACCAAATATTATTATTGTATTTCTCGTTGTGTTCGCCGTGCCTTCTCATGAGGTATCACCGTATGTGGCTGCCAAAGGAGATGTTTTTGCGAATTGGTTTAAGGCATCATTGCGCTACTGCGTAGAAGAGTCGCAGTTAACGGAAACGCAGCGACGCAATCTCGTCTTTTTGTCTGCAAGAGATAAGCTCTACGGACAAAAGGCCAAAGAAAAATGCATTTTTTTGCCACTGGATTGGCAACGAGACCAGCATAAACTGATTAAAGTACGTTCTCATCGTAATATTTGGGAGACCTCGTTGTCTGAACTTGCCAGTTCTCGGCCAATGGAGCTACTGAACTTGTTTACCCATAACCAGATCTGGGCTGAAGGCCCATTCGACGCACTTCACAGTGCCTAATTTTGTCATTAGTAAGGAAGAACCATCATGACCAGTACATCCGAACAAGAAATTTTAAACGCAGAGCAACAAGCCACAGACGCGGTGGCTCAATCCGACATTGACACCGCAGCTCAGTCTACTGGGTATGCGACATCAACACCCTTTGAAGCAGAAAGAGTCGCAAGGGATGCGGTTGTTGCGGCAGATCAAGCCGTCTATAACCAAGCTTGTAATCCCTCTTCAAGCCCGACACCGGAGCAGGCAGAGCAAATAGCAACACAGGCCGTTGCTGATACCGAATAAACAGCAACTCCCTACCCTCTAATACCCGACTAGTTCGGGTATTTTTATGTCAAATTAGAGGCAAATAATCGGTACGTAGATTCCATAACTAATACCAACGAGACCCGACTTTATACCAATCACTCACATCACAGTCAGCCTATAGTAAAACCATCACACAAAGATGGAATAACAGCATGGGCTTTAATCAACTTGTGACTAAACCTAGCCGTAGTACTCACTCTCAACAACCGAGGTTAGTACAGCGCAAAGGCGCATCTGCATCAGGTAAACGGATGGCGGCGCCGCACAGCCGTTCCTTGCCGCCCAGACTCAGACGCGGCATGGAAAAACTCACCGGTGTAAATTTGGCCAATGTGCGGGTGCACTATAACTCGCCTAAACCGGCGCTGGTGCAGGCGCATGCGTATGCGCAGGGCAAGGACATTTATTTGTCGCCAGGGCAAGAGAAACATCTCCCCCATGAGTTGGGGCATATTGCTCAGCAAGCGCTTGGGATGGTAAAGCCCACCACAGAGGTCAATGGTGTGGCGGTCAATGACGACCCAAAACTGGAGCAACAAGCGACGGATTGGGGTGAGATGGCGGTTCGTTTGGGTGGACAGGGATAAACGAGGGGGAGGGCAGTGATGGGCAATATACATGCTATGGACTATTGCCAACATCGCGGGCTGTGTTACTGCCGCTACATGGACGACTTGGTAAAACTGATGAACACCAGCTTACAGGCCGTTAAGCAAACAAAACTTATCTAGGGAGATGTAAAGATGCAGGATTTGACTTCATTGGATACTGGATAACCCCCAACCCAAAGAACAATTTAATACTGGCTTGGAAAACCTGGGTAAACCACTTTAACAAACTCAAGCAGCTTTATGAGCGAGGTCCCCCGTTGGCGGGTATTGCGAAGTACGTTAAACGTTGACTGAGCTGGGCAAATGCAGGTGTCACGCTAGATGTAACAGCGAGTATAACGCAAGGGTTTAACAGCGAACTTGGCCGCGAGGTTGAGGGGCTGTGGGCGGGATGTTGGGAGTAGTGTCGGGGTAGATTGCGTTGAGGTGTGTTTGGAGTTTGTCACATGTGCAAAATGAAAGTTCTGCTCTCGGAAATTACCAACTGAAAGTAAAGAATAACCAAGCGTATTAGCATAGGCTTGGTTTTGAATAAATATGACATTCTTAAAAAAATTAACGGAGTAACTAATGTATCAATATTTAGAAAATACAACTGGAAAAGAGGTAGCAAGACCGAGACAAAAAATAAGTCCAAGGGGACAATCTAGACTTGGGCGGGTGCATGGCAAATACAGGAAAACACATACTATTCAACAGGTAAAAACCTTAGTTAACGCGTTTAGCAAAAACATATCAAAACCAGTGTTCGAGAACAGTAAAAACATAAGTACGAATGTACTATATGGAAACTACTTGATGTCTGTGATAGCCAAAGCTGCTACTGACGGTCCTACCAAACTAGCAGAAAATATACGGGATGCGAAAATAATACTAAATGAGGCTGAGAGGGAAAATATTAGTAATTTGAACCTTGCTAAAATACTAATACCAGAGATCAGAGAAAACCTAAAGAACACAGCAGTGAACACTGTAGAAGAGATGACCCAGGATAAATTAGAAAGACTAAAAAACATGTTTAAATAGACGACAAATCCATGGTTCTGTTCTAAACCCCATTGGTGAATTGCACCACATTATATAGACGTGCAACTCTGCACGAGACCAGCTCGAATGAAAACGGCACCAGAGCAAGGTAGTACAAGTATGTCATAATTCACTACACGAAAGGTTAACTATACATAGTTAACCTTTTTTATTCTGGTGTTTACCAATGAGCTAGCCTTTACGAATGGAATTTGCAGTGGCTTTATATCATGCGACTTATAGAGGTAATGAGTTCAAAGCTATCTTCATTGAATAAGGTTCATTTTGAGGGGCAATACACTATGAGTGACATCACCAATGCATTTGGGGGTCACTACGTCACCGTCAGCCGCGCAGTTGCACAGTGCAAGATCGTACCCCGTTACGCTCTGATCTCTATGGACTAACTAAAACGTGACAACGTGCCATTTATCATTTTGAGACAGTCGTCTATCTCCCCAACCATCCAACGGCCAAATTTTCCGCCAGGTTTGACATTATGTAAGCCTCGATTGGTATACCACTGGAGCAGTTCAGCCTGTTTAGGCCTGCCGTCATATCCTGAGGATTCCGCGATTAAACGCACGATATCACACCCAGCTGCCTTGCCTATTTCCATGACGTGTTTCATCAACTTCACCCCAGCCCCTTTTGTCAGCTTGTCAGATACAAGGTCGGTGATCTCCAGTATTCTTGCGCCTTGATAATTAAATATCTTATATTTTAGTTTTCCTTCTTTGACACACAAATCCTTACCATCTCCGGTGATCTGTCGCGATAATGTCTTGGCATATTTGTCGTATTTATGCGCAGCTTTTTGAAGTAGACCTTTTATTAAGGGGGCGCTTGTTTGCTGCGTAACATGCCCTATGATGAGTCGATGATTATGCTGTTTATCACGTTTTATCTGTGCGTACATATCACATACCTTATTTAGTCAAAGCGGTAACTCATTTAACCTGTATCTGTTAGCAAATATGCTTGGGCTCATGGAGGTTTTTATGTTGGCAAACGACACAAACCAATGTAACGCGGTCAGCTAACAACACATCAATTTATAGATAAAGAGGCCTGTTTAAAGTCGATATGGCCCTAATAGGCCCCGATTATCGTCAGATATATTAGTCGACATCCAATGGAATATGGGAATGCGCTCTTGCAAACTGACCATTGGCTGGAGCCCAATTTCTCGGCGCAAAATAATTCACATGATCAACGGGGTGGACGCTGACCAAGGGTTCTGATAAAAGCCATTGATTGCCATTTCGTATGCGCACAACCCAGCCTGCGCCACCAACGTGGCCTGCTTGAGCGCCTGCATCAGCTTCATGCCCGTGAACATGCCAATCCCCCCATTCAAATTTAAAGCCTCTTTGTGTTCTTGGCTCAATTTCAAATGTATTTTGCAATCCTGCGGGGATCACCGCCATTAACTGGTTTGCATTGATGCGGCCATGATGCAGTAAATTCTGAAAATCTGCTCTGGTGGGATTTGCCGCCCCGGTTGGCACCCATTGGTCTAAACCAAACAAATCAGCCAGCCTTTGAATAGGCTTACTTGTGGTATTTTGCTTTTTGCTCGAAGAATATATCACCGAATTTACTGTATTTTTTTTGGATTTATCTGCTTGTGCATACATATCTCAACCCTTTATTGCGTAGCCTTTGATGGTCACTATAGGTGTTGTGGTACGTCCCCAAAAGTAGCTGATGCGTACTCACCTATACTCATAGCGGCTTTTTACGTGCAAAATATTGAAGCCGTCCGAGCTGTAATTTAGAGAAGTTTGAGCGGTTTATCTTGGTAGAAACGGGCATTTTTTAGTGATTTCTGCGGCTCAAACTATTCAGAAAGTGTGTTTTTGATTGTTTAACCACTTTGCCAATGGCCTCTCAAAGCGATCCACAAACATAAAAAATACCAAGCGCCGCGTAAAGTTACTGATTAAGTTACTCATAACTCAACCTGCTAAACAACTGAATAGGATAAGTTATGGATACGCTACATTCCTCACCCAATAACAATGACGCTGAGCAAACAGATTTGGTCCATTCGGAACAACACGAGGCAGCGATTGCGCTTCCACCTGAAAAGGGGCCACTTCAGGGGGCGGCGAGTCTTGATATTTTCACCACGCAAAAAAACACGGCACTGGCCTTCATTGCCAAGTTATTGGCTTTTTTCCCTGGATTTACGAACCCGCAACGGGATGACGTGATCATCGCAAATCGTATTTTAAACTTTGGGTTGGATGAGTTGAAAACGTCCGACCTGCCCATAGCCAAAGACGCCATGGACTCAGCCCGAAGCTTTTACAGCAAATATGCGAGCTTGCTTGGGCTTGCCGTTGGCGGTGCAATCAGCGCAGGCGTTGAGTGGCTGCAACATACTTACCCAGAGTATCAGGCGATCCGCGCAGCACATGTTGGTAGCGGCGTGATCGCCAGCTGGGTAGTCCATAATATTATGGGCGAGTATGAAAGGCGCATACATCAGCTCAAAGAGCATCTGAATTAACTCAAGTGCTGAGCTTGGCTAAAAACAGTGTCGTTTAAAAGTGCGCTTTATCCTTGCTGAGTTAGTATTCCTGCCCTCATAAAATTACAGATTAAAAAGTTGAGATTAATGTATCGAGTTAATTTTTATGTTCTCGCGAAAATACCAAAAGACTGCGAGTTTTTACCAATTAATTACATGTAAGGCTCGATAAATTATTACTGTGATTCATCACTATTTAATAAATTTTCAATCATGCTAAATAAGGAAAAGTTATGACTACGAAAACAAGAAGCTGGCCACAACGTGCTATGGTAGGTTACGTTGACTGCACTGCAACGGGTTCAGCGCTTGATATCACATCAGAACAGTTAAAGCATTATAATGTAGTAATATATGGGTTTGCGGGCCTTGATGGAGAGATTTCTCAGGCAGTTGGTAATATTATCAATCAAATCAAGCCAAAACAGGCGCCTGGAACACTAAACTTGATCTCCATAGGCGGTGCAGGTGGAACTGGTGAATTAACACCTAACACTACCAAAAATATATTGAATGTTATTCAGCAGTATGGCTTAGATGGTGTTGATTTAGATATTGAAGACGGCTCAATTACAGTGGATAAACTTCTTCCATTCACGGAAGAATTAAGGCTTGCAACCAGCAAGGAAGGTTATTTGTTAACCGCTGCGCCTATATTAGCAGGTGAGCCTAACAACCCCACGCTGAATATCCCAAGTGGTGTTAGCTTAGATAAAGTTTTTAATCAGGTTCAACTGGACGCGATTCTAGTACAAGCATACAATTCAGGTACATACTTTCAGTATCCACTTCCAAGTATGCCAAGTCATGGTGTTCATGAAAATAGTGCGAACATTATTTCTGCTGCATACAATGCTTTGCAGAAGAAGCATCATCAACCAATTCACAAGGGCACACAGATTGTAATTGGTATTCCTGCTAATCCTGGTGGCGCTCCAACTGCTTCCAATTGCTGGAATGTTGAAGATTACAACACAGTCCCCCCTTTGGTGAAATTGAATCTTGGTGATATTTATGAAAATAAATATGATATTGACAGCAGTCAGTTTGGTGGCTTAATGATGTGGAGCCTGAATACAGATGCTGCCCCACAATATTATAGACCTTATCAGGGTTATCAAAACCCACCAGCTGGATACTTTGCAAAAAATGTAGCCTCTCTTATAGTTGGCTAATTCATTATGTGCACTTAATACAAAAGGGTTATGGCCCTTTTTTATTTAGTGCGATTTAGCTACTTTTACCAATCCAAACCCCACTTTTACCAAGTTGGTAAAACCCACCTCTTTTATAGTTAATTCAACCAATTCATTTGTTTGGTTTTTCACCATCAGATTAACAACATTTAATGAGAGAGAATATATTATGGCCGTAAATTCACCGACAGACCCCACTTATATAAAAATAGTCAATCCACCAGCGCCACAGCTTGCTTATGCAGAGGTTGCGCACCCTCATGCAAAAGGGATTATCTACAATGGCACAATGAAGCCAAGCATTGCAGAAAAATACAAAAACGAGGGTTATAGCTTTTGTATGCGTAGTCTTAACGCACCAGCGATTAAAGATTCCTCTGGTAATAAGGAGCAGCTGGATCCGTATACGATATCGTTGACAGCACAAGAAACTAATCGAGTCACAGGTGCAAGTGACAAGCATGGCTATGGGCTGGCTTTAATGCCCATATATGATTTTAATACCACTCCCACACCGCCAGACTTTGCTTTAGATATACTTAATTTACTCAGTGCAGCCGCCATTCCAATCGGGACCACTGTCTGGTTAAAATGGTCAGGCTCTACTTTAAAACAAAGTGAAGTTCAAAGTGTGGAACAGCAGATTTTTCAATCTGGTTACTCAGTGGGGATCTTGGGTGACGAAGTTCAGCAACAGCAGCAAACTAACGGTCGCGTTTTGGAGTCTACGTATACGCCGTTTGAGCAGTCTTGTAGTGGTACCCAAATACGCACGATCGCCATTGGCGACAATACAGGTTCATACCCCATTTACTGGGCGATTCAATAATATTTCCCGTCTTATATGAGCAGGTAAGCGATATCTGACCTGCTCTTAACTTAGGTCATTCTCTATGCGTACTGTACTTAAATATACCATTCAGCCTGGTGATTCATTGGCTTTAATTAGCATCTCCTTGCGTGCTTGTGCAGGGGTCACTCCCATCGATATAGAGCACGCGAATCCTGCACTCTTATCGCAGGAAATCATAAGTGGTGCCCTTATCAAAGTGCCTTATTTTAAAGCCAGCGGTTACCTAAATTATGAAGTGATCAATGGAGATACACTGGAATCTATTTGTGAAGCTCTGGTCAATGCAGCCGGCGTCACCGTGATGGACATCATTGAGCACAACCCCCATGCTCATCTCAATCAACTCACGGCTGGTCAGGTTTTATTGGTGCCTTTTGTGCCTCGAGTTGGCTACATGACGCCGCAGCGCTCCGCGCTTGCTCCATCCGAGTAACCCATGCGTTTTCATTAAAATTACCAAAAAGTTCCTCATAGTTACCACCTAGCATAGACACGCATCAGGCTACACTCTCAGGGTAAACCCGCTGATAAAAGTCACCCATTATGACTATGAGGAAAAAGCCATGTGGCAATCTGCAAGCAAAGACGCTATACCTTCACCACCTGACGCTATCTTGAATGCCCATGATTTGGAGCGCGAATGCCGCTGGTTAGATAACGTCATTCAATATCGAGTGTCACATTATTTCGGTGCACCGAAATGCCCTGAATTGCGCGTCTCAGAGGCGCCAGAGTTGTTATCCATGCCCGCGCCGCCATCATTGCACACCAGTGACTCTCCATTTGCGACTTTCCTCACTGCAAACCATGCCACGGTGACCGAACGATTACTCATCATGCTTGCTTTGGTCCCGATTGTGCGTCCCACTGTGTTTGATGTTTTTCTTTCTATTAACGAGCAGACGAATCGGCCATTTACAGAGTTTGGTATGCGAGAGCAGCAAGGGGCGGTGCTTGCAACTGGTGCAACAGCGGCTTTCATAGAGGATGAAAATCAGCTGGTGACTCAATTTAAGGTGCTGGAAAAGCTAAAAAGGAGTGCCTTGCTGAGCCAAATACTCGACATGGATACTGAGTCATCAGCGCAGTCAAGTTTGCACACTCCGCTTGTGCTGAAGCTTGAGTTTGTACAGATGTTCACAACTGCTGAACCTTATCACCCCGAAACCAGCAGCCATTTCCCTGCCAGCTTGGTTGACACCCAACTGGACTGGCGCGATTTAAAACTGCCAGATTCGACACGTGAACAGCTCAATGACATTATCGAGGGGATCCGGTATGGACAGGCACTACGCACAGATTGGAAAATTGGCAGACAACTGAGAGCGGGCTACCGCGCGCTTTTTTATGGCCCGCCGGGCACCGGAAAAACCCTAACTGCCAGTGTGCTGGGTAAAGTGTTAGATAAAGCGGTTTATAAGGTTGATCTGTCTCTGATCACGTCCAAATATATTGGTGAAACAGAGAAAAACCTAGAGCAATTGTTTAGCTTGGCTGAACATCGAGACTGGGTGCTTTTTTTTGATGAAGCGGATGCCCTGTTTGGTAAGCGACTGCAAACCAGTTCTTCTAATGATCAGTTTGCCAACCAAAATGTTGCCTATTTACTGCAGCGTATAGAGCAGTTTGATGGCACTGTGATCTTGGCATCAAATTATAAAGACAATATAGATGATGCGTTTTTCCGTCGTTTTGAGTCCATTGTTGAGTTTCAACCGCCTCAATCTGCGCAGCGTTTGGAGATATGGCAAAGTGGCTTGTGTGGTCAATCTCAGCTGTCCTCTGAAGTTTGTTTAACCAGACTGTCTGATGAGTATCCGCTCAGTGGTGCTGAGATCATAAATGTATTGCGGTTTGTGTCTTTACGCTTGCTAGCTCAAAACCGCAGTGAAATTCAGCTGTGTGATATTCGAGAGGGAATAGCCAGACTGTCAGATCATCGTACTCAGCTAAGATGGTAGTTGGACAAGATAAAATCTTACTTGAGCAATAGAATCGTAACTTTTACCAAGTTGGTAAAAGTACCTAGCGTTATAGTTAAAAGCGCCAACTCAAGTTGGAAATGTCAATCTAGTTGCTAGCCCTGTTACACGCAATATATGGAGCCCGTAGCAGGGCTATTTAGACACGGAAAAAAGCACGCAAGCGGTATTGGTGAAAGTAGCCACCTAGGTATTAAAAACCACTGTTTACTGTTAAAAACGCCAGTGAAAAAGCCATTTAATATACCATTTAATCAATCGGTTAAACCAAAACAATTGATCAAGAACACGCTAAATTATTCCTTACTTTCTAACCATAAACAGTAATTAACCATTAAGGAATAAATCATGGCATTTCCAACTTCAGTCAATGACCAAATCACAGACTCAGTTACGCAAGCGAATGTAAAAGTGCTTGGTGACGCCCCCGCAATGTCGATGGGTAACTTGTTTCAGGCGACTTCACAGGCATTGGCTAATGCAGCGCATAATGCGACAACGGCTCAACAGCAAATGGCTGTTACAGCACAAGCTGCCACAACCATGGGCGTGACTACGTTGTATTCAATTGACACGGCAACAACGGGCGTTGCAACTAAAACAATACTAGCAAGTAGCTAACTTTCCATTGGAAGTGCTGTGCTCCATCAGCACTTCTCACACGCTATGAGAAACCATTATGAGCGAACAAAATAATGATGGCGCGCCAATGGATCCTACACTTGCAAACACTGAGCAATCAGAGGATATCCAAGCGTCTTCGCAAAACGAATCATTGGTAACCCCAGAGGTAACCCCCGAAGCAATGGCATTGTCAGATCAGCAAACTGAGCTGGAAACACAGCAGGAACAGGCGGCGCCGTTACAGTTGCAATCGAATGAATCCCCACCGCCTATTCAGCGCAATGCCCATGACTATATTTATGCATTGGGTCAGCTGAACATTGTATTTCCAAATGAAGGCATTAAGCGGCAATTTTTGAGTGTGGCCATGGATCTTGGTGTCAATGAGAAAGCCTACTATGAAGTGTTTACCAATAAGGCTTTACCAGTCACTAACCCTGCCCGTGATAAATACTTGTATCTTGCAGAGCAAGTAGACTGGGTATTGCATATCGACCAACAACCTCGTTATGTATTGATGCCAACCACGCCCGTTGAATTACAACAACTCATTGCGGCCCTTAAACCCCCTTCAGATACGCTCGAACCGATTTATACATGTGTGATTGGCCATGTAAGCGCTGCTCAAAATGATTTAGCGTTACCTGAGGTGATCTGTCAGCAGGTATATCATCATACGCTGACTGACTTGCACAATACGATGCAACAGATTTCGAGTGCTGAAACCAACGCTATTCAGGATGTGATCAGAGAGTTGGAATTAAAGCCAAACCTTGGCCGCAATGATTATGATCGGGCTAAAAACTTTGTGGCCTTTCGCTATCCTGACATCTATGTGCACACCCATAAGATGCTGACAGGTTCGAATGCGATACCTAATGCCTCATTGCTCCGTATTGCGTTTACCCACTTTGACTCACAATCTGAGCATCAACTGGTGGACATCACATTGACCTATAAAGAAAATGCGTCACCACGGCACCACTATTATTTTCTGCGTGTCGATGTCAGTGGGTTATATCCTTTTATCAATACAGAGATACAGCCATTCATGCCGCTTCAGACAATGATTGCTTCTGGCTAATGCAAAGGAAAAAGTACAATGAACACACCAGACAATGTCTGCGCGCCAGCCCCTGTGCAGCGTGCTTCTAATCAAGCCAACGGCGAACTGGTATATGCCATTGGCAAAATACAGCCGAGCTTTCCGACACTGAATCTCGAAAAACAATACGAGGCTGCCGCATTATCAATAAAGGCCAACCCAGATGAGTTTTACAAGGTGTTTAGTTATCAGGTGACGGCAGATAACCAACCGGATCTCACCTATCGGCCCTTTTTATATTTGGCGCAGCAGGCAACTTGGGTACTGACAATTAACCTCGTCGACTCTTACGTCCTGATACCTGATACGCCCACCCAGCTTGATGCGTTGATTGATACTACTAATCATCTACAAGACGACTACGTGATGAATGGCAGATTGGTTGGCTTTGATATGCCAAATAGCAGGGCGGATTACATGCTGCCTACGGTGAAAGTCAAACACTTGATCAATTCCGCAGACATTAGTATTCCGGTGTTGGCCGATGGTCAACCTGCTAATCGTCAGTTGGCATTGCCGGCGTTGAAACCCACCACAGGCTTAAGTGGGCAAGACAGAGCGGGTAATTATTTTAAGAGTCACTTTTATCAGATTGTCGTGGGTAGTGATCAACAGCTTTTACTTGAAGATGTGCAGGCAATATATGTGCAAGTGCAAGACACGGAGCCGACTCGCCAAGTTTACGAGTTTATATTGAGTAGTTCGGATCGCAGTCGTTATGCCTGCAATATAGATGTGACCAATCAGTATCCTTTTGTTTCATCCCGATTAGCACCGTTTGCTAAAAGTAATTAGGAGGCGACCATGACGTTACCAATGCCAGTTCAGCCCAATAAACCAGTACACCAGTCAGATACTGCTCAGCGCATGAACGCTGAAGACATTGACATCAATTACAGTGGGGCAATGAGTCGATATGTTTATGCTGTGGGGTATATCAATGCCAAGTTTCCATCACTGAACTTAGAGAAAGAACTGTATCAAAACAGCCTTATGGATAAGCATGTTACGCCTTTGCCTATGCTCAAAAACATCAATGACGATATTGCGCTGCAACGACTCAACCGCAACACTCAGCTATATCAGACCTTGTTTAAAGGCTTAAACGTCAGCACCAATCGTTATATTGCACGTAGTATGGAGTGGGTATTTGACAATCGCTACAATGAACAGTTGTATACGCTTGTCATCTCAACCGAAGCGCTGCTCACACAATGTATTTCCGCGCTGGGGCGTGCCCAAAATAATGAGGTAGGGCAGGTTGTCATTGTCGGTGAAATATTGGCGCAAGGTGATGTGTTTGTGCATACCATCGTGCCAGTCAGTGCGCTGCCATTTAGTGACGTTATTCACAGTGAAAGCCATAATAATGCCCAGTTTAAAAGTCTGGTTACTGAGATCACATCATTGGACACCTTTGCCGGTGATACCGATGCGACGCGTGCGTTGAACTATGCCCTTTATAATAACGCAGCCATTTACCAAAACTCTTATCATCTGTGCTACCAAAGCCGTTCAGATGGTCCAAACCCTAACGGCTATCAATTAGTTAAGGTGGACGTGAATATGAATCAAAGTGGCGATAGGCTGGTGGCGGATGTGATCTTTGCTTACCAAGGGATCAACACCGGCGCGATGCAATTTTGGCGAAGCCGAGTTGACGTCACAGGGGAGTACCCTTTTACGGTTGAAGCTTGGCAGCAATACTTACCCAATAACCTCAGTTAAAATAAGCAGCTAGGCAGTGAAGCGCCTTTAAAGTGAAATCGCTGAGGTAACCGAATAGGTTTTCCTTAATTAGCAAGTGGCCGAATTAGCGCATGGATAATCGTGCGGTATAGAGGCCACCAGAGAACCAGCCCTATGTGGCCAAATCATAAATACTGTTCAAAGGCATTAATTGAGGCAGTCTACACACCGAGAATAAATACGTGGTAAAGATGATTAAATCAAATAAATAAGTCTTAACCCTCGTTAAAAATTGATTTATCCCTGCTATATAAAATCTAATGAACTGACAGAATACTTAATGCTGCTATCAAAAAGTTTTTAAGTCAGGGTGAATAGGTTAGCGACTTTAAGTTGTTTTAAATTCTAATTTTTTAGAAATATATAAGTCATGATATTTTTATATTTAGAGGGGGTTATAAAATTTTGCTAAATTTATCAATGAAATATGTTATTTCAGGCATTGGCAAAGGGGGAAGCCCTAAAAAATAATTAGCCAACAGGCGGTACGCAAAATACAAGATGCTTAGAAAATTCAACCGTCAAAGAATCTAAGTGAGAAGTTTATTTCGGTAGGGTGCTTTGTGCTATTTTAGGCCGTGTCACAACATTTAATTATGAGATGACTATCAGTGAAGAATAGAAGTCTGAAGTAATAAGATATGTCACACGAAAATGGTGGCCCCACCTGGACTCGAACCAGGGACCTACCGATTATGAGTCGGGTGCTCTAACCAACTGAGCTATAGGGCCATTTTCAGCGATTGTGTGAAAACAATCTTTTGAAGCGCTGGCAGTATATGAATTTTTGCGCCGCTTGTCACTAGCTAAAGTGGAAAAATATAACTTATCTTGTTCAATTGATTAATAAAAAAGCAGAAAAGTGTGGTTCTGAAAAACAAAAAAGCCGGTATAAACCGGCTTTTTTACGAAAACATCTATTACAGACCGAGTTTCTTCTCTAGATAGTGGATGTTTGTACCACCATTTTGGAAGTTTTCGTCTGCTAAGATCTTCTTGTGTAACGGTGTATTTGTTTTGATACCGTCAATCACAAGTTCGTTTAATGCATTGCGAGCACGGGCGATTGCAACGTCACGGTTTTCACCATAAGTGATTAATTTACCGATCATTGAATCGTAGTGCGGTGGTACTGTGTAGTCAGCGTAAATGTGGCTGTCCCAACGAATACCTAGGCCACCTGCAGGGTGGAAACGCGTGATTTTACCTGGAGACGGAATGAACGACTCTGGATCTTCAGCGTTAATACGACACTCGATAGCGTGACCTTTGATCACAACGTCATCTTGTGTGATTGATAGAGGCTGACCGGCAGCAATTTTTAGCTGCTCTTTGATTAGGTCAACGCCTGTAACCATTTCAGTTACTGGGTGCTCTACCTGAATACGCGTATTCATTTCGATGAAGTAGAATTCGCCATTCTCGTATAGGAATTCGAATGTACCTGCACCGCGATAACCGATTTCAATACATGCACGTGTACAACGGTCACCGATGAACTTACGCATTTCTGCTGTGATACCCGGTGCTGGTGCTTCTTCCACTACTTTCTGGTGACGACGCTGCATTGAACAGTCACGCTCACCTAGGTGAATGGCATTGCCTTGACCGTCAGCAAGTACCTGTACTTCGATGTGACGTGGGTTTTCTAGGAATTTTTCCATGTAAACCATGCCGTTGCCGAAGAACTGCTGTGCTTCAGTTTGCGTCAGTGCGATTGAGTCTAGTAACTCTTCTTCTGAGCGAACAACACGCATACCACGACCACCGCCGCCACCTGCAGCTTTGATGATAACAGGGTAACCGATGCGCTTAGCGATTTGCACGTTGCGCTCGTTGTCTTCTGTCAGTGGGCCGTCAGAACCAGGTACACACGGTACGCCAGCTTTGCGCATTGCTTCGATTGCAGAAACTTTATCACCCATTAGACGAATTGTGTCGCCCTTTGGACCGATAAAGATAAAGCCACTTTGCTCAACTTGGTCAGCAAAGTCAGCGTTTTCTGATAAGAAACCGTATCCTGGGTGGATAGCAACAGCATCTGTTACTTCTGCCGCAGCGATAATGCGAGGAATATCAAGGTAACTCTCAGCCGCAGCTGGTTTACCGATACAAATTGTTTCGTCTGCAAGTAGAACGTGTTTAAGGTCACGGTCGGCAGTTGAGTGCACAGCAACCGTTTTAATCCCAAGCTCCTTGCAGGCACGCAATACACGAAGTGCAATTTCACCTCGGTTCGCAATGACTACTTTATCTAACATAGTGTTTGCCTTCTTGGGAATTATTCGATGATGAATAGTGGCTGATCAAATTCTACTGGCTCGCCGTTTTCAACTAGGATAGCTTTAACAGTACCTGCCTTGTCAGACTCGATCTGGTTCATCATCTTCATCGCTTCAACGATGCAAAGCGTGTCGCCAACGTTTACTTTTGTACCAACTTCAACGTATGCCGCAGCTGTTGGAGAAGACGCAGAGTAGAAAGTACCAACCATTGGAGACTTCACTTGGTGACCTGCAGGTGTTGCTGCTTCTGCTGGTGCGTCAGCTGCTGGCGCCGCCGCAGGTGCTGCTACTGGTGCCGCTGCTGGTGCAGGTACTGCGAATTGCTGAGGCTGAGCCATAACCGGTGCACTGCTGTGACGGTTAATACGTACTGATTCTTCACCTTCGGTGATCTCTAGCTCTGCAATACCTGATTCTTCTACTAGTTCGATTAGTTTTTTAATCTTGCGAATATCCATAACTTGGCCCGCCTGTTAGTTAATTTGAGTTATCTTGTTTGCGCAACTGGTCAATCGCTGCCATTAATGCAGCTTGATAGCCAATTGCACCTAATCCACATATGACGCCTTTCGCTACATCCGAAAAGTAGGAGGTATGTCGAAACGGCTCACGTGCGTGCACATTGGAAATATGCACTTCATAAAATGGGACGCTGATACTGAGCAACGCATCGCGCATGGCGATACTGGTGTGTGTGAAAGCCGCTGGATTGATAATAATACAATCCACTTTGCCATAATGGTCATGGATGGTATTGATAAGCTCTGCTTCACTGTTGCTCTGAAAATGAGTCAGCACCACATCGTGTTGTTCTGCGCACTTTGTCAGTGACTGCATTATCTCTGCTAAGGTCTGTGTGCCATATTTATCTGGCTCGCGACGGCCCAACATGTTCAAATTTGGACCATTAAGTACTAAAACCTTAAAATTTGCTGACATAATGCGTGAAATTCCTTTAAATGGGAAATAACGAGACTTTTTGTCTCTTGCTGTGTCTAACTTAAGCGCTTGCGCGATAAATAGCAAATATTTCTCACGTTCGTGAACTATTATAGAGTGTTCGAGGTAAATAGCAGCAAAATACTGGTCTAATCAGAGATAAAGCACAGCCTATGTAAGTCAGTTGCTTACATAGGCTGTTGGAAGAGGAGTGGATTTATTGGTAATTACGTACTTTACGTAGGTGATCTGCAAAGTCTTCTGCGTTCATAAAACCAGTTACGCGCAGTTCGGGGATTTCATTGCCTTGTTCGTCGAAGAACAGCATGCTTGGCAAGCCGAATACGGTAAAGAACTCCATAATTTCAAACGTGGTGTCATTACTTTCAGTCAAGTCGAGCTTTAATAACTCAAAGTGTTGGAACTCAGCCTGTACTTGCGCCTCTGGGAATGTGTACTTCTCAAACTCTTTACAGGCCACACACCAATCAGCATATAAGTCGACGACGGCAATCTTGCCTTGTTGATTGGCTTTGGCCACTTCGCTATGCAGCCCCTCCAGTCCTTCGATAAGTCGGAACTTTTTCTCCTCCATCACACCGGCAGCAACACTCACTTGTGGTTGAGGTGCTGGGAAAAGCACAGATTTTGCCATAAAGAAGGCACTGACAAATAAGGTCATCGACAGCGCCCATAAGAAGGTTTTGCCTTTGCCTTGTGTTTGCGCACTTTGCCAATAGTGAAGATATAGTGCTGTAGCAATGGCCAATACTGAGGCCAGCATCACAATAATGTCAAAGTCTAAGATGCGCTCGAGTAAAATCAGTGGCACAAACAACATTAAGAAACCAAACAGCGTTTTCACCTGCTCCATCCAGCCGCCTGCTTTGGGGAGCAACTTACCACCTGAGGTGCCCAATAATAGTAGCGGTAGACCCATACCTAAGCTCAGTGCATATAAAGTCAAGCCACCAACAAGGTAGTCACCACTTTGCGCAACATATAACAGTGCAGCAGACAGCGGTGCGGTTGTACAAGGACTGGCGATTAAACCTGATAGCACACCCATCATAAAGACGCCGGTATAATTGCCGCCTTTTTGCTGGTTACTGATCTCTGTTAATTTGCTCATCATGCCGCTTGGCAGTTTTAGCTCAAACCAGCCAAACATGGCAAAAGCTAAAATAACAAACAAAATACTGAAGCTAATCAGTACAGCAGGGTGTTGAATATAGCCTTGGATATGACCCCCAAAATAAGCCACAACCAGACCCAGAGCTGCATACGTGACCGCCATGCCTTGCACATACACAAATGACAGTGAAAATGCCTTTTTGGTAGACAGGTTCTGCTGACCAGCAATGAGGCTAGATAGGATCGGGAACATGGGGAATACACAAGGCGTGAATGCCAATAAAACACCCACTAAGAAAAACGCGCCTAAATTGGTAACAAAGCTTTGCTGCGCCAATTTATCGCTGAAAGTCAGCTCGCCGTCATCATTACTGTTAATTGCTTTTGGTTGTGGTGCCGGTTTAGCCGTCGTTTGTTGCGTGTTAGTTTCACTTTCATCTTGCTTGGCAACTGTATTCGCTGCACCAGCCAGCGCTGTGAGTGGGATCTCAATGATCTCTGGTGGGTAGCATAGTCCCGCTTCTGCGCAGCCTTGGTAGCGAATTTTCACCATGGCATCTTGGCCAATATTGCTCAATTTTGAGACCACCGAAAGTTCATCAAAGTATACTTCGGTGCGGCCAAAAAACTCATCTTCAATCATTCTACCTGTGCTTAGCTCAGGTACTTTGATGTCTGCGCCCTTGGCGACAAATTCCAGCTTGTGCTTATAAATGTAATAACCAGGGGCAATATCCCAGCCAGTAAATAACACGGAACCTTGCTGGTCGAAATCAAACTCAAAAGCTTGATCAACCGGTAAAAAGGTTTGTTGTTTTGGTTCTAATAAGCTGTCTAAGACCGAATTATTGGCCACAGCTTGAAAGCTGCCTATAAATAGCAGCGTTAAAAAAGAAAATAAGAGCGTCGTCAGTCGCATTAATTTAGTACCTCTTCCATCCAGTTAAAATATTGCTGCGATCCTTCAGTGATTTCAATCACTTGTACTTCAGGCACATCGTAACTGTGCTCAGCTTGGATCGCATCAATGACCTTACTAACCAGTGCGGATTTTGTTTTGACTAGTAGTTTAACTTCTTCATCTTGCGTGACTTTTCCTTGCCACACGTAGATTGACTCTATTTTTGGCAAGATGTTCACACAAGCGGCTAATTTATTTAAAACTAAATGCGCCGCGATGTGGCGGGCATTGTCTTGATTATCACAAGTGGTCATGACCATTCTATATGGGGTACTCATCGTGTTTTTGCCGACTAAGTTGGTTTTGCCCTTATAGTAACGAATGACAACCCGGATCCCAAGGTGTGCTCGTTGAGTTGCATTTATATACTCTGAACTTTCAAACTCGGTTTTGTTCTAACGATGAGTTTTGATGTAAAACCGATACAGTAAGTGATCACCAGAGTGCGATTAGATGCTGACTGTAAGCTTGAAATTAGACCTGACAAGCCATACATCTATTTCAGTTTATTTGGAGAATCTATGTTTAAAGTTCTTTTTTTGTTATTCATTGTCGTGCCCATTGTTGAAATTGCGCTGCTTATTCAAGTCAGTGATGTGATTGGTGGGCTTGCTACCATTGCGCTGGTCATTGCCACAGCGGTGTTAGGTGCAAAATTGGTCAAGCAGCAGGGATTAGGTGCGTACTCTAATGTACAACAGCAAATGTCGTCAGGTAAGTTACCTGGACAAGATTTATTTACAGGCTTGTGCGTGATCATCGCGGGTGTATTTTTAATGACGCCAGGGATCATGACTGATGCCATTGGTTTTATGTTATTAACTCCCGTAATTCGCGAAAAAATAGCAAAAGCACTGATTGAGCAAGCCAGTGTAAAAATGCAAAGCTCTGCGCAAAGCAGCATGTTTGGCCAAGGTTTTGGTCAGCCCCAAGCGCATCAAGAAGCACAGCCTTCCTTTGAAGAGCAGAAATTTGACCCGTTTGAGCGCAAAGCGCCGAAGTCAGAATCGCAATCCTCTACCACCATTGAAGGTGAATATCAGAGAAAAGATTAAAATTTTTTAGTTTTTTCTCTTGGGTTTTAAATATCCACCCCCATCTAGAATTGCAAGTTACAAATTAATCCAGAGAGTCGCGTTTGCGCCGTTAGTCGGGCCGCGGCTCACTCTGAGTAAACAGATTATTCTGTCCTTGTTCAGAAAAGTTAGGAGAACTAAATCAATGAACATTCGTCCTTTACATGATCGCGTTATTGTTAAGCGTCTAGAAGAAGAAACTAAATCTGCTGGCGGTATCGTATTGACTGGCTCAGCAGCTGAAAAATCAACTCGTGGTGAAGTTGTTGCTGTAGGTAATGGCCGCGTGTTGGACAGTGGTGAAGTAAGAGCACTAGAAGTAAAAGCAGGTGACACAGTACTATTCGGCTCATACGTTGAAAAGACTGAAAAGATCGAAGGTCAAGAGTACCTGATCATGCGTGAAGACAATATCCTAGGTATTGTTGGCTAAGCAGTAGCTTGTAACCAAAATAGCAGCTTTAACGAAAAGAATTTAGAGGAATAAAAACATGGCAGCAAAAGAAGTTCGTTTTGCAGGTGACGCTCGCACTAAAATGCTTCAGGGCGTTAACGTATTAGCTGACGCAGTAAAAGTAACACTGGGTCCTAAAGGTCGTAACGTCGTACTTGATAAGTCATTCGGCGCACCAACTATCACTAAAGATGGTGTATCTGTAGCGAAAGAAATTGAACTTGAAGACAAGTTTGAGAACATGGGCGCACAGATGGTTAAAGAAGTTGCGTCAAAAGCAAATGATGCAGCGGGTGACGGTACAACAACTGCAACGGTTCTTGCGCAAGCAATCGTAAATGAAGGCCTTAAGTCTGTTGCAGCGGGTATGAACCCAATGGATCTTAAGCGCGGTATCGACAAAGCTGTTGTTGCAGCAGTTGAAGAGCTTAAAGCACTTTCAGCGCCATGTGCTGACACAAAAGCAATTGCACAGGTAGGTACTATCTCTGCAAACTCTGACAAAGAAATTGGTGACATCATTGCAGAAGCAATGGAAAAAGTAGGTCGTGAATCAGGTGTTATCACGGTTGAAGAAGGTCAATCTTTAGAAAATGAACTAGACGTTGTAGAAGGTATGCAATTTGACCGCGGTTACCTATCTCCATACTTCATCAACAACGCTGAAAAAGGCCAAGTTGAGCTAGACAACCCACACATTCTACTTGTAGACAAGAAAGTATCTAACATCCGTGAGCTACTTCCTACACTAGAAGGCGTGGCTAAGACAAGCAAGCCACTTCTTATCATTGCTGAAGACCTTGAAGGTGAAGCATTGGCAACACTAGTTGTGAACAACATGCGTGGCATCGTAAAAGTAGCTGCGGTTAAAGCACCTGGTTTCGGTGACCGTCGTAAAGCAATGTTACAAGATATCGCTATCCTAACGGGCGGTACTGTGATTTCTGAAGAAATCGGTCTAGAGCTTGAGAAAGCAACACTAGAAGACCTAGGTACAGCTAAGCGCGTTGTTATCACGAAAGATGACACAACTATCATCGATGGTGTGGGTGAGCAAGCTGCTATTGACGGCCGCGTTTCACAAATCAAAGCACAAATCGAAGAAGCAACGTCTGACTACGACAAAGAAAAACTACAAGAGCGCATGGCAAAACTTGCTGGCGGTGTTGCAGTAATCAAAGTTGGCGCAGCAACTGAAGTTGAAATGAAAGAGAAGAAAGACCGCGTTGAAGATGCACTACATGCAACTCGCGCTGCGGTTGAAGAAGGTGTGGTACCAGGTGGTGGTGTTGCACTAGTTCGTGTTGCTAGCAAGATTGCAGGTCTTGAAGGCGAAAACGAAGATCAAAATCACGGTGTTAAAGTTGCACTACGTGCGATGGAAGCGCCACTTCGTCAAATCGTTTCAAACGCAGGTGACGAAGCGTCAGTTGTTGTTAACGCTGTAAAAGCAGGCGAAGGTAACTACGGTTACAACGCGGCAAACGGCCAGTACGACGATATGATCGAAATGGGTATCCTTGACCCAACTAAAGTAACACGTTCTGCACTACAGTTCGCAGCGTCGGTAGCGGGTCTGATGATCACAACTGAAGCTATGGTTGCTGAAATTCCAAAGGATGAAGCAGCTGCTGCACCAGATATGGGCGGCATGGGCGGTATGGGCGGCATGGGCGGCATGATGTAATCATCCCCAGCTCATAAGCTAATACAAAAAACCCAAGCAATTGCTTGGGTTTTTTGCTTTTAAAAAGCGACTGAATTAGTGGCTAAGTGCTAATTCTGCGAGCTCTTTTTTAGCATTAATGCGCAGTGACACTAATGCGGTTGAGCCTCTCACATCGGTAAGGTAGTCAAGGGTTTTTGGCAGTTTCATTAGCTTTGTAAACTGTTGCTGTTCTAGATGATAGCGCCATAACTCAAACTGTTCGTTGACCCCATAGAGGACGTGATTATCAAGCATGAATCGTTTGTCGCTGCCTTGCTCAATCAGCGCTTCGATGAGCGTATCTTCGACCCCACCAGTTTGCCAAAATCGATCGAGTTGATCTGTGTACACAACATGTCCATTTTCAGTACGCTGTGCCCAGTTGACTGGTGTATCTCTAAGGATGGTAAACGTCAAATCAGACAGGTTAAGCTGCGCAAATTTTAGTAGTCCTGCGACACGAATATTGGCCAATGCGGTTTGCTGTTCGCTATCCCAATCGAAAAGCTGTTCAATAGGAACTGTATAAGGAAAGTGCAGATGATTGCCACCCAGTGACAGTTGGGTTAGCTCTTTGCTTGAACTGGTTAGGAGGCTTTGTCCATTTTGGGCCCAAACTAGTCCATCAATATAACTATCCATCGCAAAGTTTGATAGCTGTTGACTCGTTGTACCATCACTGATCCAAACTTGGTCAATGCCCGAACGCTGTGAACGAAAAGCGAGTTTAGTGCCATTTGGCTGAAATAAGGCACTGCCTTCAGAAGAAATTGAGCGCTCAATAATATCGAATTTGGGTTGATGGGCATGGCCTTGCGTGTCGCCAGCTTTTGGTTCTGAGAGTGTCAGCAGTGCGATATCTCGGTCATAAAAGCCTTTAATGACCAACATTCGGTCGCCATCTGGGTGAAAGCTTGGCGATCCCATCGGTTCATCGAGAGGCAAGCTGACTTTATTAATGATGCCATCATAAGACAGTGTAAATAACTGCCGCCCGGTGCTGAATACCAGCTTTTCATCAAATGGGGAGAAGCTGGGGTAGATAAAGCGGTATTTAGCAATTTCTTGCGGGTATTGAATGGCGACTTTTGAGCGTACTTCTCCTTCGGGGGTGACGAGCTGTAGGTGATATTGGCCTGCTGTGTTTAATGTGGTCAGCGCAAGCAGATTTTCCTTTGCTGAATAGGCATATGAAATCACGTTATCATTTTCTGAGCCATAAATGACCTGACTCTCTTTACTGTCAATGGTGTAACGTATTAACGCCCATCGGGCTTGGTGCTGTTGCAATAAGGCCAGGTGACCACCACGCATCCAATTGGGTGAGCGCAGTCGTGAGTTTTTGCATTCCATGATGCTTGTGGGTTGCTGCGGTGAGGTGAGCGATTTGGCAAAGTCTAAACGCATAAGCTGATAACACTGCTTTTGAGTAATGGGTTGCCGACAATCTTGCTCTTGAACAAAATACAGTGTTTTTCCATCTTCTGAGAAAGTATGTGTGCCGTTTGAATTGAGCGCTTGTGTGAGTTGGAATTCAGCTTGAGTTTGGGTGTGTTTAGCCCACAGGTTGTTGATACATAAGCGGTCTTCATAACGGTGGAACACTACATAGTCACCATCAGGCGAATAGATCCCAGCGTTTTCTCTATTATCGGTTGCTGTGAGCGCGGTGAGCTTTTCAACATGAAACGTGTCGGGTTGTGGTTGGTTGAGCAGTGTCATTGCACCAAACACGATGACGCCACCTATCATTGTGAATGAAACTGTAGACCTGAAGGGGCGTTTCCTTTGGGTGGGCGTTACGGGCAATTCAGGGGCTATTGTTTGCTCGGTTTGCTCGTGGTTATGCGAAGGTAATGTACTCTCAGGTATTGCAGTGCGCTTATCATCCCATCTGACCTTGACCTCTAAGCTGTATCCTTGCTTAGCGTGGGTTTTGATGAACACTTGTTCTTTACCGTCATCACCAAATGCCTTTCTGAGCTGTGCGATGCTACGCTGCAGTGTATTTGGTGAGACGATAACATCTTGCCACACAGCATCAAGTAGCTTGTCTTGACTCAATACTTTGCCTTGGTACTGGGCTAAGACGCTCAGCACAGCAAGTGCTTTAGGAGCAAGTGTTTGGGTGTGTTGTTGATAGGTGATCTGATTTCTGGATACATCTATATAAAAGTCGCCTACCCAATACTGTTGTTGCATAGCCCTTCCTACTGATCGTTGGCAGTGAGTGTGATTATTTTAGTGCGTATAAAGCAAGGTTAACATACGTATTAGGTTGCGAAATATCAAATTATAACCACCTGAATTGTTTGCTATTTTATTTTTCATTGCAAAGTCAATGAGACGTCAGCAAAACATCAAGTCTCTCATTCCGAATACGCTAACCTGCTTTCCTAGTTAACCAATAACATGCAGGCGAGTAAGCAATAACTCAGCTGTTTAGCCTAGTTTGTTGCATCTAAATAACGAGGAAGAATGATGAAAAAATTTGTACAGACATTGATATGCATGATGCTGCCGCTGTGGAGTTTGCAAGCAATGGAGTTTGAGGCGTATGCCATGCCTAGAACGCAAGTGGTCCCAATCAGCAATTCAGTGAATGGTGGCCAATATGAACTGCTGGTCAAGTTGCCTGAGGACTATGGCAAAGACTCAAAACATCGTTACCCTGTGGTGTATTTCACCGATGCCGTATGGCAACTCGATCTGTTGTCTGCAGCAACGACATTTTTAATGGATGATGTGATCTTAGTGGGAATTTCTTGGCAAAAAGACATGCCTAAGGTTGATGGTCAGATTGCAGCGCCACATGCCAGCCGGTTTCGAGACTATACAGCGACTGCATCAACGGATAAGGCTCGTCAAGCCAAGTATCACTTTGGTCAAGCCGAAAAACATTTAGCTTTCATTCGTGAGGACGTCATCAAGCGGGTTGATTCGCTGTATAGAACCAAACCAGATCAACGTGCCTATTTTGGCTATTCACTGGGTGGGCAATTTGGACTGTATGCTTTGGTTACACAGCCAGATACATTTAATCACTACATCTTAGGCAGCCCTGCTTTAGGTGGCAGCGTGGACTATTTAAGTGAATTATTGAGTAAGCAGAAACAACTTAACGCCAATGTGTTTATTTCTTATGGCGACCAAGAAGCACGCCTAAAAACACATGTTGATCGATTGCTTGTTAAGTTAAATGCCCACGCTCAGAGCAAGTTGTTTTTAACCCACGAAGTGATGGAGGGAGATCACTCACAAGCGGTACCCATGACGGTCGCGCGTGGTGTGTCATGGTTGTCGGATTTATAAATAACTGTTTTTGGATAGAGAACACTGAAGTATATGGGGAAAAGCATGGCATTATTTTGCAATAATTGGATTAAAAAAAAGCAGATCCTATTGAGTTATATATCTGTTCTGGGCGTCGTAAGTGTGTCGGCAATAGCGGGCACACCCGCAGCGCCAAAGGTGACAGCCGCAGAGAGTAAGTTACCGCATTCGGAGCTACCTAATCTCGAAGTACCTTATATCGATTTTACGCCAGAAACGTTAAGCGATGGTATTCGAGTTGGCAATTTTGATCATGTAAAAGCGGATAAGGCCATGCTGAATAAATTGGCCATGGAGGTGAGCACTCAAAAGCTCGGAAAGTATGATAGTTTGCTGGTCGTAAGAGGAGATACACTTATTTTTGAGTCGTATTATTTACGTGGACGAATTGATAACCCCCATCCTCAAGCCTCTGTGACTAAAGCCATACTGAGTTTGGCGATAGGTCGAGCTATGGCTCTTGGTCATTTAACAATGGCGGACTTGGACAAGCCCATTATATCATTTTTCAATGACTTGAATTCTGAGGCGTTTTCTCCAGGTGTTCGGCGCATTACCTTGCATCAAGCTTTAACAATGCAATCAGGATTACGCATTAAACGCGAATTATATGCGGCGTTACGCACAAAGTTGGGGCAAAAGAGCACTCAAGCTCAGTTGCAAGCACTGCTGTCAACGTCATCACCGATTACGCCTTTGAAGCAAAGTTTTAATTACCAAAGTGAAGATCCTGCACTTGTAATGCTGGTACTCAATAAGGTGGTGCCCAGTGGCGCAAAAGCATTTATCGAACAGGCGCTGTTTAATAAATTAGGGATTTTTAATTATCAATGGCGAGAAGAGGTCGACGGTCTGCCTATTGGGGCATATGGCTCAGAGTTAACATCGAGGGATATGGTTAAGTTGGGGTTGTTGGTTAAATCTGATGGGCAGTGGCAAGGTGAGCAATTGATCCCCAAAGCGTATCTGGCTAAATCATCAAATAAGATAGTCGCACTGAATGACAGTGATATCTTCTTCACTGGGAGTAAAGTAAAGCGTCCAAGCTATGGTTACTATTGGTGGCAAGCGGACGTGCTGTTTGGTAATAAGCGCTACTTTACACGCTCCGCACAGGGAGGCGGAGGGCAATATATCGTTATCATTGATGAACTGGATTTAATCATTGTGACAACAGGTCATGAGCGTGAAGAGCAAACTATGAAGATGATTGCTGAAAAGATATTGCCCATATTTAATTAAAAAATTGCCATGGATAATGCGTGGTTATTTTTATTAATTGCTATGTGAGGTTTTTATTTTCACCTTAAAATGGCGTTTAAGGTGAAAATAATAAACAAACTGAAATTGGGTGCATTTGTTCATGTTGCTTGTTTTAACTTATATTTATGTTTCGGTCTATTAAACACCCATAGGCAAGGCGTTTAATGAGTAAGGTGAAAATGCTTGGCGAGGGAGGTGCCAGTGTCTGACTATCTGACTGATTGCACTTTTTTATACCTTTTTGGTATAAGTTTTTGATTTTTTACTAAGGAGTAAGAAAATTTAAAGTTGATACTGTTTACAATTTTTTCAATAAAAGATGTTAAAGCCAACGTTTGAACTCACTTTAATTTTTCAATGATGACACACTAAAATTTTAAGTAATTGTTTTGATTTGCTAAATAAAAGCTTATCCATTTCTAGTTAATTGCGTTAGCATCGGATATGCCCGATTTTTAATGAAGCAAATACTCCAAATTAACGTAATCTGTAAAATACAAAACTTGCAAGCTGGTTGTTTCTTTACTAATCGTTAAAGAAGTCATGCAGTTTAGGCAACAACGCCTATTGACAGTCATCCAATAATAAAAACCCCTTCAAGATTAAAATTATAAGGGATCGGAGACGTCACATGAATCTTGCGAATTTAAAGCTGTTCAATATCTTTGTCCCATTACTGGCAAGCTTCAGTGCAGTAGCCAGCGATTACAACATGCGTCAAGGGGTGACGGATGTCAGTAATGAGGTTTACCAGTTACATATGACGATCTTTCTGATTTGTTGTGTGATTGGCGCTATTGTCTTTTCGGTGATGTTTTGGGCGTTAATACATCACCGTAAGTCCAAAGGCGCTGAACCAGCCCAATTTCATGAGAGTACCAAAGTGGAAATTGTGTGGACCGCAATTCCATTTTTGATCTTGGTGGTGATGGCGATTCCGGCGACTAAAACGCTGATCGCAATGGAAGATACCAGCAAGTCTGATCTCACCATCAAGGTGACAGGGTCTCAATGGAAGTGGCATTACGAATATATGGGCCATGATGTTGACTTTTTTTCTGTCCTGTCGACGCCAAAAGATCAAATCGACAATTTGCAGGCGAAAGATGAGCACTACCTGTTAGAGGTCGATAAACCGCTGGTTATTCCTACCGACCGAAAAGTACGATTTTTACTGACCTCCGATGATGTTATCCACTCGTGGTGGGTGCCCGATTTTGCCGTAAAAAAAGACGCTAACCCTGGTTTTATCAATGAGGCGTGGACGCGGGTAAATGAGCAGGGAATTTATCGTGGCCAGTGTGCTGAACTGTGCGGAAAAGATCATGGCTTTATGCCCGTTGTGGTTGATGCGCGCTCCCCCGAAGATTTTGATATTTGGCTCGCAGAGGCTAAGCAGGCTAAAGCTAAAGCGCTACAGGCTGAGGCAGCCTCTGTGGGGGTAACGCTTTCAAAAGATGAATTAATGGCAACAGGCGAAAAAGTGTACATGGCATATTGTGCCGCATGTCATCAGCCAACAGGGTTAGGGTTACCGGGTGTTTTTCCAGCGATGAAGGGCAGTGCCGTCGTCAATGGTGAGTTAAAAGCGCATATTGACATACTTGTGAATGGGCGACCTGGTACAGCCATGCAAGCTTTTGGTAAGCAGCTCACGCTAACAGAAATTGCCGGTGTGATCACATACAAACGCAACAGCTGGGGTAATGATACTCAAGAGGTAGTTCAGCCTGGGCAAATTCAGGCCTTCATTGATGGGACTAAGGAGAAAGAATAATGTCGACTACCGCACAAGAGCAACCTGTATCTCATGAGCACCATCACGGTGCACCGTCGGGGCTAAAACGGTGGATTTTTACAACTAATCACAAAGACATAGGCTCTTTATATCTGCTTTTTTCGTTATTGATGTTTTTAACCGGTGGTGCCATGGCGATGGTTATCCGAGCCGAGTTATTTCAGCCGGGTATGCAGCTTGTTGACCCGCACTTTTTCAATCAAATGACGACGGTACATGGCTTGATAATGGTATTTGGTGCTGTTATGCCTGCATTCACAGGGCTTGCTAACTGGATGATCCCGATGATGATAGGGGCGCCTGATATGGCCTTGCCGCGGATGAATAATTGGAGTTTTTGGATATTACCTTTTGCGTTTGCCATATTACTCGCTTCTTTATTTATGGAAGGCGGTGGCCCGGCTTTTGGCTGGACATTTTATGCACCACTCTCCACGACTTATAGTAATGATAATACGGCGCTGTTTGTCTTTGCCGTGCATATTATGGGGGTGAGCTCAATAATGGGTGCCATCAACGTGATAGTCACCATTGTTAATATGCGTGCACCGGGTATGACTTGGATGAAGCTCCCGTTATTTGTTTGGACATGGCTAATCACTGCTTTTTTATTGATTGCTGTCATGCCCGTATTGGCCGGTGCGGTGACCATGGTGTTAACTGATAAGTATTTTGGGACTAGCTTTTTTGATGCCGCAGGGGGGGGAGATCCGGTGATGTTCCAACATATATTCTGGTTCTTCGGGCACCCTGAAGTGTACATCATGATATTGCCTGCATTTGGTATTATCTCAACCATTGTGCCGACCTTTTCTCGCAAAAAACTGTTTGGTTATGCATCGATGGTGTATGCCACATCGTCGATTGCATTATTGTCCTTTGTCGTGTGGGCACATCATATGTTTACGACAGGCATGCCTTTGGCTGGTGAGCTTTTTTTCATGTATGCGACCATGCTGATCTCGGTGCCGACAGGTGTAAAAGTCTTTAATTGGGTTGCAACCATGTGGCGAGGCGCTATCAGCTTCGAAATTCCGATGATGTTTGCAATTGCGTTTATTGTTTTATTCACCCTTGGTGGTTTTTCCGGCCTTATGTTGGCCATCACACCCGCAGACTTTCAATATCATGATACGTATTTTGTGGTCGCTCATTTTCATTATGTACTCGTAACCGGTGCCGTTTTTTCAATTATGGCTGCGGCGTATTACTGGTTGCCGAAATGGACAGGAAATATGTACAGCGAAACATTAGCACAATGGCATTTTTGGCTGTCACTGGTGAGTGTCAACGTGCTGTTTTTCCCAATGCACTTTGTTGGGCTAGCCGGTATGCCAAGACGTATTCCTGACTACGCACTGCAATTTGCAGATTTTAACGCCATTATCAGCATCGGAGGTTTTGCATTTGGCTTATCGCAGCTTCTATTCGTGGCGGTTGTTTTCAAATGTATCGCAGGGGGAAAACCTGCTGATAGCAAAGTATGGGACGGTGCTGAGGGGCTGGAGTGGCAAGTGGCATCACCTGCGCCCTATCATACTTTCTCAACGCCACCAAAGGTTGACTAATGCATACCGCGCTATTGCAAAAATTGGTGTTGACGGTACTGGGTATGTTTGCGTTTGCATTTGCCTTGGTGCCTCTTTACGACGTGTTTTGTGACATCACAGGCCTTAATGGCAAAGTGGATTTGGTCGTGGCGCAAAAAAGTGAAGGCGTTGATGCATCCCGAGAAGTTGAAGTGAGCTTCACGACGCATGCAAAAAGTACAACACCTTTCAAAGTAAAAGCGCTGCAATACTCGGTGAGTGTTCAACCTGGCAAGTTATCGGAAGTAAAGTTTTTGGCGCAGAACACCAGCGATAGCGCGCGAATTATGCAAGCAATTCCCTCTGTGTCGCCTGGTCAAGCTGCCAAATACCTACATAAACTGGCCTGTTTTTGTTTCGACCAACAGCCCATGGCTGCAAATGCATCACTTGAATTTACATTGCGGTTCTATGTTGATACTGAATTACCCAAAGATGTACAAGAACTGACACTCTCTTACACCTTATACGACATCACAGAGAGCGTTACCGCAGGGAATATTGAGCAAACACCACAGGTGCTCACTCAACCGTTTATTTCGGTGATGTCACCTATTGTACGAGGACCTCAAAATGGATAAGAGTTACCAAACCTATTATGTACCAGAGCAAAGCCCATGGCCTATCGTCGGTGCCATTGCAATGTTTTTTATTGCGGTTGGTGCAGGGTTAACGGTTATGCAGTTAGGTAAAGAAGCCAATTCGGGTCTATGGACACTATTGATAGGCATTGTTGTGCTGATAGCGATGATTGTGGGTTGGTTTAGACATGTGATTGATGAGTCGATGAGCGGACTCTATTCAGCGCAAATGGATCGCTCTTTTAGGCAAGGTATGGGGTGGTTTATATTCTCTGAAGTGATGTTTTTTGCCGCATTTTTTGGTGCTTTATTTTACGTCAGGATGTTTGCTGTACCGTGGCTGGGTGGCGCGAGTAACAACTTGATGACCAATGAAGTACTGTGGCCTGATTTTGAAGCGGTTTGGCCATTGCTAGTCACGCCAGATGGCACTGCGACGCAAGCCATGCCATGGCAAGGTTTGCCACTCATCAATACCGTGATCCTACTTACTTCCTCAGTCACGTTGCATTTTGCGCACACGGCTATTGAGCGAGATGAACGAACAAAACTCAAAGTGTTTTTAGGGTTAACCATATTACTGGGGTTCATTTTTTTAGGTTTACAAGTTGAAGAGTACATACATGCTTACATTGAACTTGGGCTGAAATTGGACTCGGGAATTTATGGCAACACATTCTTTATGCTGACTGGGTTCCACGGTATGCATGTGACACTTGGCGCACTGATGTTGCTGGTTGTTTGGTTACGCGTGTTAAAGGGGCATTTAGACGCTAATCAACATTTTGCATTTCAGGCGTCGGCTTGGTACTGGCATTTTGTGGATGTTGTGTGGCTATGTTTGTTTGTTTTTGTGTATGTGCTTTAGAGGTTGGCTGAGCATTAAACGTAAAGAAGCCCAGTTGACTAGAGAGTGTGATGACGAGCATGGTAATTAGCGAAAAGAAAACCCGTTTTCCCAGAATTTGAGACATGTTTTTCGACTTTTCAGCGCCACTTAACATCACAAATAAGGCGTGAAAAAGTTGGTATAGAATAACGAAAAGAAGTGCTGTGATAATCCATTTTATAAGCATTAGGGGGTCTGCCATTAGCGTGTTTACTAAAAAGATTAGTACAGTAATGCTGATTTTTGCAGTGGTGTTGGTGATGTCTATCTGCTTTAGACTGTCGTATTGGCAATGGCAAAGGGCACTCGATAAGCAATCCCAGCTTATGATGTTGAGCGAACAACCTGAAAATAAACAGCTTTTGATAAACACGAACGCGGAATTACTACAAGGTGCTAAAACCGTGTTAGTTGGGGAGTTCAGATCTGGTTATTGGTGGTTGCTTGATAACAAAATCGTCAACGGGCAAATTGGTTATGACTTGATAGCATTATTTGATGCGGACGGGGTAAATGATCCCCTTATTGTAAATTTGGGATTTGTAGCTGCGGGTAAAGATCGCGCTCAGTTGCCGAATATTGAGCTACCTGTTGGCCCCATTGAAATTGACGCTCAGTTTAAAATTGGTGAGTGGTCGGGGTTCACATTGGCAAAGTATCCAAACCAAAGTATCCACCATCGCAATGTCTTACAGTATTTAGAGCCGTCTTTTTTTAGCCGCGAAATAAATGCGGCGGTCTCGCCGTTATTGGTGATAGCAAACCAACCTGTGATGGCAGACGTTACTCCGCATTATCAGGCGGTTGTAATGAGCCCTGACAAGCATCGAGCTTATGCCCTGCAGTGGCTACTGATCGGTTTATCGGCAGGCATCATCGCATTTTTTGCGATTAGGCAAAAATCCAAGGAGTTGATCAAATGAGTAAAACACTAGGGTTGTTTATAGGTTGCTTTATCTTGCCAATCATTGCAGCTGTTACGGTACTGAGTTTAGATTTAAGGCCCCAGAGCACAACGAATCATGGTGACTTTTTAGAGTCTGAAGTTTGGCTCCCTGTGCAATCAAAAGATAAGTTGTGGAGCATTGTTTTAAATGTGCCAAAAGGGTGCCACTCAGCCTGTGATGTACAAAAAAATAATGTAGAAAATTTAGATGTTGCACTAGGAAAGCATCGCAATAAAGTTGCTATCGTAGTGGTAGAGGATGGTGATAATTCGATAGAGCAAGGTGCTCAAAATAAGCTGATGCCGGCAGCATTTTATTTAGTGGATAAACATGGCCTAGTTGTTTTGGAATACCCTTACGAGTCAGATCCTGATGCGAATAGATTAGTTCTAAAGGGACTCTTAAAGGATATGAAAAAACTCTTAAATTACGCTCGTTCTCAGTAAGGAGGCGTTATGTCTACTGTACTTCAAAGAACCATTACGTTTGCGTGTATGTTAGCTATTTGTGTCGTGGTGCTCGGTGCATATACTCGATTGAGTAATGCGGGGTTAGGGTGTCCAGATTGGCCTGGGTGTTATGGGTTTTTAACCGTACCCAACGAGGTGCATGAAATTTCGGCCGCGCAGTTAAAGTACCCCAGCAGTACTATCGAGCCTCGAAAAGCCTGGATAGAAATGATCCACCGTTATTTTGCCGGTAGCTTAGCGTTGGTCGTCTTATTGCTATTTGTTGTGATCATCCGATCCAGAGCACAACAAGCGCCCAAGGTCTTAGCGGGTACTTTGGTATTTATGATAGGAGTACAAGCGCTACTTGGTATGTGGACAGTCACGATGAACTTACAGCCATTTGTCGTGATGGGACATTTACTTGGGGGCTTCACCGTATTATCTCTGTTGACTTTGTTGTATTTGCGTTCTGCGCCACCCGTAGTTGAATATGAGTCTCAAGCTGGTATGTGTTTGAAGGTTGGCGTGTTTTGTACAGGTGTATTGGTATTGCAAATCGCATTGGGTGGTTGGCTCGCAGCAAACTATGCCGCGCCGCATTGTACAGGTCTGCCGCTGTGCGCCAATAGTGAACTGTTTTCTTGGTCTAGTTTACTCGAGTTGCCAAAGCAATCAAGCACATATGAATATGGTGTCTTACCCTTTGAAACGCGCTTATCGATCCACCTGATGCATCGCATATGGGCCAGCGTTACCTTATTGGCGCTGGTCGCCATGGCCATCGTAATTCATTTTAAAATATCACAGCCCATTATTCGTAAAGCTGCTAACCAAGTTGCGATATTGGTGTTACTGCAGGTAGCAATTGGCGGGATCATTGTTTATTTCAAATTCCCTATTTTATTAACTTTATTTCATAACCTAATGGCAGCGCTGCTATTGTTGGCATTGATCAGAGCCTGTTTTTTACTGTCACGAGCTAGGCAGGTGTGGATATGAATACTGAGCTTAGTAAATACACGTATGTGCTCGAAGGAGCAACAAAACAGATTCAAGCTTATTTTAATATATGTAAGCCAAAAGTGGTGTTAATGCTGGTCCTAACAGCCTGGGTTGGGATCGTTTTAGCGCCTGATACCCAGCGCAGTGGCTGGTTTCAATTCGGGGCGTTGCTGGGTATTGGTTTGGTTTCTGCGGCTGCGGCTGCAATTAATCATATTCTGGATAGGGTCAAAGACAAACAGATGGCACGTACGCGGCACCGACCGCTGGTGATGAACCAACTGAGCGTATCACAAGCTTATTTGTTTGCGTTGGTTATCGGTTCGCTCGGGGTTATTTTACTGCTGCTATTTAGTAACTGGCTGTGCACCTTACTGACCGTTTTGGCACTGTTTGGATATGCCGTGGTGTATACCGTATATTTAAAACATTCAACCCCGCAGAATATTGTAATTGGTGGATTGGCAGGTGCTATGCCTCCGTTACTTGGGTGGGTGAGTGAAACACAGACCTTAAGCGCCGAACCTTGGCTGTTGGTCATGATGATATTTACTTGGACACCGCCGCACTTTTGGGCGTTGGCAATTGCTAGAAAACAGGATTATGCACGCGTCAATGTGCCTATGTTACCTGTCACACATGGTATTCGATTCACTAAATTATGCATGATTGCATATACCGTTTTATTGGTGTTGGTGTGTGTGTTGCCATATTTAATCGGCATGTCAGGGATACTATATCTTGCTGTCGCGTGTTTTTTAAATGCGCGTTTTTTACAAAAAGTGGTGCTTTTATATTTTGAATCAAACTCTGAGTCGGCAATGCAAGTTTTTCGTTTTTCGATCAGTTATTTGTTGTTACTCTTTAGTGCCTTATTCCTCGATAAGTTAGTGATCTAATGCGTTTAATATTATTGGTGTTATTATCAAGTTTACTACTGTCTTGCTCAAAGTCTGACAAGGTATCAGAGCTGACTGTGCAGTATCCGAGCCCCAAATTATTAAAGCCATTTGAATTAGTCGATCAAAACAACAATGTCGTGACAAATGCGCAGTTGCTGGGGCAATGGAATTTACTGTTTCTCGGTTATACCAGCTGCCCAGATATTTGCCCCATGACATTAGCCAAACTCACACATATTAAAGGCAAGCTCAGTGCGCTCGAAAAAACGCAAGTGTGGTTTGTCTCTGTTGACCCCAGCCGGGATTCGGCGCAAAAACGTAAAGAATACATTGCGTACTTTGACGAGTCATTTTTAGCGGTCACGCATTCTCATCAGCAATTGTTTCCCTTTGTGAGGGATATTGGCCTAATTTACGCTATCAACGATGCACAAGACACGGAGTATTACGTAGACCATAGCGCATCGATTGCATTGATAAATCCAGTCGGTGAATTAAGCGCAATTTTTAAACCTGAATTCAAAAAGGGTCAGGTGCCAAGTGTGAATACTGACCAGATAGTTGCGGACTTTGAAATTATAACCCGTGCTAGGAGCGCGGCCTTTTAATCGCACTTGGTTGTTTCTAAGTTAATAATATTTTTATTTCTTTTGCCTAATTTTTGGCAATTTTACTATCAACGTCTAATCTAATCTTATCTATAACTTTTACAGGGAATGTGCCAAGCGCATGATTAAACTTCCTTCTGAGTTAGCCATCAATAAAGTTGAAGAGCTCTATCAGATGTTTGTTCAAGAGCTGGAGTCTGGGCAAGCAATCTGCATTGATATTAGTGATGTTTCAAAAGTTGATACTGCTTCGATTCAAATGTTGTGTGCATTGCAAAAACGGTTGTTGAATTTTGATCAGAAAATTACTTGGCATGGTGATAGCCCTATTTTGTTTGAGTCTGTAGAGCAACTTGGTTTAACCGAAATTTTATCCTTTAGCAGTAAGATTTAAGAGGTCAATATGAAAAAGATTTTAGCTGTGGATGATTCTGCTTCAATGCGACAAATGGTTGGATTTACTCTTAAAAAAGCAGGGTTTGACGTCACAGAAGCAAAGGACGGGAGTGAGGCATTAAATCTGGCCAAGCAGCAGGGGTTCGATGCTGTGATATCCGATGTGAACATGCCTGTGATGGATGGGATCACACTAATTAGAGAGCTGCGCAACCTACCAAATTACAAATTCACGCCGTTACTGATGCTAACGACGGAGTCTGGATTGGACAAAAAAAGTGAAGGCAAAGCCGCAGGTGCAACAGGCTGGATCGTAAAGCCTTTTAATCCGGATCAATTATTAGCTGTATTGAAGAAAGTCATCCGCTAGTACCAACGAGGTATAGGCATGAGCATAGATTTAAGCCAGTTTTTCGATGTGTTCTTTGAAGAAAGCTTTGAAGGTCTGGATGCAATGGAAGCTGAGCTTCTAAATCTAGAACCGGGCAAAGAAGATTCTGAGACCATAAATACAATTTTTAGAGCAGCCCACTCAATAAAAGGCGGCAGTGGTACGTTTGGGTTTGTGTCTGTGTCAGACTTTACTCATGTTCTTGAAACATTGTTGGATCAAATCCGTGATGGACAAAGAGTACTCACTGCAGAGCATGTCAATTTGTTGCTCAAATCAGTTGACTGTGTTCGTGGCTTGTTGGGGGCATTACAAGCAGAAGAAGAGCCTGACTTAAGTGAGTCTAATGAGCTCAAAGCACGATTTGAAGCAATACTCGGTGGTGAATCTTCAGAGCCTACGGGGACTGAAGAGAATGAAGTTGTTTCAGAAGCACAGCAAAGTACCACCTACCAAATAGATTTCAAACCAGAACCGCACTTATTTAAAACTGGCAATGAACCGCTTTACATGTTTTCAGAGCTGGCTGAATTAGGGCAATTGGAGGTCAGTGCATTCCATGACGGTATCCCTGACTTTTTAGAGTTCGACCCCGAAGACTGTTTTTTACATTGGCGTTTCTTTTTAACGACGACTAAGCCCGAACCTTGTATTTCGGAAATATTTGAGTGGGTTGAAGATGATGCGGATATTAAAATTGAAGCATGCGGTGGACTGTTCGAAGATGATACGTTGGATGCCCAAGATACGTCTGCTGAACCTATCAGTAACCAACCAGAACAACCTGTTGTTGAAACACCAGCAAACACCAGTGCACAAGCAGAAGAAAACCTTGCTGCAGTACAGAAAAAAGTAGAATCAGTTAAAACCAGTAAAGCGGAAAGCCGAAAGGCTAATGACTCGACAGCGACCTCTATTCGCGTTGGGATAGATAAAGTTGACTCATTAATCAATATGGTTGGTGAACTGGTGATAACACAGGCGATGTTGAGTCAAATTGGTGACCAAGAAATTACGGAGTCGAGCATTGCCGCATTGCAAGAAGGCTTAACTCAACTTGCTCACAATACGCGAGATTTGCAAGAAAATGTCATGCGAATTCGCATGCTGCCTATCAGTTTTGTATTTAGTCGTTTTCCTAGGCTAGTCAGAGATACATCTCAAAAACTCAATAAACAAGTCGAACTTAAATTGGTTGGTGAGCAAACCGAACTAGATAAAACGGTCATGGAAAAGCTCTCGGATCCCATGGTGCACCTTGTAAGAAACTCATTAGATCATGGGTTGGAGACCCCAGAGGAGCGAATTGCCAATGGTAAGGACCCTGTCGGAACAGTGACACTTAACGCTTTCCATCAAGGTGGCAATATCGTGATCGAAATTATGGATGATGGCAAAGGCCTGGACACTGAAAAAATTCGCAGTAAGGCGATAGCCAATGGCCTGATCAATGAGGCAGATGATCTTAGTGTTGAAGAGGTCAATGAGCTTATCTTTATGCCGGGTTTCTCCACGGCAGACAGTGTTAGTGATATCTCGGGTCGTGGTGTGGGCATGGATGTAGTGAGAAGAAATATCCAAGCGCTAAATGGCTCGGTAGAGGTGACTTCAAAGCAAGGGGTTGGCTCCACATTCACCATTCGATTACCACTTACTTTGGCTATTCTTGATGGGCAACTCGTGCAAGTAGCCACGCACACCTACATCATTCCACTGATATCTATTGTGGAGTCGTTACAAATTGATATTTCTAAAGTCAGTAAAGTGGGTAAAGGGTTAGAGGTACTGCGCCTGCGTGATGAATATATACCGATATTGCGACTTTACGATATTTTTAGCCACCAAGGTGCGCGAGAAGAACTCGATAAAACACTGCTGGTCGTTGTGGAAAGCGATAACTACAAAATAGGGTTATTGGTTGATGATTTATTAGCCCAGCAGCAAGTCGTTATCAAGAGCTTAGAAGCGAATTATCAAAAGGTGGATGGCATTTCCGGGGCGACTATTTTAGGTGATGGTACGGTGTCGTTGATCATTGATATTAGTGGACTGATTAAATTGAGCGGTTTACGTAGGCCAGGATCAACTGAGCTATTGGTCGATTTGAAAGGTGAGGAGGCTGAGCCAGCATGATTGATCAAGTTGAAGTAAATCAGCAGCTGATGTTTGACGGTGAGTCGGATGAGAAGCAGTTCTTAACCTTTATGATGCACGACGAAGAATATGGCATGGATATTTTAGCAGTTCAGGAAATTAGGGGGTGGGAACCTGTTACCACAATTCCTAACTCGCCTAACTTTGTGAGAGGTGCAATGAACCTGCGAGGCACAATCGTCCCAATTATTGATTTGCGTATGCGCTTTGGCATCAGTGCGATTGACTATGGTCCACTGACCGTGGTGATTGTGGTGTCAGTGCAAATAAAAGAGCAGCAAAAAATTATGGGGCTAGTAGTGGATGCCGTATCAGATGTCTACAGCATTGCTGAGGAAAAAGCGAAAGATGTACCTGATTTTCAGGATTCTGATAACGCTTATTTTGTTCATGGGCTAGTAAATGTAGGTCAAAAAATGGTTGTGCTTTTAAATCTAGAAAAGGTCTTAGATTTGAGTGATAAAAGTGGGCTCAAAGGCTAATTGGGGGTTGAAATGAGCGAACAGAGTATCCAAAGCAGTATTAATAACAAGATTCTAGTAGCAGGCATTATTCTGGTTATTAGTGTCATTGTTGGTGCTCAGCTAGGGTTAGCTGAATCAGAGCAAATACGGATGATATCATTTGCGGTTCCATTGCTGGGGACGATCGTTGCCTTAACCTTTTTGAAACATGGTTTGTCACCACTATCAGAGCAGCTTGTTGCCGTCTATTCAGCACTCCCATATATAGCCGTGAGTAACCGTGAACGGTTTGAACAATTAGACCTATCAGGGTTTCCGCAACTTTACCGCGTCTTATCACAAGGTGAAGTAAATGAAGATGAGCACGTTGACGATCATACTGAAAGTTTGCTGTTGGCGCTTAAAGGCTGCCAAGCCAATATTATGGTTGCAGATGGTGACTTAAACATTGTGTATATGAATGACTCAGTCACAACTATGCTCAGGCAAAATGAGCATCAATTACGTAAAGAATTGCCGAGCTTTAACGTGGCTACAACCATTGGTACAAACATCGATATGTTTCATGCTAATCCTAGCCATCAACGTAATTTACTGGCCAATTTACGCGATGTATATAAAACCCAAATTACTGTGTCTGGGTTGACCTTTGATTTGATTGCAACACCTGTGTTTAACGGTAATAACGAGCGTATAGCGACATTAGTTGAGTGGAAAGACCTCACTGAGCAGCTCGCCTTTGAGCAAAGCCAAAAAGCGGAAGCGCAAAGAAATGCCCGCATATCAAGTGCATTGAATGTGTGTCAAGCAAACGTGATGTTAGCAGATGATGATTACAACATCGTTTATGCCAATGAGTCTGTGATACGCATGTTGAGAAAGAATCAATCGCGCCTTCAAGAAGCTTTGCCTCGCCTAAATGTGGATGCATTGATAGGCCAAAATATAGATATATTCCACGTTAACCCGAGTCATCAAAGAAACTTGTTAGCCAATATGACCGAGACTTATAAAACTAACATTGAAGTGGCCGGGTTTACCTTTGGCTTAATCGCCACACCGGTGCAAGACAGTAATGGAAATCGTCTAGGCACAGTCGTTGAGTGGGAAGATAAAACAGAGCGTTTGGCGCAAGAGCGCGAAGAAAGAAAAGCCGCAAATGAAAACCTGCGAGTAAGACGGGCATTGGATAACGTTGCGACGAACACCATGATCGCAGATGGTCATTTTAATATTGTTTATATGAATGATGCGGTCACGACCATGATGAAAAATGCGGAGCGTGATATACGCCAAGACCTCCCCAACTTTGACTGTGCCAAACTTATGGGCGCGAATATTGATGTATTCCATAAAAACCCAGCACACCAACGTAATATGGTCACTAACCTGACAGAAACGTATAAGACGGAAATTAAAGTAGGAGGGCGTACTTTTGGGTTGGTTGCTAATCCAATCGTGAGTGCGGAAGGTGACCGCATTGGTACGGTTGTTGAGTGGGAAGACCGCACTGATGAAGTGGCGATTGAGCTTGAAGTGAATGAACTGGTTGAGTCAGCACGTGACGGTAATCTGGCTGTTCGTCTTAACGAGAATGATAAACAGGGTTTTTATCTCAGATTAGCAAAAGGATTGAATGGTTTAGTGTCTCTGGTTGACGACGCAGTTTCAGATACCGTGAATATGTTAGATGCGTTAGCCAATGGTGATTTGACGCAAAGAATTAATGCAGATTACAACGGGGCGTTTGATAAGTTGAAACAGGACGCCAATACAACAGCAGACAAACTGACAGAAGTATTGAACCGGATCAGCTCATCAGCAGCGATGGTTGCAAGTGGCGCTGAGGAAATATCTCAGGGCAATGCGGATCTAAGTCAAAGAACCGAAGAGCAGGCATCTTCACTGGAAGAAACGGCTTCGAGTATGGAAGAAATGACCAGCACCGTTAGGCAAAATGCAGATAATGCAAAAGTAGCCAACGAGTTAGCTGCTGAGACAAGTGAAAAGGCGGCGACGGGGGGCGAAGTTGTTAACCGTGCCGTGGCCAGTATGTCAGAAATCAATGAATCGAGTAAAAAGATAGCTGACATCATCAGTGTGATTGATGAGATTGCATTCCAAACTAACTTACTGGCATTAAATGCTGCGGTCGAGGCGGCAAGAGCGGGTGAACAAGGGCGTGGCTTTGCCGTGGTTGCTGGTGAAGTCAGAAATTTAGCACAGCGCTCTGCCGGGGCTGCCAAAGAGATCAAAGACTTGATCAGAGACAGTGTCGGTAAAGTTGAAGATGGCACATTATTGGTGAATGAGTCGGGCGCAACTTTGAAAGAGATCGTTGCTGCAGTTAAGCGGGTAACAGAGATGATATCTGATATCGCTGAGGCTTCAGAAGAGCAAAGCTCTGGTATTGAGCAAGTGAACAAAGCGGTTTCGCAAATGGATGAAATGACCCAGCAAAATGCGGCATTGGTAGAGCAGGCGTCTGCAGCTGGTGAGTCTATGGCGGAGCAAGCGAATGATATGCGCAGACTGTTAAACTTCTTTAATGTCGGTGATTCAGGTTCACACAGTTCAGCACCTCAGGTGACAAGTGTACCCACAGAGCGGCTTACTACCCCTCCAAAAGCGCCAAATCACAACAATGGGAATAGGCAATTGAACAACACTTCTTCGGGAGCAACAGCAGATATATCTCAGCGAGTACCTGAGCCTGCAAACCGATTTGCTGATGACTCGGAAGAGTGGGAAGAGTTTTAACAGCACCCTAACTGAGTGCCCTAAAAACGTGGGCACTCTGATAGATATGGATATTTAGCCGTAGTCAATCAACATACGATTAAAGCTTTGTGAGCATATGAAAGAGTTTCCATTCACTGACACGGATTTTCAGAAAGTGTCTGAAAAAGTATATAGCGCATGTGGCATTGTGTTAGGACCGCACAAGCGTGAAATGGTGTATTCACGATTAGCCAGAAGAATTAGGGCTAACGGGTTAAGTAACTTTGAAGATTATCTCGCATTTTTAGATAGCAGCAGTGAGCAAGAGTTCAGTCATTTTATCAATGCGATAACGACAAACCTGACTTCTTTTTTTAGAGAGTCACATCATTTTGATTATCTGAAGAACAAACTGATCCCTAAAATTAAAGAAGACAATCGGCACTCAAGACGAGTCCGCGTTTGGTCCGCAGGGTGCTCTACGGGTGAAGAGCCTTACAGTATTGCGATGACTGTCGCGGGAGAGTTTCCAAGTGATTGGGACGTGAAAGTCTTAGCGACTGACTTGGACTCCAATGTCCTGCAAAAGGCATCGCAAGGCATTTATAGCAGTCAATCCGTGACAGGGTTAGACGACGGACATTTAAGAAAATGGTTTTTAAAAAGTAGTGACGGTAGCCAATATCGCGTTAAAGATCAGTTGAAGAATCTGATTTTTTTTAAGCGTTTAAACTTATTGGAACCTTGGCCAATGCGAGGGCCCTTTGATCTGATCTTTTGCAGAAACGTATTAATTTATTTCGATAAAGAGACAAAAGATACATTGTTTGATGGTTACCACCGGATGCTTGAACCTACTCACGGGCACTTATTTATTGGTCATTCTGAAACCATGAGTAAAGAGCGCAGTGATTTCAAGAATTTAGGCAAAACTATGTATAAGAGGATAGATGCAGCATGAACCACTTTAGGCCGGTGATCAGGGGCTTTGAGCACGTTAAGCGGTTTTGGGATGCTGGACGCAATAAGGTTGTGGCCAAAGTCTTACCGGGCGAGTTTTATGTATCTAAGAATGATGAACTTATCTCCACAGTACTCGGGTCGTGCATCGCCGCATGTGTTTATGATGAAAAGCTCGGGATTGGAGGCATGAACCATTTTATGTTACCAGGCGCGCAAAAAATGAAGGATGTGACCAATGTTCACTCTGATGATTTTAACTGTCGTTATGGCAACTGGGCAATGGAGTTCTTGATTAACGAAGTGCTCAAAAATGGCGCCAGTCGTTCCAATCTTAAAGTGAAGCTCTTTGGTGGCGGCAAAATTATCAGTGCGATGACAGATATTGGCGTGGGCAATATTCGATTTGCACAAGCCTACGTAGAGGAAGAAAATCTCGAGTTGGTTTCTCACGATGTTGGCGGGCCATGGCCGAGGAAAGTTGTGTTTCACCCTCAGTCAGGGACCGCTAAAGTCAAAAAACTGAGACAAATGCATAACGATACGATTGAGAAACGAGAGGTTAAATACTTGCATGATATCGAAGCGCAGGATGCCACGACCGATATCGAGCTATTTTAGAGTAAGTTGCAATGATAAAGGTTTTGATAGTAGACGACTCCCCTTTGCTTAGAGCGGTTTTAAAAGCGGTTCTGGAGCAGGCGGGAGATATTGAGGTGGTCGGGGCCGCAAAAGATCCGTACGAGGCCAGAGATATGATTAAAGCACTTCAACCTGATGTGCTGACGCTCGATATCGAAATGCCTAAAATGGATGGGCTAAGTTTTTTGAAAAACTTAATGCGTTTGAGACCCATGCCCGTTGTGATGTTGTCTACGCTAACGCAAAAAGGGTCACCTGAAACATTGGAAGCGTTAGAGGTGGGGGCGGTCGATTTTATTGCTAAGCCGATGTCTAATGTTGCGGAGCAATTAGAAGCATACGCAGACGTACTTTACCAAAAAATACGCACAGCCAGCCGAGCTCGAGTGAGGGCATTTAAAGCGGATAAGCAAACAGGCGCAAGATCTGCACTGGCCGCGGGGAAGAAATTTCAATTACGTAGCGTGATGGCGATCGGGGCGTCCACAGGCGGCACTGAGGCGTTGCGTGAAGTATTGACAAAACTACCAAGTAATTGTCCTCCTGTGGTGATTACGCAGCACATTCCGCCTGTATTCAGCACTTCATTTGCACTTCGTATGGATAAATGCTGTGAGGTAAGTGTGAAAGAGGCTGAAGATGGTGATGAGCTCGGGGCAGGCAAAGTGTTTATTGCGCCGGGTGACAGGCATTTATTAATCGTCCAAAAAGGGACTAAGCTGATTTGCCAACTGAGTGATAGTGAAAAAGTGAATCGTCATAAACCCGCAGTCGATGTGCTGTTTGACTCTCTAATTCCCGTCGCAAAAAATGTACACGCGGCTTTATTAACGGGAATGGGATCGGACGGTGCGCAGGGGTTATTGCGTTTAAAAGAAGCTGGGGCGAGCACATTTGCTCAGGATGAGGCGTCATGTGTGGTGTGGGGCATGCCTCGCGCAGCCGTAGAGCTCAATGCGGCAAATAAAGTGGTTTCTTTAGATGCCATGGCAAAAGCGTTATTGGACTCCGCGAGCAGTTAGTTACTGCACTTTTTGGACTACCCAAGGCTGAGAAAACCAATGAAAGCGGCCCTTGTGTGTTTTTGATGGCGCAGTACAGTTATATCTTGAACGGCCAGTAGGTAAGGGCTCGGGTGTCGTCACAGTGACCGTCTTTTCCCCAGTCCAAGTTAGTGTCGCACGGCCAATACCAGACACAAAACATGCCAATTGACCTTGGCTAAAATCCATGGTGTTAAAAGAGAGCGTAAAAGACGGCGTTCTGTGTGTGGTGACAGAATTGTTGTAAGTCAGTGTGTCTATATCAAAGGGAATAGAGTTGATTTTGACTTTTAGCGTTTTTAAATTGCTGTAAATACCAGAAGATGGGAATCGCGGCACCCGTGTGAAATCCGTTGTTGGACCTACCGCCCCAGAATGCTGGCCAATCCCGATTAACCCCAATTTTTTAACCAATTCTTGTAATGAGGTATCAAACTCACCATAAGGATAGGCAATATATGGATAATTGTGTCCAATTTCAGCGTTGATCCGTTGTTGAGACCATGTCAGATCATGACTTATGCGCTGTTGCCACTGTGATTCGGATTCACCTTTTTTACGTAGGTGTAGGTAATCATGTTTGGCGCTATGGTTGGCAATAATAGCCCCACGTTTGGATAAGGCTCTGAGCTCATCCCAAGTCATGACATAGCTTTGTCCTTCATCAATTAATTGCGGGTTGACGAAGATAGTATATGGGAAGTTATAAGCCTCCAATAACGGCGCTGCGGCTTCAATATTATTGTCGTAGCCATCGTCAAAGGTAATTGCAACAGTATTCATTGGCAGAGACTTGCCTTGCTGCAGAGTATCAATAAAGTCGTTGAGCGCGATCACGTTGTAATTGCCTTGTTTCAAAAATTCTAAGTGAGACTTGAATGTGTCTTCACTGACACTGGTGACGGGGGGGAGTTTCTCACTGACGTGATGATACTGTAATATAGTCGCACTGTGTGCTTGAGCACTGGCTAAACCAAAAAATAGAACTAAATTATGAAGCTTTTTCATTACCTGCGTACACCTTATCATATTCCACTACTCACTCTCGCAGCACCGATGATCTTATCAAATATTTCGGTCCCCCTGTTAGGATTAGTTGATACCGCCGTGATCGGCCATTTAAGCCATGCACACTATTTGGCAGGCATCGCGTTGGGTTCGGGCAGTATTGCATTATTATTTTGGCTTGCCAGCTTTTTACGTATGAGTACCACAGGAGAAATAGCACAGGCATTTGGTGAGAAAAACCAGACTCGCTCATACCAATCCCTACTTGCGAGTCTGGCAATTGCACTCTTTTCTGCACTTACTTTGATTGGTTTATCACCTTTTTTACTCGATATCATCGAGCGCCTTGCTAATCCTAGTAGTGATGTCATGGCACAAGCCTCGACGTATTTTTCCATTCGAATTTACAGTGCACCTGCGGCAATGATGAACTTGGTCCTACTTGGGTTTATGCTTGGATTACAGTACGGCAAGGGGCCGTTTTATGTGGTGTTATTTACTAACATTGTCAATATCGTCCTCGACCTGCTGTTTGTCATTGGCTTTGAGTGGGGCGTGGCGGGTGCTGCTTGGGCGTCGGTCATCGCCGATTACAGTGCGCTTATTCTTGCTGTGTGCTTGACGGCGTCATTGCTCAAACAACGTGGGTGGACGTTCGCATGGCGACTACCTAACCGTGAGCATTTGATGCATTTACTCACGCTCAACAAAGATATTTTCATCCGTTCATTGGTCTTACAATTGTGTTTTAGCTTTATGACTTTTTATGGCGCGCGATTAGGAGAGAATACGCTAGCGGCTAACGCGGTGTTGCTGAACTTTTTAATGTTGGTCAGTTTTGCATTAGATGGCATTGCTTATGCTGTTGAAGCCAAAGTCGGGCAAGCGAAAGGGGAGAGAGACGTTGAAAAGTTAAAGGCTTGGGTGGCAGTGAGTATATTATGGGGAGGGGTTTTCGCTTTATTGTACTGCATCACGTTTGCGCTATTTGGCCCGATGATCATCAACATGTTAACCAGTATTCCGAGTGTAGTTGAAACGGCGTTAATCTACCTGCCTTGGTTAGTTGTATTACCACTTATCGCGATGAGCTGTTTTTTATTCGATGGCGTTTTTGTTGGTCTTACGAAGGCGAAAGAGATGCGCAATAGTATGATATTCTCTGCGCTGTTTGGCTTTTTCTTACCGGTATTTTTACTATTAGATCATGGCAACCACGCTTTGTGGTTTGCCATGAGCTGTTTTATGGCGCTGCGTGGCGTTACTTTGATTTACCGTTATCGAAAGCTTGGCGTGCAGAACGCCTTGCTGAAATAACTTGCGAAAATCGGTTTGCAAAGATCCCCAAGTAGCCATACCCCGCGATACCTAGCGCTGGAAATAAAACAGCTAAACCAGCGTATCGCCAGCTAGGGTCATGGTAATGGCTAAGGGCAAACAATCCCATCGCGATCACAAAAAGGCCAATACCTGTAAAAAAGCGCTTTAGACTTCGCTTGGGGTTGGAGCCCAAGCGATAAATATACTGCGTGAACATAGTGATTAATAGTAAGAGTGGTCACCACGTGCGTGCTCAGTAACATCGCGCACACCTGTGATTTCTTCAAACTTGGCTATCATCTCCTTTTCAATGCCTTCTTTTAGCGTCACATCGATCATCGAGCAGCCGTTACAGCCGCCACCAAACTGTACGACTGCGATGCCATCTTCTGTGATTTCAACTAAGCTTACCTGTCCACCATGGTTGGCGAGCTGTGGATTGACATCTGTTACGAGCATATGTTCAACTCGTTCTTCTAAAGAGGCGTCATCTTTTAGTTTTTTTGCTTTGGCGTTTGGTGCTTTCAAAGTAAGCTGACTGCCCATTTTATCGGTGGTGAAATCGATTTCAGCTTCCTCTAAGAATGGTGCACTTTCTTCGTCAACAATGGCATCAAAACCATTGAAGTTAAAGCGCATATCGCTTTTTTCTACGGCATCTGCAGGACAGTAAGATACACCACATTCAGCTTGCGCTGTGCCTGGGTTAACTACAAATACACGAATACTGGTTCCCTCAGCTTGGTCGCTGAGTAGTTTTGCAAAATGGGTTTGGGCTGATTCTGAAATTGTGATCATAATCTGGCTATACTTGACTAATTTACTCGGTTACTTCCTATGATACTCCCCTCGTCCGGTTGTAGCTAGTGTTGGACGTAAAAATTTGCTGTGAAATAGTGCAACTTGCTAGCGTATAGGGGAACATTAAAAGATGGAATTGATATGAGAATTTTTTTGATACTACTGGTTTTATGGGCATTCCAAAGCCAAGCTAAACCTATCAGCTATTATTTTTCTTCAGATATAGAGTTTGATCAAAGTATCAGTAAACCCAGTGATATACTGGGGTATGAAGTCGGTGAGTGGCATGTACGTCATGACCAATTAGTTCAATATTTGACGCTCTTAGCCGAACAAAGTCCGCGACTCAGCATTTCAACAATAGGGTATAGCCATGAGCGTCGGCCGTTGCTCTTACTCAGTGCAACCAGTGCCTCGCAGTTAAAAAACTTAGAATCTTTGCGTCAAGCGCATGTGGCAAGATTAAACGGGCAAGAGATCGCGTCGCAGACGCCAAATGTGATCTGGATGGGGTATAGCGTGCATGGTAATGAGCCTTCGGGAAGCAATGCTGCATTGCTGGTGGCTTATTATTTGGCAGCCGCGAAAGGGCAAGAAGTCGAGCGTTTACTGGAGAACAACATCATTTTGCTCGATCCTGCGATGAATCCTGATGGACTTGCCCGATTTGCACAGTGGGCCAATAGCCACCGTGGGCAAGTGTTATCATCCGATCCGGCGCATCGCGAGCATGTTGAAGAGTGGCCTTCCGCGCGAACAAATCATTATTGGTTTGATCTTAATAGAGATTGGTTGTTATTGCAGCACCCTGAGTCACGTGCCAGAGTGACTCAATTTCATCGTTGGAAACCAACCGTCTTAACTGACTTTCACGAAATGGGCACCAACAGCAGTTACTTTTTTCAGCCCGGGATCCCATCACGGACACATCCAATCACACCTGCACAAAACCAATCACTGACACAAAAATTAGCGACCTACCATGCGCAAACTTTAGACCGTGAGCAGCAGTTATATTTTACGCAAGAAAGTTTTGATGACTTTTATATTGGTAAGGGTTCGACTTATCCTGATGTAAACGGCTCTGTTGGGGTCTTATTTGAGCAGGCAAGCAGTCGTGGTCACGTGCAAGAGTCCATCAATGGCGATTTACACTTTCACCGCACGATAAAAAATCAATTACTGACTTCCTTATCAACATTTTCCGGTGTGACCGCGCTTAAATCTGAACTGACGGCTTATCAGAAAGCATTTTTTTCACAGTCTAAACAGTTAGCCAGTAAAGAGAAATATCACGGTTATATGGTAAGAAGAGGTCAAGATACTTACCGTTTTGAGCAGTTTGTTGAATTATTGAAAAGTCATCAAGTAGTCGCTTACCCGCTTACCAAGGCGTTTAAAGCTGCAGGAAATGAGTATCAAGTCGGGGATTTATATATCCCGTTACAACAGGCTCAATTTCGTTTTATTAAAGCTGCTTTTTCCACACAAACACACTTTAAAGACAATACGTTTTACGACGTGTCTGGCTGGACTCTGCCCTATGCGTTTGATTTAGACTTTTCCAAAGTATCCAGCAGTTGGGGGTTAAATTATAGCGATACACCATGGTATAAAGCGCCTATCGAAGCAAGCTCTGCAGAGCTTGAACGTGGGTATGCATTTGCATTTGAATGGCATCATTATCTCGCTCCAAAATTGGCCAACTTATTATTGGCAGAAGGTATTCAAATCAGAGGTGCTTTAAAGCCATTTACCGCACAAACGCAAAACGGCCAGCATGCATTTTCTGCTGGCAGTATTGTGATACCTAGCGGTTTACAAACCGCCTCAAACTGGTTTAAGAGGCTCACTGCGTTGGCTGCAAGTGTGGATATCCCGTTATTTTCGATTGAAACCGGACTCACTGCGCAAGGCATTGATTTGGGCTCTCGGTTAATGTCACCACTTGAGCAACCAAATGTGTTGCTGGTGGGCGGAAAAGGCACCAGTCAGTATGAAGTAGGGGAATTGTGGTATCAGTTAGATCGTCATCTCAGTTTGGCGCCGACCCTCGTCGAGCAACATCGTTTAGGGAAGCTCGACCTCTCTCGTTACACACATATTATTTTGGCAGATGGCCGCTATGAACACATGGACAGTCAAGCCAAAAGTGCCATCTATTCTTGGGTAAAAAAGGGTGGGGTCATTTGGGGACAAAAACGCGGCGCTAAATGGTTAGTAGATCAACAGCTACTAAAGGTTGAAACCGTGTCAACTAAAGAAATGAAAGCGTTATTTAAAACGGATGGTCTGCCTTATTCAGAGCGAGAAGCTTTGGCTGCCAAGCAACGTATTGCGGGGGCTATTTTTCAGGCCAAAATTGACCTATCACACCCTTTAGCATTTGGTTTTGAGGATGCAAACCTGCCGCTATTTAAAAACAGTACTTGGGTGATGAAGCACAGCACTAAGCCCTTCACCAATGTGGCGCAGTATACCAGCTCTCCGCTGCTCTCTGGATATGCGGATGAACGCAATATTTCGCAAATAGCAGGAAGTAGTGCATTAGTCGCTGCGCGTTATGGTAAAGGGGTCGTCGTTGTTATGACTGATAACCCTGTTTTTCGCGGTTACTGGTACGGCTCTAGCCGTCTGCTCAGTAATGCGCTTTTCTATGCGGGTAGTATCTAACATTTTTATAATTCAGTAATACAGGTTGCACAGGCCCAGATGCTTTGTGCACCTGCCTGCTTACATAGAGCTGCGACGGCATTCATGGTTGCGCCGCTGGTGATCACATCATCAATGATTAAAATTCGTTTGTGTTGAATATCACCAGTAAGATAAAAGGCATGCCTAGCATTTTGTTGCCTAGCATGTTTTGAAAGTAAAACGTGAGAAGGTCGAGTGCGCTTGGCAATGACTGTTAATATCGGAATTTGGTGGTGTGTTAACAACTTTTGCCAAGTTTGATAGACCTGATTGTAGCCTCGATTTAGCAGGCGGGTCGTTGCCAGAGGGACTATGACACACGCATCAGCTTGAATAAGTTGTTGTAGATGTAAGTGTGCCCATTGCTTTGCAATAATTTGTCTGACTATCATCATGGCATGTCGGTCACGGTGATATTTGACCTGTTTCAGCCAGACGCCTAATTGACCTTGATACCAGCCGCACGCACTCAGCCCATCACATTCAGGTAAGTTGAACATCCGATTTATATCTGGGCGCAATAGCAAATTCCCCTCCTCTGATCCAAAAAGTGGGAGAGTGGGGTAGCACGTTTGGCAAATCCCAGGGGACTCGATATCGCTTTTACACGCGGCACATTTTGCAGGCAACAGGCTTTTTCGAAGTGCATTAATAAGTGACATTGCTTTCATTCCTTGAAACGCTATCATAGCCATAATTTTGGCTTGAGACGTATTAATATGCAAAGAGAAATTGTATTACTGCATGGTTGGGGAATGAACAAAGAGGTTTGGCAGCTTATCGAAACTGAGCTTGAAAACGTCTTAGGCCTTTCTGTAAAAGCCCTAAATTTACCTGGGTTTGGTGGAGAGCCAATCAATAGTGAAGCGTATGAACTTGATACTATTGTGCAGACCTTAGCGAATAAAGTGAACGAAAATAGCATCGTGGTTGGTTGGTCACTCGGTGGCTTGGTTGCCACGAAGCTGGCTGCGGCTCATCCAGATAAAGTGGCACATCTTATCCTGGTTTCTTCGAATATTCAGTTTTGCGAAGATGACACATGGCCAGGAATTAAGAGTCAGGTACTAGCACAATTTAAAGTGCAGCTTGCTAAAGACAGTAAAAAAACCATCGAGCGTTTTTTAGCTATCCAAGCAATGGGGAGCGAGCATGCTAAGGGAGATATTAAGCAGCTCAAATCACTATTGTTTCAGGCACCGGAACCGCAAGAAATGGCACTCAGTGCAGGCCTAGATATACTACAAAACACCAATTTGAAGAGCGAGTTTGAGACGTTACACTGTCCTGTGAACGGGATATTTGGTCGTCTGGACGCTTTGGTGCCACCAACGGTAGCCGCAGAAATGGCCAAGGTGAATCCGCAATTTCGTTATGAAATATTGCCAAAAGCATCTCATGCACCCTTTATTTCTCATCGCAACGAATTTATTAATTACCTAAAATCAATCCTTTAAATTGGATCCGCCAAATGGGCGGCAATTTTTTGCCGCCCATGCTTTATTTTGAACATAATATGAGCAATAATTAGGTTAGTGAAAAAGTAACTAGGAGTCTATTATGCCTATTGGTGACGTGCTTAATGCAGGCGTTGAAGGGTTTAATCGTGCTCAACAAAATATTGAGCAAGCGTCGGCTGATATTAACCGTGCGACGATTGATCAACAAAGCGACGAACAATTAGCGCAACAAAGACAGCTTGAAGCTGCCCGTCCTGAAGAGGCCGTAACAGCACCGGTTTCTCAGCCACCAAGAATTGATGAGTCTTTGGTGAACCTGAAAGTAGAAGAGTTCAATGCCAAAGCCAATACCCAATCTATTCAAACTGCAGACGAAGTGCTGGGAACGTTGATTGATATTAAAGTGTAAGTATGAATATCGTCACGCCACAACCGGCGGTTAGTCTCAATACTGCAAACGTCTACACTGAAACTGCTAGGCGAGACAACCAGCTGCGCGAGGTGATCCCAAAACCGGCTGCGGTTACACCGCCTGCAACAGAAAACAAATCATTACAAGACAACGACAAGGCGCGCCTGAGCGAAAGTGAAGCGCAAGAGACATACGACGCGAATGGTCAACTAAAAGACAGTAAAACCGTTCAAGAGCGCGGCGATGAAAAGAGCGAAGAGCAGCAAGCTCAGTCTGGTAGTGATGATGAACCTTCTGAACGCGAGCAAGCGCAACAAGAACAGGATGAGCAACAACTTAAAGAGTTGAAAGACCGTGACCGTGAAGTCAGGTTGCATGAGCAAGCACACGCCCGTGTAGGTGGCCAATATGCGGGGTCTCCAACATACGATTACCAACGAGGCCCAGACGGTAATAATTATGCGGTCGGCGGGCAAGTGATGATTGATGTTGCACCCGTTGAAGGTAACCCGCAGCAAACCATCGAAAAGATGCAAACGGTCAGAGCTGCTGCTTTGGCACCGGCTGAACCCTCGGGGGCGGATCGTGCCATTGCCGCAGATGCGACATCTAAAATCGCCACAGCGCAAGCTGAACTAGCAAAGCAATCTATCAGTGGTTCAGAAGAAGAAAGTGCATCCAGTGGGGTGCAGAAGTTTGAGAATCGCCGTCTGACAGAAGAGGGGACCGCACAGTCTGAACAACCGGTGTTAGAACGTGCTAGGCTCAAACAAGAGTCTGATCCATTTGCCGTTGCACTGCCGATAGAAAGAGATCCTGAAATTGAATCACGAGCCCTGAGAATAGAGGGATTTTATGGGCAAGTTGCTAAGCCTGATAAAGACGCTCGTCTCTCTGTTTCAGTCTAAAGTTATTAGCAATAAAAAAAGGAAGGGGCCCCCTTCCTTTTTTACGTTAAGCCATTTTATTTTTTCAACTTAGCAAAGGCTTCTGCAAATGCATTGCCCATAGCGGCGTTACCTTGATCGCGTCGATTTCCTTTTTGGTTATCTCTGCGGTCGTTTTTACGGCCATGATTTTGAGCGGCTTTTTGTTGAGGTTTATTCTTATGTGCATCGCTGCTGGATGGTGTTGCGTCATTTAAGCGCATGGTAAAGCTGATGCGCTTTCTGTCTACGTCAACTTCAATCACTTTTACTTTTACAATATCACCCGCTTTTACAACTTCTCTTGGATCAGAGATAAACTTATCGGTGATCGCGGAAATATGCACAAGGCCATCTTGGTGCACACCAACATCAACAAACGCACCAAAGTTGGCAACGTTGGAAACAATCCCTTCTAAAACCATGCCCACTTTTAAATCAGAGATTTTTTCTACGCCCGCTTTAAACTGTGCAGTTTTAAACTCTGGACGCGGATCTCGACCTGGTTTATCCAGCTCTGAGATGATGTCAGTGACCGTTGGCAAACCAAACTTTTCATCAACATAGTCATTAGCTGATAGCTTTTTCAATAAATCACTATTGCCAATCAAGCTTTGTAGATCGAGTTCATTGGATTGAGAGATCTGTTTAACAACCGGGTAAGCTTCTGGATGCACGGCTGATGCGTCGAGTGGGTCATCCCCATCGATAATTCTTAAAAAGCCAGCCGCTTGTTCAAATGCTTTAGGCCCTAAACGCTCAACTTTTTTAAGTTGCTTACGATTTGAGAAAGAACCATTACTATCGCGGTATTTTACAATGTTGTTTGCCAGCGTTTTGTTCAACCCTGATACTCGCGTGAGTAGTGGCACTGAAGCGGTATTGACGTCAACACCCACTGAGTTTACACAGTCTTCAACGACCGCAGTCAATGTTTGACCTAATTGGCTTTGCGAGACATCGTGCTGATACTGACCCACACCAATAGATTTCGGTTCAATTTTTACCAGCTCGGCAAGTGGATCTTGCAAGCGTCTCGCAATAGATACTGCGCCACGCAAAGACACATCTAAGTCTGGGAACTCATTCGCTGCAAATTCAGAAGCGGAATAGACCGATGCCCCGGCTTCACTGACCATGATTTTGGTCAAGTTAAGATCTGATGCTGCTTTTTGAACTTCAGCCGCCAGCTTGTCGGTCTCTCGCGATGCGGTGCCGTTACCGATCGCAATAAGCTGAACTTTATGCTGGCGAGAAAGCTGTTCAATGGTGCGAATTGATTTGTCCCAATGGTTTTGAGGAGCATGTGGGTAAATGGTGGTGGTGGCGAGTAATTTGCCCGTAGCATCTACAATGGCAATTTTACAGCCAGTGCGCAATCCAGGATCGATACCCATGGTGACCTTCGGTCCTGCTGGTGCTGCCATGAGTAGATCTTTGAGGTTTTTAGCAAACACATCAATGGCGCCATTTTCTGCTTTTTCTCTTAAAGAGCCAAGGAACTCATTCTCTAAGTGCAGAGATAATTTAACTTTCCAAGCCCACTGGACAACAACCATAAGCCATTCACTGGCCGCTGCGCCTTGCACCACTAATCCATAATGATCAGCAATCATTTGCGCGCAAAACTGTTGGTGATCTTGCGCTTCGGGTTCGGGGTTAATCGTGATTTGTAAAACCCCTTCATTTCGTGCTCTGAGCATAGCAAGCGCACGATGCGAAGGCACTTTAGAAAGAAGCTCATTGTGCTCGAAATAATCTCTATATTTGCTACCACTGTCTTCTTGGCCTTTAATCACTCGGCTCTGAAGCTGTGCATTGGCGCTAATATGTGCTCTAAACTTGGCAAGTAATTTTGCATCTTCAGCAAATCGTTCCATCAAAATAAACTTTGCCCCATCAAGGACACTTTTTGTATCTGCAAAGCCCGCATCTGCGTTGATGAAATCTTCAGCGATTAATTCCGGCGATAAATTTGGATCTTCAAATAATCGATCAGCCAGAGGCTCTATGCCAGCTTCAATGGCGATTTGGCCTTTGGTACGGCGCTTAGGTTTGTAGGGAAGGTATAAATCTTCTAACTCAGTTTTGCTGTTAGCTTGCGCAATATCACTGGCCAGTTGTGCAGTCAGCTTCCCTTGCTCTTCAATGGTTTTAGTAATGAATGCACGTCGTTCTTCTAACTCTCTTAAATAGGAGAGACGTTGTTCTAGTAGACGCAATTGAGAGTCATCTAAACCACCTGTGACTTCTTTACGATAACGGGCGATAAAGGGAACAGTTGCGCCCTCATCTAACAATGTGGTGGCAGCCAGCACTTGCTGTTCTGAGGCATTTAGCTCTTGGGCTAAACGAGCTGAGATGTTGCTCATGCAAAATCCTTATAAAGTTCAATTAGCTACGCTAAAAAATCTATTAAGCGTTAGTTTTTATCATACCATATTAGTGGAAATTTTATCAGGCTTGATATTCGATTCTATTGATATACCACAGGGCTTCACCTTGGGGAGTTTTTACCATGAAATCATCATCAACTGACTTACCGAGTAGCGCTCTTGCCATCGGTGAGTCTATAGAAATATAGTCATTGCGTTCATAAATTTCATCCGGACCGACAATTCTGAAATTTTTGATTTCACCATCGTCGTTCTCAATTTCAACCCAAGCACCAAAATAGACCTTTCCAGCTTGCTGTGGATCATACTCAACGACCTTTAAATCGGGTAGTCGTTTTCGTAAATATCTTACACGGCGATCAATTTGTCTGAGCAAGCGTTTGTTAAACGTATAGTCGGCGTTTTCTGAGCGATCGCCGAGGCTGGCGGCCCAATTGACTATTTTGGTTATTTCAGGACGTTTTTCAAACCAGAGGTGATCATGTTCCTGCTGTAATTTTCGATACCCTTCGGGTGTAATTAAGTTCGTTTTCATAATGTACTATATTAAAAAACCTATAAAGGTACGCATATTTGAAAGTTGTAACGTTCAGTAACAATCTTATCAGTACGTTATGGTGTCTAAGCAGCTTAATTTCAATTATATTTAACCAATAGTTAAATGATAACAAGAAGAATCAGATGGGAAACGAAACAACAAAAGTATTGGTCGTTGATGACGATATGAGATTGCGCAGCTTGTTAGAGCGCTATTTAGTCGAACAGGGCTTCATTGTTAGAAGTGCTGCAAATGCAGAGCAAATGGATAGGTTGCTTGAAAGAGAAAACTTCCACTTGATGGTATTGGATCTCATGTTACCTGGTGAAGATGGATTATCGATTTGTCGACGTCTCAGACAAAAAGAAAATGAGATCCCCATTGTCATGCTGACAGCAAAAGGGGATGAAGTTGATCGTATTATTGGCTTAGAGTTAGGTGCGGACGACTATTTACCAAAACCCTTTAACCCAAGAGAGTTGCTGGCTCGTATTAAAGCTGTGTTACGCAGAAAGACAAAAGAAGTGCCAGGTGCGCCAGCTGCACAAGAAAATGAAGTCGAATTTGGTATTTTCAAACTCAACTTGGCGACCAGAGAAATGCAAAAGGGGGATGAGACGATTGCCCTAACAAGCGGAGAGTTTGCGGTTTTAAAAGCGCTGGTAAGCCATCCCAGAGAGCCTTTAAGTCGAGATAAATTAATGAATTTGGCCCGAGGGCGAGACTATAGTGCATTGGAACGCAGTATCGATGTTCAAGTGTCTCGATTACGCCGTATGATTGAAGAGGATGCTTCTAACCCAAGATACATCCAAACGGTGTGGGGGTTGGGGTACGTATTTGTGCCCGACGGCGAAAAGTAATGGGTATTTTTCCTCGTAGTGCGTTTGGCCAGACGGTATTCTTTGTCGCAGCTTTGCTATTGATAAACCAAATCGTCTCCTATATTACCGTCACTTTATATGTTTTTAAGCCGACTTTTGAGCAGGTCAATTTGATGCTCGCGAAACAGGTTAAAACCGTATTTATTGACTGGGAAGAAGGCGTTGAAGTGGACTCGGCGTTATCGGATAAGTTTTTTGAGATAACCGGCATCGAGGTGATGACACAAAAAGATGCGTATAGAAATGGACTGGGTCAAGCGCGTGAGTACAGCTTGTTATCCCGAAGTATGTCTGAGCAGTTAAACGGCTCAGCACGTGTCAGAATTAGCCAAGGCGATCCTGTTGTATACTGGGTTGAAGCACCACAAGCACCAGGCTATTGGGTCAGGGTGCCTTTAACCGGTTTTTCTGAAACTAAGTTAGAGTTTTTGGTCTTTTACTTATCAAGTATTGGCTTTTTAAGTGTTTTGGGAGGATGGCTCTTTGCAAGGCATTTGAACAGGCCGTTAAAAGCATTGCAAACGGCTGCCAGCAGGGTAGGAGTAGGAGACTTTTCTACACGCTTAGTTGAGCAGGGGTCAACAGAGGTCATTGAAGTGACCAAAGCCTTCAATCAAATGTCTAAAGGGATCGCTGAGCTAGAAAGTGACCGCCGGTTACTGATGGCTGGTGTATCACATGACTTGCGTACACCATTGACTCGCATTCGCCTGGCAACAGAAATGATGTCGGATGAGGAAGCGTATCTAAAAGAAGGGATCATTGATGACATCGAAGATATGAACGCGATCATTGATCAATTTATTGAATACCTGCGCCATCATAGCAGTGGTGAAATGAATAAAGAAAATGTCAATGCGCTGGTCGAGGAAGTGGTTCACGCTGAACAGCAACATAAGCGCATTATTAATGTCAGCTTGGCTGAGACTGCACCTTGGGTAGTGGCAAATCATGTAGCATTAAAACGTGTTTTAACCAACATGATTGAGAATGCCATCAAATACTCAGAAGATGAGATAGATGTGAGCACTCAAGCGGATATTAAAAATAAACGGGTCGTGATCCAAGTGAAAGACCGAGGCCCTGGTATTCCTGAATCTGAGCTGGAATCGGTGTTTGAGCCATTTAAGCAAGGCGATCAAGCCAGGGGGTCAGATGGTAGCGGTTTGGGTTTGGCAATTATCAAACGTATTGTGGCAACACATGGTGGTAAGGTGTCTTTGAGGAATAGATCGAAAGGGGGCTTATGCGCTGAGGTGCAGCTGCCACTGTGTAAATAACCATTGAATTGGCAGCTTGGGGTCAAGCTGCCAATTATCGTAGATTTATCTACCGCATGTTGATGTACACACAGCAGGGTGCGTTGGACAAATTAGCCAACTGTTTTGTGGTGCCATACGTGTTTTACGAGCGCCGGCAATTTCTTTAGTAAGTGCAGCGTTAATCTGATTGTCTTGTAAGCTTTTAAGTGCTTTTTTCTTCAAATTTAATTTCATGATTTAATCCTTTTCTCATTATTGATTGATAAGCGAGGTGACCTGAACCTCACTAACTACCCTAAACAGAACGATACGTCGTGTAAATCATACGTAGTTGAGCATTATTCAACCTGAATACCTATAGAATTGAACTTTTGTACATGCGCTCACGGGGCTTTGGAATGTAAGCGAGTTGGACCTGCTTAAACTGCTGATAATGAAACATGCATGATAGATGTTAGCTTGGGTCGACTGCTGGATAGTTAAAGTGGCCAGTCACTGATCTACAGGCATAAAAAAACGCCCAACGAGGGGCGCCTTTGATAAAGGAAAAGGTATTGCTTAACCGCGAGGACCTGCTGACTTAATCGCGTCAGATACGTCGTATTTTTCGAAGTTAGCTTTAAAGTCTGCTGCTAGCTTGGCTGCATACTCTGCATACTTGTCTTTATCTTCCCACGTGTTGATTGGGTTAAGTAGTTTCTCGTCTACGCCGTCCACAGACACAGGGATGTCTAAGTTCAATGCTTCAATATGTTGTGTTTCAACACCTTCTAATGTGTCATTCACGATAGCATCAATAACAGCACGTGTTGTCGGAATATCAAAACGCTTACCAACACCGTAAGGACCACCTGTCCAACCTGTATTGACTAGGTAAACTTTTGCGCCAAATTCACGTACACGCTTCATCAACAACTCAGCATAAACACCTGCTGGACGTGGGAAGAATGGTGCACCAAAACACGTTGAGAATGTAGACTCGATATCAGATGTTGAGCCGATCTCTGTTGAACCAACTTTGGCAGTGTAACCACTTAGGAAGTGATATGCCGCGGCTTCTTCAGACAGGATAGACACTGGAGGCAATACACCACTTACGTCACACGTTAAGAATACCACTGCACGAGGCTCACCTGCACGGTTTTCTACTTTACGCTTTTCAACGTGCTCAAGTGGGTAAGCGGCGCGCGTGTTTTGCGTTAAACTTGTGTCAGCAAAGTCAGGTACACGGTGCTCATCAAGTACCACATTTTCTAGGATTGTACCGAACTTAATCGCGTTCCAAATTACTGGCTCATTCTTTTGTGAAAGGTCGATACATTTTGCGTAACAACCGCCTTCAATGTTGAATACACTGCCAGGTGCCCAGCCGTGCTCATCATCACCGATAAGGAAACGCTTAGGGTCTGCTGAAAGCGTGGTTTTACCTGTACCAGATAGACCAAAGAACAAGGTTGTGTCGCCTGCTTCACCAACGTTCGCACTACAGTGCATAGGTAGAACACCTTTAGCTGGCAGTAGGAAGTTCTGTACAGAGAACATCGACTTTTTCATTTCACCGGCGTAATGCATACCTGCGATGAGCACTTTGCGCTCTGCAAAGTTGATAATAACAGTACCATCGCTGTTTGTGCCATCACGTTCTGGGTCACATACAAAAGAAGGTACGTTCATTACCTGCCATTGGGGTAAATCAGCTGCATTGTATTTGCTAGGTTCGATAAACATGTTTTTAGCAAAGATATGGTGCCAAGCCGTCTCAGTAGTAACGACTACTGGTAAATAGTGCTCAGGATCTGAACCAACTTCTAAGTGAGAGACAAAGTGGTCGTTGCTGTGCACGTGTGCTTCTACACGAGCCCAAAGAGCATCAAACTTTTCTGCATCGAATGGACGGTTGACGTTACCCCATTGGATGTCATTTTCTGTGCTTGGCTCTTTAACAATAAAACGGTCGTTAGGAGAGCGACCTGTACGGCGGCCTGTTTTTGCTACAAAAGCTCCATTCGCTGCTAAAGTCCCTTCACCACGCGAGATAGCGTGTTCGACAAGTTCAGCTGCAGTTAAATCGACAAAACGAGTAGCGCTTGAAGTCATGTTTATACCTAAATGTGAGAATTGAACGGGATAGCTCTGGTTATTAAGTACCTAAAGCTTGAAATTATACTAACAGAAGCATTTGAGATATTCGAGCCCTAAAGGGGGCAGAAATTGCAATTTTTTGACAAAAAAACTGAATAATTTCAATGATACCGGTGTCATAAAAGTTGGCGTTTTAATGACACCGGTATCATTTTTTTCCAAATAAAAAGCCGCCAAAATGGCGGCTTTAACTGAAATGAGTTGGATGTACCCTATTTAATTAAAAATAGACTTGATCTCTTGTTCATTAAATCGGTAATCAGTAAGACAGTAGTGGCAACTTAATTTAACCTCGCCATGCTGTTCTATATCCTCTAGTAGCGCTTGTTGGCCAACATTGACTAACGCACTGATGGTTTTTTCTCGACTACAGCCGCACACAAAGTTGACTTCTTGAGGTTCGAATAACTGAGGATTGTCTTCATGATATAAACGCGTCAACACAGTTTGCGCGTCAAGGCTCAACAATTCATCAGCTTTAATCGTGTCACTGAGTGCTTCTAAATGCTCAAAGTCACTTTGTGACTTTTCTTTATTAACAGGCAATACCTGTAAGAATAAACCAGCCGCTTTGACGGTCTCTGCATTTATCTGTGTCGCAAACCACAGCCTTGTTCTCAACTGCTCTGATTGCTCAAAGTAATCTTCTAAACATTTTGCAAGAGAGTCTGATGTTAAAGGCACGACACCTTGGTATCTTTCACCTTTCACAGGAGATATGGTGATGATCATATGGCCTTTGCCGATGAGGTCGCTGATCCCAGAACCGGTGATCTGACCTTCTACTCTTGCAATACCACGCATGTTTTGCTGATGGTCACCATTGATCACGGCATATTTTACAGGGCCGTCACCTTGAAGCTGAACGGCAATGTCACCTTCAAACTTCAGTGTTGCTGTTAATAGGCTCGTTGCAACGAGTAATTCGCCTAGCAACGTTTGTACTTCTGTTGGGTAGTTATGACCTGCAACAATGTCTTTCAGTGTATGCTCGACTTGTACTAACTCACCTCGTACATCGAGATCATCAAAAATATAACGATGAAGTAAATCTTGTTTCATCTATAAGACCCTAATTTGATTTTAACTTTAGCAGCTCGCGTCGCTGCTTTTTATCTGGCTTGTGCTCGGGGCGCGGTGCGAAGAAACTATTGTTTTTTCTAGCAATGGCGTTCTGAGCGCGCTTTTCGATGCTGTCTGCGGACTCTTCATAGAGTGTTTGAGCGATCGGAGCGGCTTGACGTTTATCCATTAACTTTAACACTGTGATGTGCTTTTCGTCGTGACCCTGGGCTAATTCGATGACGGCGCCAACATCGACATGACGGCTGGGCTTGCACCTTTGGCCGTTGTATTTGACTTTCCCACCTTGGATCATTTCGCGGGCAATTGAGCGTGTTTTATAAAACCGCGCGGCCCACAGCCATTTGTCCAATCTGACTTTTGCATCATCTTGGTTGTTTTCTGGATTGACTTTTGTCACAATTCTTTAACTACGTTGCTGGCGACTTGCTCGATGGTGAAATTTATCATATTTTAACCGTCAAAAAAAGCACACTGCCCGTTAGGTCAAGGAATGGCATATTATGATTAGTTGAACAAATGGTTAATACTGTGTTCAGGTAAGTCATGTCATATCTTGTACCGATTTAATTTAAAGTTTCACATTTGCGCGCTTGTTGAATCGAAGTCTAAACGGTACACTGAGGCGCTTAATAGAATAAAAAAAGTCTCATTAAAGAATTTTATATGGAATTACAAATACAGCAGTTACAGAAAATATTACAAGGGTTGCCCCACGCAAAGCTTAGTCGCGCAGTGGTGTTCTTAGCTGTTGTATATATTGCATTTTTACTGTCTCAACTATTTTGGTTACTGTTCCCTAAACCAGACTCTTCGCCCATTAGTCTCACGCCAAATCAAACGCAAAACGCAGCTCAAACGGTCAGTAGTGCGTCTATTTTGGCGCAGCATATTTTCGGAAAAGCGAATGAAAAACCCAAAGAAGAAGATAAGCCTAAACCGGTTATTTCTAATGCGCCTGAGACACGCTTGAATGTAAAACTCACCGGTATTGTTGCTGTGAGTAAAAATGACAGTGCAGGTCTTGCGATTATCGACTCGCAAGGACGGCAAGAGACTTATTTGGTTCAAGATGTCATTAAAGGGACGCGAGCAAAGTTGGCGCAAGTCCTGCCTGATCGCGTTATTTTAGATGTCAGTGGACGATTTGAAACCTTAATGTTAGATGGCCTAGACTTTACACAGCAAGTCGCTATGCCAACAACGCCTAAACGCAGTGCCGCGCCTAAAGAAAGTCGTATTAGCGAAAGTACGCGCTCCGAACTTGCACAACGTCGCCAAGAGCTCTTAAATGAACCAGGTAAGCTGTTTGACTATATAAGAATTTCACCAGAGCGTCGCAATGGCCAACTTGTTGGTTATCGTTTACGTCCTGGAAAAGATCCTGAACTTTTCAAAAAGATGGGTCTCAAAAATAACGATCTGGCCATTGCGATAAATGGCTATCAACTCACGGATATGAAACAGGCTATGACGGCGATGAACGAACTCAGAGAGAGTACCGATGCCAACATAACTATTGAGCGCGAAGGCCGCACTTTAGATGTGCAATTCAGCCTGTAAAAGACACTAATTTTGGAGTTTAAGAATAATGGGTAGAAAGCTACACCTCACAAGAATCAGAAAAGGGTTAGCTAAGTATGCAGCTCTGTTGTTTGCAGCTGGATTGTCATTGTCTGTGTCTGCGGTTGAGTATGCGGCCAACTTTAAGGGGACTGACATCAATGAGTTCATTCTCATTGTGGGTAAAACGCTCAATAAAACGATAATAATAGATCCAAATGTGCGCGGCAACATCAATGTACGTAGCTTCGAATTAATGGATGAAGAGCTTTATTACCAGTTCTTTTTAAGTGTATTAGAAGTCTATGGCTATTCGGTTGTAGAAATGCCAAACGGCATCATGAAAGTGGTGCGCAGTTCTGATGCGAAAAAAGCCAACGTCCCACTGGTGAATGATAACAGCGAAGGCGATGGCGATGTAATGATCACCCGCGTTGTTCAAGTAAAGAATGTATCAGTACAAGAACTAGGTCCGCTTATTCGTCAATTCAGTGACCAAAAAGACGGGGGTCACGTTACTAACTTCAACTCAGCAAACGTGATGATGTTGACGGGTCATGCCGCGTCGGTAAATCGCTTAGTGAGTATTATCAAATCGGTTGACCAAGCTGGTGACCAGCGTGTTGATATTGTAAGACTCAAACATGCGACTGCGGATGACGTAGTGCAAGTTGTAGAGAAAATTTACAAAGATACAGGAAAAGGCCGTGTTCCTGAGTTTTTGATCCCTAAAATCGTTGCTGATGGCAGAACCAATAGCGTGGTTGTGAGCGGTGAAAGCCAAGCGCGCACCAAAGCCATTGAGTTGATAAAACGCTTGGATGATGAGCTCGAAAACCAAGGCAATACACAGGTATTCTACCTAGATTATGCGAAGGCAGAAGACTTAGTTAAAGTGTTGCAAGGTGTGAGTAAAACACTGCAAGAAGAAGCGCAAGGGGCTGGTAAAACGACCCGCTCTCGCAGTAATAACCGCAACGAGACAAGTATTGAAGCGCACGATGAAACAAACTCATTGGTGATAACCGCGCAGCCAGACACTATGCGTTCGTTGGCAAACGTCATTGAAAAGCTAGATGTGCGCCGTGCACAAGTTTTAGTTGAAGCGATTGTGGTTGAAGTCCTTGAAGGGGACGGCATCAACTTTGGCTTACAGTGGATCACAGAACAAGGCGGTATGCTGCAATTCAACAATGGTACCACCGTACCTGTTGGCGCATTAGCGGTGGCAGCTGAGCAAGCCCGTGACAAAACCATTAAAAGAACCGTCACAGGTGAAAATGCAGAGCTAAATGATTTTGAAGAAACAGTTGAAGGTGACTTAAATGCCCTCGGCCAGTTGCTAGGCGGTGTAAATGGTTTAGCCGCAGGTGTCGTTAAAAATGACTGGGGTGCAATTATCCAGGCGGTGTCGACAGATACGAACTCGAATATTCTAGCAACGCCTTCTGTCACCACCATGGACAATGAAGAAGCGTCTATGATTGTTGGTCAAGAAGTCCCAATTATTACAGGCTCTGCAGCGGGTGAAAATAACTCTAACCCATTCCAGACAGTTGACCGCCAAGAAGTGGGTATCAAGCTGAAAGTGACCCCACAGATCAATGACGGCACAGCGGTTCAGTTAACGATTGAACAAGAGGTATCGAGTGTCAGCGGGGCGACAGCGGTTGATATTTCCGTGAATAAACGTGCGATTAACACCACGGTCATTGCCGATGATGGCGGCATGGTTATTCTGGGTGGTCTAATCGATGAAGATGTACAAGAAAGTGTGTCTAAAGTGCCTCTGCTAGGTGATATTCCAATTTTAGGTCACTTATTTAAGTCTACTAACACCAGTAAACGTAAGCGTAACTTATTGGTCTTTATTCGCCCGACCATTGTACGTGATAGCCGCAGCATGAATGAACTGAGTCATGCTAAGTACAAGTTTATTCGTAATGAACAAATTAAAAAGCAAGACGACGGTATCGACTTAATGCCATTCGAAGATGCGCCAGTATTGCCTGAGTGGAATGATGCAATGGTATTACCGCCGACTTATGAGCAGTACCTAGGCGAGCAAAACGAGAAGAAAGATGACTGAAGCAAGCATGAGTGTTGTTGAAGCGCCAGTTGAAGCAGAAGCGGTCTCGGCCGCGACTGATGAGGCGCTTGAAGAGCAGCAAGCTCAGCTGCGTTTGCCGTTCTCCTTTGCGCGCCGTGAAGGCATATTATTAAGTGATGATCCCAAAGGGCTAAAAGTCTTCCATAAAGGGGATGTGTCATTAGAGGCATTACTAGAAGTACGCCGAATTTCTGGCGGTGGCTTCACCATTGAAGTGATTGATGAGGAAAAGTTTGAACTCCTGCTAGAAGCCGCTTATCAGCGCGACAGTTCTGAAACCCAGCAAATGATGGAAGATATCGGCAACGAGGTTGATCTCTTTTCATTGGCTGAAGAAATGCCTCAAACTGAAGATTTGCTGGCTGCCGATGACGATGCACCAATCATTAAATTGATCAATGCTATGCTCAGTGAGGCCATCAAAGAGGGCGCATCTGATATTCATATCGAAACATTCGAAGCAGATCTCGTCATTCGTTTTCGTGTAGATGGTGTCTTAAAAGAAGTCCTCAAGCCAAATAGGAAATTGTCATCGTTACTGGTTTCTCGTATTAAAGTTATGGCTAAATTGGACATCGCTGAAAAGCGGGTGCCACAGGATGGTCGTATCAGTTTGAGAATCGCTGGTCGTGCAGTTGATGTGCGTGTATCGACTATGCCATCAAGCTTTGGTGAGCGAGTTGTACTGCGTCTATTGGATAAGAACAACGCGAGACTTAATTTAGAAGACTTGGGAATGACTGAGCGTAATCGCGAGTTGTTCTCCGAAATTATTGCAAAGCCGCATGGCATTATCTTGGTTACGGGGCCGACAGGTTCTGGTAAAAGTACCACCTTATATGCAGGCATGACGCAGATTAACTCTAAAGACCGCAATATTTTGACGGTTGAAGATCCAATCGAATATGAAATCCCAGGCATTGGTCAGACTCAGGTTAATCCGAAAGTAGATATGACTTTTGCACGAGGATTACGTGCGATTCTTCGTCAAGACCCGGATGTTGTTATGGTCGGTGAGATCCGAGACTTAGAAACGGGACAAATCGCTGTTCAAGCTTCACTAACCGGTCACTTGGTAATGTCCACACTGCATACAAATACGGCGTCGGGTGCGATAACGCGTATGGAAGACATGGGGGTTGAGCCCTTCTTGCTTTCTTCATCGCTACTCGGTGTCTTGTCACAGCGTCTTGTACGTACACTTTGCCCAAGTTGTAAAGAGCCTCATTTGGCAGATGAACGAGAGTGTGAGTTATTAGGCGTTGAAAAAGAGTCACAAACGACCATTTATCGCGCTGTAGGCTGTGAAGAATGTAACTTTAACGGTTACAAAGGCCGGACCGGTATTCATGAGTTACTCATAGTTGATGAGCATATTCGCGAACTTATCCATAATGGTAAAGGTGAGCAGGCGGTCGAGAAGTATATCCGTCAATTTAGCCCGAGTATTCGCCAAGATGGCTGTTCACGTGTTCTAGCTGGACAAACAACGCTAGAAGAAGTGATGCGAGTGACACGTGAGGAAGGATAATGGCGGCGTTTGAATATCGTGCCTTGGATGCAAAAGGCAAGGAAAAAAAAGGCATTTTAGAAGCCGATACTGCCAAACAAGTTAGGCAGATGCTGCGCGAAAAGGCCATGATGCCACTTGAAGTAGAGCCCGCAGCTGAGAAAGAAAAGTCTCAATCCACTGGTGGATTTAGTTTAGCAAGAAAGTATAAGCCCTCGGTCAGTGATATTGCACTGATAACGCGTCAGCTTGCCACTTTGATCCAGTCATCATTGCCTGTAGAAGCGGCAGTGATGGCCGTTGCTGAACAGTGTGAAAAACCTAGGTTGAAGCGCATGCTCATGGCTGTGCGCTCAAAAGTGGTCGAAGGTTACACGCTGGCAGATGGTATGTCAGACTTCCCGCATGTTTTTGATAATTTATATCGTTCAATGGTTGCTGCTGGGGAAAAGTCAGGCCACCTTGATGAAGTATTGAATCGTTTGGCGGATTACACTGAGCAACGTCAGCATATGCGCAGTCAAATAACACAGGCTATGGTATATCCAATGATTTTGGTGGTTTTCGCTATCGCAATCGTGACTGTGTTGTTAGGTACAGTTGTGCCTGAAATTCTCAAAACATTTGAAAAATCAAACCAAGTGTTGCCATGGACAACGGAATGGGTGCTTGCAGCCAGTCATTTTGTTCAAGATTATTGGATGCAATCTACGGTGTCTTTGGCGCTGTTAATTGTGGCTGTTCAGCAAACGTTAAAGCGTCCTAAAGCACGCTTTTGGTATGATACTAAGTTACTGCAGTTACCAGGTATTGGTAAGATTAGTCGTGGTATCAATACTGCTAGATTTGCAAGAACCTTGAGCATTTTATCATCCAGTGCTGTGCCGTTACTGGAAGGTATGAAAATATCTGGTCAGGTATTAGAAAATGAGAAAATCAAAGCTGCAGTTGCTGAAGCTGCCACGCATGTGAGTGAAGGGGCGAGCCTCAAAGCAGCATTACATCAAACAAAGCTATTTCCGCCAATGATGCTACATATGATTGCCAGTGGTGAAAAGTCTGGAGAGTTGGAGCAAATGTTAGAGCGTGCAGCCAACAACCAAGACAGGGAGTTTGAAAGTATGGTAAGCGTCTCGCTTAAACTACTTGAGCCGGCGATGATTGCCAGTATGGCATTAATTGTACTCTTCATCGTGATGGCAATACTCCAACCTATTATGGCAATGAACAAAGCAATTGGTTTGTAGTCAACATATTTAAAGATAAACACACTGGACTACACGCACGTGTAGCCAATGCAACAGCATAGAGGTATAAATTGTGAAGAAACAGTCTGGTTTTTCATTACTAGAGGTAATGGTAGTACTGGTAATTATCGGTATGATCCTGTCAATAGTCGCACCTAATATTATGGGTAACCAAGAGCAAGCTGCGATTGATAAAACGCGTTTAGACATCACGCAAATTGAAAGCGCGATGAAAATATACAAGTTACAAAACAAACGCTACCCAACTACAGAGCAAGGCTTAGAAGCGTTAGTTGAGAAAACAACGATTGATCCTGTGCCAAAGCGTTTCCCTGATGGTGGTTTCATTAACGAGCTGCCTCTTGACCCATGGGATAACCCATACCAGTTAGTGAGCCCAGGTGAAATTGGCAAAATTGATATTTTCTCAATGGGCCCTGATGGCGAAGTCGGTACCGAAGATGATATCGGTAACTGGAGAGATGAAGAAGATCGCTAATGTCGTTACCTGTGAATTACTCAACTCAAAAGCTCAGTAGATCTCGGGGGTTCAGCCTCTTAGAGATCTTGGTGGTTATCCTGATCATCGGTTTTTCTATTCAAATTGTCACATTCACAGTGGGTGAAGATGATGAGGAGTTGTTAGAAAAAGAAGCGTTAAAGCTTCATGGTATTGTGAATTTGGCATCAGAATTTGCAGTATTGAATCAGGTTGAGTTGGGTCTTCACTTGGACAAGCGCACATTAGAGTTCTTGGTCTTCGACGGTGAGCAGTGGACCACTTTCGAAGCCGAAGAGCTTTATAAGCCGATTGAGTATACTGAAGAGTACAAGATTGAATTGGTGTTAGAAGATCTCGCTTGGTCACAAGATAACTTACTCGAACAATCAAATTGGCAAGAAATAATGGGTTCTGGCGATGAGGATAACTTGCTAGAACTTAAAAAGAAGAAAATACCACAGGTGTTAATTCTATCGTCAGGTGAAGTAAGTGCTTTTCAAATATCCCTAGAATTAACGCAAGAGCCAGAACCTGTGTATTACATTGAAGGTGAGTTTATGGCGCCAGTGAAGCTTCGTCGGGAGCCTGAATATGACTAAGCAAGCACAGACCGGGTTTACCCTATTAGAAGTGATGGTTGCCATGGGCATATGTGCAGTCGCTGGGATTGCAGCTTTACAAGCCACAGGTTCACACATCAATCATATGAGCACGATAGAGCAGCAAACCTATGCCGCTTGGGTGGCTGAAAATCAAATGGTGATGGCGCGTACGAAAGCCAGTGGTGGTAAATGGAATGGCAAAAATTCTGACAGTGGTGATGAAGAGTTTGCAGGTCATACGTGGTACTGGAGCCAGAAAGTAGAAAAGACCGCGGATGCTGAGTTTGTAAAATTAACGATAGAAGTGTTTGAAGATGAAAGACGAGAAAACTCGGTCTACGACCTGACCACTTTCATGCACAAGGGCAAAAAGTGATGTTATCTATAAAACGCAAACAAGTTGGTTTTACACTGATTGAAGTTATGGTTGCGTTGGTGATTTTGGCTTTTATTGTTACCGCATCGCATCAAATCCTAAATACATCCATCATGGCCAAAGAGGCGTCCGATGAGACCATTGCCGAGTTAGAAGGACTTCAGACGACTTTCCGGTTTATGGACCAAGATTTCAATCAAATGACTAAGCGAGAAGTGCGCAATGAAGCGGGCGACTTTAGTCCAACCTATATCATCCATGGTCGTTACGCTTTAGAGAGTCAGTACGATGGTATTGCGTTCATTAGAGATGGCTGGACGAATCCAGTTAGCCTCTTACCACGCTCAGAATTGCAAGGTGTCGGTTATCGCGTTAAGGAAGATAAATTAGAACGTATTTATCGAGTGTATGTCGACGAGTTAGATGGCACCGAACCCCGTGCGCAAGTGTTGTTAGATAAGGTGGAAGAGCTCAAGTTTGAGTTTTTAGATGACAAGCAAAAATGGCAAGATAATTGGCAAATTAAAGCGCTACCATTGGCTGTTGCTGTGACGATTCAGAGGCAGGACTCTGAGCCATTGAGACGCGTATTCTTGACACCAGGAGATGGCAAAGTGCAACAAGCAAAAGCTGCACAAAGTAATGGTAATGGCGTGTCTAACGGGTTAGATGATGGACTCAATCGCGACAACAATAATAATTCAGGCGGCAATGCCAATCAGCGTGGAGGGAAACCATGAGGAAGCAGCAAGGCGCAGCGCTGATAATTGTATTATTTATTGTTGCATTGGCGGCAAGTTTGGCTGCCGAAATGGCCTCATCACTAATGGTACAAGTACAAAAAGCTGCGAATATTCAAACGCATCAGCAAGCTAAGTGGTACAGCTATGGTACAGAAGAGCTGGTGAAAAAAGTGTTGTTGGAAAGCCGTAAAGATGACCCTGATAAAGTGCATTTGGGCCAACCATGGGCTATCGATGAGGTGCCTTATCCCGTCGACCACGGTACCTTGAGTGGTAAAATAACGGACTTACAAGCGTGCTTAAATCTAAATGCGTTAAGAGCGCCTAAAGATCAGAATGCTAGCACCAACGCAACCAATCCTGCACATAGAGCTCTTTTAGAGTTATTGAAAAATATTGAGGATTTGCCAGCGCAAGAAAGTGAAGAAGCGATGGCTGACAGCGTTTATGATTGGCTGGACGAAGACAGCATCACATTTCGTTCTGGTGCTGAAGAAGACGAATATATGTCTAGACAGATGCCCTATATGACAGCAAACAATCTGATGGCATCTGAAAGTGAATTAAGAGTGATTAAAGGGTTTAACCCGTTAGTCATGGAGAAGTTATTACCTTATGTATGTGTCATACCTGGTAGTACAGATTTGGCTATCAATGTGAATACGGTATTGCCTGAGCAGGCTTTATTGTTAAGTGCATTACTGGATGGGCTTAGCTTATCTGGTGCTGAAGCTGTCATTGCAGCACGCCCAGAAGAAGGATTTGATAACTTACAGGATTTCTTTACGGAAGCAAAAAATCAAGGTGCTCAGGATACTAAAAAAGCTGAGAAAATTTTTACAATAACAAGCAATTATTTTAAGTTGCGTGCCAAGGCGTCGTTTGATGAGCGGTTGTTTAAGATGACCTCAATACTCGAAATAAAAGACGGTCGAGCAACTGTGTTGGCACGCAAGTTTGGAGGCGTTCAGTGACAGAAAAACTATTGGTCCGCGTAGGCCAGTCACAGCAGGAACCTGTCAGTTGGTTAATATGGTCTGAGTCGGATTCGCAGATCATTGCCAGTGGTGAGTTAGAGCACAGTGGGTTACTTGGAGAGTTAACAGAGAAAGCATCGGGGCGCAGTATCGCATTACTGTTACCTGCGTCGGATGTACAGCTAAAACAAGTGGCATTGCCAACCAAGTGGAATCGCAAATTAGAGCGCGCATTACCATTTATGTTGGAAGAGCAGGTAGCCAGTGACATTGATGATGTATTCATCGCAATTGGGGAGCCTGCAACGATTGAAGATAAGCATTTCATCAATATTGCTTTGTGTGATTTAGCATGGCTTCAATCTTGGATGTCAGTATTGGACGATTTTGATATTGAGCCAACTGTGGTGATCCCGGATGCGTTATTATTGCCTTCTCCTGAAGCGGATGCATTGAGCGCTATTGAGCTTCAGCAGCAATGGTTATTCAAAGGAGAAAACTGGCATATTAGTGCGGTCGAGTCTGACTGGGTTGGTGACTACTTGTCTCTTACTCCTGAGTCTCAAGTTGTGCATTATAGCCCTGCAGATAACCTCGTTTGCACGAAAGAGCTTAATGCTAAAGCAGATGAATACGACTTACCATTGGCGATTTTTGCAAAAGGGCTTAATGCTTTACCAATTAATTTGCGTCAAGGCCTTTTTGCTGCGAAGAAAAAACAGCCGCAGTGGTGGCGTGATTGGAAAGCTGGTGTGATGGCTGCGGGGGTTGCATTGTTGGCTTTTGTATCAGTGAAGTCTACCCAACTTGTGATGCTGCAAAACGAAGCGGATGCCTACAAAGCTCAGGCTATGGATGTGTATAAGCAAGCATTTCCAAACAAAGTTGTACGTCCACATTTACTGCGTAAACAAATTCAAAATGACCTCGATGCCTTAAGTGGTGGTGAGCAAGGTGGGTTTTTAGAATTAACCAATCATTTTGTGTCAATTTATTCGCAGGTAGATGATTTTGATCCTGAGACTTTCCGTTACGATCACAAGCGGAATGAATTAAGGATCCGAGCTAAAGCGAAAGGATATCAGATATTTAGCCAAGTTAAATCTATTCTTGAGCAAAGAGGTATTGAAGTACAGCAAGGCGCGTTGAATCAAGATGGTGATTACGTCATTGGCGAAATAAGAATCAGAGGTGCAGCATGAAGCAGCAAGTGATTAATTATTGGCAATCTCTCAAAGAGCAAGAGCAAAAACTGCTGATGGTCGCCGGTGTTGTGTTTGTCATTTTTGTTTTGGTGATGGGCATCATTAAGCCCCTTAATGACGGAGTAGAAAAAGCGCAAGCTGATCTTCAGAAGCAGCAAAACTTTCATGCTTGGGTGTCAAAAAGTGTTGCACAATTAAAAGCCAGTGGCGCAAATCAAGCCACATCACGCAATCAAAACTTAACGCAATTGGTTAATCGTACTCGTGGTAGACATGGTATTCAGATCAGCAAGATGCAGCCAAGGGACAATACTCTGCGTATCAACATTGATAATGTAGAGTTCAATAAATTAGTCAGTTGGCTGGAAGTGCTGACTAACCAACATGGGGTTAAAGTCGCTAATCTTGATTTAGGTGAAGAGCCGCAGCAAGGATATGTTCGCGTGAGCCGTTTGGTGTTAGAGAATTAAATATGAAAAATGCAGTTAGTGTAGTATTGGCTTTTTTGTTTGCGTTTATTGTTTTTACTGTCGTGAGTATTCCAGCGCCAATTGCGTTGCAATTAGCACAGTCACACATCCCGCCTAATGTGCGTCTAGGGACGGTGACGGGCACACTTTGGGATGGTCAAGTAAGTGGTGTGCAATATCAAAATGTACAATTAAATGATGTGAAGTGGCAACTGAACGGGTGGGGACTGCTTACTGGCCAAGTTCAGGGCAAGATCAATTTTGGCAATGCCCGCCAGTCTTCTGAAATATCAGGACGTAGTCACTTTGCGGTATCCCTATTTGGTAATGACATTGAGCTTGAGAATACAACGCTTCGATTCAGTGTTGAGCAGGCGATGCGCCAAGTTAATTTGCCTTTACCTGTTGATGCAAAAGGGCGCGTGATCTTAGAACTGGATGAATACATGAGTGGCCAGCCTTATTGTGAAAATCTTAAAGGTGATATTAGCAGCCCGGATATTCAAGTTAAGGGGATGTCTGGCTGGTTTAGCGTTGGTGAATTAAGCGGCGTATTGAGTTGTAAATCAGGGGATATCGCCATTGTGGTTGAACCAGAGAACTTACTTGGTTTGCGTGCGGATGCGACACTTGCTGAAAACATGCAGTTTAAAGTAGCTGGTAATGTTAAGCCTGATGCATCACTACCAAAAGAAGTACACGATGCGGTTAAATATTTAGGGCGTCCTGACTCTCAGGGCCGATACCCAGTGAGTTTATAAATAATGATGGACTTTAGTTACCAGCCTGCTCATGAGGCACTACTCATTGCGTACTTAGATCAGCGCATGCAAACGAATTCAGAGGTGTTTGAGTTAAAAGCACTAGAAGGGTTTTTATTTGCTACTGTGTGTAGTCCCGATGGCATAGAGCCTGAAATGTGGTTAAGTCATGTGACAGGGGGCGATGAGCAAATATCAGAGGATGTGGTGTTTGCAATGCTGGCGCTACACCACCATGTCAGTGAACAGGTGTTTTCAAGTGGGTTTACGCTCCCATTTGATGAGGCGTCACTTTGGCAAGACAAACAACTTTGGAGTACCGGTTTTTTGCATGGTTGCCAAAGTTATTTAAACAAGCTAAATGAGAGTGAACAACTGTCTGATGAACTCAAGCAGGCACTTGTGACAAGTACAGAGTTGCTAGGCTTTTTTAGTTTAGAGTATGCGCAGGTTGAAGTGTATTGCCAATCTATCGAAGCTGACATTAATGACTTTGTTACTCAGCAGTTCCAATTAGCCGCGGACGTTGCGCCAGCTTATGCTGAATTGATTGAGCAGGTTGCATTAGGCAGTGGTTTATATAACGATTAATAAGTGAGACGTAGCTTAGGCTACGTCTAACTCAATATGCGTACAGCCTGTTGGGCACTGCGCAGAAGCTTTCTCACCTTCTTTAACCGCAACATTTAAACTTATTGCTTTACCACATGTTTTACAAAGCACTGTCTGCCCTTTAGCAAGTTTTTTTAACAGCGCTTTTTGGTCGTTAAAGGACCGCGCACGGAGCTTGTTAAATTGATTAATGTCAATCATTTAAAACTCTGCCTTTTTGATTGCCTTGGCCGCAATATCACAAATTGTATTTAGCTTGGGTCCAAAAAAGTATAAGTTGAGCTCATGTTCTTGGCAGAATCGTACGTGAAACACCTTTACTTTTTCATCTGTTGCTAAAGCATCAAGCAAGTATGCCTGCTCAGAGGCAGAGAGCTCAATTTCTCTTGCTATTTCATGCCTAGCTTGTTTAGCTGCAAGGCTATATTGGGTTTGGCTAGTTTCGCCGAGTGTATCGACGCCTTGCTGTAGTAATTTATCTCTTGGCTCTTTAATCAAAGGGTGATCTATGGTGAAAAGGGCCAACACAATGAGTACTAATAAAAGATATTTTTTCATAAATCTCGCTAATTTGATCTATTCGACTCAATCAAAGTCACAGTGTAATAAAATGCAAGAATCAAAAGCAAGCGAATTGCTCAGGAAATATTCGTAGTTTTTGTCACCGTCGTGCGATTTAAGGTTACGCGAAAAGCGTGCTGTTGCATATAATATCCTTAGTAAAAGTAAGGTCACTGTAGCAAGTAGCCTGTCCAAAGCGCTTAAGGAGCTTGTATGGACAATAAGATCAAGATTAAGAATATCCCAGTAGAGATCCAAAAACCCGAAAACCTCCAGCCCGATAGGTTTAATCCGCGCAATCGTATCTATGTGCGAGCGGTAAAAGGCATGCATCAATTGCTTCGACAGCGAATTGGTTTTTTGGGCATGCTGGCCTTTATGCTTTTACCCTGGCTCAATTTTAATGGTCAACAAGCTGTGTTGTTTGATTTGTTTGAGCAGAAATTTAATATCTTTGGCCTGACACTTTGGCCACAAGATTTAACCATCTTAGCATTCATATTAATGATAGCTGCCTTTGCACTCTTTTTGGTTACTACTTTTTATGGACGGGTTTGGTGTGGATATACATGTCCTCAAACTGTTTGGACATTTATCTTCATTTGGTTTGAAGAGAAATGTGAGGGCTCTGCTAATCAGCGGAAAAAATTAGATCAACGTCCTATGGACTTAGATAAATTTCTTCGTAAAGGGATGAAGCATTTTAGTTGGTCTGTATTTTCATTTTATACGGCGGTAACGTTTGTTGGTTATTTCACGCCTATCAGAACGTTATTACCGGATTTATTGATGTTCTCTGCCAGTGGCTACGCCACCGTGAGTGTGGTGGTATTTGCCATCTGTACATATGGTAATGCCGGGTGGATGCGAGAGATCATGTGTCTGCACATTTGCCCTTATTCACGTTTTCAATCTGCCATGTTTGATAAAGACACGTTTACCGTCAGCTACGACAACAAGCGTGGAGAGGGGCGAGGACCAAGGGGCCGAAAACAAGATCCTAAAGCGCTGGGGCTAGGTGACTGTATTGATTGTAAGTTATGTGTGCAGGTGTGTCCTACTGGGATTGATATTCGCAACGGTTTGCAATATGAATGTATTAACTGTGGCGCGTGTATCGATGCATGTGATGGTGTGATGGATAAAATGAATTATGCACGGGGGTTAATTTCGTATACAACGGAGCGAAATTTAGAACATGCAAAGAAAGTTACCCAACCTGTACGTATGAAGTTAATTGGTTATATCCTTATTTTGTTAGTATTAAGCGGTGCGTTAGCGGCAAATATAGCAATGCGTAAAACTTTTGAACTAGACATCATTAGGGATAGAAACCAGCTCTATCGGGTAAACTATGATGGGATGGTCGAAAACACGTACACTCTCAAACTCATCAATAAAGCGCAGTCAGTGCAAACATTTACTATTTCAGTGACAGGTCTTGAGCACTTTGAACTACTAGGCAAGCAATCTGCTACGGTGGCAGCTGGGTCGACACTAGATATACCTGTGTCAGTTGTCATGGACCCTTATGATCTCACAAAACCTGTGACTGAATTTCATTTTGTACTGTCGAGTGATGAGGGATCACAATCTCAAGTATCTCAGCCAACTAATTTCTTTAAAGGGCGCTAGTGCTATTTATGGCTTGAGTGAAATATAGAATAAACACTCAAGCCATAATATATTTTGCTTCCTAACATACTACGCTTTATCCTATGGTGCTGTGGTCTAAAGGCAAGATATGCCAATACCAGATCTTTTATATTTTCAATGGACAGCAGCAATGAGCGACTTTAGCTATCAAAACCTCACACCTGATCTCATTCTTGATGCAATCGAAAGCATCGGTATTTATCCTGAATCAGGTCTCCTGCCTTTAAATAGTTATGAAAACCGTGTTTATCAGTTTCGTGGTGATGATGCCAAGCGTTATGTTGCAAAGTTCTATCGACCAAACCGCTGGTCAAATGAACAAATCAGGGAAGAGCATGCATTTTCCTTTGAGGTGGCAGAAGCTGAAGTACCTGTTGTTTGCCCAATCAGGCGTGATAATGAAAGCTTGTTTGCGCATCAAGGCTATCGTTTTGCCTTGTTTCCAAGTGTGGGTGGCCGACAATTTGAAATGGATAACCTAGATCAATTAGAAGTGCTTGGGCGTTACATCGGCAGGCTGCATAGTGTCTCAAAAAAATACAGTTTTGAATGTCGGCCGAGTATAGATACTGAAAGCTTTTTAACGGAAGCGAGTCAGGAAATTTTAGCTAGTGAGTGCTTACCCCATAATTTGCAATTGGCATTTTCTACAGTTTTAGAGCAAGTTGTTAAAAAAACAGAAGAAAAGTTCAAAGTTAATGATACGATCAGATTGCATGGAGATTGTCATGCTGGCAATATTCTGTGGTCGCATGAGCAACTCATGCTCGTAGATTTAGATGATTGTCGTCAAGGGCCCGCGATTCAAGACCTGTGGATGATGTTAAACGGTGATCGTCAAAACCAAGCGTTGCAATTGGACACTTTACTCGGCGGTTATGAGGAGTTTAGTGAGCTTGATATGACTCAATTGCAATTAATTGAACCACTGCGAGCAATGCGCATGATCCACTATATGGGGTGGTTAGCAAAACGTTGGCAAGATCCTGCATTTCCGAGGAACTTTTCTTGGTTTGCAACAGACAAATACTGGGAACAGCAGATCTTGGCATTAAAAGAACAATTAGCTGCGCTTGATGAGCCGGCTCTAACAATTTATCCATAAAATTTAAGAGAGAAAGTACATGTTGAAATCAATTAAAGTAGCATTGTTGGCACTGTGTTTGCCACTTGCTGCATTTGCTGCTGACTTTAAAGAAAGTGTGCACTACGAAACACTGTCATTAGAAAAAAGCAAAGCACCTAGGGTTGTTGAGTTCTTCTCATTTTATTGCCCTGCTTGTTATAGGTTTGAAGGCGTAGCAAAAGCGTTAGATGCAAGCCTGCCGGCTACAGTGCCACTTGAAAAGCTCCACGTTAACTTTTTAGGCGGCCTACCACCGGAAGTACAAGGTTATCTGAGTTATGGTTACATCATTGCTAAGCAATTTGGTGTCGAATCACAAGTTGTTGATCAAGTATTCAGCACCATTCACGAGCAGAATGGTCGCTTTGCCAACATGAAAGATGTACAAAAGCTATTAGAAGCGCATGGGGTTTCAGCGGAAAAGTTTGATTCAGCATTAGCAAGTATGCCTGTTATCTCAGCTGAAAAGGCCATGCAGGATGAACAAAAGCGATTCAGTGAAGCTGGTGCAGTGCGGGGCGTACCTACTTTTATCGTGAATGATAAATACCGCGTGATCACCAGCTCTTTGAACAGCCAAGCTCAGTTCAATGAATTAGTTAAGTATTTACTAGAAAAATAATAGTTGGAGAATAATATGTTGAAATCAATTAAAGCTGCGCTGTTAGCGTTGGTTTTACCATTGGCAGCAAGTGCTGCAACATTTGAAGAAGGCAAGCACTATGAAGTGATTGCTGAACGCGGCACCAAAAAGCCAGAAGTGACCGAGTACTTCTCATTTTATTGCCCTGCCTGTAATAACTTCGAAGGCTTGATTGACAAGTTTACGCCGAAACTTGATGAAGGCGTGAAATTCAAGAAAAGTCATGTTGATTTCGTCGGGGTTCGCGATCCTGAGCATCAAAAAATGATTGCAACGGCATTGGCAACTGCTGACGTTTTGCCTCAGAAAAAACAAATTGTTTCTGCAATGTTTAACCATATTCATACGAAGCGTGGAAAGTTCAATGAGCTTGCGGACATTAAAGATGTATTTGTAGCACAGGGTGTTGATGGTGCTAAGTTTGATAAGATGTATAAAAGCTTCTCTGTGCGCACTAAAGCATCTAAAATGGCGAGACAACAAAAGCAGCTGCAGGAAAAAGGCGCGCTATCAAGTGTTCCAACGTTCATTGTTAGCGGTAAGTACAAGTTAGTACTGGGCAGAGAGTCTGGTGTGACAAGCCCAGAGGATATTGCGAAGCTGATTAATTATTTAGCAAGTAAGTAATATAGTGTATTGATGATAAAAAACCCCGCATTTGCGGGGTTTTTTATGAAATATGAAATAGGTTATTTGAGTGTCAAAAATACACCTGATTCAACATGATGTGTGTAAGGGAACTGGTCAAAGATAGCGATGCGAGCGATGTCATGCGTTTCACTCAGTATGTCTAGGTCTCTCTCCAGCGTGTCTGGATTACACGATATATAGATAATGTTGTCATAATTACTCACCAGTCGACAGGTGAGTTCATCCATGCCTGCGCGAGGTGGATCAACTAATATGGTTTGGCAATTATAAGAGTTCAGATCGATGCCATTGAGGCGAGAAAAATGACGTTTACCTTGCATTGCATCTGTGAACTCTTCACTCGACATACGGATGATATCGAGGTTGGAGACGTGATTGGCGGCAATATTGTATTGTGCCGAATGCACCGAAGACTTAGAAATTTCCGTTGCTAAAACACGGTCAAAATGTTCCGCTAGAGCAATAGAAAAATTACCATTACCACAATAAAGCTCGAGCAAATCATTAGATAGCGGTCGGGCAATCGATTTAGCCCATGACAGCATCTTTTCATTCACTTTGGCATTTGGCTGGGTGAAGCTATTTTCGACTTGCTGGTAGGTATATGCTTTATCATCTACAGTGAGCTTTTCAGTTACAAAGTCGTCACCAAATACGACTTTTTGTTTTCTAGCACGGCCGATAAAATCGATTTTGTAGGTTTGTTGTAGCTCTTTTCTCAGCGCAGTCATTGCTTCACGCCAATTATCATCAAGCTGCTTGTGATAAAGTAAGCTAACAAGTATTTCGCCACTCAGTGTCGATAAGTAGTCAATTTGAAATAATTTGCGTCTTAAGATCTCGTTATGACGTAGTTTTTCCATCATGACTTGCATGAGTTCATTGACTAAAGGTGCGCCTGGATCAAAGTGGTCTACGCGTATTTTTTCTTTGCTTTGTTGGTCGAACATGATGTGATACAAATCTTCGCCATCGTGCCACACTCGAAACTCACAACGTTGCCTATAATGGCTTTTTTCTGAGTCATATACTTCTAGTTCTGGCGCATTGAAGCGAGCGAATTGTGCGCTGATACGCTGTTGTTTTTCTAAAAGCTGTTGTTCGTATTGCGAAGCATCGATTTTGATCACGGCCATGCTGAGGCTACCTTTATATATTGCAAGGAGGCGCTATTTTAGGGGGCGAGGAACATTTGTCCAGTGCTTACACTTAAAATTGCACTTTTATTGTACAAATCACCTTTAGCTTTGTCACATATGGCCGATAATTAACTGGTAGGGTATAGCGGAGAGCAATCATGAAGATCGGACAGTTGAATCAGCTGTTGAATCCAGCAATGCAGCATAATGCAGCAAAAGCTAAACCAAGTGTGCCTAATATCTCGATAAATTCAGATGTTTATCAGGGTAATAAGTCGCAGGTCGCAGCAAAAGTGCTCGATGATAAGTTGGCCCAAGCACTCGGTATCGAGAAAAAAGATGAGCCTGAAAAGCCATTATTTGATTACGAAGAGATCGTGAAAAATGTTCTAGGCTTTGTACAGGGGGCCATCAATAAAGCAAAAGCAGATGGTCAAGACGACGATACACTGAAGAATATGCTAGAACAAGCACGCAAAGGCGTACAAACAGGTATTGATGAAGCCACAGGTGAATTGAAAGATTCCGGACTATTTGATGATGAGATCTCTGAGGGGATAGAAAAGTCAAAAGAAGGGATCTTTAATGGCCTAGATGAGTTTGAAAAAGAGCTGTTCAACCCGACACCTCAGCATTTATCCGTCAGTGCTGCGCAGTTTGCGAGTTTATCGAATAAAGCCGAATATGCATTTACGACAGCAGAGGGGGACGAAGTTGTTATTTCATTCAGTGACGCATATAGCCAGTCACGCGGTGCTAGTTACGAGCGTAATGGTGATAATGTTGGTTTTGCATATGGTGAAAGTGCATCTCAAGAGGTGAGCTTTTCTATTAGCGTTAATGGTGAGCTGAATGAAAAAGAGCAAGAAGCGATTAATGCTATGATGGAAGATATTCGCGATGTAAGTGACTCGTTTTTTGCTGGTGAGTTCGATGACGCATTTGAATTAGCGCAAGGGTTGAGTTTGGATAACGAACAAATTACAAACTTCACGATGGATTTAAGGCAAAGTAAAACGTCTGCAGCCATTGCTCAGTATCAGCAAAGTAATCCGATGAAAGAATTAGAACAGGCGTTTGCACCTTTGGATAAGCGCTTAGAGGGGCTCAATAGCGATGCTGAATCACTTGGCCTTCAAGCACAGCTTCCAGATATCATGGCATGGATGAATGAAGGGCAACAAAGACTAAATCAGTTTTTAGATTATGCACAAAACTACTTTAGCACCCTAAATAGTAAAGAAGAGACACAAAATAGTTAAGTCACTTCGGCGTTGTTTATTTTCTTTGGATAGCGTGGCAAACTTCGAGTCTTGATTGTTTGGAGACTTAAGTTTGCCACATATACTCGTATTTGACTCAGGAATTGGTGGAACGAGCGTCCTATCACACCTTAAAGAAAAACTGCCCTATGCACATTACAGCTATGTAATGGATAATGCATTACTTCCATATGGATTACAGTCCCAAGAAACAATCAAAACAAGATTGGTGTCTTTACTCGCTTGGTTAAATAGAACACAAAGCACCGTAGATGTCATCGTCATTGCGTGTAATACCGCGTCAACATATGCGTTAGACACTGCACGTCAATATACAGATATTCCCATTGTGGGAGTCGTTCCTGCGATTAAACCTGCGGCAATAACCAGTGAGAGTAAGCATATTGGTCTATTGGCTACCCCTGCAACGTCGAAAAATACTTACACTGGTAATTTAATTTCCGCATTTGCACAAGATTGTCAGGTCGATATTTATCATTCAACTGAGTTGGTCAATATTGCAGAGCATTATTATTGGCATCAAGTGTGGCAA
>NZ_JWIC01000002.1 GCF_000814765.1 Pseudoalteromonas luteoviolacea
CTCCCGGCACACCTTCAGCCACTTACAGAACGCTCCCCTACCCCGCGAACATAAGTTCGCAGCCGTAGCTTCGGTGGTATGTTTAGCCCCGTTACATCTTCCGCGCAGGCCGACTCGACTAGTGAGCTATTACGCTTTCTTTAAAGGATGGCTGCTTCTAAGCCAACCTCCTAGCTGTTTTAGCCTTCCCACATCGTTTCCCACTTAACATACACTTTGGGACCTTAGCTGACGGTCTGGGTTGTTTCCCTCTCCACGATGGACGTTAGCACCCACCGTGTGTCTCCCGGATAGTACTTTACGGTATTCGGAGTTTGCAAAGGGTTGGTAAGTCGGGATGACCCCCTAGCCTTAACAGTGCTCTACCCCCGTAAGTATTCGTCCGAGGCTCTACCTAAATAGATTTCGGGGAGAACCAGCTATCTCCCGGTTTGATTAGCCTTTCACTCCTAGCCACAGGTCATCCCCTAACTTTTCAACGTTAGTGGGTTCGGTCCTCCAGTCAGTGTTACCTGACCTTCAACCTGCCCATGGCTAGATCACCGGGTTTCGGGTCTATACCCTGCAACTTAAGCGCCCAGTTAAGACTCGCTTTCGCTACGGCTCCCCTAAATGGTTAACCTCGCTACAGAATATAAGTCGCTGACCCATTATACAAAAGGTACGCAGTCACCCTCGAAGGGCTCCTACTGCTTGTACGTACACGGTTTCAGGTTCTATTTCACTCCCCTCACAGGGGTTCTTTTCGCCTTTCCCTCACGGTACTGGTTCACTATCGGTCAGTTGGGAGTATTTAGCCTTGGAGGATGGTCCCCCCATATTCAGTCAAAGTTTCACGTGCTCCGACCTACTCGATTTCACTTCAGATAAATTTTCGTGTACGGGACTGTCACCCTGTGTCGTCCAACTTTCCAGAAGGTTCCACTAATTACACTGAAGCTTAAGGGCTAATCCGATTTCGCTCGCCGCTACTTTCGGAATCTCGGTTGATTTCTTTTCCTCGGGGTACTTAGATGTTTCAGTTCTCCCGGTTTGCCTCTTACAGCTATGTATTCACTGTAAGATACCGCTAAGCGGTGGGTTTCCCCATTCGGAAATCTAAGTCTCAAGTGCCTCTTACTGGCTCGACTTAGCTTATCGCAAGTTAGTACGTCCTTCATCGCCTCCAACTGCCAAGGCATCCACCGTGTACGCTTAGTCACTTAACCATACAACCCAAAATGGTTTGTATCGTCAAAGACAGTTTTAACTTCGCCAGAAGTTAAGTAATACTAAAGTAGACGCTAATTAATCAACTAAATGATTAATCGGCATTTTCTTTCGAAAACTCTGAATAACAATTGCTTGTTATTCGAGAATTTAATTATCAGCTTTCCAAATTTTTAAAGAGCAATATTAATTAGCTATAAAGCTAACTAACAATCATCTGTGTGGACACTTCGAACAAATCTGTTCTAAATCGTTAAGGAGGTGATCCAGCCCCAGGTTCCCCTAGGGCTACCTTGTTACGACTTCACCCCAGTCATGAATCACTCCGTGGTAAGCGCCCCCCCGAAGGTTAAGCTACCTACTTCTGGAGCAACCCACTCCCATGGTGTGACGGGCGGTGTGTACAAGGCCCGGGAACGTATTCACCGCGGCATTCTGATCCGCGATTACTAGCGATTCCGACTTCATGGAGTCGAGTTGCAGACTCCAATCCGGACTACGACAGACTTTAAGTGATTCGCTTACTCTCGCAAGTTCGCAGCACTCTGTATCTGCCATTGTAGCACGTGTGTAGCCCTACACGTAAGGGCCATGATGACTTGACGTCGTCCCCACCTTCCTCCGGTTTATCACCGGCAGTCTCCTTAGAGTTCCCGACCGAATCGCTGGCAACTAAGGATAGGGGTTGCGCTCGTTGCGGGACTTAACCCAACATCTCACAACACGAGCTGACGACAGCCATGCAGCACCTGTATCAGAGTTCCCGAAGGCACCAAACCATCTCTGGTAAGTTCTCTGTATGTCAAGTGTAGGTAAGGTTCTTCGCGTTGCATCGAATTAAACCACATGCTCCACCGCTTGTGCGGGCCCCCGTCAATTCATTTGAGTTTTAACCTTGCGGCCGTACTCCCCAGGCGGTCTACTTAATGCGTTAGCTTTGGAAAAGTTGTCCGAAGACCCCAGCTCCTAGTAGACATCGTTTACGGCGTGGACTACCAGGGTATCTAATCCTGTTTGCTCCCCACGCTTTCGTACATGAGCGTCAGTGTTGACCCAGGTGGCTGCCTTCGCCATCGGTATTCCTTCAGATCTCTACGCATTTCACCGCTACACCTGAAATTCTACCACCCTCTATCACACTCTAGTTTGCCAGTTCGAAATGCAGTTCCCAGGTTGAGCCCGGGGCTTTCACATCTCGCTTAACAAACCGCCTGCGTACGCTTTACGCCCAGTAATTCCGATTAACGCTCGCACCCTCCGTATTACCGCGGCTGCTGGCACGGAGTTAGCCGGTGCTTCTTCTGTAAGTAACGTCACAGCTAGCAGGTATTAACTACTAACCTTTCCTCCTTACTGAAAGTGCTTTACAACCCGAAGGCCTTCTTCACACACGCGGCATGGCTGCATCAGGCTTGCGCCCATTGTGCAATATTCCCCACTGCTGCCTCCCGTAGGAGTCTGGACCGTGTCTCAGTTCCAGTGTGGCTGATCATCCTCTCAAACCAGCTAGGGATCGTCGCCTTGGTAAGCCATTACCTTACCAACTAGCTAATCCCACTTGGGCCGATCATAAGGCGAGAGCCGAAGCCCCCTTTGGTCCGTAGACATTATGCGGTATTAGCCATCGTTTCCAATGGTTGTCCCCCACCTTACGGCACGTTCCCAAGCATTACTCACCCGTCCGCCGCTCGTCATCTTCTAGCAAGCTAGAAATGTTACCGCTCGACTTGCATGTGTTAGGCCTGCCGCCAGCGTTCAATCTGAGCCATGATCAAACTCTTCAATTAAAAGTTTTTTGAATCCGAAGATTCGTGCTCAATGAATTCTGTATAAATTGACTATATAGTCACTCATAAGAAATTGAGACTCTAAATATTTTGTTAGAACTCAATCTGTACGAGTGCCCACACAGATGATTGCTTCATATTTTTAAAGAACAATGTAACTAACTCTTGGTTAGTCACCGCAGCGTTGCTGCGAAGTGGAGCGCCATATTAACCGCTTCACTTTTAAAGTCAACTAGAAAATTTAATTTATTTTCAATTAAGCTTTCAGTTTGGCTTTCACTTTCACTTTGCTGCTTGCTTTTCAGCATGTTGCTCCGTGTCAGTGGGTGCGCATTATAGGGAGATTTAAGATTGGCGCAAGCGTTTTTTTCGCTTTTTTCTTAATAAATTTATTTAATTAGTTAACCTCAAAAAGCACAGCCTAGACACACAAGTTATACACAAAAACCTGTGGATAAAAGTACAAAATGTAACGATAGCGAGCGAAGCGAGTACGTTCAATTTGCGCAAGAAAAGTGTAAAAGGTTAGCGACAATGAACGAAGTGAATACGCTCTTTTTACGCAAGGTGAAATAAGCCGTTTTAACTAAACAAAGTCAATACACTGCTAACAATCTATATCATGTTTTGTCTATGTCATTCCGGACTTGCTCCGGAAACCATATATTAGGCACAAAAGAAATGGATCCTGAAGCGAGTTCAGGATGACATGGTGCAAAATGTAACGACAGCGAGCGAAGCGAGTACGTTCAATTTGCTCAAGGTGAAGTGAACCGGTTTAACCGAACAGAATCAATACACCTCTACAAATTCAGCAACCGCGTCAAAACTAACAAAGCATGGCTCCTGAAACGAGTTCAGGATGACGTGGTGTAAAAGGTTAGCGACAGCGAACGCAGTGAGTACGCCCTTTTTGTGCAAGGTGATTGACGTGCAAAATGTAGCGATAATGAGCGAAGCGAGTACGTTCAATTTGCGCAAGGTGAAATAAGCCGTTTTAACCGTTGCTAAGGGACTGTATTCAAAATAAGTAAAGGATGAAAGCAGTGAAGGTTACTCCCTTCACCTTGCGCTTATCGTGCAAAAGGCTAGCGACAATGAACGCAGTGAGTACGCCCTTTTTGTGCAAGGTGCAATGAACTATTTTAACCGTTGCTGAGGGACTGTATTCAAAAGGAGTAAAGAGTTAAAACGGTGAAGGTTGCTCCCTTCACCTTGTGCTAATTCGTCTCTTTATCAATGTGCATGACCTCTACAATATTCGAGACGATTTAGCACGAAAAAAGCCCGACTCTTTCGAATCGGGCTTTCTTTAATTTGGCGCTTGGCAATGTCCTACTTTCACATGGGAAACCCCACACTATCATCGGCGCTATTTCGTTTCACTACTGAGTTCGGCATGGGATCAGGTGGTTCCAAAATGCTATGGTTACCAAGCAAATTCTTTTCGTGCAAATGGTTAATGACGTCTTTTTGTCATTTCATTTGCGCAAGGTGAATTGATTTCTCATAAGAGCTTATCTAGTCACAATGCTTAAATTCGGAGAGCGTAATTAAATTCTTATCGTCTACTTATATTCTTAACTTCTAACAAGCTTAAAACCACTTTGGCGTTGTATGGTTAAGCCTCACGGGTAATTAGTACGAGTTAGCTCAATGCCTCACAGCACTTCCACATCTCGCCTATCAACGTTGTAGTCTTCAACGGCCCTTCAGTTAACTTAAAGTTAAAGTGAGAACTCATCTCGAGGCTCGCTTCCCGCTTAGATGCTTTCAGCGGTTATCGATTCCGAACGTAGCTACCGGGCAATGCTATTGGCATAACAACCCGAACACCAGCGGTTCGTCCACTCCGGTCCTCTCGTACTAGGAGCAGCCCCTCTCAATTCTCAAACGCCCACGGCAGATAGGGACCGAACTGTCTCACGACGTTCTAAACCCAGCTCGCGTACCACTTTAAATGGCGAACAGCCATACCCTTGGGACCGACTTCAGCCCCAGGATGTGATGAGCCGACATCGAGGTGCCAAACACCGCCGTCGATATGAACTCTTGGGCGGTATCAGCCTGTTATCCCCGGAGTACCTTTTATCCGTTGAGCGATGGCCCTTCCATTCAGAACCACCGGATCACTATGACCTACTTTCGTACCTGCTCGACGTGTCTGTCTCGCAGTTAAGCTGGCTTCTACCATTACACTAACCGTACGATGTCCGACCGTACTTAGCCAACCTTCGTGCTCCTCCGTTACTCTTTGGGAGGAGACCGCCCCAGTCAAACTACCCACCAGGCACTGTCCTCAATCCCGATTAGGGACCTAAGTTAGAACATCAACACTACAAGGGTGGTATTTCAAGGACGGCTCCACACAATCTAGCGACTGTGCTTCAAAGCCTCCCACCTATCCTACACATGTAGGGTCAATGTTCAGTGCCAAGCTGTAGTAAAGGTTCACGGGGTCTTTCCGTCTAGCCGCGGGTACACAGCATCTTCACTGCGATTTCAATTTCACTGAGTCTCGGGTGGAGACAGCGTGGCCATGGTTACACCATTCGTGCAGGTCGGAACTTACCCGACAAGGAATTTCGCTACCTTAGGACCGTTATAGTTACGGCCGCCGTTTACCGGGGCTTCGATCAAGAGCTTCGACAAATGTCTAACCCCATCAATTAACCTTCCGGCACCGGGCAGGTGTCACACCGTATACGTCATCTTACGATTTTGCACAGTGCTGTGTTTTTAATAAACAGTCCCAGCCACCTGGTCACTGCGGCTCTCGTTTGCTTACGGAGTAAATCCTTCACAAACAAGAGCGTACCTTCTCCCGAAGTTACGGTACAATTTTGCCTAGTTCCTTCACCCGAGTTCTCTCAAGCGCCTTAGTATTCTCTACCTGACCACCTGTGTCGGTTTAGGGTACGATTCGATATAAACTGAAGCTTAGAGGCTTTTCCTGGAAGTAGGGCATCAACAACTTCACTACCGTAGTAGCTCGTCTCGACTCTCAGCCTTAGCGACCCGGATTTTCCTAAGTCACCAGCCTACAGCCTTTCACATGGACAACCAACGCCATGCTTGCCTAGCCTGCTCCGTCCCCCCATCGCATTTATACCAAGTACGGGAATATTAACCCGTTTCCCATCGACTACGCTCTTCAGCCTCGCCTTAGGGGTCGACTCACCCTACCCTGATTAACATGGGATAGGAACCCTTGGTCTTCCGGCGTGCGGGTTTTTCACCCGCATTATCGTTACTCATGTCAGCATTCGCACTTCTGATACGTCCAGCAAACCTTACAGTTCACCTTCAGCCGCTTACAGAACGCTCCCCTACCCCGCGAACATAAGTTCGCAGCCGTAGCTTCGGTGGTATGTTTAGCCCCGTTACATCTTCCGCGCAGGCCGACTCGACTAGTGAGCTATTACGCTTTCTTTAAAGGATGGCTGCTTCTAAGCCAACCTCCTAGCTGTTTTAGCCTTCCCACATCGTTTCCCACTTAACATACACTTTGGGACCTTAGCTGACGGTCTGGGTTGTTTCCCTCTCCACGATGGACGTTAGCACCCACCGTGTGTCTCCCGGATAGTACTTTACGGTATTCGGAGTTTGCAAAGGGTTGGTAAGTCGGGATGACCCCCTAGCCTTAACAGTGCTCTACCCCCGTAAGTATTCGTCCGAGGCTCTACCTAAATAGATTTCGGGGAGAACCAGCTATCTCCCGGTTTGATTAGCCTTTCACTCCTAGCCACAGGTCATCCCCTAACTTTTCAACGTTAGTGGGTTCGGTCCTCCAGTCAGTGTTACCTGACCTTCAACCTGCCCATGGCTAGATCACCGGGTTTCGGGTCTATACCCTGCAACTTAAGCGCCCAGTTAAGACTCGCTTTCGCTACGGCTCCCCTAAATGGTTAACCTCGCTACAGAATATAAGTCGCTGACCCATTATACAAAAGGTACGCAGTCACCCTCGAAGGGCTCCTACTGCTTGTACGTACACGGTTTCAGGTTCTATTTCACTCCCCTCACAGGGGTTCTTTTCGCCTTTCCCTCACGGTACTGGTTCACTATCGGTCAGTTGGGAGTATTTAGCCTTGGAGGATGGTCCCCCCATATTCAGTCAAAGTTTCACGTGCTCCGACCTACTCGATTTCACTTCAGATAAATTTTCGTGTACGGGACTGTCACCCTGTGTCGTCCAACTTTCCAGAAGGTTCCACTAATTACACTGAAGCTTAAGGGCTAATCCGATTTCGCTCGCCGCTACTTTCGGAATCTCGGTTGATTTCTTTTCCTCGGGGTACTTAGATGTTTCAGTTCTCCCGGTTTGCCTCTTACAGCTATGTATTCACTGCAAGATACCGCTAAGCGGTGGGTTTCCCCATTCGGAAATCTAAGTCTCAAGTGCCTCTTACTGGCTTGACTTAGCTTATCGCAAGTTAGTACGTCCTTCATCGCCTCCAACTGCCAAGGCATCCACCGTGTACGCTTAGTCACTTAACCATACAACCCAAAATGGTTTGTATCGTCAAAGACAGTTTTAACTTCGCCAGAAGTTAAGTAATACTAAAGTAGACGCTAATTAATCAACTAAATGATTAATCGGCATTTTCTTTCGAAAACTCTGAATAACAATTGCTTGTTATTCGAGAATTTAATTATCAGCTTTCCAAATTTTTAAAGAGCAATATTAATTAGCTATAAAGCTAACTAACAATCATCTGTGTGGACACTTCGAACAAATCTGTTCTAAATCGTTAAGGAGGTGATCCAGCCCCAGGTTCCCCTAGGGCTACCTTGTTACGACTTCACCCCAGTCATGAATCACTCCGTGGTAAGCGCCCCCCCGAAGGTTAAGCTACCTACTTCTGGAGCAACCCACTCCCATGGTGTGACGGGCGGTGTGTACAAGGCCCGGGAACGTATTCACCGCGGCATTCTGATCCGCGATTACTAGCGATTCCGACTTCATGGAGTCGAGTTGCAGACTCCAATCCGGACTACGACAGACTTTAAGTGATTCGCTTACTCTCGCAAGTTCGCAGCACTCTGTATCTGCCATTGTAGCACGTGTGTAGCCCTACACGTAAGGGCCATGATGACTTGACGTCGTCCCCACCTTCCTCCGGTTTATCACCGGCAGTCTCCTTAGAGTTCCCGACCGAATCGCTGGCAACTAAGGATAGGGGTTGCGCTCGTTGCGGGACTTAACCCAACATCTCACAACACGAGCTGACGACAGCCATGCAGCACCTGTATCAGAGTTCCCGAAGGCACCAAACCATCTCTGGTAAGTTCTCTGTATGTCAAGTGTAGGTAAGGTTCTTCGCGTTGCATCGAATTAAACCACATGCTCCACCGCTTGTGCGGGCCCCCGTCAATTCATTTGAGTTTTAACCTTGCGGCCGTACTCCCCAGGCGGTCTACTTAATGCGTTAGCTTTGGAAAAGTTGTCCGAAGACCCCAGCTCCTAGTAGACATCGTTTACGGCGTGGACTACCAGGGTATCTAATCCTGTTTGCTCCCCACGCTTTCGTACATGAGCGTCAGTGTTGACCCAGGTGGCTGCCTTCGCCATCGGTATTCCTTCAGATCTCTACGCATTTCACCGCTACACCTGAAATTCTACCACCCTCTATCACACTCTAGTTTGCCAGTTCGAAATGCAGTTCCCAGGTTGAGCCCGGGGCTTTCACATCTCGCTTAACAAACCGCCTGCGTACGCTTTACGCCCAGTAATTCCGATTAACGCTCGCACCCTCCGTATTACCGCGGCTGCTGGCACGGAGTTAGCCGGTGCTTCTTCTGTAAGTAACGTCACAGCTAGCAGGTATTAACTACTAACCTTTCCTCCTTACTGAAAGTGCTTTACAACCCGAAGGCCTTCTTCACACACGCGGCATGGCTGCATCAGGCTTGCGCCCATTGTGCAATATTCCCCACTGCTGCCTCCCGTAGGAGTCTGGACCGTGTCTCAGTTCCAGTGTGGCTGATCATCCTCTCAAACCAGCTAGGGATCGTCGCCTTGGTAAGCCATTACCTTACCAACTAGCTAATCCCACTTGGGCCGATCATAAGGCGAGAGCCGAAGCCCCCTTTGGTCCGTAGACATTATGCGGTATTAGCCATCGTTTCCAATGGTTGTCCCCCACCTTACGGCACGTTCCCAAGCATTACTCACCCGTCCGCCGCTCGTCATCTTCTAGCAAGCTAGAAATGTTACCGCTCGACTTGCATGTGTTAGGCCTGCCGCCAGCGTTCAATCTGAGCCATGATCAAACTCTTCAATTAAAAGTTTTTTGAATCCGAAGATTCGTGCTCAATGAATTCTGTATAAATTGACTATATAGTCACTCATAAGAAATTGAGACTCTAATTCTTTTGCTCCTGAATCAAGAGCTGTTAGAACTCAATCTGTACGAGTGCCCACACAGATGATTGCTTCATATTTTTAAAGAACAATGTAACTAACTCTTGGTTAGTTACCGCAGCGTTGCTGCGAAGTGGAGCGCCATATTAACCGCTTCACTTTTAAAGTCAACTAGAAAATTTAATTTATTTTCAATTAAGCTTTCAGTTTGGCTTTAACCTTCACTTTGCTGCTTGCTTTTCAGCGTGTTGCTCCGTGTCAGTGGGTGCGCATTATAGGGAGATTTAAGATTGGCGCAAGCGTTTTTTTCGCTTTTTTCTTAATAAATTTATTTAATTAGTTAACCTCAAAAAGTACAGTCCTAGACACACAAGTTATACACACAAACCTGTGGATAAAAGTACAAAATGTAACGATAGCGAGCGAAGCGAGTACGCTCATTTTGCGTAAGAAAAGTGTAAAAGGTTAGCGACAATGAACGAAGTGAATACGCTCTTTTTACGCAAGGTGAAATAAGCCGTTTTAACTAAACAAAGTCAATACACTGCTAACAATCTATATCATGTTTTGTCTATGTCATTCCGGACTTGCTCCGGAAACCATATATTAGGCACAAAAGAAATGGATCCTGAAACGAGTTCAGGATGACATGGTGCAAAATGTAACGACAGCGAGCGAAGCGAGTACGTTCAATTTGCTCAAGGTGAAGGGTGAAGTGAGCCGGTTTAACCGAACAGAATCAATACACCTCTACAAACTCAGCAACCTGACAAAAACTGGAAAAGCATGGACCCTGAAGCGAATTCAGGATGACATGGTGCAAAATGTAACGATAACGAGCGAAGCGAGTACGTTCAATTTGCGCAAGGTGAAATAAGCCGTTTTAGCTGTTGCTGAGGAAATCTTGAGTTTGCCTTGTCGGCGGTGAAGGATGCTCCCTTCACCTTGCGCTAATTCGTCTCTTTATCAATGTGCATGACCTCTGCAACATTCGAGACGATTTAGCACGAAAAAAGCCCGACTCTTTCGAATCGGGCTTTCTTTTATTTGGCGCTTGGCAATGTCCTACTTTCACATGGGAAACCCCACACTATCATCGGCGCTATTTCGTTTCACTACTGAGTTCGGCATGGGATCAGGTGGTTCCAAAATGCTATGGTTACCAAGCAAATTCTTTTCGTGCAAATGGCTAATGACGTCTTTTTTGTCATTTCATTTGCGCAAGGTGAATTGATTTCTCATAAGAGCTTATCTAGTCACAATGCTTAAATTCGGAGAGCGTAATTAAATTCTTATCGTCTACTTATATTCTTAACTTCTAACAAGCTTAAAACCACTTTGGCGTTGTATGGTTAAGCCTCACGGGTAATTAGTACGAGTTAGCTCAATGCCTCACAGCACTTCCACATCTCGCCTATCAACGTTGTAGTCTTCAACGGCCCTTCAGTTAACTCTAAGTTAAAGTGAGAACTCATCTCGAGGCTCGCTTCCCGCTTAGATGCTTTCAGCGGTTATCGATTCCGAACGTAGCTACCGGGCAATGCTATTGGCATAACAACCCGAACACCAGCGGTTCGTCCACTCCGGTCCTCTCGTACTAGGAGCAGCCCCTCTCAATTCTCAAACGCCCACGGCAGATAGGGACCGAACTGTCTCACGACGTTCTAAACCCAGCTCGCGTACCACTTTAAATGGCGAACAGCCATACCCTTTGGGACCGACTTCAGCCCCAGGATGTGATGAGCCGACATCGAGGTGCCAAACACCGCCGTCGATATGAACTCTTGGGCGGTATCAGCCTGTTATCCCCGGAGTACCTTTTATCCGTTGAGCGATGGCCCTTCCATTCAGAACCACCGGATCACTATGACCTACTTTCGTACCTGCTCGACGTGTCTGTCTCGCAGTTAAGCTGGCTTCTACCATTACACTAACCGTACGATGTCCGACCGTACTTAGCCAACCTTCGTGCTCCTCCGTTACTCTTTGGGAGGAGACCGCCCCAGTCAAACTACCCACCAGGCACTGTCCTCAATCCCGATTAGGGACCTAAGTTAGAACATCAACACTACAAGGGTGGTATTTCAAGGACGGCTCCACACAATCTAGCGACTGTGCTTCAAAGCCTCCCACCTATCCTACACATGTAGGGTCAATGTTCAGTGCCAAGCTGTAGTAAAGGTTCACGGGGTCTTTCCGTCTAGCCGCGGGTACACAGCATCTTCACTGCGATTTCAATTTCACTGAGTCTCGGGTGGAGACAGCGTGGCCATGGTTACACCATTCGTGCAGGTCGGAACTTACCCGACAAGGAATTTCGCTACCTTAGGACCGTTATAGTTACGGCCGCCGTTTACCGGGGCTTCGATCAAGAGCTTCGACAAATGTCTAACCCCATCAATTAACCTTCCGGCACCGGGCCAGGTGTCACACCGTATACGTCATCTTACGATTTTGCACAGTGCTGTGTTTTTAATAAACAGTCCCAGCCACCTGGTCACTGCGGCTCTCGTTTGCTTACGGAGCAAGTCCTTCACAAACAAGAGCGTACCTTCTCCCGAAGTTACGGTACAATTTTGCCTAGTTCCTTCACCCGAGTTCTCTCAAGCGCCTTAGTATTCTCTACCTGACCACCTGTGTCGGTTTAGG
>NZ_JWIC01000003.1:0-5000 GCF_000814765.1 Pseudoalteromonas luteoviolacea
GAGGAAAAGAAATCAACCGAGATTCCGAAAGTAGCGGCGAGCGAAATCGGATTAGCCCTTAAGCTTCAGTGTAATTAGTGGAACCTTCTGGAAAGTTGGACGACACACAGGGTGACAGTCCCGTACACGAAAATTTATCTGAAGTGAAATCGAGTAGGTCGGAGCACGTGAAACTTTGACTGAATATGGGGGGACCATCCTCCAAGGCTAAATACTCCCAACTGACCGATAGTGAACCAGTACCGTGAGGGAAAGGCGAAAGAACCCCTGTGAGGGGAGTGAAATAGAACCTGAAACCGTGTACGTACAAGCAGTAGGAGCCTTCGAGGGTGACTGCGTACCTTTTGTATAATGGGTCAGCGACTTATATTCTGTAGCGAGGTTAACCATTTAGGGGAGCCGTAGCGAAAGCGAGTCTTAACTGGGCGCTTAAGTTGCAGGGTATAGACCCGAAACCCGGTGATCTAGCCATGGGCAGGTTGAAGGTCAGGTAACACTGACTGGAGGACCGAACCCACTAACGTTGAAAAGTTAGGGGATGACCTGTGGCTAGGAGTGAAAGGCTAATCAAACCGGGAGATAGCTGGTTCTCCCGAAATCTATTTAGGTAGAGCCTCGGACGAATACTTACGGGGTAGAGCACTGTTAAGGCTAGGGGGTCATCCCGACTTACCAACCCTTTGCAAACTCCGAATACCGTAAAGTACTATCCGGGAGACACACGGTGGGTGCTAACGTCCATCGTGGAGAGGGAAAACCCAGACCGTCAGCTAAGGTCCCAAAGTGTATGTTAAGTGGGAAACGATGTGGGAAGGCTAAAACAGCTAGGAGGTTGGCTTAGAAGCAGCCATCCTTTAAAGAAAGCGTAATAGCTCACTAGTCGAGTCGGCCTGCGCGGAAGATGTAACGGGCTAAATACCACCGAAGCTACGGCTGCGAACTTGTTCGCGGGGTAGGGGAGCGTTCTGTAAGCGGCTGAAGGTGAACCGGAAGGCATGCTGGACATATCAGAAGTGCGAATGCTGACATGAGTAACGATAATGCGGGTGAAAAACCGCACGCCGGAAGACCAAGGGTTCCTATCCCATGTTAATCAGGGTAGGGTGAGTCGACCCTAAGGCGAGGCTGAAGAGCGTAGTCGATGGGAAACGGGTTAATATTCCCGTACTTGGTATAAATGCGATGGGGGGACGGAGCAGGCTAGGCAAGCATGGCGTTGGTTGTCCATGTGAAAGGCTGTAGGCTGGTGACTTAGGAAAATCCGGGTCGCTAAGGCTGAGAGTCGAGACGAGCTACTACGGTAGTGAAGTTGTTGATGCCCTACTTCCAGGAAAAGCCTCTAAGCTTCAGTTTATATCGAATCGTACCCTAAACCGACACAGGTGGTCAGGTAGAGAATACTAAGGCGCTTGAGAGAACTCGGGTGAAGGAACTAGGCAAATTGTACCGTAACTTCGGGAGAAGGTACGCTCTTGTTTGTGAAGGACTTGCTCCGTAAGCAGACGAGAGCCGCAGTGACCAGGTGGCTGGGACTGTTTATTAAAAACACAGCACTGTGCAAAATCGTAAGATGACGTATACGGTGTGACACCTGGCCCGGTGCCGGGAAGGTTAATTGATGGGGTTAGACGTTTGTCGAAGCTCTTGATCGAAGCCCCGGTAAACGGCGGCCGTAACTATAACGGTCCTAAGGTAGCGAAATTCCTTGTCGGGTAAGTTCCGACCTGCACGAATGGTGTAACCATGGCCACGCTGTCTCCACCCGAGACTCAGTGAAATTGAAATCGCAGTGAAGATGCTGTGTACCCGCGGCTAGACGGAAAGACCCGTGAACTTTACTACAGCTTGGCACTGAACATTGACCCTACATGTGTAGGATAGGTGGGAGGCTTTGAAGCACAGTCGCTAGATTGTGTGGAGCCGTCCTTGAAATACCACCCTTGTAGTGTTGATGTTCTAACTTAGGCCCCTAATCGGGGTTGAGGACAGTGCCTGGTGGGTAGTTTGACTGGGGCGGTCTCCTCCAAAGAGTAACGGAGGAGCACGAAGGTTGGCTAAGTACGGTCGGACATCGTACGGTTAGTGTAATGGTAGAAGCCAGCTTAACTGCGAGACAGACACGTCGAGCAGGTACGAAAGTAGGTCATAGTGATCCGGTGGTTCTGAATGGAAGGGCCATCGCTCAACGGATAAAAGGTACTCCGGGGATAACAGGCTGATACCGCCCAAGAGTTCATATCGACGGCGGTGTTTGGCACCTCGATGTCGGCTCATCACATCCTGGGGCTGAAGTCGGTCCAAGGGTATGGCTGTTCGCCATTTAAAGTGGTACGCGAGCTGGGTTTAGAACGTCGTGAGACAGTTCGGTCCCTATCTGCCGTGGGCGTTTGAGAATTGAGAGGGGCTGCTCCTAGTACGAGAGGACCGGAGTGGACGAACCGCTGGTGTTCGGGTTGTTATGCCAATAGCATTGCCCGGTAGCTACGTTCGGAATCGATAACCGCTGAAAGCATCTAAGCGGGAAGCGAGCCTCGAGATGAGTTCTCACTTTAACTTAGAGTTAACTGAAGGGCCGTTGAAGACTACAACGTTGATAGGCGAGATGTGGAAGTGCTGTGAGGCATTGAGCTAACTCGTACTAATTACCCGTGAGGCTTAACCATACAACGCCAAAGTGGTTTTAAGCTTGTTAGAAGTTAAGAATATAAGTAGACGATAAGAATTTAATTTAGTTTTTCCAGATTTTAAGCATTGTGAATAGATGAGCTCTTATGAGAAATCAATTCACCTTGCGCAAATGAAATGACAAAAAAGACGTCATTAGCCATTTGCACGAAAAGAATTTGCTTGGTAACCATAGCATTTTGGAACCACCTGATCCCATGCCGAACTCAGTAGTGAAACGAAATAGCGCCGATGATAGTGTGGGGTTTCCCATGTGAAAGTAGGACATTGCCAAGCGCCAAATAAAAGAAAGCCCGATTCGAAAGAGTCGGGCTTTTTTCGTGCTAAATCGTCTCGAATGTTGCAGAGGTCATGCACATTGATAAAGAGACGAATTAGCGCAAGGTGAAGGGAGCATCCTTCACCGCCGACAAGGCAAACTCAAGATTTCCTCAGCAACAGCTAAACTAGCTTATTTCACCTTGCGCAAAGTGAACGTACTCGCTTCGCTCGTTATCGTTACATTGTGCACGTTAATCACCTTACGCAAAAAGAGCGGACTCACTGCGTTCGTTGTCGCTAGCCTTTTGCACGATAGCGCAAGGTGAAGTGAGCATCCTTCACCGCCGACAAGACAAACTCAAGTTTTCCTCAGCAAAAGCTAAAACTGCTTATTTTTGGGGCGCTGTCATACATTTCCAATCTGCGGGAAAAGCCCAAGATATTGAAGCAGCCATGGCTCTTAAGGTTGGTTGCTCGTTCAGGTGTAAAGCGAGCTTGTATTGCGCTGGTGAATAAAAATATCAGAACGGCGTGGGCAATGTTAAAACAAAGTACGAACTACCAGCCAGTTATGATTTAACAAACATCTTAAAAGAGTTCGACAACAATGTAATTAAAACTGTAAGACCAACCTTCTGAAAACCTGTCTGAACTTGAAGTGATAATACACTAACGAAGCGTTTAGGACAGAAAGTGCCAATAAATCATAGGTTAGAGAGTCGCGCTCTCAAAAGAAACCGCATATACGCAAGCATCTTTAATTTTAAAAAACATGTTGTCAAACAAGTGGAGTCCATATACAAGTTCAGCGTGACGGCTAGGTTGAGCGCGACGGCATAGTTTAAATACGTCGTCCTGAACTCGTTTCAGGATCCATGCTTTGTTTTTCTTGACTCGGTTTCTGCGTATGAAATAGGGAGTTGATTATTTTTAGTGAAAACGGCTTTTGCACCTTGCACAAAGAGAACGTATTCACTACGTTCCTTGTCGTTAACATTTTGCACGATAATCTGAAGGTGAAGTGAGCAACCATCACTGTCGGCAAGATAAACTCAAGATCCCCTCGGCAGCAGCTAAAACGGCTTGTTTCACCTTGCGCAAATTGAACGTACTCACTTCGCTCGTTGTCGTTACATTTTGCACGATACTCGCCTTGCGCAAATTGAACGTACTCGCTTCGCTCGCTATCGTTACATTTTGCACGTTAATCACCTTTCGCGAAAAGAACGTATTCGCGTACTATGTCGTCTCGAACTAGTTTAAGCCAAGACGTAGATATTGCTTCAAACTTACTTAGTTAAAATTATATTGTTGTGTCTAGTTAAGAGAGGGAATTTTATACAGAAATAACGGTTTTCGATTGATATTTAAGCAAGCGCTGTTTTTTTATAAGTTTTCTTTAAAAAATGCTTGCACAATTATCTCAGCTCCCTATAATGCGCACCCACTGACACGGCGGGCTGCGAGAGAAAACGCAAACCAAAATGAAAGTTAAAGTTAAATTGAAAGATTAATTAAAAAATTAAATTTTCTAGTTGACTTTAAAAGTGAAGCGGTTAATATGGCGCTCCACTTCGCAGCAACGCTGCGGTGACTAACCAAGAGTTAGTTACACTGTTCTTTAAAAATATGAAGCAATCATCTGTGTGGGCACTCGTACAGATTGAGTTCTAACAAAATATTTAGAGTCTCAATTTCTTATGAGTGACTATATAGTCAATTTATACAGAATTCATTGAGCACGAATCTTCGGATTCAAAAAACTTTTAATTGAAGAGTTTGATCATGGCTCAGATTGAACGCTGGCGGCAGGCCTAACACATGCAAGTCGAGCGGTAACATTTCTAGCTTGCTAGAAGATGACGAGCGGCGGACGGGTGAGTAATGCTTGGGAACGTGCCGTAAGGTGGGGGACAACCATTGGAAACGATGGCTAATACCGCATAATGTCTACGGACCAAAGGGGGCTTCGGCTCTCGCCTTATGATCGGCCCAAGTGGGATTAGCTAGTTGGTAAGGTAATGGCTTACCAAGGCGACGATCCCTAGCTGGTT
>NZ_JWIC01000003.1:7500-459906 GCF_000814765.1 Pseudoalteromonas luteoviolacea
AAGTTGCAGGGTATAGACCCGAAACCCGGTGATCTAGCCATGGGCAGGTTGAAGGTCAGGTAACACTGACTGGAGGACCGAACCCACTAACGTTGAAAAGTTAGGGGATGACCTGTGGCTAGGAGTGAAAGGCTAATCAAACCGGGAGATAGCTGGTTCTCCCCGAAATCTATTTAGGTAGAGCCTCGGACGAATACTTACGGGGGTAGAGCACTGTTAAGGCTAGGGGGTCATCCCGACTTACCAACCCTTTGCAAACTCCGAATACCGTAAAGTACTATCCGGGAGACACACGGTGGGTGCTAACGTCCATCGTGGAGAGGGAAACAACCCAGACCGTCAGCTAAGGTCCCAAAGTGTATGTTAAGTGGGAAACGATGTGGGAAGGCTAAAACAGCTAGGAGGTTGGCTTAGAAGCAGCCATCCTTTAAAGAAAGCGTAATAGCTCACTAGTCGAGTCGGCCTGCGCGGAAGATGTAACGGGGCTAAACATACCACCGAAGCTACGGCTGCGAACTTTGTTCGCGGGGTAGGGGAGCGTTCTGTAAGCGGCTGAAGGTGAACTGTAAGGTTTGCTGGACGTATCAGAAGTGCGAATGCTGACATGAGTAACGATAATGCGGGTGAAAAACCCGCACGCCGGAAGACCAAGGGTTCCTATCCCATGTTAATCAGGGTAGGGTGAGTCGACCCCTAAGGCGAGGCTGAAGAGCGTAGTCGATGGGAAACGGGTTAATATTCCCGTACTTGGTATAAATGCGATGGGGGGACGGAGCAGGCTAGGCAAGCATGGCGTTGGTTGTCCATGTGAAAGGCTGTAGGCTGGTGACTTAGGAAAATCCGGGTCGCTAAGGCTGAGAGTCGAGACGAGCTACTACGGTAGTGAAGTTGTTGATGCCCTACTTCCAGGAAAAGCCTCTAAGCTTCAGTTTATATCGAATCGTACCCTAAACCGACACAGGTGGTCAGGTAGAGAATACTAAGGCGCTTGAGAGAACTCGGGTGAAGGAACTAGGCAAAATTGTACCGTAACTTCGGGAGAAGGTACGCTCTTGTTTGTGAAGGACTTGCTCCGTAAGCAAACGAGAGCCGCAGTGACCAGGTGGCTGGGACTGTTTATTAAAAACACAGCACTGTGCAAAATCGTAAGATGACGTATACGGTGTGACACCTGCCCGGTGCCGGAAGGTTAATTGATGGGGTTAGACATTTGTCGAAGCTCTTGATCGAAGCCCCGGTAAACGGCGGCCGTAACTATAACGGTCCTAAGGTAGCGAAATTCCTTGTCGGGTAAGTTCCGACCTGCACGAATGGTGTAACCATGGCCACGCTGTCTCCACCCGAGACTCAGTGAAATTGAAATCGCAGTGAAGATGCTGTGTACCCGCGGCTAGACGGAAAGACCCCGTGAACCTTTACTACAGCTTGGCACTGAACATTGACCCTACATGTGTAGGATAGGTGGGAGGCTTTGAAGCACAGTCGCTAGATTGTGTGGAGCCGTCCTTGAAATACCACCCTTGTAGTGTTGATGTTCTAACTTAGGCCCCTAATCGGGGTTGAGGACAGTGCCTGGTGGGTAGTTTGACTGGGGCGGTCTCCTCCCAAAGAGTAACGGAGGAGCACGAAGGTTGGCTAAGTACGGTCGGACATCGTACGGTTAGTGTAATGGTAGAAGCCAGCTTAACTGCGAGACAGACACGTCGAGCAGGTACGAAAGTAGGTCATAGTGATCCGGTGGTTCTGAATGGAAGGGCCATCGCTCAACGGATAAAAGGTACTCCGGGGATAACAGGCTGATACCGCCCAAGAGTTCATATCGACGGCGGTGTTTGGCACCTCGATGTCGGCTCATCACATCCTGGGGCTGAAGTCGGTCCCAAGGGTATGGCTGTTCGCCATTTAAAGTGGTACGCGAGCTGGGTTTAGAACGTCGTGAGACAGTTCGGTCCCTATCTGCCGTGGGCGTTTGAGAATTGAGAGGGGCTGCTCCTAGTACGAGAGGACCGGAGTGGACGAACCGCTGGTGTTCGGGTTGTTATGCCAATAGCATTGCCCGGTAGCTACGTTCGGAATCGATAACCGCTGAAAGCATCTAAGCGGGAAGCGAGCCTCGAGATGAGTTCTCACTTTAACTTAGAGTTAACTGAAGGGCCGTTGAAGACTACAACGTTGATAGGCGAGATGTGGAAGTGCTGTGAGGCATTGAGCTAACTCGTACTAATTACCCGTGAGGCTTAACCATACAACGCCAAAGTGGTTTTAAGCTTGTTAGAAGTTAAGAATATAAAGTAGACGATAAGAATTTAATTACGCTTCCAGATTTTAGTAAGGTGTTGATAAACATCTTGCATGACAGAATTTCCTGGTGAACATAGCATTTTGGAACCACCTGATCCCATGCCGAACTCAGTAGTGAAACGAAATAGCGCCGATGATAGTGTGGGGTTTCCCATGTGAAAGTAGGACATTGCCAGGGCCCAATTAAAGAAAGCCCGATTCGAAAGAATCGGGCTTTTTTGCGTTTAAGTCCCTCAGCTGTAATAGCTCAGACTTGATCTGACAGTTACCCGTTTTTCAATCGGTGACTGTCAGCTTAGATTTGAGCTAAATTCTTTTCTGCCCAAATGCGTTTTCCATCTTCCAATGTTTCAAGTGGCGTTCTGCCACAGCACATTTTTCCTTGATGAGTTCGGTCATTATTGTAATAAACCATCCATTCGTCCAGATCCTTTTGTAATTCTTCTAGGGAGCTATATAGCTTTTTACGGAATGTAACCTGATAAAACTCATTTAGTATTGTTTTATGGAACCGCTCACAGATACCGTTTGTCTGTGGCGACATGGCCTTGGTTTTTGTATGGTCGATATCGTTAATCGCCAAATATAACTGGTAATCATGATGCTCGACTTTACCGCAATACTCCGTGCCTCTGTCAGTGAGTATGCGCAGAATTGGCAACTCATGCTGTTCGAAGTAAGGTAGAACCTTATCATTGAGTATGTCGGCCGCTGTAATTGGTGTTTTGGTGGTATAGAGCTTAGCGAAAGCCACTTTGCTGTACGTATCTACGAATGTTTGCTGATAGATACGTCCAACACCTTTTAGGTTGCCAACGTAAAACGTATCTTGTGAACCTAGATAACCAGGGTGAGCTGTTTCGATTTCGCCACAAGCCTCATCGTCATTTTTCTTCTTTTCAAGCGCAGCGATTTGGCTGTCTGTTAAGATAATACCTTCGTTAGCAACTTTGTCTTCCAATGCTTTCAGGCGCTTCTTAAAGTTCTCTAAATTATGACGTAGCCATATCGACCGAACACCACTGCCTGATACAAATATACCTTACTTTCTTAATTCATTGCTCGTTCTGTGTTGGCCGTGAGCAGGGTAATCAACAGCATATTTTATAACAGCTTGTTCAGTTGCCTCATCGACTCTGTTTTTAATGTTTGGAGACTTACGACTTTTATCAACTAACGCATCGAGCCCGCCATCTTCGACCAGCTCTTGATATCGATAAAATGTATCTCTTGAAACGCCCATAACTTTACAGGCTTTAGAAACATTACCTAATTCTTCAGCAAGATTAAGCAAACCAGTTTTGTGTTTAATGATTGGGTTGTTAGTATGTAACATGAGAGTTACCACCTTTAAGTTGTTTTGATTAAAAGATTCGACACCTTTATCAAAACGGGTAACTCTCAATTTTTCAAATCGAAATGTCAGATCAAATCGAGACTAATTCAGTTAAAATGGCTTATTTCACCGTTATATGTTTTATTTCATTACGTTATTTCTTTGTAGATAGTGCTGCGTTGTCTATTCATCCCTGAAGCTGGGTCCCATCGCGCATCCATGCGCTCATCTCAATGAACTGCGAAGCTTCGCTTCGGTCTCATTTCGTCCATGTGAAAGTAGGACATTGCCAAGTGCCAAATAAAAGAAAGCCCGATTCGAAAGAGTCGGGCTTTTTTGCGTTTAAGTCCCTCGGCAACGGTTAAACTAGCTTATTTCACCTTGCGCAAATTGAACGTACTCACTTCGCTCGTTGTCGTTACATTTTGCACGTTAATCACCTTGCACAAAAAGGGCGTACTCACTGCGTTCGTTGTCGTTAACCATTTACACTTTTCTTGCGCAAAGAAAACCTATTCTCTTTGTTCGCTGTCGTTACATTCTGCACGTCAATCACCTAGCATACCTTCATAGGCAGTAATTAGAGCGATTTACCAACTAAGTCATTTTCCATTGTGAAATAAAATCATAGAGAATTTGATTGAAAAATTTATTAATTAAACTTGGTGGTTGACTTTCGCACTATTGCTACATGTGTAAAGGTAAAAACTTTCATTTTGAGGTTGTAAATTAATTACTTAAGCATATGAAAACTATGCTTAAACTAAATATGTTTACACCTCACGCTCAGTGAATAATTCATTACAACGACTCAAGTTGAATTAAGTTTGTTTAGGAATTGATATTAATGAATAAAACTTTCTATTGTAAATAAAACCTTACGGATAACTTGGTTTTTGGTTAACTTTTAGTTAAATAAATTGTTTATTATTTCTACATTTGAGCTACATTTTGTATGGAAATTAACCAAATGACATAATAAAGGAACAAGTATGCGTAAATTAAACACACTAACATTTGCGGTCTTGGTAGGTCTATCAGGAAGCTGTTTAGCACAAGCACAGCTGATGACTGTGGATCAAAGTAATGCAATTGAAGATCAATATATTGTTGTCTTCAAAACGCCAACCGTAATGAATGCTTCGAGCAGTGATGCTATTTCTAGTTATGCAAAAAGTCAGGCGCGAGCTTTGACCTCCAAGCATAATGTGCAAGTTTCGAAGCATTTCGAAGGTGTTTTAAATGGTGTTGTTGTGAGTGCTTCGAAGCAGCAAGTACAAGAATTACTAAATAACCCGAGTATTGACTACATTGAGCAAGACCAAATGGTGACGGTTACACCTATGGTTGATGCGAGTGCCGACCAAGGCAACGCAATTTGGGGCTTGGATAGAGTCGATCAGAGAGACTTACCGCTAAATAGTAACTATCACTATGATTTTGATGGTAGTGGTGTAACCGCATATGTTATCGATACGGGTGTGCGGATTACCCATGCTGAGTTTGGTGGTCGTGCAAGCCATGGTTATGACTTTGTAGATAATGATGCTGACTCTAGTGACTGTAATGGTCATGGTACGCACGTAGCAGGTACCATTGGTGGTGGTGCATATGGTGTTGCCAAGAATGTAAATGTAGTAGGGGTACGTGTACTAGGTTGTAATGGTTCAGGCTCATACTCAGGTGTGATCTCAGGTATTAACTGGGTTAAGAATAATGCCTCTGGTCCCTCTGTGGCGAATATGAGTTTGGGTGGGGGTGTATCTCAAGCAGTTGATGACGCGGTAAATGCAGCTGTTGCTTCAGGCGTTACATTTGTAGTTGCTGCGGGTAACGACAACAGCAGTGCATGTAATTACTCTCCTGCACGAGCAGCTGATGCTGTTACTGTTGGTTCAACAACAAGTTCAGATGCTCGTTCTAGCTTTTCAAACTATGGAAATTGTCTGGATATTTACGCACCAGGATCGAGCATTAAATCAGCTTGGTATAACTCAGACTCGGCAACAAACACCATCAGTGGTACGTCAATGGCTGCACCTCATGTAGCAGGTGTAGTTGCTTTGTATCTTGATGAGAATCCCAGTCTAACGCCGAATCAAATTGATACACTATTAAGTTCACGCAGTTCAAAAGATAAAGTGAGTGATGCAAAATCTGGCTCTCCGAATGAGTTATTGTTCTCACTTGCTGATAGCACGCCTCCACCTCCACCACCAACGATCCCTGAATTAGATGATGGCGTTGCGGTTGGTGCAAGCGGTGCATCTGGCAGTGAGACACACTATTTATTCAAGGTCCCTGCAGGTAAAGATACATTAACTGTAACACTATCAGGTGGAACAGGTGACGCGGATTTGTATGTTCAACAGGGGCAGAAAGCAACTCAGAGCAGTTATACATGTCGCCCTTATAAAAATGGTAACGATGAAGTCTGTACTATCAACAATCCAGCTGCTGGCGATTGGTACGTCATGCTGCACGGTTATTCAGCATACTCAGGTGCAAGTCTAGTCGCTGCGACTTCAACGGGCAATGGCGGATGTGGTGCGAATTGTCTTGAAAATGGAGTGCCTGTAACTGGGCTATCTGGCGCTTCAGGTAGTGAAGTTGCGTACACAATTGACGTACCTGCAAACTCAACACTTAGCGTAGAGATCTCAGGTGGTACTGGTGATGCAGACCTGTATGTAAGAAAAGGTCAAGCGCCAACAACTTCGACATATGACTGTAGACCATACCGTAACGGTAACGCTGAGACTTGCACGCTAACTAATAGCGGTGGTGCAGCGACTTATCACATCATGTTACGTGGTTATAATAACTACTCTGGCTTGACGCTAAAAGGTAGCTATTAAGGAATAATCAAAAGGGAGCTTACGCTCCCTTTTTTGTATTAGTAGACTTTACAAATTAGCCCTTTAAGGTAAAACCCTTCTGGGTAAAAGCCTGCAATAGGGTGATCTGCAGCTTGGTTCAACCTTTCCATAATCATCAAGTCTTTGCCTGCATCTAGGGCTGCATCAGCCACGACCTTTTGGAACAAGTTTTGGTCCATTAACCCTGAACAGGAAAATGTTAACAATGTACCACCTGGCTTTAATAGTTGCATGGCTAGCATGTTAATGTCTTTGTAGCCTCTACATGCGCCTGTTAATTGTGCCTTGCTTTCAGCAAATTTGGGAGGGTCCATCACTATCGTATCAAATTGACGGCCTTCATCTCTGTATTCACGAAGTAATTTGAATACATCTTTTTTGACAAAATCAACTTTACTTAAATCGAGATTATTGTGCTCAACATTCCGTTTAGCAGTATCTAGAGCTGGCTGAGAGACATCGACATTGATGACTTCATCACATCCGCCTCTAAGTGCGTATAAGCTGAATGTCCCTGTGTAACAAAAGCAATTTAGTACACTTTTTCCCTGAGAAAAGCGTTCAAGTGCTGCGCGACTATCTCGCTGATCTAAATAGAATCCTGTTTTATGGCCGCCGATAATATCGACTTCCAGCTTTAGACCGTTTTCTTCAATGAGAACGGGTTCCGTGGGGGCTTCACCATGTAAAACCCCGGTGATTTTCTCTAGGCCTTCTTTTTTACGTACGTCTACGTCTGAGCGTTCGTATACATGACAATCAGGAAATAGTTCGCGTAATGCCGCAACGATCTCGCCTTTGTGTCGCTCTGCACCCGCACTGAGTAACTGACATACTAAATAATTATCGAATTTATCAATAGTAATACCCGGCAAGCCATCAGACTCGGCAGCAGAAAGCCTAAAACCGGTTAACCCGCCTTCAGAAATTGCGTACTCACGTACGGCAAATGCACGGGCCAAACGACGTTTGAAAAAAGCTTGATTAATTTGCTCAGCCTCATCAAAGCTCCAGATCCTTGCTCTTATCTGAGAGCTTGGGCTGTATGCTGCTGTTGCCAAGTATTGGCCATCATGACTGTAGATTTTGACAATATCTCCGAGTCCGGGTTTACCTTTGATTTTTTTAATTGCTTTAGAGAATATCCAAGGGTGTTTTCTTTTAAGAGATTTTTCTCGGCCGGGTTGTAAATACAGCGCGCAAGACATATAAATTCCTTACTAAGTAGAATCCTGTCATTTTAGTGAAGGGGGTTCCAACATACAATGTAAAGCATAAGGTTTAAGTAAAAATGATGGAAAATATGAAACAGTTTGAAGAAGCATTTAAGGAGTTTATGCTAGATACACCTTTTGCCGATACTGCACACGACCTTTCCCACATACAAAGGGTGGTAAAAACGGCTAAGCAATTGGCCGTGGCAGAACATGCAGATTTAGACATTGTTATTCCAGCAGCTTGGTTACATGATTGTGTCGCAGTTGCCAAAAATCATCCTGATCGTGCACAGGCTTCAAAAATGGCTGCCGATAAAGCGGAAAGGTTTTTGATTGAAATTGGTTATCCTCATGAAAAATTAGAGGGGATCCATCACGCGATTGTTGCACATAGCTTTAGTGCAAATGTGCCGCCAACGACATTAGAAGCTAAAATTGTGCAAGATGCTGACCGAATGGATGCGTTGGGGGCGATTGGTGTGAGCCGCTGTATGAAAGTGGGGGGGGCAATCGCGAGACATCTGTATCACACGGATGACCCTTTTTGTTCATCAAGAGAGCCGGATGACAAAAATTATACGATAGATCACTTCTTTGTGAAGCTGTTGCACATCGAATCTCAAATGCACACGATGTCCGCTAAGCAAGAAGCAAAGCGACGCACAGAGTTTATGCGTTTGTTCCTTAAAGAGTTAGGCCGTGAAATCTCGCTTGACTAAGTCGGTTACCTAGTCATCCTTTTCACAAAGACCACGACAAATAGAGCCAGAGAGAAGCTGCCGATAAAGGCCTCTATGGTCGCTATGAGGCGCGTTATGCCTACGGGGGTAATGTCGCCATAGCCCAGGGTAGTAAAAGTCACTACACTAAAATAGAAGCAATTGAGCATGGACTGCAAGTTCTGTTTTATAGGTGCATCCGCAACAAACTGGATCACATCACCGTTGTAATTTATGCCGAGCATGAAATAACATAGTGCGCATAATAAAATCATGCCCAGACTAAAGCGGATGACGTTTTCCGGCTTCTCTCCATAACCACACAACATATCAATAAAGCTTGAGACGAGTCTTTTTTTCGAGTATTTGGGATACTGCGCATGTCGCATTCGTAACTCGCTGTAAGTGTACTTACCAGCCATCTCGAAAAGCCCTTGCTGTTCAGCGCCTTTTCTGAGAAGTCGATAGATCTCTTCGCTCTGTAAGTATAGGTCCTGCGCTTCTTCGATATTTTTTTGTTTTGTTGCTTCAATCGCTTGACTCTCTTGAAGTAGTTTATCTCCCAATACAAGATTATCTATTCTGGTGGCATTGAGCTTTACACCTAAAATATTGGTATTTTCAATTTTACAGCAGTGCAAATTCGCGTCTCTTAAATCTGCTTTCATTAGCGAGGCATTGCGAATTGTACTGTTAAAAAGGTGAGCGCCATGCAAGTTTGCCCTATAGAAGTTACCATAGGATAAATCGTAGCCATTGTGATCGTTAAACTTTACAAGGTTAAGACCTTCTAGGTTTGCTCTTTTGAGTTCGAGTCCTTGCAGTAACCCTCCTTTTTTGGCATAACGTTCGAGTTTATGTGATAGCTCTAATCCACTTTTGTCGAACTTAGCATCGTGCCAAAAGCAATATCCAGAGCCCATGTCGATTTCTTGGCATTTGTGTCCATCGGGAGATATGTACTGACACTTAGGTTTACTAGTCATGGCAGCCTATTTTTTCCGTAATAAGTATAAAGATTAGCAGCAATTTAGATTGATAGATGAAAAAGCAATAAATTTACTATGAATTTCAATTACCAACTCAAATTGAGTCGCCGTAGAAAAACGGTTGCGATCAGTGTTAAACCACAAGGGATCGTTGTCCATGCTCCTTATGGTATTTGCGAGAAATGGCTAAACGGCTGGTTGTTGAGCAAGCAAGCGTGGGTTGAACAAAAGCAACAGCTTGTGGCTGAGAAGCAAGCACACACGGGAGAGCAGCAGCTAGAATGGGTCAACATCTATGGAAAACCGTACGCACTCAATTTTGGTGCAACAATGAGTTTTATCGACCATCAAAATAACTGCATACACCTAAAATCGCTTTTAACGGCACAGAGAAATAAGCAGGTAAGTGAAATTAATGAGTTATTGACGAGTGAGTTAATCGGTTATTTAGAAGAGCGATTGCCTTACTTTGAAGCGCTCATGGGCTCAAAATATAAAATATTAAAAGTGCGGTTTTATAAAAGGCGATGGGGAAGTTTGTCTAGTAAAGGGGTATTAGCATTCAACTGTGCGTTAACCTGTGCGCCGAAATGGGTGATTGACTATGTGATTGTGCATGAGTTAGCACATTATTACGTCATGGCTCATAATCAAGCTTTTTGGGATATTGTACGTCGTTACTACCCGGAGTTTAAAAAGGCGAAAACTTATCTAAAAGAAAAAATCGAAATTATTCAGTAGGTTATGAATTAATAGATGTTTGAGAATAAAAAGGAAGTGGTGGAGGGAGCTGGATTCGAACCAGCGAAGGCTGAGCCGTCAGATTTACAGTCTGATCCCTTTGGCCGCTCGGGAACCCCTCCATAACAGATTTTACAAGTACAAAGTGGTGGAGGGAGCTGGATTCGAACCAGCGAAGGCTGAGCCGTCAGATTTACAGTCTGATCCCTTTGGCCGCTCGGGAACCCCTCCAATTGTACTTTGTCGTTGATGGTGGAGGGAGCTGGATTCGAACCAGCGAAGGCTGAGCCGTCAGATTTACAGTCTGATCCCTTTGGCCGCTCGGGAACCCCTCCTCAACAACGGCGCTGATAATAACAAAGTTTTTGACGAAGTAAAGAAATGTCCTAAAGTTTTTTCAAAAAATGCCGATAAATTTTCAGATTTAGAATTTTTTGGCGAAAATCCATGCAGATAGAACAATTGTTACTCAAGGAGTCTCAACTCGGTAATGCGTTGAGTATAAGTGTTCATGAATCGAGAAGAGATGACTTTGCGCTACTGTTATCTGCACTTTCTCAAGATGTATTGGATTTTAGCCAGTTTGATTTACCTCGCAGTGCTATTGATGAAGTAGATAAGTCTGAAGAAGCATTACGCAAAGCGCTTCAAGTGGGTCCTAAACAGCCTCTTGCGCCAGAAGAATTTGATTTCTCTATAGGGCAATACAATCGGTATTTTGTAAAAGATGGCGGGTTGGAAGATATAAAGCTCAATGAGTGCTTAGATCCGGAGCCGTTTCATATTCGTGATGATAAGTCTCACATCCCTTTACATGTCGTAGAGAACCTTGAACCCGCAGTGAGAGCGAAATTGTATCGCCAAAAACATCCTGAAGTTGATGTGAAAGATAAAGAGATGGATGCAGCTGCATTTTACGACCAGCTAGCAAGTGGTGACATGCAGTCTCAGCTTAATATTGCTGTTTAGGGAATAAAAATACTTAGGCAGCTCGATCAAGATTAAATTAAACCACCTAGATTTGTTTGCTACCCGTGACACTTTTTAAACTTTTTCCCACTTAAGCACGGACAAGGATCGTTACGGCTTACTTTTTTGCACTCAGTAGGGAAAAGTTCACCATCGAGGTATAGCCACTGATTACCTTCTTTAATAAACCTTGAACGTTCGTGCAAGGTACTAAGTTGTGTGCCTTCGATATAATATGCTTTAAATTCTACATATTGATATTGTGCGTCTTCATCTGTCGTAATTACGTCTAATTTGACAAATGATACTTGCTTGGCAAATGCCAATATATCTTTAACAGTGTGCTCACTTCGGGTTTGTGATGCATAGGTGTCTAAAATATATTGGCCCTCTTGAGTGCAATATGCACTAAAACGAGAGCGCATTAATTGTTCAGAGTTTATGGGTGTTGACTGACCTGAAATAAAAGGCTTACAGCATTGTTCAAAGGTTTGTGTGTTACCACAAAAACACATAAATGACCTATATGATTAGTGCGCAAGTTTTGACATTGGTAAATGTGTAGCACCTTTAAAGCAATACAATGCGGTTTTTGAGCAGGAAAGGCTCCTGTGCTCTATTTGCTTTTGAGACAAAACCCCTGGCCATGTAATTACGGCTGCAAAATTACCATTAGACAACGCGCGGTCCAAAGTATGCTCTAAGTTTATCAGATCTCGCTGTTTGAGCACTAGTAGCTTATTTATATTGATGCCATAGCTGTCTAACATGGTTTTATTGACCGCATGGTCGGGGGCAATTAATAATGTCCAGCCAGCGATAGCATTACATCGGTATAAAACTTTTAATAGCATATCATTTGTGCTTTGTACGTCGTCTGCGTCCAAAACATTAAAACTATCATATTGATTAATGCTCTTGAGCTGAGAGTTAACGTTCGTTGAAATGTGCAACATGATTAAACCACTGATTCTTTATACAGTATATATACAGTATTTCATACAGTGGTTTTAATCAAGTTTTATTTGATGATTTTTTGTTCTTTTTTCACTCAAGAGATCATAGCAAGCTATCTATGTGCGCCGAAATGCGTTTGCTGATGGATTTGTTCGAATAATGTTGCGGCATAACACTGAGCATCTATATAACGCTTCGTTGTTAAGTGTGGGCGGACTTCATTTAGCGTACTTTGCGCGGCATTATTACCTTGGCTTTGGGCAAGGCTTAGCCATGCGACACCGTGAAAAACACTTTTAGGCACCCCTTGCCCTTTGATAAATAGCAAACCTAAATAGAATTGGGCTTTATTATCTCCTGACATCGCTGCGAGTCTCATCCACTTGGCAGCCAAGGGATATTGTTTTTCTTTGATGTAATAAAGGCCTTTTTTATAAGCTTGCTCGGGTTCTTGTTCATTTGGCCAGCTGTGTTTGGGGTCAGGCTCTTGAGTCACAAACTCGAGCACATTGAGTAGTTGTTGCTCTAGGTCACCACTGTGTGCTTTTGTTGATAGATTGCTTTTCATACTCACTTCACTTATTACAACTTAGTCTTCATTGTAGCTGATTTTTACTTTATTTGTCCGTTAAAGGGCATGATTTATGGTAAAATCGCGGCCCTCGTTTCCATTTAAAATACAAAGACATGCTAGAAAAATTATTTTCGCTCAAGTCGCTACACACGGATGTAAAAACCGAAGTTGTAGCGGGACTCACAACATTTATCACCATGGTTTATATTGTATTTGTTAACCCAGCGATGCTTGCTGAAGCAGGAATAGATCACGGGGCGGCATTTGTTGCTACTTGCCTGGCTGCCGCAATTGGTTGTTTTATCATGGGCTTTATTGCTAATTATCCGCTGGCATTGGCACCAGGTATGGGCTTAAACGCATTTTTTACCTATGGAGTTGTTTTAGGTATGGGCCATAGTTGGCAAACTGCGCTTGGTGCTGTGTTCTTATCTGGGTGTTTATTTTTATTGTTAAGTCTCTTTAAAGTGAGAGAGTGGGTCATACAAGCTATTCCTGTGGTGTTAAAGCGTGCTATCGCTACAGGTATAGGTGCATTTTTGGCGCTGATAGCCCTTAAAAATGCAGGCATAATTGTGGCGAGTCCTGCAACGCTTGTACAGTTAGGCGACATCACCAGCCCAGGCCCTTTATTGGCAATTTTTAGCTTGTTTGTTATTACTGCATTGATGTACAGAGAATGGAAAAGCGGGGTATTGATAAGCATATTATTGGTCACGGTCATTGCTTGGGCATTGGGGTTAGTGGATTACCAGGGGATTGTTTCTGCACCGCCCAGTATTGAGCCCACATTTGGTCAGCTAGACATCGCTGGTGCTTTAGAAATATCGATGTTGAGTGTGGTATTTGCATTTTTATTTGTTGATTTGTTCGATACCAGTGGCACGCTTGTGGCCGTGACACAAAAAGCGGGCATTGCTGACGATAAAGGTAATATGCCAAGGCTGGGGCGAGCACTGTCAGCTGATAGCTCAGCTACAGTGGCTGGGTCATTTCTAGGGACCTCTACTACGACTTCCTACATTGAATCGGTATCAGGTGTTTCAGTTGGTGGGCGTACTGGCCTAACCGCAGTTGTAGTTGGTTGTTGCTTTTTGCTTATGATGTTCTTCGCGCCCTTGGCCAAAATGGTACCAGCATACGCAACTGCTGGTGCAATCCTCTATGTATCCGTGCTCATGTTACAAAATTTGAAGTTGGTAAATTGGGATGATATGACAGACGCGATTCCTGTGAGTGTTGTCCTATTAATGACACCACTCACGTTTTCAATAGCGCATGGTATTGCGTTAGGGTTTATCGCTTACACCGCGGTCAAATTGGCATGTAATAAAAAAGAAGAGATATCCATCAGTGTTTGGGTACTGACGATATTATTCATTGTTAAATTTGCAATCAGCTGATCACCATTTCTTTTTCGGTGCGAAAAGGACATCTAAATCGTCCTTTTCTTTCTCTGCTTTTTTCTTAACTGCCGATGCGTTAGAGGCCTTAAGCTCGGTACTGATTTCGTTCAGGTAGCTTTCCAGCTGATTTTTCTTCTCTGTAACGTATTCATCACTGTAAGTGACAGCCATAATAGTTGCGTAGGCTTTTTCGAAATACTGTCTTGCTGAGCCAACCATATTGGCTGTTTTTGCAGATAGGCCGCGTTTGATTTGACTTTCTACATTGATCCTCAACTGAATTTTTTCCAATCGGCGATCTTCTTTGACGAAAACTTGTGTATCAACTTTTCCTTTACTGTGTTCCGAGCGAAGAAGCTGACGAAGTTTTTTAATGCCTTGTACTAGGGCAATCAGCTGTTTATCGTTGTCAGGCAGGGCGATATTGTCACTGTCGCTCAGGTTAGCTGGTTCAGAATTCATTCGTTCGCTTGACTCATGAAGACGGTTTTTTAACTCTCGAGAAGTAGGTGAGAGTTCAACCATCGTCGCCAGTGCATTATGTACTCTTTTTTGTATGACCTGAAGCATTGCTCCAGACATAGGTATATTCGCACTATTGACCAGAACATCTTCTGACTCTTCAATGATGCGTTTTTGTTTTGCTAGCTCTTTGCGTCTTTCTGCTTCTTGTTTTTCTTTGTGTTGTTGAATTGCACTAACCCAAACTGCAATTATAACCAAAGCAACAATCAACAATACTATTATGTAAACAAACATACCCGATTCTCTACGAAAACTACCCAAGGCGATAATTTTTTATATTACATCAAACAATTGTATATTGGATAGTTTTAATAACAAGGTGTATGTAAATGAATTTGAATACACCATTTTTCAGTATAGACGTTTCTAATTCGTTTTTCTTATATGATTGCGTAAATGTTACAATAACTATCAGGCTGTCAATAACTATGCTAGTCTTACAAAAGATCCGACTCGGCGTTCAGCGTAAACCAAGTCTTTTATTGGATAACAACTAAAAAAATAAACAATGTTATGAAACTACAACAATTGAAATACATAGTTGAAGTACTTAATCATAATTTGAATGTATCTGCCACTGCTGAGAGTTTGTATACTTCCCAGCCAGGTATTTCAAAACAAGTACGTATGCTAGAAGATGAATTGGGTGTGCAGATATTTGGTCGTAGTGGTAAGCACCTAACTCATGTCACCAGTGCCGGCAATGAAATAATCAATATTGCCAGAGAGATCCTTTCAAAAGTAGAGGGGATAAAAGCGGTTGCAAATGAACATACTTTACCTGATCAAGGTAAGTTGAACATAGCGACCACGCACACGCAAGCGCGTTATGCTTTGCCGCCAGTCATTCAAGGATTTATGCAAAAATACCCTGCTGTATCATTGCATATGCATCAAGGCACACCTCAGCAAATTTCTGATGCCGCGGCCAGAGGGGATGCAGATTTTGCGATTGCAACTGAAGCATTGCACTTATATGGCGATCTAATTATGTTGCCATGCTATCACTGGAATAGAAGTATTGTCGTTACTAAGGATCATCCGTTAGCACAGCTGGGTAAGAACATCACTGTACAAGATGTTGCGAAATATCCATTGATCACTTATGTGTTTGGCTTTACTGGTCGTTCAGAGCTGGACAAAGCGTTCAATGCACATGGCCTCGAGCCGCATATTGTGTTTACTGCGACAGATGCTGATGTCATTAAAACCTATGTCAGATTGGGCTTGGGTGTAGGTGTGCTGGCGACAATGGCAGTTGATGACATTGCTGATAAAGACTTAGTATGTATTGATGCAAGTCATTTGTTTGAGGCAAGTACAACTAAAATTGGCTTTAGAAAAGGCAGCTTCTTACGTGGCTACATGTATGATTTCATAGAGCGATTTGCTCCGCATTTAACAAAAGATGTGGTTGAAAAAGCGAGCTTGATGAGAAATCAAGATGATGTAGACGCGCTCTTTTCAAATGTGACACTGCCAGTGAAGTAAAAACCGTTTTACGCGGTTGAAGTAGAAAACCCAACATGTGTTGGGTTTTTTGTTTTAACACTCGATAATATTTACAGCGAGACCGCCACGGGCCGTCTCTTTGTATTTGGTTTTCATGTCATTACCAGTGTCGAGCATGGTTTTAATTACTTTATCGAGCGATACTTTTTGCTCTCCGGTTCCTCTTAATGCAAGCCTTGATGCATTAATCGCTTTTACAGCGCCCATGGCATTTCGTTCTATACATGGCACTTGCACAAGTCCACCGACTGGATCGCAGGTAAGCCCTAAATTATGTTCCATGCCAATTTCGGCAGCATTTTCAACATGGACGACGTTACCACCCATAATTTCAGTTAATGCGCCTGCAGCCATAGAGCATGCAACACCAACTTCGCCCTGACATCCTACTTCGGCACCTGAAATAGAGGCATTCTTTTTATAAAGAATACCGATGGCTGCTGCTGTGAGTAAGTACTTAGTTGCAATCTCCACATCGACCTCTTTGATGAATGTGTGATAATACATAAGTACGGAAGGCAAAATACCTGCGGCACCATTAGTCGGCGCTGTTACAACGCGACCGCCGGCTGCATTCTCTTCATTGACAGCCAATGCGAATAGGTCGACCCAGTCCATAGCACGAAGCGGGTCGTTACTATTCTCTACATTCAGCTTTAAATATAAGCTAGGTGCTCGACGCTTTACCTTTAAACCACCTGGCAGGATCCCCTCGGTACGCATACCGCGCTCGATACACGCTTTCATTACCTGCCAGATATTAAAGAGCTCATCTTTGATCTCAGTTTCACTGCGTAGTGTTTTTTCATTCGCCATCATCAATGCAGAGACACTTAATCCTGTTTCTTTACAAATTTGAAGTAGCTGTTCTGCAGTATCGAATAAATAAGGCGCTGGGTTTTGTTCGCGTACATCAATCGCTGCTTGTTTTTCAGCTTCAAAATCTTGGTCGGTCACAATAAAGCCACCACCAATTGAATAGTAAATTTGACTGTGTATGAGCTCATCACCCTTGTAAGCTTGGATTTCCATGGCATTAGAGTGCTTAGGTAGTGTTTTACGGCGATGAAAAACAACTGCGCCTTGTTTTGGAAAATCAGCTTTGTGCTGTTGGTCTAGGTATATCACTTGGTCTTGTTCAATTTTTTCGAGTATTTCGGGAACAAGGTCAGCATCGATCGTTTCAGGATCGTGACCAGCAAGACCTAATATCACAGCTTTACCTGAGCCATGGCCAATACCTGTTTGTCCAAGGGAACCAAACAGTTCAACTTTTACAGAAGTGACGTCATCAATTAATTTACTATCTTGTAAATCTTTGACAAAAAGACGCGAAGCGCGCATTGGACCAACAGTATGGGAAGACGATGGCCCAATACCGATGCTAAACATATCGAATGCACTAATCATAAAATTTACTCATCATTGCCTCTGAACGGGCGCACATAATAACGTTAATTATTGCAGAAGTAACCCGTTATAGGATGGAAAATTGACAATTGTAATGAGATTAAGAGAGTGTGCTAGTTAATTTTTTTATAATGCTTGCTGTCGCGCCCCATAAAAGACCATGAGAAGTCATGAATCCGTTGATATTTATGGGCTTGCCACGATATCGACAGGGGTAACTTTGCCATTGATAAGGGTCCATAAGGGCACTTAAAGGTATGGTAAATACGCTGTCTACTTCATTACTTTGATGTTCCCAAGTTGCATATTTCTGAACTCTTGCAACAATGGGAGTAATATGAAATCCACTCAAGGTGCTATGGATTGGAAGTTGCCCCAGTGCACTAATATGGGAGCGACTTAAATTGATTTCCTCAAAAGTTTCTCTTAAGGCTGTGTCAACGGCGGAGTGATCACCATGCTCCACTTTTCCACCGGGAAAACATATTTGACTTGGATGCGACCTTAATTTGGCGTGTCGTTTACACAGCAATATGTGCGCGCCATTGTCTATATCAATGAGTGGGACCAATACTGCACTTTCTACTCCCTGTGTTACACAGCGGGAAGCAGAAAGTGGAGAGAGTCTAAAGCGACTGATTACGTGTTCAAGCTTCATTGCAATACAGGTAAAATCTTATTGACCTTGTGATACGTTTCTTGATACTCAGCGTCTACTTGCGAGTCCGCGACAATGCCACCGCCAGCCCAACAATGAATACGGTTGTTTTCGCACACCAATGTACGGATAGTGATAGAAGTATCCATATCGCCGCAAGCACTGAGATAACCCATAGAACCACAGTACGCACTTCTACGATGTGGTTCAAGTTCTTCTATGATTTCCATCGCTCTGATTTTTGGTGCGCCGGTGATAGAGCCGCCAGGAAACGCAGCTTCCAACTGGTCTACAGCGCTGCATCCCGCTGCTAACTCACTCGTGACAGTACTGACTAAATGATGTACTGCTGGGAAGCTCTCTATTGCAAATAGCTTAGGAACGGTGACAGATCCAGGCTTAGCAACTTTACCCAAATCGTTACGCAGCAAATCTACAATCATGACATTTTCGGCACGGTCTTTATTGCTATTTTGTAACGTTTCAGCCTGAAGTTGGTCTGCTGCGATATCTGATAGGCGGGGTAGTGTGCCTTTGATTGGTTTTGTTTCAACTAGCCTTTGGCGGACGGAGATAAAACGTTCAGGCGAAACAGAAACAATCGCCGCATTTTCACCTAAATTATAATAAGCTGAAAAGGGGGCTCTGTTTTGTTGTCTCAGCTTTTTGTAAGCAGCCCAAGGGGAGCCTTGGTAGATGGCACTAAAACGCTGCGCAAGATTAATTTGGTAACAATCTCCTGAACGCAAATAATCTTGGATACGCTGAAACTTGGTATGGTATTGCTGTTCACTCATATTCGATTGCCAATCGCTTTGCAATTTAAACTGGTGTGACACTGCACTCGGTGTCTCGATGAGCTTAAGGTAGTCACCAAGGCGATCAACATGTGGCTGAGATACGTAATACCACTGGTCCTGTTTGTTATCGAAAATTAAAGCATCAAGGTATAAACCAACAACCGTATCTGGCAATGGAATGTCTGCTGCGGCATTTTGCGGTATTGACTCAATGTAGCGTCCTAAGTCATACCCAAAATAACCAAGCCAACCACCACAGAAAGGCACATCCTCATTTCGTGAAGGGCACAGTTTTTCCAATTCTTGATGTAAAATTTTAAAAACACTGTGTTTTTGAACGAGACCATCTAAAAAAACATGTCCGTTTTTGGCTTCTAGTACACGCGCCGGTGCATAACTAATAATATCGAAACGACTATTTACATGTGTGGCGTCACTGGAATCTAGAAGAATAGCGTATTGTTGCGCTGAAATTTTCTCGAAAACTTCAACCGTAGAGAGTGAAATGTCAACGGCAATGCATTTATTCTGTGCATTTATCATTTACTTGACCCTGAAAACTAGCCCGAAACGGGCGAGGAGGTTATCATAATTAGAAATGAATCTATAGAGTCGAGAAGTGATAACTCATAACCACAATGACAATGTCCTGAGTTTTGGCAAAATGGGGGCATAAAATCATTTTGCGCTTAACTGAATTGTGTGGTGGAGTGAACATTTTTCGACTTACTAAGAACACACCATTTGTATAAAGATAATGGTTACTAAAGGAACCGTCATGAGTATTATCCGTCAACAAGACTTTATTGATAGCATTGAAGATGCGTTACAATATATTTCTTTCTACCATCCACTTGATTTTGTACAAGCGCTAGAGAAAGCGTACAACAATGAGCAAAGCAAGGCGGCTAAAGACGCCATTGCACAGATCCTTATAAACTCACGTATGTCAGCAGAAGGTAAGCGCCCACTTTGTCAGGATACAGGCATTGTTACATGTTTCGTTAAAGTAGGTATGGACGTTAAGTGGGATAAAACCGATTTAACAGTGCAGCAGATGGTTGACGAAGGTACTCGCCGCGCATACACAAACCCAGATAACCCACTTCGTGCATCAATTGTAGCTGATCCAGCTGGTAGTCGTAAAAACACCAAGGACAATACACCATCGGTTGTACATGTAGACTTAGTGCCGGGTGCTGAAGTCGAAGTAATGATAGCAGCTAAAGGTGGCGGCTCTGAAAATAAAACTAAGATGGCAATGCTAAACCCATCTGATGATGTTGCTGCGTGGGTTGAGAAGACGCTACCGACAATGGGTGCTGGTTGGTGTCCACCGGGCATGATAGGGATTGGTATTGGTGGTACTGCTGAAAAAGCAGCAGTATTGGCTAAAGAATCATTAATGGATCCTGTTGATATTCACGATCTTCAAGAGCGTGGCGCTGAGACTGCTGAAGAAAAGCTACGCTTAGAAATTTTTGAAAGAGCAAACAAGTTAGGTATTGGTGCACAAGGTCTCGGTGGTCTGACGACTGTTGTTGATGTGAAAATCAAAACTGCACCAACACATGCGGCATCAAAGCCAGTTGTAATGATCCCGAACTGTGCGGCTACTCGTCACGTACATTTCACACTGGATGGGTCTGGTCCTGCAGATCTTAAAGCTCCAAAACTAGAAGATTGGCCAGAAGTAACGTGGGAAGTGGGTGAAGACACGCGTCGTGTAAATTTAGACACGTTGACTAAAGCTGACATTCAAGATTGGAAGATGGGTGAAACTGTGTTGCTATCCGGTAAAATTTTAACTGGTCGTGATGCCGCTCATAAGCGTCTGCAAGAAATGATTAATTCTGGAGAAGGTCTGCCGGAAGGTGTCGACTTTACTAATAAATTTATTTACTACGTTGGTCCTGTTGATGCCGTGGGTGATGAAGTAGTAGGTCCTGCAGGCCCAACGACGTCAACTCGTATGGATAAGTTTACCGACTTGATGTTAGAAAAAACAGGTCTTGTCGGTATGATTGGTAAGGCGGAGCGTGGTCCTGCAACCGTTGAATCAATTAAGCAGAACAAAGCTGTTTATCTAATGGCAGTAGGTGGTGCGGCATACTTAGTTGCAAAGGCGATTAAGAAGTCCCGTGTTGTTGCTTTTGAAGATTTAGGTATGGAAGCGATTTACGAGTTTGAAGTAGAAGATATGCCAGTAACGGTTGCAGTCGATAGTGAAGGTGCCAATGCGCATACACAAGGTCCTGCTATTTGGAAAGCAAAGATAGAAGAGCTTGATGCAAAGCTAAGCTAACTGACATAAAGAATTAAAATGCGGACTCTTTAGAGTCCGTTTTTTTTGTCTTTATTTTGTACAGAAGGCAGTTAAAGCATCATTGAAATTGAAATTCGGGTGCTTTTTGAGCTGTAACTTTTATGGGTAATATCTTTGTAATGTCCAAAATGTAAATTTATACTTACAGGCGTACTTTGCTTTACGTTTACGTAAACAGATACTATAAAAAATAAAGATATTTTTAATTAATCATGTTTTTATTTTGCCATTAAATAAATCTTTTAGTCTTTATTTTTATATTGTTTGGATTGTTTATGTGTGTTGCTGCGTATGTTAGCTTAGATCATCTCATTTGCTGGATTGCCTAAATAGTTAATGATAGAGTCAGGCGCAATTTCAGCGCTATCTGACCAGGTCAGACAAAAATCGGAGAATAATCAAAGTGGCTGTATTTAACCAAGTTGAATTTGATAACCATGAGCAAGTTGTGTTTTGCTCAGATAAAGAGTCGGGCTTAAAAGCGATTATCGCAGTCCATAGTACCAAACTAGGTCCAGCTGTAGGTGGTTGTCGTCTGTGGGACTATGCAGAAGACCAAGATGCAGTTTATGACGTATTACGTTTATCAAAAGGTATGACTTATAAAAATGCCGTTGCACGTTTACCATTTGGTGGCGGTAAATCAGTAATCATTGGTGATGCAAAAACGGTTAAGTCTGAAGCACTTTTTAGAGCCTTTGGTAAGCACTTAGAAAGATTAGGTGGAAGCTATTACTCTGCTGAAGATGTTAATATCACAACCGGTGATGTAATGGTCATGCACAAAGAGACCAACTATGTATTAGGTCTTGAGGGAAAAAGTGGTAACCCGTCGCCATTTACTGCATTAGGTACATTTCTAGGTATTAAAGCAGCCTATCAACATAAGTTTGGTCACCAAGATTTATCTGGTATAAAAGTATCTGTTCAGGGTTTAGGTGCGGTTGCATACACTTTATGTAAGTATTTACATGAAGCGGGTGCAGAGTTATTTGTGACTGATATCAATGAAGAATCAGTGGCACGTGTTGTCAATGACTTTGGTGCAACAGCGGTCGCAATCGATGAAATCTATGACCTAGATGTTGATGTGTATGCACCTTGTGCACTGGGTGCGACAGTGAATGATGAAACGATCCCACGTATCAAAGCTTCAATCATCGCAGGTTGTGCAAACAATCAGCTAGCTGAACCTAGGCATGGCGACGTACTTCGTGAAAAAGGCGTGTTATACGCTCCGGATTACGTGATTAATGCTGGTGGTATCATCAACGTATATTATGAAACAAAACCTGAAGGGTATGACGAAGCGCAATCTACTAAGCACGTTGAAGGTATTTACGATACGTTAGCTGAAATTTTTAAGCGCTCTGACGAAGAACAAAAGTCAACGCACATCATTGCTGATGAGCTTGCACAAGAAATCATTGAAAACGGTCTTTGATAGAATCATATTAAGGCTATAATGAAGGGCGTATATCGCCCTTTTTTTGTTGTTGTTCTATGAAAGAAATAAATCTCTCCACTTGGGAACGTGCTGAGCACTTTAAATTTTATCAGCATTTTGAAGACCCAAATTTTAATGTCGTCACATCAATTGATACCCATTCTTTATATGCGGACTCTGCGGCGGTGGGTTTGCCATTTTCTGATTGTTATCTTTATTGTTTGAGTAGAACACTTCAAGTGTGTGACTTTATGCGTTATCGCATCGTTGAGGGTAAGCCAGTAGAATTGAATGAAGTTGCAATCAGTAGTACATTTTTAGCCAGTGATAAAACTTTCAGATTTATTTTATTAGATAACGCAGAATCAATTGATGAATTTGTTACAAAAAACAATACTAAAAAGCAAAAAGGTTTAACGCAGTCATTGTTGAACGAAGATTTTTTGTCACAAAGTGGTGCTGTCGATCAAGTATATGTATCCATTTTACCTTGGTTTGAGGTATATGGTTTTAAGCATGCTCGGCACTCTGGGGATAATTTAGGCATACCTAAAGTGATTTTTGGTAAATTTAATAAAGAAGAAAATAGATTATCTGTATCTATAGAGGTACACCATGGACTGCTTGATGGTTATCATTTATCACTGTTTTTGAATGAGTTTTCTGTTCAGATCATTGCATTATGTGCGCATTTACAGCGTAAAAAAAGTTTTATTAGTTGATAATATTGTGTTATATGCAATTCTTTTTTGCGTCATAAATACTCTAAAGCAATGAAATTTAAAGCCAATCTTGTATATTTAGATACATTAAGAAGCGATAGTTGGTTAATTTTTAACTGTAATAAATTGTTAATTAAGTTGCTTTGTGTATGAAAAGTAAGTGATTTAAGTTTTTTTTCTTTGTTTTGTTGTTAATGCAATGTTTTATTTCAATTTATTAGTAGCACCGTCGCAAAATTAGTTTTGAACATGAAGTTGACATGGGCAAATGCATTTAGCATTATTGCACGGTTGATACTTCTAAAAAGGTATCCGGGGTACTCTTCTCTAATAGAGTGCAAAAATTATAAAAGTAACATTACTTAATTGGTTGGGAACTATGTCTGTTAAAATCAGAAAGAGTCTTGTAGCTTCAGCGTTATTTGGCGCAGCAGCATTTGCAAGCAGCAATGTGATGGCAGATCCTTTGAATGACATACAGAAAGTAGGTCAGCAAACTCAAAAGGCTGCTCAAAAGTCTCAAGAAAAAGTTGATAAAATTTACGGTCAGTCAATCGAAATGATTGCCGATTATCGCACGACTGTAGATGAAACAGAGCTTCTAAAAGTATACAACGACCACGTTGCACGTTTGGTAGCGGACCAAAATGCAAATATTGAGTCTCTAGAGCGTCAGATCGCAACAGTTGATAAAACTAAGCAAGACGTTGTGCCTTTGATGTATCGCATGATTGATACACTCGAGCAATTCATCAAAGCGGACGTCCCGTTTGATACAGAAAAGCGTTTAGAGCGTGTTGAAAGACTTCGCGAAACACTTTCTAACGCAAAAGTAACCACTTCAGAGAAATACCGTCAGGTGCTTGAAGCATACACAGTTGAAACTGCGTATGGTACTGCAATGACTGCATCTCAAGGTTCACTGGAAATCAACGGTAAAAATATCAACGTTGACTTCGCACGTTTAGGTCGTATTGCATACGTTGCTCAATCATTCGATCAAAAGAATGCATGGGTTTGGGACAACACTGCAAAGCAGTGGCAAGCGCTAGGTGAAGAGTACCTAAAGCCTGTTAAAGACATGATCCGTATCGCACGTGGTCAGGCTGCCCCTGAACTAGTTAAACTTCCTATTTTTGGCGCGGAGTAATAAAACATGAAGAAACTATTTAAAGGTTTTGCAGTTGCTGCAGCATTAACAGTTTCTGCTGGTGCCGCGTTGAATGCACATGCAAACACGGAAGCACTAGATAAGATCCTTGAGCAAGTTAAACAGAACCGTATTTCTGAAGGTAAAATTAACAAAGCTCGTGAGCAAGAGTTCTTGTCTGAGCGCGCTGACAAGCAAGCTCTTCTTAACAAAGCTAAGCGTGACCTAGCTGCTGAAAAAGCACGTGGCGAGCGTCTTAACAAACAATTCAAGCAAAACGAAGTTACACTTGCTGAGAAAGAAACTGAGCTAGTAAACGCACAGGGTACTCTTGGTGAGATGTTCGGTGTTGTACGTCGTTCAGCAGCAGATGCTATCGGTTCAATCGAAGCGTCAATCGTAAGTGCTGAAAAGCCAGGACGTGCTGAAGTACTTCGTTCTCTAGCAGCAGCTAAAGAACTACCAACTACACGTGAACTAGAAGAGCTTTGGATTGCATTCCAAACTGAAATGACTGAATCTGCAAAGACATCTACTTTCGAAGCTGAAGTAGCTGAGCTAAGCGGTGACATCAATGTTAAGCCAGTTACTCGTATCGGTAACTTCAACCTAATTACTCAAGATGGTTATGTTGTATACGACGCAGAGAACAAAGCGATTGTTCCTCTAGGTAAGCAGCCTGCTTCTAACGTTGTTGCGACTATCGGCGATCTTCTTAATACACCAGCAACTGGTTACGTACCTTTCGTAGTTGATCCAACTCGTGGTGCTATCCTTCGCCTAAACACGCAAAAAGCGAGTGTTGAAGAGCGTTGGCACCAAGGTGACACAGTAGGTTACATCATCACTGCATTACTAGCACTAGGTGCGCTTATTGCATTGGTTCGTTTTGTTGACCTAATGCTTGTTGGTGCGAAGATCAAATCTCAAATCAAGAACGCTAACAACCCAAGTGACAACAACCCACTTGGTCGTATCTTGAAAGTGTACCACGATAATAAGAACCAAGACGTTGAGAACCTTGAGCTTAAACTTGACGAAGCAATTCTACGTGAAACGCCTCGCATTGAAGCTGGTATCAACATCATCAAGATCCTTGCAGCTATCGCACCACTACTTGGTCTACTAGGTACGGTTGTTGGTATGATCTTGACGTTCGAATCAATCACTCTATTCGGTACTGGTGATCCGAAGATCATGGCAGGTAACATCTCTCTAGCACTTGTTACTACAGCACTTGGTCTAATTGCTGCGCTACCATTAATCCTACTTCACGCTATTGTGGCTGGTCGTAGTAAATCAATCCTACACATTCTTGACGAGCAAAGCGCGGGTATCGTTGCTGCGCACGCGGAGAAGGAGAAAGCATAATGCTAGTCCTGGTGGAGACGTGGGAATCTATCAGGGATTTTGTTGCTACAGGCGGCGACGTACTTTTCGTTGTCGCAATGGCACTCTTTCTTATGTGGGTATTAATGATTGAGCGCTATTGGTTCCTATTAGTTGAGTTCCCTAGAATGCATAAGGGGATTGTAGCTAGATGGGATGCCCGCCAAGATACTACATCTTGGTACGCACACAGAATCCGTGAAGCATGGGTTTCTGAAGCGTCTGAAAAATTAGATGAGCGTATGTTGATTATCAAGACATTGGTTGCAATGTGTCCATTAATCGGTCTACTAGGTACAGTAACAGGTATGATTTCAGTATTTGAAACCATGGCTACTCAAGGTACCGGTAACCCGCGTTTGATGGCGTCAGGTATTTCAATGGCAACGATACCAACAATGGCTGGAATGGTTGCGGCACTATCAGGTGTATTCTTTAGCACTCGTCTTGAAGCGAGAGCAAAAATGGCTAAAGAAAAACTTATCGATAGTTTGCCACATCACTAGAGAGAGATATAAATATGGCACGTAAACAGCGTTTTCGTGAAGAAGAAGAAGCAGCAGTAGATATGACGCCGATGCTTGACATCGTATTCATCATGTTGATCTTCTTCATCGTAACTACCTCTTTTGTTAAAGAGGCAGGCATTGAAGTTAAAAAGCCAAAAGCTGCACAGGCTCAAACTAAGAAAAATGCAAACATCTTTATCGCTATCCGTGAAAACGGTGAGATTTGGATGGACAAGCGTCAAGTTGATGTTGAGCGTGTAAGCGCTAACCTTGAGAATCTTTTAGCTGAACAACAAACTGAAACTGTCATTATCCAAGCGGATAAAGGCGCTAAACACGGTGTTGTTGTGAAGGTAATGGACCAAATCAAGGCAACTGATGACGGACTGAAGATTTCAATAGCTGGAGCTAAGTAATGATTCGATTTCTGTTTTCACTTCTAGCAGGTGGGGCAGTAACTTTCGGCTTATTCTTCTTCATGTCTTACCTTATCTCCGGTGGAGCTGAAAGGGCAGACAATCAGAAAGAAGAGATCATAGTCGAGATTATGTCGAATCCGCCTGAATCAGACGTGCAGGAGAGGAAGCGTGTACCGCCTCCACCTCCTCCACCGCCAAAGCAGCCGCCTAAGCCGCAGCCGCCACAGCCAGAGACATCAAACCCTGCTGCTGGTGCAATCGGTTTTAACATGCCTAGCATCAGTATTGGTGGTACGGCAGGTGGTCTAAGTGGCCCGGGTGATTTCGGTCGTGATGGTGATGCAACACCTATCGTTCGTATTGAACCTAAATACCCACCGCAAGCAGCGCGTGATGGTAAAGAAGGCTGGGTACAGCTTGAATTTACAATCAATGAGCTAGGTGGTGTAGAAGATATTAAAGTTATCGCAGCTGAACCAAAGCGTATTTTCAACCGTGAAGCGCAACGTGCACTTCGTAAGTGGAAGTACAGACCAAAGATTGTTGATGGTAAACCAGAAAAGCAATATGGCATCCAGGTTCAACTTGATTTCAACCTTAACCAGGACTAAGGAGTAAGATATGAAGCAGATGTCAAAAGCAACAGCTCTTGCTCTGATGATGTCGCTAGCTGGCGGTGCTTTAAGCACCGCAGCATTTGCAGCACCAGATCCAGCAAAGATCGAAGAGCGCAAAAATGCGAAGACAAAAGTCATGGGTGAGCGTGTTGGTAAAAAGGTTATTAAAGCATTTGACCTTTACAACGAAGATAAAGTGGATGAAGCCATCACTTTACTTCTTGAAATCGATGCATCTGATGATTTTGATAAAGCCACGGTTAATCGTTACTTAGGTAACCTTTATGCTCAAAAAGAAGAGTATAAGACGGCTATCAAGTATATTCGTCAAGCAGTAGCGCCTGATGTGCTTAACTTTAAAGATCACGCAGATCTATTGAAGTTACTTGGTGACCTATTAATAGGTACTGAGCAATATGAAGGTGCTAAAAAAGCTTATTATGACTGGATGGACTTTACCGGCGAACAAGACGCTAAAGTTTACGGTCGTATTGCACAAGCAAACTATGAGCTTAAAAAGTTTGCAGATGTAATTGAGCCAGCTGATCAAGCGATTGCCCTAAATACTGAAGAACCTAACAAGTCATACTACATGCTGAAAATTGGTTCATATTTTGAACTAAAACAGTATAAGAATGCAGTTAGTGTTGCTGAAACACTTGTTAAAATCTTCCCTGAAGATAAGCAAGTTTGGACTCAGCTAGGTTCATTCTATATGCAAACAGAGCAGTACCGTAAAGGTCAAACTGTGATGGAAATTGCATATGAAAAAGGCTATTTCGAAAAAGAGAACCACTACAAGATTCTTGGTAGTTACTATTCTTTGAATGAGATCCCTTACAAAGCAGCTATTACCTTTGAAAAGGCGATCAAAAACAAACACATTGAGCGCACTAGGCAAAATGTGACTGCGGTAGCAAGTTACTTCCACCAAGCGAAGAACATTGATAAAGCAGCGAAGTACTATGAAGAAGCAGCTAAGTTTGAAAACGATCCAGAGTTGTATAGAAAGGCGGGTAGCTTATTGCTACAAGACCTTCAATACGCAGCTGCGGTTGTTCGCTTAAACAAAGCGCTTGAGCTGGGCTCTAAGAAAAAGGGTACAATCTACTCTGACTTAGCAGAAGCTTATCTGTATCAAGAAAAGTACAAGCAAGCATATCGTGCGATTATTAAGGCTCAAGAAGATCCTAAGACTCGTAGATTTGCTCGCAGCTGGGCGTCTTTCATCAAAGAAAAAGCACAGCGTAAAGGCATCAGTCTTTAATTTAAAAGCCCCGAAAGGGGCTTTTTTATTGCTCCCTCCAAAGTTTGATTCAAAACATGTTTATTTTGATAGATTTGCGTACACTTGCAGGCTAGATTTACACGTATTCTAAGTTGATGAGCGATACGTCAAGGCGCTGACTCGTTTCTTTATCTTAAACAAGGCATTGATGGTTGTTGTGATCCAGATGAACAACGGATTACCAATTAATTTAGAAAAAATGATATGTATGGAGATATTATGTTGAGGCTTAGTGGCATGATAGCTGTACTATCAAGTGCACTATTATTAGGCGCTTGTGGTGAGCCGGACAAACAGATTAATTTGAAACAATTTGTGGAGCGAACCCACTCACTCAATTGGTTTATGTTGGACAGTACTAACGCCAGTATTGAGCAGGTCTTACCTTATGATGAGTTATATTTAGCCCAACGAAATACGTTATTGAACTCACTTGACAAGGCACAGCTCACACTCAATGATCAAAATACCCTGACTTATTTGACAATCCAACAGCGTTATCCAGAGCGATATTTAGGCTGGCCGATGCAGTCTAACATCGTAGAGAAGGCTTTAGAGCATTTTACCCCTCAACAAGTTGATGCGTGGCTTAAGCGAACTCAAACTAGGTTGGTAAGTGCAAGAGAAAGCAACATACTTCTTTCCAGAATTGAAAGGGCGCAGTTGCTCACCTATCTCAGTACGACTAAACACCAAAGCAATGAGAAAGAAGCACTTACGGTGTTTCTGCAGCAATATAAAACCCGTTCAGGGATCGGTTTATCTCAACTTCCCAACGGGTCCGAGTGGTATCAAAGTAAATTAAATTATTATACGGGTGATGTAAATTCACCTTATGAATTGGCTAGTGTACTAAGCACTGTGATAGAAGATGCGCCGAAAGACATCACAGCCAATAAACAGCTTCTTGCTTCGACTGTGCTGCCTACTGCACTTGCGTTACTAGATGTTGGTTGTGAGCACGCTAAGGGGCTTAATTGGCGTGATCATTTTATCGATATTCGAACAACAATCGGACAGTGTAAGGGGCAGACTGATAGAAATGTATTGCATGTTGTTGCTTTGATAGCAGAGGTTGATTTAGGTGTACATGCATTTTCTTGGTCTCAGCAGCAAGCAATGCATAGGTTACAAACAAGATTAAACCTGAATGAAGCGCAAGCCTATGCGTTACTGAAAAGTATCGTATTTTATCCCGCTACAATTCTTGCGTTTTTAGATCAACTTAAGCATTTATAGGTACTTTGTTTGGATAACATTGAGCGCACCTTTGTGTCGCAGGGTCTTGCTCTAACAGTTCATCTTCAATTTCCCTTTCACAGTCGCAGCAAAATCCAAATTGGCCGATATCAATTTGGCATAATGCTGCTTCAATCTGCACCAGCCTTTGATAACTGGGAAATTGGCTTGGGCATATTTTTTCATTAATGCTATCAATCCAGTCTGAAGGAGAGGTACTTTCTAATTCCTTCGCAAGCTCTAAAATGACTGGGTTCGTATTTGTTCTTAAATCTTGGACAAAGCTTGCTCGCGTTTGAACAAGCTCTTCTCTCAATTTTACTTGGCATTGCTTTAGTAGATTTTCATTCATGGGCAGGTTCTCCTCTGAATGCCCATTATCTATTGCAGAGTCAATTAGATGTTATGATTTGAATCAAGTGACGGAGATTTTGCATATTTCTGTAATACATTCACGACATCTGACTTTGCTTTTAGACGTTTAATTTCCTCGAATAAATCGTGGGCTTGAGGATATTGTAATTTCAAGTAGCCAAGCCATTGCTTTGTTCTGGCAGAAAAATACTTTTCGCTGACATTGTCATCTTGGTGCATGGAGGAGTTAACAATATGATAAACCACTTCTTGCCAGTCTAATGGCTTATATGTTTGACCCTTCACATGTGCTTTTATTTTTGTTGCAAGATCAGGTGTAGCCAGGGCGCCGCGGCCCAGCATCAGATCTTGACACTGGCTTTGTTGCTGACATCGGATAGCATCATCTACTTGCCAAATCTCGCCATTAGCAACAACAGGTATGCTCAACCTTTCTAATAAGGGAGGGATTTTTTCCCAGTAGGCTGGAGGTCGATAACCATCTCGCTTCGTTCTTGCGTGAATGGCTAAGCTTGATGCCCCCGCACTCTGAACTGCATCGACGATTTCACTGCTGTTGGCATCATCATCAAATCCTAAACGGATTTTGGCACTGACTACATGGTCTTCAGGAACGGCCTCGCGAACAGCTTTAATAATTTGATAAATTTGTTCTGGCTCTTTAAGTAGTACAGCACCGCCTTTACTTTTATTGACGGTTTTAGCAGGGCAGCCGAAATTCAAATCAATACCATGTGAACCGAGCTTAACGGCCTTTCTAGCATTGGCAGCAAGCACATGGGGCACTTGGCCTAATAACTGTATTCTTACAGGGGTGCCTGATCGGGTTAGCCCCCCATTAAGAAGCTCTGGGCAATATCGAATGAAAACTCTTCTTGGTAGGGTTAGGTCAACAACACGCACAAATTCCGTGACGCAAAGATCAAATCCGCCAAGGTCGGTAAGTAATTCACGCATTTTAAAGTCGACAACGCCCTCCATCGGGGCCAATATAAGTTTCATCAGTACTGCACCAAAGTAAAATTCGGGCTATTCTATATGAGATGGAGCGAATTATTAATATAAATCTTATCTGTTCCTCATACTCTAAGTACCCACGAAGTGTGGCTCTACACTCAAAAAAGAAAAACTTTGAAATTTGTTTTTAGGTAATAGGGTCTATTAAATGAACCCGAATTAATGATTGAGAGAAATAATTATGAATACAGTAAAGAAAAATTCCCTAGCGCTAACTTTGAGTGCAGCAGTTGCGAGCACTGCGGCATTGGCTTCTGGCGAGGCGTCTGCAAACCCGTTTTCTTATGAAGTTTTAACAGCTGGCTATCAGTTGGATGCGAGCGAAGGTAAATGTGGTGAAGGTAAATGTGGCGGTGATGCCAAAAATAAAGAAGGTAAATGTGGCGAAGGCAAGTGTGGCGGCGCTAAAAGCAAAGAAGGTAAATGTGGCGAAGGCAAGTGTGGCGGCGCTAAAAGCAAAGAAGGTAAATGTGGCGAAGGCAAGTGTGGCGGCGCTAAAAGCAAAGAAGGTAAATGTGGCGAAGGCAAGTGTGGCGGCGCTAAAAGCAAAGAAGGTAAGTGCGGTGAAGGCAAGTGTGGCGGCGCTAAAAGTAAAGAAGGCAAGTGCGGCGAAGGTAAATGTGGTGGCAGCCACTAACTCTAAGTTTAGCATCGTATAGGAAAAGAGAACTAAGGTAGTGGTAATGAATAAAACTTTTGGCAACGTGGGTTTGGGTCTGCGCAGAGAGATGTTAGACGATGCACTGCAACACCCCTCTAATTTGGTCGACTTTTACGAAGTTGCACCAGAGAATTGGATGACATTGGGAGGGAAGTTTGGCGCGCAATTTGCGCAACTGACCGAACAACATAATTTTGTTTGTCATGGTTTGTCATTATCACTAGGCTCTACTGATGCACTTGATACGGAGTTCATTACTAACTTAAAAGTGTTTTTTGAACAGCATAAAATTAAGTGTTACAGCGAGCACCTCAGCTATTGTTCGGGCAATGGGCATATGTATGATTTGATGCCCATTCCGTTTACTGAAGAGGCTGTTTTGCATACCGCCAAACGGATTGCCGAGGTTCAAGAGCGACTGGAACGGCGCATTGCAGTGGAGAATGTGTCTTATTATGCGGCGCCAGGCCAAGAAATGACTGAGCTTGAATTTACTTTGGCAGTATTACAAGAGGCTGATTGTGATTTACTCTTGGATGTTAATAATATCTATGTAAATTCGATTAATCATGGATACGATGCACACGCTTTTTTATCTGCATTACCTACAAAACGCATTGCATATGGCCATATTGCAGGCCACTACGAGGAGGATAAAGATCTGCTCGTTGACACACATGGAGCTGATGTGTGTGATCCTGTCTGGCAGTTATTACATAAAGCCTATGAAGTTCACGGCCTTTTCCCAACACTATTAGAACGTGATTTCAACATTCCGCCTTATGAGGTATTACTCGAAGAGATACGCCAAATACATCACGCTCAAACGTCCTTTCAACGTGCACAAAAGGGGATAGCTTAATGTCATTTCAAGAAGTTCAGGCTTCATTTGTGGCACACATCAAAGATCCTGATAATGCAGCAAAACCATCGGATGTTGAAGAGCGGAGGATGAAGGTTTATAGAGAGTTATTTTTTAATAATATAGAGGGGTTTATTGCTTCCGCTTTTCCTGTATTGAAAAGTCTATACAGTCATTGTGAATGGCACAGTCTTGTGAGGCAGTTTTTCGCTCAACACACCTGCAAAAGTCCATACTTTTTGGAGATCAGTCAGGAGTTTCTCCGTTATTTAGAGTACACGTATCAGCCATCAGAGAGTGATCCCGCTTTTATGTATGAATTGGCACATTATGAGTGGGTAGAGCTCAATGTATCTATTTTAGAGCGCAATCCAAATGACTGTGTTCGTGATGAAGGTATTGAGGAAAGTGATCCCTTGTATCTTTCAAGTGTTACGCAATGTGTACAATACAATTTTCCTGTTCATCAAATCCAAGCGGATTTCCAGCCGACCGAGCCTGAAGGCGGACCTTATGGTTTTGTTGTGTACCGAGACCATGAAGAAGAAACGAAATTTATAGCACTTAACCCGATGACGAGTTTGTTATTGGCGAGTGTCGAACAAAATCCTGGAGTCAGTATTTTACAGCTAAGTGCACAAATAGCTCAGCAGATACCGGGGTTTAGTGCTGAGCAATTATCAGCTGGCGCATTGCAAACACTTCAGCAATTTACTGCGCTAGGGATTGTTGTTGATAAAAAGAACAATTCAGCTTTATTGAGGGCGTGACTTACACTAAAATAGCGAGTGTTTGTGCTAATGCCTTGTTTTCCTTATATCGGTTCAAGGCTTCTAAAAAGGTAAGCCTCATGTCTAATTCTGAACGTAAAGATCCATTTAATATAAAGTACTTTTTAGCTTTTGTGGTGCTTTTTGTCGTTGTTGGGTGTTTAAATGCGATCCTAGGTTGGGCTACTTTAGGTGGCTAAACTTCTAAATAATATTGCCATTGGGTAGTGACCATAATGGACGGGTCACTTATTCATCGAGTTTGGCCCATTTATTGAACCTTTAGCCGTTTTTTCGTCGATTTTTGTCCAATCCAGTTTAAAGTCGATCCTTTCTTGTTATAATCATCTCCTTTCTAAAATAAACCTTATAACCGAACGATTATGACACAACAAAACTTGTCTTTGATCAAAGATAGCATTGCAACCGTGCCTGATTACCCGAAAGCTGGCATCATGTTTAGAGATGTAACTACATTACTTGCAAACCCTGAAGCATTTCAAGCGACGATGGACGCGTTTGTAGCAGCATATAAAGACCAAGGATTTGATAAAATCATTGGTACTGAGTCTCGCGGGTTTATTTTTGGTGCACCGCTTGCGTTAGCGCTTGGGATCCCTTTTATTCCTGTGCGTAAACCTGGCAAATTGCCAAGAGAAGTGATCAGCCAGTCTTACCAATTAGAATATGGAGAGGATACTCTGGAACTTCACACTGATGCTGTGGTTGAAGGTGATAAAGTATTACTCGTAGATGACTTATTGGCAACGGGTGGTACGATTGAAGCAACAGCTAAGTTAGTCTCTCGACTAGGTGGCAAAGCAACTGATGCTGCTTTTGTCATTTCATTGCCAGAATTGGGTGGTGAAGAGCGAGTAGCTGCATTAGGTATTAATATTCTAAAATTAGTAGAATTCGACGGCGAGTAGTATTAATGAGCTATCAGGTCTTAGCAAGAAAGTGGCGACCTCAATCATTTCACGAAATGATGGGGCAGGAACATGTAAAGCAGGCATTGATAAATGCCTTAAATGAGCAGAGATTACATCATGCTTATTTGTTTACTGGCACCCGTGGTGTGGGCAAAACGACTATTGCTAGGATCTTTGCTAAAAGTTTGAATTGTGAGGAAGGTATATCGTCTACTCCATGCGGACAATGTAGTACGTGTGAAGAAATAGAGGCGGGTAAATTCATTGATCTGATTGAGATTGATGCGGCATCTAGAACCAAAGTTGAAGACACGAGAGAGATATTGGATAACGTCCAATATGCGCCAACGCGAGGGCGTTACAAAGTCTACCTGATCGACGAAGTACACATGCTGTCTAAGCATAGCTTTAATGCTTTACTCAAGACGTTAGAAGAACCTCCAGAGCATGTTAAGTTTTTACTGGCCACAACGGATCCACAAAAGTTACCAATAACGATTTTATCTCGTTGTTTACAATTTAATTTAAATGCAATGGCGAAAGGTCAAATTGTTGAGCAATTGGCCAAGATCTTACCAAAAGAAAACTTCCAGTTTGAGGATGATGCGTTAAGTGTCTTGGCAAAGGCTGCTGATGGCAGTATGCGTGACGCTTTAAGTTTGACAGATCAAGCCATTGCACAAACTAATGGTCATTTGACAGTAGCAGCAGTGCAGCAGATGCTGGGTTTGATGGACAGCGCGCACGCGATGTTGTTAATGAGTGCAATACTTTGCCAAGACGGTAGTGCTTTGATGGCTGAAATCGAAAATATTGCATTGAAAAATGGTAACTTTGTAAGTGTCATCGATGACCTCATCGCGTTGTTGCATATCGTTCAATTGACACAACTTGTGCCACAAGCTGCGCATGTTGGTCAATTTGATCAGCAACAAGTAAAGACGCTAGCTGAGCAAATTTCGCCACAAACAGCGCAGTTGTTATATCAATTGTTATTGAGCGGGAAAAAAGATTTAAGCTGGGCACCTGATGCTAAATTAGGTTTTGAAATGGTGATGCTTAGATTGCTCGCTTTTGAAGGCACTGACTTTTCTCAAGTGGGGCCGGCCCCTGCAGCGTCGCTACATCAAGGGCAAGAAAAAAAGTCTAAAGCTGGTGCATTGCGTGACATATTAAATAATAACCAAAAAAAAACATTAAATAGCGCACCAGAACAAGCGCCGCAAGCAGAACCGACACACAACACGTCGCACACTGTGCCAGCGCAAGCGCCGCAGGTAGAGCCGATGCATAACGCACCGCAAGTTATGCCAGCGCCGCAGGTAGAGCCGATTCATAACGCACCGCAAACTATATCAGCACAAGCGCCGCAGGCAGAGCCGGTGCACAACGCACCGCAACAAAGTGCACCAGTGCAAAGGCCCACAGAGGCGGCTTCTCAAAGAGTGTCAATGAATACAGACTCTGCTCCGCCTGAATATGAGCAACAATATAATGACATTATGGCGCAAGCGACAGCACAGGGTTTTAACGAGTCCATGCCGGCGAGTGATAGCTTGTCTGAAAACACCGCTCAAGCATCTGCTAATGCAACATCAGGCCAACTCTATGCCCAAAAACAAGGCCAAGCGCAATCGGCGATTGCAAAAATTCTACAAAATAGACAGATATCCGGTGCTGGGAAGTTATTAGGGGGCAGTGAAGCGCCAAAAAAGCCGAGTAGGGAGAATAGTGATACTCAAGCTATCCCTGTCCCTGCTCATGTTCAGCGACCTGAACAACAGAAATCAAACAGCTTGCCAGCTGCGGACTCCAGAGTACCGGATCAAGCTCCAATCTCTGCGAGGCCTCATGCACCTGTAACGGCGCGCACTAAAAAGCCTGAAATATCAGAACGCTTTAAAAAAGACGAAAGTAAGCTAGCGCCAGAGTTACTAGAACAGCTATCACCGGCTCCTGCAAAAGTTGATGAGCAAGAGCATGTAATTGAGATGCCTGTGCCTGAGAACTTTACTAGCCCTATTAGTAGTTTGAAATTTGCTCATGAAAAAGACGACTGGGCAAATTTAATCGAGAAAATGGCCCTAAGTGGTCGCGTTAGGCAATTTGCTTTGCACGCGATGTACGAGAAAAAGGGCAATGTGTGTGTATTAAAGGCAGAGCAAAGCCAGCAGCATTTAGACTCGCCTATGCTCAGAGATAAATTGCAGCAGTCATTTACATTGACATTAAGTGAGCCGGTAGAACTGCAAATGGAGTTTGTTGAGCAGGTGCAATCAACGCCATTCTTAATACAGCAAGATATTGATCAACAGCGATATTTAGAAGCTGTTGATGCCGTCAATTCAGATCCTATTATCCAGACAATGGTGGCTGAATTTGATGCAGTGGTAAACGAAAAATCGGTAAAGGCATTGTAATTGAGTACAATAGACTTTATCTTTTAGCCAATTAAATTATTGAAGTAAGAGAGTACACTATGTTTAAAGGTGGAATGGGCAATATCATGAAGCAAGCTCAGCAAATGCAAGAGCGCATGGAAAAAGCCCAAGAAGAAATCAAAAGCTTAGAAGTAACTGGTGAAGCTGGTGCTGGTCTTGTGAAAGTAACTATGCTTGGTAGCCACAATGTTCGTCGTGTAGAAATTGATGAAAGCCTAATGGAAGACGACAAAGACATGATTGAAGATCTACTTGCAGCTGCGGTAAATGATGCTGTTCGTCGTGTAGGCGAAGAGACACAAAAACGCATGTCTGATGTAACTGGTGGAATGCAGATGCCGCCAGGCTTCAAGATGCCATTTTAAGGGTTAAAACCCTTTTTAAAATTGCGGCCGTATGGCTGTGGTCATTTTGGGACTTCCCTAGATCTAGTCGAGCCGCAATTTCATTTCTGTGTTTTGATTGCGAGTGCAATCTCTTGAAATCATAATGACCTAGCTTGGGTCAACCTCCATGCTCTAATTTGATGCTTATAACCTGCGCTTACTTATCTTGACCTTTTACATCTGTGAAGGCTCGAATACATCATCTGGGACCTAGTTCAGTTTAAGACTGATTGTCTCTAAATTTTCGATGGAATCTGTGTTTGTTATTAATTTTGAAGACTTATTCCGCGGGCTGTTTTATTATTTCATACCTATCAGATAGTAAGATAACTTGTAATGCGCCTTTCCAATTTTCTGTTCCCACCTAATTTTAGATATGTTGTATATGCATCTTTGATTATGATTGCTCTAATGCTTATAGATACAATTGGGCTATCAGTTGATAGGTTAGGCATTATTCCGCATAGTCAACATCACCTTATTGGTATCGTTACGGCACCTTTTGTTCATGACTCTTGGTCCCACCTAGGTGGGAACCTAATTGGATTATTGATTTGTGGCTATTTGGCTAGTCGGTTACCAAACTTTAAGACTGCAAGTTTAGGTATTATTTTATTAACGGGTTTATTTGTTTGGCTGTTTGCGGCTGGCGGTAATCATATAGGCGCTTCGGGTGTTGTAATGGGATATTATGGTTATTTAGCGGGAGTGGCACTCTTTCAACGAAACCTGTTGAGTGTACTGAGCTTACTTGCGCTGGCCTTGGCAACGTACTATGCAAACATCAATTTTATTGGGACATTATTTGATTTTTCAGACAATGTAAGCAGTGAAAGTCACATATTTGGTTTTGTCAGTGGTGTATTGGTTTCATTTATATTGAGGTCTAACTCATCAAAAAGTCGTCTCTCAAAGCTAAATAAGGGGAAATAATAGACGCCATCAGACGATTTTTGTGCATTGGATGTTAGCACTACCTCGATACCTTTCAATCAAGCGCGCGATGCCTTATCATCGCGTTTTAGACAAACGTAATTGGTGTGTTTACCACCTATTAGAGGAAATATGCAGTTATCACCTAAACTAGCCGCTTTAGTTGAAGCTTTAAGATGCTTACCTGGTATTGGTCCTAAGTCTGCTCAGCGTATCGCTTTTCATTTATTAGAAAGAGACCGAGAAGGGGGAGCTCAATTAGGTAGCTGCCTCACGCAAGCTATGCAAGACATTGGGCATTGTGAGTCTTGTCGCACCTTCTCTGAAACACCTGTATGCGATATTTGTCAGAGTGTTAAACGTCAGGATACTGGTTTATTATGTGTAGTGGAATCACCAACAGACGTCTTGGCGATTGAGCAAACTGGGCAATATACTGGCTTATACTTCGTGCTAATGGGCCATTTATCTCCGTTAGATGGGATAGGTCCGCAAGAAATAGGATTAGATAAACTACAAAAAACCCTTCAAAATGGTCAAATTCAGGAAGTGATTCTTGCAACTAATCCAACTGTCGAAGGTGAGGCGACGGCGCACTATATTGCTGAACTGTGCAACAACTCCAATGTGAAGGCCTCTCGTATCGCTCATGGTATGCCAGTTGGCGGAGAACTCGATTTGGTAGATGGTATGACCCTGATGCATGCATTTTCTGGTCGAAAGATATTGTAATTATTCTTATTGAAGCTGCTTTACTATGTAAGTAGACCCGCTTTTACCCTATGTTGTATTAAATACAGTCTCTCATACAAGTTTGTTTACAAGTTGTAAAATTAAAAGTTGCAATTAGGTATGGAGAAATTTATTATCGAATGACTGATAGTTTTTAACTGACTAGATTTGTCTAAATCGTTGTTATTTAACCTCACTTTTTTGCTTTAACTTTTACCGGTTACTTAAAAGTTTAAAAAGCGAGCAAATTTAGTCTTTTACCTTAGCTAGCTAGATATAATAAGGTTTTCATCGTGATAATGCTCATCGCTGCTACATTGCTTTATATTCTTGTTATCGCTATTTGTATAACTGTGATAATTAAAGGGCACAGTTTGAATTTTCTAGAAAGAAAAATAAAAAATGTGATTGTACGAGACAAGGCACCTAAAGAAGAAGAAATATCAGAAAAGGATTACCATCAAGCCTATGAAATAATTGATGATCTTGCTGTTGTATTGGAATGCACCAATGATATGGTCAAATACAATGGAGTAAAGAGTGTGTTTAAGCGTGTGGAAGCATTCAGAGATCAAAAACAGGATACGAAGCATGAGCTTGAATCATTGCATGACATAGAACATAAAATACCAAGTGATAAGAAAGCTAACTTATGGGTAGTAAAGTAATACGTGTATCGCGCAATATCGAGATTAAATCCTACTATTTAAAGAAAGCTTTTCATGGGATTAGCTGAAAGTGCTGGTTTTAATAGCAACGAATAACCACAATGCTACACCTAATCTTTCGTAGTACTTTGCTTGTAATTACCCTAGCACTAAAAAACGATAATTTGGTTTTATGAATGATTTTTTAGAGATATTGGTTCTGGCCCTAATGGGGGTTGGTTCTGTAGTCGTTATAAGTTTTCTTTATCTTTTTAAAGAGCGTTGGTTGGAGCTTGTTTTTGCAAGACATAAAAGTTTAAAAAATAAATCTGATCACGAATTACATTCTTGCTTTTTAACTGCATTGACTACGGTCGCTAGTTTTCTTTTGTTTCAGCATCTCCTTGATTATTTGTTTGAATTACAAATGGATAAAATGATCAGAAGACAGATCTATTACTTTATCTCGGCATGTGGTAACGCATCGTTCATCATTGCATTAACACTGTTGCACGCAATTAGAGAATGTACGTTTTCACCTGTTGCGAGATATGCTTGTTATTTATCTTTGACTTCAATGATTATAAAAACGCTGCAACTTGCACTTCATGGTTATCTAGACATCAGTATGTTCAATGTATATTACAACATAGCTATATATTTATTGCTTACCACGCAAATACTATTGGTTGCGCAATATCCTTTTAACATATACATGCAAAGAAAGTACGCAAAGGAATACTAGTATGCCATTTCTTATCGTTATTCTTTTGATACATTGCCTCGTTATTTGTTTTATTCTGGCTGCTATTATAAATGGCCATAATTTAACTCAGTTTGAAGAGAAAATAAGAGGTATTTTTATCAAGCCAAAAGTTGATGAAGAGGTGCCTAATGCGCTTTATGATGAGGCATATGAGATTGTAATGGACCTTGGTAAAGCACTTGAACTAGATAATGACACCACTAAGCATGATGCTGTTCAATTGGCATTGAAGCGTGTTGAAGGGTTTAGGGATGACTCAAAGGACTATCAAATAAAGCCCAAAGACGATGAACCTGAAAAAGGTAAACTCAAAGTCGTTAAATGATCACTTCGATATATCAAGTTATTTGTTGAGTGAGTAAGCTAGCTTACTTTTTTTTGCTGTGAACCTGCATTTTTATCTAAAAAAGGTTCTAAATCTCTTAGTAAGATTTTTCCACAACTCTCAAAGTTAACTTCTTTCCCTCTTTTGAACCAACCTAAGTGGCAGATAAATAAGAGGCTCTCTTTTGCTGTCTGAATGAATTTTGATTCAAAGTCTTTGTTGTACGATTGGGTTACATCTGATGGGGTCATTTGGGTATTTGAAGTGTCCGCATTGGGTCGCTCTTCACCCGTTATTAACCAGCAAGCATGGTTTTGTGTTAATGGATGGGTAAAAAACTTTTCGATTACAGATAGCGTAGGCTCACGCTCACCTTTCTCATACTTGCGATAAGAGGCTGTAGGTATATCTAATATTTCAGAAAAACTTATTTGAGATTCCTCTAAGGAAACACGAAGTTGTTTCAGTCTTGTTGCAAAAGATGTTGACATATAACCCAATCCGATCAATTATTTACTCAGTTGACCCAGATAGCCTACATCAAATGTTACAAGTTGTCTAATTGGGTCGGGGTTAATTTAATCATTTTTTCTGATATAAAAGTGCTACAAGCCATAAGTGAGTTTTATATCGGGATTTTGATGTAAACAATATGGATATGTTATGAGTATAATCTCTAGAAATGAGCGCTCTCGCAGAGCCCAGACACAAGACGCAAAACGTTATATTCAAATGACGATACGTAGATTGCGCCAAGATATGAACTTGACTCAAGCACAGCTGGGCAAGAGCCTTGTTACTCCGGTTGATCAAGCGACTATTTCTAATTGGGAATCGGGTAAGACCGAACTCTCTGCTTCACAACTGCTTGATGTTATGATGTTATTTGGTAAACCAAACTTTTTAATGTTATTGGAGCAGTGTGACGTGCAGCCTGATGCTTTTGAAAATCACAAGAGCGCATAATATCCCTGACTCGTATATAGCTGTGTACGGCGCTCGCATGTGTGCGAGTGCGGTACAAAAGCATCTTAAACGTCCATATTAGAAAGTTGAACAAAGCTTCGTAAAAAAAATTTAAATCGCCCTCTTGAAATACCACGTCTCATCACAATATATCTCTTCATAAAACGATTAGCAGGTTAAAGCCTGTGAGCCAATTAGATTAGGATATAGTCGATGTCTGATATTAAAAACAAAGAAAACCATCAGTTTGGAACAGATGTAGGTAAGCTATTAAGTCTTATGATCCACTCTTTATACTCAAATAAAGAGATTTTCTTACGTGAGTTAGTGTCGAATGCTTCTGATGCAGCAGATAAGTTGCGCTATTTAGCACTTCAAAACGGTGACCTTTATGAGGGTGATGCTGAATTAAAAGTGAGAGTGAGTGCTGATAAAGACGCAAATACAGTTACTATCTCGGATAACGGTATCGGGATGACCCGCGAAGAAGTGATTAATTCTTTGGGCACCATTGCAAAATCGGGTACCGCTGAGTTTTTCCAAAACTTAACAGGTGATCAGGCTAAAGACTCCCAGTTGATTGGTCAATTTGGTGTTGGTTTTTATTCTGCTTTTATTGTTGCTGATGAAGTAACTGTTCGTACGCGAAAAGCGGGTGAGCAATCTGCGGTAGAGTGGCAATCAAAAGGGGAAGGCGAGTACAGCCTTGCTGAAATTGAAAAAGCAGATCGTGGCACCGAGATCGTGCTTCACTTACGTGAAGATGAAAATGAGTTCTTAGATGATTTCCGCTTGCGCTCAATCATCACTAAATACTCAGACCATATTTCTATTCCAGTGGAGATGTTTAAGGCGCCTGTGCCTGAATCAGAAGGTCCTGATGGAGAAAAAATAGAAGCACAGCCTGGTGAGTGGGAAGCAATCAACCGTGCGACAGCGCTGTGGACTCGCGACAAGTCAGAAGTATCAGAAGACGAATATAAAGAGTTTTATAAGCATGTCGGTCACGACTGGGAAGAGCCACTGACTTGGGCACACAACAAAGTAGAAGGTAAAACAGAGTACACGAGTTTACTCTATATACCTAAGAAAGCGCCATTTGATCTTTGGAATCGCGACCGTCAAACAGGTTTAAAATTATACGTTCAGCGTGTATTTATAATGGATGATGCTGAGCAATTCATGCCAAGTTACCTTAGATTCGTTAAAGGTTTACTTGACTCTAACGATCTTCCACTTAACGTGTCTCGTGAAATTCTGCAAGACAATAAGATCACACAAGCTATCCGTAAAGGCTGTACGTCTCGTGTATTGAAAATGCTTGATAGAATGGGCAAGAACAAAGCAGACGAATATCAAACTTTCTGGAATGAGTTTGGTCAAGTGATCAAAGAAGGTCCAGCTGAAGATGCTGCAAACAAAGAAGCCATTGCTAAGTTGCTTCGCTTTAGTTCTACACATACGGATGAAAGTACACAGAATGTGTCTCTGGCTCAATATGTTGAGCGTATGCAAGAGGGTCAAGATAAGATTTATTATGTAGTTGCAGATAGCTTTGCAACAGCTAAGAGCTCTCCTCACCTAGAAATTTTCCGCAAGAAAGGCATTGAAGTACTGCTTATGTCAGATCGTGTAGATGAGTGGATGATGGGCCATCTTACCGAGTTCGATGGTAAGCAATTCCAATCAATTACACGTGGCGATTTAGACTTAGGTAATTTAGAAGATGAAGAGTCTAAAAAAGCACAGGAAGAGAGCGAAAAAGAAGTTGCAGGCCTTGTTGAGCGTATTACTGAATCATTAGGTGATAAGGTTAAAGAGGTGCGTTTTACACACCGCTTAACAGACTCTCCGGCGTGTGTCGTTGTTGATGATCATGATATGAGCTCACAAATGCAAAAGCTGATGGAATCTATTGGTCAATCTGCTCCAGAGAGTAAGCCAATATTTGAACTTAACCCTGAGCATCAGCTAGTTAAACACCTCAATAATGAACAAGATGAGGATAAGTTTGCACAGTGGTCTGAAGTACTCCTTGATCAAGCGCTATTAGCTGAACGCGGTAGCTTAAAAGACCCGGTTGGCTTTGTAACACGTTTAAATAAGTTGATGCTAGACTTAAGCAAATAATCTAGCTGACTAAGCGCCACGAAAAAAGCACTCTATCGAGTGCTTTTTTGTATGTATATGAGACGTCATTGGATCAAAGTGTTTTTAATGTACTTATCACTTCATCGTAGTTGGGCTCGGACGCCAAATTGCTAATCAGCTGCTTGTACTTTACTTTGTGATTTTTATCTAAGATAAACACCGCTCTGCTCAATAAGCCCATATCTTTTATCAATAGGCCGTATTGCTCGCCAAAATTACGCCAAACCGCGTCTGACAGAGTTTGAACTTTGTCTACCCCTTCTTGCTTGCAAAATCGCTTTTGAGCAAATGGTAAGTCAGTACTTATTGTTAGCATTGCAATATTTGGATACTCACTTGCAACTTTTTCATTAAAGTACTTTGTTTGTAGGCTGCAAATGCCCGTGTCTAAGCTAGGTACTACGCTGATCAATACCGCTTTTCCTTCAAACTCTGACAAAGAGACAGGTGTGAAGTCTCCATTGACAACTTTAAAGTTTGGCGCTTGATCACCAATTGCAACGCCAGAGCCAAGTAAAGTAACAGGCTTGCCACCCGCAGTGACCTTACCCTTGTCTAGTTGATTCTCATCAAGCGTGGCACTTACTGAAAAACAGCTAAAAGCGAATAGAGCTGTTGTAATAAAGGGGACTCTACGCATAACGTATTCCTTTTTAAATTTTTCGCAATTCACGACAGTGTATTATACTGATTTTATATAACCAAGCTTTGGTAGTATTTTGGATTGTAAATTAATCATGCATTGATTAACATATTTAATCTAAACACTGCTGTTTGATAACTATAATTAGAATTTTGGGTAGTGCACCCGATAAATAGAGAGCCTTTATGTCTACACCCGTCCTAATCTGTGATGACTCAAAACTTGCAAGAAGGCAGCTCGCGCGCTCTTTGCCGGATGACTGGGATATTAAAGTTGAATTTGCAGAACATGGATTGGATTGTATTGAAAAAATTAAACAGATCTCGCCGGAAATACTTTTTTTAGATTTAAACATGCCTCATATGGATGGTTATGAGGTGCTGCAAGCGATACAAGAGCAAGATCTCAATGTACTAACTGTTGTGGTATCTGGTGATATTCAACCAAATGCACACCAACGAGTAATGGAGCTAGGCGCGATTGATTTTATTCGCAAGCCATGTGATGCGAATAAGCTTGACGAAATCATTACCCAGCATGGCATTAAAGACAAGGCTATTCGCGAAAGCTTAGTGCATAAACTTGGCGAACAAGTAGAGCCAGAACTTCGTGATATTTATCAAGAAATAGCAAATGTTGCCATGGGTCAAGCTGGTGATTTATTGGCTAGATTGCTTAATGTTTTTGTCGAGCTACCTATTCCTAATGTGAACGTTCTTGAAGTGAATGAATTGCACATGGCTTTGCAAGCCATAGATGCTAACGCGTCGACCTCGGGTGTTTGCCAAGGCTTTATTGGTGGAGGGGTTTCAGGCGAGGCTTTGCTGTTATTGAATGACTCCAGCTTTAAAGAAATTGCTTCATTAATGAAGTACGACGGTGAGCTAAGTCAAAAGGTTGAGCTCGAATTGTTGATGGATATAAGCAATATTTTGATTGGGGCAATATTAACAGGCCTTTCAAAACAGCTTGATATGCCATTTAGCCAAGGTCACCCTGTTGTGCTTGGCCAGCATTGTGAAGTCTCTGAGTTGGTTAAAGCCAACAAATCAAGGTGGCAAAGGACATTAGCAATTGAAATTAGCTACGGAATTGAACACCATAATATTAACTGCGATTTGATGTTATTGTTCACAGAAGACTCTCTGAAGACGCTGAGATACAAAGTCGCATACTTATTAGAAGATTAGAATTATGCCTGCATCCGATTTTGATATGAATGAAATCCATTGGTTAATGGATATGTTTAACACGGTAGATGTTGGCTTGGTCGTTTTAGACAGAGACTATCGAGTGTGTGTTTGGAACGGTTTTATGGAAAACCATTCTGGCTTACTGCCCAGTGCTGTTAAAGATAAAGATGTATTTGATTTATTTCCTAGCATTGATGAATCTTGGTTTAGAGGCAAGGCTGAGCCTGTATTTGTGCTAAAAAATCGATCATTTACTATATGGGAACAGCAGCCTTACATATTCAAATTCAAAAATTATCGACCGATAACGGGTAAAGCGGAATACATGTACCAAAATGCGACGTTTATTCCATTGACCACATTAACAGGGGAAGTCGGTCATATTTGCGTTATTTTATATGATGTCACTGACGAAGCGATGAATAAGCTTGAGTTGGAAAAAGCGAATAAGACATTAGAAGAAATGAGCCGTACTGACGCGCTGACTAAATTGTCTAATCGGGGCTACTGGGAAGAGTGCTCAAGAACTGAGTTCAAGCGTCTTAAACGTAACAAAGGCTCGAGTTGTTTGCTTATGTTTGATATTGATTTCTTTAAAAAGATTAATGATGCATATGGTCACAGTGGCGGTGATGAAGCCATTCGTCATTTATCAGATTTATTGAAAAAAACCTTGCGTGAGACAGATGTAGCAGGCCGTTATGGTGGAGAAGAGTTCGCTGTGACTTTGGTAGATACCGATGCAGATGGCGCGTTGATTTTCGCAGAACGTTTACGCAGTATGATCGAAAACTCAGTAATTTATTATGATAATAAAGAGATAAAGTTAACCGTGAGTTTGGGCATTGCGTGTTATGACGATGCTTTTGAAAAACATGAGCAGTGGATTGAGGCAACGGATTCCGCGTTATACCACTCAAAAGAAACGGGTCGAAATAAAGTTACTGTTTACGATCCTTCTATGTCTCAGTAGAGAACTGGTCTCTTTTACCATATTACAAGACTAATTGGTCTTTGGTTGCGTCATTGTGCTTTATGTGGATTATAAGCACAATGACCAATGCGTTTTCGTATGGTTTCATGCCTTACTGTTTATTCAAAATGATAAATCTTATTTTACGCGTGTGTTTATAACGCTCTTGGGTGAACCTTGCCTTTCCTGAAGACGAGTTTATTTGCTTTTGATCAGGAAACGACGCTAGTTAAGCCATAGGTGTGAAATACTATTCACTTTCTTCATACAAAAAGCTCATTAAAAATAGAGTATCTAGGCGTGGATTTTCCGTTACTTTTATACGAATGGGCCTGCTTAAAGGACTAAAATACAGGTTGCTATATATAAGAGGAGGCTAATAGCAAAGATATAGGTATTCCCATTTTACCTTAAAAACGAATGACGTCAGTGTTTATATTGCTTGCATAGTCGCTCAGATAGCTATCTTGAGCGGGGTTTTTATATAACAGCTAAATATATAGAAAAAAGACAACACACGACTAAGCGCTCGTGTGTCGCCGGGTTACTCTTTGTCATCATTAACTGGTGGGCATTGGCCTAGCAAAGTAATGTTACCATCATCTTCTACTTGTTCTAATCTCACCTCAAAACCCCAAAGTCGGTACAAATGTTTTAGCACTTCAATCTTTGATTCCGCTAAAGGTATCTTATCTTGAGGCACATAACGTAAAGTAAGTGACCTATCTCCGCGTACATCGACTTTGTACACTTGAATATTGGGTTCATTGTTACTGAGGTTATAGTGCGCTGATAAGCTGCTTCTGACTTTTTGGTAGCCAACTTCATCATGGATGGCTTTGACTTCTAAGTGAGGGGATGACTCTTTGTCCAATATCGTAAATAACTTGAAATCTCTGATAATTTTAGGAGATAAAAATTGGCTCACAAAGCTTTCATCTTTAAAGTTCTCCATTGCAAAATGTAAAGTATCGAGCCAGTCTTTGCCTGCAAATTCAGGAAACCATTCTTTGTCTTCCGCTGTTGGGTTTTCGCAAATACGTCGAATATCTACCATCATGTTAAACCCAAGGGCATAAGGGTTTATGCCAGAATAAAACTTACTATTATAAGGTGGTTGATAAACGACGTTAGTATGGCTTTGTAAAAATTCAAGCATGAAGGCGTCACTCAATTTACCCTCATCATATAAATGATTGAGAATGGTGTAATGCCAAAATGTTGCCCACCCTTCATTCATGACTTGTGTCTGTCGTTGCGGGTAAAAATACTGTGATATTTTACGTACAATACGAATGATTTCTCGTTGCCAGGGCTCGAGTAGTGGGGCATTTTTTTCAATAAAATAGAGTATATTTTCCTGAGGCTCAGAAGGGAACTGAGGTAAGTTTTCAGTGTCTTCTTGCTTGCTTTGAGGAATTGTTTTCCAAAGTTCATTTACTTGTGATTGCAGGTAGTCTTCACGTTCTTTTTGACGTTTTTGCTCTTCAAACAAGGAAATTTGTTGCGGACGTTTATATCTATCCACTCCGTAGTTCATCAAGGCGTGACAGGAGTCTAATAAGTTTTCAACTTCTTCAATGCCGTACTTTTGCTCACATTCAGCAACGTAGTTCTTAGCAAATACCAAATAGTCGATAATTGATGATGCGTCAGTCCATGTTTTAAATAGGTAATTGCCTTTGAAGAACGAATTATGCCCGTAACAAGCATGTGCCATAACGAGTGCTTGCATTGGCAGTGTATTTTCCTCCATGAGATAGGCAATACACGGATCTGAGTTTATGACTATTTCATACGCCAGCCCCATTTGGCCACGTTTATAATTTTGTTCTGTTTGAATGAATTTTTTGCCATAGGACCAATGCGCATAACCAATGGGCATGCCTACACTAGAATAGGCATCCATCATTTGTTCTGCTGTGATCACTTCGATTTGATTTGGATACGTATCAAGTCGATAGTGCTCAGCAACGCGCGCAATCTCGGCTTGATACATTTCTAACCTTTCAAAAGTCCAGTCTGGACCATCATTCAAAGGGTTGTAGGTCATTAGCGCTCCCCCTCTTGTTTATGCTGCACCTTGCTGCTTTTGACGGTTCTTTTTAAATAACTCTCTGAAGATTGGATAAATGTCTTCCACAGATCGTATGTGCTGCATGGCAAAGTTGTTATAGGCTGCAGATAATCCTTGGTATTCTCTCCAAAGGCTTTGGTGTGCTCTTGTTGTGATCTCTATATAGGCGTAATACCTAACCACTTTAAGCAACTTATTTGCGAGAATATCAGTGCAATGGGGAGAGTCATCAGCCCAATTATCGCCATCTGACGCTTGCGCAGCATATATGTTCCAGTCCCCTTGCGAGTATCTCTCTGCCACGATTTCATCCATGAGTTTTAGTGCACTAGACACTATCGTGCCACCTGTTTCTTGTGAGTAAAAGAATTCTTGTTCATCGACTTCTTTTGCTTGTGTATGGTGTCTTATATACACCACCTCTATATCTTTGTACGTACGAGTTAAAAATTGATACAGCAAGATATAAAAGCGTTTAGCCATGTCTTTGGTTGCTTGATCCATGGACCCCGATACGTCCATCAAACAAAACATAACTGCTTTGCTTGTGGGGTGAGGCCTTTTTTCGTAATTTCTGAATCTGAGATCGTAATTATCAATAAAAGGTACAGATGCGATACGCCTTCTTAAAGCTTCAATTTCAGCTTCAAGTGTCTCTATCTGGTGCTGAGGTGGTACAGGCTCAGCTAGCAGTGCTTCAAGTTCTACCTCGAGTTCTTTTAAACGACTGCGTTTACCTGCAGTCATCGCAATTCTTCTCGCAATCGAACCTTTTAAAGAACGTACAATATCTAGATTACTTGGCATACCATCATTACAAAAGCCTGCTCTATGTGTTTTCATTTGTACCAATTTATCGAGCTGGCTTTTTTGTAAGTTTGGTAATTCCAAATCTTCAAACAACAAATCCAAATACTCATCTTTGGAGATGGAGAAGACAAAATCGTCTTGTCCCTCTCCTTGATCGCTGGCGTTACCTTCACCAGCCCCTCCTCCTTGACCGGAGGGAGGGCGCTGTATTTTGTCACCAGTACTGAATTGATCATTACCAGGGTGTATATGTTCTCGGTTACCCCCCTTGCCTTGATGAAATACAGGTTCGCTGATATCACGTTGTGGTATAGATATACTTTCACCACTACTAATATCCGTTACACTACGTTTATTAATAGCATCTGACACCGCTTCTTTTATCTGCTTTTTGTAACGTCTGATAAAGCGCTGCCTATTCGGCGTACTTTTATTTTTACCGTTCAATCTTCGATCGATGAAATGTGCCATTGACCACCCTCCAATCGTTAGATTACTGTGACTTCCGAACTCTCAAATACCATTCAGAAAGCAAACGGACCTGTTTCTGGGTGTATCCTTTTTCCATCATGCGGTTAACAAAGTCCTCATGCTTTTTCTGATCTTCAGCAGAAGTTTTAGCATTGAAAGAGATAACTGGGAGCAAGTCTTCGGTGTTAGAGAACATTTTCTTCTCTATCACTGTTCTGAGTTTCTCGTAACTTGTCCAAACTGGGTTTTCACCGTTGTGGTGTGCCCTAGCTCGTAAGACAAAGTTTACAATTTCGTTTCTGAAGTCTTTTGGATTTGAAATCCCAGCTGGTTTTTCGATTTTTTCAAGCTCTGCATTGAGTGCAGCTCTATCGAATAGCTGACCGGTATCCGGGTCGCGATACTCTTGGTCTTGGATCCAGAAGTCCGCATAGGTGACGTAACGGTCAAAAATGTTTTGCCCATATTCTGAGTAGGATTCTAGATAGGCTGTTTGTAGCTCTTTGCCAATAAACTCGACATATTGAGGGATCAGGTAACCCTTCAGATGGCTTAAATAACGCTCTTGTACTTCAGCACTAAATTGTTCCCGCTCAATTTGCTGTTCTAATACGTAAAACAGATGGACAGGGTTTGCCGCTACCTCAGCGTGATCAAAGTTGAACACTCGAGACAATATCTTAAATGCAAAGCGGGTAGATAAACCATTCATACCCTCATCAACACCCGCATAATCCCGATATTCTTGGTAAGACTTCGCTTTGGGGTCTGTGTCTTTTAAGCTTTCACCATCATAGACGCGCATTTTAGAGTAGATACTTGAGTTTTCAGGCTCTTTAATACGAGACAATGAGGAGAACTTGGCCAAAGTTTCTAATGTGCCTGGTGCACACTGAGCTTCTTTGAGCTCACTGTTCTCCAGCAGTTTTTTATAAATTTTTACTTCTTCAGACACCCGTAGACAGTAAGGTACTTTTACGATGAATACCCGATCTAGAAATGCTTCATTATTTTTATTATTTTTGAATGTTTGCCATTCGGACTCATTTGAGTGGGCAAGGATAATACCGTTAAATGGCAGGGCAGAAATCCCCTCTGTGCCATTGTAGTTGCCTTCTTGCGTCGCCGTCAGTAGTGGGTGTAACACTTTGATAGGCGCTTTGAACATCTCTACAAATTCCATCAAACCTTGGTTTGCGAGGCAAAGTGCACCAGAATATGCGTACGCATCTGGATCATTTTGAGCAAAATGCTCAAGCTTTCTGATATCGACTTTACCAACCAACGCTGAGATATCTTGATTATTCTCATCACCGGGCTCAGTTTTTGCTATCGCAACTTGGTCTAAAATAGAGGGGTAGCGTTTAACTACTTTAAACTTACTTATATCCCCATTGAATTCATGTAGGCGCTTTGTTGCCCAAGGAGACATCACTGTTTTTAGGTAGCGTTTTGAAATGCCGTACTCTTTCTCTAATAGCTCACCATCCTCTTGAGGATTAAATAGGCTAAGTGGGTGGTCATTTACTGGTGAGTCTTTGATTGCATAAATTGGAACTTGCTGCATCAGGTACTTCAGTTTTTCGGCAATAGAGGACTTACCACCACCAACTGGGCCCAAGAGATACAATACCTGTTTGCACTCTTCCAAGCCTTGAGCGGCGTGTTTTAGGTATGAAACAATTTGCTCGATGGCATCCTCCATGCCATAAAATTCGTTAAAAGCAGGATAACGTGCGATCACACGATTTGAAAAGAGTCGACTCAGTCTTGCGTCTGTTGATGTGTCGATCATTTCAGGCTCACCAATTGCCATGAGCAACCGTTCAGGCGCACTGGCGTAAGCAGCCTTATCCTCTTTACAGATTTCAAGAAATTCAGCAATTGTGAATTCTTCTTCTTTTGCTGCTTCGTATCGGGATTGGTAATGCTCAAATATTGTCATATCAAACTCCAATAACCTGTTAAATAAAATGCGTGGGCTAAAATGCTAGGCGTACTTAAAGCTTAGTCAGGTTCTTGGATATTTGCTTAAAAAATATGAGAATTTAATGTGATAGGGATATTTGGTGACGATCAAAAAAGGCGCTTATGCGCCTTGTTTATTGCTTAAATTGGTACAGTTATACCGTTGTAATTAAGCTAGATTTTGGTTAGCAAAATCCCAGTTTACAAGCGACCAGAAACCTTTTAGGTACTCTGGGCGAACATTGCGGTAATCGATATAGTAAGCGTGTTCCCACAGGTCAACTGTTAGAAGTGGTGTTACACCATCTTGTGTTAGCGGAGTTTCTGCGTTTGACGTGTTAACGATGTCCAGAGAACCGTCAGCTAGTTGCACTAACCAAGTCCAGCTTGAACCGAAGTTGTTCACTGCTTTGTCGTTGAAAGCGTCTTGGAATGCCGCAAATGAGCCCCATTTTGCGTCAATTAGTTCTGCTACTTTACCTTTAGCTTCGCCACCACCATTTGGAGCAAGGCTGTGCCAGTAGAAAGTGTGGTTCCAAATTTGAGCTGCATTGTTAAAGATGCCGCCTTCAGAGCTAACAATAACTTCTTCTAAAGTTTTGTTTGCAAAGTCAGTACCTTCTACTAGACCATTCAGCTTAACAACGTATGTGTTGTGGTGCTTACCATGGTGGAATTCTAAAGTTTCTTTAGAAATGTGTGGCTCTAATGCATCGATAGCATAAGGAAGTGACGGTAGTTCAAAAGCCATTTTAATCTCCATTTTTATGTTGGATACTCTAAACAGTTAAAAAGATGCCATTGCTAGGGCACTTTTAAGTACGTTTTAGTGCTATATAGTGATACTATAATTCCTGAGTATTTTACTCAAGTTTTGGTAAACAGCAATGCCCGCGACCAAGACTTGTAGTGTGAATGTTTTGTATGCGTTAAAATTGAGCAAAATTCAGTATGCAAACAGTTAATATCGTCATTTGAGGTATATATGGAAACCATTGATAAGATTAAACAGCAAATTGCAGAAAACCCAATTCTTCTATATATGAAGGGATCTCCAAAGTTACCTAACTGTGGTTTTTCTTCTCAAGCTTCACAGGCGTTGATGGCATGTGGAGAGCAGTTTGCTTACGTAGATATTCTTTTAAACCCAGATATCCGTGCAGAGTTGCCACATTATGCAAACTGGCCAACTTTCCCACAACTTTGGGTAGAAGGTGAATTAATTGGCGGTTGTGACATCATCATTGAAATGTTCCAAAAAGGCGAACTTCAGCCTCTGATCACTGAAACTGCTGCTAAATATAAAGAAGAAGCAGCTGAATAATCCCGCTCTAATCCCTTAGGAGCCCGAATTTATTTCGGGCTTTTTTGTATTTGTTACATTTTCACCCCTTCCCCTGAACGCTACAGCTTTGTGCTTGACGCGACTAAATCAACTATATACTGAGTAAATACCAAACATTGACTTAGTGAATATTTATTCATTTTAGCCATCCTTTACGTTTACGTAAACTGCTTCTTTTTTATGGTTTTAATCAAAAGTTTAACATTTGATACCGGTGTCAAATGTTTTTTAGGAACTGAATAAGTCCGTTTAGTGCGTTATATTAAATTTTGGTTACTTTATGGGGTCGTTGAAAAATATTCAATATAGTGAATATTTATTCTTTATATTGTTGACTCGCTTTCATTTCAGCGCTAATTTTGAATATCTGCCAGTAAATCGTCGAAGTCATTCAAGCTGGCAGGTGTAGCAAGGGGAGGGGTCTATGTTATACGACTCGGCATTAGAAAAAGATAATTGCGGGTTTGGTCTGATTGCACATACTCAAGGCCAAGCAAGCCATAAATTAATACGTACAGCGATCACGGGTCTTGATCGCATGCAGCACCGAGGCGGGATCGCCGCAGATGGTAAAACGGGTGATGGCTGCGGCTTGTTGCTGCAAAAGCCTGATAGCTTTTTTCGTGCGATTGCCGCAGAAAATGATTGGCGTTTAGGAAAAAACTATGCTGTTGGCATGGTGTTCTTAAATGCAGATGATACTTTGGCACAATCGGCTAAACGTATTATCAATGAAGAATTAGAAAAAGAAACGCTTAGTATTGTTGGCTGGAGAGTCGTGCCTACACAACCTGATATGTTAGGGCCGATCGCAAAGTCTCAGTTACCGCAGTTTGAACAAGTTTTTGTCAGTGCGCCAGAAGGATGGAGACCAAAAGACTTAGAACGTCGGTTATATGTCGCAAGACGCCGAATTGAAAAGCGTATTACGTCAGATGAGCAGTTTTATATTGCTAGCTTGTCTGGGCTTGTAACAGTTTATAAAGGCTTGATGATGCCTGCAGATTTACCAAACTTTTATTTAGATTTGGCGGATCTTCGCATGACCAGTGCAATTTGTGTCTTTCATCAGCGCTTTTCCACCAATACCCAGCCAAAGTGGCCTTTGGCACAACCATTTCGCTATCTGGCACACAATGGTGAAATCAACACCATCATGGGTAACAGACAATGGGCAAGAGCGCGCGCTTATAAATTTTCGTCTCCTCTATTACCTGATTTACAAATGGCAGCACCATTTGTCAATGAAGCTGGCTCTGATTCATCGAGTCTAGATAATATTTTGGAGTTATTTCTAGCTGGGGGGATGGATATCTTCCGTGCGATGCGCATGTTAGTGCCGCCCGCTTGGCAAAAAAATCGAGCCATGGATGATGATTTGCGTGCGTTTTATGATTTTAACTCAATGCACATGGAACCATGGGATGGTCCTGCGGGTATCGTGATGTCAGACGGTCGCTTTGCGGCATGTAACCTTGATAGGAATGGATTGCGGCCAGCTCGTTATGTGGTAACGCAAGATGGTTTTATCACAGTAGCGTCTGAGATAGGGATCTGGGATTATGAAGCAGATGAAGTGGTTGAGAAAGGCCGAGTGGGGCCTGGTGAGCTGTTAGTTGTTGATACGCTCCATGGCAAAATTTGGCAATCATCTGAGATTGATCAAGATCTGAAAGCAAGACACCCATATAGAGCTTGGTTAGAGCAAAACGTCCAGCGCTTAATACCATTTGAACAACTAGATGAGAAAGATGCTGGCCAACGAGATTTCTCAGAAGAAACATTATTGACTTATCAAAAGCAGTTCGGCTACAGCAATGAAGAAGTTGAGCAGGTGATTAGCGTAATGGGGGCCAATGGCCAAGAAGCAACAGGCTCAATGGGGGATGACACGCCATTTGCAGTATTGTCCCATGGAGCACGCTCTTTATATGACTACTTTAGACAGAAGTTTGCACAGGTAACGAATCCTCCCATTGATCCGTTGCGTGAAAACCATGTGATGTCACTCGCTACGTGTATAGGCCGCGAGCAAAATGTGTTTAACGAGACTACTGGGCATGCTAAACGCTTACAGTTTGATTCACCGATTTTAACGTATTCTGATATCAAGCAACTTACTGAGGCTGACGATGCACATTATCAAGTTGGTAAAGTAAACCTGAATTACGCGCCGGAGGAAGGTCTACAAAATGCCATTACTCGTGTTTGCGATGAAGCACAAGACAAAGCCGCAAGCGGATGTGTGATGATTGTGGTGAGCGACAGAGAGATTGCTAAAGGTCATTTACCCATTCCGGCTGCGATGGCAGTCGGTGCCATTCAACAACGCTTAATAAACGAAAATCTACGCTGCGACTCAAATATTATTGTGGAGACGGGCAGTGCGCGTGATCCGCATCAATTTGCCGTATTACTTGGATTCGGTGCGACTGCCATTTACCCTTATTTGGCCTACGAAACGCTTGTTTCATTGTGTGATAAAGGTGTGATTAAAAAATCATATCGTGATGTGACACTGGCGTATCGTAATGCAATTAATAAAGGCCTCTACAAAATCATGTCGAAAATGGGGATCAGTACCATTGCGTCTTATCGTTGCTCAATGTTATTTGAAGCGGTTGGCCTTGCCGATGAGGTTGTAGAACTGTGCTTTAAGGGCGTGGTGAGCCGTATAAAAGGTGCAGACTTTAGTGATTTTGAGGCCGAGAGCAAGCTATTAAATCAATTGGCGTTCAGTAAACGTAAGCTATTGAGCCATGGTGGATTACTTAAATTTGTGCACGGTGGTGAGTACCATGCGTACAACCCTGATGTGGTGCAATCATTACAAGTGGCTGTTAAATCTGGTAAATACGAAGATTATTTAAAGTATGCGGACATCGTAAACAATCGCCCCGTCACCAACTTAAGAGACTTACTTAAGTTAAAACCAGCACTTGCCCCTGTGTCAATTGACGATGTTGAACCTGCAGAGGCTTTGTATAAGCGCTTTGACTCCGCAGCGATGAGTATTGGTGCACTGTCTCCTGAAGCACATGAAGCTTTAGCCATTGCTATGAACCGTTTAGGCGGGTTTTCAAATTCTGGAGAAGGTGGCGAAGATAAACTTCGGTTTGGTAACGAGAAAAATTCCCGTATAAAGCAAGTTGCTTCTGGGAGATTTGGTGTTACGCCACACTATTTGCAAAATGCGGACGTGATCCAGATTAAAGTTGCGCAGGGTGCAAAGCCGGGTGAAGGTGGACAATTACCGGGTGAAAAAGTCACCCCTTACATTGCAAAGCTGAGGTATTCAGTACCGGGTGTTACCTTGATTTCACCGCCTCCTCATCATGACATTTACTCTATTGAAGATTTGGCACAGCTGATTTTTGATTTGAAGCAGGTTAACCCAAAAGCAATGATCTCAGTGAAGTTAGTATCAGAGCCGGGCGTTGGCACCATCGCAACAGGTGTAGCTAAAGCTTATGCGGATCTGATCACTATCGCAGGTTATGACGGTGGTACAGGTGCAAGCCCGCTTACATCGGTTAAATATGCGGGTTGTCCGTGGGAGTTAGGTCTAGCAGAGACACAGCAAGCGCTGGTTGAAAATGGACTACGACACAGGATCCGTTTGCAAACAGACGGGGGATTAAAAACAGGCTTAGACATCATCAAAGCAGCGATTTTAGGTGCGGAGAGTTTTGGTTTTGGTACCGGCCCTATGGTTGCGCTGGGTTGTAAGTACTTACGTATTTGCCATCTGAATAACTGCGCGACTGGTGTTGCGACTCAGGATGATACGTTACGTCAACGCCATTATCACGGTCTGCCAGAAATGGCGATGAATTATTTCAAGTTTATTGCGCAAGAAGCACGAGAGATCATGGCGGCTTTAGGTGTCACTAAACTCACGGAGTTAATTGGCCGTACAGATTTACTTGAAGTGCTTGAGGGTAAAACGACGAAGCAGCAAAAACTTGATTTGTCGCCAATTTTGGCAAAGCCAAATAACCCAAGCAATCAAACTTTATACTGTAGCGCTGAAAACACGTCGCACTATCGCGGAGAGTTAAACGAGTCCTTATTGAGTAAGGCCGAACAAGCCATTAATGAAAAAAGCGGTACTTCGTTGGTAAGTAGAATTAAAAATACTGACCGTTCAGTTGGAGCTATGTTATCAGGCTATATCGCTAGTTTATACGGTAACCAAGGGATGGCTGCGGACCCCGTCGCCATTGAGTTACACGGCACTGCTGGACAATCATTTGGTGTATGGAACGCCGGTGGTCTTGAGCTTACGCTGGTGGGTGACGCCAATGACTATGTTGGTAAAGGCATGGCTGGAGGTAAGTTAGTGATCAGGCCACCTCTGGGTTCTAGTTTCAAGTCTCACCAAGCAACGATTGCGGGTAACACTTGTTTGTATGGGGCAACAGGCGGGAAGCTATTTGCAGCAGGACGCGTGGGTGAGCGATTTGCTGTACGTAACTCAGGTGTACAGGCTGTGGTAGAAGGCTTAGGTGACAATGGCTGTGAGTATATGACCGGCGGTGTTGTATGTGTGCTGGGCCAAATCGGCGTCAATTTTGGCGCAGGAATGACAGGTGGCTTTGCCTATGTTTTAGATGAAGACAATGACATGGGCAAACGCTTTAATCCTGAGCTTGTCGAAGTACTAACTTTGGATAATCTGCCTTCTCATCAAGAACACTTAAGAGGCATGATAGCTGAGCATCTGGAGTGCACTGGATCAGATAGAGCTGAGCAAGTACTTGCTAACTTTGAGTTGTATGTACCTATGTTTAAGCTAGTCAAGCCTAAGTCAAGTGATGTAAAGAGTTTACTTGGACATCGAGCGCGAAGTAGTGCGGAACTTAGAGTACAGGCGCAGTAAAGGAGGAGTTATGAGCGAAAATGTTTACCAATTTATCGATGTTCAGCGTGTTGATCCTAGAAAAAAACCTATCTCAACGCGCAAGAGCTCTTTTGTAGAAATCTATGAGCCTTTCTCAGGTCAACAAGTTGACTCCCAAGCCGATCGTTGCCTAGATTGCGGAAATCCATATTGTGAGTGGAAGTGCCCGGTGCACAACTACATACCACAATGGCTAAAGTTGATCCGTACAGGGCGTATTTTCGAAGCTGCTGAGTTATCACACCGCACAAATAGTTTACCTGAAGTATGTGGTCGCGTATGTCCACAAGATAGGTTATGCGAAGGTGCTTGTACGCTTAATGACGAGTTTGGCGCTGTAACGATAGGTAATATAGAAAAATACATCACTGATACGGCGTTTGCACAAGGCTGGAAACCTGATCTTTCTTATGTCACTTGGACTGATAAAAAAGTGGCTATTATTGGCGCTGGACCTGCTGGGCTTGGTTGTGCTGATATTTTAGTCAGAAATGGTGTTAAAGCAGTTGTGTTCGATAGAAACCCAGAGATTGGCGGTTTACTCACTTTTGGCATTCCATCATTCAAGCTTGAAAAAACGGTCATGGAAAAGCGCCGTGAGATTTTTACTGAGATGGGTGTTGAGTTTAAGTTGAATACGGAAGTTGGCACAGATGTGACGATGGACGAATTAATAGCCGAGTATGATGCCGTATTTGTTGGGGTGGGTACTTATCAGTATATGCGCGGCGGTCTGGAGAATGAGGATGCTAAACAGGTCCATGACGCGTTGCCTTTTTTAATTGGTAACACGAACCGTGTTATGGGATATGATGAGTCACAACAAGCCTATATTAGCATGGCTGATAAGCGTGTAGTTGTGCTTGGTGGCGGAGATACCGCAATGGATTGTGTACGCACTTCAGTACGACAAAAAGCCAAGTCAGTAGTATGTGCATACCGACGTGACGAAGAGAATATGCCGGGTTCTAAACGAGAGGTGAAAAACGCAAAAGAAGAAGGCGTGCACTTTGAGTTTAATGTTCAGCCAAAGGGCATTGTGCTAAATGAACAAGGGAATGTGACAGGCGTTAGAATGGTAAAAACAGAGCTTGGTGAAGCAGACAGTAATGGCCGTCGCAGAGCACAAGAAGTGGCGGGCTCTGAACACATTATAGATGCTGATGCTGTCATCCTTGCGTTTGGTTTCAAACCACACAACCTAGATTGGCTTGCTCAGTATGATGTCGAAATTAACCACTGGGGTGGTATTGTGGCTCCTGAGCAAGGTGCGTATACGCACCAGACTAGTAATCCAAAAATCTTTGCTGGTGGCGATGCGGTTAGAGGCTCAGATTTGGTCGTAACAGCAATCTTCGAGGGAAGAAATGCTGCGGAAGGTATTTTGGATTTCCTTGAGGTATAACCCACAGTAAAAAGATAACCTAGTACTTTGCTTAAAGCCCTTTCATTATGACGGGGCTTTTTTGTTTTAGAATCGCTAAAATCTGACCATCGGAAAAACGTTCTGTTTTTTTGGATACCTTGTCCATAATTAACCGCAATACAGAAGTTGTTTTTAGTATTACCATAAGCCTTAAAGTTAAACTTAAGTAGCAAAATGAGTGAGGTATCTATGGCGTTTAAAAATAGCGATACAGACTACGGCAGTATTGCCAAGTGGATCCATTGGTTCATGGCTATGTTATTTTTAGCAGCCTATGTCAGTGTATATTATCGCCAGTGGTTTACAGAGGCCAAAACACCTGAAAACTGGACGGCATTGCAATTACACTTATCTTTTGGTGTATCCATAATGGTCATTGTGGTATTAAGATTATTGTGGCGAGTCATGAATAAACCCCCTTCGCCGGAGCCGGGTACTAACATGGAGCATTTAGCTGCGCATGTAGGTCATTACGCCCTCTATGCAATTATGATTATTGCACCGATCACTGGGTACATTGGAACGGGGGTGAATACTGAGTTTTTCTTTTTATTCGAGATACCAAAGTTTTCAGACACAGCGCTGTTTCAATACTTTGTAGTGGAAAGTTGGGGATTGACTTTCAAAGAGTTTGAAAAGCCGATTGATTTTATTCATAAAGAAATTTTAGGCGCGTGGCTTATATGGATATTGATTGTCGGGCATGCTGGTGCTGCATTGTTCCACCATTTTGTGAAAAAAGATCGTACTCTTAAAAAAATGACTTCAAATGCGCCCTAGGTAATTCATGAGAGGTATCAATCTTGATACCTCTTTGCGTATCAATAATGGCTTAACAGCCCTGCACACTGAGTAGCTCTTTGGCACTGGCTCGTGTGGTGTTGCTTACACTGTCACCTCCCAATAAGCGTGCAATTTCATTGATCCGATCTTGTTCATCTAGTGGCACCATTGAAGTATATGTCTGTGCATTTTCAACGGCTTTTTGCACAAAAAACTGCTGATGGCCACTACAGGCAACTTGCGGCAAGTGTGTTACACAAATGACTTGTGTCGATTTACCTAATAAACGCAATTGCTTTCCTACCTGAGACGCTGTAGGGCCAGAAATACCCACATCTACCTCATCGAAAATCAAAGTCGGTGTGGTGACTTTATTTGCGATAATAACCTGTATTGCTAAACTAATCCGTGACAATTCACCACCAGAGGCAACTTTAGCGAGTGCTTGCATCGGCTGACCCGGGTTGGTAGAGACCAAAAACTCGATGTTATCTAGGCCTAACTCATTTGGTCGCCTATCGTTATCTTTATTCAGCTCAATGGCGAAACGACCGTTTTCCATCGATAGTTCATGCATACTATCAGTGATCAATGTATTGAGCGTGCCTGCAGCTGCAGCTCGACTTTCACTGAGTTGATTGGCAGAGATGTGATAAGCATGCAGTGCTTCGGCAATTTCATGCTCTAAGTCGTCAATACGCGCATTATCCGAGCAAATACTGTCTAGTTCGTGCTGCAGTGCTAGGTGATGCGCTGCGAGTTGTTCAGGGGGGGTCTGGTGCTTTCTAGAAAGTGCCATAGCCTGTGTCATGCGCTCTTCGATTTCCTGTAGCCTGATTGGATCTTGCTCTACGCTCTCACCATAACTTCGAATTTCACGGCAGGCTTCTTCAAGTTGTACAGCAGCTTCGCTGAGCATCTGACTGATCCCTTCAAGAGATTTATCTAGGGAGCTTAATTCGCTGAAAGTTTGTACGCTATGTTGTAGTTGACCCAGAACAGTTTGATCTTCTTGTTCATAGAGGCTCATTAATTCTCGTTGAGAGCTTTCAACTAAGGTTTGTGCATGGCTTAACCTATTATGCTCAGCCTCTATTTGCTCAAATTCACCTTCTTGCAGGGCAAATTCGTCTAGCTCTTCAACTTGGTATTCTAGTAGTTGCTTTTTAGCTGCTTGAGCATGTTGCTGCTTAAGCAGGTTAGCATGTTCTTTTTGTAGCTTATAATAATGGTGGTATTGCGCTTTAACAGCACTCAGCATGTTGTGATGACCTGCGTAAGCATCCAACAAGCCGAGTTGATGCTCAGGTTTCAAAAGTAATTGATGGGCATGTTGGCCATGGATTGCAATGAGCATCTGACCAAGCTCTTTAAGTTGCGCAGCAGTGACTGATGAGCCGTTTATAAAGCTTTTGCTACGGCCATTTCGGGTGATCACGCGGCGTAAAATACAGTTTTGTTCATCGTCATCGAGCAGTAATTCTGAGAGAAACTTTTGTGCTTGCGGTAAGTTGCGAATGTCAAATTGCGCGGAGATCTCGGCTTTACTGCTTTCAGGGCGGATAGCGTTAGCATCTGCACGCTCTCCAAGGCACAGAGATAGGGCGTCGATTGCGATTGATTTACCAGCGCCTGTCTCACCGGTAATGGCGGTCATGCCAGATCGCCAGTCGATGTTAAGTTCACTGACTATGGCAAAGTTTTTAATTTGCAAACTAGTAAGCATGCTGTATATCCAAACAGTATTTTACTGTTAATTTATACAGCATTCTTTCAAAAAGCAACTTTTAATTGATGATGTCAGCAGCCTGTCTTGAATGAGGAGCGGCTTGATCATTACCATCATGAGACGCTTCTTCAGAATCAGAGCTTATCTCAGGCTCTGGCTCAATTTGCTCAAATGAGTCTGGCGTTTGTATGCGAGAAATGAGCGCTGGCAATATCTCTGTGTAAAAGTTTTTATTATAAGCGATACCCGCAGAAGGTAGTTCTGCGGCAAATAAAAAGAGTTGCTCTGTTAATAAGTCCACCGTGTCATTGCTACGACACTTGTTCAGCTCAGAGCCCACTTGACTGAGTAAATGTTCACTGACTCTTTCGAGGCGAGCCAAGTTTTCCTCATTATGGGCTTGCACGACAAAAAAGTTACCGACGATTGCATTGAACTTAGGCGCATGCTTTGGCCTAATGAGTTTGCAATCAACATACTCAGCTATTTTTCTTTTATAAAGTGATGTGATGTCTTTTACACGCTCGTTAAAAATTTTTTTCTCAGCATCACGGGCTTTTTGTCGATTGTTTTCAATGACCATGTAAACGCCAAGGATAGTGATGAGCAGCACTATCGATACAAACACTATGTAAGTCATGTTGTCTTACTTTTCCCTAAATTAGAAAATAAATCTGTCCTATTCTGCTTAACAAATTCACTTTAGTAAAGCCTACTGCCCCAATTAAGTTTCTCTCTAAGAACATGGTAGTAGGAATAACTGGTTGGGTGGATCAAACGGAGCTTTTGAGCTGCTTTTTTTATGAGCACTTCGTCCCCCGGCAATAAAGCGAGCACAACATGACTATCGCAGCTTACTTGTAAGCTTGCGGTATTTTCAGGGCTGAGTTTTAGCTTTATTTCTTTGTTAGCATCCACAACTAAAGGTCGACTAGAAAGGGTATGAGGAAACATCGGCACAAGTGCTACTGCATTGAGTTCTGGTGTTAGAATTGGCCCGCCACCTGAAAGAGAGTATGCGGTGGAGCCGGTTGGTGTTGTCACGATTAACCCATCGGAGCGCTGAGAAAAAACAAACTGATCATCAATGAACGCCTCAAACTCAATCATATGCGCCACTTTATCTGCATGAAGCACGGCTTCGTTAACTGCTAAGTTGGCGCTTTTAAGCTGAGCATGACGATAAACTTCTACTTCCAATAAAAAGCGGTGCTCTTCAACAAACTTGCCACTGAGGACTTGTTCTAAGGCAGGTTCAAAATCATGGGGGTTCAAATCGGTCAAAAAGCCAAGGTTCCCGCGGTTTACACCGATAACAGCGACATCAAAACGGGCGAGTACACGTGCTGCACCCAACATATTACCGTCACCGCCAACCACAATAGCAAGGTCACATTTTTCTCCCAGCTGTACGAGATCGAGCAAATGCGCTTCTTGAAGTGCTTCTAATTGTTTGCCAGCACGGCGCTCGACAAAAACATCATAACCCAGTGCTTGCAAAAATGTATAAAGGCGATGTAAGGTCTGAGCCGCGCCGTCATGATTCGGTTTGCCAATAAGGCCGATGGTGTTAAATGGAGTGCTCATTTTTTATGCAAATCCTTGGTGTATCATCTTCCCCAAGATTATCTTAAAATTGAAGTGCTTGAAACTTTGAAATTCACCCCAACATAAAGATTTATGAAATTAAGTGCTCGTGATAAACAAGTTTTCTCGGCTGTAATGACACTTTACTGTAACGGTGAAGGGATGCCAGTTGCCTCTAGTAAGATAGCAAAAATGAAAGGCATGGCGATATGTTCGGCCACTGTGCGCAATGCGATGGCACGGTTAGAAAACCATGGATTACTCTTTTCCCCTCATACATCAGCTGGGCGTGTGCCGTCTGATGTTGGGATTAAATATTGGCTTCAAGAATATTTTGAATTAGATAATATCGCGACTTACTGGCAGCCTGCACAAGAGCAATTGGTGACGTTAGCGCATTCGTTGAGCCAACACTATCAGGTTTGTTGTGTGGTTGGCTTGCCACAAGTGAGTAGTCAAAAGGTCTTTCGTGTTGAGGTGTTAGACTTTGACCGAAAGCACTGGCTAGTTTTATTGATTGATAAAGCTGGGCAATCCCAAAATATTTGTATTAATAAGCCGGCCGTAAACTCCGATGAAATGCGCTACCAGTTTGCATTGTGGATGAATACAGTATTTAGCCAGCAAACCTTGAAAGAAGGCTTGCATCGTATGCGTGCGATGGCGAATACAGCGATGCCTGATTGCCGAGAGTTACTAACTCAATGGACGCGAGAGTTGAGTTTACAACTAGGTACTGATAATAGCATCGTGGTTGGGGAGCGGCATATTTACAATCGCTTAGAGCAGGGCTCTGATGTCAGCTTGGGCGTGCCATTTTTACATCAAGTTGAAGATAAATTAGCGTTTCGTAATGGCATTTCTGTGTTGTTAGGAAGCGAAATTGATACTGACAACTTATCAAGGTATGTTGTGCTAAGTGTGCCTTATTTTATGGATCAAGAATATCAAAGCCGTTTTTGTGTTGTGTGCCCTGCTGAGGCGCCAATTGAAGCAATAATTGATGAATTTAGCCGGATAGAGCAAAAAGACTCTTGAAACTAAAAAATCCATCCCCATAATTACGGCAGTTGTAAAGAATCGGAGATTAACTTTCATGTCTGAGCAGACAAAAGCACCAGAGCAGGAACACGAAACTGCACAAGAAGAAGTAGTAGAACAAGCTGCTGAAGCGCAAGCACAGGAAGAAGCGCCACAGTCTGAACAAGGCGAAATAAGCCCTGAAGAGGAAATTGCTGGTTTATACGCTGAGCTTGAAGCTGCAAAGCAAACAATTGAAGGCCAAAAAGACGGTGTTGTGCGTGCTGCGGCAGAAGTAGAAAATATGCGTCGTCGCGCAGCACAAGATGTTGAGAAAGCACACAAGTTTGCACTTGAGAAATTCTCAAACGAATTGTTACCTGTGATTGATAACTTAGAGCGTGCAATTGAATTTGCAGATAAAGAAAATGAAGCAACTAAATCTATCCTAGAAGGGATTGAGATGACGTTAAAAAGCTTCGAAGATGCCCTTGGTAAGTTTGGTGTTGAAGCGGTTAACCCGCAAGGTGAAATTTTCTCTCCTGAGTTCCATCAAGCAATGTCAATGCAACCAAGTGCGGATGTGGCCCCAAATACAGTACTTGCTGTTATGCAAAAAGGGTACACTCTGAACGGCCGTTTACTTCGTCCGGCAATGGTTATGGTTTCTAAAGCTGCAGAATAACCTGTTCAGTTATGATTATAAAAGCCCGCTTTGTGCGGGTTTTTTTATTTTTTCCGCTCCAACAATGATTCAAAGTGATTTATGCTTAGTGAGGTAACAATAGGCTAGTGACTGCTTTGAAGGGTAAGCAGTTACATCTTAAATTGGTCGAAAAACAGTAAGTAGGAAGTATTATGAAACGAGTTGTTGCTTGCATGGTTGCTACGTTGCTCATCGCTGGATGTAAAACATCACCCACAGGAAGAACGCAATATATGATGTACTCCGAGCAGAAAATGAATGAGCTTGGGGTTGCGGGATTTGAACAAATCAAAAATGAACAACAAATTGAAGCGGATGTTAAGACAAACCAATATGTTAAGTGTATAGCCAATGCACTGGTCGATCAGCTGCCGAATCAATATTCGAAGCAAAATTGGGAAGTCGTGGTATTTAAGGACGACAGTGCGAATGCATTTGCACTACCAGGTGGCAAGATTGGTGTGCATACCGGTTTACTCAAAGTGGCAAAAGACCAACATCAGCTGGCTGCAGTTATGGGGCATGAAGTTGGTCATGTTATAGCACAACATGCGAATGAGCGAATGACACAAAATGGACTATTACAGGCTGGATTGCAACTGAGTAATACTGTGATGGAAATGAATAATGTTCAGTCTCGTAATACTATTATGCAAGGGTTGGGTCTGGGCGCGCAAGTGGGCTTAACACTGCCATTTGGTCGTTCACATGAAAGTGAAGCTGATGTGATAGGGCTCGATCTGATGGCCAAGGCTGGATTCAAACCGATTGGTGCTGTTGAACTGTGGCAAAATATGGAAAAGTTAGGTGGAGATAGGCCTATGGAGTTTTTATCGACACACCCGTCACCTGACAATCGAATTGAAAAACTCAATAGTAAAATAGCAAAGGCGAATAGCGTTTATAAAGCAGCTCAACAAAAAGGGTTGCGTCCACAGTGTCGGATTTGAATGTAGGTATGACTGAGGTCGAGCAAACTCGCTTTGCCTCAAATTACTTGTAAAAATTGAGGGCTAACTCATCTAATACGATGAAAAGTCGTAAATCCAACTCTAACTGATGATAATCAGCTTCCATATTACAGCACAGTTTATAAAAAGCTTTGTCGTGGTCGGCATGTTTAAAGTGTGCTAACTCGTGCACAATTAAAGCGCGTAATATTGCTTCGGGCGCGTATTTTAGTTGGTTGTTTAAAGCTATGTCGTATCGCGCTTTGATTTTTTGGCCATGGCGATGTTGCTTTTGAGTGTGTGTACCGAGTGTCCCTTTCATCATGTCCGTATGTTTAGTGAAGCTGACACTATTCAATCGTGGCGTATTTTTTAAAAAACGCTGTTTGATATCAGTACAATATTGGTATAACGCTTGCTGATTTTGCAGCTGGTGGCCGCAAGGGTATTTAGTTTTGAAATAGGTCTGTAATTGATTATTTTTAATCAAAGATGCAATTTGGGCTTGTAAATTTTCAGGGTAGTGCTGGAAATACTTTAATTGCTGCATTGGTAATTTTTGTCTATAAGCGGATATTTGGGCGAGCTATTATAGCGTAAGGGTAATGCAAATGTATAAAGCAAGTTGTCTATGTAAAGGCAGTTAGTGGTTAACGAGTCTATTGATAATATTGTCATTTTTCTTTATATCTGAAGTCGTTGCTGGTCAAGTATTGATATTTTTACGCGATTGAATCAGAAAAGCTAAGACATTGTATAAAAATGTTTTTTCTTTACATAGCACCACCGAAGATGTGCCTGAAAAGTGGCTGCTCAGCTTAGATGTTATCGGCTCTGACACCAAGTGAGTGTTTATCACTGAGATAAAGTAGGAGAGAAGTGTGACACTTTTAATTTCTAGGCACCCAGCTGTTATTTTCATTCTGTACTTAACTTCCAGCGGGCGACGCTGGTGGGCCGTTCCCTTGTAGGGCCGGGCAATAAGATATGCCGACTGTGAAATCGTTCTTCTCCACCCCCATGTACTTTTGGAAGTTGACGTTGTAAGTTAGAAATTTAATCCAGCATTGCTTTTATTAACACCGAGTTCATTTTGACGCTTATCAGTATGCTGTGCGTTTTCATAATAATGTTTGTTGCTGTGGTTGTTGCTCGGCGGGGAAAGGCAGTAACACCTTATGCTCAATGCCTAAATCTTGGATAAATTGCCGTGCTAATAAAGGGGCGTCGTAATTGTCCGCCGTGTGGAAAAACACGATGGGCTCTTTACCTTCCGCGAGCCAAGTATGGATTTTTTTGAGCCAAGGCTGATAAAAAGGGCGATTATTCTCAAGTGCAGAGCAACCTACAAAACGCAACATAGGCCGCTCCCCGGTCGCAATGACGTTAACTGGGACTCGGGGTTTTTTGCGCTGTGCGTCTACAATTGCAGGTGTGCTTGGCACTTCGCTGAATAAAGGACGCGTATCCATCATGATGCGGTTAATACCTTTACTCATCAAAAATTGGTTTAAGCGCTTTTCATTATCGTCTTTTCGAAAAAATGCTAAGTTGCGTACTTCTATACCTAAACAAAGCTCGCTGGGCAATTGAGCGGCAAAATTTTGTATCCTTGGGAGATGCTCGGGTCCACAACTTGCTGGTAACTGCAGCATGACCATACCAATGTGCTCGAATAGCGGTGCAAACAGGCTTAACCATGTGTCGAGTTCTCTTTGACAGTTTTGCAGGGCTAATTCATGAGATATTTGTTTAGGGAGCTTAAACGTAAACTTAAAATCGTCTGTGACGGCATTTCTCCATTGTAAAACGGTGTCAGGTTTTGGATTAGCGTAAAACGTTGTATTGCCCTCAACACTATTAAACATGGTGGCATATTCACGGAGCATATTTGCATTACTACAGTGCTGGCTAAAAAATCTTCCCTTCCAGTGAGATGAGCTCCATTGTGGGCAACCTAAATACAACATAATTCTCTTCATCGGTGTTTTTTTTGAGTTTAACAAATTGAGAGTACCTAAAAAAATCAACTTTGCGAAGATTCCTTGCTTTATAAGGATGACAAAGCCCCCCAGTTTTATATAATTGGCGATTATTTTTGTTAATTACGATAGCTATAGGCTGGATAGCACTTTTCATGCAAGCCTAAGCAAATAGGAACGATATGCGCTCTATATACTGCGGAAATTTAAATAAGGACCACGTAGGTCAAGAAGTCGAATTATGTGGTTGGATCAATAAGCGCCGTGACTTAGGTGGATTAATTTTCGTCGACTTAAGAGACCGTGAAGGCTTGGTTCAAGTTGTTTTTGACCCAGAAGTTGAAGGCTTGATGGACGTTGCTAATACGCTGCGCCAAGAGTTTTGTGTGAAAGTGACAGGTAGTGTGCGTGCAAGACCTGACAGCCAAGTTAACAAAGACATGGCAACGGGTGAAGTTGAAATCTTAGGCACAGGCCTTGAGATCATTAACCGCTCTGAGCCTTTGCCGTTAGACTTTAATCAGCAAAACTCAGAAGAGCGTCGTCTTAAATACCGTTATTTAGACCTTCGCCGTTTAGAGATGAGCGATCGTATTAAGCTACGTGCAAAAGCATCAAGCTTCGTGCGTCGTTTCCTAGATACTAATGATTTCCTAGACATTGAGACGCCAGTACTGACGAAAGCGACACCTGAAGGTGCGCGTGATTACCTAGTCCCAAGTCGTGTTCACAAAGGCAGCTTCTATGCATTGCCTCAATCACCACAGCTGTTCAAGCAGTTGTTAATGATGTCTGGATTCGACCGTTATTATCAAATCGTAAAATGTTTCCGTGATGAAGACTTACGTGCCGATAGACAGCCAGAATTCACCCAAATCGATTTAGAAACGTCATTCATGAGTTCTGACCAAGTGCGTGAAGTCACTGAGCGTATGATCCGTGAAATGTGGCAAGAGCTACTAAACGTTGACCTTGGTGAGTTTCCAACTATGCCATACGCTGAAGCGATGCGCCGTTTCGGTTCAGACAAGCCCGATTTACGTAACCCATTAGAGCTTATCGACGTTGCAGATATTGTTAAAGATGTCGAGTTCAAAGTTCTAGCTGGTCCTGCTAACGATGAGAAAGGTCGTGTTGCCGTACTAACAGTACCAGGTGGTGCCGAACTATCTCGTAAGCAAATCGACGAATATACGAAGTTTGTTGGTATTTACGGCGCGAAAGGCCTTGCTTGGATGAAGGTTAATGACCGTGAAGCAGGTATGGAAGGTGTGCAATCACCGATTGCTAAATTCCTAAACGAAGATGTGATCAGTGCATTACTAGAGCGCACTAACGCGCAAACTGGCGACATCATTCTATTTGGTGCAGACAAGCGCAACGTGGTTAATGAAGCGATGGGTGCACTGCGTTTAAAAGTGGGTTTGGACAGAGAGATCACTGATCTGAACAAGTGGGCGCCGCTTTGGGTTGTTGACTTCCCTATGTTTGAAGAAGATGACGAAGGTAACTTACACGCGGTACACCATCCGTTCACAGCACCGAAGGACATCAGTGCACAAGAGCTAGAAGCAAACCCAGCGGTTGCGATTTCTGATGCGTACGATATGGTGCTTAACGGCTATGAAGTTGGTGGCGGTTCAGTACGTATCCACAATAACGAAATGCAGCAAGCAGCGTTCAGAATTTTAGGTATTGAAGAGCAAGAGCAGCAAGACAAGTTTGGTTTCTTACTTGATGCACTGAAGTACGGTACACCACCACATGCTGGCCTAGCATTTGGTCTTGACCGTCTAGTAATGCTTTTATGTGGTACTGATAACATTCGTGACGTCATTGCATTCCCTAAAACAACACAAGCGTCTTGTTTAATGACTAATGCGCCAAGTGTTGCAAACCCTGATGCACTGACTGAGCTAGCAATTGCAGTACAAGCACAGCAAGAACAAAGTGAAGAGCAGTAATCACTGACTTACTTTGAAAAGGCGGCTTTAATAGCCGCCTTTTTTGTTTAACAACTGGAAATCCATACAGTATTTTGGCATGATGTTGAAAAAAGCAAAGAGGGCAGTGCCTTGGCAGTTATTTTGGGCATAGACCCTGGTTCGAGATTTACAGGTTATGGTGTTATTGAGCACCACGGTGCAAAGTTTAAATACTTAGGTAGCGGCTGTATCAAAGTTGGAGAGCATGATTTTCCGACTCGATTAAAAATGATATTTCAAGGCATTAGCCAGTTGATAGAGCAGTTTTCTCCAGACAGTTTTGCGATAGAGCAAGTATTTATGGCACATAACCCAGACTCAGCACTAAAGCTTGGACAGGCTAGAGGTGCCGCCATTGTTGCAGCAACCATGCAAGATGTGGTTGTACATGAATATTCGGCAAGGCAGATCAAGCAGGCTGTGGTGGGTACCGGTGGAGCCAATAAGTCTCAGGTGCAAGAAATGGTAAAACGTATTTTAAAGTTACCGGGCACCCCACAAGCAGATGCTGCGGATGCATTGGCAATTGCAATTTGTCATGCACACTCTGAACAAAACTTAATTCGCTTAGCAGGCAATGCTAAAAAAACAGTTCGTGGAAGGTTAAGATAATTATGATAGGTAAACTCAGTGGTACTTTATTAGAAAAGCAGCCGCCAGAAATTCTCATTGATGTAAATGGGGTAGGCTATGAAGTACAAATGCCGATGACTTGTTTCTACGAGCTGCCAAGTACGGGTCAGCCAGCAGCGATTTTCACACACTTTGTGGTTCGAGAGGATGCACAATTGCTGTTTGGCTTTAATAATAAAACAGAGCGTGCTCTATTTAGAGAGCTGATTAAAGCAAATGGTGTTGGCCCCAAGCTCGCGCTTGCTATTTTGTCAGGGATGTCAGCTGAGCAGTTTGTGCAGTGTGTAAATCATGGTGATGCATCTACCCTAGTTAAAATTCCAGGTGTAGGTAAAAAGACCGCAGAGCGTCTAGTCTTAGAAATGAAAGACAAGTTAAAAGACTTTGGTCACGACTTGTTTACGCCATTTAGTGACAATGCCGTTATCCCGCCACAGGACGATCCTACGGTGGGTAATTTACCGGCTGATGACGCCATTGCTGCGTTGGTCGCATTGGGCTATAAAGCTGCGCAGGCACAAAAAGCGGTGAAAGCAGTAAAAGGCGATGGTTTAGATACCGAAACCATCATTAAAGAAGCGCTTAGGTCTATGATGTAATTATGATAGAAGCAGACAGACTAATTGAACCCGAAGTTCAGGGCAATGAAGAGCAAATAGATAGAGCTATTCGACCAAAGCTACTGAGTGACTATACCGGTCAGCCCCATGTGAAACAGCAAATGGAAATTTTCATTGAAGCTGCACGTTCACGTGAAGAAGCGCTGGATCATTTATTGATATTTGGCCCGCCAGGGTTAGGTAAAACAACCCTTGCAAATATCGTTGCCAATGAGTTGGGTGTGAATATTAAAACGACATCAGGCCCTGTACTTGAGAAAGCGGGTGATTTGGCTGCTATGTTGACCAACCTTGAAGAAGGTGATGTGTTATTCATTGATGAGATCCATCGTCTTAGTCCGCAAGTGGAAGAAATCTTATATCCGGCAATGGAAGACTATCAACTGGATATTATGATAGGTGAAGGGCCTGCTGCACGCTCTATCAAGTTGGACTTACCGCCATTTACATTGGTCGGTGCGACGACTAGAGCGGGCTCGTTGACTTCACCGCTCAGAGACCGATTTGGTATTGTGCAAAGGCTTGAGTTTTACTCGGTGGATGACTTGTCACAAATTGTCAGCCGTTCAGCACACTTCTTAAATTTGGAAACAACCGAAGAAGGCGCTCGCGAAGTTGCTAAAAGAGCACGCGGAACGCCGAGGATCGCAAACCGTCTGCTACGTCGTGTTCGTGACTTTGCTGATGTGAAAGGAGATGGAAGCGTTGATAAAACCATTGCTAACCAAGCATTAGATATGGTTGATGTGGATAAATGTGGTTTTGACTATATGGACAGAAAGTATTTGCTGGCCATTATAGAGAAGTTTACTGGCGGACCTGTGGGTCTTGATAACCTCGCTGCGGCAATTGGTGAGGAGAAAGAGACAATAGAAGACGTGATAGAGCCTTACCTTATTCAACAAGGCTTTATCCAGCGTACGCCAAGAGGGCGAATCGTATCTGATAGGGCATATCTGCACTTTGACCTTGCCAAAGAATAACCGCAATTAAGCCATCGTATTTATGATGGCTTTTTTAATGGTATTCATTTGAATTTGCCAACCTTTCAATCTGAACTCAAATTTCAGACAAAAAAAAGCCCGCACATATGTGCGGGCGAAAACAACAAGTTGAAGGAAGTAATCCAGGGAACTGATGAGTCTGTTAAGGTTTTATCCAAAAGGTTCTCATCAAAAGCAACAGAGTAAATCAGAACTCTATCACTCGGTAACTGGCTTTGCATTGCGTTAAGCAGTGCGCTCAGTACAGGGTGTATATTAGAGATCTTATGGGTTATTATCAAACTAGAAAAATTATATCTTTCAGATAAAAATAACTAATGCGAATGCTATTTACCATTTTTTACATTGCTAAAATATGCTGATATGAATGGCTGTATCTGTATGATTTAATTGGTTTTGTACTATTTATGCTCAAATTGTAAATATTAGATAATTTGTTGTTAATTGGTATTACCAATGATGTTTTGAGCATTTATTCGTGCAAAGTGAATAAATCCCTTACTTTATGCATTCTGAGTAAATAATTACGCTTGTTCTGATGGGGAGGAATAAAAATGTTAATTAATCAGTGAAATCGGAAAATAAAATGATTTAAATACCGAAACAAACATATGGGGCTATAAAAGTCTTGCTAACTTAGACATTGTGCTATTTATCGACATTTAAGCTAATTTTATAGCTTTGTCGTTGTAAGGCCTTATTTGTGTGGTTAAACTACCTGAACCTTTTGTCGTGCTTGAAGTCTATCTGTTTAAAGGCGCCATGCCAGGTACACATTATTATTAGGAGTGTTAAAACGTGGAATCGGGTTTAAATTTCATCGATCTAATCTTAGAAGCCAGTGTGCTGGTTCAACTTGTTATGTTGACACTAGTTGGCATGTCCATCGCGTCGTGGGCGATTATATTCCAACGCCGTTCGGTCATAGCAGAAGCACAAAGCGAAGCTCGAAAGTTTGAACAACAGTTTTGGTCAGGCATGGACTTAGGCAAGTTATACAATGAAATTACGGCACGTTCAGGCAGCTCTAAAGGGTTAGAGGCGCTATTTGTGGCGGGGTTCAAAGAATTTGCGAGACACAAAAAGAACAATACGGGCTCAGCGAATATGATTTTAGATGGTACACATCGCTCCATGCGTGTTGCACTCTCTCGCGAAGTAGAAAAACTAGAAACCAGTTTGTCGTTTTTAGCGACTGTTGGCTCTATCAGTCCTTACATCGGTCTATTCGGTACGGTTTGGGGTATTATGACTGCATTTATTGCTTTGGGTAATGTGCAGCAAGCAACACTACAAATGGTTGCGCCGGGTATTGCCGAGGCTCTGATTGCAACCGCGATGGGTCTATTTGCAGCTATCCCTGCGGTAATGGCTTATAACCGATTCGCAAAACACGTTGAAAAGCTTGAAGTAAACTACGCCAACTTTATGGAAGAGTTTGCTAATATATTGCATCGTCAAGCAGCCACTTTAGTGGAGACAAAAGCCAATGTATCAGCCTAAGAAAAGAAGACCTGTGGCTGAGATCAATGTAGTGCCCTACATTGATGTCATGTTGGTGCTGTTGATTATCTTTATGGCAACGGCACCGCTAATCACCCATGGTGTAAAAGTGGATTTACCACAAATGCAGGAGTCAGATTTAGTTGAAACTAAAGATGCACCGCCGATTATTGCCAGTATTGATGCAGAGGGCCGTTATTACGTATCTGTCGGTACCGATCCGGAAGCGCCGATGGATGCAGTTGAAGTTGCAGCGGTTATCAAATTAAAACTGCAGCAAAACCCTGATACACCTGTGATGATTAAAGGCTCTGGTCGTGTTTCATATCAAGAAGTTTTATTACTTATGGACTTTTTGAAAAATGCGGGAGTGCCTTCTGTCGGCCTGATGACCAAATCGTTTGAGGATAATTAATGGATGCGTTAACAAGCGGAATTATTAAGTCGTTTCTGCTTCACATCGCGTTAGCGGGTATGCTGTTTGCCTCAGCTAATTTGCAAATGTCTAAACCCACGGTAATGCACGTGCAATTAAATCCAGTTATGCAAGAAGAGCAAGAAAAAGCGGTTTCAGCTATTTCTGTCGATCAACGTGCTGTGAAGCGGAAAATTGCAGAGCTTAAGCAAGCTGAAGATGCCAAAAAACGCGCTGAAGAAAAGCGTATTCGAGACCTAGAACGTCGCGCGGTACAAGCACGTAAAGATCGTGAAGCGGAAGCAAGGCGCATCAAAAAGCTTGAACAGCAACGTCAAGCAAAGTTAGCTGAAAAGCGCAAAGCTGAAGCGCAAGCGAAAAAGGCCCGTGAGGTTGAGCAAAAGCAGCGTGCAGATGCAGAAAAAGCGAGAAAAGAAAAATTACAAGCAGAGCAAGCAGCAAAAGCGGCGGCTGCAAAACGTAAATCCGAAGAGGAGCGTTTAAGACAAGCTGAAGCTCAGCGAAAACGCCAAGAAGAAGAGGCGAAACGCAAAGCCGAGGCGGCAGAACAAGCGCGTCAAAAAGCCTTGCAAGAGCAACTATTGCAGGAGCAATTAGCACAAGAGCAAGCGGCGCGCGCTAAAGTACGGCAACAACAAGTCCTTGGCGAAGTAGATAAATACAAAGCGCTGATCATGCAGCGTATTCAGTCTAACTTGTTAATTGACGAAAAAATGAAGGGTAAGCAATGTCGTTTGAACATTCGCTTGGGCTTTAACGGCTTGGTTACTCAAGCTAATTCGTTAGGTGGAGACAAATTAGTGTGTGAAGCGGCACTTCGTGCGGTTCGTATGGCAGATACATTGCCTGTTTCGAAAGACAAAGATGTGTTTGAACAACTTAAGAATATTAATTTAACGATTAAACCCAATCTTTAAAGGAAAACCATGTTAAAGCATTTAAAAAACATAGTTCTGGTTTTTGCTTTTAGTATGACAACACTCGCCCATGCGGCGTTAGAAATTGTCATCACTGAAGGCGTCGACAGTGCACGACCTTTAGGTGTTGTGCCATTTAAATACATCGGTAACGGTGAAGCTCCTTCAGAGATTAGTTCAGTTGTTGCGGCAGATTTGATGCGCAGTGGTAAATTTAAAGCGGTATCGGAAGATCAGATGCCGCAGTTACCGACCACAGATGAAGAGGTCGATTATGACGCTTGGGTTAATTTAGGTGTTGAAGCGATTATTGTGGGCACCATTACTCAACAGCCAGCGAATCGCTTTTTGGTAAAGTATGAGTTGATCGATGTTTTACGGGCGCAGATCACAGGTGGTGAAACGCGCATGATGAGCAACGGCAAATTAATGAAAAGCCAAGACCATATTTTGGAAAGCCGTCAAAGTGTGATTGACAGTGATTCATTCAGATACTATTCACACCAGATAAGTGATGTGGTCTATGAGGCTTTAACTGGCGAGCGCGGCGCGTTTAGAACGAAAATTGCTTATGTGATTGTGCGAGAAGAGCAAGATAAGCCTTACCAGCTCGTGGTTGCAGATTATGACGGCTTTAATGAGCAAGTGTTACTGCGTTCAAAAGAGCCGCTCATGTCACCTGCATGGTCTCCAGATGGTAATAAATTAGCGTATGTGACCTTTGAAAATCGTCAATCTCAGGTCTATGTTCAAGATATATACACTGGCAAGCGTGAAAAACTGACCAGTTACCCTGGTATCAATGGTGCACCACAGTTTTCGCCAGATGGCACACAAATGCTGGTTGTTTTGTCTAAAGATAAAGGCGGTGCAACAGAGGTGTACTTGATTGATTTAGAAACGCGTGTCGAAAAGCGCCTAACTAAGCATAGAAGTATAGATACTGAGCCAAGTTGGCACCCAAATGGTCGAGAAATTGTGTATACGTCTGAAAGGGGTGGTAATGCCCAGATTTATAAGTTAAATTTAGATACTGGTAGATCTAGACGTGTGACCTTTGACGGCGACATGAACTTAGCGGGTTCAATTACGCCAGATGGTAAACAATTAGTAATGGTAAATCGCACGCTAGGTCAGTACCATATAGCAAAGAAAGAATTTGATTCAGGGCTGTTTCAGGTGTTAACTCGTACGAGACTCGATGAATCACCGAGTATTGCGCCGAACGGCTCTATGATTATTTACAGTACCCTGCATAATAATAAGCAGGTTTTGGCCCTGGTGTCGATGGACGGTCGCTTTAAAGCGAGATTGCCAGTACTTGACGGGCAAGTGAAGGCACCGGCCTGGTCGCCGTTTTTACAGTAATATTTACTGGTTAGACTTATAAAGATATAGGAATATACTCGATGCAACTTAACAAAACTTTAAAGGCTTTATTGGTAGCGTTGCCTGTAATGACTTTAGCTGCATGTAGCTCATCATCTGGTGATGTTGACGGTGGTGATAGCCAGCAGACAAATGCTTCTTCTAACAGCAATGACAAGGTTGATGTAAACACAATCGACCGTCCAAAAACAGCTGCAGAGATCCAACAAGAGAAGTACGAAACGTTGCGTCAAGAGCAAATCGTATACTTCGACTTTGACCGCTCTACAGTACGTAGCGAATATGTTGAGTTACTACAAGCACACGCAGACTTCCTAGTGAAAAACCCAAGTGTAAAAGTACTTGTTGAAGGTCACGCAGATGAGCGTGGTACACCTGAGTACAACATCGCACTAGGTGAAAGCCGTGGTAAGTCAGTTGCTAAATACCTTGAGAGCCTAGGTGTTTCTGAAAGCCAAATCTCTGTAGTGAGCTATGGTGAAGAAAAACCAATGGTTAAGTCGCGCACAGAAGAAGCTTTTGCTAAGAACCGTCGCGCGGTATTGGTATACTAATTTAGACAAGAGATGTTATGAAGCCGAAAACTATTTTGGCAGCCATCATCTTTCTTAGCGGGAGCTCCCAGGTTTGGGCAGCTCCCGCTACTGTTTATGATGCTGCAAATACTCAAAAGTCGCTTGAACAGCGCGTTGCCGAACTCGAAAATATGATGACAAATCGAAATCGAGTACAAGCCGATCTTCAGTTACAGTTGCAGCAATTGCAAGATGAAGTTAGCCAAGTTCGTGGCTTTACTGATGAGCAAAGCTACAAACTGGAAAAAGTGTTGCAGCGCCAACGTGAGCTGTATCAAGAAATTGAAAACCGTGTTAGTCAGGTTTATGAGCAAACCAAGTCTGATATTGCTGCGACGGCCATTCCTACAGTCGGTGAGCAAGCGGTGAGTTCTAACTTATCTGAAAATGAAGCTTATGACCGTGCTGTTGCTCTGATCATGAAGGATAAGCGCTATGATGCGGCGATCCCAGAGTTTCAAAGCTTTTTGCAACAATTCCCAGAGTCAGTATATATTCCTAATGCGCATTATTGGTTAGGCCAGCTACAATCTATAAAAAGCAAGCCTGCTGAAGCGATTAAGCACTTTACCATTGTTGTCGAGCAGTTCCCTGACTCAAACAAGCGTCCTGATGCGATGTTGAAGCTTGGCACATTGGCTGCAAATGCCGGAGACAAGGCAAAAGCGACAGAATTGTTCAATGCGTTGATAAAAGAATACCCAAGCACCACTGCTGCAAAATTAGCAACAGAGCGTTTATCTAAGCTGTAATAAGCTGCTTTGTGAACACTGTGGTGTAAAAATAGGCGCTTAGGCATAAAATTTAAAAAAAACAGCGTAATTCAGTTGCACTAGAATTTTAAATAAGTATTATAAGCGCCCGCAGCAGGCGATACGTTATAAACATCTTGCTGCAATGAGTGGGTCATTAGCTCAGTTGGTAGAGCAGTGGACTTTTAATCCATTGGTCGATGGTTCGAGTCCATCATGACCCACCACTTTTGCTTAATTTTGATATGAGCGGGTCATTAGCTCAGTTGGTAGAGCAGTGGACTTTTAATCCATTGGTCGATGGTTCGAGTCCATCATGACCCACCATTAAGCTTAAAATATCCAGAGCGGGTCATTAGCTCAGTTGGTAGAGCAGTGGACTTTTAATCCATTGGTCGATGGTTCGAGTCCATCATGACCCACCATTTTAAGTGTTATTCATATCCCCGAGCGGGTCATTAGCTCAGTTGGTAGAGCAGTGGACTTTTAATCCATTGGTCGATGGTTCGAGTCCATCATGACCCACCATTTAAGCACATCCATATCCAGAGCGGGTCATTAGCTCAGTTGGTAGAGCAGTGGACTTTTAATCCATTGGTCGATGGTTCGAGTCCATCATGACCCACCATTAGCTTAACCCTGGATATCAGAGCGGGTCATTAGCTCAGTTGGTAGAGCAGTGGACTTTTAATCCATTGGTCGATGGTTCGAGTCCATCATGACCCACCATTAAGCTTAAAATTTCCCGAGCGGGTCATTAGCTCAGTTGGTAGAGCAGTGGACTTTTAATCCATTGGTCGATGGTTCGAGTCCATCATGACCCACCATTTAAGCTTAAACAATTTCCCGAGCGGGTCATTAGCTCAGTTGGTAGAGCAGTGGACTTTTAATCCATTGGTCGATGGTTCGAGTCCATCATGACCCACCATTATTAAGCTAAAAAATTCTTGAGCGGGTCATTAGCTCAGTTGGTAGAGCAGTGGACTTTTAATCCATTGGTCGATGGTTCGAGTCCATCATGACCCACCATTCAAGTCTAAAACTTCCCGAGCGGGTCATTAGCTCAGTTGGTAGAGCAGTGGACTTTTAATCCATTGGTCGATGGTTCGAGTCCATCATGACCCACCATTCAAGTTTAAAATCTCCTCGAGCGGGTCATTAGCTCAGTTGGTAGAGCAGTGGACTTTTAATCCATTGGTCGATGGTTCGAGTCCATCATGACCCACCATTATCTTTTCGATCCTTTTATTCTTAAATATTCTTTGTGAATCTCGTCTATTACTAGGATTATCTCCGTATTTTTCGTATAATTCGCGGCAATTATGCAATGTGGACTATGTGGTCGAGAGAATGAGTCTAGCAGAACAAATCATGCCTGAGGATTATATATTTCCTCCAAAGCCAGCACCGTTAAATGACGAAGAGAAAGCGCAGTATAAAGCGCGTATCAAGTCATTGTTAAAAGAGAAAAATGCGGTATTGGTTGCCCATTACTACACAGATCCTGTGATCCAAGCACTTGCTGAGGAAACGGGTGGCTGTGTTGCAGATTCATTAGAAATGGCACGTTTTGGTGCTAAACAAGAAGATGCAGATATAATTATCGTCGCCGGTGTTCGTTTCATGGGTGAAACGGCGAAAATCTTAACACCTGAAAAAACGGTTGTGATGCCAACATTGGCAGCAACTTGCTCATTGGATGTGGGTTGTCCAATAGATGAGTTTTCTAAGTTCTGTGATCAGCACCCTGAAAGAAAGGTTGTTGTATATGCGAACACGTCTACCGCGGTAAAAGCGCGTGCAGATTGGATTGTCACCTCTTCATGTGCTCTTGAAATTGTTGAGCATTTGGATTCTGAAGGGGAAACCATTATTTGGGGCCCTGATAAGCACTTGGGTTCTTATATTCAGAAGAAAACGGGTGCGGATATGATCATGTGGAATGGTGCTTGTATCGTTCATGATGAATTCAAGACGCAAGCTTTGAAAGACATGAAAGCGCTCCACCCAGATGCGGCAGTACTTGTTCACCCTGAGTCGCCAGCTGAAATCGTTGACTTAGCAGATGCTGTGGGTTCGACTAGTCAGCTTATCAAAGCTGCGCAGGATATGGATAACCAGAAGTTTATCGTGGCGACCGATCGCGGTATCTTTTACAAGATGCAGCAGCTTTGCCCTGAGAAAGAGTTCTTCGAAGCGCCAACAGCCGGTGAAGGCGCAACGTGTCGTAGTTGTGCACATTGCCCATGGATGGCTATGAATGGCTTACAGGCCATTGAAGAAGCACTTATCAACCCTGAAGGCAAAGAGGTATTTGTTGATATGGAGTTGCGTGAAGGTGCATTACGCTCACTGAATCGTATGCTCGATTTCTCAGCGAGTTTAAAGCGTTAATAACAAGTTTGTTTGTAATCTGTGCAGTTAACACAGATTACAAAAAAAATACTTGCTAAAAGGCGGGGGTTTTCATAGTATTACGCCCGCTTTCAGTGCGGAGAGGTGGCTGAGTGGCTGAAGGCGCACGACTGGAACTCGTGTATAGGTTAACCCCTATCGAGGGTTCGAATCCCTCCCTCTCCGCCATTTCTTTCTCTTCAAAGTAAAAAATAAAATTCTTTTCCTGTATTTTTCATAGCGCTAATCTACAAAATCATCTCTTTTTTGACATTCAATATATTTTTATAGAACTGATTTTTATACATTTTTCAAAGTTAAAAAATCGTTTTGATATGTATCGTTTAAACTTTTTTATAAATAGACTTTACAAGTATGCATTGTTTGTTTTGTGATTTCATGCAACTGTACATCTAGGTCGAAAAACTGACCTTTTGTCTACAATGGTTACTATTAAATTCATTGTTAGGATAGAATATCAGCCGTTCTTATATAGTTTTGAGCCAGGGTAGGTAGAATATGCGCAGTGAAGAATGCTTTTCTGATACATACTTAGCGCCAATAAAACATATTGCATCGGGTGGGATGGGTGATGTATTTCTTGCTAATGACACTCGCCTAAATAGACAGGTTGCAGTAAAAAGAATTAAGTTAAGTCAGCAATCAGACGACCTCAAAATTAGAGAGCGAGCGCTTTACGAAGCGCGCTTAATGGCCAAAGCTAATCACCCAAATGTTGTTCAACTATACGATATTATTGAGGTTGGCTCAGATTTATTGCTAGTGCTGGAATATGTACCTGGTCAAACATTAACTAAGTATATGAAGCAAAAGCTACTCACTGTAGCTGACAAGTTCGCACTGCTGGAAAAGGTAGCACATGGCCTTTGCTATATTCATCAGCAAGGGCTTATTCACTGTGATATTAAAGCGAGCAATATCCTCATTTCCAATACCTCTGAGGTGAAACTATCTGATTTTGGCATTGCAAACTCGATACAGAGCAATAAGTCAGAGCAGCCCTTAGGTGCGAGTTACGGCAGTATAAGTACAATGTCACCGGAGCAATTTGAGGGAAATCCAGTTGAGCAGTCGACGGATGTATTTTCTTTTGGTGTGCTTTGTTTTGAGCTGCTCTTTGGGTGCCACCCTTTTGGCACAGCAACAGGTTCTGACTTGGTTGAACGCATAAAACACGACGCTTTTATTGAGCCTAGCAGTTTATCGCCAGATATCCCCGTTGAGTTTATTCAATTACTACGCAATATGTTGTCTAAATCGCCTGAATCACGCCCATCATCGAGAGAAGTGCGCTCGGTGCTTTGTAGAATGTTGGCGTTACTTGAGGCAACAGGCACGGACGACACAGCGTTATTGCCAGTTACACAAGAGCCCAGACATGAGCCTAAAACGCCAATACGAACACACTATGTCTATAGTGGCTTTGTGTTGAGTGTGTTGTGCTTAATTGTTTATATTGGCTGGTATTTTTTAAAGCCAAAAGACGACCTTCATTATGCCCTGGTGCTTGAGCCACAAATCACGATAAGCGACCATAGTGAAAGGGCTAGCGCTAATTTGTTGCACGCCACAATTGATAGCGCAATCCGACAAGTCATTATAACTGCGACTAATGCGGAGCTGATCAATCATAGAGAGTATAGTGATATTAAAGATGTCGCCAATTTAGCAAAAGCAACCGGTGCGACAGCGGTTTTTCTTCCTGAAGTTAAATGTGAATATACGCAGTGTAATGTTCGCCTTTCATTGCTCAGTGGAGATAGCCAAATAGTTTTGGGAGAACTGAATACGCAAACGAGTAAAGATAATTATTTTGTTATTCACTCAATCTATGAGCGGTTTACTACTAAATTATTAGGTCAGCCTTCGTTGGATGAAACATATGGTGCCATGTCAACAGAGACTGCTTTTTTTGAGGAATACCTAAGTGTTTATCATGACGTCAATATTAAAGGTGATCTGTCTCATTCAAATTTGTCTCGCGCATTGGCGTTGATTGAACAGGACCCTAATTATTTGCCGCTATATAATTTGGCAAGGGATTTGTTGTTGGAGCGCTATCATATTGATAGAGAGCAACAGTTCATCGATAGATTAACGGTGTTACTCGACACTGCACCAGAGCGTTACAAATCATCTAAGCCTTATTTGGTTGATAGGATTGTGCTGGCAATTGAAGGTCAGCAGCAAGAGCTTGCTGACGATTTGTTTCGTCGTTTGTCTATTTATGGTGAGACGGCATCGAGTTATCAGCTTAAAGGCTATTATTTTTACAAGCAGTATCAAATAGATAAAGCAATAGAGATGTATCTAAAGTCTGTGTTACTCAAACCAGATTTAAATAATAAATACAATTTGGCTGTGATGTATCTCAATAATGGACAAATTATAGAGTCAAAAGCATTGCTACATGATGTTGTTCAGACATTCCCTGACTTTACGAGGGCGCATCGGCTGATTGCAAATATTAATATGTTTGATGGGCACTGGCAGGCAGCTGCCGCAGGTTACCTTGCTGTTTTAGAAAATAGTAAAAGCTCTGAAGATTATAATAACCTCTCTCTTGCCTATTTGTATTCTCAGGAAATTGAATTGGCATTGTCTGCTGCAAAGAAAGCGACTCTTCTAAGTCCTGAAAATCTTGCGATGAGGCTTAACTATGCCGATTTGTTATTACTGGGAGAGTATAAAGAACTGGCTATTGAACAATACAATCAGGTCGTTAATCGTGCGCGCGAAGATATGTCTGTCAATGAATTAATTGCTGCGGGACAGGCTATGGCGCATCTAGAGCGCTACAGCGATGCACTGCACTATTTATATAAAGTAATAAAATTAACCACAGACAAAATAGAATATGCTTATGGAGCAACTGTGATTTTTACTCTCACCGGTGATCATCACTCCGCGCTGCTCCACTATAACGAGACAATTAAAGGCGGCTATTCATCTAATTGGTTTAACTTACCTTGGTTTAAGCCACTATGTAAGTACCCGCAATTTAAATCATCCCATAAGGCACTGTGCTTACCTGGGCGGAATTGGGCGGCCAATGATCAGTATCGGGTCAATAATTAAGTTAGCGGTGTCTGTGTCTAAATTAGAATCAAGCGGTGTTTTTGATACTCTATCAGCTAACACAATATCAAATTTTAGCTCTGTTTTGATATCAAATGGGAGGTCTGTTGGTACTATCACGGCGAGCTTAAGTACACTTTTGCTGTATCCACTTGTGCTGTTGTTGAGAATACTTGTACTGAAGCTTTCTACGTTATCTAGCTGTTTAATATTGGCTGCACTAATGAGATAATTTTTTGCTGTATCATCATCTAATTTATATAAAAAGTTGACGGCAATTCCATATTGATACTGATCTTCACTTAGTTCTACTTTAAACGGGGTATTGGCGTAGTTAATGTCTTCTTTTTGTGATGTTGAAGGGTCGAACGTGATCACTGCTTGATCTGAGCTTTTCTGTGGATTGAATTGCGCGTTGAAGTCAAAGATAGAGCCTGAATGCTGAATTTCATCGCTATTTTGCAACTCTATGTTGAGTTCGTTTATCACATCGTTCATTTGTAATGTCCTTTATATTTATTTACGTAGAGCCATATGCAAGTATTCACTTGCCCCTAGGGCAAATACGAGCATAGAAGAATACTCTATTACATGCCATTACAGCGAGGCGATTGTCTTAGTTATCATACAAGTCATTTATTTGAATTGCCCCTTCAAATCACTCTGTATTTGGATGACAAGGTGTAGCTGATATTTCTTCGATGAGTAATATCGAGTAATTTGCTTGGTGACATTGCTGTTCCTTACTTTCTGACCAATACTTAGTCTTGATGGTTTAACACACCTTCACTTTAAAAACTATGAAGGTATATAACTGAACAGATAGAACAGGCAAGCGATGCAAGAAGAACTATTAAATTCGGTTATAAAAATAACGAAAACACGTGACATTGATTCATTGGAATATAGCTTATTGTCGACAATACAAGAGTTTATAAATTGTCAGCGTATTTCAGTGTTCAAAACTATTCAAGGGCATGGGCCATGTACCGTGGAGCGTAGCCTTGCGCTCATGGTACATGATGTCGGCGAGTATGAGTGGCTGGACAGAGTGATTTTGGATAACCCCCATGCAGAACTCAGCTCTTGCTTGCAGTCGGCGTGTAGTATTACCATGCAAGACGCTGCGGGTGCTGAGCGGCGTTGGTTACCCATCGTCATTCATGATAAGCCTGTTGGTGCAATAGAAGTGCAGTGTCAGGGGTTAGACAGTGCACAACAGGTGATGTTGAATGCATTCATCCGTATATACGAAAATTATCTCACAATATTGCGTGAGAATGAGCGAGATAAGCTAACAGGGCTTTTAAATCGTCAAACCTTTGATAAAAAGCTTAAGCAGCTTCTTGAAAAGCAAATGTTAGAACAAAACCGTGCCATTAGAGATGGGTCTGATTTGCGGACTCTGCATCAAGGCGCAACATCGTGGCTGGCCATGTTGGATATTGATCACTTTAAAAGTGTTAACGACACCTATGGTCATGTCTGTGGCGATGAGGTTTTACTGATATTAGCGCAGCGTATGCAGGATTTTTTCCGAAGCACAGATTTGTTGTTTCGATTTGGTGGGGAAGAATTTGTCATTGTATTTGAACCTGCAGACTATGCGTCAATAAAGCAAAAAATGAATGATTTTTTAGAGCTTGTACGACAGACTTCATTTCCATTTATTAAAAAGTTAACTATCAGTGCTGGCCTTGCGCGGATCAGCCCTTATGATTTCCCGATCAATGTTTTAGAAAACGCGGACAAAGCATTGTATTTTGCAAAAGAACATGGACGTGATCAGGTAGGATTTTATGAAGACTTGATATCTCGCAAGCAAATAAAAGACCATATTGAAAGCAGCGATATTGATTTATTCTAACTAGACTCAGGTCACTTTGTCTATATAGTGACCTGAGTGTTACTACGCTGTACACTTTTTTCTGTTATACCCTGTGTATTTCTCTTAAACTGTTCATTCTAATTGATTTTCAGCTAAATCTAATATGTTGCATATAATTCAATCTAATCGTATGGAAGCGTTGCAAACTCAGTTTAATACTGTGATGCAAACTGCGCCTTTGCGCGATCCATTTGTCTGTGAAACTGTGTTGGTTCAATCTCCTGGTATGTCACAGTGGTTAAAAAATGGATTGAGTGATCATATCGGTGTAGCAGCACAAGTGGACTTTCCCCTGCCATTGAGCTTTATTTGGCGTCTATATCAGCAGTTTTTACCTGATGTACCTGCAGAGTCTCCATACAATAAAAGCAATATGGCGTGGAAGTTATACAATTTACTGCCAACGAAGCTGGAACAACCATTGTACGTACCGTTGGCAAACTATTTAGCCGTTGAGAAACCTGCGACCGCCGTTGATCAAGAAACTTTAGATGGCTTAAAGCTATTTACGTTATGTGAAAAAATTGCCGATGTTTATGACCAATATTTAATGTATCGCCCCGATTGGTTGGCTTCTTGGGAGTCTGGTACTGATGAATTATTAGATGTCGATGTCACAATTGCACCTTGGCAGCCGGATTTGTGGCGGAGTTTAGTTGAGTATACGCATCAATTAGGTCAAAGCCCGTATAATCGAGCCAATATGCACCAACAGTTGCTCACAGCGCTGTCGAATGCTGATAGTGCTCAATTACCTGAGCGTATTTCAATTTTTGGTTTATCGGCAATGCCGACCAGTCAACTTGAGGTTTTTCAGGCTCTAGCCAGTAAAACTGAAGTGCTACTATTTTTCTTTAACCCCAGTGAGCATTACTGGGGTGATTTGGTGGATGAGAAAACACAGGCAAAAATCCATGCGAAATATGTCAAACGACCAGAAATTGATGCCAATTTAGATGAGGAGCAAGATTACTATAACGTAGGTAATCCATTGTTGTCGTCCTGGGGCAAGCTGGGTAGAGATTATCTTGAACAGTTATTGCAGCTAGATGCGCGTTGGCTAGATGGGTTTGTGGAAGATTTTAACGACTCATTATTGTCTCAGATCCAAAATGAGATCTATCAATTGGCCTTTAAGGGTGAGTCTTTGCAAGCGGACCCTAATTGGTTTGTCAGTGACGAAGGTAAACTAGACATACACCAAAGTGATAACAGCATTTATTTACAAGACTGCCATACACCGCTGAGAGAAGTAGAGTGTCTACATGACCATTTGTTGAACTTATTCAATCAATATGAGGGTCTGACACCGAAAGACGTGATTATCATGATGCCAGATGTTGGCGCTTATAGTCCGTATATTGAAGCGGTATTTGGCAGTGCTCAGGGGAGCCGATATATTCCATATGCTTTAGCTGATATGGCTATCGAACAAGAAAAGCCCGTATTGTCGTCATTTGTGACATTGGTCAATTTACCGTTTAGTCGTTTTGGTGTCTCAGATATTTTAGATTTGTTGGCGGTAGAGGCGATTTCGAGTCGGTTTGAACTTGAAACTGCCGAATTCGAACAGATCAAATATTGGTTAGAACAAGTAGTGATTAAGTGGGGGTTAGATGGTGAAAATAAAGCTGAACATGGGTTACCAGAAATACCGCTAAACACGTGGCTTCACGGCTTAAATAGATTGCTGCTAGGTGTGGCAACAGGTCAAGAAGAAACGGATTTTGGCGGTGTTTATCCTGCTGATTTAGTTGAAGGCATGGCCATTAATATCTTGAGTAAGCTGGTGGCATTTCTCGATGCATTGAATCGTGTTAAGCGACAGCTTAATAAATCAGGAACCTTAGCACAACAGGCTGAGATGTTAAGGACGCTCTTGACAACTTTCTATCACCAAGAAGCGGAGCAAAGCTGGGATTTAATGCAGCTAAATAAGGTGATTGAGGGAATCGAAAAACACTATGAAAGTGGCGATATGCGCTTGCCTGTGGAGCCTAGGGTACTGGCTTATTTAGTTAAACAAGGGATCCAAGAGAAAGGGGTGGGGCAGCGCTTTCTATCTGGTGCAGTTAATTTTTGTACGCTAATGCCGATGCGTGCGGTACCATTTAAAGTAGTTTGCTTACTTGGGATGAATGATGCGGATTATCCTCGCCAAGTTCAGCCTATTGGTTTTGACTTGGTGCCAGCATCCTCTCGTCGAAAAGGTGACCGTTCACGTAAATTAGATGACAGATATCTCTTTTTAGAGGCTTTGCTGAGCGCGAGGCAGCATTTTTACGTCAGTTATATTGGTCGCTCTTGTTTCAATAATGAAGTGCAAGTTCCTTCAGTACTCGTGAGTGAGCTATTTGAGTACATCGATCGTAGCTTTCAATTTATCGACAGCGATATGTCGCTCAGTAAACAGCTGAAACATCAAGCACCACTTCAACCCTTTAATTCACTGCATTATCTACCGGGTTCATTACAAAGTTTTAATCCAAGCTGGCTGTTTGAATCTGCTGAACAAGCAGTGGAAAAAGCATCACCTTTGACTATTGCGCTGCCGAGTGAATTAGAGCTAACTCAGTTTTTGCGAGCATGTACCGCACCACAAAGCTATTTTTATCAAAATTGCTTAGGCGTAAAAATTAATCCAGCACGTGAGTATCACGATGACACTGAACCATTTTCTTTAGATCCTCTTACACGCTATCAATACTTACAAGAGATTGTAGATGCTCAGATAAACAATGTATCGCTTAGCTCAGAGCAACTGCTACAGAGAGGCCATTTACCTCAAGCTTATGTGGGTGAGATACAATTAGAGTTACTCGCACAGCGTGTTATACCCATGGTGGGGGTGCTGAAGTCCAAATTGTCTGACCCACAAGTGCCTAAAGAGGTGAGCATAGAGATCCAAGGCATCAAAATAGTAGGTTGGCTCGACAAAATATTTGCAAATGAGCAGGTTTTTTACCGACCCGCGAGTATTAAAGCGAAAGATAAAATAAGAGCTTTTATCTATCATCTGCTCGCTAATGTCACGGTGTCGACCATGAGTACGACCGTGATTGGCCTAGATGAGCAAGTCACTTTTGAACCGTTAGATAAATCGAGTGCAATGCAGTTATTAGAAATGTGGATTGATTTTTATCAACAACTGACTGTTCAGCCAGTGCCATTTTTTCCTGCCTCTAGTTATGCATTTGCAAGTACTGATGATATTGGTAAAGCGCAATTAAAATTTGCTGGTGGTCAATATATTGGTATAGGAGAATCGGAAGATCCCTATGTTGCGTTGAATTTCAGAGAATTAGAAGCGTGTATGGAAGAATTCATGTCACTCAGTAAGTCTTTATTAGGGCCAATTATTGCGCTAGAAAAGGAGCTGCAACATGGAGATGCTTAACCCGGTAACTATGCCTCTTTATGGTCATAACCTGATAGAAGCCAGCGCAGGAACGGGCAAAACTTATACCATCACCGCGCTGTATCTAAGGTATTTACTTGGCCTTGTAGACGCGCAGCATGCTACTTGCTTAAGCGTCGAACAAATACTGGTTGTGACGTTTACTGATGCAGCAACTCAGGAAATTAAAGACCGAGTGCGTGCGAGGATCATTGATGCCCGTGACACGCTTTTAGGTGATGAGTGCAAAGATCCACTGATCCCGGTGCTGTTGGAGCAAGTCGAAGATAAAAAGGCCGCATTTAAACTGTTAGATGCGGCAGCAAAATCGATGGACGAAGCCGCTATTTTTACAATCCATGGATTTTGTCAGAGGATGTTAAAGCAGCATGCCTTTGAGTCAAATTTAAGTTTTAATTTAGAGTTTATTCTTGATGAAACTGAGCTGTTAAAAACTGCTGTGGAAGATCACTGGCGAAAATTTTTATATACTTTGGATAAAGAGCAGACTGCGCTTGTTTTAGACCATTTCTCGCATCCACAAAGTTTGATGAAAAAGTTACTACCGCTGCTGAGTAAAGCCGGTGCAACACTTTCACCCAGAGTCAATCTTGAAGATATTTTGGCTGCAAGATCGCAATATCAACTGAAAGCGGCGGAGTTTAAACGCGCAATACGTGAAAGTGAGTTTATCGCGTGTTTAACGGGTTCAGGTCTTGCCAAAAATAAAGCGCCAGGGCGAGCAGCAAACATCAACGCACTAGGTGATTATATTGCCTCGGATGCGTGGTATTTCGAATTTGGCACGAGTAAGCATTCATTTAATTTGTGGGGGAGTGCGCAGTTAGGTGATGCGAAAAATTATAAAAAAAATGCGGAGCTCATCTCTCATGACATGATTGCGCTATTTGATGAGATGGCGGGCTTGCACCATCAAGTGAAAAACCTCTTACCGATAGCGTTATTGCAAGATGCATTGGCTCAGGTCAAACAGCTTTTAGTGCAACATAAACAAACACAGAGTACGATATCACCAGATGATTTATTAAGTAATTTATATCGTGCTTTGCAGGGGGAGTCTGGGCAGGTTTTAGCCACAAAAATTGCTCAGCAATTTCCCGTCGCACTGATCGATGAGTTTCAAGACACCGATCCTATCCAATACGGCATTTTTAGCACCATATACGAGGAGACTGACGGTGCTGGGTTGACTATGATAGGCGATCCTAAGCAGGCGATTTATGGATTTCGTGGTGCGGATATATTTACCTATATAACGGCGAAGCAAGCTGTGGATGAGAGTCGACACTTTACGTTAGCTAAAAATTATCGTTCGGCGAAATCTGTGGTGGATAGCATTAATGCTATTTTTTCTCAGCACGAGCAAAGCTTCATATTCAATGATGATATTCCATTTTATGCCGTTGATGCCCAAGGTAAGTCAAAAGAACACGCTTTCCAAGGCTATTCCGATCATGTTTTAAATTTTTGTGTTTTTGATAGTGCTGGGGAGGTGACGAGTAAAGCACATGCGCATCAAGTGCTTGCACAAACCTTTGCGGCAAAAGTTGCCACTTTGCTTTCTCGCTCTGAGCAAGGAGGAGTGAAAATAGGTGATAACTCCGTCAAAGCGGCGGATATCTGTGTGCTAGTGCGAGACAGGAATGAAGCTTCAGTCATGAAGCAGGCGTTACAAGCATGTGGCGTAAGCGCCGTTTATTTGGCAAGGGACAGTGTATTCTCACAGCCGGTTGCTGGTGCACTCAATCAGCTTTTACACGTACTACATGGTGCTTACGATGAAGCAGCTTTGCGAGGTGTATTAGTAAGCCCTTTGTTTTCATTGAATTATGAACAGGTATATGCACTTTCACAGAATGAGGCACAGTGGCAAAGCTATTTAGATTTTTTCGCAGAGCTAAAACGAATTTGGTACCAAAGTGGCGCGATGGCCATGTTAGAAAGGCTTATGGTACGTAACCAACTGGCAAATATCTGGCGCAGCAATGGTTATGAGGTAGAGCGTTGGTTGACAGATTACCGACATCTCGCTGAGTTGCTACAACATAAACAAATTGAATTGGAAGGCACGCAACGTGTTCTAAGGTGGCTGAGTATTCAGTGCGCTGAAGCTACCTTAGATGGTGCTCAATTGCGTTTGGAAAGTGACGCCAACTTGGTGAAAATTGTCACTATGCATGCATCGAAAGGCCTTGAGTATCCCATCGTATTCATGCCATTTGCACTTGGGTACCGTGACCCAAGCGAAATTATCTACCATAAGGATAATAAATTAGTCATTGACTTAGATGCTGATGATGGCGCGATACAAGCAGCATCTAAAGAGCGTCTCGCTGAAGATATTCGATTACTCTATGTAGCTCTGACACGTGCTGTACATTATTGCGAGTTGGGACTGTTTAATATTCCCTTGGGTCGCAGCAAAAAGCTCGGCATTGGACAAACGGCGCTTGGTTATGCTTTATTTGGCGACGCTGACTTTAAAGACGCGCAGCAATGGCATCAAGCGTTAGAGCAAACATGCCAACAGCACGTTGGAATGTCTATGGAAGTTTTTACGGAGCCGCAAACGGCCTATTTTGGTGAGAAACAAGCCATATTACCTGAAAACCTTGCTATTAAAATACAGAATGCGGCAATAGAGACAAATTGGCGCACAACCAGCTTTAGTCAGTTAAGTTATCATGCTCACCACGATGATAGACCCGCAGGCGCACTCGATGAACACCATGAACTCGATTTGCCTAGACTCGCACAAACACCGATTAAGACACCATACAGCTTCGTGAAAGGTGCTAAAGCGGGTAGTTGCCTTCATGAAATTTATGAGCAAATTGATTTTACGTCGCCACACAATCCGATAGCACCTGAAAAATTACCGCTGAATGATGTTGTTGAGGCGTGTTTAGAAAAGTATCAAATTGATACGCAGTGGCAAGAATGCGTCGCTTTATGGGTGCAAGCAAGCCTTGATTGTCCGTTGACTCAAGAAGGCGGGCTCTCATTAAGCCGCTTGTCCCCCGCCGATTGCTTGGTTGAAATGGAGTTCCATTTGCCACTCACAGCACTCAAAGCGAATCAATTAAATAAAGTTTTAACGGACATCACAGGTCAGCCGAGTTATTTACAATTTGATGAAGTACAGGGCATGTTAAAAGGCTTTATTGATCTTATTTTTCGCTGGAAAGGCAAATACTACGTGTTGGATTACAAGTCGAATTATTTGGGAGATGACCTGAGTGATTACAATGATGATAACTTAATGTCGGCTATGTCATCTCACCAATATCATTTGCAGTACTTAATTTACAGTGTTGCTTTGCATCGTTTACTTAAATATCGCATTGCGAATTATTCTATTGAGGCGCATATGGGCGGTGTTTATTACTTGTTTTTGAGAGCACTGCCACAAGGCGGTGGCGTTTTTTTCAAGTCTCTGACTGAAAAAGAACTACTAACCCTTGATGCACTTTTTGAGCCGGAGGCAAGGTAATGTCTCAAATCTCACTCGATTTTATGCCACACAACTTTGATGACACTGCCTTTTTAGAGGTGTTGCTTGAGCAGCGCAAGGTGAGAAGTGTCGATATTGCTCTGGCAAAGCTGTTATGTGACGGACAATTTAATGATGTTTTTTACCTGATCCTATTGCTATTGAAAGCCGAGCAAAGTCAAAATAGTTGTTTGATATTAGGGCAAATAGACTGGTTTAATCCGTTTGAGTTAAATGTCGAGCAAATTGAACAACATATTGAATTAACACCGTTTAAAGACAAAGCAAAGGCATTAGATTCACTGACTTCTCACCCCGCAGTTGGAGAAAATAAGCCGATAACGGTCTTTAATGAGCAATTATATTTAGCGCGTTTAGCTGGTTATGAGGCATTTTTAGCTGAGCGTTTTACTGCTTTAGCTCATCGTGACATTGATCTCGACTTTACTCAGTTAACAAAATTACTTGATATGTACTTTCCAGCACATGCTGACGATGCGATAGATTGGCAAAAAGTAGCGTGTGCCATTGCTGCTTCGAGTGCATTTTGCGTCATTACGGGAGGTCCTGGTACGGGGAAAACAACCACTGTCACAAAGTTGTTGGCAGTATTGCAGTCACTGTATGCCAAAGCGCCACTTAACATTAAATTGGTGGCACCAACAGGAAAAGCAGCGGCAAGGCTCAGCGAGTCCATTATTGGCGCGAAAGGGCGTTTAAACTTGGCCCCTGAGTTAGCAAACTTAATACCTGAACACGCACAGACAATCCATCGTTTGTTGGGGGTGATCCCCAATAGCAATAAATATAAGCACCATGACAAGAACCCATTGCATTTAGATTTGCTGATAGTGGATGAAGCGTCCATGGTTGATTTATCACTCATGTGTAAGTTAGTTGCGGCGCTTCCTGAGGGGGCTAGATTGTATTTATTGGGCGATAAAGATCAATTGGCCTCTGTTGATACGGGTTGTATTCTTAACGATTTATGTGCAGATTTAAAGCTTGGTCACAATCCGACATATTCACCCAGTAGAGCTGCTTTTCTTAATCAAGTGTGCTTTGGTGGCGAACAGAAGTTATCTGGTAGCAGCGGTAAGTTCCAGTTGCAAGATGTGATGGCATTTTTGCAACAGAGCCATCGTTTTAAAAGCGATAGTGGTATTGGCCAGTTGGCCGGAGCTGTAAACAATAATGATCACAATCATTTGGATTGGGTTATTCGCCAAGGTTTTTCTGAGTTAAGTCTATACGGCCTTTCAAACGAAACGTATTTGCAGATGATAGAGCGTGCGGCTAACGCTTATAGTCATTATCTTAAAGCCATTCATGCTGGTGGCAGCGCGGAACAAATTCACAAGTTGTTTGCTAATTATCAGCTATTGGCTGCTGTACGTGAGGGGCCGTATGGTGTAAATGAGTTGAATAAGCGGATCGAACATAAGCTCGCACAGCATAAGCTCATTAGGCCATATAGTCGCTATTATTCTGGCATGCCATTAATGATCACGCAGAATGACTATCAACTAAAGCTGTTTAATGGTGATATAGGTATCATTTTGCCAGATAGCAGTGGACAGTTGTTTGCAACTTTCATGGATGAACAAGGAAATTTACGCTCAATTAACCCAGCCCGTTTGCCGAGTCATGATTTGGTGTATGTGATGACAATTCACAAGTCTCAAGGTTCTGAGTTTAATTATACGGCGATGATTTTGCCTCCAATACAAAGAGCAAGGCAGGGGATTAATCGGCAACTGGTATATACCGGGATCACACGAGCTAAAAATCATTTTGAGTTGATCTGCCAACCTCAGGTACTTAGATTAGCGATGAACAAAACGGTCGGTAGGAGCTCAGGGTTACGGTTTAGGTTGCTAAAAGATTAATTTTTTGTTTTTTATTTGTTTCGTTATGATTTTGGTCTATGGTTATGACTAAAGCAGAAAGAGATGAAAAGCCTGCTTTTTATTGCCCAGTGAATGTGCCGCCAAAGTCGTAGGCGGCCTTTTTTATTGCGGTGCACTTATGACCGTTATTCGCCAATAGAATCCCCTTACCTTGTTGACTTTTGCTTATTTATAGCGCTAGATAAAGTTAAAGTATTTACTCTTATGAGTGTTGTAATGAAAAGTTTAGAAAGTCATTTGGTTCAATACGCCCTATACCATCGGGATAATCGCAATATCCGTACACATCTAATAGGTGTTCCTCTTATTGTATTGTCAGTGATTTTCCTGACATTTATACCGCTTTTCGTATTAAGTGGCATTCAAGTAATGCTGTCTGATTTATTAATTACCGCAGCCTCTCTGTATTATGTTTACTTGTCTCCTAGATTAGGTGTGGTCATGCTATGTATGCTGGTCCTAGGCAATTTACTCGCTATGCAGCTTTATATGCAATTTATTCACACAAATACCCCGATGAGTATATTTTACTTTAGCGGTCTTGGTGTGTTTCTATTAGGCTGGGTTATTCAGTTCATTGGTCATTACTATGAGGGTAAAAAGCCAGCTTTTGTAGATGATCTAATTGGCCTATTGATTGGCCCTTTATTTGTGCTAGTAGAGGTATTGTTTAAATTTGGATTTATGAAGGGGTTGGAGCAAAGCATTGTTGCACAAGCTGGGCCCTACCGAAATTAATCGATAGGCGCCCTGAAAGCGTAATTAAAGGCTCATGCGGGTTTCAAGCTGAGCACCTTTTAGAATGGTTACGTCTTGGCAGTTTAATCGTAATTGGCCGTTATTTGTTTCTATGATATATCCAGCTTCTGGTGCTTTATCTGGGCATGCTTCGCTAAGCTGTTTGCGTGCACGGTGAACCATGATATTCATATGATTCATTTGGACACCAAGTTGTTTTGCCAGATCTTCTCTGTAAACCCAACCTTGAGACTCAGGGTCAAGTCCAGCTTGTTTATCTTCGATTCTCGTTCTTGCGAGCAGCAGTAGTAAATAGTGATGGCTACGGCTACCCAAATTAAATTCAAGCCCTTCAACATGTAAAGAAAGTTCTGTTTTTTCTTCGTCAAGGCTCACTGCAAAACTGAGCGCTAAGGGCTTTACAGCTGGCTGTTGCTCTAAATGTTTTGTCATGGTAGAGATCCCTGCACAAAAAAACAGCCACTGCTCACCAAACAGACTTGTGATCCCTCCGTCGATGAGTGCTTGACGATCTGACGTGTTCAAATCTTCTAAAAACCAGTAGTTGAGCAACGCATCATAATAGACAATGTGGCTGGGCTCTTCTTCGTTGGGAAGGAGCATTTGGTTTTCGATTTCAATGACATTTTTACGATTATTTTGTGAAACAAAATACTGGCAGTTGGCATTGAGGCTGCCGACAACAAACGAATTTTGACCAGGAGCTGCAAAATCAATTTTATCATTCTCAGATAACTGATAGGGTAAGTTTTTGTCTATTTTCCTGTCGTTTATCCAGATGCCATTGGTACTTACGTCACGAATGAGCCAATTGTCATTCGTGTATTCGATGATAGCGTGATGTCTCGATATACCCGGTTTATCTAAAAATGTATCAACATTAAATTTGTAACGTCCAAAAGTGTGGTAACTTTTTAGATAAATTTTTTCGAGCTTAAGCTCATCGATCAAGTAAGCCATAAATTTTCCTAGATTTCCGTATAGTTGCTAGAGGCTAGCAGCACGTATTATTTGCAGAAATTTTACCTGATATGAGGCGCACCTAGCTAGAAAAATGTACTACGAGCCTTGATTAATTCAAGTAGAGCAAGAACGTATACTGTACTTGTAGTGGTAAAGCGCGCTTTTTCGTCAAGTTACCCCAAAGTAGCATCATAAAAAGTGGGCTCACCTGAGTGAGCACCATTAAAGGGAAATCTGCAAGTGTGGCTGTTATGTATAGCCTTTGTTTGTCTTCGTGTTAGTTCTTTAACCTATAAAAACTATTGTACTGAGAATAACTTATTTAATCTATTACAGCAGATTACAGCACTTTGCTATGATGTCATCGTACCTTTAATCAGCCTTGCGATCCCTCGAACAATGAACCATGCTTTTTGATATAAAACCGGATTTAGAGTCCACAAGAGGTGGTATATGAGTGAGTTTAAATTGTTAAATACAACTAAGCTGGAAGGGATTTATCAGTTTTGTGAGCATTATGAAGGGAATCCGTTATCTGTTTTTAGTTCAGCTGAACAAGTGGTTACAGACTTTACTCGGCGACAACCACAAATGATTTTGAAGGATGTGGATATTGATCATGCATTATTTATGATGGTAAATGGTCATGTTAGATGTAAGTTGGTCATTGATCATGACGATACGTTTGTGGGGGTTGTCAATTCTAAGGATCTAACCGGCAGAAAAGTTTTGACGACAGCGCAGAAGCGTAATGTAGTTCGTTCCGATCTCACGGTTGAAGATGTGATGACAAAGAAAAGTGAATTGCACGCGATGTATTATGACTGCGTTAAAGATGCGCGGATCGGTGATATTTTAGAGACGTTGAAAGAACTTGGCCATCAGCATGTGTTACTAATGGATGGCAATCAAGGGTTACGCGGTATGATTTCAGCTTCTGACATCGCGCGAGCGCTCCATATTCCAGTCAATATTTTGCAAAAGGCGCATTCATTTAAAGAGATTTTTGAAATTATCTACGAACATGCAGAAGTAACGGCTTGACACCAGCCGTTACATACAAGCATCAGTTTAGAGGGTATTGAGGTGTTTGATCACACCAACGATTGCTGCGACCTGTCCATCTGTACACTCTTGCTCAGAAGTATTTTTACTATCAGGATATACTTCGGTTGTTGTTACAAAACGAGCTTGCGTGAAGCCCATACAAAGCCCTAGGGCAGTTGCATCGTAGTTGATCACACCAAATTGCTCAATATCGACGCCAATCAGTTGTGCGTTTTCATCGGCATCGGCAATATGTGTCACTTTTTGGACTTGCTCAATAATGCACTTTTGAAATGTGGGTTCTGGCTTTTGCGTATGACCAACCAAGTAAAACCCATCTGGTATATTCCAATTGTGATTTATTTTTCCGTCTCGGGCGGCTAGCGCAGGGCGAAATTCACTATTGTCTGTGTCCGTTGTTTCATGCAAATCAATATGTGCGATGATGTTCGCTGAGTCACGATTTACATATTGCATTGCATAATATGACTCTAGAGCCGGGCTATTACTATAAAAAGATCGGTTAGGGTCAATCGCATTAGGGTTCCACCTATTGATGGTTTCGAAACCCCAGGGGCTAATGCACGGCAAAATTATAAAGTTAAATCTATCTGTATAGCGAGACATATGGTGCTTTGCAAATGCTAAAGCGCCCATGACACCACTGGTTTCGTATCCGTGCACACCACCTGTGATCAGAATAGTCGGTTGCTCGGTATTGATGTTTTTATTTTTTAGCGCGAACAACGGATAATTATCATCTTGATAATTTAATGAACCGTACTCTTCTATATCACATAGGGCATTGAGTGCTTCAATCTCACTGATAACCAGTGCTTTATAACAGCGCTTTTTTAATTGGGAACTTAACCAAAGATTTTTCTCTGCTTCTCCCCAAGGTATTCCTGGTGTGCCTATTTGATATTGCTGCGACATGATTTAACTCTCATTGGATTTTTTTGCGATCCTAAGTTGATTGCTCACTAATGGCAAACTTTTAAGCTAGGTAACCAAGCTGAGCGAGTGATCTTTTTTGTGCTTTAGAGATTTTAAATGCCAGTAATGTGATTGTTTTTTCATAAGTATGAATTTGAATTACTTTGAGCCCAAGTACATTTCTCGTGGTGAGTTTTTGGATCTCTTCTGATGGAATAAATTGTCTTTTTGCAAACAGGTTTAAGTAGGAAAACCCTTGATTACAGATTGTCACCTTTTTTTGTCCTGAGACGGTCAACATAAAATGCACAAGCGCTATAAACAGTGCTGAAATCGCGATAATAAATTGTAAAGCAGCTAGTTGAGATAATTGCATTTCAAGAAATAATTTTGCAGCGCTCAGTAGTACTAACGAGACTAGTAAAATGATTATGTAGAATAATATATTAACCTGAAGCCTTAGCTCTTTCATTTTTAATTCCTATTGTCTATCTGTGTTTTTTTTAAGTTTGGGAAAGATATTGGAACAAAATGGAGTAAATATGAATCTGAGCACGATTTGTTAAAAACACGATTTTTCTATGGGATTTTACGCCATTTATCAACCAAAACGTTTAGAAAACCACATTTTCTATAAGATTCTTCAATGAACTTTGTATTTCTAAGCTGTTTTATGCCCAATTCTAGAGCATCGAAAATCGCTTGACTGTGTTGGTACTTTTTGCTTACAACAAAGTGACGACTATCCTGAAGTGCAACTTTAATACCTTGAATAGCTTTCACTTTATAGCCTTTTCCAGTGTACCTGAAAGGGGTTTGATTGTTGAATGGTATAAGCATAATGTCAACCCACTTATTGCTTACTAAGCGGGCCATAATTGTCCAGTCTGATTCATTATACAGTTGTTTCGGTTTTAATTGCATGATTGTTGACCAATCAACCGTCCATGCTTTGTTACTAATAACAGTAACTTGCGAAAAGTCCTGCTGGATCATCTGACCTAATGTTTCAGAACGCTCTTCTGCAGTGTAAACACCAGCATAGTATTCCCCTTTTCTGATGATAGGTGCTGAGATAAAGACACTATCGTTCAACGCCTGTGCTTGTGAAAGCCACAATGTATCGACACTGATGATGGACATACCTGATTGAAGTAGGATCTCTTCTCGCTCTTCATGGTCAATCATAAAAAATTGTAATGATACGTTTGCCTTTCCTTCAATCAGTGCCCGCTGAATAATAATTAAATCGACAACGTCCCTTTGACATAAGGGATGATCGAATATATCTGGAGATATGTCTTTAACGTCACGATTGTTGAGAATCGTTTGTGCATAACCATAAATATCTCTGTTCACTGGAACAGACAGGACGTAACTTGTCAGAGCGAAGCTGCAAGAGGTGTAGAGTAACAATGAGAGTATAACGAGTTTCTTGGACATTTTTGACCATTTTAATTGCCCAACTTTAAGGCTAGTGTATGGATGACAACTTGTATATTTTTTAAGTGACAATATCGTTGTAGTTTTATATGTTCAATAAAGTGCCATACAAGGCATACCGTCAATTGAAGGAGTCAATAATGAAGTTTGAACAACTATTATCACATCTAGACAGCGGCGTGTGTGTTGAGCAGTTGCAAAAAGAGTCGCTACTTGATATTGCGCTCATGTCTCAGTGTGTCTGTGGTGAAATTAAACCCAGCGAGTTAAGCCATATTTTACAATGGGCTAATTCATTGCAGTGGAGCGCATCGATTTCGTTGAATGAGTACGTTGAAGAGTCTCTCACTAAGTGTTTAGTCGCGTTAAAAAGCAACAGGATGCAAAGTTTTATAGATCACCGGATGCAACAAATCGAAGACGCACCGCTCAAAGATACAGCCCAATTTTTGATAAATAAAATAAATACTGTAAGCAAGCAGAAAGCTGAAGCTAACATATAGCTATGCGTTTATATTAGCTTGCTGATATTTATCTATAGCGCTGTCGCAAATGAGACTGAAATATATGTGGGTCAAGCGCACTACCTGTTGCTTGGATAAGTAATTCTTCTGTGGTCAAGGTGCTTGCTTTTTGCCAGATATGTATATTCAACCAATCATAAATAGGTGTGAAATTACCGCTACTGATATGTGCTGAAATATCAATAACTTTGGCCATTGCATGTTTGAACTGAGCGGCATACATTGCGCCTAGTGTATAGCTTGGAAAATAGCCAAAACTGCCATCTGTCCAGTGAATATCTTGCATGCAGCCATCTTTGTAGTTGCCTTTTGTGGAAATGCCCAGTAGCTGAGACATTTTTAGATCCCATAGCTCTGGAATGTCAGTTGCGTTTATCTTGCCGTTAATGATGTCTCTTTCAATGTCGTACCGTAAGATGATGTGTGCAGGGTAAGTCACTTCGTCTGCATCAACACGGATCAAGCTAGGCTGCACGCGTTGAAGTTGAGTTTGCAGGTTTTCGGTCGTATTCACAGATGTATACTCGGGAAAATAGTGCGCAGCACGTTGACTCAGTAGGGCGATAAATTCAGCGCTTCTCGCAATTTGCATTTCATAAAATAGCGATTGGGATTCATGAATACCCATAGAACGGGCTTTGCCAACAGGCAGTTTATTGATTGCCTTTGGTAGATTTTGTTCGTAACAAGCATGTCCTGTTTCATGGATCACGCCCATCATGGCATTGACAAAATCTGCTTCATCATAACGTGTTGTTATACGGGTATCTTGGCTGGTCCCACCACAAAATGGGTGCACGCTTGTATCTAAGCGGCCATGGTCGAAATTAAACCCGAGTAATGTCATTAGCTCATGAGCAAGCTGCGCTTGCTTTGGTATTGAGTATGTAGCTTCTATTTGTGGGTTATTGTTTTGACTGGCTTCTTGAATAAACTGTGGCAGCCAAGAAGTCATATCATCAAATAACTGGTCTACTTGAGCACTTCTCATCCCCGGCTCATAAATATCTAACATTGCATCGTAAGGTGTTAGTTCTGAAGCAGTTGCACGTATTTGGGCTTCTTCTTGGCTCAGTGCCACAACGGGAGCAAAGTTTTTGATAAAACCGTGCCAGTCATTTTCATTTCTTTGAGTACGCCATTGATGTTCACATTTTGCACCGGCTAGACTTTTTGCTTTAACCAGCTCAGAAGGTAACACTGTTTTCATCTGCCATACTCTGAACATTTCACGTATGCAGACTTGTTGTGATGGTATCAACTCTTCTTGTTTCACATTATCGAAAAGTTCTGCTAAGTGAGGGGCGGTATGAAGTGCATGAAGGTGAACGGCTAGTTCAGCCATCGCTTCCGCTCGGCTATCAGAGCCTCCAGAGGGCATCATGGTTGCCTGATCCCATCCACAAATAGCATGGAGGTGTTCAAAGTTATTAATTGATTGATAATGCTCGACTAGCTTCTGATAACTTGTACTTGCCATTACTTGATTTCCTCCGCAACTTCGGCAATTTTTTGTCTCAGCCAAACGTGGCTTGCATCTCTATGCAGTAACGGACTCCAAATCATATCAAGTTCAAATGGCGGGATAGGAAAAGGCGGTTCTAAAATGGCCAGTGAAGCATCGTCTCTATATATGTTCGCAGCTTTAGAGGGCAGTGTGGCAATTAAGTTTTGCTCTTTGGCTAGGTGAATAGCAACATGGTAATTTCGAGTAAAAGTGGCGATATTACGGTGTTTCCCGAAGTTCGCAAGTGCTTCATCTACCCAACCGAGTTTTTGTACATCTTCGGGATTCATACCTACACCGACACCAAATCCAGTTTTGCTGACCCATATATGACGTGCGTTCAAATATGCATCTAGCGTGAAGTCTTCTTTGATTGGGTTGTCGGATTTTACGAGGCAGCTAAAGCTATCTTTCCATATTTGTTTGTAGTGGAAAGATTGTGGCAGATTTTCAAAACGGTTGATTGCCATATCAACTTTACCATTCTCAACATCGTGAAAGGTAACATCACTGGGGGTGAGGATATCGAGCGTTGTATCCGGTGCTTCGTTGTGTAATTTGGCCAGTAATTTCGGTGCGAGTGTACTGGCAGCATAATCACTGGCCATAATTCTAAATACACGTTTACTTTGACTTGCTTCAAACTCCCTATTTGGCGCTAACGTTTCTTCTAATGTCATCAGAATACCGCGTATCACAGGTTGCAACTCTAGTGCTCGCTCGGTCGGCACCATGCCCTCGCTGGTGCGAACTAAAATGGGGTCATTAAATAAATTACGCAGTCGTTTTAGGCCGTTACTCATTGCTGGCTGTGTAATACTTAGCTGGTTAGCTGCACGTGTTACATTACACTCTCGAAGAAGCGTATCTAAGTATACAAGCAAGTTAAGGTCGATTTTACTAATATTCACAATGTTCCTTTCTTGTTATTGTGATTTCCAAACCGCTGTTGCTGAGGGTATGGATAAACGTGTTTCGTGATATGTTGTCTTATATCCTGTTGAACATTTTGCCAGTATGTAGGTGTCAAAAGTTCAGGATGGAAACGTTTAAAAGCTGCCTTGAGTTTAGGGTTTGTCAGTACAAATGTACACATCTGCTCGGGAAATACATCGTTGGGTGCACAAGACAGTGTGCTCTGTCCAGAATACAAGTCATCAAGAGATGTTTGAGGCAACGCTTTAAAGCACATCTCAGTGAGATATTGCACTTCATCATAATCGTAAAAGATCACACGATTATGGCGGCTGACACCAAAGTTTTTTAGTAGCATATCACCTGGGAAAATATTGACGTGCAGCATTTCTTTGATGGCATGCCCATAATCTTTTATCACATCCTCAATTTGCTCATCTGTTGCGTCTTGTATGTAGAGGTTTAACGGTGTGATCCGCCTTTCAATGTACAGATGTTTGATGGTAATGAACTGGTCATCTTCAATGATACTTTGCGCTATTTTTTCTTTAATCAATTGCAAAAGCTTTGGGTCAATACGGTTTTTTGGGATCACAACATTAGAGTACTCAAGGGTGTCAGCCATCCGTCCAACTCGGTCATGGTTTTTGACCAATTGATATCTGGCCAAAACAGTTTCTCTGCCAAATGGTTTACTTGGGGCAAATTGATCTTTGATGACTTTAAATACATAAGGAAACGAGGGCAATGTAAACACCAACATCACCATCCCAGGCGTTCCAGGTGCGACTGAAAAACGCTCATTATTGGTGTGTTGGTGCTGTAAGAATGCGCGATAAAACTCTGTTTTACCATGTTTGTGAAACCCAATAGAGTTATATAATTCGGCGGTTGTTTTGCTCGGCATAAGTTGATTTAAAAAGCCAACCAATGCAGACGGTGCATGAGTTTCAACTAAGAAATAGGCTCGAGCAAAGCCAAAGATTAAACTCATCTGTGAAGCATTCGTGATCAAAGCGTCTATTTTGAGTTTCTCTTTGTTGTGATGTAGCAGTGCGATAATAAAAGGCTGTACACCAGAGCAAGATACAACTCGTCCCACTAAATAGGCACTTTTATTTCGGTAAAACGGTGATTTAAGTATGTCAAAACGCATTTTGAAGTGCTGGTGGTGGGTGTCTGGTGCTTGTTTTAAAAATGCTTTTTGCAGGAGCCGGATATCTTGTTTAACGTCGTAGAACTCATTCAATAGCCCTGTATCGGAAATAATCTTTTCAATTGTTTTTTGCAGGCCTTCTACAACAGGAAAATAGCTTCGATATTCGGCTTCTACCGGCAACTGTGATTTGGAGGATTGTGAACTATTTACAAATATATAGTCGTTCTTAAAATAACTATGATGGAAAAGGCGGCAAAAAACAGAGTTATAAAATGTTTCAGCAAGCTCTGCCTGTGGGTGAAATACAAGTAATTCAATGTAAACCTGCTTCACTTCACACCATAAATGGTCATTGATTTGATTGGAAGGAAAATGAAGCTGTAAAATATTAACAGTGTCTTGTACGCGCTGGTCATAATGACTAATGCGTAATTTATTGATCCGCTCTATGGTTGCCCACTGCTGTGTTAAAAAGGCGCTAGGGACTTTTGCGGTCATCTCCTGAAACAGCGAGTAGTGTTTCTTAAATCCTGAAATAATGAAAAAAGCAATCTCTTGATGATCCATAAAGATTCCTATTGTCGCATTAAAAAACCTATTTTTAGTTTATTTTTTAATTTTTATATCTAAGGTTTTTGAATTTAATGCTTAATGTGTGTTTTTTGTGATAGTCATACTCTAGCTTGAACTGTACGGGATTAGCAAATGTTGTTGGCCTGTGTCATGACAACTTCACGATGTTTTGAGAAAAGTTGCCACGAAGATGACCATGACGCTGATGACATGATAAATATATGGGTCTTTATTGAAGTCTTTTGAGCTTCTTTTCAATTTTAGCAATCTCTTTGTTGAGTACCTTAACTCTTTGTAAATAATCTTTATTAATGGACTTGAGCTGTTTCTTAACGTCTTTGACAGTGGCTTTGCGTTTGTCATCATTCATTAAACGCGTGACTCGCCTTTGTTGTTTTCTGGCTGCTTCATCTCGTTTTCTGCCAAGAATGGCGGCATGCTGTTTTTTTGCGCGTAAAGCATGTTTAAGATTGTGTATAATTTGTTTTCGTTCTAACTCATTGAGTGTTTTAAAGTGCTGTTCAGAGGGGATGTGTGCTTGCGGATCTGAGTGAGTTAATGTGTACTGTTGTGCGCTATTAGAACAAGGGTGTTGGCTAAAAATAGTGCTCTTATCGGTTACGCATTTATAGTATGACACGGTGGTTTCGGCATCACACATACCTGCAAACACTAATAACATTAAATATAAAGCAAATCTCATAGCAGACGTTTCCCTGTAGTCGCGCATTACATAACTATAGACGAAAATAAACAATATATAGGGATAAAAAAGAACAGTATAAAGAAAAAAGCACCTAATTAAGGGTTAGGTGCTTTTACGGTAAACTTTTTGAGAGATTTTATACTTTGAACAAGGAAAGGAATATCCATTTTTTGCTCAATCGGAAATCCTTCTTTGGCAGATATTTGCTTATGTCTACCATCATGATTGACCAAGATAATACGGTCTTTTTTGTAAGTGATTAAGACCCCTTGTGAGTAATTTACGCCTTGGTTCAATTCGCTTGCACCTACGACGTTACCTATCATTGTTTGGGAGGCGAGGGCTCCACACTCAAAATGTTTGTCTAGCAAGGTCACCATTATATCTGTTCCCTGCATAAGCCCGTTATGCTCTGAAAAGTAGGGCAAGTTCGTGTGTAATGTAGTTTGTGAAACAATGTCACTGCCCAATGCAGGCTCAATCACAATAAATAAAGTATCGTTTTTTAATTCTGGAAACTCAGGGGTAAAATGAAATCTAATTTTGCTATCGTCAGATTGGCGTTTGAGATAATCAAATTCACCTTTACCTGCAACGGATAATACATTATTGATGTTCCATACTGGAGGTAAACCTTGTTCAGTAATGGTGTCTCGATAATAGGCCGGCAAGCCATAAACTAAATTAAAAGCATGATCTTTTTTGTCAGTAGGCACCAATACTTGTGGATGAATGAACACCGCTTTGCTCTGAAGTGCTGGGGTGTTTTTCAACGCGGTATCAAGTACAAAAATATCTATTGCAGGCGCATTAAATTCACAAGACTGAACATTTTTTGGCGGTTGAAAATGAGAGGTCGCATTTTCTAACCGAACGGTCCTTGCTTGCTCATACTCATTTAAATCAAGTAACTCATGTCTAGCAAGTAAGGTTTTAGCTGTTGTAGGGTAAGATAATGGCAATACATTATCTTGTTTTGTTACGTCAAAATAATTGTTGGCATCTGCCCACACATGCATTAAGTGACTCGTTGCAAAACATGTCACTAAAAAGGCGGTAGCATATTTCGGAAATCGATACGACTTTAGTTTTTCTAAATGGTGCCACGCGTGATTGCCAACAATTAACTCAAAACAAAAAATAGCTGAAAATCCAAGAATTATCAGTATACCAGTAAAAACTGACATGCCATTAAGCATGCCGAGTAACAAGGTAATTATTTCGGGTAATGTTTGAAAACTTAAATGGTAACCATGCTGATAGTACACAAACGCATCTAGGCAGAGAATTGAAATGCCAAATGTCGCAATGAGCGCAGCCATACCACGAATATGCCGTGGATATGGGAAGACCAAACTCAGTGGAAACACGGTTAACACAAACGCACAAAACGTGATAAAGCTAGTATGGCTTATCCAGGTGACAAGCATGTATACCCAGCCAAGCACACTACTCGGTGCTGCATCTGCCGCTAAGTAAGCTAGTGCAATAATAAGCACTAGCCCTATGTTAGCAAAGGTAAACCAGTGTCCCCAACTTAGCAGTTGACTTGCTTTAGAAGAAAAAGGACTGTGTGGTGTTAAATTCATTCCGTTACTTTACCGATTGAGTAAGCGCCTTCGCAAAATTATCTGTGACTTCTTGTCTTTTACTCTCTGGCACATGTTCTTTTAAGATGTGCGTGATAGAATTTCCTAAACACATTAAACTTAAGTCGACAGGTGCTTTGTGCTCTTGAAGTACATTGATTAAACTATCAACAATTTGTTCTACTTGTTCATTGGAATATTTAGACTGAATTGGCATCGGTTGGTTCAAATTAATATAGTTACAATTCTTCATATTCTAACACCAGAGGCGTTAAAAACAAAGATGAGCATTGAGGTGAAAAAGCTTGTTGTACATTATGTAGACAAGCAAGACGAAGAAACGCAAATCCATTTACGTGAAGATGAAATGATCATTAATGATCGGGTCAATGTTTTTATTGAGCAATTGCACCATGCGTATAATGGAAAACCGGGAAAAGGGTTTTGTGCGTTTGATGGTGATAAAAACAGTACGGTAGCATCAGCAATGCAAAGTTACCGTAATAATGAGCTCGGTTTTTGGCACTTAACACAACAGGCTACTGAAGTGTTAAAAGAAGAGCTCAATAAATATGCGTTTCATGAAACTGGTTATTTAGTTTTTTGCCATTATCAATATGTCGGCTGTGATTATATGTTAATTGCCCAAATTAGCATTAAAGAGCACTATTCCATTACATCGGAGTTAGATTTAGCCAGTTCAAGACATTTGGATATTTCTCGAATGCAGTTAGCCGCACGCATTGATCTAACCGCATGGGATACTCAGGCTGACGAAAATCGTTATATCTCTTTTATTAAAGGGCGAGCGGGTCGAAAAGTTGCCGACTTTTTCTTAGATTTTTTGGGATGTGCTGAAGGCGTTGATCCCAAGCAGCAGTCTCAGACTATGCTGCATGCGGTAGAGGACTACTTGGCTGAACAACAGTTTGAAAAAGCTGAAAAAGATGTGATCAGAAAAGAAGTGTTTGATTATTGCAACGACTGTATTAACAGTGGTGAAGATGCTGACATCGAAGGCTTATCTGACACATTATCAAAATCGTCAGACGTCCAATTTGAAGACTTTTATAAAGAGCAGGGCTACGAGCTTGAAGAGTCATTTCCACTTGATAAGAAGACAGTGACTGCGATGGTCAAGTTTTCAGGTATGGGAGGGGGTGTCAGTGTTGGTTTTGAGCGAAAGCACTTAGGCGAGCGAGTGATTTATGATCCAGTTAGCGACACTTTAACAATCAAAGGTGTTCCACCTAATTTAAAAGATCAGCTAGAGAAGTACTCTCAAGAAAATTAATAAGGCCAGAATGAAGTGACTCTATTTTGTTTGGCGTCATTTCTAAGCGGTCAAAAAGGCCTGATTTAGATATTGCATCTGACTCAGGCCTTTCATTATAAAAGCACTCAAGTGCTAACTAAGATTTTCCTGTCACAACAAACTGCGCTAATTGCTGACCTAACTTATCGGCAAGTTTGCCCATGGCATTGCTTTTTGCTGTGTCTTTAAAGCTTGAAGCCGCTTTCACCTTCGCATTGAAATGGGCTTTTTCTTCACCTTGTTCTTTAACTACAAGGTAGCTTTCAGCAAGGCTATAGTACGTACCTGATTTTTCCATGTCTTGCCAATCAACACGGAAACTCAAGTCGAAATCAGCGTTGTGATGTGTGACCTTGATACCTTGGGTAGTGAGCGCTTTCGCAAGCATATCCCTGACTTTTAAGTGTTTGTTACTGTCTGCATTAATACTAAAGCTAATATCATTTAGTAGTGCATCTGCTAACTCCAGTTTGGTACGAACTGGGTTTGGCATACTGACATGCGCAGCTTGAAGCATTTGCAAATAGTTGTTGTACTTGTCTCGCTTCACACCCAATTCTTTTAATGCAACCGCACTTTTCATTGCCAAACTTTTACTTTGAGTTGGTGATAACTGAAAGTGACTGATTTCGTCATCGATGGCATTAATTGATAACTCAGTTTGCATCACAGCTTCAGTACGATTAAATGCGGCCAATGCGTACAGAGTCTTATTGTCAGCACTGATATATTCATCTTCTATCTTTACCCCTTGCAATTGGATATTGGGCACTTGTGATTGAATATACTCGTCAATATGAAACGTCATTGATTTGTTATCCGCTTGTTGACTGATTGTCGTATTAGCAGAGATCGTGACATTTAGCTGTTTTGCTAATGCTAAGCGAGCGGACTCTTGCGCCGCGAGTTTAGCTTGCTGTAAGTCGCCTGTATTTTGAGCGCTCCCAACACCATACACCATATAGCTAGAAGCGGGGGTGACAGAAACCCATTGTGGCGTAGCACTTTGTTTTACCTGGCTCGCTGAGTTACTCTGGCAGCCTGTTAGTAAAGTGGCGGCTATTATTATCGCTAAAAGCGGTTTAGAAGCCAAAACGTGAACGCTCCTGCAGTTTTTGTATTTTCTTCTGTCCATTCCATACCTCACGGTTTGTAGTCATGTCTATTAAACGCAAGTCAACTTGATAAAAAGTGGCGCGATCACCACCTTGCTCATCAACGAAAGAGTTGATAGTGCCTGACAGTGCGTAATCAGCGCCGTATTCTTGCCCCATTTCATTTTGAGTTTCTAGACTAGAGTTTAACTCTTGATCTTTTCTCTCTTCACGTATTTCGCGACGTACATCTTTATTGGCGACGAAATCCGCTTGGCCGCTACGTAAAATTGAACGTTTTAAGTCATTCAAAAATGTATCTACAGCGATATGTTGATGTGATTTGTTACGTACCGATTGGATGATGATAGCAGGTTTAGACCCTTCTCTTTGTAAGTGATCGTTCACCCATGGAAAGCTTAACATGTCGTTGATCATGGCTTCTGCAACGAGTTGAGAGTCCTTTGCATTCCATTTGTCAGATAATGCAACCTCTTGATTTGCATCAACTCGTTGCACTTTGGTTGATGAACAGCCAGAAAGAGCAAGCGTACAAGCTACAAATAGCGGAGTAAGTTTTAGTAAGGTCTTATTACATTTCATAACAATTTTCCATTAAAAAAAGTTGAATCTGTGGTTTGGGCACGTACTTTATTTAAGAAAGTACGTGTATGCCAAAGCGTAATATCATCGACTATTTGTATCGTTTCAGTTTGTTCGATCACTTGTCCTGATGATAAATGTGTTTTAAGAGTGATTACGTGTTTTCCCTTGGTTATTGGGAGTTGAACATAGTTAATTTGTGCAGGTAAAGATTGCCATTGCCTTAAATCAGCAGAGGCAGTCACGGCATTGACAACCGAAGTGGCTAGTTTTGCAAATCCAGAAAATGAGGCGTCTAATCCAGTTGCAGAAATCGCTTTTTGTGCCGTCATCGCTTTTACTATTTCCCTCGCCAATGCAATTTGAATTTCAGAATTCGCGTTATTTAGAGCATCTTGGAGTGTGAGTAAGCTGACAGAATATATCTTGTTTAAAGTAGCGACTTTTTGGTTCCCTACCCACACTTCGGAATGATTTATTTGCTTTTGTACTGGCTCAAGGTAGGTGACTGAAATACGACTACCATATTCAAGGGCACTGACAAGACCTAGATCCACGGCATCTTCCCAAAGAGGGCCCAAAGGAATGCGTTTAGTAAGGGCACCCATGGCAACATCGCCAATATCGCCCGAAGCATAGTTTTGGATCAGGTCAAAGAGACTGGTATCGGCATAGAGCATTTGAAACCAGCGCATTTGGGCCTGCTGCTCTTGTCGCGTGCCCCAAAGGATAGGTGTCATAACCAGTGCTTTTGCTTCTTCGTCGATATTTAACAGTAGATTAAATTGTTTTCTTTGCGGGCCAATCCCAATGTTTTGCAAAATATTGAGAATGGGCTGAGCGGACTTCGTACTGTCACTCTTTAGCGCTTTCTTTAGTTTCGCAACTTCATTAGCGTAACCGCCAGCGGCTTGCATGACACGCAGTAAGTCAGTTTTTACTTGAGTAATGATGGAGCCATTAATATTGTATTGTTTAGCAAATCCGTTTTCGAAGGCTTGTAATGACCTTTGATATTGAAGCCTTGCAGCGTCTAACTCTCCACTTCGCTCAAACAGAATGCCGCTGATATAGTGGGCAAATGCATCATCTTTGTACTCTATATCTTTGAGCAAATCATTAGGGGCAAATAAAGGTCTAGTCAAATTATTGATTTGTCGAGTTAAGTTATCCAGACCAGATGGTTCTTGCTCGTTATCGTAACCACCAGACTTGTCTTTAATACCGATCAAATAAGTATCCAATTGACGCATTTCTACCAATGCAGAGTCAAGTAGAGCTTGACGTCCTGTACTAGCCTGATTGGCCAAGGCATTGTAGTTGAGCGCTTTATAAAAGTTTATCAGAGGACGATGGTATATTTTACCTGCGTAAGTGGTATAAGAGGGTCCACTGAGCAGGGCAAGTGCACTTTCAGAAATACTAATTGTATATTGTTCTTCTATGATTTGTTGTGCTTGGTCTAAAAGTTGATTGCTGAGTTGATAATTACCTTGCAGGTGATTGAGCATGCCCAGCTCTAAATAATGCAGCAGTTTACTTTTACCCGTGGCGGAGTAGTCCGAGCGAATCGTTTGTTTAGCTGTTTCAAACTGCCCCTGCTGCGCTAATAAAATGGCACTTTTATTAGCAGGTGTACTTTGACACCCAATTAACAAAAATGCATAAACTATTGTTAAGAAAGCAAAGTGCGATTTGTATACTATGTTATTTAGCACATTGACATCCATGACTTGTAAAAAACATGACAGTGACTATACCAATTAATTCAGTTATATTGTCAGCAAGTTTAAGATTTTTTTAATCTTTTTAAAGAATAAAGTTGTAAAAAATCGTTCTTACAATTTATTACTGTAATTAGCCTGACCTTTTGTTAAATTTAAATCATCGCTTTAGGCAATCAATCTTACGAAGGAAAATACCATGAAACTTAAATCGCTACTTACAACTGTGCTTGTTACAGGGATCTTGGCAGGTTGTAGCTCTACACAAGATAAGTCTGCTTCTCAATCGAAAGTAAATATTCCAGATTGGGTTTTAAATCCAACAATTGAGAACGGTATCGCTGCTGCAGATTGTGTTAAATTCTCTGGTAATATCTCAATTGACCAAAAAAGCTCAGTGGCTAACGCTCGTTTAGCATTGGCACAGCAAATTGAGACGCGTATTGAAGGCTTGGACAAAACATTTGCAAATCGTACAGATGCCAATGATGACACGACGGTTGGTTCTACGTTCAGTTCGGTATCAAAGCAGCTTACTAAGCAAACACTTAACGGCTCTCGTGTAAATAGAGCTGATGTAGTTGAGATAGGCGGTAAAGACTATTATTGTTCGCTCGTTGTATTATCTCCTCAGCTAACGCAATCGCTCTTTAAAGATGTGATCAAAGAGAGCAAAAAAGAAATCAACCCTCAAGATGAAAAGTTCTTATACCAAGAATTCAAAGCGTATAAAGCTGAAAAAGATTTAGAAAAAGAAATTGCTAGATTAACGAATTAATAAAGCGCGCTCTCAGGCGCGTTTTTTGCTTGTAAGGATTTTAAAGTGAAGAAAGTACTAGCACTAACAATCGCTTATCAATTTATGGCAAGTACTGTGTATGCCAGTACTGCAACACTTTTTGATGAGTTGTCACAAGAGATGCAAGGGTATGATAGCAAGAAGCAATCTAGCCCTAATTCCAGTTCAGAACAAACTGAATTTGAAAAATTCAAAGCTCAGCACTTAGGTGAATATGAGCAGTTTGTTGAACAGCATTTGGCAGAGTACGACGCGTTTAGAGATGAATTAATTAAAGAGTGGGGCGAAGCAAAGATCGCATCACAAAGTGAGTATGTCACATACTCTGAAGATAACCGCGCTCGACTTGAAGTTGATTTTGAACGCAATGAAGTTGTCTTGAGTATTCGTCACGAAGATGAAGGCGCGCCATCAAAGTCAGAGATACACAGAGAGTTTGAACGTTTTAGGCAGGCTGAAAGCGCCTTAATACAAAGTTTTTTTAATGGTGATCCAGCCTCACTGGATAAAGCGGCCATCCAAGACTATGAAATTGACAGAAACTTAAAAGTTAATGCCATCATCGATGCCAAGGCAAAGATAAAGCAGCAAACCGTAGAACAAAAGCAGTTGTTGGAGAAAAAAGCGGACGAACTGTTGGTTTCACCTGAAACGAGTGAAGCGGAAGTAGTGAGCAAACTGGTCAAAGATAAGGCTAAACTTGACCAATTGGAAGTAAAGCGCATACAAAATCTTGCGCAATCGGTAAGGCAAATAGCGGGACAAAATGATGAAAAAGTCACAAAAGTGACGATTAAGTTGCCGCAGGGGAGCTTAGCTAAAAAGCGTGCTTCAAATTACACTGAGAATATTGCCAAACATAGTGAGCGATTTGAAATTGAGCCAAGTTTAGTATTGGCGGTAATGCATACAGAGAGCCACTTTAATCCCCTTGCTAAGTCTCACATACCAGCATACGGCTTAATGCAGGTCGTACCTACTAGCGCGGGTGTCGACGTGAATCGTTTCTTATTTAAAATTGATGCACCTATGAGTGCGCCTTACTTATATGTGGTAAACAATAATATTGAAGCGGGGACGGCGTACTTGCATTTGCTCAATGACAGGTATCTGAGTCACATAAAGGACCCTTTAAGCAGAAAATACTGCATGATTGCCGCTTATAATACAGGTGCTGGTAACGTGGCGAGAGTATTCAATACCAATGATTCTCGCAATATTCGCGCTGCGGCGAAGATTATTAATTCAATGCCACCAGAGCGTGTTTTAGAGGCATTGCAAGCAGGGTTGCCTTACGATGAGACCAAGCATTACCTCAAAAAAGTATTAACTGCTGAAAAACTTTATATTTAAGCAAGCATGAGTAGCAAGTTTACTTGCTACTTTGATTGGCATGTTGCCATCCTGACCTGACCTGACCTGACCTGACCTGACCTGACCTGACCTGACCTGACCTGACCTGACCTGACCTGACCTGACCTGACCTGACCTGACCTGACCTGACCTGACCTGACCTGACCTGACCTGACCTGACCTGATTTGGTTTGACCTTAAACCAACGTAATTTTTAATGATTAGCTTAGAAGTGCGTAAAAAAAAACCAGTCAATAATGACTGGTTTTTTTATTTACGAACATGTCTCGGGCGTTTATTCGACCGCTTGCGGAGATGCCATTTGAGCACTTGCTCGGGCAGTAGGTGATTTAGAGCCTACTCCTAAGCCACTAGGCTTAATAGCCGCTCTTAGTTCGTTTGGCATAGCCTTAGGCACTGTAATGTCTACTAACGTGTCTACAGAGCTTGCTTTCGTCATAGGCGATGCTGATGTGCAGCTGTAACGTGTACGACTGCATGTTGCAAGCGCAGCTTCTGCTACAGGCGCAGCTTCTGCTACAGGCGCAGCTTCTGCTACAGGCGCAGCTTCTGCTACAGGTGCCGTTTCTGCTACAGGCGCAGCTTCTGCTACAGGTGCCGTTTCTGCTACAGGCGCAGGGTCTGCTACAGGCGCAGGGTCTGCTACAGGTGCAGGCTCTGCTACAGGTGCAGGTTCTGCTACAGGTGCAGGTTCTGCTACAGGTGCAGGTTCTGCTACAGGTGCCGCTTCTGCTACAGGTGCCGCTTCTGCTACAGGTGCCGCTTCTGCTTCAGGTGCAGGTTCTGCTACAGGTGCAGGTTCTGCTACAGGCGCAGGGTCTGTTACAGGTGCAGGTTCTGCTCCAGGTGCAGTTTCTGCTGCAGGTGCAGCTTCTGCTACAGGTGCAGTTTCTGCTACAGGTGCAGTTTCTGCTGCAGGTGCAGCTTCTGCTACAGGCGCAGTTTCTGCTACAGGCGCAGTTTCTGCTACAGGTTCTGCTACAGGCGCAGCTTCTGCTACAGGCGTAGTTTCTGCTACAGGCGTAGTTTCTGCTACAGGTGCAGTTTCTGCAATAGGTGCCTGTTCAGTCAAAGGAGTTGACTCAATCACAGGTACTTGTCCAGCTAGGGGGGCTTGCTCAATCGTTTGAGTCTCACCAGAGCGTTGTTGTGCTTCAAATTCAGCCGCAGCCTGATCAGCAACAGGCACAAAAGCAGGTGCAGACTGACGATTTGCTGATTCACCACGTTTACGTCTTTGTCCTGCTGCTCTTAGATGACGAGGAGAACGTCTCGAGCGAGTTTTTGCTTCACGCTTATCCGTGTCTGCTTCTTCAGTATGTTCAGCCACGGCTGCGACAGTCTCTGCTTGCTCATGTTCTTCAATGCTATTTGATTGAACAGCAGCTTCAGCTTTTTCCAACGTTTCCGAATCAGTGTGCTTCACCTCTGCAACTACTGGTGCTTCTTCAACAGGTTTAACCGGTTGCTCAGCGCGTACGGTCTCTATAGATGTTTGAGGTGCCTCCGTTGCAACGGTTTCTTGAGTCGTTTCAACTGGGTTTTCAACACGTACTTTCTTACGTAAATTGCGACGTTGACGACGTTGCTTAACAGGCTTCTCTTTTTGCTCCTGCTGAGTATCTTGTTTTTGATTCTCATTGCTAACAGTCTTTGGCTTATCAGAATCTACACGTTTACGGTTGTTTTGACGGCGTCGCTTGTTACGATTTTCAGAGCGTTCTTGGTTCTCTGAACGATCTTTATCTTCGCCTTTGCCTAGATTCTCGTTTGTTGTTGTCTCTTTCTGTGCATCACCACGTCCACGACCTTTACGTCTTTGATTGCGACGACGGTTGTCTTGCTTTCCACGGCGCTTTGGTTGCTGCTTCTTCTCTTCTTCTTTAGGTTGCTCCTCTTCAGAAGAGAGTAGGCCTTTTAACCAATTCGTTACGCGCGTAAAAAAACTAGGAGTTTGCTCAGACTTTTTAGACGTTAATGTCTGAGGTGCTTTCTTCACCTCTGGCTGAGAAGCCGGGGCTGGCGATGAAGGCATTACCACGCCTTTTAATACAGGCTCCTCTTTAGGAGTTGCCTGCGTCATTTGCACTTCTACAATATCAGCTTCTGGCTCTGCGACTTGCTCATAACTAGCAAGTTCAGGCACATCATCCTTACGAAGGCGAATAACCTCATAGTGTGGCGTTTCCAAATGTTGATTTGGAATAATGACAACGTGACAGTTGTGTCGTTTCTCAATACGCTGCACTGCACGACGCTTTTCGTTGAGTAAGAACGAACCGACTTTGACAGGCACTTGCGCATTGACCTGAGCAGTATTTTCTTTAATTGCCTCTTCTTCGATCAATCTCAGAATTGACAATGCGATAGACTCGTTGGAGCGGATTGTGCCTTGGCCACTACAACGTGGACATGTATGTTGGCTCGCTTCGCCAAGAGATGGACGCAAGCGTTGGCGTGACATCTCTAGAAGACCGAATCGTGAAATCTTACCGATTTGGACACGAGCTCTGTCAGCTCTAACTGCTTCTTTTAAACGATTTTCAACTTCGCGCTGGTGACGTGGCGGTGTCATATCTATGAAATCGATGACAATAAGACCACCAAGATCTCGGAGTCTTAATTGTCTGGCTATTTCATCTGCAGCTTCTAAGTTTGTATTAAGCGCTGTTTCTTCGATATCTCCGCCTTTTGTTGCTTTAGACGAGTTGATATCGATAGAAGTAAGTGCTTCTGTAGGGTCGATGACAATCGAGCCACCAGAAGGTAAGCGTACTTCGCGTTGGAATGCAGACTCAATTTGGCTTTCAATTTGATAGTGTGTGAATAATGGCACATCGTTTTTGTACAGTTTCACACGGTTTATAAAGTCTGGTCTGAAACGTTCGATGTGCGCTCTGGCTTCATCGAACACTTTTTGCTTATCAATTAAGATCTCACCAATGTCACGACGTAGGTAATCGCGAATAGCTCTGAAAATAACATTACTTTCTTGGTGGATTAAAAAAGGTGCTTTACGGCTGTCAGCAGCTTCTTGAATGGCTTGCCAATGTACTAGGAGTGCTTTTAAATCGTATTCAAGTTCCTCAAATGACTTGCCAACCCCCGCGGTGCGAACGATAAGCCCCATGCCTTTAGGAAGCTTGAGGCGGCTTAACGCTTCTTTAAGCTCGATGCGTTCATCGCCTTCAATACGGCGAGAAATACCACCGGCTCTCGGGTTGTTTGGCATGAGCACCAAATAACTACCAGCAACGCTGATAAAGGTCGTTAATGCTGCGCCTTTTTGTCCGCGCTCTTCTTTGTCGACTTGAACAATAACTTCCTGACCTTCTTTGATCACATCTTTGATATTTGGGCGACCATTAAACGTGTAGCCATCAGGGAAGTAAGTTTTAGCGATTTCTTTGAGGGGAAGGAAGCCGTGACGCTCTGCGCCATAATCGACAAAAGCAGCTTCAAGTGAGGGTTCAATACGGGTTATTTTGCCTTTATAAATATTGGCTTTCTTTTGTTCGTGACCTGGGCTCTCTATATCTAAATCGTATAGACGCTGGCCATCAACCAGTGCAACACGCATTTCTTCTTGCTGCGTTGCATTGATTAGCATGCGTTTCATATTTTCTTATACTCTATTTACTTTATTTATCTTCCCATACTTACATTGCGTCGGGGCGATAAAATTCTACTTATACTATTCTTGTGCGCCATTGCAGGCAGTTTAAATGTTCCTGTTACTGATGCAGTCTCACGACTGGGGAGAAGGGAACTTAGTCTGTTTTAACACTTATGCCTGAATCATATTGTCGACGGGTTAAAAAATAGCTTTTACTTTTGCTACAGAACTCGCTCGGGTTAAACACACCCACAAATTTACACAAGACACGATAGTTTTGCTTTTATTTACTCGTACGTCGCGTCTGGCGATACAAGGATGAACTGTTACACGCTTCACCTTATGCCAATTACACGTAATAATTGTCTTGGGTCGGAGATAAAAGCTTTGGAAATCTTAGCTCTGATCTGTATGATCCTCCACCCAAGATGTGCATCACGACAGTTTATTTGCGATAAAAAGCAATGCTCGCAAAATTTGCGAGTCGATTATCCCACTAATAACTGTGTGATAGCAACTAAATTATTACTCAAATCAGTGATTAGGCAATGTCAGAAAAGAATGGTTTACAAGTTACCTTTGTAACTATCACCGAAGATCAGTTAGGTCAGCGTATTGATAACTTTTTAGTTACCCACTTAAAAGGTGTGCCAAAGAGTGCTGTCTATAAAATTTTGAGAAAGGGCGAAGTACGCGTTAACAAAAAGCGTGTCAAGCCGGTATATAAACTGCAAATTGATGACGTAGTTCGGATCCCTCCGGTAAAAACCGCCGAGAAAACAGAGTTTGTTCCCAAAAATTTAGATAGGGTTGCAGGTCTTGAGGATTGCATAATATATGAAGATAAATATCTGATTGTTATAAATAAGCCTTCAGGAATGGCGGTACACGGCGGGAGCGGTCTTAGCTACGGTTTAATTGAGGCAATCCGTGCATTAAGGCCGCAAGAAAAGTCGCTAGAACTGGTTCATCGCCTAGACCGAGATACATCAGGTTGCCTTTTGATTTCGAAACGACGAGCCGTATTGAAAGGGTTGCATGAGCAGCTACGAGAGAAAACCATGGAAAAGAACTATTGGGCACTCGTGGCTGGAGAATGGTCTTCTAAACATAAAAATGTGACAGAGCCTTTGAGGAAAAACACGTTAAAGTCAGGCGAGCGAGTTGTACGTGTTGATCATGAAGAAGGCAAAGCATCACATACGCGTTTTCGTGTATTAGAAAGGTTTAATGGTGCGACGCTAGTTCAGGCATCTCCTGTAACTGGTCGTACGCACCAAATTCGTGTACACACTCAGTGTAAAGGCCACCCTATTGCATGTGATGATAAGTATGGAGATCAAGCATTTGATGCGCAAATGCGTGGGAAAGGTCTAGGGCGTCTATTTTTACATGCACGAGAACTTCGTTTCTTACATCCTAAAACAGAAACAACCGTTCACGTTGAAGCCCCTTTAGATGATGCACTGTCGGATTGTATAAAAACGTTAAGAGCTGAGAATGGATTATAAGTTAGTTATATTCGATTGGGATGGCACGGTTATGGACACCGTGCCTAAAATTGTGAATACCATTAATCTGGTCGCAGATCAGTATGGCTTTTCAAGAGAAAGCGAAGAAAAAACCAAAAGTATTATTGGACTGTCACTTGAGCATGCTTTAGCAACTCTGTTTCCCGCTCAAGCAAATAGAAGTACAGAATTGGCTACTGCCTATAAAACGATTTATAGAGATGTAGATCGTACGCCTACTGAGCTCTTTAATGGCGTTGAACAGGTTATAAAACAGTTATCTGAGAATAATATTAAACTGGCCATCGCAACGGGGAAAAGTCGTCAAGGACTAGATAGATTACTTAATGAGTCGGGCCTTGCACAGTACTTTGTTTGCTCGCGGACTGCCGATGAAGCCCAGTCGAAGCCAAACCCTGATATGATACAGCAGATTTTGGCAGAACTTGATGTCGCGCCACAAGAGACTGTGATGATAGGAGACACGACAATTGATATGGATATGGCGTCGCAAGCTGGTGTGGCTGCTATTGGTGTGACATTTGGTGTTGCAAATGCCACTGAGCTACAGGCTTTTTCACCAGTTCATATCATTGATGAGTTCGAGCAGTTATTGACTTGCTTGCTCTAACACATCGACATCAAATTCTGCGAGTGATTTAGTCAACTCAATCAGAGGAAGGCCAATTAATGTGTTTGGGTCTTCCCCTTCTAATTTCTCAAACAAACAAATACCTAAGCCTTCACTTTTAAAACTACCGGCACAATTATATGGCTGCTCGATGTCTAGATAGTTAGAAATCTGAGCTTGAGTTAGGTCTCTAAAGTAAACGTTAAATGGCACAACTTTAGAAATACATCTTTGTGTTTCAATATTGTACACACTCAACCCAGTATAAAAGGTGACACATTGCCCACTAAACAGAGTAAGTTGCTTGATGGCATTTTCTTTATTATGTGGTTTTCCTAAAATTTCATCATTAAATACAGCGACTTGATCTGAACCAATAGACAGTCCTTGGGCGAAGTGCTGCTGTGCTACTTTTGCTTTGTGTTCACTTAAGCGCCTTACCAAGGATTGTGGTGACTCATGCGCTAAAGCTGATTCATCAATGTCGGGAGAAAATGTAGAAAAAGCAAGGCCAATTTTTTTTAAAATTTGCTGCCTAAATGGTGAGCTAGAGGCTAATATAATAGGAGTTTTCATGTATCTATTTTTATCTGAACTGAGTAATTGAGACAAGGATAAGCGTTAGTCGGCGAAAAACAATAGGAAAGTTTATTTTTACTTTGACTAAACCACTAACAATCTATATGATGCAGCCCCTATGCAAAAGGTGAAAATTCCCATCACTCTTGATCCCGGCAGGGCAGCGCAACGTCGAGCTACATATGACGGCATTGTGTCGCTTGAAGAACTTTCTCGTCTGCAGCAAGTTGTGCAGGATCAGGTAGGTGAAATAGCGGTAACTATTCATTGCGATATTGATCAGCAAGGTTTGGTTGTAATTCGAGGCTCAGCTCGAACGCAAGTGACTTTGGTGTGTCAACGTTGTAATGATGAATTAGGGTTGGATTTGGCTCAAGACTTTGCGTATTCGCCAGTCGGATTAGGTGCAGAGTCGGATGATCTTCCAGAAAGCTACGATGTTGTGGAATTAAATGAAGAAGGTGAAATCAATCTTCGAGAACTAATCGAAGATGAATTGATTTTAGCGATTCCGATAGTTCCTATGCATGATGAAGCTTCATGTTCGTTTTCAAATAAGCCAGTGAGCTTTGGCGAAATCGAAACAGAAGAAAGTAAACCAAATCCATTTGAAATTTTAAAACAACTTAAGAAAGATTCTTAGGAGAAGGCTAATGGCGGTACAAAAAAGCAAAGTGACTCGTTCACGTCGTGGCATGCGTCGTTCACACGATGCTATCAGCGGACCAGCTTTAACTGTAGACCAAGTTTCAGGTGAGACTCATCGTCGTCACCACGTAACTGCAGATGGTTACTACAAAGGCGTTAAAGTAATTTCTAAGTAAGAGATTGCTTTATGCTGACTAATCTAACCATTGCGTTAGATATGATGGGGGGCGATTACGGCCCCCGTTCATCTATTCCAGCTGCTATTCTTGCAGTTGATAAATACCCAAATCTAACTTTGTTGTTATGCGGTAATGAAGCTGTATTACGACAGGCGCTTAGTAAAGAAAATCAATTAAATCACCCAAGACTGGTAATAAAGCACTGCGAGCAAGTCGTTACAAATAATTGTGAACCTGCACACGCGCTCAGAAATAAACGCAATTCTTCCATGCGCATTGCGCTTGACCTTGTGAAGTCAGGACAGGCTCAGGCATGCGTGAGCTCCGGTAACACCGGCGCCTTGTTATCTATGGCACATTACGTGTTAAAAATGCTACCAGGTATAAAGAGACCTGCGCTCATTACCTCTATGCCCACAGAACAAAAGCAACCCGTATATCTGCTCGATTTAGGGGCGAATGTTTTATGCGACCCTGAAACGTTATTTCAGTTTGCCATTATGGGGTCAATCGTTGCTGGCGAGTCTTTAGATAAAGAACATCCAAAAGTGAGCTTGCTTAATATTGGTGCAGAAGACATTAAAGGGCATGAAGGCATTAAACAAGCTGCCAAGTTAATGTCGGAGTGTGAGCATTTGAATTACCAAGGTTACTGCGAAGGCAGTGATATCTTTTCAGGTAAGTCAGATGTGATTGTTTGCGAGGGATTTGTGGGGAACATAGCATTAAAAACTTGCGAGGGAATTGCGAAGTTGATCATGCTAAAATTCACGAAAGCCCTGAAAAAACACTTTTTTTATAAGGCTCTTGCATTTTTACTACGCCCAGTGATAAAAAAACTCTATAAAAAGGTGAACCCCGACCAGTATAACGGTGCAAGTCTGGTAGGATTGCGTGGTATTGTCGTAAAAAGTCATGGAAATGCTTCGAATAAGGCATTTTTAGCAGCGATCGATGAAGCTGTTAGAGAGGTTAATCGACGCATTCCCGAAAAAATACAAACAGCTTTTGAAAAAATGACTGATGTGGAAGAAACGTCTATTAGTTAGCACGAAAGCCACATTTTCAGCGAAATTAGCGGTTGTTTTAATAAAGTTGTTTTTAAATAACCAAATTTAGTCATACTTCGACAATTGGCGTTCTAGATCAGTCTGTCACGCTGGTTGTGAGTGATCAAATTTAAAGACGAGTAAAAGAGCATCTTATGTCACAAAAAATTGCTTTACTTTTCCCAGGCCAAGGCTCGCAGAGTGTTGGTATGTTATCAGAGCTATTAGAGTCTTCTGATATTGTTAAAAATACCTTTGCTGAGGCATCAGAAGCACTTGGCTATGATCTTCAAGCTTTGGTGCTAAATGGCCCAGAAGAAGAGTTAAATAAAACGCATAAAACGCAACCTGCATTGTTGACTGCAAGCGTTGCCATTTTCCGCCATTGGCAAGCAAAAAATGTTGATGCTGAACTCGTTCTAGCCGGTCACAGTTTAGGTGAATACTCAGCATTAGTTTGTGCTGGCGTATTGGAATTAGCAGCGGCAGTCACGCTAGTTGAAAAGCGCGGTTTATACATGCAAGAAGCAGTGCCAGCAGGCACAGGTTCAATGGCAGCAATTATCGGATTAGGTGATGATGTCATTGCTAAGGTGTGTGAAGACGCTGCACAAGGGCAAGTTGTTTCTCCAGTTAACTATAACTCGCCTGGTCAAGTTGTTATCGCAGGTCACAAAGAGGCTGTTGAGCGTGCAAGTGAAGCATGCAAAGAAGCCGGTGCCAAGCGTGCGCTACCGTTATCGGTGAGTGTGCCTTCTCACTGTGAATTAATGAAGCCAGCAGCAGAGCGTCTAGCCGCTGATCTTGAAGCATTAACTTTTGCAGAGCCTAAATATCAAGTTATTAATAACGTCGATGTTGAGGTAGCAAATAGTGCTGCTGAAATAAAAGATGCGTTAGTGAGACAGCTATTCAGCCCTGTACGCTGGACAGAGACAGTTCAAAAATTAGCAGCGCAAGAAATCACTCAAGCCTATGAATTTGGTCCAGGCAAAGTGTTGACAGGTCTAGCAAAGAGAATAGACAAATCAGTTAAATGTGCTGCTGCTAACGATTTAGCATCAGTTGAAAGTGCAGAATAATAGAGAAGAAAAATGTCAAATATATTTGATCTTAAAGATAAAATTGTATTAGTAACCGGTGCAAGCCGTGGTATTGGTAAGTCTGTAGCGCAGACTTTGGTAGCACAGGGTGCAACTGTACTTGGTACAGCAACAAGTGAGTCAGGTGCTGAAAGAATCAGTGAGTACTTAGGCGAAAATGGCAAAGGTTACAAGCTAAATGTCACTGATGTGGAGTCTATCGACGCTGTACTAAAGCAGATTAAAGCAGATTTTGGTGATATTGATGTATTGGTCAATAACGCTGGTATTACACGTGACAATCTTCTTATGCGTATGAAAGATGACGAGTGGACTGATATTATTGACACAAACTTAAGTGCCATTTATCGTTTATCTAAAGCAGTGCTTCGTCCTATGATGAAGAAAAAATCAGGTCGTATTATTAATATCGGCTCTGTGGTTGGTACTATGGGTAATGCTGGTCAAGCAAACTATGCTGCTGCGAAAGCGGGCGTTATTGGTTTTTCTAAGTCACTTGCCCGTGAAGTGGCTTCTCGTGGTATTACGGTAAACGTCATTGCACCAGGTTTTATTAAAACAGATATGACGGACGAGTTAACAGAAGATCAAAAAGCGGCAACATTAGCAAACGTACCAGCAGGTCGTTTAGGTCAGCCTGAAGAAATTGCAGCTGCAGTTGCTTACCTTGCTTCTGATGCTGCGGCATATATTTCTGGTGAGACATTACACGTAAACGGTGCGATGTATATGGTATAAAGATTACAAAATAATTTAAATTTTTGTGATCTTGCCGCAAACTAGCTTGAAATTGCCCTGAAAATAGGCGATAAAGAGTGAAAAAATTTAGTAACAGGTTTGACCAGACAAAAAAGTCATAGTCAATCCTTGAATCAATACATGATGCGCCGTAAACTACGCCGCAATCTGAAATTAACGCAAAAGCGTTTTAATAAAGGAAAGAAGAATGAGCGACATCCAAGAACGCGTAAAAAAAATCATCGTTGAGCAACTAGGTGTTAAAGAGGAAGAAGTAAAATCTGAAGCTTCTTTCGTAGACGACCTAGGTGCAGACTCTCTTGACACTGTAGAGCTTGTAATGGCTCTTGAAGAAGAGTTCGACACTGAGATCCCTGATGAAGAAGCTGAGAAAATCACTACTGTTCAGGCAGCGATCGACTACGTTACTGCTCACGCTGAGTAATTAACGGATCTGAAGGGCAGCACTCGCTGCCCTCATTCATTCTACCCCCGCAAAATTTCAAATCCCTTTTTGGAGGAAACCGTGGCTAAACGTCGAGTCGTAGTAACTGGCTTAGGTATGTTGACGCCGCTAGGTAATGATGTTCAGTCAACCTGGCAAGGCCTGTTAGAAGGTCGTAGTGGCATTTCAAACATTACGCATTTTGATACATCGAGTTTTGGAACTAAGTTTGCTGGCTTAGTTAACGACTTTGATGCGACAGAATACATGTCCAAAAAAGACACAAAAAAAATGGACTTGTTTATTCAGTATGGCATCGCAGCTGGTGTCCAAGCATTAAAGGATTCAGGTTTAGAAATCACTGATCAGAACGCTGCACGAGTTGGTGTTGCGGTCGGTTCAGGGATTGGTGGATTAACTCTTATTGAAGAGAATCACCACAAATTGATCGCCAGCGGTCCTCGTAAGCTATCGCCTTTCTATGTGCCTTCTACAATCATCAATATGATTTCAGGGCATTTGTCTATTATGCATGGCTTGAGAGGTCCAAACATTTCAATCGTAACAGCATGTACGACAGGTCTTCATAACATTGGCCATGCTGCTCGTATGATCGCGTATGGTGATGCGGATGCGATGGTAGCTGGTGGTGCAGAAAAAGCATCTACACCGATTGGTATGGGCGGTTTCAGTGCAGCGCGTGCTTTATCAACGCGTAACGACGACCCAGCGGCTGCATCTCGCCCTTGGGATAAAGATCGTGATGGTTTCGTATTAGCAGATGGTGCTGGTGTGATCGTGCTTGAAGAGTATGAACATGCAAAAGCCCGTGGCGCTAAAATCTATGCTGAACTCGTTGGTTTTGGTATGAGCGGCGATGCTTATCACATGACCTCGCCACCAGAGGATGGTTCAGGTGCTGCACTTGCTATGGAAAACGCACTGAACGACGCTGGTGTGAATGCTGAGCAAATTGGCTATATCAATGCGCATGGTACGTCGACACCGGCTGGTGATATTGCCGAAACGTCTGCTGTTAAGTCTATTTTCGGCAATGCAGCAAAAGACGTTATGGTAAGCTCATCTAAGTCAATGATGGGTCACTTACTGGGTGCGGCAGGGTCAGTTGAATCAATTATTAGTATTTTGTCATTGGTAGACCAGAAAGTGTCACCAACGATTAACTTAGATAACCCTGATGAAGGCTGTGATTTAGATTATGTGCCACACACTGCTAGAGATGCGAAGTTAGACTATGCATTGTGTAATTCATTCGGCTTTGGTGGGACCAACGGCTCACTGCTATTTAAAAAGATTTAAGTCTATTTAAAGATTGATTAAGCCTGGCATAGCCAGGCTTTTTTTGTTTGAGGGGTTATATGGAAATCAGTCATCGCGATCGCGGTTTAAATTATGGAGATGGTTTTTTTACCACTATCCAAGTTAAACATGCCCAGCTGCAACTGTGGCAGTATCATCTTGAACGGTTGAGACAATGTCAGCAGGCATTGCGTTTTCCGCCACTTGAAGAGGCTGGATTATTTGACGCGTGTCAAAAAGCTGCACAAGGCTGTCAGTTAGGAGTGTTGAAGCTTGTGATTACCAGAGGTGAAGGTGGCAGAGGTTATGGTTTACCTGATCAGCCAGAGCCTTCTATCATCATTACTATGAGTGAGTTCCCCCTGCATTATCAGCATTGGCAATCGCAGGGTGTCTCTTTGTCTGTCAGTGGCGTGAAATTGGGCCATCAACCTTTGTTTGCCGGTTTAAAAACACTTAATCGCTTGGAACAAGTGTTAATTAAAGAGGACGCTAGTCGCCGCAGTGGTGATGATGTTCTGGTACTTGATTTGAATGACAATGTCATAGAGTGCTCAGCCAGTAATATTATCGCCGTTAAAGACCAGCAGCTAGTGACGCCAAGTTTAGTGCTTTGTGGGGTTAAAGGTGTGTACTTGAGCCTGTTGTCAGATCATCATAATATTAAAGAGCAGGTGCTCTCTTTGGCAGATTTGCAGGACGCGGATGCGGTATTTATGTGTAATAGTTTGATGGGACTAGTACCAGTTAAATCAATAGACAAAAAAACATTTAACCTGCAAACTGCACTTGAGTTAAAGGCTAGAATAGAAAATTCTTTATGATTAGAGTGTTATTATGGGGCGTTGTCATTATTTTTGTGGCTACATGCTATGGTGCGTATCTCTTTTTTGAGCCTGTACGAAACGAAACGCTTCAGTTACCCCAAGAATATATAGAGATCCCACAGGGGGAAACGTTTACGCGTTTATGCGCAAAATGGCAGTCACAGCAGGCATTGACAAGTTGTTTGCCTTACAAATTATACAGTAAATTATACCCCCAAAAGTTTACGTTAAAAGCGGGTGTGTATAACGTGAAAGGGCTATCTGTGCTATCCGCTATTGAAAAGTTAAATAACGGCGATATAGCGGATTTTACTTTTACGATCATTGAAGGTGATACATATAACACAGTGCTTGAAAACCTCAGAAGCAGCGCTTTTTTAGTATTTGATATTACCGATGGAGATGGCTCCAACTTTACACTGTATGATAATAATCATCCAGAAGGGTGGTTGTATCCTGATACGTATCATTATGAAGGCGGCACGCGGGCATCAGCACTGGTTGCTCGATCACATCAAAAAATGAAGCAAGTCCTCGCAGAAACATGGGCCAAGCGTGGCGACAATGTGGCTTTGAAAAACGAATATGAAGCGCTTATATTAGCGTCGATCATTGAAAAGGAGTCAGGTGAAGCGGCTGAGCGAGATATCATCTCGTCGGTATTTCATAATCGCTTAAAGAAGGGCATGCGATTGCAAACTGATCCAACCGTTATTTATGGACTAGGTGAGCGTTTTAAAGGAGATATTACTCGTGCACATTTGAGGGAGTATACACCTTATAATACTTATCGAATTGATAGGTTCCCTCCCACACCTATAGCCATGCCATCATATGATGCGCTAATAGCAGCAGTACAACCAGCGCAAACGGATTATTTTTATTTTGTCTCGAGAGGAAATGGAGAGCATCATTTTTCCAAATCATTGAAGGAACACAATCGCGCGGTTAGAAAGTATATTTTAAAGCGCTAATCAACACGTGAGCACTAACAATTTAGTGCTCACATACGGCGTATCAGTTTAGCGATTGATGACTATACCTTTAACTTTTGAATGAAGGCTATCATGGCAACCTTCTACGAGTATATTTACTGTTTTATCTGACAGCATTGCTGATAAACCAAGCGATATAATAGACTGGGTGTTGTTACCTGTGTTTGAAAAATATCTGTGTGTGCCTGTTTTAGCATTTGGACATTCAGGGTTTGAGTTGTTTTCAGTGGTAATATATCCATGGCCTCCATTATGGTCATACCATCTTACATCTGTTACTTTGGTATTTTGAATCCAAGTGCCCGATGCTTGAGAAGAAAAAGCCGCAAATAGCGCAACAATAGAAAAAAGTGTCTTCATGAAAGTTTGTCCCTAATTTGTGAAAACACAAAGGTTACTTTAAGTTTTCTAGTGTGTAAATAATGAGAGCAGCTTTTTTTGCTTTAATGTAAAAGACTGTAAAAATCAGTCTCTTACATTTAAATATTTATTTTGCGCTAAACTCGACAGTCAATGTTTGGTTGGCTGTTAAGTTACTAAATGTATACTGCTCGACTGAGCCTAAATTGACACCATTGAGCGTTACACTTTTGACTTGTGCACCGGGAGCCGCATTGAAGAAGAACGTTTGTGCTTTATCTGCTGCGATCAAGGTGTCTCCATAAATGTCACCGACCGGCGTTACAGAGCCTAGGTGGCTTACTTTTGTTGCTTGATCTCTGGTGATTAATTTCCACGGGTCATAATCAGGGCTCTGTGAACCAGGCATGGAATCCGCGTACCACTTGGCCTCGTAATATTTACCGTCGTGGTAAACTTGATCGCCTCTTTGATAGATATTTCCTTGAATATAAATAGGGCTTGCACCAATGCTTCTTACCGTAACAACTTTGCCATCAGTAAGCGGAGTAGGGTTACGCATCCACTCAATGATGTCTTTAAATGGCACAATACGGACAACAGGCTGGCCATTCACTTTAATGCTTAGCGCATATTGGATAAACTCTTCAATGGCTTGTTGGCGTTCCAAATAAGTTGTTGCACGGCCACCTTGATCGTACGCTGGTGCATAGATGTGTGCATGCGCGCCATACAGCAGTGGTGAACGGTTTCCTTCAAGCCTTAAATGTAAGTTGTGTTTAAGCATCTCAAGTACAGCATTTTTGCTCATATTAGTGCTTACCCACATATTGGTATCAAAGCCAACCATTTTGCCGCCTTCTGGCTTTTCAAATACATTAGAAGGAAGTTGCCACAGTCCAGGGTAGCTGCCTACATCAGGTTTACCAACGCGCTTGGTTGGCGTCCCATTATTTAAAGTATAAGGCCACGCATTATTGGTACCGTTAAATTGGCTGTCCCAACCTTCTTCAATACTGGTGTCGTAAACAAAGTTGCCTTTGACCAGAGCTGAAAATAATGCGTTGTTATGATTCAGGTAAGGCGTTCTAAAGCCAATGATTTCACTGGATGGCACACCAGGACCAGCTGCGTTATTGGCGCCATTGGTCACTTCAGTTGGATCATAAGGTTTGCTAAGCCATGTTTGGGTGATACTGAGTTCTTGTGTCCACTCTTGTTCGCTAAAGTTACCTGTATCCGGTCCTCCATCTCTGTGGCTAAAAGTATGATTACCTACTTCATGACCGTCTACATAAGCATCACGCCAAGCATGCTTAATCCCAACTTCATCGCCTGCCTCTTTGACTATGTATGATGGAGTATGAAAGAACGTAAATCTTACAGGGGCACCATCAAATGTAGCGGGGTTATTAGCACCCAAATCATTGTGAAGGTGACGAGTATAGTTATTGATCCAGTCCATCCCTTCTTTTGAGCCATTATCGTCAAATCCAATTGAAACAAATAGGGGGACTTGTACTGGTCTCAAATCAGCCGGTGGCATTTGGCTCCATGGTTGATTATCTGAATAGTCGTACTGACTGGTAGGTGTCAAGCTTGTTTCGGAAGTATGAGTTTGAGCGACTGCTGACAAGCTGATAAATACGCCGATTGATAGCGCTGACATTTTAAACTTCATGGTAGTTCCTTACTTAAAGTTTGCATATTGGGATGCACTCATTGTACATAAAATGGCGCTAATAACAGTGGGTGTTGTCTCCTCAATGCACATGACCTTGCGCTATCTCAAAAGGCCTTTTTAAATTTAAAAAAGCATTTAAAACATTGATTTAGATTTATATTGCGTTTTAGTTTTTATGCTGAATAAGCTTTTCATTATCATCTAATTGTTCATTATTTTTAAATATTCGAAAATGCGGGTTTACAGCTCAAAATGAGGAATGCGCAATGATTTATCTGTGCTTTGAATATGTGTAATTTTATTGATTCAGGACAACTAAAAAGCTACTCGTTTAATGTGGATGAACTGATAGGTACGTTGATTAACGTTCGTGATGATTTGAGTGGGTGACACGTAGCTTCAACTTATGTAGATTACGCTGCAGAATATTTTGAGAAAGTTTTCTTTTGCGTTAAAGAATAAAATGACAACACTCTGGGGAGTTAAAATGAGAAAGGTAAGTATGCTGGCTGCGTGTGTGCTGTTAGCGATCACGGGATGTGCAAAAGACAGTGCGCAATATAAGAAGAGTCATTCTGTTGCTGAAACTCAAGAGGCTGTGAGCCGAGCAGATGTTGACGTTGTTGTAGAGCAGTACACAAAAGCATTTATTAATCACCAACCAGCGATGGCAACCTCTTTGAAACTTGATAGCACAGAATATGGTGAGTATTCAACTCGCTTACCTGATTACTCCGTTGACGGTATGCAGGCAATGCAGATAGATATGGCCCATGCTGCTGAGCAACTTAAACAATTGCAGGGGGCAGGGTTGAATAATAAAGACCTTTTGCATGTTCAAGTTAATGAGGTGGTTGCGCGCTATTATGCTGGAGATAGTGTTTTTTCTGCTGGCTATATCGATACTTGGGGTGGGCATTTACCCTATATTGTGAACCAGATCTCCGGCCCTTTGATGGATGTGCCGGGCATACTACAAAACCAACATGAGGTGAGCAATGAATCACAGGCAAAAGCGTACATATCGCGTTTGGCCGCGTTTGCAACTATGGTGGACCAAGTTAATGAAAAAGTACTCAGTGATGCAAAGCAAGGTGTTATTTTACCGAAACCGCTATTTCCAAATACATTATCTTATTTAACGGGATACACAAAACCGGCAGCAGATGAGCATGTATTGGTTACTTCATTTATACAAAAGCTGAATGATGTACGGAGCATTGATGTTGCTACTCGTAAAGAGTTGGTTCGAGCTGCAGCAAAGGTCATTGAGCAGCAAGTATACCCCGCATTTGAGCGTGTTACGGTGACGATGCGGGGGTTAGAACAGCAAGCATCCGATAATGTCGGTATTTGGTCACAGCCGAATGGCGAAGGCTTTTATCAACATGCTATTACCTACTTAGCTGATTCGGATATGACAGCACAGCAGATACATGATATCGGCCAAGCAGAGGTGACACGTATCACCAAGAGAATGGACGAGATCCTCAAAGCAAATGGCTATACAAAAGGATCTGTGAGTGACAGAATGAAACAGCTCAATGAAGAACCGAGGTTTTTATTTGCAGACAGTGATGAAGGACGACAAGCTTTATTAGACTTTCTTGAAGGTGAAATAAAAACCATCAATGATAAGGCGCCTCAATACTTTTCGACTTTACCACCACAGAAAGTAGAAGTGAAACGTATCCCTGTTGAAGTGGAAGCTGGTGCACCAGGAGGGTACTATTATGCACCTTCGCTTGATGGAAGCCGCCCTGGCGTGTTTGCGATTAATTTGAAAGATATGAAAGCGGTACCAAGTTTTGGCTTGAAGACACTGACGTATCATGAGGCTGTACCGGGCCATCATTTTCAAATCGCATTAAATATGCTGCAAACAGATATTGGTTTAATGAGGCAAAACGCCTCATTTAACGGTTATATAGAGGGGTGGGCTCTTTACTCTGAGCTACTTGCTTATGAAATGGGCATGTATGATGAAGACCCATTCGGTGATTTAGGCAGGTTACAGGCGGAAGCGTATCGTGCAGCGCGGCTTGTTGTTGATACGGGTTTGCATTTTAAGAAGTGGCCGCGCCAACAGGCCATAGAGTACTTTGCCGAGGCAACAGGTTCTGCAATGAGTGATGTGGTGCCTGCCATTGATCGCTATATTGCGTGGCCAGGTCAGGCTTTAGGGTATAAGCTTGGTATGTTGAAATTTGAAGCTTTGAGAAAAGAGGCACAGCAAGCGTTAGGTGATAAATTTGATATGACCTCTTTTCATGATGAAATTTTGCTCAAAGGTGCACGTCCTTTAGCTTTGGTTGAGCAAGACATTGTTCGGTGGGTGGAAAAGCGCCAAGCCATGTAGCTATTAAGTAGTGAAAAAAGAGGCGCTAGCCTCTTTTTTTGTCTGTACAGCTCGTTTATAAAATAAACGATTACTGTTGTAGAGTAATGCGGTGAGGTCAGCGCGACAAAAATGCCGCGCAAAAAGGATCAGTCTTCGATACCTCGGAATTTTAAGAACTCAGTATATGTGCCCTTAAAGTCAGTGACCTTGTTGTCTTTGATTTCAAGGATACGTGTTGCCAAAGAGTCAACGAATACACGGTCATGAGAGACGAAGAACAGCGTACCTTTATACTGCTCTAGTGCGGTGTTCAATGATTCAATTGATTCCATGTCCATGTGGTTAGTTGGCTCATCCATCAAAAGAATATTTGGTTTATGCATCATAAGCTTACCAAGCAACATTCGGCCTTGCTCACCACCTGATAAAACTTTGACAGATTTCTTGATGCTGTCTTGAGAGAACAACATTCGGCCTAAGAAACTGCGTAGTACTTGCTCATCATCGCCTTCTTGACGCCATTGGCCCATCCACTCCATCAGATCCATGTCTTTTTCAAAGTCTTCAGCATGATCTTGCGCATAATAACCAATATTGCTATTTTCAGACCACTTAAAGGCACCATCGCGAGGCTGCAATTGACCTGCCAATGTATTTAGTAATGTTGTTTTACCAACGCCGTTTTCACCAATGATGGCGATTCTTTCACCCACTTCAAAAATACCACTAAAGCCATTGAATAAATCTTCTTCAAAGCCTTGAGAAAGGTTTTCAATCTCAAGTGCATTTCTAAATAGTTCTTTAGATTGTTCAAAACGAATAAATGGGTTTTGACGGCTTGATGCTTTTACTTGCTCTAGCTGGATCTTATCAATTTGCTTAGCACGAGATGTTGCTTGTTTTGCTTTTGAGGCATTTGCAGAGAATCGTGCAACGAAAGTTTGTAATTCAGCAATTTGTGCTTTCTTCTTCGCGTTATCTGCCAATAAGCGCTCTCTGGCTTGTGAGGCTGCGGTCATATATTCGTCGTAATTACCTGGGTAAAGACGCAGTTCACCGTAGTCTAGGTCAGCCATATGTGTACAGACACTGTTTAAGAAGTGTCTGTCGTGCGAGATGATGATCATGGTGCAGTTACGCTCGTTTAAGGTATGCTCAAGCCAGCGGATCGTGTCGATGTCCAAGTTGTTGGTTGGTTCGTCTAGCAACATAATATGCGGGTCAGCAAATAGGACTTGTGCAAGAAGCACTCGCAGTTTCCAACCTGGAGCGACTTCGCTCATTAAACCAAAGTGCTGTTCAGTTGGAATACCCACAGCTAGGAGAAGTTCGCCAGCTTTAGACTCTGCCATATAGCCGTCCATTTCAGCGAATTTCACTTCAAGATCGGCAACAATCATCCCTTCTTCTTCACTCATTTCAGGGAGAGAGTAAATTCTGTCACGCTCTTGTTTTACTTCCCAAAGCTCTTTATAACCCATGATAACAGTGTCGATCACTGTATATTCTTCATAAGCAAATTGGTCCTGATTAAGCTTGGCTACACGCTCTTGTGGATCATAACTGACATTACCGCCAGTTGGCTCTAACTCGCCGCTAAGAATTTTCATGAAGGTTGATTTACCACAGCCATTTGCACCGATCAGGCCGTAGCGATTACCTTCGCCAAATTTGACGGAGATATTTTCAAAAAGCGGCTTAGAGCCAAATTGTTGTGTGATATTCGCTGTAGAAATCAAAATCTCATACCTTAAAAAGTTTAAATCGGCGCCACGTTACCCGCTGAAGGCTACAACTGCAAGTGCTGAACCATATAAATGTGTGATTTAGGCAATTCGATGCGGTGAAAACTATGGCATTGTTCAGATTCGTTCAATTTTAGTGTCAAACTCGCCAATATGCAGATTGTTGACTATAAGTTTAATTACGTAGACATAAAATGATCATCACAATATGCAATTAACCGTTTCGGCTCGTGTAATGAGTGGGTTTACGGCAGTTGTAGTTTTAGCTTGCATTATTTATTTAGTAGCGCTGACAGGGAACATAACTATCGGTGGATCTGTTCAGAAGGTTTCCAAGCAAAGCGTACCCACGCTGATCTCTGGCAATAATATGTTGCAATCGGTTTTACTGTCCAGATTGTCGCTTACACAACTCGACCAAGCAGCGTCGATTGGTGCGATAAATGCAATTCGGACTGAGTACGATGAGCAAAGAACGATCAATGAAAGTGCGTTGAGTCGGTTGTCCGAATTGACCCAGTCTGAACTTGAGCTGAGTACGCCTTTTGATAATTCTAGAAAATTGAATTCGATTTTTTTTCAACGAGCAGATCAAGCATTTGATAACGCGATTAGTGCAATTAAGTTGAAAGAGAAAACATCTGAATTGGCAAGTGAGTTTGCAGATATGGGTGATGAAACGCTCAGCCTAGCTTACGACCTGGATGGCATATCTGATGATCAAAGCGTATCAGACACGGTAAATGCGCTCATTGAGAATGTTGAAGTGCTTGTTGACGAAGTGAACGCCGGGTTGGCCTCGAGTATCACGTTTGAAATCATGAATGTGACCAGCGTCGCTAAAGAGTCGATCGCGGAAATGGAAGGGCAGTTAGACAAGCTGAAGCAATCGCCTGATGTGGCCAATAGCCAGTCATTGACTGATATGGAGAGCAACTTTACCCAGTTCAGAGAAGCAATCGTGGGGTCAGATAATGCACTTAAATTAAGGATAGAGACATTAAATGAGAAAAAGCGCTTAAAAATCTTAATAGAAGAAGCTTCAATCACGGCGAATAAGTTACAAACGCAGCTGAAGGAGCTCAATGCACGTATTGTTAGGTCAACAGAGGAGGCGCAACAAGCGGCTGAAAATGCGATTGCAGAAAGCCAACAAGTCACCACAGTACTGACAGTGGTTATGATTTTATTGTCTGTGACAATCGCGTACTTTGTGATTAACAGTGTGCGTAAGCCTCTGCACTCGATTATTGAGACTATTAACACAGCTGCACAAGGCGATTTAACAGTGCAACTGACAGGCTTTAAAGAAGACGAGTTTGGTCAACTGGCTGCTAATATACAAAAGCTGATCACCACACTAGCATCAACCCTCAGAGATGTCACCAGCAACACCCAGTTGCTGGCGTCGACTGCTGAACAAACCAACATCATTGCAGAGCAAAGTTGCAGTAGTGCAACGCAACAGAGTGAGCAAATGAGCGCAATGAGCAGCTCTATCTCTGAAATGAAAGAGACAGTGAGCTCAGTCACCGACAGTATACATCGCACTTTGGAGCAAGTGCAGCAAGCAAGCTCTGAAGCAGCTTCTGGAGAAAGTTTGTTAGTGACCAATGTACAGAACATTAAAGGACTTGAGTCATCCATTGAGACTTCAGCTAATGCTATTAATCAACTCAGTAATGAGCTTGAAAACATTAATACTGTCCTTGCCGTGATCCGAAGTATTGCTGAACAGACTAATTTATTGGCACTGAATGCAGCCATAGAAGCTGCGAGGGCGGGAGAGCAGGGACGTGGTTTTGCCGTTGTAGCAGATGAAGTAAGAACATTGGCGAGCCGCTCACAGGATGCGACTGAAGAAATTGAGAAAGCCATTGCTGGTTTGCAAGATGGCGCTAAGGGGGCCGTGGATACCATGTCCAACTCACAACGTGAAACGCATACATGCGTAAGCGGGATTGAGGCTGTACAAGGCACGTTGGGCTCGATAGTCACCAGTGTTGAGACAATCAAAGATATGAGCCAACAGATAGCCGCAGCGTCTGAACAGCAGAGCTTAGCTGCGGTGAGCCAATTCGAAAATGTTCAGCATATGCATGACATCACTAATCTCAGCTCAAATCATGCACAAGAAAATAAGCAGGCGAGTCAGCAACTGGCACAAATGGCAGAAACACTCAGGCTGATGATGAGCCAATTTAAAACTTAGGAGATGAAAATGAAATTACTTTTAGCAATAGGGGCCGTATCACTGGTTTTAAGTGCTATGCCAGTAGAGGTTAAGGCCGGAACATGTGAAATCAAGTACCTCAGAACCGCATGTCCTGGTAAAGAGAAGATCAGTTATAAAAAGTGTAAGGGTAAGCAGCGCTGCTCTAAGTTTAAAGAAGCTGCAACAGCAGCAGAATGTGGAGAAATGGCAGTCAAGTCGTGCCGCAATAAACGCTTAACCATTACCGAGTCAAAAGTTATTACAGCGTTATTTGATGGACAGCAAATTAAAGCGAGTAATGGCAGTGAAGACTTTTGTACTGTGTATGACAAAGCGTCTGAAGAATTTAATAAGTGTGGTGGGTAATATAGTTTATCGCATTACGCATCCACATGCTTTGAACCATTTAATTTAGGCATATAGCTGAGCTAGATGCCTAAACAATAGTATTATTTAGTGTCCTTCTTTCTTTGCTGATGCTAATAGGCGGTATTTCAGCATTGGCCGTACTATTCTAATTTAGTGCAGGAGGCCAGCTCTTCTCTAACTACAGTGTTGTTAATTAAGCGCTACTTCAGATTGTTTCAAAGTAAAAAATTAGCCATAATCACCTCAATTTGATTTTATATTTGTGAGCAATCTTATCGTTGATTTTGCCGCTAGGGTACGTGTTATGACCTCGTATCATTTTTAGAGCCAATCGTAAGTTTGTATCAAGTTTTTTCAGATAAGCTGTTGCTTACATAATAAAAATTAAAACAGTGACCCAATGTGCGACCAGTGTGCATTTATTTAAACTGGGTCGATATTCAAGTTGCTGAAATTTATGGAATATATATAACATGTGTGAACTTTTAGGCATGTCTGCGAACGTGCCGACTGATATTTGTTTTAGTTTTTCTGGGCTATTAGAGCGCGGGGGGAATACAGGCCCTCATAAAGATGGTTGGGGGATCACCTTCTATGAAGGTAAAGGGTGCAGGACATTTAAAGATCCAGAGCCGAGTTGCCAGTCAGAAATTGCCAAACTCGTTAAAGCCTACCCCATTAAAAGTGTGTCAGTGATAAGTCATATAAGGCAGGGCAACCGGGGTAGAACATGTTTGGAAAATACACACCCTTTTACGCGGGAATTATGGGGCAGAGAAATCTCTTATGCGCATAATGGGCAGTTGTCGAATTATAAAGATTTAAAGCCTGAATACTACAAACCGGTGGGCAATACAGACAGTGAACTGGCTTTTTGTTGGATCCTAGATAAGATCCGAGAAAAGTACCCTAAAAAGCCATCAAATATGGCAACGGTGTTTCGCTATGCGGCAAAATTAGCCGATCAGCTTAGAGGCAAAGGTGTGTTTAACATGCTGTTGACCGATGGCGTGTATGTGCTGGCGTATTGTAGTAATAATTTGCATTGGATAACGCGTAGAGCGCCTTTCGGTAAAGCGACTTTGATTGATGCAGATATGGTGGTCGATTTTCAAAAAGAAACGACCCCCAATGACATTGTTTCTGTGATAGCAACTCGTCCACTGACCAATGATGAACAATGGACTAAGATGGAACCTGGTGAATCGGTGCTATTTAAGCTCGGGGAAAAGATGTAATAACAGGTGCTTAAGCACCTGTTATTTTTATTGTTTCATTGTTTGAGCGGTCATCTGAATTTGAAATTGCTCGACACCATCTTTGCCTTTCAGCATTTGCACCAGCATATAGTCATATTCTGGTGCAAACCAAGCCAGTGCATGGCGCTTGTTATTATCGTAGAGCCGCTTAACCTTGACGGTTTTTACATTGCCAATTGGCAATGTTATGGTCTCTTCACCAACGACTTTAAAATTGTACATGCGTACATTTCCATTTTTGTCGATGATCGGATAACTAAACTGGGTTTTACCTTGTTTAAGCTCTGTTCTAAGTTGGTTTTGGTAAGAAAGTACATCTTGTCGAGACTCATCCCACTCTACTTTTAAAGGATAGCTCTTTTCTTTAGAGAATAACTGTTTGTTATCGCGGTCGAACTTAATTTTAAAGCTTTTATCCGGCCGTGTGCCTTCACGGTTTAAACTGTAGTGCAGAGGTTTTGTTTGCCCATCTTCGAATTTGAATAGGCTTTGCTCAGTACGTTTTTCTGTGAAGATCATCCACTTCACGTCAGTCTCATAGCTCAGCGCGTAAGTATTATCGGCAACTTGAAGAAACTCTCTTGTTGCAGTGCCATGAATTTTTCCTTTTCTTAGTACATTATACTCGGCTGTGTATTCAGTGAGCGTAGAGGCATGAAGGGAAGAAGAGAAAACAGCGCTTAAGCCAAATAGCAAAGCGCTGTGAATTTTGATTTTAGCTGTAATCGACGCCTTGCGCTGGAAGGGGGTGTTTATCAAAAACTGCATAGTCTGCTTCCATTGTTAGTCTGTGTTCACTGAACCACTTGACCACCAAAGGATAAATGACATGTTCTTGTTCATGTACCCGCTTCGCTAAAGTCTCTGCACTGTCTTCTGGCAAAATGGCTACTTTTGCTTGGACAATTACAGGACCGCCGTCTAATTCTTCTGTTACGAAGTGAACACTAGCGCCGTGGTACGCATCATTTGCGTCAATTGCTCTTTGGTGGGTGTTCAGCCCTTGGTACTTAGGCAACAAAGATGGGTGAATGTTCAACATTTTCCCTTTAAATTTTTGCACTAAGTTAGGGGTTAGAATACGCATAAATCCAGCCAATACAACTAAATCTGGTTTACAAGAGTCAATTAATTTTGCCAGTTGTTCGTCATAAGCCTCACGACTGTCATAGTCTTTGTGACTTAAAACGTTTGTTTTGATCCCTGCTTGCTCTGCCCGAGTAAGGCCATAAGCGTCCGCTTTATTGCTGATGACAGTGACGATTTCGCCATTGATATTGCCAGATTGGCAATGATCAATAATCGCTTGTAAATTAGAGCCACTGCCAGAGATCAAAACAACGATCCGAGAGGGTGCCATTACTGGGCACCGCCTACGATTTCAACCTGCTCTTCACCTTCCACTGCATCTTGGATTTCACCAATATGCCAAGCGTTTTCGCCTTGAGCGGTTAGAATTTCTAAGCTCTGTGTTAGCTTATCAGCAGGAACAACTAAGATCATACCTACACCACAGTTGAATGTACGGTACATTTCATGCGTGCTGATGTTGCCGTTTTCTTGAAGCCAGTTGAAAATTGCAGGCCACTCCCAGCTATCGCCTTTGACAACCGCTTTTGCTGATTCAGGCAGTACGCGAGGAATGTTTTCCCAGAAACCACCACCAGTGATATGTGATAGTGCATGTACATCAACATCTTTTAGTAATTCAAGAATAGGCTTAACGTAAATGCGAGTAGGCTCAAGTAAATGTTCGCCTAGGGGTTTACCCGCATATTCTTCATTAGTATCCGCGCCAGAGACTTCTAACACTTTGCGAATTAATGAGTAGCCGTTTGAATGAGGTCCACTTGAAGCAAGCGCGATTAGCTGATCGCCTGCTTTTACCTTAGTACCGTCGATAATTTTTGACTTTTCAACAACACCAGTACAAAAGCCTGCCATGTCGTAGTCATCACCTTCGTACATGCCTGGCATTTCAGCTGTCTCACCGCCGATGAGTGCACAGCCAGAAAGTTCACAGCCTTTACCAATACCGCTTACTACATCAGCTGCTGTATCAACGTCTAGTTTGCCTGTTGCATAATAGTCTAGGAAGAAAAGCGGCTCTGCGCCTTGTACGATTAGGTCGTTTACACACATAGCGACAAGATCGATACCTACCGTGTCGTGTTTTTTCAGGTCAATGGCTAAACGAAGTTTAGTGCCCACACCGTCAGTACCAGCAACCAAGACAGGCTCTTTGTAACCTGTTGGAAGTTCACATAGTGCGCCAAAACCACCGATACCGCCCATTACTTCTGGACGACGTGTTTTTTTCACTACGCCTTTAATGCGCTCTACTAATGCGTTACCCGCATCAATATCAACGCCTGCGTCTTTGTAGCTCAGAGACTGTTTTTGTTCGCTCACAGGTTTTCCTCAAAATAACAGTATAGATTTGCTTAGAAACGCGCGTATTTTACAACAATTGCGCCCAAGCGGCTAGTTGAAATAAACGCTCAGGGCAACCTTGTTTGAAACTGAGGTTTAGGGAAAACAAAAAATAATACTTAGCGATTATGTTTCAAGGCATTAAGTGATATTTAACTTGCGGTAGATCAAGGCTGAAGCCGCATTTGAGCTTAGTATTTGTGATGTGGCATAGGGTGATAATCAGCGAATGGTTCATCTGGCTAAGGTGTGGTTAGGCCAAAATGGCGCGTGATTCCAAATTCAATGGAGAGGGGTTGCCAGTAGCTTTCTCTTTTACGTTTAGGCAAAAGGGTCGATTATGTGTATAGAGCGTTGTAGTTTAGTGAAAGAGCTACCCGAGTTTAAGTCCAAAATAGATGAGTTGATATTGACAGATGAGGAGTTTGCTAGGCTGTCAGAGGATTATCACGCACTTGAGCAACAGATAGTGGCATGCAAAAAAAGCAACGGGCCAATGTGTGAAGCGAAATTAAAAGAGCTAAAGAGCCGATGTTTTACGCTCAAAGATCGACTGTATATGCGTTTGAAGCATGGGACATGAATATGTATTTAAATTGGCTTGGCCAGCCAAGCAGAGTGAAAATAATAAACTATAATAAAGGCAAGTTTCGTTAACAGGCAGCGCTTTTGGAAACTTTGAGTCTTTGCTTAATTTTGATGGGGCTAATTTTTTTACTGCTATCAATTAAGCCTGCTGTAGAGATATGTGGCATAGCGCAATCGAAAGGGTGGTGGTTGCTCCTGTCGTTGATATGCATATTTACCTTTGGATACGCAAGTTTTGCTGCATATGTTTATTTAAGTGTTGATAGCTCACAAGTCGTTATGGCTTTTTCTCTTATCCTAGCTTTGGGCGGTTTATTTGTCATCGTTGTTGTGGACTTGGGGAAAACCAGCTTGGTTAGATTGCAGGCAGCTTTGGATCTGGAGAAATATAATGCGCAGCATGATCATCTAACTAAATTACAAAATCGTCCACAGTGTTTTGCTTCCATTGAGCAGAGAAAACAGCAGAAAGCAGACTTTGCTGTTGTTATATTTGACCTCAATAACTTAAAACAAATCAACGATGCCATGGGGCATTTTTTTGGTGATCAGCTTTTGGTTGCTTTTTCGGGGGCGATATCCAATAGTTTGCTGCCAGGCAGTGAACTGTTTCGGATTGGAGGAGATGAGTTTGCTGTGGTCAGTGAAGCCCGTAATGAATCGGCATTATTTGCGCAAAATAATGCCATTTTGAGTGCGCTACACAATGGCTTGGTGGTAGAGCAAACTGCGGTTGATGTCATATACAGCTCCGGCGCTATCCTCAGCAAACCCAGTGAAGATATTTCTGCATCTGAGTTGCTTAAGCGTGCCGATATTGCAATGTATGCAGCCAAAAGAAGTAAACAGAGTTTAGTGCTTTTTGATAAAACCTTGCATCAAGGTGTTGTATCTGAGTTTCACATGCTGAATGACTTTAAAGGCGCTTTGGCTCGGGGCGATTTAATGGTGTTTTATCAGCCGATAGTGGATGCGCAGAGTTCTATGATCCACGGGGTAGAGGCGCTGGTTAGATGGCCGTCAGACGATGGTAGTTATATCATGCCTGAACGCTTCATTCCCATTGCAGAAAAAAACAACATGATAAAGTACTTAAGTGCGTACGTTATCAATACTGTTTTCAGTGATTTAGATATGCTATTGAAACTCAATAGCAACTTGACGGTGCACATCAACTTATCTTGCCAAGATTTGTTAGGTAAAAACCTTATTAACGTATTAAATAGCCAAATTAGCAGCAAAAAAGTGGATCCAAGTCGTATCATATTTGAGCTCACTGAGAGTATGGTTATGACGGACGTCGAACAAACAAAAACGTTAATAGAGCAACTAATCGAAATGGGCTTTTCTGTTAGCATAGATGATTTTGGTACTGGCTTTTCGTCTTTTTCTATACTTAAAGAACTCCCTATATCACAAATTAAAATAGACAAATCTTTTGTCACTCAATGCCTTTTGGAAGACAAAGACCGTGCAATTATAGAAACGACCTTGTTTCTTGCCAAACGACTTGGCTGTTCGGTCGTTGCTGAAGGGGTTGAAAATGACGAGACCACACACTACTTAGCACAGCAGGGCTGTAAATATATTCAGGGTTATAATATCAGTGAACCGCTGGCACTTGGTGAAATAAAGCGCTGGATATCAAGTAATGGCTTAGTGCACACCGCGTTAAGGAAGTATTAAGGTTTCACCTTCTATACTGCTCGGCTTTTTCACTTTGAGTTGCCGCTAAAAGACAAGCTATTTATGTGTTTTATTAATCGCGGTTTAAATTTATTTTGTGAACTAAATCAATTCACTACTGCGTAACAACATTGAGTTTTTGGTATTTATTACCACAGCTATGAATGTGATTTACCAGTGGTGCGGTCCATTCTGTTTGGGAGAATGTATCATTCTGTAAAATCCCATACAATTTTTGACAACTTTTGCGATCATTAAACCGTAATATATGGCTTAGTTTACTCAGGTCTATAAAACTGTTTTGTTATCGTTAAATCCGCCTTTGCATTTGAGCCGTGCGAGGCGTAAATATTTTTTGAGGAATTAAAATTGAAAAAAGTCATCAGCTTTTTATTTTTACTTGTTTGCTCAACGATGGCTATGGCCAATGAGACTCCATATCAACTCATCAACCAGGTGGGTGAAGGACTCTTTGCGGACATAAAAAAAGTCAATGCAGGAGGCAAAGCAACATCAAAGGAAATGCGAAGTATTGTTAAAGCGCGATTAATGCCACATATTGATACGCGTTTTGTATCAAGAAAGTTACTTGGAAAACACATTAAAGGACTCAAACGCCAAGAAGCGATTAAGTTTATTGATGCAGTAACTCACTATCTAGAAGTAACTTATGCAAGTGCATTAATGCAGTATAAAGGGCAAGAAGTGGTGTTTGAGAAAGCGCCAGCGCCGGTAGACAGTAAATACGCTACGGTCAAGGCTGTGATTAAAGAAACTTCAGGCCCTGATATTGACCTGCATTTTAAGTTTCGCAAAGGAAAAGACGGTAGTTGGAAAGTCTATGACCTTGTCGCTGAGGGGATATCCTTACTTAGCGCGAAACAAAAAGAGATTGTTTCGCGCATTTCTCAAGTAGGCCTTGCGCAGGTTACTGAAGAGCTTAATAAAAAAGCCTAATCTACTTTTAACCACGAGGAGATAAAAACTTACCCGTTTCTATCTCCTCGCGGGTCTTAAGTGCTAGCTGATTTAATACACCGATACTTCTGCCGCGTGAGGTCAGTTCATGCTCTATATCGATGATGTCAATTTCTTTAAAACCTGAAAGTTGAGCAATTCTTGCAAAGGTATACGCATGTTTATATTTTTTCTGTTTGTAAAAAATACTTACCAGAGCTTTATATACCTCTAAATCAGGCGTTTGACCCGCTTGATTAAGCTCTAGCACGCGATACAGGAAGTCGATGGTTTTGTCATCGTCAAACTTCGCATAGTAGGTCGCCAAAAACATTTGTATTTCTTGGCTTTGACGTACATAAGGCTCATCTTCTTGGCGCAGCAATTTGTTCATTGCAAATTGACTGTTATTGCGTGACCAATGATAGTAAAGCAAACCCGGGTGTGAAGTTTGTTTCGTATCTTGGTAGATTCGATTCATTTCTTTCAAACTGGTGAGGTGGCCTTCAACGCGAGAAGTGGTCTTCTCTTTTAACTTAATGTGCTCAATTTTTGCCGCCAGTGACACACATTCATTATATGCTTCGAACTGTTTTAGGAGCTGGTATTTATTATCGTCAGTTGGGTCTTTGTACTCAACATAACGACCGATGATCACAGATGCTCTTTCCTCTTTACAATGACTGTCTTTATTTAAATCATTGCAAAAACCGGGGGTTTCCTCACACACCTTTGCCAATGTCAACGGTTCTTCACACCCACTCAGCTGTGTCAATAAAGAAGCGCCAATGATGGCTAGCATCCACTTATTAGCCATTGTTTATCCTACGTAATATTTAATCGCGCACAACATACCACTTTTGCTCCTTTCGAAACAGCCCAAACGCGTTGAACATCACTAACTTTGGTGTGTGGGCTGGCTACTTTACTACTAATTACCTAGTTTAGTCCGATATCACGAATAAGATATAAGTATATTTTCTCCAATGTTCGGAAAAAATAAGACATTTTTCTTGCTTTTAAGTGTTCCCTTTACGAAAACAAAAGGAAATGTACGGCTAAGAGTGGAGAATAATTGCAGATTAAATTAGAATGGCGGTGCCCAATAGGGCTATCCGTTCAAAAAATTGTTTATTAGGCAGAAAAAATGACCTTATCTCACGAGCAAGAATATCAAAATAGCTGGCAAGAACGCCAAGACTACGCTGAAAATATGCAACCTATCATTGGTCGCTTATACCGTAACTTGGGTGTTGAAATTGCGGTTTATGGCCGTCCACTTGTTAACACAAGCACAATTGACGTAATTAAAGCGCATAAAACAGTAGCACGTTTTGAAGAGACTAAATTGCGTCTTCGTGAAAGCTTCCCTTTCCTAGAAGCTATCAGCAAAATGGAGCTTGCACCTGGTCGTATCGATTTAGGTAAGTTAGCTTATGCATATATCTACAAAAATGCAGGTGAAGGCCGCTCTATCGAAGAGTATTTAAATGGCGAGCTTGCTGACTTATTAAATAAAGGCACAGGTCCAGAACCTCGCGATGTTGTATTGTATGGTTTTGGTCGTATTGGACGTTTATTAGCGCGCCTGCTTATCGAGCGCGGCGGCTCTCACGCTGATTTACGTTTACGTGCAATTGTTGTACGTGGTGGCCGTGATGGCGACCTTGAAAAGCGTGCAAGTTTATTGCGCCGTGATTCTATTCATGGTCCTTTTGACGGTTCAATTACCGTTGACCATGAGAAAGGCGCAATTAAAGCAAATGGTAATTACATTCAGGTGATTTACGCAAACTCACCAGAAGAAGTTGATTACACAAAGTATGGTATCGAAAACGCACTGGTTGTTGATAATACGGGTGTATGGAAAGACGAAGATGGTCTAGGCAAGCACTTAGCATCTAAAGGCGCGTCAAAAGTGCTACTTACTGCACCTGCTAAGGGCGACATCAAGAACATCGTTTACGGCGTAAACAACCTTGATATTCTTAACGAAGATAAAATTGTATCAGCAGCAAGCTGTACTACAAATGCTATCACGCCAGTGCTTAAAGCATTAAATGATAAGTTTGGTATAAAGAATGGTCACGTTGAAACTGTTCATTCGTACACAAATGACCAGAATTTAATTGATAACTACCACAAGGCTGAGCGTCGTGGTCGTAGTGCTGCATTGAACATGGTTATCACGTCAACGGGTGCTGCAAAAGCGGTTGCTAAAGCACTTCCAGAGCTTGCTGGTAAATTAACTGGTAACGCAATTCGTGTTCCAACTCCAAATGTTTCAATGGCAATTTTGAACTTAAACTTAAATGCAGAAACGACTGCAGAAGAGTTAAATGAGTTCTTACGTGAAACGTCATTATATTCAGATCTTCGCGATCAGATTGACTACACTGCATCTACTGAAATCGTATCAACAGATTTAGTGGGTAGCCGCTATGCAGGTGTTGTTGACTCTCAAGCAACAATCGTAGATGGCGATCGTGTTGTACTATATGTTTGGTATGATAACGAGTTTGGTTACAGCTGCCAGGTAGTTCGTGTAATGCGTGACATGGCGGAAGTTGCTTTCCCAAGCCTGCCATAATTTCGCTTTGACGATGAAAAAAGCCAGCATTTGCTGGCTTTTTTAGTTTTTGATCTGCGTTATGTATGATAGGCTTTTCAATGTTTTTAGCTACATTTGGCTAACATGAATAACAACTCATTGTTTAGCGAAGAAAGCGCAATGTTACGGCAAGAATCTTGCCATAAATTTTAGGGTATATATGAGAATTTCTAGTAATTTTGACAGTGGTAATATCAAGGTAATTTCGGCACAGCAGCCTCACGATATTCAACTTGAAATCAACAAAGACAACAACTCAGACTTCTTTCAGTGGTTCCACTTCCGTCTTGAGTCAACCCCTTTTGTAGAACATAAATTACATATCAACAATTTAAAAGCATCAGCATACCCTGAAGGGTGGGATGACTACCAAGCGGTTGCGTCATATGACAGACAAAACTGGTTCAGAGTGCCTACTTCGTATCAAGATGGCCAGCTCGTTATTGATTTTGAACCAGAGTACAGTCATACGTTTTTCGCTTATTTTGCTCCATACAGCTATGAGCGTCATCTGGACTTATTGTATTGGGCTCAAAGCCACGATGCATGTCAGATTGAAACACTTGGTGAAACAATTGATGGCAGAGATATCAGTTTACTCGTCGTGGGTGAGCCAAGTGAAACTAAGAAAAAGATATGGATCACGGCAAGGCAACATCCAGGTGAAACGATGGCTGAATGGTTTGTTGAGGGCTTACTGCACAAGCTATTAGACGATGAAGACCCACATGCAGCAGCATTGTTGTCAAAGTCGGTATTTTATATTGTTCCAAATATGAACCCAGATGGCAGTGTTCGCGGTCATTTAAGAACAAACGCAAATGGTGTTAACCTAAATCGTGAGTGGGAGACGCCGAGTGTTGAAAACTCGCCAGAGGTTTATTACGTACTTGAGAAGATGCGCGCGGTTGGTCTAGATATGTATTTAGACATTCACGGTGATGAAGCATTGCCATACAACTTTGTGGCTGGTAGCGAAGGGATCCCAAGCTATGATACCCGTCTTGAGAGCCTTGAAAACCAGTTTAAAGACGCGTTACTGGCGATTACCCCAGATTTCCAAGATGTGTATGGCTATCCGAAAGATGAACCAGGTCAAGCGAATTTAACCGTTGCTTCTTGCGCAGTAGGCGAAGAGTTTAAAGCACTGTCTTATACAATTGAAATGCCATTTAAAGACAATGCAGACTTACCAGATCCTCATTATGGTTGGTCTGATAGACGCTCTTACCAATTTGGACAAGATACGTTATCAGCAATAGTGAAAGTAGTTGATAACCTAAGATAATCAAAAATTAAGGCAGCCTGTAAGGTTGCCTTTTTTAATATAACAACAATTAAAAGAGGATAAGTTGTGGACGTATTAGGAAGTTTTCTTGATAGCTTAGATGCCATGCTAGGGGGCTCGTGGTGGTTTCCCTATGTATTACTGGGGGTGGGGTTCTTTTTCACAGTATATTTAAAGTTCCCGCAAATTCGCTATTTTAAACACGCTTGCCGAGTGGTCTCTGGTAAGTATGATAAACAGTCTCATGAAGGTGATACGACACACTTCCAGGCATTATCAACTGCATTATCCGGTACGGTCGGTACGGGTAATATTGGTGGAGTGGCACTGGCGATATCTATCGGTGGTCCTGCTGCTTTATTTTGGATGTGGATGACTGCATTCTTCGGCATGACAACCAAGTTTGTGGAAGTGACCTTGTCACATAAATACCGTGTTAAAACAGAGGATGGCACCATGGCTGGTGGTCCAATGTATTACATGGATAGACGATTAAACATGAAATGGCTGGCCGTGCTATTCGCGATTGCAACGGTTATTAGCTCTTTCGGTACAGGCAGTTTGCCACAGATAAATAATATCGCTCAGGGTATGGAAGCCACTTTTGGGTTTGAAAGGATGGCTACAGGTGCGGTGTTATCTATTTTACTCGCCCTGGTTATTTTAGGGGGTATCAAGCGCATTGCAGCGATCACGTCAAAAGTAGTACCTATTATGGCGGCTGTCTATATTTTAGGTGCTTTTGCCGTTATTTTTTACAATATTGAAAATATTGGCCCATCTTTCGCGTCTGTTTTTACTAATGCATTTTCTGGTTCAGCGGCTGCCGGTGGCTTCTTAGGCGCATCGTTTGCATACGCTTTTAACCGTGGTGTAAACCGTGGCTTATTCTCTAATGAGGCAGGTCAAGGTTCTGCGCCAATAGCGCACGCATCAGCAAAAGCAGATGAGCCGGTATCTGAAGGGATGGTCTCTATTTTGGAGCCTTTCATTGACACCATTATCATTTGTACTTTAACTGGTTTGGTTATTTTGTCTTCTGGGGTTTGGACTGAGAAGTTTGAAACCGAATTTGAACGCTCTTCGATGACTTTCATTAAAGGAAATTATGATGAGGCCAATGAAGCGGATAGAGCAGAGCTGTATAAATACCTAAACGGATACGCAGACCATAAGGTTGAGGAGTACAATGGTGCTATTCAGGTTGTGCAAGGTATCGCAGTCAATAAGGATTTCACAGTTATCCATTCTCGCTCTATCGGTGAAGATATTCGTTTTGGGATAACGGATAAACACCAGTACACCGGCACAGTCGAAATTGAAGGGGGGCTCCCAGCGGATCCGAGTATATCTGTTCAGGGTAAATCACTCGTTCATTCGGCCGAGCTGACGACCAAAGCATTTACTCGAGGGTACTTTGGCGACAGTGGTAAATATATCGTATCTATTGGCCTATTGTTATTTGCATTCTCTACAGCCATCGCCTGGTCATATTATGGTGACAGAGCGATGACTTACCTTTTAGGCCCGCGTTCGGTGATGCCATATCGTGTATTTTATGTTGCAGGTTTCTTTTGGGCATCGTTTGCAGACACAACCTTAGTATGGAAGTTAGCAGCGGTGGGGATCGTAGTAATGACGTTACCAAACCTATTCGGTATTATGGTTTTAAGAAAAGAGATGAAAGAAACCGTTGATGACTACTGGGAAAAGTTTGAAAATGGAAAAGGTCAAGCGTCAGATGACGATAAAATAGAGAAATCTCGCGATTTCCAGTAAGACAAAGTAGCTCAAAACAAGTAGAATAGGGCGCCATATGGCGCCTTATTTTTTATTCGGAGTAACGAAAGTATGGCAATAGCCCAATGCCCGAGTTGTAATAAACCTATTTCATCAAAGCACACGGTTTGTCCGCATTGTGACGTTGAGATTGGAAAAATAAGTGATGACGAACTTCGTCGAATTGCGGTCAAAAACCGTATAAAGAAACAGCAGAGTATTATGAATTACTCGTTTCTGGCTTTGATTTTATTTTTGGGTGGTTTTTTATACCTATATTGGCAGCACCCAGTTGAAGGCAGTATTGAAATGTATGCTGCAAAATCCGCGATTGGCGTTGGTATGGTTTGGTACCTTATCAATCGTGTGATATTGGTTATTTTGAAAAAGAAAAAGTGACGATGAATGTAGATAATTTGGTAAGTAACATTACCCCAGAAGTATTCGAACGCTTACAGTATGGTGCCTCTACAGGTCGTTGGCCTGACGGTACTGAACTGACAGAAGCACAAAAAGAGCAAACTGTTCAACTCGTCATGTTGTACCAGGCAAAAGTCGCTAAATCGAACGAGCAATTTACGATTAATGAAAATGGCGAGATGGTTCAAAAGTCTAAACGCGAATTGCAAAAAGAATTTAAAGCAGAAAACGAAATAGCTAGGTTCACTGAAAATGATCTTTAAACACTTATTTACACCTAAATGGAAGCACCCTAAGGCGCAAGTGCGCTTAGCGGCGGTGGATAAATTAGACACAACCAAGGATGTCGAAGCACTAACAACGCTAGCCCTAGAGGACGACTCAATTCAAATAAGAAAAAAAGTCCTTAATAAGATTGATGATTTAGGCTTGTGGTGGAAAGTCTACAAGCAAGATCAAGAGCTTAAAGACATTGCCGAACAACATATTAGCCAAGCAGTCTTATCAGGCTCGAATATGCTGAGTAATGATATTCGTGAAGAGTACATCGATAGGTATGCACCGCAAAAAACGCTAGAAAAGTTAGCATTTTCTGATATTGCACAGCCACAGCGCGTAAAATTGTTGAAGCGTATTGCAAACGCACGCCTAATTGAAAAAGCGTTTAAAGAGGGTGAAGAAGCACTGCAAGTTGCACTGCTGGAGCTCGTGTATCAATATGACTTAACCAAAGCCGTGCTGAAAAGCGCGAAAGGTGATGCGAAAGGCCAGTTAGACTCACATCTGGAGCAGGCGCGATTGGCGAAAGTTATGCCAAAACAAGTTGCTGAGCAGGTTAAATTGATACTTGCGAAATTTAATGCTCTGAGAGAGAAGCTAGACTACCAAGTGGTTAATACTCAATTTAATGAATTGGGACAGCAGTGGCAGAGTCTTGAATTAAAGTGGCTTGATGAAGAAACACTCAATGTGCAGTCAAGTAAGTATCAAGTATTAACCGAAAAGTTGACGGCTCACATTGAAAAGCTCAAAGCGCAATTTGATGCAGATTTGGCTGCGAAAAAAGCACAAGAAGAAAAGCAGCAAGCACTCGCTGACTACACGAAAAAGGTAGATGCGTTTGAAGCCGTTTTAAATGAGGCTGTCAGTAAGCTAGATGTTGAATCACAGGCGGCTCTTCAGAGTCAATTTGAACAACTTCAAAGTATGCTAAGTGAGTCTGAATACAAAACAGAGGTCACAAGTTTATTACAGCGCTTGACCAAGTTAGAAACATTACTAAATACACTGCCTGAGATGATCGCAGCGACGAAAGAGTTTCAAGTTACGCTTGAGCAACTGAAACAAATCGAAGCGAGTGATGATTTAGCACAATTAGACGCATTACTAGCGACGCAAAAGTCTGCATATCAGGCATGTAATGCCGTATTAAAGTCTTTGCCTAGCGAGTTAAAGCAAAATGCGAAAAGCGAGCTTGCTGAAGCGTCCAAAGTATTTTTAGATGCAATGAAACCTTTGGTTGATCAGCAACAAAAGTTACTAAAAGAAGCACGCAAGAAAGCGCGTGATGTGCAAAGGCTAATTGAGCAAGGTCGTTTCAACATCGCCTTTGGTGTCTTTAATGGTTTGTCTGAAAACTATGAGTTGTTAACTGAATCACACAAAGAGCAAGTAAGTAAACAGTACGAAAGCTTGCAAGCACAATTGGCTGAATTTAAAGATTGGCAAAAATATGCTTCAGCGCCGAAGCGCACAGAACTATTGGCGCACCTAGAAGAAAAGTTGGCAGAAACTGACATTGATCCTAAAGTGCGTGCTGCTGATGTTAAGATGTTACGTATTCGATGGAATGAACTTGGACGCATAGAAAGTGAAGAAGAGAAGCAGCAAGCTCAAGTATTCGATGAAAAAATTGAATTGCTGTTTGCACCATGTCGAGCGTATTTTGCTGAACAAGAAGAAGCGCGTAAACAAGTGATTGTTGAGCGTGAAAAGCTGATCAATCAAATGAAAGAGCTAGAGCAGTTCTCAGTGGAAGAAGAGGGCGGCTGGCGTAAGCTGGAAAGCCAATTTAATCGTATAAACAAGCTGTGGCGCGGTGCGGGTAGTCTAGATTCACAGACTTACCAAGCTTTGAACGGACAATATCGTGATGCATATGCACAGGTGAATGGACGACTTAAAGCGCATCATCAAAACAATGCTGAACAAAAACAAGCGCTTGTTGATGAAGCTTTGGCTCAAGTTGAAAACGAGAATGTAGCTGAAGCGTGTGAAGTGCTTAAAACACTGCAAAAACAGTGGCAAGGTATTGGCTTTGCGGGCAGTAAGAGCGAGCATGTTTTATGGCAGTCATTTAGAAAGCATAACGATGCCGTTTTTGCGAAACGTGAAGAAATGGCTGCGCAGCAAAAGCGTGAAAATGCCGCGTTAGAAACACAGCAGCGCCAAGAGTTAGCGAATTTTGATAATTTAGTGATTGAAGCTAAAACGCAGTCAGAGCTTACTCAGCTACAAGAGCAGATCAGCGGTCTGGATGTGCTGGGTGGTCTAAATAAAATTAAGAAGTCTTTACTTGAGCAAGTTGACGTTAAGCTGAACGAACTGTTTTCGACATTGAATCGTGAAAAGTTCTCTGAGTTAGTCAGTGCTGTTGAAAACAATCAAGAAATTCCAGCATGCTGGCAAGGTAAAAATGTATCTGGGATAAGTGCTGCGCAGTTGCTATTAAGGTTAGAGATCCTCACAAATATAGAGTCTCCAGCAGATGACCAGCAGGCGAGAATGGCTGAGCAGGTTGCATTATTAGATGAGAAGCTTCAAGGTGAGTCTCACAAACTTGATTTTTACTTGGTCAGCTATTTTGCGCAAGCTAAGATTGAAGGTATTGAGTTTGACTCAAGCAGAATCTTAAGTGTATTAAACGCATAATGTTAAAGGGCCCTGTTTAGGGCCTTTTTCTTTTCTATCTCGTGTCGTTGACGTCGAGTATAAAATCACATTTTTTCTTCATGCATTGCTCACAGCTTTACTTTGTTTTATTTTTATCAATTAAAAGTTTCTCGCCTTTTTAATCAATTGCAGTGGTTTTAATTTTTGGTATTGTTTTGAACAGCAAGTTCACCTTACCCTTTTGAATTTATTGATTCAATTTCATCTATTTATATTTCTAGAGTATATGTAAAGTTGTTTGTGATGAAGCTTATGTATTCAATTGTGCAGTTATTGTCATTAATGGGTTTGAAATTGGGCGCTCTGTCATCTACTTTTAGCGAGGAACGTGACAAATATTTATCTCGGAAATAATAATCATTATCACATAATTGGTATTTATACCGCCCATTAACTTTATAAATTAGCGTAACCTAGTGAATTTAGTGTATTTTGCGGCGCAAACTAATACTAAAAAGTGCTTTTTAGTTAAATGATTACTAGCGCTTTAAATTTAGGGTAAAATAACCCTGATTTATATATGCGTATTACTGCCTGACGAGGTTCATATGAGTTTGTATACTGAGTACTTGGAAGAAATCCAAACCCGTAAAACGGAACTTGGACTTAACCCAAAACCAATTGATAGCGCTGATCTGCTATCAGAAATTATCGCCCAAATTAAAGATACAGAGAACGAGCATCGCGAAGATTCTCTTAAATTCTTCATCTACAACACACTTCCTGGCACAACTAGCGCAGCTGGTGTAAAAGCACAATTCCTAAAAGAAATCATTCTAGGTGAAGAAACTGTCGCTGAAATCTCAGCTGAGTTTGCTTTTGAACTACTTTCACATATGAAAGGTGGTCCTTCAATTGCTGTGCTTCTTGACCTTGCGCTTGGCAATGATGAAGCAGTTGCAAAGCAAGCTGCTGATGTACTTAAAACACAAGTATTCCTATACGATGCGGATACTGCTCGCCTACAAGAGGCTTTCAAAGCAGGTAATGCCGTTGCTAAAGATATTTTAGAAAGCTACGCGAAAGCGGAGTTCTTCACTAAGCTTCCTGATGTTGCTGAAAAAATTGAAGTTGTTACTTTCATCGCGGGTGAAGGTGATATTTCTACTGACTTACTTTCTCCAGGTCACCAAGCGCACTCACGTGCAGACCGTGAACTTCACGGCCAATGTATGATCACACCTGAAGCACAACAAGAAATCGTTGCGCTTAAAGAAAAGCACCCTAACGCGAAAGTGATGCTTATCGCAGAAAAAGGCACAATGGGTGTTGGTTCTTCACGTATGTCTGGTGTGAACAACGTAGCACTTTGGGCAGGTACTCAAGCAAGTCCATATGTTCCATTCATCAACATCGCGCCAGTGGTTGCTGGTACTAACGGCATTGCACCTATCTTCCTAACTACGGTTGATGTAACCGGCGGTATTGGTCTTGACCTTAAAAACTGGGTTAAGAAAGTAGATGCTGATGGCAACACAGTGACTGACGAAAATGGCGACCCAGTATTAGAAGAAGCGTACTCAGTAGCAACTGGGACTGTGCTTACTATCGATACTAAAGCTAAAAAGCTTTTCAACGGTGAAGAAGAACTAGCAGATATCTCATCTGCGTTCACACCACAAAAAGTTGAATTCATGAAAGCGGGTGGTTCTTACGCAGTGGTATTTGGTAAGAAGCTTCAAACACTAGCGGCAGAAACGCTAGGTGTTGATGCGCCGACTGTGTATGCACCTTCAAAAGAAATTTCACACGAAGGTCAAGGCCTAACAGCTGTTGAGAAAATCTTTAACCGTAATGCGGTAGGCGTTGCTTCAGATGCACCACTACACGCTGGTTCTAACGTTCGTGTTAAAGTGAACATCGTAGGTTCACAGGATACAACGGGCCCTATGACGTCACAGGAGCTTGAAGCAATGGCTGCTTCAACGATTTCTCCACTTGTTGACGGTGCATACCAGTCTGGTTGTCATACAGCGTCTGTATGGGATAAAAAAGCGCAAGCGAACATTCCAAAGCTAATGGCATTCATGAACAAGTTCGGTCTTATCACAGCGCGTGATCCGAAAGGTATCTACCACTCAATGACTGACGTTATCCACAAAGTACTGAATGACATTACAGTGGACGACCGTGCTATTATCATTGGTGGTGACTCGCATACGCGTATGTCTAAGGGTGTAGCCTTCGGTGCTGACTCTGGTACTGTTGCACTTGCATTGGCAACGGGTGAGTCTGCAATGCCAATTCCTGATTCTGTAAAAGTTACCTTCAAAGGTAAAATGGCAGAGCACATGGACTTCCGTGACGTTGTACACGCAACTCAAGCGCAAATGCTTAAGCAATTTGGCGGCGAGAACGTGTTCCAAGGTCGTATCATCGAAGTACACATTGGCACACTCATGGCTGACCAAGCGTTCACCTTCACTGACTGGACTGCAGAAATGAAGGCGAAAGCGTCAATCTGTATTTCAAACGACGAAACGCTTATCAAGTCAATTGAATTGGCTAAGAGCCGTATCCAGATCATGATCAACAAGGGTATGGAAAACGAAGCGAAGACACTACAAGGTCTTATCGATCTTGCTGACGAGCGCATTGCAGGTATCAAGTCTGGTGAGCAACCAGCGCTTGCACCAGATGACAACGCGAAGTACTACGCAGAAGTTGTGGTTGATCTTGACGAAATCGTTGAGCCAATGATTGCTGACCCTGATGTAAACAACGAAGACGTATCTAAGCGTTATACGCACGATGTAATTCGTCCAGTTTCATTCTACAACGATAAGCCAGTCGATCTTGGTTTCGTTGGTTCTTGTATGGTTCACAAAGGCGACATGCAAATCATCGCACAGATGCTACGTAACCTTGAGAAGCAAAATGGTTCGATTGAGTTTAAAGCGCCTCTAGTTGTTGCGCCGCCAACATATAACATTGTTGACGAGCTTAAAGCGGAAGGTGACTGGGAAGTGCTTGCTAAGTACGCTGGTTTTGAATTTGATGATGAAAAGCCAAAAACAGCAGCACGTACTAAGTATGAAAACATCCTTTACCTAGAGCGCCCTGGGTGTAACCTTTGTATGGGTAACCAAGAAAAAGCTGAACCTGGTGATACAGTAATCGCAACGTCTACACGTCTATTCCAAGGCCGTGTTGTAGCTGATACATCAGAGAAGAAAGGTGAGTCACTACTTGGTTCAACACCATTAGTAGTACTTTCAACTGTATTAGGTCGTTTCCCAACGATGGACGAGTACAAAGCTGCGGTTGAAGGTATCGACCTAACAGCATTTACTCCGCTTGAAGAAGAACTAACAACTAAGTTTGGTTCTGAGCAAGCAGTACCAGTTAAAGTCGTTTAATCTATACAGATTGACTTATAAAAAGCGCGTTTCAAACGCGCTTTTTTTATGGCTGAATTTTAAGGATGCCAGCACAAGCTTCAATTCATCCTCATTTGTTTGGTATCAGGATGCGACTCCTATTACTGCCCATCACGTATGTAACGTCATTCAGCATTTATAGCTTTATATGTTTGTTGTTTTTTTAAGAAATACAGCTGTTGCTCGTCTCGGTTCATCATGAAAAGAAAAGGGCGATACATTAATCTAAAGTCGAATATGATGGGTATTTTTACGTTGTAAGTCTAAACTTTACTTCTGCACAATCGTTATATAGTAACATAAGTTGTATGTTCTACTGTTCCAAAGGTGCAGTTCAGTACTTTTCATTACGCGCTAATATAAAGGAGTCTGGGTATTATGAATGATCACAGCAGTTTTTATTTTCAAAGTTATGAGCAGTGGCGCCATGCAATCACTGTGCGATGCAAAATTCATTTGACCGCTGAATATGCAAGGACTCGTATTAATGCTTTGAGCGATCCAACAGACCTTCATACGCAAGAGTTTTCGGCTAAGTATGGAGATGCCTACTTAAAGCAGGTCATCGCTTGGTTCACACGTGCTGAGCAAAATGCATAGCTGCTATTTTAGCAGTGTGCGAGCGGGGGATGAGTGAGACCTGAAATAAAATGATGATTTTAGGTGATCGAACAGGTTGTGTTCGACCACCCTCATCTTAAAAGTGCTTATTATAACCCATCTCTTCAAGTGCCACTAAAACCGCTTCAACAAACATCCAATGTGCCTCAGTGCCAAACTGACTATCCCAAGCGATAATTCTGATGTTATAGGGCTGAAAATCGAAGGCTAAGGCGCCCCAAGAGCCTGCGTGACCAATCATTTTAATTTGCGTGTCATAGCCATCAAGCTCGCCAAGAGCGGACTGTAATCCTAGGCCATAAAACTCAGACCCTTGTTCATTAGTCGGTATTTTCCAAGACAGCCACTGTGCGTGTAATTGTGGGTCTTGAATAAGAGTGCCATCATGTATCGCGCGGTAGAATTTATTTAAATCCCCCAACGTTGAGACAACGCCGCCACCTGCCCAAGCAAAGGAGGTATTCATCTGAATTGCAGGTATATTATGATTACCATAAAAGTACTCTGGATAGTCTCTGTCATGGTTTTCTTTGCTAAGAATATAGTAATGGTCGACAGGTGCGAGGCCTTTATGGTCCTCATAAAAGTCCATAAAAGTATTGTCCATTGCCAATGGGGCAAAAACCAGTTGATCCATTAATTTGTGTAAGGGAGCTTTACCTATTTTTTCTAATACAATACCCAGCAACACAGCGTTACTGTCAGAATATACGTGATGTTCTCCTAGAGTGGATTGTAGATTATGAGTTAGTTTTCGATCGAGCATGTCTTTTAGTATGTCTTTTGGGTTCCACATTTGCGTATCTTGATGCGTGCCTTTCAGTGCACTGTCTAACGCCAAATAGTCCGGTGACATAGGATCATTGAGATAAGATATATAATCTTTAATGCCGGTACTTTGATCGAGTAATTGGCGAATGGTAATTTCTCCACCTCGTTTCACACCATTGTGCTCGTGTAGATCGGCCACTTGGTAGCCTGTTGGCATATCTGAGTCCGTCAGTAACTCTGACAGTTGAGTATCTAAGTCAAACTTGCCCATCTCTATCATTTTCAGCGTGACAGCAGCCGTTACTGTTTTTGTAATACTCGCAACTCTAAATGGGTGTGAGGGCGTCATTTTTAGTTGTTCTTTCACATTGGCAAAACCGGTGGCGCCTTGCCATGTATAGTCTAAGTCATTAAAAGTCACAGATAGTGCCATATTGGCAATCAGTGGCTGGTGCATTTTATATAGGCTGTCCATTAATTTGGTGAGTGCTGGTTCGGCGAATTCGTGGACAGGTTTAACTTCGATATTGATGGTTGCCTGAGATTGGCTGCCTTGTTTATCCACAGCTGTTAGACGAAATTGATAATGTCCTGGTAGCTTCGGCGCTAAAAACCGAGTAGAGGCTTTATTGGGGTTTTCAATGACGGCTTGTGCCTGCCCACCAATTTGTTGCCACTGTAGCATATCGAGGTTGTTTTCATTGTCGCTCACTGTAGCAGACAAAATGCCCTGACTATTTTGAATGACAGAGAACTTAGGTGTGCTTATTTGAATATTGGGCGCGGTGTTTTCATTATTTGAGCCACATGCGGCCAAATTGGTTAAGGTGAATGTGAGAAGCGCTAAGCGCACATATTTATTCGTATGTGATTGAATCATTGAGTCTAACCTCAGGTTTATTAATGTTGTATTTATAAAATATATGAGCATAGCTTTCTGCGTCTGTATCAAACTGTCGCTGACTGTATGAGGGTGTATGTTTAGTTTTTTGTTGTTTTGTCAGGGGAAGCAGGTGGCGAATCATACGGGGGTTTTTGTACACATATCTGGGTGCTGTTATTAAGTGTAATAGTTATTCTTTCGCGAGAGGCTAGTCTTCAATTTACTGAACAATATGAAATTAGGGAAAGTCATGTATTTAAAATCTGTTTTATTTTTAGTGATTGGGTTTTGGTTTTGTGAGTTAGATGCGTATGAGCTAAAGCACAGTCAAGAAGCGGAGGTATCTAGCAAAGTTGATACACAAGCATTTAAGTTTTATACCATGCTAGGTAAAGGTAATAATTGGCATATCGCTCACTATGCGAATAGACGCTTGGCTGTGCACATACTCAGTGCTTTAAATGCCCGAGAAGACCGCAGTTTGTATGGATTTCAGGCCAAAGACATAGATGGAATGCCACTTTCCTCAACGCAAAGATATACTGTGTTTATGAATGGCAATGGTAACGGTTGGTACGAATGTGCTAGAGGCTTTGTTGTCACAGGCATGTATTTTTATGATCAGGGCGATAGAAGTGTTGAACGTTTTGAGTGTACTAAGGTATTGGGTAAAACCACTTATCCATTGTTTGACTTCCAAAATGCAGACATAAATGGTCCTGTTGTTTGCGGAAAAGTGCATGGTAAAGATACCTATACGACAGGTTTCTACTATCAAGATACCGGAGATGACCGTATTCGGTTTATGCTGTGTGGCTATTTTTTTGATGAAAATTAAATAGGATTGAGTGTATCGCATTAAAACAACCCTATATTGTTTGTGGTGGTTTTTTCTACTTGAATTGGACTATGCCTGTAAACGATTTAATTGATTTGCTTACCCTGATAAAAGCGGGTGTCGGCAATACTTAACATGGCATTGTCCTCTTTGGTATCACCATACGCATAGATATGTTCATAATCTGACAGGTTGATTTGCTTTTTGAGCAGGTCAACTTTTCTCGCTTCACTACAATCTCCATGAGTGTAGTTACCGGTATACTTCCCATCGACACATTCAAGCTCACTGCATATCAAGTGAATGCTATGTTGTTTACACCACAACGACAAATAAGGATTAAGTGATGCAGAGACGACAAACACTTCATGCCCCTCAGATTGGTGCCATTGTATTTTTTCAAGCATATTCTGTCTTATTAACGGTGGCAAAACCTGCTCGACATAAGAGTATGCTTTGTCCATCACATCGCTTTCAGAGCGACGCCAAAATGCAACTTTAGAAAGAATTGGACGGGTTCTACTTGCAGGTAACATACCCAGTTTATATAAAAGGATGATTGGGAGCACAATACAGTAACCCAAATACAGTCGAGTCTTGGGTGTAGCAAAGAATAAAAATTGGGTATAACAGTCTTGTGTTGTGATGGTGCCATCAAAATCGAATAAAGCGAGTACCATATTTCTCCTAAAAGTGGCCAAAGCTGTAAAATGGAATGTGTGTCAGCATAGCGCAATTCATTTTTACGATCACTGTGCAAGGCTTGATGTGTACCAGTAAGGCTCTATAAAGCGCCCTATGTGCTAGGCTATAAACTGTCGCAGTCAGTACTGCGCGTTGGTGCGCTCTAAGTACATTCTTAGCTGTTATGGGAGGAGAAATTTGTTAGATAAGATCTAATTTCTTGCTTGGGTAAAGCTTTTTGGTAATACCATCCCTGCACGGTTTCAATTTGCAGACCGCGTACAAATTCTAGTTGATGTTGAGACTCGACCCCTTCGGCGACTAAATGTTTATCCATTTTATGAAGTAACTCAACCACATAGGTGTAAAAGTCTGCACCTGATTCCTCTTTGGCATTGTCTAATAATGATTTGTCTAACTTAACAATGTCGATAGGCAGATCTGCTAGCATCGATAAGCTGGAGTACCCAGTGCCAAAATCGTCAATGACGGTTTCTATTTTTGAGGAACGTAGTTTAAGGATATTTTTGATGACTTTGTTCTTATCGCTTAAGTAACCGGACTCGACAACTTCTATTTTGAGCTGATTTGGAAACTGATGGAATGTTTCGCATAGGTAATTAATGAGCACATGGTTGGTCATCACTTTAGGGTTTACATTGATACTAATGATCGGGAAAAAGTCTTTTTTTCTAAAATATGCAAGGTCGCGTTGGGCTTGCTCTATAACCCACTTGTCAATGATATCTGTTTGGTCATGCTTGATTAATGTATCAAGAAAGTAAGGGCCAACTAGATTGCCATTTGGCTTTTGCAGTCTTAAGAGTGCTTCAAACCCATTGACGGTTGCTGAGATCTGACAAATTTGTGGTTGGTAGTATAACTTGAGCTTGCCTTCACTTATATCATTAAGCACTTGATTAAGCTCTTTACTGGCATAGTCAATATCTCGCTGGTGGGCGATAAAAACAGATTCCCCGGTACTTCTTAACTGCTCAGAAATTTTTAATTTATCGGTCAGTTTGTTAATCGCCTTTTCAAAGTTAACTTGGCGGTTGTGCCAGTAGAGGAAAGGGTAATAGATGACAGCACTGATGAGAATTAAAGCGCCTTGCAAAATGGCACCAGATAGGCCGCCTGATACTTTATAGCCGCTGATCAGCGCAGGAGTCATCCAGCTGAGCTCAATATTTGAGACTTCAACCCAGCCATGACTTAATACAAAGTAGGCCAATATAAAATTAATGCTCGGAACTAAGATAAATGGGACGAGCATGATTGGGTTTAAGAATATAGGTAGGGCGAACACAATGATCTCGCAAAAGTTAAATACGGTGAAAGGAATAGAAAGCTTGGCGATGTTGCGTTCATGGCCGCTACGCTGAAGACATAACGCTGCTAAAATTAGACCCGCGAAACAGCCTGTCCCACTGATAAGCACAAAGGTGTCGTAAAATGTTTTTGCTGTGATCCCTGGTATGATTGGCTCAGATAAAAACTGAGGGCTAAGTAACATATCAAATGTATTGTCGCCATGGATTCCCAGAAACCATAAACCATGTGTAATGATCATCCTTTGATAGGTTAACCAAGCAACAGAGGTGTTGGTGGTATCTGGGGTGATCCACAAGGCAATGATGTCACCGATGGCAAAGAGGAGCGGCATAAACAGGTAGAAACTGAAGAAGACCAAAGAGAAGGGGAGAATTGTGCGTAGCTTTTCACTCAAGAAGTGACTGACGCGATATAAATAGCTATCAAAGCTTGGCTGAAGCCGCATACATAGGACTAACAACAAACTGCTGATACTGGGGATAATAATGGCAAACGGCGTTGCACCTGTGGGATTAAGCTCAAAGCTAGTTTGCACGAAAATGATATATTGTCCATGCAGTGAAAAGCTGAGTAAGGCAAGCATAGCGCCAATGATCCCGCTCTGCCCATAATTTTTACAAATAAAGAAGCCGATTGAAGTGGCAACGATGAGCGGAAATAGACTTAAAATTAGTGCCGCACCATTAAATAATACCGCATATAATCCATTATTTTTATTAATTAAATTGAAGAACAGTGCGCTGTTAATGATAAGCAGTGCAAGCGCGCTACTGACAAAATAAGGCAAAAGAGCAATAAATGCTTCGCGCAGCGAAAGTAAGTACTTGCTGTGTAATATGGTTTGAATGGATTTATTGAATCGAGAGTAAGGCAATCATACGGCTCTTTATAGATGGTATGTTTAAGTATAATCATACTCTAGAAATCTGCATATTCATGTGAGTGAATGTAAACGATTACTTTATAAAAGGAGATAAAAAGGGCGCTCAGATTGTTGGCCCTTTCTGTGGGTACTTATGAATTAGTGCATTATTTGTTTCAATGCCTCTTCTAATGATTGATAGCGGAATCTGTAGTTAGCATCGAGTGCTTTTTTGGGGATTACTTTTTGGCCATAAATTAGAATATCTGACATTTCTCCAAATGCCCATTTTAAGAAGCTTTCAGGTAGCCAGAAAAAAGCAGGGCGGTTTAGGACAGTGGCAAGACAGTCTGAGAATTCTTTATTTGAAACAGGTTGAGGCGCGGTCGCATTGAATGCCCCATGAAGCTCAGTATGGCGAATAAGGAACAAAATAAGCTGGATCATGTCATCGATATGTATCCAAGACATCATTTGCTTCCCTGAACCCATCGGTCCACCCATGCCCCAAGAAAATGCAGGCAACATTTTTTTGAGAGCTCCGCCGCGACGAGACAACACGACACCGGTACGCAGCAAGCAGACTCTTGTTTGCTCACTTTGACTCTTTAATGCTGCTTGTTCCCAGTCACGACACAGCTGGTGGCTAAATTCGTCATAAGGTTTGTCGAATGTTTCATCGACTGCGATATCTGCGTTTTGTCTGCCATAAAATCCAATGGCGCTGCCGGAGATGAATGTATGGGGTGGCGTCTCAGCTGCATTTACATAGTCAGTGATTTGTTGCGTAATACCCACTCGACTTTCGATGATCGCTTGTTTTTGTTTGTCGCTCCATCTTTTGTCAGCTATGGGTTCTCCTGCAAGGTTAATGATGATGTCAATGTCATTAAAGTCCACTTCTGAAAGACAAGTGACAAAGCGTGAGTTTTGTCCTATCAGCTGTCTTGCCTTTAACTCATTCCTAGTCAACACGACCAAGTTGTATTTGTTGATTAAAAACTTACAAAGTTCCTGCCCAATTAGTCCGGTTCCACCCGTGATCAATATATTCATTCCACGCTCAATTATGATTTGGTTTATGTATGTTTTTTAATTAGCCCTAGTGCTTTGAATTTAAATTCAATTACAATAGTAGCAGATACATATAAAAGTTAAGTGTTAACTTTACCTTCAACGTTGCGACCTCGCATAAGGATCAACAGTGTCATCATTGACCGGCATAAACAAGAGCTTAGTTGTATTGGCATCATTATTCATTGTATTGGCAGGTGTAAAACTTGCAAATGACATTTTAGTGCCGTTTATTTTAGCTGCATTTATTGCGATTATTTGTAATCCCTTACTTAAGTTTTTCGCCAGTTATCGTATTCCAAAAGGGGCTGCAATTGTCATTATTATCGCGTTAGTAGGGCTATTAGGGATGAGTTTAGCTGGCTTGGTAGGGCAGTCTCTAAATGACTTTTCCCAGCAGTTACCAAGTTATAGAGAAGCGCTTCAAGGCAAATTTATTTGGCTGGTTGATACCGCAGCAAATTATAATATATTGATTGATAAGCAGCAGCTTATTGCCTTGTTTGATCCAGGTAAAATGATTGATGTCGCTACCAATATGCTTGCGGGCTTTGGTGGTGTAATGGCAAATATCTTCTTAATTTTACTCACGGTAGTTTTTATGTTGTTTGAAGCACCTATGCTCAGTAAAAAAGTACATATTGCACTAGATGATCCACAGATGAAAATGCAGCAGATTGACCGTTTTTTAAATTCAATCAATAGTTATTTGGCGATTAAAACATTGGTGTCGTTAGCCACAGGCGTTTTAGCGAGTTTTTTATTATGGCTGCTTGATGTTGATTACTTTGTACTGTGGGGCGTATTGGCTTTTTTACTTAATTATATCCCAAATATCGGCTCTATTATCGCGGCTGTGCCACCTGTTTTGTTAGCTTTAGTCACACATGGCCCAGTTGTCAGTGGTTTGGTCGCCGCGGGTTATTTATCTATCAACACCATCATGGGTAATATTATTGAGCCAAAGTATATGGGTAAAGGTGTTGGACTGTCGACGTTAGTGGTTTTTGTATCATTAATATTTTGGGGTTGGCTATTGGGCACCGTAGGCATGTTGTTATCGGTACCATTGACGATGGTGGTCAAAATCGGCCTAGAGAATAGTGAAGATGGCCGCTGGTTGGCGACCATGCTAGGTAGCTATGAAGAGTCTAAAAGTTAGTTTGTAATTCTTTGATATGCAGCTGTAAAAAGGAAATTTTACAGCGCTTGAACACTTTGGCTGCTCGCGTCGAATTTGGCAACTCTTTCAAATACCTCCACTTACAGGCATCATCCATATATCGACTTTGATTGAGAATGCCGCGTTGTATTATGGGCATTAATTGTGTATTACCGGTATTTTTCTCAAGTTCTTCGGTGTCCATGATTAATTTCGTGATCCAAGTCTGACGATTACGTTCAAGCAGCTCAATGTTGCTATCTAAGCACATCAAATATTTTTTGGCTTTTTGAGGATGATCTGACTCTAGATGGCTACAGTCTTTGAGTGTCTCAGTGCGAGCCAGCGCCTCAAAACTGAATGTAATAACAAGAAATAGAACAAATTTAATGGTTTTGGTCATCGCTAAACTCTATTGTAAATTGGGCACCGCCAAGCTCACTATAGTCAATAATGATTTTGCCATGATAGGAAGCAACCAGATCAGAAACAATTGCCATCCCCACACCGTGTCCCGCTTCATAGGTGTCTAGCCTAGAGCCACGTTGTAAAAGTTCCTCTCGTTTGTTTTCAGGAATACCTGGGCCATCATCACTAATTATGAATACAATCCCTTTTTCGGTGTCCGTTTTAACAGTGATATCAACTTTATGCACACATGCTTTACATGCATTATCGATGATATTACCTAAAATTTCCATTAAATCAGTTTTATCACCAAGAAATGCAGCGCTCTGATCACAGTCAGCTGTGAAGTCTATTCCCTTATCCAGGTAGACTTTTCCCATGGCATTGAGGATAGAGTCTAAAACAGGTTTGACAGTGGTTTGCTTTTTCCAGGTATCAGAACCACCTGTCGCTGCCCGTTTGAGCTGGTGTTCAATCATTGCATTAATACGATCTAATTGCTCTTGTGCTTCCGAATCGGCTGCAAGTGGGCTAGATTTAAGCACTGCCAATGGTGTTTTCAAAGCATGTGCCAAGTCACTTAAAGAGGCACGGTAGCGCTCTTTTTGTCGCCTTTGTGAATCTAGCAATAAGTTAAGATCGGCTTTTATCGTGGTCAGCTCTACAGGATATAAACCTGATATCTTATCTCTCTCGCCTGCTTCGACCTCTGTTATCTCTTTGTCTAAGCGTTGCAGAGGGCGTGCATTCCATACAAATCCGATGGCCATCAATGCGGCAATAACAACGCCCATTATCAGCATCCAGTTGACCAAGGTATTTCTAAATTCTGACATCAGTGCTAGCAGCGCTGAGTTTTTCTTTAATAGGATGAATTTTGCCTGCTGAGATTGCTCTGCATTACCTAAAATAACGGTCAAGCTCAGCTGTCGATAGTCCTCTCCGTTATAACGGACTTTTTTGAATTCAGATGCGCCAGCTTGTGTCTGAGATACATCCGGTGTGACGGTGAGGTTGACCGCAGATTCTGAATACCAGACGAGGGTGTTTTCTTGATACACTAAAGCATAAGTATCTGAATTTAAGCGGTTTAGTTCTGGGGCGAGGATTGTCCTTGGCATTGATATACCATCAGATAAAAACTCAACCTCTGAGATTAATGAATAAAGATGCGCTTCAAGGGTTTTTTCAGTGGCATCGACTAAGGTGGCATAATAAGCGCGACCGATAGAGAAAAACAAAGCAGGTAGCGCAACGATTAAAACAAAGACAAGGATGAAACCTTGCCTTATTTTTAGAGAGATCTGTGCGCTACTTACCACTGAGTTTTGAACCTATAACCTCTACCGCGTAAGGTTTCCACTGGGTTTAATGAACCATCGGGATCGAGCTTTTTACGTAATCGCAAAACAAATACTTCAATGACATTGGAGTCTAAATCAAAGTCTTGATCATAGATATGCTCTGTTAGCTCAGATTTAGAAATCACTTTATGAGGGTTGACCATTAAGTATTCGAGCACTTTATATTCATAAGCGGTCAATGACAGCTCTCTTTCATTCACGAACACTTGCTGAGAGCGGGTATGTAATGTGATAGGGCCAATACTAATCTCAGGGTTAGCTTGTCCTGCACTTCTTCTGATCAGCGCATTACAACGTGCGATTAACTCTTCAACATGGAAAGGTTTAGTGAGATAGTCATCGGCACCCGCATCTAAGCCTTCTACTTTTTCTTGCCAGCGATCACGGGCTGTGAGTATCAAAATTGGGATCTTGATATCTTGCGCACGGGCACGTTTAATTAATTCTACACCATCTAGCTTAGGAAGGCCTAAGTCGACAACCGCTAAATCAAGCGGGTACTCTGTCAAATGAAAAAGGCCGTTTTCACCATCATGACACAGGTCAACGCTGTACTTTTCTTTTTCTAGCACATTTCTTAGGTTTTCAGCCAGTTGTACGTCATCTTCAATTACTAAAATTCGCATTGTCAGTCCTTCTTCACTTCACCCGTTATTTTGTGGACTTTTACATCAACTATCCTGCCGTCGCTTTGTAAAATACGCACAACAAAGTAATCACCTTCAAGGGAGATTTTGAGTGTTTTCCCTGGTTGTTTGGTGGTTGCTAATTGTACGGCTTCTTTTTTACTTATGGTGTTTTGCCCAGTCGCATGTGCCTGATTTATAGTCAGGACAGAAACAAGCGCTAAAATAGCAAAACAGAAAGGCAACTGCATTCTAAGCTCCACGTTTGGGTTGCTTAACATCTTGTAAAGCAGGTTAAGCTCACTTGTCTTAACCCGTGCTGAACTTTGTTAAGGTAGTACTCTTTTATATGGTTTGACTACGCTATTTGCGTATACGCCAGCTTCGATATAAGGGTCGGCAGCAACCCATGTTTCGGCGTCTTGTAAAGAAGCAAACTCGGCAATGACCAATGACCCGGTAAATCCAGCATCTCCTGGGTTTTCATCATCAATCGCGGGCAGAGGACCTGCTGCAAACAGCCTACCTTCCTCTTTTAACGCGTTTAGGCGCGCTAAATGAGCTGGTCTTGCTTTCATACGTTTTTCTAGAGAGTTTTCCACATCCGTTGAGTAAATCATGTAAAGCATAATAATCAGAAATAATGCGTAATTAATTTTGTGTTTCGTATCATAGACCGGATTGTCCCTAAATGTAAATGAAATGACGTTATCTGAGGAGAATCCCTATTTATACTTGAAATCCTCAGGGCATGGCTGTTACAGTCCTTCGACTATCATGAAAAAATAATAATAAGGTTGTTTTAATGAGTGCAAATCGCGAGCAATTTAGCTCTCGACTGGGTTTCATTTTGGCAGCGGCAGGGTCCGCTGTGGGGATCGGAAATCTAGTTGGATTCCCAGTTTCTGCTGCAAAAAATGGCGGCGGTGCATTTTTAATTGTTTATGCGCTGTTTGTTATATTTATTTGTCTACCCGTTATGATTGCTGAAATGGCCCTTGGCCGCAAAGCACAAAAAGATCCGTATGGTGCTTATCACTCTTTAACTGGGGGTGATAAAAAGTGGTCGTTTGCGGGGGCATTAGCCGTATTAACCCCGTTTATGATTGCGGTCTTTTACATGGTTATCACTGTGTGGATTTTTGGTTATCTGGTACAAACTTTCATGGGGAACCTGGACCAGCTGGCAAACCCGAATAACTTTGGCGTATTCATTAACGAGTATAGTGTTTTCGGCTACATGGCTGGCGTCGCTATCTTAGTGAATCTTATTTTAGTCGGTGGCGTAAAAGAAGGGATTGAAAAGGCCGCAAAGCTGATGATGCCTGCTTTATTTGTCCTGTTAATCGGCTTAGTGGCTTATGTATTGACGCTCGATAATGCCATGGCGGGTGTACGTTATTACATTGTCCCTGACTTTTCGAAAATGGATGCCAGTGTCCTCAATGGTGCATTGTCACAAGCGTTTTTCTCATTGTCTCTTGGCATGGGTATTTTGATCACCTACGCATCTTACATCTCAAAGAAAGAGGACATTGTAGGTAGTTCTAAAATGGTGGCAGTCACAGATTCTTTGGTGGCATTCATCGCAGGTTTGATGGTACTTCCAGCTATTTTCAGTTTTAACCCTGACGTTAAACTTGACGAATTATCAGACTCGTCTGTATCTATGATTTTTGTTTATTTACCGCAGTTATTCTTAACGATGCAGGCAGATATTGGGTATACCGGTGCATCGATTGTTGCAGGCATCTTCTTCTTATTGGTGTTTTTTGCTGCGATTACCTCATTGGTGTCGATTGTTGAAGTTCCGACAGCGAGCTTAATGGAAGCTAAAGGTTACAGTCGTAAGAAGTCATTGACAGTGTTGGCTGTTTCGACAGGTGTGTTAACCGTGATGTGTACAATGTCATTTGGTATGGTCGAGTGGTTAACGAAGTTTACTCAGTACGGTGGCGTAGATAAGAGCTTCTTTGATATTGTTTCCGATGTATTCTACGACACAATTTTACCATTTAATGGCTTACTACTTTGTTTGTTCGTGACATACCGCTGGAGAAAAGCAAATCTTTCAGATGAACTGTCACAGGGCTGTGAAAGTTACAAAGGCAGCTTTATGGAGAAGTATGTCAATTTCTCACTGTCGACTTTTATTCCAGTCATCTTACTGGTCATATTTGTAAACACAGTGGCCACTAAGTACTTCGCCGTCAGTTTATTTGGTTTTTAACATTTAAAAACGTGGGGCCTTTGCCCCACGTTTTATGTAAACGTGACGCCAGCATCTAAATATTTTCCAGCTCCAATTGTAAATATCCAAAGCCCCCATAAACTATGCTCTAAAACGCATACAGCTAACGACCGACTGTGTGCATAGGTATATGAAAACAGCAGCCCGCCTAAAAACGACAGAATGATGGCCATCCAGTTATCATAAACGCAGTGAGCCAATGCAAACACACTGGCACTGAGAATGACTCTCACAGTTTTACTGGGTAATATGTGCTTGTAGCGATGAAAAAAGTAGCTTCTAAAAATGAGCTCTTGCGGCAAAACAGACAAAACAGGGTAGGCGATTAATAGCACTAACCAGTCTAATGTTGAATTGATGGGTAATGAAAACCAGCTTTCTTGGCTGATTAACCCATACAGCATGCCAGAGAAGAGCGCTCCGATAAAAAACATTGAAAACAGTCGTTTTTTAATGGCGGAAAATTGCCCGAGGCTAGTGAGCCTGAACCGTTTAAAGTGCGGATCGGTGAGCAGCAGGTAGGTACATACCACCATTAAGGTTATCAGCGCAGGGAAGAGCCAGTTGGCAAGCTCTGCGCGAAAGAAATAAGCGATACAAGGAAGAAAAATAAAAACAGAGAATAATTCAAACCATCGATATTGATGTGCGTTCAAAGGGCCACCTTAATGAAAATATGCCTTGCTTAAAATATAGCAAGGGGTGTCATTTTGGCTGGATCTTTTCCCGAGTTATTTTCACTTTCATATAGCGTGTAACTGTATAGACATAGGGTGAATTACAGCGTTTTCCTTATTCATCTTCTGGAAGATATTTAGATACCTTGGCGATGGTTAACATGACGGCGATAAAGGTGATTGCCATTAAGCCAAAGACCTTAAAGTTGACCCAAAAGTCGAGCGAGAAAGTATAAGCTACGATTAAATTTAATATTGCAATGATGAAAAAGAGCACTGACCAAGCGACGTTAAGCTGCACAAAGAGAGAGTCAGGGATCGGGAGGTCTTCGGCTTTTTGCTGGTTGGAATGTTTTTTGTCGTCTTTATCAGTTTGATGCATTTGCTTCATTGCGCTGTTAAGGATACCAAGCAAGGCTTTTTTTGTGAGGTTGTTACCCAAAACATGGTGTGACACCAGTAGTGTGATACCTAGCGCAGCGTATATGATAGTGGCTTTCCACATAATGAATTGTTCGTCTTGGAATAGTATGGTTAGTCCGCCGAGTAATAAAGCGATGGCAAAGAAGATCCAATGCCTTTGTGAGATTGCGCCGTCTTTAAAATATTGCCATGCCATTTGTATTAAAGATGCGACAATTAAAACCCCCGTAGCCCAAAATATATCCATAAATTTATAGACGAGAAAAAATAGGATTAGGGGTAAATACTCAACAATAAATGCCATTTAAAACCTCGCGCTACCATACCTCTATTGCGTTGTATCAAGTTATGACTATAAGTTCAAGATTGACTTTTAGCTGCTAAACTTCTAGCCTCCGCACACCTTAAAAATAATTTGAGAACTCAATGAATAAGAGTGAATTAGTTTCAGCGATGTCTGAGCGCAACGAACTGACTAAAAAGGATTCAAAAGCCGCGTTAGACAGCATTTTAAACGCCATTACAAAACGATTGTCAGAAGGCGATCCTGTTGCTTTATCTGGTTTTGGCTCGTTGACGCTAAGTTATCATCCAGCAAAGCCGGGAAGAAACCCAAAAACTGGGGAAGAAATTATCATAGAAGGTCAAAATAAAGTGCTATTTAAACCAGCTAAGGCATTTAAAGATGCCCTAGCTGATTAAGTAAGCTTACTTCGCTGTTGCAGCCTTCATGGTTGCAACAAACTCACGTAAACGCTCGCACATCAGTGCCGGCTCATTCAAATTATCTTCAATAATTTTCACGACCGCTGATCCTGAGATTGCACCCGCTGCCCCTGATTTAATGGCTGCTTGTACGTGCTCCGGTGCAGAGATCCCAAAGCCTAATAGTGTAGGCGCTGCATTATATTCATGCAGTTTATTGATCATGGTATCTGCTGGCATTTCTGCTTTAGTTTCTGTGCCAGTCACACCTGAACGTGATAGCAGGTAAGTATATCCGCGGCCATAGCTTGCACATTGACGAAGCGTATCATCGCTGGCGTTTGGTGTTGCGATGAAGATTGGTTCAATTTCAGCTTGCTGCGCAGCTTGTCTGAACATTTTTGATTCATGCAGAGGCACGTCAGCCACTAAGATAGAATCAACCCCAGCATCTTTTGCCTGCTGATAAAAGTTTTCCAAACCTTGTGCAAAGATTAAGTTGGAATACAGCAGTAAACCAATTGGAATGTCTGCATTGTACTCTCTGATCTGACGAATGATATCAAAGCAATCTTGTGTGTTAATTTTACTTTCAAGTGCGCGGATATTTGCCGCTTGGATAACTGGGCCATCTGCAATTGGATCTGAGAATGGGATCCCAAGTTCAAGTGCATCAGCGCCGCCATCGATCAAACTTTTTACGATATCAATACTGATTTCTTTAGTTGGATCGCCGAGTGTTACAAATGGCACAAATGCACCTTCTCGGGCGTCGTTTAGGCGTGTAAATAAGTTGCTGTAACGGCTCATAGTGCACCTCGCTCATTCAATACATTGTGTACATGGGCAAGATCTTTGTCACCACGGCCACTTAGGTTTACGACAATCACGGTTTCTTCAGTTTGCTGCTCTGCGTACTTTAATGCATACGCAATTGCATGGCTTGATTCAAGGGCAGGGATAATTCCTTCATGTTTTGCTAGCGCTTGGAAAGCATCAAGTGCCTCTGTATCTGTGATCCCTACATATTGTGCACGGCCTGTTTTGTGTAAGTAGGCGTGCTGAGGACCCACAGCTGGGTAGTCCAGGCCGGCAGACACTGAGTAGGACTCTTCAATTTGTCCATCACTGTCTTGCATAATATAAGTATACGCGCCGTGTAAGATACCTGTACTGCCTTTACACAGGGCTGCACCGTGCTCGTCTGTATCTAGGCCTTTACCAGCAGGCTCGATGCCTACAAGCTTAACGTCTTTTTCATCAATAAAATCTGCAAACATACCGATTGCATTGGAGCCACCGCCAACACACGCCATTACGACATCAGGTAAGCGACCTTCGGCTTCAATGACTTGTTGTTTTGCTTCCTCGCCGATCATACGTTGGAAATCACGTACGATTGTTGGGAATGGGTGAGGGCCAGCAGCCGTGCCTAATAAGTAGTGTGCTGTTTTGTAGTTTGCAGACCAATCACGCATAGCTTCATTTACCGCGTCTTTTAACGTGCCAGAGCCTGCTGTGACAGGGATGACTTCAGCACCCATTAAGCGCATTCTGAACACATTAGGCTGCTGACGTTCAACATCTTTTGCACCCATATAAACTCGACATTTTAAGCCCAGTAGTGCACAGGCTAGCGCGGTTGCGACGCCATGTTGTCCCGCACCTGTTTCAGCGATGACTTCTTTTTTACCCATGCGTTTAGTAAGTAGTGCTTGACCTAATACTTGGTTGGTTTTATGTGCACCGCCGTGCAGTAAGTCTTCGCGCTTTAAGTACAGTTTAACTTTTGGGTTTTTAACTAGGTTGCGAGAAAGCGTCAACGGTGTTGGACGGCCCGCGTATTCGTTTAGTAGTGCATAGAACTCAGATTTGAAGCTTTCATCCTGCTGTGCTTTTTCAAATTCCTGTTCAAGCTGTTTTAGTGCTGGTACGAGTAACTCTGGGACATACATGCCGCCAAAATCACCAAAATATCCTGTATTCATTCTATCCACCTCAGTATTTTCGAATATTGTTAAAAGCGTCGCGTAATTTTGCAGGACACTTTTTACCGGGGCTCGTCTCCACCCCTGAATTAAGATCAAAGCCTGCTGCACCTAAATAGGAAGCGTCTTTAACATTGTCTGCATTAAGACCGCCTGCAAGCATAAATGGTTTTTTTGCACTTTTAAGTAGTTGCCAGTTGAAAACTTTTCCAGTTCCGCCAAAAGCCGATGCCGTTTTTGTGTCATATAGGTGTTTGTCTACTTCATCAAAAGGCACAGGAAATTCGTCAACAATGCCCTGAGCCTTCCAAATTTGGCAATTGACTGGCAATTGCTTACGTAGTGCACTGATGAACTCTTGCGTTTCATGACCATGTAGTTGCACCACACTCAACCTAAGACTTTGCGCATATTCCACAACCTGCTCAAGCGGCGCATCAACAAACACGCCAACATATTTGAGTGGGGCACTATCCACTACGGCGCGCGCGCAGTCATAGTCGACAAAGCGTGGAGACTTTGGATAAAAAATCAAACCACCGTACACTGCGCCAGCTTGATATGCCGCAAGGGCATCATCAACTCGGGTTAAACCACAGACTTTATTTTCACCCAAAATCAGTTTGCGACAGGCACCTTCCAGATCGGTTTCAGCCATTAAAGAGCTACCGACTAAGAAGCCATTGCAGTGTGTTGTGAGTCGCTTAACATCATTATGTGTGTAAATACCTGATTCAGAGATAACGGTCTTGTCACTTGGGATAAGCTTTCTCAGCTGCTCAGTAGTTGCCAAGTCAGTACTTAGATCTCTCAAATTACGGTTATTTATACCGATAAGCTGCGCATCCAGATTCAGTGCTCTGTGCACTTCTTCTTCGTTGCTCACTTCTGTGAGTACAGCCATGTTCAGAGAGTGGGCAAGTGCGGCCAGTTTTTCATACGTTTCATCATCTAATACAGACAGCATTAATAAGATGGCATCGCCGCCTTTCAGGCGAGCGAGATATACTTGGTATTCGTCGATGAAGAAGTCTTTGCAGATAAGTGGCTGCTCAACTTTACTGCGGACATAACTTAAGTAATCGAAACTACCTTGGAAGTATTTTTCATCAGTCAACACACTGATACAGGTTGCATATTTGGCATAAACTGACGTAATTTCATCTAAGTCAAAGTTCTCTCTGATCAACCCCTTTGAAGGAGATGCTTTTTTACACTCTAAAATGAACTGAATGCCAGATTTTGCCATTTCGCCATAAAAGTCACGTTCACTTGGTTTAACCAATGATTGAAACTCACTTAATGGCAGTGTCTTTTTACGCTCAATGAGCTCCACTTTTTTGTCTTCTACGATCTTTTCTAAGACGTTAGCCATGACTGACCTCCGCAATTGTTTGCAGTGTTTGAACACAATGACCTGATGCTAATACGTCTAAAACTTGCTTCGTGCCTTCTTTAAGGTTGTTGGCTTTGCCAGACATTACCAATAACGCGCTGACATTGGCGGCAATCGCTGCATTGTGGGCTGCCTTTCCGTTGCCTGCTAAAATATCGCGTGTCGCTTGTGCGTTATATTCAGGAGTATCGCCGGCAATCTCTTCAAGTGAGTAGTTATCTAATCCGAAATCAGCGGGTGTTAGCGTGTATTCAGTGATTTCACCGTCTTTAAGCTCAGTGACTTGCGTTGTTCCGTGCAGTGCGATTTCATCACATCCAGCACCATGTACCACCATCGCCCGTTCTGTTCCGAGCATTTTAAGCGTTTCAGCCATTGGACGGCATAGGGCAGGATCATACACGCCAAGTAATTGAAGTTGTGGCTTTGCAGGATTTGCGAGCGGACCTAAAATGTTAAACAATGTACGTGTTTTGAGTTTGGTACGTACAGGCATCGCGTGCTTAACCCCACTGTGATAAAGCGGCGCAAATAAAAATGCAAAATTGGTTTTCTCTAGGCAGTTTGCCCCTTGCTCAGGGGTCATTTCTAGGTTAATACCCAGCGTACGTAGTAAATCAGCGGATCCTGATTTACTTGAAACACTGCGATTACCGTGTTTGACCATGGGGATACCGCAAGCAGCAGCAACAATGGCTGCGGTTGTGCTGACGTTGATGGTATTGGTACCGTCGCCACCTGTACCACAGCTATCTGCGCAATATAGACCGCGATTATCAAAAGCCACAGCGTGATCTCGCATTGCTTTAGCAGCGCCAGCTATTTCTGCGGCTGTCTCACCTTTTATTTTTAGTGCGATGAGGGCGGCGGTTAATTCAACTTCGGATAGCGCGCCTTGCATAACTTGCCCAAATAACTCTGTTGCTTGTTCAAAGCTAAGTGATTGCTGATCAATCAGCTGATTTAAACTGTCCATGTTGCCTCCTAACAGGTCAAGTAATCGATGCTTTGCTTAAGCAGCTTCGCACCATCTGGCGTTAAAATTGATTCAGGATGGAATTGGTAACCAATTACTTTGTCAGTTGAATGGTATACCGCCATCGGAATATCTTGGTATCGAGCAATAATCTTTAAAGACTCAGGTACACTTGTCGCCATCAGGGAGTGATATCTCGCGACAGGAAACTTCCTACCCAGACCTGCAAAAACAGGGTGTTCTTCGACATCAATTTGTGATGATTTCCCATGCACCGTTTCACCCGCATGGCCAATAGTACCGCCATAACTTTGTGTGAGTGCTTGTTGGCCAAGACAAATACCTAGCATTGGGAACTTACCTTTGCACAATTCAATCAGTTCAAGTAAACAGCCCGCTTCACTCGGTTTCCCTGGACCTGGTGATAGTACCAATACAACAGGCACGGTTTCATTACACATTTTGTCGTAGATGGTTCGTGCGTCGATATGATTACGATATACAACTAACTCGCTACCAAGTTGGGATAACTCATCAACAAGGTTATAACTGAATGAGTCGAAATTATCTAAAAAGTATACTTTAGGCGTCATGACCCACTCCTTGATAACTTGACTGAATCGCTTTGATCACTGCGCGCGCTTTGGCTTTGGTTTCATCGGCTTCGGCTTGTGGGTCTGAGTCATAAACAACCCCAGCACCAGCTTGCACATGGGCGATGTTATTTTTTACAAATGCAGATCGAATGACGATACACGTATCCATCGCACCATCACCAGTTAAATAGCCAACGGCACCACCATAACTACCGCGTCGTTGTTTCTCTGTATCGCGAACCAGTTGTGCTGCTTTTACTTTGGGCGCGCCGACTAGGGTTCCCATGTTCATGCAGGCTTGATAGGCGTGCAGTGCATCAAGGTCGGGTTTTAATTGGCCAACAACACGAGACACTAAGTGCATGACCTGTGAATAGCGGTCTACTTTGAGCAACTCTTTAGCATGGCGGGTACCTGGCACACTAATTCGAGCAACGTCATTTCGCGCCAAATCAACCAGCATTAAGTGCTCTGCACGCTCTTTTTTGTCGTCACGCAGTTCTAGTTCAATACGGCTGTCCAAGTCAGGGTTAATGGAGCCATCTGCAAATTTGCCGCGAGGGCGTGTGCCAGCAATTGGGTAAACTTCGACTTGATTACTGTCTTGGCAGTATTTCAAAGCCGACTCAGGAGAGGCTCCGAATAGCACAAACTTTTCATCTCGCATATAAAACATATATGGACTTGGGTTTTGCTTCTTCAAATGCTTATAAGCTGCGAGTGGTTTGGCACAAGGCAGTGAGAAGGTACGAGAGGGAACCACTTGAAAAATATCACCATCGACAATATTTTTCTTTAATTGGATCACCTGATCTTTGAATAACTCATCACTGATATCAACATTGACCTCATTTGAAGTGTTTTCAGGTGCTTCTTTATAGGTCTCGTATTCATCACATTGGCGATTGAGTTCTTCTAGTTGTTTGCCTACTTCAAAACAGTTCGCATGAACATCTGGGCCGTTAAACACATTGCCTATTAGCTCAGTGGTTTTAGCTTGATGGTCAATCATGACGATTGTTTCTGCCAGATAAAATACATAATCTGGGCAGTCATTCTTGCCATCAGGCACCGCTGGCAAGGTTTCAAAGTTGGCCACCATATCATAGGCAAATACTCCGCCTAAGAAGACAGAGAATGGCGTATCTGAGTTACGTTTAATCGAGTTGATACAAGTACGTAATGCGCTAAATGCGTTGTCTGCTTTTAGCTTACTGTACTCATCTAATGTTAAATCTTGAGCATTATATGTCAGAGTAAGTACTGCATACTCTTTTACAACAGTGCAGTTGCTTACTTGATCTGCCAAATAATTTAGCAATTGCTCACCATTATTTGATAATGCACGTACTTTCACTTCAAGTCCGTTGCACTCAATACGAAGCGCTGCGTCTGCCAAGATAATACTCTTTACATTGTCTTTAGAGTCTATTTCTGCGGACTCTAGCAACAGTGTATTGGGCTTGTTGAGGGCGGCATATAATGACAGAGGGCTTTCGATATAATCGCGCCGCTGCCTTATACTCGTCACCTCACCCGGTGTTGTAGTTATATGACTAAAAATCAAACCTCATTCCTCTTTAGTACAAAAAACCCCCCGAAGTATTTTCACTTGCGGGGGGTGTGTATTTAGTTACAACAATGCCTTCCCGCTATTTCAGGCACCACCACCAAGATTTTGTAGATGAATTGTTGCAAAAATTGTTAATCACTAAAAAAATTCCATAAAAAAACCCGCGTACTCAGCGCGGGTTTAAAAGTTGTTAGACACAACGAATCACACCCGCAGTTACGAGCGCCACCACCAAACGATTTTTGTTTTTTGTGTTAGATTCATTTGTAAAGTTTTCGTTATGTCAATTTAAGTACCTACAGTAAACCCTACTCGGGTGCAAACTGTCAAGCACTAAAATCAAAAAATAAACAATCGTCTGTTATCTACCAAAATAATACGATTTTTGACCTAGTAAACTAGCCTGTACAGTTACTTGCTTTTGGGTCTAATTAAATAAAAGCGCACTCGGCTTTATTGGCATGGTATACTGCGCTCGATTGGTTTTTAAGGGGAAAATTTTGATTAAATATGACTTACACAGTCATAGCACTTTTTCTGATGGGCGTTTAGCAGTACCTGAGCTTATTGAGCGGGCAACAGAAAAAGGCGTTGATGTACTGGCGTTGACTGACCACGATACGGTGGCAGGCGTACCTGTTGCACGTGACTATATTGCAGAGAAAAACTTAGCATTAAAATTGATTTCAGGCGTTGAGATTTCTACCAAGTGGGAAAGTTTTGAAATTCATATCGTTGGTTTAAATATTGACATCAATGATGCGAATCTGCAGGTATTATTGACACAGCAGCAGCAAAAACGCCGTGAACGCGCTAAAGAGATTGGAGCTCGGCTCGAAAAGCGCGGCTACGAAGGTATTTATGCGCAAGCCTTAGAGTTGGCACAAGGTGCAGAGATAACCCGTGCTCATTTTGCGAAGGCGCTGGTGGAGCGTGGTGTGGCAAAAAATATTCAGGGTGTATTTAAAAAGTTTTTAGCGCGCAATAAGACCGGCTATGTGCCCAGTGTTTGGTGCTCTATGCAAGAAGCCATAGAAGCCATACAAGGGGCGGGCGGCGTTGCGGTATTGGCTCACCCTGGGCGTTATCAGATGTCCAATAAATGGCTGCGAAAATTACTGGATGAATTCACCGGTGCGGGTGGTAAAGCGATGGAGGTGGCACAGCCGCAACAAGCGCCAAGTGAAAGACAGTTTCTTGGTCAGCTATCGCAAGAATATAATTTATTAGCCAGCCAAGGTTCTGATTTTCATTACCCTATGAGCTGGTTAGATTTAGGAAGAAATCTATACTTACCAAAAGATTGCCAAGGTGTATGGCAGTTTTGGGGAGCCACAGAGGAATGTTAGCATGAGTCAATTTTTTCATATTCACCCAGATAATCCGCAAGCCAGATTGATCCGTCAAGCGGTCGAAATCATCCAAAAAGGCGGAGTGGTTGTGTATCCAACTGACTCGGGGTATGCGATCGGGTGTAGTTTGGGAAACAAGCAGGCAAAAGAACGCATTGAGCGTATCCGTGGGATCGAAAAACATCACAACTTCACACTAATGTGTCGCGATCTATCTGAATTGTCGACTTATGCGCGTGTTGATAATCAAATGTTTCGTTTGATAAAAAATAATACGCCGGGACCGTATACCTTCATTTTAAAGGGCACCAAAGAGGTCCCTAAAAGATTGATAAACGACAAGAAAAAAACCATAGGTATTCGCGTCACTGAGCATCCAATAACCTGCGCGATTTTAGAAGAGCTTAACGAGCCTTTGATGTCTTGCTCACTTATTTTACCTGGCGAGCACTTTACTGAGTCTGACCCTGACGATATCCGCATGCAACTTGAAAAGCACGTTGATTTGATTGTGCATGGCGGCTACTTAATCGAGCAAGCAACGACAGTGGTTGATATGTCTGAAGACAATGTCGAAATTTTACGTCATGGATGTGGTGATACCACGCCATTTGAATAATTCATGACAGAAGTTTCTAGTAAAACATCCCCTCTGGCTTTTTTGAACGGGGAAGCCGTATTAGAAAAGCCAGAAGATCTTTATATTCCACCAGACGCCTTACAGGTGATCCTCGAAAGCTTTGAGGGTCCATTAGATTTGTTATTGTATCTTATAAAGCGTCATAAACTGGATATATTAGAGTTACCGATCCTTAGCATTACCCAGCAGTACGTGCAATATGTTGAGATGATGCAAGAGCTACAACTGGAATTGGCCGGTGAGTACTTGGTAATGGCAGCTTTATTGGCGCAAATTAAGTCCCGACTATTACTACCTACCCATGAAGAACTTGAGGAAGAGGAAGATCCGCGTGCGGAGCTTGTTCGGCGTTTGCAAGAGTACGAACAGTTTAAAGTTGCCGCTGAAAATCTCGACAACATTCCCCGTGAAGAGCGAGACATTTTTGTTGCTCGTGCATTGATTGAAGATACAGAGCACAATGAGACGTCATTACCCGATGTGGACTTAAAAGAGTTGCTGCTGGCGATGAGTGAAGTGATGGCCAGAGCTAAGCAATTCGAGCATCACCAAGTCAGCGCAGAGGCTTTGTCTACGCGTGAGCGGATGTCGATGATACTGCAATATTTAAGCGCGCAATCAGAGTCGGTAGAGTTTGCTCGGTTATTTAGTGTGCAAGAAGGCCGCAGCGGTGTGGTAGTCACATTCATTGCGATGCTAGAGTTGCTAAAAGAGCAGTTAATTTCGATCGTTCAAATCTCTTTAGACAGTGCAATTTATTTGTCATTAAAGCTACAAGAGTAGTCTCAGCTCTGTCATAATACCGCGCCTTCTACTAGCCTTATGAAGTAAATGAGACATGAAACGCCGAGTCAGTGATGAACAACTTGTCGAATTGGTTGAGGCCGCAATTTTTGTGGCAGATAAGCCTTTATCGAAAAAGCACATGAAAGAGACAGTGCTGCAAGATATTCATGTATCTGATCAACGAATAGGGCAGGCGATAGAGACAATTTTCGAACACTACCAAACACGCGGTGTACGACTTGTTGAAGTAGGAACAGGGTACCGCTTTCAAGCATGCCCAAGTTTGAGTCCGTGGCTCAATATGCTTTGGCAAGAAAAAGCACCTAAATATTCGCGGGCAACATTGGAAACGCTGGCATTGATTGCCTACCGTCAACCAATTACGCGTGGTGAAATTGAACAAGTTCGTGGTGTAACCGTCAGCTCTAATATTATGAAAAGTTTACTAGAGCGACAATGGATAAAGGTGGTTGGTCATAAAGAAGTGCCGGGTAAACCGGCACTATATGCGACGACCAAATTATTTTTAGATTACTTCTCGTTATCAGGGCTGGATGGGCTACCAAAACTGCCAGAGCTGCAAACCGAGAAGCTAGATCAGATGTTAAATGATCCTTCTGTGAGAGAACCATCAGAATGAGTGAAAAGCTACAAAAAGTATTAGCGCGTGCGGGCGTTGGCTCGCGTCGTGAAATGGAAAAGTACATTGATTCAAATCGTGTCAGTGTTGATGGTAAAGTTGCTAAGTTAGGCGACCGAGTCGAAGAAAATGCGGTGATCCGTGTTGATGGCCATGTGGTTAAGATTGAGCAAAAAGAAGAGCGCATTTGCCGAGTTTTAATGTACCACAAGCCTGAAGGTGAGCTGTGTACGCGTAAAGATCCTGAAGGCCGCCGTACAGTATTTGATAGATTACCGCGTTTAGAAGGCGATCGTTGGATTGCCATTGGCCGATTAGATATCAATACATCCGGTTTATTACTCTTTACCAACGATGGTGAGTTGGCTAACCGTCTAATGCACCCTAAATACGAAGTAGAGCGTGAATACTCTGTACGCGTATTTGGTGAGGTCACGAATCAAACCTTGAAAACACTTTCACAAGGTGTTGAATTAGAAGACGGTCCTGCTAAGTTTTTATCAATTAAACCGCGTGGTGGCGAAGGCATCAACAAGTGGTTTAATGTAACGCTAACAGAAGGTCGTAACCGCGAAGTGCGTCGTTTATGGCAGTCACAAGAGGTTGAAGTGTCACGCTTGATCCGTGTGCGTTACGGTAAGCTTGAGCTGAATAAACGTCTACCACAAGGCGGCTGGGAAGAATTGGCGCTAGAAGACGTGAACTACCTTAGAAAATCAGTGAGCCTGAGACCTGAGACACAGACTAAGTTATCTGTGATGCCTGAAAAGCGCAAAGATAAGCGCGCTAAAGTAAATCGTATTCGAAAAGCTGTACACAAACACAATCAACGTTTGAAGCAAACTAAGCGTCGATAATCGCGAGTGCAGTAAAAAAGGGCCGATTGGCCCTTTTTTAGTTTTAGCGCAAATATAAATACTTATTTAGGCTGTGCATCAATTGATTGGCCGTTCACTTCTAATGAGTCATCTGACATCAAATATAAATAAGTTGGCATCAAATCTTCCGCTGTTTTTAGCTTGTCTCTGTCTTCACCAGGGAAGGCTGCTTCTCGCATGCTAGTACGGGTTGCGCCAGGGTTGATGCAGTTTACTCGAATATTGGTTTTACCCACTTCACATGCCCATGTTTGCATCATGCCTTCAGTGGCAAATTTAGAGATGGCATAGGCCCCCCAAAATTCACGGCCTTGTCGCCCAACACCTGATGATGTGAAAATGACCGAAGCGCTCGGTGCTTTGCGCATTATTGGGAATAAAAAACGTGTGATCATCGCCTGTGCGGTAACATTTACTTTCATGACATTTTCAAATGTAGATACACAGAAATGTTCTAACGGGCCCATAGTGCCCAAAATAGCGGCATTATTCAGTAGGCCGTCTAATTTACCAAATTGTTGCTCAATGGTTGAAGCTAGATCTCGATAATGTTGTTTGGTTGCGCCTTTAAGGTCCAATGGCACGATGGCTGGTTGAGGATAACCTGCATTGATGATTTCATCATAAACCGCTTCTAGTTTGCTGGTGGTTTTCCCTAACAAAATCACGGTGGCACCATGCTTGGCATAGTGGATTGCGGCAATACGACCGATACCGTCACCCGCACCTGTGACCAAAATCACTTTATTTTCTAGTGCATTACTAGCTGCATTATATGTTTGCATATTGGACCTCGAACAAATACATTTGCTATATTTTATCATAGTCACGACGCAAGTTATCGAATTTATTGCAAATATGAGTGGCGAAAGGCTACACTTTGCGTTAAGTTAAACTGGTCTAATGTCTTATTAAAAGCAAAATTACATAGTTTTAACGAATTATTCTCGGCGGCTTATTTATGCTTACATCTTAGAGGCAAGGGTAGGCGCTGGCCGAGGGAACAAGAATAATAAAATTATGTCGGAGCCAATACAATGAAGAAACTGTTACTACCACTCGCTGTTTCAGCTGCATTAGCAGGCTGTGGTGGCGGTGAAACGCTAGAAGATGTAAAGCAAGACACCAAACCTGTAACGCCAGTTGCATCGGTTAAATTTGATCCCTCCAATGGTGTTATTTCCGTACCGAATGATATTCTCTTTAGTGGTACACAAGATGGTACACTCAATATCCCAGGTGAGCTAGATGGCGATTCTAAGCCTCTGCTATCCCGCGCAGGGTATGCTGATCCGTCTCTAGCACTGGGTGGTTTAGACGGTTGGTCTACACAAATGCCATATCAAATTGGCTTGAATACACCGACAGGTGTGACAATCGATGCCGCAACCGTTGCAGCACCAGGTGCTGTGCGTATATTTGAAGTGGTGATGGGCGATGATACGCAAACAGAAGCGTGTCAAAACTTTAGTCCAGCTTTCGCTTGTCGAGTAGTGAGTGAATTAACATTTGGTCCAACTGGTGACTTTGTCTCTCAACTAAGTGAAGATGGCCAAAACATCAATGTTATTCCTGTTAAACCGTTTAAGTCTAATACGACTTATATCACGGTGTTGACTACCAACATTAAAGACACGGTAGATGGGGGCAGAAGCCTAACGCCTTCGTCGACGTATACATTGCTTCGTCAAGAAGCGCCGTTAGTAACTGATTCACAGAAATCTTTGCAAGCGGTTATTCGCAGCTACGAGCAAGCGCTGGTTTCTAGCGAATCTATTGGTGCGGATGAGATCGTTTACACAGCGGCAATGACAACACAAGCAACAGGCCCTGTTGTTGGCACTATCAAGCAGTTGCTAGCATCAACATTTGGGACAGCTAAACAGCCAGTTGTAGCCGTCCCTGATCAAGACTTTATGTCAGTTGCTGATAAATTTACTGAGCTAGGTTTGGCTGCGGCACTGCCGCCTGAGTTGCTGCAAGCAGCTGGTGGGATCCGCTACCTAAAAGGTAACATTCAATTACCTCAATATTTATCTAAGCCAAAAAATGGCGAAGATGCGGCGCTAGCTGATACGTATTGGCAAGCATTATGTGACAACGGCGTTGCTGTTGCGGCTGCCAAAGGCGCTGCAGAAGCTGCTGGTGGTCAGTTACCTGAGCCGGAAGCTGGCACAGTCGATGCGCAGTGTGATGCGCTTTCTGGTGGCCAATTGCGAGACTTAGGTCTTGATGCACAAAAATTTGTGTCGAAATACAATGTTATTCCTAGAGAGCAATGGGTTGCTAATGCACCAGTGCAAATCACATTCCCACTGTCAGAAGCGCCTGAGACTGGCTTCCCTGTTGTGATTATGCAACATGGCATCACCAGTAAAAAAGAAGACATGCTTAGCTTGACGTTAGCATTGTCTCAGGCTGGCTTTGCAACTGTGGCGATAGACCACCCAATGCACGGTGAGCGTGGTATTGACGTAGATGGTGACGGTGTTGATGAGTTTAATGCCACCACTAAGAGCGTTTTACACTACATGAACTTGCAATCATTGCTTGTTGCCCGTGATAACCTGCGCCAATCAACTGCGGACTTATTGGCATTACGATTTGGTTTAAATGCAATTAATGCATTTTCTCAAGTACCACTTAACTTTAATACGAATGACGTGAGCTTTGTCGGCCAGTCTTTGGGTTCAGTTGTGGCACCAAGTTTCATAGCACATGCAAACTTACCGTTTGACAATGAAGCGCTTAAAGCAGCAGAGCCGTTGTTTAAAATGGGCCCTGCAGCGCTGTCTAGCGGTGGTGCAGGCATTGCTAACTTCTTAGTGGAGTCAGCCTCATTTGGGCCAGTTGTAAAAACGGCTGTGGTTCAGGGCGCCTCTGACTTAGCGGTTTCGAAGAAGTTTGTTAGTTACCTTGAAGAAGGTGCGGTTGCTGATTGTGGTGCGTTTGCTGGCAGCGCGAGTGCGTTTGCTGCATGTGCATACAATACATTTGTAGCAAACCTAGAAGCTGAAGGTGACCTTGCGTCAATTGCGGCCATTAATGGTACCGTTGATCAGTTTGCCTATGCGTCACAAACCGTGTTAGATACGGCAGATCCTCTGAATTATGCACCGCTGGTACGTGCGGTCAATACACCAATGTACATGAGTGTTGTTGTTGGTGGTGAGGGTGAAAACAAGGGCGACCAAGTTATCCCTGCGACTACGTTGCCACGTAACCCATTGGGTGGTAGCACGCCATTGGCTGCGCTGATGGGGCTAGAGACAGCCACTGAGTCGAAGCAATCAACTGATGGCACTGCTGGTCGTTATGTTGTGAACTTCTCTCAAGGACATCACAGTTCGTTGTTAACACCATCATTTGATGAGCGCACGGGCGGTACAGCACAAGGCCATGCTCAGGCAACAGCGGAAATGCAAAAGCAAGTTGCTACTTATCTTGCATCTAAAGGCTTGTTGTTACCAATTACTGATGAAAGTGTGATTGCCAAGTAACACCGTTGCTAAGAAAAAGCCGCTAACGAGCGGCTTTTTTTATGCTTATCATTTGATCTAAATGAGAGTTGTTATCATGGTTTTATTGCAATGTAGTGTTATTTAGGACAAGATTAATGCTGATCGTTTTTGATTACATAGACTGATAAATAAGGGTTTAGGAGATAGCGTTGGCTTTTTTGTTTGAATATGGGTTATTTTTGGCTAAAGCAGTAACAATTGTGATTGCTGTGGGTGCCATTATTATATTAGTGGTGGGTGCAAGCCAAAAACCAAAAAGTAAAGCTGGTGAGATAGAGGTTAAAGACTTATCGTCTCAATTGGCGGAAGCAAAAGAAGAGTTTCTACATCAGACTTTGGATAAAAAAGCGTTAAAAGCACATCTGAAAGAGAGTAAAAAGAAATCAGATGAAAAGCCACAGAAGAAGGCATTTGTTATCGACTTTTCGGGCAGCATTGATGCGAATGAAGTGACCAGTTTGCGCGAGGAAATTACGGCGATTCTGACGATTGCTGATAAAGAGAAAGATCAGGTATTGGTCAATGTTGAAAGTGGTGGTGGTGTTGTTCATGGTTATGGTTTAGCGGCGTCTCAACTGATCAGGCTCAAGCAAGCAGGCTTACCGCTTACAATTAGTGTTGATAAAGTTGCGGCAAGTGGCGGCTATATGATGGCGTGTGTGGCTGATAAGATTGTGGCTGCGCCTTTTGCCATCGTCGGCTCTATTGGTGTACTTGCTCAAATACCTAACTTCAATAAAATTTTGAAGAAAAATGACGTTGAGTTTGAACAGATCACCGCGGGTGAATATAAGCGCACATTAACCATGTTTGGTGAAAATACCGAACAGGGCCGTGACAAATTTAAGAGTGAAGTTGAGCACACACATACTTTATTTAAGCAGTTTGTTGCTGAACATCGACCGCAGATGGACATCGATAAAGTGGCAACCGGTGAGCATTGGTTTGCAACGCATGCAAAAGAGTTTGATCTAGTTGATGAGATAAAAACCAGTGATGATCTGCTACTAGATTTAAATGAATCACACCAACTTTATAAGGTGAAATATAAAACTAAGAAAGCGTTGGCAGAGCGCTTTGGTTTAGGGTTGAGTGTCGTTGCGGAAAAGCTAGGTGTTAAACTGCTTTCTCGTATTCAATCTAATAAGTTGTAGTCTTGTAAAGCTTGGTTTCGGCCTGTTAAACATTTTAATTGAGTAACAGGCTGACGATATATATTATTCTTTTCTATATAGTCCTATTTCAATTCCTCTCACACAGCCTTCACTTATACGCGTTGTAAAAAGCCTCTTATACTCTGAAAAATCGACATAAAATTATACTTATATACGTTTTTATGCTTTGCCTATCCTTACGTTGTGATATTTTTAACTTGGCATGTCGGTGTAAAAAGGGTTAGGTTTTACACAAAATGTTACAATATAACTTTAGACTCTATTTTCTGTAATCTCAGCGAATATTTACATACGTATATCATTTTTTAAGTTAATGTTGATTTGAAAAAAACAAAAACCAACATCGGTGGGAAAATGAATGTACTACTAAAAGCAGCAGTTGCTGTATCTTTAGCTTGTGCCAGTTCAAATACGCTGGCTGCTAAATCAGACGAAGAAAAAGCCCTCTTTAGCAGTAAAACTTTTGAGGCAATGAAACTTCGAAATATTGGCCCAGCATACATGTCAGGGCGTATCGCTGATATTGAAGTGGATCAAAACAATCCGTCCACATGGTATACCGCAGTGGGTTCCGGTGGTATCTGGAAAACGGTTAATGCGGGAACAACTTGGACACCTATTTTTGATAAACAGGCTGTTTATTCGACTGGGGATGTGACCATTGATCCGAGCAATTCCAATATCATTTGGGTGGGCACTGGCGAAAACAATGGTGGGCGCCATATCAGCTTTGGTGACGGTGTTTATAAGTCAATGGATGGCGGTAAAACATGGAAAAACATGGGCTTGAAAAAGTCTGAACGTATTTCTGACATCATCATTCATCCAACAGATTCAAACACTGTGTGGGTTTCAGCACAGGGTCCGCTTTGGACAGATGGCGGCGAGCGCGGTCTATATAAAACCACTGATGGCGGTGAAACTTGGAAATTGGTATTAAAGCCAGAAGATGAGTGGACAGGTGTAACATCGCTGCTGATTGACCCAAGAAATCCAAATAAATTATATGCAGCAACTTGGTCTCGACAAAGAAAAATAGAGGCTTATGTTGGCACAGGTCCTGGTTCGGGTATTCATACCTCTGATGATGGCGGCGAGACTTGGACAGAGCTTAAAACTGGGTTGCCAAAAGGCAATATGGGTAAAATAGGTTTAGCCATTTCTCCTATTAATCCTGACGTTGTATATGCTGCTGTTGAAATTGATAACCGTAAAGGTGGATTATATCGCTCAGCCAATCAAGGTCAGAGCTGGACTAAGATGTCTGATGAAGTAGGTGGCGGTACCGGTCCGCACTATTACCAAGAAATTTTTGCTGATAAGCATCAATTTGACCGTATTTATATTGCGAGTAACTACAGTAAAGTCTCTGACGATGGCGGTAAAACTTGGACGCCAATCAATACTAAGCGCAAGCACGTAGATGACCATGCGATGGCCTTCCATCCAACCGATCCTGACTTTGTATTGATTGGTTCTGATGGTGGTATCTATATGTCACATGACCGTATGGCAAACTGGCGCTTCATGGCGAACCTACCATTAACTCAATTCTATAAAGTCGCGCCTGATGATTCTAAACCATTTTATAAAGTTTACGGCGGGACACAGGATAATTCGACGCAAGGCGGTCCATCTCGAACTATGCGTACAGAGGGGATCAAAAATAAAGATTGGTTCTTGACGTTAGGTGGAGACGGGCATCAGCCAGCAGTTGAGCCGGGTAACCCAGATATTATGTACTCTCAATGGCAGCAGGGTAACTTAGCTCGTCATGACTTTAAAACGCGTGAGAATGTATATATTAAACCGCAACCTTTGCCGGGCGATCCTGCTGAGCGCTTCAATTGGGATGCCCCGGTAAATGTATCTACTCATGATCCAAAACGTGTTTATTTTGCATCACAGCGTGTGTGGCGTTCTGATGACCGTGGTGATAGTTGGACACCTATTTCAGGCGATTTGACTAAAAACGGTAACCGTATGCATACTCCGATGATGGGCCGCACTTGGTCTGTCGAAGCAGGCTGGGATCTTTACGCAATGTCTGAGTACCATACGATTGCGAACTTCTCTGAAAGTCCGGTCAATGAGAATATTTTATGGGCAGGTACTGACGATGGGTTAATTCAAGTCACCAGCGATGGCGGTAAGAATTGGAAAAAAATTGACCTCAAGCGTGTTAAAGGCGTGCCAGCTACCGCGTATGTGAATGATATTCGCGCGGACTTATTCGATCCGAATACCGTGTATGTCGCACTAGATAATCACAAATATGGTGACTTTAAGCCATACCTGATCAAGTCAACAAATCTAGGTAAAACTTGGAAATCACTTGCTAAAGACTTACCTGAGAATCACTTAGTTTGGCGTATTGTGCAAGACCATGTAAACAAAGACCTTATGTTCATTGGTACTGAGTTTGGTATCTTCTTTACCGTTGATGGGGGTAAAAAATGGATTGAGCTCAACGGTGGTATTCCGACGATTTCTACACGTGACGTTAAAATACAGCGTCGTGAGAATGACTTAGTTGCGGGTACTTTTGGTCGCGGTATTTATATTCTCGATGACTATACGCCATTGCGCACATTGACTGAAAAAGCCATGGAGCAAGACGCTATCTTGATGGGCCCTGGTCGCCCAGTTAAGTGGTATCAAGAAGATACAAACCACAGTCGTACAGACGGGGATGATCGTTTTGTTGCGGATAACCCAGAACATGGTGCGACCTTAACATATTTCCTAAAAGATAGCCTACTGACAGCCAAAGCGCTGCGTCAGCAAGCTGAAAAGGAACTGGTTAAGAAAGAGAAGTATCCAAAATACCCGACTTGGGAAGCGATTGAGAAAGAAAACCAAGAACCAAAGCCAGCTGTATATCTAGAAATTCGTGATGCTGAAGGCAACTTTGTAGACCGTGTTGCTGGTAAAACAACCAAAGGCATACACCGTGTAACTTGGGATATGGAGTATGCGGCTAATCAGGCTATCACCGGCGAAAAAGCGTCTATGTGGGACCCGTTTGCGATAGGCCGTATGGTTATGCCTGGCACTTATACAGCGACACTTTACAAGCGTGTTAAAGGTGAAGTATCTCAGTTGGCAACACCTGTTGAGTTTGAATTGCAAGCAATTACTGAAGGTGCTGTATCAGGTCCTACTGCGGAGTCTATCGCCGAATTTAGCGAGCAGCTAAAGAGTGTGCAAAGACGTTACACGTCAACAACGGCTGTGCTAAATGAAGCGACAAAAACACTACAGACAGTCCGTAAAGCGATAGACCAAACGCCAGGTAATATCAGTACCCTTGAGTCAACATACGCTGAAGTTCAGGCTGAAATCAATGCTATCAACTTGGCACTGACAGGGCTGAAATCACGTGATCGTAAAGGCGCAAAGCCTGCAAATATCTCTAGCCGTCTTGGCTATGCGATGTCTGCGCTTTGGTCTTCTTATGGCCCTACCAAGCAGCATCGTCAGCAGTTCGGTTTTGCGCAACAAGGCCTTGAGGATGTGATGAGACGTGTTTCAACGCTGCAGGAAAAAACAATTCCTAATCTTCAACAGTCAGTGATTGATGCCGGTGGACCTTGGACGAGCGGCGCAGCTGTTGTGACAAAGTAAGTTCATTCGAAATGATGGCGTCGTGCGGTTAGCGGCGCCTTTTTAATACCAATGCTAAGCTTTACGTCTAGTGCAGGTTAGGCGTGAAATTCCAGGACGAAAACGATTAGCTTTTAAAAATGAATTATGAAGATGTCCTGATGAGATAACGATAACACACCTTATAACAAGTTAATTGAGCAGTTTATTAACGATGAAAACGATACTTTCTTTTCTTTTTGCTAGTACGCCGATTATGGTCAGCGCATATGGGGAACAACTTGAAGTGATTGAGGTTTTAGCGCCAAAAGAATCACTGACAATTGCTTCTGCGAATCATACCTCAGCCTATTTAGATGAGCGCTTTACTTTTTCACCCAATAGAACCATTGCAGATCAACTTATAGCCTTATCTGGTGTGAGTTTAAACGGTCAAGGAGGGCAGTTTCAAAGTTATGCCATACGGGGTTTTAGCCGTGGCAGAATACGGACTGAAATTGATGGCATTCCCATTATTACAGATAGGCGAGCAGGAAATTCTGCGTCATTTATTGCGCCGACATTGCTCAACTTGGGGCATGTTATTAAAGGGCCTAGCTCATCACTTTATGGCTCGCAGGCTATGGGGGGGGTGGTTAGCTTAAGCTCCGAGATGTCAGACAAGACGCAAGTTGCAGGTTCAGTGCAAAGCAATAATCAAGGTGTTAATTTTTCATTCAAACATCAAAAGAATGACTTTACCTCTGCCTTTGCTTACCAGCATGCCAACAGTGACAATACCCCTAATGGTGATGTGCTAAACACTCAGTTTGAGCGTGCGTCAGGGCTTGTGAGATTTAAAACGCAACATCAAGGCTATACGGTCACTTACTCTTGGTTACCTAGCTATGGTAAGAATATCGGTAAGAGTAATACAAAATATCCTATTGAGCAGGTGAGCGATTACCCTGAAGAGATACATTCTCTTGCGCAGGTTCAGTTAACCGGCGAAGAAAATTGGATAGCGAAACTTTATCATCATTACCAAAACTGGGATAGTAGGACAACACGATTTGAGCGCTACGATGGCTTGAGTCAATATCAGGGCCATACGTTGGGCGGACAATGGTTACAGCAAGTTAATTTGCAAGGTTTAGAAAGCCATTGGGGGGTAGACTGGCTTTCACGTAAAGGGGTGAAAATTACCAGTGATTATTTAGTAGTGGATGAGTCTGCACTCAATCCGTTGGGTAATGAAATGAATGCTGAAGAAGACAATTTTGCAGTGTATGGTAAAACGCATTGGCAATGGGGCAAGGTCAATTTTGACTTTGGGCTGAGATATGACTGGCTTAAGCAGCAAAGTGAGCAATCCGAAGATGCGACTGACGGTCGTTTAAATGCTTCTTTTGCAGCCATGTTACCACTTTCTGATACTGTCGATCTTGGGCTCGATATTGGCACTGGTTTTCGATACCCAACGCTGTCTGAGCGCTTGTTTTATGGTCAAACGCCAAGAGGGCTGATTGTGGGGAATCAAGCATTGGACCCTGAAACCAGTGTCGGCAGTCAGTTATCTTTGAACTGGCACGCATCTGACGAGGTGAGCGTGTATGGTGCTGTTTATCATTATGACTTAGATAATTACATTGATCGCTATGAGACAGCGTCAGGTTATTTGACTTATCAAAACTTGAGTCATGCTCAAATCAGTGGCTTTGAAGCGGAGGTCAGGTGGTACGCCAGTGAACATTTTGAGCACATACTGAGTTACCAACAGCAGTCTGGTGAGGATAATCATCAACAAAGGCTAGATGATTTGCATCCTCGTAAACTGAGCTGGACCATGTTAGTGCATTTCGACAATTGGTCGCTGTCAAACGCTTACCGACATACTTTAGATGCTGATGAAGTGGGTGGAACTGAGCTGGAGCGAGACGCTTTTACTGTGTGGGATGTGTCAGTTGAGCATCAATTAACGGATAGACAAACTGTGACCGTTGCGATTAATAATCTCACAGACGAGACCTACTATGGCAGTTTAGACGAAGACGCGACCTTGCAGCCTGAGCGCAGCGTTAGATTATCAACAAGTATACAATTTTAAAGGAAGCAATGAGTTTTAATAAAAATAATAGAAGTATTCATAAGTGGGCAAGTATTATTATTTCTGTCCCGCTACTTGTGATTATTGTCACTGGTATTTTATTGCTAGTGAGAAAAGAGTTCAGCTTTATCCAGCCGCCTTCTGCAAAAGGTGTTGGTACGGTGCCTGAAGTGACGTTTACGCAAATTTTAGACATTGCAAAGTCTGTGGAGTCTGCTCAAATTAATAGCTGGGATGATGTGAATCGATTAGATGTTCGCCCTGCAAAAGGGATCACAAAAATTCGTAGTAATAATAAAATTGAGATTCAGATTGACAATCAGACGGGCGAAATTTTACACATTGCTAAACGTAACTCTGAACTGATAGAAAGCTTGCATGATGGTACCTTCTTTGAGAAAAACGCCAATTTGTGGCTGATGCTACCTGTTTCTTTTGTGACTCTAGTGATTTCCATCACAGGTATGATTTTGTTCTTTTTCCCTTATCTTAAAAAGCGTCGAAAACGACAGCACGACGCCTCGTGATTGTTACTTCAATAATCTGTTTGAATGTATAATCGGTGCTTGCAGCCAGTAACTCCAGCAATGTGATCTGGCTGCAGACTCATTTCAATTATGCTAGGTAACTTGACCAATCTCCTCGAATTGCCAAGGTCTTGGTGGGCGAATAGATATTGACGAATAAGGTTGACCCATCAGTGGAAAAGCAAGCGCCTGCAAGCTCAGTTTTAGCGCGCAGCTTGGCAAATGGATATACTTCTCCTTTGGGCGATACACCACGTAGGTGATTGTCTGGCAATAAAGTATATTGGTCCTCGCACACCAGTAGGTGTCCTTGCGGTGTGACCGTAAGATTATCGCCAAAGTCATACAGTGATTTATCGCTGCTTTCTAAAAACAATTGAATTTGACCCGGATGCTTGGCTTCTTGCGCCATGCCTTCATAAGCTGATGGCTGATAACGCATGATTTGACCTAGTTGTTTTTCTCCGCCATTGGTACAACAAAAATAAAGCTCATTGTCGCCAAAATGAATGCCTTCGCCCCGTGCAAATACAGCTGCACCTATATCATAACCGCGCAGCCGCAGGTCATCTTCAGGACTTTGCGGGTTATCTAAGGTGATCCACTCGGTCTCGAACCAAGTTGATAAAGGCATGTCAGCTTGTGTCCAGTTACGGGTGTCAAACTGCGGTGTGTGTTTAACCACGAGTGCTTGCAAAGTACCGCCTAACGCCAATTGGCCTTTTTGTTTAGGAATAAAGCGATAGAAGAGGCCATTTCCTCGGTCTTCGGTTAAATAAACAATCCCCGTTCGTGGGTCTACAGCGGCAGCTTCATGGTTAAATCGGCCCATGTCCACAAGCGGGACTGGTTGAGTTAATCCTTGTTGATTTGCTGGCACTTCAAATATGTAACCATGATCTTTTTCCAGTGCATCTCCAGCCAGTTGTACCGTTTCTTCGCAGGTTAACCAAGTTCCCCAAGGGGTGGTTCCGCCTGCACAGTTTCTAATAGTGCCAACAAGACTATAATATTGCTGTTCAATACGCTGAGTCTCAAGGTTATACACCATGGTTGTGGTGCCCCCGGGCAGTGCAATGTCTTTATTTAATCGGTCATAAGCGTTATCGGTGCGATGCGTGGCAATATCTGGTGCCGCATTTTTTAAATGTTTTGGGCTCAGTTCGTGGTTTCTGATTAACGCGACGCGTTTTTCATCGAGTTCGATACATCCCATGCCATCGGCATTGTCTGGCACACTGAGCCCATCATCCATTTTGTCATGCAATGTAGAGATAATTTGGTAACTAAACCCATCTGGTAAGTCCAACAGACCTTTGGGATCTTTGATGAGGGGACCATAACCTGTGATTGTGGGCGTGATAGAGCGCTTTTGCGCGCAACCCAACGTACTGCTGTTTAACCCGACAAATGCAAGTGCAACTGCCCCTTTAGTGAATTGTCTACGTGTGACCATGCTTACTACTCCCAAAGTCGTTTACGTAATTATCTTACTCATGTTTTACGCTTTTTTCGTGGCATAACGGTGGATTGCGCGAAAATAAGTGATTCATTTAGGTATTTTGTGATATGTTATACTGTAACATTAAGTGTGAAGTGGCAAGTAAATAGGGTCTTATGAGTCAAAAAAATAATAAAAATAACCAAGAAAGTGAGTTTGTCGAAATTTTTAATTACGCAGGTATTAAGCCTACTGAAAAAAGAATAGCTATTTTCAAGGGCTTAAAGATGGCGGGTAAAGCGCTATCACCCTATGAATTGGTTCAGTATTGTAAGCAAAACCTTGGACTTACCTTGCCAGCTGTCTCCATTTATCGCATCTTAGACTTGTTAGTTGCAGCTGATTTGGTCCATAAGCTGGATACCGTAAACAAATACATCTGCTGTACACATATCGATTGCCATAAACCCCACCCACACACTCAGTTTTTGATTTGCTCCCTGTGCCAAAAAGTAGAAGAAGTGCATATGCCTGCTGAGCTAATGGCGCAGTTATCTACACAAATTCAATCGCATGGCTATCAATTAAACTCACCTCAATTTGAGTTTCAAGGTATTTGCACAGATTGTCAGGCACTGGAAGCAGAGGCGGTATCTAACGCCTAAATTGTTTTTTTATAAGTGCCACAGAAAATTTTATTGTTAACGCGTGTCTTAAGGTGAAATAGAAATGTCGAATATTCTATTAAAAAATGCTCAGCTGATTAATGAAGGTCAAGTTGAGCACTGTGATGTACGAATTATCGGGCAAAGGATTGATAAAATTGCCAGCAGTATTACACCCACGGATATGGACCAAGTTATCGACTTGCAAGGAGACTTTTTAATTCCGGGCATGATTGATGATCAAGTGCACTTTAGGGAGCCCGGCCTTGCTTGGAAGGGCACCATTGGCACTGAATCTCGCGCTGCCGTTGCTGGTGGCATTACAAGCTTTATGGAAATGCCCAATGTGAGCCCGGCAACGACGGATAAACTGGCTGTGGTTCAAAAGCATCATATTGCAGCAGAAACATCAGCTGCAAATTATTCGTTTTATCTGGGTGCGACACCAGATAATTTAGATGAAATCAAAGCCTGTGATCCCAGTTTTATATGTGGTGTAAAAGTATTCATGGGGGCATCCACAGGTGACCTGCTGGTTGAGCACCCAAGTGCCCTTGAAGCGATTTTTAGAGAATGCCCAGTACTGATTGCGACGCACTGTGAAAAGGGGGATGTGATCAGCGACAATCTGGCAAAGCTGGGTGGCAGAGAGTTGACCATCGAAGACCATCCTGTTATTCGTGATGCCAATGCATGTTACGAGTCGTCTTCTTATGCGGTGAGTCTTGCTAAAAAATATGGCACTCAACTGCATGTACTTCATTTGACGACTGCCAAAGAGCTGGATTTATTTGCCCCAGGGCCTATAGATAACAAGCAAATTACCGCAGAAGCCTGTGTGCATCACTTGTGGTTTAATCAGGATGATTACGGCAAGTTGGGGAATTTAATCAAGTGTAATCCTGCGATTAAAGCGGAATCAGACAGACTTGCTTTGATAAACGCTTTAAACGATGGCCGTTTAGATATCATCGCGACAGATCATGCACCACATACTTGGGATGAAAAACAGCAAGCCTTCGCACAAGCCCCTGCGGGTCTTCCTTTAGTACAACATGCGTTGCTGACTTTATTTGACCAAGTGAAACGTGGCACCATGAGCTTGACTCAAGTCGTTGAAAAAACTGCGCATAACCCGGCTAAACGTTACAAAGTGCAGCAGCGAGGTTTTGTCAGAGAAGGGTACTTTGCCGACTTAGCGGTGGTGAGTGCGAAAGCGGGAGACACGGTACGTCATGACAATACTTTGTATCATTGCCAGTGGTCACCGTTTGTGGGGCATCAGTTCTCTCATCAGATCCGCTATACGTTTGTCAACGGCCAATGTGTTTACAAAGATGGCGCAGTCATTGAAGTAAAAGACAACGCAATGCCTTTGGTATTTGAGCGAGACTAGTTGTATTTATTGTCAGTGAGCGACGAATAAATTGTTGCTCACTGAGTTATTTAGGCGCTTCGTCTAATCAAAAATGGTAAACAGCCGACAGTTGCAGCGTTAGCGTATCGTAATCTAGGTTATTGAATTCACCTGTGCCGCTTTCTGCATTGAGCGTTATGTCCTTCATTTGCCCATATCGCACTTCGCCTTGCCAAGACCAAGTATCGTCCACTTTGAACAACATACCAGCAAATACTTGGTATCCGGTGTCGCCATCACTGGAATAGGAGCGCTCAGCCCCTTGCTCTTCTAAATCAATATCTACTTCTTGTGCCCAGCTTACCCCAGCGCCAATATAAGGCTGCCATGAGCTAGGTGTATTGAATACATAGTAAGTATTTAGAAAAAATAGATTTGAAGCGATGTTGCCTTCATAGGGGGAATTAATTGACGGTAATGAGGTTGTTGATTCATTGCTTCGATACTCCCATGCCAATTCTATCGCTAAATTGTTATGTACCACATAACCGACACCAAGCCCTGATACAAACCCGCCATCAAGTTGTATATCGCTATTGCCCGTCTGACTTTCTACATTTTGTGCGACGAGCGTCATATCTGACATCTGACTCAGTCCAATGTAAGGCCTGACAAACCAATCATGTTTTGCGCTGCAGATTGGAGAGAGTACTAAACAACAGCAACCAAAAGAGAGTAATTTAATATTCATGGCTAGGGCTCCATTATTAGCTCAACCTGCTATACGAGAGAATAAAGTATTTAGATTAAAACTTGGCCGGTGCTATTTAAATAAATCTTTAAATTGGTCCCACACGCCCAAAGATTCATTAGGGAAAAGATCAATGCCCAGCCAAGATTTAAGTAAATATAAGATAACGAAAACAAGCCCGAGGACCATCATTCCAACAATGGTTAATGCAGTTACAAACACCATGGCAGCAGTAAAGCGCTCCGTTGAGTTTAAGCTGCGCTTATTCACACCGCCAAGAAAGACGATATAAAAACTCCATGGTAAAAATGGAAAGGCGAGCGTCGGCCTAAAGTCAATCTGGTGATTATTCCAACCTCGCGTATTGATGACTTTATCCAGCGCTTTTCGCTGTTTATAGGTAAAGCTGGCGGCAACTTCGGGGTCCATCTTGCCAAGCAGTTGTTTGACGTGAGTGTGGCGTTGCTGGGATTTATGCACTGTCATTGAGTCTCCTTAGCCTAAGATCAAGTAAAAAGCTGCATGTGTAAAAATGGCTTAGCTAAATACTCTCATGATCCATCGACTGTCTTTTCATATCGATCGGTTACATCCTGCTATCACTAGCAATGATAGTCGCTATTTTCTCACTCAACCCTGAATTTACTTTTAGCTGTGTGATTGTGAGGTTTATAATTTCATCATGTTGATGACATATTGAATATCAGCCCCTTTTTCGAGGCTAAAATCCTAATGCTTGGTCAACTTTGCTTTTGAAGCGACGAAACATCACTGACGCCCTGGAAGGCATGTGTGTTTTTCTTGAGTAATCTATAGGCCTTATTTGAGGTAGCTGACCTTTTCGCGCAAAAGGAATCGTTTGAATTGCGAGATTGTTATTGCAGTGACTGCCAAATAAATATGAGAGAGCCGGATTTGCATTGTTTAATAAAGCGCGAGTTTGGTGAAACTCATCTAGCCGTGCTTTTGAGTGTGCCCAGCCATTGGTCTGCACAGATAGTTTTAAAATACGTTGCTTTGTTGAACCGTTCTTTTCATGGAGGCGGTGGTATAAATCTCGATTCCATAAAAAGCAGGTGCCTTTTCGTCCCTTCAAATTACAGTAGTTTAGATTGCTTTCAAGTGATCCAGTTGCATATCCAGGTATAATTTCAAAAGCACCCTCATTGGTTTGTTTGACATCATTCAGATAGATATAGATTGAGAATGGTCGACAGCCATAAACAGATTTGATATTTGGGTCACGATGGTCTTTGTGCCATCCCTCTAACAGGTCACAATGAGTTTGGTTAACAGCTCGACTCCAATCTATCTCAAAGCAGTGGCATTGAAAAAGTATCGGGCAAGGGTCCAGCACGGTAATGGCGCTGAGCAGTTTGTTGTTTAACACTTCATCGAGAATGCCGAGCTCAACAAGCTCATTTGAGTACACATAACGAGTTTCGGGCGATTGACGGTCATGAAAAATGGGATCTAATAACCCGTTCCATTTATCAATTATTTGCTGTGGATACATGTTTTGAAAAGGGAGCAGTCCATGCTTTAAATACATTGTTTGTAAAGACAACTCTCTTTTATCTAATTTCATTGTGATGCACCCTGATGCGTCTGTGGCGATATATCTAGCGTGTATAGAGATGAGCGAAACTCATGCCACGATGGGAGGTTTTAAGATACTTTATATATTTCAGGTGTTTATTAGATTTAAATGGTTTTTTAAGCTGTGTGTAGTAATGGGATTTTTGCAATTTAATAATGCAAAATGCAAATTTTAGAGAGTGTAAAGAGGAACATTTTATCTTGATGCGGGAGGAGAATAGTATCAGATAACAAATGACACTATTTCCTCTGATTACACTGCGAGTCTTATGCTTTTTTAATTGCCCAAGCGGTATAAAGCCCCGCACTGATGAACATAAATAGGCCGTAAATACTTGGCGCGATTGACATGACTTCACTACTTAATAAGCCGGTTGTCACCAGAAGTGCTAACGTTCCGTTTTGTAATCCCACTTCTAAAGTAATGGTGCGTGTTTGCGTGGCGTTATGCAGTAAAAAGTGGGCAACTAACAAACCTGCCACCATAGAGAGTAAATTTAGTGCGATGACGGCGGGGCCTGCCATGACAAGATAGTTAATTAGTTTATCACCTAGTTTAAAGCAAATACTGACGATCACTAAAAGCAATACTGCAACAGAAAACCAACTAATATACGGGCTCGCTTTTTTTGCAAATTCGGGCCACTTGGCATTAATGGCCATACCAATTAAGACCGGCACAACACCGACAACAATGAGCTGTAACCAAGCTTTTAAAATTGGAAACTCAATCAAGGTGTCACTTTGGCCGTAATAACCGATTGCCCATGCCGCTAAAAAGGGCAGGGTAAATGGGGTAATAAAGCCCACAACGGCAGTCAAAGACACAGAGAGCCCGACATCGCCTTTGGCTAAATAGCTGTATAAGTTTGAGGTTGTACCGCCCGGGCACAGAGCTAAGATAAATAAGCCAATGGCAAGCTCTCCTGTAAGCCCTGTTAAGGCAATCACGGCAATAGCGAGTACAGGTAGTAAGAGTAGCTGACAAAAAGCACCGATGAAAAAGCTTTTTGGTTGCAAGTATACGCGTTGAAAGTCTGCAAGTTTTAAGCTTAACCCAACGCCTGCCATGATAAAAATGAGCGCGACGGGTAAGCCTATTTCAATTAAAGCGGGTGGCATGTCGTTATCCTTGTTAGGCCAAATTATATTTATATTAACAAGTTATTTAACATGTCGTCATACCGAAATGAACAGGTAGGATGTGAAGGTTATATGACGCAGTGAGGTGATGACAAGCGCATGCTTGCCATCACGGGGTTTAGAACTGATAAGTGGCTTTGAGATAGCCGCGTCTGCCAACCGTGTCGTAAGTAAATACATCTGTATTGGCATCATTCCAAGAGGTCAAAAATGGCGGTCGCTTATCAAATAAGTTGTCTATGCCCAAGGACACAATAAGTGAGTCAGATACCGCATAACCCAATTGCACATCATGATAAAGAATACTGGGTACTTGGCTGCCAATTGGTCCACCTTCGTTTTCGTCTTGGGCTTTGCCGATATACTGAATACTATAGCTACCTCGCCATTGTGCAGCAGCGACATTGGCCGTTAGATTAGACTTCCATTTCGCAAAGCTGCCTCTGTCTGAGGTGATTTTGCCAAGTAACACTTCGGTTTCTGCACCGTCAAAGGCGGTATTTTGATGCTTGAGTAAGCGCGTTGTATCCCAAGTGAGTTTGTAGTCGACATGCTCATAACTAGACGCAAATTGGATGTTTAAATCTATTCCTGAGACTTGCTTACTGGCGGCATTCATCGGGCGCTTTTCAAGCAAGGTGACTTGGTGTGTAATAGTGTCTCTGGTAATGCTATCGCAATAGGCTTTGTAGGCGAGTGGATCGCTGTAGCAAAGGCGTAGCATATTCGAGCCTGACACACTATTGATGGCGTTATCAACGTCAATATCAAAATAGTCTAGCGTGGCTGAAAATAATGCGTTTTGGAATACCACGCCCAGTGTAAAGGTATTCGCAGTTTCTGGGCCGACTGCGGTGTTGCCGCCCACACCTGTTCGAATTGTTGAGCCATCTTGTACAAAACCATTTGGTATGCCAGCTGCGAGACAGTTATTTAAAATTGTGCCTGTAGCGCCATCGCATGGGTCCATAGTGATGAGGTTTTCGATGTTGGTGCCGCCAAATTGCTCGGTAATGGTTGGCGTCCTAAATGCACTAGAGCGGACGCCTCGTAACAGCCATTGGTCGTTAACACGCCAAGTTAAGCCAAGTTTATAGGTGGTTTCGGCATCAAAATGCTGATAATCAGAGTAGCGCAGCGCCACATCTGTTTTAACGGATTGTGCGTATGGTATGTCACTTAAAAGTGGAATGGACAGCTCCAAAAATGCTTCTTTGACTTCTGAGTCACCAGAAATTGCATCTTCCTCGCCGTTTTGCATCGCAATTGGATCTGGGTCACGCCAGCCTTTTTCTTTACGTACGGTGACACCCGTTGCAAAGGCTAAGCTGCCTGCTTTAAGTTCAGTGATATCGCCTGTCAAATCAAAACTAAGAGACTGAAGCTGGTTGCCACCCGTTCCTTCGCGTTGGTAAGTCACATAGTCGATGACCTCAGGGCTCAATTCACCGATACCAAAATAATCTCCACAGGGAATGGCGGCATTACTTGCTGTGCTACATACATTCGCATCGAGTGTGTGCGCAACTTTGGTGTCATCAAAATCATAGCTCCAGCCATCGGTTCCGGTATTTCTGCCCCAGTTATAGCTTGCTTGCCATAACCAGTTATTTACTAATGTGCCAGAGAGCGCGAATGTGGTTTGTGTGGTGTTGGTTTCTTGATAGAACTCAGGGTTGGGTACTTCAATATTTCGGCGACGCTTTAACGTGAGGTCTTGTCCAGTTGGGTTGTAAGCAAACAATTTAGATACGTCGACAGAGTTAAACCCTCTCGGTGTGACGACTTGGTCTGACTGTCGATTAGCGTAAAGCACAGATGTATCAAGCACAATAGAGTCAGACAGCTCATAAGAGACAAAAGTCGCTAAATTGAGGCGCTGCATTGGGTTGTATGCATTGAGTGCTTCAAACCAATTGTAGCCGTGCTTGTCATTGTCATAGGTTTCAAAGTGGTCACCATTTTGACCTGCGACTTGGTTAAATTGTACTTCTTGCCCATCTGCCAACAGTGCGCGCCCGCCAATGGTTGAACCAGATGAAATACACACAAGTTTGCCATCTACTTCACTTAATGGGCAGGGGTTACGGGTTGATTGTAAGGCGTTACCGTTGTCGACATAGTTGATATTAACGGTGACATGGCCTTTATCAAATGAATTGCCGTAAGATAGGTTTAGCTCTGCATTTTCAGCATCTTTTTTGCTGCTTTGACCTACTTTTGCAACAAGTGTTGTGCCTTCAAAATTAGACTTGGTGATGATATTGACCACACCCGCGACAGCATCGGCACCATATATCGCTGAAGCGCCATCTTTTAAAATATCAATGCGCTCAACGAGTCCCATTGGGATCATATTAAGATCTGGGCTGTCATTAGCACCTGTGCCTCCTGCTACGAGGCGCTTGCCATTAAGTAAAACCAGAGTGCGTTTAATGCCCATGCCGCGCAGATTGACTTGCGCGGTGGCGTAGCCATTGCTAGTCCAGTAGGCATTAGTGGCATTTCCTGCCGGACCTGCTGATGCACTTAAGCTTTGCAATACCTCTTCTAAGTTAGACATACCGGTTATTGCAAGATCTTCAGCGGTTAATGTGGTTACTGGGCTAGCTGACTCTAAATCGATATCTTGAATTTTAGAACCCGTTACTTCAACACGTTCAATGTGTGTTGTTTGTTGCGCAGAAACAAAATGAGAGAGGCCAAGGCCGAGCAGCGCAAGAGATAATTTTGAATACGAAAACATAATGAAAACTCTTAAAAAAACTGCGGCGAGTATAATGAAGTTGTACGCGTTTGAGATGTGACAAATTGTCGCAGTAGAGGCATTTTCTAAAAGCTTTACAATCACTTATTAAAAATAAGTAACAAGGGTGTTGTGGTGTTGATAATGTAAAAGTGAAGTTGAAGCGCGATTGGAACACGCGCTCCAGGAGCTAAGTTATTGATGCTTTAAGCGACCAAATGCCGTTTTACTTAGCAAGAAAAAGCTGATAGCACTGGCTATCACGGCATTAACAGGGGTGATCCCTGGTAGCCAATGGCCCGCAGCGATACCGATAAAAACGCTGATGATGGCATTCCAATTTATTGTCTGGCACTGTGCATTTTGCATATTTTGATAGTGCGTTTTATGGGTTAAGTAGTGCGTGATCAGCACACCACCAATAGGGGGAATTGCTGCGGATAGAAAGGTTAACCAGCTAACAAAATGATTGTAGAGCCACAATGCGCAAAGAGTGCCGATGAGACCATTGACGACGCTAAGGTATTTGCTTGAAAGCCCCGTGATATTGGCAAACCCAAGTCCGGACGCATAGAGTGCATTATCATTGGTGGTCCAAATATTTAAACCCAGCACAATCACTGCGGGTAGCAATAACCCTTGGAGCATCAATACCTCAGAAATATCAGACTTCCCCGTTGCTGCGGCACCTGCACCACCAAATACGAACATTAAGCTGTTACCGATTAAAAATGCGATAACTGTGATCAGCACTGCTTTTTTAGCATTTTTGCCAAAGCGCATAAAATCCGCGGTGAGTGTGCCCGCAGAGATGAACGAGCCAACTACCAAGGTGATCGCTTGAGTTTGACTCAGTGGCGAAGTGATTGGCTGAGCCGCCAAACCTGACAGTCCGCCTGCTCCGTCAATCGCTAACCACACAGAAAACCCGCCGAGTAGGGCGATGGCTGGTACCGCTATCATTGAGAGGACCATAAGGGCGGAGATCCCAATATACGCCGTTGCGGTCATTAATGTGCCCGCAATGAGAATGAGCCAGCTAATATCAAATCCGGTAATTTTGCTCACAGGCAGCGCAAACATGGCGATACCAACGCCAAACCAGCCAACCTGTGTGCCAGCAAGGAGTGCGGATGGCAGCCACGAGCCTTTTAAGCCAAAAGAAAAGCGCGCAAGTAAATGGGTCGAAAGCCCTGTTTTTGCACCGATATAGGCTAAAAATGCAGTGTATACAGCGAGAATTAGGTTGCCAGCAACAACCGCTGTTATGAAGTCAGCTTGTGATAAGCCAACGCCGAGTTTGCCACCTGTCCACATACTCGCTGAGAAAAAAGTCAGGCCCAGCATTAACATGGCCATGGCAATGGATGCTCGCCTTGCCACTGTGGGTACAGGTTTTAAATCGAATTCATGCGCTGACATAAGGGCTCCATTTTACTAAGTAAGTATAAAGTGTACTGGGAAATTGCAGCACAATTATGGAGGGTTAACTTTATTGCACTGTACACAAGTGTGTTCTGGGTTTGTTATACTGGGCGAATCTTTGGCAGTATTAATGGGCACCTATGTCTTTCCAATCTTTAAATCTTGCAGATGAACTCAATCAAGCGCTAGCACAGTTAGAGTTTACTGAGCCAACACAAATTCAAGCGCTGAGTATTCCACTCATTCTGGAGGGCAAAGACTTACTGGCCACAGCCCAGACAGGCACAGGTAAAACTGCGGCGTTTATGCTGCCAATCTTAAATACACTGTTGCAAAGTGAACTTGATACACCTGCAGTACGTGCTTTGGTACTTGCGCCCACTCGAGAGCTGGCGCAACAAGTTGCGAAAGACACTAAACGCTTGGCCAAATTCAGTCACTTAAAGGTTGCCTGTTTGTATGGCGGCGCCAACATTGGTCCTCAAGAAAAGATCTTAAAAGAAGGAGTCGACATCGTCATTGCCACGCCCGGTCGTTTATTAGATCACATGATCAAAGGGACTTTGTCTCTCAATGCCATTTCTCATTTGGTGTTTGATGAAGCTGATCGCATGTTGGACATGGGCTTTATCGGTGAAATTAAACGCATAATGCGCAAAATGCCTGAAAACCGTCAAACAATGTTATTCTCGGCAACAATGGATGAAAGTGTGCTTACGCAGATAAAAATGTGGCTGAATACGCCAGAGCGCGTTGGCGTAGAGCAGCAAAACAGCACGGCGGACAAGGTAGAGCAAACTTTTTATGCGGTAGATGAAGACCGTAAACGTGAACTGATCTCGCACCTGATTGGTAAAAATAACTGGCAGCAGGTGCTGGTATTTACACGGACTAAAAAGAGTGCGGATGAGTATGCAAGTGAGCTGAATAAAGATGGATTGGCGACGCTTTCTATCCATGGTGATAAGTCTCAAGGTGCACGAGAACGCGCGTTAGAGCAATTCAAATCCGGTAAAACACGGGTACTTGTGGCAACGGACGTTGCAGCACGGGGTATTGATATTAAAGCATTGAACTATGTCATTAATGCAGAGCTGCCTTATGTCGCAGAAGATTATATTCACCGTATTGGGCGTACAGGCCGTGCTGGAAACAGCGGCCAATCGATTTCTTTAGTGAGCATTGATGAGCAGTGGTTATTGGAAGAAATAGAAGTATTACTTGATGCTCGACTTACACCTCAGTGGTTGGCAGGATATGAGCCTGATTTAACCAAAGAGCCCAAAGACAATCGTAAAAACTCTGCGAAGTCGAGAAAGCAAAGAGATAAAAAGCGCGTTCTAGGCCAGCGCACGAGGCGCAGAAAAAAGTAAATGAAAAAAAGGGGGCTTTTGTAAGCCCTTTTTTATTGCAGGTGCTGGGTTAAAAATATGACGTGTACGATCACTGTAAAGTGGTGTTGGGACAATTATTAACAATTTAATTTATTCTCATCGACACAACAATCTTTATTGAACATGCAAGGTGTTGCATGTACTCTGCGCGCAATTTTTTATCATAAATTGGGAACAAGCGAGTGGCATCCACAATCTCAAAAGCATGTTTATTTGTGTTTACTTTATTGATCCTCGGTTGCGGCGGTGGCGGTGACAAGCAGCAGCCTGAAACTCCATTGACGGAAACACCTGTGATCACGCCTAATCCAGAGCCTGACCCTAACCCTAACCCTAACCCTAACCCTAACCCTAACCCAGAGCCTCAACCGACACCTGAACCAGAACCAAAGAATGAAGCGCCAATTGTGGGTATAGAGGGCACATCCACAGGACAAGAGCAACAATCGATAGTTTTACAGGCCAAGTCTTCAGATGCGGACGGATCTATTGTCAATTATCAATGGCAACATGACTCGGATTTATTGCTGAACCTCTCTGGAAGCGCAACTGAACGGTTAACGCTTAGCACGCCCGATATTCAAGAAGATGTAACAGTGACCTTCACTGTCACAGTAACAGATAACCAAGGTGCATCAGAGAGTGCTTCACATACAGTGCACTTCGCACGAAATGAAATCACGTTCCAATTAAGAGGTCTGGTGACTGATAAGCCAATCCCTAATGCAATAGTGACTGCGACAGTTGGCAAAGAGACGTTTAGCACAACAGCGAATGTATCAGGAGAATACACACTCGATATTGCTGCTGATGAAGCGAGTCAGCCAACGCTTGTTCAATTGCATGCGCAGGGCGTTGGCGCACAGTCTCGTGTAGCGTTTATTTCACAATTGCCAAGTGTCGGTCTGATACGCAGCAAGGTTGGTGAAGATAATGTCTTGGACGCTTCAGAGATATTCGGTGTCAATGTGACCAATGTAACAACGGCTGAATATGTACAATTGTCCGAGCATGAGGGGGCTTTTGACTCGCTAGCTCAGTTGCAAGATGCAATGCTGCTGGTTGATATAGCGGATAAGATCAAATTAGCAACCTTAATTAAAGCTTTAGTTGATGACAATATTGACCTGATGCCAGTAAAGTTCAGCTCAACACTTGCACTGGCTGAGGATACCGCAGGGGCAGCGCAACTCTACTCAGAACTAGAGGTGGCACATCCTGAACTGCTCAAAAAAGCCGAGGACGCTTTACTCAAAGATACGACGCTATTGCCTGGTTTAACATCTGAGTTGCTGGGTGACTATACGTTAGCAATCCCAAATACAATGCATGGTTTGCTCGTCAACTTGTCATTTAAAGACGATGGCACTGGTCAAATTGTTGCTGAGGAAGTGAGCAGCTTTGATTGGGAAAAAATAGGTCAAACGGTTACGTTATCTTTTGCTGAACCTGTGACCATCTTACCTGCGGGTATTAAATCTGATTATGGTCCAAGTGCCAAAACAGTGCTAAATACACTAACTTTTGATGTTTTAGAGGAACGCAGCGGCCTCATTGCTGCACGTGTTTCGTATCAACATGGGTTGGTTTTAGAGTTTTTATCAGAACCAATTACCGATGTTACAGAGGCTTTTGCACACCTTTATAAAACAGTACCTGACCTTTCAATTAATCGCGATGAACTTATTGGAATTTGGCATCTCCAACACCACCTGTTGGGGCATAGCTTAGGCGAGGCTGTAAAATTAGAACTATTAGAAGATGGAACGGCTAATCAAATATCAACTAATACTGCTTGGCAGTGGCAGCTTAATGGCAATACGTTAACGTTAGAAAGTACCGATAAGACATTAACTTACCAGGTTCTAGAGTACGCAAATGGGCAATTACATACCATAGTGAAAGGTCATGTTTCAGAAAGCCTGAATACACGTAATGGCGCTGTATTTGTAAAGCATCAAAATGTAGAGTTTGATGCTTTAAATGTCACCGGAAGTTGGTCTATTTCACGTTCACAATATGATGAACAGCAGTATTTCTTTTTTGACGACAATCGTTATTTTTCAGAGCTTGGGCGATCTAGTGCATGGGCACTGGAGCAAGGTAAACTTGAACTGGGTGAGTATTTATGGAATGGCACACACGTAGAACAATGTGATGTGAGTCAAGCATCTTGCATTTATAACGTCACCGATGAGTTTGAACTGGTTGGGGTTTATGGCAATGATGTGGTCGTTAATCACAATAAACTTCAAACAACGGGTGTGGTAGAGGATCAATCTCAGTCATTGTTGAGGTTTTTTACCCGTGATCAACATCATGGACATCGGTTGAAAAAAGTGTCGCCTTTCGGTTCGGAACAAGTACTGTATGGTGCTGAAGAAACACTGACATTCGACATGCATTGCCCTAGTGGGCCATGTTATTCCGTGGTTGAGTATCAAGGGCAGACTTATCGAATTGAAGAGCAAGGTTCAGTGATGTTGCTGTCTAATGACGAAACCGGTGAGCAATTGGTATTGTCAGTGAAAGTGTTATCAGCAACGGAGCAAGAAGTGTGCATTCGCTCGACTAATGGTCAATGCGATACGTCAAATACTTCAATATTCACTACCCTAGGTCCTGAATTAGATTTCAATATTACGATTGAAGGTGAAGGAAGCATGCTCGCGCATACTGATAAGCCAAGGCTTGGAGAGACATTGTCATTGACTGTCATTCCGAGTGCGGGCTATATGGTCAGTAAAATATCGGGTTGTAATGGCTACTTTACAGAACAGAGTATGACGTTCAATGTTCACGCACCAGCGAAGTCATGCCATATCACAGCTAAGTTCATAAAGTATAATGAGTTTGTTGGTGAAAATCGCTTGGTGAGAAAAGGCTTTTATGCGCCTTCTTCCTTTGACTTTAATGTCTTTGCTTCTGGCGATGGCACTATCTTTCGGCCTGGCTTTTATTCCCCCTTTACTTGGCAAACTATGGCTAATGGTGGACTAACCGCGCAATTAGAACAACCAACATTTGCGGGTCAAGAGTTCTCCACTTCAGATCCTAGTATTTCATATGATATTGAAATTACTGGTTTTGAATTAGTGCGCCACCCTGAAGGTGTTGAAGTAACATGGCATCGTCAATTGAGTATAGATGGGATCGTTCAAAGTTCAGATAGCATGAGAGAGGTGTTAGACGACATACGTGATTTTGAAAAGATCACATTAACTCATGCCGAAATGGTAGGTACTTGGTCACTAGGGTATGGAAGCAACGAGTTTGATTATTTTTCTCAAAGTAAGAACAGAGCTTCTTTACGTTATTTGTCGACATATAAGCTTATCTTAAATGAGCATGGTGATGGAGAAATCATAGATGCACTAGGTCGGACCCCAATCAATTGGGTGCTTGGCGATGACTATCTTGAGCTTCAACAACTTAATGGTCAAAATCATGTTATTCGCATCTTTGTGTGGAATGCATTAGATGGCAGTTTTCAATTTAACACCCAGTTGGTTACTGGGAGTTATCTGACGCCTTTGAATAGAGGAACAGGTGCCATGGTGAAACATCAAGTTTCAGCCCCTGATATTGTAAGTAAAGTGGGTATATGGCGTTTTAAGGAAGGCGACCATTTTGATGTACTGAGCGGGTTGGAAGTCTACGATAATGGCGTGACCAGACTGGGTGCAGATTTTAATTATCATCATGTTTCAGTAGACGGTAATGTTATATATCTGGAAAACCTCTGGGACAGTAATCAAAATCTCATCGACCCAAATTGCTCAATTGATAAAATTGAATGCTCATTGCACTCATCCTTAACATTTGAGCTGGTCGCAACAGGCGACAACAAATTGTATGTTTTAGAAACATCCGTGTTTGTGCCAAATGCTTTTCCATCATCGGTGCTGAGAGTGGTAGAGTACAACCCCACTGGGTTGGAAAAGTTTGAGCATTATATGCTTGCAAACTTAAAATTGAGTCAGCAGGTTGGGGATACACAATTAGCATGGCGCACCGAAGTGGACAGTAGTAATAATGCGGTAACTATCACTACACCAAATGGTCAGTTTTCAGCAATTCTCGATGAACAGGGCAGAATTGTGTATGACAATCAGGGGGATAACTATTATTTGCAAGTGGTTGACGCCAGCCATGATGGGGTAAAAGTATGCCATTACTCTGAGCATGAAGTATGTAATGCCGATAATGAACTGTTTTTAACCTATCAATAATACGTGCCAAATAGGCAACAGCGAGGCCTCGCTGTTGCCTAGTACTTAGAATCACCATGATGTGGCTTGCCTGTTTGACTTAGTGAAAAATTCAATGGCTTTATGCCGCAAAATCAGAAGCTTAAAAAAAAGCCTTAAACTGTCTAAAAATCAACCTTGAATATCATTGAACTTACGTGTAATCTGCGCGCTTTTTGTTCAGATTAGTGAGGTTAAGACAATTGTATAGGTCGGTAATTCGAGTTTGTCTCGCAGGCGTTATGGGCTTGGTTGCGGGGTGCGGAGGCGGTGCTTCAGAAAACACCAATGAAGAAATAAAGCCTCCAGTGATAACAAATAGTGCGCCAGTAGTCTCTATTGAGGGTCAAGTGCTGGTGCAAGAAATGCAATCACTGAATTTGGTTGCCAAAGCACACGACAAAGAAAGCCAATCACTGAGCTATACATGGTCTCACAACGGTAACGGACAGATCACCCTTGACGGTGAAAATGAAGCCAATGTTACTATTCGCAGTACTGATTTAACTCAGGATACACCGATCCTGCTTTCTGTGACTGTCTCAGATGCGCAAGGTGCGACCGCCGTTGCAAAGCATGTTGTCACCGTTATCGACGCACCTGTGGTATCAGTTGACGTTAAAGATAAGACGATTGAGCAATCGACCTTTTCATTATATGCCTCTGCAAACAGCAGTAAGGCCATTAAATCATATCAATGGTCTGGTAATATCCCAGATGGCATCGATGTGAGCGGTGATGACACCGACACACTCGTTATTAAAACGGGAGACTTAACAGAAGATGTACTGCTCACTTTTGACCTGACAGTCATCGATGAAACTGGGGGCCAAACAACGGTATCTAAATCTGTGCTTATTAAGTCATTTGCACACCAACTGACAATCATGGGTAAGGTAACCGACCAGCCTATTGGGCATGCTCATGTTCGAGCGCAAATAGGTGATAAGGTCTTTACGACGATTGCGAATAGTTTAGGTGAATATGCACTTGCGATTAATTTAGAGCAAAGTGAAGAAGCCTACATCAATGAATTGGTTAAACTAACCGCAACAGGGCAAGGCCAACTAGACTTTGTCGAATTTGTCTCGCAGTTAGGTGCCTTGTCTCAACTAAATTTGGCCGCAGGCAGTGATACAGTGCTCAATGCAGAAGAATTATTTGACGTAAATGTCACTAATGTAACAACTGCTGAATACGCATTATTATCTGAGTTTGATGACGCATTCGACTCCGCTGAACAGCTTGAAAATCGCAGGCTTGGTATCAGTGCCAAACAAAAGTTAGACATTGCAACTGTATTAAAGGCGATTGTTGATAACGATTCGGTGGATTTGCCCGAGAGCCACGTCACTACACTTGATTTGGCAAAAGACAAAGAGGCATCAAATCAGTATCTCTCTAAATTAAAAGAAGAACAACCAGGCCTTGTTCAAAGCACTGTTGATGCGTTGAAGTCAGACGCTGATCTTTTACAACCTTCTACAATTTCTTTCGATGAAGTAGTGTGGATCACAGAGCCTGATTATATGGATGGCTTCTATTTCGGCTTAGACCTCAAAGAAGACTCCACAGGTTACTTTATTGCAAATGGCAGGCATCAGGTATCTTGGGAGTATGATGATAGTCGCCTTACGGTGTATTTTGATGAACCTTTGATATTAACTAATGTCAATCATATCGACAGGTACAGCCGTTTTTCATTGCAATCACTGACTTTAGACTTTTATACACAAAGTGAGCAATATCACTCATCCAATGTAACTTTAATTGGATATGATACAGATATTGGCCTGCACAGTTCTCGTACAGCATCATTCCATTCGCAAGTGTATACGCAAAGCAGTTTTGCAGAGTTATCAAAACAAACGCTCGACGGAAATTGGTCTGTTTTTACTGTTACTGAGCTTGTTGAAAAAACATATCAAGAATATCACTTCGATGAAACAAATAAATTGACAGTATTGGAAAGCCAAAAGCAACTCGACTGGTTGATTTCTGGAAATGAAATGCGCATTCACGATGGCGAGCACACTCAAGTGTTGCAGCTTATCGCACATACTGAGTTTGGTTTACATTTTATCGGCCATACTCTAGAAAATGGGGTGATCACAGAAGCTTATAATGCTTATATGGTTAAGCAGCAAGATGCGAACTTTGATAGGTTTGACTATCAACGAACTTGGGTACGACAGCAAAGCTTGCGCAGTGACGTGTTTGAGGTCACTGAGCAAGGATTTTTTCAAGCTGCACTTAGAGCAGGCAAACAGTATTCGTTAGAGCTGGGTGAGCTGGTTTCCTATCACTATAGTTTCAATGGTCAGGGAAGGTATGAAACATGTGATAATAGTGAGTTGTGTGACCCCTTTGTTAAGTTTTCATTTAAATTACTTGCTGCTTTTGAAGATAAAATAGCTGTTGAACACACTGTCACATACTTAAACAGTGGCCGACAATCTCAGGTTTTGGACTTTTACGATGTAGTAGAGGAGTTTGATACCTCTGTAAATTTTTATGATCAGGTTATAAGAAATGCGGTCAACCTCTACGGTGAAGATGGCAATGCGATAAGAGCCTACTTAGTTTGTCCCGAACAAACACCTTGCTTTCATACGTTGGTGAGTGAGAGTCAGTCTGGTCACGATAATTACAAAATTGATAAGCTAGGAGACCATATAAGGCTCACTTCGTTATTTACAGGCAGTGTATTGTTTCTTGAATTCAAAGAAGTTGGTCAAAAGCGATATTCAATTTGTATGAAGTCTGATATATCGGCTCAATGTAATGCGTCAAATACGCAAGAGTATGGCCTGATAGCACCTACTATACCTGTATCTACAATCATAACAGGTAATGGGCGTGTCGATTTGCGAGCACAAAATGTAAAATTCGGCTACACGGTTGATGCGCGCATATTAGCCGATGACGGACATTATATTTCATCGTTAAGCATATGTGGTATTGAAGATATTTTACCGTCTGAAGCGGCACCTTCTGAGCTGTTTTGGTCAATTTCGGTTTATGAGGCTTGCGAAATTAAAGTGACATTTGAGGAAAAGTCACCAGCTTATGGCACACATAAACTGTATGACCAGTCTTTATATATCCCTTCGCTCCATGAGGTAACGATTTCAGCTGACGGTACAGGTTTTTATAAACAAACTCTAAAGCATATTGGCGCTTCGCAGAGGAGATTTACTTGGCAACATGTGTCTGAAAATAAGTCTCTGTTGAAATTTGACTATCCTGTGTCTACGTATTTAAAGAACTATTATAACGATAGATTCGCTTTTAATGATTACGACGTTCTGAGCCATACGATGGAGTTTGATTATGCAGATGAAATGACTTTAACATGGCAGCTAGAGGACAAATCATTCTCTCCAGATCCTAATGGGGTTATAGGGCCAATTGCATTGTCTGATATGGCAACAACTGAAATTAGTTATATTGCTGATTGGGAAGGAAAATGGGTCTTAGTATATCAAAATTCAGAGACCTATTATGAAGTCAACATCAATGCGGGCGGTCATGCTACTTTGCGAGCTGTATCCCAGTTAAATAGAGATGATGGACTTGTTGAGGTCAAGTGGGAAGTTGATGCGTCAGGTCAATTGAAGCTGATTTCGCAATTTGATGAAAATCAATATGTGACTTTTAAGCCAACCAAGCAGAAAGGTGGATTTGTACAAATCGAGACACAAGATGCAGTATGGTTTGATGATAAAAGTTACTTCCAAACAGGCATTGGCTTAATGGCCAGCGCATTAGAAAATTCACTAACTTCAGAGGAATTGGCTGGCCAGTGGCACTTTAAATGGAGTGAGGGAGCAAATAGTTATCATAGTTTTGTTATAAACGAAGATGCATCGATCAACAGATATGCTGCACGTGGTACTGTGACGGTAGAGGAAAACATATTCACAGCCAATTATTTCTATGATGCTGAAAAGGAAACTTATGTCACTGCTTGCAGCGATGAGAATATTAACTGTTACTTGAGTGATACAAATAGTTTTAAAGTACTATCAAAGAAAAATGGGACGGTATTACTTGCGACACTTAGCGGTGAATTTCACGTTGCGCAACATAGCAAAGATTTACGCGTTGACCATTTCATTGCAGGTTTAATGGACGATTTTTCATACTATTTCTTAACCGGTGAGCACTACGCTACTGCTCAGTTTATTCGATACAATTATGAAGTTGATGAGTATATTTGGGCTACTTCTGTACCATTTTCTGGTACCGAAGAGATAGTTAAGTTGATTGATGGCAAGTTCTATTATCAAACTTCACAAGGTACTTATTGGGTTGCGCCTGTTATGCATTTATCTAATGGAATGCAAGTATGTATATATGAAGATGGGCAAAGCTGTGAGCAGGGTACTCAGCAAACATGGTTATACCAAGCGCCAACTTTTAAGGTGACACTTGAAGTGGGAAATGGTGGTGTTGCAACAGCTAACTTACCAATTGATCAGGTATCTTTCGATACTTTTATCGGTGTAGACCTCGTCGCAGATGAAGGTTATCGTATTTCCGACTTTGAAGGCTGTAATGCGCAATTTGAATGGGAAGCTGGAATTTCAAAGGTAGGGCTCCGAATACCTCCACTCTCTTCTGATTGCACCTTAAAAGTATCTTTTGAGCAAGATTCTGGGCAATCAATAATCGAGTCGCGAGGTATTACAGATCCCGGTCTTAAAGCTTGTATGGAAAACCTAAGTTATCCTCAGTTTGCAGCTAATCTTTATTGTTATGGGAATGTAATTGATAACTTTACTGGTATAGAGAACTTTAAAAACTTGAGGTCTATTTCATTGAGCAGCACAAACCTATCTGCACAAGCACGAACTGACCTTGAGAACATGACGCAATTGGAATCCCTTTATTTTTATGATGTTGACTACCCAGTGTTAAACCTGAGTAAGTTAAGTCAATTGAGAGGTTTATCGATTTATCAGGCTCGGGGTATTACGGGAATTACATTACCAGTTCAGAGTTTATTGCATGGGTTACGTATAGAAGATACGTCGGTCAGTGAAATAGACTTATCTAATCAAGTTAAGTTACGATCTTTATCGGTTGAAGGATCCGCATTTACTCATTTGGATTTAACCAATAATGTTGAACTGGAGGTTCTGAATATTAGAGGCAGCCAAGTCGAAAGGATTTCGGGCGTTACTACGGAGCACAAAATTCAGGAGTTATATGCGGCGAACTCAGCCCTTGTCGCGTTGGATTTACGCAGTTTTGATGATGTTCATTCGGTTAACTTAACAAACTCTGCAATTTCACACTTAGAGCTCGGTGGAAATCCACTGCTGCATACACTTAAAGCATCCGACTCACAATTAGCGCGCATAAATGTAGAGCCCGGCCAGTATACTTTGTCTTATTTGGCACTGAACAATACTAATCTCAAGAAACTAGAATTGAGGTATTTTGAGCAGCTGTCTACTTTGGAGCTCACGTCCACTTTCTTGACAAGTTTAGATTTAACGAATAACCAGCAGTTATTTTTTCTTGAAGCAGGTCATGCTCAGCTTTCGGAGGTAATTTGGAGTACTCTACCGAGGTTATACTCAGTGAATTTAGCTGCAAACCCTTTAACAGAGTTTATATTTGAGCAGCATATGGTGAATTTGTACCAGTTAGACTTATCAAATACGGGTATTCGAGTGCTACACATACCTGATGGTTCGAGATTGCAATCTTTAAATTTCACTGAGAATCAGTTAGATAATATAACGGGTGTTGAGTATTTATCGACAGTGGGTTCAACCTTTGATTTGACGAATACGACTTTGAGTTCAGAGTTGTTACAGTATATTCAAAGTCATAATATATCCGTTATTCATTGATCATTAAAAGAAAAAACCCGCATTAAGCTGGTTTTTTCTTTATAGGTGGCGATCATATACCTTAATCGACGCCATTCTGAACGAGGTTATTTATTTCTTTTTCCACTTAGCATTGTCGGGAAGTGATTTAGGTGGCACGCGAACTTGTATTAATGAAGGGCTATCCAAGTTTTCAAGCGCGTCTAAAATTGCTTCGTTGAGCTCTTCGTACGTATTGGCTTTCCAGCCTTTACAGCCGAATACATCGGCAAGTTTACAGTAATCCCACTGGTGCAAAATACATGACTCAAAGAAGGGCTGATCGCTTGAGAATATTTCTGCATCATATAGCCACTGCTCTACACCATATACGCCATTGTCCATGACAAAAATAATTGGGTTAAGCTTAAATCTGGTTTGTGTGGACAAACACTGGGGTGTCATTTGAAATCCACCATCCCCCGAGAATACAAATACACGCTGGTGGTCTTGTTTAGCAAGGCTCATGCCTGTTGCTGCTGGGCCAATATAGCCAATAGACGAGTAAGTCGGCTGCGCGACAAATCCTCTTGGCGTGCCGACTTTGAGCAGTAGGCTGCCAAAAAAGTTTAAGCTGGCGTCACTGCCAATAAGCACGTTGTCGTTAATGTATTCTTTGCTCTGGATAAAGTCATAAAAGCCTTGGTAGCTGATATCTCCGCTAAATTGCCCGCTGTTGTCTGGTGCTTCGCTTGGAATGGCACACGCAGTCAAGTTTGAGAGTGGCTTTTGATTCAGTTCATCGATAAAGTTTGCCAGTGGCACCTGTGGCACAAAGTAGGTGCCCAGTTTCACGGTATCCCATGAAATAAGCGCGGTTTTATCATAATCAACCGCCTGGCCCAGTGAGTTTATATCTGACAACCAAACACCTAGACCTAAAATAAAGTCAGACTCATTGACTAGTTTTTGTGTGATCTCAGAGGAGGCTTGACCATCAAAAACACCCGCAAAGAGTGGGTCGTTTTCGGAAAATACCGCTTTGCTGATGAGTTCAGTCACATAAGGCAGGTTCAGCTTTCTGATTAAAGCATTGGCTTCCTCATGAAGACCCATGCGGTCCACTTCGGCACCTAACCAAACAATAGGGCGCTCAGCTTGTGTTAAAGCTTGCTGAATTTTATCAATGGCTTGGTCTACATTGTCTTGCAGCGGGATAGGCGTAAGCGGTGTAAGCTTGCCTTGTGGCGCTGCACAAGGCTGTTCTACCATATCTTCCAGTAGTTCTATGTAAGCGGGGCGTTTTTGTGAGATACACTCAGTCAGTGCATAGTCTATCAATCTTGGCGCAAGTTCAGGGTTATCTATTTTTATCGCCGCAGCGGTGATATTTTTATAGATATTTAAGTCGGTTTCGCCATCAATCATATGGTGGTACGTAAAACCAGTTTGCTGGGCGGTGAGACGCTTTTGTATGCTCGGTGCACCGTTGACCACAACCACAGGGATGCGTTCTGCATAGGATGCCGCAACCGCGTTTACCGCGCTGAGGGTACCGGCAGAATATGTAAAGCACATAGCGCCAATGCCTTTTAATCTGGCATAGCCATCGGCCGCATAACCTGCGTTAAGTTCGTTGACCTCTTCAATAAGCTCAATACTGCTTGGCTCAATATGTTTGTTGATCCATTCAATGGTGTAGTCCCCTGCGATTGAAAATAAGTGACCTAGGCCAAGCTCTTCAAGTCTTTGAGTGAGGTACTGTCCTACTGTATATTGTGTATCCATGCTGATCCACCTATCAATTTGGTTAGTGTTGATTAATATTCGCTAGCGCCGTCAAAGAGTCGGGGTAGGTAAATGTCGAAAATGGCTGGACATTGCCTAGTTGGAAATTTGTTGAGCATAAACGCTTTAAATTCCTGATTTTTCAGGCCATCAGCAATGGCTTGCTTAGCGGCAATCAGATACTTAAGGTTTTCCAATACCTCATTTTTATCTGCAGGCGCGCCGTGCCCGGGTAGAAACAAGTCATAGTCGGATGTCAGCATATCTTCATGTTGCTCCATCCAATGATCGAGATATTTAGTGAGATAAAGATGCGTGCCGCTGTAAAGCAAGTCTTGGGCGATAAATATGCCAAGGTCAGGAAGTTTTAAGGTGATCCCATAGTCAATTTCAGTATCGACAATACGCTCGATGACGTACTTTACTCCGTCAATGACCTCAATACCGGGGCTGACCGCATGTTGTGGGATAACGACTTTTTCTGGCGCGAGGTCGCCTAATTTACCCATATGATCTTCACGAGACTCTTCACCATGTGCTTTTAAAAAATCGATGGTTTCAGGCAAGGTATATATTTCAATATCTGCAAATGCATCTCCGAGGCCAAACCAATGATCAGGATGGCGATGTGATAAATACAAACGCTCGATGGGCTTTTTTAAACTGTCGGCGTATTCACGAAACTTTTTCGCGTAGGGACTTAAAAACTGGCCATCAATCAGTACTAGGACATTTTCACTTTCAATAATGTGTGTTGCATTGGCAATATTATCGCCCTCGTATGAAGAGATGAAGGTGTGAATTTTCACATTGCCTGTGTGTTTAACAACAATTTTGATTGGGTTGGTAATAGGTATATTCATAGCATTTACTCGCTGTGATAGATAAAGGAGACAAAGCACATGCACGGCGTGCTTTGTAACAGCTAAATAGATAATGAGACGGTAGAAGGACTGGCCAAAGGTAGCGGGTATGACGATTAAAAGTGGCCGGTTTACAAGGTGATGTGGCAGTAAGCACAGATACGATGCGCAACTTGCGCTGCGCATAGTGTGGGTAAAGTTGTTGTGCTTTTACCATATCAACATCCGCTGTTACTGTGTGCCACTTCCTAAAAGCATGATTATTTGCTTTTGGCCAAGTACGGTTTAATAAACTCTAATAACGACCGCAGTTTCAGTGCTTGCGGTCGTCGGTGATTTCAAACTTTTAACGCATTGCGTAAATCAATGGCGATGGCGACGGATACATAGCTCCAAGTTAGGTGCTCAGCACTGGTCATGTAGCCGTCGTATCGACTAAATTGCTCCGACAATGACGTATGCTCCCCTGCGTGGATCTGGATACGGCGAAGATACGCGTCTCCAAGTGCTTTTAAACCAGAGATGATGGACTTAAATGTTTTGGTTCTGCTACTGAAACATTCGCCCACCTCAAGCTGGCATTTGGGGTCGACCAGTTTCACAGCCAGATTCAATTGGCCGAGGTTATATTTGTTGATTTCAATATTTTTTTGCTCAGCAAATAGGGCTGCGGCTTTGTAGCAAATACTGCTCAAAGAGGCGGTACACAAAAACCAAGGGTTACCTTGTCCAAGTGGCGCACTGCCTGCGTATTTATCCTCTGGATAGCGTCCAATTCCCGGTGCAACAGGGTCACCAGATGTTGTGTGCTCTATGGCATTGATCAGATAAAGTGGGTCAAAAGCTTGGTGGAGTGCATAGGCGGTTGCCAGCACTTTATCTTCGTGCGGGTTTAGGAAAGGGTGGGTGTCTGACAGTGCTTGGCAGATCCCTAAAGTGGTTGCAACATCAAGGTTTGACGACTTGTAATCTAGTCCGCCAACACGGTTAAGCGTGGTCAGGAAATAGCCCTGTTCCTCACTCCAAAAATCATCTATTGAACTTTCAATTAAAGCCGCCTGCTGGTTATAGTAATCAGCGGCACCTGGGTCATTAAGCTTATTTGCTAAATCAGCGCCTTCGCGCAGCGCTGTGCGTTGTAGCAGTCGAGTATAAAAATGGGTGCCATCGACTTCTTCCCACAGATCAAAACAAGGGTCCTGCCAGTGGTTCGCAACAAAATCTAAATCCGCTTTGATAATACTAAATGAAGGCTCTTTTGAGTCGTATAAAGTGCCAGTGACATAATCTTTTTCACCATTTGCTAACAGGGTATTTGCCCAGCGAGTGATGGTGAGCGCGCGTTGCGCTGGGCCATCATTTTGTGGTCTGCCCCAGGGTCCGTTGAACGCTTGCCCTGTGACGTAAAACTTGGGCTCGCCCAAGCTATTACTGACAGTCGGTGTGGTTTGGTTTATTTTGGTGAACTCGACATAGTCAATCATCATGTCGTAGTAGTTATCTTTAAAATTTCTATGATCAAGGCCATTGAGCTTGGCGATTTCGCTCATTGTTCGTGCCGCATCTCTTACCCAGTGGTAATAGTAGTTTGGGTTGGTGCGAGAGGGAGAGGCGAGTACTGCTCCACGCTCTCCATCGTCGGGTGAAATATTTGCAATCACTCTATCTAGCACATGTTGTCTTGCCACTTTTGCCCACTTTTCAAGTGGTTGTGCATCAATAGCCGCTGGGTATTCTTGCTCTGATTTGAGTACCGTGTTCGTTTGAGTTGTCATAAGTGTTCCAAGAGTAAAGGTGTTAATTGTCTCGGAATGTCGGTGTGAGAAATCAAACATACAACCAAGTTCATTCACTAACTGTCTCACATTAGCAATCCGTTGTAGTCGCACTGAGTGCATCAGAAAGTATATACACAAAAAACAGCCACTCGCTTAAATATTTCGATTTATTTAACAAGTTATTAATTTGGTTGGGGAAACTAAAACGTAGCCATGAAAGACGAGTTTCAAGATGGTTGGTTTTGAGTTTTTATACTTATTTGCTTATTTTGTCTACATAAACATCTATTTTAGGAACCTACTTCTGTTATATCCATGCCGGATTTTTTCGGGTACTTATTTTATAATTGCCATTTTGTAATATCTGCTACACTGATTTTTAGCTTGAATGTTAATGCTGTTGTTAATGGAATAAGATGGGGACACTTGAATGAGTGAATCAAATTCAACAATAGAGCAAGTAACACCTGAGCAAGCAATTCAAAATTCGAATGACGGTAAATATGATGCAGTGATCGTTGGCTCAGGGATTAGCGGTGCGATTGCCGCGAAAGAACTCACTTCTAGAGGGTATCAAGTACTTGTGCTTGAAGCTGCACCCGCAAAAAGCTTAAGTTATGACGGCTTCAAGGAGTATGTATCTAATTATTATGTCAACGCGTCAAAAGATAATAACGCGCCATATCCTGATAACCCTAATGCACCCATGCCTAGGTCGACTGATGTTCGCAAGCTATGCTTGGGTCAAATGGATACCCAAGGGTACATGGTGCAAAATGGTCCTTTGGCACTAGATAGCACCTACACGCGGGTTACGGGTGGCACAACCATGCACTGGGAAGCCAAAATTCTGCGCATGTTACCAGATGATTTTAAAATAAAAACCAACTATGGCGTTGGGTTAGATTGGCCCATCAGCTATGATGACTTGATGCCCTATTACCGCATGGCTGAACGTGAAATTGGCGTATCTGCTAATGTTGAGGAGCAGGGGTTTTACGGGCTTAAGTACGAACCTGGTTACGTATACCCAATGCATGGGTTGCCGGCCTCTTATCTTGATCAAGTGGTGGGCAAAGGCATTGACGGGGCAGAGTTTGAACTTGCAGGCGAAGTACACACGGTAAAAGTGCGCCCGTTTCCACAAGGTCGAAATGGCATTCCTAATGCGGATTATCAAAACGGTGCGGGGTTTAATCCTGTCGGAGCTGTGGGCGCAGTGCAGAGCGAGCAAGGCGGGCGCTGCCAAGGTAATAACAACTGTGTGCCGATATGTCCTGTGCAAGCCAAATATGATGCACGTAAAACGTTATACAGCGCAGCGCAAACAGGTAACCTTGACTTTTTACCACAAGCGGTTGCCAGCAAAGTCTTTGTCGATGGATGTACTGATCAAGTCAGTCATATTGAATTCAAGCACTATACCAAGACCTCTTCGCCTGAGCATACGACAAGTAATATCACTGCAAAAACCTTTATTTTGGCGACCAACGCGGTAGAAAACGCCCGACTCATGCTCGCGTCTGATTTACCCAGTTCGAGCGGGTTAATGGGCAAAAATTTAATGGACCATACTTATTTGCTCGCTTGGGGTTTATTGCCAGAAGCGGCGGGGACAATGAGAGGGACAAAATGCACCTCTGGCATTGCGGACTTTAGATATGGACAAAGCAGAGCCAAGCAAGCGCCGTTTGGTGTAGACATTCATAATGATGGTTGGGGCTGGGCAACGGGCTCGCCTTTTTCTGATATCGAAGAGTTAGTCGACACTGAAAATAAATTTGGTAAGGGACTTCGCCAAAGTACCGTTGAAAGGATATCAAATCAATTGTTGTTTGCTTATATGGTCGAGCAGCCAGCAGATGAGAGCAACCGCATTACAGTCGACCCAGAGTATACTGATGCGCTTGGTAACATGCGCCCAATCGTCAATTATAACTTGTCTGATTACTCCAAAGCGGGCATTGCCTACGCACGTGAAACGTCAAAGATATTCTTCCAGCGCCTTGGTGCACAGGACTTTTCAAGTTATTCATTACTTGATTATGGCTCGTTCAATTACCAAGGTGAAAGCTATTACTTCCGTGGTGGCAACCACTTTTCTGGTACGCATGTCATGGGCACTACTGCCCAAAACTCTGTGGTGAATGAATATCAGCAATCATGGGATCACAGTAACTTATACCTGATTGGCTCTGGCAGTATGCCAAGCATTGGTACATCTAATACCACCCTGACACTTGCAGCCCTTTGCTTTAAAACCACGGAACATATTTTGGCACATTTGAGCAGTTTTCCCGTGAATGTTGTAGCTGATGATGCCTTTAAACTGGCTAAAGGAGCGCGCTCATGAACGAACGTATTATCAATACCATTGATGATCTATACCAGATGTTAGATGCCGCTATTCAGCTGGAGCATGCGACAATTCCGCCGTATTTAACGGCATTATATAGTATTCACCCTGAAACCAATTTAGAAGCCACGGCGGTTATTAGAGCGGTTTTGGTTGAAGAGATGCTCCATATGACGTTGTCTGCGAATGTGCTCAATGCATTGGGTCGACATCCCAATGTATTGAGTGAAGGCTTTATGCCTTCATTTCCAACCTACTTGCCGGATGGTGAGCACGATTTCCAAGTCTCGATTGCCGCTTTTACACCAGAGACCCTTGAGACTTTTTTGAACATTGAGCGGCCTTCAAAGCCTCAAAAAAACACTTCAAGTACTCGTCCTAATGGCTGTATCACGCGTGCAAATCATGCGCGCTTTCATCTGGATGCGATAAAACCGCTAAAATCGCCAACTTATAGCTTTTATAGCATTGGTGATTTTTACGATGCCATTATAGAGGGCATTAAATTTTTAGAGACGCAGGCTAGAGAGTGCGGAGAAACTATTTTTATCGGCGACTCTAAATATCAGGTTTCCAATAAATACTATTACTCCGGCGGTGGCGAAGTCATAGAAGTCACGGATGAAAAGTCGGCCATTGCCGCGTTGAATTTGATCAAAGAGCAAGGTGAAGGGAAGGCTGAACTGGGCGAAGAGACAGAGAACCAAGAGTTTGATAGTGAGGGAGAGCTATCCCATTATTATCGATTCAAGCAGTTACAGTTTGGCCGTTATTATCAAAAAGGTGATAGGCCAAGTAACCCTACTGGCGCAAAGTTCGAAGTCGATTTTAGTAAGGTATATCCGATCAAGACAAACCCCAAGCTGTCGGATTTTGCAGAAAACCCAACTTTATTAAAAGCCGCGAAAGATTTTAACCATAGTTACTATGAGTTTTTAGGCATCATCAATGCCGCGTTCAGTGGTCATCAAAACCTTCTGTTGGGTGCAGTATGCGACATGTTCAGGCTGAAAGAGTACGCCAGTCAACTGATCCGTAACCCTATTTCGATTGAGTCTAATACGCACGCAGGCCCCACATTCGAGATTGAAGCCAGTAGAAGTGGTTCATTGAACGATACAGTAGGGCAGACTTGTTTACATAAGGAGCGGGCGTAATGAATACTCAGCAAAATCAACAGCAGCAATTTATTGAGCTATCAGGAGCACTTACGGATTTCAACGCATTTGCACTACATGGTACAGGCCAAGTTGAACATTATTATAAAACACTCAGTGACATTGTTGGCCGTGACACGGTTGAACAGTTACTTTGCGTGTTTCAAACCGTGTATGAATGTGCCTCTGACGAGCAAATGTTTTTAACTGGGATACGGCAACAGATCATGGGGGATGTGAAGCTGGGGCCCGTCGCCAGAAATATCATCAAGCTTTGGTACACGGGCACTTGGTATCAATTACCACGTACTTGGCGAGAGGCTTATGGCAAGAGCGAGCAGGATAAAACGTTTTTTGTAAGCTCTGCTTCATATACAGAGGGCTTACTTTGGCAAGCGATTGATGCTAACCCATCAGGTGCAAAAGGCCCAGGTTATGGATCTTGGAGCGAGCCCCCCAGAATTCATTTCGACAATAGCTGGCAGTTTGTAAAGCAGCACAGTGTTCAATCAAAATAAATGTAAGTAATCACTTTCATTTATGTCACCAACAGGACGTTTATCATGAGCAGACAAACAATGTTTCCACAAGGCGCTGTAAAATTTGGTATTACCCCAACAGGGTGGGTCAATGATGACTTTTTAGATATTGATATCGGGATCCCATTTGAGCAAATTGTCAGTGAGATGGCGTTAGCTGGCTTTGAAGGGTGTAGTCGTGGCCATAAATACCCATCTGATCCAGCGGTATTAAAACGTGAATTAGACATGCGAGGGCTCGTGATTTCAGAGCCGTGGGTTAGCACTTACTTCACCATTAACGACATGAAAGAGCAAACATTTCAAAGTTTTGAGCAAGAAATCCAGTTTTTGAAAGAGATGCAAAGTGGGGACTTAGTACTGGCTGAACTTGGCGGTTCATCTCATCAGCAACCCATTGCCTTAGTGCCTAATGCCCCTAAGTTTACAGATGAACAGTTTCGTAGACTGGCTGATGGCTTAAATGAGCTTGGCCATAAAGCCAATTGCCACGGGGTGAAAATGTGTTATCACCATCATATGGGCACAGGGGTGATGACGATGGATGAAATTGCGCGATTTGCGGAGTTAACCGATCCTGATTGCGTGCACTTTTGTTTGGATACCGGGCACCTCTTTTTTGCCGGTGGCGACAATTTAGAGTTTATTCGGCTGTATGGCGAACGGATCAGACATGTTCATTTGAAAAATATCCGTAAAGACATTATGGATTACAGTTTGGCCAATGACTTGTCATTTAAAGAGGCTATTTTAAAAGGGGTGTTTACTGTGCCCGGAGATCCTGCTGGCTGCTTAGATTTCAAAGAGATATTACAGGCGCTGGCAGATAAAAATTTTGCCGGGTGGTTGATTGTAGAGGCTGAACAAAATCCTGCCAATGCAACCCCACTACTGTATGCACAAATGGCGCGCAAGTATCTTCAAGAAGTTACTGGCCTTTAAGTGATAAAGGAGTTATCAAATGCAGCATAATACGGAGATGTATTTTAGCTTTTTTATGTTTGGGTCTAATTTCTCAATAGAAGATGACACATTTTTAGATCAAGCGATGACTCACATTCGACGTTTGGCTGAAATGGGTTACACCGGTTTTGAGTTTCATCCGGGTAGAGAGGACACCACAGCCTATGCATTTGCCACTTACGAGGATGAACTCAATGCCTATAAGGCATTTCGTCAGCGTATGGATGATGAGGGTTTCGGACATATCAAAGTCGCGACCAATGTTGGTGCAACGACTTCGTGTGACCCAAGCTCTGCGATTAAATCTGTTCGCGATGCAGGGATTGCTTATTTAAAATCTCGTATTGATATTACCGCTGCTTTAGGTGGTGAAATCATGATGGGACCCTTGGTGATCCCCTATGGTGGTTTTGTATTTGATGCGCCAAATGGTCAAGCCGTATGGAGTGATAAGTTACAAGATGAGCTTGCGCTACGTTATCAAACGGCACAGCCTAGTTTTGTTGAACTTGGTGCTTACGCCTCTTCCAAAGGCGTTAAATTAGCCATTGAGCCAATTAGCCATTGGGAGACACCAGGGCCGAATAAACTGGCCCAATTGATCGCTTTTTTAGACGGCATAGCAGACCCAACAGTGGGAGTGGTACTCGACAGTGCGCAAGAGACGTTAGATGGTGATGGACCAGAGGTGTTTGCACAGCAAATTAATTATCTTGCTGATCAAGGTCGATTACATTATGCACAGGCGTCGCCACCAGATAGAGGTGATTTAGTGCATTGCTGGTTGCCGTGGGAAGGCATATTTACGCCTATTTTGTCGCGATTTGATGGTCCCATTGCAGTAGAGATTTTTAATGCAGTGGGTGCATTTGATCAGGGTCTTCGTTTGACCCGACGTAAGTTTTGGGTGCCTGAAGTTGATACGCCTAATCAATATCCAGATGCCTATCAAATAGCACAACAAGCTTATGAATTTACTCAAGCGAAGCTCAATGAGGTAAGAAGTAAGTTACAACGGAGCGGCTGTTGAACGAATAAGTGTATTACTTATATTTAATGTTGTTCAATAGAAGTGACATCTCTGTCACTTCTTTTATTTTCACTGACTTATTAACAAAAATCTTGTGTTGGGGGAATCGTACAGCAGTCATCTACTGAAAGCGTAATGCACATAGTGCCCGATGCACCACCGCCCACGGCTGGGGTATTTTTGTATGGAAGTGTTTTGTCTTTAAGTGATAGTGATTTCAGTGGTTTTTTTTTCAATTTCATGTTTTTCATCATATAACTCCTTTATGAATGTCAGCCAATTTGCTGAGATTGAAACTTATCATCAAATCGTCATCTTGTGAATATTTTATTCCTATTTTGTTTTGTTTTTGCTTTATTTATTTTTTATGAGGCAGTTGGACTGTTAGCTTTAATGAACGGGTAATTTGATAGCAATGAGGTGAAACAGATTGGCGAAAAGTAGAGTTAGTTGCGATGTGAAATTTGAAAGGCGCAGCAAGTGTTCGCTGTGCCTTTCACGCTATGAATGTTGTGTTATCTCATCCAAAGTAGTGCCCACTGAGAGCCATTTGGCTCATTTCCTTGGCTACAGACCGCAGAGCCAGATGAGTAAGGTTTGTATGTACCTCTAGCTACCCAGCAATATGGAGCAGTTATGTCGCCTTGCCAGCCAACAGTCGAGTTGGAAACATTACCACCCAAGTAAGCAGTGCCTACGCATCCTTCATAAACATACGCATCGGGCGCTAAAGAGGTGGTGCAGCTTGGTTTATCAGAGTTCCTAGGCATCAGCTCTAAGCGATCTGACGCACCCCAATTATATCGAACCAGTTCAAGCTCTCTTGGAGTAAAGTTTTGGCCGTAAACCGTATAGCCATCTCCGCAACCGACGGTTGAGCAGCTAACTTGCTCTTTTGCATCAGTAAATACACTTAAGTCACCCTTGTATAACCAAAGCCTAGTGACGTTATTGGGGTCTGTTTCTGGGATGTCTCCGTATTCTTCGATACGATGTATACCACCAGGCTGTGATTTTGGATAACTGCCAACAAGTGTCCAGCCGCCGCCGTCTCGGGTCATATCACAGTAAACACTGATCGATTCACCTGATAAGGCGCTAATTTCATAAACACCATCACCTTGGCTGAGTCCAGCATCTAAAATGTCTTTACAGCTGGTTGCTGTATTTGGCTGAAGCGCTGTTAAACCCCAGTCACCTTTAGTCCCGTTGGCGGCAAACCAAGTACCGCTGTAAGTACCATTGATGTCTACATTTCCAGAAAAGTATTGCGTATTTGAGGGAGATTTATCTGAGAGTTTAAAGTGAATTATATTGCCATTTTGCTCTGTACTACCAGATAAAAACTGTGCAGTTGTTTGTGCCATAAAGTGTGCTTTATCACCTGTAATCGTAATTTCTTGTGATTTACCGGACTCTACTTGGCCATTGTTAAACTCATCTGTCGTGAGTACATAGGTACCCTCTAAAGTTTGTTGTGCGATGGCACTTTGACTTAATAAAACTGCGCTAATTGTGAGAGCGAGTAATTTCATATATTTCCTTAGATATGACTTATTGGTTGATAGACAAGTTTTATTAAAGCATTATTTCTTATGCATATTTTTATTATTTATTATCTTGAAGTTAAATAATAAAAATTAAATTTAAATATTTTGCAATTTCGAGGTTGGTTGTATTTGCTGTGGTTATAATAATGTCTAATTTATTTACTTTTCTTTAAAAATTATCATTAGTTATATTCATGACTTGTCTATAGAGTAGCCAACTCCCTTAAGTTATCTTAGCCCTAAATTAAGGTTTAAAGTGTGCTTTGTTGTCTTTGGGTATAAAACGCGTCCATTATGATGGCATACCACGTTGGCCGATGATCTAAACCTATGTTTCTATAGTAGATAAATAAACGGTAGACAGCCTATTTTAAGTTGCTCAGTCAGTCAGATGGCAAACTAAATAAGTCATCACTCATCAATTTAAGGCTGTTAATCTTAGCGGCACTAACGCCCTAATACTGTTGCTAACATTAGCATCTTAATTGTTTTATAACATTGAACGATAGGGTTTACCTTAGTGTTGGGTTAAAAAATGCTCAGTTAATATCTATGCAGTTTTAGTTCATAAATATGGTTGTTAATGCAATGGTAGTGGTTGGGTTTTAAGCGTATTAGTGTTGATAAGGTGGCATGTGTCCTGTGAACTCACAGAAAAATATGTAGGGTTTTTATAATAAAACTAATTATTTCATTGCCTTAGGTTTTTATGGTTGTGGTATGAGTGGATGCGTTCATCTTTATGATATAGCGTTTTATCATTTGTCATTTATCAATACTTATTTGCTTAGATTTTAGAGTTAAAAAAAGTTAACCACAGCCTATTAACAAAATCTGTGGATAGAAAATGCTGTATTGGTGCGATGTGTTTTCTTAACAGAGTGTGCTTCATAAGGTAAGGTGACCTTAGTAGGTAATTAGACGAAATTGGGTATCATTGACATTTTATCAAGGGAATATCAGACCAGCGGGTGGTGTAATAAGGTGATAAAAAATCTCGACGCATACGCCATGCACTAGATTTCAGCTCGGCTGCTGTGCGGGTTGTGTGCTGGCCATATCGGGTATTGATTTCATCTAGGCACTGCATTAAAGCAGGATTGTCTAAAGAGTGATTAAATAAATCAGCTTGCAAAAATGTATCGTCTTCTAGCTCAATGGCACCGATACCAGCTTTGTAGTATCTCACACCAGGTTTGAATAGTTGATGAAAAATATCAGAGACTGCGTTATTAAATACTCTGACATCACTAGAGGGAACCGCGAGTTTTTGAATGAAGGATCTTTTGTAGTAGTGTGCTTCAAAGGGGGAGCTATGGGCAAATATCACGATGTTTTTGGCCAGTGAGTTTTGCTTTCTAAGCTTTTTACTGACAATTGCACAGTGGGTTGCGAGTGCTGCTTTTAATGAACTGGCATCGGTAACACGTTCGCCAAAACTGCGCGTACTATAGATCTCTTTTTTCCTTTGCGTTATATCGTGCCAAGACAAACAGGTTTTTCCATTGAGTTCTGATATTGTGCGCTCCAATACGACGCTAAATTGTTGGCGCATCAATCTTGGGTTTTGATTGGCTAAATCTAAAGCCGTATAAATTCCACTTTGATTAAGTTTTTTAGTCAGGCGTTTGCCCACGCCCCAAACATGGCTAACGTCTAAGTTTCTGAGCACATGTTTACGGCTTGATTCACTATCTATAACAGATACCCCTGTTGCACCGCTAAATTTTTTTGCGGCGTGGTTCGCCGCTTTAGCTAAGGTAGGCGTTGGGCCAAAACCAACACCAACAGGCAGTTTTGTGGAACGCCAAACACTGCGCCTAATCATATGTCCGTATTGTTCCCAGGAAGTAACAACATTGCAGAAGCCATCAAACTTCAAGAAAGACTCATCAATTGAGTAGATATGGTGATTATCACTAAACTGATTGATGACTTTCATCATCTTATCCGACAGATCTGCATATAGCTCATAGTTGGAGGAGCGAATAATGACATTATGCTCAGCCAAAATCGACTTCAGTTTAAAGTAGGGTTGAAACTTAGGAATGTTTAAGCGTTTTGCTTCTGGCGATGCCGCTACGATACAGCCATCGTTATTTGAAAGCACCACGACAGGTTTGTTACGTATACTCGGATCAAAGACTTTTTCAGCTGATGCATAAAATGAAGTGGCATCTACTAGCGCATACATCTAGTTAAACCTGTATTGGCGCGATGCATACGCACAGAGCCCGTGACGACTCCTTCAAGCTGAAACTGATCACACTCACTGATCTTAACTGGTGGATAAAGCGTCGATGCAGAGCGCAATACTCGATTATGCAAATCAAGTAGCTTACAGACAAACTCGTTATTAAAATTTGCAACAATCACATCGTTCTGTTGGGGGGAAACTGCGCGATCAACCAGCAGTAAATCGCCATCAAAAATACCAACCCCTTGCATTGAATCGCCAGAAGCGAGTCCGATAAATGTAGCATTGGGGTGGTTGACTAACAACTGATCCAATGACAGCCCTAGCTCTTTATATTCAGCCGCTGGTGATTCAAATCCAGTGATACCAGCTTGGGCTTTAATGGGAATAACTTTCATACTTTACCTATACTGTTTATATATACAGTATAGTGCCTATGTTGTATTTCATGCAAGTATCGATGCAAGTTATAGGGCATTGCAAAGTCTGAATAGGACGCACTTTATCTTAACCTAAGTCTACTGACTGGTTATAAATTATTGCTTTTAACTTATTAATATCAGTGCTTTGAGTTTAAATTTTGTCAGAGGAAAATTGATATACCTGCCTGATAAAATGACTGTGATTATGGAGGTTAAAAAATATTTCATGGGCGTTTTTTGAACATTTAGCTCATGTGGGTTACATTTATTTAACTTTTTGTTGGGCGGTAGGTATAATTTGGGGGCGAGCAGTGCACAGCAAGTACATTGTTACTGTCAGATGTCTCCTTTGATTTTGGTCCGCGTTTTAAATTCGTGTTTAGATCTAGTCCAAGAATAGAGTGTGAGCTGCAGTTCTTAATGCAGTGTGTGGATCACAGAAGTGTTCAACTTTTCTAAAAGGAATAATGAGTATGTCAGCCAGTGTTATGAACCTACTCACTGAAAGAGATAGCCTAACGAGATCAGTGTTTGATCAGTTTGTTTTATCGCAGTGGGAGCTGGGGAATCATTTTTTGCGTGTGCCCACACATGTTTTGCCTGACCACAAGGAATTTGAGTCAGTCGCATGGGAAAAAATAGATTGTATGTTGACAAAAATCGTGAAACAAAAAGCGGATGGTTTGTCATTCGGGTTTGATATGTTTCCGCCAAAATCTGCCGCAAAAGGGGATGTGCATGTACATCCTTTAAGTAGTCGGCTGATATCTGTTTTGGAAGGTTTTGGTACCGCTATTGTGAAAACACAGAAAGGAAAAATGGCGAAAAAAGAAGTGGGGCCAGGAGATGTGATTTTATTCCCCCATGCTACGCCACATTGCTTTTGGGGTGCTGAAGACGAGCCTATGGTGGTCGAAGTGTTGCTTGGCCCTTATGTGCCATTTGAGCATCCATTACATACGGTTTGTCCAAAAAATGCGAAAAAAATAGCCGAGGCACACCCTGAATTGTTTGCGCCCTGCGATGTGAACGAACTTGAACTGGTTGCCTCTAAAGTCATTGCGTTGCAAAACCAAGGCGTATTGGAGTCAGATGAGCATCAAGTTATGGAGTGGGGCGATGAGTATATTTGTAACTTGGGTGAGATAGAAGTCGAGTGATTGCTTCGAATGAGCTAGCGCATACGTTGGGCACTCAACTCGACATTCTACATTGAGTTAGCTTTTGTATTTTATCGAGCAGCCATAAGGTTTTGTTAGTTTTTGTGTAACAGGCTTGCCAGCCAGCAAGTTGTTCAAGCCTGCTGTGACATAATTGGTTGCTTTTGCAATATCAGCAGGGTTGGCTGATTTTATACTGTCTATAGCACCTGCGTAACTTAATTTGCCTTGAGGGTTTATGATGTACATATGTGGGGTGGTTTTTGCTTTATATAGTCGCCCGACTTGTCCATCCTCATCAAACAATACGTGTGACGGGGCTGCGCTGCGGCTTTGGGTCAGTTCATTGGCTTTTTGAGCATTCACATGACCCTGTTTACCCTCTGCGGAAGAGATAATAGATAGCCAGACAACATCTTTCTCGGTGTATTGACGCTGCAAAGATTGCATGTTGTCACTGCCATAATGTTTGACGACATATGGGCATAAGTGATTTGTCCACTCAAGTACTACATACTTACCCTTAAAGTCAGACAGGCTGACGGTTTTGCCAAATGAGTCCTGAAGTTTAAAGTCAGGGGCGTTTGTGTCTATTTTCGCTGCTGCCACACTCATCAGTGGTGCAAATAACATAGACAGCATGAGCCATTTAGTTAGACGTTGCATGGTTAATCTCCTTCTTTGCTTGTTGAATAGCATTAATGACAATGTCAGGTGTTAAAACCTGAGGTAATACTCGCTTGCTATGGTTACCTGCATAGACAACGTATAAAGGCACACCAGAGCGTTGATACTGTTCTAAATACTCGTAAATTGCTTGGTTCTTGTTGGTCCAATCACCCACTAAATAGTCGACTCTACTGTCTTCAAATAATGCTTGTAGATCAGCATTGTTCAAAGCCACTTGCTCGTTTACTTTACAGGTAATGCACCAATCTGCGGTCATATTCACCAATACCACGTGATTGTTGTTACGTAGCTCGGTGAGTTTTTGTGCACTAAAGTGATTGTTTTTTTGCTCGCTGACTACTTTGCTTGCTTGTGCGCCTTTGATACTGCAAAACGTCGCAAACACAATTGCAAGCAATAGACTCATAACACCACAGACCCGATTGACTTTTGCGGACACCCAAACAAAAAATACAAACCCTAATAGTCCTGATAACAACCACAGCTGACCAAAACTGCTGGTCTGGGACAGAAATATCCACGTAAGCCAAACAACAGTAGCCAGCATGGGAAAGCCGAGAAAGTGCTTAAATGTTTGCATCCAGGCTCCGGGCTTTGGGAGTAGTTTAGCAAACCGAGTCGACAGCGAAAGTAGTGTCATAGGCAGTGCAAACCCGACTGCGAGTGCGGTAAAAATAGCGAGGGTATCTAACATTGGGCTTATCATGGCTACACCGAGCGCTGTAGCCATAAATGGCGCCGTACAGGGAGAGGCGACAACAACAGCCAGTACACCAGTGAAAAATTGCTGAGTAAAGGTACTTTCGCCCGTTAACGATTGCCCCACGCCTGCCAGATTGATGCCTTTTGGGAGTAAATCCCACAACATCATGGCAATAAAGGTGAATAAAAACGCAAGCCCAGCGATAAGCAATGGCTCTTGTAGATGAAAACCCCAGCCAACAGCACTCCCAGCCTCTTTTAGTACCAGAATGATGCTCGCGAATAACCAAAAGCTGATTAAAACACCGACAGGGTATCCCCAGTGATTTACATGTTTGGACTGTGTGAAAGACAGCGCTTTCATGGACAGAATTGGCAGTACACAAGGCATAATGTTAAGAATGAGTCCACCGATAAACGCGAATAGCAGCATTAACCAAAGGGATTGTGATGGGGAATTGTTATCCGCGCTACTTGTATCATTTGGGATGGCCTCAACGTAAAAGCCATTTTTACCATCGCTGATTAAAAAGTTGAGTGGTTCGCTTGGAGTCGCAAAGTAGTCTGATAAGGATATGACCACTTGTGAGCTATTTGCTTGATGCGCCCAAGCTTGATCTGCGTTGTGCGAAATCACGTCTCCTTTAAAAGGGAATACGTGCCAGTCAGATTGATAGGGTAGGGTGGTTTGTAATCCAAGGTGCGTGCTTGTAAGTTCAAACTGTGCGGTGTCTTTGTGTTTTTTTGGTAACGTTAATCGCGTTTGCTCAAATAGGTTTGCGTGTTCTGATGGCGTTATAGAGTCTGCGATAGGCAAATCTATCGTTAATGTTGCCCAGCCGGGAATGCAGTCTTCTTTACAGACCAGCCAGGATAGATTGGCGATAATAGAGACGCGATCTTTAGTTGCCTGTTTGAGGTTGATAGGGACCATGAGCAAGGTCGCACCTTCGTAGCCATAGTTAACCAGGTGAGCGACTTGAATGGGCTTTGGAAGCGGCCAGTGAATATCTCCAAATTCAATGTCTGCATCACTTTGCCATTGTATGGTGGGCGCCTCACCTGAATCGCCGGGGTTTAGCCAGTAGGTATGCCAGTCTTTATCTGGGTTCAGTAAAACTCCCACCCACTGTGTTTCGCCAACACGTACTTGATTATGTTCTGACACCAGTGCTACTTCAATATGCGGTCCGGTCGCGGTATTTTGAGCGAACACAGCAGCGGAAAACATCAATAATAATACGTATAGGAGTCTAACCATGACACTACTTTATCCTATTATTTTGTTTTAACTTTAGTTATACCGATAGAGCGAAAATAAGATCATAAAATGACCATATAAATGAGCTTACTATGTCTGGAGGGCGTATCAAATAGTTTTAAGGAGGGTACATGCGTTTTAAAAATACACTTAATATTACTTTGGTCGTTTTCACGATCATGGTAACAGGTTTTTTGGCTTCGGTATCCCTAGCAAGCGAACGCGCAGTATTGGAACAATATCAATGGCATAATAGGTTGCTCGTCATTTGTTCAAAATCTCTAGATCAGATAGATGGTCTTACACACGTTGTAAATAACGAAGCGTTAGTTGAAAGGAAGCTTCGAATTTTTGTTGAGCACGCTATGACATTATTCGAATGGCAAATAGGCGGCTCGTTGAGCAATATATCAGGGTATTCAGGTTACTGTAGCAAAGATGCGATAGGTCAGGCATTTCTTATTGGGCTAGATAGCAAGGTTAAAGCGTCATTTTTGCTTTCAGATCTCTCTTTTGAGTCTATTTATGAACGAATTGATGCCATGCCTATGAGGCGGCACGCGTTAACTAATAAGTAGCTTGGTTAAAATCCATTACTTTTTTAAGTATATTAATTAATCCGATTTGTTTAAAAAAACGCAAAAACTCAGTGGTTGAACAGGGAGAAAAGTCAGATACTTAAGTTGCTTTATTACCAGTTTTTGAATGGGTAGAATATGGGTTAAATTAAAGCACCATTAAGATGGCGTTCCAAATTGTAGATCGTGTAGCTTCAATAACTTTTGATTAAGTTGTTGAGTTAATAATGCGGTCGAGGTGGAGCGTAAAATGAGTAATCCATGAGTATATTTAAATTAACCGTTCTTGCTTTTGTGGTTGTAAGCACTGTATGTGTTTATTTGTTTATGAGGCCTTATTGGGTTCCCCTGTATCACAAAGTGGCTGGCAAACAGAGTGTGTCAGATGTGATCAGAGAATATGGTGCAACGTCAGAGGCAAGACTACGTCCATTTTTCCAACAAGCAGGTGTTCAATATCCGCCAAAAAGCGTTACATTGCTTGCTATCAAAGGGACTGATCAACTTGAGCTATGGGCATCAAATGATGATAACCCTGTATTTATTCGAACATATCCAGTGCTTGCTGCCAGTGGGATATTAGGGCCAAAACTGCAAGAGGGTGACGAACAGGTGCCTGAAGGAATTTATAGCTTGGAGTACTTAAATCCAAACAGTGCTTTTCATTTATCTATGAAGCTAAACTATCCAAATGACTTTGACCTAATACATGCCCACGCGGAAGGGAGAGAAGCGCCAGGTACTAATATTTTTATCCATGGTAAAGCAATGTCAGTGGGTTGTTTAGCGATGGGAGACGAAGTCATAGAGGAGCTCTTCGTGTTAACGGCAAAAATAGGCAAGGAGTCGGTGAAGGTTGCGATAGCACCTATTGATCCGAGACAACATAATATATTGCCTTTGGCCCATGGAAAGCCAAAGTGGGTCTCTGAACTCTATACAAATATCACTGATTACTTTAGTAGGTATCAACACAGTTCTTAGCTTTTAGTTGATTAAAAGTAGACCACGTACCTGAAAAGGCTGATATATATTGGCCTTAACACGCCCAGTCATTTTTTCGATAAAAACGAATAAACTTTCACCCCTTTTTTCTCTATTACACGTTATAGCTTTTTTAAGACAAGAGTAAATCTCAAAGGATATGAGCACGATGAGAAAGTGTGTAATAAATATATGTGTAGGACTATGTGCATTTGCAAGTAATGCGGATGAAAAAGCGTTTGATGCTGTTTTACAGTGCCATAGTGCTGCTGATGAACCGGGGTTGATAGTCCAGCTGGTGCAATCCGATGAAGTGATATACAGCGGTGCGGCTGGTTTGGCAGACCTTAAGACAAAGCGACCGCTCAAGGTAGATGATGTGATGCAGATAGGGTCGGTGACAAAAATGTTCACGGCCGCTGCCATTTTAAAATTAGCTGAAAATAACGCTTTGTTTTTGCAAGATTCGATAGGGAAGTTTATTCCTGATATTAATCCTAAATATAAAGACCTAACGCTTTTTAGTTTATTAACCCACACTTCTGGCCTATCCGATTACTTGGGTGATCCCGTTGTGAACAGTGTTTGGGGAAACTACGCATCACTAGATAAAGTGATAAAGATCATTACAAGGCTGCCGCTGAGTTTTAACTCGGGCGATACACATATCTATTCTAATTTAGGCTATATCCTGTTAGGTAAAGCAATAGAAGTAGCCGCTGGTATGCCTTATCACCAATATATGAAAAATACATTTTTTAAGCCTTTGGGAATGGATAACACATTTGTTGTCACACAAGGGATACGTGTGAATGACGTGGTTGGATATACGACAAACTTTGATGAGCCGAAAAAGCACATTAAAGCAGAAAAATCAAAAGACAGGGCATGGAAAGTTGATCGTAGCTGGATCCATGCATCAGGCGCTATCGCTTCTACTTTACACGATATGAAGGTATGGAATAAAGCGTTGATGTCTGGGCAAGTTGTCAGTGAAAAAGGCTTGAACTTGATGACCAAAAAAGTGCGACTTAATGACAACTCAACTGCAAATTATGGTTTGGGGTTGAATGTTTTTAAATTAGGAGGGGCGCTGAGTTACAATCATGCGGGTATGGTACCAGGCTTTTTTACTTGGCATGTGTATTTACCTGAGCACGATTTGGTCGCCACCGGTATGAGCAACCAAGATAAGTACTTCCCGGGCCTTGCGATACTCGATATGGTTGCAATTCAGTTAGGGTTATCACCTAAGCTTCTTGAAGATGATGAAAAGATAACTGCGTTGGCTAATAAGTTGATAGGCAATTATCACAGCTCGGATTCATCCGTCCTGACAATTAGCATGGAAAACAATCAGCTGTATGCTCAGCATAAAGGAAAGCAGAAGCGGCGGATTATGCTTCGTGAAAACAATGCATATTCCTATGAATGCACCGAGCATTATTTCACTTTACAGGAAAATAATAGTCAAATGTCGATTGTCTCTACACACCTTATCCATGGCAAACAAGAAACTTATGTTAAGTTATGACTATAGTGAGTAGGTCATGTTCAAGGCTACGTAAAGGTTTCGCTCTTTAATGTCATGAGGTGTAAACCAGCTTGAGCCAAGATAATGGAAGTAACACGAAAAATCAGCCCCGGAGGCTTTATCCATTATGGAAAGCCGTATTTTTATGTGTGCTACCAGTCGCGGTGATGTATCAGATAGCGTGGTCTTTGTATTTTTCAGGCACTTCGTCCCAGTTTTGGCTTAGCGATATTTCACAGCATACTTTGATTGTGAAACATATGGGAGAAATCGTACTGTATGTGATAATGTTTTTGCTGATTTTAACCAAGACGAACGCCAAAAAAAAGTATATGAAGTCTGCTGTATTGCTGATGTTGAGTGTCATTGTGTTGATGACACTACGCGCTTTAATTTGGCCGGACTTTATTTTTTTGTAATGGTTGTATGTGTAGTGACTGCGTCTTAAAAACAGGCGGGAGAAAATATAGGGGGGGTTATTGTCTGCGAAACCTAAAATGCGTTAATTTAATTTTTTAACAAATTAAGTTAAAAAATAGATAAAAATGTTTGTTTTAGTGTATAAAGTTAAAGGATAAATAGCTTTTGGACAGAAGCCTTAGACATGACGTCTGCTCAACCACTTAGTGACTCTTCCGAAAAAAAGCCCTCGCTGGCTAAGTTAAACTATGCGCCTCGCGTCATAGGTGGTGTGCTTATGGCGGTTATGTTAGTCGGTGCGCTTTATGCCAGCTTAACCCCCTTATCTGTAAGCTTTATTATCGCCAATTGTATTTTATGGCCTCACATCGCGCGTTTTCATAGCAAAGTTGTCTGTAATGAAAAATCTGCTGAATATATGAATTTGCATCTTGATGCACTTTTTTATGGGCTGTGGTTTGCGGCTGTTGGGTTTCAAGTATGGGTTGTCTTTGCTCTGTTAATTGTAAACTCTTTAAACAGTTTGATTTTGGGTGGGATAAAACGGTTTTATAGTTGCAGTGCTTGTTTGGTATTAGGTGGATTGTCCGGCGGGCTGATCCTTGGGTTTGAATTCGTTGAGCAGTCGCCGCTCATTACGCAAGTAGTCGCTGCGTCAAGTATTTATCTTTATTGTTGTAATGTTGGCTTTTTTAACCGTAAGTACTCCGGCCAACTGAAGCGCTCTCGAGACAAAATGCGTAAGCAAAACCAAGCGTTGATAGAAGCAAAAAATAGAGCGGAGCAGGCATCTAAAGCGAAAAGTGAGTTTTTGGCCAATATGAGTCATGAGATCCGAACGCCAATGAATGGCATTTTGGGTACATTACAAGTATTAGAGCAAAATAGTCTCGATAAAGAGTCTGTGCACTTGGTCTCAAAAGCGGTTTATTCGGCTAAAGCACTATTGACCGTAATCAATGATATTTTGGATTTCTCGAAAATAGAAGCCCATAAACTAGAGCTAGAGGTTGCGCCTTTTTCTATCATTGAGACTACAGAGTCTGTCATGTCAGACTTAAAGAGTGCAGCACAAGAGAAGGGGATCTCCTTAGAGACTCAGATTAAATATGATTGTCCCCCCAATTGGCTGGGCGACTCAGTCAGAGTGCGTCAAATTTTACTTAACCTGGTTGCTAATGCTGTTAAATTTACCAACTCGGGTGGTATTACCATTGAAATTGAAGCACAAAGCCATAGCGCGTTAAGTATTACGGTGAGTGATACTGGCATTGGTATGAACCAACAAACGCAAAAATCTATCTTTAATCGATTTGAGCAAGCGGATTCATCGACAACGCGAAAGTATGGTGGAACAGGATTAGGGTTGGCGATTACATCAAGTTTAGTCCAATTGATGAAGGGCACGATAGCGGTATCCAGTGAAGAAGATCAAGGTACTCAAATCACAGTGACTCTGCCATTGCAGCAAGCCAAGCGTGCACAAGTCACTGAGCAAAAAAGCCATGAGATCTTACCTGATTTATCAAATATCAAGATTTTGATTGCCGAGGATAACAAAATAAATCAGCTTGTTATCGAAAAAATGCTGGGTAAAACTGGCGCTGATATTGTCTTAGTTGAAAATGGTAAACTGGCAGTAGACGCATTTGAAAAAGATCACTATGACATTGTTTTAATGGACATTCAAATGCCAGAAATGGACGGTATTGAAGCTTTTTCATTGATCCACAAGTTAGAGCCACATATCCCAATAATCGCTTTGACTGCCAATGTGATGCCTCAAGATATTGCGCAGTATAAAGCAATGGGGTTTGCAGATCATATCGGAAAACCTGTTGCCATGTATCCAATGTATCAAGTAGTAAGCCGTTTCGTCAGCTAGTTGATTGATATCGCCAACTTGAGATGGACAATAGATGATTATTCGCGAGTATAGCCCGGGTTTATTGGTGGCTGTTAAAGACAAACGTATTGTGGATTAAATTTAAACCGTATTGAAATGAAAAGGAAACACTTTTGGCTCATTTATTAACGCAAGGACTGATCTCGGCTTTACTTTTTATTTCTGTTTTATTCGTCGTAGGGTGTGGGAAAGAGGACGGGGCGATTGCGCCTTCCGTAGAGCAAGTAAATGAAGAGTTCCGGCCTGGAGAGCGCCATCAATTAAACGCCATTAGCTCCAATTATACCGGTGTTTCTTACCCTCTAAAAGTGTATTTACCCCATAATTATGATGCGGGTAAACAGTTCCCTGTGATTTATGTATTAGATGCTGAGTGGCGTTTTGAGACCGTTGCTGACAGCATTGATAAAAATAGGCTAGAAGTCATTTTAGTTGGTGTAGAGAATTATGTTGATGAGCAATACAAGCATAGAGAAGATTATTCTCAGTGGCCACTTGCGAAAGACTATTTTGACTTTTTGACTCAGGAATTGGCGCCTGTAATTGAATCTACTTATTCTACAGACGCAACCAACCGTACAATTATGGGGCATTCACTGACCGGGTTATTTGTTGGATTGGCTTTGTTAATTGATGATCATCATAGTCCTTTTTTTCACCATCATGTGTCATTTGATGGCAGCTTTTGGGCACATAGAGACATTACACCACAGTTGATAAACGATAGATTGTCTGTTCATCCAGTTTTAAAAAGCCGAATGATATTAGTTGCTGCTACAGCCTCACCAGGGAATGCTAGGTACGTAAATTGGTTTGAACAGCTATTAACGACTGCGGGGTTTTCACAATTAGAACTTTATCGCTATGAGTATGAAAAAGCACATATCCCCGTTGTCGCAGAATCTATTGATGACGTCATTATGACTTTATATTTAAGGTGATAAATATATTGGTAAAACGAAATTAATATAGGGGGAGTTGTTTTTCTTTAACGATTTTATTATTAATTATTTTTCTTTTTATTGTGGGTTTGTATAGCTTTTAAGTTAATATCGATGGTAAATAAGATAAGTCTGAATTGGTTTTATTGAATGTGCCTTAAGTTTATAAATTTACTTCTCTTTATCTGTATATTGGCAAGTGCTACTGCATTTGGAGATGACAACACAAAAATATTGAATATAAAAGGCGGTAGTTTAGAGTATATTGATATTGGAGGTGGTGAGTTCACAGTTGTCATCGAATCAGGCGTGGGGACAGGCACAGGTTATTGGCAGCCTTTGCTTGCGATGTTAAGAACACTAAATCAAAGAGTTATAATATATTCGCGAGCAGGAATTGGCAGGTCAACGGACAACCCCGATGTAACATTACAAGGTTCAAATAAACGGCTCAGGGCACTACTACTTGCTTTAAACATTAAAAATAATGTGATTTTGATTGGCCATTCCTTTGGTGGATTACATGCCAGGCAGTATGCGTTTACCTTTTCTGAACAAGTTAAAGGGTTAATATTACTAGACCCCAGTCATGAAGGTTTTTTAGCCGAGTTAAACAAACTGAACTTGGAATGGTCGCAAAGGGATAATCAGCAATTAAATAAAATGATGCATCAAAACGCTGAGTGGAGTATTTTGCAAAAGCTGTATGCTTCTAACAACATGTTGGATAAAGGGAAGGTATCATCTATACCCACAGTGGTGATTTCTTCGAGTATGGAAGGTGAAAGCGATTGGTGGATAGGACATAGCAAATCGGGTAAAGCTGTGTGGCGGGACCTTCATGCATCGCTTATTGCTGATAACCCAAACTCTGTGCACATAGTATCGAACACGGTTAGTCATAATATGCCATTGGATGACCCTAATTTGATTGTCTCTTCTATTATGCTTTTAGTGAATATGCTTGATGATAAATAGCAGGCTTTTGGGTTACGGTGTCTTATATATTTTGTACGTTTTATGACACCGTAGCTTGCAGACCAAAGCGATATTGGTAGAGGGATTTTTATTGATAAAATTAGAATAATAATTTGCGCGACTCACTCTGTCACCGATACAAAAAAGAACAAGTTAATTCGCTTTCTTCTTTCCAAGTGACATCAAACTCTTGCTGAAAATATAACGTTTAACTACGAGTTTTACACTCACTATTAACATGATAAATCATTAGTTTTTTCGCATTGATTTCTTTAATTTTTCTAATTAAGCCCTTTTTATTAGTTATTTAGTATTGGTTTTTGTGGTTGTTGATAAGTGTTTTAAAAAAGGGTCCTAAATTATTTTTTTATACAAATCAGATGAGTATGCTTTTTATCCAAAAAGTTTTTGGAACGATGCTGAAAATGACTTTTTTTGTATTGCGTTTTGTGTATGATTTGCGCAAATATTCTACAAAAATCCTAGGTAGATCTTCTCTAGATTTGAGGGCAGTACTTTTGAGCATCAACCGACTACTAAGCAACATTAAAGTTGCGAATAAACTACGATTAGGCACATTAGTGGCCGTAGCAATCATCATAGGTATTCAGTTTTCAGCGGCTAACAAGCTTCGAGAAAACATGATATCTGAACGCAAAGAGCAAGCGATAAACCTCGTGGACACATTAAGCACACAAGCGAGTGCAATGGCAAAGCAATTCAATGTGAGTGAGCGGGAACGCCAAGCACAGGTTAAACAGTTGGTAAATACCGCCCGTTATGCAGATTCGGGCTATTTCTTTCTATTTGATACACAGGGAGATATGGTTGCTCATGCAATTAAGCCGCAGCTAAACGGCCTCTCTATGACAAACCACAAAGAAGCATTTATCTCTTTTGCGTTTCGTGCATTTGTTGACAAGGTGAATAAGAAGGGCGCAGGGTTTGTCGAATATACTTGGCCTAAACCTAACTCTAAGGAGGTGTCTAATAAAGTTTCTTATATAAAGCAGCTACCGGACTGGGGGTGGGTCATAGGGACAGGCATTTACTCAGCAGATATTGAAGAAGCTTATCAGCAGGAGCTGATGTTCATCGCTATTGAGCTTCTAATTTATATTGTTTTGTTGATGGTTGTATCAGGCATCGTGGCGAAAAATATCTCTAAGCCTTTAAACAAGTTGACACGCACCATGTCGATGGTAGCCAGCCAAAAAGATTTAACCATTGAATTGCAACACCGTGGAGATGATGAGTTGTCGGCAATGGCGGTGGCATTCAATGCAAGCAATGCGCAGTTTAGGCAGGTGATCGATAATATTAATGTGAATACACTATCTTTGGCTTCACATGCTGAAGAGTTATCGGCTGTCACTCAGCAAATTCAATTGGGTCTTGCCCAACAAAATAGGGAAACCGAGTCAGTTCAAGATAAGGTGCTGGATTTAAAAGAGTCTGCAAATAGTGTGTTCGATCAGAGCCAGAATGCTTTGAAGCTGATTGACAATGCCAGTGGGCTAACTGAGCAAGGTAAACAGCATATTTTTGATAATGCACATCAGATTGAACTGGTCGCTCAGCGTGTAGAGTCCGCTTCTATGTCAGTGAAAAAGCTGGAAGAGAGCTCTGCGCAAATTGGTGAAGTGCTAGATGTGATCCAAAAAGTTGCCGAGCAAACCAATTTACTAGCGTTGAATGCGGCAATTGAAGCGGCGCGTGCCGGTGAGCAAGGCAGAGGGTTTGCGGTCGTAGCTGATGAAGTAAGGACATTGGCAATTCGTACACATGAATCTACAGAGGATATTCAGTCTATCATTGAGCAGTTGCATGCCGGTGTATCAGAGACAGTGGGCGAAATGGAAAAGTGCAAAGACTCAACAGAGAAAGGGTTAACAACGAGCAAGCAATGTGATCAGATTTTGGTTGAAATAGACAATGCAGTGAAGCAAATTCAAAGCTTTGGTCAAGGTGTGGCGAGTTCGGCGAAGGTACAGTCCGATGCGATGAATAGTATTGCTGATAATATCAGTGGCATAGTCACTGTTTCTCAGCAAACGGAAGCCGGTGCAAAGCATACTAACTCCTCTAGTCGTCAGCTTAGCGAAATGTCACAGCAGCTAAGTGATATGGTGGGAGAGTTTGAAGTTTAATGTTTTAAAATTTAGGAGTGCAAGTAGTCAAAATAGCTACTTGTACTTAATTTGAAATAGTCTCTACTTGATTAATATGTCGATGAGAAAGACAGAGCTCCCCGTTTTGATAAAGGTGTCAAATCTTTGTTAAAAACAGCTAAGGCGTAACGCTCACATTACTAACCAGTAAGCCAATCATTAAACACAAAATAGGCTCTCTCAATTTTGCTGAAGAATAAGGTAATGCTTATAACGTTTACAGAGTCACAGGCGTCTCACGGTAGGCGCTTTATCTCTATTAGGCGTGAGTTGACGATGAGACTAAAAAAATAATCGTCCAGCATACTATCTAACATTCAGCATATAGACAGCATAAAACGCGCTAAGAATGCAAGGGATCTTTGTATCTGGAAGTGGAGTGCCATCAAATGGTTTCGTCAGACCTAGAAAATACCTTCAAAAAGAAACCGCTCACATAATAAAACAGGTGATCTAAAGTAGAAAATTAGTTTTGAAGTAGGATGTATTTGTTCGGCCAATGAGCGGGGGGTCTGTAATGTAAGCTATAGCACTGATACTAAACTCACTCACTTTGTTGGGCGGGCTTATGCTGCACTTAGTTTATGCTAAAGTTGTTCGATACAGCCAGATATTGAGTTGGTTCATCGAACATAATTTATTTTTTACAATATTTGTATATATAACTTCATGTAAACCAAGCATACTAGATGTAATAGCTGTAGTTATGGTGAGATAGATATGAGTAGCTGTGAAAGTCAGATTGATAATGAAGAATATAGTTTTGTGGGGTTTTGGCCAAGATTTTGGGCAAGTATAGTTGATACCATTGTCATTGTCTTAATCACACTCCCATTAATACATTTAGTGTATGGAGAAGCATATTGGGGATCTGGTCGTGTTGCTTCGATAGAGTCTAACTTTTTAATTAGCTATATTTTACCATTAGCCGTTGTTATTCTTTTTTGGCTTTATAAGTCAGCAACTCCGGGAAAAATGGTGGTACATGCCAAAATTGTTGATGTTAAGACAGGTGAGAACCTGACAACGAAACAATCTTTCATTAGATATGTAGCATATTATGTCTCTCTGATCCCATTAGGAATAGGATTTTTATGGGTTGCATGGGACCCTAAAAAGCAAGGTTGGCATGACAAAATAGCGGGTACTGTCGTTATCTATTCAAATAGAGATACGTAAGTCATTACAGTTAAATTCAACGAGGCTAGTTTTGTTTACTGGCCACTTCTTACTTAATTTTCTCACTATATTTGTTCAAAAAACATTCTCTTCAGTGCAATATAACCTTCATTAAATCACGATAATTTAGCCTGCAAATAAAATCAAAAAAGAGTGCAGTGATGCAGCAAAGTGACCGTGCTTGGGGAAAATACCTTATTATTTCGATGACAATAGTGCTTGTATTGGTGCTTTCTTTATTATTTTTTGAATACCCCTTTAAAAGCAGTAATATTGAGCGTGATCAAAAAGCAGTCAGCGCCTTAGCCAGGGATGAAGTAAGTCGTGAAGATGAGCAGGCGACAATCTCAAAGCCTATCTTACCAGTTGAAATAAAGTCCCGAGCCATTGGCAAGCATACTGTCGCCTCAAAGAATGTCACATCGAGTGAGCGGCTTGAAAGCACGTTGGCGCAACTGAGGGTAAACATTGCACAAAGTAATGAGCCATTGCAGCACGCTATAATGGGCCCAAGTAATACACATATTGTATTTCGCAGTCACTTACTTATGCTACTTGAAGAAGACCCGAGTCTTGTCACTCACCTAATTGATGCCTTCATAGATGAACCAGACAGTTTATTGGGTAGGGAACTGAGTGCTGTGTTATCTGAATCCGGACACCCACTTGCACAAGTTGCAGCGCTGGATCTGGCGTTCGATTTATCGATGGAGGAAGCACAGCGGGCCGCTGGGTTATTATTGGTTGCCAAAATGAATGAGGTAACAGGTGAGACGAGAGATCGGGTATTAGCACATATTGATTCAGGGGGAGATCTGGGTTCAGATATGCAGCAGTTTGCCATCATGGCATTAAAACCTGCCCCCAGTAGTGAAGAGGATTACCAAAGAGTTCACAGTACTTTGTCAAAAGTAGTTCAAGCAGAAGACCACAATGTTCGTCGCCACGGTGTTTATCAAATGGCTCAATGGGCAACCAGTAATCAAGATTTGCAGCCAGTTAGAGAATTGGCACTGAGTGATCCTGATGTTAATACACGTGCACGTGCGGTTATGTCACTGGGGGATAGTGCTTTTAAATCTGATGAAAACCGCTCAGTCCTTTGGCAAGTTGCTGATGATGTCAATGAGCCGCCGCCAATTAGACTATATGCGCTTAAATCACTCGCCAAATTTACTTTAAATGATAATGAAATGAATAAACTACGAGTAATGCAACGTGGCCTCAAGGACACTGAGTATGCCCATCAAAATATGTATAACTAACGCGACTAGCAGTATTCATAAAAACAGAATTTGGAATGTATTTTCCAATACCCAAGTGAAACAACAAAATACAATTAAATGAATTAAGGAAAAATGATGAAACTTGTAAAATTACTGATGGTAGTTGGTACATTGGCAGCCGTTTCTTTTGTAAGCTCGGCAGAGGCGCGTGGTACACATTACGGTACGGGTGGTGATGACATTATTATTGGTGGCACAGGTACAGATATCATTTACGGTTATGATGGTAACGACCGTCTTTATGGTGGCACGGGTGCTGACGTAATTTATGGTGGTAATGGTAACGATAAATTATATGGCGAAACTGCTGCTGATACATTGTTTGGTGGTAACGGTAATGACTACCTTGATGGCGGCACTGCAGGTGATTCTTACTATGGCGGTGCCGGTTATGATATATGCAAAAATATAACAGGTACACCTTATTATAATTCTTGCGAGAGCTTTTAATACTGGTCGACCAATAAGGGAGTGAAACTCCCTTATTTGATGCTAGACCTTTGCAACATTGGTTGGCCAAGGATCTTCAAAAGTTCCGCCGTTTCGCCAGAAGTTAAGCTCTTCGTCAGTTAAAAAGCAGGCTTCGAGTGCTTTGACGAACCCAGAGGCTTCGTCTTTTTGGCCAATCACAGTAAGCCGACAGCGCCTATCACCAAAACGACTGTCTATTTTATCAATTTTTTTCTTTAAAATATCGTAATGCTCAGGTGTAAAACCGTGGCTTTCATCTTTTAAGATTGGTGCACGCCAAAAACCGACAAATTCCAATCCGACATTGCCATTAGCTTGGCTCCAAAGTAAAGACATATCGTCTCTGGTGGGTAACCAAAAGAACCCTTTACTACGAAATACACCATGCGTTAAATGGTTGTGGCATACTTCCCATAAGCGAGTGGGGTGAAAGGGCCTATCATCTCGAATCACTTTCGACACTAACTTTTGATTTTGTTTACCTGACAGTGTCAAAGGCGCGTTAATCGTGCTGCGTAATTCAGGGATTAATTGCTCGACTAGAAAAAAGTTATAATCTGGAAATTGATGGAATTGTGTGACATCCATGTTTCCCCAAGCAGTACCAGAGATAGCTGCGTAAGGGTTAATTGGATGCAGAGCTTGTGCAATGGTTTCAACAGCCTTGGCGGTGATTTTATCGGTTTTGGTCAAAAATACCTGGTTCGAAAACAAGATTTGCTCTACAAGTAAGTTTTCAATTCCTCTGACTTCATTGCTTAAATTTTCTTGCCATTTCGGTACAAGTGATTGTCCAAATTGATAGTCATCTTTTAGCCACGTAGCATCAACAAGGGTGATCACGCCTTTGAGAGCGTAGTCGCGGTTATTCTTGAAAAACTCAATCAGCGGCAGTGGGTGGCTACTCCCTGAAGTTTCTATCACGATCCAGGGTGGCCGAACGTCTTTTTTTAAAGTTTTGAGCGCTACCTTGAGGTCCTTTAACCCCTTTGCACTACTGATGCTGTAACCACTGATGGTGAAAAACTGCTTACTATCATCATCAAATACTTCTGTGTTTTTGATTAATACGCCATCGACATCAAGCTCACTCATGTCGTTAACGACAACACCTGGGATTGAACCATGACTGGCTGATTGAGATAGCAGACTACGCAGAAGCGTTGTTTTTCCTGAACCTAAAAAACCATGCAAAATAGTAACTGGAATTGACATCAATTTTATCCTTGCACACCCAAACATTATCCAAAGGCACAGTATTGGATGTGCCTAAATAAAGCTGTGTGTGACTCTATAACAAAGGTGAGTGTAATTTTAAGGATGATATAACATAACCAATTTTGACGTAAGAGTTGAGAGGACCTTTTCGACGCCTAGCAACAAAACTCATGCTGGGTAGCTCCAATATTATGGATAGTATCTTTTCGTAATGTGACGTCGATCTGTTTTCGTCATTGAACAGTATTTATTGTAAAATGCGCACTGGGTCGCTATTTTCGAGTGGCTCGTTGTTGATTTTAGGAAACGAGAGTCGTAAAAATGAGACGTTATGCTGATTATTCGTTAGAAGAGTTACGCCAAGCTTATATAGATATTGATAAAGTTACTTATCCCGATAACTATCAAACTATTGTCGAGGAGTTGGCGCGCAGAGAGTCGATGACTGAACAACAGGCTACCTTAGATGTTAAATCAGACGACATCGCACCTCAAGTGGATGCGGAGGGGGTTGATATCATGGATGAGCTTAGTCAGAAAAAACATGATGTAAGTGCCTCAGATAGTGTGGTGGTGACGTTAAATCCGTGGGTGAAGCGAGTTACTTCGGTGCTGACAATCGGTGGCTCATTTTTGGGCATAACACAAATCCTTACAGGGTTATCTAATATATCAGGCATCATCAACTCAGTATTATTTGCATTTTTTATCCTGATCTATGTACTCGGCATTGTGGCTGCCGTGCGATTGTTCGAAAAGTCAACAGTCAGTGTAGTCAAAGACAACTTAATATTTTGGGTTATTCAAATTCCTATGTTTATGTCTCCATTTATTGGGTATCAATTTACAAATGGGGCGTTTTTAAATATTTTTGTGTCTAGTGATACTGGGCTGAATGTTGTGCCTATGTTAGGCAGTCTCGTGCAATTTAGCTTTTTTCAGTATCATCAACCTTGGGCACTGGGTATAAATCCTGCCGCAATTCTGGTATCGGCCTACTTTTATTATGTACTAAAACAAGCAGGCAAGGCACATAACGAACAGTAAGTCGGGTTAACTACCAGTTTAGTTGACTGGTAGCTGCTCTTCTTCCCTTAAAGTCAGAATTTCATACCCTGTGTTTGTCACCAAAATAGTATGTTCCCATTGCGCAGATAATTTTCGGTCTCGAGTCACTACAGTCCAGCCATCTTTGAGCGTTTTGACTTTAGGTTGGCCTTGATTGACCATTGGCTCGATTGTAAATGTCATACCGGGTTTTAACGATAACCCTTCATGAGGCTTGCCGAAGTGAAGCACATCTGGACCTTCGTGCATCTCGCTACCAATACCATGGCCGCAAAACTCTCTGACAATGCTATAACCCCGCTCCTCAGTGTAAGACTGAATAGCATGACCTATATCTCCCAGCGTGGCGCCCGGTTTGACTTGTTTAATTCCTTGCCACATGGCTTCATAGGTGGTTTGCACCAACTTTTTAGCAAGCCCTTGCGCTGCCGCCATGACATACATTTTACTAGAATCGGCAAGGTAACCTTCATATTTAAGGGTGATATCGACGTTGATGATATCGGTAGACTTAATTTTTTGATTGGCCTTTGGCATGCCGTGACAAACGACTTCATTAATTGATGTGTTGATTGCATAAGGGTAGCCATATTGCCCTTTTGTTGATGCAATTGCACCAAGCTGTTGCGTTATATACGCTTCAACAAAGTCATTCACTTCCATTGTTGTGAGCCCAGGTCGGATAAAGTCATCAAGCGCTTTAAACACGCGGGCTAATAATTTCCCTGACTGCTTCATCTTGATGATTTGGGCTTGGTCCTTAATGATCACAGGATTCATATTGCTTCTTTTTTACTTGTTCTAGTTCTATTTTTATTAGCTCTGCGAATGGCTTGTCGGGGTTTTGCTCTGCTAGGCGGCCCATTTTTAGCCAGAATTCAGCTTGTGAGTTGATTGAGCGAGACATAACTTGGCTGGCAAGGCGGATCTCTTCATGGAGTTCTTCGGAAATTTTAACTATGCCCATTTTTATATGATTTACTACAAAACGTATATGGATTATATTGTTTGTTCTGTTTTTATGCAACGACAAAATAGGCGGCAGCACCGTAATGTCGTTTAAACATGTTTTTAAACGAGATTGTTGCGTATTTAGGCTCGAATTTTTGGCATAAAAAAACGCCCAGTAATGTGTGCATCTGGGCGTAGGGGAAGGCTCATATGGAGCCGTGCGCTAACTTAAACACCTTCTAAAACATTAAGGGAGAAGTAGAAAGTTCTTTAAGTGTAGTTAATGCATTACAAAAGTTACAAACAGAATGACATTTTTAAAACATATAAAAAACATGGTGTTATAGTCATATAAATTAATAATCTTAAAGTTGTCAAAAAGTTCTAATCAGGTTATACCCAAGTTATTAACTGACCTTGTGCGATAAGATCCCTAGGTAGGTTGTTTTTAATCTTGTTTTTTTGCCATTTTCCAAGTCCTACAGGGGCACCGCATAAAGTGAGTATGACTTCCCCTGTTTGATTAGTTGGATTTTCTAAACGAACATCCTTACCTTGGAAGTACTCAGTCGCTTGTTTGTCGCTGAGTGCATGCACATTGGTTGCTGCCAAATGTCCGAAGGCAGTGGCAAGCTCGTGTTCAAGGCGAACGCCATTTTTATGTATTGAACCGACCTTGATACCCAAGCGGGCATATTTGATTTTGTTTTGCACTTCTTCGAGCTTTTCTGGAAATAACCACAGCTCTTTATCTCTTTGCATGAGCGTGCCAGGAAGCTGCTTAATCTTAAACTGCTTTTTTAAATAGCTGGAAAAAGCTTGATGCGCTTTAGCTGCAAAGGGCTCGAATGGAAATGCGCCTTTTTTGCGTTGCTGGTTGTGGTGCTCAACAGAGCTGATTTTCTTAAATTTAGCAATGAAGAACCCTTCACTGTCATAAATTTGAGGCCAGACGTGTAAGTACCCTTCGCTTGTGGTGGCCTGATTGGCATTTTCAAATAGATTGTCTAGTGGGATGATTTCGACAGCACCTGCAAATTCTTCGAGTAGAAATGTACAAACTTGCTGATTTTCAAGTGGGGTGAGGGTGCACGTTGAATACACTAAACTGCCGCCCGGCTTTAAAGCTAAAAAAGCACTTCTGATGAGATCTTTTTGTACATTACTAATATCGACATTAGATTGAATAGACCAATTTTTAAGTGCACTCGCGTCTTTTCTGACTGTCCCTTCACCTGAGCAGGGGGCATCAAGTTGTATGTGGTCAAAACATTCATACATGTAATCACCAAAAATCTTGCCGTCAAAGTGTGATAATGCACAGTTAGCGATCCCCATGCGTTTCATATTAGCAGCGAGGACTTTTAAACGTGAAGATGAAAACTCATTGGCAACGAGTAAACCTTTGTTTTCCATTAAGGCACAAAGCTGTGACGTTTTAGAGCCCGGAGCGGCTGCCATGTCGAGTACGGCGTAATGATCTGTCTGTATATTTTCTATTTCAGATCTTAGTGCCAAAGGCGGAAGCATGGAGCTGGCTTCTTGCACATAAATACAGCCACTTAAATGTAACGCTGTATTACCTATTGGGAGATTGGCTTGCTCTTCTTCACTCCGAGTGATCCAAAAGCCTTCAGGACACCAGGGTACAGGCGTTATTTGCCAGCCGAGTTTTTGCGCTTCGAGTTCAAATTCGTCTATAGACATTTTTAATGTATTAACCCGAATAGATAGCCTCAAAGGCTTTTGGCAGTGATCAATGAAGTCATCTAAATTTAAATGCTCAGGTAGGTAGCACTTTACGTCTTCGATAAAGTCTTCTGGGATGTAGGTATTCTTATCCAATCTAAAATACTCGAAACAGCTGGGATTGAATACAGTTTAACATTAATCGCTTTAGAGCAGGTAAGAATTAGGAAGGGGTAAGCAAACGTCATCGTCAATGTGATAACGTTTGCATCATATTTGTCTTAATTATGGTGTTTCAGAATCGCAGTGATAATACGTTTCACATTCTTGGGTTGGACCATTGCTTAAACCCGCACCCCCTACAAGTGGAGTCAGTTTTTTATCGAGTGGAAGACTATCATAACTCAATTTTTTCAATGGCTTCTTGGTGACTTTAAGCTTCATAGTGATTAACTCCTTCTATTTAACATTACTTTTTACTTTCAATTTCATGTTAGTAAATCGCGAAAAAGTTTCAAATAAAATTAATAAAAATGATACAAAATCATTACAATTATTCACTTGAATATATGTGAAAGTGTATATATGATTTTCCGTATATTGTAATTACCTCAATCAATAGACATAATTTTGTCTGCTTGGCACAGGCAATTTAGATTCTGGCTGTGCCTTAGCGCCAAGTGGGTAGTGTAATTTTAAAGATCTGAGCGTATTGACCATCGTTACAGAGGCGTGCGTGAACAGCTCAATAATGGGAGAAAAAATCGATGACAATTAAAGTTGGGATCAATGGTTTTGGTAGAATGGGCCGATTGACCATGCGCGCACTGTGGAATTCACCGGGTATCGAAGTGGTAAAGATTAACGACCCAGCAGGCGATGCGCTCACTTTGGCACACTTGATGAATTTTGACTCTGTGCATGGTAAGTGGCAATACGAGGCGTTAAGTGAAGGAAGTGACATCATCATTGAGCAACAGCGTATTGCTGTCACACAGCAAGTGTCTGTTGCTGAGAATGACTGGTCAATGTGCGATCTGGTCATTGAAGCATCAGGTAAGATTAAAACCAAAGATAAACTCGCTGCTTTTTTCGCACAAGGTGTTAAACAGGTTGTCGTCACTGCACCCGTAAAAGAAGAGGGGGTACTGAATGTTGTTATGGGTGTAAACCATGCTGATTATGATGTTGAGCAGCACCCAATCGTCACCGCGGCATCTTGCACGACGAACTGTTTAGCGCCAGTTGTTAAAGTACTGCAGGACAATATTGGTATTAAACACGGATCAATGACGACGATTCATGATATTACCAATACTCAAACCATCATCGATGCACCACATAAAGACCTGCGACGTGCCCGTTCATGTGGCACTAGCCTTATTCCAACTACCACAGGTTCTGCGACAGCAATCACGCATATTTTCCCTGAGCTTAAAGGTAAATTAAACGGTCATGCTGTGAGAGTGCCTTTGACCAATGCATCGATCACGGACTGCGTGTTTGAAGTCAGTCGTGAAACAAGTGTTGAAGAGATTAACGGTTGGATGGAGCATGCAGCAAGCGGTGAACTTGCTGGTGTACTAGGCTATGAAACGCGTCCACTGGTATCGATAGATTATAAAACGGACCCGAGAAGCGCCATTATTGATGCGCCGTCTACCATGGTGGTAAATGGTACACAAGTAAAGCTTTACGTTTGGTACGACAACGAATGGGGTTATGCAAATAGAACGGCTGATCTGGTTCGTTTAGTTATCGACAAACGCTGGGGTTAACGCTATGACGCAGTCACTCATTGCAAGGCTATCACCAGAGATAAAGCAATATCTGGTGATCACAGGCAACTATTGGTCATTTACCTTGACAGATGGTGCGCTGCGTATGCTTGTGGTGCTATATTTTCATCAATTGGGATACAGCCCACTGGCCATTGCCTCTTTGTTTTTATTTTATGAGATTTTTGGTGTCGTTACGAACTTACTAGGTGGCTGGCTAGGTGCCCGTCTTGGTTTAAACAAAACCATGAATATAGGTCTGTTTCTACAGATTGTGGCTGTATCTATGTTAGCACTAGATGAACAATTACTGACCATAGCGTATGTTATGGTGGCGCAGGCTTTATCTGGCATTGCTAAAGATCTCAATAAAATGAGCGCTAAAAGCGCTATAAAATTACTTGTTCCCAAGGATCAAGATAGCACTTTATATAAGTGGGTAGCGCGGCTCACAGGTTCGAAAAACGCGTTAAAAGGTGTCGGTTTTTTCCTCGGTGGTTTGTTGCTGACTTTACTGGGTTTTCAAGGTGCTTTGTGGTTTATGGCAGCGATGTTGTCCATCACTTGGCTATCTAGCTTACTGTTATTGAAACAAGATTTAGGTAAGAAAAAGAATAAACCGAAATTTAATGAACTGTTTTCTAAAAGTCGTCAGTTGAACTTGCTGGCCGCAGCAAGGTTGTTCTTGTTTGCGTCACGAGATGTTTGGTTTGTGGTGGCTTTGCCCGTCTTTTTGGCGTCAACATTTGGTTGGGATCATTGGTGGGTTGGCGGCTTTATGGCATCTTGGGTGATTGCCTATGGCATTGTTCAAGCGAACGCGCCAAAGATCACGGCCAAGCAGGGTGGTCATTATCAACAAGCGCTCAAGTGGGTTGTTTTGCTGTCTTTTATTCCAGCGTTGCTGGCGTTGGGTCTATGGGTAGACTGGCAAGTAAAAGTTGTGATCATCGCTGGGCTGTTGGTATTTGGCGCAGTGTTTGCGGTGAATTCATCACTTCATAGCTTTTTGATTGTCAAAATAGCGGATAGTGACGGTGTATCTATGGATGTTGGCTTTTATTATATGGCTAATGCCATGGGCAGGTTATTAGGCACTGTACTCTCTGGCCTCGTTTATCAGTTTTATGGCCTTGAAGCGTGTTTGTTGATCTCAAGTGCGATGCTGGTTTTGGCATCACTGTTTACTTATGGGCTTAGCAAGCGCAATTAAGCGCTTGCCAATAAAGAGCGATTAATTTAACTGCTGTGGCAGCTTAAAGGCTGAAGTGACTTGCTTTAACGTTTTAGATTGCTTATCCAGCTCTAAACTTGCGCTAGTCACTTGATCTGCACCAGCGGCGTTATCAATAGCAGCTTGCCTAATCGATTCAACATTATAAGAAATCTCTTCTGTGGTCGCAGATTGTTCTTGAGCCGCTTGCGCTATTGTCTGTGCACTGAGCGCAATTTGATTGATCTGATGTACACTTTGCTCAAGAAGCGAAGCGCTGTCATTAGCTGCCGTGATCGTCTGTTTAGTTGCTTCAGCAGATGCATGCATTTCAGATACCGCGGTTTGTGAAGTAGACTGCAAGCTGGCAATCATATTTTCAATATCGGCTGTAGACGCTTGTGTTTTTTGGGCAAGTTGTCTGACTTCATCTGCAACCACTGCGAATCCACGGCCGTGCTCTCCTGCACGCGCAGCCTCAATAGCAGCATTGAGAGCCAGTAAGTTGGTCTGTTCAGTCACTGCTTGGATCACTTCGATAACACGGCTGATATTTTGCGTATTGTATTCAACTTCCTTAATCGCTGTTTCTGAGTTCTCAACAGCGGTACTGAGTGCTTCCATCTGTACCACTGTGTCTCTCAGTGTTTGGTTTGCTGACAATGATGTTTTTTCTGCATCTAAACTCAAGTCAGCAACCGTACGGGCATTGGTTGCCACTTCATCGATTGAATGAGAAGTTTGCTGAATTGCTTCTGCTACCTGCTCAATATTAGCGTGTTGTTCTTGTAAGCTGGCGTTAGCTTGCTCGCTGGCAGCACTTGTCTGTGTTGCTGTGGAAGCCAGTTGTGCTGTGGTTTCAACTATGGTGCCAATGACACTGGTCAAATAGGTATTCATCTGTCTCATCGCGCCATACACGCCAATTGCATTTTCATCACGACTAAATTGTTCTCTGAGGTCACCTGCGGCAATGCGCTCACTAATTTTGCGCATTTCAATCGGCTCACCGCCAAGCGGTTTGAGTACCGAACGTGCAATGAGTACTGTCGCCACTGCAACCGATAAAACGGTAATGACAAAAATGGCTGCGATAATCCAATACAGTTTATACACAGGTGCAAATGCTTCAGCTTTATCAATCTCAGCCAAGAGTACCCACTTTAAACCTGCAAATGTATAAGGTAGATAAGCTGATAATACAGGGTTACCATTGTAATCAATGATGATTTCGGTATCTGACACACCTTGTAAACCTCTTCTAACCGCAACCGTATCAACACCGTTGGCTTCAACGGAACCTGCGAAGCTGGCAATGACAGTATGATTAATAGGATCTAGGTATGAATCAGAACGCATACGGAAATCATTACCAACAAGATATGATTCTCCTGTTTCGCCCATGCCATCACGTTGCTGCATGATGGCGTTGATAGCATCAATCGATAACTGTAAAGCGAGGACAGAGTTGACTTGTCCGTTTATGATGACTGGGATACCAATAAACGCAGCGGGCTCATTATTACTTGGTGCATACGCACTATAATCCGCTAAGATGAATTTTTTTGAAGAAATGACTTGGGTGAATAAAGTGGCGAGTCCCGAGTTGTTAAATGGACCGGTAACCAAGTTAGTATTGTAGTCAGATTCTTTAGCGACGGTGTAACTTATCAAACCATCTCGTTCAATGACGAAAAAGTCGTAAAACCCTTTTTCTGTGATAAAGGTATCAAACAAGGTGTGGTAATTGTGGGCAAGCTCAGAGTTTGAGAGTGTCGGGTTTTGTTCAACAAGTAGCTGCCATTTTTTAGCGATAACAGACAAGTCGCCTTTTCTTGCGCTGAGGTAGTCATCAATTTGTTTATGTTTTATTTGTTTGATGGAAGTAAGCTGATTATATGCCTGTTGTTCAAGTGCTGTAGACGCTGTCCACAGAGAGACCATCGCTAATATACCTGCTGGTAGTAAACCAATAAGCATAAATGAAATGAGTAATCGAGTTTTGATCAACATACTTCTTCTTACCTTTAGTATCTAGAATATTGCTATTATGTCAATAAAGTGGGTTACATATTTTAAACAAATGGGCCTTGTATAGATACACGCAAAAAGTATGGTTTAGGTTAATATTACAGTTAAATGTCGGTTAATAATTAACCAAAAAGATACTTTTAATAAGGGGTGTATAAGATTTGAACGCAATTTTTACGGTTTTAGGGAAAAAGAGAAGACTTAAGTGCTGCTTTTAAGATGCTACATAGAAAAATAGTTTATATGTGTTTGGTATATATATATAATTTTTTATAACTGAATATGATATAAATACCCAAACAAATACTCTAAATTTAATTATTTGTAAATCGTCATTAAAAAGGCCCGTCAGGGCCTATGGTTATAAATTAAACAATAAATTTACATCAAAATGCTAAGATAGTGCGGCAATTCTTTGCTCAAGAGGGGGGTGAGAGGCAAATAAGTCGACCACGCTTTTTCCTGGGGCGATACCAAACGCCATCATTGAGCCTTCGAGCTTAGACTCGTGATTGCTGCGCAGACGCTCTAGTGCAGCTTTCATTTTATGTGCTCCGACTAAGTCTGCAGCGCCTTTATCAGCCGCATATTCCCTTTTTCGGCTAAAGTAAGCAACAATCATGGAAGCTAAGAAGCCAAATAAAATTTGGAAGATTAAGTCAAAGATCATATAAGTCCAACTAAAGCCCTCATTTTCTTCATCGCCATTTAAGAAGCCATCTACAATATTGGCCAAGACTTTTGAAATAAAAATGACGAAGGTATTGACTACACCTTGGATCAGGGTCAGTGTCACCATATCGCCATTGGCAACATGTGATACCTCATGGGCAAGCACAGCTTCTGCTTCACTTTGGCTCATGCCAGCAAGCAAGCCACTACTCACTGCAACTAGGGAGTCGTTTTTGCTGGGGCCTGTAGCAAAGGCGTTGATCTCTGGACTGTCGTAAATAGCAACCTCTGGCATTTTGATACCTGCTTTTTGTGCCTGTGATGCGACGGTACTGACTAACCAATGCTCAGTCTCATTACGAGGTTGGTCAATCACATAGGCACCGGTTGATTTCTTAGCCATCCATTTAGAGATATACAGTGAAATAAACGCGCCACCAAAACCAAAAAATGCTGATATGGTAAGCATGCCTTGATAACTTCTAGACGGTACCCCTAGAATGGATAAAATAATGGACAACACAACCATGATGGCTAAGTTTGTCGCTAAAAAAAGTACAACGCGTTTCATAGTCACCTCATTAGAATTGAATTTACTTACTGATTGTTACGCTTTCTGAATAAAAAGCGTTCATCATCTCATATCAATATGGAGGCCATATTGATATTCTCAAGGGTGAGTATGACGTTGAAGTGTTACAAGATGTTGTCGCGTAAATAAGCCTTTAAACAGCCTTTGTTTTGCAAAGAGGGTAGGTAAATCAGACCAAGAGGATAAAAAAAACCCCTCTTGCGAGGGGTTTTGGGTAACTCAGCGCCTTTGGCACTGGGAATGAGGTCGGTACAATTGTGTTAGTTTTTAACTAATAGGTTGACCACGTAAACTACGGTTAAGCAAACTGCATTTCAGGGATATCGCCTTCGACGATTAATTTACCTGCAGTCTTGCTGATAATTTCATCAACACTAACACCTGGCGCGCGCTCAAGCAAATGAAATGCGCCGTCTTTTACTTCTAACACAGCGAGATCGGTGACAATCTTTTTCACACAATTTACCCCAGTCAGTGGTAGTGTACATGACTCAAGTAATTTAGAATCGCCGTGTTTACTAGCATGGGTCATGGTCACAACAATATTTTGTGCGCCCGCGACAAGGTCCATCGCGCCACCCATGCCTTTGATTAACTTTTTCGGGATCATCCAAGAGGCAATATTGCCGCTCTGATCCACCTCAAATGCACCTAATACCGTTAAGTCTACATGACCACCACGTATCATGGCAAAGCTTTCTGCGCTATTAAAAATAGCTGCTCCTGTGGCTGCTGTCACGGTTTCTTTACCCGCATTGATCATATCTGCGTCAACTTGGTCAGCATCTGGGTACGGACCCATACCCAATAAGCCATTTTCAGACTGTAGCATCACTTCCATATTGTCAGGTACGTAGTTCGCAACAAGCGTTGGTATGCCAATGCCCAGGTTTACGTAGTAACCATCTTGAAGTTCTTGCGCAACGCGCATTGCAATTTGTTCACGATTTAAAGCCATGGTGATCTCCTTACTTGCGCGTAGTAACACGTTCGATGCGTTTTTCAAAGTTACCCTTGATAACGCGGTTAACATAAATACCTGGGGTATGAATTTCGCTTGGCTCTAATTCGCCAGGCTCAACTATTTCTTCTACCTCAACAACTGTAATTTTGCCAGCTGTTGCAGCCATCGGGTTAAAGTTCATCGCGGTATGACGGAATACTAAGTTGCCATAGCGGTCCGCCTTCCAGGCTTTAACAATGGCAAATTCACCAGTAATAGATTCCTCAAGAATATACGGGCGACCGTTAAATTCTTTAACTTCTTTACCTTCAGCAACAGGTGTACCATATCCAGTCGCGGTATAAAAACCTGGAATACCCGCACCGCCAGCACGCATTTTTTCTGCAAGGGTGCCTTGTGGGGTGAGTTCTACGTCAATGATGCCGTCAAGTAACTGCTGCTCGAATAGGGCGTTTTCGCCAACATAGGATGCGATGATTTTTTTGATTTGACGGTCATGCAATAAAATACCAAGACCAAAATCATCAACACCGCAGTTATTAGACACCACAGTCAGCTCTTTTGTTTGCTTACGCTTAATTTCAGCGATCAAGCCTTCTGGAATACCACACAGTCCAAAACCACCGGCAATAACGGTATCTCCATCTTTGAGACCCTCCATTGCTTCTTCGTAGCTAGAAACTACTTTATCGAAACCGGCCATTAGCCCACTCCTCGTTGTCAATATTGTCTTGTTGTTAAGACTGGCACGTATTTTTTAATGCCAAAGAAACCTTACTTATAGGTGCTTTGTTGAGCGCATCGCAAATTTGCCAACCTGCTTTTGCTAGCCTTTCTAAATCAATTTCGGTACTGATGCCAAGTCCTTGCAGCAAGTAAATAACATCCTCAGTGGCAACATTTCCTGACGCTCCTTTGGCATAAGGGCAGCCTCCAAGGCCAGCAACCGCGCTGTCGATTGTTGCAATGCCCATTTCAAGCGCTTTATGGATGTTTGCAAGGGCTTGCCCATAAGTATCATGGAAATGTACTGCAAGCCTTTGTGCTGGGATATGTTTGAGTAGCAAGCTTAGTAGCGATTCTATTTGATTTGCGGTGCCGACGCCTATGGTATCGCCAAGACTTATCTCATAACAACCAAGTGCCAACAATTGTTTACATACTGCGAGAACCTGCTCGGGTTCCACTTTTCCCTGGTAGGGGCAGCCTGCAATACAACTGACATAACCTCTTACTTTGATGTTGTTTTTTTGTGCAAGTTCAACCACGGGGCGAAAGCGTTCAATGCTTTCTTCAATGCTGCAATTGATGTTTTTTTGCGTAAATGCTTCACTGGCGGCCGTGAAGATAGCAAATTCGTCAACTTGGTTTTCAAGGGCCAATTCAGCCCCTTTTAGATTCGGTGTAAGCGCACTTATCTCGACGTCTTCTTTGCGTGTAATGCCTTGTATCACTTGCGCCGAATCAGCCATTTGCGGCACCCATTTAGGGGAGACAAAAGCGCCCGCTTCAAGGTGTTTTAATCCCGCGTCTGCCAGCGCATTTAAGAGCGTTATTTTGCTTTGTGTACTGACCGAGGCCTCGTTTTGCAAGCCATCGCGGGCACCCACTTCGACAATTTTAACTTGAGTAGGGTAGTTAGCCATTCGCTTCTTCCTCAACGATAGCCAGCATAGCGCCATGGCTGACGAGCTCACCTTCATCAAAGCAGTAGCTTGCCAGTGTGCCATCAAATGGTGCGTTAAGGGTATATTCCATCTTCATCGCTTCGATCACGACAATAGGATCCCCTTTACTGACTTTTGCTCCCACTGTTTGTAGGTGTTTCACGACGGTGCCATTCAGTGGCGCAGCCAAAGGTGCTTCTTGATGCTCTTGCTCGCTCACGTAGTGCTTAGTTTTAAGCTCGAAGGTGTGCTGATAAGGGCCGTACATTACCGTGATTGTTGACTCGTCAATGAGCACATCGGCGATCATGCGCTTGCCATCAACATTCGCAATCAGTTGGTGACCTTCAAGCTTGGCTTCTACGCGATGCTCAAAGTCTTGGTAGTGAACTTGCCAATGATGACCTTGCGCCTGTGCAACGACAAAGTGCTCGGTAAATGGCACGGTGAGCTTACGAGCTTGATTGAGCCTAAAGCCAACTTGCTGCCAAGGGGTATTGAGTTTCGGTGCTTGTTTGTGAGCAAGGTAAGCAATGCTTGCCAAGCACACCAAAGTATCACTAGGCGCTTTAGATGATGTCAGCTCGTCTGTTTGCGTATCAATAAAGTGCGTATCAGGTGCACCAGCCATAAAGGTTGGATGTTCAGCTAAATGATGTAAAAACGCAATGTTGCTTTTCACACCGGCTAGGTGTACTTCGTTAAGCGCAGACCTGAGCTTAAGCAAAGCCGTGCGCCTGTCGTGACCATGCACAATTAATTTGGCGATCATTGGGTCATAGAACGGACTAATTTCATCACCTTGTTGCACGCCAGTGTCTATTCGCACTCCGCGCTGTGCTTTAGGGAAGCTCAGATGCGCTAAATTACCCGAGTAGGGCATGAAGTTTTCTTCAGGGTCTTCTGCATAAATACGCGCTTCGAAGCTGTGGCCTCGTAATGTGATGTGCGCTTGCGAAAGTGGCAGGTGCTCATTATTTGCCACACGAATTTGCCATTCAACTAGGTCTTGTCCAGTCACCATTTCAGTGACCGGGTGCTCTACTTGCAGGCGCGTATTCATTTCCATAAAGAAGAACTCGTCACCGCACAGTAAAAACTCAACCGTACCGGCTCCACGGTAGTTAATGGCTTGTGCGCATCGAACCGCTGCTTCCCCCATCTCTTTACGTAGCGCATCACTTAAGTCGGGTGCAGGCGCTTCTTCAATGACTTTTTGATGACGACGCTGCAGTGAGCAATCTCTGTCGCCCAAGTAAACGCAATTGCCATGGTTATCAGCAAACACCTGTACTTCTACATGGCGCGGTTTATCGACAAAACGCTCTAGTAAGACTAGGTCGTTACCAAAGCTTGCCAAAGCTTCACGTTTAGCGCCTTCTAATGCACTCAAAAACTCATCAGCACTTCTGACAACGCGCATACCTTTACCACCGCCGCCAAAAGCGGCTTTGATAAGGACTGGGTAGCCAACCTTTTCAGCTTCAGAAGTTAAAAACTCGGTGTCTTGCTGCTGGCCGTAGTAGCCTGGTACTAATGGCACATTGGCTTGTGCCATGATTTCTTTTGCGCGGGTTTTTGACCCCATGGCTTCGATTGAACTGGCAAGTGGGCCAATGAAAACAATATTGTTTTCTTCACAGGCATTCGCAAAAGCATCATTTTCTGACAAAAAGCCGTAGCCTGGGTGAATACAATCCGCGCCACTTTGCTTGGCAACCTCTAAAATACGTTCACTGACAAGGTATGAGTCTTTACTTGGTGCAGGACCAATGAAATAGGCTTCATCTGCTTGTTTAACATGCAGTGCATCGGCATCCGCTTCTGAATAAACCGCGACTGTACTCATGCCTAAGCGTTTTGCGGTGCGCATGACTCGACAGGCGATTTCACCTCGGTTAGCGATTAAGATTTTCTTTAACATGTTATTCTCCTTATTCGCTTGCCGTCGGTTGCCAATTAGGCGCGCGTTTATCAAAAAAGGCACTCAAACCTTCTTGTCCTTCGTCACTCACTCGAATTTCAGCGATGCGTTTTGCGGTGTGTGTGATCAGTTGCTCATCGATGGCTTTACCAGCGACCTCATCAATCAGAGACTTTGCACTTTTGACGGCAGTTGGGCCGTTATTTAAAAGCTGCTCAATGAAATATTCTTCACTTCGTTCTAAATTGTCACTGATCTGGTGAATAAGCCCAAGCTCGAGGGCTTTCTCAGCTTGAAAGACTTCAGCTGTTAAAAAGTAACGTCTTGCTTGCCTTTCGCCAATCGCTCTAATCACATAGGGACTGATAACCGCAGGGATAAGGCCTAGCTTGACTTCGCTTAAGCAAAACTTTGCATTGGGTGAGGCAACCGCGATATCGCAACAAGCGATAAGGCCAAGAGCGCCACCAAAAGCGGCACCTTGCACCAAACATAGCGTTGGGTGAGGAGAGGAAGCCAGCACTTGCATCAGCTTTGCCAGCTCTAAAGAGTCAGCGACGTTTTCTTCATAATTGTTATCCGCCATTGACTTCATCCAAGCTAAGTCAGCGCCGGCTGAAAAGTGCTTACCATTGGTTTTTAAAACCAATGCGCGAATGTCTAGTTTATTGGCATAATCAATGGTTTTGATTAGCTCTGCGATGATTTCAGCATTAAATGCATTGTGTTTTTCAGGACGACTTAATTCTAAAATCGCCACTTTGCTCTTTGTTATATTTAAAGTGACAGACATGTACGCCCCCTACATTCTGAAAATACCAAACTTAGATTCTTGACTCGGCGCGTTCGCCGCAGCTTCTAACGCCAGACCTAATACGTTGCGTGTGTCTGCTGGGTCGATGATGCCATCATCCCAGAGTCTTGCACTGGCATAGTATGGATGACCTTGCTTTTCATACTGCTCGACAATCGGCTTTTTGAACTCAGTAACTTCGTCATCGCTCATGCTCAGGCCTTTACGCGCAAGGCCATCTTGACGGACTTGCGTGAGTACGCCAGCGGCTTGTTCGCCACCCATGACGGATATTCGCGCATTTGGCCACATCCACATCATGGTGGGTTCGTATGCGCGACCACACATGCCGTAGTTACCAGCGCCGTATGAGCCACCAATCAGTACCGTAAATTTAGGTACGTCTGCACAAGACACCGCGGTAACCATTTTGGCACCATGTTTGGCGATGCCTTCGGCTTCGTATTTTTGGCCAACCATAAATCCAGTGATATTTTGTAAAAACAACAGAGGAATATCACGTTGTGCACACAGTTGGATAAAGTGTGCGCCTTTTTGCGCCGACTCTGAAAACAAAATACCGTTATTTGCGACGATCCCCACAGGGCGGCCAAATATTTCGGCAAAGCCGGTGACAAGCGTTTCACCAAAGTAGCGCTTAAACTCGTCAAACTGAGAGTCATCCACGATGCGTGCAATGACTTCTCTGACATCAAATGGCTTTTTCAGATCGGTACCGACAATGCCGTAGATCTCTCTAATATCATATCTTGGTGGCTTGATGTCTTTTAGAATAGGTTGGGTAGGGCGCTGATGGTTTAGTCGTTCAATACATTGGCGCGCAATTGAAAGGGCGTGTTCGTCATTTTCTGCATAGTGATCGGCCACACCAGACACTTTACAGTGGACATCTGCACCACCTAAATCCTCTGCACTGACCTCCTCACCAGTAGCCGCTTTTACCAAAGGCGGACCTGCTAAGAAAATCGTACCTTGCTCTTTGACTATGATGCTTTCATCAGCCATGGCGGGCACATAGGCACCACCTGCGGTACATAAGCCCATGACCACGGCAATTTGTGGAATGCCCTTGGCTGACATACGGGCCTGATTATAGAAGATGCGACCAAAATGCAGTTTATCTGGGAATACTTCGTCTTGTTCAGGTAAGTTAGCGCCACCAGAGTCGACTAGATATATACATGGTAAGTGGCAGCACTCTGCGATTTCTTGTGCTCTTAAATGCTTTTTAACCGTCAAAGGGAAATAAGTGCCGCCTTTTACAGTGGCGTCGTTGCCAACAATCATACATTCGACACCCTTAACGCGTCCGATCCCAGCGACAACACCAGCACATGGGATGTCTTGTTCGTATACGCCAAACGCGGCAAATTGAGAAATTTCTAAAAAGGGAGAGCCTTCGTCAAGTAGGGTATCAATTCTGTCGCGTACAAATAGTTTTCCGCGACTTTGATGGCGGGCTATCAGGGCTTCGCCGCCACCTTGACTTAAATTTGCGACCTTATCATTTAAATCTGCAACCAATGACGCCATTGCGTCATGGTTGTCTTTAAATTGCTGGTCATGCGTATTAACTGAAGTATTTAATACCGTCATGCCACTTCTCCTTAACGGCTTTCATTGAATAACTCACGACCAATCAGCATACGACGTATCTCAGACGTACCTGCGCCAATTTCATAAAGCTTGGCATCACGTAAAAGTCGACCTGTTGAGTATTCATTGATGTAACCATTACCGCCAAGTAGCTGAATCGCATCTAGAGCAAGTTTGGTAGCAAGTTCAGCGGCATATAAAATTGCGCCAGCAGCGTCTTTACGAGTGGTTTCACCACGGTCACACGCTTTTGCTACGGTATATACGTATGAACGCGCCGCATTCATTTGCGTATACATATCTGCGATTTTGCCTTGTACCAATTGGAATTCGCCAATCGATTGATTGAACTGTTGACGCTCATGAATATATGGCACAACCACATCCATACATGCTTGCATGATACCCAGTGGACCACCTGCTAATACAACGCGCTCATAATCAAGTCCGCTCATTAGGACTTTCACGCCCTCATTCAACGTACCCAGAATATTCTCTTCAGGTACTTCGCAGTCTTCGAATACAAGCTCACAGGTGTTTGACCCGCGCATACCTAACTTATCGAGTTTTTGCGCAGTAGAAAAACCAGGAGAGTTACGCTCAACGATAAAAGCGGTAATACCGCGAGGGCCTGCATCTAATTCAGTTTTGGCGTATATAACAAATACATCAGCATCAGGACCATTGGTGATCCACATTTTGTTGCCGTTCAGTACGTACTTATCGCCTTTTTTCTCGGCTTTGAGTTTCATTGAAACCACATCAGAACCTGAGTTAGGCTCACTCATTGCCAACGCACCGATGTGCTCGCCACTGATTAGCTTAGGTAAGTACTTTTCTTTTTGTGCTTGGTTGCCGTTACGGTTGATTTGGTTTACACACAGATTAGAGTGTGCACCGTAGCTTAAACCAATAGACGCGCTTGCACGGCTAATTTCTTCCATCGCGATTACGTGCTCTAAATAGCCCATATTCGCACCGCCAAATTCCTCTGGCACAGTGATGCCGAGTAAGCCCATTTCGCCAAACTTTGGCCATAGCTCATTTGGAAAGTTATTTTCTTGGTCGGTCTTTTCTGCCAATGGTGCGATTTCGCTGGTGGCAAAGTTATTGACATGATCACGGATCATATCTGCGGTTTCACCAAGTCCAAAATTGAGTTCTTTATAGAGTGATACTGTGCTCATCTTGTTGTCATCCTGTGTGAGAATTTGTGTTATACCCAAGCGGGTGACTGAGGCCGCTTTTGGTCAACGCCTCAGCGAACAAATACTGTGTACTGATTAGTCTTGTAATTCTTTTAATGTATCGAGACAGCGTCTTTCTGCTGTCACCAGTTCCATCAGGACGACTTTTATGTCATCCATTTGCTGACTTAAATCTGCTTTTTTTTCTTCTATTAATTGCAGCATAGTATGGAGCTGTTTTTCGCTGGATTTGTCTGCATCATAAAGCTCAAACAATCTGCCAGTTTCGGCAAGCGTAAAACCAAGTCGCTTTCCGCGCAGAATAAGTTTAAGACGCACTTTGTCTCGTTTTGAATAAATACGGGTCTGACCATTACGTTCTGGCGAAAGTAATCCTTGATCTTCATAAAAACGAATACTTCGTGTGGTAATGTCAAATTCCTTAGCGAGTTCGCTTATTGAGTAGGTTGGTTCTTTATTGGTGTCTTGCATTATTTACACACTTACTTCGAAACTGATTAGACCAATATAAGTGAAGTTTACGTAAAGGTAAAGTGTCGTTTTTGCATCATGCTTTAGTCGCATATGCAAAATCTGGATCTTGAACTACTTTTAGCTCGCATAAGGCACTATATGCTTTGTTAATTTGCTCTTAAACATGGGATATAGCAAGGGAATGCGCAGTAAAATGCCAACTTGGCAAGACAGCTGTGCAAGTAAACTTTACATTTTTGAAAATCGCAAAGCGCTTGTTTTTAGATTTACGTTGGCGTAAACGTAAATTTTAGGTATGCTCGACGTAAGAGATTACTAAAAGCAAGCAATTTGCTTGTTAACAGGAGTTTTAAATGAGTAACGAAGCCGTAGTCATCGTAGCAGCAAAACGTACCCCTATGGGTGGTTTTATGGGAAGCCTATCTGGAGCAGCTGCAACAGATTTAGGTGCAACTGCAATTAAAGCTGTCATGAATGATACTGGTTTATCGGATGCCAGCATCGATGAAGTCATTATGGGATGTGTATTGCCAGCAGGTCTCGGTCAAGCGCCAGCGCGCCAAGCTGTATTGCATGCAGGTCTTGCACGTTCAACGGGTGCAACAACCATTAATAAAGTATGTGGCTCAGGTCTTAAAGCAGCCATGTTCGCTCATGATTTAATTAAATCAGGTAGTATCAAAACTGCGATTGCAGGTGGTATGGAAAGCATGACAAATGCACCATATTTCATGCCAAATGCGCGTGGTGGTATGCGTATGGGCCACAATCAAGTTATCGACCACATGATGGCTGACGGTCTTGAAGATGCATATGATAAAAAAGCAATGGGCTGTTTTGCTCAAGATACTGCTGATCAATATGGCATTACTCGCGAAAATATGGATGAGTTTGCTCTTAATTCACTAAGTAAAGCAAACGCAGCAATTGAAAGCGGCAACTTCGACAATGAAGTGATTCCGCATGTTATTTCTACTCGCAAAGGTAACATTGAAGTAACAACAGACGAGCAGCCAGGTAACGCACGTCCAGATAAAATTCCTTCACTACGTCCAGCGTTCAAAAAAGACGGCACCATCACAGCGGCTAACTCGTCATCTATTTCAGATGGTGCAGCAGCGCTTATTTTGATGAGTGAGTCTGAAGCAAAGGCACATGGCTTAACCCCGCTATGTAAAATTGTGGCGCACGCTACACATTCTCAAGCGCCAGCTGAGTTTACAATTGCGCCAGTGGGTGCGATGAACTCATTACTTGATAAAGCGGGTTGGTCAAAAGAAGACGTAGACCTTTGGGAAATCAATGAAGCATTTGCCATGGTAACTATGCTTGCTATCAATGAAATGCAACTTGATAGTGCAAAAGTTAACGTCAATGGCGGTGCATGTGCGCTAGGTCACCCAATTGGCGCAAGTGGTGCGCGTATTTTGGTGACACTTATCCATGCACTTCGCAATCGTGGTCTATCAAAAGGCATCGCATCACTGTGTATCGGTGGTGGTGAGGCGGTTGCACTAGCAGTAGAAGTTTAAAATCGTCAAAGCGCCGCACTTATACTAATTTCTAACGCGGCGCTACTTTCAGTTTTTATGGGGAGGAGTGCAAAATGCACCAGGTACCACTATACATCAACGGTGAATTCACACAGTCGCAGTCTGACAAATGGTTAGACGTTGTTAATCCAGCAAATCAAGAAGTCCTTGCACAGGTACCTTGCGCTACGTCACAAGAAGTACAAGCAGCTATTAATTCAGCACAAGAGGCGTTCCAAACTTGGAAGAATGTCCCTGTACCTGAGCGTGCACGTATCATGATGCGCTATGCTGCATTATTAAAAGAGCACCAAGAAGAAATCGCTACTATCATTTGTCATGAGCTTGGCAAAACATTCGAAGATGCCAAGGGCGATGTTTGGCGCGGTATTGAAGTCGTTGAGCAAGCAGCGAATGCGCCGGCTATGATGATGGGTGAAACTGTTGAAAACGTAGCACGTAACATTGATACATACTCATACATTCAACCGCTTGGTGTATGTGCGGGCATCACGCCATTTAATTTCCCTGCAATGATCCCACTTTGGATGTTCCCAATGGCGATTGTATGCGGAAATACATTTGTACTAAAACCATCAGAGCAAGACCCACTAACACCAATGCGCCTAGTAGAACTATTCGAAGAAGCCGGTGCGCCAAAAGGGGTGTTACAGGTTGTGCACGGTGGCAAAGATCAAGTTGACCAGATTTTAGAAGCCCCCGAGATCCGCGCAGTCTCATTTGTTGGCTCGTGTGGTGTTGGTCAATACATTTATAGTAAAGGCACGGAAAACCTTAAACGCGTCCAAGCTTGTGTAGGTGCTAAGAACCACATGGTAATCATGCCTGATGCGAGCAAAGAGCAAACAATTAATAACCTTGTTGGTGCATCAGTGGGGGCTGCTGGCCAGCGTTGTATGGGTATTTCAGTTGCTGTATTTGTCGGCAAATCACAAGAGTGGGTTGATGACTTAAAAGCGGGCCTTGAAAAAGTGCGCCCAGGTGTGTGGAATGACCCTGAAGCTGCATATGGCCCACAAACGTCAGCAGCGGCAAAAGCGCGTATTCTGTCTTTGATTGAATCGGGCAAAGAGCAAGGTGCAACTTGTTTACTTGATGGCTCTAACTTTACCGTTGAAGGTTATGAAAACGGTAACTGGGTAGGTCCAACATTATTTACCAATGTGACAACAGACATGGACATTTACAAAGAAGAGATCTTTGGTCCAGTACTAAACTGTGTGTTTGTTGATACGCTTGAAGAAGCAATCACGTTGGTGAATAACAGCCCGTATGGTAACGGTGTATCGCTATTCACAGCAAGCGGCGCTGCTGCTCGTAAATTCCAACAAGAAATTCAAGTAGGTCAGGTTGGTATTAATATTCCTATTCCTGTGCCACTTCCTTTCTTCTCATTCACGGGTTGGAAAAACTCTTTCTACGGTGATGTGCACACGTATGGTAAACAAGGTGTACGTTTCTACACAGAGACGAAGACTATCACATCTCGCTGGTTTGCTGATGAAGCGGTAACCGGCCCTAATATGAGCATTAACTTACGTTAATTCAGCATATTTCCAAAGCCCAGTACCTATGCTGGGCTTTTAGTAGTACCGCCTGACGCAGATCAGGTGCAACAAGAATAAAAACAAGTGATGAAAATCGCTTGATACGACAACAAGAGAGGTCTTTTATGGACTTTAATCTGAATGAAGATCAACAGGCATTCGCCGAAACCGCTTACCAATTCGCTATGACTGAACTTGCGCCAAATGCTGCGCGCTGGGATCAGGAGCATATTTTTCCTAAAGATGTAATTAAACAAGCGGGTGAGTTGGGTTTTTGCGGCTTATATACACCAGAAGAAGCGGGTGGATTAGGTCTATCTCGCCTAGATTCAAGCATTATCTTTGAGCAGCTGTCTATGGGCTGTACCGCGACGACAGCGATGTTGACTATCCACAACATGGCAACTTGGATGATCGCCAGTTTTTGTACCGATGCGGTAAAGAGCCAATATATGGACCAGCTGGTAATGGGTGAATTATTAGCATCTTACTGCTTAACTGAACCTGGCTCAGGTTCTGATGCGGCATCACTTAAAACCAAAGCGGTGCTTGAAGGTGATGAATATGTCTTAAATGGCTCAAAAATGTTTATCTCTGGTGCAGGTGAGACGGACGTGTTAGTTGTTATGGCACGTACTGGCGAAGAAGGCCCTAAAGGGATCTCAGCATTTGTTGTCCCAGCGGATGCGGCTGGCGTTATTTATGGTAAAGCCGAAGAGAAAATGGGCTGGAATGCACAGCCAACACGCTTAATTACCTTTGAAGATGTCAGAATTCCAGCAGCCAACCTGATGGGTAAAGAAGGCGAAGGCTTTAAGTTTGCGATGCAAGGCCTTGATGGTGGTCGTATCAATATTGCCACATGCTCTATTGGTACTGCGCAGCAAGCACTGAATACAGCAAAAGAGTATATGCAAGAACGTCAGCAGTTTGGTAAACCACTGGCAGCATTCCAAGCACTGCAATTTAAAATTGCTGACATGAACACTGAGCTGGTTGCAGCACGCCAAATGGTGCGCTTGGCAGCGTTTAAACTAGATAGCAATGACCCGGAGAAAACCACTTACTGTGCGATGGCAAAACGCTTTGCGACAGATGTAGGCACAAAGGTGTGTGATGATGCACTACAGATCCACGGTGGTTATGGTTATATCAAAGAATACCCACTTGAGCGCCATTTACGTGATGTGCGCGTTCACCAAATCTTAGAGGGCACAAACGAGATCATGCGTGTGATCATTGCCCGTCGAATTTTAGCCGAAGGCGCTGCAAGCGTTTTATAAGGAGCAAATAAATGTCTGCACAATTAAAACTTGAAAAACGTGGTCACATTGCAATTGTTACTATGTCTAATCCACCTGCAAACACGTGGACACGTGACACGCTGGTTGGCTTAAAAGAGCTGGTAAACGAATTAAACACGGATAAAGAGATTTACTCGTTGGTTATTACCGGCGAAGGTGAAAAATTCTTCTCCGCGGGTGCTGATTTAAATGTATTCGCGGATGGTGACAAAGGCGTTGCTGCTGATATGTCGCGTGTCTTTGGTGAAGCATTCGAAACACTGAGCAACTTCCGTGGTGTATCAATTGCGGCCATCAATGGCTTTGCAATGGGCGGTGGTTTAGAGGTGGCGTTGGCGTGTGATATTCGCATTGCTGAAACACAAGCTCAAATGGCACTACCTGAAGCAAAGGTTGGTCTGCTTCCTTGTGCTGGTGGCACACAAAACCTATCTTGGCTGGTTGGTGAAGGGTGGGCGAAGCGTATGATTTTATGCGGTGAGCGTCTTAAAGCTGATAAAGCAGAGAGAATTGGCTTAGTTGAAGAAGTGGTAGAGCAGGGTCAAGCTTTAGAAGCTGCGCTGGCACTTGCTACAAAAGTTGAAGATCAAAGTCCTGTTGCGGTTACAGCATGTAAGTCACTTATTCAAAAAGGTCGTACAGGCACGATTGACAGTGCACTGCCGCTTGAGCGCGAATTGTTCGTGACATTATTTGATACACAAGATCAAAAAGAAGGCGTAAACGCATTCTTAGAGAAACGCAAAGCAAATTGGGTGAATGGCTAATGGTTGAATTACAGTTACTAAACCAAGAAGACGCGCCGGTCGTGTTCCAATTGGCGCACTGTAATAACGACATGAAGGTCGCTGTTGCGACCTTAAATGCGCCAAAAGCGTTGAATGCGCTTAACTTAGATATGATACGTTTACTTGCGCCGCAGCTAAGTGAATGGTCGGCAGATGACAGTATTGCCATGGTGGTGCTTAAAGGCGCTGGTGAAAAGGCCTTTTGCGCAGGAGGTGACATTGTCAGTCTGTACAAAGCGATGGCTGCTGACGACGACAATAATTACTTGGAAACCTTCTTTAGCGAAGAGTACCGCCTAGATTATCAAATCCATAATTATGACAAGCCTATCCTTTTATGGGGTAACGGTATCATTATGGGTGGCGGCCTTGGCCTAATGGCGGGTGCAAGTCACCGTGTAGTTACTGAGACATCTCGTATTGCGATGCCTGAAATTACCATAGGTTTATATCCTGATGTAGGTGGCTCGTATTTCCTCAACAAAATGCCAGAAGGTGTTGGTCTATTTTTAGGTTTAACAGGCGCCTCTGTGAATGCCAATGATGCAAAGTTTGTCGGATTAGCTGATCATTTCATCAATGCAGATCATTTTGATATTTTGCTTCATAACTTAAGTGAAGTGAACTGGGGCAAAACGAATGTGCTCAACCATGATAAGTTGACGCAGCTTCTATTATCGATAGAAGAGGGCGCACATTCATTGCCGAACAGTGCCATCAAGCCACTGGAAAAAGACATTAAGAAGTTAGTTGAATACGCTGATTTAGCCGCACAGGTTGACCATATATTGTCCATGGATAGCAGCGATAATAAATGGCTAAGTAAAGCGCAAGCGGGTTTAAAGCATGGTTCTCCTTTAAGTGCGGTGTTGATCAGTGAGCAACTTAAACGCCTTGCTGGTCAATCGTTAAAAGCCTGTTTTTCACAAGAGCTGAGTATGTCCGTTCACTGTGGTGAGGTTGGTGAATTTCAAGAAGGTGTGCGTGCACTGTTAATTGATAAAGACGGCAAGCCAAATTGGTGCTTCAAATCAATTGCTGAGGTTGATAGTGAGGTGGTTGACGGCTTTTTTGTACCAAAGTGGGATGATGAAAACCACCCATTAGCAAGTATGTAAGGAAATAAAAATGGCAAAAGTTGGATTTATTGGCCTAGGCAATATGGGTGGCCCAATGGCTGCAAATTTAGTCAAAGCAGGTCACGATGTCACTGTATTTGATTTAAATGAAGAAGTGGTAAATCAATTAGTTGAGCAAGGCGCAAGCGCTGCTAAGAAAGTATCTGATACCTGCGCAGGTGCAGACTTTGTGATCAGCATGCTGCCTGCGGGCAAACATGTTCGCTCAATTTATACTGGCGAAGATGGATTAATCAACTACCTTAGTAAGTCGGCACTGGTTATTGACTGTTCGACAATAGATGCAGAGTCTGCTCAGTTTGTTGGTAAAACACTGGCAAATGCGGGCGTGTCTTTTGTTGATGCACCAGTGTCTGGGGGTGTGGCAGGAGCCGCTGCTGGGACGTTGACTTTCATTGTTGGTGGACGCGACGAAGAATTTGCCAAAGCGCACACAGTGTTGAAGGATATGGGTAAAAATATCTATCATGCTGGGGACATAGGTGCCGGGCAGGTCGCAAAAATTTGTAATAATATGCTGCTGTCAATTTTAATGGCAGGGACCAGCGAAGCACTCCAAATGGGTGTAGATCACGGCTTAGATCCCAAAGTATTGAGTGAAATCATGCTCAATAGCTCTGGGCGCAATTGGACACTTGAAGTGTATAACCCATGCCCGAATGTACTGGACAACGTGCCTTCTTCAAATGAGTACAAACCGGGTTTCATGGTGGATTTGATGGCAAAAGATTTAGGACTTGCAATGCAGGCCGCTCAGCAGACAAATTCAGCCACCCCAATGGGCGCACTGGCTAAAAATCTGTATAACCTGATGCAAAATCAAGGCAAAGGGTCAGATGATTTTAGTGCGATATTTAAACTTTTCTCTGAAAAGTCTTAAAACGTAAAGGTTTAAAATTTAATTATGAATGTAGAAAATAAAACGGTTGTTATTACTGGGGGCGCGCAAGGCTTAGGTCTTGCTATGGCACATAAAATGGCAAGCTTAGGTGCAAACCTTGCGCTTGTAGACATGCAAGAAGAAGTATTGCATGCTGCAGTTGAAGAGCTTAGCCAATTTGATGTAACCGTTAGAACTTACGTTGCAAATGTTAGTATTGAAAGCAACGTAGAAGAAGTATTTGATAAAATTGTACAAGACTTTGGCTCGCTATCTGTGCTTATCAACAATGCGGGTATTTTACGTGATGGCTTGTTTGTTAAAGTCAAAGAAGGTGAAGTGGTTAACAAGATGTCGCTTGATCAATTCCAATCACTGATGGATGTCAACCTAACAGGTGTATTCCTATGTGGTCGTGAGGCTGCTGTAAAAATGATTGAGGCAGATCAAGGTGGCGTGATTATTAACATGTCGAGTGTGGCGCGTGCTGGTAACATTGGCCAAACTAATTACTCCGCTGCAAAAGCAGGTGTCGTGGCAATGACCACAACATGGGCAAAAGAGCTTGGTCGTTACGGTATTCGTGTCGGCGCGATTGCACCAGGCGTTATCCGTACGAAGATGACGGATGCGATGAAGCCAGAAGCTAAAGACCGTTTGGTTAAAATGAAACCTGTGGGTCGTTTGGGCGAAGCACAAGAAATAGCCCATACAGCACAATATATTATTGAAAATGAGTTCTTTACAGGTCGTGTCGTTGAAATTGACGGTGGTATTCGACTTTAAAAAAATATCGGATATTTTCGCTATTTTGTAACAAAATATCGTTAATATTCAAAGTATTCGCATACTTATGTTCCTTTATCTTCGAAAGAAGAGAGTGTGTTGAATAAAGCGGTGGGGGTGTGTCCCGCCGCTTTTTTAGTTTAAATCCCTCAATTTTACATCTTATTCCCTTTTGCGCGTTTAATCACAACCAGTTACGCTTGTTCAAATTATAAGCTTTATGGCCAAATTAGCTGAGTATTTATTATGATTCAGAAGTTACTTGCTCTTGCGGTGTTATGCATGCTACTCACCGCGTGTCAATCTAATCGCGCCATCATTAAAGATATTAATGCGATCCATAAGCAAGAGAAAAAGGGCATTAAACTCTATCATCAAAAAGCATATCCTGAGGCATTTGAGGCGCTTGGCGAACTTGCTACTTGGGGATATAAAGATGCCCAGTATTATTTGGCATTTATGTTTTTGAAAGGCCTGCACGTCGAGCAATCAACATTAATTGGTATGGGCTGGTTAGGTGTGGCTGCTGAGTCAGGTATTGAAGAGTGGGTCAATTTTTATAGTGCACTCTATGCGAAAGCACCCCCTCAGATGCAACAGCAAATAGACAAAGTGGTTGCTGACTATAAACGTAGGTTTGGTATGAAAGCGCAATTTGTTACTTGTCGAAATGCCACCACGGTAGGGTCAAATAAGGTTGCCGTAAAATGTACCAAAGAAGATAAAATATCTAAAGTTTATCCACTGGATTTGCACGAAACGCAACTTAACCTCGACTAATATGGTTTGTACTAAGGTCAACACATGGTGTTTCTAGAAGTCACCGTGGTTGATTATTCTACTTAAAATTAACGTCATGATGACGTGCCTACACTTTGGTCTACTTTTTTATGTGGCTTAAGTTTCTGTTTTATAATCTTTTAACTTTTATTTCTCCTGACTGTTTTCTGATAAAAGGGTTTGTTCACTGGTTGGATAGTATTGGTCGTTATACAAAGAAAGCACAGGAGGAATAACTATGAAAAAAACCAATGTAATTGCAACTATATGGGTTGCAGCAACCTGTGCGTTGAATACTGATGTTGTGCAAGCAGCCAATGAACAGTATTTACAACCTGAAGACTACTTCGAACTTAAATATGTCGATCAGGTCGATGTCTCAAATGTAAGCAATGATATTTACTTCGTTAAACATCAGTTTGATAGAGTCAATGATCAAAAAACTAGCCATGTTTGGGTTTATCACCAGGCTACAGAAAAATTTCAACCTATCGATATTCAATCGGATGCGAGCTTTACACCATTATTAAGCCCCAATCAAAATATATTGGCTTTTGTTTCAGTGGTAGATGGTCAAGCACGTATTAATTTTAAAGATACTCAAACAGGTCATATTCATCACTCATCATGGTACCCGAGTATGCCAAGTAATCTTACTTGGTCACCTGATAATCAAACGGTCGCTTTTACCATGTTTGTTGAGCAGCCAAAGACGCTACCTATCCCATTGGAGGGCAAACCAGATAATGCCAACTGGGCCCCAGCGCCAAAACTGATTGAGTCAACCCGATATCGTTTAAATGGGGCAGGGTATTTGACGCCGGGAGCGATCCAAATTTTTCTACAATCAACTACAGCGAGCGCACCTCAGCAGCTGACAAAAGGCGAGCACAGTCATAGCGGAAAAATCAGCTTTGCACAGGATGGAGGAGGCATTTATTTTTCTGCAAAGCGTTATGCCAGCCCTGAGTTTTCACACTTTAATACCGATATACATTATCTAGATTTAAAAACCCATGCAATAACAAGCGTTGTTGAGCGTGATGGCCCCGATGACATGCCGACCGTATCCCCTGATGGCCGATACCTTGCCTATACGGGTTATGATGACAATGGCATGATTTATCAAAATAAAGCGTTGTATGTAAAAGACTTGAAGACAGGTAAAGTGTCTGTTTTAACCGCAGGGCTCGATAGAAGTGTGGCGCGTTTACAGTGGCGACACGATAGTGCAGGCATCTATTTCAGTTATGATGATCAGGGAAAAACGCAGCTAGGTTATAGTGATTTAGCTGGTGATTTTAAAGTGCTGACTGACAGGCTCGGTAACATGACTTCTGGTCGACCATACGCGGGAGGAGAGTTTGATGTGGCGAGTAATGGTATGGTTGCATTTCCTATTGCCAATACTCAAAGGCCGCCAGAATTGGCTGTGTTGAGCGAAGGCAAGATCAGCACACTCAGTAATTTTAATGGTAAGTTTTTAGATACTGTGACGCTTGGTCAAGTGGAAGCGCTGTGGAGTAAATCAAAATATGATGATAGGCCTATTCATGGTTGGGTGATCTATCCGCCCAATTTCGATAAATCTAAAAAGTATCCATTGGTATTGGAAATACATGGTGGCCCTATGGCGAACTACGGTCCGCATTTTACTGCTGAGCTGCAAATGTTGGCGGCCCGTGGGTATGTTGTACTTTACATGAACCCGAGAGGCAGCGACTCGTATGGCAATGAATTTGCTCAGTTGATCCATAATAACTTTCCTAATCATGAGCATGAAGATTTGATCAGTGGTATTGATGCCTTGATTAAACGTGGCTTTATTGATGAAACAAGGCAATACATTATGGGCGGCTCTGGCGGTGGTATGATTGGCACTTGGATGTTGGGTAAAACACAGCAGTTTGCAGCGGCTGCGATTATGAAGCCGGCGGTTAACCTGTATAGCTTTGTGCTGACCTCTGATTTTTACCCTATGTTTCCAAAATACTGGTTTAATGGAAAACCGTGGGAAAACACAGAGCATTATCTTAAGCACTCACCCATCACGTATATGAATAACATCAAAACACCGAGCTTATTGATCACCGGAGAGGCAGACTATCGCACGCCCATTTCTGAAACAGAGCAGTTTTATCAAGCATTAAAGTTACAGAATGTTGATACAGCCATGGTGCGAATGCCACATATGAGTCACGCGCTCACAGCAAGACCTTCGTATTTGCAACAAAAGTTAGAATATATCTTATGGTGGTTCGATAAGTATAAAGATAGGCTTGAAGAGAAATAAATTGCTGCAATATTCACTTGGCGATGCACACTGCATCGCCAAGTGAGTGTCCAAACTTATTGGGCATCATTGACTAACTGTGTATTGACCTCGATGTGATTATGCAGCGTTTTATGCACGGGACATTTATCGGCAATGGCCAGCAGCCTTTGCTCTTGCTCTAGTGTCAAATTACCTTCAATCTCAACTTTGCGAGTAATGAGTTCAGCATAACTGTCTTTTTGCTCACAGGTGTCACAATCTTGATGATGGTTTTTTTGATGCTGTAACGTCACTTTTATGTGCTTGAGTGGCAAGTTTTTATGGGTCGCATACATGCGCATTGTCATCACGGTGCATGTACCCAAAGCAGCTAGTAAGTGCTCATAAGGATCGGGGCCGAGGTTTTTTCCGCCGGCTTGGGTTGGTTCATCAGCAATCCAGCTGTGACTGTCACTGATAACATTCAAGGTAAATTTATGGTCTTTCTCGCTGACAACAAGGTGGCCATTTTGAACCGCTTCAGTTTCGGTTTCTGGGTGTGGATCAACGTATTTACTGGCCCAGCCAGAAATTGCAGTTGCAGCGTATTCAGCATCCTGCGTTTTGCTCAATAGATGATCTGCATTGTCTAAAGAAATAAAGCTTTTAGGGTGCTTAGATGCCATATAAATCGCTTCTGCTTGCTCAATGCTAACTACATCATCAATTGGGCTGTGCATAACAAGCAGTGCCTTATTCTTTAACGTGTGTTGCATCTTACTATGCGTATCTAAATCGTCTAAAAACTGTTTTTTGATGTTAAAAGTACGTCGACCGAGTTGAACTTGTGCTTCTCCAGTTTGCTTTATTTGCTCAATTTGAGCTGAAAAGTTGTGCGCGACATGTTTGGCGTTCGCAGGTGCGCCAATGGTAACCACTGCTTTAACCTCTTCAATTTGATCCGCCGCCGCTAATACCGCTGCGCCGCCCAAACTGTGGCCAATAAGTAGTTGAGGTGCATGCAGGTTTTGACGCAAATAGTCTGCTGCTGCATACAAATCATCTAGATTTGATGAAAAATTACTATTGGCAAAATCCCCATCACTATTGCCAAGCCCTGTAAAATCAAAGCGCAGCACGGCGTAGCCATGCTTTACCAAAGCTCTTGAAATACGGGAGGCTGCCGCAATGTCTTTACCGCAAGTAAAGCAATGTGCAAACAGCGCGACTGCTTTGATATGTTGAGCTGGACGCTCCAATAGCCCTGCAAGTGTGTTTTCATTACTGACGAATTCAATTTTTTCTCTCATTACTTTTCCTCAAATTAATTAAAGCTAAATTGTTAGCGCAGTGGCTGAGCTTTTGGTTTGCCTGTTGGTAGCGGAACAAATTCACGGTCATCATCGGGTATGGACGGAAAGTTGCCTTCACGCCAATCTTGCTTGGCTTGTTCAATACGCGCTTTACTAAAGGAGACAAAATTCCAGTGTATATAAGGTACATTTTCCCATTTATCGCCGCCCAGTAAGATCAGGCGAGCATCTTTGGTGGTCGTTATATGTGTGTCCTGTTGCTCTAAAAGTACTAATTGTCCCGGCGAGTAGGAGGCACCAGAGATAGTAACTTCCCCAAAAATTACATATAAAGCGGTTTCTTGATCTGGGTTTGGCACTGTGATGGTACGTTGAATTGGTGAAATGACATCGACATAAAACATCTCTGAATAGGTTGTTATTGGGGACTTAAGGCCATAAGCCTCACCAGCTATAACTCGCGTCATGACACCATTATGTGTGATCTGTGGCAGGTCATGTCGGCCAATATGTTCAAAGCTTGGGTCGATGTCAGAGTATTGTTCTGGCAAGGCTATCCATGATTGCAAGCCATTGATGGCATGGGCACCTCCTCGGACTTCAAAGCTTTCTCTTTCGGAGTGCACAATGCCGCTTCCTGCGGTCATCCAATTTACGTCACCTGGGGCTATTTCTAATTTATTACCCAGAGAGTCGCGGTGCAGGATACGTCCCTCAAACAAGTAAGTTAAAGTGGATAAGCCGATATGAGGGTGAGGTTGAACTTCAATCCCTTGCCCAGCAGGAAAATGGGTTGGGCCCATATGGTCGAAGAAAATAAATGGACCAACCATACGCTTTTTCATATGTGGCAGTAGTCGGTTGACTGTCAATCCGCCAATGTCGTGGGTGGTTGCGTTAAGTATTTGAGCCACAGATTGAAACTCCATGAAGGTGAGCAGTGATAAATAGATAAGTCAGATAGTAGTTTCAAAGTACCCTGGCGTAAAACTTAAAAATTGGGATGGATTGTTCGGATTTTTAGAGTGTTCTTCTTAATTGTATTGCTGTTTTCTACTGGTGACGGAGGGAGAAATAATGCGTCAGAGCGTGAGTTAAGCATTGTGTGCAATAAAGTGAGCTGAGCGGTTTTGTATTATGTCACTAAAGTGACAGAGTTGTGATGTTTTTAATGGGCTTTACTCTGACCTAAAGTATGAATTATGACTAGAATATGACTCAAATATCCAGATTACAGGTTTTTTTGATCAATAATTAAACTTTAGTTGCTTAGCTTGAAATAATAAATAAAGAAAAATAAAGAGATTATTTAGCTTTTTTTTATGCGTCATGAAAACTTAATTGTTGATAAAATCGGCACTTTGTGCGGATTTATTGGAACGTACCTTCTATGGTTACTTGTAAAAATGAAAATGTTTGCACAAAAAAGTATCGATTCATAAAAATATAAAATTATGCCAAGCTCGCCCTTTTTCATCTCGAATATTCTACGTTATGTATTCATGTAAATGACATAATAAATTAACCGTAATAGGTACGGTGTCTTTTCTTTTTTAGTTGTTGATATTGAGTATATATTCTAAATTTCTATTTGTGGGTTTGTTTATGCGGTAAATTCAAATGTCAAACTTATTTTTATTAATTTGATATTAATCTTAACACACCTTCTATTTTAAAATTTATTGTAATAATTAATACATGATTGAAAGTGCACGAACCCGCTTGAACAGAGAAATCTCAACTTAGCCTTTCACTTTGAATACGTTTTTTAGAAGAACTTTCCCCATCAGCGCTTGTATGTTTTTTGTTAAAAGCGATCGTTTTATCCACTATTTTGTAAAAGTTTATAGCAATAAATGTATTTGGTGTAATTCTTGTGGGTACTATTGATTGATTAAATGTAATGGTGTAAAAAATGACACACACGCTTTGAGGTGGATGGTTCAGTTACTGATGATTGCTTTTTCAGTTGATCAAGATCAGTAACGAGCTATGTGAGTGACTTAAAGTTTGCATCAGAGATCATTATTTATAATGCCCAATGATGCATGTGTTATTTATATTTAATCTGATTATAAGTCTTGAATATAAATTAAAAATGACCGTTTTTTTAATTGTTAAAGGAAGCAATAAAAATGAGTAATGAACTCTCTTTTTCAGAATCAAAAGTTGAGTCTGAAAGTAAAGTAGTATCAACGATAGATATAGACTTAATAAGCCAACTAACACTTGAGGATATCAAAAAATTTATCAAGGAAAACTATCCAAAAGTACAGTTGAATGGAGAGGTTCACAAATCACTCATTGAGAATAACCGCCGATATATAGATCAGCGTATTTCTGATAGGGATGACATTTATGGCGTAACGACAGGGTTCGGTAATTCTGCGAGTAATAGAATTTCACCAATCATGTCGCAAGAGCTACAAAAGAACCTAATGGCGTACCATGGTTGTGGTGTGGGTGAGTACCTTAGTGAGCGCGATTGTGCGGCGACATTGCTGATCCGTTTAAACTGTAATGCACGTGGTTATTCTGGGGTAAGTTGGGAATTGCTAAAACAGATGGAGCTGTTTTTACAACACAACATTTTTCCTGCTATCCCAGCGAAAGGATCCGTGGGTGCAAGCGGTGATTTAACGCCACTTTCATACATTGGTGCAGCATTAAATGGACAAAGAAATGTATATTACCAAGGCGTGATTAGACCTACTGCTGAAGTGCTAGAAGAGCTCAATATTGCGCCATATGAACTCAAAGCCAAAGAAGGCTTGGCTATCATGAATGGCACCTCAGTAATGAGTGCAATTGCTGCAAATACCATTAATGAAGTGGATACTGCCATCGATGTGTCATGTAAATTGATAGCGCTATTTGTTGAACTGATTGATGGTAGAGCGTCACCATTCCACCCTAAAGTCCATGAATTAAAGCCACACCAAGGACAAAGGTACTGTGCTGATTTAATTTACAAGCGTTTATCTCATCCTGAGCAAAGACTTGGACGCAGGCAGCGAACCGATGATCAAGTGATTGAACATGGCTTAAAAGAGAAATTCCGCTTACAAGATAGTTATTCAATTCGTTGCTCTCCACAAGTATTAGGTTCTTTGGTAGACACGTTGAATTGGGCAAAGTCAGTGCTTCAAGTAGAAATCAACTCTGTTAATGACAATCCATTGATTGATCATGAAAGTGATTTAATCCTCAACGCAGGTCACTTCTATGGCGGTCATGTTGCTGCAATTTGTGATGCGCTTAAGCCGCAAGTAGCCAATATGGGCGCATTGCTAGAGCGAGAGCTGGGCATTCTTGTAGATGACAGATTAAATGGGGGCATTCCAAATAATTTAGTGGCTGTTGATGACTTAGGCGATAAAGCGTGGATCAATCATGGTTTTAAAGCGATGCAGATCAGCGCATCGGCACTGGTTGCTGAAGCACTCAAACAATCTGGCCCTATGTCAGTGTTTTCCCGTACTACCGAAGCCTTGAACCAAGATATCGTGAGCATGGGCACCATTGCCGCGCGTGACTTACAAACTATTTTATCGCTTGTGAAGTCCGTGATTGCGATTCAAGCGATGGCAATTCGTCAGGCTTACTACGTACTGGATAAAGACCAATCTGCAGAGAAGCTTAACACCTTGTCTCGTCCTTTCTTTGATTCGCTTGCGGCGACCTTTTCACCTGTTATTCAAGACCGCGCATTGGATGGTGAAATCGAAGAAATGGTTGCCTTTTTATTCGATTAAACACTGATTAAATTCACTTTTTATAAGCAAAGGAAGAACAATGAATAGTACACAAGACATCATCACTTTTATTAAAACTGACATCTTAATTGAAGAGCTTGAAGTGGCTGACTCACTAGAAGAAATTGATGAACATGCAGAGCTAGTCGGTGCAGGTTTAGATTTAGACAGTATTGAGCTGTTGGACTTGGTCTCAGCGGTTGAGAAAAAATATGGCCTGAAGTTTAAAGAGTTTCCAAGTGAGCTCGTACAGCAAAAAATGTCGTCAATTCATACGCTAAGTGAATTTATTTCTGAGCAATTAGCAGCATAAATGTTGAGGTGGTTATGACTCTTTACACGGCTGGCAAAACGTATAGGGAAATCAACGAAGGAGATAGTGCAGTACATTCTAAAACCATCTCCGAAGCAGATGTATATAGTTTTGCTGGGATCACCGGGGATTTTAACCCGCTGCATGTCGACACCGTATTTGCAGAGCAAATGGGGTTAGCAGGCAGAATCGCCCATGCAGGGATAGCGCCAGCCATGGTTGCGCAAGTTATTGGCATGAAGCTGCCTGGTGTGGGCTCAATGGTTACCAATATGACTGTAAGCCATCATGCTCCTTTGTATATCGGTGACACCATTTATGCGCAAGTTAAAGTGTCTGAAAAATTGCCAAATCGGCACGTACGTTTGGCCATTACCATTGTAAATCAGAACAAAGTGCTGATTTGCAGTGGTGAAGTTGAAGTCGTGCCGCCTAAAGCGTCGTTCAAAAAACGCGTTGCAGCAATTGAATTACAGGAATTGGTAAGTGAATGAAGGATTTTGAAGGCTTAGTCAATCAGGTACGTCGACAAATCGTAATCTCGGTTGAACTTGAAGAGTCAGAAATAGCACAGCTATCAGATGATGATGATTTATTGGGCAGTCCTTTATTTCTTGATTCAGTCGACTTATTACAAATTTACGCTGATTGTCAGCGTAAATTTGGTGTTGTGTTTAATAACGCCGACTACGAGGGCACGCATACAGTGAGTAGTATTGTGACTCGAACGATATCGGCAAAAGAGACTAAAAGTACAAGTACGGACAGTGCACAGTTTTACTCCTCAGATGGTAAACATTATAGCAGCGCAGAGTTTAAGCAGCATATCGCGCACTTGATCACAGTACTGCAAAGCGCAGGGTTTGATAAAACCAAGCCATTAAGAGTACTGGATGTGGATCCGGTCAAAATGATGATGGTTGCGGTTGCGGCGGTATTCAGTGGTTATAAACCGTTGATGAGTGCACAACCACAAGGTGAAAACGCGGTGAGCTTTGCGCAATTGCTATCCAAGCAAGGTGAGGCATCGTCGATGTTGGACGCAAAGTGCATTTTTCAGCAGTTAGCGACTTTGCCGTCAAAGGCTGTGATTTTCTTTGAAACGTCAGGCAGCACAGGGGTGCCTGTGCGCATTGAAAAGTCGTTAGCAAGCATGGTGCAAGAGGTTGAAGAGCTGACGACTTTATTTGATTTTAGTGGCCTTGATTTAATTGATGCCTATGTATCACCTGTGCACATGTATGGGTTCATTTGGAGCTTTTTGTTACCCCTCAAACTTGAGATCCCCGTGTTGTATCAGTCAAATACGTTACTAAGACCAGCGCCTGAGACAGTGAATCATGTGATGGCGGTGATTGTACCCAGTATTTGGCAAAGCTTGTCAGACGCCTTGACGGCTCAATATTGCTATATCGTTAACTCAGGAGGGAAGTTCGGTGAGCAAAGGGATGCACAGTTTGCCGAGCGAGTACAAAGTAAGCTGCCAGATCTGCAAGGTATTGATGTGCTAGGCAGCACTGAAACGGGTGCCATAGCCTATCGCATGATGGGCCAAGACCATATTCAAACATACCAGTTGCTGCCGACAGTCAGTTTACAACCATCGGATGGTGAACATCTCATTTATTCTGACTTTTTACCATTGGGCGTCGAATGTGCGCCGCTGGATGACAAGATTGAGATACTTGCCAATAACAAGATTTTACATCTGGGCCGAAAGGATAGTGTGTTTAAGTTCAAGGGCAAACGCTACTCATTGAAGGCCATTGAAGACAAGCTCTCTCAGTTGTTTTTAGGGCATGCTTTGCGGGTGTATTTCATCGAGCAAGCAGACAGTGTGCGCGGCGGAGAGCTGATAGCCTTTGTTGCCAAAGAATCTTCGCACTTTGACATCACAGATGAAGTCAGAGCGCTATTCCAAGATTTACCCATCCCCAAAATAGAATTCATTGATGAGTTACCTACCAATGCAATGGGCAAAGTGACATTGCAGGGTTTACAGGAGAAAGTAAGAAATGCCAGAGTGTAAATCACAAGTTGTGATAACCGGATATGGTGTAATTTCTTCGTGTGGTGATAATGCACAAGAGTTATATAACTCAATGCAATCACAGCGCTCAGGAGTTGTACCACTAAGCTGTTTTGACGTCACTGGCTTGCCGAGTGATATTGCGGGTATTGTTCGCTCAGTGCGAGAAAAGCATCAAGATAAACAAACTGATTTACCTGATTTTTCAACCCTGTTTGCCATTGAAGCGATAGAAGAGGCACTGAGTGCAGCAAATCTCTCTCGTCATATCTTGGTAAACAAGCGTGTTGCATTATGTGTTGGCAACGCCAACACTGGGATGGAAAAGCTTGAGCAAGGCATCATGGAAAATCAGCATGAAGGCCTTGTTGAGTACCCAGCGCACAAGCAAAGTGACAATATCGCCAAACATTTTGGCGTGCTCGGTCCTGTATTAACCTTCACCAGTGCGTGTACATCAAGCAGCAGTGCACTGGGCTTTGCAAAACAGCTTTTAGACAATGATGTGGTTGATATTGTGATAGCCGGTGGCACCGATGCCTTGGCGAAAACAATTTATGCCGGCTTTCATTCTTTACAGTCAGTCGCGCCCGAAGTTTGCTCTCCTTATGACGTAAAAATGGGTTTAAGCCTAGGAGAGGGCGCAGGCTTCCTTGTGCTAGAGAATTACAATCATGCCGAGGCTCGAAATCAACCGACTATAATGCAATTGGCGGGCACAGCCTCTAGTTTAGATGCATATCATGCGACCGCACCTGAGCCGCAGGGGGCAGGTGTAAGGCGCTCATTTGAAACGGCTTTGCGCTCTAGTGATGTTACTCCTGAAGACCTAGATTACGTCAATACCCATGGGACTGGTACACCTGCCAATGATGGTGCTGAATTAAAGGGCATTTTTGCTGCGCTGAACCCACAGGATAAAACCTCTATCCCAGTATCCAGTTCCAAATCGTATTTTGGTCACACACTCGGTGCTGCGGGCGCCATTGAATTTATTTCTGCATTGGTCGCTATCGAAAAGGGCCAACTGCCTTCGACCTTAAATGGCGATGATATTCGCGAAGATTGCCAAGGTCACCATATCGTTGTGAATGGACTGATTGATCACAATGTTGCGTGCATCGGCGCGACCAATTCCGCGTTTGGTGGACACAATACCACCATGCTGGCGCGTAAATCTGTTACAGCTATCCCTAAAGCTGAAGGGAAGAAAGTTTATATCCTCGGCCACGGCAGTATTGCTGAGCAAGGTGGTTATAGCAATGGGGCGGATCAGCCTTTGCTTAGCTATGAGGGAGAGTTTGCTTTAAAGCCGTTCCAATCAAAGCTATATCGCCGTCGCATGAGCACCATAGGCCAATATGCCATTGGCGCATCATACCTTGCGTTTAGCGGAGCGGATGTGGACTACAGTGACGCTGAAAAGCCGCCGATGGGTGCGTACTTTGGCACTACTTTGGGGGCATCTCAAGTACAGCAACGTAATTTGTCCGACTTGCAAGAATATGGTCCGACAGGGGTTAAGAGTACTTTGTTCCCAGATACCGTGCTTAATGCGCCGCTTGGAAACCTCGCTTTGGCATTTGATTTAAAAGGCTGTTCTGCCAATTTTAGCGACTTAGGTAATGAAGGTATGCACGCACTGTGGCATGCATTCATGGATTTAAGAGAAGACAAAATTGCCTGTGCTTTAGTGTGTAGCGCAGAGGATAAGAGCAATACATCTGATTTAGTTTGGCAGCAAATGCAAGTGGCAGGTCAAAGGTTGGCAAGTTCAGCCAATGCGCTGGTCGCGGTCAATGAACAAGACCCGCGTGCGAGCCGAGCGCTTGCGCAAGTGGATGAATTTAATGCAGGTCGTTGGGTGTTTGATGAAGACAGCCAACAATGGGACTGTGCAGCGCTAGCACAACTCACTGACAAACCAGATTTGATAGTCCTTTCAATGGTTAACGCTGGACAATTTGAGGCGATTTCAAAAGCGCTACAAGCACAGTTTTCAACTACTCAAGTGATTAATGGTAGAGCATATAAAGAGTCGGGCATTGCGTGCCAAAGTCTTGATGCAATCAGCCTTGCTACCTGTGCACTGAACGGACGCATGTTTATGGGCCGTGAAGTGGCACTGCAAAATACCAGTAAGCCTGAGTCCGTATTGGTAATGAGTGTGAATACACAGCTCAGTGCAACGACATGTTTGGTGTCGACAGTAAAAGGGAAATAGAGATGTCAGCGGTCATTGATGTAGCAGACTTAAAGAAGTCTTATAACAAGAATAATACGCTTGTTTTAAAGGGGTTATCTTTCCAAGTTAAGAAGGGACAATGCTTTGGGTTACTCGGTCCAAACGGGGCGGGTAAGTCAACCACATTGGAAATATTACAAGGTCTGAAAAAACCAACGTCTGGCAAAGTCAGCTTATTTGGTATGGATTGGAAGGACAACGAAAAGCAGATCCGCATGAAAATCGGTGGACTGTTACAGTCCAATAGCCTATACGGCAGAACCAAAGTAAAAGAAGCGGTCCGGTTATTTGCCAGCTTTTACAAAGATCCGATGGATGTCGATGAGTTGATTGAACGTTTTGGCTTAACTGATAAAGCGAATGCGTGGCTAGATAGCCTCAGCGGTGGTCAAAAGCAACGGGTTTTTTTAGCGATGACCATAGTGGGCAAACCGGAACTGATTTTTTTAGATGAGCCGACCACGGGTCTTGATCCAACCAGCCGTCAGAGTTTTTGGGAGATCATCAAATCACTCAAAGAAGAAGGCATGACGGTCATTCTCACCACGCATTATATGGATGAGGCGGATTACCTGTGTGATGAGCTACTTATCATCGAGCAGGGCAAGGTTATTGAGTCAGGTACGCCTGATGCCATTATCCACCGTACGTTTACCGATCCGGTTATCAGAGAGCCGCGCAAAGCCACGCTCAATGATGTGTTTTTAAAACTCACTGGCCACGATATTCTTAAGCAGGAAACAAGTCATGCCTAGTAATGTACTGACAAGAAAGCCATTTTGGCAGCTCATGCTGCTTAATATCAGACCGTTTTTCCGCGAGCCAGCCACCCTGTTTTGGACTTTTGGCTTCCCCATTTTTATGGCCTTGCTATTAGTGCAAGCCTTCTCGGGTGAGAAGCCAATGTCAGAAGTGAATGTGGTGGTCATTGAACAAGAAAAAATAGATGCTGATTGGTATCAAGCCATTGAGAAAGATAACAAAGTCAGCATACTCACTATCGAAGATGCAGCACTGATCGCACGGATCAATGCGCATTTTGCTGAGCCAAGCTCAGAAGTGTCTCCGGGTGAAGGGTTATCTTCCATTCTTTCAAATCATGGTGATGTACTGATTTTGACGCCTAGCGGTTTGTTTTCAACACGCAATAGTCATGAGCAAGCAATTGCCTTTAGCCATGTCATGGCACTTCAGGACCAAGCTCGTAAGCCTTATCTGGATGGGGTGATTGACCTTCAGGGGTTTAGGTACATCGACTGGCTGATCCCCGGCATCATCGTGCTGCAGATCATCGGTATTGGTATCACATCAATCTCAAATGGATTGGTTTCGGACCGCCAGCAGGGCTTTTTTAAGCGCTTGAAGTTATCTCCGTTTAGCCGCTTAGATTATGTGATTGGGATTGTCTTCGCCAGAGTGTTTTTATTGATATTCCAGCTGGTTGCGTTGTTTGCGACTTTCTACTTTTTATTTGGCTATCAACCTCTTGGCAATTGGTTAAGTATTTTAACCGTGCTGTTATTGGGCTCTGTTGTATTGTGTTTAATCGGTGTGTTGGTCGGTGCGCGCAGTCAAAAAGTGGAAGTGGCCACAGGTATTTCTAACTTACTGTATTTCCCACTGATGTTTTTATCAGGGATTTATTTTGACACCTCTAACTTCCCACAGACGATTCAAAACATCGTTCAGTGGTTACCATCTACGGCATTTCTAGATGCATTTCGTTTAACGGCCAATCAAGGTGCATCGCTTGCAGACGTCTCTGTGCAAGTGCAAACCTTGGCAGGGTTTACCGTGGTGCTATTAGTGATGATTTACTTTTTATTCGACTGGGGAGATGAAAAATGATTTCACCGGATAATTTACCGCATAAACCGCCATTTAAGTTTGTTGATAGAGTCGTCGAGGTACAGCCGAATGAATCTATCATCGCACAAAAGTTTATTGGCTATAACGAGCCCTGTTTAGAAGGGCACTTTCCAGATGAGCCTGTGTTCCCTGGTGTTTTGATTGTGGAGGCGATGGCTCAAGCCAGTGGCCTTTGCATTACCGGAAAATCTAAAGGGGTTATCGCTGGCATTGATAAGGTTAAGTTTCTCACCCCTGTTTTACCTGGCCAAGTTTTAGAAATTCGCGCCTTGGTAGAGATTGCGTTAGGTGAGCTGGTGAAGTTTAAGGTTGCAGCTTGGGTTAATGAGCAAGAAGTTGCAAGTGCACGCATAGCCATTCGATATTTAGAGCAAATAGGAGAAAAGGATGTTTAAAGAGAAAGTCGTGATTGTGAGCGGCTGCTCCAAAGGCATCGGGTTGGAAATTTGCCGCCAGTATCTCGCTGAAGGAGCAAAAGTCTATGGGATTGCACGCTCAAGTGTGCCTGGTGAATTGCAATCTAACCCTAATTTTATGTGGCTACAGGGGTCGATATCTGACAGTGGCTTTGTGTTAGACAGCATCGCGTCCATTCAAGCGCGAGATAAACGGATTGATATTTTGGTTAATAACGCAGGAATTAATCACGATAGCTTGATACAGCTGATGGCCCTAGAAGATTGGCAAAAAGTACTGACGACGAATTTAACAGGCACGTTTAATTTATGCCAACAGGTGCTGCCGATTTTTAAAGCGCAGCAATTTGGTCGCATTATCAATATGGTCTCAAAAAGTGGCGTGGTCGGGCGTGAAGGGCAAATTAACTATGCCACGTCTAAAGGCGCCATCATCGGTATGACCAGAACTATTGCGCGTGAGTATGGCAAAGACAATATTTTGTGTAACGCCGTCGCGCCGGGCTTGATTGAAACACAAATGGTGGACAGCGCAGAGCAGTCTATTGTTGCGCCTATTATCGACTGTACTAGTGTCAGACGCATGGGGCAGTGTAGTGAAGTTGCACGTACGGTATTGCACCTTACATCAGATGCGCCAAATTATCAAAATGGAGAAGTCATCCACCTGGACGGAGGGTTTTTAATATGAGTGCGGCGCAAACTTTATTATTGGTACAAGCAGAAAGTGAGTTTGATCAGGCGGTGGTTGATCATTACCTCAGTGCAAACGTTAATGTGATTTTGATAGCGCCCTCAGCGGAATTTCAATCGCAAAATGTGTCACTACCCAGCTTGTCACTGGCTGAAATCCAGGCACAGGGTGAACCTGATGTTGGACAGTTATTGACCGAAAAAGGCATGCTCGATAATGGACAGCCACTGGTTGTTATCCAAGGTGTGCAGTGTGCAAATGAGCAGGCACTGTTCACAGATGCGAGTTGCTTGGCGCAGATAACAATGCACTTGGATAATACTTTTTTAATCTATCAAAGTCTGGCTACGTTTGTGAAAGAGGTGGGCGCGAACATTGTTTTCCCTCTGTATTCGGATAGTTTGAGTTATCTCGGACAAGCGGTGAATTCTGTGGCTAACCACGCTTTGAATGCATTTATGAAGACCTTAGCCAGAGAGCTGACGAGCGATACCGTATTCATTAACAGTGCTGTGATCCCTTATTTAGCAAAAGATGAAGCTGAGCGAAAGAAAATGCGCCGTGCACTAAAGCGTTCAGTATTCGGTATGCGACCAACTGTATTTTTGCAGCAGGAGTTTATCGAGTTTATCGCGCACTTTTCACACTACAACAACATGATGACAGGGCAGTGTATGACCATGCGCCCGAGCACAGAAATATCCGTTTAACAATTCAACATTGAGTATACGCATATGAGCCAAAAGCACAGCCGTGCTTTTGGCGTGATGTGGCCTTTAAAGAGAAGAAGCATAGTAATGGAAACAATGAATATTGATGGGGCTCCATTAAGAATTTTGGTGCTTGGTGCAACCTCAGATCTGGGGCAGAAGACCTGCCTTGATTTAGCAAATAAAGGTTACGAACTCCTATTGATAGGGCGAAATGAAAAAACCTTAGGTGCATTGGCCGAGTCTTTACCCGGGCAGCATAAAACGGCGGTGGCTGATTTGAATATGCCAGACGAATTGACGCCACTCATTATCGATAATGCTAAGCAATATGGCGCATTTAAAGGGGCTGTATTTTGTGCAGGTGTACACGCGATGACCACGCTACGTCAATCCAGTTATGCTGACTTTGAGCAGATTTACCGCGTTAACTGCGGCGGTGCGCTGGCCATGATTAAGGCATTTACGCGCAAAAGCGTGAGAAATACAGCAGGTACAACTTCTCTAGTTTTACTGTCATCAGTGAGTCAGTCTGCGGGTGAGGCGGGCATCTCCGGTTACGCGGCCAGTAAAGGGGCGCTAGGCAGTTTAAGTCGCTGTGCAGCGTTGGAATTGGCTAAAGATCGCGTACTGGTCAATTGCATTGCCGCAGGCATGATCCAGACCAAGCTCAATGATGGCTATCAGGGCATGGCGCAACCGGGTCACTTTGAAAAGCTAGCCAGCATGCACCCGCTAGGATTTGGCTCACCAGAGCATGTTTCAAAAGAAATTATTAATTTATTAGAAAGTGAATGGACCACAGGTAGCACTGTGTATGTCGATGGAGGCTACACATGTGCTTAATCACTGACAGTAATCAGTTAAATCATAACGCTCGCGGCGTTGAATGTCTTTTTATGCCATCACAAAAATAATAATGGAAGTATAAACCCAATGCGTAACGAACACCCTCTCCCTCTTTCACAGCGCCAATTACAAGTTTGGCAAGGTCAAGAAATTGCACCAACGAGCCCAGTTTTTAACGTCTCTAGTGCACTTAAAATTACCATGGACGATTGTTTTGAACAGCTACAAAATGCGCTTGCTCAATTACAGCAACGTCACCCAGTGATCCACAGTAAAGTGGAGCTGACAGCGGATACACCGGAACTGATTTTCAAAGAGGGCGCGGTGCAGTGGCAAGCTATGGCGGGCACTGCTTTGAACGTATCCGAATTATGCGATCAATATAATGCGCAATTCATTGATACCAGCGTGCATAACTTTGAATTTTTCTATCAAGCACTGACAGACTCTGAGGTCATAGTGTTGATCAAAGGTCATCACATAGTGTGTGATCAATGGTCTTTACAGATTTTAGTGAATGATTTGCTGAGACTCTTATCGAGTAAGGATGACAGCTCAACACTCACACCAGATATTGAATATTACGCAGCCAAAGATCAGGACTTTGCTGACGTGCAGGTGAGTCCAGTGGACTTTATCATGAAAAAGCCACACAGCGCTGATGCCAGTGACGAGGTTGCCGTGCTATTAGACGATACCTCTGAGTGTATTGAATCGATAAAGCAAGTGGCCGCTGAACACGGTATCAGCCCTTACTGCGTTATCCTTGCAAGTACTATTTTAACGGTGAGCCGTTTGACTAACGATGAAGACGTCACCATTGGTGTACCGATCGCCAGAAGAACGCGTAAAAATCGTTACTTGTTAGGTCATTATGTTGATTTAGAAGCGTTGTCGATCACGGCGGTTCATCAAAAGTCACTGATTGAGTTATTACAGACCATCAGTGAGCAGCTGACTGCACTGCTTTTGCATAAAGCCCCATCAGGCTTGAGCAGCAAGAACATCAATGTGGTGTGTAACTATCTTGCACAGCTAAAAACGTCTCATATTATTCCGGGCTTGATGCAGGTGCTTGCAGGCTTACCTGAACAGCAGCTCCGTTTGGGTGAAGATAATGCGGTTACAGTAGAAGGCGTGCTGTTAACACCGGTTGTGGCACAGTTTGAGTTAGACTTTACGTTATTCGAAACAGGCTCACAGTTGCTGCGAAAAATTGTCGCAGCAGACGCGCAGTTTAATACCCAGGCTTTACAAGAAATTGGTGAAATACAAAAACGCTTTATTACGCATCTAGCGCTAGATGATGCCCATCAAATATGTGGCTGTATCAGTACGCTGACTGAAGCACAAACACATTTGATTGAACGCCAGTGGAATGACTTCCCTGCAAAATACCCAGAGCATAATTTAATTGATGGCTTTGACTTACAAGTAGCACAGCATCCAGAACGCGTCTCTGTGATCACGGCAAGTCGTCAAATTGATTATCATACCCTGAGTGAATACCGCTATGGCATTGCTTTCCAAGTGGCCTCAAAAGCAGCTAAGCGCGGTGAGCTGGTCGCTGTCATGTGCGAAAAAAGTGAATATCAAGTCGCCGCACTGCTGGCCATTAATACCGCAGGGTGTGCGTACTTGCCAATCAACGTGGCTTGGCCAAACTCTCGTATTCATCAGGTGTTATTAGCCGGTGGCGTGCAGCAGGTATTAATTTCGAATGCGCTATTCGAGCGCATTCAAAATGAGCCGTGGTTGAGCGAATTCCAATTCACTTTAGTTGAAGAGGCCGCAGCAAACAGTGCGCAGGCAGATAGCCTATGGCGAGAAAGCTTAGCCTTGCCTTTGCCGCACGAGATTGCGTATGTGATCTTCACATCGGGCAGTACTGGCCAGCCAAAAGGGGTGGTGATCACCCACGAAAGTGCCATGAATACCATTTTTGCTGTTAATGCGCGCTTCGAGGTTATGCCAGAAGACCGTATTTTTGGCATTTCGGATTTGAGTTTTGATTTATCTGTATACGATGTGTTTGGTGCCTTGGCTGTGGGGGCCGCGATTGTGCTGCCTGAGCAAGACAAAGTGCAGGACACTGATCATTGGTTAGACATGGTCGAAGCGCACCAAGTGACAATTTGGAATACAGTCCCACAGCTTGCGCAACTGCTCGCAAATGAGCAAGCATTGCAAGCACGCAATGTGGATAGTTTGCGTGTTTACATGATGAGTGGAGATTGGATCCCACTGCGCCTACCCACGCAGCTAAGCGCAATGACACCTCATGCTAAAGTGATGAGCTTAGGTGGTGCCACTGAGGGCAGTATCTGGTCAATTTGGCATGAAATACAAACAGTTGAGCCGGATTGGCAGAGCATTCCTTATGGCTTGGCAATGCCGAACCAAGCTATGTGGGTGCTGGATCAATATGGCAATCATTGTCCTGCTGGTATTTTAGGTGAAATTCACATCGGTGGTATTGGGGTCGCTCAGGGATACTTTAATGATCCAGAGCGTACTAATCTTGCATATTTTGAACACCCTAAACTTGGCCGACTATATCGTACTGGTGACAACGGTTGTTGGAATGAGAAAGGCTATATTGAATTCAAAGGCCGTAAAGATTTTCAGGTAAAAGTACGTGGCTACCGTATTGAAATGGGCGAAATTGAGCACTGCTTGTTAAAGCGCCCTGAAATAAAACACGTTGCGGTGATTGACAAAGCGCACAATCAACAAAAAGCGCTGGTTGCCTATCTAGTTGGAGAGCGTAATGCATCGATTGATTTAGACGATGTGAGACAGTTTGTGGCAAAACAGTTACCAGAGTATATGGTACCGGCCGCTTTTGTGGTGATAGATGCATTGCCGTTAACGCTCAATGGCAAGTTAGACAGAAAAGCATTACCAGAGCCTGAGTTTAGTGCCTGCACTGAATACCAAGCACCGCGCAATGAATTAGAGACAGAACTCTGTGATATCTGGCAAGGTGTACTGGGTCTTGAAAAAGTGGGTATAAACGATAACTTCTTCCAAATCGGTGGCGACTCAATCGTCAGTATCAGTTTGGTATCAGCCCTTAGACGCGCGGGCTACTCCCTTAAGGTGAAAGATATTTTTGTCGCGCCAAGTGTGGCGGAATTGGCAGAATTTATTACCGATAATGATGATGTCGCGAAAGTGGAGGTGCTGTCAGAGCAAGGGGTTTTATTAGGTGATTTTGACCTGCACCCAACGCAAAATTGGTTCTTTGCACAAAACTTTGCCAATGTGCACCACTTCAACCAAGCATTTAGTGCCTACTGCCCGAATGACTTATCTCATGATGACCTAAATGAGGCGCTAACCACACTGAGCTATCAGCATGACATGTTACGCAGCCGATGCATTGTTGAGCGTAAAAACCGTTTCTGCGAAGAAGTGTTGTTTGAATTAACTGAGCTGGATATCTCTTTGTTGGATGAGGCACAAGTCAGTGACACCTTGAGCACTTTACAAGCCAGCTTGGATATTTTTGCAGGCCCAACATGGCGTGTGGTCAGATTAAAAGGGTATAGCGATGGCCGCGATAGACTGTGTTTTATTTTCCATCATTTGAACATAGATACCGTCTCTTGGGGCATTTTACTTAACGACCTTGAGCAACTTATTGCTGGACAAAGCCTGTTGGCAAAGCAAACCAGTTATCGTCAGTGGGTGGATGGACTGGCGCAATATGCAGCGCGTAACCAAGCGCAAACGGCGTATTGGTCTGAGGTGTTAGCAGGACAGCCTAGTCCACAGCCCTTGCATTCATCACAGCAATTATCCTTGTCTTTATCGATTGAGCAAACAGAAGTTTTGTTACAGCAAGCCACTCAAGGTTATAACACGCAAACGCAAGAGTTGTTACTCAGTGCGCTTGCCATTGCCATGGAAACTGTATTTGGGTCAAAGTCTCATCATATTATGCTCGAAGGCCATGGTCGAGAAGCCATTGATGATGCACTCGAAGTAAACCAAACAGTGGGGTGGTTTACCAGTTTATACCCCGTTAAGCTCGAATGTGCGCAATCTATAGAACAAACCATTGCTGCAAACAAAGACATGCTGCGCGCTATTCCTGACAAGGGCATTGGTTTTGGTGCGCTGTATCAATTCGATCCTGAAAAGTTACCTGCGCCGCTGCCAAAAGTATGCTTTAACTACCTTGGACAGTATAAAACAGCTGAGCCTGCTCATTGGCAAATTACCGGGGAGCCTGTTGGCGCAGCGGTTAGCGCTGACAATGACAGTGATTTGATGCTCAATGTGTTGGGATTAATTAAGCAGGATGCGTTGAGCATTGAGGTTGAATCCAGACTTGCGCCAGCGCAAGGTGCGCAATTTGTCCGTGCCTTTGAGCGTGCACTTGAGCAGGTGATTGCTCAAGGTGTGATGGCAATGCAATCTGGCGGGGTGAGCACGCCAAGTGACTTCCCGCAGGCGAAGATTAGTTTTGAGCTGCTGCAAAACCTCCAGTCACAGGCTCCTGTAGAGGCTTTATATCCAGCCAATAGTTTGCAACAAGGTTTTATTTATCATGCCTTAAATCAGCCAGATGATGATGCATACCGAGTACAATTGCTGGTGGACTATCACACTCAGCTAGACCTTGATCTGTATCGAGCAGCTTGGCAACTAGCGACAGATAAACACCCAGCGCTGCGTATGGCATTTAATTGGCAAGCGCAAATGCTGCAAGTGATCAGCAAAAAGCTGGTGCTCAGTGATGCGCATTTCAAGGTGGTAGATCTCACTACTTTGCCTGAAGGTGAAAGCGCGAAAAATATGAATGAGCTACTCACTCAAGATAGGCTCACAGCGTTTGATTTGGCAAAGCCTGGGCTTTTCAGAGTGGTGGTGTTCAAGCACAGCGACACCCATTATAGCGTTCTAAAAACGGAGCATCACAGCATTGGCGATGGCTGGAGTGTCGGCAATCTACTGGAGACCGTCAACGGTTTTTACAACCAACTGAAAGCGGGTGAACAGCCTGTTATCCAACATGACCATGCTTATCAAGCCGCGCAGGTATACCTGTATGAAAACAAAGACAAAACGGATGCATTTTGGCAGCAAAAAATGCCTGAATTTGAGCATGCCAATGATGTTAATTATCTGCTGAGCCAGTCATTTGATTTAGCCAATGAGCGCGTCATCACTGAACCCGCACGCAGTCAGTTTGTGATTGCAGGTGATGAATTTAGTGCGTTGAATAAAGTGTGTAAGCACGCAGGTGTGACACTCAATGCTGCCATGCAATTTGCTTGGCACAAGTTACTGCAAAGCTATTGCCAAGATCAGCAAACAATCGTTGGGACCACAGTATCTGGTCGAGATATGCCTGTTGCGGATATTCATGAAAGTGTAGGTCTGTTTATCAATACCTTACCTCTGGCAGTAAATTGGCAAACGGATGCAACGATCACACAGATGATGTCGCAAATTCAGCTGGCAATCGCCGATATAAATACCCACAGTGGTGCAGAGTTATCTCGTGTGCAAAGCCAAGGGGATGCGTTATTCCATACCTTATTTGTGTTTGAGAATTATCCAATTCCAGAAGTGCAAGAAAGTGATGCTGAGCGCGTAGAGCAGGCAATGCAGTATCGTGAGACGCGTGAGAAAAGTGATTACCCGATCACCGTTATTGTCACCGCCACACCGGAGCAGGTTGAGTTTTCTTTGAATTATTGTGCGCAGCAAATTGATGCGTCTCAGGCTGAACAATTAATCGCGCAGCTGCAAATTATCGTCAACGCCATTGCTGCTGAAGTTGAGCAGCCACACAGTCAAATTAGCTTGCTGTCAAAGCAACAAAGCCATGAGTTGCTGATGCAAATTCAGCCGCAAGTCGCGCCACTCCCTGAGCGTGGCAGCTTGAGTGAGATTTTTGCCGAACAAGTGCAAAAGTACCCAAATAGCACAGCGCTTAAGTTCCAAGACAAAGCGCTTAGCTATCAAGCGTTAGATGCACAGTCGACGGCATTGGCTAAGGCGATTTTAGCGCGAGATCCGAGTATTGCCTCCGCCACAAGCCAAGCGCCGGTTTACATTGGTCTGTACTTTGCGCCCAGCCTTGAGTTGTTAGTGAGCATGATGGCGATATTAAAGCTTGGGGCCACCTATGTACCTTTGACGCCAGAGTATCCAAAATCGCGTAGCCAGTTTATTTTGAGTGACACACAAACGCCAATATTGCTCTGTGAAGCAGGGTTAGAGGCGAGCCTTTCGCAAGTACTCGATGGCTTAGATACATCTGTGCAAGTACTCAGTTATGACGAACTCAGTCAGGAAGAAGTGGATATCGACTTGTCTGTGGTGAATACCACGGCAGATGATTTGGCATACGTGATTTATACATCAGGCACCACAGGACAGCCCAAAGGCGTGATGCAACCGCATCACAACGTGGTACGACTGTTTGATTCTTGTGAGCAAGCGTATCAGTTCACCGAGCAAGATGTGTGGGTGATGTACCATGCTTGTACCTTTGACTTTAGTGTATGGGAAATTTGGGGCGCACTATTACACGGTGGCTGTCTTGTGATCCCTGACAAAGCCTGCACCCGTGATCCGCGTGAGTTCATTGCTTTGTGTCAAAACCAAGGCGTCACGGTATTAAACCAAACGCCGAGTGCTTTCTATTCATTTACCGATACCGCGGTGTCGCAAGGTGCCCAGCTACCAGCGCTGCGTTATGTTATTTTTGGTGGAGACAAACTTAATATGGCGCGCCTTGCCCCTTGGTGGCAGGCCTATGGTGATACGCAAACCAAATTAATCAATATGTACGGCATCACAGAAACCACCGTGCATGTGACATATCAAGAACTCTCACCGGATAACAATCAGCACCAATCACTCATTGGCCGCCCATTGAGTGACATGTCAGCGTATGTACTTGATGCCAACCAAAACCTAGTGCCAGTTGGAGTTGTGGGTGAATTGTATGTCGGTGGTGCTGGTCTTGCGCGAGGCTATTTAAACCGCGAAGAGCTGACCCGTGAGCGCTTTATTGAAAATCCATTTGCCGCGCAATTACCTGCTTCTCAAGAATCCCGTTTGTACCGCAGTGGTGACTTGGTGCGCCGACTTGCTGATGGTCAACTAGAGTACATTGGCCGAAATGACGAGCAGGTCAAGATCCGAGGCTTTAGAATCGAGCTGGGAGAAATTGAAAACATTCTCATTGCACATCAAGATGTGAAGCAAGCCGTTGTGATCCCGCGATTGCTGCAAGGCACACAGCAGCTTGTTGCGTATGTGGTATCACAAGGCGAAACCGCACTGAACCATGACGTGCTGCGCACTTATTTAGTTGAGCAATTGCCAGAGTACATGGTACCCAGCGCCATTATGGCCATTGAGCAAGTACCGCTGACTGTAAACAACAAAGTCGACCGCAAAGCCTTACCAGATCCTGTATTTGATGCACAAAGCGATTATGTTGCACCGACCACTGAACTTGAGAGCCAGCTGTGTGATATTTGGCAGGCGTTACTTGGCCTTGAAAAAGTGGGGATTGATGAGCACTTCTTCCGCATCGGGGGGGACTCAATCATTAGTATTCAATTGATGTCGCAGCTGCGCTTATTGGGTTATACGCTCAAGGTGAAAGACATCTATGAATCACCGACAGTGGCGCAATTAGCGAAAAAGCTAGCGCAATTGCCGCAGGCCCAGACAGTACAAACAGAGCAAGGAGTATTGACGGGTGAGTTTGATTTACTGCCTGTACAGTCTTGGTTCTTTGACTTAGGTCTGTCGCAACCTAATCATTGGAACCAGTCATTTATGCTGACGGTGCCTGAAGCGCTAACCACGTCGCAAATTGAGCAGGCATGTCAGGATTTGGTTGAGCACCACGATATGATGCGCGTCCGTTTTGCGCCGCAAGGTGATACTTATCGTCAATCTTATTTATCTCTTAACGAGTTAGACTTGGCTGCTTGGTGTAACGTTGTCCAGTTAGATGTGACAGGGCTCTCTGATACGCAAATTGGTGAGCAGTTGAACCAATGGCAGCAAAGTTTTGACCTCAAAGATGGGCCGTTATTTAAGCTTGTGCACCTGCAAGGTTATGGCGATGGTGTCGCGCGGGTTTGCTTTATTTTCCACCATTTAATCATTGATGGCGTGTCGTGGCGGGTGTTGTCACAAGATATGCAAACCTTACTAATGGGTAAAACATTGGCGGCAAAAACCAGCAGTTATCGCCAGTGGGTTAAGAGTATGCAAACCTATCCTACAGATCACAGCAGTGAGCTGAATTACTGGCAACATGTGGTTGAGCATAGCAATGCACTCAAGGTTACTGAAGCTGTCAGTGAGCATTCGTTGTCTTTGTCGGTTGAGCATACACACATGCTTTTGAGGCAATCAAACGAAGGCTATAACACGGAAATCAATGACTTATTGTTAGCTGCGTTAAGCTTAACTTTGCCGCAAGTATTATCTGGTACAGAGCATGTGATCACGTTAGAAGGTCACGGTCGAGAAGACATTGATGAGCACTTAGATGTATCGCAAACCCTAGGTTGGTTTACCAGCTTATATCCAGTGAAGCTTACAGCCTATGACGACCTTTCAACAGCGGTGGTGCAAACCAAGGAAATGTTGCGCGCCGTGCCGAACAAAGGGGTAGGTTATGGGGCCTTTTTCCAAGCAGGCCAAATTGCTCAAAAGCTCCCACTTATTAGCTTCAACTACTTAGGTCAATTTAATAGTCGTGTTTCGGGTGTAGAGAGTTGGCAGATTGTTCAAGAGTCTTGTGGGCAGTTAATTGGCGAGCAAAATGAGATGGCTTTGATGCTTAACATTAACGGCATGATTGACTCTGACCAACTGATGTTTTCAATTCAGTCGCGACTAGGCCAGCAGCTCAGTGCTGATTTTGAACGCTACTTTGCGACAAACTTGCAACATGTGATTGAACATACCGCTCATATTGCCGAGCAAGGCGCAGTCGCCACCCCCAGTGACTTTATTGCCAATGACTTATCTGTAGAGCATCTTGCGCACTTAAACAGCGTACTCGAAGAGGCTGTTTTGGATGAGCAAGACGATACCTGCGACGACAACATCATGGAGATTTAAGCAATGTTACTTATCAAGGAAATCAGTGCACATAACCTGTCTATTTGGGCAGAGCAAGGTAAGTTAAAACTGGCTTTTGGCAATGCGTCTCCGGACCCGCAGCTAGTGAATAAAATCAAAGCCAATAAGCCGGAGTTAATTGCATTTTTGAGTGAGCAAAGCATTGACTCGGCGAAAGCGTTTAAACGTTATATCCAGATCCAAGCTGCGCCTTCGCGTGGTATTGAGTCGGTAAGTCCGGCAAACAGCTTGCAACAAGGGTTTATTTATCATCATTTGAACCAGCCAGACGATGATGCGTATCGTGTGCAAATGATGTTGGATTATCAAGAGCCGCTGAACGTGCCTTTGTACCAAAAGGCCTGGGAGTTAACCTCTTTAAGATTCCCTGCGCTGCGTACTTTTTTTAACTGGGATGAAGCCCTGTTACAAATTGTCTCACCCAAAGCGAGTATTGATAGCAATAGCTTTTATTATGAAGATATCAGCGCATTAGGTGAAGTAGAGCGCGCTGCAAAGATAGATGCATTGCAGCAAGCGGAGCGCGCAAAAGGGTTTGACTTGTCAAAGCCGGGCTTGATCCGCATTTCACTTATCAAGCAAGCAGAGGATTTATACACCTTACTAAAAACGGAGCATCACAGCATCAGCGATGGTTGGAGTGCGCCTTTGTTGCTGCGCAGCGTCCATGAGTATTATGAGCAGTTACTCGGCGGCACTGTGCCGACGGTCGAGGTTGAAACAGCCTACTTAGCAACGCAGCAGTACTATCAGCAACACCAAGCGCAAACACAGCAGTATTGGCAAGAAAAGAAACGACAATTTGAAGGGGCAAATGACATCTCGGGGATGTTGAGTGCGCCCCTTGATTTGACCAAGCCGATGCAGGTCACAGAACCGGATACGCAACAATTGATGATCACGGGCGCTGAGTTTCATGCGCTCAAAGCCATGTGCCAAAGTGCTGGGGTGACACTCAACGTGGCATTACAATTTTGTTGGCACAAGCTTATCCAGGTTTACGCGGGCGACGAGCAAACGACTGTAGGCACCGTTGTCTCGGGGCGTAACTTGCCAGTCGAAGACATCGATAACAGTGTCGGTTTGTTTATCAACACCTTGCCGTTGCAAGTGTTTTGGCCAGAAGATGCGTCTTGTGCGCAAATCATGGCGGATATTCAGCTGTCGATTGCGTCACTCAACAGCGCCAGCAGTGTTGCACTGGCTGAGCTGCAACCGCCAGGTGAGCGGTTATTCCACACCTTGTTTACCTTTGAAAATTACCCGATCAATCATCAAGGTGATACGCGTAAGTGGCAGCTCAAAAAGGTGGTTGAGAAAATTGATTATCCGTTGTCCCTTGTTGCGACAGAGCAAGGGAGTACGCTCGATATAGCCGTTAACTACAGTGCAAATTGGCTAGATGCAGACAAAGCGAGCAAGCTGGTATCGCAGCTTAAAGTGCTACTTGAGCAACTGGTGGAAGCGCCAGAGCAACCGCATCAGCAATTAGGGTTGTTGACATCTGCTGAGTGTGAGGCAATCACGCAGCAGTGGCACTGCCAACAAGCACACTTTGAGTTTGAAAGCGACATTGCTGGCATGATTGCCCAGCATGCTCAGGCAATGCCAGACAAGGTGGCTGTCAAAGCCGGGAAAACTTCTTTAAGTTATCACCAATTAAATGAGCGAGCTGAGCATTTAGCAAACACCATTGTGCAGCGTCTTGCTCAGCAAGGTGAGTCGGTGCAAGCCAATACCTTGATTGGGCTGTATTTGAGTCCAAGTGCTGACACTCTGGTAGCAATGCTAGCGGTATTGAAGTTGGGAGCGGGATATGTCCCCATCTCCCCTGATGCACCAGAGGATAGGGTGCAGTTTATCTTGTCTGATACAGACACGCGTTTGGTTCTGACGCAAACAGAGTACGCCCATCGACTAGATACTTGGCTGACAGGCACTGATGTTGGTTTCATCAGCTGTGATAAACCCATGTTGGTGTTGGATAATTCACGAGATTTTGCTGAGCGTCGCAGCCGTATGAATAACATTGCGTATGTGATTTATACCTCGGGCACCACAGGCAAGCCAAAGGGTGTGATGGTAGAGCAAGCGCAGGTACTTAATTACTTTTTTGGGGTGCAAAGTACTTTATCAGATGCCTTAGAAGTATGTGATTTTTCGACCAACTATTGCTTTGATTTGACCGTGACAACTACCTTATGTCCACTCATGGCAGGTGGAACTGTGTGTGTTTATCAGGATGACATTGCCAATGTGTCAGCATATCAGGCTCATTTGACAGACAACCAAGTGCGTTTTGTAAAAACCACGCCAAGCCTTGCCAGCCTCTTATTGGCTGACAGTGAGATAACCTTACGCAGCTTGATGGTGGGCGGTGAAGCGCTCACTAAGCCAGTGATTGATAAGCTCTCAATGGTTACGGAGACACTGATTGATGAATATGGTCCAACAGAGGCAACAGTTGGCGCCATGAACAAATGCATTGACCCAAGCCAAGTGGTCAATGGTATCGGGCATGCTTATCCCAATGTAGCGCTGTATGTTTTGTCATCGGCACTTAAACCTGTGCCAGTGGGTGCAATTGGCGAGTTATATATCGGCGGGGCAGGGGTGGCCAGAGGCTACTTAAATCGCGACGATTTGACACAATCACGCTTTATTCAAAATCCATTTACAAGTAGTGATGATGTGGATAATCAACGGATTTACAAAACGGGTGATTTAGTTCGTTGGCTCGACAATGGTGAAATTGAATACCTCGGCCGTAACGACAACCAAGTTAAAATTCGCGGTTATCGAATTGAGCTTGGTGAGATAGAGCACGCCATATGTGACGTTGAGGGGGTTCAAAGTGTGGCCGTCATTGCGGATAAAAGCCATGCAGATGGTGCGTTACATGCTTATTGGATTGCCAGTGCGGGCAGTACTGCCTGTGAGGAAAACATTAACGCATATTTAGCGTCAACATTACCAAAATACATGGTGCCAGCCAGCTATACACAATTAGAGGTGTTCCCTTTAACAGGCAATGGTAAGTTGGATGAAAAGGCCCTGCCCATTCCTAATCAAAGCGTCAAACAGAGTTACAAAGCGCCAAGTAATGACCTTGAGTCGACCTTATGTGCGCTTTGGCAACAGGTACTCAATGTTGAAACTGTGGGTGTAGATGATAACTTTTACGAGTTAGGAGGGAATTCAATTACGGCGATTCGTTTATCTGCGGCCAGCCGCAAAGCACTCAAGCGTGATATCCCTCTCGAAATGCTGTTCACCCATAATACCGTGGCCAAACTGGCCAACGTCATTGGTGCATCACAGGCCATTGTGATCCCTCGCAGTGACGCGGAACCTTTACCGCTGTCATTTGCACAGGAACGATTACTCTTTATCGACAGTTATGAAAAAGGCAGTAGTGCGTATCATATCCCAGCCTTGTTTGAAGTTGGTGAATCGCTAAACCTAGATGCATTTGAAAAAGCACTTAATCAAGTTGTGGCACGCCATGAGGTATTAAATTCGGTATTTAACACCCAAGATAACGGCATGTTAAGTCAGCACACATTACCATCAAATATCGCTATTGTTCAGCACTCGGTGGCGGATGAAATTGCCTTAGAAGCGCTTGTTAGTGAACTGGCCTCAAAACCATTTGAGCTATCGCAAGATAGCCCAATGCGGGTGTATCACATTAGTCGTGCATCTACCCAGTATTTGCTCTTTGTGTGGCACCACATCGCATTTGATGGTTGGTCGACGTTTGTTTTTACTGAAGAGCTAACGAAAGCGTATCTTGCAGCGTTGAATGGTAAAGCAGCTCAACTGCCAGAGCTGAGTATCCGTTATGCGGACTATGCAAAATGGCAAAGGGATTATCTGCAAGGTGAGACACTGAGCAAGTTGCAAAGCTATTGGATAGGCACGCTGCAAGGGTTTGAAACACTGGAGTTACCTTATGACAAGGTAAGGCCAAGTCAAGTGAGCTACGCAGGTGAGAACCTTGAGTTAGCCCTAGATAAAACGCTGTCCAAACAGGTTGTGGATAGTGCTAAAGCACAGCAAACCAGTGTGTACACCGTGATGCTGAGCGCCTTATATGTCACTTTGAGCAGTGTATCTGGGCAGCAAGATATTGTGGTTGGTACGCCTTCGGATAACCGTCATCATAGCCAAGTGCAGGCGCTTATCGGATTTTTTGTCAACTCGATGGCGCTGCGTAGCCAAGTTGATAAAAACAGGAGTGCGAGCGAGTTTATTCAGCACACGCATCAGCTGGTTACCCAAGCGAAAGTGCATCAGGATTTACCATTTGAGCAAATAGTGGAGCTGTTGGCGTTAGAAAGAGACAGCTCGCGCCATCCTATTTTTCAGGTGATGTTCAGTGTGCAGAGCATGAATGCCGAGCAAATTGTGCAGGGTGATTTGCAGTTAAAGCCAGTGCTAAGCGATAAGCTTAGTGGCAAGAGTGCTAAATATGATTTGACCTTAGTCGTTGATGACAGCACCGAGCAGCTGAGTTTGCAGTTTAACTACGCGACCAGTTTATTTGAGCGAGCGACCATCGATGCATTTGCAAAGCGTTATGTTCGAATACTTAAAAGCATGCTGGCGGCGCCTGCTGACGCGTTGCATCACATTAATGTACTGAGTGACGCTGAGCGCACACAAGTACTAGAACAATTTAATCACAAGCCCGCGCATACACCAAGTTCACTCTCTATTCATCGTATTTTTGAGCGTGTAGCCAACAGGCGTGGCAGTGATATTGCTGTGGTGTGTGGCGATGAGCAACTGACTTACCAGCAGCTTAATCAAAAAGCCAATAAGCTTGCTCGATTTATCCGTCAGGCCTATGAAATAGACCAAAAGTCCACAATCAAACCGGATACTTTAATTGCGCTTTATTATCCACAAAATATCGATATGGTGGTGGCCATTTTAGCGGTGCTCAAAGCGGGCGCTGCGTATGTCCCGTTGTCGATGGATAACCCCGATGAGCGCACGCGATTTATTGCCAGCGATGCAAATGTCTCTTTGGTACTCACCCAAGCGGACTATCATGCTGAGCTATCTGGTATTTTTAATACGGACTCGGGGCCGAGTATCTTAGTTGCAGAGCATGTCGGTGGTGAGAGCATCGAGAATTTGGACGTGGATACGAATTTAACGAGCTTGGCGTATGTCATTTATACCTCAGGAACCACGGGGCAACCTAAAGGGGTTGAGATTGAACACCATGCGGTAAATTCTTTTGCACTGGGCAACAATTATTTGGATGCGACTAAGGTGCGCCGTATTGCCAGTATGTCGTCTTATGCATTTGATGGATTTATTTTTGATGCCATGTTCAGTTTGCTCAATGGCTTGTGTGTGCATTTAGTGGATAAATACACGCGACTCTCACCCGAGTTATTTGCTCAGTATGTTGAAACACATAAAATCGATGCGAGTTTTATGACCACCGCATTATTTAATGCACTGGCAACCAGTGGACAGCTTAAAAATAGCCCGCTTAAGCACATTTTGTTTGGCGGCGAGCAGGTTAATTTAAATGTGGTGAATGCCTTTAAGCAAAGTACACCACAGGTGAAGCTAAGTCATGTATATGGTCCGACAGAGACCACAGTGTTTGCCTCTGTTTGCCACCTTGATGATAGTCGAACTAATGCGCCTATTGGTCACGCCTTAACAGGCAAAACCTTGTATGTATTAGATCCTATGGGTAAGCCAGTTCCTGTGGGTACACCAGGTGAGCTTTACATTGGTGGTGAAGGACTTGCAAGAGGGTATTTAAACCGTCCAGAACTTACGGCAGAGAAATTTGTTAAAAACCCATTTGTAGAGACTGCAAAAAACAGCCATATCGAACCTCGCATGTATCGCACTGGAGATATTGTAAAGTGGCAAGCTGATGGCAATATAGAGTACGTTGGTCGAAACGATAAACAAGTTAAGATACGCGGCTTTAGGATTGAGCTGGGTGAAATCGAAAGTGCCATTTGTAGCGTTGCTGGTGTGAAGCAAGCTGCGGTAATAGCAACGCAAAACGGGACTGAAAAGTATCTTGCAGCGTATGTTGTAAGCGACGATACCGATGCTGATAAAGCAGAGCAGATCATGGGATATTTGCAGACTGCCCTTCCTGATTTTATGGTGCCTTCAGCGATGACGTTACTTGATAAAATACCGCTTAATGTCAACGGCAAGTTGGATGTAAAGTCTTTGCCAGAACCTAATTTTATTAGAAGTGATGAATATGTAGCGCCACGCGATGCCCTTGAACTTAAGTTATGTGAGTTATGGCAATCTGCACTAAGCCACTCGCAAATTGGGATCAGCGATGACTACTTCAAGCTCGGCGGGACTTCAATTGCGGCGATTAAATTGACACAAGTGATAAATCAAACCATTAACTGTAAGCTCTCTGTGGCTGATTTGTTTAAATCTCCTACCGTACGAGGCCTGGCAAGTTTGGTACGTAATCAAGCGCGTGACGGGCAATTAGTGAAACGTTTAAATGACTTTAGCGACGGCTTACCAACCCTGGTGATGGTCCACGCTGGCAGCGGCGGATGCGAGGTTTATCAAGGGCTTGCAGCAGAGTTAAATGGATCGTTTAATTGCTTAGGCGTTGATAACTATAACCTCATTAATGACGAAAAAATTAGTCAGTTAGATGAGCTTGCTAAGGTGTATTACGATGAGGTGTGCGCTCATATTGAAGCTGATAAAGTTTGTCTTTTAGGCTGGTCACTCGGTGGTAATATCGCACTAGAAATGGCGGGTTTATTTGAAAGAAACCACAGCGCTGACATAAAAGTGCTGCTTTTAGACACTATTATCAAGTCTGGGAAGATCAAAACGCTGACGCAAGAGTTTGAGTCTGAAAATGAGCAATTATTTGTTGCACGCATGCGAGAGCTTGGCCACGAGACAGGCAGTATTGAGGCGATGATAAAAGCGCGTAAAGCGGAAGGGCAGTTGGACTTATGCCCACTAAGCCAACCGTTGAAAACGGCTCAGGTGCATTTATTTAAAGCAGGTCAATATGAGGCGCAGGTGTCGGATGCGCTGACACGTGAATGGTCACAAATGCTGGATGCTATTTCGGATAACAATGTGGAAGCATTTATCGGTGGTAAAGTGGATTGTACTTTACTTAAACAGCGACATCATGGTGATATCTTGCAAAGTCACGCTGAAATCAAGGCTGTATTGGAACATGAGTTTGGTTTGGGCAATAAAGGTTAAAAGGTATTTTATATGAAAAAGGTATTGTTATCGTCATTGGCGCTTACGGTGTTAGCGGCTTGCTCGTCTACCTCTAATATGAGCGTGAATGAAGTAAAAGGTGCGCCGACTGAGGTCCGTATTGTGGTGAATCAGGTGGCAAGTACTGAAGGGCAGTTGTTAGTGTATTTGCATGACAACGCGGACTCTTACTACAGCGATGATAACTACAGCGCAACGAGCATCAAGTACTTTCACCGTATGGTGGTTACGCCAAGCATTCCGGCAACAGAAGTGGTGCTAGAAGGTATTCCAGCAGGTAAATACGCCATCAGTGTGGTGCATGACAAAGACAGTGATGGCACGCTTGATCGCATGGTATTCCCATTTATTGGCATGCCAAGTGAGCCATATGGGTTATCTAATGACGCATATAGCACGTTATCTAAAGGAAACTTCGAGGATGCACTGGTTGATATTGCAAAGCAAACGCAGCCAATTCAAATAAACCTAGCGACGCACTTGTCAAAAACCTTTGGCGGTTAAGTATAGGTAGTTGATGCTTATATTAACTATTTATGTAACGCTTTATAGTCATTTAATTTAAATTACTAGATCCCGAGCTTGCCTCGGGATCTATGCATTGGTCAAGAGTAACTTGGATCCTGAATCGAGTTCAGGACGACGGGTTTGGTTAATTGTCAACGCAGTTGGGGTGACGCATAGGCAATTTACACTACGATAAATCTTTTCAATTAATCTCACATCACTCTTGTCATCCCGTGCTTGCCTCGGGGTTTATGCATTGGTCAGAGTGACATGGATCCTGAATCGAGTTCAGGACGACGGGTTTGGTTAACCGTTAACGCAGTTGGGAACTCATAGGCTATTTACACCACGATAAATCTTTTAAATTAATTTCACATCATTTTTGTCATCCCGAGCTTGCCTCGGGATCTACGCATTGGTCAAGAGTAACTTGGATCCTGAATCGAGTTCAGGACGACGAGTTTAGTTAATCGTCAACGCGGTTTGGTTAATGGTGCGCTCTGTTGGATTATGCTTGGGTTATTTACAGCATGATAAACCATTTTAACTTTGCATTACCCTCGTCATCCCGAGCTTGCCTAGGGATCTATGCATTGGTCAGAATGACATGGATCCTGAATCGAGTTCAGGACGACGGGTTTGGTTAACCGTTAACGCAGTTGGGAACTCATAGGCTATTTACACTACGATAAATCTTTTAAATTAATTTCACATCATTCTTGTCATCCCGAGCTTGCCTCGGGGTTTATGCATTGGTCAGAGTGACTTGGATCCTGAATCGAGTTCAGGACGACGGGTTTGGTTAACTGTCAACGCAGTTGGGGTGACGCATAGGCAATTTACACTACGATAAATCTTTTCAATTAATCTCACATCACCCTCGTCATCCCGAGCTTGCCTCGGGATCTATGCATTGGTCAAGAATGACATGGATCCTGAATCGAGTTCAGGACGACGGGTTTGGTTAATCGTTAGCGCGGTTAGAATGATTCATAGGCTATTTACACTACGATAAATCTTTTCAATTAATCTCACATCACTCTTGTCATCCCGAGCTTGCCTCATGTAATAATTGAATTTGACGTTTTCTTCACAAACTCTTCTGTACTGTAGTGACTTTCAAAAACACAAAAGGGAATGATTGATGAAGCTTCTTATTTTACTTTTGGGCACTCTGGTCCTAAGTGGCTGTAGTGTCGTTAATTACCTTCGACTCAAATATGAGAACGACCACCTAGTGCCAAATTGGCACGTAGATAAAACGCATTCTCGGCTATCTGCTGACATTAGCGCGAAACCCTATGTTTATATGACCATTAATGGTGTCAGAGGCTTTAAAATGATGATTGATACAGGGGCATCGATTTCACTGTTGCAAGATACAAGTAAAGTCAAAGCGCTGGGTCTGAAAGAAGGGTATCCACTTGAACTCGGCGGGTGGGGAGATGGTGAAAATTCTCGGGCTTATCAAACACAAGTGAGTCAAATAAAGTTAGGCGATGTCAGTTTTGACGAAGTGAGTTTTGCATATATGCCTCTTTCACAAACCGACTACTTTTTACGTCCTGATGAGGCGGTATTTGATGGTGTACTTGGTCATGATATTTTAAAACACTTTACGTGGTATATAGACACGCAAAAAGGCAAAATCACCATTTCAAAGCTGCCTTACCAACCCACACAGGATGATGTCACGATCCCCATGCGAGTGTTCCTCAGTAAACTCTATTTTGACAGTGAAGTTGACTTGGGTAACAACCAAACATTTACGCAAGAAATTGTACTTGATACTGGCAGTCGTCATTATTTTAAACTCAACAATTATTACGTACGTGACGCGGGACTTGAGTTTAAAGGTAAAACAGTCACAGGGTCTGATTTCGGATTAAGTGGTCAAACGGTGCATCAGCGTGGCACTGTTCCTAAAGTGAAAATTGGAGATTTGACTTTAACCAATGTGAAAACCAATTTCATTGAAGGCGATGATGATGGGAAGTCAGTACTTGGCAGCTCAGCGTTATCGCATTTTAGTTATGTCATTGACTACAGTAATTTAATGCTGCACTTAAAGCCTTACCAATCAAGCAAGTTTATAGCACGGTATAATTTATTGGGCTTGGAATTGAGAAAGCTGACTGATGGTGCATTTGTGGTGCGATATGTCATGCCTGATATGGCGGCAGTGGGTTCAGGTATCAAAGTCGGTGATGAAGTAGTGAGTTTTAACGGCGTCGATGCTAAGCAGCTGTCGCAAAAAGATTGGATAACACTTTCATCTACTATTGGGGAACACACACTCTGTGTTACAAGAGGTGATACTTGCTATGAGCTTAATGCACAGCATATTGCAGGCTACAGCAATCTTTAGAGATGAGAGTGTGTCGATTAAAGTTGTATTAAAGTCAATGCTTTGACTAAAAAGATCGCTTTTTGATTAGGTTGCTAACATTCATTTAGCAAAGTTGAGTAATTCAACTACACTCAGTAAATTAGATCTCCCAACTAATTGAAAGCGGCAAGACGACAATCTTGCCGCTTTTTTATTTATTGATTTTGGCTGTCCGCGCCTTAAGTCTAGTTACGATAATTGTTAGTTATGTTATATTGTATCATTTTGTTGTGGGGCGCAAAAATGGGTCAAGATAAAAAAGCCAGTATTGATTTGGCTGATGTTGTAAAGAGGTACTTAGATGCTTTAAAAGCATCTGGCTTTGAAGGGGAAGTAGATACAAGTTATTCAACAACTTTGGTGCATTCAACAGATAACAGTATCTACCAGCAATTTCCGCAAGCGGTCATATTTGCCAAGAACAATGATGACATTCAAAAAGCCTTACTACTGTCTGAACAAGGGGAGTTTCGTCAGCTCTGCTTTGGTCCGCGTGGTGGTGGCACAGGGACTAACGGGCAGTCGCTCACCAGTGGGATAGTATTGGATTTATCGCGCCATATGCGTCAGATCTTAGAGGTTAATATCGAAGAAAAGTGGGTCAGGGTACAAGGCGGTGTGATCAAAGATCAACTTAATGACTTTTTAAGACCGTTGGGATTCTTTTTTGCGCCTGATCTGTCCACCAGCAACCGTGCAACAGTGGGCGGTATGGTCAACACCGATGCATCCGGACAAGGTTCTCTGGTGTACGGTAAAACCAGTGATCACTTATTGGCTTTAAAATGTTTTTTAGCTGATGGTTATGAGTTAGATACATACAAAATGCCAATGCAGGCAGCGCAAAAAATTGCAACTCAGGACAACCGTAAAGGGCATATCTTTCGTGATGTGATCAACAGCTGCGTAGAAAACCGTGCCACAATATTAGAGGTTTTTCCAAAATTAAATCGTTTCTTAACCGGGTATGATCTTAAAAACGTGCTCAGTGATAATATGGAAACGTTTGATCTCACTCGCATTATAGCAGGGAGTGAAGGTTCGCTTGCGGTGGTTGCAGAAGCCAAGTTGAATATCTTGCCGATTGAGCCATATAAAACGTTGGTCAATATTAATTATGATAACTTTGACTCGGCGCTAAGACATTCCCCTTTTTTGGTAAGTGCACGCTCGACCTCTGTTGAAACGGTGGACAGTAAAGTGCTGAATCTTGCCCGTGAAGATATGATCTGGCGCAGCGTCGCTGATTTTTTAGATACTCCCGCGGATATCATCTCAGATGGGTTAAATATGGTGGAGTTTAATGGCAATAATGAGTCAGACATTAACACCAAAGTCGCTGCATTAACGGATAAACTAGATGCGCTTATTGACAGTAAAACTGCGGGCGTTTTATCTTACTCTATCACCACCAATAAGACGGATATTTTAAAAATCTATGCGATGCGTAAAAAAGCCGTTGGGCTTTTAGGCAACACAAAAGGGGCGCAAAAGCCCGTTGCTTTTGTTGAAGACACCGCTGTACCCCCTGAGCATCTGGCTGATTTTATTACCGAATTTAGAGCGCTACTGGATGCACATGATTTAAGTTATGGTATGTTTGGTCATGTTGACGCTGGGGTTTTACATGTGCGCCCAGCATTAGATCTATGCGATGATAAACAGCAAGCGATGTTAAAACCCATATCGGATAAAGTGTCTGAACTGACTAAAAAATATGGCGGCTTATTTTGGGGAGAGCATGGTAAAGGGTTTCGCAGTGAATATGGTGCTGACTTTTTTGGTCCTGAGTTATTCTTAGAATTGAGAAAAATCAAAACCACATTTGATAAAAGCAATAAACTCAACCCCGGCAAAATATGTACGCCGCTTGATAATGATACCGCGCTTGCTGGTGTCAATGGGCCGCTGAGAGCACGTTACGATCAGCTTGTTCCCATTAATATTAAAACCTCGTTTCAAGACACGTTGAACTGCAACGGCAATGGGTTGTGTTTTAACTACAACGAAAACGCTCAGATGTGTCCTTCGTACAAGATCACGAAAGACAGAAGGGATTCACCTAAAGGGCGAGCCATGTTATTTAAGGAGTGGGCACGACTGCAAGCTGCGCAAGGCGTTGAACTGCCTGTGCAGCAATCTGCCTATTTTGATGCGGAAAAATTTCAAGTTGAGATTTCAGAAGCGGGAGAACTTGCCCAGTTAAACCACGAAGTAAAACGTGCCATGGATGCTTGTTTGGCTTGTAAAGCATGCTCAACAGCGTGTCCTGTTAAAGTAGATATTCCTAATTCACGGGCTTACTTTTTGCACTTTTATCATCAAAAATATGGCAGAGCGCTGAAAGATCATGTGGTCGGTAATATTGAAAAGTTGCTGCCCTTGATGTCACGTGGTGCATCACTATTAAACCCTATGATTGGGTCGAACCTTGTTAATAAGCTCAGTCAATGGCTTTTAGGCTATCAAGACTTACCGTTGCTCAGCACCCAGCAGCCTGAAGGCATTGAGTACAACTACGGTGCGTTAAGTAAGCTTAGTCAGTCGCAAAAAGACGAGCATGTTTTGGTTGTATTGGATCCGTTTACTTGGTTTTACGAAGCAGAGTTAATCACTGCAACCATTAAATTGATCGGCAAGCTGGGTAAAAAAGCCGTGCTATTGCCCTACCATGAGAATGGTAAAACTCAGCATGTAAAAGGGTTTCTTCCTGAGTTTAAAGCGACGGCCAAAGCCACCAGCGCTTTTTTACAACACGCAGCAAGCCTCAATATTCCGATGATTGGTTTAGATTCTGCCTTGGTATTTGTGTACGACGATGAATATCGTAAAGTACTGAGCGAGAATGAAAGAGGAAACTTTCACGTACTCACTATTCATGAGTGGCTTCAGCAACAGGATTTATCTGCTCTGGTATTGTCGTCGGTGGCTGAGTCAATTACCTTGCTGGCGCACTGTACTGAAGAAACCAATGCACGTGCTGCATCTGCAACTTGGAAAAATATCTTTAATACGCTGGGAGTACAGCTTGATGCACCCAATGTGGGTTGTTGTGGCATGGCCGGAACTTTTGGTCATGAGAGTAAAAATCAGGCGGCCTCTCATGGCTTGTACAATGCCTCTTGGCAATCTCATGTGCAATCATCAAAGGTGGTAGCAACAGGGTTTTCTTGTCGCAGCCAAGTAAAACGTTTTGAAGGGCGTAAACCTCAGCACCCTGTGGAGTTTATTGCTCACTATTTGTAACGTTTTCTGATTTATGAATGACTTATCTAGATGTTTTTAATGGCATCAGCTAAACGTCAGTAGCTCCATACTTTGCGCACATTGACTGTGCGCTGTATGGACGTTGTAAATTCAGTGGAAGCGTTGTTACTGTATAATCGTGTATCTTCTGGCGACAGAGTAGGACTAATGGAGTTAAGTATTGATGCGTTTTGTATATGTTATGGACCCGATGTGTGCTTGGTGTTACGGGTTTCAGCCTGAATTAGAGGCATTTTTAAGCCAACACCCAAGTGCACAGATAGAGTGGATTATGGGCGGTCTTGCGCCTGACAATACTGAGCCGATGGCGCAAAGCTTAAGAGAAACAATTGCTTCGTATTGGCATCAAATAGAACAAAGAACCCAAGTATCCTTTAACCACGATTACTGGCATCAAAACACGCCTTATCGTTCTACTTACCAAGCTTGTCGCGCGGTGATTGTGGCACAAAATATGAGGGAAAATAGCGCTGAAGCAATGTCAAAGGCGATCCAATCCGCGTATTACCAACAAGCTACTAACCCGTCATTAGATGCGACTTTGGCAGCATGCGCCGTGTCAATTGGGCTTGAAGAAGCGTCATTTTTGTGTTTACTTAATTCACCAGATACTGAAAACCAGTTGCAACAGCATTTGGTGCTTACCCGTCAATTACAAGTCAGTGGGTTCCCCGCACTGTTTTATGTGACTGAAGAAAATCAAGCTTTTGCACTGACCTTGGGATATTGCCAAGAAGAAGAATTAACAACGCGCTTCAATCAAATATTAAAAGCGCAATGACTCAGCATGTACCAGGAGTTCAGGCAACGCTTTTTTGAATTGATTCAAAAAGCAGATGGAGCGCATCTATTTTGCTGAGGAAATCTTGACCCTGAATATGCGCATAGCTGGTTTGAAAGTGTAGCGACAGCAATCAATATCGATATGATACGTGGTGTTGATGTGTCGTTTACTGATAATGTATTCTGGCAAGTGTCTAGAAAGAAAACACACAGTTACTGGGCAATACTGCCTAATTCGCTTAAGGACTTTTACGTCGGGTTTCATAACCACAAACCGGTTTAATCCCCACCATTTTTACTAAATATGCGCTTTGATAAGAAGAAAAATAATGAATTCATCCAAAATAAAGGCCAGATACCCCGATGCAGTTGCGTGTAAATTTGGCGATAGTCAGCATTTATGTGATGAACTGACTGCGCTCATTGTAAGTGGTGCCAAAGTGGCAACTTGCGATGCGTTGAGTGCTTATGAATTAGGTGAAGAAGCAATCCCCGATATTGGACAAGTGTACATTGTAGAGACTTGGCTAAATAAGCCTGTCGCAGTGATCAAAATTGTTAAAGTAGATATCACTCGGTTTGAAGATGTCGACGAAGCCTTTGCGCTTGCAGAGGGAGAAAATGCTGACTTAGCTGGCTGGCGTAAAGAACATCAGGCATATTTTGAGCGAAATGGTGGGTTTGCCTCTGATATGGAATTAGTATGTGAATATTTTGAAGTGGTTGAGATATTCTAAAGTCAATTATAAAAAAAGGCGCGTTTAGCGCCTAAATAGGGTTAGCACTTTTGTAAAATAAACATATGGTAGCCAAACTCATCGGCATACTCAGTACATATTTTCACTTCGTTTTGAATATCTTGTAGTGCTTGAGAATGTGCCATTGTAGGCTGCAGTTCTATTGTGCGCGCGCGTAAAGGTTCGTAGTAGTTTTGCCAGGCTTGTGTGCTTTGCGGGAAATGTGCAATGACTTCATATCCCAGTTCAGATATTTGCTTAAGTCTGAATTCAACAGATTGTATATCGGGATATTCTTTGGCCCAAAACCCCTGAGCTTGCGTGCTTGGTTTTGTCGTATGCCATACCATGTCACTAAACACTAATACGCCATTGGGTTTAAGCTTTGGTCGCCACTTCTTAAGTGCATTTTGCACGCCCATGATATAGGCGCTGCCTTCTGACCAAATAAGGTCGATACTGTTTTGCGCCATGTTTAGTTCTGTCATGCTTGTACAGTCCGTTTGAAGCCGATCTACAAGACCATCTTGAGTAAAACTATCAACCAATGCATCGAGTGCGCTTTGCTCATTATCGATAGCGATAATATTGGCATGAGTATGGGTTGCCAGCAACTGAGTCGCGTGGCCTTTTCCGCAACCAATATCGGCAATAATACTGGGTGTTAAGGGCACATGTGACAAAGCTTTAAGGGTGTCTTCATGACTGCCAGGTGCCCAGCGCGCAAGAGGCCCAAATACGGTCATAAAGTCAGCCATATATAATTCGTGCTCATTCATATCTTTTGATAACCATTTTAATCTAAGTGCTTCTTTTTCATTAAAGCCTTGCTGCATTAACCAACTCAGATGCGCATCGGGCGCAAGCGTGTTGAGTTCTTCGTGCCAATGACGTTGTGGCGCATCGCCCAATATTGCGGCCAATAAGTCGCGAGCTTGTTTTTTCTGCTCAATCTCGTTATTTAACGCAGAGAGTCTGTCGCGCAAACGGTGCTTTTCAATTTTTGCATCAAGGCAAGATTTACATTCTTTAATGGTAAGTCCACCTGCGAGTAGCTTTTGAATTAAGTGCACACGTTGAATGTCTTTATCACTATATATTCGATAGCCATTGGCAAGTCGTTTTCCACTGATCAGTTGCTGTTTCTCATAATAGAGTAGTGCGGTACGTGAGAGCCCAACTCGTTTGGCAAGCTCTGATATTTTGTACATAGACTTAATCTCATTAAACAAATGCGTGCCGACTTTAAAGTATAAAGTTATAGACAGGTCAAGCTTGGTTTTAAAGCGAATTAAACGTAGTGATGTGAAAAAAGAAAAAAGAAAAAAGAAAAAAGAAAAAAGAAAAAAGGGGCGAGTGCCCCTTGGTTTCATGCTATCAACTAGGACGCGAGGGTCCTCAGTCCGGTACTTCTTTGACCTATGGTAAAAAAGTCCATCGTCTTATTCATATTGTGCGCTTGGTCAGCCATCGATTGACCTGCGGCTGTGGCTTCCTCGACCAGTGCTGCATTTTGTTGTGTCATTTCATCCATTTGAGTGATTGCGCTATTAACTTGCACAATTCCGTCAGATTGCTGCTTCGAAGACTCTGCTAAGTCTTGCATCATAACGCGCACTTTTGAAGTGGCCTCTACGATTTCTAATAAGGTCTCCCCAGATTTGTTGACTAAAGATGTACCTTCTTCAACTTTGGTTTGGCTATCTCGGATTAAATCTTTTATCTCCTTGGCGGCTTCGGATGAACGTTGTGCGAGGTTTCTAACTTCACCCGCGACGACTGCAAATCCTCGGCCTTGCTCACCCGCTCTGGCCGCTTCAACAGCTGCATTGAGTGCCAATAAATTTGTTTGGAAAGCAATTTCATCTATGACACCGATGATCTCTGAAATCTCCTTACTCGAGTCACTGATCTCTTTCATTGCGGTCACTGCCATATTCACTACTTGGCCACCTTGTTCTGCTCTGCGCTCCGCATCGAGTGATAATTCATTGGCGTTTTCGGCACGTTTACTACTTTGTTTAACACCGTCAGTCATGGCATCCATACTGGCCGATGTTTCTTCGAGGCTTGAAGCTTGCTCTTCCGTTCGTTGACTTAAATCCATATTACCTTGGGCGATTTCATTGGCGCTTTGTGAAATACTGCTAGCTGAGGTGCGAATACTCGATATAATTTCGGTGAGTTTTTCTGCTGTCGTATTGGTATCTTCTTTGAGCTTGCCAAACTTACCGTGATATTCGTTATTAATGCGCTTGGTGAGGTCGCCATGAGCCAGAGAGCCCAACATTTGCATCACATCGTCTAGGGCCACTTCAACGGTGCCTAATAAGTCATTGAGGCCTTGGCTTAAGTTACCAAAGAAACCAGACTTGCCAGTGGGGTCGATTTTCTTGCTCAAGTCTCCCTGTGAAGCGGCTTGCACAATGTCGTCAATTTCTTTTTCGATATTCACTTCAGCGGTACGATCGACCCACTCAAGCACGGTGCCGATACGTTTACCGTCAACTTCAATGGGGTTAGCCGTCAATGCAAACACCTTGTCGCCTATCTGTTCTTCGCTACGGTGTGTATCGTTCAGGTTTTCAAATACGAGTTTTTGTTGCTCAGGCTCTAGGTAAAAGTCATGAATGGCAAAGCCAATTAGGTTGTTGGCTTCAAATGCGCCAACATGTCGTCGTATGTCTTGCTCGGACTCTAACATCATGGTTTGTATTGCGTTGTTAGCATATATAATATTCAGTTCAGGGTCGGCTATCATCACGTTTCCAGATACGCTATCGAGTGCATACTTGACGCGCGCATTCTCAGAAGCCACTCTAGACTTTTCACGCTCAAGTGCTAACCACTGCGTTTTGTCTTGCCACTCTATGACGGTACCAACACGTTCACCGTCTACTTTGACAGGACTGGCCACGACATTGAAAGTACGCCCTGCAATGACAAATTCACTCTGATGGCTTGTTGTGAGTCCATTAAACTCACTCAACAAGTTAGTGAAGTGAGTGAAGTAATGATCCAGTGCATTATGTTTGATATTGGTGGTGCTAAAGTCCATCAACTCTTGGGTTATGTCGCTGGCAGCCTCATTAAACATGTGCTCCAGTGCACCATTGAGGTAGATGACGTTATAGTTATCATCTGTGATCATGACCTGACCTGATGACCCGTCTAGTGCATATTTTACACGGGCGTTCTCAGATGCCACTCTTGCTTTTTCTATTTCGCTTGCTAGCCACTCGGTTTTATCTTCCCACTCATACACAAGACCAACGGTTTTTCCATCAACGATGACGGGGCTTGCGACGATATCAAACGTCCTACTGGCAATTTTTAGTTGGCTGTTATAGCTGTCGCTCAGCCCGTGGACGGCGTTTTCAATCTCTGAAAAAGTCGGTAGCGATTGGCTGAGTGAGTGGTTGAGTAATGCTTGGCTATCAAAGTGATTGTGGATGGTGCGAATCTCGTCGCTGGCTTGGTCAAACATGGTGCAAATAGCATCATTGAGATAAATAACCTGATTTTGTGTATTGGTGATCATCACACACGCACTGGCGTTATCTAGCGCACTTTTAATACGGGCATTGGCACTGGCAATGCGTTTTTCTTCACGTTCTTTTTCCCGCATCTGGCGCAAGCTATCCCGCATGGCCATCATCGACTTAAACACACCTTTGGGTGCACGTTCGTCATATTTTTCATCCAAGTCTCCCCGGGCGATAGCCAATGCAACATTTTCTAGTTCATTCGGGTCCTTGCCAAGCTGCGCCATCACATTGCGAGTCAGGAAGAACACAATGCAGCCACTGAGGAAAAGCGCAATGACAAAGGTGATCATGATGTTACTGACTGCTGATTCATTCGCCTCTTTGAGTTTTGGACCCAGTTTATCTTGGTCGGTTTTAACGGAGAGCTTTAATTCATCGACCAGTTTTGCAAATTGTGGCCCCAGCACATCTAGGGTATTGGTGACTTTATCATTACGATCCACAATGATGTCATGCACACTCAGATAAGCTTGTTTGTAGTCAGCTTCGAGTGTTCTGACTTGCGCAATTAAAGCGCGGTTTGCGACCGTATTGGTGAGTTGTTCGATTAAATCCATTTGCTGTTCAAAGGCGCTGAACTCTTGCTTTACCCTTTGGTCAGCGCTTTCGTCATTACTTTCTAAGTACTTGATCACATAGAGGCGACCTAGTAATAGGTTGCGCATGGCAACGCCTGTCAAGTAGGCGAGTTGTGTATCGTTACTTTCCGATGCACTGAACATCAGCTTGGTCAGCTCTCGCTCCATTTGCGGACCAATGACGTTCAGTTGATTCAATACTAGGTCATTGCGCTGTATTCGATAAGCTTTTATTTGGTTAAATGTCTCGTTATACGTTGCGATTTTTGTGGTGAGCTGTTTCACCATTTGCGCCCGCTCGGGCTTGTTAATTTCACGCGTAGCCTCTTTGAGCAGGGTTTCTACTTGAGTAAAGTATTCGTCGTATTGGCGAATGTCTTTATCACTGCCAGTCAACAGAAAGTCTTTTACATTCATGCGAACCATGAGCATATTTGATTGTAAAATGCCCGCGAGGTTACTATCGCGGGCTAATTCACGGTAATCTTTAAATCCGTCAGAAGCCATTTTCAAGGCAAAATAAGAAATAAAGCCAATCACGGCGAGGGTGATCATCACCGCTGAAAAGGCAGCTATCAACTTAGCGTGCAGCGTAGAAAAAATAGTGAGTTGCTTGGATTTAGCCATATTCAAATTCCCTTAGTCCGCAGATGATGCGAGAAATAGAAAAAGTCCTGACAACAAGTATAGAAGCTAAATCACAATGCGTTTTATTATTGGCAATAGAAGCGCATTTTTGCTTGAAAAATGATCCGTCTGTTCTAGGGAGTAACGGATTTGTGTTATTTAAAATTTTTAAATAACAATTGTTTGTATGTGGCTTTAGGTGTGTAGCAAACAATTTTAAAGCGCTTGGTATTTTGTCGCAGTGCTGGTATTTGGATTGAGTGTATGATATTCAATCAGTCGGATGTATTTGTTTTAGGAGCAAACAAACTGTGGACATCAATATAACAATAAGAAAAGCAACCCAGGATGAAATTCATTGGGTAAATGAGCAGTATCAACGTGTCGGGTTTAAGTTGTCAAACTTCGAGTCGGATATGATTGCCATTGCGTTAGTTGATGATCAGAAGGTGGGTGTTGGTCGAATACAAAAGATCACTGAGTTTGATGCAGAGCTGGGGGGCATGTATGTGAACCCAGGCTTTAGAGGTGTTGGACTTGCCGATAAAATAGTGACGTTTTTAGTTGAAAACGCGTTACAGTATCGCCACGTATATTGTCTGCCTTTTGCGCATCTGGCTTCGTTTTATAAAAAATTTGGTTTTGATGAAGTAAACGATGTGGAGGTACCAGACATGGTGCTCAGCAAACATCATTGGTGTAATGAAATTTACGAGCACAAGACATTATTGTTTGTAAAAAGCAACTTTACGCCAAGTCAAAGGTGTGCGGATTAAATGCAGGGGTATGACAGTGCAGCACTGTTAACGAAAGTTTTGACGCAGTTGGTGCCATTTAAAGCAAGTGAAATAGCTGCTGCTTTGGAGGTCTTTGAGTTTAAAACCTATCGCGCAAAATCACATTTGTTTAAAAGCCAAGATATGGTTCAAGACGTACATTTTTTACTCGCTGGAATTGGTCGTTATTATTACATTGATGTCAACGGGAAAGAGTTTAACAAGTCTTTAGTCAAGCAAGGCGGTGCATTCACAAGCATCGCTTCATTAATTGAGCACAGCCCTAGCCCTTTTTACGCACAAGCTTTGAGTGAGTGCCATATTGCATCGATTTCTTATCAAAACCTAGTCACGTTATCTCAGAAAAATAGTAACTGGAGTGAATTTGTAAGAAAGGTTTATGAGCGCTTAGCATTAAAAAAAGAAAAGCGAGAAGCGAGTTTTTTGCTGCTCAATGCGCAGCAAAGATATGAGCAATTTTTAATGGAGTTTGGTCAAGACAGTGAGCATATTGCTCTGAATCAGGTTGCGATGTACCTTGGTATAACAGATGTAAGCTTATCTAGAATACGTAAAAAAATGGGCTTAACATAAGTTAAGGCGTAGTCTCGGTAGGACAGGTAAAGTGCTTCTTTTTAGGAGCAAATACATGCAAAAGCTTTTACCCCCGTTTTTATACGCGATCATCTTAATCAATATGGCGTTATTGTGCTGGCGCTTAGACGCCACGCACTATATCGTTTATCCATACAACTTGGCGGGCATACCATTGTTTTTATTTGGGTTGTTATTGGCTGTCGGAGCGAAAAAGCGCTTTATGCGTGAAGGTACCAATATCATGACCTTTGGTGAGCCAGATAAGTTAGTGACCCAAGGGGCATTTAAGTTTTCCCGCAACCCGATGTACTTGGGTTTTGCCATCTCTTTGTTTGGTGCGGCTGTGTCGCTTGGTGCTGGCGTAATGTCTGTGTGTGGGTGGCTAACATTTGTTATTGTGACAGATCGTTGGTATATCCGTTTTGAAGAGCAAGCAATGCGACGAAAATTTGGTGCGGTATACGAGCGATACTGTTGCCAAGTAAGAAGGTGGATTTAAATTAATCATAGAGGATATGAGGCCAACTTAATGCCTTGCAGCAGAATGAATAAAAATGTGGTACTTAGGTCATTGGAGCCAAAAGATGGGAGTGATTTGGTTAAGCACTTAAACAACCCTAATGTCATCCGGTATTTGTCAGATAGACTACCAAAGCCCTATACACCTCAGGATGCAAAGTGGTGGCTAGAGGTCGGGCAAAGCCAAAATGCGCTGAACTATGCGATTGAGTATGATGGCCAGTTTTGTGGGGTGGTCGGTGCTTATTTGCCTGATGATTTATCTTCACCACAGGGCGCTGAGCTCGGATATTGGCTTGGAGAATGCTTTTGGGGGAATGGCACTGGCACACATGCTGTGGCGCTTTTTGTCGCGAAGTTTTTTGAAAAAACGTCACTTCAAGCCTTGTATAATCCGGTCTCGTCACCTAATCAAGCCTCGATTAGGGTGATGGAAAAAGTCGGGTTTGGGTTAAAACACATCACACAAAAAACCGCTTTTCACCAAGGGGAAGCGTGTGACGAGTATGTGTATGTGCTTAAACGCGCTGAGTATATTTAAGTTTCACATGAATGCTGTGCGACCTGAGTAGTCGGTCACTGGGATGTGACACGCTGACATAAGATAGGCGGCATGGTTAATTTTCCTATAATAGCGACCGTGAGCTCAAAAGGTCGCTTGGTGAATCGAATTTGTGGCCGCAAATTCAGATCTTTTACTTAGTCAGTGAGACAAGCTTGAGGGTGAGTACATGCCCATATTGAACGACACGGCTCTCGGGTCTCTACTTGCTTCATGCCACCTGCAACATGTGGTGTTGCTTCAAGTCCTAAAGAAGGCTTGCTAGAAAGGTTCTTAATTTTACTTTTTTTGATTGTTAATTTCATAGTTATCTCCTTGATTGTACTGGATTGTACCTTTACAAAACTAGCCAATCTCAATTTCATATTCAACGTAAATACATGAACTGTTACATTCATCTTAAGCAAGCAGCAAGGGGGCTGATTGATGGCGTATATGATGTTTTATGTGGGTTTGCTGATGTTTTTATGAGAGCATTTAACCAATTGTTTTTATTGCTTTCTTTTTTACTATAACGGGCTTTTTTTGGGGGGAGTCAATGCGACGCTTGGAGAGTTTGCAAATGTTACAAATTATTGCCAATTTACCTAAATTTGGGCGGTTTGTCTGACTGGCACAAAATTTCGCACATGGTACAATCGCCCGTCGAATTTTTTGGTAGTTGTACTGCCTATACATGAAGAGTGAACAGTATGAGTGAATCATTTGCAGCGATAGGCTTGGTGAACCCTAAGTCGCCAACTAACGTCGGTGGAGTATTGCGTGCCGCAGGGTGCTATGGCGCACAGGCGGTATATTTTAACGGCAACCGCTACGCAAAAGCTGCAAAATATCACACAGACACAAAAAATGTCGCTGAGAATATCCCAATTCAACAAGTAGATGACTTAGTGAGCTTAAAAGTATCGGGGCGCGCTTTGGTGTGCGTTGAATTGGTGGAAGGTGCGATACCATTGCCGCACTTTGATCACCCAGAAAAAGCGCTATATGTATTTGGCCCAGAGGATGGCAGTTTGCCACAAGATATTGTTGATGCCGCTGATGCGGTTGTATACGTACCGACAACTGGGTGTATGAATTTGGCCGCTACTGTGAATGTTCTGTTATACGATCGTATGGCCAAGCGTGCGACCAGTTTTGATGCAGCGCAGATCTTAACAAGCCGAGATACAAATAATCGCTTAATTGTCGAGTAATTCCTACATAATGTGATTAAATTAGAGAAAGCCGCGTTTAAACGCGGCTTTTGTTTTTTACATTAAATCAAATCGGTCTAAGCGCATGACTTTGACCCAGACTTTAATAAAGTCATCGGCAAACTTTTGCTTGGCATCATCAGATGCATACACTTCTGCGATGGCTCTAAGTTCTGAGTTTGAGCCAAAAATGAGGTCAACTGCGCTTGCTTGCCACTGTTTATTTCCTGTTTTGCGGTCATAACCTAAGTACATACCCGGTTGTGTCTCTGACTTTTTCCACTGTGTGCGCATGTCCAGCAAGTTAACAAAAAAGGCATTGTCTAAGCTGCCCGGAGTATGCGTCAGTACACCAGTGCTTGAGTTATCCGTATTGGTTTCCAGCACACGCATACCACCCAGTAGCACCGTCATCTCAGGAACCGATAGCCCAAGCATGTTTGCTTTATCTACTAACATTTTTGTTGGCGACATAAACGCTGAGTCATGGTAATAGTTTCTAAACGCGTCGGCTTTAGGCTCTAAAAAACTGAATGATTTAACGTCGGTTTGTGCCTGAGAGGCATCGGTGCGTCCTGGGCTAAACGGCACTGTTTTTGGCATATTTGCATTTCTAAGAGCGCTTTCAATACCGGTTTTGCCTGCAAGTACAATGACATCGGCCAGAGATACTTGGCGTTTTGAGCGTTTGTTAAATTGCGCTTTAACTTGCTCAAGCTGTGCGAGCACTTGTTTGAGCTGGCGCGGATTGTTTACTGTCCAGTTGTTTTGTGGAGCGAGTCTGATCCGCGCGCCATTTGCGCCGCCTCGCATATCTGTAACACGATGACTGGATGCAGCTGCCCATGCAGTTTCAATTAAATCAGCGTTACTGAGACCTGTGCGCTTGATTGCAATTTGTAGTGTCTTGATGTCACTTTGCGTGATTTTTTTACCGCTATGTTCAGGAATAGGGTCTTGCCATGTCAGCACTTCACTTGGTATTTCATTGCCAAGGTAACGTGCTCTTGGCCCCATATCTCTGTGCGTGAGCTTAAACCAAGCCTTGGCAAATGCCAGTTCGTACTCTTTCGGATCTGCGCGGAATCGCTCAACAATTTTACGAAACGCAGGGTCTTCTTTGAGTGCAAGATCAGTGGTAAACATAATCGGTGCACTGCGTTTCCCTTTGATATGTGCATCAGGTACTAAATTAGCGGCTGCTGGGTTATCTGGGATCCATTGTATTGCGCCTGCTGGGCTTTTGGTTTGCACCCAATTAAAATTCATTAGGTTGTCTAAGTAGTTTGTAGACCAGCGGGTTGGGGTGACGGTCCACGCACCTTCTAAACCACTGGTACTGGTATCTGCGCCTTTACCAGTGCCGCATTTGTTTTTCCAGCCAAAGCCCTGTTGCTCAGTTGGCGCAGCAGCAGGTTCCTTACCAACACAGTTTCCAGGTTTTTTCGCACCATGGGCTTTTCCGAAGGTGTGGCCACCTGCGATGAGCGCTACGATTTCTTCGTCATTCATTGCCATACGGCCAAACGAAAGGCGAATGTCGTCGGCTGCTAATAAGGGGTCGGGCTTGCCATGTGGACCTTCTGGATTGACATAGATAAGGCCCATTTCAACCGCCGCCAGTGGGCCTTTGAGTTTGCCTTTTTTATCACGTCGTTTGTCGGCTAAAAATGTGGTTTCTGGGCCCCAATAGACGAGATCAGGTTCCCAGTCATCGCTTCTACCACCAGCAAAGCCGAAGGTTTTAAAGCCCATAGACTCTAATGACACATTGCCAGCCAATACCATTAAGTCAGCCCAAGATAGCTGCTTACCGTATTTTTGCTTAACAGGCCACAATAAGCGTCTGGCTTTGTCTAAATTGGCATTATCGGGCCAACTGTTGAGCGGGTTGAAGCGCTGTTGACCGCCAGCAGCACCGCCTCTACCGTCGTGCACGCGGTAGACACCTGCGCTGTGCCATGCCATACGGATCATCAGTGGCCCGTAGTGTCCCCAATCTGCCGGCCACCAGTCTTGAGAGTCAGTGAGGGTCTTTTCAATGTCGGCTTTAACTTGTGCTAAATCGAGTTTTATAAACTCGGCTCTGTAGTCAAAGTCTTTACCATAGGGGTTTGAGCTTATGTCATGTTGTCTAAGCGGGCTGAGATCTAATTGTTCTGGCCACCAGAACTGGTTTGTTTTAATTTGGGTTGCACTGGGCGCTGCAATCGCTGCACTAGACAGTGCCAGTGCGATGCCCGAGGCTAACGTCATCAGTTGAGTACGCATAATTTACTCCAATAGGGTTACTTTAATCAGCTCAATGCTGTCTGAGTGGTGACCTTTTAGAGCCTAAGTAGACGGGTGTTAAATGAAAAATTGAATAATTTAATGTTAATTATCAGTTTTTTAGAATGTATAAAAAAAGCACATCAAAAAATATGTATGACATTGAATTTATTATCTTTATTCAACGTCAAACTAGACTTAGCGTAAAGTGTGGTGAAAATGCGAACAGCTGCGCGGGTGCACTTAACGCGCAATTGATTAAAATAGAAAAAACAATCAATAAAAAAGAACGTTTCAATGGTCTCGATAAAACAAATCATCTATGCACTTGCGGTAGAAAAAACACTGCACTTTAAAAAGGCGGCGGATGCGTGCCATGTGTCTCAATCGACCTTAAGTACGGCGATACATGAACTTGAAAAACAGTTGGGGACGGTGATTTTTGAGCGCAATAATAAACATGTATTTGTAACTGAGCAAGGCAAGCTGTTACTGGATAAGGCGCGCAAAATTAAGTTGGAAGTCGATGAGTTTATGATGCTTTCACAAGTAGATAAGTCGCCGCTTTGCAGACCGATGAAAATAGGTGTGATCCCGACCATTGGCCCATTTTTACTGCCTAAAGTTTTGCCAGATGTGCGTCAGCAATACCCTGATTTTAAGTTAAAGATCATAGAAGAGCAGTCTCATGTTTTAACCGATATGCTGCGCCAAGGCGAATTAGATGCCGCCATTTTAGCTTTGCCTTATCAAATTGATGGGCTGATGGCGTTTAACTTCTGGCAAGAGGATTTTTACTGGGTGAGTCACAAAGATGAGAGCGGGGCAGGGCTGCAAGAGATCACCAGCGACCAATTTGATATTGCTAAACTCATGTTACTTAAAGACGGCCATTGCTTAAAAGAGCATGCCTTGAGTGCGTGTAATTTGCCACAAGAGCAAAAAGACACAACCTTTGATAGTACAAGCTTACACACATTGATCCAGATGGTTGCTGGAAAAATGGGCACCACCTTAGTGCCGCAAATGGCGCTTGATCAACTGATAAAAGGCGAGTCTGAGCTGGTGGCGTTACACCTCAATGAGCCGGGTCCGCACCGCACTATCGCACTGGTTGTTAGGCCTAATTACGTGCGCACGAATGATATTATTGTGTTGCAAAAGCTGTTTGAGCAGGCGCTCGACAAACATTGCGCAATGAGTTATTGCAGTATTTAACTGGCCCAAGGCTGTTGCGCTATAAACTGTTTGAGCATGTCTGCAAACGCTTTTACTTTCGGTGACGGGTATTTGCGAGAGGTTGTCACCAAATATACCGGACGTTCAACACCAGACCAATGTGGCAGTACTGTTTTTAGTGCGCCACTTTGCAAACAACTTGATGCTTCACTCAATGGAAGCAAGGCGATGCATCGGCCACTTTTTACCATGGCTTTAAGAAGTGCGATGTCGTTGCAAAAATGTGTTGGTGTGACGGTTAACTTATAGTCTCCTTGTTTCGGATGAGAGAGTGTAAGGTTATTGACCTGCTGTGAAATGGCAAAAGTATGTTCAGACAATTCAGTCACATAGGTGATATCTGGGTGTTCAGGTGCAGCAACCAGTTTACTCTCTATGGTACCAAGGCGTTTTTGCACTAAGCTAGAGCTTGGTAAATGGCCAACACGAATTGCGCAATCAGCGCCTTGCTCAGCAATATCTTGGATATGATTACTGGTCTGGATATCGAGTTGTAGCTCAGGATAAGTGCGCATAAACTCTGGCCAAAAATCTGCCAGCGCAGTTGTGGCCAAGTTACTCGGTGCCAAAACCTTTAATCGCCCGCTGATCAACTGAGCGTGTGATTTGAACTCTGTGAGCTGAGTTTGAATCGTCTGTAAATCCACTGCATATTGCCGATATAACTGCTCTCCTGCCTGTGTGACATGGATACCACGTGCATGTCTGTTTAGCAGTGGCTGTCCGATGTGCGCTTCGAGTGCGCAAAGCCTGCGGGAAACAGTCGCGACAGTGGTATTTAATTGTTTGGCTGCACGACTCAAGCTGCCACAATCGACAATGATAGAGAAAAGGTAGAGGTCATTTAATAGCATTACATATATGTAAAGTTAGTTCTCATTTGTTTGTATAGTTTACGTATATGATGCTGGTTATGATAGCTGTTCTTTATTGATACAATTTTAAAAGGACACCTTATGAGCTATTACATTGTTGCCAAGTTAATGGCAAACCACGACAATATCTCAGAAATTACGACCGATCTAAATATCTTGAGAACACATACAGTCAATGAATCCGGCTGTATTTATTTTGACATCTATCATGCTGCTGACGAGCCCGGTGTGTTTTATTTGTGGGAAGCGTGGCACTGTGAAGCAGATTTAAAGCGGCATTATGATGCGTCTCATACCCAAGCCTATTTTGCCAAGCAGCATACGCGTATTCTTTCTTGTCAGCCTATCAGCAAGCTCAATGCTTAAATTATTTCGTTTTTACGGGGGATCGTTACGCTTAGATGCCATCTGTAACGCTCTGCTACATCAAAGTATTGAAAAGTAACATTCAATAACAACTCGTTTGAACGATGATCCATATACTTTTCATAACGCCAATGGGAGGAGAGTATCGTGAAATTAATAACTGGTTTAGTTCTATCTGTTGCTGTGACGGCTTTAGCTGGGTGCAATAATGACGACACCTATACCGCGGATGTCAGTGCGATTAATTTAGTAAATAGTGAAATGGATGTGTATTGGGAATTTGAAAAAGGCCATGAAGAGGTGTCGCTGTCTGACGAAAATGGGCTGTTATTCGGCGCTAAGTCGGCAGAAAAACTGCTCGTTCAAGATGACTCAGATGGCAATGTCTTTACATTTTACGCGGTAGAAGGTAATTCCAAAGAGGTGGCAATTTCGTCGACGCGCTTTAGGTTTTCCGAACATGGTGATTATGTTGTGTATAGCTATGGTCGATTAGACAATGACTCTGCACAAGCGGCTCAGCTGGATGCGGTGAAAATAGACGATGCAGAAGTTGCACAGAGTAAATATCGTGTGATTGTTATCCATACTTACGTTGCTGATATGGGCAAAGTGGATGTGTATATGGGTGATGAAAAGTTAGCTGAGAACTTAGAGTATGGTGATGCAACTCAGTTTATGGACTTGTCGGTAGATTTAAATGAGTTAATTGTCGTCAAGGCCGGTCAAGGTGCCAATACAGATACGCCCATTGCAAAGGTGACTTTGTCGCCAGAGGCAGGAGATATCCATCTAGCTTATATTACCACCACATCTGAAAACGAAGGCAATATCAAATCGTTCAAAGTCGCGCCTAAAGCACAGTAGCGAATGACACTGGCCTATGATTAAGGCGATTTTAAAGCGGCAACATGCCGCTTTTTGTATTTTGAACAGGGAGTTAAGGTTATTTTTCCTAACTGTCCTGTGTTGTTTTATATCTTTCATTCTTTTTTAAAGAATGAAGTCCTCTATTTATTCAAATTTTAATTCTCTAATTAGATAGTAAACTTGTTAGCAAGTCGGGCAGAGATGCCAAAAAAACAAATTTACAGCGTTGGAGAACATCATGAATTTACTCAATATCGTTTCTAATAATGACCATCTATCGAATGCCGCAAACTTACTGGGTCGAGTTGGTTTATCTGTTATCTTTATTTTGGCGGGGGTGAATAAAATCCAATACTTTGAGGGCAATGCGCAGTATCTCGCTTCCGGTGGTTTACCTGAGTTTTTACTCCCGTTAGTGATTGCGTTTGAGCTGATTGGCGGATTATTTATCTTAGCGGGGGCATTAACCCAGTTAACCGCATTGGCCTTTGCCGGATTCTGTGTAGTGAGTGCTTTGGTGTTTCACAATAACCTTGCGGATCAAATGCAGTTTTTTATGTTCTTTAAAAACATCGCCATGGCAGGCGGCTTTTTAGCCTTAGCCTCTACTGGCGCAGGTCGCTTTAGTGTCGACCACAAGTTGGCTAAATCAGCATAAATGGCGGTGGCCCAAATTTGGGCCAAACTTTGAACTGCTATGTCAGCAGTTGCAGATACATGTTTAAGCATAGGTGAGGAGCAAAAAATGGGTTTATTGGTTAACGGACATTGGCAAGACAAGTGGTACGATACTAAATCAAGTAATGGTGAATTTAAGCGTGAAGCTGCCCAGTTACGAAATTGGGTTACCCCTGACGGCGAAGCAGGCCCAAGTGGAGAAGCAGGTTTTAAAGCAGAAAAAGGCCGCTATCACTTGTTTGTATCACTCGCTTGCCCTTGGGCGCACCGCACATTGATATTTAGAAAGCTTAAAGGGTTAGAGGACTACATTGATGTATCTGTGGTGAGTCCTGACATGTTAGAGCAGGGTTGGACGTTTGACAAAGCCACCGGCAGTACAGGCGATGCATTATTTGACAGTCACTTTATGCATCAGATCTACACCAAAAATAAAGCAGATTATAGCGGTCGAGTTACAGTGCCCGTTTTATGGGATAAACAATTACAGCGTATCGTGAGTAATGAGTCATCTGAGATCATTCGTATGTTTAATAGTGCATTTGATACGCTTACAGGCAATACATTAGATTTTTATCCACGTGCTTTACAGGCTCAAATTGATGACATCAATGATTTTGTTTATGACTCGATAAATAACGGGGTATATCGCACAGGGTTTGCCACCAGCCAAGAGGCTTATCACCAAGCGTATGGCAAACTATTTGATGCGCTTGATAAAGTAGAAAATATTCTAAGTGAAAATAGGTACTTAGCTGGCGATACATTAACAGAAGCCGATTGGCGTTTGTTTACCACTTTGATAAGATTTGATGCCGTGTATGTTGGTCACTTTAAATGTAATCAGCGCACAATTGAAAGCTATCCAAACTTGTCTAATTACGTTAGAGAATTATATCAATACCCAGGCGTCGCTGAGACAGTTGATTTTTATCATATTAAACGTCATTACTATTTTAGCCATACGATGATCAATCCAACGCAAGTTGTGCCCAATGGACCGGACATCGATTACGCTCGGCCACATAATCGAGGCTGATAATAACGACAATACGACAATACGACAATACGACAATACGACAATACGACAATACGACAATACGACAAGAGCCAGAGATGGCTCTTTTGATATTTATGAAATCATTTTTCAATTTTTTTAGGTTTATATTTTTTGATTAAATAACTACGATTTTATATCGTTGACTAATTAATCAATATAAACATATGTTTTTTGATTTTACATACACGAATAATAGTTTTTTGGTGATATTTTGAACTGCATATTGATGTGCATGTTTTATTTACCGAAAGCACGTCTTTTGATCCGACTAAAGGGTCACGTTATGTGAAAGAGTTGGATATTCAATCTGCTAATAAAGTAGCCGTCAGTACCATTACTCCAACCAATCATAATTACTCTGGCGCAACATACTTAACCAACCGCCATGCATGGGCAGTGAATAAGGTCTTAGTTAATGGCAATAACCATCAGCCATACTTCGGCGGTGATATACAGCTTCATCTGCGTGTTAACGGCAGTTGGCAACACCGGGGTACATATGCGGATGGCGGCAATTACACATACATTAGAAAAGTGCGTGGCTCAGACTATAAAGCGGTTGCTTCTAAAGGCGTGGGCGAGATTGATAACGGAAATACGCAAATACGTATTGAAGTGAAATAACAAGGAGGAGCTTTGGAAGCGAACATGTATTTCCAAAGCACACACTTTGGATTGAAGCGCAGGGGACTCACTGAGTGAAAACTGTACTGCGCCTCAAAACACAAAAGTCGAGGAACTCAGTGCTTTAACTGGTTAGTTCGACAAAAAAGGTTGCAGTGAGCATGTTTACTCACTGCAACTTTATGCAGGCTTACATAGCTTGTAGCAACATAGCTACCCCAATGCCTGCACCAGTACCAATGATGACGCCCATCAACGCCATTAAGATTGCAACAGGTACTAACGTTTGGCTATACGCTGCAGCGAGCACGGGTGATGAAGCAACCCCGCCAATATTTGCGAGCGACGCAATGCCACAGGTAAAGAGGTCCAGCTTGAAAATTTTGGCTATGGTAGTCAGGATCACGCCATGGATCAGCAGAATAACAAAGCCCGCTAAAATGTATGCAGGTGCTTGGGTCAGCTCTGCAAAGTCTGCATTGGCTGCAATCAGACCGACTAAAGTATACAGTAAGACATTCGAAAGTTGTGGTGAGCCAGGTAGCTTGCCAAGTGGTGTCATCGCACAAATCACACCAACAAGGGTCACTATCATGATGCTCCATGTCGTGCCTGTTAGTACGGCGTTGTGAGGTAACAAACCTGAGACATAAATCGCCAGTGCTGAGAGACCAAAGGCACTCCCTAATAAAAGCATCATATCTGGAAACGTGGTTTCTTTTCTGATTTTGTCATTGGATAAGGTGAGTTTTTCTTGTAGATCGTCCAGTGTGCTGGTATCTGCTTTGGTCCACGCATTAAATTTGTGTGCAAATGGCACGAGTGCCAATAAAAACATAATCCACATTGCATAATCAATAGAATCGATGAGCAGTGTATAACCCATACCAGCATCATTGAGCCCTAAAGATTGTTGGACCGCAACCATGTTTTGTGTGCCCCCAATCCAACTGCCTGCTAAGGCACCAAACGTGAGCGCAGCATTGTCATTTAAGTAACTTTGGAATAGTGCGAACGAGACAATGAATCCAAGAACAATACTTAATGTTGCCGCGAAAAATGTCCCCAATAGCTTTGGTCCCAGCTTTACAATATCTCTTAAATCAGCCCTTAGTAACATCAAAAAGATCATGGCTGGTAAAATCGCTGTTTTGACTTCCGAGCGAGCTTGTTTAACAGACTCGGTCATTTCCCAAACGCCTAAAGTTGACATCACCATGGCTGAAAAATAGATGATAATAACAGCTGGTACATACTTGAAAAAAGGCCCGTTTTTATATTTATCCTCACCCCAAATTATTATACTGGATACAAACATTAAGAATGCGATAAACGCAAAACCATCTTGGATCATACTTCCCTCTATTCTAATTATTATGAATTTCCAGCTATGCTAGCTGAATTTTGCAAAAAAAACGATGTAAATTCACTGATATATGTTACGAATGTTAAATTTTAAAATTATCAAAGCCACTGATTACTATGCTAATTTTAAGATGTCGTTACCAAGTCGTGTTAATGTCGGGTTAGAGTCGAGGTATTGTCGTCACCGCCAGAGAGTAGGATTTATTATGCTCTCATTGCAGTTTATTGAGGTAAAAATATGATTTTAAAACAACTTAGGTTAAGCCGCAGCTTATCTCAAGAACAGCTCGCGAATATGTCAGGTTTAAATGTACGGACTATTCAGCGCATTGAAGCTGGTGCCAATGCAAGTTTAGAGTCACAGAAATGCCTTGCAGCTGCACTGAATGTCAGTATTGAAGCGTTGAATCAGGTGAGGTTTACAATGAAACAAAGTAAAGACAATTGGAAGGAGTTACCACTGATATTAAAGGTGTGGTTTACGCTTAATTTCTTACAAATTAGGCCCAAACGTAAAACGGCAAGACGCATCGAGTATATAAGTCATGGTTTTGGTTTTATGTTTTGTACTTTGGGCATTGTTAGTGAAGCCGCTTTGATAGGGGGCTTATTCATGTTGATAACGGGGTATTTATTTACGTTGTTAAAATGGCAAGGAGATAAATATACGATATGGGATTAGGTCAAATATTAGCTAATTCTATGCAACAAGAAGCATATTAGTGGGTAAAGTGAACTATATGAATTTAATCATTAAAAATAATAAATTAATACTATTTTATTTTTAATGGAAAGGGCTATCATCCTATTTATGAATTTGATGGTTTAAATATATTTTGTTCTAAATCAATGTTTTGTTTCGTTTCTATTGAGCTCGACTAAAGTTGAAAGTAAGAATAAAAAATATATGAGTTTAGTTTTACTTTTCATAAGTAAATAAATCTTGTTCATTGACACATTAATAAATTGTATCATTTAAAGGAGATGATGATGCTTAAAAATACCCTATGGCTTTCTTTATTTGCGTGCACAAGCGCGATGGCTGTTAACGAGTACGCTGAAGTTTCTGCAAGCGATGCTTGGAACGTTGTAAATCACACTAACGGTAATCTAGTATTCACAAGTGCGCCTTCAGACAAAGAAGCTGACGCTGGTATTATCGCTTTGCAGCAATCTGCTGGTGGTGTTGAAATTAAATTCCAAGAATGGCCATATCTTGACGGTGCACACGTTGCCGAAGATCTCGCAATTCTATCACTGCCTGCTGGTCGTCAAGCTCTGGCTGATGGCACAATCATTGAAGTTGGTACCTTTAAACTAGGCAACGGTGAAAACACAATTAACTTCTCTGAGAAGTTTGACCATACACCGCATATTTTCTTAACTGGTCAATCAAACGACAATGCAAAAGCCTATGTAACTCGCGTACATGGTGTGACGCAGCACGGCTTTGTTGCATTAAAGCAAGGTGAAGAAGCCGCTTCAAACCTACCAGCGCAAGAAACAGTTGCATACCTAGCTATCTACGCGCCAAACAATACGGGTTCAATCGGTGGTAACGATTTCATCATTGATCAAGTAAAACTTGACCACTCAGCAGCTACTGAAGCGACTTATGGATTGTATCTGCAAGAAGAGCAGTCGAAAGACACTGAACTTACGCACATTGTAGAGCATGTTAATGTTATGAAGTTTGGCAGACATGTGTTTGCACAAGATGTGACTGCTTTTGGTCGTGATACAGTTGCACCTAGATTGGCAAATGATTTTGCTCAAGCACCGACGGGTAGCTCGTGTGCTGCAATTCAAACACAAAACCCATTAGTAGCAAGCGGTTACTATACAATTACTCCAGCGAACTCAGCGCCAATTGAAGTATATTGTAATATGGAAAAAGAGTCTGGCGGCTGGACTTTATTCGCGACACATAATACATCACTAAAATCAGTTGATGCTGTTGATGTTGTTAAGCACGACGGTTTTGGTGTAATGACCGATGCAAACTGGCAAGCAGTTAGAGACAGTATGCAATACGGTATTATGTTTGTTGATGGTGCTGGCAAGGTGGGTATCGTAGAAAAAGATGCGCTATTAAATGCGTCTTGTATCTCACTTAACCAAACAGACTCACTGGCTAATAACCCTGCGCCATATGGTCGTTTCTGGCACACAGAAAGATCTGGTTGTGGTGGTTCTGGCGGTGACTACAGTGAAGCAATCCTAAATATCGGTTGGTCACATGTTTATAACTTCACAGGTGCGTTCAGCAAGTGGGAGTTTAGCGGTGGTTACACTGCGGGTATCGTAGAGTACTACATCAAGTAAAACTCAACGTCAGCATGCTTGTTTTGAGTGTGCACATGAGAAGCCAAGTATAGCGTATTGCTTACTTGGCTTTTTTATTTTTGGTCAACTTAATTGCGCTATTTACTCTTAAATTGATAGCGATAAGGTGACTAAAATTGCTCAAAAAATGACACTTGTGCAGGATGTTTGAGTGCTTTGGGTCTGATTGATTGCACTTGCGTGATGATGTCTGAATGTGTGTACCCCAGCCGTTTCATTAATAGGCCAATCACCAGTCCTGTTCTGCCAGAGCCACCTTTACAGTGCACAGCGACAGTACCTTGACGATTAATGATATCAATGACTTCATTATAATGATGATTAAATGCGTTGGTGAAATCTTGATTAGGCGCATCGTCATCGGGAAGTGGAAATTGAAACCACGTGACGCCTTGTTCTTGGCACTCTAACGCGAGGTTTTGTGCATTGTTCTTTTGTAGCTCACTGTCATACATTAAGGTAATGATGGCCTCTGCGCCTGCGTGTTTCAGTTGGCTGACCGACGCTTTTAAGGTGGCCTCTTTTGTGCCTGGACACGGAGTAAATATAAATTCGCCGCCATTTTCCAGTGTTAGCTTATCAAATGGGTGAGTTTGCATAATTGCCTCTTAATGGGTTTGTGGGTTAAACCAGTGTTTGGTTTTATTAACAATTGCGACCAAAGATAACATCACAGGGACTTCAACCAATACGCCGACCACGGTGGCAAGTGCGGCACCTGAATGTAATCCAAATAAAGATATTGCCACAGCGACGGCCAACTCAAAGAAGTTTGACGTGCCAATGAGGCAAGCGGGCGCGGCGATGTTGTGTTTTAATTTGAGTTTGAGTGCTGCAAAATAAGCGATGAAAAATATGCCATAGGTTTGCAAAATAAGGGGGATGGCTATCAAAATGATGTTCATCGGCTGTGTGATGATGGTATTGGCTTGAAAACCAAACAACAGCACGACCGTGGCCAACAACCCTATTACTGAAAAAGGCTTCAATTTGGCAAGTAATGCGTTAATGGTGGTTTCATTTTGGCCTGATGAATTTAACCGTTTTCGTGTGAAAATACCCGCTATTAGGGGTAACAGCACATATAGTACAACAGACATAAGCAATGTATCCCACGGCACATGAATATCAGATACACCGAGTAATAAGCCTGCAATGGGCGCAAATGCGAAGATCATAATCACGTCGTTAACAGACACTTGTACTAAGGTATAGTTGGCATCGCCTTTTGTCAGTTGGGACCACACAAACACCATGGCGGTACATGGGGCAACACCCAATAAAATCATACCAGCGATGTACGACTGTGCCGTTTCTGGATTGACATAATTGGCAAAAACACCCTCAAAAAATAACCAACCAAGCGCAGCCATTGTGAAAGGTTTTACGAGCCAATTGATCACCACAGTGAGGATCAATCCTTGCGGATTTTTGCCGACTTCTCGGATGGTTGAGAAGTCAATTTGCACCATCATGGGGTAAATCATGACCCAGATAAACACAGCGATAACCAAATTAACATTGGCATAAGCCATGGTCGCGATGAGTTCGAATAGAGGGGGATAAACCAAGCCTAGCCCAACCCCGAATACAATACTGGCAGCAACCCAAACAGATAGGTAACGTTCAAATATACCCACAGACGAACTCCTTAGTTACACAAGTTTGCAAAACGAGTAGGGCGATCACCCATGGCGTTCAATCTACTGAGCTCTTTTTCTATGAAGCAGGGTTCATTGATCACGGTCGATGTAATGACGTGTTTCATCCACTCAGGTAAAGTGGGGTTGAGAGAATAGAAAACCCATTGATGGTATTTTCTATCTGACAAGATCCCTATTTTTCGCAGCTGCGCGAGATGTCGAGATACTTTTGGTTGGCTCGACTCGTCCAGTGCCGTCATCAGTTCGCATACACAGGCTTCTTTTTCAACGGCAATGATGAGTAGGGTTTTTAAACGAGTCTCATCGGCCAGCGCTTTATAAAATGCTGTAGGGTGAATTGTTGCCGGTTTTTGTGTGGCATTTTCAATAAATAGAGACTGGATCTTTTCATTGATCTCTTGCAAAGTCTTTTCAAATGGATGCTCACATTGGCGAGACTTAGGCTCTGCAATATCCCAAGCAAGGCAATTAACGCCATTGACACGACCTTCACATTCTTTGGTCGCGCTTGCGCACAAGGTTATCACATAGTCGAAATGCATATTTGAGAATTCATCTACATGCTGTGAAGCCAAGCCTTGGTTATTCAGCCCAAAGTGTTCGATAGCTGCGAGGGTACGAGGATCAGCGCCAGTCGGGTGAGTACCTGCACTGTAAACATCATATTGGCCTTTACCATGGTGTTTTAGTAATACTTCAGCCATCAGAGAGCGCGCTGAGTTCTCAGTGCATAAAAATAGAACCTTCATATCGTTGCCTATTTCTAAATTGCATATAATAAATTTGTTATATACTAACTTCGTTATGTAATGGTCGCAAGCGTTTTGGCTAGGCTGCTTTTTTACATGCCCTATGCGCTTCATGTTTTAAATTCCAGCCAAATTACAAAGTCGAGCAATTTATCTGGTGGTCAAAGTACATTGGACATGACCAGGGAGGTTTATTTCTACTGTGGAACATATCGAGGTGTAACACGTATTTATAGGGCATGGCTGCTCGATATTGGCGTGTGTCGCACTTGGCAGTTTAATTTGGGCTTAAATGTTTATTTATTGTTGCGATTTTAAGGCTAAGTTGTTTCTGTTGGGCTGTTTTTGTTTCTTTAAAAGAAATTATATGGTAAAAAGCGCATTTTAAGTGGAGTTACCATGAAAAAGTCTTTAATTACGTTTTTACTCTTTTCGTCAATGTCTGCAATGAGTGCAGTGGGAGATAGGGTAACAACACAGGCTCAATTGGTTGATGAATTAAGAGTACAGCAACATGAAAGCGATGCATATTATTACGTTAAACCAGTGGGCAATGATTGGCTTGCCAAAGACTGTCCTGCAGCACAATATGCCTATATTAAAGAGTCAGAGGCGGGGGCAAAGATGATTATGTCAATGGTAATTAGCTCTAAAATCGCTCAAAAACCAGTTAAATTTAATGGAGTATGTGGCGATATTAGTGGGAACCTAGGATACATAAAGATTACTGATATATTTCTTTAAAATTAAAGGCGGCTAATTGTTAAATTTTAACAATAGAATTAGGCTCTTTAGGTCAGTTTTTCTTGGAGCCTAGTAATAGTAAAATTAAGGTAAATAGTTGTTATATATAGCTAACTTAAGCTAAGTGTAAACTTAACAAAGTAGCTTGAAAGTGCAGCTATTGTAATTATTTTATTGACGTTTTTGGTTGAAAGGGATTTACTTCGAAAATAAGCGACATAAAAATATCTTTTTTCTCTCAGTAATGTGTTGAGCATTTTCATTTGATAACAAGCTTACCGGTATCGGTCAATACATGTATATAAATGCGGATATACGAGATGCAAAGTCTTACGATTTATCTGGTGACCCTAAAATAATATGACTTTATTTTTATCGAAATGTTTATGTTATTCAATGTTTCGCCCTGATTATTCCTTGAAAATTTTTAAAATCACAAGTGGCTCAAGTTATGGTCTGGATAAATATAATGAGTAGAATTTATGGGAGCTAAATTTTTATCCAAGGGATTGGGCATAGTAATATGCGTGATGTATTTATGGGTTTGATTTGATAAATGCAATAATAAAAAAACTTAAAAGTCTTAAACTATAATGAAAAAGGATTGGGAGAAGCATAGTTAAGATGACACCCATCTTAATTTTGGGGTAGTGTAAGAAGCCGTCTATGCTTTAATGAATGTTAGAGTATGGATGGCTTTTTTATGGCAATAAAATAAACATGACACCCATCTTAATTTTGGGGTAGTGTAAGAAGCCGTCTATGCTTTATTGAATGGTAAAGTATGGATGGCTTTTTTTATGGCAATAGCAAGGAAGAGACAAGTTAGCTTGGTGGATACCAAGTATTACCACTGTATATCACGCTGCGTAAGACGTGCTTTTTTATGCGGAGAAGATAAAGCAACGGGTAAGTCATTTGAGCATCGAAAAGGGTGGGTTGAAGAGAAGTTATTGCAACTAGCCAAGGTGTTCTGTATTGATGTATGTGCGTATGCGGTGATGAGTAATCATACGCATATTGTTCTGCATGTTGATGATAAAAAAGCAAAACGACTAAATGATAAAGCCATTTTAATCCGTTGGCATAAACAGTTTAAAGGGACTTGGCTGACCCATAAGTTCGTCAGTGGAGAGCCACTGAGCAATTCAGAGCGTTGTTTGCTGTCAGAGTTGATAGACGAATATAGAAAGCGCCTAGCGGATATCAGCTGGTTTATGCGAACGCTCAACGAAGATATAGCGCGTAAAGCCAATAAAGAAGATGGTTGCACAGGCCGTTTTTGGGAAGGGCGATTTAAATCACAAGCCTTGTTAGATGAAGCGGCTTTAGCAGCATGTTTAGCGTATGTCGATTTGAATCCAGTTAGAGCCAAAATGGCAGAGACACCAGAGGAGTCAGACCATACCAGTATCAAAAAGCGTATTGAAACAGCAAAAGTGGGTAAACAACCCACGTCTTTACTGCGTTTTGTAGGTAACCCAAGAAAACACATGCCAAAAGGGCTACCATTTGAATTCAAATATTATGTAGAGCTTGTTGATTTAACAGGTCGGTGCATGCGCGAAGATAAGCGCGGGTTTATCACTGACGCTCAATCTATTTTAGCAAGACTTAACATCCAGCCAGAGAATTGGTTAAAGTTAACTACTAAATTTACCAAGGTGTTTAAAGGCTCAGTGGGTAGGCCCGATGCCAAGCAAAAGTACTGTGAGCATTTAAAGTTAAAACGACGAGGTAACTTGACGCAGTGTAGTGAATTGCTCGCTTAGCCTTTAATACCATTCAAATTCTAATTTCAACGTAGCTTTTAAAAGTTACGTGGTGAGTCATGTCTGAAACTCCATTAAAAATAAAAGTCTAGGTAAAGCATTTCTGTCGATAAAGTGAATTAAGCATTTTTGAGTGTTTTGTTAATGTTTTGAAATTCCCCGTAGGGGGTTGTGGTATAAATAGAGCTGGGTGTCATGTTTAATTTAGTTGGCTATGGTCTAGGTTATGAACTTATTTACAAGGAGTGGAAGTTAAAGAAAACGTTCATTGTGACTTGTTTGTTGCCTATAGCACTTGGTGCGACTTTATATTTTATCCCCTAAATTACAAGTATTATCTTGGACAGTCATTCAAATAACCTATTATGAAAGTGAAAGTTACGATGACACCCATCTCAATTTCAAGAAGGTAAGTGCGGATTTATCACAGATGCTCAGCCCATTTTAGCAAGACTAATCTCCAGTCAGAGAACTGGCTAAAGCTTACGACTCAGTTTCCCAAGGTATTTAAGGGTTCAGTGGGCAGACCCGATGCCAAGCGAATATACTGTGAACATTTGAAGTTAAAACGACGAGGTAACTTGACGCAGTGTAGTGAATTGCTCGCTTAGCCTTTAATACCATTCAAATTCTAATTTCAACGTAGCTTTTAAAAGTTACGTGGTGAGTCATGTCTGAAACTCCATTAACGAAAAAATAAACATGACACCCATCTTAATTTATGAAAGAAATAAACATGACACCCATCTTAATTTGGGAATAGTGTAAGAAGCCGATTATGCTTTATTGAATTTTAAAACATGGCTGGCTTTTTTAAGGCGATTACAAATACATCTAAAAGTCACGCCTAAAATTTTTATTTATACTAAAAATCCAGACGTGACTCGAAAAGTTAAAAATAATGGATTAACTGTTCATTACCAACCGCTGTTTGCACTCAAACAGTAAGTCACAGTCGTTTTTCTGTCTTCAGCCCAGTTTACATGCTCGCTCTTCATGCCAACTAATGCGCCACGAGAAGAGCCTAAATCCCAAGGACGATCTAGAGAAGAAGGGCCATCTTCTAGACATTGTTCTGCCTCTAATTGTGTGCCGTATGCAGAACCTTCGTTCATTGCTGCGCAAGCAAATTTGAATCTGCGATCTTCAGCCCAGTTTTCATGTTCAGCATACACGCCAACTAAAAATTCACCATAACGACAAGTATAGTTCAGCGCATGGTCGAACTCATTTGCATAACCAGACCAGCTCACGCGGCCGCGGTATACTTTACTACCAGATGCTGTTTTAAACTTTGCACATTCAAAACTAAAGCGGCGATCCTCAGCCCAATTTTCATGGTAGCTAGATACACGTTGTAAAAACATGTTGCTTGGACAAGTAAATCTAAATGTGGCGTCGAATGCGTTGACGTCAGTAGCGCTGTAACCACTAAAAACAACCAAATTACCTGACTGGATGTTGAATGATGAGCTTGATACTTGCGCGCTTTCTAATTCGAATGTGTTTACACCGAATTCAGATACATCGTTGTTAGAGTCAATTAACTCGATTATTTTATCAACATTGGCCGCTTGGCTTGAAGGAATTTTATAAACTTTATTACCTAGCTTATATTCCATATCTCCAGCACTTTGTAACTCTTTTGAAAATGCAAAAGAAGAAGTAAGTACAGCTGATATCATAGCAGCGCTGAAAAGTAACTTTGTATTCATTTAAACATTCCTTTTAAATTTAAATAACAAACTCGGCTCAGAGCGTTTTGGTCGCTCTAAGTGTGAATAAGCCGATTATGATTTTATATACTCAGTTCCGATACAGCCTTATATTTCGGAGTCCTAGTTATAGATATCGAATATTTCAGCTAAATGACGGGGTTTTATGTAGATTTTAATGATGTTGCGCTTAGTGCAACTAGATACGCTGAGGTCGTAATTTAGCTCTATAGGGTAAAAAACACCCCAAAATAGCGTGATTTTGATCACAACGATCGAGCAACTTTTGCTAAATTGCGATTTAGGAACAGCTATAATTTTAATCTTTTTAAGCGCTTTATACGAATAATGTTCTATATAAAAATTCGATACTAATGCAATTCACGAGATAAAAAATTTTTAAATTTTTTTAAGGCTACAGCCATATTTTAACCTACTGAATGCAAGATAGGATTTTCAGGAAAGGCTGGCCACCAGTAAAAATCTTAACTACGCAACTAACAAGCCTTGGTGCGAGATGAAGTGACCCCCAATCTTAATTTGGGATTAGTCTAAGCAGTCGTCAATGTTTTATTCACTGTTAAAGTATGAATTGCTTTTTTATGGCACCTCCTAAGAGGTACCAGTGAATATCCAATTTGAATCTAGCGATAACGCCGCAGAGTCATCAGCAATATAGGTTGCAGTGACCGCTTAAAGCCAACTTTAAATTCGCGATGCGACGCATATCATTCCGGTTTATAAGGCCCATCCTCGTAAAGAGATATTATTTGAATCGTTTCAAAATCAAAAAATTGAAAGGTGTTTTTTTGTTTGTGTGTTGTTATTGTTTTCCGCTGCTCGTTATCATAATTAAGTGTGGCGTAAATGCTAACGGGGTGAGGGCACAGAGCTATTTTATCCGCGGGGATAACCAGCTCTCCATTTAGTTCAGAGAGGTTGTCTACGCGCTCTTCAATAATTTCATTTTGGCCACTACACAGATCCTGACCTTCATTTTGTGTACTTATTTTGTAGCGTATTTTGATGAGGTCTTTAGCGGTTTCGGGGTGCCAGGTAAGTACGACATCATTACCTGTAAAGGCAAATTGTTGATAATCAGCAGACTCGCCCGGATAAATGAACTGTGCCATCTGAGGCAAGTCCAGCTCAAAGCTTTCCATAACTGTGTTGTTACGAGTTAACTCAGCAAGCCAGATATGATTATCCTGATGTTGATACTGGGTGTCCTGCAATCCAGATACCTCTAACTTACAACACTGCTCAGCTAAAGAGCCTGTTTGGGGGATATTTTTTGCGTTGAATTGGTGTTTACTTGGGCTGGTAAATGTCAATTTATCTTGGCCGTTTAACTTTATCTTTCCTTGCTCTTTACCATACAAGTAAAACATACCATGGTAGCTCAACCCTGAGTTTTCAACACTGTCATTGTGGTTAGGGTTAAGCTGGGTAACGCTCAGCGTGACATCTCTAAATTCAAAGGATTCAGGCGCAACTTTGCTGGAGTCACTGCTATTACAGCCTGTTAAAAAAAATACTAGTGTAAATGCTGCTCTTCTCATATTGATTCTCCTTGGAGGTAACAGCGTGTTACCTCCTACAATTAAAAAAATTACCACTCCAAGTCAGATATTTTAAATAAAATCTGCTGATGTTTGCTGTGCGGTGATGTGTCGTACTTGGCTTGGGCAAATATATAGCCGAAAAACGCTAATGCTGTTGTACCAAAAATAGAGATGGGTGTCATGTATCTTTAATAAATACATCCATTTCAACGTTGCTATTAAAAATTGTGAGGCAAGACATGTCTTAAATTCCAGCCAGATTATAAAGTCGAGCAATTTATCTGGTGGTCAATTTACATTCAGCATGATTGGAGAGGTTTGTTTCTGCTTTGAAGCATGTTGTGGTGTAGTTGTGGTATAAATAGAAATGGGTGTCATGTCTCTTTATGTATCATGTATCTTCTTCACCGAACGATGGGTCCAAGTAGGTAGTTTTAGTGAGAAATAAAATTAACTCTTTCAATGTTTTTATCGAAATTATCATCGTTATTTCCTTGTTAATAAGTATTAGTTACTTGGTCGATGAATTAACTAGTTATATAAACTTTAAGGCGTTACTGGGATTATGGGGTGGGCTTGTTTTTGTGTTTAGTCCACTTATAACAGTTCCGTTAGCGTATATCTTTTGGAAGCATGGTATATCTAGAAGGTTTAAATTTTACTTTATAGCGACATGTACGCATGCTTCAGTTGGCATGTTTTTGCTATATGCATTAATAAATTCGCAAGTGTGACTTTTAATATAAATTTAATAGAGTAGCTCTCTTAGTTGAAAATTTTTAATGGCTGTTTCAGGTATAGGCTCACCCGATTCAGCTTCTTGGATCATGCCGACTATCTGTGATTTGGTGAATTTACTCTTTCAGACCGTAAAATTTCCTTTTTATATTATAGAAGTTCTACTGATGATCTGTTTCAGTTTATGGGGGAGTTACCTCTTTTTTATATGTGGTGCATTTGTATGTTGAATTCGCGTAATTTACTAGTAGTAACCATATGCGTTACTTCTAATTCTAACAAGACAGTAAAAATAGAGATGGGTGTCATAGATGTTCGAACAGTAGAATAGAGGTGTGAATAAAAATTAGTTAATAAAATTAGATACTACGTTTAAACTTTTAACCTAAAAAGGAGGTGATTTCCCCCCTTAATAACTTAAGTCTGAGATTAACACATTGCTGTATTACAAGTATTACAAGTTCTTTCTTCAATTGTATAGCAACGATTTGTAACATCTGTATCGGTACATACAGTTGTTACCCACCCTCCAGCTATTAAAGGTGTTGCCTCTTTGCATACTGACTGTGTATTTTTGTTTAGCTGTTTGTATTTCTTTTTAACTAATTTTAACTTCATAAGATTCCTGCCTTAATTATTCTAGTAACTCTCTATAAGCTATGGCTATGTTATTTAAAAAATCATAATATGTAAATTTTTTCTATGTTTAGTTTTTATTTATTTTAAATATATGTTTCATTGCGGTTTTAATATTTTATAAATTAACAATTTTAAAAATAGGGTTGTTCATTTAAAGTAACTTTAGATGGAAAGTAATATGAAAAAGCCCAAATTCACAGAAAGTCAGGTTTTTGCAATTTTGAAAAAGGTCGAATTAGATGTTATGGCCGTCCACGATATGTGCCATAAGCATAATGTTGGACAGAGTACTTGCGATAAATGAAAATTCAAATATGGCAGTATAGATCAGTCTGATCTTAATCGGATGATAGAACTTGAAGAAAAAATGCCAATGTCAGTCGTCAAAATGTTGCTTTAGAAATAAAATAGAGATGACACCCATTTCAACTTAGTCCTGATATTAATACGCAGCTTCAGAGGTTGGGATAAGTGGGTGTCTTTGTTGAAATTATGTTATTTAAAGGTGTCTATATCTGAGCGCTCGTAGAGAACTATATTCCTGGAGCTGTCCAGTCATCATCTTCCTCCACATCTTCCTCTAAATCTTCGTCATTAATTTTTTTTTGGCAAAATAGATTGAAGAAAAGCAACCCAATCAAAAATCCAAGGGTTACTCCAGAGATATTTAACATAGCCCTACGCATGTCTGCAGTCATCATTATCACTATGCCGAGAGCTATTGCTGTAAGCAGGGTTTTAAATGTAATTTGCAGCCAATCAATCTTACTTGTCCTGCCTTTTAATGAAGCAAGCATCAATGTATAAACTATTACCGCAATAAATACTGTTGGTAATATGAGTGACATTAGGTTAGATACGGATAAGCTAAAGTCCACCTTTTCTTTTATAACAGTTTGAAATGCATATACCCAGAAGCATATCATCAAAGAATAAAGCAGAGTTGTTCTACCACTCTTACGACCTGTAGCCCGCACTTTTAAGTTGAGCATGTAAATTATAATAACAATAGCGAGGCCAAGTGTAAGCCATGCAACATCAGCTTGATTCCAGTCAGAAAAAAATTCTGCAACAACTTCCCAAGGAGATTTACTATTTATCATGCACTTCTCCCAAATTGTGTAAATATATTTGTATCATGTTTCACATTTTCCTTTGATTCATCAGAGCGACTTTCGGCTACGATTTGACTACACATCCATAATATCGCTCTTGTTCTAAAGCCAATAATTGTTTTATTTTTTAGAGGTCTAGCTAGTTTTAATGAAAAAAACAGTCCGAGTTCCTTATGTAAGGTGTACTCATCCACTTCACTAACTAAGATGTATCCACAGTATCCCTTTTCACTAATATCCAATGAAAATTTAAGTATCCTTAAAATAGTTTTAAGCCTAGCAATATTTTGCGAATCAGTATTCAATGCGCTATGGTCGCATGAAAGAACGCATTCCATAGCTACCTCTTTCATGTCGTCGAGGTCATCGTTCTCAATGTTTAAAAAAGAAGTTGGCTTAGCTCTGATAAAGGCGCAAAGCAGTATCAAGAAATCGATGAAGATAGCTATAGCAAGCGCGCTAAATGCAAGCAAATCTTGATTGATGATACCTTGCATAGATGTAATGAATTTATGCGTATTTTCGTTGTTATTTATATATGTTTCATTTAACTCATCTGTGTAGGATTGTTTCTTCTCTTCAGTAATGTTCGAGAAGGAAATACACTTAATCATTAATTTCATTGCTTCATTTTTACTGATATCTCCCTCAAAACCACATGCTTCATTAAAGTCTTCAGAAGCTTTTTTTGCCTGTTTAATATATTGGTAGACTTGTAAGTCACTTACACTACAGTTGGGGGAGTTCTTTGTGGCTATCGAACACTGATTTGATAGTAGGGTGAGTAATGTCATATCACTCATTTCAAGCTCAAATTGAATCATATGGTTTTTTAAAGTGTCTAGAGCCAAAGCTTGTTTTTGCAATTCGCTATCTAGTTGCTTGTTTTTTGACTCCAGCTCTGCGAGTTTCAGTTCAAATTGTTGAGTACGATACCCATACCCACTCCCAGTATGAATTGCATTACCATTTCTATCTAACACATATGAACCTTTCTCTTCTTCTAGTATGGCTTTAGTCCTAGTATTATTTATTTCAGATAGTAATTTGTTTTTGTGTGACTCAGTTTTTTCTCTCAGATTATTCGCTTCATCAAGGATACCTAGCTTCCATTTTTCGTAGTCATCAACCCCTTTAGGAGTTGTTCCATTTAAATCATTTTTAATATTTCCTTTAATTTCATTTACCTTAGTGTTGAAGTAAATATCTTCTCGCTTTTGGCGTTCCTCTCCTTGATAAATAACGGAATACAAAGAGATGAAGGAAAAAAAGACAGACGTCGCCATTGTTATTAGATAAATACTAAGAAACCCTTTATGCAATCTATTTTCGGCCAAAAAGTCTGCAATCAGCATGCTGGATGTGAACATCATTCCTTGCATTCCAAATGAGATTAAAGCAGCAAGAGTTGCATTGGCAGTGAATTCATTTAAACCCATATATGTAGTTGCAAATGAGGCTGCTGAAAGAATTAGAGCCGCTACGATAGTAACTTGCTCTGTGCTTTTTCTGCTTTTCGAACCAAAAGCTAAATCCGATAAGTTATCAATTTGTTGATTTAGAATTTTTGACTGCAATTATAAATACCTTCCCTAGAGTAGTTTATATAATAATTACCTTAAGTTAACTCTTAGTTAATGATAACCTTTTTACGTTTGTAATTGCTATATCTTGTTGTGGTTTTTTATGGCAACAGCAATGAACAGGCCTATTAGCTTGGTGAATACCCAGTATCGCCACTGTATCGATACTTATGCGGGCTGGCGTCATATTTCCTGAAGTGGGGGCGGTCATTTTATGTAACCGAGTTTTAATGTTGGAGGTAATTTTTGCTAAACTATATCATTGGTTTAATTGTTTTCTTGCTAGTTATAAGTGGCAATGCTTTCGCTAAAGATTGTGAAACTCCCGAATCGACAATGTTTTTAAATCTAGTTCATGATTCTAAAAACATTACTAAATCAATCTCATCAGCTAAGAAGTTTTTAGATTATTTTTCATATGAGCCTTCATTGTACAAGCGCTACAAGAAGCATGTAGAGGATGAATTCAAGATAGGCTACCATTTTATTAAGTATAGACTGTCGATTCTTCCATTTTTGTCTTCAATTAAACGTATCAACTCTTTTGGTGTAATTTCTGAAGATAACACAGAAAGGTTAGTCTCTTTTAGTGTTGATTTTCATGACTATTTTTTAAAGGATGGAAACTACCGATGGGTCAAATACATTGTGATTAGTTTTGATCTTTCAACGCTTAAAGTTAGGAATATTAATGTACTAGGAGAGAGTGCTGAATCTACTTACATTGATGGTAGTCACGTAAAGTGCTCGATACTTAAGGAGTAAGCTTGTATGTATTATTTTTTACTTTTTATTAATTGCACTTTTGGCAATCAGCTTGCATTTACTCTTCGAATTTAAGCATAAAAAATAGCCATGATACATACATCTATTTGGAAGCGCTGTATGGTGGTACTCCAAATTGAAGCGAACCACCTATCGTTTTTATCCAAAATGATGAGTGAGTTACACTCAATGAAAAAACACATTTTATTCATACAGGCCGGAAGTTGATTTTAAAAATACCTTGTAACAAATGCCTGCTCATATACTTATTTAAGGCTCTCAAAGCCAATCACGCCCGCCAATATAAACATCACGCTGCCAGCTAATTTGTCTTGCCAGTGGTTTGAGTGATTGTTTTTATTAAGCATGCGACCTAATTTACCCGAAAGTAGTGCGATCGAGATATCACAGCATAAGGTAATGAGCGTGTATATCGCACCCAGTATTAGCAATTGCGTTGATACTTGTGCATCTTCGCTACTAACAAACTGGGGTAAGAAAGCTAAAAAGAATAAAGCTGTCTTTGGGTTGGTGAGTTCTACAACAAGGCTTTGCTTCATAATGGCAAAGTTATTTTTTTTGCTCAGTGAAGGACTATCAGCTGTTTGTTCGGCCGGCTTAAAATACTGCCAGCCTATATATACCAAGTACATGGCACCAGCCATTTTTAATCCCGTGTAAGCGATTGGGGAGTATTTAAAAATGGTTGCTAACCCTAACACTGTTGCAACAACATAGACAAAGGAACCTATCGCCATGCCACTTGCGGCCGATACACCGGCAATTGGCCCCTGACTAATACTGCGCGCCATAATATATAAAATAGAAGGACCAGGGGTAATACTGAGTAAAAAGCAGACGACGGAAAAAGCAACGAGCACTTCAATGGGAGGCATAGTAAGTCCTTATTTAAAATCTTTAGTTTCTAAGTATAGAGTTTGTGCACCCACAATGTCAGCCCTATCAAATGCTGTGACGGGTCCGTCTGTTGCGCTGTTCAGTTCTGTTTTTCCCCCAGCAAGCAAGTCACATTCAGCCGTTACTATTTGGTCAAAGCTTGGAGGTTTACCAATTTTATGTACCAGTAAACAGGTGTTTTGACCAAGTCCCAATGTATAAAACTGCCCATTTTGTTGAGATGGGTTCACGGACTTATTTAATAGGGTGTGTTGAACTTTAAATGTGATATTGCGGTATTTCATTTGACCTGAACGCTCGAAATGACCGATAAATATATCTCCCGAAAAGTGACTAAGTTGACCTGCTCTCAGTTTATTTAAAGAGAACCTTTGTGGTTGAACCGTTATCAGTTGGTTTGCCTTTAAGAGGGAGCTCAGGTGTGCTTTAAATTGATTTGGTAGTTGCGTTTCGAAAATAAATTGCACGGCATGCTTTCCTTTGGGCATCGGGAGGTGAGAAGCGTATATGCGGTCATTTATCGAAAATAAAGCCATGCCATGTATGCCCATGGAGTGGTCATGGGCACGAATAGAGCCAAAAAAGCAAATCAGTAATAAGTAAAAAAAAGCGTTTTTCATCGGGAGCCATTCATTGAAACGTGTTGGAGTGAGTCTAGAGTATGCTATTTTAAGTTCTAAATCGTTTCTAAATTGTGGTTATAAATTCCAAAATGGAAATAGCAGATCTACGCAAGTTTTTAGTCATCGCGCAGCAACAAAGTTTGCAAAAAGCGGCTCAGCGCCTGAATACCTCTCCTAGTGCGTTATCAAAATCTCTTAAGCGGTTAGAAAACTCTTTAGAGGTAAAGCTGTTTGACCGAGTAGGAAAGTCATTGCGTTTAAATGAACAGGGCTTATCGTTGCAGCCAAGAGCGGTGGCATTGGTAAATTTGGCTGATGATACAAAAACCCATATAAAACCGGGGAGCAGGGCGATAAGCTGTGTTGTAGCAGCGTCCAGTATTTTACAATTCAAATGGGCGAGTGTGTTAGCGCGCCACACCCTGCATACTGAGCACCTCTCATTAGTGTTTGATACACAATATGAGTCTGATGCGGTCAATAAATTGCTCGCCGGTGAAGTGGACTTGGCCATAGTAACGGGTGAGGTGATTAAAGAACTGCCAAATGAGGTCCGTTTAACACAGCTTGGTACGTTAACGATGCAGATTGCAATGGGGCATACTCATCCTTTACGGCCACACAAAAAAATTAACTTAACGGAAGTAGTCAAGTTTCCCTTTGCTGCGCCTGATACTTCGCCATTTTGTGGAGAGCAAAGCGGTGTCGGGTGTGATGGTTGGCAGGTACCAAAACTAGCTAGGCATATAAAATGGGTGGTTAATGATTATGCTGTACTTAGCCAGCTTGTAAAAAGTGGCTTGGCGTTAGCCTATTTACCTGATTATATTGTGAGGGAATGGCAGTTGGTTGCGTTATCAACTTGCCCAGATAACCTAGCGTACACTGAGCAAGTGTACTTACTGAGCCTAAAACCTGCACCAACATGGTTAAATCAATTGTTAGAAGACATCAGTTAGATATTGCCAAAGAAGTAAGGATTTCAAGTAGTCTACTGAACTAGTATACAAAAAAGTACTCGACAAAAAGCCCTCGTATTTGTGAAATAGCCCCAATAGTTGGGTGTTTCAATGACAGGGGCTTTTCCATTTTTGTGATCATCACCTACTTTTGTGATACATCAAATCCAGAGTGACGTTTATTGACTGCGGCCTATATTCCATGTGAAATGCACTTCAAGATCATTACCTCCTATGACGTTACCAGCATCGTCGAGTTCAACTTTATAGCGCCATTGTTCCAGTGCTTTGATCCCAGCTTCTTCAAAATAGCCTTTTGGAGTGGCATTCATTACTCTGATATTGATGGGCTCACCTTGAGTGTTTAAGTCAAATTTTAATATGATGCTTCCCGTAATGCCTTCTTTGGCAGCTTCCATTGGGTATGCGTATTCTTTTTGGTAGATAACTTTTGGCTTACTGTCATTAGATGCCTGCGTGGTTTGTGTTCTTTCTTGAATGTCTCCAAAATGCGAAAATACTTGATACATGTATAATATTTCCGCTCTTTCAGGACTTTGAAGCGCCTGATTCTGTAAAGTTCTTAAAACTTGACGGTTATTTTGTAGCTTGGCAATTCTCAGCAATAAACCTTCCATGTATGTGTCTGAGGTTGATTCGTCGTAATTCAGATGTTGTTCAAGTTTTTGCTTAGCCTGTTCAAATTCACCAAAATAGTAAAGCTCAACTATTTCCAGTCTCATTAAATATCGATGGTCTTCTGCATTGAGAATGTAACCGCTTAACGCTGTTCTGGCATGGTTTAGAGATAATTCATGTAGTTTGGCATCACTATATAAATAAGCTAATAGTCGATTAACCATAGCAGCGTCAAAGTCAGAGCTGGGCTGGATGGACTCAAGTAGGTTTTTTGCTTCCATAAAACTTTTGTCTTTGAGCAGTTTTTGCGCCTTTTTTAGCGCTTTTTGAACTGGGCCTGATGGTGACTTTTGTGCACGTTGTCTATGACATTGGTAGGTCATTACCCGGCATGTTGAGTTGTCTTTGAGTTTGCGAGTTTTGTTAATTTGCAACTTAACTTGTGAATGGGTTAAACGGTTTTTGTTTACTCGTGATTGTATTTCATCCAGTACTTCTTGGGCAGCTTGTCGTTGCTCTTGCTCATCAAACATGGTTTGAATTTCGAGTAACAAGTCGTGACGCTTTTGGTCTCGTTTCAGTTGAGCGATTTGTTCAAACAACTCGAAGATATCCATATCAAATGGCTCATCGATATAGGCGAAATACTGTAATGCCTTTTCCTCGCTCATGTCGAACCAACCTAGTTCAACTAGAAGCATAATTTCAAGGTAAAGTGCTGATTTGTATTCTTCAGCAGGTAAATTGCCACTGTCTATCGCTTTTAAAATGTAGTCTAGAGCGACAGCGTTTTTACCCATTATTTCCGTATTTAGATTAGCTAAATGGTAATGCAGTATAGCCTGCTCATAATCATTTTTAGCTTTAACGCTTTCCAACCTTCTAGCGGCGGATATCGCAAAACCTCGGTCTGCGATATTTAATGCGGCGGATAAATTCTTGTCGGTTTCTTTACTGAGCGCGGGTGCTTTGCGCTGTGAGTGACAGTGATATTTCAGAGGCTCGCAACTGATTTCAACAGGGAGGGAGTCTGTCGAGATGTCATTTTGTTCTTTTGCCGTCACTATTTCTGGTGCCATTTCTTCGGGCGTCACTACCACAGGGGAGCCATTGTCAGCAGGCAGCTCTGTAACCGGAGAAGGAGAAGAGGACTCGCACCCCGCTAGTATTGTAAAAGTCAGCAGTGCTAAGGTGAGTTTTTGTTTATTCATTGTTATGCTCCCTATGTTATACATACAAATTTTAGCATTTGGCGGTGGTGTGTTGAAGCATAGTAGATGGTTTGGACTATGGGCAAAAGTAAATCAATGTCAACGTTTCCGTTGTTTTTAAAGAGGCACGCATCATGTTTTTATCTGTTCCAAACGTGCTTTTAAACTCGAATTCGAAATCGAATATTAAGCAAAAACCTGTCTTTACTGCTACAGCTGAAGGCGCTTTATATGTGCAAAGACAATTAATTGTGCGTTGGAATGAAACGATTTGTCTCTTCAATTATAAAAAAAGCCGCTTGCTAGCGGCTTTTAGAGTTTAAGAGTAGATTAATTTATAATTTTATACCCTTGTTGATCTATGACTGCTTGTGCCTTTTCACTGACTTGTGTGCCTTCCAAATACATAGTGATGTCTGTATTTGGCCCAGGAATAATCGATTGCAGCGTATTATTCTTAAAATAAACGTTCCATAACTTCTCAGCGTCAGACAAGTCCAGTTCAGTGAGGGTGTTATCCGATGCACTTAACCAAGTTAACTCTCTTAAACCTGTAAGTTGGAGTTCTTTTAACTTAGTATTATCCGCACTCAAAGTGCGCAGGTTTAGTAAATGCGGAGTATTAAGTGTGTCGATTTGAGTGTCATTAATGCTAAGTGACTTAAGTTGACTGCCTTCTATCGTGATGAGTGATGTTAATGGGTTATCGTAAGCACTCAAAGATTTTAACTGCTCAACTTGTGAAATATCCAATGTCGTAAACTGGTTTTGCGCTATATTAAGCGCTTGTAGCTGAGCATATTGAGATAAGTCTAAGCTGGTCAGTTTAGATAGTCGGGCATCTAAGTCGGCAAGCGCGTGACTTGGTGTGACGCCTGCAATTTGTGCAATCCCACTTTGTGAAATGTCGACTTCTTTTAGTGCTGTGTTGTGCGTCAGATCGAGTGTATCGATTATGCTCCGCTTTAGTCTTAACGTTTCTAAACCTTGTGCTTGAGAAAGATCGATGGCTTTCAGCTTGTCGCTGTCAACCGATAAGCTACCAAGCTGTGCTGCATTCATAAATGCAAGGCTTTCCAGTACATCACTCTCAATACCTACATGTTCTAAATTAGGTGATGGCGTGAAGGTCAGGTTAGGCGTATTTTGACCCCGAAGATAAAGATATCTGAGTCTTTGTAATGAACTCATATCTACATCGGTGGCAAGTGAGCTCTGAATCGAGAGCGTTTGCAGTCGAGGGAGTTTGCTCAACTCTGAAATCGATTTGTTATCTAGTGTCACCGCCATTGAATTAAATTGCAGTGCTGATAGGTTAATAAAGTTACTTAGGCCGGTTAGATCATTGATTGTATTATGTTCATCGCTGCCAATACAGTTTAACGCTTGGCCATACAGAAGAAAGGTAGGGCTATAATGTTTGTAGTTATCGATACACGCTTTTAAAGCAGGATCAGTTACGCCGATTTTTTCCGCGATAGAGTCGGGTATTTCCTCCACTTTTATAGTTACTTCGCAGGGGCTTTTGATATCACTGGCCCCATATGTCAAATAGCGCGCATTATGTTCGCGATATTGAAGCCCACAACCTTCGACGCTGCTAACATAAAAGCCACTTTTCTTTGCAGATGCCGTTAGCTCTAAGTTATGTTCATGTAAAATGGTGCCGTTTTGTAAATTTGACGTCACAGTACCAGGGCCATCTATATTAAGTTTGATAGGGTGTGCAGGTACGGTGTATTCTAAAAATCGCTTGTTTTTTTCGCTACATTCACCATCTTTAGGAATTTCACAAAACCAAATGCCACTTGAGTTGCTTTCGATAGGAACAAAAAGAACAATGTCACCAGTAGATTCCTTAACCATCCCCTCATGGTCAAATGTATACATTACTTCTTTATTGCGGGTATATACAGGTGTAACAAGGTTAAAACCTTTTTGGGCATAGGTAAGCTCCCAAATGTCTATACCGTGTTTTGAACGCTCGTATAACCTTAGCGAACGGAAATAGCTAGGGTTTGCTTTCATAAGTGCGCGATGGCTTATTTCTGTTGGTGTATTATCGGTATTTAAAACAGAAAGGTGCCTGATATTATTTACATATCGGTAGACGTAAAATTGTTGCCCATTTTGTGCAAGAAGCTCATAGTCTCTTTCAAAACTTAGTAAACAGCCGTTCATTGTTTTTGTACAAGTAGGTGTGGCTGTGACTGTTAGGCGGTTATTTTTTAGAGTGGTGATTTCAGTACCATGTAAATTAGCTCTTCTTGCGATGCCATCGCTATACAGAGTGAAGTCTCCCCAGTCGTCTGATAAGTTACCAGCAATATCCGCGAAGCTAAATGGTGTGTCTGCTTTTTTAATAAACGCGCCAACCCCAACTCTGAGCCAGTCATAATATTGTGGGTCGTCCAATGCAATTGATGACTGCTCAATAGATAAAACATGGATACCGTTGTGCTCTGAAACCACTCTAAGTAGCGCATAATCTGTATTATTAGCGGTCAATTCAACTAAGCCCTCTGGGGTTATTGTCCAATTGAACGAAAACGCTTTATCTTCTAAGTGCTCAGCTATGTACCTGCCCATGTTGAGGCTGCCAGTGCCATCTTGGTTAAATGTGAGTGAGACGTTTTTCTGTGCATTCGAAGATTCAGAATCGATGTAAGTATCAAAAGATAAAGCCCACTCACCAATGAGTTTATCCATTAATGGCATCGGTGTAATTTGCTTAGTTGCCTTAACCGCTATTGGTTCTAAATATTGAAGGTCATCTTCGCGCTTATACTCTAACCAAGATATAAATAGTTGCTCTCCTTCATAGGTGAACTTAAAGCCAGCTATCTTGATAAATTGTGTATTGTTATCAAAAGAAACCGGCTTATTGATTGGGATGCTAGTGTAAGCGCTGTCAAATTTGGCTACATATTCAGTGTCTGAGTGCTTTTTTATCGTGAACTTAGGGAGCCTTGAAAATGAGCGAACTTCATACTCAGACTTAAGTATACCTTGTCCATCTTTACTAATATTAAAGATAAAGTGCAGAGGCACGTTAAATTGGTCTGTACTGTCCATCATTACTGTGGTTTCACCTAGATGAAGAGGACGGGGAGAAAAATCTACCTCTATCTCACAGTCTTCGGTGGGGTTGGTGATTTTGAATAATGATGTGGTTAATCCTTTATCAATAAGCTCACCCTCACAGCCACGCACGTAAATGAGCTCGTTGTTTTTTTCTGGTGTTAACACAAGTTCAAAGTCCTTGCCAAATTCAAACGCAGTCACCGTGGGGACTACTAAACCTTGGCCGGTTTGCTTGATATTTATATTTAAATGAGGCCATTCAAATTTGAACTGACGACCACTGCGAGGGCCGCAGTCAAAATTATTGACACAGATAGCCAGGCCTTCTTGGTTTGCCTGACCAATAGTGAGATATACAACCGCACTGTTCACTGTGTTGGTTAATTTAAGATGGCCATCTGCGAGTTCAGCCCAATAAATCCCGTCGTTGTATTGAACTTTTGGACGACAGTCACTGTGTGCTTGCGGTGGGCAATTTTCTATTTGCTTTAAGTTTATACCCCTGCCGTATTCTTGCGCGAGCAGGTTAACTGAGCCTACCAATAAATGAGGCGCGGTGGTGCTGCTGAAAAAGGTTTCATCAAACTGCGTAGGCTTGTTAATTGCTTTATCGCTTAATTTGTAAATATGCATTGAACGCGCAACTTGTACTACAGAGTCATTTGTATGCTCAAAAGCGGTGTGTTGAATTGCAATTAAATTATCCGATGAGGCGATTAACTCATATGTCTGGCGCTTGGTGATTGCACATTGTGTTAGCGCGACATCACAAAATGCGCGGTCTTGTCCAGAGAATTGGTAGTGATTGCGTGTTAGCTTGCCCTGCTGGTTTTCAACCTTGACATTATGCTGCCAGTTAAAGTGAAACTTATTCTTATCATCTACGACAAAAGCGTGTTTATCACCTTTTGTTTTAAAAGGTATCCATGTTTTTGCGAAGTTAATATCGTCAAAATTAATGTTTTGATGGCGTACCATGACCCCTGAAGTCACTTTTCCATCGTTTACCAGCACTTGTAAGCCGAGCTTGAACTCTCTGACAATATTGAGAGTTAATGTACGTTGTGGGTGCTTTATTTGTAGTGTTTGGCCGCTATCGATCAACTCCCAGCTAGCGGTCATTGTCTCAGTACCATTATTGAGCTCAACTTGGCTGTCATTTATAAAATTCAATCTTAGTGACTTTAATAGAGAGTCACTTTGTGAAAGTTGTAATGACCATTCACCTTTGAAGTTGTCTCGTTCTGGCTGAATAAATGCACTTTTATTTGCAAGCTTAGCGATAAAAGGAGCGGGCCCTTGCTCGGCATTATTTGAAAGTAGCACAGTCTCTACTGTATGTGCGCTATTTTGGCTTTCTATGATGTTCAGACTAAGCCCAAATAAATCTATGTTGACTCCAGTGAGAGTCGTCGGTGTATTGAATACTATATTGATGGTGTTGTTTACTTTTTGCCAAGTAAAGTCACTGTCGTTGGTATTTGCAACAAAGCCCGTACCGTCGGCTTCCAATTTTAAAGCCAAGCCCAAACCGTTAAAAAATCGCGCTTCAGAGAGGAAGTAGTCTCCAGCTGCTATGGTTGTTGCTGCTTTTACTAAGTCACTATCTTGCTCGATAGCCGTTTGAATTTTCGCCAGCAATTCAGCTTGCTCTTCTTCCAATTGTACTATTGCGCTATCAGCAGTGTCTTCATCTTGTACTAATTCAAGGGTATTTTTGACGTTTTCAGGCAATGTGACGTTATGATCGACGATGGCTTTTATCAGCTTAGCTAAACGCATTTTCTCAGCTGGTTCGACATTTTTTCGGGCTTTTTCAAGCTCATCGGCTGTTTTTAGCTGGTTGACCTGCCTTTTAATGAGTGCAAATTCAGAGGTGGTTATATTGGTGACATTCACACCAAATTCTTCATTGGCATCTAGTTGCTTATCTTCACCTGCTTTTTGCGTGAGGTGCGCTAAATCGCCAAGCTGAGAGATAAATTCAACATGGGCATTGTTCTGCGCGAAGGAACCGGTTGCTCTGAGTTTTGCAAGCTCGGTTGACTGTGACTCGTCATACACGATGTCCAGCTGATATGCACCTGTTTCATCAGCTTGTGTCGTAAAGGTTTGACCATCAAATGTGAGCTCTACATTCGCATAAGCGATCGGTTGATCAGTCACTTTGCCAGCAAGCGTTAATTGCTGTGTGATGGCACTAATTTCGACGGTGTGAGTGGTACTGGTGGTGAGCCCTTGATCATCGGTTGCGTCAAGTTTAAAAGTAACACGCGTATCCTCTTGAATATCAGGTGACTTCACAGTCAGTGTTTGCGTATCGCGCCCATTTAAGGTTAATGCAAGCTCGCCTGAGTAAGACCATTGATAGCTTTGTATTTCTCCGCCATCAATATCTCGTGCTGTACCTTGCAAAATAAAGCTTTGCTTTTCTTCGATGTGGTCAGGACCATTAATGGATACATCTGCGCCAACATTGTCTAATGCTTTGATAGTCACCGTGTGACTTTTGGTGTTCGTTGCGCCCTGATTATCTTGTGCAGAAGCTGTAAAAGTGACAGTCTGATTTTCAAATATATTAGGTGTTGTTATGGTGAGTATCGAAGAGTCGACGCCATCTAGGCTAAGGGCTAGCGCTGAGTCATGTTCCCATTGTATTGATTTGATTTGTCCATCGCTATCAAGCGCGTCAGCATTGAGCGAAAATACGGTGTCTTCAAAGACTGATTCAGGGCCAATGATATCGAGAGAAGGCGCTAAATTGGCCAAAGCCTCAACAGTCAAAAGATGCGTTGCGGTTGTTTGAGCACCATGGTTGTCTGTTACTGTCAGTGATATTTCAGTGTCTACGTGCGCTAGGATATTATGACTGGTTATGGTTAACGTCGAAGCATACTTGTCTTGTGCTGTGAATAACGCATCGTCATAGTGCCAGCTATAATGGCTTATTTCACCATCAGTATCAGTTGCGTTGGCATGCAAAGTGATGGGTACTTGTTCTAGAACTTTTGTGCTGCCAGTGATATTTAATTGAGGAGATTGATTATTATTACTACTGGCATTACCGTCATTTTTAGAGTTGTCGCTGCCGTTATCAGGGTTATTATTCCCTTTGTTGTCAGAAGCATTCTGGTTATTTTCTGGGTTATTACTATTTGAAGTCTTGCCTTCGTCTGTTAATTGAGACCCTGAATTTTTATTTTCTAAGCTCTTAGTGTTATTGTCAGAGCCGCCGCACGCACTTAACAGCGTACTAAGTGCCAGACAAGCTAATACTTTACGTTTTGTCCTTAAGTTACTCAATGTCATCTTATATCCTTGATGTCTCTTTTTTGAATATTTTAAGCATATTTATTTATGGTTTTTTCAGATCTATAAAAACTTAAATATATCATTTATTCTATTTTTTTTGAATGTATACTCTATATAATATGAGTGTTTTTTATCGGTTTTTAGATTTATTTACTTTTCATATTCAATATTCTTGGGTTGTAATTGGTTCTGTCTGATCAGAATGGCTTTAGGGTCGCTGTTGAGATTTGCAAATATAAAATATTTTATAGCATGTTTGAATAACACTAAATGCAATGGGGAAGGAGGAAAGCCAATTTTTATATACTCAATCAGGGTGATTTTAAAAAGGAGTCCAGTTTCTTTGGACCCCTTTAAAATTTTTAATCAACTTGAAATGTGTCACTAAAATGTATAACTCAATCCAACATAAGCCATACGGGGAGCACCAGGTTGAATACGCTCTTTGTTAAATCTAATCTCAGCTTGTAGAGCATATGTTTTATCTGTGATATTGGCTACCCGGGCATGTAATTTTAGCGCATCAGTCACTTGATAATTTGCTTTTAAATTGGCAATGGTATAACCACTATATTGACGAGTATTTTCCGAGTCCATCCAATAGTCGCCAATACTTTTTATTTCAGCAGTGACATTTAATCCAGCAATAAATTGGCTATTGTAGTTTAAACGGAGGTTAGCAACATATTCGGGTGCCATAACTAGACTGTTGTTGGATAAATCATCGTCCTCGTTTTTAACTAAGTTATTCCCTTTAATATAATGCACAAATTCATGGTCTGATTGACTATAAGCCAGCGCTAAGGACCATGTTGGAGAAAATGTATAGGTAGTGCCAAGCTCAAATCCTTGATGTCGAACTTCCGATGCATTAACTCGGAAACTAGCACCATATCCATCAGTTGCAGTCACAATGGCTTCTTTGACGTCCATTACATAGTATGCGAGCTCAATAGAAAGGTTTTCCAAGTTGGCTTTATATCCCACCTCATAGGTATCGGATGTTTCTTCATTGATTGAACCTAGTTGCGAACTCGTTTCCTTGGATTTAAGGTGGTAGAGCTCTGACGCTGTCGGAATGCGAATTGCATTTGCATAGCGAGCATAAATGCTAGATTGCGCGTCTAATGTGTAATTTAAGCTGGCTTTTGGACTCAAGTGTTTGAAAGTATCTTCTCGGCTTGCAATAGAGCGGTTGCCAAATCCGTCGTTATCATACGCGGGCAGTTTGTTATCAAACTGATACTTATTATGATCGTACCTTAGGCCTAATGCATAGCTTAATTGTTCTGTTAATTGGCCCGAATGCTGAATGTAGGGCGAGATCCCTGTGAAGGTTGTTGAGTCTTTGTAAAATATATGGCCTTGAGGGTAGGTGGCAGCTCCCCAGCCAGTGGTTGTCACTGTAGTTGGTTGGTATGAAAAGTCATCCCCTTCTGAGCGCTCTAAATCTATACCAAATGTGGTTTCAAAATTTACGCTGTGTCTAAAGTTGGTTAAGGCTAAAAGGCCGATGCTCCTGACGCTGGATTCAATATTTGGCATGCTTGGCTGCCAAGTTGCTATATAATCATTGGTCCGATAACGAAAATAAGGGATCACTGAGGCATAAAGGTCGTTATCATCATACACATATTCTGAGCTAATTCTCAGGTAGTCCGTTTTTCTGCGAGGATCAATGGCGAGTACAGCTGGTTGCAGGCCAGATTGTGTCGGGTCTTGTAAAAATGCTTCTTCACTTAATGTGTTTAGCATTTGCTGATCTAATGTAGATGCAATCAAGCTTGTTCTTAAGCTTTGCTTGCCGTCAAGTTGTAGTTCATGCAACACATTGAGCTCAGACTTCTCGACACTGCTGTGATCTCTCCATCCTTCATTATTTAAGTAGGCTGCACTCACTCTAATGCCGTTTGAGTCTGACATGTTGTATGTCTTACTACCGTTCACTCTTTGATAGCTACTTTCACCTAATGTGATACCGAATTCGTTGCTATCCTCGTCTATCGGTGCTGAAATGACATTGACGGTTGCAGCAACTGCGCCAGAGCCATACAGACTGGTCCCAGCCCCTTTAATGACTTCTAAACGAGAAACTGAGGAGTTAGTACTTGCCCACCAAAGGGCATTATGGTTATAAAAAGCGGCTGATTGTAAAGGGACATTATCTTGTAAATATAGCGTATACCCCCCGAAATTTATCGGCATACGGATCGCAGCATTGTGGCCTTGTCCACCGGACAGTTGATTGAGTAAAACGCCTGAAATGGTTTCGAGTGATTCTGACACATGTTGCGCGTTATCATTTCTTATCACTTCGGTTGACACGCTGCCAGCGCTGAGCGCTAAGTCAGTATTGGCTTTTATTGTCCGACTGGCTGTGACAATGATTTTTTCAATATCATCATTTTGTTGTTGCGCCCAAACTACGTCAGCCTGCAAAAGTGCAATGGCAATGAGGGAATAAGAAAAGCCAGATTTCATTATGCTTGTTCCTTAGTTATTTTCTAATAATTCGTTATTTTTTAAGTTACGTTGCAGTTTCGCACGACGCTGGCGAAGGCGTTTTGAAAAGTACATATAAGTACCTGTTAAAGCAACTAAAACGAGACCAAGGCAGATCGCAGTGATGATACTATCACGCAAGCCCTTACCCAGGGGGTTTAAAAAGTGATATTTATGTAGGTATCCAAAGTGCCAACTGCGTGCTGTTTGCCAACGATCATTAACCGCAGCAATATAGCCGGTATGAAGCTCTACGCTGTAAAGTACTTCCGGTGAATGCTCAAAGCTCAGTTGCTGCACTGGCAAACGTTTGTTGATGAATCCGTAAGTTGGTCCGAATTTATCAACTTTTTCGCTGTGATTAAGGGGACCGGAAACTTCAAGTTGCTCAAGTAGTATAGATTGTACAAAGCTGCTGTTGTCATAGGTGGTCTGTTGGGTGTCCCAATATGAAAAATGCATTGCTCGCTTTTCAAAAGACACGATTTGACTGACGATCTGCCCATTGATATTGACTAATTGAAAGTTATCTCCTTGCGCACTGAGCAGGGCCTGTACAGGGTCGTGGTTAATATCCAAAGTGGCAATTTGGTTATTAGGTTGTAGCGTTCTAAACGCTTGTACAAAGAATTTGTCGATCAAGATATGTGTGCTGCTGCTTGAAAAGCCCAGTAGACAAAAGCTCAATATGAGTCCCGTCCCTCTATGAAATGACCTAATCGACTGCTGATTTGATTTTATCCTTGGCCAGAGCACACTGTATGCGATTAAACCTAGGGTAGCCATCACCAGTAGTGCGATACTTATCATGAGCATTGGTACAATTCGCCATGGGCTATGTCTGTCGCCTGCGAATTGCCAAGTATGAAGTTGTTTAAACCAATATGAAAGGGTATCTCTCAGAGGGGTGTTATGGGCTGTGATCCGCTTCGCAAGCGTATCGATATACAGGTGATTGCCAGTATCCAGTTGTATGCGGTAAACAGGTAATACTCTATTTATTTCAGGATAAGCCGCACTAAATTGTGTGATGAGCTGGGCGTCGACGATATTCTGTTTACTCCACCTTTTGGCGAGATACTGAGCATATTCAATGTCTGTCAGGTTTAGTTGTGACTCGCTCAGCGGCAGATAATGTACATCAAGATGATTAAGTGATTGTTCCATCACTTGATAAAAGAGGCTGCCATTGTACTCCACTAGGCTGGCGTGACTGAACTGAGCAATCTCCCGCTGCGTTAGTGCAACTTGTAGTGCTATGTAATTTTTTAAATCACTTTTATTTATTTTGACCGGACTGGATTGAATAAATGGCGCTTTTGCAAAGTGCGACATCGCAGGGTGCAATAAGCCTGATAGTGCCCAAATAACAAAGGGAATGAAACAAAATAGTGCAATTCTTCTATGCCAAGTTATCAACTGTTTTAGCATTTGATTATTATTATATTGAGGATAATTGTTGGATTATATGTAATTAATTTGCAGCTAGGTATGTGACAAATTGTCGCACAATACTTTAAATCATTTCATTAGTGCTAAAACTTCATATGTTGTAAGTAAATGTAAAGTAAGACTATACAGTTCGCGTTTCGATTGTTACATTTATCATTGTGCTAAAATGGGTACGGAAATTTGTCTTTAACTTATCCAGTTTGGCAGCGCAAAGAGTGCGCCTAATCAATAACACAAGGAACACGCCATGTTTATCGTCACGCTTAATTATCTTGTTGGCTTATCTGAAGTTGAGAAGTATTTACCACTGCATAAAGAGTATTTAGATCGCTGCTATGACGATGGTATTTTTCTCATGTCGGGTCCAATAGAGCCTCGCACGGGAGGTGTTATTTTAGCAAAGTCTTCTTCTAAAGAAGCGCTAGAACTAACATTGAATGAAGATCCGTTTTTTAAAACAGGTATTGCCGAATATCAAATTACTGAATTTGTGCCAACAAAGTCTAAAAAGGAGCTAAGTTATTTGCTTTAAATAACGTGAGCGACCATTTATGCTAAGTTGATACAGGGAGGTATGACAAATGCAAAAAACAGTACTGAGTAAACTACAAGCGTTAGCAGGAGAGGTGGGTCAAGTTGGCACACAGATAAACGAACGATTTGCTGTGTTCAAAGATACTGTCGTGGGGCTTCCCCTGTTATCGTCATTTTATCTCTCAAAAGTGCTGGGTGTTGATGAAAAACATTATTTTGTTATTCCTTATGAATTGGGAGTGCATAAAGTTGCGCTTCATACCATTAGAAGCCTACCTGAAGGTATTCCCGAGGTAAATACGTTACCTAAAAGGCGTGTCTTTCACTTTGCTAATGCGCATGCTGAACAATTATTATCCCATATACTCTCTGAACAAACCGAATCTATGGTTCGAGCGCAAAAAGGTGATCAGCAAAGTAGGTTGGAGCAGCTTGCTGATGATATCGATGCGTTGGATACTAAATTAACTTACGGCATGTTAGTTATTGGAGGGCTGTCTGCACTGGTTAATCCAGCTGTGGGGGCGGCGATTGCTGCCAAAGCTGCTTTACCCAGTATTACCGGGCTTGTGAATAAACATGGTATTCGCCCTTTAGGGGAAAGACTGTCAGAGGCGTCGGTGGAAAAGCAAATTAAGTTAGCGCAACTGAATGTGCAAAAAGAGTTTTCAGAGGGGGACGTTATAAAGTTGGTGAACCCCATTTTAGCTAGATTAGAGACAGCGCTGCGCACCAATGAGCAAGAGTATGATCCACTTATGGATGAAGCATTCAATGGCACAGATTATAGTGTGATTGAGAAAGAGCAATGGAAAGTGCTCACCGTCGACGCTTTATCACACGTATATCAAGATGTGATTGAAAATAAAGACCTACACGAGAAAGCGTGTTTAGGGGCAGAAGATATTCGTTGGTTAAGTTATCTATTTAAAGGGTATTTAAAATCGTAGTGATATAAGTGATATAAAAGGATGGCATGATGAAGCTACTTAGACACTTTTCCCTATTTATCTGCTCCATTTTGAGTTTAAGCCTATTCGCCAATGTGGAGATTTATTCGCAGTTAATGTCTGAGCAAGCTTGGCATATCAGATCAGCAGTGGTCTCGCCATCGGGTAGTGCAGTGCGATTAAAAGTCGATGTAGCTCAAGGTGAGCAGGTTCGTTGGTATCAAATCATTCCGGATACCAGCCAGTATTATAAAAACGCAAATCACCCGTGGGAGCAAAACCCGTATCAGTGGGCAGGTTTTGGCAAAGTACGTTATCAGCAAAAGCATCTGAAGCAATTCGATAACCACCCGTATATTACCGTTGATGCTGGTTTGTTAAAGCAAAATAATGTGTTCAACTCGCATTATTACCATGCGGATGTAGGTAGCTTTTGGTTTGAAGTGGAGGTGATTGGGGTCAACGGAATAAAACGCGTCAGTACAGGTGTACGGGACACTGATCATCGAGGATTGAGTAAGCACGTGCTGAGAGTTTCTTTCACAACCGGTGACGGGTATTTGGGCACGTTAAGTAGCTTTTTTAATGTTCCTGCGATATTTGGCTCAGTACCTTACCAGAGCCAGCATTATTTGGGCGTTGACTGTGCTGATGTTCTTATGGCTGCGCATGCGATACATAATAATGGCAAAGTACATGATCGCAACGTGGCATGGCTTGTGACGAATTTAAAACATAAAGCAAATCTGAGTGACTTCAAAGGGGCAGGTTCAGCGATAAAATGGGGCGCTGATATTTCGCCTGGAGATTTTATTGCGGTTAGATATCGACAAAATGGCCAATTCGCACATATTGGCGCGCTTTATAAAGATAGTAATAACAATGGGCTGTTAGATGGTGAGGATCTGGTTCTGCACGCAGGCCCTAATGCGTTGAGTTATAGCACGGTTTCTGATGCCGGCTTTTTAGGAGAGATTGTGATATTGGATAACCAAAGCTGAGCGTCATGTCGCAAACACCAGCCACCGTACACAGTACGAAATATATAACTTCGAAATAAATATAAAGTTAAGATGATTAGAGAAGCACAATTACAAGATACGCGCAGTCTAGCGGCATTGGCATTACAGGTATGGTTAACAACTTATACAACGGACGGCATGCGTGATGACTATGCAGCTTTTGCATTGAGCCATTTTACCGCTGACTATTTTAAAGCACTTATACAGAGCGACGAATACGGTGTTTTGGTTTGCTTGAACGATAGCGCCGTCATCGGGTTTGCTGTGGTGAATTTGGTTTCACGATATCAAGATAAACACTATGGCTTTGAAGTTGAAAAGCTCTATGTTCACACTCATTTTCAAGGGCAAGGTATTGGCAAGCAGCTTTTAGATGCCATATCACAGCGCTGGGGTACACAATTCTGGTTGTATACTTGGGTTGAAAATGCGTCTAATCATTTTTACCAGCGCTTAGGGTTTAAACAGGTCGGTGAAATCACGTTTGATTTTTCAGGGACCGTCATTCGTAACAATGTGTATATTAGTCCAACATGATGATGGTCACAGAGGCCTGTAAAAATGGACTAACTTTGGCAATGTTTTGTTGCTTAAATTACGGTACTTAGTTTGCCTTACCCCAGGCCTCCTCTGAATGCATGTTATGTTGAGTAACTTTAAGCAGATTGCTCTAATAATTTTGCAATGACCTCTCTGGCCTGATCAAATTCAAAATCTTCTATTAATTCAACGAGCTGGTTACAGGTAGACTCACTAATTTTATGATTTGCTTTGAGCTCATGTACTTTTTCAACAGATTGGGTGTCGCAGCTAAGTAAAAGCTCTTCAAGCTCCAGAAAGTCGTCTCTTGTTACCTTTAAGCTGACGACATTGGATGAAGGAGGAGGTGGCGCTTCTTCTGTTTGCAACTCACTTAATTGCTTGTGTAAATTTCTTAAAAAGTCAGTTAAGGCTTCAACATCTACAGGGTCTACACTTTGCTGCTTTGAAATGGCACTTTCAATATCCGAAGCTTGTTTAGATAGTTGATCAATACATAAGTTTGCACTGGCTCCTTTGAGTGAATGAGCAATGCGTTCAGCGTGTTCTAAGTCGCCGATCACTAGCGCTTGGTTTAGGTTAATAGTCTCTTCGATCTGATTTCTGGCAAACTTTTTAATGATACTCCAGAATGCTTTTTCATTGCCCCCTAAACGCTTAATGGCACGCTCTATATCGACGCCTTCCAGTTTTACTGCTGGTTGTGGTTTGTTATCGTGTTCGGCTTTTTTGGGGGTGGGCAGCGGTTCGGCTTGCTTGGTTGCGGCCGTGTTACCGTATAAGTGCTGATGCACGGTCTCTGCCATTTGATTGAAATTGATCGGTTTACCTATATGCCCATTCATGCCTGCCGATTCACATTTTTGTAAATCCTCTTTCATCACATTTGCGGTCATGGCGACAATGGGTAAATTATCAAATTGACTGAGCTCACGGATTTTTTTGGTCGCTGTGTATCCATCCATAACGGGCATTTGAATATCCATCAAAACAATATCAAACTGATTGTTTTTCACTTTATCAATGGCGACTTGCCCATTGTCAGCGATGGTAACGTCTAGGTTTAATGAGCTTAACATCTCATTGGCAATTTCTTGATTGGTGCTATTGTCCTCTACGAGTAGTACTTTTTGTTTGTCAAAAGAAGGAACACCATCACTGTGCGTCTCTTGAGTGACAGAATTGATGGATTGACCACTTAATTGGAATGACTCCATGATGGCATCAAGTAATACGGATGCGTTGACTGGTTTAAGTATAATGGCATCTATCAGGTCATGTATTTCAGAGTTCATGCCGATGTCTGTGCCATAAGCGGTGACAAGCACGTATTTGGGTTCTTTTTGTAATTCGAGCGCCCGAATATGTTGAATGGCGTCAATGCCGCTCATATTGGGCATTTTCCAATCCATAAATATGATATCAAAGTCACTGCCTTGCACGAGCTCTACGGCGCCTGAACCACTCGCTGCGCAAGTGACTTGGAACTTCATTGCTTTGAGAAGATTGGTTAAAATGGCACGCGCACTCTCATTGTCATCCACGACAAGCACATGTTTGCCAGCAAGTTGGCTATCTGGACAAATAACATTAGTTAATTTAGCTGATTGTAAGCCACAGCGAACGGTGAAGAAGAATTCAGAACCTTGCCCTTGCTCGCTGTGCACGCCTATAGTGCCGTCCATTAACTCTACCAATTTTTTCGAGATGCTGAGACCGAGACCGGTACCGCCATATTTACGTGTGATAGAGCCATCGGCTTGTGAAAAAGCTTTGAAGAGCTTGTTCTGCTGCTCTTTTGACATGCCGATGCCGGTATCTTTAACGGTGAACTTGAGGGTGGTTTGCTCATCTAATTGCTCGACGGTGGTCACACAAATGGTGATCTCACCTCGTTCAGTAAACTTAATGGCATTGCCACAGAGATTGATGAGTACCTGACCTAATCTTAAAGGGTCGCCAACTAGGCTGATCGGCACATCTGGCGCGATGTCTAACAGCATCTCTAAGCCCTTTTCCTGCATTCGGATAACATTGATATTAACCACGTTGTCCATCACTTCTTGCAGAGAAAAATCGATATTTTCAATTTCTAGTTTGCCAGACTCGATTTTTGAAAAGTCCAAAATATCATTGATAATGCCAAGTAAGCTTTTTGCCGCTTGGTCTATTTTGTTAATGTAGCCAGACTGTTGAGTTGTGAGCTCTGTTCTAAGGGCTAAGTGACTCATGCCAATAATGGCGTTCATAGGCGTACGAATTTCATGGCTCATGTTTGCCAAAAACTCGCCTTTGGCTGTACTCATTTCGTCGGCTTTATCTTTCGCCAATCTGAGTTCTAGTTCCATTTGCTTGCGTTCAGTCACATCAAGCAATAAACCAACAACGCCAGCTAGTTGGTTTTCTGCATTGGTAAACACAGCTTCATAAACAATAAAATTACGGGGTTCACCCTCGGAATTTTCAATTTTTATTTCATAGTGTTGGTTAGACTTCCCATCAATAAGGTCTTGGTGAGATTGCTCGAACACTTGAGCTATGTCGTAATTAAAAATGTCTTCTGCTGTAGCATCAAGTACGTCCGCATCAAAGGTGCCAAAGTACTGATGAAATACACTGTTAACGCCTAAATAGTTGCCTGAACTATTTTTGTAGTACATTGGGCTTGGGATAGCATCGAGGATTTTTTTGTTGAGCTCTAGTTGCTCGACAATGCGCTTTTCTGCTTTTGACTGTAAGTCAATGTTTTGGGTTAACTGTAAACTGACCGCTAAATCATTGATCACAGATTTCACCCATTTATAGTCCTGATCAGTTAACTCAACGAGACTACCGAGCTCGAGTAACCCGATGCTGTCATTGCTAACCACCAAGGGGAAATAATACAGTTCACAAATAGAGAGCTTTTCACCATTGAGTTCAATGGCATATTGCTCTTTTTCAAATTTCATCGAGTAAGGCTTTTGCGTACTTAAAACATGAAAGTGAATTGAGTCATAATTACTGTAGGTTCTAGCGCAGTTGCTGCTGTAGCCTGTACCAGCTACTCGAGTGAGTACTTTTTGTTCTTCAAAAACATACAAACCCAACAATGGCACCGATAAGCGCTGCTCCAAAAATTGCAGTAGCTCTTCACCTAAATCATTGGGGTTTTTCTTGCCTCTGAGTGCAAGGCCAAAATCTTTCATAATGGTGTTGAATTCAAGCTGCTCAGACAGGTCATTGAGTAATTTGTTCATCGATTTCGATAAATCAGAGAGATCCCCCTTAACGGATTCGTCGAGCGTGAAATTGTAATTACCTTGCTCAACATTACTGACGACTTGTTTTTGAATTGAAGCGACAGGGTTAATGTACAGCTTCCAGAGTAAGTAAAATGACAGTGCTATATTTAACAGCAGTATTAAGTTAAAAATATTCCGCATCATGTATGCGGTATTGAGGCTATTTTGGTGGCTCTCTAATTCTGCAGTTAGCCTAGATGTAATGGCCCTATGCGCCTCACCGATGGCTGACATAATTTTAGATTTTTCGACTAAGTAATTATCACTAAAAAGAATTTTTTGAGCGCTAATTAAATCAGGATCTGAGTCTTTAACCCAATTTCCATAAGTGTCTTTATGAATACCTTGAATGGCATTAAATGCGCGTCGTTCGAGGCTAACAAGCGAATTAGAAGTAGAGAGCGCGTTTTGCATTTGCAACAGTTCAAAGTCTTGTGCGCCGAGTTGCTGAAAACGTTCAATAATATTATGCCCATCATTGACTCTAATGATTTCTGGGACACTGGAATGAGGTGCAGCTAGGCTGTCCCAATAGTCATAGGTGTTGGCATTTTCTGCTCTTACTTTTCCATCACGGACGAGTAGCGCGTAACTAAATAACTGCTGCCACTTATCATTGCCTGTTACAGCGTAAGCTCTTGCAAAATTAGTTAAGTTATCTGAACTGAGCTTGAGTTCATGGGAAAGCTCGGTGAGCTTAAATAACTGCGTTTGTTTTTCTGATAGAGCACTGACCTCTGTGCGCACGTAATGTGACATAAGCCAGATCCCGATACTAACCAGCAGCATTATCGAGAATGTGATAAAGAAGCTGACTCTTAAACTTTTCATCTAATCCAGTCCGTGCTTGGCGTTTCAGTAATAATAGACCTATATTTTTGAGTGTGGTGAACATTTGTGCAACAAAACGTATAGAAGAGACTATGGAACAGCTTAAAACGGTGTTAGTGGTGGACGATGTGAAAGAAAACTTGGCTTTCATGACTGAAATCATAAAAGACAAATATCGTGTTTTAGCGGTAAAAAGTGGTGAAGCAGCAATCTCTGTGGTTGAAAAAAACGATGTAGATATTATTTTACTTGATGTGGTTATGCCAGAAATGAATGGCTATGAAGTGATTAAATACCTGAAATCTCATGATATTCATAGAGAGATCCCCGTCATATTCCTAACCGCAAAAACCAGTGTCGAAGATGAGGAAAAGGGCTTCCTACTAGGCGCTTGTGATTACATTAATAAGCCAATCAGCCCACCCATTTTGCTGGCTAGATTAAATACTCACCTGTTAAACAAAGAGTCCAAAGATATTCTAAAAAACAAAAATGATTATTTGGAAGAAGAGGTTCAAAAGCGGACAGAGCAAATGTCACGTTTACAAGATGTGACCATTCAAGCCATGGCGAGTCTTGCTGAAACGCGCGATCAAGAAACGGGCAACCATATTCGCAGAACACAACTGTATGTGAAGTTACTGGCGACTATTTTATGTGAAAAAGAAAAATACAAAGCGGTGTTGACCCCTGAAGTGATTAATAATTTTTATAAGTCAGCGCCACTGCATGATATTGGCAAAGTGGGGATCCCCGACAATGTGCTGCTCAAACCCGGCAAGTTAACAGCAGAAGAATTTGAAATTATGAAAGGCCATACAGTGTACGGCCGCAATGCAATAGAGACTGCCGAATCTGCGCTGGGTCAAGCGGATAGCTTTTTACAAACAGCGAAAGAGATCTCGCATTACCATCATGAAAAATGGGATGGTTCGGGCTACCCTGAGGGGTTAAAAGGTGAAGACATTCCGCTCAGTGCCCGCATGATGGCTATTGCTGATGTGTATGACGCGCTTATTAGTCGACGTGTTTACAAAGATGCGATGGAGCATGATAAAGCGATTGCCATTATGAGAGAAGGGCGAGGCAGTCATTTTGATCCAGAGCTATTGGATGAATTTTTAGCAAAAGAAGATGTATTTTTTGATATTTCTCAGAAATATCGAGACTAGGCACTTTTGGGGGGCGTATGTCGTACTCAATTTTACTAATCGATGATGACGAAGTAAATCATGACATTGCTAAAACAATGTTAGGTGAAACTCACGAGTATTTTTCAGCGTACAACGGGGAGGAGGCGCTCGCATTGTTTAATGAGCGTAAATATGATGCCATCTTGTTAGATGTTGTTATGCCCGGTATGAATGGGTATGAGGTCTGTAAAGCAATTCGAAATGCCCCTACTAACTCTCAGACTCCCGTTTTGTTTGTGTCTTCTAAAGATGATGTAGAAGACAAACTTGAAGGCTTTAAAGCGGGGGGAGACGACTATATCACCAAGCCTTTTGATGTCGAAGAGTTAAGTTTTCGCATTGAACGCCTGGTGAAATACAGCAATGAAATTGACACGTTAAAAGTCAGCTGTGAAGTGGCGGAAGAAGTCACCATGACCGCAATTACCAGTTGCAGTGAATTAGGGCTGTGTCTTGAATTCATAGAAAATTCTTATCAATGTAATACGCTTTCTGATTTATCTACGGCGATTTTAACGACTTGTCAAAACTTGCATTTACACGCATCGGTTCAATTGGGTTTATTAGGGGAGTTTCGTGATTTCAGTAATTGTGGCGCAATTAACCCGCTGGAAAGTGAGCTCTTAAAAAAAGGCCGTGATAGTAAGACTGTGATTAATATTGAAAAACGCAGCTTTTTTAACAGCGCTTATTGCTCGTTATTAATTAAAAATATGCCAATTGATGATGAAGAAAAATATGGTCGTTTTAATGATATTTTAGCTTTGGTTGTAAGAGGTGCGGATGCGAGGCTAAAAAGCCTTGAAACAAATATTAAAGCAATTCAGGCTAAAAATAAGGGACTTAGGGAGTTAAGTCAGGTTGCCAGTAAAGATTTAGAGGATATTGAGTTAGTATTTAAGAATTATAATAGTGCATGCCAAGAGTTAGTTGAGCGACTTATTTTTGATGTAGAAGACTCTATGATGTCTTTTGGGGTGAGTGATGCTCAAGAGCAAACCCTGAGAGAAACGTTAGATAGTGCCAAGGATGACTTGCAACAGATCCAAGAGCACTCTGAAGATATGTCGGCGACCTTCAATGACTTTTTTATTAAACTCGATAAGCTAATTGATTGATAAAGGGAGATGGGTGAGGATATTCTGTTTTAAATATGTATTTAACCCTTGTTCACAAGACGCACATTTATAATCATCACTTTATTGTCTGCGCTGAGGCTGGATGTTAGTTGAGTATTGACAAAGGGGGGAGAAGCATTACCTCAACGCCAAGCTCTCTGCTAGGAGGGGTTATATTTTTAAAATGGTATTTGTAAAACAGGTTTTTTAGGGACTCTCCTGCATGACGATACAAGGCGATTTTATGTCTTTGAGTTGGTGAGAGTAAATCAGGATTTTTGTTTTGTTTTTTCTCGTTTTCTGAGCTCACAGCGCGCCAAAATGGTTTCTTTTTCTAGTGTGCTTTTGCTTCCCCAGCCGACAATCTCATCAATGTGTCTCATGCATCCAACACATATGTCTTTATCATCAAGACAACAATTGCGAATACAAGGAGAAGAAATAGAGGCTGTGGGTGTTGCGGCTTTGTGTCCCATGAACTGACTACTTAACTGACGGCTTACTGCCCATAGTATGACGCTTTTTTATGACTCTGAAAAGTGTGGTATAGCGAGGTGAAGATATATGGTTGTGGCTTGTCTGAAAAATTAGCTATTTGGTCGACTTTAAAGTTTTTTGGGGAACTATGTTGCACTTTGCAGGTCTTGATTCTTACATGGAACAGCTATTTTGAAATCATAATAAATTAAAAACAATAGTGTCCGTAGTTATAAAGAATAAAAAGCAAGGAGTTGACCTCGCATTATGGCAAGTAGTCGAACACAGGGTTTTATATCAAGTCCACCCGCCCAACCATGTCTCAAACAACGGGCTAGAGCGGTCAGAAAGCGCTGGATCTTGACGGGGTCGACCAGTGCAGTGCTTAAACAATTAACCATTCCTATGCTATGGGCAATTTTAGCGCTATTTAGTGCTGATCTGATTGAGCTCTATTTTGCGTCTCGATTGGGCGTTGAAGAGTTAACAGCAATGAGCTTTACGCTGCCAATACAAGCAACGTTGTTCGCTTTTGCGATTGGGCTTGGCATTGTGGTCGCAACGCGTTTGACGCAAGCTCGACATGTCGAGGAACTGGCTGCGGTGAGTTTGATTTTTACCACGCTGGTTGGTGCGATATTAGCGCTGTGTATCTGGTTTAATTTATTACCCATATTAAACTTACTTGGTTTTGCAGATTTTTCTCAACGAGGCGATGTGTGGGCGTCCTTGCGTAGTTATATGCAGTATCGTTTGGCTGCTGTGGTGTTTTTCTTCCTAATAATGGTTATATTCGGCGTTTTGCGGGCTTTCGGTAACATGCGCGCTGCGGCACATTTGCTGGTGGTATTTGCCTCTGTTCAAGTTATTGTCAGTGCGGGATTGTTTTCACCTTGGGCGACGTCCAATACGGCGCTAACTGGCTTGGAAAAATTAGGCATCGCGCATTTAGTGGCGGCATCCGTCGGGTGTTTGTGGGCTTTGTATTCACTGGTCGTTAAAGAGAATATTTCTATCAAGATTAATTTGTTGTCGGTGCAAAGCCGTCAGGGCTTTCGTTGTTTAACACGCCTTTTGGTACCTATCGTGTCGATGCAGTTGCTTACGCCTATTGCGCAGTCGGTTTTGATGGCTATTGTCGCTTCACAAGGCAGTGAGGCGGTTGCTGCATATGGTGTTGTGATGCGTTTGGAGCCTCTCGCTTTGCTATTACCCATGGTACTGACGACTTCATTACCTATTTTTGTTGGACAAAATTGGGAAGCCAAAAAATCATTGCGTGTAAGACGCGGTATCAAATTATCTATTTTGACCTGTGTTGTGTGGCAATTGATAGTGTCTGTTGTCCTTTTTTCTGCTGCAGATTTATTAGGTGTGGGGTTTTGTAAACAAACCTTTGTTAGTCAATCCATTGAACTTGCTTTAACCGTATTACCTTTGTCATACATTGCGCTAGCCGCAGCCATGCTGTACGTGAGTTGTTGTAATGCGACTGGTCGCAGCATGGCCGCGTTGAATGTCAGTATTATTAGGCTATTTGGCTTATCCATTCCATTTGCATTTTTTGGGGCTTATATCGCGGGCTTCACAGGCATCGTGTGGGGGCTTGCGTTTGCGAATATGTTATTAGGCATAGGCTTATTGGTCTATTGTGTAGTGCAGCGTGAGCAATTAAGCCTCTCAAAGCGAGCTGTCATCAGCTAGCCTGTCTGTATTTTGTATTTATTGTTCAGTTATTCGTCATAACACAGAAGAATAATAAAAGGCATAAATATGAAACAGACTAAATTTTTACTGGGGAGCATTGCATCGCTTGTCTTGCTGAGCGGCTGTAAGTCGGATCCTAATGTGTTGCTAGGCTACAGTGCTAATCAATTGTGCTCTAGGCATTTTATTTCTGACGAGCCAATTGAATTTATTAAACAACGAGTGATCCCAGAGGCACTTGGGGCTGTATCCGGTGGATTGTTTATAGACGTTGATAGTACAACTAAACAGGTCTCGCTATCGACTCAAGTAGATGGTATGACGCTCACTCGCACATCTGTCTTTCGTGAGGGCTTGGGCTGTACGTTACTTCATGACTTGACGCCGGCACAACTGCATGCGCAAACAGCGGATCTTGATTTTCCAGCGCAAACACCAAGTACACCGGTAGAAAAAGCGCTGCGTGATGATATTTCTTTAGCGTCATTCTTTGCGACTAATCATAAAGACTACACCTGGAGTGATAATACTTTCGCCGTGGCTGTTATGTATAAAGGTCAGCTGGTTGCACAGCAGTATGATGCATATCATCATGGTGATTCACGGATGCTAAGTTGGTCAATGGCGAAAACGCTGACAGGGTTATTGACCGGATTATTGGTCGACCAAGGAAAGCTCAGTTTGCATCAGCCACTGCGCTTTGGTGAGCATGTCGTGACGGTACAAAACCTGATGAATATGAGTTCTGGCGTCAAATGGGCTGAAACCCCTGATATCCACGGTTACGAAGACTTAGCACCTATGTGGTATCACACCGGAGACTCGGTGAATTACGTATCGCAGCTGCCAAAATCTTATCAGCCAGGGAGTCAATTTGAATATGCCACGGGCACAACTCAGTTATTGAGCCGAGCTTTGATGGATGCAGCAGGCGGGGATATTCAAACACTCAACACCTTATACCAAACACATTTATTTTCACCATTAGGTATTAATAATGCAATCGCAGAGTTTGATGAAGCAGGTAACCTCAGAGGCGGTGCGAGAATGTTTCTAAGCGTCCATGACTGGCTCAAAGTAGGTCAATTGTTCATCGATAATGGCCGTTGGCAGGGGGAACAAGTTGTCTCTGAAACTTGGTTAAAAGAGGTGATGATGAGTAATGGCGTTGATAAACATTACGGTGGTCAATTGTGGCTGAATGATATGAGTTTTTGGTTGCCTAAATTACCAAAAGATACGGTGTCACTGCGTGGGCATCGCGGTCAGTATGTTGTGATCATTCCATCAAAACAATTGGTTGTGGTGCGCTTTGGTGCTTATGGTGCGGCGGTAAATCAACATATCGGACTGGCAAACAAACGTGTGTTTAAGTCTGTATTGAATGTGATTGAACAGTTAGAAAAGTAAAATATAGGCGGACAGCAGTGAGTTGTCCGCCAGCATTCAAACTGAACTTAGTTTAAATCAATGCTCAGTGCACAGTGGTCACTGAGCATTTCTTTTGGCTTCATATTGTCAAAGTAGTGGAATTTTACACTGCCTTGCACATATTTTTGCTTCAATGTGTTTGATACCAAAATGTGATCGATTGGTGCAGGGTAGTAAGGATGACACCCAGTCAGCATTTGGTTGGCATTGAAGAATGTTGCTTTAGACAAGTCGTTTGGAGCCTTGTCTGCAAGCCCATTAGGGTAGTATAGGTCACGACTCACGCGGTTATATGGTGCGGTCAACCTGTGGTTAAAATCTCCAAGCACAATGAAGTTTGCTTGTTCAGCACTTTTTGTTTCAACCCAGTTGTCCAGTAATGGCACTTGCTTGGCCAATAATTTACATGACTTTTTGTCTGAACGATGGTAGTCATCTACGAAGCAGCCGCTTTTCAAGTGCACATTCAATAGGTCAATTGTTTTACCTTGATAGCCAATTTGGACTTCTAAGCCACTTCTTAAACCCATTTGTATGTCAGAAAATTGCTTATGATGAACGACTTTCTCTACATTTAGAGGCTTCTTCACAGCAAAAGCAACTTTTTGCTGTGTCGATGTCAACCCATTGCCACGACATGTGTAGCTTGGGCTGTCTTTTCTGTCAGATAAAATAAGCTGCCACTGCGACTTATCAAACACAGTCTCTAGTGCTTGGATAGAGCCCACTTCTTGAAAAGCGATGACATCAGCATCAAGTGATTTGGCATAGTGTTGTAAAGCGGTGATCTCTTGCTCAGTTCTTGGTTTACAGCCTTTGCCGTTATCAGCAGCAAGGTGCTCAATATTCCAAGTGACAATACGCAGTCCTGTATCTTGTTTTTCGTTTGGGTTGGTTGCGTTACAAGCACTGGTAAGTAGCGCACATAGTGCAAGTGCACTGACTTTGAAAGTATGATTCATAATTCTAATAACTTGAATATTTCTAATAGCGATATAGTGTATCAAAAATATTGCAAATAGATTATATAAATATTTTTATTCATCGCGAATAAAGGGTCATTTAACTCAGTGGCGAGCAAATGGCGTGAAGGGCTGCAATACTTGCTAAGTATTGCAGCGAAAAAGATTATTTATCAGCAGGCTCATGCCAGTGTTTACACTTACTGGTTTTGCCGATACCCGGATTAAATGAGTTGGTTGGGTCAAGCTTTTTATAAAAAGACTTTAATGCGTCTTTGGCGAAATATTCGTGTCCTACGTTATGTTCTGCTGGATATTCAGCGCCACGCTCGTCGAATGTTTCCAAAATTTTATTTTTGACGGCTTTTGCATCCACACCCGGTTTCATGATGTAGTTTTGGTGCATAACATGGCAGAAAAGGTGCCCATAATAGAGTTTTACAGCAATTTGCTCATCAATTTCTGGGGGTAATTGTTCGAACCAGTCTTGCTCATTACGAGGGAATGCGACATCAATGGTCATAATGGCCCCCATTTCTTTGCTATTCATGGTTTGCATTCGACCAATCGCGCCACCGGCGACAAAACGATGCAGAATGGCTTTTTCACCTTCCTCTTCGGTACACTCGAAGTAATTTCCTTCATTGGTTTTAAAGAACTCATCAAAATAAGCCTTGGCTTCAGCAACACCTGCGTTGCTCATTTCCACAATCCAGTGGTGTTCATAACGGTCACGATATTCATCCATGCGCTTTGGCAAGTGATTTGGCCACAGGCAACTTAGATATTGCATGATGCGATCCGAAAACTTATTGGGTAAAAACTTAAAGTTATCAGCAATGCGATCCACGGTGCGTTTGATCCCGAACATTTTTGGAATGTATTTAGAACCGAGTTTGTCGATGACCAAAAAGGTATCTTTACCGTATTTTTTAGAGGCGTCATAACAGTCTCTATGTAGGTATTCCCCTGACACTGGTAAGTTGTCAAACTTAGATAATATGTCGCGGCGTATTTGCGCTAAAACGGCAGGGTCATTCGTGCCCACATAAAATACTTGGTGTTTTTCAGGCACTGGGTAAGTGTCTAATCTCACTGCAAAGACTGCGAGTTTACCAGCACAACCTGAAGATTCATAAAGACGACGTCCATCATTGTTGAATCGCGAGGGGGTGTCGGCATCTACATCTCTTACACGCGCATGGTATTCATCATCGGATGCGCGGAGCTCTGGGAATTGCACATCGGCATCTGTGTAATTTTGTTCTTGCAAATTAGTCAGGATTTCTTCGGGCGTGTTCCCAAGGCTTATACCGAGATTATTAACCAGTGATAAGTTTCCTTGGTCATCTATTTGTGCAAATAAAGATAGCTCAGTATATGCGGGGCCTCTTTGTACTAATGCGCCACCTGAGTTGTTACAAATCCCGCCAACAATGGATGCGCCAATGCATGATGAGCCGATCACAGAATGCGGTTCACGACCATGTGGTGCTAATGTGTCTTCTAGACCAAATAACGTGCTACCTGCTAGGCCTACAATTTGTTTGGCATTGTCGATAAGCTGGATGCTATCAATGCGCATAGTGCTGATGATGACAATAGGACGATCATAATCTTTGCCATCTGGTGTAGAGCCGCCAGTCAGACCAGTATTGGCGGCCTGCATGATAACAATGACGTCTGCGGCAACACATGCCTTAAGTGCTTGCCAAATTTCCAATAACGTAGCGGGTCTCACCACTGCTAATGCGTCGCCTGAACCAAAACGAAATCCTTTGGTATATGGCTGCTTTTTTGTGTTATCAGTCAGTACAAAGCTGTTACCAACGATAGACTTGAGTTCTTGTATAAGGGCGGTATTCGAAGCGTTATTGGTCATGCTGTTCTCGGAAATTGATCTACTTTTGCATTCTTGACGAGGGATTGGGGACTAGTATACAGCAAGGTTAAGAAGGAGTGAAACCAATGATTTGCATGTTAATAAGTACCTTTTAAAGGAAATATTATGACAGATGAAGAAATTTAACGGCACAACTGTGCGAGGGTTCTACACTAATATCTAAGTTTCGCAGGTTTAAAGTGAGGGAATTTAATATGCCAATCAAGGACAGACTGAATGTATTAACGGGGTCTACCCTAATCGTAGCTACTTTTATACTGTCTGGATGTGAGGGCAATCAGAACTCGCAAAGCACTGGGAGCGGAGTACAGAGTGTGCCAAAGTCCAGTATATCAAATGGCATTTACAATGTGATGCATGATGAGCAAAAATTCGTCATGGGCGCGTGTGTCGAATTGGGGTATCCGTTGTCTATTTCAAAATCCCAAGCGTCGGCAGAAGTGCAGTCAGCCTGTTCTCGTAATCTTACCCATAAATTTGAAGCTGATACTAAAAAGTCGGACACAAAGCTTAAATGGCGGGTACGTGTTCAAGGTGTTGAGCTCCAGTGTGAATGCGCGGGCTACGCCACGCAGGCTGGCCGTAATTGAATCTAAATCAAGTTGTATCTTAGCGCCTATGCCAAACGAATTTAATCAATATTCTGTGATCTTGGGGTAACAATTCATTCCCTCGAATTTCTGTTATACAAGTAAGGCGATGACCTCTAATTTTGCTAGCAATCGAATAACACATCCAGTGCATGGGTTTGAGTTTTTTTGTGCTCTGCCATCGCCACGGATACCATTTTTTTCGCAACTTGTTGTCCAGAGATTGGACGGTACTTTTTCAGCCAAGGCAGTTTACAGAGTGTCGGTAATAGATAATTTCCGAGGGTTTCCGCTATGCGTGTATCTGCTCTGTGGCCAACCAGTAATGAAGGTTGGAAGATGTTGACCGTGTCAAAGTGCAGCGGTTTCACATGTTGTTCAAGTTCACCTTTCATTTGAAGGTATGGGCTGCGGCTATTGGCATTGGCACCACTGGAAGAGACCAAAAAATAATGCTTTATCTGGTTTTGGGCAGCAAGTTGAGCAACTTGAAGCTGATAGTCTAAGTCGACGGTTCTTTGCTTTGCAATTGAGCCTGCCTGTTTTTTGGTGGTGCCCAAACAAGAGAACAGCATATCACCTCGAAATATATGGGCGAATTGACTCAAGTTATCAAAGTCGATGACCTGGTTTGTTATCTTATCTGATGGATAATTAACAGGTCGCCGTGTAATGGCGACGACTTTTTCAACTGCTGCTTGCTCTGCAAGCTGCTGTAGCAAGCTCTTACCAATCAGGCCTGTCGCGCCGAGTACAATTGCTGTTTTCATTGTTCGTTTTCACTTCATTGCGTACCGTGTTATTGGCGTATTAGATACAGTGAAGCTAGCATTAGCAAGCACTTTTGAATATGTATTTACTGTTTCAATGGAAGCTGCATAAAAACTGAAGAGGGTTCTTGACGATATTGCCCGAACGCATCACAGAATTCGAATCCAAGCGCTTCATATAATTTAATTGCAGCATGTTGTTGATCGCCGGTTTCGAGTTTGACTTGCTTGAGTCCCTGTATTTTGGCCTGCGTGAGGAGGTGTTGCACGATGGCTTTTGCCAAGCCCTTACCTCGTTGAGAGGGTTTGACGTAAATGCGTTTTAACTCCGCGTATTTTGATTGGTCTTGTTTAACGATATAACTGCCACAGGCGACGAGTTCCTCTTCATGGTAATGACCGATGAGATAAGTATTGGGGTTATCCACTTCGTCGATAGGCACTAGATCGTTGGCCTCTGCGGGGTAGAGGCTATTCATTAAAGTATCAATTTCATTAAATAGCGCTGCAAGTCCTGCGCTTTGACTAGTTAGTTGAACAAACTGCATGGTTTTCCTTACGATGTTATTAACCAAATATACTAGTTCCTAAAAAAGGGGGTCAAGTCTTAATCTTAATCTAAATATAAATGTCTAATATAATTCATTTTTGTAGTGGCGACCTGTTCCCAGTTGTATGCATTGAGGCTAAATTCAACATAGCCGCACGTCACAACATTATTGAGCTTAGGTACGCCCAAGCGGTTTGCCACAGCGGTGATAGCTGGGTTGTGGGCGACAATACAAATATCATTAAAACAATCATGACACTGTATAATGGTCTGTAATAATGCCTCTGAGTCGAAGGTATAAAGCGTATCGCATAGCAACAAGTCATTTGTGGGCGCTAAGCCGCGATGTAAAATTTTGGCAGTGGCTATTGCGCGCTTTGCTGGGCTTGTCATGATTTGTGTATCTGGCAATGACCCAAGTGTCGCTGCTAGTTTCTTTGCCCGTGCAACCCCTTTTGGTTTGAGTGGTCTATCAAAGTCATCAAGGGATGAGTTTTTCCAGCTTGATTTTGCATGACGGACCAGTCTGAGTGTTTTCATCGGCATCTCACTCCTAAATAAATACACACAGCATGGTCCATATCACGATATATCATGTTGCTAATCGACAAATAACTGGTTTTCGAGCGTTCTGCCATTGACCAGTTGTTTGTAAGTCCAACTATTTTCATGGATCAAGGTGAGTAAAGATAAATCAAACGGCTCATCTTGCTTGTCGTATTCAATAACAAGCTCATCAGATTGGGTTTGTTTGATATTTTTTACACCACTGAGCTGTGCAATTTTATCTTTCATTGGCGTGTCTAGATTTAGCATTTGCAAAGTAACAAAGCTGCCTTGTTCACTTTGGTAAAGATCACTTTGATGGCTTGAAAGTTGACCTTGCTCCAGATAAAGCACGGTATCACAAAGACGCTCGAGTTCACTGAGATCGTGTGAGCTCAAAATGAACGTCATATCACCTTGTAAAGAGGCAATGAGGGTACGAATTGCTTTGGCGTTTTTTGGGTCTAGTCCGGCGGTGGCTTCGTCAAGCAAGACTACTTGAGGGCTGCCTAGTAATGCCTGTGCAATACACACGCGTTTTCGCATGCCGTGAGATAGCTCGCCAGTTTTTGAGTTGGCAACATGGACTAAGTCGACTAATTCTAACACGCGCTGTGTGTCAGCTTCGGCCGCTTTGCTCGACATACCTTGTAACTGAGCAAAGAAGCTCAGTTGCTTTGCGACTGAAAATTTTGGGTCAAGTTGTGCATCTTGAGGGAGTGCGGAGATCTTACCAAACAAATTAGCATCGCCTGGGGGGTGACCAAGCACATTAATTGACCCGTTAGATGGCTTTAAGTACCCGCAAATAATGCTGAATAAAGTTGTTTTACCCGCTCCGTTTGGGCCAACTAACGCCACCGTGCTGCCTTTGTTTATCGTAAACGCAACATTGTTCAGTGCCTGTTTTGTACCAAACTTTTTGCTCAAAGAGGTTACTTCAATGACTGTGCTCATAAATCTCTCCCTTTTAATAAAACATGTCCAATACTAAGCAACACCAGTGTTTGGCATGCTGGAAGTAGATAAGCAAATACGGGGGTATTTCGCCAACCGGTCAGCTCGGTAACTTGGTGTCCAGGTATAAGGTAATTTAACCAGTCAAGCATAGGATACTGCACGCCGAGATAGCTGATCACAGACGCCACTATGGTAAAAAACAATATCGAAAAGACGATACTCATTCTTGCTGAGTTAGTGACAAGGTTCAGTAAGCTCATCAGCGCAATAAAGGGTAGGCAGGTCAGTAGCAGCTTGCCCCAAATCGCAACGGATTTAGTCATAGCTGATGGCAATAAACTCGCATCTCGATAGAGCATCATGGCAAGTGTAGCTATGGTGACAAGGGCGATAAGTGACCCTAATATCATCACTTGCCCAGCAAATCGACCAAGTAAAATTTCAAGTCGTGTGCTGCGCGTGGTTAAAAACCTTAAAGTACCTCTATTTCTATCTTCAACGGTTTGATCAGCAGTGACAAATACAGCGAACATAGGGAAAGTAAATAGGCCAATGAGCCAGAACATTGCAAGCTCTGCTTCAGGCCAGTATATTAAATCAGACAGACCGACGGTGCCTGCGACTTGCCCGACAATGTCTGAAAATTCATAGCTATTAATATATGGTACCGCGTTATAGATGGGATAGCGCAAGACCATAAGCCAGACAAGAAAAAATGCGGTAATAGCGAGCCAACCACGCTTTGTGGCAAATAGACGCGTAAGCTCAAATTGGCTAAATAACCAAGTGCGTTGAAAATTCATAAGATCTCCTCATTCAGATCAATACATTAGCTTGAATTTATCAGAGGAGGAAGCAAAAAAGTGTTGCAGAATATGGCAGCAGAAACAAATAGCGCAGCAAGGTGCTGCGCTATGGTGTTTTAGTTAATTATTACCAACCACACTGACGACCTTTGTTTTGCTCATCAAGATAAGCTTGTAAAGGCGCAAAATAATCTAGAATTGCAGTCGCATCCATTTGCTGATTACCTGTTACTGTTTCTAGGGCCTCTTGCCAAGGACGGCTGCTACCCATTTCAAGCATGGTATTCAAGCGCTCACCAGCTTCTTTTGAGTTGTAAACTGAACAGCGGTGGATGGCTTCTTTACTACCTGCAATTTCACACAGTGATTTGTGGAATTCAAATTGCAAGATATGTGCTAAGAAATAGCGAGTGTATGGCACATTGCCCGGTACGTGATATTTTGCACCTGGGTCAAAATCATTCTCTGTTCGTGCTACCGGCGCTTTTACACCTTGATATTTTTCACGCAGTTCCCACCAAGCTTGGTTGTATTGCTCTGGGCTGATTTCACCTGAGTAGACTTTCCAGCGCCACTGGTCGACGAGTAGACCAAATGGAATGAATGCAACTTTGTCCATCGCCATTTTCATCAATAAGCCAATGTCTTTAGATTCATCAGGTACTTGTTCAAGTAGACCGATTTCCTTCAAGTAACCCGGCGTAACCGATAATGCGATGGTGTCACCAATGGCCTCGTGGAAACCATCATTGGCGCTTTCTTGGTAATAAAGAGGTAGCTTGTTGTATGCGCGCTGATAGAAGTTATGGCCCAGCTCATGGTGAATAACTGAGAACTCTTCACCGGTTTGCTGAATACACATTTTGATGCGCAGGTCATCTTTATTATCCAAGTTCCAAGCAGATGCGTGACATTGAACATCACGGTCTTGCGGCTTTAAGAATAGTGAACGTGTCCAAAAAGTTTCAGGTAGGGGCTCAAAGCCCATAGAGGTAAAGAACTTCTCAGCGCCTTTGGTCATCTTAATTGCATCGTAGTCATGCTCTTTGAGAAGCTGGGTCAAATCATAACCTGGATCGGCATTTTCTGGAGCCACTAAGTCATACACGTTACCCCAAGTTTGCGCCCACATGTTACCTAGCAGGTGTGCAGGGATAGGCTGGTCTTGTGGTACTTTGTCTTCACCATATTTTTCGCCAAGCTTTGCGCGCACGTGGCAATGTAGTGAGTTATAAAGCGGTTTCACTTGACCCCAAATACGGTCGAGTTCTTTGGCAAAATCATCTGCTGGCATGTCGTATTTGCTACGCCACATTGCACCAGTGTCAGCATAACCTAACTCATTAGCACCTTCATTTGCTAATGACACAAGGTCTTTATAAAGCGGACGCATTGGCTTTGATACTTCGCGCCAGCCTTGCCAGATGTCTAACAATTCTTCGTAATTGCGGCTCGTGGCCATTTTAGCTGTCATGTCACCTAAGCTCATACAAGTACCGTTATTACAGTACTTACCTTTACCATAGAGGCCATCTAGTTCAGCTGATAGTTTTGCAAGCTGTGCAGTTTTTTGCGGATCTTTAGGCGCAGGGAGTGTTAAGTTAAGCTTTAACTTATCAAGTTTTCGACGGTTGTCGTAGTTTAATTCTAAGTCATCAAATCTAGCGGCTTCGTTAGCAAGTGCAACCAGCGCTGCTGTGTACTCTCTGCCTACTTCTGCCGATAACGCGGCGGTATCTTCAGTAATAAAATTAGCGTAAATCCATGCTGCTCTGCCGCTTCTAACAGATAAATCTTGTAGTTGTTTTTCGGCTTCGGCTAGGAATATTTCAGCGTCTTTTTCAGTTAGTTTTTGTGTCGTTGTTGTAGAGTTACAGCCACTCAGTGAGAGTGCCCCAGCGACAAAAATTGCGCTTAGGCTGAGTTTAAATTTTGCTGACATTGTGTTTTCACTTTCTGTTATATAGAGCGGTGATGATAGCAGCGTCTGCTAATGTGCTCAATTATATGACGTCAAACCAGAAGGGAAATCGCACTTAAAACCGCTGATTTTACTTCTAGATCAACAAAGCGAGTGAATTATTGAGTTAGTGTGTTTTTCATCCATACTTATCTTTGATACTTAGTTGGGGAACAACACTCATGTGGCTAATTTTATTATTAATTATTGCAGTTTGGGTTATATTCGCGGTAAAAGATATACGCCTAAAATGGATTTCAAAACCGACATTTAATTATTTTAAATGTGCTTTACCTGAACTCTCTGACACTGAAAAAGAAGCAATGAAAGCCGGGGATACATGGTGGGATGCCAGCTTATTTAGCGGCAAACCTGACTGGAACATGTGGTTGAAGTCGGGTAAACCTCGCTTATCCGATGAAGAGCAAGCGTTTGTAAATAACGAATTGTCAGAGTTGATGGCGATGCTTGACGAGACTGACATCACGGCTCGGGGCGATTTATCCAAAGAAACATGGCAATTTCTGCGTGAAAAAGGCTTTTTCTCGATGATTATTCCAAAAAGTTTTGGGGGAAAGGAATTTAGTGCTCAGGCTAACTCTGTCATTGTGTCTACCATTGCGACGCGCAGCTTGTCAGCCGCAGTTACAGTGATGGTGCCAAATAGCTTGGGCCCTGCGGAATTACTGCTGCACTTTGGCACACAGGCACAGCAGGCGCAGTGGTTACCAAAATTGGCAAGTGGTGAAGTATTGCCATGTTTTGCATTGACGTCGTTGCATGCAGGTTCCGATGCCGGTGGGATCACCGACCATGCGACAGTGTGTCGTCAACAGTTCGAAGGTCAAGAAGTATTGGGTTTAAAGGTGACCTGGTCGAAGCGTTATATTACGCTTGCTCCTGTGGCTGATGTACTAGGCTTGGCTTTTAAAGTGTATGACCCAGATAAATTACTGGACGAACAAGTTGAGCGCGGCATTACGTGTGCACTGATCCCAACTTCACATAAAGGGGTTACACAAGGAGGGCGTCACGATCCAATGGGTTTGGCGTTTATGAATGGTACAACTTCAGGTAAGGACGTTTTCATTCCCCTGGATTGGGTGATTGGAGGTGAAAGTGGCGTAGGAAAAGGCTGGCGCATGCTTGTCTCTTGTCTAAGTGCGGGGCGGGGGATTTCTCTGCCTGCTTTGAGCGCCGGTACCGCGCAGTTATGCGCAAAATCGACTTCAGCTTATAGTCAACTTCGTTATCAGTTTAAGCAACCAATAGGTCAATTTGAAGGGGTACAAAGTGCGGCTGCTCGAATTTATGGGTTAACTTACAGTATTGAAGCCGCGAGAGAGAACACGGCGCTTGCGGTGGATTTGAAGAAAAAACCATCGGTGATAACGGCCATTGCCAAATATCATTTAACAGAGCAAGCAAGAATGGTGATCAATGATGCGATGGATATTCATGGTGGTAAGGCAATACAAAAGGGGCCGCTCAACTATTTAGCTAACCATTATGCAGGCATGCCAATTAGCATTACAGTTGAAGGTGCTAACATACTCACCCGAAACTTGATGATATTCGGTCAAGGGGCCAGTCGCTGTCACCCTTTTATTTTGCAAGAGATGGAAGCGGCGCAGATGGCAGATTCTGAGCAGGGTTTGAAAGTATTCGATAAATTACTTGTTGAGCATATCGCACACTCAGGCAAAAATGCAGTAAAAGCCTTGCTTAATGGACTCACTGTAGGGCGATTTGTACGAAGCCCTGTGAGCGGTGATGTGGCCCGTTATTATCAAAAACTGACTTGGTATAGCCAAGTGTTATCCTCTTTAAGTGATATCGCCATGTTGAAGCTTGGTGGAAAGCTAAAATATCGTGAGATGCAGTCGGCTCGGCTTGGAGATATGCTCAGTCATTTATATTTAGCATCTTGTGTTTTGAAAAAGTATGAGGATGACGGGCATCAGTGTGGGGATTTACCATTGTTGCACGCTGCGATGTCTTATCACCTATCTAGTTACAGTCGCGCGATGAAAAGCTTTGTCGATAACTTTTTACCTAGGGGGCTTCGGAGTATCGTGAAACGTGTCTTTTTCCCTTTTGGTACTCGTGCTCAAGAGATGTCTGATGAGCAGGTCAAAGCGTTATGTGCGAGTGTATATGAAAACCACACTACGCGATTAAGGATCAGCGCATTATGTCCTAGTCAAAAAATGCTTGGGTTAGAAAAGTTGGAGTCGGCACTGAGTTTGTCGAAAAAAGTGACCTCAGCGTATCACGACTTTTTAAGGTGGCAAAAAAAGCAGAGTGTGAAGTTATACGATAAATCGGTGACAGAGCAATTGGGAGAAGCCTGTGAAGCGGGTGTTATTTCTGAAGGGGACAAACAATTGCTAGCAGAGTGGTTACAGTTGTGTGATGAAGCGCTCAGTGTCGATGTATCGAGCGCTTCTTAATTCGCTTATCGCGCGTAAGGGTCTGGGTTAATTTTATCTACATACCAGTTGCCCTTACGTTTGACCATTTGCACGCTGCGCATATCGTCGACTTGATTTCCGTGCAATTGCCCTGTAAAAATCAGATTCACTTTCGCTTTTTTACCATATTGCTCTCTCAAACTTTTATTGGTCATATCGAGCTCTATTGTGACATGGTCAAATTGCATGTTAACAAGATTTCTGGTGAATTGTGAGGGCGTACCGTATGAGCGCATGATCCTCGCAAGTCTTGGTGTGGCAAGATCTAACGCCACCTTCATATCTTTTTTATTGTAAAGGGCGTCAAAGTACATCGTGGCGGCAAAGCCCGGAGTATCTTTATCACCTCGGCCAGCTTCTTCATTGCCACAAGCAGTTAACAAAAACGTAATTAAAACGATAATTAAAGAGGAAAATTTCATAATACGAGAGAATTACAAGACACTTGTTCTAGTGTGTCTGCATTCTCTGCGTTTGTAAAGAACACTAGTTAAAATAACCTAATTCACAATTTAAAATTAATATAAATAGATTATTTTTATAATGATTTGTAATTAAGCTCTTTTTGGGACTCACCTGTGAATTGACGGAGGTGAGTCTATTAGCTTAGTGACTGAGTGGGCAGCTTACAGTGTATGAACTTTTAGGCTGGTAACAAATTTGACCATCTCTTTCGAGTAACGTTGATACAAATTTACCTGTACTTTCAAAGATTTTTTGACCGCTTTGATAGCATTGCATCCGCCCATCTCGAACTAGGCAAGTTTGTTCATTTAGGTTTAATATCTGATGTACTTGACCTGGTATCTCAAGCAAGCTGTCAATCTCTGTTGCATTTTTCCCCCAGCATTGCCAGTTCGTATCTTGACGTTGTCCACATGCCGTTTCTGGACCAACAGCATTGAGTCTAACAATATCGGTTAAGTTCGGGGTTTCAAGCACGGGATTTCCTTGTTCACCATCGCATTGAACTTTACCGTCATAGCCTAGTAAGCAGACATAACTGCCTCGTGTGATCACTTGTTTTAGCTGTGCTGGTGGGTGTTCAAAATGCAGTTGTTCATTTTCATCGACGCACTCTTGTAAAATACGATCTTTCACTGTGCAGCGGTATTTGCTTCCTTTGATAGTTATGTCGTCAACAAATCTGATTTGCAGCTCGCTATGAGTTGCGGTCGCATTTTCATCTTGGCTTGATAACCTCAATTTAATGGTGCCAGCTCCCGGACGAAAAGCCTCATTTATGATTGCTTCATTGGTCAGCGTTTGTGGGTTTTCAAATGTAAATCTTGCAGTATCTGAAGACCAGTTAGGCGTATACTCACGTTTATCGTCCACGTGAACTAATTGCCCGAAAACAGAGATGCGGTCACCGGAAATAAATACCTCGTCGATGCCAGAATAGGCTCGAAGTAAAGAGTCGTATGCGTGTGCAGTGATATTAAACTCTTTTTCTGCTAACCCTGCTTTAGCGATAATCTTGAAAAATCGTCTACCAGCTAAAGGTACGTCATTATCTAGCACTGTAATTGCAAGATTATTATCAAGATACTCAGATTCAAGTTTGTCATAAGTATATGTGCCAAATGCAGCAACTACGCGCACACTGTCTAACGGAACACTACTTGTGAGAGTGTAATTGGCAGTCACTTCTTGTTGTGGATAGATATCAAATTCTTGATACTCATTTTTAAGCTGAATTTCTCCTCTTGTTGCTGACTTACTGAGATATACTAGAGTGGTCTTAGCGGTTTTGGTAACGCCAGAGTTATATTTAACTTCGTAATGCACATGATGAAGCTTTTTAAGGTCGTCAGGCTCTGGCAGTTCTATTGTAAGCTGATTAGGCGCTTCTACTAGCAAGCTTTTATCAAAGCCACCATCAATATCCCAAGTTACAGACTCCACCTCAGAGGTATCTTCTAGGTTACTTTTAATAATGACGGTTTGACCAGCAGCGGCAAGGGCGTGAGAGCTAGAGAGTGTAAGTGTATTGTCGGCGGGTATAGGTAATACTTTAACTGTTGTGGTTGCTGTTTTTGTAATATTCCCTTTCATCGTGACTGCTAATGACACGTCAAAGTCAGCTTCTTGCTCAACATTCGGTGCGTAAAATTGATAAATACGTTTTGTAGATGAAGGCTCTGTGGGTTGTGGTTCTGGGGCCCAACTCCACGCATAACTAATGATATCATCTGAATTTGCAACCGTCGGCACGATGCTCAAATGTGATTTCGAAGACACCACATACCCTTGTGCAAGCGCAACCGTTAATACTGGCCCATCAGCTGAAGAAACTTTTATTTTTGCCGTTTGTTTGTGTGCGCCACTGTTTGTTTCAATAATGATGGTCACGAAGAACTCTATGACTTCGGTGACTGCGGGAAGTTGGAGGTTAAGCGAGGAGTCGCCATGTGTATCTGCTAAGCTATTAGTCACTTCTTGATAGTCAGGATCAAAGCCTTCAATGTCCCAAGTGACCGACTTTATCGTGGATGTTGTTTCGAAAGGCACATTGATGCTGACATTACTGCCGCCTTCAAACTTATATTCATCAGCCATTTGGATGTGTGCACCGATGCTTTCAGGGTAAAGGGTGATGTTAAAGTTTTTACTTACTGCTTGATTGACTCCGTCTGATACTTCACAGGTTATTACAATGTTTTTTTTCTCAGTCACAGTAGGAAAAGTCACTATTGTCTCAGAGAGTGAATTTTGCTTAAACGTGACATCGGCTAATGAGCTTTTCCAGTTCATCGATAAGTCATCGTTCTCTGCATCAGCAAGCTGAGTTGATAATGTGATGGACTCTTGAGATAGCGCAATGGTCTCGCCTGTGATCACTACTGTGGGGGCATTATTTTCAGCGACAGGTTGATTTTGACTTTGGTCTGGTCGGGGGGGATTGTATTGCTTGAATTATCATTACCACCGCTGCCTCCGCAGGCTGTGAGTAAAGTGATTAATGGAGCTATGAGTAATTTTCGCATTTTTAGTCCTTAATATATGCTGTTTTTGGTATGAGTAGTTAATGTTTAACCACATGAAAGATAGGCGGATTTAATTGAATGAAAACTGAACACCAAGGTAGGCAATTGTTTAGGATTTGTAATTAAGTGTAAGAGCCCAGCGTGATGCTGGGCTCGTTCAGGAAGTGAAGTACTCGTGTTAGTTGACGTTCGAGGGCACTTGAGGCTGCTCGGTTTTTTGTCGGCACAGTACCTTTCTAATGAGCTGTTTAATGTCCTCTAACATGACGTATTGACATGGGATGAGCAGTAATGTGATGACCGTGGCGAACAGCACGCCAAATGCTAACGACACAGCCATTGGGATGACAATCTGAGCTTGTAAACTGGTTTCCATAATAATGGGCACAAGACCAATAAACGTTGTTAGAGATGTAAGCAAGATTGCTCTGAAGCGGCGACAACCAGCTTCAACAACGGCTTCTTTAATACTCATTCCTTGCTCTCTGGCTTTATTGACAAAATCAACCATCACCAGTGAATCATTAACGACAACCCCAGCGACCGCGATAATACCAAACATAGACAGGCCGCTCATCGTCATGCCCAGTACCATGTGGCCAAACACAGCGCCAACAACACCAAAAGGAATAACGGACATGATCAACAGAGGTTGAGAGTATGAGCGAAGTGGGATCGCCAGTAATGCAAAGATGATCATCATTGAAATGGCAAAGTCTCTGAATTGCTCGGCAACGCTGTCCATTTCTTCCTGAATTCGACCTGCAATGCTACTTGTAACACCAGGATATCCTTCCAATAGGCTTGGTAGATATTCTTCGCTAATTTGTTCAGCTATTTTGAAAGGTTCAGCTTTATCTGTATCGATTGACGCCCAAACACTCACTGTGCGTTTAGAGTTTTCACGACGGATGCGACTCACGCCTTCTACTTGCTTGATGTCAGCAATTTCGACTAAGGGAATTTCAGCGCCAGTAGGTGAAATAATACGTACGTCTTGGATGTCGCTGATGGCATCTCGTTGTGCCTCTGGATAGCGGATCATGACCTTAATTTCTTCACCATTTCTCAAGATCCGCTGAGCTTCAATACCGTAGTAACTAAAGTTAACTTGTGACGCTACATCTGCAAGGGTAAGTCCCATACTGTATGCAAGTGGTTTGAGCTCAAGCTGAATTTCGTCTGTTGCAGATTGCATTGAGTCGTTGACATCACCCACACCTTCGATGGTTCTGAGCTTATCTTTCAGTCTTTGTGCGACTTCTTTGAGCGTTTCTTTGTCTTTGCCTTCTAATCGGAAGCTAATATCTCCATCATCTCGGCCACCGTCAGAAATACTGTCTTGAATGTTTAAGTTTTTAACGCCTGGTAGCAATGGCATATTCTCGCGCCATAGGGCACTTAACTCAAAAGTATCAATTGGACGTAAATGTGGCTCAACCAGCACTGCACGGATCGTGGCATTGGTCCTGCCATTCATGTTGACAGCAAAATTCTTAACCATGACCTGATTGTGCTCTTGCTCAATTTGCTGCTCGACTTGATAAAGCATGGCCTCAAGCTTTTTGATGGTTTCAAGCGTCGCAGATTCTGAGGAAGATAAATTCATTTCCACTTGTATGCTTGGGAAATCATGAGGGATTTTAGGATTGGCAACAAACTTGATAAATCCACCCATAAATAGTCCAACACTGACAATTAAAATACAGATGAAACCGACAATGACGGTATAGCGATAGTGAATACACTTTTCAATAGAAGGTCTATAGATGTTTTCAATGAAGTGCTTTAGGCCATTGTCCAATGCTTCACGCAGGCGGTGAAATGGGTTGTTAGGGTTGCTTGGTTTGTCTTTCATTGCCGCAAGGTGTGCGGGTAATATTAGCTTTGATTCAATCAGTGAGAAAATCAAGCAGAGAATGATCACACCACCAATGGCTTTAGAAAATGCCGCTTCAGGCCCGGTAGATAACGTTTGAGGGAAAAATGCAGCAATGGTGGTGAGTACACCAAATGTAGCAGGGACTGCTACACGTTTAACACCACGTACGACGTTGTCTAAACTGTGGCCATGTTTTTCTATTTCAGCGTGCGCGGATTCACCGACGACAATGGCATCGTCTACGACAATCCCCAGTACCAGTATAAATGCAAATAAAGAGGCAAGGTTGATGGTGATATCAATAGTACCTGCTGGCATAAGTAAAAACGCGCCTAAAAACGATACTGGTAGGCCCATCATGACCCAAAATGCTAACCTAATTCTTAAAAAGAGTGCCAGCATAAGCATAACCAGCACACCGCCAATGATCATATTTTCAACCATCATGTTGAGGCGGCCTTCAAGGTAATAGGTAAAATCTAAGAATGGTTCTAGTTTCACGCCCTGTGGTAACTGACCTTGTTTTTCATTGAGGTAGTTTTTGATGACTCCTGCAACGTTTGTAATATCTTGATCTTTAGACGCGCGAACTTCATAGATGAGTGAATTTCTACCGTTATAAAGAGAGTACATTAGGCCTTCTTCAAAGCCATCTGAGATGGTGGCAACATCACCTAAACGAATTTGCGCACCATCTTCTAATGTGATTAAAGGCAGTTGTTCAAAATCATGGCCGCGATAAGCTTGGTTTTCAACTCGCATCGAGATGTAGCCATTGTCTGAGCGGATTTGACCTGCGGACATATTGGCAGAGTAGTTACGTACGGTATCTGCGATATTTCTGAATGTGAGACCATATTCACGCAGTTTATCTGGACTGACTTCAATACCAATCTCATAGTTGAGGCCGCCATTGAAAGTCACTAAATTTACGCCTGGTAAGGCCAGCATTTCATCATGCAAGTTGTTACCAAGGTGCTTAAGCTCTTCAAAGCTCATATTCCCATTGAGTGTTAGGAGCATGACTTCCTGTTCATTTTTTTCGTTACGAATGATAGGGCGTTCCATACCCGCAGGAAAGGTTGAGATGGCATCAACTTGCATTTTAACTTCATCGAGTACGTCTTTGGGGTCGTACTGATGATCGACTTCAATCCAAGTTTGTGAATAGCCTCTGTTAGAGTAGGTGATCAATCGTTTGATGCCCTCGAGGCCTTCCATTGATTCCTCTACCTTAATGGTGATCCCTTCTTCTACTTCCTGAGGGGCTGCACCTGGGTAGATGGCTTGGATACTTAACCAGTAATTGGTATTTTGTGGGAACAATTGCTTTTGAATTGTAAACGCAGTGAGCAACCCACCGACGAGAATAAAAATCATCAGTAGATTTGCAGCGACAGGATTACGTGCAAACCACGCTATTAGGCCTTTTTCTTGAGTATCCATCTGGTATTACTCCTCTTTCAATGCTAGCGCATTAGAAGGTGCTGCAACTTGGCTATCATCTACACTAAGCTGCATACCTTCGGTTGGGAATTCTAAAGAAGAGGTAATTAACTGTTGACCTGACTCAAGGCCTTGATTGGCAACCACCAAGCCATCATATTCTCTGACGACATTTAATGTTTTAAATGAGAGAGTACGGTCTTTATTTAAGATAGCGACTTTGCCATCACGTACGAGGTGGTGTGGGATCTCTACTGCGTTATTCAGCAATTTGCCTTTGATCTGTGCATTAAGATAAGCGCCAAAACGAAGCGGTGCTTGGTCGTTGTCATAAGGGCGTTCAACTTGTGCAACTAAGTAGGTCATGCGGCTGCGATTATCTATAACGCCTTCGCTGCGTACAATTTTACCCTGCCAAGCAACGTCTTGGCCTGCTACTTTGGCCATTAATGTCACTTTAGCGTCGATGCCATTGCCTTCGAGATGTTGCAGATCGCTGTCAGCGACAGGCAAACGGACCTCTGCGACAGAAATCGCATTTAGCACGCCAACCGAACTACCCAGATTAACAACACTGCCTAGGCTGAGTGCTCGGCTTTCAATGATGGCATCATAGGGCGCTTTGATATACGTGCGTTCTAAGTTTCTTTTAGCACGTTTTACACTCGCTTGTGCTGCTTTAAATCTGGCCAGTTTCTCTGCAAGCTGTGGTTTTCTTAGATACAGCTCAGAGGGAATCGTAGAGCTAGCATTGCTTTTAATACGCTCCCATTCTGTTTTGGCAACATGAGCTTGTGCTTGTTCAATCTCTAAAGCAGAGCTAGCTTGTGCAAGGGTAGCTTCTGCGTCAATGAGAGCAGCTTCGTAGTCATTGGGGTCAATACGTGCTAATACATCGCCTTTTTTGACAAACCCGCCTTTCACAAATTGCGCAGAAAGGTCAATGATTTGACCGCTGACTTGTGCGACCAATTTGGTGCTGTATTTGGGTTTCACGATGCCATAAGAGTTGACGGACATTTCTAGAGGTGCCACCTGAATAGGCGCTACTTCTACTAATGGGTGAATGATTTTTTGTTCTTTTTCAGCGGGGGGCGTTTTCATCGACGCAAACGCAATTGCACTTGCGATACCGCCAAGCAAGACCACACCCGGTAATATAATTTGTTTTTTACTAGCCACGATGTTAATTCCTTCCTGAATTGACAATTTGGATACGCTGGTAATGATCATCAACGTATCAATTACCATCAATAATACGCCAATAGATATTTCAAGGTGTTTTGATATCACCTCAATATGTAACAAAGCATTGCGTACCCCGTTACATTTTTACAATTGCTAAAAGCGGCATATATTTTGTGTAGATTACATACAGATGACAGCAGTACGGGTATAATAGTTCCTTTGGATTAAATGGGGGCTTTTTATGGACTGTAGATTAGGCTGTGGTGCCTGCTGTATCGCGCCAAGTATCAGCTCTTTAGGAAAGGCTGCTAACATTCGCTGTGAGTACTTAAACGACAAGAATTTATGTTCTATCTTTGGTAAGCCAGAGCGCCCTCAAGTGTGTAGCGATTTTAAGGCTGACCGGGAAACGTGTGGTAGTACCAATGAAGAGGCATTGAATAACTTAATCTACTTAGAAGCGGTGACGTAAATAACCGTGAATTGTTGTTTAATTTACACTAACTTGGTAGCACAGAGATGGCTACCAAGTTACGGGTTTTAGTTACTTTCTACCTTCAATGACATAGATTGACTGGTGACGATTATTTTGCCAGTAATCGAGTGCCGCTTGGTCAACTAAATCAGCGATGCGTTTACTAAAATCACTGTGATTGCCACTAAAGGTGCGCATATCAATCGCGCCCTCATATACAGCGGTCATAACACCTGCTGCGTAATAGGCTGCGGCTTCAATACTATCCCCACCAATGCCAGAGCCAGCTGATCTTATTAGATCGCACGGACCATGGCATCGGTCGTTACCACCGCCACCGGAGCCTTCAGGATATTGGTCGCCACGGTTGTAAAGTGTATCGCCGCCATCACCACCATATAATCCAACGTCGTGATTATATTGCGAGAAACTCGCGATAAAGTCTGCGCTACCACCACCAAAGAGCTCGCAGTCACCATCTTCACATAATACGATGTCGTTACCGCTTCCGCCCCAAAGCTTTGCGCGTTTTTTCCATTTGTTACCGCCAGAATCAACTAAGATATCGTCGCCACTGTTACCATGTAAGCGGTCTTTATCACCAGCATTACCAAAAACTAGGTCATCGCCATTACCACCTTCAAGGTGATCGGAATGGCCATTACCAAAAATCACGTCGTGACCATCTTGTCCATATATTTTGTCTTGCGCAGTTGCCGAGCTGCCTAAAGGAAGCGTAAAAACAACACCACGTTTATCTGTTTCAATACGTGAATCGCCCATCAGCCAGTCATTACCCGCACCACCGCGTATGGTATCTTTATTGCTCCCGCCAAATACCCAATCATGGCCGCTGCCAGTGGTAATATTATCTTTACCCTCAAGGCCGTATACCGTCATGTTGTAAGTAACTGCTGAGGCATTCAAGGTATCGTTACCACTACTCAATTTGGCAAAAATAAGGTCGATATTTGAGGTGTTAGGGGTTGAGCAGGCGGTTGAGTTACCAAGCTTTGCGTTCACAAAAACCAGTTCACCATATTGTTCAAACGTGTAGCTCACACTGTTGATCTTTGACTGAATGCCCCAAACGCCATTGACATAATAGTCTGTGAATAGCGCGCCGCCGCCAGTACAGCTTTGGGTTTTACTGATTATTGTCGAGAAGTTAGCACAGCTTGATAATTCATGATTTTCAGGGCGTTGAGCGATAGAACCAGCAGTGCCTACTTCAGCACAATCTATACCACTGCCTGCATCTACGATATCTGTATCGCCGAAGGTGAATAGCTGGTCATTACCATCACCTGAATAGACATAATCTACTTTATTACCCGTTCTAATGACATCATCGCCATTGCCACCATGGATAAGCTGGTGGGTATGCAGACTTTGGCCGTTGTATGTATTGCCATAATTACTCAAATTGACCTGTACACCACTGTAATTACTGATATCGAACATTTCGCAGGTGTTGCCATACGTCATTTTAACGAAATTATCGCCACCTAATGCATGCAATGTGTGTTGATTATTGGTGAGTGTAAATGAAAGATAGGTCATCATGCCGTTATGTATGGTATTGGTGGTGACATTGATGCTGCTATCTAGGCCTGTGCACGCATAACTGACAGTGTGCACGCCCATTGAAACAGCCAGTGCGGCTGTCATTTTGGTGAATTTTGAAAATTTAATACGCATGGAGAGGATCCTTACCATGTAGTATGAATAGTTGAGCGCTTATAATTTAAACCAATGTTTAGACTGGTTTTTTACTGTGAACAAGCTAGTTGCAAAGTGTGCAAAGAAAATGAATTAAGGGAGTGGAGTTATCAATTTATGGCTAACTAAAAACCAACATAGCTCTTGACTAGGAGAGGACAAGCCGTTCCTCTGCTTGTCCTCTGACTTGAATGTAAGGGGAGTGCCTTATCTTTGTTTGTATTGGGTTGGGCAGTATCCACGGCTTACCTCAGGTGAGCGCAACTTCAGGTGTTTTGTTTTTCGACCTGAGACTCTCTCTCGCCAAAGTTTAAAAGTACTCGCTTTGAGCTGTGTGCGCATTAACTTAATAACCGCTTTTTCATTGAGGCCATACAAACGCTGTATGGCCTCAAACGGCGTTCTGTCTTCCCACGCCATTTCTATGATTCTAGATGTATCTACGTGATCCATTTTGATGCCAAAAATTGAGTTTGTTAACTGTACGTATTGGCTGATAAACCGATCAATTGTTTTGCGAATAGAACCCTTAAATTATGTCCTTAGACACGTGCGCTGAGCGGGTTATCTTGAAATGAAATACCGTCCCAGCCAGATTTGATAAAGTTTCTGATATTGCCATGGTCATCTCCATCTGGATGGTTAAGCACATCGTGTCGGTAGTACTGTCCAAAACAGTGTAGGGTGGCTTGCTTTGATAAATTGTGCTGTTTTGCAAAAGCAAAAATTTTGCATGACCCTAGATTTGTTCCAGCTTCATTAGTTTGCTCACCATTTTTAAACGCACAAGGTGTAAAGTCATATAGGCTATCGATAAGTTGAATGGTGTGATCAAACTCAACGGACTCTCCCTGATGAGTGGCGCGTTCAATAAACTCAGCAAGGGTTTCTTGTTGTATATCTGACATGTTAATTCCTACAAAATAAAAGGCGTATTATCCTCGTATTGGCAATCTGATCATAATGAATTTTTGTCGTGATACTTGAGTTTTTGACAGCTTAAACCAATGTTAGGAAAGGATTTGTGTTATACTTAGCGTGTGTTAAAAATAGGAGGGAAATTATTCGAGTGAGCAAAGTAAAACTAAGCCAAGACGAAAGCCTATCATTTAAAATTAACTATCAGCTCCTACCCAAAGAGACAAATCAGCTTGATCTATATTTTTCCATTCCAATTGATATGGGGATCAACGCCAACACCTTAAACGAAGTCGATTACTTTAATGCCAATATAAAATGCCACAGTGCCTATTATTCTGAGCAGTTACATTTGCCGTTGGTGCGCAGCCGTTTTATAAGTCAAAGCAAAGGTCAAAAAAGTGATTATCGCGTAAATCTAAACCTATTTTGCTACCAAATTCGCATAGCATTAGATGCGGACGTTAAGCAAACCTTGAAGCTCAAGCAAGCTGAAGAGTTTTACCCTGCCGCTTTGGAGTTAGTGGAGCAAAGCGCAAAGCTTTTGGTGAAGTTAAGACGCTACACGCCACCGGATAACCGACTTAAATCCTACTTTCAAAATGCGGACAATTATTTAAGTTGGCACACTGAACAAGCCTTTTTGAAATTACTGGCACGAGGTCCGAAGTCGAGCGAATTCAGCAAAGAGCGAGGAGAGGTGATAGATTTTTGTAAACAAGAAAACCTCTACCGTGAAAAGCAAAGTTATAACTCACAAGTGACACTTGAAGACCCAAATCGCATTACTAACAAGATGCGCTTATTGGAAAGGCTTATTGAGTATGGCGTCGTGTTTAATAAAGAAACGACCAACTTGGGCGCCAATTTAAAGCGTCTCGCTCGTGGCGCAGTGACTGCGGTGATCATGGCATTTGTGATGTACTTGGTGCTGAATGCGCGTTCTAATTTTGAAGAAATTACTGTCGCCCTTATTGCACTGTTAGGCGTGATCTACGGTTTGAGGGAAACTTTTAAAGATGATCTGACGCAATGGGCGTGGCGTAAAGTGCAAAAAGGCAGGCCTAAGTGGCGCAACAAATTTAAAAATTCAGTTAATGACGAAACGGTATGCACACAAACCATTTGGTTAGAGCACATTAAAAAGAAGGATATCCCAGAGGATGTCGACAAGCTGCTTAAAAAGCGTGGCAGGCAGAATCGCCAAGAAGCTAACCTGTTGCACTTTAGTTGTAAAAACCAAGTGCAAATAGATGAGTTTTTGCCCGGGTATGAGGAAGTGCAGCAGCGGATCACCTTTAATATGAGCTCATTTGTGCGCTATTTAAAAAAAGGCGCTGGAAAGCTGTATAGCCTTGAAGGACACAAAGTATCTAAAAATTCTGTGGAGCGCCGATATCAAATTAACTTAGTGATGCGCTTTAAATCAGGCGAAGATTCACAGCTAGAAAGATATAAGCTCACAATGAATCGCTCAGAGATTGTTGCCATAGAGCAAATGAAAGACTAATTTTTGCAAATCAAACGAAATGGGCGATTCTAAGCGCCCATCATTCAACTGTCTGGAAAAAGGTAAGCCTATTACCAAATGGGTCTGATATGGTCATCTCAATGCCCCAAGGTTGATCGATGATGGAGGGTCTGGCATGTTTAAATTGTTTTTGAATGAGCTGTGTTTGATAAGCTTTTAAATCCTCACAGCCAATTCTAATATTCGCACCTGGGGACGCATCTGCAAAATGTTCCGATAAATGCAATGTGCAGGCGTCTTTTGATATCTGCATGTAGAGAGGTAAACCAGTTTGGTGTTGATGTTGCCAATCTACTTTAAATTCTAAAAATTCAATATAAAAAGTGTGTGCCATTTGTATATCGAAGCTGCGGATAATCGGGATGGAAGGATGGAATGTCATTGACTGGTCCTAAGTAAATATAAGTTACTTTAGTGCGAAGCGCTGACATGTCATGAAGTATGGCTTCGACTAACAAAAAGTTAGACGAAGCCAAAACTTGAAAGTTTATGGTGTGCTTGGCGCTGGGCTGTGAAGCAGCTCAACAATGGCCTTAAAATTGCGCTTTGAGGTTTCCTTTTTTAAAGCTGATCTTAATGTGCTTTTTATGCCATCTTGGTTTTTTTGTGTTGCCAGTGCCTGAATCGCTGCATAACGACTTTCTGCTGTGGGGTTATTCACCGCAATGGCAAGTACTGCGTCACTGGCAGCTGGCTTAAGTTGGTAATTTGATAAAGCCTTTAACAGTGTAACTTGGTTTTGATGCTCGGGCTTAGCAAGTTGTTTTTCTAAGCTCGAGTAAGCTTGCTCAGTTTGCATCATGCCCAGAGCCCTAATCGAGGCACGTTGCACGCTTTTATCAGTATCCTGTATATAACTGTCAATTTGGTCAAAGTGCTGTTCATCTCGGCTATTTCCTAAACTGGTAATAAGCGCTGATTTGATATGGGTTTCGGTGACTAATGATAATTGCTCAGACAGTACATTATGCAGCTTTAGAGACTGTGCATTTGCAGCTCTGTTATTTAGCATGGCGCCAATGGTCATATAAAAGCTACTGGTAACCTCGGAATCTAAGCTTGAAAAGCCAGCTTCTATTTGCTCGATGAGTAATGTACCAAGTGCTGGACTGAGTGGGCTTTGCCCCTGTGAAAGTGCGCGCAGAGCGCGAAATTGCATGAGTGGATCTTTCTCTGCTTTAACTAATATATGGCCAAGTAGTAGCTGGCTATTTGCGCTATCGAGCTGGCCTAATGCATTAAACAGTCGCATTTGTACTTCATCTGAGAGTGTTTGCTGCAAAAACACCGATTCTAGAGTGCTAATTACGGCATCAAATTGACTCAGTTGCTTGGCTAAGTCATAGGCAGAAATATCGGTTAAATTGTCTTTACTCACCAAGCTGTGTAGAGCCTTTTTGAGTTGTTCAAGCTCGTCTGTACTGAGTGTTTTTTCTGCACTTGGCCAGTTTTCTAATTCTACAGGCATGGTAAACAGGGCTGATGGGAACGCTGAATCTGCAGGTTTAAATTGATACTGTTGTTTAGTTTTTAAATTTAAGCTTTGCGATTGGCCAGAAAATAGCAGTACCTCTTGCCCTCTACGGTGCGTAAAAAAACATTCGTTTGGTGCGATGTGATGACCCGACGACGCGACATTGACAGTTTGCAAGGCGGCTTGTGATCCATTATGTAGGTCATAAGTGTGTTTGTTAAGAGTGATCTCTGCATCTTTAAATTGATACGAGACTGTATAGTGCCCAAGTGTATCTTGTTCTTTTTTTTCTAATTCGGGGCTGTTGCGTTGAAACTGAAAATAATACGCCAAACCTTTGAGTTGCTCTTGTATTTGCGTTTCAAGTTTTACCGGAAACCAAAAGTCTGTAACTAGCCCGTTGTCTGCCAGCTTGAACGCAAAAGGGAGTGTGTAGGTCGCAAGTTCCGATCCAAAAAGCCCCTGGCCAGCTGTGACCTGATCTGCTTTGATGGCCCACCAACCGGTCTCATCGTTATGCTCTGCAGCTTTGATTGAAAGTATACCAGTGAGCTTAATGTGGGTTTGTTGGCCTTGCTGGTTCACTTTATCGTAATTAAACGTGGTGTGTGTATCTATTTCAAAATTGTATTGCGCGGAGCAGTTTGCATAGGTTGTATTTGAAACAGCCAGTGCACAAAGTGCACTGGCTAGCATCGCTTTGTTAAGCGTGATCATAGATCGATTTCACCTTCTTTGGAGTAAATAGTCCAAGATTTATCAAACACACTGTTGGTTTGATATAACCAAAGATCATAGCGAGATGTTTTCTTACCACAAGGATAAGGGATCCCCCACTTTTTGCACCATTTAACACCATACGTTTCTGCGTATAAACCAAACTTACCGGAAATAACATCTAGGTCATTTTTAAGTTCAATACCATAATAAATATGAGGGTTAGCGTTGTTATTAGTGAGTAGGGCAAAACCAGCATTTGATTCCATAGCAAATGTGTTATCAATTAAAGTTAAGATCGCCTGTACACCCGCTGAAGCAACCAATAGGTTTACGCCGCCTCGACCAAAAGCACCAAAATCTACGTGGAATAAATCACCTTCGGCATATAGCTCAGCGTTGTAGCCTACTGTAAGTTCAAAGCCTAGGTTGCCCGTGACACCTGCTTCTACTTTAATTGGGATAGGACCAACCGTGAAAGTTGCCTGGGCTAAGGTTTTGTCTTCTTCCCATTTTTTCTCCCATGATTTTTCATACTTGGCGGTGAACTTTTCATCTTCGAAGACCACATTATTGAAGATGATCATTTCAGATTCATAACCTGTGTTTAGGCCACTGATATAAGCGCTACCATTGTAGGAAATACTAAATAGGGTATTTTTTGCATTGAAAAAGTAAGCTTCGACTGTACCTTCACCTGTAATGCGGCCACCTGGGTCGCCTGTAGGGACGATAAATAGTTGACCTTGTAAGTCTACACCCACACTGAACTTAGATTTGTCGCCGTATGATTTATCAAATTCACTTTGGAAATTGATATTTGCCAGTCCCACAGAAGCAGGCACAATTGCGTGTTCATTAAATCTTGCTGAGCGACTTGCAGGTACTTGCGTGGCGTCTTCCTGCTCAAAAAAGTAAAATGGAATAGAGGTGAGTACTTGGTTGTTGTCTGTGTTTGTCTCAGCATCTTGAGCGGCATCAATCAGAGTAAATCTTAGTTCAAGTGTATTTTCTGCCTCGGCATTGTAATTGTCATGCAAGCTTTTAATTAACTCTGGTTCTAGTGCGATATCAAAACCAATGTGTTCGTCGTGTAGTTCTGCTCTGAACTCATGGGCAAGTGTGTCAGTGTATTGACCCGCTGTTGCATCCCAAAAGTGCGTTTCAACCCAGTTACCTGCAACCATGACTTCTGCTTTAATATGAGAAAGGCCTAAGTTTGTGCCCTCATAGTCTGCTTCAAAGTATCCGATAAGATCAGAGTGGTGGTCACTTGTGCCATTATTCACATTTGGCGTATCTAAGATCAACGCAGTTTGACCAAATTCAGCCCCCAGTAATTTATAGTCATGGCCTTCTTGTTCGCGAACGACGATATCAGCATGTGGGAAGTTACCTTCCAAATGCGGCTCATGGTCAACTGAAGGGTGATTGTCCTCTTCAATATCTTCTACGTGTAAATCATTCGGGTCAATTTGCGCCAAAATATGGTAGTTACCCCCTTCTAGCGCGTTTGGTAATGTTAGCTCAATCTCATGCTCACTAGTACCTGATGAAAGTCCTGCTAATTCAACAACAGCGATTTGTTGAATATCTTCAATTGCGGCTTCTTGCTCACTTTGCGTGTCTAATTCGTCTGAGTGCATTAAGTAAAAGTGAACTTCGACGTCCACATTATCAAAACCTGTTACATCAACTGTGTAGTAAGTTTTGACGGTATCATTTGGTGCCAGCATATCGAGTGGGCCCGTTGATATCTCTGTGATTTCTAAGTTACTTTGTACTTCAGGTGCAGGTGTTACTACCGTAACGTCTGGTGTGTCATTTTCGCTGAATTGACACCCAGTTAAAGTGGCTAAGCTCAAAAGAGCGTATGGGATCAAGCGCATGTCGTTTCTCTATCTTATCTAAATCTTTTTTATTATATGCTAAGAATATGGATGGAGTATGGAGTTAATCGCTTGAGACATTAGTATTGTGTTTAAACAGGGTAACGGAGTGCTTTACTAAATGTAAGTAATATGTTGTTAGAGTGAGGTGGACACAGATATTATCATGTTGATTGCCAAGATGCTCAGCAGGAGTTTAATTGCGCCAATAAGCTTATTATTGTCTATTGAAAAACGTACCTTAGTACCAACGTAAGACCCTAATATCGCACCGCACATCATCGCAATAATTAGGTAGCTATTTGTCTGAAGTTCGGATGAAACAAACAAAAAAACTGGAATTTTAGCAAGGTGACTAAGTGTCATAAATACGGCACTGGTAGCGACAACTTGGTCTTTAGATTGAAGCTTTTTAGTCAGTACAGTTAACGATAATGGTCCAGTGGCACCGACAATGAGTCCTAAGCCCGTTTGCAAAGCGCCAATGATATAAAAGTTCTCGAAACGTTGAATAAAATTCGAAAAAGGTGAATACCAGAGGTTTAATAAGATATACAGGCCAATTGCGAGTGGGATATAGGTTGTAGGCATGTTATATAAAACCATACCGAATACCAATGTGCCGAGTATAGAGCCTATCGAAAAAGCGGGGAGGAGTGACCACTTGACATCGGAAAGTGAAAACAACGCCCGAGATGCATTACTGGTCACTTGGGTGAGGCCATGTATAGGAATAAGCAATGTTGGGCTTAAAAATATCGGTAAAATGGCGAGCAGTAGCATGCCACCGCCAAATCCGACAATGGCAGCAATGAGTGATGTGGTAAATGCGAGCAGTCCAAGCAATAGTTCCATATTATCCCATCCCTGAAATTCGAGTTTATTGTAGGCTAAGTCCTAATGGCGACAGCCACCCCTGTGGTTGTTAATAAGCTGCCAGCAAGCTTATTAAAAATACGCATTCTCTGGGACGTTGAAACAAAGTACTTTGCTTTTGCAAACAGATACGAATACCCCAAGTTAACAGAACCAAATGCGAGGGTAGCACACATAAAAATGCCGAAAATATCAGTGATTGTAATTGCCTGAAAATCAACGAAGGCAGGAAAGAGTGCAACATAAAAAATGATGGCTTTTGGATTACTCATGGTTAATAAAAAACCTGCCAGTACATCGATATGATGCTTGGAACTGGGGGCTTTTTGCATATTTGCTGGGGTTTGGACATAAATAGTTTTATACCCATCCAAATTAAGTAGGCGGCACATATATATTTAATGATTGTGAATGCGCTACCCATAGCATCAGCAATAAAAGCTAACCCAGAAACTGCTAAAAGTATGAAAAAATAATCAGCAATAATAAGCCCCAATGTCATTGCGGCTCCTCGTCGAAAACCTCCTGTCATTGAAGCTGTGGTAATCGCAAACACAGCGGGCCCAGGGATAATACCCACAATAAACATAGCGCTAAATAAAGCAATATAACTTTCTATGGTCACAAAGTACTCCATGCGTGTTGAGAACAACTTTTGTCCGAGTTGTAACTTAAAGGCCATCAATATAAAGGGTTTAGCATCGAATAAAAAGCACTCTACAAAATGCTCCATTGCTGCCGCGATGAATAATTAGGGTGTACCTGTTATCCCGTGTGTTTAGGGCATTATTGTCCTTTAGGTTTTTTAACAATTTAATAACAATGGTTTTGGTTCGAGACATTACACGCGGCTGTTTGTCGTGTGCCACCTGAGGTGTGTCTCGAATCATAGCTATCAGATCTAAATATAAATTTAAAGGAGTTTAGTGTGGTCACAGTCGAAAACATAATTGTTCAACCAGTAAGACAATATAAAACACTGAGTGAAGCCATTGCTTCATTGAAAGAGGAGTCGAGTACAACACTCAGTACGATGTGTAATGACAGCTCGCTTATTCAAGTTGTGTGGAATAACGAAGAAAGCCGTTGTGGTCGTGCAGTTTATTCACTGAAAAAAATAAAAGCCAATGACAGCGATGTCATTGATGGTCAATTTATAGCCGGGCGTTACATCGGTGCCAACTTTGAAATTAACGAGGCATTGTCAATATGTTTGGTGCTCCGTCCAAATAAAGACACTAATGCATGTGTTTTTGGGGCAATAGGCGATGGTATTGTAGATGATACTTTAGCGTTAAATAAATATTGGGCGTATACGTTAAAACATCAGTTAACTTTCGATTTATCAGCGAAACGAGCCTATAAATTAACCGCAGCAAGCGCTACAACCGGGCAGTCTGTTTATTTTTCAACAGATGGCCACAATGACGTCAATATTAAAATGGGTGGAGCAGAATTACGGGTAGATCCGCCAGTATTAGATTCAGTTCCCCGTCAAGGCCCGGCTATATTATTTGACTGTAAAGGTACAAACGGGTTTTATTTTGATCAAATAAAAGGGTATGCAAATGTAGAAAAAGCACAAACGGGTGACAGACTGACTTTGCTAAATATTTGTCATAAAGAGTCTGGTAGTCAAAATATCAGAGGTGGGAACGTAATAGGTAAGAATGTTACTGGTGTCACGATAACAACGGATTTATTGGATTATCAAATGAATGGGAAAAAATCGAAATATCGTTCAAAAGATATTCGGTTAAATAATATTCATTTGGACAACAATGAAATGACTTTCGATCCTTCCGTTGAGTATTTAGGGTATGGCCTTGTTTGCCAGTGTTCAGGTGATAATTTACTTGTAAACAATTTATCTGTCGCGAATATCCATAGGGGCTTTTTCGTGTATGGTGTCGCTGACGTGACAGTTAAATCAGGAACAATTAATGAATCTAATGCAGCGACGGTGAACCTTGGTGGATACGGCAGTTGCGAAAACATAGAGGCGAATTTTACACTCATCCAGAATTACGACTTACCAACGGAGTTATCCCGTATCTTGGTTTATGAACAAGGTACATCTGGCGGTGGAAGTCTAGATCTAGCTGGCGGGCGCAGTCACATATGTTCGAATATTAAATTGAATCTAGTTGCATCTGGCACAGCGAAAGAAAGCCAAACGGGCTTTTCGATAAATAAATCTACCGTGGTCGGCGAAAACGGTGCCATCGAGTTTCGTGATATAGATATTTCGTTGCAACATGATATGCCAGGTGCGAGTCGAGCGCTCAGCATCTTTAATAAAATATCTTCTCAGCAAACCAGCAATATGCGTGTGAAGGGAATTCGATTAAACAATTGTACGACTGCATATGTTAACAGTGATATTTGTATTCCCCCAGGCACTGAGTCGGATATTGTGGTAAATAACCTCAGTACCGAAGGAAGTGTATACTGCAGTTATGGAGATCAAGTAACGACATCTTTACCAGATAAACAAATTGTGTTTAATAATTCCGTGATTAATGGCACGATATCCACTGGTGGAAGTTATGATTGCCCCGTTACTTTTGTTAACTCTCAAGTTGCTAAGCATTTATCTTCTTCACATATTGTTCCTGCACAAAATAAAACGTTCATAAACAGTAAGGTTGGAAATACGTTAGTTAATAAAACACCATGGTCGATTTATACTGGAATATTGAGCTCCACAGCTTTATATGACCCAGACTTCCCGCTTAATAACCTTGTGATGGGGGGGAGTGTGATGTCAACTGAAAATAAACAGCCGCAAGTTTTACATTTAACAGCCCCTAAAGACCTTAAAAATGAGCAAGTTGCTAATTTCTTTGTTGAGCAGTTCGAAGGGGCGTTTGTATATAGCAGCACTAAAACATATCAAGTATCAATTACAGCAATAAAAAAAGGGAGCTCGAGCTTTGGCCTAATCAAAGGTTATCTAACTGTGATGGGGGTGCCAGACCCGGCAAAAGGAAATGTTCTACTCGATATTACATCGGTAAATAACATAGGTGAACAGACATTTTCAGCATCTGACTTTAGTTTAAGTATTGTGGATTCACATAATTTGAAACTTGAGTGTGCAAGCTTGTGTAGTGACTTATTTTTAACGGTTCAGCAAGTCTAGTTTATAGCTTATGGCTTTTTAAGGCACCTTTTAATACGGTGCCTTATTTCTAAGTATTACGATGAGAATGTACTATATATGCAGCTTGTCTGCGAAAATCTAATGCGCCAAACTAGGCTTATAACGATTGTAAAAAGCATCGTCATTGAACATGTTTTCCTTCTGGTTTAACTACAGGAATGGTAACTGACAAACATATGAGCTTGAACTCATACTTATAAAGCTGCTTACATCTGAAAGCTTTTCACCTATGATTTGACACAGCTTACTTTTGAACCAAGTCATAAACGAGCTTTGCGGTTATTAAATCACTGAGTGCAGTGCCAACAGACTTAAATCAGGTGATCTCACCATCATTTTCACGCTGAAAAGTATTACTTTGACCAAGCGCTGTAAGTATTAGAGCCTGGAAAAAATCGCTTTGAACTTAATAAAGATATCGCTAAGTACAATTATTTAATGACATGGCGTGACATGAAGCAAGTAGGACACCAGCTGTCGATAAACAGCGATTTGATGGGGGCAGTTTGGTGTTTCATTGGTGAACAGTCTGCTGGGAATAGCATTAACAGGAACATACTCTGGTGCGACTTCAGGGCATCTAGCTGTGAACTTTTTGCTTTACAGCCAGTCTGTGTCTGTCCCTCTAATCTGGCAAAATAACATTGACGTATTACCTTATGAGCAGCAAATTTGGCACCCTAATATGCTGACCTTGCCTGAATTAAGAGGTGGCGTATTAGAAGTTATTGCGATTTTAAAATTTGGCTGGCGAACCTGTGAAGCTATCAAAAAGACTAAACCTATAGGTTTAATGACCAACGAGTTTTAATATCGAAATCTAATCTTTTTTGGCATAAGTACAGTTAATAGGCCTGTTTGTATGTGTTTTCTTAGATTTAAAATTGAAATACAACTTACCAATAAAGCACGTAAATAACTTATGTTTTTTGCAATTGCTTAATTCAGGTTTTATTACAGCGACTAGTAAAGTTGAATTGATATATTAACATATAGGCGTAAAGCAGATATTTGCCTAACTGATTTTGCAAGTTTAGAGTCATCTATATTGAATGTGAAGCACTTTAGGGGGCAGTTTCCCCCCCCGATTTTACTCACTTCTTCATCATTACTTCTCGAGCTTTCCTGATGATTAATTAAGTGCTCTCTGTAATAAAAGTTACTTAAAAAATAAATAAATTTAAATTAAAACTTTAATTTAAATAAAAGGTTTTAGAAACAAACCTGACATTTTACGAACATATATTCCCAGTGCTGAAATTTTTACCATTGTAGTGCGTCTTATTATTGCGCTCATGAGTGATTATTTAAATTAAAGCTATAAAAACAAAGAAGTATTGGAGAAAAAATGAAGATAAAATTACCCCTGTTCTGTGCTTTAATGCTATTGAGTACACATAGTATGGCTCAATCGATAAAAGTGATGGCATATAATATTATGCAGTTAAATGTTCAAGATTGGGACCAAGCAAATAGGGCAGAGCGACTGCCGTCTGTAATAAAGTCACTCAGTGATAGCCCAGATGTTATCATTGTCAATGAAGTATTTAATAGCGATGCAGAGCAAGCGTTGGCAGCATTATCAGATATTTACCCTTATCAAACGCCTAATGTTGGGCAAGAGTGTAGTGGTAGCGGCTGGGATGGCTTAACTGGGAATTGTTCAAACAGTCCGTTTGTTATTCGCGGCGGTGTGGTCATCATTTCTAAATATCCAATTGTCTCGCAGAAGGCACATGTTTTTACAAATAGCTTAAGCGGTAGTTGGGACTATCTGGCCAATAAGGGCTTTGCCTACGTAAAGGTCAATAAAGGCGGGCAATACTATCATTTAGTTGGTACTCACTTACAGGCAACGCACGATGGAAATACAAAACAAGAGCATCGCATACGCATGGGTCAACTAAGGGAAATTCAAACATTTATTGAGGCTGAAAACATTTCTACTAGTGAACCCGTGATAATTGGTGGAGATATGAATGTAGAGTGGAGTAAGCAGCATGAAATTGCGGATATGCTCTCAACTACACGCAGCAAGTTAAACTTTGAAACCCCGGCGGTTGGCTCTTTCTCTGCCAAACATAACTGGTTTACGAAAGCGAACGCGTACTATTTTGACTACAGCTTAGACTATAACGATACGTTAGACTACGTATTTTGGCATCAAGACTATAAACAACCTAAGAATAACCCTAACATGGTCGTGCGTTATCCAAAAGCAGCTAAAAACTGGTATTGGAGTTACTTAAAAGGAAATTGGAATCTGAGTTCAGGCCGTTACTACCACAATGGTTATTATCATGAATTGTCAGATCATTATCCTGTACAAGTAAATTTTGAGTTTTAAAAACCTATATTTTAGTTTGTATTAAGGGAGATAACCTTTAATGCAAACTAACAAAACTTAAAATACATTTAATGTTTCCAATAAATAAGTATAAATTTTTTTCCTTAAAAAACACTGATCCGTTTTTAACTGAATTGCTTTAAAGTATATAGTATGCGAAGAGGGCAAAGGCTAGTCCTTAATCAAAACTGCGTGAATTGTATTGTAAAGTGTGACGGATCCCTTTTATTATTTTTTAGCTCAACAGCTCAACAGCTCAACAGCTCAACAGCTCAACAGCTCAACAGCTCAACAGCTCAACAGCTCAACAGCTCAACAGCTCAACAGCTCAACAGCTCAACAGCTCAAGATTAGAGTGTAAACTACACATTAGTTGCAGTTGTAGCTGAAGTGCACAGACGCAGTAGTATAAACTGAGCTAGTAAGCCTCTTATGATTATCCTCTCCTATTTGTTGAAAGCTTAATTTATTTACCGCTAAGAAAGAGTGGTGATGGTCAGAAAAGCCTGTATATTTAACATCGAAAAAGAAGGAATGGGTGAAGAAGCATCACTATGCTTGGTATTTTATGTCTGCTTTTTTCGAAAATAGCGATTGATTTGTATTCATCTAACAAATGAGGCCAATCCCTACCTTGCCCATTCCTTTGCAATGAGTTTGGTGTGTTGTTTTGTTAGTTACAGCTATTGTCGTGACATAAAGTGACTCTGCTTGCTCTACACATGCCTAATTTATTTTTTGCAGCCGAGTCCGTGGTGCTTTGCAGTCGAACACGTGTTTGTGAAACTTGAGCTGATAGCAATGCACTATAAACCAGCTGCTTGTTGTCACTCGTATGAGGTAAATAGTAAGTATTCCCACAGTCTCCGGTATCTGTAGCACCAGCAGCAAGTGTTACCCAAACGCCATATTCATCGCTGCCATAAACCCAGGTATCAATTTTTGAAATATGTCCTTCTGGGAAAATAGAGTTATTTGCAAACGCCTGAACGGACAGAAGAGAAGTTGCTACTAAAAGAGTGTTAATCGTTTTTTTAAATTTCACTATTTTAAATATCCATTTATAATTTAAAAGAAATTATATTGTACCTATTTTAACTTGTTTTTAAAGAGTGTTTTCTATTTATGATATTTTTTATTTTTAAATTTACTTTATTAACCTTCATAATTAGTCCGTCATGATTTGATAAAGTTGATCTGGCGTTAATATTTAATGGGTTTACGTTATCGTCTAGAAAACTTATTCTTGCATGCCTTAAATAAGTTACTAGCACACTCAGCATTTCTTGCATCGCAAAATGCTGCCCAATACAGTTTCTATGCCCTGCTCCGAAAGGGATATAACTGCCTTTTTCATGTCCTGACCCTTGTTCCCAGCGGCGTGGGTCGAAGTGCTCGGGGTGATCAAAATTGCTGTTTAATCTATGTACCACAAATGGAGAGATAAATACTTTATCTCCTTTACTTATTTTATAACCATTTAGGTTTGTATCTTCTTGAGCACGCCTAGCACCAATTAACCAGACCGGTGGGAATAGTCTTAATACCTCTTTTATAAATGCTAGAGTCGCTGGGAATTTATCAAAAGACAACGGCTCACCACTGTTGTGATTGATAACTTCTTTATATACTTTATTGGCCTCAACCTCATATTTTGCCAAACAATACCAGCACCACATTAAGCTATTCGAGGTTGTTTCATGGCCGACGATAAAATAAGAGATCAGATGATCTTTTATATTTTCATTGGTGAGTGAGTTGCCTGTTTCATCCGTTGCTTCAAGTAAGGATGACAGTAAATCACCGTGATCTACGAAGGGTTCACTCTTTCGTTTGTGGAGAATTTCATCAATGATTTGTTCAATGGTTTTACGAGCTCTTTTGATCCTTAGATTAAGTGGCGAAGGAAACCAAGCTGGAAAGTTGACGACACTTTCGAAGTTTTTACTGAGCAAATGATGCAGTTCATTCATCGCATCTGACACCGCGCTGGTTTTTTTTAACTCAGATTTACTCAAGCCAAATAGCGTTTTGCAGGTAATCTGTAAAGACAGCCTTTCCATTTGGGCAGCCATGTCGACAGTCTCATCATGGTTTAGCTCAGAAACCGATTCTAAAGCATATTGCTCAAATACACCTTGGTAGCTTTGCAGGCGACGATGCATAAAGGCTGGTTGGGCGATTTTACGCAGCGGTTTATGTGTTTGCTGGTCGGCAGTCACGATCCCTTGACCGATGGCTTTGCTAAGAATTTTCGTATCTCGGGTAGATTTTGGAAATTGCTTTACTTTACCGATAAGCACGTCTTGGATCATACTTGGATTAGAGAGCAAAGTGACTTTAAATGGCCCGAGTTTGAATTGCAGTACATCACCAAATTTACTTGCAAGTGTCATCAAAAAGTTGGCAGGGTCATCCATAAAGTTGATGCCCAGCCTGCTGATTTCTTTGTTGGTTACTTTTGGTATTTGCTTCATTGTTTATCAGTTACTGGCGATGTTTTTAATGGCGTCAAAGAGAGATTGGATATGCTTAACCACGTCTTCTTCACTGAGGTTATGAGGGTTGTATTCGATTAAAAAGTCTACCTGATCCACACCATGGAAATTTATAATATTCAACTGTAGCGGCAGGCTGTGATGTTGGTGAGATTCGTAGCTGAATGAACTCGGCATGCCAGGTGTGTCGCTGAGCTGTTCCAGTTCCATATAGCCAAACCTGAACTCACTTAACGGTATGTGTGGCGGCAATTTAAGGTCTTCATACAGGAGTTCTGGCGGTAGTTTTTTATGTCTATAGGCATTTTTTAATTGTGTTGAAACTTGCTGCGCTTGCGTTGCTAAATTTAGTTCATCTGATAATGAAAACTCATGAACTAACATATTTGCCATGAATGCAATTAAATTACTTTCACTTTTTTTGCGTCCGTGAACAGGCAAACCAACACGCAATTGATTTGAGTTAGGTAGAGGGAAATCTCGGTTTAATTGACGCACCCAAAGGGTCAGCAACAGTGTTGATATACTGAGTTCATGTTGATTTGCAAACTCAACGGTTGGTGCGAGTTGCGACCGAGGTAAAGAAAGGTGTATCGCTTTACTTTTTAATGGGTTTGAGGGTGAAAAAAGCCTAAATTCAATCGGTGCTGCTAAGTGATTTAGCCAAAATGTTTTGTCCTTTTGATACTGATTTGATGTTAAGTATTGCGCCTGCCCAGTGGCATACTGAACAGGTTCAAATTGAGTATTTGTCGGCGTGATACCTTTATCGTAGTAGTCTACGACTTGCTTTAAATAAGCAAACGCACTGTATCCATCACAAATTAAGTGATTGGCCAAAAAGGCTAGCCAAACTTGATTGTTTGGCAGTATGAAAATTTCATTTCTGTGTAGCGGGTACTCAAATGCAGAAATAGGCGTTGTAAATAACTTTTCTACTTTTTCATGGGCTGCTTGCTCTGCGCACTCAAAAGGAAGTGCGGATAAATCGGTGATGGGGTAAGTGTGCTCACAGTGAGCATGTTGATATTGCGCCACGCCACTAGGTGTTGGCTGAAAATAAAAGTCAAAGCTTGCGTGACAGGCCATCACAGCCTTTTGTGCTTCGACAAGTTTATTGGCATCTACCTGTGTAAATTTAATGACGCCGCCTGCGTTGGCGATAGGCAAATGAGGGGCAGCGCTGCAAAAAGCGAGCATCATATTTTGTAAGAGTGTGATCGGGATTGTATTCATACTGGTTTGTCTAGGTTAAGGTGAGACCACCATCAACCTTGATTACGCTACCTGTTGTCCAAGGTTGAGATAGTAAGTTATTAATAATAAATGCAATGTCGTTGACTGTGCCAAGCCCAAATGGGTGCAGATCCGCGAGTGCGTCAAGTCGCGTCTGTTGCTGTAAATCGTCGTCTCGATGTAGGTGTAGCATGGGGGTATCTACACAACCAAGGGCTAATGCATTCACACTAATCTTTTTGGCAGCGCCAGCAATCGCCGATGCTTTCATAATTTGCTCCAGCCCTGCTTTGGAAGCGCTGTAAACGGCGCTAGTGGCAATGGGCTTTTCAGCAAGCGTAGAGCTGAGTAAAAGAATCGCACTGTTTTGCGGCATATATTGAATTGCTTGCTCGCAAAGTAATAGAGCGGATACGAGATTCACATTAAGTTGTTCAGTGATGGAGTTAAGTTGAGTTTGTCCAAATTGCTCGTGATAACAGACGCCTGCTGCGTAAATTAAAGCGTCAATAGGTCCGGCACTCTCATGTATTGACTGGAATAGAGTATGCGTGTTCGTAATATCAGCAAGATCGCAGCGCCATGGGATAAAACGCTCGAACGCATTCAACGGGTGACGTTTATCTATGGTTCTGCTGACACCAATGACTCTATCACCCTGCTTAAGGCGCTTTTTGCACACTTGATAGCCTATACCAGAGCTAGCACCTGTTACTAAGACTGTTTTACTCATGTGGTCGTGATCCCTTGGTAGTAATTGATATTGGTGGGCAATATTGATTCCAAAGAGTTGGCATGGTGAACAACTATTTCATCTTCTGGTATAAATTTAGGAGTATCTATACACAATATGGTGGCTAACTTGTCACTGAAATTATCGTAACCGTGAACCGTACTTCTGGGCCAATCATAACTGCTACCAGGCTCTATTTTTTCGGTATTAAAAGAAAGGCCTTCATCAAGTACTAATTCATGTTCATCCATTTGAAGGTGGATATGCGCAGGAATAGACTGACCCGCGTCGATATTGAGTAAATAAATGCCAAACGTATCATTTTCAAATAGGATATCGACCGTACCAAAATGTTGCGCTTCGAACTCAATTATGTGTCGTTGATATGCACCTTTTTGGTTATATTCAAGCAAAGGAGAGCAGACATTAATTTCAATATAGTCAAGTTGTTTGAAGCGGCAAAAAAGTAGATTAGGAATAATGACCAAAAATTCAGAAGCACTTATGTCGCATATTCGATCATATATGAATTGAACTTGTGCCTGAATTTCTTGTAGCTGAATTGAGCTTATCGTGTTTTGTAGATTAAGTTTAAGTTCAATTTGCAGGTCCGGTGCAAGATTAAGATCAAGGTCTTGTTCATAAGGTGGCATGTAGCACCTCCTCACAGTATGTTTGAGTTAGCGTGGCATTAGGAGTATTTAAAATATGTGCTTTGAGCTGCTTAAATGCACAGGCCCTTGGGTGTAATTCATTTCTTTTATCGATGTGCATCGAAGCGAATGTTGAACTCAGTCCTTGAGGTATAAATATGGGCTCAAATCCAATGCGGTTACTTCCTTTTGCTCGCCAGCTGATGGTACCTTGTACTTTTCCGATAAAGGTGTAGGCATCACCGCATGGATAAGCGAGGCTAAGCGCGCACACCATCTGTGCTCGCCGATCGTTTTTGGACTCCATTCTTGTGAGTAGATGTTCAATCGCATATTCGAAACCACCTGCTTGACTTGCCCACCGCGCTGTAAATAAGCCCGGTAAACCATTTAGTGCATCAATACATAGGCCGCTGTCATCAGCAATGGCAGGACGCCCTGTAGATCGCGCTGTTGATAGTGCTTTAAGTTCTGCATTTTCAGCAAAGCTGTCTCCGGTTTCTTCAATGTCGTCAAGGCCCAATGAATATGCCGAACTAATTTGTTGGTAATATGGTTTTAATAAGGCTTTAATTTCTATGATTTTACCGGTGTTTTGGCTTGCAATGACTATTTCGTCGTAAATAAATGGCTCAGTCATACACATCCTCAGAAGTGTTTGTTGTACACCTTGCAATGCAGCTTATAGCGCAAATGTGGACGAAATGTGTAAAGTTTTTGTTATCTGGTTTTATGACGGGCGGTCACTGTTTCCTACGCATTAAGGGGATTAAATCTAATACAGTGTTGTTGGTTAATATAAACGCCATAGGAACCCTCTTACATCTGATAGTCTGTATTTATTTCAAGCATTTTCATACTGTGATGAATGGGTTTATTTAGATTTTAAAAGGCTGAAGGAGTTAAAATATATTGCTAATTTAGTGGCTTATGTTGCTTATGGTTTATTTTATGAGCTAACTGTTTAAATTCTAGAATATTCAGTTTTTATGTTGGGTTCAATCCGTTTTTATGGTTTTTAAATCTATATTTTTATTTTAATTTTTTTTGCTATTCAACCTGGATTAGGTAAACTTTTGTAAAGTTTCGCTTTTGTATTTACGCCTTGTTAATTTTTTAATATGTTTTATCTAGTTTATAAAAAATGATTAAACAAGGGAGTTAATAAGATGAAATTAAAATCAATGTTATTTGGTGGTGTAGCAGCTGTGGCGATGACACTCGGTGTACAATCAACGGCTCATGCATACATGACGATTTTGGTGACTTGTATAGATAAAAATAACTATAATTATTTATGGTCATCAAAGTCTATCTTTAGGGCTCAGTTTCAAGCTGACTTAGATCGTTGTCGCCGTGATGGCGGTTTAGCAGAGGTGGACTATCTATAGGTCTTGAATCGAATATGCACTTTTTATAAGTGCATATTTTTAACTTAGATAAGACATTTTTTATATTTGAATCCCGACCAATCTGCAGTATTAGTCAATTAATGAACTCTGCATAATATAGTTTGGCCCAGCTGGACTACCTAAATACTTCTTGCCAGTGTCTGTAAATCCAGCTTTTTTATAACATTCATAAGCTAACGTATTACGGCAGTTGACAGTTAAGCAAATATGATTAAATTGCGGGTAAAATGCGTTTAAAAAAGGGATTAGTGCGGCAACAGCTTGCTTGCCAAAGCCTTTGCCTTGTTGGCCTTTATCGATGACAAATGCGCGGATCCCAACACCATCTTGTGGGCAAAAGTCGTACTTTTTCGCATAGGCGAGATCCAGCTTAAAATAACCAATCACGTCTTCTTGATGTTTTATGACATGCAAATGCGTGGTGTCGCATATTTCTTCTAAAAACTCTGACGCAGTGCCTGCAAATTCAATTTGATCCTGCTCGATTTGGACGCGTTTTACCTGCTCAAGGTACCTATCACAGAGCTTTGTTATCGTTATCATAGGATGCTCTTAATTGTTATAAAGTAACAAAATCATAAATGATAACGGCGAAAATTACCATAACGGGAACAGCTTGGCTTTACAGTGACATCAATTCAGCTCTGGCTTGCTTATCTAGTTTCTCAAGTGCGTATCGAAATGCCACACGTGGCATCTCTTTATGATGTGTTTTGAGATAGTCAATGACTTCATTGGGTGAGGTTTTAGAGAGTACTTTGAGTAACCAGCCATAGCCTTTTTGCACTAAATCATGCTCATCATTGAACAAGAGATCGGCAGCGTTTAAAGGCGCACTTTGGGGGTATTTCCCTTTATTTAACGGGTAGATTAAGATCACGGCAACGGCTCTTCTAACAGCAAAGTTGTCATGTTTAGCCCATGCATGGGTTTTATTTATTAACTGCGGGTACTGCACGATTAACTCACCAAAAGCATGTGTGCAAAAATCGTCACAGTCATACCAATCGGTTACGTATTCGAGTAGCCACCGCTCAAACACTTCAAATGTGTTTGGGGTATATTGTTTTTTAACTCTAAATGCCCAGTCAAAGGCGATTAAACTGAGCATCCACTCTCTTGACTCAAGTAGCTGTTCACAGAGTTCAAACACTGAATCGATATGATGATCAGGCAATGCGCGGTACAGAGATGCTGATATTTGACGAGTTTGTGCCGTTTTGATTTTTTGTTCTGGGTAGCCAAGCTCTGCAAGCGCTTGGTGTGCGGCGTCTTTAATATGCATAGCGTATTTCAGTAAGTTGTTTTAAAACACGGTAGCTGAATTATAGGAAAAGCTCAAAGCCGCACAAATAAACTAGCGACTTTGAGCATTTATATTAATGGGAGGGGAGTTCAGCCGCTTGCCAAATAACTTGATAGTGCGGGTCTGCTCGCCACTGTTTAAAGTAGGTGTTAAACAGCGCCTCCCAGTCATCTAATCCAACTTGGTATTGATCTACCAGCGCTAAATAATTGTCTTTGTCGTACGGTGCCATGGGCATTAGGTACGCTTCAAACAAATATTCATCATATCCTGGACGCTGCGTGAGTAAGCCATCCATAATGACTTGGATGTTACCCTCTGTTGCGTGTTCGATATAGTGTTTGCATGACTCAATAAACGCATGCTTTTCGCCTTGCTCAAAGTGCAAGCCTTGGTTTTTTGCCATGTCGTAAAACTGCGTGACAGGCAGTGGCGTTTTGTTTGCCACATGAAAGACCGTATTGCGTTTTTGTTCATCATTCATGCCAAGTACGATGGCGGCAGCGGCTTTATCAACCGGAATAATATCCAGTAAATACGGAACATCTGAGGGCTGTACAGTCGTTCGCATCATCATTTTTAAAATTCGGTGGAAAATATCATCGGTGTTGCCAATGCCAGTTTGTGAGGACCCGGAGATCTGCGCAAAGCGATAAATGGTGTAGGGCACACCACACTCTGAAGCTTGGCGGATATTCTCCTCTTGCACCCATTTAGATTGACCGTAGCCACTACAAATGAGCTCAGCATCAGTGACGTCAATAAAGTCTTCGATGGGGTTCACTGAAAAGTGCGAATTTTTGACTTGTGTACTGGCGGTCGTGCTCGAGACAAAGTGCATCATTTTGAGCGATTTTGTCGTGGCCATTTGTAACAGCTGATTGGTGCCCGCCACTGACTTTTTAAATGCAAAGTAAGGCTGAATATGATTCACGTAAGAAGCCGTGTGAACTATGTGCTGCACATGTTCGCACAAGCTTTGCCAATCGTCATCAGACAAACCAAGCTGGGGCTTTTCCATATCTCCAAGCATGGGCACGATGCGACTCATATCAGGGGAGAGCTGGTAGCTTTTTGCTGCTTTGTCAATACGTTGCTTGGCCTCATTTAATGAACTTGCTCTGACGATGCAGTAGATGGTGGCATCTGTCTCATCCATTAATTGCTGAAGAATATGGCTGCCTAAAAAGCCTGTTGCGCCAGTGAGTAGCACTGATTTTACGTCGCCTTCATAGGCTTTTGTTAGCCCAGTAGTATTCGCTGTTGGAGTGAAGCCCGCGTCTAAAATAAAGTCAGGCTTTTGCTGGCTATCTTCACTTTGGCTATCTGTTTGCTGCACAGCATAGAGCTTTTCAATGTCTTCAATGAATGCCGCTATGGTATTCATGTTTTTAAACGCATCTGCCTGTAGTTCAATGTTAAGCTGCTCTTTTAATTGCTGAAAGGTTTTCAGTAAAGAAATTGAGTCAAAGCCATATTCGTATAGGTCACACTCTAGGTCTAATTCATCTGTTGAAATGCCAATCACATTGCTGACGATTTGGATCACTGCACCTCGTATATCAGCACTGTTCACTACTTCAATCTTTGTATCTGATAAGTGTGTGACCGTGTCAGCGGGCGCAACCTCGCGACTCATTATGCGCGAGATATTCTGATAGATTTTATCAGGCGATGCGCTCAGTAAAGCGCCCATATTTGTGACCTCGTTGCTCAACAAGTGTTGCATTAAGCTAAACGCTTCAGGCATGGTGATAAGCTGATAGCCTTTTTTCTCGGCAAAGCCATTTTCAATGCTTTTAACAGGGTCGTCCGAATGCCAGTATCCCCAATTTATGGCCAGTGATTTACCATGCCTTTCACCTGCCAGTACTTGTTGTTGACGGGCGTGGGCAAATGCGTTTTGAAAGCCATTGCCGTATGAATAGGATAGGTGATTTAAACTGCCAAATACCGCCATGGATGAGAACATCACAAACAAATCAAGGTCGGTATGTGCAAATACCTTGTCCAGATTGATTGAGCCTTGTACTTTGACTTGCATCGCTTGTTCAAAGTCAGCCCAGTTGTTTTCATCTTCTTTAAAGGCGGTACCTAAATGCAATATGCCATTTAGCTGCAAGCTATGTTGATCCATGTACTTTTGAACCTCTTGAAGGCTTTGCTCGCAAGCGACATCTGCACTCAAGTAATGGACTTGACCTTGTTGAGATATTTTTAGTTGATTGAGTGAGTCAATACATTGCGCCTCTTTGCGTCTACCAAGTAAGATAAGTGTGGCGTTAAATTGCGTTAATAACTGCTCGCACAGTGCCATGCCTAACTCGCCCAGAGCGCCAGCAATCAAATACACCCCGTGTTGTTTAAAGTTGTTTGCACAGAGCGCAGAATTATTTGCAGGTAAAGCCGCTTTGTGCAGTGCTAAGCCAAAGCGAGATTGGTCTTGATACTTCACTTGGTTAGGTTGAATCACGTCGTTGTTTAAGCTTGGGCATACCAGCTCTTGCAGTAATTTCTCAGCCCACTCTGAGCCGTTATCAGCAAACTCAATAAGACTCCAAACATGGGCAGGGTTGCGCATGGTGTAGCTTCTGAGCAGTGCGCTGATGTCTTCATAACTGCTATTAATTTGGCTATTTGGCAAAGCGTAAAACATCTGCATCGCGTGTTTATCAAACTTGGCAATCGCCTGTATAAATTCGTACAGAGGCTTTATATTCGCAGGTTTTGTTTCTGCTTGCTCGGCAATGAAGTAAACAAAGCTAGGTAACGTATCTTGGTTAAATACAAAAGTTTCGAGCTCTGAAAAATGTACAATATCCACGTCACAGCCGTTGAGCTTAGCACGCAGTGGCTCAGCGCTTTGCTTATCCTTTGCAACGATAAGCCCTTTTTTGTTGGCAAGCAGCGGTTGTAGCTGTGCTTGCCAATCTAGCGGGCAACTCAGTGGCATAGCTTGCCATTGATTCTCTAGCAGTAACCAAGGTGCCGCAGGCGGCTTTGTGTTTAAAAACGGTGTACTTGGCAAGCTGACTTTTTGCACCGGTGTTTTATACAGCGCAGACCAATTGATTGTGTGACCTTCAAGCCAAAAGCGCAGTAGAGCCGCTGGATTGTGTGCAAGCTTTAACACATCGTTATCCGTAATCGCCTCAGCTTTTGTGCTTGGCACCTTTTTAATCATTAAAGTATTGCTTTCAAGCTCAGTGCTGAGTTTTTGCTTTAAAGCTGCAACAGAGGAAACAGTCCAGCCTGTGCGGTATTTGTGCGCCGTCCTGCCTAATTGCAGTGTATAAACGAGGGACTCGAAAGGCACAGTCGGTTGCTGCTCAAGATAGGCATTGAACGCCTTAACTTTTGCTTCTAGCGCCGATTGGCTGGTAGCTGAAAGCACGATGGCAGATTCAGTATCCGCTGCTGTGGCCTCGACGACAGGCTGTTTACTGTATTCCTCAAGTACGATATGGGCGTTTACGCCACTGATACCAAATGAGCTCACCCCAGCACGGCGTGGTTGCTCACTTTGCCAAGGAGTCATCTCTGTTTGTACTTTAAATGGTGAGTGCTCAAGGCCTAAGTATGGGTTGAGCTCATCTACATGGAGTGATGGCACTAAAGTTTGGTGTTTAAGCTGTAACAATACCTTGATCACTCCAGCAATACCTGCGGCAATTTCAAGGTGACCGATATTACTTTTCACTGAGCCCAGCGCACAGGTTTGCGCGTTACTTGTCGCCGCGCTGATTTTTTTATACGCGGTCTTGAGAGCATCGAGCTCAACAGGATCGCCAAGCGAGGTGCCGGTACCATGGCACTCAATGTAGCTGAGCGTGCTTGGGTCAACGCCCGCATCTTGCCATGCTTTGTCCAGCAGGCGAGTTTGCGCTTTTGCATTGGGGACCGTAAAGCCTTGAGACTTGCCGCCGTGATTAATGGCGGAGCCTAAAATCGTCCCATAGATGTGATCTTTATCACGCTCAGACTCACTTAGTTTTTTAATAAAGATCATGCCCACACCTTCGCCGCGCACAATACCGTCGGCATCTGCCGAGAAAGTGCGACAACGCCCTGTGGGTGAGAGCGCGCCAATGTTATGCATGGCAATTGATGCACTGGGTGAATCAATGACATTCACACCGCCTACGATGGCCTGATCACATTCACCATTTTGAATGGCTTGTACCGCCTTGTGGATAGCAACGAGAGAAGACGAACAGGTAGTATCAACGCCTTCACTAGGACCGTGTAAATCTAAGAAGTAACTCATTCGATTTGGCGCATAGGCAGAGGAGGTGATTAAGCCCTCGTGATATCCAGCCTGACAGCCAATGAATAGCCCAGTATTGGTGCCAGCTAAGGATTTTGGATCATAGCCTGCATCTTCAATACATTGCCAAACATGTGACATTAGCAAGCTTTCTTGGAGCTTAATACGGTCACTTTCAGCAGGAGCTATATTGAAAAATAGCGGATCAAAGCGTTGGTTTCGCTCAAGACGGCCAAGCCAATTAATATCTTTTGGTAATGGTTGTTGTGAACGGGTATCAGTATTTTCACTTGCCCAGTCAAATTCAGTTACACAGTCTGTTTGATTGGCGAGGTTTTGCCAAAATGCATCAATGTTATTTGCTTGTGGAAATTGTGCGCTGATCCCAATGATCGCGATGCGATCATCCATTTCATTCTTCTGTTCAGTAACTTGGGTCTTTTGAAGCTCAGTATGATCTGAGTTGTTCCCAACCAATTTATCGCTGTGTTCGTCCAAAATATGGGTCAAAATACTGTTTAAAGTAGAGTGCATAAACAGCACGCTCGGCGACAGCGTTAGTTGGTATTTGGCGTTCACTTGGTTGATAAAGGTGATAAAAGCGATAGAATCTGCGCCAAAGTCACCTAAGTCTGTATCAGGATCAAGCTCGTTGGCATCCACTCCTAAAATGTCAGCGGCAATGCCGCTTAAGCCCGTTTTTAGCTCAGCAGTGAGTGCCTCGATATTGTCAAACTGGTGTGCATTGGGCGTACTGCTAGCATTGGCTGGCTGCGCCGTTTTCGTATATTCAACGAGCGTTTGAGGGTGTTGTAGCGCACTGTAAAATGCATCAATACCTGTGCGTGTCGGCATAGGTGTAAAACCAGTTTGTGCCAGCAGGTCTTTAAAATCAGGATTGATCTTCATGCCGCCATCTTGCCAATACGGCCAGTCGATACTGGCGCTCATACCTTGGCGTTCACCGCGTTGTTGCAGTCCAGTGCGGTAGTGCATATAGCTATCTAAGAAGGCATTGGCAGTGGCATAGTCGACCTGCGTCAAAGCTCCATTTACGCCACTTAGCCCAGAAAAACAGACAAAAAAGTCCAATGCCAAATCTTGAGTGGCTTCATCCAATGCAACCACGCCCGAAACTTTAGGGGCTAGCACTTGCGAAAAGCTGTGTTTATCTTTTTTGCTTAAAAGCGTGTCTTTAACAATGCCTGCCGCGTGAATAACACCGCACAGCGAACCATGTTTGGCAAGGATGTCACGGACCATTAAAAGCACATTCATTTTGTGTGAAACATCCACGCTTTGGTACTGCAATTGGGTATTTGATGTGCTCAGTGCCACTAACTGCTTTTGCACTTCAGGATGGCTTTGCGGTTTACGACCTGCCACGACAATGGTTTTATTAAATGGCTGTGCACTGATCGCCTTGATAAAGTGCTGACCTATGCCACCAAAACCACCTGTGATGAGGTAAACGCCATTTGCTTTAAACGGCATTTTTGGCTCAGCTGGTGTAATTGCTTGATAGGTTAATACTTCACGCTCACCCTTGGTGTAACGAACAAATTTAGCATCAAAGCCACTTTGTTCGGCGCGGAGCATCTTCGCAACTTCACTGTCTATCACTTCTGTGTCTAACACCGACAATTGGGTTTGCAGTGTTTTGTGCTCTAGGCTGGCTGTTTTTAATAATGCATGGAAGCAAGTATAGAGGTTCGCTTGAGTATCGGCGGATGCAGTGTCGCCAATGACCAGTTGCAGTATTATCTGCTTTTTGGCCTTTGCTAAGTGTTTGATAAGCTCAACCAGTTGAAAGCCATAGTCTGCAATTTTTTGCTCAATCGCGAAGTGTTCACTGTGCAATGTATGTATTTGCGTATCTGGCAGTTCACTGAATTGTGTACTTGCAGTGCAGTTACACAAAACAAGGTGGTTTTCAGCATGCGCGGCTGTCACATGAGCTTGGTTTGCGGTTTGGGCTTCTTTGACCCAAACAGGGGCTTTCAGCGTCACTTTAGCCTGTTCATCATCACCCACTTTAGGTACTTGCACGGTTTGTGCATCGCCAAGAACAATGGTTTTAAGTGCAAACGGATAAGTAGGCAAGCTGAGCTTTGGCAGCTTTGCACCTTGATAGATAAAGTCCCAGTTTGTGAAACCGGTTTCTACCCAGTGGGCTAAGATCTCTTGATGATCTAAAAGCTTTAACGCACGCTCTAAATCAATTGAGTGTGTTGGCTTAGTTGTGGCTGTTGGCACGTATTCAGCGAGTTTTGATTTCAGCTCAGCAATAGAGCTGACGACAAACCCAGTGCGAATTGACATCACCGTACGGCCAGTTTGCAAGGTATAAGCCAGTCTTCTTAGGTCTTGCTCAGTTAAGTTATTAGCAGCTAAATAGTCGTGTAATTGCGCGACTTGTTTGTCTAATACCGCTTGCGTGTGTGCAGAGAGCACAATAATGGCCGGTGTATTTATCAGCTGGCTTTCAAGCTCGTGATGCTCGATGTCATTGGCTTCTTCTAACACGGCATGGGCATTGGTGCCGCCAATGCCAAAAGAGCTCACAGCTGCGCGCCTTGGTAGTAGCGGTGTGTGCCAATCTCGTGTGCTATCGACCACATAAAAGGGGGAATTTGCTAAATCTACGTGCGGATTAGCATTATTGTAATGCAATGAGGCTGGCAGCTTTTTGTGATACAGCGCCAGCGATGTTTTAATCAAGCCAGTGAGGCCCGCCAACGTATCGGTATGACCTAGGTTAGATTTAACCGCGCCTAAACCGCAAAACTGTTTGTCGCCGCTATATTGCTGATAGACCTGCTGCAAAGATGAAAACTCAATGGGGTCACCAAGGGCAGTGCCGGTACCATGGGCTTCCACATAGCTGATTGAAGCTGGCGAGATGTCTGACGCTTTTAAAGTTTGCTCAATGACGTGCATTTGGCCTTTGGTGCCCGGAGCGAAAAAGCCCGCTTTGTCTTTGCCGTCGTTATTTACTTTAATACCACGAATGAGGCTGTAGATGTTATCAGCGTCATTGACTGCATCATCGGCGCGTTTTAATACAATCACAGACACGCCGCTGCCGCCAATCATACCGTCGGCTTGTTCATCAAACACCTTACAGCGCGCATCGCCTGCAAAGTTGAGCCCTTTCTCGTATTCATATCCGGTGTAACGTTGCGGATAAAGGCAAGCTGCGCCGACAATGGCGTAATCAATCTCGCCAGCTTTTAGTGCACTGCATGCTAGTGAGATGGCAGACATAGACGATGAGCAGTTTGAATGAACAAACAAGCTTGGGCCAGTAAAACCAAGGTGATATGAAATGGTGGTTGGCAGTGTACCAGGTTGATTAATGGTCGAAGCCACATAGTCTTGTGCATTTAAAATAAACTGACCATCTTTAAACTTGTCTTGCAGGTTTAAATCTGGGTTATCCGCACCAGAGGATGACACATACACGCCCGTATTTGGCATGTTTTCAGCGCAGTAGCCTGCATCTTCAATGGCTTTCCACGCATGCAGTAGCAATTGACGTTGCGAGTAGCTCATTGTTTTGGCGTTCTTCTCAGAGATATTGAAAAACTCTGGGTCAAATTGGTCTTGGCCCTCAACCCAAGAGTCGAGCCAGGTAATATCGCCTTGCTCGGTAGACTCACTGAGTCGTTTGAGTAAGTCTTTTTCGTTGACCAAATTATCCCAAAACTCGGTGTGGTTCTGCGAATCAGGGTACTGGCAAGACAGGCCGATCAATGCGATATCTTGAGTGCTATTATCTTGATTGTGAGAATTGCTATTAGCTGCATCGCTTGTTATCTCTTGAGCAGGCGCTTGCGTATGCGTACTTTGCGCTTGGGCGATAAAGTCTGTCATCGCATCTATGGTGCTAGATTGAAAAATCTGCGTGAGCGGAAACTCAACATCTAACTGTGATTTGAACTTAGCAGTGAGCACATTGGCCAGCAGTGAATCACCGCCGGCTTCAAAAAATGGCACGTTGGAGGCGATGTGGTCGACTTCTAAGACTTGCTGCCAAATTTGCGTCACCGCTGCTTTGAGCGCTGATTGATCAGTCAGTTTAGGTGTTGCAGTGAGGGTGCTGGCGTTAGATTTTGTGTCTAACATTGCCGTGTGTGACGGCACAAATGGTAACTGCTTTGATAATGCTTGTTTATCAATCTTACCGTTTGAAGTAATCGGGAAATGGGGCACCAATACAAAATAAGCAGGTATCATATATTCAGGCAGTTTGCTCAGTAAATCGGTGCGGATCTTCGCGGTCGATGGCGCATCAGGGGCAATGATATAGGCGACCAATACTTGGCCACGTTGCTTTTGTGCGCTAGTGACATAGGCGTCTGTGATGTAGCTCAGTGATTGCAGTGCGTGTTGGACTTCACCAAGCTCAATGCGGTGACCACGGATCTGAACTTGGTCATCGGCTCGGCCCATGTATTCCAGTAAACCAGACTCATTGAAGCGGGCCAAATCACCTGAGCGGTAAAGGCGTTTGCCAGCGCTGTGAGTAATAAAGCGTGCATCAGTCAGAGCCGGTTGATTGTGATAGCCTCGAGTCACGCCACAGCCAGCGACAAAAATCTCACCGACTTGGCCTGCTTGAACTGGTTTGAATTGTTCATCTAACAACAATACTTCGTAGCCGGGTAGGGCACGGCCTATGATACTGCGCGCTTGTACGTCATAGGCCATGCTCGCATTTATGGTGACTTCGGTCACATGTACCGTGGTTTCAGTAATGCCATACATGTTCACAAGCTCAGCGTGTGGCTGTGCTTGCTCAAACCAAGGAGCCAGTTTGCTCACATCGAGTGCTTCACCACCAAATATCACTTTACGCAGTGCATTGTGTGGGCTTGCCAGTAAGCTATCCATCAGTGGGTAAAATGCCGATGGCGTTTGGTTCAAAATAGTCACTTGGTTATCGATGACAAACTTGGCAAAACGCACAGACTCTTTGCGAGTAAGCTCATCAGGGATCAACAGTTTGCCACCGTGTAGTAGCGCGCCCCAAATTTCCCACACCGAAAAATCAAAGGCATAAGAGTGGAATAAACACCAAGTGTCTTGCTCGTTAAAACCAAATAACGATTGGGTGTTGTTAAACAAGCTGCATACATTGTGATGCTCAACCAAGACGCCTTTTGGCTTGCCCGTTGAGCCCGATGTATAAATGATGTACGCCAAGTTGGATGCAGATGCGTGATTGATATTGGCAACCTGAACAGTAGTTGCAAGGGCAGCTTGCAAGTTAATCACTTGATGGTGCTGGTAGGCCCCTGCATGCTGCATCTCTGTGCCAAGTACTAACATGCTTGGTTTGGCGTCTTCTAAAATATGTTGAATGCGCGCCGCAGGTGAGTTGGGATCAAGGGGTACATAGGCTGCACCTGATTTTAAAATACCCAGTATCGCGACGATTAATTCAATAGAGGGTTTGGCACATAGCGCAATAAGGTTTTCAGTGCCTTGCTTAAATTCAGGGTGATTTAAGAGCGTGTTTGCAAATTGATTGGCTTTGTCGTTGAGCTGACGGTAATTGATTGACTGCATACCAAAGCAAACCGCAATGCGTTCTGGGTGCGTAGCGGCTTGTGCTTCAAACAAATCGACTAGGGTCGGTTGAGCTGCTGGTTGTGTTTGTACATTAATAAAGACTGGTAAGCTGCCAAGTGCTTGCTCGCCTGCAAACATCACGTCATCAATTAAAGTTGCATAGTCTTTAGCCAATGCATCAATAATTGCTGAAGGGTAGACGGTTTCATCAAATTTAAATGCAACTTTAAAGCTGTGTGATAAAGGGGTGACTTCCAAGCTTAAATCTAGTTCAGGCTCCTGCACACATTCAGGCCAAATGGCGTTTACTAAGTCTTGATTAGACTCAACCCAATCTGGTTTTAAGAAGTTATGGTAGGCAAACCCGATTTGGAAAATCGGATGGCTGTGCATCGCGCGTTTCGCACCTGTTGCGCGGACGATTTCAGCAAATGGATAGCCACTGTGCTTTATAAGCTCGCCTAGCTGGTGTTGGTTTTGTAGGGCCAATTGCGAGAATGAGTGCGACTGATTGACAGAAGCCCTAAGTGGCAGCTGGTTTACAAACAAGCCTAATGAATTGGCCATATCACTGGTTGGGCGGTGCAGCACTGGCACACCCAAGGTGAAGTCGCCACGCTGCGTTTTGGCACTCAACAGGGTTTGAAACGCAGATAAGAAAAACGCGGCAGGGTTTATCTTATTGCGACTGCAAAATTGGTGAATACGCTGCACTTGGTTGCTATTCATTGCCAGTTCAAGTCGTTTTGCTTGCTTGTTCGCATGTTGCTTTTCTTGCTTGCCTGCCAGCACGAGCTCAGACTCAACACCTTGCAACTGTGTTTGCCAATAATGTGTTAGCTGTGTGCTTTGTTCGCTGTTGAGCATCTGCTTTTCCCACTCAAGGTAGGTGAAAAAGCCAGTATCTGGTTGAGCTTGCTCTAGCGGCTCATTGGCGACCAAAGCGTGGTAAGTTTGCCATAATTGTTCAAGCAATAGGGTCGCAGAGACACCGTCAATGATGAGGTGATGGAATACTAAAACCATTACATCGAGCTGGCCGTTTATTTGCCAATGTGTTGCGCGCCACAGCAGCGGGCTGTGTGCTGAGTGTGATTGTGTCATCGCGAATGGCAGCTTGATGTCAGCTTGGATCAAATCAATCAAGGCTGATTTTGACGACACTGGCGTGTGATTTTGTACCAGTGTGGGCGTAAGCCCTGTGATTTTTTGTTGAGGTAAGCCTTCTACTTCTGCAAGCTGCACCGACAAAATGGGGTGTTTTTGGCTGAGCCAGTTAAGCGCAGCCTGCATGCAGTCCACATTTAAGTCATTGACTTCAAAAACCATTGGTACGTGGTAAGTGCTTAGCTGCGGGTTTTGCTTGTGTAGTAACCACAGACCTTGCTGAGCTTTTGACAGTGGCATAGGCCCATGTAAATTTGCACTGGCTGGCGTGCTTTGAGCCAAAGGCTCATCCACTTGCGTTGGCAATTGGTGCGCAGCCAAATAGTCACATAACTCATTGATGGTGCTTATCTCAAAAAGCAGTGCGGGTGGTAAAGTTTCAATGTTCAAAAACGTATCAGACTCAAGCCTTTGCACCACAGACATCAGCATGATGGAGTCAAAGCCCATGTCTTTAAAATCAACCTCATCGTCTAAGTCTTGCACATCGATTCTAGTGATGTCGGTAATAATTGACTTAACGTGGTCGCGGATCTGGGCGTGGCTTTTTCCACCCTCAATAGAGCCTGTGTTGATGCGCTCAGTTGTGGTGCTAGGCCTGTGCCAAAGCTGTGTTAATTTGCTGGCATCGCCATATAAAAAACAGTGCTGAGTAGGGATGTTATGCAAGGTAAAAATACGATAGAACGCGTCGATACCTGCCTCATTCGGCATGACTTCAATGCCTTGAGATTGCAAAATAGACGTGGTTAATGAGTCAACTTGCATGCCGCCTTCTGACCACAATGGCCAGTTAATCGACAGGCTCAAACCGCTGCGCATGCCTTGTGATACTTGTGTTTGACGAGCCGCCATAAAGCGGTCCATAAAGGCGTTAGCGCAGGCATAATCTGCCTGTCCCATATTGCCAAATACACCCGCAATGGAAGAGAAGCAGACAAAAAAGTCTAAATCACATGTTTTACTTGCTTCATCTAACGCGATTAAGCCAGCCACTTTTGGCGCAAACACCTGCGCGACTTCTTGCGGCGTTTTATTGCTTATCAGTTGATCTTTGATCACCCCGGCACTGTGAATTATGCCTGTGATACCACCATGTTTGGCTTTGAGGCTTGCAAACAGGGCGTTGACGTCATCATGATTGGCAATATCTAATGATACATAGCTCAATCTTGAATGCTCGCCTCCAAGTGCATCAAGGTGTGATTGAATCGCATCACTGTGTGCACGGCGGCCAACAAACACAATATGTGCTTGTTGAGTATGTTGAATGATTTCTTTGGCAAAGGTTTGACCAAGCTGGCCAAGGCCGCCTGTTATGACATACACACCATCTTCTTTCCACGGCAAAGTGGTGGTGTCAACTTGCTGATAGGCTTGCAAGTCAAAGCTTAAAACCTGTCGCTGTCCTTGTTGGTAGCGTATGCAGGCGTCTTGTTTTTTTGCTTCATCCTCAACAAGGTGCTCAAAATTATTTGTATCATCAACGGCAATTAGCTGAGTCTCAATATTGCTGTATTCAATGGCGGCTGTTTTCAGTACACCATTGAGTGCAGATAAAAGTGAGGTTTGGTCTTTCACTACAACTTGAACAAGTAACTTGCTCGGCGTCTTTTTGGTGATGGTGCCTTGCTGTAGTTCGAGCTGCTTAAAATAGCCGATAAGTCCATTTGTATAGGTTTCTAATTGCGCTTGAGTTTCAGTGGCTGTGCAGCTTAGACGCGTGCTTGATACCGAGTATATTTCCGGTAAGTCATCACCAAGCAATACAACTTGACGATGATATGTCGCAGGCTCAGTAGAAGTTAACGGCTTGTCTGCCCAGTTTGCAGTGTAATGGAGCAGTGCGGACGGTGCAGTGGATGATTGTGCAGTTGGTGTGTGTGGTACAGGTTCAAACGCTTGCGTGTTTTGCTCGTTTGCGCTTGGACTATTAAAGTTGAGTGCAGCACTTGGCTCGCATTTTTCAGCTGATTTATGTGTACTTTTTTCTGGTAGCCAAAATGACGTTTTAGCGAACGGATAAGTGGGTAAACGTAATAGCGCTGGCGTTTGCTGTGCGTACAATAAAGGCCAATCGATGTCAGCACCAACAACCCAAAGCGCCAGCAACTTGTTCAAGTCGCCTTGTTCTATCCAACGCATAAAGTCACTGCTATCCAGTGCGCTTAAAATTTCTTTACCTTGTTTGACTTCTCCTTGCTTGTAGTGACCACGCGCCTTGTTTATAAATTGCGTCAGGCCATCTTGCACATCTGCAATGGTGCTTGCGGTAAATGCCATGCGATAGTCCATCTCTTCACGGGCGCTTTGTAGCGTGAAGGCAAGGCTAGTTAGGGCGCTGTCTTGTACGTTTTTGCGTGTCAGCCATGACTTCAAGGCGTGTGCTTTGTCATTGAGTGACTCTTTGCTTTTGGCGCTAAGCGTGATGATCACAGGCAGCGAAACGGTGTTTTGCTGCTGTATAGGCTGAGGCAAATATTCTTCAAGTACAACATGGGCGTTGGTGCCACTAAAGCTAAAGGAGCTCACCGCAGCACGGCGCTTTTGCCCGTTGTCGCTTTGCCATGCGATGGCTTCTTGGTTGACAAAAAATGGCGTGTTGTGCCAATTGATATGACTGTTGCCTTGCTCATAGTGAAGCGAGGCAGGAATAGTGCGGTGCTTCATGGCAAGTAGTGCTTTGATCACCCCTGCAATGCCCGCTGCGGTTAGGCAGTGGCCGATGTTGGTTTTGACCGAGCCCAGCGCACAAAACTCGTTGCTGTCGGTGTGGGCTCTGAATGCGCGGGTCAGCGCCTGAAACTCAATGGGGTCGCCCAGTTTTGTGCCTGTACCATGGGCTTCTATCATTTGAATTGAGTCGGGTGCGATATCAAAGCGTGCGTAAATATCACGGTGCAATTGCTCTTGTGATAAAGAACTCGGTGCGGTGATCCCGCTGGTGGTGCCATCTTGATTGGTGGCAGAGCCTAGGATCACACCGTAAATGTGGTCGCCGTCGCGCTCGGCGTCTTCAAGTTTTTTCAGTACGAGCACACCTGCGCCTTCACCGGGCACAAAGCCATTAGCACGATCATCAAAGGTATAGCATGTACCATCTGGGCTCAGCATGCCCGCTTTACCCGCATGAATGGAAAATTTAGGCGTGCATAAAGTAGCAACACCGCCGACTAGGGCGCTGCTGATCTCATTGTTGTTTAAAGCTTGGCACGCACTGTGAAGGGCAACCAAAGAGGACGAACACGCCGTGTCTATGGCAAGGGCTGGGCCTTTTAAATTTAAAAAGTAAGAAACACGAGCTGGGATAACAGATCCTGCATTGCCCCAAAACACTTGTGCGGGCGCATCTTCTTCGGCCAAGCCAGCATAATCACTTTGCGCACAGCCCAAGTATACGCCGACATTTTGACCCGCAACTTTGGTGATCATATTGGCATCTTCTAATGCTTTATACGCTTCTTGCAAAAAGAGTCTTTGCTGTGGGTCCATGTACATGGCTTCTTGCGGCGTAATTGAGAAAAAGGGCGCGTCGAAGAGGCTGATGTCATTCAGCAAGCTGGCGTATTTGCTCCAGCTTTGCTGATTGTCAGTAAGGCGTGATAAATCCCATCGTGTTTGTGCTTTGACCGAGGTGTGTTTTTCCGCCAGCATGCTCCAAAACTCTTCGAGGTTGTCTGCATCACCAAATTGACCGCTCATGCCCACAATGGCGATTTTACCTCTGTGAGTAGGTGCTTGTGTTGTTAAGTTTTCTTGCTCTGCTTGCACCACTTTGCTGTGTGAGCTGTGCTTGCGCAAGTTGTGCGTACTATCAGGACTTGGCTGCGCTTCAACCGCTTGTTCAGATGCGTTGCTGTCGCTTTGTGCTGGCATTACCGCTACTACCTGCTCTTTATGTTCTGCGATGATATAAGCACTCAATGTGTCAATTGATGGGTAATCAAATAGCAAGGTTGCTGGCAAGTTTACGTTAAACTTGGCATTGATCTCATCCAGCATTTGAATGGCTAAAATAGAGTCTACCCCGTAGTCTGCAAATGACTCATCTGCGTCTAATTCGTTAGGAGCCATGTCTAGGGCGGCACTTGCAATGTCAAATAGCGCATTGTGGACAAATTCAGTCAGCACAGAGGGATCTGTATTGTGTTGTGGTTGTTGTATTGATGTACTGCTCATACTCTGTGTTGCTTTGGGGTTGTCTCTTTTGTCTTTGTTCTTGGTGTGTGTTGGCGTTTTTGCTTGTAAAGAAAAGCCATCGCTCTGGGCGCAAAAAACTTGCTGAGGAGTGCTTGCATCGCCAGCGGCAAAGGCGTTTTCAAATCCAGTTTCATAAAGGGCTTGTTGCCAGTTTTCGATAGACAACATCGGCGAGCCTGCTAAGCGCAAGTGCGTATCTTGGCTTAGCCACCATCCTTCTAATAAGCCGAATGTCAGGTGTGTAAATAAGGAGGTGTGTACCACTTCATTGATAAGTAAAACACCGCCTTGCTTTAAGCAAGCTTTGGCATTTTGCAGGGTGTTTTTAATATCCGCAGTGGCGTGTAGAACGTTAGTGGCAATCACCACATCATAGCTGCCGATATCAATATTTTGACCTGCAAGAGGCTTGCTGATATCTAGGTATTTGGTATCAACAAATGGGTAATCAGTTTGATACTGCGCCTTGGCATGGTTAAAAAATGCTTTAGATAAGTCGGTATAGGCGTATTCTTCGACTTGCCACGGTTTAAGCGCTGGTAAAACCGAGCGGGTCGTGCCGCCAGTACCTGCGCCAATTTCAAGCACGCGTATTGATTCCAAGTTGGCTGTCGCCAAGTAGGTTTGCAGCTGCTCAATCAACACCGCATTTGCATAATCCGCAACCGGATTATTTTGATAAACCGCTTCGACTAAGGCCATAGATGCATTAGGAAAGAGCGCATCTGTGGCTTTGATCTCGCCATTTAAAATGGCAGGCAAATTCGCCAAACAATTATCTAGTAGATTCTCTGATGGGGTTGAAGTATGGGTTGCTTCAACAGGTTGAATAACGCCATTTTGCATTAGCTGGTGCGCCTCTAAATAGCGCTCGGTCTCTGTCCACCACTTACGGAAGTACTCAGGCAAAATGGCAAGGGCTTGTTCACGCTGGGCTGGGTGTTGCCAGCCAGCTTGGTGGAGCGCCGCGCAAAGTTGGTGTAGGTCAACCTGCGCTTTGCTATCTTGCTTAGGCGCTTGATATTTAGAGTTTTGCTTGGCGAGTGCGTGCTGCGCGCCTTGTGCACTAAAGCTCCGTAACTTAAAGGTATCGGTTAGTGCGGCTTGTGTGATTTTAAGCACGCCCGCTTGCGTTAAGTTTGAGCCCATCAAGTTGGCTAGTGCTTGCATGCCTTGTTCTGCCTCGATAGAGCCAATGCCCATAGCCGTCATTTTCTTTTGGTAGTACTCGTCTTGGACGACGCCCACAGAGCCCCAGTATCCCCAATTGATGATTTTAACTGGGCACTTATGTTGGTAAGTGCGAGCAAGTGAATCTAGATATACACACCCTGCGGCATAGTTACTTTGCCCCGCTGCAGGAGAAAACGACTGCATGGATGAAAAGAACAAGAAAAAGTCTAAATCTGCTTGGCTGAATACTTCCAGCGCGACTTCTCCGGTTTGCTGTTTGGCGTGATAGCTGCGGTTAAATTGCGCTTCCCCCATGTTTGTCAGCGTTTGGTCTTCTAGGTGTAAAATTGAATGCACCACACCATTTAAACTGCCAAATTGACGGGTGATGTCTTGATATGCACTTTCCATCGCATCTTTGTCACTGGCATCACATTGAATGTATACAGGGGCTTTACCAAGCTTTGCTAAGCGGTCAATATCGCTTTGAATGTCAGCATTTAGTTCACGGCGGCCAAGCCAGATGATTTGCGCATCGTGGTGCTTTATCATCCATTCGCTCCATACTTGGCCAAGACCGCCAGCCCCGCCCTGTACGAGATAGGTGCCTTGTTTTTGCAGACTCGCCTTGTTAGCTGTCGCATCTAGATAGGTGTGCTGCGCCAGCTCAAAGCTAAAGTATTGCCCGGTGCGATGCGCATATAAACCCGCAGGTAACAACGTAAATTCACTTGGGATTGAGTCTAGTTGCTCTGCATCTATGATGCGCACCGTCCAGCTTGGGTATTCCTGTGCAACACTTTGCAGTAGGCCAATTAGGCCAGCACCTTCACAGTTAACTTGTTCATTTTGGCCAAAAACGGCTTGTGTTTGTTTTGTCACTAAGGTGATTGATAGTGGCTTGCCATCAAACCCGTCTGCCAACATACGCTTGAGTTGTTGGAATAAAGCCAGTGGCTGTGCGTACTCATCTTGTGCCAGCCAAACCAGCTGATTGGTGTCATTACTCTCTGTTAACCAATCTGGTTTTAATGCCTGTGGCCCAAAATAAGCTGCGTGCGGTTCAGGAGACGTTGCAAAGTCGGGTGTGACTGCTTGCCAGCAAGGTGTGAGCGTGAGCAAGTCTTGTGTGCTTGGTTTGACAGCATCTAATGATACTTTTCGAGTTGAAAAGCCTTTAATACCCATAAGTAAATTGCCATCGAGATCACAAATATCCAAATCAAACTTTTGTGTGTTATCTGTATCGGTGCTTGTTTGCGTTGCTTTGACCCAGACTTCAGTGTGCTGTGCAGCACTTAATTGTTGTGCGTTGTAAAAACATACTTGCTCGGTGGCAAATGGCAGGGCTGCGTGTGATTGGTCGGCAAATATGATTAAGGATTGCAACGCCGCATCGACGAGGGCTGGTGATAGGCCAAAGCCTTGGCTACACGATGATGGTACGGCCACTTTGGCGGTTGCTGTTGTACCTTGTTTACTTAACTGCTGTAGGCCTTGAAAGCGGGTGCCGTAGTCTATGCCCATGTTTTTAAACGTGGCGTAAGCGTCACTCGGGGTAAGCAGCTGATCAGACTCGGTGGTTAATTCAAATAAGGTGACGGGCGCGCTGTGCTGTGACACTTGCACTTGTCCTGAGGCACAGACTTGTTGTTCGCCTTCGTGCTTTTGCCACACTTCAAATTGCATTGCACTATCTGACTGCCAAAGGGATACATAAACAGTGTTTTGCTCAGTGGATGTCCCTTGTTCAATGCTTATAGGGCGTAGCCATTTGACGTTTTCGATTTGAATGGCATGGGACGCATCTAAATTGTGGGATAATGCGATGGCTGCACGGGCCATTTCTAACGTGCAAACCCCTGGTAATAGGCGCTCGCCATTGATTTGGTGGTCAGCCAAAAAGAATTCGTCGCCAGTAAAAGTCGAGCTAAATAGCAATTCATCAAAAGCAGGTAGTGCTTTATGCAGGAGTGGATGTAAAACCTCGGTTGTTGGCGCATCTTTTTTTGAGGTTATCCAGTATGGCTTTGGATTAAACGGGTAACCGGGCAGGGCAAGTCGCTGTGGTTTAGCATCAGGATAAAGTGCTGACCAATCAACAGTCGCACCTGATAGCCATTGGCTTAGTGCATCTGAGGCGTTTTGATTATCTGCTGTTATACAGGTACTCGCGTTGTCTTTATCTGCTTTACCTTGCTGCCAAGCGCCGTTTTTACCTTCAATAAACAAGTTAAGCTGTTTTGTTACTTCTGCCATTGAGCGGGCACTAAAAGCCAAGCGTTGGCTCATGCTTTCGCGGCCAACTTGTAGGGTAAATGCCAAATCGGCCAAGCTATCATCAGTTAAGTTTTGCGCTTCAATAAAGGCTTTGAGCGCTTTGGCGCGCGTCATTAAGGCCTCAGGCTTTTTGGCGGAGAGCACAATCACGGCTGGCGTATCTAAACTAACGGTATTTGCTATTTGAGCTGGTGGTGATTGCAAAATCACATGGGCGTTTACCCCTGCAAAGCCAAATGATGAAATACCAGCAAGCACATGCTTTTGCGCTAAGGGGACACAGTCAGTTGCTAAGGCAAATGGTGATTTATCCAGCGTGATTTTGGGATTTAATGTCTCGAAGTTTTGTAGCGGCGGTACTTGTTGGTGTTTAAAACTCAAGAGGACCTTGATGATACCCGCTATGCCTGCAGCGGACTCCAAGTGACCGATATTGGTTTTGACTGTACTGAGATAACAAGTAGAGTCTCCGTCTGACTTTTTAGATTTGGTGGCACGAAAAGCGCGTTTTAGACCCTGAATTTCGATTGGGTCGCCAAGTCGAGTGCCTGTCCCATGTAGCTCAATGTAAGATAAATCATCACTGTGGATCCCCGCATTGTCGATGGCCTCTTGAATGACACGAGATTGCGAAAAAGGACTGGGTGAGGTGAGGGTATTGGTGTGACCTGAATGACCGACACTGCTGCCTTTGACCACGCCATACACTGTAAGGTTTTCTTTTAAAGCGCGCTCTAATGGCATCAGCAGTACCATGCCCACGCCTTCGCCACGCACATAGCCATCGGCGTTGGCATCTAGCGTTTTGCAGTGCCCATTTGGTGATAATACTCCGAGCTTACTGAATGACACATAGCGACTTTTGGTGATAAGCAGGTTAACACCGCCAACTAAGGCTGCGTTGATCTCTCCGGCATTAAAGTCGTTCATGGCTTTGTGCAATGCAACCAAAGACGATGAACACGCGGTATCGACGGTCTCGCTGGGGCCTTGGAAATTAAAATAATGGGAGATGCGATTGGCAAAAACCCCAGTCGACATGCCCGTTAAAAAATGCGGGTCGATATTGCCCGTGGCAAGCTCTTGATAATCGGTATTACTACAACCTAAGTACACACCCGTTTTGGTATTTTTGAAGGTGCTTGGAGACAAACCCGCATCTTCAAAACATTGCCACGCCAGCTCCATGCTCAGGCGTTGTTGTGGGTCCATGCTTTGCGCTTCTTTGGGGGATATGGCAAAAAATCCGGCATCAAAACCGTCAATATTGTCGATAAATCCGCCCCATTTACTCACGATTTTTTGTTCGTCTTTTTTCGGAGCTGGGTCAAAGTCATCTTGCCATCGAAAGCGCGCCGCAGGGATCTCACTGATACTACTTACTTTGTTTGCTAAGTTGTGCCAAAACTGCTCTTTGTTGCTGGCGCCGGGAAAGCGTAGCGATATACCAACAATGGCAATCTCTTGTTGAGCTGATGTGTGTTTGTTAGCCGTAGTATCTTGCTTGTTTTTCATGGTTTGTCTCAGTAAAACGGGTGTAACTAATAATGTGCAAAGCAAAGGCCCTAAATCACCCTTGATTTAGGGCACTTACTGTTAGCTCTTTTCGTAAATGGTGCTGTTAATCACCAACACGTCGATGCCTGACATCAGGAACACCGCGAGCATGTCTTCAACAGAATGCACAATGGGTTTACCCATAATGTTGAAGCTGGTGTTTAGTAGTACAGGCACGCCTGTGATCTCTTTAAAGCTGCTGATCAAGTTGTAGTAAGGTTCGTTCCACTCTTTTTTTACTGACTGCAAACGACCTGTGTTGTCGACGTGCACAACCGCAGGCACTTTGTCTCGTACTTCTTCTCTAAAGACCAAAGTACGCTCCATGTAAGGTGATTCTTGGTAGTTTTCAAAATACTCATCGCCGTGCTCGTGCAAGATCGACGGTGCAAACGGTCTGAACTCTTCACGGAACTTAACGCGGGCATTGATGGTGTCTTTCATATCTGGCAAACATGGGTTTGCGAGGATGGAGCGGTTACCTAAAGAGCGCGGACCAAATTCGGCGCGACCTTGTGCCCACCCGATGATTTTGCCTTGTGCTAAAAATTCAGCGGTCTTTTTGTAGACCTCATCGCCGTAATCTGTGGCTTTTAAGTGGCCATATTGCGCCAGCTTTTGCAGCGATTTTTCTTTAACTGTCGAGCCAGTGTATGGCGATTGCACGGTTTTACTTGGCTGCCAAGTTGGGTTGTCTTGCTGGTAACTTAAAAACGCAGCACCAATGGCATTGCCATCATCAGCAGGGGCTGAAGGCACAAAGATGTTGTCAAATTTGGAGCGCTCAAGAGCGGTGCCCATAAATGAGGAGTTCAGTGAGCAGCCACCTGAAATACATAGGTTTTTAGACGGTGCATACTCGTATGCGGCATTGATTAAATCCATGAAGATCTCACCAAACACCAACTGACCTGTGTAAGCAAAGTCTTTATAGCGTTCAACCGACTCACCTGGCTCTCTTGCCATGCTTTTGATTTCTTTCATGATGGCATTAAGGTTTTTCGGAACAGCAAAGTTACCGTTTTTAACCTGCAAAGATGAGCGCAGTAAATCATAGACTCTTTGGTCTTTTTTACCGTACGGGGCAAGGCCCATCACTTTCCACTCTTCACCTTTGAGCGGGTCAAAACCGAGGTTTTCACAGATGATGGTGTAGAACAAACCCAAGCTCTTAAATGAGCGTTTTACCTTGATTGGCGCAGGTTTAATTTTGCCATGTTTGTAGGTGTAATAGGCAATACTGCTTTTTTCGCCCATGCCATCTACCACGATACAGGTCGCGTCATCATATGGGCTGTTAAAACAGGCATTGGCCGCGTGAGTTAAATGGTGGTCGTGATAGCGTACATCCGTTGGTTTTTTGGTTCGGTAGTTACCGACGATAAAATTGCGGCAACCAGCTTCAAAAAAGCGCGATAGGGTTCTGCCAGCCGCTGCCTGAGAAGCACGAGCAAAGTAGAACTGATCTTTAATATCACGGGTGTTGACGTCAATATTAAATGAGAAAGTTTCTAAAATACTTAAAACCACATTTTCTAAAATATTGGTGCTTTTTTCGCGGCCTTTACTCCATGTTTTGGCAATCACAAGCTCGGTACAATCGGCGCAGTGGGTTTTTAGTACTTCTTCAATGTAGTAAGGGTTGTCTGGCAAGCAGTATAGGCCACGCTTGTAGCCTAAAAAGCGCTCTGCGTCTTCAGCAAAAATGAGTTCGCCTTTTGCGTTAACGATTGCAATTGCAGGGTCGTGAAATGAGGTGGCTAAGCCAATGTAATATTTCATCGATGTGGTCCAATATTATGGTTAAGTTTTATTCTGTTGATGGCCTTGCTTGGGCCAGTGATTGTATTCATGTGGATTTAAGCCGTTGCGGGTATGCGCGCGTGCTGCTGGGCAGGGCGTAAATCAGTTAAATGGAAGTATCCGCCGAAACCGTGCAAATAAAGTGTAGGGCGGTGGCCAAATTGCAGAGTGGCCTGAGTACGGGTTTTATAGGGTGTTGTTTGCCCTTTGATAAGCACCTCGGTACCCACTGGATACGTGTTATTCCAGTGTGCAACTTGCTGCTGCGGCGTAACACTAATTTGATTATTGGATGGTGTTTTTACGGCACTGGACTGCGCTGGCATCACAAACTGTTTTTCAATGGTTTGCACTAATTTAGTCAGCACCTTTTTTGGCCCAAGCTCTACAAAGTCCATATCACCTTGTGAGAGCAAGTATTCAACGCTTTTAGTCCACTGCACAGGCTGGGTAATTTGCGCTATTAAGTGCTGAGCGATATCCGTATGGTTATAAGGCAGTGCTGTGACATTAGCAATCACAGGTGTTTGTAGAGTTTTAAACTCAACGCCTTGAATAAATTCAGCAAACTCAGTTTGCGCAGGGGCCATATAGCGAGAATGAAAGGCGCCACTGGTATTGAGTTTGATAAAGCGACCACCTAGCTGCTCAATAAAAGCTTGGCTTTGATTAATGTCTTCAGCAAGCCCTGAGATCACGATTTGGTCTGGCGCATTCAAATTGGCAATATCAATGGTGTTTAAGTTGTTCTCTGCCAGTGCGTTATTTAAGTTCGATTCACTGACATTTAGCACAGCGGCCATGGCGCCGGGGGCTGCTTTGCTCATGAGCTCACCGCGCTTTTGTACCAGCTTTAACCCAGTTTCAAAACTGATTGCACCTGCGGCAAATAGCGCAGCGTATTCACCCAAACTGTGACCTGCTAAATAGTCCGCAGTTCCTTGTTGTTTTTGCTGTTGTAAAAAAGCGAGGGCACTGACGACATAAAGTGCAGGCTGAGTAAATTGAGTGTGATTAAGCTGCTTGTTGGGATCTGCCAAGCACAGCTCGCTGATTGAATAGCCAAGTAAGTCACTGGCTTGCTCAACATACGCAGGAAACTCAGCAAAAAGCGGTTTGCCCATGCCGACGTATTGTGATCCTTGTCCCGGAAATATGTATGTTTTCATATCTGCTCCGTTTTTTATTTGTAAGCGAGGTTAGCTGCCAGCAGTTGTTGCACTTTGGCATTCATCAATTCAGCGGTGTCTTGCATCAGTGTGTCGGCAATTTTGTCAACGTGACGGTTCTGCCATGGTTCGAGCTCTGTGCCTTTGACCCATTGATTAAATGCACCAAGGGCAGGGCCAGTGTGCACTTGAAAGTTCACCCGCATTTGCTCATCGCCGCTAAAGGCCAGCTTCATGCTGTGGGCAAAGTACCAACGAAACACGCGGGCCATTTTATATTTACCGTCTTTTTCGGCGCGCTCGACATCGTGTGGGCGCTTAGATGCAAGCAAGTAGTCTTTGGTTTGTTGCCAGATATCTTCAAAGCTCATGTTGAAGTACTTGTCTTGTAACTGCGCTTGTGTTCTTTGCGGTAGGGCGTCGAGCGAGTCATATTGCTGATAAAGCTGAAACAATTTGTTGGCACGCGCTGCAAAAAAGCTGCCTTTTTTCAGTACCTGCACCTTGGCACCGGATTCAAACATATCGCCAGCGGGCGCATATTCAGTGTCTTGCACATTGATGTGTTGCAGCATGTGTTTAACGGTATCGGATGTACCGGCTTCGACGGTACATTGGTTGATAGAACCCGTGAGAATAAAGTCTGCGCCCATCATGAAAGCGGCTGCGGCCGCACTTGGCGTGCCAATACCGCCACCAAGCCCAATTCGCGGCGCGTGCATAAAGCCCAATTCAGCGACTTTTTGGTCCCGTAAGCTTTGGATTGCGGGCAGTAAAACCGCGGGCTGGCCTCTGTCTGTATGGCCGCCTGAGTCAGCCTCAACGCAGATATCATCACACATAAAAATGGACTGACTTAATTGTGCTTGTTCGGCTGTGATTTTATGCTCATTAAGCAGTTGTTGGACGATTTGCTGAGGTGCTGGGCTTAAAAAGCCATTGGCGACTTCTGGGCGAGAGAGTTTGGCGATCAGTTTATTGTGGGAGCGCACATTGCCTTGTTCATCTTGGTATAAACCCTGTAAGCGATACAGTACCAGAGCGGGTGTAATGCGAATAAATGCGGCGGCTTCAATACACTTAACCCCATGTTTAAGGTAGAGCTCTACGGTTGCAAGCTCGGTATCTGGCGAGTTTAAATTTGCCACTAGATTCATTCCATATGCTTGGCCATGTGTGAGTTTGCTTTGAATATGAACTATGTCTTGCTCTATGTCTTTTAGTTGTCTACCACCTGTGCCTAAAAAGCCCATCACACCTGCGTTTGCAAGTGCGATGATCAACTCTTTAGAAGCGATACCACGATACATGCCGCCTGCTAAATAAGCATATTTGAGACCATAGTCCTTGCGAAAATTGGCACAGCCAAGGTTGTTTGGTGAAATCTTGGCTAAGTCGAAGTTGTTTGTGACTTTAGTACTTTGTTGGTTTTTGTTGTTATGTTTTTGTTCACAAACGACACCAGTTAACTGGACGTTTTCATGATCTATAGCGTGCTGCATACCATTTCCAAGCGGGATCATCTTAGTTATAACGCATGGTGGTACATAATTATGAAAGCAAAATGGAGGAATAAATTTTATTTTTATAATACTAGTTTATTAGTTTGTATTTTAATCAGCGCGTTATTCAGCACTTTTTAAGGAGTTTTAGTATTTAATCTACTTTTAAAGGCTGGTTGGTCACTAAGTTATGTTTTTTCGTGCATTTTATGCAACTAAATTATTCTGTTTTTGATGTGGATTGGTTGGCAAAAATTTTAAGGATTGCAGTGTGAGGTATCTAAAGTATTTACTCTTTGTTGTGACTTTCGTCATTTTAATCGGTTTGTTACTACCCGAGAAGTTACACATACCGGTACGTGGTGCAAGTGTTCATGATTGGCATCAAGAGACTTTTTGGTATGAACCGTGGGGGAGTTCGGGCGTGCACAAAGGTATAGATATTTTTGGGAAAAAAGGTACTGATGTGTTGTCGGCATCCGACGGGTTTGTTTTATTTTCAGGGCAGTTCAATAAAGGCGGCAAAGTGGTGATTGTGCTCGGCCCCAAATGGCGGCTTCATTATTATGCGCATCTAGAGAGTGTTACAACTCATGCTGGTCAGCGGCTAAGTTCAGGTCAACCCATTGGTACTTTGGGCGATACAGGCAACGCCAAAGGCAAACCTGCTCACGTACATTATTCTATTTTGTCACTTATCCCACTACCTTGGCTTGTAACAAGTGAAACCCAAGGCTGGAAAAAGATATTTTATTTAGATCCAAGTAAGGTTTTGGTGGAGTGAGGGAGTTTACTTTGCTAAAGGGTGTTATTTGATCCGTGGCAATTTTACTCAATGGGCTTGTTACTCCTTGCGCGCCTTGTTGGATAACATGAGTATAAATTTGTGTTGTTCTAACATCTGTATGTCCAAGTTGAGCTTGCACAGTTCGGATATCTGCACCATTTTGAAGTAGGTGAGTGGCAAATGAATGCTTAAGTGTGTGTGGAGTGACAGGTTTTGTGATCTTTCCCCTTGTTGCTGACGTTTTTAGCGCTCTTTGAATTTGCCGTGGGTCCAAATGGTGACGGCGAAGTTGTTGTGTTTCAGGGTCGATATTCAATTTGTGAGAGGGTAGTAAATAATGCCAACCAAGTTGTTTGTTTGCGCTTTTATATTTATCTTTGAGTTTGTGTGGCAACCAGACTCCAGCATATTGCTTGTTTTGAATATCTCTTTGTAAATACGCACTGACGACTTTTATTTGTTGATGAAGTGGCTCTATTAGGTGAGCGGCAAGTGTAACCACTCGGTTTTTTTCTCCTTTACTCTGCCATATGCGAATACAATGGTAATCAAAATCAATATCTTGTACTCGTAACCTCAGCACTTCCATTAGCCTTAAACCACTGCCATAAAGCAAAAATACTGCCAGTAAATGTTGATGAGGGCAGTGTGTTAGCAGTGCTGCGATTTCCCGTTCAGTCAATACAATGGGTAGCTTTTGTTGGCGGTGGCTTTTATTAAACTTAAGCGATAGGCTCAATGGTTGTTTGATGATCTCTTTATACATATACACTAGTGCATTGAGCGCCTGAGCTTGTGTATTTGCAGCCACGTTTCCACGTTTTGTTGGTTGGCTAGGTGACTTAAAAACTGTTCTACCGCCTCCTCATCAAGTGTTTTTGGGTGCAATAAATTATGAAATCGAATAAAGGCAGTTATCCAATAGAGATAACATGAAATAGTACTTTTGGCATATCTTTGCGTATACATATGTTCCTGAATCATTGATAAAAATGGTGATTTCATATGCAGTTCTATTTTAAATTATTTATATGTATAAATATACAGCGCTCAGTATTTATCAAATATCACTGTTATACGACAAGTGACATATTTTAACCATTTCTAATTTGGTGACATTTGCCTAACTTATTGTTATGGTTGAGGGTATTAAAGTGCGTATTTGAAAAGCTGTTGTTATGCGGCAGACATTACGCTGTTGTTATGCGACATTTGTCGTAGATAAAAATGTTATGTACCTGAGGGAGTGTAGACGTGATATCTGACTTCACATTTAAAAAAGATGGCGTAATCGGTAGTTGGCTAGGAAGCGCTGATGGTACTGACGAAACCGTTAAGCTGCAATTTAACTCCGATTTTTCAGGTACGTTAATTAGAGAATGGACTGAGAATGACGGTTCCATTGTGAAACAGACTTATTTCTCTTCTTCCAACTCAATAACCCAAAGTTCTGGTTTACTGATTTGTGATTTTGAAAATGAGAAGAAAGTGACAAAAATCAAAGTATCTCTTTTCCCATTTATCTTTGGTAATAGACAAAAAGGAATGGATGGTTCTATGTATATGTTTCAAAATGGTATTAAATGCTTTTGTTTGCGCGTTTTCTTTGAAAATTCATAGAAAATCGGTACATAACAAGTGCATTATGAGCGGAACCAAAAAGCTTGGCTTGGTTCGTACCTCACCAATTATAGCCAAGCATTTTGTTCCGCATATGCGGGCGTTATATGCCATGGAGATTTAGGTGCCAAAGTCGAAGTATCAGCAAATAATTGAAGAGCATTGTAGTAAAGAAGCAGTAACTATTCCGACAGGATTTTACCGCCGATCAGCTGGACACTTAGCGGTCATTAAGTACTCAGGAACTCAAAAACAGTTAGTGGCAACGACTTGGACTAAAAGTGCTGACGTAATCAATTATCTTACTAACTATGGCAATGAACATTGCCAAATTAATGACTTCAAAAAAGGTATAGAGCTAGTCTGGAATGGTGCTAAATCACTAACTGTAAGACAAGCGGTGTAACTGGCATATAACAAGGCAAATTAAAAAGCGCGGACAAAAATCAGTTGGCTTTGTTTGTGCCTCACAAATTTTAGCCAACTAATTTTTGCCGTTTATTTGCGGCGTTAGCTGTACAAGGAAAACCGAGTAGTGGACACATTTGCAGAAATAATTATGAATATGTACGGGATGTCTCTTTATGAGTTCACAGTAATGGCTCTTGACGCCGTAATTTACTTAGTAGCCGTTATTGTGGTTTTGCTTGCATTTATTAAACTAGCCAAAATCACTAAAAGTAAGAATGCCAAAGGTGTAAAACTATCTATTTTTGCAACTATTTTGTCTTCTTTTGTGGCGGCAGCAATAGCTGAAAACTCAGATTCATTTGGTATTCTCGAGGTGTTTGTTTTACTTATACCTTCAGCGTTTATTTTATTGTCTGCAATCTGTTTTTACCGCTTTAGTAAAGAAATCCTAGTAAAGTACAGCTAACAAACGCATTAACGCATGGACTAATAAAGCTTGGCTTGGTTCGTGCCTCACCAATTTTAGCCAAGCTTTATTAGCCCGTTATGCGAGGCGTTATATGTACTTGAGAATTGAATGAGACAATACTCCGTAGTAAAAATTAAATCTCTAAAAAAAGATTTTACTCATTCCGAAAAGAGCATTGGCTCTCGGCTTCCAAAGGTAGGCGATGTTGGAACAATTGTCGAAGTTTATGGTGAGGCTTTTGACATAGAATGTAGCGATGAAAACGGCATAACTATTTGGCTTGAGCTTTTTGAACCTGATGATGCAGATTTAGAGTTACTGTACATATAACAAAGCAAATTAAAAGGTCGGACAAAAAAGAGTTGGCTTTGTTCGTGCCTCACAAATTCTAGTCAACTAATTTTTGCCGTTTATTTGCGGCGTTAGGCACTATGAGGAATCAATGGAATATCCAGACGATGATATTGGCGATGTATTTCGCAGAATGGAAGCAAGTAATTTTGATTTCTCGAAAGAGCATGTTGTAGATTTTTATGCTGTTTTTTCGACAGAGGAAGAAGCTGATAAAATTGCACGAATGTTCGTTGCTGACGAGTGTATATATGAAAATATTGAAACTCGCCCTTATGACGAAGGGGGAATGGAGTTGGAAATTTCTAAAAAGATGCTTGTGACTTATGACTCAGTCTCTAAGCTAGAGAAACTTCTAGCTAGTAGAGTTGCTTTAGTTACAGGCTATATGGATGGTTGGGGCGTATTACAGGAATAAATGCCTAACAAACCGATCAAGCCGAAGCCAAACATTCCAGTTGCTTTGTGGTTCGCTTCGCTCACTTTACCACAAAGCAACTTCCACATTTGCCTCGGCTTATCGGGGCGTTATACACCCTAAGGTGATTTACCATCGAGAACGAATTTTTAAATGAAGTAAGAACGCAATTTCGATTTTTAAATAGTGTTTATCAATTCAATGAGGTTTACTCAAAAGAGTTCGAGATAAACTACGAAAACTCAACAACAAGAATTCGTGTTGAAGGAATTAACTGGGGTCTTAACTCCAGAGTTGCAATCGGTTCTAATAATGGTCAGTTCGAAAACTTTGATTTAATGGATGTAATTTATAGTTGTAGTCGAATCAGAGTTAAAGTAAAACCTAATATCAGTCAATTACAACAAATACAAGTGCTAGCAGCTTTATTGGTTACCTATGCTCGGCCCATTCTCAATGGTCAGCACTCTTCATTTTTTGAAGTCAATCGCCAAATCGAATTACGCTCAGAATTGTTAAGAGCTAACCGTGTGGCAGGTGTATAACAAACGCTTTAACCAAAGGACGCAAAACAGCAGGCTTGCGCTCCTTCGTCGCTAATTTTAGCCTGCTATTTTGCGCCAGTTAAGCGAGGCGTTAGCTATCTAGGAAGCATATGATAAAAATTGTGGCAATTATTCTAGCTTTACTGGGTGTAACTTTTTACTTTTTAAAGTTAAATGCCCCAGAAGCAAAAGAGTGGCTTAAAGAAAATAAAAACAAGTATGCATTAGCAGGAAATAGGTTTGCTGGAACAGAGGATGCTATTAAATTCGTAGAGAAGCTTTATGAGTTGGGCGCTGTCAAAGTCGTAATTTCTAAAGATTCAATTTACGATGAAAAGGAAAGAGTAGAAAAAGAGGGTGGCCCATACGCTGATGCAATCGTTGTAACGTTGCCAAACTCTGAATCGGAACGAACCGCCTTGTTTAAAATTTTTAAAAACGAGGCAAATTCTCAAGGCATGGAATTTGACCCTAGTACTGACGTTAGAAATAATAAAGTATTTATTTGGTGGGACTAAGTTAGCCCGATAGCTAACAAGGCCGTTAAACCAAGGACGCAAAACAGCAGGCTTGCGCTCCTTCGTTGCTAATTTTAGCCTGCTATTTTGCGCCGGTTAGGTAAGTGTTAGGCATCAAGAAAGTATGGACGAAAACATTAAGATCGGAGATTGGGTCAGAAGCTATGGTTCAGGAATATGGAGAGTTCACCGAATTCTAGAACTCAATGACTTCGATATTCCAAGTCAAAGTTATAAACCTAGAACTGTTGTTTTCTCTTCACGCTTTGTAAACGACTCTTATAAGCGCTCCTTTTCAACTGAATGTTGTGATTTAGCGTTTGTTTCTCTTTTGGATTCTGATGAAAAAGACGAGTTGGATTCGTTTATAGAAAACAACCCTGAGCTGGTTGCAAAATTTGATACTTACAAACCTAAGAGTATTGATGCTATTTACAACGCAAGTGCAAGTCAAATGGGACAGGCACAATTTATATTATTAAACTTAAGCGATAGACTCAATGGTTGTTTGATGACCTCTTTATACATATACACAAGTGCATTGAGCGCCTGAACTTGTGTATTTGCAGCTACGTTTTGTTGGTTGGCTAGGTGACTTAAAAACTGTTCTACCGCTTCCTCATCAAGTGTTTTCGGGTGCAATAAATTATGAAATCGAATAAAGGCAGTTATCCAATAGAGATAACATGAAATAGTACTTTTGGCATATCTTTGCGTATACATATGTTCCTGAATCATTGATAAAAATGGTGATTTCATATGCAGTTCTATTTTAAATTATTTATATGTATATATATACAGCACTCAGTATTTATCAAATATCACTGTTATACGACAAGTGACATATTTTAACCATTTCTAATTTGGTGACATTTGCCTAACTTATTGTTATGGTTGAGGGTATTAAAGTGCGTATTTGAAAAGCTGTTGTTATGCGGCAGACATTACGCTGTTGTTATGCGACATTTGTCGTAGATAAAAATGTTATGTTGCATAGGGGTATGATCGAAAAATTTAAGAAAGTAAGCTTTACTGCCGTCTTAGTTAGTTTGGCTTTAATGCTAGTACTTCACCTATCCGATGCTCAGTATGCGTTGCTAAGCGGATATGTGTTTTTAATATTATGGAGCTTAGATAAAGTTTTTTTGTGGTATTTTAACTTTGATTTCGGTATCGCTAGTCAACTAACTATTAAAAAAGATGCTCCCAAAATATTAAGGCTGGCAGGTCTAATATTTGCTCTATTTGTTTTATATATTGGTACCAAAGGTATATTGGAGTTGCCTGCAACATAACAAGGCAAATTAAAAAGTGCGGACAAAAACCAATTGGCTTTGTTCGTGCCTCACAAATTTTAGCCAACTAATTTTTGCCGTTTATTTGCGGCGTTAGCTGTTTTTCAAAGGAATGCATGTGACTGATAAAAAAGACGTACAAATTGTAGATCCCACAGCTCACTCAACAGTCGTTGAGAATGGTGAACCTGTGGAAATCCAAGCATTAAGTAAGTTATTTGAGGGTGTTGTTACCCCTATAGCTAAAGGGCAAGAAATAGCGGCAACCGAAGCTACGAAAAGAGCAGAGATACAGGCAAAACTAATTGGCAAAGGTTTGAACTACTTTTTTGGTGTTGCTTTCTTTATATTATTAATAGCCTTTGTTGCACTGTTCTTCGATAAAGATGGATTAGCTGAAAAAATTATCCTCAGCGTTATTACTTTTATTGGTGGTTTGGGCTTAGGTAAAAGTTTGCCCAAAAACAGCTAACAAACAAATCAACGAAGGACTTAAAAAGCTTGGCTAAGCTCGTGCCTCAACTAAATGGGACAGGCACGAATTCATTAGGCCAATTGATTTAGGGCATTAAATTGTGAAATCGAATAAAGGCTGTTATCCAATAGAGATACCATGAAATGGTACTTTTGACATATCTTTGCGTAGGAAGATACGTTTGTATTATGGATAAAAAGGGCTGCTTCATAACCAGCTCTATTTTGATTTTTATATATACAGTACTCGATGCTTTTCAAATATCACTGTTATACGACAAGTGACGTACTTTAACCGTTTCTAGTTTGGTGACATCTGCTTAACTTATTTGTTATGGTTGAGGGTATCAAAGTGCGTATTTGAAAAGCTGTTGCTATGCGGCAGACATTACGCCGTTGTTATGCGACATTTGTCGTAGATAAAAATGTTAGGTATTCAGGGAGTAACATTGAATTCTGTAGAGTTATTCAAAAAAGGTAGCTTTTTTAAGGCAATAATAACTAGAGTCGAACCTACATTAGAGGCAGCATTTGTAGACTTCGGCGCAGAAAGGCAAGGTTTTTTGCCGCTAAAAAATATAGAGGGATACGACAAGGAATTACATAAAGAAGGCTCGTTTTTAATTGTTAGTATTGAAATGCCTGAAGACGGACAAAAGGGTGCAGCTGTTAAGGCTCATAAAACAGTACCAAATGGAATAACAGTCCATGAACTTGAGCTGTCCTATCAAGAAAAGAAAAGCACAATAAGTACTGCTATTTTCTTTGCATCAGCAATAATTTTATTTGGCGCAATCGTGTATATGAATACCTAACAAGGTCGTCAACGCTGGCCACGAAGTTAAAAATAGCTATGTGTTGCATCATATTCCTGAGCAAAGCGAAGATATATTTGTGCTGCTTATTTCAGGCTCTTATATCCTAAATATTGAGCTCAATAGATTTGATGCGCAAGAAGAGCCAGTAATTGAGCGCGTTGAACTTAATGATTATTTACACGGCTTAAGCAAAATACATCAAATACAAATAGCTGTTGCTTTAGATTTAGCGAGAGCTTAAACATAACAAATGCGTCAACTGGACCAAAAAAGCTAGGCTTGGTTCGCTGCGCTTCCAATTTTAGCCTAGCTTTTTCAGCCTGTTACGCAGGCGTTAGGTATACATGGAATTTCTGCACAAATTTGCATGTTTTGATTGTCGAGTGGCATTCAAAAGACGTGCAACTGAAGAGTCAAATACGGGTACTGCTTGGCAAGCTGATTCAGAACTCGTACATAATTGCCCTAATTGTGGTCGCAGGATGGCTTTTTTAGGTCGAAATTTTCGTACACCGAAACAGTCGAATACAAATAAGTGGCATTCAGCAAGGTTACTTTGGGAAGCAGGTTTCAGGTACTGTGGTAGTGGTTACCATTCAGATCCTGTTCTCCCAGAATCCAAAGTTGAAACAATAGAGTTCATTAAGAATAATCCTTGCCACACTCAAAAAATTGCAAGTAATAACTTTTGGGAAAAGTATACCTAACAAGGCCGTTAAACCAAGGACACAAAACAGCAGGCTTGTGCTCCTTCGTCGCAAATTTTAGCCTGCTATTTTGTGCCGTTTACGGCAAGCGTTATATTGCCTTCAGGGAATTATGAAATTTGGATATTAGAGAAAACGGCTTTGAGATATTAGAGAGTTTTATATCTCAGCATGAAATACAATCTATTAAAGCAGAGGTAAAAGAGTTTTCTGAAACCTACCCCAAATATGGTATTCGTGGCGCGAATAACAAATTCCAATCCATCCAAAAATTATGTTCATCTGAAAAACTGACAAAAATTGCTGAATCTTTCTTAATGGGGAAAGCTAATTTGGTAAGAGTAATTTTCTTCGATAAAACGGCAGAACATAATTGGCTGGTTACTTGGCATCAAGATAAGACCATCTGTGTAAACAGAAAAGCTGATATTGAAAACTGGAAAGCTTGGAGTATCAAAGATGGTAAACACCATGTTCAACCACCTATAGATGTTTTAAATAAAATGGTTGCCTTCAGGGTTCATTTGGATGATTGTGACGAGGACAATGGGTGTTTAAAAGTTATACCTAGTAGTCATCAATTGGGTGTTTTGACTCAAAGTGAAATTGATTCAATCACTAAAAACCAACCAGCATTCTCGTGTGTGGTCAAAGCTGGTGATGCATTGGTAATGCGGCCACATCTTTTGCATTCATCAAGCAAATCCGTTAATCCCAGCAATAGGCGTGTAGTTCATATAGAGTTCAGCAGTTTTCAACTACCTTGCAATTTAGCTTGGGCGTAGGGCAATATAACAAAGCAAATTAAAAAAGTGCGGACAAAAATCAGTTGGCTTCGTTCGTACCTCACAAATTTTAGCCAAGCATTATTAGCCCGTTATGCGAGGCGTTATGCGCATAGGAGTTGCATCATGTTCGGCAAGAAATCTGCAATCAGAAAGTATAAACGGAAGTTGGGCGCAGAACTATCTAATCGGTATGGTGGGGCTGCATCTTATACAAAAGCGCAAGTAGACGTTACCGTCAATGATTTAAGGTTAAATCCAAGGTATATCCACTACGCATATATAATGTATTGCGATTATCAGGCATTTGATGAAAAAGACTTTCCAGAGCCAGTCGATTCAATGAATGACACAATATCATCGGCTATGACTGGTGGTATAGTAGCCACTATGTTTTTCGGTGCTAGCTATGATGGAGATTCAGGAGGTGGATTCGGAGGTTGTGGTGGTGGCGGTGAGAAACCAAATGGGACAGGCACAAATTTATTGCTTAAATCGAGCTGATTAACTACTGTTTAAATATCCAGTCCAAGTTGAGTTGAGTAGAAATGACAAGAGCAAGGAAAGCACTGATAGATTTGTCGTCGACGTCTTATTATCACTTAATCGCACGGTGTGTACGCCGTGCTTTTTTGTGCGGAGACGATAAGTACACTGGCAAAAACTTTGACCATAGACGAACTTGGTTAGTCGAAAGAGTAAAGCTGCTCAGTCGTGTATTTGCCATTGATATAGCGGCTTATGCCGTTATGAGTAATCACTATCATTTGGTGGTCAAAGTGAATAGACAGCAAGCACTTAGTTGGTCAGACAATGAGGTGATAGGTAGGTGGTACAAGTTATACAAGGGCAGTCCAGTTATTGATAGGCAGCTAAACGGTGATGCACTTAGTGAGGCGGAGCTGTTGCTTGTATCTGAGTTAGTTGAAAAGTGGCGATCTAGGCTATTTGACATTAGTTGGTTTATGAAAAACCTTAATGAATACATTGCAAAAGAAGCAAACAAGGAAGATAACTGCACGGGTAAATACTGGGAAGGGCGGTACAAGTCTCAAGCTTTACTTGACGAAACAGAGCTGCTCAGTTGTATGGCGTATGTAGACTTAAACCCAATCCG
>NZ_JWIC01000004.1:0-972500 GCF_000814765.1 Pseudoalteromonas luteoviolacea
GCTAACGTCCATCGTGGAGAGGGAAACAACCCAGACCGTCAGCTAAGGTCCCAAAGTGTATGTTAAGTGGGAAACGATGTGGGAAGGCTAAAACAGCTAGGAGGTTGGCTTAGAAGCAGCCATCCTTTAAAGAAAGCGTAATAGCTCACTAGTCGAGTCGGCCTGCGCGGAAGATGTAACGGGGCTAAACATACCACCGAAGCTACGGCTGCGAACTTTGTTCGCGGGGTAGGGGAGCGTTCTGTAAGCGGCTGAAGGTGAACTGTAAGGTTTGCTGGACGTATCAGAAGTGCGAATGCTGACATGAGTAACGATAATGCGGGTGGAAAAACCCGCACGCCGGAAGACCAAGGGTTCCTATCCCATGTTAATCAGGGTAGGGTGAGTCGACCCCTAAGGCGAGGCTGAAGAGCGTAGTCGATGGGAAACGGGTTAATATTCCCGTACTTGGTATAAATGCGATGGGGGGACGGAGCAGGCTAGGCAAGCATGGCGTTGGTTGTCCATGTGAAAGGCTGTAGGCTGGTGACTTAGGAAAATCCGGGTCGCTAAGGCTGAGAGTCGAGACGAGCTACTACGGTAGTGAAGTTGTTGATGCCCTACTTCCAGGAAAAGCCTCTAAGCTTCAGTTTATATCGAATCGTACCCTAAACCGACACAGGTGGTCAGGTAGAGAATACTAAGGCGCTTGAGAGAACTCGGGTGAAGGAACTAGGCAAAATTGTACCGTAACTTCGGGAGAAGGTACGCTCTTGTTTGTGAAGGATTTACTCCGTAAGCAAACGAGAGCCGCAGTGACCAGGTGGCTGGGACTGTTTATTAAAAACACAGCACTGTGCAAAATCGTAAGATGACGTATACGGTGTGACACCTGCCCGGTGCCGGAAGGTTAATTGATGGGGTTAGACGTTTGTCGAAGCTCTTGATCGAAGCCCCGGTAAACGGCGGCCGTAACTATAACGGTCCTAAGGTAGCGAAATTCCTTGTCGGGTAAGTTCCGACCTGCACGAATGGTGTAACCATGGCCACGCTGTCTCCACCCGAGACTCAGTGAAATTGAAATCGCAGTGAAGATGCTGTGTACCCGCGGCTAGACGGAAAGACCCCGTGAACCTTTACTACAGCTTGGCACTGAACATTGACCCTACATGTGTAGGATAGGTGGGAGGCTTTGAAGCACAGTCGCTAGATTGTGTGGAGCCGTCCTTGAAATACCACCCTTGTAGTGTTGATGTTCTAACTTAGGCCCCTAATCGGGGTTGAGGACAGTGCCTGGTGGGTAGTTTGACTGGGGCGGTCTCCTCCCAAAGAGTAACGGAGGAGCACGAAGGTTGGCTAAGTACGGTCGGACATCGTACGGTTAGTGTAATGGTAGAAGCCAGCTTAACTGCGAGACAGACACGTCGAGCAGGTACGAAAGTAGGTCATAGTGATCCGGTGGTTCTGAATGGAAGGGCCATCGCTCAACGGATAAAAGGTACTCCGGGGATAACAGGCTGATACCGCCCAAGAGTTCATATCGACGGCGGTGTTTGGCACCTCGATGTCGGCTCATCACATCCTGGGGCTGAAGTCGGTCCCAAGGGTATGGCTGTTCGCCATTTAAAGTGGTACGCGAGCTGGGTTTAGAACGTCGTGAGACAGTTCGGTCCCTATCTGCCGTGGGCGTTTGAGAATTGAGAGGGGCTGCTCCTAGTACGAGAGGACCGGAGTGGACGAACCGCTGGTGTTCGGGTTGTTATGCCAATAGCATTGCCCGGTAGCTACGTTCGGAATCGATAACCGCTGAAAGCATCTAAGCGGGAAGCGAGCCTCGAGATGAGTTCTCACTTTAACTTTAAGTTAACTGAAGGGCCGTTGAAGACTACAACGTTGATAGGCGAGATGTGGAAGTGCTGTGAGGCATTGAGCTAACTCGTACTAATTACCCGTGAGGCTTAACCATACAACGCCAAAGTGGTTTTAAGCTTGTTAGAAGTTAAGAATATAAGTAGACGATAAGAATTTAATTACGCTCTCCGAATTTAAGCATTGTGACTAGATAAGCTCTTATGAGAAATCAATTCACCTTGCGCAAATGAAATGACAAAAAAGACGTCATTAGCCATTTGCACGAAAAGAATTTGCTTGGTAACCATAGCATTTTGGAACCACCTGATCCCATGCCGAACTCAGTAGTGAAACGAAATAGCGCCGATGATAGTGTGGGGTTTCCCATGTGAAAGTAGGACATTGCCAAGCGCCAAATAAAAGAAAGCCCGATTCGAAAGAGTCGGGCTTTTTTCGTGCTAAATCGTCTCGAATGTTGCAGAGGTCATGCACATTGATAAAGAGACGAATTAGCGCAAGGTGAAGGGAGCATCCTTCACCGCCGACAAGGCAAACTCAAGATTTCCTCAGCAACAGCTAAACTAGCTTATTTCACCTTGCGCAAATTGAACGTACTCGCTTCGCTCGTTATCGTTACATTTTGCACGTTAATCACCTTACGCAAAAAGAGCGTACTCACTGCGTTCGTTGTTGTTAACCTTTTATACCCCTTAATGCCTTAATAAAAATAAAATGTATCTACTGCCATTATAAAAACTTGTTATAGTCTTGAGTTTATGACGACATTTAGTCTTTTATTACGATCAATTTTGTAAGCTATCATCTGCCGCTTCTTTACTTTAATTTTATACTCGCTTTATGTTCACTACATATAGTCTCGCAAGCATAAATGACGTGGCCCATCAATTGCTATTATCATAATCGATCTTCATTTGGCTTAAGTATTCAGCGTTTAGCATTGCGATTTAATTTTAACTGTATATACTCACAGTAAATGCACTGTATGGAAAACCAGTTATATGCGACCTTTAACTAAACGCCAAGAACAAGTATTCGAACTGATTAAAGTCTTTATTAAAGACACCGGTATGCCGCCGACTCGAGCAGAAATTGCGGAATCTTTAGGTTTTCGTAGTGCTAATGCTGCAGAAGAGCATTTGAAAGCGCTGGCTAAAAAAGGAGTTATTGAAATGGTACCAGGTGCGAGTCGTGGCATTCGTTTGGTTGAAGCCGATGAGCCAGAGCAGCTTGGATTACCGTTAGTCGGTCGCGTTGCTGCTGGTGAGCCTATCTTGGCACAAGAGCATATTGAAAATCACTGTCAAGTAGATCCTGGAATGTTTCAGCCTTCTGCAGATTACTTACTCCGCGTCAATGGTATGAGTATGAAAAACATTGGCATAATGGATGGGGACTTACTCGCTGTTCATAGAACTCAAGTTGCCAACAACGGGCAAGTTGTTGTTGCTCGAGTTGAGGAAGACGTAACCGTTAAACGATTCGAAAAAGTCGGTAAAAAAGTATTTTTGCATGCGGAAAATGAAGACTTCTCACCGATTGAAGTCGATCTAGAGCAAGAGGTATTTAATATTGAAGGCCTTGCTGTGGGTGTTATTCGCGGTAACTTGTAACGTTTTGCTTATGTAAGCTGAGATCTTGCATTTCAGCTTCTTTCCCCAAAACCTCTTTTTATAAATTAACAGACCTCTTTTAAGCTATACTTTCATATCATATACTTACGTTACATAAATATAACATCAGCTTTGGAATACGTGCTTGTTAAGCAAAAATAAAAATTATTTTGCACTAAATTCTTGATTCGCGGTCAGAGCTAGTCGTCTTAAATTAAAGAACTAACAATTTATTTGTATCCACAAGTTACATTTGATTTCAAAAGAGATCAGAGGCTTGCTTGTGATTGTGTTAAAAACACTGGAAATGACTAGAATATGGAGCAGCCTATGACTTGGTTTAAAGTAGTATTAATTGTGGTTTTGGTATGCATTGTATCTGCCTGTGCATCAAGTTCAAACAATACACGCTCAGGTTTTTTACCTAATTACGACATACTCCTCCCTTCTGATGATTATGAAGACACCAATTTATTCGTCGACAGCACATTTAACCGTGAAGCGTTAAGTAAAATTAAGGTGCTTTATATACCCCAATTTGAAGTGTGGATTAACGCTTCTGAATCTGAGTTTTTAAATATTAACCCTCAGCATGTTGCTAAGTTAAGTCATTACATGCAGTCGCAAATGCAAGACAAGTTGAGTCCTTATTATAAAGTTGTCACTACAAAGCCTGTAAGTGCAGATGAAACTGTGCTCACCATTGAAGGCGCTTTTACAGATGTGCAATTTGAACCGACTTCATTGCAGGTAAGAGATTTTGTCCCTATTCGGTTAGTGTACAACGCGGGTAAAACAGCTTACTTAGCTGCAACAGAGCAAACAGAGGCACTCACTCATGTTTCTCTTGAGTCGGCATTTTATTTGGGGAGCAGTCAAAACCCTGTAGTAATGATGACGGCACACAAAGAATTAGATGCGGTACTAAAAGCGGATGGTACTGAGAATGTTGAAACGGTTAAGGTCGTACTTGACGTTTGGATAAATAATTTTGTTACTGCGATGACTAAACATCGCAATGTTCGGTAAAACTAAAGGAGCTTTTATGAAGATAATAAAAGGCAAGCAGCTAGGTGTTATGGCGGTATTTTGCTTGGCATTAATTGGTTGTTCAGAGCAAAAATCAGAGCAAGAGCAATCAGAGCAGCTTCGTCCAGTGAGGACACTATTGCTGTCTTCACAAGTTGATGGCCCTTTAGTGGAATTTCCTGCGGTAGTTGATGCTGCTTCTTCGGCGGATCTATCATTTAAAGTACCGGGTGAAGTGACAGAGCTGCTGGTAAAGCAGGGGCAAGAAATTCAACTTGGTGATGTTATTGCTAAGTTAGACGCAACAGAATATAAATTGTCTTTAGATGAAGCGCAGGCCAATTATAACAAGGCGCAGGCTGATTTTAGCCGAGCTAAACAGCTCATTAAATCGGGTACGATTTCGCAATCTGACTATGATCAACTTCAGTCCCATTTTACCAGTGCAAAAAGTAAACTGGCAAATGCGAAAAACAACTTATCATACACGAGCTTGAAAGCATCATTTTCAGGAGTTGTTGCGCGTACGTACATAGAGCGTTTTGAAGAGGTGCAAGCTAAGCAAGTTATTGCGACATTGCAAGATATCAAGCATGTAACACTTAAAGTTAATGTGCCAGAGAGTTTAATGATTAAAGTCTCAAAAGATGCGCCTAAACACATTATTGCAGAGTTTTCAGGGATCCCTGATAAAACATTTCCATTAGACTTTGTTGAAGTGAGTACACAAGCGGATGAGGTAACGAAAGCCTATGAGGTTACTCTCAGCATGACGCGCCCCGAGGGTTACAACATCTTACCGGGCATGACAGCTAAAGTACTTGCCAAAGGCGCTGATGTGAATAAAAGCGGTCTCTACTTACCAATAAAAACGGTGCTTAAAGATGCATCCGGTAATTTTGTGTGGACAGTGGAGTCTGCTGGAGCAGGTAAGGGAAAAATTAAGAAAAACCCGGTTGTGATTGGTGAGGTGTCGACCTTAGGCTTCCCAGTGATCAGTGGTGTCTCTGAAGGTGCTTATATTGTGACTGCCGGCATGAGTAAAGTGAGCGAAGGCCAACTTGTAAAATTTAACAAGGGGGCACAGTGAATATAACCAGACTTGCATTAGAAAATAATCGGACAACTTGGGTACTAATAGCGGCATTGTTGTTTTTTGGGATTATTTCGTTCAATAAAATGCCAAAAGATTATGATCCTGGTTTTATTATCAGAACTGCGCAAGTGGTTACCTACTTTCCCGGGGCAAGCCCGCAGCGAGTAGAGGAGCTTGTCACTGATCAAATCGAAAAAGTAGTACAGCAGATCCCTGAATTGGATTTTGTCAGTAGCACCTCTAAAACAGGTGTATCTATCGTTAGCGTCAATATCAAAGAAAGCTATAAGAATATGCGTCCTATCTGGGATAACTTACGGCGTAAGATCCAAAGTATTGAGAAGGATTTACCCAGTGATGCGCAGACTCCCATTGTAAACGATGAGTTTGGGGATGTGTTTGGTATTGTTATTGGGCTAACTGCAGAAGGCTATACCTACCGTGAATTGGAAGATGTGGCTGAGCAGGTGAGAGATACTTTGCTACGCTTACCTGAGGCTGCAAAAGTTGAAATTTATGGTAACCAAGAGCAGCGTGTATTTATTGAATTTGAAAATGCGCGGCTTGGTGCCCTTGGTATTTCACCTAATCAGCTGAAGGAACAACTGGCATCACGTAATATAGTGAACCCTGGTGGTTCGATTTATATTAATGATGAGACCCTCGCGCTTGAACCGAGTGGCAATTTTGAGTCGGTAGAAGACATTGCCAATACCATCATCAATGTACCTGGTAGTGAACAGGTATTGCTACTTTCAGACATTGCAGTTGTCTATCGTGATTATGTTGACCCTGCCAAGTCTAAAGTGCGGGTTGGTTTAGATGAAGGCCTGACGATAGCTATCTCAATGCGTCAAGGCGGCAATAATATTGCTCTGGGCGAGCAAGTGTTAGAAACGCTGAACTATTTAGAGAGTGTTTATCCTATTGGGGTTGAATTTAAGTTGCTCTCTTTCTTACCCAAAGAAGTAGAGCAAAAAGTCAGTGACTTTGTTTCAAACCTTTTGCAAGCGGTATTGGTCGTCACCTTAGTGATGTTATTCACTTTAGGGCTAAGAACGGGCCTTATTGTTGCTAGCCTTATCCCAATGAGCATGGTGTTTGGTATTTTGGTGATGTCATTTTTCCATATCAGCATTGACCAAATATCATTAGCTGCACTCATTATCGCGCTTGGGATGTTAGTGGATAATGGCATTGTGATGTCTGAAAACATCATGGTACAAATGGAGCGCGGCAAGGCTGCGATAGATGCTGCGGTTGACTCGGCGGATGAATTAAAGGTTCCCTTGTTAGTGTCTTCATTGACCACTGGCGCTGCTTTTTTACCTATCTTTTTGGCTGAATCATCGACTGGTGAATACACGGCTTCGCTGTTTAAAGTGGTGACTATCACGCTGTTATGCTCTTGGTTATTGGCAATGACCATGATCCCAATGTTATGTGTGTATTTTACACGTGTGAAATCACAAGCAGCTGATTACAACACGGGCGTTTATTTAACGTATAAAAACCTTTTAACCACTATGATACGCCACCGTTGGATCACGCTGATGGCATGTGTGGCTGCATTTTTTATTGCCCTGCAAGGCATGCAGTTAATTCCGAAATTGTTTTTTCCACCATCGGACCGTGACTATTTTAAAGTAGAGTTAGAGCTACCTATCGGTACTCGACTTGAAACTACCGAAGCTTTAGTGAAAGACATGGAAGCCTATATCCAAAATGAGCTATTGGTTTCTAGTGAACGTTCTGAGGGCGTCACGCAGTGGGTAAGCTATGTCGGTAATGGTGGCCCAAGGTTTTTATTAACTCATACGCCAGAGCCAACGAGTTCAAATTATGCGTTGATGATCGTCAGTACTACGTCTTATCAATTGATTGATGATTTGATGCTTGATATTGAGCAGTATGCATTGAGTAGACACCCAGACTTATTGATAAAGCAAAGAAAAATTGAAAATGGTGCACCGATAGCTAACCCAGTAGAGATCCGACTCTCTGGTGACGATCAAGGTACCTTGATGGCGATTGTCGATCAGTTAAAAGCGCAAATGGCGGCGACTCAGGGGCTCAAAGCAATCAGCGATGATTGGGGTTTACCAAGCAAAAAGGTACAGATCAAAATAAATCAAACCCGCGCACGACGTGTGGGAGTATCGAGTAAAGATATCGCAAGTTCATTACAAACTGGTTTTAGTGGTTTGGAGCTCACACAATACCGTGAAGGCAATGAGTTAATCCCGGTTACCTTACGTTCTGTGGCTGCTGATAGAGATGATATTGGCAAATTAGAAGCTATGATGGTTTACTCACAAGCAACTGGTGCATCGGTTCCGTTAAAGCAGGTAGCAGATATAGAAGTGGTATGGGAAAGCGCTCAAATCTTACGACGCGACCGTTTAAAAACCGTTGCAGTGGGGGCACAGCTAGATGGCATTACGGCAAATGAAGGATTTGCGGCATTAGTGCCTTGGTTGGAAGAGCAAAAGCAAAACTGGCCATTTGGATATTCATATGAATTAGGGGGAGAGGCTGAATCTTCTGGTAAAGCCAATCAGTCAATAGCAGATAAAATGCCGATAGCGGTATTTATTATCGTTATCTTGCTGATAGGTCAATTTAACTCGATCCGTAAGTCAATTATTGTCCTGACTACAATTCCATTGGGATTTATTGGCGTGATCTTGGGTCTACTAGTAGGACAATCATTTTTTGGTTTTATGACTTTACTCGGTATCATTTCATTAGCGGGTATAGTGATAAACAATGCGATTGTATTATTGGAGCGGATCAAAATTGAGCTCGAGAATACGCCAAATAACCCTGTGGAAGGGATCATTTCCGCTGCACAGCAGCGTATGCGGCCGATTTTGTTAACAACCGCGACGACTGTATTTGGTCTAATCCCATTGTACTTGGGTGGCGGAGAAATGTGGGAACCGATGGCACTTGGGATCATGGGTGGCTTGCTATTTTCTACCCTACTCACACTTGGTATTGTGCCTGTGCTCTATGCGTTATTTTATAGAATAAAGGTTCAAAACTAGTAGTGATATGGCGTTCATTCAGTTTAAAAGGTGAACGCCGGTAAAAGCCTGTTAATGAATGTAACCCTTAAGTTTTCGTTCAGCGTAGTGAGCAGAATATGAACACACAGGCTAACCAGAGGAGTAAACGATGAAACTTTTCAAATATGCAATTGTGGCACTTTTCATGCCAATGATGGCCAGTGCTGGAGAAGCTAAGGTGACATGGCTAGACTTTAAAGAGTATAGAGATGTGTTCCCTGCAAAAGAAACTCGTGGCGGATATCACAAGCGTATTGCAAAACAATTTGATGCCCACTTGAGTAAGTTGGCGTCAGAGATGCCAGAAGGCTATACGTTAGCGCTGACGTTTGAAGACGTTGATTTAGCAGGTGATGTTAGATTTAACATGAATGATATTCGGATCATTAAACCTATTTATTTTCCACGTTTAAAAATTGCCTACAACGTGACTGATAAGGCGGGTAATGTAATTGTAGAATCTCAATCTAAAGTATTAAAAGATATGGGCTTTATGGATCGGATAAAATTCGGGAGAGATACTGAGTTTTATTATGATAAACGGTTATTAAGCGATTGGTTTGAAGATGAGGTTGCCCCGGTAATCACATCAAAGAGTAAATAAAAAAGAGCGCGTCAGCGCTCTTTTTTATTTGAATGTTGCCAGCAATTGCAGTAACTGCTGAAGCTTAAATACGGTTTTCTTCAGTTTATCTTCATCTAATTGTTCTGATTGACTTAAGGCATCGACATCTGCTGCTACATCAAGCACATAAGGTTTAAAACGTTTAGCTTCAAAACCAAATCCAGCATCTTTAGTGAACAGTGATGTGAATTTTCCATGCCCTTGCTGCTGTAATTCATCTAATTTTTTATCTGCATCAAGTGCTTGACGATAAACAACTTTTAAATTTTCGTTAAGTTTTTCGATGATTGCTTGCATGTTTTTCCTAAAGTGTTGGATAAATCGGCCGATATTTTACTCGGATCCATCAAACTTGTCAGGTGAATACCTATGAATATTTCCGGAAGTAACCTTCCTGCTATGTCTGGCGCTGGTCCAGGTGGCGAAGTATACAGTGCTTCTCTGGCGAAAAAGCAACAGCAGGCAGATGGACGAGCAGCCCTCGCGTTAATTGAATCGGCAGGGAGTACTGCGGCAGCGCAAACTCCAGCTAAGTCAGTAACGGCAACCTTGGGCAACAACATCAACGTATATGCTTAATATACGTTGATGTTCGCATTTTAATTTAAATGCAAATCAATCGGCGTCTTACTTTGTTTGCCGCCGATTTCTCTCACTAGCTTGGGCACTAAAAACCCTGGTAATGTTTCTAGCATGTGTGCAACCAAATCAATCGCCTCTGATTCGTTTATGTCAAAGTGGCTGGCACCTTCAACTTTATCGAGTAAATGTAGGTAATAAGGCAATATATCACTGTCAAATAAGGCTTCGCTCAGCGCTGATAATGTTTGAGCACAATCGTTGATCCCTTTGAGCAGTACCGATTGATTTAGCAATGTGACACCGGCCTGTTTAAGCTTACTCATCGCAGCCTTAAAATCATCGTCTATTTCATTTGGGTGATTAATGTGATTAACCAAAATAGCTTTGAGACGGCTGTTTGCTAATCGATTACACAGTGCATCGGTCACCCTTGCAGGAATAACCACGGGTAAGCGACTGTGGATCCTAATACGTTTTATCTGGGGCAATGCTTCTAATTCATCTAATAGCCAACTGATCATGTCATCTTTGGCCATCAGTGGATCGCCACCGCTTAATATCACTTCATTAATTTCAGGATGTTCAACCAGGTACTCAAATATCGGTGCAAGCGCCCGCTTATTAATTTGGTTATCTTGATAGGGGAAATGACGTCTAAAGCAATATCTGCAGTTTACTGCGCATCCTGTTTTCAGCATTAACAGCACTCGAGATTGGTATTTATGCAAAAGGCCTGGTACAGGTGCATCTTGCTCCTCTAGCGGGTCTTTGTTAAATCCTGAAGCTGCAATAAACTCCTGATGCAGCGGCATCACTTGCAATAACAAGGGATCGCTGGGATCACCGTAGCGCATTTTGGCAATAAAGGGTCTTGGCACACGAACAGGGAAAAGTCGCTTCGCAGCAAGGTCTTTTGCATTGAAATGGGTCTCCAAACCCAACATTTTGAGTAGTGTATCTGGGCAAGTAACGACATTTGCCAATTCTTTTTGCCAGTTACTATGCAAATTTACTTCATTTATTTGTATCATTAGCAGGTTTATTACTCGAAATACGATGATTAGAGGATACGATGGCGAATTATAGCACCAACGAGTTCAAGGGCGGCCTAAAAATTATGATTGATGGCGAGCCTTGTACGATCCTAGAAAACGAAATGGTTAAACCAGGTAAAGGCCAAGCTTTCAACCGCGTTAAGATCCGTAAGTTGATCTCAGGAAAAGTATTAGAAAAAACGTTTAAATCTGGCGACTCTGTGGAAGGCGCAGACGTGATGGAAACAGATCTAGCTTATCTTTATACAGATGGCGAGTTCTGGCACTTCATGAACAACGACACATTTGAGCAAATCGCAGCGGACGAAAAAGCATTGGGTGACAATGTAAAGTGGTTAGTTGAAAACGACGTTTGTACAATCACACTGTGGAACGGCAACCCGATTGCAGTAACACCACCAAACTTTGTTGAGCTAGAGATCACAGATACAGATCCTGGTCTAAAAGGTGACACAGCGGGTACTGGTGGTAAGCCAGCGACACTAACAACCGGTGCGGTTGTACGTGTACCACTGTTTGTACAAATTGGTGAAGTGATCAAAGTTGATACGCGTACTGGCGAATACGTGAGCCGCGTTAAGTAATTATTTACTTAATCACTTTGACGTAAGAAAATCTCGGCTTCGGTCGAGATTTTTTTTGTCGTTATCAATATTATCTGAGGTAACCCATGAATGAGGTGAAGTGGGCGCCGAGTGCGCAAATTGAAACCCTTAAACAGCGTGCAGCAGTACTGGCAAGTATCCGTTCATTTTTTGCTGAGCGTGATGTCTATGAAGTGGAAACGCCGAGTTTAAGTCAGGCGTCAGTGACGGATGTTCATTTGGCGACATTCTCAACGCAGTTTGTTGGGCCGAGCTATGCTCAAGGTTTGCCTCTGTATTTACAGACCTCCCCCGAGTTTGCGATGAAACGCTTACTTGCAGCGGGTAGCGGTGCGATTTATCAAATTAGCAAAGCGTTTCGAAACGAAGAGTCCGGCCGTCATCATAACCCAGAATTTACCATGCTCGAGTGGTACCGCCCAGGGTTTGATGAGCATTTATTGATGGATGAAATTGATGCGCTTATGCAGTGCATTTTATCTTGTGATAAAGCACAAAGAATAAGTTACCAAGCGGCATTTCAGCAATATTTGTCCATCGATCCGTTAACAATAGAGTTGGAGTCATTGAAAGCAGTCTGTGCAGAGTATGGCTATCAAGACATTGCTGACCAAGAAACGACTATTGACCCTTTGTTGCAGCTGCTATTTTGCATGGAAATTGAACCTCAGATTGGACAAGATATTCCTTGTTTTGTTTACCACTTTCCTGCATCACAAGCTGCACTGGCTAAATTAAATGAACAAGATAAGCGAGTAGCGGGGCGTTTTGAGCTGTACTACAAAGGGATGGAACTGGCTAACGGCTTCAATGAATTGACTGATGCTGAGGAGCAGAGTAAGCGCTTTGATGAAGATAACTTGCAGCGCCAGCAAATGAATTTGCCTACCGTAGATAAAGATATGCGTTTTTTAGCCGCACTAGGTCAAGGCTTGCCGAATTGTGCAGGGGTTGCTTTGGGCATTGACCGCTTGGTGATGCTGGCCACAGACAAGCGCGAGATAAAGGAAGTGATTGCCTTTGATATTGAACGTGCCTAAAGTACGGTGGATACAAAAAAGCTCAGCATTTGCTGAGCTTTTTTATTAAACAAATCGCTGCAACTCTTTTTGTGTGGTGGCTGTAAGCTGGTGGGCATGTTGACAGTCACTGAGTGCAGTATCTAACTGCTCTTTTGCTGATTGACCCAATTGGACAATTTGCTGCACAGCTTGGTGAGTGTGGTTTTGTGTTTCTTCCAGCTGATGTACGGCACTGACAATTTCTTCTAGCTGTGACTGGTTGCGCTCAAAGTCCTCACTCATATTAGCAAAACCTTGAGAAGTTTCGCTAATGGCTTTTTCTGCACCGCTTGAATGAGAGATCAGTTGTTCAGACTCCTGATGTGTTTCACTGACAAGGTGATCCATTTGGTTGATAAAGTCGCTGATCTGCCTTGTGGCATCATTCACTTTAACCGATAAGTTTCTTACTTCATCGGCGACGACCGCAAATCCGCGACCTGCTTCACCGGCACGCGCAGCCTCAATTGCAGCATTCAACGCAAGTAAGTTTGTTTGGTCAGAAAACTCTTCAACCATTTTGAGGATATTACGGATATTGTCGCTATTTTCTTTGAGTCCAGCGACCGTGGTTGAGAAGTTCCCCAGTAATGACGTGATCTGCTGCACTTCACTAACCAGCGTCAATAAAGACTGCGATGAGCCTCTAACAAAGTGCAAGCTCTCTGTGTTGGCTTGATAAACTTGGTCGGTATTACTGACAATACTTTGCAGGCTGTGTGTTACCTGATCGCTGGCTGCGATAATGGTGTCGCCTTGGTTAATTTGCTGTGCACCCACGGATACCGTGTTGGTCATGGAGTAGGTCACTTGCTGGTTGCTCGCTGTGGCGGCTTCAGCGCTTTTATAGGTATTCCCCAACAGTTCACCTAGGTGAGCGGTAAAAGTATTGTACTGTGCACTGAGATCTCTAAATTCATCATAAGTAAATTGAGGAAGCTGCGCCGATAAATCTCCATCCTGACGATTTATTTGCTCTAACCTGTCTCGCATAGCTTGCACTGGACGTACGATCAAAAAGCGCATGTAAAAGAAGGTGAATATGAAAGCCGCAACAGATGCGAATGCGAGTAGCCAAAAACCACCAAATTTGCTACCAGAGTCACTCAAATATGAATAGAGCCAGCCTAAAGTGAGCAGTTGAAATACAAATAAAAACCCAAGGTTACCGAAAATTTTTCGGGTTAATGTATAAAACAAAGACTCTTCAATTAAATTATATATCCGCATGTACAAACTCGTCATAGGCTATCACTCGCCAATTGGGTAAATACTGACTCAATCCATCGTTCTGGCCAGAAATTTACGATCAGTCTTATTAAAGTATACCATTTAGTGGAATTATTTAAGCTTGTAAGCGTTGGTTTCCCAACTAAACGCTATTTTTTGTAAAATAGCGAGCCTTATTCAAAAATGGCTGGAAAAGTTACTTGTTTTGCCATTTATTGATGACCATTTTTGCATGACACGGATAATTGCTAAATATCCCATCTACACCCATCTCAAGCACTTGCTCTAGGTCCTGTTGTTTATCCACAGTGTAAGTATAAACCTTTAACCCTCTTTGCTTTGCATCGTTAACAAATTCATGGTTAATGAAATTTTTGTCGACATGAATGCTATAGGCGTGAAGGCGTTGTGCAAATTCAGCATAGTTAAGTGGGATTGAGGCCGTTAACGCCCCAATTTTGACCCAAGGTAGTTTTTGTTTTAGCCAAACTAGCTGGTGGTGATCAAATGAAGATAGGATGAGTTGTGATCGCTCAAAGACATCTTCTTGTACATTTTTTTCAATGTAATGGACAAACTTATCTAAGCTGTATGTGTGTTTTAATTCGAGGTTAATATCCGCTTGCTTACCGATTAAATTGAATACTTCTTGCAGTGTTGGGATCCCTTCACCATTGCCTGCATCCAGTTTGTTTAATTCTGATCTCGACGCATGCCTGACCATGCCTTTTCCATTCGTTGTTCGGTCCAACCATGTATCATGAATGATGGCATAATCATCATGGCAGCTTTGTACATCAAGTTCTATACCATGTACACCCACCTCTAAAGCTGCGCTAATTGCACTTAGCGAGTTTTCGGGATACATGCCGCTGGCACCGCGGTGTGCAAATACTTGGATCATCATTTATTCCTTGTTATTGACCAAGTTTCATAAAAAGCGGCACTGACTACTAAGATACCGCCAATAAGTGTTGTCATACTGGTTGTCTCAGATAACAGCATATAAGCCAATACAATGCCATACAAGGGCTGCAAGCATGAAATTAGTCCAGTTGTGGTTGCGCTCAAATAGCGTAAGCTGCTGGCAAATAATGAGTGAGGAATGGCTGTGAATACTACGCCAGCTAGGAGCAAGTAGTAGATGTCTTGTAATGGTAAGCTTGTTGGCGGGGCGTCAACAAACATAGACAAAACAACCGCGGCGGTTAAAGTTTGATAAAGCATCGTATGGGGGCCGCCATATTGTGAAAAGTACTTTTTTTGTAGCAGGTTACGCATGGCAAAAAATGCACCAGACAGCACGCCAGTTAAAATACCGAAGGTCACTTGGTCGCCTAAATCAGTATTAGGCATCATTAAATAAATACCAAAAATCACCATGGTAGCAATCAACAAGTCGGCAAGCTTCAGACGTGTTTTGCTAAACAGCGGCTCTAGTAAAACAGTGATCACGGGATAGGTAAAAAAAGCAATGATGCCTGTGGCAATGCCCGCCATTTGCATCGCGGCAAAATAGGTCACCCAGTGAATACCAATAATGATGCCTAACCCGATAACAATAAAATAGTCTTTGCGCTGATTAAGCTTAAGATGTTTGTTTTGCATTTTGAGAATGAGCGTTAACGCGATAAATGCGATAGCGGTGCGATAAACAGTTATATCAAGCGCAGGGAGCGCGATGAGCTTAGAGAAAAGGGCGGTGCCGCCAAATAGAAAAACCGCGAGGTGTAAGTTTATAAGTGCCGATTGATGTTGCTGCATAGTTTTTATCTTTTATTGTTTGCTAAATTTATTTGAATTAAGTGACAACTGTCACTGAGTGATTCAGCAAGAGCATGTTAAATTAAAAATAACATTCTATATACCTTAGAAAAGTAACAGTGATGAATTTAAGTGTCGGGCATTTTACACATTCAATGCATATTGCGAGACCAAGTAGGCATTTTTTGGGCAACTATGGTCATTTATTTTTTTCAGTATTTTATTTTTTCCCACTGTATCGAAGTTGGAATATACATACCCGTGCTGAAATCGCATATGAGGTAATCGCTTATGTTGTATTTGCACTTATTTACTGCAAAGCACTGAAATCGCCATCGAGTAAAGTACTTCCCTTCATTATCATCATGGTATTGATCTGCATATTGGCAACTCAGTTGACACCTGGCACGAGTACGTTATTTGGTTATATTGCATATTTTATCGGGTTTTGTTTTCTGGGCTTTGCTCGTTGGTTAATGTTTTTTTTTCTGGTGTTATCTATTGCCGTAGTGACTTTATTATTTATTCCCATGAATGACTGGGCATACTTTCTCGGGCCTGCATTGGTCGTCTCTTTGGGGCTATTCAGTTTTGGCTTTGTTGAATATAAAGATAGGATCCATAACGACGAAACACGAAAAAGTAAAGAGCAGCTCCAGCAGTTAGCAAAAATTGCTGAGCGAGAACGGATTGCGAGAGATTTACACGACTTACTCGGACATTCACTCAGCTCTATCTCATTAAAATCAGAGCTGGCCAGTAAATTTATTGTTGCAGGTCTATTGGATAAGGCGGAAACGGAAGCACAAGAAGTTGCTAAGCTTGCGCGAGTTGCCTTATCTGAAGTAAGAGAAGCCGTATCCGGTATGCAGCAGTTAGGGCTAACAGCGCAATTGGATGTGATGGCATCTCGCCTACAGGATAAAGGCGTTAAGGTTCACAAAGAGGTTGAATGTGGAGATATTTCTGCACAAAAAGAAAGTTGCTTTTGCTTTGTTGCTAAAGAGGCGGTAACGAATGTACTCAAACATAGTAATGCCACCGAGATAAAAATATCTCTCAATGAGCAAAGCAATTATCACCAACTCACTTTTGAAGATGATGGGCAAATAGGTGCCGTTATCTGGGGTAATGGATTACGTGGGATTAAGTCTCGTATTGAAGAGCTAGGCGGCCATATTCAGGTGACGACATCGGATGGTTATAAGCTGGTGGCGCAACTTCCAAAATAAGGAGTAGAAATGAAAGTTTTAGTGGTTGAAGACCAAGCATTAGTGAGAAATGCCATTTCGGCATTGTTGAGTTTGGAACCTGGATTGGAAGTGATAGGCCAAGTTGAAGATGGTCAACAAGCACTTGAGTTCTTAGTAAACAACACGCCAGATATTGTGCTCAGTGATATTGAAATGCCTAAGGTAACCGGGCTAGATCTGGCTCAGGAAATACAAAAAAAATACCCAACAGTAAAAGTTGTGATCATGACGACATTTTCTCGCAGTGGCTATATTCGTCGTGCAATGGAGTCTAATGCGAAGGGGTTTATTCTCAAAGAGGCACCGAGTGACTATTTGATAAATGCATTGAAGAAAGCCTCTGTTGGACAAAAAGTCATTGATCCAGAGCTGGCGATGAATGCGCTCAATGACAGTGACCCGCTATCTGACAAAGAAAGGAAGGCGTTACGACTGGCAGGTGAGGGCTTGAAAACGAAGCAAATTGCAGCGTCTTTGTACTTGAGTGAAGGTACTGTGAGAAATTATTTATCAGATGCCATTGCTAAATTAAATGCGACAAATCGTATCGATGCGGCACGTATTGCTAGACAAAAGGGTTGGCTTTAATTTAATTTTGCCCCTATAAATGGTAGTTTTCCCTTTATTAGTGGTTTTTATTAGTAATATAATACTAGTAATAAATTAAAATATTGTAACTTTTCATTCATGGGCGATCCAAAACTCTTATTACAAATTTTGGCGTTAACTACTTGCGTATGTGCCGTGTTTATGATGGTCAATTGGTTGATACATAAACAAACCCCCGGCACCCGCTTATGGTTTGGTTTTGTATGTTGTGCTGCGATCGCATGTATGTTTCAAGCCTCATTATCACTGTCGCCAATTTGGTCTATTATGGTGCCAAACACCCTTATCCTCTGTGGGTTGTTTATGTTAACCCGGGGAGTTGAGAGGTTTTTCTCTGTTCATACTTATCATCTTCCCTGGTACATATTGGCAAGTGTGTTTTTCCCAAGTTTTGTTTATTTTACGTTTGTTGAGCCGAGCTTTTTAGTCAGAGTGGTTGTTAATTACTTAGTGTGGCTGCTGGCTATGGCGCTCTGTCTGCGGGCTTTATATTTGGGTCAAAATAAGAACGTGGTGTCTTTTTCTCCAGCACATTGGACGTTTGCGATTGCGTGTATATGCTTGCTAAGTGTTTTTACTTTGCGGTTAGGCATGTTAGGTAACTTTGAACACACAGATACATTGGGAACCAATAATTGGGTGAATCAGTTTTTCTCTTTGTCTGTCATTGTGATGCCTTTAATTTTGTGTTTCTCGTTGTGCTTATTGTGTAGTTGTCGAAAAGAGCAACAATTGGCCGAACTCACCTCAAAAGCAAAAAAAGAATCACAAAAAAAAGAGCGCTTTCTAACGCTACTCAGTCATGAATTGAGAACGCCTTTAAACGCGATTGTTGGCCATGCTGAATTAATTAAGCAAGCCCCGAGAGAGCCATTAAAATATAGTCAGTATTGCGATGTGATCATTTCTACGGCAATGTCACTGGCAGATTTGGCAAATCAAGTCTTACTTAACGCAAGAGGAAAGTCTTCCAAGCAAGTGCCATTAAACTTGGCGCAATTTGCTGAGCTTCTGACTATACAATTCCAGCCTTTAGTTCAAGACAGAGAAATCTCTTTGTGCACTCACTTAACGGGCTTTTCAAGTGATCAAATGTTTTTGGTTGACCAAGATAGCATTGGGCTGGTGGTCAAAAATTTACTGTCCAATGCGATTAAGTATACTGAAAATGGGGATATTACGCTTGCCATAAAACAGCAAAGTAGCTGTGACAAAAGCAGCGTCATTCGCTTTGAAGTGACAGACACTGGTGAGGGAATGACGCAAGATCAGGTAGAACAGTTATTTCAACCTTTTTCCTCTTTCGATCCTGCTCGTTCAATTGCGCAAAGTGCCGGAGTCGGTTTGATGTTATGTCAGCAAATATTGGAAGCGTTAGGTACTCAGCTCCATGTCTCTAGCAAGGTGGGGCTAGGTAGTTCCTTTTATTTTGATATTGAGTTGGTTCAATCCAATGCTAAACAGGACGCAATAAAAGGAAATTTATCTGAAGATGATACCGCGGTTCAGTTATGTGGTGATATTTTGGTTGTTGAAGATAATCAGCTTAATCAAGAAATATTGAGGCACTTTTTGACCTCGTTAGGGCTAAGTTATGAGATTGCGGCGACCTTATCTGCTGCTGAGTCGGCGCTCAGAGACAGGCAATTTGATGTTGTTTTCCTCGACATGCACTTAACCGATGGCCACGGGCTTGAGTGGTACCAAACTGTTTTCAAGCAATTTCAGTTTCAACAGGCACCCGTAGTCGTTGCCATTACAGGGGATGTAGACGAGCAATCTCAGTTGGCTTACACAGAAGCGGGTATTGAGTTTTTCATGGCAAAACCGATTCAACAAGCACGCTTAGAGAGACTGCTTTGCCAATTACTCATGCCTGCTAAGCACTTTTTAGATGAGCAAAATATCCTAGATTATGCTGTTATCGATGCACTTGCAGAAACCATGAGTGCGCAAGTACTTAGTGCAAAGTTAATGTATTTAAGTGATCGTTTAGACTATGAGTTTGCTCAACTTCGCGGATTAGCTGATATTCAAGCGTTTGAAGCTTTGGAGGAGAAGTTAATTCAACTAGAAGAGGAGGCAAGTGCACTTGGGATGAGCATGCTACATGTTGCGCTCCAAGATGTACGTCTGTCCATGTTCGATTCATTAGGAGCTGATTGGCAGTCTTTACACAGCTTAGCTAAGCAAAGTGCATATAAATTATCTGAATATCACTCAAAAGTATTGCAATAAAATATTCGATTAATTATTAGGTTGTGAATTTACCCTTTTGGGGTCCTGTTCTTGTTTACAAATGTTGTTATAAAAGGGAAATTACACTGGATTACAGTAACCATATTCAATAAAATTCTCATCCGTTTTCATTAGTGTCACAGTGAAGGCGGACAGAGTGTTGGCATATTGTTCGGGTTATTGAAATTGAAGAAGTTTTTATTTTCGTTTTTCTCATGGTTTTTTCTGTTTTTTGCAAACTTCACATTTGCAGTTGATCTACAAATCTCTACTTTCGAGGATTTAGATACCACTGTACCCAGAGGTGGTGAGGTGCGTTATAACCTTGAGTTTACTAATTCTGAAGAAGATACCGCCAATAACGTATCTGTCGAATTCTTTTTACCACAAACGACCAGTTTCGTATCAAGCTCTAAGGCATGTACTGAGTCTAGCTACCTAGAGGGTGGCATTACAAAAAGTAAGTTAACTTGCCCAATTGGCCAACTATCTGGGCGAGTGAGTGATTCATTGCAAGTAACCATTAAAACATCCGCTCAGACAGGCGATACCATAGAGCCGAGTGTACGTATTAGCGCGGACAATGAATCAAGTAATAAGTTACTCAACAACACTGAAACCCAGAATACGTCTATTGTTGCGGGTGTCGATTTAGCCGTTACTTCACTGCTAGCAAACCCTGTGTCAGTTAATTTAGACACGCTTTTTACCTATCAAATCGGTGTGAAGAATAATGGACCTGATGCAGCGGCTAATGCAGTCGTAAAGCTCAACTTACCAAGCTTTACATCGTGGGAGAATGCCAGCACTGTAGATTTTGACGGTTGGCGCTGCTCGGGCAGTCAAACACTCACCTGTACAATCGCTACATTTGCTTCAGGAGCATCATCGACATTAAATATTCAAGCTCGTGTTAGTCAGGTCAGCAGTGGCACTGTTACAGCAAGTACGAGTATCAGTAGTGATACTGCGGAAATAGATGCCTCAAATGATCAAGCATCTGTGAATACGCCCATTAACCCAAATGCAGATTTAGGTGTTGCGATAAAGCAATATAAAGCCGATGGCACACCTTCGTGGTATGGGCCTTTAAATTTACAAGTTAATGAACGTCACTACTACGATGTGACAGTTACTCACTTAGGCCCAAGCTCAGTAACCACGGCGTATTTGAGCACGACATTGGCAAGTGGTATGAGTAATATCACAGCCCAAGCTCCTTCCGGTTGGTCATGTAATGTCACTTCGCTCGTGGTTACTTGTCAATCGACAAGTGCTATGGTGAAAAATGACAGCGCTGTAGTCAGAATCTATGCCAATGCCCCCGCATCTGAGGCGACATTTTCGACCGCAGCGCAAGTGAGCTCTGATCTGTTAGATTTAAATACGGCAAATGATAAAGCCAGTGCGAGTATAAAAACGAGTATTGCTCAGACTTCATTCGTCTCAGTGAATAAAGCGCTGCTAAATGGCACCACTTATTACGTTAACGATGAGATAGATTTCCAAATTACAGTGACTAATACATCAGAGGCGACGACCATTGAGTCTTTGATAGATACGTTGCCGGACTCGCTCAGCTACGTGAGTTACAGTTCGAGTCATTTTACTTGTGCTTTGAACTCAGGCGATGCACAGAGGCTTGATTGTACGCCTATTACAAGCAGCTTCGCTAAATCACAAATTTGGCAAATGACGATTAAAACAAAAGCAAAAGCCGTGAGTCAAAGTGCTGTCAATTGGGCAGCTGTTACGCATGGTGGGCGAGAGTCGAGCAGTGATAATGCCAGCTTTACAATTTTGGATAGAGCGCCAGATCTCAGTATCACTAAATCCTCAGATTTGAACTGGGGTTCTAACATTAACTATATGAATAAAGAGTTTTATTACTCTATCAAGATAGTCAACTCAGGCGGTGGAGCTGCAAGCGGTATTAAAGTCGAAGATGACTTTGCCAATACATCAGGTTACACCCCTCTTTCTACTGCAACGCGTAAATACAGCAATGGATCTTGGCAAACAGTGGCTGATTGGTGTGTTATCACTAATTTAAAGGTCACTTGTACTGGCTCTGAAATTGGTGCAAATGAAACCGTTGAGATACTGATAAAAGCACGTTCGCCGATATATACGGGTACAGAGAGTCAATATAGGCCTAAAAACACAGCGACTATGACAGTGGGTGGCGTCGACTACACTGCTAATTTTGAAGGTTGGGGACTGCATCCCCGTAGTCCTGTGCAGCTTGGTATTACAAAAGTAAAATCAGCATCAACGACAGCCAGCACCAGTTTAGTTGAGCAAGCTGGTGAGATCATCAATCGCATTGTGGTTTCAAATACAGGCAATGGGGCTACGCTTGGTAAGGTGACTGTGGTTGATGCACTGCCAAGTGGAGAAACATTTATTGCCAATGGCAGTTATGGTTCCAACTGGTCTTGTAGTGCTTCAGAGCAATTAGCAGATGGCAGTGGTGGTAAGGTGACTTGTCTGTATCAAAATGCAGATACAAGCCGTATTGCTTTGTCTGGGACTGCGCCGACTTTGACTATTACCACCCGAGCGACGTCAGTGGGGGATTTACAAAACACCGCGACGGTCACCGACGCCGGTGGTGCGCCAGGTGAAGCATCCGCATCTGCGACAATTAAAAGTGCCTTGAGTGCTGATTTAAGTATTCAAAAAGTGGCGAATACGAGCAGTATTACGACCTCTCAAAATGAAATAAATTATCAGATCACAGCCAGAAACTTGTCCGGTTCCAACATTGTGGGAGTGGATGCTGACTCACTCACTATTGTTGATACTTTCAATGCGACATTTAAATCACGCGAAGGTAATAAAGAGACAGGGATCACCTTCCCATCATCTGTAAATAGTACGCTTGGTGCACGTTTTTCGTGTGTTAGAGCTGATACCGGAGAATACGAAAACACACAAACTACCATTACTTGCCGCTTGGAAACCGGTCAAACATTTGCCCTTAATGATAGCGTGACTATTCCCTTGACGGTTGCTAGGCCTTTTGTCACGACCAATGGCCAAGTTGTCAACTCCGTAGAAGTGTCATCCAATACACATATCGATCCGAATACAACAAATAACTCGGCTAGTGCGACGACAACTGCACAGTCATTATTTGATTTGGCAGTGACGAATGTTGTGTATGCGAAGCCAACGGTGTTAAGTGGTGATATCGCCTTACAGACGATTCATATTGCTAATATTGGTGCAGTTGCAGCAACCAATGTGGTGCTAGAACATACTTTTAATGTACCAACGGGCAAAGAATATCAATATGTAAGCAATAGCTTTTCTCGGGCTGGGCAAAGTAATATTTGTGTATACACAGAAGCAACGAAGACTTTACGTTGTAGTATTGGGTCGCTAGAAAGCAATGAAGTGCAAAGTGTTACTATCCAAATCCGCCCAAAAAGTGCTTCTGATCGTCAAGATTGGGTATTAGAGAGCACAAGCCAAATATCCGCTTCAAATATGTCATTAGATAGTGACACCGCGAATAATAGCTTCAATAAGGCTTTAACTGTACAAATTCGTGAAGCTAACCTGAAAATTGAAAACAATGACATCAGTGACCCATTAGCTTGGTATCCAACACCAGGCTCATTTCCAGCAACGCTCGATAATGTGGTGGTTTATAAAGTCGACCTAGAGTATTTAACGGATAATAATGGTGAAACCTCTGTGGCAAGCGGTGTTGGTTACAACTTTACCATTTCTCCAGCCAATAGTTCGAAACAACTTCAATTTTTATGTGACAGTAGCTCTAACGCAACCTGTAGTGCAGTGACTGCGCGTTGTGATAATCAAAACCTGACTTTTAATACTCAAACCACTTTTAACTGTTTAGGGCCAGAAAATAGTAGCTCTTCTTTGGCAGAAAATGAATTGCTTGAGAATACTGGCGGTCAGTCAGCAATTTATACTCGCTATATGTTCTTTAAGATTTTGTCGCGCCCATCAACGACTGGTGAAGTTGCGACAACCAGTGCGTCTATTTTTTCAAATGAAAAAGATCTTATTACGGCAAACAACGATGAGAGTGAAAAAACATCTATTCGTATCGCTGTAGACTTGGCGCTGACTAAAACAGCTTCTTTGAATAAAGTGGCATTAGGTAGCCAGTTTAATTATCAATTTACGCTCACTAATGCCGGTCCAGGTGACAGCGCTGACAACGTACTTTACGATTATCTTCCAAGCTATCTAAGCGTCGCAGGCAGTGCGGTGACATCATCAGGTAGCTGTACTAATTCTCGAGCAAATTCCCCTAGTACAGGGGCATTAACTGATTTTATTCGCTGTAATATTCCGCTGATTGAAATGAATGAAACAGTGCAGATCAGTATCCCGGTTACGCTTAATGCGCTACCGAGCAATAATATTGTGGTGAATGAAGCTTGGGTAGAAACACAGGGCTTTGATACAAACAAGTTAAACAATAAAGCCACGTCTTCCACGGAAGTGATCCAAGGCTTAATATCTGGCTATGTGTTTGTTGATAAAGTAAATAATGGTCTTTTTGACAGCAGTGTTGATGCTGGTATGTCTGGTATTGAGGTGCTACTGGATGGTGTAACTGCTGGTGGACAAGCGATTGCTCAACAACGCGTTTCAACCGATGCCAATGGTCAATTTGTATTTTATGACCTAGTACCTGGCACTTATAAATTGACCCAGCCGGCTCAATCGGCCTTGAATAGTTACCGAGATGGTAAAGAGGCGAGATCTGGGAGTGTACTGGCCAATAGCCAAGGCACCGATGAAATTACCAATATCGTACTTACATCTGGGTCGGCATCACAAGGACACTCATTCGCAGAGCTTCTGATTGGTGATAAATCAGTTGTGGGTACTGTGTTCATGGACGTAAACCAAGATGGTGTTGTTGATGCCAATGATCAGCTTTTGAAAGACATCACAGTGACTATCACGGGCACGGATAAATATGGACAAACGGTAAATCAAAGTGTAGTAACGAATGCGAGCGGTGCGTTCAGCTTCACAGGCTTGATTGAATCCAATGCAGATGGTTACACCATTACGCAGACAGTAAGTAGCACTTACCAAACGGGTAACCGTTATATTGGCTCGGGTGCTGGTGAAGTTAGCAATATCGCAAAAGTGGTAGTCGGCACAGACGCAACACCAGAGCTTAAATTTACAGAAAAACCAAAAGCGGGTGATAAGTCAGTTATTGGTAAAGTGTTCTTGGATATCAATCAAGATGGCACAGTTGATCAAAATGATGCGCTTCTGAAAGACATCACAGTCACCATCACAGGCACGGATAAGTTTGGTCAGACGGTGAATATCACAACAACGACCAATACAAATGGTGAATTCAGCTTCACAGGCTTGATTGAATCGAATGCTGATGGTTATACCATTACGCAGTCAGTAAGTGGCACGTATCAAACCGGTAATCGCTACATTGGCAGTGACGCAGGCGTAGTCAGCAATGTTGCCAAAGTGGTTGTTGGCACAGATCTAACACCAGTGATCCGCTTCACTGAAAAACCAAAAGCGGGCGATAAGTCAGTTATTGGTACCGTGTTCTTGGATGTGAACCAAGATGGCACGGTTGATCAAAACGATCTTCGATTAAAAGACATTACAGTCACCATCACGGGCACGGATAAATTTGGTCAGGCGGTCAATACCACGACGATGACAGATGCGAATGGTGCGTTCAGCTTCACAGGTTTAATTGAATCAAATGCTGATGGTTATACCATCACGCAAACAGTAAGTGACACTTACCAAACGGGTAATCGCTATATTGGCAGTGAAGCAGGTGTAATAAGCAATGTCGCAAAAGTTGTTGTTGGCACAGATCCAACCCCGGCGATCCGCTTTACTGAAAAACCAAAAGCGGGTGATAAGTCTGTTGCAGGTAAAGTGTTCTTGGATATCAACCAAGATGGCAACGTTGATCAAAATGATGTGCGATTAAAAGACATCACGGTGACAATCAAGGGCACGGACAAATTTGGTCAGGCGGTAAATCAAAGTGTCGTGACAAATGCGAGCGGTGAATTCAACTTTACTGGTCTGATTGAATCCAATGCAGATGGTTACACCATTACGCAGACAGTAAGTGGCACTTACCAAACGGGTAACCGTTATATTGGCTCGGGTGCTGGTGAAGTTAGCAATATCGCAAAAGTGGTAGTCGGCACAGACGCAACACCAGAGCTTAAATTTACAGAAAAACCAAAAGCGGGTGATAAGTCAGTTATTGGTAAAGTGTTCTTGGATATCAATCAAGATGGCACAGTTGATCAAAATGATGCGCTTCTGAAAGACATCACAGTCACCATCACAGGCACGGATAAGTTTGGTCAAGCAGTCAACCAGAGTGTGAAAACTGATACCAACGGTGCGTTTAGCTTTACGGATCTCATCGAATCGAATGCAGATGGTTACACGATTACGCAAACAGTAAGTGGCACTTATCAAACGGGTAATCGTTACATTGGTTCTGATGCTGGCGTGGTGAGTAATGTTGCTAAAGTGGTTGTTGGCATAGATCAAACACCAGTGATCCGCTTCACTGAAAAACCAAAAGCGGGTGATAAGTCGGTAGCTGGTACCGTGTTCTTGGATATCAACCAAGATGGCACAGTTGATCAAAACGATCTTCGATTAAAAGACATCACAGTGACTATCACAGGCACTGACAAGTTCGGTCAGGTAGTGAATACTTCAACGACGACTGATGCTAACGGTACGTTTAGCTTCACAGGTCTGATTGAATCAAATGCGGATGGCTACACCGTTACGCAAACAGTAAGTGGTACTTACCAAACAGGTAATCGCTACATTGGTTCAGGCGCTGGCGAAGTCAGCAATGTTGCTACGCTTGTTGTCGGCACAGATGCAACACCAGAAATCACCTTCACAGAAAAGCCAAAAGCGGGCGATAAGTCAGTTATTGGTAAAGTGTTCTTGGATATCAATCAAGATGGCACGGTCGATCAAAATGATTCGCTGCTAAAAGACATCACAGTGACTATCACGGGCACGGACAAATTTGGTCAAGCGGTAAATCAAAGTGTAGTGACAAGTGCGAGCGGTGAATTCAGCTTTATTGGCCTGATTGAATCCAATGCTGATGGCTACACCATCACGCAGACAGTAAGTGGCACGTATCAAACCGGTAATCGCTACATTGGCAGTGACGCAGGGGTAGTCAGCAATGTCGCAAAAGTGGTAGTCGGCACAGACGCAACACCAGAAATCACCTTCACAGAAAAGCCAAAGGCGGGTGATAAATCTGTTGCAGGTAAAGTGTTCTTGGACATCAACCAAGATGGCACGGTTGATCAAAACGATCTTCGATTAAAAGACATCACGGTGACTATCACAGGCACGGATAAGTTTGGTCAAGCAGTCAACCAGAGTGTGAAAACTGATACCAACGGTGCGTTTAGCTTTACGGATCTCATCGAATCGAATGCAGATGGTTACACGATTACGCAAACAGTAAGTGGCACTTATCAAACGGGTAATCGTTATATTGGCTCAGGCGCTGGCGTAGTTAGCAATGTTGCCAAAGTGGTTGTTGGCACAGATCCAACGCCAGCGATCCGCTTTACTGAAAAGCCAAAAGCCGGTGATAAGTCAGTTGCAGGTAACGTGTTTTTGGATGTAAACCAAGATGGCACAGTTGATCAAAACGATCTTCGATTAAAAGACATCACCGTGACTATCACGGGCACGGATAAATTTGGTCAAGCGGTAAATCAAAGTGTCGTGACAAATGCGAGCGGTGAATTCAGCTTCACAGGCTTGATTGAATCGAATGCTGATGGTTATACCATTACGCAGACAGTAAGTGGCACGTATCAAACCGGTAATCGCTACATTGGCAGTGACGCAGGCGTAGTCAGCAATGTTGCCAAAGTGGTTGTCGGCACAGACGCAACCCCAGCGCTCCGCTTTACTGAAAAGCCAAAAGCGGGCGATAAGTTAGTATCAGGTAAAGTGTTCTTGGATATCAACCAAGATGGCAACGTTGATCAAAATGATGTGCGATTAAAAGACATCACGGTGACAATCAAGGGCACGGACAAATTTGGTCAGTCAGTTAACCAAAGTGTCGTGACGAATGCGAGCGGTGAATTCAGCTTTACTGGTCTCATCGAATCGAATGCAGATGGCTACACCATCACGCAGACACCGAGCACGACGTATCAAACGGGTAACCGTTACATCGGCTCAGATGCGGGTGTGATCAGCAATGTCGCAAAAGTCGTTGTTGGCACAGATCCAAGGCCAGCTATCCGCTTTACTGAAAAGCCAAAGGCTGGTGATAAGTCAATCTCTGGTACCGTGTTCTTAGATGTGAACCAAGATGGCACAGTTGGTCAAAATGATGTGCGATTAAAAGACATCACGGTGACTATCACGGGTACAGATAAATTTGGTCAGGTGTTGAATACCACAACGATGACAGATGCGAATGGTGCGTTCAGCTTCACAGGTTTAATTGAATCGAATGCTGATGGTTACACGATTACGCAAACAGCGAGTGGCACGCATCAAACGGGTAACCGTTACATCGGCTCAGATGCGGGTGTGATCAGCAATGTTGCCAAAGTGGTTGTTGGCACAGATCTAACACCAGTGATCCGCTTCACTGAAAAACCAAAAGCGGGCGATAAGTCAGTTATTGGTACCGTGTTCTTGGATGTGAACCAAGATGGCACGGTTGATCAAAACGATCTTCGATTAAAAGACATTACAGTCACCATCACGGGCACGGATAAATTTGGTCAGGCGGTCAATACCACGACGATGACAGATGCGAATGGTGCGTTCAGCTTCACAGGTTTAATTGAATCGAATGCTGATGGCTACACCATCACGCAAACAGTAAGTGACATTTACCAAACGGGTAACCGTTACATCGGCTCAGGTGTTGGTGTGATCAGCAATGTTGCCAAAGTGGTTGTTGGCGCAGGTGCAACACCAGAAATCACCTTCACAGAAAAGCCAAAGGCGGGTGATAAATCTGTTGCAGGTAAAGTGTTCTTGGACATCAACCAAGATGGTGTAGTCGATCAAAATGATGTGCGATTAAAAGACATCACGGTGACAATCAAGGGCACGGACAAATTTGGTCAGGCGGTAAATCAAAGTGTCGTGACGAATGCGAGTGGTGCGTTCAGCTTCACAGGCTTGATTGAATCGAATGCTGATGGTTATACCATCACGCAGACAGTAAGTGGCACGTATCAAACCGGTAATCGCTACATCGGCTCAGATGCGGGTGTTATCAGCAATGTCGCAAAAGTGGTTGTCGGCACAGACGCAACACCAGAAATCACCTTCACAGAAAAACCAAAAGCCGGTGATAAGTCGGTAGCTGGTACCGTGTTCTTGGATATCAACCAAGATGGCACAGTTGGTCAAAATGATGCGCTTCTGAAAGACATCACAGTGACAATTACGGGTAAAGATAAGTTTGGTCAGTCAGTTAACCAAAGTGTAGTAACGAATGCGAGCGGTGAATTCAACTTTGCTGGTCTCATCGAATCGAATGCAGATGGCTACACCATCACGCAAACACCGAGCACAATGTATCAAACAGGTAACCGTTATATTGGTTCGGGTGCTGGTGTCGTGAGCTATGCCGCAAAAGTGGTTGTCGGCACAGACGAAACCCCAGCGATCCGCTTTACAGAAAAGCCAAAAGCCGGTGATAAGTTAGTTGCAGGTAAAGTGTTCTTGGATATCAACCAAGATGGCAACGTTGATCAAAATGATGTGCGATTAAAAGACATCACGGTGACAATCAAGGGCACGGACAAATTTGGTCAGGCGGTAAATCAAAGTGTCGTGACGAATGCGAGTGGTGCGTTCAGCTTCACAGGCTTGATTGAATCCAATGCTGATGGTTACACCATTACGCAAACAGCGAGTGGCACGCATCAAACGGGTAATCGCTATATTGGCTCAGGTTCAGGCGTAGTGAGCAATGTCGTGACGGTTGTAGTTAGCACAGATCCAACCCCTGCGATCCGCTTTACAGAAAAGCCAAAAGCCGGCGATAAGTCTGTTTCAGGCCAGGTGTTCTTGGATATCAACCAAGATGGCAACGTTGATCAAAATGATGTGCGATTAAAAGACATCACGGTGACAATCAAGGGCACGGACAAATTTGGTCAGGCGGTAAATCAAAGTGTCGTGACGAATGCGAGTGGTGCGTTCAGCTTCACAGGCTTGATTGAATCCAATGCTGATGGTTACACCATTACGCAGACTGTAAGTGGCACTTACCAAACCGGTAATCGTTACATTGGCTCAGGTGCGGGTGTGATCAGCAATGTCGCAAAAGTGGTTGTTGGCACAGATCCAGCGCCAGCTATCCGCTTTACTGAAAAGCCAAAGGCTGGTGATAAGTCAGTCTCTGGTACCGTGTTCTTCGATGTGGATCAGGATGGCGTGGTTGATGCGAATGACTCAGTACTTACAGGTATCACAGTAACCATTACGGGAATGGATAAGTTTGGTCAGGCGGTGAATACCACAACAACGACCAATACAAATGGTGAATTCAGCTTCACAGGTTTGATTGAATCCAATGCTGATGGTTACACCATCACGCAAACAGTAAGTGGCATTTACCAAACTGGTAACCGTTACATCGGCTCAGGTGTTGGTGTGATCAGCAATGTCGCAAAAGTGGTTGTTGGCGCAGGTGCAACACCAGAAATCACCTTCACAGAAAAGCCAAAGGCGGGTGATAAATCTGTTGCAGGTAAAGTGTTCTTGGACATCAACCAAGATGGTGTAGTCGATCAAAATGATGTGCGATTAAAAGACATCACGGTGACTATCACAGGCACGGATAAGTTTGGTCAAGCAGTCAACCAGAGTGTGAAAACTGATACCAACGGTGCGTTTAGCTTTACGGATCTCATCGAATCGAATGCAGATGGTTACACGATTACGCAAACAGTAAGTGGCACTTATCAAACGGGTAATCGTTACATTGGTTCTGATGCTGGCGTGGTGAGTAATGTTGCTAAAGTGGTTGTTGGCACAGATCAAACACCAGCGATCCGCTTTACAGAAAAGCCAAAAGCGGGTGATAAATTTGTCTCTGGTACGGTGTTCTTCGATGTGGATCAGGATGGCGTGGTTGATGCGAATGACTCAGTACTTGCAGGTATCACAGTAACCATTACGGGCACGGATAAGTATGGTCAGGCGGTAAATACCACCACGACGACCGATGCTAACGGTACATTTAGCTTTACAGGTCTGATTGCATCCAATGCTGATGGTTATACGATTACGCAAACAGTAAGTGGCATTTACCAAACGGGTAACCGTTACATCGGCTCAGGTGTTGGTGTGATCAGCAATGTCGCAAAAGTGGTTGTTGGCACAGGTACAACACCAGCGATCCGCTTTACTGAAAAGCCAAAAGCCGGTGATAAGTCAGTTATTGGTAAAGTGTTCTTGGACGTGAATCAAGATGGCCAAGTTGATCAAAATGATGCGCTGCTAAAAGACATCACGGTGACGATCAAGGGCACGGATAAGTTTGGTCAAGCAGTCAACCAAAGTGTGAAAACTGACGTAAATGGTGCGTTTAGCTTTATTGGTCTCATCGAATCGAATGCAGATGGCTACACGATTACGCAAACAGTAAGTGGCATTTACCAAACGGGTAACCGTTACATCGGCTCAGGTGTTGGTGTGATCAGCAATGTTGCCAAAGTGGTTGTCGGCACAGACGCAACCCCAGCGATCCGCTTTACAGAAAAGCCAAAAGCCGGTGATAAGTTAGTTGCAGGTAAAGTGTTCTTGGACATCAACCAAGATGGCAACGTTGATCAAAATGATGTGCGATTAAAAGGCATCACAGTGACTATCACAGGAACTGACAAGTTCGGCCAGGCAGTGAATATCACAACGACGACCGATACTAATGGTGCGTTTAACTTTGCGGGTCTCATTGAATCGAATGCTGATGGCTACACCATCACGCAAACAGTAAGTGGCATTTACCAAACGGGTAACCGTTACATCGGCTCAGGTGTTGGTGTGATCAGCAATGTTGCCAAAGTGGTTGTTGGCGCAGGTGCAACACCAGAAATCACCTTCACAGAAAAGCCAAAGGCGGGTGATAAATCTGTTGCAGGTAAAGTGTTCTTGGACATCAACCAAGATGGTGTAGTCGATCAAAATGATGTGCGATTAAAAGACATCACGGTGACAATCAAGGGCACGGACAAATTTGGTCAGGCGGTAAATCAAAGTGTCGTGACGAATGCGAGTGGTGCGTTCAGCTTCACAGGCTTGATTGAATCCAATGCTGATGGTTACACCATTACGCAGACTGTAAGTGGCACTTACCAAACCGGTAATCGTTACATTGGCTCAGGTGCGGGTGTGATCAGCAATGTCGCAAAAGTGGTTGTTGGCACAGATCCAGCGCCAGCTATCCGCTTTACTGAAAAGCCAAAGGCTGGTGATAAGTCAATCTCTGGTACCGTGTTCTTAGATGTGAACCAAGATGGCACAGTTGGTCAAAATGATGCGCTTCTGAAAGACATCACAGTGACAATTACGGGTAAAGATAAGTTTGGTCAGTCAGTTAACCAAAGTGTAGTAACGAATGCGAGCGGTGAATTCAACTTTGCTGGTCTCATCGAATCGAATGCAGATGGCTACACCATCACGCAAACACCGAGCACAATGTATCAAACAGGTAACCGTTATATTGGTTCGGGTGCTGGTGTCGTGAGCTATGCCGCAAAAGTGGTTGTCGGCACAGACGAAACCCCAGCGATCCGCTTTACAGAAAAGCCAAAAGCCGGTGATAAGTTAGTTGCAGGTAAAGTGTTCTTGGATATTAACCAAGATGGCAACGTTGATCAAAATGATGTGCGATTAAAAGACATCACGGTGACAATCAAGGGCACGGACAAATTTGGTCAGGCGGTAAATCAAAGTGTCGTGACGAATGCGAGTGGTGCGTTCAGCTTCACAGGCTTGATTGAATCCAATGCTGATGGTTACACCATTACGCAAACAGCGAGTGGCACGCATCAAACGGGTAATCGCTATATTGGCTCAGGTTCAGGCGTAGTGAGCAATGTCGTGACGGTTGTAGTTAGCACAGATCCAACCCCTACGATCCGCTTTACAGAAAAGCCAAAAGCCGGCGATAAGTCTGTTTCAGGCCAGGTGTTCTTGGATATCAATCAAAATGGCACCGTTGATCAAAATGATTCGCTGCTAAAAGACATCACGGTGACTATCACGGGCATGGACAAATTTGGTCAAGCGGTAAATCAAAGTGTAGTGACAAATGCGAGCGGTGAATTCAGCTTTACTGGCCTGATTGAATCCAATGCTGATGGTTACACCATCACGCAAACACCGAGCACAACGTATCAAACGGGTAATCGTTATATCGGCTCAGATGCTGGCGTGGTGAGCAATATCGCAAAAGTGGTAGTCGGCACAGACGCAACACCAGAGCTTAAATTTACAGAAAAACCAAAAGCAGGTGATAAGTCAGTTGCTGGTACCGTGTTCTTGGATATCAACCAAGATGGCGCGGTTGATCAAAATGATGCGCTGCTAAAAGACATCACGGTCACGATCACGGGTACAGATAAATTTGGTCAGGCGGTGAATACCACCACAACGACCGATGCAAGCGGTGCGTTCAGTTTCACAGGCTTGATTGAATCCAATGCTGATGGCTACACCATCACGCAAACGCCGAGCACAACGTATCAAACGGGCAACCGCTACATTGGTTCAGGCACAGGTGTTGTGAGCAATATCGCAAAAGTGGTAGTCGGCACAGACGCAACACCAGAGCTTAAATTTACAGAAAAGCCTAAATCCGGTGATAAGTCTGTTGCAGGTAAGGTGTTCTTGGATATCAACCAAGATGGCAACGTTGATCAAAATGATGCACTGCTAAAAGACATCACGGTGACTATCACAGGCACGGATAAGTTTGGTCAAGCAGTCAACCAGAGTGTGAAAACTGATACCAACGGTGCGTTTAATTTTACTGGTCTGATCGAATCCAATGCAGATGGTTACACGATTACGCAGACTGTAAGTGCTACATATCAAACGGGTAACCGTTATATCGACGGTGACGCAGGTGTGATCAGCAATGTCGCAAAAGTGCTTGTTGGCACAGATCCAACACCAGCGATCCGCTTTACTGAAAAACCAAAAGCCGGTAAAAAATCTATCTCAGGTCGTGTGTTTGTGGACATCAATCAAGATGGTACAAATAACGGCAATGACTTTGCGCTGGCAGATATTGAGATCACACTGACGGGTCAGGATCTTTACGGAGAAGCAGTAAGTTTAACCACCGCAACGGACGTAAACGGTGCATTTAACTTTGCAGGCCTTCGCAAGTCTGATGCATCGGGTTACACGATCGCACAAGGCACAACGGACTACCTCGAAGGTCAAGATTACCAAGGTACAAACCCTGATCAATTTGGTTCAAACAGTGAGATCAAACTGGTACTCGCAGACAATGCAGCACCAGAGCTTATCTTCACAGAGCAGCTTAATGCAGGTGATAAATCTATCTCAGGCCGTGTGTTTGTGGACATCAACCAAGACGGTACACATAACGGCAATGACTTTGCGCTGGCAAGTATTGAGATCACACTGACGGGTCAGGATCTTTACGGTGAAGCGTTGAACTTAACCACCACGACCGATGCAAATGGTGCCTTTAATTTTGCTGGCCTTCGCAAGTCTAATTCTACGGGTTACATCATCACACAAGGTACAACGGACTACCTTGAAGGCCAAGATTATCAAGGTGCAAACCCAGATCAATTTGGTTCAAACAGTGAGATCAAACTGGTACTTGCAGACAATGCAGCCCCAGAGCTTATCTTCACAGAGCAGTTAAATGCGGGCGATAAATCTATCTCAGGCCGTGTGTTTGTAGACATCAACCAAGATGGCACAAACAACGGCAATGACTTTGCACTGGCAGGTATTGAGATCACATTAACGGGTCAGGATCTTTACGGTGAAGCGGTAAGCTTAAGCACGACGACGGATGCAAACGGTGCATTTAACTTTGCTGGTCTGCGTAAGTCTGACGCGATGGGTTATACGATCGCACAAGGCACAACGGACTACCTCGAAGGTCAAGATTACCAAGGTGCAAACCCTGATCAATTTGGTTCAAACAGTGAGATCAAACTGGTGCTTACAGACAATGCAGCATCAGAACTTATCTTCACAGAGCAGTTAAATGCGGGCGATAAATCTATCTCAGGCCGTGTGTTTGTGGACATCAACCAAGACGGCACAAACAACGGCAATGACTTTGCGCTGGCAGGTATTGAGATCACATTAACGGGTCAGGATCTTTACGGTGAAGCGGTAAGCTTAAGCACGACGACGGATGCAAACGGTGCATTTAACTTTGCAGGCCTTCGCAAGTCTGATGCATCGGGTTACACGATCGCACAAGGCACAACGGACTACCTCGAAGGTCAAGATTACCAAGGTGCAAACCCTGATCAATTTGGTTCAAACAGTGAGATCAAACTGGTGCTTACAGACAATGCAGCATCAGAACTTATCTTCACAGAGCAGTTAAATGCGGGCGATAAATCTATAACAGGTCGTGTGTTTGTGGACATCAACCAAGATGGCACAAACAACGGCAATGACTTTGCGCTGGCAGGTATTGAGATCACATTAACGGGCCAGGATCTTTACGGTGAAGCAGTAAGCTTAACCACGACGACGGACGTAAATGGTGCGTTTAACTTTGCAGGCCTGCGTAAGTCTGACGCGATGGGGTATACCATCACACAAGGCGTAACGAACTACCTCGAAGGTCAAGATTACCAAGGTGCAAACCCTGATCAATTTGGTTCAAACAGTGAGATCAAACTGGTACTCGCAGACAATGCAGCACCAGAACTTATCTTCACAGAGCAGTTAAATGCGGGCGATAAATCTATCTCAGGCCGTGTGTTTGTAGACATCAACCAAGATGGCACAAACAACGGCAATGACTTTGCACTGGCAGGTATTGAGATCACATTAACGGGTCAGGATCTTTACGGTGAAGCGGTAAGCTTAAGCACGACGACGGATGCAAACGGTGCATTTAACTTTGCTGGTCTGCGTAAGTCTGACGCGATGGGTTATACGATCGCACAAGGCACTACGGACTACCTCGAAGGTCAAGATTACCAAGGTGTAAACCCTGATCAATTTGGTTCAAACAGTGAGATCAAACTGGTACTCGCAGACAATGCAGCACCAGAGCTTATCTTCACAGAGCAGCTTAATGCAGGTGATAAATCTATCTCAGGCCGTGTGTTTGTGGACATCAACCAAGACGGTACACATAACGGCAATGACTTTGCGCTGGCAAGTATTGAGATCACACTGACGGGTCAGGATCTTTACGGTGAAGCGTTGAACTTAACCACCACGACGGATGCAAATGGTGCCTTTAATTTTGCTGGCCTTCGCAAGTCTAATTCTACGGGTTACATCATCACACAAGGTACAACGGACTACCTTGAAGGCCAAGATTATCAAGGTGCAAACCCAGATCAATTTGGTTCAAACAGTGAGATCAAACTGGTACTCGCAGACAATGCAGCATCAGAACTTATCTTCACAGAGCAGTTAAATGCGGGCGATAAATCTATCTCAGGCCGTGTGTTTGTAGACATCAACCAAGATGGCACAAACAACGGCAATGACTTTGCACTGGCAGGTATTGAGATCACATTAACGGGTCAGGATCTTTACGGTGAAGCGGTAAGCTTAAGCACGACGACGGATGCAAACGGTGCATTTAACTTTGCTGGTCTGCGTAAGTCTGACGCGATGGGTTATACGATCGCACAAGGCACAACGGACTACCTCGAAGGTCAAGATTACCAAGGTGTAAACCCTGATCAATTTGGTTCAAACAGTGAGATCAAACTGGTACTCGCAGACAATGCAGCACCAGAGCTTATCTTCACAGAGCAGCTTAATGCAGGTGATAAATCTATCTCAGGCCGTGTGTTTGTGGACATCAACCAAGATGGCACAAACAACGGCAATGACTTTGCGCTGGCAGGTATTGAGATCATATTAACGGGCCAGGATCTTTACGGTGAAGCAGTAAGCTTAACCACGACGACGGACGTAAATGGTGCGTTCAACTTTACAGGGTTACGTGCTTCAAATGCAGCGGGTTACACAATCGTACAGGGTATAACTGACTACCTAGAAGGATTGGATTATTTAGGTGCCATATCAGATCAGTTTGGATCAAAAAGTGAAGTGCGGTTAGCGCTAACTCAAGAAGAATCGACAGTACCTGAAGTGATCTTTACTGAGCAATTAAATGTGGGCGATAAATCAATTACAGGCCTTGTGTTTGTGGACATCAACCAAGATGGCACAAACAATGGCAACGATTTTGTATTAGCCAGCATTGAGATCACACTCACGGGCCAGGATCTTTACGGTGAAGCGGTGAACTTAACCACCACGACCGATGCAAATGGTGCCTTTCATTTTGCTGGCCTTCGCAAGTCTAATGCTACGGGTTACATCATCACACAAGGCACAACGGACTACCTTGAAGGCCAAGATTATCAAGGTGCAAACCCAGATCAATTTGGTTCAAACAGTGAGATTAAATTGATATTAGGCGAAAGCGTTGCTGCTGATCTTATCTTTACTGAGCAACTCTACGCTGATGCAAAAGTATCGGGGAGCGTCTTTATTGATTCAAACAACAGTGGTTTGTTTGATTTACAAGAAGCTGGATTAGCTGGTGTAACGATTAAGTTGTCAGGTAAGTCTGCGATGGGTGATGTTGTATCTATCGAAACACTGACAAATCAAAAAGGGGAGTTTTCATTTACTAATTTAGTCGCAAGTGATGATGCAGGCTATGAGATAACGCAAGTTCAGCCTACCCAATTTAATGATGGTCTTGAGTCACGTGATGGCGTGATCGTGTCCTCAAATACTAATGATGTGTTTTCGGTTGTTTTAACTACGAGTGAACAGGTTGAAAACTTGCACTTTGCTGAGTTGTATATGGGCCGTATTGCCGGTGCTGTTTTTGTTGATAGAAATACTGATGGTCTATTAGATCAAAGCGATGATGCCATTGCACATGTTGAAATTAAATTAACCGGTAGCAGTCGTTTGGGTGAGGAAATCGCTTATAAAACATTGACTGATCAAGATGGTCGGTTTGAGTTTACGCAATTACCGCAAAGTAGTGTACAAGGCTACCAGCTAACGCAAGTACAGCCTGCAAATTATGCAGATAGCTTTGATTACCAAAATGGTGTTCAAGTAGAGGGCTCTGAGCAATTAGATGTACTGAATAAGTTGGTGCTCGCACAAGGTGCGGAGTTGGTCAATTTGAACTTCACAGAGGGCTTTGGTATTGCAATCAGTGGCCGAGTGTTTGTAGACAAAACGGACTCGGGTTTATTCCCACAAACAATTGAACTAGATGCATCTGACATCGTGATCGCAGGGAGTGAAATTCACTTAACAGGTATTGATTATCAAGGCCATGACGTAGCGTTGACTACGCTGACTAATGAGCTTGGTATTTATACGTTTACTGAATTACCACCAAGTAATGAGCAAGGTTATACCTTAACACAGGTAGCTCAACCATCCGCTTATTTAGATGGTAAAGAGTCAGCTAATGGTGAAGTGATTGCGAATACCAAAGGGTCAGATAGCATTTTTGTTGGTACCGTTTTAGAGATTAAACAGTATTCAAATTATGATTTTGCTGAATTACCAACGGCTTCTATCTCTGGTGAAGTTTGGGTCGATGCAGATGAAAACGGTTTACTGGAAGAAGGTGAGACCCTGAGAATTGCTGGCGTTCAAGTTAATTTAACAGGCACCACATTAGATGGTATTGCCGTCGAGCGCACAGTGGTGTCTGATGAGCAGGGCTTATATATCTTTGATTATTTATATCCGGGCATGTATCAAATCCATCAACAACAGCCAAGTGCTTGGTTAGATGGTAAAGAGCAACTGGGTAATGCGGGCGGTGAAGTTGGTGAAGATCAGTTCTCGGGGATTTCAATTGCACTAGATCAACATGCAACAGGATATAACTTTGCAGAGCGCGGAAGTGATCTTGCGGGTCGTGTATATGTCGACCTAAATGATGATGGTGTTCAAGACACCTATGAGATGGGTTTGAGTAACGTTAGATTGACCATCACGGGTGCTGATCTTGATGGGCAGCCTGTTAACCGTGATATCTTAACTGATGCTTATGGACGGTATGAGTTTGAAGATTTGCCACTTAGCGGCGCAGATGGATTTACGGTCACTGAATATCAGCCTGAAAATACCCAAGATGGGTTAGACAGCGTAGGTAACATTGGTGGTGTGCTTGGCGATGATCAGATCTCTGGGATCTTAATTGAACGCCATGTCACAAAAGCACATTCATACAACTTCGGTGAACAATTGATGGATCCGGCCAGTATTTCCGGCTTGGTCTGGTTAGATAAAAACCACAACCGTGAAAAAGACGACAGTAATGGACAAAGTGGCTGGATCGTCGAGTTGTTACCGGATCCAATGACAGGAGAGGGCAATCCATTAGATGCGGAGCCATTGGCAGCGATTGAATCAGATGCTAACGGTCAATATACTTTCTATGGCTTACCTGTTGGTACTTATGAAGTGCGATTTAGACACCCTCAAGGTGGCGTGATCTACGGTCTACCTGTATCAGACGATCCTGAGGCAAGCACTGAAAAAGGCACAATCTTAAATTTACGCGTCAGTGCAGGTGAGCAAGTGGAGAACCAATCTCTGCCTGTAGACCCATCGGGCGTGATCTACGATTCAGAACTGAGACAGCCTATAAAAGGTGCAAAAATTAAGATCACAGGTCCAAATGGTTTTGAGCCTGATCTGCACTTAGTGGGTGGTTCAGCGAATGTCGAGCAAACCACCAGCGATGATGGCTACTATCAATTCTTACTATTTGCACAAGCGCCAGCTGGGATATATGAGCTTCATGTCACTGAGCCAAATGGGTATCAAAGTGGCGGCTCTAAGCGACTACCGGTATGTGCGAATACACTCAGAGTGGGTGCACGTGAGTTACCAATTACCATTTTTGCTGAAGAGACTGTGCCAACGCTTGATGCACCTGAGCATATCGCAACCCAGTGTGCGAGCCACTCAGATCAAGTACTGCAAGATATGCATACGACACAGTACTATCAGAGTTTTTACATTGAGCCTAAATTACCATCAGGCAACGTTGTAAATAACCACATCCCGTTAGATGCCTTTGGAGATGATCTTGTTCATGTGAGTAAGCAAGCACTCAAGCAAGATGTGGTGATAGGTGAGCTAGTGCCTTATCGCATTAAGGTGACTAACCAGTCAGATACGGTACTTAGTCCTCTTGCCTTTATTGATCAACTGCCTGCGGGCCTGAAATATGTTGCAGGTAGCGCTAAAGTGGACGGTCAAGCGATTGAACCACAGCAACAAGGTAGACAATTACGTTGGGATGTGAACGCCTTACAACCAGAGCAGTCGATGATGATCGAGTTGATCGTCGTTGTTGGTGCCGGTGTCAGTGAAGGTAAATACATTAACCAAGCCTGGGTAGAGTTTGTCGGGGGCTTATACCAAAACGGTGTGGGTAACCGTATCTCAAATATTGGCGAAGCTGCAGTGAAAGTTGTGCCAGATCCTATTTTCGACTGTAGTGATTTGATGGGTAAAGTGTTTGATGATCACAACCGTAATGGCATGCAAGATACAGGTGAACCTGGATTGCCAGCCATTCGTCTTGCTACAGCACAGGGTCTGTGGATCACAACAGATCAACATGGTCGCTACCATCTGGCATGTGCAGATATTCCACATGCCGTTCGCGGTGGTAACTTTATCGTGAAACTGGACGAGCGCAGCTTACCTTCAGGCTATCGTGTGGTGAGTGAAAATCCACGAGTGGTGCGCTTAACACGCGGTAAATCACAACAACTTGACTTTGCTGCCAGTATCCATAAAGTAGCGCGCATTGAAATCACCGCTGAAATATTTAACGGTGAATCAATCATGTCTGAGTATCTGTCTCGTTTAACGCAGCTAATGGATGCATTAAATAACACACCGACAGTGATTCGTATTGCATATCAACAATCTGAATTAGAACAAACCACAGAAGCGGAGCGTAAATCTCAATTGCTACTTGATTGGCTACAAACACAAGTGGCAGAGCGCGAGCTTCCAATCACTATTGAAACGGAAATGATCCCATTTTTTATACCAGCTTTACCAGCCCACCATCAGTTAGGAGGAAGCGATGACTAATCGATTCTTGCTAAGCAAAATTACGTTATTGTGTGCAGCGGCATATGCCTCTGCGCCCTCAATGAGCTATGCCTTTGTCGACGCTGTTAATGACAGCAAAGTAACGGCTGCGGCTGGTAATACTGAGCGGGTGATAGTGCAAAAGCATTTTGTATTTAGTGGATTGGATGAGCCTAAGGCAATAACCGTCGAAATAGAGCGAACAGTTAAAGAAGATAAGTCAGCTCAATTCGTGAAAGACTCTGCGATCCGTTTTGTTTCTGGTAAACACTATTTAACAGGCACCACCAAACTTGAAATGGACCGCATCATTGGTTTTTTACAGGGCAAGCAAGACATTAAATTGCACTTTATCGGCCACGCAGATTCACAAGGTCTGAGTGCCAATGCGCGTAAGATTTATAAAACCAATCAGGGCTTGTCTGAGCATAGAGCTAACATCGTGGCGGATTACTTCCGCCAGCAGCTTAATCTTGCACCCTCTGCGACAACCACCGAAGGTCGATCTAATCGCGAGCCGGTAGCAAGTAATGCCACACTGGCTGGTATGGCGAGAAACCGCCGAGTTGAAGTCATTGCGGTTTACACAGAAACGCGCACGGTCAAAGATACACAAGTGATAGCACCGCCGCAGCGTCATAAATTATGCGGCGACAGTACATCGCATCAAGGGCCGCTGAATATCACCATAGATGGTCAAGCATTTATGGATGAAGATGCAGCCAATAATGCCGATAGTCAACGCTGTGCTGATATCAATTTAGAACGTTTTGAACTGCAATTAAAATATGACCCTTTGAATGTATTGCCCAAATTGAACGTGCAGCATGCACTGACTAAATCTGGTAATACCTTGATGCTGCATTTAAAAGGTTACAGTAATTATCAGAGCTTTTTTGATTATGCTGAAGTGCAGATCCTCGCGCCACACAGTGACAAAGTATTGGCGAAGGTGGCGTTAGATACAGGATTAACTGGCCGCTGGCGATTACCGGGCAATATGTTGGGTATGAGCTTGAAATACCGATTAAGAGTGTACAATAAGCAAGGCCGCTTTGATGAAACAAGCCTTGCTCAAGCTGATTTCAAACCTCGCTATGCGGTGGATAATAGTAAGCTTGATGGATATTTAATGACAGGTTACGGCAAGTCAACGCTGGCTAAGCAAAATATCAAAATATCAGGCGGTGCACTGACCTTGTATGGTGAGCAAGTGCCGAGCAATCATCGTGTGTATTTCTTAGGCCGTGTGGTGGCTGTAAATCGTGAGCGTAAATTTGTACATCAAGAAATTGTCCATAGTGGTTTTCATCGCGCGGAAGTCGCCGTTTTAAATGAGCAAGGTGAAGGGCGCTTAATCCATCGGGATTTAGCATTGCCAAAGAGCGATTGGTTTTATGTGGCAATGGCCGATTTAACCATAGGCCAAAATAGTCATAACGGTCCGGTTGAACTACTGAGTGCTGATCACAATAAAGATGGTAATGTGTTTGCCGAAGGCCGATTAAGTGGCTATATCACCGGTAAATGGCAAGACGAATACAAGGTGACTGCGCGAATAGACACGCAGGAGCAGGGGTTGAATAAGTTGCTCTCGGGCTTACATGAAAAAGATCCAAAAAGCTTATTCAGGCGCCTTGAAGAGGAGCAGCATCCAACGGAATATGGCGATGACTCGACCGTCATTGATGATGCACCAACCAACGGCAAGATGTATCTAAAAGTCGAGAAGTCAAAATCTCATGTGTTATGGGGTAATTTTAATACGTCGTTTAATGAGACTGAGCTGGCGCGTGTTGAGCGCGGTTTGTATGGTTTGCAATTACAGTACATCACAGATGAGCTGACTGCTGCTGGTGATAATCAATCCCAAGTTCATTTCTATGCTGCAGAAGCGGAAACGCTAGGCGCGTATGAGTCCCACCGCTCCACAGGCGGCTCTCTTTATTATCTTCAAAATCAAGATATAGTGCAGGGTTCTGAACAGGTAGCTGTTGAGGTACGTGATAAAATTACGGGTTTAGTGATAGTCAGACGTGGCCTGGTTGCTGGTCAAGACTATGACATAGACGCACTGCAAGGGCGAATATTACTCAATAGACCGCTGTCTTCGTTCCAGCAAGATGACTTATTAGTGCGTACCGCGAGTCTTGATAGTAATCCGGTTTATTTAGTGGCGCAATATGAGTACACACCGGGGATAAATGGGTTAGACAATTTGACGTATGGTGCACGTTTGAGTCATTGGCTGAGCGACACTATTCAAGTGGGCACTACACTGAACCATCAAGAGCAAGATCTATTTGATGACCAATTGATTGCGTTAGATGCCACATACCGTAAAAGTGATTCTGCATACATCAAGGTTGAGGTCGCGCAAACAGAAGGTATTGGCAATACATTGAACTCGTTTACTGGTGGCATTGACTTTGAGCAACAACAATCGGGTGAAATGGGTCAAGCAGCCAAAGGGCATAGAGTTGAAGCTGCATTTGAGTTTTCAGATCTTGGTCTGGATGAACAAGGGCATGGGCAATTTTATTGGCAACAACTTGAATCTGGGTTTAACTCTACAGGACAAATCAGCCAAGTTGATAGCCACGCAGTTGGTACATTTTGGCAGTGGCAAATTGAAGACGATCATGCCATTCGGCTCAAAGTGGATGAACAAAAAGCAGAGCAGCAACAACGCAGGCAGGCTGCTGAATTAGGGTATGTTTATCAACTAAATGACGATTGGCAATTTAGCAGCGCTGTGCGTCAAGACAATAAAGAAAATCTGACAGAGCAAAAAGAGCAGGCTCAAATGCGCCAACTTGATGATGGCGAGCGCATTGATGCGATCGTACAGCTTGATTACGACGGCAGTGATAAGTGGCAGCCTTATGTTTATCTGCAAGGCACGCTTACGAGAGAGCAAAACCGACTAGCAAACAACCGCGTTGGCATTGGTGCGGAGGCTACACTGACTGACACACTGACTGTCAATTCTGAGATATCTCACGGCAATCTTGGAGAAGCGGGCAAATTGGGTGTCGATTGGCAATACAAAGAAGGTAGCAATGCATACGTTGAGTACAGGGTTGACCCAGATGGGGGAACGCTATTCTCAACTGGTCAGCAAAAAAATTGGGTAACGGGCTCAAGACATCGATTTAACTCCTCAACCAGCGTGTACGCAGAGCAGATCTGGCAGCAAGATAATCGGCAAACGGGTTTAACGCATGCCTATGGCATTGAACATGACTTTTTAGTTGGCTGGCAAGTCGGTCTTGGTTTTGAGCAAGGCGAGCTTGAAAGTGACACTGATTTGATTGACCGTGATGTCACCACCTTGTCGCTTGGCTATCAAACGGATATATGGCAATGGCGCAGCGCGCTGGAGTACCGAGAAGATAGTAATAGTACGGAAACCAGAACATCTTGGTTGGCAAGGCAAAATATTCACGCCAAATTCAACGAAGATTGGCGAGCACAGCTGCGTTTAGATTGGGCGCAAAGTGACAGCTCTTTATCTGACAGCGAGCCTGCGGGTGCGCTCAACAGTGACTTCACTGAAGCACAATTTGGAGTGGCATATCGACCGATTGAAGCGAGCCCTTGGTCTGGTATGGCAAGCTTTACGTATCTTGAAGATTTAGCGCCAGCATCACAATTGAGTGGTATTGGTCTGGATAACACGCCACAGCAACGAAGTCGCGTGTGGGCAATAGATATTAATTATCAACTGACACCACGCTGGCGCATCGGCACCAAACTGGCACAAAGACAAGGTGAGCTGAGAATGGGGCGTGACACGGGTCAGTGGATTGATTCAGCAGCCACATTAGCTGTATTGCGTGCTGACTATCATTTGATGCATCAATGGGATGCCACACTTGAGTGGCGCGCTTTGAGTGTTGATTTAGCAGAAGACCGCCGTTCGGGCGCACTATTTGCGCTGCATCGCCATGTTGGAGAGCACATGAAAGTCGGGGTCGGTTATAACTTTACTGACTTTTCAGATGATTTAACGGACTTAGATTATGATTCAAAAGGTTGGTTTATCAACCTGGTGGGTAAATTTTAAATAGTGAGCCTTACTCTCCCTGAGTTCCAACTTGACATGAAATTGGCTTGTTGGAACTCTTCTTAGAACATTAAATTATGGTTGCCTTAAGTTGTTTGGTTAGGCCATTAGTATGTTTTGCGTTAGAATATAGCTATAACTCCTTTACACAGTTTATGCATGTCAAAGCAGGACCCTTATCTCTCTCGAGAACAAGAAAAATACGATAACCCAGTTCCAAGCCGTGAATTTATACTGGAAAAAATAAAAGCCAGTAATAAAAAGACTAGCTTTAGCCAATTATGCCAAGCACTTAATGTGTTTGAGGAAGAGCGCCAAATTGCGTTTAAGCGCCGTCTTCGCGCTATGGAGCGCGATGGTCAGCTGCACTTTAATAAGTTCAAATGCTACGTGATCCCTTGTGATGATGGTCTAGTGAAAGGCAAAGTCATCGGCCATCGCGATGGATTTGGTTTCTTGGAAGTGGAAGGTGAGAAAAAAGATTGGTTCATCACCAAGCATCAAATGGATCGCGTTTTACACGGAGATTGGGTACTGGCTAAGGCGGCAAGTCGCGGCTCTGGTGGTAAAGTTGAAGCGCGCATCGTACGTGTACTGGAGTCTGAACGTGCCCCTATCATAGGACGTTATTTTGTTGAGCATGGTATGGCGGTGGTTGTGCCTGAAGATCCGCGCTTGACCCAAGATATTGTAATCTTGCCAGGTGGTGAAAAAGGGGCTCGTCATAACCAAATGGTTCAGGTTGAGATTACTCAGCGCCCAAGCAAGCAAATGAATGCAGTAGGCAAGGTGACAGATGTCATAGGCGATCATATGGCGCCGGGCATGGAAATAGAAGTGGCACTGCGCAACCATGATATTCCACATGTATGGCCTCAAGCTGTCGAAGAGCAAGTGAGCAAACACGGTGAGTTTGTGGCTGAAAAAGACAAGCAAGGGCGTATTGATCTGCGTAATTTACCGCTATTAACCATTGATGGTGAAGATGCTAGAGATTTTGATGATGCGGTGCACTGTGAGCGCAAGCGTTCAGGTGGTTGGCGACTTTGGGTAGCCATTGCCGATGTCTCTCACTACGTTGAAAAAAATAGTCCGTTAGATAAAGAAGCGATTGAGCGCGGTAATTCAGTGTATTTCCCAGAGCAAGTAGTGCCTATGTTACCTAAGGTATTGTCTAACGGCTTATGTTCACTGAACCCAAAAGTAGACAGACTATGTATGGTCGCTGAGATGACCGTCTCAGAGGCTGGAAAATTGTCTGGATATCGTTTTTACGAAGCGGTGATGAATTCCCATGCACGCTTAACCTACACAAAGGTACATGCGATCTTACAAGGTGATGAAAAGCTGCGTGAAGAGTATGCAGAGGTTACCCCACATCTCACCGAACTACATAATATGTATATGGCGCTTAAATCAGCGCGCCAAACCCGTGGTGCGATTGAGTTTGAAACACTAGAAACGCGTTTTGTATTTAATGCATATCGTAAAATTGAGTCGATTGTGCCTGTGGTTCGAAACGATGCACATAAGCTGATCGAAGAGTGCATGATCTTGGCCAATGTCTCTGCGGCGAGGCTACTTGAAAAACATGACGCGAGTAGTTTGTACCGTGTTCACGATGAGCCAGATCCTGAAAAATTGAGTCACTTTAGACAGTTTTTAAATGATTTGGGCATAGAGAGCCCAATTGGTCATGAGCCGACCCCGCTTGAGCTGACAGAAGCGTTAGCATCTTTGGGTCAGCGTCCAGAAACCGAGCTGATCCAAACTATGTTACTGCGTTCTATGAAGCAAGCGGTATATCAGCCAGACAACATTGGTCACTACGGACTAGCATTGAAAGCGTATGCGCACTTTACTTCACCGATCAGGCGTTATCCTGACTTGGTCGTGCATCGTGCGATCAAAGGGATCTTGGCGGCGCAGGGACAAACCGTATCTGGTGCTTATGTATATGATGCTGATGAAGCCGATCAGTTGGGTGAACAGTGCTCTATGACTGAGCGTCGTGCCGATGATGCAACACGTGAAGTGGCTGATTGGCTCAAATGTGAGTTTATGCAGGACCATGTTGGTAGTGAATTTTCAGGCGTGATTTCGTCAGTCACAAATTTTGGCTTATTTGTTCGCCTTGATGAATTGCAAATTGACGGCATGATCCACGTGAGCAATTTAGGCCATGAGTATTTCCATTTTGATGGTGCAAAGCATTGTTTAGTGGGTGAGCATAGCAAAACGGTTTATCGTTTAGGTGACAAGCTAAGCGTTGTTGTAGCGTCTGTGAGCTTAGATGAGCGACGCATTAATTTGGTGCTGGCAGATGAAGCTGAACCAGATCGTTACGCGCGACGTCGTAAAAAGTCAAAGTCGAGTTCAGATGCACCTGCTAAAAGTAGCGTTCGTGCTCAGCTGAAGGCAGGCAAATTCCCAAATGGTAAGTCAGATAAGCAAGATGACTCGTCAGAAAAAAGCGCTAAAAAAGCCAAAAAGCGCAAAAAGACAACCCCAAAAGGGGTGTTGAAAAAAGGCAAAAAAGCGGGCGCATCAGGAAGTAAAAAAGTCGCAAAAAAAAGTACAGGAAAAAAAGCCACCAAGGCAAAAAGGCCGGGTAAAAATGCCCGCAAGAAACAAAAAAATAGTGCTGGAGCATAATTTTGAGTAATGAATTAATTTTTGGTTTTCACTCTATTGAAGCCATTTTAGCTAAAGAGCCAGAGCGTTTCTTAGAGATATACGCACTAAAAGGGCGCGATGATAAGCGCTTGAGTGCAGTGGTTAATGAAGCACGTAAATTTGGTATCTCGGTGCAGTTTATGCAGCGAAAAGCGCTAGATAACAAGGCGAAAGGCGAGCAACACCAAGGCATTATTGCTAATGTTAAAGCGCCGCGTACACTCAATGAAAATGACCTGCAAGGGATCATTGATGCTAACGCCGCGCCATTTTTCTTGGTGCTAGATGGCGTGACTGATCCGCACAACTTAGGTGCTTGCTTACGTAGTGCTGATGCGGCTGGTGTAAACGCGGTGATTGTGCCAAAAGATAAGTCTGCGAAACTCAATGGTACAGCGCGTAAAGTAGCGTGCGGTGCCGCGGAGACAGTACCGCTTATTCAGGTGACTAACCTAGCCAGAACGCTACGTGATATTAAAGAAGCGGGTGTGTGGGTTGTGGGTACCGCTGGTGAAACTGACAGTGAGGTTTTCACTTCAGATTTAAAAGGTCCAATCGCTATTGTGATGGGCGCTGAGGGCGATGGTATGCGTCGCCTAACCAGAGAGCACTGTGACTTATTGGTAAAAATCCCAATGGTTGGTACCGTATCGAGCTTAAACGTGTCAGTGGCGACCGGTGTATGCCTATTTGAAGTCCTGCGTCAGCGTAGCTTATAAGCATAGCTCGGAGGGGCTACTTGACCAGTAGCGCCTCTAATTCTGATAAATGGCTGACTTGATAAGTTGGCGTTATATCCTCTGGGCAGGTTTGTCCATCATGCTGTAACCAGCAACTATCAATACCGAATCGATTAGCACCTAAAATGTCACTCTTGGGTGTATCTCCCACCATCAAAACCTGCTCTTTGCTTGGGTTACCTAATAACGCTAATGTGTGCTCAAAGACTTGAGGGTCCGGTTTAGCGGCGCCCACTTGCTCAGAAATCACCACATGATCAAAAAAGTGTTTAAATCCTGTCTTATGCAAGCGCTTTTCTTGTAGCGCGGTAAATCCATTGGTGATGATATTCAACGACGCGGTTGGATTGAGTGCTGACAACAGTGACTGTGCCCCAGGGAGAGGTGTGCATATATCCGCCATGGCGTTTAAAAAACCCAAATTCAAAGACTCTGGCGAAACAGACAACTTGCAAGCCCATGCATTGAAGCGCGTCACTTGCAGTGTTTGTGCATCAATTTTACCATCTTGATACTGCACCCAAAGTGGCGCATTGAGGGTCTGATATTCATCGTAGTCTTGTCGGTCGAACGTGACACCATGTTGTTTGAATAAGGTTTGCAGACCAAGAAAAGCATCAAAATGAAATAGCGTTTCATCGGCATCAAAAATGATATGGGAGTATTTCATGAACTATATAACTCTGAATGAATAAACGGTGCCATGGCTAACGTCAGTGCTTGTGTATATGAACTTTCTCTGGTGGCAAGGTTATTCGTAAGCAGGCCTATCGCGCCACCTTTTTGTTTTATATTGGTGGTGTTGAACACGCGATCCATCACATGTCCAAGTTCTTCACCTTGCTCTAAAGCTGAATATATTTTGTCGGGGAGGGGAAGGTTGCAGCTTCTGCCGATACTGGTTTGTTGCTTATCTGCAATGACGACAAATGCAAATGTGGCTGCGCCATAGTCAAACCTAGCTGCACCGCCTTCCATCGCGCAGTAAAAATCTGCATCATGATTTGCTCTAAGATAATCAACCCTATTTTGAGCACCTAAACGCGTATCTAATTCGCCAAGGGGTTGGTCTGGCACTCCACTAGGAGCATGGAGGCCTTCACAGACGATCTCTGCTTCTGGATAATATTTCTGAAAGATCGTTTTTGCGGCGTTTATTTTTACAGGATTTTTAGAACCAACAAGTATTTTGAGCATCATTAATTTTACTTCCCTCAATTTTGAATCGCTAGTGTACTGAGGGAAAGTGAAAAAACGCAAATTTAAATATTGAGCTCTGTGGGTGCTAAATTCTCATACGCCCGCTTTTTAATAAGCAAATCTTTAATCAGTGGTGTGAGCACTAATTCCATCGCTAACCCCATTTTACCCCCAGGTACAACCAGAGTATTGACCCGCGACATAAAGCTGCCCTCTATCATTTGCAGGTAATAAGGGAAGTTCACATCATCAATACCGCGAAAACGGATCACCACAAAGCTTTCATCAAGTGAAGGAATGTCTTTTGCGCTGAACGGGTTAGATGTGTCTACTGTGGGTACTCGTTGGAAGTTAATATGTGTACGAGAAAATTGAGGCGTGATGTGGTTGATATAATCATCCATACTCCGCACGATAGAAGTCATTACCGCTTCTCGTGAGTGACCGCGTTCATGTGTGTCTCTTATGAGCTTTTGGATCCATTCAAGGTTAATGATAGGTACCATGCCAATGAGTAAATCGACATGTTTGGCCACATTATGTTCTTCAGTGACCACACCACCATGTAAGCCCTCATAAAACAACATATCGGTATTGTTTTCTAAATCTTGATAGGGTGTAAATGTCCCCGGTAATTGGTTATAGGGCACAGCATCATCAAATGTATGTAAGTACTTACGTATACTTCCGTTTCCTGTTTTACCATAACTGGCAAATAACTCTTCTAAGGCCTCAAAGTCATTGGCTTGCTGACCGAAGTAGCTTAAGTGTTTGCCCTCTTGCAAAGCTTCTCGCTTGAGTTTATCCATTTCAGGACGGGTGTAGCGATGAAAACTATCTCCTTCTACCAGCGCGGCTTTAGCATCGAGGCTGCGGAAAATATGTTTTATTGCATTGGTTGTAGTGGTGGTTCCAGCGCCCGAACTGCCTGTAATCGCAATGATTGGGTGTTGTTGTGACATGATAACCTCAGTAAAAACGGAATCTAATCGCGGCGTAACTTATCAAAGTCTTGTAAGCCGAGTATTGTTGCGCACCAATCGCGCTTCTGCTTTAAGTCATGTGAAGCACAACAGATTCGCTGTCATCATCACTGGAACTTTAATTTGATGTTACTGAAAGTCGAAAATTTCGCAAGCGCTTTGCGAGGATAGGTTCTTTTTCATATGTGGTGTGTATATTTAATTGTGAGATTTTATTGGTTTTTGAGGTGTGTACTGGGTAAGATCAAAAATAAAAAGGAATCATAATGTATAGAGCCATAATTCATGCGTTGGTGGTGTGTTGCTTTATCACACATGCACACGCAGCAATGCCCAAAAGTCAACTATGGTTAGCGCAAGAGGGAGAGAATGGGTTTTCCGTACAACCGCTTACTGATACAGATGCCTATCATAATCAACCCTTGATCACTGAAAAGGGCGTTTACTATACCAAAGAAGTGTTGGCAGATGGACAATCTCAAACTGATTTATTTTTATACCGATTTGATGATAAATCACATACTAATTTGACCAATACGCCGGAGTCCGAGTATTCCCCGACGATTTTCCCACATCAAAAAGGCATATCAACCGTAGTGGTAGAGCAATCTGGAGAGCAAAGGCTGTGGTTTTATCCTGAAGACAAATCTCAGCCACCATCACGTATATTTGAGCATATAAAACCAGTGGGTTATCACGCATGGGGAAGAAATGAGGATGTGATCTTGTTTATTCTCGGTGAACCACACTCATTGCAGTTTACTAATTTGTCAGGTCATCTACCTAAAGTAGTCGCTAAAGATATAGGGCGTAGCTTGGCTTATAATGCGATAAGAGACATTTATAGCTTCACCTATTCGGTCAATGGCCAGCAGTGGTTTGCGACTTATTCGAGCGCGACTGGGGGAGTGAAAAAGCATTTCAGATTGCCAAATCGTGTTCGTGATTATACGTGGTTTGATGACAGTAATTTAGCCTATGCTATTGATAATAAAATTTTTATAAGAAATATTGCGGCACCTAAGTCCGTAAAGTTATGGCGTAATTTGCAAGATTATTGTGATACTGATATCACCAGACTAAGCTATTATAATGGGGTTTTGGCTTTTGTTTGTGAGCGTTAAACGTTTTATAATCGTTGTCCGCAAAGCATTAAGCGCAAATTAAATTTTTTAGGTAGGGCATATATGGTGGTTTTAGTTACAGGTGGTGCGGGATATATCGGATCGCATACTGTTGTTGAGTTACTCAACCAAGGTGATGAGGTCGTTATCGTGGATAATCTCGTGAATTCATCTGTAGTAGTATTAAGTCGTGTCAAGGAGATTACGGGCAAAGATGTTACCTTTTATGAAGGAGATGTCCTAGATCGTGACTTTTTAGATTCTGTATTCTCAAAACATAATATTGACCAGGTCATCCATTTCGCGGGGTTAAAGGCTGTGGGCGAATCAGTTCAAAAGCCGGTTGAGTACTACCAAACTAACGTACAAGGTACTTTAACTCTGCTAGATGCCATGAGGCATGCAAATGTGTTTAAACTGGTGTTTAGCTCATCTGCTACTGTGTATGGTGACCCTCAAAGCCTCCCTATTCGAGAAGATTTCCCTGTTGGTGGTACTACCAATCCGTACGGTACCTCAAAGCTCATGGCAGAAATGGTGTTACAAGATGTCGCGAAGTCAGATCAGAGATGGGCGTTTGCTATATTGCGCTACTTTAACCCGGTTGGTGCGCATGAATCAGGCTTAATTGGTGAAGACCCGAATGGTATACCAAATAATTTACTGCCATACATTACACAGGTGGCGGTAGGTAAGCTAGAAAGGCTAGGTGTTTTTGGTAACGATTACGATACACATGATGGTACAGGAGTAAGAGATTATATTCACGTTGTCGATCTTGCTATCGGTCATTTAAAGTCTCTTAGCAAGCTGGAAAGTCACAATGGAGTACACATCTATAATTTAGGAACAGGTAATGGTTACTCTGTACTTGATATGGTTAAGGCGTTTGAATCCGCATCGAATCAACCCATTCCTTATGATATTAAGCCGCGCCGCGCTGGCGATATTTCAGCGTGTTATGCTGCCCCTGAAAAAGCACATGAAGAGCTTGCCTGGACGGCACAAAAAGGTCTAGGCGAGATGATGAGTGATTCATGGAATTGGCAGAAAAACAACCCTGAGGGCTATGTTGATTAATTTGAAGTAATTAACAGTCAGCCCCTATGGTCATGTCATAGATTATATAATTACTTATTTTCAGTATTATTAGGCCCTAAAAACCAGAAAATACGTCTGGGGGCTGATATTTGACTTAAAAAAAATTGGTTGTTACATTGTTTTTAATTAAATTATTCATTAATAGGAATCAGTAAGTGAAGCTTAGTAAAAAAGAGCTAAAGCAGTTATCTGTAGATGATGCAAAAGTAATTGCTGGTGGAACTTCAGTTAGTAAAGCGCCACCTCAACAAATGGCAAGAATGATGCTTTTACAGCAAGGGTGATGTTGTACTGCAAGGATGATGCTTTTATAGCAAGGATGATAACGCTTTGAAGAAGGGTAAAGGCGAATATGAATGAAATTCTTGCCTATGTTGATTGGGTTTTTAGGGCATTATTTTTATTAGTTGTTCTCTTTTTAATGGTCATTTTTTGGGAAAGAAAGTTCAGCCTATTTTTCGGTGGTAAAAGTAGCTTAAGAAATAAAGCCGACCATACTCTTCACTCTTGCTTCCTGACCGCGTTGTGCACAGTCGTGTTTTTCGTTATCGGTAATATACTTTCCGATCATGTAATTACACTCCCTATGGAAAAGATTGCACTTCGTCGTTTGTATTACTTTTTGGGGATGGTTAATTTAACCTTTTTCTTTGTCTCTTTATTTTTACTTCATATTATTAGAGAGTGTGGTTTTTCGAATATTGCAAGAACTGTGTCTTATCTAATGCTCATTGAACTGTCGCTGTATTTTATTCAACTGGTTGTGCGAGGCTACTTAGATATTAGCTACAGTTTATTAAATTCATTCGTTGCAGCATCTTTTTTCATATGTAATATCAGTGCTTTTATCATACTAATAAGTTATCCAACTAAATTACTTTTAGATAAAAGTAATTTTGACTTAGATAATAGATAAGTACTAAATGCATTAGTATGCTGGCTCTCACGACTAATGAAGCCTGATCTAAGATTGCTCTAAACCACTAGCATATTTTATTTACTCCTTATTTGCGTTTGTTAGATTAACAAGTATATGGCCTTGAGACTTTAATTTTTGGCGGCTTGACTTGTTTATTGATATTGAAGATGAATTATTTTCCAGTATTGGCGTAAATAGGGATTTTTCTTACTTCGACATTAATATGAAGAGATCCAATATTCTAACTACCAAGCGAAGTTAAAGTTCAGGAAGGTGGTACCTGCCTGGTAATGGACTTCCAAGACCATTACACTGTTCGTGAGCCCGACACCTAGAGCAAGCGGTGTTACTGCTTTGGCTGTGCTCTCAATATCGTGACCTACAATATACCGTGTATCAGGGGCTTACGCTGCCAATGTTAACCCTGTACTTACCTCTTTGCTTATTGATGGCTTTTTACTGAAAGTTTTACTTTCGTTGTGTATAATCCCACTCTTGGATTTTGCTCGGACTCGGCATTTATACCGAGTTTCACCGCTTTTTGTGTTGCGCTTCTCTATTGCGTAAAAGGCCATTTAAACTTTCCCTTGAAGGGTACCTGTCCTACTTTTTTGGAGTACCTATAGGGGCACCCTATATCGAAAAATGCGGTTCAACAAGCGTTAATGACGTAAAATGGTACATATGAACAACTCAGATAAATCAGGCTCTAGCCCAGTAAATACAAGCGATTCGGCGTTTCGCCGCTTCTCCGTTGCGCCCATGTTAGATTGGACGGATCGCCACTGTCGAACATTTCATCGTAAGCTGAGTAAACACGCAGTTCTCTATACGGAAATGATCACCACGGGGGCCATCATTTATGGCAAAGGGGATTATTTAGCGTTCGGCGACCATGAAATGCCAGTTGCACTGCAGCTAGGTGGCTCCGATCCAAAAGCGTTGGCCGAGTGCGCTAAGCGCGCTCAAGAGTATGGCTATAATGAAGTGAATTTAAATGTTGGCTGTCCTTCGGATAGAGTTCAAAACGGCCGATTCGGTGCTTGTTTGATGGCTGAGCCAAACCTTGTGGCTGAGTGTGTTGCCGCGATGAAAGCTGAGGTGTCTATCCCGGTCACAGTTAAGACTCGCATTGGTATTGATGAGCAGGATTCTTATGAGTTTTTGACTGCTTTAATAGAGGCATCTCATCAGGTTGGTTGTGATGATTTTATTATCCACGCCCGAAAAGCCTGGTTGCAGGGGTTGAGTCCAAAAGAAAACCGAGAAATTCCACCTTTGGATTACCCGAGAGTCTATAAGTTAAAGCAAGATTATGCCGGTTTACACATCAGTATTAATGGTGGTGTTAAAACGCTGGAAGAATGTCAGCATCATTTGGCACATTTAGATGGTGTGATGGTTGGGCGAGAAGCATATAGCAATCCATTTTTATTGTCTCAAATTGATGAAAAGTTATATGGAGACGCACCTTTTACGCAAACTCGTCATGAAGTTGTGCGTAGCATGTATGACTATTTCGAACAAGAAATGTCGCGCGGTGCTAATTTCTGGCATATCGCACGTCATATGCTTGGTATATTCCAAAATCAGCCTGGAGCACGTGGCTTCAGACGTCACTTATCTGAAAATGGACACAAGAAAGATGCGGATATTAGTGTGATGGAAAAAGCACTGACATTTGTCCCTGAAGTATAGAAAATAGATATGACCAAAAAGGCCACTTTTTGGTCATATTAACTACAATTTGAACCTTTCATCATTTTTTACGCAGACATTCACATCCTAAGTTTCTGATAAATATATCCTTTATTACTTGGCATAAAGATTGGAACTCGTAAGTCATTATATGTTATCAAGGAACATGTTATGGCTTTAATTGATCGCATCGAAGATGTAATAAAATCAGAGTTTAATACCTTACTGGGGAAATCAACACAGCCTGAGACCTATGATGATACGTCAGCTGGTATCGGAACTGCATCAGCCGTCCAGGCACTTATCGCGCAGTTAAAAGCGGAAATTGTGACAACACGTGGTCAAGCTTTCGATTGTGAGCAAGCAATCGTCCAATGGTATGAACAAGCACAGTATGCATTAACAAAAGGTCGCGAAGATTTAGCTAGGGCTGCGCTACAGGAAAGGTATGTATGCCAGCATCGACTTACTGAGATGCATTCACATATCGAAAAATTGTCGCAAACGATCGATAAGCTGGAAAGTGATTATGCGATTTTACAAGCGCGCAAGCCAAGTCGTTATCAGAGTCAAACGCTGAAAGAGGAGTGCTTAAGAGCAAGATTGAAATTGAAACAAGCTTTAAGCACGCCCGCAATGCAAAATTTAACAATACATATTAGCGAATGGGAAAGAAAGTTAGCACAAACAGAGTCCGAGGCAAGCTTGTCTGTTGGTGGTCAATCAGATAAAGCGCTGAGGGAGTTGAATAAGTTAATCAAAAATGAAAAAGTCGCAGCCATGCTACAGTCGTTAAAAAGCAAGGTGATACCAGAGTCCGCAAATAATCGTCCATCAATTTAGGAGTGTAATATGTATTCAGATAGATATAAAAATACTCAGCGATATGCCGGTCAGAAAAAGATTGCAGGGGTTTGTTGTCAAGTCGCCCAAAAATTGGATTTGCCTGTGTGGGTAGTTCGGTTATTGATGGTGTTATTGGCACTAAAATTTACTTGGCCATGTATTATCGGCTATGCCATAGGGTGGCTGTGTTTGACAAGTAAAAAATAAGGTATGGTTATGAAATCAATCACTTTATTATTATTTTCAATACTGGTTGTGCTGTTATTTTCTTGGTTATCTATGCCTTTTACTTCCTTGAGCTTATCGGGCATCTTCGAAGGGATAGGTTGGGTTGGTTTAGAGCTGTTCGGCTTTTTACTGGTCATGATTTGTGGTTTTGCGATTTTGGCGTTACTCAGTGTTGGAATACTGGGGGTCGGGTTGGTTGTGCTCATTGGGCTAGTATTGGCATTCTTATTTAACTCGGTCATGATCGCAATTCCGCTATTTATGTTACTTGTACTTGCCTGGTTGGTTTTTGAAAAAGCCCCTGAATGCTGAATGCATTTCGAGCTGATGTTTACATAATTTACTGTGAATTCAGTGCTCAAGCGCTGTATAATCAACGTATCTAATACTGTTGAAATCAGAATTAAAGGAATCCAGCTATGCGTAAAGCTTTTGCATTTGTTTCACTTTTGTCAGTGTCTTGGTTTGGAGTGGCACATAATCATCAACATGATAGCCATGATCATCACCAGCATCATCAGGCTGTACAAGATTCAGCAGCTCTTCAGGTGAGTGGTGCGAAGATCCGAGCTTTTCTGCCAGCAGCTAAATCTACAGCTGGTTACATGACGATTTTTAATAGTACAGATAAGCCAATCACAATTGTAAGCGCTCAAGTCGAGGGCTTGGGGCGTGTTGAAATTCATGAGCATATCCACAGTAATGGCATGATGAAAATGAGACCAGTTAAATCACTTGTCGTGCCTGCTCACCAGCGAGTTGAATTTAAACCAGGCGGTCACCATTTGATGGGGTTTGATCCAAAAGTTAAGTTAAAAGTAGGCGAAACCCGCAAACTCACACTATATTTCTCTGATGGTGAGAAAGTAGAAAATACGATTAAAGTTGTTTCATTAAAAGATACATTTTCTAATGAGTCACACCATCATCATCATTAGGAGCTAGGATGAAAGAATACAAAGGCAAGGTAATTGCCGCACTGCTAAGTTTTGTCGGATTAGGATATTTACTGGCAGTGTATTGGAGCTTTGAACCAGAACAATTCGATGTTGTGGAGCGTGCCAAAATACGCGCTGGTGAACAAAGTACTCCGCTTGTAACTGGTTACGTAACCACAAATACGTTAGTTGAAGTGATGCAAACTTTGTTGAATAAGCCAGGTGGCTATTTATCAAACGACGTGTTGCCTCCAAGCGTATTAATGGACAATATGCCTGCGTGGGAGTTTGGTGTTCTAGAAATGTCTCGAGATTTGGCTTTATCTATGCGAAAAGATTTCAGCCGTTCACAATCACAGTCGACAGAGCACCCGAGTTTAAAAAAGCACAGCCTAAATTTAATATTAGTTCAACCGCTTGGATACTGCCGAGCGCTGAGAGTGAATATCAAGCAGGTATTAACTATTTACTTGAATATCAGACTCAAATTGCGAGTCAGGCACAGGTAGACAGTCAGTTTTATGCACGAGCTGATAATTTAAGAGGCTGGTTAAAAGAAGCTGAGAAGCGGATGGGCAGTTTGAGCCAGCGCCTTAGTGCCAGCGTGGGTCAAGAGCGTATCAATACGGATTTAGCCGGAGATGCTTCCGCAGCACAGGCAACTGCGGGTATGCAACAGTCTGTAGTGAAAACATCATGGTGGAAAATCGATGATGTATTTTATGAATCTCGTGGTGCGACATGGGCATTACTGCACTTTTTAAAAGCAGTAGAGCATGATTTTTCTGATGTACTGGAAAAGAAAAATGCCAAAATTAGCTTACAGCAAATTATCAGGGAACTAGAAGCCACACAGGAAACGGTGTGGAGCCCTGTCATTTTAAATGGAAGCGGTTTTGGTGTTGTGGCAAATCACTCATTGGTGATGGCAAATTATATCTCTAGAGCGAATGCAGCTCTAATTGAACTCAGTGAACTTTTAGCGCAAGGATAAAAAAATGAAAAAGTATTGTTTAGCGGCAGCGTTGTCTCTGGCTTGCCTTACACCTGCAGCACATGCTGATACTTTATTAGGTTTATATTTAGGAGCCGAAGGGTGGAGTAATGATCCTGAAGGCAGCTTTGCAGAAAAAGGCAACCTTCAAACGTTTGATTTTGAAGATGAAACTTTTTCTAGTTTCTATGCCGCGCTTGAGCACCCTGTCCCTCTCGTACCAAATGTTAAGCTGAAATACACTGAGCTTGAGTTGGTAGGTAGCACAACGCTGACTGACACTTTTGAGTTCGGTGACAGCAACTTCACAGTTGGTACGACAGCCAATACAGTCGCAGACTTAAACCACATTGATTATATTTTTTACTATGAGTTATTTGACAACGACCTCGTTTCTTTTGACTTCGGTATTAATGCCAAGCAGTTTGATGCAGATGTTGTTGTGACTGGTGATGTAAATGGCACTCAAATAACAGAAGCCGTTGATTTTTCTGGTTTTGTTCCGCTTGGTTACTTAAGAGCTGAAGTTGGTTTGCCTTTGACTGGATTAAGCGTGTTTGCTGAGGGAAGTTTATTGGCTATTGATGACAGTAAGATCCAAGACTATCAAGTTGGTATCGCTTGGGAGTTTATTGATAATCTAGCTGTGGATGTTGCGGTGAGAGCAGGTTACCGCTCTCTAGTGCTTGAACTAGATGATATTGATGACTTTGACTCAGACATTGATGCTTCTGGCCCATTTGCTGGCTTACAGGTGCATTTCTAAGCACATAATGATTCATTGATAATGACCGAATAGCCCACTGATGATTAGTATTGTCAGTGGGTTTTTTTATAGACCAACGCTATTCGAAGGTTAGGGTAAATTCGTCTTCCAGCGTTTTACTGAGCAGCTGCCGATAGGTTTTATTGACTGGTGTATTGATTAGTTTTTTCAGCTCGTCTCCTGTTTGTGTCAATTTATAATAGCTGAGTACGAGGTCATTGCTTTTTGCTTCAAAGTTCACTTTTTTATTTTGATATATTAATGTGAGCGACTGTCCTTTTTGCAAGCTGGCTGATTCTATTTCTTGACGGTACATTAAATTAATGTCCATGAGCGTTAAAATATGTGGAAAGCTCAACCCAGCCTGTGCCAAGTTGATCGTTTCGGTGCTTCCCTTGCGCAGTAAATCTAGAATTGAGGGCTTTTTATAGAAGCCTAGTATAATGAGATAGCTATCTTCTTTTTCTAGGTATCCGCACAGAGATGCGCATTTTTGTAGGGCTTCTGCTTCACGTTGCGTCATAAGTTTTAAAGTTTGCAAGCTTTTAATCGAAAATGTACCTGGGGAAATAGACTCTCCGACTAAAATTTTGGCCCACAGTTTTTGCATTGTGTGATTGGCAATGTCTTCTGCGAGAGAGATAAAGTGTTCTAGCCAGTCTGGATCTGGGCGTCCTCGGCTGGTGACGTCAGGGCATAAGGTTAATGACATCCCCATGACAGCCTCAATATTCTGTTGTCGCTGTATCTTTTTTAATTGTTGTCGCTTGAGTGCCCGTTTTAACGTGCCATGTTGACTACTGATAAAAAAATTATTCTGCTGGGCGTTATTCGGGGTATAACGTCCGTTTGGTTGTGCTGGTTTAATCTGTTTTGTCATGGCATAGCCAAGCTTTTCCTCTATGAGTAAAGCTAAGCTGGATCTTGCTTGGGCACTTTTTATGGTCATCTTTCGGATTGTCCCATTGTTTGTAGTTGGAGTTGGGAGTTCATTTCATTGACAGCTGTTTGTATTATTTTTTCTAAATAATGTTTGGTCAATAGCGCATTCAAGCTACCGACAAGCGGAGACAGTACTTCTCCTTGAACGACTATTGTGAGGTGTTGTGTTGCTGGTTGTAAATGAATCCGCATTCTAGCCTGATGCTCATCATGAAAACGGAGATGGTATTGCAGTTCATGAGATTTTTTTTCAATCAGTGTCGCATCGACTCTACCTCCAGAGTGATTGAAGGCAACGAACCCTCCTACTTTTTCCGCATTCTGCATAGTGATGAGTTGTATTTTACTCGACTCCAAAACGCTAACTGCTTGTACCCAGCTACTTGTAGAAAGTAGAAACTCTGATGTATTTGGACCCGCGTTCGAAATAGGAGTTGAGACAGTAAGACGATAGGTTGTAGGTAATATATTGACGGTAAGCAGGCAAACAAGGGCACTAAAAATAATCACTTTTAAAGTTGTTTGAAATAGTTGCACTTGAGCTCCTTGGACGTTTTATTTACGCCTTTACTGAGCGCAAGTATTTGAACATCGTCTATAATATTACTTGGGTGTTAATGAATGTAGAACACGATAGTAAAAACCTATCATATTTTATAAGATGAACCATAGAGAAAGCTGCTCTTGCAGAATTGATGTGATTAAGCATAAGGTGGATGATGGCGTCTGAGCAAGAAGATTTTCTGTTTGCAGATCAAGAAGTTTCCCATGATACCCAGGAGAGTGAAACGGGGTTTTGGGACGTATTGGTTGTGGACGATGATCCTGAAATACACTCTGTGACTAAGCTCGCATTGTCTGGTGTTGAGTTTTGGGGGAAAACCTTGCGTTTCCACCATGCATACTCTGGTAAAGAAGCCGTTGAGTCTCTGAAAAACCAACCTGAAGTATGCGTCTTGTTACTAGACGTAGTAATGGAAAGTGATGATGCTGGGTTAAATGTAGTAAAACAGGTTCGAGAAGAGATCGGTAACCATGCGGTACGTATTATTTTACGTACTGGTCAGCCTGGATATGCACCAGAAGAAAAAGTCATACGTGAATACGACATCAATGATTATAAAATGAAAACAGAGCTTACTCGCGGTAAGCTCGTCACTTCATTGATGACTGCGATTCGATCATATCAACAGATTTGCGAACTAGAGCAGCAAAGCATTGCATTAGCAAATATCTTAGATGCATCTCAAGCCATTTTGGGCCATACAGACATGGTCTCATTCGGCAAGGCTGTGGTATTACAATTGGCGAAAATAATTGGTGCACATAGCAATGGCTTGGTTGCGGGGGTTAGTAATGGATCTCGGGTGATTATCTTTGGAGGCACAGAGCATTTTGATGAATTTATCGGTCAGGGGCTTGAGCAGCTAGATAATGGTCGAGTGATCATGCAAGTTCAAAACTGCTTCGATAGAGAGGTGCATCAACACACGGATCACGACATTACCTTTTTATTGAAAGGCAAAAGCCGCAAAGCTGCAATTTTCGTAGAAATTGAAACTCCACCTACGCCTTCACAACTCCAGTTTGCGGAAATTTTTCTAACGAACGTGGGTGTTGGTGTCGATAATATTAAACTGATTAACGAATTGCGAGATGTTGCCTACAAAGATACATTAACGCGCCTTCCGAATCGCGCCAACTTCGTTGATTTAATTGCTCAATATTATCAGCCTGGTAGCGATGATCTCGTATTTGTTTTGCTCGATATTGCACAGTTTTCAGATATTAATAATGGACTGGGTCAAGAAGTCGGTAATTTGCTGTTGTTGGCAGTCAAAGAACGGCTATGTATGGAGTTTCCTCAAAGTCAGTTACTGTCACGCATAGGGGCAGATGTGTTTGGTTTATTACTCCCTAGCCAAATATTTGATGAACAGAATTTTATAGATACGATTACGGTACCCTACCAAGCAGGTGAGCATGTTTTGACGATGCATTTTCATATTGGTGTTTGTCGCCAAACAGACTTTCATCATTTGGGGTTGGAGACATTAAAGCTGGCGTATATTGCCTTGAATCAAGCAAAGCAAGCCAATAAGATTTTAGATTGGTATACACCAGATTTAGAAGAAAAAATGGCTTGGCGGCTGGGACTTATTCGACAGCTTCGACAAGACTTTGAATTGAACAAATTAGAAATTTGGTATCAGCCTCAATTCAGTTTGGAAACGAATCAAGTGATTGGTTGTGAGGCTTTACTGCGCTGGCCTTCCGGAAATGGTGACTATATCTCGCCTGGGATTTTTGTCCCACTTGCTGAAGATTCAGGTTTAATTGTTGATATTGGGCAGTGGGTGCTGGAGCAAGCGTGTAAATTACAACAGCAGCTGAGTGCGCAAAATATAGATATTAGTGTTGCAGTTAACGTATCAGTCCCTCAATTTAAAGTGAGTGATTATGCTGAGCAAGTAAAAAGCACCATTGTCAGCCACCACGTTTCACCAGAAAAAATCGAACTGGAAGTAACAGAAAGCGTGGTGATGGACGAAATAAAAACAGTGATTGAAACGCTGGGGGAGCTCAAAACATTTGGTGTGGAAGTGGCCATTGATGACTTCGGCACTGGCTTTTCGTCATTAAGTTATTTACAGCAATTACCGCTGGCGCGGTTGAAAATCGATAGAGCATTTGTGAAGGGGATCCCTGACTCCGATAGTGGTGCTATCGCTGAACTTGTTATTTCGTTAGGCAGACACCTTGGGTTAAAAACCATTGCAGAAGGGGTCGAAACGCAAGAGCAAGCAGATGTGCTCAAAAAGCTTGGGTGTGACGAAGTGCAGGGTTTCCTGTTGGCAAAGCCTATGCCTAAAGGTGAACTTTTGAAGTTTTTAGGCGCCAGTGATGGCGCTCAGTGAGCCAAATTGGCAGTGCAATAGTTATCTAAAACGCATCATCGTGCTTGATAGCAAAGCACGATATACGACTTATATAACCGGATAAGTTGACAATATGCATTACTCTATTTAGATATAAATTTTATTTTAGACTAATAATTACAGTAAATTAGATATTTTAGTTTGATATTTCGACACATTTAGTGCGGTAGCATGCATCGCTGAGGTATAATAAGAACCTTGCAAATTATTTGAGCCGTCACTCTATGAATACATCAAAGGTCTCCGGGTTAAAAGCGGAACGTTCGCTTTTCTCATACCCTAAATACTGGGCTGAATGCTTTGGCCCAGCCCCATTTTTACCAACTTGCCGTGCTGAAATGGATGCTTTAGGGTGGGACAGTTGTGACATCATCATTGTTACAGGTGACGCATATGTCGATCATCCAAGCTTTGGTATGGCGGTAATTGGTCGAGTACTAGAAGCACAGGGCTTCAGAGTAGGTATTATTGCGCAGCCGGATTGGTCCGATAAAACAGCCTTCGAGTCATTGGGTAAGCCAAACTTATTTTTTGGTGTGACGGCTGGCAATATGGACTCTATGATCAATCGCTACACTGCTGAGAAGCGGATCCGCCATGATGATGCTTATACACCTGGTAATATTGGTGGTAAGCGTCCTGATAGAGCCGTCGTTGTGTATAGCCAACGCTGCCGTGAAGCATATAAAGATGTACCTGTTGTGATTGGTGGTATTGAGGCCAGCTTACGCCGTATTGCACATTATGATTACTGGCAAGAAAAAGTTCGCCGCAGTGTAATCTTTGATGCCAAAGCGGATATCTTGATTTACGGTAATGCTGAGCGTCCACTGGTCGAAGTGGCACACCGTATTGCCAACGGCGAGACCATTGACACAATTCAAGATGTGCGAGGTACCGCGGTTATTCGTAAGACGCCAATTGAAGGTTGGCGAGGCAGTGATTCAACTGCCATCGATAAAGTAGGGAAGATAGACCCTATTCCAAATCCATATGGTGCCGATGATATGGGGTGTAGCAAGTCCGAATTTGCCAAAGCGGGTATCGATTTAAAAAGTGAGGCGGCAAAGCCTATCACCGTACAGCCGCCAAGATTAAAGCCGTGGGAAAAGGTATATGTTAAGCTGCCTGCTTTTGAGCAAGTGAGCGTGAATAAGCCATTATATGCCCATGCTTCGCGTATCTTGCACCAAGAAACAAACCCAGGGTGTGCCAGAGCACTATTCCAACGTCATGGCGATCGCTCAGTCTGGGTAAACCCACCTGCATTTCCGCTAGAAACAGAAGAAATGGATCATGTATTTGGACTGCCTTATCAGCGTATTCCACACCCTGCTTATGGCGATGACAAGATCCCAGCCTATGACATGATCAAAACCTCAGTCAACATTATGCGGGGCTGCTTTGGGGGCTGTAGTTTCTGCTCGATCACTGAGCATGAAGGTCGAATTATTCAAAGCCGTTCAGAAGAGTCTATTATCGAAGAAATAGAACAGATCAGAGATAAAGTACCTGGCTTTACTGGGGTGATTTCTGATTTAGGCGGCCCGACTGCAAACATGTATAAACTGCGTTGTAAGAGTAAAAAAGCGGAAAGCACCTGTCGTCGTTTATCGTGTGTGTATCCTGATATTTGTAAGCATATGGACACAGATCACACCCCGACAATAGAGCTGTATCGCAAAGCACGAGATGTTGAAGGGGTTAAAAAGATCTTGATAGCGTCAGGTGTTCGCTACGACTTGGCGATTGAAGATCCGCGTTATGTCAAAGAGCTGGTATCCCACCATGTTGGCGGCTACTTAAAAATTGCACCTGAGCATACAGAAAGTGGCCCGCTGTCGAAGATGATGAAGCCTGGTATGGGCACCTATGATAAATTCAAAGAGTTATTTGATAAATACTCAAAAGAGGCAGGCAAAAAGCAATACTTGATACCTTACTTTATTTCTGCGCATCCAGGCACAACGGATGAGGATATGGTGAATATGGCGCTTTGGTTGAAAGCACATGACTTTAAGTTAGATCAGGTACAAAATTTTTATCCATCGCCTATGGCCAACGCAACCACGATTTACCACACTGAAATGAACTCGTTGCGCAACATCAAAAACAATCATGAGGAAGTGCCGGTACCAAAAGGCGCGCGTCAGCGTCGTCTGCATAAAGCTATTTTACGTTATCATGACCCTGCGGGCTGGCCACAGATCCGTGAAGCGCTGAAAAACATGGGTAAAGCACACTTAATCGGTCGAGGACCTGAGTGCTTGGTACCTGATGAAAACACGCGAGGTAGACAAGCGGGCTCAGGGCAAAAACGTGGCAATAAAGCACTGACAAAGCACACCGGGTTTAGCCAGTTCAATCAAGCTAATACGAAACCTAGAGTCGGTAAAAATAAACGCAAGCCGAACAAGAGTAAGCCAACACATCATTAAAATAAAAAAAGCCGCTTAGTGCGGCTTTTTTATGACGTTTGACCCGTCCTAAATAGCATTGAAACCACTACTAGACGGTATCAATCTTCAGGGCGATAGGCCTTGCCTGATGTGATCCACTCAGGTGCAGGCATACCACGTAAGTAGTGGTCAAAATACTCCATCATGCGCACGGAGAAATCCACTTGATTTGGGAACTGCTTCAAGTGATGTGGTTCACCTTCATATTGTAAGAAGATGGCGTCTTTATTATGGCGTCGCAGTGCTAAGTAGTATTGGATACCTTCTTGCCATGGTACTGCGCCATCTTTGTCTCCAAACATCAGTAGAATCGGCGTATTCACCTTATCTGCAAAAAATACCGGCGAGTTCTCAATGTATAGCTCAGGCGCTTCCGTCAACGTTTTACCAATTCGACTTTGTCCTGTTTCATACTGGAATTGACGAGCAAGGCCTGACTTTAAACGTATGCCGCTATATGCAGAAGTCATGTTTGATACAGGTGCACCAGATACGACGGCTTTAAACATATCTGTTTGCGTCACAGCATAAGCGCTTTGATAGCCGGCCCAAGAGTGACCTTGTAAACCAATTTTATCTTTGTCAGCAACGCCCATATCAATCAGCTTTTGCGCTGCATTGATCAAGGTTTGTGTTGATGATGGTCCCGGCTTACCAATTTCAAAGCGAATATCGGGTAAAAATACCGCGTAACCGTTGGACGTGAACATTGGGAAATTAGGTCTGTGGTTGAGTTCCATTTTAGGGAAGTCATACATGCGTTGACTCATGTATCGATAGAAATAAATAACCACAGGGAGCTTTTGACCAGGTTTATAATCAGCAGGCTTGATAAGCACACCTTGCAGGTTTTCGCCATTGTAGCCCTTATATTGAACCAGTTCAGGTTTTTGACCCCAAGCAAATTTACTCACTTGCGGGTTAAGATTTGTAATTTGTTGAGCTTGTGTGAATTGACTATCTGTTTGCCAATAATCAGGGAACTGGTGATAGCTTTGCTGAGTGAAAATCAGCTTATCAACATGCTTTGCTTTTTTCACCAGATCAAATCGGGTTTTCCCTTCTAGTACGGTTTCTAGTTTACCGGTTTCAAGACTTAGTTTAGCAACATGTGTTTGCTTATTTTGTAAGTTATGGGCAGATAAGAAGAGCGTATCGTCTTTTTCAAAGCCAACCTGCTTTTTATCTAGTTTGATCACACGATAACGAGTGTTGGTTTCTTTTCCAGACGTTAAGCGCTTAGCCTTGCCTGTCGCGCTATCAAAAGCCCAGATATCGTATTTACTGTATGCATACAAGGTGCTGCCATCTTTTTGCCATCCAGCAAAACCATAGCCTGGGTTTGGTTCAGGGTAGTCGTGTTGGTCATCCGCGAATATCGCTTGGTTAACCGCTTTACTAACCGCTGTTTCTTTTTGTTGATGTAAATCTTTAAGCCATAGTTGGTCATGAAGAAAGTAAGCCGCATGTCTGCCTGTTGGGGAAAGTGAAGGCTGGTTTGGGGAATCTTTGACGATATACCCTTTGGCACCGGTACTGACTTTGACCGCATAGTAATCGGCATAAAAGCCTTTATACATGATTTTTTCTAGGTAAGGCTGGTCATTTTTACCTAGCAAGAAATCGGCTTCTGTATTGAGGGTGACATCGCGCACCGTTTCATCAGCCAGCTGAACAACTTTTTGCGACTCTATATGATAAACCGCTTGGTACTGGCGCTCTCGATTGGTGTTTTTCCACGTATTTTGCTCGCGGGTCTTAATTTCAGGGTCATTGTTGTGCCAAATTTGTAGCCCAGATTGTTGGCGAATGGTATTAAAGTCTCTCAAAGAGGCGCTATCATCATATTTGAGCTTTTCTAACTTATCACTCAGCAGCGGGCGATTTTCAAAATAAAGTCGTTCACCTTGCTCTGACCATTCGAGGTTTGCCGTTTTTGAACTATACCAGCCAGCTGGGTTTTCTATGGTATTTAGTTTGTCTGTGTTGGCGTCCCAAAGCGTCACTTCGTAGCTGCGACGTCGTTTATCTTCGTTAACATAGTTACCAAGATTGAATGCCACAATACTTGAATACGGATGCCACGCTATGGCACTGACGGTAACGCCTGGCTCACTAAATAAAGGACTGGTTGTGTTATTTGTTAAGTCGAGATACTGAACTTGATTATTGGCACCAGTTTCATCATGTTGACTGAATAGCACACCGTATTCGGCGGGGCTTAGGCCATAGTTAACGACATTATCAAAGCGTTGTGTTTGGCTTGTTGTTAAATCGACAACTACTAATGTAAGCGGCTTATCTTTTTTATCTGCGGTGATTTTAGGGGCATCAACGTTTGACGCTGCGCTATTGGACTCTGCTTTTTTATCTTCGCGATAGGCTAACCAGCGTCCATCATCACTGAGTTGATAGTCTTTGACTTGCTCGAAGTATTGTTGTTTTCCGGTTTGCGTGTTTACAAGTACCAGATCGCTTTTTAGTGCTTTTTTTTCTTTTTTACTGGCAGTTTCCAACGCAAGCAAAGTCGGAGTTTGAATAAACGCAGCCCAAGTAGCCGATTTATTCAAATGTGCTTTTGTACCACGTTCAACAGTCGCGAGCAGCTTATTCGTAGCTAGGTCATATACTTGTCCCTGTGCATTTCCTCGATAAGGCTTTGCACTGAATGCGAGCACTTTGCCATCTTCAGCTAATTGTGTGCCTTGGGCATATTTGAAGTCAAAAACATCGGAGAATTCGAGTTGGGCTTTGCTGGCCATTACTTGACCAGAAAACAAAGCCGCTGCGATAAGCGAATAAGTATACTTCATGATTCTGTCTATTTTATTTATTGAGTGTGTCTTTGTAACACTTTTAATGCTTAAACAAAATCATGGTGCGTTGTGTGGAAGTGAAAAAGCGTTGGAAGCGGTATTGTACCGCTTATATTTACAACCAAATACGTTGCAGTTCTTGCCAGTGATTATTGAACGTTGCTGTTGGTTTAGCCTTAAAGTCACTACGCACGAACTGATTCATTTTTCCTTCAACATGCGCTAAAAACAAGTTTGCGAGGGTGGCCTCGTCACTGTTAAATGCTTTGCCCTCTCTGAGCTTTCTTTCTCTTAATACTTGCTTAAATTGCGTTTCAAGCTTTTCGAATAGGCTTTGAACACGCTCTCTTAAACGTTCCTGCTCACCTTGCAGTGCATCACCGGTTAAAATACGTGTAATACCGGGGTTTTTCTCAGAGAAGGTCAGTAGTAAATGAAGAATGTTATAAATGCGACTTTGTGTATCTTTTTCATTTTCTAAGATGATATTGATCCGCGAAAGTAGCGTGTCTTCTATAAATTCAATTAACCCTTCAAACATTCTCGCTTTACTTGGGAAATGACGGTATAAAGCGGCTTCAGAAACGCCTACTTCTGCTGCGAGCTTGGCAGTTGTGATTCGTTGACCTGGGCTAGTTTCAAGCATTTGCGCAAGAGATTGAAGAATTTGCTCTTTGCGATTACTGCGTTTAGTCGCTGGCATGAACTTTCCTTTAATAATTATCGTTATTCTGGTCTGTATGGTGTATTTTTATTAGGTCCATACTCAATAAAGACCTATGTTAATGTTTTATTCAGCTTCTTTCCAGCCTTTTAACACTAGGTCAACTAAGTTTACTCGCAATTGCTTTAATGACAGTGAGTGCTAACTCCTTTTTACTTGATGCTGGCAAACTACACTGCTCATTTTCCCAAAACAAGGTTAAAGCGTTGTTATCTGAGTTAAAACCAAGGCCTTCTTGTGAAACATCATTAGCACAAATCATATTGAGATGTTTGTTTTTTAATTTACCAAGTGCATATTGTTTGACATCTTGTGTCTCAGCGGCAAAACCGACTGTATAAGGGCGCTGTTGTTTTAATGCTGCGACTGAAGCGATGATATCGGGATTTTTGACTAAAGTGAGCGTCATTTCATCTCCTTGCTTCTTAATCTTTTGGTCAGCGATATCCGCTGCACGATAATCAGCAACGGCAGCACAGCCAATAAAAACATCTGATTGTGTCGCTAAATTTAGTGCAGCTTCATGCATATCTACGGCACTACTCACAGAAGTGATATTAATGCCTTGTGGCGCTGGAATATTGACGGGTCCCGAAATTAAATTCACCGTTGCGCCCAACGAATGTGCTGCATGTGCGAGGGCATAGCCCATTTTGCCTGAGCTATGGTTGGTGATATAGCGAACAGGGTCCAGTGCTTCACGAGTGGGCCCCGCAGTAATAGTGATGGTGCGCCCCTCAAGTATTTTAGGAGCTGGACTCAGAGCTGTTATACAGTGCTCAAGCAGTTCTTGAGGCTCTAACATGCGCCCTTTGCCAATATCACCGCAGGCTTGCTCTCCACTACCAGGTCCCCAAACTGAAACGCCATAAGACGATAAAGTCGCTAAATTGTTTTGTGTTGCTGGATGGGCATACATTTGTTGGTTCATTGCCGGAGCAATGGCGACCTTTGCTGGTGTGGCAAGTACTAAGGTTGTCAGTAAATCATCAGCAATGCCCACTGCCATTTTGGCAATGGTATTGCAGGTTGCAGGTGCAATTAAGATTAAGTCTGCCCATTTGGCAAATTCTATATGGCCCATTGCTGCTTCAGCTTGTGGGTCGAGTAAAGAGTCTGAAACGGGGTCGCCTGAAACGGCTTGCATAGTCAGCGGCGTAATAAACTGTTTGGCAGAGTCTGTCATAACCACTTTGACTTCGCATTGCTGCTCCTTTAAGCGCCTCACAAGCTCTGCACATTTATATGCGGCAATACCACCGCTGATCCCCAAAACTATTTTCTTGCCAGATAAGCTCATCTTCACATTCTCACAACTTAAACTGGGCTAAAGATATCACAGCCATGAGGTTGTTTTGAATCATCGAATGCAAAGTCTGTGATTAACGTAACAAATAGATAGGCTTTGAGCGTTTTTTTTATCAACTGACATGGTAAATAAGAAATGGATGCTATGGATTCGGCCAATATCTTTAAAGGAGCAAATATGCAACTAACGCAATTACCAAAACATGCAAGGCCCAGAGAGAAGTTACTCAGCGATGGTCCCAGTGCGTTGAGCGATGCTGAGCTATTGGCAATTTTTTTACGCACAGGAGTAAGTGGTATGAACGCCATTGAATTGGCGGATTCATTATTACAACAGTGTGAGTCTTTACAGCGACTTTTTAATGCCTCACAAGCTGAGTTTATTTCACTGAAAGGTGTCGGAGAGGCCAAATATGTGCAATTTCAGGCGGTTTTGGAGCTGTGTAAACGATATTTAAAAGAAGGCTGTGAGCGCGCGTTTAAATTTGAGAGTCCTGCTATGGTCTTTGATTACTTAAGCATGCAATTGAAAGGGCTCGAGTATGAAGTCTTTATGGTTTTATATTTAGACAGTCAGCATCAGCTCATTAAGGATGAAATACTTTTTCGCGGAACAATCAATAGTGCTTCAGTGTATCCAAGAGAAGTGGTCAAAGCTGCGCTCAAGCACAATGCAGCGGCAATAATTTGTGCACACAATCATCCTTCCGGTGTGAGTGACCCCAGTCGAGCAGATAAAATTTTAACGGACAAATTGCAAAAAGCGTTGTCATTGATGGATATCAAGGTGTTAGATCATGTCATTGTGGCGGGTAACCGCTGTGTTTCATTTGCCGATATGGGCTTATTATGAGTTTTAATTGACCACTTTCTACCTGCAAACCGTTATTTCGCTTAAATTTTATAAAATAGTTTAATTTAAATGCAGTTTTTACTTTCCACAGGGGCTTATGATCATTATAATTGGCCGCTATCAAATTTTACCCATGAGCTGACTAGGATATCATCAGATCCTTGATCTCTGCCTGCAGATGCTGTATAAAGAGCGCCCTTTGTTTTTACCCGGGGCACACCAGTGTAAGGCCTAAGGGGAAATTAAGCTCGAGCGAAGTTATTGGAGATACATAGACATGTCTAAAGTCTGTCAAGTTACAGGTAAGCGCCCGGTTGTTGGTAACAACCGTTCACACGCGCGCAACGCAACTAAGCGTCGTTTCCTACCTAACCTACAAACACACCGTTTCTGGGTTGAAAGTGAAAAACGTTTCGTTACTCTACGCACTACTACTAAAGGTATGCGTATTATCGATAAAAAAGGCATCGACGCGGTATTAGTAGATATCCGTGCTCGCGGCGAAAAAGTATAAGGAGCTAAATCATGCGTGATAAGATCCGTTTAGTTTCAACTGCTGGTACTGGTTATTTCTACACTACCGACAAGAACAAGCGTAACATGCCTGAAAAAATGGAGATCAAAAAGTACGATCCTAAAGTACGTAAGCACGTGATCTTCAAAGAAGCAAAAATTAAATAATTTTGCTTTGAGAATTGAAAAACCCAGTCTTGTACTGGGTTTTTTGTTGCCTGCAATTTAATATTTTTGAGGGTAAGCTAAAGTGTGAGGTCCGTGTATACTACACCACCTTACATAACTTTAAGTTCAATATAACTACACTAATAACACAGATGAGCAAAGATATCTTATAATGCTACTGTGGCTACTTTTTCTCTCTGTCATTATGTCGTTTAGTGAAATCAAATGGCTTGTTATAACGAGAGTTACTGTATTTACTACAGTTACAGTAGATTAAAATATTAAGCTTTAAAGTATTTTAAATATAAAAATAAAGCGATAATACAGTTTATCTCTTATCTTAATATATTCTAAAAGCGTATTTTATCGGTAATTGCGCAGTTTTATTTGGTTGGCCTTTACGACTGATTTATAGGGGGAATTATATGCTGTATGTTGTATCGCGAAATAAGCACGTTGATAGTGATATTTATAAAAAACCGAAGCGAAGGCTTCGGTTTTTTATTTAAAATAAAGATAACTAGCTTTACAAGCAATAACTTTATTTTGTATATCTAAATCTCCCCTTATTCTGGGTAGCAAACCATATTAACAACTCGCCATAATCCAGAGCCTGTGTAAGTGGTACGGCATCTCATTTTGAAGCTGTTAAACGACTCAAGGATGTGTAATTGTCTGCGCAGATCTGATGTTGAACCATCTCTTAGTCTAAAACTTGAGTCGACGCGGTCGCCACTTTTATGTGTAAATACGACGTCTTCTTCTATGTCACAAGTACCGGCTGTACTTACTTTACACATGGATATAGGTTTTCTTTGTCCGCCAATTACTTTAGCTGTAATTATATAAGTAGCCAGAGAATTTGAGTTTTTTGATTTATCGATAAGTTTATTTGTTATTGCTGAAATTGACGTGGATCCAACTTCTGCCGCTGCACCAGTAACTAGCCCTTCTAATATTCTAGAGCGGGTAGATCCTACACCTGCATTTTGCATACTGTATTCATCATCTAAATCAATCATCTCTGGTTGTCTGCATGCTTGTTCAGTACAACCTCCTGGTGGTGGAGTATACGATCTGTATGTGTATAAACGATTATTTCTAACTGCACTCACAAAGTTATACATGATGGTATATATTTCTTGATCTCGATTACATTGAGAGGAATAACAAGTAATATCAAACTTTAACGAGTTTATTCGATTACTGGATGATGTGTGTTTAACTTTGACTTCAGTACTACCCGATTTAAAATATGTGCCTCCAACTTGCCAAGCGCTGACAGATATTGGGGATAGCAGGAACGCCATTAGAGATGCATAATAAAATAGTTTTCTTTGCATAAATAATTCCTTTTTATTTACTAGTTAAGTAACTTTTTATAATAATACTTCAAGATGATGAAGTGTAAACATTGTTAAATTTTTGATTTTATTTGTCAATGTTTTTGTTTTGGGAACTTTGTTTTATGTTAAAGGTTAGTGGCGGTAGAATGTGTAATTATAAAAATAAATTCATATTTATTAAGGTTTTATGTTGTTTTTAGGTTTTTTATTTTGTGTAAAGTTAAATGTGAGTGATTTTTTTAATTGAATTGCATATGGCTTTATTCATTTTTTAATGCACTAAATATTCTATTGCAGTGATAAAAAGTAATAATAGTATCGGGAATACTAACTTGTCGGTTGCATGTTAAGTATAGTGCTAGCATTTCAATAAAAAAACCGAAGCCATGGCTTCGGTTTTTTTTAAACAGAGGCGATTAAGCAAATGCATCTTGAAGTGGCGGTACCACTTGCTTTTTACGGCTAAGAACGCCATCAAGCCAAACGCGGCTTTGCTCAGGCGCTTGACCGTATGCTGTTTGGATAATGCCTTCATCATCAGATGCAATCAGCATTTGAGAGCCTTCTTTCATGATATCAGTAAGCAGTAGTAGTACTGAGTGACGGCCACCTTCTTCTTTTAGTTTGGCGATATCTGCTTCAAGGTCTGCTTTGATTTCGTCAAACACAGCGAGGTCGATAACTTCTAGCTGGCCGATGCCCACTAAATTACCGTTCATGTTAAAGTCTTTAAAGTCACGCATTACAAGATCGCGAGCAGGCGTGCCTTCAACCGCTGATTTTACTTTGAACATTTCCATACCAAATGCTTTGAAATCTTCGATACCAGCAATTTCTGCCAGTACTTCAACGCATTTGATATCTGCTGTTGTACATGTCGGTGATTTGAAAATAACCGTATCAGATAAAATCGCGCCTAACATCAGGCCTGCGATGTCCTTAGGAATTTCAACACCGTAAAAGTCATACATCATCTTGATGATGGTGTTACTACAGCCGACTGGGCGGATCCAACATTCAAGTGGCGTTGAAGTGGTTAAATCACCTAGTTTATGGTGATCAACTACACCTACAACAGTGGCTTCGTCAATGTCATCAGGTGCTTGTGTTTTTTCTGTGTGATCAACGATATACACTTCTTCACCTGCATAGCTTAATTTAAGCTCTGGGGCTTCGAAGCCAAAACGATCTAGAATAAACTGTGTTTCTGGTGATACATCACCTAAACGAGTAGGAATTGCTTCTTCACCAATTTGGTTTTTAAGATAAGACAGTGCAATTGCACCACAAATTGAATCAGAATCAGGGATTTTATGACCCACTACATACATTGCCATTGACGGACTCCTAAAAAATTTTGTCGCTTATTTTAGCAAAAATTAATCACATTAATACAGTCTCAGAGGGGTTTTGGACCTAGAAAATAGTCTAAGCTGTGTTTATGAAATAACGTAGATTGGACAATTAAAAGTACAGGTCCGCAATACTGCAAGGTATAGTAGTGTGATCTAAGTCATCTTCCTGTGAGTATGTATGGGGCCATTATGGGGTTAAGCCGAAAAGCCTGGAACAATGTGGTGATTTTCTCCATGTTGATTATGATCTTCTTTCTCAATGGGCTACATCATAAGTTAAATCCGCAACAAGCTGAATTTGAGAGGGTTATGGTATTGCCAGAGCACAGCTTTGTACTGGCTATGGCCTACCCAGGGGTTAAGATAGAGCGTATAGGCACTACGTGGCGTATTGAAAATAAGCTGGGTGGTAAAGTGCAAACAGCCTATACCGAGCAAGAGCTTGTTCAGATAGTTCAGCTTTGGCAACACACGGAATTACAATCGATAGCACCACCTCAGCTCAATCCAGAGTCAGCAATTTCGGTTGCGACTTTTTGGGTAGCTGGAGAGGAATTACCATTAAGTTATCAGCTATATCGAACTGATGAGCTGTATTTGCTCTATGCTAAGCGTCAACAGCTGTGGCTGGAACTTAATGCCGATATAGCAACGCAATTATTTAAACCAATAGAATTATAGTTATGCCAGAATTACCAGAAGTTGAAGTCAGCCGTTTAGGTATTGAGCCTCATATCAAAGGCCATGTTGTCAATGAAGTCCGCATTCATAATGGCCGTTTACGCTGGCCTGTGCCTGAAGATGTTGCGCGTTTAGAGGGAAAAGCAATTTCAGCGGTGAGACGCAGAGCTAAATATTTACTGTTAGACAGCGAAGCGGGCACTGGGATCCTTCATTTGGGGATGTCTGGCAATTTACGAGTCGTTGAGCACAGTGAACCTTTGAAAAAACACGATCATGTTGAATTGCTCTTTGATAACGGTTTAGCCTTGCGGCTTAATGATCCACGCCGTTTTGGCGCATTTTTATGGCAAGACCCCGAACAGCAACACAGTGTTTTTGCTAAGTTGGGCCCAGAGCCGTTAACAGATGCTTTTGACGCCAATCATTTATATCAAGCCAGTCGTGGTAAAAAAGTTGCGGTGAAGCAATTCATTATGGATAACCACGTGGTCGTCGGGGTTGGCAACATATATGCTAATGAGTCTTTGTTTAAAGCGGGGATCCACCCAAAACGTGAAGCTGGTAAAATTTCGCTAGCACGTTATCAAAAGCTCACGCCAATCATTAAAGAAACGCTCGCAGCAGCCATTAAACAAGGTGGAACAACCCTAAAAGACTTTGCTCAAAGTGATGGTAAGCCGGGTTACTTTGCCCAAGAGCTTTTAGTGTATGGTCGAAAAGGCGAGCCCTGTGTGCAATGCGATACCACGTTGCAAGAGATCCGATTAGGGCAGCGTAGCACTGTGTACTGCACTAAGTGCCAACGCTGACAAAATCCCTATGCTTGATGTGCCGCAGGTGTCGCTATGCTCGCTCGAAAACAGAGTTCAGATAATATGGCCGTCATTTGTTCAGTGCGCAACTCGAAACTGGACTTGAGTGCACGCTCATTGCGAGTGTGATCACCATCGCCATAGGGGCCGAAGCCGTCTAATGTGGGCGTCCCTGTGGCAGAAGCTGTATTTGCGTCTGATACGCCACCACGATGTTCAATTGGTTGAGCTTCCCCAAGGATGTCGTTAATTTCTTCGAGCAGTGACTGTTGTGCGGCGTTTGGTGCCATCACGCCACGTTGCAATCCTCCCTGTATCTCCACCTCCACGCCAGTGATTTCGATGGCCATACAAATGTTTTCAATCCCTTCCAATAACCTTTGTTGTTCTGCTTGGTTTGTAAATCGCGCTTCAACCTGCATACTTGCTTTACCTGAAATGGTGTTCGCACCAATGCCGCCTTGCACTTTACCGACATTCACAGTACTACCCGCTTTGAGGTCGGTTAATGAGGCCATTTCTAACAACATATTTGCCATAGCAAAGTTGGCATCAATGCCATCTCTGTAGTGATTACCTGCATGGGCAGGTTTGCCTGTCACTGTGATGTGATAGGTTGCAATGCCTTTTCTGGCCACGACAAGCTCATGCTCTTTTCCTGCGGCTTCAAATACAAAACATGCATCATATTGTTTGGCTATCTTCGTCGTCAAAGCTTGGCTGTCGTCACTGCCAATTTCTTCATCACTCACTAGCAACCAGTCTATATTTGCGAGTTGACCATATTGCTGTTTAAGGCGTCTTAGTGCGTTCAGTGCCACCCAGTTACCGCCTTTCATATCACACACACCAGGCCCATAAACATAGCGGTCGTCTTCGGAAAACTCGGTGAAAGTATCTTTGGGAAAGACGGTGTCTAGATGTCCTAATAACAATATGCGTTTGCCTGAACTACGAGGTGAGCGAAACAGTAAATGGTCACCAATATGTTCACGTTGGTAGCGTGTCAGTGAAAAGCCAAGCGGTTCAATGAGAGCGATCATTTGTTCACCGTGTTGATCCACCCCGACTTTATTTTTACTGTGCGAGTTACAGCGTATTAAGTCTGCTAATTCTGCATAGTTTAGATTCATCCTAATCTTCTCCCTGTGAAGGTTTGGCTCATCGTGGCGTTTTTCGGTTGCAGTTCGGTGAAGCTTTTATGAACAGTTTTCAGTTCAGTAAAAGGATCAAAAATTTGTCATACAGATGGTCTTAACTAGTAAGACATCACTCTGTTTTTGCACCTATTTTTAAACCAAGGAGATACTTTATGACTGCCGTATCGCGGGCGCCTCATGTCGGGATTTGGATGTACGAAAATGGCGGGGGAAGAGAAATTGAACAACAGTTAGTTCACGCTTTAGCTGAGCGTGGGATCCAAGCTAGTACAGGTCTAAATCTGCGTGATGCTAGAGCGCGAGATGGTGGAATTGAATGTAATGGTGTGTCCATGGAGCAGTTAGATGCCTTTTTGAGCTACAACGCGGGTCAGCAAACGCAATATCAGCTTTACCTTTATGAAACTCTAAACGAAACGATCCCTACACTGAATAATTATCGCGCTTTTGCATTGGCAGAAGACAAGTTTCGTACGTCACACTTGCTCAATAGCCATGGGATCTGTACACCAGATTATCGTTTATGCCATAAAAATGACATGGATGGTCTGCGTGCTGCGCTGCACGATTTTGGGGGGAAGTTAGTCTATAAACCCACAGATGGTTGGGGCGGCGTCGGCATTGTAAAAATAGAAGGCGAACAGGCGCTGGATATGATCATGCCTTTTTTAAGTCGTACTGATTTACGTTACTTTTACGTTGAGCGTTTTATCAATTATGACAATACCGATTATCGTGTTGATGTTGTAGATGGGCAGTTTGTTGGCTGTTATGGCCGAAAAGCTCCTAAAGATGATTGGAAAACCAATGTAACCAGCGGTGGGAGCGTTTTTGTGCGTGAAGCCAATGATGAAGTGGTGGCACTGGCATTAAAAGCAACTAAAGCGCTGGGTCTTGAAATCTCTGGCGTTGATTTAATTTACGACCGCGAAAAAGAACAATATGTGGTGTTAGAGGTGAACACAATTCCTGCCTTTGCCACCCCAGAGCAAGAGCAGTTAGGACTGACATTTAATCAAGCTAAAATCCAAGCTATGGTGGGTTTGATTGAAAAAACAGTGACCAATAAAACTTCATTTCAATCTGCCAAGGTGGCCTAATCTCATGCAAAATAAAACACAATTACCTAAAATCGGACTACTTTATCTCGATTATGTACTGCGCTTTTTTGACAAGTCTAATTTTAAAGGGTGGCCCGATAAAATTGAAACTGTGGTATTTCACTGGGGGAATGACAAGGCGCGTTTTATTGCTGAGGTAAAGCGTAAAAAAATAGATGTCCTGATCGGCAATATTCCGGCAACGGCATATGAAACATTTAGAGAGATCGCCAGAGCATTGCCAGAAGTCAGGTTTTTGCCTTCATTGGACAGCCAATTCTCCAATAAATCTAAAGAAAATGTGACGCATTTTTGCCGCAAATATAAGCTGCCAGCACCACATACTGAAATATTTTATATTCCAGAGAGAGCGCAGCAATATCTAGCAAATGCACAGTATCCAAAAATTATTAAGCGCTCTTATGGACCTTCAAATTATGGGGGCTACTTTGTTCATAAAGTAGATAGTGCTGAAGAAGCCAAGACTTTATTGAGTGAGAAAAAGTATTACCCACTTTATATTCAAGATTTTGTGCCTATGGAAGCGGATATTCGTGTGATGCTGATTGGGCATAAACCTGTATGTGCTTTTTGGCGCAGACCTCCTGAAGGGGAATGGTTAACCAACACCAGCCAAGGTGGGAGTATGGATTACCAAGCGGTGCCTAAGTCGGTATTAAAACTCGCAACAGCGGCTTCTAAAGCGGCAAATGCAGAGTATTGGGCATGTGATATTGCTCTGGGTAAAGATGGTAAATTACGTATCTTAGAATGTGCAACAGCCTTTGCTGCATTCCCTTACATTCGAGATTGGATTGGTCAATACTTGATGTGGTTATTGTCGAGTGGATACTTCAGAAAGCCTAATATCCCGCTCTACAACTGGGAAGAACTCGGCAAAATTGACGCGCGTTTACTGCGCACGATGCGCCACATTGGATTTTCTCAGTACACACCAAGCCAAGATTGCGGTGAAGTATTCAAGCAACTGGATGAGCAGGCTTTTCCTATTCTAGACACTGATTTTAAATTGGGAGAAGAGTGGCCAAGTGAAGTGTGGAATCTGCAAGATAACTTTGTGTTGGGCGCCAGAACAGTTGCGGCTAAGGCGATGCAGCCAATCCCTGCCAGTGATGAGCTAGCTGAAGATCTGAATAATTATGATGCCCCGCAATTTGATGAAGCGCAAGTGAGAGCGTTACTGAGTCAAGTCCGTGGTGTGGGCGAAAAAATGGTCGATGACATTATGACGACATTCGGTGCACATGGTGTTGTTGAAGCATTAAATACTGATCCACAAAAGTTGTGTGTTGTGAAAAACCTCAAGGATAAGAAATTAGAAAAAATAGTCGAGCACTGGCAAAACCATGCTGGGCAAATCTAATGGATACCAACAGATAGACCAAGTGACGGGGGCTGTTGCCGCCGTCTATTTTCGTTCAACGAGTAAGCCTGTGCTATGAAAATTCAATACGCTTCCTATCAAGATACTATCGACGCTTTGCAATCTGCAATGAGTGAACACCCGCATTTAATTCGACTTCAGAGTATTGGCCAAACGTGGGAGGGGCGACCGATCATGTTGGTAACGGTCTCTTTAGACGTCACTTACGCCGATGATAAACCCGCTCTATTGTACACCGGCTCTATTCATGCCAGAGAGTGGATAGGCAATGAATTGGCACTCAAGTTTATTCAGTACATTACTGAAAATTATCGCTTTAACCCCAAGTTGCAGAATGCTTTGACGCGCAATACTTTGTACATGGTGCCTTGTTTAAACCCGGATGGTTTTGAATATTCTCGCAATCACTTTTCGTTTTGGCGTAAGAATCGTCGCAACAATGGTGATGGCACTTATGGAGTAGACTTAAACCGTAATTTTGATGCTAAGTTTATGCGTAATCAAAATATGGGATCAAATACCTATGGTGGGCCACACGCGTTTTCTGAGCCCGAGACGTGTGCGATCCGAGATTTTGTTGAGCTGCATGACAATATTCGTATTGCGCTAGATTATCACTCTCAAGGGAATGTATTTTTTCCTGCGCACAAATTTAACCATGAAGTAGAAATAGAAGGGGCTGATTTAAATATCTTATGCGCCAACATGAATCATGAGATTAAAAAAGTGACGGGTAGGCAATATGGCATTCATCGCGGCAAGCCTCCCGCTCAGCTCATTCATGGCAGTGGTCGAGAATATTATTATCGTAAAGGCATTATTGCCACCGTTGTTGAGGTGGGGACGAGAAACATTCCAGATTATATGAAAAATATGTCGGAAAGCGTCGCTGAAAATATTCCGGCAATTGTACACGCGCTAAGTGAAGCGATTAATTACTCGCCTCTGGCACCGGAACGTGTTGTCGGGTTTACTATCAAGGAAATTGATCATGAGGGCGTTGAGCTTGAGTGGCAATATGACAATAGAGATGATATTTACTTTGAGTTGTATCGTAGTGAGAGTAATAAAAGCCCCTGCGGTGAGGAAAGCCTAATCGCTATAACCAAGTCATTGTCTTTCAGAGATTCACAGCTGCGCAGTGGACAGAGCTATTTTTATAATATCCGTGCTGTAGATAAGGTAACAAAGATAAAATCGCCTTTTAGTCCTGAGTTGCGATTAAAAACACATCTAGATCGACATCAAAGTGCTCGCACTTTATTTCCTGCCAAGGAGTTTGTCGGCTATCTGAGCGAAAACTATCTCTCTAAGAATAAGGAGCACTTTGGTTATAACTCGATGTTTATTGGAGTGGATAAAAAGCGTGGGGTGAGTATTGGCGTCGTGCAGTTTGATTTAAGCTCTTTACCTGTCGGTGCTGATATCGAGCGGGCGGAGTTTTCCCTGTACCCGATGAATCGAGTCGCTGCCAAAATTGAACAATACGGCGAGTGGTCAGTGGCCATTATTGATGCGCATAGTGTGTCAGATATTTATGATTATCAGGCTGTGAGTGAGGCTAAACCACTTCATACCTTAGGACAGACGTTTGAATCAGATAAAATGACGCAAGGGATCTGGATGAAGTGGCAATTTAATGGCGTTGAGCGCACACTCTTAAACTCATTAATTAAACGACAAAGTTTGCTATTACGCTTACAAGGTCCCAAAACATTGCCCATTGGTAATGACTCGCAGGTAATGCAATTTGATATTGGCTATGGCCCTTTTGGTAGCGGTTTGCACTACCGGCCTAATTTAGAGCTTGTTTATCAGGTGCCAGAACAGCAATTAACCTTACTGCCTACGCGTTGCAATACCATCTATAAGGAGTCAGTCGTAGCAGATAGACTGGCCTCTGGATTTGATGAGCATGGCGAGATTGTATATGGACAAATGGCCTTTACATTAAATGCAGATTTACCGGTGGACAAAACGGTTTTCACACAAGCGTGTCTAACACTGCGTAGCTGCAATAGCATAGCCAGCGCTAAAGATGTACGTTTTACTATTGAGCTAGTGGAGCTTCAAGATGTTGATTTTCAAGCTGTTAAACAACGTCAAAAGATAGAGTATATCGGCTATGAAGTGAGTAATGAGCAGTTGCGAGAACGCGCAGAGCATCATTTTATCTTCGATAGTTATAGCCTACAGGCACTAGAGCGGCTTCATCAGGCGCATACGCCTTTTTATTTTATTATTCGTGCGACATCTGAATCTCAAGCCACCAATGCGCTCGTGAATTGGACTGCTTGCCAGGACCAACATCCAGCCCAGTTAAACATTCATTATATTACCAGGCGCAAACATGCTGTCACAGCACCACAAAACTTGTCGGCACACGTAGAAGGCGGTGTTGTTAAATTAGTTTGGGAAAACCCTGAAGACGAAGATTTTGTCGGCTGCTTTGTGGTACGAAACCGTTTTCATCCACCGCGCTCTCCTTTTGATGGGGTTAAGCTTTATGGCGGAAAAGATGCATATACGCTGGATAACTTTGGTAACGCGAAGTTGAGTAAGTACTATGCTGTGTTTAGCTATGATGATGTGCCAAATTATTCAGCTCCCTTGGTTCTACATTACTCTGGTGAAGAGTAAGTAACTTGATTCAGGGGACCCCCCTGAATCTGTCTTAATTCAATTAACTAAAAATAAACTTAAAATTAATAAATTAATTTACAGCGTATGGAGCGTCCTTTTATACCGTAACCCATTAATTTAATTATTTTTAGTTCTTAATGCTGCCTGTCGATGGTAAGAAAAATTCCCGAGTCACCTGCTAATTTTATCGCCAGTGAGCGAGGTTAATTTAACACCTATGAGTGTCTTATAGAGTACAGCTGCACACGCTGAAGTGCAGTGCTCGCTCGCTAAGTGTATCGCTCTTCCCTATTTTTTATTGGCGCATGAACAGGTTTTAGGGTGAATTGTATGGGAACGGGAGGGTGGCCAAACTGTCCGTAATTGGGTGACCCATTTTATGTTCGATCAAGGCAATGGATTGCTAAGATAAGAGTGATACGCATGGACGCTTTGTTACATGCGTGAAAGTGCGCTACCGGTTTTTATACTTGGCGCGTACCTGGGATGTCAGTTACCATTTAGGTTTTATAGTAAATGTGAAAAACGTGTATGACTGAACTATATCACTGGTTTGATTTGCTGGGTGTTATGGTCTTTGCAATCTCTGGTACTTTATTGGCTTATCGCAAGCATATGGATGGCTTTGGTGTGGTTGTGCTTGCAACGGTTACTGGCATTGGTGGTGGCACAATACGGGATGTGATATTAGATACCCCGGTATTTTGGCTCCATGATAGTAGCTATTTTATCGCTATTTTTAGTGCGGTTATATTATGTATCTGGTGGATTAATCGGCAAAAAACGGTGCCCAAACAGCGATTATTGACTGCCGATGCATTTGGATTGGCCTTTTTTGCCGTGATGGGAATGCAAAAAGCCATGAGCTTGGATATGCCAGATACCACTGTCATTATCATGGGGGTTTTAACCGGGTGTTTTGGTGGCGTTGTCAGGGATGTATTAGCAGATGAGATGCCAATATTACTCAAAGGTGAGCTTTATGCTATTACCTGTATTATTGGGGGAATAGTGTATACGCAATTGATGCATTTGGGCGTCTCACTTGAAGTCACTATGGTGGTGTCGATGTTGACTATTTTATTGTTGCGTCTTGCTGCTATTCGTTGGCATTTGGTGTTACATGTATTCCAATATAAAGCTTAGCCATATCATGGTGTTAATATAAATTTCTAGTCGTAATTTACCCAGGGATTAGTCTAGAAAAATAAGATGTGAGACAACGGATGTCACTAGCTAAAACCTATACTCGAGCACAAGTGGGCGTTAATGCGCCACTTGTGACCGTCGAAGTTCACTTAAGTAATGGCTTACCTGCGTTTAATATGGTTGGTTTGCCAGAAGCCTCAGTTAAAGAGTCAAAAGAGCGTGTACGTTGCGCATTAGCGCATTGTCACTTTTTATTTCCTGAGCAGCGTATTACCGTTAACCTTGCCCCAGCAGACCTACCTAAGCAAGGTGGTCGATATGATTTGGCCATCGCGATTGGCATTTTATTGGCATCAGGTCAGCTGCAAAACGCCCACATACATGAGTATGAATTCTATGGTGAGTTGGCCTTAACGGGAGAGTTGCGTGAGGTCACAGCGGTGATCCCTGCATTAATAGCTGCAGCAAACGCGCAGCGTTGTTGCTTTATACCTCAATCGAATCAAGTGATGGCGAGTTTAGTTACTTATGGCACACGTAAATCAGCAGGTAATTTGCGAGATGTATGGATGGATTTAGGTGGCCAGCAAGCACTGTCTTTTGATAAAGCTATGGTGTGTCCTGATGAAGAACAATTCAATATGCATATTGATATGAATGAAGTGAAAGGCCAGGTAGTTGCGAAGCGGGTACTTGAAATCGCTGCGGCAGGGGCACACAATGTTTTATTTTTAGGCCCTCCGGGTACAGGCAAGTCGATGCTGGCACAGCGGATGCCGACCATTATGCCACCGATGCAGATAGAACAAGCTCTAGAAACCGCGTCGGTGTATTCATTGATCGGTAAAAGTATAGATCCCAAAAAGTGGCGTCAAAGACCCTTTCGTTCGCCGCATCACACTTGTTCAGCGGTGGCATTAGTTGGCGGTTCTTCAACCCCTAAACCAGGGGAAATCTCCTTGGCTCACAATGGTATTTTGTTTCTTGATGAATTGCCTGAGTATGAAAGAAAAGTGTTAGATTCTTTGCGAGAGCCGATGGAAACAGGCACTGTGAACATTTCGCGTGCAGCACAACAGGTAGACTTCCCTGCACGGTTCCAGCTCATCGCAGCATTGAACCCGAGCCCCACTGGGTGCCATCATGATAAACGCTCAACACCAGATCAAGTATTGCGCTACTTAAGTAAAATATCAGGGCCATTTATTGATCGCATTGATCTACAAATTGAGTTGCCAAGACTCAGTACGTCAGAGTTACAGTCAAAGGATGAAGCTGAAGCCAGTGCCAGTATTCGTGCGCGAGTTGCACTAGCACGTTCAATGGCCATAGAGCGTCAAGGCAAAGAAAATGCCATGCTTTCCACTAAAGAGCTTGAAAGGTACTGTGCATTATCAGAGGTCGTGGGTGAATATTTGGCAAAAGCGACAGAAAAGCTGCAGTTATCGCCTCGTTCCTACCACCGCGTGGTTAAGGTCGCGAGAACAATCGCGGATCTAAATAAACATGATGTGATTGCGCTGTCTGATTTGAAAGAAGCACTCAGCTATCGTGCTTTTGAGCGCTTACTTTCTCAATTGACTCGCTAAGCAGACAGCATATAGCCCTTGCCACGAACCGTAACAATGCGTTTTTGGTCTTTCTCATCACCCAGTTTTTTTCGTAATCGGCCGATTAATACGTCAACGGTGCGATCACTTGGACTCCAGTCTGGCTGCCCGATGTCCTCAGAAATTTTTGCCCGTGACGTGGCTTTACCTGCATTGGCAATCAGGCAAATGAGTACTTTATGCTCAGCTTCAGTGAGTCTAGCTTCATCCCCGTTAGGGTTGATTAAGGTGCGGTTATCAGGGTGAAGTTTAAAGTCTGCGTATTCTATAAACTCTTCAGACTCGTCTTCATTGCGCGCGCCAGCTAAACGCTTGTACAGAGCACGCATACGTAATTCTAACTCTAGTAAGTCAACTGGCTTACAGACGTAATCATCAGCCCCTTGCGCTAAGCCTGCAATACGGTCAGCTTGAGAGTCACGGCTTGATAACATAATCACACCAAGATCAGTCAATGTGTTAAGTTCTTTCGCCAGCTGTAGGCCATCGGTGGCTGGTAGAACAATATCGATGATAGCCATCATAAAAGGAGTACCCGTTTGGGCTTGCTCCTGCACACGTTCTAGTGTCTGAGCACCGGTATTATCAACGGTGATTTGAAACTCCGTTTGTGCAAAGTGACTTTCGACTCTTTTAGCCAGTAACTCATCGTCTTCGACTAATAATACGTTTATGCTCATGGTCTCGAAACTTATTCAATAATTAATCTTTATCTTAGCACCGAGAATTCTCGGCTGAGAACCCTAAGTTATCTATTTTTATATAAAAACTCTAATGAAAAGCGACAGTAATTAGTACGCTATTTAGTCACTTTTTAAAAATAATGAAATAGTTCTAGCTTTTTATTACTTACACATAAAAAAATAGCAGCACTAAAGTGCTGCTACAAGGTTTTATTTACCGTACATGTGCTGCCACCACTGTGGCTCATCTTTTAGGTGTTTATCGAAGTAGGCCAACATGGTGTCCCACCATTGAAAACGACGGTCTCTTGCAAAAATTTGGTGATCTGCACCTTTATATTCGATCAACTCGACATCTTGATTAAGCATTTTAAGCGCTGTGTACATAATGTGGCTTTCACCGACAGGTACGTTTACATCCGCATCACCATGAACTAACAAGAGTGGTGTTTTGACCTTGTCTGCATTGAATACCGGGCTTTGTTGGCTATAAAGGTGACTATTATTCCAAGGGTAGCTGTGCTTTGATGCCTCTGCTGAATAGAGGTAACCCCACCACCCATGACCCCAATAAGAGGTTAGGTTCGAGATACCAGCATGAGAAATGGATGCACTGAACATGTCTGTTTTAGTCGCTAAAGTCATTGTCATAAAGCCACCGTATGATGCACCTAAGTTGCCCAAGCGCTTTTTATCGACAAATTGATATGCATCTAAGAATGCATTGGTGCCTTCAATGATATCGTCCGCTGCGCGGTTACCCCAATCATTCACATGTTTTGCTGAGAACTCCTGACCAAAGCCAGTGGCACCTGATGGTTGCAATACATAGACAACGTAACCGTTTGTTGCCCAGAAATTAAATGGATAGCGACCTGTAAAGCCTCGTGACACTGGCGATGTACCACCATAATAGTAAATTAACGCAGGGTGTTTTTTACTCTTGTCTAAGCCATGAGGAACATACACTCGACCTTTGATCTCTGTACCGACAGAGTTTGTAAAGTTAAACTCTTCAAGTGTCGCGATTTCGGCATTCTTGTATGCAATGGGCTGAGAGTCCCATACCGTGCTGGCTTTATTGCTTTTGACACTCAGTTGTATCAGTTTGTTCGGGGTTGAAGCCGTTGTACCACTGGCAAGTACTACAGGGCTACGTTTATCAGCAACGCTATATTTATCAACGACATCTAATTTCGTTTTTAACGACTTGAATTTATTCTTACTTTCATCGAAAAGGTATAGCTTTTTACGATCTTCGTCAGTCACTTTGAGTACTAAATCACCGTTGTTAAGCACTTTGAATGAATCAATAGAAGGATCGAATTGCTTGCTGAGCGCTTTGATATCGCGGCCTTGTGCATTCATCCAGAACAGCTGAGTGTCATAGTTGTTTGCCAGTACGCCTTCTTTTAATGAGCGACCTAAACCATTTCCAAACTCAGCACCTGCTGAGACGTAGATACCATCGTTACCATAACGTGCATCTTTAAACGTACCATATTGACCCAATACTTTACTGCTGTTGTTGCTCAAATCGAATTCAACCAGTTCTGTCACACTATGGTATGGCGCAGCATAGTTTTGCGGGGAGCGCGTTGCCAAAATACGATTGTTCTTTGCGTCAAAGTCTTCTAACGAGTGACTTAAGTTATGTTCAGTTACTGCTTGAATAAGACCTGTACTGATGTCCATCAAGTAAACTTGGCTGATATTACGAGCGTAAGACCAGCGGTCTTCAAGACCTTTGTAGTGCTTAACGATTTTGTCGCCTTCAGGCGCTGTTTTAGTCCAAGTGAAGATCAGGGTCGTATCATCAAAATATTGAAACCCACTTGCGCCTGCTAAGTCTTCTGCAATTACGGTTTCTTTTAGTGACTTAATATCGAGCGTTTTAAGCTGCTTGTTTTGCACAAATACCACGCTTTTAGAGTCGCTCTTCCACTTAACAGCATTTGCATTAACGCCATGGAGTCGATAGATAACATCGCCGTCTTCATTGTATAAGGCTGTGTCTCGCAAGGCTGAATTGCCCTTGTTATCTTGATAGCGTTGCTCAGTGGCAACGTAGTAATCCGCGTTTGGCGATAATGAGATAGCACTGATGGTTGGAGAATCAAAAAGTTGTTTCGCAGAGAGCGCTTTGGTGCTTTTTTGGGTGAACACCAGCTGATCATGCTCGGCTTTACCTGTGAAATCTACAGCCACTTTTTTCCAATCACTGACTTGCTCGGCGATAATGAGTAATTGATGATCACCTGTAACGGCACTGATCTGGTGAGTATTTTTCCCATCAAGCAGCTGACCATTTAGAAATACATGTGCTTTCTCAATACCGGTCAGGTTTAGCTTACCTTGTACGAAGCGACCTGTAGAAAACTCTAACTTAAGTGCCTGTAAACCACCCATAGTTAGGGCATTCACATCAGCAAGTGGTTGCCACTTTATGCGCTCACCAAATACTTCTAATGCGTCATTATCAGTGCTGAGCTTGTTTGCTAGGTTTTTTACAATAGCCGACTGATGTCCAGTATGGTGCGGTTTCGTTTGAATATTTTGGCCGATAGGACCAATGAACTGTATGTATTGAGTATCGATTGGCGCTGCGCTGAGTTGCGTAGCTATTGCGGAAAATAGTAAAGTAACCGCTGACTTAAATTTCATAGTATGCGCCTATTGTAGGTAAATAATTTGCGTTAATATAACATATTCATAAAGATTACTATGGGCTGTGCGATTAAGTGCTGCACAGTTAAGATTTAAATAAATGGTTGTTACATGAGGAGTAGACCTTGTTTTTGTTAATTAGCTACATGTTACTAGCTATCGCGATTTCTTTTTTGTGCTCGGTAATGGAGGCGGTATTACTGAGTATTACGCCTAGCCATGTTGGGATGATGAAGCAACAAAACCCAACTTTGGCTGCCAGAGTACAAAAGTTGAAAGACAATATTGATAAACCTCTAGCAGCTATTCTAACACTTAATACTGTGGCACACACTGCGGGTGCTGCGGGTGTGGGTGCACAAGCAGCGGTTGTTTTTGGGGATGCTGCTGTGGGGGTGGCTTCTGCCGTAATGACATTGCTGGTTTTGGTATTGTCTGAAATTATTCCAAAAACACTAGGTGCGACTTACTGGCGTGCACTGACTCCGAGCGTCAGCTTTGCATTGGTATGGATGGTACGTCTGCTTAAGCCATTTGTATGGATGTCAGATCAACTGACAAAGCTTATTGGCAAAAAAGGGGATGAGTCAGTCTATATTCGTCAAGAAATTGAAGCGATGGCTGAAATGGGCTCTCAAGCTGGCGCATTGCAGGCAGAAGAGTCAGCGACTATTCGCAGTTTATTGCAGTTTAGGCATGCGAAATTAGAAAACCTGATGACCCCTAGAACGGTGCTTTTTAAAATACACAAAGATATGACGGTGCACGATTATCTTGCGGATCATGGATCAGTGTCATTTTCTCGAGTATTAGTTTTCGATCAAAATAGTGATGACATTGTTGGTTTTGTACATAAAAATGACATCATGTTGGCTTACCACCGCCTTGGCGAAGACTATAAAATCAGCAAGCTGATGAAACCGTTATATACGGTGCCAGAAACCTTGGCTGCGCCTACTTTATTCCAGACATTGCTAGAAAAACGCATTCACATTGCGCTGGTTGTTGATGAATATGGTGACATTCAAGGTATTGTTACTTTAGAAGATTTATTGGAATCCCTGATGGGCATGGACATCGTTGACGAGCGAGAGCAGACCAGTGATATGCAGGCCGCTGCAAAGCAAAAGTGGCAGCAACGAGTGGATAATCACAGTCACCTGATCGTCACAGAAAATGAACCTGAAGAGCAGGAAAAAAAATGATTTTCAAGGTGTAGTACGTCCGCCCCTAAGGGTTAGAGTTGATCATTCTTTGCCATGAATGGATCCAACGTACGAACTCATGCAGAGCTTTTGGTCGACTGATCAAATAGCCCTGCATGAGCAAACTGAATTTATACCGCTCTAGGTATTGTAATTCTTCAATTCGCTCAATACCTTCCGCAACGATATCCAGTTGCTCATTTTGGGCAATGTCTATCAAGCTATCTACTAACACTTGTGAAAAGCGATCGGACTCGATATAGGTGATCAGCGAACGGTCAATTTTGATTTCAGTAAAAGGCAGTGTTTTAAGTTGATGAATATTGGTAAAACCCGTGCCAAAATCATCTAATGCAAGGTCAAAGCCTCGCAACCTTAAGCGATTAATGGTCTCGAGTTGTAAGCTGGTCACAATTGGCTGGTTTTCGGTAATTTCGACAATGACTTCCTGTGGCTTTAGGCGGTTAAGCTCTAATATCAAAGCGAGTTTGTCTGGGCAGCTAGTATCATTAAGCTGTATGGGGGAGAGGTTAAACGCCAGCTTAAAGGGGTAATTTAATTCGTTCCTGATCAATTGAAATTCGGTTGCGGCTTTCTCAAATAGTTGAAAAGTGAGTAAGTTCACCAAATCAAGATCTTCGGCAACGCCAATAAAGCGCTTGGGTAGCATCACTTGCCCTTGGTCTTTGGAAACGATACGCGCAAGTACTTCGACACTTTTGATTTGCTTGGTACCACGGTGCACTTTTGGTTGATAAAAAGGGGTGATCTCATGTTGGCTGATCGCCTCAAGCAGCTTATCTTCCGAGATAGGTTGCTCGTACTCTTCTTCTGTCCCAACAAAGCTGTCGAGCTTTTTTAAATTCCTTTCAACATCTAGTAGTTGTACTGGTTTGGCAATATTACCAATTAAGTGGGTACAGTGCTGCCTTGCTAAATTTGCCGCAAGATCGATGATGCGATTTTCCATCTCTGAAATAATGATGATCCCTCCGGGGTAATGTAATTCCCCCAAATGGCGAATAAATTCCATCCCATCCATTTCTGGCATATTGAGATCGGTAAAAATGGCATCAAAAGGGTGAGGGGACTGGCGTATTTTTTCTAATGCTTTTACAGCGCTATCGACGACAGTAATATATTCGACATCGAGCTCAGAGAGGATAGCCTGCATCACGACAAGAATTGCTTGGGAGTCATCTACAACAAGTATACGTCGGCTACGATTGTTCATAATTTCCTGTCCCTAGGGCTGAATTGTATATTTGCTCGTTAGGCTTAAAACCCTACCAGCTTTGCTGATTTCACATTATGACCAAAGTATTTCAAACTGATCATAAAGTGTGTCTCTAAACAACTCCATAAGCGTAGTACAACTTAGTAATAATTCACCCAATGTCTCTTCAATAGATACTGAGAATTGACGATAATAAGAGAAATTTCGTGAATGCAGTGAGCATAATGACAAGAATTGAACTTCCCATTGGTGACATGATGATTTCTGTCATGATAAATCAGCAAAAAGTTGTGCAGATTTACAAAGAACAGCAAGCAGTCCCTATAGAAGTGCACGGTGAACATCAATTATGGGTTGAACTGGGCGATCATCAGCTGCAACTCGATACCTCCGAACTCCATACAAACGCGCTTGCCATCTCCGTTGATCAGTCACCATGGCAATGGGTGGAAGTCCCCCATGTTGAGGGTAAACGACGAGGTAATTGGTTAGGCTTAGCGGTGTTGGGCATTAAGCTATTTAAAAGCGCTAAGGTGATAAAAACGGCGCTCATTGGCGCTTCGGTGGCGGGCTATGCATGGCTATTCTCATGGCAGTTTGCTTTCATGTTAGTGGTTTGCCTCGTTGTTCATGAATACGGCCATGTGCGAGCGATGAAATACTTTGGGCTAAAAACCAAAGGGTTTTACCTGATCCCATTTGTTGGGGGGTTAGCCATGAGTGAAGACAAAATGACGACACGCTGGCAGGATGTGATTATTTCCTTGATGGGGCCTGCATTTGGTTTGTTCACTTCGATATTGGGGATGGTTTTATACTATATCACCGAGGCTGAAATTTTCGCAGGTGTCGCTGTATTAAGTGCATTGCTAAACCTCTTAAATTTGTTGCCTATTCTGCCATTAGATGGAGGGCATGTATTGAAAAGTATTAGCTTTTCCATGCGTTCTTGGGTTGGGCTTATGGCGTGCCTAGGTGGGCTTGCACTAGGGTTATGGGTTAGTTATGAATTTGGCTTAATGTTGCTGGTCGTGTTTATTTTTATCGGTAGCATAGAGATTTTATTGGAGTGGCGCGGTAGACACCAAACACATTTATTGCCATTAGATCGCTATGGACAAATTGTGTCTGCGGCGTTATATGTGCTGGTTGCGGTGGGACATATTGCCGTGATGTGGCACTTCGCAGACTCAGATAACGTCATTCTGAGTCTGCCAGTGAAGGTGTTATCTAGCTAAACAAACGTTAAAACCGTCGCAATAACAATGCCTGTTACCACGAGCTGTAACAGGCAAAATCCCATGATATCTCGAGCTTTAAGACCTGCGATGGCGAGTACAGGCAGCGCCCAAAATGGTTGAATTAAATTAGTCCATGCATCTCCCCATGCCACGGCCATGGCAACACGAGCGATATCTGCCTCCAGTGCTTGAGCCGCAGGGATCACGATAGGTGCTTGTACCGCCCATTGGCCCCCCCCTGAGGGCACAAAAATATTTACCAAGCCCGCACTTAAAAAACTCCAAAAAGGTAAGCTTTGGGCGCTGCTGATAGAGACAAATCCTGCAGAGATTTGCTCTGCTAGGCCTGTTTGTACCATGATGGCCATTATCCCTGCATAGAATGGGAATTGGATCACAATACCAGCTCCTCCTTTGATGGCGTCTTGCAGTGAATTGAGTATCTGTGTAGCGGAGCCATGTAAAAGAATGGCTAAAAATAAAAATAATGCGATGATGATATTGAGGTTGAGTCCCCCATTTCCAACGAGGAAGTAGTAGCCTAAATAACCGCACCCAATGAGCCCGATGAGTCCACCTAGGACAGGGCTGTGCTCTAAGCGTTCTGCAGGGGTGAGTGTGTGTTTGGGCGCTGCTTTCTGTGTACTTTGTAGTTTATTTTTATCGACGAAAACTTGTTCATTGTCTGGCGGTAGCATTGCGCGGTTTAACAGCGGTAAAACCACCATCATCACTGCAAGTAAGATGAGGTTAAAATAGGAAAAAATAGTCTGTTCAGTGGCTATGATACCAATTTGGGACTCGGCAAAGTGTCCCTCAGAGGCAACCGCAAGCGGTACTGAGCCTGCCAATCCACCATGCCAAACAATAAAGCCGGAATAGGCGCTAGCAATGAGTACGCGGTAGTCTACTTTTATCTGTCGAGCCAGTGCTTTTGCAAACAATGCGCCGATGACTAATCCAAACCCCCAGTTTAGCCAACTTGCGAGCATGGATATCAGTGTAACGAGCAAGATGGCTTGGCTGGGAGATGTTGCGAGCTTAGCTAGTCGATTCAGAAACTTGCCGCATATTGGTGTATTTGCCAGCATAAATCCCGCGATCAATACTAATAACATTTGCATGGCGAATGTCAGTAAATTCCACAGCCCAGCCCCCCAAATTTGGATGGTTTCAATTGGTGTGGTTGGTGTGAAAAGAGTTGCCATAAACATCACAAACAAGGTGAGTATAATGACAAAAACAAAGGGATCGGGTAGGTAACGCTCTACCGCGCTACTGAGTGGTCGGGTGATTCTATTTAGCATGTTAAAGTCCTGTTTTTATTATTTCGACTCGCATGGCACAGTGTATATCGCTAAGGGAATACCAATTGGCGTGCTAAGCTAAAGTGGTCATATTGAGTAATATAACTAACGAAATCGCTAATAGTTAGTCTTTTAGACTAAAGTTAGTTGTGTAGAGTTGTTTTTATTTGTATAAGTTATTGATATATTTAAATTAAAAAATTGGCATACATTGTGATTAAGATTATACATAGTGAATGAAGCAAGGAGCTTCTACACACTCTGTCACAATTTGATGTTTTTGGAATAAACATACAACAAAGAGAGGTATTTATGGCAGGACAAGGTTCTGGCGGTAATGTTATCGCAGCGATATGTAATATATTTTTTCCTGGGTTGGGCCAACTCGTTCAAGGCCGTATATTAGCTGCGATTATTTTTGCGATTATTACGGTAGGTGGTTACGCATTGTGGTTTTTAGTGGTGCCAGCGATTATTGCAGCAGTTGTTCACTTGTGGGCAATTATTGATGCTGCTAAGTACTCTCCTCGAGATTAGCTTAGATAGCTACTCTTTATAAGGAAAACTAGCTCAGTTGTATGGATAGAGTTATACCACTGAGCTTGGCAGGTTGATTATCAGCCAGAGACACCTTGAATAACACATGGCTTTTTAGGCTTAATACGCTTTTCTCTCCCTCTTGTTTAAATCTATTTACAAATCAGCGCGTTTAATCTGCTTTGCATGTTGTTACGTAGCAGGCCTTGCAATACCATATGGCTGGATTTTAATAGATAGGAAATTTCAATGCAGTCTACAATTGAAAAACAGGTCATGATGACTAAAAAGCTGGCATTAACCGCTGCGGTTGCGTTATCTCTTAGTGCATGTGGCGGTGGTTCAGGGGGGTCAAAGGACACCACTCCAGCTGTAACGACACAAACAATTACTTATCAGGCATTACCTTCGTTTGTTGACGTTAATGAAGGCGAGCAAGTTCGCTTATCGCTTAATACAAAGGGAAGTGGTGCATCAGATTTAAAATTTGACTGGCAAGTCAGTTTTGACAATCAACCTTTAACAATTTCAGGTCAAGGTTCTGATACGATTTCGTTTACTGCCCCTCAAGTAGACGGTCGCCGCACAGTTCAGGTTAGGGTGGCATTGTCGGACAGTAGTGAAGCAAATACTTTTGGCTTTCAAGATCAATTCTTAACGGTCAATGTTGCTGATTTAACGCCTACTGAGCCGACGACAGGGCCGCAAAGTGAGCTGGGCACTATCGTTACAGAAATCGATATGTCTGCGATGGTGGCTGGGAGTACTTGGATAGAAACTCAAAACCAATATACCAAGCAAGCTCAGTTAGATAATACATATACAGCGATTCATACGGAGCTTACGCGTTCATTTATCCTAGGAGCCGTTGATCAAAATAATCAGACGATTGCAACTAATTACTGTGGTTTTGAGGATTTGACTTCCGTTGATCTCGCTTCAGTATTTGCCGGTGTAAGCTGTGACTCTGGCAATAGAACGCGACAGTTTTTCCAAAAAGATGGCAGTTTCTCTGTTGTTGAAAAGTGTGATGATACTGTCATTGGTCAAAGCACATTCAAACAAAAAAGTGCAGAGTCGATCACTGATTTTGGTAACTTAACTATCAATTTTGATAATTACCCTAAGCTCGATAACAGTGCATGTGGTGTTGTCGTTTCAACGGAAGTTGAGTCAATTAACCAGGATAATGAAGTGCTGGTCAGTGTTGAGGCGACTGCTTTTCGTCTAATTACTGAATATGAAGGCAATGATTTTGAGGTGCTGTTTAGCTTTGAGGGTACGACCGATGACTTCCTTGTTTCAATAGGTGGTATTATTGGTGCTGAAAATAGAGCTATTATTCAATCAGATAGCTATGCAGAGCTCGGTGGTGAGGCTTCTCGTGGCTTCTTAAAATTTGAATTTGGAAATACCCCTGTGAATTTCAAAGGGACTTTCGATTTAACTTTACCAAGTTCTACGGCTGTTGATGAACAGCTTGAAGGTGAGTTTGAGCTTGTACTTGAATAAACGAGTCATTGCTATCCCACAGGATAGTGTTGCTGAGCTTATTCAATCGTAAAATTTAGAGGGTTGCATAGGTGGTCTTTGCAACCCTATTTAATAAGTATTAAAGGACAAGCCAATATAGCCAAAGGCTCATAGTCAGTGGGCTGAGTAGAGTGGACATGACCACGCTACTGGCAAGTGTAGCCTGTGCGCACTGTTGTTGTCTGGCGACAAGATAAGCATTGACCCCCAGCGGGGATGCGGCCATTAAAGTAAGCACAGAGATTTGCATTGTCGGTAATGCGAGCCAAGAAGCAAACCCCCAGACCATGGCAGGCAAAAGCAGCAGCTTCACGAGGCTTAAAATGAGTGCACTTTGCCATGCTTGTTGCAGTGAATATTGCACTAAACTTACCCCCAGAACAAACAGCGCCCCCGCAATAGCAGGTTTGGCCAGCCAATCCAATCCAGAGAGCATTAATTTAGGAATAGAAAACTCAAGTGCATTTAGCAACAGCCCAAGACTAATACTCAATACAATGGGATTGATGAATAAGGGTTTGAAGGTACCTATGAGGGACTGCTTCACCGTACTTGAGAATAGGAAGCTGAGCGCGAATAACAAAGCGCTGTGGAAGGTGATGATCATAAATACCATAGCACCTGCATCAGTGCCAAGCGCTGCAATAATTACGGGTAAACCAACCAGTACGGTATTTGAGTAGGTGCCGCTTAATCCCCACATGGCGGCTTCATTCAGTGCATTTTTATGTGTCATCCATTTTGCAAATAGCACTAAGAAGTAACAGGTCGCGACAGGGAGATAAAAAGCCAGTAATAGTTTTGCAGATGCCACCTTTGATAGATCAGCTTGGTACATATTAAGAAATAAAAAAACGGGGATCGCCAAGTAAAATATAAAGCGTCTGAGGCCTTCAAGTTGGTTGGTGGCTATAAAACCGGTTTTACCGCATACAAACCCCGCAAGGACTAAAAATATTAAGGGGAATAGAATTTCAACAGGGGTCATAGCAAAACGGTGCGAGTGAATGAGAAGTGCATTATACGAGCATGAAGGTTTTTTTCATGACTTTATTTCGGACTTTTTAGTGTGTCATTCTCTTGCCCATTTGGGGTTATTCCGCGATATAATAAAACACTGTCCAGTGTGAGTATGAGTAGTATGGAATATCAGTTTATTAGAGATCCAATCACAGGTTATCGTGTGCGAATGTCACAGGAGCATGCGTTAGTTGGACGCTGGCTCAATGAAGAGCTGACGATTGCCGATGTAAAGTCCTTTGTTGAGCAAATGAAAAGCATCGTCAGCAGTCAGGATGAGATCCGTATAGAAGGACGTGAAGTCCGTTTGATCTTATCTAAAGACGAAGCCCTGTTTGAAGCGCACTCTTTGTATCAAAATGATGTTGATTTATCTCGGTATGAGGATGACTTTTTAGAGCTAGACGAGGATGGCCTTGTCGCAGGATGCGGTTTTGAAGACTTTCAAGCCCTGATGCTGGATTGGCAAGCGTTTACACAGGGCCGAAGATAACTCTCAATTAAGCAGTGGCGTTTTGCGGTGGTGCACCGTATAGGCGCTCAGCTCTTTGAAATAACACCCAAGAGGTTAAGATATATTTGTCATTGGATAAAGGCATATTGCCTCTGTGGGTATGCGTGAAGTAACTCGGTGCAATCACCATACTGCCTTGCTTAGGAGTAAGCTTTTTATTTTGATAGAAAAACTCGGTTTCTCCGCCATCTTCCACATCATTGAGGTAAAACATAAATAACAGTACGCGGTGCAGTGCTTCATTATGATGGAGCTGTGGGTAAACCTCGCTGTGCCAATATGGGTAGCCGCCTTTGTTGACCGGATATTTTTGTGCCTGAATGGGCCCTAATCGAAATAGCTGTTGCGTTAAAATAGGCAGCTGCGGTTTACCGATTTCTTCGAAGTTATCCATAGTTAGGTTGACTGGTTGGCCTGTTTGCGGATGATAGACATTCAAGCCAAATGCACCAAGCATCATAAAAAAGTGCTCTTCTATATACTCAAATAAATATTTTGAGGTGGCTTGTTCAATTTCGCGCAGTTGACTCTGATATTCAGGGTGATTATTGAGATACAAATCTTGGCTGACTTTTTTGCTGAGATCGACGCCGCCAGACGTTTGTCCTTGAGCTAAATGTGGACTTTCATCAAAGGTTTGCATAAATTTGTTGCAAAACTCTGCACTGAGTGCATTGTCATAAACGCGAATAAAATCAGTCATCTCAATCCTCAAAGGTTATTAGAATTATTATGCTTACAGAAAAAATCATGCCGCGCTTCAGTGAAACCGATGTGCTTGGCCATATAAACAATACCGTACTCCCAGTGTGGTTTGAAGCTGCTAGAGCACCTATTTTCAAAATATTTACACCTGATTTAAATCCACATAACTGGAAACTGATTGTCGCCAAGGTAGAAGTTGTCTTCAAAGGGGAGCTTTTTTATGGCCAAGAAGTAGAAATAAAGACCATGATTGAAAAGCTAGGAAATAGCTCTTTTGTGATTTTGCAGCAAGTTTGGCAACACGGTGAATGCTGTGCAGAAGGACGTACCGTTATGGTGCGTTATGATTTTGCAAGCAAGTCTTCTCAGCTTTTAAGTGATACTGAGCGCGAGGCATTGTCCACGTATCTTTTGTAAAGCGGTCGTGTGGCGCTGCGTACACAGCGCCATTTAAGGGTTACTTGGTGGTAATGTGTGCTTTAAATTGATGCCCCAGCGCTGCAGAAATACAAGGGAGCACATCGTATTGGTAGCTTGATAAGGTATTGGCATCATCTAATTTGGTGATTTGCAATATCTCATAATCATTTAACTCGATGATGCGTGTTCCGGGGGCATGCTCACAGCGCGAACGCGAGTCTGCTTCATATTCATAAATAAAATGCGCCAATATACGTTTTAAATGGGTTTCGTATTTCACCGTGTTTTCACTGACGGTTGAAATGCTCACTTTAAACGCTTCAAAGTCAGGATCTTCTTCAACGTTCTCTGCGGGCTCAACTTTTAAGAGATTAACTTCGTTGGTTTGCGGGAGTTCATTATTTGACACTGCAACAGTAACTGGTTGGTTAGTAATGATTTCAAACCAACCTCTGAGAAATTGGTTTACACCGCCAGACAAGCCTGTGTGTGATAATAAATTAGCGACTTGTACAAGAATAAATAAGCTAAAAATAAAGCGTAGCAGCCCAGTGGTAACCGGGAACTTGTAATCGGTAGGTTGCCAAATACGGTGCAGGCCAAATGGCCTCAATAATATCAGCGCTAACAAATATAACGGCTGAATAATTTGCAAGAGCAACAGCAATACGATGGTGGTGAGAAAAAACCAAGTGGGTAATGAGAGCAGTACACTGAGGTTGTGACTGTAGGGCAGGGGATCTGAACTGACGCCCGTAATGTCGTTGATCATGCCAGCGGCTTGCACTAATGCATAGTTAGCGATAAAGGCATAGAAGAGTAAAATAATCGCTTTACCTGGCAAGCTCTCCCAAAACACAAGAAATTTTGGCCAAAATTCGTAGATCATGGCGCACAGGACCAGTACTGCCACCAAGTTAAACCAGCCAGTATTATCTTGATTAGCAAATAGAATGGCGTAGAGACTGATAAATAGGGACGAGAAGTACAGTCTTTGCGGTGTATTCAGTGAATGCCAAAAACGCTCAAAGGGGGCACTGATCTTTTTAGCTGTTTGCTTAACTGTGGTCCATGCGGGGTGATTCATTGTTATGTTAATTCCCTACTGTTTAAAACTAAGTCGCAGTGGTGAATGTATTACCACTGCGACTGGTTAGTTATAACATAGGGCTAAGATAACGACCAGTGTGTGATTGCGGGTGTTGTGCGACGTCTTCAGGTGTGCCTGATACTAAAATTTGTCCACCACCTGAGCCACCTTCAGGGCCAAGATCGACAATCCAGTCTGCAGTTTTAATCACATCTAAGTTATGCTCGATCACAACCACGGTATTACCATGATCGCGTAAACGGTGCAGGACGACCAATAACTGTTGGATATCATGGAAGTGCAAACCTGTGGTTGGCTCATCAAGAATATATAGGGTTTTACCTGTATCACGCTTTGAGAGCTCTCTTGCTAACTTAACTCGCTGAGCTTCACCACCTGAGAGTGTCGTAGCCGCTTGACCAAGTCGGATATAAGACAAACCAACATCCATCAATGTTTGCAGTTTGCGTTTAATAGCAGGAATTTTATCAAAGAACTCGCGCGCATCTTCGACCGTCATCTCGAGTACTTCATGAATGTTTTTACCCTTGTAGAGCACTTCCAGTGTTTCTCGATTGTAGCGTTTACCTGTACATACATCACAAGGGACATACACATCCGGTAAAAAGTGCATTTCGACTTTTAATACGCCGTCACCTTGACAAGCTTCACAGCGTCCGCCTTTCACATTGAAGCTAAAGCGCCCGACTTTGTAGCCGCGAGAGCGTGCTTCTTGCGTACCTGCAAATAATTCTCGAATCGCAGTGAATATCCCAGTATATGTTGCTGGATTAGAACGTGGTGTGCGGCCAATTGGGCTTTGATCGATGTCGATGACTTTATCAAAATGATCTAAGCCTTGAATGTCTTTATGTGGTGCAGGTTCTGACACCGTGGCACCGTTCAAGGCGCGATGTGCAAGCTTGTACAGTGTGTCGTTGATCAGTGTTGATTTACCAGAACCAGATACACCTGTGACACACGTCATTAGACCAAACGGGATCTTTAAGTCGACATTTTTTAAGTTATTCCCAGTGGCACCAAACAACTCCAACCATTTATCGTTTGGTTGGTGACGTTCTTGTGGCACGACAATTTGCTTGGTACCCGCCAAGTATTGACCTGTTAACGAGTCTTTGTTTGCAATGATGTCATCACGAGCACCTTCAGCAACTACATGGCCGCCATGCACACCAGCACCTGGGCCAATATCGATGATGTGATCGGCTGCGCGAATGGCATCTTCGTCATGTTCAACCACGATAACCGTATTACCCAAATCACGAAGATGGGTAAGTGTACTAAGAAGTCTGTCATTATCTCTTTGGTGTAAGCCAATTGAAGGCTCATCGAGGACATACATGACGCCAACCAAACCCGCACCAATTTGACTTGCCAGTCTGATCCTTTGCGCCTCACCTCCTGATAAGGTATCAGCACTGCGTTCGAGTGAGAGATAGTTCAGACCTACATTAATCAAAAATGACAGTCTGTCACGGATCTCTTTGAGTACCTTTTCTGCGATTTGCGCTTTTTGACCTGACAAAGTGAGATTTTCAAAGAACTGACATGCTTCGCCAATGCTCATGGTAGTCACGACCGGTAGGTTGGTATCACCAATAAATACATGTCTTGCTTCTTCTCTCAGTCGCGAGCCATTACAGCTAGGACAGGCTTGGCTGGTTTGGTATTTAGCGAGCTCTTCACGCACTGAGGTAGACTCAGTTTCGTGATAACGGCGATTCATATTATTTAAAACGCCTTCAAACTCATGATTGCGGGTGATTAAGTCTCCACGATCATTGCGGTAACTAAATGCGATCTTCGTTTTACCAGAGCCTTCTAAAACGACTTTTTGTGCGGATGCAGGGAGCTCACCAAATGGAATGTCTAAATCGAATCCATAATGTTGTGCAACCGACGTCAGCATCTGAAAATAGTAGAAGCTGCGTTTATCCCAGCCTTTGATAGCACCGCCTGCCAAGCTCAGCTCAGGGTTTTGTACGACACGATTTGGATCAAAGTATTGTCTTACACCAAGGCCATCACAGCTTTGGCACGCACCAGCCGGGTTATTAAATGAAAATAGGCGAGGCTCTAATTCGGTCATGGCATAGCCACAAGTGGGGCAGGCAAAGTTGGCAGAAAAAATTAAATCTTCTGCATCCGGGTCATCCATACTGGCGATTTGCGCAATGCCATCTGCTAATTCAAGTGCTGTTTCAAAGGACTCGGCTAATCGCTGTTGCAGGCCATCTTTTACTTTAAAGCGGTCAACGACGACTTCAATAGTATGCTTTTTGTGGAGTTCCAATGTGGGGGGATCAGAGAGATCGCATACCTCTCCATCAATACGTGCTCGGATAAAACCTTGGCTGGCAAGCTGTTCCAACAGTTTTACGTGTTCACCTTTACGGTTTTTCACCACAGGTGCGAGCAACATAAGTTTGCTGCCCTCTGGCTGTGCAAGTGCGGTATCGACCATCTGGCTGACTGTTTGCGCTTTAAGTGGCAGATCATGTGTTGGACAGCGTGGCTCACCGACTCGGGCGAATAAAAGTCGTAAATAGTCGTAGATCTCAGTAATGGTGCCTACAGTTGAACGTGGGTTGTGCGACGTAGATTTTTGCTCGATAGAGATAGCCGGAGAAAGTCCTTCAATGTGATCGACATCGGGTTTTTCCATCAAGGATAAAAATTGTCTAGCGTAAGCGGAGAGAGACTCGACATAGCGTCTTTGGCCTTCGGCGTATAATGTATCGAAAGCAAGAGAAGATTTTCCTGAACCAGACAGTCCAGTAATAACAATTAACTTGTCTCTTGGGATAGTTAAAGAGATGTCTTTGAGGTTGTGCGTACGCGCACCTCTTACTTCTATTTTATCCATAGTGGCCTTATGTGAATCTCATGTGCTTGCAACCATTATTTGGTACGTATATCCCGATTTGCGGTGTTTGCTATTTCACCGTTGTGAAATGTGTGTATCTTTGATACGTACTTAATTAACCTAGGTGATCACGCTTAGGGTTTGCAAACTAAATTATGGGTAGCTGTATACACATACAGTATACTAAAAGCTGCGGTTATTCCACCTTTGATACGTGCTAAGCCATGTACTGGCTCACTCGCTGAGGTTGATTGCAAGAATAGACGGAATAAGCGCGCATGTTAGCGCATCCGACATACAAAATTAAGCTTTTGCAAAAATAAACAACTAAACTTATTTTTGAATATCACCTACTGAGTGGTGCAAGTGCGTTTTTTGCTTTTGAGTCTTTTTTTTCTACCGCCTTTGTGGGCATGTGAAATGACGGTGCGATTTGAAAATTACGCCGCGCAATCTCGTTTGGATGAAGAAAAGGGCTGGCACGGAATGGATGTTGATTTTGCCAAAGCCTTATTGGATGAGGCTGGGTGCAGTTATAAGTTCGTCAGTATTCCATGGGGACGTTCATTGAAAATGCTAGAAGCGGGTAATATTGACTTGGTACTCAGCGTGACCCGCACGCAAGAGCGCACTGAATTTGCCTATTTTGTGGGTCCTCAGCGCATGGAAACCATCGTGTTTGCGATGAATGCTGAGCGTCTGTTCAACGTTGATAGCATGGATGATTTGTTTTCTCTACCGGTTCCTGTTGCGATACAGCAAGGCGCATTTTACGGGCGTACTTTTACCGAACGGTATAGCAAACGGTTAGGCGATGAAACCCAATTCATCTTTGTTCCTGATAATCAAACTAAACTCAGTTTGCTCAAACATGGACGGATTGCTGGATTTTTAGAAGAAAAGTTTAATATTATTTTTCAGTCAACCAATCACCCTGATTTTATGACCATAAAAATCGCACCGCTGGTGGTGAATCAATCACCGGTCTATTTTGCCTTTAGTAAAAAAAGTGTGTCTGACAAGCAACTAGAACACTTGGTAAGCGCGTATAACAGATTGAATAAAACTGGGCGTTTTAGTGAAATATTAAAAAAATATCAGTTGGACTGAGTTTTTGCTAAACTAGCTCGCGATTTTTTACTGTTTGACTTTACGTTACTTTATGTCCAATCAATCTTTAAACCAAATTGAAAAACGCGCCGCTTTTTCACTAGCAGGCGTCTTTGCTTTTCGCATGCTTGGCTTATTTATGCTGATGCCTGTGCTGGCTATTTATAGTGATTCGTTCGAAGATGTATCGCCGCTTTGGATTGGTTTGGCCATTGGCGCGTATGGTCTGACCCAAGCATTGCTGCAGATCCCAATGGGATGGTTATCAGACAAATTCGGCCGAAAACCGATTATTATTGGAGGACTGGTGGTGTTCGCCATCGGTTCTGTTATTGCGGCCACCGCGGACTCTATTTATTGGGTGACCGCCGGACGAGCATTGCAAGGGATGGGTGCGATTGCCAGTGCACTGTTGGCGTTGGCATCTGATTTGAGTCGTGATGAACAGCGGCCTAAAGTGATGGCTGTAATTGGCATGTGCATAGGTTTGAGTTTCGCAGTGGCAATGCTGGTGGGCCCTATGGTAGCGGCATCATTTGGTATTGCTGGGGTATTTTGGTTGACGGCGATTTTGGCTTTGGTGGGCATTGTAATTGTGTTGTTTGTGGTGCCAAATGCCGTTCATAAAGCACCGAAAGGTGATACCGTCGCATCGTTAGGGGATATCAAAAACTTAATTAAACACCCACAATTACTACGACTGGATATCGGGGTGTTACTCCTCCATTTAACGCTGACAACCTTGTTTGTTGTGCTGCCTGCGAAGCTTATCAATGAAGGATTAGAGGCACAATCTCACTGGCAAATTTATATTCCAGTGCTGATCCTAGCTTTTGTCCTGATGGCACCTTTGATGATAGTGGCCATTAAAAAGCAAAAAGAGAAGCAAGTATTTTTAGCTGCGATTGCCATATTAAGTATGAGTACGTTTTTGTTGATTTGGTTATCGGGTAGTTTATGGGGGATCGCTTTGTCGATGACTCTGTATTTTATTGCATTTAATTTCTTAGAAGCGACCATGCCAGCGTTAGTGTCTCGTATATCTCCAGCAACGCAAAAAGGCTCAGCGATGGGAGTATTTTCATCGGGACAGTTCTTGGGGGCGTTTTTAGGGGGCGTCCTTGGTGGCTTTTTAGCACAGCATTACGAAACGCAAACTGTATTTGCTGCGGCAGCAGGAATTGGGGTAATATGGCTGGCTATTGCATGGCGCATGCAAGTCCCTCCACGTAGTAAAGCGTTAAGCTTTGTAACGGAACTCGATAAACCCCAGCATGCACAAACACTTGCTGATAAACTGGTTACATTACCGGGCGTGCTAGAGGCGACTGTAGTCAGTGAAGAAAATCGCGCTTATTTAAAAGTGGATGAAAGTAAATTTGATTTAAACCAAGCTAAGCAAATTTTATATTCTTCATAACGAGGGTTCGGTTGCGATGAGGAGTCGAATTCGACGTGCAATCGGTATACAATCGATATATAGAATGAAACTAAGCAATGCTTGTAATTGTGTGAGGAGAGGGTGCCATGGCACGCGGTGTGAATAAAGTAATCTTGGTGGGTAACTTAGGCCAAGATCCTGAAGTTCGATATATGCCCAACGGTAACGGTGTGGCGAATATCAGTATTGCAACCACTGATAGTTGGAAAGACAAAAACACAGGTCAGCTGCAAGAGCGTACAGAGTGGCACAGAGTTGTGTTATTCGGTAAGTTAGCTGAAGTGGCTGGTGAATACTTACGTAAGGGTTCACAGGTTTATATTGAAGGCCGTTTGCAGACGCGTAAGTGGACAGATCAAAGCGGTCAAGACAAGTATACAACAGAAATAGTGGTAGACATGGGTGGCCAAATGCAAATGCTAGGTGGCCGCAATGAGCAAGGCGGTCAATACCAGTCAGGCGGCAACCAAGGCGGTTATGGTCAGCAACAAGGTGGTTTTGCACCACAGCAAAACAACCAGCAGCAATATGGTCAGCCAGCAGCACAGCAAGGCGGTTTTGCACCACAGCAACAAGCGCCTCAGCAAAGTGCGCCTCAGCCACAAAATAGTAACTTTGGTGGACAAGCACAGAGTGCGCCTGCGCAAGGTGGTCAGTCTCAAGGCGGTTTTGCACCACAGCAGCAGGGTAGTGCTTCTAACCCGATGGAGCCACCAATAGATTTTGACGACGATATTCCGTTCTAAGAGCCAGTACGTCTAAAGTCATAAAATTAGTTTTTAGAAAGCCCTTTGCGCATATCAATAATCGGTGTCGATTTTGAGCTGTGCAAAGGGCTTTTTTGTATAGAAAAGTATTAGTTCTTCATTTGCACCTTACCTAAATAGCGCATACCTAATAAGGATGAAATGTACGCCAATGTGATTGCGTCAATCATGCTTCTATATCAAGCATAGGCATATTTAAAAGATACCTACCCAACAAGAACAGCATGAGTCACGAGGGAATGTTATGAGCTAAAAAGCGGTTGCGACGTACATTGATGACTTTAGCGTACTTTATTTTCATTTTACATCGGTATAACAGAGTTACCGATAAAACAACACTGTACTTTTTATGTTATAAAAAAGGGTGTTTTCTGTAATGGTTAGAGTATTGCTATATATCGTATTATTAAGTTGTTTAACTCATTCAGGTTTGAACTGAGGTTTGGTATTTATACTTTGATTTTTATGGTTAAATATTGCTGAGTTATTTGTGAGAAACGTCGTCATTAAGATGTTTTATTGGTGTTATTTTATGTATAGTCATCGCGATTAAAATAAGACAATAAAGGAATGAGATGACTCAAGACAGTGAATATAAGCTACTTGATAGTTTGTTTGATGAACTGTTCCCGCTCTGCAGATCCATCACAGGTCATGGTATAGAAGCATCTATGGATATCATCGGTAGATATATGCCATTGACGTTCGATAAAGTAAAAAGTGGCACTCAGGTTTTTGATTGGGTTGTGCCTGCCCAATGGAACTTCCGACGTGCACGACTTTGGGGGCCTGACGGGGAGGTGATCTGTGACACTAATATCAATAATTTACATGTTGTTAGTTATTCTGAGCCCGTCGATAAATACCTCACCTTAGAAGAGTTGCAGCCGCACTTACATAGTTTACCAACGCTGCCAGATGCTATCCCTTACGTGACAAGTTATTATCAAAGAACATGGGGGTTTTGTCTTAAAGATAAAGACAGACAAGCATTACAGCAGGGGCGTTACCGAGTTTTGATAGAATCTGAATTTGATCCTGAGGGGGGAGTGCCATTTGCGCAAACGCTGCTTGAGGGGCAAAGCCAAAAAGAAGTCTTGCTTAGCAGCTATCTTTGTCACCCTTCGCTTGCTAACAATGAACTCAGTGGGCCACTGGTGTTACTTGGTTTATATAATCGAATCAAGCAATGGCCAAAAAGGCGCTTTTCCTATCGGTTTTTACTGAATCCAGAAACTATTGGTTCGTTATGCTTTTTACACAAACACTATCAATCACTCGCTGAAAACTTAGAAGCAGGTCTGATCCTCACTTGTATGGGTGGTGATGTGGACTCGTTAAGGTATAAAGCGAGCCGCAGAGGTGACAGCGTTTTTGATCAACTGGCTAGGCAGTTAAGCGATTCGGATAGCCTTCGCTTTGTTGAGTTTACGCCTTTGCATGGCTCTGATGAACGTCAGTATTGTGCACCTGGGTTCAACTTACCTGTTGCCCAAGTCAGTCGTTCATTGAATGTTACTGAGGTGCCATATCACACTTCTATGGATGATAAAGATGCGATGAACATGGCACGCATCATTCAGTCAATCGATGAGGTTGAGCGCTACTTAAAGTTGGGGGAAATTGCGGGGAATGCCGTTAATCAAAGTCCATTTGGTGAACCACAGCTTGGGAAACGAAACCTCTATCCAAATATGAATACCCTTGCTCATGCTGATAAATCTAGTGACAGTTTGGTGGATGGTCGCACAAAGCTGAACGCTATTTTGACTATATTAAGTGAGTCTGATGGCACCAAAGCGATGGTGAACATTGCACAGTCATTGGGGTTGGAGTTGGCCTCATTGGAATCTGTGATTGATGAACTGGAACAACATCGGCTGATTGAGTTTAATACTGGAGAAGTGTTATGAGTATCGTTTTTATCACTGGTAATCACCCAAGACATGCTTACATAGCCCGGTGTTTGGCAGCCACAGGCAAATTAAAAAAAGTGATTATTGAGCAACGAGAGGCGCATTTACCTGCGCCGCCTGCAGACATTGATGCTCAATTAAAGTCATTATTTCGCGCGCATTTTGCTAAGCGAGAAGAGGCTGAGTTTGAAATGTTTGGGGCGCCACGATGGCCAGATGTGGAAACGGTCAATATTGATGTGCAAGCGCTCAACACTGAGTATGTTAAACAGCATATAGCAGCCACTGATCCCGACTTGTTAATCACTTATGGCTGCCATATGTTGAGTGATGATACATTGGCGTGCGCCACTGGTGAAAAATGGAATATTCATGGTGGATTGTCCCCGTGGTACCGAGGAGCCATTACACATTTCTGGCCAAGTTACATGCTTGAGCCACACAAAACGGGTATGACAGTACATGAGTTAACTCAAGACTTAGATGCTGGGGCCGTCGTTCATCAATGTGTCGCACCGTTGTACAGAGGAGATGGGCTTCATCAATTAGCGGCGAGAGCGGTGTTAAAAATCGGTGATGAGCTACCTCAATTGGTGGGCATGTTATACGAACAGGGGGCAAACTCGATTACCAAGCTAGCGCATACTACGACAGGCAAACTATGGCTTGGCAGTCAGTGGCGCCCAGAGCATTTAAAGCTCATTTATCAGTTTTATAATGACGATATTGTTGATCATTACCTCGATGGCAAATTTGGTAAAAGTGAGTTAAAGCTACACCGACAGTTTTAAAGTGTTTCGGTGAACATGACATGAGTATGACTTACGCATGTCATGTGAATCGTAAAATGAAGCGCTCTTTTTGGTTATTTATAAATACTAGGTAATGAAACCGAGCGTTTTGCTCACCAATGCTGCGTTGGTGGCGTATTTATGTGCGCTGGGTAATGTGCGAACCGAGCACAGCCCACTATTTAACTATGATAGAAAAGGCAGTTAGGTGAGTGGGTGCAAGGTGAGCTTACGCCTATTGTTTTCGGGAGAGATTTCACTCAGGCATTCGCGAAAAAATAATATCCGCAAGATCAGCAGCTTTTAGGAATCTTAATCTGGTGTCCTTGAGTTTTGTATTAGATTGAACAAAACTTTAATCAGACTACTTAATGGCTGCCTTATTATGTTCCACTTCGCACTTGCAAAACACACAGTTAAACGTGAGTACGTGGTTGTAGGCGCGTGGTGTATTCTTTTGTTTATTTGTAATTTATCAATAGTGCAATTAACGAGTGGGTGGATCGACGAGCAAGCCCAACGTTTAGATACGCAGCTGTCCTACTATATTGTTCCTATTTCTTCTCATGAACTTAATGCGTTAGTTAAGCAATTTGGATTTAGTGTTTTTCCCAGCAGTGATGCAGTAACGGCTTGGCTGTCATCACCCCAACAATTTAAAATGGGAGAAGATGCACTGAGCCTGCACCCGACAGACATTGTGAATAATGGGATTACATGGGCGTTGTGGCTTAATGCTATGTTAATGTGCCTTGCCGTGGGGGCTTGGGTGTTGTACGTAAAACGCGGGAATAGACGAGCAGATCGCCGGCGTGCTGCGCCATTCAGTGGAGGACAAAAACCGATAGACAAAGGGCGCTCAACTGGTGTCCAACATGTCACGACAGATAAGCAAGTTACAGTGTTTGCTATGTTTAAATGGCGATGTGAGCTCCCCAAACATATTGAACCCCAAAGCCATTTTAGCGTTACATTAGCTAAATGTTTTAACAAATATAAATATTGTTCAGCAAAGTATTTATCTTCAGGCACTTTGACTGTCACACTCAGTGATGTAAGTAAAGATGAGGTCGAGCAGACGATTAAGCGCTTACACGAAGTTGTCTACCAGGCGCTGTTGGCCTTTCGAGGAGACTTGTCTCGCAGTGCTGTGAAGTGCGGTGCATGTTTCTATGGCGAGGGCGCTGACCAAACGCAAGTTTATCAGATAGCTAGATCGTCTTTGAGTATCGCGCAAAACCATGTGTGGCAGCATATCCATATGTTGCCGCTTAACCATACTCTTGCGGAAAGTCTACTGGATGCAGAAACCCATATTATGCAAGACATTAGAGCTGGTCGGTTTGTGTTATTTTGTCAGCCTTTATTTGATTTTAAGTCACAAGACGTGATCCAAAGCGAAGCGTTATTGCGGGTACGTCATAAAACGCTGGGGCTGATCACTGCGGGACAATTTATTCATAAAATTCACCATAATCAACACTTGGTGGAATTGGACAAGGCAATTGTGATGCAGGCCTTAAAAGTTTTGTCCAAGGAACCGAAGGGGTTTTCGGTCAGTGTTAATTTGCATGTTGTGAACTGGTCAAATAGCGTTTTTCTCAACTGGCTGATAGGGGTATTAAGAGACTCTGGCCGTGCGAGTGATGTGACGTTAGAGCTGATGATCAGTGATTACTATCAGCATAAAAGTTATTTTGAGCAATTCTTTTGCTCATTGGCACCACTTGGTACGAACGTTGTGCTTGATCATGTTAATAAGCCGCTAGATGTGATCCAACTACAGCAACTACATAATGTCATAGGCATTAAGTTAGCATTTGAATTAATTCATGGCATCAATGGCTGTGCAAAACGCCGAGCAGTAGTTAAGCAAATTGTTGGGCAAGCCAAAAAGCTTCAAGTCCCAGTTTATGCGGTAGGTGTAGAAACCCAAGATGAATTTAACTGTATTCAACGCTTAGGAGTGGATGGCGCACAAGGCTACTTTTTCAGCGCCCCCTTACTTGAGCTTGAGAACAGTTTAAATTAAGCGTCGATAGCGAAGACCATCTAGACCCTGTAAGCCCCCTGTGTGGATGGCAATAATGCGACTGTGTTGTGGGAATTGGTCCTGTTCAATCATTTGCCATAGACCATACATCATTTTACCCGTGTAGATGGGCTCTAGTGGCAAGTGGTGATCACGTTTCATGGTTTGACAAAAGTCCCAAAGTGATGTGGAAAACTTGCCGTATCCGCCGCCATGGAATTCAGTGAGGATTTGCCAATTGGTCAGCTCAAGGGCGCTTGGATTGAGTGTCGTAACCTCTCCATTTAAATATTCAGCATTTTTTAGTACCGCAAACCCCAGTACCTTCGTCGTCTTATGTACGCCTTGTAAAATGCCTGCGAGTGTGCCACCACTACCCACGGCACAACAGAGGTAATCACTCGGCGGAAGTGATTGCGCCAACTCTTTACAACCCTGCAATGCAAACTGGTTACTCCCCCCTTCTGGGATAATGAAGGCAGAGGGGAATTGATGCTTTAGTTGTTCGAGATAATGTACATCATGGCGTTGTCTATACTCAATTCTAGTTACTGGGTGCAGATTAACCTTGCACGCTTTAGCAAAGCGTATTGTCGGGTTACTCAAGTCAAGATGTGGGCCTCGGACAATAAAGTGTGCTGGAATATGAAATAGTTTACTCGCCATGGCGGTGGCATAGAGGTGATTCGAAAATGCACCACCAAATGTGAGTAAACACTGAGACTGCTGGCGCTTTAGCGCTATGAGATTGTATTTGAGCTTTCGCCATTTATTACCCTGCACGCTTGGGTGCAGTAAATCATCTCTCTTTACTTGCAGCTGGATTTTTTTGGCTGTTAGTAACGGGTGCTTAATGGTCTGAAGAGGTGATTCTAAGTGGCTTGAAGTCTTCATTAGATTTTCGATTTATCTGTAAATACACGCTTTGAGGTTATTATTTCATGAAAATGTGCTCAGAACACTGGTAAGTACGTGACTAATAGTTGTAAACTCAGATATTAATTGTGCAAGGCTTGTGTTTTACATCGTAACTACATAGCATTGAGCATTAAAACATCAAAAATAACAAAGACCAAAACAACTGCCGCTGTTGGGAATGGAATATATGCGAATTGCTCCTTTATCTCTTTTTGTCTCTGCCGCCTTATTGTCTGTAAGTGTTTGGGCACAAGATACTGCGACTGTGACAGCTATCGAGTCAGAGCGCTCCGAGAAACAAGCTGAGTTAGATAGATATACTCAGATATTAGACAAGCACGTGGCTGAAGAAGCCCGTTTACAATCGCAACTAGAACTGTTGAGGAGTAACTCGACGGAACTGGATAAAGAAAAAAATCAGGCACTCGATGCCATGAATGATTTGTATCGTCGGCTTATCGATGATCCATCTATTGATATTTCATCGGCACAGATGCGATACCAGCAGTCTGTTGCTGATCATAAAGCGAATAAAGAAGACATAGCGATGCAATTAGCGGCCATAGCATCGCACCGCAAGGATATTGAGCAGATCCGTGTTAGCAAGCACACACTCGTTAATACGCTCGCGAGTTTAAAAGACCAGCTTAGTACTGCGCGCGTTGAGCGACTTCGCAATGAATTTACCCGAGAGGGCACTCTTGAGGTTGAGCATACAATTAATTGTAAGCGGACTGAAACGTTAGCGGCTTGTGAGCAAAGAGGCCAGCAGCTGGGTTTGCAAAAAGCAACCAAACGCTTTATCGACCAAATATTTGCAAACTTAACAGAGCAACGGGCAGTTGAGCCAAAACGTCATTTGGCTGGGGCACAAGTGCAGGTCGTGAGTAGTCACGTGATTGGCAGTGCATTTAGTGGTCAAGGCAACTACAGTGTTAACTTAAGTGTGACGATGCGAGGCGACGTCAATAATAGCCGTTTGTGTGGTCTACTTGCGTTGGATAACCGTTTTTGTAGTGAATATGGCACGCCATTATCGGTGGGCTATCAAGCAAGCTATCCAACAACATTCAGTGATAGTCAGCTGACGTTTAAAGATGAACTAGATAAACCGACGCCGAGCGTGCCTAGCGTGACGGCAATGCAGCCGAAAACGGAAATCAAATCTCAAATTATTCAGCAATCACCACAGGATAGACAAGTCGATCTAACTCTAAGGTCAAATGTGTATGATGATGAAGTCTTTATCGATGGTGTGAGCTATGGTTCGACTAAGCTTGTGGTCAGTGTGCCTTTAGGATCTTACGATATTGAAATCCGAAAGCTTGGGTATGAGTCTTATAAGGCAAGAGTTGACGTGCGTCGCGCACGAACGATAAACGCTAAGCTGATAAAAAAGCCTGAGTCGATTGCTGCACCGACACCGAAAAGAGAGCAAGTTGAGCGACAAGTCGCTGTGCAAAAGTCAGTGACGCCCAACTTGGTTGAAAATAAAGTGGTGATTATCCCTGCAGGTTCATTCCAAATGGGAGATTTAACGGGGAATGGCCTTGCTAATGAGCGCCCGGTTGTCGAGAAAGTACTGAGTCATTCATATGCCATGCAAAGCAATGAAGTGACGGTTGCAGAATTCAGGCAGTTCATTATAAGTACGGGTTATCAAACTGAAGCTGAGAAAGGGACGGGCTGTGCACACTATAAAAACGGTGAGCCGATTTGGGAAAGCGAATACAACTGGAGCAATCCAGGTTTTGAGCAAGCTGAAAACTTTCCAGTGGTGTGTGTGACTTATGAAGATGCTAAAGCATATGCAAATTGGTTGTCTGCAGAACAAGGGATCCAATATCGTTTGCCTAATGAAGTTGAGTGGGAATATGCGGCTCGAGCGGGTACCAGTTCAGAATACCCTTGGGGCAATGAAATTGGTCGAGGGCTGGCAAACTGTGGATGGTGTGGCAGTGAGTGGTCAAATAAAAGCCCATCACCAGTAGGTGAATTTTCACCAAATAACTATGGTTTGTATGATACCGTTGGCAACGTATGGGAGTGGACGCAAAAGCGTGCTTCTCAAGATGATGTCACGGTGCGCGGAGGTGCATGGAACTTTGCGCCTAGCTTAGCTAGAGTGTCTACTCGCTTAGCGTTAGCGCCTGATTTTAGAGCTAATTATATTGGTTTTAGATTAGTTCGAGAAAGATAAATTACAATGCGCCCTGTTGGGCGCATTCAGTTAAAGTGCAGTTTGCACTTTGTATACTTAAATATTTCAGCCGCAGCGACAGTTACTGCGGTTTGGTGATTAAAAGAATTCTTTAAGGTTACCCAGCCTCATGTTTAAAAAACTACGTGGATTATTTTCAAATGACCTGTCTATTGATTTAGGCACGGCGAATACACTGATTTATGTAAAAGAAGAAGGCATTGTTCTCAATGAGCCTTCAGTGGTAGCGATTCGTCAGGAGAGAGCAGGTGGCCCGAAAAGTGTTGCTTCAGTAGGTACAGCTGCAAAGCAAATGCTGGGTAGAACACCTGGTAATATAAAAGCGATTAGACCGATGAAAGATGGCGTAATTGCTGATTTCTACGTGACTGAAAAAATGCTTCAGCATTTCATCAAGCAAGTCCACAACAATAACTTCATGCGTCCAAGCCCGCGCGTATTAATCTGTGTGCCATGTGGTGCTACTCAGGTTGAAAAGCGTGCGATCCGAGAGTCTGCAATGGGTGCTGGCGCACGTGAAGTGTATTTGATTGAAGAGCCAATGGCTGCGGCAATTGGTGCGGGTTTACCTGTCTCTGAAGCGACGGGCTCGATGGTTGTTGACATCGGTGGTGGTACTACTGAGGTGGCGATTATTTCTCTTAATGGTGTGGTTTACTCATCATCTGTTCGTATCGGTGGTGATAAGTTTGATGAAGCTATTATTAATTATGTAAGACGTAACTTCGGTAGTTTAATTGGTGAGGCGACAGCAGAACATATCAAGCATGAGATAGGCTCTGCATTTAAGAGTGAAACACCGATTGAAATTGAGGTTCGTGGGCGTAACTTAGCCGAGGGTGTACCACGCTCATTTACATTGAACTCTCACGAAATCCTTGAAGCGTTACAAGAGCCACTTATGGGGATTGTGAGTGCTGTTATGGTGGCCCTTGAGCAATCACCACCAGAATTGGCATCTGATATCTCGGCGCACGGTATGGTATTGACAGGTGGCGGTGCACTGCTAAAAGACTTAGATCGATTATTAATGGAAGAAACAGGGATCCCTGTTGTGGTCGCGGACGATCCATTGACGTGTGTTGCGCGCGGTGGTGGTAAAGCGCTAGAGATGATAGACATGCACGGTGGCGATGTATTTAGTTACGACTGATGAATTTACTGTTTGTCCGAAGCATATCTTTACAACTGCGACTTACTGTCGCAGTTGTGCTTAGTATTGTCTTAATCATTGGTGATAGATATACCTCTGGTGGCACTTTTGTCAGAACGACCCTCAATACGCTCGTCAGTCCGGTATTATACGCTGCCAATGTTCCTTATGAACTGTTTAACGTTGGCGCACAGACTTTACATACACGTGATAGGCTGCTCAACGAGAATGAACTGCTTAGAGCCAAGCAATTGCTACAAAGCGAACAACTTCAGCAATATCAATTCTTACTCAAAGAAAACAGTGAGCTACGAGCGCTATTAGGCGCATCTTCCCGTCAATCTCAAAGTCGCCAAATAGCACAAGTGCTATCGGTGCGATCGAATCGTTATAACCATCAAATTGTCGTGAATAAAGGCACTATCGATGGTGTTTCCGAGGGGCAAGCGGTTATTGACGAGTTGGGCTTGGTCGGCCAGCTCACACATGTTGGCACAACGACTTCTCGTGTCCTTCTGATGACTGACACCACCCATGCTACACCGGTTCGAATATTAAGAAATGATGTCAGTATGGTGGTCGAAGGGATTGGTAAAATTAACCTAGTTCAGCTTGCCCACGTATCGCACAGCTTAGATATTCGAATCGGAGATATTTTAGTTACGTCGGGGCTTGGGAGTCGTTTCCCTGAAGGCTACCCGGTGGCGGTGGTGACTGAAATTGATCGAGATGAAGGACTCCCTTTCGCCAAGGTATACGCTGAGCCAATCGCACAGCTTGATAGGATCCGGCTATTAGTTATTTTAGGAGAAAGCAACGCAGAGGTTAACAATGAGTCGTAGTTTTTCTTTTATCACCTTCAGCGTATTTCTCGCCCTTATCATGGCGTTGATGCCATTACCTTTTTCTTTAGAACCTTTTAGGCCGGATTGGGTCCTATTGGTATTGATGTATTGGTCTATTGCATTACCCCATCGAGTTAATATTGGTTGGGCGTGGTGTACAGGCTTAATCATGGATTTGGCAGTGGGGTCGCCTCTGGGAATTAATTCGTTGACTTATTCTGTATGTATTTACATTACGGTCAGTAATTTTCAGAAGTTAAGAAATTTTTCGTTGTGGCAGCAAGCGATGTTAATAGGCTTGTTTCTAGCGCTTTACCACTTATTGCAGTTTTGGTTAAACCACTTCTTGTTAGATATTTACTTTAACCCTGCATATTTATGGCCAGCACTGGTGGGCATGCTGTGTTGGCCTTGGATATTTCTCTTACTCAGAAAGTATCGTAGACACTTTAGGATCCGTTAATGGCAGTAAAACTATATTTAGCATCGGCTTCACCACGCCGTAAAGCGCTACTGAGTCAACTTGGTTATGTCTTTGAGCAATTTTCTGTCGATGCGGATGAGCGCGCGCTGCCAAATGAACATCCAAAGGCATTGGTGGAACGACTTGCTCGTTTAAAAGCGCAAACTGGAGTAGGGATCGGACAAGAAGATCGTCCCGTGTTAGGCAGTGATACGATCGTTGTGGCAGAAGGTAAAGCACTCGGTAAACCAGTCAATAAGGCCGACTTTTTATCGATGATGGCAAGGCTATCGGGCAAGACACATCAGGTGATGACGGCAATTGCATTAGCAAATAGTGAAAAGGTCATAAGCCAGACGGTGGTGACCGATGTGACATTTAAAGTGCTGTCAGATGATGAAATTGAACAGTATTGGTTAAGTGGAGAGCCTCAAGATAAAGCGGGTGGTTATGGTATACAGGGCCTAGGTGGGCGATTTGTAACACAGCTCAAAGGTAGTTATTTTGCAGTAGTCGGACTACCTTTATATGAAACAGACGAATTAATTCAAGCATTTATGGCGGGCTGAGATGAGTAGCGAATTATTGATCAATGTGACACCCAGTGAAAGTCGCGTCGCACTAATTGAAAATGGTGTACTGCAAGAAGTTCAAGTCGAACGGGTAGGCAACCTGGGCATTGTCGGCAATATTTATTTAGGCAAAGTAAGTCGAGTATTGCCTGGCATGCAGGCTGCATTCGTTGATATTGGGTTAGAGAAAGCGGCTTTCTTGCATGCCTCAGATATCGTAAGTAGTGCGTCTATTGAAGAGGCAGTCGACGATCAGCCAATTAAAAAAGTGCAGGACATTAGAGAGTTGGTTAAACAGGGCCAATTCATCATGGTGCAAGTTGTAAAAGATCCTATCGGCACCAAAGGTGCACGTTTAACCACAGATATTACTATCCCGTCACGTTATTTGGTTTTTATGCCAGATGCGACACATGTGGGTGTGAGCCAACGAATAGAAACCGAGGAAGAACGCGATAGACTAAAGCATATTGTTGCTGAATATAATGATGAAAATGGTGGTTTTATCGTCCGCACTGCCGCGGAAGGCGCTGCGGAGGCTGAATTAAAACACGACGCTGAGTTTCTAAAAAAACTGTGGCAAAAAATTATCAGCAAACGTAGGAAAACCAGTAAGGCGAGCATCTTACATGAAGATTTAACGCTCGCTTTTCGTACCTTACGAGATTATGTCGGCGAGGATATGGAGCGCATCCGAGTTGACTCTAAGCTTACTTATCAACAATTAAAGACTTTTACAGAAGAATTTGTCCCTCAGCTTTCTGAAACGCTTGAATACTATCCTGGAGAGCGACCTATTTTCGATCTTTTTGATGTTGAAGCTGAAATTCAAAAAGCATTGCATCGTAAGGTTGAGCTTAAATCAGGTGGCTACTTAATCATTGATCAAACAGAAGCTATGACAACCGTAGATGTTAATACCGGGGCTTTTGTTGGCCATAGGAATTTAGAAGAAACCATCTTTAATACTAATGTGGAAGCAACGTCGGCCATTGCGCGTCAGCTCAGGTTAAGGAACCTTGGCGGTATTATCATAATTGACTTTATTGATATGGTTTCAGATGAACATAAGCGCCGCGTGCTGCACTCTTTGGAAGCTGCATTGGCAAAAGATCGTGCTAAAGCGAATATTAATGGTCTGTCAGCACTCGGTCTGGTCGAAATGACGCGAAAACGCACCAGAGAAAGTTTAGAGCACATCTTATGTGATGTCTGCCCTTCATGCTCTGGCAGAGGATCGTTGAAAACAGTTGAAACGGTCTGTTATGAGATATTGCGTGAAATTGTGCGAGTAAATCGTGCATATGAAGCAGATAAATTTATGGTATATGCGTCAGCGGCAGTAAGTGAAGCTTTGGTGAATGATGAATATCACAATTTGGCTGAGCTTGAATTGTTTATCGGGAAACAAGTGAGTATCCAAACTGAAAACTTGTACAGCCAAGAGCAGTTTGATGTGGTAATGATGTAGGCCGATATGCACCCCAAAACAATTTGCTTTTTTTGTATTCGCAAGGTTTGGCAGGTTTTTGCTGTTACGCTGGTCATTGTGGCGGTTTTGGTTTCGCTGCTGAAACTAAGCCTCCCATATGCTAATGATTACAAAACAAGCATTGAATCTTTAATTTATCGTCAACTTAATGTCGAATTAAGTATCGGCTCAATCAGCGCAAGTTGGCAGGGGACTGGACCTGCGCTGGTACTTGAAAATGTAAGTTTCGAAGATAATCAAAATGCGCCTATCTCCTTGCATATCGATAACACCAGTTTGCAAGTGAATGTGGTGCAGTCTCTTAGGCAGTGGCAATTAGTATCCAATTATTTTGTACTGGATGGCTTTAAAGCCAATATTCATTTAGATCGGCTCAATTTAGCTGAAAGCTCAGGTGATTTTGAGCAACAAGCTTTGCTTGAAGGCCTGTTTCTAGGTGAAACTGGTCATTTTGCGGTGCAAAACAGTGAAGTAAAGTTATTTATCGAGGATGACAATTACCACAAGGTACTTGTTCAAGATATGGTATGGCAAAATAGTACCAATGCTCATCACGGTGAAGGTCGGTTAATCTTTCCAAGTCTGTCACAAGGCAGCTTGAATACTCGGGTTAAACTGTCAGGAGAAAGCTTACATGAGATCGCTGGAGATATTTATCTTCAAGCACACGATCTGAATGTTTTGGATCTTATCGATGAGCACTTAGATGATGATTATCGAAATTTAAGTGCGAGTATTAATGGCCAGCTTTGGGCACAGTTAGAGCTGGGTAAATTACAAGACATCTTGATTGAAGTGCAGCCAAGCTACGTCACATGGTTAGATAGTAGCCAGACTAATAAATTAGGTCTGGAATCCGGTCAAATCCGTTTTGCCCCCGCTGAGCATGGTTGGTCGCTTTCAAGTTCTGAGTTTCATTTTCGCAGCAATGAGCAAGATTACCCACCCATGTATTTTCAAGGAAAGTGGTCTGACACACACTCTACTTTTTGGATACAACAGTTTGATTTAGAGCCCATTGCTCATGCTTTAGCCTTAACACACTACGGCTGGGCCAAAGGCATTGAACAAAGTGAATTTCATGGCGCATTGAGTAAAGCAAAGCTTACCTTTAGTGACAGTGAAGGCGTCACCGCTTGGGGGGAACTAGAAGATATAGGCTGGCAAGAGAGCGACAACGCCCCTGGGCTTAAAGGGCTTAATCTTGAGTTTAACTGGCAAGGACAGCGAGGTGTCGTCAGTGTCAGTGCTCATCAGCAGCAACTTGTCACTGGACCGCGCTTTAAAGCCCCCATTGATATTGATGAACTCAATGGTGATATTCATTTTTGGCAGGATCAGCAAGATAATTGGCACGTTAATTCAGACAACTTATGGGCCAGCAACAAGCAAATTGCTGTGGCACTTGAGTTTCATACTCGATTGTTCGAATACCCTGAGCTTGATTTATATGCTGAGGCATTTGCTAAAGATGCTTCTATTGCAGGCCATTATTTTCCACTCGACTTAATGCACAGTAACCTCGTTGAATATCTCGAACGCGGGATCATTGCTGGGCAAGATGTCCGTGCCCAAGTACTGCTATCAGGACCGTTAACAGCATTCCCATTTCGTGATAAGCAGGGACAATTTGAGGTATTGGCAAAGATACAAGGTGCGGAGTTCTTATTTGCTCCTGACTGGCAAAGCGTCAAAGATGCGGGCGTTGAGCTACACTTCCACAATGAACGTATGGACATATTAGCAACTTCAGGCAAGCTGTCTAATCAGACTATCGACGGTGAAGTGCTCGTGAGTTTACCGGATCTTGAACAAGCCGATAACCTTTACGTGAAAATTAAGCAGCAAACTGAGGCTGCCAGTTTAAAAGACTTTTTTGCAGACACTCCCATAGCTGATCCTTTAGTCAATGTATTTGAAGTTGTGCAAGGGCAAGGGCGTGCTGAAGGTGATATTGAACTTGATATCGATCTTAAAGATCTGAATGTGCTTGCTAAAGGCAAGGTACTACTGGATAACAACCGAATTTATTTAAGTAAGCCGGGCATGCAACTTGATAATGTTGCTGGTGAGCTTACTTTTCATGACGATGAAATTAAGCTGATAGATGCGAAAGCAACTTGGCTTACTATGCCTATCGACTTCTCTGTGAGGGGCAGTGACGATAAACAAGGCTATGAAGTGAATGTGCAAACATCATTGCTTGCGAACAGCGAAGCGTTATTGCCTCATGGGACTGGCCTGATGGATGGGTTTATTGCCGGTACTTCTGTGCTAGATACCAATGTGGCATTGAATTTTACTGAGCAAGGGTTTAATTATTTGGCAAGCTTTAGCTCCGACCTAAGTGGAACTGCTGTGACACTGCCTGCGCCGTATAACAAGTTAGCACAGACGAAAGGAAAGTTAATTGGTGAGGTGAGAGGGGATGATATTTCTAACCTGATCACAGCAAACATTAATGATCTACTTTACTTTAATGGGATTCTGGATAATCAAAGCGGACAGTTTGATAAAGCACATTTAGTTATCAGCAAGCAGAATAGGGGCTTAGATAGACCCGGTTTCTCCGTGACCATTGACCAAGATGAATTACAACTCGATAGTTGGTTTGAATTTCTTGATAGAGTCATTGAGCAAAGTAAGGGCGCCACTGAGCAAGACCAAAGTTTATTGCCCCAATTTAGTGAAATTCGGGCAAATTTAGGTCAACTTTATGTTGGCAATATCTTGTTCAACGATGTTGAAATGCTTATGAAGCCTGACAGTGACGGGCTTGAAATGCGTTTGAATGGTAAGGAGCTTAGGGCACAGGTGCAGTTGCCTAGACAAGATACCAGTCCTATTCGTGTGCAAGCGGATTATCTACGGATTAATTCACAGCAGACAGAAGCAACCGAACCACCTAAAGCGCAGATTGGGGGAGACGAGTGGTTAGTCAATATCCCTGCCATAGAGTTTGGCTGTGATGATTGCCGCATTAACCAATATCAGTTAGATAGGGTGAATCTGGCATTTTCAGGTAATGGTGAGCAACTGATAATCAGTAACCTCAATGTTGATAAAGGCACACATACCCTCTCGGCGACAGGGCGCTGGCAAGATGGTGTATCTCATGTTAGCGGTAATTTAAGTAGTGCGGACTTTGGCGATTTAATGGAGGAGTTTGATATAACTTCCACTGTTAAGGACTCCCAAGCGAATATTGACTTCGATCTAAATTGGCGCGCAGCACCGTACGACTTTGATTGGGAGACATTGGGTGGGGAGATCCAGTGGCAACTTGGTGAAGGGCATTTAACAGACATCAGTGACCAAGGCGCACGTGTTTTTTCATTGCTGAGTTTAGACTCGTTGGTTCGAAAGTTAAAATTAGACTTTCGTGATGTATTTGCAAAAGGGTTTTTCTATAACCAGATGGAAGGCAGCTTGCAGATAGAGAATGGGGTTGCTTACACGCAGGATACAAAAATGGATGGTGTTCCTGCGGATCTCAGCATTACAGGGTATGTCAATTTAAAGACTCATGAAATCAATTATGATTTAGCCATTGCGCCACAAGTTACGTCAAGTTTACCGGTCATTGTGGGTTGGATGGTGAATCCTGTAACTGGGCTTGCGGCGTTAGCTATTGATAAAGTGATCCACTCAGCCCGAGTTATTTCTGAAATTAACTTTAAAGTGACAGGCACAATGCAAGAGCCCGTTGTGACAGAGGTTGATAGAAAGAGTCGAGAAGTCACTTTACCGGGTGTCAAAGCACCTGAAGAACCTAAACCAACTCCATCTCCATCAACTGAGGCGCAAGATACCCATCAGAGTGAACAAAGCAAGCCTGTTCAAGTCGAACCACCATCTCCTGCACCTGTGAATCTCAAAGCAGGTCAGCAAGCTGTTGAAGGGCAAAAGAAACCTGAAAAGTCAGACGTTAAACCATCAAATAAAGCGCTTGATAAAGCTGAAAAAAAGGATAAACAAGCTAGCAAAGTGCTCGATGAAAACACTGACATGGTACTTTAAGTTAGATATTTACGCTGGGGTTAAAGCAATATGATGAGAGCAAAGCAGGCCAATCTAGTCGTCATCCCGATGTGTTCAGGGAGTGTCCCGGAAGATAACTTTCGATATTTAACTGAGCAACTCAATGCCATATGTGTTGAATCCCCCACGTTAGTTTGCTTACCGGAAGCTTGGTTGGCATTTTGTGCAAATGGAAGTGATACGTTTGATGTCGCTCAATCCAGTGATGTGTGGATAGAGAAAATCTCGCAGCTTTGCAAAGAGAAAAATATTTGGCTGCATGCAGGTACAATTCCTATTCAAGCGACTGGGGAGAAATATTATGCGGCTAGCTGCTTATTTGATGATCAAGGTCAGCTTGTCGCTCAGTATAATAAAATTCACTTATTTGATGCGGATGTCAGCGATCAATCTAAACGCTACAGAGAATCAGACTTTACCGAAGCTGGCAGTGAAGTTGTTGTTGTAGATAGTCCATTTGGTAGACTAGGCTTAAGTGTGTGTTACGACATGCGCTTTGCAGGCCTTTATCAGGTTCAACGTGCACAGCAAGCGAATATATTGCTAGTACCCAGTGCATTTACTACCGTAACAGGGGAAGCACACTGGCTGCCATTGCTACAGGCCAGAGCGATTGAAACGCAGTGTTTTGTTATTGCAGCGGCCCAAGTTGGGTTACACCAAAACGGGCGAGAAACTTATGGGCACAGTGTGATTATTTCTCCATGGGGAGAGGTGTTGGATGATAGTATGCTATCTTTGCAGCCCATTCAAAGACAGTTAGATTTTACCGAGCTGTATGATATTAGGCATGCGATGCCTGTATTCAAGCACAATCGATTTAAGAGCAATATGATATGAATCAAGTTGAAAAAAGCTTGTTAGCTGATAGCCAGTTAACCAGAGAGCAGCTGGAACAAACACTTAATTATATCCATCAATATAATGTGGATTATTCCGATCTGTATTTTCAGTCCAGTTACAATGAAACTTGGGTGCTTGAAGATGGCAAGGTCAAAGAGGGTAGCTACAATATTGAACGCGGTGTTGGTGTAAGGGCAGTCAGTGGTGAGCAAACGGGGTTTAGCTACTCGGATGCGATTAATTTAGAGGCCATCAACCAAGCTGCCGAGGCTGCGAGGTCGATTGCACAGCAAGGTGAATCCAAAACGATACAGGTTTTTACAGACGTTCAGGCGCCAATTCAGTTTCAACCTGTGCAACCTTTGTTGAGTATGAGTGACGAAGAAAAGATCACCTTGCTCAGAGAAGTAGACAATGCAATTAGGGAACTGGCACCGGACGCGCAACAGGTGGTTTGTTCAATTGCTGCAGTCTATGAAGAGGTCTTAATCGCTGCAAGTGATGGGACGTTTGCTACAGATATTCGTCCACTAGTGCGATTAAATTGCTCTGTATTACTTGAGAATAATGGTCGTAGAGAGCGCGGTAGTGCCGGTGGTGGCGCCCGTTTAGATTACGGCTATTTTAAAGAGTTAGAAGATGGCCAGCCGCGCTGGATGAGTTATGCAAAAGAAGCGGTCAGGCAAGCGCGTGTTAATTTAACCGCGATTGATGCGCCTGCGGGGACGATGCCTGTGGTGTTGGGGTCGGGTTGGCCGGGTGTCTTGTTACATGAAGCCGTCGGTCATGGACTGGAAGGTGATTTCAATCGTAAAGGTGCCTCAGCTTTTAGTGGCCGTGTGGGTGAGCAAGTGGCATCTTCACTGTGCACAGTGGTAGATGATGGCACGATGGCTAACCGTCGTGGTTCATTGAATATTGACGATGAAGGTACGCCTGCAGGATATAATGTGCTGATCGAAAACGGCATTTTAAAAGGGTATATGCAAGACAAAACCAATGCGCGTCTAATGGAGACTCAGCCAACCGGTAATGCACGCAGAGAGTCTTTTGCACATCTCCCTATGCCAAGAATGACCAATACTTACATGTTGGCTGGCGAGAGTACACAGCAAGACATTATCAGCTCAGTGAAAAAAGGGATATTTGCGAGCAACTTTGGCGGTGGTCAAGTCGATATTACGTCAGGCAAGTTTGTGTTCTCAGCGTCAGAAGCGTACTTAATTGAAGATGGTAAAGTGACTCAACCAATTAAAGGAGCGACTTTGATTGGTAACGGTCCCGAAGCCATGCAGCAGATCTCGATGGTTGGCAACGATTTGTCACTGGATAGAGGCGTCGGTGTGTGCGGTAAAGATGGTCAAAGTGTCCCTGTAGGGGTCGGTCAGCCAAGCCTTAAAATTGATCAACTGACTGTGGGTGGCACGGCTTAGCCATAGGTGTAGCGTAGGGGAGGCGCGACTCCCCTTACATAACATACTAAGGCAAGATGGCTTCTTTTAAATATTGAAAGAGTTCTTTGTAACCTTTTGCAGGCTTTTCAGCTTTCAATTCTTTATTTGCTTGGCGCACTAGTTGGCGCAGCTTTTGGCGCTCCATTGATGGGTGTGCCTCAAGCAATTCATTAATCTTGCTGTCACCTAGCTTTAATACATCATCACGTACTCTTTCGACTTGACCAAGTAAAACTTCGGCTTGATTGTTCCTATTTAGCAACATATCCAAAGCCGTTTGCAGCTGTTCAACATTGTCTGTGGTACGCAGTACTTTTGCTATGTAGTTCATGTGACGACGATACGCATCGTGTTTACCGCGAATTTTATCCGCAAGGGCCATCGCTTCAACGAGTTCGTTAGTGAGCGGAAGCTTCTCTCGCTGCTTTTTACCTAGTTCGGCGATATCAATGCCCAGTTGCTGGTATTGCTGCGCATCTCGCTTCAATTCACTCTTTGATACATAGATGATTTCTTCGTCTTCGACGTTATGGTCTGGTTTTTTTGCCATGATATTAGGCCATTTAATATTACAATATTATTGATTATACCAAGAAGCGCAGAAAAATATCGCTATAGTGAAGTCATTCGCAATCTATCTCAGCGAAATTGTATGTCCTGTGTTAGGATTGAAGTGTTTACAAGTATTTGGAAAAGCAACATGAATGATAACCAAGCTGGTTCTATATACCATCAAATCGACGAAGTGAAAGGTGCTGTCTCAGAAGTGTTAACTATGGCTTCTGAATTGGGCGCAACTTCCGCTGAAGCGGCAATGAGTCGTACCTCAGGGCTGTCTGTTAGTACTCGAATGGGTGAAGTTGATACGATTGAGTTTAATCAAGATGGCAGTTTGGGGATCAGCGTGTACGTTGGCAATCACAAAGGCTCTGCTTCTACAGCGGATCTAAGTGAGCAAGCTTTACGTTCAGTGGTTAAAAAAGCCATTGAAATTGCAAAATATACGGCTGATGATGAGTGCAATGGGCTTGCTGACAAAGCGCTGATGGCAACAGACATTCCCGATCTGGATCTGCATCACCCTTGGAGTTTATCACCACAAGAAGCGATTGAGCATTGTATTGAAGCTGAAAAGTCTGCATTAGAGTTTGATGAACGTATCGTCAATTCAGACGGGGCCAGCTTAGCTTCTCATCAAGGGTTAAGGGTATATGGTAATAGTCACGGTTTTTTGGCGGGCTTTCCTCGCTCACGTCATACCTTAAGTACGATGGTCATTGGCCAAGAAGGTGACATGATGCAGCGTGACTCGGCTTTCAGTATTGCGAGAAAGCATGACCACTTAAAAGACCCGCAGGCTGTTGGAGTGGAAGCCGCGCAGTCGACACTGGCGAAGCTTAGTAGCCAAAAGCTGTCGACGATGAAAGTACCGGTTGTGTTTCGTGCGGATATTGCCAATAGCTTATTTGGACATCTGGTGTCGGCAATTGGCGGCGGGGCTTTGTACCGCAAGTCTAGCTTCTTACTCGATACACTTGGAAAGCAAATTTTTAACCCATGTGTCACCGTTCAAGAAAAGCCACACCTTTTGCAAGGGTTGGCTTCAACGCCGTTTGATAGTGAAGGCGTCTATACACAAGACAGAGATATCATTGCAGGTGGAGAGCTGCAAACTTATTTAATGGCCAGTTATGCGGCGAGAAGAATGGGTATGCAGGCGACGGGTCATGCTGGTGGGATCCACAATTGGTTAGTGAACAAGACACATGATGATCTCAAAGCCATCCTCAATGAAATGGGCACAGGCTTGTTAGTCACAGAGTTGATGGGGCAAGGTGTGAATACGGTGACTGGTGATTACTCTCGCGGTGCCGCAGGCTTTTGGGTTGAAAATGGTGAGATACAGTATCCGGTAAGTGAAATTACCATCGCTGGCAACTTAAAAGATATGTTCCAAAATATCCAAGCGATTGGGGGGGATGTTGAACTACGCGGTGCGGTACAAACCGGTTCAGTTTTGATTGAAAGTATGCAGGTTGCGGGCGAATAACCCACTGATAGTTTTGAGATACTCTGAGCTAAGCTCAGAGTAAAAACCAAGTCGCCGTTCCCAAGAAAGCAAAAATGCCCACAATGTCTGTGACTGTGGTTAGCACGACACTGCCTGCGAGTGCTGGGTCTATCTTCATACGTTTAAGTATCAAAGGAATACTGGCACCGGCTATCCCTGCAGCGACTAAGTTCATAAACATAGCAAAGGCGATTACGGCGCCAAGCTTAAAGTCCCATTGCCATAGAGCTACTACACCTGCTATCAGCAATGACCACAGCACGCCATTTAAGGCCCCGATAGCGAGCTCTTTTCCGAGTAAAAACTTTTGGTTAGTTTGATTGACATGGCCGAGGGCGATACCGCGAATGACCAATGTTAAAGTTTGGCTGCCTGCGACCCCACCCATACTTGGCACAATGCCATTGAGTACAGCTAAAATGGGGAGTATGTCTAAGGTGCTTTCGAAAAAACTTGCGACAAAAGCAGCAAGCAAAGCCGTAAGCAGGTTAATCCCGAGCCAAATTGAGCGTCTTTGGCTACTTTTCATAACAGGGGCAAAGGTATCTTCTTCATCCTCTAGACCGGCCATGCTCATCAAGCTGTGTTCAGCATCTTCTCTGATGACATCAACAATATCATCAATGGTGATCCGGCCGAGTAACTGAGTGTGATCATCGACCACCGGCGCAGAGATCCAATTATGACGCTCGAATAGTTGTGCTACTTCGCTTTCAGCCATAGTAACAGGAATGGTTTCTCGCTCTTCATTCATCAACTCTTGCACGAGCTTGTCAGGTGGGTTTGTCAGTAAAATACCGATCGGTAACGAGCCTAAAAAGTGGTTTTCTTTATCCACAACATAGAGGTCATCAGTGCCTTGGGGCAACTCCTCTTTGAGGCGCAAGTATCTTAATACAACATCCAAGCTTACATCGGGGCGAATGGTGATTGTATCTCCATTCATTAACGCGCCTGCAGAGCCTTCGTTATAGGATAAGGCCTGCGTAGCACGCGCCCTATCCTGACTGTCCATAGCACTGATAACGTCTTGATAGATGGGCACTGGCAAGCTTCTGAGTACTTCACCCAGATCATCATCATCCATATCTTCCGTGGCTGCCGCGATGAGCTCAGGCTCCATTTTGGCAATGATGCTTAAGCGAACGTCTTCGGATAATTCTTCGAGTACATCACCTTGTATATCTGGGTCAACTAATTGCCAGAGCGTTGTTCTTATTTTGTGTGGAGAGGACTCGAGTAAAAGTGCTGTGTCACAAGGCGGGATCTCAGCCAGCGTTTGTCTTACTTGAACAAACTGTCCACTGTTTATTGCTTTGGTTACTTGTTGTAATTGTTCCAGTGTATAGTCTTGTTCAAAAACGTCAGGCATAGGCTTCCAAATTTCAAATTATAGAAAAAGTAACAGTGTATTGTGACCCGTTACAGAAGGCGACTTCGTTATTTTCGACTTATCAACGCGAATGCAGTTCGCGTTCTCGTTTAGTCAGCTCTTATTAGAGGCACGTTAAATTGAAGTTTCATGACTTCAATCGTTGCTACCTATAATATTGTAATAGAAAAAATAATATAATGATTATAGCTGTTTAAATTAAAAGTAATCTATGACATTTTTAGTACGTTGGTAGTACTATGAATGCAAATTTGAAGAGCAGTGGCTTAGATGATGTCTATTTGCTATTCGTCTTCATGGAACTTATTCTCGATCAGATTCCCTATGGCAATTAAAGCATCATGGGCATCAGGGCCTGTGCAAGTGACTTTAACCTGCTTCCCTTGGCTACTTTCCAATAGCAGTAAGGCAAGTACGCTATCACCTGGCGCACTTTTTTCTCCCTGATATAAGGTAATGTCCGCATCGAACTGTGTAGAGAGTTGTGCCAATACCGTTGCGGCTCTAGCGTGCAATCCCAACTTATTTTTTATCAGAAAAAAACCTTGTTGCGACTGTGTCATTATTCTTGTTCTCGGTGACGAATCTTCACGTTAGAATGCGTTCTTTGAAAACGCTCGCCAAGTGTTTGAGCCAAGTACACAGAACGGTGTTGACCACCGGTACACCCGATCGCAATCGTCAGGTAGCTGCGGTTATTGCGTTCTAAATGCGGGAGCCAAGTTTGCATAAAGGTTTGAATTTGCCACACAAATTTTTGCACTATGCTATGGCTAGACAAATAATCTATTACCGGTTGATCTAAACCAGTTAAAGGCTTTAATTCTGGTTCCCAGTGTGGATTGGGCAAAAATCGTGCGTCGAAGACATAATCAGCTTCTTTTGGAATACCATGTTTAAAACCAAACGACTCGAATGTAATAATCAGCTGTTTGTCTTTTTGACCTAAGATTTTTTCACGCACACTCTCTGCCAGTTGATGTACACTCAAGTCGGTTGTATCTATGGTTACATCAGCACGTCGGATTAATACATCAAGCAAGTTTCTTTCTTGTTTAATGGCTAAATCCAGGGGGAGGTCATTTAATGATAGTGGGTGTAAACGACGCGTTTCTGAGAAGCGCTTAACCAATGTTTGGTCGTCACAATCTAGATAAAAAACCTGTGGTTTAGCAAAGCCAGGTAAGTATTCCAAAATATCGTGAAACTCTTGTTGTTCTTTTGGTAAGTTTCTTACATCGATACTGACAGCGATTTTATTGTAACTGTCTGAAACACTGCGGACCAAAGCAGGTAGCAGGTTGACAGGAATATTATCAGCGCAGTAATAACCTAAGTCTTCCAATACTCTTAATGCAACAGATTTACCTGAGCCAGAGCGGCCACTGATAATTATGAGCTCCACAGTTAATTCCTATTATTTATCATATTCAACAAGGACTTGGTAAAGCTCGTTATCATTACTCGCTTGTCTAAGCCGCTTACAAAAATGTTTATCATTTAGTTTACCAGCGATACTCGCTAAGGTCTCTAAATGTTGTTTATTTTCACCATCTGGTACGATGAGTGCAACAAAAATATCGACATTGCGGTCATCATAAGCGTCAAAAGGAATGGCTTGTTGATTCACGAGTAAAATAGCGACAACGTCACTAAGGCCTGATAATCGACCGTGCGGAATAGCTATCCCTTTCCCTATACCTGTGCTGCCTAATTTTTCGCGATTGAGGAGTGCTTCAAGGATATCATGCTGATTGGCATTTGGTATTTTTTGTTGTGCCAGTTCACTGATATATTGGAGTATTCTTTTTTTACTATTAAAAAGGACCGCAGCTTTGCTACAGTCCTCGGAAATTAGTGTGCTAAGTTTCATGGTTAATGTCGAGTTAGCTTCTCTTTATGTTTAATGACCTGCCTATCCAATTTATCAATCAAACCGTCAATGGCAGCGTACATGTCTTTATGTTCTGTTGACGCGAATAATTCGCCTCCATTCACATGTAACGTCGCTTCTGCTTTTTGTATGAGTTTCTCGACATCTAAGATTACATGAACGTTATTGATGTGATCAAAATGCCTTTCTAGCTTCGCAAACTTACTTGTTACGTAGTCTCTTAATGAATCGGTAATTTCTACATGGCGACCAGTTAAATTTAGTTGCATAAGCATTTTTCCTTCTTTTGTTACGCCTAAATCAAGCTTTTACGCTGATTAGACGGTGGAATAGCCAAAGACTCTCGGTATTTGGCAATAGTACGTCTTGCCACCTTGATACCTTGATCTGCTAACACATCTGCAATTTTGCTATCACTTAACGGCTTAGCTGAGTTTTCTGCAGCGATTAGCTTTTTGATGAGCGCTCGAATTGCTGTTGAAGAGCATTCACCACCATTCTCGGTACTAACATGGCTCGAGAAGAAGTATTTCAATTCATAAATGCCGCGAGGCGTGTGCATATATTTTTGTGTTGTTACTCGAGAAATTGTCGACTCGTGCATATCAACCATTTCAGCAACATCATTGAGTACCATAGGTCTCATTGCCTCAGGGCCATGTTCAAAGAATGCCTGTTGTTGCTGAACAATGCAATTAGTAACTTTCAATAAAGTTTCATTTCTGCTTTCTAAACTTTTAATAAACCACTTGGCTTCTTGTAAATGTGAGCGGATAAACTGACTGTCACTGCTGGATTTTACCGATCGTGACATAGCAGCATAGTGATCGTTGACTCTAATTTTAGGCATAGAATCAGGGTTTAGTTCAACGACCCAGCGACCTTTTATCTTTTTGACTGAGACATCAGGTATCACATAATCAGCTTCTTCTTGTACAATACTGGCAGCTGGTTTGGGGTTTAAGCTGTGAATTAACGTCATCACTTCTTTAAGCTCACCTTCTTTGAGCTTTGTTTTCTTCATGATAGTACGATAATCACGATTTGCTAATAGATCGATGTGCTCATCAATGACCTGTTTAGTTTGCTCGAGCCAAGGAGTCTCCGGTGAAAATTGATTTAATTGAACAATCAGGCACTCTTGCAGGCTCCGAGCGGCGATCCCAACCGGATCAAATAGTTGAATACGTTTTAATACCGCTTCAACTTCGTCTAACTCAATAGGATCTTGGTCGTTGTCTTTATTTAAGCTTTCAAGAATATCTTCGCAAGAGACGGTTAAGATACCTGAATCATCAACCCCTTCAACAATAGACAGTGCAATAAGTCTGTCTGTCGCACTGAAAGGTGTTAATTCTAACTGCCACATCAAATACTCTTGAAGGCTTTCGGTAGTTTGACCTTGATAAACACTTTCATCTTCAGGCATGGGTCCACCAGACGAACTGACTGGCGCCGCACTGATATACTCATCCCATGTGACATCCATAGCCATCTCATCACTGAGTGTCTCTTTGTTGAGCGCGGTGTCTGTGTCTTGTTCATAATCACTGAGTTGCGGCTCTACCTGCTCTTCAGTATTAGACTCTGACTTGTCTGTTGCTTGCGCCTGTTCATGGGGTTTATCTAGACCATTTTCAAAAGCTTCTTGTTCGTTTTCTTCTACTTCCAATAAAGGATTGCTGTCCAGCGCTTCTTGAATTTCTTGCTGGAGGTCTAATGTGCTCAATTGCAGCAAGCGAATTGCTTGTTGCAACTGTGGTGTCATTGTTAATTGCTGCCCCATGCGCAGCTGTAGCGATTGCCTCATGTATCTCTAACAATCCTTTTCGTTGTTACGCTTGTTCTTAACTATAGCCTGAATTGTTCGCCTAAGTAGACATCTCGAACGGTTTGATCCGCTAAAACATGTTCAGGGCTACCTGAAGCAATTAATTCACCATGAGAAACAATGTATGCCTTTTCACATACGTCTAATGTTTCACGTACGTTGTGATCTGTGATCAAAACGCCGATCCCACGGTTTTTTAAATGCTCAATAATTTTCTTTATATCTAACACTGAAATGGGATCAACGCCAGCAAAAGGCTCATCTAATAGAATAAATTTTGGATCAGCGGCTAAAGCGCGAGCAATTTCTACGCGACGACGCTCTCCACCGGAGAGTGCCATCCCCAAGCTTGAGCGAATATGTTGAATGTTAAATTCATCAAGTAATTCATTTAACACTCTTTCGCGCTCAGTCTTATTGAGGTCTTTTCTCGTTTCAAGGATCGCCATTAAGTTTTGATATACGGTTAATTTTCTGAAGATTGAAGATTCTTGCGGCAAATAACCAATCCCTAAACGGGCTCTACTGTGCATCGGCAGCAATGTAATATCTTGCTCATCAATATGAATAGCGCCCTTATCACTGGGTACTAGACCAACAATCATATAAAACGTGGTTGTTTTACCCGCGCCATTTGGACCCAATAAACCAACAATGCTACCTGCTTCAACACTTAGTTCAACATTTTTTACTACTTGTCTGCCTTTGTAACTTTTGGCCAGTGCCGTCGCTTTTAGTGTACTCACTGTGGCTCCTTGGTTCCGTCTTGCTCTTTTTCAACTGGGAGTAAAACAGTTCTAACCCGTTTACCTTCTTTATTTGCCTTTTGCGCGCTGATCAATTGTTTTTCCATATCATAGAGGATCTCTTGAGCAGAAATCTTCTGACCAGCCTGGCTAATTTCTGCATTCCCTTTGATGGTCAATAATCGATTTGCGACATCGTAGCGCACTTCATTTGCACTGGCTTTCAATAAGCTACCATCCGTCTGTCGCTCTTGGAAAATAGCTGGAGAACCGGTTGCTACGAGTAATTGTTTATTTTCGCCGAGGTCTTCTCTGCGGTGTACTTCTAGTCGGTCAGCAAAGATTTTTCTTTGGCCATGAATAATTTCTACGTTTTCTTCAAAAACGCCAATATTGGTTTGTAGTTGTGCTTGTTGTTTTCCTGAACTGATGATGACTTGCTCAGGGTTACTATTGGCGAACGCACTTGGCGGAAGGAGTCCGATAGCACAGGTTAATAGTAGGGTTGCACTTAATTTATTGCTTATCATAAATCGTTTCAGTGTGGTTGATTAGTTCAATAACCTCAATATTGAGATCGGCGATTAGCCCTTTACCTGTAATGGTTACGTTAGGCCCGGTTATGATCACGGGTTGGTCTGAGCGCATCATCCGGTTAGTTATTTCAAGCCGGAGGTTGTCTGCATCTATGTGCGTGATCATAGCCGCATCATTTAAATTGGTTGCTTTAACATTGCCTTCTAAAATCAAGGTATCATTTTCATACAAAGTCGCTTCATTGGCAGTGAGCTGCCAATTATGTTGCCCATTATGTAAAACAAAAATGGGTACTTCAAAGTGGCTGAATCCAAGCTCCTGATAGAGCTCCATTCTCTGTGCCGTGATTTGATAACTCAATTGCCCATTCTCGGCAAAGGAAGTTTGCTTCAAATCAATCGCAACATAGTCCGGTTTGGCAATTGTCTCTTCTGGCTGAGTGGCCTGCTCTGTTTGAGTCAAAAATGGATACCACAGCCACAACATTGTTGCACTGAACAATACGAGTAATATTACCCGTAAATTAGTCATGTGCTGCTTCCTGTAGAGAGTAACTCATTGCCTTGGCTCAACATAAGTAAGTCGGTTAACTCTCTTACAGCCCCAAACCCACCAGGCATTAAAGTTGTGTAATGAGCGAGGTTTTTTACCAGTGGGTGCGCATCTGCCACTGCCACTGCAAACCCGACTTTTTGCATGACCGGAATATCTGGGCCATCATCACCGATATACGCAATCTGCTCATCAGACAAATTTAAGTTATTTTTCAATGCTTCATAAGCCTGGACTTTATCTTCTTGGCCTTGGTATATGTGCTTTACGTTTAAGCTAGTCATGCGTTGCTTAACAATTTCTGAATGTCGTCCAGTAATGACGGCGACTTCAACACCGGTTTCAATTAAAGCTTTGATCCCGAAACCATCTTTGGTATTGAATGCTTTTAACTCTTCACCTTGATTACCCAGGTAAATGCGGCCATCTGAAAATACGCCATCAATATCGCAAATTAGTAGCTGGATAGATTTTGCTTTGTCACTTGTTTGTACAGAGATTGCTTGATAAAGCTCACTAAATTGCATGTTTATAGTACTCCTGCGCGCAATAAGTCTTGAGTATTGAGTGCCCCAATTGGGTGTTTGTTTTCATCAATAACAATGAGGCCGTTTATCCGCTTCTTTTCCATAATATTGAGCGCTTCAGCCGCTAACATATCTGAGGATGCCGTAGTACAACAAATAGTCATTACGGAATCAATAGTATCGTTATGTAGATCGACTTTTTGTTCAATCACTCGGCGTAAATCACCGTCAGTAAACAAACCGCAAAGCTGCGCTTTTTCGTCAATGATGGCCGTCATACCAAGTCCTTTGGCAGACATCTCAAACAGTGCCTCCTTGATTGAACTGCCTGCTGGCGTCATTGGCACATCTGAGCCTTTATGCATTATATCTTCTAATGTCAGCAGTAATCTCTTGCCTAAACTGCCTCCCGGATGGGAAAGTGCAAAATCATCAGCGGTGAAGCCTCTGGCTTCGAGCAAAGCAACAGCCAATGCATCACCCATTACCAATGTAGCAGTGGTACTTGCCGTCGGTGCTAAGCCCAATGGGCAGGCTTCTTGTGATACTTTGATACAAAGATGAATATCGGCTTGTTGTGCCATCGTTGAACTTGGGTTACCTGTCATGCTAATGACGCGCGCGCCGATTCTTTTTATTACAGGAATAATGCCGACTACTTCACCAGTTTCACCTGAATTTGAGATCAATAGCACCACATCATCAGCTGTGATCATGCCTAAATCTCCATGACTGGCTTCACCGGGGTGAACAAAGAAAGAAGGTGTTCCTGTGCTCGCTAAAGTGGCCGCCACTTTATTGCCAATATGACCCGATTTCCCCATCCCAATCACAATGACTCGACCCACGCAATCAAGCATAAGCTCACAGGCTTGCGTAAACGTATCGTCGATATATTGATTGAGCTCGCTGATCGCTTGTTGTTCTATTTCTAAAACGCGTTTTGCAGATTCAATAAGGCTGTGGTTTTTCATACTGATACCTAAATAATTGCGTACATGTAACCAACAAATGCGGTCAGCAGTACACCACCTTCTATGCGATTGATTTGTCTTTTGCCTCTGAGATTTACACTCATTAGGATGAGTGCAGCGGTTGCACCTAACATAACGTATATATCGCGTTGTGAGATATTCATATCTAGTTGTGCTGGATTGAGTATTCCTGCAATGGACAAAACAGCGAGGATATTAAATATATTTGATCCGATGATATTACCCAGTGCTAAGTCGTCTTCGTTCTTTAATACACCTGCAACACACGCTGCTAATTCAGGCAAGCTGGTACCAATAGCGATAATTGTTAGGCCAATTAAGAGATCGCTCATACCAAAAAACTTGGCAATATCTACTGCCGAATCTACCAGCAGATCTGCGCTAACAGGTAGCACTATCATGCCCACCACTAACCAAAAAACGGCTTTGCCTGTCGGTACGTCATTAGGTACCTCATCGCACGCTTCTGACACAAGAGGGTCATCTTCTTGATCTTTACTGCTGTTTTTGGTGATGTAGATAAGACCGAGAATAAAGGCGGCAAAACCCGCCAGTAAAATGAACCCTTCAGTTGCGCTAAAATAATTGTCGCTGATGATGTACCAAGCTCCCAGTGACACAATGATTAGTAAAGGCATTTCGCGGCGTAAAATGCCAGAGCCAACCGCCAGAGGACGAAGTAGGGCTGTGATCCCTAATACCAGTAAGATATTGGCAATATTTGACCCCACAGCATTACCGACTGCTGTATCTGTTTTATCTGACAAAGCAGCTTGTGCTGCAACCATCATTTCAGGTGCTGATGACCCCATTGCAACAATTGTCAGGCCAACAATCAATGTGGGAACCCCGAGGTTTTTCGCTAAAGCGGCTGCACCATAGACAAATCTATCTGCGCTCCAAACCAGTGCAACAAAACCTAAGATAAGAATGACAAAAGATAAAACCATGAAACCTATGCCGAGCAACAAAATTACAGTGCGGTAAATATTATCAAATGCGCTGTCAAATGTATAAATAATCTGATCTAGTTACGTAATGTGTTGTAATAAAAATTGCCTGCGCAAACAAAAGGGGGTTGAAAATGACTCGTGTAATTGCGCTATTACAAAATTTTACCAATTAGCATTTTCCATCTTGGTTGAAAAAAACGTATTATTCACCAATTGGTGAAATCGATATATGGAGAGCGACTTGTCGCAGTCAATCGTTGAAGTCAAGGATGTAACCTTTTCTCGCGGTGATAGGGTCATATATAAAAATATGAGCTTTTCAGTGCCTAGAGGTAAAATTACAGCAATCATGGGCCCCAGTGGTATTGGTAAAACAACCATGTTGCGTTTGATAGGTGGTCAACTTCGCCCAGAGAGTGGTGATATTACGTTTATGGGCTCGAGTGTGCCCGCAATGTCCCGCTCCGAGTTATACCAAGCTCGAAAGCAAATGAGCATGCTATTTCAAAGTGGTGCCCTTTTTACCGATATGTCTGTATTTGATAATGTCGCCTTTCCGCTGCGTGAGCATACCCAATTAAGTGAGGACTTAATTCGTTTGGTCGTGTTAATGAAGCTTCAAGCAGTTGGCTTGCGAGGTGCAAGAGATTTAATGCCTGCGGAGTTATCTGGTGGGATGGCAAGGCGTGCTGCGCTGGCGCGGGCGATAGCGTTGGATCCTGAGCTTATTATGTATGACGAGCCATTTGCTGGGCAGGACCCGATCTCAATGGGCGTCTTAGTAAGAATGATTAAATCTCTCAATGAAGTATTAGGCCTATCTTCTTTAATCGTGACTCATGATGTAACAGAAGTCATGAGTATTGCAGATCATGTTGTCATCATTGCTGAACAAGGGGTGATTGGTAGTGGCTCTCCTGAACAAATGTTAGCTCACAGCTCACCCTTGGTGCAGCAATTTTTACAGGGGCTATCGGATGGACCTGTACCGTTTCATTTTAAAGCAGCGCCTTATGAAGAGGAATTACTGGATGGAGACGTATAAGCGTGGATTTTTTACAGAAATTAGGGCGTAAAACGCTTAACCGCTTCGCGTCAATTGGACGGGCGACCCAAATGTTGTTGGGGGCATTATTGAATATGCCTAACCTGCGTCAAGGTACGCCGTTATTAATCAAACAGCTTTACATGGTAGGTCACCAATCATTACTGATCATCATGGTATCCGGTTTGTTTATTGGTATGGTCTTGGCGTTGCAGGGCTATACCGTTTTAGTTGGTTATGGCGCTGAAGATAGCCTAGGACCCTTAGTCGCTCTAAGTTTATTGCGAGAGCTGGGGCCGGTGGTGACGGCTTTGTTATTTGCCGGGCGCGCGGGGAGTGCGTTAACGGCTGAAATTGGTTTGATGAAGGCGACTGAGCAGTTATCCAGCTTGGAAATGATGGCCGTTGATCCATTAAAACGTGTGGTCGCACCGCGTTTTTGGGCTGGCTTTATTAGTATGCCATTGTTAGCGCTAATCTTTTCGGCTATCGCTATTTTAGGCGCTCACTTGGTTGGTGTTGATTGGTTGGGTGTTGATTCCGGTAGCTTTTGGTCCATCATGCAGTCGCAGGTCTCTTTGCAGCAAGATATCATGAATGGCCTCATTAAAAGTTTTGTGTTTGCGTTAATTGTGACGTGGATAGCGCTATATAAAGGGTATGACTGTGTCCCTACATCAGAAGGGATCAGCAAGGCAACAACGGAAACCGTTGTGCATTCTTCACTGGCTGTTTTAGGGTTTGACTTTGTATTAACAGCAGTGATGTTTTCGAGTTAAGGGTTAGGAAAAATGAATACACGGAAAATAGAGATTTTAGTCGGCTTATTTGTGGCATTGGGTGTTGCTGCTTTTGTGATGTTGGCGATGAAAGTGGCAAATGCGGGTATCAGTGGTAACGGTGAAACCTATAAACTAGAAGCCAAGTTTGACAATATCGGGTCGCTAAAAACGCGCGCGCCGATTAAAGTCGGTGGTGTTGTGATTGGCCGTGTTGAGGGTATTCATATTCATCCTCAAGAATTTGTGCCTGTGGTCAGCATGAGTATAGATAAAACATATGAATGTCAGTTTTCAGATACGACGTCCGTGTCTATTTTGACCTCAGGCATTTTGGGTGAACAGTATTTGGGGATTTCTCCCGTCATTGCCTCTGAATCAGCAAAACAGACGTGTTTAGGTAATGAAGTATCCACGCAAGATGAAGTTGATTTGGATGATTTATTTGGTGTTGAAAGCCTTGCACTCAAAGATGGTGATACGATCACAGACACTAAATCAGCGCTCGTGTTAGAAGAGCTAATCGGTCAATTCTTGTTTAATCAAAGTAGTGAGTAATCAGCTATGCTAAAGAGTCATTTCATTGTAACTATTAGTGTTTTCATACTGGCACTGTTTGCTTTTAACGCCAATGCAGCGCAAGTTGATTTGAAGGACCCGTATAAAATGGTTCAACAAGTTGCCGATAATACCTTTCAACGTGTCGCAAAAGACCAAAACATTATAGTTAAAGACAAAGAGCATCTGCGCATTATTGTTGAGCAGGAGTTACTCCCATACATTGATTATAAATACGCTGCTTATCGTGTATTGGGCAGCTATATCCAAAAAGTGCGCAATATTAAAGATAAACAAGAAAAAGAGCAGGCTGTTAAGAACATTCGTGTGTTTATTGAGGTGTTTAAATCGTACTTGGTGGCGACCTATGCAGGGGTGTTCACTCAATATACAGACCAGAAAGTTGAATTTGAAGCACCGCGCCCATTTGGCGATATCAATGTGGCTACAGTGAGAACGAAAATTGTCGAAGCCGGTAAGCCTGACATTAAAATTGACTTTAAAGTTCGTAAAAACAAGCAAGGCGAGTGGCGTGCTTTTGATATGATGGCTGAAGGGATCAGTTTGTTAGATGCCAAGCAAAGTGAATTGCATGGTATCTTGCGCCAACAGGGTATTGAGCATGTTATTACGCTTTTAGAAAAGAAAAGTCAGTTACCAGTGCAATTCAGAGGGGACGATGGTAATGCCTAATCTGCACTTTAGTCGGGTGACTGATGATACGGTGTCAGTGAAAGGAGAACTGACTCGGGACACCTTAAAAAATGAATCACTTCTTAATCAATTGTTAGAAAATGCGCAGTCAGTGCTGTATTTTGACCTTTGTGAGGTCTCAAGGGTTGACACCGCGGGTTTAGCTTGGTTAATTCACTCTTTAGGCAAATTAAAACGGCAAGGCGTGCGCCTTGAGTTGAAGAATAGACCTGAACAATTACAAAATTTGATGGAATTGGGGCAGGTCACAACCTTATTTGAGTGAGTCCGATGGAAACAAATCAAGTCGAAACTGTTTTACAGCAATCTTTGACCTTAGAAGAAGTAAAAGTAAAAGCGAATGGCAGTCACTATGAAGTGATCGCCGTTGGTGAGTGTTTTGATGGACTAAGACGCGTTAAAAGAGAACAAATGGTTTACGCGCCATTGATGGAAGTGATCAAAGATGGCACCATTCATGCGGTAAGCATCAAAGCGTTTACACCTACCGAGTGGCAGCGTGAGCAAAAGTTTATCTTGCCACAATAATTAGGAGCCACAATGGATCAGTTTGTTATCCAAGGTGGCACCACTTTAAACGGTGAAGTCACTATCTCTGGAGCCAAAAACGCGGCTCTACCTATCTTATTTGCTGCATTACTTGCGGATGGTAAAAGTACCTTTAGCAATGTGCCACAGTTACGCGATATCGTTACGACTGAAGCGTTGCTGCGCACACTCGGAGCTGAAGTCACATGGCGCGGGGATTTACTTGAAGTAGACGGACGCTGTGTTGACAAAGTACTGGCTCCTTATGAGCTGGTGAAACAAATGCGTGCCTCTGTTTTAGCGTTAGGACCTTTACTTGCACGTTTTGGTAAGGCGCAGGTGTCGTTACCGGGTGGCTGTGCAATCGGCGCAAGACCTGTAGATATTCATATCTCAGGCCTTGAAAAAATGGGAGCAGAAATAAACGTTGAAAACGGTTACATCAATGCTCAGACACCTCAAGGAAAGCGCTTACAAGGTGCGGAAATCTTTATGGAGACGGTTTCTGTAGGGGCAACAGAAAACTTGCTCATGGCGGCCACTTTGGCTGAGGGCACTACTGTATTAGAAAATGCGGCGCGTGAACCTGAGATCATAAACCTAGCAGAGTGCTTAGTGGCTATGGGCGCCAAGATACAAGGCGCAGGGTCAAGCCGAATAGAAATACAAGGCGTTGAAAAGCTTGACGGGTGTGAGCATAAAATTTTACCAGATCGTATTGAAACAGGCACATTTTTAGTTGCTGCGGCGATGAGTCAAGGCGAAGTTTTGTGTCGCAACACCGATCACACGAGCTTAGAGCCAGTGCTTGAGAAGCTTCGCCAAGCCAATGTTGCGGTGGAAGTTAACGATGACAGCATTTTTGTCAGTATGAGAAATCGTGATTTAAAAGCGGTAAATATTAAGACCATGCCTCATCCTGGGTTTCCAACCGATATGCAAGCACAGTTTACGGCGTTAAACGTGGTTGCGAATGGCAGTGCAACAATCACAGAAACGATATTTGAAAATCGTTTTATGCATGTACCAGAGTTACAGCGCATGGGGGCCAATATTCGCTTAGAGGGGAATACGGCAATCTGTGATGAAACAACGCGTTTATCCGGCGCCCAAGTTATGGCAACCGACTTACGTGCGTCAGCGAGTTTGATTTTAACGGGGATAATCGCTGAAGGTGAAACGGTTGTTGACCGAATTTATCATGTCGATCGAGGGTATCAAAAAATAGAAGATAAGCTCAGTCGTCTCGGCGCCAATATTCGCCGAAAACATAACTAAAAAAAGCGAGCTTTGCTCGCTTTTTATTTGCTTGAGATTGCATTAATAAATCGGCGTTTCAAGTTCTGCCACTTCAACCATGAATACTAATTGCTCACCATGTCGGTGCACTTCAAATTCCAGCACTGTTCCCGGCTCTGTATTGCCGATAGTCCTAAGTGTTTGCTGAGGGTTCGTAATCGCATTGCCTGCAACTTTCGTGACGATGTCACCATCTTTCATACCAGCTTGCCAAGCAGGCCCTAGGGGATCGAGTTCACTGATACGCAAACCCATAATTGGGGTATACACATCGGTAATGATTTGCCCTTTATTGTCTACGGCACTCCCTTTAAAACCGAGGTAGCCCCTTATCACACGACCATCTTTGATGATCTTTGTCATGACGTCTTTGGCAAGTCTATAAGGAACGGCAAAGGAGATGCCTTCGATATCAATATTGTATCTAGTTGTAAATTGAGCAGATGTTATACCCACCAAGGCGCCATTGGAATTGACTAGGGCACCGCCCGAGTTCCCCACATTGACTGCGGCATCCGTTTGTAACAAACTGTTGTATTGGCTATCAGTGAGTGTTTGCTTTCCTGTTGCACTGATAATGCCTTGTGTAATGGTTTGCCCTAAGTTGAGCGGATTACCGATTGCGAGTACCACATCACCGACTCGAGGCATGAGCGTATCATCCATTGGAATAACGGGCAGGTGGTTTTCATTCACTTTAATGACGGCAAGATCGGTAATGGTATCAAACCCAATTAACACACCGTAATACTGGCGACCATCAGGCAGTAAGACAATAATTTGGTCTGCGCTGTTAATGACATGATAATTGGTTAAAATATACCCGTCAGAACTCATGATCACACCAGAGCCAAGTTCTTGAATGCGATTTTGACGCTGAAAACGAGGTACAGAGCTAAAGCTTTCGGAAAAAATGGTGACCACAGCTGGGGCTGCTCTACTCACACCAGTGGAAAAGCTCATGTGTTGAACAGTATATGGCACGTTTAGGTTTGCCGCTTTTTCTCTGAGCTCTGGTTTTAGCCAAAGGATCAACAGTGCGACACAGAGCCCGATTAGCGCAGGGGCGAGAATAAATCTAATAAATTGAAACACGGTTTATTGTTATACATATTTTATTTTGTGATAAAACTATCATGACACAAAACAACACAGCGGCAAGAGCCGCTGTGTAATTCTAGGTGATTTTTTACTTTCTTTATTGAATTAAATAGAAAACCGAGTCTCGTCCACGCTTAATTCCCAGTACGATATTACCCTGAATATCATCAATTAAACGCTTCATCTCCCGCACCGTGGTGACACGTTGACGGTTTACTTGCATTATCACATCGCCTTCTTGTAATCCGACACGTGCTGCTGGAGAGCGCTCTTCAATGCTAACCACAACAATGCCTTGATTACCGTTTCGCTCATCGCTTTCCAGTACTGCACCCTTTAAGCTGGGGTGGATCCTATCTGCTTGTGCTTGTCGCTCATTTTGGCCTTGCAGTTTGACATCCAATGTACGTCTTTTACCGTCGCGATAAATACCGACTTCGATTTCACGTCCTTCGCCCAGTGTGGCAATTTTGCCGCGAAGCTCTTCAATACTTTCTACTTTATCACCATCAATACTGACAATGACATCATTGGCTTTGACACCAGCTTCGGCTGCGGCAGAGTCTTTGGCGACTTCTTGAATATAAACGCCTTGTTTAACATCAAAGCCTTGCGCTTCAGCGAGACCTGCATTGAGTGTTCGACCAACAATCCCCAATGATCCTCGTCTGACTTGACCATATTCAATTATCTGGTCTACGAGGTTCTTCATCATGTTAGACGGGATCGCAAATCCAATCCCGACATTGCCGCCTGATGCACCCAGTATGGCGGTATTAATCCCGATCAACTCGCCTTTTAAATTAACCAAAGCACCGCCTGAGTTACCTTGGTTGATGGCTGCATCTGTTTGAATAAAATCCTCGTAACCTTCAATATTTAAACCGCTTCGTCCTAGTGCACTGACGATACCAGAAGTGACGGTATGGCTTAAACCAAAGGGATTGCCAATGGCGACGGAGAAATCACCAACACGTAATTTATCTGAATCGGCAAGCTTCACCTCTGTGAGGTCTTCGTTATCTATTTGCAATAATGCAATATCAGACTCTTTATCAGCACCGATGAGCTGTGCTTTGAACTCTCGACCGTCTTTGAGGGTGACGATAATATTGTCGGCTTCATCTATCACGTGATTATTGGTGACAACATAGCCTTCATCTGCGTCAATAATGACACCAGATCCTAACCCACTGAACGGGCGCTTTTGTGTACGAGGAGGTGGGTTTCCGAAGAAAAAGTCAAATGGGTCAACACGTCGCCTCACCTCTTTAGCACCAGAAACTTGAATACTGACAACACCAGGGGTTACGCGTTCCAACATCGGTGCCAATGTCGGTAGTTGTTGACCGTCAACCGCAACAGGGAGCCTCGCCTCTGCACTATTGGGTGCTAAGAGTAAGCTAGAAGAAAATAGCGCTGCGGATAATAAAGTTAATTTTAATTTCATAGTCTGGAAATTCTCCTAAATAACAGCGTTAAACACATTACCTCGGTGCGCAATGAGTAGTGCTTTGTTGACCGAGGCAATATGAGTCAGTTTATAGAGCGGGTGGTGCCCGCTCTGTTATTTGGTGGTTATTTCTAAAGACTATGGGGTTAAAAAAAAGTTCATCAAGAAGTTTTTAATTGCTCGCTTTTTGCGCGATCATCGCTGAATAAACCACTTTCACCTTCTGCATAGTCAGCAGGGGGCGCATTATGGACAGACTCTGAGTTACGTCTTTTTTCAGGTCTAGAGCGTAACGAGGCTTGAAGTTGCTCTGTGGTTTCTTTTGAAAAGAAAGGCTGATTGGGCTGACTACGCTTTTCTTCAAGCAAAAGCTGGTTTGTATCCTCTACATGCTGAAGCAACTGGCTATAGTTGTCTTGCATTTTACCTACTAACTTTTTGGTGTTGGCTAGGTGATCCGCAACGTCTTGTCTATATTGTTCCAAATTTTGTTCAGCTTGTTGTGCCTGTTGTTCCAATTCTTCATGTTTGAACTGTTTTTTGGTAAAGAGTGAACCTAAGAAAAATGCACTGATCGCTACGATGATCAATAAGCCCAACCATGCAATTGTTGTCATACATACTCCTGTGTAAGGTGAGTGTCACCTATTACTTTTACTAAAATGCCATCTATCGATAGGTTAAATATACGCTGAGAATGGATGCGTGTTAATATATTGGGCAAAGAAAACTGCTCAGTTTGATAAAAAATATGATGACGCCTTGGGAAAAGTATCAAGAAGACCTTAAAAGAGATGACTTTCAATACGACAGTGCACAAGAAAACGCGGTCAAGCATTTGCAGCGTTTATATGATGATTTAATCGCACAACCTCCTGAGCCCAAAGGCTTCTTTGCTAAGCTGTTTGCAAAGAAGCAAGTAGAGCCGGTGAAAGGTCTGTATTTCTGGGGTGGGGTAGGGCGCGGCAAAACCTACTTAGTGGATACTTTTTATGAGGCGCTACCCAGTGATAGAAAAATGCGTGTGCATTTTCACCGCTTTATGCACCGTGTACATGATGAATTAAAAAAGCTGAATGAAGTGAAAAACCCATTAAATGTGGTGGCAGACATTTTTAAAGCTGAAACGGATATTATCTGTTTCGATGAATTTTTTGTGCAAGACATTACGGATGCCATGTTGCTGGGCGGATTAATGGAAGCGTTGTTTGAACGCGGGATTGTGTTAGTGGCGACATCCAATATTGTGCCGGATGAGTTATATCGAAATGGCTTGCAGCGCGCACGCTTCTTGCCTGCGATTGCGTTGGTGAAAGCGAATACTGACATTGTAAATGTTGATTCGGGTATTGATTATCGTCTGCGTACATTAGAATCAGCAGAAATCTTCCATAGTCCACTTGATGCACAAGCGGATGACAATTTGTTTGAATATTTCGACAAGCTTTCGCCAGAGCCAGGCAAGCTAGATGTGGAAATAGAAATTGAAGGGCGCATGATCAAAACGCGCAAGGTATCTGATTGCATTGCGATGTTTGATTTCACCCAATTATGTGAAACCGCACGCTCACAAGTGGATTACATGGAAATTAGCCGCTTATATAACACGGTTATCTTATCGAATGTGAAGCAAATGGGGCAATCTAACGACGATGCGGCAAGACGATTTATCGCTTTGGTCGATGAGTTTTACGAGCGCAATGTCACCTTAATAATCTCTTCTGAAGCGCCTATCGATCAAATCTATACAGAGGGGACATTAAACTTTGAATTTAGACGTTGTATCAGCCGCTTACAAGAGATGCAGTCATTAGAGTATCTATCCAGAGAGCACCTAGCTTAGTAAAATCACATTTCTGGCGGAAAAATCAGCCATACGCTGGTTTTTCCCAACTACCCTTGCTATAATCCGCGGCCTGCCACGTTGCGTTCTATAGCCCTCGTCGGCTTAGCCACCGACTTGAGGGGCAAAAAAGTCTTAAACTCGAAGGGGTTGAAGCACCATTAGTAGAGCGGTAGTCCTCTGACTACCTGTGGTTTTAACTGAAAACTTTGGATTTTATAAATGAAAACGTTTGTTGCTAAACCAGAAACTGTAAAACGTGACTGGTACGTAGTTGACGCTGAAGGTAAAACTTTAGGTCGTATTGCTACTGAAATCGCTGCTCGCCTACGCGGTAAGCACAAGGCTGAGTACACTCCACATGTTGACACTGGTGATTACATCATCGTTATCAACGCTGAGAAAGTTACTGTAACTGGTAACAAAGCACAGCAAAAAATGTATTACGCTCACTCTGGTTACCCAGGTGGTCTTAAGTCTGTTAACTTCGAGAAGCTTCAAGCTAAAAAGCCTGAAATGATCATCGAAAAAGCAGTTAAAGGCATGTTACCTCGCGGTCCTCTAGGTCGTGAAATGTTCCGTAAACTTAAAGTTTACGCAGGTAACGAGCACAACCATGCGGCACAACAGCCTCAGGTTCTAGACATTTAAGGAGCACTATCATGGCAAATCAATACTACGGTACAGGTCGTCGTAAAAGTTCAAGTGCTCGCGTATTCTTACGCCCAGGCACTGGCAGCATCGTAATTAATCAACGTTCTATCGAAGAGTACTTCGGTCGTGAAACTTCTCGCATGGTTGTTCGTCAGCCACTAGAGCTAGTTGAACTAACAGAGAAGTTTGACCTTTACATCACTGTTGAAGGTGGTGGTATGACTGGTCAAGCTGGCGCAATCCGCCACGGTATCACTCGTGCACTTATGGAGTTTGACGAGTCACTACGTCCTACTCTACGTAAAGCTGGCTTCGTTACTCGTGACGCTCGTCGCGTTGAACGTAAGAAAGTTGGTCTTAAGAAAGCACGTAAGAAGACACAGTTCTCAAAACGTTAATTTATTACGTTTCAGAATTTGCAAAAACCCAGCCTTGTGCTGGGTTTTTTGTTTCTTTTTTGTATATTAAAATGGTACAGTTATGGTGGATCTGTCACTTAGTTGACTGTATTCAACTGTTTAGAATCAATAGTCACTGGCCTTTGTGCTCTTTAACCTGATTTGAACTTACGATTGCGCCTGTTCCATTGTTGCATTATTTTGCAATAGGATTGGCTTGTGACAGGTAATTTTTAAATTTAGACATTCAAAAGGACTGATTATGAAATACCTTATTTGTATTTTCATTTTAATATTTACATTCACTGCTCAAGCAGAGGTGACCTGTAGAGGGAAAATAATTAAACTAGTAAAGTGGACTGACAAAAATCAAGCGGCAATTTATTTAGACAATACCAATACTCGTTGGATTTTATTACCCGATGATCAAACTTCGCTTTCAATGGCGCTAACAGCATATACAGCAGGTAAAGAAGTCGCTTTGTATTGGCGAGACCGAGATGTTACAAGCTGTTCAGCCGGATGGGAAAATTACCGCAAATTAAATGGCTACTTTTTAATTCAGTAGTGATATTCAAGCATATAAGCAAAGCGGTTTATTCCGCTTTGTATGTCTTCCAAAAACTCCTGCCGTACTATTTTAAACTTTCTAAAAAGCCTAAATGTTATTTTTAGGTTGACCAATTTTTCACCATTTCTCTGCTACACTTGCAGGGCAAGTAAATTATTCGCGATATCATCTGATTAAATTTTCACTCATCTGGACAGAGGTTGATCTTGGTCAGGAAATCATTGCGAAAGACGTCATATCATAACCTGTCGTTTCTAGTATTGGCTGTTTATTGAAGCGCTTAGCACTTTATATGGTCATAATTAGAATAGCAATAACCATATTTTTTATATGGTTTTTGCTAATGATCGCGTCTATTTTGAAATATCTTAAAATTAACCTGCTGTAACTGATGTTCTCAATATAGCAAGTGTTGAGGATCATAGTGGAGATAAGTGGATGAGCAATGCGCCTGTTGACAACAGCCGACGCCGTTTTTTAACTATCGCTACCTCTGTCGTAGGTGGTGTTGGTGCGGCTGGAGCTGCTGTTCCTTTTATTGCGTCTTGGAATCCGAGTGAGCGTGCTAAATCTGCAGGGGCTCCTGTAGAAGTGGACATAAGCAAACTTGAGCCTGGACAATTAATTCGTGTTGAGTGGCGAGGAAAACCTGTGTGGGTTATCTATCGTACACCAAAAATGTTAGAACAAATGAAGCAACACGAAGATCAACTTCGTGACCCTAACTCTGATGAAGCACAACAGTTAGATTCGGCGAAAAATAACTATCGCTCTAAGCGAGAAGAGATTTTTGTCGCGGTTGGGATCTGTACCCACTTGGGGTGTTCTCCAACCTTTATGAATGGTGGATTCGGCGAAAAAGTGGAAGGTACAGCAGATGGCTTCTTCTGCCCGTGCCACGGTTCCAAATTTGATATGGCTGGGCGAGTGTTCCAAAATGTACCAGCACCATTGAATTTAGAAGTACCACCATACACCTTCCTAGATGACACCACGATTCTAGTGGGTGAAGAAGAAGAGGTGGCATAATGGCGACTAATTACGAAGAACAAAATCAGGCTGTAGATGAGCCAAGTAAGCAACCCACTGGTACTGTAAGCTCAGTCGTGGGTTGGATAAATGATCGTATTCCAATGACGCGCGTTTGGAATATGCATATCGCGCAATATCCTGCTCCTAAAAACTTTAACTTCTGGTATCTCTTTGGCTCGTTAGCTATTTTGGTACTGGTTAACCAAATTGTGACGGGGATTTGGTTGACGATGAATTTCGTCCCTTCTGCTGAGGGGGCATTTGCTTCTGTTGAGTACATCATGCGTGATGTCGAATATGGTTGGTTATTGCGATATCTTCACTCCACCGGTGCGTCAGCATTTTTTGTTGTTGTTTATCTGCATATGTTTAGAGGCATGATCTACGGCTCTTATCAAAAGCCCAGAGAATTACTGTGGTTATTTGGTATGTTGATATTTTTGGCACTAATGGCTGAAGCATTTATGGGCTATCTGTTACCTTGGGGTCAGATGTCGTTTTGGGGTGCGCAGGTCATTATTTCATTGTTTGGTGCTATTCCAGTCATTGGTGAGGATCTAACGCTTTGGATCCGAGGAGACTACGTTATCTCGGGTGCGACACTTAACCGATTCTTTGCGCTGCATGTTATCGCATTGCCTTTGGTACTGGTCATTCTTGTATTTCTACATATTGTTGCGCTGCACGAAGTGGGTTCAAACAATCCAGATGGTATTGAGGTTAAACGCAAAAAAGGCACTGTTGCTGAAGAAGATAAACCTAATTTTAAATTCCATGAATACTATACCAGCAAAAAAGATATAGTGGATGCGATCCCATTCCACCCGTATTACACCGTGAAGGATGTGCTAGGTGTTGCAGGGTTCCTGATTTTATTCTGTTGGGTCGTGTTTTTTATGCCTGAAATGAACGGTTTCTTCTTGGAAGCGCCTAATTTTGAAGCGGCTAATCCACTTAAAACGCCTGAGCATATTTTCCCTGTTTGGTATTTTACGCCTTTCTATGCGATTTTACGTGCTATTCCTGATAAACTAGCAGGCGTAGTGGCGATGGGGGCCTCGATAGTTGTGTTGGCATTATTACCATGGCTTGATAGAGGTAAAGTACGCTCAATTCGTTATCGCAGTAAATGGCATAAGCTGAATATTGCACAATTTGTGGTGACCTTCTTGATTTTAGGTTGGGCAGGTGCGACACCACAAACGGTATTTTCAACGATTTTGTCACAAATATGCACCGTAACGTATTTCATGTTCTTTGTGTTGTTGTATGTTTATTCAAAGAATGAAGTGACCAAGCCACTACCAACGAGGTTGACGAAATGATGAAAAAGCTTTTAATCGGTTTATTCGCATTATTGCCGACCTTAACAATGGCAGCAGGTCCATCAGTTCCGCTTATGGACGCTAATATTGACTTGAGGGATAATGCATCGTTGCAGCGTGGCGCTAAATTGTTCATGAATTACTGTTTAGGTTGTCACCAGATGCAATACCAGCGTTATGAACGTACGTTCCGTGACATTGGTATCCCAATTGAAATTGGAAAAGAGACGCTCATCTTTGATGGCTCTAAAGTAGGCTCGCATATCCTCAATTCAATGTCGAAGGATGATGCAGCGACATGGTTTGGTGCGGCACCGCCCGATTTAACGCTGATCTCTCGTGTTAAGTCACCAGACTATATATACACATACTTAAAGTCATTTTACAAAGATGAATCTCGTCCTTTTGGTGTGAACAATATTGTATTCCCTTTAGTGGGGATGCCTCACGTTCTTCAAGAACTACAGGGCTTACCAATGCCAATTACTGAAGAAGTAGTTGAAAATGGGGAGACTGTAACCAAGGTAGTGGGTGTCGAAACTGACGGCTCCGGTGAGATGAGTGACGATGAATATGACCAAGCAGCGAGAGATCTCACCAACTTTTTAGCATATGTGGGTGAACCTTCTCGATTAGAATCTGAGGCAATAGGTATCAAAGTGCTTGGATTCTTGGTAATCTTCTTCATCTTAGCTTTCTTATTGAAGAAAGAGTACTGGAGAGACGTTCATTAATTTGAACACTCAATGGTAATTATAGGTAATAGGGGCATATGCCCCTATTGCTGTTTAAAGTGATTTGATTACTTTGTGATTAATTTATGGAGGTAGGCATGGCCGTAGCTGCCAATAAGCGCCCAGTTATGACTCTTTTTTCTGGTGCAAACTGTATGTATAGCCATCAGGTTCGTATCGTTTTAGCAGAAAAAGGTGTAAGTGTTGATATTCATCTGGCTGAAAAGGATAACTTGCCAGAAGCGCTACATGAAATTAACCCATATGGTACAGTTCCGACCTTGATCGATCGTGAACTAGGCTTGTATCAAGCGAATATCATTATGGAATATTTGGATGAGCGTTTCCCGCATCCACCATTAATGCCAGTTTATCCAGTTATGCGTGGCCGTAGTCGTTTGATGATGCATCGTATTGAAAGCGACTGGTACAGCCTTGCTGAGAAAATTTTATCAGGCAATGATGCTGAAAATGCGCGTAAAGAATTAACTGAAGCTTTACTTGCAGTTGCTCCTATCTTTGGCGAAGCGCCTTATTTTATGAGTGAAGAGTTTAGCTTAGTAGATTGCTTCATGGCACCTCTATTATGGCGTTTACCACAGCTAGGTATTGAGCTGTCAGGTAGTGGCGCAGGTGAGCTTAAAGATTACATGCTTCGTTTATTTGAGCGAGAGTCTTTCCAAGCATCATTGACAGATGTTGAGCGCGAGATCCGCAGCTAATGACATCTAATCGACCTTATTTATTAAGGGCGTTCTATGAGTGGATCGTGGACAACCAGTGCACGCCACACATAGTTGTCAATGCCAACTTTCCTCACGTACAGGTACCTGTCCAGTTTGTGCAAGATGGGCAGATTGTGCTTAATGTGAGCCCAAGTGCGGCGAATAACTTCAGTATGGATAACGACGCGCTGAGCTTCAGTGCGCGTTTTTCTGGCCAGCCAATGCAGGTGTATGTGCCTGTTGATGCTGTGTTGGCGATATATGCCCGTGAAAATGGTGAAGGTACTGTTTTCTCAGAACCACGCACAGAGGAGGAATACGAAGAAGAAGCGTATGACTCTGCGGATGAGGCAATATCAGAAGCTGAAGAAACCCCAGAAACTGAGGCGCAGAAGCCGCCGGTTGAAGGCAAGCCTAAAAAGGGCGCACATTTACGTGTTATCAAATAAAAAAAAACCTGCATTGGCAGGTTTTTTTATTTACACGCAGGCATTAAAGGTACTCAAACGCTTTAATGACCTTTTCTACACCGTGTATATTTCTTGCAATCTCAACGGCTTTATCCGCCTCTTTAGGGGCAACCATGCCCATTAAAAAGACTTCTGAATTTTCAGTGACAACCTTAATATTGCTGCCATTCACATCATCATTAGCCAGTAATTGAGTTTTTACCTTGGAGGTCAACCACGTATCGTGACCTTTTGTCGCTAAACCAATATTGCTGCCGATCCGAATTTGATTAAATAGCTTTTTAACACCAATCACTGAGCTGACCGCATTGTTCGCTTCTGTTTTCATTTCTGCATTGGCAACTTGGCCTGTTAGTAGGACTGTGCCATTGACACTGACTACATTAATATTGGCATGTTTTGCCAGTCGTTGAATTTTCTTTAGCGCAATTGTGGCTTTAATCTCGATACTATTATCATCTATTTGCGAACCAATGGTGCGTCGATCATTGGCGGCGGACACGGCACCCGCGGTCCCGGCGACTACAGCAGCTGCACAGCCTTGTAATAAAGAGAGCGTAATGAGTAACAAGATGGGTTTTAACAGCATATTAAGCATCCTGAGGAAATAAAATATTGTCAATAAGTTGGCTTAGGCAGTGTACTGTAAACATGTGGGATTCCAGTATTCGGCTTGCACGCTTACTTGGGACTCTGATCTCGACGTCGTTGGGGCCGAGTAAGCCTGTCAGCTCACCGCCATCATTACCAGTGAGTGCGATGATTTTAAGGTCTTTTGTTAATGCCGCTTCAACCGCGCTGATCACCTCTTTTTCATTACCATTGAGTGCTATGGCAAAAAGCAAGTCACCTTCTTGTGCTACTGCGCGAATTTGTCGAGCGAATAGTTCTGTCTGGCCACTGGCTGCCTGTCCACTTAAATTGATATTGGATTGGCTTAGAGTCAATGCGGGCAAGCATGGCCGCTCAGTTTCATAGAAATTAATAAGTAAACTGGCAAAATGTTCAGCAAGCATATGGCTACTTGGTACACCACAGCAGATCAACTTATTACCGTTGATCAATGTTTGAGAAATCACATATGCTGCTGTTTCTAACTGTTCCGGCAGTGCTTCTCCTGCTGCGATTTGCGCTTGAATACTCTCGGTAAAGATGGCTTTGATAGATTCTTGCATATTAAAAAACGTTCTTTATCCACTGTATCGTATGTGGGGTATCCCCCTGTATTGCAACAAAGTCTACGCGCAGCGCTACATTATGCAAGGTAAAATCTTGCATGTATTGATATATACTCCGCCTTAGACGTTGTTGTTTTTGATGTGAAAGTGTATTTATGGCGCCGCCAAATTGCTGGCTTTTACGATATTTCACCTCAACAAATACCCAAGTGTGGGTATCTTTCATGATTAAATCAATTTCTCCATATCGACACAAGTAATTGCGTGCTATTGGTGTTAGGCCTTGCTTTTTCAGATAATGCTCAGCGGCTTCTTCAAAATACTGGCCTTTCTTTCTGGTGTTGGTAAAAATCCTTTTTAGCATCCTTTTTCCTTGAGGTTGGCAAGTCATCATGACTTACCAAATCTAAAATCGGTTATTCAGCCTCTTGCATGAATAAGGGTGTCGGAGGGCGCTCATCTAAACTAACCAAACGTATCCGATTTTTATGGTATTGCCCCCAACTCAATTTGCGGTGTATTTGATTGGCTTCTTTGATACTTAACGCACCGGTTAACCCATCGAACTCCTTACCTGGTATTCTACTGAGTTGTTTTAGCTCTGGAATTAAGTTTAGTGCATCATGAGCCATTGCAAATAAGCGCTGTTCTATGTCTGCTTGTTCAGGCCAAAGGCGAGCGTAGGTATCTCTTAAATTACGTTCGTTAATGGCGTCAGGCAGCATCCAAGGTAACTCGGTAAAGTAAAGTCCTTCTAAATCTCCTTTGTCCGTTTTATCAATTTGCTTACTGTAACTGCGTGAACTCGCATACAGCGGGATCCGCTCGGCAAATGTGCTGACGTTTACATCTAAGTATGGCTTTAGTAAGCGGGTTTCGATTGCGTCGCCTAAAATGTATATCGCATCTATATCTCTTCTTGAGCGTGTTTCGCTCTCGACTTCACTACGGAATAAGCTTTTAACCTCTTTAATTCTGGCTTTTGAGCGATCAACTTCAAGTAGCTCAGTGATCACGTCGACCATGTCTTCACTGTTGTTGTAAAAGCCGCTCTCTGGCTCCGTTTTGCTAAAGCGTTGCCACTGAGCATTAAAGTGCGATATTAAGCGTTGTCCTGATGGTGTATTGGGTGCTAGTAGCATGGGTTTTTGAAATCCTTTAGCTAAAAAGTGCACCATAGCTTGCTCGACTTCATGTTCTGGGTTGAGCGCAAAATAATAATGTTCTTGGTGAATGCGCTCCGCTTCTTGTGGGTCCACCTCATTGAGAAAGATAGCTGAAGATTGCGCAACCAAAGGACTAGACTTTACTTTGACGATATTATTTTTTAATAGCGGGCCGATAATAAAATCGGCTTGGACTTTTTGCAGTTCTCTATCAATGAGCTCGGCACTATCCATTTCATCGATGAAATAGATCTCTTCAATTTGGCTCTTGTCCATTGCTGCCAAAAAACCATTTTTTAAAGCAGCGCCCAGCCGCTCGCTACTGCCTGATTGGGGTAGTAAAATAGCGAGTTTAGTCGCTTGATAAGGCGCTAAGTTAAGTGTCGATTTGACTTCATTCGGAATGATAAAACTGCCAGGGTGATTTTTATAGCGTCTTTGCCAGTTATTCATGGCTTGGTGTAATTGCACCGTGGAGCCTAAATAAACTTGATGATATTTGGCGAGCTTCACCCAGCCTTGCTGAATGACTGAGCCACGATCAAAGCGTTCTAGAGCATAGGAAGACAATTGTTGTAATGCAGCCCAGATATCTTGATTTAAACCTGTAATGTTGAGCCTGTTCTGCTGTGCGATATCGGCGCTTTTAAAATAGTGAACGAGGGCTTTTTTGGGGAGTTTTTGAGAGGCAAAAATACTGCCTTTGAGGTATTGATGCCACCCTTTATGTTCCGCAAGGCGAAGCTGGTCGCTGACATTCGTCAATATGGTGTGCGCGCTTTCATACTTTCCTTGCTCTTTTTGGGCAAACGCGATGTAGAGTTTATTTTGCACATGATCAACGCTGGCTTTGGACTCTAACTCAAAACAGATCTGCTCCAGCATAGACCAGTTTTGCTCATTGATTGCGGCTTCTCTAGCACTATAAAGTACCTGAATTCTATTTGCGCCTTGTTTTGATAGAGCAAGCGTATACAGTGAACTGGCGTCCATATTCTCAGTCGGTTGCTCGGTTGCCACTTGCGTCTGCGGGTTTGTCGTCGGCTGTACGTTTTTAGGGGTTGTGCCACAGGCCGATAAACCGGACAATACAGCCACTACTAGACTTAATTTTTTCAGTTGCACGCGTATACCTTCACTCATCACCTTGTATGTGAATATCTTACTGACTGATCTTGGAGAGCTCAATGACAAAAGCCGACACTTTAGACAAAATTGGCACCCTGCACATCGTTGCCACACCAATTGGTAATTTAGAAGACATTAGTGAACGGGCGCTGAAAACCTTAGCTGACGTAGATCTAATTGCAGCAGAAGATACACGCCATACAGGCAAACTTTTGAGCCATTTTAATATTAAAGCAAAAACCTTTGCTTTGCATGATCATAACGAAAAACAAAAAGCCCAACAAATATTAGATTGGTTGAATGACGGCAAAGATATTGCGCTGGTCTCAGATGCGGGCACCCCTTTGATCAGTGACCCCGGGTATGCCGTGGTGAATTTATGTCGTGAGGCCGGTGCTAAAGTGACCCCGGTCCCTGGTGCGTGCGCTGCCATTGCTGCCGTGAGTTGCTCAGGCCTGCCAACCGATAAGTTTCAATTTATTGGCTTTACGCCAGCAAAAAGTCAAGCGAGACAGCAGTTTTTCAAAGAGGCGTTTGAGTCTGGGATCACCAGCATTATGTATGAAAGTACGCATCGCATTATGGCGAGTCTGGATGATCTTGTCAGCGCGCTTGGAGAACAGCAGCAAGTGGTGTTTGCCAAAGAACTCACCAAGACATATGAAACGTTTTTTAGCGGTGAAGTGTCTGAGCTAATTGCTTTTCTAACGGATGAACCTGAACGCCAGCGCGGTGAATTAGTACTTATCTTACCGGGTAAAGGCAAAGAAACAGCGGCAATCACGCCTGAAGCACAAAAGTTAATTTCGCTTTTGGAAGCTGAAATGCCGCTTAAAAAAGCCTGCGGAGTAGCTGCTGAGTACTTTGGTCTTAAAAAGAACGCGTTATACAAAGCGATTATTGCACAAAGAGAAGAATAGCAAAAAATCCGCTGTGCTTTAGGCTAGAAACAGGTATAATGCGCCGCGAGTTGGCCGGATAATCGCTGCTTGTGACGAAAATGATCAAGGGGAGGAAAGTCCGGGCTCCACAGGGCAGGGTGCCAGCTAACGGCTGGGGGGTGAAAGCCCACGACAAGTGCAGCAGAGAGAAGACCGCCAACCTCGGTTGGTAAGGGTGAAAGGGTGCGGTAAGAGCGCACCGGGCCGCTGGTAACAGTCGGTTGCAAGGTAAACTCCACCCGGAGCAAGACCAAATAGGGTTCCTTATGGTGTGGCCCACATCGGAACCGGGTAGGTTGCTTGAGCCTAAGAGCGATTTTAGGCCTAGACGAATGATTATCACCTCGCAAGAGGGACAGAACCCGGCTTATAGGCCGACTCACATATTTTAGTAGCCGCTTGAATCTTCAAGCGGCTTTCTAATCTTAAAAGCGCGATTTCTTAGCGCTTTGGCACACAGTTGCACTCAAATGCCTCTTCATAAATACCACCGCTGGTACTTAGTACATTCCAAGCTTGAATTTTTGCTTATGTGCTCTACTTGTGATCTTTAATGGGTACTTCAAAGCGCTGTCATAGTTTATCTCTTGGACATTTTGGCTGTTGTTATTCTCATACTTTTATTGTTCTTATATTTTAAATAATGATGTTTTGCGCATATTTTAATCCATTCCATATTCTTGGCACAATTGCATGTCATAAACCCTAAATTGAACTGTCTCTGTCAATTAATAGGGGGTATTAATATTATGATGCGGACTAAACTGTGCCTAGCCTTGCTGACTTTGGGGGCGACTGTCCCCAATAGTGCGCAAGCTGCCATGGCACCATTAACAATCCATGTTGATGAAAATACCAAAACGAACACCACCATAGGTCGGGTGAGTTTTGTTGATGGCATATCCGATAAAACGGTGCGCTTGGAAGTCGGTAAAACAGACATAAAAAATTGGGTAACCAATGGTGAAGCATTTGAGCCCATCTCATTTGCCTCAAGTTTTACACAAGCGCCGATTGTTTTTGGTCAGATCCAATCCAATAGTGACTATGCAGTAGAGTATGAAGTCAGTACTTACTCTTACTCTGGCCTAACGAGCAAAAACAACAATAGATTATTGATGCGCCACCGCTTAGATAACGTCAGTGCGCAGGGCTTTGAGGCCGTACTTGAATCTGAGCTAGATAAAAAAGGCACCAGTGTCATTCAAAGCTTTACCAATACTGGTGAGGGTGAAACGCTTGGCTGGATAGCATTTGCTGAGCCCATCTCAGCGCTTTGGAATGACAAGCCATTTGAAGTTTCAAGTACAGGCACTACGGTGACACATCAGGTGCATGGTCATGCGTTTAGTGCGCCGATCACAGAAACCCCAACCATTTTAACCTCCTTAGCATCCTACAATGGCACATCTCAAAGTGGTGTAGCGATTGATGAAGTCTCTGCAAACCGTGTGAAAGTACACATTGATAACATTGATGATGACGCTCATGCGGCTGAAAATGTTAATGTGTTTGCACTGCAAGGCTCTGGCTTTTTATTTACAGAAAGCTTGGCGATTGTGGGTGAAACGGGCGTCATTAAAGTCGCTGATTCAGGCAGTGATGCGCCATTTTCAATCACTTTTTCGAAATCTTATAACAACCCTGTTGTATTCGTTCAAGCAGTCGGAATAGATAAAGACATCGTTGATGCGGCGGTGCGCTTCAATTTCGTTGCGCCTATGATGCTGCAAGGGTATTTGCATGGCGATAATGAAAGTGTGGTACCAAATCGCTTTGGTGAGTTTGAACTACATTATCAAATTTTTGAAGCGGGTCGTTGGGATATACCACTAGAACATTATAGCTATGAAATCATCTCGGGTAATGATGCGGGTGTGTTCTCAATTGATGCAATCAAAGGTGACATTAAAGTTGCTGACCAAACACAATTAGACTTTGAGTTGGGTAACAATCAGTACGTCTTAACGGTTCGTGTAAAAGATGGGGCAGGCAATACGTATGATTCGACTGTTACCATTAACGTAAACGACATTAATGACTCCCTGAACAACAATGCACAATCAATCGATGGCTTAGAAGCCGCTGATTGGGCTGGTTGGTCAGTAGCCCCAGCAGGGGATGTAAACGGTGACGGTTTCGACGATATCATTGTCGGCGCTCCTCAAGCAGATGTTTACAGAAATGATGGCACCTTTATGTACGAAGATAATGGTGCAGCTTACGTTCTTTTCAGTGATGCAACGGGCACATTCCCATCACTAACGGAAGTGATCGGTGGTACTCGTGGTTTTGGGATCATGGGAGCTGAGTCTGGCGACAACGCAGGTTTTGCTGTTGCTGGAGGCGTTGATATTAACGGCGACGGATTATCAGATGTAGTAGTTGGTGCGCCTTATGCAGGTACTAACGGTAAGAATTCAGGTTCAACCTACGTTGTATTCGGTAAAACTGGTACTAACTATGTTCCATTGTCTGATATGAATGCTGGCGGGAGCGATTACGGTTTTGCTATTCATGGTGCTTACACTGAAGACTATGCCGGTGGTACGTTAGTTGTTGGCGATGTGAATGGTGATGGTCTCGGTGACATTGTTATCGGCGAAACGGTTACGCGTTTTTTAGCGGGGACTGGTTCATTTGAATTAAGGGACTTGCTAGAAGATGGTACCGCAGATCCTAACTTAGCCTATGTTGTTTACGGTAAAAAAGACAATAACGTGGTTCAGTTAGCCAATGTTGCAACAGACTACAACACGCAAGGTTTTGCGATCACTCGTCCAAGCAGAAGACTGTTTAGTGGGTGGCACTACGGTGCGCAAGTATTACCCACCGGGGATTTTAACAGTGACGGCTTAACGGACTTTATCGTAAGCCACGGTTTGTATGTTGATACGTCCGGCACCAGTTATGTGGCGTACGGCCGTATTGGTGGTGAATCAATTAAGTACAACAGCATCAAATCGAGTGGAAATGGCATTAAAATCATCCCTGAAGCCAGCGGCAACTATGGCTTTGATTTTGGCCGCGCAAGCTTAAATACACTGCCTTCATTTACCACCTCTCACGTTGGTGACGTGAATGCCGATGGTGTTGACGACATCGCCTTGTTACTGACCGATACAGGGTGTTGCTCTGCCATTGACCACCCGCGTGCGTATATCTTATTTGGTGGCGTAAATGTTGCCGATGAAATTAATTTAGCGGATATTGCACAAGGCAACGGCGGCTTTGTTATTCATAACGATGCGTCCAACATTGATCACAGTGATTTGCAGGTTATTTTGGGCTCCATAGGTGGGGCAGGCGACTTAAATGGTGATGGCTTTGACGACATTATTATTGGCGACCCGTTTGCAGAAGATAACAAAGGTCGTGTGTATGCCGTGTATGGGCGTGCAGGTACAGATCCTGTTTACCTAAGCGAAATCATTGAGACAAAACAAGGTTTCTACTCTGAAGGTAACGGGGGCGAGCAGTTAGGTCAGTTCATCGCCAGCGCCGGCGACATCAATGGCGATGGCATCAAAGATATTCAATTTGGTACGCCTTCTGCTGATAAAAACAATTTAAGCAATACCGGTGCAGTGTATGTATTAAACGGCGATGGCAATTTAGTGACACTGTGGGGCACTGTGGGTGATGATACAATCGCAGGTGCAGCAACGGCAGATAATATTGCAACTGGAACCGGTGATGATGTTATTCGCACCAATGGAGGGGCAGATGCGGTGTATGCAGGTTCCGGTGAAGATACCATTTACATTTCTGATAATACGTTTACCCGTATCGACGGGGGCGGTAATACAGATACGTTAATCTTTGACGGGGCAGGTATTAATCTCAATCTCGCCGCGCAAGCATCTCGCGTTCGTAATGTTGAAGTGTTTGATATTCGAGGCTCAGGTGCAAACTCAATCACACTGAATAAAAGTGTCAGCAGTAACTCAAACTTGCGCATTTTAGGTGATGATGATGACTACATTGGTGCGGCGAACAACCAGTGGGTTGACTCAGGCACAACGCAAGTTATCGAAAATATCACTTATAAAGTGTTTACAGCCGGTGCTGCAACCATGTTAGTGCAAGATGGTGTGAGTATTGCGGTTAACAATGCACCGACTATTGAAGCACAATCTTTCACTGTGAGTGAAGCCTCTGCAAGCGGTACTGAGATTGGCACTATTTTGGCCGACCCTAATGATGTTGGCGACTTTGTTACTTTCCAAATTCTAAGTGGCAACACAGATGGTGACTTAGTGCTAGATGCACAAACCGGTGTATTGAGCATCAGCCCTGACATTTCTCGTTTAGACTTTGAGAACACCGCTACGTATAACTTAGAAGTCATCGTTTATGACCAATACAATACCACAGATGTGGCAAACATTACCGTTGATGTATTAGATATGGAAGCCATGACTATCAGTTTTTCTGGTGACGCAAGTGGTGAGGGCAGTTATTGGGGTAACAATACCGTGCTTGAATTGCTTGGTATGAGTTCACCTGATTGGGCATCAACTGAAACTAAAATGACGTGGGATATTCCGGAGACTGAAACTCCATCTGAAGCAACTATCTTCAGAGTTTTAGCACACGGTAAAATTCATTACGTTGGTGGTTTAGATTTGTTTGGTGGTTGGGTTGAAGCCGATATTCCACTCACAATGGACTTGAAGTACCCTGATGAGATTCAAGTAGGTCAACCAGTTAATCTAACCACGCAATTTAAAGTAGATTCAAACGCTAACTTCATGGCGTCATCGCCTGGGGTGCAGGTTTCTGCAGAATTAATTATTGAAGACCTATTAGTACAATATCAATCAGATGTTTTTGAAAAGCTAAACGATAAAACTGAAATAGAGTACGGATCATATGAAAAAACCGTCGGTTCAGAGTCATTTGGTATTTATGGTGACAACTGTGCCAATGCGTTAAATCGTGCCGATTGTTACAAGTTGGACGAGGGTGTGGAAGTTTATGACTTAACGCGTGAGCTGACGGATGACGAAATTGCTACGCTCATTGCAGAACACCATTATGAATTGTCGTTAGCAACGACCATTGCACATGCAAAACAAGTGAGTTCAAACCTAACGTATGACACCAGCATGGTTGACGGCGATTACCTTGTCGATGTGGTTTATGCTCACCTTGGTGCGACCGATGGGTTTGAAATCATCAGCACTGATCACTCAGATCCATTGGCATCGATCACCTCTTTTGTTCGCGCTGAAACGACAGACGAAGAGATTGCGCTGTATATCAAAAATCTAACCCGTGATACGTTGGCTGCTGATGTCGCAAACAGCGCCAGAAAAGCCATTGAGAAAGCGATTAATTTAGAGGTAGATAAATTACGCTTCCTTGCCGGTCATGACTTAATTGATTGGGTGTCTGAAGAAGTATACTGGGGGTCAAACTGGACCAAATGGCATGCTAAAGCGGGCATGGAAGCGGTCGAAGGCACTTCTGAGCAGTGTATTGACGATTTTTATGCACCAGTGGGCGAAGATTTATACCGTAGTTATAAGTTCAGCACCTTAGATACTTTTGTGAGTATTACGTTGGATTTATTCCAAGACTTTGAGTTGAACGTTGAACCTTCAGCAATCTTAGTGCTGGAAGATGGCACAGAAATTTATTTTGACCCAGAAGAAGACATCGTATTCACGCCTGAGCTTGCGCATGATGTTAATAACGATGGCATGATCGACGCGACATTAACAGTGGATGTTCAGTCTAAGTTTGTGAACAACAGTAAGATGAAAGCGTCATATAAAATGCCGTTTAAATTCTTAGAGTTTTCTTACAACGTGCAAGAAGCTGTGTGTACTGATGCACAAACTTACTTCATGGGTAAGCAAGGCATTCAGTACGAAAAAGGCTCATACGGTCCGTTAATGGATAGTGAGTGGGTGTTTGAGTTCTCTGATACGGATTTTGGTGGTCCAACAGAAGTTACCCTTGCAGACAATTCATATACAACACACTTGTCGTTTGACTTATGTAATACCAATGGCGTGTGCGGAGAGCCGGTATTGTCTTACAACAATAATGTGCCTGTTGCCTCGGATGTCACAGTAACGGGTGTGTTTATTGGTAAATCGACAGTATCTGCGACTTATGCTTACTCAGATCCAGATGGGGATATCGAAGAAGCGACACGTTTCCAATGGTATCGCTCTGCAACTGGCAATGAGACTGACGCACAAGTGATTGAAGGTGGGCTTTATCAATCGTATACCTTGTCATTAGACGATATTGATAACTATGTGGCATTTTGTGTGACACCTGACGATGGTACTGATCTTGGTAGCCCAACATGCTCTGAATGGACCTATGTAGAAAGCCCGTTCCACAAAGATCTATCAATTATGAACGGTTTCGGTCAATCTATTGTCTTTGACGGCACGGATCAGAGCATGGTTCAAACTCTGAACTCAGGTTTTAATCCGAATAGCTCTTATACAATTGAAGCATGGGTGAAAGTGAATGCATTGAACCCCGATGACAATTCAAACTTAATGACCTTTACAGAAAGCGACAACAAGTCAAAAGCTGCAATCAGAATATTCTCTGATGGTCGCTTACGTATTAAAGCAACGAATACCACATTTAAATCGACAGAAACAATTAATGTTGGTCAATGGCAACACTATGCCATCAGCTATGATCAGCCGACACAGCAACTATCTGTGTATTTAGATGGTGAATTGATCATTTCTGAAGTTGACGCGGCTGACTCAAGCAATGTGTATTTTGTATGGGGTTCAGGCAACGATGGTGTGACTAAAAAGCTAAATGGTCAAATTGATGAGATCCGTATTTGGAACCAAGCGCTACCTCAACAGACGATTGCGGCTAATCGTGCATTAAGTGCGTCGTTAACTGATTCAAGGCTTGTGTCTTATTACAACTTCGATAATGTGGTTGATGCTCAAGTAGCCGATCTGTTGGGTCAAAGTACCATGACGTTAGTTAACGAGCCAACGTTAGAAAAATACGACTCGTACTTAACACTTGATGGCAATGGAGATTATATCGAGATTGCTGATGCCAGCGACGGTTCGATAGACTTTGCTGGTGACAACTTTACAGCCTCAGCTTGGATTTATTTAGAGCCAGGTTCAAATGGGTCAAACCGTAATATTTTTGCGAAAAAAATCTCAGCGAACGCAGGTTACAAAGGTTGGAGCTTAAGTGTTAACAGCGCTAATAAATTGCAATATCACCATGATGCTGTCAATGACGGCAAGAAGACCTACGCAGCAGGCACGTTTAAAACGGGTCGTTGGTATCATGTTGCAGTGGTCGCCGATTGGGAAGGTGGCAAGGTGAGGTTGTATATTAACGGCAATGAAGTCGCCAGCTCTGGTAACGGCTTAGGTAATAAACGTAACTTGAGCAACCATAAACCACTTCGTATAGGAGCATATAGCCATACAAATACGTCCTCAAACACCTTTAAAGGTCACATTGACGATGTCGCTATATGGACGCGCGCTTTGTCTGAAGATGAGCTCAATGTGTGTAAAGATGACATGGTGTTGGGCTGTGAACAAGACATGTTGATATATTATGACTTTGAACAGGAAGCCCATAAGAATAAAGCAGTCGATAGATACAACGGCACTATTTTTGGTGCGGCTGAAGTCAATCATGGTCTGGATGTAAAGTTTACGACCACTGAGTATGCTTCGTTTGTCGGCAAGCTTCCTGGTGGGTCAGGTATCACGTTTGGACTCGCTGATGCGCCTGCTTATGGTGAGGTGGTCATCAATGAATATTCAGGCGAATTTACCTATACGCCAAATGGCAGCGCAAATGGCGCCAGCGATTCATTTAGTTATGTCGTTTACGATAACAACAATGGATATAGTCTCAAGCAGATTGTGACCATTGAGTTTGAATAAGTTTATTCATTCTTAAAATTTACAAAGCCGCGATACCAATGTTGTCGCGGCTTTTTCATATACGCAAATGAACACACTTAAGCACTGGAGTTATGGTGATTTAGTTTTACTCAGTTTGGGGGCATAAAGTTCATATGTATCTGCTCCTCTACCAAGATAAGTCCTTTTTCGGTATAACTATGTTAGACGTTAAACACGTCTATCGCACAAGGGTAATTACACAGAAATGATGTATTACATCGTTATCTGCGCGACTGCTCTACAGTCGTAATAATGCTTAACCTTAAGTGTGATAATGTCTTTTTTTCACTTCAATATCCCCGAACTTGCTGCGAACAGTTCCTAAAGTTACGCTAATCCGGTTTTTTGCAATACCTGTCAGATCTGACAGGTATGAAAATGATTTGGAATTTTTATACTCATTTCGGTACGTCGTAAGGGGAGAGCTACCGATGAGAGTCGTTACAAAATGTGTAAATTATAATTCAATTCCACAAGAAGAATACCAGCAAATTTGTCGTTTGCGTTATCAAGTTTTTGTTAAGCGCCTAAAGTGGGAGCTACATACTAGCAAGCAGTTAGATCTGCAGCTTGAGTCTGATGAGTACGACTATTCAAATGCGCAGTATCTCTACGTTACAGACAATAGCATGCAGATTTATGGATGTTGGCGAATTCTCCCAACTTTGGGTAGATATATGCTTAAAAACACGTTTCCTACTTTACTTGAAGGCCACTCCATACCTGCTTCCGAATCCGTTTACGAGTTGAGTCGCTTTGCTGTTGATAAGCGTCTTGCTCAATCAGAAACCAATAAAAGCAGCAGTATTACGATGAAGCTATTCAAAGGCATATATGACTATGCCATTGAAAACGGCATCAAGGAATACGTCACGGTAACCACAACTGCAGTTGAACGCATTCTTAAGCGCATTGGGATCCCATTTACTCGCATAGGTGACCAGAAAGTACATTTACTTGGCAATACAAAGTCGATTGCGCTCAGTATTCAGGTGAATCGTCAGTTTATGCTCGCCGTCCAGGATGAAACCTGTAGCTAACACTATTAATTTGATAAGGAAACATCATGAACACCGATCGTTACGATAGTCTGACTGAAGTTGAAGTCGAAGGCCTAAGTTATCTTTATAACTTTGCAGACGGACATGCTTACCATGATATTAATGAGCATTATGTCGACATTATTAATAACTTACAGCGCTACTGGCAAGAGGGTAAAGATCACTCTATTCCAGATATGGAGAAAGCGTTTAAAAACCAATTTGCTGAACTCATTGACTCATCGACATTGCACTCAACTAATCATTTTAGTGTGTGTCCGACTGCGTCAAACTCGATTGATATTGTTGCAGCGTGGCTCCATAAGGAGAATAAGCGTACCGCATTGATTGAACCTGCTTTTGATAATTTATATCTACTTTTAAAGCGTCGTGGTGTTGATATTAGTGCGTTTGATGAATTGGCATTGAAAAATGAACATCAATTAGCACAGATAGTGAGTAGTGGCGACATCGATGCATTGTTTCTAGTCAATCCAAATAATCCAACTGGTTTGGAGATGACTGAGTCTGAATTTGTCTATCTTGTAGAACAATGTAAAGCACACAACATTACGATTTTGCTAGATAGAACATTCAGAATATATGGCAAAACTAACTTCGATGACTATCAGATCCTAGAGCAGTCTGGCATTGATTACGTTGTGATTGAAGATACAGGTAAAACGTGGCCAACCCAAGACCTTAAAATCAGCCTGATGGTTTATTCAGAGGCCATCAGCAGCACAATGCGCTTACTCTATGAAGAGATTTTCCTGTGTAGCAGTAATTTTGCATTGGCATTGCTTAAGCAGTTTGTTGCCGTCACAGCCAAGTTTGGTGTTGATGCGACGATTAAAAATGAAGTGAGAAGACGCAGTGAAACCATTAATGATGCCTTAGCGGGTACTGGATTGAAAGTTTTTGACAATGATGAAAAGTGTCAGCTGCCACTTTGTTGGATAGACATCAGTGCAACAGGATACGACGACGTCAGTTTTGCCGCTCGCCTAAAAGAGCATGATATTGCCGTGTTACCAGGGCGCTTCTTTTATTGGAATTCAAAATCGCAGCACACGCAGTTTATCCGAGTTTCTCTGATGAAACCTGATGCGGAATTCTATGAAGGGATTGGCAAGTTAAAAGAAGCTGTAACCCGAATCCTGGAAAAGTGATATGAAAAAGCTACTTGTTACTGGCGATGTTGATATCACTCAATTAACGCAGTTAGATTGCCAAATTTGTCACCTCAAAGAGCCAAAAGATGAGCAACAGATCATCGATGCGTTGGTGGATAGTCATTATTACATTATCGGTGGTCCTGAGCATTGTTCAGCGCAGTTTTTAAGTGCTGCTCAAGTGCTTGAGTTGGTGGTAGTGCTTGGCACTGGCACGAGTAGTTTTATCGATCTTAAAGCTGCTTCTGAGAGCGGGGTTAAGGTGATGAATACCCCTAAGCTCAATGCCCAGACGGTGGCTCAGTTTGCTTTTGCCACCATGATAATGAGGAATACTCGGTTTCATTTTTCATGGCAAAAGATGCAAGCAGGCACGTGGTTTCAAACCCCTTACAAAGAGCTTGCTGGGTCGAAAATCGGGTTGATCGGGCTTGGGAATATTAATCGCTCCTTGCTCACGCTGATACGCACCGTGAGTGATCAGCCTGTTTACTATCATGCAAGATCTCCTAAAGAAGTGTTACATGATACCCATCGACTTGAATTTTTAGCGTTACCTGAACTCATGAGCACCTGTGATTTAGTGGTCGTCAGTGTGACGTTCAATGAGACAACTGAATCGCTTATCGATGAAAACGTTTTGGCTAATGCCAATCAAGAGCTGGATCTTCTGTGCTTCAGCTCCCCACACGTCATTTGTCCGACAGCACTAAGGAATGCGCTGACAACAAAAACAATTCGCTCCGCATACATGGATGGGTATTACCAAGAGTGGCTAGACACGCCCGGCGTTGCAAACGATCAGTATGGGTTGTTGTCGTTAGAGCCCTCGGTATTTATGGCAACGACTCACATTGCTGCGCAATCGCGAGAAGCAATACAGGCTTTGCTTGCCAAAGCGGTGGACAATATTAAACAACATGAAAGGAGTCGCCATGGGCGCGTATGACAATCTTGATATTGCATTTTCTGGTTGTATTACCAGTAAAGCTTTAATGCTTGCAGAGCATATGGGGCTCTTTGAGCACCTAGATGACAATGACCGTGTCAGTGAACATCTATTGAAGGAAGTATATAAAGATAAAGGGTCGTATTTAGACGCAATTCTCAATTCTCTGTGTGAAGGCGGTATTTTTTCAGCGCAGCAAGAGCAATACCAATTATTGGTCAGCCGGGAAAAGATTAAAAAGAAAGTCCCGATATTTAAACTTTGGCTGTATGCCTATCGTGATTTACTCAGTGAGCAAGAGCGTATGTTTGATGGAGAGCTCGACCGCATCCCTTATGATGGTGGCAGTGTTGCAAAACACTCCGCGGAAATTGGCTCATCGTTCATTGATAAGCAACTAGACCAAGTCGTTGCTGAATTAGACTTAACGGGCACATTGTGTGACATGGGATGTGGCGCTGGACTGCGATTAATCAAGCTGTGTCGAAACTTTGGTTTGAAAGGGGTAGGTATGGATATGGATGCCAATGCGGTTGCATTGGCGAACCAAAACCTGGCCAAATCAGGGGTCGGCGGTGTGGAGTTTAAACAGCAAGATATCACCAAAATTGAAGGTCAACATGAAGACATTGAAGCCATTATGTTTACTTTCTTCACACACCATATTGAGCCAAACGAACGATTAGAGCGCTTGCTGAGTAACTATCGTGAAATTTTTCCAAATCTAAAATACATCGTTATTTTTGATACGGTCACTGGTGAAAAGCCAAATGAAATTAATAACATATTTTCAAAGGGGTTTGATTATATTCACCGACTTCAAGGATTGATCCCTCGCACTCGTGCAGATTATATGTCTATTTTTGACAATAGCCGTTTAAGTATTACCAAAGAGATCCCACTCGCTGTTGATAACAGCTATGTGTGGATATGCAAGGTTGCATGATATGAACGTGCTGATACTGGGATGTGGGGAGGTCGGACAGGCCTGTGCGCAAAGGCTGTTGATGGATCATAGTGTAGAAAAGTTAACGCTGCACTGTAAGTCTATGCAAAGGCGCACAGCGTTGACAAAAGAGCTGGGTCAAGAAGATGGCGTTGATATCATTCATTTTGACATCTTCTGCAATGAAGGTTTTGACAGACTATCGGCGCTAATTCAAACGTTAAAACCGGATTACATCATTGATTGCTTACCGGTTGGCAATATCTTGGTGCCAATATTTAAAAATACGTCGCTCGAACAGGCCTCAGAAATGATGTTTGCGTACTTTAATTGCTTAAAAGCGGCATTTGAACACGGGGTAAAGCGTATTCAAAAGGTGTCAAGTGGGGGGGCTGGTGGTTTGGGGATCAGCTGCCCTTACCGACATGGATTATCGACGATCAGTGGCGGAGACCTGTTGTTGTGGAAAATCTATTTTAATGGCGCACTGCATCAACTGCTGATTAATTTACATGAAAGTGCGCATGCTTCTGTCGGACTGACTATCCCAAGGGCTTTGATAGGGTATGAGGCCACTGACGAGGCACATATTATTGGCTGTGGAGATAGTACCGTCTACACCCGTACTGAGTTGGAGCTTTGCGCTCATCCGAGTCAGTTTGGCTTCATCACCAAAGAAGATGTTGCAAGATCTACACTGAATTCACTCTTTTCAACGTGTTTTGAGCAAGACTGTATCACTCAAATGTGCCGAGCAGGGATCAATCAATCTTCACACAGTGCGCAGCTACTCGAGTCGCTAACGCAAGATATGGCCCTGCACGAGCAGTCGGCTGGGATCAGTGTGATTTCTTTGGGATCGCTTGGCAATCAAGTAACTAAGGACATGATTGAATTACTGTTAGCCATTGAATGGCAGCGTGGTCAGTATGACCAAAGCATGGATCCTCGCACGTTTATCAGTAGCCGCGGCTATTTTAGTCAAGATGTCCTAAATCATTTTGAGTTTAGCTGTGGTGCTGTTGATGGCGACAGGCAAATCGATCACTCGCTATGCAATCTCAACCACTGGCACGCCTTGGCATTACGGCATACCTCAAACTCAGAATTAACGACAAAACATATAGGCCGTTATTTAGCTGCTATCTATCAACATAAAGGAATTGAGAAAAAATGAGAGATTTCACGACCGAAGAATTAGAAAAGCTATCCGTTGATGGCTACAAAATATGGCAAGAATTAAAACATAATCAGACGCTTAATCGTGATGAACTGAATAAACTCAAAGATGAAAAGTTTGTCAAAATGGTACGCCACGCATATAACAATGTGCCCATGTATCGCGCTAAATATGACCGTCATGGTGTAGACATTGATCAGATCAAAGGGGTTAAGGATATTGCCAAACTCCCCATCATTGAAAAAGATGATCTGATAGATAACTTCCCTCATAACAGCCTCGCTGAGGGCTACACCCTAGACAATGTACAAACGGCTATTACCGGTGGGTCAAGTGGTAAGGTTGTGCGTGTAGCTTATAGCGACGATACCATGATTGAACGTGTTGTTACTGCCTATCGGATCTATCACATGATGATGGATGGTTACCCAGATCACTATCGTCAAACTTATGTTTACACTGGTGTTTATCCATTTGCTTCTCTACCAGAAGGGCGCTTTCCTCTGACGCATATTTGGACCCTAGATAGTGTAGAAGACTCTCGCGAAAAACTGGTGGCGTCAAAACCACATATGTTGACGCTTTACCCATCCAAACTGAAAGATATTTTGACAGGTTTGAATCAAGCCGATATTGAGGCCATTCGCACTAATTTGAAATGTATTAATGTGAAATCAGAAATGTCTCTACAGCAAGAGCGTGATCAGTGGAGTGAGATTTTTGGTGTACCTGTTTTGGATGAATATGGTTCTGAAGAGCTTGCGGGTACTGTGGCTGCACAGTGTCGTCACGGTGGTTACCATATTTGGGAAGATATCAACATTGTAGAAGTGGTTGATGAGCATGATCAAGTGATTGAAGACGACGAATTGGGCGAGCTCATTGCGACCAACCTGTATAACTGGGCGATGCCGATTATACGTTATCGTCAAGGTGACATGATCCAGTTAAAACCGGAAGGCGAAACGTGTGCCTGTGGCCGCATCTTCAGACAAATTGGTGACTTTAAAGGGCGCAGCAACTCCAAGTTTAAAACCCGTGAAGGTAAGGAATACTCCCCAGGTTATCTGTTGGATGTCGGCTATACACGATTAATGAAATACGGGGAACATTTGGCATCGTGGCAGTTGATCCAAGATACACTAGACAATGTGTATTTTGATTGTATTCCGACGAGCAAAATGACTGACCAAATCAAAGGCGATATTGCCAGTGAGATAGATAGCCTATTGCACAATAATTTTGATGTCACCGTTCGGTTTGTTGATGACATTAAAATTACCCCGCGCGGTAAACGTAACCAAATAATTTCAAATCTTTAAATGAGCGGAGTTGCCGAGTATGTTGTATTTTTACCAAGCCGCTTGTGAGATTGATCAAGAGATCCAAGAAAATCTGGTCAACAAGCTCAAGGATAATTTTCACAGACACCCACGTATTGGGTATGTTGATGAGGTAATAAGAGCGCTGCCACAAAAAAAGTTTGCTGATGTGATCAATGCACTGACGTTATTGGATGAGCGTTTTCAGCAACAACTGCATCAGATAGGGAGTGCGGATGAGCAATCATTATGGATGCATGAATTGTTGTTGGAAGTAGATACTCATATAGGCACTTTTGGTCTAGATCCTCAACAGACCGGTAACTTACTTCGTTATGCATTACGGGGCATGGTATACCATCATATTATTGAGCATGGCGAATATCTGCTCCCTCAGCGTTACTCTGAGCCACTTACTTATATACATCGTTCAACAATGGAGCATCGCATTTTTCAATATGCGTGTTTTCAGCAATCCTGTGGTTTGAGTCATGAGCAGCTCACACTTTGGTTGTGTGAGTTGATTGTTATTTATAAACAAGCCGTATTGGCATGTTGTTTACTCCTCAATGATCAGCAAGTTGACTTACTTAGTGCTGATCTAGCGTGTTTTAACTCAGCACATTATGAGTCATTTGTACGTGTCGGACAGGATGTCGACTGCATTAATGTGGTAGAGCTCAAAGGAACTGTAAAGCGTTTAACACAGTACTCAGACTTGTACTGGAATCTGGGCGCTCTTTATGGATTACGCGCATTCATCTGCCACTTAAATGTGCACTGTGATGTGTTACCTCATGCAAGCCTATCGGGCGATAACCCGCTGATCAGTTTAATTGAGGCTGAAATTAGCAATGAAGAGACGTTAGCTGCTGCCTACAACAGTGCTCAACAAGTACTTAATAAGTTAAATCTCGCGACGAAGAGCAACCGCTAAGAAATTAGTCAAAGTTATCCAAAAGGAATGAATTATGATCCACGAAAACCTAGAGTCAGGCGACTCAGTCTCAGAATATTCTAAGCATACAACGGCTGTAGAATGGATTGAAATGGGATATTTAGGGGTGATTTCATCACAACAAGATGCGCTCAATAAGCGAGGCCATATTATTGATTATGGTTGCGGTCCTGGCTTTTTTGCCGCTTACCTTGCTGAAGAATATAAACAAAAGATCACCGGTGTAGATATCTCTCAAGAAATGATCAATCACTGTGAAAATGAGTATACAAATAAAGACCTGTCCTTTTACCAAGTAGGAGAAAATAAACTCGCATTTGCTGACAGTAACAGTATCGATGGGGTTGTTTCTTGCTACGTATTAATGCAGGTCCCATCACATGATGAGCAGATAGCAATCTGCGAAGAAATTTATCGAGTGTTAAAGCCTGGAGCAAAATTTACCATGTTGACAATGAATCCGGCATACACCGGTGTTCAATTTGATTTTTTGCGTAATGGAGACGCTGGCCGAGTTTATTCTGCAGGTGAGAAAATGACAACCGAATTGCAGACTGATCACGGTACGTTAGAACTTGAAGATGTCTATTGGCCGACTCAGTATTACCTAAATGCTTTCAGTCGCGCAGGATTTTCTCATATCAAGTGCGTCGAGCACTGCCCAGCATTTGGTGACAATCAAGATAAAGCGCAATTTTTAATTGTCGAAGGCATAAAAGCATCTTAATAGGGAATAAGTCATGGAATTTAATAATACCATCCCTGAGTTGGTTTGTCGGGACATCGATAGCAGCTTGTCTTTTTATACTCAAAAGCTTGGTTTTAAAGTGTTGTTTGAACGTGAGGAACAAGGTTTTTTCTTCTTGTATAAAAACGATATTCAACTGATGTTGCAACAACTTGGCGAAACCGCTTGGATGAGTCATAGCAATGATACACCGTTTGGTAATGGTATGAACATCGCGTTTAAGGTAGAGAGCTTGGATGATCTTGATTGTTCTACTCCATCTGAGGACATATTTCTTGAAACTGAAACCATTGAATATCGTGTACTTGATGGGGTAGCCAGTGTGAATCAAGTGATATTTCGCGATCCAGATGGATACTTAATCCGATTTGTAGAACAAGTGAATCAATAGCAGCAAGGTTAAGAAGGAGCGTCGAATGTTGAGCAACTTAAAAGAGATTGGGCAGGATCCAATCATGAAGTTAATGGTTGAATTTAGTCAAGACCAAAGGCCTGAGAAAATAGAGTTAGGCATTGGTGTATACAAGGATGAGACAGGTAATACCCCAATTATGTCAGCGGTGAGTAAAGCTCAAGCGGCGCTTCTGGATTCACAACATTCAAAAGCTTATTTAGGGCTTGCTGGAAATCAGGCGTTTAATGAAGCGACCAAACACTTAATTCTTGGCGGTAGTGGTGCATTTGGTCGAGCAAGTGCTTTGCAGACGCCAGGTGGCAGCGGGGCGCTTAGGCTGTTTGTTGAGCTGGCGAAACAGCTTTGCCCACAGGCGAGGATATGGTTACCTAAAGAGACCTTCCCAAACCATCCTTTAACTGCGGCAGCTGTCGGGGTTGAGGTGATTTATTATCCTTATCTCGATCCGTTGACCCAAACAGTAGATGAACCTGCAATGTTGGCAGCACTGAGTGAAGCGAGTGCTCATGATCTCGTTTTAATACATGGATGTTGTCACAACCCAACGGGTGCAGATATCACATTGGAGCAGTGGCAGGCCTTAGCTGAACTGGCTCATCGAAAAGGGTTTATGCCTTTAATTGATCTCGCTTACCAAGGATTTGGTGAGGGGATCTCTGAAGATATTACTGGACTGCGGCTGCTGGTTAATCATCTAGAGAATGCGTTTATCTCGGTATCCTACTCAAAAAATATGGGACTGTATCGAGAGCGTACGGGATGTGCTATTGCTGTTGGTAGCAGCACAACTCGATCAGAGCTTATTAAGAAACACTTGCTACAGATAGCGGGCTGCTCTTATGCCATGCCACCTGATCATGGTGCAGCTGTTGTTGCTGAGATCCTTGGTGATCAGCAGTTATTCAGTCTGTGGCAGCAAGAACTTGGCGAGATGAGAGATAGATTGAAGCTGCTGCGATTAAAGCTGGTCTTATCGCTGAATGAGCTGGGCAATACACAGTTTGACTATATCAAGCAGCAAAGCGGATTATTTTCGCTCACGGCATTGAATATAGAGCAAATTGAGCGACTAAAATCAGAATTTGGGGTTTACATTGTACCTGGTGGCAGAATAAATATTGCGGGTGTTGGGTTATCTCAATGTGGCTATTTAGCCTCCGCGATTAATCACGTAGCAAACACCAATTAGTTGTGTAATACACGCTTTGAATAAGGAAAGATAGGAATGTCACACACCATTCTTACAGGAGATAGGGCGACGGGTCCGTTACACTTAGGTCATTATGTGGGTTCATTGAAACAGCGTGTCGACTTGCAAGCGCACAATCAACAATATGTATTGATCGCGGATCTGCAAGGGTTAACAGACAATGGGTTAAATCCATCTAAGGTGTCAAACAATATTTTAAATGTATTGGCTGACTACCTTGCTGTTGGGATAGATCCTGAGAAGACAACAATTTGCCTACAATCGGCGTTACCGGCATTGGCAGAATTGACGATGTACTATGCAAATTTGGTGACGGTCTCCCGGTTAGAGCGCAATCCTACGGTTAAAGCGGAAATCGCCAGTAAACAGTTCGGGCAATCTATACCCGCTGGATTTTTGACTTACCCAATTAGTCAGGCGGCGGATATAACCGCATTTAGAGCGGATAGCGTACCAGTTGGTGATGACCAACTGCCTATGATTGAGCAAACCAATGAGATTGTCAGAAAAGTAAACCGAGTAGCGGGTAGGGATATATTGGTTGAGTGTGCCCCTCGGTTAAGTAATGTAGCACGACTACCCGGTGCAGATGGTAAATCGAAAATGTCTAAATCATTGGGGAACGCACTCACGTTAGGTGCAACAGAGGACGAGATCAGCGCAACGGTTAAAATGATGTACACAGATCCTGCCCACTTGCGAGTCGCTGATCCCGGTAAAATAGAAGGGAATGTGGTGTTTACTTACCTAGACGCATTTCACCCCGATATCGATCTGGTACAAGGGCTAAAAGCGCACTACATGCGAGGTGGTTTAGGCGATAATAAAGTAAAATCGATTTTAGAAGAGTGTTTACAAGAGACGCTACGACCGATCCGTGAACGTCGTAGTCGCTTCTTAGCAGACAAAGCGATGTTGATTGACATTTTATCTCGGGGCACTGCACAGGGCGTCGTCAAAACCAATGAGGTACTGTATGAGGTTAAGCAGGCATTTGGATTGAATCTATTACAGTAAGCGCATGGTGGCCATCATCATAGATGATGGCCAATTGAAGTTAAACGGATAAATTCAGTGCACCGGATATGATGGCTTTTGAAATCGTCTGGTAGCGATTGTTTGCATTGAGTTTTGCGCCTGCGTTTTGTAAATGGAATAAGACGGTACGCTCTGAGCAGCAGAGGATTTTTGAAATTTCCCAGCTACTTTTGCCTTCTGCCGCCCAAGTTAGGCACTCTGTTTCTCTTTTTGTCAAAGTGGTATCACTGACGGAAGGTTTTGAGTCGATGCGCTTTAACGCATCTTGCAAAGCTGGCACAATGAGTTGAACAAGGGGGAGTGCCCTATTAAATTTTGACACACTGTCACTTTGCTGATTTTTCAGTGCAAAGCTTATCATGCCAAATTCTCCTAAATTGTTATGAAAGGGGATACTGAACCCAGACTGTAAACCTGCTTCATGGGCTTTTTTTATCACTTGTAGTTCTTGTTTCGAATAACGCTTATCTTTTTCTAAATGAGACCAGATAATTGGTAAGTAATTATCCATAGAATAACGGACTATCGGATCGACTTTAACAAGCCCTGTATCATCATAATATTGCCGCCAACTCTGGGGGTAATTATCTAGAATAAGTACATCAGAACGCGTAATTGATTGTGGCATAATAAGGCCGATTAAGAAGTAATCATATTCAATGATGTCTAGGAGGCGGCCCAAAAGCGCTTTGACGTCTTCTAATGTGGATGCAGTCTTTAACTGCTCAATAATTTCGAAGGTACTCTGCATAACCATTTTAAATACTTCTAATTGAGATTTGGTAACTAGATGAAATTAACCATCTCTTTGTACATGAGTGAAAGCGCGCTCAAGGTCGAAATCACTAATATTGTATACCGACTTTGTTTTTGGCTAATTAACCGCGATACAGGCTGACCAAAAAAGTAACCTAGGTACATACCCGGTACTAAACATAGGCCTAAATACAGTGACATTGTTGAAAAATGCCCAGTCAACGCCAGTGCAGCGATAGAAAGCAAAGACGAGAATACAAACGCGACGGCAAGGTTAGCTCTCACAAACGGGGCACTTTGAAATTGTAAAAGGAGTGCCAAGGGGGGGCCGCTGAGTCCTGCTAAGGTGCTCATCACACCTGCAACTAAACCACTTGAACACACATTCAACCGAGTTAATGCAAAAGAGCTGGTCATAAAACTTAACACGACACCAAACAGCACAAGTATCGAAGCAATGGTAGGGAAAGCTTGACTATTAATATTGAGTAATACAAGCGTACCGATTAGTGTTCCAATGAACAGCCCTATACCAGTATTGCGAATATGGAAGGTGCTCAAGTGTGCTCTTTCTCTATGCGCCATAAAAATGGTGAGGAATAAGTAAGCAAAGAGGAGTGGACCCGGAATTAATTTGGGCTCAATAAAGCCCAGTAATGGGATCGCGACCAGTCCGGAACCAAAACCGGCAGAGGCTTGCAAAAATGAGCCTGTTGCCATAATTAAAGTTATGAGAATAATATCAACGACGCTTAAATCCATAAAAGCATTCCAATCCTTACAATGCGTTTATTTGAAAAAAATAAATATTCTCAGGTATTTATTGGGGGTAATTCACCTAGAGAAACATGCGATATGCCGTCTTACTTTAGTGCTTAAGTGGACGGTAATGAGTTATAAATTACCGTAATAGGTATGAAGTGTCCATTGATCAGGCACGTGGAAAACGGCTTGAATCTCATCTTTTTTTTATAGATTTTATACTCTATTGATTTTACATGATTTTTATTTATACCCTGCACGAATAATTTTAATATTTTATCGATTGATAGAATTTTTCACATAATAACTAGACCAGAAATAATCTGGTCTTTATTTCAAAAAGTAATAACTGTGTATAAAAAATCGTTTTATTTATTCAATAAATCAGCTCTATTAATTCCAATTGGTGAATTAATTATTTAAATGAGATGTTATGCATTAAAGCCAGTAGAGACATCTCTCCAAGTTGCATCGACTCCTAATGACTTATCAATGAATTAAAGTATGTGCTTGCAGGTTGTTGGTATTTTTAACTTCATAATTTCGAATAGTTTTTGAAAAATGTATGTAACTAATCTGACCTATTAGTGAAATAAAAAAGTCATTTTTAATCCGTAGACTTGCGCCTGCTCACAATTGATTATGTTTTAGGAACATTCTAATGAAAATAAAATTTGCTGCGCTCGCAGTGTCTATTGCTTTGCTTTCAGGTTGTAATGACGATAATACAAACACCGTAGAAGTCATTAAAGAAGTCGAGGTGATTAAAGAGGTTGAAGTTAGCCCTGCACCGGTTACTGCTGTTAAAAATGTGATTCTAATGATTGGTGATGGTATGGGACCGCAGCAAGTTGGTTTGTTAGAAGAATATGCCCAGCGTGCGCCTAACTCTGTTTATAACAGCAAAAACAATAAAACCGCATTATCCAAGTTGGCCAATCACGGTCACTTAGGTTTGTCTTTAAATGCGCCCCATGGATCCTCTGGTAGTTTGGTGACTGACTCAGCCTGTTCTGCAACGCAGTTGGCAACAGGTATTGCGGCTGGCTCTGAAATGATAGGCTTAGATACCGAGGGTAATAAAATTGCGACGATTTTAGAAAAAGCCAAAGCAATGGGAAAGGCGACAGGTTTAGTATCTGATACGCGTATCACCCATGCAACGCCCGCTGCATTTGCAGCACACCAGCCACATCGCTCTTTAGAAAATGACATTGCTACAGAGCTTATTTCGTCGGGTAATGTCGATGTTATGCTCTCGGGCGGTGCACGTGCATTCTTACCTAAAGATGTGCATGAAAATGAGGAGGCCAAAGCGCAGCTTGCTGAATTGGGTATGCCTGCTGACATGTATTCAAATTCCAAACGAGATGATGAAGATAATCTGGTTGTTCAGGCAAAAGAGCAGTATGGGTATCATTTGGCATTTGATAAGTCGCAATTGGCCGCTACTGAGGGTGAGAAGCTGCTAGGTCTGTTTGCAAATTCAGGTATGGCAGATGCGATTGCATATAAAAAGTGTCTGGCTGAGAATACATGCACACAGCCTTCATTAAAAGAGATGACAGTTAAAGCGCTCGATATTCTTTCTAAAGATGAAGATGGTTTCTTTTTAATGATTGAAGGCGGGCAAATAGATTGGGCTGGTCATGCCAATGATGCAGGCTGGATGCTTAATGAATTACTGAAATTTGATGAGGCCGTTGAGGCTGTCTATGCGTGGGCCAAAGAGAGAAGTGATACGCTGGTGGTTGTTACCGCGGATCATGAAACAGGCAGTTTTGGTTTCAGTTATACGACGCACAATAAGCCTGAAACAGGGGTACATTTACCTGGTGATGGCATGGGTGAGCATACTTATAAGCCAAAGTTTAACTTTGGTCCGCTTGAGCAATTAGACAAGCTGTACAATCAGACGGGCACGTTCTTTAACGTCATGGCTGATGTAAATGTTAATAATGACTTTAGCAATAGTACGGATCATCAGTGGCAAGAAGCTATCAAGAATAACACCGCGTATGAGGTCAGCATTGAAGAGACTGCGATTATGCTCGAGACGAAAGGCGTCGATAGTGAAAACAGACCTTACCCTGCTTTTTCAGATTTTTCAGACTTTTATGTATATGGAAAAGATGACTTTACCGGAAAAATTGGCCGAGTGCTTGCCAAGCATCAAAATGTTGTATGGGGAACCGGAACGCACACCGCGGCACCAGTGCCAGTATACGCATTTGGACCAGTGGGTGTCACTCAACAGTTTTCAACACTGCAACACCATGTAGATATTGCCAATAAGATGATGACGGCACTGGGTGTCAACGAATAACTCACTCAATCCAAACGTCCAAAGCCATCTAAAATGATGGCTTTTTTGGCTAATGTCTATGGGTCGTAAGGAAATCAATAAAGGCAGATTTGGGCAGTGGCTTACTATAAAAATAACCTTGGCCAAAATCACAGCCTGCTTGTTTTAATAATTCATGCTGAGTTTCCGTTTCAATGCCCTCGGCGATGACCTTAAGCCCAAGTTGATGTGCCATTAAAATCATGGTTTCACACAGCACCAGATCATCTTGATTGTGTTCAATACCGTCGACAAAGCGCTTATCTATCTTAATAAACTCTGTATCCATTTGTTTGAGGTAGGCAAGAGAAGAATAGCCTGTACCAAAGTCATCTAAAGCAATAGCAAAGCCTTGTTGGATCAGTTTTGTTAAACGTTTTTGGCTACGTCCTTCGCCTTGCATCATTAATCCCTCCGTTATTTCTAGCACCAGCATATCGGGTGTCAGTTGGTGTTTGGCGAGTTGCTGTTGCCATGCTAACAATGTGGTATGTTTTGCGCTGAATTGGATCGGCGAAACATTAATGCTCAGTTGTATGTACTTGTTGAGTGTTCTCGTTAGTTGTAATACCTGAACTGCCTGATCAAATGCAAATTCACCGAGTTGATGGATCAACTGGGTCTCTTCTGCAAGAGGAATAAACTCAGCTGGACTTATCATACCTTTGTCTGGATGTTGCCAACGGATAAGTGCTTCTGCTTTTGTAATTTGTTGAGTGTGCATCGACACAATAGGTTGAAAATGCATTTCGAATTGGTTTTGTGTCAGAGCTTGGCGCATATCTTTGAGTAGCAGGATCCGTTGCTCTGCTTGCTCTCTGAGCTCGGCGCTGAAAAGTGCGAAGCCATTTCGGCCTATTTGCTTGGCTTTGTACATGGCTTGATCCGCTGCTTTTAATAGCTGCTCGGTGTTTTCACCATCTTTAGGTGCTAGGGCGATCCCTATACTTGCAGCGATATAGCAGGTTTCATTATCCAATTTGAATGGGGCTTTAAGTGCCTCCAAAATATTTTCTGCGAACTCTGAAGCACAATGTTGATCGGCGCAACGATCGTATATTAGCACAAATTCATCGCCACCAATTCGAGTTAATCGCGCCGATGATTCAGTCAGCTTCTTGAGCCGCTTTGCGATGTCTTGTAGCAGTAAATCACCGTAATAGTGGCCTAATGTGTCGTTGATATCTTTAAAGTGATCAATATCGAGCAGTAAGACGGCAAAGTTATGTTCCGGTAAACCAAAAAGTGTATTAAGTTGCTTTTTTAGGCTGGTGCGATTTGGCAGATCAGTCAGCTCATCAAAGTGGCTTTGACGCCATAATTGTTCATCCTTTTGCTTTTTATCAGTAATGTCAGCAAAAATACCGACTCGGCGATAGGGTTCATCATGTTCGTCGTAGACGGTATCTATGGTGAGCCATTCCGTATACAGCTCACCGTTTTTACGTTTGTTGATGATCTCACCTTGCCATTTTCCCGTGGTGACAAGCGATTGCCAAAGTTGCTCATAAAAGCTCGCATCATGACGACCTGAGCTGAGTAGCGAGGTCGTTTTGCCAATAACTTCATGTTGTTCATAGCCTGTGACTTGTGTGAAAGCGGGGTTGGTATCGAGAATATATCCCTGTGCATCTGTGATCACCATACATTCACTGCTGTTGTTATAAGTCATCGCCGCTAGATTAAGTGCTTCCTCTTGCTGCTTCTTTTGACTTATATCACGCATTATCAAGATGGCTTCGCCATTATGTTCAATTCGTTTTATTCGGATCTCAAAGACTTTTTGGTATCCATTTTCTTTATGCACATATTCAAAATATGTACTGGGTTGGTTGGGCAGCATCGCCAGTGCTGCTTTAATACGAATATTTATGTGGTTTGGAAAAACCTCTTGTATGGTTTTTTTATTACTGACCCTCTCGCCATGACTATCTAATATCTGTGCACTTTTGCTTAATCGCAGATAGTTGTCAGGGAGGGCTTGGATCAGCGTATTCAGCTCAGCATGTTTATTATATGCAATGGTTTCAGCATCAAGTCGTACGGCTGCCATTTGGTCAAAATGTACCGCTAGCTTGCCAAGCTCTGCTGGCATATCTTTTTGTTCTAATTTTTGTGCTTTACCATTTGCCAGCGCGCCAATGGCGTTACTGAAATTATTCAAAGGGATTAATAGCGAACGGTTTAATTGAATACGTCCAAACCAACTCAACATGAGAATCGTCAATAAAAACAGTACAGTCACCAGCAAAAACTGCGTATTAACTTCATGTAAGACGTCTTCAAAGGGAAAGTCGAAATAAATGTTGAGCTCTGACTGCGGTGCTTGCAGGGGCAGCCTGAAATAGACATGATGAAATCCATTTTCATCTTCTATGGTTTGTATTGCGTGCAATTTTAAGTCGGTAGGCCAATCATCGCTTACAGAGCGGCCCAATGGCTTGTTTGAGTAGGGGTATTCAGCAACAATTTGTGCATAGTTGTCAGCGACCATCACACGCGTGCCGATAGGTAGCGGTAAGTGAGACAGGGACTCGCTCCAATTGGTGAGCCTTCGCACCGCAAAGATGATCATCTTTAATTGGTTGTTTTGATAGACAGGTTGAGCAAAATTCAAAGTTTCAGTGTAGACGCTGCGATCTTGCTGATATTCGCCAATACTAAACGCGCCCGTAGTAATGGCTTGTAGAAAATAAGCGCGATCTGCAATGCTGATTGGGGCTTTGAGCGGCTGTAAAGAGCAAAACACATGACCATCTGGGGTTGCTAACCCAAAGTTTGCAAACTCTTGATTTATCAACAATGCATGTTCTAGTAACTGTGGACAGCCTTGTTGCTGCGTATCTAATAATGCAGGGTTTTTTGCTAAGCTTTGCAGTAGATATTGCGCATCAGTAATATCCACTCGTTGCAAAGTTGCAATTTGGTTGGCGAAAAACAACGCATCTTGTTCTTTGCTATGCAAAATATCGGAACGCTGTGCAACTAAAAGTGCAAATACCGCTAAAAACCCGGGAATAGATAGCACCAGCATTAGTCTAAAAAAACGTTGTTTTATTGATGAATAAAGAATAGTCACGTCTCAATTTGTAAATACATGTATATGATAACCGCGACTGTGTAAATCGCCAAACCTAAGTATTACATATCTATTTTTCATCCTATCTTTGATTGGTTTATAGCTTTTTTAGCGTATTGTATAGAGAAGTATTTTTCATTCTTGAGATAATTGCTTTTCGTAAATTTAATATTAATCTGCGCATTATTTTGATGTATCCCCACTTTTTACCACATGAATCATAAACTTCTTTGAAAGCCTCATTTTTTCTGGTTTTTTGCTTGTTTATAAAGGCCCTCTTAGCTTGACAAAATGGCTTGTCAAGCCCTAGACTTGTCAATTGTGGTAGAATGTGGGTTAAAGTGGATCAAATTGGATCAATATGTACATTTCTTAGCTTATAAGGCTGTGGCTAGATGTTTCGCGGTGCGAACTTAATTAGCCTCGATGATAAAGGGCGATTTTCGATACCGACAAAGTATCGCGACACCTTATTGTCTGAAGAAATGGGCACGGTTATTTGTACCATTGCGATTAATGAACCTTGTCTTTGGGTATATCCACTGTCTGAATGGCAAGATATTGAAGCGCGTTTACAAAAACTATCAAATACAAATCCACGTGTTAGGCGGTGGCAAAGAATGCTACTGGGGCACGCGACTGAATATCAATTAGATAAAAACGGTCGTATTTTATTGGCGCCTGCGTTACGCAGTTATGCCAACCTAGGCAAGAAAGTAATGCTTGTAGGCCTATTAAATAAGTTTGAGATCTGGGATGAGGCGCGCTGGAACGAACAAATGCAGCTCGATACAGAGATTGAGCGCAGCGGCGACGTTGAAGACAGCTCAGATCTTGATGGTTTTTCTTTATAGAGTATAGGTATAGCTCACAATTATGAGTTCAGAATTAGAACATATATCGGTGTTGATGAATGAGACGCTCGATGCACTAGATATTAAGCCGAGTGGCACTTACATTGACGGTACTTTTGGTCGCGGCGGTCACTCGGGTCAAATTCTGAAGCACTTGGGAGAGTCTGGGCGTTTGCAAGCAATAGATCAAGATCCTCAAGCCATCCAAGCGGCGCAGAAGTTTGCTCAAGATCAACGCTTTTCGATAGCACATAATCGTTTTTCAAACATTGCTCAAGTTGCTGATGAGGCAGGTTTAACCGGGCAAGTAGATGGTATTTTGTTGGATATTGGCGTGTCTTCTCCACAGCTAGACGATGCAGATCGCGGGTTTAGCTTTATGAAAGACGGCCCTTTGGATATGCGTATGAATCCAGACGCAGGGCGCAGTGCCGCTCAGTGGTTGGCTGAAGCTGAGCTGGAAGACATGGTGCATGTGATCAAGAAATATGGTGAAGAAAAATTTGCGAGACGAATTGCGCATAAGATCATTGAAACGCGGGCTGAAACGGAGATTACTACTACTAAGCAGCTGGCGGACTTAATCGACGAGGCGGTCCCTGTCAAAGATAAGCATAAACACCCTGCAACACGCACATTCCAAGCCATCCGTATTTATATCAATAGTGAGCTGGAAGAAATCCAAACCGCGCTGTCGGCTTCATTGGAGGTGTTAAAGCCAGGTGGCCGTCTTGTTGTGATCTCATTCCATTCACTTGAAGACCGGATCGTGAAGCAATTTATTAAAAAGCAAAGCAAGGGGGAGGCCATTCCTAGAGGTTTGCCGTTAACCGATGATCAGATCAACAAAAACTTGACGCTTAAAGCGATTGGTAAAGCGATTAAGCCCAGCCAAGCTGAAATTAACAGTAACCCCAGAGCAAGAAGTTCAGTGTTACGTATTGCCGAGAAACTCTAAATGGCTAAACCTGCGCAACGTAAACCTCAGTTATTTTTAGAAATTTGCCAAGTACTTTTGGCAAACAAGCTGACGTTTTTGTTACTGGTGAGTGTGTTTATATCAGCATTAGTCGTGGTACAAATCACACACTCTACTAGGCAGCAGTTGATTTTGCAGGATAAATTACTTCAGCAGCGAGATGAGCTCGATCTGGAATGGCGCTATTTACTCGTAGAAGAAGAGTTTTACTCGCAGCACGCAAGAATTGAAGAAATCGCGAAAACACAATTAAAAATGTTGCGTCCCACCAGTAAAGAAGAACAGGTTATTGAGCTGCCATGAAAAATAAAAATAAGTCTTCTCAAAACTTGATTGCATGGCGTTTTATATTGGTGTGCGTCATGCTGGTGTCTGTGTTTTTGGCATTGATAGCCAGAGCTGCTTATTTACAAGTGATAGAACCTGATAAAGCACGCGAGGAAAATGCAAAACGCACCGTTAGAAAAGAAACCTTGCATGTTCAACGAGGGATGATTTACGACCGCAACGGCAAAGAGCTAGCTGTGAGTGTCCCGGTGGTGAGTGTTTATGCGGACCCTTATGCATTAGAAAAAGCGTTGAAAAAAAGGGTGTTGAGACAAGCGAGAAAAGACCGTGAGGATCATGTCGCGCTTGCTGAAAATGAAGCTGAACTTAAATCGCGTACTCAGCAGTTATATCAAGCTCAGGCCCGGTGGCGAGAATTATCAGATGTTCTCCAATTGCCTGCAGAACAAGTGAATGGAAAATTACGCGGTAATGCAAAGCGCAGATTTGTGTATTTAAAGCGCCAAGTCACGCCCGCGGTCGCAAAGTATATCCGTCAAATGCGTTTGCCTGGGATCCACCTACTTGATGAGTCAAAACGTTTCTACCCAAGTGGGGAGATTGCCGCTCATGTACTCGGTGTCACAAACATTGATGGTGTTGGGATTGAGGGAATAGAAAAACGCTTTGATTCTGCATTAACGGGCACCGAAGGGCTAAGAACAATACGAAAAGATGCACAAGGTCGTGAAGTGCAAGTGCTTTCAGAAGAAGAGCGTGTTGAGCCAGAAGACATTCACTTGAGTATTGATCACCGTATTCAGACAATCGCCTATGTCGCATTAAAGTCAGCCGTACTCACCTACCAAGCGACCTCTGGTTCTGCCATGGTGGTTGATGTGCATACAGGCGAGATACTCGCGATGGTGAATAGTCCAAGCTTTAATCCTAACGACATGAGCACAGCAGCACCTTACAAGCGCAGAAACCGTGCTATTACTGACTTATTTGAGCCCGGCTCTACCCTAAAGCCCTTAGCCATTCTCGCGGGCTTGGAGTATGGTGTGATCACAGCTGATGAAATCATCGATACCTTTCCTGGTTGGATGCGTTTAGGCGGCAGTTTAGTGAAAGATACCCGCAATCATGGTGAGATGTCATTACGCGAAATTCTTAAAGTATCGAGTAACATGGGGGTGGCAAAAATCAGTCAAAGGCTCCCTAAAGATGATTTTGTTGGCATATACCAAAAAGCGGGGTTTGGTGAAGATACAGGCACCATGATGATTGGTGAAAGCTCAGGCTTATTTTATCCCAACCGAAGGTGGTCAGATTTTGAAATAGCCACTCTATCTTACGGTTACGCCGTGTCTGCCAGTACAGCTCAAATAGCGAGGTTGTATGCAACAATTGGGGCCGGTGGTATTTCTCGGCCTTTGACGATTTTAAAGCAAGATGAGCCACAACCAGGTGAGCGTATTTTCAAAGAGGAAGACACCAAAGCGGTGATAGCCATGATGGAGTCTATTTTTGAAAAGGGGGGCACTGCATCCATGGTTAAAGTGGATGGCTACCGTGCAGCTGGTAAGACAGGAACCTCAGAAAAAGCCATTGCAGGCGGTTATGGTGATGAATATGTTGGTTATTTTGCTGGAGTAGCTCCGGCGAGCGACCCGCGTCTGGCTGTTGTAGTCATGGTGAATGAGCCAGGCGGTGATGTTTATTACGGTGGTCAAACTGCAGGGCCAGTATTTGCTGAAATCGTGTCCAATTCATTACGTATGCTCAATGTTGCACCGGATAAAGAACGAGTAGCCTATATTTCAGGAAAAAATGACGATGCGTGACTTAGCTGAAGTACTCAAAAATTTTGGAGTAGTGAGTCCACAAATATTTATAAATGCATTGCGTTTAGACAGTCGAGAAGTCACTGAGGGTGATTGTTTTATCGCCATTTCAGGGCATCAGCTAGATGGCACTGAATTTATCTCAATGGCAGTTAAACAAGGTGCCGTTTGCGTCTTAGTTGATGAAAAAGCCACCGTAGGGCCCCTTGAAATCCCCATAATTCGTATCGCTGACTTGAAAAGTAACTTACCCAGTATTGCTGCACTGTTTTATCAAAACCCGAGTGCAGAGATGGCCGTTGTGGGTGTAACTGGTACTAATGGTAAGTCGACAACCACAGCGATGATAGCCAGCTTGGCTGCCCACTGTGGAACGCCAAGCGCTGTGATTGGTACGCTTGGTTATGGGGCGCCTGACAAGTTAACACCGTTGAATAACACCACGCCATCGGCGGTATTGTTGCAGCAAATTTTCAGTGAGTTACAGGCTGATTTTAATCAAGTCGCGATGGAGGTATCATCGCATGGCATTGTGCAGGGCAGAACTGCACAGGTTGACTTTAATGTCGCGGTATTTACCAATTTAAGCCGTGATCATTTAGATTACCACGGCGATATGAACAGTTATGCGCAGGCGAAAAAGCGTCTTTTTACGGACAGTTCTGCACGCTATAAAGTGCTGAATATTGATGATAAGTATGGACGACAATGGCTAGATGATTTAGCTCAAGAAGCGTGTGTTGTATATGGTGAAAAACCAGACAGGCATAATTATCAACACTATGTTTTTTTTCACGATGTGGTATGCGACCAAAATGGTATTTCTCTAAAGCTTGATACTACTTGGGGCGATGTAAAGATCACCACAAATTTGTATGGGTTGTTTAATGTATATAACTTAGCAGCAGCGATTGCAGCGTTGTTGGTGCAGGGTTACAAACTAGAACAACTGCAGGCGGCTGCAACGCAATTAGTGCCAGTTGATGGCCGCATGCAAGCATTTAGAGCCGCTAATTTTCCTACCTGCATTGTTGACTATGCACACACACCTGAGGCGTTAGAGCTTGCACTGAAAGCGCTGCAACAACATGTACCGGGTAAAGTGAGTTGTGTATTTGGGTGTGGTGGCGATCGTGATAAAGGCAAAAGACCATTGATGGCCAAAGCGGCAGAACAATTTGCCGACACAGTGGTGATTACCAGTGATAACCCTCGAAGTGAAGATCCAGACACAATAATCGCAGATATTAAGGCTGGGCTCAGTGAGCCTCAGTATGCTGTGTCGCAACCTGATAGGGAGCTGGCCATTCGATATGCGATTGAACATGCTGACAAAGGCAGCGTGGTATTAATTGCGGGTAAAGGCCATGAAAACTATCAAATTATAGGAAATCAAACACTGAGATTTTGTGATAGAAGCTTAGTGAAATCAATTTTACAGGGGGAAAGTGCATGATCAAGATGGATTTTTCTTGGCTTGCAGAAGTGCTTGAGGCCCCTTTTAGTGGGCAGAGTTTGGCTGTTGCCAACATCAATACAGATACAAGAACAATAACAGATAATGAGGTTTTTTTAGCACTGAAAGGGGCTAATTTCGATGGCCATAAATTTGTTGCTGAAGCAAAACAAAAAGGGGCGATTGCAGCGATTGTGTCAGACCCCGTGGATGTTGATATTGTTCAGTTTGTTGTCACTGATACACGAATAGCATTAGGCCAGCTGGGCCAGGCTGTGATGCAACAGGTTGCACCTAAAACTGTGGCAATCACAGGCAGCGTAGGTAAAACAACGGTTAAAGAGATGACGGCGGCGATTTTGTCCAAACGTGGAAAAGTCCTTGCCACGAAAGGCAATTTCAATAATGACATTGGTGTGCCGTTAACTTTATTACGGTTATCTGAAGATGATGAATATGCAGTGATTGAATTGGGTGCAAACCACATTGGTGAAATTGCTTACACAAGCGGTTTGACCATGCCGGATGTCGCTGTTGTATGTAATGTTGCACCGTCTCATTTAGAAGGGTTTGGCTCTATCGAAGGCATTGGCCAAGCAAAGGGCGAGATCTTTGGCGGGTTAAAAGCAGATGGCGTTGCAATCGTAAATAGCGACAGTGAATTTGCGCCTATGTGGGAAGCCAGTTTGGCAGGGCAATCAGTCAAACGTTTTTCAATGCAAGATAAGTTGGATGTGTGGGCTGAAGATATTCAGTTAGATGAATTTGGTTGCGCTGCATTTAATTTATGCACAGAGCACACATCACAGCAGGTGAAGTTGGCGCTGCCAGGTAAGCACAACGTCATGAATGCGGTCATCGCGGCCTCGTTGACCTTGCCTCTTGGATCAACCCTCTCGGATATTGCACTCGCTTTGAAAGACATGCCAGTTGTTAAAGGACGCGTTAATGTCATTGATGTGTCAAACACATTACGTGTTGTGGATGATACATACAATGCCAATGTGCGCTCGGTAAAGGCTGCAATTGAGTTGTTAAAAGACATGCCTGGTACAAGAGTACTCGCGTTAGGTGATATGGCTGAGTTAGGAGAGGATGCTCGTGCCTATCATACGGAAGTCGGTGAATTTGCGAAACAACAAGGCATTGATGCCGTGTTCACACTTGGTGTGTTAAGTCGCAATGCCAGTGAGATATTTGATAAGCCAAATCGACACTTTTCTACTCGCGAGCACATGTTAGAGGCGTTATCGCACTTTATTAAGAATGAAACAGAGCAGTGCACCTTGTTAGTTAAAGGATCGCGCAGTGCCCGTATGGAGCTATTGGTCGCTGATCTTATTTCAGCGCATTCAAACTCAGAAAGTGGGGACCGATAATGTTAGTTTGGTTAGCTGAATATTTAACACAATACTACAGTGGTTTTAATGTCTTCTCCTATTTGACCGTGCGCGCAATCTTAGGCATTTTGACTGCGTTACTGATCTCGCTGTATTTTGGCCCTAAACTTATTCGTGCATTACAGCGCATGCAAATTGGTCAAACTGTGCGAGATGATGGCCCTGAGTCACATTTATCAAAATCTGGCACGCCTACCATGGGTGGACTACTTATCTTAGGTGCTATTTTTGTAAGCTCATTGATGTGGGGTGACTTAAGCAACAAGTATGTATGGGTGACGTTATTTGTCATTGGTTCTTTGGGTATCGTTGGTTTTGTGGATGACTATAGGAAAGTGATACGCAAAGACAGTAAAGGCCTGATTGCAAGGTGGAAATACTTTTGGCAGTCGGTAATTGCTATCTCTGTTGCTGCATTTTTATATTCAACTACCAGCTCACCAGAAGAAACCTCTTTAGTTGTTCCTTTCTTTAAAGATGTATTACCTCAACTTGGCCTGTTCTACCTCGTCATGAGTTACTTTGTGATTGTGGGGACGTCTAATGCCGTGAATTTAACCGATGGATTAGATGGATTGGCCATCGTACCAACCATTTTAGTGGCGGCTGCATTGGCAATTATTGCTTATTTAACAGGTAATGTGAATTTCTCAAATTATCTCCATATTCCTCATTTACCATTGGCGAGCGAACTTGTTGTTGTTTGTACTGCCATTGTGGGAGCAGGGCTTGGGTTTTTATGGTTTAACACATACCCCGCTCAAGTATTTATGGGAGATGTGGGGTCACTTGCTTTAGGTGGTGCGCTTGGGATCATTGCCATTTTGGTCAGGCAAGAATTAGTGTTAGTGATCATGGGGGGCGTATTTGTTATGGAAGCGCTGTCAGTCATTTTACAAGTTGGTTCATATAAATTACGTGGCCAACGAATTTTTAGAATGGCACCGATCCATCATCACTATGAATTAAAAGGGTGGCCTGAGCCGCGTGTTATTGTGCGCTTTTGGATCATTTCGTTCATCTTAGTTTTAGCTGGTTTGGCGACGTTGAAGATTAGATAAATGAGTTACTTAGATACGCTGAAACAAAAAGAAGTCACTGTGCTAGGGCTGGGAGTATCAGGCCTTGGCACTGTGCGGTTTTTGTTGCAGCACGGAATTTTACCTAAGGTCGTTGATACTCGCTCCGTGCCGCCTGGTGCTGATTGGCTCGCGCATAATGCACCTGAGTGTGAGGCTGTATTTGGCCCACTTGCAGAAGGCGCATTGCTCGAAGCCGATATTATTGTGATTAGCCCAGGGATCCCGCTATATGATAGGTATGTTGCCGAGGCGATCACATCTGGCATTGAGGTTATTGGCGACGTTGAATTGTTTGCGCGACTGAACACCACTCCGGTGGTTGCCGTAACAGGGTCAAATGGTAAATCAACAGTAGTCAGCCTCGCACATGCAGTGTGTCAAGCTGCTGGATTGAAAGTTGGCCTAGGTGGCAATATAGGCACTTCAGTATTAGAGTTTCTCGACCAAGATCTTGATGTCATTATATTAGAGTTATCTAGCTTTCAGCTCGAAACGACGCGGAGCCTGAAATGTGCCAGTTCTATGATCCTAAACATCACAGAAGATCATATGGACAGGTACCCTGACTTTGAAGCTTATTGCGCGGCTAAAAAGCGTATATATCAGCAAACAGATTGCTTAGTTTACAACATACATGATGAAAGGACGCATCACACCCACCCACATGCGGTGAGTGTGGGGTTAGAGGGCGCTGACTACTGTGTATTACCTACGTCACAAGGCGATTATTTTTGTGCGGATAGGCAACCTGTGTTGAGTGTTGAGCATTTAACGTTATCTGGTAAACACAATCAGTTTAATGCGCTAGCTGTGATGGCATTGCTATCTTCTTTTCAGATTGCGCCTGATGCATTTAAGACGGCGTTTTTAAAGTTTACCGGCCTCTCACATCGCTGCCAACTTGTAGCTGAGGTAGCTGGTGTGAAATATTTTAATGATTCAAAGGCAACGAATGTAGGTGCAACCGTCACTGCACTTGAGAGCTTACATAGTGATGCTCAAAAGATCATTCTTATTTTGGGCGGTGATGCTAAAGGGGCCGATGTTACCCCATTGCAAGCACCGATTCTCGCTCATTGTCGAGCCATTTATTGTTTTGGTAAAGATGCTGCGCTATTTTCAGCGATGCATCCGCAGAGCAACTTAGTGTCATCACTGAAAGATGCGGTACTTGGAGCAAGCCAATTGGCACAGAGCGGCGATATTGTATTACTTGCCCCCGCATGTGCGAGTATTGATATGTATCCAAATTACATGGTGCGTGGTGATGAGTTCTGTAAATGGGTTGAGGAGCTTTAAATGATCACAGCCATCAACCTAAAAGGCATTTTTGAATCTAAAAAAGCGGACACTTTGTTTGATTTGCCTTTGCTTTACGCAATGTTATGCCTGATAGGTGTTGGGTTTGTGATGGTGACGAGTGCATCGATGCCAGTTGCTGAGCGCCTTTTTGATAACCCTTACCACATCATCGTGCGTCATGGCATGTTCTTATTCATGGGGATGGTGCTATTTTGGTTGAGTACTTCAGTATCAATGATGTGGTGGAAGAGGTTTAACCCTTATTTGCTGCTGCTCGGTGTATTGATGCTGATCTTGGTGTTGATCATTGGACGTGAAGCAAATGGAGCAAGGCGATGGATCCCGGTTGGTCCCGTCGGTATTCAGGCTGCAGAAGTCGCAAAACTCTTTTTTATCAGTTATATCGCGGGTTACTTAGTTCGAAAGCGGGACGAAGTACAAGAAAATATTAAAGGCTTTGCAAAACCCATTGTCGTGTTTGCGGTGTATGCGTTTTTAATCCTTATGCAACCAGATTTGGGCACTGTGGTGGTTATTTTTGTCACTACCGTGGGCTTATTATTTCTTGCCGGCGCTAAGCTGTGGCAGTTCTTTGTTTTGATGCTCACTGGTATTTTTTTGGTGATTATGCTGATCATTTTCGAGCCTTACCGAATGGCAAGGGTCGTTGGTTTCTTAGAGCCTTGGAAAGATCCTTTTGGGAAAGGCTATCAGCTGGTGCAGTCATTAATGGCCTATGGACAAGGTGGCTGGTTTGGGCAAGGACTTGGAAACAGCGTTCAAAAGCTTCAGTACCTTCCTGAAGCGCACAATGACTTTATTTTTGCTGTCATAGCAGAAGAACTTGGGTTTATGGGCGTTGTTTGTGTGTTGTTAATGTTGGGCACTTTGGTGTTTCGCGCTTTGATAATAGGTCAGCAAGCACTTAAATCACAAAAAGAGTATGAAGGGTATTTAGCATTAGGGATAGGTATTTGGTTTGCGTTTCAAACCCTCGTTAACGTGGGGGCAAGTGCAGGTATGTTGCCGACTAAGGGCCTAACATTGCCTTTTGTATCCTATGGTGGCTCAAGTTTATTGGTAATGACCATTGCGGCAGGCTTACTACAGCGCATAGATTTTGAAACCAAAATGTCGACAAGGCAAGCAACATCGAGAGGCAGTAAACGATGACAAGGCGGCTATTGGTTGCAGCTGGCGGTACTGGAGGGCATATTTTCCCAGGTATTGCGGTGGCGGAAAAATTAAAACAACTCGGTTGGGAAGTTTCTTGGGTTGGCACTGAAGATAGAATGGAATCACAGGTTGTGCCAAAACATGGTTTTGATATTGACTACATAAAAGTGAAAGGGCTACGAGGAAACGGGTTAAAACGCTTAGTTAATGCGCCTTTTATGATTATTAAAGCGATATTTTCAGCGAGAAAAATTATTAAAAATCAAAAGCCTGATGCCATACTTACGATGGGCGGGTATGTCACAGGACCCGTAGGGGTCGCAGCTAAAATGCTGGGGGTGCCGCTAATAATTCACGAGCAAAATGCAGTCGCTGGTTTTAGTAATAAATTACTAGCGAAGCTTGCTACCCGCGTGCTGTGTGCTTTTTCTGGGGCATTTAAAGGGCAAAGTTATGATGTGGTTGGCAACCCAATTAGGGAGTCTGTGTCACAAATCAAAGCGAAGCCAATTGACCAGCAAATAAATTGTTTAGTGATTGGTGGGTCACTCGGCGCTAAGGCGCTTAATGAAGCAATGCCGAGTGTGTTTTCTTCACTCTATGGATCAGCAACAGCGTCATTGTCAGTTTGGCATCAAAGTGGTAAGGGCAACGGCCTATTAGTGTCAGATTACTATGAACACAGTGCATTCACATATAAAGTCACTGAGTTTATCGAAAATATGGATCAAGCCTATGAATGGGCTGATATTATTATCTGTCGAGCAGGCGCACTCACGGTCAGTGAGGTCGCCGCCGCGGGTAAAATGGCCGTATTTGTGCCTTTACCTCATGCGGTGGATGATCATCAAACGTTAAACGCGCGCGCGTTAGTTGATGAAAGTGCGGCTCTACTCATGCCGCAGTCGGAATTAAACGAGCACAGTATGGTTACTTTGTTAAAGCCATACTTTGAAGAACCACACTTAATTGAACAGAAAGCAGAGCGTGCCAAAGCATGTGCGCAATTAGATTCTACAAATACTGTGGTCGAAATAATTAAACAAGTTACGAGTTGAAGAGAAAGTTGTGAAAGAGAATAAATATCGCCGGGCTATGAGACGCATCAATACCATCCACTTTATTGGAATTGGTGGTGCGGGTATGGGCGGTATAGCTGAAGTGTTAGCGTATGAAGGTTACCGGATCACAGGGTCTGATATTGCACAAAATGCGATGACAGAGCGCTTATTAAAAGTGGGTGCAGAAATTTTTATTGGTCATGATGCTTCGAATGTCACCGATGCAGATGTGGTTGTGGTTTCTAGTGCAATCGATACGACTAACCCTGAAATTGTGGCGGCACAACAAGCACGTATTCCCGTGGTGAGACGCGCAGAAATGCTGGCCGAATTGATGCGCTTTAGGCATGGAATTGCGGTTGCGGGCACGCATGGGAAAACGACAACCACAAGCCTCGTAGCGAGCATTTTTGCCGAGGCGCAGCTTGATCCTACTTTCATTATTGGCGGTTTGCTTAATAGTGCAGGTAGTAACGCGAAAGTGGGCAGTAGCGATGTATTAATTGCTGAGGCTGATGAAAGTGATGCATCTTTTTTACATTTGCAGCCGATGGCATCGGTGATCACAAATATTGAAGCTGATCATATGGATACCTATGGTGGGGATTTTGAAAAGTTAAAAGATACGTATATCGACTTTATTCACAATTTACCATTTTATGGCTTAGCGGTTGTTTGCATTGATTCACCGGTAGTGCGAGAGCTTTTACCTAGATTTGCAAGACCAACTATCACGTATGGTGAAAGCGAAGATGCTGATTATCGCATGACTGATTATGTGCAAGACGTTGGCAGTTGTCGATTCACGGTATTACATAAGTCAGGGTCGAGTATAGATATTACGTTAAATATGCCAGGTAAGCATAATGCGCTAAACGCAACCGCAGCGATTGCCATTGCAAAAGATCATGATATTGAATGTGCAGCCATACAAGCTGCATTACAAGAATTTGCTGGCATAGGTCGTCGTTTTCAACATTACGGTACTTTTAATAATGATTCAGGTGAGGTGATGTTGGTGGATGATTATGGACACCACCCATCTGAAGTTGCTGTAACGATTCAAGCTGCACGTGCGGGTTGGCCTGACAAACGATTGGTCATGTTGTATCAGCCTCATCGATATACGCGTACGAGAGATTTGTATGAAGAGTTTGTTAAAGTGCTGGCAGAAGTCGATCAATTGATATTGCTAGATGTCTATGCCGCTGGTGAGTCTCCGATTGTGGGTGCAGACAGTAAAGCGTTATGCCGAAGCCTAAGACAACGCGGCGTTGAACCGATTCATGTTGCTGAGCATGCAGAGCTGCAAAGCGTATTAGGAGACGTGATCCAAGATAAAGATCTAGTGATTACTCAAGGTGCAGGTAATATTGGTCAAATCGTGAAGCAGCTTGCTGCAACTGAGTTATCAAAGCAAAGTTTAAAAGCGGAGAAACGATGAGTAAATTTGGTAAGGTAGCTGTTTTACTTGGTGGTAGTTCTGCAGAGCGAGAGGTTTCATTAGCTTCTGGCAATGCTATTGTTGAAGCGCTTAAAAACCAGGGCGTGGATGTTATTGCATTTGATCCAGCGCAACGTAGTGTTTCTGAACTTACCTCTCTGAATGTTAAACGTGTTTTTATTGCTTTGCATGGTAGAGGCGGCGAAGATGGCACGGTGCAAGGCGCACTGGAATTTATGGGGATCCCATATACCGGCAGTGGCGTGCTAGGTAGTGCTTTGGCAATGGATAAAATTCGCTGTAAACATCTATTTGAATCAGCCAAGCTCAGCACGGCCAAGTACGCTGTTGTTGATAAACATAGTGGCTATGATGCCAAAGCGATTATTAATGAACTCGGTGAGGTGATAGTTAAACCAAGCCATGAAGGTTCAAGCGTTGGCATGGCTAAAGCCCATGATGAGCGCTCATTGATTGAGGCATTAACGGCCGCTTTTAAATTTGATAATCAAGTTTTGGTCGAGCAATGGATTGAAGGTCGTGAATTCACTGTGAGCATTTTAAATGGTGGGGCTTTGCCTGTGATTGAAATGCGCACACCGCGTGGGTTTTATGATTACCAAGCTAAATATAAAGAAAATACCACAGAGTACATTTGCCCAGCAGAATTAAACCCAGCTTATACAGAGCAACTTCAGGTCATGTCATTGCATGCATTTGAGTTAGTTGGGGCAACTGGGTGGGGCCGCGTTGATGCGATGCAAGATGCGAATGGCCAATTTTATTTATTGGAAGTCAATACGGTACCTGGGATGACCGAAACATCTTTGGTGCCTAAAGCTGCGAAATCTCAAGGTATTAACTTCGAGCAGTTAGTCGTTCGCATTTTGGAGCAAACGTTATAATATGCGCCCACATATAAAAAAGGCGTTTACAATACTCAAAGGCCTTAATTGGCCTAGTGTGTTGGGAGTAAGCTTTTTTTTCGGCGTTGTATTGATGTTGGTGCACAGTGTTTACTGGGTCAGCGATTGGCTGGTTGAGCATAGAGATGCGCAGATAAAGACTTTAACAGTATTAGGAGACCCTCTTTATACTGATGAAGCTGAAATTGTTGCAGCGATAAAAAAAACAGATCTATCCAGTTTTTTTCAACTGAATGTAAAAGCCGTGCAGGCGGCCGTGAAAGGTTTGCCTTGGGTTGCTAGTGTATCGGTGCGTAAACAATGGCCCGATACAATTCAGGTGTATGTGGTAGAGCACAAACCAGTTGCATATTGGAATAGTGACTCACTATTAAATGTAAATGGTACAATATTCCAAGCTGACAGTAATAGGCTGTCTGCAGATTTACCTCAGTTATACGGGCCAGAGGGCAGTGAGGTAGAAGCTTGGGAAACATTTTTGCAACTAAAAGAAATGTTAGCGGTTAATTCATTTGAATTGACAAGCCTTGCTTTATCCGAGCGATTTGCTTGGCAATTGTGGTTAAAAAATGGCATCAAGCTCAATTTAGGCAGAGAAGAAAAGGCCAAAAGAGTGCAAAGGTTCATTGATGTGTATCCGTTGTTAGAAAGACCTGACGGAGCACTGCTGGATGTGATCGATTTGCGTTATGATACAGGGCTGGCGGTGAGTTGGAGATACCCCCAGGTACTAGAGAAAAAAGATAAGAGTAAAGCATGACCAAGTCAGCAGAAAGAAACTTAGTGATAGGACTGGATGTCGGCACTGCTAAAGTAGTGGCTACCGTCGGTGAGATCACATCTGATAATCAATTAAGTATTGTTGGCGTTGGTAACCAAGTTGCGCACGGTATGGATAAAGGTGGTGTAAACGATCTTAACTTGGTATCTGACTCAATTAAACGAGCGATTGATGAGGCTGAACTAATGGCAGATTGCAGAATTAGCTCAGTGTATTTGGGGATATCAGGTAAACACATTCAATGTCAGAATGAAAGCGGTGTAGTAGCGATTAATAACGCAGAAGTGACGGACGATGATATTGCAAATGTTATTCATATTGCACGGTCAGTACCGATTTCCGCCGAAAGAAAGATGCTCCATTCGTTACCTCAAGAGTACAGCATCGATATGCAAGAGGGGATAAAAAACCCGTTAGGCATGAGCGGTGTTCGAATGGAAGCCAAAGCACATATTATTACCTGTTCTAATGATATGGCTAAGAACATAGAAAAGTGTGTTGAGCGGTGTGGTTTAGAAGTAGATCAGCTTACCTTTACAGCCTTAGCCTCTTGCTACTCTGTGCTAACAGAAGATGAAAAAGAGCTGGGTGCAGCTGTGGTCGATATCGGTGGGGGTACCATGGATATCGCTATTTACGTAAATGGTGCACTTCGCCATACTGCTGTGATCCCTGTAGCTGGTAATCAAGTCACAGGAGATATCGCAAAAATATTTAGGACACCTCTCTCACATGCAGAGTCTTTGAAGGTACAATACGCATTTGCCAGCAGCCAAATGGCCAGTGTTGAAGAAACCATTGAAGTACCAAGTGTGGGCGGTCGACCTTCACGTATTATGTCACGTCATACGTTGTCAGAAGTGGTTGAGCCAAGGTTTAGAGAGCTGTTTGAATTAGTTCAAGAAGAAATTCGCCGTTCAGGATTTGAAGATCAAATCGCGGCAGGTGTTGTCATGACAGGTGGCAGTGCCAAAATGAAAGGGGCTTTGGAAGTCGCTGAAGACATATTCCAAATGCCTGTAAGGATAGGAAAACCTGTTGGGATCACGGGATTAACAGATTATGTTGATGATCCGGCATATGCAACAGCGGTAGGTTTGTTACAATACGGCCGTACGCTGCAAGCCAAAAATGCACAAAAGGCGAAGGTAGATGCCGAAGATGGTTGGTGGAGCCGAGTAACTAAATGGTTCCAAGGTGAGTTTTAAAGCTCAAGTCGGAGAGTGAAGATGTTTGATATTATGGAGCAACACGGCGAAGAAGCCGTAATTAAAGTAATTGGTGTTGGCGGCGGCGGCGGTAATGCTGTTGAGCACATGGTAAAGCAAGAAATAGAAGGTGTACGCTTCATCGTTGCAAATACCGACGCACAGGCACTGAGAAAGTCATCTGCAGATGTAACAGTACAATTAGGTACGCAAATTACACAAGGCTTAGGTGCTGGCGCTAACCCTGAAGTGGGTAAAAATGCGGCTGAAGAAGATGTCGAAACCATCAAGGCAAGTCTTGAGGGAGCTGACATGGTGTTTATCGCTGCTGGTATGGGGGGCGGTACAGGCACTGGTGCAGCACCAGTGGTTGCACGTGTGGCGAAAGAACTTGGCATTTTGACGGTTGCAGTTGTTACACGTCCATTTGATTTGGAAGGTAAAAAGCGCATGGCAGCGGCTGACCATGGCATTGGTGAACTGTCTGAAATTGTAGATTCGCTTATTACAATTCCTAACAACAAGTTACTGAAAGTACTTGGCAAAGGGACTACATTATTAGACGCGTTTGCAAAAGCAAATGATGTATTGTACGGCGCTGTTCAAGGTATCGCAGAATTAATAACGCGTTCAGGTTTGATTAATGTCGACTTTGCTGATGTAAGAACTGTGATGTCAGCGATGGGCACAGCGATGATGGGGACTGCCGCAGCGTCAGGTCCTGATAGAGCGCAAGAGGCGGCAGAAGCTGCAATTTCAAGTCCGTTACTTGAAGACGTTGATCTGACAGGTGCAAAAGGCATTCTTGTTAACATTACTGCGGGTATGGATATCACCATCGAAGAATTTGAAGTGGTTGGTAATCATGTAAAAGCATTGGCGTCTGAAAATGCGACGGTTGTAGTCGGTGCAGTGATTGACCCAGAAATGAGTGATGAGTTGAGAGTGACTGTTGTCGCGACGGGATTAGGGGGCGATCGTAAGCCTCAATTCGGTATCGTAGATAAAGGCATTCAAGGGCTTTCTGGTCAAGCTGCAACAGGTACACATGGGCCAAGTCATACTAACGACGACTTTGTTCCAAGCTTTGGTGGCGCAGGTAACAAGCCTGTTGAAGCGCAGCCAAGCAGCGATACTGGTGCTGGATTTAATGCTGAAACCAATACAACATCAGTAAAAGAAGCGATAAAGACGACTGAACAATCAAAAGAGTCTGGTGAGAAAGAGAAAGGTGATTATTTCGACATTCCAGCATTTTTGAGAAAACAGTCAGATTAGGATAAATAATGACCGATTGGCAAGGGGTGTTAAATATGATACACTCCGCGGTCTATTAACTTAAAGTGGGCGAATATATGATTAAACAACGTACAATTGCTGAAGTTGTTAAAGCCACAGGTGTAGGTTTACACAAAGGTGAAAAGGTCACGATCACTCTCCGACCTGCGAGCGCAAATACAGGTGTTGTATTTCGTCGCGTAGATCTAGACCCTGTTGTCGATTTTGAGACGACCCCTGAAGCTGTGGGTGATACGCAATTATGTACTTGTTTAACGAACAAAGACGGTGTTCGCCTTTCTACAACTGAGCATTTAATTGCCGCAGTTGCAGCTTTAGGTATTGATAACTTGATTGTAGAACTCGACAGTGCAGAAGTGCCAATTATGGATGGTAGTGCATTACCATTTATTTATCTGTTGCAAAAAGGCGGCATTGCCGAGTTAAATGCTGCTAAGCGCTTCATTCGCATCAAAGAAGCTGTTCGTGTTGAAGATGGTGATAAATGGGCAGAGATTGAGCCTTATGATGGGTTTCATATCGACTTTGAAATCGCTTTTGATCACCCGGCTATCAACGCGAGTCGTCAGCGTATTGGTTTGGATATCACAGCACAAAGCTTCACTGAAGAGATAAGTCGTGCGCGTACTTTTGGTTTTATGAAAGACATTGAATATATGCATGCTAATAACCTTGCGTTGGGTGGTAGCATGGATAACGCAGTTGTGCTGGATGATTTTAAAGTACTCAATCCGAATGGCCTACGTTATAAAGATGAGTTTGTTAAGCACAAGATCTTAGACTGTGTTGGCGACTTGTTTATGACGGGGCATAATATTCTCGGTAAAGTGACTTGTTATAAATCAGGTCACGGCTTAAACAATAAACTACTGCGCGAAGTGATGGCCAATGAGCAAGCGTGGGAGTGGGTAACCTTTGATGAACCGGTGACAATGCCAGCTCCTGGGCTGGAAGCCGGTCAACAAGTTACCGCCGGATAAGAAATGACGCGAAAGCGTCATTTTTTTTGCCTGTTTTATGATTAAAAGCTTATTTCTTTGCGTGTTGGGCGAGCTTTAATAATCTTTCTTTGAGCCCTTCAGGGGCCGATTCGGCTAACATGGTGAGTTGCTCTGCTGTGGACTCACTGAGTTTATGTTGTTTTGCCGGTTTGTTCTGAGAGTTGGCTGGGCGCTGTGCTAACCGTTGCTGGGCCTCTGGGTTTGTGGTTATTTTGACTTGGCTACAATCGTGAAAGCCTGATTGTCTAAATTCAGACAGTATTTCCATTTTTAGATAACCAAGGCGAGTTGCTAATGTAGCAGAGGCGGCTTCAATACACAGCGTGCCTTGATGATAATTGGAAACCCGGCATTTTTTACTTAAAATAGGGCCTAACGCTTTATTTAAAGGAGCTTGTAAGGCTGCAATATCTTGTGCCTTCTCGACATAGTTGGAGAGTTTATTAGACCACTTTGGAGCCAGCTCTGAGAGTGATTTAGGATCAAATCTATTTTTTGCCATGCCGCACCTTCATCAATGGCGTTCTATCACTATTTATATTCTACCTTATTTTTGGTATTTGGTATCGTTAGGGACTGTTAAAAACAAGCTGAATACCTAAAGGTAAAATCTCCTTCTTTTATCGCACTTGAAGTTTTGGATAGTTATCCCCATATCTGCATAATTACCAAACAATACCGTCATATCCTATGGGTAATATTTAAGTGATCATATGCGTTATTGCGTGTATTCTTGAAACGCCTTGGCAACAGATATGTTATTAAATGGGAACAGTTTTCGCTTAGGTGGTTTGCAGATGCGCATAGTCTGGTATGATAGGTATAAAATTAACTCGGCACACAGCACAAACACGACTTTGTCGCCAACAGGACTTAGTAAGCCTTTTGGGTATACGCGAATGCACGGGCTTACAAACATAAGATTGAAATGGTTTAAACATGATAACTAAAATTTTTACCAAGATTTTTGGTAGCCGTAACGACCGGATGATCAAAAATTTACGCAAAACGGTCGCTTTAGTTAATGCTTTAGAAGAGCAGTATAGCAAGCTATCTGATGAAGAACTAAAAGCAAAAACAGCAGAGTTTAGACAAAGATTTGAGCAAGGAACCAGCTTAGACGAATTACTTCCTGAAGCATTCGCTACAGTTCGTGAGGCCTCAAAACGCGTCTTTGAAATGCGTCATTTTGACGTGCAAATGATTGGTGGTATGGTGCTGCATCAAGGCCGTATTTCTGAGATGCGTACGGGTGAGGGTAAAACGCTTACCGCTACGTTACCTGCTTACCTAAATGGTATAACAGGTAAAGGTGTTCATGTTATCACCGTCAATGATTATTTGGCTAAACGTGATGCTGAAAACAACCGCCCATTGTTCGAATTTTTAGGTTTGAGTGTTGGTTGTAATATACCAGGCATGATGCCTGCACAGAAGAAAGAAGCGTACGCGGCAGATATTACATACGGTACAAACAATGAGTTTGGCTTCGATTATCTTCGTGACAACATGGCGTTTAGTATTGAAGAACGCGTTCAACGCCCTTTGCATTACGCGGTTGTGGATGAAGTCGACTCAATCTTAATTGATGAAGCTAGAACGCCATTAATTATTTCTGGTCCAGCTGAAGATAGCTCAGAGCTATACACACAAATCAACAAAATCGTTCCTGAGCTCGTTCAACAAGAAAAAGAAGATGAAGAAGGTGTTGAGGGCGACGGTGATTACACGATCGATGAAAAATCAAAACAAGCACACCTGACAGAACGTGGCCAAGTCAATGTTGAAGAGTTACTTATCAAGCATGGTTTGATCGAAGAGGATGACTCTTTATATTCAGCGGGCAACATTACCCTGCTGAGCCATGTTTACGCAGCACTTCGTGCGCACAAGTTGTACCAAAAAGATGTTGACTATGTTGTAAAAGATAACGAAGTCATCATCGTTGATGAACACACTGGTCGTACTATGGAAGGGCGCCGTTGGTCTGAAGGCTTACACCAAGCAGTTGAAGCAAAAGAAGGTGTGCGTATTCAAAATGAAAACCAGACGTTGGCTTCAATTACGTTCCAGAATTACTTCCGTCTCTATGAAAAACTGTCAGGCATGACAGGAACAGCAGATACAGAAGCATTTGAGTTCCAGTCTATTTATGGCCTTGATACGGTTGTTATTCCGACCAATAAACCAATGATCCGTGATGACCGTGCAGACTTGGTGTACTTAACACAAGAAGAAAAGTTTGAAGCAATTTTAACTGACATTAGAGATTGTCAAAAGCGCGGACAACCTGTGCTTGTCGGTACTATTTCAATTGAAAGCTCTGAGTATTTATCTCACTTCCTGCGCAAAGAGAAAATTGAGCACAATGTCCTAAATGCTAAATTCCACGCGCAAGAAGCGGATATTATTGCTGATGCAGGTTTGCCTGGTAATGTGACGATTGCAACGAATATGGCGGGTCGTGGTACGGATATCATGTTAGGTGGTAACTGGCAGAATGATATTTCTAAGCTTGATAACCCGACAGAAGAGCAAATTGAGCAAGCGAAAGCGAAGTGGAAAGAGCTTCATGACAAAGTACTTGAGGCTGGCGGCTTACATATCATCGGTACAGAGCGACATGAATCGCGTCGTATAGATAACCAATTACGTGGTCGTTCTGGTCGTCAAGGTGATGCCGGTTCGAGTCGCTTCTACTTATCAATGGACGATGCATTGATGCGTATTTTCGCAGGCGAGCGTATGACAGCGATGATGCGCAAACTTGGCATGCAACGTGGCGAAGCAATTGAACACCCTTGGGTGAACCGTGCAATTGAAAATGCCCAGCGCAAGGTGGAAGCTCGTAACTTCGATATTCGTAAACAACTTCTTGAGTATGATGATGTTGCAAGTGATCAACGTCGCGTCGTGTATGAGCAGCGTAATGAGTTGCTTGAAGAAGGTGATATCTCAGAAACAGTCAATGCGATCCGCAGTGATGTACTCAACAGTACAATTGATCGCTTTATTCCACCACAAAGCTTGGCAGAGATGTGGGATATTCCAGGTTTAGAAGAACGCCTGAAAGCAGACTTATTGCTAGAGCTACCAATCGCGAAATGGCTTGAAGAAGATAGTAAGCTGTATGAAGAGTCCTTAAGAGAGCGTATCGTTGAGGAAGCTGAGAAAGCATATAAGCAAAAAGAAGAGCAAGTAGGTGTAGACGTACTTCGTCACTTCGAAAAAGCAGTTATGTTACAAAGCCTTGATCAGCATTGGAAAGATCATTTGGCTGCCATGGATCACCTACGCCAAGGTATTCATTTACGTGGTTATGCACAGAAGAATCCGAAGCAAGAGTACAAGCGTGAGTCATTTGAATTGTTCTCAAATATGCTTGAAACATTGAAGGTTGATGTAGTCGGTGTGCTGAGCAAAGTGCAGGTACGTGCGGAAGAAGATGTTGAAAAAGTTGAAGAGCAGCATCGTCGCAGTGAGCAAATGCCAAGACAATATCAACATGAAGAAGCTGAAACGGTGGGGGGGGAAGCGCCTCAAGGTGCCGCAATTGCAGCTCGTGCTGAGCCTAAGGTGGGTCGTAATGAACCTTGTCCTTGTGGTTCAGGTAAAAAATACAAGCAGTGCTGTGGTAAGTTAAGCTAAGCAGTCACGCTATTTAATGTAAAAGCGACCTTTGGTCGCTTTTTTTATGAGATATGATGATGAATAAAAAAGTGGTTAATGTGGCGGTTGGTGTCATTGTTAAAGAAGATCAATATTTTGTCTGCAAACGCAGTGATGAACAGCACCAAGGTGGGCTTTGGGAATTCCCTGGCGGTAAAGTTGAAAAAAATGAAAGTGTAGAGCAAGCGCTTGTTAGGGAGCTTGCTGAAGAGATAGGGATTGAGGTGAAAAGCTCGTCACATTTGCTGACCGTTGAACATGATTATGGAGATAAAGCCGTTCGTTTAGTCGTGCATACGGTTGCGGACTTTACGGGTGAAGCGAGGGGTCTTGAAGGACAACCATCTCAATGGGTTGATCTTGAAAAACTACAAGCGCTGGCATTTCCGTCAGCAAATGTGGCAATTATTGAAGCTTTATCAACTAAAAAATAAGCCGTTACAATTGAGTGTGACCTCGAGGATTTGAATCTAATGTGCTGCGAGGTATTATTCATATATGTATCTAAAGGAGCCAGCATTTATGCGTAAAAAATTCGCAGCAATTAGTGTAGCGATGGCACTTGGCCTCGTTGGCTGTAGTGAGCAGCCACAAACTCAACCAGCAGCTGAAATTGTGCAGCAACAGACACTGAGTTCAGGTATTGAACTTGCTAACATAGACTCGTCAATTCGACCTCAAGACGACTTTTATCGTCATGTCAACGGCAAATGGTTAGCGCGTACAGAGATTCCCGCCGACAAATCAAATTATGGTTCTTTTACTGAGCTTAATGAGAAGTCTCAAGCTGCATTAAAAGTGATTTTAGAAAGTGCGGCACAAGACGCGTCAGCTACCCCAGGCAGCGATGAATATAAACTCGGGGCATTTTACAAAAGTTACACAGATGAGCTCGCAAGAGAAGAAATTGGTGTAGCAGCGTTGGATGAGTACTTATCACCCATTAAAGCACTCACGAAAAAATCTCAACTACCATCGCTTATTGCCAAATTACAGTTGCAAGGGGGCACTACCCCTTTTTCTTGGTATGTGTACAACGATGCCAAAAATTCAACCGTAAATGCAATGTACTTGTATCAATCTGGTTTAGGATTACCAGATCGTGATTTTTATCTTAAAGACACTGAGAAGTTCAATAATAATCGAGCTGCTTATCAAACGTATATTACCAATATGCTGTTTGAGTTTGGCTTCGATGAAAAAGGTGCTGAGCAAGCAGCGACAGATATTCTTGCCTTAGAAACTGAGATTGCCAAGGCACAGTGGACGCGTGTAGATAGTCGAGATGCTTCGAAAACTTACAATAAGCTGACAATAGATGAACTGAATGAGCAGATGGGGGAGTTTGATGTCACAGCGTATTTCAACACGTTAGGCGTTAAAACCGATAAGGTCATTGTGTCACAGCCATCTTATTTTACTCAGCTGTCAAATATCGTGAATAACACAGACATTGCAGTATGGCGCGCTTACTTAACTTTTCATTTTGCCAGCAATTATGCAGAACTACTTGAGCGTAAAATAGTTGACTTACGCTTTGGTTTTTACGGCAAAACTTTAAGAGGGTTAGAAGCGCAGTCCCCAATGTGGAAAAAGGCCGCAGATGCAAGTAATGATGTTTTGGGTGAGTTGTTAGGCAAAATTTATGTCAAAGAGCATTTCCCACCAGAAGCCAAAGCGCGTATGCAAGACATGGTAGATAATTTGATCCTTGGTTTTGATAAATCTATCGATGGTTTAGAATGGATGAGCGCACAAACGAAAGCGGCGGCAAAAGCGAAGTTGGCAAAGTTCACACCTAAAATTGGTTACCCAGATAAGTGGCGTGATTACTCAGGGTTAGAAATTAGTGCTGATGATCTGGTGGGGAATTATGTGCGTTATAACGAGTGGTCATATCGTGCGATGATCGACGATTTGGGTAAACCAGTAGATCGATCAAGGTGGTATATGACGCCACAAACGGTCAATGCGTATTATAATCCGGTTAATAATGAAATTGTCTTTCCCGCTGCGATTTTACAACCACCATTCTTTAATTTAGAAGCCGATGACGCCGTGAACTATGGTGCTATAGGTGCGGTAATAGGGCATGAAATAGGTCATGGGTTTGATGACCAAGGTGCTAAATACGATGGGGATGGTAATTTAAGAAATTGGTGGACCGAGAGCGACTTATCTCAGTTCGAAGCACGTGGAAAGCAGCTGATCAATCAGTTTAATGGCTTCAAGCCATTTGACGATGTGCATGTGAATGGTGAGCTCACCCTAGGTGAAAACATTGGCGATCTAGGCGGTTTAACTGTGGCTTATCAAGCCTATAAGTTATCACTCGATGGCAAAGAAGCGCCTGTTATAGATGGTTACACAGGCTCACAGCGTTTCTTTATGGGCTGGGGGCAAATTTGGCGTCGAGAGTATCGAGAAGAAGAATTACGAAATCGTTTGATGACGGACTCTCATTCACCAAGTGAATATCGTGTTATTGGTATTTTATCGAATATGCCACAGTTCCATGAGGCATTTGATGTGCAAGAAGGCGATGGTATGTATAAAAAGCCTGAAGAACGAGTGAAAATCTGGTAACGAGCATATATGTATAAAAACCCGCTTTGAGTTAACCTTGAGCGGGTTTTTTTGTGGAATAAACGGGCTTTTTTAAAATTTGATAGCGCTGTCATTTTTTCTTCTATATGATGAAAAGCTAACAATAAGTTGGTTAGTGCTATTAATTTGGGCCACATATTTCCTCTCGTTGCGCAATATCATAAATCGTATAATTCAGAATGCGTAACGCTTGGGGAGAGCTTTTGCTAAAATGTGGTTTCAAGGAATAGCCTTTAGGAGCTAATATGAATCTACGAAAAAATCTGCTCGCGCAGATGTTTGCAACGACGCTGGTCACTGCCTCGTGGGGCGCAAGTGCAATGCTTTCTCAACCTCAGCTAGACGCCTTTGCTAAAGATACACAACTCACTTTTGCAGTAGAAAACAACTTCCATGGTGGTGCTGGTAGTTTCATCGGCTCTGTGACATTAGAAAATCGTTCAAATGTTGCTTTGCCCAAGGGGGAAAGTGATTGGCAGATTTACGTACATTCAGTTAGAAAAATTAAAACATTAGCGTCAGCTGGTCTGCGTATTGAGCATGTCAATGGTGATTTGCATCGCTTTGTGCCTACTCCTGAGTTCGCTGGACTCGCTGCGAATGAATCACTCAAAATTGAATTTGAAGCGGCAGCTTGGATAGCAGCATACACCGATTTTATGCCGCGTGCATTTATTGTATCTGGTCAGTCTTTACCTGTGATTTTTGCGAATACAGATACTGAGGAGATGTCGTCATTCGTTGCGCCGATTGAGCGAGAAAACCAACTGAAAAGGCATAATGAGCCATTAGATTATTCTCCATTGGCTACTGCTGCTTGGCGATATGAGCACAATGCGCATAACGTCAAAGTTGACAAAGAAGCTGCGCTGAAACGTATTATCCCTAAACCTCAGAATGTTGATTTTAATCGTGGTGTGGCTCAGTTAAATGATAAATGGCAAATTCGTTTTGCAGGACGTTTGAAATCTGAAGTGGCGGTTTTTCAGGAGGACCTAAGTGAATTTGGTTTGACTCTGGATGCTAAAGCAGATCACATTTCGGCAGGCAAAGTTCCTACCATTTTCCTCAAAGTTGAAGCGGACGAAGGGCGCTATTCAGGTCAATCAGGCAGCTACAAGCTCGAAGTAGATGACGATAAAATTGAAATCATCGGTACAGATAATGCGGGTGTATTCTATGGGATCCAAAGCCTATTAGCTCTGTTTACAAAGGTACCAGATGGCAGTGTTGAAGTGCCAAATGTAGAGATTGACGATACGCCGAGATATGGTTGGCGTGGTATGCATTATGACAATGCGCGAAATTACCATGGGAAAGACGCTTTATTTAAGCTCGTTGAGCAAATGGCGCGTTACAAGCTAAATAAATTTCACTGGCATTTCTCAGATGATGAGGGCTGGCGCTTAGAAATTCCAGGCTTACCTGAGCTATCGGAAATTGGCGGTTATCGCTGCTTTGACTTAGAAGAGCGCTCATGTTTGCTGACTCAGCTTGGCACGGGTCCATTTAAGACGGGCTCTGGAAATGGTTATCTATCAAGAACAGACTTTGTTGAGCTATTAAAATTTGCGAAAGCTAGGCACATAGATATCATTCCAGAAATTGAAGGTCCAGGACATGCCCGTGCAGCCATTAAAGCGATGGAAGCCAGGTATCATAGATTAATGGAACAGGGTAAAGAAGCCGAAGCGCGCGCTTTCTTATTGAGTGATCCTGAAGATAAATCTGAATATTTGACAGTACAAAACTACACAGATAATTCATTCAATGTGTGTATGGACTCAACTTATGCCTTCGTTGAAAAGGTGACTTATGAGTTGCAAGGCATGTATCGTGAAGCGGGTACGCGCTTAGAAAACCTGCACTTTGGCGGTGATGAAGTGGGTGCGGGTTCTTGGACCAAATCGCCTGCATGTAATGCCTTATTTAATGAAGCGAATAATGGCATTGCAGGGCCAGCTGATTTGAAACCATACTTCACACAGCGCATTGCGAAAATCTTTGCAAAACGCGGGATTGCACCGGGCGCTTGGGAAGATGGCTTGATGTATGATCGTGTAAATCCATTTAAACGTGATGAATTCCCTAACCAAGTCTTCACTGCTAACGTATGGGATAATATCTGGGAGTGGGGTGTCGCAGACAGGGCTTACCGTTTGGCAAACGATGGTTATCAGGTCGTGCTATCTCACGGTACACACTTATACTTTGACCATCCTTATGAAGCACACCCAGCTGAACGAGGTTATTATTGGGCTGCAAGATATACAGATACCAAAAAAGCATTTAGTTATATGCCAGATGATGTCTATGCTAACGCAGACTTTACCCGTAATGGCGAAGCGATTGACAATTTGGAAGCGCTTGTGGGTCGACCATTACCAAAGCTCGAAAAACCTGAAAATATCTTGGGAATGCAAGGGCAGGTATGGACTGAAACGATCCGCACTGAAGATCAGGTGATGGCGATGATGTTCCCACGTGTTTTGACCGTTGCTGAGCGTGCATGGCATAAAGCAAGCTGGGAAGGTGAGCAGCCAAATGAAAAAGCACGAGCAACTGACTGGCAAGAGTTTTCAGCGACATTGGCGTTAAAAGAATTGAATCGATTGGTCGCAGATGGTGTGAATGTTAACTTACCTGTGCCAGGTGCGGTGATCAAAGATGGTCAGTTATTGGCGAATAGTGCATTTTCATTTTTGACAATTGAAGTGAGCTTGGACGCTGGTAAATCGTGGCAAGCATATTCAGGTCCGATGTCAGTAAGTAATTCATCAGATGTGCGTTTGAGAACGACATTAGATGGCAAAAAGTACAGTCGAATTACAGGTTTAGAGTAAACCTACTGATAATTTAAAATTTAAATAGGGGCGTTTGCCCCTTTTTTAAATCCAGTTTAGTATAATTTCTAACTAGAAATACGTGTAAAATTAACGTAAAGTTAAATGTCAGCGCTGTCATTTTGCTGTGTGAACTTATTTTTATATACAGCACTGACATTGCTGCAAGGCTTTAAGCCTTAGAAAGCGGGCACAAAAACAACATATATCGTGTACCTGTGATAAGTGGTCACAAGTGCAACTTGTCATAAGATTTTATTGCAACAAGAAGAGTATTATGGAAGCAACAGTGGATATGAACGAAAAAGCGAAGCAGAGTGTCTGGTTGCCGATGACACTGGCTGGTTCTATGTTTTTTATATTGGGGTGTATAACCTGGTTGAACGGCGCTATCACTCCATTTTTACAGCAGATGCTTGAACTATCGCCGTTACAAGCGTCATTTATTATATCGTCATTTTATATTGCCGTAACGATTGCAGGTATCCCATCTGCAATGGTGATTAAAAAAGTGGGATATAAAAATGGTATGGCAGTAGGCTGTGTGATCATGGCTTTGTCAGCGCTACTATATATTCCTGCAGCCAAAATGCAGGCAATTGAAATATTCCTTTTAGCGCAGCTATTAATTGGTGTTGGTCAAACCGTATTACAAACGGCCGTTAACCCATATGTCGTTAAAATGGGCTCTGAAAAGTCTGCGGCAGTGCGTGTATGTATAATGGGGCTATTAAATAAGTCAGCTGGTGTGATTGTACCTATTGTGTTTGCTGCGGTTGTAGTAAGCGGGGTTGTTAATGGCGGCGAAAGTTTATCGCAAGAACAAAAAGATGCGATGGCAAATAGCTTAATAGCGCCTTACCTAGCCATTTCTGGTTTAATATTTTTATTCGCACTATTCGCAAAGTTTGCGCCTCTTCCTGACTTGGTATTTGAAGAAGAAAGTAAAACATCAAAAGGTGAATTAAGAGAAGCCTTACAACACCCTCACTTAGTGTTAGGTGTAATCGGTATTGCACTATATGTTGCAGTTGAAGTTATTGCAGCAGATACGATTGGTTCTTATGCACTACACTTGGGTATTGCTGACTATTCGATTATGACATCATATACCATGGGTTGTATGCTGCTTGGCTACGCAATTGGTATTGTCTTAATTCCTCGCTTTATGTCTCAACAGAGCGCTTTAGTGATGTCGGGCATAGCTGGTATTGTCACAGTGCTTGCTGTTGTGATGGGGGATAACAATTCTTTTGTGCTTTCTAATCTATTGTTGGTGCCTTTTGGTGGACCTCAGCTACCAGATCCGTTATTGTGTATCGCATTACTCGGTTTTGCTAATGCAATGGTATGGCCTGCTATTTGGCCGCTGGCATTAGATGGCCTTGGCCGACTGACTGGTACAGCTTCTGGCTTACTGATAATGGGTATTGCCGGTGGTGCTTTAGGTCCATTGCTTATTGGTTTAGGGAATGTTGCAGGTCTTGGTGCACAAGGTGCATACAGCTTAATGATCCCAAGTTACATATTTATACTTTTCTATGCTTTGAAAGGTCACAAAATGAGAAGCTGGAAATAAGTAAACAGAATTTCTATTTATAAGTAGAAATAATCCCGTGTGTAATGCCACCTAATTTAGGTGGCATTTTTTTTACTTGCCTAGTTAGTAACTTGACACTTTTGGCTAAGCAACAATGACGACTTTGCGCTCAGGCAAATTTCTTACAGCTATGACGAAAAGAGATCAAAAGTCGATTAAATAATTGAATAGTTTGAAGAAAGAATAAATAGCAATGATGTGCTAAAAAAGAGAGATATTTAATTATAAAACATAGAGTGATAAAAAATAGAATACACAAAAAGAAGGAGATGGGGCGACTGATGGGGCTCGAACCCACGACAACCGGAATCACAATCCAGGGCTCTACCAACTGAGCTACAGCCGCCACAATGTTTCGTGTAACACCTCTTGGGTGTGGCGCGCATAATACAGTGTTTTGCTGACAATGCAAAGACTTTTTTTATTTTTTTGACTATTTTAGTTTGTTTGGGGAAAATCTCCACAAAATGTCTAATATTTATACCTTCTGTAAATAATTATACTGATAACTCTCTGAAATAGGACGCTTTATGGACATCATACTCGACTGGTTCAATAACAATTCAGATTTAATTGTGCACTATGCGCTTCAAGCTTTACTCGCCTTAGTTATTTTCTTAATCGGCCTTAAAGTGACGCGTTTTTTATCTAACCTAACAGAAAAGGCAATTTGTAACCGCAAAGTGGATAAGGCCGTAGGTGTTTTCTTAGCAAACATAGTATATGCCTTGGGCTTTGTTGCGACACTACTTATGGCTTTATCACAGGTTGGTGTAGAGACAACGTCATTCATTGCCATTTTAGGTGCTGCAGGCCTAGCTGTTGGGCTAGCATTACAAGGGTCTCTTTCTAACTTTGCTTCGGGCGTGTTAATTATTATACTGCGCCCATTCAAGTCCGGTGATTATATAGACGCAGGTGGAAAATCTGGCAGTGTCCGTAAGATAGAGATATTTTCAACAGAACTAATTACGCCAGACAATAAAGTGATTATAATACCCAATTCCTCCATTATGTCTGGTGCGATAGTAAACTATTCAAGGGAAAAAACGAGACGAATCGACTTAGTCATAGGTGTAGGTTATGAATCAGATTTGAAACATACTAAGACAGTTCTGGAGACTGTATTGAATCATGAAGCTCGTATCTTGAAAGACCCAGCGTATACTGTTGCTGTCTTAGAGCTTGGAGACTCCAGTGTTAATTTTGCAGTCAGGCCCTGGGTTAACACTGGCGACTATTGGCCAACTTACTTTGATTTGCTAGAAAACATTAAAATTGCATTGGATGATGCAAATATTAATATTCCGTATCCGCAAATGGATGTGCACTTACAAAAAACTGAAAAATAAGGTTGATTTTAGAATGAAATTTAAACTGCTCTCTTTGTGTGCATTGATGACAGTATCGTCTCAGCTTGCAGCAGAAGAAAATAATAGTGGCAAGAAACTCCCAGAAGAAAAAGAGTGGGATATTACCAGTGAAGTCGGTGCCATTATCACAAGCGGTAATACGGAGACAACGACGTTAAAAGGGGAGATCAAAGCAAAGCATCATCTAGATAATTGGCGAAATGAATACAAGATCGATGGCATTTTCAAAGAAGATGAAATCGAAAATGATGATGGGGTAAAAGTTAAAGAGCGTACTAATGAAAAGTACTCTTTATCTGTGCAAGGTAATTACAAATTAGTAGATGACCACAGCCATTTATTTATTTTTGGCTCTTATGACTCAGATTACTTCGGCGCGTATAGAAGTGAATCTGTGTTCTCTATTGGTTATGGTTTGCGAGTACTTAGCCGCCCTAATATGTATTTAGATTTTGAAGTTGGTCCAGGTATCAAACGCTTTGAGTATCAGGAAAACAGCACTGAAACGAAGGATGATGGCCAATCTTTAGCAGGTGAAACGGAAAGTGAAGCAATTGGTGTCGCGAAACTCGACTATGAGTGGACTATTTCTGACAATGCTAAATTCACACAGGTCATCGCGGTAGAGTATGGTGATACCAATACTAAATCAGAGTCAGAAACGGCTTTAATGGCTAAAGTGAATGGGTCACTACAGATGAAGGTAGCCTACAAAATTACCCACAACTCAGAAGTAGATGTAGGCAAGGAAAAAACGGATACAGAAACGTCACTGACACTCGTTTACAGTTTTTAACGAATTGAATTACATCTTCACAAAGTTATGACAAAAAAAAAGGGCTTAGGCCCTTTTTCTATTTCATTGTTATCGTGTAGAATATTCAATCTTTTTTTGGTTATTGACTAACGGGATACTGACACTGATGTATTTTAAGCATGTTTTAGCAATAGTTTTATTGGGTTTCAGTGCTTTAGCTGGCGCTTTTACACCAACTGCGCAGCAAATAGAACAGTTTAAAAAACTGCCAAAATCTCAACAGGAAACGTTAGCAAAACAATATGGTATTGATTTATCAAGTATTGGTGTGCAGGGTAATAGTGAGCAGCATGATCAAACCACTGAAAAGAGCATATTGCCACGAGAAGATATCTCAATAGAAAATAACTCAGATCCGTTAAAGCCAGAAGAAGTAATATTAAAACCATACGGCTATGAATTGTTTGCTGGAGAGCCAACCAGTTTTGCGCCGACAGAGCAGCTGTCAGTGCCCAATGACTATATTATCTCTAGTGGCGACAGCTTGTCAGTAAGCCTTTATGGTAAAGAAACAGCCACACACCTTATCACTGTTGACAGAGAAGGTCGATTAAACATTCCCAACTTTTCCCCTGTATATGTTGCTGGTTTGACATATGGGGAACTGAAAGAATTAATAGATAAAAAAATTTCAACAGAGGCTATAGGCCTGAAAGTTTTTGTATCAATATCTGAATTAAGAAGCTTAAGAGTTTTAGTCGTCGGTGAAGCTCATAAACCAGGTAGCTATTCACTATCTCCCCTATCTACTGTTACTCATGCCTTATTCGCAAGTGGTGGTCTATCAGAGATAGCTTCCTTGAGAAATATTAAGGTGAAAAGACGAGGTAAAGTTATCTCACAATTAGACCTATATGATTTGCTGTTGAAAGGGGACAGTTCTGGAGATGTGACACTGCAATCTGGAGATGTTGTATTTATCCCCTCAGTTGGTCCGCAAGTAACGGTGGAAGGGTTTGTAAAACGCCCCGCTATTTTTGAGTTGAAAGACGGTGAAACTGCTAAATCTTTAGTCAATATGTTTGGTGGATTTAAAGAAAACGCTTTTCTTGAACAAGTAGAAGTGAAACGTGTCATTGAGCATAGCAAAAAGTCAGTTATTTCAGTCGATTTTACTCTAGATAAGACTGCTTACACTCCCCAAGGTGGAGACTATCTTAAGGTGAAAAGTGTCAGTAGTGAGGTACTTGACTCTGTAACGCTGATCGGTGCGGTTGCTCGCCCAGGTTATTATGAGTGGAAAAGTGATATCACATTTGATCAATTGGTTAGTAATACAAAGACGGATTTGCTTCCTCAAGCTGATTTGGATTACGCGCTTATCGTTAGAGAAATTGCTGCGACTAATGAAATCGAAGTTATACAGTTTTCAATAGTTGATGCATTGAAAACTAAAAACGTACTACTGAATAAAAATGATGAAGTTTTTGTATTTAGTCGTTTTAATGATTTAGAAAAAGAAGAAGCAGCGCTTAAAAATTTAGCCCTCACAGAAACAGAACAAGAGCTTCAAGAAAAAGTTAAACTGTGGCACTTATATGAACGAAGGCAGTTTGATCAAAAAGTGTTATTTGATATGGCTCTAAATGATGCTTTACAAGATGAAAGCGAAGAGGAAGTCGAAATTAAAGTTGAAGAGGTAATTACACCAACTGCTTTTGGCAGGGAGAGTTTACTCGCTCCAATTCTAGCTCAGTTAGAATATCAAGCGACTGTTGGTAATTCTAAAGCTACTTTCGAAGTCGATGGCCAAGTTCGATTCCCTGGAGTATTTCCTTTAGCAAAAGGTCTTGATGTAAATGCTGCCATTACAGCTGCAGGGGGGCTACTTGAATCCGCTTATGTCGATTTTGCAGAAGTTACCAGAGTGTCTTCATCAGGAGATGTCTCTTATATTAAAGTGACAGATATCGACAAAGAACCTTCTGAAAACATTGTTTTATTGCAGGGCCGAGATACATTAAATATTTTAATGCAGCCAAATTGGCAAGAGAGTTATAAAGTACATTTGAAAGGAGAAGTTGTTTTTCCTGGAACGTATACGATTAAGCGCGGTGATACTTTGCAAGAAGTCCTTACCAGAGCTGGCGGTATAACAGGGTTTGCTGAACCTAAGGCCGCTATTTTCACTCGTGAAGCGATTAAAGAACAAGAACAGAAACAGCTCAAAAGGTTATCTGAGGACTTAAGAAAAGACATTGCATCAAAGAGCTTTCAAAAGTCAATTGGATCAAATACATCGTTAACCTATGAAGAGACTAACAAGTTACTAAAAGATCTTGCCAGTGTAGAAGCATTGGGTCGACTTGTCATTGATTTGCCAAGCATTCTTGAAGACCGAACTGTATTGAGTTTACAAGATGGTGATACTTTGTATGTTCCTGGCCGTCAAGACTCAATTTCAATCATTGGTGAAGTCAATTACAGCTCATCTCATTTATTTAGACAAGGCACTTCAATTGAAGACTATATCAATTTAAGTGGTGGTATGAGAGATAGAGCCGATGAAGAAAAAGTCTACGTCATAAAAGCTAATGGCGCCGTATTTATACCAAATAGAAGTAGTTGGTTTGCGGTAAACAATAACGTCCAGTTAGAAGCGGGGGATACCATAGTTGTCCCTATGGATGCGTCGCACATGGATAGCTTAACTCTTTGGAGTACAGCAACTCAGATATTTTATCAGTTAGGTGTTGGTATCGCTGCTTTAGCGAGAATTTAATTTAAAAAAGTTTAATAGGCTTCAAATGAAGCCTGAAAGATTAACTTGTGATGAGTACTCTAAAGTTTCATCCTGAAATTAGCCTCATTAAGGGTAGGTAGCTAATATGCAGAGAGTTAAAGTGCACAGCACGAATGACAGTAAAAGTATTAAAAGCATACGGTATTTGAATAAATCCTTTCGTTCTAGAAAACATGCACTAAACCAAAAAACAATATATTTATATTGCCCAGAATCTGCTGTGCAAGAAGTATTAGCGTGCTGCGAAGATTATGACTTTGAAGTTGTAATTAATGACTATAGCTTGAGAACATTTAGCCGAAAGGTAATTTGTCATTATCACAGCTCTATGTTAGACAAAGAGCAAAAGCTATTTTTAATTCGTGCTATGGAATATGGCTCATGGGTTGAGCCTTTAGTAAGTTATCTAGATGACAGAAATAGCTATTCAGAAGTTAAGTTATTAAATAGTGGTTATTTTTTGCATCAGAAGGCATTCTCTATTCTTTCGACACAAAGAAATCAATATATAAAAAGGGCAATAGATTTAGTGTTGTCTTTAACTGCCTTAATCTTACTATTTCCAATATTGATCTTAGTGGCTATTGCTATTCGATTGGAAAGCAAAGGCAGTATTATTTATAAACAAATGCGTGTTGGCCAATTTAACCAAGAGTTTAATGTTTTTAAATTTAGATCTATGGTCCAAAATGCAGAAAATGGTAAAGCACAGTGGGCAAAGAAAAATGATCCTAGAATAACAAAGGTAGGTTCGTTTATAAGAAAAACGAGATTAGATGAATTACCACAACTGATAAATGTTATTAAAGGTGAAATGTCTCTTGTGGGTCCTCGCCCAGAACGTGAGGTGTTTATTACAGAGCTTGAAAAAGAGATACCTTATTATAGGTTTAGACACTCTGTTAAACCAGGTATTACTGGCCTTGCACAAGTATCGTATCCTTATGGTGATTCGATTGAAGATGCAATTTGGAAACATAAATATGATATCTACTACATTAAGCATCATACTATATTAAATGATCTTGTTATTCTGATTAAGACAGTTAAGGTTGTTTTATTTGGTATGGGTAGGTAGTTCTCTAAAATTTGCAATTAAGTTTAATAACCTAGGTCGTATTGATGAGCTCGCAAAAAAACTTTGATGAAAACTCAGTTACTCTATTGGAATTACTCCAATGGCTGTGGCGTGATAAATTAGTAATTATCATTATAGTGGCTGTTTTCTCAGTTGCATCAGTATATTACGCACTTTCGCAAGCAGATGAATATAAGGCTGATGCAATATTATCACCTTCTAACTCACAGCCCAGGCCTGGACTTGGTGGTGAATTAGGGGGACTTGCTGCTATTGCTGGTGTGAATCTTGGTTCTTCTGACTCTGGCCAAGTTGCTCTAGCTATTGAGGTGATGCAATCTCGCAGCTTTATCTCAGAGTTCATTGAACGTCATGAGCTGGTCATACCCATTATGGCTTCAATCGATTGGAATTCATCAGAAGACAAACTGATTTATGACCCTGAAATTTATGATGTTAATACTCAGCAATGGCTTAGGCCTAAGAGAGGGTTGAGAAAAGAGAAACCTTCTTTTCAAGAAGCTTATGAGAAGTTTGTTACTGACATATTCACTATATCAAAGGATAAAGAGAGTAACTCGTACACAGTATCAATGATGCATTATTCGCCTTACCTTGCTGAAAGGTGGGTAAATCTAATCATAACTGATATTAATAAAGAGATGAGAAAGCGTGCTATAGTAGAGGCTTCGAACAATTTAACTTATCTAAATTTACAGTTAGATAAAACCTCTGTAGTGGAGATGCACTCTACGCTTTATGAGTTGGTAAAAGAGCAAACTAAGAGCTTGATGTTGGCGAGTGCACAAGAAGAATTTGTATTTAAGATTGTTGATCCAGCAGTTACCCCTGAGATGAAAGTAAAACCAAAGAGGGCTTTACTATGTATTATCGGTAGTATTTTGGGTTTGGTTTTAGGTATGGCTGTATCATTTATCCGTTTTATATTAAGAAAGGATAGAGAAAAGTTGCAGCTACAATAGAACTTAATTAGCCTATCATGTATTTATTAACAACCTTGCTTTGCGTATCATATCTATATTTATTAGATAGAAGGTTCGATAAGTTTGCGTTTCTATTGGTCATAACCCCTATCGCTTTTTTATATTTTCAGGTTCCTGCATTACAAAATGATGTTGGAACTGATTATATGTCCTATGTTGAAATGTATAGGTATGGTTATAATATTGAGTTTTATTATAACAAAAAGGAATGGGTGTTTTATTCAATATTAAAGATTGCAACGGCGTTTAGCTTGGGCGAGCAGTCAATTTTCGTTCTCGTTTCACTAGTATATACTTTTTTTTGGGTCTACCTGATTTGCTTGTTGAAAAATGCAGGGTATCGAGTATGGCTTATTGTTTTGCTCTATTTTACAGTAACAGGAATATATCAAAATCAATTGAATGGCTTACGTCAATATATGGCAATTGCTATTCTTCCTTGTGTCTTTGTATTGCTGTACCAGAGAAAATATTTTGTAGCGACTATACTTACAGCCATTGCAACCTTGTGTCATGCATCATTTATATTAGTTTACCCTTTTTTATTTGTTTTTTTATTTAGGCCAACGCCTAAAAAAATTGCATTTTTATTCATATTCGGATTTGCAACATCAGCGTTTTTCATTCCAAAACTTTTACCAGTTATAGTTAATATGCTATTCGGAAATTATGCTGGCTATTTTGATAGTGAATTATCAGCAAGTGCTAACTTGTTGTCTGTTTTAACCAAACTTTATTATTTTCCCTTGTTCATTTGGGCATTTGTGAAATATTGTAAATCATATAGGGAAGAGGCTAATAATAAAAATTATAAAATGTTAATGTATTTTTTTATGGTTTTAGCTGTAACGTATTGGCTTTTTATCGTAAATATGTATTTTGGCTTTTTTGGTAGAGTTTCTCAGTATTTTATGATTTTTTATATATTCCCAATATATTACCTTGTTGATAAGCTTATAAAAGAAAAAAGAACTTACCTTACTATAGTGATTTTTGCTTATCTGCTTCTCCCATATATTTTGAAGGTAACTCTATTTGCAACTGCTGAATATGAGTACCAAACAATTTTAGGATTACTCTAAATGTCAAAAAAAAAGATTTGCATTGTAGCTCCAATTCATATTTGGGATGATGTAAGAGTATATAAAAAACAAGCAGTTTCACTAGCTGCCAGCGGGTTCGATGTAACTTTGATTGCGAGAATGGATGCAGAGTTAGATGGCACAATACAAGAGGGTGTCCACTTAGTCAGATCAAAAATATCAGATAAAGGGAAAATTGGCAGGATTGCATTTATTTACCGAGTATTTCTCCAAGCGTTAAAATGCCGAGCAGATATTTATCATCTACATAATCCTAACAGCATTCCAATCGTTATTCTTCTGTCATTACTATCTAGACAAGTGGTTTATGACACGCATGAAGACTATTCACAACGTCTACTTTTTCGAGAGTGGATCCCGAAAAGCTTTAGAAAATTGTTATGTTGGCTTGTTTCAAACTTGGAAAAGTGTGCAGCTAGAGCTTCAGAGTTTTCAATTGCAACCCAAACTTCTGTAGTGAAAAGGTTGGGTAACAATGCAATTTTAATTGGTAATTCACCTAGGTACAGTCCTGATCTCGTAGAGAAGGTTAAACAAAATAGCAGGAACATTGTTAAGTCAGATAGCTTTAGATTAGTTTATCTGGGCGCTATTAATGAGTCTCGGGGGATCAGCGATATTGTTAATTCGCTGGAGTCAATCAACAAACATGCAGATACTAGACTATGGTTAATTGGAGATATTCCTTCAGCCTATAGACTGGAGCTAGAAAACTTACCGGGCTGGTCATTTGTCGACTACCTGGGAAGGCTAGAACAAGATTCTGCATTTGCTTATGTTTCACTATCTGATTTGGGTCTAATTTGTATTCATGATGTTGGGGACCATGCTAAAACTGACCCTAATAAGCTATATGAATATATGTCATTTGGAGTTCCTTTTGTGGCTAGTAACTTTAGTGCTTGGAAAGAAAAGCTAAAATCAGTCAATGCTGGTTTATTCATCGAGCCCAATGACCCAGAAAAGCTAGCTGAGACTATTATAGAGTGCACTGGAAGAGTCGATGAGCTCCAAGAACTCGGTAGACAGGGAGTAAAGTTTGTTGAGCAGAATAACTGGTCTCAAGAGTTTTCCAAGCTAGAACAAAATTATAGAGAAGTCCTTAAATGAAAATTTCATCCTTATATAAAATAGTTAGCTCAAATCTTAAAACTATAGTTAGTTATCACTATAGTATATTAAAGTATAAAAGAGAGAACTGTATATTAGTAAACTATTTTAAAGGTGTCCCTAACTGGGGGGATGACTTGAATCAATACCTTATTGAAAAAGTTTCTGGAAAAAAACTAGTTATATACCCTTATTCCAAAAGAAAGCATGTTCTTGGTATCGGCTCTATATTACACAGGGCGAGAGATAATAGCTCAGTTTGGGGAAGCGGTTTTATATCAAAGGACAGTGGCACAAAAAGCAAACTGGATGTTTTTTTATTAAGAGGTCCTTTAACAGCGGAAAAGCTGGGCTTCAAAGACGTTCCTTATGGGGATCCTGGAGTTTGTATAAGAAAGTATTATTCGCCTAAGCCTACTAAAAAGTATAAGTATGGTTTAATTCCTCACCATGTAGATAAGGGAAACTCAGTTGTTAAGGCTTGGGCAAGCCGTAAAGACACACTATTTATTGATATTCAACAGGATATAGAACCTTTTATTGATCAACTTCTTAGCTGTGAAACGATTATCTCTTCATCACTTCATGGGCTAATCGCTTCTGACTCTTACTCAATACCAAATACACATGTTGTATTTTCAGATAAACTGTTAGGTGGCTGTTTTAAATTTGATGATTATTCACTTGGTGTTAGTGGGAAAAAGAGAAAGCCAATTTATATTAAAGAAGGCCAGGATATAGAAAGTCTTGAAACTAGTTTCTACTATAACGAAATTTCAGATTCAAAAATAGAACAAATTCTTAGCCTATTCCCTAGAACTTAAGTTTTATGAGAAGAGTTTTAGAGTTTTATCGGCAGCCATTTTATAGGCAAACTGTTAACGTGTTTATTGCTAAGGTGATTGCGTCTTTAGTGGGTTTTATCACTACTGCACAGTTAATAAGGAGCCTTGGTGGGGAAAGTGCTAGTAGCTATTTCTTTTTGATCGCTGTGATATCTGTTTTAACTGCAGTTTCTAGTTTGGGTTCTCCAGATGCAATCTTAAAGACTGTGGCGATCAACAAAGAAGCTACTGGCTTGGTAAAGAAAGTGGTTGTTGTAGTATGTTCTATTTCAATAGCAGCGTCATTAGCTCTAACACTTATAGTGTTTGTTATTACCAGATTTGTGCATTTATCTAATGATGGCTATTTGTGGTTGTCTGTGTTAACTGTATTGCCGATGGCTACGATAGTGCTTGTACTCGCTTCTGCTATTCAAGGTAAAGGCTATGTAGTTTGCGCAATGATTATTTCTGGTCTATTCCAGAACTCAATAGTACTAGTTTCCCTTTTTACTTTTGCTGATTCATATGGTGAAGTTGTTCAAGTTTTTGCATTCGCAAACTTGCTTGCTTGTTTGTTTGCTTATCTTCTTCTTAAGGGAGATTGGCGTGATAAAACTAGCGACTTTGATTGGCGCCGTTTCAAGTCTACTTGTTCGTCAATGTTAGTGACCCAATGTGTCACTCAGTATAATAATAACTCAGCTATTTTATTACTGGGGTTTTTATGGGTGGGCAGTGATATTTCAATCATCGCTATATCTCTAAAAATAGCAACTCTGCTTGGATTTATAATTATATCTGTAAATAAGGTTGTTGCCCCTCAAATAGCAAGAATTTATAAAAATTCTAATTTGGATGAACTCCAAAAAATTATAACAAAGTCAACACGGCTTATGTGGGGGTTATGTCTTCCAGCTGTACTTATTATGCTGTTTTTTTAGCCCTGAGTTGTTAGCGTTTGTAGATGAGTCATTTAGAGAACAATACATCATTCTCGTTATACTCGCTGTAGGTCAGTTTGTTAACGTGTTGACGGGTAATGTCGGTTTACTGTTATCAATGACTGGCTTTGAAAAATTACAAAGGAATATATTGCTTTGTTCTTTGTTTTTTTCAACTTTGATTGGTGTTGTATTGATAAAGTCACACGGTCCAGTTGGTGCTGCAGTTATGGTGACTTTTAATACTATTTTTGTTAATTTAACTTCTTACTTTTTTGTTTTGACTAAAGTGAGAATTAACACGTTAAAAGTAATTTAGTTTATTATGAGTAAAAAGGTTAGTGTATTAATACCTGTCTATGGTGTTGAAAAGTATCTTCCTGAGTTTTTGGGGAGATTAAAGTCTCAAAAAATAAATGATGTAGAGTATATTATAGTTAATGATGCATCTCCTGATAATTCTCATAATTTAATCACTGAGGAAATTAAAGGTGATGAACGCTTTGTGTACATAAACAAACCTCAGAATGAAGGTTTGTATGCTGCGAGGCAAGACGCATTTGATATTTCTACTGGTGAATACATCATTAATTTAGATCCAGATGACTATGTTTCTGAAAGCTTTATTGATGATATGTATAACTTTGGTTCATTGAACTCTCTCGATATTATCGTAAGCAATGTTCAATTGATATCTGAAAATAGTGAAATAATTAATAATTCAAAGTCAATTATAAGAAATGAAAACTTTTTATATGATAAAGATAACCTATCTAGTCTGATTTCCACACCTTATGCCACATGGTGTCGAATGTATAAACGTTCATTATTAGTTAAGACTGGATATAGGTATGTTCAAGGTGAACTTTTTTTAACTAACTATCATTTTTTAAAAGGTGTCCGTTCTGGATTTTCTAGTTCGAGTACTTATTTTTATCGTATTAGAGATAATAGTATGTCATCGACTTCTCGTTCATCGAAAAAGTTGAGCGAAAAGTTATCCTGTGAAAGTATATCTGATTTTAGTGATAAAATTGAAAAGCTTGGATTGGAAGTTGCGTATAAAGAAGAGTATTTTTTATTTAATAACTTATCTTTCACCAAGTTGGTTTTTATATCTTGTGTCCATAATAAAGATATAAATAAGTTCAAATATATGAAAAAAACGATTTCCGGTGAATTTCCAGCTTCTATAGTAAATATAATAAAAAATTACAAAAGTATTCCCAAAGAGCTATTAGTTTTTACTACACTCGAGTTTTTTGGCCTTACTCGCCTCATGCTTTATATCAAAAGCAAAAAGTAATTGATTAGTGGTTGGGAAAATTATATGCCTATAGTATCTGTTATTATGCCGAGCTATAACTCGGAGAAAACAATTTCTGAGAGTGTACAGAGCGTTCTTTCACAATCTTTCGATAGTTGGGAGTTGATCATTGTTGATGATAACTCTACAGATAGTACGTGGGAAATTATAGAAGAGCTTCAGGGCTCAAATAGCAAAATTAGAGCTTTTAGAAATCAAGAAAACAAAGGAGCCGGCGGCAGCCGTAATCTGGCTATTGATAAGGCTTCAGGAAGATATATAGCATTCCTTGACTCAGATGATATTTGGGCTCCGGAAAAGCTAGCAGAACAAATTGCTTTTATGCAATCAAATGATTACCCTTTTACATATACTTATTATCAAAGCTTTAATAGTAACAGAGAGTTAGGAGTGACAAAAGCGCCTGACTCCATCTCATATAATGAACTTTTGTACAGTAATGTAATTGGTTGTCTAACAGCAATTTACGATTCTGAGTATTTTGGAAAGCGTTATATGCCTTTAATCCGAAAACGCCAAGATATGGGGTTATGGTTAGAGCTTTTGTCTGCTACTCCAAGAGCATATTGCCTGACAAAAAACCTAGCAAAATACAGGGTAGATAGTGGTATGACTGCAAGTAAAACAAGTGTTTTAAGCTATCAATGGCGGTTCTATAGAGATGTGGTAAAGCTTGGTTTCTTTAAGACAATATGTGTTTTTTCTGTTTATGCTCTTAAAGGGTTTATTAAAAATAGAAAGCGATATATGGATTAAACTGCCTTTATTGAGTCGTCCATGATAAAAATTGGCGTCTTAACATTACAGTATGTCTATTTTAAACTTTTAGTATGCAGTTTAGGGCTCTTTAAGCTGTTGCTACCTTAACTTTGTGTCTGTTTAGGCACTATTCTATGCCCAAAGGTGAGCTTATACGGATATTTCATCTTTGGTTTTAGGCACCGAATCTTCATTACTGCCCTTGTGAAAATTGTATTTTTAAGCTGTTATGAGAGGTATAATATACACTTTCAAAGTTCCACTGTAGTTCTCTATCCCATAGTTTAAGTAAAACTTCATACATTCAGGCATAAACATGATACTCCCAATCATTATGGCAGGCGGCTCCGGAACAAGGCTTTGGCCTTTATCTCGAGGTGATTATCCAAAACAATTTTTAAAGCTGCACGGTGAAAAGACTATGCTGCAAGAAACGGTCTCTCGCTTAACCGGACTTGATGCTGCACCAGTAATGTTAATTTGCAATGAAGAGCACCGATTTATTGCTGCTGAACAAATGCGTCAATTGAGTACGGTTCATGGGGGGATATTTTTAGAGCCTGTTGGCCGCAATACTGCGCCCGCAATTGCCATAGCAGCTTTTAAAGCCCTAGAAGACAATGATGATACCTTGCTACTGGTTTTAGCTGCTGATCATGTTATTGAGGATAAAGAAGCATTTCAGTCAAGTATAAAATGTGCTGAGGCTCTAGCAGAACAGGGCAAATTAGTGACCTTTGGTATTGTTGGTCAAGAGCCAGAAACTGGGTATGGTTATATTAAGAGAGGTGAGGCCATTAAAAATGGCTATATCGTGGATTGTTTCATTGAGAAACCAGATTTAAAAACTGCACAGAGATTAGTAAACAGCGAGGATTACTATTGGAATAGCGGTATGTTTTTATTTAAGGCGAGTCGTTACTTAGAAGAGCTCAAGTTATTTAGACCCGATATTTATGATGCGTGTCAAAAGGCCGTACAGATTCAAATCAGTGACATGGACTTTGTGAGAATAGATAGAGCTGCATTTGAGGCTTGCCCGGATGAATCTATAGATTATGCGGTCATGGAGCACACTAAAGATGCGGTGGTTGTGCCTATGGATGTTGGGTGGAATGATGTCGGTGGTTTTGCTGCCCTTTGGGAGGTGCTAGAGCAAGACAGTCAAGGTAATGCTTTTATCGGTGATGTTAAGTCTGTTGATACTAAAAACACCTTGGTTTTTGGTGGTGATAAGTTAGTTACGACAGTAGGTGTTGAAGACTTAGTGGTGATTGATACTAAAGATGCAGTTTTAGTGGCACGTAAAAGTGAGTGCCAGAAAGTTAAGCAGATAGTACAGCAGTTAAAGGCTGATAAACGTTCTGAAGTGACTTTTCATCGTGAGGTTTATCGCCCATGGGGTAAATATTACTCGGTTGATAGTGGTGAGCGTTTTCAAGTTAAACGTATCACCGTAAAACCGGGTGCAAAACTATCAGTGCAAATGCACCATCACCGCGCTGAGCACTGGATTGTTGTTTCTGGCACGGCGAAAGTGCAAATCGATGACACTGAGCAGTTTGTCACTGAAAATGAGTCTGTTTATATTCCAATTACCGCTGTTCATGCGCTTGAGAATCCAGGTAAAGTTGATCTGGAACTAATAGAGGTGCAATCAGGCTCGTATCTGGGGGAAGATGATATCGTTCGCTTTCAAGATCGCTATGGAAGAGTGACAGGTAAATGATGAATACTCTAACAATTATAAAAGACAGCGGAATTTCGTTTGGCACAAGTGGGGCAAGAGGACTCGTTGTAGACTTTACGCCAGAGGTATGCGCTGCGTTTTCAATCGCGTTCATAGATAGTATAGGTGAGCAATTCGAGTTTGATACGGTTGCGCTTGGCATTGATAATCGCCCAAGCAGTTTAGCGATCGCGAACGCTTGTGCTGCTGGACTAAAACAGTTAAATGTAAATGTTGTTTTTTATGGCGTGTTGCCGACACCAGCACTGGCGTATACAGCAATGAAAGATGGTATGCCTTCCATCATGGTAACAGGTAGCCATATTCCCTTTGATCGAAATGGATTAAAGTTTTACCGCCCTGATGGAGAAATAACGAAACAAGATGAGTTGTCTATCTTATCGTCAGATGTTGTGTTTTCGGCTATCAACATTGATGGTGTTGGATTAGAAAGTAGCTCGCGAGCTGCGGATTTATACGTATCACGGTATACCTCCTTGTTTAGCTCAACAATTTTATCCGGTAAAAAAATAGGCATTTATGAACACTCAAGTGCCGGTAGAGAGATTTACAAAGCGCTTTTTGAGCAGCTTGGTGGTGAAGTGATCAGTTTAGGTCGAAGTGATCAGTTTATACCGATTGATACAGAAGCGGTATCTGATGAAGATAAAGAAAGAGCGAAAACGTGGGTTAGTCAGCATAACTTAGATATGTTGTTTTCAACAGATGGGGATGGTGACAGACCGCTCGTTGCCGATGAAGACGGTATATGGCTAAGAGGTGATATTCTCGGACTGTTGTGCAGCAAAGCTCTCCATATTGAAGCATTGGCGACCCCTGTAAGTTGTAACACTGCGATTGAATTGTCTGGGTCTTTCAAAGAAGTCACGAGAACCAAAATTGGCTCACCTTATGTAATAGAAGCTTTTTCACAGCTAGAGGATAAGCATAAACGCATTGCAGGCTTTGAGGCGAACGGGGGCTATTTGTTAGCAACTAGCATTGAAGTGAACAATCATTCACTAGCCGCATTGCCAACGCGGGATGCTATTTTACCAGCTTTGATTTTGATTGCGCAGGATATGCCTATTTCTCGCTTGCAAGAGTCACTACCACAGCGTTTTACTACAAGTGATAGGTTGAAAAATTTTGCGACTGAAAAAAGTAAACAGCTGATCTCTGAGTTTAGTGTAGCACCCAATAAACTCCTAGAGAAAATGGACTTGGTTGATCTACACGTTGATAGCACGTGTTTAATTGATGGTTTGCGTCTCACTCTGGATTCTGGAGATATCATTCATTTAAGGCCGTCAGGGAATGCACCTGAATTAAGGTGTTATGTTGAATCTAATAGCTCTGAAGTGAGCGAACGTTATCTAGCGTCTTTCTTCAAAGCTTTTGGAAGTGCTTGTTAATCCTTATCCATTTTTTACTGCCAATGTACTTGAGTTATCGACATTGGCAGTTTTACCTGACCAATCAATAAATCGATGTTTCTTTGAAACAAATTAGAGTAGATGTCTCAATAATTTACTTATTACAAAATCTTGCTTGCTAAATTTTGACTGTAAGCGTGAACACGTCAGCTAGAAAAATTAAACCTCACATCATACCTTTAAAGTTAGGACTGGCGTTAAAGAAATTGTTTTTATTTCCTTAGAAATAAAGGTTTAACAGGGTTGTTTGTCCCCCAAATTGGCGTGTTTTTAGTTGATTACAGCGTCAATTTTGTTTGCTACAATTCCTGCCGGGAACTGGCGGTAGTGTTAGTTGAATAAATTGAAAAGTAGGTTTTTAAGAATGAAAATTACGGTCGTTGGTACTGGTTATGTTGGACTATCTAATGCACTTTTGCTGTCTCAACACAACTCTGTAACCGCTCTAGACATAGATGTCGAAAAGGTCAATTTACTGTGTGCACGAAAATCTCCTATAGAAGATGCACATATCTCAGAGTATCTTAAGAATGAATCTTTAGATTTTGTTGCAACCACAGATAAACAGGAAGCCCTTAGAGGTGCTGAGTTTGTTGTGATTGCTACGCCAACAGACTATGACCCGCAAACCAACTACTTTAACACTGCCTCTGTCGAAAGTGTTATTAAAGATGTGCTTGAAATAAACCCTACGGCAGTGATGGTCATCAAGTCAACGGTACCCGTTGGTTACACCGAAACAGTTAAACGTCAATTTGACACTGACCAAATCATCTTCTCACCAGAGTTTTTACGCGAAGGTAATGCACTTTATGATAATTTATATCCTTCACGCATTATTGTCGGAGAGAACAGTGAGCGAGCGCAAGTTTTTGCTGATTTGTTAAAACAAGGGGCTGAAAAAGAGTCCATTTCTGTTTTGTTAACTAATTCTACAGAAGCGGAAGCGATCAAGTTATTTTCAAATACGTATTTAGCAATGCGAGTTGCTTATTTCAATGAACTTGATAGCTATGCAGAATCTCACGAACTGGATTCGAAGCAAATTATTGAAGGGGTCAGTTTAGACCCTCGTATTGGCAACCATTATAATAACCCTTCGTTTGGTTATGGTGGCTATTGCTTGCCAAAAGATACAAAACAGCTGTTAGCTAACTACAAAGATGTACCTAATAATATGATTAGGGCTATTGTGGATGCAAACTCTACGAGAAAAGACTTCATCGCTGATTCAATTATTAAGAGAGCCCCGAAAGTTGTGGGAATCTATAGGTTGGTGATGAAAACAGGGTCTGATAACTTCCGAGCCTCTGCAATCCAAGGCGTGATGAAGCGCATTAAAGCTAAAGGCATAGAGGTTGTTGTTTATGAGCCTTCATTAAATGAAGATACGTTTTTTAACTCTAGGGTTATCTCAGATGTTGAAGAGTTGAAAACAATGTCAGATGTTATCATTGCGAACAGAATGGATGACAATCTCAGGGATGTTGCTGAAAAAGTGTATACACGAGATCTTTTTGGCAACGATTAAGTAGAGGTGAAAGAATGAAATATTTGGTTACTGGCGCTGCAGGGTTTATTGGCGCTGCTGTATGTAAAAGATTACTTGATACTGAATGTGAAGTTGTTGGTATCGATAATATCAATGACTATTACGATGTTGAGCTAAAACATGCTCGATTAAATCGTATTAAAGATAGTCGGTTCACTTTTATAAAGTTAGATATTGCTGACAGAGAGGCTACTGCTGATTTGTTCAAACGCGAGCAGTTTGATCGTGTTATACATCTAGCTGCACAAGCTGGTGTGAGATATTCGATTGAAAACCCTCATGCGTATGCTGACAGTAACTTAGTTGGCCATCTTAATATTCTAGAAGGGTGCCGTCAGGAAAAGGTTTCTCATTTAGTATATGCCTCGTCAAGCTCAGTATATGGTTTAAACGAGAAGACACCATTTGAAACAAGCGACTCTGTAGATCATCCTATTTCGTTTTATGCAGCGACTAAGAAATCAAATGAATTAATGGCTCATAGCTACTCACATTTATACGATTTACCTACCACAGGGTTGCGATTCTTTACAGTATATGGGCCGTGGGGCAGACCAGATATGGCGCCATATATTTTTACAAAGAAAATACTCAACGGTGACACGATTGACGTAAACAATAATGGCGACATGTGGCGCGACTTTACGTATATAGATGATATCGTTGAGGGGGTTGTCAGAATCGCAGATGTGATACCTGTAAGAGATGAGCAATGGAAAGTTGAAAATGGCACACCAGCAACAAGCTCAGCGCCATATGCTGTTTATAATATTGGTCATGGCAGCCCAATTAATCTAATGGACTTTATTACAGCCATTGAGGAAGAGCTTGGTATTGTTGCTAAGAAGAATTTTAGAGAAATGCAGGCTGGAGATGTGTATAAAACTTATGCACAAACCAATGATCTATTTAAGGCTACTTCATATGTGCCTCAAGTGGATGTTAAAACAGGCGTTGCAGAATTAGTTAAATGGTATAGATCATTTTATCTTTGATGCTAACCACGAATACGTAGAGAATTTTTAAATTCTCTACGTCTCTCCTTCGAGGCTTTTTTACTGATTTATCATGTTGCAAAACATGTTTATTCACTGCCACTTGTTAGGTGTTGTAGCTAAGCTGACCTGAAATGCCTACTCGCAAAATGAACTATTGATTGTTTGCTTTTTTAACCTCTTTATTATGCATGGTGCTGAGAGTGCATAAAAACTATTGTGTTTAAGTTACTACATTACAACGGGTTGTGTGCTAAGGGTAACTGCATGCGGTTTTAAATAATGTAGATTGATTGGCCTTATATTGTTTATATAGTATAATGCTTGAATCATAAGGACCGTGAACGTCAAAGCATTGGAAGGCTGAGTTTATATATCTTTGTTTATTCCTATAAGCTATTAACAGTGTGTTGTTTGGTTCAAGACAGAACACTAGTTGCAGTATTCACTGCATTGCACATTCCTTATTATTTATATTTTAGCAATTGTCGCTTTTAAGTTCGTACTCATTCTTGCTAAAAAGGTGTGTTTCTATTTCGGGTAAAACTGTTGTTTTTTAGTCGGTTAGCAAATTATTTTTTATGCTAAATTAGACTTTAGTAAGATTAAAGGCCATTGCAACAAATCTTTAGTAAAACTCATGTAACATTAACGCAATGTAAACTTGCGATTGAGAACATCGCATGGTTTAATTAGCCATCGCATAAGTAGGAATTATGTTGTTAAGTTACTTCAAACTTAGTAACTAAGAATAAGTATTAAAAATATTTAGGAAGAAAAAATGGCCTTATGTTGTAAAAAAACCATTGCTAACTCAGTTGCGTCAGCATGTGTTTTGGTGATGAGTGGCTGCACCTTGATCCCCGGTGGGCATTTTGAAGGAATTACATCAGGTGATAAAACAACAAGCTTAGAACAAGACCTTTCAAAAGTTAATATTCAGCTCATAGATTCAAGTCTAATTAATCAGCAAAAAGCTCAAAAATTACCGCGTAGTATTAATACGAAAGGTGCTCTTGACCTGTCCGATTATAAGTACCGTCTCGGTGTTGGAGATGTTATCACCGTTGGGGTTTGGGACCATCCAGAGTTAACGATTCCCGCGGCGGTGCAAAGAACGGCGGAATTCGATGGTTTTAGAGTGCAAGCAAATGGCACCTTTACTTATGCATACGCACCTAATGTTCCTGCAGTGGGTAGAACTGTTGTAGAAATTAGAGAGGATTTAATTAAGCGATTAAGCAGAGTGATTGAAGACCCGCAGATTGATGTTAAGGTGGTTGGTTTTAACAGCCAAAAGGCGTATGTCACAGGTGAAGTTAACAGACCGGGGGTTTATGCGATAACTGAAACGCCATTGACGCTGATAGATGCCATTAATCAAGCCGGTGGTATGTCAGAAAGAGCTGACTGGAAAGAAGTGACCTTCTCTCGAGGCAATGTAACTGAAGCTATTGATCTTGAGGAGTTTTATTCCGAAGGTGATATTTCCCAAAATCGTTTACTTAAGCACGGCGATGTTATTCATATCCCACGAAATGATAACAGCAATGTATATGTGATGGGGGATGTGAAAGTGGTTGGGACTGTTGCTATCAATCGATACGGCTTAAACCTAGCCCAAGCACTGTCTGAGTCTGGTGGTATAAATGAACGCAGCGCAGATGGCAATGGAATTTTCGTACTGCGAAAGAAAAACCTAGAAACCGATGGTGTAATTGCTGATGTTTTCCAATTAAGAGCAAGCAATATTGCATCCTTGGTTTTAGCCGAACAGTTTGAGCTTTACCCTCAAGATATTGTTTATGTCACGAGTGCACCAATAGCGCGTTGGAACAAAGTTATTAGCTTGTTACTTCCTTCATTGACAACTGTTGATGCAGTTCAGGAAATAGATAATCAGTAAGATAGGTATCTGAGTATGTTTGATAGTGTATTGGTTGTCTGTGCTGGTAATATTTGCCGCAGCCCGACTGCAGAGTATGTACTGAAGAGTAAACTTGAAGGAAAAAGTATCAGTGTTTCCTCCGCAGGGTTAACCGCTTTAGTCGACAAAGGTGCTGACTCCATGGCCAGTGAGTTAGCGCAGGGTAATGGGATAGACATGTCCTCACATAAAGGACGTCAAATATCGTCTTCACTAGTTTCAAGTAATGCGCTTATATTGGTGATGGAGCAACGCCACGTACAAGATTTATGCGCGCGTTACCCTGAGGCAAGAGGAAAAACCTTTTTACTTGGTAAGTGGTTAGGTGACAAAGAGATCCCTGACCCTTATCGGCAGAGTCGTGAAGCCTTTGAACACGTATACGATTTAATTGATAGCGCTTGTAGCGCTTGGCAAAAGTATTTATAAGGATGAAAGAGTCAATGAATGCTCAATCAAACTTGGCAGCTGGAATGCAAGATAAGCAAGCATCGCAGCAGCTCCATGAAATCGATTTGCTGGCGATTATAGGGGCGTTGCTAGATCGTAAATTTTTTATCATAAGCATTACTGTATTATGCATGTTGATTGGCGTTGTGATTGCTACGTTCAGTACGCCAATATACCAAGCAACTGCCATGATCCAAGTGGAGGAAAAAGGTGGAACAGTTCCTGGATTTGACGAGTTGGGCGGCATGTTTGAAAGCACCTCTGCTGCTATTACTGAAATAGAACTCTTAAAGTCTCGCAGTATCATCGGTGAGGCTGTTGACAAACTTAAGTTGGATATAGTTGCTACACCAAAGCATTTTCCTTTAATTGGCGAAAGAGCATTTCGAACTTACATCCCTCTCCAAGCCGGTGGGCTAGCAGAACCGAGTTTGGGTGCCAATAGTTATGCTTGGGGTGGCGAAGAAATCGAGGTCTTTCGCTTCGAAGTACCATCTAATGCAGTAGGCAAGGTATTCACCTTAGTTGCGCTTGAAAATAATCGGTTTGAACTACAAAATGACGACGGTCAGGTCTTATTAAGCGGAAAGGTCGGCGAAGAGGTCATCAACGGCGAGTTTAAGCTGACTTTAAAAACGCTGCACGCACGCACCGGAACAGAGTTCATTTTAACTAAAAAACAGCGATTGAGTACTATTCTTGACTTGCAAAAAGCAATTGGTGCAAGTGAGAGAGGTAAAGATTCTGGGATTATTATTTTAGGCTTTTTGAACGCAAACCCTGAGTATGCAAAAACTGTCCTCAATGAGGTCGCCCAAATTTATGTACACAGAAACGTTGAACGTAACAGCGCTGAAGCTCAAAAGTCCCTAGACTTTTTAGAATACCAGCTGCCTCAAGTTAAAAAGCAATTAGAAGCTTCAGAGCAAAGACTGAATGATTATCAGGTAAAACAGCAGTCGATTGATATTTCTCTTGAAACTGAAGGTGTTTTAAAGCAGATAGTTAAATTAGAGACAAGACTGCAAGAGCTAGAACTTAAAAAACTAGAGTTGGCACGCAAATTTAAGCAAAGCCACCCTAGTTATCAAGCTGCGTTAGAGCAGATAGAAGCTGTGGAAAACCAAAAACGCAGATTGGCAAGAGAGATTAAGGGCTTACCTGAGACACAACAAGAGCTACTGCGTTTGACTCGTGATGTTCAGGTAAATAACGAAATATACACGTTACTACTGGCTAAAACTCAAGAGCTGGACATTGTTCGTGCTGGTACCGTTGGTAATGTCCGAATCATTGATTTCGCTGAGGTCAATACAGCCGTTCCGGTAAAACCTAGTAAACATTTTATAGTGATGCTTGCTACTCTATTTGGTGGTGCAATTGCCGTAGCGCTTGTGTTACTTCAAAGAGCCATGCACAAAGGTATCGAAGATCCAAACCAGATTGAGGCGCTTGGGTTACCTGTTTACGCCAGTGTTCCTTATTCTGAGTATCAAGTGAAGTTAACTGGGTTTGCTAAAGCGCGGAAGGGTAAAACGGCCAAAGCCAAATCGATACTGGCAATGGACAACCCTGCAGATTTATCTATTGAAGCGTTGCGAAGCCTTAGAACCAGCTTACATTTTGCAATGATGGAAGCAAAAAATAATGTGATTGCGATTTCAGGCCCAAGTCCAGGTGTTGGTAAGTCATTTATCTCAGTTAACCTAGCCACTGTGCTTGCTCAAAGTGATAAGAAAGTACTCATCATTGATGCTGACATGCGTAAAGGGTATTTGCAGACACAGTTTGGTTTGAAGTGGGAAAATGGATTAAGTGATTACTTATCTGGTCGGATTGACTTGCAGGCTGCCACTAAGAGTACGCAAGTTGAAAGCTTGGATGTGATGACGCGAGGGCAAATCCCACCTAACCCTTCAGAATTATTAATGCACAAAAACTTTAGCGATTTAGTTGAAGAGGTTAGTGCAAAATATGATCTCGTTATCATTGATACACCACCAATTTTGGCTGTCACAGACCCTGCTATTGTTAGTGCACACGCAGGAAGCACTTTACTGGTTACAAGATTTGGACAAAACCATGTAAAAGAGTTAGAGCTGACTCGTAATAGATTTGAGCAAAATGGTATAGATGTTAAAGGTGTTGTATTTAACGGTGTAGTCAAGAAAGCCAGTAATGCATATGGGTATTATGGATACTACAACTACGAATATAAGTCTGACAAATAGTTTTATTGAAGAGTATTAAAATGCAAGAGTTATTAAAAGGGAAGCGGGTCGCGATCATTGGCCTAGGATATGTAGGTTTGCCACTGGCCGTAGAGTTTGGTAAGCAATATCAAACTCTTGGCTTTGATATAAACCAAGAACGTATTTCGGAGTTACTAGGTGGACATGATTCTACGCTAGAGGTGAGTGATGAAGAGCTCAAGTTATCTCCGCAGCTAAATTATTCTTATAATGTTGATGATTTAAAAAATTGTAATGTTTATATCGTCACAGTGCCGACACCAATCGATGAACACAAACAGCCTAAATTAACTCCGCTTATAAAAGCGAGTGAAATGCTGGGTAAAGTGGTAAGTAAAGGCGATATCATCATATATGAGTCGACAGTTTATCCAGGTGCTACAGAAGAAGATTGTATTCCTGTCGTAGAACGTGTCTCAGGCCTTAAATTTAACAAAGATTTTTTTGCGGGTTACTCGCCTGAGCGTATTAACCCTGGTGATAAAGAGCATAGAGTTACTAATATATTAAAAGTGACTTCAGGTTCTACGGATGAGATCGCTGAAGTGGTTGATCAGCTATATAAGTCAATTATCACTGCTGGCACTCACAAAGCATCAAGTATCAAAGTCGCTGAGGCTGCAAAGGTGATTGAAAATACGCAGCGAGATGTGAATATAGCGTTGATCAATGAGCTTTCTATTATCTTTAATAAGCTTGGTATCGATACCTTAGAAGTATTAGAGGCTGCTGGTACAAAATGGAACTTTTTGCCATTCCGTCCGGGTTTGGTCGGGGGGCACTGTATTGGTGTTGACCCATATTATTTAACACATAAAGCACAAAGCGTTGGATATCACCCAGAAATGATCTTAGCAGGCCGTCGATTGAATGATGGCATGGGCCAATATGTTGTTTCTCAATTAGTCAAAAACATGTTAAAGCAACGTATTCATGTTGAAGGTGCAAATGTCCTTGTTATGGGCTTTACGTTTAAAGAAAACTGCCCTGATCTTCGCAACACCAGAGTGATTGATATTGTTGAAGAGCTTAAAGAGTACAATGTGAATGTCGATGTGGTAGATCCATGGTGCTCCAGCGAAGAAGCCGAGCATGAATATGGCCTGAAGTTGGCTACTGAGGCCAAGCAAGGCCACTACGATGCCATTATTTTGGCTGTTGGACATAACGAGTTCAAGCAATTAGGCAGTGAAGCTATTCGTAAGTTCGGTAAGGATGAACATATTTTATATGATTTAAAATATGTACTGGATAAAAATACCGTAGATATGCGCTTATAAGATTAAAATACTAAGTAGGCTCGGTTTGTGAACCGATCCTACTTTTTTTATGGAAAAATAATGACACGCTTCAATGAAATTCAAAATGATTTAATCGCTTCACCTAAAGTATGGCTAATAACTGGGGTAGCGGGTTTTATCGGATCAAACTTATTAGAAACACTTCTGAAACTTGGGCAAAAAGTGATTGGTTTAGATAACTTTGCCACTGGCCATCAACATAATCTAAATGAAGTCCAAGGTCTAGTGAGTAGTACTCAATGGGATAACTTCACTTTTATCGAGGGAGATATCCGAGATTACCCTACCTGTGAAAAAGCGGTAGGTGGGGTTGATTATGTACTTCATCAAGCGGCTCTTGGTTCTGTGCCTCGTTCGATAGCTGATCCTATCACTAGTAACGCTGCAAATATTACTGGTTTTCTTAATATGTTGCAGGCTGCTAAAGAAGCGGAAGTAAAAAGCTTTACTTATGCGGCGAGTAGCTCAACGTATGGTGATCACCCAGCACTCCCAAAAGTGGAAGAGAATATAGGAAACCCACTTTCTCCTTATGCTGTAACTAAGTATGTAAATGAGTTATATGCAGGTGTATTTGCTCGTACATATGGCTTTAAAACAATTGGGCTGCGCTATTTTAATGTATTTGGTAAACGTCAGGATCCTAATGGCGCATATGCAGCGGTGATCCCAAAGTGGACGGCAGCGATGATCCAAGGTGAAGAAGTTTTCATTAATGGAGATGGTGAAACCAGTAGAGATTTTTGTTTCATTGAAAATACGGTTCAAATGAATATCCTTGCTGCGACTGCCAATGATGATGCAAAAGATCAAGTTTATAATGTAGCCGTCGGCGATCGCACTACTTTGAATGATTTGTATGGTGCCATTGCAAGTGCGTTAAATGAAAATGATATCGCTGTTTCAGGTAAGCCTAACTATAGAGAGTTTAGAGCGGGGGATGTAAGACATTCTCAGGCAGATATTTCTAAAGCGCAAAACTTACTAGGTTATGAACCTCAATATAGAATTCTCGATGGTATCGCAAAAGCTATGCCTTGGTATAAGGAGTTCTTGAGCTAATGGCAAAAATACTTGTGACTGGTGGGGCCGGATTTATTGGCTCTGCAGTGATCCGTCATATTATCAATGAGACCAATGACTCTGTCGTGAATGTTGATAAACTTACTTATGCAGGCAATTTATCTTCGCTTGATTCTGTATCAAGCAGCGAAAGGTATGTTTTTGAGCAGGTGGATATTTGTGATTCTAAAGCACTACAAAGAGTGTTTGAGGAGCACCAACCTGATTTAATTATGCACCTTGCTGCTGAGAGTCATGTAGACCGTTCAATTGATGGGCCAGCAGCTTTTATCGAGACGAATATTGTAGGTACGTATAATTTGCTTGAGGTGGCTAGAAGTTACTACCAGCGCTTGGATGGCGAGAAACAAGCAAACTTTAAGTTTCACCATATCTCGACTGACGAGGTTTTTGGTGACTTGGAGGGAACGGATGACTTATTCACTGAGCAGACTTCTTATGCGCCAAGTTCTCCATATTCAGCATCAAAAGCATCAAGTGATCACTTAGTTAGAGCTTGGCAACGAACTTTTAATTTACCGACATTGGTGACTAATTGTTCTAATAATTATGGGCCATATCACTTCCCAGAAAAATTGATCCCATTGATGATCTTAAATGCTCTAGAAGGCAAGCCTCTGCCAGTTTATGGCGACGGCCAGCAGATTAGAGACTGGTTATTCGTTGAAGACCACGCAAGAGCATTGTACTTAGTATTAAAAGAAGGCGTGGTTGGTGAGACATATAACATCGGCGGCCATAATGAGATGAGTAATCTACAGGTCGTTGAGAATATTTGCACGCTTCTTGAGGAGCTGGTTCCTCAAAAACCTTCAGGTGTTGAGTCTTATAAAGACTTGATTACCTTTGTAACTGATAGGCCTGGACATGATGTTCGCTATGCGATTGATGCGAGCAAAATATTCAATGAACTAGGCTGGAAGCCTTTAGAAACGTTTGAGTCTGGGTTGAAAAAGACAGTAATTTGGTATCTTGAAAACCAACCTTGGTGGCAATCAGTATTGGATGGTTCATACAGTTTAGAAAGACTTGGGGAAGGCTAAATGAAAGGGATTATTCTAGCTGGCGGTTCTGGCACACGTCTGTATCCAATTACTGAGGGTGTATCAAAACAGCTGTTGCCAGTATATGACAAGCCAATGATTTACTATCCGTTATCAGTGTTAATGTTAGCGGGTATCAGAGAAATACTGATAATTACCACACCAGAAGATCGTGCTAGTTTTGAACGCTTGTTGGGTAGTGGTAGTCAGTTTGGCGTGTCTTTACAATATGCAGAACAACCGACGCCAGATGGGTTGGCGCAAGCGTTCATTATTGGTGAGGAGTTCATCGGTGATGACAGTGTCTGTTTGGTGCTGGGCGACAATATTTTTTGGGGACAAGGTTTCTCACCTAAACTTATTAATGCGGCGAAAAGAGGTTCTGGCGCGACTGTCTTTGGTTATAAGGTGCATGATCCAGAGCGTTTTGGTGTTGTTGAGTTTGATGCCAACCAAAAAGCAATTTCGATCGAAGAAAAGCCAAAAACACCAAAGTCGAGCTTTGCGGTTACAGGCTTATATTTTTACGACAACGATGTTGTATCAATCGCAAAGTCTGTTGAGCCATCAGAGCGTGGCGAACTTGAGATCACAACCGTAAATCAAAAGTACCTAGAGCGTGGAGATCTAAATGTAGAGCTGCTCGGCCGCGGATTTGCGTGGTTAGATACAGGTACGCATGACAGTCTGTTAGAAGCCGCAATGTTTGTTGAAACCATAGAGAAACGACAAGGTTTCAAAGTCGCTTGTTTAGAAGAAATCGCGTTAAACCAAGGCTGGATAGATGCTCAGTTGGTTCAAGAAAGAGCTCAACTCATGTCTAAAAATAGCTATGGTCAATACTTAAGTGCATTAATAAAGGACAAAAAATAGTGAGTTTTGTGCAGGAAATTCAATTAAAGTCACTTGGTGATGAGCGCGGTCAGCTAGTTGTTTTAGAAGGCAATCAGGCAGTTCCATTTGATATTAAGCGTGTTTACTATATTTATGGGGTTGATCCTCAGATCCCAAGAGGCTTTCATGCTCATAAAGCAACCCAGCAGGTTGCTATTTGCATAAAGGGAAGCTGCAAAATGCTAATGGATGATGGCAATCAAAAGACAACGGTTTTGATGAATAGTCCTACACAAGGTGTATTGATTGATGTAATGCAGTGGCATGAGATGCATGATTTCAGTGAAGATTGCATTTTAATGGTATTGGCGAGTGAACATTATGACGAGTCAGATTACATCAGAGACTATGATAACTTCCTAAAAGCGGTATCAATATGATCCATCAATTAAGTGATGTTCAGACGAAATCCATTGGAGAAAAAACGAGAATTTGGCAGTTTAGCGTTGTTTTACCTGGGGCAGTTTTGGGTAAAAATTGCAACATATGCGCTCATACACTCATTGAGAATGACGTCATAATTGGTGATAACGTTACTGTAAAGTCTGGTGTTTACCTTTGGGATGGGATCAGAATAGAAGATAATGTGTTTATCGGCCCTTGTGTCGCTTTTACCAATGACAAATATCCAAGGTCAAAACACTTTCCTGAAGAGTTTTCAAAAATCTTGATTAAAGAGGGGGCTTCAATCGGTGCTAATGCAACCATCTTACCCGGACTGACTCTTGGTGAACATTGTATGATTGGAGCAGGCTCAGTTGTCACTAAAGACGTTCCTCCCTATGCCGTTGTAGTTGGTAATCCAGCTAAAGTAGTTAAGTATTTAGAGAAGCCACATGATTAAGTTTTTAGATTTAAAAAAAATAAACGAACAATATAAAGATGAGCTTAATGAAGCATGCAGCAGAGTAATTGATTCTGGTTGGTATATCCAAGGAACAGAGCTTGCGAGTTTTGAAGAGCAATTTGCACAATATTGTGGTACTAAATATTGTATTGGTGTCGCAAATGGATTAGATGCGTTAACGTTGACGTTACGCGCATGGAAAGAGCTTGGTAAGCTTAGCGCTGGTGATGAAGTCATTGTTCCTGCAAATACGTATATTGCGAGTATTCTGTCGATTACAGAAAATGATCTTGTTCCAGTATTAGTTGAACCTGATCCACAAACATATAACTTGTCAATTGAAGGCATTAAAAACGCGACTTCACAAAAAACAAAAGCGATTTTACCTGTGCATTTATATGGCCAAATATCCCCGATGGATGAAATTATGGCTTATGCTAACTCTCACAACCTTTTAGTGTTAGAAGATTGTGCTCAATCTCACGGTGCACAAATTGCTAATAAAAAGTGTGGCAACTGGGGGGATGCGGGGGCATTTAGTTTTTATCCAGGGAAAAACCTGGGGGCATTAGGAGATGCCGGTGCCATCACTACCAATGATGAATCTCTAGCTACAACGCTTAAAGCGCTGAGAAACTATGGCTCGCATAAAAAGTATGAGAACCTATATCAAGGTGTAAATAGTCGGTTAGATGAAATTCAAGCCGCTATGTTAAGTGTAAAATTAAAATACTTAGATGCAGAGACGCAGCAACGTCAGTCTGTAGCGAAAGCTTATCTGGAAGGTATTAACAACCCTTTAATTAAACTACCTACAGTTGTAGAGCAAGTGGGTCATGTTTGGCATTTATTTACTATTGAGGTTGAAGACAGAGACAGGTTAATCGCTTATCTAACCGAGAAAGATATTCAGACTTTAGTTCACTACCCTATCCCTCCTCATATGCAGCAGGCATATAAAGGGGTGTTTACAGGTGAGTACCCAATAACTGAAAATATACATAATAATATCTTGTCTTTGCCTATGGGGCCTGTAACAAATATTAAAGATATTGAGTGGATAATAGAGTCTTTAAATAACTTCTCATGAACTTAGTTAAAACGACATTTTTAAGCTTTATATCTACTGTTATAAAATTACTGTCAGGCCTTGCAATCAATAAGGTAGTCGCAGTGTATTTAGGGCCTGCAGGGATAGCAATCATAGGTCAATTTCAAAACTTTTCCCAATTAGTTATGACTTTAGGGCAAGGTGCTATGAATGCAGGCATAACTAAATATACCGCTGAGTATGGAAAGGATTCAGAAGAGCTGCCTCAACTCTTAGCAACTGCGATACGGATAAGCTTTTTTTGTTGCTTATTCGTTAGCGTTGTACTTATAAGCTTTTCTAGTTTTTTATCAAAAGAAGTTTTTGATTCAGAAAATTATGGTTTTGTGTTTGTTACTTTTGGCTTTACCATTTTTTTGTACGTTCTTAATACGCTAATCTTATCCGTTCTCAATGGCCTTAAGGAAGTTAAAGAGTTAATTAAGGTTCAAATTATACAAAGTGTATACAGCCTTATTTTTACTTGTGGATTTGTATATTTTCTGGGGCTTACGGGGGCACTTATCGCTCTAGTTACCAATCAGTCTATTATATTCTTAGTGGTACTATATCGTTTGAGGCAAAATGGTCTAATTAAATTTACCTATTTCAAGGGGAAGTTTAATCGCATTATTGCTTCGAAGCTTTTTAAGTTCTCTTTAATGGCGCTGGTTCCAGCACTTGCAACGCCAATTAGTCACTTTTTCATTAGGGACTACATCATTTCTAACTTAGGGGTTGATGAGGCTGGTTATTGGCAAGGAATGTGGTATATCTCGTCGATGTATTTGATGGTTATTACAACGGCGTTAAGCACTTACTACCTGCCTAGACTGTCAGAGATAAAATGCAACTTAGAACTCAAAGCCGAGTTGAAAGGGGGCATTAAGTTAATATTTCCTGTCGTCTGCTGTATGTCTTTGGGGATTTTTATACTTAAAGATTTTATCATATGGCTGGTTTTTACAAATGAATTCTCTCCAATGAGAGAGCTTTTTTTATGGCAGTTAGTTGGTGACGTGTTAAAGGTGACAGCGTGGCTGTTTGCATACCTCTTTGTGGCAAAAGCACTTGCCAGGCAATATATATTTTTAGAATTAGCTTTTCTGAGCGTTTTTATTTTACTGTCTATATTTAGCTTAAATACATTCGGGTTAATTGGGATGACTTATGCTTATGCAGCGAGCTATACACTGTATTTAATGGCTGTTTCTTTTTTAGTTTGGAGAAAGTTTTCTTGAAAATATTATTGTTAGGGGAATTCAGTAGCCTTCACAAAAACCTCCAAGAAGGTTTGATTGCTTTAGGTCATGAAGTAACCGTTGCATCAAATGGAGATGGTTGGAAAAATATTTCTGCTGATATAAAGCTTGGCGTTGAAGGCAGTGGAGTTGTTTCCAAAGTCCTTAGAAGGGTACAGTTCTTAAATTTTTTAAATAGTATCAAAGGTTATGATGTCGTCCAGATTGTAAATGCAGAATATTTTTGTCAAGATTTATTCCCAAATGAGTTAATGCTTAAGCGGCTTAAAAAAAGGAATGGCAAAGTGTTTCTTTTGGGTGCTGGTGATGATGCATTTTTCTGGAAATATGGTAAGGACAAGCTTAAGTATGGTCCATTTAACGACTCTCTTAAATATGACTTTAAATCCAGCACATCAATGTATGAGTGTGCGTCGAAACTTGCTAAAAATAGAACTCTTGTTAATTTAGTTGATGGTGTAATCCCCATCATGTATGAGTATCAAGCATCATATTCACATGTAAGCAATTTGAGAAATGTAATTCCTATACCTATAAACACAGATGAAATTACTCGCAACAATATTGGTGAAAATAAGCGGCTAACTATTTTTCATGGATTGAATAGAGAGGGGTTTAAAGGGACTCATTATGTTAAGAAGGCCTTTGAAATACTTAAACCAAAGCACCCTCACATTGATTTTATAATTGAGGGGAAAATGCCGCTCAAAGAATATCTAGAGCTGATGTCCAAGACTGATGTAATCATCGATCAAGTTAATAGTCATTCTTTGGGTGTAAATGGATTGCTGGCAATGGCAATGGGCAAAGTAACACTTGGTGGAGCTGAGCCTGAGTCTTTAAAATGTTTCGGTATTGATGACTCCCCAGTCATTAACATCAAGCCTTGTGTTAATGATATAGTTGATAAACTAGAGAGAGTAATAGCTACTTCGGCACAAGATTTGAACGATTTAGGTTTGAAATCACGCGAGTACGTTTGTAGCCTGCATGATTACAAGACGGTTGCAGAGAAATATATCAAGGAATGGTCGTTATAACTGACAGTCCTTGGTTGTTTTCCTCTTTGATTAGGGTCATCACGGTTTACTTTAAACTGGATTTTCGGCTAAAAAGCTGACTTCTTATTTGATTTTATAGGGAAATGTTGAAATCAAAATTTCCCACTATTTACTTTGATACAGGTAGTTCTCAGTGATAATAAATTTTGAATGCTTACTGAACTGTCGGAATTAAAAATTATACCCGTGTAGTTTTTATTTTCATTTTGTATTGTCTTATTAAAGATTTTTGAGGAACTAGTCTGTGTGTGGTATTACAGGTTTTTTAGATTTTAGTAAAAGCGCTTCTATTGAAGACTTAAATGGTATGGTCAACTCCTTAGAGCATAGAGGACCAGATGATTGTGGTGTTCATTTCTCTGAACTTTCGGGCTTCAATTTAGGTTTAGGACATACGAGATTATCTATACTTGATTTGTCAAACCATGGGCATCAACCTATGTCCTTCGAACATCTCACAATGGTTTACAATGGTGAAGTATATAATTTCAAAGAAGTGAGAGCGGAACTAGAGGTTTCTGGTTATCAATTTGAATCTGGCTCTGATACTGAAGTTATTTTAAAAGCTTTCCATCTGTGGGGAGTTAAAGCGCTACACAAGTTTAATGGGATGTTTGCGATCGCTTTGTTTGATTCAAGACTGAGTAAACTTTATTTGTTCAGGGATCGCTCAGGGGTTAAGCCTTTGTTTTATTCGTATCAGAATGGCGTTCTCTTATTCTCAAGTGAAGTTAAGAGCTTTCACAATCACCCTAGCTTTAAGAAAGTCATTGACCACAATGCTGTTGGCCAGTTTTTTAAATATGGTTATATTCCTGAGCCATACTCTATTTTCGAGGGAACTCATAAGCTTCTGGCTGGCCATTACATAGAGTTTGACATTACATCGGCAAGTTTTGAAGTGAACAAATATTGGGATGTTGTAGACTATTACAACTTACCGAAATTGGATATTTCCGAAGAAGACGCCTTTGCAGAAACCGAGAAGCTTTTATCTTCTGCATTTGAATATCGTATGGTTGCAGATGTGCCTGTGGGGGTTTTCTTAAGTGGCGGGTATGATAGTTCTGCGGTGGCAGCGATACTCCAAAGTAATAGAGCATCAAAACTTAAAACTTTTACAATCGGTTTTGAAGAGCAAAAGTATAACGAAGCCGAGCATGCAAAAAAAGTTGCAAACTTTTTAGGTACCGATCATGTCGAGTATTATTGTACGCAGAAAGATGCTCTAGATATCTTACCAACGCTTCCCGATATTTGGGATGAGCCATTTGGTGACCCAAGCTCTATACCGACTACTTTGGTCAGTCAATTGGCGCGAAAAGAAGTCACTGTAAGTTTGAGTGCAGATGGTGGCGACGAAATATTTGCAGGTTATTCTAAATACAATGGTATAAGAGCCAAGCATGACGCATTTAGTAAGTTGCCCTCATTTTCTCACAAGCCGATTGAACATTTATTGAGGAATAAGCAGATCCATAAGCTGTGCGAGAAAGCAGGCATGCATAATGCTGAAGATCGGTTGAATCGTTTCTCAACAATGCTGGGTGCTGATGAGCAGCGTTTGTTAGCTCTTTCAAGTTGTACTTTTACGGAGTTGGAACTTGCATTGCTTCTTAAGCAGAAGCCAGAAAAGTTAACGACTAACTTTGACTTAGATATTGATGCAGGTTGGCTGTCGAATGTATTGGCGACGGATTATAAAACGTACATGCTTGATAATATTCTAACAAAAGTTGATCGCGCTACCATGAGTGTGAGCTTAGAAGGGCGAGAACCACTATTAGACTACCGCATTATCGAGTTTGCTGCGCAATTACCGGATCACTTAAAACTCAATCAAAAAGCAAATAAATACATTCTTAAAGAAATTGTTCATAAGTATATTCCCAAAGAAATTATGGATAGGCCAAAAATGGGCTTTGGAGTACCTTTATTTGAATGGTTCAAAGATGAATTAAAAGAATATTTTATGACATATTTGTCACGTGAGAGGTTAAATGAATCTGGATTATTCAATGTGGAGTATGCTATCAAGCTTAGAGATAGCTATTTAGCCGGTGAACAAGCAAATATTAATAAACTTTGGTATCTACTTGTATTTGAGATGTGGAGAGAAAAGTGGATGCGTCAGAAACCGTAAGTCGTTTTGAAAAAGCTAGTCTCCAAAATTATTAGAAATAAAAGAGCAATATATGGAAAACAAATCAGTAACGTTGTTGATAAGCTCATTGGGTGGTGGTGGCGCTGAGAGAGTATGTGCAACTATTGCCAGTGCACTTGCACAGCGAGGATGGGATGTGACTTTGCTTACGCTGAATGCGAAAAAAATGACCCTGGCTTCCGATCTCGACGAAAGAGTAAAGTTGAAAAATTTAGGTGTCGATAAGGCTAGAAGCGCTATTTTTCCTTTAGTGAGATATTTAAAGCAATTTGATGTTGAGCGACTGGTTGTTTTTAGTTACGAGTTGACCCCAATAGCGGCTATAGCTCGTTATTTTATGCGCAGGCCTCCTGTTTTAATAGCACGTAATATTAATTCAATCACTCGCAAATTGGCAACTGAAAAAAGTCTGTGGTTAAAGTCTGTGGTACTGCCCCTTGTTGGCTTTTTTTATGCGCGAGTTGATTTGATCATAAATCAGTGTGAAGCAATGCGAGCTGATTTACTGGCCTATAAACCCAGTCTTGAGAGCAATAGTGCATTCATTTATAACCCAGTTAACGAGGGAATTCGTAAACAGGGTGAGGCTATGTTGTCAAATAATGTACCAAGAGAAAATTATATTCTCTGTGTTGGCCGACTCGTAGAGCAAAAGTCATTACACCATGCGATAAGTGCTTTTGCGCAAGTCGTTAAGAATCACCCTAGTCTTCGGTTGAAAATTATTGGTACTGGGCCTTTGGAGAGTGCTCTTAAGGATTTAGCGGGACAGCTCAATGTGATAGATAATGTTGACTTTGAAGGGTTTAAATCCAACGTATCTGACTATTATACAAAAGCTCAGTTGACGCTGCTCAGTTCTGCTTACGAGGGGTTTCCTAATGTTCTGTTGGAATCTTTAGCATTAGGCACTCCAGTGGTTTCCTTTGATTGCCAAAGTGGGCCAAAAGAGATTATTTCCTCTAGTGATGCAGGTGAGCTTGTAAAACAGGATGATGTTGAGGAACTCGCCGCTGCGATTCAAAAACAGTTAGGTAAAAAGGTATCGCGAGACAGAGTATATGCGACGGTAAGCCCTTTTACTATTAGTAATGTAGTTCACCAGTGGGAATCTGTTTTAAATAGTAATTTGTATGGGAGAACGGATGCTTAGTCGGTTTAGCTTTTTTCAGTTACCAGCTTTACAGCCATTCACACTGCAGCCATGTGACTATAGATACTACTGGGTGTGTTTCATCATTGCATGTAGCTATTCGTTATTTCTTATTTCACTGCCAGTAGATAGCACTATTCTAGATAGAATAAACTATATAAACTATGCGGAAAATTCAGATATTATTTTCGCAAGATTTTATAGTGGAGGGGTTTTATCTTTATTATTCAACGAGCCTGTGTGGCTTCTTGTAAATATGGGGTTGAGTACTTTTTTAACGCCTGAATTGGTAGTACGTTGTATTATCTTAATATCCTCTTTTAGCGTAAGCTTTTATATTGTTAGGTTTAATCAAAAAGCGTTTTTCCTTTTGTTAATCCTACTGATCTTTCCACAAGTTGCTGGTAAATTTATTGTTCATTTAAGGCAAGGCTTTGCTATTGCTGTATTTATTATCGCACTTATGACTCAAAGGGATTATTTGCGGTTTTTACTCGTAATCTCTACACCATTTATTCATTCTTCGTTTTTTATTTTAGTACTGTTTGTTGTGGTCAGTTCTATTTTGCAAAACACTAGGCTAGCCGAAGACGTAAAAAGCTTTGCGATGGTTTTTTTAAGTTTGATTACGGGAAGCTCACTGTTAATCATAGGCTCGTTTTTAGGCGCGAGGCAAGCTGCTGGTGAGGCGATCACGACAGCTATATCTGGGTTTGGTTTTGTATTTTGGTTATCTATACTGCTTTTGTATTATGCAGCAGGAAAGGTATTTATACAAAGATACATTTTTGCTCTGGCATGTATTATTTTTTATTTGGCAACTTATTTTGTAAGTGCCTACACGGCAAGAGTATTCGAGAGTGCTTTTATTTTTACGGTGTTGATGGCTTTAGGCTTAAGCCCTATGCGCAGGTTATGTGCTTATGGGATGTTTTTGTGCTTATTGGTGCTCGGTTATTATATTCGCATCGGTAAACCGTTCCTTGGTTTTGGTGTAGCGTAATGAAGATAGAGAAGTCATGTTTATAATATCATTAGATTTTGAGTTACTTTGGGGGGTTCATGATAGCGCTTCAGATTCTTATAAAAGTAACCTTTTGCAAGTTCATCAAATAGTCCCCGACCTATTAGCGCTTTTTTCGCAAAATAACATTGCATGTACGTGGGCTACAGTGGGCGCGCTTGGGTGTCAAAATTATGAAGATTTTCAAGCCTGCTCACCTCAAAACGAGCCTGATTATGTAAACACTCATTATTCACCGTATAAACAAAAAGTTGCTGAACGTGAACCTGAACTAGTGTTTGCCCCCAGTTTAGTGGATATGATTACAAAGTCTCCACGGCAAGAGTTAGCTTCGCACACTTTTTGTCATTACTATTGTTTAGAAAAGGGACAAACATTACATCAGTTTGGATTAGATTTAGAAGCTAATCAGGTTGTGGCATCTCGTTTTGATGTTGAGTTGAAATCAATTGTATTTCCTCGTAATCAGGTGAATACGGATTACTTGAAAAAGTGCAAAGAGAACGGCGTCTACATCTACAGGGGGAACCCTGCACACTGGGCATATAATGCGGATAATTATGAGGGGCAAAGCTTAGTTAAAAGAGCGTTTCGTTTGATTGATTGTTATTTGCCACTATCTGGGAGCCTTGCACAAGAGGTAAGCAAAGACAGTGAGAGTGGTGTGTTGAACATTCCTGCAAGTTTGTTTTTCAGACCTTACTCTAAAAAGCTATCTATTCTAGAGCCGCTCAAAATCATGAGAATAAAATGGTCCATGAAACAAGCTGCCAAAAAAGGAAAGTTGTTTCATCTTTGGTGGCACCCTCATAATTTTGGTGTTTCGCAAAATGAAAACATGGCTCAGCTCGCAGATATTATTAATTATCAGAAACGACTTCATCAACGTTATGGCTTTGCGTCAATAACCATGCAAGAAGCAGCAGAAAAATTTATGGAAACTCCAAATGGCTAAAATATTAGTATTAGGTAGTGATAGTTTAACTACTAAAATGCTCAACGCTACTTTATTAGATGCTGGCCATCAAGTTGAATGGTTAGAAGAAAAACGTGATGATAAAGTCAATATGCTGAAAAGGCGTGCAAAAAAGCAAGGGCTTATTAAAGTTGCTTCCCAAATTGCATTTATGATTTTAATGCGTCTTTTCTCCGGTAAGTCTAGTGGCCGAATTAAAGAGTTAACTGCTGATATGACTAATTTGGATCAGGTAGCGCCTTATCTTACAGTGCCTAATGTCAATGAAGATGATGTTATTTCGCACGTGAAAGATAGGGATGCTGACCTCGTGATTCTTTGCGGTACCCGTATTTTGTCAAAGGCATTTATTCAATCTATTGAGAAAACGATTGTCAATATCCACTTGGGGTTAACGCCTAAGTACAGGGGGGTACATGGTGGCTATTGGGCATTAGTTAATAAGGACAAGCAGCACTTTGGCGCTACCATTCATTTGGTAGATGAGGGCATAGATACTGGTGGTATTTTAAAGCAGGCCTGTTTTGAACCCTCAAAAAATGACTGGTTTTTAACGTATCCAATTGTTCAGCAGAAAGAGATTTTAAAGTTTTTACCAGCAGTATTAGAGCAATTGTTAGCTGGTGATAAATCGACACAATCTAATCGTTTAGAGTCTGCAATTTGGTCACACCCAACACTATTTAAATACTTGTGGCATTATTTTGTCAATGGGGTTCGTTAGTGAAAGTAGTACACATTATTAGCGCTTTGTTTCAAGGGGGAGCCGAACGTCAGCTTGATCTTTTGATCTCTGAATTTCATGCCCAGAACCCTGAAATTGAACACGTTATTGTAAGTTTAAAGAGTATTCGAACGCCGTTATGGGATGAGTTTGAACGCAAAGGCATTAAAGTCATTTCGTGTGATTATAGTTTAGTAAAATTACCTCGATTTTTGAAAAAGTTACATAGTGTCTTAGGCCAGTTCGATCCTGAACATGATGTCATACAATGCTGGATGTATCATGCTGAGCTGTTAGGCGGCCTAACAGCAAAAAAATTGGGTTTTAAAAAGATATTTTGGAACATTAGAACAACCTTTTTAAAAAGCAATGCAGTAATGACGAAAATAGTCCGTCAACTAAATGCCAAACTTTCGTATTCGATACCAAGCAAAATAGTATGTGTCGCTGAGGCATCCAAAGATTACCACATTGAGTGTGGCTACAACGAAAGTAAAATGATTGTCATTGAAAACGGGTTTGTGCCTCCAAACATTAAGACCGAACGTAATTTTTTACGTGAGCAATTGGGTGTGGATAGCGATACTCTGTTAATTGGCAGTGTGGGACGATATTCAAGTGATAAAGCTCAAGATTTATTTGTCAGTTCTGCTGCTCTGATAGATCGAAAATATCGCGTGAAGTTTGTTCTGGTTGGCAGAGGGAATAATCATGAAAATAAAGAGTTGGTTGAGAACATCAAAGGACAAGGTTTAGACGATCTCTTTGTTTTGCAAGATGAAACTAAAGATGTAGCAAGTTTTATGAATGCAATGGATATATTTTGCCTTCATTCTCGTTCGGAGGGGTTTCCGAATGTGCTTGGTGAAGCTATGTACGTGGGTCTGCCTTGCGCAACGACAAATGTAGGAGATGCATTAAAACTGGTCGGGGAGACCGCAATTGTATGCGCTGATACTTCCTCGCAAAGTGTTGCGGATGCTCTCAAAAAGTTGTTGTTACAATCTGAGTCAGAAAGACAAGCATTGGGGGCGAGTGCAAAGAAAAGAGTTGTTAACCACTTCTCTATACAAAGTGCTCAAAAAAAGTACTTTCAATTATATAGTCAATCATATTGATATTAGGACAGAATATTTGTGTGTGGTTTTTCAGGTTTTATCTATAAACAAGATATAAGTTTGCCTTATCAAAAAGTACTAGAAGATATGGGGCAAGGGATATATTCTCGTGGGCCAGATAGTGGCGGTATATGGTTTGATGAAAGTGTGGGTATTGGCTTGTCTCATCGAAGACTCGCAATTCAAGATTTATCACCTGCTGGTCATCAACCAATGATTTCTGATTCAGAGCGTTATGTATTGGTTTTTAATGGCGAAATATATAATCATTTGGATATCAGAGCTTCTTTAAATGCTGAGGCAAAAGAAGAGTTGATTTGGAAGGGTCACTCCGATACTGAAACATTGCTTCGTGGCGTAGAAGCTTGGGGATTGGAAGAAACTTTGCGTCAATCTGTCGGCATGTTTGCGATAGCGTTGTGGGATAGAGAAGCAAAAACATTACAGCTAGCCCGCGACCGATTCGGTGAAAAGCCTTTATATTACTCTGAACAGAACGATATGTTTATTTTTGGCTCTGAGTTAAAGTCTTTCAGAGCTCACCCAAAGTTTATTGCAGACATTTCTAGGGATTCAATGACCTTATTATTAAGGCATAACTGTATTCCTGCTCCTTACTCAATTTATAACAATGTTTATAAATTGATGCCTGGAAAAATAGCGACCTACAGTGGTGAGGGTGTATCTCAAACGACGTATTGGGATCCTGAAAAGTCATTTAATAATCAAACAAGAGATAAATCGATAGAAGATCTTGAAGCGACGCTTAAAGCAGCCGTAAAAAGACAAATGTTGTCAGATGTACCTCTAGGCGCATTTTTATCGGGAGGGATAGATTCTTCTTTGATCGTGAGCCTAATGCAAGAGCAATCAGATAAACCGATAAAGACTTTTTCTATTGGCTTTGAAGATAAGGCATTTAATGAAGCTGAATTTGCAAAAGAAGTGGCAAACCATTTAAAAACAGAACATACGGAAGTATACGTTTCGCCAGAGGAAGCCCTGTCAGTAATAGATAAACTGGCAGACATTTATGACGAGCCATTTTCTGACTCATCTCAAATTCCTACATACTTAGTTGCAAATAAAGCCAGAGAATATGTCACGGTAGCACTGTCCGGTGATGCGGGCGATGAGTTATTTTGCGGTTATAACCGATATATCTATACCGATAAAGTATGGTCAAAACTCAGTAAAATCCCGCTTCCTCTTCGCCAACTTGGAAGTAAGCTAGTGTCATCTATTTCTGAACGAGTTTGGGATAAAGTAGGAAGTGCACTGCCTGCTAAAGCGAAAATGTCAAACTTCGGTGCGAAAATGCACAAAGCGTCTGATGTGTTGGGGTGCAAAAATGCGGATGAGTTATATATCAACTTAACCTCACATTGGAAAAACCCGGAACAAGTCATATTGGGCAGTCGTGAACCGGCTACAGTTGTGTCTGATCTAAGTGCCCACCCTAAAGTTGATTCATCAGTAGAAAAGATGATGGCTTTAGATACTTTGTCTTATATGACCGATGACATACTTGTAAAGGTAGATAGGGCTGCGATGGCAAACTCGTTGGAGACGCGAGTACCATTTTTAGATCATACTGTTTTTGAAATGGCATGGCGTCTTCCTTTAAATGAGAAATTAAAAGACGGCGTGTCAAAATCTTGCTTGAGAGAGATTTTATACAAGTATGTTCCAAAAGACTTGATCGAAAGGCCTAAATCGGGTTTTGCTATTCCGTTAGCACAGTGGCTTCAAGGTCCGCTTGTTGAATGGGCTGATAAACTGCTCGATAAGGATAGATTGATACAAGAAGGGTATTTTAATGCAGATATTGTCTCAGAAATGTGGCAAGAGCATCGCTCTGGCAAAAAAAATCATCAATATCATTTGTGGGATATCTTGATGTTCCAACTTTGGCTTGAGAAGAACCACTGATGAAAAAAAAGTTACTCTTTATTGTAAATGTTGATTGGTTCTTTATATCCCATCGTTTACCAATCGCTCTAAAAGCAATAAAAAACGGATATGAAGTGCATATCGCGTGTGGCATTACAGACAGACAAAAAGAGTTAGAGGGGTATGGAATTTGCGTGCACCCTCTACCTATATCAAGAAGTGGAACAAACATACTGCAAGAGCTAAAAGTAATCACAGCGCTCAACGGTATAGTCAAAAAGGTTTCTCCGGATGTAGCACACATGGTGACAATCAAAGGTGCTATTTATGGCGGCTTAGTGACACGCTTTCAAAAGGTTGCTCGACGTGTGGCGTCGATATCCGGTTTAGGTTTTGTTTTTATTGATGATTCGTTTAAGGCAAAGGTACTTAGGTTTTTTGTCACTAAGTTGTATAATTTGGCTTGTGGCAATGAGATAAAAGTCATTTTTCAAAACAAAAATGATAAGTCTATCTTTCTAGAAAATAATATCATCACCGAAGAGCAGAGTATTTTAATACGAGGTTCTGGTGTCTGTTTAGAGACGTTCAAAATGTCCCCAGAACCGGATTTTTTGAAACAACAGAAAGTCGTTATGTTTTTAGCGAGGCTGCTTAAAGACAAAGGCGTCGGTGAGTTTTGTGAGGCGGCAAAGCAGTTACAAAATGAATGCGATGCGCGATTTGTACTGGTGGGCGATGTCGATCCTGGAAACCCTAATTCATTATCAGAAAAAGAACTTACTGAGCTCGTTGATTCTGGGCTTGTTGAGCATTGGGGGTATTCAAAAAATGTTGAACAGGTTATCCCTCGTTGTCATATAATGGTGTTACCTTCGTATAGAGAGGGTCTGCCTAAGAGTTTAATTGAAGCTGCGGCTTGCGGGAGAGCTGTGATAACGACAGATGTACCTGGATGTAGAGACGCAATTGAACCTAATGTAAGTGGTTTACTAGTCAACAGTAAAAATGTAGAAGACTTAGCTTCTAGCATCGCCTCTTTATTAGAGAGTGATGAGCGTAGAGCTGAATTTGGCAGAGCTGGTAGAAAACTAGCAGAGCGTTGTTTTGATATAAATAGTGTCGTACAGACCCACATGAATATATATGAGGGAAATTCATGAAGTTACTGATCACTGGTTACTCAGGGTTTGTTGGTGGGGTTCTAACAGAAAGTTTAGCAGAGTTAGGGACCTATGAACTTAATTTGCTGGGTAGGAAATCGTCAAATTTAGGAGACGTTTTTCATCATAGCCTCGATGCTGACTCCGATTATAGTGAGGCACTTGATGGGGTCGAAACAGTTGTACACTGTGCTGCTCGCGTTCATGTTATGCAAGACAAAGCACTGGACCCGTTAGCAGAGTTTAGGGCTGTTAATACACAAGGAACTTTAAACCTAGCCCGTCAGGCTGCACAATTGGGCGTAAAGCGTTTTGTTTTTGTGAGCTCAATTAAAGTGAATGGTGAGAGTACGACCGATAAACCTGCCTTTTGCGCAAGTGATAAACCGATGCCGGAGGACCCATACGGACTGTCTAAAGCCGAGGCGGAGGCGCAACTACTTCGCTTAGGACAAGAAACAGGTATGGACATAGTCATCATCCGGCCGCCACTTGTATATGGGCAGGGTGTAAAAGCCAATTTTGCTTCGTTAATGCGCTTTGTGGCAAAGGGGCTTCCTTTGCCGTTTAGAGCAATTAGAAACAATAGACGAAGTCTGGTATCAGTTTATAATTTGGTGGATTTAATAAAGGTTTGTTTGGTACATCCTCTCGCGGCCAATAAGACATTTTTAGTAAGTGATGATCAGGACTTATCTACTGCGGAAATGGTCGCGCTCATGGCCCGTGTACAAAATAAAAAAAATATTGCTATACCTGTGCCTGTATTCTTATTTAGAATTGCAGCTGCTGTATTAAAAAAACAAGATGTCGTTGATAGGTTAACTGGTTCGTTGCAGTTAGATATTACCGAGACTAAAAATACGCTTGATTGGACGCCGCCCTATTCGGTTGAAGATGGCTTTAAATTGGCCGCTAAAAAATAATTACTGAGATAAAAATGATTCGCATACTTGATTTTCTATTTGCTTTTTTTGGTTTGCTCTTTGCCTTCCCGTTTTTGCTAATTTTATTTGTAGTTGGCTTGTTTGATACGGGGTCGCCTATCTTCACTCAAGAGCGCGTCGGCAGAAATAAAAAACCGTTTATATTGGTCAAGTTTAGGACTATGAAAGTGGATACTGCTTCTGTTGCTAGTCATTTAGCCAGTGCGTCTTCGATAACTGCTTTTGGCGGATTTTTGCGAAGAACTAAGTTGGATGAGTTGCCACAACTTTGGAATGTGCTTAAAGGTGAAATGAGCTTAGTAGGTCCACGCCCAGGTTTGTTCAACCAAACTGATTTAACGCACGCTAGAGAAGCAAAAAAGGTGTTTGATGTCAGACCAGGGATCACCGGCTTATCTCAAGTGAATGAAATAGATATGTCCACACCTGAACTGTTAGCAAAAACAGATAGAGAAATGATAGACACCATGTCGTTATCAAATTATTTTAAGTATATTTTTATGACTGTCGCAGGTAAAGGCAGTGGAGATCGTGTAAAATAAACATTTTACAGAGTTGCAAGGAAATGGTTTAACTAAGATGTTACTCAACGCTCAAAAAGGAATAGTGGCAATGAGAAAAAGCTAAATAGTGACTAACGAAAAGTTAGTCTTCCATGACAGTTTTTAAATATTTGTGTATATTTATACGTTATAACCAGATTACTACATCGTGTATTGGATGTTGTTTAATTAAGGATTTACAGTGGATAGTTTATTCCGTTCTTTGCTAAGTACCTCACGGGCAAAAAAGCGCCTGTTCACTTTACTGATAGACTCTGTTTTTGTATTTAGTGCATTTTGGTTAGCTTTGGTTGTCAGGTTAGACAGTCTAGCACCGTTTACAGAGGCTAAAAATTGGCTGTTGCTTGCGTTATTGCTACCTGTGAGTTTATTCGTATTTATCAATTTGGGTCTATATAGGGCCGTTTTGCGATATGTTGGAGCGCATGCTATTGGTGCCATAGTCATTGGTACTATTGTCAGTACAGTGGTGTTAGTCATGGCTGCCTTCTTTTTGCAAATTAACATTCCAAGAACAATGCCTCTTATTTACGCTTGGTTAGTTATCTTATCTGTTGGTGGTGCTCGGATCATGGTACGTTCAATGGTTGGGCGTATCGGCTCGGTAAATAAAATACCAGTAGTGATTTATGGTGCAGGTGACGCAGGCAGGCAGCTTGCGACAGCATTGACTGCTGGTCCAGATTACTATGTATCAGCATTTATTGATGATGATAAAAGCAAGCACCACTCTGTCATTCAAGGGATTTCAGTCTCCGGATTTGAGATGCTGTTCAATTTGATTGATAGAGGCAAGGTGAGAAAAATTTTATTGGCACTACCAAGTACATCTAGAGCTCGACGTAAAGAAGTATTGGCTAAACTGGAAAAGCTTCCTGTAGAAGTGCTGACAATTCCTGGCATGGCTGATGTTGTCGAGGGAAAAGCAAGCTTATCTGAAATTAAGGATGTAGAGGTTGAAGACCTGTTAGGTCGAGACCCTGTTGACCCTGAACCAAAGCTAATGGCATCGAACATTAAGGGTAAGTCAGTTATGGTTACCGGTGCTGGTGGATCTATCGGTTCAGAGCTGTGCAGACAAATTATTAATCAAAAGCCAGAAAAACTAATTTTATTTGAAATATCAGAGTTTGCACTTTACTCAATAGAGAAAGAGCTTTCTGAAAGTATTTCGACAAAAGAACTAAATATTGAGTTGATACCTATTATGGGCTCAGTCCAAAGGGTCAATAGAATTGAAACATGCATGAAAGCATTCGGGGTACAAACCGTATACCATGCGGCGGCGTATAAGCATGTTCCACTTGTAGAGCACAATGTAGTCGAAGGTATTCGCAACAACGTGTTTGGCACTTATTACACAGCAAAAGCAGCCATCAATGCTGGAGTGGAAACATTTGTTCTGGTCTCAACAGATAAAGCTGTACGACCAACTAATGTTATGGGAGCCACCAAAAGAATGGCTGAACTTGTATTACAAGGTTTAGCACAGGATTATACTAGGCTCACACATAAAACACGTTTCTGTATGGTGAGGTTTGGTAATGTCTTGGGGTCTTCTGGCTCGGTTGTACCTTTGTTTAGAAGACAGATAAAAGAAGGTGGCCCAATTACACTGACTCACTACGATATCACTCGGTTTTTTATGACGATTCCTGAAGCCGCTCAGTTGGTTATACAAGCTGGTGCCATGGGCAAAGGCGGAGATGTGTTTGTACTCGATATGGGTGAGTCCGTTAAGATAAGAGACTTAGCAATAAAGATGGTACATTTATCCGGGTTGGAAATCAAAAGCGAAGCCAATCCTCATGGTGATATAGAGATAAAATGTACCGGGTTACGTCCAGGCGAAAAGTTGTATGAAGAGTTGTTAATTGGTGACAATGTTGAAGATACATCACATAAAAGGATAATGACTGCGAATGAAGTTATGATGCCATTATCTGAACTCATTAACTTCCTAGATAGGCTAGATACAGCTTGTCACGACTTCGATCATGAAGTAATCAGACAGTTATTGCTCGATGCACCAACAGGCTTTAATCCAACAGATGGTATTTGTGACCTGGTGTGGAATGCGAAAAAAGAGCTACAACATGTTGATGAAAGAAAAGTCGTCAGCTTTAAGTAATCGTCAATTTTAGCCCTTCGACTCGGTAGCGTGTCGAAGGGATTTAACCCTTTCAAACACAAGGTTCAATAAGGGGCTGCCAACTTACTTCTCCTGCTCCTTTAAGTACTTACATTGTCACTTATGCATGATATAGTACCTGCGAATTTGGAAATAATAAGCTTCGACAGTGGACTTCATGCATGTATAAACTTCCTATTGTATTTTTGAGTAGTGGTATTTTATTTTCGCCAAATGTGTTGGCGGATAATCATATTGAAAAATCGATCTCTTTTGCCGGGTATACAGGCTTAATAAATACCCCTAATGCGGAAGTCCTCGATCGAGGTATGATAGACTTTTCTTATAACTCGCAGTTAGACTACTTTGGTGAGAGTTATGAGCAAGGGCATAATTTTACCTTCTCTGCTGGGATATGGGATAACCTTGAAGTAAACGGTATGATTGCCTCAAGTACGATGCATGATAATATGTTTATTATCCCTGAAAATGAACGTCTTCAGCTGAGGGATTTATCGTTTAATTTTAAATACCAAATTCCTTTTATTCCCAAAGACTGGTTTAACCTTGCGATTGGTTCGCGTGATGTAGGTGGGGCTGCGAATACTTATGGTACACATTATCTAGCGGCCTCGAAGCAGTGGGGAAGTTTTAGATTTTCTGCCGGAGTCGCGAGTAGCGACAGAATCACATCGCAAATGGATGGTGTGTTTGCTGGCGTTGAATGGCAAGCATTATCTTGGTTATCATTGCAGTCTGAGTTTGATGCAGATGCGGTTAATGCTGCAGTAAGGGTAACTGTACCTAAAGAATGGTTGTATGATTTAGGCACATTGAGCTTCATGGGCCGTGTGTATAGCAGCACTGATTATTCAGAAGACGATGTATATTGGGGCGTTAATTTTTCAAAGCCGCTGTCAGGCTTATCTCGTTCTCATCATAAAGTCGAAGCAGCACCAGAACCTACTCAAAATATGAGTCGCTCAAAACGACCTGAACGGGATCCAGAGGTCGCGAGTTTCAAGACAGGCACAAACGAAACTGCGGCAGCGGCTTCGAGTCTAGTAGAAAACAAAACGGCTACATCCAGCAAAATTGAGCTCAACCAATTAGTAAGAGAACTAAGACACAAGCTCATAGCCGATGGGTTTGAGGGGGTACGAGTTGGTTTTAATGCATACCCTCACATTATCGTATCATTTGAAAACCCAGTGTTTAATCAAAATGACATTGATGCTTTTGGTCTTGTTGCTGGTCGAATTGCCGAGTTATCTGCGGCGCACAATGCAAAATTTACGATTCAGTTGAGGAAGAAGGGCATACCTACCATGGCGATATCTGGTGATGCTCAAACTTACATTGCATTTCTCAATGGTCAAGGCTCACCGAAGTTAAATGTGAAACTGGGACGTATGCACTCTGTGGGGGGCGTTGCTTGGGTTGGACTTGAAGATAGCAATACATATGCATTTAGGCCTAGAGTAACGCTTTCACCAGCTCTGAGCTCTGCGTATGCGTCTGAGCTGGGTGTTTATGATTACTCTCTAGCTTTAAAAGCTGATATCGATGTTCCTCTTTGGAAAGGGGCTGGTGTCCATATATCCGCACAATCGGTAGTACATGAAACGGATGATTATAAAAGTGGTGGTGTATTCAGCAACTTTAGTAAGCAAGATGGCTTGGAGAGGGCGGTTGCATACCAAACATTTGAACTACCTTATGGATTTTATAACTTAACTCAGGTTGGTAAGTTCAAAGAGTTTCATGACTACACAGGGATCACCAATGAGACTGCGTGGATCAGTCCAGAGGGTCGCCATAAGCTAACCCATTATTATGGGTATTTTGAGTATGATGACTACAGTGCTGACAGGGATATTCAAACGTTTGATTACCAATATAATTGGGTTGAGCAGGATATTAGTTTTAATGTGACCGTTGGCGAATTTTGGCGCAGAGACAAGGGCGTAAAAGTAGAGACTAAGTTTTGGTACGGCGATAGTTATTTATCTATTTATGCTCTGGATACCGATGTACAAGTAGCCGGGATCTCATTTAGTATTCCGTTATCTAAACGAAAGAGCATGAACGTTTCTAAGTTTGGTCAGGTGAAAGGCGACCATGCATGGAGACACGGAGTAAGCACGCGCATCGGCGAGTCTTCGAATGCACTTGTTTATCAAAAAGGGTATGTACCAAAATCAAATATTAATTTAGATCGCCTTTACTTCAATCAAGGTCGCTTATCTGTAGATTATGTGTTTGAAAATATTGATAGGATGCGAGAAGCTTATAACACTTATAAGTAGCGAATGACTTTACATAATTGTTAGTAGAGATTGAAAAAGCAATAAGCTTGATGTGATTTGTCCGTCTGATCTCTACCACCCCCATTTGGCGTTTTAAGCATATCTGTATGAAAATCTTAAAACGCTTACTACTCTACTTTTCCATCGCACGTCTCAAAGCAAGTTTATATATCCTGTTGTTGATAATGAAAAAGGTGTCCCTTTACGCAGTATGTCACTTATGAAGGCTGAAACCAAACTTCCCGTATTTGATGCTTAAAAGGTGCCAACATACCATTGTGAGTGTGGGTAATCCGGTTGACCAGAAATAATGTTTTCTTAGTTAGATGGTATTCAATGATGGAAGTCAATGTAAGTAACGAAGAGGATCAGCAAGCGCTACTTAGCTAGGCAATGTGACATAGAGGGTGGAATAGGAGTGGCGCAGGTCTAAAGGTCGATATCCTTAATATATTGATATCCATATATTGGCAGTCATTGTCCTGAAAGGCTCAGACATCATGGTAACGCTACTCATTGGAAAAAAGGCACTCAGTGGGGGAGGTGTCAATTTATTAATAAAAAAGCCGCGATTGATCGCGGCTTTAATTTCAGTTTACTTTTATTAATTAGTTACCGCCGGTAACGCCAGTAACTTCATCAAATTGACAGTTGCTACGTCCAACATTGAACGATACAGCTTCACCTGCTGCAGCCGTGAATGTAGGAACAGTTAGTGATGCATCACCAACATCAACACCGACTGGAATTACTGATACTTCGTATGTCGCACCAGAAACAAGGCCTGTTAGTGCGTAAGTACCGTTTGTCTCAGCAGCGATTAGAGGTGCTTTACCTGCCTGGTTATAACGAACTAATGCACCAGTGAACGCTAGTTGCGTGTCAGGCTGGTCTGTGTTGCTACATGAGTATGTTAGGCTGAAGTCTTGATTAACGTATGTAACAGGTGCATCTAACGCGATTGTGATATCAGCTGCTGTTGCGCTGCTATTACAAAGTTGAACATTTGACGCAGTGCCCCAAACGTTGCCGTTGGCATCTGATACTTCAACGTTAACTGTTGCTGATGAAGTAATGCCTGCTGCGCCCGCTGTACCTTGAGCGTATAGTACACCAGATGCAGAGTTAACAATCTTAGTCTTGTCTAGAGCGCTAGAAACGATCTTCAAGTTTAGACCAGAAGCTGGCACTGCATCACCAGTGAATGCGTAAGATACTTCTTCAGAACAGCCGGTTACTGTTTCAACAGGAACGAAGCTTGAGAAGTGAGTTGTTTCAAAGCTTGCTGGGAAAACTGTACCAGACTTAGCAGCAACCACTGCTTGTGAGTCTAGTTTGCTCCAAGTCGCTTTTGTTTCGTCGTATGAGTAGACGTCAAATGCATCATTTTGAGCTAGGTTTGAACCGTCAGCTTTTGTATATGTTTCTGGGAAGTTAGTGGTTAAAGTAACAGCTTCAGAAAGCGATTTAACCGCTGTATCACCAGCAGAAATATTTACTGTAATGATACCAGCAGGTACTAATACATTTGTCGTGTTGCCAGCGTTTAGACCCGCTGGAATAATGCTTGCAGCGCTTGCTTTACCAGCTTCAGCACTTAAATCAGCTGTTGCTACTTCTACTGATACAGCGCCTGAAATAGCGTTGCCGTCAGCATCTTGTAGAGTAACAGTCGTTGGGATATCCAGCTTCGCGCCACCATTTGTTGAGTTTGCTTCAACAGATAGAGCTTCAGCTAGTTTACCGTCTGTAGTTGCTAAGTCTGCTTGAGATGCAACCGCTAGGCTTGCTTTGCTTACTAGGTTTACTGCAACATTAACAGCATTGTCGTCGCCGCTTAGGTCAACAATCGCTGAGCCTTCAAGGTAATCAGCTGCTGAAACAGCTAAAGTGATAGATGAAACACCATCTTTTGTCTTGAACGCAAATGCGCCATCAGTAGACGTTTGTGATGAAATATCCGCACCGTCTAAATCAGTTACGTTTGTTGAAGCTGCACCGCTTTCAAAGAACGTGATAGTTGCGTTATCAACTACATCACCTGATGCACTGTCAGTAACAGTCACAGAAACGTAAGAAGAAAGTGCTGCTGGAGTATCTGGAGTAGGAACTTTAGTGGTTTCTTCGCCTGGATCTGGCGGAGTGACTACAACGTCGTTGTCATTATCGCTGAAACAACCTGTTAAACCAACTGTTAGACCCAATGCAAGGGCAAGTTTAGTTAGCTTCAAATTTTTATTTCCCATGATTTTTACCTTTTCCTTTAAATACAAGTAAACTGAGAGTTATAACCAATTGGTGCAGATGTAAGAAAGCCTTGCCCTGCATGCAAATTAGTGAATTAGAGAATAAGCGTACATTAAATGTTCGTCAAGTGAACTGACCTAACTTTATCCAAAAATTCACGTTTAATAATAACACACTGATCTAAAATTGGGATCTGATCTGACCAATGTTAATAAAATAATAATATTCAGAAATTACAGCTGTGAAAATCCATCTACGAATTCGTGTAATGCTGCCAGATCCACAGGCTTTAAACCTGAGTTTGTTCTCTCTATTAAGCCCTTTTGCACTAATTCGCTTACCACGCGTCTATAAGCGCGTTCAGTGGTTGCAAATCGTTCTGCTTCAGCACTGACTGTTGAATAAGCTCGGAGCAATGTAGAGTGTTTATCCTCTGCGCGTAATAAACAGTCCTTGGCAATATTGTAGCTCAACGGAAGTAACAATTTGTCTAGGTTTATTTTTTGGTTCTCGGTAAACTTTGCTGCAATAGTTTGCGCAGTGTATAAACTTAAGTCTGGCTGTTCTAATAGCAATTGACGCCAGTGCTTAAGTTCAATTAAATTGTACTGTACGTCACTTAAACAGGTGACCGTATAGATACAAGGTTGATTATTGAGTGCTTCTATTTCACCGATTAAGGTATTGTTACAGTCCAATTGCCCAAGTAATAGTCGCCTACCATTACCCACATCATAGCTGAATGACACAGTACCACTTCTGACCAAGATCAATTTGCTGAGCGGTTCATCCTGATGGATCAGTATTTCTTTTTTTCTGTGCTGAAAACTATTTCCTGCAAAACTGAGTAATTGCTCGACCAAGGTGGTTGAAAAGTGATATTGGAACATCTGGTTAGCTCTCGGACAATTGTCCTATTTATTAAATTAGTATAAAGATAGCATGAACTGAGTTATTCAAAGCTATACACGTTGTTTCTTTTAAGACTTTATTCTCGCTTATCCTTGACTAAGTGAATTAATTACTCCAAGAGTTGAGTGTGAACTAAACTATTCATATCTCTTGTAATTAATGGAGCAAGTGTGTAGAAAATCGCCCTACATCTGCGCATAATAGGCTCAAATGTAGTCTGTTATTATCCCTAAAAATGACTTGAATATCGTTTTAGCCGCCAATGCTAACCTAACTACGAGGAGAGAACAAATGACTTGGGAATATTTAGGCTATCTAGCTTCCGTCTTTTTGGTTGTTTCTCTTATGATGACTAATGTCTCTAAGTTGCGCTGGTTCAATTTAGCAGGCTGTATTTGCTTTACCGTTTACGGTGTAATGATAAGTGCTTGGCCAGTGGTATTGACCAATGGTTTGCTCGCATTGGTCAACATCTATCATTTGTTTAAGTTAGCCAAATCTGACAATTAGTCGCGTTTGTATTTAAGTTTGCCAGCAATCCACGTTTGCTCTACTTTTATATCATGTAGTTGAGTATTTTCGACCGTAAAATAGTCACGGTCGATTAAAATAAAATCGGCCCATTTTCCGTGTTCTAGACTACCTAATTTAAATTCTTGAAATGCAGCATATGCGGCGTCTAATGTGAAAGCTCTCAATGCTTGTTGTTTTGTCAGGCGCTCTGAGTGTCTCCAACCATCTTTTGGTTGTTGCGTTTTATCCATCCTAGTGACAGCGGCATATAAACCATCAAACGGGTTTGCGAGTTCAACAGGAAAGTCAGAGCCGGCAGCCACCTTGATATTGTGCTTTAAAAATGTCTGCCATGCATAAGCACCTGTTAATTGAGAGTTTCTCAAACGCTTCTCTGCCATATGCATATCTGACGTGGCATGGACTGGTTGCATTGACGGAATAATCTTTAACTGTTTGAAGCGAGGAATATCCTGCATATCGACAATTTGTGCATGTTCAATTCTGTTTCTCAGTAGTTGTCCACCTGTATCTTTAAAAACGCTCTGGTAGCTGTCCAAAACGATTCGATTTGCACGGTCACCAATGGCGTGTGTGTGTGCGCTGAATCCATGTTTTACACTCATGCGAATCAAAGACTCGAGCACCGGTTGTTGCTCAAGCATCAAACCTCGATGACCAGGTCTATCTTTGTAGTCTGTTAAGAGTGCCGCTCCTCGACTACCGAGCGCGCCATCGGCATAAATTTTAACGCTGCGGATGGTTAAATAATCGGTTTGCTCTTTGACGATACCGGCTTTGAGCATCTCCTCTAGGTTTGGATCTGAGGCGCTTAACATGGCATAAATTCTTAAAGGCATGGACTGTTGCTGTGCTCTGCGCTTATATAATTGCCATGTGTCGGCATCAATACCCGCATCATGCACAGATGTAATTCCTAAACCGAGTAAATGTTTAGCTGCTTTATCCAGTGCGCCATTTAATTGTATAGGCGTGCGTTTGGGTACTTTACGTAATATCAGTTGCTCGGCTTTATCAATAAAGACACCGCTTGGTTGTCTATTGGCTAAACGCAGGATTTCTCCGCCGTCTGGAGATATGGTCTGTCTAGTCACCTGTGCTAATTTCATTGCTTTCGAATTCACCCAGATAGCATGCCCATCAACTCGGGTTAAAACAACTGGCCTATCAGACACATACTTGTCTAGATCATGTGCTGTTGGAAATTGATTGGGAGACCACTTAGTCTGGTCCCAGCCTCTCCCGATAAGCCAACCAGACGGATTTTCTTTGGCATAGCTTTTTAGCGATTCGCCTACCTCTGCTACTGACTTTGCGTGGCGAAGGTCAAGGCGGGACAAATTTTCACCAAGGCCAATGACATGTCCATGGGCATCGATTAGGCCTGGCAACATGGTTAATCCTTTACCATCGACTGTGGTAGACTGAGGGTATTGCTTGATGGTCTCATTGTCTCCGATTTTGACTACTTTGCCATCCTTAATGACGAGAGTAGAAAACTGTTCAATCCCCCCTGCGCGGGTTGGGGTGTATCCATTCACATTGTGGACTACTGTGAACTGAGCATGGGCGCAGTGGCTAAAGAGACATAAGCAAAGTAGCAAGCGTTTTTTCACGGAGATGCCTTTATTTTTATATTTATGATATTTACAAATTAATTATTTTTAATTTGATATCAAGTTTTAACGTTAATTTACAGGCTTACGTTCTGCGTAGCTACAATGATGTCAAAAATAAAGTTAATCTTCTTTATCGGCTTTAATGGCGATTTTGATGGCAATAATAACAATGGCAAACATTAAAAAAGGCAGTGCAGCAAGGCTGTACTCTGCCCAGTGGTTATTTTGATAGCTGGGCTGCAGAATAAAATGTCCCCCAATGCATAGCGCAATGCTGATCAACAACAAGGGAAGCATTATTAATTCCTTTTTGTAATTAGACTTTTTCATTGTCACCTCCGAATACCAGTATACATCGCATGCTTCTGTCGAGCTTGACATTGATCATAGTTCATCACAGGGGAGTTGAGGCAATCAATATGAATACGATGGTAGCGCCCTTGAAATATATTCTATTGATCTGTTTGTTTAGTATTCAATTTTCATTGCGCGTGGTATAAAAAATGTCTGTAAAAGATCTTTGGATGTATGTGTGATGGCTAACAAAAAAGTCATTGTTATTAAATTAGGCACTAGTGTACTGACGGCTGGCGGCATATTACTCAATAAACCAAGGCTGGTTGAAATTGCAAGTCAGTGTGTTGAATTGAGAGCCGCAGGATGGCAGGTCATTCTCGTTTCAAGCGGCGCCGTGGCAGCAGGTCGAGCGGCACTGGATCAAGATGTTGGAAATTCGATTGCGGAAAAGCAAATGTTAGCTGCTATTGGACAGGGTCAGCTCATTCATTTATGGCAAAGCTTGTTCTCAATTTTCGATGTATCCGTCGCGCAATTATTGTTGACGCGTGCTGATGTCGAGGACAGAGCGCGCTATTTGAACGCGAGAGATACGCTCACTCAGCTGCTGCGTCACGATGTGGTCCCTATTATTAATGAGAATGATGCGGTGGCAACAAGTGAAATTAAGGTGGGAGATAACGATAATCTATCTGCAATGGTCGCAATTTTAGCAAATGCAGACAGGCTTCTTTTATTGACTGATCAGTCAGGTTTGTTCACTGCAGACCCACGACAAAACCCCGATGCACGTTTAATAGAAACGGTTGACGAAATCGATGAGCAGATCATGGCGATCGCAGGTGGCGCTGGATCGTCACTGGGCACAGGGGGAATGGCGACGAAATTACAAGCTGCTCAAATTGCTCAACGGGCAGGCATTGAAACAGTCATTGCCAAAGGCAGTGAACCAAGTGTTATTGTCAACATTCATTCAGGTTTGGCTAAAAGTACCAAGTTCATTCGCTTTGATGCCCCCCTTGATGGACGTAAAAAGTGGCTACTTTCAGGGCCGAGGTGCAGTGGCGCGCTGTTTTGTGATGAAGGGGCAATTAGTGCCGTGTGCTCGCAAGGGGCGAGCTTATTAGCGAAGGGCATTACAGACTTAAGCGGTCAATTTCAACGCGGTGATCTAATAGAGCTTAAGAGCAGTCAAGGTAGGGTCATTGCCAAAGGGTTAGTGGCATTTGATAGTCAAGAGTTGCAAAAAATTAAGGGGCTGCATAGTACCGAGATAAGTGAAGCATTAGGTTACCAAGGCGCCAATGTGGTTATTCACAGAGATGATCTTGTATTACTAGAACACGTTGCAACCTAACTAAGAGGGTCTAAGCTATACAATGTGAGGGTGTTGGGAGAGTTGAGTGTGGACATATCACCATGCGGACATGAATTTGCAATCAGCTTATTGCAAATGCGCAGTGAAAATAGCTTGTATAGTCGTATCCAGCAAATCCTCACAGAGTTACTCCCAGCGATACCCATGGCGATGTATTTAGCGCCAAGCCTATCTGAAAAGGAGCGCTTGAAGTTATTAGCCTTATCATCTGCAGACACCCCACCAGATCTTGAATATCTCATAGCCAGAGCAGAGACCTTAAAAAATCAAAACATTCTACGGGGGGAAAATCATGTATGCATTGTATTGAGAAGTAATAAGGCGGTAATGGGGCTATTATGGATTGGTGAGAAGTTACCTACAGCGCGTAGCTTTTTAATAGCGCATTTGACAAATGTGTTTTATCACCAGCTCAATACACTGGCTTTGAGTCGCATAGATCCTTTAACGCAGTTACTCAATCGACAGACCTTCGACGACAAGGTGATCGAAATTACGACCGGTGAAGGGTTTGTGATTGAAAGAGAGCAGCAAGGAGTGAGAAAATGGTTCTTGGCGTTGTTTGACATTGATCACTTTAAGGTGGTTAACGATAATTTTGGTCATGTGATTGGTGATGAAGTACTGTTGTTGGTTGCCCAGCAATTGAAAGATAACTTCCGCGCTGAAGATTTCGTTTTTCGGTACGGTGGAGAAGAATTTGCAGTATTGTTTCAAGCGCATGACAGAGAAGAAGCAAAATCATTACTTAATCGCATCAGGCAAGTTATTGAGCGATTTAACTTCCCCCAAGTACAGCACTTAACCATTAGTATTGGTTATACAATTTTAGAAGAGATAGCACAGGTTTCTGAATTGGTACATGAGGCAGACCTTGCCTTGTATTACGCAAAGAAACATGGCCGGAACCAAGTTATTGACTTTGATGAACTTGGTATTGCCGGACAAGCCAAAGCAGAAACAGATATTGAGCTATTTTAGTTTTCTATGGTGTGCGTACTCGCAGTAATCATGATAAACAACGACCGATTAAGAAGCATACTTTTATAGGAACTTTTGCGCGTAAGTTGTGCAGCTTTGTGGTATTCTAGCCCCGATTTTGACTGGGAGAATATTCATGAAACTGATCCGTTGGTTGCTTGGTCGCCTTATCTTATTATTTGACTTTGTTTTTACGCCAAGAAGTAAAAAGCGTTCGGCGCAAGCACAGCAACAACTCGATTCTATCACGCAAAACCTGAAGCTATATCAGTTTAAGGCTTGCCCTTTTTGTGTCAAAGTGAGACGCGCAGCAAAACGTGAAGGCTTAAAGCTAGAAACACGTGATGCAAAAAGCAATGCGACTTATCGTCAAGAGTTGCACGAACAGGGCGGAAAAGTAAAAGTACCTTGCCTGAGAATTGAAGAACAAGGCCAAGTAACTTGGCTTTATGAGTCAAGTGATATTGTGAACTACCTTCAAAGGTTAGAACGTTCAGCCTAAGCACGGTCAATATGTTAGCTATTTTCCCTATGCTAAGGCTGTGCTAGCATTCCATTTATTATTTTAAGTAACGAATTTAAGAGACATATCATGACAATCCGTACACGTGTTGCGCCCTCTCCGACAGGTGATCCGCATTTAGGTACTGCTTATATAGCGCTATTTAACTACTGCTTTGCTAAGCAACAAGGTGGTGAATTTGTATTGCGTATCGAAGATACCGATCAGGTTAGAAGCACGCCAGAATCAGAGCAGGCTATCATGGATAGCTTACGTTGGTTAGGTCTTAACTGGGACCACGGTCCGGATGTAGGCGGTGAGTTTGGTCCATACCGTCAGTCAGAGCGCACAGAGTTATATCAAAAGTTTGCTCATCAGCTAGTTGAAGAAGGCAAAGCGTTTTACTGTTTTGCAACCGCAGAAGAGCTTGATCAAATGCGTGAAGAACAAATGGCTGAAGGTCTTCGTCCTAAATATGATGGTCGTGGTCTACGTTTAAGCAAAGAAGAAATTCAAGCAAATTTAGACGCAGGCAAACCTTACGTTATCCGCATGACAATTCCAGAGGAAGGCACGTTTAAGTTTAACGATTACCTTCGTGGTGAGATTGAGATCCCTTGGGAAAACGTAGACATGCAAGTATTGTTGAAAGCGGATGGCTTCCCAACTTACTTCATGGCGAACGTCGTGGATGATCATCATATGCAGATCAGCCATATTTTCCGTGGTGAAGAGTGGATCAACTCTGCACCTAAGCTGTTAAAACTGTATGAAGATCTTGGTTGGGAAGCGCCTGTATTAGGTCACTTACCTCTACTACGCAACCCAGATAAATCTAAACTGTCAAAGCGTAAGAACCCGACTTCTATCAACTATTACAAAGAAATGGGCTTCTTACCTGAGGCTGTGCTTAACTACTTAGGCCGCATGGGCTGGTCAATGCCTGATGAGCGTGAAAAGTTCACATTGGCTGAGATGATCGAACATTTTGATATGAAACGTGTATCACTAGGTGGACCGGTATTCGATGTCGATAAGTTAAGCTGGTTAAACGGTTTGTGGATCCGTGAAAACTTATCTGATGAAGAATTGATCCAGCGCTTTGTTGATTGGAAATTCAATGCGCAGACGCTGGCTCGAGTGCTGCCTGAAGCAAAAGCACGTATTAATACGTTATCAGATCTGGTCGACCTTGCTGGTCACTTTGTTGGTGGCATACCAAGTTATGACCCAGCGTTATTAACTGCTGGTAAAGCAGATGATGCGGTGATCACCCAAGCACTTCAATTCTTTATTTGGGAATTGGAAAAGCTTCGCAGCTGGAATAAGTCTGAGATCTTTGCGATTGCGAAAAGTGTTGCGACGTTCCATGAATTAAAGATCAAAGAATTCTTGGAGCCGATTTTTGTCGCAATCACCGGTAAGACGTCGTCAACATCTGTTGTGGATGCGATGGAAGTACTGGGCTCAGATCTTTCTCGTGCACGTCTACGTGTGGCGCTTAACCACATCGGCGTGTCAAAGAAACAGGCTAAAAAGCTAGAAAAGGCATACCGAGAGTATCCAACAATCGGCTAACCTGTGATGCATGGTAAGTGTCTTACTTACCATGCACTTCTGTGACCATCAGCTGATCAAGCAGTTGTTTTAGCTCGATGAGTTTTTCTACCGGCATCTCAGTTTGTTTTAGCATTTGAGAGGGGATACAAGCACATACACTCTCTAAGCTTTTACCTTGCTCAGTCAGATACACATAACATTGCCTTTCATCTTCACTGTCCCTTTGACGTGTTACTAATCCATTTTGCTCTAGTCTCTTTAGCAAAGGGGTTAGCGTATTACTCTTGAGCTGTGCTCGCTCCCCAATGTCTTTGACTAACATGCCCTCTTTCTGCCATAGGATCAGCAGTACAATGTACTGTGGATAGGTTAAGTTATGCTGTTTCAGCATGGGCTGATATAAGCGTGTAATGTGTCTTGAAGCGGCATATAAGCTAAAACAAAGCTGATTGTCTAAGTTCAATTCAGGGTGCTTGTCGCTCATAAAGTGTGCCCAAGCGCATTGATGATATCTGCTTTGATTTTTTCAGGCTTCGTCGTAGGCGCATAACGTTTAAGAGGTTGCCCATCTTTGCCAATTAAAAACTTGGTAAAGTTCCACTTGATGTTGTTGGTTAATATCCCTGGTAGTGCTGATTTGAGATATTGATAAAGCGGATGTGCCTGAGCGCCATTGACTTCAATTTTTTCCATCATGGTAAAGTCGACGCCGTAATTGATTAAGCAACCTTGTTGGATCTCTGATGCACTGCCAGGTTCTTGTTTACCAAATTGATTACATGGGAAACCGATGATCTCAAGCCCTTCAGCGTGCAGTTCTTTATGAAGCTGTTGAAGCCCTTCATATTGCGGTGTCAAACCACATTGACTCGCCGTATTCACGACAAGGACAACTTTTCCTTTTAAATTTGAAAAGTCATAGGTTTGGCCTTGTAGAGTATTGGCTGTAAATTCGTAAAGCATTTATATCTCCAGTGATTTAATCGTGCACGATTTAAATATTAGATTAGACTTACGCTGATCGCAATAGAAAAGATCACTTAATGTGTGCAAGTAAAAAGTCGATCAGGAGCCGAACACGCAGTGGCATTAAGTCTTTTCGGGGGTAAACAAGCCAACTGGCATTGTCATTGACCTGATAATCGTCAAGTAATGAGACGAGCTCACCATTTGCAAGACTTTGCTCGGCAATGTCTTCAGCTAGATGGGCGATCCCAAGTCCTGAACGACAAGCATGGAGGATTGCTTGTGGGTTATTACTCCGCCAATTGCCAGAGACTTTGATCTCATCGATGCCTTCATCACCAAGGAATCGCCAACGATTGGAAATCGCTATAAGACAATTATGCTGGGGCAAATCTTGTGGCGATCCTAAAGTAGGCGCTTTTGCCAAATAGTCAGGGCTTGCTAGTAATTTCATACAGCGTGTACTGAGCTTACGGGCAATGAGCCTAGAGTCTTGCAGGCGGCCAAAACGAATTGCCAAATCAAAGCCATCTTCGACTAAATCGACATTGCGTGCATTGAAGTCTAGATGCACGTCGACCTCTGGATAAAGTTGGCAAAAATTGACAATGACAGGGGCAACCCGGTTTGCAACGAAGTCGCCTGCACCTGTGATTCTGATAGGACCTTTAGGGGTATGCTGGACACCTTGTAGTTCATTGTTAGCATCTAATAATGCGTGTTGTATGTCTTTCAATTTGGCTGAATAGGCAAGACCTTCTTCAGTCAGTTTTATACTGCGAGTCGTACGCTGCAATAGGACAGTGCCCAGCCTAGATTCTAACTGCTGTATTTGACGGCTAACATGGGAGGTGGACACATCCAAAGCATTGGCTGCTTTGCTAAAACTACCATGCTCTACAACCGCTAAAAAAATATCTAACCCTTGCCACATACCTTGTATCACCTGTGCAAATATGAAAGTTAATAATACTTCATTATTGCATGTGTGCAAAAGTGAATTGTCTTTTGAATAATGATCTTCGTTCAGCATGCCATTAAACTGTCTCTGAATTAAATAATATACCGTCATTGCAGGAGCAGTTATGCTTAACTTTAATTTTTACAACCCGACTGAGATCTTTTTTGGTGAAGGACAGGTAGCTGAAATAGCCAAGGCTATCCCCAGTGAAGCAAAAGTATTGGTGGTTTATGGCGGAGGCAGCATTCATAAAAATGGTATTTATGAGCAAGTCAGTGCCGCTTTGAGCGAGTTGAACTGGGGCGAGTTTGCTGGTATAGAGCCTAACCCAACTTACCAGACTTGTATGCAAGCGGTGGAAAAAATTAAGGCTGAAGAGTTTAACTATATTCTTGCTGTAGGTGGCGGTTCAGTAATTGATGGCAGTAAATTCACCGCTGCGGCTGCCAACTTTGAAGGTGAGCCTTGGGACATCTTGAGTAAAGGCGCAGAAGTCAAATCAGCATTGCCAATTGGTGTGGTATTAACCCTACCTGCAACAGGCTCAGAATCAAACAGTTTTAGCGTAGTGTCAAACAGCGAAACGCATGACAAACTGCCGTTTGCTTCAATCCTTGTTCAACCAAAGTTTGCAGTACTGGATCCAAAAGTAATGGAAACGCTCCCTACGAGACAATTGACCAATGGCGTGGTTGACGCATTTGTTCACACAATGGAGCAATACCTGACGTATCCTGTTGATGCGAAGGTACAAGATCGCTTTGCTGAAGGTTTATTGATGACGTTGATGGAAGAGGGGCCAAAGCTGCTGTCAGATGACGTGGATTATAAAGTACGCGCCAATGTGATGTGGTCGGCAACCATGGCGCTCAATGGATTAATTGGTGCGGGCGTGCCACAGGATTGGGCAACGCACATGATTGGCCACGAGATCACCGCGGTGTATGGTTTGGATCATGCACAGACGCTTGCCATTATTTTACCAAGAATGATGTCAGAGCAAAAAGAACAAAAGCGAGTGAAATTACTACAATACGCAGAGCGTGTTTTAGGGCTCGATACATCTGATGAAGCGCAAGCAATCGCATCGGCAATTGAATTAACAGAGCAGTTCTTCCACCGCGTTGATATGAAGACACGTTTAAGTGATTATGGCGTTGGCGAAGAGGCGGTAGATAAGCTCACGGCTCAATTGGAGCGCCATGGTATGACAGCGCTGGGTGAACAACAGGCTGTTACATTGGATAAAAGCCGCCAGATCATTATGGCGAGCTTGTAAGCGATTAGGCTGAGTTGGGCGTCAAATCGGCGCCTTTATTCACAATAGTAATTTTTATTCCCTTACCTTTGTCCTGCCGCAAAATTTCTGCGTTTTATAACGCAAAACCATCGTTTTTGTTTATCCCCTCAGGTACTCTTTATAATCACACAAAAATAATAGGGGCAATTATGATCAAAGTGTGGGACGGATTTATTCGCGGGTTTCACTGGCTACTCGTCATAGGCATTGCTGTTTTATATGTATCAGGAGACGAAGGCTGGCTGGATCTGCACTTTGTGACTGGCTACGTGCTATTGGCTTTGATGGTCACACGAGTGGCGTGGGGTGTGTTTGGGAGTGACACAGCAAAACTGACAGCATTATTTCACCGTCCAAAATCGGTAGTTGAAGCACTTAAGCGTAAACGTGCTCATATTGGGCACAATCCAGCAGGCAGCATGATGGTGCTGTTTTTCTTTGTGGTCATCTTTGTTCAGCTGATATCCGGGTTAATGACCACGGATGACATTTTGATGGATGGACCGCTAGTGCGCTATGTCAGTTATGATTGGGTCGAGCTCGCGGGCAGTATTCATAAGATTAATATTGATATTTTGCTCGTCGGTATCGGTGTGCATATCCTAGCCATTGGGCTTTATCGTATTAAGGGCATTAATTTACTGAGCACATTACTGACTGGTAAAATGAGGTCATCAGATAACGCTCCGACCATAAAAAACGGTTTATGGGCGTACGTTATTTTTATTCTGGTTGCGAGTGGTATTTTGATCTTATGGGGAGCTGAGCCACTGAGCGCGCTATTGTAGTTTTAGTATTATCGTTCGTCTTGCTATGACAATCTCTTGGTGAGCCTGTCCTCATAACGTGTTTTGTAGCATGCATAAAAAGTGCTGGCGACATCAAAAGTTACAACATATAGCATAGAGATATGACCTCTCTATGCTTATTTTCTGCTAATATAGCGCGATTTTCATGCAAGAAAGAAGTTAACTATGCTTACACCTTATTACCAACAAGAAACCAATAAACTCGTGATCAACCGTGAACAAGGCAGTCAATTTGCAAAGCAAGTCGCTGATGACTTTAACCCTTTGCACGATATTGATGCAAAGAAGTTTTGTGTTCCTGGTGACTTACTGTTTTCATTGGTCCTTGATAAGTATGGTGTGAGTGAAAACATGCACTTTACCTTTGCTGGTATGGTGGATGAAACATCAGTGTTAGAGTTTCCTGAAGGCAGTGATGAGTTTGACATCATTTCAAATGGCAAAACCATGTTGTCAGTGAAGCGTTCAGGCCAAAGCAAGCAGTGCACTCAACTCGTAGAAAGTTTAATTAAGAACTATGTCGCCTTTTCTGGTAAAGCTTTCCCACATGTGATCATTCCGTTAATGGGTCAGCAAGAAGTGATGATAAACCCAGCCCGCCCTATGGTTATCTATGAGTCTATGTCAATTCATTTGGATACATTGGACATTGAAGAGATCACACTGGAAGCTGCAACGCCAGAGTTCAGCTATGAAGGTAAACGTGGCAAGATTATTCTTCGCTTTGAACTATTAAGTAATGGTGAAAAAGTGGGCTTTGGTGAAAAGCACATGCTGGTATCTGGTATTAAAGCATACTGCCAGCAGGCAATCGATGATTTGATTGCCTATTACAATGAGCGAAAAGTCACATTAAAGTAAGTAAAGAGCCAGCAATTAGCTGGCTTTTTCTTTGTTAAAGCAACATTTTTTGATTAAATCCAAAATCACTTTTTGGCTTGGTGTGATTTTATTCATATCTAAGTGCTCGTCGGGCTGGTGGGCTTGATTAATTGAACCTGGGCCCATGACAATGGTTTCACAGCCCAACTGTTGTAAAAAGGGCGCTTCGGTACAGTAATTTACTGCAATGGCCTTTTGCTTTGAGAGCTTTTCTGCAAGCTTCACGAGCCCTGAATCTGTGCGTCCACTAAAAGCGGGGATAGGGTCGTGAAGCGCGATGACATCGACACTACCAGGAAATTGTTCATTAATAGGCTTGAGTGCATTGAGTAGCATCTGCTCCAGTTCAATGATACTCAGTCCAGGTAGCGGTCGAATATCAATATGCAGTTCGCAGCATCCGCAAATGCGATTGGCATTGTCGCCACCGTGAATATGGCCTAGGTTCAAAGTTGGGTGCGGTACAGCGAAATGCTCAATTGAATATTTATTCTTTAACTCTTCTTTTAAATGTAACAATCTTGTGATCGCTTGCTGCATGACTTCGATGGCATTTAACCCTCTATCGGGATCTGAACTATGCCCCGAACGTCCTGTAACACGAATAGCACTGCTCATATGCCCTTTGTGTGTAAATACAGGCACCATGTCAGTGGGTTCTCCGATCACACAGTATTTCGGTTTGAGGGAAGTGTGCTGGGCAACTTGTTGCGCACCTGCCATTGTGGTCTCCTCATCTGCCGTGGCGAGGATCATCAATGGTTCACTTTGGTACTTGTGATCTAGCTGTGATATGGCGTCGATCACAAATGCAAAAAAACCTTTCATATCAATACTACCAAGCCCAAACAGCTTATTGTCCTTCTCAGTTAACTCAAAGGGATCTGAAGTCCATCTGGCATCGTCAAAAGGCACTGTATCTGTATGACCTGCAAGCATTAACCCGCCATGATTTTCACTGCTATCAAGCGGCTCTCTGCGGGCCAGTAAATTATATTTCCCGGGCGCATGTGTGAGTTCGGTGATCTCAACGTCAAAGCCGAGATCGCGACACCAGTTGGCGAGCGCGTCGATAACGTCCTTGTTACTCTGATCTAACGTCTCGTCAATGGCGCTAATTGACGGCTTGGCAATGAGGGTTTTATACATGTCGAGAAAATCAGGCACAGACATAATACTCCAAAATATTTATTCAAAGATGTTGCATAAAAATTTATATGTGTTTAGTATGAATATCAATTCATTTTTAAAGAATAATTATTTTAGGGGTGGCGATGCGAAGAACATGACATCTATAGCAAGTGTGACTCCCCAATCAACTAACTAAGAAAGAGTTATCGATGTTAAATGTTTCTATTATCGGCGCCAGTGGATATAGTGGTGCAGAATTAGCCAAATTACTAGCAAATCATCCTGAATTTAATTTGATTAGTTGTTACGTTTCTGAACAAAGTTTGGACAAAGGTAAGTTGTTGAGTTCTTTGTATCCGGAACATAGCGGTTTACTGGATATCGAGTTATCACCCCTCACAGAGCAAGCATTCGCTCAAATTGCTGCGCAGTCGGATTACGTTTGCCTTTGCACTGACCATAAAGTAAGTGTATCTCTGGCCCCTAAATTTCTCGAATTAGGGTTAAAAGTTTTTGACTTGTCAGGGGGCTTTCGCCTAGCTGATGCCTCTCAATACCAAGCATTTTATGGATTTGAACATCCACATCAAGCATTGCTAGACGAAGCTCAATATGGCTTGGCCGAGTGGTACTCTACTGCGATTAAAGATGCGCAGTTGGTTGCTGTTGCTGGGTGTTATCCAACCGCAGCGTTAAATGCATTAAAACCACTTAAAAACGCAGGGTTACTCACTGAATTACCTATTATTATCAATGCGGTTTCCGGTGTTACAGGGGCGGGCAGAAAAGCCTCTTTGGCTACGCATTTTTGTGAAGTGTCTTTATCTCCTTATGGTTTATTTAACCATCGTCATGGCCCCGAAATCACTCAGTATCTGGATCACCCAGTTCTATTTACACCACATTTAGGCAATTTTGCACGTGGGATCTTGGAAACTATCTACGTGCAGTTAAAAGAAGGCGTGACACCTCATGAGGTTGAAGCGGCTTATCAATGCCTTGCGGATGAACCCCTTATTCGTCTCAAAGGCGAAAACATGCCATCGATTAAAGGAGCGGCAAATACCCCGTTTGTAGATATAGGCTGGCAACAACAAGATCAGCAGTTAATCGTGGTTGTCGCAATTGATAATTTACTGAAAGGCGCAGCGGGCCAAGCACTTCAATGTATGAATATTGTTAGTGAGTTTTCACCTACTTTGGGGTTAAAAGGATGAATCAAGTAGCAAAACAAACTTGGGTGATCAAAGTGGGTGGTGCGGTGCTCAATACCGAACAAGCCGCGCTTTCGCTATTTCAGGTTTTACACGAGTTAAGCAAAGAGCAAGACAAGCAGTTTGTACTGGTTCATGGCGGTGGCGCATTAGTTGATCGCTGGCTAGAAGATGCTGGCTTTGCCACTGCTAAACATCAAGGTTTGCGGATAAGCCCCAAAGAGCAATTGCCATACATAGTCGGCGCTTTGGCGGGGTGCGCTAACAAACAGCTTATGTCACAAGCCATTGTTGCGGGACTTCAGCCTGTTGGCACGTGTTTGTACGAGGCGGGTTTTCTAGCTAAGCAAAAGCTCAAGGCGCTCGGGCAGGTCGGTACATGCGTTGCCGAAGAGGGGCTCGGTCTTTTGGAAAATCTGTTGGCGCTTGGGCGCATACCTCTAGTGAGCTCAGTTGGAATAGGTCAAGACGGCGGTCTGTATAACATCAATGCGGATGAGGCTGCTGCGGAGATTGCTCAGAATATTGGCGCTGAGTTGGTATTTATGACCGATGTAGAAGCGGTATTAGATGCACAAAAACAGCCTTTGCACTCGTTAAATGCAGAGCAAATTGAGAGCTTGATACAACAGAAGGTGATTGTGGGCGGGATGGAGGTCAAAGTTAAGACCAGTCTTCACGCTGCCCAACATTTACGACGTGGTGTTTATATCTCTAGTTGGCAAAAGCCAGAAAATTTAATTGCCTTATTAAGAGGCGACCATGTTGGAACCAAAATTTTACCTTAGGATATACCATGACTCAGTCATTCATCACGGGCTTGGAGCTCGACCAAACTGGACTTTTAAAACTGTTTAATCTTGCGCATCAGATTAAAGCGCAACCACAGGATTTTTCACAGGCTTTGGCTGGAAAATCGATAGTCACTTTATTCGAAAAACCAAGCTTACGAACGCGTTTATCATTTGATATCGGGATCAACAAGCTCGGTGGCCATGCGGTTTACCTAGATCAACAAAATGGTGCAATGGGCAGCCGCGAATCGGTAAAAGATTTTGCGTTGAATATTTCCACTTGGGCTGATGGTATTGTCGCACGTGTTAATCAACATAGCACGCTGTCAACGCTTGCTGAATATGCCACTGTTCCTGTGGTGAATAGTTTGTGTGATCTCTATCACCCATGTCAGGCATTGGCTGATTTTATGACATTGCAAGAAGTATATGGCGATGTGAGTGGATTAAAATTGGCCTATTTGGGTGAGGGAAATAACGTGACTCATTCTCTGATGTTATTAGCTGCTAGTTTAGGCACCGACTTTGTTGCAGTGTGTCCTAAAGGTCATTCACCAGATGCGCAAATTGTTAAGCAGGCGGAGCAGATGGCTGCGGTGAACGGGGCCAGCATTTTGATCAGTGATCGAGTTGAAGCGGCAGCAGGCGCAAATGTACTGTATACAGATACGTGGGTTTCGATGGGCAGTAATGTGTCATTGGAGCAAGCAAAAGACACGTTTATGCCATATCAAATTAATAGTGAACTGTTAAAACAAACAGGTGCACAAACCGTTTTACATTGCCAGCCTGCACACAGAGAGTACGAAATTACTTCTGCGGTAATGGATGGTGAAAATTCAAAGATTATTCAACAAGCTGAAAACCGGATGCATGCCCAGAATGCGCTACTGGTGACCTTGTTAAACAAGCAATATTAAAAGGGTAGAGAAAATGAGTGAAGTAAAGAAGGTTGTACTGGCGTATTCTGGCGGTTTGGATACGTCTGCAATCGTGCCATGGTTAAAAGAAAATTACGGTTGCGAAGTGGTCGCGTTCGTCGCAGACGTAGGTCAAGGTGAAGAAGAGCTGGCTGGTGTAGAAGAAAAAGCCATCGCCTCAGGAGCCAGTGAATGCTATGTCGTTGACTTAAAAGAAGAGTTGGTGAGTGATTATATTTACCCAACTTTGCAAACCGGTGCTATTTATGAAGGCACCTATTTACTTGGGACTTCGATGGCGCGTCCTATCATTGCCAAAGCTCAGGTGGAAGTAGCCCGTAAAGTGGGGGCTGATGCGTTATCGCATGGGTGCACAGGTAAAGGTAATGATCAGGTTCGCTTTGAATCTTGTTTTGCTGCGTTAGCGCCTGATTTAAAAGTGATTGCCCCTTGGCGTGAGTGGACACTATCGAGCCGAGAGTCGCTGCTTGATTACCTTGCTCAAAGAGATATTCCCTGTGCTGCATCGGCCACAAAAATATACAGTCGAGATGCCAATATTTGGCACATCTCTCATGAGGGTGGTGAGCTTGAAGATCCTTGGAATCAGCCGAGCGATCAGGTTTGGACTTGGACAACAGCGCCTGAGCAAGCGCCTGAGCAGCCTGAATTTGTCTCAGTGTTAGTCGAACAGGGTAAAGTTGTCGCGGTCAATGGTGAGCGGTACAGTCCTTATCAATGTCTAGTAACCCTAAACCAAATTGCTGCTAAACATGGGGTGGGCCGTGTTGATATCGTGGAAAATCGTCTCGTAGGTATGAAATCTCGCGGCTGTTATGAAACACCGGGTGGCACGGTGATCATGGCAGCATTGCAAGCGATCGATGAATTAGTACTCGATAAATCAAGTCGTAAGTGGAAAGAAACATATGCCAGCGAGTTTTCTCATTTAGTCTACGATGGCCGTTGGTTTACGCCACTGAAAGACTCCATTTTAGCCGCGGCTCAGGCGTTGGCTGGTAATGCGACGGGTGAAGTGGTATTGAAGCTATATAAAGGGCAAGTGGTCGCTGTACAAAAGCAGTCAGTGAACAGCTTATATAGCGAAGATTTTGCCACCTTTGGTGAAGATGATGTTTATGATCAATCTCATGCTGAGGGCTTTATTCGTCTGTTCTCGCTGTCGAGTCGAATTGCGGCTTTGAATAAGCAAAAGCAGTCTTAGTTGGCGCAAAAGGAGTTATACATTATGGCATTATGGGGTGGGCGCTTTTCTACAGGCCCTGATCAAGCGTTTAAGCAGTTTAATGATTCATTACCTTTTGACTACCAGTTGGTTGAGCAAGATATCGTCGGTTCTATCGCATGGGCAGGTGCACTTGAGCAAGTTGCTGTTTTGACTCGTGAGGAGTGCAAGCAATTGGTTGATGCGTTGCACTCGCTGCTTGATGAGTCTCAAGCGAATGGTGTTGAGATAGCAAGCAGTGGCTATGAAGATATTCACTCGTATGTTGAAGCTAAACTGATAGAAAAAGTAGGCGATTTAGGTAAAAAATTGCATACAGGTCGTAGCCGAAATGATCAAGTTGCTACGGACTTTCGGCTATGGTCTCGCCAGACTGCACAGCAGATTGTGGTTGCACTAAAGTCTTTGCAAGGTGCGTTGGTGCAGCTAGCTGAACGGGAGTTTGAGACCATTTTACCTGGCTATACACATTTACAGCGCGCGCAGCCTGTGCTCTTCAGTCATTGGTGTATGGCGTATGTTGAGATGCTGACTCGCGATGTTTCACGTTTGAACGGTGCAATTGAACGCCTTAATGAATGTCCGCTTGGTTCAGGTGCATTAGCAGGGACTGCGTACCCAGTTGATAGAGAACGTTTGGCAGAGCAGCTCGGTTTTGACCGTGCTACGCGAAATAGCTTAGATGCCGTATCTGATAGAGATTTTGTGGTAGAGCTACTGAGTTGTGCTTCTATTTCAATGATGCATTTGTCGCGTCTTGCTGAAGATATGATCTTTTATAACAGTGGTGAGTCAGGTTTTATTGAATTGGCAGATAACGTGACGTCGGGCTCATCCTTAATGCCGCAGAAGAAAAATCCAGATGCACTGGAGTTAATTCGCGGAAAAACGGGGCGTGTGTTTGGCGCATTTAGTGCCATGATGATGACACTCAAAGCACTTCCTTTGGCCTATAACAAAGATATGCAAGAAGATAAAGAAGGTCTGTTTGATGCCCTACCAACGTGGATCGCATGTATTCATATGGCGGAGTCTTGTATTAAAGGGGTGAAAGTCAATGCAGAAAGGACCTTAAAGGCTGCGCAAGGCGGACACGCTAATGCAACTGAACTTGCAGATTACCTTGTCGCTAAAGGTGTTCCCTTTAGAGAAGGGCATCACATTGTTGGACAATTGGTGCAAATCGCCATTGAGCAGGGCAAGAATTTAGAAGAACTGGCGTTGGATGAATTGAAACTGGTATGTCCAAAAATTGACAGTGATGTCTATCCGCGGTTAGAAATTGCCGCCTGTATTGCCGCAAGGCAAGCATTGGGTGGCACATCTTTGCCGCAAGTGCGTGAAGCAATCAATACATTTAAGCAATCTATCGCAGATTAAAATACATAAGTTACTCGAGTGAAGTTATTACACAGCTTCACTCTGTTATTTTTAATTAACATTTTATTTTCTTTATTGTGTCATATAATCTGCATTTGTTCCCATAACTTCCCTCTTTCTCAACGATTTACACGCGCTAACACTGAAAGAACTAATCTATAGTTTTTTAAGTTTATGACATTAAAGTTCTTTTTGTTTTTTCGCTTCCTAAGTAGATCATCGCATTTGTTGTTAACTGATATGAAATTTAGTAATTTTTAATTGTTAAAATAACAATTTTTAGCTCGTTTACTGATAAATCAATAGGTTAATTATTGTTCTTTTAAAGGTTTGGTAAATTTTTTGTTTTATTTTTGTTTTGATTTGGCCTGCTTGTTGCTTAAATATGACTTCTAGAGTTTTAGCTGCTGAATATTGTTGTGTCAGCTGAAATGAAAAAATTCATAAAGAGGGAAAGCAATGTTTAACTTTAATATCAAACACTTTGATTCATCTAAAAATGCTGGAAAAACAAAGACAAAATCTGGTAATGTGATTACATCTCTCGAAATTTTAAAGGTGGTATCTGGTGGGCGTGGTAGCGGCAATTATCCTAAAAAGCGCTTTTCATATACTCAACGTAGATAATGGCATTTGATTACTTCGGATTAAGTATTGGGGCCCTTGTGATTTGGGGCTTTTTTATGGCCAGTTTACTGCATGTGTCTTTTTACATACTGGCCGTGAATAAAAATGTGCAGGCATTAGCATGTGCAACTATTTTGGCTATCTCTTATAGTCTGAGTGACTTGACCATGCCAGTAAATTTTGAGGCCATAGATTTTGGGGTGCTGCTGGCTTATGATCTACTCACGTTGTTTATACTCATCATAGCAAGGCACTTTCTATTTCAACAGGCTGCTCGCCAACCTTGCTATACATATTGCTGCATAGGCCTGACCATAAATGCGCTGTTATTCCTAGCAATGTTTACTGATTCGTATTTATTAGGCAATTATGAACCCTGGGCTTTATGGTACTTTTATTCTTCAACCGTTAATATTGTCGATTTAATCATGGTTAGCGCTGTGATACTGAATCGTGATTTTATAGGCTTGCAATTGTTGTCACGAAAACTTTTGAATACAAAGGCGACTGCTTAGTTTGCTGCTATCACGTGCGTGTCATAGCAGCCACTGGCCAGCTCATTAATTAATATTGATATTCCCAACTTACGCCAAATGCTTGGTGTGTATCGTCTTGTTGGTTCGTTTTGTCTTGCCAAATAGTAAAACTGGATTTAAATAGGCCTGTCCAAAGCTCAGTTTGAACGCCCACTTCTAACAATGTTCGGTCTAAATCAAGTGATTCAAAATCGCTCACTTTTAGCTTTGCATACCCCCCTGCGCCTTCAATTTGAAAGTAATCGGCTGCAATGGTGATGCTTTTTGCTTGTGGTCCATTGGATGCGCCAAGCCACAACCCATATTCTTTGTAGTCAGCGCCTTTATCTGTTTGTTGGAAGTTGCATTGAAAGCTTGCTGACTCTGCTAAGCAATCTGTTGTGGTATCACTGAATTCGATATAGCCTTTAATACGGTAGTCTTGATCGGCCCAGAAGCTTTCAACACCCGCTGTAAAAAGCGCTTCATCTGGTAGAACGCCATTGTCATTGTTACCACTATACTCGCCGTAAAATGCGAAAGGCTGGCCACCCCATATAGATGAAAATTTAAAATCTATGCTAGTAATACGCTGCTTTTTCAGCTCGGTTTCAGTGCTTAGTTGAGTGTAAACAAAGTCACTACCTGTCGTCGCAAAACCCAGTTCAAGCCCTTTAATGGGGGTGGAAGAGAATCGCGCTCCCCAAAAGTCTCCAGACGTATTAGCTGGTTTATGACGTGCAGCGATGGCGGTGATTTGCCACGGCCCAATAAAAGATAAAAACTGTGGTCCCCTGTAATTTGTATTTGCTCTACTTAAACGCACGGCTTTCATCGGCGTTGCATTATTGGATAGCAGTAGCGCGTTTTCATTGCCAGGGCCCCACCAATAATCAAGTCGTTCAGCGCTTAAAGACCAGTCACCAAGTAATACGGCTAAGTGGCTACCATGATGATTAATATGCTTACCATCAAGTGCCTCATCGGCATAGTTTATTTGAACGCGAGCACTGACATTGCTACCGGTGATCTCACCAAACGTTGTAATGCCTGACTTTTCTCTATGATTCTCACCCATGCCAGTATCTGAACTCGGCTTGTCTCTATAATGCGCTTTAATACCTGATTGTGTGTTTGTTTTTGCATGCTGAAGTGCATGGCGAAGATGACTGACAGCAAAAGCAGTTTCATCATTCAAAGAGGCTGAATCGATATGTCTCAAGTCATGCGCGATGCCTTGCCATAACAGAGGGTATTGATTGACAGGTCGATTGATCAGGCCATGACTGACCAATAAATCGATCGAGTGTTTTAATGCACTATCCTCAGCAGTTATCCAGGGTCCTGCGTGGCTGTATAGTGATAAAGTGCACAAACCGATTGCACTGAGATATTTTAATTTCATGCGTGCAGTTTCTCCTTCAGGGCGCTAGCAACCAGTGGGTCAACAAATTCACTGACATCTCCGTGGTGAAGCGCAACCTCTTTGACTAAAGTTGAGGAGATAAATGAGTTTCTCTCTGATGGGGTTAAAAATACGCTTTCTAACTCTGGGTATAGCCTACGGTTCATATTGGCAAGTTGAAACTCATAGTCAAAATCAGAGACCGCGCGGATCCCCCTAATCAAAACATTGGCATTTTGTGCTTTTGCTAGGTCAACCAATAGCCCTGAAAATCCGATAACTTGGACATTTGGTATGTCACACAATACTTCTTTGGCCAATTTTACACGCTCTTCAAGTGTGAAACAGGGCTTTTTCGAAGGGTTGTGTGCGATGGCTAATATGATGGTATCAAACATATTCGCAGCGCGTTTTATAAGATCAGCATGTCCGTTTGTCAGCGGATCAAATGTACCAGGGTATAGAGCTATAACTTTCATCAGATTGTTGCAACACAAAAAATTTTTGCTATGTTAGCAGCCTTCTAAAGCAAATTCACTGGTCTGCTTTCAAATTTGCTCATTTAACCTTGTATATGTTTAGTGCTATTTTCAATTAACCAAGAGGCCGCCAAGCCGTTACTTTAATTAAGCGTGTAAAGAGAGTTGGATATGAATACCAAGGAAAAAATAATTCGTACGAGTATTGCCTTGTTTAACCTGCATGGTGAGCGAGCGATAACCACCAATCACATTGCTTCCAATATGGGGATCAGCCCGGGAAACTTGTACTACCACTTTAAAAACAAAGAAGACATCATCAGGCATATTTTTTCTCTTTACAGCGAACATTTGAGCACGCATTTTAAGCCACTAAGTATTGAGCATGAGCCTTTGGAGCAGTTGACACAGTACTTAGACTCTTTGTTTGAGTTAATGTGGCGATATCATTTCTTCTATGACAATCTCACGGATATTTTGGCACGAGATAAAGGATTGAAAAAAGATTACATCGAATTTCAATCACAGCTTTTTGAGCAAGTTAAAGCCGTTGTTATTGGTTTGCGCAGTGCGGGAGTGATTGATATTGAAGACTATGATGTGAATGAATTGGCACATATGCTCAAAATGGTTGTTAGCTTTTGGACTCCTTATGTCAAAGCGAGAAGGTTGACGGGCGTACTTGAGCAAAAAGATATCTACAATGGTATTGTGAAAGTGCTCATGCTATTCAAGCCTTATGCAACACAAATGAGCAGTGACAAAATAGCGCAGCTGAGAGATTATTATCAAGATCAGGCTGATACAAGCTTACCGAGTATTGCTTAATCGGCTGTAATTGAGCTGCCATCTGATGTTGGCAGCTTTCGCTGTGATCCTAAACTATTTGCCAATCTCCCTGATTATTTCCTAGTCTTTAAGAAGTTTGCTATAATCCCGCGCCTTAAAATGATTCAACGTCTTGTGCGTTTATAGTTTCACACCAGCGAGTAACTTCATATGCTTAAATTTATCGTCAAGCTGCACCCTGAGATCGTCATTAAAAGTAAATCAGTGCGTAAGCGTTTCACTAAAATTTTAGAAAAAAACATCAAGCTTTTGCTGGGTCGAGTTGATGAAAAGATTTTCGTGAAAAACAACTGGGATAATATCACGGTCGTGAGTCAGTTAAGTGATGATAAAACCCGCTTGGCATTGATTGATGGTCTAAAGCGTGTGCCTGGTGTGACATTATTTTTAGAAGTTCAGGAAGTGACCTTCGAAACGCTGGACGATATCTACCAACACACTTTACCACTAGTACGTGAGCAAATTGCACATAAGACGTTTTGTGTCCGTGTGAAACGTCAAGGTAAGCATGACTTCACTTCAAGTGATGTAGAGCGTTACGTGGGTGGGGGGTTAAATCAAAATGTTGAAACGGCAAGTGTAAAGTTAACTCGACCGCAAGAGACGGTTAAAATCGAAATAAAGGACCAGTTTGCCTATATCGTGCGTGCCCAATATCGTGGCTTAGGTGGATTTCCACTGCCTACCCAAGAAGATGTGCTGTCATTAATGTCGGGTGGGTTTGATTCGGGTGTTGCCAGCTATCAAATGATCAGAAAAGGTGCTCGTACGCATTTCTTATTTTTCAACTTAGGTGGGGCTGCACATGAGATTGGTGTGAAGCAAGTAAGTCATTACCTTTGGAAGCAATATAGCTCAACACATAAAGTAAAATTTATTACGGTTGATTTTGAGCCAGTCGTTGCAGAAATTTTGGAGAATGTAGAAAACAGCCAGATGGGTGTTATCTTAAAGCGTATGATGATGCGAGCGGGTAGCGCAGTCGCACAAAAGCTTGGTATTCAAGCGCTTGTTACAGGTGAAAGCATTGGTCAGGTTTCCAGCCAAACATTGGCAAACTTGAGTGTTATTGACCGTGTGACTGAAACTTTGATCCTAAGGCCGTTGATCCAGAATGATAAAGAAGAGATCATCCGGATTGCCAGAGAAATTGGCACATGTGAAATGGCTGAAGCCATGCCTGAGTACTGTGGTGTGATCTCTAAAAAGCCAACGGTTAAAGCGGTACTAGAGAAAATAGAAGCAGAAGAAGCTAACTTTGATTTTGATGTATTAGATACGGTTGTCGATAATGCGGTGATTAAAGATATTCGTGATATCGAAGTTGAAGCAAAAGAAGAAGTTAAAGAAGCTGAAAACGTCAAAGAGTTACCAGAAAACGCCGTGGTCGTCGATATTCGTTCTCCAGAAGAGGAAGATGCAGATCCATTAGAAATCGATGGTATTGAAGTGATCCATTTACCGTTTTTCCGGTTAGCGACCAAATTCGGTGATTTGCCTCAAGATAAAGACTATTACCTCTATTGTAGTAAAGGGGTAATGAGTCAGCTACAGGCACTGATCTTACATGAAAATGGTTTTACTAAAGTCAAAGTGTACCGACCATAAAAAATATTAGAGCAGGCTTAAGCCTGCTCTATCAGTTTTATTTGTCGCCATAATCCGTCGTTGACTTCCGCATGGTGGCCATGCTTTTGTGCTGTTAAAGAAATAAAGCCACAAATCGCATCTATTTCGGAGCGCCTTTTAAGCTTGATATCCTGTGCCATCGATGATGTATTCTTCGCGGTTAAAGTCATGACTTTATAGGCACGAGCAAGCTCTTCATTTAATTTTAATTGAATCCCTTCTTGGTGCGCAATAAAACAAGCTTCATTAAGCAAGTTCAATACGTCAGAGGCATATTTGGGAGCCCTCAATGCACCATTGGGGCATTGTTTAATCGCACTTAATGGATTAATGGCAATGTTTACACAGAGCTTTTGCCAGCGGATCACGTTGATGTCATCAACCACTTCAATGGGGTCAAAACGCTGTGAGAACCATTTTTGATATACATCGTTCAGCGTGAGTTGTGCCGCTAAGTTGCAAGCGCCCAGTTGCGTGAGGCCAGGACCTTTAAATATCACTGTGTTTGGGGCTGACTTCATACCGCCCATAGAGGTACTGAGAAAAAACAGCGCCTGTTTTGAAGCTAACTTGGCGCTGATCTTAGAGAGATCGTGCATGCCATTGTGGCTGAGAATAATGTCGGCGTCATGACTCAAATGGGGTAAAATTTCTTTGCAAGCTTGTTCTAGCTGATAGGCTTTGACTGGTACGATACATGTTTGAATTTTTTTATTCAGCTGTTTCAATGTGGTCACTTGTACATTGAGGCGATGTTGTTTTTGGTCACGAATGAGAAAGTACTCAGCATCTGTGCTATCACGTGTGATCAGGGTTACAGTATGGTGGTGAGCGAGCCTTTCAGCCAAAAGTAACCCAACGGCACCACATCCTAAGATATAAATCTCACTCATTATTTAGCCTACGTTGCTTAAAGCGTTGGTAAAACCATATGGCAATAAAGTAGCTAATCGCACCTGCTACATCAGCAATAAAGTCCCCTAGAGATGCTTGTCTATATGGGATCGTAGATTGCATCCACTCAACAGCCGCACCATAACTTATTAGTAGCACCATATGAAACCATATTTTGAATCGAAAGGCGTGATGGGAGAAAAATGCAAGTGCAAAAAACACCCCAAAGTGCACGACTTTATCTAAGTGCTCTATTCTTATGCCATGACTTTTCACTTCTTTTGCAAAAAGGTATGTGATGACGATTAAAAACAGTAAAAGTAGTGTTCTATATACTTTTCTGGTCACATGTGCTCCAACTTCGATGTGATGAAAATTGAGTATAACACTGAAATATTAAAAGTGGCTTAATAGCAAATGTATGAATACACAGCAGTATATAAGTATGCTCCAGTGCTCACGGTGATGTAAAAAAGTATATATTATTGCTAGCGAGCATTGTTATAATTCGATATAAATTTGTTTTGAGGAGAAAGCAATGCCTTCATTTGATATTGTATCTGAAATTGAAATGACGGAAGCAAAAAATACCGTTGATAATGCAAATCGTGAGCTAGAAACGCGCTATGATTTTCGTGGTGTTGAAGCATCTATCGAGTTAAAAGACGAAGTGATCCAATTAAAATCTGAGTCTGAACAACAGGTGATGCAACTGTTTGATATGGTCGTAGGTAAAGCGGCCAAACGTGGCTTAGATGTTGGTTGTTTTGAGCTAAAAGACGTCGAGCGAAGTGGTAAAACGTTTGCACGTAAAGTGGCGTTAAAGCAAGGCATTGATAAAGATATGGCTAAGAAAATCGTTAAGCTTATCAAAGATTCAAAGCTCAAAGTACAAGCGGCTATTCAAGGTGAAGAAGTACGTGTTACAGGCAAAAAGCGTGATGATTTACAGGAAGTTATGCAGCTTGTTCGTACGTCAGAATTAGGTCAGCCATTCCAGTTTAAAAACTTTAGAGACTAATTCGTTTCTCAGCTAGGGTTTCAGATCAATAGATGGTGCTGGAACTCTAGACGTCCATTGACAATCCCCCCTTAAATCTCAGACAATGTGCGCGGAATTTCGAGGTGCCTGACCCGATAGATTAACTGTCGGTATATTGGATAATCGGGAAGTTGGTGCGCAAGACAGAACTTGGCAATGCCAACGCTGCCCCCGCAACGGTAAAACTGTTTAATTTGGTTGAGCCCGGAGACCGGCCTTGAATTTGACTCATTTGATGAACTTTGTGCGGTGGGCACAGAGTAGGGGACCTTCATGTTAAAAATTTCTGCGCTAAGTGCTGCTGTATTAGCAGCGGTTTCATTTCACACATCTGCGACTCAAGAAATAGAGCGTATCACCGTTACAGCAAACAAAATTGAGCAGTCGCAAAAAGACGTATTAGCGTCTGTATCGGTAATAGAGCGCACAGAGATCGAACGCAGTGGTGCACGAGATCTGGTTACGCTTCTATCTCAGCAAGCGGGTATTCAAATTAATTCAAACGGTGGTTTTGGCCACAATGCAGGTTTGACTTTAAGAGGTGCTAGCTCAAAGCATACTCTGGTATTGATTGATGGAAACCGAGTGGGCTCTGCCACACTAGGCTATAAGTCAATTGCAAAAGTGCCTTTGCAAAGTATTGAACGTGTTGAAATATTAAAAGGCTCTCGAGCAGCAATTTATGGCTCAGATGCCATGGCTGGTGTGATCAACATTATCACTCGTCGTGCAGAGCATACAACAGCGGATATTACCCTGGGTAGCAATAGTTATCGCAATGCTCAAGTCGCCACTTCGTTTAAGAATGACGCGCTGACTGTTTTAGCAAATGTGGGTTACGAAGAGACTGATAACTTTGACGTTCTGCAAGGAACGCAGCCTGATTCTGATGGCCATGACAACACCAGCTATGGGCTCAGAGCTGAGTACCAAATTAACCCTGAGAGTAAAGCGTTTGCGGCTTTTCAAGGCAGTGAAGGGGATACAAGCTACGATAGCCGCTTCGGTTCTAGTAATTCGACTGTGTACCAAGATAAGTTCGACAATCAATTTTTAAGCATTGGTTTTGAGACGCAGCTGGGTAATGTATCGCATGCATTGACAGCAACGAAATCGCAAGACGAATCAGTTGATGTGAGTGAGTTTGGTGCCAGCAAAACAGTGACTAAACGCAATATATTCAACTACGATGGCCATATTGATGTGCAAGAAAACTGGGTTGTTTTGGGCGGTGTAAATGCAACAGAAGATGATGTATCTGCATCAACTTCTACTTATGTGCAGAGTAAGCGTGATACCTTGGGTGTATTTGTAGGTACTGTTTACGAGTATGATCAAGCTTTGGTAGAGGCAACGGTTCGTTATGACGACGATGATCAGTTTGGTAGTGAAGTGACGCACAGTCTCGCATTGGGATATAAAGTGCATCGCGATGCTACATTTAGACTAGCCCATAATACGGGCTATAAAGCACCGACTTTCAATGATCTGTACTTTCCTTCATCTGGAAACCCGGCACTCTTACCGGAAGAGTCAGATAACTTTGAGCTTGGCTTAAAGGCAGCGATGGCTGACACTGTGATAGATTTTGCTATTTATCAAACGGATTACACAAATAAGATAGTATGGCGACCTAATGCTAACGGCAATTGGGGACCTGATAATGTCGAGAATGCACAGCATCAAGGTTTAGAGCTGAGTATTTCAAATACGTGGCTGTATGGTATCGAGTCAGACTTAAATTTCGCATTCGTCAATGCTAAAGATAAGACCAATGGTAAGCCACTTCCTCAGGTTGCAAAGAGCACTGTCAATTGGCAACTCGATAAACAATGGGATGATTTTGAAGTGATCACTGAGCTGCAGTTCCGTGGTCGTCGAGACAGCACGGCAGCTTTACCTACTGGCGAAGCATTTAGATTAAACTCATATACTTTGGTGAACTTAGCGGCAAATTATAATTTGTCTGATGCACTGAAGTTATCTGCGCGAATAGAAAACTTACTCGACAAAGAGTATGGTGCGGTTGCATCCAGCCTTGTAATGAATGAGCAAAGCGAAGTGACAGGCGTGAATTATTACAACACACCTGAAAGACGTTTCTTTGTTAATTTACAATATCGCTTTTAAGCTGTAAAAAAGGTGAGCGAGTGCTCACCTTTTTTATTCTAAGTAGGCGCTAAATCGCTGCTCAAACTTCGCCACTTTGGGCGCAATCATAATGCTGCAATAGCCTTGATTAGGATTCTCATCGAAGTAGTTTTGATGATATTGCTCGGCACTATAAAATGTATCAATTTCACTTAGTTCAGTGACAATGGTGTCTTGGTACTCAGGTTGCAGCTTCGCTATATGAGCTTGCGCTAGCTGTAACTGCGCATCAGAATGATAAAAAATGACACTGCGGTACTGTGTACCAATGTCATTACCTTGGCGATTGAGTTGCGTGGGATCATGTAGTGTAAAAAACATTTCAAGTAGCGTCTCAAACGATACTTCATTTGGGTCAAACGCCAGTTGCACCACTTCTGCATGGCCTGTTGCGCCTGAACAAATATCTTTATATGTTGGATTGAGCGTACTGCCGCCACAGTAACCAGACGTCACTTGTGTGACCCCTTTTACTCTGCGAAAAGCAGCATCGATACACCAAAAACACCCGCCACCAAACGTGGCCAGCTGTGATTTACTCATTATTCAACTCCTTCGTTTTGCTCACGATGAGGAAAAGCTTGCTGCTGTTTCCCCAGCTCAACAGCAGTATGCTCAGGTGAGCTGGTTCGTTTAGCTAATATGCTATAGGCAGTTGGAATCACAAACAAGGTAAGAATCGTTGCTAAGCTAACGCCCGCGAATACGACGACACCAATTACCATTCTGCTTTCAGCGCCGGGTCCCGTCGCTATTACTAAGGGAATTGCGCTCATAACCGTGGTTAAAGACGTCATGATAATAGGGCGCAGACGCTGCGTCGCGGCGGTGATGATGGCGTGTTCGAACGCCAAACCTTTGTCGCGTAATTGGTTGGCAAATTCCACGATTAAAATCCCATTTTTGGCGCTGAGTCCTATCAACATAACGATGCCAATTTGGCTGTAGATGTTGATTGAGTTGTTACTAAAGTACAAACCTAACATGGCGCCAATTAACCCCAGTGGTACTGTTAGCATAATGACAAATGGATGCACAAAGCTCTCAAATTGTGCCGCTAAAACCAAGAAGGTGACTGTCAGTGCAAGGATAAAGACATAGGTCATTGCCGATGCGCCTTCATAAAAGAGCTGGGACTCACCTTTATAGTCGATGGCGCCGTCAATCTGATTTTCTTCACTGGCAACGGTGTTCAAAAAGTCCAATGCCTGCTCGAGAGTGTAGCCCTCTGCAAGGTTGGCTGAAATGGTGATTGCACGCATACGGTTGTAGCGGTTTAACCTTGCTGCTGTGGCTTCTTCTTTGATGGTGATCAGACTATCGAGAGGAATGAGTTGACCTGTTCGAGAAGACACATATACGTTATTAACATCTGATGGCGTTGTAAAGTCAGCCTTAGTGCCTTTGAGGATCACGTCATACTCTTCACCTCTGTCAATGAAGGTGGTGACACGGCGCTGGCCAAGCATGGTTTCTAACGTGCGACCGATATCGTCGGTGGATACACCTAAATCAGCCGCTTTGAGTTTATCAATACTGATCAAAAATTGTGGAAATGTTTCTTTGTAATCATGATCAAGCCGAACTAAACCAGGGTTGCTTCTTGCTCGCTCAAAAATTCGGTCTCGCCAAGCGGCAAGTTCTTGGTAGTCATTGCCTTGCAATACGAACTCAATGGGTCGTGAAGAGCCTCCACCGCCAATACCTCGGCGCATAATTGCAAATGCTCTGACATCGGTCACCTGCTGCATTTTGCCACTGATCTCTGACATAACTTGCCAAGTGGAACGCTTTCGTTCATCCCAATCCGGCATTCCAACAATGGCAACGCCCCCCATATTTCCCCAGCCAGGTACGCGGATCAGTACACGGCTGAGTTCATTGTTTTCAACATACGGCATGAGGTGCTGTTCAATTTGTGCCATATTAGCTGCATTATTTTCATAGCTGGCGCCTTCTGGACCACTCATCATTAGGAAAAACGTACCGCGATCTTCTTTCGGTGTCAGCTCTGATGGGATTTGTTTAAATAGACCATAACTCGCGGCCATTGAGAGCAGTAACATGCACAAGAGTCCATAACGGCTTTGTATATTGCGGCTTAACACATTTTGATAGTGTTGCTCTAGCTTACCAAATTGATGATTCATCCATTTTGAAAAGCGACCTTCTTGTTCTTGTTTGAGTACTTTAGAACACAGCGCGGGCGATAGAGTAAGCGCTGTGATACTTGAAAAGATCACTGCGGCACTGACCGCCAGTGCAAACTCGGTGAATAGGGCCCCGATCCGGCCATCCATAAAGATCAGTGGCACGAATACGGACACCAACACCAGTGTTGTGGCGATGATTGCAAAACCAACCTCCCTGGCTCCTCTAAAAGCTGCCAGTAATCTTGGTTCGCCTTGTTCAATGCGGCGGTGAATGTTTTCAAGCATGACAATGGCGTCATCAACCACTAGACCGATGGCGAGTACCAAGGCCAGTAAGGTGAGCAAGTTGATTGAATAGCCCATTGCGAGTAAAAACATAAATGTTGCTATGAGTGCGACTGGCACTGTTACAGCAGGGATAAGCGTTGCACGAATGTTGCCCAAGAAGATGAAGATAATGAGTACAACTAGCCCCATGGCAATGGCGAGTGTGCGATAGACCTCAGAAATAGACTCTCGAATAAAAATAGATGAGTCATAGCTGTCTTCAATTTTGGTGCCTTCAGGTAGGTTTCTCTTGATGGCAACAAGCTCTTTTCTCACATTATCAACAACATCTAATGTATTGGCTTTAGCCTGCTTTACAATGCCAAGCCCAATCATATTCTTCCCGTTTCCTCGGAAGGTACTTTCTTCATCTTGTGCTTCTAAAGACACATTGGCGACTTCGCCTAAGCGAACTAAATAGCCATTTTCGCCGCGTTTAACAACCAGTTCATTGAAATCACGTTGTGAGGTGTAACTACGGGCAATACGCACGGCAAAGTCACGGTCTAGAGACTCAATTTCACCAGCGGGCAGTTCAACGTTTTCGCGACGCAATACGGTTTCAATATCACTACTTGTTATACCTCTGGCGGCCATGGCTTGACGATCAAGCCAGATTTTCATGGCATACCTCCGTTCCCCGCCTATTTGCACGCGTGATACACCATCAACAACGGCAAGTCGGTCAACAACATAGCGCTGTGCATAGTCAGAAAGTTGCAGCGTGTCCATTGAAGTGCTGTTAAGGACAAACCACGCTATGGCGTTTTCATCGTCACTTGATTTTGATACTTCAGGTGGGCGGACTTGTTCAGGTAATCTATCTAAAGCGCGAGAGACACGCTCTCTCACATCATTCGCTGCCGCATCAATATCTCGGTCGACATTGAACTCTATGGTGATATTAGAGCGACCATTTCGACTTGATGAATTGATACTTTTTATGCCTTCAATTCCAGAAATACGGTTTTCTAACACTTGGGTAATTTTAGCTTCTACGACAGCTGCCGACGCGCCAGTATAATCGGTGCTGACATTAACGATCGGTGTTTCAATATCCGGGTACTCTCGCAAAGGTAGCATGGTGAATGCAACGATACCGAATGTGAGCAAGAGTAAATTGATAACAATGGCAAAAGTGGGCCGCTTAACAGCCATATCCGTGATTTTCACATTTTACCCCTTAACAGACACTTGGCTACCACTACGTACTTTGGTGGTGCCTTCAGTCACAACTAATTCACCAGATTGGAGTCCTGTGACGGCTACCCAGCCTGAAAAGCGGTTTAACAAAGTGATCTGTTGTTGCTGTACTTTGTTATCCTTGACGACATAGACAAAGTGCTTATCTTGTCGTGGTATTAAACTTTTTTCCGGTACCATTAAGGCGTCAAGTTGCTGCAATTGTACTGCGACATTCAATAACATGCCTGGACGCAGTGCGTGGTCAGTGTTGTTAAAGCTGGCGGTAACTTGAATACTACGTGTCGCTTCGTTTATACGGGGGTCAATATGTGAGATCTGGCCTAAAAACGCACGACCAGAATAAGCGTCGCTGGTCACATTGGCTGTCATGCCTAATGCCAGCTTCGCTAAGTACTTTTCTGGCAACTGAAAATCAACTTTAATGATACTGATATCGTCGAGTGTGGTCAGTGGGGTGTTGTCTTTGACATAACTGCCGATTGATACCAAACGTTTGCCAAGTACGCCATCAAAAGGCGCATGAATACTCATTTCTGATAATTTGAGTTTCGTCGTTTGCAGTTGTGTGGTTAATGCGTCAACCTTTGAGCGCTGTGCGTCTAACTGAGAACGTGCTGCTGATTGTGTTTTGGCAAGTTCTGTTAAGCGAGTCAACTGCCTTTGCTGCTCTTTTAAATTAATAGTCAACTCTTTGACAGCCAGAAGTTCCTCTTTATTATTGAGTTGAGCAAGCTTTTGACCGCGAGAGACCACTTGCCCATCCACAAATGAGATATCACTGATGTAATCGCTGTGTGAACTAGTAATATCAACAGCTTGATTCGCTCGGGCTGAGCCGATGGCGTTTGCGGTGATGGCGCGTTGTTCGGCAACAACCTCATGCACTGACACTTCGACGGTGCTCGCCGAACGATTTGTTTGCTCTCCCTGTGACGCAGGAAAATAGAGATAGCCGCATAATGCGAATAGCATTAAAATGAGAGTAGGAAAAAGGGCTTTGCCCGACTGTTTTGCACGCATAATTTAATCTCACTATTTGTAGATGATTAGTGTACAAAAATTCTTACGAGAGAAAATCACGGATATCTTGTATATTTGTGTATTAAACGAAAATATAACAGAACAGATTAATGTGTACCTAAAAGGTTACTGACATGCGTAAAGCAAAACCCTGTAAAAGGTGCTTACAACTGAGAAAGTTATTCGTGTGGTTGATTGCCATGCTGATATTTTATTGGTGGTTTTATTATGCATAAAGTTTCATTACGTGCCTCTGCAAATCGCCATAGTATAGAGTTTATGCTCGCTGGTGGCATTTGCTTAGGAGTGATTATTTTATTCGTGACGTTGCGTGCTACGCCACCTACGATATTGGAGCTGGCCCTAGCGGCAGCGGCTATCTGCTCGATATTACTGGGATTTTTGAAAAGTCAGCAGCCTTTCTACAGCGTCGAATTGAGCACGTTAGCATTTAACTATGTACATAAATTTGGCGTTATGCACGTTTCTCATGGCAATTTTCACTCCAGCGGAGTCCCTTTTGTAACTCAAGGAGTTGAAAACCTTGAGTTAAATGCTGTAGGTATTAAACTAAACAATATTGATGAGTTTTTAGCTGAGCTTACCCCCCGTTTGGCTGGTAAGTTGCTAATTGAACAACGGCATGTTTTTTTACAAGCTGTTAAAATACATTGCGCAAATGGCAATTGTCCATCAGAATGGCTGGTTGAGGAAACCTGTTATGAGTCGCCGGACGGGCGAGTTTACACAGGCCTAATGGCTATGTTTGCAAACCGGATGCAAAACTTAAAAACGGTCACAGGGTACGATTTATTGTTACCTGCGAATGTTTTGGATAGGGATATATGGCAATTTGCTACTATTTTAAACCACTGGAAATTAAATCCAGAAAAGGTGGTCAAAGATTTGCATGAGCAAATAGCCACCGCTAGATGAAGTAACAGGATATATACATGAGCTTCGATAAAGCCTTTATTAAAAGTGGTCGAAATACCATCATCCATAAAGATAAAAAGCTCGATTTAGTGATCGTAAACGGGGAAGCCCATCCGAGAATTAAGGTAACTGCGACTGGTTTGATACCTTTCAAAGAGGAGTTGCCGAGAAACCGTCGGGAAGCTAAAGAGCGTTATTTAGAGGTGGTGCAAATATCAAGTCCGGACGTATTCAGTGAAGTAAAACGGCTGCTATTTATTCAGTCATTAGATGGTCGTGAATACAAAGTTGATTACAGTAAAATTGGTACTAAATTATTTGTTCGGATTCACCAAGATAGCTACCTCTAACTTGACACTGAGGTAGTCAGTTAGGAGTTGTAATGCTAAAAAAATCGCTTATTGTCACAGCCGTCTCTGTTGTTTTGAGTGGCTGTGGGGGCTCTGGTGGCTCAGATGAAGAAGTTGTCAGAGCCAGCATCAATGCAGGGCAAGATGTCACTGTCATAGAAAAGAATGAATTTACACTCAAAGCGACTGCGTCACCAACCGGTGGGACGTTCAATTGGCAAGTGACTTCAGGTCCCTCATTCGAAGGTTTTCCTCAAACAGGCGAAGAACTTACTGTCACGGCTCCCGATGTTAAAGGGGATAGTATCGCCGTATTAAAAGTAGATTATCTGGCACCATCAGGTGAACTCGTGTCAGACACGCTCAATGTCAATATCACGTCTAATAATCAATTGCCGGTTGCTAAAGTGACTCAAACAGGCCCTGAAACGCCGCCTTCAAAGTATTTGGATACCGTGGTGTTATCCGCGGCTGATTCGAGCGACCCTGACGAAAACGGCCAAGTTGTAGGTTATAAGTGGGAGCTGATATCAGGACCCAGTAATATCACTGTTGAAGACAGTGGCAGTGTGACCTTAAGTTTTGTACATCCTCTGCTTGCCGATACTCAGACGGCCGTGTGGCGCTTAACCGTGACAGATGATGAGGGGGGAAGCACCACTACTGATTTTAGCGTTGCACTGGCAAAAAATGACAAAGTGGTGTTGGCCAATGCAGGGGACGACCAGCAAGTATTGGAATTCGATACTGTGACCTTGGATGCGACTAAGAGTGTGACTGTAGATGGCGAATATACTTGTGTATGGCAGCAATCCAGCACTGGAGATAGCATTACCTTGGCCGATAGCACCGCGTGTAAAACCACGTTCCAAGCGCCGGATAAAGACGACAAAACGTTCGCAACATTTAAAGTCACTGTGACTGACTCGTCTAATCGCACCGGCGATGACGAAGTCCGCATTGATATCTTGCCCAAGCCGTTGAGCAACCTGAACGACAGTGGAGCCAGTGCTTGCTATAACGACTCTGCCATCATTAACTGTGATAATACTGAGTTTCCACGCCAAGATGCTGAGCTCGGCCGAGACAGTGTGGCTAAAGTTATTTCTAAAGAGGGCACCGGTAGCCTTGCCTTTGACTTTACCAAGCTAGACGCCGATGGCAAAGAGTTACGTGATGATGCATCCACATTTAGTTGTGTGCGAGACAATATCACGGGATTAGTGTGGGAAGTAAAAGAAGCCACCGCAGGCACACTACCTAATACGTCAACGCGCAATGCGCAAAATCACTATACTTGGGCTCTAAACCCCGACGGTACAGAGTTAATTGGCAGCGAGTACCCGGTGATAGATCCAGCCCCCTGTCCTCACATTAACGATACATATCGATGTGGCGTGCAAGCTTTTATCACTCGTGTAAATAGTGAGTCGGGTGGCTACTGTGGTGGTAATACTTGGCGCTTGCCAAGTTATACCGAGCTTATGAGTATTGTAGACTTTGGCCGTGTAGGCGTGCATGTACTCGATCCCACTTTCTTCCCAAATGTGCCACAAACGTCACTGCAAGGGCATTTGTATTATTGGACCATTCAGACCGCTGTTGGGGGAACTGATGGCAGTGATGGCAATTTAACTCGCGCTTATGTGATCGATATGGAAACAGGTAATGATGTGCCTCGGGCAAAAGCGCAAACTGCGTACGTGAGGCTAGTACGAGGTAATACCAATGCAAATTAAGATGATTTTGGCCGCTGCATTATTCAGTCCTTTTGCAATTGCTCAGCAGTGTGCGTCCAGTACCTCGGTGCCGCTTTCAACACCGGATGATCGCTTTATCATAAATACGGATGGTACCGTGTGTGATACTAAAACGGACATTATGTGGCAGCGATGTACATTTGGTTTTGTGTATAACGCCGAAACCGAGAGTTGCGATAATAAAGAGCAACAATTGAATTGGCAGCAAGCACTGGCCGCTGCAAATAACAGCCGTTTGGGTGACTATGATGATTGGCAGTTACCAAATGTGAAAGAGCTCGCAACCTTGGTAGAGAGAAGCTGTGAAGATCCCGCCATCAATATGACGGTATTTTTAGGCAACCATAGCGGTAACTACTGGACCAATACCACTAATGTCAAAGACATCTCACGTGCGTGGACGTATCAATTTTCAGATGGCTTGAATGACAGTTCAAGTATAAAAACATCAGATGCGTTTGTACGATTAATGCGATATACCTTCTGCCCAAAATCTGAGCAATAAATTGCAAAGCAGGTAGAGGGTGTTGTACATCTGAAATGTATGCAGCTTATCTCGCTTGGGTTAAAAATAAGTTTGGTTGAAAAATAAAATTTGCTACCCTCATGCTATTACGTATGGGGGTAGTATGAAGTTGTCTATATCTAGCACTAAATCTGTGTTCTTGTCACTGTTACTCAGTGCGTCGAGTTTTGTGCATGCTGATGATAAATGTGATGTGGAGTTAGGGCATGGTTTAATCATCACTGATTCTGTGATCCGCATACTTGATAACGGTCAAACCCGAGTACAAATTAATAATGATAACCAGCTATTGGTGCGCGGTATGTGGGTTCAGCTTAATGAGCAAGAAACTCAAGTTCTGCAAGAGTATGCAAAAGGGATCCGAGATACGGTACCTGAGCTCGTTAATTTAGCAACGGATGGGGTCAACTTGGGGCTTAGCGCCATAGAGCAAGTGGTGGAAGGTATGTCTGATAGTAACCCTGAAGTCCTAAAAACGCAGCTGCAATATGTGGAGCGTGCGCTTATGGATAAGTTTAAGCGTGGCGAAGATTTTTATTATATTGCGCCGCAATCGCTGTCTAAAATTGATGATTTTTTTACCAAAGAGATAAGCGGTAAAATCCACTCTGCGGTGCACGGTTCTCTTGGCGCGATCCTTGTGTCGGTTGGCGATGCATTTAAATCGAGAGAGGGTAATATAGAAAGTCGCTTTTCTGACATGGGGCAACGCATGGAGATCATTTCTAAAGAAATTGACAAATCCCTACAACAAAAAGCCGCGCAGCTAGAAGTCAAGGCAAACGAATATTGCGAGTGCTTGAATACTCTGGATGAAACTGAAAAACGCTTACAAGTGATTGTGCCAAGCTTAGCTGCATTTGATCTAGTACAGATCCGTTCTTAAACAGCTAGTTTATACACACGCTTGGCGTTTTCAAAGCTAAGCTTTTGCCATACACTGCTATCAACATGTTGAATAAGCTCATAATAGTGCTGCCACTGTGCCTGGTAATCACGATGGATGAGACAAACCGGGTGGTTAGATGCCAGCATCACTCGCTCTGGGCCAAAGTAGGTTAATAGCGCTTGAAGTTGATAGCGAGGTACCATAGGTGCATCTAACAGTTCGTGCCCTGAAAACTTGATGTGGCAGTTTTTTAATTGCGAAAGCAATTCAATATTCTCTTGCCATGCATGGTTTTCAGTCATGAACCCCGCATGATTAATCACTAAAATGGCTTCTGGTCGTTCGCTGTAAATCTCATACATATGGCGACAGACATCGTTGTTGTGTACTTCAAATTGCGCTTCAAAATGTATATTTTGCTCTGCTAAATAATGGAGGTTTTGCTTGGTATACTGGGACAGTAGTCGCTGGGCATCATCACCTTCGGTGATATCCCTAATGGCAATTAGACTGGGGTGTTGGAGTTTTTCTAGCGCATTGCGAAACTGTTCGTGTGGACTGTCTATTTGGGCATAAGCGACGGCTTTATAAGGCAATGGAGGTACGATATTCGCTAACCATTGTAGTTCTTTGCTTGGATGAATATTATCGAACCCTGCTTCGATATGCACGCAAGCTGCAACTTGAAAAGTTGCATCACCTTGCAATGCACATGGCAAATGGTTTTGTTGGATCTCACTCAAGTTACGCCAAGCTGGAGGGTTGTGCTTTAACCAGCTGTAATTACCTTTGTCGAGATCAAAAAAATGCAAATGTGGGTCGATAATCTTCATTAGCGTGCCGTATAACCACCGTCTATGGTTTGCAAACTACCAGTAATAAACGCAGCATCATCACTGAGTAAAAATGCCACCAGCGCGGCAATTTCATTAGGTTGACCTAATCTGCCCAGCGGCTGTAGAGCGGCTTCTTCGGCCACCACTGCTGTTTTGTCGGCACCGCTTTGTGCACAATACCTGTCAATTGCATTGTGGAACAGCGGCGTTTCGATTGTGCCCGGACAGACCGCATTGGCGCGTATATTATACTGGGCATAATCTAGAGCGGTGGTTTTTGCCATCGAGGCCAGTGCATGTTTACTGAGATTATAGGCAAAAGAGTTCGGTTTCCCTACATGCGCTTGGTCTGAAGAGATCAGCACTATCTTACCATCGCGTTGTGTTTTCATCGCTGGTAGGACTGCTTGTATGGCTGCATACGCCCCTTTTACATTGAGCGCGAATAATGCGTCTAACGTTGCTTCATCGGTGTTTTCAATAGTCGCACTGAGGTGTTTGCCTGCATTTGATATTAAAGCATCTACGCGACCAGTGTCTTCGACAATACTGTAGATGGTCTGTTTAACTTGCTCCACTTGGCTTACGTCGCACTGACGGTATTCACCGAGGTCGCTATGCACAATATCGAGGTTAAATACTCGGTAGTTTTGATTTAGCAGCTTGTCGACAATGGCTTTGCCAATGCCAAAGCTGCCACCAGTAATGATGGCAACAGGTTGCATATATTTTCCTTAGTGGTCGTGACCACAGCCGCCTGCGCCGTGCACATGGCCATGGGATAGCTCTTCGGCTGTCGCTGCTCTCACATTAATTACTTCAACATCAAAGGTCAGTGTCTTGCCAGCAAAAGGGTGATTTAAGTCACAATCTGCATTAAAGCGACCGACTTTTACGATGCTTACTTGATGACGCCCTTGGTTTGATTCAACGATGGCTGTCATGCCAGGTTTCCAAACTTTGTTGTTACCTAAGCCTTGCAGGTGCTTGATTGGAATACGCTGAATTAAACCTTCTTGGTATTCACCATAGCTGTCTTTTGGTTCTAGTGTAACGGAAAATTTGTCGCCGGCAGATTTTCCATCTAGGGCTTCTTCAAGACCAGGAAGCATGCCCTCTTGGCCATGCAAGTAGTTAAGCGGCTCACCATTTTTGCTCGATTCAATTTGCTCTGAACCTTCTGTTAGCGTGTAATGAAATTCTACCGCTGAATCTTTTGTAATTTGCATATGTATTCTTCTGTCTCTTGAATGTGGTCTTATATTCTACGCTAGGGCCTAGTCTGGGGGCAAGCTAGGTTCAGCGGGGCTCGGGACTTCTTTCAGTTGGATTGCCTCCTCAAGAACATCGAGATAGCTTGGTGTCGTCACTTGATGCTTTGGTTGTGCTTTAACTTTTGTAGGTAAATGTAAAATGAGTACTTTACCGGGAGATAGAATACTTGCTGATTGTAAGTTGTTCCAATCGAGTAAGTCTTTCAAAGGTACTTGATAGTGCTGGCTTAAATCCCACAAAGAGTCCCCTGCGATAATCGTGTGATGGTGCTCTATAGTCGATTGTTTAGGGGTTGCAAGCTGTTCTAAGTAGGGGCTTATCTGATAATTTACAGTGAGAGAGCGGTTAATATTCGCCTGATTAATTAGTAGCGTCTCACCAACCCGTATCAAGTTGTTTTGTTTATTATTCAATTGCTTTATTGCTTTTACTGAGGTCCCAAACTGGCGTGCAATACCATATAAGGTGTCATTGAGTTTGACTTGATAGCTTTTGCTAAATTGCTCGCGGTAAAATGGGCTTTGCATTAACGCTTGATCCGTGAGTGGTACTAACACTTTGTAAGGACCTTGTTCTGGCGTTTGATGCCGCAGATAACCGCTGTTCAAGTGATGCAATTGTTGTTTATCGATATTAAGCAGTTGTGACAAGACGCCAAAGTTAAATGCTTGTCCAACATCTAAAATCGTGGTGGAAGCTTGATTGGCAAGTTCTGGTCGTTTAAATCCTGTTTCTGGGTGCTTCAATAAGTAACTTAATGCCAGCAGTTTGGGGATGTAATCTGCGGTTTCTTTTGGGAGTTTTAGATGCCAATAATGTGTGCTTTTTCCCGCACTGCGATTACGCTTGATTGCGGCTTTGACACGGCCTTCACCGGTATTATAGGCTGCGATTGCATGTAGCCAGTTACCGTCAAATGTTTTGTGTAAATATGCTAAATACGAAAGTGCGGCATCTGTGGATGCGAGTACATCACGTCGACCATCGTACCAGTCATTGCTTTGTAAGCCAAAATGGTAGGCGGTTGCATCTACCAACTGCCATATGCCTACGGCGCTTTGCTTGGAAACAGCTTGAGGGCGAAAATCACTTTCTACGAAAGGTAACAGCGCAAGATCTAGAGGCAGTCCGCGTTGCTCTATTTTTTTGACAATATGATACAGATACGGTTTAGCACGCTGGTTTACGGTAAGCAGATATTCTGGCTGTGATAAATACCACTCGACTCTGGTTTTGACGCGTTGATGCGGCGTTTGTTCAAAGCGAAGATTCTGGGCAATGTGCTGCCATATGTCTGGTGAGCGATAAGGCTTTGGTGGCGCTTGTTCTTGCACCGCGCGCTGCGGCACAGTTTTAACTACAGGTTCAGGCTCTTTTGTCGTTAATAGGTCTTGCAATACATCCTGAAGCGAAGCACGTTGAATAGGTGTTTGCTTACATCCTAATATGCTTAAAAAAATGATGCAGCAACAAAGCTGTATATAAGTGTTTTTACGGATCATAGGCGCTTAATACTGGAAAACACGATGGGTGATCAACAGATAAATTAGCATAGCTCATGTGTCGTACTATACCTTCTGGTGGTTATTTGTTCAAAAGCTAGTGTGTTTTTTTTGCTTTGTGGCTTGCTCAAAGTGGGCATCAAATTGATTTTTTGAAAAGCCACTTTGTTGATATTGCTGCCGTAATTGATCAACTTCCTGCAAGCTGTATGTTGAATTTAATAGCGATAAAAACTGAGTGGGTAGACGGAGTTTTTCGCTTTTATAGGGTTTACCAAATCCAGGAAGTACCCACTTTATTTTTTGGGAGTGCTCAAGAGTATGCAAAGTTCTTTGCCAGCCCTGACTGTCGGATTGGGCAACATATGGCAAGGTATTTGTTGTATGGCCACCAAAAAGGGCTTGGTTGCTATGGCTATAAACATATAGTGCAGCACCTTTATAGCCTTCAATGGGCGTGACCGATAGTGAGTAACGACCTAAATCAAGAGTAATGGCTTTCGGCACTGGGGTAACTGTCGGCGGAGATATTTTATGCCAGCGGCTCAAGCGTTGCTTGGCTTGTTGTAACTTTGCGTGCCAAGCTAACTGCTCGGACTTGGGGACTTTAGAAATACGCTGTTGGCTCAGCAAAAGGCTTTGCTCAAACCCTTCAAGCTTTTGTTCCAACTCCTGTTTTATCGAATTACTTATCGAGTTTGTTATAGATGTGCTATTTGTTGGAGTGTAAATGGTTGCATTTGGAAAAGCGCTTTTGAGTAACGCGATACCAGATAGCTGCTTGGGGTCTAAGTTTGTGGCGACGATATAGCACACAGGCACGGTGAGTTTTGAACGTATTTGCGCGACTAATAATTCAAGGGCAACGAAGTCTCCGTGACTGTCTATTAAGGCTGCGCACTCATTACCTTGGATAATGGCTTGATTGGGAAGGAGGTAACGTGCTTCTTTGGCCGGCTCAATGAGCACAGTGTGTTTATCGACTTGATGCCAGTTTGCAGCTTGCGCATAGATGGGGGAGAGCACCAGCGCGAAAAAGAGGCCAAACGCAATCTGATTTGGCATGATTATTTAGCCTCTAAGTGTTCGCCTAAACGTGCTACCAGTTGAGTACTTTTATTGGTCGCCATTAGATGTTCTTTTTCCAGTGCCTGAAAATCATGACACAGGTGTAAAGCAGCCATCAAAAGTGCGTTTTGATCTGTACGAACCGTGTCCCTACGTTTCATTTCATCAACGCGAGAATTCAATAATTCTACCGCATCAATGAGTGCTTGCTCTTGTCCTTCAGCACATGAAAACTGGTGGCTTTTACCGAGAAGGGTAACCGCCACCTGGCTTACTTTATCCGTCATTAGCTCGCCTGATGAGCGCTCTGAAGTTTATCCAGTAAGCTGCTTAGCGTTGTGCTGGTTTCTTTTTGCTTTTCTTCACGTTCCAGTAGTTCTAACTGCAATGTTTCGTTTTCATCAACTAATTTACCATTTTGCTCTTTTAGTAGGGTAATTTGCTGCTCTAGCTGCTCATTCTTACCAATCAGTTGATCTACCAGTTGTTCGAGTTGTGGAAGAATATCGTTCATTTTAAATGCGCTCTTATCACTGTGTTTTGTCATGCAAATGTAAAGCAAAGCGGGCTTTATTACCAGTATTTGCGTAGCTTTATACTGATTTTTGCGCCGTTTTAAGAGATAATTCTGATAACTTCTTATTTTGTTCATTTGTTATTCATGAAAGTGGTCGGATTTTGGCCGTTTTGAATTGAGACGAATTTGCAAAAAGCCACTATCGTCAGTGAATAAAGGCCATTATGCTCAGTTATAGACATTCTTTTCATGCTGGTAATCCAGCAGACGTTATCAAACACTTAGTTTTAGCTGAAGTGCTCTCTTACATGACGCGTAAGGATAAGCCGTTCGACTATATAGATACGCACTCCGGCGCAGGTTTCTTTGAGTTAGCATCAAGCGATGCGCAAAAAACGCAAGAGTTTGAGCAGGGGATAGGCCGACTGATGCACTATGAGGGGGAAAATGAAGCGATCCTCCGTTATATCGACATGGTAAAGAGTTTCAATGATAAAGCGTTGGCTTTTTATCCAGGCTCTCCAAAAGTGGCTGAACAATATCTGCGTAAACAGGATAAAGGCTGGTTTTTTGAACTCCATCCGCAAGATTTACCTCTGTTGCAAAAAAATACTGCTCATAAGCGCTCTTTGCGGGTCAAAGGGGAGGATGGATTTAAAGGGTTATTAGGATTAGTGCCGCCTTTATCACGCCGTGCCGTGGTGCTAATGGACCCGCCTTATGAAATAAAATCAGACTATCAAAAAGCGGTAAAAACCATTGTAAAGGCGCATAAAAGCTTTACCTCAGGGACTTATATGATTTGGTACCCAGTGGTCGATAGAGATCGTATTGAGCAAATGGAAGCTGAGTTGATTGCATCTGGTGTGCGCAACATTCAATTGTTTGAGTTAGCGACTTCGGCAGATACTGATGAACGTGGTATGACGGCTTCAGGCATGATCGTGATTAATCCACCTTATGTCCTGAAAAATATCATGGATGCAGTGTTACCAGAGTTAGTGAAAGAGCTTGCAGATGATGATGGCTTTTTCCGCAGTGTTGAGTTGGTTGCGGAATAATTAAAGTTGTGTTCCAACCTGATCTTAACTAAGTTCAGGTTGTATTTTATTTGCTCCACTGGCGAAGATTTCATATGCTGAAGCTATGGATGCCAGTAATGCGTGCAAGAGTGAAGGATGTTAATGAGTAGTGAAACTGCTAAGGTAAAGAAAAACGCCGTTCAGTATATCGCCCGCCAAGCTATTTTAAATAGTGAACTGCAAGTACATGCCTATGAATTACTGTATCGTGACTCACACAATAATGTGTTTCCAAGCGGTGTAAGTGATGGGCTTGCAACGGGGCGTCTGTTCTTTAATTCTTTACTGTTTATTGGTTTAGATAGGCTCGCTGCGGGCGCTTTGGCATTTGTTAATTTTTCAGATGAAACACTCATACAAGAACTTCCTAAGCTATTAAGCCCACAGGGGCTTGTAGTGGAAATTGTTGAGCGCTCACAAGATATCGAGAGTTTGACTGCAACAGTCAGTAAATTACAAAATGTGGGCTATCGTTTTGCCCTAGATGATTATGATGGCGATCCACGCTGGCAGCCTCTTTTAGATTTAGTTGACTTCGTGAAGCTGGAAGTTGAACTCCCTATCATCAAAACCACCATGATGGTGAAAAAGCTCAAACGTCAATATCCACATTTGCAAATAGTTGTGGAGCGAATTGAAACGCAAGAGCAATTTAATTTTATCCGCGCCGCAGGGGCTGATTATTTTCAAGGTTTTTTCTTTGCCAAGCCTGAGATGCTCAATCATGGCAATGTGGAACCCTCTAAGCTTGCGGTATTTGATTTATTGCGTTGTACTGCGAAAAAGTCCCTCTGCTTCAAAGAGGTGCAAGATCGTGTATCGAAAGATTTAAGCTTAACTGCTCGAGTACTCCGGCTGGCCAATGCCAAAGCAGGGGAAGATCGGATTGAGATCCGCTCAATTTCACAGGCTGTGATATACCTTGGTGAGGATGCCATTCGCCAGTTTGTTAAAGTACTGGCATTGAGTGAATTGGGCGCAGATAAGCCGACAGAATTGACTAAGCTTGGCTTGAATCGTGCCAAATTCTTGGAGCTTTTTTTGGCTCCAGGTGGTGATGAAATGGCAGAGCAGGGCTATTTAATTGGTCTGATGTCGGTACTTGATGCCATTTTAGATGTGGAGCTCTCTGTGGTCGTGGATGAGTTTTCATTGGACCCTGATTTAAGCAGTGCATTATTAAGCTATAAAGGGTTAATTGGCGGTGCACTTCGCTTGGCAATTGAAGTGGAGCGAAACAATCTAACTGAAGCTGAACTTATTTTAAATGCGATTCGCCCGGCGTCAGAGATACAAGTACTTTTTGACTTAATTATAAAAAGCCGAGCATATGGAGATGAAATGTTTGCTGTAGCAAGGGAAGATGTCGAGCAGTAGCCAGCTTACATGTCGACCTTGTGCACTGACATTAGTAGGTTGTTATGTCGAGCGACAAAGAGAGATTCTTCCAATAAGCTTGCTCCTGTTCTAAGTCTGCTGCAAACAGTGAATGCTGTTCAAACCACATGCGTTCACACGAGAGTTCAACATTTTTACTGGTGACAGAAAAACGATATTTAGGCAGTTGGCTCTCTTGACGTTTTTGATGGAACAAAATCGCTAAACGTAATAGCGTGAGTAATTTTGAAAATTGCCCAAGAGATTCTTCTTCAATCAGTGCATTGAGATCGACTGCTTTAATTTTTTTGCGATGAAAACGGATCAAGGCCCCAAGCAACTGCTGTTGTTCTTGTGTAAAGCCTGGGAGCTGACTATTACTCACCACATATGCACTGTGTTTATGAATGCCTGAAGAATTGATTGCAATGCCTACCTCGTGTAATTGTGCAGCCCAGCGCAGGATCTCTAAATCAAGTTCTTCAAGCTGCCATGTTGTTTTTGCTACATTAAATAGTTGTGCAAGGGTTTGACATATATGGTTGGCATGTGGCGTATCAACGGCGTACTGTTCTGCGAATGAGGAAATAGTACGGGCACGAATATCAAACTCGTTATTTTGCGCTAATTCATGTAATAACCCTTCCCGCAGTGAAAAGTCACAATACGTCATATCCGTTATATTAAGCTGATTAAAAGCGCCGATTAGCACAGCAAGCCCACCAGCAATGCTCGCCTGGCGCTCCGGTGGGAGCGCCTTGAGGTCCATACTCTCTAATGTTTGTGCTTCAACAAAATGATTTCGGATCTGTTGTAATGACGCTAATGTCAGAGTTTTGCTGGCAAATAACTCTTCGTTGATTGCGGTGAGGGTTTTAATGGTGCCAGATGTGCCCAAGCAGGTTTGCCAGCCTGCTTTTTGATAGTTAGCGGTAATGGCTTCAATATTTTGCTCTGCATGGATAATGGCTTTTTGAAAACGCTTGTTAGTGAGCTTTCCATCGGCAAAATACCGTTGGCTCATGGTAACGCACCCAATATCACGGCTAGTGAGCAGCTTGTGGTATTGGTGCTTACCAATGATCATTTCTGTACTACCTCCGCCGATGTCTATCACCAGGCGGTTGTGATCGCCGTGTATGTAATTAGCGACACCTTGATAGATTAAACGCGCTTCTTCTTGTCCAGAAATGACATTGATTTTATATGGAAAAACAGCCTTGGCCTGTTTTAAAACGTGGTGTAAATTTTGACACTTTCTCAATGTATAGGTTGCTGCAACTTCGACGTTCTTTTTCTCAAAACCGTTCAGTGTGGCGGCAAACTGAGAAAGCACATGCAAAGCGCGTGCAATGGCTTCATCACTGAGGTGATCATTTTGATCCAGCCCAGCGGCCAAATAAACACGTTGCTTTTCTTTGTGTAGTATTTGTAATCGACCATCTACCTCCCTTGCAACCACAAGATGAAAACTATTTGAGCCTAAATCAACGGCTGCAAAAGATGGGTATGTTGTCATGTTAAGTCCTAGTGCTTTCCCATTTTTTAATGTGATCATAGATGGCGATTTGAGAACGGATCTTCTTCTTATTGCCGCGATTCACATAGTTATTTTTTTGTTCACTATCAATTAATCGCGCTTTTACGCGATCTCGAAATTGTAGTTCTAATGTATCAATGATCAACTGTTTCAACGATTCATCATAAATAGGTACACCCACTTCGACACGGTGATCTAGGTTACGGGTCATCCAATCGGCAGAAGAAATATAGACCTGTGGTTTCCCCCCATTTTCAAATACCATGACACGTGGATGCTCTAAAAAGCGATCGACAATACTGATCACGCGAATATTGTCACTGAATCCTGCAAGGCCGGGAACAAGTGCGCACATACCACGAATGATCATACGAATTTTGACACCGGCCATAGCGGCACTATAGAGCTTTTCGATTAGCTCCTTATCGACCAAGTTGTTCACTTTTACTGTGATACGTGCTGCTTTACCTGCGCGCGCGTTATCCACTTCTTGTTCAATGAGAGAGTATATTTTTTCTCGTGCATTGAGAGGAGATATCATTAAATGTTGAAAGTTAAATGGTCGATAGCTGGTTTCGATGAATTTAAAGACATCGTCACACTCATTGCAAATCTCTGAGTGCTTGGTGAATAAACTAAAGTCGGTATAGATGCGCGCTGTTTTTTCATGGAAATTACCAGTACCTACGTGTGCATATTTAACAATTTGGCCTTTTTCTTTTCGGTGTATCACACACAGTTTGCTGTGTACTTTCAGTGCAGGTAAGCCAACCATGACTTTGATGCCATACTCACTGAGCATTTTTGCCCACTCGATATTGTTTTGTTCATCAAAGCGCGCTTTTAACTCGACCATAACGGTCACTTTCTTGCCATTTTTGGCGGCATTGATAAGCGACGCGATCAGCTGAGAGCGACTGGCCACTCGGTAAATATTGATTTTGATCTGAGTTACTTTGGGATCAAACGCTGCTTGGCGCACGTATTCCAACATGTGGTTAAACGTGTGGTATGGATAGTAGAGTAAAATATCTTGTTCAGAAATGGCTTTAAAGGCACTCTCGTGTTTATCGAACGCACTGCTTTTTAAAGGGGGCAGTGGTTTGTTTTCTAAATACCCTCTGCCTACATTTGGAAAGGCGATAAAATCTCTAAAGTTACGATAGCTTCCGCCTGGGATCAGGGCGTCTTGGTGCGTCACACCTAAGCGTTTTTTCATCACTTTCATAATGCTTTCAGGCATGGCTTCATCGTAGGTGAGGCGCACAGGCTCTGCATATAAGCGCTGTTTTAGACCTTTAGACATTTTATCCAGTAAGCCCTCTTCAAGCTCGTCATCTAGGTTATATTCAGCATCCCGAGTTAGCTTTATCTCGTACCCTTCGATGTGTTCAAACGAAAGGAAGTTACTGAAGACTTCGCGCAGGTGATATCTCACGACATCATCAAGCAGCATTAACGTTTTTTGTCGGCGTGTTCTCTCTGGCGGTAAAATAACAAACCGATCTAGCCTATCTGTTGGTAGTTCAAGTAGGGCGTACTGATGTTTGTCATTATCGTTACGCATTTCGACAAACAAGTAGGTCATGGTATCGTTGATCAGATCTGAATAGTCCCTATTTTCTGAGAGTAAAATGGGGGATAGATGCTGTAAAACCTGATCGTTAAAATAATCTCGTAACCACTGTTTATGGAACTCAGACAAGGCTTCTGGTTGCTTTACGTGAATGTTATGCGCATTTAAGTCATTAAAGATTTGATTATGGATATGATTAAACTTTTTCCCTAAAGACAATACTTTTTTTTGTATTTGATTCAGTAACGCTTCGTTTTCGTCGAAGTTGGCATCGGGCAAGTTACTGAGCAATATCCGGCGTTTGACATCAGCCACTCTGACACGAAAAAACTCATCAAGGTTGTTAGAGAAAATGCCTAAGAACCTTATACGTTCGATGATTGGGTTATTTTTGTCTTTAGCTTCTTGCAAAACTCGCTCATTAAATGAGAGCCAACTGAGCTCTTTGGCAAAAAAGCTAATGGCTTTAGGGTCGCTAGATAGTGCGTGCATTTTACATTCCATAGTAACGATAGCTTATTCTAGAGTATGTCCAGAATGTGACACTTATATGACAGCAGGTACAACCGAGGGAAAAAGGAATATGGCAGTGGTAAAACCTCGCTGCCATAAGAGTGTAGAATATTTTGAGTGAATTAATTTAATTAGGATCAAACGTTAATCGGGTTCAACATCCACAATCAGATCACTGGTGATTGCTTCTAGTGCATCTACGACATTTTCTTTATCCATACCGGGAGGTAAGCTCACGGTGGCAAAAGCACTGAATATGGGTAATCCCCAATTAGGTGCGCTTTGCTGTCTAGAATTCAAATGAGTGATATTGGCGCCTTTGTGGCGGATCACAGTTGAAAGTTCTTGGATTATACCAGGTCGATCATTGCCAGTTATCACCAAGTTGAGTTTTTCAATTTGAGTCTCCGGCTTGCTTTGTTCGCCGTGCTCTATGCGGACTTCAAGTTCTGGTAACGCATGAAGTGCATCTTGCAGTGTTTGCAAGTGCTCTTCAGCCACTTCAACGAGTACTATACCTGCAAATTGGCCAGCTAAATGGCTCAGATTACTAGTTGCCCAGTTACCATGGTGCTGTAAAATTGTGGCAGATATTTCTTCAACGAGACCAGGTCGGTCCTTACCTAAAAGTGTTAATACTAACTGCTTCATATCACATGTCTCTTATTATTAAATGCCTTTTGGCGGTGGTGGAAAAGCGAATTATCGCCTGTTAAGCCTAGTAAATGTGGGGGATTTTTCCAATGAGATGACGTTTGCTTTGTAAACAAATGCAAATGAAAACGCGGTGCATTTGAGATACGATTTGCCAATACGTATTAAAAGTTAAAAAAAGGGACACATTCCTCTCGCCTGATGTAACATAACTGTCATCTTGATGAAATATAATGCGCCGCAACTTGATAATAAAAAGGTGTTTTGATGACTTCCAATCCGCAAAAACCGTCCTTCAAAACGGATAGAAGCCGTCTCTTTAAAGACCGCTTTGCCCAATTTGGCATTACCTCGGGTGGGGTGATGGTATTGGTTGCTTTGCTCTTGATCTTCTTCTATTTACTTTATGTCGTACAGCCGATCTTTGAATCAGCAAATGTGACAAAACGTACTGAATTAGCCCTTCAAAGTGATAAAACGTATTTTGGTCTAGGTATGGAAGAGCAAACTGAAATTGCTTATTTGCTAGATAGCACAGGCCAAGTTGATTTTTATCAGATTAAAGGCGATAAAACCGGAGAGCTACTTAGCTCACTGCCTGTTGACTTAGCGGGTCAGGTAAGCAGTTTTGCACAGAGCGCACCTTTTTTAGGGATATATGCCTACGGCTTAGATAATGGTCAAGTTCAGTTAGTTAAGCCAAGTTTTTTGATCTCATTCCCAGGCAATGAGCGAGTGATGAAGCCACGCTTGAGTTATCCGTTAGATGGCGTTCAGCTGGTGGTCGATGAGCAAGCGCAAGCGATTAAGCAATTTGCATTTAGTCACTATGAAGATAAAACGGCTGTTATTGCACAAACGCAAGATAAGCGCGTTATTTTTGCTTCATTCAGCGCAGAAGAGAATATGTTTTCTGGTGAAATAGAGTGGCAAGTTGAGCGTAGTTTATTACCGATTGAAGGGCGTATTGACGAAATGTTGATATCGCCAGACACGACGCGTGTATTTATTCGCTCTGCAAACCAGATTTATGTATTTGATACGCGCTTTGCCGATGAGGTTGAGCAAATTCAGTTGCTTGCCGCAAACGAAGAAAATGCAAACCTAGTTAATATCAGTTTGTTAGCGGGTGCTAATTCACTGATGATCAGCAATGATAATGGTGAAGTATCTCAGTGGTTTGAAGTGAATACAGATAATGGTCGTCAGTTTGCCAAGATCCGCGCATTTGAGAGTATCGCGGGTGCACAGGTCGATATTTTCAGTGAGTTTTATCGCCGCACTTTCTTTACGACAACCAATACTGGTGAACTGGGTTTGTATTACACAACCAGTGAAGCGCACCTTTGGCAAGGTAAAGTCACTCAAGGTGCGATTGAGCAATTTGCAGTATCACCTCGAGCCAATGCCGCGCTGATATTGTCTGACAAAACTTTGAGCGTCGTTGAGCTTCACAATGAACACCCTGAAGTGACTTGGTCTGCATTGTGGCAAGAAGTGTGGTATGAAGGTTACCCTGAGCCTGCATATACTTGGCAGTCAACTTCAGCAAGTGATGATTTCGAGTCTAAATTCTCTTTGGTACCTATCTCGTTTGGTACGATCAAAGCGGCGATGTATGCGATGTTATTTGCAGTACCAATTGCGCTGTCAGCAGCCATTTATACCGCTTATTTCATGTCGCCGGAGCTACGCCGAGTCGTTAAACCAACCGTCGAAATTATGGAAGCTTTACCAACCGTGATCTTGGGATTTTTAGCAGGCCTTTGGTTAGCGCCACTGATTGAAGCGCATTTACCGGCCATCGTTGCCTTACTGATATTGTTGCCAATTTCTATCCTTGCGACGGCGTTTGGTTGGACTAAATTACCGAAGCAGATCCGTCACTTGCTGCCAGATGGTTGGCATTCAGTATTACTTATCCCTGTTGTGCTTTTCATCGGTTGGTTGTCTTTTGCAATCAGTGACAGCATTGAAGTGTGGATGTTTGGCGGCAATGTTCGTCAGTATCTAACTAATGAATTAGGCCTCACGTTCGACCAACGTAACTCTTTGGTTGTGGGGATAGCGATGGGCTTTGCGGTTATTCCAACTATTTTCTCTATTGCGGAAGATGCGGTATTCAGCGTGCCAAAGCATTTATCAAACGGCTCCTTAGCATTGGGTGCAACACAATGGCAGACACTGGTTCGCGTGGTTCTATTGACGGCGAGCCCAGGTATTTTCTCAGCGGTCATGATGGGCTTAGGTCGTGCTGTGGGTGAGACCATGATTGTACTGATGGCAACGGGTAATACGCCAATTATGGATTGGAGTATCTTCCAAGGTATGCGTACACTTGCCGCAAACATTGCTGTGGAAATGCCGGAGTCAGAAGTGGGTAGTTCTCACTACCGAATTCTATTCTTAGCCGCTTTTGTACTGTTTATTTTTACATTTATCTTTAACACGGTTGCTGAATTTGTTCGCCAGCAGTTACGTGATAAATACAGCTCGATGTAATGGAGTGATGACATGGTAAGACAATGGTTTAAGTCAGGATCTCCGTGGATCTGGATGACAGGTGGTGCAGTTAGCATCAGTTTAATCTCGGTGATTGGCCTATTGGCAATGATCGCATGGAAAGGGTTGAGCTTCTTTTGGCCAACTGAAGTTGTGCAGTTTGAGCTTGAAGGGTCTGTCGCGAAGCAAACGGTGATAGGTGAAATCTACGACCGTGAAATGGTGCCTAAAGAGCGATTAGTCGCTGCTGGGTATGATTTGTCAGATTATCAAGACGAGTATGTAGAGCGCCTTCTAGTTAAAACCGGTAACCGTGAGTTTGTTGAGCTAGATTTCCGTTGGATTTTAACCACGGATATTCAAAGCCAATCAGTGCCAGAAGAGATGGCGGTTTTTGAACGTAGTAAAAACGGTAACTTTTATGGTTATGTCGTTCGCGTCATCGAAGATGGTCAGGTGGTCTCGCAAAACCCTGTTGCGCGTTTAGAAGAGTTAGTCGAACGTGCCGTAGATTTAAATGAAGAAGCATTAGATCTTCAAAATGGCGATATTGGCCATATTAACTATGAGCTTGAAAGATTGCGCTTAAAGGAGCGTGGTTATCAACTTGATAATGAGCTAACAGCAGACGTTAAAGCGGACTTAGAAGCGCAGCGTGCACAGCTTCGTGAAGACTACAAAGTGTTTGAAAAGCGTTTGTTTGAACTGCGCGGTGATGCAAAGCGTGACTACGTCGTTGTGCGTGATATGCGTGGTGAAGAAGTGACTTTACCTCTTTACCAAGTACTGGATGTGTGGTTCCCAAATAATATGGGCTTCTTTGCAAAAGTTGGCCATTACTTCTCACAAACAGGTAAATTTATCAGTGACGACCCACGTGAAGCGAATACCGAGGGCGGTGTATTCCCTGCGATTTTCGGTACTGTTTTCATGGTGATGTTGATGGCGGTGATTGTTACGCCATTTGGTGTGGTAGCAGCAATTTACTTACACGAGTATGCAGCGAAAAACGCTGTGACTAAGATGATCCGTATTGCGGTGATTAACTTGGCAGGTGTCCCATCTATTGTATACGGTGTTTTTGGTTTAGGTTTCTTTGTGTATATGCTTGGTGGCTCTATCGACCAATTGTTCTACCCAGAAGCTGCGCCAAGTCCAGTATTTGGTACGCCAGGGGTAATTTGGTCAGCACTGACACTGGCTATTTTGACATTACCTGTTGTGATTGTGTCAACAGAGGAAGGTTTGTCACGTATTCCAAGTTCCGTTCGTCATGGTTCATTAGCACTGGGTGCAACAAAAGCGGAGACGCTATGGCGTATTATCGTGCCAATGGCCAGTCCTGCGATCATGACCGGTTTAATTTTAGCGGTTGCGCGTGCAGCGGGTGAGGTTGCACCTCTGATGCTAGTGGGCGTGGTTAAAATGGCACCAACCTTACCACTGGACGGCAACTTCCCTTATATTCATTTAGATCGTAAGTTTATGCACTTAGGTTTCCATATTTATGATGTTGGTTTCCAAAGTCCAAATGTTGAGGCGGCACGTCCATTGGTCTATGCAACCGCCTTCTTACTTGTTACGGTGATCATTGCGCTAAATATTACAGCGATTGGCATTCGTAACCACTTACGCGAAAAATTCAGAGCTCTAGAGCACTAATAGTACAGATTTGAAATAGGTATCCTTTTATGATTACAGTAGCGCCACAAGTAAATAATGCAGATGCTAATACGAAATTAGATCTTGCCAACTTGAGCCCAGAGCAAACCGCTTTAGAGATCAAAGACCTTGACCTTTACTATGGTGATAAACAAGCTCTGAGTAAAATCAACATGTTGATCCCAAAGGGTCAAGTAACCGCGTTTATCGGTCCATCAGGTTGCGGTAAGTCAACGTTGTTACGTTGTATCAACCGGATGAATGACTTAGTTGATACATGTCGCATTGAAGGTGAAATTAACCTTCAGGGGCAAAATATCTATGATAAAAGCGTTGATGTTGCAGCACTGCGACGCAACGTGGGTATGGTATTCCAAAGACCAAACCCTTTCCCTAAGTCTATTTACGAGAATGTTGTTTACGGCCTTCGCCTGCAAGGTATTAAAGATAAGCGTAAACTGGATGAAGTTGTAGAACGTTCATTACGTGGTGCAGCATTGTGGGATGAAGTGAAAGATCGTCTTCACGACAGTGCATTTGGTCTCTCGGGCGGTCAGCAACAACGTCTTGTTATTGCCCGTTCAATTGCGATTGAGCCTGAAGTATTACTGTTGGATGAGCCAACCTCGGCACTAGACCCGATTTCTACACTGGTTATCGAAGAACTCATCAATGATTTAAAAGATAAGTATACTGTTGTTATTGTTACGCATAACATGCAACAAGCTGCACGTGTATCTGATCAAACAGCCTTCATGTATATGGGCGAACTTATTGAGTACTCAGATACCAATACACTATTTACAACACCGACGAAGAAGAAAACTGAAGACTACATCACAGGTCGTTACGGTTAATTTATAACAGTGTGGTTGCCCATGTACTGGGCAACTTGTTGGGGTTGTTTTCAAAGGTAGGGTTTTAGATGGAACACAATATTAATAAGCATATCTCTGGCCGCTTTAATGAAGAGCTAGAAAACGTAAGAAATCACGTATTAAGTATGGGTGGATTGGTTGAGCAGCAACTGAACCTTGCACTAGATGCTGTGAGCACAAGCAATGCGGACAAAGCACGCAAAGTCAGTGAGAATGATTACAAAGTCAATGCGATGGAAGTGAATATTGATGAAGAGTGTACGCGTATTATCGCTAAAAGACAGCCAGCAGCCAGTGACTTAAGATTGGTCGTGGCCATTGCTAAAACGATTGCTGACTTAGAGCGTATAGGTGATGAAGCAGAACGTATCGCAAAAGTCGCGCTTGATTCATTCACCAAAGATCAACAACACCTGTTGGTGAACGTAGAAAACATGGGTCGCCTAGTATCTAAAATGTTGCATGACGTGTTGGACTCTTTCGCGCGAATGGATGCACAACGTGCATTCGAAGTGCACAAAGAAGATGCCAAAGTAGACAGAGAATATGAGGCAATTACTCGCCAAATCATGACTTACATGATGGAAGATCCACGCTCTATCCCAAAAATTATGGACTTAGTTTGGTCAGTTCGTTCACTAGAGCGTATTGGCGATCGCTGTCAAAACATTGCGGAATACGTCATCTATTTTGTAAACGGTAAAGATATTCGCCATACTTCTCAAGAAGATATCGAAAAGAGTTTATAGGTTTACCTGGGATTAATCGGAATAAATCGAACGATTAATCCCAAGTTCATGATAAAAATCGTTCACAATTTCGGTTAATGCTGTAAACTTGGCCTCTGCACATGCATATTATTATGATTTAAGGGTCAGTTATGCCTAGTAATGCGTTTTTAGGAGTCTTTGCAAAATCTCCTATTAAGCCGATTGAAGAGCACATTAAGATAGTGCATCAAGCCAGTGAAAGCTTGATCCCGTTCTTTGAACATGTCTTCAAAGGGGAGTGGACTGAAGCGGATGCCCTTCGCGTTAATATTCGTAACCTAGAACGTGAAGCCGATGCGCTTAAGCGAGAAGTACGTCTTCAGCTGCCTCGCGGCCTATTTATGCCAGTTGAACGGACTGATTTACTGGAACTTATTACCCATCAAGACAAAATCGCCAATAAAGCCAAAGATATCGCAGGTCGAGTCGTTGGCCGTGAAATGGTGATCCCCGAATCTATTCAAAATGAGTTTGTTGCGTATTTAAGCCGTTGTGTAGACGCGACAAAACAGGCCTCAAAAGCGATTAACGAACTGGATGAACTGTTAGAAACAGGCTTCAGAGGTCGTGAAGTTGTATTAGTCGAAAAAATGTTGAGTGAGCTTGACGCCATTGAGCAAGATACCGATGACATGCAAATTAGAATTCGCCAAGAACTTCGTCAAGTTGAAGCTGATCTTAATCCGGTTGATGTGATGTTTTTATACAAGATCATCGAATGGGTAGGGGAATTAGCTGATATCGCTGAGCGTGTTGGTGCTCGCCTCGAGGTAATGTTAGCACGCTGATTTTTATCAGCGATAGTTTATAAAGAAGTACGCCGTTGTTACTCTCAAAGCTAGACTAGAGAGCGGCGGTGTTGTGTTTGTTTAATAGCTATTTATATGTGTTCTCATAATCAAGAGTGTGAAGAGATAAACGTATAAATACATAATCAGTGTTTAAAAAACACTAAAGGTTTTTCAATGGATATCATTGCTTCTCATGGCTCGATGTTAGTACTCATCGCAGCGGCAGTTGGTTTCTTTATGGCTTATGGTATTGGTGCAAACGATGTTGCAAACGCCATGGGTACTTCAGTGGGGTCAAAAGCCCTTACAATCAAGCAGGCAATCATCATTGCGATGATTTTTGAGTTCGCAGGTGCTTACCTTGCGGGCGGTGAAGTAACGTCGACGATCCGCAAAGGGATCATTGATGCAGCCCCGTTTGCTGACATCCCTGAATTAATGGTGTTAGGTATGATCTCGGCACTATTTGCTGCAGGTACTTGGTTGCTGTTAGCGTCAGCATTGGGCTGGCCGGTATCTACGACGCATTCAATCATTGGTGCGATTATCGGCTTTGCGTTGGTGGCTGTAGGTAGCGAAGCTATCCAGTGGGGCAAAGTAGCTGGCATCGTAGGTAGCTGGGTTGTAACGCCTGCAATCTCAGGCTTCATTGCATACCTTATCTTTATGAGTGCACAGAAGCTGATTTTTGATACTGATAAACCGCTCACTAACGCAAAGCGTTTTGTGCCTTTCTACATGGGTCTAGCCGGCTTTGTCATGTCTTTGGTGACTATCAAAAAAGGCTTGAAGCACATTGGTATTAACTTAGGTACTTTTGAAGGTTATGCACTTGCAATTGGTATCGCTGTGTTGATTGGCTTAATTGGTAAAGTGTTTATTGCACGCATGAAAATGGATCCAAATGCCGATAAGCAAATGCAATTTAATAATGTTGAAAAAGTGTTTGCCGTATTAATGGTTCTAACAGCGTGTTGTATGGCGTTTGCACATGGTTCAAATGACGTAGCCAATGCGATTGGTCCACTAGCTGCGGTTGTAAATATTGTAGAAAACAACGGTGAGATGGCGAAAAAAGCTGAGCTTGCATGGTGGATTTTACCGCTGGGTGGTTTAGGTATCGTTGTTGGTCTTGCGGTATTAGGTAAAAAAGTAATTAAAACTATTGGTGAAGGTATCACGCATTTAACACCAAGCCGTGGTTTTGCAGCTGAGCTTGCGGCGGCCTCGACGGTAGTTATTGCGTCTGGTACTGGTTTGCCTATTTCAACGACACAAACATTGGTAGGTGCCGTTTTAGGTGTGGGTATGGCCCGTGGTATCGCGGCACTTAATATGGGTGTGATCAGAAACATTGTGGTTTCTTGGGTAATCACATTGCCAGTCGGCGCAGCCCTTGCTATTGTTATATTCTATATTTTAAGAAGCGTGTTCGGCGTTTAGTAAAAATCAGACTTTTAGCTTGAAAAGATCTCAGCATCATTGGTGTTGGGGTCTTTTTATTTATGGGTTTATTAGTGAATAACTTACCAAGTATAAAACAATTACAATACCTAATTGCAGTGCATCAGCAGCAGCACTTTGGTCGAGCGGCAGAGGCGTGCTTTGTTGGCCAGTCGACGTTAAGTAGTGCGATTCAAAATTTAGAAGAAACACTTGGCTGCCAGTTAATTGAGCGAGAAAATCGCAGTCTCATGTTTACGGATGTGGGTGAAGAAGTTGTCGCGCGAGCGAAGAAAATCATTGATGATTCAATTAGCGTTGTTGAGTTAACGAAAAGTTTTAAAAACCCATTGTCTGGCAAGCTTGTACTGGGGTTAATCCCGACGATTGCGAGCTTTATTGCTGCGCCCTTGTACCAGTACTGCCAAGAGGTTTTCCCAAACCTTCAACTCGTATTGGTTGAGGATACCAGTGATAGGCTACTCGATAAGTTGGAGCATGGCCATATTGATATGGGCATATTGGCGCTGCCATACAGAACAGATAAGTTTCATACGCAGATTTTAACCAAAGACCATTTCTCATTGGTTCACCATGAAGACTATGCTATCCCTGAAGTATTAGAGGACTTTAATTTGCTGCCTAAAGACAGTGTATTTTTGCTCGAGCGCGAACACTGTATGACAGGGCATGCACTGAGCGCATGTAACCTGACTCGCAGTGAGTGTATTAATCCATTTGAGGCTGCGAATTTACACACGTTACTTAGCATGGTTGAATATCAGAATGGGGTGACTTTTCTACCTCAGATGGCACTCAATGCAGGTATCTTAGATGGAAAGCCTATGGTGACTTTGTCGCCTCAAGCGAATGCTTATAGAGAAATAGGCTTGCTATGGCGCAAAACCACTGGGCGAATACGAGACTTCAGGTTATTTAGTAACGAGGTTGGAGAGTTCATTAAAAAGCAGTGCCAATAGCACTGCTTTTGAGTAGCATGAAATCATTGCTTAAGTCGAACTGAGCTTGCTCTGTGACATAAGATTGGGTAGAAATAATAAGTATACCCACACCACTAAGTTGAAATACGGTACAAACCCTAATACTGTAAACAGCTTAGTTGGATACCCTTTTTGTTTGGCGCAGCGGTAGCATTGTAATGTGATTAAACAATGTACCATTGATAGAAACAGAATAAACTGAAACATACTTATCTCCCCGAATTCCATTACGAGATGTACTCAAATCCATTGTATGTCTTCTACTTATAAGCATATAAGTAAAAAAAGAAGACATTCACTTCGAAGTTTTATTATAGTTGAGTTTTTAGTCGACTGCAGCGACTTTTTTCCCCATTTGGATTAGCATGCTGTTTTTAGGGATAAAATAGTTTTTAATTGATTTTTTAATTGCTCAATTGGAAGCGGCTTAGAGATGAAATACCCTTGTCCATAGTCGACGCCTATTCTTTGAAGCTCATCAAAAATTTCTTTACTTTCAACATACTCTGCCACAGAGCATTTGTCTAAAGAGTGGCTAATATCGTTGACCGCTTTTACTAGCGCAAGATCAATTGGGTCGTTGAGCATATCTCGGACAAAGGAGCCATCTATCTTTACATGCTGAGCTGGCAATTGTTTAAGATAGCTAAATGTACTAAAACCGGTGCCAAAATCATCAATAGAAAAATGACACCCCAGCTGATTAAGCTGTGTAATCATCGCTTGCGTGGCACTTAAATTGTTGATGCTTGCAGATTCTGTGATCTCGAAAATAATGCAGTGTGCTGGAACTTGAAAATCGCGCAGGCAAGTTTGGATATGTGGCATCAGTCGCTCATCTAGAAATGACTGGGCCGACAAGTTTACTGATATCTGATGTAGCTCTGGGTGTTTAGATACCGCACGGATACTTTCTTTGATGACGGACTGATCCATTAAAAAAGTATCATTAAGTAATTCCAAGGCAGGAATAAACTGATTTGGATATATGATTTTATCATCAATGACTAGGCGAAGCAGCGCTTCAAAATAAGCGATTTGGCTGTTTTTAAAGTCCCAGATAGGTTGATAGTGAAGTTCAAATTGATTGTTTTTCAGCGCTTCTCGAACGCTGTGTCCCCATTCTAACCCTGTCTGTAAGGTGCTGTTTTTAGCATCTTCTTTGGTGTAGCAATGAACGAGGTTTCGGCCTAGGTTTTTTGCTATGTACAATGCGATGTCCGATTGTTTCAAGCATTCATTCGGGTCGCAATTCACTGCTGATATAAGGGTTAAGCCAATCGAGCAGCTAATTGTATAACTGGCTTCCTCAGAGTGAAACTGGTGGTTTTCAATCGCACTACAAATGCTCTCGGCCATCATATGGGCATCGAGCAAGCGGGTGTGCTTGAGTAAAATAGCAAACTCATCCCCGCCAATTCTAAATATCAGGTGCTCTTGTGAAATATGTGCTCTAAATAGCTGTGCAACTTCTTGCAGGACAATGTCACCTTGTTGATGGCCTTTACTGTCATTAATGATTTTAAAGTGGTCTAAATCGATATAAATCAGCGCATGTTCGGTATCGAGGTTGTGCTTGGCTTCTTTACAAAAGAGGTTAAGCTGCTGATCAAAATAATAACGGTTATGCAGGCCTGTCAGAGTGTCATGTAACGCTAAGTGTCGCAATTGTAATTCGGCTTCTTTACGCTCATGTATGTTGTCAATCGTCGCCGTGATCGACGCATTATTCGTTTGATTTTTTATGAGCTGAAAACGGCACTCAACCCAAATAGAAGTACCTGAATGATGACTCAGCTGGAGCTCGACTGTTGAAGCATGTGATCCATTGAGTACATCCTCTATGGCTGTATGCAAACTGGTTAAGTAATCGGGATGCACATAGTCACACAGTTGGGTTGCAAGTGTGGATTTGAGCTTATGACCTGTTAATTGTTCCCATGCAGGATTAATAAAACGAATACAGCCCACAGCATCCAGTTCTAGTACAACGGTATTTAAATGCAGTAAAATACGCTGGTGTGCAGAGAAAAGCTCTTTGTAACTCTGTTCTCTTCGACTTAGCTGCTCCACTTTATTAGCAAACTCAGCGTAGCTGACCATAAAGTCTTCACGCCTCGCGGCATGGTCACACACCTTACTCAATAGCGATAAATTATAAGGGGCGCGAATAAAATCTGTGACCCCCAGTAGTAAGAGTTGCTCGGCGTAATCAGCGTTTCGATTGTCGATTATTGTTACGATAGCTTGGCTTGGTTTGTGTTGAAGTATGTTTGCAACGAGTTCTTTAGTTGTTTCTGCACGCGTAGATGTTGCGTCCAGTAAGACGATGGAGTAATCGTTTTGTAAAAACTCGGAGAGCGCTGCATTTTCCGTCGAAACAGTATTGCAGCTGAAGCTCAAAGCAAGATGATCGCTAATATCGTCTGCTTTTTTCCCATTTGGCTCCAACAGCAGTAAATTAAGGCGGCTGCTTTTTTCCAAATGTGTCGATAAAACATTGGCCAAGACCTGAGGCAATACATCATGTCTTTCTAGCGGCAGCACGGCATCAATACTGTAACTTCGCGCGGTAGTTTCCGCAATGCGCTCACAGTATGTCGGTGGGATCAATACAATAGGGGTGTTTTTTGGGGTTTTTAATAGCCCTGAACGGATCATGCGAGAAAACCGCCAGCCATCTATTTTCCCCACATTGAGACCACTAATGACTAAGTCAACGGCGCGTTGTTTTAATAACTGCAGGGCTTCTTGTGTATCACTGAGTTCTATTATTTGAAATACATTGAGCTTTTGTAACGTTCTTATTACGGTTTGACGCTCACCATGATCGGCATTGACAAGTAATAAAGTAAGCTGTTTAGCCATGGTGTTACGACCCCAAACCCATGTTTTAAGTATTTAGATAGTGCACATTCATCGTTATTTGCATGTTTTATATTGCTTTTTACTCAATATACCTGAAGAGCAAGTTTTGCATTTAAAAGAATGAATACAAGCAAAGTAGCCAGTAGAGTAAAGCTATTTAGCACCGCTGACAAGAGGTGAAAAAGTATGAATAGATCAAGCTTGTTGCTTGATTTCATTATCTCGCAGCACTAGACTTGCCGCCTAATTGCACGAATATGAGGTCTTATATGCGCGTTGCTGACTTTAATTTTGAACTTCCTGATGAATTGATCGCCCGCCACCCCAAAGCGGAGCGTTCGAGTAGCCGCCTTTTAACATTGAATGGCACTAATGGTGATTTAGAGCATAAAGTATTTAAGGATATTATTGATCTGATTGAACCTGAAGATTTGATCATTTTTAATAATACCAAGGTTATTCCAGCTCGCATGTTTGGTCAGAAGTCAACGGGCGGTAAAGTTGAAGTCTTGGTCGAGCGTATTTTAGATGAACACCGTGTACTTGCACATGTGCGTTCAAGTAAGTCACCAAAGCCAGGTGCCGAATTGATCCTTGAAGACAAAGCACAAGCAACCATGGTTGCACGCCACGGCGAATTGTTTGAATTAGCGTTTAAAGGTGAGCACTCGGTATTGAGTATTTTGGACGAAATTGGCCACATGCCATTGCCGCCTTATATCGATCGCCCAGATGAAGAGGGTGATAAAGAGCGTTATCAGACCGTGTATGGAGAAAAGCCAGGCGCGGTAGCGGCACCAACAGCGGGCCTGCACTTTGACGATGCACTTATGGCTCAGCTCAAAGACAAAGGCGTTGAAATGGCCTTTGTGACCTTACATGTTGGTGCTGGTACTTTTCAGCCAGTCCGTGTTGATGATGTGAATGATCATCACATGCACTCTGAATATATCGAGGTACCTGATGAAGTTGTGGATGCTGTGACTAAGTGTAAGCAACGTGGAGGCCGTGTTATCGCGGTTGGTACAACGTCGGTCCGCTCTTTAGAGTCTGCTGCAAAGGTTCACGGTGGAGAGTTAAAGACTTTCTATGGTGATACGGACATTTTTATTTATCCGGGTTATCAGTTTAATGTTGTTGATGTGATGATCACCAACTTCCATTTACCTGAGTCAACATTAATTATGCTTGTGAGTGCCTTTTCAGGGCAAGCACACATCATGAACGCTTACCATGAAGCAATTGAGCAGAAGTATCGCTTCTTTAGTTATGGCGATGCAATGTTTTTAACTAAAAAACAGTAATATAGAATTTTAAGACCGGCTAAATGCCGGTTTTTTTATATTTACACTCAACTTTTTTGATTGTGACTTTATTTATTCCTTTTTAGCCCCAATATTAGAATTGCTCGGGCTTTATTGATAGAATCTGACAGTTTACATGGCCCATTTATGGATTTGGACCATCGGTTGAGTTTTGTTGGACTGTTTTTCCGACACGAGGTAGTTATGAAATTTGAATTAGATTGTACGCATGGCAAAGCACGCCGCGGACGCTTAGTATTTGATCGTGGTGTGGTTGAAACACCCGCGTTTATGCCTGTAGGTACTTACGGCACAGTAAAAGGTATGACGCCAGATGAGCTAAAAGACACTGGTGCACACATTTGCTTGGGTAACACATTTCACCTGATGTTACGCCCAGGTACCGAGATTATTAAACAGCATGGCGATCTGCATGATTTCATGAACTGGGATAAGCCCATTTTGACAGACTCAGGCGGTTTCCAGGTATTTAGCCTAGGTGCGATGCGAAAGATATCTGAAGAAGGTGTATTGTTTAAGTCACCTGTAAACGGTGAAAAAATTATGTTGTCTCCTGAAAAAGCAATGGAAGTACAACGTGATTTAGGCTCTGATATCGTCATGATTTTTGACGAATGTACACCGTATCCTGCAACGGAAAAAGAAGCAAAAGATTCTATGGAGCTATCGCTTCGTTGGGCAAAACGCTCAAAAGAGGCGCATGGTGATAATCCGTCTGCGTTGTTTGGCATTATTCAAGGTGGTATGTACCCTGAATTACGTGCTGAATCGCAAAAAGGGTTAGAAGACATCGGTTTTGATGGCTATGCCTTAGGTGGCTTATCGGTTGGTGAACCAAAAGAAGAAATGGTTAAAATCCTTGACCATTGCGCGTACAAAATGCCAGAGCAAAAGCCGCGTTACTTGATGGGCGTTGGCAAGCCAGAAGACTTGGTAGAAGCCGTTCGTCGCGGTATCGATATGTTCGATTGTGTGATGCCAACGCGTAATGCACGAAATGGACACTTGTTTGTTACCGATGGTGTGATTAAAATCCGTAATGCTGTTCACAAAACAGATACAAGCCCGCTAGATGCGGAGTGTGATTGCCACACATGTAAAAATTATTCACGTGCGTATCTGCATCACTTAGATAAGTGTAATGAGATTTTAGGTGCGCGTTTAAATACCATCCATAACTTACGTTATTACCAGCGTTTAATGGAAGGTATGAGAAATGCCCTATCAGAAGGGACATTTGATGAATTTGTCGCTGACTTTTATGAGCGCAGAGGGCTGCCAGTGCCGCCACTTGCCGACGTAGAAGCAGAATAAACTTTTTTATAAAAATTAAATGAGGAAAAGCAATGAGCTTATTTATATCTAGCGCCCATGCAAGTACAGCGGCAGCCGCACCAGCAGGTGGCGGTATGGAAATGCTTATCATGTTGGCTATTTTCGGTTTGGTATTTTATTTCTTAATTTACCGCCCGCAAGCTAAGCGTGTTAAAGAGCATAAAGACCTAATGGGTGCACTTGGCAAAGGCGATGAGATCCTTACGTCAGGTGGTCTAGTGGGTAAAGTTTCGAAGGTTGCTGAAGACAAAGATTTCGTGGTAATTGCCTTGAATGATCAAGTTGAAGTAACAGTACAGAAGTCAGCAGTGGCAGCAGTTTTACCTAAAGGTACAATGAAGTCGCTATAACAATAACAAAGGGATAATCCAGTGCTAAACAAGTATCCAATGTGGAAATACTTGCTTGTGCTCGCTGTTTTGGCCGTTGGCATTCTTTATGCCACCCCTAATATGTATGGTCGGGATCCGGCCATACAGATTTCAGGTAAGAAAGGGGCCAGCGCCGATTTAAGCGTGCTTGATCAAGCAAATAAAACACTTCAAGACAATAATCTACCTATCAAATCTGCTGTCCTAGAAGAAGGGCAGGTTCTCATTCGCTTCAAGAATGTAGAAGATCAGCTTAAAGCACAGGATATCCTGCGTGGCTCACTGAGCGAAGACTACATTTCTGCTATTAACATGTCTCCAGCACAACCGGATTGGCTCAAGAGCATTGGTGCAAACCCAATGAAGTTGGGTCTGGATCTCAGTGGTGGTGTTCACTTCACAATGGAAGTTGACATGGCGACGGCAATGGAAAAAGCGCTTGAGCAGATGGAACAAGATTACAAGAGCGACTTGCGTGGTGAGAAGTTGCGTTATCGTTCTATTCGTCAAGTTGCCAATAGTGAGCGCATTCAGGTGGTGATGCGCTCTGTGGAAGACAAAAAAGCCGCTGAGCGCTTTTTGAAAAAGCGTTACCCTGGCAATGTGTTTATCAACGACAGCAGTAATGAACTCGCATTCTATTCAAGTTTAAGTGACTTGAAGCAGCGTGAATTACGTGATTATGCTATCAAGCAGAATGAAACCATTATTCGTAATCGTATCAACCAGTTAGGTGTTGCTGAGCCAAATGTACAAAGACAGGGTGCTGAGCGCATCATCGTACAATTACCTGGTGTACAAGACACGGCGCGCGCAAAAGAAATTTTAGGTGCAACCGCGACACTGGAGTTCCGTGAAGTGGACGATAAAGCGGATTCACGCGCAGCGTCGCAAGGCCGTATACCTGCGGGCAGTGAAGTGCTGTATCACAAAGACGGTTACCCTGTTGTATTGAAAAAGCGTATTATCTTATCTGGCTCGCACATAACCGGTGCACAATCGGGTATGGATGAATATCAACGCCCGCAAGTAAGTATTAATCTTGACAGCAAAGGTGGCGCTAAGATGAGTGCCTTTACCAAACGCGCGGTTGGTAAGAGCATGGCAACGGTATTTATTGAATACAAGCCGTCTGGCAAAGTCGATGAGAATGGCAAAGCGCTACCACCTATCAAGGTGGAAGAAGTCATTAACGTCGCGACAATTCAGTCTCGTTTGAACAACTCATTCCGTATTACTGGCATTGATAATCCGGCTGAAGCACATAACCTGAGCTTATTGCTAAGAGCTGGTGCATTGGTTGCGCCTATTCAAATTGTGGAAGAGCGCACGGTCGGTCCAAGCTTGGGTCAAGAAAATATCGAAGCGGGTATGACTGCGGTGGTACTAGGCTTCGCATTTGTGCTTGGTTTCATGCTGATGTACTACAAGGGCTTTGGCATTGTTGCGAACCTAGCGCTTGCGGCCAACTTGGTGATGATTGTTGGTGTAATGTCGATGATCAGCGGCGCGACGCTGACCCTACCTGGTATTGCGGGTATTGTATTAACCGTAGGTATGGCGGTTGACGCAAACGTACTTATCTTTGAACGTATCCGTGAAGAACTCGCTGATGGCAGAAGCCCTCAACAAGCGGTTCATTATGGTTATGACAGTGCATTCAGTACAATTTTTGATGCGAACATTACAACACTCATTGCAGCGGTTATCTTGTTCTCGGTCGGCACAGGCCCGATTGCTGGCTTTGCTGTAACCCTTGCGATCGGTATTTTAACCTCAATGTTTACTGCGATCATTGGTACACGTGCCGTGATCAACGCGTTCATTGGCGGTAAACGCATCAACAAACTGTCGATATAGGAGCGAGCATGCAATTATTAAAATTATCGAGCACTATTCGCTTCATGTCGGCAAGAAAGTTGTCGATGGCATTTTCAGCGTTCTTGATCTTGGCGTCTATCGCATCGTTTATGGTCAAAGGTTTAAACTTTGGCCTAGATTTTACGGGGGGCACAGCCGTTGAAGTAGGGTTCTCACAACCTGCGGATTTACCTAAAATCCGTAAAGTGTTGGCGGAGAACGGCTTTGCTGATGCTGCGGTCACTTTATTTGGCTCAAGCCAAGAAGTCTTGGTACGTATCGCCCCTCGTGACGATGCTAAAGCTGAGACCATAGGTAACCAATTAATTGATGCACTTAAACTGGCTGATAGCAGTGTTGAAATGCGTCGAATTGAGTTCGTTGGCCCAAGTGTGGGTGAAGATCTAAAGGAAGATGGCGGCTTGGCTATGTTGACTGCACTGCTGTGTATTTTGGTCTACGTAGCATTTCGTTTTGAATGGCGTTTTGCCGTTGGTGCTGTTGCGGCCCTTTTCCATGATGTGATCTTAACGATGGGTCTGTTCTCTCTACTTGAGCTTGAATTTGATTTGACCATTTTGGCGGCAGTGTTGGCGGTAATAGGTTACTCACTGAATGATACCATTGTTGTATCTGACCGTATTCGAGAAAACTTCCGTAAAGTGCGTATTGATGACACGCTTGAAATCATCAATATCTCATTGACACAAACGATGAACCGTACGCTTGTTACCTCGATCACAACGATTCTAGTATTAATTGCACTATTTGTATGGGGTGGTCAAACCATCCACGGTTTTGCGACAGCTTTACTATTTGGTGTTTTCATTGGTACTTATTCGTCAGTGTATGTTGCGAGCTCTGTTGCGGTTGCAATGGGTGTAAGCAAAGAAGACCTGATCCCAGTTGAAGTTGAAAAAGAAGGTGCAGATTTAGACGCAATGCCTTAAATCTGTGCACTCAGTTACGCTTGTTAGCTGAGCGTGAACGCACAATTCAATTTTCGATCTGAATCAAAAAGGCCACATTTATTGTGGCCTTTTCTGTTTCAAAATGATGACAAGACTGTATAATGAGAATTGTTATCAATAATAATGATTTTGAGGATTATATGTATAAACAGCTAGGAATTGCATGCGCAGCATTGGCGCTATTTGCATGTTCAGAACAACCAAGCACGCAAGCGGCTAAGCCTGAAACACAAGCAACTGCAAGTGATAACGCGCTAGGTGAATATAAAACTCAGGCAACTTCATTGCTCGCCAATATCAGAGAACACAAATCTGCTTCGGATCTTGAGCAAGAGTCTGCAAAGTTAGTGGCTACCTCGCGTGATTTACTGGCTGATTTTGTTACTAAGTACCCTCAGTGTAAAGACTACCTAGATGCACTGGATAAAGCCGCCGATATTATTCCTACGCTACCGCTAGCAGAGATTGAGTCTGGTTACCATGAAGACGGTAAATTACCAGAGTACAGCGATCCTGTTTGTTATCATGCGAAAGACTTACTGGTTCACCCTGCGACCGTGCAGGCAATTGCTAAACTTGGCTTCACTGAGAAAACGCACTATGAAGATGCTGAACTTGAAATTGTTGAAGTGATTGCACATTTTGGCCAAGTTGAAATGGCACTGAAATAAGCTGATTACAGAGGTGGAAACACTGTTTTCATCTCTTTCCTTGCATTTTTATCTACCAATTCTCTTCCTATTTATCCCCAATATTGGGAATTTCCATTAGATTGCAATCTAACTGTCATAAATCTTTGATATTTTGCTCGATTATTAAACACTTGAATTGAGTTTGGTTGTTTCAGTGGACTCCTTATACGTCATGTTGGATGACATTTTGCTAAATGAAGCTGTATATCCAATGTTTCAACCCATTTTTGATATTGCAAAAGAACAGATACTTGGCTTTGAGGCATTGAGTCGCGGCAGTGTAAACAATGAATTGGTACAGCCAGATAAAATGTTTGCTGCTGCCAGTAAATATGACCGACTATCTGAACTGGAACTACTTTGTCGTAAAAAAGCCATTGCACAGTTTGCTGCATTGAATTTACCCGGAAAACTATTCCTTAATGTTAGCCCTAAGGCACTACTTGACCCTCATCATCCAAAAGGTGAGACGCTACACTTGATCGAAGAGGCTGGTTTGAACAGCAGTCGGGTGGTGATTGAGGTAACTGAGCAAGATAAAGTGGATGATGGCTTTTTATTGTTGAAAACGATTTCTCACTATCGTCAATTGGGTTTTCAAATCGCAATCGATGATCTGGGGGCGGGTTATTCTGGGCTGAAACAGTGGTCAGAACTTTGCCCTGACTATGTGAAGGTGGACCGTTATTTCATCGATTATTGCGACCAAAGCATTGTAAAAAGAGAGTTTCTCAAATCCATTATTGAGCTGGCTAAAGCGACCAATACCGCGGTGATTGCTGAGGGTATTGAACGTGCAGAAGAGTTAAAGCTACTTAAAAAAATGGGAATAGTGAATGCGCAAGGTTTCTTGCTAGCTAGACCCAGTTGTGAATCGAGTGAATTACTCATGAATCCCAGCGAGATCCTGACCGTGCAAATTCAGTCGGAGCTGGCTTCGGATAAGTTTGAGCAATCAATGGCCATCGGTTGGCTTGCTCATGACGTACCCGCAATTCATATGAGTACACAATGCTTGGATGCTCACCGCCGCTTTGAGCAAAATAAAGGCCTCACTAGCATTGCTGTGCTGAATGACTTGCAGCAACCTGTGGGGTTATTGCATAGAGATCAGCTTACTGAAGTGTTTGCTGCACCCTATGGCCATGCTTTGTTTGATAAGAAGTCGGTTGTAAAGCTTATGGATAAACAGCCTTTGATTGTCGATGAGCAACAACAGTTGGACTTTGTTAGTCAACTGATCACGGAAAATGAGTTTGATATCAGACGGCATATTGTGATCACTAAAGACGGGGAGTATATAGGCTTGGCCCCGCTTAGAGATATTCTCAAACACATTACCGAAGATAAAATACGCCATGCCCAGCATGCGAACCCGCTTACTATGCTACCAGGCAATGTTGCTATCAATGAAGCAATTGAGCAACGACTACGCGCAAAGCATAAATTTTCACTGGCTTACGTTGATCTTAACCATTTTAAGCAATTTAACGATCTCTATGGATACGCCAGTGGAGATAGTGTCATTAAATTATTAGCGGATGTCACGTTGCAAGTATGTCAGCATAGTCAGTGCTTTGTTGGTCATATAGGCGGTGATGATTTTATGGTTGTGTTTGATCACGCTGATGCAGAGTCCCTTTGTCACCAGATAATTGAACAGTTTGAGGCAAGATCTAAATCATTGTTTACCCCTGAGCATGTTGCATCTGGCGGGTACTGGGCCACGAATAGGGAAGGACAAAAACAGTTTGTACCCTTGCTAACGTTATCTATTGGCCTAGTAAGTCCAGATGTTGAGTCATGTAAGAATAGTCATCAGGTAGCAGCACTGGCAACGGATGCGAAAAAAGAAGCAAAGCGCTATCGCAATAGCTATTTGTTTGTGTGTAATAGGCGAAAACCCAGTGCGCCAATGGTGAGGCTTGAAACGGCAGCCAATCAAAGTTGATTAACCATTAGGGTGTAACTTGTATGGGTATTTAACCCATTGAGAATAACTTGTGCGATTTTTGCAACTAATTTGGTTTCCGAGCGCAACCTTATTGCTTTAAGAATATAAATTGTGAAATATATATACTTAAGGCGAAGAGAAATTCTGGCTAAGTGAATATATAGTAATTAATAACGTCGTAATTACCGAGCAACTTAGCAAGTGTGGGGAACATGATGATCAAATATTTCATAGGGTTGTGCTTGTTAACTTTAGGGTGGGTTGGCCATGCTAAAGACGAAGTAAAAAAAACCATTTACGTAGCGAAAGAACAGCGACCACTTTATGATCGTGATTTATTCCTCTATGAGCTATTGCAGCAAGCGCTAAATGCGGCTGATTACGACGTAAATATTGAGCATGTTAAAGTTCATCCACATCAACAGCGTACCCTTATGGCACTCAGTAAAGGACAAGTTGATTTACACTGGAGCATGACTAGCCCTGCGAGAGAAAAACTCGCTATCGCCGTTAAATTCCCATTATTTGATGGGTTGATAGGTAAACGGGTGCTGATCATTCACAAAGCGCAATATGAGCGCTTTAAGCGTGTGACTGAATTACAACAATTGAGTCGATTCACCGCAGTGCAAGGACATGACTGGCCAGACACAAAAATTCTCTCTAGCAATGGCTTGAACGTTAAGCCCATCGTTAATTATCAAGCGATGTTCGATATGGTGACGGGGCAAAAAGCAGATTATTTTCCACGGTCTATTGTCGAAGCGCAGTCAGAAATCATTAATCAAAACAACGCTGAGTTAATGATAGTGCCGGATTATTATTTGTCTTATCCAGCAAGATTCTACTTTTTTGTAAACAAAGATAAAGTAGAACTTGCGGAGAAACTCGAAATCGGTTTGTCTAAGCTAAAAAGCAATGGCGCGTATAATACACTATTACGCCGTTACTTTGACTTAGATATGTTGGCTAATAGCCATATGTTGCCCTTATCGAACCCGTTTGAATAACCCCTTTTAGCGTCTGATTGAAGGCACTTTAAAGTCGTAAGCTTCTTTATAAGTTAGGAAAGTAAGGACGACTAACACACCACAGAATATTGAATAGTTTAAGTATCCTGTTACATCAAATGCATAATAGAAAAAGGTCATGTCATACCCTTTACCGTTGCGTATATAGTTCTCAATCAGTGCGAAAAAGCTCATTGCAGCGCTAATTAGGCATAGCCAAGGCAAAATGCTATCTGCGAACGTGTACTTAATTTTATGTTTTGGAAATAATCGCTTAGAGATCTCTACTCGATATGTGAGAGGGACTAAAATGATCAGCTCTTTGAGTAAATGAACACCATAAATTAAACTATTTTGGATCAAGCGATCTCCAGGTGTTGAAACTAAGCTAATCAATCCGGTAGTAAAAATAATGTTTTCAAATAACACGGGGATCATAGCAATAAATGCAATGGAACATATATTGACATCCCTTAGTCTGTGCCCAATCAAAAATACTAATGAAATAATGGAAATGTAGGCTAGAAAAAAGAAATAAGTCGCGTCTTGGATTATAAAGATCACCACTACCATTACTACATATGGTAGTAGTAAATCTTTGAATGCAAACTGTTTTGCCATAAATAATGCTTATTTTAGAAACAAATTAAGATCTTTGTTCGGGCTTTACTTGCCCTGAACTGGAGTTTGCAACAAGCATGCTTTGTTGGGACTTTCTCCCTACTGAAAAAGGGTCCGCTGGACCTAATAAACCTGAACCGCCTGTAATTAAACGGCATTGTTTGTTAGCAATCATCTTCATAGTGATTATCCTTATTTCATTATCGTCTAGTCAGCTAAATGAATGTCAGACATTCTCATATTTCCAATGGCAAAAGGCACAACGCATCGCCTTAACTGCTTTACCAGAAGGAAGTGTCGCCAGAATAATTAAAAAGAACCAACTTCAATGTATTTTCTCGTACTTTACGGTAGTTTTTATATGGCTGACTCAATGAATTTAACACCAAATAATTTAGAGTTAAACATTTTTTTACAAAAAAATAAGATGCTAAATTCAGGCCAATTTGTGAAAAAAATTACCCAAAATAGAAAAGGGTAAGTGTCCCTATTCTATTTTGGAAAGTTGTTTAATGATAATTCAGTGATATTAAAGCTTAAATTTAGCCATTTCACTTTCTAACTGGGCTGCTTGCGCCTTAATGCTGTCAGTTGCGGTATGAGTTTGCTGCGATACACTGGCTGTTTGAGATGCAGTATCCGATATAATCACAACTCTTTTTGCTGTATCTTCCCCAGCAGTTAATTGCTCTTTTGCTGCGAGGGCGATTTGGTCACTCATCTGCGAAATCGCACTTAATGACGTGGCGACACTACGCAGAGCCTCACTGGCTTCATTTGACATGGTTACTGTTTTTTCGCTGGTTGCAATGCTCAATGAAACGGAGGATTTCGCTTCTTGGGTCGCCGCTTGCAAGTTACCTATCATCGTATGAATTTCTTCAGTACTTGATTGTGTCCGCTGAGCCAACTGACGGACTTCGTCGGCAACGACGGCAAAACCTCGGCCTTGTTCACCTGCTCGGGCTGCTTCTATTGCTGCATTGAGTGCAAGTAAATTAGTTTGCTCAGCAATGCTTTGTATGACACTCAGCACATTAGCAATGTTATTCACCTCTTCATCTAATGCTTGAATATTATTGCCAGCACTGTCAATCTGCTGCTCCAGTAGGGCAATTGCCTCACTTGCATTGGATGTCAGCCTATCGGCATTTTGACCTTGGTTCTCAGCTTCTTGCACAGAGAAAGCAGCTTGCTCGGCATGTTCAACTACTGTTTGAGCAGAGGCGGTGAGTTCTGTGATAGCCGAAGCCACCATCTGTGTTTCTTCACTTAGGCTTAACGTTAAGCTTTCCAAGTCATTTGAGCGGGCCTCGCCATCATAGCTTTGCTCTTTTAATTTATCGCTAACAGTCATCAAACCACTTACAACCCCTTTTAAGCCATCTTGCATGTAGTGCATCGCGGCCATAATGCTGTAGTCTTTAGCATTTGAGGTATCAATGCGTGACGTGAGATTGCCATGTGAGACGTGTCTAACGATATCCAGTACATCATTGAGCTCTGCACCGAGCTTATTTGAGAGTGATAGACCGTATCGCGTTACCGTGAAGGTCAGTGCAACTGCGATAAAAAGAGAGAAGGTTAATAACCAACTAGCTGTTTCCCAGTATCTTTCATCGACTTCTTTGTAACTGATCCCCGTACCGACATACCAGCCAAATAAAGATGTTTTTTGCACCACGGAGGTTAGGTCAACAACTTCACCATTTCTTTCTGAGTTCCAATGATAAGTAATGATGCGATTGGTTTTGTTACCCACTTTGCGCTCGACTAATCTTCCAATGCTGTTTCCTTGAGCATCTTTGAAGTCGTTGAAGCTTGTGCCGTGTAGTTGTGGATCATGAGGAGCGGCGACAAAGTTTAACTGCTCATCGACCACGTAGACATATTCAGAGTCATGGTATTTGTTTTCTCGAAGGATCTGGGCTGCTAACTTTTTAGCGTCGGCTTCGGATAAATCCCCAGCTTTCACAAATTGTTCAAACTGTTCGACGATATTTACCGTACTTTTCATTAGCTGGTTGATACGCGCAATATTATCTGTTTCACTGGCGTGGCGCAGTGATTGAAGCCCGAGCACCGCAACGGAAATTAAGGCGATAAAAATTGCTACTGCAAAAAATATAATTTTTAATCTTAGAGTCAGAGTCGAAAACACAATATGCACCTTAGCAGAGTCAGTTAAAAGTTTATGGCACTCTTACCTTTATGATTTATCATGTTTGAGCGCGCTATGTAAGTAGGGCTTAACCGTATATAAGTAAAAATTAGATGATTTTTCCTCATATGACGACCCTACCACGACCTATTTTGCATTGATTATGTCGACTTCTTGTTGCGTTAAGGCGCGATATTCACCCATAGCAAGCGTGGGATCCAGTTCGATCTCACTAATTTTTTCTCTATGCAATTCAATAACATGATTGCCAACTGCTGCAAGCATACGCTTCACTTGGTGATATTTCCCTTCACAAATAGATAGCTGGAGAGCGTATTTATCCAAGGCCTCTGCTAGTGCTGGTCGGGTGAGTTGTTTTTCATTATGTAATGCTACGCCTTGGCGCAATTGTTCTAAACAATCTTCCGTAATTATTTCTTTTGTTTCAACACGGTATGTTTTGAATTTGGCTTTTTTGGGGGAGGTGATTTGATGTGACCAATCGCCATCATTGGTGATCAGTACTAACCCAGTTGTATCAATGTCGAGTCGGCCTGCGACATGAAAATCTTTTAAGTTCGGCTCATCAATCAAGTCAAAAACAGTGGGGTGTAATTCATCATGATTGGCACAGACATAGCCTTGAGGCTTATTGAGCATGAAATATCTTTTTCCTAGATATTTCAGTTTATTACCACTTACTTCAATGTGATCTTCAGCATTAATTTGGGTGTCACTTTTCTTTGAAACCACGCCATTGATTGTCACTTCTCCTTTTTTGATTAAGATTTTTACTTTACTACGTGGTAGTTCATTTATGTGACTGACAAATTTGTCTATACGGCATGGGAATTTCATTAGGTTAACCTTACTGCTGGTATGAAAAGAACCATATTATGAATCATTTAATTTTTTCGATAAATAGTAGGATCCAAATCATAGGGGTGAACACTTAAGCTGACCGTCTCTGGCAGTAGCTTTTGTAGTGTAGAAAGTATTTTTTCACTGAGTAGTTGCTTTTGTTGCTGTGTTCTTCCTGTCAATAGATGTACTTGGATATGTACAAAGTCTTGTCTGCCATCGCCAATAATGGACTCAGAAAATGCAATTCGCCTTGTTTTTATCGTCTTTTCGTCAAATAAGCCGGTCTCTATCGTGCTTTGATGAATTGAATTGGTTAAATCTGAGAGGCTGATTTTGAGTGAGTCGGAATGCTCGATGATGATATGTGGCATTTTTGTATCCTTTATGTGTTACCAAAGCTCTATCATAGTGTGCTACTCATACTTAGCCAAGCAACAAATGACCTCGATATGGGATTATTAAAAGCCACTCTATTATTGTATTTTATCATTCGCTTCCTTGCTTTAGCTTAATGCCCCTTGTTAAGGTGTTGGGTTATTAATGTACTGTTGTGTTGAATGTATACATGTTATCTATTTTCAAATCTAAACCCTTGTTAGCCTCATCAGAATCACAATCTCTGATCGAGCTGTTTTTGTGGTCGGTAGAACACTTTGACAGTGACTACTTTTTAAAACACACTCAAGTTGTGCAGCCAACTGAGCAATATTTCCCTGATCGTGTCAGTAGTGTAGAAGAGATGGCACAGTCTGTTTTTCAAAGAGTAAGAAGTTATGCCGGTTTAACGCAGTGGCCGATAGCGCTGACGTCGCCGAATATGATGCCGATGCAGCAGTCATTTCCAAACTTTACATTAGCTGGCGGGTTACGAGGAGAGAGTGTTACTGTCATGGATCCTCCAGGTTTACCCGTGCAGCTTTCTTACAACCCTAATCAAATAAATCAACCTCAGGATCTAGTTGCCAGCATGGCGGGAAGTATGGCGCTTATGCTGATTCATCAGGTTGGCAAATTACCACCAGGCGGGCAACAAAACTTACCTGTTGCAGCTGATGTGCTGGCTATATTTATGGGGTTTGGCACCATGATATGCAATACCGCCTATCATTTCAGAGGTGGGTGCGGATCTTGTTATAATCCATATGCGAACCGACAAGCGGCGCTCAGTGAACAGGAAAGCATATTTTTGCATGCTTTGGTTTGTTATTTAAAAGGAGATGAAAAAGGGGGGCAGCACCTTAAACCACATCTAAAAGGCATGTACAAAAAAGCCCAGAAGCAGTTAAAGAAGATATTACAAACATCGGCAGATCCTATGCTCTTGGCGCTTGAGGATAGAAGTCGTGCTTGAATATCTAGATGAGTTTTTAATTATTGCGATCGCACATTTTTTAGCGGTCGCGAGTCCAGGGCCTGATTTTGCTATAGTTTTAAAACAAAGTGTTCAGCAAGGCAGAAGAAATGCCTTGTTTACCAGTGCTGGGGTCGGTTTGGGGATTTTTGTCCACGTCTCATATTGCCTGTTGGGAGTGGCACTTGTATTGTCTAAATCACCGGAGTTATTTAACCTATTTAAATATTTAGCCGGCGCGTATTTGGCGTTTATGGGTGTGCAAGCACTGCGCGCGAAGAAAAATACAGATCCAGAGCAATCGATTCAAGCAGCGTCGATAGTTGAATCTGATTTTAAAGCCTTGCGACGCGGTTTCTTGGTTAACGCACTTAATCCAAAAGCGACCTTGTTTTTCCTTTCCTTGTTCACCCTGATGATTGATCCAGACACACCACAGGCAGTACAAATTTTTTATGGGTTGTACATGGCGATGGCGACATGGATCTGGTTTTCTTTCTTATCTGTGGTTTTGTCTAAGCCTCAAGTTCGACGTTTTTTCCATCGTGCAGGACATTGGTTTGACCGTGGTATTGGAGTGGTGTTATTGCTTTTGGCTGTGCGAGTTGTTTTATAGGTGTGTTAATGAATGCGAAAGAATATTTATATTTTGCTTATGGTTCCAACCTATCATCACTTAGACTTAAGGCGCGTCTGCCCCATGTTCGTTTAGTCGCAAGTGCAGTATTACATGGGTATCGGCTGGCCTTTGATATGTTGAGTACTGATGGTTCGGCCAAGTGCAATATCGTAAAAGCAACACAAGAGGATATTGTTTATGGTGCAGTGTATAAGTTCACTCAATTTGAAATGGATCAACTAGATGCTATTGAAGGTACGCGATATGAGCGTGTTGAATTAGATGTGACTATGCAGAACGCAAGCGCGGCTAAGGTATACTGCTATGTGGCCAATACATTTATAAGTGATGAATTACCTTTTGATTGGTATCTAAACCATGTTCTTGTCGGTGCTCAAGAACAGGATTTCCCTGAGTTTTATATTGAACATATCAGGGCGCAAAAAAGCACTAAAGATGCAAATAAAGATAAACAGGCATCAGAGTTAAATATTTATAACAGATAAGGCAATATGGATATGAAAAAAGCTCTTTGGCGCACATTGTGCTGTGCAACGACTTTGTTGATGAGTAGTAGCGTGGTCGCTTTAACGGCACCTCAGTTGGCTGAAGTAGAGAAGTCAGTGCAACAAGCCATGGATAGCTTTGCAATCCCCGGGTTGGCGATTGGGATTGTAAATAACGGGAAAGTCGTCTTAGCCAAAGGGTATGGCATAAGGCAGTTTGGTAAGGCTGGCGAGGTGGATGAGCATACCTTATTTGGTATCGCTTCTAACAGTAAAGCATTTACAGCAACCGCTTTGGCGATGTTGGTTGAGGAAGGTAAATTGAACTGGGGGGATCCTGTTATTTCTCATGTACCAGAATTCCAACTGTATAGCGAACAGCTCACAGAACAAATGACTATCCGTGATTTACTCAGTCATCGTAGTGGTCTTGCTTTAGGTGCTGGCGATCTCATGATCTGGCCAGACACGGACAAGTCTATAAAAGAAATACTCGCTGGACTAAAGCACATTAAACCCATCGCACCATTGCGTACTGAGTATCACTATAACAATTTGATGTTTGTGGTCGCCGGTGAAGTGGTTGCGAGGGTAAGCGGTCTCAGCTGGCAAGAGTTTATTGAAAAGCGAGTTTTCCCCCAAGTAGGGATTAAAAATTCCTATGCGTCATTTTCTCGTATTGATAAAGCGAATAAAAATTTTGCGACCGGAACAATTAAGTATGACGGTCAGCTAGAAGAGTTTGTGGGCGACTATTTAGAAGACTTTCGTGGTGCTGGCGCCATCGCGTCTAATGTCTCGGATATGACTAAGTGGTTACAAACACAGGTTAATGAAGGTCAAACACCGATAGGTAAGCAGTTAATAGGCCGCGATACACACCAGTACCTATGGCATCCACAAATTATGCGTATACCAAAAGAAGCCGATCGCATCGCATTTGAGCAAGATTTCAAAGGATATGCGCTAGGCTGGGCAGTTGAAAGTTACTTTGGTTATAAACGTGTCGGTCATATGGGGGGGATTTTAGGGATGGGCTCACAGGTTGCGATGATCCCAGAAAAAGGCTTAGGTGTGGTGATTTTATCTAATCAGCATGCTTACCCTGCCATTCGCGCCATCACCAATGAAGTCTTTGAGCAAGCACTTGGATTGGAGCCACAAGAGTGGGTTGCGCAAAGTTATCAAGCGTATCACAAAAAGCGTACATCATTATACGCTGATTTGGGTCCAAAAAAGGTAGAGTCCAAAGTCGCAAATTTACCACTTAACCATTACACGGGTACTTTGAGAAGTCCGTGGTATGGCGATGTTATCGTGGAGGAAATCTCAGGGCAGCTACATATTGACTTTACTCACACAAAGGCGCTCAAAGGTATATTACACCATCATGACGGCAATACGTTTGTGGTGAAGTGGCATGAAAAATTGCTAGAAGCAGATGCTTATATTCATTTTAAATTAGATGATAAACAACAAATCAAAAGTGCTGATATGGAATGGGTAAATCCTAAAATTACAGATTTTAGTTTCGATTTTCATAACTTAGGGTTAGTGGCCGTGGCGCCAACACAGTAATGTGGCCGTTTATTGACTAAAAATATCAAACCAAAGTATCAAGGCACTCAATACAGTGCTTTGATACACTGTCAATTCAGGATTTTAAGGACAGCGATATGCGCACAGCCATTATATCTCACCCGCTTTGTCGTAGGCATAAAATGACTGCTGAGCACCCAGAGTGCCCTCAGCGTTTGGATGCCATCTCTGACCGCATTTTGGCATCGGGGTTAGACATTGCAGTGACGCACTTGATGGCGCCAAAAGCGGATGAATCGCACTATGCGCTTGTACATGATGCTCAGCATATCGAGCAAGTATTAACGTCGATACCTGAACAAGGGTTGATAGACTTGGACGGTGATACCTCTTTATGCAAAGACTCTTTGAAGGCCATCGAGCGTGCTGTAGGTGCGGGTATTATGGCTGTTGATGAAGTGCTTGATGGTCGTCTTGATGCGGCGTTTTGCTCCGTCAGGCCCCCAGGACATCACGCGGATAAAGGTAAGTCTGCCGGGTTTTGCGTCTTTAATAATGTAGCGATTGCCACTAAATACGCTCAAAGCAAAGGGGTTAAACGCATCGCTATTTTAGATATTGATGTCCATCATGGAGATGGAACACAAGCGATTGTGAAATCAGATCCTAATGTGCTTTTTTGCTCCTTGTTTCAATATCCTTTCTATCCCAATACTGAGATTGAAAACACCGATACGATCGTGAACTCTCCGTTGCCTGTGGCTAGTGATGGTGCTGATCTTAGAGCGTTATATTCTCAGCAATGGCTTCCTAAGTTACGACAGTTTCAACCTGAGCTGATATTTATTAGTGCCGGATTTGATGCGCATCTGGAAGATGACATGGGCGGGCTTAAATTTGTGGAAAGTGACTACGCCTGGTTAACCCAACAAATTGCCCTGTTAAACAATGAGCTTAATTGCCGGGGCATTATTTCTTATTTAGAAGGGGGGTATGATTTATCTTCTCTCGGGCGTAGTGTCGAAACGCATATCCGAACTTTAGCCGAATTCTAGTTGGCTCATAACGTCGCTTCCATCAAGCTAAACACTTGTTCTATATTTGTAATTTGTATTTTTGCCGTACAGCACTGTCCTTCAGAGACAAGCTTTTGTTGCACTAAAAGCGTTAAATCATCATAGCTGTAAGGTGTTTTTTGCGCGCCATCAAGTGCTTTAAAAGTTCCGTCAAGTAAGATGCAGGTAGCTGTTTTAATTTGATTTTCAGACAAGTAAAAGAGGCTTTCTTGCATTTCTTCCTCACTGTCAATGTATTCTATACTTTGGTCGAATATCAGCACTAATGGGTATGAATTAATCGTCATTTTTTGTTCTCAGTCAAAGTTAGCCACAAGCACCTAAGTATACTCAAGATGGTAGTTAGATTGCGAGGAAAGTGCTTATGATAGGTGATTCACGTCAACTGAAAATTAAAGACGTGTTTTCGGCTAGCTTATTATCGTGTGATGAGTCTACTAGCTTATATGATGCGTTGATAAAAATGCGTCAACACAGTGTTAGTTCCATTTTTATTACACATGCTGGAGACATTGTTGGTATTTGGACAGAATCCGATTGTGTGAAGCTTGATCTTAAGCACATTAACCTCGCTCAGCTGCCCATTGGTGAGGTAATGACTTCTCCGGTTTACGATATCTCGTTGGATAAGACCCTCAGTGAAGCCACTATCAAGTTGCATCAACTTGGGATCCGTCACTTACTCGTGAAAGATTTAAACAACACACCAGCAGGCGTTGTATCTTTGTCTGACATTGTTCGCAATCAGGGATTAGATCACTACTTACATTTTCGTCCCATTGAGGATCATTTTGATAAGACTGTGAGTGTGCTTGACAGTTCGCAATGTGTGAGTGAAGCGATTGAACAGATGCGCCGTAATAAAGCCACGGCAGTGCTGGTCTATCATCGTCAGCAACAAGAGTACGGCATAATTACACAGCGAGATATTGCATACGCAATTTTAGATCCGCAGTGGCAAATGCCATGTTGGGAACTTGCGAGCTATCCTATGCTATCCATGACACCAGACGAAAGTTTATTTGATGCCTATCGTAAGATGACAGCTAAATCTATTCGGCATTTGGTGGTGAGAGACAAAGTGTCAAATGCTGTGGCAGGGTTATTGGCACTTAAAAATGTACTGACTGAAATAGAAACTGCTTACTGCAGCGAGTTAGAGAATGTTTTAGCGCAGCGAGATATTGCCCTGCGTAAATCAGAGAAGAATTTGTACCTTGCTAATCGAATTATTGATGCCTCCCTTGACGGTATTATGATCACAAGAGGGAGCGGGGAAATCATTCAAATTAACCCGGCTTTTAGTGCATTAACTGGTTATCAAGACTATGAAGTCATCGGTAAAAAGCCCAGCTTGCTCAGTTCAGGCATGCATGATCAAAATTATTACGACAAAATGTGGGCTGCATTAAAAGAGAAAGGGGTGTGGCAGGGAGAGATCTGTAATAAGAAAAAAAGCGGAGACATCTATGTTGAATGGCTTACAATCATTGAAATTAACGACCCTTATAGCGATGAAACGCTGTATGCCGCGATATTCAGTGATATTACAGAGCGTAAAAATGCAGAAGAAAAAATAGCACGTTTAGCTTATTTTGATGAGCTGACTGGGCTACCTAATCGACGGTTATTCTATGATAGATTGTCTATGGCTTTGGCATCAGCACATCGTGATCAGCATAAACTCAGCGTTATGTTTATCGATTTAGATCGTTTTAAGGAAGTGAATGATACATTGGGTCACAGTGCTGGCGATAAGCTGCTGACTCAGGTGAGCGATCGCATTAAGGGGATTTTAAAAGAAGGGGATACGTTAGCTCGTTTAGGAGGTGATGAGTTTGTAGTGCTGTTGACCGAAGTTGCCGATATGGATTCGGTGGTGTCGTTTGCTGATAAATTGCTATTACAATTTAATAAGTCTTTTGATCTTGGCAATATCGCAGTGGCCGCTACCGCGTCATTGGGGGCGTCGATGTACCCAGATGATGGTCTTGACAGTGAGAGCTTGTTAAAACACGCGGACGTGGCCATGTATCGTTCAAAAGAGCTAGGACGTAATTCTTTTCAAATGTATAAAGCGTCTATGAATGCACGTTCACTTGAGCGGTTGTCCATGCAAAGCCGATTTCAAAGCGCACTTGAAAATGGTGAGTTTGAGCTCTATTTTCAGCCTTTAAAATGTCTGGTTAGCGGTCGCATCACTAGTTTAGAATGTTTGTTGCGATGGCATGACCCCAATTTAGGCATGATCTCTCCTGCTCAGTTTATTCCATTGGCTGAAGAATTAGGCTTAATTGTGAAGCTTGATGAGTGGGTAATTGATAGGGCGTGTGCTCAACTTGCTCATTGGAGGAGATTAAATATTGATGTCAGGCACTTGGCTATTAATGTATCGGCTCAGCATCTAACTCAGGGAGATCTAGTACAGACACTCAATCGAGCGTTAGCCAAATATGATCTGCATGGACATCAAATTGAATTAGAGCTGACAGAGGGCTGCTTCATCAGTAATTTCCAACGAGCGAAAGAGGTACTGAGTAAAGTGAAAAAAATGGGAGTCAGTATCGCGTTGGATGACTTTGGCACCGGCTACTCTGCACTGAGTTACCTTACTAAATTACCAATCGACATTTTAAAAATTGATCCCAGTTTTATAGCCAAAATACCTGATGAGTATGGCAACAGTGAAATTGTCAGTGCGATTGTGGCAATGGCCAAAGCATTGAAGTTACATGTTGTCGCTGAAGGCGTCGAAAAGCACGAGCAAATGCGGTTTTTACAAAAACTGGGTTGTCATGCGATGCAGGGGTATTTGTATTGTAAGCCGCTTTCGCAAGCGGCTTGGTATGAATTTTATCAAGCGGAGAAATTGATTTCGTAGGAAGTAAACTTACGAATATTAATGACGCCTTTTTCAAAAATGAGATATTGCCCTTTAATCCCTTTTAATACGCCGCTGACGGTCGGCTCTTTATCAAAGTTAAAGGAACTTATTTTTGTTGGGTAGTTCTCAACAGGGAAGGTTAAGTCTACAACTTCTTCATCTAAACGCTCAATCGCAGTTGCACCAAATAGCTCAGCCAGCTCGTCGAGCTTTTCTTGGATCTGAGGAATTAACACTTGTGCACTTTGCTTCAAATCTAATTCAGGATTAATGCCCTTTAGCATATTGCGCCAATTGGTTTTGTCTGCGATGAAATTGGCAAGGGCCACTTCCACTAAGCCTGATTGCAGGCGTGTTTGCACTTTAAAAATAGGTAGAGCTTGGGTTGCGCCTTGATCTATCCAGCGAGTTGGGATCTGGGTATGTCGTGTGATACCGACTTTGAGTCCTGATGTATTGGCTAAATAGACATAGTGCGGGATCATACAATTGGCCTCTCCCCACTCGGGCTCTCGGCATGTGCCTTGATCATAGTGACACGTTTCAGGCTTCATGATGCACATATCGCAGCTAGCAAGCTTTTTCATACATACAAAGCAGTGGCCCTGAGAATAGCTCTTTTTGGTTTTTTTACCGCAACTGCAGCAATAGATATTACCTGTAAAAGTTAAGGTAATTTCTTTGTCAAAATAGTCATTGAGATTAACCAGCTCGTCGCCAATTGGCAGCTGGTACTGAATTGGATTGGTAAGGCTGGCTTTTAGTTTACTTAACGTGCCCTGCATCTTTACGCCCCTAAAGATGATACAAAAGGAGATCCTAGCAAGTCAGTTTGAAAATACCAATGGTAAAGTTAAAAAAATTATATATTTCAATAATTTGAAATTGATATTGGTTTTTGTTTTTATTTGCGTTTTGGTATCTTAAATAAAAAACGGCTCATGGAGAGCCGTTTTATCAATGTCTTCCGATTAAAGATCATTGCTCACGTGCAATGGCACGATAAGCGATGTCTGTACGGTACTCTACGCCATCCCAGTTAATGTCTTTAACCAGCGCATAAGCACGCTTCTGTGCTTCTGTTACAGTATGGCCCAGTGCAGTTGCACATAACACCCGTCCACCGGCTGTCACGACGTCATCGCCCTGTTGTTTAGTACCTGCATGGAATACTTTTTCACCTTCAGAGTAATTGACCTGAAGACCTGAAATCGCATCGCCTTTTGGATAGCTAGCAGGGTAGCCTTTTGCCGCCAATACAACACCGACAGCGGCTCTAGGGTCAAACTGTATTTCAGTTTGATCTAGTTCTTGACGGTTTGCAGCCTCAATCAATGACACAAGGTCTGATTGTAAACGCAGCATGATCGGCTGTGTTTCAGGATCACCAAAACGACAGTTATACTCGATAACTTTAGGTGTGCCATCAGCCGTGATCATCAAGCCCGCATATAGGAAGCCAGTATAAGGGTGGCCTTCTGCCGCCATCCCTTCTACTGTTGGGTGAATCACTTCATTCATAATGCGGTCGTGAATGTCTTTGGTCACAACTGGCGCTGGAGAGTATGCACCCATGCCGCCTGTATTTGGACCTTGGTCGCCATTGTATGCACGTTTATGGTCTTGGCTGGTGGCAAAAGGCAATACGTTTTTACCGTCAACCATAACGATAAATGACGCTTCTTCACCTTCTAAGAATTCTTCAATCACCACACGGCTACCCGCATCACCAAATGCATTACCTGCAAGCATATCGCGAATTGCTTCTTCTGCTTCTGCTTCGGTCATTGCGACGATAACGCCTTTACCAGCTGCTAACCCATCTGCTTTAACAACAATAGGGGCACCTTGCTCTTTGACATAAGCAATTGCAGGCTCAATGTCAGTGAAGGTTTGGTAAGCAGCTGTCGGGATCTGGTGTCTGGCTAAAAAGTCTTTGGTAAATGACTTTGAACCTTCTAGCTGCGCCGCAGCTTGAGTCGGGCCAAAAATGGCCAAACCTTCAGAGCGGAAACGATCAACAACACCAATAACCAACGGTGCTTCAGGGCCTACAATGGTCAGCTCAACTTTGTTTTCTTTGGCGAATGCAACTAGCGCATCCAAGTCTTCAACGCCAATAGCAACATTTTCTAACTTTGGCTCCAAAGCGGTTCCTGCGTTACCAGGTGCTACAAATACAGTTTTTACTGATGGGTTTTGAGCGGCTTTGAACGCAAGTGCGTGTTCACGGCCACCGCTGCCAATGACAAGTACATTCATGGCATTGTTTCCTATTAAATCTTTTTAAACTTTAAAGTCATACGGTCGCTTTCCCCAATCGCCTTATACTGCGCAGATTTCTCTTCACCTAACGCAAGTCTAGGTGGCAGTGTCCAAACACCGTGAGGGTGGTTTGCACTGTCTAATGGGTTAGCGTTGATTTCGCTGCTTGCTACCAATTCAAAGCCTGCTTTCTTTGCCATTTCGATGACATAGCTTTGCTTCATATAACCTGAACGCTTTTGATCTTCAGTATCGCGATGTTCTGGTAAGCGGTGCTCTACCACACCTAAAATGCCGCCTGGCTTAAGTGCTGTATGGAATGCTTTGAATGATTTAAGCACACCTTCATCACCCGGGCGCATGTACCAGTTATGAACATTACGGAAAGTTAAGACCATATCTGCAGAGCCTGCAGGTGCGATATCATGATGTGTTAAAGCTGAAAATTCAGTCACTTTGATTTCGCTAAAACGTGTATCGTTGGCAATCTTGTCTTTAAACGCAGCTAACGATTTTTTGTAATACTCCCTCTCTGAGTTAGCAGGGAAGTGTGCTGCATATAAAGTACCTTGGCCTTTTACAGTTGGCGCTAGGATTTCTGTATACCACCCGCCGCCTGGTGCGATTTCAACGATGGTCATATCCGGCTTTAAACCAAAAAACTCCAATGTTTGGACTGGATTACGGTATTTATCACGGGCACGATTATTTTCTGCGCGCTCGCTACTTTGCGCTGCTTTTGCAATGCTGACAGTTGAACTATCAGAACTTGTTGTGCTGCTACAACCTGCTACTGCAGCGACGATACCTGCTGTGACTAATGCTTTAATACCTAGTTTCATTATTCAGTTCCTTCAAGGTTATTGTGATTGTCTTTTGGTCAGAATACTTGAATTTGGTGCAAACAAAAAGCGCGAAACGTTAAACGTTTCGCGCAAATCGATTAGTGACGGAAATGGCGCATTCCAGTGAAGACCATTGCCATACCTGCTTCATCAGCGGCGGCAATCACTTCTTCATCACGCATTGAACCGCCAGGCTGAATTACGGCGGTAATGCCTGCTTCAGCGGCTGCATCGATACCATCACGGAATGGGAAGAATGCATCAGAGGCCATGACAGAACCTTTTACTTCAAGGTTTTCGTCTGCGGCTTTGATACCTGCGATTTTCGCTGAATAAACACGGCTCATTTGGCCTGCACCTACACCTATGGTCATGCCGTCGCGGGCATACACAATCGCATTTGATTTAACGAATTTCGCGACTTTCCAGCAGAATAATAAGTCTTTCAGCTCTTGCTCTGTAGGTTGGCGTTTTGAAACAACCGTTAAATCATCCAGTGTTACCATACCCTGATCGCGATCTTGGATAAGCACGCCACCATTGACGCGTTTAATGTCAACACCGGTTGATTTAGCTGCCCACTGCCCGCACTCAAGAAGACGAACATTCTTTTTCTCCGAGACGATTTCAGCAGCTTCTGCAGAGATACTTGGTGCAATGATCACTTCCACAAACTGACGCTCAATGATCGCTTTTGCAGTGTCTACATCTAGCTCACGGTTGAAAGCGATGATGCCACCAAACGCAGAGGTTGGATCTGTTTTAAATGCTCTGTCGTATGCACTTAAGATATCTTTGTCTTCTGCCACACCACACGGGTTTGCGTGTTTAACAATCACACATGCAGGTGCTTCGAAGCTTTTAACGCATTCAAGTGCCGCGTCGGTATCTGCGATATTATTGTATGATAACGCTTTACCTTGCAATTGCTTCGCAGTTGCAACTGATGCTTCTTCAATGTCGTTCTCTACATAGAAAGCTGCGTCTTGGTGTGAGTTTTCACCATATCGCATATCTTGCTTTTTAGTGAACTGCATATTGATCGTGCGCGGGAATTTAGTTTCCTCAGCTGCTTCTTCTGTGTAGTCAGCAACGAGCTTACCAAAGTAGTTTGCGATCATGCCGTCATACTGCGCTGTATGTTCATAGGCTGCAATCGCAAGGTCAAAACGTGTCTTATACGTTGTTGAACCATCATTTGCTTTGATTTCTGACAACACGCGGTCATAGTCGCTGGCATTAACCACAATCGTTACGTCTTTATGGTTTTTTGCTGCTGCGCGAACCATGGTTGGGCCGCCGATGTCGATATTTTCAATCGCATCTTCTAGGCTGCAGTCAGCTTTTGCAACAGTTTGTGCAAAGGGGTATAAGTTAACTACAACCATATCAATAGCAGAGATATTGTTGTCTGCCATAACATTTTCATCTTGGCCACGACGCCCCAAGATCCCACCGTGTACTTTAGGGTGGAGGGTTTTCACGCGACCATCCATGATCTCTGGGTGGCCTGTGTAGTCAGATACTTCCGTTACCTGAATGCCGTTATCGGCTAGGAGTTTACAAGTACCGCCTGTAGAAAGAAGTTCAACACCTGACTCAGCAAGAGCACGGGCAAACTCAACGATACCAGTTTTATCTGACACGCTTAAAAGTGCGCGACGAATAGGACGATGTATATCCATGATGGTTTTGATTTCCTCAATGATTAGTTAAGGGCTAGCTTAGAAAGGCTGTATTTTAGCTCAACTAGGATGAGAAAACGATGGAAATGATGTTAACGAGATTGAGAAATACTGAACTTTACCTATCAATTAGTCGATAAGAGGACATTATGCCTTATTTTTTTCAGATAAATGGAGTAAGAGAGTTTTTTTAGGAAAGAGGCAATAAGGGGTGAAAACGCCCTAATTTGGACGTTTTCAGCTTAAATACGGATTAGTTCATGCCGTACTTTTTAAGCTTTTTACGAAGAGTACCACGGTTGATACCTAGTAAGATTGCAGCACGAGTTTGGTTACCACGTGTGTAAGTCATTACTTCTTCAAGTAAAGGTGCTTCAAGCTCTGATAATACTAGCTCATATACATCTTGCACGTCTTGACCATTTAACTGCTTTAAGTAGTGGTGGACAGCTTTTTTTACTGCATCGCGCAGTGGTTGCGGTTTCTCTTGTGACTGAACATGAGCGTTAGTGATAAAAGGAGAAGTCACATTTTGTTCGAACATCTTTATGTCTCTTTCTTAGTTAGCTGCTAGTGTTTCAAAATAGTTTTCTAATGCCTCGATTTGCGCCTCTGGCTCCTCAAGTGCATTGAATACTCGCCTAAATTGACCTTCTTGGTCATGGGACTGCAAATACCAAGATACATGTTTGCGTGCGATGCGCGCTCCCATTGGTTCACCGTAAAACTGATGGAGGTTCACTAGGTGTTCCATCAAAATACCACGCACTTCGGAAACCTCTGGTGCTGGTAAGTGTTTTCCAGTTCGCAAATAATAGTCGATCTCTCGGAAAATCCAAGGACGACCTTGGGCGGCTCGACCAATCATGATGGCATCTGCGCCCGTATAATCCAAAACCTGCTTAGCTTTTTCTGGAGACGTTATGTCACCATTCGCTACAACAGGCATAGAAACCGATTGCTTTATCGCTTTGATAGTGTCGTATTCCGCGTCACCTTTGTACATGCATGCACGAGTTCTTCCGTGCACTGCCAGTGATGCAATACGATTGCGCTCGGCTATTTTCGCAATTTCAACACCATTGCGGTTGTCAGGATCCCATCCAGTCCGGATTTTTAGGGTGACAGGCACATCTACCGCGCTAACCACGGCTTGTACTATTTCCTCAACCAAATCCGGGTACTGCAACAGTGCAGAACCTGCGAGTTTTTTGTTCACTTTTTTGGCTGGGCAACCCATATTGATATCTATGATTTGCGCGCCATTTTTGACATTGAATTGTGCAGCTTGTGCCATAAGCTCAGGATCGGCTCCTGCAATTTGCACTGAACGTATGCCTGATTCACCAGAGTGATCCATGCGGTTCATTGATTTATCAGTTTTCCAAACCTTTGGATTTGATGACAACATTTCAGAAACCGCAAGTCCAGCGCCAAGACGCCGACATAATTGTCTAAATGGTCGGTCTGTTATACCAGCCATTGGAGCTACGATCACATTGTTATCAAGTTGGTAAGGACCAATACGCACTGCTATTCATCTGCCTCATTTCAAGGGGCGCTAAGTTTACGGTTTTTTTCGCAAAAATCAAAGGCTATAAATTGAACATAAGTGTTTTTTTTTTGAACTTTTTGGGTTGACTTTTGGTAACAATATGAAGCGCTGCATAAATTGCTGGAAATTTATTCAAAAATTTTTGAATGGTAAATTTGGACGTGTTTATCGAGCTGTAAAAAAAGCGTAAAGCCTGTTAAGTACAGGCTTTACGCGTAATAGAATACTAACTCAGAAGATAGTCGTTACACTTGTTATGGTTTTGTAATTCCACTTACTCGAGTCCATTCTCCCTCTTGTTTTATTGCATCTAACTCAATATACGGTGCATACACATCAGCAACAGATTGAGCTTGTTCTTCTAAGATCCCTGACATGGCAATTGCTCCCTGTGGTTTTAAGAATCCAAGGATAATTTCATGCAATTCCCTAAGCGGTTGAGCAAGGATATTCGCAACGACAATATCCGCTTTAAACTCTGGTTGGTTCTCTGGTAAGTAAACTTCTAGTTGATCAGCCACACCATTGCGCTGTGCATTGTCTCTGCTTGCGATAAGCGCCTGCGGGTCAATATCGATACCGATCACGCGTTCTGCGCCGAGTTTAATCGCTGCAATGCCTAAAATACCCGACCCACAACCAAAGTCGACTACGGTTTTACCGCTTAAGTCTTGTGCTTCTAACCACTGTAAACAGAGTGAAGTGGTAGCATGTGTGCCTGTACCAAATGCAAGGCCAGGATCCAATAGCACATTCACGGCATCCGGATCTGGGATATCACGCCAACTTGGGCAGATCCACAAACGTTCACCAAACTTGATAGGGTGGAAGTTATCCATCCATTCTCTTTCCCAGTCTTTGTCTTCTAACTGCTCTATTTTGTATTTAGGCGCTTCCGGCATTTGCTCAGAGAGGTAATCAACAACAGATTGCATATCATGGGTTGCTTCAAATAGGCCAATGACAGTTGTCTCAGGCCATAAAATAACTTCACCCGGCTTAGGTTCATAGACAGGGGTGTTTTGGCCATCAATAAATGTCACAGAAGGACAGCCAATATCCATCAGTAAATCACTGATCAGATCGGCTGTTTCTTTGTTAGCATCAATGCGGATTTGGATCCAAGCCATAATGTTGTTCCTATTAAATATCTTTTGGTTTTCATTGTGCGATGAATGACACATCGACTAACAGTGATTATGACTGTTACTGAATGTGAGCACCTAGGTGTTGATGTGTACAATTACAGGCACATATTTAAATTCAAATAAAAAGGCCGCATGATGCGGCCTTTTTTTTATTTTGTATTCTTAGCCTTTGACATCTAAGAAGCTTTTCAGCAGGTCAGAGCGAGAAGGGTGACGCAGTTTACGCAGTGCCTTCGCTTCAATTTGACGAATACGCTCACGTGTTACATCAAACTGCTTACCAACTTCTTCAAGCGTGTGGTCCGTATTCATGTCGATACCAAAACGCATACGAAGTACTTTAGCTTCTCTTGCAGTTAAGCCTGCAAGCACTTCGTTAGTTGCACCGCGTAAGCTTTCCATTGTTGCTGAGTCAATCGGAGATTCAATCGTTGTATCTTCGATGAAGTCGCCAAGATGCGAATCTTCATCATCACCGATTGGTGTTTCCATAGAGATAGGCTCTTTAGCAATTTTAAGCACTTTACGGATCTTGTCTTCTGGCATCATCATGCGCTCAGCTAGCTCTTCAGGGCTAGGTTCACGACCCATTTCTTGCAGCATTTGACGAGAAATACGATTAAGCTTGTTAATCGTCTCTATCATGTGCACTGGAATACGGATTGTTCTTGCTTGGTCAGCAATTGAACGTGTGATAGCTTGTCGGATCCACCATGTTGCGTAAGTTGAGAACTTATAACCACGGCGGTACTCGAACTTATCAACAGCTTTCATCAGACCGATATTACCTTCTTGAATTAAATCCAAGAATTGAAGGCCACGGTTGGTGTATTTTTTAGCAATTGAAATTACAAGACGTAAATTCGCTTCAACCATTTCTTTTTTCGCACGGCGCGCTTTTGCTTCACCGATACTCATACGACGGTTGATATCTTTGATGCGCTCTACGCTTAAACCTGTACTTTCTTCAATGGCTTTTAGCTTGTTAACACAACGCTCAATTTCAGGTTTCACTTCACGAAGCTTATCTGAGTGCTTTTCACCCGCTGCAATTTCAGCGTCAATCCAAGCAATATCAGTTTCGTTGTTGGCAAAGTGCTTAACAAATGTTTTCTTAGGTAATTTTGCAATCTGAACAGCTTGCTTCATGATGATACGCTCTTGAACACGAACTTTGTCCATCATTTCACGCATGTTATTAACCATACGGTCAAACTGCTTAGGTACTAATTTGAATTTGCGGAACAGCTCACCTATCTCTTTGATAGCGGCTTGTGCGTCTGGATGACTGCGGCCTTTTTCTTCAAAACACTGACGCGCACTGGTGTAAAGTGAGCGAAGCTCTTCGAAGTGCTCGCGTGCAACTTCAGGATCAGGGCCTGACTCGCCTTCTTCAGAATCGTCGTCATCCTCTCCATCATCGTCTTCATCGTCTAAGTCTTCTTCACTTAGCTCTGAACCGATATGCGTTGCAGAGATAGTTGCTTCGTCATCTTCTAATGAGTCGAAGAAACCAGTGACGATGTCACTTAAGCGCATTTCTTCGGCTTCGTACTTGTCCCACTGTTCTAACAAATACGTGATTGCTTCAGGGTATTCGGCAACAGAAATCTGCACCTGATTAATCCCTTCTTCAATACGCTTTGCAATAAGAATTTCGCCTTCCCGAGTCAGTAGCTCAACGGTGCCCATTTCACGCATATACATACGGACTGGATCAGTTGTTCTGCCAATTTCTTTTTCTACCGTTGCTAGCGCAGCTGCCGCTGCTTCTGCTGCATCCTCGTCGGTGGTTGTTTCTTGCATCATCAACTCATCGGCATCAGGGGCTGCTTCAGAAACCTGAATACCCATATCATTAATCATGCTAATGATATCTTCAACTTGATCCGAATCTATGATGTCTTGTGGAAGGTGATCGTTAACTTCTGCAAAAGTTAAGTAACCTTGCTCCTTACCTTTCTGAATCAGAAGTTTGAGTTGTGACTGAGGAGATTGATCCATAGAGATTTATGCTTCCACTCTGATAAAGTTTATACAACGGGCGCCAGCTAAAAACAGCGTTATTTTGGTTGACGCAGTGAATAGAACATTATAACACCAAAAATTAATTTTGACCAGTTCTACGAGAGCTTAAAGCTTGTGTTAATAACGCACATTCTAGTCGTTCGTCGCTATTTAAGCCCTCAGTTTTGTCTTTAATAAGTAAGGTCTCTAATCGTAAATTTAAACACTGATCTTCAATAAATTTAAAAGTGTGTTTAAATTCATCTTCCAAGGCCTCTTCTTGTATATTATGTTGCCAAGTTGCGAGTTTTTTTAATGCTTCATAATCTTGGCTATCCCTAAATGATTCTAATATATGTGCAGTGGTGTAACTGGGGTTTTCTAGACTGGTATGTTGAAGCCTCAAAAACAGCGCCATGCCAGGTAGTTGCATGTGAGCAAGATCGGGTAAGTAATCAACACAATTTGCCAGTTTTGGATGTTGTAATAACAGTCCGATTGCACGTCGCATTGGGGTGACTTTGAATTTGCGTTCTATATTATGTTGTTTTTTAGGTGTTGATAGTTTTGCGGTGAGTTGTTCTCGCGTTCTACCTATGAGCCTTGCCAATGTTGTTAGTAAAGACTCCTGATAAAATTCGCTCGGAATTTTATTGATCAGCGGTACCGCTTCTGCGAGTAGCTTTGCTTTACCTGCATCAGTGGTTAAGTCACATTGCTCACACAGACGGTTGAATAATACTTTACTGTAGTCATCAGCCGCTGATAATCTTTCTTCAAAGCGCTCTTTGCCTTCTTGCTGAACCAAGGAGTCTGGGTCTTCGCCATCCGGTAGAAAGACAAACCCCAAAGATTTGCCATCTTTTAAGTTTGGTAATGCATGTTCAAGTGCACGCCATGCAGCATCACGACCAGCTCTATCACCATCATAACAACACACGACTTTGTCGGTATTACGAAACAGTGTTTGCATATGTTCTAGCGTGGTAGCAGTACCAAGTGCTGCAACCGCATAATCGATGCCGTACTCTGAGAGCGCCACCACATCCATGTAGCCTTCGACTATGAGCACTTGTTCTAATTTTTTATGTGCTTGCTTAGCTTCGTAAAAGCCATACAGTTCAAAGCTTTTATGGAATATACGTGTTTCAGGTGAATTAAGATATTTCGGCCCCTGATCTTGGCCCATAACACGACCACCAAAGGCGATTACCCGGCCGCGTTTATCCCGAATAGGGAACATTAGTCGGTCGCGGAAAAAATCAAATTGTCTGCCGGGCGTTTTTTCACTGGCGAGCTTTAATTCAACCAATTGTTGTCGCTGAGCTGGGCTGCGTGCGAATTTGCCAAGTAACGCATCCCACTCTGGTGGTGCGTATCCAATTTGAAACTTATTGACGGTTTGTTCAGAGAGTCCACGGCCTTTGACATAAGCCTGTACTTGACCTGCGTTGTTATGCGAATTTAATTGCTGTTGATAAAAGCGCGCAGTATGCATCATTAAGTCATAATCAGACTTCTTTTCTTCAAAGCTTCTCTGTGGTCCGCCAAGCCCTTGCTCTCTTGGGATTTCAAGATTAAACATACCGGCAAGTTCTTCAATGGCGTCAACAAACTCAAGTTTGTCATACTCCATTAAAAATGAAATGGCATTACCATTAGCACCACACCCGAAGCAGTGATAAAACTGTTTATCTCTAGAAACAGTAAAGGAAGGAGACTTTTCATTGTGAAAAGGGCAGCAGGCTTGGTAGTCTTTTCCTGCTTTTTTTAGACCAACACGGCCATCAATAAGCTCGACGATGTCAGTTCTTGCCAATAAATCATCGATAAACTGTCTTGGAATTTTGCCAGCCATAGTTTTCCTAACGCTTATACGAAGAAACCGAGCACGAGGCTCGGTTTACTAATTTCATACATTTGTATGTGGGTAATTATGCGCTTAATCTTTGCTTAATTAAACCAGAGATTTTGCCCATGTCAGCGCGACCTTCAGCTTTTGCTTTGATCACACCCATTACTTTACCCATGTCTTGCATACCAGCTGCGCCTGTGTCAGCGATAGCAGCATCGATCATCTCAAGTACTTCTTCCTCAGACAAAGGTTGAGGTAAGAAAGACTCAAGTACTGATATTTCACCAGCCTCGATTTGTGCTAAATCTTCTCTTCCCGCATCAGTATACTGAGTGAAAGAGTCTTTACGCTGTTTAACCAGTTTAACCAACACTGAGGTGATACCAGCATCGTCTAGCGTTGTCTGGTTATCAATTTCACGTTGCTTGATTTCAGCTAGAGCTGCTCTGATTGCCGCAAGACGAGGTTTGTCTTTGGCTTTCATTGCTTCCTTTTGGGCGTCTTTTAGCGTCGCTAATAAGCTCATATGTACAAGACCAAATGTTAATTAGTATAGTTTAACGCGACGTGCGTTTTCACGAGAAAGCTTTTTCATGTGACGCTTTACAGCTGCTGCTTTCTTACGCTTACGCTCTGCAGTTGGCTTTTCATAGTGCTCGCGACGACGAACTTCTGAAAGGATACCTGCTTTTTCACATGAACGCTTGAAACGACGAAGTGCTACGTCAAACGGTTCGTTTTCTCTTACTTTAATTACTGGCATTAAAAATTCACCTACCTAAATAATGAGCTTGGCTCAAATTGACCGAAAAATGGTCAATTGGTTCAAAAATGGTGCGGTATTGTAAGCCGAAGCGAGACCGCGTGTAAAGATCAAATTATAGCGGATCTGAATAATTGTGTCATGCGTTAATCTCTTTAGTGCGTTTTATCCCGTTATTGGTGGCCTCGGCGAAAAAGCATGCAAACCACTTGGCCAGCTTTTTTCTCTTTTAGCAACTGCCAGTTAGCAGGGAGGTTAGGCTGTGCTTCTTTTTCAAATTCAACATAAATTAATGACTCATCATGAAGCCAACCGGCACTTTCGAGTAATTCGCAACAAGGTGAAAGTAGGTCTTTTCTAAATGGTGGATCGAGATAAATAATATCAAAAGTCCGGTTTTGCTCGTTTTTACTTAAGTAGTCTAGCGCACTAGTATGAATAACTTGTGCATTATCTAATGCGAGCGTCTGTATATTTTGTTTGATTTGCGCAGCTGCGGTTTTATCTAACTCTATAAAGGTCGCTGTATTGGCAAAACGCGATAGAGATTCCAAGCCTAAACTGCCAGAGCCCGCAAAGCAATCTAGCACGTTGGCATCACGTGTGTCTGCCATTAACCAATTAAATACGGTTTCTTTTATACGGTCAGTTGTGGGTCTGAGGCCTTCAACGTCTTTTACTGGCAGTTTACGACCTTTAAATTTACCACTGATAATTCGAATATGGCCGTCAGTGCGGGTTTGAGGCTTTCTTTTTTTCATATATTTTCACTATCGAGTTTATTGCACTCGATTATAAATTTTTCATCTACTTGGAACATGATACACTAAGCGCATATTATGGCGTTAACTTAGTGATTATAACAATTATCACAAAGTCTTTTGTGTGATTATTAAGGTCTTTGTACAAATCCCAACATTTTGGCAAACAGTATTAGATGGCGGTGCGCATGTGTGCAGCGTTATACAGCTTTGCGTTTAATAGTGGTGATCATAGATACGGTTATGGCTGCTAAATCACAATACAAACTTATATGGTATTAGTTGGTTATGGGAAAGAAAAACAAATTTTTATCTTGGTTGGGGTTTGGTAAATCCGATAAAGAACAAGCCGAGCGTGAAGAAGCAGCGCGTCTAGCCACAGAGCAAGCTGAGCGTGAAGAAGCAGAGCGTCTAGCCAAAGAGCAGGCTGAGCGTGAAGAAGCAGAACGCCTAGCGAAAGAGCAGGCAGAGCGTGAAGAAGCTGAGCGTCTAGCCAAAGAGCAAGCCGAGCGTGAAGAAGCAGCGCGTCTAGCCAAAGAGCAGGCAGAGCGTGAAGAAGCTGAGCGTCTAGCCAAAGAGCAAGCTGAGCGTGAAGAAGCAGAGCGTCTAGCCAAAGAGCAGTCGGAGCGTGAAGAAGCAGAGCGTCTAGCCAAAGAACAGGCAGAGCGTGAAGAAGCTGAGCGTTTAGTAAAAGAACAGGCAGATCGTGAAGAAGCTGAGCGTTTAGCCAAAGAGCAGGCAGAGCGTGAAGAAGCTGAGCGTCTAGCCAAAGAGCAAGCCGAGCGTGAAGAAGCAGAGCGTCTAGCCAAAGAGCAGGCAGAGTGTGAAGAAGCTGAGCGTTTAGCCAAAGAGCAAGCCGAGCGTGAAGAAGCTGAGCGTCTAGCCAAAGAGCAAGCCGAGCGTGAAGAAGCAGAGCGTCTAGCCAAAGAACAAGCTGAGCGTGAAGAAGCTGAGCGTCTAGCCAAAGAGCAAGCCGAGCGTGAAGAAGCAGAACGTTTAGCCAAAGAACAAGCTGAGCGTGAAGAAGCAGCGCGTCTAGCCAAAGAACAGGCAGAGCGTGAAGAAGCAGAACGCCTAGCCAAAGAGCAGGCAGAGCGTCTAGCCAAAGAGCAGGCAGAGCGTGAAGAAGCTGAGCGTTTAGCCAAAGAGCAGGCAGAGCGTGAAGAAGCTGAGCGTTTAGCCAAAGAGCAGGCAGAGCGTGAAGAAGCTGAGCGTTTAGCCAAAGAGCAGGCAGAGCGTGAAGAAGCTGAGCGTTTAGCCAAAGAACAGGCAGAGCGTGAAGAAGCAGAACGTCTAGCCAAAGAACAAGCTGAGCGTGAAGAAGCAGCGCGTCTAGCGAAAGAACAGGCAGAGCGTGAAGAAGCAGAACGTTTAGCCAAAGAACAGGCAGAGCGTGAAGAAGCAGAACGTTTAGCCAAAGAACAGGCAGAGCGTGAAGAAGCAGAACGTCTAGCGAAAGAACAGGCAGAGCGCGAAGAAGCTGAGCGTCTAGCCAAAGAGCAAGCTGAAGCAGAAAAGCCAAAGAAGAAAGGCTTTTTTGCACGCTTAAAACAGGGACTTCTTAAAACAAAAGAAAATATTGGTTCTGGTTTTGCGTCAATTTTCCGCGGCAAGAAAATTGATGATGACTTATTTGAGGAACTAGAAACTCAGTTATTAACCGCTGACTTGGGTGTTGAAACCACCATGAAGCTGATTGATAATCTGACTGATGCTGCAGATCGCAAGCAGTTAAAAGATGGTGATGCGCTGTACGAATTGATGAAAAGTGAAATGGCTGAGATCTTAAAGGATGCTGAGCAACCACTAGAAATCAATACAGGCAAAAAACCATATGTGATTTTAATGGTCGGTGTGAATGGTGTCGGTAAAACGACCACAATCGGTAAAATGGCAAAACAGTTCCAGTCACAAGGTAAGTCTGTGATGCTTGCAGCAGGAGATACATTCCGAGCGGCAGCTGTAGAGCAGTTACAAGTATGGGGCGAGCGTAACGATATTCCAGTGGTCGCTCAGCATACCGGTGCGGACAGTGCGTCAGTGGTATTTGATGCGTTTCAAGCGGCTCAAGCCCGAAATGTGGATGTGCTGATCGCTGATACGGCGGGTCGTTTACAAAACAAAGATAACCTGATGCAAGAGCTTGAAAAAATTGCACGAGTAATGAAAAAGCTTGACCCAGATGCACCCCATGAAGTGATGCTGACGATTGATGCAGGTACGGGTCAAAATGCCATTAGTCAGGTTAAACTATTTGACCAAGCAGTGGGTTTAACTGGTATCACGCTAACTAAATTAGATGGTACTGCAAAAGGTGGTGTTATTTTCGCCGTTGCTGATCAATTTAAAATTCCAATTCGCTATATCGGTGTGGGTGAAGGTATCGATGACTTGAGAACGTTCAAGAGCGATGATTTTATCGAGGCGTTATTTAGCCAAGATGATGAACAGAAAAGTTAAAAGCAAAAAAGCGCCCGACTAATCGAGGCGCTTTTTCTCTATAAGGACAGAGCATACGCATTTTGTAGGTCGTATATGATTAAATTCGAACAAGTAAGCAAAACTTACCCTGGAGGTCACAGAGCGCTCGAGAAAGTGAGCTTTGAGCTTGGCAAAGGTGAGCTCGCATTTTTAACTGGTCACAGTGGCGCGGGGAAAAGCACCTTGTTAAAGCTGATCAGTTTAATGGAGCGTCCGTCAGCAGGGAGGGTATCCATCAACGATGTTGACCTAAATAGCATCTCTAACCGCCAAGTCCCTTTTGTTCGCCGAGATATTGGCATTATATTTCAGAATCACCGACTGCTGGAGCGTTACAACATCTTTGATAATGTTGCTTTGCCGCTCGTTATTGAAGGGACGCATCGTAAGCACATTACTAAGCGGGTACATGCTGCGCTGGATAAAGTGGGTCTGTTAGATAAGGTAAAATGTCAACCGAGCACATTGTCTGGCGGTGAGCAGCAACGGGTAGGCATTGCGAGAGCCATTGTTAATTCACCTCCTCTTTTGCTCGCCGATGAGCCGACTGGTAACCTAGACCCAGAATTATCTATGGAAATCTTAACCCTGTTTGAAGACTTCAACCGTCACGGTACTTCGGTCTTAATTGCGACCCATGATTTGGGGCTCATTGCTCGCATGAAGTATCGCAGTTTGACGCTGGACCACGGACGTATGCTACAAGACCCTTTGGCTGTTGATCCTTTAAAAGGTGACTTTATAGGAGATTCGTTATGAGTTTGCTATTTAAAGGGCGCGGTAATCAGGTTAATAGTCAGGATAAATCGCTGTTTTTAAAGTTGTATTTTTTTGTTATTACGATATTTCGTCATGGTGTACATAGCTTAGGCGAAATGTGGCGTACGCCTATGGCATCAATAATGACCATATTAGTATTGGGGTTAAGCTTAACTTTGCCGACCACTTTATATGTTGTCGTTAAAAACGTACAAAAAGTCAGTAGTGGTTTTCAAGAGGCGGCGGAGATTTCATTATTCGTTAAAGAAGAGATCACCGAGCAAGAGACGCAAACATTAGTTAAACGATTAGCTCTCTATCCGGAAGTGGACTCTGTCAGCTTTATTTCTCGCTCTGAGGCGCTAACAGAGTTCAAGCAAATCTCTGGGTTTGGGCAAGCGCTGGATTATTTAGAAGAAAACCCGCTACCAAGCGTGGTTTTGGTCACACCAACTAAACGTCATCGAGGTGCAGAAAGTGCTCAGGTACTGCTTGAAAAGCTACAAGGAGAGCGTGAGGTCGAGTTTGGAAAGTTGGATATTGAGTGGCTTGAGCGTTTGAATGCACTATTAGGGCTGTTGAAAGAAAGTGTATTTACCGTTGGTTTGCTACTGCTCAGTGCGGTTGTTCTGATTATTGGTAACACTATTCGCTTGTCTATTATGGATAAAAAAGAAGAGATACAAGTGTTGAAGCTTGTCGGGGCGACCAATACTTTTATTCACACTCCTTTCCTATGGACTGGGATTTGGTATGGAGTTGTCGGTGGCTTAGTTGCTTTTATATGTGTTGTACTGATGCTTTGGTGGCTGGAATCTGCTGTATCGCTGGTTGTGGGTGTGTATCAGAGTAACTTTGTATTAGAAGGTTTAAATCTGTCAGAGCTGTTTTCTTTACTCTTGTTAGCAATTTCTTTGGGCTTTATCGGCTCTTACCTTTCTGTACAAAAATATATTCGTGAAATTGAACCTGAGAAGGTCTGATTTTCATTTTTAGCAGACTGTGTTGTCATCAGTCTGCTTGCCTTTTTTCTGTCTGCTTCAATCTGTTAAATTTTACAGTTGATAAATTTCTTTAAAATCAATATCTTATTTATTCATTTATTGTTAATAATAAAAAGCTTGATTTTTAGGCTAGAAAAGTAGTAGATTTCAGTTAGCACTCTAAGGGTTAGAGTGCTAAAATAAACGAAAGAATTTATCACTGAGGTGAAAAATGAGTAAAGACACATATGCAATGGCATTAACAGTTGGACAGCAAAGTGCGAGTATCGAAGGATACCTGCAAGCTGTGAGCACGATTCCTATGCTGGACGCTGAAAAGGAACATAAGCTTGCTACACGTCTTCATGAAAATGGCGACCTAGATGCCGCAAAACAGCTCATTATGTCTCACCTCAGGTTTGTAGCACACATTGCTAAAAGTTACTCAGGCTATGGCCTGCCGCAAGCTGACCTTATCCAAGAAGGTAATATTGGCTTGATGAAAGCGGTCAAACGTTTCAACCCAACAGTGGGCGTGCGACTAGTCTCGTTTGCAGTGCACTGGATTAAAGCTGAAATTCATGAGTATGTGCTTAAAAACTGGCGCATCGTCAAAGTTGCGACAACAAAAGCACAACGTAAACTGTTTTTTAACCTGCGTAAGAATAAAAAGCGTCTTGGTTGGTTTAATCAAGAAGAGGTGAGCACTGTAGCTTCTGAGCTCGGTGTCAGTGAAAAAGAAGTCCGTGAGATGGAGTCGCGTATGAGCGGCCAAGATATGGGCTTCGATTTAGGGTCAGATGAAGATGAAGGGACGCAAAGCAGCAACTTTTCACCAGTTCAGTATCTCGCTGATTCAAACAGTGACATTGCTGAAGTAATTGAAGAAGAGCAGTATCAGCAGCAAGCACAAAATCGTTTGCTGGCGGCAATGAAGACGCTAGATGAGCGTTCTCAGGATATTGTAGCAGCGAGATGGTTAGCGGAAGATAAGGCGACACTGCAAGACTTGGCTGACAAATATAGTGTTTCTGCTGAACGCGTTCGCCAGCTTGAGAAGTCGGCTATGAAAAAGCTGCAAGCAGCGATGAGCTAAGCGTTAACGCATTCAAGATTTTTAAATACCGCTCCAGTTATGGGGCGGTATTTTTTTGTGTCATAAAAAATTGAGCTTACAAGTGTACGCTTATTTGATTATAATGCATCGATCAAGTTTTAGGAGCGCTGAGTTTGTTAGCTTTATTACGAATTTTGGCAATGGCCATATTTATTATTATGAGTTGTATTTTTGGATTGGCACTGTGTATTGTAAGACCTTTCCATCGCAACAATGTGCACGTTATCGCCTCTTGGTTTGGCTCTATGGCCAAGGTAATCGGGGTTGAGTTAGTGATAGACAGAGCACCAGAAGTGGCTGAGGTTGGCCCTGCACTGTACGTTGCAAACCACCAGAATAACTATGACTTATTTACCTTGCCTGCTGTGGTACCGCAAAACACTGTCAGTATGGGTAAAAAAAGCCTTAAGTGGATCCCGTTTTTTGGTCAGCTTTATTGGCTCTCTGGCAATATTTTAATTGACCGTGCAAATCGCTCTAAAGCGGTGGGTACGTTAGATAAAGCGGTTGAGAAGATCAAACAAAAAGGCTTATCACTGTGGATGTTTCCCGAAGGGACGCGCAGCTATGGACGTGGCCTTTTACCATTTAAAACCGGTGCTTTTCACGCTGCAAAAAATGCTCAAGTGCCAATTATTCCAGTCTGCATGAGTTCAACGAAAGATAAAATTAAGCTTAATCGCTGGAACAACGGCAAAGTTTATATTTCAATGCTGGCACCGATTAAGTTATCAGAGGATTGCTCGGCAAGAGAGCATGCGGTGCGCATTCATGCTAAGATGGCCGATAAAATCGCACAATTAGATAAAGGTGAGAAAAGCTGATGGAAAATTGGCAAGAGATCAGTGAAGACATTGTTGAGTCGCTTCTTGAAGACGGCTCCAATCCAGAAAAGCTGTATGAGGTTGAGCATCACTTTGTATGTGAAAACTTTGATAAGCTGGAAGAGGCCGCATTAGCTGCATTTAAACTGGGTTATGATGTTGAAGAGCCAGCTGAGCTAGAGCTGGAAGACGGTGGTAAAATATGGGGCTTTGATATTGTTGTTGAAGCTGAATTAAACGCCGAAGTTATCCTGGAAGACGTGACTAAGTTGGTTGCAATTGCAGAGCAAACTGGCGTTGAATATGATGGTTGGGGTACCTACTTCCAAGACTAATTCAGTCAGGTAGCACCCTTTGAGAAAGAAATGGACTTCTCTCTATCTATTTTTCTAATCCTTTATTCTTGTATTTTGATCTTATAGTAGACAATTTTGTCGTAACTATGCATATTATTGCGTTTGATTAAAAAAGCTTCTCTTAGGAACCATGCACGCAACAATTCCCATTAGTGAACTTGTACCAGGTATGTTTGTGGACAGTGTTCATAAATTAAGATCTGATGCAGATATTAAATTAAAGTCACGAGGGATGGTGCGTAATTCGGCGATAATCACACAGCTCGAAGCGGATGGTGTTTTAGAACTCAATATTGATATTACGCAAAGCCAGGTGCCTGTACCTGAGCGTTTTATCAAGACGGATGCCGCCAATAGCACAATAACACACAGCGTACAGAGAGCATCATCGTCTCAGGCTGAAACGCCAGACACTGAAATAGAGCAGGACACCGATGCGCTGTTAACTTCAGTAGGAACGAATCCGCTGCCCACCGCTGAAGTCTTTTCTGAAGCGTTGAATCAATTTGAAATGCAGAATAAAAAGCTGCAACTGATCTATGGCAATATTCTCGGTGGCGAAGCACTACAGATGCATTTGGTCAATGACATCAGTAAAGAGATTGTGTCGTCAGTGACTCAAAATAGTAATGTTATGGCGATTTTAACCCGTCTCAAAGACAAACGTGGGTTTAGTTGGCGTCATATGATCAACTGCACAATCTTGATGACCATTTTTGCTAAATATCTGGGCCTGAAGCCTCATGTGGTAGAACAAATGGCGATGGCTGCGATGCTGCATGACATCGGCAGGAGTAAGGTGCCGCAAAGTATTCAGGAGAAGACGACTCCGCTGAGTGACAATGAAACGCGCTATATGCAAAGACATGTTGCTTATTCTGTGGCGATGGTTAAAGAGGAAAAGGGAATAACCCCTTTGATGATAGACATGATTGTAAATCATCATGAGCGCCTAGATGGCAGTGGTTTTCCACGGGGACTTGAGCAAGATAAGTTAAGTAAAGCTGCACGTGTTATGGCCATTGTCGATACCTATGCAACGTTAACAACGGATCAGCCAGCAATGAAGGCCATAGAGCCTGTGCATGCTCTGCGCTTTTTGTTATCTAACAAAGACCAGTTTGATGCGGTATTGGTGCAAAAGTTTATCAAGTGTATTGGGATACACCCCGTTGGCACATTAGTAAAGCTGACCAATGACCGTTTAGGGTTGGTAATGGCGGGTAATGAAGGCTCACCTACATCACCGATTGTTCGCGTGTTTTATAACGTGAAACACATGCATCAAATTACACTGAAAGATGTCGATCTCAGTGCCACAAATGATATTAAAATTGTGTCAAATGTGAGACCAATCGACTACCAGATTAATTTATCCCGTCTGTTGCAAGAGAATTTGCTTGTTTAGCCTGCTTGCAACGTTTTAACCTTTGTACCTTGGCTGAGAGCAGTGCACCTGCAAGACAGCTAGACATCAATACAATCCAAAGCAAGGTGCCTTTTTCACTATGCAGAGCAAGGCAACAACAAGCCAAAGCAAATAGCGCAGCGATGATGGCGCCTAACCAGTAATGGTTTACTGGGTTGTCACACTGGCCGGCGCGCTGGCACGCACAATAGTTTGCTTTACATAAACAGTACACGCTGACGCCTGAAAACAGCAGCGCTGCCATAATCAATAACACCATCATGATTATTCTCCTCACTTGAATGGCAAAGAGTATATGTGAAACTCGCACATGGTTCAATGATATTGAGAATTAGTCTCATTTATAGTTGTGTGATGAATGTTTAATTTCTGGTCTGACTTGTTATTAAAAGTAATTAAAAGCTTTTATTTTACGCAATTGGTGGGTTAAAAGTGTCAAAGTTGAGGATTTTTAATTCGGTTTTCTGTAGTGTGTCAAACCATTAATTTTATTGCGGTTAGAAATTAAGAGGCAAGAATGAACAGAATTATGGTTGCACTGATAGGTGCAGGCGCAATGATCACATCAACGCAGGGTTTAGCAGCTGCATTTCAGTTAGCTGAGCAAAATGTATCCGGTTTAGGCAGAGCATACGCGGGCGAGGCCAGTGTCGCGGATGATGCATCGGTGGTTTCACGTAACCCAGCATTGATGAATAAACTAAAGGGGACGCAGGTGAGTGTATCTGCGATGTATGTCAAACCGGATGTGAGTTTGCAAGGTACGAGTACTAACAATGGTGTACCTGCATCAGCACTAGATAATAGCAGTATTGCCCCAAGTGCGGTTGTGCCAAGCGCGTTTATCACCACCAATATTAATGATAAATGGTCTGTAGGTGGCGGTATGTATTCTCAGTTTGGGCTGGCAACCGAGTTTGATGACGACTATGTGGCTGGTCAAATTGCAGGTGAAACTGAAATCGTGACTATTAACACCGGTATTGCAGCGTCCTATCAAGTTAATGCGCAGTGGAGCATCGCGGCGGGACTAAACCATGTTTATGCTGATGCGAAAATTCTTAGAAACCTAGGTGTAAATACGTTTGGTGTACCTAGTGATACTGAGGTCGTAAACTTAGAAGGTGATGATACTGGATTTGGTTGGAATGTGGGGGCGGTGTTTAACATTGACGAAGACCATCGCTTTGGTTTTCACTACCGCAGTGAAACAGACATTACATTTAAAGGCACTTTCAGTAACCAGCTACCAGCAGTCGCGCCTTTCAATGGTACGGGTGGACAGGCTTTACCTGGTAGCGTTGCAATCACATTACCTGCAATTGCTGAAATATCTGGCTCGCACAAGTTAGACAAACAAACTGCGCTACATTACAGCATTTTGTGGACTGGCTGGAATAGCTTCCAAACACTAGCGGCCAATGTTGAAAATGTTGGCACTGTGTTCACAAAGGACGAAAACTTCAGTAACTCGTTACGTTACTCAATTGGCGCGGATCACCAGTGGAGCGAAGTGCTTAAGTTACGTGCAGGTTTTGCGTATGATGAGTCACCAGCGGATGAAAATCATATGTCCATCTCTATTCCTGATACAGACCGTATTTGGTACTCATTTGGTGCAGAATATCAATTAACGGCGAATTCAAGCTTAGATGTCGGTGTGAGCATCATTCGAGGTAAAACGCAGCGCTTTGTTGAAAAAGATAATTTCGGTAGCGAGTGGGGCTTTAAGTCAAAAGGTCATGCGTCAGTATTTGGTTTGCAATATAACCATACACTTTAACGTTCTACCCAATGTAAGAAAAAGGGCTGCGATGGTGCAGCCCTTTTTGTTATAGCTTGTCTTTTAGCTGATAAAGCAAAGCATGCGCTTGTTTTGGAGTCAGCTCATCTGGGTCAATAGACTCTAGAAGCTGCTCTACTTCAGAAGGTTCAGTATTGAGTACTAAACTGTGTTGTTGAGGTACTGTTGTTGGCTGGACACCATCCACGACACTTTGATGTTGCTCAAGCAGTGTGAGTTTTTGTTTGGCTAACTTGATAACGGCTTTTGGCACACCAGCAAGGCCTGCTACTTGTAAACCAAAGCTTTTACTTGCCGCGCCTTCGAGTACGGTATGTTTGAATGCTATGGTGTCATTGTGCTCAACCGCATCGAGATGCACATTAACAAGACCAGATTGCTGCTCAGCTAGCTCAGTAAGCTCAAAGTAATGGGTTGCAAATAATGTCTTGGCAGAGATTTTATTCGCAAGATAGTCAGCTGTGGCATATGCCAGTGATAGGCCATCGTATGTACTGGTGCCTCGGCCAATCTCATCCATTAATACCAAAGACTGCTCGGTTGCGTTGTTGAGTATGGTAGCGGTTTCAGTCATTTCAACCATGAAGGTTGAACGCCCTGAGGCAAGATCGTCGCTTGCACCAATACGAGTAAAGATCCTATCAATTTGGCCAATGTGCGCATGGCTTGCAGGCACAAAGCTACCAATATGTGCCATTAGCACAATCAACGCGGTTTGGCGCATATAAGTTGATTTACCGCCCATATTTGGACCTGTGATCAGCAACATTTTTCTGTCATTGCTCAAGTGCACTGGGTTTGCAATAAAGGGCTCACTGCTGACTTGTTCAACCACAGGGTGGCGACCAGCTTGAATATTGATTTCATCGCTTGAGGTGAGTTCTGGTTTACAGTAATCCAGTGTCTGTGCGCGCTCAGCTAATGTATTCAATACATCCAAGTCTGCCAGTGCCGCAGCCATTGTTTGTAATTGCTCTAGATAAGGGGCAATTAATTCAAATAATTGCTCATATAGCTGCTTTTCAAGCGCCAGTGCCTTGGATTGACTGCCTAGGACTTTGTCCTCGTGCTCTTTTAGCTCAGGAATAATATAGCGTTCATTATTTTTTAGGGTTTGGCGTCTAATATACTCAGGTGGTGCAAGGTGCGCGTTGCCTTTACTGATCTCAATATAAAAACCATGCACCTTGTTGTAACCGATTTTTAAGGTGCTGATACCAGTACGCTCGCGCTCCCGCTCTTCTAGTTGTTCTAAGACATCGGTTGCCCCTTCACTGAGCGCACGCCACTCATCTAATTCCGCATTATAGCCTGTGGCAATGACGCCACCATCTCTGATCAGCACTGGCGGGTTGTCGATGATTGCGCGCTCGAGTAAATCTTGTAAATGAGGTAGCTCAGGAGATTGCGCTTTGATCTGTTGGATGCGCGCATCATCACTCTCATTTAACAATTGATGTAGTGGCGGTAGTGCTTGCAATGCACTGCGAAGACGCGTTAAATCTCGTGGTCTTGCGTTGCACAGTGCAAGCCTTGCGACGACACGCTCAATATCACCTATTTGACGCAGGGCATCATACAGCTCAATACCTAAATGCATATCGATTATGCTTGAGATGGCGTTTAGACGTGCATTCAGTTCAGCTCGGTCACGGACCGGTGTATGGATCCGGCGCTTAAGTAAACGAGACCCCATAGGCGTCGCTGTTTTATCGAGTACCTGTGCCAGGGTATTATCGATAGAACCAGATAAATTGACTGTGAGCTCAAGGTTTTTGCGCGTTGCTGCATCTAAAATCACAGCGTGTTCATTTTTCTCTAAGGTAATGGCTCTGATATGCGGCAGTGCTGTACGTTGGGTATCTTTGACATATTGCATGACACAGCCTGCTGCAATTAATCCCGCAGAGGCCGATTCGACACCAAACCCGATCAAGTCTTTGGTGCCAAATTGTTGGCAAAGTAGGTGTTTGGCGGTGTCTAAGTCAAACTCCCAATCTGGACGACGGCGACAGCCTTTGACTTGCTCAAGTACGATTAAATTTTGAAATGACTCTGGATAGAGTAATTCAGCTGGCTGCAAGCGTTGTAACGTTGACATCAGCGCTTCGTCCGTTGCCAGCTCTACAACATTAAAGCGCCCAGAGTTGATATCTAAATAGGCAACGCCATATTTGTTTTTATCTTGCCACACTGCAGCAAGCAAGTTGTCTTGACGCTCTTGTAGTAGGGCTTCATCAGTGACGGTACCCGGTGTGACAATGCGTACAACCTTGCGCTCAACCGGGCCTTTGCTGGTTGCAGGGTCGCCAACTTGCTCACAGATCGCAACTGACTCACCCATTTGCACTAATCTTGCCAAGTAGTTCTCTACGGCATGATAGGGTACACCCGCCATTGGAATGGGATTACCACCGGCTTTACCGCGATGTGTTTGCGAAATGTCGAGTAGCTGTGCGGCGCGAATGGCATCATCGAAAAATAATTCGTAAAAATCACCCATACGGTAGAATAGCAGGATCTCTTGATGTTGGGCTTTGATCCTAAGATACTGCTGCATCATAGGTGTTTGTTGCTTTATAGTATGTTCAGAATAAAGATCTAATGACATGCTTCTACCTAAGGTTTTTTGTATGGAAATACACACTAAAATCGCCGCATTAGCGGCACAATTGGGCGCTATTCTAACGAATAAAAGCTTCGTGATCACTACCGCTGAGTCTTGTACTGGTGGTGGAATTAGTTATGCGCTCACAGATACGCCGGGAAGCTCTGCCTATATCGATCGTTGCTTTGTCACATACAGCAATGAGGCGAAGCGTGAATTACTGGGCGTATCAGAGCAAACGCTTGCTCAATATGGCGCAGTCAGTGAGCAGACAGTCATTGAGATGGCCGCAGGCGCAAGAGCTGCGGGTAAAGCAGATATTGCGATATCGGTATCTGGCATTGCAGGGCCAAGTGGCGGCAGTAAAGAAAAACCTGTTGGTACTGTATGGTTTGCAATAGATATACAGGGGGATACACAGACTTTTATGCAAGTGTTTCCCGGAGGTCGAGCGGAAGTTAGGTTGCAAGCTATTGAATTTATTTTAGAAAAAATAATTTCTTTAATAAATCAGTAAAAGGCTCTTGATACTGTAATTCTATACAGTATACTTGTTCGCATTACGCTAGATTGGAGAAACAGATGAACGATAACAAACAAAAAGCATTAGATGCTGCATTGTCGCAAATTGAGCGTCAATTTGGTAAAGGATCAATCATGAAGCTGGGTGATAGCCAAGCTTTAGACATCGAGTCAGTGTCAACTGGTTCATTGGGACTGGATATTGCTTTGGGTATCGGTGGTCTGCCAACTGGTCGTATTGTTGAAATTTATGGACCTGAATCTTCAGGTAAAACAACACTGACGTTACAAACTATTGCCCAAGCACAAAAAATGGGTAAAACCTGTGCATTCGTAGATGCAGAGCACGCACTTGATCCAGTATATGCTGAAAAGCTCGGTGTAAATGTTGATGACTTACTGGTCTCTCAACCTGACACTGGTGAGCAGGCGCTAGAGATCTGTGACATGTTAGTACGTTCAGGTGCTGTAGACGTTGTTGTTGTTGACTCGGTAGCTGCTTTGACACCTAAAGCAGAAATCGAAGGTGACATGGGTGACTCTCACGTTGGTCTTCAGGCGCGTTTGATGTCGCAAGCACTACGTAAATTAACTGGTAACATCAAGCGTTCAAACACGCTATGTATCTTCATTAACCAAATTCGTATGAAGATTGGTGTGATGTTTGGTAACCCTGAAACGACCACTGGTGGTAACGCACTTAAGTTCTATTCATCAGTCCGTTTAGATATCCGTCGTATCGGCTCTGTGAAAGAGGGTGACGAGGTTGTGGGTAACGAAACACGTGTTAAAGTTGTTAAAAATAAAGTTGCGCCTCCATTTAAGCAAGCGGAATTCATCATCATGTATGGCGAAGGCTCGTCTAAGCAGGGTGAACTAATTGACTTAGGTGTTAAGCACAAGCTAGTCGACAAAGCGGGTGCTTGGTTCAGCTACAATGGCAATAAGATTGGTCAAGGTAAAGCGAACTCAATTAAGTTCTTGAAAGAAAACGTGGCAATCGCTGACGAGATTGAAGGCAAACTACGTGAAATGTTATTACTTCAAGCAACCATTAAAGATGAGGAAGGTGAAGATAAAGGCCTTGCAGAGGTAGAAGACAAGCTATAACTCCTCATATCTAGCGAGTAATCTAGAGTAAAAAGCCGCTTAATAGCGGCTTTTTTGATTTTTCTAATCTAACCCAATTAGCATGGGGTCAATTTTTGGTAAGGTGTTTTATACCGCGCCATCAAACTCAAACTGACGCCAAGACTCATATACGAATACGGATACCGCGTTAGATAAGTTCATGCTGCGGCTATCTGGTTTCATTGGAATTCTTAGCCTTTGATCTTCTGGTAGAGAAAAAATAATTTCTTCAGGCAGACCTCGGGTTTCAGGTCCAAACAACAATGTATCACCAGCTTGGTATTTTGGTGCATGGTGATAAGCTTTGCCTTTGGTTGTGCATGCAAATACACGTTTAGGCTTGCGTTGTTCTAAATATGCTTCGTAAGACGGGTAACGCTTTACTTCACTGAATTCATGGTAATCCAGTCCTGCACGCCTTACACGTTTGTCATCCCAATCAAATCCCAGCGGCTCAATCAAGTGTAATGAATAGCCTGTGTTGGCACATAAACGAATAATGTTACCCGTATTTGGTGGGATCTCAGGTTGATATAAAACGATGTCTAACATGATTAACCTCTAACTCAATTTGAGCGCAGTATAGCTTATTGGACGTTGTGCAACTAGATAATATAGAGAGGTTATAAGGTCTGATGGACTTTTTATTAATTCTCATCCAACAAAACAGTCTATGTTAAAAAAGGCTTATGTCTGCTAGACAGGCAAATGGGTTGATACTTTAATATGGTAGCTATTTGTTTTTTGGCACAAAGTTTCTACCTATTAGCTGATCTGTCGTATGATGAGAGGATGGTCGCCGGCGTTATTGAGGGGGAAGTGTGGCGCGAAATTATGACGCATTAGTTCGTTTTTCAAGTATTTTTACCATTATTATGGCGGGAGTGATGATTGCCGCGAAGGCGTGGGCTTGGCTCTCATCAGGCAGTGCTGCGATGCTGGGGTCATTAACCGACTCTATGTTGGACGTGACCGCTTCGCTCATGAGCTTTTTTGTTCTGAGTTATGCGCTTCGCCCTGCTGATGATGACCATAGATTTGGTCATGGAAAAGCGGAAGCACTCGCAGGTCTTGGTCAAGCTGCGTTTATTTCTGGTTCAGCCTGTTTACTGGCTTTTCATGGTATTGAGCGTTTGTTTAACCCCGTTGAAATTAATCAGAGTTTACTGGGGGTCTGGGTAAGCATATTTGCCATTATTTGCACTTTGCTCGTGGTTGCAGTTCAACACCAAGTTGTAAAGCGCACCCAATCTTTAGCAATAAAAGCAGACTCAATGCATTACAAAGGTGATATCTTGCTTAATATTGCTGTACTTATCGCGATGATGTTGAGTCATTATAGTATTGGTTGGGCTGATCCCGTGTTTGCTATCGGGGTTGCTTTATATTTACTGTACAATTGCTGGGGCATTGCTCGAGAAAGTGCGGATCACTTAATGGATAAGGAGCTTCCTGAGGAAGAAAAAGCCGAAATAGTGGCCATTGCTACCTCACATGCAGCCGTATATGGTGTGCATAACTTAAGAACGCGCCAAGGCGGCAAAATTAAATTTGTGCAACTTCACCTAGAGCTTGATGACGATATGCCCTTGATGGAGGCACATCAAATTGCGGATGAAGTGGTTGCACGGATCCAGGCGAATAGTGAAGGAGAAATCGATGTGCTTGTGCATCAAGATCCGGTTTCGTTGAGTGTCACCGAGTCTGCAAATTCGTAGCACTGCATAAGCACTGCTCGTCTAATAGCATCTACTTCACAGAGCAGTTCGTGTTTACCAGGGTAACTTTTTATAGTACACAATGCATACTGCGAGGCGAAAGAGAAGTGTGCTTGGCTATTGACGATACTGTCATGCTTAGCGCTGGCGATACTGATTGGAACAGCACTTGGTAGTGGTTGCTTGCTGGTGGTTTCATTGAGCGCCGCATTTAACCAGCCAAAACTCACTCCGCCGAGTTGTAGTTCTGTGTGCTGTGCGTACAGTTCTCTAAATACGTGATATCGAGCGCTACACCCTGTAAGTTCATTATCTGCAAATGGTTTTGGCTGATAAGGTTGCTGACCAATGGCAAAATGTGTGGCTTTACCCAGTGTGCAAGCTGCTTTCGCAATCCACTTTGCGAACCAAGTTGGGTAAGGGGATGTGTTGATTTCAAACATCGGTGCACTGAGAAATGCCCCTCTGGCGCTTGTTGCTGGCGTGTATGCAAGGTAGTTGTGCACGATGGCACCGCCCATTGAGTGCGCTAAAAACAGCCAATTTTTAGTGTGTGGAGTAACTTGCTCTGTAATAATGAGACTCAATACTTCGCGATATTGCGCAAAGTGGTCAATGTGTCCTATTTGATGATTTGCCAAGAGGCGATCAGAATAGCCTTGCCCTGGGTGATCAAAGGTCACAACACCAATATTATTTTTAGCCAATTCCCAGAGTAATTCTTTATATTTATAGGTGCTTTCTATCCGACCGTTCACCAGCACCAATGTGTATTTGGCACATGCTGGGATATGACGAAAATAAAATACGTTACCGAGTTGTGTGCTGATATGGCCTTTCGTACCAGCTTGCCAATGTTGCTCTATTTCTGGCTGGTTATCACCCAAGGATGCACTGTGACTATAAAACATTAAGGTTGCTGTAGTGGGATCGTTAAGGTCACATGAAGACCTTGCTGATTTTTAAATTCGATGTGCCCATGATGCACTTTTATCGCGTGTTGTGCAATCGCCAAGCCGAGGCCAAACCCGCCAGCTTTGTTGCTATCTGGGGTTCTTGATTGCGAGGCGCGATAAAATGGAATACACAGCTTATCAAGCATATCATCACTGACACCCAGTCCATCATCGGATACTGTGAGTATAAGAGCTTGCTCTGCTATGAGACTTGTGACTGTGACTTGACTTTTGGCGTATTTGAGCGCATTTCGAATAATGTTTTCGATGGCTCTGCTGAGCAGAATTTCATCTCCATCAATAATGGCATCTGGCAGCTCATTGGTGCTTAAGGCCTTGTTTAGCTGTTGGCTTTCAAAATCGGCATCATTGATTACAGGTGCAAGCAAGTCAATAATCGATATAGGGTGTGGCGCGAAGTGATTGATACCAGACTCCAGCTTGGAGAGCTGTAAAATATCACTGAGCATCTGTTCAAGCAGTTGAGACTCTTTTTCGATTCTCTGTAAGTAACTATCTAAATCACCACTGGCCTTGCTGGATGCGATGCCTGTTGCCATCTGCAAACGGGTAAGGGGGGAGCGCAACTCATGAGAGATATCGGCAATTAAGCGTTTTTGGCTAAGTACTTGGGACTCTAATTGTGAGGCCATAGAGTCAAAATCTTTTCCTAATTGCCCAAGTTCGTCTTGGCGGTGGGTATCTACGTTAGCCCGTGTATTGAGTTCTCCATGGGCAAGCTTTGCCGCTGCCGTTTGCAGTTGTTTAATTGGCTTAAGAAGTCCTCGAGCAAACCAGTAACTTAGGCACATACTGGCAAATAAAATGATGGCGAGTTTTAACCACTGTGGCATCAGTCTGACTTTAAGAAAGAGGTCGCCTTCACGGTGATCTAAAATCATAAACAATTGGAAGTCGTCGCCGCGCATATGCATTTTTAATGGGCCATATGCGCGAAATTTGTCAGTATTGATGGCTTTAGGTTCGCCGTCCAATGCAAAGTTTAAAAGCGCTAAATCATAATTATAGAGATCTGGGTGACTGACTAAGCTTTTTTCAGGTTCGATATGCTTGAGATAGACCTTGGCACGTTTGCCATGCCGACGATTTGAAATAATGTGTTCAATGGACTTGTCAGGTGAGCGCTCTGCATGGCGTTCAATTGATCTTTGCAAGTGAAATAAGTTTTTGAGCATCGGTGGGGAGATGTCTTTCGTTGCCAATGTATCAGGCTGCAATAAGCTCACGCTGATCAAAAGAGATAAAGTACATAAGACGGTTAACCAAAACCAAAAAAAGACCTTGATTGCTAAAAACTTTTTCATATTAAGCTGTTAGGAAAATATATCCTGATCCTCGCAATGTCTTGATAAACGTGTGTTCACTGTGTTGCGCCAATTTTTTTCTGACATTACTGACATGCATATCAACGGAACGATCATAAGCGACTAAAGGGCGGCCTAACACACTTTGGCATAGGGTTTGTTTACTGACGATTTCACCCGCTGATTTCATCAGTTGATATAACACTTCATACTCTGTGCCTGTCAAAGGGATTGTATGATTATGTATACTGGCACTTCTCGATGCCATGTCGAGCACTAGACCATGGAATTCAATGCTCAGAGGCGTGTTATGTTGGGTCAAGTGGGCGACTCTGCGCGTGATGGCCTTGATCCGTGCAAGTAATTCTCGGTGATTAAATGGCTTGGGGATATAGTCATCAGCGCCGAGCTCTAGTCCAAATATTCTGTCAAAATCATCCCCTTTCGCGGTCAGCATTATCACAGGGGTCATTTTTTCAAGTCGCAATGACTTTAATACTTCAAAGCCATCTTTTTGAGGCATCATCACGTCTAGTAAGATAACGCCATATTCATTTGTGAGTGCGCTATGTAAGCCTTGTTCACCGTCATGTTTGCATTCGACATCAAATTGTTCTGCTTCTAGGTATTCTGTCAGTAATTCGCAAAGTGACTGATCATCGTCGATGATGAGAATTGACGTGCTCATAGTGGCTTCTTTTTCAACTATCTTGTGAGGTTATTGTACTTAACTATAAGAGGCTTCGAATTGAATTTACACTTCTTTACGCTAAAAGACGTTCAATTCATGGTTGGCGTGGATCTCAATGCGTTTTCATCATTTCAATAATATTTGCACATTTTTGCGGAAAATAGAGTTCTGAGATGCGTTGTAATCACTTTTGACAAAACTTTACGTTAGCTTGACGTTGCTTTTCTTTAGGCTTGCTAAAGTTCACTCTGACATGAATACAAGGCGCGCTCAGTTAAAAGGAGTAAGAGCGACTTTTCGCATTAATACAATCAACCGGAGATACCTTGATGAATAAATTAGCCAGTTTTTTACTAGTAAGTTGTATCAGTGTTGGAGTGATCCCACACACGACATTCGCCAGTGAAGCAACAGCACATGCGCAAACAGTAAAGCGTCATCACATGAAGCCATTTGCTCATTTAGAAAAGCGGTTATTGTCAGACAAGGCGATTCGTCATCTTGAATTGACACAAACGCAGCAAACAGAGCTCAAAGCCGTGTTTGCCACTTATAAAGCGCAGTTAGAGGATTTAAAAGAGGCGTACCCCGCTAAACCTCGTGAGGCATTTAAGGCTATCATTGAAGCAGATACATTCGATAAAACGCAAGCCCAGCTTTTGTTAGAAGAACGCTCACCTAAAAAACAAGCCTTTATGTTGACAATGTTGGAAGCACGACATGCCATCCATCATATTCTTACTGATGAACAGCGTAGCAAAATCGCCAAGAGAAAACGTAAACTGATGGCGAGAAAACATCATCAAAATGACAATTGATGAGCCATTTATGAGGGCTGATATCGTTTATTCAGCCCTTTTGTTTTACTTTAAAAAAAGCAGCAACTGATTGCCTGCGGCGATGGTATTGTTTTCGCCTTCAAATATGTTGTCTGCATTTTTGGTGATGACGGCACCGTCTAACCACTCGTATACTTCCTTATTAAATGTCACGAGTACATCAACAGGGAATTCGTAACTCTCTTCTAATTCCTTTAACACATTGGCGACTTCATCGATGATCAAGGCGCCGTCGTTGAACTCAACACAAAAATAGAGATTATTGGCAACTTCCTTAAAGCCGTTGGCGATGTTTTCAAGGCGCTCTTTACTTTGTCCTTGTGATTGTAATAGTCCAAGCTCAACATCAACTTCCTGAATCGATTCAACTAATGAGGATATGTCTTCATCATCAATCGGGTTTTCTTGCCAAAAATCGTCGGCGCTGAGCTCTCCTTTGTCTACTTTATTTCCTAAAGCTCCCATTTCATCTGGAGAAAAGTCAAAAAAAGCATCCTCAAATAAATCGGCATTTTCATCATTTCTCAGGCCACCCGCATAGATTTTTTGGTTGTCTTTGAGTGAATCTAGCACCGCTTTGTTTTCATGGGATTTATCTTTTTGAGTGGTTGATAGATAAAAGTTCTTAAAGTTTTCATTGCTCTTTTTAACTTGTTTGGCAAGGCGGTGAAAATTACTGAGGTCTTTTTGCATCGACATATAGTGGGTGACTTCCCCTTGCTCATTTTTAATTTCAGAGATATTCCACTCAACTGGGTACATGCTGCCATCTTTACGGTAGTTAATCGATGCCCCGTAAAAAAAGCCATGCTCTTTTAGTGCGGGTGTTAATTTCTCAATGATACGCTTGTTGCTTTTGGGCCCCTGTAATATGCGTGGAGACATGCCAACAAGCTCTGCTAACTCATAACCTGTATGGCGGCAAAATACAGGATTGGCGTAGATGATCCGGTAGCCTGCACTGGCATCTGCATCAGTGATGACGATGGCATGATGGGAATGCATTAGAACTTGCTTTAGTAGCTCAAGGGGAGAGCATTCATTGAGCATTTGGCTAAAAAACAGCATTTCTTCCATGTCTTTTGCTTGGCTTGGCATGATTTGGCCTATTGTGTGGCGTATGTTTAGGATTTAAGTATCGTCTGGAACAGTAAAAATGCCAAAAATTAGCCCGTATAAATGTCATGAGCATGCCCCCGTAATATGAGGGGGCAGTAAAAGAAGTGATGGGGAATGTGGCAAGTTATAAGTTAGTTACCTAGCTTGCTCTTAAATCGCACGGGCGCATAGCTTTCTAACAGCTCAGTCAGTTCTGTTTTAGTGGCGGTTTCTTTAAGATAGACATCGATAAACTTTAAACTAATGGAGTTAACAATATCAGTGACAAGGTAAGGGTCTATACTGCCTAGGTAAGGCCTATTGCGGTCAAATGGAAACACATAAGGGTAGTCTGAAAAGTCCCAGTGAAGTGCACCGTCAATTTGAAGCATATATGTATCGGCAATTTGTTGGTTGAATACGACGCTGTAATCGCCATTGAGTGGTAACTCGGAATGCATCATTAAATAAGGCTTTAATGATGGCATTGTTGGGGACAAATTAAAATGTAACCCATCGAAGTTGATTGCCCCTTTACATTGATATACCTGATGGCAAAAAGCCGCGACAGTTGGGCCACCAAAAGAGAGCCCAATGGCTGCTAATTGAGATAGGTCCAACTGGCCTTTAAATGTTTTTAGATGCTCACCGGCGTAGTGCATGCCCCAGTATTGTCCATATTGAAGGCGTGTAAGTTGATCCAATGCGAAATGCATGTCCGCGACCCATAAATCTAAGCCCTTGCGGTCGCCTTCAGTCCAGCTCATTAACTGATATACACGCTCTACTTGCTCATCATTGAGATCTACGCCAGCCAAAGAGTCAAGTTCCGCAACCAGTTCCTCAAAATTAACATCAGCTAATTCACTGATATAAAAGTCGTTGGCGCGTGCATCTTGATCATAAGTGGCACTTTGCTCATCACTCAAGGTAACAAACTGTGCATGATGTGGATGGCCCACGCTGACTGCGATATAGCCTTTTTTTGCCAGCGCTATCATTAAGATTTCTTTATCCTCTACCGTTGATTGGTAACCATGTGAGTACATGACAACGGGGAAAGGAGATGAACTTTGTGCTAAAGGCGCGTTTATACTTAATTCGAAGGGCAATGTTTTTAAATATCGGTGAAGCTGAAAATGATTGTCTGTGGGCGTTGCAGTGGAGTAGGGGAATTGCTGTGTGTGAAAGTGAAGGTAGCTTGCTGAGGGGGAGGGCATGGTTGTTGGGTACCAAATCTTGATTAATATTTCTCGATAATCAGCGTGGTTGGGGGTGAGGTTCTCGGTACGGCTGTAATCGGTCGCTGTAAAATACGTGACACCGACTGCGTATTCATCGGCACTGGTACTCATACTTATGAGCATGAAACTGAACACTGTCAGTATGTGGGTGATTGTGTGTTTGAACATAGTAATTATCCTTATCATGTTGTGTCGAATTTATATTGATAAGAAATAGAGAAAAAATGCAATATGAGGGCATAAACTGGTTTATTTAATAAACATAAAGTTATGTTTTAAAGAGAGTTTATAAACATGAAACTTTATCAACATTAGCCATAAGTGTAAAAAATCGGGCAGATGAACCGAGTCAAGGCAAGGTTCTGTCATTGTTAAATTTCTTATGGGGTCGAGTATTGAGAAAAGCCCCTGACATAGGTCTATATATTGAAGTAAACCTATTGTCAGAGTGTGATGATGCTTTTTGATTAAGAGCTTTGGTGGCCTCTTATTTTGGTTATCAACTCGCTCAAGTCAATAGAACAGAAAGCGCAAATCGCAAAAAACTGATTTAACTTAGGTTGGCCTACATCCCGTTCCCAATTTTCATATGTTTTACGACAAACACCCAAGTGTTTTGCCATGATTGCGGTTGTTACCCCTTTTTTCTTACGCAATGCTCTCAGATCATCACCTGTGATATACCTTGCAAAAAAATCTACCATTTCCTGTTCCTTTTAACATCTATTCCGTTACTTATTTACAACACTTTAAAAAGACGACCCTGTATAACATGTATGATTGGTTATCTATTGTATTTATTGAGTAACAATTTAATGCTGTGCCCTAATTGTTTATTATTTAGCTAACATATGCTGCGCTTTTAGATAATCTACATGTGTTGATTAAATCTTCATTGATACACTGCCGAGTACGGACAATCACAATACTAAGCTCGTATATATAATGTAATTTTCACAAACTTTTATCACATAAAATTAATACTGTCTATTGTTTATTCAACAATATGAAATGTTTCATAGGGTAAAAACTTACTCCTATTTTCACAGCGTGTTGAGTATTAATTTCCTCATAATTTCTTGCAACTTTTAGCTATCGAAGGTAAATCAAGCACTTTATTTAAGCGCAAATAGAGAGATTGTCTGCCTCTATCATCATGATTATATTTGGATTTTTAATGATTATTTTAATTTTTCAGCTGTTTTTATCGGGGCGTTATACAATATGTGGCATCAATAAGTGAAAATATAAAAAGAACAGATATTTATTGTTCAGTGCTAATAATACTGTTGCTAATTAAGCACTAATTGGGGCGAGGTAGAGGTGTTGGGGTGACTGTTTAGTGGCTGTAATCACTGAACCGTATTGTAGGGCAATAAGCGTGGTTGCTTTGACAACCACGCTTATAGATTTAGCTTTCCATCCAGCTACTTGTTGCCGCTAGGATCCCATCGCTGTCTAATCCCATTTCTGCGTGCATCTGATCTTGTGTTCCATGCTTGATAAATTCATCTGGAATACCTAAATGTTTGACAGGGCGGGCAATATTTTGCTGGGCAAAATATTCACTGACGGCACTACCAGCACCACCAGCAATTGCATTGTCTTCTAATGTCACAAAGTGAGTATGCGTCTGTGCAAGCGTGGTCAATAAAGACTCATCGAGTGGCTTCACAAAGCGCATATCGACCAGTGTGGCATCTAATTGTTCTGCGACACTGTGTGCGTTATCTAATAACGTACCAAAGTTTAATATGGCAAGTTTATTTCCTTCACGCAGCGTATTTGCTTTACCAATCGGTAACTGTGTCATTTCAGCAGCTGGTTCAATACTTCCAGCAGAGCCGCGTGGATAACGCACTGCCGCAGGTTGATTGAGTGTGTGGCCGGTGTACAGCATTTGACGACATTCATTGAGGTCGCTCGGTGCCATAATCACTAAGTTCGGAATACAGCGCATAAAGCTTAAATCATAAGCCCCTTGATGGGTTTCTCCATCGGCACCGACGATCCCAGCCCTATCAATAGCAAATAGCACAGGCAAGTTCTGGATTGCGACATCGTGAATTAATTGGTCATAAGCGCGCTGCAAAAAGCTCGAATAAATCGCAACAACTGGGTTTAAACCTTCACATGCAAAACCAGCACCCAACGTCACTGCATGCTGTTCTGCGATAGCGACATCAAAATACTGACTTGGGTGTTCCTTAGAAAATCGCACCATGCCTGAGCCTTCTCGCATCGCCGGTGTAATGGCCATTAGCTTAGGATCTTGTTCTGCCATATCGCATAGCCAATCACCAAATACTTTTGAGAAAGTAGGTGCGCTTGGCTTACTTTTTGGTAGCTTGTGAATGCTTGGGTCAAACTTAGGCACGCCGTGATAGCCTATGGGATCCGCTTCTGCTGGTTGATAACCTTTGCCCTTTTGCGTTTTGACATGCAGAAGTTGCGGGCCTTTTAAGTTACGCATATTGCGCAGCGTATCGACTAACATATCGACATCATGACCATCAATGGGGCCGATATAATTAAAGCCAAGCTCTTCAAAAAAGGTCCCTGGGATCACCATACCTTTGAGGTGTTCTTCCACCTTACTGGCAAGCTCTTTGACAGGTGGTACACCTGAGAGTAGCTTTTTACCACCTTCGCGAATATTGGTATAAAAACTACCAGAAAGAATGCGCGCAAAATGATTGTTTAGTGCGCCAACATTTTCTGAAATAGACATTTCATTGTCGTTTAAGATAACCAGCATATCTGATTTGACATCACCTGCATGGTTCATCGCTTCGAAAGCCATACCGGCGGTCATTGCACCATCACCGATAACGGCGACAGTTTTGCGATTTTTACCTTCTTTTTCAGCGGCAATTGCCATTGCTAACGCAGCAGATATTGATGTGCTCGAGTGTCCCACACTAAAGGTGTCATACTCACTTTCTTCTCTAAATGGAAAAGGATGCAAGCCATCTTTTTGACGAATGGTGTGCATTTGTTCTTTTCGGCCCGTGAGTATTTTATGTGGGTAAGCTTGGTGGCCAACATCCCAGACGAGCCTATCTATAGGGGTGTTATACACGTAATGAAGTGCGACAGTAAGCTCAACGGTGCCTAAACCTGACGCTAAGTGACCACTGCTTTGAGAGACAGAATCTAATAAATAGTTTCTTAACTCAGCACTAAAGTCGTTCAGCTTCTGTTGTGGCAACTGCCTAAGCTGTTGTGGCTGATCAACTAATGCCAATAATGGATACTTGCTACTATCAAGAGTCATATTATTCGTAATATCCTTAGCAAACCTTGCCCAATTATATACAAAGCTTGCCGATAGTTTTATAAATTTAAAGGGAACTTGTCATTAAATAGTCATGTGTTTTAGGCGATAATCAATGGTCCCGCGCAATAATGTACTTGGCAAGCTGTGCCAACAAGCGAGTATCAGCGTCTATACTTTCTAGCGCTGTAAGTGCTTGGTCTATCAGAATTTGTGCTTTCTCTTTTGCGCCTTTCATGCCAAGTAATGCAGGGTAGGTTGATTTATTATGCTCTAAATCAGAGCCTTGCGGTTTACCTAGGGTATTTGTATCGCCCTCAATATCAAGAATGTCGTCTTGAACTTGAAATGCCAATCCAATAGCTAAGCCAAAGTCCTTTAACTGACTACGAGTTAAGTCTGTAATGTTTGGAGCGCATAGTGCACCCAACTCGATTGCACAATTGAGCAAAGCGCCGGTTTTTAATCTGTGTATATGCTCAAGTGCTTGAATACTTGTTTGTTTATCTGTTGCTGCAATGTCTAAAGCTTGGCCACCTACCATGCCTTGCAAGCCAGAGGCTTTTGCAAGGGATTTAATCATCGCAACTTGTTGCGCGACCGGAACTTTGAATTGATGCGACGCGAGAAACTCAAAGGCCAAGGTTTGTAGAGAGTCACCGGCCAAAATAGCTTGCGCTTCATCAAACGCAATATGGCAAGTTGGCTTACCGCGCCTGAGGTCATCGTCATCCATTGCCGGTAAATCGTCGTGCACAAGCGAATAGCTATGAATACACTCCACAGCAGCTGCCGCAATATGTAAGTCTTCTATATCTGCACCTAGCATTTCACCAGTCACATAGACCAAGAATGGGCGCAGACGCTTACCGCCATTGCTAATAGAGTATAATGCCGCCGCTTTTGCGGTAGGATCGGTATCTAAGTCTTGTTCAAAGTAGGCGCTGACTGTTTGTTCGACATCGTGTTTAGCGATGTTTAGTCTTTGATGTAATTCCACGCAATTAATCTACCTGATCAGTAAACTCGCTTGGCGCGCTCGTTTCGTCATTGGCGAGTAAAATATTGACTTTCTGTTCTGCTTGTTGAAGCTTTTGATTAGACGCTTGAGCAAGTTTGACGCCTCGTTCAAATTGTTTTAACGATTGCTCTAATGTCAGCTCACCATGTTCCATTTCTTGAACAATGGACTCAAGCTCGTTGACAGCTTCTTCAAAGCTCATATTTTCAGGTTTTTTGACCGCCATATCTTTTTTTACTCTCAAGCAAAACTTTAGGAGAGCAATTTTATTGGTTATAAAGAAAGAGGTCAAAGTATCTGATAGACTTTTTACGGTCTAAAGTGGAGAAATTGATCTGTTAGTTCGGGTTAATTCTCGCAATTTAAAGGCTTTTTAATATAATTGAATTAAGTTATTGGAAAACTTGCCGATAACTCAACGTATAAGAATAACTGCGTGATAGCTCGCGAATTAATGCCTTTGGAGGGTGTGTGGATTTAGCAACCGTTATAGGTATCATTGGTGCTATAGGCCTTATTGTCATGTCTATGGTACTAAGTAGTGATGGGCAACTTGCCATGTTTTACAATACACCGTCTGTTGTTATTGTATTCGGTGGCTCAATCTTCATTGTTTTGTCTAACTTCACCCTTGCCCAGTTTTTAGGCATAGGAAAGGTCGCGGGCAAAGCCTTCATGTTTAAAATTGAAACGCCTGAAGAGCTGATTGAAAAAGCGGTAGAGCTTGCTGACTCTGCACGTAAAGGCGGCTTTCTCGCGCTTGAAGAGGCAGAAATACCAAACCCTTTTATGAGAAAGGGAGTGGATATGTTAGTCGATGGCCACGATGCAGATGTGGTCAGGGCAACATTGCAAAAAGATATTGCGCTGACTGCTAACCGACATGAGCTTGGTGCAGGTTTATTTAAGTCGCTGGCCGATATTGCGCCTGCGATGGGCATGATTGGTACGCTGATTGGCCTTGTTGCGATGTTGTCAAACATGGATGATCCAAAAGCAATCGGTCCAGCAATGGCTGTTGCACTTTTAACGACGTTATATGGTGCTTTTTTAGCGAACGTTGTCGCCATTCCAATTCAAGTGAAGCTTGAACTCAGAAAAGACGAAGAAGAAAGAAATCAACGCCTTATTTTAGATGCCATTTTGGGTATTCAAGATGGTCAAAACCCTAAGGTGATTGAAGGCATTTTGAAAAACTACCTGCCGGAGTCTAAACGTGGTGATGGTGGTGAGGAGTAACTGATGTCAGACGAGAACGAATGTAAATGCCCGCCCCCCGGATTACCTGCATGGATGGGGACGTTTGCAGACCTTATGTCATTGCTGATGTGTTTCTTCGTTCTACTATTGGCGTTTTCTGAGATGGATGTTCTGAAATTTAAGCAAATTGCAGGTTCAATGAAGTTTGCATTCGGTGTACAGAATAAAATTGAAGTAAAAGACATCCCAAAGGGGACCAGTGTCATTGCCATGGAGTTTACTCCAGGTAAGCCAGAGCCGACCCCGATTGAAACCATTCAACAACAGACCGTGGAAATGACACAGCAAATGTTAGAATTTCAGGCTGGGGAGGAGAGCTCGGCTGGTGGTCGTCAAGAGCAACGTGGCAATAAGCGAGGCGGTGAGTCAGCCAGTACTGCACAAGAACAGTCAATGACTCAAGCGGTCTCGGCAGCTGATCAAGAACAGGTCAACGAGCTGGTAAAGAAAATTTCTCAACAGCTAGAAAAGCAAATTATGGATGGGGCCATTGAGCTAGAGTCTCTCGGCCAGCAAATTATCATTCGCATCCAAGAAAATGGCTCATTTCCATCGGGCAGTGCCTTTTTACAGCCAAAATTTAAACCGGTAATACATGATATTGCTGAGTTACTTAAAGATGTCCCTGGAGAGATCACTGTGTCAGGACATACAGATGATTTCCAAGTATCTAATGAACTGTATTTTAACAATTGGGACTTATCAGCGACCCGAGCGGTTGCGGTTGCCAGTGAGATGCAAACAGTCAGCGGCTTTGATAAAAATAGAATGGTCGTAGTGGGGCATGCAGATACTAGACCCTTAGTACCAAATGCTAATGACACAGATAGAAAACGAAATCGGCGTGTTGAAATCTCTATCTTACAAGGTAAAGCGAAAGAGTCCGATCCTATTGAAGTTAGACGGGAAAATAACTAGAAAAGATTGCGTCGAGCAGCGTTTTGGGCTAACGTACTAAAGCTTTTAGTTTTTTATTATAAGGGAGTTTTTTATGTCTAAATTATATAAATTTGCCGATATGCCTGGTGGTAATGGAACTGGCGGCGATGGTGGTAATGGTGAAGAAAAATAACTTTTTCGCCTGATTAAGTGAGCTAACGTGTTCAAAAGCGATCTAGTTACTTATTTGAACAGTGATGAGTTTTACAATACATTTATCACTGTTCTTGATGACTCTCTAACACTGCTTGCCTTTGTTGCATGCTGTATCTTTATCGTTATCAAGGATAAAGCAGCATTCCGCTATTCTTTTCTCTGTCTTGTTTTTTATGTTGTCGGGAACTTTACATACGGGCCTATATTGTCGTTTGATAGCGGCATTGTTTATAGGTATATCTTTTGGGCGCTGAACGACATTGTATTTATTGCTATCGTTGCTTATTGGGCTTTAAAAGACAAGATGTATATGTGGCAAAGTATCATGGTGCAATTAGTCGTTTTACCGGCACCGGTATTACAGCTTTTCCGCCTTGTCGATAGACACCTTATGGACCTAAGTTACTCAACGTATTTATACAAGTCAGTGTTACCCATTGTAAATACAGTGACAATTATTCTTTGTTTTGCTCCATTAATTTGGCATTTTAGCCAGAAAATCAAATGGAGAAATGGCTCATTGAATCATTAAAAGATGAGCCCTTTCGTTTGTTAGCTGCTCAGAGTTTAATCCCACTTAATGTCAGCTCGGCATCCTGTGCGTTAAACTGCAATCCACCCCAAATTTCAACAATTAATTTATTACCTGACTGATCTGGCAATATCGCTTTGGTCTGCTCAAATGTGCATTGCTCCAGTCCAGTCGGTTGGCTTATTCCTACAGATAAGCAATGCAACTCAGTGTCTAACCCTACCTGGACTTCCTCACAATAAGCCTGATCAAGTTGCTGTTGTGCACTCATCACAACGGGCTGCATTGTTAAGGTTAGATCGAAAGTTGATTTATTACACGCCAAGGTGATTGTGCTTGTATTGGTACTGTCTTCGCCGAATGTAATGAGGTTATTATTTTGGTCTCGGTAATGGATGGTAAAATTAACCGAGTCGATGGGTTGGCTGAGCGTCTCTGGGCGCCCTTTGTTACGCCAATCTTTTAGAGAGTTTATCTCTGGTAGTGCTGTTTTAAAGATGAGCTCTGGAGAATAATAAACTAATTCGCCTTGTTTAAAAGAAGCGTTACTGTCCCCTTGCCAAGCTTGTGCGCTGCTAGAGCCAAAGATATTAGCCGCTAATACACACTGGGAAACATCCGATGAAATGGTATGTGTCGCACCTAGTGAGTTTTTATCGGCATAGACTCTAAATTCAGGTTTAGACTGTAAAGCGTCACTACTTGATTGCCAAAATACGCTGTTAAATTCGAGTTTATTGATTGAGCGCTCAGCAAAAAATTCTGTGCCACAATCTTGTGATGCGTTTTCGCTGGTGGGGGTATTTTCCTGCGCAGTATTATTCTTTTTCAGTGGCGTACCATTATCACTGCCACACGCACTCAACAGCATTAAAGGCACAACTGCCAATGTAACCTTGTTCATAATTAACTCCTTGGTAAGTGAGCTAATTATATTCATAAGTCGATTTTGAAAGCGACAAATGAATTGTAAAAAGTAGTAGTGTTGAAATGTGAGGATGCCCTAGCGTATGCAACGTGCTTGATCTAGGGCATATGCGCGGCGTTAACCGAGTGCAGGGATCAGTCCAAACATTTGAAGGCCCTGTGCAGAGATGATAAGCACACCACATAAGCCTGCGCAAATGAGGCCAAGGTTACCACCTTGTACCTGATAGCCTGAATGTTGATTCTTTCGCTGTTGCCACACCATAGCGACAGGTAAAAATACGGCTAATACAACCAACGCAATGGCCGCATAGCCGAGTGCCATAATAAACCCTTGAGGGTAAAATATGGCAAAACCCAGAGGCGGTGTAAACGTGATTAAAGCGGTTTTTACTCTATCTCGTCCAGAGCCTTGTTGTTTGAATGCATCAGCAAAAAAGTCAAATAAGCCAAGACTTACGCCTAAAAAAGAAGTTGCAAGCGCAAGATCTGCAAAGATGGTGACAAAGGTGTGTACTTGACTGCTATGTGCGATATTGGAAATAGCGTTGACAAACCCTGGTAAACCGGCGCTTTGTACTAAGGCTTCTTGCTCCATGACACCTTGGCTTAATAGCTGCCAAAAGATGTATATGACCAATGGTAAAGAGGCACCTGCAATCATCACACGGCGCAATGTTTTAATGTCTAAACCCACATATTTGACGATCGAAGGAATTGAGCCATGAAAGCCAAATGAAGTAAAAATAACAGGTATAGCCGATAAGATAAGGCCTTGCTCCATTGGCATGTTCAGTAAGTGTTGGCCATGTACATAAGGCGTCAGTACGAAGAATAGGCTAGCCAGTACAATAATTTTGATAGTAAATAGGACACGATTAAGTTTGTCGACTGTGCTCGTGCCGAGTGCGACAATGGTGGCAACAATCAGCGCTAAAACCACAGAGCCTATTTGTGGGGCTATATCCATACCCGTTGCAGCAGAGAGCTTCTCTTGTAGCTGTGCACCGCCACCAGCAATATAAGCCGCGCATAATGCATAAAATAGAAATACCATCGAAAAGTTTGCGATGTATTGGCCTTTTTTACCTAGGATCTGTTTTGCTAGTGTATTTAGTGTGGCTTCTTTATTTGCGAATTGGTGTACTTCGAGCATAAGAAGGGCGGTATAGGTCATCAGCAACCACGTTGCGATGATCAAAATAAGTGACGTTGAAAATCCAAGTCCCGCTGATGCGATAGGCAATGCCAGCATGCCTGCGCCAATCGTTGTACCAGCAACGATGAGCATGCTACCTAGCGTTTTATTATTAAGCACAAATTGCCCCTATATTTGTGAGAGAAACAGGCACAATATACCGCTCTGCTAAAAATTGAAATAGTTTTGCTGCAAATCAAAGTGAAAGTTTGTAATTTATGTCTTACAAAGGTTAATTTTGTTTACAGATAATGCAATTGGCTTGTTTCAAAACATGTCAATTATCATCAAGTTGGCCTTGATAAATAGCAGAGAATAAAAAAGCCAGCATACGCTGGCTTTTCAATATATTGATTTAGATGCGTCAGTTACGCATCGTCTTCAACCAGTGTCATAAGTGATGTATTACCACCAGACGCCGTTGTATCGATACTGATTGTTTTCTCTGTGACTAGGCGACCTAGCAGGGTATCGTAGTACTCAGAGCTGATCACTGGCAAGATAGCACCACTGCGTGCAGCAAGCTGTGTACTGACATAGCCTTTACGCTCACAGCCATTGCCAACCACGGCACCTGCTAGGTGCTCATGGGCTAAGATTGCAGGTAGCTGGTTTAGCTTAGCAACTTGCAGTATGCCTTCAGCAATGCCACTGCTTAGTAGCTTGTCTCTAAACGCAATCGCTTCTTCATGGAACAAGTCAGAAACAACCGTAATAACCGTGTTACCAGCTGCCAGTGCAGTGATCACAGAGAGTACCCAGAAGTTGAAAGAGGTGTCTTTATCTGCGTAACACACGACACAACCACGGGATTCGTAGCGCAATGTATTTGACTCACCCGTTGGTCCTGGCAGTTCAATCACAGTATCTAAACGCTTTTCAACACGGATAAGTTGCTCACGTGCATCGGCTAACGTTTTATTCAAATCATCAGCAAGCGTATCTAGGATCTCGACTTTAGCCAGTTTAGCCAGTAGTTGACGTACCGCTGAAACACGGTCGTTTAGTGGCATCGCACGCCAAGCTTTCTCATCACGCTTAGATAGAGACATCATACGTGATACTTGCTCTTGCGCACCTTGGTAAGCAGTGATCTCTTCGTTGTCCACTTTAACGTTAGTCGCTTGGATGTTTTGCTCTGCATGGTTCTCTTTTACCAAACGGGCAATATAGTTTGGACCACCCGCTTTTGGACCTGTACCAGACAGACCACGACCACCGAACGGCTGCACACCGACTACGGCACCGATCATGTTACGGTTTACATAGATGTTACCGGCACGAGATAGCTTAGCAAGATATTCTGCTCGCTCTTCAATACGTGTGTGGATACCCATTGTAAGGCCAAACCCTGTACTGTTGACTTGGTCAATCACATTGTCGATATCACTGCCTTTAAAGCGGATCACGTGTACACATGGACCGAATACTTCTTTTTTCAGTACTGACAGGTCGCTGATCTCATATAAGCGCGGTGCAAAGAAGAAGTGACCATTATCACCCATATCTGGTAGTGAACACTCATAATGTAGTGTTGCATTACCTTTTAGGTACTCAACGTGCTCATTGAGTGCATTCAACGCTTTCTGGTCAATCACTGGACCCACATCTGTAGAAAGGTGTGCAGGGTCGCCAATGTGAAGCTCTTGCATTGCACCTTTGATCATGTTGATCACTTTGTCTGCGATTTCTTCTTGTACAAATAGTACACGCAGTGCAGAACAGCGCTGACCAGCACTTTGGAAACCTGAAGAGATAACGTCATCAACAACCTGCTCAGGCAGTGCTGTTGAGTCAACGATCATACAGTTTTGACCACCAGTCTCTGCGATCAGTGGTACTTGATCGCCACCGCGCTCAGCCAATGTTTGTGAAATACGCGTACCCGTTTCAGTCGAACCTGTGAACATCACTGTTTGGATACGTGTATCTGGAACGATGTGCTTACCAACTTCACTACCGCGCGCGATAACAGGCTGTACGATGCCTTTTGGTAAACCGACTTCTTCCATTAGCTCTATGGTGCGAAGCGCAACGAGTGATGTTTGCTCTGCAGGTTTTGCGATAACTGTATTACCAGTAACAATAGCAGCAGCAACCTGACCTAGGAAAATTGCCAGTGGGAAGTTCCAAGGGCTGATACATAAAATCACACCGCGTGGGCTAAAGCGCTCATCCAGTGAAAGTTCTTCTGCTTTTGCAGCGTAGTAGCGGCAGAAATCAACGGCTTCACGGACTTCATCGATGCCATCTTGGGTAATTTTACCCGCTTCTTTGATACACATCGCGATAAGTTCGTCACGATGACGCTCAAGCGCATCACCTGTGCGACGCAGAATTTCTGCACGTTCACTCACTGGTGTTTGTGACCAAGTGGCAAAAGCAGCTTCTGCGCTAGCAACCAGTTGTTGCATCTCTTGTGCATCTTGGTGGCGGATAGAACCCACAACTTCGCTGTGATTGGCAGGGTTCAATACTGCTTCGTGGCCTTCAGGTACATCCGCAGCAGTGATCAAGTTGTCATCAACCCACTTTTGCAAGTTGTCACGCATTGGCGTGATGTGGTTGATGTTGGTTAAATCTAACCCTTTAGAGTTGTTGCGCTCTTCACCGTATAGATCGATCGGCAAGGTGATCTGCATATTGCGCTTGTGCTTAACACGTTGGATCTTTTCAACCGGATCTTCAAGTAGTGATTCAACAGGCATCGACTCATCAACAATCGCGTTTACGAATGACGAGTTTGCGCCGTTTTCAAGTAAACGACGAACAAGGTAAGCAAGTAAGTCTTCGTGCTGACCAACCGGTGCATATACGCGACACTGTACTTTATCTTCTGTTACTACTTGGTTGTACAGTGAATCCCCCATGCCGTGTAGACACTGGAACTCAAAGTTGTTGAACTCGCCATTGGCAAGTTCTAGGATAGTCGCCGCAGAATAGGCGTTGTGCGTTGCAAACTGAGGGAAGATCACATCACGTGCGTTCATCAGTTTGATAGCACATGCTTTGTATGAAACATCAGTCGTTGCTTTACGTGTAAATACTGGGAAGTCCTCTAGACCATCAGTTTGCGTCAGTTTAACTTCCGTATCCCAGTAAGCCCCTTTTACAAGACGCACCATCATCTTGCGACCAACGCGGCGACATAGCGCTTCAAGCCAGTCAATCACCCAAATAGCACGCTTTTGGTATGCTTGAACTGCAAGACCAAAGCCATTCCAGTTGCCCAGTGCGTCATCAGAGAATACCGCCTCGATGATATCGAGTGAGATATCTAAACGGTCAGCTTCTTCTGCATCTACGGTGAAGTTAATGTCATACTGCTTTGCTGCAAGTGCTAATTCTTTCAGTTTAGGCACAAGCTCTGCAATCACACGATCACGGTGCGTAAATTCATAACGTGGGTGGATAGCAGATAGTTTTACAGATATGCCCGGGCTCTTAATTGGACCACGGCCATTAGCTGCTTTACCAATCACATGGATAGCCGTCATATAGCTGTTGAAGTAACGCTCGGCGTCAGCCATGGTGCGTGCACCTTCACCTAGCATGTCGTATGAGTATGCGTAGCCTGTGGCTTCTTTTTCTTTTGCGCGCTCAAGTGCCGCTTCAATCGTGGTGCCCATAACAAACTGCTGGCCCATGATCTTCATTGCATATTGCACTGATTTACGAATAGCAGGCTCACCAATGCGGCCCATAGTGCGCTTTAATAAACCAAATTGCTCTTCTTTATTCTTATCAGCATAGTTAACCATTTTACCGGTTAGAAGTAGGCCCCAGCTCGACGCATTGACGAATAGTGAATCACTATTGCCTAAGTGCGAGCTCCAGTCACCTTTGCTAAGCTTATCGCGAATTAACATGTCTTGTGTTTGTGCATCTGGCACACGTAACAGTGCTTCGGCCAAACACATAAGTACAACACCTTCTTCAGAAGACAGTGAGTACTCTTCTAGTAATGCGTCTACACCGCCTTGACCGTGTTGGTCTTTACGGATATTCAGTACCATTTGACGAGCACGTTCCCACGCACGAGTACGGGCAGAAACACCGACCTCAGCCAATGGTAAAATGTGATCGATAACAGTTTCTTCATCAATGCGGTAGAAGTCACGGATCTTTTGACGGATCGGACACTGGGTTGTTAAGTCGCCTTGAAATAGCATAGGTTAAACCCTCTATTGAAAACCTAAATACTACAGAAAGCATAGCCAAAGGCTGGAATTGCTTTCTTGCCTCATTATTTAAATGAACGCTGCGTAATTTTGCGGTGGTTAAATTTTAGCCCCTTTGTTCGTAGAAACAAACATCATAAAAAAGGGACATCCATAATAATTTTCGAGCATTGTATAGAAAGTGCAGCAGAATGTGCTGTCTTATTTTCGTGAATTACGGTAAATTTAAGTGAGATTAGACCTTATTGCAGAATTTTATACTGTATGACCACTTCAATAAAAACACGCATCTTAGATAGGATCGATCATGCAATTTTAGACGAATTGCAAAAAAATGGCCGAATTTCAAATGTTAACTTGGCAAAAGCTGTCAATTTAAGCCCCAGTCCCTGCTTAGATAGGGTTAAGAAGCTAGAGTCAGAAGGTTATATAGAAGGCTACACCGCAAGATTAAATGCTGAGAAGCTCGGGCAACAGTTGGTCGCGCATGTTGAAATCACGCTTAAAAGTTCAACAGAGTCTGTATTTGAAACCTTTAAACAGCATGTTCTAGAGATCCCCCATGTGGTTGCATGTGACATGGTCGCTGGAGGGTTTGACTATTTATTAAAAATACGGGTCTCTGATATGCATCAGTATCGTGAGGTGCTCGGCCAAATTGTTGAAATACCGGGTGTTGGCACAAACCATACTTATATGGTGATTGAACATGTTAAAGAAGATTTAGGGGTGACGATCTTACCAAAAAATTAACATTAAAAGGTGTGTAGCACACCTTTCTAGTTGTTTTCATACACCTAATATCCTGCTTGTTATGTTGATATTTATTGCATGACTGGTCAGTCCAATAAAGTTTAAGTTACTAATTTAGTGAAAAAATATAGGGTTTTATAATTCTTTTCATTCACATTTTTTAGGAAAAATAAATTACACGACATTACAAATGGGTGCTTTTTTGCAGTTCCTTAATGTAGATCAACAAATATTTAACCGTTGTAAAAAATAGGTTTTTATTGGCAGTTTTTTACCCTAGGCTGGCAGAATATTCGGCAATGAAAGGTAAAAAAATGACAACAGCGACGCGTACAAAGGATATTACGCCTTTAGACTCAATTACATTTCAAATTCTCATAGATGAACAGCCTATCACCGCATGTGAAGGTGAAACTGTCCTGTCGGTACTACAGGCTGCAGATATTAAGCAAGTTTGTGAAAATGACAGAAAAGTGGTCACTGGTGGGTATTGTGCAATGGGCGTTTGCCATTGCTGCCATGTCAAAGTGAATAAACGATACAAACAAAGAGCATGTCAGACTTTAGTGGAACCTAATATGCAGGTCGAAACGTTGAGTAACCGTTTTAAAGATGTGGGGATTGATCATGACAAAGTCTAACCCTGTTGTAATTGTGGGAGGTGGGCCTGCGGGGACGGCTGCTGCGGCCATGTTGGGCAAGTACCAAATTCCATCGATTATCATTGATGAGACTTCCAAAATAGGGGGCGTTATCTACCGAGGGCCGCTAAGAAATACAGCCACCCTGCCGCATTTGGACGATAATTTACAGCGAGCGATGAGTGCGCTGCGCACTCGTTATGAAAAACATAAATCTTTTATTGAGCTTAAGTTGCAAACGCGTGTACTTGGCCCTGAGGGTAAACAGCATTTGTTACTGAGTGAAGGCGGTGGCCTGACAACCCAAAAGTATAGCGATTTAATTTTAGCAACAGGCTGTCATGAGCGCAGTGTACCTTTTCCAGGCTGGCAATTGCCAGGAGTCATGTTGCTGGGGGGCGTGCAACTACAGATTAAAAGCGGTTTAGTAAAGCCTGGCAGCAAAATGGCACTTTTGGGCACAGGCCCATTGCTGCCCTTGGTGGCGTGTCAGCTGCATAAAGCAGGCGTTAAGGTGGTGGGAGTGTACGAAGCGAGTGCCTTCAACAAGCTAGCCAAAGAAGCGGTGGCTTTATTACATAAGCCAAAACTGACGCTCAATGGCTTAAGCATGATGAGCTATTTGAAAAAGCATCAAATTCCTTTTCACTATGGTCACGGTATTGTGAGTGCGCAAGGAGACACATACCTAGAGCAAGTGTCTGTCGCGCCATATGATGATCAGTGGCGTCCTAATATTAGTCAGGTTAAGTCATTAGATGTGGATGCGATAGGCGTCGGTTATGGTTTTGTTGCACGTACTCAGCTTGCGATGCTACTTGGTATTGAGCATGATTATTCTAAAGTAAGTGGTTACATACCCAAACTTGATGATAATTATCAAAGTAGCCAAAAAAAGACGTATGTGGTTGGTGATAGCAGTGGGTTGTTAGGCGCCGATGCCGCGATTTGCGAAGGGCAGATAGCAGCGTTAAATATTGTACATCAACGTGGTCTACTCGATAGTGCTGCTATGCAACAAGAAAAGCGTAAAATAGAGCGTAAACATGCACGTATCAAGCGTTTCCGATTTGGCTTTGACCGCTTTAGTGCGCGTCAAACTGGGTTATTGGATTTACCTCAAGACGATACGGTTGTGTGCCGCTGTGAACAGGCGACCAAGAAGCAACTCACCGATGCCATCGCTGAGGGAGTTAAAGACATGACAACACTCAAAATGCGGACTCGAATAGGTATGGGGGATTGTCAGGGGAAAACGTGCAGTAGCTATGCTCTAGATTTACTCCATCAGGCCGGTCATGACAAAAATACTGGAGTAATCAAACCTCGATTCCCGCTCGACCCTATCCCTTTTACTTTTATGGAAGAAACCTTAAATGAACAAGTATGATGTTGTTATTGCTGGTGGCGGTGCTGTGGGTGCTGCGTGTGCTTACTTTTTAAGTCGTGACACAGATTTAAAGATTGCGTTGGTTGATATCAAAAAGCCAGGTAATGCATCCAGAGCATCTGCGGGAGGATTATGGGCTATTGGTGAATCAGTGGGACTTGGCTGCGGTGTCATATTTTTTAAAACCTTGTCTAAGCTGCACAGCGAAGCCAAAGGTGAGGAAGTGCCAACGATGCGTCCGCACCAATTACCAGACTGTTTTTTTGAATTTGCACTGAAATCCAATGCTATGTACCCAGACTTATATGAAGAACTGCGTATCAAGCACGATGTTGATTTTAAATTTCAGCGCACTGGGCTCAAGTTTATTATGTATAACCGTGAAGATGAGTTGTATGCCGACCAAATTGTCAGTTGCATTCCTCATTTAAGCGATCAGATCCGCTGGTTGAATGCCGAGCAGTTAAAGGCTGAAGAGCCATATGTGACGCCAGATGCCATCGGCGCCATTGATTTCACATGCGATCACCAAGTGAACCCTTATCGTTTGGTTGAAGCATATACTGAAGCGGCGAGGCAAAATGGTGTTGAGCTGTTCTTAAATACCGAAATAGAGTCAGTATTGAAAGAAGGTAATCGAGTGGTTGGGCTGAATACTGCTGCTGGAGAATTACACTGTGACACACTCGTTAATGCGACGGGGGCTTGGGCGAATGAGCTGTATAAGCAGGCGACAGGCAAAGATATGCCTGTATATCCAGTTAAAGGACAAATTGTCTTATCTGAACGTATGCCAAAAATCATGAATGGTTGTATCAGTACCAGTGATTGTTATATCGCGCAAAAAGACAATGGGGAGGTCTTAATTGGTTCGTCCACGGAAGAAAAAGGGTTTGATACCACCAATAGCTTAGATAAGATCCAAGAGTTGTCCCGTGGAGCAATGAAATGCTTACCGATTCTCAATGAGTCTAATATCAAGCGTTGTTGGGCTGGCCTTAGACCTGGCACGCCTGATGAGCTGCCCATTTTAGGTAAAGTGTCTGGTGTTGAAGGGTATCTTAATGCATGTGGTCATTTCAGGACGGGGATTTTGACGTCGGCCATTACAGGTAAATTAATAACAGAACTCGTCACCAATCAGCCTACTTCAATTGATTTGACACCATTTAATGTCAGTCGTTTTGATAACGATCCCGCATAACTAAACCTATCTTAGTGATGACTCACGCTGTTGTGTGAGTCATATAATCGACAATTTACATTTTGTGACGATTTTTTAATTTAATTTGGTGGGTATTTTTGTGCTTTTTATCGCATCAACCTGACTTTATGAGGGAAATTGTTATCATGTAACAGTCAAATTTATATACGAGATAATAATGAAAATTAAGCACTTATTTGCAGCGATGGCTGCTGTGCTTGGGCCGCTAGCAAGCCCTTTAGCGAGCGCCTACAGCACTGAAGATACCCGTTTATTACGATTTCCTGATATTCATAAAGAACATGTCACGTTTGTGTACTCTGGTGATATCTACGTTGCTAATACCAATACAGGTAAAAGCACGCGTTTAACAGATCATGTTGGTTTTGAAACTTTCCCTAAGTTTTCACCTGATGGTGAAAAAATCGCTTTTGCTGCTGAATATAACGGCAGTCGCCAAATCTACGTGATTAACCGTGATGGTTCAGGTCTAAAACAGCTCACTTATTATAATGATGTTGGTCCTATGCCGCCTCGTGGTGGTTTTGATTACCGTGTATTAGATTGGACACCAGATGGCAAGCATATTGTTTTCCGTGCTAACCGTACACCTTGGGGCAAACGCATGGGTCGACCTTACATGGTGCCAGTTGAAGGTGGTTTAGAGCAGCCGCTTGCAATCCCTGAAGGTGGCGGCGGTATGCTGTCGGGTGATGGTACTAAATTTGTCTACACGCCAATTGATCGTGAGTTCCGTACTTGGAAGCGTTCACGTGGCGGACGTGCGCAAGATGTATGGGTCTATGATTTAGACAAGAATACGTCTAAGCAATTGACGACACACCGTGCAACGGATCAGCAGCCAACTTGGGTAAATGACAGCATTTACTTCGTCTCTGATAGAGATTACACACTTAACCTTTACAAATATCGTGAAGGCAAAAAGCCAGTTAAGATGACGGACCATAAAGAGTTTGATGTATTGTGGCCATCAGCAGGTCCAGACTCAATCGTTTATGAAAACGGTGGTTACTTATATCGCTTCAATGAAGCAAATAAAATGACCGAAAAACTGACTATCAATGTGGATGGTGTACGTAAGTCTGCACTACCGTACACTAAGAATGTCAGCAAGTTCATTGATTCAATGGATGTGTCACACGATGGTAAGCGCGCTGTGTTCACAGCCCGAGGTGAAATATTCTCAGTACCTGTTAAAAATGGTCCAACACGTAACTTATCACATACCCCTGCGGGTCGCGAAATCGCAGCAACGTGGTCACCAAATGCGCGTTATGTCGCGTATTTAAGTGATGCAACGGGCGAGTATGAGATCTACATAAAAGATCGTGCCAATAACAATGCGGTTAAGCAGTTAACTAACAATGGTACGATTTGGCGTTTTGACCCGATCTGGTCACCAGACAACACGAAGTTATTATTTGCAGATAAAGACCATATTATTTGGTGGTTAGATGTTGAAAGTGGCAAGCTACACAAGATTGACCGTGGCCTGCATGATGAGCGCAGTATTACACAATATACTTGGTCACCGAATAGTAAAGATTTAGTCTTTGTTAAGAATAACGAAAACCGCTATTCATCGCTTTGGCATTATAACGTTGAGTCTAAAAAGCTAAGCCGCTTAACAGACGATATGACGTCTGAATCAAACCCAACGTTCTCAGAAGATGGCCAGTATATATATTTCACTTCGGAGCGTGACTTTAATTTAGCATTTAGCTCGTATGAGTTTGACTATCTATTTAATAAAGCGACACGTATATACTCGGTAGCGGTGAACGATAGCAATTTACCTATCAACACCTTACAAAGTGATGAGACACACATTGTCGGTGACGAAAAAGCGTCAGAAGAGAAGACTGAGCTGGACACCAGCATCCAAGTCGACGGCTTTATGGATCGCGTCGTCTCATTACCTGCACCTGCAGGCAATTACTCATCACTGACTGGCGTGAAAGGCGGTGTGTTAACACTGAGCGGCGGCGCACTGAAGCTGGTTGAAAACAAGGCTGATGGCAAAGTTAAAACTGTCGCAAAAGGGGTGAGCGAGTATAAAGTCTCTGCTAATCGTGAGCATGTCATTGCACGTGCAGGCAGCAAGTACAGTGTGATCAAACCAAAAGCGAAGCAAGATCTGAAATCGAATCAACTTGATCTTAGCAACATGAACTTAAAGATTGATCCTCGCGTTGAGTGGTCACAAATGTACACTGAAGGTTGGCGTACATTGCGTGATTGGTTCTATGACGCAAATCACCACGGTCAAGACTGGGATGCAATCTTGAAGCGCTATCAACCTATGGCTGATGCAGCAGCGCACCGCACAGATATTGATTATGTGTTGAGTGAAATTGCTGGTGAAATCAATGCCGGCCACATTTATGTACAGTCAGGTGATGAGCCAAAAGGCAAACGTAAAAAGCATGGCTTGCTAGGAGCTGAAGTGGCAAGCCACCCGTCAGGTTTTGTCACGCTTAAACATATCTTTAAAGGTGAAAACTGGCACGAAGACTTCCGCTCTCCATTGGGTGAAACGGGTGTACGTGCAAGTGAAGGTGACTTTATCTTGGCGGTTAATGGTCGCAACGTAAATGAAGTCAGTAACTTCTATGAGTTACTTGAAAATACACAAGGCGAGCAAGTTGAGCTGATCCTGAGCAAATCAACAAGCTTTGACGATAGCTGGAAAGTGACTGTTAAACCGGTGAAGAGTGAGATCGGTCTACGTTACTTACAGTGGGTTGAAACGCGTAAAGCCTATGTCGACGAGTTATCTGGTGGACGTATTGGCTATGTTCATTTGCCAAACACCGCATATGAAGGTAACCGTTCGATGTTCAAGAACTTTATGCCGCAAACAACCAAAGATGCGCTGATCATTGATGATCGCTATAACGGTGGTGGCTTTATCCCTGAGCACGTGATCACGTGGTTAGCACGCAAGCCTTTAAACTATTGGAAGCGTCGTGGTGTGACACCAACAAAAACGCCGCAGTTTGCTCATGATGGACCAAAAGCCATGCTGATCAATGGCTACTCAAGCTCAGGTGGTGATGCTATTCCTTACTATTTCCGTCAAGCAGGTCTAGGTAAGTTGATCGGGACTCGTACTTGGGGTGGCTTAATTGGTATCTCTGGTAATCCATACTTAGTTGACGGTGGTCAGGTGATTGCGGCGACATTCCGTATTCTTGATAATGACGGCAACTGGATCATCGAAAATGAAGGGGTTGTTCCAGATATCGAAGTGATTGACCGTCCAGAGCTTATTCAAGCAGGTCAAGATCCGTCAGTAGAGCGTGCGGTGAAAGAGCTATTAAAAGAGCTTGATGAAAACCCTAAAAAGAAACTTGTTGTGCCACCAGCACCGACTAAGTTTATTGAATAATTATATATAAAACCATTTAAAAGGAGCTAATAAGCTCCTTTTTTATTGCGCAAATATAAATAATTAAATTTATTTTACTTTGTTTTTATCTTTTTATTTTTAAAGGTTTTATTTAGGTTTTTGTTTTTGCTGTTTAATATTTTTATATTTGGATTTGTGTATATTATCAAATTTATTTTACCTTATTTTTATCAATCTATTCTTTAACTTTTTAGTGTATTATATTTTACCTGTGTTACTATTTTGGGTGCAGCCTCTGCTGTCTGTTATTTTTATAGCAGTCTTATTTTATTTTTTATTGTTTTTTACATGATAGGTAAAAGGATGATTTTACCGATGAGCTTTTATTGCGGGAAAAGGAGATAATATAGGAATGAAGCATAAACTAAATGGGCTAGTATTACTGGTTGGAGGAATACTCTCACCTGAGTTACTAGCGTACTGTGCTAAAGAGAGCTACGTTGATACGGGCGTTCCTTTGTGGTCAACTGATTGTCATTTAGCGGGAGCCAATGGAACCACCTTGAATAAGTATTATCCAAAAGGTGCTGATATTACTTATAGTTGGACGGTTGGGGACCTACCTAAAAGCAAAAGCAAAAAAATTGCGGGTATCACTTATAATTACTCTTATTGGGGCTCTACTTTTTTTCAAGTAGTGATGACAAAACCTGATGGAACAACAGAAAGACTTGGCGAAAGTGTAAAGCATGCTGGTAATTCTGTTACCTACAAAGCGAACACCCCTGGTACATATAAGTTTTGCATGGAGCGTCAAGGTAAGGTAGGTTGGTTAAGTAGTTCAGAGCCAAACGCTAACATCCCTGAAAAGACGATCACCTCAAATTGTCACACCACCCATGTTATTGGCGGTGGAGTCGGGAGCCTTTCTACGCAAAAAACATATAAGTCAAATGTGAATGTAAACTGGCGAACTGCAGGCAACACAATCGACTTTGTTGGTGCTACGGATATAAAAGTACAAAAAAAACGTGGCGATGGTGCCTGGGAAGACGCTGGCTCTTCAAGCATAACAAGTGGCTCACATACAATTAGTTTGACTTCTGCGGGGGATTACAGTTTTCAATTAAAGGGCTGTCGCACAACAAATAACATGGAGTCATGTAGCCCTTATTCAACAGTGTCAGACACCGTAACTTACTTAGCTCCGAGTACGCCTTCTGATATAAGCGCCACTGGGCTATTAAATGGTATATTACCTGTCGGTAATACGAGATTAGAATGGAGCACGGTTTCTGCACAATCAGGTGCTGTTGGCTTTGATGTTTACTATCAATTATACGGATCAGATAAAAAATATTCAGGTAACAAGCTTGATGTCGGCGGCTTACAAAATAACGAGGACTATAGTTATAAAGTGCGTGCTTGTAACAAGGACGGACTGTGTTCTGGATATAGTTCAGCGGTAGAATTTACAGTTGAATTGCCACCAGGCACTGTGTCAATGGGTCTTCAGGATAAAGAATTCTTAGTGCCAATTAACTCTTCAGGCACACTCTTTTTTATACCTGTCGTGACGGGGTATCCAGTGCACAACGGGGTTGCAGTGGTCACCGATAACTCAATTACGCTGGAGTGGAATAGTGCGGGTACAGGTGCTACTTACCAGTTCGTGATGATCAAAGACGGGGTCGAACATCCCATACAAGCTGTTACAGGTACAACCAAAACGGTTTCACTGACTCAGGATGGTGATTACACCTTTAAAGTGCGTGCATGTTTCACGGCGTGCGGCGATTGGCAATCAGTTAACATTATCACGAAAGTTGAGAAACCAAGCAAACCGCAAACACCGGCGATTAGCGCTCCTGCAACGGCGTTTAAGCCATTCAAAGTGACTTGGCCAAAAGACGATTCGGTGGCAGGGTATCGTTTATCAATCAACAATAAGCCTGTTAGAATCGATTGTAGTGAAGAACTATCAGAGTGTAGCTGGTCATCAGATGAGAGCTTACCGTTGGGTGAGCATTGGTTTAGGCTATACGCATATAACGAGAAGAATGGTCAAACGGTCTCCTCTAACATGGCTGCGGTCAGAGTGAGCAATAGACGTGATGAAACTTACTTGTTGCGTAAACGTTTGTATTGGGAAGAGGCGGACCAGCAAGAAAACCCAGATGCCGGACTGTATAACAGAGAATTGGCTGCATTTAGATATCAGACTAAGTTGTTTAAGCAGAAGGGCAAGTCCACTGAAATAGTAAACAGCGCAATTAATGGTCATGAAACAGCTAGCTTTACTACTTTGTGGGGCAGTGCAGAGCGAGCTCGGGCTGATGATGTCAAAGCTGAATTAGAGAATATGAAAAGACTACCGCAATTTTTGGATGATGACATCGTTCATTTACTGTGGCTTGATGTTATTCATGACTCAGCTGAAGCAGATCTTATTTTATCAAATCAATACCTAGATAATGCGCGCGGTGCAAACTTAACTTTCCAAGAGCCGAAGTATATCGAAAGGGAGCTTGCTAATGCCGAGAATGCCATTGATACTGCCTTTACCCGTTACCGTAGTTTACTGGCGGGCAGTGGCTCTGACTATGCTCAAAAATTATTGACTTATTCAGCTGACAGGGGCAAGCGTAGCCCTCGTTATTGGGATGGCGATTTAGCTAAACCTGTCTACAGTGAAGGTGAAATCCGAGCAGTGAAGCGTCGATTGGCCAATGGAGATCTCACGACAGCTTCTGAAACCATCTTGTTTGGCGGCTATAAAGACGTGGTGATGGTATATAACGTCATGGCACAAAAGCTTGATACTTTTTACCGTCACACTCATACAAATATGGTGTCGGGTAAGTATGAAGAAGCTTACTATGCGGATTATATACACACGTTAAATATTCTTCGCAGCGATGTGCAAGTCATAGACAATGCACTTAAAGAGCTATTTGGTAGTGCCATTATGCAAGGCTCTGATATAGACGAATTACCTATCGCATACGCTAAGTTTGTATCAGCTAATACCCGCTTAGATAATCTGCTTTCTTGGCTTAAGGGTGAGACTAACTTGATGGGCCATCCGTTTGGCGCATTCCCAGTTTTACATAACCATAACAAGGTTTGGACTTTCGATTACTTGGCAGATGGCTTAGCTTCGGAGCTCGTTGCCAAAGCTGAAGCGGCATATGCAAAGGCGCATGCCAGTTATGATACCTTCCATCATAATCTATCGACAATCGCAACAGTACATGAAGATAAGTTTGACCAGTATAATTATCAGTTAAAGCAGTTAATTGGTTGGGAGCTTCGTACTCAAAGTTGTATTATTGACCAAGACAGATGCTTTGTTGAAAACACACCTACAGATGGCAGCCAGTTAGCTTGGCAACAGCAAAATATTGATACAGCGCGCTTAAATTTAGAACGTGCACTTTTACAGCTACGTCAAAGAGTGGGCTATTGTCAATTGACTAATGGTGCAAACGCCCAGGTCACTTATGACTCTCCTCAAGATGAAATACTCGATGAGCAAGTGTGTGCCGATATTGCCGCGCAAAAATCAGCCGAAGATAACGTACCTTATACTCATGTATTTGGCAAAGGCTCCATTCACATTGAGCTTGAACGTATCCTAGCACAAAAAGATCATATTCATGACGTGTCGGATATCTTCCTTTTCTATGGAGAAGAGAGGGCTAATATCCAAATACAGCTTGCTAAAGTCAGGGCGGAAGCGGAGCGCTCACGACATAAAGTTGCTGTGTTTGACGCCATTGCTGACATGGGAACCTCTTTATTCACTGCCACTTTAAACCCAGTTGCAGATTTAGGGAAGGCACAAGGATATGGCGCAGCTATCGGTGGTATTACGGGAGTGGTTGGTGAAATGGTCTCCCATAGAGCGGCCATGCGTAAAATTAAAAAAGAAGGCGAGTTACTGGCACAAAGTGAGCGCTTAGGTGCGGAAGAGCGTGTTGAAATTAACAATCTTCAATTAACGTTACTGGATGCTGAACAGGCAAGGCGCATTGAATCCTTATGGCTTGAGATGAAATCACTGGAACTCAGTGTGGCACAGGCTGAGCTAAGCCTAGAGCAGGAAACCGAAAGGTTCATTGGTACATACAGACAAGCAGCATGGCTGATATCGCAAATGCAGCAGTCGCAAAACCGCTTAGCGGGACGTTATGCAGCAGATCCAATCCATGCTAAACGCTTATCTAAAGCCATGTTAGAAATGGAAGAGACATTTGAAAGTGCGCAAGAGTGGGTGTTTTACACTGCGCTTGCATACAACAATAAGTGGAACCGTTCTGTCGCGGCTGAAACCAGTGGCACAGCGTCGACAACGCGCCCTCAATATACTCAAAGAGAAATTCAAGTGATACGTGCTCAGCATGCCTCTGACTTATCAAAAGCTTTGGCTGATCTAAAAAAAGCTGATGGCGGTGATGATAATAAGCCGCTGGTAGCAATCCCTAGTATTTACTCAATGAGAAAGCATGGTTTTGGCTATGGTGAGTTGAGAGATGATGTTGTGGACTCGACCCCAGGTATTGATTGCGCGCCGTGTACGTCAGATGAAGCATTCCTAAGAAGGCTAACTCAGAGTGTTATCCACGTTGGGCCTGCCCCAGCTAGGGGCCAGCTAAGTGAGCAGCAGGAAGCGGTCTTTGCTGATTTAGATATCACTGATCCGCTGTTAACTGCTCCAGTCGAGGGTGAGCAAACTAATCAGACCCCAACGACACAATCACTGAGAATAGGTTTTAGTACGGTGAAAGAGTTTGAAACAGCCTTTAATAAACCTGAGTATGTTTACTCTCCACTACCTCCAGGTTTTGAGTGGTACAACTGCCCTAAAGACGGTGGTAATCACTTAAATAAAATTCATGGGGTATCGGTCAATGTCATCACAGGTGATGCTAATGTCCCCGGCAAGCTGAACTACACGTTGTCTATGGGCGGGCAATCTGTTCGCAGGACGCCGACTTTAGGTAATTATGTAAACGAAAATGGACTGTTTGTCATACAAAATGAGTTTGAGTATCTACCGATACATGGCTGGGGTGTCTCTAGCAATGGTAAGTTACAGGTTGAATCAAACAGAATCATGGGTCAGTCTCAGGCAACGATTGACGCGCAACCCGGAGAGGAAAAGCTGTGGCTCAATACATTTAATGAGCAAAATGTGGCTGCGACAAATTGGATCTTGACGCTTGACCTTGCTGACTCAGGGTTAAAGATTTCGAATATTTATGATATCGAACTTGAGTTTATGCATACCCACCAATTAAGAACCTTCAACTCACTGTGTTCAGATTTAAGACCTGCTAGAGCGAGTATTGAAGAGGTGGTTGGCAAGTTGATGCATCGCTCTGAATTAGGCAATGCACCTAAAGATGGTATATGGATTGAAACCAACAAAGGCCCTTATCAAGTTAACTCTAACGAGTTGTAATCTCGCCTAAAAATTAAATGGCTGCATTTTTTGCAGCCATTTTTCTTAAAAACAGGACTTTTATGAAACAAACTAATAAGCTGGTAATTGCGAGTTTGTCGCTTGTGAGTGCATGCTTTTCGGCATGGGCCATTGACAATAGTGCAATACAGCAAACACATATTAATTTACCTCAGGGACCTGGTAAGCAATTTGGTCTTGGAGAGCTCTATTCTGTTGCGGGCAACCAAGGGAGTGGAGAATTTACCTTACCCATTAAATTGCCAGCTGGCAGAGGTGGGTTAACGCCGGAGCTCAGTATTGATTATAATGCAGGGTTTGGTAATGGCTTAGTGGGCATTGGCCACCGGTTGTCAATCCCCTCAATTAGGCACCAAACAGATAAAGGGCTGCCCGACTATCAAGCGGCAAACAGTCGTTTTGTCTTATCAAACGGTGCCGAGTTAGTGCACCTAGGTGGGCAGCGTTATCAAGAAAAGCTCTCAGGCAACCCATCAGTATATGAATTTACCAATGGTGCTTGGCGGGTGACCTTGCCTGATGGCAGTCAGTGGCAATTTGGTACTGCGGACCAATCTCGTACTGTGGGTGAGGGTCACACCTATGCGTGGCATCTGGATAAAGTCACCGACACAGCGGGCAATGCAATTGATATTGACTACCAGCGCCTAGATGACAGCGCAACGGTCTATCCTAAATTGATCCGTTACAGTGCTGATCAAGTGCAAGTATCACTGGATTACGAGCGCCGTGAAGATGCAGTGGTAAACTACAAACCTGGGTTTGCGCTGATCATGAATCATCGACTCAAGCGTATCTCAACGCAGGTACAAAACAGTGTCGTTTCTCATTATGAGCTTACTTACCACCCTAGCACGGATTGGCACACTCAATCTCGATTAAAATCTTTTACTGCCTACTCAGGTGATAAGCAGTTGAGTCAGCCGACCATAAGCTTTGAATATGGCGAGTATCCGGGGAGTTATCAGGCACACTCGCTTGATAGCGCAAAGTCACTGCCATTTTGGAATGATAATGCGGGCTTAGTTGATTTAAACAGTGATGGTCTGGTTGATGTGATCAATACCGGGGTAAGTCGCCACGCTTATTGGATAAATCAAGGCACGGATCAAACGGGTAAACCGGTTTGGGATAATTATAAGAACATGACTATCTCATCGAGCTATCGACTGACGGATGAGCATGTTCACCTTGCCGATATGAATGGTGATGGTAAAACGGATTTATTGATTGGCCGTCAGCGCGATACCTTGGTTCAAGAACTGGATGAAGCAAATAATTGGCAAACGTCATTCAGTTTAAGTGGCTTGTCTTATCAGCTTGATAACAGAAATACCATTCTGATTGATATTAACAATGATAAACGCACTGATGTCTTGTATGCCCATACAAGCCGTGGGCGGGTGCTGCGTCATCTTGCACAGCTCAATTTAGAAAGCGGTTGGAGCAACCCGATAGCATTGTCTGTACCTTCGCAAGCAATAGCGTATGAGTTCGGAGACAGCAATATCCGATTTGCAGACATGAATGGGGATGGGTTACCTGATTTAGTTGCCATCGTTAATAGCGGAGTGCGTTACTTTCCTAACCGAGGTCTTAAAGGGTTTGGCGCGCCAGTGATCTTTTCAAACTCACCGAGGTTCGATAGTTCTAAATTAGGCAGTGTTAAAATCACGGATATGAATGCCGATGGTAAAGCAGATGTCGTGTTTGCTGAGCGAATGCGTGCAAGCATCTGGCTTAACAAAGGTATTAGCACGCAAGATCCCACCTCAGCCACGTTAACGCAGAGCTATGATATTGATTCGCCTCAAGTGGCGAGAAACATGAGCATAGACTTGGCGGATGTAAACGGCAATGGCAGCACAGACATTGTTTGGCAGCTGAGCTCAGGTGCTTTGAGTTATGTGTACTTTGTCGATCTGTTTGCCGAGCAACCAGCCAATATTTTGACCAAAATCGACAATGGCATGGGGTTGGCGACTGAATTACAGTATCAATCTGTTGCACAGTATATGTATCAAGCAACACTCGCAGGGCAAGCTTGGCAGAGCACAAGTCCTGTTTCTATGCCGGTTGTGTCAGCGATTTCCACGCGAGATAGCGTGACAGGTGTTGTATCAGAACAAATATTTAACTACCAAGACAGTTATTATTACGCACCGGACAAAGCGTTTAGAGGCTTTAAACAAATCACCACCACGCTGCCACAAAGCACCAATCAAGCAGCCCAAGAGCGCATAGCGCAATTTAATGTCGGTGATGTACACGAAGTGCTATCAGGTAAACTGACACAGCTTGTTCGACAAGATAAATACGGAGTTTTTGATAGCCAGCAATTCACTTTTGAGCCGAGAACTTGGCACCAAGGTGCGCAAGGCGATGAGCGCTCTGTGCAGTTTGCGGCGATGGTGGCGTCGACGCAATCAATCCAAGAAAAAGGCAAGGGGACAGCAGTCACTGTCAGTGAAAAGTTTGATTATGACGCATTTGGTAATGTGATTTATATTGAGCAATCTGGTCGTCAGGATGGGCAGTGGCAAGATGCACGTATTATTTACAATGAGTATAGTGCACAGCTCGGTGCCGCTGTAAATAAGGGCATAGTGAATTTACCAACCCAGACGAAGATCACGGATCTTGTGGGTAATGTAGTCGCTAAACAGCAATGGTTTTATGATGATGACAGTTTTTCTGCGCAGCAAGGGACATTGTCTCGCGGATTAATGACGCAATCACGCCAGTGGTTTAATACACAAGACCCGAATGGTTATATCGATACGGTTAGGCAAAAGTACAATCAATACGGGCAAGTCAGCCATGTATATGGTCCTTTATGGGGACGACAGCCTGGACATGAAACCAAACTCAGCTATGACCCCACTTTAAACACCTATGTCACCCAAATCGATTTGAGCACAGGCACTGACACACTGACTGCAACCGCAGAGTATGACTTGTCATTAGGGGTGATCACCGGATATCAACATTATGATAAAGCGCGTTCTGCATTTGAATATGATGCTTTGGGACGTTTAAAGAAAGTCATTAAAGCAGGTGACAGTATTGTATCACCGACGTCTGAGTTTAATTATCATATTGGTAATGGAGTACATAATTGGGTACATGCTAAACACAAGGCGGGCGATACACAGTACCATAACAGCTATACCTACTTAGATGGTTACAGCCGCCGATTGATGGTGCGCTCAGACAGTGAGCATGCTGGACAAGTCATTGTCAGTGGCCGCACGCAGTACAATGGGCGAGGCGCCATCGTTGCCAATTATTTACCGTATTTTGCAACTGGGTTTGATTATCAGCTAGAGTCAGCTTCAGCCGACGAACAATTTCATTATGATGCTTTAGGGCGATTGGTTAAACACACCCATAACTTTAAAAATGGCCAAGGCCAGAACGCCTATGCAACCGTTGAGTACTCGCCATTTTCTGAATTACACCTTGACCCGGAGCAAACCGATCCAACCAGTGCACACTATGGTGCTGCGACACGACTCACCTTTGATGCATTTGGTGGTAAGCAAGGCCGGCTGCGTCAAGTTGATGAAACTGTTGCGGTGTCAGCAGATGGTCAGTTATCGTCTTTGAATTCGTGGCAGACTCGTTATAACTATGATTTACAGGGTAATTTAACTCAGTATATCGACCCACAAAATAATATGCGTTCGATGACTTATGACCAAGCAGGGCGTCTAACCTATGTGAATGACCCGAACCGAGGTCAAAAGTGGTACGCATATCAAGGCAGCATATTGCTGGCGGCGCTGGATGCCCGAGGGCTACCTGTTGCCTATCAAGTGGATGGCGCGAGCCGTTTGGTGGCCAGCTATCATTTAGCCAAGCAAGCCTTACCGCAAGCCAGTGAGTGGACCCCCAGTATTGATTTCACGAAGTTATCGGCGCATACGCGATATGCATATTATGGCAGTGCAGATGTATCTTCAGGTCGTTTGAAGTCCATTACGCATCCATTTGGCAGTCAAACACAGAGTTACACCACTCGTGGTCAAGTGGCGCAACTGAATAAGTCGATTAAGTTGCCATCTGGACAAGTTAACCAGTACCAAATGGGCTACGAATATGATGCCGCCGATCGGTTAAGTGCTTTTGTTTATCCTGATAATACGCGCCTTACCTATCAATATAATGTACGTAGTTTAGTGGAGTCGGTATCAGGCGTTGCCAGTGCTATGCAATACAACGCAGCCGGTATGCCAGAGCATTATCAATGGAATAACGGTGTGTTGGGTACTTATCAGTATGATGATGCCTTGCGCTTGACGCAACTGCACAGTGAAAAAGACGGTGTTACCTATCAAAAGATGGGCTATCACCATGATAATGCTGGCAATATAACGCAAATAGATGACCTTAGAGACAGTCAATCACTGGCCAAAATTGCCGAGCACCTCGGTGTGTCGCCGACCCTGATCAGTGGCCTCAATACATCGGCTAATTTTGTTTATGATGATTGGTATCGCTTGATTAACGGCCAAGTCGGTGGTGTCAGTTACGACTATCGATATGACCTGATTGGAAATAGAATCAGTGCGAGCACACAGTCTGTGCAATCGGCAAAAAGCTTGATTGGGTTAATGCAAGGTGGTGCGCAAACCGATTATATGTATGGTGGTGGCACACATGCACAGACCGCTTGGCATCGCATTGGTCGTGCTGCCACTGAAGCGGGTGGCCCGAATGCCCTCACTCACCTGACTGTGCAAGGCAAGGCCTCATCGCTGAGCTATGACCCTGTGGGAAATCGCTTAACGGATGGTGCGACGCGCTATTCTTGGGACAGAGAAAACCGCCTAATGTCTGTCAGTGCAGACAAAGGTCAGTTAGAGTTTGGCTATGATCATGCCAATATGCGTTTGTTTAAGTACAGTAAAGCGGCTGATGGTTTAACGAATACCGTTGTCTATGTCGACAGGGACATCGAGTTTAGGCAGGGTCAGTTATACAAATACGTGACGCTCAATGGTAAACGTGTTGCGCTGTCACGCCAATCATCTGGCGCGTACCAAAGTGAACAGTACTACCTGACCAACCACCTGGCCTCAACAGAGCTGAGTCTTGATAGCAGCGGTCGAGTGACCAGTGCCATTAATTATGACCCCTATGGTAATCAAACGGTTAGCCTTGGCAATGATGCCATCACACCCTATCGCTTCACTGGTAAAGAGTTTGATGAAATATCAGGGCTAGGGTACTTTGAGCAGCGTTACCTCAGCAGTGTCCATGGTCAGTTTATCTCGCCAGATCCGATTTTTGCATTGCCAAACCGGTTTTTTGATCCTCAAGATTTCTCTGCATATAGCTATACAAGAAATAACCCTCAATCGTTTATCGACCCTGATGGCAGAGCCAAAGGCGCTCCTTCGCTATTGCGAAAGCCATCCAAGGTCGCATATGAAGGGAATGTCTTTGCTGAGCAGCTAACTGGTGCCATTGTTAATTTATTGCCTGAAGGCAAATTAAAAGACACTGTGATGCGACAGCATCAAGGGATCAAAAGCCTTCGTAAGATGCAAGAAAAGTCTAGCAAGCGACTACTCGATATCAGCCAAGGTAAAAAAGACAAGGGAGCTGTTACAGGTAGTAGTGAGGCAGGGAAGGTGGCGGACGATGCTTTAGCTGGAGGAAAAAATCGTGGGGCAGCTTCTTATCTCGAGGTGGATGGACAATTCTTTTCGGGTGTTAGTGGTAGTAAAATAAATTATCATCCAAAACTTAAGAAAGCCTTAAATAGTGTTCCAAAATCTCAGCAATCCCCAACACATGGATATTGCTCGGAAATTGTTTGTATAAATAAGAGCTTGCAATCAGGGGTAGATCCTGCTGGTGGAAATATGAAGACTGTAGCCATTGGAAAAACTAAGCCTGGCCATGGTTTAGATAAAGATGCATGTAGTACCTGTAGTCATGTAATGCATAAATTTGGAGTAAATTATTAGTAATGAAAGTTGATGATTTAATAGATGAAGTAATTTATGTTACTGCTGATAAATATAAGTACTGTATTATCTTAATGCTTCGTTGCTTAAAGCTGATCTCAGACGAATGCCCTAAAGTTGCTAGTCAAAGTATGAAAGTTGCTAATGATTTTTGGGTGAAAGCGGCAGTTAATAGCGAAATGTTGGACTCAGCTAGAGTAGAGTGTTGGAATTTCCTCGATGCAAATTCAGCTTCTACAAATATTGAGCAAAGAGAGTTTTGTGCTGTAAGGGCTGTAATATGCGTTCTTTATCCAGAGCCGTTCTCAGATGATAATGGGGAACTTCTAGATTGGTTTTTTAAAATGCTTTTAAATATTGTTCAAGATAATGAAAAGTTAATCGAAGATTCACTTGATATTCTTGAGTCTATGAAATCTGATATTAAACTAGGAAAGATACAGATTACCTAGAAGTAAATACATGACACCCATTCCAATATGGGAATGGAGTAAGAAGCCGTCTATGCTTTGATGACTATTAAAGCATGGATGGCTTTTTTTATGGAAATTGCAAGGAATAGACAAGTAAGTTTGGTGGATATCAAGTCCTATCGCAGCTGAGCTCGGTGTGTAAGGCGCGCAGTTTTATGCGAAGAGGATACAGAAACGGGCTAGTCTCACTGAGGAGCGTGAGTTGAAGAGACGTTATTGCAGCTTGCTAAGGTATTTTGTATTTTTTTATGTAGATGATAAAAAAGAAAAATATCTAAATGATAAGGCAGTTGTTATTCGTTGGTATAAGCAATTTAAAGGAACTTGGTTAATCCATTAATATATCAATGACGAGTCACTGACCAAGTCAAAAAGTTTTTTGCTATCAGAGATACACACATATAGAAATCACTTAGCGGATAATAGGGAACACTTAACGAAGAGATAACTCGTAAAGCCCATAAAAAACTCCAATTTACGACAGACATAAGTGGATTGTTTAACGCAGAAGTAAGTCTGAAGTGCGTCACAATGATGGATGGTGCTGTGTTTTTCAACGTCTCGAACAGAATGGCGAATTGCTCGGTCGTCAATCGTTGGCCTAAGCGGTGAGGCCATCACACAATTTTACCTATACTAGCAAAGCGGTGACTCGGTTATGTTGAGCTGTTTATGAGGGAGTTAAAACAAGCCGCTTTATGCGGCTTGTACGAAAAATAGCGGTTAGAATGTCGCGTACTTTGCTTGAATATAGATGTTTTCGCCCTCGTTATCACCACAGATACCATGGAATTGAAGCGGGGTATTGGTTGTTTTAGAATGCATAGCGAGGTCAAACATACGCTCAGCACCAGGCGAGCTTGCTGGAATATACGCGTAAATTGCAGTTGGGCAACCCGGCGCTTCCCATGTAGTATTGGTCCCATTTTTGTCAGCTTCATTACTGTCTACTGACGCGAAGTAATAGTAAGCGTTACCGTGATATACTTCGACACGTACTTCCTTTACTACCTTATCGGCTGTTATAACGGTTGCTGATTGTGCTTGAGATAAGCTTGAGAACAAAACAAGAGATGCAGCTAAAGCCAGTTTTTTCATATTAATTTCCTTTATTTTTAACCCGAACTATTCTATTTGAAAAATGCTATTTTTAAATAGTGATAATTTATTAAATTGTGTTGTTGCTTTGTTTTTATTATTTTTTTAATAAAGGTTTTGTAAACGGGTTTTTATGCGTTTTTATGAAGCTTTTGAAAATCTGGAGGGGTATTTTTTACTTAATTCTAGTAGTCCGTTAGCGAGCTTATTCACGCATCGATCAAGACTTTAAATACAGGGTTATGTTAGTTTATACACTCGGTGAGTGAGTTTGATGCTTTGTTTTTTTATCGCCTTTTTGGATTTTATGCCTGCTGTAATTGCGTTACCGCCAAGGGGGGAATGCGCTTTAGTATGCGAGTATATTCATCAGAACGACTGGCATAGCTGGTTGATATTAAGGAGTACATATGAAGGTTGTATTGATCACGGGTGGCAGTCGAGGTATTGGTGCTGCAACAGCAAAGAAGCTTGCGCAGCAAGGGTATGCTGTTGCGATTAACTTTAAATCAAACCATCATGCTGCGCAGCAAGTTAAACAAGATATTATAGACGCTGGTGGCAAAGCTGCGTGCTTTCAGGCCGACATCAGTGAAGAGCAGCAAGTGGTGGCGTTATTCCAATCGGTAGAAAAGCACTTTGGTCCAGTCACTCATTTAGTCAATAATGCCGGTGTCTTGACCCAGCAAATGCGGGTCGAAGAAATGACCGCTGAGCGGATTAATTGGATGCTAACGCAAAATGTGACGCCATACTTTATCTGCGCGCGCGAGGCGATTAAGCACATGCGCCAGAGTGATACAGGCCAACAATGTGCCATTGTAAATGTGTCATCGGCAGCATCTTATTTGGGCGGTGCGAATGAGTATGTGGACTATGCAGCGTCAAAAGGCGCCATCGATAGCTTTACGAAAGGTTTATCATTGGAACTGGCAGCAGAGGGAATACGCGTCAATGGTGTACGCCCCGGTTGTATTTATACCGATATTCACGCGGATGGTGGTGAGCCTAATCGTGTGGATAGAGTCGCAGACTTGTTGCCACTAAAACGCGGGGGTACCAGCGTAGAAGTCGCTAACGCAATTGCCTGGTTGCTATCAGATGAAGCAAGTTATGCAACAGGCACGTTTATTGATTTAGCTGGTGGTCTGTGATCCTCTTTATCGCCGAGTTGTATTTTACTGAAAAGGTTCTAAAAAAGCGCCAGATATAAGCGCTTTAATCTTTTGTAGGCGTTTGGGTTTAGAACTTACGGCGGTTAATTGAGAATGTTACCGCAGCATTACCCGAGTTTAAATCGAATGATGTTAGCTTGCCAGAGCATACCGCTTTATCACGGTATGAGCCGCCTTCACTTTCTGCAATGACTTCTTGCGGAAGCATTTTGCCGCTTCTGTAATCTTTCATAACAACAAATCGGAAGTGACATCTTGGTGAGATGGAACTCGTACCAAAGCTATACTCCAAGTCAACTAAACGTACAACAGTAGGGTAGTTGCTATATACAGAGAAACGTTCAGAAGAGTTGGCGCGTATCGTACTTGCAGGAGCCGGAGCATATGTTGATGTTTGTACATCTTTACTGGTTAATACGACCTCACCACTGCGATAATCATTTTCAACAGTCACTTGAATATTGGCGAGCGCTGCATGACTTAAAAGGGCGGATGCGACTAAAATACCTTTTTTCAACATTAATAATTCCTTTATGTTTTATTTGAATAATAACTGCCAGGTTGATAAGCAGTTACCAAAGATAGTATATCACCGCGTCCCTTTTTAAAAGACAAATTATCGGTTATTAAATCTTCCTTATTAATTGTTGAGCCGATTTGTCCAGAGTTTAATCCAAGTTGCTTCCCTAATTGCTCCATTTCTTCTTGCATTTGTGGCAAGATTTCATTTTTGACTTGTAAAGCGGCTTGTGCGTATCTTTCTCTTTGCTCAGGAGTGTCGGCTGTTTTTGCAAGTCTTTGAAATTCCTGTATATCTTTTTTTGCGCCTTGCACGTCACCTACTCGGCCATTGTAGCCAAAATAGATATCCATTAAACCACCAGCGATAGGTTGCATAACATTTTCCTTGTTAATTTTTATAGATTGAAACTGTTTATAGTATATAAGCAAGTAAGGTGCCAATCTAGTTGTGGTTTTTAAATTTAATTAAAATGTTTTTATATGCTTGGGTTATTTACTGGGGATATTTACATGCGCTGATTTTAATTGAGTTTATTATATGTCTATAACTGTAATTGTTTTTTTGTAAACAAATAAAATTAATTTTATATCCTACTATAGGTATTTTTTATTTATTCAAAGAGGGGGTAAGTGCCTTTGAAGTGCTGATCTTGCGATAAATTTTTTCATAAATTGCGCGTCTAGGCTTGGCAAGGTTGCATATTTTTCATACAGTGATTGTAGCAATTGTGTTTATCAATTGTGAACAATCTAACGGGTATATAAGGAATATTTAAAATGAAAAAAAGATATCTTATGGCAGTCGCTGCTGGCGTCTTATCGTTCAACAGCTTTGCAAGCTCTGTATCATGTTATGTCGATACGATGGCTTATGATCAATATAGACAAGGCAATTGTTGGGGTGGCGAGCACTATCCGGGTTTTGCGCCTGCAGTTGTGTTTAAAGTAAATGCCTCAAAACCGGTTGCTAGAGTTGATTGGGTATTCCGAGGTCAATATCGTAATGTCAGAGGCGGCACATGTACATCTACCACTTGTATCGTCGATGTGCGCAGCGGTGAAGGTGAAGTAACAGGGTGTGTAGATAGAATTTATTATAAAGACTACACATGGAAAGATGTCAATTGGTGTGCTGACGCCACATACTATTACAGTGATGGTGGTGTGATGTTTTAATTCTTTATTGGTCCTAGCGCTTTTTATTAATTAGGACTGATTTTGGAAAAACAAAAATAACGCTAAAAATGAAGTGTTCACAATAAAAGTGTAACTGGCAGCGATTGCTGCCAGTATTTTATCGTTTTATAGTGTCTTGTCTGATCATGAAGATATCAGGACATCAGGAGGCTGGCACTGAGTGTTTGTTTTGATGCAAATCACGGCATTTAGTGTGAACGAAAATAAAGTATCAAAGCGAGCCTGAAAGCTTGGTCTTAGACCTCAGTCGCAATAATCATCCTAAACACTCGCTCATGCTGGACTTAAAGTCGCATCGCATCTGCTTATTTAGGAATACATAGCTTAACTGTGTATTTAATTTGTGCATAGGCAGGTGTGTATTAACGCGCTCCTACTTACCGTGAAGTCATGACGAGTCGCTTTATTCAGGAGTTTACTTTTTATTAATCGCCCCCTGAACATAATAAGAAGGCCTAAAATACACAGTGTAATGGTTTTTATCTTTTCGCAATTGCGATCAGTGCGTTATCAGTATTACCGTCCCAGCAATGCGTGTCTCCGTCTTCTCTGTTCTCTAGTACAAGTACATATTCAGTCGCGTATTTTTCACCTTCTTCAATGGCTTTTAATACTGGACCGAGTAAGTATGTATGGGTGTCATAAATCCAGACGGGTGCCATCAGGTCCCCCGTGTGGGGGTTTTTATATTGCACTTCAAAATTGCCGTCTTTAGACACAACCTTTGTCACAATACCTGAACAAATAAAGACTTTTGCTTGCGCAGTGAAGGTGCTGCCAAGCATGCACAAGCTGATTAAAGCACTTAAAGTCTGTGTTTTCATTGATTCTTCCTTAAGTTTAATGGGTACCAGAGTTGGTGATAAACAGATTAAACTTGAGCGATGAATAAATTGTGTACTGCACATGTCATTTGCATTCAATTTACATTGATTGAGACTCACGACTATCAAGATATTTGTAATAGTAACTGGTGCTATGCAGTTGACCACATTTATCAGTAACATAGCAGGGGATCTCTCCAACTTTTGTGTAACCAATGGCTTGATAGAATAGCTCCGCTTTATCGCCACTTTGGGTATCTAAAACTAGTAATGTTCGTTTATTTTCCAATGCGCTGAGTTCCATATGGCGCATTAATATGGTGGCATAGCCCTTACGCTGTGTGTTGGGATGAACCAGCAACTTTTCGACTTCAGCTCGATGTTGACCATTTTCCTTCATACACAATGAGAGCTGTACCGCTGCCATTAAGCGCTCTCCTTGATAAAGCGCAAAGAGCTGGCGCTCTTTATTGGCCATTGCTTGGGCGACTGATTGCCAATATTGCTGCAAAATGTCGGGGTTGGCTGGCGCATGAAAGCCTAGGGATGCGCCCTGCTCAATACAATCTATTAGCAGTGTACACAGCTGAGTATACGCATTTAAATCTAGGGTATTAAGTTGTTTGATTGTGAGCATGTTAGCAGCCCTTATTGAGCTGTTCGATGTCAGCTTCTAGCGCATTTAATTGCTGTAATAACTTTTCTTTTTGTTTATAAAGCTTGTTTAGTTGTTGGGTTTGACTGGTATTGTGCGCACGTACCGCGCGATATAACGCTTGCTTAGATATTTGATAAGTCTCGGCGATATCGCTAATGCTCAATCCATGTTTGCTCACCATATAAACGGCTTGTACGAGTTTTGGTGTGTTGTTTAACAAGTTGGGTTCCCTAATTGACTTTGTCGTTATCGTGAACCTCTGAGCAAGAAAGAATAATGCCAGTTATATAAGGTTAATAATTTCAATAAGTTAGTTTTATTAGGTGTGTACCAAATGCGCCAAAAATGGGCTGTGTTTCTGAATTTGCACCATTTTGAAGCGCATATCGAAGGGGAGTAAAGTCAAAGGCATTAAAAAAATGCCTTTTCCATTTTTGATGATAAGTAACTTTTACTATTAATTACTAACACCAGTAGCAATAAAATACCGACTAAAATCCAAACTGGTGTATGACCATGCTGACTAAAAAAACTATGGCCGGATATCAGTTTTAAATCTGTACTGAGAATACCACTGGTAAACTGGGCTATGGTGACCTGTTGGTTTGAAATAGGATCATATACCCCACTTATGCCATTGTTTGTGACTCTTACCATCGGCCTTTGCAATTCCAAAGCACGCATTCTGGCAATCTGCATGTGTTGATGTGGCCCATGCGAGTCGCCAAACCACGCATCATTACTCACGGTAAATAATATGTCTGATGAGGCGGTATAATTGCCTCTGACAAGCTCACTAAAAGCAATTTCGTAGCAAATTGCTGGCAACACGTGAATGCCATTGGCAAGTAGGTTATTTTGCACCGCATCTCCGCGAGAAAATGACGACATGGGCAAATCAAATAGGGGGGCTAAGGGTCTAAGTAAGTCCTCAAAGGGGACAAACTCACCGATTGGTAACAACTGGTGCTTCTGATAGCGGTTTCTGTGCAAATACTGATATTGCCCTTCGGTATCATCTTGATGTTTTTTACCAAGCACTATCAGGGTGTTGTATACATTGCGTGTGTCGAATTGATAGTCAGGAATGCCCGTGATCAAGGCGGTATTGTTAAAAGCGGCGGCTTTGTCTAAGTTGACCAAATAATCAAACGCATAATCTTCAATCTCAGGGATTGCGGCCTCTGGCCAAACAACCAAATCAACATCCGCCCAGTTTGGTCTGGTCATGTCTTGGTATTTAGACATGGTAGGCCAAAACTGTTCGGGTTCCCAACGCAGGCTTTGCGCTATGTTTCCTTGCACCAGTAAGGTCTTTAATTGCTGACCCGTATATTTGGTATCTGTGTTTTGCATCGATAATAAATAAGCGATACAAACAGGCAGCATCGTCATGAGAGCTGCTTTATATTGTTTATAATATACCAACCAATAAAGTGAGTAGGCGATGATGACACACAATACGGTTAAGCCAAATTCACCTATCCAGGGTGCCAATGTATTGAGTGGTGAGTCAGTAAGCGTATAGCCAAAACTGAGCCATGGGAAGCCCGTTAAGAGTGTGCCTCTTAAATATTCAGTGATGGCAAAACCACTTATTAAGAGGGCGAATCGCTGCCAGGGGTGTTTACTGTAGCGGGTCGCAAACGCAAATGCCAAAGCTGGGTAAAGTGCTAAGTACGCACATAACATCGCCATGGCCATGAGCGACAGCACAATGGGCAATCCGCCAAACTGTGCAATAGAGACATGCACCCAGCTTATACCCAGCGCAAACCAGCCAAAGCCAAATAAAAAGCCGTATTTGGCAGCTTGCTTAGGGGTGGGTTGATCTGTGACATAAAAGGCAATGGCAAGGCAGATAAATGTCAGTGGCCATATGCCAAAAGGGGCGTATGCAAAAGTAAGCGCACAGCCAGCAATGAGAGCAAGCCATGCGTTTTTATCTTTTGCAAATGCGGTGAGTTTATTCAGTGGTGTCTTCAACATGCTCTGTTTTTGGAACAGTGACTTGAAGTTGCAATATACGGCGGTTATCTGAATTGGTTACCTTGAATTGTAGCGGTCCTACATCAATGGTTTCTCCTTTGCTTGGCATATGACCAAATGCATGCAGGATAATACCACCAATGGTGTCAGCTTCTTGTGTATCATAATCTGTCTTAAAGAATTCATTGAATTCTTCAAGCTGTGTTAACGCTTGTACATTAAACACATGCTTTGACAGTTGACGAATATCTTGTTGCTCGCCTTCATCATCATGTTCATCCTCAATCTCACCGACGATGGTTTCAAGGATATCTTCGATAGTGACAAGGCCTGATACGCCGCCATATTCATCAATAACAATCGCCATATGGTAGCGTTTTTGTCTAAACTCGTTGAGTAAAGTGTCTACACGTTTACTTTCTGGTACTACAATAGCCGGACGCAAGTACTCTTTAATCGCAGGTAGTGCGCCATTCTGCTGCACTATCAGGGGCAAGAGATCTTTTGCAAGCAAAATACCTTCTACGTGGTCTTTGTCTTCGCATACCACAGGGAAGCGAGAGTGACTAGACTCCACCATAGCAGGGAGTTGAGACTCCAAGTCTTGCTCGATATCTAGCGTTATCATCTGAGAGCGAGGGATCATGATATCGCGAACCTTAAGTTCAGAGACGCTCAATACGCCTTCCATCATTTCCTTAGTCTCAGGGTCGATAAGTGCTCGCTCTTGAGCGTCAGCAATAACTTCTACCAACTCTTCTTTGTTTTGGGGTTCCCCTTGCAGCATCTGAGTGATGCGTCCCAGCCAGTTTCTGCTAGAAGAACCCTGGCTACTTTGCGAGTTATCGTCGCTCATTGTAGTTCTTTACTCCAATTAGTTAATGTCATCACGATACGGGTCTGAAATGCCCAGATCGGCTAAAAATTCTTTTTCCAGACTTTCCATTTCCATGGCGTCTTGTTCATTTATATGGTCAAAGCCCAATAAATGCAAGCACCCATGGATGACCATATGTGCAAAATGATCATGGAACGTTTTTTCTTGTTCCTGTGCCTCACGAAAAACCACCTGAGGACAGATAATTAAGTCACCGACTAACGGCAATTCAATGCCTGGCGGTGCTTCAAATGGAAAAGACAACACATTGGTTGGTTTGTCTTTTCCGCGGTACTGGCTATTAAGCTCTTGGCTCTCTGCCTCGTCAGCAATGCGAATGGTCACTTCGACGTATTCTCTATACGGCAAAAGTGCTTTTTCGGCCCAATTTTGAAATTGCTGTTCATTGGGTAAATTGTCAAACTCACAGGCGAGCTGTAAATCTACATCGACACTCATGACTCTGGACCTTGTTGTTCAGCAGCTTGCTGTTTCGCTTTTTGCTTCGCGACTTTTTCTTGACGCTCTTGCTCTTCTTTAGCTTCATAGGCTTCCACAATTCGTGCCACAACTGGATGACGAACGACATCGTGAGACTTAAAGAAGTTAAATGAAATTTCATCGACATTGCTGAGTACTTCAATGGCATGACGAAGACCTGAACGTGCGCCTCTCGGTAAGTCGACCTGCGTAATATCCCCTGTGATCACGGCTTTTGAATTAAACCCGATACGCGTTAGGAACATTTTCATCTGTTCTGTGGTGGTGTTTTGGCTTTCATCCAAAATGATAAAGGCGTCGTTCAAAGTTCTACCACGCATGTATGCCAGCGGTGCTACTTCTATGACATTTTTTTCAATCAAGCGTTCAACTTTTTCAAAGCCCAACATCTCAAATAACGCGTCGTACAAAGGGCGCAAGTAAGGGTCTATTTTCTGCGTTAAATCACCGGGTAAAAATCCCAGTTTTTCGCCGGCTTCTACGGCTGGACGCGTGAGAAGAATACGTCTGATCTCTTGCCTTTCTAGCGCATCGACCGCGGCCGCAACGGCAAGGTAAGTTTTACCTGTGCCCGCAGGTCCAATACCAAAACTGATGTCATGCGTTAAGATATTTGCCACATATTGGCTTTGATTTGGGTTACGTGGTTTGACAACACCACGGCGAGTTTTAATGAAAACTTCTTTTTCCCATACATTTGGGGCATCTTGCTCAAGGCAATTTGCTTCGGTGATGGCGAGATGAACATTGTCAGGCTCTATGTCTTTGGCTTTGCCTTTCACTGGCTGAGTATCAACATACAGAGACTTTATAATATCAACAGCAGCTTTAGCTGTAACTTGATTACCTGTTACTTTGAACCAGTTATCTCTGTGTGCGACCTCAACACCTAGACGGCGTTCAATTTGTTTTAGATTATCGTCAAAAGGACCACAAAGAGAGGAGAGACGGTTGTTGTCGGCAGGTTCTAGATAAAACTCAATATTTTTTACTTGATTGCTCAAAATGACTTCCTAAGATTGATTGCGCCAGCAAAGTGCTGGCGCAAAACAAGTGTTTTATGGTGTAAAGGTTGCAACACCAATCTCATTAGCTTCTGGTTCTGACGGTGCACGACTCAGGATATCAGACGGTGCAACATCACGTCGCAAGTCCATTTCAGCCTCAGTTCGGATCAATTCACCACGCAATGAGTTTGGTAGCGCCTCTGTAATACGCACATCAACAAACTGACCGATCACTGAGTGTGGACCTTCAAAGTTCACTACACGGTTGTTTTCTGTACGTCCACGCAGTTCCATTGGGTTCTTCTTCGAAGGACCTTCAACAAGAATACGTTGTTCAGTATCAAACATTTTACGGCTGATATCTTGCGCCATTTGGTTGATACGATTTTGTAATAGGTACAACCGCTCTTTCTTTTCTTGCTCTGGTACATCATCTGGTAAGTCTGCCGCAGGGGTACCTGGACGCGCTGAGTAAATGAAGCTGAAACTCATATCAAAGCCAATTGCATTGATAAGGTTCATGGTTTCTTCGAAGTCTGCTTTGCTTTCGCCTGGGAAACCAATGATGAAGTCTGAACTCATGCTTAGGTTTGGACGGATCTTACGTAGCTTACGGATAGTCGACTTGTATTCAAGCGCAGTATGGCCACGTTTCATCAGATTAAGTACACGGTCAGAACCACTTTGTACCGGCAAGTGCAGGTGATCAACAAGCTCAGGCACGTCTGCGTAGGCTTCGATGATGTCAGGCGTAAACTCAACAGGGTGTGACGTGGTATAACGAATACGGTCAATACCATCAATCGCAGCCACATAACGCAGTAGATCAGAGAAGTAGCACACTTCACCATCGTGCATTTCACCGCGATAAGCGTTTACGTTTTGACCCAGTAAGTTCACTTCACGCACGCCTTGCTCTGCAAGCTGCGCCACTTCTAAAATAACATCGTCTAATGGACGGCTTACTTCCTCACCACGCGTGTAAGGTACAACACAGAAAGTACAATATTTAGAGCAGCCTTCCATAATTGATACGAACGCCGTAGGGCCTTCTGCTTTTGGCTCTGGTAGACGGTCAAACTTTTCAATCTCAGGGAAAGAGATATCGACCACTGAGCCTTCTTTGCTTTGCACTTGCTTGATCATTTCAGGTAAACGGTGCAGTGTTTGCGGACCGAATACGATATCAACAAATGGTGCACGTTGACGGATTGTGTCACCTTCTTGCGATGCTACACACCCACCTACACCGATAACCAAATCAGGGTTATCTTCTTTTAATAACTTCCAGCGACCCAACTGGTGGAATACTTTCTCTTGTGCCTTCTCACGAATTGAACACGTATTGAGTAGGATCACATCCGCCTGATCAGCTTCTTCTGTCAGCTGATAGCCATTAGTGGCATCAAGCAGATCCGCCATTTTCTGGGAGTCATACTCGTTCATTTGACAGCCCCAGGTTTTGATATGCAATTTTTTACCCATTGAAATAAAGCCTCGTTTTCAATTCGATGATCAGCACAACGCCTTGCCAGTTGTGAAAAATACCCCAATAACTGGCAAACACTTACTAAAATAGCTTAAAAAGAGGCGTATTTTATCTGACCTATAGTCACTAGCCAAGTATAGATTTCATCTTTCAAAATGGGGATCAAGGACGGTTGTAATTATTCGACTACAATCAGGCAAAGAGATCTTTTTTTCACTAATTAAGATACAATGTAATTACACCAGCTAATTTAGGCAAATTTATGAAAAATAACGTGTTGATAGTCGGTGGCGGCATGGTTGGCGCAGCGGCTGCGGTGGAGCTTGCTCGTCAAGGATGTCAGGTCACTGTGATAGAAAATAATCCCATAGATCCGAAAGCGATACTTGAGGGCGAGCATGTGGACATTCGGGTCTCTGCCATCAACCGTTTTTCAGAAGCGTTATTAGATAAACTCGGCGCAATGCCATTGATAAGAGCAAGTCGCAATGCGCCTTATCATCAGTTAGAGGCGTATGAGCGAGGCAGCGAGCATTTGGTGTTTGATAGAGCCGATGTATCGACGTCTCATTTAGGCCATTTGGTCGAGAATAGCATTATTCAAGCGTCGCTGTGGTCGCAGTTTGAAGACAATCACATTCAAGTTGAAACGGTCACTGACACACCTGTGGCGATTGAGCAGCACTTAAGTAGCATTGACCTAGTGTATCCTCAGCAGCGTTTTAGCGCGGATTTAGTGATTGCTGCTGACGGTGGTCGCTCTGCGCTACGAAGCCTTGCTGGCATTGGCGTAACGGGGTGGCAATATCAGCAGCATTGTATGGGTATTCTGATTAAGCTTGACGGACCACAACAGGTAAAAACGTGGCAAGAGTTTAAACCAACAGGTCCAATCGCATTTTTACCCATGCAGGCACCCTATGCTAATTTAATTTGGTATCACCATGGCAGTGAACTAAAACGCTTAAAAGGGTTATCAAATGAAGCGTTAAAGCAAGAAATACTGGCGCATTTTTTTGACTTGCCGGGAGATTTTACCGTTGAACAAAGCGCTGTATTTCCACTTGCGCGCCAACATGCCAACCAATATAGCAAAGGGCGTTTGGTGTTAGTTGGAGATGCGGCCCATACGATAAACCCGCTTGCGGGGCAGGGCGTCAATCTTGGCTTTAAAGATGTGGCAGCACTTGGCGGATGTTTGCAAGGCTTTGATGATGTTGGTGAGCTTGCTCGTCTTCATCAGTATGAAAAAATGCGTCGAAAAGATAATTTATTAATGATGAGCATGATGGACGCCTGCTATTTTGGCTTTTCAAATGAGATTAAGCCCCTTAAGTCATTACGCAGTCTTGCATTAAAAGTGGCGAATAAAGCGGGTCCCATTAAACGAGAAGTGCTAAAGCATGCAATGGGTGGTAGCTTTTGATTTAGTTAAAACCGCGAACTAGTTAAGTTAAGGGAGCTACGGGCTTCCTTTTTTATGCGTAGATGAAATAGCAAAGGAATTAAACTGAGACTATTGGAATCAAATAAAAATAGGAGAAAATATAGAGGGGTGAAATTAACAGAATAGTGAGGTTAATTAAACATGGTGCGGAAGGAGAGACTTGAACTCTCACATCCGAAGATACTGGAACCTAAATCCAGCGCGTCTACCAATTCCGCCACTTCCGCAATGTTTAATAATTATCTTTGTAGATAATTGGCTGGAGTACCAGGATTTGAACCTGGGAATGGCGGGATCAAAACCCGCTGCCTTACCGCTTGGCGATACTCCAACAATGGTAGTCAAAGTTATTTTAGTTCAAACTTTAAGAACATGGTGCGGAAGGAGAGACTTGAACTCTCACATCCGAAGATACTGGAACCTAAATCCAGCGCGTCTACCAATTCCGCCACTCCCGCATAGAGTTATCTCAAAAAGAGATGGCTGGAGTACCAGGATTTGAACCTGGGAATGGCGGGATCAAAACCCGCTGCCTTACCGCTTGGCGATACTCCAACAAAGGTAGTTAAAGTTGTTTTAGTTCAAACTTTAAGAACATGGTGCGGAAGGAGAGACTTGAACTCTCACATCCGAAGATACTGGAACCTAAATCCAGCGCGTCTACCAATTCCGCCACTCCCGCATAGAGTTATCTCATAAAGAGATGGCTGGAGTACCAGGATTTGAACCTGGGAATGGCGGGATCAAAACCCGCTGCCTTACCGCTTGGCGATACTCCAACAAAGGTAGTTAAAGTTGTTTTAGTTCAAACTTTAAGAACATGGTGCGGAAGGAGAGACTTGAACTCTCACATCCGAAGATACTGGAACCTAAATCCAGCGCGTCTACCAATTCCGCCACTCCCGCATGTATTTTCTTATAAAGAAAATGGTGGCTATGCCCTGATTTGAACAGGGGACCCCATCATTATGAGTGATGTGCTCTAACCAGCTGAGCTACATAGCCATTGGCTGGAGTACCAGGATTTGAACCTGGGAATGGCGGGATCAAAACCCGCTGCCTTACCGCTTGGCGATACTCCAACAAAGGTAGTCAAAGTTGTTTTAGTTCAAACTTTAAGAACATGGTGCGGAAGGAGAGACTTGAACTCTCACATCCGAAGATACTGGAACCTAAATCCAGCGCGTCTACCAATTCCGCCACTCCCGCACATTAAGGTAGTTAGTTTTAACGTTGCTAATCAACTTGAAAAAGCATGGTGGCTATGCCCTGATTTGAACAGGGGACCCCATCATTATGAGTGATGTGCTCTAACCAGCTGAGCTACATAGCCATCTCTTTTTCGTTCATCACCATCGCTGGTGCGGGGCGTATTATGCGTATATGCCCCCATGCCGTCAACACCTTTTTTCGAAAAAATTTCGTATCACAGATTGTTTGCAGATAAATTAAGCGAAACGGCCTGTTTTTATACCAAAACAAACAGGAAAGTACAATTATCGACAACAACCAAGGTTAAAAAATATAGGCATGCTTTGTACCTTTTAAGGTAAAAAGCGCAACAGGGGCGTTTTTGAATAGATAAAAGCGTCGATCGGGTACAAAAAAAGCCCTGAATGAGGGCTTTTTTAGTCATTATATAAAAGAGGTCATTAAACGTTGAACAAGAAGTTCATCACGTCGCCATCTTTTACAATGTAATCTTTACCTTCTTGACGCATTTTACCTGCGTCTTTTGCACCGCTTTCACCTTGGTATTCAATGTAGTCATCAAACCCAATAGTCTGTGCACGAATAAAGCCACGCTCAAAGTCAGTGTGAATTTTACCAGCAGCTTGTGGTGCAGTTGCGCCAACAGGAATGGTCCATGCGCGCACTTCTTTTACACCTGCTGTAAAGTAGGTTTGTAATTTAAGAAGCTCGTAACCGCCGCGGATCACTAAGTTCAGGCCAGGCTCTTCAAGACCAAGATCAGCCATGAACTCAAGCTTGTCTTCTTCTTCAAGTTCAGACAGCTCTGATTCAATCGCCGCACATACAGGGATCACAACGGCGTCTTCAGCTGCTGCAATTTCACGTACTTTGTCTAAGAATGGGTTGTTTTCAAAACCATCTTCTGTGACGTTGGCGATATACATTGTCGGTTTGATCGTTAAGAAGTTAAGCGGCTTGATAGCTGCAAGCTCTTCCTTAGTTAGCTCTAAAGAACGCAGTGTTAGGCCTTCATCAAGGTGTGCTTTAACTTTTTCTAATACATCGTTTTGGAATTTAGCTTCTTTATCGCCGCCTTTTGCTTTTTTAGCATTACGTTGAGCTGCGCGATCTGCGGCTTCCATATCTGATAAAACAAGCTCAGTGTTGATAACGTCAATATCATCAGCAGGGTTTACTTGACCCGACACGTGTACGATATTTTCATCTTCAAAGCAGCGAACAACATGGCCAATGGCATCTGTTTCGCGGATATTTGCTAAAAACTGGTTACCAAGACCTTCACCTTTTGATGCGCCTTTTACCAGACCGGCAATATCAACAAATTCCATCGTTGTTGCGATGGTCTTTTGTGGATTAACAATCGCAGCCAGTTGGTCTAGACGAGGATCCGGAACGGCAACAACGCCTGTGTTTGGTTCGATTGTACAAAACGGAAAGTTTGCGGCTTCGATCCCCGCTTTAGTTAATGCATTAAATAGGGTTGATTTACCAACGTTTGGTAAACCCACAATGCCACATTTAAAACCCATAATTTTGAACCTTCAGTTAATCAAATTGTTGCCGTATAAAAATACTTTACGGCTTAAATGAATGTAGTCTGTTTTGTGCTTTTAACACACCGTCTTTCGCTAAAATTTCCATGCAACGAACCGCTTCATCAACGACCGCATCAATTTTTTCTTGGTCAGCTTTTGGTGCTTTACCTAATACCCAGCCCGTGACCTTGTCTCGGTGACCCGGGTGACCAATGCCTATTCGTAAGCGCATAAATTCTTTGTTATTGCCAAGCTTAGAAATAATGTCTTTCAAGCCATTATGCCCACCATGACCACCGCCTTTTTTAATTTTGGCGATACCAGGGTCCATATCCATTTCGTCGTGTGCAACGAGAATGTTTTCAGCTGGAATTTTAAAAAAGTTTGCGAGGCTTGAGACCGCTTTGCCACTTAAATTCATATAAGTGGTAGGAATAAGCAATTTGAATTCTTGATTATTGATGAGTACTTTGCCCGTAAGGCCATGGTACTTAGAGTCAGGTTTGAGAATGCAATTGTAGCGTTTTGCCAGTTCTTCTATGAACCACGCACCGGCATTGTGACGAGTGTTTGCATATTCGGGGCCTGGATTAGCCAGGCCCACAAGCATTTGAATATTATTCAAGGTGTTAACACCTTAAAAATTACTCAGCTGCTTCTTCAGCTTCTTCTTCAGAAGCAGCGCCTTTAGGAGCGTTTAAAGTAACAACAGCTTGGTCGTGGTCCGCACCTTTAGCTAGTTCTACTGAAACAACACCTGCAGGTAGTGCAACGTCAGATAGGTGTACAGTTGCACCTACAGCGATTGCAGCAACATCAACTTCTACGAACTCAGGAAGTTGAGCTGGTAGACATGTGATTTCGATTTCTGTTACGTGGTGAGCAACAGTGTTACCGCCTTTAGTAGCAGCGTCTTCGTTGATGAAGTGTACTGGTACTTTAGTGTGGATCTTCTGAGAAGCATCAACACGTTGGAAGTCTAAGTGAGTGATCTTAGGCTTGTACGGGTGACGCTGGATGTCTTTAACGATAGCTTCAACAGACTCACCGCCAATGTTTAGCGTAAGGATGTGAGTGTAGAAACCTTCGTCTTCTTGCATGTGGATCACTTTGTTGTGATCTAGAGTAAGAGAAACAACTTCTTTGCCCGCACCGTAAAGGATTGCAGGAACTTTATCAGCGCGACGTAGGCGGCGGCTCGCACCAGTACCTAATTCTACGCGTACTTCAGCGTCTAAAACGTATTGTGACATAACTGTCTCCAAAATATATAAAGTTAATAATGTCAGAAAACTCGCGACCAAATTTTCTGGCGTATACCTATCAAGCTAACAAATTTTGTCTGCCCAGTAGGTAAAAAAGGCGCGCTAATATAGCACTATCATGGCTAGATTAAAACCATTAGAGCAATAAAAAAGCACCAAACGGTGCTTTTTTATTTAATCTTGCAATGAATTAATGTTCAAACATTGCCGAGATTGATTCTTCGTTGCTGATACGGCGAATAGTTTCTGCCATCATGTCAGCTAAGGTTAGTACTTTAACCTTATCGATTGCGCGAAGCTCGTCAGACAATGGAATAGAGTCTGTTACGATGACTTCGTCGATGACTGAGTTACGTAAATTCTCAGCAGCGTTACCAGATAACACTGGGTGAGTTGCATAAGCAAATACACGCTTAGCACCGTGCTCTTTAAGCGCAGCAGCTGCTTTACATAACGTACCACCTGTATCAATCATATCGTCAACGATAATGCAGTCACGGCCTTCTACGTCACCGATGATGTGCATTACTTGTGATACGTTTGCTTGAGGGCGACGCTTGTCAATAATTGCAAGGTCTTTGTCGTCAAGTAGTTTTGCAATAGCACGCGCACGTACTACGCCACCAATGTCTGGTGAGACAACAACGACATCGTCGAAATCACGCTCTTTCATGTCTTCGATAAGTACTGGGCTACCAAATACATTATCTACTGGGACATCGAAGAAGCCTTGGATTTGTTCTGCATGCAGATCCACAGTTAATACGCGGTCAACACCTACACTTGATAGGAAATCCGCGACTACTTTTGCAGTAATAGGCACACGTGCTGAACGAACGCGGCGGTCTTGACGTGCATAGCCAAAGTATGGAATGACTGCTGTAATACGACCAGCAGAAGCACGACGAAGCGCATCAACCATAACGATGAGTTCCATCAGGTTATCGTTTGTTGGTGCACAAGTTGATTGAATAATAAAGACGTCTGAACCACGTACATTTTCATTGATTTGAACGCTGATCTCACCGTCACTAAAACGGCCTACAACGGCATCACCTAACTCAATAAATAAACGTTTTGCAACTTTTTGAGCTAGCTCGGGTGTTGCGTTACCAGCGAAGAGCTTCATGTCGGGCACGGTAGGGTTCCTCAGGCACTGAATTTTTGGACTAACATGCAAAGACTAAAATAGCACAGTCGATACAGGCTAACTTAAACTAATTTACTTCTCTTTGTTTAGCCACGTAGCTAATTGCTTGTGAGTGATCGACTCACGTGCACTTTTGGCTACAAAGCCTTGCCAAGATGACGGCATTTGCTGGAGTACACGCAGTGCTGATTGCTCGTCATCAAAAACTGCAAAACAACAACTTCCAGTTCCAGTCATTCTTGACGGCGCATATTTTAGCAACCACGTCAGGGTCTTTTCAACCTCAGGGTAAAGCTTTTTAACTAACTCTTCGCAGTCATTGTGTGTATCAGCCATTTGCCAAGGGGTTTTTAGTTTCGGAGTGCTGCGAGGTAGGTCCGGATCTGTGAACACTTTTACGGTACTTACATGTACACCTGGCGCCACCACTAAATACCACTTTTCAGGATAGTCGAAAGGGGTCAAAACTTCCCCAACACCTTGGGCTAGCGCGGTTTTACCATGTACAAATACGGGCACATCTGCGCCTAGTTTTAAGCCGATTGTTGCCAGTGCTTGCAGTGACAGTTTACATTCCCAAAGCGTGTTTAAGGCAAGTAGGGTCGTCGCCGCATCAGATGAGCCTCCCCCAACTCCTCCGCCCATAGGTAAGTGTTTCGTTAAATGTACGTTTACCCCTTTTTTTACTGTTCGATGGGGTAAAAGTGCATTGGCCGCTTTATAAATCAGGTTATCGTCGCGATTGATCCCCGCCACATCACCGTCAATGCAGATGTCATCTTGCTCAGTCAATTCGAAACAGAGCTCATCACCGAAGTCGAGCATGGTAAAGACGCTTTCAAGTTCATGATAGCCATCTGCTCTTCGACTATTAATATGTAAAAAGAGATTGAGCTTCGCGGGTGCTGTTAAAGTGAGTTTGGTCATTGTGGATCGAACTGCCATGCATTAATTTGAATTTTAATTGTAATATCTTGATGTGTGAGTGTCAGCCTAGCAGGTAGCGTGAGGCCATTGAAATTTCGGTAACGTTGATAATTGATGGTCCACATTTGTCCTTGCTCGTCCTGCCAACTGGCTTGTTGGATATTGCCCGCTTTGTTGAGTTCATAGCCATCTTCAAAGCGAGTTGCAGTGAACCAGTTTGGCGCTTGCGTTATTGGCAGTTGCCAACCACTGATACGTTGAATGAGGGCGGCGCTTTCGGGCCCTGTATAAGACTTGCCATCTACAACCAGTTCACTATATTGATCTAGTTCCATCAGTTTTAATACTTGAGTACCAATGAAGCTGGTTAAGGTAAGCGCTTGCTTTTTATTTGTGTATTGCCAATTAAAGTTGACCGACTGTCTGTCATCGGGTGCGATAAAGGCGATTTTGCCTCGTGCTTGCCATTTATTGAACTCGGCAAGGGTGTTTAACGTTGCTTGTCCCTGAACCGGGTGCCGTGGAGACTGCGCACATCCGCCTAGAAACAAAAAAAACATGAGCAAAATCAAATGAAATTGTTTCAAATGAGGTTCCTTACTTTCCATATTCGATTGATTTTTGGTAAAATTGGCCGCTTTAAAGCAGGGCTTGGGCAACACTGGCATTTATGACCATCATCGCACTTGGTATTAATCACAAAACCGCTTCCGTCGAATTACGTGAAAAAGTCGCTTTTTCACCCGAGCAATTGTCTCGTGCTTTGGAGCAGCTCAATCAGTTATCAGAATTTCATGAATCTGTGATTGTGTCTACCTGTAACCGTACCGAAATTTATTGTAGCCTCGACAATGACAATTCCCAAGCACTTCTCGGTTGGCTGGCAAATTTCCATGATATCTCGCAACAAGAGTTAGCAGACAATGTGTATATCCATCAAAATCAAGATGCCGTAAACCATTTGATGCGAGTTGCTTGTGGTTTAGACTCTTTAGTATTGGGTGAGCCACAGATCCTTGGTCAGATAAAGCAAGCTTATAATAGCTCGAAACACCATCATGTGATCCAGCCCATGTTCGAGCGGTTATTTCAAAAAACGTTCTCGGTTGCCAAGCAAGTTCGAACAGAGACAGAGATTGGTGCCAGTGCCGTCTCAGTGGCTTATGCGGCCGTAAATCTTGCTAAGCATATTTACGGTAAGCTCGATAAAACCAAAGTCTTGTTAATCGGTGCGGGTGAAACCATAGAATTAGTTGCTAAACATTTATCTCAACATCATCCACAGCATATTACCGTTGCCAATCGAACTATCGAACGGGCAAAAAATTTGGCCGAAGAAATTGGTGGAGATGTGATCTCTCTCGCTCAACTGCCTGACGAATTACAGCATGCGGATATCGTGATAAGCTCAACAGCGAGCACCCTACCAATAATTGGTAAAGGGGTGGTTGAACAAGCATTAAAGCAAAGAAAGTATCGTCCTATGTTGTTCGTCGATATTGCAGTGCCAAGAGACATTGAAAGCCAAGTTAATGAATTGGACGCTGCGTACTTATATACGGTGGATGACCTACAGGCCATCGTCAATGAAAATATCGCCAGCCGCGAACAGGCGGCAACACAAGCACAGGCGATCATTGATGATAAAACCAGAGAGTTTGCAGATTGGCAGCGCTCTTTAAAATCGGTTGATGTGATCCGCCAGTACAGAACATCAGCACAAGAAATAAAATTAGAGCTCGTGGAAAAGGCTGTAAATCAGCTACAATCGGGTAAAGATTCAGAAAAAGTCTTGCTTGAACTAGCAAATAAGCTAACCAATCGACTCACTCATGCCCCAACGCACGCGATTCAAAAAGCCGCAAAAGAAGGGGATATGGAGCGATTGATGGTACTTAAGCAGGCATTAGGTATTGAACAGGAATAAAATTTAGATGAAAGAGTCTGTCTATCGTAAGTTAGAAACCCTAGTTGAGCGTCATGAAGAAGTGGAAGCGATGCTAGGCGATCCAGAAGTGATTGGCGATCAGAACCGCTTTCGCGCACTTTCTAAAGAATACTCAGAGCTTGAAGATGTTGTAAAAACATTTACTGCTTATCAGCAAGCACAAGAAGATGTCGCTACAGCAGAAGAGATGCTAAAGGATTCAGATCCTGATATGCGTGAAATGGCGCAAGAAGAATACAAAGAAGCCAAAGCGGCGATTGTTGAGTTAGAAGATCAGCTACAAGTACTGATGCTGCCAAAAGATCCAAAAGACGATAATAATGTCTACCTAGAAGTACGTGCGGGTACCGGTGGTGATGAGGCCGCAATTTTTGCAGGTGACTTATTCCGTATGTACAGCCGCTACGCGGAAACGCAAAAATGGCAAGTAGAGGTCGTGAGTGCCAATGAAGGTGAGCATGGCGGTTATAAAGAAGTGATTGCTAACATCAAAGGTGATGGTGTGTATGGCAAGTTGAAGTTTGAATCAGGCGCGCACCGTGTACAACGTGTTCCAGAGACGGAATCACAAGGTCGTGTTCATACATCAGCGTGTACTGTTGCTGTGATGGCTGAAATCCCTGAGGCAGAAGCCATCGAGATTAACCCTTCTGATCTAAAGGTTGATACGTTTAGAGCGTCAGGTGCCGGTGGTCAGCACGTTAACAAAACAGACTCGGCAATTCGTATAACCCATATTCCAACAGGGGTTGTTGTTGAATGTCAGGATGAGCGTTCTCAGCATAAAAACCGTGCTAAAGCATTATCTGTACTTGGAGCGCGATTGCAGCAGGCTGAAGACGAAAAACGCCAAGCAGCTGAGGCGAGCGAGCGTCGTAACTTAGTGGGTAGTGGTGACCGCTCTGAGCGTATTCGTACATATAACTATCCTCAAGGTCGTATTACGGATCACCGTATCAATTTAACTTTATATCGTTTAAATGAAGTGGTTGGTGGTGAGCTTGGCGCGATTATTGACCCGCTTCTTCTTGAGCACCAAGCAGACCTATTGGCTGCGATAGGTGATGATTAAGGTGAGCCCTATCTCCAATGCCCAAGCAATCGCTTGGGCAACTCAGCAGCTAATTGAACACTCAGATTCCCCTAAACTTGACGCAGAAGTCCTGTTACTACACATTCTAGATAAGCCTCGCAGTTATTTGTTTACTTGGCCTGAAGCCGAGTTATCAGACAACCATCATCAATTGTTTAAAGACCATATTGCAAGGCGGCTGCATGGCGAACCGGTTGCACATATTACCGGAGAAAGAGAGTTTTGGAGTCTCCCGTTCTATGTCAATAACAGTACTTTGATCCCAAGGCCTGATACCGAAACATTAGTTGAATATGCCCTTGGTCTCGCCTTGCCTCAGACTGCAAAGGTGTTGGATCTAGGAACCGGTACTGGTGCGATAGCCTTGTCATTAGCGAGTGAAATGCCGACTTGGCAGGTGTGGGCTGTCGATTACTCACAGGATGCCGTTGCGTTGGCAAGACGTAACCAGCAGAGACATGCACTGAACAATGTCACTATTGTGCAAAGTGATTGGTTTTCAAATGTGCCTGCTCAGCAATTTGATCTGATTGTCAGCAATCCCCCGTATATTGAAAATGATGACATACATCTGTCACAAGGGGATGTGCGCTTTGAACCTCTCTCTGCTTTGGTCGCTGAGGAAAATGGCTATGCAGATATACGTCATATTGCTTCGCAAGCGAGAGAATACCTGAGCTCAGGCGGCTTTATATTGGTAGAACATGGTTTTGAGCAAGGCGGCGGTGTAAGAGAGATTTTTGCACAAATGAACTATCGCAATATACTTACAATAAAAGATATGGCAGGCTGTGATAGAGTAACTTTGGCACAGATGCCTTAGTGATGCGTTGAATGCATTAAATATTTTTAAATTATAGCCCGCGTCAAACAAGCGTTAAGGACTCTCTATGGATGATTTTTTGTTTTCAGATGAGCCGACTGATGTCATAGAAACGGAGCAAAGTGGCACTTGGAAAGTCATCATTGTTGATGATGAACCAGAAGTACATGCTGTCACCAAGCTGGCGTTAAGTGACTTCGAGTTTCAAAAGAAGAAGCTTGAGTTTCTCAGTGCATACTCAGGAGAGGAAGCGAAACAAGTGGTGACCGACCACCCTGATGCAGCCATAGTGCTGCTAGATGTGGTGATGGAAACCGATGATGCGGGTTTAAAAGTCGCCCAGTATATTCGCGAAACGGCTAAAAATAATAATATTCGTATTATCCTCAGGACAGGGCAACCAGGTCAGGCTCCTGAGCGACAAGTTATCGTGAACTACGATATCAATGATTACAAATCGAAAACTGAACTGACCGCTCAAAAGCTCTTTACTGTGGTGATGTCTAGTTTGCGTTCTTACCGCGATATTTTGTCTATCGACCAGTCTCGTCAAGGTCTTGAGAAAATCATTACCGCATCTCGGGATATTTTTGCAACGCACTCAATTGAGCAATTTATCGAAGGGGTGATGCAACAGCTGACTTCGTTATTGGGCACGGTTGATGAAGCCATGTATGCTACTTCTTTGGTGGCCAGCAATGAACCAGATACCTGTAGCGAAGACCTAGTGGTGTTTACTGGCCGTGGTGAGTTTGCAAAGAGTGAAGGTAAACCGATTGAAGATGTTTTGAATGAAGAGCAAATACAAGCGTGCAAAAAGGCGCTGAATGAAAAAAGTATTGTTTACAAAGACAATTACTTATTTTCGTATTGCTCAAGTGAGTACAATCACGCATCTATGTTATTTGTCTCTGGGATCCCGGAGTTCTTAACCGATACGCAAAAGCATTTAATCGAAATTTTTTCTCAAAACGTACAACTTGCATATGAAAACGTGCAGTTACAAGCGGAAATTGAAGACACGCAACAAGAGCTGGTATACCGTCTAAGTGAGGCATTAGAGATGCGCTCAACGGAGTCTGGCAATCACGTAAAACGTGTTGCGCATATCTGTCACGCACTTGCTGTTGGGTATGGGCTCGGCAATCGAGAAGCGGATTTAGTTCGCATTGCTTCACCGCTGCATGATGTCGGTAAGGTCGGTATTCCAGATGCGATTTTAAATAAACCAGCCAAGCTGGATGAGCAAGAGTGGACGGTCATGCAAAGCCACGCTAAAAAGGGCTATCAGCTATTGCGAGATTCTAAACGCGAAATAGTCAATGCCGGCGCGTTAATTGCCAGAGACCACCATGAGAAGTGGGATGGCACTGGTTACCCCAAAGGCACAAAAGGCGAGGATATACATGTGTTCGGCCGCATTGTTGCGATGGCTGATGTGTATGATGCGTTGCGTCACAGACGCTGCTATAAGGAAGCATGGGACTTACCTGAGGTTGTTAAAGAGGTTAATAATCAAAGCGGTAAACACTTTGACCCTAAATTAGTTTCCGTATTTAACGACATTATTGACGACCTTGAAGCCATTCTTGCGCGTTATCCAGATAAGCAATGAGGTGAACGTGGATTATTTAGCTCTAAAGCATACCCATATGGTGTTTGCAGTACTCAGTATTGTCTTGTTTTACACCCGTTCAGTGTCGCGTCTAGCAACGGGCAAGCTTGCAAAAAATAAACTGGTATTTATTTCCAGTCATGGTGTGGATACGCTGTTGCTTGTGTCTGCGGTCTATTTAGCTGTGACATTGGGTATGAAACCATCTTCTCAGCCGTGGCTGATGGAAAAAATCATATTAGTGGTGGGATATATTGGTCTGGGGTTTGTGATTGCAAAGTCAAAACATAAATCAAAACAAATCCCTGCATTGATTGGGGCAACAGCATCTCTACTTGCCATTGGCTATCTTGCCAGCACAAAGAGTGCGTTTATTCTTTAAACTTCTTCAATAATACTCACATCATGTGGTGCAGTTATCCTACGCAACACACAGGTGTGAGTAAAATTTCCCCTTGGGAATGGACTAAAAAGTGTTACACTAGCGGCTTATTATTTTCACATGGGTTAGCAGTACAGTCTATGACGGATACTTGGTTTGATGAACAACAAGAATTAGGTATGGATTATTCCGTTCCTGCATTACTTCGTAGCATTTATGCTGAACAGCGATGGGATGCGCAAGCCGACACCGAACAAACGCTGTGCCAATTGGCTGAGCTAGAACTGGCAGTCGATGAAATGTGTGTGAAGGAAAAAGACCTGCATAAGCGTGTCGATTTGATCCTCGATACGTTTTACACCAAATGGCTATTTAGTGGCACAGGTCAAAAAGTACCAGAATACCTGCTCAACAATATAAGTTATGTGATCAAAATGCGCAGTGGTACCAGTACGGCTTTAGCGATTCTACTTTCGCATTTGCTAGAGCGCGCACATTTTAATGCCACTGTTGCACTGCTGCAAAGTGAAATCATGGTGCATGTTGCGCTAAGTAGTGAAGAAGGTTACATCATAGATCCAAGCTCAGGTCAGCAATCTTGGTATGTCACGCCTGAAAACGGGGCTGAACAAGAGCAGGAGCCGATGGAGTTGGTGATAGGTGATGAGGCGTTTAAGCTTTATCTAGCACAGCAGAAATGGTCTTTTATTGCCGCAGAAAAATTTAGTCATGCACTAAGTTGTGTTGAGTTACTTATGGAGCTACTCGGTGATGATCCGTATGAGCGACGTGACCGAGGCTACCTACTCAATCAGCTAAACTGCCCGAAGATGGCCAAAGATGATCTACAGTATTTTGTAGATGAGTGCCCTGATGACCCTACCATTGAGCTGATACAGAGCCAAATTGAAGAACTCGCTGATCATAATAATATACTGCACTAACCTATTATTTTCATATGCGCCCCCAGTGTTTTAATACACTTGGGGTTTAAATTACCGAAAGTATAATTCTAAAGTTCGACTATGCGCGAGTAGTCAAACTACACATAAGACTATATGCTCAAAACACTTTATTGCTGCTAGTAACTGAACCAGGTCTCCGTAGTGACGTACAATTCGATGCTTGCGACAAGGTACTGGTATGGATTAAACGATTTATAGCGTGTTAATTAATTAGGGACTATGCTTGGATTGTCACTCGTGCACCCCTTATCTAAGAGAATAAAAAATACAGTGTGCTTGGTAATCGAGTTGAATACTTGCTTGTTACCAGTCTAAATTGGATTGAAATATGAATACACAGATTATAAAAGTTGGAAACATTGAAGTGGCAAACGACAAACCGTTTGTCTTATTTGGTGGAATGAATGTGCTAGAGTCTCGAGACTTAGCAATGCAAATTGCAGAGCATTATGTAGAAGTCACCTCAAAGTTAAATATTCCGTATGTTTTCAAGGCGTCATTCGACAAGGCCAATCGTTCTTCGATTAATTCATACCGAGGCCCAGGTATGGAAGAGGGGTTGAAAATTTTTGAAGAAATTAAAAAGACGTTTGATGTGCCAGTGATCACCGATGTACACGAACCATTTCAGGCAGCACCGGTTGCTGAAGTGGCAGACGTGATCCAGTTGCCTGCATTTTTAGCGCGTCAAACTGATTTAGTGGTCGCAATGGCGAAAACAGGCGCGGTGATTAATGTGAAAAAGCCGCAGTTTTTAGCGCCGCATGAGATGCGCCATATCATTAAAAAGCTAAATGAGGCAGGCAATGACCAAGTGATCTTATGCGAACGTGGCAGTAGCTTTGGTTATAACAACCTAGTCGTTGATATGTTGGGTATGGATGACATGAAACATATGGCGCCAGTTATTTTTGATGCAACGCATGCATTGCAGCGCCCAGGTGGTCGTGCAGATTCAGCAGATGGTCGCAGGGCACAAGCGGCAGAACTGGCTCGCAGTGGAATGGCACTAGGTTTAGCTGGATTATTTATTGAAGCACATCCAGATCCAAATATCGCTAAATGTGATGGTCCATGCGCATTGCCTTTAGATAAATTGGAAGGTTACTTAAAGCAAATGAAAGCGGTTGATGAATTAATCAAAAGCTTTGACGCGCTTGATACCAGTGCGAGCGTGTAAATTGCCTGATTAGTTAGGCCGGGCAGTGACCATAGGATGGTGGTTGCCCAAAAGATACAACAACATAAAATATAACAACATGTAAAGGCGTCCTGCTATGGCAAGAAGGTTACCACCACTGAATGCTTTAAAAGCGTTTGAAGCAGCAGCCAGGCACTTGAGTTTTACCAAAGCCGCTGAAGAACTCTTCGTGACACAAGCGGCTATTAGCCACCAAATAAAAACGCTTGAAGAACACTTGGGGTTAAAGCTGTTCCTCAGGAAAAATCGTTCCTTGTTATTGACCGAAGAAGGACAAGGTTATTTTTTAGATATCAAAGATATCTTTTCACAACTGATTGATGCAACAGAAAAGCTACTGGCGCGCGGTGCAAAGGGCTCGCTCACTGTCAGTTTAACGCCAAGTTTTGCCATTCAATGGCTAGTGCCACGGTTAAGTAAATTCAATGAATTGTTTCCCGATATCGATGTGCGGATCAAAGCACAAGATCAGGATGAGAACTCGTTGACTGATGATGTCGATGTGGCAATTTATTATGGCCGGGGCAATTGGAGCGGCGTACAGACCCATAAGTTGCATACTGAATATTTGGTGCCCCTATGTAGTCCTTTGCTTCTGAATGGCCCAAAGCCCCTCGACCAACCCAGTGACTTGGCAAATCATAATTTATTGCATGATACGACACGCCGCTCATGGAAGTCGTGGCTTAAAACGGCCGGAGTGCGTAATGTACCGGCCAATACAGGCCCTATTTTTAGTCACTCGTCGATGGTATTGCAAGCGGCTGTGCACGGGCAAGGTATCGCATTGGGCAACAGTGTACTGGCAAAACCAGATCTCGATGCCGGCCGCCTAGTCATCCCGTTTAGTCATAGCTTGGAAAGTAAAAATGCATATTATCTGGTTTTCCGAGAATCTCAGGCTGAACTGGGTAAAATTGTGTCGTTTAAAGAGTGGATGCTCAGCATGGTTGAGCAAGAACAAATATAATAAGGTATTTTAACTATGAGTGATAAGGTCGCCATTGAATGGCACAAAGCCCAAAACCCTGTGGCACAGTTTGTATTTGCCCATGGCGCAGGTGCGGGGTGTGATTCAGACTTTATGCAAGATATGGCGATTAAGCTTTCTGAACAAGGTATTGATGTCGCACTGTTTGACTTTGAGTATATGGCCACGGCCAAGGCGCAAAACAAAAAGCGTCCGCCGGACAGAGCACCCAAGTTATTAGCGTGTTACGAACAGGTTTTGTCACAGCTCGATGATACGTTGCCGATATTTATAGGCGGTAAGTCAATGGGGGGGCGTATGGCGTCTATGTTGGTATGTGAGACAACAGTCAGGGTTAAAGGCGTGTTAGCGTTTGGTTATCCATTTCACCCACCGGGCAAACCTGAAAAGTTAAGGATAGAGCACTTTGGTGACATACCGTGTCCGTTTTTAGTGTTGCAGGGGGAGCGAGATACATTTGGCAATAAAACTGAAGTGAGTGCTTTGCAATTGGATGCGACACCTGAATACTTTTGGTTGCCAGATGGCGATCACTCACTAAAGCCTCGTAAGGCAAGTGGCATAACTGAAGCGCAAAATCGCGATGCAGCAGCACAAAAAGCTGTGCAATTTATTCGAGATAATTGTCATGGCTAAACTATTTTTATTAGCAGGCAGCCTCTTTTGCATGTTATCAGTGGCATTAGGTGCATTCGCAGCACATGGCTTGAAGCACCATGTGAGTGACTATGCAGTGGGTATCTTTAAAACTGCAGCACACTATCAAATGACACATGGTTTGGCTCTCATCGCTGTGGCGCTGTTGATTAAGTGGGGCATGCAACTTAAATGGGCAGGCTATGCTTTTATCATGGGTATTTTGCTATTTAGTGGCAGTTTATATCTGCTGGCTCTAACTGGCGCGAAGTGGCTAGGGCCCATTACTCCCATTGGTGGAGTGTGTTTTATTATTGGTTGGCTAATACTGATTGTAAAAGCTGCTAGGCAACCTCTTTAATCTTAGAAACTCTTTAACTTTGGAAGTATTGAAACAATGTCGAGTGTAGTAATTTACTGTCGTAGCGGTTTTGAAAGTGATGCAGCTGCTGAAATTAATCACCATGCGATGCAACAAGGTGTTGCCGGTTATGTCAAAGCCAAGCCAAATACTGGGTTTGTGACCTTTGAATGTTACGCCAAAGAAGAGGCTGAGCGGCTGGTCAAGCAAATTGATTTTAAGAGCTTGGTATTTGCAAGACAATGGTTTGCAGGCACTTTGCTGACAAATATGCCATTGGAAGATCGCGTCGGAGAAATTAAGCAATGTGTGGCGGATTTCCCATTGTGTGGCGATCTCCGTGTAGAAACACCAGACACAAACGAAGGCAAAGAGCTGTCGAAGTTCTGTAAGAAGATCTCGACGCCATTGGCCAAATCGCTTGAAAAGCAAAATAAGCTAACGCGTAACGTGAAACCACAAAAGCCAGTGTTGCATATTTTGTTTTTAGCAAATGATACCGCTTATGTGGGTTACTCGTTTAGCGATAATAACTCTCCATTTTTTATGGGGATCCCTAGACTTAAAATGCCCGCAGATGGTCCCAGTCGCTCAACGTTAAAGTTAGACGAAGCTTTTAATGTCTTTTTAACTAAGGAGCAAGCGGAGGATCGCGTTCGCCCAGGCATGCGCGGTGTCGATTTAGGCGCTTGTCCTGGAGGGTGGACGTATCAATTGGTTAGACGTGGCATGTTTGTCGCGGCCATTGATAACGGTCCAATGAACGACAAATTGATGGAAAGTGGTCAAGTGAAGCACTTTCGAGAAGATGGCTTTAAATACCGCCCAGAAAAGCGCAACATTGATTGGTTGGTGTGTGACATGGTTGAAAAGCCGAGTAAAGTAACGCAATTGATGATTGATTGGATAGTGAATGGCTTTGTTAAAGAGTTAATATTTAACCTCAAGCTGCCGATGAAAAAGCGCTTTGATAGCGTGTATGAATGTTTGCAGCTGATCGATGATGAATTGACGCATTACAATGTAGGTTATCAGCTCCAAGCCAAACACTTATACCATGACCGCGAAGAAGTCACCGTACATATTCAGGTCTTAAAAGTCCCACAAAACTTGTATAGTTAACGAGCGATTATTGCATTTACAGGGAAGTAAATGCGATTTGCCAAGTAATGCGTACAAATTACCCCTGTTTATTTGATTGTTTTATGAATAAAAAATAAAATCTCGCCTATTTAAATAGCTACTTCATCGTTTCAGAATTTTAACTTTTCGAATTATAAGAACTAGGGATATGCCTTTATATTTTCATTCATTTTTTACTTTAATAATTTATTTTTTTACATTATTCAGTTTTGCAAGTATCGCCAGTGAACAACGTTATACGATTAATGAGGACACAAGCTTATTTATTGATATCTCAGGAGAGTTAGTAACCGCTGGTGCTTCTCAACCAATAGGTATGGTAAATGATGTGGTGAGGCCAAAAAATGGCCGATTAAGTTTGCGAAATGAGTACGCTTTTCATACGGCTGAGCTGACATATATTCCGGACAAAGACTATTGCGGTGAAGACAGCTTTTCTTTAGAAACAAGCGTACCACCAGAGGATATTGATGCTCCTATTTCGATACCATGGCAGCGTACGGTTAAGGTTACTGTGGTTTGTATGAATGAGTTGCCTAGGTTTGGTCATAATCAGCTCGGTAATATCACCATGGACCAACGGACAACTAGAACTGTTAATTTCACGCTTATTGATGACGATCATGCAGTGTCTACTATCGATGTCTCAGCTGTATCAAGTTCTGATATAAATCTAATCCCGCTATCTCGTATCTCTTTTTCTGGTAGTGGGGCAAGTCGCACTATGACAATTCAGCCGGTAGCCCAATATTATGGTGAAGCAACCATCAGGATCCGTGCTACTGATGGGGGAAATGGCAGTACCGATAAAGTGTTCAAGGTGAAGGTTGACTATGTACCATTACCTGTGCCCAGCTCAAGCAGTTTCTCTATGAATGAGGATTCTACACTAGAGATCAATGTATCAAATATAGACCCCACGGCTATGGGGGCTGTTGAAAATCACATAAAGCCCAAGCATGGCACAATCCGAATTCAAGACCCTTTATCTTTTACGCTGGCTGATTTGTTTTATACGCCGAAGCAGAATTTTTGTGGTACAGATAGTTTCTCAATAAGAACATATATGCCACCAGTTGATGCTGACAACCTGCCTTATAAAGCCTGGGAGCATGACATTGAAGTGGAGGTTAAATGTATAAATGATCCGCCAGTATTCAGTGGGTTTGGTTTAGCAAACCTATCCATGGAGCAAGGCACAACAAAAGCCATCAACTTTTCAGTTGCTGATACTGATAGTGGCGCATCAGCGGTCCGAGTTTCAACGGTATCTTCTTCAAATACGGCACTAATCCCTTTATCGGGTATAAAATTATCAGGAAGTGGTGGAAGTCGAACACTAGAAATAGTCCCATCAGCTGATGGTCATGGAGAGTCGACGGTAACCTTGCGCGCTACTGATAGCAGTAATGCAAGCGTTTATAAGTCGTTCAAGGTGACTGTGAATCATGTGCCCGGGCAAATACGCAAAACGCGATTTGTTCCCATTATTAATGAAAATATTACAATCTTCGTGCCTTATGATGGGCGGCCGAGCCAACCTGGTGGATTTTCAAATACGGCAAGTAATGGTTACTATAATATCAGTTGGCAGTCGGTTTCGGGTGCACAGTACTATATTTTAGAGCAGTTGGTGGATGGCGTTTGGCAAGAAGTTGCTGGCAACATAACAAGTTCTTATTATCGAGTACAGCAAGGCAGTAGTGAGCGATTCAGAGTCAGCGCTTGTAATGATTACGGTTGCTCTCAGTCAGCAGATGTTATCGTATACAACATGAGTGAATCGGTTTCTTTTTCTACTCAAGAAAATACCTCCGTTTCCATACCTTGGTCATCACTTGGTATTCCATTTAGCCATGCATATTCAAGTATCAATTCGGTGCATAATGGCAGTGCAAGTATACTAAGTAATGGCATCGAGTTTACGCCGGCTCATGATTTTTGTGGCACTTCATCTTTTATTGTTGAAACTCATGTGAATGTAGACACACCTCTGGCAGGGATAGAATCAGTGCGTGTGGTTGTAGATGTCGCATGTGTTAACTCTGCGCCAACTATTTTCTGGGGCAATGGTATTACACTTAAACCAAATGAGTTGCAAGTTTATACCGTACGTGTAGAGGATGAGGACTCACCCGTTAGCGCATTGCAATTAACGCATGATGCTTTATCTGACAGTATAAGCTTTGTACAAATACATAAAGAAGGTAATCGCTTTGACCTAACAATTAAAGCAGACTTGTTAGCTGTTGGAAGTTCAAGCTTGGTGTTGACGGCGACAGATGGTGACGGTGGTGTGGAGAATGCCACTATTCCAATTACAATTGACACTTCAGGTGAATCAATTGAGGTCGATGCTTCTTTACCAAGTGCTACACTGCCAGACTCAGAATATGATGCTGATTTAAAAGGGCAAGCAGGTGTAGATGGCGGTGCTTTTACATATCAATTACCTCTGCATGTTGCTCCTGGTCGAAATGGCATGCAGCCTAAATTAACGTTGAGTTATAGTAGTCAGTCGGGTATTGGCAATGCAGGGATGGGCTGGTCATTAAGTGGTACCGAAGGGGTAGCTCGCTGTAGTACTAATTATAGCATTGATGGTTATCAAAAAAATGTAACCTATCATAATGATAAGCTTTGTCTAAATGGAAGTCGCCTGATTTTGACTAGTGGTCAATATGGTGAAGTCGGTGCTATTTATCAACCAGAGCGAGCTCCTAATATTCTTATAGAGCAGTTTGGTGGTGGTGTTAATTCAAATTCAGCATACTTTGTGCTGACAGATAGCAATGGTAATGAAAAACGTTTTGGCGAAGTGGTGAATGCGCGTGAAATACACACAGGACAGGCCGCGCCATATCAATGGTTAATGAACCGAACATCGGATCCATTTAACAATACTATTCACTACACATACACTGAGCTTGGGGATGCGCAAATAGGCTATCAAAAGGTATTATCGCGTATTGAATATACTGGTTTTGGAGATACCCGAGGTAGTCGAACTGTTGACTTTGCATGGGAAAATCCAGTCGGCGTCGCCTTTTTGTGGGGAGGTAAGTTTGCAACAGGTGCCAAGCTGTCTTCAGTGACAAATAGCACCCCAAGTAAGTCGCAAAGTTATGTACTTAAATATGATCAAAGTCAACTTCAAAATATCCGTTTATGTGATGACGCTTTATGTACCACTGAGCTGGCGAAAAAGTCATTTGATTGGGTTAGAGCAGGCGTTGATGAGTATGTGAAAGGTGACGACCATCCTTTGGTGAATTTGACTAACGAGTATGATTTGACCTTGAGCTCAGTGCCTTACTCAACTTCACAAGACTATGATGGTGATGGGATCGCAGATCTAAGTTATGCATTCGGAGGCACTTCTTTTATTGGCACAGCCAAAAAAAGCAACGACTGGGTTAAGTCTTTACCTGATTATCAAAGTGCAATAGCTGTTGATGGTGATCGTGAGCTGCCTGAGGTCTATTGGAATATCATGAACGGCGCAGTTATGGATTACAATCGTAATGGCATTCCTGACTTTATGTACTACAACAGCCAATTTATTTGGCAGATTGCTGAATACGATCCTGTAACTAAAACAGGCAAGCACTTATTTGATACGGGGATCAATGGTAAGTGTAAAACCATTTATCACCTTAATATTCTTTGTTACTCCCACAAAGCTGATTTAAATGGTGACGGATATATGGATATTCTGTCGTTAAGTGAAGAAGCTGGTGGAGTCTCCATTCATCTGCGTAATACGCGGGATGGCTTGCCGATCGACGGGTTTACAAATGCCGGGATTATTACAGGTCTTGGCAATTCAAGCGGAGTTAGCTTTGCCGATATAAATAACGATGGCGTTGTAGATATTTATGTTTCAAACGAAAGTAAATGGTTTGAGCTTAAACATGAACAAGGCACGATTACTGTTCAAAAACATGATTTAGCCTTACATCATAATGTGAGTCGAGGTTACAGAAGCAAAAGAGCAATTTGGTTAGATTATAATGGCGATGGCCTATTAGATATTATGGCCATGAACCTAGATAGAGACCAAAATAGGCTCTATTGGAAAATGCATTACAATCAAGGCGGAGGGAGCTTTTCAGAAGGCATTGATATAGGTCAAGATGAATTTGGTTTGCCGTCTCTTACAGTTCAAGACGAAGGCAGTACCTATAATCAGTATGTACAAACACTAGACTTTAATAAAGATGGTCGAGCTGATTTATTAGTGCCTAATCGTGTATTGTCTCGATATTCTTGCTGGGATTTAGCCTCTAATCAAGAATGTATAGTGGCTATTGAAGAAGCCAGTGGGGTACTCCCTTTGCTTTATGCTTATGATATATGGTCATGGAAAATTCTCATTGCACGAGAGGATGGCGCTGGTTTTGATGAACATCAGCTGCCTGAGACGATCCGTGGAGCCTTAACTGCAACCGGCCTTGCTGATGTTAATGGTGATGGTCATCAGGATATTGTTGCATCTGAAGGATATGCAACGAAGGCAAAAACATTGTCCTGTCAACCCAAGGGGCAATTCGGTCAGGTACATTGCTATCAAGGTAATAACCTAGGTGTGCATGTGTACTTTGCAAAAGCAGAGAATCAGAACCTGCTTAAGGCTGTTAATGGGCAATCAGCTGTTGAAGCGTCAGTCAGCTATACGCGTTTAGGTCTTAATGCCAATACCAGTGAAGGTATTTATTTTACCGACAATACGCCACTTGATGACCCAAGGCTACAGCGTGCTGGTGGCAGCAAGACTGTTGTGTCGCAATTGTCTTTAGATGCGGGTAACGGCTTAACGCAAAGTAAAAACTTTACTTATGCAAATGGTATTTTTCATACTCAAGGTCGAGGTTTTCAGGGGTTTGAAACCATCACAGAAACCAATACCAGCCGTGGTTTAGTCACGCAAACGCAGTTTTTCACTGAATTCCCATACTCGGGTATGGTGAAATCACGTCAGGTTAAACTGGCTTCGAATGACAACTTGGTGTCAGAGTTTTTAGCCCAAGAAGTTAAAGCACAGTGGTGTGAAAGTAATACCACAAAAACCTATTCACCTCGAGTCACAAAAAGCATTGAATATCATTATGACTTAACATCACAAGCTGTAAAAGAAACCAAAAAAAGTACATCAAGTTACACTTGCTTTGGGCGTGTCAAAACCAAATCTGTGACGCTAACAGACGAAGCGGTGACACGCATACAGCAAACAAAAAATGATTACATTGATGGCAATGTCAGTGGCAGCTATGTCTTACAGTCTAAAGCAAGCTTGTCTTCGGTTAGTTATGCTGCTGATTATAGTCATGATAATAGTAGCTCAAGCGCGTATAGTTATACCAAATATGACGATTTTGTAGGCAATAAAGCCAGAGATCGCCGAGTTTGTGGCAGTGAAACTAGTGTTGCTCATACTGATATAAACGCATTAAGCTGCATCATAGATAAAGACGTAACTAAAACCGTTGTTTTGGCGTTTGATAGTTATGGTAATACAGAGTCTCAAACTACGTCTCAAACGGGTGAGGATGCGTCTGTAGCAAGTCTTGAACACGCGCGTACAGTCACGACTCAATTTGAAACGGAAGGCTATTTTCCTCAATCTCAGCAAAATAACTTATGGGGCTTGAGCACTAATGCCAGCACATTTGCCTATGATGCTATGTGGGGCAAAGTTACTTCGACGTCTACGATACAAGGTGTTCATACCAACACGGCATTAGACTTATTAGGTCGCCCATTACGTAAAACAACGTCTGGGATAAAAAATACCAAAGAAAATAAGCCGCAATCAGAGGAAACCGTCTATTACGCTTATTTGGGTTGTCCGGTGGGGTCTAGCTGTGTGGATGGTGCAACGCATCAAGTGTGGCAAGTTCAAGATGGCCGCCCGATACATGTTGTATATACAGATTCTCTAGGTAGAGAGGTAGGCACACTTAGTATGCCATCTATCAATGAACAGGTGATCACACGCACAGAGTATGACGTGAACGGTAACCTGGTATATAAGAGTCAGCCTCATTTTAAAGGGGATACACAAGTAGCGTATGAGGCTTTAAGCGGCTTTGATGTGTTAGGTCGCCCAGCTCAAAAAGAAACTTATTTTGGTCCGCAGCAATACACGGTAGATTATACGTACAGTGGACTCAAAACAGATATTACCGTAACACCAAAGCGTGCGATCACAGGGGGCGTTGGCCAGTTTTCGGTATCTCGTATTTATAGCCAAAAGCAATTATTGCAAACCACTGATGCTAATGGCAGTAGTACGCACTTTACGTATCATGCCAATAGTCAGCCAAATTATATTCGCGATGCGAAAGGCTCCATACTTAGTGCATCCTATAACGGTTTGGGTCATAAAATTCAAGTTGATGACCCAAATATGGGGTCGTGGCACTTTAAGTATAATGTGCTCAATGAATTGCGAGAGCAAAAAGATGCGCAAAACATACTAACAACACTTCACTATGATGCGTTGGGACGTATGGTTAAGCGTATCGCAGATGGCAGCATTGCGACTTGGCAATACGATACGACACGTGTAGGTCTTGGGTTTTTAGATAATGATGCGCAAGGTGGCTATGTTCGTAGCTATAACTATGAGGGGTTGGGCCGTGTTGAACAGGAAACTTTATCAATCGATGGTCACACATTTACTAAGCTTTATGAACATGATGAATTTGGCAACCTAAGTGAAACGCAATACGGTACCGATGCACACATTAAGCACGTTTATACTCCTTACGGCCGCCATCAAGGTGATATTCAGCTAGTTAATGGCATTGAAAAGCGCTTGGTAGAGTTTGATGCATTCAGTGCAACAGGCAATATTACTCAGCAATCATTCAGTAATGGGCTAATACAGCGCTTTAATTATCATACTAATACATCTTTGATGGAGAGTGTATGTACCAGTAAAACTGGGAGCTGTAATATTGGTAATGTGCAATATCAGTCTTATTTGTATGATGGTTTTGGTAACTTAACATATCGCGATGACATTGCTGGTGGCCGCCAAGAACAGTTCTATTATGATCAGCTACACAGACTGGATAAGGTTGATATCTCAGTTGACACAGTCACGGTGCAAACTGATTATGAATATGATCTAGTTGGTAATTTAACACTCAAATCAGATTACGCTTCCAGTTATGTATACGGTGACGGGCAAAGGAGTTTAGGTGGTAACGCAGGGCCTAATGCGATCCGCGAAGTGCTTTTGAATTCAGGTGAAAAGGCGACATTTACCTATGATAACAATGGTAATTTAACGTCTTCTTCCGATGGGGATTTGTCTATCAAGTATACCCCTGGTATGAAGCCACATAAGATCGATCGTAATGGCAATACAGTACAGTTTGCTTATGATGCAAATAATAAACGGATCAAGCAAGTACGCAGTAGTGCTGGTAAATCGGTTTATTATTTATCAGGATATGAAATTGAAGTTGACCAGCACAACACGAAGTCATTTAAAGTGTACGTGGGTAACCACACCATTTTAAGTAATGAGGCGAAGTCCCCTCGGGTTATTCACACCCATGTTGAGCGTCTAGGGTCAATTGCTAGCATGACATCCGGGGAAATGCTTGGTGCGCAACATACTGAAGAAGCAATGACACTGCAGCGCCGCAGTTATGATAGTTTTGGGCGCGCATTTGATGCTTACAAAAATGATAAACTAGCGAGCTTTTTACATACCCGCCGTGGATTTACTGGGCACGAACACTTGCCGGATGTAGGTTTGATCCACATGAATGGCCGTGGTTATGATCCATTACTTGGTCGATTTTTATCGGTCGATCCAGTCATACAAAGCCCGACCAACACGCAGAGTGTCAACCCCTACAGCTATATCATGAATAACCCTCTTGCGGGGACAGATCCCAGCGGTTATACGAGCCAATGCGAGGCAGATGGTAAACGAGTGTGTGACGCCGAAAAGGATGAAGGCGTTGATAGCGGTGGTAAAAAGTGCTTACTTACAATGTGTCGTTTAGGCCGTATGAGTTTACGTAGTGGTGAGCGTAATGATAATACTTCTGTACAAGCTCATCAGCTTGAAGCTTCTCAAGATCGCCAGAAAATTTATGTTAGATCTGCCGGTGTGGATATTAATATTTCAGATAAGTATACTTTTGGAGATATGGCTGATTCCATTGGGACAGTAATGGAATATGCACCAGATGTGCTAGATAAGGTATTCGGCTTTTCTGAAATAGAGGAGGCTTTGGAGGACCCAAGTGCCACTTCAGTCATAGGAGCAGTTGCAAAGCTTCATATAGCCGGTAAGTTAGCCGGTAAGTTAGCCGGTAAGGCTATAGATGGGGTTAAAAGTGTTATAAATAAAGCAGCAGACAATCTCCCTACAACTAGGGCTGCTCTACACGCTGATCTAACAGAAAAAGGATTTAAGTTTAAAGGTGTCAGCCGAAATCAAGGTTATACAACCTATAAAGGCCCTGAGGGAAAAATCGTAACTGTAAAACCTACTGGTGAAGTGATTCCTGTACGAAAAATTTGGAAGCCTGACGGCTCGGGTAAATTCCCTCAGAGGCAAGACTACAATTTTAAGCCATTGCGAGACCAATCCCACAAAACAGACCATTATGTAGAGCCAATTGTTGGCCCTTTCAAGGGGAATAATTGATTATGAATTTATTAAATGATGTTAATTTAGATAATATTGCGTTTGGAAAAGATGGAAAATCTGTCAGGCTATCTTTCATTGATATGTATGAAGGAGATAGTCTTGGTGAACTAGAGTGCTCATCTGTATACTCCTTTGATTATCAAAACTGTTTTAAAGACGATGATTCACTAGCAGCCTATGTTGGCGAAGTAAACTATAAGGTAATTCATGCAAGCGAAGTATCAGATTATTTAAAAAACTCCGGCTATGTTTTTTCTTGTGATGAAATTTTCAGCAGTAATCTTTTTGTAATTGCTGCAGAAGGTGGAGAAGTATCATTAAAAGTTATTTGTGGTGTAGCAAGCTTTAAGGGCGAAAAGCTTAAATAAGCAACTAAGATCACCAAAGCCCTTCGGGGCTTTTTCTGGTCCTACCAACCCATTAATAAAACCAAAATTTGGTCGTTATTTTGGCGTAATCAAAGTCTTTTTAAGAAAGTTTGCTATCAACCTTTTGAAGAGAAAAGACATCAATACAACAGACATATATGGACACACCATTTATGTCAATTTAAGTAATTGTAGCAGGGCGGTTTTTACTGCCCCGTTATTGTTTATTTTAATACCTTCCACCCACGCTTCGAAGACTAGCCATGTGTAATAAAGGGTTGCTCTGACATACATCCCCAAAATTCAACCTGCAAGTGAACCACATAAAAAGCAAAATAAAAGAAGAGACTTATCAACCGAGATAAATATAAAAAGCACTCACTATCATGGGAGTAATAATTTAAAGTCCGCCTAAGATTTAATCAATATTGAAGCCTAGGCGGCTTTTTTATGGCACTTTAAAGTTGACCATTTAGCAGGTACATAACACACATCATCACTGCACCGTTTTGGTTGAAAAGCCGAGTAAAGTAACGCAATTGATGATTGATTGGATAGTGAATGGCTTTGTTAAAGAGTTAATATTTAACCTCAAGCTGCCGATGAAAAAGCGCTTTGATAGCGTGTATGAATGTTTGCAGCTGATCGATGATGAATTGGCGCATTACAATGTAGGTTATCAGCTCCAAGCCAAACACTTATACCATGACCGCGAAGAAGTCACCGTACATATTCAGGTCTTAAAAGTCCCACAAAACTTGTATAGTTAATCACTATTTTCTAGTCACATGGATGTGGCTTAACCCACCCCCAAAACTCCTCATACGCAGAAGAAATATTTTGATACATTGTGAATGTAATTACTTACTATCACTAAAGGTTTCTACAATGCTTGTTTTTAGTTCCTATTAGTACCTTTTGAATCTACGCCTTTAGTCTAATTTATATACAGTTCTTGTTTTGTTTATTGCTACATTGGAAACGTCGCATGCTGTAGCGTGTCGGGTTTGGATAGTGGCAGGACGTTGTGTGACCAATAACAATAACATGTAAGGACAGTACGATGGATAATAAAGAACAAGAGTTAGTGTTACAGGCAACAGAGCAAACATCTCGCCGTAGTTTTTTGAAAAAGTCACTGGCAGTCGGTGGGGTGGTTGGGGCTGCACCCTTGGCGTTGCAATCAACGCCTGCAGAGGCCCGTGGAGAGTATGGGCAATATCACAAAGTATTTGGCAATGATCCGCGGTATATCTCTATGTTACTGGGGTCTAATATGCGCTTTTTAAGTCAGCCAACTTACATCGGTGCCTGTAGCTCTGCCCATGAAGTGTATATGGCTGCCCGTGATGCGATCACACAGGGCAAACGCATCACCGTGCGCTCAGGCGGGCATTGCTATGAAGGGTTTGTTGATAATGACAATGGGGTGGTTATCGACATCAGTAATATGGACCGTATTTACAAAGAGGGTGACTACTACGTAGTGGAAGCGGGGGCGAATTTAGGACATACCTATAAAACGCTATTTAAAGAGTTTGGCAAAATAATCCCAGCAGGGTCTTGTTTTGGCGTCGGGATTGGTGGTCATGTCTGTGGCGGTGGGTTTGGTGTACATTCACGTCAATATGGCTTGTCGAGCGATTATTTGGCTGGTGTAGAGCTGGTGGCATTTAATGAGTGGGGTGGTCAGGCTACTTACCCACGTAAATACTTTAAAGGTCAATCTGCACAGGCAGATGACATTGTCTGGGCGCACCAAGGCGGTGGTGGCGGTAACTTTGGTATCGTAACCAAATACTTTTTCAAAGACTTACCTGACGTACCTGCCTTTATTCATACACAAGAGGTGTCGCTGCCGTGGGCAAGCTTAGACTATCCGCAATTTGCTGCCTTGATTAAAAATTACGGCGAGTTTTGGACCAAAAATAACGGCCCAGAAAGTCGTTTTAATGCGCTGCATACATCCATGTCTATGCCAAAATCGGTTGGTGGTGGGGGCAGTATTCGCTTACAGTTATTCTGTGCAGGTAACCCTGGTTTAATTGATGAGTTTTTAGATGCTATTTTTTCTGCGGCGCAATTAGCGCAAGCCAAAGTGGGTTTACGTACTTCTGATCACATGGGGATACAGAGCCAAGAAGATGCACCGCCAAGGCCCACGCCGCCGGGCAGTTATTTTAGTTTGCCTTGGTGGTATGGTACCCAGTATGCGGCGGGGCCTTTGATAGGTGCCCGAGGTAAAAACAAGTCTGCCTATATGAATAAGCCCTTTCCAGAAGCGCAAATTCGGACGTTGTGGGATGAGCTCAGACATGGTGACTATTTAAATCCAAGCGGTACGTTGCAGTTGTCATCGTATGGCGGACAAATTAACGCGCTGTCACCTGAAGATACAGCGGTGTCACATCGCAGCTCTGTGATGAAGCTGCAATATCAAACCTATTGGTTTGACCCAAGCCAAGATCCATATCACTTAGGATGGATGAGCAGCTTTTATCATAAGATGTATGGTGAAAAAGGTCCGGTGCCTGATGGTGTTATGGATGGCTGTTATGTCAACTATGCAGATATGGATATTGTGAATTGGCAATATCTGTATTACAAAGGCAATTATCCTAGATTACAAAAAGTAAAACGTTTATTAGACCCTACCAACCGTTTAAATCACGGCCAGTCAATCGAAGTATAAATTCACTTTACTTGTCATAGATAAGGCAAATTAAGCTTGCTTATTTGCCTTATATTTTTGTTATCAAACCCTAATTAATGGGTTTTTATTAGAATATGAGCGTGCTAAAAAATGTGCACTTATATTATTTAGGCTAATTTTTTATTTTTATTTTATTGTATAAGTTGCTGAACTTTAATTGGTTTGTAGTATTTGAGGCGATTTTAATTAGGAGTAAAAAATGTTAAATCTTAAAAAACGTAAATTAAAAGCGCTTTCTCAAGATGCTGCCGTTATCCCATCAAAGATGACTAACCATATCGGTGGTGCAGATGGTGCATATGTCAATGTGGGTGGCGACCATATCGGCACAGTGACGCCACATGGCACGATTATTCAGACAGGTCCAACTGATCCAGATGGTCCTTACACTGGCACAATTACAAACCCAGGTACCATCACTGGACCAATCACAGGCCCTGGCACGATCGGTACAAGCAAGTACTTCTAAGCGTGTTGTAACAAGTGCGATGTGCAAAGTAGATTGCACATCGCACAGAAAGGGTTAATACAGGTTCATGCAATTTGCATAAAATGTGGTGGTCGCAGGCCAGTCGCTAAACACGCCCTTAACGCCAACGTGTTTTGCCAGTACATCCAATACGGTATAGACGTCGCCTTCATTTTTGATTGCGTCATTGATCCCTTGGTAATACCATCCCCCGTTTTGGGAAATTAAGCCTGAACGTTCAAGTGTCCAAGTAATAATATCTAAATTTGCGGTTCTGGCTGCTTTTGCATAGGGGGAGGGAACAAGTTTACCTGTTTCGTCTAATGTTAATAACACCCACAGTGGCGGCGCGATAATATTTACTCCACTGGCTTTGATTTCACCCATGCTCGGTTGCCAACTCAAAGGGTTATTAGGGTCAAAATTCTCATCACTGTAGCGTCCATCCAAATACACCGCCTGTCTACCAAAGCGTGTTTGATGTCGCCAATATTGTACATCTTCAATATTGAATGATTGAGGGAATACTTTACGAGGAGAGACGCCTGCCAAGCGATACTCTTTAATCATTTTCTGTGCATAATCCTCTTGAGTCATCCCGTCAAATGGCAGATCGACCGCTGGGGCTTTTAATTCAGGTGTCATTTTGACACGCAAAGACTTAAACAACTCAATACTTTGCGCGTGTGTCATTAAAGTCCCTGAAGCAGAATATAAGTCAGTTCGCCAATTGGCAGTTCCTTTAACGTACTCTTGAGGTGATTGCGCGTTTGGATTGGCACCATCCATTTTACCTTTAAGTTGCATAAATTCATTGAGCGTTAGATCTGACGTACAGCATTTCGCGCTGGCAGGCGTGCCCGTTTCTGTATTTGCAGGTGTAAAAGGTTGGCTACATTTCGCGGCAAGCTCGGGGCGTAGCAAAATGTCGGTACTGGTGTGTAAGTCACACTGTGCGTGGCGACAAACGAGTTCTTTATCTTTGGTAAATGTGACATCACATTCAAGGATACCCGCCCCCATGCGCGCAGCTGCCAGATATGACTCTTTGGTATGTTCAGGAAATTGTGTTGGCGCACCACGGTGGCCAATAGAAAAATCACTTTTAAATACGGGCCTATTCATACATCGTGATAGTTTTGTTTTTAAAGCGCTAGGGGCCATTTGTTCGACCAAATAAAAAGGTCGAGGCCCTAGCTGAGCAGTGGCGTGTGAATAGGCACTGCATAGCAGTGCCCCGGTAAGTACGATAGTAGTTAAAAATTGCATAACGTCCCAGTAAGGTTGTTTTTTTAACTATTATCGGTATGAATTATGACGTTTGTATGAGCCGTTAGCGGTAGTTACCGCGATAATTTTCTACCCAGAGCTTGGTTGCGCCACACACTGCTGCAGGCATCACTATGAGGTTAACAAACGGGATGGCTGTAAGCACAAAAACAGCAAAACCAAATCCATATGAAAGCCCTTGCTGGCCTTTAAGATCTTGCTTCATTTGTGTGAAGCTAATCTTGTGGTTATCAAATGGGTAATCATTATATTGCACGTTGTACATCCAGCAGGTAAATAGGATCCACAGAATTTGCCCTATGACGGGTAACATCCACAACATTAAAAAGAAAATAATGGCGCGAGGCAGGTAGTAACAGAGTTTAGTCCACTCCCGACCCAGCATACGCGGCACATCTTTAACGATATCAGCAAAACCATCGTCATTGATCGGCTGGCCTGTTAGATGTAATTCTACTTTTTCAGACAATAATCCGTTGAAAGGTGCAGCGATAAAATTAGTAATCACCGTAAATACCATGCTGTAGCTGAATAAAATAATTAAAATGGCCAGTGGCCAAAGTAACCATTCGAGCCAACTTAGCCAGCTTGGCAAGGCGCTGTTTAAGTACTCAAATCCTTGTGTTAACCAGTCAAACAAGAAAAAAAGCGAGCCGCCAAATAAAACGATGTTGATCAAAAGCGGAATAAAGACGAATCGTTTTAATCCTTTTTGGCCAAGCATTGAGAAGCCTGCGATAAAGTACTCCATCCCTTTGGTAATTTGCATAAGTAAACTCTAAATTGGGAACAGTTGACACTTATTATAATCGTTATTGTCATTTTAGTGAGTGATTTTTTCGTCTCATTGAATTACGTCAAAGGCTTGATTTTCTTAGGCTCATGAACTTATGTCACACTCTCTTACAATTATCTTAGGTACATATTCACCGCCTCCCCCTTGTAAACGGTTAGGTGAGTCCATACACTAATTATTAGATTCTTGTGGAGAAAAAATAGCATGCGCGTCTTTCATCTATTGTTTGCAGTCAGCTTAGCGACGTTACTTTGTGTAACGGCGGCGGGTGCGCATGCAGCAGAAGAAAGACAACAGGTTGTAGAGCTCATTGCCGATTTAGACATTCAGTTTTTAGATGTCGATATTGATGAAGCTTTGCCGTTTGTTGCATCAAAAAGTACTCAGTTTGATGCGCAACAGATCCTGCTTGTTTTTTCTGCCACCTTTAACTCTCAACCGCAAAGTACTCGAATTCGCGCGCCCCCAGCTTATTAATCCCCTTTTAAAACAACATTATTAATTCTAATTAATCGTCGTGAGGTGGATCATGAGCTTTTATCATGCACTAAAAACAGCAGCCGTTGACGAGGGCGCTGTCATTAACAATACATTTAATGTCGTCACTACCAGTACTCAAACATTTGAACAGCTTCCAGCAGAGCAGTTTCTTCGACCATTGCCAGCAATACATATTGATGTTGATGCGTGTTTGGACGATGCGACTCTGGTATTAAATAAAACGCATCAGTCGGTGGCTTTAGTTATGAGTTCAGCGAATGAGCCTGTGGGGTTAATCGCATTGGCTCAACTGGGTAGCCGTAACGTGCTAGAAAAGGCGCAAACCATGGGCTTGAGTCGCAGTGAGCTGGTGGTCTCTGACTTGATGGTACCGATGACTTCGCTTAGACAAATATCGACTGCACAGGTGGTTAACGCGCATGTAGGTGATATCAAGGCGACGATTGAAGCGGATGGTCTATCTTATTTGTTTGTGCAAAATAGCCAGAAAAAAGCAGTGGGCTATTTTGATATTATCGATCTGGTTAAGAGCAGTAATGGCGTGATTTCAACCTTGAAGCCGAGTCATGATTTTAAAGATGTGATTGCGCAAATTCTGCACAATAAAGAAATGTAACAGTTCCCCCAAAGTTAATGTAAATTAAAGCCAAGGCATCTTAATGATGCCTTTTTTAATGCCTTTTTGCAGTCTAAGGAAGTTTGACATTATGGCGCTTGGCATACCAATAAAATAATGGTAACTCGATGATGGTAAAGCTCACCAAGGTAAACCATGCCCAGTTAACTTCAAAAAAGAACAGAGTAAATTCGACACCTGTCGCAAAATAAACTGATCCTGCAATACCTAAAGAGACCATTGAAGCAATAAAATCCTGAGCAGAGATCTTTTTAAAGTCATTTCCTGCATATGTTGGGTATATCGCAAAATAAGCAATAAAGAGGATGACAACATTTAAAAGAATTACATGAAGCTCTGCGGACATAACGGCGTCTCAACTAGGGGTTGGTGAGAGTGATATCAATCGGTATCACATGAATATTGTGCCGCTATTGTAATCACTCTTTTAACTGAGTGCAAAGTAAGCTGCGTGTGATTATTCTGCTCATTTGTAGTGCATCCTACCTCGTCTTGGGCAATTACACTGCCTTTTATTCTATATTGTGTATATACTTCGCTCCTTAACCAAATGAGGTGTGTATGCTGTCTAAAAATCAACAAAAACTTGTTCGCGCTCTGGCACAAAAAAAATACCGTAAACAACATGGTCTATATCTTGTTCAAGGTGAAAAAAATGTCTTGGAATTATTGCAAGCAGGTGTTGAAGTACAGCAGGTATTTGCCACGCCACAGTTTATCAGCACGCATCAAACAGCCTTAAAGCAGTGCTCAGTAATCGAATGTGATGAGCAATCACTCAGTAAGGTGAGCACCTTAGTGAGTAATAATGCCGCGCTTGCCATAGTGCCTATCCCTGAAACAAAAGACATTGATAACAGCGGTCTTGTGTTAGCGCTTGATGGAGTATCTGATCCGGGTAATCTAGGGACGATCATTCGTTTAGCGGATTGGTATGGGCTTAAGCAAGTGGTGGTCAGTGAAGATTGTGCAGATCACTTAAATCCAAAAGTGATCAGTGCCACAATGGGCTCTTTTGTTCGAGTGAATGTGGTTAGGACCGATTTGAACCAGTTTTTAAGTCAGTATGACGGGCCGATTTATGGTGCTTACCTAGATGGACAAAGTGTGCATAAAACACCTTTCTCAACTCAAGGTGTGTTGGTGATGGGCAGCGAATCACACGGGATCCGTGAGCAAGCAGGGCAGTACGTTAACCAACCTATTACGATCCCCGCATATGGACAAGCTGAGTCACTGAATGTAGCGATGGCCACGGGTATCATACTTGATAACTTTCGCCGCTCAATCTAATGTACGACTGTTACTGTAGTCATAAAAATAAACAACTCTGTCTATGCGTTTAAGTCACATTAAGCTCGCCGGGTTTAAATCCTTTGTAGAGCCAACTAAGATCCCATTTCCTGATCAAATGACCTGTGTGGTTGGGCCAAATGGCTGTGGCAAATCTAATGTTATTGATGCGGTACGCTGGGTATTAGGTGAAAGTTCGGCTAAGAACTTACGCGGTGATGCGATGACAGATGTTATCTTTAATGGCTCGACAAACCGTAAAGCCATTTCACAAGCTTCTGTCGAGCTGATGTTTGATAATACCCGAGGGACATTACCAGGTTCGCTGGCAGACAGAAATCAAATCGCTATCAAACGTTTAGTGACCCGAGATGGTCAATCTTTGTATTTCTTAAACGGTAGCAAGTGCCGTCGTCGTGATATTACGGATATTTTCCTCGGCACAGGCTTAGGACCTCGTAGCTACTCGATTATAGAACAAGGCATGATCTCGCGGCTTATCGAAAGTAAGCCACATGAACTGAGGGTCTTTTTAGAAGAGGCGGCCGGAGTTTCCAAGTACAAAGAGCGTAGACGAGAAACGCAAACGCGAATAAAGAGCACGCGAGATAATCTTGAGCGTTTATTGGATATGCGTAAAGAGCTGCAATCGCAGCTTGATAGATTGGCCCAGCAAGCGGAAGCCGCAAGAAAGTATAAAGAATTAAAATCCAAAGAACGAACCTTAAAAGGTCAATTGGCAGTGTTAAAGTGGCAGGACTTTAACGATAAGCTGCAACAAAAAGTGCAGCAAATTGCTAAATTAGATGAAAAACTACAGTTTTTAGAACAAGCCCATGGTGGGCAAAATGATGTGGTAGCGAGTTTTGAGCAGCAAGTGACGCATTTAACTGATGCACTTGGTGTATTGCAGCAAGCGTTACATAAAACACATACAGAGCTGACCCGAGCTGAACAGCAAAAAATTCACCTTACAGAAAAACGGGTTGAATTGGGCGAAGCAAAAGTAAAATTACAATCGGAGCAGGCAAAGGCGCAGGCTCTGTTGAGTGAGCAACAATCCAGTTGTGCTTTACAGCAGCAAAAATGCGAAGATGCGGCCGAACGCTTAGCCCTTGTAGAGGCAGAGCTGGAAGAGCGAATGGCGTTGTATGAGCAAAATCAGCAGTTGAATAATGACGTTGAAGACACGCTGAAAGTACTCATTGAGCAAGAAGCACAGATAAAAGAGCAACATGCAGGCAGTAATGTTGCTTTGCAACAGGCAAAGCAACAGCAACTTCATGTTGAAGAGCGTCATGCTAGCCTAGTGCTCGATAGTGAAACATTATCGTCGCAAAATAGTAGCGAGTTATTAGCGCAAGAAAGTACAAAGCAACAGTCACTACTTAAAGAAATGGCGAGCTTGCAAAGTCAAGCACAAAAACTGGCGGAACAACGCCAAAATAGCGATAAGCAAGTGCGGCAAAGTCAAAATAGTGTTCAAGCCACGCAGCAGCAGTTAGTGCAAAGTACCGCTGAGCGCGACACGTTGATTTCATTGTTAGGTGAAATTGAGGCCGCTCAACAGCCTTCTTTTTTGGCTCAATTAAAGGTGAAAGATGGGTTTGCTGACATAGTTGAAAGCGCGCTACTGGGTCTCAATGGATTGCCTTTGAGTGAGACGCCCAAGAGTGCTGGAGTTTGGGCCCTTGCAAAGGCGCCTGATCCAGACAGTGTTGCTCAATTTATAGAGTCAGGCATTTACCCCAGTGTGATAAATCATATCAAATGGTTGGCTTCATCTAGGGCGTTTACTTCAGATGCACACTTTATCTTAGCCATTGATGATATGGGGTGCGTGTATGGCGATAATTTTAAAATGCCGCGCGCAGAGGGGAGCGCGAGTCAGCTGGCCAACTATCAAAAGCTGGATAACTTGAATGCCGACTTACCTAAACTGCAAGTGGCTTTTGATAACGCCGAAAAAGACAAAGCACGCTCTATTGCTAAACATACTGAGCTTGAAGCGGCTATTGAAAATAATAAGCAAGCCGTGCACCGCGTTGCGCAGCAAGTTGCCGCGAATAAAAGTCGTATAGAGGTATTAGAACTTCAGCAGCAAGGGTGGCAAGCGCAATCTGATAAGCTCGCTGACGAGTTGACAAACATCCGACAAGAAATCACATCCGCGCAAACGCTTGTCCAGCAGTGTGCGACAAGTCATCAGCAAGTGACTGAACAGATAGAGCGGTTACAAACAGAGTTAGCTGATAAAAAGCTACTCGTTGAGGCGAACAAACAGAAAATACAAGCGACACTCGTCGGTAAAACTCAAGCACAAGAGCAAGTGCATCTGGCAAAGTTAGCGTTACAGCAAGCGCAAAGTGATCAACAGATAAGTGCGACAAAGACTCAGCATTTAAAAGAGAGTATGCAGCAGTGTGTGGTTGCGTTAGAAGCCAATGCAGAGCAGTTGATGCAACTGGAGGCTCCGCTATTAGACACGCAAACACAGATAACGACATTATTGACCATGCACCAGACTCAGCAACAAAAGCTGACGGATATGGAGCAAGAGGTTGCAAAGGCAAAAACACAGCTATCTGAAAAGCAAAGCAGTGTGCAGGATGCGCAAGCAAATAGTTTGAAGCTCAAAGAGCAAAAACAGCAGCTACAATTACAAGAACAAAGCTTAGTTGTTAAAGCTCAAGCCGCGCTTGAGCCGCTGTTAGAGCTCAAACAAACGTTAAAAGGCGTGTTAGCTACATTGGATGAAAAGTTAAGCGTTGGCGTGTATCAGAGTCAACTAACAGCCACGGTTCAAAAGTTATCGATGTTGGGCGCGGTCAATTTGGCTGCCATTGAAGAGTTTGACGAAGCTCTGGCACGAAAAACGTATCTTGATGGACAGTTAGATGACTTAACGTCGGCATTGGAAACCCTTGAAAATGCCATAAGAAAGATCGATAGGGAGACTAAAACACGTTTTCGAGCGACCTTTGATCAGGTAAACCGTGATTTGGGAGAGTTGTTTCCGAAAGTGTTTGGAGGTGGCAATGCCTACTTAGAGCTTACCAGTGATGATTTGTTGGAAAGTGGTGTTACTATAATGGCAAGACCACCGGGTAAGAAAAACTCGACAATTCATCTGTTAAGTGGTGGAGAAAAAGCGCTGACCGCATTATCATTGGTATTTTCTATCTTCAGATTAAATCCAGCACCTTTTTGTATGTTGGATGAAGTAGATGCACCGCTAGATGATGCCAATGTTGGACGTTTTTGTCGTCTCGTAGAAGAAATGTCTCAGGCGGTACAGTTTATTTATATTAGCCACAATAAAGTGGCGATGGAAATGGCCGCAAGGCTGACGGGGGTGACTATGGCGGAACCTGGCGTTTCTCGTGTAGTTGCTGTAGATATAGAACAAGCAGTGCAGATGGCACATACATAACAAAAGTAAAGGTGAACAATGGCCACAGAATTAAGATGGGCATTAATCGTGATCAGTGCGTTGATCATAGGTGGACTACTGATACATGGGCTATGGTCTGTTAGAAAAAAAGAAGACAAAAATGATCGTAGACAAGACTTATCAACTGCGAACGAGGACACTAAGCCAAAAGAGCCTGAACTAAGTGATATGAGCTTTGCTGCCGTAGAGGAAGAAGCACACCCGAGTGCAGTTGACACAGAGCAAACGGACACCCAGTCACAGCCTGCAGAACAGCAAAGTACTGAGTCATCAAGCCACAGTGCGCAAGCTACACCAGAGCCGCAAGATTTTATTATTTTACACATCCAAATGCCTGAAGGGCTAACCATGGCTGGCTCTAAGTTACTGCCAAGTGTGTTAAGTCTTGGTTTTAAATACTCTGAAGAGGGCTTTTTTAATCGCCATTTAGAATCTTCTGGTAATGGCCCGGTACTGTTCAGACTAGTCAATATGTATAACCCTGGCACATTTGATATTGATAACATGGAGCAATTTAGCACAGCCGGTGTGAGCTTGTTTATGACGTTACCCTGTGAGGGTGACAGCATGGCAGCGTTTAACATGCTGCATGGTGCGGCGAAAAAGTTATCAGATGAGTTTGGCGCGCAAGTATTAGACAGCAATCGCGAACCGTTGACCGTTGATACCATTCGCACGTATGTCGAAAAAGTACGTGAATTTGCAGCTTAAGTTTTAGATGCAAGGTGACCCGAGTATCGGGTAACAAAAAGATAGAGTAAGCCACTGGTACGGACCGGTGGCTTTTGTTTTATTAAGAGGTTGAAATGTCGGAATCTATCAGCAATAGAATCAATGAATTAAAAGCACAACTGGAAGATCATAATTACAAATATTATGTATTGGATATGCCGACTGTGCCGGATGCCGAATATGATAGGTTAATGCGTGAACTCACTGATTTGGAAACTGCGAATCCAGCACTGTTAACAGCTGACTCTCCATCGCAGAAAGTGGGGGGAGTCGCACTGAGCAAATTTGATCAGGTGACGCACAAAGTACCGATGTTATCTTTAGATAATGCCTTTGATGAGGCGGAATTTAACGCATTTAATCGTCGTATTAAAGAACGCTTGTTGGCATCCAGTGAGCTGGCCTTTTGCTGTGAACCAAAGCTAGATGGTCTGGCTGTGTCTATTTTATATCGTGATGGCATACTGGTTCAAGCCGCCACCCGTGGTGATGGCCAAGTCGGCGAAAACATCACAGAAAATGTAAAAACCATTCGCAATATTCCACTGCGCTTACGAGGTGATAACATCCCAGCAGAGGTTGAAGTACGCGGAGAGGTCTTTATGGATAAAGCCGGTTTCGAAAGACTCAATGAAACTGCATTAGCCAAAGATGAAAAAACATTCGCCAACCCAAGAAATGCTGCAGCGGGCAGTTTGCGCCAATTAGATTCCAAGATCACCGCAAAGCGACCTTTGATGTTTTATGCCTACTCAATGGGCACAGTAGAAGGCGCTGAACTTGCTGAAACACATTATGGTCAGTTGGAGCAATTGAAGCAATGGGGCTTACCCATGTGTCCTGAAACGAGGCGTGTTGACGGAGTTTCTCAAGCATTGGCTTATTATCAAGATATCTTAACGCGTCGAGATGCATTGAGTTATGAAATTGATGGTGTGGTGATCAAAGTTGATGATAAGCAACAACAAGCGCAACTGGGTTTTGTTGCCCGCGCACCTCGTTGGGCAATTGCATTTAAGTTTCCTGCACAAGAAGAAATTACCCAATTACTCGATGTTGAATTCCAAGTTGGACGCACAGGGGCTGTGACTCCTGTTGCTAGACTTGAGCCTATTTTTGTGGGCGGTGTGACCGTATCGAATGCGACTTTGCATAACCAAGATGAAATTGATCGACTTGGGATCAAAGTGAAAGATCATGTCATTATTCGCCGTGCAGGGGATGTTATTCCTCAGATCACACAAGTTGTATTAGATAAGCGACCTGAAGAGGCTTACGACATTGAATTTCCAAAGACGTGTCCAGTCTGTGACTCTCATGTAGAACGCGTAGAGGGTGAGGCTGTAGCCCGTTGTACTGGTGGTTTAGTTTGCCAAGCGCAGAGAAAGGAAGCAATCAAGCACTTTTCATCGCGAAAAGCCTTAGATATCGATGGACTTGGCGATAAGATTGTTGAGCAGCTAGTGGACAGAGAGTTAATCAAAACGCCAGCAGAGTTATTTAAGTTGCGTCAAGGCCATTTTGAGTCGTTAGAGCGCATGGGGCCTAAGTCAGCTAAAAACTTAGTCAATGCACTAGAAGCGGGTAAACAGACTACATTGGCAAAGTTTTTATATGCGTTAGGTATTAGAGAAGTGGGCGAAGCAACAGCGCAAAATCTCGCTAATCATTATTTAACACTTGAAAATGTGATGAATGCCTCCATTGAAAGTTTACAAGAAGTGAGTGATGTTGGTGTTATTGTGGCACATAATATCCATGCGTTTTTTGGTGAACAGCATAATCAACAGGTCGTTGCTGAGCTTCAAGAAGTGGGGGTTCGCTGGTCTGATATTGAAGCACCTACTGAGCAATCACAGCCACTTGAAGGCCTAACTTATGTATTAACAGGGACTTTGAGCCAGTTAAATCGTAACGATGCAAAAGCGAGACTACAAGCATTAGGGGCGAAAGTTGCTGGCAGTGTGTCAAAAAACACGCATGCTTTGGTCGCGGGTGAAAAGGCCGGTTCTAAACTAACAAAAGCACAAGACTTGGGTGTTGAAATCATGGATGAGGCTGCTTTAATCGCCTTACTTGAACAGCATCAGGGTTAAATAATAATTATAAGGCTCCTTACAAAGAGGAGCCAATACGTCGTATTTGAGAGAGGGCAATGTGAGTAAGTTAATAGGGCGGTTTGGGCCTGAATATTGGGATAAATATGGGGTCTATCGTACGCCGCTTGGATTCAATTTAGCCTTACTCGTATTGCTTCGTCCCTTCCTTGTTTGGTTGATGTCAGCACTGACGTGGCGACCAGACCTCGATATTATGAGTGTGTTCTTTCCCTCTAAGAGCAATTTCTTGGTGGCCATAGGAATTGCGGCAATTGCATTGTTACCCGCTGTTGTATTCTCTATGCGACGGCCTGCGAGTTCACAAAAGTGGGGGCGTATATGGCGTCATATGCGCTGGCCAATGTTGTTGGCTGCCGTCTTAGATTTTGGCTGGTTAGTGATGCAAGCAGCCAGTAATCACTATCAATTTTCATTCTATCTTGCAGGTCAAATTGTCTTAGTGTCTTGGGTTATTTTATACCTGATCAACAGTCGTTACTTAACCTGTTTTTTTGGCGACTGGCCGGAACCAGATACAAAATAGCTTGACGAGAAAGCGCCCAGACGCCTAAATGATATTGGGGGGTTTTATCTATCTGTTGTGACCTAATTAAACGGTTAATTCGTATCAGGCCTTGAGCTTCAAAATTAAGTCCGTTACGAATTCATTTTATTTGCGTTAAGGCACTGATTGACCTAGATGTGTCATCAATGGGGTGTAAACTTCAGGTGTACTGCCGCGGTGATAGATGAGATAGTTATTATTATCTTCTAATAATAAAAATTAAACTAGTTTGGGAATATCAACATGTTACTTTGGAAAGATATACTTACGTGGGCGAACGAAGGTAATCCAGCTCCATCCAGAAAGGTCGAAAAAAGTCTTATGCAATGGCAGGCCTTGCTCGAACCATCGGTGTTTCATATAACTCGAAACAAGGGCACTGAGCGTCCATTTAGTTCTGAATCATGCAGTTTGTTTGAACCTGGACAATATGAATGTGCCTGTTGTGGTGAGCTGTTATTCGATGCGCAAGAGAAGTTTGAAAGTGGCTCTGGTTGGCCGTCATTTACTCAGCCTGCCAGTAAAAATGCCATCGCCTATCATGCGGACACTACCCATGGCATGACAAGAGTGGAAATTGTCTGCAATGTATGTGATGCACATTTAGGCCATGTTTTTCCTGATGGCCCTAAACCGAGTGGTTTGCGTTATTGTGTAAACGCACTGGCGATGGTCAAGCAAGAAACAGTTACTTAAGAAAGTAAATATGGCGCATATAATTGAGGCGGATACCCTAGTTTATTGCGCTAATCCCATTTCCCTCATTTGTGCCATAAGTTTGTCGAAGCGTACCTCTTGATCTGGGTCGAGTTCAGCGTTTTGTAAAACTTTGAGACATTTTTTGGCAAGGTTAGTATTAAACGTAATGCCTTTTTTCCCCGTTGCATCAGCAAGACATTGTAATAGATTTAAGGCGATACTGGCGTTTTTTGGCATCACTCTAAAAGCTTGAGAAAACGCCTCCAAGGCGACATCAAGTTGACCTTTATTAAACTGTTTCACTGCGTGGTTATTGAGCTCTTTGGGACCCATAGTAATGTCTTTTCGTTCGTCGTGCTGCTGTTGTAAATAATGCATCATAACGGGGTCTTCTTGACTTTGGTGGCGTTCACAGTGCTCAATTATTTGGCCAAATAGCGCTTGTGCTTTATGCTGAAAGCCTAATTCGTGAAATGCCTTAGCTTTATCTAGAGCAGCGTCGACAGAGCGGATCTGAGGCTCATCATCGAGCTGTTCCATCAACTGGCGTGCTTTTTTATGCTCGTCTTTGAGGTAATGTAAGCGGGCATGCAGCACGTCCATTTGAGTTTGATTGATAGCGTGAGGAAATTGTTTTTTTAAATCGTTTAAATATTGCTGTGTTTGACGCGTAATTTTATTGATTTGCTCATGCTGATCGGTTGCCAATGCGAAGTCTATACCGGCCCTTGCTGCATTTAAATACACCTCAGGGCTATCGTGAATCGAGTATCTAGCAAAACTGGCAATTTCTTTTTGCGCATTGTAGCTACATTCGTAATCATGATTAATCATCGCAACGGTACTTAAAGATTTTTGCCGAGAGAGGTTTCTTGGGGCAATTTGCGATGCTTCATGTAATGCTTTTTGCGCATGTTCAAATTGATTTAATTTAATTTCTAGCCGCCCGAGCAGATCCAATGCTGCAAGTCGAGTCTCACTTTTTTCTATTAACCCCTTTAATAGTTTTTGTGCCGTTAAGTCTTCATTGTTAGCAATGAGGGCTTCAACTAAGCCTAGTTTTGCCCAAGTAAATTTTTGCAAATCTAACGCTGATTTATAAAACTGTTTCGCTTCCTCAAACCGTTTTAGTTTAAGTAGCATTTCGCCTTTTAATTTAAGCAACATGACAGAGTAGCTTGTCTGCTGCCCATCTAGTTCAGCATTGATAAACTTGAGTGCTTTGGAGTAGTTTTGATCGTCGATTAAGGTATAGAGTTTCTTTAGACTTTGCTTTCTTTTGAGTACTCGTTCGATCCTTGATTGTAGATCTTTGATGGTAAATGGCTTAACCAAAAAGTCATCGGGTTGCAGCTCAACAACGCTATGAACCAGCTCGGGACTTGTCTCAGCTGACGTAAAAATAAAACCAGTGCTGCGTTTGATCAATCGTTTTTTTAGCAGTTCTTCATATAGTTGATAGCCGTTTTGTCTTTTACTTAAGTCAAAAGAGCAGATGATTAAATCAAACTTAGTGGTCTCACAGGTTTCTTTTGCAACGATTGCTGATTCTGCGACAAATATGTTGCGATAGGCTAAACGTTCTAACGATTGCTTCAAATAGCTGAGCGCGAGCGGTTGTTCTTCCACAATTAAAATTTTTGAATTAACAAATGGTTGAACGGCCATATCAGTATCAGGGTGTTACCAACAATAATTTTAGTCTAGTCGTTTCTTCAAACTTTTAAAACAGTCTGAGATAGAACTTAAAATACAATTCAAGAAGAAAAACGTGATTTAAAAGAAAGAGAAGTAAGAATGGTGGGTTGTACTGGACTTGAACCAGTGACCCTCGCCTTGTAAGGGCGATGCTCTCCCAACTGAGCTAACAACCCGGGATAAGTGTAATTTGGTGGGTGATACTGGACTTGAACCAGTGACCCTCGCCTTGTAAGGGCGATGCTCTCCCAACTGAGCTAATCACCCAAATTACAGTCTATATTGGTGGGTTGTACTGGACTTGAACCAGTGACCCTCGCCTTGTAAGGGCGATGCTCTCCCAACTGAGCTAACAACCCAATATAGATTATATGGATATTATCCAACCGCGATGCGGATTTTAAATGGTGGGTTGTACTGGACTTGAACCAGTGACCCTCGCCTTGTAAGGGCGATGCTCTCCCAACTGAGCTAACAACCCGGGGTAAGTGTAATTTGGTGGGTGATACTGGACTTGAACCAGTGACCCTCGCCTTGTAAGGGCGATGCTCTCCCAACTGAGCTAATCACCCAAATTACAGTCTATATTGGTGGGTTGTACTGGACTTGAACCAGTGACCCTCGCCTTGTAAGGGCGATGCTCTCCCAACTGAGCTAACAACCCAATATAGATTTTTAGATATGGTGGGTTGTACTGGACTTGAACCAGTGACCCTCGCCTTGTAAGGGCGATGCTCTCCCAACTGAGCTAACAACCCATATCTAAATTTTACAACAAACATTGTGTATAACACCGCGTTGCTGTGGGGCGCTATTATAGGGAGCCAAGCAAAGGAGTCAATACTTAAAAATGAAATTTTCGTTTGCTTGCTGTATTTATAGGCAAATTAATTCAATTCCAATAGTTCTTCATTATAAGGAGTTTAAATGACAGGAGTTGAAAACCTTCAACATTCTGATTTTTTATCATCGTGACAGGCTATTTCTCTTAGTTGTTGTACTCACAAATGCTGTTAAGGCATTGTAATCGTGATTGTTGCTTTTTAAACAATTTATTGAGCGTTAGGCGAGTGAAAAAGTTAAAACCTGTCACAGTCAATAATAAGAGTAGGGAAGGGAGGGGTAAATCAGTACAAAAATCAAACTAAAACAAAAGGTTTGTTTGAATTTAAAGTGGGTTTTGTTTATATTGTGTCCTCTTGGGCGCTTTTTAAGGCAATTAGAAAAAACTTAACTAAAAATTGTTGACTTTATTTTCCTGCCTGCATAGAATGCGCCCCGCACTCAGCGATGCACAGTGATAAATTTACTGTATGCAAAGGGGCTATAGCTCAGCTGGGAGAGCGCCTCGCTGGCAGCGAGGAGGTCGACGGTTCGATCCCGTCTAGCTCCACCAAGCACATCGTTGAATGAAAGTCCTAGTGACATTAATTAGTTTTAAACTTCGAATGTTTAAAATTAATATTGTGTCCCCTTCGTCTAGAGGCCTAGGACACCGCCCTTTCACGGCGGTAACAGGGGTTCGAATCCCCTAGGGGACGCCACTTACTTCAAGTAAGTACAAAAACTCATATGGTGAGAGTCAAAATAACCAGTCCTAGTGACACATACTGTGTCCCCTTCGTCTAGAGGCCTAGGACACCGCCCTTTCACGGCGGTAACAGGGGTTCGAATCCCCTAGGGGACGCCACTTACTTCAAGTAAGTACAAAAACTCATATGGTAAGAGTCTAAATAACCAGTCCTAGTGACACACACTGTGTCCCCTTCGTCTAGAGGCCTAGGACACCGCCCTTTCACGGCGGTAACAGGGGTTCGAATCCCCTAGGGGACGCCACTTACTTTAAGTAAGTAACAAAAACTCATATGGTAAGAGTCAAAATAACCAGTCCTAGTGACACACACTGTGTCCCCTTCGTCTAGAGGCCTAGGACACCGCCCTTTCACGGCGGTAACAGGGGTTCGAATCCCCTAGGGGACGCCACTTACTTTAAGTAAGTAACAAAAACTCATATGGTAAGAGTCTAAATAACCAGTCCTAGTGACACATATTGTGTCCCCTTCGTCTAGAGGCCTAGGACACCGCCCTTTCACGGCGGTAACAGGGGTTCGAATCCCCTAGGGGACGCCACTTACTTCAAGTAAGTACAAAAACTCATATGGTAAGAGTCTAAATAACCAGTCCTAGTGACACACACTGTGTCCCCTTCGTCTAGAGGCCTAGGACACCGCCCTTTCACGGCGGTAACAGGGGTTCGAATCCCCTAGGGGACGCCACTTACTTCAAGTAAGTACAAAAACTCATATGGTAAGAGTCTAAATAACCAGTCCTAGTGACACACACTGTGTCCCCTTCGTCTAGAGGCCTAGGACACCGCCCTTTCACGGCGGTAACAGGGGTTCGAATCCCCTAGGGGACGCCACTTACTTTAAGTAAGTAACAAAAACTCATATGGTAAGAGTCAAAATAACCAGTCCTAGTGACACACACTGTGTCCCCTTCGTCTAGAGGCCTAGGACACCGCCCTTTCACGGCGGTAACAGGGGTTCGAATCCCCTAGGGGACGCCACTTTATTTGTTATCTTTCAGCTGTTCTTGCTAATTTTATCCTCTTTGCTAACTTTAAATTTATTATTGCAGTGCGCAATTGACTCTCGTGCTTAATGACTTTGATTGGTATTGTGTAGTTCCTATCTTTTCATGTTCAATTAAGATTTGGTTGATGAATAAATTTAAATTTTCAATTATCTCCACAAGCTTGATTTAGAACAATTTTTAGTCATTTTTGTCATGCTCGCATTAGCGTAATCACTTACTATTGCTTTTTAATTTAGAGTGAGTTGCTATGACTAAAGGAAGATCAACGGTAACCAACCGCGAATACGACTATCCCAGTTCTTATAATTTGCTATCTACAACCAACACCAAAGGGCAGATTAAATATGCTAATCGTCAGTTTTGTGAAGTAGCAGGGTTTGAACTACATGAACTAGAAGGTAAGCCACACAATATTGTGCGCCACCCAAGTATGCCAAAACCCGCATTTCAAAATATGTGGAACTATATCGAGTCTGGTAAGCCTTGGATGGGAATGGTAAAAAACCGGTGTAAAAACGGTGACCATTACTGGGTTAATGCCTATGTCACGCCGATTACCAATAATAGCGGCCAAACGGTTGAATACCAATCGGTTAGAACAAAACCAGATCGTGCAGTGGTTAATCGGGCAGAAAAAATATATCAAAAACTTAATGATGGCACAGCGGTAGAGAGCTTTACGAGAGCTTCAATGTCCTTGTCAACGCAGATGATGTTGATTATTGGTGCATTTTATATACTAAGCATGATTTTTGCGTCTTTGCCGTCCCCTTGGTCTTATATTTTGGAAACCGTGTTAGTGGTGGTTGCTTTATTTTTGACTTATCAACGACTTTCACCGGTGCGGGAGTTAAGCCAAAAAGCACGAAAGGTCTACGACAATCCTCTGATGCAAAAGATTTATATTAATAAGGTCAATGACATTGCTGCGATTGAGTTGGCCTTACTCGCCAGAGAGTCAGAGCTACGCGCGGTACTTGGTAGAGTTAAAGATGCCAGTGATACAGTACGAGGTCATGCCAAAGAAACCGTTGATGAGTGCGATAAAAGTGCACAGTTGCTGAACAATCAACAAGCACAGACAGGATCGCTTGCTACCGCGATTAACCAAATGACGGCGACAATCCAAGAAATCGCTTCGAATACCAATAACGCAGCATCTCAGTCAGAAGCCGCACTTAAATCTGTGAAAGAGGGCAGTTTAGCGGTCAATGAAAATATGGAGAATAATTACACCTTGTCAGAAGAATTAACGCAGACTCAATCAGATATCGAAGATCTCAATGCACAAACGGTGAATATAGGTGGCGTTGTGGATGTGATCCGTGGCATATCTGAACAAACGAATTTACTGGCATTAAATGCGGCCATTGAAGCGGCGCGAGCAGGAGAACAGGGGAGAGGTTTTGCGGTTGTTGCCGATGAAGTAAGGGCTCTTGCTCAGCGGACTCAAGATTCAACTAAGGAAATTGACGATATTGTCGCTAACCTAAGGCAACGTGCCGAGCGTGCTGTACAGGCGATCCAAAACGGAGTGGAAAAGTCAGGGCAATGTGTTGAAAAAGCAGAAGGCACTAAAGCCTCTTTAGATAGCATCAACTCAATCGTGAATGATATTTCTAGTTTGAATTATCAAATTGCAACGTCAACGGAAGAGATGTCAGGGGTAAGTAACGAGCTCAATAATAATGCGGTGACCATATCTCAGCTTGCAACAGATTCGCTACAAAGCTCTGATAGGTCGCTAGAGACCATGTCAAATACTCAAAAAGCGTTGTCAGATCAAAAGTCTTTGGTAGATCAATTTATTGCTAAGTTCCAAAGTTAAGCGTGACTGACATGTCTTACCTTTCTTATGCATAGTGTGTTTATATAATCACTATGCGTATCTAGCCAGTTTATTCAATTTATTTACCATCGCTTTATTTAATATAAAACGAGCAGTCAGTAAATAATTGATATATATCTATAAGCTAGAGAGGTATAGTATGAACAGCACACAAAAGCAGGCGTATGAACGTGAGCTAATGATGGCAAAATCTTTGTATCAAAATGCGCATTATGAGATGTGTTTTGGATACCTTGAAAGAGCACATATTTTAGGTCAGCGGTCTATATTTAGACATACCACAGTGCATTGGTGGATGCTCAAAGTGGGGGTGCAATGTGCGGATAAAAAAGCGATACTGGGCCAAGTCATGAGGTTAATTGCTTCAATTATTTTTTCACGAATTTGGGTACCCGTTGGTAATACAGGTGGCACAAATGTGAATGCATTTAAATCTATGCCCATACCTCAAGATCTCAAAAAATATTTAGATCAGTCTGGTTAAGGGGATGATTTAATTACATGATGAGCATTGCAAATCAAGTTACTTTAGCAGCGTATTGATGACTGAGAGAGAAATTGATAAACCTAATATTTGGATAAAAACGGGATGTTTGCTGACTTACGGAGGCAGTATTGATGCCTCTGAGCATCGCCATATTGCCATGCAGGTTGTGTTACCTGACAGCAATAGTGTGAGCACACTAAATGGTCAACCATTTCAAGGCGCTGTGATCATTGATTCTAACGTCCCGCATTGTTTAAAAATGCAAAAGGGCTGGGTATTACTCGCAGAGCCGCACAGTGCGTTAGGGGCATACCTGAAGGAGCGGTTAAATGGCCAGAAGCAAATGCCGATTTCTGCTGCAGCTAACTTGCTACTACCACAGACAGATCCGTTTGCGCACTTTTTTAAAATATTCTCAGATATTCAATTATCAGCTCAGATGCGAGATAACGACTTGAACTTTGTAACAGATGCTCGAATATACAGTGTGCTAGATGAGCTAAACCGATGCTTTAATGGGGAGTGCATGACGCCCCAACATTGGCGTGCGAAATACATGGCGAGAAAGCTTCACTTGTCAGAAAGCCGGTTTTTGCATCTTTTTTCTGAACAAGTAGGGGTTGCATGGCGACCGTATTTGTTATGGAGAAGAATGTTGTGTGCATTGCAAGCGATGCAGCGAGGTCAAAACGCAACGAAAGCAGCGTATGAAGCTGGCTTTTCTGATAGCGCCCATTTAAGTCGAACTTTTAGAAGTACCTTTGGCATGACCATTAGACAGGCGAGGGGGTTATTTACATAAACAAGTTTTATGGCTAACCCCGAGCTGAAGATTCTCGTCGAATACATCACACTTTCTCCACATACATTGACTCTATGATGCGAATGATATTTTCTTGATATAAATACGCCCAGTATTTGGAAATACTTTTCGTCATTAAATGACTAAAATCTCAAGATATAATTATTTTTCTGTTATATGTTCATGTTTTGTAACACTTCTAAGGTGTCTATTACATCACTGGTATGCCAACTTAATAAAAGCTGTAAAGTATAAAAATTAACCATGCATGGGTATGTAACAGTCGTCAGTCCGGATGGTTATCAAATTCAACCAAAGAAACCACACTAAAACAAAAGGAGGCGTAATGCTTACAGTGCATATTGTGGCCGGTTCATTTTTACTGTTGTTTGGTATTGGCGCTTTGAGCTTTGCAAAAGGAAAGCTTAGACATAGATGGTCAGGTAACCTATTTTTCCTTGCCATGTTAATAATGACAGGAACTGCTGCTTTTTTTAATGGTGGTGCAACTATGTCACTGATGACATTTTATTACGGTGTCACGGCTTGGGCCATCGTGCTGAGAAAAGAACAAACAACCGGTATTTTTGAAATACTGGCAATGTGCTTAATTCTCTATGTCAGCATATCTTTGTTCTATTTTATATATACCGCAGTTGACTTGGATCCGACCTTCAAAGTTATTTTCACCATTCATGCCTCAGTCGCCTTGTTGGCCGCCGGCAAGGACCTTAGAATGATCCTAAACGGTGGCCTCTCGGGTAAGCACCGTATCGCTCGACATACATGGCGGTCCTGTTTTGCTATGTTGGGGGCTGTGATGTCGTTTTCAGCCAATACATCAGATAGATGGCCTGACTTTATTGATAGCAATGCGTTAATTTATCTGATGATAGGTGTACTTTTTTACTGGGTAATACGAGTGTTATTCACCGGTTGGTCAAAACGACTACAGAGTATTGTTGGTGATAGCTTACTAACTAAGTGGCTACCTGTTTTTAAGCGAGAGATAAAAGAGTAATAGCGCTATTTTATATAAATTGTGATGGGCGAGAGAGTGCTCATCACAATTTATATAAAAGAGTAATAGCGCTATTTTATATAAATTGTGATGGGCGAGAGAGTGCTCATCACAGGTTTGAGCTCGTTCAAAAATAAAATAGCGCTAGCTTTATAGTGTGATTATTTAAGCTGTTCCTGATTAAATGGGCTTACGATGCCAATTGTTGCTTACGGTATTGCCCTGGCGTGCAGCCTGTAAACTCTTTAAACGCACGACTAAATGGGGCAGCAGACGCAAAGCCACTTTCAATACCAACGACAAGCACCGGCCAATCGCGTTTATCAGGTGCGCTTAATATTGATTTGGCGTACTCGATACGCATTTGGTTCACATAGTGATTAAAGTTCTTAGCATCGAAGCAGTCGAGCATAATAGCGCGGATACGATACTCGGGAAGATCGAGTTCACGAGCAATATCGGCAACACGTAAATTTGCGTCTAAAAAGCGTTTTTCTTCAACCAACAGGTGTTGAATTTTCTGAGCGAGTAGGCGCTCACTTTGGAGAGTCTCTTCCTTTTTCTGGGTCTGTTGCATCACCTGTTGTTGACGAAATTGTATTAACCAATGTGTACTGATAAAGATTAAAGTATATGCGAACACGACCAACCATTCTCGTCCTTCGCCCATCGCGAACTCTTTTGGCAGAGTGACAGCAACCAACATAACACTGATGATACTCACCAAAAATGAAGACAGGTAGATCATCGTCACTTTACGCAAAGTCACATTTGCGCTTTGCAATACCCGATAGCCCTCCCAAAACGCGAGAATGAGCATGCCTGATGATAATATTGCAATTGCTTCGGATAACACGGTTATTGAAGTTGATAGCCAACCGGTATGGAGTTGCCACATTTTTTCTATAAATCGGAAGAGGTGCCTTAATATCAGGCATATCCCCAGTACACCTGCAAACAGGAGGTGATGGTGATTAATGGGATTGGTTATTCGAAAAAATGCACGTGAAAAAAGCCAGTATCCACTACAGGTCGCAAACCCGAATATTCCTATCAGGTGATGATAAGGGGTCAAGTAAGTGCTTGTTAGTTGATAGGCAAGATACATCGACGAGGAAGCACAAAACCCTGCAAAAACTAAATGTAAAATGTGCTTGTGTCGAAGGCGATAATGATTGAAAGCTAATGCCAGACTTAGCAAGACGGTAAGTGATTGCGCTATTTTTAGTGGATCCAATTTTGATTCCCTCCCACTTTTATACCGATTTTACATTAATCTTGTTCTTTTTCGATAATATTCTGATTTATCGGCTTTTATTAGCATCGATTTTGAAATTCGATACGCTTTAAAGCCTTCATATTGGCAGTATGGACGTGAAATTTAGAAGACAAGGTATGGTTATGAAAAATAAATCTGTCATTGATAACGAAAGTGTTTGTGAAAAAAACAAGCTAGCTAACGATTACGAGTCAATACAAAATGGTGCTCCAACGGTTGCAATATGGAAAACATGGGGACTTAGACTCATATTTGCTGCAATGGTGATTGTTCTAGGCTCAAAGCAATTAAATTATATCTTAGAAGGCGCCTCTGAATGGGAGCGATGGAGAGGCCTTGGGCATTCAATGTTGTTCGCGCTGGCTTTATTTGCAATAGGCGGTGTTTTTCGTCCTTTAATTTTTTTACCTATTATGCTCTATGAAATCGTTTGGAAACTGGTTTGGCTGGCTGTCGTTGCATTGCCTCCGTTTCTGGCAGGCCAAGATGTCCCGAACATCGTAAACGCAAAAGCATCGATAATTGGCATTGCTGTATTAATGGTTCTGATCCCATGGCGTTATGTTTGGTGGCAGTATTTCACTCAGCCGATTGAACCATGGAGACGCAAGAAAATTGTTTGAAATAAATAAGCTGTAATTTTGATGAAGGCTGCTAGGCAATAATTACTAGCAGCTTTACATCAGCAAAACGCTCGCCTTCAAAATAAAAGTATTTAAAGCAGTTGTTTATCTTTTATTGAATAACCAGTTTAGCGAAAAGAGCAGCTTGTCCATGATAGGTTTGAACTGTAAATTGCCAATTTATGCGTCAGTTTTTTCTTTAAATTCACACAAATCTTCAATAATACAGCTGCCACATTTTGGTTTTCGAGCAGTACATACATAGCGACCATGTAAAATAAGCCAATGATGTACATCCACTTTAAACTCTTTGGGCACGACTTTTTCTAGCTTCTCTTCTACCGCGACGACATCTTTACCCATCGCAAACTTAGTGCGGTTAGAGACTCTAAAAATATGAGTATCGACTGCAATGGTCGGCCAGCCAAACGCGCAATTAAGCACAACGTTTGCGGTTTTACGACCAACCCCAGGTAAGGCTTCTAGCGCTTTGCGGTCTTGAGGGACTTCTGAGCCATGTTTTTCGATTAAAATTTGGCATAGTTTAAAGACATTGTTGGCTTTTGAATTATATAAACCAATGGTTTTTATGTATTCCTTTAACCCCTCAACGCCGAGCTCTACAATCGCTTCTGGCGTGTTGGCGACGGGGAATAACTTACGGGTTGCTTTGTTGACGCCCACATCTGTCGCCTGTGCTGACAAGGTGACTGCTACCAATAATTCAAACGGGGTCGTATACTCAAGATCGGATTCCGGGTTTGGATTGTCTTCTCGTAATCGAGTTAAAATCTCTAAACGTTTTGCTTTATTCATGACGGTTTTTAAGTAGTTAGCTAAGAGGGGCTAAGCGTGATTGCATCATATTTGCCCCTGCAATCACACCTAGGGTTTACGCAGACTAAGTGACGGCTTAGGCTGCGTTTAATTGCATTAAGTTAGGCTAGTGACACGCGCTCTTTCTGCTTTTTCAGCAGGTGCAGTTGGCTGAGTTTGTGCTTTTTGGCGTTCATCGAAGTAATTTTTAGCTGCAATGATAAGCCCCAAGCCTAAGAAAGCACCCGGCGGTAAAATAGCAACTAAAAATTGACTATCGAAGTTGATCACCTCGATGCGCAGGGCTGTTGCCCATTCACCGAGTAACAATTCTGCGCCATCAAATAAGGTGCCTTGTCCGATAAGCTCGCGCATTGCCCCTAAAATGACCAAAACAGCTGCAAAGCCAAGGCCCATCATCACCCCATCCCACGCAGACAATATGGGGGTGTTCTTTGAAGCGTAAGCTTCTGCTCGGCCAATGATGGCGCAGTTGGTCACAATCAAGGGAATGAAGATCCCCAGGGATTGATAGAGTCCAAACGTGTATGCGTTCATCAACAGCTGAATGATGGTGACAAACGCGGCAATGATCATCACAAATACTGGGATACGAATATCTTTGGGTACCCAATTCCTGACGATAGACACGGTGACGTTAGAGCCAACCAATACAAGCAAGGTCGCGATCCCAAGGCCTAAGGCATTGGTAACAGTACTGGTGACAGCAAGCAGGGGACATAAGCCAAGTAGCTGTACCAAGGCGGCATTGTTTTTCCAAAGTCCCTCATGGGCTAGTGTTTTGTACTCGCTCATAGCTGCTCCTCTTGGCAAACATTGCTTTGTGCAAATAGGCTGTCAAAGTTTTGATGGGCAAACCAAGTAGCCGCATTCACAGAGTGGACAACCGCTCTAGGTGTGATGGTTGCCCCAGTAAATTGATCGAATACACCGCCTTCTTTTTTCACATTAAAGCGCTGGTCTTCTGCTGATTGTACTGTCATGCCCGCAAAAGAGTGTACCCAGTCTGACTTTTTAACTTCGACTTTATCACCCAAGCCAGGGGTTTCTTTATGCTGAGTAATACGCACGCCAGCGATTTCTGCATTGGCGTATACAGCAGTTAACATGTCGATATTACCGCTATAACCTTCTGGGGTAATATGCTGCACAAGTAGAGCGACAGGCTGACCATTTTGCTTGGCACGATAGATTCGATGTGGTCCATTAGGACCAAGCTCTGGTGCATCGCTTTCGATGCAATCTAAATAGAGTTCATTATTGTATTTGTCAGCGGGCAGTACCTGCGTCAAAGTGCGCATCAGGTGTTTCTTTTCTTGCGCTTCGATACGAGGCGCTGTGAGCTGCTGAACGAGCGCAACGCTGCCCGTTGTGGCAAGGGCAAAGGCGGTGAGGATCGCGCCATTTTTTTTCATTGATGCGAAAATCATTTCTTTGCTCCATGTCCATAGGTACGTGGCTGGGTGTAGTGGTCTATTAAAGGCACTGCCATATTGAGTAGCAGTACAGAAAATGCCACGGCATCTGGGTATCCACCAAATTGTCTGATCAGATAAACTAGCAGGCCAATAAGGGCACCATAGATAAGTCTGCCTTTATTGGTGGTCGATGCGGAGACAGGATCCGTTGCGATGAAAAATGCCCCGATCATGGTTGCACCGCTGAGTAAATGGAATGCAACGCCAGCTTGACCACCTAAAAGGTAGCCAAATAAGCTGCAAACAGCCAAAGAGGCGATCATAGCCACTGGGATATGCCAATTTATGACTTTTGCTTTAAGCAAATAAAGTCCACCAAGGAGATAAGCTAAATTCACCCATTGCCAGCCCTCACCTGCAAATCGAGTAAATGCGTTATTATCCATCGCTTCTTGCACTGTCAGGCTTTGCCCTGTAGCTGTTTTAACATGATCCAAAGGCGTCGCACCGGTCGCACCATCTATGACTTGTCTTGCTTGTTCTAGCGACAAGCCGGAATAAGTTGCTTCGGTAAAAATTAATGCGATTTGATCAAATAGTGTGATAGGCGTATTCAGCAGTGATTGAACTGGCAACCATGCAGTCATTTGTACTGGAAATGAAATGAGTAGCAGGACGTATGCGGCCATAGCAGGGTTGAACAGGTTAAAACCAAGCCCACCATAAAGCTGCTTTACAATCACAATCGCAAAACAAGCCCCAATCACGACCACCCACCAAGGTGCCAAAGGCGGGACACTGACGGCGATTAAAACACCTGTGAGCCACGCGCTGCCATCACTGAGGGTTGGCCAAACTGGACGGCTTCGCAGTTTTATCATGGCAGCTTCTGCAAGACTTACTGTCGTGAGTGCCAGTGCCAGTTGAATAAATACGCCGATACCAAAAAAATAGCTTTGCACCAAGATCCCAGGTATACAGGCTAACATCACGCAAATCATGAGTTTGTTAACCGATTTCAGGCTGTGGTTATGGGGCGATGAAGCCATGGTTAATTTCATGACAGATCATTTCCTTCTTGTTCTTGGGCTTTCTTTTTAGCTTTGGCACGCTCAACGGCGGCACGTATAGCAGCTTTGCGCTTGTCTTCTGGGCTGAGAGCGTCAGTCTGTGTGTCAGAACCGGATGACACATCCTCTTCAGTTTTGTCATCAACTACTGGCTCTTGCTCAGCTTCTTTGGCGGCTTTTTTCGCTTTAGCACGGGCAATAGCAGCAGCGACAGCGGCTTTGCGCGGATCTTCAGGCTCGGTATCAACGGTTGGCTCTTCTACGTGCTCAGCGTCTTTAGCTGCTTTTTTCGCTTTAGCACGGGCTATTGCTGCAGCAACAGCGGCTTTGCGCGGATCTTCAGGCTCGTCGTCAACGGTCGGCTCTTCTACGTGCTCAGCGTCTTTAGCGGCTTTTTTCGCTTTAGCGCGGGCGATAGCAGCAGCGACAGCGGCTTTGCGCGGATCTTCAGGCTCGTCGTCAACGGTCGGCTCTTCTACGTGTTCAGCGTCTTTAGCGGCTTTTTTCGCTTTAGCGCGGGCGATAGCAGCAGCGACAGCGGCTTTGCGCGGATCTTCCGGTTCGTCGTCAACGGTCGGCTCTTCTACTTGCTCAGCGTCTTTAGCGGCTTTTTTCGCTTTAGCGCGGGCGATAGCAGCAGCGACAGCGGCTTTGCGCGGATCTTCAGGCTCGTCGTCAACGGTCGGCTCTTCTAGTTGCTCAGCGTCTTTAGCGGCTTTCTTCGCTTTAGCGCGGGCGATAGCAGCCGCGACAGCGGCTTTACGTGGATCTGCTGAATCATCTTCAACGGCGGCTTCTGGTTCATCACCCTTAGCGGCTTTTTTCGCTTTGGCACGAGCAATGGCTGCTGCCACAGCGGCTTTTCTCGGGTCATCCGTTTTCACGTCATCTGAACCACTTGCGCTATTTTGCTCAGGATCTTGCTCTGCCTTCTTTGCTTTAGCGCGTGCAATCGCGGCAGCGACAGCAGCTTTACGAGGATCATCTTCTGATCCTAGTTTAGGCTCGTCACCCGACTTTTTCGCTTTGGCGCGCGCAATGGCTGCGGCGACGGCTGCTTTGCGTGGATCTTGCTCTTGTGATTCTACGCTGTCAGCAGTTTGGGCTGCTTTTTTCGCCTTAGCACGTGCAATGGCCGCAGCAACGGCGTCTTTTGGTGCACTGCCTTTATCTGAGCCAGCTTTTTCTTCTTTATACTTCCTAGCTTGCTCTTTTCTTTTTGCTCGCTCTAACGCTACTGCGCTGTTATCAGGCTCAAGAGCAGAGGTATCGCCCTCAGCTTTTTTCGCTTTAGCACGCTCAATGGCGGCCTGCACCGCTGACTGTTCAGGGCGTTTTTGCTTAACTCGCTCAAGTGCCTCAGACACCTTAGCTTTATCTTTGGCTGGTGCACTACGAGCGGGGCGCTTATGACGGTTTTGTCTTTCTTCTTGTTCTCTTTCAAGGCGAGCTTTACGTGCTTCAAAGCGCTCTTTAGCACGTTCAGCTTTTACTTTTTCAAGTTTTTGTTCGCGGATCTCTGCTTTGGCAACTCGATAGTATTGCACCAGTGGGATTTCACTTGGGCACACATAAGAACAGGCACCGCATTCAATACAGTCAAACAGATTGTACTCTTCGAGCTTGTCGTATTCCTGGCCCTTGGCAAACCATTGCAGCTGTTGCGGCAACAAGGTTTGTGGACAGGCATCAGCACAGGCACTGCAACGAATACAAGCTTGTTCTTGCCCAGCGACTGCGAGCTCTTGATTATCAGGCGCTAAAATACAGTTTGTTGTTTTGACGACAGGGATCCTCACTGTTGGTAACGTGAAGCCCATCATAGGACCACCCATGATCACACGCTGATTTTCAACAGGAGTAAACCCTTGACTATAAACGAGGTGCTTGACTTCAGTGCCGAGTAAAGCCCACACGTTTTGTGGTTTGTGTATTGTATTACCGGTTACGGTGACAACTCGTTCTATCAGAGGCTTGCCTTCATAAACGGCTTCGCTGACAGCAAACAGTGTCCCGACGTTTTGCACTAAGACACCAACATCTGCTGGGATCCCGCCGCTGGGTACTTCTTTTGAGGTCAGCACTTTAATAAGCTGCTTTTCACCGCCAGAAGGATATTTAGTTGGAATTGAGCGAACTAATATCTTGCTATTGTGCTTGGCGGCTTGTTGCATCGCAGCCAACGCTTCTGGCTTGTTGTCTTCTATGCCAACCAGCGCATACTGCGGTGATAAGATAGACATCATCACTTCCATACCGCGGATAATGTCTTTGGCATGCTCTCTCATGAGCATGTCGTCAGCAGTGATATAAGGTTCACATTCAACACCATTGACGACTAAATACTCGATGGTTTTTGCACTATCCGCTTTGACATAGGTGGGGAAACCTGCACCGCCCATACCTGCAATACCGGCATGATGAATAATATCAATGAGTGCTTTGTTATCTAAGCCATCCAGGGATGCGCGAGTCTCTAATTCACACCAAGTATCATCGCCATCTGGCGTTAAGACGATGCTCAATTCCGGCATCGCAGATGGGTGCGCTGAAGGCATTGGCTTGATATCGGTAATAGTGCCTGACGTCGGCGCATGAATTGGCAGCGACCAGTTTGTACCAGGTTGTGTTAAAACTTGCCCTTTTAGAACATGCTCGCCTTTATTTACAAGGAGCTGGCCATTTGCGCCAATATGCTGCTTTAATGGTAAGACTAAATACTCTGGCAGGGGAAGTGAGCCAATAGCAGCCTGATTTGACAAAGACTTTTGCTCTGGTGGGTGAATACCACCAGGAAATTGCCATAGTTTGCCGCTTTCAATTTGTTCAAGTAATGTTTCCACTTAAACCTCTCAATCTAATTGTTTCACTGGAATAGCATCAATTTGCCACTTCCAAGATTGTTTTGTTTCAGCGACTGGGATCATATCTATACAGTCAACAGGGCAGGGCTCTACACATAGGTCACAGCCAGTACATTCATCAGCAATGACAGTATGCATTTGACGCGTCGCGCCAACTATGGCATCGACAGGACAGGCTTGGATACATTTAGTACAACCAATACATTCATCCTCTCGGATATAGGCCACTTTTTTAATGGGCTCTGCTTCTTCACCACCTGCAAGAGGCTTGGCTTCAACGCCCATCAGATCTGCAAGCTTTTTCACCGTGGCTTCACCGCCCGGAGGGCACTTATTGACCTCATCGCCATTGGCGATGGCTTCAGCATACGGGCGGCAACCAGGGTAGCCACATTGACCACATTGTGTTTGTGGAAGAATAGCATCCACTTGATCAACAATAGGATTACTTTCAACACGATATTTAATGGCTGCATAGCCTAAAATTAAACCGAATACGAGTGCAAGTGCACCGATCGCTATCAGAGCATACAGTAATGTCATATTACAACTTCACCAATCCAGAGAAACCCATAAATGCAAGCGACATTAGGCCTGCGGTGATCATGGCAATAGAAGCGCCTTTGAATGGGGTAGGGACGTCGGCTACCGCTAAGCGCTCTCGAAGCGCTGCAAATAAGACTAACACCATGGAAAAGCCCACTGCTGCACCAAAACCATATACGGCTGAGCTGATGAAAGTGTGCTCTTTGGTGATATTTAATAATGCGACACCGAGTACCGCACAGTTAGTGGTGATAAGTGGTAAGAAAATACCGAGTAGGCGATATAAAGTCGGGCTGGTTTTTCTCACCACCATCTCGGTAAACTGCACAACAACAGCAATAACGAGGATAAAGCTCATGGTGCGCAGGAAAGTCAGCTCTAGTGGCAATAAGATATACTGATTAACCAAATAACTGGTGACAGAAGCGAGTGTTAAAACAAAGGTGGTGGCCAGTGACATTCCGATGGCCGTTTCAAGTTTGCTTGAAACCCCCATAAACGGACAAAGTCCGAGGAATTGCACTAACACAAAGTTGTTTACCAGCACTGTGCCGATAAGCAACAACATATACTCTGTCATTCATGCCCCTTAACTATCTATCTTCGTTTCGCAACGTGTCATAAGACTGGAAATTCTAACAATTTTCCACGCTGAGATCACAACATTTAGCAGACTTTATTTGCATTGAAATCAAAAATTGGTAGGGAATGTTGACAATTATAGGAGGGATATAAAACCCCTCCAAATTACAGGGATTTAGACTTCTTTTGGCTTTTCTATGTAGTAGCCTTGTACGCCATCTAAACAAAGCGTTTCGACGATGTGTTTTTCTTCTTGGCTTTCAACACCTTCAGCAAATACACTGACGCCGATACGGTGTGCTAAATCCACCATTAAGCGCATAAAGTACTGGTTGTTTTTATCTTCTTCTAAGCCACGAGTGTAACTTGCATCCATTTTGATAAAATCAGGTTTTAGGTCTCTAAAAAACTTAAATGAGGTTAAACCAACACCAAAACGCTCTACGGTAATGCGCGCACCAACGCGATGCACCATATCAATGAAGCGTTTACTTGCTTTGATATTTTGCTGTAAGCCAAATTCACTGACTTCAAAAATGAGCTTAGAGGCAAGATTACCATCTTTTAATAAGCGTCTTTCAAGCCAAATCACAAACTGATCGCTGTGTGCACTGGATGCCGTGACATTAATACCAAAAAACTTTTCATTGAAGTTTCTGGTTTTTATGAGTTCCAGCGAGCTGTCGATAATAAGCTGATCAATTTCAATGGCCATCTCAAGCTTTTCAGCCATCGCTAAGAATGAAGCGGTGGGCAGCATTTGATTATCTTCGGTTTTAAAGCGAGATTGGATCTCAGCATACGCTTTGACATTTTTGCCAATAGGCATAATGTTCTGCATCATTAGGTTAACACGACGGCTATCGATGACTTCGCGGATAACGCGGCGCCAGTTTTGATTGCCAAACCCGGCACCGACATTATTCACAATGTCACTTTCTCGCTGTAAATGCCATGCGTTAGCTTGCTTGCTTTGCGCCATACTCATTGCATTATCAACAACAGATAACAATTCACCGAGCGGTTTACCTGATTCATAAGAGACGATACCTGCGTTAGCAACAGATGAGAGCTCTTGATTTTGCTGATATTGGGTAAACCTAGCTTGTAGCGTTTCACCAAATTGCTCCGCTTCTTTAGAAGGGACATTAGGTAAAATGACCGCAAAGTCTGAGCTATTTAATCTGAATACTTGGCTACCAGTATACGTACCGCTGACGTGTTTTACGATGTCAGAAACGGCGCGGATATATTCATCGCCTTTCTGGTAACCGCGTGTTTGGTTGATCATTTGCAATTCACTACAACGGATCATTGCCAATGTACCAAAGCTTTTATTGTTCGCTTGCTCAATTTGATGTTCGTAATATTCCACAAACATATTACGGTTACCAAGGCCCGTCACAACGTCTTTGTACGCCTCTTGTTTGATAGAATGCGCAGCTGATTTGATATCTTCTTGTTTACTTTTTAAAAAGTGCGCTAAACGATTAAATGAAGGTGCCAGCTCAGCGCCTAATTCGGTGACTTTACCGGTATTAAAGTCTTCTTCAATACTTTCGGTTACTTGGTTTTGCGTAATATAGACGTCCACAGCATTCGCAACTGTCATACTGACGTTGCGGTTGAGCTTCTTATATATGGCCTGCATATAAAAGATAGGGATAAACGCAACCAACGCTGAAATGAGCAGCATCAGTAGCAATGATTGTTGCAACAGTGATGCTTGGCTTTGTGCATTAATCACAAATTCTATTTTGATGTCTTTTGTTTTATTAACTGCAAACTGAGGACGAATAGAGTTAAAGCTATTTGCGATGACGTCAGCGATTAGGGGGAGCTGAGTAGGGGAGCCAAGCTGCAATACTGCTTGTCCTGAAAAGTCCCTGACAATGAAAGTAGAAAAGACGTTGCCATTACTCAGTGACAGGCGAATGTGCTCCGGCGTCATATCATTCATGGTTTTTTCTTGAATATAGTTACTAACCATTTGCTGTGCACTCATTTGTGCCCGGCTAACGGCGCTGTCAAAGCTTGAAGCAACAAAAAAGCTGCCTACAGCAGAAAACAGTAACCAAGATACGAATTGTAAAAATATGAGTTTTTTAAAGCCTGCCATGATTTATCTTCTGCCTGAAAATGGAAGAAATACCCTTTAGCATTAGTAAATGAATATAATGCTGCCAAACACAAATATGGAATACTGAGAATTATACATACTGAAAACCACTTGGTGTCTTTTCCAATATGGTAAGTAGTCCTAATTATATAGCAAAAATTCACCAGTGAAGGTGCTTGTAGAGTAGAGCATTGGGTGGAAAAAGTCTAATATATTCTGAGAATTGGCTCCCCCTCCCCGACTCGAACGGGGGACCTGCGGATTAACAGTCCGTCGCTCTAACCAACTGAGCTAAGGGGGAGCAATATAGAAGTAAGAGTAGTTGGCTCCCCCTCCCCGACTCGAACGGGGGACCTGCGGATTAACAGTCCGTCGCTCTAACCAACTGAGCTAAGGGGGAACTACACTTTATAACGATTTGGCTCCCCCTCCCCGACTCGAACGGGGGACCTGCGGATTAACAGTCCGTCGCTCTAACCAACTGAGCTAAGGGGGAATCGTTATATGTTCAGAAACTTGGCTCCCCCTCCCCGACTCGAACGGGGGACCTGCGGATTAACAGTCCGTCGCTCTAACCAACTGAGCTAAGGGGGAAGCATGTCTCTCAACGGGGCGAAATATTAATGACGACACGGCTAAGTGTCAACAATAAAAATCACAGTTATGCAAAAAAACTGTCTTTTCGATGGATTAATCAACAATTATGCTTTTTTTTAATCATCTATCTATCTAAAAATGACTTTTTTGCTGCTTTGCTACTTTGTATTTCATCATTCTATGTGGATCTGTGTAGCCTAATTTGACAGATAGGCGACATCATCGCTGTTTATTTAAGCACCACATACCATGAGATATTAGGTGTTTTTTATAGCTAATGCCTCAAAATTGTTCGAAAGGGCTGTTTTTTGCACTTTTTTGGAGATCGTAAATTGTGAAGGTTGAGATCCTTCTGAGGATCTTAAACGTAGATTAGTTTGCAGTTCTTTTACAGTTAAATTGGTAAATATTTTACTCAAATTTTAGGGTAAAACGGCATAGCCTAGTCTGGGTTTTATTTTAAATTCAATTTAAACAAATGGTTATTGGTTTTTTTGGTGGGTTTTTGAAAGTTGCGTAATTATTAAATTAGTCTAAATAGCTGCTAAAAACGCTGTTTCCAATCTTAGATCACCTGTTTTAAATAGAATGATCATAAACGTAAAATAAAAGCGGCGATAAGATCCCTGCTTAGGCCTTTATTTTTAAAGGCTCTACAAACTTATCCACGGAATCTGTGGATAACATTGTTTATTAATCTTTAAGAACTCTTCGAAAGCTAAGTAAACCGTGGCATTAGGGCGACGCAATAGTTTTTTTATCTTTTTTAAAATGCTTATAATTCAATGGTGTAGGTGTTTTGGCTAGAATCGTATGCGAATGTGTGTATTTTTAAAGATTTATTTCAACATTGTTTGCCTGATGTGCAAAAAGTGAGCCGAAGAATCAGTGGATTTGAAATAAAATTGACATTTTTTGTGCAGAATGAGTTTTGACAAAGAATTGGGTAAAAAAACAATTTTTACGATAAAAGGCATTTATATAGCTTCTATCATAATACGGACAATAATAGCGTGGCATCATCTAGAATGATGATTTAGAATGATGGGCTGTTAAAAGAGGTATCATATTTTATGTCCGCAGTACGTCAATCTAGTTCCAATAGCGATATTTTGACTGGTTCAATTCCAGCCACTTTAAAGCGTATGACCGTGCCAATGATATTTGGCATGATCATGTTAATGAGCTTCAATTTAGTTGATACATTCTTTATTAGTTTATTGGGCACAGAGCCGCTCGCGGCGGTTAGCTTCACGTTCCCTGTGACATTTACTATCATCAGTTTAGCCATAGGCTTGGGTATAGGTACATCGGCAGTCATTGCAAAAGCGCTGGGTAGCAAAGATATTGAAGAGGCCAAGTTTGATGCTTTCATTTCTCTTATATTAGCTGCGGTATTGGTCGCTTTACTTGCCGCGTTGGGTTATGTGCTAATGGACCCGATATTCACCTTGTTGGGCGCTGATGCGAGTACGCTTCCCTATATCCATGATTATATGAATGTCTGGTTTTTGGGCGCTGTGTTTTTAATTACACCTATGATAGGTAATTCGGTTTTAAGAGCATCTGGTGATACAAAAACGCCCAGTATGATCATGGGGCTAGGTGGTTTAATCAATGCCGTCTTGGATCCTATTTTAATTTTTGGCTTGGGACCTATTCCTGCGCTTGGAGTGCAAGGCGCTGCCATTGCTTCTGTCATCGCTTGGGCGGTGGGCGTGGTCGTTATTATTTACTTATTGGCGATAAAAAAGCAGCTTTTAAGCTGCTCTAGTGCAAAGCAAAGTGTATGGGGAGCAGTGACTAAAATAATGAAAATAGGTTTGCCTGCTGCGGGGGCGAATATGCTTACTCCGATCGCGATGGCCGTAATGACAGCAATTGTGGCGACTTATGGTGCACAAGCGGTTGCTGCATTTGGTGTGGGAAGCCGTATTGAATCGATTGCATGTTTGGTTATTTTGGCTCTGTCGATGACGTTACCACCTTTTGTTAGTCAAAACTATGGCGCAGGGAATTTCACTCGCGTAAAAGAGGCTTATACCAAGACATTGAAGTTTGTTTTGATGTGGCAATTTGGCATTTATGTATTTCTGATTTTAACTGCGCATTGGGTCAGCCAAGCTTTTGGTAATGAGCCAGAGGTCATAGCGATCATCAAACTTTTCATTTATACCTTACCGCTGAGTTATGGCCTACAAGGCATCATCATTTTAACCAATTCATCTTTTAATGCATTACATAAACCAATGAATGCGTTGATCTTAAGTATTGTACGTTTGTTTGTTTTTTATATTCCTTGTGCTTATATAGGATCTCATATTGCCGGGCTTACTGGTTTATTTGTGGGCGCTGCAATCGGTAACTTATTTACGGCTATTGCCGCATATACTTGGTTTAGTAAAACACTTAATGGCATGCAACAAGAAGGTATTGAGGTGCACTCGTAATGAATGAGTCTTTTGATTTAGTATCTGAATTTTCTCCAAATGGTGACCAACCTACCGCCATTGCTCAGTTGTGTGATGGACTGGAAGCCGGTCTTGCCCATCAAACTTTGCTTGGCGCGACGGGCACAGGCAAAACGTTTACGATGGCCAATATCATTCATCAGCTGAATCGCCCGACTATTATTATGGCCCATAACAAGACGCTTGCGGCGCAATTATATGGTGAAATGAAAGAGTTCTTCCCAAACAATGCCGTTGAATATTTTGTCTCTTATTATGACTATTATCAGCCTGAAGCATATGTTGTTGCCAGTGATACATTCATCGAAAAAGATGCCTCGATCAATGATCACATTGAGCAGATGCGTTTATCGGCTACCAAAGCGTTGTTAGAGCGAAGAGATACCATTATCGTCGCGTCAGTGTCAGCTATCTATGGTCTGGGTGATCCGGACTCGTATATGAAAATGATGCTGTTATTGAAAGTGGGCGAGACTATGGAGCAGCGCGCCATGCTTAGACGTCTTGCTGAGTTGCAGTACACTCGTAATGACATGGACTTTTCTCGTGGCACCTATCGGGTACGGGGAGAAGTCATTGATATATTTCCTGCTGAATCAGAAACTCAAGCCGTGCGTGTTGAAATGTTTGATGATGAGATTGAACGGATCAGCCTCTTCGATCCATTGACCGGCGTCGTAGACAAGCATCTAGTTAGAGCAACCATTTATCCAAAAACCCACTATGTAACACCCAGAGAAAAAATTCTCGAAGCCATTGAAAAGATCAAAGTAGAGCTTAAAGAACGCCGTGCTTATTTGATGGATGCCAATAAACTGGTTGAAGAGCAGCGGGTTGCACAGCGTACTCAGTATGATATTGAAATGATGCAAGAACTTGGCTTTTGTTCTGGGATTGAAAATTACAGCCGGTATTTATCAGGCAGAGCACCAGGTGAGCCACCCCCAACTTTATTAGACTATTTACCCGACGATGCTTTGATGATCATCGATGAATCCCATGTGACCGTCTCTCAGGTAGGCGCTATGTACAAAGGGGATAGAAGCCGAAAGGAAAATTTAGTTGAGTATGGCTTTAGATTGCCTTCAGCAATGGATAACCGTCCATTAAAGTTTGAAGAGTTTGAGTCTATTGCGCCGCAGACTATTTATGTTTCTGCGACGCCTGGTGATTATGAATTGGAGCGCTCTAGTGGTGAGGTTGCTGAACAGGTGATCCGCCCGACTGGGTTACTCGACCCTGAGTTAGAAGTCCGCCCGGTGTCTTCACAAGTGGATGACTTGCTCTCTGAAATTTACAAACGAGTGGCGCTAAAAGAACGTGTTCTGGTCACGACGTTGACTAAAAGAATGTCGGAAGACCTCACTGACTATTTAAATGATCATGACGTAAAAGTGCGTTATTTACACTCTGATATCGATACGGTAGAGCGTATGGAGATTATTCGAGATCTCAGAAAGGGGGTATTTGATGTACTGGTCGGGATCAATTTATTGAGAGAAGGTCTTGATATGCCCGAGGTATCCTTAGTGGCTATTTTGGATGCGGATAAAGAGGGCTTTTTACGTTCTACGCGATCTTTAATTCAGACCATAGGCCGTGCTGCTCGTCATTTAAATGGTAAAGCAATTTTATACGGTGACAGGATAACTCGCTCTATGCGTGCTGCTATCGATGAGACCGAACGCCGCCGAGAAAAGCAACAAGCTTACAATGAAAAACATGGTATTACACCTCAAGCGTTAAATAAGAAAATCACGGATGTGATGGATTTAGGTGAAGAAGTCACTGATTCTGGCACACATGCTAAATCCAATGCGGGTGATAAAGTCACACCATTGCCATCATCAGCGGGTAAATCGACAGCACAGCTAACAGAGCAAATAGCGCAGTTAGAGAGTCAAATGATGGTTCATGCACGTGAGCTTGAATTTGAAAAGGCAGCTCAGGTTCGAGATCAGATCCAGATGTTGCAGCAGCAGCTATTAAATAGCTAGATGACATCAAGTTGTCACTAGGCAGTGCGATAATGTCGCGCTGCTTTTTTATGGCTTAATTCATAAACATTAGATGCTAAGTTGGCGAAAAACAGTTAAATTATCTAGTGTAAGAAATAGATCAAGCACTATGCTGAGCGTTTGGCCATTGTTGCTTGAACATTTTATGCCTTAAAAAGCCCTTTTGTGAGAGTTACCCGATACTGTGTTATTTGGTCGTAAAGTTATTTTTTTGCTGATAGTCTTAATGTGGATACCGCTCAGCTATGGCGCTGATGAGCAGGTACAAACATCATTAACTCAACTTTCCATCTCGCTTGAGCAAAACCCCAAACTCACTTTAGGTAAAGTGGAAGAATTAAATCAATTGTTCTTACACCCTCAGCCGAGTTCTCGTTTCTGGTTTGAACTCAAAGTCATAGAAGTTAAAGCGAAAACGAGACTGGGTTACTTTGAAGAAGCCGAACAGCATTTATACCAATTAGAGTCATATCTACCTGTCATGGGGGCATTTGAAGATGCGCCTGCACAAATCAAATTACTCCAAGCACAATTGGCACTGAAGAAAAATGACATCAGTGTTGGTTTATTGTTACTAGAACAAGCGCGTGATCTTGTGCCTAAAGAACATGTGACGCTACGCAGTGATATTCTGCACTCTTTGGCGTGGGCATTACGCTATCAAGCGAATTACAGTGAAGCTGAACAGGTAATAAAAGATGCTATCTCATTGGTGGCGCCAATAGAGGATAAGGCGCGATTAGCGACTTATTATAACCAACTTGGGGTAATTTATGATTATATGGGAAGCTTGCAGCTGGCGCTGCGCTTTCATGAAAAGTCTCTGAATATTCAGCGGCAGTTACAAAATCAGCAGGGTATTTCGAATTCGTTATATAACATTGGTGAAATTTATCGTGATTTGGAAAAGTTTCAACAAGCCTTGCAGCACTTTAAGCAGGCTTTGGAAGTTGATAAAGCGTTGGGGGATCCGATCCACATAGCAAATAGTCATGGTAAGCTCAGTCAAGTATATTTAAAGTTAGGAGATATTGCACAGGCATTATCACACAGCCAAGCCGGTATTGAGTTGTCACGTGCAAGCGGTGCAAATAGTGATTTAGCTTGGCAGTTGAGTATATTGGCCAATATTTATGTTGCTCAAAAGGCTTTAACGCAAGCTTTGGCTGTCGCACAAGAAGCATTGACATTAGCGTTAGAAGCAAAGGCTAAAAGAACGGAGCATACCGTCAGAATAGTGATGATTGAGATTTGGCTTGCACAATCGCAGTATGAATCCGCGTTGTCTGAAATTGAGTGGGTATTAGCTTTACCTGACATTGGCACTTCCTATCGGGCGACTTTACATAAATATCAAGCGCAGGCATTAGAACAATTAGGGCAGTATAAATTGGCGGTGCAAAGTTTAGAGTCATTTATAGAAGCTCGAACCCAGCTGTATCATGATTTAGATAAACAGCAAGCGTTAACCATGCAACAAAACGTTGAGTTTATTCGTCAAGAGCAAGCATTAAAGTTGATTCAAAATGAGCAAGCTCTCGCACAAGCCACCTTAGAAAATTTAAAGTTGCAACGGGGAATGGGGGCGTCTTTGTTGTTATGTTTTATGGCGATAGGTATTTACATTTATAAGCGGCAGGTGCAAAAACAGCAGTTTGTTGAGCTCGAAGCGGATATGATGGCGCAGTCTTTAGCTCAGAAGAATCGTTTACTGGCAGATGTGTCCCATGAATTGCGTACGCCTTTGGCTGCACTTAAACTGACAGTGGAAGCGATGCAGCACAATATTGAACCTGATCCGGTTAAGGGCTTTATAAAAATTCAGAAAAAGATTAGCCATTTAGATAACCTCATCAAAGATATTTACCAATCAGCGCAATTTGACAATGATGCCATGGTGCTCGATAAGCAGCCCGTTGATGTGAGTATATTACTAAAAGAAATTGTTGAAGAGTTTCAGCCAATGTATGCCACCAAGCAGCAATCTTTAACTTATGCTGAAGAGGTCGATAATACCTTGTTTGACTTAGATGCAGCGCGGATCCGGCAGGTCATATTTAACTTATTGAGAAATAGCCACTTTTATACCAGTGTTGATGGTCAAACTGTGGTGACTTTAAAAATGAACAAAAAAGGGGTAATGATTTCGACGCAAGACTCCTTTCCCGGTGTGGCAACCGAGGATCTCGAGAAAATATTTGAGCGATTATATCGATGTGAAGGGTCCCGCAGCCGAGATCATGGCGGCTCTGGACTTGGCTTGGCGATCTGTCAGCAGATCGTCCAAGCACATGGTGGTAACATCAGTGCAGCACATAGTTCTATGGGTGGCGTCGAGATTACCATTTATATACCGTATCAAGCGGACGCTTAGAAACGGTAGCTAACACCTAAACCGAGGCTTGAAACATCTAGATCTCCCATATCTAGGTATTGGTAGCTTATATTCATTGCCATGCCATTTTGCCAGTCATATTGCCAGCCCAATTCAGCGACAAAACCAACGCCATCTTCTTCAACAAGTGTCGTGCTACCGCGATTAATTTCGTAATCATAGAAGTTGGCACCAAGCTTACCATACAGAGAGTTTTGCTTAGTCAGTTGGTATTGGCCTTTTGCAGCGACGATCAAGTTGCCATAATCGATGTCATTTGCACCGAGCCCAAAGAGTGTTTTATTGAGTTGAGTACAGGTAAATTTTCTATTTTGCGTATCAGTACACTCCCAGTTGTCTGAGTCACTCCCGCCATTCAAACCGACTTCCAACGCCCAAGTTGGATCAAACTGATAGTTGTAATACACATATAATTGACCAACGCCATCACCATCTTGGCTAGAGCTTTTATAAGATGCTGAGCCACCAGAGAGTTGTGCACCAATTCTGTGTTTTTCATCAACAACATTCGCCATTGACGAAAACGAGGCTGTTGCTGCAAGGACAAGTGAGAGTAGAGATAAAGTTTTCATTACGCATATTCCATTTGGTTAACTTGTGACTCAGTTTAGGGGCAAGCCTTGTGAGAGTCTGTGTCCCCGTTGTCAAAAAGTGTAAGGGTTGGTGAGAATGTGCGTGAGATAACATTTAACACTGAAATTGGTGTTGAAATTGCAGACATACTTGTTGAAGTTGCGTGTCAGAGAAGGCCGCATTTGTACCTGAATGTTTGACTAATGCAATTTCTATATTTGGTAGTAATGGGAGCCTAGGATCAAGCAATATAGGCAGGGCGTTACGGCTCAGGTTCGCCATAGCGCTGATAGCGAGGTCGTGTTTGACTAACCCGCGTAATGTGCTGGCACTGCCTGAGCAAGCAATGACATGAAAAGCTCGATTTTGCTTCATTAGCCCTTCTGTGGCAGCTTGGTGAAACCTGCATTCTTTTTGGAACACTGCTAGGGGGAGGTTGGCCTGTTCTAATAATTGAGTTGACTCTGCACCAACCCAAACACCTTTGTCCTGACACAGTAAATAGCCTTGTTCAGAATCCGCGCTGCGGGTAATAATAGCCATATCGATAAGCCCTCTATCTAGTTGTGACAGCAGGTTTGGACTTGATGCACAGGTTACGTGCAATTCTAAGTGCTCGATATGCTGATGTAACAATTGAATCAAGACAGGTAGGACTGATTCTGCATAGTCATCAGGGCAGCCAAGGTGTAGGAGTTTTTTTGGCGTCGCGGAGCGCAAATTAGTTAAAGCACTTTGTTGTAACTGGATTATCTTCTTGGCGTATCCAGCTAACGCGATGCCCTCAGCGGTTAAATGCAAGTTACGCCCCTCTTTGATAAATAATGTTTGCCCGACATCTTGCTGAAGCTTCTTCATTTGCATGCTGATCGCTGATTGGGTTTTATGCATTTGGGTGGCTGTTCGGCTAAAGCTGCCAGTTTCAACAAAAGCGAGAAAGCTTTTAAGTGCCTCTATGTCCATATATCAATTATTTTGATGTGTTGTATTTAAATTATCCGTTAGTTTTAGTGTGAATTACAACTTAGGATTAATGTAATTACACATATAAATTAAAATTAGGGAGATATGATGCGGTTATATATTGGTAATAAAAACTATTCGACATGGTCATTGAGAGTCTGGTTATTACTGGAAAAATTCAGTTTAGATTATGAGGAAACAAAACTAAATTTAGCCACTGAGTCGTTTTATCAGACGCTAGAAGGGATCAGTCCCACCCTGAAAGTCCCTGTGTTAGTCGATGGCGATGTGACGATCTGGGAGACCCTTGCTATTTTAGAATATATCAATGAATCTTATCTATCTGGTGCAGCGCTACCGAAAAGTGCGACTGAGAGGGCGCGCGCACGTGCTTTATGCGCTGAGATGCACAGTGGTTTTGGGGCATTGAAAAATGCGATGCCGATGAATATTAGAGCCAAACGTCATGTTGAAGCCAATGCACAAGTACGTAAAGACATTCAGCGAGTCGAGACAATTTTTACGGAACAAATGCACCGCTATGGACAAAAAGGTGAGTGGCTATTTGGCGAGTGGTCCATGGTTGATGCGATGTTTGCACCTGTTTGTTTGCGATTTGATACGTATGATGTTGAATTAAACGCCTGTGCACGGACATATGTAGAGCAGGTACTTGCTTGCCCTGTGCTGTCGCGTTGGCGGGATCAAGCATTGTTAGAAGAGGAGGTTGTTCAGTGCAATGAAACAGGTGTGGATAGATAATCCAAGGGATTACTCCATAATGTTCACCTAATTTCACGATAGACTTAGGCAAATTTAATCGATGGGAAAAGAGGAATGGAACTGGTTGCCATTGAAGCTGAAAACCAAGCTGTTTATTTTAATCTTGCGCAAGCTTATGAAGCTGAATTTTCCAAGTTAACAGAGAAAATGCCATTACCAAATGGGATGTTTGAGTTGGATACCGACATAGCGGACGAAAACGTTGCGGCTTTTATTTGTATTGAATCAGGAACGCCAGCCGGTATCGCGGCCGTTTATTGCGGACCTGATGGCAATTACGAAGTTGCGGAGTTTTATATTGTACCGGTATTTCGAAAAGCAAAGTTGGGGACTCATTTTGCACACGCGCTTTGGCGATATTTTCCAGGTGATTGGACCATCAAGCAAATTGCGGGGGCGGATGAAGCAACCATGTTTTGGCGCAGCGCAATTAATAAGTTTGTGGGCTCAGCATTTACCGAAGATTTGTATGAAGATGATTATTGGGGCAAGGTAATAAGGCAGCGTTTTGTTAGTGCCTTAGTGTCAGAATAAGCAGAATAATGAGGTGCCAACATGGTTATGATGTGGCACCGCATATTTTAGTGTTTAAACAACACCACGAGGAAGACGACAATCGTGGTCTTTCTCAGCAAGCTCTACAATCCAAGCTTCTTCAGCTTTGAAGCCTTCTTCGTTTGCTTTTACAACCGTAAAGGCCGCAGTTTTCGCTTTTGCAACAGGTGCAGGCTTTTTAGCCGCTTTTTTAGCAGCCGGTTTTTGAACTGGCTTTTCTTCGCTTGCACCAGCAGAGCCTGAAGTTAGCTCTTCGGTTAGTGCAGCGACATCAGCTAGGCGCATATTTTTGCCACCATCAATGCTGTACCAGCCTGGTTTGGTCGTGATTTCAGGCTTTTTGCCATTCACAGCTTCATAAGCAGCTTCAAACGCGCTTAGAACTTCAGTCTTATCAAGTTTACTCATCGTAGATCCCAGTCGTGTTGTACGTGGATACGCAGGTTAAGAATAAACGCCATTTATACCTATTTTTGAGCAATTTTTCAATTTTTTGCGTTTTTAAGCACAGATTCAAGTTTCATTAGGTGTAACTTTATGCAATTTTGGCGTTTTTATTACAATTTGCTCTAAAGAGCCTCACTATCAAGACTGCGTCTCAGTGCAATCCAAAGCAGACCCATTTCTTCATGTGCATAGGTTGTTACGGCTTGAAGCGTATTACTGGAGGCAATAAATTGTCGGTAGGGGGGAGTGTTGTAAAAACTATACACTTCAACCCCTGAAGGGATGGTATCTATGCCTTGTGCTGCGAATAAGTCTTGTGCTCGGCGCATATGGCTGGTTGATGTGACAAGAATCACAGTGCTGTCTACTAAGTGTGGAGCCAACAACATGGCTTCATCTGCGGTGTCTCTTGCCTTGGGGTTTTGTCTGATGCGATCGGCTTTAATACCCAGCGCTTTGGCAGTTTGAGCCATTAAGGCGCTACTGGTGGTGCGATTAAAGCCTGCACCAGACACTATGAGCTCAGCATGAGGATAGAGATGTGCAAGCCGGATCCCTTCAACCAACCGCGCCAGTGCAGTACTTGAAAGCTGCTTGTTTGCTGGTAGTTGAGCGTTTGGGGCTAATCCTGCGCCAAGCACAACAATGGCGTCAACGTGTTGATGGGATTTTACTGATAGCGTCGGGATCGACTGCTCTTGAGGTGTGATCAGTAAATTTGCCATATAGGGAGTGCTGACCATCCATAAAGCCATGACCATCACGACACTCAATACATAACTTTTTTTATGTGTCTTTGAAATTAGTAGTAGCAATAAAAAAATAACAAGCAGTGAAGCTGGTAGCGGCATGATTAGGCTACCAATAATTTTTTTGAGTTCAAACATAGTAAGCTCTAACTATTGAGTTAGAGCTAGTTTAACCTAACGACTAATAGATTGCTTGCAGGTGTTTAAAAAGTGTCGATATACAGGGTTATCTTTCATACTCTTTTTCATTGCCAAGTACATAGGTCGACTTAGACCAAGGGCTCCCAATGGAATCGATTTGATAAGCCCTTGGCTTTCATACGGTGTGACTAGCCAATCTGGTAATGCGGCAACGCCCATTCCTGCACTCACAAGTTGAAAGATAAGTAGACCTTGATCAACCGATTTTAGCGTACCATCAAAACGTGCGTTTTGAATAAAGTGCTTAAATATGTCTTGTCGTTCTTTAGGGATCGGGTATGAAATGATTGTTTCATCTTTGAGATCTAGTGCTGTCACGTAGGCTTTTTTAGCAAGCTCATGATCAGGGGCAACAATTAACTTTAATTTAAAGTCAAAAACATGCGCGTATTCAAGCTGATCTGGTTCGCGAATATCTGAGGTGAGCACAATATCTAGCTCATCATTTAATAATTCAGGTATTGCGTCGTAGCTAAACCCTTGTTCATAGTCGACTCGAATATCAGGCCAGAAATTATTGAATTCTTTAATTGTTGGTAACAACCAGTGAAAACATGCGTGACACTCTACACTCAATTTTAATTGTGAGATGGGCTGATTTAAGCTCTCTTTGAGACGGCATTTTGTGGCTTCAACTTTAGGTAATACTTCACTGGCAAGTTCCAGTAGCAGCATCCCTTGTGGTGTAAACCTAACTGGCTGGGTTTTTCTTTCAAATAACTGGCAATCTAATTTGTTTTCTAGATCTTTAATTTGATGAGACAAAGCAGACTGAGTTAAAAATAACTCACGTGCAGTGTTCACCAGTGATCCAGTATCTTTCAGGGTAGCAATGGTTTTTAGGTGCTTAATGTCTATCATCATTAATAAATCTCATTCTAAACGTGAGTAAAACTCAGATTACATCCATATTACGCTGTACAAGCAGGGCATTCAACGTCTGGACGTCTACAATTCCATCAGCGATTGTTCAAAATTTCACTAAATCACTATAACACTATTTTTGACAGCGTTGTCATTATTTATTTAACTTTTTTTAAAAAAAATACAAATTAAATTTGCTCATGTTGAATTTGAGAATCCATCAGTTGAGAAAAATCACCGTTGGAGCTTTCTTTTAGACGTTTAGATGTCTTAATTGAGTTTCAAATAATGGCCATTATTCATAATTTAGGTTTTCCCCGGGTTGGTAAGCAACGTAAGCTCAAGTTCGCTGTTGAGCGTGATTTTTGACTGAGGGCCTAAAAACGCGAAAGTTGCAAGAAACATGACAGCCTTTGCAAAGCGGGTTAAAGCGATAAAATAGCGACAAGAAGAGCGCGCTTAATTAGGCAGTCACTGAGCACACCCAATCATGTTATGGGGGCTCAGTGTATTCGACTATTTAGGTTATTTGACTAGTTTGCGCTTGTAAAAATGCCATGGCTTTATCACCTGGCATGGGTTTTGACACTAAATACCCTTGTCCCAACTGGCATCCTTTGCGTTTTAACCGCGCCCATTGCTTAGGTGTTTCTATTCCTTCTGCTACAACTTGTAATTGCAGAGATTTAGCCAGTGATAAAATGGCATCGATCAACGGACTGTCTTTTGTGGAAAGTTGCTCTACAAAGCTTTTATCTATTTTTAAGACATGAATGGGTAATTGATGCAGGTAGCCTAGTGCTGAGTAACCAGTACCAAAATCGTCTAGGTATAATTGTACGCCCAAAGGCGTAATACCATTAATTATCTTGGTTGCAAGGCTTAAGTTTTCAATTAAGCCTGATTCTGTGATTTCTAGACAAAGACTGCCCTTTTTGAGGTCGTACTCATTATAGAGGTTGTGAATAGTTTCAATAAATTCGAGGCTGGCAAAATGTCGCGAGGAGACATTGACGGTAATTTTTACGTCGGGCATTCCTTGATTTTTCCAGCTTGCTAGTTGTGTGGCTGCCAGATGTAAAATGTGCTTATCGAGTTCGATAATCTGCCCTGTGCTCTCTGCAATGGGAATAAATTTATCTGGTGCAACTAAACCATTTGTGGGGTGATGCCATCGAACTAGCGCTTCGAAGCTAATAACACGCGGTTGGTTAAGCGTAAATATGGGTTGAAAAAACAGCTCAAATTCACCATTGGAAATACCATGCTGCAAATCATTTTCTATATCCGCTTGATGTTTTAGCTTGCTGCGCATGGCATTATTAAAATAGCGTATTTGGCTGCGCCCAGCCGATTTAGCTTCATACATCGCCGCGTCAGCTTGTTGTAATAAAGTAATTGCGTTATCGGAGTCGTCTTCTGTGAAAGCCACGCCAATACTACTGGATGCTTGCAAAACATGGGTGTCGATCACAAAGGGATTTGCAATGGCCTGCGTTAAGCGCTCCAAAGCTTTGGCTACTTGCTCCTCATCTTGAATATTCTCCATGAATATTGCAAATTCGTCGCCGCCAAGCCTAGCAAATGTGTCTGTTTTGCGAATACAAGTTTGCAATGCTTGTACGATGGCTATCAGAAATCTATCGCCCACATCATGGCCCAAAGAATCATTAATGCTTTTAAACCGATCCAAATCTAGGTATATCAGGCAATGAATATTTGAGCTGGTTTGTCGGCCAAGCGACAAGATAGCGTGTTTCATACGCTCAATGAGCAAATAGCGGTTGGCAAGGCCTGTTAGGTCATCGTGCAGTGCACGGTGTTCTAACGCTTGTTTTGCAAGTCGCCTGTCAATGGCCATGCTAATTTGTCTACTGATATAAGTGAGGATAGTGTAGTGTTGTCGATTGAAGGTTTCTTGGTGTTGATAGCTTTGCAGCACGATGACACCTTGATATTGATCGTTCACGACAAACGGAACACCAAGCCAAGCTTGTGGCGAACGGCCAATCATTTCAAAGTGACCTTGACTGATGTGTTGTTGGAATTGCTGGTGGTCACATAGCAAGGCGGACTGTGTTCTTATGACATAGTATGAAGCGGTATTTTTTAACTGAGCCTTGGATACTTTTTGTTGTGCAAAACATTTATCACCATCTTCAATTAAGTATTCGATGTCCAGAACATCTTGCTTGGTATCATAAATGCCAATAAAGCAATTGTTCGCTGGCAGCACAGTATTAATGATTTTGTATAGTTCATCATAAAACGTATCGAGCTCTTGAGAGTGATAGGTGATATTGGCTATTTTCAATATACACTTTTCTATCATTTGTGCCTCGTTGAGCTGAGAGACGGTGGCGGTAAGGTGATCGACTGTGCGCACCTGATGTATTTTGGCACTCAGCAGATGAGCCACGGTTGACAAAATTTGTAAGTGGCTAGATGTAAAATAGTTTTGTTCGGGGTGCTCACAATCAATTACCCCTATAAGTTGCTCTTTATAAACTAAAGGGACACATAACTCTGATAAAGCGGGACGAGAGTCTGCAATATACATGGGCTCTTTAGTCAAATCGCCGGAAATGAATGGGGTTTTTGTTCTCGCTACATGCCCTGTGATCCCAGCCTCAATAGGAATGGACTTCTGGGCAACTTCATAGCGCTCACTTTTCTCAGCAACTCCCATACTTGCAACGACTTCTAAGCGTGCATTATCCTGATCTGCTAAATAAATCACACAGTCAACAAATCCAAGTCGTTTCACAACTTGGGCGGTGACATAGTCAAAAAGTTCTTCTAAATGGGTGATTTGTAATAAAGACGAGGAAAACTGATTGATAATGCTCAACTGTTCTGTTTTTGATTCTAATTTTTTTTCTAACAGCATAGGCAATACTCGGTTGGACATTGAACGTACGTTATCTTACATAGCAATGTAATCTCAAATTATGTTGTAAAAAAGTAGATATGGCACTGTAAAAAAAAAAGCACAAATTGTCCATTATAAAGGGACGGTTGAGGATGGGTTTTCAATAATGTGAATAGTAGCAGATAGTTAAAACACATCCAAAGGCTGCTGGTGTGTAAGCGCATTAGACAAATTGGGACAGGTTATGGCTGACAAAATAAGTGAATCTCTTTACTAAACGCCTGACAGGGCCTATGATCGGGCAAATTCAGCAGTGGAAATTAGCAATGACAAGTAATCAGACCCTTACCATTACTCGCCCAGATGATTGGCACGTACATTTGAGAGACGGTGATGTCCTTAAAGATACAGTACGTGATATAAGTCGGTATATGAGGCGCGCCATCATTATGCCTAACCTTGTACCTCCTGCGACTTCTACAGACGCTGCGCTTGCATATAAAGACCGCATTATGGCTGCGAATCCTAAAGCAGGCTTTGAACCTTTGATGGTTCTGTATTTGACAGATAAAACAACACCGGAAGAGATCAGAAAAGCAAAAGCAAGTGGTCATATATTCGCGGCAAAGTTATATCCAGCAGGGGCGACAACGAACTCTGATTCGGGTGTGACGGATATTGAGAATGTATATCCCGCGCTTGAAGCGATGCAAGAGGTAGGTATGTTGCTACTGATCCATGGAGAGGTGACCGACTCATCGATTGATATTTTTGATAGAGAGAAGGTATTTATTGAGACTAAGTTGGCCAAAGTTGTTGATGCATTCCCTACATTAAAGATCGTACTTGAACATATTACGACTAAAGATGCGGTAGAGTATGTACGCTCTGCTCCAGATAATGTAGCTGCAACGATCACCGCCCACCACCTTTTATACAACCGCAATCACATGCTGGCTGGTGGTATAAGACCTCACTACTATTGTTTGCCAATTTTAAAACGCAATACCCATCAGCAAGCATTAATCGACGCTGCTACAAGTGGTAGTAAAAAGTTCTTTTTAGGTACGGACTCTGCGCCTCATGCCAAAGATAAAAAAGAAGCAGCTTGTGGTTGTGCGGGTGCCTATACTGCACATGCGGCAATTGAGTTGTATGCAGAGGCATTTGAAGACGCAGGTGCGTTGGACAAATTAGAAGGCTTTGCGAGCTTATTTGGTCCTGATTTTTATGGGTTGCCGCGAAACCAAGATACCATTACTTTAGAAAAAAGTCCTTGGCAGGTACCAGAATCTTACCCACTCGGTGATACAAACGTTGTTCCGATTAAAGCTGGTGCAACAATTGATTGGCAGGTCGTTGAGTAAGCTTCATTAAGTGAACGCACAGACAGATCTAAAGGCTGCTATTTATGCAGCCTTTTTGATATTAAAAACCATATCGCTTTTGAGGAGGGGGTTATTAGCCCAATAACAGTAAGTTTGTTTAGTGCCACACTACCCAGTTAAAACAATATAAATACATTACTTCCCGTCGTTAAATTTCTTTACTCCGTTTGATCTTGAAAGCATGCCATATGTGACGTACATTTTTTGCTTCTGTCATTTATTTACCAGTTCAAAAAGGCTCGCTTGTAAAAGCGAACTGGCGATTAATTTCTCGTATACATTACCTGTGCTATTTATCGCCACAAAACCAATTTTTATGCACGTACGTATACTTAAAAGAGAATGTTGCCAGTGGGGAAATAACGGTATAAGGAGAGCAAATAAGCAGTGGTTTTGAGTCTTATTGCATAGGTTTTTATCCGTTCACAGCTTAAAAGCTTATTAAAAAGTGGTCTGATTACTTAGATAGATAAAAAAAAGTTGAGAAAGAATGTTGAAATTTTTATTAGAGAAAAAGCCTGAGTGTAACTAATCGCAATAAATTAAATCTTTTTTAAACAGATGCTTAATTGTTTTCTTATACAATGACATTGAAAAAAATTAATGCTGTTTTTGTTAATGGTTAACTTGTACCTATTTTTAGTAATTTATATTTTGATTAAAATAATGTCTATTAATTTGAAAATATATAAATATAATATACTCTCAGTATTAGAGTTTTTTAATACTTCAATGAAAATTGTAATCAACACTTTGTGAGAGAAATCTAATGCGTGAAATAAAATCTTTTATTAAAAATGCTAGCTTCAGTGATCTAACTAAAGCTCATGAATTACTTCAAGAAGCAATTGCTCAACAACAGGAGCAAGCGCAAGCGAAGGAGGAAGTACTAGCTCTACTAAAAGAGAAAGGATTAACGCTAGATGACTTAGTTGGTTCTGGTGCTACGGACAAGCGCAGCAAAGTCAGTCCAAAATATCGAATTGAAATCGATGGTAAAGTACATGAGTGGACAGGACGTGGTAAAACACCGAAAGCGTTCGCAAATGTAAATTTAGATGATTATAAGATATAATTATAAAATATTTTAAATCAATATCTAAATCGAAAGGAACTATTCGTTTTAGCAGGTGAGGTAGCTTAGTTACCTCACCTGTTTTTATTTTAATGACAAGCTGAGTTTTTTTACAGGCTTGTACTGTGTCGCTTTGAATACTTTATCCGATACATTAAAGTTTTCTTTTCTCTTGATTAATTTAATTACCTATTTTAATAACAAGTATATTAAATCGTACCTTTAATGGGTATATTTGGAAGGGTAAATATAAACTCTATATGATGTATAACTTAGAGTGCATGGTCTCTTAAACAAGAACGATGATATACTCTCAACCTTCACTGAGAGGTTAGATGAGGTGCGTTATTTACACGCTTAGGCCCTATCAAAAAGAAGCTGTCGAAAACACGATTGCGCATTTTAGAAAAAGTAGCAAACCAGCTGTGATTGTACTGCCGACTGGTGCAGGAAAAAGTTTGGTTATTGCTGAATTAGCGAGAGTGGCGAAACGAAAAATTTTAGTGCTAACCCATGTGAAAGAGCTGGTTGAACAGAATGCTCAGAAATATGAGAGTTATGGCCTCAAGGCGAGCATATTTTCAGCAGGCTTAAATAAAAAAGAATTAGACCAACAGGTCACTTTTGCATCGGTTCAATCTTTGGCTCGAAATTTAGAGTTGCTAAATACTTTTTACTCACTAGTTATTATTGATGAATGTCATCGCGTCAGTGGTGAAGAAGATAGTCAATATATGCAGGTAATGAAACGTTTAAGAGAGTTTAATGCTGATCTTAAATTGTTAGGCTTAACCGCAACACCTTATCGACTCGGCTTAGGTTGGATATACCGTGAACATTATCATGGCTTTGTCCGTGGTGAAAAAGACAGTCCATTTAATAAATGCATATATGAATTACCACTACGCTACATGATCAGTAATGAATATCTGACTCCTCCTAAAAAAATAGATCCAGCAATAGAAAATTATGACTTTGGTGCATTAAAACCTGACAGTTTTGGGCGATATAGTGAAAGTGATATGAATAGCCTGCTGAGCACGCACACACGTGCTACAAAAAGTATTATTGAGCATGTGTTAAATGAGGCTGAGTCTCGTCAAGGTGTCATGATATTTGCTGCAACGGTATTACATGCCAAAGAAATTGTTCGTTATTTGCCAAGTGCCGAAACCGAGCTGGTGATCGGTGATACGGACAATAAGCTGCGCGATAATATTATTACACGATTTAAAAATAAGGAAATTAAGTTTCTCGTAAATGTATCTGTATTGACAACTGGATTTGATGCCCCTCATGTCGATTTTATTGCCATATTGAGACCGACCGAATCGGTAAGTTTATACCAGCAGATAGTGGGTAGGGGACTGCGTTTAGATAAAGGTAAAAAAGATTGCTTGGTGATTGACTACGCGGGCAATGCGTTTGACCTTTTTCATCCTGAAGTGGGTACGGTGAAACCGAACCCAGACAGTGAACCGGTACAAGTAGTATGTCCAGGCTGTGGGTTTGCTAACACATTCTGGGGCAAGCTAGATGAACAAGGTAAGCTGTTAGAGCACTATGGAAGGCGCTGCCAAGGTGTATTAGAAAATGAAGCTGAGGGTGAGTCTGTTCAGTGTGACTATCGATTTAGGTTCAAAGAGTGCGACCATTGTGGTGCAGAAAATGATATTGCAGCGAGGCAGTGTTTGAGTTGTGGAGAGGTGATGGCTGATCCTGACGATAAACTTCGTGATGCACTGAATCTAAAAAATGCATTGGTTATACGGTGTTGTGGTATGACGGCAGAAGTCATTAAATCAGAAGTGCTGAAAGTGACTTATTTTGATGAAGATGGAGCAGATGCCAGCGAGGTTTACGACTTTAGTAATAAAGGAAGTAGATTCTATTTTCATAAAAGCTTTGCCAAACGACTTAAAACCGCTGAGCAAGTTGGGAAATGGAATAGCGTAAATGAGGTGGATATCACAACTTTAAATGCTCCAGACTTTGTTATTGCTAAGCAACATAAAAAATATGGCTGGCAAATCATTGAAAAGATTTTTGATTATAAGGGTGGATTTAGAGTTGCGGATAAAAGCTGATTGAAGCGTAGGGCGAAGTCGCAGCTCGCGTTAGCTGCGACTTAACTGATTCACTCTTCTTCCGCCATCAGGCCCCAGCCGTCGCCATAACCTTCGTGTCCATTTGCGATTGATTCTAAGTATTGCTCTGTTTGGTTAAGTAATTCATGTGCAGGCACCATGGTCACAGTGGTTAATACTTCCCAAACACCTGTATCAGGACATTTTCCTAATTTGGTTTGTGGTGCCAAGTCATCTTTACTTATGGCATCAATGAATTGCTCAGCATTATTCTTTTGCTCAAATAATATATAAAAATCAATTTTTTGCATTTGCGACAGATCGATACCAGCGGCTGCGATCTCAGATAACAGCTGACCATTGTCATCATTTGGAAATTGCATATCATCACTCAATTAGTAAAATTGTGCTTATTGTCCGTTATCCTAGCTGAAATAAAAAGCGTCATTGGTAAATTTTTGTCGAGAAATGGGGATTGCCTGTGATAGTTTGAATGTCTTGTGGTGTTTAATTTGACCACTGTGTACTGAAAGTTAAATTAAAAGGGTTTGTGTGCCACGTATTATTCTTTATTTGATTATTCTACTTGCCTCTATTCACCCTGCATATGCGAGTGAACAGCTGCTCATTGAAGCCATTGAGGTACACTCTGAAAATGAGCAGGTCGATGAAAATATCGCATTATATTTAAAAAAATATCAAAGCAAGGTGTTCTCCCATCGTCAAAAAAAGGCGATGAATGCGGATGTCCGCTTGGCGCTTCAAGCCTTGGGTTATTATGAATTTAGCACTGAGATTGAGTTCTCTAGTCATTCACAACAATTAAGCGTGCAGGTGGCACTTGCTCCCCCTTTTCGCTGGCACAGTGTGGACGTACGTCTTCTTGGTGCAGCCGGCACGGATCCGGTTATACAAACGTTTTTAAAGACACTGCCGATTAAAGTCGGTGATGAAATCAGCCATGATCTATACGGTGCTGCAAAAAATCAAATAGAGAGTATCTTACTGGAGCGGGGATATTTTGATTTTATATGGCAAGAAAGTCGATTAGAGATTAATCAAGCTTTGAAGCAAGGTGCAGCGAAATTATATTTAGAGTCGGGCCCAAGATATATGTTCGGCGAATTAAAACTATCAGGGCAGTCAAAAGCGGCTCGCTTTATCACAGAGTTGGCGACATTTGATCAAAATACCGAGTATGATGCAAAAAAATTGAGCGATTACAGTATTGCATTAAATGAGACGCCTTATTTTGCCAGTGTGACCGTTTACCCATTGTTAAAAGAACGTCATAAAGGAAAAGTCCCTATTCGAGTCGACGTGACAGATAGACCTGCCAATAGCTTTGAAGTTGGTGGAGGTTACAGCACCGATCTTGATGCAAAGTTTAGATTCAAATGGAAAAGGCCATGGGTGAATCAATTTGGGCACTCATTTGAAACAGATCTGAATTTGTCTGAACGAAAACAAGATATAACCAGTGCATATACAATTCCGGTTGGCGATCCTAATGATGATCTTTGGCGTGTATTAGGTGGCTATCAATTACAAGATGACTTGACGGAGGGAGTGAAACTCACCGCATGGAATGTCCAGTTACAGCGCCAATGGGTATTTGACAGTGGCTGGGTTAGAACTGCATTTTTGAAGCGAGAACATGAACGAAGTGAGCAAACAGGACTGTTACTCGACACTGAAATGTTATTACCCGGAGTGAGTTATGCACGAAAAAGGAGCAAAGGGGGCATGACTCCTTTTTGGGGAAGTGAGCAGCTATTTACAATTGAAGTTGCACATAAAAGTGTTATCTCATCAACCTCATTGACAAAAGTTCGTTGGAAACAAGCTTGGCTTAGGAGCTATAAAGCCCGACATTTAATTTTACTCAGAGCGGAGTTAGGCGCATTAGTTGCGAAAGAGTTTGATGGCACACCGCTCAATATGCGCTTTTTTGCTGGGGGTGATCAAAGTATACGGGGCTTTGCATTTCAATCGATTTCTCCAAAAGGCCCACAAGGCGAGTTATTAGGTGCAAAATATTTAGTCACGGCAAGTTCTGAATACAACTATCAGTTTTTACCAAACTGGCGTGCAGCCATATTTGTAGATGCTGGCACGGCAACCAACGATTTTGAAGAGAGGTGGTCTGTGGGGGCTGGATTTGGCTTTCGCTATATTACGCCATTTGGTCCTGTTCGTGTAGACCATGCTTGGGGGCTGAGTAAGCCCAGTAAAAGTACACGGTTGAGTATTGTGATAGGGCCAGAGATATAGTGAATCAGTTTGATGTTTTTTCCGTATTAAAGCGCAAGTGGGTGGCAGTACTCAGCTGCATAATTTTGCTTCTGCTTTTGTTAATAAAAACGCACTTAGGTAACCGAGTGGCGATAGCCCTAGTGACAAGTTGGGTTCCGGGGTTACACGTTGCACTGGATTCAGGAAGGCTCCTCTCTGGCGGGCTAACTAATATTAGCTATGAGACGCAGGGGGTATCTATATCGATTAATGATATGCGTTTGACAGTGAGGTGGTTTGATTGCGCGACCTTGTGTATCAGCTTAAAAAGCACAGGTATCAAGGTTTCTGTTGCTGGAGCATCCTCGACAAAGGACGAAAGTGTTGATTCACCTACCTCCGGTAGCGTTAATGAACAAACCAATAGTTATCTGTCATTACCTGTGTCGATAGGTATTGAAACGTTGTCAATTGAGACAATTGATGTGGATACTGCCAATATGGCGTTGGTGGTGGATGACTTCGAATTTACGGCGCTGGGTAAAGGTGACAAGTTAAATGTGTCGCAGTTGAGCGCACAGTCAGTGGAAGTTAAGTCAGTACAAGCATCCGTGAATAACGAGTTGAATATACCAGAGCAACTGGCACCTATGGTGCTCCCTGACATCTTTTTCCCGCTTAACCTTGACGTAAATAAGGTGCTGTTATCGAGGTTTATGTATTTAGCACCTGAACAACAGCCAATAGAGCTCAATGAGCTGAGTCTTGCAATGAAGGTTGATCACCAATTAGTTCAAATTGAGCAATTTGAGCTGACGCATCAAGACTTTTCTTCGTATATCGACTTGCATGTTAATTTGGGTACGTACCGTGTTGAGGGGGTTGCGGGATTTGGTATGCCTGCGGGGGCTGCCGTTATGGTTGTGAAGGGGAATATGGATCAATTGTCGCTGCATGGGCGGGCGTCTGGTCATGTTGATGCGAAGTTGGATTTACAGATATCACCAACTGCCCTAAATTGGCCCTATCAGGTAGAGGCGCAATTATCAAATGCCGCGATAGCCGAGGTGGGGGAGTTGACTCAATTCACAATTGTAAGTGATGGTGACTTAAATAACTATCGCGCGCAAGTGAAAGGCACGATAGATGCTTCTGAGTCATTAGGCCGTTCGGAACGGGTATCGATAGAGGCTGCTGCGTTGGGGAGTTTATCCCAGTTAAAAGTAGAGAGCTCGCGTATTGCGATGGGGGAAGCTTTCACTGAATTAGCAGGACAAATATCATGGCAAAATGGTTTACAGGCAAACGCACAGGGGGCGTTATTTGAGCTGCCTCTACCAAACCTTGGCCTGAAGCGCAGCGCAGCGCTATCCGGTCAATACGATGTTGCGCTTTCATCGCTTGAAGACAGCTGGTTGATGAAGATAAATGAACTCGATCTACACGGGGTAATTGCAGATATGCCATTGAATATTTCAATCAGTGGTGATGTGAATGATCAATACATCGGTAAGTTAAAGCGCGCGGAAGTACAGTATGGGAATAGTTCAATTAAGGTGACAGGGAGCTTAGCTGAAGAAGTTGATTTAAAGTTGCAGGCCAACATCAATCATAGTGCAAATACCGTGTTGCCCGTTAATGCAGTACTGGGTGGACATGTCAAAGTTGTGGGCAGTGTGTTTGAACCGTTTATTGATCTCAACTTGGCAATAGATCAAATAAGTACTGCTGACTTTTCATTGCAGCAAGGCAATATTGTCGCGCAATTAGATAGTAAAAATAACTATCAAAGTAATATTGAATTGTATGCTTCTGATGTTGATTTTAGTCAGCTTAATAATGCGAAGCTACGGTTTGAACTTCGGGGAGATCGTGCCGCGCACGATGCATCAATTGTGTTTGGTAATATGCAACGCTCATTTTCGGCAAACGTATCAGGTCACATTGATAAAGACATTTGGCGAGGACAAGTAGAACAAAGTACATTTGAGTTTGATGCGCTTAATGGCGAGTTAGCAGAACCTGTTTCGCTTAAAGTGGGCTTGGCACAATTAGCGATCGCAGATCACTGCTGGCGGTTTAATCAAGGTCAAGCATGCCTTAAAGCTCAGGTGAGTGAGCAGCAGGGCGATGCCCAATTACGTTTAGAGCATATAGCTTTGCAGGACACACAAAAGTGGATTGGTAATGGCGTAACCCTCGATGGTGAGCTTAATGGCCATGCAAACGTGAGTGTATTAAAAGGTGATATTGACGATTTCAATAGCCAACTTCAAGTGAACCAAGCGCGTATCACCATCGTACCCTCAGATGAAGTCGTGCAGAATACTGGTGGGTTACCAGCTAGGACAATGAATATAGATGAGTTCAAAGTATCGGCTAGCGGCACGATGGATCAGTTACAAACACAATGGCATGTTGAATTTGAAAAATTAGGACTGTTTAAAGGTGAGCTGTCATTTGCGGATTTGCAGCAAGAAAAGCACGCATCGGGGTACATTGAGATTGATGGGGTAAATCTACATGAGTTTACCCCACATGCACGCACTCTCACATGGCCCGACATTGATTTAACAGGTGAGATCGATGGCCGTGTCAATTTTTCTGGTGATGTGCTCGATCCTATTTTTTCTGGTCAGCTGAGGGCGAAACAAATCAGTGTACAGTCTAGTTATTTGCCATTACAGGTAACACAGCTAAACCTCTCAGCTGATTTCATAGATCGCCAAGTTAAAGTGTTAGGAGACTTAAAAACACCTCAAGAAGGCATGGGGCAGTTGGCAGGGGATATTAATTGGCAATCTGGCTTGCAGTTTAATGCGAATATGAAGGGCAGAGAACTGTTGTTGACTCCGATGTCTGGGGTACAAGTGGCTATCTCACCAGACTTAACGGTTAAGTATGAACGGCAGCTACTCGACTTGGCTGGGGAGGTCGTGATCCCGTTTGCACGATTTACCCTTGATACACTGCCGGAGGGGGCTGTATTGGTGAGTGATGATCAAGTGATTGTTGATGACCTTGCAACTAAGGATGACGAGCTCTTTGTTGATTACCAAACTGATGTTGATATTAAATTGCTCGATGATGTGCGGATCTCAGCGCTTGGGCTCGATGCCTATTTGACTGGCGCATTGGATATTGAGCGCCAATCTGGTAATGCACTATTAATGGGGGGAGAAGTCTCTTTGCGGGAAGGGAAGTTTACGGCATTTGGTCAAGATCTCATCATTGAGCAAGGGCTGCTAGGTTTCAATGGCGCACCGGATAAGCCGTATTTGAATATACGTGCAATTCGTAACCCTGATACGACAGCCAATGACGTGATTGCCGGGGTAATGGCAACGGGCAGTGTCACATCGCCGCACTTAACCATTTTTTCAGAGCCGGCTTTGGATCAAGCACGGGCGTTAGAGTATTTATTAAATGGCGAACCTCTTGGCGCGAGCGATGGCTCAAGTAATACGCTACTAGCACAGTTTTTACTTGCGAAAGGGATTGATAAAAGTAAAGGACTGTTTACAAAAGCTGGAAAAAAGTTAGGATTGAGAGATATTAATTTAGCAGCAAAAGGAAGTGGTGACGATACACAGGTAGAGCTTTCAGGTTACATTACACCGAGCGTACAAGTTAGCTATCGAGTCGGGGTGTTTGCTTCGCTGAGCGAGATTGCAGTACGTTATCGAATATTTTCAAAGCTTTACATAGAAGCGACTAGTGGTCTATATGATAGTATTGATCTGTTGTATAAGTTTGATTGGGGTGATTAATGCGCTATTTGAGCTATTTGCTCGTTGCATTGTTTTGTTGCACAACGTTTGCAGCAGACACGAAGTATGTGAGGGTAACAGATGGAGCTCATCCTTATGTTTTAGAATTAATCGAACTGGCTTTATCTTATGAAAAAGCGCCGTACGAACTAACATACATAAAGAATATTCCTACACAAAGCCGCGCAATTCGATTGTTAGGTAAAGAAAACGGCATTGATATTTTTTGGTCTGTAACCAGCTTTGAAAGAGAAAATATGGCCCGTGCTATTCGGTTTCCGATTGTAAAAGGGTTACTCGGTTATCGTATTTTGCTCATTAATGAGTCACAACAGCGTCGGTTTTCAAATTTAAGCCACATTTCACAGCTGCAGTCATTTCACTATGGGCTGAGGCATGATTGGCCTGATCATGATATTTTTGTTGATAATAAACTCTCTGTAAATGCATTTCATACCCTATCTGGTGCGCTTAATATGCTTAAATCAGATCGCTTTGATGCGATACCAATCAGTGTATTGGAGTTGCCTGATATTTTGCGAGGGTATAAGACATTCGCCGAACAGCAGCTACTACTTTACTACCCATCGGCCGTTTATTTTTTTGTTGATAAAGAAGATCATGAACTGTATTCAGCGTTGCAAAGCGGATTGGATAAGGCTTTAAAAGATGGCCAATTTGATAAATTATTTTCGCTTCATTTTGCGAAACTAATTAACGACCTGTCACTGGAAAAGCGCAAGCTGATTGAACTGAAAAACCGTCGTTTGCCACCGAGTGCACCTACAGATAATCCACAGTTATGGTATAAAAAGTAACATGATAAAAGCGAGTTCTATTGTATTGAGTACAGCTGTATTGCTGACAGGGTGTATGCAGCAGAAAGAGGAGCCTGAAACGCCTGTGCGTGCTCCCGCTGAAATTATTAACACCGCCCCAAGCAGTGTATGGCAAACAATTGATAATAATAATGTGCTTCGAATTGAGCTAGAAAGCGGTTATGTATACGTTGAACTCAATACTCAACTTGCGCCAAATCACGCAAAGAATATGAAATTGCTAGCACAGGAAGGGTTTTATGCTGGACTCAGTATATATCGTTTTGTGGAGGGCTTTGTCGCGCAGGGAGGAGACCCTACAGATAGCAAAGTGCCCGTTTTGGCAAATAAACGTATCGATGCAGAGCTGTCTTATAAAACAGATAAACGATTACCCATTATGGCGCTAGATGGATCTGATGGCTATGCGATCCGTACTGGTTTTCTTAATGGCTTTGCCGTGGGGCAAAATCATGGAGGCACAAAGACATGGATGACACATTGTACGGGAACGTTTGCCATGGCACGCGGGAATGAAATAAACAGTGGCGGTACAGAATTTTATATCACACTTTCTCCGCAACGTTATCTAGATCGCAATATCACCGTGTTTGGCCGGGTATTGGAGGGCATGCAGCATGTGCAGCAGCTACAGCGTACAGCTGTGGAGGATAGGCCTTTTAACCCAATCACAGGAGTGAATGTATTAAGTGATATTGCCGCACAAGACCAGACTGTGTTTGAGTATTTACAGACAGATTCGGCTGAGTTTGAGGAGCTGGTGGCTGCAAGAACAAATCGTCCAGAGCCTTGGTTTAAGTTTACGCCTAACTACGTGGATGTGTGTGCTATCAGTGTACCGACTAGAAGACAACGATAAATATAAAAAGAAAGTGCCGCAATGCGGCACTTTTTGATTATTGCCTATTAACGCGCACGTTAAATCCAGTGGTGTTTTGCTCGCTGGAACGATATGGGTTGATATCTAGCCCTCCACGACGTGTGTAACGGGCGTATACTTCAAGTTTACTGGGTTGAAGCGCGCGCTGAAGATCGCAGTAGATGCGCTCAACACACTGCTCATGAAATTCGTTATGATCACGAAAAGAGATTAAGTACTTAAGTAAAGATGCCCTACAGACTTGTTTACCTTCATAACGGATCACAATGCTTGCCCAATCTGGCTGAGAAGTGATAAGGCAGTTTGACTTCAATAAGTGGCTATATAGGGTTTCAGACACTTCGTTCTCGTTGGCATGCATTAACATGCCCTCTTCAGGGCTGTATGTGTCAATGTTCACATCTATATCATCAATACATTCACCAGGCAGTTGAGTGAATGGGAGACAGTTGTACTCATCTGGGCCAAATAAAGTGACTGTCACGTTGCAGTTAGCGGCGCGAGAGAGATCATCTGTTAGGTGTTTATGGACGTCATCGGCTGATTCAAATCGGGTTTGATTAAAACTGTTTAAGTACAGTTTAAACGATTTTGACTCGACAATATGAGAGCTTTGACATGGAAAAACAAACGTTGCCACAGCGACTTGTGGTTTACCTTTGTTGTTGAGCCAAGAGAGCTCATAGCCTGTCCAAGTGTCTTCGCCTTTAAATGGCAATGCTTGTTCATCTACTGCAATTTGATCGCGGTTTAGTTTACGTGCAATAGGATGTAATAACGATGCATCGTACGCAGATGCATACTCAGTCGTTTTACCGAGTAGTGAAGCCTGAAGTTCAGGGGCGTTGTTGTAATCTGTCATGTTTCACCAATAGTGGTTACAATGGTCGGAATTATAGCGAATTAAAACGAGAATGGCAGTATGGCTTCTTTGACAACTTTGATGGAAACAATACATCAGCAGTATGCGGCTGCAACAGAGCACCAATATGGGCACCGGCCTATGATCCAACATGATCCAAATTACCCGAGCCGCTGTGAGATAGGTGATGCCGATAATGCTGGTAACATTCAGTGGCAAGCGGTTGTGAGAACACCTCAACAGGGGCTTGAAGACCTAGCTAAAGCGCTTGAGGTGACATTTCCACCTGCACTGCATGCCTATTATGGGGCGTTATATGCTGGTAATATCCAAGCGAAGTTTGATGGTAATGACATTGAATTGCTACAGGTGTGGAATGACGATGATTTTGTGAATTTACAGCAGAATATTACAGGTCATGTATTAATGAAGCGACGCTTGAAACAAGATGATACGGTTTTCATTGGTTTGACCGATAGGGATGATTTGTTGATTTCAGTAAAGCTCAATAGTGGTGAAGTGTGCCTAGAGTATGTAGGAAAGCCAACACATCATGTATTGGCTAAGGACATAGAGTCGTTTTTAGCTAACTTAAGCTTCGATCACTGAAAATCCCAAGAAATATTTGAGACTAATTGACAGCTATCGCACTTAAAATCAAATAAACCAAACCAAGGCTCACTCAGTGCCCAATTGCCACCGCAATTTGGGCATTTTCTTTGCCTTTCTGCTTCCAAGCTTTCTCCGCCAACTCGATATAAATAGTAGTAGACTGGCTTTTCAGTCAGATAACGAATGCGTTTTGATAGATCGAGGCCTCTGCGTGATAAATCACTAGATAAGCTGGTAATTTCTTCTAACGCTGCAAACTCACAGCGGGTCGCACCATTGATCTGTATTTGATCACATGCTTGCCAATCCTCTTGCCATTTGATCAGTGCTTTATAGTCGCCATTGGCGATAGCAGGGATGTTGTAAAGTGGCACTGGCTGGAAATCATCACCACAGTATAGTGGGCTGCATGTGTGCACATAGGTCGTGTAGAGAATATAACAGGACGGGGCTTGGCATTGATCTGCGCCATTAGCGTGAATGTCTTGGCCAATAACTTTGACTTTTGGTGCTAACAGTCCTGCTTGTTGTAATTGTTCAATGGCATGTTTGACGAACGGGCTATGGTGTAATGGATGCAGCGAGTCCTCAAGAGGGCACATTACACGTGTGATAAAATAGCCATCTTTGAGCACAGTTGGAAATTCATCACCAATAATTTGGCCGTTAAAACGCAGTGCATTGACAAGTCGATTGATTGCTTGCTCTGCTTTTTCAAGCGTGGTGTCTTGATAGCAGTCAAAAGTTAAATCTACAACAAACATGGTGTTACTTCTCTTCCAAAAGCGCCAACAGCTTATCTAGTTTAGCTTCTATCCTATCTAACTGGCTTTGTGGCTCAGAAGATGTAGGTGAGCTTTGCTCAGTTGCATGCTGAAGTGCCTCTGGATTATTTTTGTAAGTGGCCAACGCCGCGATAATCGTGGGCATAGGGAGTGGCTCGGTCAATTTGGCTTTGACAGTTGCCACCGTGGGTGTTTTTCCTTCAGCGAGTAGTATGCTGATGGCTTGTTGAGCTGCTGGGTGCATAGTGAATGACCAAAAAATAAAGCTTAGTCTATCACTTTTATACTTTCAGCCCAACGGCAAGGCAAGCTTATCGTAATAAGGTATCTAAGGTGTCAATAATTTCGCTCCAATCAGCATCTTCTCGTAGCGACTCTTCGATAAAGTGTTTTTGTCCTTGATTCCAAAATGGCGCATCAACAATTAAGGTGTTACTCGGTAATTTATTGTTATCGATAAACTGTGAGATGTGCTCGTCACTATTATCTAATCCCAGCTGTGCGAATAATGCATTTAGAGAATGGTAACTATTATCCATATGGCCCCCGTTGAAGATAAAAATGTCTACAACTATAGTAAAGCTGTTGATGATTTATTCATCAAATCAAAAACACAGTACATACATTGACTTTATGCTCAACAGCATGAGTGATAAACAAGGGAATATTATGACGAATAAAGAAGAACAAGCGCTTGCGCCTTCAGTCGCAGTCAAGTTTATTGAGCCTGAAGATATCCATGTCGCTGCCAGTTTATTATTCCAAGCGTATAGAGCCGATCCACTTTTAATTGAAATTCTTAATGAACCGAACGCAAGTAAATATGATGCAAAACTCAGGGCTTTAGTTAGGCAGGAGTTAACTCGGTTTGGCAAATCAGGCCAACCAATTTTAGGAATATATACAGAGGATAACTTGGTGGCTGTGGCCTGTGCATTTGCATCTCACTGTGAAATTGAAAAAAGCTTTGGCTGGCATTGGCGACTGACATTAATGATGGGCGCGGGTGTGTTGCAGACTCAGCAAATTATAGATAAAGAGCGCACTATTAAAGCCCAATTGAGGGATTTAGGTGAATACTACTTCTTGTCTTTTATTGCTGTTGATCCCCACTATCAAGGCTCAGGCTATGGCCATTATTTATTGAACGCACTTGATTCTTTGGTTCGTGAGAATGACTTCATGTCGGGGATGGCGGTATTTGTGACACAAGGGAGTCAGGTGAACTTTTTTGAGGCGCATGGCTATCAACTTGTGAAAGACATCACGTTTAATTCGGTATCTGGGGATTTGTTGTTTAAAGCACGTACCGACGATTTGGAAAAAGCACTGTGAGACTTTTCCTACATGGTTGTGCGTATTCATAGTAACTCGCTTATGGTAATGACCTTGTTTTTTAGTTAAGTTGTTGTTTTTTAGTTGTTTATTTGTTTGTTGCAAAGATTTTTAAGAAAATTAATTGAGAATATATCCTATTTATTCGCACTGATTCGCTTAAACTTATTCGTGTTGAAGGATAAAAGGATACAGCAGCAAATATTGCTACTAGGATGGTATCGGAATCTTACACGGGATGTTCGGAGCGCTTAAGGAAATAAGTGAAGAGGAGCCAAGAGGCAGGGATATAGCACAGGATGTGCAGACATAGGGAATGTCAAAAGGGATAGGAGCGCCGAGGATTAGGCGAAGCGGAGCCAAGGTGGGATAGGATAGCGCACAGGATGTGCAGACATAGGAAATGTCAAAAGGGATAGGAGCGCCGAGGATTAGGCGAAGCGGAGCCAAGATGGCATAGGATAGCGCACAGGATGTGCAGACATAGGAAATGTCAAAAGGGATAGGAGCGCCGAGGATTAGGCGAAGCGGAGCCAAGATGGCATAGGATAGCGCACAGGATGTGCAGACATAGGAAATGTCGAAAGGGATAGGATAGCCTAAGGAGAAGGTGTTTAAGGGAGACGAATACATAGGATGTACGGGCATAGGAAGTGTCAAGGGATTAGTTTGGAGCGCACAAGGACAATGCGAAGGGGAATGAGTGTAGGATACACATAGGATGAAGGCATGGATGAAGATCGGGTGTGATTGGATGTATACCCGTTCAGGGGATGATGAATGTTGGCGGCTTGCTTGTATGTTGTAGGCAGAGGTAGCGGATACCTCAAAGGGACATCGTCGGATTGGGGCGTGACAATCAGGGTTACGCCTTAGTTTCTTTTAAATCACTTTTTTACCTTCTCAATGCAATTATTCAACGATGCGATGCGGTGGCACATCAACTTTTACCAACGTTTGATTTTCTAAATACAGAGTCGCTTTGTAAGCGTTATCCCTGTCTGAGCTAAACTCAAACAGGAACTCACTTTTAATACCCAATTGGCCATTCTTTAAGACACCTAAACGACGTTTTTGGCAGGCGACACTGAGCAACTGAACATTAAGCTTTTCACTCTGTTGTGTTGCATGATCCCGCGCAGCTTCAGCAATTTGCCGACTGAACCAAAAAAAGCCGCATGATGAAAAAATAAGTATAAATAGCCAAAGTGTGATCATTTATGAAAATAGCCTTCCAATTGCCCTTGATAGTGTGTCGCTGCGATTTTGCGCTCTCAGTAAACCTAAGACATGAGGACGAAGCATAGGAATTGCAACCAAATCGGCAAAAATACTTTCAAAAATTCCCTCTATTTGATTGTTTTGAGCGGCTTTATCCATGAACATGTAGAGTCTATCTGGATCAGTCAGCGTTTCCCAACCTCGCCCAGCAATGGTCAATAAAATATCCGCTTCTAGGCTTTGCGATGATGCGAGTAGTTGATCAACCGATTGTGCAATGAGCCCTAGGCCATGGCTTCCTGACATGGCTCTAAAGCTGTTAACCGCGCCAGTTAAGTTGTGTTCTGACAGGTGCGTGTTTAATTGTATTTGTAAAAACTCAGTCAGTTCTGTTGAAATGCTGACATGCTCAAGCATCGCGGCTAGTGGGCTTTGTACTTGCTCTGGTAAAGCTGACCAAAGTGCAATGAGGTTTTGCTGATTTTGACCATGTGATAAACGCATCGCGAAATCAGCAAGACCTTGCAGCGCGATGCTCTGCCAATCGGTTTGCCCCTGTGACGCAAAGTAGTGCTCTACAGTTTCATAATATGTGGAGGCAGGGCGCTTTAGCTCACATTTCATTAGGGCATTAAAAGCCGCTAATTTGTTGGCATTAGGCGTATACACATATGGGTTGTTATCTAATTTCCCTTGTGCAGCTTCGCCGGTCAGCTGTGTGCCGAGTGCTTCTATGACCATGGATGCAAAGTGATCTCTACTGGCGATGTTAAGCTTGCTTTGTTCATCCAGTGGAAATTTTAAAAACCAAACATAGGGGTCAAGGGTAGCCTGATTATCCCAAAATTGAATTGCCAAAAGTGCATGTCCACCTAAAGGGTATGGGTAAGGGACCTGCGTGTTTTCAATTTGGTCAAATTGCTTTTTGTCTATTTTCGTTATGCGACGACCAATGTCATATACACGCCATTGCGTGCCTGCTGAAGTTAAAAGTTCACCTAAGGTAGAAATATGTGTCGTCATTATTTGCTCACGAAAAATTACAGTGGGTACAAGTATAACGGTATTTGCTGCGGGGAGTAAGGGGAGGGAGCGAGGTTGAAGTCCAATATTTACATTGGGGAAATGTGCATAATTGACACAAGTGGTATACTGCCAACTTTGATATTGAAAATAGAGGCGTGACAGTGAGTCAATTGGTTTTACAGCATCTCGCTGATTTAGAAGTACAGTTAAAACATGCTCAACTTTGGCAAGCTGAGCCGATTGATGAGCAAGCATTGGCGTCTGTACAGCCTTTTTGCTGTGATACGTTACGGTTTGAGCAATGGCTGCAATTTGTCTTTATCCCGAAAATAAAGGCGATGATAGAAACAGGCGTACCTTTACCTACCAATATTGCGATTGCACCTATGTGTGATGTGGCATTTTCACAACACCCTGATCAGCAAACTTTATTCAAATGTTTAAGTGAGATTGATACGCTCATTTCACATGGGGCGTAGTGAAGTATGCTAGAAATTATTTATCAAGACGAACATTATGTGGCCATCAATAAGCCATCAGGCCTGCTCGTTCATCGCTCTTTTTTAGATAAACGAGAAACTCAATTTGCAATGCAGATGCTCAGAGATCAATTAGGCCAGCACGTATTCCCAGTGCACCGTTTGGATAGACCAACAAGTGGGGTCTTATTATTTGCTTTGAGTTCTGAAGCGGCCAGAGATATGAATCAAGTATTCATTGAAGGCAAAATTCAAAAGCGTTACCTGGCTCTGGTACGAGGCTATAGCAAAGATGAAATCTTTGTGGATAAACCATTAAAAGAGCAGCTGGATAAAATAGCAGATAAATTTGCAGATCAAGATAAAGCGCCTCAGGAGGCGCAGACCCTTGTGAGATGTTTACACAAAACAAGCTTGGATATTCCTTTTGGTAAATATCCAAGTATTCGTTACTCTTTGGTAGAGTGTTTTCCTAAAACGGGTCGAAAACATCAGATCCGCAGGCACCTGAATCACTTATCTACACCAATAATCGGTGATGTAAATCATGGTGATAACAAACATAATCATTTTTTCCGTGATCATTTTGGCCTACAAAGGTTGATGTTATTTGCAACTGAGCTAAAGTTTCTCCATCCTTATACTAATGAACCTATATTAATTCGTGCCAAGTTAGGTGAGGAAATGTTGGACATTTGCCGTCAGCTAGGTTGGCCGTCAACGGAGAAGGATTATCAGTAATGGCATCAATCACTTTATTTGTAGGCAGTGTTTACGGCAATGCAGAGAATTTAGCTGAGCAAATTCAGACTCATTTAAATGCTCAAGGGCATCAAGTCGACATTGCAGAGCCGGCAACGTTAGAGCAAGTAAAGTCAGCCGAGCATGCTCTGTTTGTGTCATCGACGACTGGGCAAGGTGATATTCCTGATAACTTATATCCGTTATTTATTCAAATGCAGGCGCAAATGCCAATGTTGACGAATAAAAGTGTGGGTGTAGTGGCGCTTGGAGACCGCAGTTATGGTGATACTTATTGTGGTGCCGGGCGTCAAATTGATGCGCTGGTTCAGCAATTAAATGCCAATGTTGTACAGCCAAGACTGGATGTCGATGCCGGTGAATATTTTGAGCCTTGGGAGGCGGTAGAACCTTGGTTGACTCAGTGGATAGCACGATTGTGAACGTGAATAAAAAAGGCCTCATCTGAGGCCTTTTTTATTATGCGCGCTTAACATCTACTTTGAGTTTTAGCTTTTGTCCTGGTTGTAAATACTTTTGTCCAGCGATGTTATTCCACTTAATAATGTCTTTGATGGTGACATTAAATTTAGACGCGATACGTGCCAATGAATCACCTTTACGTACTTTGTAAGTGATTGTTCGCTCGATTGTTTTGAGCCCCGCAGTTTTTGTCTTTGGCTGTGATTTATAAATGGTCAGCTTTTGACCAAGCTTGAGTACAGCGCTGGTCTTGAGTTTATTCCAAGCGGCTAACTGCTTAATGGTGACGTCGTGCTCTCGGCTAATATCCCATAATGTATCACCACTTTTTACAGTATGCGTGTGCTTGTTTTTCTGGGCTTTATTGGCGACTTTTCTCACTGACGTCGGTAAATGCTCGCTTTTCAGTTCACCTTCACTTAACGGCACCAGTAACTTTTGACCTACGCGAATGATGTGGCTATCAAGTTTATTGAGCGTTTGAATTGCAGATGGACTCGTATCAAACTTATTCGCGATGACTGACAGGCTGTCTCCACGGTTGACCGTGTAATATTGCCAGCGCAGTCTTTCTTGCATTGGTGTATTGGCTAACTTGGTCTTAAACTGTGCGATTTTATCTGTGGGTAACAATAAACTATGTGGACCTTTAGGGTCCGTCGCCCAGCGGTTGAACCCCGGGTTTAAACGATAGAGTTCGGTTAATGAGATCCCCGCCATATCTGCTGCGAGAGCTAAATCAATTTGTGTGCCGACGTCTACGGTATCAACAACTTGCGCGTTGATGATTTTGTTCCAAGTTACTTTGAATTCTTCTTGACGCAATAGAAGATCAGATAGTGCCAGTAATTTAGGGACATAAGCCGTGGTTTCTCGCGGTAAATCTAAAGACCAAAAGTCCGTGGGCAGGTGCTTTTTGCGATTTTTTCTGATCGCTCGCATAACTCTGCCTTCACCTGAGTTATAGGCTGCAATGGCATTTAACCAGTCACCATCTAGTGTTTTGTGCAAATAGGTTAAGTAGTCCAATGCTGCACGAGTTGACTGCACAATATCGCGTCTCCCGTCATACCACCAATTTTGCTTGAGGTCGAAGCGTTCACCAGTTTGTGGCATAAATTGCCAAATACCTGAAGCACTGCGATGTGAGTAACCAAATGGGTCAAATGCACTTTCCACAATTGGTAGTAGCGCAATTTCAATCGGCATTTGGCGCTTTTCCACTTCTTCTACAATAAAGTACAAGTACGGTTCTGCGCGTTTAGAGATCCGATCCAAATAAGATTGGTGGCGCTGATAGTAATTTCTTTCTGCCACCACGGGACGGTTTTGTGGCACCGGAATGGACAGTTGATAACGGATCCTTTCCCATACATCATCAAATACTGGTGGCGGTTCGTCCGCTTCAATAGGCTCTTGAATGGCATGAGACAGTACGTCACTAATTTGAGCAGGGCTTGCGTGATCACGTACATCTGTTTCTTGGGGTTGCGTTGGTGTTAATTCACAGCCAGTGATTAAACTTAAAATCGCAATTATCAGCAGTGGCTTTTTCATAAATCTCTTTTTGTCGGGCAAAAACTCGACGATTCTACCTTTATCTGAGTTAATTGGGAAGTTATCGTATTTTTCTTACTTAAGGTGTTTAAAATATTTCAACAATAGGGCTTGTAGCAGTATTAACACTTGAAATAATTTAAATGTGCCATGGACACTAGACACCACAGCGGCTTGTCCGCTGTGGTAAACACTTTATTAAAAGTTATCTTTCCATAACCTTAATTTGGCGAAGGATTGCCAGTGTTGGTCTGATAAACCCTGTAAATCGGTGGGTAAGTGGGTCAGGATATTTGCTTGGTCTGAACGTAAAAACGGATTAACGTTGCGCTCTTTTCCCATCGTTGTGGGTAGGGTAGGCAAGCCCTTTTCTCGCTGCTGGTGGCACCATGCGATATAATCGGACAAAATTTGGTTTTCTGGCTCTACCGCTTGAGCAAAGGCAAGGTTTGCTAAGGTATATTCATGGGTACAGTATATCTGGCAAGTGTCGGGTAGCTGCTTCAGCAACTCTAGCGAGTGCCACATTTGCTCTGCGGTGCCTTCAAAAAGGCGGCCACACCCCCCGCTAAATAAAGTATCACCAGTAAACGTGATCTGCTCATTGGTATAACATATATGGTCAAGTGTATGCCCAGGCGTTTCCACGACCTTAAATGTAATGCCTGCTATAGTTACATTGTCATTATGCGAGAGCGGATGTGTTATACCGGAAAACTTTGAATCCTTAGGGCCATAAATGGGAATATCAGGAAACTGTAGCAGCAATTCGGCGACGCCATCCGTATGATCCCAGTGATGGTGGGTGATCAGTATACCTGTAAGTCGACGGTTGTTTGCTTTTAAAAACGTTAACACGGGCTGACTTTGACCCGGATCGACCACCCAAGTGTGTTGTTCATGTTGACTACATATGGCCCAGATATAGTTATCGTTAAATGCCTTTATCGGTTCAACTTGCGCCATAACTCATTGCTCTATAAAGTGAAGGTGTCAGTAAGTATAACGAGCGTACGGGATGAAACCAGCATTAAGTTTTCAGCAAGGACCTAAACCACAATCTTGGCAGGACTTTCCTCACGGAGAGTACCTAAAAGCGGGCATTGAGCGGCGTATGGCGCGATGGCTTCCACGGATGTTTGGTTATCATATGCTTAAATTGGGGTGCCTCAGCGGGCAGCTTGATACCTCTGAGAGTCTCATCGACCATCAAGTCTGTATTTCTTCGAGTGGCCCACATGCTGGCGTGATAGCTGAGATAGACGAACTTCCTTTTTACGAGCATAGTGTTGACGCGTGTATTTTATCTCAATGTCTGGAGTACCACTCAGATCCCCACCATATTTTACGTGAAGCACATCGTACCTTAATTCCCGGTGGCTATATTGTGATCACTGGGTTCAACCCGTTTAGTTTATGCGGGCTTGCGCATATGTTGCCGTTTAGCGGCGAAAAGCTGCCTTGGTCTGGGCGTTTTTTTACGCCTTCGCGTGTGAAAGACTGGCTAAATTTACTCGGTTTTGAAATCATCGCTGATGAACGTTTTATTCATGCTTCTCTGGCGAGAGGGTCGCGGCTATCTCGATTTGCACCATGGCGTCGATTTTGCCGACATTATCTGAAGCCCATGGGCAGTGTGTATATGCTCGTTGCGCGTAAACGCGTCGCGCCGTTGACGCCGATTAAACCTAAGTGGCACGCGAGGCCTAAATGGACGCCAGCGGTTAAAGGCGCGAGATTAAAGCACAGTCGCAGCCAGCAAAAAGTAAGTGAGAATGATTAAGTAATATAGCCAGTGTCTTCGAGTAGCGTATCTTGAGAAGCCGCTTCGCGCGCGAGATCATCAACCAGTTCATTGTACTTGTTGCCTGCGTGACCTTTTACCCAGCGCCATTGTATATCATGGCGTTGGCATGCCTCGTCTAGTCGTTGCCACAAATCGACGTTTTTTACTGGCTGCTTTGCTGCGGTTTGCCAATTTCGTTTTTTCCAATTGGCAAGCCAAGATTCAATGCCTTGTTTAACATATTGACTGTCAGTATAAAGTATAACTTGGCAAGGGCGTTTCAGTGTTTCCAGTGCGACAATGGCTGCCAACATCTCCATTCGGTTGTTAGTCGTTAGTTGGTAACCTTGGCTGAGTTGTTTTTCATGGCCTTGATAGCTTAAGTACACACCGTAGCCACCAGGCCCTGGATTGCCAAGACATGAGCCATCGGTATAAATTTCTACTGTTTTTTGCACGAATTCGCCTGTTTTATGTAGAATGGGCAGATAGACGCTAACCATAGCAAAGTTAGGCAGCCAACGGTATGCAAAAAAGACAAGTAGTACTCGATACAGAGACCACCGGCATTGACCCCAAAGCCGGACACAGAATCATTGAAATAGGGTGTGTAGAATTAGTTAACCGACGCCTTACCGGTAATAACTTTCACGTGTATATCAATCCGCAACGAGATATTGAAGAAGAAGCCATTGATGTACATGGTATTACCAATGAGTTTTTACGTGGAAAACCATACTTTCATCAAGTTGCACAGGAGTTTCTGGACTATATTGAAGGTGCTGAGCTGGTGATCCACAATGCCCCGTTCGACGTGGGCTTTATGGATCATGAATTCGCAATGCTTAATCAGGGCTTCCCAACGACCAATGACGTGTGTGAAGTACTTGATACGTTAGTGATGGCCCGTGGCTTGCATCCTGGTCAAAAGAACAGTCTCGATGCTTTGTGTCGACGTTATGATATTGATAACTCGAAACGTACGCTGCACGGCGCATTACTGGATTCTGAGATTTTATCAGACGTTTACTTGGCCATGACAGGCGGTCAGAAAAAACTAAATCTGGCGCAACAGCTTGAAGGTCAACAACAGAGCGATACTGGAGGGATTAGGCGATTGGCAGCTGATAGACCAAAGTTGCGAGTGATCCATGCCAGTGAAGATGAAGAGATTGCACATAAAGAAAGAATGGAAATAGTTAATAAGGCATGTGGCCAAAGCCTATGGCAACAATAACGAGGTAAGATTAATGCGCATTTGCTTAGCAGTGTTGTTTACGTTTTTAAGTTGGTTGGCTTATTGTGAAACGCCAGACATTACGATGTTAGAACGTGATGGAGTATCAAATGAAATTCCGCTGCTAGATAATCGATTTCGCATTGACTACAACGTTGATAAAATTACTTTATTATTTTTTAGGGCGCCTGGCGCTCCCGCCGTGGTGCTTGTAAGGCCGGATGGCAGTAAAATTTATTCTATTCACTCTGTAAAAGATGAAAGTCTAGAGTGGTTTGACGAGATTAGTTACGACCTCATTATTATAGATAAGCCAATGCCCGGGCCTTGGCAAGTCCTTGGGCAGATCATGCAAGACAGCCGAATTATGGTATTAGGCGAAATTGAGTTGGCTGTCGATCCCTTACCGCCGCTACTTTTTCGCGGTGAAATGTTGAAGGTGAATGGCCGGGTTACCAATGACGGAAAGTCGATTGATGTGGGTTACTTCAGAGATGTGGTCACTTTGTATGTTGAATTTGTCAGCACCAATAATGAGCAGTATGCGAACTTTGGTGCGGGCACACAAAGTGTGACTGAGTTCAGAGATGATGGCAGAGATTTTGACGAGCGGCCACTCGATGGAATATTCACTGGCGAGTTTAGGCTTGTTTTCCCAGCCGGAGAGTGGCAACCCGAGTTTTACATTGAAACACCGATCTTAAAAAGGCGAGTGGTCAAAGATCCTATTGTTATCGCCGAGCCGCCATTTAGCTTTGAACTGCAGTTGGCAGATGATGAGGAGTTTGAGCATGAGCTTGTGATCAAGCTTAACCGCGAAATCGTCAAGCCAGAGACTGTCATTTTACAGGGGAAGATCCTTTACCCTAACGGCGAAGAGCAACTATTTACGCTCGATGAGGCCGAGCGTTTTTATCGCCAACTGCAAATAAAGAATTATGACTGGGGGCGTTACAGTATCCAGCTGTCGGCATTTGGTGAAAATATCAATGGCCGTGAGTTTATGGCATCGATACCGGATTATAACTTCGAAATAGAGCGCCCGATTGAAAAGGTGCCTGAATTAACTAAACCCATAACGCCTGCCGAATTACTAGAACAGCCAGAACCGGTTGAGCCTGAAACAAGTCCTGTGCTCATCGTGACGATTGTCGTTGTGGGTAATTTATTGGTTTTACTACTGGGCTGGTTGGCAATAAGAGTGTTTGTGCAAAACAAACCACTGAAATTCTCAATTCCGTTGCCGACTTCATTACCATTTTTGAAGAAAAAGTCGAAAGATGAGGATGATGAGTTGGTCGTTGGTGAGGAAAATAGCGCCGAAGGGGGTGACTCCGACTCAGGTGATGTACTAAATTTATCCATGTCGGATGATAAGCGATAACTTTTTTTAGCTCTATGAGTATAACCGATGTGAGAGCCATAACCCGTATAGTCGCTTTTTTTGATTGAGTTCTATACAAGGTGATGTAATTTTCATCGTGCAACTGCATTTATCGCTAAAAATTCAGTTTTTTTCAAAAAAATAGTTGACTCTGAAAGGGGTCATTCGTATTATTCACGCCGCTGTCAGGGAGCACACCTTGTCAGTGAGATACAAAGTTATCGCGGAGTGGTAGTTCAGTTGGTTAGAATACCGGCCTGTCACGCCGGGGGTCGCGGGTTCGAGTCCCGTCCACTCCGCCATTTAATTTTGTATCGCGATGTAAGCTGGAGTGGTAGTTCAGTTGGTTAGAATACCGGCCTGTCACGCCGGGGGTCGCGGGTTCGAGTCCCGTCCACTCCGCCAACTCGCTTACATATGTGCATTGCTTCTTTGGAGTGGTAGTTCAGTTGGTTAGAATACCGGCCTGTCACGCCGGGGGTCGCGGGTTCGAGTCCCGTCCACTCCGCCATTTAATTAAAGAAGCAAGCTAAATCACTTGGAGTGGTAGTTCAGTTGGTTAGAATACCGGCCTGTCACGCCGGGGGTCGCGGGTTCGAGTCCCGTCCACTCCGCCATTTGGCTTTTTAGTGTTTTAGCAAAAAAATATGACAATACGCTTACTGCGGAGTGGTAGTTCAGTTGGTTAGAATACCGGCCTGTCACGCCGGGGGTCGCGGGTTCGAGTCCCGTCCACTCCGCCATTTAGCGTAAAAAGATATCTCTGCGGAGTGGTAGTTCAGTTGGTTAGAATACCGGCCTGTCACGCCGGGGGTCGCGGGTTCGAGTCCCGTCCACTCCGCCATTTGATATCTTAAAGAACATATACATACCACTGCGGAGTGGTAGTTCAGTTGGTTAGAATACCGGCCTGTCACGCCGGGGGTCGCGGGTTCGAGTCCCGTCCACTCCGCCATTTATGTTTCTAAAACATATTTCTCCTCTTAGTTTTTTTTAATTCCCTTAAAGTTTTATTTAATTATTTATTCCGCTCATGCGATTTTTAAGCATTGATGTCTGATCTGCTTATCTCGTTGGATGGAAGTGCAGGGCTGCTTATATGCTTTTAAAGGGCTATGATTGAAAAGGGCATCCATGCCCCTTATTGGCTAGTTATGACCGTGGATAGCGCTCATAAGCGCTCTGAGGACTTGTTGATCGCGCTCTTGTTTGAGTAGTGGTTTAAGTTTTTCTTTAATCTCTTGATTATGAGACATTTGCTTTGCGGCTGCATTGATGGCTGCAACTCGTACTGTATTACTTTGCTGTTTTTGCGCAAATCCAATGACTTTGTCTATTTGTGGCTCGGAGAGTTGATTGTTCCCCATGGCTGAGAGCAAAGCTTTCTGTGTGTCTGTATTAGATTCATTTTTGAGTGACTTTTCAAGATAGCCTAGGCTTACCTCATTTGGCATGTTCCCCAATGCCTGTGCAGCTTTCGCGCGAAGCTTTGCATTATCATTACGCAGGAACTTAGAAATACTCTCTTGATGTGTCGCATCTGCACTATTGCCTAATGCCGTTAGCAAAGTGGCCTGCTTTTTAGTATCGCGAGTGGTCTCGAGTCTATCTGCAAGCGAGGCGGTTAGCGACTGGGCAAACTCACTGCCCGCTTGGTTATTAGCGATGACGCCCAAGACCATCAGTGCTGTGCGTGCTAGTTTTTCGTCGCTTGTGGTCAACTCTTCACTGTCTATATGACTGTAAATAGAATCGATGAGTTCTGGTGACAAAGGTTGCTCGCTATATTTCAAGGCCATTAGGCTACGAAAGCGTTGATTGGCATCGATCTCCGTATCTAGGTACAGATTAGCTAATAATTGATGGGCATACGTAAAATCACTTTTACCAATCATGAGTAGTAAACGACTGAGTTGTTTATCTTCGAAGGTGCCTTGTTTTATCAAGCTGTGTAATGCATTTAAATGTATTTGGTTATCATAGAGAAGCTGTAGCAATGCCTCTGTAGATAGAGCGCGTAAGTCTTTGCTTAACAATAAATTAGTAAAGCTTTTTGCGCTAGCAAGTGGCACGGGCATTGGTTTAGGGTAGACACTACTTTGGGGGAGTTGAGGCCACTGTAGTGGTGACATCGGTAATGACATTAGTGCGATATCGGTGGCAATAGGTTGCTGTTTTTGCTTATATTTGATCGTTTGATAGACGTTGATATTAATATCGCCTTTTGCGCTCTCTACCAAGGTATTGTTGTAGCCTTGTAATTCTCTTACCCAGCAATCTGTGATGTCTAAAGTAAATAAGTCCTGTTTTATTTCCGGCTTTTTGAAGGAAAATAACTGAGTACCTTGTGTCGTTAACGTATAGCTCAACTTTTGTTTTTGAATTGCCTGATTAGCCAGAGTTTGGTATTGGACTCGATAACGGCCTAAATTGTCTGTCTCTTCGAGAATTTTAGGAGCGCTTAAATCGACCTGCTTTAAGTGCTCAACATGAAATTGCTGATAGATAGCCATCAACTTTTGTTCATCTTCAGGTTTGAGTTTGGCCGCAAAGTGATAGTCTAAAATATCGCCCGACGAAGCAATTTTGACTGCAAACGGCACGCTGTAATACAGCGCTTGGATAGGTGTATTGTCGAGCTGTAATTCAGCAGAAGATAATTGTAAACCTAGCCAGTAATGTTTATCCGTTTTTAGCAGTGGTCGGTATACCAAGTCACCTGAAACTGAGAGTTTATTTTGACTTGGTGTATTAAGAGTGGTCATTTTTGTATTTGCATGCGTTGAAAACTCGCCCCAGCGTGCACACTCTTGGCTGGCATTAACACCGCCAAAAGGCAGTGTTAATGTGCAAAGTAATAATGGAGTAGCCCGATTCATACTTTACTCGTTTAGAACTTAAAACTGTCGCTGTAATCTAGCATTTGCCATGTTTTGTTATACAAAGCACCCGTGTCATACAGTGTTTTTGTTGCGGTTTTGGTTGGGAATGAGCAGCAGAATTCATAACCAGGGTATTTCACCCATAAGTAGAGTTCGCCTTCGATGGCTTTCATATGGTTGCTCACATCAATGCCATAGGTGATCTCAGAATCACTGATGGCTTTACTGATGTCAGTATAGGCTGTGGCGGATAAGGTTTCAGAGATAATCAAAAAGTCGATACCGATACCACCACTGGCAATTAATAAGTCGATGCCTGCCGTCGCATAGGCATCTAGGCTTGCGGTTAAGATATCGCCACCAATGCTAAAACGTTGATCTTCATATTTGAGTTCAGCACCTACGCCAACTTCACCTTTGATACCTGCTGAGACGCTTACTGGCACAATGGCAATCGTGAAAGTCGTAGAGAATAGCTTCTGCTCTTCACTCCAATCATGCGTGTAACTTTCATCCAGTGCCGTGACTGAGTCTGATTCAGAAATGAGTGACTTACCCAGCAGAGATACGCCCATAGAGTAGCTTAAGGTACCATTGGCACCATCGGCAATCCCGCTGGCACCAGCGGAAAATAGGTCAACGCTGTCGTCAAACATATACAGATCAAAGCCGCCGCCGCTTGAAGCCCAAGCGTAGCCGCCATCTGTGGCTTTTAAAATAATCAGAGACAGGAAACTTGGCACAACAGCGACCTTAGACTTATCACCATAAGTGTTGCCAAAGAGGTCTAACAGGATGAATTGTTCAGCTGTTTGTTGGCTAATCGTGAACGCCAGATCATCGGTTGGCATACTACGAGAAAATAGATTCTCTGGCGCCCTGTTGCTCGTTGGCAGATTGTGTTTTTCTAGTATATCGTCACTGGGCGTCGTGTCTCGATATAGGCTGTACGGCACTGCTAGCGTGTAGCTATTATTGCTTGTGAGCGCTTCATCAAACTCTGAGGTATCGTGCAATGTAAAGCGGATATCAAAGGAATTTTCACTTGAGTTTGCATCGTATGCTTGTCTGATTTTGTGTAATAACGCGCCGTTTACTGCGATGTCGTAAGGAAAATAGTGACTTTGCTCAAACTGAGCAAAGGTGATGCGCATTTTTTCAGCGTAGTGATCCTGTCCTTCTTGCCAAAAGTGGGCGGTATATGCTTGATCTTCAATGATGATCTCGGCAGTAACGTCAGCAGAGTTGACTGTATTACCAAATTTACTGGCATCGATATGACCGATGATGTCTGAGCGCTTTTGAGTTGGATTACCCTCTGACTCAGCATCTCTGGGGCCAAACTCTGGGAACATGGCAAAGCCATCACCGACAGTCGCTTTATCAAGCACAAAGTCATGATAATGTGACGAGTCAATAGTGATTTGAGCATAGGTCGTTAAATCATTGCTGTCATGACCACGTGAACGGTTATCGTCTAAGTTAGCCTCGTCAGCAATGCTCTTGGCACTGTCGACATAAGCACCAATTAAGTATTCACCACTGGGCATTTGTTCATTTGGAAACATGAGTGTGGCTGTGAAGCTTTGTGCACCAGCTTGCAGTTGTTCGATATGATGAACCCCTAAATTAAAGCCCTCAGGTGCATCTTCAGTCTCAAGTTGTGCAACCTTATCTTTCGGGATAGCCATGAAAGTGACACCAATATTTTGCGTGTCTAACAACTCAGAGCTAATTGTGTAATCTAGCGTAATCGGTTGACCAGGCTGGAAAAGAGTTTGCGCAGGGGTTTTTAGTTCGGTTAAAGACACATTCGGCACCGGATCCGTGTGCGTACTTATTTCAGGCGCGATGATATTGGGTTTATTGTCACTCTCACTGAAGCAAGCGGTGAGCAAAAAGGGCATAGCTAATGCAAAATACTTAGAGCGTATCATATTATTTTCACTATTTTTAATTATATTTCGGCATTTTTATCATGAAAAAGTGGAATGATTGTGGAGAGCTATCAGGGAAATGTGCAGTTTTTATGAAAAATTGGCTAAATTTATTTAAGCCAGCGTTATTCTGCTGGCTTAAATATGTGGGCCTTTAAGTACTGGGTAATTGTGGCGTAATTCGTTTTATATCTGCTTCTACAGATTCCATTTTTGCGACTCTAAGTGCGCCATCTGGCGTAATATCATAGTGCCAAATTAACGGTTCCTGTCTTATTTTTGTCAACATAGTAGGGGTCGATAAAGGCAACTTCCAAATGATGTCTGTTTTTGACCAAGTGGATTGCCAATATAACTCGCCATTAACTAGCCGAGGGTTCTTAATCATGTGGACGGCATTTTCCGGTAGTTCAATCAGCGGCTGCTTATGCACTTCAAAATTTGCTAGAGACTGAGATAAGTAAAGCACATTGCCTTGTAGAACAATCCAGTTTTGTCGCTCGGCGTCAAAGGTCAAAAAGTCAGATGCAAACTTTGTTCGCGTGAGTAAGTTGCCATCTACATTAAACGTATGAACAAATTGCGTATCACTTGACCAGATATTCTGCTGATCAAGCCAACCAAATTGTGTTGGCATTTTACTGTGCTGACTATCAAAGCTGATAATGACATCTTCTCTATCATAGAGAACAAGGTTTTTGTCACGGTTTGATAGGATTTTGCTGAGTTGTGGATCCCAAGCTAAAAAGCTCACCAACTCATATCCTTTGTGAAAGGATAGCTGTTTTAACTGGTTGTTCGAGTGAAGGTAAATTTCGCATTGTCCGGTTCGACGAGACATGAAAACGGTTTCACCTAAATTATTGGTAACCGGAAGAAAGTCATTACTAGAGCTTGAAAAGATAGGCAGGTTGTCTTGATCGCGAATATTCACTTGCCATGTTTCGGCTGCAGTATAAATATCACCTTGTTGATCAATTGAGAGGTTGCTAAACATGCCTTGTGATGTGGCAAATATAGGATACGTCTGACCGTTTCTAAGCTTACCGATTAAGTTGTGATGGGCACTGTCATCATTACTGACAATACTTTGCTTGCCTGGGTCAAAGTTAAATAACCACACTGGGAAATCCCACGTCATGTGGACTTTGCCATCCAAACCAACTAAACGAGAATTATGTTCGGTATCGGTAATAAGATAATAGATTTGCTCTTCCCAAGCGCGTATTGCACCAACATATTTTTCATCCGCGGCTTTAGGGAGTGGGATTTTGACTAACTGTTGCTGTTCAATACGGTACAAATAAGCGCTATGTCCTGCTTTTTCAATAATGGTTAATACGAGCTCATTATCAGATTGCCATACTGGCGGGCGTATCAAGTGACAAGGGATGGGAACGCTGCTATGGAGCGTTTTTGCCTCATCATTACTGACATGTAAGATGCATTTGTCTCCCTGATACTGCCAAAAGGCAAGTTGCTTTTTATCAGGGTGCCAAGTGGGATGGGCTATGCGTGTATCAAATTGACGGGTGTGTTGATATTTACCGGTTTTATCGGTGATTTTTAAGACATTAAACTGTTCAATATACGCTAGCAAATCATGTTGAGCGTGTGCTGTGACATTAAATTCAACACCTAATTCATAGGTGATGTCTTCACGTTCATAGTGTGGTGAGGTGATATCATCGGGGGTTGATGAAAAAAAAGCGATGGCACTAAAACAGGCACCTGCGGATAGCGTCAGTGCCCAGCATCGTTTTTTGGTCAATAGCAATTGAATTTGGCTCGATAGAGTGGTTCTGGGTTGCTGTGAAACTATGTCTACTGGGGCAACGCTTGAGGTGTTTGGGAAAGGGCGCTCGGGTATATCTATGAGCGAAACTTCGGGTAAAAACATATATCCTTTTTTTGGTATTGTTTTGATATAAAGTGGGTTTCTAGCGCTGTCCTGTAATTCTTTTCTTAACTTAGTCAGCAATTGATAGAGGCTGTTTGCTTCCACAATCGTGTCTGGCCAAAGCTGAATATTCAGCATGTGCTTGGTAATGACTTGGCCCTGTTGTGTTATGAGCAAGGTGAGTAAACGCGCAACCTGCGGCTCTAGCTTACTTACAGAGTGGGTTTGTGTATTCCACAGTTCATCCTTGTCATTAAAAAATTGCCAATGGGCAAACTGAAAACGAGAGTTTGTTTTATTACCAATCTGTTTTTGGCTGTTTTCAATATCAGTAGTTTCACGATCCATCTTTCAACCTTGTTGTCATATTAGGCTCAATCCAAAGGTAACCATGTTCAGCTTAAAGTCAATCTTGTTCAGCCATTTAAAACTAATCTTCAGAAAACCATAAGCTTTTAAACGGTAAATATTTGCTTATATAACAGCCTTCTATAGATGTGGGGAAAATTGAATGAGCGCATTTAAGCACAGTTTTGCCGTAGTGATAGTGGGTTTATATCTTCCAACAAGTCATGCAAATTCACTCATAATCGACGGCAAACTTGATGAACACGTTTGGCAAACAGCACACAATATTGAATCGTTTTTTCAGGTTGTGCCAGCTACACATGTTATGTCAAACGATAAACTGAGTGCGAAGGTTTTTGCTGATAGTGCAGGCATATATATCGGTATTACTAATTATCAAATTGAGGGTCGTCGCAAGAAGCAGTTTAATTTGCAAGATGGTTTTATGCAGGCGGAATTCAATCGTATTTATCTCGATTTCTCTGGAGATGGCAGTAGTGCTTATCTCTTTGCGACAACATTGGGCGGCGGCAAACAAGATGCGGTGGTAACGGCACAGCGATCAATAGACCACGATTGGGATGGTGATTGGCAAAGTGCTTATTATGAATCTCCAACGTATTGGAGCAATGAGGTTTTTATACCATGGCACAGCGTGTCGTTTTCGCCAAAGTTAAATGCGGCAGGGTTGGCTTCTATCGGTGTGGGGATCCAGTTATATGAACTGCATTCAAATCATATTTTTGCGAATCAAAAGCAGACGATTGCCAACAGTGACTTTTTCCTAAATATGCCTAAGGTAGATATCGCAATACCAGCTCAAGCTCAGCTAAGTTTTGTGCCTTATGTGACACATCAACATCATTTTACAGAAAGGCAAAATAAACGCAGAGAATCAGATGTGGGTTTTGATTTGTTTTACAAACCAGCCCACAATCAAACTTTGTCGATAGCCGTGAATCCCGATTTTGCGCAGGTTGACAGTGATGATGTTGATGTTAACTATTCCGCAGTAGAAACGTTGAGAACCGATAAAAGGCCCTTTTTTACACAAGATATTAGCGTGTTTAACATCGACGTATTGCAGGATACCAAATTGATCCACACGCGCAGGATCGGTGCAGGAAGTGATGATGGTAGTGAGCTTATAACACCAATTGATGGGGCTGTACGATTTGTTCATCAAGGAACACATAATCAGTGGGGAGGCTTTGCGGTACACGAAAATAATTTAGAAAATGCAGCTGGAAAGCAATTCTATGCGGGTCGATACAGCTATCGCAGCGCCAATTGGCGAACCGGTCTACTCGCGACACATGTCGAACGGCCTTGGTTTAATCGCCAAGCGCATAGTTTGGCATGGGACAGCCAGTTTCAAAATGAAAAGTGGTCGATGCAAAGCGCTTTTTTAGTCAGTCAAATTGATGAGGTGCAACGCAAAACAGGTAATGGCACGTCATTCAATATAGGTTATCAATTTTCACCAAACACCCGTGCTTCTGGAAAGTACCTGCGCTTAAATAAGCAATTTAATAGTCGTGATATGGGGTATATGAAGCGCAATGATTGGCAATATATGAACTTAAATTTGAATCACGCAACGAACATCAACAATGATTGGCTAACGCGAATTAGACATACCTTTGATTTGTCGTATGAAGCCAATACTCAAGGACTCAAGCTGTCATCTAAGCAGGGTTATCAGTCAGAGATTATGATGAATAATGGCGCACAGTGGACAGTGCGAATAGATTATCGTGATACAGGGTGGCAAGACAATATTGGCGCGCAGAGTGAGCCGTTCAAGCTGCCGAGCGCTTTGGAAACTCGGGTACTCTATCAAAGCGCTTACAGTGGCAGTTTTAGTTGGGCGGCGAGTATTGAATTTGATCAAGAGGGGCTCTCGGGGCACGCTCAACAATATGCGCTAGATATGACCTGGATGCCGCATGAAAACTGGAATATAAAGTTCAATAATTTCTATCGCAGTGGAGACGGTTGGTTGGTTGCTAATAAGCAAAACCAAATCACCGAATATGATAGGCACTACTTTGTAAATAGCATCGAAGTATCGGCGTTGTTATCGGATAATTTAGAGCTATCGGCGAATATTCAATGGTCGGTTTTAGAGGCCGCCAGTAAGGATGTTTTTCAAATTACAAAGCAGAGCTTAGTCAGGTTGAGTGAATTAGATACCAGTTTTGTTGATAAAGGCCTGATGTCTCAGTTTAAGTTACGCTATCGTCTGGGCGCTTATTCTGATATTTATCTCGTTTACCGCCGAGGTGGGCGAGACATAGTGTCTTTACAGCGTATGCATGTTGGCGATCAGTCATGGCTTGAGGGGGTTGAAGAGAATTGGACTCAACCAGATGAAGACAGTGTGATTTTTAAAGTGCGTTACCTTTTTTAGTCTGTGACATGAAGACGTGAAGAAATCTCAATTCACAACGTAGTGGGCAAATTGCATACTGACTTTTTTACCAAGGAGCGAGCGATGAAAGTAATTTTGGGCACTGCGTTGTTAATGATTGGATTGGCTGGCTGCCAAAGTCTAGAGCCCTCTAATGAGGTATTATACCAATCTCAAGACTGGGTAGCAGATGGGGTGTTCACATCAGGTATTGAAGGACCGGCTGTAGATGCTCGAGGTGTACTATACGCTGTGAATTATAAAGAGCAGGGTACGATCGGTCAGGTCACAGGGCAAAATAATGCATCGTTATACGTCAAGCTTCCTAAAGGCAGTATAGGTAACGGCATTCGTTTCGATAAAAAAGGCAATATGTATATTGCGGATTATACGCAGCACAATATTTTGCAAATCACACCGCAAAAGCAGATCCGTGTTTTTGCGCATGAATCAACGATGAATCAGCCTAATGATATTGCCATCGCCAACGATGGCACCTTGTATGCGAGCGACCCAAATTGGCAAGGTGGCAATGGGCAGGTTTGGCGTATTAGTTCGACAGGGCAAGTTGAACGCTTAAAAGCAGATATGGGCACAACTAATGGCATAGAAGTCAGTCCGGATAATACCGTGCTTTACGTGAATGAAAGTGTTCAGAAAAGAATTTGGGCGTTTGACATCAGTAACAGTGGGCAGCTGGGCGAAGCAAAATTGTTTTATCAATTTGCTGACCATGGTCTCGATGGAATGCGTACCGATGAACGTGGTAACTTGTATGTTGCGCGCTATGGAGCGGGTGAAGTCGCCATTTTATCACCTCAAGGCGTGTTACTGAGAACCGTTAAATTGAAAGGCAAATACCCTACGAATGTCGCTTTTGGAGGCGCGTCAGGTCGCCAAGTTTTTGTGACAATGCAAAAACGTGGTGCCATTGAAAGCTTTTATAGTGAGTACGCAGGTAGCGCAGTGACATCCTTATGAGTGAATTGTTTAGATAAATTTTGCAACACTTTAGTAATTTAAACGTAAGCGGACTACTTGTTAAGATAGACTAAAAATAATAAGTAGTCTGCGTATGATTAAAGTTGAAAATCTATCTAAAGTGTTTGTCCATAAGCCCATTTTTGAAAAATATCATATCGAATTTAGTGCCCCTAAAGTGTGCTTAGAGGCCCCGAATGGATTGGGTAAAAGTACCTTGTTTTCCATTATTGCAGGGCTTGATCGCGCTTATGCGGGCATAGTGTCTTATGATGGTGAGCGCCTTAAGACGCCACAAGATAAAGTCGCTTTAGCTTCAGATAATATTAAGTTTCCCGCTTTTTTAACAGCAAAACAACTGCTAACCATGACTCAGCAAAGCTGGCAATGTCCTTTTCCAGATCAATTGATCGAATTACTTGGTTTTTCTTCTTTTTTAGATACCACATTTAGCGCACTGTCGTCTGGTAACCAAAAGAAATTACAGCTGATTAATGCTTTGATGCGTCAAACTCCCTATGTCATATTGGACGAACCAAGTGCTGCTTTAGACCATCAAAGCACTCTTCATCTCATCGAATACTTAAAAGATTATCAAGGACAGATCCTGATCAGTTGCCACGAGCCCAAACCGTTTTTTGATATGGGGTTTGTGCCTCAATCGCTATTTTCAAGCTAGGAGGGCACTTGGTTCATTATTATCGATACAGATTGAGCGCGTTTAAGGTGGAGCTAAAAGAGCTACGTCGTCAGTTAGCTGAGTTTTCTTTGCTGTTAGCGACGTTATTTTTTGTTTACTTACCTGGTTTGGCCTTAGGGGTCTTTTTTGCGCTTGGCAAAATTGTGCAATATGAGTCAGAGTTGGATGTGATCTATATGACATTTGGATTTTTACTTTTGCAAAGCCTGTTACTGCATACCTTAAAAAGCGCAGTGCTAGATACGGCGCATCGCAACTATCATGGTACTTTACTAAAGTCGAGAATTCATCAATGGGTGGCTGATCAAGGGTTGTTACTTCTGTGCCATGTGCTGTTTTTATTTGCTTTGTTTTTAGCTGTATCAATGGGGTTACAGAATCTACTTCAGTCACCTCAGCTTGTGATGTTTATGCTGGCTCAACTGGTATTAGCAACGACTCTACTTTATCGCCCAATATCTGTCTTTGTAGTATTGACTGTAGCGTGTTTGTTGGTGTTTGTGTGTGAGAGTTTCGTTACGTATTATGTTGCTTTGGCTGTGGTTTTAGTCGGGTCTCTATTACTTCCTCGTCAGTACAAAGCCGTGAAGTTGAGCAAGGTAACTGCGCATAGTTTTTGGTGGCAATGGGCAATAGAGCAGCCTTGGGCTGTGATCTGGCGTCTTGGCGTGACGATTTTAACCTATTGGTGTATTTGGATTATTGTTACAGAGCGCCCCGACCTGAAGAGTTATTACGCGGTCATGGCACAGCTATTTACCGTGCTGTGGTGGAGCAGTTTATTAATAGATACTCATAAACAGGTCATTAAATACCGTAGCTATTGGTATGCTTTATCTCAGTTTACACAGGTACAACGCAGCCAATGTATGTTTGTGTTTAGTCTAACATTTATGATGTGGTTTGGCGGTTTAGTATTATTGGGAAGCGGCATATTTGAACTTTTAACTGTGCTTGTGACGCCTGTGATGATGTGGGTTATTTTGCGGGCTGCGCGATATATGGCATTGACTTGGGCTGTTGCCGTGGTCGCACTCATGTTAACTAAAGTATTAATAGCATAGTTGATAAAAAAGGCCGGATATACCGGCCTTTTTAGATTTGTGTTGCGGCTTATGCTGCGTCGACGTTGCTGTCGACTACTCGAGCTTTACCAGCAAGCAAGTCAGCTGGATCAAAATCATCGACATTGATCACCGCAAGTCTTTTGGCCTCGACAGCGGCAAGACTATCTGCTTCTTGTTGAGTAAGGATCCCACTTTCAAGCCCCATACTAGCGACTTTATCTAGTTGCATAAACGGCAGCTTTTGACCTTTAGCGCGGCACACTTTGTCAAAGATAGGCTCAATGGCCAAGATGTCTTTCAATGTTTGCTCTTGCTTACCGATCAGATTAAGCGGCTCGTCTGTGGTGTAGATGTAATTGGCTAGACGGTCACGCGTTTCATTCGGGGTTTGCAGTAGCTTGGCGATATCGTGTTCCATCTCATCCGTTGGTTTACGCACTGGACGGCCAAATGGAAACAATACTAACTTTAACGCCCCACGAAGTGCCATCGATGGCATATTATTAATCAGGTCCGCCAATGCGCGTTGACATAAGTACAAGTGTTCCTGACAAGCCCATTTGACTAGCGGTAGGTCTTCTTTTCTTCGGCCTTCATCATTGTATCTTTTCAGTGTTGCTGAGACTAAATATAAATAACTTAGCAGATCACCTAATCTGGCAGAGATGCGCTCTTTGCGTTTCAAAGAACCGCCAAACACGGCCATACAAATGTCAGACATGAGTGCCAATGATGCACTGTAACGCGCAGCATTGCGATAGTAGTCTGCAGTTTCATCATTAAATGGCACGTTGGTAAAGCGGCCACCTGTGATTGCTAACCACTTAGTGCGTACAAGGTTAGAAATCGTAAACCCAATGTGTCCCATGAGTGCGTTATCAAAGCTGTCTAACGCTTCTTGTTTGTCTTTGATGTTACATGCATTTAATTCAGCCAAGACAAACGGGTGGCAACGAATAGCACCTTGCCCATAGATGATCATATTACGAGTAAGAATGTTTGCGCCTTCAACAGTGATAGCGATAGGCGCACCTTGGTAACCACGGCCCAAGTAATTGTTTGGCCCCAAACAAATCCCTTTACCACCATGGATATCCATGGCATGAATGGTCGCTGCGCGCATTTGCTCGGTGAGGTGATATTTCAAGATGGCAGAAATGACCGAAGGTTTTTCGCCTGAGTCGACCGCCCCTGTAGACATGCTCAGTGCCGCATCGCTGCTATATGCATAGCCACCGAGCTTAGATAGTGCTTCTTCGATTCCCTCCATTTTACCAATCGGTAATTTGAACTGGCGGCGGATACGGCTATAGGCACCACTTGCTAATGCCAGTGTTTTTATACCACCTGTTGAGTTAGAGGGCAGGGTGATCACTCGGCCTACAGACAAACATTCAACCAGCATACGCCAGCCTTGCCCTGCCATTTTTGGACCACCAATGATGAAATCTAACGGCACAAAGACATCTTTACCACGCGTAGGACCATTTTGAAACGGCACGTTTAATGGGAAGTGTCGACGGCCAATTTCAACACCCGGTGTTGAAGTTGGAATAAGTGCGCATGTGATACCAATGTCTTCTTTATCACCTAGTAAGCCATCAGGGTCTTGCATTTTGAATGCTAAGCCCAGTACAGTCGATACGGGGGCAAGCGTAATATAGCGCTTGTTCCATGTTAAACTGATCCCAAGCGTTTCTTTTCCTGCCCACTCGCCTTTGCATACGACACCAAAGTCAGGAATAGACGATGCGTCTGAGCCCGCTTCAGGTGACGTCAGTGCGAAACAAGGAATTTCATCACCTACAGCGAGGCGAGGTAAATAGTGGTCTTTTTGCTCTTGCGTGCCATAGTGTTGCAGTAATTCGCCCGGACCTAACGAATTTGGAACACCGACGATTGAGGATAGCAAAGTTGATTTACTGGTTAATTTTTGCAGCACACAAGATTGGGCATACGCTGAAAACTCAAGACCGCCATATTGTTTCTTGATGATCATGGCGAAAAACTTTTTATCTTTTAAGAACTGCCATACATCCTGTGGTAAATCGGTTAACTCGTGAGTTGCTTCCCAGTCGTCTAACATGGCACAGACTTCTTCAACTGGGCCATTTAAGAACGCTTGTTCTTCAGCAGTGAGTCTAGGCTTGGCGAATTGGTGAAGTTTATTCCAGTTCGGATTGCCACAGAATAAATCTGCTTCCCACCAAGTTGTTCCCGCATCGATCGCAGATTTCTCAGTGTCTGACATCGTCGGAGTGACTTTTTTAAAGGCCTTGAAAAGAGGGGCGACAATGTATTGTTGACGGATGTTAGTGACAGAAAATGGGATTGCAATGGCTAAGAATATTAACCAAGACAATGCGCCAAAGGCGTTGGCAAAAGTGCCCACAACCAAAGTTGCGGCTGCAATACCTAAGCAGGTATTCCAGCTGGCGCGATGATAACAGGCCGCACTGACCAAGGCTATCAAAGCGATAGTAAATAAAAGTGTCATGTTGTTCTTCCTTATTAGAGGTCTGACCACATGATTAGGCTAGCTTGTCTGACCAGTTATTTCAAGCAAAAAAGCCTTCCAATAATTATTTTAGAAGTCATTTTTTGACCATACCAGTGTGTTGCGATACTTAAAAATTGTTCAATTGCCAATTTTGTAAACTTATCTATATTACAAAAAAGACCTAAGGAGGGGTTGTTTATGCAATTGGGGAATATAAGTATCATCATCATTTCTTTCGCTTCCATGTTGCTCAGTGTTGAGGCTTTGGAATATGCAATTTTTATTAATTTTATCAGTAGTATAGTGTGTGCGGGCTATGCATATGGTGGCGCTCACTATACCGCGCTGTTACTTGCGTGGTGCAATGTACATGCCTTTGTATTTAGTCCTTTAATCAACGTCTCCGAGCAGCCAAGTGTCAAGGTATTGGTGTTGTTTTTACTGAGTTTAATGTTTATTGCATTTGGCATAGGGGTAAAGCGAAACTAGGGTCTATACGAGAGCTGAGTTACAATAGAGTTCCGTGCGACGTTTAGGAATAAAATTACATGAAGATCTTGGCTGATCAGAACATGCCTTTAGTGGAAGAGTTTTTCTCAAGTTTCGGTGAGGTGACGCGCTTTGATGGGCGTGCTGTGAGTGCAGAGCAGGTTCAGACGGCGGATGTGCTGTTAACGCGTTCAATAACCCAAGTAAATCAACAGCTACTAGAGACGGCAAATAAATTAAAATTTGTCGGTACGGCCACAATCGGTGTGGATCACATTGACCAAGCCTATCTAGCGAAGCGGGAGATCGCATTTTCTAGCGCCCCTGGGTGTAATGCGATTGCAGTGGCTGAATATGTGATCAGTGCTTTATATGCGTACAGTCAAGATCGCGATGTCGAGCTGCGAGGTAAAAAGCTCGCAATTGTCGGTGTGGGTAATATTGGAGCGTGTTTACAACAAAAGTTAGCGCACAGTGGTATTGAGCTGATTTTGTGTGATCCTGTCCGTGCTGAGCGAGGTGAGTTAAATGAGCACGTCGACATTGATACTGCATTGGCTCAAGCGGATTTCGTGACGTTCCATGTGCCTCTGGTTAAAAGTGGGGCGCATCAAACTAAGCACCTATTAAATAAAGAAAGAATTACAAAGCTTAAACGCGGTATGTTGGTGATCAATGCCAGTCGAGGTGATGTGATTGACAATCAGGCGCTTTTAGAAGTTAAACGAGCAGGGCAAGCATTAGAGTTGATCCTTGATGTGTGGGAAAATGAGCCGAATATTTTGACTGAATTGATGGCGCATTGCTTGTATACGTCAGTACATATTGCAGGCCATACACTAGAGGGGAAAGCACGGGGAACGCAAATGCTTTATCAAGCTTTGTGTAAAACCCTAGGTGTTGCACCAACCAAGCAATTGTCTGCTTTTCTACCCGTTCCAGCAGTAAGTCAATGCCAGCTCAATGAGACATTTACTGAGAGAGATTACGGACGTATTGTACATATGATCTATGATATTCGCCGCGATAATGGTTTAATGCGAGCCAATATAGAAAGTCAGGGCTTTGATGTATTGCGCAAGCAATATCCGCCGAGAAGAGAGTTCTCAACATTGAACATCTTATCGCAGCCAGCCCATACACAACAGTTACAGCAACTTGGCTTTCAAGTAGAAATGAATGAGGAATAAACATGTCGCAGAAATTTAACGTGGCGGTACTGGGCGCAACTGGCCTAGTAGGCAAGCAAATCATTGAAACATTGGCTGAAAGAAAGTTTCCAGTTGATAAACTATACCCGCTGGCTAGTAGTCGCAGTGCGGGTGAAGAAATTGATTTCATGGGTGAAAAAGTCACTGTTTTAGATGTTGAGGAGTTTGATTTTGCAGACGCCCACATTGGCTTATTTTCAGCAGGAGGCAGTGTGTCTGAGAAATATGCGCCGATTGCTGCAGAAGCAGGCTGTGTGGTAATAGATAACACATCACATTTTAGATACGATTATGATGTGCCTCTAGTGGTGCCAGAGGTAAACGCAGGCAGCCTAGCTGATTTTAGAAATCGCAATATTATTGCGAACCCAAATTGCTCGACTATCCAGATGCTGGTGGCATTAAAGCCCATTTATGATGCATATGGCATTGATCGTATCAATGTGTCTACGTACCAAGCGGTATCTGGTGCAGGCAAAGAAGCGGTTGATGAGCTGGCTAAACAAACAGCCAACTTGATGAATGCAAGACCGATGGAAAATGACGTATTTCCAAAGCAAATTGCGTTTAACGTTATTCCACAAATAGATGCATTCCAAGACAATGGTTATACCAAAGAAGAAATGAAAATGGTGTGGGAAACACATAAAATCTTAGGTGATAGTAGTGTGATGGTAAACCCTACCGCAGTGCGTGTTCCGGTCTTTTTTGGTCATGCAGAGGCGATTCATTTAGAAACACGTATGCCTTACGACTTAGAGCATGTAAAACAATTGCTTACAGAGGCACCTGGTGTTGAGTTAATTGAAAATGAAGAAGATTATCCAACGCCAGTCAGCGATGCCAGTGGTAATGATACCGTCTACGTTGGCCGTCTAAGAGCGGATATTTCGCATCCTATGGGATTAAACTTGTGGGTTGTGTCTGATAATACACGCAAGGGGGCGGCAACAAATAGTGTACAAATTGCAGAAGAGCTGGTAGCAAATTACCTTTAATCTCATAATTGGGCAAAATGTGCTGGCAGCATTTTGCCCCTCTAAATACACAAATCTATCTTTTTACCACCTCCCTGATTTATAAAACATTTTCATTCCAATCCTAAAGTGCTAGGTTGATGTTAAGATTCACTACGCTGACAATGGATATTCCCTAATAACTGGTTTATAGTTTGCAATTGGAATAGAGCTTGCAAAAAGCAAAGATGAGCAAATTTATTATTCACTTACTGGTTGAGTAAGTGGTCACCTTAAACAAAGGAACAGCATGCGCGGTTTAGCCTTATTTTGTATCCTAGCATTGGCTTTCATAACGTCTCCGGCACACACTCAAGTTGGCACAGTGTTGAAGGGTCCCAAGGGTGTCGATTATGGCCTTGAAGGTCGTTCTGTTGGCCCAATTCGGTCTTCGGACACATTGTGGCGCGTAGCACAGAAAATAAGACCCGATGATTCGGTTACGATTTATCAGGTTATGAAGGCGTTGTATGACAAAAACCCAGGTGCGTTTTTAGATCAAAATCTCAACCATATGCGTGATGGCGCATACCTCCGTATTCCAACACTTGCAGAGATCAGGCGTGTCAATCCGGGCATTGCGAAACAAAAGTCGGATCAGGATGACGCGCTGTGGGAACGCAAGAAAAATGGCACTTTAAACCCGTCAGACATAGATGCTGCCAAAAAACGCGTGACCCAGGCGCGTAAAGAAGATGTTGAACAGGCGCAAAAAGCGTTGACCAATCAACTTAGAAATCTGCGTATGGAGCAAGACTCCAAGCTGCTCGACTTACAAAATCAGTTTAAGTCTTCAGTGCAAAATGTGGAAGAAATCTTAGAAGAAAACAATCAGCTTAGAAAGCAACTTAGCAGTATTTCAGATGAGCTGCAAAATGTTCGAGAGCAGCTCGGTAAAGACAGTGAAATCCAGCAGCAATTAAAAGTCGTAATCGATATGCAGAGCGAGATGATTGCTCAGCAAGAAGCGGATAAAAAAGCCGAACAAGAATCAAGTTTTAGTAATGCTTTGTCTAACCCGCTTGTGATTGCCTTGTTGGCGACGATACCAGCTTTGTTGATTGTTGGGCTTGGGTTGATGTTTTTCTTACGTAAACGTAAGCAAGCAGCTGACAGCAATGCTGAAGACGACGAGTTTTTACCGCAAGCACCTGTTGCTGCAGCAGCGACAGCAGGAGCCGCTACCGCAGCGGCAGCTGCTGATCCACTTGATTTAGACATGCCAGTAACAGATGACATCGCTCCATTAGATGAAAGTGTTCAACTTGATGATGATATTCTGCCTGAAGATGATGACATCGTATTTGACTCTTTAGACGATGAAGATGATGGTTTTGAAACTGGCAATAGCACATTGGATCAAGATGAGTTAGACAGTTTACTCAATGATGACATTGTATTTGATGACGAATCACCTGCCGAAGAATCTTCAGATGATATCGATGACTTCTTACAACAAAGTTTTGACTCTACAGACGATGCGCTTGGCGATGAAGTAACGTTAGATGTAGAGGAGAGTGCTTCAGATGGGGATGATATTTTAAGCGCGGACGACATTGATGATTTATTTAACGAAGTCGGTGATGAGCAAGACGATACATTAGATGTCAGTGATGATGCGCTGGCGGCGTTGAGTGAAGAGCTTGCAGAAGAGCCTGCGGCATCTGGGTCAGGTGATGATGAGCTTGATTTGGATGATATTGACAGTTTAATCGATGAGGCCGCCGCGGAACCCCCAAAGTCTGATGAGGCTGAGGGAGTAGCTGATAACGATAGTATTTTAAGTGCTGATGATATTGATGATTTGCTTGACGGTGCGTTGGATGAAGAAGAATTAGACGCTGATGATGACGGTTTTGAACTCGATGATGTTGATGGGCTGATCGATGAAGCACAACAAGCTTCAGAAGAGCAACAAGATATCGATGATATGATCTCTCAGGCTGAGCAAGACAACGAGTTGGCTGATGACGACGATATTGATGCACTGTTGGCTGAAGCTGGCGAAGAGACCGCGTCAACGAGCGCCCCAGATGATGAACTAGGTGATGTAGATGACATCTTGGCCGAGGTCAGTGACGGTGATTTAGACACAGAGCTTGACGCGGAAGTGGCTGAACCTGCCATTGAAGATGAGCTAGACGATATTAATGACTTGCTTGACGATGTGGGTGAAGACGACTTAGGTACGGAGCTTGACACAGACGTGACAGAACCCGTCATCGAAGATGAATTAGGCGATATTGATGACTTACTTGCGGATGTGGGTGAAGACGACTTAAGTACAGAGCTTGACGCAGACGTGACAGAATCTGCCATTGAAGATGAGCTAGGTGATGTTGATGACTTACTTGCGGATGTGGGTGAAGACGACTTAAGTACAGAGCTTGACGCAGACGTGACAGAATCTGCCATTGAAGATGAGCTAGGTGATGTTGATGACTTACTTGCGGATGTGGGTGAAGACGACTTAAGTACAGAGCTTGACGCAGACGTTACAGAACCTGTCATTGAAGATGAATTAGGCGATATTGATGACTTACTTGCGGATGTGGGTGAAGACGGCTTAGGTACTGAGCTTGACGCAGATGTGGCTGAATCCGTTATCGAAGATGAGCTAGGCGATGTTGATGACTTGCTTGCTGATGTGGGTGAAGGCGACCTAGGCACAAAACTTGACACAGAAGTGGCAGAACCCGTCATCGAAGATGAATTAGGCGATATTGATGATTTGCTTGATGATTCGGGCAAAGACGACCTAGGTACAGAGCTTGACGCAGAAGTGGCAGAACCTGCCAGTGAAAATGAGTTAGGTGATGTTGATGACTTGCTTGTAGAGGGGGGCGAAGACGGCCTTGGTACAGAGCTCGACGCAGAAGTGGCAGAACCTGCCAGTGAAGATGAGTTAGGTGATGTTGATGACTTACTTGCGGATGTGGGTGAAGACGGCCTTGGTACAGAGCTTGACGCAGAAGTGGCAGAACCTGTTATTGAAGATGAGCTAGGTGTAGGTGATGTTGATGATTTATTAGGTGAAGAACCATTTGCCGTATCGAACGTTGAAGCTGGTCACCTCGATGGAATGGTAGATGATGAAGTTGATGTTCCTGACATTGCGAGTATTCAATCTGATACGGGTGTAGATCCGGATTTAGAAGCAGAGCCAGAACTCGAAGCAGAACCAGAGCTTGCAGCAGAGTCAGAGCTTGAAGTAGAACCAGAGCTCGAAGCAGAACCAGAGCTCGAAGCAGAACCAGAGCTCGAAGCAGAACCAGAGCTCGAAGCAGAACCAGAGCTCGAAGCAGAACAGAGCTCGAAGCAGAACCAGAGCTAGAAGCAGAACCAGAGCTAGAAGCAGAACCAGAGCTAGAAGCAGAACCAGAGCTTGTAGCAGAGCCAGAGCTAGAAGCAGAGCCAGAGCTAGAAGCAGAGCCAGAGCTAGAAGCAGAGCCAGAGCTTGTAGCAGAACCAGAGCTAGAAGCAGAACCAGAGCTAGAAGCAGAACCAGAGCTAGAAGCAGAACCAGAGCTAGAAGCAGAACCAGAGCTAGAAGCAGAACCAGAGCTAGAAGCAGAACCAGAACTCGAAGCAGAACCAGAGCTAGAAGCAGAACCAGAGCTCGAAGCAGAACCAGAGCTAGAAGCTGAGCCGGAGCTAGAAGCTGAGTTGGAGCTAGAAGCTGAGCCAGAGCTAGAAGTAGAACCAGAGCTAGAAGCAGAACCAGAGCTAGAAGCAGAGCCAGAGCTAGAAGCAGAGCCAGAGCCAGAGCCAGAGCTAGAAGTAGAGCCAGAGTTAGAAGTTGAGCCAGAGTTAGAAGCTGAGCCAGAGCTTGAAGCAGAACCAGAACTCGAAGCAGAACCAGAGCTCGAAGCAGAACCAGAGCTCGAAGCAGAACCAGAGCTAGAAGCAGAGCCAGAGTTAGAAGCAGAGCCAGAGCTTGTAGCAGAGCCAGAGCTTGTAGCAGAGCCAGAGCTTGTAGCAGAGCCAGAGCTTGTAGCAGAGCCAGAGTTAGAAGCAGAGCCAGAGTTAGAAGCAGAGCCAGAGTTAGAAGCAGAGCCAGAGCTTGTAGCAGAACCTGAACTCGAAGCAGAACCAGAGCTTGTAGCAGAACCTGAACTCGAAGCAGAACCAGAGCTTGTAGCAGAACCAGAGCTCGAAGTAGAACCAGAGCTTGTAGCAGAGCCAGAGCTTGTAGCAGAGCCAGAGCTAGAAGCAGAGCCAGAGCTAGAAGCAGAGCCAGAGCTAGAAGCAGAGCCAGAGCTAGAAGCAGAACCAGAGCTAGAAGCAGAGCCAGAGCTAGAAGCAGAGCCAGAGCTAGAAGCAGAGCCAGAGCTAGAAGCAGAGCCAGAGCTAGAAGCAGAACCAGAGCTTGCAGCAGAGTCAGAGCTTGAAGTAGAACCAGAGCTCGAAGTTGAACCAGAGCTCGAAGCAGAACCAGAGCTCGAAGCAGAACCAGAGCTTGCAGCAGAACCAGAGCTCGAAGCAGAACCAGAGCTCGAAGCAGAACCAGAGCTCGAAGCAGAACCAGAGCTCGAAGCAGAACCAGAGCTCGAAGCTGAGCCGGAGCTAGAAGCTGAGCTGGAGCTAGAAGCTGAGCTGGAGCTAGAAGCTGAGCCGGAGCTAGAAGCTGAGCCAGAGCTAGAAGCTGAGCCAGAGCTAGAAGTAGAACCAGAGCTAGAAGCTGAGCCAGAGCTAGAAGCTGAGCCAGAGCTAGAAGCAGAGCCAGAGCTAGAAGCAGAGCCAGAGCTCGAAGCAGAGCCAGAGCTAGAAGCAGAGCCAGAGCTAGAAGCAGAGCCAGAGCTTGAAGTAGAACCAGAGCTCGAAGTTGAACCAGAGCTCGAAGTTGAACCAGAGCTCGAAGTTGAACCAGAGCTCGAAGTTGAACCAGAGCTCGAAGTTGAACCAGAGCTCGAAGTTGAGCCTGAACTCGAAGCTGAGCCGGAGCTAGAAGCTGAGCCGGAGCTAGAAGCTGAGCCGGAGCTAGAAGCTGAGCCAGAGCTAGAAGCTGAGCCAGAGCTAGAAGCTGAGCCAGAGTTAGAAGCAGAGCCAGAGTTAGAAGCAGAACCAGAGTTTGAAGCAGAACCGGAGCTCGAAGCAGAACCAGAGCTCGAAGCAGAACCGGAGCTCGAAGCAGAACCGGAGCTCGAAGCAGAACCAGAGCTTGAAGCTGAGCCAGAGCTTGAAGCAGAGCTAGAGCTTGAAGCAGAGCTAGAGCTTGAAGTAGAACCAGAGCTCGAGGCAGAGCCTGAACTTGAAATAGAAGTTGATCCTGAGTCAGGCCTTGAAAACCTCTTACATGATATTGAAAGCGTTGAGCCGCAAAATGTTGATGACATGCTTGAAGCATTGGAAGTTGAAGCTGATTTAGCTTCTCTTGATGAAGAGCTCATGGCTGAAGAGGTTGAAATTGATTTGGGGGATGATCCTCTGGGAGATGAAGTGGATCTTCTCAATGAGGAGCCACCGTTAGAACAAGATTTTGTCACCCCCAGTGAGCAGTTAGGGAGTTATCCCGAGCTTGAGCTAGAAGAAATTGAAGAGCCTGACATTTCATTAGATGAAGCGCCACTTACCGAAGGGGTGAGTGAAGCCGAGCGTCAACTTGCTGAAAGTCTTGAAAGCCAAAGGGATCTGAACGCAGGTATTGATGGTGATCTAGAAGCTTCCTTTGATGATGAGTTTGACGACCTATTCGATGATCTAGACGATGAGCCTCTTGCCGAAGAGACGGATTTACTCGCAGAGCCGTCTTCGGATTTATCAGTTGAACATGACGAAGAGTTGGCTGTTGTAGAAGATGAATTAGATGATCTAGGTATCGATTTAGATACGCCATTTGATGAAGAAGCAGCCATGGCTGCAATGGATAAAGAGCTGCCTAGCGAGCCTGAACTGCAAGTAGGAAGTGAATCAGCTGAATTACAAAACCTAGAAATTGATTTAGACACGCCATTTGACGAGTCTGCGGCGCTTGCTTCAATGGAAGCACAAGCGAGTGGATCTCTGGCAGTTGATGAAACCAGTATTTCTGATACGGTGGAGTCAGCGCCAAATACAGGTATATCAGAAGCTGAATTAGAGCTGGATGTGAGTGCTGATCCGGATGCATTTTTGGCTGAATTAGATGAAGTGGCTGAAGCGGAGAGTGAGGTCGAGCCCCCAGTCGATATTGATGAAAACGCCATTGAAGATGCATTCATGGCCGATTTAGAAGGGACTGATTTTGATGCCTTACTTGATGAATATGCTGAGCCTGAAGATATAGAGAATGCGGAGGAGCCTGAACTCGAGGTCGATTTTGATGCGTTACTCAGTGAAGATTTAGACGAACAGTTTGAAATTGAAGAGGAAGTGCCTCAAGAAACATCCTCGGCAATGCCGGAAGACTTTTTAGAAATTGAAGACTTAATTGCTGAAAGTGATGATGTAGTACCTGTGGAGGAGCCTTATCAAGCACCTAATATGGATGTCGGGCTGGATGACTTTGAAGAGTTACTTGCTGGCGATAACCCCACGGATGTCGATTTAGAAGAAGGCGGGTTTTCAGCTAAGTTGGACTTAGCTCGGGCTTATCTTGAAATCGAAGATTTTGATGCAGCGGTTTCAGCACTTGATGATGTGATGGAGAATGGTCCGGCATCGGTGCAAGCGGAAGCGAAATTGCTAAAAGAACAAATAAAATAACAAAGACGACATAACAAAAGGGGGCGATATCGCCCCCTTCGCTTTAATTCCCTACGCCAATAGCATAAAATGCGCGGCTATAAATTAGTGAAGAGTTTGCAAGTGTATGCGTGTAGTACTAGGTATTGAGTATAACGGCGGCAATTACTCAGGCTGGCAACGTCAAAGTCATGTGAGTAGTGTCCAAGAAGAAATTGAAACAGCGCTTTCGCGGATCTGTAATCATCCGGTCGAAATTGTCTGTGCTGGTCGTACTGATGCTGGTGTGCATGCGACAGGGCAATTGGTTCATTTTGATACTGATGCTGAGCGTGAAATGAGTGCGTTTACACTTGGTATGAACTCTCAATTACCTGATGATATTGCCGTACGTTTTGCACAGCAAGTTGATGATGAGTTTCATGCTCGGTTCAGCGCAACGGCAAGACGATATCGTTATGTGATTTACAACCACACATACCGCCCTGGGATCTTAAGAAATGGTGTCACCCATTATCATCACCCTCTAGATGAAAAGAGAATGCAGGCTGCATGTCACCATATGTTAGGTGAACAAGATTTTACCTCATTTAGAGCGGTACATTGCCAATCCAATACGCCATTTAGAAATATTCACCATTTACAAGTTGATAGGTTTGGTGATTATGTTGTCATTGATGTGAAGGCGAATGCATTTTTACACCACATGGTGAGAAATATCACAGGGTGTTTATTAGATATTGGTATTGGTGAGCAGTCCCCTGATTGGATGGCTGAATTATTGGCCATAAAAGATAGAACACAGGCGAGTGCGACGGCAAAGCCCAATGGTCTATATTTAGTTGATGTGGATTACCCTGAAAAATGGGGGATCCCAAAAATGTCTGTTGGTCCGCTATTCCTACCGGAAGTGGAGATTAAAAAATAATTATTACTTGGGCGCAGATGAAACTGCATAAGCTATTTAATTATACGCAGTAACATTCTTTATACTGCGCATTAAAATCTCAGTTCCTCATGCGTCTATTACTTGTTAAGACTACTAAGACCAGTTTTTTATACCGCTGTTGCCTTAAACATGTTTTAATTGGGAAAATCTGTCTGTGTGCACAGACTAATATACAGAATCAAGACAAGAGAGTTGCCAATGAGTTGGTTAGAAAAAATCTTGCCTAAAGCTGCTAAATCGGCAGGTAAGAAAGAGGTTCCGGAAGGTGTATGGGCAAAATGTACGGCCTGTGATTCCATCTTATACAAAGCTGAATTAGAAAAATCGCTTTATGTATGCCCTAAATGTGATCATCATATGCGAATTTCAGCGCGTGAGCGTCTAGAACGTTTCCTTGATGACGGTGAGCTTGTGGAATTAGGCACTGAGTTTGAGCCGCAAGATGTATTGAAGTTTAAAGACTCCAAAAAGTACTCTGACCGTATTACTGCCGCACAGAAAGTCAGTGGTGAAAAGGATGCGCTGATCGCGATGAAAGGTCGTTTGAAAGGCATGCCAGTTGCGGCAGTTGCGTTTGAATTCTCATTTATGGGTGGTTCAATGGCGTCTGTTGTAGGTGCACGCTTTGTTGCGGCTGTGAATGAGTGTCTTGAACACAATATGCCGTTAATTTGTTTCTCGGCATCAGGCGGTGCACGAATGCAAGAAGCGTTATTCTCACTAATGCAAATGGCTAAAACCAGTGCTGCACTTGCAAAAATGAGCGAGCAAGGCTTGCCGTTTATCTCTGTATTAACTAACCCAACTATGGGTGGTGTATCAGCTTCATTGGCAATGCTTGGTGATATCAACGTGGGTGAGCCAAAAGCATTAATTGGTTTTGCTGGTCCTCGTGTAATCGAGCAAACAGTACGTGAAACCTTACCTGAAGGTTTCCAGCGCAGTGAGTTCTTATTAGAGCACGGTGCGATTGATGTGATTATTGACCGTCGTGAAATGCGTGACTCTCTAGCACGTATGATTTCTAAGTTTATGGACTTGCCTTCTACAGAACAAGAGCATAGAGTAGCGTAAATTTTTCGAAATTGAGCTAGCTATGTCACACATCAAACCTAGCCAATCATCGAGCTTAGATGATTGGCTTTGTTATTTAGAGCAACTGCACCCTGCAAATATTGAAATGGGGTTAGAGCGGGTTGCTCAAGTCGCAAATAATATCCAATTACTCGATACGCGCAGTAAAATAATCCTAGTTGGTGGCACTAACGGTAAAGGTACAACCGCTCGCTGTATGGAAGCGATGTTACTTTCACAAGGCTATTCAGTTGGTACCTACGCTTCCCCTCACCTTATCCGCTATAACGAGCGCGTGCGTATTAATGGTCAAGAATTGGCAGACCAAGATCATGTGGACGCGTTTTATCAATTGGAGCAAGGCCGCGGCGAAACTCAACTGACTTATTTTGAATATGGGACGCTCGGCGCGCTGGCTCTATTCAAACGCTACGAAGTGGATTACGTGCTGCTTGAAGTGGGGTTAGGAGGTCGTTATGATGCGACAAACATTGTCACGCCATATGCGAGCATTATTACTACTATAGACTTGGATCATAAAGAGTACTTAGGTGATACACGTGAGCTTGTTGGCTATGATAAGGCGGGTATCTTTAGGACTAACACCCCTGCGATCGTGGGCGATCTTAATATCCCTCATACTGTCACGGATTACGGTGATGAAATTAACGCAGATATGATTTTATCAAAGCGGGATTTTATCTTCACACCACTTGATCATGGTTTGCGCTGGCAGTATCAAGACTATGATATGACTTTAGCACCGCCTGCTATTCCTGCTCAGAATGTGGCAACGGCGTTGACCGCGTTAGCACGGTTGAACCTGCTACCTGAACAGACCAAAATAGTTGAGATACTAGATAATTTGCAGGTTGAAGGTCGCTTTCAAAAACTCAGTGACTCTCCTCTAGTATACACAGATGTGGCTCATAACCCTGAATCAGCACGTTATTTACGTACAAAGTTACTCGACTTAAAAAATCAGGGCTTTAAAATTAATGTCTTAGTCGCTATGCTTGCTGATAAAGACAAAGTCGCAGTTATTGATGAATTGCGTGATGTTGTCGATCATTGGACATGTGCTGCGCTCAGTGGACCTCGTGCTGAAAGTGCAGAGAATATGCGAGTAGCGTTAGGAAAAGTGCAGCAGCAAGAGATTGCTGTTTTTGATTCAGTACACTTAGCACTAGATACATTGGTACCGGCACAAGAAGCGCACTCGGTACTTATTATATTTGGCTCATTCTTCACAGTCGCTGATGCCATACAGTATTGGAAAAAATAGAGAGTAAGATGTGAACTCAGGATTTGTAAATCGCCTCGTAGGTACCAGTATCATAGTGATCGCTGCCATCGTGTTTATTCCAAATATTTTGGATGGCGAAAAAGTGCATTACAAAGAGGGGTTTCAACAAATTCCTGAGCGACCTGAATTTACGTCTATTGATTTGCAAGAGACGGTAGATGCACGCGCCGAATTGGCTGTGCAGCCCAAACCTGAAGTGATTGAAGATATTCCTGCCGATGATATGTCTGCGGGTGTAAGCGAGGAAGAACCATCGCCGGCGATAGAAGTAACGGAGGGGAACCCAGCCCAGTCAGCTCAAACAGAGTCTACTGAGTCTGAGGCGCAACTAGTGGTTGCAGTACCCAGTGAGCCGCAAACTGAGCCTGAACCTAAGCAGCCTATTGAAGAGCAAATTACAGAACCTAAGAAAGTGGTGACCGCAGAGACCAAAGCCCCCAAGCTAGCACGTCCAGAGAGTTCAAACTTTTCGAAGATGGCGTATGTAATACAGCTTGGCAGCTTTTCTCATAAAGCAAATGTTGATGCACTGACTGCTAAGCTTAAGCTCAATGGCTTTAAAACTTTTACTCGCCCCGTTAAAACTCCCAATGGTACGCTGACAAAAGTATTTGTTGGACCAGATTTAAATAAGCAAAAACTTGAAGCTAAGTTACCAGAATTAAAGAAGTTAACTAAGCTCAACGGCCGACTTACCCAATTTAAGGTTGCAAATTGATCTGGCAATTCTAGGGCGTGTCTTATAAAATGCGCCCAAAATTAACGACTTGTTGGTTATTATGATTTGGGTTGATTACGCCATATTTACAGTTGTCGGTATTTCTACCTTTTTTGGCCTAATACGCGGCTTTGTAAAAGAAGCTATGTCCCTTGTAGTTTGGGTTGGCGCATTCTTTATATCCAGTCTATTTTATCAATATCTATCCACTTTCCTTACCTTTGTTTCAGAACCCCTTTTAAGAAACGCAGCAGCAATAGCCATACTATTTGTCGCGACGCTGGTATTAGGTGGATTGGTTAATTTTATATTGGGTGAACTTGTACAGCGTACAGGATTATCTGGCACAGACCGCGTTGTTGGCATCTTATTTGGTGCAATGCGTGGGGTATTAGTGGTCAGCGCCCTGTTGTTCTTTCTCGATGCTTTCACCAAAGCCCCAGATACAGATTGGTGGAAGGCGTCGGTAGTAATCCCTGAATTTGGATTTGTTATTGAGTGGTTTTTCTCTTATTTGGAGAACAATTCAAGCTTTTTAAATTCAGCAAACCGTTAATCGGCGAGGAATTTTTTAATGTGTGGTATCGTTGGGATAGTCGGAACATCTCCTGTTAATCAGGCTTTGTATGACGGCTTAACTGTTTTGCAACACCGCGGTCAAGATGCAGCGGGCATCATTACCATTGACAACAATACGTTTAGCCTTCGCAAGGCAAACGGCTTGGTAAAAGACGTGTTTCACACACGTCACATGAAACGACTACAGGGCAACATTGGTATTGGCCATGTGCGTTACCCGACAGCAGGTTCTTCAAGCTCTGCTGAAGCGCAGCCTTTCTATGTAAACTCTCCATTTGGTATCTCATTAGCGCACAATGGTAATTTGACCAATGCCGCGGAGTTAAAAGAGCGTTTGTTTACCAAGGCTAGACGTCATGTAAACACAACATCAGACTCTGAGATCCTGCTAAACATCCTTGCTTATGAGCTAGGTTGCAGCGACAAAATGAAGCTGGATGCAGATGACATGTTTACCGCAATTGCCGCGGTGAATGCGCAGTGTTCAGGTGGTTATGCAAGTATCGCAATGATCATTGGCCACGGCATGTTAGCGTTCCGTGACCCGCATGGTATTCGCCCATTGGTATTTGGTAAACGTGACACAGACAATGGTACTGAGTACATGTTTGCTTCTGAAAGCGTAGCATTGGCGACAGATGGCTTTGACTTCGTGCGTGATGTTGCCCCAGGTGAAGCGATTTATGTAACCGAAGATGGTCAATTTTTCTCGAAGATGTGTGCTGATAAAACCATGTTAGCGCCGTGTATTTTTGAGTTTGTTTACTTTGCTCGTCCAGATTCGACCATCGACAACATGTCAGTTTATGCGTCACGCGTGAATATGGGTACTAAGCTGGGTGAAAAGATCCAACGTGAGTGGGCGGATAAAGACATTGATGTGGTTATTCCAATCCCTGAGACCTCATGTGATATCGCCCTTGAAATTGCCTCAGTACTCAACCTGCCATATCGTCAAGGGTTTGTGAAAAACCGTTATATCGGCCGTACGTTTATCATGCCAGGGCAAGAGCAGCGTAAGAAGTCAGTACGTCGCAAGCTTAATGCCATCGACAGAGAGTTTGTCGGTAAAAATGTTTTACTAGTAGATGACTCGATTGTACGTGGTACAACTTCAGCACAAATCGTTGAAATGGCGAGAGAGGCAGGTGCAAAAAATGTTTACTTTGCATCAGCAGCTCCTGAGGTACGCTTCCCGAACGTATATGGTATCGATATGCCGTCGGCAGCTGAGTTGATCGCGCATGGTCGTGAACTCGAGGATATCAATGCGAGCATTGGCTCAGATGGTTTGATTTATCAATCTCTTGAAGATTTAATTGCAGCAGTTCGCATTGAAAATCCTGAGATCAGTCAGTTTGAAACATCGGTATTTGACGGTCAGTACATCACAGGTGATGTCGATCAAGATTACCTAAACCGTATCGATGCACTGAGAAATGACTCAGCAAAATCAACGCGTGAGCAAGCGATGTCAGCGAGTTTAGAGCTGCATAATCAAGAAACAGGCGAAGGCGAATAAGCAACGCTTACACTTGAATATGTAAAAAGGGCGATGGTGAATACCATCGCCCTTTTAGTTTGATTTCGTTTTTAGGATAAAAGCAAGGTAGCGCGAATCACCACGCTACCCTAAGTAAATGTAGGGCTAATTATGCCATTCGTCCATAAAATCGCCGTTGCAGCAAGAATGATCACCAATAAGATAAGTCCACAGGTGACCATTGAACTGGCGTAGATAAAGCCTCTCTCTTCGGGAATATGCATGAGAATAGGCACACCCGTGTAAAGTAAGTAGACAGAGTAGGCGACAGAGACGATGCCAACACTAACTACAAACCAAAGCTCAGGATAAATGGCGGCAATGGCTGACATAAAGAGTGGCGTTGACGTGTAAGCTGCCAGTTCAAGGGTTTGCGTAAAAGTTGGGGCAGCGCCAAAGGTGACCGCCATCCAATGCGCTAAATAGGCAAGTGCAAATACACCGATGATCAGTGCAAAGTACATAGCAATTGCAATGAGCAGCGCACTTTCATGAGTAAGATATACCGCTTCTCCCGCACCAATTTTCCAACCTAAGTGAACAGAAGAAATGTATCCCATAATACTCGGGATCAGGGCTATTACTATCATATGGGATAGACTAAAGCTGGCATTTTCATGATGGTTGTCAATCGTCTGCCACTCCTCAATAGGGTGAGCATAGAGCCCCCATAAGTGGTTTAAAATCATACAAAGCCTCTCTTTTTTGAGTGTTTTTCACACAACCTCAATTAACATATGAAATATTGGTTAAATTTTGTCAAGCAACTCGGGTTAAACGACAGGTGTTCTTGATCCTAAACAATTGAGCCATGTTATTTCCGCTACGCCAAGATAGAGTGGTACGGTGAGTGTGTGATAGAATTGCGCCATTAGTTCGAAATATTTTGATGATGATGCTAGATAAATACGCAGATTTGCTTGCACCGATATACGAGTTCTTGGGTACATGTACACCCGACAGTTGGATTGAAGAGGCTAAAAAGCCTGAAAACTTGCAACGACTACTTGTTGACCATATGCATTGTGAATTAAAAGCGGCGCAAAGCGCTGCGTTTTTAATTCGTAAATATGCAGTGGACAATCAGTCTGCAAAAACGTTGTTGGGCTGGGTAAAGCCTTATGAGGACTTTGTATATCGTAAAATAGGTGACGGCACGTTTGCAGCGAGCAAAAATGAGTTAATTGGCAGCTTAACTGCAAAACCAGAATATGCCTATAACCAAGATATATTAGACAAAATGGTGCGTCTTATTAAAGAAGAGCTGCATCATTTTGAGCAGGTGCTTGAGATCATTCAGCAAAGAGGCTTGCGTGTACAAAGCCTAAATGCTTCTCGCTATGCTGCGGGTATGATCAAGCATGTACGCACGTTTGAGCCAGCTGCGCTCATTGATAAGCTCATTATTGGTGCATTCATCGAGGCGAGGTCGTGTGAGCGCTTTGCTAAGCTTGCGCCATTTTTAGATGATGAACTGGCGCGTTTTTATGTATCACTACTGCGTTCTGAAGCACGCCACTATCAAGATTATATTGAGCTTGCTGAGCAAGTCGCACAGGCAACCGATCCGACACGTTTTGATGTAACTGCGCGCATTGCCGAGTTTAAAGCCATTGAAAATGCACTCATAGATACACCAGATGAAGACTTTAAATTCCACAGTGGTGTGCCTGTAGCGGCATAAAAACTAAATTAACGCCCCGCGCGTCTGCTTGGAAAGTGCTCTATTTGCCGGTGTTTTCTTGTTGATGCGCGATATGCCTTCTCGCCTTTGAATACGATGCCAAACCATAGCAATGCCGGCCAGTACAAAAACGACAAAATCTCTAAGTTTTCAAAAAAGCTATAACAGATAAACACCGTCATTAAACACAGTGCCGTTTGTGCTGTTTTAGAGTCTTGTGATTTCCATAAAAAGTAAATAAAGGTAAGCGCCATTGGCACGGCAAGGGCGATGGCGCCAACAATACCTTTGACAAAAAGTAGTCCATACCAGCTATGGTGAGAGCCAATTGGCATACGCTCAACGAGTTTAGGCCCGCGCTCAACAATACCGTGACCCCAAATAGGCGCTTCAGCTTCCCAGCGCTGCACGGCTATATTGGCTAATGCTTGCCTTACGCGCGTTGAGCCTGGTCGCTGTTGCTTGACGGCTTCGTAAGAGTCCATCACCCATTGATACACAGGCTCACCGAGTAACAGTATCACGGGCACTAAAAAGCCGAGTAAAAATAAAAACCATGGCTCTTTGAATTTATCGCTGAACATCACCATAGGAAAGAGCATAATAAAAATGGCAATGCCCGCACGGGATTGAGAAAGTAGCAGCATGGCCCAGCATCCAGCGATGGCCCAGCGGCGAATACGCGCGTTTTGCTCTTGCAGGCAAAATACCAGATAGATACAGGCCATAAACCCGGCTGCGGGAGCCCATGGAGTGAAGAAGCGCCATCTTCCAGCACCGGTTTCTGGGTTTATGCCGTAAAAACTCACCATGAAAAAGCTTTCCCCGGGCCCGCCGATGACTTTTAATGGAGAGAGGAAAATGTCGCCGGGTAAGCGACCTAAGTAAAAAATAAAAGAAACCACAGCAAAGATCAGGGTTTGAATACCGATGATGCATACCGCGCGGATCACGACTTCTTTGCGAATTTGAATTAAGTTACCGATTAGAGGAAACAGCGCTAAAAGCGCCCACCCTTTCATCCAGCCGATGGATGATTTTATGGTTTTCCCTATGCCTAATGACCAATTAAAATGGGCAATAATGAGCGCCACCAGCATCACCATCATGGCGATGACCCATAACCACACCATAGGGTTAACTCGGCTGTGTTTTTTATCAACCTCAACATAGAGGCGGGTGATCACCATAGCAAATAAGATCCAGCCAATCACTGAACCGAGGACGTATAGTGTGCCGGTTAAAAAGGAAGGGTAGGTCAGCACTAAGCCAGCCCAGACGACGAATTCCTCTGAGCTGACAAATTCTTTTTTCTCTCCTGGTAATGCTGACAGTAGTAGCATCCATTATCCTTTTGCTTTTGGCTTCTCTACAACGAGTGCAACGATTTCTCTGCGTTTGTTAACCATTAATATAGCAAGTGATGTGAAAATCATCGCAAAAAGCGCTGCAGCAATGGCCAACCCTTTTTTCGGACTCACTGCTTTGAAAGCCATTGAGGGTGGCGTCATAAGTTGCACAATCGGATAGGAAGCGAATACATCGGCTTTACTTGCTTCTAAGCGCGCTGCTGCTGACGTGAATACGGCTTCTGCTAGGTCAAACTCGCGTTGAAGGCGTTCAAGCTCTGCTGCTTCTCGTGCATATATTTTGATTTTTTCGTTTAACAACGTTTGTGCTTGGTCTAGTTCAACTAATTTTGCTTCTTTGCCTTTTTTAACGGCATACGCATTGATAAGATCGGCAAAAAGTTGCGCTCGTTTTGGGTTATTCTTTAAATCTAGCGACGTGAATATATGTGCTGCGTTTGGACCGACTAAACCTTGTGAGCGGTTACGAAGCGATTGTTTTGAGTATTCAAAGCGAGCAAATTCTGCTTTGACTTTCGGGTGACCTTCACCCCAACGTGAACGATATTCGCTTAACTGAGATGCACTAGAAGTCAGCTCTGATAGATAGCCGCGAAACTCACTGTCAGATTGAAGCACAAATGCTTGCCCCGCCATAGCCGGTGATACACCCAAGTCTACACTCAATTGGCTGACATAGTCTTCACCTTGGCCGATCTCCGCTTGGATCATCACCATTTTTTCTCTAATTGAAGACAGAGTTGCTGTTTCTCTTTGTAATTGCTCAGCAGAAACAATGAGTGAGCGCTGCTGGAAATCAATAATGTTATTACGCGTTAGGTTTAGACGCTCACGATATTGGTCTAAAACAGCTTTGATGCTTTCATCGCGGCGTTTGACCTCATCTGCACGCAAATGGTCGAGCTGTGCTTGTAGTGCGTCGTAGATAGCCCATGCTTTGTTTTGTGCAATTTGTGGTGAGTCGCCGGTTGTTTCTACATTCAAAATAGAGGTTTGCTCGGTTAAGCGTACTTTTGGATTGCCAAACTCGCGACCTGTTAGATTCATTGTTTTAGCAGCGCTGTCGATTAGGTTACGACTCATGATCATCTCTTTGTAGTTCACGCGCGGGTTATACCCTTTGCCAAAAGGTGCACTAGTGGATGAGACCACTTGACCTACTTCGTCGATATTGACTTGGCTGTTAGCACCAGTACCCGGTAGCACAATGTCAAAATCACTTTTGAAAGTGGGTGCTTTTTGCAAATAGGCAATCACCAACAATGTAATAACAACATAACTAATCGCACATGCAGCTAAGTATGGTCTGTGCAGCCAACGATAAATCGTTGCTCTAAAGCGGCTGTATGGCGTCGTGACTTGAAGTGCTGTACCCATGATACACCTCCTAAAACACCTTGAATGGTGCGACTAAGTCTAAAACTGTTTGTGCCACGTCTCTTAAATTTGTGATATCAGAGTCGTAACAGGCGATAGCGTCATTTGGCATTACGTATGGATTGATTTTATCTCTATAAGGCATACGCATAAGTTGCTCGATTGAACGCTCTATAACTTGCGTCTGTTTTGTAATTGGGTGGGTGCTGACTAACACTACGCGACGAGGCGCGTTAGTATATGATTTACCACCCACACAGTTGGCAGAGACTGCAGCTTGTAATAAGCGCGTACCATAAGGCAGGCTACTTGAAAAACGACCGATGGCTGCGTTTGAATTACTCTCTGCAGAATCAATCAAGTTCGACATAAATACTCGAAAGCCTTTTGGCGTGATCTGCGACGGTCTCACTAAGTGAGGTTGAAAACACCCTGTACTTGGCACTATCACTTGGTCACCAGCTATCAGTGCATAGTCAGTTACCGGCTCGCCGGTTAAAATACCCGTGAGGTCAACTTCTACCTGCCATCCTGAACGGATTAAAATCACTTGGTCTAGCTTCGCATCTGGGCGAATACCAGAGGCGGTTCTGACCGCTTCAGACAATAAACGCTTTTTACTTTGGTCACCTGAAGCTGCAAGGCGTTCTTGCTGCACTTGCGAGGGGATCGTTGCATTAATTGTCACGCGACCTGGTTCAAATACCGCGCCTGATACAGGCACTTCTATGGAGGCTAAGTTCAGTACTTTGATATTTACATCAAGCGTATGCGCTTTGAATATATTCGCTCTGATCAATGCCAGTTCAATGCGCTCGCTTAAATGCTTGGTGGTCAAACCCGCTGCAAAGATAGGTTCAATCACGGGCATTTCCAATAGGCCAGAGCTATCTAGTATATAGCGGCCATTGAAACCTTCACCAAACTCCATATTAATGTCGATCAAGTCGCCCGGGCTCAGTGGTAAAGAATTTGCATCTTTTCCACCTAGCACAGGTACGGGCGCTTGATTGTTTGGGTGCGTAACAATTGCTTTGTCAACGCGGTACTGTTTTGATATGGCAAATTCGTTCGCGCCTGAGCAATCTAAACCGGCTGCGAATACTGTGCCGGGCTCTGCTGGATTAATCACTGTGCCTTGTGCATCAGGGTGGCCATAAAAACGGTCGTCGTTATCTTCTAACTCTACTGTTCCGTCAATATGTGCACAGCCAGCAGTCAGCGCGATATTGCACACAAGTGCTAATATACTGAGCTTTGTTGAGATGCTGGTGACTGTCATAGTCTATTCCTTAATGAAAGATATTGTCTTAAATAAAGCATTAATTAGGCCAGTTGTCGAAATCATTTAAAAACAGGAGGTTATAAAGTTGTTTTGCGGTTTTTATATTGGCTTTTTGCAATTTGCATTGAGTGGCGTTTGCAAAATAGAAAAACCAGCCTCTGCTGGTTTTTTATTTATGGGTACTGAATGTGATAAGTGAACATTAATGCGACTTTTGAAGGTATGAAACACCGCGCATCGCCGCGTTCTCTATGGTGTTATAAATACAGGCAGGTAATGTACTTAAATACGTACAAGCCCAAGTTGCTAGGGTGCGTTTTGGCTCTTCTTTCAAAATACGCCAGTTAGTTTTAAGTGCTTGGTGCATCAACTTAATTGCCTGAGTGCTGTTTCTTGACTGGATCGCACGGCGGCATAAATAACGTAGCTGATAAGCTTTTGCCAGTGAGGCATATTGATTGAAGAAGGCTTCATGGCCGATACGGTTTTGGTCAACAGCATACTGCCAGCTGGTAAATTGCTTATGCAAGTTAGATGATAAGCCTGATGCGTTGACGCGATAATAAGTCAGTGGTTGGGCAATACCTTCAAATTCAAAATCAGTATCTAGTGCCATTCTCAACCACATTTCGATGTCTTCAGACTGGCGCAGCTCTTCATCAAAGTATTGTGTCCATGCACGCATGCCATCTTGAAAGGCCACTGCATCAAATACCGCTTTTCTGATAACAGGCGCAGAACCATTACCAACCGGGTTGCGGCAAAAAATTTGTTTTGTGGTGATGCCTGTTAAAGCGGGAAATTGGCCAATGCCCAGAGGCGCACCGTCTTCATTCACAAACAGAGATGGGCAGTAGCTCACTCCCACTTTAGGGTTGCTATCTAAGTGTGCGACATGTAATTCTAGTTTTTTTGCTGACCAAAAATCGTCGGCGTCCAGTAGAGCAATGTATTTACCTTTCGCGGCTCGTATTCCTGTGTTTCTAGCACCCGATAAGCCACGATTAAGTTGTTGAATGACTTGAATACGTGAGTCATCAAATTGTGCGACTTTAGCCAGAGTATCGTCACTGCAACCATCATCAATACATAATACTTCAAAGTCTTGATAAGTTTGCTTCAGTACCGAACCGATGCTTTGCTCAATATATTTACCTACATTGTACATAGGAATAACGACGCTAACTGTTGGGTTGATTAAAGTAGTCATAGCAAGCTCCTTAGGCGGCTTTGATGGCGCTGAATTTGACAAGAAGTACATTGATGGCAGGGAATACCAGCCACAATATGCTGCTCAAAAGTAAAACTAGGGCAAATGTGTCTGGCTGCTGTGGTGCGATAGCCAATACACCGATGATGGATACGATAAGGCAGAATGCACATTGTTGTGTTTCTAACTTAAATAGGCCTTTACTGCGTAGCATTGCACTGTAGGTGTCTGACCATACTGTTGTGATTGCAATAAGGCACAATAAACTGGTTGTTGTAAAACTTGCCTGCCAATCTGCTGAGAAAAGAAAGGGTACATAGACTGGCACCAAGACCGATTGGCATACAAAAATGGCAGATACCGCAGCGGTAACCCACATGATTTTTTGATTTAGGTTGCCCGTTTGTGCATTTTTTTGTTGCTGGCAAACATACGGGTAAAGCGCAGTAATGTAGGCTTGGCTGATTGACATGGCAAGTCCAATGCCCGCACTTTTAGCAAAGCTGTAAAGGCCAAACAGTTCAGGTGAAAGTAATCTTGCACCAATGAAGATGTCCATGTTCATACGAAGTGAACGCAGGCCTTCAGCAGCAGCGAGTTGCGTAGAAGAACCAAGTAAATAAAAAAAGGTGTCACGCTTGAAGCCTATTTTATGAGGCAGAGTGTCAACCAGTGAAAAAGCGCCAAGCCATAACAGTGCAAATGCCCATTTTGCGTAAACAATCGATAGTAGGCCCGCATCAAAATATAGCGCAATAGCTATCGTGGTATTTTCTAAAATGATGCAGCAGCTACTGATCATGCTAAACAGTGCCATGCGGTTATCGCGCTGTACCAAAAATGCTCGGGTGCTGACGATAGGGAATACTAAGTAAGTAAATGCCATCAAGGCTACTAAGGTTGTGATGTCATGCTCTGGGAAAAGCCACTGAGTGGCGTAGGCAGTAATGAGTTGCACGATGCAAAGTGCAATGCACAATAACCATTGTATGCACAAGCCATTTGACAGGTAATCAGGTAAATCACAGTCTTTTGCACGGATAATTTGTGCGCCAGTACCTGAGCGTAAAAGTAAACGAATGACTTCATGTATGCTCAGTGCCAACATAGCTGCGCCATATTCGACAGGTACCAAAAATGCAGCCATCGCCATGATGCTCAGTAAGCGCGTAGCTTTGGCTACAACTTCCGCGCCCACCAGCCAAGAGGTGTTTCGCAGTAGTAGCTTCAGTGAGTGTTTACTTGATTGCATTGGCTTTACTCGGTTTTAAGTGATACCTCTATCAATCAATAATTACGCCAATTCTATTTTTATTTTTAACGTTTTGATTTTTATGGTTATTTTGTTTTATTTTATAAGTTAACCGTATTTCTTTGTCGCAATTTGCAATGCAGATGTTTTCTAATTTGCAAAGTGCTTATCCTTGTCAAGGCTCCCATTTTTGTATTTTGCGATACAAAGTTGAAGGACTGACTTCTAATAGACTAGCGGCTTTGACTACATTGTCTTCACAAACAAGTAAGGCTTGTTCAATGGCAATACGTTCTACTTCTGAAAGGGGCACAATGTTGCTGGCATCGGGCGTTACCGTGCTGATTGGTGCAGCCGAGCCATTAGTCGGCTGTGGGACAGATGATGGTTTGTCTTTAGGTTTGAATAGCTCTTCACTGGGTTTTAAATGCAGCTGCTGCATTAGTGTTTCTTCACTTACCATGGGTCCATCGGACATGACTACGGCACTATGAATAAGATTTTCTAGCTGCCTGACATTGCCGGGCCAAGCATAATTCAAAATGAGCTGTTCAGCACGTTTTGAAAAACCGACAAATAGCTTATTTTCCATTTCGCTAAATTTGTTGAGATAGAAGAGTGCAATTTGCAAAGGGTCTTCATCGCGATCAGACAAGGCGGGCATATCTATCGCAATAACGTTAAGTCGATAAAACAGGTCTTCACGTAGCAGCTGTTGTTCAATGGCTTCCAGTGGATTGCGGTTGGTAGCGCACACAAACCGCACATCGACCTTTTCGACTTTGCCGCTACCGACGCGCTGGAAAGTACCCGTTTGAATAAAGCGCAGAATTTTTGCTTGTAGCGCCATATCCATTTCGCCAATTTCGTCTAAAAACAGCGTGCCGCCATCTGCAAGCGTCGCAGCGCCATCTCGATTATTGGTCGCACCAGAGAACGCGCCTTTAATATGACCAAAGATTTCTGATTCCATCAGTTCTGACGGGATTGCCGCGCAGTTAATACAGACAAGTTCGTTGTTGTGACGAGGGCTTAGGTTATGAATGGCTTCCGCGGCCAGTTCTTTACCCGTTCCACTGGGGCCGGTGATAAACACATTAGCACGGCTCGGTGCAGCCTTATCGATACATTTATACACAACTTGCATTGCTAAGGAGCCGCCAATAAAGCGTTGGAACTGAGATCTATGTTCTCGTTTATAGCGCTTTAGACTGGCGCGCAGCATGTTACGCTCAGCAATGAGCATTTTAGTCTGTAGTGCCTGTTCTATGGTGATCCTGAGATTATCGTTATCCCAAGGTTTTTGCATATAGCCCCAAACTTTCCCTTGGTTTATGGCATCAATGAGTGCAGCTTGCTCGGTGAAGGCTGTCAGCATAATACGAATGGTATCTGGGTATTGCTCAGCGATGATGGCGAGCAATTCATTGCCTGTCATTTCTGGCATATTTTTGTCAGTGACGACCACATCGATGGATTCATTCGCCAAAATCTCTAGTGCGGCAGGTCCACCTTCAGCGGTATGAATATGATATTGATCGGAGCGTAATGCTCTGCTGAGTGAGCGCAAAATATGTGGCTCGTCATCAACTAGCAAAATATTAAGTCCTGTTATTTTATCCATTCAAGCGCTCCTTTATTAATTTTTGTTCTCTATTAAGATATAGCAGTGTAACTCTCAGAGTTCCAAAGACTTTTGTTAGAAAGTAGCGGATATTTAATATTTATCACAATGCGATAAATATAACCGCAACAAGCATAGACAAAGATTCTGACTAACGTATAAAGATCTGGCAATTTTGTTGTGACAGGGGGTGGGCGTGTGAAAGAGAGAGAATAAAGTGCGCTCCACATATGCAGAGCACACTTTGGCTTGGAGAGCTTACTTAAATGTATGGACTATTGTCTCGTCTGAATCGAGCGAGAACAGCACTTGGTTTGTCTCTAACATGCTATCCACGCGCACCAGCATCGTTTTTGCGGTCTGTGGTAACGTTAGGGTGTGCTGTAGCTGCCCAGACGGATTAAATCTCAAAGTGGCAACCAGCTTTCTATTACCCATCAACTCGTCTTCAACAGAAGGCACCTCGACATCAAATGAATAAATTTTGATGGTTCTTCCTGCCAAAGACTCACCAAACACATTCTCACCACTGAACTCCATTGTTACTTCATCGCTGGTTCTGAATTTAAAATCAGGCATAACATAGAGATCTGTCGAGTCTGTCGCAGCAGATTCTTTAAGCTCTGATTGTGGCATAAAGTCTTCCATTGCTGCCGTCGGCTCCTGTGCTGGAGTTTGCGCTGGCTCAGTTTGTTGCGGTTCACTGGTAGCTGCGCTGGATGTTGCAGCTGGTTGCGTCGCTGCTTGTGTCGCTGTTGGGGCTGGCGAACTCGATTCAGAGCCGCCACCTCCTCCGCAGCCTGTCATCAGAGTAGCCAGTAGGGTGATGCTGAACATTGCGGTTAAGTTAGTTACTGTTTTCATGGTGCGCTCCTAATTACTCTGATTCTGGCATGTAGTAGTGGGTGTCTCTGTCACTGGTTTTATACCAATCTTGTGCTTGTGCACCGCTTGATTCAACCCAGGTCTCGTAGTTAGGGTATGCCCATAACACATCAATATATTCACGTGGGTAGTTAAACTCTTCACTCACGGTCAGCGCCCAAGGTAAGTTGTCAGCTGTTCTGAAATAACGGTTCAGGCTTGGATCTGATGAGTCATCCACCTTACCAAAACGAGTTTGGTCGAATAAGTCTGTTGGCGGATAATCAGCCATGTGAACTTCTATGGTGCGATCCGCTGTTCTGAAGATAAAGAAGTCTAAATCCGCGATGCTGAGCGAAGGCTGAGATGCCTCAAATGTGACGTCGAGCGTAAATGGTATCGGCTCAAAGTAACTACATTCTTTCACTGTATTAAAGTGGGTACACTTGCCTGATTCACCAGTTTGCGTGAATAGCTGTGTATTGCTCCAAAGTTGTAACACGGCATTTGATTGATATTCCTCTACGTTCTTTTCAAACGTTTGACCGTCTATGGTGACAGTGGCTTTTTCAATGAGTGCCGGTGCTGAGTCTAATATGCGAAGCGCATAGCCATTTTCATATGCAGCACCACGCGCCGTGATCCAGCCGTGTAAAATAAACCCACTGACTTCGTTATTGGCATCAAACGTTGTTTGTATGCGTTGTTTTACGACTAAATCATTTAAGTCATAGTCGCCGCGTTGTGGCCAATTATCTTCATAAGCGAGTGTTGACACACCGGTTTGTGAAGGGAAGTACTGGCTGTGTGAACGTCTGAAATCATTTGGAAATTCATCTTGCTCGTCAGGTATACCATCCGCATCGCTGTCATTGGCTTCAGGCATGACAACAAGATTGCTCGATTGAATAGCGGTGCCTGGACTACTTTGCACACTGAATACGGCATCGTTAAAGTCATTGTCACCCCAAGTGCGCGGTAAGTCTTCGAAACCGATAACCACTTCTTGTTCTTGCTCATCATATAAGAGCACGCAATGCTGTCTTAAGTCTTCAGTCGGTTCAGGATTAAGTGACGAGATTGAGTAGTAGTAAGGTATCTGCCAATTTTTCACCCCTGTGTAGTACCAAAAACCATTTGCTGCGACGAAAAAGCCGATACTAGTGCCCGCAGGGTGTGTGCCGATACTGACGCGGTGGCCATTGGTCAAATGTGGATAGCTTAAGTTAGGAAAGACGATGGTTTCTTGTATTTGATCCGCTGAGGTAGGCGGGTTTTCAGGGTCAAAAGTGAAGTAACCAAAAGAGTTTTTATACCCAGCACCTTCATGAATAAAGGTAATGAATACTTCCGCTTCTTCTACCAAGTGTATAGTTGAACCGCTGTCACCAGTTATAAAAGCTTCGTTAACTTTCGCTTCGGGTAGTGCATTACTAATCCGATGGAAAAAATCACTACCATACTCGTCGCGTGCGTAAATTAAGCTGTCTGGTTTACCTGTATTTTGGTTATATCCGCCTGGCCAAGCTTGCCCAGATTGGAACTGCCATACGTAGTTGCCATCGACAACCTGTACTGCAACCGCGCTTGATGCCATGGTGCAAAGCGCAGCAGAAACGCACATCTTTGTGAAATAGCTCATAACGTGTAGACCTTGTTTTCGATTAAGTTGATAAGACTAGAGCAGCAAATGTGCCAGAAAATAAAGTTTATAAATTACAGTTGCTTGCGTTTTTAAAGTGAGTTTTTAAGGGGGCGATTTTCGCAAATTAATACGCATATTTTTTAGATTTCTTAAAATGAAAAAATATTTCTTGTGCAAACTTATGCTGAGTTTGCTTTATTTAAAAAAGGCACGAAGTCATATTAAGGAGCGGTAAATGACAAAGAATAAAAATGAGACTCTGGTATTTAGTGTGGCTTTGAATGGGTACCAATGGCGTTATAGCCACTGTATAAAAAGTCAAAAGCGATATGCAAAAAAAATGGGGTATGACTATGTGGTTATCACTCGGCCTCTATTTACCTCGTTAGGGGTAGAGTGCTGCTGGCTTAAGTTGTTACTTTTAAAAGGGGCGTTACAGGCGGGCTATATTAATGTGTTGTTTGTTGATGCGGATGCATTCATACAAGATGACTGCCCACAGATTGAATCGCTACTTGTTGCTGATAAGTTCATTTATATGGCCCACGGTTTTAGTGGCGAAATCAATTCAGGCGTGATGTTAGTGCACAATACCCCTGTTGCTATAGCGTGGTTTGAACAAGTGCTTGGCGCGATTGAAACCCCGGTGGCTGAGTCGAAAGGGATTGGCTGGGGGGAAAATGGACATGTCGCGCATTTTGCTAAAAGCACCGGTGGATTTCAGTTGATTTCGGATAAATGGAATAATACGCACTCTAAAGACATGGCGGATTATATTCGTCACTTTAATTATGGCCCTTTGAAAAATAGCTTTTTTGATAAATTGGTCCATAAAATCATTTTTAAAGTGAGTAAGCTATTGCTTAAGTGCGACCTTAATGATGCCCAGCAACAAGGTAAAAAGCTCACCATTGTCAGCAGTAAACTGCCCGCGTTATTTAACAGAGTTCGTCGTATTTATCCGCAATTTAGTAAGTAGTAGGGAGGTATAACGAATAGTTACTCTCATATTTTTTAAATTAAAAAAACACTTCTCGTTGTGCTTTGCAAATTAAGAAATTCTATTCACTCTAAAATTGCAAAGTTGAATTAAATTAATTTAATTCAACACTTTAAATTTTTTATTTCATTTGGCACAGTCCTCGCAATTACCTCTACAACAAAGATTACGGAGGTGGTGACATGGCTGCTCAAACTAACAGACACAATATTGCATCTACAAAAAAAACAAGTGCAACACGTAGTGTAATTAGATTTACGTTTGCAATTGTTTTGATGGTCGCTTTGCTTCCTTTATACATCTTAAACATTCTGTTTAGCATGCTAGTCTTGAAAGCTCCAATCAAAGGTGAAAACTGGATTGATATCGGTGGCGATGTGGTTGAGCTTTACAGCTGGCAAGTTGGTCCGTTCAAATCGAGCGCAAACATAATTAACGTTGCAATGGGTCAAGTTCACTTTGTAGGCACACCCATTATCCGCGGCACAACGTCAATCCCCAATGTAAAGCGGTTCAAATCACCATGTGAAAAAGCGGGTTTATATGATTGCTTACAGTTACATCACGCTACAGGTTTAGTTGCAAGTGATGAACTAACACTGCTGGAAGCACAGGCGACACAAAACTGTATTCAGGACGCAATGCTGGTTTTTAAGTTAGTCGTGTGTAATGCGCTGTATAAAAAAGGTGGCTGCACGCAAGGTGACTGCCAGATGTTTGGCATACCGTTCGCGAATACCACAATGCATGATGCAATTAATTGGGTATGTCAAAGCGAGCAAACACAGACAAACTGTCGCGTCGGTTACTTCCTGAATGTGAATTCAATTAATTTAGCTTCGAGCAATAAATCGTTACACTGTACGTTGTGCGGTAGTGATAAGAACTTTGTTGACGGCTCAGGCATGCGAATAGCAGCACAGCACTCAGGCATCGATTTGGCAGACAATGTTAACGGCACTGACATGTTACCACTGTTGTGTGAGCAGGCTGTACAAACCGAACAATCATTCTTTTTGCTAGGGGCAAAAGAAGGCGTCGCGAAACAAGCAGGCGAAGCTCTACAAGCTAAATACACAGGCTTAGACATTCGCGGCACGCATCACGGTTATTTTAACAGTGATGACGACATCATCGAGCAAATTAATCAAAGCGGAGCAACCATTTTGCTGGTGGCTCTAGGATCACCTCGCCAGGAACTATGGCTTGCTAAAAACAAACATCGTTTAAATTGCCAGTGTGCATTGGCAGTAGGTGGTTTATTTGACTTCTTTTCTGGGGCAATTCCAAGAGCACCGCTCTGGATGCGCGAAATGGGCTTAGAGTGGGTATGGCGTTTAATGCAAGAGCCAAAAACCAAGTTCAATCGCTATGTCATTGGCAACCCCGTGTTCTTATTCCGAGTTTTCATTTTAAAACAATCTATCAGAGGGCTTTAATCATGGATATCACAACTAAAATTGCGACAAACGTGACAGCTACATCAACTCAAACAGCAAAGAAAGTAACAAAACACCATATTGACGGTGTCCACCACGGCATTCCAGTGTGGTTCCAAAGAGCGGTTGCAGCGCTAGGCTTATTAGCCATTAGCCCTCTGTTATTACTATTGATGTTAGCGATAAAGCTAGAAAGCAAGGGGCCAGTGGTATTTCGTCAAACGAGAGTAGGTAAATTTGGTCGTCGTTTCACTATGTACAAGTTCCGTTCAATGTATATGCAGGACGATCCGCGCTTCCAAGCGCCTGACCAGAAAGACAGTGCTAGAGAGGGTGTATGTCAGAAGTATATCCACGACCCTCGTATCACTTGTATTGGTCGTTTCATTCGTAAATATTCGATTGATGAGTTACCACAGTTATTAAATGTTGTAAGAGGCGACATGATGTTAATCGGTCCAAGACCAGCACTAGAGATGGAAGTTGCTCAATACAAACCAGCACAACTGTCACGTTTAAATTCAGAGCAGGGGTTAACAGGTCTTTGGCAAGTAACAGGCCGTGCAGATACGACGTTTGAACAGCAAGTGCAATTGGACGAGCAGTATATTGTTGAGCAGAGCATTATGAGCGACGTTAAGATTTTACTGAAAACCGTACCATGTGTAGTAGGTGCAAAAGGTGCATATTAAAATTCAATCCCTTCACTTTATCCAGCCAGTAACTTATTTACTGGCTTTTTTATTTTAAAAATCCCCGCATTTTGCATTTTCGTTCTGCAAATTCTCATAGTGAAAATACCCGCCATTTATTTCGGTTTTATTTTAAGTTATTGATAATAGTTAATTTAAAATTAAATTTTGTTTTGGCACAGCCCCTGCAATATCTAGGTATAGACACAGAGTTGAGGACTACACATGCAAAGCAAACACGACATATATGTTGTTGGTTACTACGGCATGCGCAACAGCGGAGACGATGCGCTGATGTTAGCAAGTATAGAAGGTGCAAAAAGCACGTTCGGTAGTAACAACATCGCTGTTAATGCCAGCAACCAATATGGTTTAGTGAGACAGCTAGAGGTACAAGGTCAAGCACCGATGTTGTTTAGAGGCCATCAAAGAGTAACGCATTACAAACGTGCATTTAATGCAAAGAAAATTGTTTTTGGTGGTGGCTCTGTATTGCACTCAAGCAGAGATATTGCACAAAAGTGTCATATGATTTCTTTGTGTGGTAAGCAGTCTAGCTACGCCGTTGGGGTTGGGATTGAAGATTTTAAAACAACAGCAGATGAAAAGCAGTGTGCGAAGTTTTTAAACAAATGTCACTTCACTGGTGTAAGAGATGCGAAAAGTTTTGACATTGCGAAAGCGATTGCACCGAATGCCAATATCGCGCAGACATTTGATTTGGCTCCTTCGCTGTTACATTACTTCGGCAATTCAATTCAAGCAATTGAGCGCAGAGGTGTCGCGTTTAATTTCTGTCAGCAAGCGATTAATGCTTTTGGTGAAGCAGATCAGTTGAGCGAACGTGCCAGAATCAGAAAAGCAGTTAAGTTGATGACCGCTATTTGGGAAATGACACGTGAAGACATCTACCTTGTAGATTTTAACGACCACAGCACATTAGGTGATAACAATGTGCACGAGCAAATTCTTCGTAAAATGCCAAGTTATGTACCGGTTAAACGTATTCGATATACAGTGAATCCACTGCGCTTACTACAAAGCATGGCAATGTTTAAAGCAGTGATTGGCATGAGATTACACGCTGCAGTTTATGCCTACATGGTGAATACGCCGTTTATTAACTTGCAGTATCACAGCAAATGTAAGCAATGGTCAAAGCAAATTGGCATGGCAGACATGTATCAATTTGATGCTAATGACTATGACCCACTAGAGGTCATCAATATTACAAATCAGGTTGTATCGGGTCACTGTGTAGCACCAACACTACCAGTAGAGCAAGCGGTCGCATTATCAATGAATAATTGGAGCAATGAATATGAACAGCATCAAATTCTCAGTTGTTATCCCTCTGTACAATAAGCGTGATTGCATTGAACGTGCAATTAACAGTGTTGTTGCTCAGAGCTATGAAGCAGATGAAATCATTATCATTGATGATGGCTCTACAGATGACAGTGCAGAGATTGTCACTGCCTTGAATATCAGTAACGTAAAATTAGTGAAGCAGGCAAATCAAGGTGTGTCAGAAGCGCGCAATGCAGGTGCTAATCTTGCTAAGAATGAGTTTATTGCTTTTTTAGATGCTGATGATACATGGTCGCCATTTTTCTTGAATCGCATTGCAGATTTAATTAATCTACACCCAAACATGGGCCTGTATGCAACGCGTTACCAGAAAGTATACGGTGATAATGATTATAAAGACGCAAAAATTGCGTTGACTCAATGGGATGCTAACGGCTATGAAATGAATAACTATTTCGCGGTTGCAGCAAGTGGTGACTTACCATTTACCATGTCGAGTATCGTTGTAAGAAAGTCGACATTTGATGAGTTAGGTGGCTTCCCGCGCGGTGAGTGGATGGGAGAAGATCAGAGCTTTTATGTCAACTTTGCTTTGTATTCGCGAATTGCCTACTCTCCGTTAATTGAAAGTTTTTATTTTCAAGGTACTCAAAATAGTGCATGTGACAAGGCGCCACCAAAAGAGTTATGTCCATTTGCTGAGCGTTTGCTGGATGATGTGAAAGCAGGGCGAATCGCACCTAAGTTAGAGCAGATGGTATTAAAGTACGTTGGCGCACATATTTGCGACTTGGCTAAACGCCATATTAAACATGGTTCTTATGACTATGCCGCACAGTTACTGTCAAACCCAGTATCTCGCACTAAACCGGTTCATTGGAGTTTTTACAAGCTGGTATCTACGCCAATGTGTATTTTCTCTAAAGCCGCATAGACTTTGACAAGATGTTCAATATTGAGCGAGTAAAGTATTTCGCTACTTTATTCGCTAAAAGCGTGTTGTTCTAAAGATTGGCTCTCTTCTGTCACAAGTAAATATGAGCTTTGACTATACCAATCTCCTAACACTGTTCTGGTGAACTTATCTTTATGTACTTTTGGCCTATGTGTATGGCCGTGGATCATGTGTTGTACATTGTACTTTTCAAACATCTCGGCGACTGCGTCGTCTGTCACATCTAATATACTGGGCGCTTTGCCTTGTTGATTAAGCTTGCTTTTTGCTCTGGCATTTTTAGCCACTCTGCGTCTGTACCATAACGGCATCGCGAGCATTAACTTCGGCCACCACCAGCCGCGACTTTTTTTTCGAAACTTTTGATACTCGATATCTTGAGTACACATTTCATCACCGTGCAAAATCAGTGTCGGCGTGCCGTATAGGTCTATCACTGCTTGCTCTGGCAATAAAGTCATACCACATAACTTGGCATACTGTTCGCCAATTAAAAAATCACGGTTGCCGTGAATAAAGTACACGTTTGTACCTGTATGACTGATAGCTTTGAGTCGTTTAGCAACTTCAATTGCAAGTGGGTCGCCTTCATCATCGCCAATCCAAACTTCAAAAAAGTCACCCAATATGTATAACGCGTCCACACTGTCATCTATAAAAGCATCTAAGAAGTTATAAAAGGCGTTGGTGATGTCTGGTCTGTGTTCGGTTAAATGAAGGTCGGAAATAAAGTAGGTCTTGCGCATGATGTCTCTTGTTATAAATAAGAGCGCCTTAGCGCTCATATTTTTAGTCAGTGTTATTCAGTGATGGTTGCACTTTCGATGATTACATCATCCAGTGGCACATCCTGATGGAAGCCTGATGAACCTGTTGCAACACCTTTGATCTTGTTCACAACGTCCATGCCTTCAACAACTTCAGCAAATACGCAATAACCCCAACCCTGAGATGTTTCGCTTGAGAAGTTTAGGAAGTCATTGTCATTCACGTTGATGAAAAACTGTGCTGTTGCAGAGTGAGGATCTGGCGTACGTGCCATGGCAAGTGTACCAACTTTGTTAGCAAGACCATTGTTTGCTTCATTTTGGATAGGTGCGTCAACTTCTTTTTGACTCATACCAGGCTCAAAACCACCGCCTTGGATCATGAAGCCATCGATCACACGGTGAAAGATAGTGCCAGTGTAAAAGCCGCTTTCAACATATTTTTTGAAGTTTGCAACTGTAGCAGGTGCTTCTTTTTCAAATAGTGCGATTTTGATTTCGCCGAAGTTTGTTTGTAAAACAACCATAATGGGTCCTTGAATTACAATGATAAGATTAAAACGCTATTTTATAGTACATCTGCTGAACTACAAAGTGTTGAAATAACTTTGACAGTTTTGCTGTTTAAATTTTGTTACCTAGATAGGGTAAAATTCGCCTTTTTACGGTGGTGACGAGCTTTTTCAAGTGATATGATGCAAAAGTTTCAAACTCGAATTTAGGAAAATTACTACATGTTGCAGATATACGACACACTGACACGTCAAAAGTCACAATTTAAACCGCTTGTTGAAGGCAAAGTCGGCATGTATGTGTGTGGTATTACAATCTATGATTTCTGTCATGTAGGACATGCACGCACATATGTATCTTTCGATGTAATCAACCGTTATTTTCGTTATTTAGGTTATGACGTTACTTATGTTCGTAACATCACTGATGTCGACGATAAAATCATCAAGCGTGCAGCAGAGAATAAAGAAGAGATCAATGACCTGACAGTGCGTATGACCAAAGCTATGCACGATGACTTTGAGGCATTAAATATCTTACCTGCTGACATTGAGCCAACAGTAACGGGTCATATGGATGAAATCATCGAAATGATCGAGCGCTTAATTGCTAAAAAACATGCCTATGTCGGAAAAAGCGGCGATGTATTATTTGATGTTTCCACATTTAAAGATTACGGTCAGCTATCACAGCAAGATTTGGATATGCTTCAAGCCGGTGCGCGTGTTGAAGTGGCTGAAGGCAAAGATGATCCACTTGATTTTGTACTATGGAAAAAAGCCAAGCCAGGTGAGCCATCTTGGACATCACCATGGGGCGAAGGTCGACCAGGTTGGCATATTGAATGTAGTGCAATGAGTTCTAAGCACTTAGGTGATTTATTTGATATTCATGGTGGTGGTTCAGATCTACAGTTTCCGCACCATGAAAATGAAATTGCACAATCTTGCTGCGCAAATAATGGCTGTTACGTAAATACTTGGATCCACACAGGTATGGTACAAGTCAACAAAGAAAAAATGTCTAAATCTTTAGGTAACTTCTTTACTGTACGTGAAGTATTAAAGGCGTATGACCGCGAGACGGTGCGTTATTTCCTGATTAATGGTCACTACCGTAGTCAGTTAAACTACTCACAAGAAAACTTAGATCAAGCTCGCTCATCTCTAGAGCGTATCTACACGGCTCTACGTGGTGTGGAGCTTGTGGAAGTTGAGCTTAAGGGCAATGCTTACGCAGAGCGTTTTGAAGCTGCCATGAATGATGATTTCAATACGCCAGAAGCTTTACCTGTTATTTTTGAGTTGGCCAAAGAAGTAAACTTATTGAAAGATACTGACGTAAAAGCCGCAGGTGAGCACGCCTATATTTTGGTAAAATTAGCTGAAGTACTCGGGATCGCTCAACAGACGCCGGAGAGCTTTTTACAAGGTGAGCAAGATGAAGATGAAGTGGCGAAAATTGAAGCTTTGATCGAGCAGCGTAACACTGCACGTGCCAATAAAGATTGGGCTGCTGCTGATGAGGCGAGAGATGCATTAACTGCGCTGGGCGTCGTGTTGGAAGACAGTGCTGGAAAAACGACTTGGCGTAAAGCGTAAGCACATCTTAATAAATATTTAAAAAGGAGCACTGAGTGCTCTTTTTTTTTAGCAGAAATATGTATGGCAGGGCCCATTTGAGTGAAATGCGTCAGTGCTCCCATTACCCCCTGTTTTTGTCTGGTAGCCCCCAGCAATATTCGTTCTCTCAGCATAAGGGAGTGCACGGCTATCGTTACTTAAATTCTTTACTTTCTTTTTATTTTCATCTTATCACCGGTATTTTCTTACAGGCGAAATTATGCTGATACATTTTTAAGCTATTCTTTGCGTGCTTAAATGCCAGTCTCTTTGGCTGAAAATATCCTTGGCTTTTTTTTGAACGGTGATATTTTGAGTGTATCGTGTTTTGAATGGAAACGTATGATGAAGGAAAAAATAATTGCTTTAACTTTTTTGGCCGCAGCGAGCCATGGCATCGCTAAACCTAACAAGCAGGTTGAGCACCTAAACTCTTATGCTGTTTTACCTGCTGGCCATAATTTGCCATTTTCAGAGGCTGTACGTGTGAATGATATGGTGTACTTATCTGGCCAAATTGGCATTCAACCCGGCACAACACAGCTGGTGAAAGGCGGTATTACCGGTGAAAGTAAGCAAACTATGGAAAATATTCAAGCAAGCTTAGAAGCTCACGGCTTATCGATGCAGAATATTGTGAAGTGCACGATTATGCTTGCAGATATCAAGGAATGGCCTAAGTTCAATACGGTGTATACGAAGTATTTTTCAAAACCTTATCCAGCGCGAAGTGCTTTTGCAACCAACGGATTAGCATTAGGGGCTCGGGTAGAAGTAGAGTGTATGGCGGCAATACCGAAATAATCACGGTAAATATTTACTGTTCAGCTTGCTCCTCATTTAGTTTATCTATTTGACGCTTTGTTAATCTTAGAGTGCATGCTATTTTTGCGCCCTAAGCAATAAATAAGGAGTTGAATATAATGAAGTTTGCTTGTGGTATAGGTTTACTCGCGCTGTTTTTAACTGGGTGTAAGGTTAATGAGGGTGAGTCTTTTGATAAAGATGCAGCCCCAGAAGAACGTACAGAATACCAAGGTGTTGAAGGGGTTGTGCAGTCGCAAAAAGATAAAGTCTACCTCATGAATAAAGAGCTAACAGAAAAGTGTAAAAATGCCAAAGTCGATCATGCTGTGGCTATTACAAATAACGATATGAAGGCACAAAAAGCACAATTAGAAATTATCAAGTCTATGTGTAGATAAATCAGGCTTTAGGTGCTAAATGTGACAGGCCAAGTTGACTACTGCCCTCAACTTGGCGCGGTGTTTGCTTTGAATTTGTGGTAGAGGAGCATATTTACCACAGTTTAAGGAGAAGACAATGTTATTGCATAAAAGCGTCTCAATTCCCCCTACCGAATTCATGCAAATAAAAGGGCCCAAATCAAAAGAGAGCGAGCCTCAGGTGTTTGCTAAAGAAATGACTAGCTTCAGTACAGACTCGGAATTATCTCAATCATTAAAGCAAAAAGATCTCTCAGCCTCTCGATTAAATGACAGTTTTTTAGCACAAGCCCGTCAATCAATGATGTTTAATCGCATCGGGGTGAATGAAGATAAGATCAAAGAAATAGAGTCAAAAATGCAAGAATTATTGGCAAGACTTGAGTCTGGAGAAATTGATCAAAAAGAATTTGAAAAGCAAATGTCTGCTTTGCAAGAGATGCTTGCGAAAGAATATAGAAGAGGAGGGGGTGAGGAAAGTGAAGAGGATGTAAAAGTGGAGCACCCTTAACATTGAGCACTCCAATAATACATTAGCTGTGGTAGTTTTCGCACGCTTCTAATGTATTTTCAATTAAGCTCGCGACTGTCATTGGACCAACACCACCAGGGACTGGTGTAATAAAGCTGGCTTTTGTTTCTGCAACATCATATTGCACGTCACCAACTAGTTTGCCCGACTCTAGGCGGTTAATGCCTACATCAATCACAATTGCCCCTTCTTTTACCCAGTCGCCAGGAATAAACTCTGGTTTCCCGACTGCGACAACTAACAGATCAGCACGGCGAACATGAGATTCTAAGTCTTGCGTAAACTTATGACATACCGTTGTTGTGCAGCCTGCGAGTAGAAGCTCAAGAGACATGGGTCGGCCAACGATATTTGATGCCCCAACAACGACCGCGTGCATACCCTTGTAGCGGACACCGGTTGATTCCAGTAACGTAATAATGCCCTTTGGTGTGCATGGTCTCAGTGCAGGCATTCTTTGTGCAAGTCTTCCCACATTGTAAGGGTGAAAACCATCTACGTCTTTATGAGGATGAATTCGTTCAAGGATTTTTTCTGCATCAAGCCCTTCAGGTAAAGGCAATTGAACAAGGATCCCATCCACTTCTTGATCTTGGTTTAAATTGTCGATTAACTCCAACAGCTGTGCTTCGCTTGTATCACTAGGTAAGTCATATGATTTAGAAACAAAGCCAACTTCTTCACATGCTTTGCGCTTTGAGCCAACATATACTTGGCTCGCGGGGTCTTGTCCGACAAGTACCACTGCCAGTCCTGGAGCTCTAAGTCCTTCAGTTACGCGCTGCTCAACACGTGTTGCGACAGTACTGCGAACCTGCTTCGCAATTGCTTTGCCATCGATGATGTTTGCCGTCATGGGTGACCTTTATATCTAGGGGTTATTTACTTGAACGATTATAGAGCTTATTTGGGGACTCTATTAACAATACTTACAGCTGCAGTCTTAATGGGCACATACAATATTGCTTTTCAGAGATAATAAAGCTGTGTTGACTATATTTTCGCAAACTTGAGCTAATTAGCCAAGCAAGATTCCGTGTTAATGTAGCTGCATTAATATAAGTCACAGTGGTTGTTGAGTGATTTTTGTCTTTTTAAGCTGCTTTTTAACCCTTTTGAGTCAAAAATAGGCAGTTGAACGAATTTATAAAAAAAATGTTTGACCTCAACAACTCAAAACCCTATTATGCACCCCGTTGCCAACGAGGGGTGTTAAACAAAAAATTCTTAGTAAGTAACAAATTCGGCGATTAGCGCAGCTTGGTAGCGCACTTGGTTTGGGTCCAAGGGGTCGCAGGTTCAAATCCTGCATCGCCGACCACTTCCTCCTCGAGGAAGTAGGTGGATAGCACACAAGTGTTGTTTGTGTTGCGCCCGTAGCTCAGCTGGATAGAGCAACGGCCTTCTAAGCCGTGGGTCGAAGGTTCGAATCCTTCCGGGTGCGCCATTTAAACAAAGTCCACAAGTATGTAGTGGCGGCTGTAGCTCAGTTGGTAGAGCCCTGGATTGTGATTCCGGTTGTCGTGGGTTCGAGCCCCATCAGTCGCCCCATCTACACACTCAAAATTATATCGGCGATTAGCGCAGCTTGGTAGCGCACTTGGTTTGGGTCCAAGGGGTCGCAGGTTCAAATCCTGCATCGCCGACCACTTTTCAAAAAAATATACTATTATCGGCGATTAGCGCAGCTTGGTAGCGCACTTGGTTTGGGTCCAAGGGGTCGCAGGTTCAAATCCTGCATCGCCGACCATCTTCCTTCTAATTATCTCATATTATCTCATTCATTTAATTTACTGTCTTTTTTCCTATTATTTATTTGTTCTGATTGCTCGACTCTCCCGTTTTATAGGTTATAATGCCGCGTCTAATGTTTAACATAGTGCCCTGATGGGGCAGGCAGCAAGCTCGACAGGTAATTGGTTGTGAATAAATGCAGTGTTTGCATTGTTTCTGATTACACTATTATGTCGACTTGTTTGTGAAGGAAGGCGCGTTGCCGCCAAAAATGAAAATTGAGGTATATCATGCAAGTTTCTGTTGAGACGACTCAAGGCCTTGAGCGCCGTCTGACTATCACCGTTCCTGCAGAGAACGTTGAGACTGAAGTTAAAAAACGCTTACAACAACTGTCTAAAACACAGCGTATTGACGGTTTCCGTCCTGGTAAAGTACCAGTTTCTGTGATCAACAAGCGCTACGGTGCAGCAGTTCGTCAAGAAGTTGCTGGCGACCTTATGCAGCGTAACTACATTGAAGCAATCGTTTCTGAAAAAATTAACCCAGCAGGTGCACCGAGCTTTGCTCCTAAATCACTTGAAGCTGGTAAAGATCTAGAGTTTGAAGCGACTTTTGAAGTTTATCCAGAAGTTGAAATTAAAGACTTAGATAAAGTAGCTGTTGAAAAGCCAGTTGTTGAAGTAACTGCAGACGACCTTGCTAACATGCTTGAGACACTTCGTAAGCAGCACGCAACTTGGACTGAAGTCGATGCAGCTGCAGGCGAAAACGATCGCGTAACAGTTGATTTCCTAGGTACTGTAGACGGTGAAGAGTTCGAAGGCGGTAAAGCTGAAGACTTCCCTCTAGAGCTAGGCCAAGGTCGTATGATCCCAGGTTTTGAAGATGGTATCGTAGGCAAGAAAGCGGGTGAAGAAGTCGTTGCTGACGTAACTTTCCCAGAAGAGTACCACGCTGAAAACCTAAAAGGTAAGCCAGCTCAATTCACTATCACTGTGAAGAAAGTTGAAGTGCAAGAGCTTCCTGAGCTAAGCGATGAGTTCGCAACTAAGTTCGGTGTTGCTGAAGGCGGTGTTGATGCACTTAAAGAAGAAGTTAAGAAGAACATGACTCGCGAACTTGACCAAGCTGTTAAAGCAAAGGTAAAAGAGCAAGCAATCAAAGGTCTTCTAGACACAAATGAAGTTGAAGTGCCAAAAGCACTTATCGATCAAGAAATTGACGCGCTTCGTCAGCAAGCTGCACAGCGTTTTGGCGGCGACGCTAAAAACATGCCAGAGCTTCCTGCTGAGCTTTTCCACGAGCAAGCAGTAACTCGTGTTAAAACTGGTCTTCTTCTAGGTGAAGTGATCAAAGCAAACGACATTAAAGTTGATGATGCTAAAGTTGAATCACTAATCGAAACGGTTGCTTCTGCATACGAAGATCCTTCAGAAGTAGTTAACTACTACAAAGAAAATGATCAATTAATGCAGCAAATGCGTAATGTTGCAATGGAAGAGCAAGCTGTAGAAGCTGTACTTTCAAGCGCAACGGTAACTGATGTTGAGAAATCTTTCGACGACATCATGAACCCACAGCAAGCTGCAGAGTAAGTTTCTTACCTCGTCTTAGAGGAAAGCATTGACTTACAGCTAAGCTAACGCTTAAATGGCTCGTAATGCTCTGTTAAACGCAGCGCTGCGAGCCTTTTTTGTTAATAGTGATTAATAGTTTAAGGCATGTTCAAGTAGTGATGCTTGAATGACGCGGCAAGCCTGCCTCGCATATAAAGGAACCAATAATATGAATGACGGTATGATAGACCCTCTAAACGCCTTAGTGCCTATGGTTGTTGAACAAACAGCGAAAGGTGAACGCTCGTACGATATTTACTCGCGTCTTTTAAAAGAAAGAATTATTTTCTTAACAGGCCAAGTTGAAGACCATATGGCTAACTTAATTGTGGCGCAGATGCTATTCCTAGAGTCAGAAAGCCCAGAAAAAGATATATTTCTATATATTAATTCTCCAGGTGGCTCTGTGACTGCAGGTATGTCAATTTACGATACGATGAACTTCATCAAGCCCGATGTGAGCACTGTTTGCGTTGGTCAAGCGGCAAGTATGGGGGCGTTTTTATTGTCTGGTGGTGCTAAAGGTAAGCGTTACTGTCTACCAAATTCTCGTGTAATGATCCATCAACCTCTAGGGGGTTTCCAAGGGCAGGCATCTGACTTTGAAATTCACGCCAAAGAAATCCTAACTATCAAAGAAAAATTAAACAGGTTAATGGCAGAGCATACAGGTCAGCCATACGAAGTACTTGCTAATGACACTGACCGTGATAATTTTATGAATGCGCAAGAAGCAGTCGATTACGGGCTAGTTGACGCGGTGCATACAAGCCGCTAGAGATAAAAGCTAAACAAAGGTGAAATTTTACACCTTGAAATAATAAAACTTGGATCTATATCTTAAAGATGTCCAGTTGAGTTACTCTCGGTGTAAAACGCTATTTATGACTAAGTAGTGACACTTTGCTTTAGCTTAGTTATGCCAACTGAAAGTTTATTTGGTATAGTTAAAGCATATATTGTGTTATCCAAATAGAGATAACTCACCCAATTTAAGAGGTAGTTGAATGTCAGACACTCCTACAGACGGCGACAAGAACAGCAAACTCTTGTACTGCTCATTTTGTGGTAAGAGTCAGCACGAAGTACGCAAATTGATAGCTGGTCCTTCAGTTTATATTTGTGATGAATGCGTCGAACTGTGTAACGACATCATTAGAGAAGAGATCAAGGATATCGCGCCGCAGCATGATGCGTCTGATAAACTGCCGGTGCCTAAAGAGATCCGTAATCACTTAGATGACTATGTTATCGGCCAAGAACATGCAAAGAAAGTTTTGTCAGTGGCGGTATACAACCATTACAAGCGTCTTAAAAACCAAGGTATTAAATCCGATGTAGAACTCGGAAAAAGTAATATCTTGTTAATCGGACCTACAGGTAGTGGTAAAACGTTACTTGCAGAGACGTTAGCACGATTGTTAGATGTGCCATTTACTATGGCTGATGCGACAACATTGACCGAAGCTGGATACGTTGGTGAAGACGTTGAAAATATCATTCAGAAGCTTTTGCAAAAGTGTGATTATGACGTTGAAAAAGCACAGCGTGGTATCGTTTACATAGATGAAATTGATAAAATTTCACGTAAGTCTGATAACCCATCTATTACCAGAGATGTGTCTGGTGAAGGTGTGCAGCAAGCGTTACTGAAATTGATTGAAGGCACCGTTGCATCGGTTCCTCCACAAGGCGGGCGTAAGCACCCTCAACAAGAGTTTTTGCAAGTTGATACGTCTAAAATCTTATTCATCTGTGGTGGCGCTTTTGCAGGCCTAGATAAAGTCATCGAGCAACGTAGTCACACCAATACTGGTATTGGCTTTGGTGCAGAGGTGAAGAGTTCTGATGGTGAACGTTCATTGAGCGAGACATTTAAAGATGTTGAGCCTGAAGATTTGGTTAAGTATGGCTTAATTCCAGAGTTCATTGGTCGTCTACCAGTTGTAGCGACCTTGACTGAGCTCGATGAAGATGCGTTGATACAAATCTTAAACGAGCCAAAGAATGCATTAACAAAGCAGTATGGTGCGTTGTTTAAGATGGAAGGCGTTGAACTTGAATTCCGTGAAGACGCGTTAAGAGCCATTGCACATAAAGCGATGGAGCGTAAGACTGGTGCTCGAGGACTGCGTTCAATTGTTGAAGCTGTTCTACTTGAAACCATGTATGAACTTCCTTCAGTTGAAGATGTCAGCAAAGTTGTTATTGACGAAACAGTCATTAAAGGGGAGTCAGACCCCATTTTAATTTACGAAAATAGCAATCAAGATAAAGCTGCATCTGAATGATTTATCAGTTAAGTTAGAAAAGGAGCCTAGTGCTCCTTTTTTTGTCCAAGAGTTGAACTTTATAGAGGGCATCCCCATATACCTCTGTAATCTTAAAAATAAATGAAGTGCAAAGAGAACATAATGACGCTTGAGAGAACGGATCGAGTCGAAATTCCAGTGTTAGCACTGCGTGATGTTGTGGTTTACCCTCACATGGTGATCCCACTATTCGTTGGCAGAGAGAAATCTATTAGATGTCTTGAAGCTGCAATGGAAAATGACAAGCAAATTTTTTTAGTGGCTCAGAAAGAAGCCTCCATCGATGATCCTAGTACTGACGATATCTATGATGTCGGTACAGTTGCCACTGTATTACAACTTCTGAAACTACCAGACGGCACGGTCAAGGTTTTAGTTGAAGGCACACAAAGAGCGAGAATTGATGAGTTTTTGGTTACTGATGAGTATTTCTTAGCAAATGCACAGTTCATTGCTTCAGAAAACATTGCTGAGCAAGAACAAGATATATTCATTCGCAGTGCAGTGAGCCAGTTTGAAGGGTATGTAAAACTCAATAAAAAAATCCCACCTGAAGTACTGACCTCTGTTTCTGGCATCGACGAAACTGCACGTTTAGCTGACACCATGGCTGCGCATATGCCAATTAAAGTACCTGAAAAACAAAAGGTGCTTGAGTTGTATAACGTTACTGAGCGCCTAGAGTACTTGATGGCATTGATGGAAGGTGAAATAGACTTACTTCAAGTTGAGAAAAAGATTCGCTCTCGCGTGAAAAAGCAAATGGAAAAATCGCAGCGTGAGTACTACCTCAACGAGCAGATGAAAGCGATTCAAAAAGAGCTTGGTGAACTAGATGATGTGCCAGATGAGTTTGAGACGCTTAAAAAGCGTATCAGTGAAGCTCAGATGCCAAAAGAAGCGGAAGAAAAAGCCACTTCAGAGCTGAATAAGCTTAAAATGATGTCGCCAATGTCTGCTGAAGCCACAGTGGTGCGTTCGTATATTGATACGCTAATCAATGTGCCTTGGAAAAAACGCTCAAAGGTGAAGAAAGATTTAGCGAATGCGCAGAAGATTCTAGACGCTGATCATTACGGCTTAGATAAAGTCAAAGAGCGTATTATCGAATATTTGGCGGTACAGCAGCGTACCAATAAACTAAAAGGCCCTATATTGTGTCTTGTTGGCCCTCCTGGTGTGGGTAAAACGAGCCTAGGTCAATCGATAGCGCGCTCTACAGGCCGCAAATATGTACGTATGGCACTGGGTGGTGTACGTGATGAAGCTGAAATACGGGGCCACCGCCGTACATATATTGGATCTATGCCAGGCAAGCTCATTCAGAGCATGAGTAAAGTTGGCGTTAGAAACCCACTTTTCCTGTTAGATGAAATCGACAAGATGTCATCAGATATGCGTGGTGATCCAGCATCAGCATTACTGGAAGTTTTAGATCCAGAACAAAATAGCAGTTTTGCTGATCATTACCTTGAAGTTGAATACGACCTGTCTGATGTTATGTTCGTGGCAACATCAAATAGTTTTAATATTCCAGGCCCGTTATTAGACCGTATGGAAGTGATCCGCTTGTCGGGTTATACCGAAGATGAAAAGCTGAATATTTCTAAGCAGCATTTAATTCCAAAGCAAATTAAACGCAATGGCTTAAAAGCGGGTGAAATTGAAATAGAAGATAGCGCAATTATCAATACCATTCGATATTACACACGTGAAGCGGGTGTACGTAACTTAGAGCGTGAAATGTCTAAGTTGTGTCGTAAAGCGGTGAAAACCATTTTGTTAGATAAGGATCAGAAGAAGGTCGTTATCAATGCAGACAATCTGGAGAGCTTTTTGGGCGTTCAGCGCTTTGATTACGGAAAAGCCGAAGATGGTGACAGAGTCGGTCAGGTGACAGGCCTTGCATGGACTGAAGTCGGTGGTGATTTATTGACCATTGAAAGTGCGGCTGTGCCTGGTAAAGGCAAGCTGTCTTACACAGGTTCTTTGGGTGACGTCATGCAAGAGTCCATTCAAGCTGCGATGACAGTCGTCAGAAATCGTGCCGAGAAACTTCGAATCAACGAAGATTTTTATGAAAAGCGTGATATTCATGTGCATGTGCCTGAAGGTGCTACTCCTAAAGATGGCCCAAGTGCTGGTATTGCGATGGTCACAGGCTTAGTTTCAAGTTTGACTGGCAATCCGGTAAGAAGTGATGTGGCTATGACTGGTGAAATCACACTGCGTGGTGAAGTATTACCAATTGGTGGTTTAAAAGAGAAGTTACTGGCTGCGCACCGTGGTGGAATTAAGACAGTGGTCATTCCGAAAAAGAATGAACGTGACTTAAAAGAGATCCCAGATAACGTATTAGATGGCCTCGAAATTCACCCTGTGACATGGATTGAGGACGTTTTATCTATTGCGCTTGCTCAACCTGTGGACAGTTTTACTGTGGAAACGCAAAAAACTGCTGTTAAAGCTTAAAAAAGTCGAGAAAAAGGGTTTTCAAATCCCGTTGGTGTGCTAAGTTAAGCACTGGATTTAGGCCTAGGACACGGGAAGCCCCGTAGTTTCTAGGCTGTAATACATTTAAGCAATAGAGAATCGAAAGATTTCTCGTAGTTAACAACAAAAGTGATGTTAGTTTTAAAACGCCATCGCTCTTGATAATAACAATGTAAGAGGATGATATTGTGAATAAATCTCAATTAATCGATCAAATCGCAGCTGATGCTGATATTTCTAAGGCCGCTGCTGGTCGTGCACTGGATTCATTCATTGAGTCAGTAACCGCTGCGCTAAAAGAAGGCGATTCAGTTGCCCTTGTAGGCTTTGGTACTTTTTCTGTTCGTGAACGCGCTGCACGTACAGGCCGTAACCCTCAAACGGGTGCTGCAATTGATATTGCTGCTGCTAACATCCCTGCTTTTAAAGCTGGTAAAGCTTTAAAAGACGCGGTTAACTAAGAAAGAGCTTATTTTTACAATCACACTATTGTTATGTAGATGTAATTGGACGCATAAGCTTCAAGATAAAAAGCGTATCTGGTAAGATACGCTTTTTTTACATGAGCTAACTGATGCAAAGTACCTTGGTGCTTTGACTTAGATAAGAGATAGAATAAATGCTTGAAAAGATTAGAGAGGGGTCTCAGGGCCTTGCTGCCAAGATCGTTCTTGGTGCAGTTATCTTGTCTTTTGCGCTGGCAGGGATCGGTGGTTACCTAGGTCGAACCACAGAGCAACCAGTTGCAGAAGTCAATGGTATTGAAATTTCGCAATTAGACTTTGCGAGAGCGTTCGAAAATGAACGTAGTAGATTAGAGCAACAGTTTGGAGAGTATTTCGAACAAATCGCTTCTGATCCTGCTTATATGGCGCAAATCCGTGAAGGAGTTGTAGACCGTTTAGTACAACAAGAGTTGCAAAATCAGCTTGCGCTAGAGCTAGGTCTACGCGTTAGTGACGAGCAGATAAAGCAAGCAATTTTTGAAATGCCTTATTTTCAAATTGGTGGTCAGTTTAGTAATGACCGTTATTTGCAATTAATCAGACAAATGAATTTCCAACCAGATGATTTCCGTGAATATCTGCGTGCAGAAATGACGCGTAACCAGTTAGTTTCTGCAATTGCTGGATCTGACTTTGCGCTTGATGGTGAAATAAAGCACACTTTGGTTTTACAACAGCAGACGCGTGACGTTGATTACTTAGTACTTGATAAAGAAAAGTTAAAAGAACAAGTGTCAGTATCAGAGTCAGAGGTTAAAGACTACTATGACTTAAACCAAGATCAATTTATGTCTGCTGAGCAGGTTGCACTGAATTATATCGAGCTAAAAGCATCTGATGTAGAACTACTTGATCCTGTGACTGATGAGCAAGTTAGAGCTTATTATGATGAGAATCAGGCTCAATATTTAGAAGAAGAGAGACGTCGTGTTTCGCACATTCTAGTTGAAAGTACTGAAGATGCAGAGGCTGCGAAAGCGAAAGCACAAGATTTATATGCCCAACTGCAAGGCGGGGCTGATTTCGCTGAACTAGCTCAAACACATTCAGATGATGTGGCAAGTGGAGAGTTAGGCGGAGACCTTGATTGGATCGAGCGCGAGATGATGGAGCCAGAATTCGAAGCTGCTGCATTTGCGTTAACCAATATCGGTGACTATTCAGAGGTTGTTGAGTCTGAGTTTGGCTTCCATATTATTCAGTTAACGGATCTTCAGGCGCAAGAAGTTAAATCGTTCGAAGAACTAGCTGCTGAGCTAAGAGCTGAGCTTGAGCAAAATGCAAAAATCGATGCGTTTTACGGCAAGCAAGAAGATGTACGTGAGCTAGCATTCGAAGTGGCTGATACATTAGATGATGCAGCAGCAGTGGCTAACCTTGAAGTTAAGCGCACTGAATTGGTTGCACGCAACTTGCTTCCTGCACCATTAAATTCACCTGAGGTTTCTCGTGTTATTTTTACACCTGAATTGTTAGAAGATGGCGTGAACTCAGAAGTCATCGAAGTTGCGCCAGAGCACGTAGTTGTAGTAAGGGTTGTCGAGCATAAGCCTGCGGCGGTGAAGCCACTGGAGGAAGTAACTGCGCAGATTACTACACGTTTAGAAAACGATAAAGCTTCTGAACTGGCTAAAGACAAAGCGCAAGAGTTGTTTGCGCAGCTTGAAGGTGGCAAAACGTTAGCTGAAATAGCGGCAGCGGAGTCATTGGAAGTGAAATCAGAAGCTGCGCTAGCACGTCAAAGCTATGCGGTCTCACCAGCGCTGGTAAGTAAAGCCTTTAAGATGGCTCACCCTACAGAAGAGGGCACATCTAAAGCGATGGTAGAGCTTAATAATGGTGACTCTGCACTATTAGTGGTTAAAGCGGTTAATCTAGCTAACGTAACAGATGAGCTTGAGCCTCAGCAAAAGCAAAGCATTACTAGAACACAGGTAAATAAAAATTACTTGGCGTTGCTAGGTGCACTTGAAGGTACGGCTGAAATTGTTAAACCAAGTACTTTTGAAGTGACTGAAGAGAACTAATCAGCGCAGTTTAAAATAAATAAAAAAACCACCATTCGGTGGTTTTTTTTTGCGTTCAAGATCGGCTGCGGGTTTATACGGCGAGCAGCTTCTTCATTACTTTAGATTGCGGACGATTAAAAATAGTTTGGCAACAGCCATACTCCACGGCTTCACCATTGTTGAGTACGAGTAGCCGGTCGCTCATATGTTTTACGAGACTAAGGTGATGGGTGATAAGTACATATGTTAAATCTGTTTCTTGTTGCAACTTTAAGAGCAAGTTGACTATTTGTGCTCGCACTGAGGGATCGAGCGAAGAAAGTGCCTCATCTAATACCACGACTTTAGGATCTAAAATAAGCGCTCTGGCTAGCGCTACACGCTGTAATTGACCGCCACTGAACATATGTGGGTAATAGTCATAATGTTCTGAGAGCAGACCAACTCGAGACAGGGTCAATTCAATTTTTTTATCTCGTTGTGCATCTGTAAGCTTGGTGTTAAATCTTAGGCAATCATCAAGCATTTCGCCAATGGTCAAACCTGGGTTAAGTGAGCGGGTAGGATCTTGAAATATAAGTCTAATGTGATGGCATTCACGTTTAGATTGCCCATCATCAACTATCATATCGCCGTTTAATAGGATCTGACCAGAATCGGCATCTTCTGCACCAGCCAGCACCTTAGCTAAGGTACTTTTGCCTGACCCGGTTTCTCCGATGACCGCTAACGTTTGGCCCGGCAAAACAGCAAATGAGATATCTTTTAAAACTTGTACAGTATCTCGTTTGAATAATCCAGATCGAGTTTTAAATGTTTTACTCAGGGCTTGAACTTTTAGCACGGGTTGCATTTTTTCTTCTCCCTATTTAATGGGAAGTGGCATGCATAGGAATGCCCATGTGATTTAACTTGTATAGGGGTTGCAACGCACTCTTTTTGTGCCTGCGGGCAGCGAGGGCCTAATCTACAACCAATTGGCAGATGCTGTAATGGAGGGATTGTTCCTTTGAGAGCATAAAAAGGGGCTTTGTGGCCCAGCCCATGGGCATAGTCTGGCAATGATTTAACCAAGGCTTGTGTGTAAGGGTGAAAAGGGTCGGTAAATACTTTTTTAGTTGGCCCTGCCTCCACCATCTGGCCACAGTACAGCACATGAATGGCATGCGACCATTGGGTTATTTCTTCCAATTCATGAGAAATCATTAAGATAGACATATTTTTTAGCTGATTTAGGCTCTTTAGCAACCTAAATACTTGAGCGCGAGTGGTACTTTCTAGTGCCGTGGTGGGCTCGTCAGCAATCAATAACTGAGGGTTTCTTGCAATGGCCATCGCTATCATGACTTTTTGGCATACTCCCTCAGAGAGCTCATGAGGGTAGCTACTACAGATCTTCTCATCATCGCGTATGCCCACCTTGTGCAGAAGTGCTTTTACCTTGACTTTACGCTCTTTTTTTCGACCAAAAAAACCGGCTTTAAAACACTCGTCTGGCAGTGACTCAGCGACTTGTTCAAATATTTTTGCGGTGGGGTCCAAACTTCTTCTTGGCTCTTGATAAATCATAGCCATATCTCGACCGACGATTTTACGGCGTTTTTCAGGGCTCAAACGCATTAAGTCCACCCCTCGCCAATGCATACGGTCTGCGGTCACTTTCCAGCGAGTATTGAGGACGCCAACAATGGCTTTGGCTATTAAACTTTTCCCTGAGCCCGACTCGCCAACAAGTGCATGTACCTCACCTTCTTTAAGACTCAAATTTACTTTATCCACGGCCCTAATTACACCGTCTTCAGTAGGGAGCTCAATGGTGAGGTTTTTAATATCGAGTAATTGCATCAGGTTGCCTTTCTAGCTTGCAGCGCTTTTCTCAGCCCATCACCAACAAGGTTAGTGGCTAACACAGACAAAAACAATAGGGCGCCAGGTAAGCCAACGGTCCAAGGTGCTAAATAAATTAGGCTAAGGTTTTCAGCCAGCATGGCACCCCATTCGGTTGTGGGCGGTTGAGCACCTAATTTTAAAAAGCCGAGTGCAGCAATATCCAAAATTGCAGTGGACAATGCCAAAGTAAATATCACCACGATATGTTCATAAATATTAGGAAACACACCCCGGAACAGGGTTTGAGTGCGGCTTGCGCCATCTAACCTATAAGCGCCTATGTAGTCTTTATTAAGCTCTTCAACGACGAGGTTTCGAATTGAGTGAATATGTTGTGGTAACAAGGCTAAGATGATAGCCCACACAGTATTTAAAAGCCCAGGTCCTAAAATAGCGATAATGATGATAGCGAGTAACAGAGAAGGAATCGCGAGTGTAATATCGAGTAAATGGTTTAGTATACTCGATTTAAATCCTTTGTTTATCCCGGCTAAAGTACCCAGTACAACCCCAAGTATTGTGGTGACCAATGCCGCTACAATGGATAAACCAAAAGTATAAGTGGCGCCATTCATCAGCCTTGAAAGAATATCTCGCCCGAGATCATCCGTACCCAAAATAAAGTGAACATCACCATCATCATGCCAAGATGGGGGGAGCAGCAGCGCATCGCTATGCTGTTGGTCGATCCCATAAGGCGCTAACAAAGGCGCAGTCATCGCCAGCAGAGTTAACCCAATGAACATCCACAGGCCAACCAAGGCCAGGTGATTGGCTCTAAATGTGCGCCATAGCCGTGATAAAGGTGATCGGTTTGACTCTTCACTGTATAGTCTAAACTTTGCCATGGGACTGGTTCCTAGATACAGGGTCGAGTAAAGAGTGGGTCAAATCGGCTAACATATTGGCAAAAATAACAAACATAGACACAGCGAGCAAACCGCCTTGAATCGCAGGATAATCACGTTGATAAATGCTGTCGATTAACCATCGGCCAATGCCTGGCCACGAAAAAATGACTTCCGTTACCATGGCCAGTGTGATCAGGGTGCTAAATTGCAAGCCTATTTGTTTTATAACTGGTAGAAGTGCGTTACGTAGCGCATGATCTAAAATAATTTGCCTCCGGTTAAGACCCTTTGCTCTGGCTGTTTTTATGTAGTTTTGTTCTAGTACATTGAGCATGGAGTCTCTAGTAAAACGGGTCAGCACGGTTGTTGGATACATGGCTAACACAATTGTGGGTAGCGTTAAGTGGTGCAGCGCATCAAGAAATGCCTGACCACCATAAGGAAAACCAAGCAACCAAATATCGATTAAAATGAAGTTAGTGACTGCGGGGATTTCGTATAAGAGGCCAATACGACCCGACATAGGGAACCAACCAAAACCAAGACAAAAAACCATAATAAGGAGCAGCGCCAGCCAAAATACGGGGATTGAAAAGCCCAGTAAGGTAAGCGTACTGATAATTTTATCGGGCCACCTTTTATAGTAGGCACTGGTGATGATCCCTGCTGGGATCCCCAATAAAACGGCAACAACCAATGCATAAAAGCACAGTTCTAATGTTGCAGGTAGCAGCACAGCGACATGTGATGAGACAGTTTGGCCTGATGAAAGTGATAGTCCCCAATCGCCTTGGAATAAACGGCTCACAAACGCACCATATTGGACAATGACGTTATCATCGATTCGATACTTTTCCTCGAGCATTTGAGATTGGTTAAAGCTGGTGTTTAATTGGCCGCTGAAATTAGTCAGTAAATCTCCAGGAAATAAGTAGTTTAAGCTAAATGTAAATGCTGTGAGCGCAAATAACATAAATAGCAGCAAGCTTAATCGCCTCAGTAAATAATCAAGCATTACTGATCACCTTTTCTTACATTGGCCAGTGATACGCCGCCAAAGGGACGAAGTTCAGCACCCGCAATATCAGCACTGCGAGCCTGAAATCTAACCCCATGTGCAATGGGAACTACAGGAAGTTGCTCCACCAGCATTTTTTGTGCTTGTTGGTAGTAATGTTTACGCATTTTGAGATCGTTGGTATCTAGCGCTTGCGTTAATAACAGATCAAATTCAGGGTTGCACCAATTGGCGGGGTTTTTACCGGTAAAGGTCGCAGTGCAACTGAGTAATGGGCTAAAAAAGTTATCTGGATCAGGCGTATCGGCAGCCCAACCAAGTAACACACTGTCATGTTCATGTCGGCCAATGCGTTCAATAAATGCATTCCACTCATACTCAACAATTCTGGTTCTTATGCCTATTTGTCGAAGGTCACTTTGGATTAGCTCAGCCATTTTTCGAGCATTAGGGTTATAAATCCGTGACACAGGCATGGCCCAAAGTGTCATTTCAAAACCATCTGGAAATCCTGCTTCCGTTAAATATTGTTTTGCTTTTTGGGGGTCATAATAAGGCATGACTTGTTTCGTAAACGCCCACGATGACGGCGGGAGAATTGATTGTGCTGCAATACCGTTACCATAAAACACCGCTTGCATAATTTTGTCAAAATCAATGCTATGAGCTAGGGCTTTCCTGACTAAAACATTATCAAAAGGTGGCTTTTCAGTATTAAATGCCCAGTAGCCCACATTTAAGTTAACGGCCTTGTCGACCACAATATCCTGCCGTTGTGATAGAGCCTCTAACTGGGTAGCACTTGGATGCGATGTAATATCGCATTCTTTAGTGAGCATTTTTGCAATTCGAGTTGTGTTGTTGGTTGTGATGTCATAGACCAATTGATCAACTGCGTAATCATGTTTCCAATAGCCGCTATGTTTGTGGAAACGGACTAAATTATCTCTTAAAAAATGTTTATATTTGTAGGGGCCTGTGCCAATTGGTAAGGAATCAAAAAGGTGCTTTTTATCTTGAGATTCACGTAACATTGCATATTCTTCAGATAAGATCACTGCAAAATCAGTGGCAATATTAGATAATAAACTGCTTTCAGCACTGAAAAGTTCAAATCTAACGGTGTAGTCGTCGACTTTAACAATTTTTCTTATCAACTGGTCCATCCCTACACTTTGAAAGTATGGGTAGTTGGCATCTTGAACAAAATGATAAGGGTTATACACATCAAACAAGCGGCTAAATGAGAAAATCACGTCATCAGCATTCATCGTTCGAGTCGGCGTAAAATACTCGGTGCTGTGAAATTGCACGCCTTCTCTTAACTTGAATGTTATTTTCTTACCATCATCGCTAATTAACCACTCGGTAGCTAATTCTGGTTTAAATTCCGCAGTGATCGGATCAATGCTAATCAAAGAGTTATACAGCTGATTGGCAATAATATCGATGGTTGAGCCCGTTGTGGTGACCTGAGGGTTAAAAGAAACAGGGTTTGCTTCTGCACAATAAACGATCCCTTGGGTTTTATTTGCCGATTTTGTTTGTGGCGATTCCCCACATGCCGAGAGATATACGGCAGTGAACGTGGCAAAAACCACAGTTTTATATCGTTGGCAGGTGTTATACAGATCAGTCATTGTGGCGACCACAGCTAAGCCTCTTGTTGTGAGTCTAACAAATTGTATTTTTTCAAATATCCCCTTAGTTGATGATACGTCAATCCAAGGTTTTGTGCAGTTTTCTTTTGATTAAATTGACTGAATTCAAGTGCTTTTTTGAGTAAGTCAATTTCGTAGTCACTTGAGAGAGTTTTTAAATCGCAAGGGAAGCTTTGTGATGTAACAGGCGAAGATGCGTTTTCAGTAATATCCAATGGCTCTTTTTCACCTATTTGTGGCTGTGATATGTGAGGTTGTGCTTCATTTTTTTGCGCTTTTATTCTCTGCTGTGGCCGATAAGGGCTTTCAAAAGGGTCAAACGTAATGTGATGCACTGCAAGGTGCTCGTTGCCATGGCGATATAAGCTTCTCTCTATCACGTTTTTCAGTTCGCGAATATTGCCCGGCCAATCATACTCAAGCAATGCCTCAGTCGCTTTGCGAGTAAATCCGCTAAAGAGTGACCAGCCAAGATCTCTGGCCATATTAATTGCAAAGTGTTCTGCAAGTAGCAATATATCTTCTTGGCGTGCGCGTAGCGGTGGTAAGGTGATCACGTCGAATGCAAGCCTGTCTAATAAGTCATGTCTGAACTCCCCCTGTTCAGCAAGGCTTGGTAAGTCTTCATTGGTTGCACAGACTAGCCTGGTATCAACTTTGACAGTTTGTTTGCCCCCCACGCGTTCAAATTCGCCATACTCAATGACACGTAACAGTTTCTCTTGCACCATTGCTGATGTATTGGCCAATTCATCCAAAAATAGTGTGCCCCCATTAGCGCGTTCAAAGCGTCCTTCATGACGTTTATTGGCGCCAGTAAAGGCACCTGATTCATGGCCAAACAATTCACTTTCAAGTAAGTTTTCGTTTAATGCTGCACAATTGAGCTTGACGTAGTTTTGGTCCCACCTTTCAGATAAAAAGTGTAATCGTGCTGCGATGAGCTCTTTACCTGTCCCACGTTCACCTATAATGAGCACTGGTTTTTCTAATGGAGCAAGTTGAGAGACCTGATCTAATACAGCTAAAAAGCTATCAGATTGGCCGAGTAAATTATCCTGCTGACGGAACTGACTCATATTTGACTAACTCTTGGTTTTTTTGACTAACATCTAGTTTATTTGAAAAAAAACGGGATGGGTAGCTTTTTATTATAATTATAAGTTGTTGAAATTTATTGTTTATTTTTCTTTTTAAAGTTGGCAAGCTTATTGATACATATTTATCAGCAATATAATTCACAACCAATGAGGTAAAAGATTATGGGAATTTTTTCACGTTTTGCTGACATCGTAAATTCTAATATTAATGCAATCTTGGATAAAGCGGAAGATCCAGAAAAAATGGTTAAACTGATCATCCAAGAAATGGAAGACACGTTAGTAGAAGTGCGCTCTACTTCTGCAAAGACACTCGCTGAGAAGAAAGAGCTAGAAAGACGCGTTGAGCAATTAAATGGTCAAGCCAATGACTGGCAGGAAAAAGCGGAATTAGCACTGACAAAAGAGCGCGAAGATCTTGCAAGAGCGGCGTTACTTGAAAAACAAAAGGCGTCGGATGCAGCACAAAGCGTTGCTGAAGAACTTAGTCATGTCGAGTCACACATCGAGAAATTACAGCAAGAAGTGACCACACTGCAAGAGAAGCTAGCTGATGCGAAAGCACGACAGCAAGCGATTGTGCTACGTCAACGCTCAGCAGAGTCTCGCTTAGATGTTAAAAAGGCATTAGACAGCACGAAAGTTGAAGATGCATTGAATCGTTTTGAGCGCTACGAAAATAAAATTGATGGTTTGGAAGCGCAGGTCGAGTCATATGACTTGGGTAAAAAATCGTTAGCAGATGAAATTGCAGATCTACAAAAAAATGAAAAAGTAGATGATGAGCTTGAAGCTTTAAAAAAGAAACTTGCAAATAAGTGAACATAATGGCACCTACTGTTACAGTAGGTGCAATACACAAATACGCTGCCAAGACTAAATAAACAGGAGAAGATTATGTTTGACGCAGAGATACTAGTAGCCCCAATTATTCTTTTTATGCTCGTGGTGGCTCCGCTGTGGCTCATTCTTCATTACAAAAGTAAAAAACAGGTGAGTCAGGGGCTAAGTGAGCATGAACATCGCCAGCTTATCGAGTTGGCAAATAAAGCAGAAAAGATGGCAGAGCGCGTTGAAACATTGGAGGCGCTGTTAGATCAAGAATCACCAGATTGGAGGCGCAAAGTATGAGTCACAAACGCAGAGAGTTATATCGCGACCCAAAACGAGGCAAGTTAGCGGGTGTATGTGCAGGTCTTAGTGATTATTTTAACATGGAACTTTGGCTGGTACGTATTCTCTTTGTAACAGCGGTCTTGTTATCGGGTGGTCCTCTATTTGTCGTTATTTATATTGCCTGCTGGTTTATTTTAGACCGCAAGGCGCCAGAGCTGGAAAACACTGCCAATAGTTATGAAACGGATCCTGTCTCAGTGAAATTTAAAGTATGGCAAAAAGGTGAGCCGCCACGCCAAGCTTTGTTTGATTTGAAAGATAGGTTGGGTAAGCTAGATGGCCGCATTCAGTCAATGGAGCAGTATGTGACGTCACCTGAATTTACGGTCAAAAGGGAAATAAATAAGTTGTAATGGTACGTGGCGAATAGTCGCCACGCCACTTAAACGATAGGGATTTGTAATTAGTATGAGCGTGAAACGTGTTACTCATAAGGCACTTGAAAAACTGCAAAGTAAAGCGCAAAAAACATTACAGCGCTCATTAGATCAACATGTTAAATTAGCCGTTACTGGGTTTAGTGGCAGCGGTAAAACCGCTTTTATTACTGCCTTGGTTAAACACCTGACAACTCAGGCAAACAGTCAGAACCTGCCATTTTTTGATGTGATCAGAGAGCAGCGCCTTATTGCTTGTAAACAGGTGCCACAAAAAGCGCTCGATATCCCCACATTTGATTACACCACAGCGTCCGCACATCTCATGCAGACACCACCTAGTTGGCCACCTTCGACAGAACGAATTAACACACTGACGTTAGCTCTCAAGTTTCAAAGCCGCAGTGGTCTGCGTCAACATATTGCAAACGACCATACCTTACATCTAGAGTTGATTGACTATCCTGGTGAGTGGTTGATGGATCTACCGCTATTAAATATGACATATGAGCAGTGGAGTAGAGCACAACTAGATATATTATCTACTCCCGGCTATGACACATATTGTGCGGCGTTTTTATCAGCACTCAATCAGTTTGATGCCAGCGTTGCGATTAATATGGCTGAATTAGACGAGCTCTCAGCACTTTATCAAAGCACCCTTATTCAACTTAAAACACACACAAAAGTCGCTCAGTTGCAACCTGGCAGAATGTTGATCCCTGGTGATTTAGCTGGCGCGCCCATTATTCAGTTTTTTCCTTTATTGACACATGGTCAGTACCATGATGAGAGTCAATATAAGCAATTGGAAAACCGCTTTGAAGCTTATAAAAAGCAGGTGATCATGCCATTTTATAAAGATCATTTTTGCGCATTTGACCGACAATTAGTATTGGTTGATATTTTGGGAGCGTTAAATGATGGGCCAGCGACGCTTGCACAGACTAAACTCGCGTTAAAAGAGACTGTAGGTATGTTCCAACATGGTAAAAGCGGCCTATTACAACGATTGTTTAAACCTAAGATAGATAAAGTACTATTTGCGGTCAATAAGTGTGACGCTGTAGCTTTACCAGAACAAGATAACCTGACACGCCTGTTACATGAGCTTTTATGTGAGCAAGAAAATGAGCTTAAATTTTCGGGCGTGACAGTGGATACGATGACCATTTCATCGGTGAAAAGTTGCCAATCTAAACAAGTCAATGAGTCGGGGAAGACGTTACATTGTGTGTATGGCCGACCATTGAGTGAGCCTGAATATATAACCTATTTACCACCAGAGCCACCAGAGCATGTGCTTTCAGCTTCTCAATGGCCCCAGGAAGGCTTTAATTTTCTATCTTTTTACCCACTTCCAGCTCATCAAGGGCAGCTTGAACATATTCGCTTAGACCACACTTTACAGTTTTTGATTGGAGATAAGCTCACATGACGGACTCACAAAAAAGATTTGCAGGCAGGCGCATAGAAACGGAACAACCCGAGGCGCATTTGTCTACAAGCCCAAGATTGGGTGAGCGTATAGAGTGTGATGCTGTGCCTGTGAGCACAGAGCAAACGTTCGAACCGTTCTCAGGTGATGAGTCAGTTGAACAGAGTGTACAACCGAGTAAATCAAAACTTGGTTGGCGACATGGCTTGGTGTTTAGTTTGGCGATTCTAATACCTATAGAGCTGGCGTTAACCGTTTATGGTGCTTTTCAGCAAAACGTTATTCTAGCAAGTGTGTACTTACTTTTTATGGCCTCATTGATTGCCTGGAGTGGTAAATTTCTGCTAAAAGAGGCGAAGGCTTTACGTACATTAAAGCAATTAGAGCAGCGTCGAGAACACGCATTGAGACTGTTAAATAGTAATCAAATTGGTGAGGCACAGGCTTGGCTGAAGCCGGTGCTAGCGAAGTTGCCCAAAAGCGAGGTTACGACGTTTCAACAAAGCGTGAAGAGTCATTATACAGATCAGGAAATATTGCAACTGTACGAAGTGACGGTGTTGCAAGCGCAAGATGAGCAAGCGAGAAAAATGATTGCTGACTATGCAACCACATCGGCGCTGATGGTGGCACTTAGTCCAATGGCCATTACAGATATGCTAGCCGTATTGTGGCGTGGTGTTAGTTTGATTGAAAAGCTGAGTCTGCATTATGGGATCACATTGGGCTATCGTAGTCGTATAAAATTATATAAGTTGCTAGCCAAGCAAATCGTGTTTGTGGGGGCATCTGAGTTGCTCAGCGATCTTGCTGCGACGAGTTTAGGTGCAGAACTGCTTGGTAAACTCTCAGCCAGATCGGCTCAAGGACTCAGCGCGGGTGTTTTTACTGCCAGACTGGGTTACAAAGCAATGGCGCTATGCAGGCCAATTCCGAGTATGAAAAATAAAACAAACTTCTTATCTGATTTTGCAAAAAAACTAACAAACCAATTAATTAAACAAAACTAACTGAGCTGGTGCGCATAGGTGGTTGCGGTTTAAGTGACAACATATGTGTACAGGCTAAACAGATTAATCTTTCTCACTTAGACTTCTGAACTTCCAGCATGCTTGTACATTTATCCATCATGGAATATCTAATTACATAAGATATAAACATTTTGAATAATAACAACAGGCAAGCAATGAAGAAGTTACATGATTATACCAACTGTATACACGGTCCACACCACGCAAATGATCCACATGGTGCATTAACAGCACCTTTGTACCAAACATCAACATTTAAATTTGAAAGTACAGCGCAGGGGGCTGCACGATTTGCAGGAGAAGAAGCGGGTTACATTTATACGCGCCTTGGTAATCCAACAACGCGAGAGCTTGAAGAAAAGCTCGCACAATTAGAAGAAATGGAAGATGCGGCAGCAACAGCCACGGGAATGGGGGCCGTGTCTGCATCGGTGCTCAGTTTTTTACAGCACGGTGATCATTTAATTGCCTCGAGTGCGTTGTATGGATGTAGTTTTGCATTATTTGCACATATGCTACCTAAATTTGGCATTGAGGTCAGTTTTGTCGATATGACAGATGAAGCAGCGCTCGCAAATGCCATTCAGCCAAATAGTAAAATGTTATTTGCAGAAACACCGATAAATCCAAATATGACAGTATTGGATTTAGCTATGTTGGGCCAGTTTGCGAAAAGGCATAATTTAATTAGCGTGGTTGACAATACCTTTATGACGCCTTTGCTGCAAAAGCCAAATCGTTATGGCATTGATATTGTGATCCACAGCGCCACTAAATATTTAAATGGTCATGGTGACGTTGTTGCGGGGATCGTATGTGGTAGTAAAGAGCATATTGAAACCATCAAGTTAACAGTATTGAAGGACATTGGAGCGACGATAAGCCCACATGATGCTTGGTTGATCAATCGCGGTTTAAAAACGCTGCATGTTCGCATAGAGCGTCACTGTCAAAGTGCTCAAAAAGTTGCGGAGTTCTTAGAAGACCACGCAAAAGTAGAGAGAGTCTATTACCCTGGGTTGGCATCTCATCCTGGACATAAATACTTAGGTGAGCAAATGAAAGGCGCAGGTGGTGTAATCGCCTTTGAAATTAAAGGTACACTGGCTGATGGTGAAGCTTTTATTAATGCCACTTCACTATGTACCTTAGCGGTTAGTCTTGGTGATCCTGAAACGTTAATTCAGCACCCTGCATCGATGACGCATTCACCTTATACCCAAGAAGAGCGTTTAGCTGCAGGGATCTCTGATGGGCTCATTCGTATCTCTGTTGGTCTTGAAGCGGTTGAAGATATCATCTTGGACCTAAAAAGTGCATTTGATCGTATATAAAAGTTTACGGTGGTGTTGCTTGTAATGCCTATAAAGTAAGGGGTGTATTATTTTGTGTTCAATTGTGTAATTTTTAATTTACGATTTTAGAGTTCTGTAGGTGGGCCATTTTGGGCCTACCTATTAATATTTTGCTCACTTTTACTTAGTATCGAAATAACAGGTTTGAATGCTCCACCACAAGAAGTGGAGATCGAGATAAAGAAGGTTACTATGGCTAAATCTAGTAAATACACTTCCAAGCAGCCTAATGAGCAAGGCGTCATTGAGTGGAGTGAAGAAGAGAATAAAATTTGGTCTGAGCTAGTTGCAAGACAGCTTAAATGCATTGAGGGAAAAGCGTGTGATGAATATATGGAAGGTCTAAAGAAGATCAACCTACCTCATGACCGCATTCCTCAACTACATGAAATTAACGCTGTACTTGAAAGAGAAACTGGTTGGCAAGTGGCCCCCGTACCAGCACTGATCGACTTTGATGAATTCTTTAGATTGCTTGCCAATAAACAATTCCCAGTAGCCACGTTTATTCGATCTCGTGAAGAGTTTGATTACCTTCAAGAACCTGATATTTTCCATGAAATATTTGGTCACTGTGCCATGTTAACAAACTCTGCATTTGCTGAGTTTACACACAAATATGGCAAGTTGGGTTACGCAGCAGAGAAAAAAGATCGCGTTTATCTTGCTCGTTTGTACTGGTTTACAGTCGAGTTTGGTTTGATGCAAACTGACAATGGTTTGCGTATTTACGGCGGCGGTATTTTATCAAGTCCTGGCGAAACTCAATATGTGTATTCTGATACACCTGAGATCAATAAACTTGAAGTTTTAGATGTACTACGTACACCATATCGTATTGATATCATGCAGCCTTTATACTACACCATTAATTCGATAGATGATCTATTTGATATTTCACAGATGGATATCATGGCTTTAGTTGAGAAAGCAAAAGAATTAGGGCTGTTTGAGCCAAAATTTCCACCTAAAAATAAATTAGCAAGTTAAGGAACCCCCCATGTCTGATTTAAGTGCACAAAAATGTGAAGCGTGTCGTGCGGATGCGCCAAAAGTGTCAGATGAAGAGTTAGCAGTACTGATTAAGCAGATCCCTGATTGGGTACCTGAAGTACGCGACGGTATCATGCAACTAGAAAGAGTGTATAAGTTTAAAAACTTCAAACTAGCACTAGAGTTCACAAATAAAGTAGGTGATATGGCAGAAGATGAAGGCCACCATCCTGGTTTATTAACTGAATGGGGTAAAGTAACAGTAACTTGGTGGAGTCATTCAATTAAAGGTCTTCACAAGAATGACTTTATTTGTGCAGCAAAAACAGACGAAGTTTTTGCAGCACTATAAGATTTTATTTCGGAATGTTAAGGGCGCCATGTGCGCCTTTTTTATTGCTTGTAGGAAATTAACCGCGCAATTTCCTACCGCGTGATGCATTACAAGCTAGATGTGGCGGTAATTTCAGCATCGTTATTGAGGTTAGTGAGTTCATCAATGAGATCTAAAACCTCGGGTTCAACATAGTCAAAACCCTTGTCTTGTTTTAACGCCGTTTCGATGGTTTCCGCTAAAGCTTTTAACTTAGGTACGCCCGTGTAGCAACATGCGCCGTGAAATTTGTGAATTACCTTTAATAATAATTCAGGATCTTCTTGTTCACTGGCCTCATTGAGGTGCTCTATGGTTTCAGGCACACTCTGTAACAACATATTGAGCATTTCGAGTGCTAAATGAGGTTTATTACCAGAGCGCTGCAAAGCCAGGTTCCAATCTAGCAAGTGACTTTCAAAAGGCGCTACACTGCTGACCATCTGTTCTTCTTTTTGCGCTCGCTCGACAGGTGAGGTTGCACTGTGATCACAGATGATCTGTTTGAGCATATCTTCATCAATGGGCTTGGTCATATATCCGCTAAACCCATCTTTGACCAACTGCTCTTTTTCTCCTGCGAGTGCGTGGGCAGTGACAGCAATAATGGGGGTATCATCATTCATCGATGACTCTTTAATACTTATACAGGCTGTTATGCCGTCCATAATTGGCATCTGAATATCCATAAATATCAAGTCATATTTATGTGTTTTGCAAAGTCCAACGGCCTGCGCACCGTTGTGGGCAGTTTCAATGGTTTCAACTTGCTCTTCTAACAAAGTATAGAGCAACTTTAAGTTAGCGTCATTGTCGTCTGCAATGAGTACTTTAAGCGGTAAGTGGGTGGCGCTGTCTGTTTCGATGGAAAGATCTGGGTGATCCAAGCGATAGGGCGCCGCAAGCATTTCACAGAGTTTCCTGTGATGGAGTGGCTTGCTAATACATGCATCAGCACCGCTACCAATTAATGATTCCCGCATGTTGTGGGAGATGGTGTTGACCATCAGGTATAAGTAATCGGCTTTCTCTCGCGCTTGGCTAATATAGCCTTTCACCGTTTGCATATCATCAACGGTTGCCATATTACCGACCAGGCAAATGTCATAACTAAACTCTTGCGCCAGTGCGTTATAAAAGGCTTCATCGCTGTCACATACAGTTACTTGCATATGCCAGGTTTCAATTTGCGCGATGACTGCATTACGTGTGTGCTCTTGAGGCTCGAAATAAAGTACACGCTTGTTTTCGAGTGGTTTGCAAGGCAAATCATCATTAAAGAGTCGATTTGGCAAATTAAATATGGCATTAAATGTAAAGCAAGAGCCGCTGCCAAGTGCCGAGTTTAATGTGATCCTGCCTTGCATGACTTCAACAATATGTTTGGTGATGATGAGACCGAGCCCGGTTCCTCCAAACTTGCGTGTGATACTGGTATCGGCTTGTGCAAAAGGAGTAAATAACGTGTCCTGCTTTTCTTGCGCTATCCCCAAGCCAGTGTCACTGACAGAGACCAATAATGAAGTTTGAGAGTCACCTTTTAAGCGGTGGCTGATATCAACCTTAACCGAGCCTTTTTCAGTAAATTTAATGGCATTACTAATCAAGTTAATCAGTACTTGTTTAAAGCGCGTTGGATCTCCGACTAGGTTGTCAGGCACTTGCCGGTTGACAGCAATGGACAATTCTAGCTGTTTTTCATATGCGCTAGGGGCAAGTAAAGTCATGACTTCATTCACCGCATCGCGCAGTTGGAACTGTATATTCTCCAGCTCCATGGCACCCGCTTCTAATTTTGAGAAATCAAGAATATCACTGATGATGGTAAGTAGACTATTTGCTGAAAGCTCTATGGTATCTAAGTAATCTTTTTGGTGTTTGTTTAAAGGCGTTTTGTAAAGCTGTCGGGTAAATCCAATGACTCCGTTGAGTGGTGTTCTGAGTTCATGACTCATCTTAGCCAAGAAATCAGATTTAACACGGTTGGCAACTTGGGCTTCTTTTTTTGCAATATTCAGCTGAATATTCTGCGTTTCGTACTGCTCTAAAGTTTCTCGGTAGTCGCTGGTGGCTTGATCGATGTGCTTTTGCATTTCATCTCTCTGTCCGACCATTTTTTCACTGATAGTGATTAAGCCTTGGCGCATCATATCAAACTCGCCTTGCATTTGCTCATTGACGCCAATGTCAGTTTTACCTTCGATGAGCTTGTCAGTCGCCAGTTGCAATTGAGAAAGCGGAGTAGAAAAAGTCCGGCTTAGACGGGTTGAGAGAAAGATACTTAAAAACAATGCGGCAAGAATGATTGTACCGCTTAATAGCAAGGCCTTTTGTTGGCCAATGATGGCTTGATCTTGACTTATCTCCACCATTAAAACGGCAATTGTTTGGGCATGGGCGTCCGTCCATGTTTCTCCAATTCCATAGTGTTTAACCGGTGCAAAAATGATGTAGTTGTTACGTAGCTTCTGCGCTTCGGTAGCATGTAGTGCGGCTACGTTTCCACGATAGTGTAAATCATTAAATTCACTGTGGTAATTACTCGTCATAATCAGCTGGTTGTGCAAATCAAAAACCGCAATACTGTTGACTAGAGCAGCATGTTGGTTATGGGCTTTGGTAATAATACTGTGTAGCTTGGCTTTATCTTTAGAATCGAGTGGTTGCTCAACGGTCATGGCCAGTGAGTTAGCAATACTGGTACCTTGCTGTTTTAGGATTTGTTCAAGCTCTACGTAGCGATTTATAGTAAAATATCCACCAAGTATTAAACCGATTAACACCGTCGGGATCAGGGTAAGCAATAAAACGCTATCGCGTAAGCTTAATTTAGACATATTGAGCGATATAAAACTTTGATAATTATGAACTCTAGAGTAGCGAGTTCATAGGTGTTTAGCAATGTATAAGGGGCGGTACATGGCACAAATTTTTCGTGCTAAAAAAACATCTGGCAAGGGTCAGGTGATTGAAGTAGAAATTGAGTCGCTTGATCACCAAGGGCGAGGTGTTACGAAGCACAATGGCAAAGTTGGTTTTATTGAGGGGGCGCTACCGGGTGAGCGCGTGAAAGTACGTGTATCTCAACAAAAAGCAAAGCTATTTGAGGGGACAGTTGAAAAAGTGCTCATAGCAAGTGCACAGCGCGTAGATGCATTTTGTCCTCACTATCAGCAATGTGGTGGTTGTTCATTGCAACACTTAGAGAAGCCAGCGCAGCTTGGACATAAGCAATTAGCAGTTGAAAAGTTGTTTGCTAAGTTTTCGGGCACCGACACATTACCATGGGCACACCCAATAGAAAGTAACGGTAAACACTATCGTCGAGCTGCGCGTATTGCGACTTACTTTGATAAAAAAGAGAAATTGCTGAACTTGGGCTTTCGCGCAGCAAAATCAAAAAAATTGGTCGATGTGGTCGAGTGTGGCGTGTTAAGTCAGGTATATCAATCCGTTTTTATCGATTTGAGAAAAATATTAAATAGCCACACACAACTAAGAAGTGTCAGTCATGTTCAATTATGTGAAGCTGACAACGCCCCGTATATTCTTTTGCGTCATACCAAAGTGATTGACGATGAAGTAAAACAAGGCGTACGTACTCAGTTTGAGCAAAGAGGGTGGCGAGTCATTTGGGATGATGGCAATGAAGAGCCATATTATTCTGTCTTACCAGAGTATCAAGTTGGTGGCACGGAATTTCAGTTTAGGCTGAATAACTTTATCCAAGTTAATGCTGCAGTTAACTCAGCCATGCTAGATCAAGCGCTGAATTGGCTTGAGTTAACAGGGCAGGAAAAGGTCCTCGATCTGTTTTGTGGCATTGGTAATTTTTCATTATTGTTCGCAAAACATGCAAAGCAAGTTATTGGTGTGGAAGGGGTTGCTTCTTCGGTTGCAATGGCGACGCAAAATGCGCACACTAATGGAATCGACAATGCACAGTTTTTCCAGTTTGACTTGACGCAAGAAATGGCTTCAGCCCAGTGGTTTAACAAAGGCTTAGATACATTGGTACTAGACCCTTCTCGCACCGGAGCGTATGAAGTATTAAAGCAAATGTCACTGCAGCAATTTAGCAAAGTGCTCTATGTGTCATGCGATCCTGTCACCTTGGCACGAGATAGCGCGCTATTAGTGCAAGCTGGATTTACTGTAAGCAAAGTTGCACTGATGGATATGTTTCCTCATACAGGACATATAGAAACAATGGCGTTGTTCCAAAGGAGGTAGTCAAATAATGGTAGCGACTCGCCAATCTCACCATACCACTCTGCCAGCAGATTTTGATGCGCGATTAGCGTTATTAAAATTGTCAGAGGATAAAACCGATCGACTCAGTGAGGCATATGCTTTGTGCCCCGCAGAAACCAATGAAGATCTGTTAGAAAAAGCCATCGAGATGGTAGAGATCTTGGCTGAGCTGAATTTTGACTCAGAATCCCTCGCTGGGGCCTTTTTGACCCCTTATTTTCTTGCTCAGCAACTTGATATTGAAGCGGTTGAAAAAGCGCTTGGCGAAAACATCGCTTTGTTGCTCAAAGGCGTTGAGCAAATGGCGTCAATCAGCACCTTGGCTCATCAGAGCAAAGGCAATGTCCAAATTGATAAAATTCGTCGCATGCTATTGGCGATGGTAGAAGATGTGCGCGCGGTGGTGATCAAGCTTGCGGAGCAGATCTGCTATCTCCGAAGTGTGAAAGACGCGTCTGAAGAAGAGCGTGTAGTTGCAGCAAAAACAACCGCCAATATTTTTGCCCCGCTGGCGAATCGTCTGGGTATTGGCCAACTAAAGTGGGAGCTTGAAGATCTCTCGTTTCGTTATCTACACCCTGACAGCTATAAAACCATTGCTAAAAAGCTGGCTGATAAACGCCTTGCACGAGAAGCGTATATGAGCGACATGGTCTCAGCTGTGCAGCAAAAGCTGGCTGATGCCAATGTAAAAGCTGAAGTGTATGGTCGCCCAAAACACATCTTTAGTATTTACAAAAAGATGTCTCAAAAAAATTATGAGTTTGAGCAGTTATTTGATATCCGCGCTATGCGTATTGTGGTTGACCAATTGCAAGATTGTTACGCGGCATTGGGTATTGTGCATACCAACTGGCGCCATCTGAATAAAGAGTTCGATGATTATGTCGCTACGCCTAAACCCAATGGCTATCAGTCTATACACACTGTTGTATTTGGACCTGAAGGCAAGACAGTCGAAATCCAGATCCGCACGCATGATATGCATAAAGATGCAGAGATGGGGGTCGCGGCACACTGGATGTATAAAGAAGGAGCATTACCTGGGCGCGGTTCTGGCTATGAGCAGAAAATTAGTTGGCTAAGAAAACTACTGCAATGGCAAGAAGAAGTGGTCGATGGCAGCGAGTTTGCCGAGGAACTCAAAAATCAAGTCGTGGAAGATCGCGTTTATGTATTTACACCGCGCGGAGATATTTTTGATTTGCCTTTGGGGTCGACACCGCTGGACTTTGCTTATTATATCCATTCGAATGTGGGTCATCGATGCATTGGTGCCAAGGTGTTTGGCAAGATAGTTCCGTTTACGTATAAGCTGTCGACAGGCGATCAAATAGAAATTTTAACGCAGAAGAATCCATCTCCAAGTCGTGATTGGCTAAACCCATCTTTGGGCTATATATACTCTTCGCGGGCCCGTAGCAAAATTCATCACTGGTTTAAACAGCAAGACAGAGATAAAAATCTGCAAGCGGGTAAGGAGATTTTAGATAGTCACTTACAAAAACTAGATATCAGTTACAAAGAATTAGAGCCAGCCATTGAGCGCTTTAATTTTAAAGAGTTAGATGACTTGATGGTGGCGATTGGTGCCGGTGATGTCCGTATCAATCAATTCTTAAACTTTATTCAGGATAAGCCAGAGGTTGAACCTAAGTTAAAGCTTAGTACGCGTAAAAAGCACAAAGGTGATAAAAACGGGATTGTGGTTGAAGGTGTGGGCAGCTTGCTCAGTCATGTTGCCAAATGTTGTCAGCCTGTGCCTGGCGATGAGATAGTGGGCTATATTACGCAAGGCCGAGGTATCGCGGTACACCGTGCTGATTGTGATTCTTTTGCACACATTACGCAGCAGCATCCTGAACGAGAAATTGCCGTGAGTTGGTCAGAAGATGTGCAATCATTTTATGAGATAACCATCCGTATCGAAGCCAATGACAGACAAGGCCTTATTCGTGATATCAGTGCCATTTTAGCCAATGAAAAAGTCAATGTGCTTAATATGAATGTGCAAACGCAGCATGAAAAAGGGGTTGCCATTTTCACAATGAAAATTGAAGTAGGCGATTTGTCCGCGACGAACCGATTACTGACTAAACTGCTGCAAACCGAAGGTGTGTTTGAAGCGAAGCGACAACATTGAGAATAAGTAATGAGTGAAAATATACATCGACTGCTAGAGATCATGGCCACACTTCGCGACCCACAGAGAGGGTGTGATTGGGATAAGCAGCAAGACTTTAGCTCGATTGTGCCTCATACGCTTGAAGAGGCGCATGAAGTAGCTGATGCCATTGAGCAGCAAGATTATATAGCGCTTAAAGATGAGCTGGGAGATTTGCTATTTCAAGTAATCTTTTATGCTCAACTCGGTAAAGAAGCAGGGCTATTTGATTTTGAGTCCATTGTCGCTGGGCTGAATGACAAACTGGTTAGACGTCACCCCCATGTCTTCGATAAAAAAACGACATTGACAGAGCAGGAACTAGATGCACAGTGGGAAGCGATTAAACAGGCAGAGCGCAAAGAAAAGCCCGAATTTGGTGCCGATGTGATCCAAGGTCTGCCAGCACTCACTCGCGCTAAAAAAATTCAAAAGCGTGCGGCGTCATTAGGGTTTGACTGGCCAGACTATCATGGTGCGTTAGACAAGGTTGAAGAAGAGGTTGATGAAGTGAAAGAAGCCTTGGCACATGACCCCTATTCTGAGCACAGTGCAGAAGAGTTGGGTGATCTATTGTTTGCAACGGTGAATGTCATTCGTCATACGAAACGCGACCCTGAACAACTGTTACGTCAAGCGACACGAAAATTTAGCAATCGCTTTGTACAAATTGAAGGGGTTTTGGCTAAACAAAACTTAACCTTAGAAGACGCAAGCCTTGCACAAATGGATGAGGCTTGGGAGCTGATAAAAAAGCGAGCAAAGTAAATCCGCTGCTTGAGTAGACAATTTTTGCTGGATTGCTAATCACGTTTTTGCTATACTATCGCCCCGTCTTGATTCTTATTTAAATTCCATTTTCCTTGATATTCTAGGGTTCGCATGAGTACAAAATTTATCTTCGTAACGGGCGGAGTTGTTTCCTCCTTGGGTAAAGGTATTGCAGCTGCTTCATTAGCTGCGATTTTAGAGGCACGTGGCCTTAACGTGACTATTCTTAAGCTGGATCCTTATATCAATGTTGACCCGGGCACAATGAGCCCAATTCAGCATGGTGAAGTTTTCGTAACCGAAGACGGGGCGGAAACAGACCTAGACCTTGGTCACTATGAGCGTTTTATTCGCACCAAAATGACGAGTCGTAATAACTTTACGCAAGGTCGTGTATTCGAAGACGTGTTACGCCGTGAGCGTAAGGGTGAATACCTAGGTGCAACAATCCAAGTTATTCCTCATATCACCAATGACATTAAGCGTCGCGTTGTTGAAGGCGCTGAAGGCTACGACATTGCAATCGTAGAGATCGGTGGTACGGTTGGTGATATTGAATCACAGCCATTCCTTGAAGCAATTCGTCAGTTAGGCACAGAGCTTGGCCGTGAGCACGCTTTGTTTATGCACCTAACATTAGTACCTTTCCTTGGTGCTGCAGGTGAAGTGAAAACTAAACCGACTCAGCATTCAGTTAAAGAATTACGTTCAATCGGTATCCAGCCAGATATTCTTGTTTGTCGTTCAAACTGTAAGCTGCCTGCAAATGAAAGAGCAAAAATTGCGCTTTTCACTAACGTAGAAGAAAAAGCGGTTATCTCTCTACAAGACGTAGATAGCATCTATAAGATCCCTGCGTTACTTAAATCACAAGAGCTAGACAACCTAGTTTGTCGCCGTTTCTACCTAGAGTGCCCTGAAGCTGACTTATCTGAGTGGGAGCAGGTACTGTATCAAGAGTCTAACCCTACGGGTGAAGTGACGATTGGTATGGTTGGTAAATATATTGAACTGCCTGATGCATACAAATCAGTGAACGAAGCGTTAAAGCATGCTGGTTTGAAAAACCGCGTTACGGTAAATATCGAATACGTTGATTCTCAGGATATCGAAAGCAAAGGCACTGAACTTCTTGATCACCTTGATGCGATCCTTGTTCCTGGTGGATTTGGTAACCGTGGTGTTGAAGGTAAGATCCTCGCTGCTAAATATGCGCGTGAAAACAAAGTACCATATTTAGGCATTTGCTTGGGTATGCAAGTTGCGCTTATCGAGTATGCACGTAATGTTGCAGGGCTTGAAAACGCAAACTCAACAGAGTTTGATGCTAATACACCTAACCCAGTTGTTGGTTTGATCACTGAGTGGCTTGATGCAGACGGCAATGTTGAAACGCGTACAGAGCAGTCTGATTTAGGTGGTACAATGCGCCTTGGTGCGCAGCTTTGTCACTTAGCTGAAGGTTCAAAGGTTCGAGAAGTATACGGCAATGCAGAAATCACTGAACGTCACCGTCACCGCTACGAAGTGAACAACAACTTTGTTGAGAAACTTGAGCAAGCTGGTTTGGCATTCACTGGCTTATCAGAGGATAAAAAGCTGGTGGAGATCATTGAGAACAAAGATCACCCTTGGTTTATTGCGGCTCAATTCCACCCTGAGTTTACCTCTACCCCGCGTGATGGACACCCATTATTTGAAGGGTTTGTTGGTGCGGCATTTAGCTACCAAAAAGAAAACTCATAAAAGAAAAAGCCGTGCACGAGTGCACGGCTTTTTTGTTTTAATACCTAGTGTATTGCTATGCGACTGAGACACACTAATGCGGTTGCATAGCAATGCGAATTAAGCAGAAATAAAAACACTCACCACTTTGGGAAAAGAGGAATCAAGATGTCAAAAATCGTAAAAGTGATTGGCCGTGAAGTTATGGACTCACGTGGTAACCCAACCGTTGAAGCCGATGTTCATTTAGACTCGGGTGCTTGGGGCCGCGCATGTGCACCATCAGGTGCGTCAACAGGAACTCGCGAAGCACTTGAATTACGTGATGGTGATAAGTCTCGTTACTTGGGTAAAGGTGTACTAACCGCAGTAAACTTCGTAAATAAAGAAATTGCACAAGCGCTAGAGGGTCAAAATGCACTAGAACAACGTGCAGTTGACCAAATTATGCTTGACCTAGATGGTACAGAAAATAAAGAAAAGCTAGGTGCAAACGCAATTTTAGCAGTATCGCTTGCAACAGCTAAAGCGGCTGCGCAAGAGAAAGGCGTTGCTTTGTATGAGCACATTGCAGACATTAATGGCACTGCAGGTCAATTCTCTATGCCAGTACCTATGATGAACATCATCAATGGTGGTGAGCATGCTGACAACAATGTTGATATTCAAGAGTTCATGGTTCAGCCTGTTGGCGCATCAAGTTTCCGTGAAGCACTGCGTATGGGTGCAGAAATCTTCCACAGCTTGAAAAAAGTACTGAGCGCACGTGGCTTAAACACTGCGGTAGGTGATGAAGGTGGTTTTGCACCTGACCTTAAGTCAAATGAAGAAGCACTAGAAGTTATCGTAGAAGCCGTTGCAGCAGCTGGCTACGAAATGAACAAAGACGTAACACTTGCTTTAGACTGTGCGTCTTCAGAGTTTTACAAAGATGGCAAGTATGACCTAAGTGGTGAAGGTAAAGCATTCGATTCAGAAGGCTTTGCAGACTTCCTAGCAGATCTTGCTGCACGTTACCCTATCGTATCTATCGAAGATGGTTTAGATGAGAGCGATTGGGATGGTTGGAAGATCCTAACGGATAAGATCGGCGACAAAGTTCAGCTTGTTGGTGATGATCTGTTCGTAACTAACACGAAGATTTTAAAGCGTGGTATCGATGAGCAAATCGGTAACTCAATCTTGATCAAGTTTAACCAAATCGGTTCTCTTTCAGAGACGCTTGATGCGATTAAGATGGCTCAAGACGCGGGTTTCACAGCTGTTATTTCTCACCGTTCAGGTGAAACTGAAGATGCAACAATCGCAGATCTTGCTGTAGGTACTGCAGCTGGTCAAATCAAAACAGGTTCACTATGCCGTTCAGACCGTGTAGCTAAGTACAACCAGCTACTACGTATTGAAGAAGCACTAGGTGATAAGGCTGTTTACAAAGGTCGTTCAGAGATCAAAGGTCAGTAGAGTTTAATTTCTATTGTTAATAAATCCGCTGTATGAAAATGCAGCGGATTTTTTTGTTTTGTAAATGATGAGATGGGTGTTGTGAGCTGGTTGTTTAGTTGTTAAAATGGGTACGGACATTGTTAACTAATTCAGTTGGCTAATTCATAAATAAGGAATATTTAAAATGAAGTTTAAAAAATCTCTACTATCGCCTCTCTATACTTAAGCGCAGCATTGAGCTTCAATGTATCTGCGACAAATACTCATTACTGCTTTGGCAAAGTATCAAATGTACAATTATCAACTAATGGATACGTTTCCGCCTCATTTAGTGGTGTTGGTTCTACACCGTTAAAAGTTACAAATTCAGTAGTATGTAACTTAAATGGAGTGACTGATGGCCATACTGGTGAATACTGTAATGCTATGTATAGTGCATTATTATTAGCTATGTCATCTCAAAATACAGTAACAATGTGGTTTAAAAACAATGAATCTAGTTGCCCTACGGGAGATTGGATTTCACTTGTATCAAAAGGGTTATATCACTTTAGAGTGGTTAAAGTGTAATCTCGTAGTAGATTTTTTCTAATATAAGATTATTGGCGAATTAAATGGGTGTTTAATTCGCAAATTGATTGAGCAGAATCGTGTGTGTAAATTGCGTTTTTAAATAAAATCCTCTCGGTAGTGTTTTAATTAACCCCCCTTGTGGACCAATGGCATCAGTTAAAGCTTTGCTGTTGGCCGCTTTTGGTCTGATTTGCATAACTTCACCTAGGTGACCTGATATTTCATTTACACGTCCAGTTGCGATTAATTCGATCTGTTCTTCCCAATCACGTTGTAATTGTGCCTCTTGCTGAGAGTCAGGTTGCCATAAAAAACCGCTGCCAATCGTTCTATCCACAGGCGCAATGTCTCGCTCAGCTAATATGGGCAACCATAAAACGTGGTTAAGCTTTCTTCTGACGCTAGAATGTAGCCAAGTGAGTCCTGTTAGGTTGGTCAGAGGCACGACAGAAACATACGTGGTCTCTAGTGGCTTGCCAGCATAACTGAGAGGAAGGGTTTTAAGCTCTACCCCGATATGCTCAAAATCAGGCACAGGTTTTGATCCAGCACTGGCACCTAATACATATTCAATCAGTTGACCAGGCCAGCCTTTTTCTCTAAGTAAGTCATCTGGGCTTTTAAAATGATACTGCGCAGCAAGTTCGCCAAGCGTTAACCCTGCGATTGCTTCGACTCGTTGTAGTAATTCAGGAATGGTTGTCGGTGGTGAGGGTTTTATCATGGCCTTGTATTTATTGACTTTGATCTTGGTGTATTTTAACAGAATCCCCCTGAGATTGTGGATTAAGTTGATTTGTTTGTTTTTTGTACTGAGTGTGGGTGTTGTTATTTTGTGCAGCTTAAAGTGGGGTGTGAATATTTTAAGGTTATGATTTTAATGGTTTTTATGGTTGGTTTGTATGTTTTACTTATCATCTAATAAGCAATGATTTGGATAAATACAGATATATGAACAACATTATCCACAGTTTCTGTGGAGAAGTTGGTGTTTTAGCGCTGATTCTGTGGATTTGTTTGTAAAATCTACTTATTTACTGAGAGTTATGCACAAGCTGTGAGTAACTTGAGTAAAAGCAGGAATAATATTTGCTGATGCCAGCCAGATATGGAACAATCAAATAAAATAGACATAAGAATGAGGCGCTAAGGTGATTGATGCCGAAGGATTTCGTGCCAATGTGGGAATTGTCATATGTAACAACCAAGGGCAAGTTTTTTGGGCAAGGCGTTACGGCCAGCATTCTTGGCAGTTTCCCCAAGGGGGCGTGGATGAAGGTGAAACCCCTGAACAAACAATGTATCGAGAACTTCACGAAGAAGTGGGTTTGAGACCGGAAGACGTAGAAATCGTTGCGAGCTCAAAGCATTGGTTAAGATACAAGTTGCCCAAAAGGTTAATTCGTAAAGACTCTAGTCCGGTATGTATTGGGCAAAAGCAGAAGTGGTTTTTACTCAAGCTCAGATGTAAAGATGAAGAGGTAGATTTACTTAGAACGCATCATCCGGAGTTTGATGATTGGCGCTGGGTAAGCTATTGGTACCCTGTTAGACAGGTGGTCTCGTTCAAAAGAGATGTGTACAGAAGAGTAATGAAAGAGTTTGCTCCATTTGCTATGCCTTTTAATCGTAAAGAGCATAATCATAAAGAGCACTGGCGAAGACGATAGATAGGATGTGAAAGTGCTAGCAACGTTAAGGTCAATTGCGCAATCGGTATCTCAGCAAGAGAATTTAAATGATGCTTTAAACCTTTTCGTTGTCATGGTTAAAAATGCGATGCAAACCGACTGTTGCTCAATTTACTTTGCGGACTATAGTCAAGATAATTTCGTATTGATGGCCAGTGATGGGCTTAACCCAGATGCTGTAGGGCAATTTCGTATAGGTTTCACAGAGGGGCTTGTTGGACTTGTTGCTCAGCGTGAAGAAACCATTAATATCGCCCAAGCCCAACTGCATCCTCGTTTTAAACATTCACCAGAGGTACAGGAAGAAGGATATCATGCCTTTTTATCTGTGCCTGTCGTCCACCAGCGTAAAGTGCTGGGAGTGATTGTAGTTCAACAAAAAAATACCCGAGAATTTAGTAATGATGAAGAGTCTTTTCTCATTACTTTGTCTGCACAGCTGGCCTCTCAACTTGCTCATGTTGAACTACAGACTTTGCTGAAACAAGACGCCAATAATCATAAAACTTCAGTACTAAAAGGGGTGGCCAGTACCCCAGGCATCGCTTTAGGTAAAGCGTATGTTGTTTTGCCTAAGTTGAACTTTTCTAGTATCGAATCGAGCAAACACAATAATCTAAGTGAGCAAAAAAGGCTTTTCAAGCAGGCTGTTGAGGCGACTCGGCATGAATTTCATGTACTGGCTAACCGCCTATCGCTGACTTTACCTAAAGAAGCTTTAGCTGTATTTGAAGTGTATCAACAATTGTTAGATGCACGTAGCTTAGGGCTGCAAGTGACACAGGAGTTGGAGCAAGGTTGGGATGCTAAGTCTGCACTAAAACATGTGATAGAAGACTTGGTAAAGCAGTTTGAGGCGATGCAAGACCCTTATATCAAAGAGCGAGCCGTAGATGTAAACGACTTAGGGCTGCGTGTCTTGCATCATCTTGTGAGTACGGAGTCTGTTTCAAAGTCTTATCACGAGCATACTATTTTAGTTGCAGAAACACTGACGCCAACTATGTTAGCCCACATCCCTAAGGAGAATTTAGTGGGGGTTGTGAGTGTGCATGGGTCGGCCAATTCACATGCTTCTATTTTAACTCGCGCAATGGGGATCCCTGCAATTTGGGGGATTGAAAATGTGCCTTTGCTGCAATTTGAAGATAAAGAAATAATTCTTGACGCTTATGCAGGCAGAGTCTACGTCTCACCTTCTAAAGTATTGTCATCAGAATATGAGGCGCTACGCCAAAAAGAAAGCCAATTACATGATAAGTTTGATGCCGAGCATAACCTACCGCCAGTGACTCTTGATGGTGAGCGGATAAGCTTGTTGCTTAATGCGGGACTTGATTTGTCGTCTGAACATGTCAGCGCTAAATTCAGCGACGGAGTGGGGTTATACCGAACTGAATCATGGTTTATGCAACGCGGACAGTTTCCGTCCCAAGCAGAGCAGGAGCAGTGTTACAGAGAGGTTTTATCATTGTACCATCCAGAACCGGTGGTGATGAGAACGCTGGACATTGGTGGTGATAAGGTTTTAGATTACTTTGATATTGAAGAAGAGAACCCATTTTTGGGGTGGCGAGGTATACGGGTTACTTTGGATCATCCTGAATTATTTCTCGATCAATTGAAAGCCATGATCAAAGCCAATGCGGGCTTGGGTAACTTGCGCATTATGCTGCCTATGATCAGTCATACCGAAGAAGTTGACGAGGCGTTGGCCCTACTTGAACAAGCTTATTTTGAATTGCAAGAAGAGTGGGCAGACCAATTCTACCAAATAGATAAGCCAGAAGTTGGTGTAATGATTGAGGTGCCTTCCAGCATCTTTTTGCTGCCAGAGTGGGCTGAGAAAGTCGATTTTTGCTCAGTTGGCAGTAATGATCTTACTCAATATCTGTTGGCAGTAGATAGGGCTAATTCTCGTGTTGCCAAGCTGTTTGAACCTTATCATCCAAGTGTATTGAGAGCCTTGAACCGCATCGCGACAGAGTGCCAATCGCTGGAGCTACCCTTTAGTTTGTGTGGTGAACTGGGCTCTGAGCCTGAAGGGGCTATTTTACTTGTCGCGATGGGGTATCGAAAATTAAGTATGAATATTTCGGCATTGAATAAAGTTAAATGGGTATTGCGAAGATTAAAGGTGAAAGATATGGAAGCACTGCTTGAACAGTGCTTACAGGCATCCAGTGCCATTCAAGTACATCGTTACTTACAAGACTTTATCGTTGAGCAAGGCTTGGGTGAAATCATTTATACACAAAGCGGCGTGGACAACCTGTAATTGCATTAGTACCTGTGAAGCGAATTAGGTATTTATCCTCTGGGCATAATTGCTCTATAAGTCCTATTCAGTATTAAGTACATGACACCTACCTTTATGTCATTATGAGAGTGGCGAGGGGAGGTTTTGTGTTGCATTGGCAGCCACTGCACCGTTAATCTGCGTAAATAAACGTGCAAGTAATGTGTGGTATTTTATGCTGCGAAAACGTCACGTAGTTAAAAGTTAACGGTGATCAGGTTTTTTTAAGGTATGTTTACTTAGCTGGTTTATTTGGTATGGTACTGACTTCTTAGCTTTGCGCGTTGCAAAAATGTGAAAGCGATACAAAATTGACCAATAGCAACAATTAAAAAGGTGTTTGTATTCATATTGACCATGAATATAGACAAAATTTTATTTTATTGAGGGAAAGCGATGGCTTTGCAGTTTCCAGAAATCGATCCGATTATCTTTTCAGTCGGGCCTCTAAGTGTCCGTTGGTACGGCCTTATGTATTTAATTGGCTTTGCATTTGCAATGTGGTGGGCAAATAAAGAAGCTGAAAAGCCCAATTCAGGATGGACCAAAGATCAAGTCAGTGATCTGCTGTTCTACGGCATGCTAGGTGTCATTTTAGGTGGACGTATTGGTTACGTACTGTTTTATAATTTCTCTTCCTTTTTATCCGATCCGCTCATGCTATTTAAAGTATGGGAGGGGGGCATGTCCTTCCATGGTGGCGCATTGGGCGTAATAACTGCAATTTTCATTTTCGCGTGGCGCACGAATAAATCGCCTTTGGCTGTTGGGGATTTTGTTGTACCTATGGTGCCTATCGGGCTCTTAGCTGGGCGAATTGGTAACTTCATTAATGGTGAGCTTTGGGGACGTCAAACGGATGTACCTTGGGCGGTTATTTTCCCGGGTGCCCATGCCGGTGGTGTGCCAAGACACCCCTCTCAACTTTATGAAGCCTTTTTTGAAGGCCTAGTACTCTTTTTAATTTTAGTTTGGTATCGAAAGCAACCTCGCCCAGCTGGGAGTATCGCGGGTCTGTTCTTATTGGGTTATGGTGCCTTTAGATTTGCGATTGAGTATTTCCGAGAGCCAGATGCACATATTGGTTTGCATGCAGGGATCATCTCTCAGGGCCAAATTCTATCTTTGCCAATGATAATAGGTGGTCTTGGGTTAATGATTTGGGCGCATCGCCGAGAAACAGTTAAAGCTGCTTAATTCATGTAAACTGAGTGTTTAGTGGAGCCTCAGTTTCACTAAACACAAACAATAATTTATTAATGGCCATTTTAGCGTTATAGTAATGGCAGATAATCCAAACGAAGTTGAAACACGTGCGTTATTCATCTACATCAAAAAAAGCCTCTAGTGCCTTGCAGCTTTTGCTCGTAGTCACGGTATTTTTGATGTCTGTGTTTCAGCCTTTGGCCCAAGCTCAGATGATCTGTGATCATGACATGCCCATGTCAAAAGTTACGATGTCTGCACACTCAACCAGCTATGATGTCGCTGCAAAGCGCCACCAGCACAGCGATATGCATCACACTATGCCTGCTGACAACGAGATGGATTGCTGTGAAACAGAGTGTGCGTGCCCGACGAGTTTATGTGCGCCTTTTTCTCTCTTTATCAGTGAGTCTTCCGTATTTACCACATTTAAACAGCTAACAGAAAAGCCTGTATCTGCTTATACCGGTTCACCTAACCAGCATATTAACACTGTTTATAAACCCCCCATTCTGGCTTAACCCTAGGGCTATTGCGCCCAAAAATCGGTTTTCTACTGTCTAGCCACCTCTTTAAGATGTTTTTGTTATGGTACAAACGTTTTCTAAATACTTTTGACCTGACAATGGTGGCGCTTTTTCAAAAATAAAATGAGTTCCAGAATGTTTAAATTTAAATTTGTCGCCGGTGTATTATTGATTGCTGCCGTGTTTAACTTTCACACTCCTGTTTATGCGCAGCAAGGTGTAGTTCAACCATTACTCAAAGTATACAAAACCTCAACATGTGGGTGTTGTGTTAAATGGCTAACCCACTTAACACAACAGGGAGTCACCCATCAAACTTATGACCTGTCTGATTTGGGCAGTATTAAAAGCAAATTGCAGATCCTACCGCGTTATCAGTCTTGTCATACAGGTGTGAGTGAAGGGGGGTATGTATTTGAAGGTCATGTACCCGCTAAATTCATCAAGCAATTTATTACAAAGCCAGTGAAAGGAGCCATTGGCTTATCTGTGCCAGCCATGCCACTTGGCTCTCCAGGCATGGAGGTGGGGCAACGCTTTCATCCATATCAAATATTAGTGTTGATGGCTGATGGGCGCAGTTTAGTTTTTGCTGAAATTAGCACGTATGAGGAGCAGTTTTAATGCAGTTGGTATTGAATCGAGCGACTTCAAACGCATTGTTAGTTGGTTTACACCAAGGCAAAGGCTGGTCTGAAGTAAAAGGGAGTAAATGATAATGCAAGTGTCAGTTGTAAAACTATTGTTGGCTGTATTGGTTGGCGCAGCGATGGGTGCTGTACTGGTTACAATGAAAGGTAACAGTGATGTTCAGGGGGACACAAATAGAGCGCAATCAGATGAGAAAAAGCCGCTTTACTGGGTTGCGCCTATGGATGCAAATTATCGCCGTGATCAGCCGGGTAAGTCACCGATGGGTATGGATTTAGTACCTGTATACGAAGAGTCTCAAGGAGAAGATAAGTTTGGCCCAGGGGTGGTAAACATCGCGCCTAATATTGTGAATAATCTCGGGGTTAGAACAGCTGAGGTGACACTGGGCACATTGCAGCAAGATATTAATACTGTTGGGTATGTGCAATATGATGAACATAGATTGGTCCATATTCATCCACGTGTCGATGGCTGGGTAGACAACCTATACGTGAAGGCTATTGGGGATGAAGTAGAGCAAGGGCAAGCTCTTTACGACTTATATTCGCCTGAACTGGTTAACGCGCAAAAGGAAATGTTGGTTGCGCTGAAGCAAGCTGATCAGCAATTGATTGATGCTGCACGCAAGCGGTTACGCGCGCTAAAAATGTCGACCGATTTTATTGAACAGTTGATAAAAACCAAGCAAGTACGTCAGACTGTCACTTTTTATACACCGCAATCTGGTGTCGTTAAAAATCTCAAGATCCGTGAAGGTTATTATGTACAGCCTGGCACGACGATGATGAGCATAGGTCAGCTTGATCATGTCTGGGTAGAGGCGGAAGTCTTTGAGCGCGAAGCAAGCCTAGTGCAAGCAGGGATACCCGCTTCTATGACATTAGACTATCTGCCTGGCAGGGTGTGGCAAGGACAAGTTGATTATGTGTACCCCAGCTTGGATGTACAAAACCGCACGTTGCGAGTAAGGCTTAAATTTGCAAATGCGGATAAAACTCTCAAGCCCAATATGTTTGCAAAGGTCCAGATAAAACCGAATAACACCAACAACACACTGATGGTACCAAAAGAGTCTGTGATTAGAACGGGCGAACAGAATCGAGTGGTTTTAGCATTGGGAGAAGGGCAATTTAAGTCTGTTGAAGTTGAAATAGGGCGCACCGATAGAACGCATTTTGAGATTATATCAGGGCTGAATGAAGGGGAGACTGTGGTGACTTCCGCTCAGTTTTTGATTGACTCTGAGTCGAGCAAAAGTTCTGACTTTAGACGTCTGACACTCGATGAGAAGCCCCAATCGGTATGGATGCAGGGGGATATTCACAGCGTAATGGCTCAAAGCAGGCAGATCAATGTGACACATGGGCCCGTTGAAGCATGGAATTGGCCTGAGATGACGATGGACTTTGATGTGGCACAAGAGGTTGATATCAATGTGTTAAAAGCGGGGCAAACATTACATTTTGAGGTGACTCAGCGTGAATCTGGTAGCTATCAAGTGACTGGAATACATATTATGGCGGAGCCACACATTCCCACCGCGACAGTTAAAGGGGTGATTAATCATGTTTCTCATCATGAGCGCACGGTAAACATCAGTCGTGAGGCCATTGAGAAGTGGAATAGAGCTGCTGCAACCATGGACTTTTTGGTGGATGACTCATTGTCACTCGCCGATTTTAAAGTTGCACAAGAAATTTTGTTTACGTTTGAAGTCAGAGACGAGTTAGTCATCGTTGACATCAAGGGCGTTAACGACAGTGAGCATGACGCTCATACTGGCCATTGATAGGAGCCTGACGTGATTGAATCAATTATCAAGTGGTCAGTGCATAATCGATTTTTGGTGCTGTTACTTACGCTGATTTTGACATTCGGAGGCTTGTATTCAATCAAGCAAACCCCTGTAGATGCCATTCCAGATTTATCTGATGTACAGGTGATTGTAAAAACGAGTTATCCGGGACAAGCGCCGCAAGTGGTGCAAGATCAAGTTACTTTTCCATTGAGCACGGCGATGCTATCTGTACCAGGCGCAAAGACAGTGCGTGGATTTTCTTTTTTTGGAGATTCTTACGTCTATATTATTTTTGATGATGATACAGACTTATATTGGGCACGAAGCCGCGTGCTGGAGTATTTAAATCAGGCCGCGAGCAATTTGCCCAGCTCGGCTAAGCCGCAGCTTGGGCCCGACGCAACAGGGGTTGGCTGGATTTATATCTACGCATTGACAGATAAAACGGGCCGTCATGACTTGAGCCAACTAAGGAGTATTCAAGATTGGTTTTTAAAATATGAATTGCAAACGGTTTCCGGCGTTTCTGAAGTGGCCACAACTGGGGGCATGGTCAAGCAGTATCAAGTGGAAGTAGATCCTGACAAACTGAGGGCTTATGGCATTCCTTTAAACTTGATTGAAATTGCTTTGAAGCAAGGTAATCAAGAAACGGGGGCCTCAGTGATTGAAATGGCTGAAGCGGAATATATGGTCACGGCGACAGGTTATATCGATGCAATTGCTGATATTGAGCAGATCCCGCTTGGGGTGAGTGAAAATGGTGTACCTTTGACCATTGCAAACGTGGCTGATGTGCGTCTTGGACCGCAAATGCGTCGGGGCATTACTGAGCTCAATGGCGAGGGGGAAGTTGTGGGCGGTATTGTGGTGATGCGCTCTGGTGAAAACGCACAAGCGACCATTGAGGGCGTGAAGGCCAAGCTTGCATCGCTTAAGCACTCTTTACCTGAAGGTGTAGAGGTGGTTACTGTGTATGATCGCTCGCACTTGATTGAAGCTGCCGTGGACAATTTATGGCAGAAGTTGGCTGAAGAACTGCTCGTGGTAGCGGTGATCTGTGTCGTCTTTTTATTTCATTTCAGATCTTCGGTAGTAGCAGTCGTTACGTTACCACTTGGTATTTTAGCCTCATTTATCATCATGCATTTGCAGGGGATTAACGCCAATATTATGTCGTTAGGCGGTATTGCCATAGCCATCGGTGCTATGACTGATGGGGCGATTGTGATGATTGAAAATATGCACAAACATATGGAAAAAACCCCGCTGACCGATGAAAACCGCTGGGAAGTTGTCACCAAGGCGGCGTGTGAAGTCGGTCCAGCGCTATTTTTCAGTCTACTTATCATCACGGTATCATTTTTGCCTGTGTTCATATTAGAAGCACAAGAAGGCCGAATGTTTGAGCCTCTTGCCTACACAAAGACCTATGCCATGGCGGCATCTGCTGGTTTAGCCATTACATTGGTGCCTGTATTAATGGGGTACTTCATTCGAGGTAAGGTGATATCCGAGAAGAAAAACCCGTTAAATCGTATGTTAATTGCGGCGTATATGCCTGTGCTTAAACAGGTGATGCGCTTTCCTAAAAGTACGATTGTAATGGCTGTATTTGTAACGGCTGCTGGCTTTTATCCAGTCAACAAAATTGGCAGTGAATTTATGCCGCCATTGGACGAGGGGGATCTGATGTACATGCCCACCACTTACCCAGGCATTTCTATTGCTAAAGCCCGTGAACTATTGCAGCAAACAGATAAGCTTATTAGCACGGTTCCTGAGGTAGCCAGTGTATTTGGTAAGGTAGGGCGAGCAGAAACGGCAACCGATCCCGCACCATTGACTATGATTGAGACCTTTATTCAATTAAAGCCAAAGTCTCAATGGCGCGAGAGGATGACAACTGAAAGTTTAAAAGCTGAATTAGATGGCTTGATTAAATTTCCCGGTTTAACGAATGCGTGGGTCATGCCGATAAAAACGCGTATTGACATGTTAGCAACGGGGATCAAAACCCCTGTGGGTATTAAGGTGGCGGGCCCTGATCTAGAAGTCATTCAAGAGATTGGCCAGCAAATTGAGGCCATCTTGCCTGCTTTAGAGGGCACTGCGTCGGTTTACTCTGAGCGTGTTGCTGGTGGGCGTTATATTAAGGTCGATATTGATCGTGTACAGGCTAGCCGTTTTGGGCTTAATATCTCCGATATTCAGCAGGTTGTAGCGAGCGCCATTGGTGGGGCAACGATTACTCATACGGTAGAAGGCCAAGAGCGATACCCTGTGAATATTCGCTACCCCCAGCATCATCGAGATTCCCCTGAGTCGTTAGCAAGGTTACCTTTGGTGACACCGTCAGGCGCTCAAATCACACTCGGGGATGTTGCTCATATTTATATTGATGCAGGACCTGCGAGCATCAAAAGTGAAAACGCACGACTCAATGGCTGGACATACATCGATATAGTGGGGGTTGATGTCGGCTCCTATGTGGATAATGCAAAAGTATTTTTAGCAAAAGAGTTAGACCTACCCGCAGGGTACTCCATCACTTGGGCTGGCCAGTATGAATATATGCAAAGGGCACAAGAGAAATTAACCTATGTACTGCCGCTGACGTTGGCAATTATTGTTATTTTACTGTACCTAAATTTCAGAGCCATGACTGAAGTTTTGATGATTATGGTGACACTCCCCATGGCCATGATAGGTGGAATATGGTTGATGTACTTTGAAGGATTCAACTTTTCTGTGGCTGTTGGTGTCGGGTTTATCGCGTTGGCAGGGGTTGCGGTGGAAATTGGGGTGATTATGTTAGTGTATTTGAATCAAGCACTTCAGACTCTCAAAGCACGGGCTTCGCAGACCGGCACTTCAATTTCTCTCGAAGAGTACCAAGCAGCATTACTGCATGGTGCTGGCCTTAGAGTTCGGCCCGTAATGATGACAGTGATCACCATTATTGTCGGCTTACTCCCGATTTTATACGGTACTGGCGCAGGTTCTGAAGTGATGAGCCGAATCGCAGCGCCTTTGGTTGGTGGCATGACGAGTGCCGTGGTGCTGACATTAATTGTGCTACCGGCAATTTATAGTTTATTAAAACGCAAAGAAGTGGAGCGCTTCAATAAGTTTATCCGTTAGCCTTTTACATTGCTTCAAGATATTCAAAAGCGGTGCACAGAGCACCGCTTTTGTATCTGTGAGTATTGAGGTTATTTTGAGGTGTGGGTGAGTGATTATCACACTGTATTTGATGGTTTAGCTTTGGCATGCAGTGTATGATATAGCGCAGTTGAATTTAGTAGAGTGATAGGGTTAGGTAATGAGCCAATATTTAGACTTGTGTCAGCGCATTGTTGATGAGGGAAAATGGGTCGAGAACAAAAGAACAGGAAAAAGATGCCTGACAGTTATTAATGCTGATTTAACCTATCACGTTGATAAAAATGAATTTCCACTCGATACAACTCGAAAGAGCTTTTGGAAAGCTGCCATTGCCGAATTACTTGGGTATTTGCGTGGATATGACAGCGCGGCTCAGTTTAGAGAGATTGGTTGCAACACTTGGAACGCCAATGCGAATGAAAACCAAGACTGGTTAAAAAATCCAAATCGTAAAGGTGAGGACGATATGGGATTTGTTTATGGTGCTGTAGCCAGAAACTTTCCAAAGCCAGATGGTGGCAGTGTTGATTTGATTAAACAAGTGATCGATGATTTATCAAAGGGCATCGATAATCGTGGTGAGATCATCACTTTTTATCATCCGGGGTCGTTTCACTTAGGGTGTTTGCGCCCATGTATGTTTCAGCATCAGTTCTCTATTTTAGAGGGGGTATTGTATTTAAATAGTTACCAGCGAAGCCAAGATGTGCCGTTGGGTGGTAACTTTAACGCGATACAAGTCTTTACTTTATTGAAGTTGGTCGCACAGATCACAGGGCTTGAAGCAGGTAAAGCATTTCACAAGATTGTTAATGCGCATATTTATGAAGATCAACTTGAGCTGATGCGTGATGTGCAGTTAAAGCGCACGCCTTTTGAATCACCTCAGCTTCATATAAACCCTGACATTAAAACGTTTGAAGACTTAGAGACTTGGGTTACTTTGGATGATTTTGAAGTGACCAACTATCAGCATCATGATGCGATTCAATATCCGTTTTCGGTTTAAATTTCTGGATTAAAAAAAGACCTATATCGATTTTGGTTGCGCAGCGAGTTACAGGCTACCTAGTTCGGCATATTGGTTGTAGGTTTTTTTAGGCGCTGATTACCGATATTAAGGTAGTCAGTATGCTCTAAAGAGTGTATGAATTGAGCATCTATCCCACAACAATGACCTCGTTTTATTTTAAGCTAACAAGGTCTTTGGTAAATTTACACGCCTTTTGCAAACGATTATGTGCGGGTCATTCTGAATATGACTCGTGATGCTTTTTAAGATGTTCATAAACACCATGTTGATTTATTGATTGGCTGTATTGAAAAGACTTTTTAGGTCCTTATATTTGACTTTCTAGGAGGAAAAATGAAAGGTGGTTTTTTAATAAAGTTCTGTTCTTTATATAAAAGTTGGGATGAGCATAGTGAGAGTAAATGGAAAAGCCAAGAAAAAAGAGGGATGTTGCATTTTGTATTGGTAGAGGGGATTCTCAAGTGGGGCCTTATTTCTTCTGCGATGTTCTTTGTATTAATTGTTTCTGGGAAAGAGATAGCAGCAAGTAAAACCTTAATTACCTCAGCCATTTGGTTGGTATTATCTATTGTATACGGCATATCAATTTGGTTTGGAACCTCTCTCTCTTATAAAAATTGGATAAATAATAAGTTATAGAAGGGTCAGTACCACCTTTTTCCAGCTGTTTTCAAATCTAATGATTAGAGTTTTTTAACCTCTTACATTCTATTTTTGGTCGTTTTTTGAGCTTAAACTCATCTTTTTATCCGTTTTATTGGACAAATCAGTCTTTTTTAGTCAGTCTAATGCATTAGCTTTTTAGTATGTGATTTTTGTAGCTGTTGTGTAGGTGGAATGAGTTGTATGCCTTTAAAGTTTGTAGTACCAACTTTTGCTTCAATTTTTATCATGGTTAACTTGGTTGGGTGTGCGGGTACGGAGTTGTCTCTAGATGAAAAGCTTGCCCAGCAAGAAGCAATACATGCACATAAGGCAATGTTGGCTTCCTATAAAGAGAATCGAGCCAGCATTGAAAGGTTGGCTGATATGGAAGCGGACTTAACCCAATTACTTGAGCTACTCTCAACACAAGCAGAAGTGAGTGATATTCATAGTCATCTACAACCAGCTCAAACGGTCGTTACTCACACCACAGACCCAAGCATTAAGACCGATATACCTAATACGGTTGTCGCACCGTCGCTAGCATCGGGTGTGATTGATGCGCCCAATATGATTATGCCTGACTTTGTACTTGGTATGCACCTGAGACAGGAAAATGCTCAGTCTCAGGTCGCAGTGGTACAAGCCCGAGTTGATCTGATCAGGCAAAACTACCCACTGGTGTTCAGCCATATCACAGCACGTGTCTCTGAACGAGATCCCAAGAGAAACCTATTTTATGTAACTGCCAATGGGTTTACTTCTGTACAAGAAGCTAAGGTGTTTTGTAAAGCGATGTCGAGTATCACAAGGCGTTGCTCTGAATTGAAAAATTAGATATAAATGTATATATATGGGTACATTGGTGCGTTCCAATTGAATACACTTTGTGTACTTTTTTAGAGTAATAACTCTTTATGCATTGGTGAAAAATAAATAGAGCCGTTGCTTATTTTGGCGACGCTTTAAAAGGATAAGAGTATGAAAAAGAGTTTAAATCAACTAGCTTTATTTGCTGTTATTGCGGGATTACCGCTCTGTGCTGCTGCGACCCAAAAAGCTACTTTTGATGCCAAGGTCACTGTAAAAAATGCCTTTGAACTGGTGAAAAATCAAGACTTAGATTTTGGTACAATCCGAGCGGTTGCTGATAATACTGGCACAGATACCGCAACTCTGACTATTCCAGCAGATGCAACTCAATCCCCTACAGTGGCGTCGACCAATATCAGTAATGCTGAAATTGCAATTTTGTCTGCTGGTAGCCCTGCACAATTTAAAATTTCGGGCGTTGTGCCATTTGCTAGTTTATCGATTACAGATCCAGTTGAGACGGATGTATCTTTATCTGTTGGCAGTGGTACTGGTGCAGCAGGGTTTACACTAGGTTCATTCACTTATTATATTGAAACAGGCGCTTCGAGCTCAACACCTGTCGTGGGCAAGCAAATTCAGGTAGATGCAAATGGTGAGGCGGTATTTAATGTTGGGGCGACGTTATCAACAACGACCGGCAACGCAGCTAATTACTTAGACGGCGCTTATGTTGGTACTTTTACATTGGAATTGAGCTACTAGCCTTTTGATGTTCAGTGCCTATTTGAACAGGGCGTGCCAAATAAGATATCTCGGCACCGTATTATGTTGTCTACTCATGGTGAGTAGCACTATCACGAGTGCGCGTATTGAAGTAGTCACGCCTTTGGATTTTGGCACCATTCTTATCTCTGATCATACCAATAAGAGTCGTATTCAAATCGGTGTTAACGGGCGAAATGTAACAAGCGGTTCAGTACACTTGGTATCTGGAGGTCAAGCTGCTGAATTAATTATCTCTTCCCTACCTGCACTGTATGATATTTCGGTCTCTACCAGTATTGTGACGCCGCTACTTTCTCACAGTAACTTACCTGTGCAGGGCATAAATCTGGTTGAGTTAGAGCATGTTGATCGTGTTTTTAGTGATGCTCAAGGTAACGCAGCATTGAAAGTCGGGGGTACATTAGAAGTAGATGCTCAGCCTTCCCAATACCCAGATGGTACCTATCGTGTGTGGGTTAATATTGAAGTAAATTATTAAGTTAGCAGTATGAAAAAGTATTTTTTGATCATGGGCGCTTTCGCCATTGTTGTATTTTGCCAAGTGGCGCAGGCGTCTTTGATGATATCACCTACACGGGTGGTATTTGATGAACGTCAGCGTACGGCCAAAGTGTTCTTGATTAACAATAGCCAAGAAGCTAAAACATATCGCTTGGGATGGAAAGAAAAACGTGCACTGCCAGCAGGTGGTTATCGAGATCTCCATCCTGATCAAGTAGGCCCTTGGAAACTCAGCCACTTAATGAGAGTGACACCCAGACAGGTTCATCTAGAAGCAGGTGAACGTCAAGTGGTTAAATTGGCGTTACGTCGCAAGCAAGGTATGCAAAGCGGGGAGTACCGTTCTCACCTGTTATTTCAAGCCCTGCCCACAGAACAGCAAAGTCAGTCTGAAGCCATAGGGGTGAGCTTAAATATGATCTTAAGTTACAGCATCCCTGTTATTTATCGAAAAGAGACGTTGCCACCTGAGGTAAAAGTTTCAGCGGCTAAGTTCTCGACAGGCATCAATGGGAAGCCTGTGATTGCGGTGGATATATTGAGAGAAGGATCGGCAAGTGCTTTAGGTAAGTTACAAGCAGATTGGAAGCCTGAAGGGGCTAAGGAGTGGCGTCATATTGCAACTGCCAACAACTATGCAATTTACCCCGAAGTAACAAAGGCACAGGTTGAGCTTAATCTTCTGGCTGGACAAGTTATGACAGGGAAGGGTCAACTTAGGGTGACTTATACTGGGCAGGCCGAATATCGCGATCACGCTTTTTCACAGCGTATATTTAACATCACTACTCAGTGAATAAGTGAACATTAGACTCCATCTTTGCACACTATTCGTGCTTGGTTTTTTGGCTTCTTCTGCGGGTATCGTTAACGCTTACGAACAGACGGAACCTGTTCGCAGTTATGGTGATGGTCGTATTCAAAGCGGCGAAGAACTCTTCTTTTCGTTGTATATTGAAGATCATTACCTTTCTGAAGTATTTGCGGTTAAGAGCGATGAGAGTGTGCTTCTTGAATTGCAAAGTTTGTTCTCGGCTTTAGATTTTGCCATTGTTGCAGATGATAGCGAGCAGCAATATACGGGCTGGTATATAGACGAAGCTCAGCGTTTTGAGCTGGATGTGGCAAAGCGTCGGGTTAATTTATCGGGCCAAATAGCTACCTTTACTGCGCAAAAAGTACGGATACGTGATGGTGAACTCTATGTTGAAGCGGCGGTATTAGCCGATTGGTTTCGCTTGCAATTCGATATAGATTATCAAGATTTGAAAATATTGCTCCATAGTGAGCAACCACTGCCCGTAGAGCTGCGTATTGCCAGACAGAATCGCCATTTTTCTGAGGGCTTGTCAACGCAAGCGCCCGTTTTGCCCTGGAAAGAGACACCATATCAGGCTTGGAGCCCTCCGCTGATTGATATTCAAACCTCCTTAGTAACCACAAATAATAATGACAGTTATGCATCAGTTTCCCTCTTAGGCAGTCAAGATATGGCGTTTTGGAATGCCAATTATTTTCTCAATGGTCGTTCAGGAGAGTGGGTAAGTGAAAGCCGTTTTAGTTTAACTCGTCAAGAGGAGCAGGGCGTTCAGATTGGTCCTATCGAGATGACGCACATTGAGGTTGGTGATGTGTTAGAGACACGGATCGGAGGGACTCATCGCGCTACATATTCACGAGGTGTTAGAGTAAGTAATCGACCACTATATAAACAGGTAGATACACAAACAATCAGGATCAGTGGGGTGATCCAGGTTGGGTGGGATGTGGAGCTATACCACAATGGCATTATGATTGATCAAAGGCTTAATGTGCAATCTGGTGTATATAATTTTGATCGTGTTGAGCTTTACTTTGGTAGCAATGCGTTTGAATTAATCATGTATGGCCCGCAAGGGCAAGTATTGCAAGATAGCCGCTCTTACTATGTGGCAGGAGGCAATCTGTCTAAAGGTGAAGGTTATTTTGATACCTCAATAGTCGAAACAGGTAAAACCTTGCTAGATGAGAGTCAGAATATAACTAACGAGGCAGGGTGGAATCTATTAAGTCGGTATGACTACGGGATCAGTGATGATTTATCAGTATATTCTGGCGTTCGTTTTGGTTTAGAAGGTCAGCAAAATACGTATCAAGTGAGCACTGGGTTGGGGTTTGATATGTGGAATAAGGGCCTATTAAACCTAGATTTTAGTCGAGATCAGTTAGGCACACAGCAGTTATTGCTTCAGGGGCGGACACAGATCAATCAGCACGCTTTAAGTGTGGTATTCACAGACAATAAAACCAACGGGGATGCCGAACATATACTGCAACAGCATACGCAAGAGTTCACTTTTCGTGCGGCAGGAAATCTCTACCAACATAATCATGTCAGGTTAAACTATCAAAATACATTGAATTGGCGTAAAGATGCCTTTGATACGGATTTTATGGCTTCGAACCTATTATCAATGGCGACTCAGCTTGGTACTTTTAGTCATCAATTAGATTATATCCAATCGGGTGGACAGCAAGCACGTGATGTAAAAGGCGTTGCTCGCTGGCAGGGACGATTAAGCGGCACTTATGGTCGCATTGGTCTGGGCTATCAACTCCGCCCTGAACGTAAGTTAACGGATTATCAAATACAGGTAAGCCGAGTGATTAACAATCAGTTTGATGTAGAAGTGGATTACATTAAGTCGCTGGTTAATGAGGGATACAAACTGGGTGCAGGCTTAAATTGGCACAATGATAAGTTTAGGCTAACAGGTCAGTTTAATTATTTCCAAAATGATGATTGGCAGGTTGGCTTAACCGGTCAGTTTAGTTTGGGGTATGAAAATTATAGCAATGCGTTTTTTATAACAGATAGACGCCTTGCAAGTTCAGGCTCCGTATTAGTGAAGGTCTTTTTAGATCAAAATAATAACGCCATATTCGATGGCAATGATGTGGTGTTAAAAGGTGTGCGGATCAAATCTGTACAGGGATTTGCACAAGCTTTTACAGATGAAAAAGGGGTTGCCCTACTTGGCAATATGCCACTAAATCGTCAAACAGATATTCTCCTAGACGAAGCGTCATTACCAGATCCATTTTATATTTCGGCCCATGATGGTCGTTCAATTACGCCTAGAAAGGGCTTTATTGGTTATTTAGAGTATCCCGTAGTCCATGCTGGCGAACTGGAAGGGGTCGCATATAAAAAAGACAAAAGTGGCCTGGAAACACCATTGGCTTATGCTGAGATTGAATTGGTGGATAAAAATCAGCGTGTTGTTTCGACGGTAAAATCAGCGTATGACGGCTACTATGTATTTAGCGATATCAGGCCAGGACATTATGAGGCAAGAGTGAAAAAACACGCTGAAAATCGTGTTGTTCAGACTGAAAAAGTTGAAGTGATATTGTCCAGCCAAGGGGACGTGTTACTGGAAGTGGATCTAGCTGTTGAAGCCGCAGCTCAGTTAAATGGATATATTGCTGCTGGTGGCGAGTTTAATTCATTAAAAATATTGAAAACCTATGTGTCTATTTTGACCAAAAGGTCGCCGAATCTGTTTTCAAGCAACCCGTTTTTCGTACATGACAAACCGCGCAATAAATACATACTTGGCTATCACTATTTTGATGATATAGACGCTGCGGCAAATGCTTGCCTTAAATTTGAACATCAAGGGGTAAAGTGTTTTGCAGTCCCCGTGCCTAAGCCTTGATCACGCCTTCTAAGCGTTTTTTTAATTGCTGAGTGTTAAGAATACGCGCGACTAGATTAAAAATGCGTATTTCAAACTCTATTATAGTTTGGTTCGATTATTGCATAGATTCAAGCCAGTAACTTAGAGGTATATCAAAATGCGATTTCTGATCTTGGTGTTTGTGTGCTTGCTAGCTGGTTGTAGTTCAAGTGATTGGATTAATGCCAGTACCAAAGAGACACAACAGCCAGTGCCACCAGCACGTAGTGTTCACAGTTATGTAGGGGAGCTGGCCACACAGTTAAGCCAGTATAGTCGGCCTTTGAAGCCTGGAGCATCTGTCGCTGTAACCAGCTTTTTTAAAGATAATAGCCTTGGTGCCGATACATTAAGTAATCAAGGGGCGGGTTTAAGTAATCAAGTACAAGAAAGCTTTATTACTTACCTGACTCAAATGGGGTTACAGGTTGTTGAGTTTAGAATTCAAAAAGCCATTACTTTGTCGTCTGGCTCGGACAGCGTTTTAAGCCGAGACATCGAAAAGCTCAAAGAACGCCACAAATTTGACCTGATCTTGACGGGCAGTGTGAGTGAAAATATTGACTCATATACTATCCATGCAAGGTTAATTGATATGGTGAATAGTAAGACAATGTCAGCAGCCTCAATCAGCTTACCCAAGCAAACATTGTGGGGAGAGGAGCAGGTGCAAATGCGAGATGGGCTACTTCATCGCGGCCAACACTAACGGAGAAAGATATGAAAAAGTATGCGTTATCACTTTTATTGCCTGTGTTATTTGGCTGTATGAATACCGATGGCATGCAGCAGCAGGGCAATGCGATAGTGGTGGAAAAAAATGCGTTTGCCAGTTCTGAGAGCCAGTTTCAAATGCACCCTGGTGGTATGCATGGGATGACTGTTTCTCAGCAAATGGCGAGCCGAAATGTGACGCATTATGTACAGAATTTAATGCAAGATATGATTGGTAATTTGCGCTACGTGAATGATAGAACGCCAATCGCTGTTGCGACCTTTGTGTTTCTTGACGAAGACTATAATTACGGTTCCTTATTGGGGAATCAGCTTTCAGAGAGCTTTGTCCATGAACTTCATAATTTTGGCGTCCCTGTTGTTGATTTTAAAACGACCGATTTTATGCGTGTGACCAAGCAAGGCGACTTTATTTTTAGTCGAGATTTTTTAGAGTTGTCAGATGAGCATACTTTTAACTATGTTTTGGCTGGCACGTTGGCAAACCATCAAGGTGGCGTGTTGGTCAATGCGCGCATTGTCGGCGTTAAAAGCAAAGCGGTTGTCGGGACTGCTCAAGGCTTCCTGCCACAGTCAGTGGTGAACGCACTGCGAGATGGTATTGGCCACGACGGCATTCGCTTAGAGAGAGCAAGTAGGTGAGACCCATGAAATCAAGCATCATCATGTTGAGTTGCTTTGCTTTTCTCGCTGGGTGTGAGAGTTCAAGGCACGCACAAATAGTGCCTCAAGAGCAACCATCACCAAAAGCGCAACAAGCCCAGCAATTGGCGGCGCTTGCTAATGAGCTGAATATGCAGCCGGAATTGGTGTATAGCGACCCCGGCTTTGTGACTTACGCCCACAATAAGCAGTTAAGCAACTATGCCGGACAGATTGCATTAGAGCTTTCTGACTCTATGTCAGGTATTGCTCCGAATGCGGTTGCGATAACCAGTTTTGTTAGTTTTGATAGAAGTTTAAGGCGCAGCAACCAGTTAGGAAATCAACTCGCTGAGTCGATGATCCATCAATTTCAAAAAATGGGTTACCCGGCACTGGACTTTAAGTCTCATCGAGGCATAGCAGTGACAACTAACGGGGACTTTATTCTGTCGAGGGATGCGAAAAAATTACCTAAGGATCCTGTACCCAGTCATGTGTTAACAGGGACTATGATCTATCGTGATAGAGGGGTTGAAGTGAATACTCGCTTGCTGGACTTTGATAGCAGGTTAGTTGTTGCAAGCAGCAACGTCGTTATTCCTTATTTTATACTCCACCCAAGCGCGACAGTAACCTATAAATAATGGGTAGGCCACAACCGCTGTGGCCTACCGTTACCTTCCATAGCGGTGTAACTGTTTTTTGTATCTCATTTAATGTCACTAATTTGCTTGTCATAGGCAGTGTTCCACTGTTATAAATATAATAACGTAAACAATTGCTTATCTTATTTTGGCACGATGCTGTGTCCCCGTAGTTTAATGGATAAAACGGGGCCCTCCTAAGGCTTTGATGTAGGTTCGATTCCTACCGGGGACGCCAAGTTGCCACACAAACCTTAACAGTTATAAAGCAAAATCTTCAGTAGGTGTAATGATAAGCTCAACGATGTCGTTGATTTGAATATTATTCATCGGTCTACTTTGAATGTTCTTCGCAATGGCGTTTTGTGCATTCACTTGTGTGACTTTAACACGATTAATGGTTTGGATACTGTGGGAGAAAAATTGATTTCTTTCACCTGCAACATCACTGCGATGGGCAATACTCAATTCTTGACCCACTTTTAATCCGTGTGCACTTCCCAAATTAATGACCAATTGATCTTGGTCTTTGTGGAGTATTCTCCCTCTAGTTGGTAAACAGGCAAATGCTTGATTAAGGTCTTGGGCAAGGCTATTGAACACGCCTTGAATGCGTTTACCATAATCGGTGTGCCAAAATGTATCACTATAAACGTCGATAATCTTGGTTTTCTCATAAGGCCAAATTCCGGTCACGCTGTAGTGTTGTTGCCACACTTTGTCTTTGCTGATGGCGTCAAAAGCGACAAAATCTATTTTAAAGCTTCTGACATATTCATCATCTTGCCAAAACGCGTAGTCACTATTTAACTTATGTGTGTTAGCTAGATCGGTGATTTGACTGAGCAATACATATTGACTATTGCTGGCAGAGGTTAAACTCTCAATTAGCTGTGCGTTGTAATCAAAGTTTTGTGAAAAGAAAGCGCGAACATTAATGCTTTTATCAATAAAAGGAATAGGCTTGACCGTCATATTGCGTTGCATCAGAGTTTGATACATGCGTTCGCTGGCGGATTTATGAATGTCAAAAATTTGACCTAGCCTGGCTTGATGAGGTTGTATTAATTGGCTTTGAGTGACGGTGATTTGTTTATGGAAAGACTCTTCTGGACATTGCTGCTGCTTAGGAAAAATATCTAAATGCAGAGTCACACTCATCACACCATCTTGGGTATTTTCTGAGACTAAGTTTATCTCTTGTATTTCGCCATGACTTTTTATTTTAATATGATCTTGTGCGAGGACACCATCTGCCAATGTCTGCACACTAGAGACAGTGGCACCAGAGAAAATGAGCGCTTGGGTAATGGCATCTTGCACAGCTTCTTGCCGCGCTGCTGCTCGATCACTGGTGTATGCATTTGCATACCCTGTCACCTCAAACCATTCAGCTTGGACACTAAAGCTCAGTAAACAGGCAGTGATGGCTGTACAACTTACTCTATTCATCATTCAATACCGTATCAAAATTTTATCTATTAAGTGTAGAGGAGCAAGTCCTATGCCAACAGTATTGGCTTAATTTGTGCATATTAATCGTTATACAGGCAAACTTTGTAATTAGGAGTCGATATCGTATGCGTGGATTATTTAAAATTAGCAAAATTCTCGCCATTGGTGTAGCCGTTGGTCTGACTGGATGCAGCTCAATTATCGACAAACATGTAGAATATAGTTATGTACAGCCAGACAGTTATCCGGTGTTAAAAGCGATAGGTTATGCTCCGTTGCAAGCCCAGCCTGGAGCGACCGACAGTGAAAAAATGCTTATGGCCATCAAGGTATCCAAGTTAGAGGCATACCGAGAACTCGCAGAGCAAGTATATGGTCATCAATTGAATGCGACGACCACTGTGCGAGGTGTCATTGCACAAAATGACGGATTGCGCAGTCAAGTTCAGGGCGTCATCAGAGGCGCACGTGTCCTTAAATCTTACGCGGTAGGGGACATTTATACCACTGAGCTGGAGCTAGATATGAAGACAGTTTATGATTTGTATATAGGTCAAGTTAAACCTAAAAAGATCCAAAGGGTGACTTATTACTAGTTAAAGTCACGATCCGCTGACACAAAAAAGCACGGTATTGACCGTGCTTTTTTTGCAATTAGGTGGGTGATTACGCTTTTAGGTTTTTAACTATCTCACCAACATTTTCTACCACATTACCTTCTTCGGTGTAGGTCGTTGACATCGGTCTACCGATGAGAATTTCCTTCAGCTCGCGAACCGTCATATGTGCTAGGTGAGCTGCTTTTGCATTCACTTCGTTTTTGTTTTTACACTTTATTAGTAAGTGCTCTATTTGCTCAGTTAAAGGCACTACATCCGGGTCTTGAAACAACTCTTTGGGAAAGTTTGACAGATCTTTATCTGTTTTTTGAATGCTATTCAAAAAAGTAATTTTTTGCCGTGCAATGTCTTTTAAACCTTCACCATTTCTGGCGCTAAGCGCATCCAATTCTTCGTCCAGAAGCAGGGTCAAAGCTTCTAGAGAGGTAATTTGCGCGGTTAACTGCTGTACACACAGCTCAATTGTTTTATCCATACAAATCAAATTCAAATGCAGCTATATTTTTAGCCAGCTTCTCAGCATCGACTTGGTATTTACCCTCAGCGATTGCTTTTTTTAGCTCTTCCACTTTTTTGCTGTCGAATGCTGGCGCTTGTTGCGCTTTATCTTGCAAGCCTTTAAGTTGTTGTGCCTGTGGTGTTAAGCTCACAGAATCCGCAGCCGCTTTTTGCTGTGAAGCGGGTTTGGTTGCGGTATTGTTTGCATCATTTCTTTGCAATTCAGCACGTTGTTGCTTAATATTATTAGCAACATTGTTCGGCTGGTTTTGACCGTTAATGTTATTAACCATGATAGTGACCCATATAAATAGTTGTCTCAGTCTTATTATCGACCATTCCACTACTAACTTTAGCAAAAATTTTAAATATTGACTGCAACGGAATCAACATCTTTTACTCTTGCTCGAATTGTTTTTCCAGATTTTACGTTTTTCACTCTAATTTGCTCGCCTAGATTGCCGTCTTGCAGCGCTATTCCTTGCGTTTTAATCGCAAAATGTTCGTTACCTGCCAAGATTATGACGGAGTCCCCTTTACACACCATACAAATGTGTCGCAAATTGATGGCTTTGTCGGCTTGAATACGACGTTTGGTCTTGCTGCCCACCAGCATATCAATCGTATCGATGTTTGAGGCTCGAACAAAATGTTTAGGGCGCATCGCAACTTTTAAATCTTCTTGTTTTAGCACTGTACCTTTATCAAGTTGCTGTGTGGTGACAATCACAGGATATAAAGTTTCAATTTTTACATGCACGAACTGTACCCAGTTTCGTTTATCATTACATCGCACTTGTACCGTGACTTGACGATTAAAGGGCGGTGCAGCTTTTGAATTGACTTCTAATGGAGTCTGGCAGCGTCTATTCGGGATCCTTGCATCCAGAGGTAATGCGGAAATTGTTAGTTTTCCTTTTGGATCCTTTGCGCTGTGTTCTTGCACATACTTTATTGCGAGTTCCTGAACTTTTGCTGGCTCATAGGTGTGAGCATATACAGGCTGCTTGACTAAAAAGTATGCCAGAATGAGAAAGAATTGAACTGCAATTGTATTTTTTAACAAACTCATGATGTTTCGACTATGCTTATGGGGTGAAACAAGGTATAAAGATTTTGCGTGAATTGCTTCACCGCTTCAAGGGCAACTTTGAATGCTATATAACAAGCAAACATTGTTCCGATAAGCTGTATTTTGAGTAGGAGAATGAAATGGCAGGTATTTTAGACTCAGTTAACCAACGAACTCAGTTGGTGGGTCAAAACCGACTTGAACTATTACTCTTTCGTTTGAAGGGGCGGCAACGCTTCGGTATCAATGTTTTTAAAGTGAGAGAAGTGCTTCAATGTCCACCCCTCACTGCTATGCCAAAATCAAATTCTTATGTGCGAGGTGTTGCACATATCCGTGGGCAAACTATTTCTGTCATTGATATGTCTTTGGCCGTTGGCGGTCCACCTATCGAAGATATTAAAAACTGTTTTGTAATTATTGCGGAGTACAACCGCTCTGTGCAAGGCTTCCTCGTTGGTGCGGTTGAACGCATTGTCAATATGAACTGGGAACGTATTATGCCTCCGCCATCTGGTGCTGGTAGATACTCATATGTAACGGCCGTCACAGAAATTGAGGAAGAGTTGGTTGAAATCTTAGACGTAGAGAAAATACTGAATGAGATTTGCCCAATTAATACCGAAGTCAGTGAAGAAATCGTCGCTGATGGTGAGATGCAAAAAGATCTCGGCGAGCGTATTGTATTTATCGCGGATGATTCTGCTGTCGCACGAAATCAGGTGAAGCGTGCGCTTGAGCCGTTAGGCGTGCAAACGGAGCTAGCTAAAAACGGTAAAGAAGCGCTCATTAGGTTGAAAGAGATTGCTGAAGTTGATTGCCAAAACGACATCACAGAGCGTGTTGGATTGCTGATTTCGGATGTTGAAATGCCAGAGATGGATGGCTATACATTAACCGCGGAAATCAAAGCAGATCCTAAATTAGCCCCTTTGCATGTTATCTTGCATACTTCACTCAGTGGTGTATTCAATCAGGCAATGATTGAAAAAGTGGGTGCAGATGACTTTATTGCCAAATTCAACCCAGATGAACTGGCTTCGGCAGTGAAAAAATGGGTACATTGTGATTAATAAGTGGTGGTAAACATTGGAAAATAAACATTTAGAGCAAAGCGAGTACGATCAGTTTCGCACCTTTTTAGAGCAGCAGTGTGGCATTGTACTTGGTGACAATAAGCTTTATTTGGTCAAAAGCCGCCTTGCGCCTTTGATGTCTCGGTTTAATGTTGACTCATTATCATCATTAGTAACAAAAACGCTTAGTCCGCACGAGAGGCAATTGCGCGCCGCTGTAGTCGATGCGATGACGACAAATGAAACCTTATGGTTTAGGGATCAGTATCCGTTCGAGTTATTGAAAAAGAAAATTTACCCTGAGTTTAAAGACTTACGACGCCCTGTAAAAATTTGGTCAGCGGCAAGTTCCTCAGGACAAGAGCCTTATTCAATAGCAATGTCGACAAGTGAATTTCAGACGCAAAATCCTGGTGCGATGAAAATGGGTGCGCAAGTTGTTGGCACTGATATTTCCAACACGATGCTGGATATGTGTAAAAATGCGGAATATGACGCATTGGCACTAGCTAGAGGATTATCTCCAGAAAGACGTAAAAAGTTTTTTATCGACAGTGGTAATGGAATGGCGAGGGTGGTTGACCCGATCCGAAAAATGGTTAACTTCCGTCATTTAAACTTATTGGACTCTTATGCCTTGCTAGGGAAGTTTGATGTTATTTTTTGTCGAAATGTGCTTATCTACTTCTCGCCTGAAGTTAAAGCAAAAATTATTTCTCAGTTTGCGCAAGCATTGAACCCTAATGGTTACTTATTTTTAGGGGCATCAGAATCGATGGCTGGTTTAAGCGATGATTTTGAAATGTTGCGATGCAATCCAGGTATTATTTACCAAAAGAAATCTTAATGAGAAGAGCAGCCGATAGGCTGCTTTTTTTGTCAGTTTAAAATGATATGAGGTACAAAGCGGCTAAGATCTTGTGTGATTAAACTAGGATCCGCTCTAAGACCGATCCCCGCAGGCTGATCACCAATGACCCAGCTTCCAATTACAATATGCTCATTTGCGAATTTAGGAAGCGGTTTAAATGCTTGATAAATATAACCTTCATCACCATACCCTCCACTTGATTTCGCAATCAGCTTATCTGCCTTCATGATTTCAATATTTGCTCCTTCGCGAGAAAATATGGGTTTTTTAACAACCCCAATATTTTTATCCAGCATATGCTTTTGATCGCTAAAATAAGCAGGTAATAGATTTGGGTGGTTTGGGAAGTGCTGCCAAAGTAAGGGCAATATCGCTTTATTAGAAAGCAGGGATTTCCATGGCGGCTCTAACCACTGCACCGACATTTGGTTGAGTGATTGCCCATACTCATCATCAAACATAAACTCCCATGGGTAGAGTTTGAAACACCATTCTATCGGATTGTCTTCTAGATCCATAAATTGGTTATCGGTGTTGATGCCAATATCTTCGATAAACGTAAATCGACTCCGAATCCCAGCTTCTAGTGCACAGCTTCTTATATAGTCAACAGTCCCTTTATCCTCTTCGGTGTTTTTGCAGCAACTGAAATGTAGTGTTCGAGTGCGGTTAAATTTATGAATATGCAAAAAGCGCGCAATTAATTGTTCTTGAATACTGTTAAATTGGTCGCTATGTGTGGGCAGCTTTCCTGTGTTTACTTGTTGCTCTAACCACATCCATTGCCAATATGCTGATTCAAATAGAGAAGTCGGTGTGTCATAGTTTGCTTCTAAGAGCTTTGCGGGTGAAACCCCGTCATAACAAAAGTCGAAACGACCGTACAAATGGGGATCTCTGCGCAGCCATGAGCGCCTAATCATATTCCAATAGGCTTGTGGCACTGCAAAACGACGCATTAGCTCGTCGTCGTTACACACTTTGTTTATAAGGTGAAGCAGCATGTCATGAAGCTCTTGTGTTGGCTGCTCAATATCCTGTTCAATTTGTGACAAGGTAAACTGATAATATGCACTTTCATCCCAGTAAGGAGCGCCATGCATGGTGTGAAATTTAAACCCTAGCGCATTGGCTTGAGCCTGCCAATCTGATCTTGGCTGAATAGGGATTCTGATCATGTGTTTTTTTGGTTTGTAAAAGGGGGAGGAGTTTATCCGCCCCAACTTCTAGAACTGGCGCTGCGACCAAAGCCACCGCGACTTTTAGCGCGCGTAACTGTTTTGCTAACTTTAGGTTTATAGTTGATCGCTGTGCTTTTTACTGATGTAGTACCTGCTGAGTTAACGCTTGCCACGACACTGTTTTGTGCATTACGATATTTAAAGAAGTCATCTTTGCTGCGATAAAGTGGTTTGGCACCAGAGTAGTATTTACCACTTAAAAAAGCGGCTTTTCTTTTCTTGCGCTTTTTCATGGCATCTAAGCCTTCATCAACCGCCTCAGCGAGTAGTGCAACCATAAAGCCGGCCATGACAGGTCGCCATAGGCCGCCATTATTTTCACAGCGCTCATAACCAAAATCGCTTTCACACAGTTGCTCCGTGGCATATCTCGGTGCTTCGGATAAATGTTGATCTTTGGCTTGCTCATAATGAAATAGGCATGATGCAGTTTCTACACCAAACGATGAGCATTCATCCACATCTTTAAAAAGCAGCGCTGATTCATCTGAATCAGAACACCCAATCAGGCCTGCGGTTGTGCCCATCATTAAAGTGAGTTTGATTTGCTTACTGCGTTTCATACTCACTCCTTAATAGGTCATACATGCAGCATTGAGAATACCGGTTGCCAGTGAAGCACCGCCTAAAAACAGGCCTGCACTGATATGGTTATTTTCAATTTTTTCTGAGAGCTTTGGCATATACAAGCGAACAAGAAAGAAAGTCAGTAGTTGTATAACACCAGCAATGATCCCCCAAATTGCAAAATCAATTAATGACACGGCATTGATAGCGGCACTGGCTACCGGCAATGTAAAGCCGATTAGGGCCCCACCAAAAGCAGCTGCAGCAGATGGGTTATCTTCTTTGACCAGCCTCCATTCACAGTGTGGAGTAACTTTAGTGTATACATACAGAAAGGTGAGTATTAGCAAGTAGCCAATTAAAAAATATAAAATAAATGGAATAAATCCTTGCAAAGATTCCAAAATCATCGTGATGCTTGCCCTACGTATTATTATTCGTGAAGCAGTAAGTGCTCCAGTTCTCGGTGGAGTATATCATCATCTCCAATGTTCAATTCTATCAAACGTTTTAGGTGGGTGACACTGTCTATATCAATTTGCGCACAGTGCAAGCCTAAATGTGCTTCTTCTATATGGCGAATTTCGACTTCCATGTTTATTTCTATTTCACTGCCAGGGAGAACGAACTTTAAACTCGCAGGTTGCCCTTTCATTGGGGTAAGTCCCAAAGGGAGTGTGATCAGTGCCCCATTTAGTGATAAATCAATGATTTCACATTGATAGTCACCCGACGTTGTCATTAATGATGCGGTGTTAGAGAATAAAATTCTAGAAAACTTTCTGCGTTCTGTCATAAGTCGATCTCGTCATGCTGTTATTTCAAGTTTAGTCATGTTTTCGCTGACTAACCAGATATAAAAAAGCCCTGAGTTAATTCAGGGCCTTTTATTATTGGCGTACAGAATTAGCCAATTTTTTTGTATTTGATACGCTTAGGCTCAGCAGCCTCTGCACCAAATGTTTTCTTTAGCCACTCTTCGTATTCAGTGTAGTTACCGTCGAAGAAATTAATTTGTCCTTCGTCACGATAATCTAAGATATGTGTCGCAATACGGTCTAAGAACCAACGGTCGTGCGAGATACACATTACACAGCCAGGGAATTCTAAAATCGCATTTTCAAGTGCACGAAGCGTTTCTACATCTAAGTCATTGGTTGGCTCATCCAGCAGGATAACGTTACCACCCGCCTTTAGAAGCTTGGCTAGGTGTAAACGGTTACGCTCACCACCAGAGAGTTCTTTGACGAATTTTTGCTGGTCATTGCCTTTGAAATTAAAGCGGCCCACATAAGCTCGGCTCGGAATTTCGAAGTTGCCAATTTTTAAGATATCTTGACCGTTAGAAATTTCTTGGAAAACAGTATTGCCATCATCCATATTGTCACGGAATTGTTCAACAGTAGCCAGCTCAACTGTGTCACCAAGTTTAATCTCACCACTATCAGGCTGTTCTTCACCACTTAGCATTCTAAATAGCGTTGATTTACCCGCACCGTTAGCGCCGATAATACCAACAATGGCCCCTTTTGGCATTGAGAAGCTTAAATCATCAATCAGTACTCGGTCGCCAAAGCCTTTTTTCAGGTTATTGACTTCGATAACTTGGTCGCCTAAACGTGGACCCGGTGGAATAAATAGCTCGTTAGTTTCATTGCGCTTTTGGTAATCAGATTGCTGTAGCTCAGTAAACTGTGCCATACGCGCTTTTGATTTTGCTTGACGACCTTTAGGGTTTGAGCGCACCCACTCAAGTTCTTTCTCAATTGACTTTTGACGTGCTTTCTCAGATTTCTCTTCTTGTTTAAGACGCGCATCTTTTTGTTCAAGCCAAGACGTATAGTTACCTTCCCAAGGAATGCCGTGGCCACGGTCTAGTTCCAAGATCCAGCCAGCAACGTTATCTAAGAAGTAACGGTCGTGGGTGATTGCAACTACGGTACCTTCGTAATCATGTAGGAAGCGCTCAAGCCAAGCGACTGATTCGGCGTCAAGGTGGTTGGTCGGTTCGTCCAGTAGCAGCATATCTGGCTTTTCAAGCAATAGGCGGCAAATTGCGACTCGGCGTCTTTCACCACCAGAGAGGTGCTCAATCTTGGCGTCCCACTCAGGTAAACGCAGTGCATCTGCAGCACGCTCTAATGCATTATCTAGATTGTGGCCATCATGTGCTTGAATAATAGCTTCCAATTCACCTTGCTCTTTTGCAAGTGCGTCAAAGTCAGCACCGTCCATCGCATATTCTGCATAGACTTCATCTAAGCGAGTCAGTGCATTTTTTACTTCACTGACAGCTTCTTCAATCGTTTCGCGTACAGTTTTGCTTTCATCTAACACTGGCTCCTGTGGTAGGTAGCCGATTTTTGTACCTGGTTGTGGGCGTGCCTCACCTTCAAATTCAGTGTCAACACCCGCCATGATACGAAGTAACGTTGATTTACCCGCACCATTTAAACCCAATACGCCGATTTTTGCGCCTGGGAAAAAGCATAACGAGATATCTTTGAGGATTGTGCGCTTTGGTGGAACAACTTTGCTCACACGCGACATTGTATATATATATTGAGCCATGAATATAGTCCGACTTATTTTTTATTTCCGCTATTGTAGTTACAACTTACGGTGCATTCAATGTAAGTGATCAGATTAGTGAAAGAGCTGTGACGAATTTATCGAATAGTCGTGATTACTTTTTATTCACAGTGTGATTTTGATAAATAAATCCGCCTTATTTTCCCCTTTTTTTCGCAACAAACATGTTCTGTTTTGCTTATTTATCATTGGAAGAAATATAAAAAGAGTACAGGTCGATTTTTCTATATAAAAAACAAGCATTTTTTTTAAGTCTTTATTGTTAGGGCATTTTTGACCTGTTTCAATTCCTAAAAAAAGGTATTATTTACCTATGCTCAGCAAAGCTATGAAGTAAAGCGGTTAACTTCATTGATGCAATGAGTACCTCTAAATAGCTCACATTGCGTGTGAGTACTGATACTTCCTATTTAGGAAGCCAGACTGAAAAGATAGGCGAATTATTTTCTCATTATTACAGTCATTAATAACTTCACGGCTTGTGGCTTCGAACATTCACCTCAAGCCAAACACAACTTCACATCACCATAAAGCTTAGCTGAACTATCGGTAGGGATCGCAATGACACAGTCAAGTTACACATCAAGCAGAATATTTAAAGAGAAGCGAACACCTCTAGGGGCTGAAATCCTTCGCTTCGCAAGGCGTATACGCGGATTCACTCAGGCAGAGTCGGCGGCCAATTATGGCATTGAAGAGCGCACACTTAGGCGCTGGGAAAATAAAGAATACAGCCCGAAATGGAATGATGTGGTTGGTTTAGTAGAAGACGTTTATTCACTCGATATTATAGAAGTAATAGGAAAGCTCAATGATTGCGACACAAATAACCATTAAACAAATTCGCAGCGCCCTCAGACGTTGGGGCAAGTATTGGCGACAGCGTGAACTGGGCAAAGGCTTTAGTCGCCAAGCTGTTACTGAGCAAAGTGGAGGAGGCCGAAGCAATTACTTCTCTAGTGACATGATGAATGTACCTGAAGAAATTGAATTACTGGGGCAGTTAATCAGCAAACTGCGACCAGAATGCATCCGAGCAATACGCGCTAAGTATTTATTGGATGTTGAACTAAGCCAAGCGGCAAAAATGCTTGGTTTTGATACAAAACGCTCTGCAGAGTTTTGGCTTACCAAAGCTGAAAGAACACTCATGTTGGAGTTAAGCTACTAACGAGTAGGAAAATAGATGTCGATCATGAATACGGTTGAGCAAATCAAGAAACATGAGGGCTATCGACGCTTTCCGTATTACTGCACGGGAGGCAAACTCACGATAGGTTATGGTAGAAATTTAGACAATAAAGGAGTGGATAAAGAAGAGGCCGAGTATTTACTTGCACAAGATATTCAAAATGCGCTTGCAGGTGTAAAGCGTCGTATTGATATTTCGCACTGTAATGAAGCTCGGGTAGCAGTGCTGACGAATATGGCATTCAATATTGGCTTACAAGGACTGATGGGGTTCAAAAGGATGCTTGAACACGTGCAACAAGGAGAGTTTGAAAGTGCTGCAGTTGAAATGCTTGATAGCCGTTGGGCTAATCAAGTGCCGAGTCGAGCACAGGAATTGGCGCAGCAAATGTTAAGTGGGGAGTGGCAATCATGAACTGGCTAACAAATTTGTTCACTGGCAGTGTGAGAGAACCACTGCAGGTAGTCAGTGAAATCATAGATGAGCTGTATACGAGTGAAGAAGAAGTACTCGAACAGCATGTCATTAAGGCAAGGCTACTTAATAAGCAAAGTGAAATACAAGCACATATTAATTCAGTACAGGCAAGTCATCGCAGTCGATTTGTTGCTGGTGCTCGGCCATTTTTGATGTGGGTATGTGGGCTTGGTTTTTTATTTGCTTTTGTGATCAACCCAATTTTACAGTGGCTGTTTCCAGAGCATGGGGTGCCGGTACTGCCACTAGACGTGATGTTGGAATTGACTTTAGGTATGTTGGGACTAGCTGGCCTTCGGACCATTGAAAAGTTGAAAGGAGTGGCAAAGTGAGACAACCTGAAAATTGGCAAATGAAAAAGGAGTTGAGTTTAGCCCACATTCTTACAACGATTGCCTTGGTTGTATCAAGCATCTTGTATCTAAGTGACTTAGATAAACGTATTACCTCTAACTCTCAAGAGTTAGCCCATTTAAAACAAATCCGTAAGGAAGATCAAAAACGGATTGAAAAGCGTCTTGACTCTATAGACAAAAAACTTGATGCGCTGCTGAGTGCAAAGCGTACCTCCCTTTAAGGCCTATCTGGCCACTGTTTAAAAATCCCTTTTTTGTAATTAATCACTTAAATCCATGTGCACAAGCTATGAGATTGCATGTGCGTTCGTGCGCAAACGTATTATTAGGAGACGAATTGTGAGTACAGCCATCGAATTAGCTAAATTGCCACCACCTCAGGTTATTGAAGCGCTTAGTTATGATGAGATTTATAAGCAAATGGAGCAGGCTTTGCTCGAAAAGTTGCCGGATCATGCTTTATTGGCCTCTGATCCTGCAATTAAACTAATTGAAATAGCGTCATATCGTGAACTGTTGCTCAGGCAACGGATTAATGACGCGGCTAAATCCGTGATGCTGGCATTTTCACAAGGCAGCGACTTAGACAATTTAGGCGCCTTATTTGGCATTGGGCGAGACGAAAATGAAGGCGATGAGCGGTATCGACAAAGAATACCTCTGTCACTAGAAAGCTACAGTATGGCCGGTACTAAAGGCGCCTACGAGTATCATACGCTCACCGCGAACGATCAGGTTAAAGATGTGTATGTAGACTCTGAGCATCCGGGTTATGTCAATGTGTATGCATTGATCAATACCATGACAGAAGCTCAAGCAAATGAAATTAAAGCGGATATTGAAACGCGACTACATGATGAAGATATCCGCCCAATAACAGATAAAGTGGTGACGCAGTGGGTAATGCCAACGAGGCAGGTGTTGAGTGCGCAAATCTATTTAAATATTGGTGCAAATAAGGCACAGGTTGAACTGGCCATTATGCAGGCGCTAGATGTGTTTATGACACAACACTGTAAATTAGGAGAAGAAGTACCTCACTCAGGGATCATTGATGCATTGCACCAGCCCGGAGTGAGAAAAGTAAAAGTTCTCGCCCCCACTGAAGATTTACAACCAAGCGTCAATCAGGCGTATAGCTTAGATATTAATTTACAGTTTCCAAATGAGGCCTAATCATGAGCGACAAATCACTTCTGCCTCATAATGGAAGCAATTTAGAGCACCATCTTGAGCAGCGTTTATCCCATACCCGTGAACAGTTTGATACCAGAACAGTTATCCCTGAATACATTGGGTCTCAATGGGATCCGATGACTTGTCCTGAATCTTTGTTACCTTGGCTCGCGTGGGCATTATCTGTCGACGAATGGAAAGAAGATTGGCCTGTAGAAACAAAACGGGCAATGATAGCCAACTCAGTGACGGTTCATAAACATAAGGGAACCGTTGGCGCGGTTAAGCGCGCATTGGCGTCACTGGGTCTTGAGATTGAATTTTTTGAATGGTTCGATGATGTAGATGATGTGTATTTAGCACCGCACCACAGCGGTGAGCCGCATACTTTTACCTTCATTGCATGGGCCAATGATGTACCTTATACCAGTCGCGCGGTGGTGCTTGATCAAAAGTTGTATGATGCAATACACCGCGTGACCAATCAAACTAAGCCACAACGGGCACATTTTGATTTTTTAGTTGGCATGAAGATGTCATCGCAAATTGCAGCGGCCAGTAGTGGCCACGGTTTTGCGTCTAGTCGGCTTTATGCCAAAGTTATGCCGCACACAAAAAAACGTGCGGGCAGTAACACGCTTTCACTCGCTGGTGCTATTTCTGGGCATCGCACAGCCTCTTCTCGCTATTATGCAGCATCCTCTTCTGAGCGTAAGATTACATCATCTGCTCAGCCAGGCTGCGCCCTTGTTATTAGAAAACAGGTGCCATTGGTTAGTCGCCAGCGCATCAATACTGCCAGTGAGCGAAAGTTAAGGGCGGGTGCCAAACTCGGATTTGGCGCATCGCTTTCAACGGGTTCAGGTCAAGTCGTTAGAACTTATATACGCAGTGACCAAACCATGCCTTCGCGCATGATTGAATTTAGCAGCCGTATTGCGGGTGCGATGTCAAACAGCGCAAAGCAAACGACCGTGTGTCGTTTGTACTTCAATGCAGTGTCTGCATCATAAATATCGACAAACAAGGAGTGCAATAGTGAGCACGATTTTACAACCGGTGATCACGTCAGCGGGACTGGCTGCTGTGTTCAGAGCACAGCAAAATGGCTTTAAAGCGAAAATCACCAAAATCGGGATTGGCTCAGGTGTGCATCAAGTGGATGAAAACACTACCAATCTGAAAGCGGAGCGATATCGTCTAGATATTGACTGCGCAGAATATGATGAAGCAAATAAGCAGCTTCACTTAACCGTACGCGACGACTCTAAAGTGGCGGATGACGGATTTTTTGTCAACGAGGTTGGCTTTTACACCGAAGAAGAAGTAAACGGTCAAATACGTCATGTGTTGTTTGCCGTTTATTCTGCGACAGATCCGATTGCGTACAAATCTAATGATATTGATCTGTTATTAGCGTTTGACCTGACACTGACAGGTGTGCCGGGCGATGCGATTACCATTATTGATAAAGGGGTTGATTTTAATATCTTAATAGCCCCTGAGCTTGCCAAAATGGCGCGTTCACAGATCATGAATATGTATCGTCATTTAAAACAAAAGTTTGCATTAATTGACAAAGGTATTTTGTAAGGAAATTTCATGAAAAAAGTAGATAACCAGCGTGCACAAACGTTAGCAGAAGAGGCACTTAAGTTGATGCAAGAAGCAAAAGTACTGCAGCAACAAGCGCAATGTCAGGCAGCGCGTATTTTGGGCTATCAACAGCAAAGTGATGGCTTGGCATTTAAATATTTAGCAGCGAAAGCTGAGCATGGCGAACATAGCCAGCAAGCATTTGATGCAAAACAAGCATGGCTCCATGCGCGAAAGTCGGTGCAGGCGCGTTATCCAAAATTTCATGGAAAATAATTCAAAACAGATTTTAAAAAGCCCGCTTTAAGCGGGTTTTTTTATAAATGGAGAACATAAATGTCTTTAGAACAGGATATCACACGCGTTGTTGAGGCCACTGAAGGGTTGACTGCGACCGTTGATAATCAGATCAGTGAGATCACAAACAAATTAAACACCGCGGTGGCTGAGACGAAAACCAAGGTGGATGCGCATCTAGCCAGCGCTGATGCCTTACTTAACTCTTATGAAGAGCGTCAGTCACACTTTCGAGTGACAAAAAACCAAGCCTTGGTGGCAAACCAAGCGGGTACCTTCCCAGAAGCTTGGGCTAGTGGTTTTGTAACAAAAGCAACTCTGCTAGAAAAAGTTGAAACCAATGTTGAGCCTACTCAGCGTACGCCACTGGCAAGAGAGTTTCTAAAAGCCATTAATTCAGACACAAAGTGGTTTGCTCAGAACTTTAATATTTGGGAGCTGGAATATGCGCCGAACCGAGGCGGTGATAACAGCCATGTCGATGCCTATTTAATGTATCAGTACTTAAGAAGGCCAACGCATATAACAGCAGGTGCCGTTGTTAAGCACATTCGTGGAACTGTGCCTACAAACTTTTGGTGCCATGGCCTGAAAGCCGGGGAGCCTGCCAAAGTATGTGGACTTCATATTCACCATAATAGCCGAAATCACTATACGCATTGCCACCCCTATGTGTCAGGCAGAAACTTACCGGCTGATCAAACGGGTGTGATTCAGGTTGCATTGCCAGCGGTTGTGACAGGTCATGTGCCTTTGGATAAGTCTTGGGGTCAGTTTGCTTACATCGGTGACGGTGCATACGACGTGATTGCATAAGGAGATAAATTAAATGGCTAAATTAATCGTAAATGGGCAGGTGGTCGAGCAGTTTTTTGATGCCAGTATGCAGCAGTACGCGGTAGCGCAACTGGTTGAAGAAAACTTTGGTAAAGACAGCACGTTCTCAGTCGAATTATCTGTTGAAGAAGCACAGCAAAAGAGTCGTGATGATGTTCGTTTATCTATCGAGCAGCAAGTGGCGGATACCGAGTCTTTGCTGGGCACAACGTCAGACACAGTACATATGTTACTTAATGAGTTAAGTGGCTTTGTTAATAAATTAAGCGATGCATCCACCTTAGCTGAGATGCGTACTTCTACGACATCACTTAAAGCGGCCATTGGCGATATTGAAACAAAAGTTGCAGCAGGTGAGCTGAGCTTTCCTTATCAGACCAAAGGTCAAGATGCGGTGATGACAGATATTATGACGCGTGCAAACGGCGTTGATACTGTAATCAAAGCAAAGTAAGTCAGGCATAACACGGTTCTGAGCACACCGTGTTGATGCTGAGTTAAAAAACTCAAACGTGAAGCCCACCATTTGGTGGGCTTTTTTATTTTAAATTGGAGGTAAATTATGTCTTTAGAGCAAGACATTGCAAATGTAGTCAGTGCAGCAGAGCAGCTAACTGGCATCGTAGATACAAAAATTGAAGATATTAACACGACAGTAAATAACAAAGTTGCAGAGATGAACTCGCAAGTTGCTGTAAAAAAGAATGAAATTGATACGGCAATTTCTCAGCAAGTGCAGCGCGTTGATACTGCCTTAGAGAATAAACAAATACTGGGCGATGGTGGAAGGGGAACAAAAAGCGTAGCCATTGCAAGCTTCTTTACTAATGAAGGTGGTGCAACCAATATGCACCTCAAGCTGCCGTTTAAGATCGATAGACACAACAGTATGTTCCATCTGAATATCTATGGCTATGAATATGGTAAAAACAATATTGTAGATGCAACCTTTACTGGTTACTGCTATGCGGATAACAATAGATTACATCAGTCAAAGACAGCAGGAACTCATGAGCCTGTTGTTTATGTAGGGACAGATCAACATGTTTATTTACGAATAACACTTGAAAGTCAGTATTACTTAACTTTGAGTGTTGACTCCGTTTACGTAGGTAACGGCAAAGTGCTTAAGCCTGGCGATGTTCAATTTATCAGTAGTACAGAAGCGCAGCTATAGGGAGCTTATAATGGAAAATTTAATCGCAAACGCGCAAAGTCCGGCAGTTGAAGAAAAAATCGCACTTGAGAATGCACGTATTAACGTTAGGCATAAGATTAGCAATCGCATTGCAGATACCGACAGTATGTTAGGGAGTACATCAGATATTTCTCACATCCTCCTTCATGAACTGAGCATATTTATAAATAAGCTATCAACGGCTAATTCTTTGGCAGACATGCGCGCTTCAACAGAATCTTTGAAAAACGCGATTGGTGCAATTGAGGGGAAAGTGGCCAGTGGTGAGGTTGAATTACCTTATCAAGTAAAAGGTCAAAAAGCCGCTTTAGAAGAAGCGGTTGTACGTGCCCACGGCGTCAGCAGTCTATTGAAATAAATTGGTTTAGTTTGCCGAGTAGTTGTCAGCAAACAGAACGATCAACAAATCCAGCCCACCTATTCGGTGGGCTTTTTATTTTAAACGGAGGTTAAACCATGTCTTTAGAGCAAGACATTACACGCGTCGTTGAGGCGGCGGAAAAGTTAAGTGATATCGTTGATACCAAAATTGAAGATATCGACGCTCGTGTGGCACAAAAGGCTATCGAGATTGATCAAAAAAATGCGGCCGTTGAGAGTCGTTTGACTGCCAAAGAGCAAGCGGTTGATGCCAAAATTCAAGCGTTTCAAAAAGCGTTACCACTGGCACCTAACACACTTGTGGACTCAAAATATTTTAATTCTATTTGTGAAGCTAACAATACCCCAACAGATATATTGACGGCACATAAAGCGCCCTGGACGTCTTTTTTGCACGATGGGACTGAAGGCAGTGGCACTGTTACTCGCTTAACACTAGACAAATTAGACGAATATGGCCTGACACCAAATCAGGATTTTCAGAGCCGTGGTATTGGGTCAAAAAACCATGGTGGAGAGCATTATTATGGCTCTAATTATCGTGTTTTACTGATTGACATTGAAATTACCAAAGGCCGCACTAACGATGCAGATAATGGTTATTTCTTCGTGCTATCACAAGGCTGTGATACTCATGTTGGATGGAGTAAAGGAGAGTTTTTAACGCAAGCCAGTTGCTGGATAAATGTGCTGGAAAGTTCAGGCACGATAAGATTTCACCCGTCTTCAAACCGCTCTGCTCAAATTACATGTGATCACACGGATGTCGGTAAAGGCTGGCAGTACAAACACGCTGTTCGACAAGGTTGGGGTGGATGTCATCAGCCTTTGTTTGTGGGGTTGGGGAAAATGAAAGTGGCAATATGCCTGCCTTATGTTGGTACGGGTAATCATGGCGATAATATGGTTTGGGCAGACAGTGTAGGTTTCCCTTATACACATACTGACGCAGCTGGATACGTAGGAGTATAAACATGGCATTATTGAAACAAATCTCAACAGGTCGCATTGTGGCAGGTGGACTAACTACACCAGAAAACGCTCAGAAAATAGCAAAAAATGCCGGAGTTGATGAGGGGGATTATCAGCTTATTTTCTCCGAGCAAGAAGTGCAAGATAACCGTCGAGAGCGATATGCTCATGTCTGTGACCATCTCTTTATAGATTACATGGCAAGCCTAACTGAATCTGGTGATACTGCGCAAAAAACCATTGATGCAAAGCAGGTGTGGTTAGATGCCAGAGCCAATGTTAAAGCAAGCTTTCCTAAATCATAGCTTGTTAACAATCCTTATGTGCCTGTCTATGCGTTAGTCAGGCATTTTTCATAACTTTAATCCTGAGCTTAGTTATGTCATTGACAAACTTTAGCGCCATAGATCTCAGCCGTTTGCCGGCGCCAAACCTCATTGAGTCACTAAGCTTTGAAAAGATTAGGGCTGAGATTTTAGATGACTTTAAAACACGCTTTCCTGACGCTGAGCTTAACCTTATCAGCGATCCTGTGGTTAAGTTAGTGGAGTCATTTGCCTACCGGGAATTGTTACTGCGTCAGCGAATCAATGACAGTGCACATGGCGTGTTACTGGCACATGCTACAAGCAGTGAACTTGATTATTTGGGTAATCGCTTTGAAGTCGAGCGTGCAGTATTAGAGCCAGCTGACAGTGCACAGATACCTCCGAAACCAGCTATTTATGAAAGTGATGAGCGGTATCGTGAACGTATTGCATTGGCGCTAGAAGGATTTAGCACCGCGGGCCCCGCAGGCGCATATGCTTTTCATGCACTGAAGGGATCACAATATGTCAAAGATGTGTTTGTAGATGCGCCCGAGTTTGCTTATATCGACTTACCTGAGCAAGTCGCTAACTTATTGCCGCCTAGTGCGCGAATATTGGTATGTACAGATGACGCTGGTTTGACGCCAGAAGTGCTATCAGGTGCTGAACCGTCAGAGCCAGCACCTGGGGACGTGGTGGTAACATTACTAACAAGCCAAGGAAATGGCCAGGCAACCCCAGAGGTCATAGAGCATGTCAGAACACAGTTAAACAAGGAAAGTGTCAGGCCGATGACTGACAGAGTGCATATCAAATCCGCAGATATCATCGAATTTGAGCTAGACGCGGTATTGCACATTTACCCAGGCATGGATGGGCCGGCATTGGTTGAGGAAGCGAAAGTAAGCTTAGCGGCGTGGTTGGCTGAGCATCATAAATTGGGACATGACATTTCTCTGTCTGGTTTATATGCAGTATTGCATCGTGAGGGCGTGCAACGAGTTGAGCTGAGCGCGCCGCAGTGGGATATTGCTGTGCAAGCACATCAGGCTGCGTTTTGCTCTCGGGCGACGATCTCTGTGGGAGACGAGCATGTCTAACTTCACATTGCAGGGAAATACTTCCGAGTTGGAGTTGGCACTTGAGCATTGTAGTGACCGAATATTGAATATCCCAGTATCGCATAAGCAGTTATGGGATCCATGGACATGCCCTGTACGGTTTTTGCCTTGGCTTGCCGACTCATTGAGTGTGGATGTTTGGGATAGTGCTTGGCCAGAGCATGTGCAGCGCAAGGTCATTGCGGACAGTGTGCCACGGCACAGATATAAGGGGACGATCAGTGCGGTAAATAATGCATTGAAAGTGCTCAATGCCAAGGTTGAGCTACAAGAGTGGTGGCAATATGGTGGTGTACCACATAGCGCAAAGTTGCTGGCCATTGCCAATGAGAATCTAGACAGCAATGGTAGCACTTTTTTAAGTCCTAAATTGCAGGGGCAAATGTGGCAATCTGTGGTGGCGACAAAGCCAATGCGGACGAATATCGATTTTAATATTGGTGTTAACCTCAACACGGGCATCCAAGTGATTGGTGGAGGGCAAAGCGCATCGATGCAAATCGCCATGCACCGTGATGAACCGATATTTAACTTTGCACCAGTTAATGTATGTCATTTTGCGGCAGCTCAAATAGGCAGTGTACATGCGTCAAAGCTAGTAGATAACCCGAGTTTTGATTTTAACTTAAGCTCAGTACATGTTGCATCGATGAGTGCATCTAATCATGTTGGGACACAGTCGTTTGCAGATAAAGCAATGGCATATTTTAGCTCGGGTGCCGTTATATCCGCTTCTGCGGTTACGGCTCACCTCTCAAGTACTTCGTTGAAAGACAATCCTAAATTTCAACATACATCAAATAGTTCAATAGCAAGCGGTGCTTACACCGTTTCCATTCAAAATATCACGCTTAATTTATAATCTGAGGTACCTATATGAATGTATATACACCTGTTGTGACACAGCAGGGGATAAACGCAGCGGTCAGTGCCCTTGAACAAGGGGTTAAAATTCAAATTGGCCATATTGCTGTGGGTGATGCGGGTTATACACCCGATAGAAATCAAACGGCTTTAAAAAGTCAAAAAAATACAGCACCTGTATCGGGTGCTGAAGTAGTGGGTAATGGTCAGTTCCATGTCACAGCAGAATTTACTGATGATAATCAGTATGCGGTAAAAGAAGTAGGTTTTTACCTCAATGACCATCAAGACGAAAGCCAACGGACCTTGTTTGCTGTCTGGTCTCACCCTGAGAATGTGCTTTTTTTTCAGACGCCGATTGCGAAAATTGTCCAAGGGTTCGATTTGCTTTTAACGGCGGTTCCGCCGGAAAGCTTGGACTTCAATGTATCGGGGGATTTAAGTCTATATTACGCCGATGAATTTGCCGCACTGACCATTGCACAAACCAAAGCACTCACAGCGCAAATTCAGTCAAATTTGAGGCAAATACACTTTAATGACCGCCTTTTAAAGCTGGAGGGGTAACACCATGTCTAGTTTATCAAAAAGTGTGGCTGAGCTTGCCAGTAACAACGCAAATTTGACTCAGCAATGTAGCGAACTGACAAATGATATCAACCAGTTATTACTCAACGTTGACAGTAAAGTTGATTCGGCGTTTTCTAAAGTCAATGGCGAAATAAAAAGCACATTTGCGCAGACCTTGTATGTCAATGCTGATCGAACGGTTGGTAGTGACAGCAATGATGGTTTAAGTGCACAAGCGCCACTAAACACAATCAAAGCAGCGGTGGCTAAACTGGTACCGGGTTGCTCTGCTCGCATCATGCTTGCTGCAAATAATGTAGAGCATGTTTCCACGACCGTGGTGGTGCCAGATTGCTCAGTTATTTTTAATACGTATACCGAGAATGATTGGCAATCTATTGGGTTAAAACTGCATTTTACCGGTGCAATTGCGTTTAACACCAGTGGTGACAATGCATCAATTACACTTGAGCTGTTTGGAGAATTCCAAAAGACCATATTGATGGCAGGTAATCGATTATTTGAAAACTTAGGCAAGGCTGCTTACTCATTGGCCAGTGACAGTGCCAGCTTTCCAGTGGTGGTGTTTCACCGCAATACGACAGGGCAATTTTTTCCTTACTTTGTTGCAGCCAATTATGCCAAGTTTAGCAAAATTGGGATGTTCTCAATGAGTAACGTCACATTTGCCTCGCATATTTCTAATAGTGCAGGTGAGATAGTTTATGAGCCTATGCCACATATTCGATTGGACACAGCTCCAGTGGGCGGTGCCGTACTGGCAGTATTTAATAACGTTGATATGCATTGTGGGCAACTGTCTAACCCCGGTGTGGAGTTGGCTACAGGGTGCTATTTGATCTCCAAGGTGACAGGGCTAAATCATGTTGCTCCACCCGTTGCTGCAACGAGCTAACTCTGCAACCTTTCCTTTCTTTTTTACTACCTATATTTCAAATTTATATTGAGGACAATATTTATGTCTACACAAGCTAAAACGCTTGAGCAGCTCATCACAGAGCTACATACGACCAATGGTGAATTAATCACATCGAATAATGACTTAGCAAATACAGTGATAAACAAAACCGGTGAAATTGATGCTGCGGTAGCAAAAGCGCAAGCGGATGTGAGCGCAGCAGTTACAGCTGGTGATAGCCGTATTCAACAAGCCATCATTAATTTGGCTCAAAGCCATGCTGATATGCGTATTAACTACTATGACCGTAAGGTACATAGTAAAAGTACACTTATTCAAGATAATGGGTTAGTTGCAGACCCAAATGATGAAACGCGCTCTATTTGGATTAAAGTACCAAATGGGGGGGGGACAAGTGGTTACAATACATATCCAGCTGCCAAAGCACTCACTAAGGTTCATACCGTGTCGGGTTATTCATACTCGCCTGGTTATTATGAAACCCCTGAAAAATATGTGGCTGATTGGAGTCGCACGTATATGCAATTCATATTAACCAATGAAAGTGCGACCAGTGAGCAGATAAATGACAATATTGCGTCACAAGGCGTTGATATACATCAATCTCAAATGGGCGGCTGGTGGAATGGCTCTCTAGTTAAGGATATTCCATGTATGAATATCGCAGGCTTACACCCATACAGCTGTTTATTTGCAAGACTAGTGAATGTGGTCTCTGATGGTGTGTCTAACCCACAGAGCCTGCTACCGCAGAATATTTTACAGTTTGGTGGTAATAGTTATTTTTCCATTGATCGTGTTGTTAACTACCCTAAAATTCCACTATAGGTGATGCATGTCTGAGACAAACCCTTTTGATAATAAAGACATTAGTTTAAATGATGTTAAAGTAGAGCAGCGCTCGCGCATTCATTATGAAGTTGCAGATGCGGACTCGTTGATTGGCACAACTTCTGACACTACCCATATGATCTTAGTTGAATTTGCTAAATTAACACAGGCAATTTCAACCGCAACTTCTCTTGATGACGTAAAATTAGCAGCGTCACAATCAGCGAGCTTGTTTGCACCGATAGTAGAAAAGCACAATGCGGATCAGTTGACTTTTCCATATCAGCATAAAGGGACTGACAGTGTGTTTGCTGAGATTGAAGCCCGCGCGCAAGGTGTGGCTGATATTATCAAGTAATAATTGACTATTTCCTTCCCAAGAGATCCCCTATGAACTCCCAGTACTTTGATTTTTCTGCGCTCCCAGCGCCAGATATCATTGAGCCACTGGACTATGAACGTATATACCAAGCCCGCAAAGATAGATTTAAATCCATTGCACCGCAATACGCTGATGCACTAGATCTTGAAAGCGACCCGCTGACAGTCTGTCTGCAAGTAGAAAGCTATCGAGAACTGTTGTTGCGTCAGCGTATCAATGAAGCGGCGTATGCTAACTTGTTAGCGACGGCGCAAGGCGGCGATTTAGATCAACTTGGTGTATTTTATGGTCTAGGGCGTGCCGAGGGTGAAGAAGACGGTAACTACCGTCTTCGCATTCGGCAAAAAACTCTGGCTTCCAGTACCGCTGGTAGTAAAGATCATTACCGTAATGCAGCGCTCACCGCTGCTCCCAATGCTATTCGTGATGTAGAAGTGGATAGCCCTGCCTCCGGACGTGTTCGCGTGTCGATATTATTTCAAGATACAGACTCTGCTGATGCGCTTTTACAGCAAGTACGAGAATACGTACTGAGCGATCAAGTTAAGGTTTTAACGGATCAGGTAGAAGTCAATCATGCAGAAGAAGTGCCTATTGATGTAAAAGCGGATATTTATCTGCAACACAATGTACCTAACTGGGTATTTACACAGTTAGAAGAAAAGCTCCGCGCTGCTTGGCAAGATGCCATGGCGCTTGGCGTTGCGATGACCCCTAGCTGGCTGAGTGCTCAACTGCATGTCGAAGGGGTAAAACATGTTGAAATACACACGCCAGATAGCTTGATCAATATCGAGTCCAATCAATATGCTCAGTTAGGGCAAATTCAATTATGTCTGATCACCTAGATAAAAAAAGCGACGCATTACTGCCTTACAACCACAGTGAGATGCAAGCTGCTGTTGTTAAGCACGGGCAGTTAGAGTTGATGCTGGGTGAGGGCATATCGCTATTACGTGGCTTTAAATCTCACCCTCAACAATCTTTGTTACCTTGGCTCATTTGGGAATATGGTTTAGGTGCTTTGGTACCTTACTTAGATGACCTTGACCAAGTACTGCAACAAGGCCTGACTTGGCAGCGGATCCGAGGAACGCGAAAAAGTCTTGAAATGGCGTATGGATGGCTTGGCTTTTCACTTAAAGATGTTGAAGAGTCAACGTCCTATCGTCACTTTTACCGCTACCAATGTCACCTTGAGCAATTGCCCAACTTAAATGATGTTGAGCGCATGTCTCAACTGGCTGAGCTCAGTGCACCCGCACGGAGTGAGCTGACTCGTGTCACTTATCAATTTGATATCCGAGAACTCACTTTATCAGCAAAACCTTTCGGCTCGCTGCTAAGTGATCACTCCGGATTTAGGCATCACCTTAAAAATGGCAAGCTACTGCGAATAAGCACTAAGCGTACTCACCCAGAACACCATAGCTTTAGCAGTGATACGCACAGCAGTGGTTTAACGCGCAAACATAATAGTGCTTGGCAGAGTTACTCTTCTGAAATTTTAGGCGTTTTACGTCTTAGTGAGCCGCTTATAAACCAATTTGGTGCGACTTCGGTGCACAGTCGTCAGTCGAGTCGTGCTTATACTCTTGACCAAGCGCAGTGGTTTGGTCATTGGCAAGCGAGCAGTTGGTCTGCAATTCAATCACCTCAAGTGATTATTGCACACCAGCAAAATCGTTAACTTTTTCAAATATTAACAAATCTTGAGCTTGGTTTTATGCAACTCTTCATGAGTGTTTGCAAGGATAGTTATGTCATGCCTAGGAAGGCGCGTTGAGACACTTGGTAAATGAGTTAATGCGGTACATGGACCGAGTGAAGGACGATAAGGAAATATTTTGGCTATTCTTACCCGTGCAGGGCGAACTATGCTCGCTCAAACAATTGCACAAACTTCCATTTATTTGGCTTGGGGACGCGGCGCGTCTCAGTGGCAAATGCCACCTGCCGAACCTATTGCCGCGACAAATCTTGCTGATCCTATAGGTTATCGTAAAGCAAAAAAAGTCGGATTTTGTTATCCCGATGATCAAGGTGACATCTTTATTCAAGGTGGTCGCTTTAGCTTATCTTCTGAGCCAACTCAGCATATTTATTGTGAATTTACCTTTGACTTTACTGATGGCGCAGGAGAAACCGTGCGCGAACTTGGCTTAATGTCAGGCTTGCAAGCAGATGCTCAGCTCCCCGATGGCTTGGTATATTTGACGCCGGAACAGGTCGCTAACTCTGGCACTTTATTGCTTCTTGAACATCGTGCTCCGCTTATTCGTGAGCAGGGCGTGCGAGAAAGCTTCGAATTTGTTGTTAGCTTTTAGAGGTGTTTATGCTTGACGATTATTATGAAAAATTTCATGCAGACTCAGGTTATGAACGTTTACTGTTCAGAGCCGGTAAGGGACTGCAAAGCAGAGAGCTCAATGATTTACAGTCACAAGTCAATCACCAAATAAAGGGGGTTGCGGATGTACTCTTAAAAGATGGTGATTTGGTCAAAGGTGGCGAAGTGATCATTGATGCAAAGTTGGCCACTGCTTTAGTAACAGACGGTGAAGTGTACATTGCCGGGCAAGTAAGGCCGGTATCAAGCAGCGCTGTACCTATCGATATGGCTGGCAGTGTCGATGTTGGTGTGTGGCTCACGCACAATGTGGTGACTGAGGAGCAAGATCCAAGCCTAAGAGACCCTGCTGTTGATGCAATAAACTTTGATGAACCTGGGGCTGCCCGTTTGCAACAAGTTTGCCAATGGGGATTACGCAGTGATGCGATTGGCCCTGATGATGCATTTTACCCTGTGCATAAAATAGAGCAGGGCACGTTAATCATAAAACAACCGCCACCGCAGCTTGATGCGGTTACACAAGCGCTTGCACGTTATGACAGAGAGTCAAACGGCGGAAGCTATGTGGTTGAAGGGATGTCTTTAAGTTATCGAGGTGCAGATCAAACCGTTCAGAGCTTTAGTCTAGAAGAGGGCAAAGCCCATATCGAAGGCTATGAAGTGGCGTTTGCAACCTCGAGAACGGCTGAATTTGATTATGATCCTGATGTAGGTGAGGTCAAAGAAGAACCTAAGACTTTTCAATCCGATGGCCAAGGTATCATGCGCATTGATACGGACTTTTTTCCTGTTAAACAGATAGAAGAAGTCAATGTGACTGTCGAAAAAACGACCCAGCTTACCCGGGGCCAACTGTCTGGTGGTGAAGATCTATTACCGGATGATTCTGTCTTAGAAATCTTAAGCATTACGCAAGGTGATACAAATTCTCAAGAGAGTACGACGTATATTCAAGGAACGGATTTTATCTTTTTGCGAAACCACATCAGTTGGCAGCTCAGTGGCGAAGAACCTGCTGGCGGCAGTCAATATGAGGTAACGTACCGTTACAGAAAGCAGCTTATGCTCGACTTTGATGAATACGGTTTTAATCTAGATAGGCAGTTGGCTGATGGTGGCGTAATTGTCGATAACACCTTAGTGACAATTGACTACCAGTGGCACCGTCCACGTATTGATTTAATTGTGCTTGATCGCTTTGGCCAAATTAAGCGGATTAAAGGGCAGGCGGCACATCAATTTCCTATTGCGCCTAAAGCACCCGCGCATCATTTAGCTTTGGCGCAAGTTACTCAATCTTGGTTAAGTGAGCAAGCGCCTGCGATTGAAAACTTAGCTGTACGCGCAGTTTCTATGTCGCAGCTTGAGCAAATGCAAAATCAAATTGGTGATCTTTACCAATTGTTGGCAATTGAGCGTCTTCGCAATGATGCCAATAGCCAAGACCCAGCCAGTAAATATGGGGTGTTTGTAGATCCGTTCATCGATGACGATATGCGTGATGCGGGCATTGCACAAACGGCTGCCATTGTTGATGGTGAGTTAGTACTCCCCCTCAGTGCGGATATTGCAGATTTGCCCGTACCAAACGATGGGTTACTGACCTTACCTTATGAGTTAGAAAATGTGCTCGAGCAGCCCAAACAGACGGGCAGTATGAAAATAAACCCTTATCAAGCCGTTGAGCCTATCCCTGCCACGATTACCTTGACACCGAGTCTAGACCACTGGACGCAAACGCAGCGCAGTTGGACGAGCCCGATTACGCAACGGTTTACTCGAGGTGGAGGATGGCGCACTCGTACCACGCAATCAACGCAAACACAGGTGATTGGCCGCACAACGCGAAGTGCTGAACTATTACGCCGCCGTTGGGTGAATTTCTCCTTGTCTGGTTTTGGCGAAGGTGAAGCACTGAAACGGGTAATTTTTGATGGCATTGTGGTGACACCAGAGGAGACATCATGATTAACGCAGACCCAAACGGCCGCTTAAGCGGCCGTTTTTATATTCCCGCAAACATTCCTGTTGGCAGTAAAACCGTGAGGTTTGAGGGAGAAAAAGGCTCATTCGGTGAGGCAACTTACACTGGTAGTGGCACCATCGTGAGTGAAACAGCGCGCCGTATTACCACAATTACAACGGTACGCTTTGACCCTTTAGCACAAACATTTACGTTACCACAAAGGCGCTTTATTGCGGGTGTTGAGCTGTGGTTTAAAAAAATAGGGGGTGATAAACCCGTTCGCGTTCAGATTAGAGAAACCGAAGTGGGCATTCCCAATCAGACCGTTTTGGCGGAAGCATCACTTGAGCGCTCTATGTTTAAAGTGAATGGTGAGCCAACCTTATTTGAGTTTGATCCGGTCTCGCTTAATGCGGGGCAAGAATATGCCATTGTGGTGTTAACGGACGACCCTGATCATGAAGTGGCGATTGCGGAACTCGGTAAGTTTGATAGTGAAAGTGGCTGGGTGACCACACAGCCATATCAAGTTGGCGTATTACTTTCATCAAGTAACGCGTCTACCTGGACACCGCATCAAAATAGAGATTTAACCTTTAGATTAAAAGCGGCTCGTTTTACACAAACAACGCAGACAGTCCCCCTTGGTCAAGTTGAGCTGGATGAACACAGCGATATTTTAGCAATGGCCGTGATTGAGCGTCCAAGCAGTGAAACTCAACTGCATTTTGAATTCAGCGGTGCGCAATTAGGTCAATTTAATTTGCAAGAGTGGCAAGCACTGCGTTTGGCTAACAAGGTGAAAGAACCATTGCAGGTGAGCGCGAGATTAACAGGGACCGAAACGCAAACACCGGTGTTGTTCGATAGTGTGCAAACTGCATTGGGTAAAGTGAGTAATGAAGCTGATTATGTGACTCGTGCCATTCCATGCCAAATCGGTGGCAGTTTGAAAGTGAGTTTCGAAGGGCAGCTGCCCGGTACGGCTAAAGTGGATGTGTTTATTCAGCAACAAGGTCAATGGGTAAACATACCGCAGAAAACAACTCAGCCACAGGGAGATGGTTGGCTATTGTGCAATTACGAGTTTTCTAACCTGAGTGAATCACAAGCGCGCGTGAAGCTGGTGTTATCAGGTACACACATAGACAGGCCTCGAGTTCGGTCTCTCAGAACCTTCTCAATTTAGGAGGGGGTATGATAGACGATAAAACCCTTTCTTATGCACTCCCTCTCCCACACCCCGACAATTTATTACAACAAGATGTAGAGCGAATTCGACAAGCGATAATCGATATTGATCAGGTGCTCTATATGCAAACCAATCTTGACCAGCAGCAAGATACGCTACTGAACGAGAAACTCAGACGAGTCAAGCTTAACCAGCTACTCGGCGAACCACTATTAACTTTATAAGAGGATATTATGGCGAGTATTCAAAATGCCGTGCAAGTCATGGTAGATAAGCTAGTTGCCGATATGGAAGGCAATCAGCCGCTTACAGCCGAAGAACAAGCATTAGTGAGTAATGCAATTACCAAACTGACTGATAATGCAAAGCTAGAGCAAGCCGTTGTGGCGGTTGCAGAGTCACACATCAATGATGCCACATCGACACTACAGCAAGTATCTCAATCCAGTGGTGCGGCTTTGCAAAGCGCGACTGAGTCGCTCACGCAAACCAGTACAACACTGGATACAAAGTCTAGCAAATTAGACTTATTAGATGCGATGGCGCCGAATCTAAATCGTGTGGAGTCGTTACAGGCTACCAGTAATGCTTTGCATATCAGGCCTTTATTTGGGATGACGCCAATAGATTCTCCGAGCACCTCTGCAAACAATCGAAGGGCGACAGGCACATTTGCTGTTTACGATAATAGTGGAGATACTTATGTTATTAGGCCGAGCTTTACTCACAATGCGACAACTGAGCAGTGTCGATTAGAGTATTTAAAGCTCAATGCCAATGCAGCAGAAAAAACGACGACGCATACCAGCTTTGTTCATACGAATGCATTTGAGCAAAATCCAGCGAGTAAAATTTACTACTACGGCACCAGTGCGTATTTACCGCTTGCGAGCAAAAGCAATGCGGCAGATATTCAGTATGAAATCGTGTATAGCACGCAGGACTCTCAGACCACCGCTATTGCAAACTATGGCGGTATATTTTGTAAATCATCAGGCTTTACCTCTATTACTAAGCCAAAACAAAATTTAGATGCAACCGATCAATTTGGTATTAGCACAGCAACGACTCATGCTCATCATCAAGTAGGTGTTTTGTACGATAACAATAAACATTGTCTTGTTATGGTTGATGAAGGCACATCTGTATTGGTTGAAAAGTACCGTGATGGTAACGTTGTCACAACGACAGCTATCGCGAACAATGAAGAGTTACAAGCCTATGTGGATGCTGGTGACTTCACGGTTGTGAAATTTATGTACCACAGTTTACAGCACGCTTATGGCAGACATTATTTCAACCATTCTGAAACACCGATGAGTAGCTATGGTGTGAGTTATTATGGCTATTTTGGTCACTACAATGGCGTGACCAAAATGGGTGAAAATAAATTCAGTGCCCATTACCGTTTCACTCATGAAAGACGTTTAGAGCCGCTTAACTACTTCTTCAGCTGTAGCACGGGTCATTACAATGCTCACAATTCACCAGATGCTGAAACTAAAGTGATACTTGAGACGATGTCTGGCGAAATATTAGGGGCATACTCTTATCATTCAAGACCTTACCATGCAGCATACGATAACGGCCTGATGGGCGGGGTAATCAGCTGCATTAATCCATATTCTGGCGCAGGCATTTTGAATGAGCACTATACACACAATAATTATGGTTTAGGCCGTACTTGTCGTGCATTTTAAGGAGAAAACATGAGTTGTGAATATTTTGCCGATAAAGGCATGAAAATTGATGGAAACTTTTGGTTGGTTCACCCTCAAACTGGGGTTGCTTGGAATAGCACCTCGATTGAGGATTACAAAAAAACGTATGAAGCGCAACAAATCTTGCTGGCACAAGAAAGATTGGAATCTGAAAAGGCCGATCAGCTTACTGCGATCAAAGAGGCTGTGTTTAATAAACTCAATGATGAGCAGTGGCGTGTGCAAAAAGCCCAAGAGCACCTATTGATGGCTGAGCTTGCGGGCGATCAGGCCGAGATTGGGTTAAGTAAGGCACATTTGGCCGAATTATTGGCGCAACGAGAGCAGATCCGTTTAGCCAGTGACAAAGCTGAGCTGACTCTTGCGGATATCTCAACATCCGAAGAACTGAAAGAATTTACGTTTGATGTAAATATTTCATTATAAATTTGGTGTAATGACCCGTTTTATTCCCAATAAACGGGTTAGTATCATGTGTGCTTGAGAAAGCAACAGACTTGTTATTCCAACAACCTAAACCCGCTTAGCCGTGTCGAGCGGGTTTTCTTTTATTGAGTTTTATGCTGCTTTTAAATTGTTGCATATAGGGCAGGAATGACCTGTTTTAATTCCTTAAAATCAGTAAAATACACCTAAGCTTGAGAAAAGTTTAAACAGCTTGTGATTGACACTGAGCTGATACATTACCTAACAATATAATGCGCCACTTGGCTGGTTTATCTTCGATAAATGAGCGCGTGGCGTTTTTTGTATTACGCACAAATTTAGCGGTTTTAAGGCGGTCATAAATGACCTGTTTTAATTCCATAAAATCAGTAAAATACACCTAAGCTTGAGAAAAGTTTAAACAGCTTGTGATTGACACTGAGCTGATACATTACCTAACAATATAATGCGCCACTTGGCTGGTTTATCTTCGATAAATGAGCACCTGGCGTTTTTTGTATTACGCACAAGTTTAGCGGTTTTAAGGCGGTCATAAATGACCTGTTTTATCTCCTTAAAATCAGTAAAATACACCTAAGCTTGAGAAACGCTTAGACAGCTTAAGGTTCACATCTAGCTGAAAAAGACCCAACAGTTTCAACGCCATGTTGCCCTTTTATTTCGATAAGCGAGCACCTGGCGTTTTTTTGTATTACGCATAAGTTTAGCGGTTTTAAGGCGGTCATAAATGACCTGTTTTAACTCCTTAAAATCAGTAAAATACACCTAAGCTTGAGAACAGCTTAAATAGCTTTTGATTTACATCTAGCTGAAAAAGACCCAACAGTTTCAACGCCATGTTGCTTTTTTATTTCGATAAACGAGCACCTGGCGTTTTTTGTATGAAGCACAAGTTTAGCGGTTTTAAGGCGGTCATAAATGACCTGTTTTAACTCCTTAAAATCAGTAAAATACACCTAAGCTTTAGAACAGCTTAAATAGCTTTTGATTTACATCTAGCTGAAAAAGACCCAACAGTTTCAACGCCATGTCGCTCTGCATCTTCGATAAATGAGCGCGTGGCGTTTTCTGTATTACGCACAAATTTAGCGGTTTAAAGGCGGTCATAAATGACCTGTTTTAACCCCTTAAAATCAGTAAAATGACCTTAAGCTTGAGAGAGCTTTACACAGTTATCCCATGAATCAAAACCCGTACTTGAATGAGTACGGGTTTTTTATTGCAGATAGGAATATTATGAGCGGCTTTACTAAATTAGACTTATCGAAAGTTCCTGTTCCAGACGTGATTGACACGCTTGATTATGAACAAGAGTATGAGCAGCTCAAAGCCCAATTTTTATTACAAAACCCACAGTATCAAGCCGCCCTTTCATTAGAAAGCGATCCTGTTGCCTTGCTGTTACAAACACTCGCATATCAAAAGGTACTACAAAAACAAAAACTCAATGATGCAGTGAAGAGTAATATGTTGGCATCAGCACAAGGGCATGATTTAGATGCCATTGCTGCACGGTATAATCTGTCACGTAAAGCATCTCCAAGTGAGTCTGATGCTGCTTTTAGACAGCGCATACAATTGGCATTTGATGGCCTTAATACGGCAGGCAGTCGCGAGTCATACATTTATCATTCCATGTCATGCGACCCGCAGGTAAAAGATGTGGCGGTAAGTAGTCCAGAACCTTGCGATATAGAATTGACCATACTGAGTAACAGTGACGCCGGTCAGCCAAACGATGCGCTGATTAATAAGGTAAAGCACTATTTTTCTGCACAAGGCACAGAGCAGGCTGGTATCGACGAAGTGGCATCGAAAGTGCGTCCATTAGGGGATAGAGTGACGGTGCACAAGGCACAAATAAAACCATTTTCGGTGAACGCAGAGCTCTCTATTTTACATGGCCCTTCCGGTAATGCGCTTGTTTCAGCGGCTGAGCAAGCGGTGCAAGCATATTGTGAATCACGACATTATCTCGGTAAAAAAGTCACGCGGGCAGGGATTTACGCCGCACTGCATCAATCGGGTGTAGAGGATGTGACTTTGTTGACGCCAGTCGACGATATTGTCTGTCAGGCGACAGAAGCGCCTTATTGCGAGTCTATCTCAGTATTGATGGAAAATGTCTATGGATAAATTGATCCCAACTAATGCCAGTGAGCTAGTCAAAGCACTTAGTCAGCAGGTTCCGTCTCATCAAATTGTTCGACAATTACTGCTCTCTCTATTAGCACTGTCTAGTCGAAGTGATGCGCAATTAGTTTGGCTAGCAAAGCTGTGTGGCATGCAACCCAGTGCGGTACTGGTGAATCCTAGTATCTTATTACAATGCAGTGCTAAGCAACTGTTAACACTGGTGGATCACCCTGAATTCTGTGATGCTCAACAGCTCAATGAATTTGCTACTCAACTTAGCATTGAAAACTGGCAGTCTGATGAGTCTGATGCTGTGAAACGCAGCCAAGTAAAATCTGCATGTGTGTTGAATGATAGCCGCTTGTTGCTTGCCAGTGTGTGGGACCCTTTTTTGTGCCCTGCGGCGTTGCTGCCTTGGTTAGCTTGGTCCGTGTCTGTGGATGAGTGGGACGAGGCATGGAGCGAAGCCCTAAAGCGCCAAGTGATTAATGACGCATTCGCCGTACACCAAGTGAAAGGCACGCCTTACGCGCTGCAAAAAGCGCTCGATAGTTTAAATATTAAAACCGAAATCAAAGAGTGGTGGCAAGGAAACAATTTAGAAGCGTTGCCCCGAGGCACTGTGCAAGTGTGGGCACTTATCAATAGTAATTTGGATGAGCAGCAGCAAGGAATGCTGACCCCCCAAATGTTAAAGCGAGTGCGCCGTATTATTGAAGCAGTTAAACGCGGTTCTATTCATGTGGATGTGCAATTAGGACTTTCTTACAGCGAGCAGTTAGGCGCGGTATGCGCTTTACCGCCAACCATAGTCCAGCGTATGGATGCGCCTACTGGAAATGGTGTGAAGCCCAATGAAGCAATGCAAAAAAACGCGGCATTTGGAGCCGCTCAAAGCAGAGGCATCAAACATTTAGCTATTGCCGGTCAGGGAGTTGTCCCTCCGAGCAATACCGGTGGTGCAGGTTTTTTTGCTGTGAATGCAAGTTGTTCTGCTAGGCATTTAGCAATAGCAGGCCAAAGTGTTAAGCCGCCAAAACCTAGTGGGGCATATCATTCATTTGGTGCAACTAATTCTCATACATTATGTAGTTGGCAAGTTGCGGGGAGCGGTATAAAACCGGGCAATAGTAAAGGCCTCTATGGGGTATTTGGCCTGTCTAAATCGAATCAATCGCACCATTTAAATATCTCAGGCCAAACTGTTTTACCTCCTCACAGCACTGGGAATGAGGGTTTATTCAGTGTTACGAGACAAATTATTTATCAACATTTTAACTTACAAGGAGCTGCTTAATGTCTGCATTAACGCTGCAGTTTACCCAAGTTGGCTTAGATGCTTTGTTAGCGGCCAAAGCCAATGGTAAAAAAGCACAGATCAGCCATATGGCATTTGGTGACGCAAGTTATACGCCGTCGCAAACTCAAACGAGTCTGCGTAATCTTAAAGAGCTTCAGCCAATTCGGGATGACAATTACGAAACAGATGAAAACCACCAAGTCACTGTGGTTGCACTGTTTGATAAAGCCATGTCGGCACCTGAATATGCCATTCGTGAAGTCGGTGTGTTTATCCAAATCGATGAACCAGTAGGCAGTGACCAAAATTTAGTGTTACTGGGCGTATATTCTGAGCCAGATCGTACATTAGGTTATCGCACACCAGATGTGAAAATTCTGCAAAGTGTGACCTTGAGCCTTGCTCAGCTTCCATCCGATAGTGTGGAGGTGAAGCCGGGTATCGATAATTTTAACGTATTGCTTGATAACGAACTTGCAGATTTAACCTTGGTGCAGCTAGACACAATGCATCGACAATTAAAACAAGAACTACGATTACTCGCTTTAGAAAACGGGCAATAGGAATTAAGGAAGACTGATGTCAAACGAACATACAACTATTACAGAGAGCCTAGCAAAAGTAGCCACGCGTGCTAACGAGCTGTGCAACACCGTGGATGCGCAGATCAATAACATAAAAAATACATTAAAAGCAGAGCAGGATGCATTGCAAGCTAAAAAGACACAGTTTGATGCACAAGCTGCGAGCTCGATTAGCCAATATCAAGGAAAAATGGATGACTTTATCGAGTCGGGTGATAATCGTTATCAAAAAGCATTATCTAAAGGCGATGTCATTGTTCCTGTCAATTTAAAGCATTTAGATGATTCTAAATTTTATCCAGTGACACTTTATCATTGCAAAATGCTCGATGTACGTGTTGAGAGATATGTGCATGATGATGTTTCGGGTGGTGGGATTTTAGATTATTTTGTGCAATTGCAAAACTGGTCTAATGGTGGCGACTTTACGTTTGCTAAGCAATTTCATCACTCTTATTCAGGCCGAGCATTTGTTGGGAAAATTTCTGCAGCTTCAACGCCTTATACGTCTTCTATTTGGCTGCGTGGTGGCTGGTCTTATAAGTTTTATTTAAATGGTCATTACAGTAAAGGGCCGGTGGTTATTGAGTCTGAAACACAAGTGGTAGAGCGTATTGCAAGTACGGATTACTTTTTGGCACCAATCACTGAAGTTCAGCCGCATGTTGCAGCGAATAATTTTATTTTGGGAGTATAAAAGATGACGGAACATGAACTGTTTACAGCAAAGCAATGGTTAGAAATAAAAAGTATTCGTAACTCGTTATTGAGAGAATCGGATTGGACACAAGTGAATGACAGTCCATTCAGTGCTGAGGATTCCCAGTTGATTCAAGAATATCGTGCAGCTTTGAGAAATATTCCACAAGAATTCAACAGCCCTGAAAGTGTAGTCTGGCCACAAAAGCCAGACGTACTTAAAGCATCTTAGGCTCGAATAAGAGAGTATTATGTCGGATAACAACTTAACTATCACAGAACGTCTTACTAACGTCTCTGCGCGTGCGAACGCATTGTGCGATACCGTCCAAAATCAAATGGGTCTGATTAATCAAGCTCTAGATTCAAAATCGACTGAGCTTGATACACAGTATGAAAACTTTAAAGCTGGCATGGTTGAGAGCATCAATGGGCTTAATGTTTACAAAGAAGGCTTAACTAAGCGCTTTTCTTTTAAACAGCACTTATCAGCTGGAGGTTACACATCCGCCGCTGATGGCCCTGATGAGAGCTATAGATACTGTTTAGCGCCAAAAGATCCATACTACGTTAATTTAATTGAGTTTGATGCGCAGCACATTGGCAACTCTTTTGGTTCAGATGGTGATACATTTAAATGTGACTTTGTAATGTCGCACAGAGGCATGGCAACGTATTATGATCACCTAGTGATATATGGTGCATCTTCTCATGATTGCGTCTCTGCGCGTATCGAAGTGAAGCATATTATGCACGATACCGCATTGAAATTATTCATTTCGGAGCCAGGTGAAGCGCCTAGATTTATTGATATTACTAAAGCGGATGTGGGCAAAACACTCACGGTATTTTTCCGACAAATTGGCAAAGGATATGGCAATGGTATTGGGCGTGTCTCTTTGTTTGTTGATACTCGTCCGCACTGTGGTTCTGAGCGAGCATTCACCGCAACGTGTGAATATACCTCGGTCAATGGCCGCCCATGTGCTCAACGCGTTTCTCATAATCAACCTTCTTGGGAGCAATAAGCATGGACTATGAAAACATAGTAACAGAGCCGCATGGTGAAGATATTACTTGGGTCACGGTGAGGTCTAAACGTGACAACTTGCTGGTAGAGTCTGATTTACTGGTATTACGCGCACTGGAAAATACGCAATCAGTGCCCACTGAGCTCAGTGATTATCGACAAGCACTGCGAGATTTACCGACTCATTTTCCATCGCCTTCAGAAGTCGTTTGGCCTACTTTAGACTAATTATCTTAAATTTGGGCATTTCGTCCATCTCGACTCGCCTTTTCCTTCGAGTCACAACCATCATAAGTCTTAACTTCAAAGAGTAAATAACCTCATGCAAAGATGTACCTTAATTAATAAGGTGCTTGAATGCTTATCATCTGGACTTCAAGGGGTGGCACATGTGGGGCTCTTAAAAGCCGCACAACCTTACCCAGATCTGACGCAGCAAGCCCAACTGACAGTCAAGCTGCTCGGCGAACGTCAAGCCAGTGAACTGCAGGCAAAAGGCGCCGACAAAGGCGTTACATATGGACCGTCGTACAATAAAAACCTCAGTCCAAACTCACTCGATAGACGAGTGTTGCAGTTACAGCTAGACATAGAGTTGGAAGATGCTGACAACGCGCAGCTGCTGCAAAGACTTGATCAGTTGATAACTCAGTGTGAGGCACTTGTGATGGTGGACGAAATGCCCATCCATTGGCAGCACTTTATCGCTCAAAAAAGCGATATATCATTTAGTCATCAAGTCAGCTCAACACTGGCGAAAGCGCAGCTTTATTGGGATTTCTACTATCAAGTGGAATACCCAGACGATCCTCCAGGGCCTGCCATTACCGAAGTATATTTGGGGCCCAAAGGGGGAGAATATAAGTTGATAAATAAAGCACCCACCACAACTTAGGAGCGACTATGTTAGCAAATCAACAGCAGTCTGAACTGGCTGTGTCTGACATGCAGCATCGCTTTGCCAAATTAATTTCAATCGGGACGGTTGAAGAAGTTGACTATGATTTGGCGAGGGTCAAAGTGCGTATCGGTGAGTGGTTGACCGCAAAATTACCCTGGTTGACCAATCAAGCTGCTCAAGACATGACATGGCAAGCTCCAGAAGTGGGTGAGCAAGTGTTAGTGCTTGCTCCTTGCGGAGATATGGCACAAGGCATTGTACTGGGTAGTTTGTATGCCAATGGTCATGAGCAACCGCATTTTAAAATGAACCATGTGGTGGATGCGACCAGTGCGACAGGTGATGAGTTAGTACAAAGCCTAAGTGCTGTACCAACGGAGTCTCGTGAGCATGTCCAGCGCACACACTACCAAGATGGTGCAATCGTTCAATATGACCGAGAAAAACATGCCTATGATATTTTTGTGCCAGAATCACAAGGTGATAACCCAGCCCAAATCAATATCTTTTCCGGTGGCGAAGTGAATATCGAATGTAAGCAAAATGCCAATGTACTGGTGCATGGTGAAACCGATATTAATGGTAAGAAAAACATCTCAATTACCGCAACAGAAGCGCTAAATTTGACAGGGAAATCCGTCAATATCACGTCTAAAGAGGAAGGAACCAATGTGATTGCAGAGCAAGGCGATATGTCTATACAGACTATGCAAGGCGCAATGACTTTAGACTCAAAAGCTGACACCACTATTAAAACGGCTGCGGCCATGACAGTCAAAGCAGGTGCAGTGATGAAGCTAGACGGTTCAGCAATCAAAGCACAGGAGGGGTAGTGTATGCCAGCAGTTTCTGTCGATGGTGCTATCACAGATGTTCACGGAGGGTTTGCCCCTGGCGTTATTTCAGCATCAGGTCCCAAATTTACAGTGGGAGGGATTGATGTGCTACGAGAAGGAGACAGTGTGAGTGAGCATGTTTACATGCCGGACCCAAAAGTTAAACACTCGGGAAAGGTTGTTCAAGCTGGCGCGCCCAATTTTACGATAGGTGGCAAAGCGATTGCGAGGTTGGGGGATCCCACTGATTGCGGCGGTAAAATAGCCGTTGGTGTGGGCAGCTTCACGGTAGGAGATAAATGATGATTGGAATGAACGCTCAAACGGGTAAGCCGTTAGGTGGCGTTGAGCATTTAAAGCAAAGTATTCGCGACATTGTAACAACGCCGCTCGGTAGTCGAGTGATGCGTCGTGATTATGGCTGTGGGTTATTTGAACTCGTCGATAGACCGTTTTCTCACAACCTAGTTGGTGATATCACCATGTCGATTGCCAATGCGCTAGATAGATGGGAGCCGCGCTTTCGTTTAGAAGGTGTATCTGTGCATCCAGCCGGTGAGGGAAAAGTCGATATCACCATCGAAGGGCTTTATCTGATTAACAATGAGCCGGTGACAATAGAAGGGATCCTGCTTTAATTCAAAATAGGTTGGCATATCAGTCAACTTTTCACACTTAACTTCATTCTGTACTGATTGGTACAGATAAAAAATTAATCAACTTAAGCCATGCGACTGACTTGAATTTTCAAGCTCGGTCACATGGCTTTTTTATTAGCTAATTGACATACCTTTAAAGGAGATATCTATGTCGGGATTTCTACACGGTGTAGAAGTAATTGAAGCGCAAACTGGCACGCGCCCAATTAAAACAGTAAAAAGTTCAGTAATTGGTCTGATTGGTACAGCCCCATTTGCTGACAAAGATGCATTTCCACTAAATAAGCCTGTTCTTGTTGCTGGTAAACGCGCTGATGCTGCTGGTCTAATTGACCCTAATTTAGCAGCGTTTCAACAGAAACTAACTGAGCGTAAAGATGCTGCGGCGGCGGCTGTTGCGGGCAGTGAAGCATTACAACTGGCTGAAGGCAAAGCTGCGGCTGCGAAAGGTTCAGACTTGACTGCACAAGAAAAGGCGGAAATCTTAGCTAAGCTTGAGCAAGACGCAAAAGACTCAATCAAAGATATTTTAGATAAAGATAAAGGCTCTTTATTTGCTGCGATTGACGGTATTTTTGACCAAGCAGGTGCTGCCATTGTGGTGGTGCGTGTAGCAGATGATGCTAATGACGCGACTGTGATGTCTAACATGGTTGGTGGTGTTAATGCTCAAGGCGAATTTGAAGGCGTTCACGCTTTCCTAGGTGCAGAATCAGAACTAGGTTTCTCTCCTCGTATACTCGTTGCGACTGGTTACACTCATCAACGCCCATTAGATAGCGACGACAACCCATTGAAAAACCCAGTTGTTGCAGAAATGCAAGGTATTGCTGAGCGTCTTCGCGCTGTGATCATTGCGGATGGCCCAAGCGGTACAAACTCCGAAGCCATTGCTTATCGTAGTGATTTTGGCTCACGTCGTGTTTTTGTTGTTGACCCGCATGTCAAAGTGTTCAAAAACGGCCAACCAGAAGAAGAGCCAGCAAGTGCACGCGTTGCGGGTATGATTGCAAAGTCTGATAACGACCGCGGTTTCTGGTGGAGCCCAAGTAACACGGCTATGAATGGCATTGTTGGTACACAGCAAGCAATCGATTTCCAACTTGGCGATAGAAATGCGCGTGCAAACCTGTTAAATGAAAATGAAGTAGCAACAATCATCCGTCAAAATGGCTTCAAGCTTTGGGGTAACCGCACTTGCGCGACAGACCCTAAGTGGGCTTTCCTATCAGTTGTTCGTACAGCGGATATGATCAACGACTCGCTACTTCGTGCACATATGTGGGCTGTTGACCGTAACATCACGTCAACTTACATCAAAGATGTGACAGAAAGCGTTCAAGCTTACCTTGATAGCTTAAAAGCGCAAGGCGCTATCCTTGGTGGCCAAATCTGGGCTGATGAAGACCTTAACACGCCTGAAAATATCCAAGCGGGTAAAGTGTACTTTAGCTTTGATTTCACTCCGCCAACACCTGCTGAGCACATCACGTTCAAGAGCATCTTAACTAACAACTACCTAGAGGAAATCGTATAATGGCAATGTCTCCTAAAATCCTAAAGAAATCAAAGCTGTTTGTAGATGGTAAGGGTTACCTTGGCATTGCAGACGAAATCTCGCTTCCTAAAGTCACAGTTAAAACACGTGAAGTGACTTCAGGTTTCCAAGCGCCAATCGAGCTAGATGTAGGTCAACTTGAAAAGCTTGAGGGTTCAATCACGTTACTAGAGTACAACGCAGATGTACTTAAGCTACTGGGTGATTGGGGCGGTACTGGCAGAACAATTAATCTGACTGCACGTGGTGCGATCCAAAAGCAAGGTGCTGCACCAGAGCCTGTCGTTGTCACACTACATGGCTTCTTCAAAGAAGTAGATATGGGCAGCTGGAAAGACGGCGAAGAAGCGAAAATGACGCTGCAATACGCTGTTCAAAAGTACAAGTTAGAAGTGAACAACGAAGTTATCTACAACATTGACCTGTACAACGATATCCGCGAAATCGCGGGTGTTGATCACATGGCTAACCTACGCAAGACTATCGGAGCTTAATCTATGACTGAAATCATTAAACTGACTTTCCCTGTTACGGTCGATGGGCATGAGTATGCAGAACTAAAAATGAGACGACCTAAAGTGCGCGATCGGTTAATGGTTGATAAAGCGGATATTAGCGAATCTGAAAGTGAAATCCGTTACTTCTCACATTTGTGTGAAGTGTCTCCAGATATCATCGAAGAGCTAGATTGGAGCGACTTTGTTAAGTTACGCGAGGCGCTCCAGGCTTTTCTCGTATCCCGCCCAAGCGTCTAAAAGCAATGGTGATTGCCCTGGCTAAGTACACAGGGTGGGGCTTGCAAGAACTCAACGGGCTGACTGAAGACGAACTCATCGAGTGGTTTGAAGCAGCGGTTGATTATAAAGAAGCAACAGAGGCGGGGTAACCCGCCTTTTTTTCACCAGCGCAAGTTTGATAGCTCAAGGACTTAAGCGCAGTTTTAGGGTCTTGAGCTATCAACCTTGGCACAGTGCCGTTCGTTGCGCTGTGCAATCCACACATTCCCGCTTATTTCTCTTCCTAGGTATGATTATGAAACATCAAGGATTGTCTGCAAAAGACCGTTCAAAGAACAAAGTAAAGTACCGCCTACCTAAGCAGGATCAGGTTGATCCAAATGTTCAATTAGGCAGTTTGCTTGCTAATTTGGTTAAAGCTAAAAAGCCATTAGATACCAGCGCATTAGAGGCTGTGATAGGGCAATTAGCCAATGTTAATGTCAATGAATTACTGGGCAATACCAGTCAGGTAATCTCAACCCATTTGACGCAATTTTCCAGTGCACAAGCAAAGTCAAATAATGCGGTTACGCACAGTGCACAGATGCTGCAAGGGGCTCAAGATGAGCAACAAGCCGAGACACTGAAAGCGCAAGTGGATGCCAAAATTGGTGATGGCACAGGGTTAAGCGGTGCCATTAAATCACTGGCAGAGCAAGTGTCGGCGTTAGATTTTCAGCAATTGCAAACAGCAGCTAGCAATGAGCTTTCACAGCTACAGGCTGCACTGCCACAGCTTTATGATGGCTTACCTATTAACGCATTGAGTGAGTCTTTAGCCACTGCAACCGCGCAAGTACAAAATGCGGATGTGCAAAATACCTTAGATTTGCAACTTGATGCATTGCGCCAAGCTGCACCCGTTATGGTTGATGCACTGGGTATTGCGCAAATGGGTAGCGATATCATCAGTGCCACGCAGGGCATAGCGCAAGGCACCAGCAGTGCGACCTTCAATGAAGATTTAAATACGCTGATCCAAAGCGCCCCGCAGGTACTGGAAACGTTTGGTTTTGATAAAGCCAGTGATGTGGTTAAGCAAACGTTGCCTGCTATTTCCTCGGTGAATTTCAAAGAGGTTTTTGAGGGCGATATAACAAGCTTAGCAAGTGCAGCGCCAGAGCTGTTGAATGCGTTTGATTTATCAGAAGCAGCTAAAACACTCGAAGGTGCATTGCCTGTCGTTGAAGCGCTTAATGTTAAAGAGCTACTCAATGGTGACTTATCTAGCTTAGTTGATGCGGCACCTGAAGTACTCAATGCACTAGATATGTCCAGTGCTGCGCAAACTTTAGAGCAGGCATTGCCAGCGCTTGAACAAGTTGATATTGCGGCGGTGATGCAGGGTGATTTAAGTACATTACAAAGTGCAGCACCTGAGTTACTTAAAGCGGTTGATTTATCATCGGTTCAGCAATCTTTAGCACAACATATCCCTGCTTTGTCTCAACTTGACTTGGCAGGCGTCATCGATGGCGACTTAAGTCAAGTGGTGAGTATCGCGCCTGAGCTACTAAAATCAGCTGGCTTTGAGCAGGTGTCAAATACGCTCAGCGCAGCCATGCCAGCATTACAGCAGCTTGATTTAAAAGGCATCGCCAGTGGTGATGTCTCAAGCTTAATGAATGCTGCGCCCGATTTATTGGCTTCGGTAGGCTTAAATGAGGCATCTGAAACACTCGGTGCAGCACTGCCAGCGTTACAGCAGCTTGATTTAAAAGGCATCGCCAGTGGTGATGTCTCAAGTTTAATGAATGCTGCGCCCGATTTATTGGCTTCGGTAGGCTTAAATGAGGCATCTGAAACACTCGGTGCAGCACTGCCAGCGTTACAGCAGCTTGATTTAAAAGGCATCGCCAGTGGTGATGTCTCAAGTTTAATGAATGCTGCGCCCGATTTACTGGCGTCAGTTGGGTTGAATGAGGCATCTGAAACATTCGGTGCAGCACTGCCAGCGCTACAGCAGCTTGACTTAAAAGGTATTGCCAGCGGTGATGTCTCAAGCTTAATGTCGGCAGCACCGGGTTTGTTAAAAGCGGCTGGGCTAGATGAAGCATCAGAGACCTTAGGTGCGGCATTACCAGCATTGCAGCAGCTTGATTTAAAAGGCATTGCCGATGGTGATGTTTCAAGTTTGATGTCAGCAGCGCCTGGTTTATTAAAGGCGGCAGGTTTAGATGAGATCGGCGCAACGTTAGATGCGGCTCTGCCAGCTTTACAAAAGCTAGACACTAAGGCGATTTTAGAGGGTGATTTAAGCTCATTGATGCAGCAAGCACCGCAACTGCTTAATGCATTTGGGCTGCAAGATGCAGCAAGTTTATTCACAAAGCACTCTGCGCTGATTGAGAAGCTCGATTTCAAAGGTATTTTAAATGGCGACCTATCTTCATTGACTGGCGCTGTTCCCGACTTATTAGCTGAGTTTGGACTCGGCGAGCTAGGTCTTGAGTCACTATTTGAAGGTGATGGAGAGGAAGAGGAGCAGTCTAAAAAGTCGAAGAAGAAATCGAAGAAAAACGCCAAAAAACAGCGTAAAAAGAAATCCAAGCGAGATAAAAAGAGTAAGCAAAGTAAGACCCCGGACGTTGATAACGATGCTGCTGATAACCGTAAAGAAACTAAATTAAATCAGACGCCTGAGAAACAGCAGGATAAGCGTAAAAAGCGCTCCAAGCCTGTATTGAAAATTTTGGACGGTGGCAAAGCAAAACCAGCAGAGCAGCAACTCCAAGACAGTAAAACAGAGTCAGCTAATCAGCAAGACAAAGATAAGCAATCTAAACAGCAATCGACTAACCAGTCAAAACCTAGCAAGTCATCTAAAGCGCCCAAGGCTGCTAATGATGCAATTTTCTCGAAGTTGGGTAAGTTCTTCAGCCAAAAAGGCGGTGGCATAGCGAACTTTGCGAAAAATAACTTAAAGGGTGTAGGTCGATTGAATGCGGCTGCAACAATTGCAATGAGTGGGTTGGATGCTTACTCCGCTTTGACTGATGACTCTTTAAGTAAACGTGAAAAAACCAGCGCTGTAGGTGGGGCTATTGGTTCTGCTGGCGGTGCTCTGGCTGGCGCTGCTGCGGGTGCTGCGATTGGATCCGTGGTACCTGTTGTTGGCACAGCTATTGGTGGTATTGTTGGCGGTGCTATCGGCGCATTTGGTGGCGAATCTATTGGCTCCTTCTTAGGTGATACATTGGGCGGTTGGTTCTTTGAGGATGAACCTAAAGAGGAAGCAGCTAAAGCAGATGAAGTTGTGTCAGTATCGAATACTTTGGCGAAAGACCAAGCAGACACCGAGTTTAGTGCGTCAACCCAGCAAGTGTCAGGCAATACGTCGCACACAGCAAACTCACCACTACAGTTTGTCAAAGACAATGTCATCAATGAAGCCAATATGTTTACGGGCACGATGGCGGCGGTTGAGCAAGCTTCGGGTACGTCTAATGGAAAATGGAACAAAGCATCTCAGCGAGGGCAATTACTTGGTCATGCGTTAAATGGCCATACCATTTATCAGGCTGCGGCCAATGATGAGTTATCAGCAGAGGAAAAAGCACACACCATTGGTGGTACGGCGACTGGTGCGTTGAGCTCTGAGGTAGTCTCTAATCTAGTTGGAAAAATTCCCAAGTACGGCAAATTCCTAGCGCCAGTTGCTGGATATCTAACGAATGCTGTGATGTCTCAAGTCGGTGGTGACTTCTTCGCTAGTTTATTTAGTGATGATAAGCCGCACAATGCGGATGCACCCAAGACCAAAACACCTTTATCAACGCCTACACCTCAGGCCCTTGCTGAGTCTAGTACATCGAACTCGCAAATCAGTAGCGATGTGCAAGCGCAGCAAGTCGCGGGCAACATCACAGTGAATGCAAACATCACGGTGAATGCACAGTCTGAACAACAAGCTCATGAAATCGCACAACAAGTGAAGCAAGTGTTAGAGCAACAGCAGCAACAAGCGATGCGCGATTATCGTGCTCGATATTACAACGAGGTAGCTTAAGGGGGAGCCCCCTTAAGCTTTTATACGAGGACTTTCGATGGCAAAGATCAATCATGCCAATTACATGATGCAACTGGGCGAATACAAGTTTTCTGTCAGTACAGCGGCGTTTCAAAAATTACAGTTTAATACCGAATATCGCTGGAAAGATCTTGAGTCACAAACCGATAAAAATAGCCCGATAAAGCAATTTATTGGGGTCGGTGAGCAAACTTTAGAGCTTGAAGGGACTATCTTTCCACAGCTGGTTGAAAACGGTTTAAAGCAACTTGATTTTATGCGTGATGAGGCAACCCTTGGTGTACCGCTGACACTGACTTATGTAGAAGAAAGTGGCAAGTCCAGCCCGAGTGTTGGTCGTGTACTTGGCAAGTGGGTGATTAAATCAATCAATGAAACGCGCACGCTATTTCTGAACGATGGTATTCCAAGAGAGATTCAATTTAGCATGCGTCTGTCACGCTATGATGGCAATGAGGGAAATAAATAATGAGTGCAGTAAGTTACATTACACGAGACGGAGACTGTCTCGATTTGATTTGCTTTCGTCATTATGGTCGCAGTTCAGGGATGGTAGAGCGGGTACTTGAAGCCAACTATGGTCTTGCCGACTTGGGACCCATATACCCTGAAAATATTAAAATTGTTCTACCGGATGTACCTAAACCAAAAGTACAACGCGAGATCAATATTTGGGAGTAATTGGCAATGGAGTTACAGCCACAATATTCAGTAAAAGCCAATGGCAACGAAGTCGCGGAAAAATTGCGAGATAGAATCGCAGAAGTCAGTGTGACGCTCCGCACAGGTTTATTAAGTGACATGTGTGTTGTTAAATTCGACAACCTTGAAAAAGCCCCCATTACTTTGCCGGAACCAACTGACAAGCTTGAAATCGCAATGGGCTATAAGCAAGGCACTGAAGATGGAAAAGCCCCCAGTGTTGTCCTTGGAGAGTTTGAAGTCGGTGAATATCAAGTTGTGGGCCCAGTGCGTGCGCTGGAGCTGGTGGGTAACAAAGTATTTTGGGATCAAAATTTAAAAGCGGCTAAGTTAAAATCTTGGCCCAGCGATCCTGATAATCCATTGACGCTTGGCAGTGTGATCTCTGAGATTGCACAAGAATATGGACTGACCCCCCGTATTGCCCCTGCGCTTGATAGCATTACTTTGCCACATATTGAGCAAAGTGAAAGCGACATGCAGCTGATGAGTAAGCTTGCTGAGCAGCACGATGCAGTAATGAAAATCATCAATGATAACTTGGTGTTTATGAAAAAGGGCACTGGTCGTTCATTGTCTGGGCAACCCCTACCGCAAGTGAGCCTTGAGCCGAAATGGATTGTTGACTGGAAGTTCAATACATTGCATTACCGCTTAACCAAAGAAGTGGTGGCCAAATATCATGATTTGGATATTGCACAGTTACAAACGGTTTCTGCAGGCGGTGGTACACCCAGTTTAACTTTACCGTATACCTATGCTGATGAAGCAAGTGCGCAACATGCCGCTGAGAGTAAGCTGGCACAGCTTAATCGAGCGCATGTCAGTGCAGACATGGTGGTCTATGGTAATCCAGATATTGTGGCGGGCGCTGTGGTTGAAGTACAAGGCACACAAAGCGCGCTTGATAAATCTTGGTTTGTGAAAGAGGTTAGGCATGTCATCAATGGGCATGGCTTTTTGTCCTATTTGCAATGCGAAACTTTGTCTGAATAACCTTTTTTAACCTCTTTTATATTAAATATTTCATATCGCACTGCTGATCTTGCGGTGCTTCTCCTTCCTTACCTCCTACCTCCAAGGCCATCTTACCGATTTGCTCACGTGCATTGCTCTATGCATAAATTGGCTGAGATGGCCTCTTTCCTAACTTTTTATCCCCTCAAAAGTAAAGTAATACCGCTCAATGCGGTTATCCCACCTAATATCATCCCACGCGTAACATGCTCCTTTCGTATTAAACTCATTGTCATGACCATCAATGGAGCGGCTGAAAATATCGTTTGTGCAATCGCCGGATCTGTATTGTTGACTGAGATAAGTTGCAGCCATAGCCCGATAAAGGTGCCAAAAAACACCGCAGCAAATAACCAGGCTTTGCCATCAATCCCTTTAAGTGTGATGGAGCGAGTCAGTGATGCTTGTTTGAGTATGGCAACTATTATAGCGACGACTAAGGTGCCTGAAGCAAGTCGTATCATTGCAGCCCAAAGGCTACTGATACTGTCATCATTGAGTGCTCCTTTTGAAAGCACCATGCCTGCCGCTTGGCAAGTGGCTGCGGCAAGTGCAAAGAGCACGCCTTTTCGATAGATATCTTTATCTAGTTTTGGCAATTTTTGGCTTGGTTTTACCGCGATAATAACGCCGATAGTAGTAATAATAATACCCAGCCAAGCCGTTGCAGAGAGATAGACACCTAACAAAATGATGTTGAGTAGTCCTGCGATGGCAGGTGCGAGTGATTCAATCACCAGAGTTCGGGCAGGACCAATATTACGCAGTGCGGCAAAATAAGCGCTGTCACCAATGGCAATGCCGACAATACCACTGGCAATCAACCATCCCCAACTCGTATGGCTAGATGGCAATTGCGTATCCCACGTGAAAAGGAGTACGGCCGCCATTAATGCCGACGCGATAACACCCTTAGCGACGTTCAGTTCTAATGGATTTAGATGATGACTAAATCGTTTATAGAGTAGGGTCGAAAATGCCCATACTGCAGCTGCACAAAACGCAGCGATCTCTCCAATACCCACAAATTTACTTAGTTACTTGTTTGTTAATGTGGCGGTACTGTAATTATTTTGTATATATATGCAATAAAATTGAGTTTAATCGTCTGTGGGAGTCTTAATCCCTTCCTCGTATATCCCACTTGAAAATAAACTTTCAGTTTTTATTGAAACTTTAGAACTTAATTTGCTACACTCATTTTTGTTGAAATAGTCGTGTGCTTAAATCGGCCTATGGCCTTGTGCTGGAGAGTGAAATGATCCTAGATGCAATTCAAATTAATTTAATTATTTTGGGCTTTTGTATGTTTATCTCATGCTTAATTATGGCGATGACGGAGTCAAAGCAATTTGTAGGAGAGCAGCGTTTAAAAGTGGGCATTGAATATGGCATTTTTGCAGCAACAGGGTTGATAGCGAGTGTCGTCTTAGGGTATGGCTATTTCAGTTGATCATCTACTTGCATGACAGGGTGCTTATTGCTTGAGCACCCTATATTCTTTTTTTCTAATCCCTTCCGACTCATTAAGCTTTATGTCGTTTATTCCCACCTTCAATTATCCTTTCATGATTTATGTGTCCACCTTTCTTTAGAATGCTTATTTTGGTTTTTTTGTGCGTTTTCCCCTTTACTGTTTAAGTGTGTCTTTCATTTGGACGTCTGTACATCTAGAAGTTGATATTTTATGGCGTTCGTTCATAATGTCAGCCACTATAGTATTGTCAGTTTTATCCAATTAGGGGAGGATCTCATGCCGATCACTGTTAAAGACGAGTTACCCGCGATTGCGAGGTTGCGTCACGAAAATGTTTTTGTGATGCCAAAAAGCCGCGCCATGTCTCAAGAGATCCGCCCGATGCGTTTAGCCATATTGAACCTCATGCCAAATAAGGTAGAAACTGAGGTTCAATTTATTAGATTGCTGGCCAATACTCCGCTTCAAGTCCATGTGGATTTATTGCGTCTCGATACACACCGTAGCTCGGAAAATTCTGAGCAGCACTTAAATATGTTTTATCGTTACTTTTCTGAAGTTCAAGATGAAAACTACGATGCACTGATTGTGACTGGTGCACCATTGGCCCATTTGGAATACACCGATGTAATCTACTGGCAAGAACTACAAGCGTTTTTTGACTGGGCTGAAAATCACGTGACCTCAACGTTATTTTCTTGTTGGGCAGCTCATGCTGGTTTGTTTCATCATCATGGTTTAAAGCGAGATCTGAAAGCGCAAAAGCTATGTGGTGTGTTTAAACATCAAGTATATTTTGATCACGGCGCTTTGACACGCGGATTTGATGATGAATTTTTAGTACCGCATTCTCGCTATGGCTATATCGATATAGATAAGATTAATAATAAGGAAGATTTAGTTGTATTAGCAGGTTCAGAAGTTGTGGGTGCTTACTTACTTAAAAATAAAACAGGTAGCCAGGTGTATATTACTGGGCACCCCGAATATGATGCTGATACACTGCAAAAAGAATATTTGCGTGATTTGCAAAATGCGCCGGATGCCCCAATGCCAGATAATTATTTTCCAAATGATGACGTTGACGCCAAGCCATCGAAAACGTGGCAAAGTCACGCCTTTTTATTATTTTCAAATTGGTTAAACTATTATGTTTACCAAACAACTCCGTACGATATTAATCTCGTTAGCCAAGACGTAAGGACTAACAATTATGCCGAATAACAGTGTGCCATTTGAGCCTGTCGATGGCCAAGCCGTATCTGAAGCGCTGAAAAAAACCATGCAAGAGCGTATTGTCATTTTAGATGGTGCCATGGGTACCATGATCCAAAAACACAAGTTTGAGGAAGAAGATTACCGTGGTGAGCGCTTTAAAGATTGGCATGTGTTGATCAAAGGCAACAATGATTTATTGAGCCTCACGCAGCCTGATGTGATTAAGCAAATTCACCGTGAATATTTAGAAGCCGGTGCTGATATTATCGAAACTAATACCTTCAACTCGACCACCATTTCGATGGAAGACTATGACATGGCGAGCTTAAGCCGTGAAATTAATTTCGAGTCAGCGAAATTAGCCCGCCAAGTCTGTGATGAATTTACTGCTAAGGATCCAAGTAAACCACGTTATGTGGGCGGAGTACTTGGTCCGACGTCAAAAACATGCTCTATTTCTCCTGATGTAAATGATCCGGGTTATCGTAATGTGACTTTTGATGCGCTGGTGGAAGCGTATATTGAATCAACCCTTGCCTTAATTGAAGGCGGCGCGCACCTTATCTTGATTGAAACAATTTTTGATACGCTCAATGCAAAAGCGGCTGCCTATGGTGTAGAAGAGGCATTTGATCAAGCAGGAGTTAGGTTGCCTGTAATGATTTCAGGCACTATTACTGATGCGTCTGGTCGTACTTTATCAGGGCAAACCACAGAAGCATTTTATAACTCTATTCGCCATATCAAACCGATCTCTATTGGTTTAAATTGCGCGTTGGGACCTGATTTACTGCGTCCTTATGTTGAAGAGTTATCACGCGTATGTGAAACCTTTACGTCCGTGCACCCTAATGCAGGCTTACCAAATGAATTTGGTGAGTATGATTTAGAAGCCGATGACATGAGTAAAGAGATTGTTGACTGGGGTAAAGAAGGTTTTATTAATATAGTTGGCGGGTGCTGTGGTACGACGCCTGAGCATATTAAAGCCTTTGCGGATGGTTTGGCTACTGTGTCACCGCGTAAGCTCCCTGAGCTTGAAGTACGTATGCGTTTATCTGGCCTTGAAGCCTGTAATCTGAATTAGGAAGTATCATTATGACGCAATCTACAGCTGTATTTACTAACGTTGGGGAAAGAACCAATGTCACAGGATCAGCGCGATTTAAACGCCTCATTTTAGAAGAAGATTACGAAACAGCGCTGGAAGTTGCCAGAGAGCAGGTTGAAGGCGGTGCACAGGTGATTGATATCAACATGGATGAAGCCATGTTGGACTCAAAAATGGCGATGGTGAAGTTTTTAAACTTGATTGCCTCTGAGCCTGAAATCTCAAAAGTGCCTATTATGGTTGACTCCTCGAAGTGGGATGTCATTGTCGCTGGCCTGAAGTGTATTCAGGGTAAGGCCATTGTAAACTCTATCTCGTTGAAAGAGGGCAGAGAGCCTTTTGTACAACAGGCTAAGGTATTAAAGCGCTTTGGTGCAGCTGTTGTTGTGATGGCGTTTGACGAAGTTGGTCAGGCTGAAACGGCAGATCGTAAGTTTGAAATTTGTCAGCGCTCGTACAAAATTCTTGTCGATGAGCTTGGCTTCCCGCCAGAAGACATTATCTTTGATCCGAATATCTTTGCCGTTGCCACCGGTATTGAAGAACATGATAACTATGCCGTTGAATTTATTGAGGGCACGCGCCGCATAAAACAAAACCTCCCGCACTGTAAGGTATCAGGCGGTGTGTCGAACGTGTCGTTCTCGTTCCGAGGCAACAACCCAGTTCGTGAAGCTATCCATTCAGTCTTTTTATACCATGCCATCAAAGCCGGTATGGATATGGGGATAGTCAACGCCAGTCAATTGGCGGTGTATGACGATATTCCACTTGAATTGAGAAATGCTGTTGAGGATGTGATCCTCAATACTGATCCAGGTGCGGGTGAGCGCTTAGTGGATATTGCTCCTAAATACTCAGGTATGGCGCAAGCTGAGAAAAAAGAAGATTTAGAGTGGCGCACATGGCCAGTTGCGAAAAGGTTAGAGCATGCCCTTGTAAAAGGGATCACTGAATATATCGATGAAGATACAGAAGAGTGTCGTTTAAGCTTTGATAAGCCAATCCAAGTGATTGAAGGACCACTGATGGATGGTATGAATGTGGTCGGTGACTTATTTGGTGCCGGTAAAATGTTCCTGCCTCAGGTGGTTAAATCGGCCCGTGTCATGAAGCGAGCTGTGGCCTATCTTGACCCGTTTATTGAAGCGGAAAAAGAAGAGGGCGCAAGCAACGGTAAAATCGTTATGGCTACCGTAAAAGGCGATGTTCACGATATTGGTAAAAATATTGTGGGGGTTGTGTTGCAGTGTAATAACTATGAAGTGGTTGACTTAGGTGTCATGGTCCCTGCTGAAAAGATCTTGCAAACGGCCATTGATGAAAAAGCAGATGCCATTGGCTTATCTGGCCTTATTACTCCATCACTGGATGAAATGGTACATGTGGCGAAAGAAATGACACGTCGCGGCTTTGATATTCCGTTATTAATTGGTGGTGCAACTACATCTAAAGCCCATACTGCGGTGAAGATTGAGCCTCAGTATGACAAAGGCGTTATTTATGTGAATAATGCCAGCCGAGCTGTTGGGGTGGTTTCTAGTCTATTAAGTGATACTCAAAAGCCTGTGTTCCTAGAGAAAACAGCCAATGAATATGTCAAAGTACGTGAGCAACAAGCGCGTAAAAAGCCGCGTTCAAAGCCGGTGACGTTAGCCCGTGCGCGTGACAATGCGACAAAATTGGATTGGGATAACTATATCCCACCAAAACCTAAAAAGCTGGGTATTACGGAGTTTAAAGATGTCAGTATTGCCACTTTACGTAAATACATAGATTGGACACCTTACTTCATGACATGGTCTTTAGCGGGTAAATATCCGCGTATTTTAGAAGATGAGATTGTTGGTGAAGAAGCCAAAAAGTTATTTGCTGATGCCAACGCCATGCTCGATGACTTGGAGCAAACAGGCAAATTACAACCGCTTGGCGTCATTGGTTTATTCCCTGCAAACCGTGTGGATGATGATATTGAAATTTACACCGATGAGTCTCGCTCAGAAGTTATTCTAAAATCGTGTCAGTTACGTCAACAAACAGAAAAAACGGATTTTCCGAATTATTGCTTGGCAGACTATGTCGCACCAAAAGGTATAGATGATTATTTTGGCGCATTTGCGGTGACAGGGGGTCTTGAAGAGGATGACTTAGCGGATGCGTTTGATGCACAGCAAGATGACTACAACAAGATCATGGTTAAAGCGGTTGCAGATAGATTAGCTGAAGCTTTTGCTGAGTATTTGCACGAACAAGTTCGAAAGGAGCACTGGGGGTTTGCGGCGGATGAGTCGCTGACCAACGAAGAGCTTATCCGTGAAAACTACCAAGGTATTCGTCCTGCACCGGGTTATCCTGCCTGTCCTGAGCACACTGAGAAGAAAAAAATCTGGGCGTTACTGGATGTAGAAAATCGTATCAATATGAAATTGACCAGCTCTTATGCTATGTGGCCGGGTGCTGCGGTTTCAGGTTGGTATTTCTCACACCCTGATTCAAAGTATTTTGCGGTTGCAGCAATCCAAAAAGATCAGGTGGAAGATTATGCTCGCAGAAGTGATATGTCTGTAGAGGAAGCTGAGCGATGGTTATCCCCTAACTTAGGTTATGAAGCTTAAGCTTAATTACCCTTCTTGAAGTGCATCAGATAGCGATGTTTCTGATGCGCTTATTCATTTTTAATCCCAGTTGTCTCCATTATCATGAGTAAGTTGCATATAAATAGCAACATGTTATATTTTTGTGTGTACTTTAGGTAAAAAGTGTTTTCTAATAGGCGTGTTTAGTAGACATATAACATGATGCACAGCATTTATATGATCTAATAAACATTGGTTTAAGCCTAACTTCAGATACTTAGCTTTTATTGAGATATGAAATTATTAATATCGATTTCGTGACTAAAATATTAGATTTGGTTAATCGATGGGACATTTTATCTGGCTTTGCATGCTTGTACATTGTCGTATCGTTTAACACTTCAATTTTATGAAGCAGATACGTCACGTTGAAGGTAAATAAAGAAAGTTTTTTGACCATTAGGCACGGATAAAAGTGGGTTTAAGGTGGGTTAGTTAAAAAGGTTAAGCTGCTACTGAGATACTGCCGTTAAGTAACCTAATTAATTTAATAGGCTAGCGCACTAAGCTGCTAAGTTTGTGCTCTTAAATCAATTTTTATATAGATTAAATGCAATTCAGCTTTTGTATAACATACAAAAAATCATCCCTTTGAAGTCAGCGTTAATTAGTGGTGTAACTTGTGTTTAAACGGCTTTATTGGTGACTTTTAGATGTTTGTTATGTATCTTTTGGGTTTTTATATTGTGTATTTTTTGTTTTTCGGGAGCAAATTAAATAGCCCGCTAATATGGCTATGTAATAAAATGAAAGAGATAATAGAGCGAGTAGCTCTACAAGTGAAAAAGGAAGTTCATATATTAATCAAGGATTTGTGAGGAATAATAATGATAAGTAATTCAATTTTTGCCCATTCAAACAGCAAGTGTATTTTTAAAAAATACTTTTCACTGCCGTTTGGTATCGCAATTTTTGTTAATGGGTTAATTGCAATGATATGTAAAATAAATGTCTCTCAGCTAGTTAACTACCGTTTGAAAGTAAATCTTAGGCAAGAGGGCAAGGTACTTGAAAAGTATAACTTGTCTTCACTCTGTAATGTATTAAATATCGCCAAAGCTACTCAGGAGTGAATATGCTGATTTATTATATCAAGCTGGCAGTCATAAGCTTGAGAAGAACCCCTCTTTTAAGCTTTTTGATGATTGCGACGATCTCGGTTGGCATAGCAGCAACCATGATCACTTATACAGTCAGCTATATGATGAGTAAGGACCCAATTCCAAGTAAGAGCGAACGTTTGTTTACGGTACATTTAAGCTCTTGGAGTCCGGATCAAATGTTTCGGATGCGAGATGGTAAGGAAGATATTCCTATGTTCGTCACATACCAAGATGCGATGAATTTATATAGGCAAAAAGTCGGTGTTAACCAGACAATTATAAGCAGCCACAAAGCGATGGCACGTAGCTCGACGCAGCCTATCAATGAAGCCATATCAACTTATATCAGGCCGACAACACACGAGTTTTTTGGCATGTTCGAGGCGCCTTTTTTATACGGTAATCCGTGGTCATCACTTGAGGATGAACAAGGAACGCAAGTGGTGGTTTTATCAAAACAACGAAATGAACGATTATTTGATGGGCAGAACTCCATAGGTAAAGAAGTATTAATTGGTGGCCTTTTATATCGTGTGGTGGGTGTTTTGGATGATTGGCCATTAATACCAAGGTTCTATTTAGAGGGCTCAGAAATGTTCACTGAAGCTCGCGATATGTTTATTCCTTTTCGGACTCAGGTAAACAATAACTGGTTATCGACAAAAGATACCAGTATTTATTGCTGGGGCGATTATGACCTAAATGAACTGAACTCAGTGCTCAATTCAGAGTGCGTCTGGTTGTACTTTTGGGTTGAATTAAACTCGGCAGAACAGCGCAGTGATTATCTAAACTTCGTGAACAATTATGCGATGGAGCAACGCGAATTTGGACGTTTTCCAAGAGAGCAAATGAATCGTGTTTTTGATGTGAATGAGTTTATTAAATACAGTAAGGTTGTGAGCAGCGATAGTAAAATTGCGGTTTGGTTAGCGGTGGCATTTCTCATTGCTTGTTTACTTAATTGCATGAGTTTAATGATGACCAAATTCCATGGTAAGGGCTCTGAAGTTGGGCTAAGGCGAGCCATAGGGGCGAGTCAACAGGATATTGCTTGTCAGTTTACGTGTGAAGCAGTACTTATCGGCTTCGCTGGTGGGGTTTTGGGTTTAGTGCTTGCCAATATTGGTTTATCAGTGACTGCGCAAGTGTATAGCCATTTAAATGCTCAGTTGATGACAATGAATATTGAGCTTGTGATGATAACGATATTGGTGTCTGTTGCGACGAGTATTTTATTTGGCGGTTATCCAATATATAGAGCATGTAAAATTCAGCCATCTAGTCAGTTAAAAAGTTTATAAAAAGGGACGCAAATGAAAGATCTTAAACCCATCATTAAGTCGCTTTTACATTCAAAAATGGCCCCATTGCTGATTATTTTGCAAGTGGCAGTGACGTTTACAATTTTGGTCAACTCTATCTATTTAATGGTGGAGAAACATGCAGATATTAATAACCCAAGTGGTTTAGCGGAAGAGAGTCTTTTTTCATTTCAAATGTCGATCAACGGCGAAGATATGGATGAAAAGGTAGCAAACCTGTATCGGGATTTAGAGTCAATCAGAGCGCTTGAAAGTGTTGCAGAGGTAACAACCGTGAGTTCAATTCCACTTTCCCATCGAGGTGGTGGATTTGAAATTAGATTAGACCCTAATGAGTCTGGTTATATCACTAAAGCTGCATTTTTTACCGGTGGGCATCAAATAATTGAAACAATGGAATTAAATTTGATTGCTGGAGAGGGGTTTTCGCTCATTGATGAAGGTGTCATGAGCACCTTTTTAGCGGATAGAGCTGTCGGCATTGTGATTACTAAAGCACTTGCTCAAGAGCTATACCCTGAAGATTGGCATAAAGCGCTTGGCAAAACTGTCTATCTAAATCAATCACCACAGACTATTCGAGGCATAGTTGAACATATGGTTGGCCCTTGGAGTTTTTGGCCGCAGAAGAATAATAATGTGATCTATCCGACTATTTTCATAATGGGTGATATGAATGTGCTTGTTAAAGCACATAAAGGGCAGCGTGAGAAAAGTATGAGAGATGTTGTTGAGCTGTTGATGCAGGACCCGTCACGTTACATAGATGAGTTGAAATCTATGAGTGAATTGAAAGAAACAGCTTATCAAGCACAAAATGCAGCATATACGACTTTACAGGCAGTAATTTTAGGGTTGTCACTGATCACAATGTTAGGTGTTTTTGGTCAAGCGCGATTCACTGTATTGAAGCGTCGCAAGCAAATAGGCACAATGCGAGCACTGGGTGCCAGCAGAGTGGAAATAATACGGTATTTTACGCTCGAAAATGCCTTTATAACCGCGTGTGGCATTGCAATTGGTGTGATTTTGACAATCTTAGCTAATAATTTAATTGTTGAGCACTTTGCATTATCCCCAGTACCTGTACCGTATATTATTTATGGTGGAGTTATTATTTTTATCGCAGGTTTAGTTGCGGTTATTCAGCCGTCAATTAAAGCTTCAAATGTCTCCCCGGCAGAGGCAACGCGTTCTGTGTAACCTTACCAAAGAGCTCACTCGATGTGAGCTTTTACTATTCCTAACCTGATTACTCACTGTAGTAATTGCTTCGTTGCTCTTACATTGAGCAAAGATGCGAAGAATTGATTTTCTGGTGAAATTTATATTAATTTTGTGTTTATTTTTATGGTTATCGACTACAATGTTCTAGTTGTTTTTTTGGGTACTTGTTTTCCCAAATTGGCAGGGTATTTAATAAAAAGCATATGGAACAGCAAGCTGTATTCTTTTCACTACGCGATGCCGTTAGTAAGAATAGTGAACCGCTGTAGAATAACTAGTTAATAACGTTAAAGGAAATGTCATGTTAAAAATGCGAGGAGTTGCAAAGTCTTTTGTCACTGATACGGTCAAAACTCAGGCATTACAGCCATTTGATCTAGATATTGAGCAAGGTGAATTTGTTGCGGTAGTTGGACCTTCGGGGTCGGGTAAAACTACGTTTCTGAATATCGCAGGTCTACTGGAAGAATATTCTGAAGGGCAGTACTTTTTAGACGACAAAGATACAACAGGGTTATCTGATAAGCATAAGTCAGCGCTGAGAAATCAAAAGATTGGTTTCATATTTCAAAGCTTCAATTTAATCCCCGAACTCAACCTATTTGATAATGTGGAAATGCCTTTAAGGTATAGAGACTTTAGTGCCAAAGAACGAACTGAAAGGGTGTTAAATGCGCTTGAAAAAGTCGGGCTTGCAGGGCGAAAATCACATTATCCTCAGCAGTTATCGGGGGGGCAGCAGCAACGTGTTGCCATTGCAAGAGCCCTTGCTGGTAGTCCATCTTTCCTGCTTGCTGACGAACCCACTGGTAATTTAGATTCGAAGATGGCTGATGGCATTATGTCATTATTACGAGATATCAATCAACAAGGTACCAGTATTTTAATGGTAACTCACGATATGGATCAAGCTAAGCAGGCTGGTCGTATTGTGGAGATACGAGATGGCCATTTAAGTGAACAAAAAATTGCGATGACCGCGTAGGGGGTCATATGGGCAATTATTATTTTAAGCTGGCTTGGCTTAGCTTTAAAAAGACGCCTTTGTTGAGCCTATTAATGGTCGGCACCATAGCCATTGGAATCGCTGCCGCCATGATCACGATTACGGTGGGATATATGATGGGTAAAAATCCTTTACCCCACAAAAGTGAACGTGTGGCTATGGTACATCTAAATTCTTGGGATCCAGCAGAGCCGATCAGCTACAGAAGAAATGGTGAAGCGGATATTCCAAATATGCTGACATACCAAGATGCAATGGCTTTACTAACCGCAGATAAAGCGGATAAACATGTGCCATTTGTTTCATTTAGTACATTGGTGCGCACTGAAACTCAGGATGTAAAAAGTGCAGAAATGCATAATATACGTTCAACAAGCAGGCATTTTTTTAGCGTTTTTGGTGCGCCTTTTATTTACGGCGCGACTTGGAGTGAAGAAGCTGATGAGCTAGGGCAGTCCGTTATTGTCTTGTCTAAACGAGAGAATGATCGCCTGTTTAATGGTGCAAACTCGGTTGGAGAAAGTATCATTTTAGACTCCAAATTGTACCGTATAGTTGGGGTGATAGATGATTGGCAACCAACGCCGAAGTTTTATGTAAACTCTTTTCATATGTATACCCCAACCTTGCCTTATTTCGTTCCGCTAGAGTCGCAAATAAGAAACGATTTCTTTTCCCCAGCGACTATGGGGTGGTATTGCTGGGGGGATGATGCAACGTCCACTCTAAAAGATGTCATGTCATCTGAGTGTGTATGGATCCGTTTTTGGGTGGAATTCGAATCTGAAGCAAAAAAGTATGAGTATTTCCAGTTTATGGCCGACTATACCGAAGAACAGAGGAAGGTGGGGAGATTCTTGAGACCTGAACCGAATCGTTTGATGTCTGTTACAGAGTTTTTAGAAGAAGAGGGGGCTATCACTGAAGAGAGCAAACTCGGCATTGTCTTTGCCTTGGCATTTTTACTGGCCTGTTTATGTAATGTCATGAGTTTGATGATGACTAAATTTTATGGCAAGGGTGGTGAAGTGGGGTTGCGCCGAGCTGTCGGGGCAACAAAGAAAGATATTGCAGTGCAATTTGGTTGTGAATCTATATTAGTTGGGCTTTTAGGAGGGGTTATCGGTTTAGCGCTTGCCCAGTTAGGCCTATCTGCTTTAACTGATATGTACCCAGAATACCATGCGAATGTGATGACAATGAATTTTACTTTGATGGTCAGTACGGTTGCATTAGCTGTCGGCACTTCACTGCTATTTGGATTGTGGCCAATTTATCGAGCAACGCGTATCCAATTATCAAGCCAGCTTAAGAGTCTGTAGGAGTATTTGATGAAGGATTTCAACCCTATACTTAAAACACTGTGGAAAAGTAAAACTGGCCCATTATTACTGATTGTGCAAATTGCTGTGGCCTTTACCATTCTCATTAATGTCTCATTTATGGCTTCTTCAAAGCTGCATGAATTGACTGAGTCTAGTGGCCTTGATGAAGAGGTCTTGTTTTCATTCCGGAGTAACTTACCTGTCGAATCTGAAGAGTATGTTGCGCTATTACGGCAAGATTTAGCTGACATTAAAAATTTAAATAGTGTCGAAAGTGTCACTGTAACAAATTCAGTTCCACTCTCTGGTTGGGGGGTATTCTACTCGTTAAATGCAAGTGATGACCCTGATAGTTATATTGCTCAAGCTGGTGCTTATGTGGGATCTCGGGATTATATCAGCACGCTGGGCCTAGATATTATTATGGGGCGGTGGTTCGAAGAAAGTGAGATGGAGTTTACGACTGAAGGCAACAGTGATCGTTCAAATTCAATTCTAGTAACCAAGGCAATGGCTGAGCAAATTGCCCCAGATGATTGGTCCACTGCTGTTGGGAAGGCTGTGTATATGAATGGTCGAGCCTATCAAATTGTTGGGATTATCGATAGGTTAATTGCCACTTGGCCCGAATGGCGAGGTAATGAGCGTAGTGTTGTGTTCCCGACTTATATTATGGCTGGTGAGAACATATTTATGGTGAGAGCGAAGTCTGGGCAACTTGAGCAAGCAATGGTTGATGTAAAAGCGCTTTTAATGCAACAACCAGGCAAGTTTGTCACAGATTTACATACTTTTAAATATACTCGTGAGACTGGATATAAAGCGATGGAGTCATCATTTATAATCTTGGCGGGTGTGACCGTCGCCCTGATAATGTTGACAATGCTAGGGGTGTTTGGGCAAGCGCGTTTTACGTTGATGAAGCGTCGTCGCCAAATTGGTACTAGACGGGCATTAGGGGCAAGTAAATTCCATATTATGCGATTTTATATTCTAGAAAGCTTAATAGTGGTGGGGGCTGGGGTCCTATTAGGTAGTCTCTGTGCCATGATAGCGAATGTTAAATTAATTGAGCTGTTTCGCCAGGACGCTGTTCCGTATGAGTACTTTTTATATGGTGGGGTTGGAGTTTGTATTGCCAGTTTGATCGCGGTTATACCAACAGCATATAACGCTGCCAATACTTCACCTGCAATCGCAACACGTTCTGTGTAGTGACTTACACACACTCTATTAAAGCTTACTGGTTTGATAGAGTGTGATACACAATAATCTATATTTCCTCGACCTGTTCCCTTCGAATACGTTACCTTTATCTTTATGTGCTTGTTATTGAGTCTGATTTTTAAATTTAGTAAAAAAAGCTTATTTTTGTGTTGGCTTTAAGTTAACATTTGGCAATCTATTTTAGTATACTCATAGTCGAGTAAGTAAGAAATTGCGGGGTAAGCATGAAGTGGCTGATATGGGTATGGCTCAGTTTGTGTTCTGGGAGCCTGTATGCTCACAACCAGTTGGTGGTTGATATAATGAGCAGTGAAAACTTCAGTCAACGTTATACCGAATTTCTAAACGGTCGCTCGCCTTTGGATGTGAAATCCTTCTATCCCACGACTAAAGGCTCTCATATCGAGATCATCGAGATGGTGTTGCTTCAGCAAGCGCTCTTTCTTGGTGGTGAAACTCGAGAAGTCGTTTTTAATCCGAAACCGTCGGTCAATATTATTGAATTCTCAGATATGATATCAGGAGAGAGTTTGGTACTGGCGCGAAGTGTTTGGCATGAAGATATCATTAATTACCGAGGATCATTGTATGTCAGTGATCCTGTGGTTAAGTTCGGTCAATATGAGGCTGGGCTCTATGTCACGAAACGCAACGTAGCACTGCAAAATTTACCGCAAGAACAGTTAGAGCAATTAACGGTTGTTGCCAACCCTCGGTGGCGAGTAGACTGGCGAGCTCTGAATAATACTGATATTAATATTGTGAGCTTTATTGGGCCTTGGGAGACCATGCTCAATATGGTGGAGACTGAAGTGGTCGACGCCATGTTAATTAATTTTAGTGTCAGCCAAGATTTACTACTAAATTTTGAAGGGCGTGAATACGTGCCTATTCAAAATATCAAAATGATGTTGCCCGATTCCCGACACTTTATCGTCAGTAAGAATCACCCGCAAGGGGAAATGATTTTTGCCGCGTTGAATCGGGGACTAAAAATACTTAGGGCACAGGGAGTGCTTGATAAAGCGTTAAAGCAATCCGGTTTTATCAGCCATTTAGTAGATGACTGGCGTTATGTAAACCAACAGATGCTTAACCCAATACAGGGCGCACCATAATGAAGGGACTGTCTTGGTTACTGGCTTATTGGTTACTGAGTTTTGGTACTTGGGCAAGCGTGAGTGTTGAGTCATCATCACAGCGCGAAGATTTATCTAAAATGCTGATGCATTTAACGGATAGTCTCAAAGAGGATTACGACCTAAATTTATTACCCCAAGTACGCGTACTCAGAGAACAGTCAAAGCAATTAGGGGCAAAAAATTTACAGGCGCGTTCTTTATTATTAGAGGGGCTTATTCGGCAACATTTTGGCGATTATAAACATAGCTTAGTTTTACATAACGATGCGTTAAACATTGCAAAAAACTTAGATATGCCAGCCTTGGAGGTACAAATCTACCTCGCGTTGGCGCAGCTTGAAATGGATTTGGAACGATTTCGTTATGCTCAACAATTATTGGATCAAGCCTATCACTTAATCACCACAAAGGTGCTTGCTGAGCAAGCGCATGCATTAATGGGAGAGTACATCCTGTGGCAAGGTTCGCTGTATTTGCTCAAAGGCAGTTTCCGCCAGGCCCTTGCAATGCTGAGCGATGCGAATTTAATCGAATATAAAATGCTTTCAAGCAAACTGGCACTGGCTCGGGCATGGGCATACTTAAGCATCGGAGAGTATCAGCGCGCTGAGGGACTGATCAGCTCTGACTTTGTGAAGTTGGCTGAGCTTAAACGTAACTTACATCTACGCGTTCGCTATCAATTAATGAGTGCGACTGCATCTTTGCAATCGGGTGATTTTGCAATGGCAATCAATACGGCCAAACACGCCTTAAATGAGACTTTTGGAACACGGTTTTTGACCGAGCAGTCTATGTTGCAAAATATTCTAGCAGGGGCGTATGCACAGCTTGGGGATTTTGAGCAAGCGCACTTGTACTTAAAGCGCTTTGCATTGTCTCAGCAAGCCCTTAATTTGCAAAAGCGTAATAACAAGCTTTTACAACTCGAGGCACAATATTCACTCGCGGCCCAAAAACAGCAATTGAGTGTGTTAGAGAAGGATAACGCGCTCCAGGCTCAGCAGCTTGTTCAGCACCAACAGCAAATTGATAATGCACACCTTGCACAACAACGCGGTGTCTTAGGGTTACTACTGATAGCGCTGGTGGTTGGTTTTGGATATTGGAGGTGGCAAAACAAGCGATATCTTATTACGTTAAAGCAGCAGGTCACAGAACGGACTGCTGAGCTCGCTGAACGTAACAAACGATTACAGGCCCTTAGCTTTACTGACAGCTTAACGGGGTTGAACAATCGCCATTATTTTTTCAGTGTGATCGACGCGCAGATCAAGCCTGATCCGTCGAAGAACAATGAAAAACAAGAGATGATATTTTGTTTATTGGACATCGATCATTTTAAAAAGGTCAATGACACCTATGGCCATGCAGCTGGTGATATTGTGTTACAGACAGTGGCGGATATTTTAAAACAATGCACGCGAGAAAGTGATTTGGTGATCCGTTGGGGCGGAGAAGAGTTTCTGATAGTAATGCCGAATATGACACATAATGAGGCCATTGAGGCTGTAGAGCGTGTGCGCAGGCAAGTTGAGTGTTTTCCATTTTTAGTTAACGAGCAACCTATTCAAGTGACGTGCTCCATTGGGTTTGCGCCGTATCCACTTACCAACGGTGCAAATCATACGCTCAGCTGGGAGCAGGTTATCGAGCTTGCCGATAATGGCTTATATATGGCGAAAAAAGAGCATCGCAATGCTTGGGTTGGGCTTCACAGCCTTAATCAACCGTTAAATTCATCTATTAAGCAATTGAATGAAGACTATCGAAGTTTAATCAATAGCGGCCAAGTAGTCGCGTCAACCAGCTACTGAGCTGAAAAGCTGGCATAAAGTTGCCTTGGGCATGGTAAACTACAGGCATCTATATTGTTAATGCTTGAGACTGCTGTGCTCCCAATTGAAGCTGTTTTTTCAGAGTTAGTCGACCATCTCGACACACATGAAACTGTGTTATTGCAAGCCCCACCAGGGGCTGGTAAATCAACTTGGCTCCCCCTTCACCTCATGAAATCAGGTCAATATCGGCGTATTGTTATGCTGGAACCTCGTCGTTTAGCTGCACGTAATATTGCTCAATTTTTAGCAAGTCAACTCAATGAGTCACTAGGTCAGCAAGTTGGTTTGAGAATACGTCAAGACGTTAAAGTGTCAGAACAAACCCGGTTAGAGATTGTTACTGAGGGAATGTTGACGCGAATGATACAGCAAGACCCAGAGCTTACAGGCATTGATTTATTGATTTTTGATGAGTTTCACGAACGTTCACTTGCTGCCGATACGGCTTTGGCATTTGCGCTTGAAACCCAAGCTGCACTCAGAGATGATTTAAAAATTTTAGTGATGTCGGCCACCCTTGACAGTGAGCGCTATCAAGCATTTTTACAATGTCCATTGATATGTTCTGAAGGGCGAACTTATCCAATTGAACACAAATATGTTCCTGTGAAAGACGAAAGCCAGTGGTTGGCGCAAATAGCCCCAGTGATTCGCCAAGCTCTAAAAGAGGAAAGTGGCAGTATCTTGGTTTTCCTACCCGGGCAAAAAGAGATCCGTTACGTGGCCAATGCATTGCAGGGGGGGCTCGATGATGAACCTAAGGTGCACTTAGCGATGTTATTCGGTGAACAAGATAAAATTGCACAGCAAGCAGCCATTGCACCGGCCCCCGTTGGAGAACGCAAGATTGTGCTCACGACGAATGTGGCGGAAACTTCTTTGACCATTGAAGGGATTCGAGTAGTGGTAGATTCAGGAAAGCGACGCGCAGCCGTATTTAATTTAAAAACGGGCGTTACCGAACTAAAAACAGTCTCTATTTCGCGAGCATCCGCAGTGCAGCGAGCAGGTCGTGCTGGACGAATAGAGCCAGGCGTAGTGTACCGTTTAGGGAGTCAAGCATTGTTTGAGCGACGCGATGCGCATGACAAACCGGATATTTTGAGCTCAGATATCAGTGGGTTGATTTTAGAGTCCAAGGTGTGGGGCACTCAGATATCTGATTTACCACTATTGGATATGCCAACAGATCCCCAGCGCAAGCAAGCTGAGCAATTGCTGATAAATTTAGAAGCCATTGATAACCAAGGGAAGCTAATGAACCTTGGTAAACGCATGCAACAAATGGGCGCAGAGCCTAGATTTGCGCATATGCTGCTTAAGGTAAAAGCCCTTGAATCTCAGTTGCCAGGTATTACCTTACTGACCTGTTATTTTATGGCGCTGCAAGACAGCCGAGTGAAATGTGCGCCAGAACTCAGTCTTGCGCTCAATCAATTGCACCATAGTGCACCTCAAGCATTTACAAAGCAGTTAAAATATTGGTGTAAGCGTGCTGATTTAACGTATAAGACCAATGAGCTCGCACTTGAGCATTTGGCCATTGTGGTGGCACTTGCTTATCCTGATAGGTTGGCAAAGCGCCGTGGCAATGGGTTTGTTTTAGCAAATGGTGCGGGTGTAAACGCTCACAGTGAATTTTGGCAAGATTGCGATTATTTGGCCATTGCAGAGTTGGGCGGTCAACAAGGTCAAACCATTTTTAGTGCAACTGAGTTTCAACCGGCTGTGCTTGAAGCGGTTTTACCTTACTTATTTGAACAAAAAACGGTTTGCGAGTTTGACCAAAAGCAGACCCAGTTTTTACATCAAGACAGAGTGTACTTAGGGCAATGGGTGCTCAGTGCTAAGCCGAGCTCATCACCGTTAAATGAAGCTGCAAGAACACAGGCATGGGTGTCAATTATTAAAGAAAAGGGCTTAAGCATCTTCTCTGCTTATGGTGATGTTGAGCAGTTACTTATACGCATGCAATTGGCTGCGCAGTATTTTCCGGATGCATTCCCGGCCAGCACTGAATCTGATTTAGTTGCAGATTTATCACTGTGGTTAGCGCCGTTTTTGAGTGAGGTTAAACAGTATAATCAGCTTAAAAAACTCGATTTGAAAAATGCCTTGCTTACTCGCCTAGATTGGCAAAAGCAGCAACAATTAAATACGTTGTTACCAGAGCGAATTAAGGTGCCTAGTGGTTCTCAGATCCGAGTTGAGTATCAACTAGAGGGGCCTGCGCGCTTGGCCGTTAAAATGCAAGAAGTCTACGGGATGTTGCAAAGCCCAACACTTTGCGAGGGGAAAGTGAGCGTCTTGATGGAACTGTTATCACCTGCACAAAGGCCGTTGCAATTGACGCAAGATCTCGCACATTTTTGGCAATCAAGCTACAAAGACGTACAAAAGGAAATGAAGGGCAGGTACCCCAAGCATTTTTGGCCCGATGACCCCGCGACAGCGACTGCCACGAATAAAGTTAAAAGCCGTATGTAAAAGCGCATTCCCCCGTTTGTTAATCTGCGGGGGATTTTTTTACAAAAAATACCTTTACCTAAACTTAACTTGAGGTTTTAGTCTGGCCGTAAAAGATAAATAATAAACAACAGGATATTCAGATGGAACTCACTCAATTCTCTTCGCAAATAGGTCGATTCACGCCGCTCGTATGGGTCATGTTACTTGGTAATTTTTTCGTCAGAGCCAGCTACTATATGGTTTGGCCTTTTCTCGCGGTGATGCTTTACAGCAAATATGGCCTCAGTGCCACTGAGGTGGGTGTATTGTTGACAGGGTCTGCGGTGTTTGCGGTATTACTTGGTTTTTATACGGGTAATCTTGCGGATCGATTTGGCCGATTTGCGTTGCTATACACGGCAGCTGTTGTTGGTGTACTCGCTTTTGCAGCCTTAGCATTAGCAGAGCAGCTATGGGCATTTTGCTTAGCGGTCTTCTTTGCATGTATGCCAAGAACGTTATGGGATGCACCCAGTAAGGCACTTTTAAGTGATGAACTGAGTAATAGCGAAGATAGAGAGCTTGCTCTGCATTTACTGTATTTCTTAGTGAATGTAGGCGCTGCAATCGGTCCATTGTTTGGTTTGTGGGCTGGACTTAATGGTGAGCAATTTAGCTTTATTTATACGGCATTTGCGTACTTAGGGCTGCTATTGGCATTAATTTTAAAGCAATCTAGCGCTGCGAAAAACGATAAAAATGCGCAGCAAGTTCAGGTGCCAAGTTTTAAATCTTGGCTTGCTATTTTGCGTCAAGACACGCGTTTTTTATGGGTTTTATTAGCGACATTCTTAGTGTATATGGTATATGGACAGGGAGATTCAAGCTTAGTTCAGTATCTGACTAGAGCGCAAGTTCCTGAGCTGGCAGTGCTTATTTCAAGTTTGATTATTACCAACTCATTGGTTATTGTTATTTTCCAATTCCCTTTGTTACATGTTATGCGCAATTGGTCAATTCAATCTCGCCTATATTTTGGCGGAGGTATTTTGGTTTTATCTCAAGTGATGATGGCGATAAATCCAGTTGAAGGGTTTTGGGGATGGATAGGTGCGATTGCAGTGCTGAGTTTCAGCGAAGCCATTATGTTTTCAAATATCAATATTTATATAGACCGTATGGCACCCTCCCATTTAAAAGCAAGTTATTTTGGCGCTGCTGGTTTATGTTCATTGGGCTTTGCATTTGCGCCACTTGTTGGCGGTGTACTGCTCGATTGGGGCAGTGGGGCTGTGTTGTTCATTGCGATGGCAATTGCCAGTCTAAAAGCACTTTACCTTTACAAGTTAGCAGAAAGTGCAAGTGACTAGGGGGTAGCTTAAAGTGCCAAGGATTAAAGCTCCCGTGATGGGAGCTTTTTTATGAATTAGAAGTTGATGATGGTCGACACTGCCTCTTCTTCAGTCGTCTGAATCGACAGCTTAATTTGTTTTTTTTGCCAGTCGATATCGACCATACCATAGTTGCTACCAGACTTATTAATGAGATGCCTGTCGCTGGTGGTTAAGTTACTGACGTTATTACTGACAATCCCCACTTTTCCTGTGGGAATTGAAGCCCCTGAAGGCGCGCAATTGCCCCACTGGCCAGCGATACCTTTACCACTGTTATCTACTTGGGTATAGCACCAAGGTTGTGTATGATCTTTTGTGGTGCACCCTCGGTAGGTGGTTCCACCATAAGCAAATGGAAACTGACAAGTTTGGTCATATTGTCCATTGCCCTTAGTATCCGCATATACAGGCAATCTTAATGGGTTTTCAATATGATATGGCCAATTTTGACCAAAACCTGATGCGGTGACTTCGTATACGGTGACGGCATCGCCGTGCTCGGTGCTTTTTGGAATTGTTTTTTGCAACAACTCTCCCCAATGCTGATCGCCGGAAAGGAAAATAACGGCTTTGGTTTTACCTGAATTTATCGATTTTTGTACTAAACGTAGCAATTTCTCCCGCTCTGTAGGCACCTCAGCCCAAGATTCGTAACTGGTCCCAGATAGACCTGTTTCATCGAGTGCTGCGATGGCTTGTTCAAACTTCTTCCCATCGCCGTATGCACAGTATTTATCTCGACTTCTACCCTGATACAGTGGCGGTAAAAACTGAATACCACTGGCTATTAACTTAATCTCAGAAGGTGTATTGAGTTGCTGTTCAAGCCATTGCCATTGTTGTTCACCTAAAATCGTCGTTTTATCTCCTTCACAGGCACCATAGTTAGTAAATGTAGGTGAGCGGAAGTAGCGGGCATCTAGCGTGATCACATGAGTGCTTTCGTTGGCAGGTCCAAGCATCTTGGCTTCATAAACACCAGCTTGACCATTTAACCTTGGATCATCCGCTGGGGCGTCAAAGTGACGAAGGTATTCTTTTTGGCTCGCGGCACGTTGAGGGTAGTGCTTGCCATCGTTATTTGCACCATAATCATGGTCATCCCATGTCGCCATGACAGGTATGTTTGCAGCCAAGAATTTCTGATAATCAATATTACGTTTTTTATCATCATACTTTTGTCGCATCGTGTCCATATCTGTGGTGTCGGCATAAATATTGTCACCTAACCAGAGAAATAAATCCGGTTGATGTGCAATCAATTTGGCCAGCGCTTGAGGCATATCTCCTTTGGTTTTAAAACAGGAGCCGAGTGCAACTCTATCTAAACGTTTACTTGCTTGAGGGTGGGTATGAGATAGTAACGGTTCGTTTTCGACAGGCGCACATGCTTCCCAGTTACCTTGATCATCGGTATAACACCAGGGTTCATCATGATTAATGGTCGCACAACCATAAAAATGTTCGCCTTGATAGTTAGAGGGGGTTTGACATGACTTTCCTGAGACTGTTTTGAATTCAGGGATGGTCTCAGTGCGCACATTTCCCCAAGTTTGTCCGTCAATGGCCTGTTTTAAATAGCACCACTGACTACTGCTGTTATTTTTGTCTGTAGTACCTTGGTAGCGAGCAAGTTGATAGCTGAAAGTGGATTGGCATTGTTCATAGTGGACTTCGGGTGCGGCGACAGCACATAAGTTGACGGCACCTAAAAGGCTGGACATAAATACGAGATTGGCATGTTTCATTGTAATTCCTAGAGATAACGGTTTTTCCTCCTTGTTGACTTAGCCCTAAAATTTGCTTTTTCGGGGTGCTTCCTGCTTAGTGAAAACAGTGTATTTCCCAAAAGTGAAACTGCGTTTTCAAAATCGTGTCAGAATTATGTCCTCGGTCATTTTGGTGCCTTTTAAGTCGTAATGTTTTTTATAAAGCTATGAAATAAATGATTTTATTATTATATTTATATTTCCTTTCTATTTTCTGATTTGACCGCGCTTTGCTTGTGTTTGTACCTTTATTTGGTTATTTTGTGCTGGTAATTGTATTTTCCGCATACTTTTACATCGTTGCAAAATAAAAGGGTTTTGCAATGGAGTTAAAACATAAAATCGAAATGCTTACTCTGTTGAGTAACGAGAAAGTGGCTTTGCCAATCGCGCTCGCAGCCGAAGTTGGCAGAGGGCACTTTTGCATAAGTTGTTTTAGTGGTTGCTAGACAGTAAATTGGTTTTTATTTATAAGCATCATATTGAAATTTGCTAAGAAAAAGCGGGGTCGTCGTGACTCCGCTTTTTTATTCCTTAAGCTACATTTACAGAAAGCTTCAATATTGGGTGTGTGAGTTAGTTAAAATGTCGCCAATATTTTAGTGAAAAATTATCAATAATTACGGTTGCTGGCACGCTGCTAAAGGACCTTACTCTCATTATTAAACGGTAAAGTGCTTTGGTTTGGTCGAGCGTATAAAGTTGATTAATTTGGAAACTGCCTTTACCCAATACGCGCTCTTCACAAAAAGAATCTCGCTCCCCACCGTGGTAATAAACATCCGTACACACCTGAATGGGTTTGCCATAATCTGCTTGGGTGGCATTGAGGTCTAATTGAGCGTGTATTTGATTGGCAAAAATATCTTGACCCCAAGGGAAAAAATGAGAGTAACTTGCTTGCCGCCATGGAGATAGCACTAATTTAAGGCTGTTGGCACCATAAATGGGCGTATCTTGATCAATTGAAATAGACACATCGTCTGGGTAGCGTGACGAGAAGTCGACTTGCCCAGACTCATAGTTATTAGATACGTGAGTTATCGCGCCATCACCCGTTGTTGAAGCGCTGTACATCTGTACATTATCAAGCAAAATAACGTCGTTAGATTCAATCTCAAAGTTTACTGCAGAAATAGCAGAAGTATCGTCGTCGTCGCTAAAATCCAACATTAAAGGAACGTATTTAGTCTCATTTGCTGCCAGTACAAGCGTGTTATAGTTTGTAATTGTATGAGCTGTTCCAGAAAGCACCTTGGTGTAATCCGCATAGCCTGAGAAACGCACCACGCGCGATTCACTGCTAGGGTTATGGAGCGAGACAATGGTACTTAAATAATCTGGTGTGGAATGAGCAAGGAATAAATTGTTTTTTTCAAATCTGAGTTTAAAGTACCCATTGCTATCTGCGTTAATTTGTACAGCATGTTGCTCAGGAACAGTTGGATAAGTGACAATTGAAGGGTTTCCGATGAAGTACTTATCCAATTCAGCCTGGGTTGCAGATTCAAAGTGACCTTGTAAAGGGAAGTGCGTGATAACTGTACTGTCTTCGCCGTGATTTTCACCTAAAGATGCTTTGATATTATCAAAAACGATAGGCATCTCCTCAAGCAAATGCACTCTCCATTGAATTGATATTCGTTTTATAAGTTTGTTTTTAGGTAGCGTTGTTCGAGTATCAAAAGAGTGGATGCTTTGCACCTGTGGTGGAATGATGTGAGCATCTGAACCGTATGTTTGCACTATACTACCATCGTCAAATTCGAGGGTGAATGAAGTGTGTAGAAATGTATTGTCAGAAATCTGGGAGTATGTGAGCTTTGGCAGTTGTACATCAAAACTGATTTCAAAGGGAGTGGGCTTTGTAAAAGTTTGGCTTAACTCAAAAGTCCGCTCTATTTCAAAATAACTGTGCGCGTTAACTTGTAGGCTATAGTTGCCTGTGATTGGCGTTATGTTAGTTCTGGTTATCGAAGTTATATCCCCGTAGTTAACTGTCATGTTTTCATTAGAGTGTTCAAAGTTTAATTCTGCGATTGGTTGGGCATAAGTCAGGTTAGTTACCAAGCATGCTAACGCAATGACTGATGGCTTAATTGTCATATTTCTCTCCTTAATTTTGTTTTATTGCCACAGCATTTGTCGGTAATTAAAATAAAATATTTAGAAATTTATTTTTTAATGCAATAAAAATACCCATTTAGTATGGCTTTTTAAGGGGAGTTTGGTGTGAGTTAATCATGGTTTTGGTGGGTTATATGTCTCTTTCAATGATTATTTCTTCACTCATGGGGTTACATTGACTGGGCTTGTCAATTTGTTGTGCGATGAGTGTGTTCGGTAAATGAGGTTGTAGTAGATCAGAAAAGTAACTGACATCATAAAAAGAGCTGTCTAACCAAGCATTTAATAGGGCTGGCTGTTGCGGCAATATAAATGGGCTGGCTTTATTATGAAATGGCATGAGCTTAGGATGAGGAGCAAGGGTGATAATTGAACAGGAAATCACATGCTGATCTGTGATCGGGTGGTGCCATTTTTTATAAAGCCCAGCGAAGCATAACGCACCATTGAGAGCTTGGAAATCATGATAGAGCGGTGCTTTTCCTGATATGGACTGAGTCTCACCAAATCCTTTTGCCACCACAATACAGCGGTGATATCGATAAGGATGATAAGCGGCACTATTTTTAACATTAAGTTTGTCGTAACGGCTGTTAAATGAGGTGTATTTTGAAGGTTTAAACCCTGTTTGAGTTTGGGTGAGCAGCAGCCACCAAGTTGCCTCGGCGACTTTTCGCTCATGGTTATCTTGGTAAACGATACTCACCTTATCCGTTGCGCGCTTGAAACGAGAAAATAACATGTTTTTATGCGGATCTTTGATGCCTAAATCTAATAAAATTTGGATAACAAATGGATCGTCAGTGATATTGAGCCGGCCGCACATACGCTTGTTCCATCATCTGTTTTGGCATTGATGAGTGTAACTATAGTTCAGTGATGCCGAAGAGAAAAAGATCATACTTGCACTTTTAATTATGATCTATAATACTGTATGCATATACAGTAAGGTGTATGGTATGGCCAATTTAATCGATTTTTTACAGCACCAGAATCTTGTGTGGCATGGGACTGGTAATGCACCATTATCGCAGCGGTTAGTTGAGAAGCAAAGTAGCGGCTATGACGCATTGGATGCTTGCCTTGAGGGCGGTTTTCCCATGCCAGGTATCGTCGATATTCAATGCCAACTCGGTATGGGAGAGGTGGCTTTATTAATACCTTTCATCCGCGCACAAACACGTCTATGTGTGATGATAAACCCGCCTGCTAATGTGAATGCGCACGCATTAAAACATCAAAATATCGCGACTGAATTAATTTGGGTACTTTCAATATCTGAACCGAACAATGCACTTTGGGCAGCTGAACAATGTTTAAAAAGTGGCGTGTGCAGCAGTGTACTGTTGTGGCATCAAGCGCTACAGGTCCACCAAGTAAAACGACTCATGTTGAGTGCGCAAACCGGGCAAAGTCTGTGCTGTTTATTAAGGGAGAACCGTGTTCAAGTCGGGTCATTACCAGTGAGTCTATCTATGCAGTTGTCCCCTAGAAGCGAAGGGCTGAATATTAAAGTGACAAAACTAAAAGGGGGTTGGGCCAAACCTCAAATCACCCTAGCTTGGTCATTACTTTGGCCACAGCTTATCACTCACTCTGAGTCTGAGCGGTCCGGACAAGTGTTGCCTTTTGCAAGCACTGCTAGAAGGTAGGTATAAAGTGCTGTGGCTTTACTTGCATTTTCCCCAGCTACAGTTAGATGGCTTGTTGGCGCAAAGTGCCCCGTTGCCGCCAACGATTATAGTATCTGATAAACAGCATGTTGTTGTGCAGTTGAACGATGCTGCTCGGCAGCTAGGCGTCAAGATAGGTATGGGCCTTGGGGCGGCAGCTGCGATGAGTACTTCATTGTCTGTTTATGAGTTTAAAGTGGATCATGAGCAACAGCGAGTAGAAGAGCTGGCTCAATGGTTGTATTTGGATACGGCTGACATTCATATTTCAGCGCCTTGCGGTTTATTGCTTAAAGTGTCTAATATGTTGTCTTTGTATCCAAACTTGACCCACTACTTGGAAACCATTCAGGCACGGCTTTTGCCTCAAAATGTACAATATCATTATGGTCTAGGGCATTCGCCTTTGGCAGCGCAGCTGCTTGCTCAGGCTGGTTATGACAAAATAGATGAAGACAAGGCGTCCTTGTTTGCAGCAGTAGGTAAATTACCTATTGATGCTTTGACGTTAAATACACGGCAAAAACAGCAGCTTTTGCGAGTTGGTATTAAATCTGTACAAGCGCTGTTGGATATCCCTTTGGTTGAATTGGGTAGGCGCTTTGATACTGAGTTGGTGCAGTATGTTGGCAGGTTACAAGGTAAGCTCCATCATCCAGTTGAGTTTTATCAACCAACGGAGACATTTCAGCGTGACCTCATATTACTATTTGAATTAGAAAATCTGACCTATTTAACAAAACCACTTTACACGTTACTACTACAACTTGAAGCATTCTTAAAGTTACGCGATAAATTGACGCTCGAAATCGTACTGACCTTGGTACAAAGGGATGCCGAATCGCTGTGTTTAAAAGTGGGCAGTGCACAAGGCGAGTACAGAGCTAAAAAATGGCAAGAGTTATGTCAGCTTATGCTTGAGCGGACCCAGCTATCTGCGCCTTTGCAAGCCATTACGTTAAGAGTAGATGAGTTTTGTGAATCGCATAATCAAAATGAAGATTTATTTTCAGAGCCAATCGGCACCATGACGCATGCAGGTTTGTTGAGTTTGTTGCGCGCAAAGCTTGGAGAGCAGGCGGTTTACGGAGTAACGGTCTTACCCGATGCGAGGCCTGAGTATGCAACGAGCCGATGTGAGCCAAGTGTACAGGCATTACACTCCTCTTTCACCGAGAACAAGGCCTCCTTACTTAGACCTAACTTTTTGCTTGCTCAAATCCAACCACTGCATGACAAAGTCACTCTATTGCAAGGGCCTGAGCGGATATCGACGGGGTGGTGGGATGGACATAATATCGAACGCGATTATTTTATTGCACAAGATGAGCAACTTAGGCGCTTATGGGTATTTAGAGATAGACAACAGCGTTGGTTTGTTCATGGGATCTTTAGTTAATGCGGTATGCAGAGCTATTTTGTCAAAGTAACTTTTCTTTTTTAGAAGGTGCCTCTTCCCCTGAAGAACTGGTTAAGCAAGCGCACTTTTTAGGCTACTCAGCATTGGCAGTCACAGATGAATGCTCATTGGCGGGGGTTGTGCGTGCGCACACTTTGATAAAAAACACCGAGCTGGATTTAAAACTGATAGTTGGTAGTGTGCTGTGTTTTGAATCACTCAAAGTGGTCCTACTTTGTCCAAATAAAGCGGCTTATAGTGAGTTATGTCGAGTGATCAGCAATGCCAGACGCCGTGCCAATAAAGGGGCGTATCAACTTGAAAAGTGGGACTTACTGTCTTTAAAGCATTGCTTTATTTTGTGGTTACCTCAGGGTGAGCACGAAGATGCGCAGTGGGGAGCTTGGTTAAAGCGATATCACCCAAATCGTAGCTGGATAGGTATGCAAAGAGAGCTTAGCAACCTTGAAAGACAACATATTAAACATTGTGAAATGCTCTCTGAGCGATGTGACATACCTATATGTGCCCTTGGTGCAGTGTTAATGCACTGTGCAAATAGAATTCGGCTTCAACATGTTTTGACGGCAATTAAAGCCAATCAAAGTGTTGAGGAATGTAAAGGTCAGCTGTTAGTGAACTGTGAGCGCTCAATGCGTACTAAGGATAAGATAGCTAAGTTATTCAAGTCATCTTGGTTGCAGGAAACAAACACAATAGCCAATCTATGCCATTTTAATTTAGATGAGTTGCGATATCAGTATCCGAGCGAATTAGTGCCACAGGGTAAAACGGCCATGCAATATCTTCGTGAACTTGTAGCGCAAGGTACACAACGTAGGTTTGTCGATGGCGTTCCCTCAGACATTGCAAAAACCATAAAAAAAGAATTGGAACTTATTGAGGAGCTGGATTATCCGTATTTCTTTTTAACCATTTATGACATCGTTATGTACGCTAAGTCGCAAGGTATTTTATACCAAGGTAGGGGATCTGCGGCTAACTCGGTGGTTTGTTATTGTTTGGAGATCACGGCGGTTGATCCGCGTCAAGTGGCCGTATTATTTGAACGTTTTATTAGTCGTGAACGCAATGAGCCACCAGATATTGATGTTGATTTTGAGCATCAAAGGCGCGAAGAAGTCATCCAATATATTTACCAAAAATATGGGCGTAAACGCGCGGCGTTGGCCGCCACAGTGATCACCTATCGATTTAAAAGTGCAGTTCGGGATGTTGGTAAAGCCCTTGGGATCAGTGAGTCACAACTGACATATTTCATTAAAAATGTTAATCGTCGTGATCGAAGTTTGAACTGGCAAGCGCAAATTATTGAGTTGGGGTTGGAGCCCAGTTCGTTAAAAGGGGCGCAATTTATTGAGCTGATCACTGACATTATGGGGTTTCCTAGGCATTTATCTCAGCATGTAGGTGGCTTTGTTATTTCAGCAGGCCCTCTGCATGACTTGGTTCCGGTTGAAAATGCATCCATGCCAGAGCGCACAGTGATCCAGTGGGATAAAGATGATCTTGAAAGTCTTGCGCTGTTAAAAGTCGATGTATTGGCTCTGGGGATGCTCAGTGCTATCAGAAAAACATTTGAAATGGTGTATCAGCACACAGGGCGTAGTTTAAGCATTGCTTATTTAACACAACGTCAAGATGACCCTAAAGTTTATGAAATGATTCAAAAAGCAGACACTGTAGGCGTATTCCAAATTGAGTCTCGTGCGCAAATGAGTATGCTTCCTAGGTTAAAACCGCGCTGTTACTATGATTTAGTGGTGCAAATAGCCATCGTTCGTCCTGGCCCTATTCAAGGCGATATGGTTCACCCTTTTTTGAAGCGTCGCAATGGTGAAGAAGCTGTATCTTATCCCTCTGAAGCTGTAAAAGCCGTACTTGAACGTACGCTTGGGGTACCTATTTTTCAAGAGCAAGTCATTAAACTCGCAATGGTCGCGGCTGGCTTTACTGGTGGCGAAGCGGACCAGTTACGACGCGCCATGGCATCTTGGAAAAAAACTGGCGAGTTGATGCAGTTCAAAGATAAATTACTCAAAGGCATGACAGAAAGAGGCTATGAGCACCAATTTGCAGAGCGTATTTTTGAGCAGATCTGCGGGTTTGGTGAGTATGGCTTTCCAGAGAGTCATTCGGCATCTTTCGCAGTACTGGCATACGCGTCTTCTTGGCTAAAGCTTTATTATCCAGCCATGTTTTATGCTTCTTTGCTTAATAGCTTACCAATGGGGTTTTATAGTGCATCCCAATTACTTCAGGATGCAAAACGCCACGATGTTTTTATTTTGCCTGTATGTGTAAACCACTCTAGTTATGAGCACACAGTTCATCAAGTTGAAGGTCAGTGGGCGATCCGTTTGGGGTTGAAGATCATTAAAGGGCTAAGGCAGTCGATAGCGAATTTAATCGTTGAAAAGCGTCCAAACAATGGCTACTCAAGTGTTCAGAGTGTGTCTAAATTAGGTGTCGATAAGGGAGCGCTTGAACGACTTGCATCGGCAAATGCGTTGAGGGACTTTAGCCAAGATAGGTATGCAGCTCGTTGGCAGTTAATGAACCAAGAAGTCACCTTGCCGCTGTTTACTGACTTACCTTCTAAACAAACAGCAGATATTCAATCACCGAGCGATTTTGAAACGTTATTAGAAGATCATACTGCCATGGGAATAAGTTTGAACAAACACCCGATCACTTTATTGGATGAGAGGGGAGAACTTGGTGTATTTACAAGAATGAATGAGCTTTGCAAAAAAGCGCATAAAAGTATGGTTACTGTGGTTGGTGTGGTCACAGGAAAGCAATCTCCAGGGACTGCAGCTGGTGTTACCTTTTTTACCCTTGAGGATGATACAGGGAATATCAATGTGGTGGTGTGGGCAGGGACTGCTAGAGCTCAAAAGAAAGCTTATCTAGGTGCAAAGTTATTGGAAGTGAAAGGGATTGTTGAAAAAGAAGGCAATGTTATTCATGTTATTGCAGGACGATTGATTGATAAAAGTCCACTTTTACAAGGTTTTGATACGCAATCGAGGCACTTTCATTAAACTTTTTAAAATTAATTGGCTTAGCATGTTATTTTTTGTTTTTTGTTGCGTTTATTGAATTAAATCAAAAGGGTCATCACCGCTTCAGACGGCAGGACTCGTTTTGATAGAAACGGCAGGACTCGTTTTGAAAGAAACGGCAGGACTCGTTTTGATAGAAACGGCAGGACTCGTTTTGATAGCAGCGGCAGGACTCGTTTTGATAGCAGCGGCAGGACTCGTTTTGATAGAAACGGCAGGACTCGTTTTGATAGAAACGGCAGGGCTCGTTTTGATAGAAACGGCAGGACTCGTTTTGATAGAAACGGCAGGGCTCGTTTTGATAGCAGCGACAGGACTCGTTTTGATAGCAGCGACAGGACTCGTTTTGATAGAAACGACAGGACTCGTTTTGATAAAAACGGCAGGACTCGTTTTGATAGAAACGGCAGGACTCGTTTTGATAGCAGCGACAGGACTCGTTTTGATAGAAACGACAGGACTCGTTTTGATAAAAACGACAGGACTCGTTTTGATAGCAGCGACAGGACTCGTTTTGATAGCAGCGATAGGACTCGCTTTGATAGCAGCGACAGGACTCGTTTTGATAGAAACGACAGGACTCGTTTTGATAGAAACGACAGGACTCGTTTTGACAGAGAGCGACATGGCTTGTTTCTCAAAGTGGGCGAAAGGATCCGTTTAGCAAATTAAACCAATGATCCGTAGCTTAAAGTGAACGAAAGGACTCGTTTTACTTAATAAAGTGAGTATGCTGTCTTGTTTAAAGTCAGTATAGGAGTCATGAGTGTCTGATATTATACGTGAAGTGATTGCGACAGTGCTGTTTATTATTGCCTTAGTCGCTTCGTATATCCTTTTTACGGATAACTTTAACCTGCTATTTTGCGCATTAATACCCTTTTGTTTTTTAAGCGCCTATCTTATTTGGCCAAGACGAGAAAACCAGGGTAAAGATTCGACTGTGTTGGATGTTATTTACACGATTATTTCGTTTCCAGTGGACTGTGTCGTTAGGGTCTCACGTTTGCTATACCGTTTTTTAAGCTTTATGGCTGGAGGTAAAGACGGAGGTGGATTTGACTAAATTGTTGTGCCAAGCATGACATCTCCATTTTGTGATTTCTTTCCAACTTTTCATCCCTTATCTATACTCAATGACTATGCAAGCTTTACCTTCGTTGAACCTTTCAAGCGGATATTGCAGTGAATGCCGGTGTGACCTTACGAATTATAATTTGTCTTTTTATTACACTGAATGTGTGCTTTTCTTCTATTGCTTTAGCTAATACACAGAAAAATTTGGATGCAGGTCAGGGCGCGTTTTTTGATTTAGGTGAACTGATTTTTCAACAGGTTGGAGATAGCGAAAAAATCCCTAAGGGCGTGATCACGGCAATGACCCAAGATAGCAGAGGGTTTATTTGGATTGGTACTCAGTTTGGGCTTATTCGCTACGATGGTTATCGTTTCAAACGTTTTGGGCACAACCCTCAAGACCCTAGCTCTTTACCCGGCAATTTTGTCCGTGCTCTGTGGGCCGGCCAAAATGGTAAATTGTGGATCGGTACTTTTTCTGACGGGGTCGCTATGTTTGATCCTAATAACAATCAGTTTCATCATTATAAGTATGATGCAGCCAACACAAATAGCTTATCAAATAACAATATTCGTGCATTGGTCGGAGACAATCAAGGCAATATTTTTATTGCCAGTAATGATGGGTTAGATCACATAGATAGCGCAACAGGAAAGGTGACAAGGTTAGACAATATATTGGGGTGTGATGAACCTTTAAAAACCTCCCGTATGCGCTCAGTGCTTCTAGGAGAAAATCGTACACTTTGGTTAGGTACACAGCTCGGACTGTGTCAAATTACGCTACCTTATCCGATATCTCATAATATCAAGCCAGGCTCGCCAGCACTGACTGGCAAAACCTATGGTGCATTTAATGGCAAAAATGTGTTTCGACTTTATTTGGCGGACGATAATGCTGTTTGGGTTGGTACAACGGATGATGGTGCGGCTAAGGTGAGTACCAATGACAATATAGTGGAATGGGTATCACACACGCCTAATAACCTAAAGTCATTAAGCCATCATTGGGTGAATGGTATTGTTCAACCAGCCTCTGATGAAATCTGGCTAAGCACATCAGGTGGTGGGATCACTGTCGTTGATGCATCCTCAACGCGAGTAAAGCGACATATACGCCATGAACCTTTGAATGAATATAGCATTCCCCTAGATACTATGGGGGCCATGCTGGTGGATGACTCTGGCGTTGTATGGGTCGGCACTTGGGGTGGTGGATTGAGTCGATATAACCCGCAAAACGGAGCATTTAGAAAGTTTGTGCGCGGCCTTGATAGCACAAATATGTTGACACATGAAGATGTAAGATCGTTTGTAGAGCTCAATAATGGTCAAATTTGGGTGGGAACAGCGCAATCAGGTATTGATATCATTTCACCTCAATTAGGCGTTATTGGCGGTTTCAGGCCCGAGCCAGAGAACCCCAAGGCGTTAGCGGAAGGCTATGTGCGTGTGATGCGGCAAACCAGCGATGGCAGTGTGTGGGTTGGCACGACGAACAAAGGGCTTCATCGCTATGACTTTGTACAGCAGCGATTTTTTCGCTACAACACAGCCGACGGTTTGCCAAGTATACAAATCGTTACGTTACAAGAGACTCCTGGAGATAAGCTCTGGGTTGGGACCGGCGAAGGGGTCGCGCTGATAAATACGCACACCAATCAAGTTGAGGATATTTCTGATTTTTCAGGGAGTGAACTCTTTATGGGTAAGTCGATTTTAAGCTTTGCCTACGATCATAATGACAGACTTTGGGTTGGTACGCGTAATGGGCTTTTGGTGATATTCATCAAAGCTAAAAAAGTACTCGAAATTAGTCTTGAAGCGGATACCACCACTACTTTATCTGATAACTATATAAATAGCTTGCTACTAGATAGTCAGCAAAATTTGATTGTCGCGACGCCGCACGGTTTAGATCGTTTGGTTAATTTTAATGGCCGTTATGCTGAGTTTGAATCATTAAATACCTTGGTTGGTAGGCCTGTGGGCACCGCAGGAAACTTGCTCGAAGACGCACAGGGGCGCATTTGGAATGGTTATGGTTGGCTAGATCCAAATCAGGGCACATGGCAAAACTTAGCGCGAGCAGACGATTGGGATGTGGGTACCATGTGGACTGGCTCTTACATCAAGCTTCGTGATGGCACCATGCTGTTTGGTGGGACGAAAGGCATATTATTAATGCGCCCATTACTTTGGCAAAGTTGGCAATATCAGCCGAAACTCGTGATCAGTGAGTTAGAAATTGATAATCAAGTCATTCCAATCCCTGAACAACTCGTATTACCTGCCGATACGAAGAGCTTCTCTATTGAGTTTGCAGCCTTAGACTTTACGTCTCCTGAGCACAATTTGTATGCCTATAAACTCGAAGGGTTTGATGAAAAGTGGATTTACACTGATGCATCTAAACGCCGAATAACTTATACCCGTCTGCCACCAGGTAATTATCACCTACACATCAAAGGGAGCAATCGCAAAGGCAACTGGAGCGACCATCAAATTGATTTGCTCATCGTGCAACAGCCTAAATGGTTTGAAACTATTTGGATAAAGCTGTCGCTATTTGTATTGATTGCACTGGCATTTTATGGTTTTTACCGCTGGCGCGTGAAAGAGCTGAAGCAACAACAAATGGCGCTTGATTCTTTGGTCCAGTCTCGCACCGAGAATATTTCTATGCTTGGTAAAATTGGCCAAGAGATCACCTCAACGTTGCATCTTGGCTCAGTCTTAGAGCGGGTCTATAAGCACGTTAATGAGTTGATGAACGCCGATGTATTTGTCGTTGGCATTTTGGATGCACCAGGGCAGCGGATCTTATGTCAATTGGCGATTGAGCAAGGTGAAAAGTTGCCTCCTTTTGAATATTCATTGACTGACTTACGTCGTCCAGCTGTTTGGTGTATCAATAATCAAAGCGAGCTTGTTATTAATCGCGTAGAAGAGTTGAAGCTGTACGTTGAATATGTTGCTGCCCCCGTCAGCGGCGCGAACACCGAGTCTTTAATTTATTTACCTTTACTGATTGATAAACAAGTTTTGGGTTGTATCACTGTACAGAGCTTCAAAAAATCAGCATTCAGTGACAATGATGTTCAAATGTTACGTACCATTGCTAATTACACAGCGATTGCACTGGCCAATGCGGAGTCTGTAGAGAAGTTAGAATCGACTTTTGCGCAGCTAAAAGAGGCCCATGAAAATCTTCAGCAAACACAAGATCAATTGGTTCAACAGGAAAAAATGGCGGGCTTGGGGCGTTTAGTTTCAGGTGTTGCCCATGAGATTAATACGCCGTTAGGGATAAGCATTACGGCAAGTTCCCATGCGATGAAAGAGCTGGGTGAATGCCAAGGACTATTTGATAGCAGTAAGCTGACAAAGAATAAGCTGCATGCATTCTTAGAGGTGATGAATGAGAGTTTGTACTTACTTGAGTCAAACTTATCTCGAGCTGCACAGTTGGTTAAAAACTTTAAACAAGTTGCAGTAGATCAGTCCATAGAGGAACGTGGGGAGGTGAATTTGGGCCAATACCTCGAAGATACCCTGATGAGCTTAAAGCCAAAATGGAAGCATACTGAGATAGTGGTTGAGACAGATTTTGATGACAGCACGGTACTCTCTACTTATCCTGGCGCATTTGCTCAGGTGCTGACAAATCTGATTGAAAATGCCGTACGGCATGGCTTTGAAGAGGGTAAAAAAGCGGGCAAAATTGACATCAGTTTACAACGTACGGCATCTCATATTGAGTGGTGCTTTGAGGATAATGGCGTGGGTATGAGTAAGGAGACGTTAGCAAAGGTGTTTGACCCATTTTATACTACAAGGCGCAGTGCTGGCGGAACCGGTTTGGGCATGCATATCGTGTATAATATTGTGACGCAAAAACTGCATGGTGAAATTACCTGTCACAGCGCGCACAATCAAGGGTGCCGATTTGTCATTAAACTACCAATACGCAATTCAAGTGTAAATTAAGTGACAAATCGACCCCGTATATTTTCGTGAAGTTAATGATTTAACGGTAGTCTTCAGCGTCAAAATATAGATGTTTTAATGTACCGCAATTGACAAACTTATACATCAACTCAGAGCTTTTAGGTACGCGTTTTGATGTTTTAAATTTCTGCATGCAAGCGTTGGTTAAATCAACAAAAATAAGATGATTGAAACTCGGTGGTTGGGTTAATTTGTGGATGTAAATGCGTTCTGATTTGTTGATCTCAATGCTGTCATATTCCTGCCACTGTGATGCTGGAGATAAGTCCTTTAGCTTCCGAGCATATAGTTTTTTGCTAAATACAATGGTGCGGTCACTATAGACTTTAAAGCCGTCGCGTTTGTAGTGTCCTTCATAGACGTCGGCGACAATATTGACCTCCTCTCCACGTTCTAGACGCTGCAAGTTAAATGGTTTTGGCTTGATGGTTATGAGGTCTGAGTCTCTAACTAGATTTAAAAAAGCGACGTCAGGGTTATCTATTTGATACACAATTTGAATATCGCTGGGTAACTTGTAAGAAGCAAAATTTGTGGCATAAATTTTGGAACCGCGATTCATCAGTACCATACCATGTTCGCCTTGATAGGCTGGGTTCAACGGTGGGAGTTCTTTTTTTTCTTCTTCGGCAATGACGATAAAACTGCAAGTGTATATGAGGATGAACAGAAAGATTTTATTCATGATATTTCCTTTGCGCTTTTGGCTTGGTGAGAGTATAGCAAGAGTTGGATTAAGTGCTATATCACAATGTGAGCGCATTTATCTAAATGACTAAGCAGCTACATCTTCTATGCGATTATGGTTTAAATTATATAAGCATACCCTGTCTCTGCCTCGTTGCTTAGCAGCATATAGTGCTTTGTCAGCACAGTTCATCCATTTGGTTTGGGTAAGGTCGTTCGCAGTTGCACAAAGCCCTAAGCTCACTGTGATGGGGCGGTTATCTAATAGAGCGAGTGTTTTGATGTTAGCTCTGAGCTTTTGAGCCACTTTTTCCGCGATTTTTAACTCCGTATTGGGTAATAACACCACGAACTCTTCACCGCCCACACGAAAAAGCAAATCGGTTTCTCTGATCTGTGCGCGTATGTCAGATACGAGGTTGATCAGGACTTCATCCCCTTTGGCATGACCATATAAATCATTTATTTGCTTAAAGTGATCAACATCAATCATGATGAGTGTCGAGTCATTGTGGTAGTGAATTTTATTGGCTAACGCATCTTTTAAAAACAGGTTTAGTTGTCTTCGGTTAAGCGCGCCTGTGAGGGCATCTTTACTTGACTCTTCTTTTAATAAAGTGTGCAGCGCATCGATATGCTTGAGCAACAAGTGAACTGAGCAAGCGGTGAGCAGATAAGCGAAGAAAAACCTGAGTGCATCTGCCATATCATAATTCAAAAATACGTATGTGGTGGCGGTGAGTAATAACATGCAGTTGAAGAGGATGGATGGCACAAGAGGGAAGGCAAAGCTAATGATGATACTTACCGGGAATACCCAAAAGATTGTGCCAGCGCCCAGAGTAAATAGAGACAACGCGACACATGAAATCGCCAGAGCTGCAATAATGTACTCATGAATAGGCAAAGCGCGGCCTCTGATCAGTGCAAAAGCATCGACAATAAATGCGCATACAAAAATCATAATGAGTGCGCCAAGTGCATGCTCACCTATAATCAGGTTTTTGATTGCTAAAGGGGTAAACACCGCCAGAATGATCAGGGATAAGAGTGGGAATACTTTACCCTTGCCATCAAAATAGGTGTTTAAACGCAGTGAATACTTGCTGTTATTTTTTACTGCCACGCGACATACTCTCTACCATAAATTATGCACTGCCACCCTTATAAATATATATAATTTATTCTTACATTAAAGGTTTTTTGTGTTAATTATTTGATAACTCTTTGTGTCTTCATGACATGGTAAGTACTTAGCTCAGTCTTGTGTCTCAATGATTGAGCTAAGTCAGTGTGTTGTATGCGTTTTGGCAGATGTTTGGTTAATCCGCTGCGAAATCACGACATGTACCGTGGCAGCGGAGTGAATCATATACCTATTGGTTTGGAAAATGACTTAACGCCAAAATGATTATTGTAAAAATTCGGTTTTTGCTTGGCGTTGGGAGGCCAGCTGTGCGAGGGCTTGAGCATTTGGTTTTTGATCTATTAAGCCTTCATGGGCTAACAGCCATTGCTTACGCAATACACCACCGGCATATCCGGTCATTTTACCGTTGGCACCAATTACTCTATGGCATGGCACTATCAGGGTGATTGGATTACGTCCATTCGCACCGCCAACTGCACGCACTGCTTTGGGGTTATTAAGCTGCTGGGCTAATTCTAAATAAGATAAACTCTGACCAAAGGGAATAGTTGTTAAAGCGTGCCACACTTGCTGTTGAAACGGGGTGCCTTGCCAGTCGAGATCGAGGTTAAACTGAGTGAGCTTATGCTCAAAGTAAGCGGATAGTTGCTGTTTACACTCTTGTAGTAAGGCATTGCTATGCACCTGTGATGTTTTCTCTCCACAAAATATTAGTTGGCGAATGCCGACATCAGATGCCTTTATCTCAATCAGCCCGAGTGGACTTTGAAAATAATCAGTGTACAAGCTCATAGTTGACTCCATAATTGAAAAGTGAGGTAGCTGCGCCAAGGGGAAAGCCGACTATCATCAAATTTTTGTTGTGCTTGAAGGGCTTTAATGACGCCAAGATCAGAAGCTAAAAAAATATCAGGGTCGCTTTGCCCACGCATTTTGGCATAGGAAATTGTCCAAGGGCCAATTCCCTTGATAGGTAACCAGTCATCTGCATTGTCGGTCACATGATTTTGCGAAAAATGCTCAGCAAAACGGATCAGTGTTTGTCGGCGCGCAGTGGGCATTTTCAAAAAAGCTAAGTCACTACTAGCCATTGCGTGTGGCGTAGGGAAAAAAGCATGCTCTGCATTTTTCTCTCCCAGCGTTTGTACCAGTTGAGATACCAGTTTTTTTGCTGCTTGTACAGACACTTGTTGGCCAAGAATAGCGCGCACACCCGCTTCAAACAGCCCCCATATACCAGGCAAGCGCAGCCCTGTTACTAAAGTGAATTCATTGGGTAATGCCTGTTTTAAATCCTCTTCAATTTGGCTTAAATCAGCATCTAAATCTAAAATACGACGAATATTATTTACCACCGGCTTGAGATGCTTAATGTCGTCAATTTCTATATCCACTTCAAAACAGTGCTTTTTGCTCACGTGCTTGGCGGTGAATTGCCCTTTGCAACCGTGCCAAATAAACGTGCGACCATAACTGTCATCCGTTGTCCACTCAAGACCGTCAACAAGTCGTTTGGCTAAAAACTGTTGCATGTGTTGCCAATTAAAAGGTGGCCGAAAATATAGTGTTAAAGTAATTCTTGAGTTGGTATGGCCTTGTTGTTTGCGCATTTGCGTCGGTGTTAGCTGTAACTGACTTTTAAAGCAGTCATTGAAGCGACGTATGCTCTCGAACCCGCTTGCTAAAGCAACTTCTGTGATAGGAAGTTGAGTTTGATGAAGTAACCTTTTGGCGAACAGGCACTGTTGGTAAAGTGCGTAAGCCTTTGGTGACACCCCAAGGTGCTGACGAAATAACTTGCGGACATATCGATCACTGACCCCCAGCCGGCTCGCCATTTGAGGTAAAGAACCGTGTTGTAGTGCCCCTTGGTCAATTAAGCTAAGCGCTCTGTCCAATGTTGTGCCAACCCCTTTCCATGGTGCTGAGCCTGGTGCACTGTCTGGCCTGCATCGTAAACATGGACGAAACCCTGCATGCGCCGCAGACATCGCTGAGCTAAAATATCTGACGTTTTCTTCTTTAGGCGGGTGCACAGGACAGGTTGTACGGCAGTATATGCCGGTGGTTTTTACCGCAATAAAAAACTTACCATCAAAGCGTGGATCTCGTGAATAGCGTGCTTTTTTACAGACTTCTACATCTAACATCAAACCAGTCCTTCTTCGTTAATGGGGTAAGTATATGCGAATTATCGCAGGTTACTGGCCAGTTTCGGAACTCACTGTTGATGGTAATTAGAGCAGAGTCACACAAGGGCAGCCGCCAATATGTGACTCTGAGTCTGATTAGCTAATATTTGCTTTGATGTCATCAAAGCTGTACTCAATTAATAATTCCCCGTTTTTGAATACGGTTTTCAGTAAGTTTTTTCGATTGCCCAAATCACTTTCGCGAATGGTTTTAACCCCTTTAACCGTATCGTGGATCACGGCAAGACGGCCTTTTTTACTGCGTTTACCGTGATCGGTAATGGGGTCTTTAAAGACATCATGCCATAGGCCCTTCACTTTGACGGCACTGGCTTTCATTGCAAACTGCATGGTGTCTCTATCGAGTTTTTGCAGCAGCGCCCCCCCCATGCCAAACGCAATATTTTCTGCGCTTTGTTGCTTGGTTTTCATGGTGTGGAGAATTTCACGAATGCTGTTTTCTGCAATGCCATCCCCTTGGATCACGCGAACGCAATCGGGTAACACACGATAGCCTTTGCTATTAATACGGTAGCCGAATTTTGTCATCAGTTTGTCGATGGTTTTGGTGACCACTTCGACAGGCTCGCCGCTGTCTGGGCGGATCACTAAAGTACCGCCTGTTTGCTCTACTTGTTCTTTCAGCTCCTCGCCCCAAATATTATCAATAGCGTGCCACAGATCGTATGAGTCACTCACCACCGCAACGAGTTTGCCTGGGCCTGAAAATTGCTTGAGCATATTCTCATAGGCCGCTTTTTCGCCGTTTTTACCCCACGCAGTAATGGTGCTGTGTTCTGCTGCAGGAATTGAAAATCCAGGCATGGTTGCGCCATAAAAACGTCTTGCAGCGACGACGGCACTGAGCGTATCGGTGCCCATAAAATTGAGTAGATGTGCAGCCCCGCCCACAGCTGCAGCTTCCTCAGTGGTCGCGCCACGTGCGCCAAAGTCATGTAACTTAAATTCAAGCCCATCAAGTGACTCAGCAGTCTCTGCCATATACTGTCGAATAATGCGCTTACAGTGGTAAGATACCGTCGCAACTGTGGTTGGGTACCAAATTGCGCGCAATAGGGCGGTTTCAACATAACTGGTTAGCCATGCGCATTTGGGGTCGGTATTGATTACTTGGACCAATGCGTTACTGATGGGCACGACAGACCCCTCAGGTAATGCCTGAATTTTGATAGGCAGCATACCTTGGTGTTTGTCGACAATATGTCGCCAACCTGCCTCATGAAACGGTACACCATGCGCTTCTAAAATCATTTTTGCTTCATCTACATCTTGATGAGTCAGCGGTGTGGTAAGGTACTGTTTAATGAACATCTGCAAACCAAAAAACAGGGCTTTATCATATTGTCCGCCGCGAGGCTCGATGTAACTAGATACCTGGCTGGTGCCTTCTGGATACTGTTTGAAGTGTGAAGCTTTATAGCTATCTGCGTTAAGTATAATATTGGTCATGATGGAGTTCCTCCTATCTATTTGCCGACTGGGTCTATCCCAATCCGCATTTGGCATTTACATGCCTGTTAATTCTTGAATGATAAAGTAATGGTCTTCAAATAATTTACTCGGTTCTAACTCTGCTAGCGGCACCCACATAGCGTGTTTAGCGTCGTCCCCACCTTTGACTTTGGGCAGTAATTTATTCGGCGCCAAATCAAAATAAAATGCATGAGTTATGGTGCGTCCTCGCGCAGATCTGTTTGGATCATCAAAGACTTGTTGTTGCTTAATCGACCCCATTAAGACCGGCGCTGGCACTTTTAATTTGGTTTCTTCTCTAAGTTCTCTCAAGCAGGCGTCTATGAGTTTTTCTCTGCCATCAACAAAACCACCGGGCAATGCCCAAAGGCCTTTTCCTGGACGTGCTTTTCGCTCAATTAATAGTACATGGCCACTTTGTACAACCACCGCATCGACGGTCACAAATGTCGGCGGGTAAGGCGCGTTTTGCCAAGCTAGGCGATACTTTTCGATGAAGTCATGTTCACTTTGAATGGCGTGATAATCATCGGTTTTCATAAACTTATCCAACGTAGCACGGACAAAAGGTGGCAATACCTGAGCATCTTGAGAAGTTAAAAAATCTTCACCTTGAGATGAAAAAAGTTGCTTTCGAAGTGGCGTGGCAGAGATAGACTGATAGTTTGCTACTGGCACAGATCCCCATTGAGGAAATAAGTTTAAGTAGTAAGAAGACTGATCTTTACTATGGCCAATTAAGCCTACGTGAGGTGTTTTGTGTGGTACTTTATGTTGCGCGGTAATGATACCATTCACGGTTGTTTGTACATTGCGGACCCAAGCATCGTCGTTATAGACTGTATCCATTAGAGGAGCAATGTGAATGCGGTTGTTTTCTTCAGCAGTAAGTGTCCCGCGGATCATTAACTCTCTCTCTGAGCTTGTCCATGGATTTCTAACTGTTCTTGGTTGGTGGGCCGAGCCACACAAAATGATGATATGTTCAGCACGTTTTAACCCTTCTTTGATCACAGCTAAGTGACCTTGATGAAAAGGTTGAAAACGGCCAATAAATACGAGAAAGTCGTACTTTTGATCGTGTTGTCGTGTCATTGCAGCAAACCCCTTGCTGTTATTGTAAAACGCGATGCAGGTCTATCCCGCTTACGTTGTGGCTATCGAATGGTTCCCAATCGATAGCGCTACAATGACACAACCGCGTTTAAATTTCAAACATGAATGTTGACTAAGTGCGCATCATCGGACAAACCAAATTGAGATTTTAAGTCAGATAATAGCGTTTGCTTTTGCTCATCACTTAATGTGTTGGTGTCTTGATCCGCCAAAGCGTCACTTAAATAGTCCACAACTTGATTTAAATCTACTTCTAAAGCGGGTTTGTCTTTTGGCGGCCTCGCTGGCGCACCAGCGAGTTCGCCGACTGTTTTGGCATCAAAGCCCAATTCAGACATTTGCTCTGCGAGTGCTTTTGATGGTTTAATTCCCGCTTCGCTGAAGCTATTAACAATGCTTTGCGCATCGGCTTCTGACAAGTTATCTGCGTCAAACTGCGCCAGCGTCTCTTTAATGGTATTGGTTTGTTGCTCAGATAAAGTGGGTTGAGGGCGATTTGATTGCGCAGTTTGTGTGTATGATTGCGTAGCTGGTGTGATCATGGGCCATAGCCTCCATAAAAATGAACCCATCTAGTTTGAACACTAATTGCGCAAATAATGTGAAAGCTGCATTTTGCGGTTGTGACATAGGTGCTGAACTGATTTATAAATCTCATTCAAGCACGGTATTTTTTGGTGTTTGGGACGCTTTGTTCTTAGGGGAGTCCGTATGTCTTTCTGGCTCAATGTACTGGAGTTCACCGAGTTCATAAGGGACCTGTAAATCGAGATTAAATTCATAAATCTTTTGTAACTGCTGTTGTACAAAGTTTTGCTTGATAATATCTAGGTTGGCATTGGTCCACAGCTCAATGGAATCTGAGCGTAGGAATTTATCTGGCCGCGACTCTAAATCGTGTAAAAGTTGCTGCCAAATTTCTCCATGCATAGCGGCAGGCTCATTGAAGGTGAGTGCTACAACGTCATTCATCCAGCCCATCCCATTACTCTCATACGCTTTTAAGACGTTTTTATATAAAGCTCTGCGGTCGCTTTCACTGGTATCTTGATCATGGTGTACAACAAATTCACCATCATCATTCATAAAGTACTGAGTATGTGCCCATTTATCTGTTTGCTGTCCAAGCATGGCGAAAATATTCTGCGTGTTGGACTTATCGACCTCTTGTAACAGGGCAAAAAAGTGTTGATGCTCAAATGGTTTCATGGTGATGGCCATATCAATCATTCCGGCATTTGTTGCGAAGTCACCTTGGCTAATATGCTGATTAAATTCTAATAATTGGCCATCAGGCATTTTGTTGTTATCGAGCAATTTGATGTATTGCATCAGGTGTGAGGAGTAATCGTTTAACTCCATCCACCCGGAGTCTTCAAAAGAAGCGTATTCCACTCGCAGCAATGGGTTTTCAATGCCATCTTCGTTTAGCAGTCCCTCAGGTGTAAAAGGGGCTGCTCTATCATGTACTTTATTTTGTTGAGTAAGGTGAGTCAGCGCATTCAGCGAACTACTGAGCACATCATCTGATAATGTGCTTAATGTCGAGATGATTGTTTCACTGTTATCGCTGATTAAATTCGTTTTTTCATTATAACGCGGTGCTGATGTCAGGATTTCAGCCAGCTTTTCCAGTTCATCGTCATTTAACCGCTGGCTCAGCTCAAGTAATTCCTTGGTGGGTTTTATAAATGTAAATCTAATTTGTCCGTCTGCTGACAGCCTGTCTTTTTGTGCTAGGAAAGCGTCAATATCACTTTGCTCAGTAAGCTCCCCATATTGAAATTTATTTTCCTCATCATGATCAGCTTGAATTCGGTATAGGCTGAAATAGCCAAAAGAAACTAGGTTCGGTATTGCTTTGGTGAAGATATTATCCTTGAAACTGTTCAAAAAGTCGTGGTCTGGTTGAGTCGTTGTTAGTGACACACGGTAATCGCCACCACTGGGCAGAGTAGTTGATTGATATGTTGATTCTGCCTTTTTGATCGCCGAATGGAGTGGTTTGCTTTTACCATGATGCAAATAGTCGAGGGTAGTACCTGTTACTGTTTTTGCCAATCTATCAATCATCACCTTATCCTTAGCATCTGATTTATTAGTTTACTTGTCGGCTAAATCGGTCATTTCTTTAGGGGGGGGTGTTTAGAGTATGAACAATGCCGTGTCGCATCTAATCAGTTAGCGCACGACTTTACGCTGCCTTGATGACGATGTGCGAGGAATATGCGTAAAGACATAAACGTTGCAATGCCTGCGATCGCCGCGCAAAGAAGGTGGTGTAACACCAAATGACTGACTATAAATGTCGGAATATCTTCAATACCATCGATGAAAAACGCTTTAACGATTAATCCAATATATGCACTTAAATGGCCGAACAACGCTATCTTGTATACACGTTTAAATTGCTTTTTAGATACTTCTGGGATGCCTAAAGGCGCAAACTTCAAAATTAAGATGGCAAGCATTGCGACTGAGATACTAATAATACCTAAACCCAGCAATGAAGTTTTGATCAGCGCAATGACCAGAATATATCCGAATAACATCTGTAAACCACTTTTAATCAATGACAGAGCGATGCTATGACAGAGCTGTTTTAATTGTCTATCTGAATTGCTTTGCGAGGTTATCAGTTTTTATTTGTTGATCATATTGACTCAGTACACTGAAGGATACATAGTAGTCGTTCTACTTCACAGGATAATAAGAAATAACCATGAATTTGCTTTCCAATACACAAGATAATTGTCAGTGGCGTTCAGTCACATGGCTTATTGTGTAGCGGTTTAGCTATTTTTCTAACCGCGATGATAAGTGCGGTTAGTTAATTCTGAAAAATCACCTCATTTATCGTCCTTTTTACAACAAGGATTAATAATAATGCCCGTGCAACTGTCTTATGCATTTGTAGTCTTAATTTGGTCTACTACTCCGTTGACGATAGTCTGGAGTAGTTCGACGATGGCACCTACAACGAGTGTTTTATTGAGAATGCTGTTGGCGCTGATTTTGGCAGCGATTGTGGTGACAATGAGCAGAATAAAAATGCGTTGGACAAAAACAGCGTGGCTTTTATACGCCTTTTCAGGTGGCGGAATTTTCATTGGCATGATGCTATCCTATTTGGCTTCTCGAACCGTTCCATCAGGGGTGATCTCTTTGGTTTTTGGCTTAGCCCCCATCGTTTCCGGTGTCTTGGCCCAAAAGCTACTAGGAGAAGATAAGCTTACTATCATCAAAAAGAGTGCTTTGGGGTTAGCTTTAGTTGGCATGTTTTTAGTGTGTTTTACACAGCTACAAGAATTGAATTTAGAGCCACTGGGTTTGATATTCGTTGTGCTTGCGACTATAAATTTTAGTATCAGCGGTATCTTGGTGAAACGGGTCAAAATTGCTATTCACCCTATGGCGACAACATTTGGTTCACTGCTCGTTGCTACGCCTTGCTTTTTTATTATGTGGTTGCTCTGCGGTGCACCGTTTGAGGTTGCTAGTTGGAGCGAAAAGTCTATGTTGTCGACTTTATATTTGGGAATATTCGGATCGTTTTTCGGCTTTCTCGCATATTTTCATATATTACAAAAGTTGAAGGCAAGTACTGTAGCGTTAACAACATTGATCACGCCAGGGCTAGCAATGACATTAGGCGCATGGGTGAATGATGAAACGATCACACCACTGTTATTAATAGGTGCGATCACCATAATTGTTAGTTTGGCACTTTATCAATTTGGCGATTCGTTGAGATTGGTTAATTTGATGAAGAAGAAAGCGTCTTAAGTAAAGGTGTAAGCCTGAGCCCAAAAAGCGCTAACAAGATAAAGCACATTATTGGCTCAAGTCATTTTACAACAAGTGAGATGAATTTATTACCGCGTATAAATAACAGGTTTAATTCCTCTAACAATATGTGGTAAAAATAGTAACATCGTTGAATCAAAATATAATTATAAGTTTAGGGACAATGAAATTAGCATTCGAAGACTTTCAGTTTGATATTCAAGCGTTGGCACTGTCGAAAGACGGAAGAAAAATATCATTAAAAGAAAAGCCAGCACAAATTCTTGCTATGTTGATAACTCAGCCAGATAAGATCCACAGTAAAATGGAGATCTTAGAAAAAGTTTGGCCTGGCAGAACCGTCACTGAGCAAGTTGTATTTCAGAACATTGGTCATTTGAGAGCGCTTTTTGGAGATCAATCCATCAAGACATTCTCAAAAAAAGGGTATCAATGGCAATTGCCGTGCGACACAGTAGAAAGCGCCTTACAAGAGCTTGCTGCGAATGGTATTACTATTGAACACCATTCAAATGACCGTGCTTCAACTCAAAACCCCAATGAGAAAAACGGCATACAGCCTCCGTGGACAATGATTATACCTATGCTAGTTGCGCTGGCTGCGGTTGGAGGCTTTATCACGCTATCTTAAAGTTGGTAACTCGGTGCCTAGGTTGTGATGTAAAATCAGCCCCGACAGTTTTGCGGGGCTGAAAGCAATTTGGACAGCGTTTAACTTGGCTTTTTCGTATTGGCGTGATGCAGGTGGTTGGAGGTTAAATAATTGAACTAATTTAAGGTTTTACTGTCGAAAGTTAAGTCTATAAGAGCTATTTAAGGGCATATTTGACCTGTTGTTATTGGTACTATTAAGTTAGCCTGCCCTTGAGGCTATTTTGACCAAAAGGAGTTTTTTTTGACTACGATAGCATACCATCATCCAACGCAAACCATTTGTGTTGATAGTTTGACCACCACATCGCAAAGCATTGTCACCCATGATGCGCAAAAATGCCAAAAAGTACACAACGGATTTATTTTTGCATCCGGTAATTGTACGGAAATTTATCACCTATTGAGTAATTGGCAAAAAAATTGTTTTGAAGCGATAGGGTGTACATTTTTCTTTATTAATAAGTTTGATCAGGTATTTTACGGAGAAATACGTCACGGCAAACGCTTCTTGGAACCGTTGCAAATGAACTGGGCAATTGGCTCTGGTGCTAATTGGGCAATAGCGGCAATGGACTTTGGTAAGAGCGCGCTGGAAGCCGTTCAATATGCTTGTACGAGAGATAAATCCACAGGAGGGAAGGTGCATTCGTTCAGTTTAAAACAGACGGCAAGCTGGTTGTCTTTGGGTTGTACTCAAAAACATCTCATCGCATTACCAGAGGTCAAGCATTTGCAAAAAATAGAAATCTAGCTATCTCTTATTCGCATAGGTACACTGATTGTTTGTTTGATTTCGGAGCGATTTACACATGACGACGCTTTATATTACTGGTGCAGGTGTCAGTGCTGAGAGTGGCATTCCTACTTTCCGTGGCGAGGATGGCTATTGGACGATTGGCAGCCGCAATTATACGCCTCAGCAAATGGCAACTCGAGCGATGTATGAGCAAAATCCGGCTGAATTTTTAAAGTGGTATTATCATCGTTTTGTGACGTATCGTCATCACGGTCCAAATACAGTGCATCATTGGCTAGCTGATAAGTTATTAATCACCCAGAATATTGATGGATTAGATGGCAAAGCGGGGAATAACGACTTTATTTCTATTCATGGGCGAATTGATAAAATGACCCTATACCATGTCCAAGGTGAAGAAGTGGGCATTGAAACGACACCGTGGGCGCAAGTTGATGAACGTAATTTGACTGAATCGTTGCTGGAGTTGTTCAAGATCTCTAGTCAAGGGCCTGAGCTTAACGTCTCCCTCAAGCCGTTTGTTTTGCTTTTTGATGAGTTTTATACCGATTTATACGGCATAAATAGGGCACAGCAGCGGATGTGGGATGCCAGTAAAATGGTGTTCATGGGCACTTCTTTCAGTGTTAATATCACACAGATGGCTTTGGATATAGCGCGTCACAAGGATATACCTGTAGAGGTCGTAGACCCTAATCCGGCTCACATTATGCACAGTCATGTAAAGTATTTTCCAATGACTGCAAAGGAGTATATTGAAATTGGCGACCATACCTAAGTTGGCTGCGGTTGCTCAACTTGAGACGGAGCGCTTAGTGTTGCGGCAATGGCAGGAAACGGACAAAATACCTTTTGCCCAATTGTGTTCAGATCCCCAAGTGATGCGCTACTTTCCCGAGCAGCTAAACAAAAATGAAAGTGACGCGTTGAGCCAAAAAATCAAGGCCTTAATCGATGAGCGTGGTTATGGTTTTTGGGCTGTTTCACTCAAGGAAAATATACCTCACGTGCCTACGACATTAACGACCAATCGATTTATTGGTTTTGTTGGCCTGCATTGGCAAACACAGGTGATGCCTGATCAGCCTTTTATGGAAATTGGCTGGCGACTGCATCGGCATTTTTGGCGCCAAGGTTATGCACTTGAAGCTGCAAAATCGGCACTCGCTTTTGCTTTTGAGACTTTAACATTAAATCAAGTCTATGCGTTTACGGCGACGGCAAACATCCCTTCTCAAAAGTTGATGACTCGCTTGGGAATGCAAAACCAAAATCGAGACTTTGCGCACCCAGCGCTACCCAGTGGCCATGCTTTGCAAGCTCACTGCTTATATGCAATTACTCGTCAGCAATTTGAAAAGCTAAACTTAGTGTAGTTGGCACAACACATTGATATCAATCTGATAATAGCTAGCAATAATGAGTAAAACTTGATTTTTTGGATCAAGGTTTATCTTATGGCTTTTCATCGCCCCTTTTACATGGCTGAGGTTGCTACTTAGAGGGGAGGTATTGCCCGCTTGTTCTGCCTCAATGAGCGCAAATAGTGCGGTAAGCTCGTGTTCGGGTAAGTCTTTGTTATTCAAGTTGTACACGAAATAGCATTCTAACGGTGTTAACCCATGTTGGTTACGTACTCGGAGTGTTTTAGCCAATGATTCATTGCGCTCAAATAGTAAGAGTGAGCGAATAAAATTAAACGGCGGTGGTGATTGCTCTGCGTTGGCAAATAGCGCATGCAAAAACGTATTACCTTGATGGTTAGTTTGTGAAAATGCGTCAGCAGCTTGTAGTGCGGGCATAAAAAAGTTCACCCTATCACTGTTGTTTAATCCCGCGATTATGCCAGAGGGGAGACCATGAGCCACAATACATTGTGCTGCGATATTTTGATAATCTGCATAGCGAGTTGTTTGTGACTCAGCAATTTCAAAGCAAAATTTGAGCTGCGCAGCACGGCCAAGGTCATTTTGTTGCTGGTAGACCGCGCATATTTTTGCTAAATCTTTGCTGCGAATAGCCAAGAGCAGTTCAGCAACGGCTTGCTCATTACTATTGTTATTGGGTACCTGCGTCATTGTCTATCCTCATTTCTAAACTGCCTGCACATTACACATCATCACTTTACTCGATAACGCGTATTACCAACAGAGTAATTTGCTTGGCGCTTGAAAAGTATTCGCATCGACCCTATAGCATTGTCATACTGGTAATAAGGTGTATCAAGTATGGTCTGGCAAATAGGTGTATTTTTGCTGCTGTGTGCAGTGATTGTATTGTTGTATCGAGCGATACTCTGGGCAAAGAAAATGCCAAAAGGTGCTTTTTTATTTATGGCTTTAATGCCATTAATAGCATTATTCCCAATTCCGCCGCCACAATTTAAAAATATTGCCAAGGCGAAGCAGGAGCAAAGGAAAAAACAGCGCACTGAAGAAGATGAGTAAACTTACTAATAAATCGAAATAAGAATAAAAGGGGTCACTATTATGAAAGGGGAGATGAACTTAACGGTATTACTTGCCAGTATGGAGCCGGTGTTATCTTCGGATCTTTATGTGTACGCGGTTGTGTCTGAACGGCAACTTAAAGAGCTTGATATGGCTAATATACAGGGTCTATTTCGAGAAAAAGAAGGCATGACGGTGATCACCACCAAAACGTATGCTCAAGCGCGAGGTATAAAATATCAGGGAGATTATCGCTGTATTACGCTTAATGTACATTCCAGTTTGGAAGCAGTCGGTTTAACGGCTGCATTTGCTACTGTACTGGGCCAAAATCAGATCAGCGCAAATGTGGTTGCTGGGTATTACCATGATCATATTTTTGTACAAGATAGCTGTGCCGATAAAGCGCTGCAATGTTTACTCAAGTTGTCTCGAGAGAATCAAAGTAAGTAGGTGGCGAGATAACCTCAAAAAAGGCTGCGGTGCAGCCTAGCAAGTTGGGATAAAAAACTAATCCATGGTCAAGACAATACGGCCTTGAATATCACTTTTGATCATTTGTTCGAAGACCTGATTAATATTGGTCAGTGGCTGGGTTTGCACAATAGCTCGTACTTTACCGGAGGCTGCAAACTCCAAGCATTCGATTAGATCTTGTCGTGTACCTACAATGCTGCCGATTACGCTGATCCCTTTCAAAACAGTATCGAAAATGGGAATAGGTAGCGCATCATTTGGCAAGCCCACTAATACGCATTTTCCACCGCGTTTGACGCTCTGATATGCGCTATCAAAAGCGGCTTTTGATGCCGCAGTGCATATGACCGCTTGCACACCTCCAAACTGTGCTTGGATGTGTTGTGCAGGGTCAGTATTCTCATAATCGATACAGATATCCGCGCCTAACTCTTTTGCCAGTACAAGTTTATTTTCTCCGGTATCTACGGCGATAACATTTAACCCCATGGCTTTGGCATATTGAATAGCGAGATGGCCCAGCCCCCCGACCCCCACAATGGATACCCATTGGCCTGGTTTTGCGTCGCTAACCTTGAGTGCTTTGTAGGTCGTTACACCGGCACAAAAGAGCGGTGCGGCTGCAACGAAATCTAGGTTTTCTGGAATTTTGATGGCGTAGTGCGCATCCGCTAAGCAATATTCAGCATAGCTGCCATCAACGGAGTAGCCGCTATTTTGTTGGTCGGGACACAGATTTTCATTGCCTTGCAAACAGTGTTCGCAGTGACCGCATGCAGAGTGTAGCCATGGGATCCCGACTTTGTCACCAATGTCGATATGCGTCACGTCATCCGCTTTTTTGACGACAGTCCCCACGCCTTCATGGCCGGGGATCAAGGGCATTTTAGGCTTTACAGGCCAATCCCCATGACATGCGTGCAAGTCTGTATGGCATACACCGCAGGCAGCCACTTTTACTAGCACGGTTCCAGGCCTTATTTCAGGCTGTGCGACGTCTTCGATACGCAGTGGATCTTTAAACTGATGAGCGACAGCAGCTTTCATGTTTGTGCCTTATTAATTTAGAAGTTGTTATTGAGTTTATCGCCTTTTGCTTTTGTATTATTGATCGGGCTCAAGATTCGGGTGTGATAGTTAACTTTTATAAATTAGGTAATATTTATAAAGAGTTAGCTGAACAGTGGAGTCATTTCTCTACAGCGTAATATGTGGGCGGCATGTTCTTGTATAGCAATCAGGCCGGGCGTATTTTTCTAGGTCAATGAGGGTTTTTTAATATACGCCAATGGGCGTTTAAACCACCTTGTTGATTGATGCAGATTTGGTTTATGCACGAGCGACTATCCGGTTTATATTGCTTGGACGAAAACGGTAAAACAGCGACCACAGTCTGCTGAATAACATGAAATGGATACACGCAAGCACCCATCTCACAACGCCGAATAAGGCCGTACTGACGCCGTATTAAGAAGCGTCAGCACTTCTTACTTGGAATATAAACTCACTGCCTTGGCCAAGGCGACTGTTCACTTTGATCTCTGATTTTATGAGTTCAATTAACCTGGCTGTGATTGCAAGGCCAAGTCCAGCATGAGACTTTTTACATCCACGGGTATTACTTGCTTGATATCGAGCTTCGAAAATATAGGGCAATTCTTTTGGGCTGATCCCAACTCCGGTATCTTGCACCGCGATACTATATGATTTATCCATCGCGCATATTGAAATGCAGATATTACCTTTGGCAGGCGTATGACGCAGGGCATTTTCAATGAGGTTACTTAAAATGCGTTCCAACTTGGCAATGTCAGAGAAAACGGTAAAGTCGCAGTCAGTTGGTGAGATGCTCAATGATATATCTGCTTGTTGCGCTTTAAGTGCAAACTTAGCGAGAATATCATAGATGAGTTCCCCTAGATTGAAGACTTCAAAGTTGACATTAGACTGACCAGATTCTAAGTGTGCCAATTCAAATATTTGGTCAATGAGACTTTTTAATTGGTTGCAGTTTTTAAGTGCAATGGCGAGATACTCTTGTTCATTGATACCAGCAGGCGGCGTTTTTTCTATTAACTCTAGATAGCCTTGTAATGACGCCAGTGGGGTGCGAAGGTCATGAGATAAGTGTGCAAGTAATTTTCGGCGTTGCTCATCGATGGCGGTGAGCTGCGTCATTTGCTGGTGGATGGTGTCCAGCATACTATTGACACTTTGGCCGACAAGGTGAATTTCATTGTGTTTTGATGGCCAAGCGATTTTTTCGGAGGATTGTGTATCAAAGTTGTTTTGCTCGACAGTTTGAATAAATTGACTCAAACGTTGTAAAGGTTGGGTCATAGTTCTAAATAGCAACAACAGAATGGCAAATAGAAAGACCCCCATTGCAACTAACCATGCGGTGCTTTTAGCCAGCTGTTCAGAACTTTTAATTTGCGCACTAATCGAGTCTGCGATGGCTGAACCGATAATCACATACAAGTAGCCTTGCAACGTGTCCCCGTTATAAACGGGCGAGACGGAAAAAATTTTTTTTTGTTCAATTGAGCGTGGGTCTTCGCCATAGACAGGGAGTTTGTTGGGCTCATTTATCAATTGAATCAGGGGTCTAAGGTCTATCGATTGTCTTTTCACTTCGCCGGGTTTAGCGGAGTAGGTGAGCAGCTTACCACTGGGGTCGACAAAGTAAAATTCAAAGGCAGGGCCCAGCACCATCAAAGTATGGAACAGATTTTCCAGTGCTTTGTAATCATATACCCCTTGTTTTAGCAGCGGGTTATCTTGTGCCAAATGTTCCGCGAGCCCTAAATGCAATTGCTGCTCTGCTTGGGAGCGAGACACTGACGCGAGGTCTTGTGTCCAAAACACAAATGCGGAGACTGTCAGCATAAACACGCCGGTGATGATCAATGCAAGGCGATGATAGAGTGAAAAGGTCATAACCGTTCCTGTTGTAAAGGCTTCGAATTGAGTTTATACCCCACTCCCCAAACCGTTTCGATAATCGCTTGGTCTGTGAGTTTCTCTAGTTTGGTGCGAATACGATTAATATGCGAGTTTACTGTGTGCTCATAACCAAGGTGGTCGTATCCCCAAACCGACTCGAGCAACTGAGCACGTGAAAATACTTGATTAGGGTGTTTGGCAAAAAACAACATTAGCTCGAACTCGGTGGCAGTTAAATCCAGTTGCTTTTGGTGCAAGGAGACTTCATGGCAATGCGGATCAACTTGCAAATCACCCAGGGTAATGGGGTGTGAAGTCCCATTGGGGATTTCAATGGTTTGCTGTGCTTCTAGTAATTTAATATGTCTGAGCTGTGCTTTGATACGCGCTTGAAACTCTCGATAACTACAGGGTTTGCAAATGTAGTCATCAGCCCCCATTTCTAAACCAATAATGCGGTCCATCTCACTACTTTTTGAAGTCAACATGACAACACTAATTTTGGGGTGTAGTGTTTTTATCTCTCGACACAGTGTTAACCCATCGACTTGGGGCAACATAATGTCTAATAACACGATGGCATATTTTTGATTTGATAGCTGAGACATAACACCTTCTCCAGTCGAAAGGTGATCAACTTCAAGGTCAAGTTCGTTTAAATGTACTTGAAGCAAACGAGCGATGTCTAAATCGTCTTCGACAATGAGCACACGTTGATGCATAGACTAACCTCCTGCCTGTGCTATTACACAAGCAAACACGCCCCAGCTACTCGTTGCCGGGGCGAGTAGGAGGCTACTTGGTTCTCATAATGGTCACTGACATCAGTGGGTTGTCAAATTTATGAATGCTGCTTAACACAGAGTTCGTAAGACCATCGTCTTTACCAACAACACCAGGATGCATGGCAACCTTGTTCAGCTCTTCTCTTTGCGCATTAAATCCCTCCCCACTGTCTGCGGGTCCAGGAATAGTGCCACTGGTTTCTGAGTTCTCTTCAGTACCAGCGTCATACGCATAGGTGACGTAGTGCATTTCGTCACCGACAGCCATAGAAGATACATCTAAGGCATTAAGACCGGTAAAGCCGTCATTTGTATTCACCATCATGGTAAATAATGATAACTTTTGTCCATCAAGTGAAGATTGGCTCAGTGTTAATTCCGTTTTATTACCCGGAGGTAAGACACCTTCTCCCGACACTTTGCTCTGTACTACACCTAGCGAGAGTAGGTCGCTGTTATCACCACTTTCCGCCATTTTTTCTAGTGCATTACTTGCCGCTTCTCCGATTTGCCATAACTGTCCTTCTTGATGCAGCACAATGCCGACTGGTGATAGCGGTTGTGCGTAGGTCAAATTGGTAACCGTTACGGTTAACATCGCCTCACTTGGTTCAGGATCAGGTGTGGGATCCGGCGTTGGGTCTGGGGTCGGATCCGGAGTTGGGTCCGGAGTTGGATCCGGTGTCGGTGCTGGTGCCGGTGTTTCGACAACCGTTGTTGGTTCATCGTCATTATCACTACACGCAACTAAGGTCAGGCAAGCAATCGGTATAATCAATTTAGAGAGTTTCATGATAGCCACCTTATTTTACTGTGATAGTCACTTTAGCAACGGGGTTTAACCAGCGGTGTACTGTATTATGTAAATCACTGTCACCACCGGTTGGATTATCATCGCCTAAGTTACCTCTATGAATATGTATCATTTGATTGGCCTCTTCAGTCGTCACACCATCGCCGCCAGTGCCTGGTGCAACACCTGGTGAGGCTGGAATACCGAGTACGCCAGGCGCACCAGAATCAGCTACCACTCTCTCATTATTGGCTTCTGTGCCGGCATCATAGGCGTTCAGGTAAACATGATAGGTGCCCGCTTCAGTTGGGATCTGCCAGCTATTTAAACCAATAAAGCCATCATTGGTCGGTAGCATCATCGCAACGATTGACAACTTGTCGTTGCCATCACTGGTTTCTAAATCAGTCATTGTACTGGTAACTGGTGCAAGTAAGCCACCAGCTGGGTTGCTGACAGTATTGGCGTTTATGCCTGTCAATATGGTGTTAAGGCCGTCTAAGCTGCCGCCTTCTGCCATGGCTTGAAGCTCATCAGATGCTTTCTCGCCGACATTGAATAACATGGCATCCTTGGTGTGCGCAGTAATGAGTAAAGGGGTGAAGTATATTCCTTGGGTTAGGTTCGTAACCTTCACTTCAAGCGAGGCTGCATGTGCAGCACCGGAGCTAAGAAGTGTGCCTGCGATGAGTGATAGAATACGTGTTTTCATAATTGGCTCTTGTTGTTTGTAATTGACAAGAGTAATCATGCAGGGCAATTGTCGCGAAAGCCTCGCTCAATTATCACAAATGTATCACAGCAAGATCATTTTTTAATATATGTAAAAAAACCAGCCATATAGGCTGGTTACTGGGGCTAAAATTTATTTGCGGGTGGCCATTGTGGGTTGCATATTTCATCTTCACCGACGGCTGTTGGGGCTTCGGCAGTGATACTTGATGGAGTATCTTCTTTGGGGATACAGACTTCGACGACATAATTGATGTGATCATTATGACGAATTTCTTCCATTGCGCTGAGTAATTGTCCAACGCTGGTTACTTTAATCCCTTTGCCGCCGAACGCATCAGGTAGCTTGGCGATTTCCCATGACGGTAAGTCATTGTAGCTATACACCTGATTGAGTAACTTATCTTGATAATCAACAGGTGGCTTACGAAATGGGTTGGGGTTGACGAGGTATTGTTCAATCCCATAAATGCCATTGGCTAAGACAAAGACAACCGTGTTTTGCCCGTAAGCATGTTGATCGGCAACGGCTTGACAGGTCTCATGAAATGCCCCATCACCAACAACGACAATCGACCGTTTATCAGGGTAAGCGCACTTCACACCAGTACCCGCAGGGACTGAGTACCCGATTGATAACCACGCAGCTTGGGCTACAAAGCCATTTCGTGAAGGTATTTTGACACGTTGAGCCCCGATGAGTGGGAAGCCCGCATCGACAATTAATACGTCATCCTCTGTTATCCAGCTACTCATCGCGGCAAAAAAGCTATCGTAACCTAATTGCTGTTCAGGCATAGGCATATTGTTCGCAGTCATGGGTTTGCGAATACCGGCCAATTGGGCAGGGTTGTGTTTGGCCAACTGCTCAAATGCTTCTGTGAGGTAGTATAAATAATCTTTGAGCAATACAGATGGGTAAAAGTCAGCACCGACATAGACGCCTTGGTGAGCAGATAGTATGGTGTTGCTGCTACGAATATCCTGATTTCCGGTATCCTTACCCGTTGTCCATGCACCTATGCCTATTAATACGCCGTCCTCACCGACCAGATCCTGTACTTCAGAGGGTGAGAGTGTGACACAGCCCTCGAACCAGGGGTGGGTTTCTGCAATGACTGATTTACTTAAAGCAGAAGTGACAAAATGGATGTGCCCGTCCGGCATGGAGTGATGGCGATTAATCACTTCCATCAAATTGAGAAACTCATCCTGTAACTCGAGGCGTTGTAATTCAATACCTGCCCAAAAGATGCTTTTGGGCTTAGAGAGCATCAATTGCAAGGTGGCGTCAGCAGCTTGTTTAGCACAACTGACCGTGAGCGTATCGTTTGTGCGCTCTCTTATTCGTCCCTGTGGTCTTTGACACGGACTGCGCCAGATATCTTCAGTAACTTCAAAATAGATAGGACGTTGCTCGCTCAGCAGTGCTGTGATTGCTGAGTCGATTTGGTAGGGAGCTTGTAAAGCGTTATTGATGCGTTCTGCGGCCACCGTAATTGGGCGAAACATATGAATATCGACGAATTCGTAGCCTGTAGTATGGGAGTAAAGCAATCCTTGGCATTTTGAGATTTGGTCCTCTTTATTGGTAGGGGCACCATTAATTAAAATAACGGGCACTTGTTCAACATAAGAACCTGCAATGGTATTCAGTAGGCTAAATGCACCGACGCTATATGTGACATACAATGCACAAGGGCCTTTTAGTCGAGCATAAGCATCTGCAGCAAAACCGGCACAAATCTCATTTGCATTGCCTTTAATGGTAATTGGAGATTGGCTGTCGGCTAAAATTGTATCCAATAGGCCAGCGGTGTAATTACCTGCGACGCCAAACATTTGGTCAACACCAATTTCTTCTAAGCGGTCTTTGAAATAATCTGCAACCGTATATTCTTTGAAACATGTACTCATAAATAATGACTCTCCGTTTTATTGGCCAAAAAGCGGCTATGCAAATTACATAGCCGCTTATTTTGGTGCTAGTTATCACTTAGTATCGAAGTAGCAGAGATCAACGCCAATGACGCTATCAAAGTCTTGAGTGCGGTCAATTGGTGCTGTATTGGCTGAGAAGTTAGTTTCTATATACTGGTTGATGAGCTTACTGGAGTTTTCCTCGTAAATCGCTTTGATGGCATCTGAAGCATGGATGTTGGTATTTTCAAAATACACTTGGCTAAATGGCTTGAGGCCAAAGCTTTTTTCTAATGCTAAGTCAGTTGAACGCAATGCGCCTTCAACCCAACCTTGGTAATCAGAAAATGCTTCACCGCAGGTGTACAAATTTGGTAGTGGTTCGCTGAGTGTTTCCATGACCTCTTTGTCATTTGCGCCCACCGCCCACTGGTGAACACCGAAACCGAATTGTCGGCTTGCAGGAATATCAAATTTAGTGCTGCCTTCCCAAATACGAGCACTGGTTAGGATAGGCTCAGGTACATAGTGAGTGTTAAATATTTCTTTAAAGAACTTGGTTGCTTGTGCAACAACAGCTGTAGAAGCTGGGTAGATATCAGCTGGGACATCTTGCACATAATCGCTTTGGTGTGGGTGATGATATGTTTCACCAATATTTTGTAGGTTGCTCCAGAAGTTGATATTTAAATAATCACAGTAGATGGTCAGTGCGGCAGGTCGCTCATATTTTTCGTTACCGATACGATCTAGCTTGGCTTGAACATCTTTAGATGGGTTTGTCGAACGTTCTTGGTACATCAGTGCAGCAGCCAATTCATCATTCACCGCATAGAAGGGATAAACAGAGCCTGTGGGTAAATCGGCAAAGTTAGGGCCAAACTCCACGGCAGGTCTGCCTGTTGTGCCACGTCCCCACCAAGCTGAATCGTAGTATAAATTGATTTTAAGTAATGGTTGGTTGCTGGCCGATTGTAGTGTATTCCATAGCTGCTCTGATTTATCCTTGTCTAGTTGGTTAAACGCATTAGAACGAACAAATAGCTTTTCAAGCGCAAGTCGTGGTAAGCCTAATATGACTTTTTCCGCTTGCACAACCCCCTTGTGCGTTCGACCGTGCTCGTCGGTATGGCTATAATGCAGTGAATATAGTCCTGATTCTTCAGCGTAATCAATCTCTTCGATACTGGTCTGCAGGTGAATATTGTCAGTACCCACTTCTTCAACCAACTTATTGGGTAATGTACTGAAGCCGTCTTTAAAGGTTTTAAATTGTACATTGGCAGGGAAGTCTTCTAACAGCTGATATGCCACACCTGCGTTCATTTGTGATAAGAATGTACCATTGAAGCCAAGCACTCGGTAGAGCATATTTATACACTCTTGTGAATAACCCATGTCGGTATAGAGATCCCACAGTGTCCACTCATTAAGCGTTTGTCCTTGCCACTTGCACTCCAATCTAAAGGCCTGCCAAAACTCAGGGCCTCTGACTTCAGGACGTTGTTGAAACTGAGGGTTGGCTTCTAAAATACGATTGAAGACGACGTTGACGATGTCTTTGGGGTTCACACCTTGCTCAGATTGGTCAAGATTGTATAGATGAGACCAAATGGCGTAGTCATCTTGTTGAGCATCTTCCACACTAAAACTCTCACCGCGAAAAAATAATCGGTTATTGCCGCCGCTATTCATAGGGAATGGAACGATGTCGTTCTGTAAGTTCAGTTTTAAAAACAACGCCATCAGATCATCCATCCCATCGAAAAGGAAGCGCATCCCCCCTTGCTCCTCTTTAACGGTAATCGTTTTAGGGTGTTCTGAGCGTAGGTTATTGAACTCAATTAGATCTGAGTCTAAACGTCCACCAGTTCGATTTGAACGTTCAAATATAGCAAGATCTTGTATCTGCGCTTCTTGCTGTAATCGCCAAGCACTATATAGGCCTGACATGCCCGCGCCAACGATGGCCACTTTGACTTTTGTAGGGAGGGGTTTATCCGTAATTTCTTTGCCAAATGTGTAATGTGTCATAGTTTTTCCTTAGCCTTGATGGTTAAGCCTACTTTGGCAGACGACTGCTCCTATAAAACAACTACTGCGACTGTGCTGCAAAGCAGATGGTTAAATCTGCGATTTGCATAAATTTTTTACTTTTTATGCAGGTGTTTAAATTCACTCTGTTTTAATAACAGAATGATGCATTGGGACAATCCAGCATTAAATGTAGCACAAAGGTTAACTTTGTGACGTTTAGATATCATGTAATGAAAAGTCAGTGTGGTGATATGGATTTTATTCCTCTAGTTCCCTCTGAAGATTATCTTATGAAACTTGAGTACACGTAAACATTAGGGCAAACTACATTTAAAACAGATGGTTATGAATAGGTGTCTGCGAAGGCTGACCCAATGGTGTTAAATCATGCGCTTTAAAATTGATAACAAGGAAGTCGACCTGACCCGTGGGGTGATTTATACCCAAGGCTCACAACAACGACATGATATACGAGCAAAAACGTTGCAAGTACTCACCTTGTTAGTCGAAAATCCAGACCGTGTTGTTACCAAGCAAGAATTACTAAACAATGTTTGGTGTGACGTTGTCGTACAAGACCAAGTGTTAGTTCAGTCGATCAAAGAGATCAGGGATATGCTTGGGGCCAGCACCATTAAGACCTTCCCTAAAATAGGATATCGTTGGGTCGCAGAGATTGAACCAATAAACAAATCAGCGCAGTTTAAACAGTTCATGACAATACGTATGTTAGCGCTCGCTTTTTTAGCATTGATATTAGTGGTAGGGTTAGCACATTTTATCTTGGACAGAGCTGACTCTCAGCAATTGCCCCGTGTGGCGTTCTTACCTGTTGAAAACAATATGCCTGATAAGCTGCATGATTGGGTACCGATTAAAGGCATGGATCACTTAACACGGGCACTTGCTCAGCAAACAACCTTACCTGTGAGTAATACCGATGATGTGCTTCTGGCGATAGAGTATCTGCAGGAGCTAGATACTCGGGGCGTACGCTCGCTGTCGGGGAAAATATTTAAGTTGCAGCAAAAGTTGGATGTGCAGCTTGTAGTCCAGACTCGACTGACCGGCTATCCTGAAGATTTACAATTACACTACACTCTGCATTCAAAATATGGTCCGCAACAAGGGGTAATATTGTCCCAAAGTGTAGAAGATGCATTAAATCAGCTGGTCAACGTATTGGCCGACAAATACCAACAGCAAGAAATAACGGCTTCTGGGTCTTATCATGGTGCATTTAGCAATCAAGCTTTTGCCAAAGGGGTGAACGCATTTTTACAGCGAGACTATGAAGATGCCATAGCACTGTTTCGCAGTGCGTTGGTAGAACAACCGAATATGCTCGCCGCACGACGTTATTTGGCGGGGAGTTTGGCAAATACCTATCAGTTGGAGCAAGCAATTAGCCTGTTGCAGGGCAGCTTGTTATTAACAGACGACTCCGCGAGTCAAAAAGAACATTTACGGGCCAATTTGTTGATAGGTTATTTATTGATACATTGGCCACAAGGCGAAAACAGGCAGCAAGAGTTAGATTTAGCTGAGCAGTATATTGCCAAAGCAAAGGGCTTAGCACAATCTAGCCAAGATAAGTTGTTCATTGCATATTCTTATGAGGAACTGGGCAAAATCAAGCGCTTGCAAGGGCAATACAGTGAAGCAACAAGGTGGCTTTTAGCCGCGCTTGAGTATCATCAAAGCTTTCACGGGCGATATGGTCAAACAGCGGCATTGATAGAATTGGCAAAAATAGCCATCGCACAGCAAGAGATAAATGAAGCTAAACACTATTTTAATAAAGCGATGCAAGTGGCAAATGAAAGCAATGCCAGCCCTAACCAAATTTGGGTATTGTTAGCGCAGGCTGACATGTATAGAGAGTTGGGGGAAAAGAGCCGTGCACATGGGATTGCACAGCAGGCACTGGATATTGCACACCAAGCAGATAGTCCCCAATTAATTGCACGTGTGCAAGCGTGGTTTGCTCAAGTGCCCATCCACACGATTAATTAAAGGCTACAGTAGTCTGGTTGTTTTGGCTTCCAATTTGGTACTGTGTCGCGTTGAGCGACTTTGTCTTTCCTGAGTTGTTCAACTGCTTGCACTACAGCCGTAGGCGCTATGACTTTATCTTTCACGAAATACACCCAATCGACGTCTTGATAGTATTGGCGCATTTGTGTCGACTGAACCAATTTATTTGGATCAAACCATTGATTGAAGTTAATGGACATAGGCACTTCAGGGTAAACGTCGGCACCATGCTCGGCAAATAAGTGGCCATTGATGTAGTACTTCAGTGAATTATCGGCGACTTGTAAAACGAGTGTGTTCCAGCCTTGTAAAGATTCAATGTGATAATCGTATGCGTTTACTTTCGTCCAAGGTGTTAACTGAAAGGTTTCCCAAGAGGTCGCAAATAAAGCGAGCCGTTCAGTCCCCCAGCCGCCATTTGGTAGGTATTCGAAGTCCATTTCACTGTAGTTTTTATCCATCGGTGCCTTTAACGGGCTGATAGCATAAAATGTTTGGATAACCGCATCGCCGTCCGGTCCATACTGCGGCGCATCATTGAAGAAAACTCTAGCGGCGTATGTGCCTTCTTTGTACTTTCTATTGTGGCAGACTTGAGTGTGGCGGGTATTTTCCGCTGAGCCATCGGTTTTCGAGGTAATACGCATCACAGTATTGCTGTGGTTGATGGGATCAGGATGAAATGTGACGCCTTCTTTCCACCAGGTCGCATTTTTAATACCGGGGTGACCTACTTCATCGCGAATCTGCCAACCATTTTTCTGTGCATCCTCAAATTGACGATAGCTAAAGTCATCGAACATGATTTGAGATGATATTGCATTGGCTGCGGGGGCGTTGGCACTTACGCCAAGTGTGCCAGCCACTAATAAGCCCAATTGTGTCGTGATTAAAATTTTGTTTGTTAGCATGTTATCTACTCCGTTATGTCTATGTGGAGTAGCTTGTAAAAAGCGCGTAAGAAGTGCCAATTAAACTTACTGAAATTAACGGTTTTAGTCTTATTAAATTATATTAAACCAATGAATTATAAGAATATAAAAATGAACCTACTCTTCCATAAGTAGGCTCATTGGGCTAGTAATCTGACAATTAATTGCGGGCCTGCACGTCAACTTCCTGTCCATCTGTTAAACGTTCCGCACCCCTGACCGCGATTTGGTCGCCAATGTTAAGTTGACGCGTGTTATCTATGGCTTTGACCTCGACAAATGTGCCTTCACCTTTACCAACTTGGACTGGTATTTGCTGAACAGTGTTGTCATGGCCAACTTTGACGACATGGATCCCGTTTTGGCGAATGATGAGCGCATCACGGTTAACCAGTAAAACGGGTTGATTGGATTGCAGCGGTACGGTGACATCAACAAGCTGTCCAACCGCATAAATTTGCTTGTGGTCTGTGGGCAAATCGGCTCTGACTTCGACCGTTTGTGAGCGAGGATCCGTGGCAGGGATAACGCGGCTAATTGTTGCTGAGCTTGTAACTGGATTGTTCAAGTCTCCAGTTTGGAAAGGCAAAACAATGCCCTGCTTGAGATAATGTAAATATTTTACTGGGACATATAGCCTTGCCTCTAAATTATGAATATCAACAAAGTTCAGCAATTCACTGGCTCGGCTGACTTCTCTACCTGCGCGTTTAAATCGCTCGCTGACAATGCCGGTGAAAGGCGCTGTTATTGTCGCCCGAGATAATTGATCTGCGATGACGTTCAGTTCAATTTTAGCTAATGCGATATCAGATAATGCCAGATCATGTTGATTCTGCACGCTATCTACTTGAGTCGCCGCAGCACTGTTAGTCTTAGCGAGTTTTTGCAGTCGGGTCAGTTCTTGCTGGTGGAATCTTAGATTGATTTGTGCACGTTTTAGCATTTCTTGCTGGCGCGCTTGCTCGAGTTCTAAAGGTAGCGTATCCATTCGAATGAGTACCTCACCTTGTTCAACTCGCTGTCCAGGCTCGGCAACAAAGAGCAGACGCCCTGCAAGCCCAGCAGTAATCACAACATCTTGCTTACCAAAAAGGGTGCCACTGACGGCCAGTGAGCTGGTCAACGGGGCCTCTGTCACCGCTTCTACAGTAACTGGCAGGGCTGCACGACTGGTTGCGCTAAACAATAGCGAGTTGCATGTCAAAGCCAAGGAAAATAATGTCACAGTTAAAGATGTTTTACGCATTGCTAATTCCTTATTGATTCGACACTAAATTGAGAGAGGGTTTTGAATTATTATTTTGCTTAACTTTCGGTTGCTTTCCTTGACCAAGTTGCAGCAAGCTAGGCATCAATATCAAGGTGAACAGGGCGCTTATTGCCATACCGCCTACGATCACCGTGGCTAAACCGCGGTAGATCTCAGCACCAACGCCCGGCACTAATGTCAGTGGTAACATGCCAAAAAGGCTGGTTAATGTGCTCAAATACACTGGCCTTGCGCGCATTAAGACGGCTTGTCTAACCGCCTCTTGTCTAAGCATGCCGGAAGCTTCGGCAACACGAGTTTGGTCGACAAGTAAAATGGCATTATTCACTACTAATCCGAGTAAAATGATAAAGCCAATCATTGTGAGCAAGTCGAGGGACTGAAAAGTAAATAAGTTAAGGACAAATAAAGCGATAACGCCGCCCGCAGCAGCTAATGGCATCACCAAAAGCACTAATAGGCTGTCTTTGGCAGATTTAAATAGCGCGCTCATTAATAAAAACAAGATGAATAAGGCTAAGACGAAATTGATAGCCATCTCTTGAATAGCTGAGTTCATTTTCTGTGCATTGCCCGACAGGATAACTCCTGCATTTTCAGGAAGTGTGGCTTTGACTTTAGGAATGACTTGCGACAGCAAAATTTGCTGTGCTTGTTCAAGTGACATATCAGCTGGTGGCGTAACCACAACGCTGACCGTTCTGCGACCATTGACGCGGCGCAATTGACTTGGCCCAACTGTGCGTTCGACATGTGCAAGCTCCCCGACGGTTTGAATACCTGAATCCGGCGTGACGATAGGCAGAGCTTTTAATGCTTCGGGTGAATCCCAGCTGGTGGCACGTAAAATCACATTCATACGGTCATTACCATTGAAGTACTCGTTGACGAATAATCCTCCTGTAAAAGCTTGTACAGCTTGAGAAACGTCTTGGCGGGTGAGGCCTGCTTGTGTGATTCGGCGATCATTTGGATGCAACCTTAACTCAGGCTCGGCCATATCTAGTCGAGGTTGAGGTTGCGCTGTTGCCTCGGGCAGAGCCTCCTTCACCGCCGTTAATGCCACTTGTGCGCCTGAGATGAGGTCATCCATATTAGGGCCTGTGATCTCAATGTCTATATTTCGTCCATCTCCGCCATTGGAAACTTGGATCATAGAGCCTCTAAAGAGGAAAACTTGGGTATCAGGCAGGTCTACCAAGATTTCTTCACGGGTGACTTTCATTAGCTCTTCTACTCTCTGTGGATCTGCAGAGTAAATAAAGCCACCGGCATTTGTGCCGAATAGATAAAAATTAAAGTCTTTGATACCCGGTTGCTTTTCTCCTGTGTAGTGAGGCATAAGTCGCGCTTTGACCCGCTTTAACAACTCTTCTTCCATATAGTTTACGTTCCCGCCTGGCGGTGTAATGAGGGAAAAGAAAAAACCATCAGTGGGTGCTTGAGGCATAAAATCTGTTTTAGGCAGCATGGTGACAGTGATGAGTAATGAGCCGCCCAATAAGCCGACGATCCAAGAGATTTGTTTGAGCTTGGTGTTGGTCAGCTGCATGATAAACTTGGTTAGTTTTTTCCAATATGCTTGATATGGGTCTTTTTTTGCTTTGCTGTCAGGAATATAGCGATTAGCTATGGGGATGATTGTAAGGGCGCTTAGTAAAGAGGCGATCACGGCAATGGATAATGTTAAAGCCAAATCTGAAAATAATTGTCCCTCAATACCAGCCATGAATAAGATGGGTAAGAAGATAGCAACACTGGTGGCAGTCGATGCAAACAGCGCCCCAGCGACTTGTGTCGCGCCTTTGAGTGCCGCCTTATTATTATCAAAGCCAGTGGATTTTAGCCGTGTGATGTTCTCTTGTACTATGATGGCTGCATCTAATACTAAACCGACTGCAAATGCTAAACCTGCCAGAGAAATAACATTAATGCTACGGTCAAAGATGTTGAGTGCGAGAAATGCCACCATTAAAGAGACGGGGATCGTTGCTGCGATGATCAGCGTTGTTTTTATACCACGAAAGAACAGCCACAAAATAATACAGGACAAGAGGACCCCTAAACCCAAATTGCTTTTAACCAGCAGCAAGGCGTTACGAATGTGTACCGAGGCGTCGTAACTGAGCTCTATGCTCAACCCTGCTTCCTTCAATGGACCAGCATTAAGCTCATTTATTGCAATGTTAATCTCATCCAGTAGCGCTACGGTATTGGCATCATTGATGCGTGCTACGCGAATATAGTAGGCGGGTTGCCCATTTCTGCCACTCATACCCAAACGGTCAGAAAAGGTTTCTTTTACCGTGGCAATGTCCCCAAGATATATGGGCCTTTCACCTGAGTAACCGACGCGCATTTGCAGCATATCTTGTAAATCATATTGGCCTGTGAAGCGCACGGTGTATTGTCTGCGCCCTACATTGGCGAGACCCGCAGAGGTATCTTGAGAAGCTCGTAGCGTCTGTCTAATTTGATTGATACTAATGCCCAGAGCAGCTGCTTTATGTGGGTCAAAGGTGACACGCAACTCTTTTGAACGTTCACTGGCGAGGTCTACACGGGAAACGCCTTGTATTTGAGATAATCTCGGTTCAATGATTTCATCTATCTGTTTTTGGTATTGAGCCATATCTAGGCTCAGACCTTGATCGCCAGCGTCGAGTGGAGTGACCAGTAAAGTAGCGGCGGCTGCACCACCTCCGCCAAAACCGCCACCTGCGGATACGACAGGATCAATGGCATCAAGTGGCAGTGGGGGAGCTTGATTGAGGTTAGTGAGTACATCGAGCATGGCTTGCTGCATATCGGTGCCGATGGCAAAAGTGAGTGATATAGAACCATTACCCCGATTAATCGTTGTATTTACCTCAAGTGCTCCTGGCGTGTTTTTAACTGCATTTTCTAGTGGCTCAATGATGACCGATTCTATTTCTTCTGGCGCGGCTTGCCGCCAGCCGGAAAAGATGGTGATTTGAGGTTGTTCAATATCAGGAGTGAGTTGTATTGGGAGTTTAAAAATACTTAATAATCCAAATACCATTACCAGCGCCAATATGACAATGATACTGGCAGGATTTTTAAGGGAGCTACGCGTTAAATTCATCACAACATCCAAGTTTAACTGTACATGATGGAGTGTAACGACTGGGTGAAAAAGTGCCAGCCCCAACGAAAAGCCCATAATGACTTCGCGCGATAAACGGCTGTTTTAAAGCGGTTGATTGCATTTCTGCAATAAGCTGTAACAATTTATCATTGTTTGAAATAGGTATTTTGAGCTGAGTTGACAGAGAAATTTAAGTGCCCATTATTTCAAGATGTAACTTATCGAGAAAATTGATTTGTATTAATCCCCAATTGATGATTGATACATATATAAAAAGTTAATACGAAAACGGGTGGTAGGACAGTAAACTATCGAGATATTGATATAGGTTAAATAATATATTCTTGACAGAAAGTTTAGCTGTATCTGCTATCAGCGCTAGACTAGAATCGCGTTAATAGATTAGGAACAGCCTTTTTACATCGAAGCTATATCGTCATGATGTGTGATAAAGGAATGATATAGGACGTCAAAAAGGCAGGTTTAAGGACAAACAAGCAATCGTACTTAGATGTATTAATACTGTTGGAAGGAGTATCTTCATGTTTGTTGCTTTGAAATGGGATCATCAAATTGGTGCTCATTTTGTGTCTTGGGTTGTGGTTGAGTGTTCTGCTGTACGTGAAAAGTTTGGCTTACCGCAGGCGATCCCGCCGCGTCGCGATATAGCCTACTTTGTTAATCCACACACTGCGGAGCAAGATGCGCAGGCATTTGCAGATCATAAAAATGGTGTCACAAGTGTCTTGTGTGAACAAGATTATTCCCCTTATTTGTCTGATCATCATGGCTATGCACACTATCAATGGGACCACACTTATCTCGAAGAGCTAGTGAAGCATGCCGTTCTATATTGGGAGGATGGAAAACACCTCGCAGGCGCGCCGCTGAGGGATGACGTCGCGTACTTTGTCTGTCCTTATGAATCTGAGTTGGATAGTCAGTTTTTTGCACAGTACAAGCTGATGATGGCAGGCCAGTGCTTATTGCATAGTGCTTGAAGTATTGGAAAGGTGAGGGCAAGTTGCAGCCCTCACGAACTTTTAAATATCTTGTGTTGAAAACGTTGGGTAATTATCTGGTTTGAAACGATTTAAGTTGAGTAAAAAACGGCTGTCTTTGACAGGTAAAGTAGCAGAGCCGTAATCATAGGTATTGAGCTTGTCACGCAAAACTTGATTACTTATCCCATCTCCTATCATGTGAGACCAGCTGATGATAGGGGGGGTGACAAAGTATCCATAATTGTTTTCGGCGACTTCATTGGGTTTGGCAAATCTAAACGCGTGGGTCAGCAAACCATCTTTATGGTAAACAATTTTCAAGTGTCCATTTTCGAAGGGAAGTTGATTGGCCGGCTTTGTATATAGATCTCCATGGGCACTGTAACTTCCATGTGTCACACTGCCATCTATGGTCCAAATAGCGGCATACTCCCAATCATGGCGATGCCCGCCGCCAAGATATGGAATGATCTGATCTTTTTTGAAATATAAAGCGTAAAAGTGAGCGCAAAACTGCCCCTCATTGGTCGTTTTACACGCATATCTATGGACTGTATTTGACGTTGATAAAAACGCCCTATCACGGCAACTGCCACCGAGTGCGCCAGAGGTTTTCAGCCCAGCGTTTTGTTGCCCTGTCCGACTTATTCCTGCACTTGGGAAACAGCCATCACCGTCAAAGTCAAAAACGGGCTCTGTGTTATTAATTATATAACTTGGTGGGAGAGCCTCGTTGAGAGCGGCGAAGTCATTTGCTTCTATACTGGTGTTATAAGTAATGCAGCTTAGCAAAAGTGCTGAATGAATCATTTTGTTAGTCATAATATTCCTTGTTATTGACGATATAGCGTTATCAGAGCGCTTATGTGCACATAGTAAACAGGTATCTTATCGCCATAATATGACTAAATGTATTTAAAATGTTAGAAATTGAGTTGTTACTCAACTTCGGCAGTGACTTTTTGTTGATAATCTTGTTTGACTATTTCAAGTGCATCTAAGACTTGCTGAGGGGGCACTTGGTTTTGTTCTAATAGCATTATCAAATCAATAGCGAGTTTTACATGCTGCGGCGCTTGGTCTAGTGAGGAGGGATTACTCATGTGTTAAATTGTCTCTTTTTGGATACTTGCTCTACAGCAACTTCGATGGCGATTTTAACACGTTCTTCCATTTGTTGTCGTTCAGCTTGAGGAAGGTAAAATTCCATATCGACATCATATCGAATGTAACGAGCAGGTAATTGATTGAGGACCGTACAACAGAAATCAGCCATGACGTTTTCGTCATATGTCTCATGTAACTTCCGCTCCACGATTTGTTCGAGCATAATTTTTTCATAATAATTATGTAAATCATCATGCAGTTTCATAATATCGCTTCCCCCTTTTTTACACTCTAAAGTTTATATCATAAAAGTTGACTGCGCGACTTAACGGTAAGGTAAAATTTGTATGGGCACATACTAAAACTCAATGATAAAGCCTATTCGGTGAGAAAGTGGGATGAGGCTAAGGCATTGAAAAGTTGCTGATGCACTGTGACTAAACTGTCGGTATTACGCTGGTAACCACCGCCCAATGCACACATTAAAGGGAGCTGATGCTGATAGCAATAGTCTAAAATGATTTGCTCACGTTCTAAAACACCTTGAAGTGATATATCGAAGTGCCCCAGTTCGTCTTTGTGGAATATATCAGCACCCGCATTATATAAAATAATGTCAGGTTGATGGACCCGCACACATAGATCTAAGGCTTGCTTTAGCGTCGTCAAATATTCACTGTCTTGTGTGCCTGAGGGGAGGGCAAAGTCATAATCTGAAGTTTCTTTAAATCTTGGAAAGTTCTGTTCGCAGTGAATTGAGCAGGTGATCACATCGCGGCGTGATTGTAAAATGGCTGCTGTACCATCACCTTGGTGAACATCACAATCTAAGATCAACACACTGTCGACCAGTTCAGTGTCTATCAACTCACACGCAGCAATGGCTAAGTCATTGAAGATACAAAAGCCTGTCGCTCTGTCAGCAAACGCGTGATGATATCCCCCCGCTAAATTCGCCGAAAAACCATGCCTTAACGCATATTTTGCTGACTCAATACTCGCGCCAACAGAGGTGAGAGTTCGCTCAACTAATTGCTCGGACCACGGAAACCCCATACGCTTGATGTCAGTTTGGCTCATTGTGCCAGTGCAAAATGCGTGGATATACGTCTCACTATGGCAGCGAATAAGTTGCTGCACAGAAGCTTTATTATTCACAGGTTTGATATATTGACCCAACCCCATCGCTTCAATATACGATTTGAGCTGCTCATATTTACAAATAGGAAAGCGATGTTTAGGGGGAAGTGCTAGCTTACTGTAGATAGAGTCATAAAACAGCACGTTAACGATTACCCTGTTTTTCGAGCTGTTGTATTTTTTCTTCGGTGGCAGAAATGGCCTTGCGACAGCGTCCTAAACGGGTATGAAGTGCTAGAATTTCAGCGTTGAGCTTTGCATTTTGTTCGGCGTTTGCGCCATCAAGCTGCGCACGGCGACTATCAATCATATCTTGTAGACGACGCTCAAACTCATGGTTTTGTGACAGTTCCCGATAAAGTTCATGGGATGACTGCATGATGCGTTGCACTGCTTTTTTAAATACTTTGGCTTTTTTAGGTTGACTGAGTTTATTTTCTTTGGCCCACACGGGGGTGGATTTAAGCACTTTAATGATGGCCTGCATTTGCTCACCGACTTGCTCTACAGCAAATTGATAGGCGTGGCGATTTTGTTCTGGGGGCAGATTTTTAAGTGTAAGTTTTATTTCGTCGACATAATCACCCAGTAATAGGCTTTTTGTATGGAACAAGTGACTATCGAATAAACTTGGCTGATTTTGGATATAGCGGTTTTTATCAAACCACTTTGCATTGTCAAACTGATGCGCCTGCGTGCCCAGTTGTTCAAGTTTACTATTGAGCTTAATCAGTGCTCGGCTCATGATATATATGCCTCAAAAATGAGCTTGCCCGCTAATATTATGACCACAGTATTAAATATAGGCTTTATTAATTTACTGCCAAATTTAATGGCTGAGTGAGCGCCAATCCATGCACCAAGCATGAGAAATGCCCCCATGGTGATCCCTAATAAGAAATTGACATGTCCTAGCGCGACAAATGTGATCAAAGAAATAAAATTTGACACAAAATTCATTGAGCGTGCTAAACCACAATTTAAGAGTAAACTCATCTTGTATAGTAAGCTATTTGAAGCAGTCCAAAAGGTGCCCGTTCCAGGACCTGCTAAGCCATCAAAAAAGCCCAGTGATAAACCTTGTAGCCATTGTTTTACCTTTAACATGGGGGTTTTTTTAGGCAGAGTATTTAGTTCCGTAGAGCTCAAACTGCCAAATAAGCTGTATAAAGCGACGATGATGATGATCACAGGCAAGAGTTTATTTAAAAATTCAATACTGAGTTTATCTACAAGTAATGTGCCTAGGATGGCACCTATGGCTGTTGCTAACGTAGAGGCTGCCCAAAAGCGTGGATTAAAGAGTTGCTTTTTATAATAAGTAAAACTGGCAGTGAGAGACCCGAAACTGGCTGCTAATTTGTTAGTACCCAACGTGACATGAGGCGGCAACCCCGCAGTTAACAGTGCAGGTACAGTTAGCATGCCCCCGCCACCTGCGACGGCATCAATAAAACCAGCTGCCAAAGCAACTGCACATAAAAGTGCCCATGTGAGTGGGTCAAAAGCGAGTTCTAGCATTCTTAATCTATTTGTCTAGCAAAGGGTGGCAGCGTATCAAGCATGGCTTTTCCGTAACGTTTGGTTACAAGACGCCTATCAAGTATCGTAATGCGACCAGAATCAGTTTCCTTGCGCAGCAGTCTACCACAGCTTTGTACTAATTTCTTTGCAGCATCAGGTACAGTAATAGATAAAAACGGATTTCCGCCTTTTGATTGAATAAACTCAGCTTGCGCTTCTTCAACAGGTGAGGTTGGTACGGCAAAAGGAATTTTGGTAATAACTAGGTTTTCTAGATATTTGCCTGGCAGATCTAGTCCTTCGGAGAGACTTTGTGTACCAAATAATATACTGCCTGCACCCAAGTCAATGGCTGCTTTATGACGGTTCAGTAAAGCCTCTCGTGACATTTCGCCTTGTACTAGAATATTCAGTTTCTTTTTACGCAGTGCGGTCACAACATGCTCCATTTGCCAGTAAGAGGCAAACAACACCAAATTGGCTTTTTTCTTATCCAAGTACAGCGGCAATGCGTCGGCCAAAAAATCACTGAATGTTTTATCTGTCGGTTCTACGGCTGTTTTAGGTAAATGCAAAGTCGCTTGTTGTTGATAATCAAAAGGTGAATCTGCTTTAATAAATTTCACTCCCTCTTCGCCAGTTAATCCCCCTTCTCTAGAAAAGTGATCAAAACTGCCAAGCGCAGTCAGTGTCGCAGAGCAAAGTACGGCGCCTGCACATTCTCGCCAGAGCTTGTCTTTTAAATAAAACCCGACCTCGATGGGGCAATCACACAGTAAATGGTCATGATGGTTTTTATATTCCATACGTTTAATCCAGCGTGCATGCGGGGTGCTTTCCCCTTTCGCCGCGTAGCTAAACCACAACTTATTAAGCTGTTCTAGTCGGTTAATATATTGACCACTCTCTACTAAAAGTGGATCAGCGAGAAATGCCTGCACGTCACCATCTGATACATCTGTTGTCAGTGCATCATGCATTTTATTGAGTGCCCGCAGTGCATCAAGGGTGGCATCTGCAATGTCTTTTGCTTGAGTAGTAAGTGATTCCGGCACATCCCCGTTTATAAATCGATAGGTATCACTATCATTGTATTCGAAATCTGCTTGATCAAGGCTGTCACGCACCGTCCTTAAGTATTTACTGGTGTCGTTTGCAGCATCATTGAGCTTAAAGTTCTGTCCAATGGCTTTTTGCGAGACAATGGTGTTGGCCATTTTACCGCTAAATTTTAATAACTTTTCAAGCCACTCAATAGTGCCCTTGATGGTGGCGGCAGCCGATGAAAAGTCACGTGTAATGTGCGGTAAGTGATGTGCTTCATCAATGACGTAAAACGTGTCTTCAGGCTCTGGTAATATCGTACCGCCACCGAGCTCTAAATCAGCGAGTAGTAAAGCGTGATTAATCACCAACACATCCATTTGGGCAATTTTTTGTCGTGCCAAGTGGAATGGACATAAATGATGTGATTTCATCTGTCGCTGACAGGCATGTTTATCGCAGGCAATGAGGTTCCATACTTTGTCGGGAATGGTATCTTCCCAGCTATCACGATCGCCCGCCCATTGTTTATTTTGATATGCGTTGGCCAGCGTCTGAAGGCATTTTTGCTCCTTGTCAGTCAGTGGGGATGATGTAGTCGGGACCAGAGACATTTGCATATCGTCTTGATTCACAGCCGCCATTAACTTTTGAACGCAAATATATCGTTGGCGTCCTTTCACTAAATCAAATTTAAAGTCAATGCCACTATGCGCTTTGAAAAAGGGGAGTTCCTTTTCAATTAACTGCTCTTGCAAGGCTACAGTAGCGGTAGAAATAACGAGCTTTTTCTTTTTTGCTAGTGCTAAAGGCAGTGCGCCTAAGCAATATGCCAATGACTTACCAGTACCAGTACCAGCTTCGATGACACAGATACGTTGTGATTTGTGGTATTCACCAGCGAGTGTTTTTGCTATTTCAGCAACTAGGTAGTTCTGGCTACTGCGAGGGCGATAGTCCTCCAATTGCTGGGCGATATTTTGATGGGCATGACGTACGGTTTTTTTTAATGAGTCTGACAACATGTGGATCGCCTAAGCAAAAAAGTATGGATATAATTACAGGGGTGTATTTTAGGCGGGGTTAACAATTGGCACAAGCAGTATATCCGGGCTTTATTTTGTCTCGGCAGCAAACTTCATATAAAGGCAAGATACGATTGTGTTACTGGTTAAAGACACAGCAAGGCGTTATCAAAGCATTTATTGAACAAGAAAAGTGTGTGTTTTTTGTCAAGCAAGCGCATCAAGGTCAAGTAAGGCAGAGGTTAGAGCAAGCTGGCTGCCAGTTTCAATTGACAAATGTGCCGCTAACACATTTCGATCAATCAGCTGTGTGTGCCATCTACTTTGCCAGTTTGAGCGACTTTTATACCGCGAAGGAAACCCTGAGCGGGCATGTGCCAATGTATGAAGAAGATATCCGCCATGCTGACAGGTATTTGATGGAGCGATATATAAAAGGCGGCGTTTGGGTTACTGGCCAACCCGTAAAGCGTAATGGCTATCTCGAGTTACAGCATGCGAAGTTAAAAGCGCATCCTACCTTTGTGCCTAGTTTAAATATGTTGTCATTGGACATTGAATGCAGCGGTGATGGAGTCTTATTTTCTGTAGGTCTGGTGTCTGGTAAAGATAAAATTGTGATCATGATAGGTTCTGCGCAGCCAAGCGATATAAATATCGTTTGGGTTGACGATGAAATTGCGTTATTGCATAAGTTGTGTGCGTTAATTGTACAGTTAGATCCTGATGTATTGATCGGTTGGAATGTCATTGACTTTGATTGTGTCGTGCTACATGAGCGTGCCCAAGCTTTGGGGGTCACCTTGGATATTGGCCGTGATGGTGAAGCCATGCATGTTTCCAGCGGCAATTATACGCGTGTGCTGATCCCTGGTCGAGTGGTGATAGATGGTATTGATACGATGAAAAACGCCACATACCATTTTGAAACATTTAAATTAAGCTTTGTTGCTAAAGAAGTACTTGGTCGAGATAAATTAATCAGTCAGGATAATCGGCTAGAAGAAATTGTTAGACAATTCCATGAAGACAAGTTGAGTTTAGCAAAATATAACTTAGAAGACTGCCAGCTAGTATGGGACATATTTCAGCAACAGTCACTGCTTGACTTTGCGATTGCAAGGACACGATTAACCGGCTTGGAACTTGAGCGTATGGGAGGCTCTGTTGCGGCCTTTACAAATTTATATTTACCACTTTTACATCGCAGTGGTTATATTGCCCCGAATTTAGGTGAGCATGGCTTAAATTTTGACAGTCCAGGTGGCTATGTCATGGACTCTAAACCGGGATTATATCAGAACGTCCTAGTACTCGATTTTAAGAGTCTATATCCCTCGATTATACGATCATTTTGTATTGACCCCATGGGACTTATAGAAGGCGGTAAAGATGATGCTAGTGCCATTCCAGGGTTTAATAAGGGATTATTTTCACGAGAACATCATCACTTACCACAGCTTGTTGCTCAGCTTTGGGAGGCGCGTCATCAAGCCAAGCTAGAAGGGGAGCAAATGTTACAGCAGGCAATAAAAATTATCATGAATAGTTTATACGGTGTGCTGGGCTCCAAAGGGTGCCGCTTTTACGATCCGAGGTTATCGAGTTCAATTACTATGCGTGGCCATGAAATTATGCAAACGACGCGTCGTTGGATTGAAGAAATGGGCTATGAGGTGATATATGGCGACACAGATTCAACGTTTGTTAAAGTCAATGACACTTTGAGTGCTGAGTCTTGCCAAGATATTGGCAAAACACTGATGGCAAAAATTAATGCTCGCTGGACGCACGAGCTGAATGAGCGTTATAACTTACAGAGCTTTTTAGAGATCGAGTTTGAAACACACTACAGCCCATTTTTTATGCCGACAATCCGAGGCCAAGAAACGGGTTCGAAAAAGCGCTACGTAGGCCAAATTGAAAAAAACGGACAGCCTGAATTGGTATTTAAAGGGATGGAGAGTGTGCGCAGTGATTGGACAAGCATTGCAAAAGAATATCAACAAGCGCTGATCAGAGCGCTATTTGATGGAAATAATGTCACTGATATTACAGAGTACTACATTAGCTTGATCACGTCAGGACAAGCTGATGATAAGTTGATATATAAAAAGCGTTTGGGTAAACCTCTCGATGCCTATGTCAAAAATATTCCACCTCATGTGCGTGCAGCAAAAGAAGCAACGCGTTTAGGGCTTGTCAATGGCCTTGGGAAGGGAAGTCAAATTGCATACTATATTAGCCAATCAGGCCCACAGCTTTTCATTGAAAATATTAAGCAGCTAGATTATACCCACTATATAGAAAAGCAAATCTTACCTATTTATAGAATGCTACCGAATATAGATGAAAATGCCATCAACTTGACAGGTCAACGTTCTTTTGATTTGTAAACGTCAGGAAGCGATTTTTTATCGCTTTGTAATATTCGAGATTTTACCGTACAGCAGATAGTCAATCGATAAAATTGCGTTTACCGTGATGTAAATGCCAATGCCCACTTGTGCAAATTTTTTGTGTTAAACCGAACTCTCTGGTCAATTTGTACCCACTTAAACTAAAAATAAAAATATTTTTATTAACGCGATTGTCGCTTGCCTTTTTTAATTAGAACAAAATTTGCTTTTTTATTGCACATAACGACTGTGAATTTAATTAATAATTTAATTCATATTGTAGTAAGTGTTTATTAACTTCAAAACTATATTAAAAATAGATTCCTTTGTGTTTATTTGTTGTTAGTGGGTGTTAACTCCCTCTTGTTTGACGTTTAACATGAGTCCCGATTAGTATCCTTGCCGAATTTTTAAAACCGGCCACTAGAGCCAGAAATAAAGACTTATAAAACTCAAGCTTATTGCACAGCGGTAAGCCCAGGGAGAATCTCATGTTGAACACTAAAGTAACTAAGGCTGTGCGCATTGCACTAGCATTTGGTGCTGCTTCTTCAGCTGCATTTGCGACGAATGCAGTGGCTGCAGAAGGCGCAGAAAAAGTAGAACGTATCGAAGTAACTGGCTCACGTATCAAGCGTGTTGATATGGAAGGTGCGAGCCCTGTTGAAGTCATCTCAACTGCTGAATTTGAAAGCCAAGGTCGAGTATCTGTTGCTGAAGCACTACAAAGCGTTACATCTAATAGCTTTGGTTCACTGACTCCATCGTCAGGTAGCAGCGCACAATCTCAAAACACAGTAAGCCTTTTAGGTGCTGGTTCGGGCCGTACCCTGGTATTGGTTGACGGTAAGCGTTTAGGTGGTTCTCCATCACTAAATGGCGGTGGTGCAAACTTAAGCTCAATCCCAATGGCAGCGGTAGAGCGTATTGAAATCCTAAAAGATGGCGCATCAGCCATTTACGGTTCTGACGCGATTGCGGGTGTAATTAACGTTATCCTTAAGAAAGATTTTGAAGGTGCTACGTTTGATATTCAAGTAGGTCGCCCAGAAGCACAAGGTGGCGATACTAAACAGATGTCTCTTTCATTTGGTGTAAGCTCTGACAAAGGTAACATTACTTTTGTATATGACCACCAACAGCGTGGTGAGATCTTCGACCGTGATCGTCCATATACGTCTGCAACAATGGAAGACACAAATGGCGATGGCAAAATCTCAATTTACGATGAAACAACGGGTATTAGCTACTTCGGTGCGACTGTAAAAGGCCCTGATGGTTACCTAGCTTCACCTAAATGTAATGAGCTAAAAGAAACAGTTCCTGGTTTTGTTGGTGTACTTGACCAAGGTTCAAGCCTTGGTGGCATTGGCAAGGGTGAAGTTTGTGGTTACGCATTTGCTGACGTTTCGGCGAACTCTGCTTCAACGAAGCGTGACTCAATCATGACTAGCGTAACATATGAGCTTACTGACGATATTGAGCTATATGCACGTGGTATGTTTAGCCGAAATGACTCTTTCGGTCGTTATGCACCTCCAGCGGCATCTTGGAGAGGCATGGCTGCTGACAATGAGCATAACCCGACTGATGAAGTTGTTAATGGTCAGTTCCGTTGGTACCAACTTGGGAACCGTGACGGTGAAGTAACTGATTATCAGCAAGACTACCTATTAGGTTTTAAAGGCATGTTCGGCGATTCAGCTGAATGGGAAGTATCTTATCACAAAGCGAAACTTGACTACCGTACAGCTGGTCGTTACTACCTAAGTTACTCAGGTCTTGCATATAACCAGCAAAATGGTATCGATATGGGCTCTGAAGAGGGTATCGATAACATGCGTGCGACGACGTATACTGAGAACCAAAGCGAGTTAGACCACTTCTTCGCAGGTCTTGGTTTTGAATTTGGTGAATTACCTGGTGGTATGATCGGCCATTATTTCGGCGGTGAGTACTTCGAAGAAGTACTTGAGTCTAAATATGATGCGCAAAGTGAAGCAAAACTTATCGGTGGTAGTGCTGGTAGTTCAGGCCTAGGTGAGCGTGATGTAACCGCTGTATTCTATGAAATGCAGATGCCTGTATTTGATAACCTAATTGTAAGTGCAGCATACCGTTACGATGATTACAGTGACTTTGGTAGCGTGGGCAACCCAAGTATTAAAGTTGAGTACCGTCCAATCGATGACCTACTTATTCGTGGTTCATACTCAGAAGGTTTCCGTGCACCAACACTTAAAGAGCTGAATGCAACTGACTCTGAAGGTGCACCTCAAGCGACAGACTATGTGCTTTGTGCACAACAAGGCACTGCTGCTTCAGAATGTAAGGAACGTGGTTTTGAAGAACTAAGACAAGGTAACAAAGACTTAGGTCCTGAAGAATCAACTTATGTTAACCTAGGTGTAGTATATTCAGGTTTCGAAGATGTGTCTTTCAAAGTTGATTACTTCGAGCTTGAAATTGAAAACGTCGTGTCTCTAATCACTGTTCAAGATCTAATCTACATCGAGAATGCTGGTAAGCTGGACGAAATCACGACTAAATTCCCTAAAGTTGATATTCAGCGTGATGCGAATGGTGCTGTAGACGGTAAAGTTAAAACACTTTACGCAAACGGCTCTTTCATGTCTCGTAAAGGTTTTGACATTGACCTTTCTTACAAGCTAGACACAAGCTTTGGTGAATTCAAGTTCAGAAATGTAACAACGTTACTGACTGAAGTTGGTGAAGACGTATACTTCTCAGGCCCAACTGGTAACGAGAAAGGTGCTCCTGAGCAACCTGAGTGGCGTTCACAGTTCACAGTAAACTACACATTTGATAATGTGGCGATTAACTGGACGACAGATATCATTGCTGATACGTATGAAACTGAGTACGTGAAAGCGGAATCTCGTGATGGTGAACTAGTACCTGTGAAAGCGTACGAAGACAACATTCCAACGTTCGTTACACATAACTTAAACATGAAGTACTTCACTGAAAACTACGGTACGTTTACTCTAGGCGCACGTAACTTGTTTGATAAAGAAGTGAACTATGATGATAACGGTAACTACATTGATTACTCAATCTATCACACAGCTCACATCGGCCGTGAAATCTTCGCAGGTTACAGCATCAGCTTCTAAGCTATTTGCCTAACTTAAAAAGCTTAAAAACCTCGCTATATGCGAGGTTTTTTTATAGCTTCCTTTCGTACTTTCCCATTTTATATCCAATTTAACTCTCTTCAGCGGTTGAGCCGTTAATAGACTGAATTCCATTTCGAACTCAATACATAGCATGTTTTTTTCGTACAGCACTATTGGTTTGTTTATTTCAATAAATTCTATTTTGGCTTAAAAAACCATCTAAACCGTCTTTTTTGTATCTATTTTGTTGCCATGTTTTATAAAAGTTTATTTTTAAGGGGTTTGGACCTATTTGGTTACCATTTTTTATCAAATGAGATTGATTTACATCTGTATAACTTTGTTGTTTTTGAGCTTGATTTGGGTTTAAGTAATTGATTTTACTTTTGTTTTTTGTGTTTGTTGCTTTAATGTTGGTTTTTTCGTGTGCCTTTATTGTGTTTTTCGATCTAATTGGCTAGATTTTTGTTTTTATTGTTTATTAATTTTTTGTCTTTCTTTTGGGTTTAAATAATAAAACCTTTAAAAACATAAGGTTGTTGTTGTTCTTGTGTTTTTTTTGTAACTTTTATTGTGTTGTGATGTTGATTTTTTCAGGTATAAGTGCAATAAAATTGTTGACGCTTAGGGCAGGGATTGTTTAGTATTTCTGCACCATGTTGCTTTAAGTGCAACAATAAAAAATTGGCTTACGCCATTTATATAATTATAACCACTCAAAAGGGTGGTCCAGGGAGATTCAAATGTTAAACAATCAAGTAACCAAGGCTGTGCGATTAGCATTGGCTTTAGGTGCTGTATCAGCATCTGCTTTTGTATCTGCTAACGAAGCAGGTGAGCAAGAAGTTGAGCGTATTGAAATTACAGGTTCTGCAATCAAGCGAACAGACCTTGAAGGTGCACTACCTGTAGATGTAATCGATGCAACAGATATTGCAAAGTCTGGCGTAACAAGTGTGCCGGATTTAATCGCAAACATTCCATCAATGCAGGGTTTTACCGCTGCTGGTGAGTCTGTTGGCGGTGGCGGTGGTGGTATTCAAACTGCTTCCCTACGTGATTTGGGTGCTGAATATACGCTTGTTCTTATCAACGGTCGCCGTATGGCTTCGTCTGACTCAGGTTCAAGCATTGACATTAACTCAATTCCTTTATCAGCGATTAAGCGCGTTGAAATCCTTAAAGATGGTGCGTCTGCACTATATGGCTCTGATGCGATTGCAGGTGTTGTAAACTTTATTCTTAAAGATGACGTGCAAGAGACAACGATCAGTGCTCGTTATGACAAGCCAAAAGATACGTCTAGCTCAAATTTCTCTATCACAACAGGCTTTGGTGATTTAGGCAGTGATGGCTTCAACGTTATGGTGAGCTTTAGCCGTGATGAGCAAGACAACCTGAGATCGGTAGACCGCGATTTTGCAAAAACTGGTTTTGTTCAATTTGAGCACGCTGGCCAAGATTTAGTGGCGATTGCGGGTTCTTCAAATGCGATCCCTGGTAACGCTTACGTGACTTACAACACGCGTGACGAGGCTGGGAACTTAGTTCTAAATGACGCTGGTAACAATGTTACTAAAACTTACGCATTAAACCCTTACAAAGAAGCAAATGGTTCTTGTCACACGACAAGTGCACCGTCTGGTAATGCATGTCAATTTGACTATACGAGTACATTAGAAATTCAGCCAGAAAGTGAACGTAACAACCTATTCTTACAAGGTACGTTTGCAGTAAACGATGACACAGAAGCATATGTGACAGCGTCTGCTTCAGAATTCCAAATGACTACGCGTATTGCACCTTACCCGACAGGTACATTTACACTGGCTAACGATTCACAAATCGTGAAAGATAACGTACTTCCATATCTTCCGGATAATGTGCTAGCAGATATGACGAAAGTCGCTGCTCGCTGGCGTGTACTTCCGGGCGGTAATCGTACGGACGAATATACGGCAACAACAACACATTTTGTCGCTGGTTTACGTGGTGACTTTGGCGAGTGGAACTATGATTTTGCCGTTACAGCGTCTGATGCAGAGCGTGAGCAAGTTCGTATAACTGGTTACCCATTAGAGAAAGAGTTCATTGAACTTGTTACATCTGGTGAAGTAGATATTTTCGCAGATCCTGATTCACTAACTGACGAGCAAAACACAGCTGTTAGAAATACGATGTTTAACGGTTTGTGGGACACAACTGAGACTGGTTTGTTCGCTATTGAAGGTAAAACATCAGGCCCAATCGCAGAGCTGGATGCTGGTACAGTATACATGGCTGTTGGTTTTGATTATCGTATGTCAAACTACTCACTGACTAATGGTGAAGGTCAAAATGCTGAAGTTGTATTATTTGAATCAGCTGGTGAAGAGTTTGATTTAGAGCGTGACAGCTACGGTGCATTTGCTGAAGTCGTGGTACCTGTACTTGAAAACTTAGAAGTAACAGGTTCATTACGTTACGACGAAATTGGTGAAATCACAGATTCTAAGCGTACTGGCAACCAAACTGTTAACGACAGTGCTGATGATACGACATATAAATTGAGTGTTTCTTATCGTCCTAATGACCAATGGTTGTTGCGTGCTTCTTATGGTACTGGTTTCAAAATGGCTACAATGCGTGAAATCGCAGAGCCACGTGTTGAGTTTGGTGTAACAGCATCACCTTATGACTGTCCGGCTGGTTTGAGACAAGAAATTGCACAATTCTGTTACTCTGACAAACTTCAGTACGATGTATTCCGTGAAGGTAATGCAGGACTTAAACCTGAGACTTCTAAGCAGTACACATTTGGTTTCGTATGGTCTGGCGACCAAGGCACAAGCTTTGGTATGGACTACTGGAACGTACAGATGGAAAACCAGGTTAGACGCCTAACTCAGAACCAAATCTTTGGTGACCCGGTAACATACGCTGAGTGGTTCACGACTAAGATTGACCAAGGTACAGGCGATACTGTTGTTGCAATCATCCAGGCAGCTGACAACGTGGGTGAGTCAAGAAATTCAGGTATTGATTGGCACTTTGATTTCACGACAGAATTTTCTTTCGGCACACTTAAGTCTCAATTAATGGGTACTTACATGCTTGAGAGTGAAAGCTTACGTGTTGGTAGTGATAATATCTGGGATTCTAGCTTAGGTAAAGTCGGTACTAACGAAGCTGTTACATTCCGCAACATCGTGAACTTTAATAATACCTTCACGCATGGTGATTTCACACACAGCTTAAATATTAAGGCTCGCAGTGGTTACACAGATGCAGCAGCAGATGTAAGTTTCTATGTAGCAAAAGCTGATGATTGGAATGATGCTGTTGATGGTAGCGTAATTCAAAAGCATATCCCAGTATACATGACAGTTGATTATCGCTTAGCTTATGCTTGGGGTGATAACGCAAATGTAGGCTTTGGTATCAAGAACTTATTTGATAAAGAACCGCCATTCACGCTTAACGCAGCAGCGGGTCACCAGGTTGGTTATGACCCACGCTATGCAGACCCGTATGGACGTACTTTCTACCTACAAGCTGATTACACTTTCTAATATTAGGACCCTTGGCTCTAGTCTAACCTAGAGCCAAGTTACGAATTTAGAAGGAAAATATAACATGTTGCAGCATTTATAACTTTATTCATAAACAACGCTTAGTGAATTTATGTAAAAAAGGTAGATGCTATGTAGCTGAAGTTTCAGCTTGAAATATTCTCGTCTAAAAAACCTGCATTCGCAGGTTTTTTTTCATTTATTTTATTGCTTTTTTTGTACCTATTTGTGTTTTTGGTGTTTATTAAGTTAATTTTTGTGTTGATTTTTACTGGTTCTATTTTCAGCGCCTGACGTGTTTCATTTCTTTTCTTCCTTTCTTTTTTGAATTTACTATTTGTTTATTTCTAGGTTTTTATACTCATATTTTTCAATTAGTAGTCTGTTTTTATTTGCTTTTATTTTTTGTTTTGACGAAATGATAAAGCGAAAAATAGCTTCTTTAGAGTGGTGTTGAGTTAGGGTTGTTTGTATTTATAACGGGGATCTTTATGAATCTCTTTTGTTGTGTTTTATGCAATTAATATGTGTATTAACTCGTTTTTACAAGCTTGCATGGGTATTTACTTTGTGGTTACTATACTTGCGTTGTTACATATAAGGTACACATAAAAGTAACGTGTTTAACCTTGTATTGAATGCATAATTAAAATAAAAGCTTTGTCAAAAGCCCAGGGAGAAATTGAATGTTAAATAGTAAGATCTCAAAAGCAGTTCGCTTAGCGATCGCTTTTGGTGCTGTTTCAGCAACTGCGTTTAACGCAACAGCTGAAGAACAAAAAGAAATCGAAAAAATTGAAATTACAGGCTCTAGCATTAAAGGTACAGACCTTGCTGGTGCTTTACCTGTAAACGTATTGAGTGCAGAAGATATCAAAGCAACTGGTGTTACCTCTGTTCCTGACTTAATCACTCAAATCCCTTCAATGCAGGGTTTCACAACTCCAACTTCTTCTGTTGGTGGCGGTGGTGCAGGTACTGCAACAGCGTCTTTACGTGGTTTAGGTTCAGAGTACACTTTAGTACTTCTAAACGGCCGCCGTGTTGCATCACAATTCTCTGGTAGTTCTGTTGACATCAACAGTATCCCATTAGCAGCAGTAGAGCGCGTTGAAGTACTTACTGATGGTGCATCAGCTATCTACGGTTCAGATGCTATCGCGGGTGTAATTAACTTCATTCTTAAGGACGAAGTAGACCAATCAACACTTTCAGTAAGAACAGACCGTCCACGTGACGGTGGTGAAACAACTAACGTAAGTTTCACAACTGGTTTCGGTGACTATGACTCTGATGGTTATAGCTTATTGTTCACAGTATCTCACGATACTCAAGAGACATTACGTTCTAAAGACCGTGAATTCGCAAAAACAGGTCTTTTAGAGTTTGCTTATGAAGGTCAAAGCTATTTCTCAATCAATGGTTCTCCAAATGCTATTCCTGCAAACGTTGAAGTAGAGCTTGACGGCGGTGATGCAGCTTACTTCTTCAACCCGTACCTATCTCAGAATGGTACTTGTGCTCCAGACAATGCTAAAGATCCAAGCTCTGATCAGTGTATGTTCGACTACACAAGCACACTTGAAATCGTTCCTGAAAGTGAGCGTACTTCATTCATGGTACACGGTAACTTTGACGTAACTGAAGACATCAAAGCATTTGCTACTGTGAGCTATACTGATTTCTCAATGACTGCTCGTATCGCGCCTAACCCAACTGGTCCAATCCCAATTGGAACAACAGGTGAAGCTTATAAGCAATATGTTGAACCTCACCTAACTGAAGATCAGAAAGCTCGTGCAACTGAAGTTTATGCTTCATGGCGTGCACTACCAGGTGGTAATCGTACTTCAACATTCGACACAACTACTTTCAACTCATCTTTCGGTCTCGAAGGTGTACTTTTCGATACTATCGATTTCAGTACAGCAATTGCAATCTCAGGTGCGGAGCGTGATGAGAGCTTCTCTGACGGCCACTTCTACGCAAACTGGGTAGGTGATATTGCTAACGGTACAATCGACGTATTCGCGCTTCCTGGTGAAATGAGTGAAGCAGGTCTTGCAGCACTTGAAGCAAGTAAATGGCGTCACCTTAACCAGACATGGAAGACAAGCTCAATTGCTTGGGATTTCCGTGCATCACAGGCGTTATTTGAATTACCAGCAGGTGAAGTATACATCGGTTACGGTTTAGATTACCGCGTGAACTCTTACGAAAACATTCCTTCTGCTGAAAATGCTAAAGATGAACGTTGGGGTTCAGGTGGCGACCCTATATTTGACCTAGAGCGTACAACGTACGGTGCATTCACTGAATTCCAGGTTCCAGTATTAGACGACCTGATGCTTTCTGCAGCAATTCGTTACGATATGATTGGTGGTGTTGATAACAATCACTTCATTGATGAAAACGATGCGAATGAAACAGTTCAGCAGATCACTGCAAATGATGACGAAAGCGACGTAACTTACAAAGTGAGCTTGCGTTATAACGCGACTGATGACTTAGTACTTCGTGGTTCAATCGGTACAGGTTTCCGTTCAGCGACAATGCTACAAATTGCACAGCCGCAAAACTACGGTGGTGTAACTCGTGCACCATACACTTGTCCTGTTACTGATGCCCGTACACGTGGTTGTAGTGCTGCGCCAGTACAGTATAACTTGTATAACAGTGGTAACCCGAACCTAGCACCTGAGACTTCAGATCAGTGGTCACTTGGTTTCGTTTACGCACCAAGCAACGAATTTACTTTCGAAATGGACTACTGGAAAGTTGACATCCAAAACCGTGTTGATGAGCCTTCAGAAACATACGCGTTTACAGTTAACCCAGGTCTATATGACGCACAGTTCGTAATCGGTGATGATCCAAATGGTGGTTCTCGTGAACGTCTATACTTCATCTCTCAACCACTTAACATCGGTGAGAGCATCAACGAAGGTATTGACTGGAAAGTTAACCTAACAAACGATCTTAGCTTTGGTACACTGAAGACTTCACTTCAAGGTACATATTTTGTTAAGCAAGAATACACTCTAGCTGGTACAGCTGACGAGTGGAGAAGCTCTCTTGGCCAGTATGGTGCTGATGAAGAAGTCGTATTCCGTAACGTTATCACTGCGCAGACAGTATTGAGTACAGGTGATTTCACTCATACGCTACGTGCTAACTACCGTTCTGGTTGGAAAGACCAAGAAACTGGAGTACAGTTTGGTACAATTGATAATCCAGACTACATTCGTGCTGATGATGGTACATTAACTGGTGGCGTACACAGCCGTGACATACAGTTAGAAGTTCCATCACACACAACTTTCAACTACAAAGTTGATTATTATGGTTTCGAAAACACCGTACTTTCAGCTGGTGTTAAGAACATCTTTGACAAAGAGCCTCCATTCTCACTTGGCGATGCAGAAGGTCACTTAGTAGGTTATGAAGGTCGTTACTATGACCAGTTCCTACGTACTTTCTACGTAAGTGTTGACTACAGCTTCTAAATTGAGCTGAGTTATAAAAGAGCCGCTTGATGCGGCTCTTTTTAATTACTCCCCCTTTAAATTATATACACTTCATTTTTCTTGTTTTAGTTAATTGCTTTATATATACACCTTTAAATACTTTCTATTTAATACGCCCGCTTACCTTATCTAAAAATTGGTTTTATATAGATTTTTGGCTGTTATTGGTGGGGCGTTGTTCATGAAGAACATTTTTATTAATAAGTGTGGTGGGGTTGTATGTGGATTAATTATTTTATATGTTTTCTGTTTTGTTTTTAATCACTTGATTTATTTTTTTGTACGTTGTAATTTTAATTAATGGATTGTCTATAATAAAAGCAGAAAAAACATGATAAAAAAAATAGGGTTGGTAGCATTTCTTATATCGACGGGATTCGTTGCAGGTTGTCAATCAACGAGTGCATCCGATGAGACTGCAAAAAAGGATGGATATCGTTGTGAACAGGTACGTAGTCTGGGGTCAAGCATTCCTAAAAAGCGATGCTCAACAAAAGAGCAGCGTAGACAAGATCGTGTAAACGCTCAAGAACAGTTGCGTGAAAGCCAGATTACTCTGAGTGGTGGTGGGGCAGGCTAAATATAACCCCTATTATTTTTAGTTTTATTTTATCGGATTTAATCTAGTTTAACCTATAATTAAGAGTTGTTTTATATGGTTTTTCTTTTTTGTGGTTTTACTGTGGTTTTTTCAAAAAGGTATTTTACATTTTATTTTTAAAAGGAAAGTTAACATGAAAGCAATATTGAGTATTATAACTCTCTCTTTACTCCCTTTACTTACAGCTTGCCAGTCAAATCAATTATCTAAAACAGAAGATAATGGATATCGTTGTGAACAGGTACGTAGCTTAGGAACAAGTATTCCTAACAAGCGTTGTACAACAAAAGAGCAAAGACGAGAAGAAAGAAAACATGCTCAAGATCAAGTGAGAGAGTCCCAAAGAAATGTACTAACAAGTGCGATTGGTAGCGGAGGTTGATCCCAAGCGCAACAATGCGCTCAGTACTTTTCAGTTTATCTTACATCAACTACCTTGCTGGCTTTTTTATACTGGATTTTATAACCAGACCAGCTCGGTAGCTCCCACCTTTTGGGCGCATCTTTTCTATTACCCGTTTGATATTCTAATAAAATTCGTTTTGATAAAAAGTTATACGTCACTGACATGCTTAATTCGGGCAATGTGACTTTGATAGGGTGCTTTTCAATAAAAGGCGCTAATATCCAACTTTCTATGGCTTGAAAATATAAATCTTCTGGTTCAATTAGTTCTAAGTCTTCAAAATGGCTGACGCCTAGCTCGTGCAACTTACATTCTAAGTGTTCCTCTAGCGTAGGCACTCGTTCGTTTATTTTTTCGTATTGATAATATAAAGCGTGATATGAAAGCGACTCTTCGAGTATGTCATTAACACCGGGAAACAACTGCCCGCTTTGAATTAGCATACAACAGGCCAAAATCAACATATCACTTGGTGCAGGACTCACTTTTTTCGCCAGCGAAATGCCCGCATAAATTAAGTTATATTCTATTTTTATCTGTCCATCTTCTACAAATGCATGAGTAACATGTTGTTCACCTATTCCTAATTCAACCAGCATTTTAATCGGCAATGGCGCGGCGAGTGTTGCCATGGTCATAGCTTGCTTGGTGCCCTTACCTGCTAAAGCGAAGGTATCCAGTACCAGCATTGCCTGAGAGCGTTCATCTACTCGAGAGGTATTTGAAGGAGATATTTCCATGTGACCGTTTCCAAAACCGCCTCTGCGGTTTTGTCGCTTTATAAATATCCACTCTGGGCGGGCCTCTGCGATGGCTTTGAGAAGAGCTTGGCGGTCGTAACTAGCAGCCTTATCAAGACTTGGCAGTGAAAATGCTTCTCTTAACTGTTCACTAATTTGCTTGGCTTCGGTTAGGGCTTCTGGTTCTGCTTGAACAATCCCGTCCAGCTTCCCTCTTATCAGCGCGATAGCAAGTTCTACATCGCATCGATTCGGCATTAATAAGTTTAGTTGCTCTAACTGTTCAAGGTGAGTCGGTAGTTGGTAAACGCGTGCTGGCACAGAGATCACAGCGATTAAATCAATCATGGCCTGTTTGAGCGCACCAGAGGGCATTTTGCCAACTAAATAGCCAAGCTCAGCATCGACTGGGAGTGGGTATAGCAGTCGACCGAGGTCGGTAGCACGTTGGTCATCGGCAATGGCACCGATGCTATGGAGGGTTGAAATTGCGCGTTGCTTTGACGTCTCTGGTAGGGGGTCGATAAAGGGCAACGAGTCAACACCTTGTGCAGCGCACCCTGCTGCGAGTACAAGCTCGGTGAGCGCTTCGCGTTGAATTTCTGGTGGAGTACGGTCTATTAAGGGGGCATATTGGCCATACAAGCGAATGCAGATACCAGCTTGGGTTCTGCCTGCGCGACCGAGTCGTTGTTTTGCTGAATCTTGGCCTATAGCATCTAATCCAAGTACGGTTTTGCCATTTCTCAAGTGTGTGCGGCGCTCTAATCCTGAATCAATGACACAGGTAACATTTGGAATTGTCAGAGATGTTTCTGCGACATTGGTGGCGAGTATGATGCGTTGCGTTGCTTGTTGCGATAGAGCAAGTTGCTGATGTTGCTTACTACAGCCACTGTATAGCGGGACAATAATGACTTCGAGAGATTTTAAGGCTGCGGCACAGGCGATAATTTCTCCTTTACCTGGCAAAAACACCAAAATATCGCCCTGCGTGTCTTCAAGCGCTTGTTGGCAGGCAGAGACTACGCGTTCTGTCAGTCGGTCTTTACTAGGCATTGCACGTTGATCTTTTGCGATAAAGTCTTGCTCTACCGGATACATATTGCCTTCGCTATGTAAAATGGGCGCTTCAAGATAGCGGCTCAAGCTCTGTGCATTAAGCGTTGCGGAGTGAGCACGATGTCAGCATGTTCATCAAGCTGTGCATTAAGCGTTGCGAGGTGAGCACTAACCGATGTTCAGCATGTTGTTTGAGCAGGGCGAGCAACAAATCCATGTCCCAACGCCGTTCATGAAATTCATCCAGCACGATGTGTGAATAAGCGGCTAATTTGTCCTCAAAATACCACCTGAGCGCCACACCGGGTGTGACAAATACGATATCCGTTTGCTCATTAAATACGGTTTCAAAACGGATAGCATACCCCACCTTGTCGCCTAGTTGTGAGTTGCATAAGCTAGCGACATATTCAGCAAGCGATGTACACGCAATTCGCCGTGGTTCGACAACCAATACTTTTCCCATAGAGGCTGCCCAGATAGGCAGTTGTGTTGATTTCCCGGAGCCTGTGGCTGCGGTCACGACAACATCTTGCTTTGTGATGGTGGCTAGAAATTCTGACTTGATGGATTCAATGGGCAAGGTCATGGCTGTTTTTTATTCGGTACTTTTTTGTCGATTTTATCAAAAAACGATTGAAAAGGGACAAGAGTGAACACACTTAAATAAAAAAGCACAGTAATTGAGCAAGTATGATAAATCTTATGTTGATCGTGTTCTTAGTGGTGTTTGTGGTGGCCTATTGGTACCTCAACGACATCAGACGCTACTTTTGGCACAAAAAATACCAGCAGCAAACCCTGTCGCGAGCAGATAAAAAAATATTGCGCAAATACATGCCTATTTATCGCAACATGACAGATGCTGAACGCACGCGTTTAGAGCAGCACATCATTTGGTTTTTAGGTGAAAAGCGTGTGATTGGACGCGACGGTTTGCAAGTGACACGACCCATGTCGCTAATTATCGCTGCAGATGCCTGTTTATTGGTGTTAAATCAAACTTGGCCCCTATATCCAAATGTTAAAGAGGTATTGTTGTATCCCAGCCAGTACTATGCACCGCAAACCAATAAAGATAGTGCAGGGCTGGTAAGTTACCACACAGCTGTGAGGCAAGGCGAGTCTTGGCCGGGCGGCACCTTGGTGCTCAGTTGGCACGATGTTCTTGAGGGGAATCGCTTACCTGGGGATGGCCACAATTTGGTATTTCATGAGTTTGCTCATCAATTAGATCAGCAAGCTGGCAATACCAATGGCACGCCAGAATTACCAAAAGGGATCAGCTACCAGCATTGGGCCGATGTGCTAAGTCGTGCCTATCGTCAGCTAAAAACACAGTTAGCGTATCAAATGCCTCACGTAATCCATGAATACGGTGCGACCAATGAAGCAGAGTATTTTGCCGTATTAACGGAGACCTTCATTGAAAAACCAGTTGAGCTAAAGCAAGAAAACCCTGAACTGTTTAACCTGTTAGTGAGTTATTTTAGGTTTGACCCCAGAGATTGGTTGGGTAGGGCGGTTTAAAATTGGCACATAAAAAAGGTTGAAGCTAGCGTATCAAATGCGTCATCAGCTTTATCCATGAATACGGTGCGACTAATGAAGCAGAATATTTTGCTGTATTAACGGAGACCTTCATTGAAAAGCCAGTTGAACTGAAGCAAGAAAATCCTGAACTGTTTAACCTGTTAGTGAGTTATTTTAGGTTTGACCCCAGAGATTGGTTGGGTAGGACAGTTTGAAAAAGTGACAACGTAAGACAGGACGAGTCAACAAAAACAAAAAAGCCGCTGAGTCAGCGGCTTTTATTAATAACGGTTACAACTTATGAGAAGTTGATTTCGTTGCGCTCACCGCGCTCTTTACGTCTGTTGTCACGGTTGCCATCTCTGTTTCCGTCACGACGTTTGTCACTGCGAGGATCTCGGAAGCTACGTTTGCCACCATCACGACCTTCAGAACGTCTGCCACCATCACGGCGCTCGCCACGCTCTTCAAAACGTCTACCACCTTCACGACGATTACCGTTGCCACGCGCCTGATCAGCAGGGTGTGTGCTCTTAGTCATCTTCATTGGGCGTTGACAAATGTGAACACCTTGGAAGTGTGTTAGCGTTTCAGCAGGCATATCCTGTGGAAGCTGAACGGTGCTGTGCTCATCAAATAAACGGATTTCACCGATAAATTTGCTTGAGATATCTGCTTCGTTAGCGATTGCGCCCACAATGTTCTTAACTTGAACACCGTGCTCACGACCCACTTCAATGCGGTAAGTATCCATAGGTGCCGAGCTATTGCGACGGCCTTTTCTATCACCACGGTCGCCACGTTCACCGCGTCTGTCGTCACGGCGGTCACGGTTACCATCACGGTCACGACGCTCGCGTTGCTGAACTTTAATTTCTTCAACTTTAAGCGGAGACTGTTGCTGTGCTAGGCAAAGTAGTGCAGCTGCAAGTTGTTCTTGGCTTAGCTCTAGTTTCTCACCTAGGCCTTGAGCAACTTCACTGAAGAACTCAATGTCTTTGTGATCAAGTGACATGCTAAGCTTGTTTTGAAGTGCTTCAATACGCTTTTGCTCAACGATTTTTGCACTTGGAAGCTCTACTTGCTCGATGTCTGAGCGAGTATGACGCATGATGTTACGTAGTAAGTAACGCTCGTTACCTTTTACGAACAAGATAGCCTTACCTTTACGACCCGCACGACCAGTACGACCAATACGGTGTACGTATGCTTCGCTGTCTTGTGGGATATCGTAGTTGATAACTAGGCTTAAGCGGTCAACATCTAGACCACGTGCCGCAACGTCTGTTGCGATAACGATATCTAGTAAACCACTTTTCAGTCTTTCAACTGTGCGCTCACGTGCCTGTTGGTTCATGTCACCATTGAGTGGTGCAGCGGAGAAACCTTCACGCTCAAGCAGCTCAGCAAGCTGAACAGTATCGTTACGAGTACGTACAAACACGATAGAAGCATCATAATCTTCCGCTTCTAAGAAGCGTACGATTGCTTTGTTTTTATGTGTCGTTGCACGCCAGTACACCTGCTCAATTGTGTCAACAGTTGAGTTACGTGGTGTGATTTTTACTTGCTCTGCGTTATCTAAGTACTTAGAACAAATAGATTGGATCTGCTTTGGCATAGTTGCAGAGAAAAGGCATGTTTGCTTTTCTTCTGGTGTTTTTTCCATGATGCTTTCAACATCATCGATAAAGCCCATGCGTAGCATTTCATCAGCTTCATCTAATACCAATGCATTTAGGTTTGATAGATCAATGGTCTTACGGTTGATATGGTCGATTAAACGCCCCGGAGTTGCCACGATGATCTGTGCGCCACGGCGAAGTGCACTTAACTGCACGCCATAGCTTTGTCCACCATATAGCGCAAGTACTTCTACGCCTCTGGTGTACTTAGCATACTGCTCGAATGCCTCAGCAACTTGCAATGCAAGCTCACGAGTCGGAGTCAGTACTAAAATTTGTGGTTGCTTAACGGATGCGTCAACATTGTTTAATAGCGGCAGTGCGAAAGCCGCCGTCTTGCCCGTACCCGTTTGCGCTAGTCCCAGCACGTCCTTTCTTTCTAGCAATAACGGTATACATTGAGCCTGGATCTCAGAAGGTGATTGATACCCTAGCTCTTCGACTGCTTTTAGGATTGCAGGAGAAAGGTCTAAAGATTCAAACGTTACTGGTTCTGACATTAATGCGCCTCAACAATTTAAAAGAGGCGGCATTGTACAGTAAAGAAAAGATAATTGCTTGTATAAATTGGCACTAAATTTGTAGGTGTTTGAAATTGGTTAAAAAATAAACTGTATTTTTTTTAGGGTTATTGATATAACCCTAAATTTGCCTTGGCATAGGCTTCAAAATCATCAAATCCACCAATGTGATCTTGGTCTACAAATATTTGTGGCACCGTGTTACATGGCTTGCCAGCAGACTTTTCTAGGTCAGCTTTACTGATCCCTTCTTTGTTTATATCGATGTAGCGAAAATTGAAATCGTCACGCTCGTCTTTTAAACGTGTCGCCAATTCTTTCGCACGTACACAATAAGGACAACCCTCACGGCCAAAAATAACAGTAAACATAATAATAACTCTCTCAGTGATTTCAATGACACTCAGTATAGTTGAGTGTGCTGGAATTAAAATTGATTAAAAGCTATTACACCAATCTGTTTTTTCGATTTGAAAAATGAACAGGCTGAACTGTGTGTTACGAACGGTACACTGTTTTAATTAAGTGAAAGCCAAACTTGGTTTTAACGGGGCCATGAACCTCGTAAAGCGGCTTTTTGAAAACTACGTCGTCGAAGGCTTTAACCATATCGCCCTTGTTAAATTCACCAAGGTCGCCGCCACGTTTTTTTGAAGGGCATGTTGAATGCTGTTTTGCTAGCTTATTAAAATCTCCCCCCTTTGCAAGTTTGGCTTTGATGGCTAAGCATTCTTTTTCTGTTTTGACTAAGATGTGATACGCGCAAGCTTTAGGCATGATAATACTCCGACATGTTTAACGAGCGGATCATGCAAGGCGATAGCGAAAAACGCAAGAGGCAATTGCTTGCTCGCCACGCCTTTATCAGGAAAGCGCAAGCCGCCATCTGGTTTTGCAGTGCAGATGACGGCGTTATATTAAAAGGTCACACTAAAACCAATTGAAGGGCGCATTTCAAAGTCGTCATTTTCTTCTTTTATATGTAGGTCATTTACCGATGTGATCTTGTCGTAATCTAAATCAATGTAGGCGACGTTGTCCTGACCATAGGCATTCATGAGTTCAAGTATTAATTTGCCCTCTAGACCAAATACGGTGGTTTTTCTTTCAAATCGCACATCCAGTCTGTGGTAAGTCTTAAAGCGCTCAGAGAACGGGTCGCCATAAACAGGCAAAAAGCGCCCAGCGTGATCAGGGTTCTCTCTTACACCGACAATAGGGGTATAAGCTTGCCCACTGCGTGCGGTAAAGTTAAATCCACCTTGCCAGAGTTCATTAATGTCGTAGTTTAAGACCGCATTAAATACGAGCGGTGTATCTGCATAATAATCTCGCGTGACATTTCGGCTCAAGTCAGTCCGTTCACTTTTGGCGTAGCTCAGTGCTACCCAGCCATACCAGTTATCGGTTTTGTTCTTATTCACCAACAGGTCAACACCGTATGCACGTCCTTCTACTTGGTTGCTGTATAAAAGATGTGCATTACTACCCGCATCGATTGCCAGAGGTAAATCTTCCATGGTTTTATAGTAGCCTTCGATCGACCAAGACCACTCGTTTTCAAGCACTTGTTTAAATCCTAGGGTGCTGTGTGTTGCAACTTGTGATTTGAGCGCTGGGTTACCTATCTCAGGAAGAATGTACTCAACATCTTGCATGCGGCTGTAACGACCGACTTTCGCGCTTATCACGCTATTAGGTGTCACATAGTAATTTACGGCGACACGGGGCGAAGTGAATGTTTCGTCGGTGTAGCGGTTATGCTGGCTTTGTACACCCACTTCGGTTTGCCAGTCTGCATGCGGTTGCCAGATATGTGTGATTCCAACAAAGCCTGAATCCAGATCTATGGTACGTTTACCCGAAATACGATCACCTTTTTTCAAGTCACAGTCTGGATCAATCTCAGTACACAAATATTGAAATGTGTCATATTCATAAGACGTTTCATTATCAAAGTAGGCTGCGTCAAATACAAATCGATGCTGTGGGTTAACGGTATAGTTTAAGCGTGCTTTATAGGTCAGTTGCTTTTCACCTTCTTGTTCAAAAAAGCCCGCCAGATTGTTGGGTTGTTTGCCAAATTCGAGTCGTCCAGAATGATCTAGTGCACCAATGCCGACTCTTAAGTGAAACTTTTTGTTGTAGTGATCCCACAGAATACTCTGGCTATTAAAGTCTCTGATAAATCGTGCGTCACCTTGAAACTCAGGCGTTTTTTGTGCAATTTCAGCACGCTCACTAAACCCTGCAGCGGCAGAGTCTTCAGCACCGGTAAAATTAAAGGTGAGGGTATTATTGTTATTGAGATCCCACAAGAATTTACCTTGGTAGTCATGGTCATCAGGGGCATCGTTAATGGTTACACCCGACGGCTCGCCATCGTCGTCATCAAGCTCTTCTCCTTCACTGAAAAACAGGGGGAGTGTGCTTTTTCTGCCGGAGACATAAAACGCCGTATTTTCAGTTGCCTGACCTTCCACAAAAAAACCAGCATTAAACATCGAGAAGTCTAAAGTGGTGGTGATAGGTTGGTACTTTGGATTTCTTAATGTGACATCAAATACCGCACCGGTGGCATTACTGTATCCTGCGCCGTAGCCTGCTGAGTACAACTGAAAATCTTGAATAATATGACGATTAAAAATGGAGCTGCCAAAGTCATGGAAAATATACCCTGCTGGCATGAAGTCGACTTCAAACATATTGTCGCTAGGTGATGAGCCTCTCACCGCGGGTTCGCTCATTGAACCGCCAGCAGCGACCACACCGGGTAGTGCAAAAACAGCACGTAGTGGGTCGCCCAGTGCGCCTGGCATTTCTATGAGTTTTTCGGTATCTTCCGTAATTTCTGAAGTAATAGAGCTGCGTTTGTAAATGACTTCTATATGCTCAATGTCATCTTTTTTGGTTTGAGCATGTGCAGACATCGCCATACACAACATGATTGGAGATAAAATAAAGCGTTTGGTCGCAGTAAGTGCAAACATCATCGAGTCCCTTTGGCAGTGATTAACTTCGAATTTGCTGACAGTGTACGGACTAAAAGCGTTGATTTATTGCGGATTTGGGTAAGAAAGTGTATCTCAGCTATACACTTTCTTACAGGCGAAGTCGGATCCCAAGTTCGCTCGAGTAACCGATAGAACGTTCAATGACTTTAAGTTTAGGATCCATGACATAATAGGTTGGGTAGGCTTTTACTTTGTAATCTTGCGCCGTTTTTTGATTGCCCAATAATACTGGCATAGATAAGTTTAAGTCTTTACTAAAAGCTTTCACTTCCTCAGTACTTTGAAAGTCTAAGGCGATGGCCACCGCATTTACTTTTCCTTGGCGGTGGAGTTTATCGATATTAGGCATACTGTAGCGACAAATGTTACACCAAGGTGCGAAGAAATAAATGACGGAACGTTCTCCTTGAAGCTGACTAATATCATATCTTTGAGATGTATTCTCTAATAAAGGTAATGAGAAGTAGGGGGCGGACTGCTTGCCATCATCTTCCAACATACCAAGCTCTTGATACGTTAAAACCGCAGCAAAAATGACAATAAAAACGATGATATTAAAGAGAGATTTAATCATTACTGGCGCTTAATCTGCGTTGATATATATGAAGACCGAGCGCCAGTATAAAAAATTGCAACAGGGTTGCAAGGAGTTTGTTGTCAACTCTTTGCCCTTAACAGGCATAAAATGTTTATGACTGATATATATTTTCACCAAGATAACGTTTGGCTTTATTTGCTTTTAACTTAGTTAGATCTACAAGCACTAGTCCGTCAATACAATTGTTGAAGTCAGGGTCAATACTGAAGCTCAAAAAGTTCACGCCACTTTGCTCACATAATTCGGTATATTGCTTAAACAGTGTTGGCACCTGTGCACCCATATTTGCCAGTATGTGTTTAAGTTCAGCAAAGTCTTCTTTTATATTGCCACCGCAAAATAGGTCTCGACAGGTATCGAGTTGAGATTGGGACAGCTTAAATTCGTTGTTAGGGTGAGCTAAATTATCCAGCTTCGAGAAGTAATGTTGATAATGATATACCAACATGGCTTTTGCTTTGTCAGGTAATGCATTTGATAAACTGACGGGGCCAAATAAATAGCGGTGTTCAGGGTAGCGCTGAATAAAAGCACCTATGCCATACCAAAGGTAATCTAGGCTTTTACGGCCCCAATATTTAGGTTGGACGAAACTTCGACCCAATTCTAAACCTTGATTAAAATAGGGGGCCATATCATCCGTATATGAGAACAAGCTACTGGTATATAAACCATTGGTACCATGTTGCTGAATAACTTGCTGAGCACTGGCCAAGCGGTAAGCGCCCACCAGTTCAAGTTGCTTGGCATCCCATAGCACTAACTGCTGATAGTACATATCATATTTGTCAGTGTCTCGTCTTTTACCGCTGCCTTCACCGACGGCTCTGAATGCAATTTCACGTAGGCGACCGAGTTCTCTAAAGATTGGGGAGCTGCCAGCATATTGATACAAGTATATTTGCATGCCATCTGCGGTTTCACCTAGGCGCTCACATTGTTCAATCGCACTTTTCAGCTCTTTTTTGCATTCAGGAACGGCAATGGGGGTTTGTGTTTTTAACGGGAGCGCTTTCTTACTGTTTAATCGGTACAGTTGTTTGCGGATAAGTGCAACAATTTCTTTATCTTTTAGGTTGTCTAAGCGGTATGACTCCGGAGGGATACTAGCACCGATTTCAAACTCTAAAGACTTTTGGCGTTGCTTAAACATTTCTTTAACCAATAACAAGCTTGCTAAAGGTTTATAAATCATTGATGTACCGTAAAATAAAGGGCTATTTTTGGCCTTGATATAAATGGGTAAGATGGGGCAGTTTGCTTTTTTTGCCATACGTAAAAAGCCCGTATTCCACTTACAGTCTTTGATCCCTGTAGGGCCCAGGCGTGAGACTTCTCCAGCAGGAAAAATAAGTAAGGCACCCTCAGCTTTAAGGTGTTGTTGGATATTAGCAAGTTCTTGTTTTCGGCTTGCGTTTGATAGGTTGTCCACGGGTAGCAAGAGTGAATGCATAGGCGTAATTGACATTAACATTCGATTGGCGACCACCTTCAAGTCCGGTCTTGCTTTAGCGAGCACTTTTATGAGCGCGAGGGCATCCAGAGAGCCGATAGGGTGATTGGCGACAATCACTGCACTTCCTTCGCTGGGAATATGCTCAATTTGTTTTGGCTTAAACCGGGCGTCAAAATCTAACTCTTCAAGTACCTGCTCGACAAACTCAAGTCCCTCTAAATGCGGGTAAGTGTCAGCGAATGCGACAAATTCCTGCTCATGTAATAAGTAACCTAACCCTTTTTTTACTAACCCTTTCACTTTAGGTGAGTTTTCTAATTGTGGTAAGTTGGCTTCGATCACTTTATCAACGCTGATCATAATTTTTCTCTACGGCTGTGTTTATAGCAGATTAAAAAGGTAGTGTGACAATCTTGTTGCGTTGGTATGTCAGTTTTATGGTGATCGTGCACTATCAACACGTTGTCACTAGACGGTATACTGTTAGATGAAAATCGTTAATTTTAAGTAGGGATAGAGCATGTCTGTATTGGTTTGTATTACTGGGCGGAATAATGAAAAACTCATGGCTAAACTACAAGATGCTTTGCCTGATGTGGAGTTAAAGCTTTGGCCGCATTGCGCTAATTTAGAGAGTGTGGAGTTTGTTTTAGCTTGGAAAGCGCCGCAAGAATTGTGGCACAATCTACCGAATCTAAAAGTGGTGCAATCTTTTGGGGCCGGTGTAGACGGTATCCCAATGAGTATATTGCCGTCAGGCACAGTGGTTGCGAGAATTGTTGATCCGCAGTTAAGTGATGATATGGCGGAATATGTACTTTCTCACGCGCTTGCCCACAAACTCAGGCATCAAAATTATTGTGCTGAACAGGCGATAAAGAACTGGAAACCAAGACGAGCGAGAAAGGGGGTGACTGCTGGGGTGTTGGGTTTAGGTGAGCTTGGTAAAGCGGTAGCACAGCGTTTGTCAAATAACGGCTTCGCGGTAAGAGGTTGGTCTAGAAGCGCGAAACAGTTGGATAATATTGCGTGTTATAGTGGTGAAGCGCAACTGGCTTCTTTTGCGTCAGGGCTTGATTATTTAGTCTGTTTACTGCCTCTCACTGATTCGACGCACGGGGTGTTGAATCGACAGTTATTCCAATATGTATCCAATGATTGTCTGTTGATCAATGTGGCGCGGGGTCAGCATTTGAATGAGCAAGACTTAATTGACGCTTTAAATGAACAAGAGTTAGGTGGTGCAGTGTTAGATGTGTTTACCACTGAACCACTGCCTGAAACACACGTATTTTGGTCTCACCCGAAAGTGACTGTGACCCCCCATATTGCAGCAGTTACCAACCTCGACACTGTTGTTGCACAAATTGCAGATAATATTCGAGCTTGTATCACAGGGACACCAATTAAAAATGGTGTGGATGTAACCCAAGGATATTAAAAGTAAAGGATACGAGAAAAGAATGGCTTTTAGCTGAAATTCTCTCATGTTGCAGGGGACCGTGGCAGATTGAGGGGGGAACAAAGTAACTTCATGATTTGTAAGTAAATGTAAGTAATAGTTATTCTCGCTTACAAAATTACTGTATATAAAAACATATTGAGACATCTTTTTATATTCAGTATGTTAGGAAAAAAACAATAATAAGACGGGAAATTAAAATGAAAAACGGTCAAGGTGGTGTAAAGCTCTCTTTTGTCGTTATTTCTGTACTCGCGTTAGGTGTCTCTGCTTGGTTTAATCAAGCCCAAGCTGCCGATACCTTGACAGACACGTACATTTATCAACAAGAATAATGTACGTCAAGGTTCATTGTGGGGCGTGAATGCCCCATCGATGCATTATCTTTTTGCGTGAATCTCTCTGTTTTCTAGCTTTTTCTCATCACTTTTCTTAAGTAATGTATATGTAGATCCACTTCCCCCATGACATGTTAAAGCTGAATGAAAAGCTAACACGTTAGGCATTTCTTGTAGCCACTTATTGCAGTAACTTTTTAGAATGGCTGGGAATGGTTTACTTTTCAGCCCGATGCCGTGGCGGATTAACAAAACACGAATATTGCGTTTTTGGCAGTCTGTAACAAACTCAAACATCGCTTGACGTGCTTCAACAAATGATTTGCCATGCAAGTCTAATGTGGCGTCAATTTGATACTTACCCAATCTTAAGTTCTTGTACACGCCTTCTTGCACGCCATCTTTTTTATAGCCAAGCTGATCGTATGGATCTAGTAAGTCTACATATTCAGTAGATAAAAAATTGGGATCAAAATCGAGTTCCTTTTGCGCAGCTTCTCGCCGAGCGAGTTGCGCATCCGTGGGTTGATTTTTTTGTTGTTTAAGTTGTGCGCGATTGTCTTGTGCTAACGGTACAACATCGCCCATTGAAGCTAAAAATAGTTCTTCATCTGTCATCGCCATGATGATTCTCCAATCAGGGACAATTTTCACGATTTTAGCCTATCAACACGATAATGAATAGCCTGTCGTCAGTGAATATTTGAGTGATCCGATTTATATGATGGGACGTAACGGGGGGAGCTTATACGTGTTTTGTTATGAATAGTTATTAACTTTTATTTAATAGATATTATTTATGGTTCATGCCGAGGTGATTAACACCTCAGCCGCTGAATAAGTTAGTTAGTATCGTAGTGCTCAAGTGTGAACACTTTGAATAGGTAAAATGAATTTATTAGGATAAGGCCTAAGTTGGAAATCACTGAAGTATCCATAAGATCTAGACTAAACAAAACGAAAAGTAGGCTACAAGCTAGAGCTGCCGAGACTCTTAGTAGTGTTTTGTGATTAATAAAAAGAGCTCCAAAACCTAGTACCAGTAATAAACTATTTAGTAACCAGTCAAACTCATTAGCCATGATCTTACATTAACTCCGTATATGATTAAAAAGGGGCGCCATTATGCGCCGCTTTTTTAGTCATCTCAAACGAGTAATTTTGCTTCTTTCGGATTAGTTTTTTTAATTAAAGATTAGGTACTTTAGAGCGGCAATAAAGCCGTGGTTTTCTAATATTGCATATTTTTGGCATGTTGATGGTTTTGACACATCTTGACACAAATAAAGTGTACTGCGTTCTGATGCTTTGATGGGCTGTAAAAGAGAGTCAAATAAAACAGGTTTTACGCCAGGCAAACCGGGCCAATAGACACTCTGAGTGACCATATTGAGTTTTTGGTATGTGATGAGCTGAGGTTTCGGGAATAATATCGCAATGAGCGTTACCACCCCAATTATAATCAGAGGTGTCAGGCTTTTCTTAGGGGGTTCTGTTTGTACTCCTTGGTGGCCATGTTGTTGTGCAATCTCTTGTTGTCGCTTTATTTGTTGAGCAGAGAGGCGGCGCTTCTTATTTTTGTTTGCTTGTTGCTTTTGAAAGTCACTTTTATTCAGTAGTGTTTGTTTTTTTGGATTAATTGCCATGCTTAGGTGTAGCCTTTTGGTTGCAGGACTCTATAATAGTTCTATGCTATAGATGATAGCGCATTTCTAATTACTAGCCCACGGGAAAGGATATGGAACAACAAATCTCTATTCTCATTGTTGATGATGTAGGAACTGTTAGAAGCTTTTTGCATCAGACATTGATGCACTTGGGAATTGACAATGTAAAAGAAGCCTCAACTGCGAAGCAGTGCATAGCAGCCTGTGAAGAGCGTCATTTTGATATTGTCTTTTTGGATATTGAATTACCAGATGGAGATGGGAAAGAGTTAATTGCAGAATTAGCTCAAATTAATCCAGATATTAATGTTGTCATGGTTTCGGCGCATTCAACTGTTGATAATGTCAAAGATGCTATTGAACGTGGGGCTAAAGGGTTTGTCGTTAAGCCTTTCTCACCGAAAAAAATCGCAGCGATGTTAAAAAAGTTCTACCCGAAGTTGGAAATTGCTTAACGCGGTAGGGCGTTTTGCAATTTAACTGAAAGATAGGCATAAAAAAACCGACTTACGTCGGTTTTTTTATATCCATTTCCACAGATTATAGCGCTTTGATTTTAGCAGCTAGGCGGCTCTTGTGACGAGCAGCTTTGTTTTTGTGGATTAGACCTTTAGTTGCGTAGCGGTCAAGGATTGGAGTTGCAACAGCAAATGCTTGCTGTGCAGCTTCTTTATCACCAGCTTCAATAGCAGCGATAACTTTTTTGAAGTAAGTACGCATCATTGAACGACGGCTTGCGTTGTGCTGACGACGCTTTTCGCTAGTGATAGCGCGTTTTTTTGCAGACTTGATGTTAGCCAAGGTATGCTCCTAACAATCTTTTAAAAATAAGCTTAGTTTAAAGGCCGAGGACTATGCCTGTTTTATGATCCAATGTCAATAAAAAATAACCTGTCCGGCCTAAGTATTTCAGTACGGCTCTGGCACATCAGACATGACTACAAATTGGGTTAGACGTATGATGCGCTGCCTTTTTATGTCTGTTAAAACCATTTCCAAAACCTTAGGTCCTTGTTAACGGTATAAGCAGACTATGAATCAAAAGCCAATAGACTAATGATTAATGCAAGCATTGTAGCAAAACACAGAACCCAAGCCTAGCTTTAATGTTACATGACAGTTTCTAATTGATGGCCGTGTTTTGTGGTTATGGTTCTGCCTGGTCTATGGCATACTTGGCGCTGATTTTTATTTGTTAGGGTAAGTTTAGTGGCAAAAGGGTTATTCAAGTCAGGTATGATAGTGAGTGCCATGACTATGTTATCTCGTATCCTCGGTTTAGTGCGTGATGCCGTGGTGGCAAATCTTCTCGGTGCAGGGCTTGCTGCTGATGTATTTTTGTTCGCAAATCGAATTCCAAACTTTTTCAGACGATTATTTGCCGAAGGGGCGTTTGCACAGGCCTTTGTGCCCGTGCTATCCGAAATCAAAGAGAAACATGGGGACGATGAAGTAAGGGTTTTTGTCGCACAGGCTGCGGGCACACTGGGTACTATTTTGTTGTGTGTTACACTGCTTGGTGTGATTGGTTCTCCAGTGGTTGCGGCGCTGTTTGGTGCAACTTGGTTTTTGGACTGGTGGCATGGTGGCGAGAGTGCAGAAAAGTTTGTGCTGGCCAGCGCTTTATTAAAATTTACCATCCCTTATTTATTTTTTGTATCTTTGGTCGCCTTGTGTGGCGCGGTGATGAACGTATACAATCGCTTTTCTGTAGCCGCATTTACACCGGTATTACTCAATGTCAGTTTAATTAGCTGTGCGATTTTTTTACATGACAACTTTGAGCAAGGGGCGTATGCGCTTGCGATCGGTGTATTTATTGGCGGCGCGGCTCAATTGGCTTTTCAAATCCCTTTTTTAGGCAAATTAGGTATGCTCTCAAAGCCGACATTTGCTTGGCGAGCACCACATGTAACTAAGGTGCGTAAGTTAATGCTGCCCGCCATATTTGGTGTTTCAGTTAGCCAAATTAATTTATTACTCGACACCATCATTGCAGCCGCTTTGATGACAGGCTCAATTGCTTGGTTGTACTACTCAGATCGTTTGATTGAATTCCCGCTGGGATTATTTGGTATCGCCATAGCAACCGTGATTTTACCAACGTTGTCGAAATTACATGCCAACGAACAAGCAGGCAAATTTCAACACACCATGGATTGGGGGGTGCGGTTTGTTCTTTTGCTGGGTATTCCTGCAATGGGCGGTTTAATGGTGATTAGCCCGCTTATTATTTCGGTGTTATTTGGTCATGGTGAGTTTGCAAACAGTGACGTGGATAATATTGCTGCTGTGAGTGCTGGGGTCACGGCATATAGTGTCGGGTTAGTGAGCTTTATGTTGATTAAGGTGCTCGCGCCAGGTTTTTATGCGCGCCAAGATACGAAAACACCAGTTAAAATTGGCATAATAGCACTGGTGTTGAACATGGTATTTAATTTAGCGCTTGCGCCATTTATAGGCTACCTTGGCCTCGCTTTGGCAACGTCTTTATCGGCAACATGCAATGCGTTTTTGTTATATCGCGCGTTGAAGAAAGAGCAAGTTTATTCATTGTCTCGCTTTACTTTATGGTTTGCAGCAAAAGCGTTAGTGGCCGCGTTAATAATGGCTATAGGTGTACATTTGTTGTCAGAATATTTGGTTTGGCAAGGTGAAAGCATCGCGACTCAGCTTTGGGTTTTGGGTTGTCTTTTAACAAGTGCAATTGTTTTATACTTTTTTGTGTTGTTCATTTTGGGGGTCAGGGTGTCAACAATAAAAGAAATAAAGACAATAGAAGAATAAATAGGCGTGAATGGGGAGCTTCATAGCTCGCATTTCTAACTAACTTGGGTATAATCGAGCTTTTTGAAGGCTCGAGCAAAAGGCACGCGTTGTATGCAATTAATCAGGGGTATCCATAATATTCGTCCACATCATTATGGATGTGTATTGACTATAGGAAACTTTGATGGTGTTCACTTGGGTCACACCGAAGTATTAAAGGGGCTCAAAGCTGACGCTGAGAAATACAACTTGCCTAGTACTGTAATGTTGTTTGAGCCTCAGCCACAAGAGTTTTTTATCAAAAACAAAGCGCCGGCGCGTTTGACACGTTTACGCGATAAGTTAGCATTGTTGGCAGAAAATGGCATAGAGCGTGTCATTTGTGTGAGTTTTAATGACAAGTTTTCAAACTTAGAGGCAGAGTATTTCATAAGAGAAGTACTTTGCCAGAGACTAGGTGTGAAGGCATTAACGGTGGGCGATGACTTTCGTTTTGGTAAAGGCCGCAAGGGCGATTTTGCAATGCTTTCGAGTATTGGCCAAGAGCTTGGGGTGCATGTTAAAGACACGCTCAGTTTTAGGCAACAAAACAGCCGGGTAAGTAGCACGCTTATCCGCAACGCTTTGGCAGAGGGAGACCTTCACAAAGCGCATGAGATGCTGGGGCATACTTATGCTATTTCTGGCCGTGTGATCCATGGTTGGAAAAAAGGCCGTGAGCTGGGTTTTCGTACCGCAAATGTCGCACTGAAAAGGCAAGTTAGTCCAGTTCAAGGTGTATTTGCGGTCAATGTTTATATAAATAGTAAGATTTTTCAGGGTGTAGCTAATGTTGGTACCAAGCCGACGCTAAATGGCAAGCGTGCTTTACTGGAAGTACACCTATTTGATTTTGACCAAGATATTTACGGTCAATTTATTAAGGTGGAGCTTATTCATAAGCTTCGCAATGAACAAAAATTTGAGTCACTGACGCATCTGACAAAGCAAATATCGGCAGACGTCGATGCAGCAAGAGCAGTATTTTCTAAAATTAGGTAGCCGAACGGAAAGTAAGTTAAATGAGCGATTACAAACATACTTTGAATTTACCGGAAACATCGTTTCCGATGCGTGGCAATTTGGCGCAACGCGAACCCAAAATGCTTAAAAAATGGTATGAGCAAGACCTATATGGTCAAATTCGTAATGCGAAAAAAGGTAAAAAGCCATTTATACTGCACGATGGCCCTCCTTATGCCAATGGTAATATTCACCTTGGCCACTCAGTCAATAAGATTTTAAAAGACATCATTATCAAGTCAAAAACATTGTCTGACTTTGATGCGCCATATGTACCAGGTTGGGACTGTCACGGTTTACCAATTGAATTAATGGTAGAGAAAAAAGTCGGCAAGCCTGGCAAAAAAGTGTCAGTGGCTGAGTTTAGAGAAAAATGCCGGGAGTATGCACGCAAGCAAGTAGATGGTCAAAAGACTGATTTCAAACGCTTGGGCGTATTTGGTGATTGGGACAAGCCTTACCTGACAATGAACTTCGACTTTGAAGCGAATGCGATTCGTGTCCTTGGTCGTATCATTAAAAACGGCCATTTACACAAAGGTGCGAAACCTGTTCACTGGTGTACCGACTGTGGTTCAGCGCTTGCTGAGGCAGAAGTTGAATATCAAGACAAGCAATCTCCTGCAATTGATGTACGCTTTGTATTTACTCAAGCTGCCGCGGTAGAAAAAGCATTCTCTTTGGCTGAAGGCCATGAAGGCAAAGGTGACATCAGCACTGTAATTTGGACAACAACACCATGGACTTTACCTGCAAACCGAGCTGTTGCAGTACACGGCGGCCTCGAGTATGCGTTAGTCCAAATTGAAGACGAAGGCCAAGAGCAGCGTCTTGTATTAGGCTCTGAGCTAGTAAAAGATGCAGTAGACCGCTTTGGCTTCAAGCAATATCACGTATTAGGCTACTGTAAAGGTGACACATTAGAAAACCTTGAAGTTGCGCACCCGTTCTATGACTTTAATGTACCGGTTATTCTTGGTGATCACGTTACTACAGACTCAGGTACTGGTATCGTGCATACAGCCCCAGGTCACGGTCAAGAAGATTTCGTGGCAGGACAAGCGTATAACCTAGAGGTTGCAAACCCTGTAGGTGCGAACGGTGTATATTTACCAGATACGCCGATTTTTGCAGGTCAGCATGTGTTCAAAGCGAACGCAAATGTGATCGAGCTTCTGACTGAAAAAGGCATGTTAATGCATCATCATGCATTAACGCACAGCTATCCACATTGTTGGAGACACAAAACGCCAATTATCTTCCGTGCAACACCACAATGGTTTGTCAGCATGGATCAAGCTGATTTACGTAAAGACTCGATGAAAGAAATCGAGAAAACGCAGTGGATCCCAGCTTGGGGTGAAAACCGTATTGCTAACATGGTAGAGGGTCGCCCAGATTGGTGTATTTCACGTCAACGTACTTGGGGCGTGCCAATTGCACTATTTGTTGATAAAGACACGGGTGCACTTCACCCAGATACTGAAACCCTAATCGAAAAAGTAGCTGACTTAGTTGATCAAGCAGGCATTCAAGCTTGGTATGACTTAGAGCCAAGCACATTGTTAAATGAAGCAGACGCTCAGCAGTATGTTAAAGTGCAAGATACATTGGATGTATGGTTTGACTCTGGTGTTACACATGCCTGTGTTGTTGATGCAAGAGAAGAGCTGACAGGCCCTGCTGATTTATACCTTGAAGGTTCAGATCAACACCGTGGTTGGTTTATGTCATCTATGATGACATCTGTGGCTATTAACGGCCATGCACCATACAAGCAGGTGCTTACGCATGGTTTCACTGTAGATGAAAACGGCCGCAAGATGTCAAAGTCTTTGGGCAACGTAATTTCACCACAGGATATTATGAATAAGCTTGGTGCTGACATCCTACGTTTATGGGTTGCTTCAACCGATTACACAGCTGAGATGACAGTGTCTGACGAGATCTTCAAACGTTCAGCTGATCGTTACCGTCGTATTCGTAATACCAGCCGTTACTTATTGTCTAACTTAAGCGGTTTCAATCCAGCAACGGACTCGGTTGCCATTGAAGATATGGTAGAACTAGATCGTTGGATTGTATCTCGTGCGGCAGAGCTGCAAAATGAAATTGTAGACGCCTACGATAACTATCAAATGTTGGTGGTAACACAAAAGCTGATGAACTTCTGTACAGGTGAGTTAGGTTCATTCTACCTGGACGTCATCAAAGATAGACAGTACACAGCAAAGAGTGACAGCCATGCACGCCGTTCATGTCAAACCGCGTTGTACCACATCGCAGAAGCGATGACACGTTGGATGGCGCCTATCTTAAGTTTTACAGCCCAAGAGCTTTGGGAGGCACTGCCAGGCGAACGTGATGAGTTTGTATTTACAGACGTGTGGTATGACGGAATTACTGGCGCAACGTGTGGTCAACTTGATAATGCGTTCTGGCAAGAGCTACTTACCGTTCGTGATGAAGTGAACCGAGTACTAGAGAATGCACGTAAAGAAGAAGTGATTGGTGCAACACTACAGGCTGAAGTGACGTTATATACAGGCGGTGAATTAGCTGAAAAACTACAAGGTTTAGAAGATGAACTACGCTTTGTATTACTTACGTCAAAAGCGCATGTTGAAGTGGTATCAAGTCAGCCTGAAGGATCTGTCGCGTCTGAAGTAGATGGCTTATTCATCAAAGTGGCTGCAACTGACGCTGCAAAATGTGATCGTTGTTGGCATCACAGTGAAGATGTTGGTACAAGTGAAGCGCATCCAGAATTATGTGGACGTTGTATTACCAATGTTGACGGTGAAGGCGAACAACGTAAGTTTGCATAAGGGAGTTGCAAGTGACCAAAATGACCGAACGAAGTGGTCTAGTGTGGTTATGGCTCAGTCTACTGCTTTTTGCAGTAGACTATGTCACAAAAGCATTAGTTGTCGCGAATATGAAACTGTATGAATCTATCGAGCTGCTGCCATTTTTTAATTTCACATATATGCATAACTACGGTGCTGCATTTAGTTTTTTAAGTGAAGCAGGTGGTTGGCAAAGGTGGTTTCTCAGTGGTATTGCTGTCGTGATCAGCGTGTTATTAGTGGTTTGGCTTAAAAACCTACGTGCTAATAATTGGGTACTTTGCGGCGCATACTCTTTAGTGCTAGCAGGCGCTATTGGAAATTTATATGACCGCGTGACATTAGGTTACGTTGTTGATTTTTTACATTTTTATTATCAAGATTGGCATTACCCTGCTTTTAATGTTGCCGACATGGCGATTGTCGGTGGTGCTGGTTTACTGCTTTTTGATGCATTTTTTGGTGATAAAACCAATTCTCGGGAGACAGAGGCGTGAGTGAACAAGTCATAGGCCCAAAATCAGAAGTTCTGTTTCATTATTCTATCAAGCTAGAAGACGGATCTGCTGCTGACTCGACAAAGGTGGATAATAAGCCTGCGAAGTTGTTTATGGGAGATGGAAGCCTCACCGAAAATTTTGAAAACTGTTTGTTGGGGTTAAAAGAGGGTGATAACAAAACCTTCAAACTGCAACCTGAAGACGCATTCGGGATGCCAAACCCAGATAACATTTATTACTTAGATCGCACTAAGTTTGGTAGCGAAACGCCTGCTGAAGTCGGTAGTATTATTGCCTTTACACAGCCTGACGGCACCGAATTACCAGGGTTAATTAGGGAAGTGGCAGGTGACTCTGTGACGGTTGATTTCAATCATCCTCTGGCAGGTCAAATCGTTACATTTGAAGTAGATATCTTAGAGGTTCATAGTTAATGGAAATCTTGTTAGCTAATCCGCGTGGCTTTTGTGCTGGTGTTGACAGAGCAATTAGCATTGTAGAACGCGCATTAGATATCTTTGAAAAACCAATTTATGTTCGTCATGAAGTAGTACACAACAAATACGTTGTTAATGGTCTAAGAGATAGAGGCGCTGTATTTGTTGAAGAGCTGCATCAAGTTCCGGACGACAGTATTGTTATCTTTAGTGCACATGGTGTGTCACAACAAGTGAGACAGGAAGCTAAAAGACGTGAGTTAAAAGTCTTTGATGCAACATGCCCTTTGGTGACTAAAGTACATATGGAAGTGACCAGAGCGAGCAGAAAAGGCACTGAATGCATATTAATTGGCCACAATGGGCACCCTGAAGTCGAAGGCACGATGGGGCAATATGACAATGCCAATGGTGGGATATATCTGGTCGAAACGCCTGAAGATGTGGCTTCTTTAGAAGTGAAAGATGCCAGCAATTTATTCTATTGCAGCCAAACAACCTTGTCTGTTGATGACACGGCTGATGTGATAGATGCGCTTCGTGAAAAGTTCCCTGATATCCATGGACCACGAAAAGATGATATTTGCTATGCAACCCAGAACCGTCAAGATGCGGTGCGAGATTTGGCCGATAAGGTTGATTTGTTATTAGTGGTGGGTGCTAAAAATAGCTCTAACTCAAATCGTTTACGTGAACTTGCTGATAAAATGGGCACACCTGCGCATCTTATCGATGATGAAAAAAACATCTCTTCAGAGTGGTTTGCACAGGTTGAGCGTGTAGGTGTGACTGCTGGCGCGTCTGCTCCTGAAGTGCTTGTTCAGCAGGTGATTGCCCGCTTGAAAGAGTTAGGTGGCCGAACGGTTGTAGAAAATCCAGGTCAAGAAGAGAATGTGGTGTTTGCAGTGCCTGTTGAGCTGAGATAATACATGACTCCATGGGTTAATTCGGCTTCGATTGACCGTGGTTTGTTTAAGGCGATGCTTTCCGAGCGTGGCATCCTCGCGATGATTATTGCTTCACAGGCAGTCGCCTTTATTTATACCTTATCCAGCGGCAAAGACTTCTGGTTGAGTTTGGGTTTAGTTAGCCTTTTTACTCATGCGAACGCGTTTATTACTCTTGCTTTGATTGCAGCTGTCGTGAAGTACGCTAAAGCATTGGCGTTTAGAACCGAACTGACCATTGTGCTTATTTTTTTTCAGTCAGTCTGTATTTTCTCTAGTTTATTAGTACAGTATTCTCTTTTTTCCCCCGTTGAGCCGATAGATTGGGCATTTGTATTCAACAATAATGCCATATGTGGCTTTGTTGTTATCTTGCTGATGCATTTCATGGCCATTTATATCGACAATTTGAATACCATTGCGCACGCTGCCAATGCTGAATTAGAAGCCTTGCAAGCGAGAATTCGCCCTCATTTTTTACACAATGCTTTGAACACGTTAGCTGAGCTGTGTCATGAAAACCCTGATGATGCTGAAGAAGCTGCTTTGACCATGGCTAAATTGATGCAAGTTGCTTTTTCAAGCGGGAAAACGCACAGCTTAGGTCAGGAATTATCTTTGACAAAAGGCTATTTGGCTATTGAGAAGTATCGATTTGAACATCGCCTTAATGTGGATTGGTCTGCAGATAACATCAACTTAGATATACGAGTACCTGCTTTACTTCTACAGCCGTTGGTAGAAAATGCCGTGGTTCATGGTATTGAGCCTGCCTTGAGGGGCGGCAAAATTAATATAGATATACGCTGTGTCGAAGGCCTGTTGGTGCTTAAAGTCGATAACCCATATATCCAAGGGTCACAATCTCGCTCTGGGCAAGGTATTGCTTTGGCAAATATTCGTCGTCGATTAGTTATTTACTATGGAGACAAAGCATCTTTGAAGACATCGCAAAAAAGTGGTAGATTCTTCCTGACATTGATGTTGCCGCTAGGAGCTTTGAATGAAATATCTGGTAGTAGATGACGAACCGATTGCCCGTCGACGTATACAAAGGCTATTGAAAGAGTTCGAAGTACTAGAATGTGTTGGAGAAGCGCAAGATGGGCAACATGCATTACAGTTAGTTGACTCCCTGCAGCCCGAGCTCATTTTTTTGGATATTTCAATGCCTGGGATGGACGGTATTGAACTGGGAAAAAAACTACGTGATAGTAACGTGAACATTAAGCTTATTTATGTGACGGCTTACCCTGAACACGCATTGGAAGCATATCAAATCTATGCTTCTGGCTATTTAGTGAAACCCATCGATAATACACAAATATCTGAGTTAATGAATCACCTTTTTCCGGATACATTGGCGAAAATACAGTATCAAGTTGGCCATGATATTAGATGGGTAAATGTGCCTGATATTTTAATTGCTCAAACGGATGATAGGTATACACATATCTACTTCGAAGGAGGGGATGCATTGATTGATACCCCACTTAAGAAACTGTTGGCTGACTTTCCACATCACTTTATACAAGTACACAGAAATACGATTGTTAAAAAAGCAAGTATTGTCAGGCTGGAGAGTCATGAAGGAACTCATAAAGTTATTTTAGATGGGATAAACGACCCTGTGATGGTGAGTCGACGTGCATATGCGAGCCTAAAATCTGTGTTTTAACCACTGACCCACATTGATTGACCGTTTAGTCATTTGACTATTTGGTTACACCGAAAAAGCGATAAGATGTAGATTAGAGTATACATTGAGTTTTTTTCATGGGTAATGTGTTTCCAAAAAAAGTCCAGTCAGGGTTCACTTTATTAGAGGTGGTCGTCGCCTTTATGGTGCTGAGCTTTGGGCTTCTTGGTGCAGTTGCTTTGCAAGCTAAGGCAAAGCAGGCTAGCTTTGACTCAATGCAACGAGCGGCAGCTGTGGCACTTGCTGGCGATATTATTCAACGGATCCGCTCTAACGACACGTCTGCGATGATAGACCTGTATGGCGGGTCGTTTACAAGCCAAACTCAACTTAATACAGATACAACGTGTTTTTCGAACTTTTGTAATAATCAAGCTATTGCTAATTTAGACAAAGAACAATGGAAGCAAGCGATTAGAGCAAAAGAAAATACGGGATCATTAGATGACACAACGGTGTGCATTACCCCGGTCAGAGATGGGGATGGGTTTGAAGTCACTGTTACCGTTACTTGGGTTGGCAGGCAAGCAATAAAAGCGAATAGCGCTACGTCCAATATTAACTGTGGTACAAAAGATGATTACAGAAGGCTGGTGTCTTTATCTAGTTTTGTGCTTGTAAGGAGTTAAGGATGCGCCAGCGTGGATTTACTTTAATCGAAATATTAATCTCACTATTTATTGGTGCAATTTTGCTAGGTGGTGTTGTAGCTACTTATGTCAGTATGCGCGTTACGACAAAAGACACTATGGCCATTGGTGAACTTCAAGAAATTGGTCGTTTGTCATTAACTTTGCTGCGCAGAGATTTGGAGCAAATAGGGTTTTGGGGCACGTTTTATGATAAGAGTTTTAGCAGTGACAACTCAACGGGCCCTGCAAACCCCGCTGGAGATTGCTTTGGCGGCTTGAATAATGGCAGCTTTCCAGATGTCACACCGACCAACTTTCGTCCAATTTATGCAGACTTTACTACCAATGGCAATGCGCTAGGGTGTATCACTGGTGCGAAAAAGAATACTGAGGTTTTGCAGCTTAAGTTCCTAGAGGGTGAACAAATTGCCGTGGGTGCCGTGAACGCAAACAAGTATTATTTTATCGCTCAGCAGGAACAAGCGGAATTCATTGCAGGCCCCAATATTGTCGCTTTGCCCAATGTAAACTCAACACTGTGGCCTTATAGTCATCACGTTTACTATATCGCTGATCAACAAATCACCATTGATAGCACCCCGATCACGATCCCGGTATTGATGAGGAAAAGGTTAACCGTCAATGGGCAAATGACGACTGAAACCGTCATTGAAGGGGTTGAGGATATACGGTTTTTATTTGGTATTGATATTGATGGTGATAGCCGAGTTGATGGTTACCGTAGTGTGAAGAAAATGACGGCAGCAGATTGGGAAAGGTCTGAAGGTGTCCTGACTGTTCAAGTGATTGTGTTGGTTCGGTCATTGGAGCCAGATCCTGGCATCAAATTAAATAATCAAACATATACCTTAGGAAATGATACCGATAAAGTGATTCATTCATTTTCTGATAGTTACCGTAGAACCGTATTTTCTACAACAGTACAGCTATACAACATGGGGTCGTCAGCATGGTAGGGCAATCGAAGCAGCAAGGTATGGTATTAATCGTATCAATGGTACTCATTGTGGCTGTGACGAGTATCGCAGTTACTTTGATGAGCAGCAGCACATTGGATATTAAGATCACCAATGCAGCTCAAGAACGAGAGACAGCTGAAGCCTACCTAATGGGTGAAGTGCAACGCTTAGTAAAAGAACAAAAGCAGTTGTTTGGCGCGAGTAAATTCCACTTAACCAATGGCAAAATTGATGCGAACGACAATGGTGTGCATAAGTTTGATAATGAAAACCAAGAAAGCCCTGTTGATTATGAGTTAAGAAATTTAAACAAAGGACAGTTAGAAGTACCGTGCCCTCGTATATATGGCTATACCGAGGGTGTTGTCTGTAACATGACTGAGCTGACTAGCTCTGTCGAATATGGCGATCAAGGTCGTCACAAAGTGACAGTAGTTATTGGTATTGGTCAAGAAATTCAAGATGTTAAGGCAAATCAATGATGTATTTTAAACGACTACTATGCTTTTGTCTGCTAATAAGCGGTGCCGTATATGCTGAGGACATCGAGCTCTATGTTAAACATGATGTGAGTGGCTCGGAAAAGTCCCGCGTGATTGTAATTTTTGATACCTCAGGCAGTATGGCTTGGGATGTTAATGATGGGAGACGATGCTATGAATACAAAAATTGGCGATTACGTTCTGTAGATTGTTTTGACACCTCGAAAACTTCTAAAACATGTTATAAGTACATAAATGGACGCTATCGTTCGGTAAATTGCGGTGATAGCCGATTGAAAGTCGCGCAAGATGCGATGGTCTCTTTGGTCAATGATAACCCAGATTTTGACTTCGGTTTAATGCGTTTGTATTCCAGCTCTGGTGGTTATGTACTTAATGGCATCGGTGCTGACCCGAGTGTGGTGATAAGTAAAATAAACAGTTTGCGAGCAAGTGGCAGTACGCCGCTTGCGGAAACGCTTTGGGAAGCTTATTTATACCTGACCGGTAGGGCAATTGATTATGGTTACAACGGTGGTAATAACCGCGATAAGACCATTGAGTCAAACGGGCGTTATAAGTCGCCATTTGCGCCAGTCTCTGGCGATCCTGAGCGCTGCGACACATCAACCAACATCATATTAATGACAGATGGTGACCCGACAAGTGATAGTGGTAAGAACTCAGCAATTGCCACGGAGCACTACAATAAATTTGGCTCATACCCTACGACCGTATCCAATAGTTACCTAAATTCGCTGGCTAAATTAATGCGTGGCACGGCGGAAACCCAAGTCGATTTATACCCTACAACGTCAGATAAACAAGATTTTGCACGCGTATACACCATCGGCTTTGGTACGGGTATGTCTAATGCCGGTAAGGCGCTACTGAAACAAACAGGTGAGATTGATGGCGGGGGCGCATACCTTCATGCCAATACCGCTTCTCAACTTTCAGAAGCACTGAAATTAACCATCTCTAAAATTAGAGAACAAAGCGATAGCTTTTCTTCTCCGTCAGTATCGACCAGTAGCTCAGATTTAAGCCGCAGCGGCGACTCGGTTTACTTTACGATGTTTTATCCGGAGACGCATACGCGCTGGGCGGGAAACCTTAAAAAGTTAAAAGTGACAGGTGGCATAGTACATGGTTCGAACAGCACTGCCAATGCAATCAATGACCAAGGCCAAATTGATAAGTCAGTAACAACCTATTGGTCTGCCCCTAGCAGCAAAGATGGCAATGTTGTTTTAGAGGGCGGGATCAACTATCAATTGACAGAGCGACAGACTACTCGTCGACTGTTCTCTGATTTTGGTAAAGGCGCTTTATACAATTTTGACTACTCAACCGCACTAACGGCGCATCAAGGTTCATTGACTAACTTAGCGGCGAAATTTGGTACTTCAACCGCTGAAGTAGAAAAAACCATGCTTTGGGCAAGAGGTCAGGATGTTGATGACCAAAATGGTAACCGCAATACCATCGAGAGGCGCAAAGATATCTTTGGTGATCCACTTCACTCAAGACCGGTTACGATTGATTATGGTAACAATGATTTGAGAGTGATTGTGGGCACCAATGCTGGCTTTTTACATATGTTCAAAGATAAAGGCGATACGGTTGAAGAAAGCTGGGCGTTTATTCCCAATTCACTGCTAGATATTATTAAGCCGCTGAGAGACCGCAGACAGGACACAAAATTATATGGTATGGATGGGCCAATCACCGTTTATTTTTGGGATAAAAATGACAGCGGGGTTGTCGATTCAGGTGAAAAGGTCTGGTTAATAGCGGGCATGCGTAGAGGGGGAAATGAATATTTTGCCTTTGATATCACGTCGCCTGATCAGCCCAGAATGCTATGGGGTGGCCCAATTCAAGGTGGAGTAGGGGACTATAAAGAATTAGGTCAGTCATGGTCAAAGCCTGTGGTTTCTTTTATCACTGCGCAACCGGATAAACCAGTTCTCATATTTGGTGCGGGCTATGATACCAACAAAGACAGTGCCTTATTTTCAAATGACAATAAGGGCAGGGGCATTTACATTGTTGACTTAGAAAGTGGTAAGCCGGTATGGACGTTGACACCGGATACGGGCTTTAAAGGCGAGCATAGTATTGCTGCTGATGTCAGTGTATTGGACTCCGATTACGATGGCTTTGTCGATAGGATTTATGCTGCGGACACCGGAGGAGGGATCTGGCGTGTAGACTTACCAAGTAGTTCACCCAATGATGAAGATGCCCCTTGGTCACACTTTATGTTAGCAAACTTAAGCGGTGGCAATGATGACGCGAAACGCAGGTTTTTCTACCGCCCAATGATAGCAAGGACTTACTTTAGTAAGGTCACTGTGGAAATAATTGATGGTATCCCCACCAAGGTAAGAAGGGATGTACCCTACGAGGGAATTTTGATTGGCAGTGGTAATCGAGCTAAGCCGACTTCAACTCATGTTAAAAACTTCTTATTTATGGTGAGGGATGAAAATACCAAAACTCAGACCTTCACCTCACAAAATACGCCAAGCGTGATACGGGCAAGTAATTTATTTAATGTCACAAACGACCCATTTAAGGCGAATTTAGACAGTTATGAAGATTTTACGGATAAAGAAGCCGAATTGGGCCAAGCGAAAGGGTGGAAAATTAAGCTGCAATCTGGTGAAAAATCGCTCTCAGCAGCGACCGCGATTGGGGGATTAGCCTATTTTACGTCTTTCTCACCGACAACTGTCTCAGAAAACCAGTGTGCGATTGGGGAAGGGACAGGTTATTTATATATCGTACACTTACATTATGGCATGCAAGTATTCCAAAAACGCCGTTATCGTACTACTGCGACATTGCCGGATACGCCGCGAACGCATTACGATGTATATGAAGACCCTATTACCAAGAAAAAAACAGTGAAGGCGAAGATTATCAGCCCAACGGTGATAAAAGAAGATGCTGTGGACGAGATGTTTGGCGGAAATCCTGCTGATGGAATTGACCCACAAAAGCTTGAGCCACCCAATGTATACAAAAACAAAGATGGCTCTGCGAATGTGCCTGGTGTTTCGCCATTGACGATTACGTATGAAACGAGACAGCTGTATATTTATAAAAAAGAGGATAATGATGAAAAATAGAATTCGCTCAGTCGCTGGCTTTTCATTGATAGAGTTGGTGATAGTGGTTGCTATTGTTGGGGTGCTCGCATCCCTAGCGTATCCTAATTACTCAAGTTATATCAAACGGGGTGCTAGGGCGGATGCAATGACCATTTTGCTTGATGCAGCGAATAAGCAGGAACAGTATTTTGTAGATAATCGAGAGTATGCCAGTAACTTAAGTGATATTGGCGTACCATCTACAAGTGAAAATGGGTATTTCAACATTACAGTTGCTTTAAGTAATGGGGGCTATACTTTGACAGCAACTGCTGCAAATGGCCCCGTGAAAGGTGACTTAGAATGCACCTCTCTATCGGTTAACAATTTGGGCATAAAAACGGTGACTGGCACTGCGACTGCAGATCATTGCTGGGAGCGCTAGCGGTTAGTCACATTTTGAAGTGTCTTTAAGCCGTGTTCGCCCTGTGGTACTGACTGAAAGTGCTTTACCGAACTTGCGTCCATCTTTGCGTTTAACACAGTATGTAAAGGTCCCATTACCAAGCCCCCAAAGTGTGCCCGTATGAATAAAGGTCAGGGCACTTCTTTGATAAGTCAACTCGTCTAGCACGTGTATTTTATGGCTCACAGTTAAAATGGTGTCTTTGTTATCGAAGCACTTTAAAGCGCCCCTATCGATAAATAAAGTCAATTCTTGATGCCAAAAGTTTCGTGCGCAGCAATTAGCGACCAATGGGCATAAAGTAATGCGTTCACCTGAGTATACGGCTTTTAGTCGCGCATAACTGACGAGCCTGTCTAGGTACATAAGCGCATGTTTTGCTCTATTTGTGGTGGAGATCTCCGTCATCGAGGGTATGGATAGCGTGGCCACAATGGCACAAATTGAGAGTGTAATGATGAATTCGAATAGCGAAAATCCGAACGTGAACCGTTTCCTTTTGTTCATTATCCCCAGTCCTTTATAAAATGACTACAGTAGGTGACAGGGGTGATTTTGAGGGGAAGTCTAACTAAATAGGCCGTCTTTTAGCTGGTTATAATTATGCTTTTGCTTTGAAAACACTCTAAAGGAGTGTGGGATGAAAAAGTTAATTTATACCTAATTATTTATTACCCAGTGCATGTTTGTGTTGTATTACCAGTGAATAATGCCGTACCCGCTTGTGTGATGCTTAAGCTTTGATTTTTTGTTGCTGCGCCTTCAGGGCAATATACAAATACGCCATTTTGTCCATTGCCTAATCGACCACTAGAGTCAAACTTTAGAGATGCAACAGGGTATTCTAAATCATCAATATCTGTAACCTTCTCCATAACCCTAAGTAAATCATCGGTATTGACCGTATATGCACCATTGTTATCACGGTCTACAAATATCGCAATGCGATTGCTTTTCCAATCGGTTCTACAAGTGAAGTCTTGATTTTGTAGCAGCTGGGTCTCTAAAGCTGGGCAGACAATGACGATTTCATCACTGGCTGTTGCTTTCGCTCTAGCGAATGTGACACTGCGCTTTAGCTCGAGTAAAAAACTTTGCGCACGATTCTCTTGATATGTAGAGCTCGTAAAGAAAAACGTTAGGCTAGCTAAGGTGCCTAAGATTGCCACTGTGATTAGCAATTCTATTAAGCTCATGCCCTGTTGATGTCGCATAATCAGCTCCCAAAATAGGCAGGTGTCGATAGTTTATTTTGCGCTTTTTCAATATATTATTCAACAGCTATGTTTGCCATGCTTGCCCCTATTGTCTAAAATCGACCCATTACCAGAGGAAGCATGATAATCATGAAGAAGATTGAAGCAATAATTAAACCATTTAAGTTGGATGATGTAAGGGAAGCCCTGTCTGATATCGGTATTACTGGCATGACGGTGTGTGAAGTGAAAGGCTTTGGGCGCCAGAAGGGCCATACTGAGTTATATCGTGGTGCGGAGTACATGGTTGACTTCCTACCTAAAGTAAAACTAGATATTGTGCTTGCTGAAGAAGATGTTGATCGCGCAATCGATGTTATTTTAAAAACAGCTCAAACTGGAAAAATCGGTGATGGTAAGATTTTTGTCACTGAAGTAGAGCGTGTGGTAAGGATCCGTACTGGCGAAGAAGACGAAGAAGCAATTTAAAGCCAGTCAGTTTGATCAGGCATCACATCAAAGATGCCTGATCCGATGCATTTAACGTTGGTTAAGCGCCTTAGTCTTCCTGACGTTTTCACTTAATTCAGTTAAACCAAGCTTTTCGTAGCTTTTTTCCATCATATCCAAAGCTTCAAGTAAATAACTGCTTTGTGAATAATGCTCCACAACATACTTGCCACGATTCGCAGCGGCTAAGTATGCTTCACGTTCGAAGTAATAGTTGGCAATTTTCAGTTCATAACGTGCCATTTTGTTGAGTAGCCACGCTAATCGTTTCTTTGCTTCAGGGGTATATTCGCTGTCCGGGTAGCTTTTGACCAAAGTTGATAAGTCTTGAAAAGCAACGCGTGTTTTACTTACATCACGGTCAGCTCTATCTACACCAAAGTACTCCTGAAACGCATTTTCATCAGCTTTAATGTTGATCAAGCCGCGCATATAATACATGTAATCTAAGTTTTTATGATTTGGATTTAATCGAATGAAGCGATCAACCGTGGCAAGTGCTTGGTCGATATTGCCTGTTTGGTAGTGTGCGTAAACCAAATCCATTTGTACTTGTCTAGAGTATGGTCCAAACGGGTAACGTGCGTTAATGGCACCTAATAATTGAATGGCTCTGGCATATAGGCCTGAGTCTAATGTGCGTTTGGCATCTTCATACAAAGCTTGAACAGATTTGTTTGGTACACGTTCAATTTCTTCTTGTTCTGGTGCTGAAGAACATGCGGCTAATCCTAGTATAGATGCGCTAATAAATACTGCTGCAGCGCGTTTTCCCAACTTCATTATCATTTTATTTTACTACCTTCGTTGTCTTCGGCTAGGCCAAGTCGGTAAAACCGAGTAAACTATGCATTTATGCGATTCTAACCCAGTCGAGCGAGGCTTGCACTGGTAATTTAGGTAAAGTTACACATGTCAGAGCAAATTTCTCTACAAGCCGAAGTGCCAATCGAGTTAGGCGGTAAACGTCTAGACCAAATATTAGCGCAATTGTTCCCTGATTTTTCACGTTCTAGAATAAAAACGTGGATTTTGGATGAAAAAGTGACTGTAAATGGTCAAACATTGAGCACGCCCAAAGAAAAGCTGTTTGGTGGTGAAGTCGTAGAGATTGAAACACAAATAGAAGCAGAGCGTGAATACGAAGCGCAGGATATTGCATTGGATATTGTTTATGAAGATGACGATATTCTGGTCATTAATAAGCCTATGGGTTTGGTGGTGCACCCGGGTGCAGGCAACCCTAATGGTACCGTTTTAAACGCGTTATTGTATCATCACCCAGATATTATCAATGTGCCACGTGCTGGTATCGTGCATCGTCTAGATAAAGACACGACTGGCTTGATGGTAGTGGCGAAAACTATTCAGGCGCAAACGCACTTGGTTAAAAACTTGCAGGCGCGTACTAATTTCACCCGTGAGTACGAAGCAATTTGTAATGGCACAATGACCGCCGGTGGTGTTATTGAGAAGCCAATTGGTCGCCACGCTACAAAACGTACCCATATGGCTGTTCATGAAATGGGTAAGCCGGCTATTACACATTATCGTGTTGCTGAAAAGTTCAGAGCACATACGCGACTTAGGTTACGTCTGGAAACAGGTAGAACACACCAGATCCGTGTACATATGGCCTACTTAAAACACCCATTAATCGGGGATCAACTATATAACGGTCGTCCATGTCCTCCTAAAAATGCTTCGGCAGAGTTTTTGGAGACATTACGTGGCTTCAAAAGGCAGGCACTACATGCTGTTAAGCTCAGTATCGCTCACCCAATTACTGGTGAAAAAATGACTTGGGAAGCGCCAATTCCTGACGATATGCAAGCGCTGACTGAGATATTAAGAGCTGATACAAAAGCTAATCCACAAATCGAATACTAGCTTATGTTATTGCCTCGATGGCCTGTATATAATCAAGTAGGTGCTTTGTCGAGCACCCGCTTAGATGGTTATTCTAAAGCGCCTTTTGATGAATTTAACCTGGCACTTCACGTAGGTGATAGGGCAAGTGATGTTAATAGTAATCGTAGGCGGTTGGCGGAGTTTCTTCCTGCGCTACCAACTTGGGTCAACCAAGTACATGGGACGGACGTATTGGTGGTTGACTCAGAAACACCCATTGAGGATACGTTCAGTGCAGATGCGTTATATACACGGCTAAGAAAGCAGCCTTTAGCGATTATGACGGCGGATTGTTTGCCCATTTTATTGGCGAGTCGTCAAGGTGATGAGGTTGCTGCTATTCATGCGGGGTGGCGTCCACTGGCTGGAGGTATTATCGCGAATACATTAAAGTGTTTTCGTGCGCAACCAAATGAGGTTGTGGCTTGGTTTGGGCCTGCAATTGGGCCTACTGCATTTGAAGTCGGTGCTGAGGTCAAAGAGGCTTTTACATCAAATATGCCGTCGCAAGCTCAGGCATTTATGCCAAGCGGCGAGAATAAGTTTCTCGCAGATATTTTCTTATTGGCTCGCATTCAGTTGAATGCACTCAATATCAATAGCATTTATGGCGGCGAACACTGCACATATCAGCACGAAAAACACTTCTATTCATACCGACGTGATGGTCAGTGTGGTCGGATGGCAACTGTGATCTGGCGCAAATAAATTACATCCGCTACTTGAACAAATTCGCTAAAGGACCCACTTAAAGAAGTAGTTAAGATTACTTAGGTGTGGAGCCTCATGCGTTTAGATAGATTTACCAGCAAATTCCAAAGTGCGTTGTCAGATGCTCAATCTCTTGCTTTAGGCAGAGATCATCAATTCATTGAACCTGTACATTTAATGTATGCATTGTTACAACAAACCGGCTCAAGTGTCAGAGCGCTGTTTGCTCAAGCTGGTGTCAGTGCAGATGAGCTCAATACCAAGTTATCTCAGTCTATCGAGCGGCTGTTTAAAGTCGAGGGGGTAGGCGGTGATGTACAGCTGTCTAACAACCTAATTTCCTTAATTAATTTATGTGATAAATATGCTCAAAAGCGTAAAGATAAATACATCTCTAGCGAAGTATTTGTTTTTTCAGCCTGTGAAGACAAAGGTGAGCTTGGAGATATATTCCGCACCCTTAATATTACGCAAGATAAAGTTGAAAAGGCCATCAAAGCGATACGGGGAGGGCAAAAGGTAGATGATCCAAATGCGGAAGAAACGCGTCAGGCACTAGAAAAGTATACCATTGACCTCACTGAGCGTGCAGAGCAAGGCAAACTCGACCCTGTTATTGGGCGTGATGATGAAATTAGGCGCACGATACAAGTTTTGCAGCGTCGAACTAAAAATAACCCTGTGCTAATCGGTGAACCTGGCGTTGGTAAGACAGCCATCGTAGAGGGGTTAGCGCAACGCATTATCAATGGCGAAGTACCTGAAGGCCTTAAGCATAAACGTGTTTTGTCTCTAGATTTAGGGGCATTGGTTGCAGGCGCTAAATACCGTGGCGAATTCGAGGAGCGACTGAAATCAGTGTTAAATGAGCTGGCCAAAGAAGAAGGCAGTGTAATTTTATTCATTGACGAGATCCATACCATGGTTGGTGCAGGTAAAACGGATGGTGCAATGGATGCGGGCAACATGTTGAAGCCAGCACTTGCACGTGGTGAGCTACATTGTGTTGGTGCAACGACACTGGATGAATATCGTCAGTATATTGAAAAAGACGCAGCCTTGGAAAGACGTTTTCAAAAAGTCTTTGTTTCAGAACCGACAGTGGAAGACACCATCGCTATTTTGCGTGGCTTAAAAGAGCGTTACGAATTGCACCATTCTGTGGATATTACTGATCCGGCGATTGTTGCTGCGGCAAACTTATCGCATCGTTACATAAGTGACCGCCAGTTACCAGATAAAGCCATTGACCTTATTGATGAAGCTGGTTCATCTATTCGTTTGCAAATTGACTCGAAGCCCGAACAGCTGGATAAACTTGAAAGGCGTATTATCCAGTTAAAATTAGAAGACAATGCTTTGGCAAAGGAGAAAGACGAAGCCAGTCAAAAGCGCCGTACCGAAATGCAGTCACTTATCGCGCAATTAGAGTCTGAATACACAGAGCTGGATGAAGTTTGGAATGCTGAAAAAGCGTCCTTACAGGGGACGCAAGTCATCAAAGCTGAACTAGAGCAAGCTCGTTTAGATCTTGAAGTGGCACGTAGGGCAAGCGACCTACAGCGCATGTCTGAATTACAATATGGTCGCATTCCAGCACTTGAGCGTAAATTAGACTTGGCATCTCAGGCAGAAATGCAAGAAATGAGTTTGCTTAAAAACCAAGTGTCAGAAGATGAAATTGCGGAAATTCTGTCTCGCTGGACAGGTATTCCGGTTGCGAAGATGCTTCAAGGGGAGCGTGAAAAACTCCTTCATATGGAAGATGAATTACATCAAAAAGTGATAGGGCAAGACGAAGCTGTGAATGCGATTGCCAATGCAATCCGTCGCTCACGGGCAGGTCTTGCGGATCCGAATCGACCAATTGGTTCGTTTCTATTTTTAGGCCCAACCGGAGTGGGTAAAACAGAGCTGACAAAAGCATTGGCGAATTTCATGTTTGATACTGAGGATGCCATGGTGCGTATCGACATGTCTGAGTTTATGGAAAAGCACTCTGTAGCGCGTTTAGTTGGCGCGCCTCCCGGTTATGTTGGCTATGAGGAAGGTGGGTATTTGACTGAAGCTGTGCGTCGTAGACCCTATTCTGTTGTGTTGTTGGATGAAGTAGAAAAAGCACACCCTGATGTATTTAATATTTTATTACAGGTCCTAGACGATGGTCGTTTAACGGATGGCCAGGGTCGCACAGTTGATTTCAAAAATACGGTGATTATTATGACATCAAATTTAGGATCTGATGTTATCCAAGAGCAGGCCAGCAGTAATGATTATGCAGGGTTGAAAAATAAATTGATGGACGTACTGACAACTCAGTTTAGACCGGAGTTTATAAACCGTATTGATGAGACTGTGGTATTTCACCCATTGGTTACAGAGCACATTAAACAAATTGCCCGGATCCAGCTTGATAAACTATCGAGTCGCCTTAAAGACAATGGTTTCGCTTTTGAAGTGAGTGAAAGCGCGCTTGAAAAAATAGCGCAAAGTGGCTTTGATCCGGTGTTTGGCGCACGGCCGTTGAAGCGCGCTATCCAGCAATATATCGAAAATCCACTCGCACAAAGCTTGTTACAGGGAGACTTTAGCGGACATACAGCTATAAAGGTTGATGTGAATGAAGATAAAATAGAGTTTACAGGTCAATAACTTGCTTGCATTGAAGGCTTAATGTACCAGACACTATTTGTTATGAACCCCCCGAAGAACACGATAAAGTTGTTTGGGGGGGGTTGCTTTGATATGTTAAATTTAACAGCTATTTAGTCGTTCTGGATGGCATAACATGGATAAAAATTATAAACAGGCGGGTGTCGTACATTTTGGTCCTGCTAATACACTAGAAATAAAGCACATTCCTAAGCCCGTGCTTGAACACGGACAAGTTTTTATTCGTATTACCTCATCTTCTATCAACCCCATTGATGTGAAAACTCGTTGCGGTTTAGGTTATGTTGCGCAGGCCAAAGCAGACGATGCGTTTTTACCGTTAGGCTATGATGTACTGGGTGTTGTCGAAGCGGTTGGTGAAGGGGTCAGTGATCTGACTGTCGGAGAGACTGTTATGGGGATGGTTGGGTTTCCTCAAGCGCCTGGATGTTATGCAACACATGTGACTGCCCACAGAGAAGAACTTATTACGATTGATGCGAAAGTTTCTGAGGATTTGGCTGGTCTGAGTTTAGCAGGATTAACAGCACTTCAATCTTTGGAAAAATTGGATGTGAATGCGGGCACATTATTTATAAATGCGCCGACTGGCGGCGTTGGTCACCTGGCATTACAGTTAGCAGCATTAAAAGGGTTTGAAGTCGTCGCGGTGACAACGCGAAAGGCGCTTATAGCATCGCTGAACTTTAACGTCACTGTTATGTCATACGAAGAGTTTTTTAGTGAAACTAGATCAGGGCAGTTATTAGACTTGGTTGGAGGTGAGCTTGCCTGTAAAATGTTGTCAAACTTGATGGCTGATACCAAGTTTGTAACTGTGCCTTCAATTACCAAAGATACTGTAATAAAACATGGTGAATCTTTAGGCGCTCAGGGAGAAGGAATTTTAGTTCAAACTAATCCAAATCATCTCAATGAGCTGTATAAAACCGTCGCGACACAACAAGTGCATCTTGTTGTGAGTAAAAAATTTAAGCTAGATGAGATTGCTTTGGCTCACAAATATGTGGAGCAAGGCGAGCACTTTGGCAAAGTCATTATTGTGGCTTGAGTATTTTAAATTTGCCCCCATTGAATGTGGCATAACTTAAGCTTGATCCGAGCCTCGAGGTATTTTTTTGAAACACACTAATTTAGATAGCAAGTTAGAAACACTTGCCAACACTGCGCTTGTCTCCTCTTTAACAAATATTCAGCGTGGTATTGAACGAGAAGCTTTACGGATCCAGCCATCCGGCAAAATTGCTAAAACATCGCACCCAGCAGGTGTTGGGCATCCATTGACACATAACTCAATTACGACAGATTTTTCAGAATCTCTGCTTGAGTTTATTACGCCAGTCAGTACTTCAGCGGAGCAAACCTTGTCTCAACTGAGAGACTTGCAAAAATACACGCTAGCGAATATGGGCGATGAAATGCTCTGGCCTATGAGTATGCCCTGCTTTATTGAAGAGCAAGATGATATTGTGCTGGCACAATTTGGCGAGTCAAACATCGGAAAAATGAAAACCTTGTATCGTGAAGGGCTAAAAAACCGCTATGGCAGCATGATGCAAGCGATTGCAGGAGTGCATTTTAATATGTCATTCCCTGATAGTTTTTGGGATGCGTTAAAAGCCAGTGAGCAAGATAGCAGCCCGTTGCAAGAATTCATTTCTAATAAGTATCTCGGTCTTATTCGTAATTTTAAACGTGAGCTGTGGTTGATCAGCTTTTTGTTCGGCGCTTCTCCTGCATTGTGTCGTTCATTTTTGCAGGGCAAGCAGAGTGATTTACCGTTTAAGGAGTCAGGTAAAGGTACTTTATATTTAGATAAAGGAACTGCATTACGATTAGGCGATTTAGGGTATACCAATAGCGCACAGTCTTCACTTAAAGTGATGTATAACAGTTTGCCAGAATATGTTAAAGGGTTGCAAACTGCGATCCGCTGTCGCTCTGACTTATATGAAAATATTGATGATTATCAAGCGGAATCACCTAAACAGCTGAATAAAAATATTCTTCAGATCGAGAATGAATTCTACTCACCAATTAGACCAAAACGCAATGCAAATCCGCAAGAGACACCAACACAGGCATTAGCTCGTGGTGGTATTGAATATATTGAAATCCGTGCTTTGGACGTTAACCCATTCTCTGAAACAGGGATAAGCTTGGAACAGATCCGATTTTTGGATGTATTTCTCACTTATTGCTTGTTAAAAGACTCTCCAGAGATGGATTGGAATGAGCAGCAAATATCTGATCAAAATTTACAAAATGTGATTAGCACAGGTCGAGATACGACGACGCATTTACAGCAACAAGGCGTGCAAATTTCGATAGAAACGTGGGCTAAAAATATCTTTAGTGATTTGGCCAAGATTGCTTCGCTGTTTGATAGTGCGCATGGTGACCGTGTTTACTCAAAAACAATTGCAAAGTTAGCGGCATGGGTAGATAACCCAGAGGACACTTTCTCTGGTCAAATTGTCGCATCTTTAGTTGGTCAGGATACCGACTCTGCTGAGCAAGCATTGGTACTTGCCCAGCAATATAAGCAATCACATTTGCAAAGCGACTATCAATATTATCAAGAGTCCGAGTTAAATGAGCAAGTAACGCGGTCATTTTTGGATGAGCAGGCAATTTGTCAGGCAGATAAAAAATCGCTGAAGGCTTTTTTACAAGATTATTTTGAGAATGCATAAAAAAACGCAGCCCATGGGGCTGCGTAAAAATATATCAGGGATGAAACAATGCTAAACTGCTGCATTCAAGTAGTATGACCCCAGCAAAATAGAAAAGTTCAGGTGAGTTCAAAAAAAATGAGAAAAAAAATAATATTTTTACCTCTACTTCTGGCTCTGACTGGTTGTGCGACGGCTCCCCCTAAGCAACCGAATGATATTTGTAAGATTTTTGAAGAGAAAGAAGACTGGTACTACGATGCGCGCGATGCTCAAGAAAAGTGGGGATCTCCCAAGCATGTGTTAATGAGCATGATGTATCAAGAAAGCTCTTTTAGGCATGATGCAGCCCCACCTATGGAGTACTTTTTAGGTTTTATCCCGATTGGTCGCGTTAGTTCCGCGTATGGTTATTCTCAAGCAAAAACGATGACATGGAGTGATTATATCCGAGAAACGGGTAACTCAGGTGCGGATAGAGACGATTTTGAAGATGCAATCGATTTTATGGGCTGGTTTGTTTATAAAACCCATAAGGTAAATGGGGTGTCCAAGTGGGATGCCTATGCGCAATATTTAAATTACCATGAAGGCTGGGGCGGATATCGCCGCGGTACCTACAAGCAGAAAAAATGGCTAATGAAAGTAGCCAATAAAGTAAAACACAGAGCATCTCGTTATGGCGCGCAGCTGAAGCGATGTGAGGACGATCTTAATAAGAGTTGGTTTGAGAGACTGTTTTCGTAATAACCAGTGCTGAATACACGCATTCAGACCGAGTAAGAAGAGAAAGGGTTAGCATGTGCTAACCCTTTTTTTTAAGCTTGTTTTTTCGCTTGTTGTAGTGGAAAAATTTTGACTATTTTTATCATGTTTTCTTTCACTTCCATGACTTCCATTGGATAGTTAGCGATTTTTAAGCTCAGTTGGCTCTCTGGAATATCTTCCAAATACTCAACAATTAACCCGCTAAGTGTCTTAGGACCTTCAGTAGGTAGCTCCCACCCCATTTCTTTGTTGAGATCGCGGATATTGGCGCTGCCATCAACTAAAACGGAGCCGTCACTTTGCACCGTCACTTCATCGCTTGGTGTGGGTGTCTGAGTCGTTGTAAAGTCACCAACCACTTCTTCTAATATGTCTTCGAGTGTAACGAGGCCTTGAATGTCACCATACTCATCTACAACAAGTCCTATACGCTCTTTGTTTTGCTGAAACTTCAGCAGCTGAGTATTCAGCGATGTGCCTTCAGGAATAAAGTATATTTCTCTAACAGCACGCAGTAGTGATGGCTTATCAAACTGCTCTTTAGTTAACAAGCGCAGTGCATCCCTTGAGTGAATAAAGCCGACAGCGTCATCGATTTGATCACGGTATAACAGCACTCGAGTGTGCTGCGCATTTGTTAGCCGACGAGAAATATCTTTCCAGTCATCGTTAATATCAATGGCATTGATCTCATTTCGAGGGATCATGATGTCTTCAACGGTGACTTGCTCAAGATCTAAAATGGAGGTCAACATGCTGCCGTGATTGGTTGGTAACATAGCGCTTGATTCGTTTACGACCGTTTTTAACTCTTCTTTACTGAGACTATGCTCTTCAATTTGCTCTGGAGAAACACCAAATAGTTTAAGAATACCATTGGTAATAAAGTTTATGGCGCTCACGAAGGGGAAAAGGAATTTTAATAAAATTTTGAGAATAAGCGAGCTTGGAAAAGCCACTTTCTCAGGGTAAAGGGCTGCCAGTGTTTTTGGTGTGACTTCAGCAAAAATAAGGATTACCAAGGTTAAAACCAGAGTTGAAATAATAAGACCTGCATCACCAAATAGTCTCAGGCCAATCAGTGTAGCCACAGAAGATGCTGCGATATTAACGAGGTTGTTACCTAGCAGAATAAGTCCAATAAGGCGATCTGGCCTTTGAAGTAGTTTATCTACGCGCTTGGCAGATTTGTTATTCTCTTTAACTAAGTGTCTGAGTCTGTAGCGGTTAATGGACATGATGCCAGTCTCAGAGCTTGAGAAATAACCTGATATAAGTATCAGCACGCCAAGTATGATGAACAAGGCGTTGGTAGATATGTCGTCCAACAGAGGATCCCTTTTTTACTTTCGAAAGGTTATTAAGCGTCAGCATAGAAGCAGAGTCAAGCTCGACGCTTATTTTTTTGTATTAAAATTTGTCTAAGATGACTTCTTGGATAAACCGGCTGCCAAAGTAAGCCAATGTGACGATACTGGATGCGCCGATAATGGCAAAAACAATCGGTTTTCCACGCCAGCCAAATTTATGATGTCCCAAGGTAACAGAAGCAAATATCGTCCATGCAATCAATGACAATACCGTTTTGTGGATGGACGCTTTATCAAACATGCCATCTAAAAACGCAAACCCAGCAACCAGAGCCAGTGTGAGCAGGCCTGTACCTACGGTGAGAAGTTGGTATAGCTGAGATTCTACCTGCATCAGCGGAGGTAAATGGCTGTTCATGATAGCGAGATCTTTGCTTTTTAAACGCTTATCAATAAAGTAAAACTGGACAGCGTATAAAGTAGCAATGATTAAAATACAGTAAGCCAGCAGGGATAAAGAGATATGCGTGACTAGGCCAATGTCCACATTGATATCATCCATGATGATATGATGTGGAATGAACAAACTGGCAATAAGCAAAATAGCTGCAAACCCATAGACCACAGGCAATAATAACGTTGCGGGGAACTTTAAGGAAACCGTTGTGACAGAAACGACAATCACCCAGCAAGTCAACAGGGCAATGTTAATGGTACTTAAGTCTTGCCCATGCTGAGTAAACACGGAGTTCACCAATACCAGCATATGACTCAATATCGCCACCGTGCTTAAAATGACGGTCAGCTTTTGACTTGGGCCTTCTTTATGGAATAAACGTGAAAGCACGTGTCCAGTTGCTAGTATGTAAAACAGGCTCGCCAATAATGACAAAATGATGATCATGAACTTTGTGTCTACTTTCGTGGTCCTTTTATAGGCTATTGTATTTTAAGCCTCGCCGCTTGCATAGACTTTGTAAAAAGAATCTTTGTATAACTTGAATACTGTATTAGTTGCGCGCATATCAGTATAATGTTGCGTAATTACGAGATAGTGGAAGCGATACATGTTTGAGAACCTCCAAGAACGCTTAGGAAAAACGCTTAAAAACATCAGCGGCAGGGGCCGACTGACCGAAGATAATATTAAAGAAACGCTGCGCGAAGTGCGCATGGCTTTGCTTGAAGCAGACGTTGCATTGCCTGTAGTACGCGATTTTGTAAAACAAGTAAAAGAGCGTGCTGTTGGTGTAGAAGTAACTAAAAGCCTAAGCCCTGGTCAGGTTTTCATTAAGATTGTTCGTGAAGAACTTGAAAAGGCAATGGGTGAGGCGAACGAAGAGCTTAACCTTAACGCTCAGCCACCTGCTGTAGTGATGATGGCGGGTTTGCAAGGTGCGGGTAAAACAACCAGTGTTGGTAAGCTTGCCAAATTCTTAAAAGAGAAAAAGAAAAAATCTGTTTTGGTTGTGAGTGCCGACGTATATCGTCCGGCGGCAATCAAGCAGCTTGAAACGTTAGCACAGGAAGTCGATGTTGAATTCTTCCCAAGTGACATTTCTCAAAAGCCCGTTGATATTGCCACCAATGCGGTGAGCCATGCGAAGAAAAAGTTCATTGATGTCGTGCTGGTGGATACCGCGGGTCGTCTACACGTTGACAGTGACATGATGGACGAGATCAAAGAGTTAAACGCGGCGATCAATCCGATTGAAACGCTATTTGTTGTTGACTCAATGACAGGTCAAGATGCTGCCAATACCGCGAAAGCGTTTGATGAAGCACTGCCTTTAACAGGTGTGATCTTAACGAAGACCGATGGTGATGCTCGTGGTGGTGCGGCGCTGTCAATTCGTAATATTACGGGTAAACCGATTAAGTTTATGGGTGTGGGTGAGCGAACTGATGCGCTTGAGCCTTTCCATCCTGACCGTATTGCGTCACGGATCCTTGGTATGGGTGATGTGTTATCACTTATCGAAGAAGTAGAAGCAAAAGTTGATAAAGATAAAGCTGCAAAAGTGGCAGAAAAAGTCTTTAAAGGCGACGGTTTCACATTGGAAGATTTTGCTGAGCAATTAAAGCAAATGAAAAACATGGGCGGAATGATGTCGATGTTAGAAAAGCTGCCTGGCATGAATAACCTACCTGATGCAGTGAAAGGTCAAGTCAATGACAAAACCTTTAACCAGATGGAGGCCATTATCAGCTCAATGACGCCAAAAGAGCGTGCGCGTCCTGAAATCATCAAAGGCTCTCGCAAAAAGCGTATTGCTGCAGGTTCTGGCACTCAAGTTCAAGATATCAACAAGTTGCTTAAGCAATTTACGCAAATGCAGAAGATGATGAAGAAGATGAAAGGCAAGGGCGGCATGATGAAAATGATGCGCGGCATGAAAGGCATGATGCCTCCAGGTATGTTTGGCGGCGGCGGTCCTAAGTTTTAATTAACTGAATCAAAAAAGGGAAGTGATGTCACTTCCCTTTTTACTCTATCAAGCCCTAATCTTGCTCGGCCTCAGAGCTAAGCGCTTTGCGTGCTGCCTTGGTCAATCTAACAAGTTCCATTCTCACTGCTTTACTATCCATACATACGTTTTCGAATTGAACGTAGTAGTTTTTGTCGTTGGCGCGAAGGTAGCATCCATCAGGGACAATGGTCGTCATAGTGACATCGTCCGACTGCACTTGATGAATAAGCTCCAACATAAGCTGGTTGGCATCAGCATGGTCATCATTCATATGCTCCACCATGCGCTTCTCATCTTCTAGTGTCCATTCAGGCTCTTGTGCTTGCCATTCGTTTTCTTCTATCCAAAATATATGACCAAAGCCACCAATATAACGAACACGTTTTACTTCCATACGCCATAACTGGAAGTCATGAGCTTGACGGTAAGAGATGGCTTCAGGGTATTGACGTTCATAACGCTCAAGTAATGCTTCTGACTCTTCGGCAGGAACCGGCGCTGCATCACCTACTACAGTGACACGAGCATGAGCATTTTGGTCACCTTGCTCTGCTGCATCGAACACGGTGGCACACATGCGGCTATCTTCAGTAAGGTTTCGAGAGTGCTGTGCAATCCCTGCAATATAAAAAATCAGTCTACCTTGATTGTCCGTCATAAAAGGAGACACAGATCCAAAAGGGTAGCCCTGTAGGTTTTTTGAAATGGTTGAGATCACACAGACAGATGACTGTCGTACTAAGGTGCGTGCTTCAAAAGCGGCTTGTTCACGCATTGGAGGCTCCTGTTAGCGGTTCTGAAAAAATCATAGGGATTTCAAAGCTGGGGTGCAAGTTTATTTGCATACCAGCACGGTATATTGGTTGCAACACCTCAGGGCGTAATACATCTTGAGGATTACCATCGTGATAGATGACGCCATGGTGCAGCAGTAAAATTCTGTCAGCATATAATGATGCTAAGTTTAAGTCGTGTAATACAGCAATGACGGTATTGCCTTGCTGGGCAAAAGTTTTGGCTTTGCTTAAGGTCATATGCTGATGATGTAGATCTAATGCTGAAGTGGGTTCGTCTAGTAACATTAACTTGCCTGAGGTCTCTGACCTGTGCGCATCAAGTTGCGCCATGCATCGTGCAAATTGTACACGTTGAAACTCGCCACCTGAGAGTACGGTCACATCTCTATCTGCTAACGCTTCTAGAGACATTTGTGCGATAATCTCATTGATAACCTCGGCCTGCAGTAGCGTAGTCTCATGGTAAGGGTAGCGGCCCATTGCAATGAGTTCAGCAGCGCTAAAAGCAAAATTGACGCGGTTATTTTGCAGCAGCATGGCGCGTTTGGTTGCCAGTTGCTGTGGGTCAAGTTGATTGATTAGCTGGCCGTGAAATAACACATCACCTGAATAACTTAAATCATCACATATTGCGCTCAATAAGGTCGATTTACCCGCACCATTTTCGCCCAGTAAGACAATAAATTCACCTTGCTGTGCAGTAAAAGACAAATCGTGAATAATGCGTTTGTTGCCGCGTGTAATGGCAATATTTCTACACTCAAGCATGATTGCCTCGTTTTTGCTTCACTAACTGATAGATAAAAAATGGTGCACCAAAGAGCGCAGTGACGATACCAATCGGCAACTCAGAAGGGGCGACAATAAGCCGTGCTATCCAATCTGCTAATAACATCAGTAAGCATCCTAATAGCATACTTAATGGCAGCATTTTTCGCAGATCTGGACCTACCAATAGGCGTGCGATATGTGGAACGACTAAGCCAACAAAGCCAATCATGCCTGCCATTGCAACGGCACCACCGACACCCAGTGCAACGAGGAAGACAACCTCGGTTTTTAGGCGTTTCACATTAACACCTAGATGTCTGGCATCTCTTTCGCCAAGCATCAGTGCGTTTATTTGGCGTTTCTTCAAAATCAACATGATGGTGCTGATGATAATAAGAGGAGCGCCGTAAATCATTGCTGACCAACTCGCGCCGCCTAAAGACCCCATTTGCCAATAAGTCATCAAACGCAATGAACTGTCGTCAGCAAAAAAGCTGAATAAGCCGATAATGGCCATGGCAATGGCATTAATGGCGACGCCTGCCAATAATAATGTCGTGATTTGAACCTGACCTTGGTGGTTGGCTAGACGGTAAATGACAGATGTGATGGTGAGTGCACCTACGAATGCGGCAGGTGCAACCATGGCTTCATTAATAAAGCTAACTTTGGGCGCGAGTGCGATAACGGCAATGGCAGCGACCGCCGCGCCACCTGTGACGCCCATTAAACTGGGATCGGCTAGCGGGTTGCGACATAGTGCCTGCGTTGCCGCGCCGCTACAAGCGAGCACGGAGCCAACTAAAATGGCAAGCAGCAATCGAGGTAATCTAATTTGTGATACGACACTCATTTGCAGCTCATTAATGTCCATTGTCATGGTATCGGGTAGTACCCAAGCGATGGGCATTTTCCAATCCCACCCAACAGGACCGCTACTGAGAGAGAGCCAAGCAAGGCCAAGCAGCAATAAGCCGCTTAACCAGTACCACTTTAAATGTTGATTTGAATTTAAAAGGGGAAGTGCGGTGTTGCTCATAATGCCTGCTTACGATGAAATGCGTCTAGTTTGGCAATGGCTTCAGGTAATCGGGTAGTCATACCAAGTGCCATTAGAGAATCCATAACTAATAGACGACATTCCTTCGCAGCTGGGATTAAAGCAAGGGATGCTTGCTGACAAAACTTTTCTGGGCCACCTGCGCCATAGACAACATGGCTGGGGGCGACAATAAAGTCTGGGTTACTGACTAATAGAGCTTCACGGTTAAAGGGCTTAAAACCATTATGTACAGCGATATTTCTAATGCCTGTATAGTCAAATAAGACATCTGGTACAGTCTCTTTTCCTGCGACCATCACACCTCTTTCACCAGCAGAGAGAATAAATAATGCCTTCGTGCCTGAGCGTTTAGATTTACTTGGCAATTGCTTTGTTAAAGAGTCGATTAGCTGTTCTGCTTGAGGTTGTTTGTTGAGATCGGTTGCAACTTCGGTGATAAGAGCAAAAAGCCCTTGAACATGCTTTGGCTTTTCATACAACTTGAGTGGCACTCCGGTGCTTTTAATTTGCGTGAGTACTTCAGGGCGGCCGGCGCCTTCTAGGGTCAAAATCATGGTTGGCTTTTGCGATAAAATGCCTTCTGCGGCCAAATCACGATAATAGCCAACTTTAGGCAGGGTTGTGGCTTTTGGTGGCCATGTACTTGAGGTGTCTACGGCAACGACAGACTCACCCGCATTGAGCGCATAGACGATATCTGTAATGGTGCCACCTGCGACGACCAAGCGTTCTGCGTTCGCAGCGAAGCTACTCAGCATCAGTAAAATACCAATATAAAGGGTATGTTTCATTGTTCTCTCACGTGTTAATTACTTGAGTGTTTTACTCACTACTGCACGTTTGCAGGGCAGTATGAGTGACTGATAAATCCCTTATGAGTCCGTGTATCCAATGACGGTAATAATACATTCTCGAAGAATTAAAATCTACATGATTATAGAAATGCAAATAATTATCGTTTGCGATAGTTAAAAAATACCTTTATAGTGCACAGCGAAATTTATTCGTTCTTCCTGTTTGAGGTTAAAAGATAATGTTTAAACAAACTACTATTTCGCTAAGTATTGCAGCAGCAGTGTTTACTGCGCCAAGTTCAGTTGCGGAGCAATTTGAGAAAGACAGCGAGGTTATCGTAGTATCAGGGTCGCGTATTGAGCAAAAGCTTGAGGATGTAGCGGGTTCTGTGAATGTTGTCACCGAACAAGAAATTGAACGTGAGTTAGCAGTGGACTTAAATAGTGCATTTAAGTATCAAACAGGGATTACAACTACGGGCTCTGCAGGTGAAGCCCAAGCGCTCAATATTCGTGGTATCGGTGGAAATCGTGTCGTTTATGTGAAAGATGGACGCCGTTTAAATGATGCCTATTCTGGTGGTGGTGGCCTAATTATTGGTCGAGGTTATTTTGACGTCGACAATATTAAGCAAATTGAAGTCGCAAAAGGCGCTGCGTCGTCTCTTTATGGTTCGGATGCACTTGGCGGCATTATTGTTATCTCGACAAAAGATCCTTCTGACTATTTGGCTGGTGAAGACAGTCATGCTCAAGTTGGCATTGGCTATTATGGTGTTAACTCAGAAAAGAGCGCCACGGCGACCTTTGCTAAGCAACTTAGTGATACCAACGCCACCTCTATTCAAGTGACGCGCAGAGAGGGTCAAGAAACACAGAATTATCAAGAAAACCTCCCTGGTTTTGATTACATCTCTAATGCGTTATTACTGAAGTCGGAGTTTACACTGACAGAGAGTGAGCGCATTTTGGCGACGGTTGATTATTTCGACCAAGATAGTGAGCAGGTGATAACAGCCGCTGAATATGAAACAAAGGATGATAACGAAAGTCTTTCTTTGTCATTAGAGTTTGATACTTCAACAGCGACCGGTTTTTACGATAACTTAAGTGCACAAGTTTACTTCACTGACTTTGAACAAATCAGTCATCAGATCCGTGCCAATGATGGAAGCCGCAGCCGTATTGGACCTTACACGGATTACAACGATTATCGTTTCGAACAGTCTATCTTCGGCACGCGATTGGTATTAGATAAGCAGTTAGAGTTTGGTTCACTCTCACATCAACTTGTTTATGGCTTTGATTATGATGGCTATGAAACATCAAGACCGCGTCTAAAAACCCGAATCGATGCACAAGGTAATAAAGTGCTTGATAATGAGGGACAAAAAACATTCCCTGGTGCAGACACCACCATGTTGGGGCTTTTTGTACAAGATAATATTACTTTGTCTGATGCTGTTACATTGAACGCGGGCTTGCGTCTTGATAAGTATGATATGGATGCAAAACAAAGTGAGCTTTATGAAGGTACAGAGTTTGGAGATATCAGTGAAACTGCGCTATCGCCAAAGCTTGGTTTAGTATATGCAGTGTCAGACAATGTGAATGTTGTTGCGCAATATTCTCGAGGTTTTAAAATTCCACCTCATGATCTAGCTTATCAAAGCCACGGTGTTGAGCCATTTTACCAGATTTTACCGAATCCTGAGTTAGATCCAGAGACGAGTGATAGTATAGAATTTGGTGTAAAAGGTGGGTTTGACTCAAAGCAGTTTTCCGTAACACTATTTAATACTAAGTTTGATGACTTTATTGCAAATAAAGTAGTGCGTGTTGAACCCAGTCAAATTCCAAATATGCCACCTAAAACCTATTATCAGTATCACAATATTGGTGAAGTAGAAATTAAAGGGCTAGAGGCGAACTTTACAGTTTGGGTAAATGACAACGTTTCTGTAGACACTGGTCTTACATATGTACAAGGTAAAGATAAAGAAACGAATGAATACCTAAGTTCTATTAGTCCACTTAACGGTTTTGTAAAAGCGCGCTATGAAATGGATAGCTGGTCGGTTACGGCTGCATTTAAAGCGGCTAAGCGTATGACTAAGGTCCCAGCAGAGGACGGTATTAAGACCGGTGGCTGGGGTACCGTTGACCTCTTTGCTGAGTATGACTTCGGTAACCTACGATTTAATGCCGGCGTATTTAATCTATTAGATAAAGAATATATCCCTTATGAGAGTGTTGCAGGGCAAGCCGCTGACGCGAACCTAGAGCAATACACACAGCCGGGGCGTAATTTTGCGATTAATGCTAAATATACCTTCTAGGGTGTAATGTCTCCCTGCGAGCAAGGTGTTTTGCGCTTTGCTTGAGCATTTAAACGGGTGTTTTCAATAGCATCCGTTTCTTTATTTTGGCAGGTACGAAGCCAAATGATGTGTGCATTTTAGGTCTAAACTGACCTAGGTATGTCAAGATTGAGAATTAAATCTAAAACATACTTGCATTGTTGAGAAAAACTCGTACAATTCCCCAGCTTCCCGTAGTGGGAAGTTTTATCTTATTAATGAAAACAGTCAATCTATGTAGAGGACGGTATGGTAACTATTCGTTTGCAACGTGGCGGCGCTAAAAAGCGTCCATTCTATCAAATCGTGGTTGCGGATAGCCGTTTCTCGCGTGACGGTCGTTTCATCGAGAAAGTAGGTTTCTTTAACCCAATCGCTTCTGGTCAGGAAGAAAAAATTCGTCTAGATCTTGCTCGTGTTGATCACTGGGTAGGTCAGGGCGCATCTCTTTCAGATCGCGTAGCTAAGTTAGTTAAAGACGCTCGTAAAGCGGCTTAATAGGCGTAAGTGTAACCATGAGTCAAGATAACACCTCGACACTCGTTGTCGGCAAATTAGGTGCCCCTTACGGTATTAAGGGTTGGCTTAAGGTGCATTCATTTACTGATGATCCCCAAGGGATCTTCGATTTCAGCCCATGGTTGATAGGGCAACAAGGTAAATGGCAAGCTCTTGAAGTGAGTGACTGGCGTCGCCACAACAAGGGTTTCATCGCTAAATTTGCGAACATTAACGACAGAGACGAAGCAATGGCATTCACCAATGCTGAAATCGCCGTTAATAGTGAGCAGCTTCCTGAATTACCTGAAGGGGAGTTTTATTGGCGAGACTTAATTGGTATGACGGTTGTAACCAATAAAGGTTATAACTTAGGTCATGTCGATGACCTTATGGAGACTGGCTCGAATGACGTTTTGGTTGTGAAAGCAAACAAAAAAGATGCATTCGGTCAGACTGAACGCTTAATTCCATTTTTGACAGATTCTGTCATTGTTGAAGTTAAGCATGAAGAACGTGAAATTACGGTTGATTGGGATCCAGCATTTTAATGAGTGAACAGCAAAAACTTTGGGTCGGCGTTGTATCGTTGTTCCCTGAAATGTTTGATGCAATTACTCAGCAAGGTGTAACTGGTCGAGCTGTGAAAAACGGTTTGATTGAGTTCAATTGTTGGAACCCAAGAGAGTATGCGACCGATAAGCATCGTACAGTGGATGATCGCCCTTATGGCGGTGGTCCGGGTATGTTGATGATGGTAGAGCCACTCGAAAAAGCCATTCTAGATGCAAAAGCTGCAGCTGGTAATGGTGCAAAAGTAATTTACATGTCTCCACAAGGACGCAAACTAGATCAACAAGGCGCTGCTGAATTAGCGACGTCTGAAAAATTGATTTTAGTTGCGGGTCGATATGAAGGTATAGATGAACGGATCATTGAGTCTCATGTAGACGAAGAATGGTCTATCGGTGATTTTATTCTCAGTGGTGGCGAATTGCCTGCCATGACACTTATTGACGCAGTTGCGCGATTAGTGCCTGGTGTGCTTGGTCACAATCAGTCTGCTGAGCAGGATTCATTTTCGGATGGCCTGTTAGATTGCCCTCACTATACTCGGCCTGAAACATTGGATGGAAAGCAGGTCCCTGCTGTATTACTCAGTGGGAACCATAAAGAAATTGCAAAATGGCGCTTAAAGCAGTCATTAGGCAGGACTTGGCTACGCCGTCCGGACTTGTTGCGTAACCTAGCTCTGACTGAGGAGCAAGCAAGGCTTCTCGCTGAATTTCAGCAAGAACATGAAGCTTGTGGCTAGAAGACAGTTACTCCTAGGAATGTGAGAAATAAAATGGCAAAAGTAAACCAAAATATTATTAAAGCGCTTGAAGAAGAGCAGCTTAAAAAAGACGTACCAGTGTTCGGCGCTGGTGATACAGTAGTTGTACAGGTACGTGTAAAAGAAGGTAACAAAGAGCGTCTACAGGCCTTTGAAGGTGTTGTAATCGCTAAGCGCAACCGTGGACTTCATTCATCTTTCACTGTTCGTAAGATCTCAAGCGGTGAAGGTGTTGAGCGTGTTTTCCAAACACACAGCCCAGTGGTTGATAGCGTTACAGTTAAGCGTCGTGGTGCGGTTCGTCGTGCTAAGCTTTACTACTTACGCGAGCGTTCTGGTAAATCTGCACGTATTAAAGAGAAACTTAACTAATACGCGCATACTACCTATGCTTAACAAACAGACCGCTTTATGCGGTCTGTTTGGTTTTAGGCCTAAAACTTTTCAAAACAGTCCATAATTCCCAATTTCTATAGCCTCATCTTCTTTTCCGCATAGTGTAAAAATTCTTCGTTTGTACCCTACAATAGTATGAAGAAACAAATTGACGCTTTCTTAATAAAATTCGTCCTGTTAGACTGGGTGTAATTTATTATTTACTTGTGTAAATTAAGGTTTACGTTATGGGAATGAGAGAAAACTTAAGCCTAGATGAGTTGCGTATCCAGATAGATCGTTGTGATAGCGAACTGGTGAGTCTACTCGCTGAGCGAAGGAGGTTGACCGAGCAGGTTGGCCAAATTAAGCAACAAAAGGGTGCAGCGTTGCATGCACCAGAAAGAGAAGCTGCACTAATAGCCGCTCGTCGTCAGCAAGCTGAAGAAAAAGGCGTTAATCCAGAGTTGGTAGAAGATATTTTGCGTCGAATGATGCGCGAGGCTTATGAAAACCAACAAAGTAAGCTGGCATGCGCAGCCCCAGACTTGTCCCCGATTGTGATTGTTGGAGGTCAAGGTGCAATGGGTCAGCTGTTTGCCAAACAATTTATACGCTCAGGTTATGAGGTTAAGATACTCGATAAATCTCAGCAGGCTGATGCCCATTCAATTTTGGCGGATGCCAAATTAGTTCTGGTCAGCGTACCGATTAATACTTTAGAGCAAGTCATAACCGATTTACCACCGCTCGCTCCAGACTGTATTTTGGCTGACATTACATCTGTAAAGCAGGGTCCATTAAAAAGCCTGCTTAATAAGCATAGTGGCCCCGTGATCGGATTACATCCTATGTTCGGGCCGGACATCTCACACTGGGTTAAGCAAACGGTAGTGGCATGTCATGGGCGGGATGAGTCAGCGTGCAGTGGCTTGCTAAAACAGCTACAAATATGGGGATGCCATATTGTGCCGATGGAAGCGAAAAGGCATGACCAAGCAATGCAAATTATTCAGGTCATGCGCCACTTAACAACGTTTGTATATGGACAGTTTTTAGCGAAGCAATGTCATACTTTAGAGGAGCTGCGCAGTTGTTCCTCTCCTATTTATCAATTAGAGCTGATGATGGTTGGCCGATTATTTGCGCAATCTCCCGAATTGTATGCGGATATTATGCTAGCCCAGTTTGAAGATGTGGAAGGGTTACTTGCCAGCTATCAAGACACCTTTGAACAAACACTTCAGAGGTTAAAACAAGGTGATAAGCAAGCCTTGATAGATGGTTTTGACAAAGCACAAACTTATTTCTCAGACAGTGCACATACTTTCTTAGCACAAAGTCGAGGGATATTAAATAAAGCCAACGATGCTAAAGTATTGGACGAACTGGCTTCGTAAAGCAAAAAAGCGCTATGCACATAGCGCTTTTTTCACATTGTCAGTCAGTGCACTTGAGACTTGCTCTCCAAAATACCGCTTTAAATCGGGTCAACCGCTTTGAGCGATTCACTTTGATAACAGCCTAGTATTCTCACCGTCTGAGTATGCTCTTTGAGCGCTTCAAGTGCTTTTTGCACTTGTGGGTCAGCAATGTTTGCTTGAAGGTCAACATAAAATACTTCCTCCCAGGGGTTGCCTGGCACGGGGCGTGATTCTAGTTTTGTCATATTGATACTGTTTTCTTTAAATACCATTAATGCATCCGCGAGTGAGCCCACATGTTGTTTGGTTGCCATAATAAGGCTCGTCTTAGTTGGTATTTGAGTCGAGACTTGCAGTGGCTTTCTTGCAACGACAATAAAGCGGCTATGGTTTTCAGCCTGATTAGCCAGTTCACTTTTAATGACTTCTAAGCCTTGAGAGCGCCCTGCTTGTGCTGAGCCTATAGCGGCACTGTGATCACATTCACCAGCAAACTTAATTGCGCTAGAGGTCGAATCACAGCTTTCATGAACGACATCGGCTAGGCTTTGTAAGAAACGACTACATTGAGCAAATGGCTGTGGGTGAGCAAAGATTTTTTTCACATCTTTTAGCTCGATGCCAGGCTTTGCCAGCAAGCAATGTTCAACGCTATGTGTGACCTCTCCAACGATAGACACTTGTGCATGTTGCATTAAATCAAATACTTCATTGATACTACCTGAGCTGGTATTTTCAATGGGGAGAATGCCAAAATCAGCTTTACCGTGTTCAACAGATGTTGTGATCTCTTCAAAAGATTGGCAACCGAGTTCGACGACTTTACCAGGACGGCGGCTAAAGTATTTGTGGCACGCCAATTGGCTATAAGAACCTTGCCCACCTAGATATGCTACGCGGTGGGTATCATTCACAGCATCTGGGTTTAAGCTCTTTTGCAGAAGTGCTTGTTGATTCAGCACCGAGTCTTCTAGTATGACTTGAAAAACGTTGTTGATGTAAAAAGGATCAAGGCCGAGCGATTTTCCATAACTGATTAACTTCTCTAGCAAAGCGAGTTCTCGCTCTTCATCGCGGATAGGTTTGTTATTGTTGATCTTATACTCCAGTACTCCGTGGCTGATCCTTCTTCGTTTTGCCAGTAGCACCAGCAGTTCAGAGTCTATTTCGTTTATCTCTGTTCTTAATGCATTTAAAGTATCTTGCGTCATGGTCCTCACTCCCATTTTGCCAAAAAAAAAGCCCCCCAGATGTTGGGAGGCTTAGCTATTCGTTTTTACGCGCAAACAGTTAAGCCTCTTCACCTAAAGAAGCTAAAAAAGAAAAAATAGCGGCGCGCAAAAAAGTTCATAATCTATTCAATTTGATATTTCAGTGTTATCAATATTATTAACACAGATATTAAGCCAATTACAACAAGGTATTTTAAATTATACTATAAATGCATTGGCTACGATTTGTGTGATCTGATATATTCAAGTCAATATATGAAAAAAAACATAACAGGGTAAAGAGTTTATCGTGGGCAATCGTCGTCCTCCTTCGCGTTTTGGTGCTAATTCTCTCAGTGTGAAATTATCAATTTTGATTTCCGCGGTGTGTGTCATTGCAGGTGTCTTTGCGGCTGCGTTGATGCTGAAGTCTGAAGAAAAGCACCTAGTTGAAGCCGAGTTTGTCCAATTGCATGATCTGAGTGAGCAGATGCTTCAGCAGTTTTCACAGTATTTAGAGCTCAAGAAGAATCTTGCACAACAGACCAATGTGGTGGTTTCAAAAGTGTTACTGCCTCTGCCCGATTCATCCATTGATATAGAGCTGCCTTTAGCCTCACTCGATGGTAAGGTGCATAGTGTCGCAGCAAACGGAATGTCTGCCGCATACATACTCAAAGATAAATTATCAGACGCTGAAAAAGCGTTATTTCAAAAGTCCGAAAAGCTGTGGAATACGCTCTCGCCTATTTTACTCCAAGACTTTTTCAACTTTTATATTTATACCACAGAGAACTTCGTACGCATTGCGCCTCCGAATTCAGTGCTGCTGGATAGTGCGCAAAACAGGCAGGCGAATATCCATGCCCAGCCACTTTTACGTGAAGAATTAAACCCAACCAGAGAAGCGGTTTGGTCAGACGTTCACCACGACCCGATATGGAATAAGTGGGTTGTCAGTATTCTCGTGCCGTTATATGAAGGCGATGTTTATCGAGGCTTTACAGGCAGTGATTTGGAATTAGAAACGTTATTGTCCCATTTGCCTAAACCTACCAATGAACAGAGTTATATTATTTTTGATAAGCAGGGCAGAATTATATCAGCCCCTAACTTATTAACGCCCACCGAGCACCCTGAATTACAGGCAAAAGATGTATTGCCCAAAGCCATTCAACGTGTTGTTGAGACTGCGCTTAAAGTTAATTTACCTAGCTATCAGGATGAATTTATTTATGATAAAGCAGGGCATATTGCCAATATTATCCACCTAGGAGAGCTTGATTGGTATGTAGGCATGTATAAACGCAGGGATACGGCTTTGTATGCGCTCGAGGAGCTCAAGGTTAAATTTTTTGGGCTTTTTGTCTTGTATGCTGGGTTCGTAGCCATGTTGCTACACCAAGTAATTTACCACCTGATTTTAAAGCGTATTAACCAACTGGTTAAAGTTTTAATCAGCTTCGGTCGAGGGCAGTGGGACCACCCTAAGTTAACTGACAGTGACGATGAAATCGGGCTCTTAAATGCGTCATTCAATGACATGAGTGACGATATTAAAAAGTTGGTCAATGGCTTAAACCAACGCATCAGTGAGAAGGAAATAGCCGAAAAAGCTGCTAATCGCCTCTCCAAAGCGGTTGCATTTTCGGGCACTGGTGTGGTGATCACCAACGAACGCTTTAAGATAGAATACGTCAATCCAAAAATGGTCGAGATGACGGGGTTCCCAGAGTCACATTTCTTAGATTCTCCTCTGCTAGGTATTATTTCCAACGAGATGGCCATTTTAATTGATGATATTGACTTTGATTTGAAAAGCCGTAATTACTGGCGTGGAGACACATTGCTGCAAAGCAGTAACAACGACCAAATTTGGGTTAGTTTGAGCATATCGCCAATTCGTGAAAATGGCGGAAGGATTTCAAGCTATGTCGCCTCAGCACAGGATATTTCCTTTGTTAAAGAAAGCCAGAGGAAAATGGAAGAACTAGCATACTTTGACACGTTAACGGGGTTAGCAAATCGCACTTTCTTCCGCATGCAATTGAGAAAGTCTATGGCGCTGGCGTCTCGGGGTCATTACGCATTTGCACTGTTTTATTTCGACTTGGATGAGTTTAAGCGCATCAATGATACGCTCGGACATGATGCTGGTGATAGGCTGTTAGTTGAGGTTGCAGATAGGCTCAAGCAAAGGTTAAGAGCTGAGGACACGATTGCTCGGTTAGGGGGAGATGAATTTGCTGTATTGTTAAGCGGGATCAGCACACGTGATAATGCGATGGATGTAGCACATACGATTCAAAAAACGCTTAGTCAGCCAATTTTATTAGGCAATAATGAAGTGATTGTCAGTGCCAGTATTGGCATTACGCTTGCCCCATTTGACAGTCAAGAAGAAGAGCAGTTGCTTAAACATGCCGATTTGGCAATGTATGAAGCAAAAGCAAAAGGTCGAAATACGTTCCATTTTTATTCACAAGAGTTAAATGCTGCGGCAAATGAGCGGTTACACATTGAAAATGAACTAAGGCAAGCGATCAAAAGCCAACAATTCTCTTTACAGTATCAACCCCAGATAGATAGTCGGACTGGAAAAATACTGGGCTATGAAGCCTTAATAAGATGGAAGCACCCGACTGAAGGCAATATTCCGCCAACAAAGTTTATCCCCATTGCAGAAGCGACAGGTTTAATCGTTGAAATTGGCACTTGGGTGTTAAAGGAAGCATGTCGCTTTTCGGCGGTGCTTAAATCTAAAGGGTGTACCGCGGATATTGCGATAAACCTTTCGGCCCGTCAATTTAAAGATGCAAATTTAATTGACACTATTTCGCAAACATTGAGTGAAGTAGGTCTTTCACCTTCCATGTTACATCTCGAGCTGACGGAAAGTATGCTTATGGGCGATGTGGAAGCGGCAATAGAGCAACTGAAAGAGATGAAAAAGCTAGGCGTCTCTTTATCTATTGATGACTTTGGTACAGGGTATTCATCCTTGAGTTATTTGAAACGTTTTCCTGTTGATGTGTTGAAAGTGGATAGGTCATTTGTAAAAGATATTCCGCAAGATACAAACGACATGGAAATAACCGCTGCAATTATTGCTATGGCACAAAAGCTGAGTATGAAAGTGGTTGCTGAAGGGGTCGAAACAGCCGAGCAGGTTGCGTTTTTACAGAGAAATAACTGCCATATTGTACAGGGCTACTATTATAGTGCCCCCCTTACTGAGGAAGGGGTGTTTGCTCAAAAGCCAGAAATAATGAAAGCTGCAGGGAGTTAACCCCCTGCGATTTTCACTTTAAACCCTTGTGAGACAAGCAAGCCTTTGAGTTTCTCTCGGTCATCCCCTTGAATTTCAATCACGCCTTCTTTGACTGCGCCACCTTGGCCCATCTTACTTTTTAGCTGTTTAGCTAATTTCTTTAGATCGTGTTCAGCAGGATCAATGCCGACGACCAGCATAACGCCTTTTCCTTTTCGCCCCTTGGTTTGACGCTCGATACGAATATGACCATCTTTAAAAAGCTTCACTTCTTGCTGCGGCTGTTCGTCTTCTGGTTTAATTCGACCCAGCTCGGTAGAATACACTAAACGACCATCTGACATTGTTCACTCCAAACTAGTTACATTATTTTGGATACTAACAAAAAGTGTTTTATGTCGTTATATTTTTTTGGCGAAATTACGTAATCCGATTATATTTAAAACATAAAGATGGATAACAATACTAAATTTAGAGTAGGAGCTTGCAATGAGCCTGAGCAAAAATGCTTCAGCTGACGGAAAGACTTTAACAATTCAGATTAAAGGGAAGTTTGACTTCAATTTAGTACAATCATTTCGCCAAGCTTATGCTGAAGTGAATGATGAAACCGAGAAAGTCGTTGTTGATTTGCGAGATACAGATTATATGGATAGCTCGGCACTCGGTATGTTGTTAAATATGAAGAAGACGCTCGGAGATTCAGTGGGCAGCATTCAAATTAGCAATTGCCGGCCACAATTGAAAAAGATATTGCAAATTTCAAGATTTGATAAAAAATTTGAAATTGATTAGCAGAGCTTAATTAGCATGCTTATTTTAGTGGTTGATGATCAACCCCTCAACTGCAGGTTGCTGACGGCAATGCTTGAGCAGCAGCATTATGATGTCTTGGTTGCCAATAACGGCCAAGAGGCGTTGGCGCTATTGCATCAGCATGAGGTTGATATTGTCCTGTTGGATGTGATGATGCCAGTAATGAATGGCTTCGAGACCGCACCAAAAATTAAAGAATACGCAGGTGATGTGTATTTACCCATCATTTTTATCACCGCGCTTGAAGATCATGCCAGCTTTGAGAAGTGCTTAAGAGTTGGCGGGGATGACTTTATTCATAAGCCTTTTGACAGAATTATTCTCTCAGCAAAGATCCGTGCTCATGCTCGGACCAGGAAGCTGAGTAAAGAAGCTCATGAACAAAAAAAGCAGTTGGAATACCACTACAACCAAACAGAACGAGAGCATGAGATTGTTGAACATATCTTCCGTAATGCGCTCTCAGGACAAGAAAGGTTTGATAGACTCTGTGACTTTCACTTGTCCCCAGCATCTATGTTTAATGGTGATATGTTCCTTATGGCAAAAAGCCCGATTGGCGGGTTTTACTGTTTACTAGGCGACTTTACCGGTCATGGTCTTGCAGCAGCGGTAGGCGCGCTGCCGGCATCGAGAATTTTCTACACGATGGTGCAAAAGGGCATGGCTGTCGGAGATATCGCGACGGAGTTAAACAGCTCCCTTTATACTTTATTACCAGGTCATATGTTCTGTGCAGCTGCGATCATAGAACTGAGCTCTTCGGGAAAAAATATTTCTGCTTGGCTTGGAGGACTCCCTGATGTGTATTTGGTCAATGAGGGGGGGCGTGTTTTAAAAACCGTGGAGTCTCAACACATGGCTCTGGGGATTTTAGATGACGATGAGTTCGAAAGAACGATTTTACATTTTGAAGTTGATAGAGGTACACGTCTGGTCATGGCGACAGACGGCATTATTGAAAGTGAAGGGCCGGATGGCGAAATGTTTGGTGAAGGGCGGTTTATAGACACGTTGCAAAGTACACCGTCCATTACGACGCAGGATGTGATCGATAATGTGAGAAACTACGCACAGCATGCTGAACAGCAAGATGATTTAAGTATTGCGATTATCAATTGTTTGCCAGCTGATGCTGAGCAGTCAGGTGAAACGCATTATTCCTCCTTACCTTTTGAAGTCGCGGTCTCTTTGGACGCTGAACAAATGAAAATGACAGATCCAGTCCTAGAAGTGGTGAATGTGCTTAGCAATGTGGAAGGTGTGGATGCGCATCGCTCGAATATATTTCTCTTATTGTCTGAGGCATACAATAACTCTTTGGATCATGGCGTGTTGGGGATCAGTTCAGAGTTAAAAAATCAAGAAGATGGGTTTTTGGAGTACTACACACAGCGTGCTGAAGCATTGTCTAAGCTCACTGAAGCATCTATTGAGATTGCGGCTATTTATAGTCCCGAAAAGCGTTTAATTACGTTTGATATCAAAGACTCAGGCAGAGGCTTTTCTCAACCTGAGTTACCAAGTGATAGTACATTATCTAATGAACATGGGCGGGGTGTTCAGTTGTTGTCAGAAATAGCAGACAGCGTCAGCTACAACCGAATTGGCAATGAAGTTAAATTGGTGTATTCGCTCGATTAGTTATTAAGTCTCAATTACTTCTTTATATTGAAATTCTTTTACGACATTCCCTTTCTTTTATATTCAATAGCAAAAAACATGTGTGTTTCTATAGTCAAAGAGACATTTGCGTGTTAAATTGCGTTTAGATATATAGATGTTTGGATGGCTAAATGATTTCTGCATACTTGGATAAAACACAAACTTCCCTTGACCATACACTTGTTCAACTACAGCTTGATGCACTAGATTCTTATTTGGCATCACATCAAGCTCAGACGATCTGGTCTTATCAAATACCAGAACTCGGCGAGGGGGGAAGTTGTAGTTTGTTTGGTCATTTACAAGACACACCATTTGAATTGGGCACGATCATAGAGAGAACGCAAGAAAATGACGTTTTACTGTCTAAGCTTCAAGCAATCGTCGAGTTTGTGACGAATAAAACGGGTGTAGAATGGTTTGGAATTTATCAGTCAAGACAAGTTGACGGTGAGCAACAATTGCTTAAGCTTGCGTACAATGGTGCACCTAGTCGTCCATTATTCCCCATCAATGAGCAGTTTGCGGCAACATCCAATAATATTCAGACGGTACTTTCTGAAAAATCTCGTATTATCAATAATATTCCCGAATATATTGCACAGGGTGGTGAATACTATACCTGTGATCCAAAAGTACAGGCAGAGGTCTGCTTACCGTTATTAGATGACAAGCTTGATTGTGTTGGGATCATTGATGCAGAAGCATTTAGTAAAGACTTTTTTACTGCTGACAATTTATCTGTACTTGCTGCGGCTTGCATGAAAATAACGCATTACCTTCCCGAGTAACAAGGCTCGTGTTCTTGTTAAATTGTGTTAGTATTATGGCAACTATAACCCCCACAATTGCTGCGTAATATTGAGTTAAATACTTAGATAAATAGAGGCGAGCTTACAATAGTGTGGGCAACTTTTCGTCTTTTTTAATTTTGTGCGTATCAGTTTTAATAGGAATAAAATACACATGTTTTCAGAACTAAAACCATTACCAACAGATCCTATTTTGGGCCTAATGGCAGCTTATAAGCAAGACGATAACCCTAACAAAATTGATTTAGGTGTTGGTGTATATAAAGATGAGCAGGGTGCTACGCCAGTTTTAAAAGCGGTTAAAAAAGCAGAAGCATTTCGTTTAGAAAATGAAACAACAAAATCGTATATTGGGTTAGCAGGTAATTTAGATTTCTGTACAAAGATGGAGCAGTTGCTATTGAGCGACAGCCATACAACATTACTTGCCAATCGCGTTCGTACGGCCCAAACACCAGGTGGAACAGGTTCATTGCGTGTTGCGGCTGAATTCATCAAGCGTTGTAACAAAGATGCGACAGTATGGGTAACTACCCCAACATGGGCAAACCACATTAGTTTGTTTGAAGCGGCTGGCTTAACGGTAAAAGAATATCCGTACTACGATTATGAAAACAAAGGCCTGCTTTTTGATGAGATGATTGACACATTGAAGCAAGTACCTAAAGGCGATGTTGTTTTAGTGCATGCGTGTTGTCATAACCCAAGTGGTATGGACCTCAATGCAGAGCAGTGGCAAATTTTCGCAGATCTTGCTAAAGAAGTAGGCTTCACGCCATTAGTAGATATTGCATATCAGGGCTTTGGTACTAGCTTAGACGAAGATGCAAACGGTCTTCGTTTATTGGCTCAGACAGTAGAAGAGATGATTATCTGTTCTTCATGCTCTAAAAATTTCGGTCTTTACCGTGAACGAATTGGCGCATGTTCAATCATTTCAAAAGACGCTGCGAATGCGGATGTTGCAAATTCAGTATTGTTAAGCGTTGTTCGTAGCATTTATTCAATGCCACCTGCACATGGTGCTGATATTGTAAATACGATTCTATCGAGTGATGAATTAACGCAGCAGTGGCATCAAGAGCTTGCTGAGATGCGTGATCGTATTAATGGTCTTCGTAGCCTTGTTAAAGATAGCCTTGAGCAAAGAAACACAGGTCATGACTTCTCTTTCATTGAACGTCAGCATGGTATGTTCTCTTTCTTAGGTATTAATAAAGCGCAAATTGATCGTCTTCGTGAAGAGTATTCAATTTATATTGTGGGCTCTAGCCGTGTAAATGTTGCGGGCATTAGTCACAGCAATATTGATTATTTTGCAGATGCAGTTGCTGCGGTATTAAAATAATACTCAGCTGATTTAACGCAGACTAAAACGCCGATCTATATCGATAGATCGGCGTTTTTGCGTTTTTGGATCGAATAAGCAAGTAAAGAAATTAACGTGTTATGCTTGCTTAATAGCCGTTACCTTGTCTTCACTGTCTTCCTCAGCTTTTTTTGCTGATTTTTTTGGCTCTTTTTCTGCTGATGGTTTTGTGCCTTTAAGTACAGAGATAAAGTCGTCTTTATATTTTGCCATTTCGAGTGCTAAAGACTCTACTTGTTGCTCGCTAAGAGGTACGTCTACCTTATCAAGCATCCCTTCAAGCGCCTCTGCCACATCCAGCATTTTATCGTAGGCATCCGCCTCTTTTTTGCTAGTAAATGTCATTCGCTCTACTCCATTTCTTTCAACCACATACTTTACTATAACAGCCATAATCACCCTCCATAAAACACTGTTTTTTTATACAGTAAACTGTATTTGATATTATTGCAACTTATAGTCTCCAATTAGACGATCCATATGAAAAAAATACAATGAAAATATTAGTAGGTATTTTACAAAAGAAGGAGATAAATCCTATGGTTAGGTAGCTTATTTAAAAACGATAAGCGATTTGAAACTCACGAATTTTTAAGGATAAACTGAATGTCAAAGCATGTATTGAATATTGGATTTCTATTGGCTGTTTTATTTTTTCTTAATGTGGTGCAGGCACAGGAGGTCGACAGCTTCTCTCAACCTGTTTTTCAGGTCAATGTAAATACAGCAAAAGTTGAAGAGCTAATGAAACTGCCGGGAATAGGCAGAGCAAAAGCGCAAGCAATTATTCGCTCGAGAGAGTTAGAAGGGCTGTTTTTCGATATTCAAGAGTTAGGGAGAGTGAAAGGTATAGGCAAGGGGCTAATAGATAAAATTCAGGCTCATGTCGTGTTAGAGTAAAGAGATGGGGCAGAGCCTAGTTTTGGCTCTGCTTAAATTGAGATAGGGCTTGATTTAGGTTTTTAAGCGCAAACTGCACTTCAATTGGTGCTGTTAGCAATGGATATGCAATACCTGCGACAAGCAATACAGGAAGAAGTGACCAACCTTCGAAGTAAGCTAATGCCATAAACAGGGGGGTGAGTAAAGCCAGTTTGCATATAGCCAATATGACCTTACTTTTGGCAGATAGCAAAGAAAGTGCTATTGCCTTCACTTGCTGTTTTTCGCGCAGTGATAATGTAGAAAGTTCAGGTATTTGGCTGAGTCTAAAAATCATATTTCTCTCAATGTTACTTCTTAAAAATAATGAGTGGTGCAAATATCAAAAAGCCGATTGCGTAAATAGCAAAGATCACTTCCATCCAACCTGGCATAGATAATCCTGCAAAAGACCAATCTATATTTGAGCAGCTACCGGTCACGGCAAAAAAAGATGGGATCCATTCATGCAAAGGGACTGGGAAGTTTGGCTCAAAAGCACATGTAAACGCAAAAGGGTCCGTGGTAGTTTGCATGTCTAAGTGCTCACGTGCAAGTAGCCACCCCCAAATCGCAGCAACTCCCCAACCTGCCGTAGCAACTAGCCTGACGAGATAGTTGCTTGTACCACAAAGTCCTATGAAAGCAGCAATTAACACGCCGAGCATAGCTGTTCGTTGATAGATGCACATCACACATGGCTCTAAGCCCATGGCATATTGAAAGTATAGTGCAACGACTTCGAAAGTAAGTGCACTTAAAAACAATAATCCCCAAGCGGTGGTGGAGCGAGAAAACCTCGCAAGTCTATCAAACATGTATATCTCCTTTTTTGTCACTATTATGGCTATGTCGTGTAAAGGCTTCAAGCAATTTGCTCGTAAATATGAGCCATACAGAGACAATCCTACCGTTAGGTTGTCTTTTAGTATGTTTTGAAAGCGATGTTACAACCCCTTCATTAGTCACTATTTTTAAATTTAAGTTCCAATTTATATAGTACGTCGTTTTACCAATTTGAGAGGGGAATGAAGATAACGTAAGGGGTATTTTATATCACTAACCACACGCGAATTGTTTCTATTTTATTGGTCTTTTTTGCTTTAACTCTAATTACTATACCTTCAATGTACACTTGCGCTTGTTACTTTATATCCATCTGGTACAATCAGTAGATTAACGAGTTGCAGTATCATGCTGCGCCTGCTACCAAGTGTCGCTTGCGCTGAATGTATCTTGCCTTTGGTTGTAATTTAAGTGGTGCAAAATGAGAATTTTTAAAGCCAAGAGCCCAGCGGGATTTGCTGAGGAATATATAGTAGAATCGATTTGGAATGGGGAGTTTCCGCCAGGGTCGATATTGCCGGCTGAGCGTGAACTGTCAGAACTTATCGGTGTGACTCGTACAACCTTAAGGGAAGTATTACAGAGATTAGCACGTGACGGTTGGTTAACTATTCAGCATGGTAAACCGACACGAGTGAATAATTTCTGGGAAACATCGGGTCTAAATATCTTAGAAGCACTCGCGCGACTTGATGAAGATAAAGTCCCTGAGTTAACAGATCAATTATTGTCTGCAAGAACAAACATCAGTGCAATTTATACTCGTGCTGCGATTAAGCTAAACGCTGAAAAAGTGATTGAGATTCTGGCGCAATATCAGGAGCTACCTGATACGGCTGAAGCATTTGCAGATTATGATTATCAAGTCCATCACCAGCTGGCAATTGCTGGCGGTAACAAAATTTATGTGTTGATTTTAAATGGTTTTAGAGGCCTTTATTCGAAAATCGGCTGCCATTACTTCTCTGAGCCAAAAATCCGTAAATTAACCAGAGAATTCTACCGTGATTTAACGGCATTGGCTGAGCAAGGCGACTATGACAGAGCGATTGCGCTTATCCGTAAATATGGTCATCAGTCAAGTGAGCTATGGCAGGGTATTCGTGCCGACATGCCCAATGACATTATGGATTAATGATTTAAAAGCGCCCCGCAAGGGGCTTTTTTTTGTCTAAATATTGGCCCATCGAATTTTTAGATTGTACCTATCGGATAATTCGATTGTTATTTTTCCTCAGAGCTGAATAAACTGAGGCAAATTTTTTCAAGGGGTTGTTTTTCGTAAACAGCGCCTCAATAATTAGAATCAAATTACAAAACGATTTGTATATTGGAACTAAACCTAACTATTTGGAGAAAACAATGGGTGTATTAGTTGGCCGTCAGGCTCCTGACTTTACAGCAGCAGCAGTACTAGGTAATGGTGAAATCGTAGATAGCTATAATCTACATGAGCGTATTAAAGGTAAAAAAGCGGTTGTATTCTTTTACCCACTAGACTTCACTTTTGTTTGTCCTTCAGAGCTTATCGCTTTTGACAAGCGTTTCGAAGAATTCCAAAAGCGTGGCGTTGAAGTGATCGGTGTTTCTATCGATTCTCAATTCTCACACAATGCATGGCGTAACACACCAGTTAACGAAGGCGGTATTGGTCCAGTTAAATATGACCTAGTTGCTGACGTTAAGCACGAAATCTGTCAAGCATATGACGTTGAGCACCCAGAAGCTGGTGTTGCTTTCCGTGGTTCTTTCCTAATCGATTCTGAAGGTAATGTACGTCACCAAGTAGTTAACGATCTACCTCTAGGTCGTAACATCGACGAAATGCTTCGCATGGTTGACGCACTAGCGTTCCACGAAGAGCACGGTGAAGTATGTCCAGCAGGTTGGACTGAAGGTAAATCAGGTATGGACGCAAGCCCTGAAGGTGTTGCTAAGTTCCTATCTGAAAACGAAGGCGAGCTATAATTAGCAACTTCGTTCAATTTTAAAAACCCGCCTTGTGCGGGTTTTTTATTTTCATAAATCGCCACATCATGAGGGACTCTCCTCGAACCACTTTTGACTGATCATCTTGATGGTCTCTATCGAAAAATATGCCAGCAATAAGCTCACTACTGGCATCGCTAATAAGCTAATTAATGTTACTTCACTAAACATATTAGTTGTCCTTTTTAGCCTGTGCTGTTTCAGACTGTTCGGTTTCGATGTCCTTATTGGTACGGATCAAACTATCTACTAGTGCCTTTTTAGTGTTTATTTTTAATTCCACTAAACTTGATTGAATGTTTTCACTCACTCGACTTTGCACATCACTTAATAAATCACTGCTAATCGAATTCGCGTTAGCTGAAGCTGACAAACCAATAAAAAGGCTAGTTGTAAGTGCTTTAGTAAATAAGTTCATGTTGCTGTTTCCTTTGATTGTTTAGACGTAATAACTATTACAAAGGTTGTGCCAGCTTAGATTTTATTCTTAAGTGATTGTTATTAAAGGGCTTATTTTTTTTAGAATGTTGGCCAAAACTGAAGTGTGGTCGATTTGGCCAAGTGAAGTAGTTTAATTAACTAATTTATGGTTAATTTTGTTCTAACATTTGGTAGATGAGCTGTTTTACGATGTTGGGTTCGAAAGGCTTATCACACATTGCATTGACACCTGATTGCGCAACGTTCGCTAAATGTGTTTCATTGGCTTCAGAAGTCACCATTAATACAGGTACATGTGCGTGTTCATCGGAGCGTCGGATCGCTTCTGTGAGCTCTTGCCCATTGACCTCTGGCATGTTGAAGTCCGTGACGATTAAATCGAACATGCTCTCATGCAGTACGTCTAGTGCTTGTGCTCCGTTTTCTGCCTCACTAATGCGTGTTGCCCCAAGGTTTTGCAGTACTCGCTGAATGTGGTTACGGGCTAACATTGAGTCATCTACAACCAAAATGCGTAAATCCTGAATGTCGTATAACTCAAGCTCAAGTTCTTGTGGCGAGAGTAAATCCAAAGTGGCGTTAATGGCTTTGCCTAGGTGCTCTTTGGTAAAAGGTTTTGGGAGAATGGCGACTACACCAGATTGTTTGTAGGCTTCTAACTGTTGCCTGCGTGTTTCACTGGAGACTAGCATAAATGGTAGCTGGTGTTCACTAAAGTGTTCGTGAACATGATCCAGTAGGGCGAGCGCGTCTCCATCTGCCAAATAGAGTGTACAGATTATGAGATCCGGTAAATTCTGATTGAGTGCGTCTATGGCGCTACTGACTGAGTCTGCAAAGTCAATATTTTGCACGCCTTCATCTTTGAGCTCTTTGGCAATAATCTTTCGTTGGGTCACTGACGGTTCGACGAGTAAAATTGTCAGATCTGTACTGAGTAAATCGTTCATTTTAAACCTGAGGATAGAAACAGAAGCTAAATGTCTTCAGCCAGTACAATTTATTTACCTAATATAGGTTTTTATCATCAACTGGCTACACATGATTCAGGCTAATATAGCGTATTTGTAAACGGCAGGCTAGTTTGGATAATGGCTACGTTAATACTTGTTAACTATTATCTGCGAAACTCTGGGTTTTGTGGTAAGTCGACTAATATCAAAATGGCCCCTTTACCACCATACTCAAGAGGCGCTTGGTGCATAGCAAGAATATCAGGGTGCTGTACTAAGTAATGAGGTACCTTGTGTTTTAAAATACGCTCGCCGATACCGTGAACTATACAAGCGCAGGCCACATGCTGCTTTTTACAAGCGTGGATAAGTGCTGCTAGCTCATCTTTGGCAGTTTCTTTGTTCATACCATGCATATCTAGGATCAACTCAGGTGCGTAATCGCCACGGCGTAATTGCTTTGCAAGGTACTTGTCAGCGCCGGCTCTGACAAAGTTGACAGTACCATGCGTGTCTATATCTGGTACGTATTCATCTGAAAAGTAGAACTCTGCCTGATGCTGTTTCTTTTGCTCCGCAATTACTTCACCTTTGAAACGGGTTGCTTTACGTTCGTGTACCACTGTGTCTTGTTTTAGTGGTTGTGTTCCGGAAATTGCATCACGGAATAAATCAAAGTCATCAGAGGCCATAGCTACTTCAGGGTATTCTCTAGTCATTCGCGCATTTTAAATAAAAAAAGCATAAAAACCTAGTCTAAAAACCGCTACAATGCCGCTATAAATAAAGTGTGAGAATTATCATGAGTGAATTAGCAATAACCAATGAAATCGCCCAAGAGGCTTACGAAGATCTGGTAACCATGCAAGATTGGCTGCGTTGGACGACGAGTCAGTTTGTTGCAAATGGGCTTTTTTATGGCCACGGTACCGATAACCCTTGGGATGAGGCGGTAAATTTACTCTTGCCTACGTTAAACCTACCAATTGATGCGCCAAAAGATTTGATGCAAGCAAGGCTGACAGGCACCGAGAAAAAGCGCTTAATTGAAGTGATTAAATTGCGTATTGAACAGCGTATGCCTGTGCCTTACCTGACTAACCAAGCATGGTTTGCAGGTATGCCTTTTTATGTGGATGAACGTGTATTGGTACCGCGCTCTCCATTTGCTGAGCTGATCACACAACAGTTTCAGCCGTGGGTTCAAGCACCTGAAAAAGTGACTCGTATCTTAGATATGTGTACAGGCTCTGCATGTATTGCGATTGCATTGGCCAAGCATTTCGAAAATGCGCTAGTAGATGCTGTGGATATTTCATTTGACGCATTGGCAGTGGCAGAGATGAATATTCACGATCACATGATGGATGAGCGTGTATTTGCGATACAGTCAGACGTCTTTAGTGGCGTACCTGGTCAGAAATACGATCTAATCGTCGCGAACCCGCCTTATGTTGATGCAGAAGACATGGCCGATCTGCCTGATGAGTTTCATCATGAGCCTGAATTGGGCCTCGCATCTGGTGACGATGGCTTAGATGTAACCCGAGTACTGCTTCAAGATGCGGCTGAGCATCTAACGGAGAACGGGATTCTATTTGTCGAGGTGGGTAATTCTATGGTACATATGGATGCATTGTATCCAGGAGCACCATTTACTTGGCTTGAGTTTGAGCACGGCGGTTTAGGTGTGTTCATGATCAGTAAAAAAGAATTGGTCGCATACTTTAACGATTAAGCTTTGCTGTATATTGCCTGCAAATGGAATACGTTCATTGGCAGCTTGATACGGCAAGGTATGACAGTGTTAAATGCTGTCGAAATTTTGGGGAATAACCCCATTGAGGCTTTAGGCCAAAACCGTAACGAGGAATGAGGAAAGTTAATGGCAGGCAATAGCATAGGCCAGCTGTTTCGGGTCACAACCTTCGGTGAAAGCCATGGTACAGCGCTGGGTGGTGTTGTAGATGGTGTTCCGGCGGGACTTGAAATTAGTGAGGCTGATTTACAGATAGATCTTGATAGAAGAAAACCCGGACAAAGCCGCTATACAACACAGCGTCGTGAAGGGGACGAAATTAAAATTTTGTCAGGGGTGTTTGAAGGCAAAACGACGGGCACCAGTATTGGGTTGTTGATTGAAAATACCGATCAGCGCTCTAAAGACTATAGCAAAATTATGGACGTGTTCCGCCCAGGACACGGTGATTATACGTACTGGCATAAGTATGGGCACCGTGACTACCGTGGTGGCGGTCGTTCATCTGCACGCGAGACTGCAATTCGTGTGGCAGCAGGCGGTATTGCAAAAAAATACCTTAAGCAAGTTCATGGTATTGAAGTTCGTGCTTGTTTATCGCAGCTTGGGCCTATTAAAGCAGACGTATTTAACTGGGATGTGGTAGAGCAAAATGCCTTTTTCTTCCCAGATGAAAGCAAATTAGATGCTTTAGATGAATATATGAGGGACCTAAAAAAGCAAGGTGACTCCATTGGTGCCAAGGTGAAAGTGGTTGCTGAAAACGTGCCAGTGGGTTTAGGTGAGCCGGTATTTGATAGGTTAGACGCCGAACTTGCGCATTCTTTAATGAGCATCAATGCAGTGAAAGGCGTTGAAATTGGTGATGGCTTTGATGTCGTTGAGCAGAAGGGCTCAGAGCATAGAGATGAACTGACACCAAATGGTTTTGTCAGCAATCATGCTGGTGGCGTACTTGCTGGTATCTCTACAGGTCAGGATATTATCGCGTCGATCGCGTTGAAACCTACTTCAAGCATTACTGTACCTGGACAGAGTATTAATACTGCTAATGAGTCGGTAGAGATGGTGACTAAAGGGCGTCACGACCCATGTGTGGGCATTCGAGCCATCCCAATTGCGGAAGCAATGATGGCCATTACAATTATGGATCACCTACTTAGACAGCGCGGACAAAACCCGCACGTTGAAGTGCCTCAAGGTCCTATACCTGCGCAAGTAAAATAAGAAAAGGCACCATATTGGTGCCTTTTTTGATGCGCTATCGCATTGCTATAATTACGCTACTAGTTACCTTGATTCATTTGCGTTAATTTATCTCCAATGGGTTTAGAGAAGTTGTACCCATCATATTTATCCCAATTGATAGACCACGTCATTACGCCTCCAAATTTGGGGTAGTTAAATGCAGGTTTAATCGTACCGCAGCTAAGGCCCTTAGTTAGGCAGTCTAACGCAGCGATGATGTTGGCGGTCGGCGCTTGGCCAGAGTTAGCCGATTTAGGTCCTGAAGGTAAACCGATAGCAACTTGATCATCTCTCAGTGGCGCAAATCGTGTGCCGTCGGCCAACTCAAATCCTTCAATGAGCATTTTAGCGTGTGCGACCATCATGTTTACAGAGCCTTCTGGTGCGCTGCCTGGTTCGTATGGATTTGGTAATCCGCCGTTATTGTATAGTTGCACATGAAGCAGATCTAACGTATCTCTGAGCGCGTCAATCAGCGGGATATAAGCCCCCCAAATACCTGTGTAAGCAATCATGCCGCCATGTACATACGGATGTTCAGGGGCCATGGTAAGCACCATATTTCCACCCATATTTTGCTCAATTTGCTTAAGTGCACGTGGCAGGCGAGCTTGTATTTGGGAACCGTGTACTAAATTAGAGCCGCTTTCCAAGTCGATATCTAGGCCGTCAAATCCCCACTCTTGAATGATGTTGGTTAAGCTAGACACAAATTTTGCTTCGTCAGCATCTGTGTTGAGTGTGATTGTGCCCTCAGCGCCACCTAAACTGAGAACAAAGATTTTTCCTTGTGCTTGCAGCGCTTTCATATCGGCTTTGAATTGCACAGGGTCAATGGGTGGACAGTTAGAGCGAATATCTTTCTCGAATGGTTTGAAGTGCACTGTGCCATCTGAATTACGGTCATTTTCTGCAAAAGCAATATCAATGATGTCCCATGCAGGAGACATTTGTGCTAATGGGATAGGGCAGCCTGCTGGATTAACAAAGTTATGCCAATAACCTATCAGTTTATGTGTTTTACCAATTGGTTTATCGATGACATTGATGGTGGTGCCAGCGCTTGTTGCTTGGTTCCCAGCACTGTCTTTGGCAATGGCTGTCAGAGTCTGATTGCCAAGTACCGCAGGTGTATATGTCCATGTATATGGTGATGTGCTATCGCTGCCGAGCAGCATGCCATTGGCATAAAAATCAACGCTGCTGATTGTGCCTGTCAGTGCTTGTGCCTGAGCGGCGAGGTTTACTGCATCACCTATCACATATTGCGTACCTGCGGTAGGTGAGGTTAAGTCAACCACAACTGGCTTGTCAGTAATATTCACTTGCACCTGCTGAGAGCTGACATTGCCTTCGTTATCTGTTGCATTGGCAGATAACGTCACAGCCCCGAGCGTCGTTGGTTGCCAATTAATAGTCGCAGTTCCGTTGGTAAAGCTACCTAATAAGGTTTGGTTAGCGTAGACATCCAATTGTGTGACAGTACCGTCCGCGTCACTCGCCAACACTTTAACTTCACTGGCTTGCCCTTGCAGTAATGTACTATTTGGTTGCGGAGATTCAAAGCGGACTTCAGGTGCGATGGCGCAAACACCTAGGTCACTCCAGGCGTCAGCCCAATGCTGCCCGACACCAGGCTCGTAAGCCCACTGAGCATTCGAGCTGCACCAGCCGCTGACATCGCAGCGGTATTTTCTGTTGTTGTGTGAGACTAGCTCACCACTTTGGTATGCTTGGCCTGCTTGGTAAGATTTGAGACCCGCACACCCACCTTGTGAAGCAGAGGCGACTTTGATATTCACGATGGCATCGCTGGAAGCGTTTTTATCATCGCTGGCTGAGATTTTTATTTGCACTTGACCCGTGACGTCACTTACCCAGTCAAAAGTGATATTGCCGTCGGTAAATGTGGCAACTTCAGTGTTATCGATAAATATTGATGCATTGGTCACTGAACCATCCGGATCGGTAGCAGTTGCTGTAATACGCACTACGTCACCGAGTGCAAACTGATCATTATTGCCCGGTGAGCTTAGCTCAATGGCTGGTGGCGTATTGCTGTTAGCATCTTTAACTTCAATGTTAACCGAACTTGTTTGACTCGCGCCTTGATCATCAGTAGCAACCGCAGATACAACATGTGGACCCAGCTGAGCGACCCAATTAACTTGGTATGGTGCCTGATTGTCAAAACCGACTGAGACATCATCAATAAAAAATTCGACTTGCCCAATAGCACCGTCCGGATCAGACGCACTTGCCGACAAGACAACGCTGTCATTTGACTTAAAAACACTTCCTTGGGTGGGGGTTAACAAGGCCACTTCTGGACTTTGATTACCACCACAAACACCTAAGTTTTTCCAAACTTTGTAGTCCCCGGAGTTTTGTTGAGGGTCTTCATTTTGACTATACCATCTCGCTTCGAAAGCACTATTTAAATACTTGATTTGATCTCCAGCACGATAGACTTCAGAAGCTTGCCAAGTCGCCAAGCCTGTGCAGTTTGCAGCGAGGGTTTGCATGCTAGATAGCAGCAGTACGCCACTGCCGAGCAAATAGCTCATATTGCTTTTTCTCATTGTTTTTCTCCTTTTACATGTTGTATGTTTTGTGAACAAAACGTATCCAGCATAGAGCTATGTTAAGGGTTAATCAATGGTTTTTTGCTTCGGCGGCCTGCGTAACCGCAGCGAGTCAGTGGTGTCACCCACTGACTGTGTTTACGCTTAATCTAGTTTTGATGCATTTGATTTAACAGTAACAACACGTTGAGGGAATGGGATTTCGATCTGTGCGTCTTTGAAGCCTTGATAAATTGCGTGATTGACGTTGAGCTTGTTTTCAATCAGAGAAATCGTCGGTGTCCAATATCGATAGCTAATGGTCACCGAGCTGTCAGCAAATTCCTCAATACCGACTTGTGGCGCAGGATCTTTAGCCACATTATCATCATGACGGAGGATGTTTTCGATCACTGAAATGGCGGTCGTAGCAGAGGCACTATAGGCGATACCTATTTGGCCTTCTACGTGTGAATAATTAAAAGAATTATGTAAGACTTCACCAATGATATGTTTGTTGGGTACGGTTATTTCAACCTTTTGTTCATTGATTAAAATAGTATGACCGAGTTCAATTGATTTTACTTGGCCGCTAGCGCCTTTAATTGAAATTGTGTCACCAACAACGAAGGGACGTGTCGCTATCAGCGCAAGGCCTGCGCCATAGTTTGATAACATCCCTTGTACTGCAAGGCCCGCACCAAGCGAGGCGGCACCAATGGCTGCGACGAATGGCGTCACGCTGATACCAATTTTACCGAGCGCAATGATGATAAACATGGTGACCACAATGACCTTGACCACATTTGATACAAAGTTTGTTAAGGTAATATCGATATTGTGTCTGACCAATAACGTATGCGTCGCCCCCGCTAATTTTTTGGCCAGCCACAAGCCAAAAGCGAAGATTAAAATAGCCGCTAACAATTGCATACTATAGGTGAGCAAGTATGTGCGGATCATGTCGTAGTATTTCTCAAACTGTGCGATTTCTTGCTCTATCAAGATAGGCTCCTTGATGTGTAGTGTGAATGAGTTAATGGTTTAAGTGATTGAGTATAGTAAACAGTATAGGTACCCAAAAAGCACTGATCATTGCGCTGAGTATCATCGCGGCAGAGGCGAAAGCGCCAGCAAGAGGGTGGTGTTCCATAGCTGCAGCTGTACCAATAGCGTGACAGCTGACGCCCAGAGCGATACCCTTCGCTTGCGGTTGGGTGACGTTGAATAGTGACAGACAATAGACACCAAATACACCACCTAATACGCCTATTAAAATAACCATTGCCGCCGCGATACTGGGTAAACCACCTAAAGATTCTGTAATGAGCAATGTGATAGGCGTTGTCACTGATAACGCCATCATGGTGCTGGTTAAGACATCGCCTGCATCAAGTAGAATACATATGATATAGGCGATAAGTGTAGACAGTGAAATACCGACAAAGGCACACAAGGTGAGTAAAGCAAAGACCGGTTTTATATAGGTGAATTGTTGATATAGTGGGTAAGCAAGTGCAACTACGGCAGGTTCTAAGAGCCAGTTAATAGGCCGACTCGCGTGAAAGTATTGGTCATAGCTAACCCCAGAGATGAGCAGTAATACACTGATCATAGCGATACAGATCAGCACGGGATTGAGCAGTGGACTAGGCCAAGTGAGGTAAATCTTCCTTGTTACTAAAAAAAGTAAAGTCGTTAAAGCACATGCCAGTATGCTAATCACGGTATTTTCCTTTTGCGGCTAGCTTGCCGACACAAAGTAATATGATGACAGGGAGTACGGTTAGTAATAGGCTTATTAGCACGATATGTTCAGCTATCATCGTCAGATGACTAATAAAGCCAACCCCTACTGGAATAAAAAACAGAGGTAAATATTTGATTAATAACTGGCTTGTTGGGGCAAGTTTTTCTGGGTTTATGATATTAAATAAAAGCAATAGAAAAAGTACGATTAACCCCACCAAAGGTGCTGGAAAGTTAACTCCTGTCAACGCGATCAGCATTTTGGCACTGTAGAGGCATATTACGATGCAGAATATGCCGATGAGGTAGTGAAATATTTGCACTGGCGTTTCATTAACACGTTATTGGCAATGGGAGAGCTATTTCCACTTTGCACGTTTAAAATAAGGTTTATTATTACTTCCTTTTACACCATTTTTCATAGCGACACGAGTGTTTTTTGTGCACAGTAGTTTAATTTGATACCAGGTTTCAAGCCACAACAACCTTCTCGATGGGGGAGTATATGCGCGGTTATAAAGCTGTTTGATGGCGGCTAAGGCATCGGGGGAGTGATGACGAAGAGCATTAACTTGTTGTTCAATGTAGCCTAATGGATTGTCATGAACCGCTGTAACAAGGCCAAACTCTTTAGCTTGATGTGCGTCTATACGTTCAGCACTCATGGCTAAGAGTAGGGCGTTATCCTGATTAATATAAGAGGGTAAAATGATGCTAGTGCCCATATCTGGACACAGTCCCCATCTGGATTCCATGATAGCCACCTGAGTATTTGGTTTGGCGATGCGAAAGTCAGCACCCAACGCAATATGCAACCCGCCGCCCAAGCAATTACCTTGCAAAAGGGCATACACAGGGACAGGTAAAGTACGCCAACCTAAAACGACACGCTGTACTAAGTTTTGGTTACCTGGGAGCAATTTGATCAACAGCTTGATTATATGACTTGGACGCTTGGTTACACTTTGTACATCGAGTCCCGAGCAAAAGTGTTCGCCTTCACTCTGAATAATCACGGCCCTTACTTGATGATTAACACGGATCTGGTGAATGATTTGGTCCAGCTGTTTGAACATCTCAAACGAAAGAGCATTCTGCTTTTCTGCGCGTTTTAGTGTGATCCACGCAATATCGTCGATAGTATCCAATTGCACCATAGTCGCTCCGTTTTATTATTTTTATTCTTTAATAAAGTCTAGAGTAAAAATTCTAACTTAGCCAGTTTGTATTTTATTGGGTACAAATACGCAGATAGCCACAATTTAAAGCTAATTTAAGTCGACTTTGCTGCATTTGTAACGGTTATTTGGCGTTAAATTTATTTAATACACCCTATCCGAGTAGAAAAAAAATTGATGATTTTGGTATTATTAACTGGCTTAATTAGTTAGGGGTGAGGACATGAGTGCAAGACTGAGCAGTATTGAAGAAGTAATACATCAGGCATACGATATTTTTCTAGAGTTGGCGCCGGATAATTTATCTCAAGAAGACATTGATCTGTTTAATGAGCACAGAGAAGAGTTTGGTTTCATTGAAGAGGCAGATGTTGACGATAGTTGGCAAGCTGTTGTTGCATTTGAACAAGAGGCGGAAAAAGCGCATTTTGTCCAAGTCACGATTGGAATAGAATTTGAAGACGGTGATGAAGTATTTGCTAAAGTATTGATAAGCAGAGATTTAGATGCGCCATTTTGCCATGTTGTCTGGAAGCAATCATAAAGAGCTCGTTGTTTAGTGAAAAAAGTGAAGTTACTTCTATTGATGTCCGCTTTTTGCAGTTTGCAGGCATTTGCAGTTGATCCGTTTGAAGATTTTCATAAGTATGGCGAGCTGTCTGAAGAAGAAATCCATGAACTGCACGAAGGTGAGTTTTTGTATGGAGATATGGAATTCGGGTTTATTGCGAGCAGTGGTAATACAAAAAACTCATCATTTAAAATAAAGGGTAATGTGTATCAAGATTTTAAACATTGGCGCAACCAGTTTAAACTCGATGGGCATTACGCAGATGAAACTGATACAGAGACAGGCATTGATGACGAAACCGCGTCACGGTATTTTTTATCTGCAAAAACAAGTTATAAATTTGGCGTAGATAACGAGTCGTTTTTTGTTTACGGTGATTATGAAGCCGATAAGTTTAATGGTAGAGAATATACCGCAACATTTGTTGTTGGATATGGTAATCGATTGTTTGAAGGGCGAAAGAATACGGTCGACTTTCATGTAGGGCCCGGTGTGCTTGTTTATCGTGTTGATGATGAAACCCAACTCCTTCCCCACGAGGAAAGAGTTGAACGAGGCCATCTATTGCGCGCTTCATTGCAATGGGAGCGAAATATTTCAAAGCGAACTCGGTTTAATCAAGACTTTAGCTACGAAGAATCCCTATCATCTCTGGGTTCTCGAGGCTTTTCAGAAACCGCGTTGATAAGCCAAGTAATCGAAGGCCTATCGCTTAAAGTTTCTTACACATACAGGTATAATTCTGCACCAGAAGAAAATAAACGCAAAGTTGATACCGAACTCGGTGTAACGTTTGTATATAGTTTTGATTGAGGCAATATGTATCAGAAGACGCAACTGGCATGGGCAATTTGGGGTATCTTAGCGTGGCTAAGTACTTTTGTCGTAATAGGGCTGGTTTTACTAGGCGCAAATGTTGGTGTGATTGCATTTGGTGCAATCTTGTTACTAGTGGCTGTGGCATTTTATGGATTAACAATTAAGGTTGATACGCAGCAACAGCAGCTGAGCTGGTGGTTTGGGCCAAAAATAGCCAAGAAAACAATTCATTTTGATGATATTGATGAAGTACGTGCTGTGACGAACTCGTTTCGACATGGTATTGGCATTCGTATATCTCATGATGGTTGGGTATATAGCGCATCAGGATTCAAAGCGGTAGAAGTCAGTATGTCCGATGGCACAAAGTACCGCTTAGGTACATCAGATCAAGCAGGGCTGCTTGAAGCGATGAAAACCAAAGTAAAGCAAGAAGAACAAGAAAAAGGCGCCGAATAGGCGCCTTTTTTTAGTGGTCGTGTCCGCAGCCGCCGGGGCTGTGAACATGGCCATGAGCCAGTTCATCTGCGGTGGCTTCACGTACTTCCAGTATTTCAACGTCAAAGTGCAGAGTAAGCCCTGACAGGGGGTGGTTGCCATCTACGATGACTTCATCACCTTCTACACCGATCACGATAACCGCTTGCTCACCTTCATCTGTGGTTGCACGAAACTGCATGCCCACTTCGACGTCGATACCTTCAAACATGCTTTTTGGAACAGCTTGCGTTAAGTTATCATTGCGTTCACCATAACCTTCTTCTGGTTTCACTGTGACACTGACTTTGTCGCCAGCTTGCTTGTCAATCAGCGCATTTTCTAAACCTTCAATTAAAAATCCGGTGCCAATAATAAATTCAAGTGGCTCTTCATCAAACGTGTTGTCAATGGTGTTTTCATTGTCATCCAAAACAGCATAATGCATTTTTACCACTGCATTTTGAGCAATTTTCATAGTGTTTCCGTTAATTATCTTCTATAGAGTAAGGCAGTGCCTTAAGGGCTAGTGATACTGACCCATTGTCTTTTGGCCTCAGTATCGCTGAATCTTCTAAGTCATTTGGTAAGACTGCCAACGCATAGTAGGTTTTTGTCGTTAGATCGTAGGCTTGATGAATAACCTTACCAGCTCTGCGCCAATTGTCTTCTTCAAGTTGCATCTCTAGGTCTTTAACATCCAATGGGCTTTCTGATTGGCCATACACAATAAACATGGCACGCTTATTCTTGCCCAGATATCGCATTCTAGCGACCGTTTCTTGACCAGTATAGCAGCCCTTTTTGAAGCTAATACCATTTAAGGCTTGTAAGTTGACCATTTGTGGTACGAACTCATCAATACCATGTTCACCTAACTGCGGCTCTCCAGCAAGAATATCGCGGATCTGGAAAGCACTCGGATCGTGCTCAACAGTGAGTTCGTCAGGAATAGACTCAGTGTGCTCGAAGATTAAGATGAGGCTGCCATCATCCAACTTTAGTGCTTTACCTGCTGCAAACTGACAGGCGTTACTGTCGGCGTCAAATACCAGCTCAAGAGTCTCGCAGATATCGTTGGCAGCGTTATGAAGTACACCAAAGCATTTATGCTCTGTAATGTTTATGTCTACTTGTGCAAATACGCCATATTTGCTTAATTCACGACATGCAACTTCTACTTCAGGTTCTGAGCCAAGTAAATAATATGCCTCATTAAGACGAAAAACGCGCAGTGCAGCCCATAGCTTGCCTTTTGGACTACAGTGGCCCGTCCATAAGAAATTATTCTCTTGGACTAGGTTGATATCTTGAGTTACTTGTCCATGAAGATAGCTGAGTTTGTCTTTTCCGGATACTGAGAGTAAGCGAAGAGGGAGTTGGTATACAGTGGCCATCAAGCTGATCCTGAGTAAATAGTTTAGATAATGTTACCTGATAAATGGGTGCTGAGATAGGCAAAACCAAGATCAAATGACAATAATTCTTAATAATGACTATCCGCTGTACAGTCTGTTCCGTTTTGCGCTAGCACAATAGAAATACGAACATATTTTCCTGATTGACGAGTATCGGTTATACTGCCAAGCGTGATTTATATGTGTTAAATAAGAGGTATTTGAGCAATATGGAACAATTGTATCCAAAGCCCCGCATTAAGTGGGCCTGTCGCCGTGGCATGTTAGAGTTAGATGTATTGCTTGAGCCATTTGTTGATGAAGCTTATGACCAATTAAGTGATGCGGATAAGCTGGTTTTTCAACGTTTATTAGAAGTCGAAGACCCTGACTTATTTGCATGGTTTATGGGTCATGAAAAGTGCCCACACCCAGATTTAAATAATATGGTGCAATTCATTCTTGATAGAGTCCGCGTATAGTATCTCTTTTCAAAACAACCTATTAGACCACAAACTATGTGTGGTCTTTTTTACTTTTCTTGGGTTTGCGCTGTGCTTAATCGTCCCATCATTGTGGTGGCTTGGGGTGATACTAAGTTACTTAGGTTATCTCTATGCACTCAAGCACACGTCTAAAATCATGCCAGTATCAGGCAACTTAGTGTTGATTGAGCAAGACGCTTGGTTGCAGATATCACAACAGGGTGTGGTTTTGGAAGGAGTAATAAAACATGCGCAATTACATGCCACGTTGTTGACCTTTGAGATACACTCCAATGGCGGAAAAAAGCACAGGTTAGCATTTGTTGCTGATGCAATGGACTCAGCCAGTTGGCGTCATTTGAGTCGCATTGCATTACAGGCGAAATAAATTACGGCGTTAATATTGTTGGTTCTGGATTATCGTGTTGCTCTGGGTAATCTAACGTATAGTGAAGTCCTCGGCTTTCCGTTCTCGCGAGCGCACTGCGAATAATAAGCTCGGCCACCTGAACTAGGTTACGCAATTCTAATAAATTGTTACTGACCCTGAAGTTGGCATAGTATTCATGAATTTCTTGCTGCAGTAGTTCTACACGCCTCAGTGCACGCTCTAGCCGTTTGGTTGAGCGAACGATGCCGACATAGTCCCACATAAATAACCTTAACTCATGCCAATTATGGGTGATCACCACTTCTTCATCAGAGTCGCTCACTTGGCTCTCATCCCAAGGAGATAATGCGCTTACCTCTGGCTGTGTATCAATGTTTGACAGTATGTCTTGTGCAGCAGCATGCGCAAAAACAATACACTCAAGTAGCGAGTTGCTTGCCATACGATTGGCTCCATGCAGCCCTGTATAGGCGACTTCACCAATGGCATACAGATTAGCGATATCCGTTTTTCCGTTAAAATCAGTCATGACACCGCCACATGTATAATGTGCGGCAGGGACGACGGGAATAGGTTCTTTAGTGATATCTAATCCGACACTCAAGCATTTTGCATATATGGTAGGAAAGTGCTCGATAATAAAATCTTTATTTTTATGGGATATATCTAAATAGACACAGTTTGCGCCCAAACGTTTCATTTCATAATCAATTGCGCGAGCGACGACATCTCTGGGTGCCAATTCTTCTCGTTCATCAAAATCAGGCATAAAGCGTGTGCCATCGGGGCGCTTTAAATGGGCTCCTTCACCACGCATGGCTTCTGTGATCAGGAAGTTTTGTAATTCAGGGTGATATAAACTCGTCGGATGGAACTGATTAAACTCCATATTGGCCACTTTACACCCTGCACGCCACGCCATTGCAATGCCATCACCACTCGAAACGTCCGGGTTGGAGGTGTATAAATACACTTTGCTGGCACCACCCGTTGCTAAAGCAACATATTTTGCAGCAATGGATTCTACGCAGTTATGTTTGCGATTATATACATAAAGACCATTAACCCGTTTGTCTGTCGATGCCTTATTTGTGATCAGGTCGATGGCATTGTACTGCTCTAACACCTGAATATTATGGTGCTCAAGTACGCGCTCAACCAAGGTGGTTTGGACGGCTTTTCCTGTCGCATCAGCGGCATGCAATATGCGTCTATGACTATGTCCGCCTTCTCGTGTTAGGTGATAACGTTCTTTGCCTTTACTATCAAACTCCATGTCAAATGGCACACCTTGCTCAATCAGCCATTTCAAGCACTTTTTAGCATTAGAAGCTGTATAGTGGACAGCCTCTCTGTCACACAAACCACCACCTGCTTTTAAAGTATCTTCAACATGAGACTCTATGCTGTCATTTTTTTTATCAAACACAGCGGCGATACCACCTTGCGCATAAAGTGTTGAACCTTCTTTTAAAGCGCCTTTACTGATAACAGTAACTTGGCAATGATTTGCCAAAGAAAGGGCGAGGCTGAGTCCGGCTGCGCCGCTACCGACAATAATAACATCTGTCTTATGCTGCATTTTTTTCTTCATGTTAGTGGTTCTTAGCTTTTAAAGTTTTATTACAACTACAAAGATAGCGTCTATCATATATCAATAACACGCATTCTCACGAAATAAAAAGCGTAGTTGTGTATCGTCTACGACGAAGTAATACGGAGTATTTTAAAAAAAATATTAAAAAAACAGAACTTTTTATTCATGGTAGAGTCAGACTAGCTGTAAAATGATGGCAACACTGCGCGAATATAAGTAATAACAAAGAGGAGTACCGGCTCGAATGAACGAGCAGGATTTGGATTTAGAATTAGTTAGAAAAGTTCAGCAAGGAGACAAAAACGCTTTTAACCTTCTGGTTGCCAAATATCAAAATAAGGTGGCGGCGTTAATATCTCGATACGTATCTAACTCTGGTGATGTAGCCGATGTGGCTCAAGAGGCTTTTATTAAAGCGTATAGGGCGTTACCGAATTTCCGCGGTGACAGTGCCTTCTATACTTGGTTGTATCGAATTGCGGTGAACTGTTCTAAAAACTATTTAGTGTCACAGGGGCGGAAAGCGCCAGCCAGTGATATAGATGCAGAAGAGGCTGAAGTGTATGACGGTGCAGACCAGTTAAGGTCTAATGCGTCGCCAGAAAGTCTGCTTCTTACTGATGAAATTAAAGCAGTTATCTTTAAGACAATAGAAGAGCTGCCCGATGACTTGAAAACGGCGATAACTTTAAGAGAGATCGAAGGAATGAGCTATGAAGAAATCGCTGTGGTAATGGAGTGTCCTGTTGGTACAGTCAGGTCACGGATTTTTAGGGCACGTGAAGCCATAGATAAAAATATTAACCCACTCATAGGTAAAGATTAAATGACGCAGTCAAAGTTTGATGTAAACAATGAGCAAATGACGTCTGAGATATTGGACGCGGAGCGTGAACTTAATTCAGAAAGTCAAGCTCACTTAAATGCAGATAAATTTGCTCGTTACTCGCTGATAGGTGATGTAATGAGACAAAAAGATCAGTCGACACCTTGTATCGATATCACAGCGAGTGTCGCGGCGGCCATTGCAGAAGAACCTGTTTACAATATGACTGAGGATGCTGCACAGCAGACGCAACAAGCAAAAGAAAATAATGTGGTGCAAATGTCATTTTGGCGCAAACCATTGTCACAAGTTGCCATTGCGGCCAGTGTTGCATTGTGTACTGTGGTTGGGGTGAATAATTTTATGCCTCAAAATAGCATTGATACACAGGCGCCTGTGTTACAATCTATGCCTTTAACTGGCTCTGTTTCACCTGTGAGTTTATCATCTGAGCCAGCGATGCAGTCTGCTGAGCGTGGTGTGAGAGAGCTGCAAAAACAGCGCATAGGTGCTTTGGTATTGGAGCATCAACGTCAATCTAGAATGGCCCATGCTTTGTCACAGAACACTAAGCAGGCAGAAAAGGGCAACCAAGAGGAACAGTAAATCTTGATTAAATGGCTCGCGGTTTTACTGGGGATATTATATAGCGCCCAGATGTACGCCAATGAAAACATAAATGCACGGCAGCTTCTCAAAGATATGTCGATGGCCGTGCAAAAGCGTAACTTTGATGCCTCCTTTGTTGTGGTGAAAGGCAAAGGCATGGAGCCATATCGATGGTTACATGGCCAAGTTGAGCAGACAGATTTAGAAATTTTAACCTTATTAAATGGTGCTGGCCTTGAGGTTGTACGGATAGATGATGTGGTTACGTATTTTGAACCTCAAACTGAACCGTATTCGCTTAGCACCGATGTGATTGACGGCCCTATCCCTGAGGCTTTACTTCGTGATATTGGTGCGCTTGATCAGAGTTATGATTTTGTTCTTGGTGGTAAAGAGCGCATAGCTGGTAGACCTGCCCAGCTTGTTAGGCTAGTGGCAAAAGATGAGACGAAATACAATTACTGGCTATGGGTTGATTTACAGTCAGCGCTGCTGTTAAAAGCCGCTTATGTGAATCAGCGCGCAGAAGTACTTGAGCAGTTGCAATTAACTCATATATCGGTCACTGAAAAACCGGCGAGTCAATTGTTAGATCTCAAAGAGAAAGCTTTACCAACGCCAGTGTCTGGAATTGTTGATGTACCCGATGTAAAACAGCAAAATAATTGGCAAATAGGTTGGTTGCCGAAGGGCTTTAAACTGTTAAAGTCTGATAGGCATAAGCTTGATTTAAACAACGAATTGGCGGATTACTTTTTATATTCGGATGGACTCGTTGAGGTTTCTGTCTTTGTGCAGCGTCCACTTACTGGGCAACGAGCAAGTGGGGCATTGACGTCTGGGGCAACCACTGTGTACGTGCACAATGCAGGCGCGTTTGATGTATCCGTTGTAGGAAAAGTCCCCGTTGAAACTGCAAAATCTATCGCAGAATCAGTTAAGCGCTCCTTATGATTGAACAAACACTCACAGTGTCTGAGCTAAAAGGAAACACAGCTTGGCTGATCTCAGAACAAAAACCCGCCTGTGAGGGCTGCAATGGTAAATGCGGCTCTCAAGTTTTTAGCAAGCTTTTTGGCACTCATAAAAAAGCGTTCCCACTCTCCATTTCCCAGAAATTAAGTGTTGGTCAAAAGGTAAAATTGGCGCTCGATGACAGCAAGGTTGTCCAGCACGCGCTTTGGGTTTACCTTTTGCCTTTGATCATGGCATTTATTGGCATGTTCAGCGCCTTACTTCTTTTTTCTTTATCAGAACCAGGGCAAATTGGCTTTGCAGCCTTTTTTGCGTTTTTAGGTTTTTTGGTGGCGAAAAAGAAGGGGCAAAGCCTAAAACATGAGGTGAAAGTGATAAAAATTTATCCAATTAGCCTTCCAGTCACGCAAATAGATGGTGATTAAGTCAAATAAATTGTAAAATCGTCGTTTAATCTCTATTTGTGAATAACAGAAGTTTAGAATCCAGTATATGAAGCATATCCGTAACTTTTCAATTATAGCCCATATAGATCATGGAAAATCGACACTTTCGGACCGCTTAATCCAGGTATGCGGTGGCTTGTCAGACCGCGAAATGCAGCAGCAAGTACTGGATTCAATGGAACTCGAGCGTGAGCGCGGTATTACAATTAAAGCGCAAAGTGTTACCTTGAACTATACAGCCCAAGATGGCGAAACTTATCAGTTAAACTTTATCGACACACCAGGACACGTTGACTTCACTTATGAAGTATCCCGTTCTTTAGCTGCCTGTGAGGGCGCACTTTTGGTTGTTGATGCAGGTCAAGGTGTAGAAGCACAAACGCTTGCTAACTGTTACACAGCAATTGAAATGGACTTAGAAGTCGTTCCAATTTTAAATAAAATTGATTTACCTCAGGCTGATCCATTGCGTGTTGCAGAAGAGATCGAAGAAATTGTCGGTATTGATGCATTAGAAGCTGTGCAGTGTAGTGCGAAGACCGGTATTGGTATTGATGCTGTGCTAGAAGAGATTGTAAAAGAAATCCCACCACCTGAAGGAGATGTGAATAAGCCATTACAAGCGTTGATCATTGACTCATGGTTCGACCCTTACCAAGGGGTTGTATCACTTGTGCGTATTAAGCATGGCCAACTACGTAAAGGTGAAAAAATCAAGATTATGTCTACGGATCAAGTTCATATCGTAGATAAAATTGGTATTTTCACACCAAAGCAAACCGAGACAGGTGTGCTAACGAGTGGTGAAGTGGGCTTTATCATCGCGGGCATTAAGGACATCCATGGTGCACCAGTTGGTGATACGATAACCCTTGCAAAAACGCCAGCAGAAGAAACTTTGCCGGGCTTCCAGAAAGTGAAGCCGCAAGTGTATGCCGGTATGTTCCCAATCTCTTCAGATGATTACGAAAACTTCCGTGATGCACTGAACAAGCTAAGCTTGAACGATGCATCTTTGTTCTTCGAGCCTGAAAACTCTACTGCACTCGGTTTTGGTTTCCGCTGTGGCTTCTTAGGCATGCTACACATGGAAATCATCCAAGAGCGTCTAGAGCGTGAATATGACATGGATCTTATCACGACAGCGCCAACGGTAGTGTATGAAGTCGAAACTAAAGATGGCGTAATTCAAATCGATAATCCGTCAGATTTACCACCGGTCAATGACATCTTAGAAATTAGAGAGCCGATTGTAGAAGCGAACATCTTGGTACCACAAGAGTATTTAGGTAATGTGATTACGCTATGTATCGAGAAGCGTGGTGTACAAACTAAGATGAGCTATCACGGTAATCAGGTTGCGGTAACTTATGAATTGCCGATGGCTGAAGTGGTTATGGACTTCTTCGATAAATTGAAATCGACGAGCCGCGGTTTTGCATCGCTTGATTATAACTTTAAACGTTTCCAGGTATCTGACATGGTTCGCTGTGATATTCTCATTAATGGTGATAGAGTGGACGCACTTGCGATCATTGTTCACCGTGATAATGCACAGAGCCGAGGCCGTCAGCTGGCTGATGCTTTGAGAGAGTTAATTCCAAGGCAGATGTTTGATATTGCGATTCAGGCTGCGATTGGCAACCACGTAATTGCCCGTACAACGGTAAAACAGTTACGTAAAAACGTAATTGCGAAATGTTATGGTGGTGACGTGAGTCGTAAGAAGAAGCTATTACAAAAGCAAAAAGAAGGTAAGAAACGCATGAAGCAATTAGGTAACGTTGAAGTGCCGCAAGATGCGTTCCTTGCAATATTAAAAGTAGGTAAGTAACAGGAATTATTATTTATGGCAGGTTATTTTTCGGTCTTTCTCGTGCTGTTGACTTTGGGATCGGGCCTGATCTGGTTGATAGATCACTTAGTGTATGCACCAAAACGTAAGGAACGTATTGCCCTTGCCCAAGGCGCTTCAGAACAGCCTTTGGATCAAGAAGTTATTGACCAGATTGCACCTGTGCCTGCCATAACTGATAGTGCAAAGTCTATCTTTCCAATGATTGCGGCGATCACAGTGTTTCGCTCATTTATCTTTGAACCCTTTCAAATTCCGTCAGGTTCAATGATGCCAACATTGTTGGATGGAGACTTTATTTTGGTGCAAAAATATGCGTACGGCATTAAAGACCCGGTTTGGCGTTCTCAGCTAGTTGATGTTGGTGAGCCAGAGCGTGGTGATATTGCTGTATTCAAATTCCCGTTGGACGAGCGTATTGACTTTATCAAGCGTATTGTCGGTTTGCCTGGCGATCGAATTGTTTATCGTAATCGTCAGCTTTTCATTCATCCAAAATGTGAAGAGGGCGAGCAAAGCCGAAATGGACTAGCGTGTGGAGAGTTCAACAAGATTGACGTTGAGATTGTTAATCGTGATGAATTTAAGCAAGGCTCTATGCCACTAGTACGTTTGACAGAATCTCTACCTAATGTTGAACATGATATTTTAATTAACCCGAAAGCACTGGAACTGTCAGAGCGTTATTACCAGCAACCTGGTACTCGCCGAGATGAGTGGGTCGTTCCAGAAGACAGCTATTTTGCTGTCGGCGATAACCGTAACAATAGTCAGGACAGCCGCGTATGGGGCTTTGTTCCTAAAGAAAACTTAGTTGGAAAAGCTGTATTCATCTGGATGAGTTTTGATTTTGATAACGGTCCAGATAGCTTATTGCCAGGCTGGGTTCCAACAGGTGTTCGTTTTGAGCGCCTAGGTAATATTCAGTAACAATGAAAAAGAACGTCACAGAATTATATAAAAAGATAGGCTACGATTTTGCAGAGCAAGCATTGCTTGAACAGGCAATGACACATCGTAGCCATAAAGGTCAACATAATGAACGCCTAGAATTTCTAGGCGATTCTATTTTAAGCTTTGTTATTGCAGATGCTTTGTATCACAAATTTCCAAAGGCGCGTGAAGGCGATTTGAGTCGTATGCGTTCGACCTTGGTGCGTGGACAGACACTTGCAGAGTTTGGTGTTGAGTTTGGCTTAGGGGATTACCTAAGGCTTGGTCCGGGCGAGCTCAAAAGCGGTGGCTATCGCAGGGAGTCTACTTTGGCTGATGCGGTAGAAGCGATTATTGGCGCGGTGTTTTTAGATTCAGACATCGAGACCTGTAAGACGCTTGTACTTAAGTGGTATCAGAGCCGCTTAGAAGCTATCTCTCCAGGACATAACCAGAAAGACCCAAAAACGCTACTGCAAGAGTATTTGCAAGCCAGAAAGTTACCGCTACCTGCGTATCAGGTAATTGATACTAAAGGGCAAGCACACAATCAGACATTCACGGTTGAGTGTACTGTAAAGGGTATGGATAGTATTATTTCTGTGGGTAGTTCGCGTCGTAAAGCAGAACAAAAGGCCGCAGAGCAAGCATTGAAGATTTTAAAAGATGAATCCTAACACCCATTGCGGCATGATTGCGATTGTTGGCCGCCCAAATGTAGGTAAATCCACTTTGCTCAACAAAATTGTTGAGCAAAAGGTCAGTATCACGTCTCGCAAACCTCAGACCACGCGCCATAGAATTATGGGGATCCACACCGAAGACAACTATCAAGCTGTTTATGTGGATACACCAGGTCTTCATATTGAAGAAAAGCGTGCCATTAACCGTTTAATGAACCGTGCTGCAAGCAGTTCAATTGGTGATGTTGAACTCATTATTTTTGTCGTTGAAGGGACGCTTTGGAACCAAGATGATGAAATGGTTCTAAACAAGGTAAAAGACAGCGGTCGCCCTGTTTTGGTCGTGATGAATAAAAGCGATCAAGTTAAAGAAAAAGAAGAGATTTTGCATCATATGCAATGGCTCAGCGAGCAGCATGATTTTGTTGGTATTGTGCCAGTTTCTGCGAAAATCGGTAAAAACATCGACATGGTGAAAGAAGAGGTTAAAAGCCGACTTCCTGAATGCGAGTTTTATTTTCCAGAGGATTATGTCACAGATCGCTCTATGCGTTTTCTTGCGGCGGAAATTGTCCGTGAAAAGCTAATGCGCTTTATGGGTGATGAGCTTCCTTATTCTGTCACGGTTGAAATTGAACAGTTTAAGTGGCAGGACAATGGTGTTTGGCAAATTAATGCGTTGATTTTAGTTGAACGTGAATCACAAAAACGCATGGTGATCGGTAACAAAGGCGAAAAGCTTAAAGTGATCGGCCGTGAAGCGCGTCGTGATCTTGAGGACATGTTAGACAATAAGGTGTTCTTAGAATTATGGGTCAAAGTGAAATCTGGCTGGGCTGATGATGAGCGTGCGCTACGAAGCCTAGGCTACGGAGAAGACTGATTGGATAGCGACTTTCGACAAGCATATTTGCTCCACCGGCGACCGTACAGAGATTCGCAAGTGATGTTAAATATGCTCGTTGAAGGCATTGGTCAGCTTTCTATGTTGGCCAGGATTAAAGGCAAACGCGCATTGCGTCAAAATGCATCCTTACAGCCTTTTACTTGCTTGCTGATCCGATACGCGGGCAAGTATGATCTGAAGTTTTTAAATGACTTCGAAATCCAATCTCCACCCCTGATGTTTAAAGGCACAGATTTGTACTGTGCTTTTTATCTTAATGAACTATCCCATCGTATTATTCCTGTCAATGAGCCGCTCGATCATGTATTTTGCTTGTATCAGGAACACCTCAGACAGCTCTATAGTAACGCCCACAATATGGCAATAGTCGCGCATGGACAACCGTCAAAAAGTCATGCTAATAGTGAACACATTGAGGCCATATTGCGTAACTATGAGTTTAAGCTTTTATATGAGCTTGGGGTCGGCATCGAATTTGATTACGATGCGTTTGGTGCCCCTATTGAGGCAGCGAATTATTATCAGTTTGTCAGAGAGGTGGGATTTTGTCTCAGTGACGATATTCAGCGTAGTTTTTCAGGTGAAACCTTGCTTGCTATCGCACATGGAGAGTACAGCTCGCTGTTGTCTAGAAGGCAAGCTAAAGCATTAAGCCGTTATTTATTAAAACCTTTGCTAGGTAGTAAACCACTTAAAAGCAGAGAACTTTTTCAACCAAGGTAGAGTAATGAAAGATATTTTATTAGGTGTAAATGTCGACCATATTGCGACGTTAAGACAAGCTCGTGGTACCAGTTACCCTGATCCAGCCCACGCAGCGGCTGTGGCTGAGCACGCAGGTGCAGATGGCATCACTATCCACTTACGAGAAGATCGTCGACACATTCAAGATAGAGATGTGTATGTCATGGCAAAAACCATTCAAACACGAATGAACCTTGAAATTGCGGTGACAGATGAAATGCTGGATATCGCCTGTGAAGTTAAACCTGAATATGTCTGCCTTGTGCCTGAAAAGCGTGAAGAGTTGACAACGGAAGGTGGCTTGGACGTGATTGGTAATCAGCAAAAAGTGGCCGAAGCGGTTGAAAAGTTGAGTGCAGCTGGCATTAAAGTGTCTTTGTTTATCGATGCGGATAAAGCACAAATCGATGCGGCGAAAGCGACACAAGCACCTTATATTGAAATTCATACAGGTGCTTACGCTGATGCTGAATCAGACAGTGAGCAGAGTGCGGAACTTGAGCGCATTCGTGAAGGCGTGCAATATGCCGATTCCATTGGCATTATCGTCAATGCTGGTCATGGTCTTCATTACCATAACGTAAAACCCATTGCGCAAATGCCAGAAATTTATGAGCTAAACATTGGTCACGCGATTATTGCCCGTGCAGCGATTGATGGCTTAGAAAAGGCTGTAAGAGATATGAAACGTATTATGCTTGAGGCAAGACAAGCTTAACTAGTCACAGCGAAGTAATAGCGATAAAAAAACCCAGCTCTAAGCTGGGTTTTTTTAATTATTGAGCTGACAGATGGTCAATAACCACTTGGTGGTGCTCTTTTGTTTTGAACTTATTAAATACGTGTTTGATCACACCGTCTTGTCCAATTAAGAAACTAATACGGTGAATACCATCATATTCTTTACCCATAAACTTTTTCAGGCCCCAAACACCGAATGCATCCGCGATGGCGTGGTCTTCATCTGAAAGAAGGTCAAAATTGAGCTCTTTTTTGGTTTCAAAGTTCTTAAGCTTTTTAACAGGATCCGGGCTAATGCCAACAGCAACCGTATTGAGTTGAGCAAGTTGCTCTTTGTGGTCGCGAAGTTGCTCTGCTTGCACTGTACAACCGGGAGTGAGTGCTTTAGGGTAGAAATAAACTAAAACTTGGTTTGCTTCGAGCAATGTGCTCAACGCCACCGTTTCACCGTTTTGGTTTTCTAATGTAAAACTAGGTGCGTTATCACCTGCTTGTAATGTATTCATTAATGATCCTTAGCGAATGCGTCTGAAAACATAATGTACGTTTGAAATACTAGATAGTTCTTCAAACTTTATTTTAAATTGTTCGAAATCTAATTCAGCGGGGGTATTGAACTCTAGCTCGCAGCGCATGCGTAGCTCGTCGTCTTCCTCAAAAGTATCAGATTTAAGAGAGCAGATACTGATATTTTGCTCAGCAAAAAAACGTGTAACGCGGCTTAACGTGCCTTGTGTATCAATGCCTGTATATTCTAGTGTGTATCCTGCACTAAAATCGTTCTCTGTATGACTTGATGTTCGCTTCATCATCGTGAGCAAGCCCAACTCCATACTTTTTACAGGTAAGGTGTGCTCAACTCGACTTATTGCGGCGATATCACCAGAGAGCAACATCGTAAAAGTAAATTCGTTACCGAGAATCGCAATTCTGCTATCAATGATATTACAATTACACTCACTGACAAGTTCAGTGAGCTCACTGACAATGCCAGATCTATCTTCCCCTATTGCAGTTAAAACAAGTTGATGTGAAGTAAAAGTAGTCATATCGACGTCCTAGTTAGCTGTCGCCAAGTGAGTCATAGAGGTTACGTATAATTTGTACAGCGGCGAATACTATCATAGATTAAATGCCAGTCCTACTCGTTCGCTGTGATTGTAACGCCTCACAGATTAGACAATTCAAACGTGTGTTTCTTGTGTTTGCCCAGTTTGCCAAGTAACATAGTGCAAATTTTTTTAAATTTACCCATCAGACTAAAAAGAAAATTAGTGTGATTGGCAGTGAACCATTTCAGCATTCCTTAATCTTAAGTGAAAGAATAATTACATAGTGGGTTTGCTAAGGAGTTTTATTAGTGCAGTATTGGGTCCCTAAAGCGCTAACGTTAGGCGTTGTACTCGGTTTATCAGGTTGTAGTGTATTTACAAATGACACGCATCAAAAGAAAAACTATCGTGTCCATGAGGCTGTGCAAGTTCCCGCAGATCTCGAGCAACCGTATCAAGATAAAGAATTCCAAATGAATGTTGCTGTCTACGAAAATGATGCTGAGCCTCAGAGCTTCCGCCCGCCACAGCAAGTTCTAACGCTGGCGAAAGGCAGCTGGGCTGAAGATAAAGAAGATGTTGCGCGCATCTACTTCGATAAAAATGATGGTATAGAAGCACTTGATGATTTTATTTGGGCAGCGGTTGAAGGTGTCATCAGCAACCATCAATCTTCGATTGAGAATGACGATCGACGCAATGGCAAGCTCACCACTGGTTGGTATTCCATTATCGAAGCAGAAGATGGTTGGTTCTGGGAGACGGTGACCGAAGTATCTAAGCAGAGATTCGAGTTTACTCTTTCTCAAGAAGATCACCAACGTACAGCTTCTTTAGAAGTTAAATTGGTTGATTACCAAAGTGATAAAGTAGCATTAGACGGCATGCTAAGGCAGCAACTTGAAGTACGCGCATTGAATGAAGTTGTGGCTGAGTTCGATTATAAATATCGCTTGTTAGAGGTTGAGTTACGTAAGCAACAAGGCGTGTTGTCACTTGATCTTGGCTACGATAATGCAGGTAATGCTGCGCTGATTACGCTTGCAGATAGAAACACGGTTATGGAGCGTTTGTCTAACTTCTTAGAACGCGTCAATTTCACGATTATACGTATCGACGGCGACAGTAATGAAGTACTGGTTAGATATAAAAAACCTGAAAGTAGCGTTTGGGATTCAATATGGGGTGAAGAGGCGCCGACTCTGAATTTGGCCGATGGTGATTACACTATTTCAGTCGGAGTAACGGATGATGAACAGACTTCGCTTACTTGGTCTGATGCTGAGGGTAATGTACTTGATGCAAAAGCCATGGAAACGCTTCAACAGGGGTTGGTAACGGCCCTGCGTAATCGCGGACTAAGTATATAATTACAAACCGCTAAGTAGTTCAGGAAAGAGCGAAAGCTCTTTTCTTTTTTTTGGGATTTAGAAATGATGTCAGATACAACGCAAACATCGCCTGTGAATTGGCGAACTTGGTTCGCATTCATTGTACCGTCGCTAATAGGGGTGTTCCTTTTTATGACACCTGTTGCAATAGGTGATGCGATGACGATTCCGATTGCTGTGCTAGCAAAAGAGCTACAGAACTTGACCAGCCCTTTCATACACGCACTCATCGTCTCAATTGTCTGCATCACTGGTGTGTTGAGTATCGTCATTAAGGTGTTTAAACCTGCCGCGCTATTGAAGAGCGATTTAGTGAGACATCTTTTTGATGTGAGCTGGATCTGGGTTGTAACACGCCTTTTTGGTATGTTATTTATCCTGATGACATTTTTCAAAGTTGGGCCTGAGTTAATCCATTCAAGTGGTACTGGGGCGTTGGTGTTAAATGACCTGCTGCCTGTGCTGTTTTCTGTGTTTGTTTTTGCCGGTTTACTGCTGCCACTGTTATTAAACTTTGGTTTGTTAGAGCTGGTTGGCACATTACTTACCAAGGTCATGAGACCGTTATTTGGTGTACCTGGTCGAAGTGCTGTTAACTGTGTGGCTTCATGGCTCGGAGATGGTAGCGTTGGAATTTTAATGACCTCACGTCAATATGAAGACAAGCATTATACACAACGTGAAGCGGCTATTATTGGTACGACGTTCTCTGCTGTTTCTATCACTTTCTGTTTAGTGGTAATAGGACAAGTGAAGTTAGAGCACCTATTTGCACCTTTTTACCTGACGGTATGTGCCGCTGGTGTAGTAGCCGCAATCATTGTGCCTAGACTTCCTCCTTTGAGCTTCAAAAAAGATGTCTATGTTGATGGCACGACGCACAATCAAGATTCTGAAGCGGTCCCAGAAGGTAAGACCTTGTTTGGACATGCGTTAGATGTCGCTTTGCAAAAAGCACACAATGCACCAGGTGTAAAAGGCACGGTGAAAGAAGGCGTGTCTAACGCGCTAGATATGTTATTTGCTGTATTGCCTGTCGTGATGGCTGTGGGTACATTTGCATTGATCATTGCCGAAGAAACGCCAATCTTTCAGTTTTTAGGTCAGCCTTTCATTCCATATCTAGAGTTACTTCAGGTACCTGAAGCGGCAAAAGCGGCGGAGACCATCGTGGTCGGCTTTGCTGATATGTTTATACCATCTATTTTAGCGGCGAGTAATATTGAAAGTGATGTGACGCGCTTTATTATTGCGGCATTAAGTGTGACACAGCTCATTTATATGTCAGAAGTGGGTGCGTTATTATTGGGGAGTAAAATCCCAGTGAATATCTTTGAGCTATTTGCAGTATTTATCTTAAGAACGTTGGTCACTTTGCCTGTGATTGCCTTGATGGCGCATTGGTTAGTCGGCTAGTGGTTGTCTGGCAGTGAGTACAGTAACGTACTCACTGCTTATTTACGCTCTTCTTGTTCTGTTTCTTTATCGTAGTCTTCTGTTTTTTCAGGTTTTAGTTGCTTATCTAGCTTCTCTTTCACATTAAACTTATTTGCATATTTTAGGAGCATAATATTGCCAATCACATAACCGAAAACGGCCACGATGATCAATATTACTTTCCACGTTTCTAACTTTTCCAAAATGCCACTCACTTTTGTGTTCAGCCTAGATAAATCTAATTTCTATAGGCTAATACTAATTGGTATTATTCAGTGTAATACAGTCTACTAAAATCATTGTCATTGTACGAGCTTATAACTTAGTCCTGTTATCGTTTGGTATATATGTAAATTGTGTGAGATATTCGCAGCTTTTTATGTTTACACTTGGTATCATCTTGCGGGTGAGTACTTGGTACTCAGCAAAAGTAACTTTGATAATTTTATTTAAATGGTTTGTGCATCCATGGAGCAAGTTTTAATTTGGCCTTCTCAGTTTCCCCTATTGCTAAAAGGCCTTGTGGAAGATAATGGTGCATTCATCCTTGATGCACTTGAAGCATGGCCTGAGTGCGACGTGCTCAAAGATGAGCAGGGCGTTATTTCTCAGGTTTTACCACCGATATTTTATGTTGCATGGTTAAAGCCCCTAGATCCTTTTGAGTCGTGTTTTTTTCAACATATAGATGAATACGATGCTGAACAGCATAACTATGTGGCGGAATTACTTAAGCACATTGAACAAGCAGGGATCGACCGTGATGATTTAACCATGAAGCTACTGAGCTGTTTGTCACAGTATTCAAGCATTGCTTCTCAGGCAAAAATTCAAAGCAAAATATCATTTGTCGACTTATTACTTAAAAATAAGCAATTTAAGTCTTTGTGTTGGTTATTGCCCAATGGATTCAAGCTCACACCGTCACAAACCTGTGAGCTTTGGTTACTAGGGGGAGAACAAAGCCAAGCATGTCTCACCGAGCATCATAAAGATGTGCTAGAAAATATGACATTGACGCAAGCCGAAGCGGTTAAATATCTTAACGAAGGTCATGACTGTGAAGGGTTACTGACACTTTTGTGCAATGAGGAAGAGCGTTTACAGATCTTGGATAATGCCTTGTTAGAGCAGGTGATGTCAGGGGCCGCTAAACAGTCAAATATGCTCTCTTTAATAGAAAAAGGAGCAAGAGGCCATGGTGCTGATAGCGCGGGCAAATCAGCAATGATGTGGATTGTTGAAAAGGGCTTTGTCAGTGCTGCAAAAGCGCTCAGAGAGTTTCACTGTGGGGTCTCTTTAGACGATCTAGGTCGAAACTTGATGCATTATGCTGTGTTATCTAATTCTCGTCCTATGCTGGAGCTCGTAGAAGATATGGGCGTCGATCCAAGGCTTGCAGACGCATCTGGTTGCACTCCGTACCGATTGGCGACAGAAAACCAGTCAGTTAACGCCAAAAAATATTTGGAAAAGCGCGGAATTATCGAGTTAAGTGACCAGGCGAAATATCAACGCATACTGCGAGTTTACGCACTTAAGGCATTGACAATATTACTCTTACCATTACAGATTGTGCTGTTTTTAGATGCCACACGAGACAATAAGTTATCTATGATATTACTTATTTCGAGCGCAACCTTATTTATTTTTGCACTTGCTAGGTTATTAAAAAATAGACGACTTTTTCCTGCTACTAAGTTACCACTGAGCCTAAGGTGCTTAGGGGCATTGAGCTGGGTGAGTTTATCGATTCAAGCTATCTTCACACTGGTTATGTGCTTAGCAGTAGTGAGTATTTAAAAGCTTAGAGAATGGATGAAATGAGCATAAAAAAGGCAGGTATAAAACCTGCCACGCTATAAGTCAGCAGATAAACTAGTTGTTTAGTGGTGTATTAAACTCAGCGGGGGTGTCAAAATCCCCTGTCAAACTAACTAATTTATCGTTTTCAAAGTGTACCACTAAGCTTTTGCGTATTTCTGAGTCTCTATCAATGTTAAATACGTAACTATAGTGCCATTTTGAAGAATTAAAGGCATCTTTTGCAACTGGCGTACCTAGTACAAACATGACCTGTTCTTTAGTCATATCGATTCTGAGCTTATCGACGTCGGATTGCTCTAAAAAGTTACCTTGAGGTACATTTATCCTATAAACCCAGCTTGAACAACCGGACAAAAATATAGTCATGATGGCGGCTACTAGCCAAGTCAAAAGGGGTTTATTGTACTGCATGTATGTGTATCCTTATTTTAGGTTAGTACGAATGATACAGATTGCATTAAGAAGGTAAAGTAGATTGTGCATTTCGACTGTGCAATTTGGAAAAAGTTTCTAAGATAGAGAAATTTAAATGTGAGCAAAAGTAATCAAACGAAGTCAGACTGGTATTTATATATTGTCGAAAATAGGCTAGGGCAATGGTATACGGGGATTACTATTGATTTAGAGCGTCGGTTACGACAACACAATGATGGCACGGGCGCGAAGAGTTTACGTGGTAAAGGGCCTGTTGTATTGGTTGTGGCTGTATCACACTTGTCTAAAGTCAAGGCTGCTAAACTGGAGTGGCAAGTGAAGCAGCTGAGTAAACATAAAAAGCGTCAGTTAGTCGCTGAGGTATTATCTAGCACTTGTGAGCGCACAAATTTGGTGATTGCGTTTGACACTTGTGTCAGCTTGTCAAAATTGATTTCATCGAATGAATCTTTGACGGAGTGATGGTGTTTGTCCATGCCTGTGCCAAAATAGATAAATGGGATATCAGCTCTGTGAAATGGGTAATGATCACTGGCTCTGAGCCAGTCGATTTGAGGTGCATTTAATCGTCGAGCCATGATTTTAGCCGAAAAGAAAAGCCGAAACTTTATTGGTGTGGCGTTAAATGTGGCAGTGATGTCACTTTTTATCGGCTGTAAAGATCTCGATGCCAGCCCATATAATGTATTCTTTTTCTGTAAATCGAGCATATCTAGATTGACGTTCATATAGATAGCGCGATCTCCCCACTGCTTTACGAAAGCCTTGGCACCGTGAAGTCCTTTTTCCTCTGCATCAGTTGCGACATAGATGATGTCACGTGCGACATCTAGATTATGTAATTGTTTTGCTATGTCTATCATGACCACCACGCCAGATGCATTGTCATTTGCTCCTGGATAGTATCGGCTACCTCGCTGACCAAGATGATCATAGTGTGCGGTGATCACAAGTGGTGGTTTACATTGGGTGCGTTTGCAGTGTTGCGTTGCAACGACATTATGGCCAGTAGCAGAGTCAAAAAAACCATATTCAAATTCAAATTTTTGGAATTGAACATCTAACTCATATTTTTCGAATTGACGAGTAATATAATAGGCACTGCGATGTGGCTTCGCCCCGCCTGAAGGTCTGCCTTCAAATTCGGGGCTTGTTAAAATTCGCATATCCCGCTCCAGTGAATATGCGTTAATGCTAAAAAATGCGCAAGCGAAAAAGCTAGTTTTTAGCCACTGCATCTAACCATTCCAGTTTGCCCCTGTATTGAATTTGATTGTGTTCAAACTCGGCTAACTCTAGTGCCCGTTTCATGTGCGTTTTGGTGAGTTTGAGGTCCCCTTTGGCGTAATATGCCTTAGCCAAGGCAAAGTGACCTTCATGCAGGCGATTATTTAGTTTGAGTACATTTCTATAATGCCTAATTGCCTTGGTAATGTGCCCGTCTTCCATTGCTTGATTGCCTAACGTCAAAATATAATAAGGATTGCTTTTTCTAAATTTATGCAGCTGTCCTCTGATATTTTTTGCTTGCTCTTCTCTATTCGTTAAATCGTAAAGCACAGCCAAATTGCCTTTCGCGGTATTATTATTGGGGTTTAGAGCAATGGCTTGATTATAAAGGCGCTCAGCTGTCTCTAATTGGTCAGAGAGTCGATAAAGAATGGCTAAATTAGCCCATGCACTCGAGTAATTTTCATCAATTTTTATGGCCGCGTTAAAATAGCTGAAAGCTAAGTCATACTTGTTTTCAACCATATGAATTGCGCCTTTATTATTGTAGAACATAGCGGTGACCCTATCTTTGCTAATGGGGGTGGTCTTGAAAGCTTGCTGTCTACTATTGGGATCAAAGTCAATGGTTAATGTTCTTGGGGCCGTATGGAGTACCTTTTTTGTATAATACTTTGTTCGATCTTCATGGATTTTCAAATTGATGTGTCCGCTTAGGAAGTTGTATCCGCGGCTCGAGGCCCAGTATTCAGGTACGTGTACTTTCTGAAACTCAGCTTCTAGGTTTAAGAAGTCAGATAGGCTATAAGCCAAGATAGACAAAGATAAGCAATTGGCATTTAGATTTTGATATGTTTGTGAAGCTGTCAGGTTAGCGTCGCTCATATACGATAATGAGGCATCGCCATTTTCAAGTAAAAATTGCATTATCAACTGTGCATGTTTAATTTCAGGTTGTGCATCTTGTCGAAAGTGTTGTTTTAGCGAGGTAATGATTTGCTCGTCTAGGACAAAGATTTCTTCTTGGGACTCCACTTCTAGGACTTTGAAGGGGGCGTGTTCAAGTAGGGTAAGATTGTGTTGATCGACAGGTTGAGTAGATTGACACCCGCTCATTAGCCCAGTTGTAGTTATGACAGATACAGCCAATAAAACGCTCTGAAAACTCATTTTCATCATATTTACTCCCAACAGCCTTTCTTACTAGACTAGCGAAACTTGGGAGTAAATAAAGAAAAAATTGTTACAAAGCGTTGCGTAATATTGGTCTAACTACTCTAAAAGCTAGCAACTAACTTATCTAGCGCTTTGGCAGAGTCGGCCAATTGCTGGATAGCTTGTTCAGTACTGAGTTGGTCATTCATCACTTCATCACTAATGACGCTGATTTGTTCAATGCTTCGACCTACATCAACGACCACGTTGCTTTGTTGCTCCGTTGCCGTCGCGATAAGTGTAGTCATATCATTGATCTGATTTGCTGTTTCAGTAATTTTATCCATGAGTTCAACAGATGTCTGCATCTGTGACACACTCTGCTCAGCCTGCCCAGATGACAGGGCAATTTGCTCTACTATAGAATCAGACGCTGCGGTCAGCTCGGTGATAGTCGCTTGGATCTCATCGGTTGATTGAGATGTGCGACTGGCGAGTGCTCTGACTTCGTCAGCAACAACTGCAAATCCTCTACCATGCTCACCTGCACGAGCTGACTCAATTGCCGCATTTAAAGCAAGTAGATTCGTTTGCTCAGAGATGGCCCTGATAACGTCCAAAATGTTTGCAATTGACTTGGTCTTACTGGCAAGTGTTTCTACCTGAGTCGCCATATTTTGTATATCCGTTGCCAATTCCATTAAGGTTTCTTGGCTGGTTTGAACGCAGCCATGGCTTTCTTGAGAGCTTTCTTTACTTGCTAGCGTAAGCTTCGCCGTGTTGTTAGCGCTCCCCGCAATTTCTTGTACGGTTGCAGCCATTTCATTGATGGCTGCGGCAACGGATATCGTTTGATTTTTTTGCTCATCTAACGATTGTGAATTGCGCTGTGATTGTTCAAAGACTAATTCACTGGCCGCGCGAATGTCTCGGCTTTCAGTCGCAACTTTGCTTATCGCACTGTCAATTTTATCAATAAATTGATTGAACCCATCTCCGAGCGCTGCTAATTCCGGTTGCTCAGAGCGCGGTACCCGATAATTAAGGTTGGCATCACCACTGCCAAGTTGCTTGAATACGTCGGCCATCTTTAATAGAGGGGCACTTAATGTGCGGGCAAGTAACACACTGAAAATGCTCGCAACCAATGCGATGATCAGTGCAAAAGTCACGATTTGCCATTGTAACTCAGTGACCTGAGAAAAGACTTCCTGCTGAGGTACTTGGGCTATGACAAATAAGTCGGTGCCTGGAATAGGGTTGGCTGCAACCAAAACAGCCTGCTCTTGCGTTGTTAACTCTAGAATGTTCAACCGTGAATTATTGAGCAGCTCTGTTGCTGAACGTACGCCATAAAAGTCAGACAAATTTGATTTTGCGACAAGGCTGGCATCTGGATGAAGCTGAGTTTGTCCTTCCTGATTAACAACAAACACAAATCCGCTTTGCTCTATGCGCATATTGGCGAGTTTTTGTTGCATGTCGTCGATGCTTTTAGCTAATCCCGCAAGGCCGATGCCGTTTGTCTGTTGATGGTTGACAAACATTTTCACATCGCCAGGAGATTCTTGGAATATACTAATAGAATAGGCTTTTCTACTTTGTGTAAATGCAAAGAACCAGCCGTCTTGCTGCGTGTTGAGTACTCTTAAAAAACCATCTTGGTTCCAGTACTTGTTGTTTTGTCTGTTTGCCCAAGATGCTGTTGCTAAGCCATACTGTTGCTGTAATCTTTTGAGTTCACCCAGTAATAAGGTCTCATTGAGCTGACCATTCTGCGCAGCGTCGACAATAAACTGATTACTCGAGAGTTGCTCTGCCGCATTTTTCAATACCGCAATCTCTTGCTCAAGTGATTTGGTGATACTTTCAACTTTACTAGGAAGCTCTGATCCAAGCATTCTGGATTCAACCATAGACTTAGACTGATAAATTGAAATAAAGCCAATTAAGCTGGCAACTAATATTGCCGTGGCACTACCTAGGATGGTGATTTTTTGAGTGATTGTAAAGCTTGTGTTACTCATTTAACCTACAGAAACTGATTACCGCGTGGCGATAATTCTACCATGGTCAATAATTAACACATATAGATTTATTTGTTATGTCGTATGTATTTCCTAGTTATTTGTATTCTTTATCGCTTAAATGTATGAAAAAAAGCCCAAAGTTTTCACTGTTGGGCCTTGGTTCTAACAAGCGAACTGGTTTATACGATTCGTTTCATGGCTGACATGTAGCCGCGCAATTCTGTACCAACAATCTCTACAGGGTGGTTTCTAATTGCACTATTAACCGAGATAAGTTTCTGATTATCAACATAGTTATCTTGTTGATTTAGTCCAGCACCGATGACGTCACTGGTGATTTTTTCCATAAATGGCTTCAGAAGCGGCAGACATGCATGGTTATACAAATAACACCCATATTCAGCCGTATCCGAGATAGTTCTGTTCATCTCAAAGAGCTTTTTACGTGCAATCGTGTTAGCAATAAGTGGCGTTTCGTGTAATGACTCATAATAAGCCGACTCTTCAATGATGCCCGCTGCGGTCATCGTTTCAAAAGCCAATTCCACACCCGCTTTGACCATGGCAACCATCAAGATGCCTTTGTCGAAAAAGGTTTGTTCTGAGATATGTTGCTCTGTATTGGCCTGTTTTTCAAATGGGGTTTCTGCTGTCTCTGCTCGCCATGCCAATAATTTTGCATCACCTTCTGCCCAATCTGCCATCATGCCGCTAGAAAACTCACCGCTGATGATATCGTCCATATGCTTGTTATATAGCGGTGACATGATGTTTTTAAGTTCTTCACTCAATTCAAAAGCTTTGATTTTTGCTGGGTTAGATAGCCTATCCATCATGTTGGTAATACCGCCATGTTTCAGCGCTTCTGTGATCACTTCCCAGCCATATTGGATCAGCTTAGATGCATAATCGGGTGCGATACCTTGCTCGACCATTTTGTCAAAGCACAGTAGAGAGCCAGTTTGCAGCATACCGCATAAAATAGTTTGTTCACCCATCAAGTCAGACTTTACCTCAGCAATAAAGGAAGAATTCAGGACTCCGGCTTTGTGGCCGCCAGTACCTGCGGCATATGCTTTTGCTTGATCGAGACCTTTTCCTTCTGGATCATTCTCTGGGTGCACAGCAATCAGCGTCGGTACGCCAAAGCCTCGTTTATATTCTTCTCTTACCTCACTGCCAGGACATTTAGGCGCAACCATGATAACTGTAATGTCATCTCTGACTTGCATGCCTTCTTCAACGATATTGAAGCCATGAGAATAGGCCAATGTAGCGCCTTGCTTCATCATTGGCATGATGGCTTCTACAACCGCTGAATGTTGTTTGTCTGGTGTTAAATTCAGTACTAAATCAGCACTGGGAATTAACTCTTGATAAGTGCCTACGACAAAGCCGTTATCGCTGGCGTTTAAGTATGATTGTCTTTTTTCATCGATGGCAGATTGTCTCAGTGCATAAGCCACATCCAAACCAGAGTCTCTGAGGTTTAGACCTTGGTTTAAGCCTTGTGCGCCACACCCTACAATCACCAACTTTTTACCTTTGAGAACGTCGACACCATCATTAAACTCAGATGGGTCCATAAACTTACATTGAGCCAATTGCGCAAGTTGTTCGCGCAGCGGTAAGGAGTTGAAATAATTCGCCATGTTAGGTCCTGCTTTGTCGTTTTATAGTTACTTTTATGTGTTACACCTAAGATAGAGGCAAGTAGTACTTGCGTAAAATGATATATTTAAATTATTGTATTTCATATTTTGAAATATTGAGGCATTTTGATGGACCATAAACAGCTCAACTACTTTTTGGCTTTGGCTGATACACTGCATTTCTCCCGCGCAAGTGAAAAATGCTACATTAGTCCGCCAACACTGAGTCGCCAGATCAAGCAGTTAGAAACTGAGGTTGGTACACCCTTGTTCATTAGAGATAACCGCAGCGTATCTTTAACGCCACAAGGCAAAGCATTTGTACATTATGCTCAGGCCACATTGGCGAGTTGGCGACAATTTAAAAGTGAATGTCAAGACGACTCAAAGCCTTTGACTGGTGAATTAAGTTTGTATTGCTCCGTCACTGCTTCCTACAGTTTTATTTATGATTTGTTTGCGCGTTATCGTAAGGAGTATCCCCATGTTGAGCTCAATTTAATGACAGGTGATCCTGCTTATTCTATTTCTCAAGTGCAGGGCGATTTGGCGGATGTTGCGGTTGCAGTGAAACCGGCTTCGTTACCTCAGGGCATTGAGTACCAGTCAATCGGCCGTTCAAGGTTGGTATTTATCGCTCCGACAATGACGTGTCCTTTGACTGAACTATTAGATGAACATCGCAACGGTACTCCTCCGTGGGGGCAATTACCTTTTATTGTGCCCGAGCAGGGTGTACTTAAAGAGAGAATTGACAACTTTTTTAAACGCATGTCCATACAGCCTCAAGTGTACGCACATGTTTCTGGTCACGAAGCCATGGTGGCATTGGCAAGTTTGGGGTTTGGAGTGGCGTATATCCCAGAAATAGTGCTGTCACAAAGCCCGTTTAAAAATCAAGTTCAACAACTGAATTTACAATCCGAAGAGATTGATATTGGGTTAGTTGCGAAGAAAAAAAGACTTCAAGATCCGGTAATTAATAAATTGTTTTCGGTATCTAATGGAATATTTAATTCGTAAAGCTGATGTTCAGGTAAGAGGAGTAGACTCGCAAAAAATTAGGTGTTTAGAACAGGGGTAAGTAGTGCATACCGTACTGATCGCAGAGAGTAAAAGTAATAGTTTGGCAGTGCCTCAAGCTGCACTTCAAAATCAGGGATTTGATGTGCAAACCATGGTCTTAGAAAATTTAGATCACGTAAATCAAAAAAGTAGCAAAGGAGTTGTGAGTAGTATTGTCATTGATCAGACTATTGCAACCAGTGCAAAGTTCGACACGATCAACACGTTAAAAAGCTATTACCAGGCACCTGTTTTTGTCTCGGTAGATGACAACAATGATGATATTCAAAGTCTATTGCTCGAACTTGGCGCAGATGATGTGATAGCGACCCACGCCAAACCAAGATTATGGCGAGCACGTTTAGACGCCATGTTGCGAAAGTGCCAAGCCGTTGCAGAGCAAAATAGCAATAACGAAGATAAAGTACTCACTTTTGGTGCGCTGACCATTAAAGGCGATGAGCGCACTGTGATGTTAGAAAATACATTAGTGAGTTTGACAACGCACGAATTTGATCTAATTTGGTTATTGGCCTCTCAAGCGCCTCAAGTGGTCAGCAGAGAAGAAATTTATGAAAAGATCATCGGTCAGGGGTATCAAATAAACAGCCGAACGATAGACGTACGTGTATCTTGTCTTCGCAAGAAGCTTGGAGATAATGCAACCAGCCCACAAAAGATAAAAACTGTTTGGCGTCAAGGGTATCTCTTTGTAAAAGAAGCGTGGTAAATATTTATAGTTCGAATTTTTCGAACTATAAATCAACCAAACCCTGTGAAAAATATATAACAAAATAATCTATAATTTGTATTTAAATAACCAAAATCCTTTCAAAACAGGTTGTTACAAATTATTTTAGATTTAATGCTATTGACTCTCATTTTCTCTTCTATATTTAGTCTTAACTCTACCTGTCAATTTGTATACTTTTGACAACGCAAATAATATTGATTGCTATTTAGGTAAGTGTATACTTTGTCCCGTTAAATAAATGCAAATACAAATAATTTTCATAGGAAGACGTCTAATGGCATTAAGAAAGTCTCTGCTTGCAACTGCAGTTTTAGCAGCAACAGTTGGTTTAACAGGTTGTGGTGGCTCTAGTAGCGATAACAACACGGTCACTACTCCAGAAACACCTGCACCAACAACTCCTTCAAATAAAGCACCAACGATTACTGCTGATAGCGCATCAGTTGTTGAAGATACGTTAGGCGCTGAAGTGACTGGCGTTGTATTTGAAGATGACAGCGATGAAGCGAGTGCATTAACGTATACTGTGAGCGATGGCCGTTTTGAAATTGTTGATGGTAAGCTGAAACTTAAAGCAGCTAATACGCTTAACTTCGAGCAAGAAGCTGAGCAAAAAGTGACATTAACTGTGACTGCGACAGATTCTGGCGATGAAAAAGTAGAGCAAGAGATCACAATCGCTATTTCTGACGTTGAAGCAACGCCAGGTGTTAACGTGTATGAGTTCAAAAATACGGCTGGCGATTCTTCAGTTGCATATTCAGGACAAGTATCACGTCAAGCGACTATCTTAGAAGTTAAAAAGCTGTTAGGCACGCTTAAAACAGGCACTGACGGTATCAGCGATGCGCAACAATTAAAAGACATCGTTGCTGAAATTCGTGTTTTACTAAACCCACAAGATGGTGATGTTGCATTTTTAGATGAGCAATTAACTTTCCTACCTGATACAGCAGAGCAAACGACTCTAGGTCAAATTTCTTCTGTGAAGAAAGTACTTGGTGAAGGCGGTAAGATTGCTGGTCGTGACACCACTTATATGAATAAAAAGTGGGAAGAAACGGGTTCATTAGTGGGTTGGACTGACTTTGGTACACAAGATTCAACGCCAGAAGGTTTGGTACTACACTACCTAGATCTGATTGATGCACAGATTGCAAGTTTTGAGAGTGGTAACCAGTTATCTGCAACACACAATGGTACAACAGTTAATCTAAATAGCCTGTATATCACACCAGAAGGTCTAGACCTTGTACAGCTAGTTCAAAAGCATTTGAATGGCGCTGTTGCACTTTCTCAAGGTGCAGATGACTACCTTGACGAACTGCTAATTGGTGACAAGTCAGCAGACAACACTGTACTGGCTGAAGGTAAGACATATACAGAATTAGAGCATAAGTTTGACGAAGGCTACGGTTATTTCGGTGCAGCGACACACTATTTAGAGTATAGCGATGAGCAAATTTCTAGCAGTGCGTTTCATGACACATCAGGCGAAGGTAAAATTGATTTATTAACAGAGTACAACTTTGGTAACTCAACCAACGCATCTAAGCGTGACAAAGGCTCTGCTGGTAACGCTAACCCAACTGATTTCTCAGGTGCTGCTCAACTAGCATTCATCCAAGGCCGTAAGTTAATCACAGACAACTTTGGTAAGGACGTTGCTGACTGGTCTGAAGAAGACCAGCAAAAGATTGAGATGTACCGTGATCAAGCGTTACTAAATTGGGAAAAATCAATTGCAGCAACTGTGATCCACTATATCAATTACACAATTGCTAAAGAAGATGGCAACCTATCGTTAATCGCTTCAGGTGATTTCGAAGCGAGTCACTTCGAGAAGCTTGCAAAATATTGGGGTGAGATGAAAGGTTTCGCCTTGAACTTCCAATTCAACCCGCATTCACCAGTCACTGCCGAGCAGTTTGCTGAAATTCATACACTAATGGGCGACGCACCTAAACTTGCTGCAGCTGACGTCCCTGGCTACATCACCGATCTAGAAAAAGCACGTGATATTATCGCACAGGCTTATGGTTTTGATGCACAGAATGTTACTGAGTGGTAATCATTTAGGTCATTAGTAATGGAAAGGTTAGTTGCGGATGTAGCTAACCTTTTGTTGTATTTATAGGTATCAAATAAGAGAGATACAATGAGAGTCTTATCCCCTTTAAGTGCAGTGGCTGTCGCTGTCACATTACTTTTGAGTGGTTGTGGTGAAAGTAGTTCCAGCACTGCGGGCTCAGAGTTTGCTGGTGGCAATGGTTCAAATGGGCCGACGACCCCAACGACACCGACAACGCCAACAACACCGACAACACCGACAACGCCAACAACGTTTGATGAAGCCGCGCTTGTTTCTAACTTGGTTACTAATGTACTGACACCTGCACTTGTTCAGTTTGACGCGTATGCGAAAGCGCAGAAAACACAAATTGGTGAATACTGCGTGGCAGAGAAAGCGCAAAGTGCGGAATCGGCAGACTTGCATGAACAAGCGAAAGATAGCTGGCGTGCGGCGATGGCAAGTTGGCAATATGTTGAAATGATGCAAGTTGGTCCAATTATTACCAACAGTAAAGAGTTGAAAGGCAATATTTACTCTTGGCCAGCTGGCGGTGCTCTGTGTAACATCGATTTGGATATTGTTTACCATGATGAGGGTGTCATTAATGGTAACGCAAACAACCCATATAATATTAAAAACCGTACGACTGATCGCAAGGGACTTATTGCAATTGAACATGCGTTATTCAATACCAATTACGATCACAACTGTACTACGGTTAATGATGCACTGGCGCCATGGAATGGAAAATCGATCAATGAGAGAAAAGTAGCTCGTTGTGAGTTCGCAAGCACGGTAGCGGACGATATTGTTGATAATAGTGCCGAGATTTTATCTCGCTGGCAAGGCGACAATGGCTTTGCTAATCAATTGATTAATGCAGGCAGTTCAGGTTCGCAATTTGATTCAGCACACACCGCGTTGAATGAAATTTCAAAAGCACTGTTTTACATGACCAAAGAACTGAAGGACCAAAAGTTGGGTGAGCCTTTAGGTTTATTTACCAACAGTTGTGGTTCTAATATCTGCCCTCAGGACGTTGAATCTGATATCTCCGAGCATTCAAAAGAAAACTTACTTGCCAATATCCGCGCATTCAAACAAATCTTTACGGGTGAAGGCAGTAATGCAGACAATACGCTAGGCTTTGATGACTTCCTTGATGCGGAGCAAGGCTCAGATGTAAAACAGCGTATGTTAACAGGGCTTAATGAAGCAGAAGCTGCTTTGTTGGCTATTGATGGCTCTTTAAAAGACACAGTTGAAAACAATACTGCCGCTGTAACTGAAGTACATGACAAGGTGAAAAATGTCACCGACGAGCTTAAGAATGACTTTATCAATAAGCTGGCTCTAGAACTTCCTCAAACATCGGCAGGTGATAATGACTAAGTACACACGTATGAACAAATCATTACTGGCAATGGCGGTTGCTGTTGCGTTACCAAGTGCTTACGCTGATGAAACAGCGAAAGATGATATCGAACATATACAAATTATCAGTCACTATGACAAGTTAAGGACTGAAGCTGGTTCTGCGACGTTGCTGACGGAAGAGCAACTCGGTGAGTACGAGTATGACGATATACATCGTGTACTTTCGTCTGTACCTGGCGTGAATATCCGTGAAGAAGATGGATATGGTTTGCGCCCAAACATCGGCTTTCGCGGTGTGACCCCAGAACGTAGTAAAAAAATTACCATCATGGAAGATGGGGTGTTAATTGGCCCTGCACCTTACTCAGCGCCAGCAGCTTACTACTTTCCACAAACAACACGCATGACGGCGGTGGAAGTATTTAAAGGGCCTGCGGCGATTAAACATGGTCCACAGACTATTGCAGGTGCGTTGAACCTCGTAACGCGCTCGGTTCCCGAATTTACTGAAGGCGCAATTGATATTGCAGCTGGTGGCGATGGTTATACTAAAGCACATGGTTATTTTGGCTCAGTGGTCAATAACATTGGCTTTTTAGTGGAAGCTGTAAACGTTCAAGCGGATGGATTTAAAGAACTTGACGGCGGCGGTGACACTGGCTTCGATAAAAATGATATTTTAGCTAAGTTTAACTATCGTTTACAGCAAGGTGACATCGAGCATAACTTCGGCTTAAAGTTAAGCTACGCTGATGAGATTTCAGATGAGACTTATCTTGGTTTGACCGAAGCTGACTTTGCTGAAAACCCATATCGTCGATACGCTGCGACAGCGCCGGCAAAAATGGATACCCAGCATCAGCAAGTGATGTTCACTCACAGTATGAATACAGACAATTTGAGCTTAACAACACGTTTATATCGTAATGATTATGAGCGTGCTTGGCTGAAATTAAACAGTGTTGAAGGCAAATCCCCTCAGGAAATCTTGCTCAATCCTGAAGCAGAAGACAACCAACGTTTGTATGAAATACTAAAAGGCGAGCAAGACTCTGTTGTGCCAGGTGCAGCCAACTTCTTAACTATGGGTACGAATGACCGAGAGTATTACTCACAGGGTTTACAAGTTGATGGTGACTTTGCATTTAAGCTATTCGATTTAAATCATGACTTATCATTTGGCGTGAGATTTCACGAAGATGAAATCGAACGTAAGCACTTTGAAGAAAGCTATGAAATGAAGTCAGGAGTATCGTCTTTAGTAGAAAACAGCAAGCGATTCACTTCGTTGAATACAGAGCATACAGAAGCATGGTCTGTTTATGTTGAAGACAAAATTAAATTTGATGCATTAACGTTAGGTGTGGGTGTTCGTGGCGAGATTATGGATATGCACTACCAAAACAACAGCAACCCAAATGATTGGCTAGATAAAACGACGCGGATCTGGTTACCAGGTCTAAGTGGCTTTTATCAGTTAAGTGAAGATTCTGGGTTGTTGTTTGGTGTACATCGCGGCTTTTCACCAGCCTCTCCGGCACAATCTTCAGAGATTGAAATTGAAAAAAGCACAAACTATGAGTTTGGTGGTCGTTTCAACGATGGCGTCACTGAGTTTGAAGTTGTCAGCTTTTTCAATGACTACAGTAACTTAAAAGAAAGTTGTGGCCAGTCTAATTGTGGCGATAGCACACAGCAGGATGCGGAGTTTAACGGTGGTGCAGCGCATGTTTATGGCCTAGAAGCACAGTTCTCACAGCGTTATCCTTTAAATTTACAATTAGATATACCGTATAGCCTAGTTTATACGTATACCAAAGGTGAGTTTAAGAATGACCGCCGCACTACGTTCGCGCAATGGGGTGAAGTGAGAAGCGGCGATCCATTGCCATATCTACCTGAGCATCAAGTTAGCTTTAACATTGGCTTGAGTGCTGAAAAGTGGCGTACTTCACTGGCTATTAAGTATATTGGTTCTATGCCAGAAGCCGCTGGACGCAGTTGGGTCGATGGGACACAGGAATTCACACTGTATTTAGAAGGACAAGAAGTGCCTTCTTCAACAACAGTCGACTTATCTGCCAGCTATGACTTTGCTGACTATGGTCAAGTCTACTTAAAAGTAGACAACTTATTGGATGAAGATAAAATTGTTAGCCGTAGGCCATATGGCGCACGCCCTGGCAAACCAAGACAAGTAACTGTTGGATATAAATACGCATTCTAAAGTGGCATATCCGAGCACGTTGTTTTGATATAAGGCCACTTAATGTGGCCTTTTTTAAATTTATCAGGAGACATTGAATTTAATGATAGAGACTATTTGGCAAAGTATCTCAACCTTGCCAGGGTATTTAGTCGATGCAAATAAACGTATCTTTTGGTTGTATTTGGCTTCGGCAGTTGCAATGGCATTTTTTGTCTACTGCGCCACCAGTCAGTCACGATCTGTAAGGGGGTTCTGGCATTTTTTATTTCCCAAAAGAGTTTGGTTGCACGAAAGTGCCAAACAAGATTATGGGTTATTTATTATTAATCGTATCATCAAAGCGCTGACTTTTACGCCTATCGTCCTGACCATGGTACCTGTTGCCATAGGGATTTCTGACTTACTGGAAACAGTATTTGGTCCCTCTCTTCACTTGCAGTGGCCGTCATATGTCGTGGTTGCTCTGTTTACCCTCATGTTATTTTTAGTGGATGATTTGACACGTTACTTACTCCACTTAGCGTTACATAAGGTGCCTTGTTTGTGGGAAATTCACAAAGTACATCACTCAGCTAAGGTCCTTACGCCATTCACTATCTATCGCTCTCACCCCATTGAAAGTTATTTTTACGCGTGTCGCATGGCGTTGACACAGGGGATAGTGGTTGGATTGGGTTACTTCTTTTTTGGCTCAGCACTCAGTATGTTTGATATTCTGGGTGCCAATGTATTTGTATTTATTTTTAATATATGTGGCTCAAACCTACGTCATTCTCATATTTGGTTTAGTTGGGGGGATAAGCTTGAAGGGTGGTTCATCAGCCCAGCTCAGCATCAAATTCATCATAGTGATAATCCTAAACACTTTGACACCAATATAGGTTCTGCTTTAGCTATCTGGGACCGTCTAGCTGGCAGCTTGATTCGGGCGTCAGAGGCTCAAAATATTTCGATTGGGGTAGGTAAGTATGATGCAGGTCATGATTCATTGTGGGCTATTTACTATAAACCAGTCATAGAGGCAGTTAAAACTGTGTTACCCAAGGCTGTGATAAAGAAAAAACAAGATAGTTGAGAGAAGAAGGTAGGCTGGCGACGGGCATGGCCAGCCTATTTTAGAGGGAGTAGGCCCTCAGAAAATCGATTGCTTAGTGCATTACTCGTGAAGAAGCACGATAAAAACCTAAGTCATTGAGTTTAGCAATGAGGCTCGGATCATCGAGTCTTTCTGGCGTTGATTCATTACGCAGAAAATGGTCCTCAGGAACAGCGTGTAAATCCAGCATTTTATGAAATAAAATATTACGAATTGCCAACGCTGTCATACCAGAGTCTTGAATATCATCTAGACGTTTTTGGATGTCGGCAAACGGGCCTGCATTGACATCGTCAACAGCTGCTGGAAAGTACGAATTTAACTTATTTTTGCTCATGCAAACCCTCATAAAATATCTTGTTAGTATTCTTTGGTGTCCCCAAAAAAGGATACTAAGTATAAGATTTAAGTACAAAAAATTAGAGAGTCTCTCTCTAACTGACACAGCCAGTGTACTCTGTTTCGGTGTCGAATTACTAACTTCGTTGTAAAGTTTTGTAAATCGCACTAATACAAAAAAGTGCTAATAAGAGGGGGCTTTTTTAGACGTCTAGATGTAACTATATGACAGGAAAATAAAAATAGTTCTCAGTACCTTTTAGGGGGTCTGAGAACTATTTGTCTAATTTAGAATAATTTTTCTTTTACGTGCTCTGCGAAACCACTACCAGCTTCTAAATAGAAGTTATAAGTTGAGTGAACTCCCATATCTTCTAGTTCTTTTTGCTGGTCCGGATAATTTGCAATAGCCGTAACCTGACCTGTATAGCCGGAGGCTTGCAGTTGTTCCAGTGCATATATATTTTGCATGTGCTTGGGCATTGCTAACATGACCATTTCAACGTCAGAGTGGTTTACGCGCTGCCAGAAGTCAGGGTCAGTTGCATCGGCCAGCAGTACGCGCCGCCCTCTCGCGATGTGCTTATCCACCACTTCAGGTTTGATGTCGATACCGGCTACAGAGCCTGGGTGGGTGCAATGGATTGTCTCGTAGGCACCGGTTCCGATCCGACCCATACCAAAAATAACGATTCGGGTGTCAGTGAGGTTGACTGGTAGCTCTTCCTCAAGACGTTTTGGGTTCTCAAATTTTTGAAGAATGTGTTCAAATTTGACATAGATTTCGTTAGAACGTTTGTTTAAAGGCGATGCCAGAATAAAAGTAATGGACACAGCAATGGCCACGACCGCTAACCAGTCTGGGGCAATTAGGCCCGAACTTGCCGCAACGGCACAAACAATAAGACCAAACTCACTGTAGTTTGAAAGCGTAAAAGCGCTGAGTAAGGAGGTACGTGCGCGCAGTCTAAACATGTTGGTTAAGACGTAATACAACGTAACTTTCACAGGTAAGACTAACACCAAAAGTAAGCCGATAAGGAAAGCATTCAAAGAAATACTGGCGTTTAAACCGATATTTAAGAAGAACCCGACCAGCAACACATTTTTGAGATTAAGTAAGGACTTTGCAAGCTCGCTTGCTTTCTTATGTGGCGCGAAAATCATACCGATGATCAGCGCACCTAAGTCTCCTTTTAAGCCAGCAAACTCAAACGCATGATAGCCAACAACCAGTGCAAAAAAGAAACCAAATAGGGGCAATAGCTCCCCATGTTTTGAGCGACTAAGTACCCAAAACATTAATTTTCTAAATACAAATAAACCGACGATCAAACCCAGCGCCCATACATTTGGCATTTTACCTGTACTGATGGCAAGAAAAACCACGGCAAAGATGTCTTGCATAACCAAGATACCGATGGCTATTTTACCGTGCAGGCTAGCCATCTCTCCGCGTTCTTCAAGTACTTTGACGGCAAATACAGTGCTGGAGAAGCTAAACGCAAAGCCGACGAGTAAAGCGCTTTGTAGGTCTAGCTCATTGAAGAGGGGTAAATTAAATACACACAACAGTAATAGTAGAGACGCGAAAAAGGCACTACTTAATATAATATGCAAGGTCGCTGGGGCCCAAACTTGGGGCTTCACCAAGTTCTTTACTCGCAATTTTAAGCCGATGCTGAATAGCAGGATGGTGACCCCTAAATCAGCTAATTGAGAGAGTAAAGGGGTGGTTTGTTGTCCCATCAGGTTGAGAATAAACCCTGCCATCAAGAATCCAATCAGAGGTGGTAGCTTTAATTGATAAATTGAAAAACCACACGCGAAGGCAATTGCAAAATAAAGTAGTTCCATAAGTAACGCTGGTAGTGTTAGGTAAATTGATTCTATCAAATCAAGCTAGTTTATAAATCTATTCTGGACGAAAGTATGGCACTGTTCGTATTAGTTCTATTCAACCAAGCCTATATTTATCAAAAATAGGCAGATTTTCACTGACAAGCTGTAATAAATGTGTTTAAGATGCCTTAACGGAACATCCTCGAGAGGAGTAATGATGTTTAAAAAACTCTTAGCATCTGTCGGAGTAGGTGCAGCAAAAGTAGACACAATACTAGAAACGGAACATTTACACCCAGGCCAGAAATTCCAAGCGCAGATCATTGTGATGGGTGGTGATGTAGAACAAGAAATTTCAGGGTTAGAACTGGCCTTAATGACTAAGGTAAAAGTTGAGTCTGATGAGAGTGAGTATTTTACTAATCATGTGATTGAGAAGTGGCGTATTCCAGAAGAGTTCACCATTGCACCAGGCGAACAAAGGGTCATCCCATTTGAGGCGCGTTTGCACTCTGAAACGCCGATCACGCAAATTAATGCACCATACAATCATTGCCATGTATGGCTTGAAACGGGCTTAGACATCGATCTAGCGCTTGACCCATCAGATAAGGATGCATTGCATATTTATCCAAATGAGGCGGTGAAGGCAGTGCTCAGCGCGATGGATAAACTTGGCTTCCAATTAGTGAAAGCGGATGTAGAAAAGGGGTATTTGCGTGCTTCTAGTTTTCAGTCAATTTCAGGTTGCTACCAAGAAATCGAATACCGCCCAAGCAGTCGTTCGGTGTTTGGATTACAAGAGGTAGAGCTGTCTTTTGTGCCTGAAGCACATAAAACGCATGTCTTAATTGAACTCGATCGTGCGTTTCGTAGCGATGGATACGTAGATTTAACCATTGAACATGATCAGGTGAATCTGTCACGCATCTGCGACCAGCTTGAGCGACTATTTGCATAACGGACAAATAAGGCCTACTAAACACAATGACTGAGTTTAAAGTAAAGTCATTTTATGAGCTCAGTAACGATGAGCTCTTTGAAGTCTTTAAATTACGTGTTGATATCTTCGTTGTTGAACAACAATGTCCTTACCCAGAAATAGATGAGATAGATCGTATCTCATCAACTCGCCATATTCTATTTAGTGACGGCAAGCAGGTAAAAGCGTATGCGCGCTGTTATCAAAAGGGTAAAGCAACTGCCGCTATTGGCCGTGTGTTAATCGCGTCAGATGCGAGGGGAAGTGGTATTGCTTATGAACTGATGGCGGCAGCGATTCAGTGTTGTAAAGACCATTATCCTAACATGTTTATTGAAATTGCTGCACAGACGTACTTGCAACCTTTCTATCAAAAGGTGGGGTTTAACAGCGTAGGTGAGGCTTATTTAGAAGATGGTATTGAACATATTGACATGAAATACAGCCGTTAAAAGGCTGCTTAAATTGACTTAATATCAAGAGTAAAAAAGGCGCTTATGCGCCTTTTTTATAAAGAGTTGATGAAAACCAGGGCAATGGCCAAAGGGCAAACAAATTTAATATACCAAGGCCAAATCTTCCAAAAGAAGCTATGTTCTACGTCATCATTCCCTTCTTTAATCGCATCTAATAACTTGCCTCTATGCCAGATCCAACCGGCAAAGATGCAGCAAAGCATACCAATTAAAGGCTGTGCAAACTGAGTAGTGAGCTGGACGACGAACCCGAATAAGCTGTTGAAGTTAAGTATGATAGTTACACTTACAATGCTGACAATGACACCAATCAATCTCGTTGCGTGTACACGTGCTAATGCAAATTTTTCTACCACATAGGAAACAGGCGCTTCTAACATTGAAATCGAACTCGTTAAAGCTGCGATGCTCATGAGGGCAAAGAAGGCAAAACCGATGAAAATGCCAACACTGCCCATGCTATCAAACAAAGCGGGTAGCACTTGGAAGACCAGAGTGTCTTCAGATAATAACTCCCCTGTTTGAGAGAAAATTTCTACGCCTTGGGCTTGAGCAACATACATTGCTGGAATGATGAGCATACCTGCGACAAACGCAATGAATACATCAATTAGCGTGACATAAGCGCCCAGCGACACAAGGTTTTCTTGCTTACTGATGTATGAGCCGTAAATGATCATCACGCTGGTTCCTAAAGAGAGCGAGAAAAATGCTTGCCCAAGTGCACTCACTAGCAAGTTAGGGTCTAATATAGAGCCAAAATCAGGGACCAAATATGCTTTTAATCCAGTCATTGCGCCTTCTTGCGTGAGTACATAGCCTATTAGGGCAAACAAAATAAACAGTAGCGCTGGCATCAAACGTTTAGACCATTTTTCAATCCCGTTTTCAACCCCTTTACTGATAATTGCAACGGTCAGAAGAATAAACGCAGCAGTAAGTATCAGGTTTCTAGATAGTGACTGCTCACTTAGCCAGCTAGTAGCTTGCTCGCTACCACTTATTACAGCAATTGGTTCCAAGGTTGCACTGAACATCCAACCAGCGACGATTGCATAAAAACTTAAAATTAAGCCTGAACAAATAATACCGCCAAAGCCGACGATAAAAGCAAAGCGCTTTTGAGTTGCGTTATTTGCGAGCTTTTGCAATGAGGCCACCGCATTTGCTTGACCATGACGTCCTATTATTAATTCAGCCATTAATGCTGGGTATGCAAGGCAAAAGGCCAATACCAAATATACAAGTACAAACGCAGCGCCACCATTGCTTGCCGTTTGTGTGGGAAATCCCCAAATATTGCCTAGACCCACTGCAGAGCCTGCAGCGGCCATAATAAACCCAAACCGAGAACTAAACTCTCCTCGAATACTGCTCATGTTTTTATATTTCTCTTTTTTTGAAGACGGCCGCAACAATCTACTGTAATTGAAGCGAAATAAAAAGGTTTATCTGCACTGATCTAGCACAAGTTTTTGATGGAAAAAACAGCGTGGATTTGAGTATCCATAATTTTTTCTTAAGTTTAAAGTTAAGGTCCTGTTTTTAATTAACTTTATGTGGATAGCTAGCCGGGGTGTCAGTCACTCTGTACAGCCTGTGAGACCGCTTTACAGGGCAGAATTAACGTAAATTTAGCGCCGCCTAATAACTCAGAACGACCTACAGAGGCTTTTCCGTGATGCCAGTCGACCACTTTCGACACAATCGCCAAGCCCAAACCATAGCTTTTACCTGCTCGATTCCTATGACCTTGCTCTTGGAAAAAGGGATTAAATACCTTGTTCCAGTTTTCTGGTTCAATACCGGGGCCGTCATCTTCCACGGTGATTTCAATTTCGTGATCATGTAATTTGGCACTGATAAATAGCTGCATTTGAGCAAAGTCACAGGCGTTACTGAGTAGGTTAGATATGGCACGTGCTAACCAGTGTAAATCGGCTTCCATCATGAGATCAGGTTTTATCGAAAGGTTAGCTGTTAGACCGTTTTTCGACATTTTAGGGTGCATTTGCGCCACAACGTCAGATATATACCCTTTGAGTTTAATTGGCTCAAATTTTAATAGATGCGATTTTTGCTCTAGCGTGGCAAAGGAGAGGTAACTTGACAGCATGTCTTCCATCTGGTCGAGGTCCTTTTCCATGCGCTCAAGCAGGTGATGTATTTCGTCAATGTCGTTTTCTTCTAAGGCTGCATCAAAACCAAACCGCAGACAAGCGACGGGTGTTCTTATGTCGTGAGATAAACTGGATGCCATGAGTTTATTCTCAGCGAGTAACTTTTCTATTTGGTTTGCCATTCGGTTGAATGTGAGTTCTACATCTTTGATATAAGTAAAGTGGTTAACTTCAATGCGGGTGTCGAGGTTGCCGCTTGCAAATTGCTTCGCTGCGTGCGTCAGCACTGATAGCCTTTTTGCTAAAGGCGCTAATACAAACCACATGAATGCGCAGACACCTGAGTAAAAGGCTAGGGTAAGGAATACATCGTAACTGTTTCTCTCTGGGGGCTTTTCTAATTGTAGTTCTATGTAGTCCGGTTTGATGGCTGGGGTTGATTTTAATAAATAAAAGTAACCTTCATCAGAGTCGATAAGCAGGCCTTGTGGGCGATGCATCTGTTCAGTTAATTCAGCCGGAAGGGCCAGAGAGGTGCCCAAATGGTAGGCGATTTTTAAGTCAAAATCTTTGCCTGCTTGCTCTATAAATGCAGTGCGTTTGTCTAGTGCTTTGTCACCAGCTTGGTTCGCTAGACCGACGAGCAACTTCGCCTGCCAAAAAAAATTGTCTTCATCTGGTGCGGTTTGTTCGCTAAAGGTATCAATCAGCCATCCCAATAAGACAATTGAGATGATCACACCAGTTAACAAAGATAAATACAGTTTTCTCATTATTTAGCTCCAATGAGAGTAACGCAGAGCCATAAAGAACGGAGGTATAATTTGTACTGTAGCCTCAGTAAGTTTGAAGCTACAGCCACGTTACCATGCAGATGGCACGAGTAAATAACCTTTACCCCAAATTGTTTTAATTTTTTCTGGATTTTGGGGGTCATCATCAAACTTTTTACGAAGCGCTGAAATGAGCACATCTACGCTGCGATCAAGACCATCATATTCACGACCTTTTGTGGCTTTAAATACGGCATCTCTTGATACGACCTCACCGGCGTTTGAAGCTAAAAAGTGCAGCAGTAAATATTCAGCACTGGAAATAACCACTTCTTGCTCTGAAACGAGGACTTTACGAGACTGTGTATCTATTTTTAAGTTGCCCACAGCTAATATCGCGCTGTTGGATTGCTCATTGCTGCCCGAGTCTTGGGCCGCTCGCGCGTTCGCTTTGATTCTTGCAAGCAAAGCTCTTGGCCTTACCGGCTTAATGACATAGTCGCTGGCACCGACTTCAAGGCCGATGACTTCATCCATTTCTTCATCTTTTGCAGTTAACATGATGATAGGTTTGTTGTAAAACTGTCTAAGCTCTCTACAAACGCTGATCCCGTCTTGGCCTGGCAGCATGATATCTAGTAGTACTAGGTCTGGGTTGATTTGCTTTACCATTGAAATGACTTCATCGCCACGGTGACAACAATGTGTGGTGTAGCCTTGGTTGTTTAAATAATCAGCAACCCACTGTGCGAGTGATTCATCGTCTTCGACCAGTAAGATGGTCCCGTATTGCTCCATGAACAAGCTCCTTTAATCTGACAAGTGCGCACAAAAGGTGACACTTATTCTGTAGTAAAACCATACTAACGCTTTATTTTAATCGCGCCAATTATAATTATTGTGCAGGTAAAAATTGTAATGAAATGTATGATTTTGTTGGCTATTGAACATTAAGTTTGTCAATTAAGCCCTCAGTTAACTTAAACATCATTTTGGGTGTGAGTGCGCTGACTTCTTCTTGTGTGCATGCGCCAGCAACTTTTACTAGCGGGGTTTGTACTGATTTTATGCTATAAGCTGGCATGTCCACAGATGTATGATAGCGCGCTTGTCTTGCTTCATCTGTATTCTGCTCTGTGATGAAGTTCAGCACCGCTTGCTCATTAGTAATTCGTTGCGTTTCTGTGAAAGTGTATTGCATGGGTATGCCCTGAAAACCTGCGCTATCAACAGAAGACTTTGCAAACCAGACTACATCGCTGGATTGGTTGTGTGTTAAACGCATGCTCAAAGATGCGGTAATGTTACTGCATTGTTTAGTGGGCATAGTTTGAGATATTTTGGCGATATAGGCGTGTTCACTACTAGGCTTGTTTAATACATAAACTTTATCTTTTCCATACGTTAAGTCAGCCTGCTGAATGACCAAGCGATAATCTGTATTTTCGCTATTATCAACGATTAACCCTTTCTTGCTCAGTATATTTATCAATTTGTTGTGTAATTGATCGGTGATCGTCACTTTACTGGTGTCAATAAAAACGGAATCACGTTTTTTGACAGCATGTGCAGGTAATTGAACAGACTTGATGCGTGCGGAGTCGAGCTCACTACTGTAGCTTATCTGAAAGATTGATTTTTGTAGCAGGGGCTTAGGTGGAAGGCTTAGCTTTGGTGCAAGGGGCTGTGTTAGCATACAACCAGCTAGCCCTGTTAATGCAATACTGCCTATAATTACTCGCATTATTAAACACCTCAAATTACTTTTCTTCATTATCATCTACAGCCAATGTGCTAAATTCTACCTTGTATTCATTAGTCACTTACAGTCTAAAAATGTTCAAGATTGTAACTAGTTATATTCTGTAACTTTTTTCTACAAAAAAGATTAGCGGTTTTAAATTATTGTATGTCGTGAGACAGCAACTTACGTGATACCATAACATCGCGTGTTAATGAACTGAGTCATTATGAAGTCACTATTTATATTTTCAAAATGCTTAATTTTGATGGTGTTATCTCAGCCTGTTAAAAGTAATGAGATTGACAGAGCAAAAGCGTGGGAGCATTTTGTAAACGGCTATTCTAAGCAAGTCAGACAAAAACTAAAAGAAAAATCGGTGCCTGGTGCAGCTTTGAGTATTACCCATTTAGAATTTGGCGATTTAGCTAAGGGCTATGGACGGACTAAAGTTAAAAAAGGGCGTAAAGTCGATGGTAAAACGCGTTTTCGATTGGCGTCTGTATCGAAAACGTTCGCTGGGTCTTTGGCTGCGAAGTTAGCTGCTGAAGAGCGGATTGATTTAGATAAATACGTTGCAGATTATCTACCAATATTTCTAGACAGCCAATATTCCACATTGCGTGTATATCATTTATTGACTCATTCGAGTGGTTTGGTACCCAATGCGTATGACAATTTAATTGAGTCTAGGATGTCGTATGAAGACATCTATCCTCGACTATTAAAAGTAGATCGGCTATGTCGGCCTGGCATTTGTTATGGGTATCAAAACGTGATGTTTAGCTTGGTGGGAAATGTCATCGAACAGGCAACAGGACTTAGTTACGAGACTTGGCTTAATGAATTCATGTTCAAACCGTTAGGGATGAAAGATGCCGGCGTTGGCTATGCGCACATGACACATAATGAGAATTACGCGTTACCTCATGTGAAAGGCCGTAAATATTGGCACACAGCGAGATTAAAGAAGCATTATTATAAAGTGGCGCCAGCTGCGGGGGTAAATGCCAGTGCAGAAGACATGGTCGCTTGGTTGAAAGCACAGTTAGGTGTCTATCCAAGTGTATTATCACTCGATGCGTTAACGATCCAATCTCGTCCATTCACGCGCACTAAACGAGAACTTAAGCGCAGGGTATGGCGTAAATATGTAGATCATGCTCATTATGGGTTGGGTTGGAGGATTTACGACTTCGAAGGGGAAACCCTTTACTATCATAGTGGCTGGGTACAAGGTTACAGAACGGATGTGGTTGTGCTGCCTTACTTAGGGATCGGCTTTAGTTTGTTGCTCAATGCAGAGAGTGGTGTAATTAATCAGCTTACCACCAATTTCATTCGTGATGCGATTAAAGTGGCGCGAAAGATAGAGCCGCAATAGCGGCTCTTTTTCACTAGTTGCGAGGAAGAATTATTTTTTTCTCTTCGCTTTGACGATAAAGTACTAAGATATGTCCGATTGATTGAACTTTATGAGCACCAGTCTCGCGGACAATTGCATCAAATATAAGCTGTTTGGTTTCTCGGTCATTGGTTGGGACTTTAACTTTGATCAATTCGTGAATTTCTAAACACTGTTCAATTTCTAACAATACGCCCTCTGTTAGGCCGTTACCGCCAAGTAAAACGACAGGTTTTAGAGCGTGAGCTAGCCCTTTAAGGTGCTGCTTTTGTTTATTTGATAAAGTCATATTGGTACAATTTACTAAATTAAGGCTTGAATTCTCGTTATTCTAACGCCATCTAAAGAAGATTACTAATGAGTTGCAGTGAATATGGCAAATAAAAAACACTCAGCGAGTTCAAAACGCTGGTTAAAAGAGCATGTAGACGATCCTTTTGTTCATGAAGCACAAAAACGAGGTTATCGCTCACGGGCTGTATTTAAGCTTGAAGAGATACAACAACGAGATAAATTAATACGCCCAGGTATGCATGTTGTTGATTTGGGTGCTGCTCCGGGAAGCTGGTCACAATACCTAGCGGAGCAAGTGGGTGATAAAGGCGAAGTCATTGCGTGTGATATCCTTCCTATGGATTCATTACCGGGTGTTGCTTTTTTGCAAGGTGACTTTCGTGAAGAGAGCGTTCTAAATGCGTTATTAGACCGAATAGGTGGAAAAAATATTGATGTTGTATTCTCTGATATGGCACCAAATATGAGTGGAAATAACGTAATAGACCAAGCTGGTAGCATGTATTTGGTAGAACTTGCGTTGGATATGTGCCATCAGGTACTGAAATCAAATGGTGCTTTTGCGGTCAAAGTTTTCCAAGGTGAAGGATTTGATCAATTTGTACAGGAAGTGCGTAATGCATTTAAAGTTGTAAAGATCCGTAAACCAAAAGCGTCTCGACCTAGGTCACGTGAAGTATATATAGTGGCGACAGGATACAAACTGTAGTACAGTTGAGGTGCATTAAAGATGATTTTAAATAAATTGGATACAAGAGGTTAACCCCTTGAGCGATATGGCGAAGAACTTAATTCTCTGGCTTGTCATTGCAGTTGTGCTTATGACAGTGTTTCAGAGCTTCAATGGTGGCGAGCAAATTGATCGTCAAACAAGTTACACTCAGTTTGTAAAAGAAGTACGTAGCGGAGCGATCAGAGAAGCAAATATTGATCGTACGGCAGGTACTATTTCAGGGATAAAAAGTAATGGTGAACGTTTTCAAACAATCATGCCATTATATGATGAAGACCTAATTAATGATCTGTTAAAAAATGATGTAAACGTCAAAGGCGTTGCACCAGAAGAGCAGTCTTTCTTGGCGAACGTTTTCATTTCTTGGTTCCCAATGTTGCTGTTAATTGGTGTGTGGATATTCTTCATGCGTCAAATGCAAGGCGGTGGCGGTAAAGGCGCTATGTCCTTTGGTAAGAGTAAAGCTCGCTTGATGAGTGAAGACCAAGTCAAAACGACATTTGCGGACGTAGCCGGTTGTGATGAAGCGAAGGAAGATGTAACAGAGCTTGTTGACTTCTTACGTGACCCATCAAAATTCCAAAAGCTTGGCGGTAATATCCCTAAAGGGGTATTAATGGTAGGCCCTCCGGGTACAGGTAAAACATTACTTGCTAAGGCGGTTGCGGGAGAGGCAAAAGTACCTTTCTTCACAATTTCTGGTTCAGACTTTGTAGAGATGTTTGTTGGTGTTGGTGCGTCTCGCGTAAGAGACATGTTTGAACAAGCGAAAAAAGCTGCGCCTTGTATCATCTTTATTGATGAGATTGATGCTGTAGGTCGTAAGCGTGGTGCAGGTATGGGAGGCGGTCATGATGAACGTGAACAAACCCTAAACCAAATGCTTGTAGAAATGGACGGTTTTGAAGGTAACGAAGGCATTATCGTGATTGCCGCGACAAACAGACCTGACGTTCTAGACCCTGCATTATTAAGACCTGGCCGCTTCGACCGCCAAGTTGTTGTAGGTCTTCCTGATGTACGTGGCCGTGAGCAGATCCTAAATGTCCACATGCGTAAAGTGCCGCTTGATTCAAATGTTGAAGCATCATTGATTGCTCGAGGTACTCCTGGTTTCTCAGGTGCAGATTTAGCTAACTTGGTTAATGAAGCTGCGTTATTCGCTGCGCGTGGCAACAAGCGAAAAGTGAGTATGGCTGAGTTTGATGCTGCGAAAGACAAGATCATGATGGGTGCTGAGCGCAAGTCAATGGTAATGTCTGAGAAAGAAAAAGAGATGACCGCATACCATGAAGCTGGTCACGCGATTGTGGGCCGATTGGTACCTGAACATGATCCGGTTTATAAAGTGTCTATCATTCCACGTGGTAGAGCTTTGGGTGTGACCATGTATCTACCTGAACAAGATCGTGTAAGTCATTCGAAAGAGCATCTAGAGTCAATGTTATCTAGTTTGTACGGCGGTCGTATTGCAGAAGCCATCATTTATGGCGATGACAAAGTAACGACTGGCGCAAGTAACGACATTGAGCGTGCCACAGATATAGCGCGAAAGATGGTAACGCAATGGGGTTTAAGCCCTGTGTTAGGTCCACAAATGTACATGGAAGAACAAGGCGAAATGTACATGGGTGGCAGCAGTTCAAGAATGGCTGGAGTTTCAGATGAAACTGCTAAGTTGATTGATGCTGAAATCAAAAAATTCGTGACAAACAACTACGACAGAGCAGAGCAGATCTTAAAGGATAATATGGATATTCTTCATGCGATGAAAGATGCGCTAATGAAGTATGAAACCATTGATGCAGGACAGATCGACGATTTGATGGAGCGTAAAGAAGTTCGTCCACCAAGAGATGCACATGATCGTAAATCTGATAAAGATAATGGGGTAAACGACGACACTCCAGCACCTAAAGCTGAAGAGACAAGTCCAGAAATTCCGCCTCAATCAAATACAGAACTTGATGACAAGCCTTAATAAAAGGTAAAATAAGACTGTAGGAATTCAGGCCTCGAGCTTTCTCGAGGCCTTTTTGTATCTAAAAACAATCTTTACACCTGTTTTTTCTCTGGCTGACTTTATTTTTAGTGAATCTAATCAATAATCTGGAAGGGGCAGGTAAAGTATGCTTAGATACAATCAGCAGGAAGGTAACACATGTTTCAACTTTCATTACCCCGAGGTCGCACTTTAGACCTTTCTAGCCCACAAATAATGGGTATCGTTAACACTACTCCAGATTCATTTTCTGATGGCGGCAAGAACTATAAAAATGATAGCGCTGTCATAAACTCACTTTTGCTACTCGATGAGGGGGCAACGATTCTAGATATCGGAGGTGAGTCAACAAGGCCTGGTGCTGCAGATGTTGCGCTAGATGAAGAACTTGAACGCGTCATCCCAGTTATTGAAGGGATCAGAGCGAAGTCAGATTGTGTGATATCAATAGATACGAGTAAAGCAGAAGTCATGCGCCAAGCACTGCTCGCGGGGGCAGACATAATTAATGATGTAAGGGCATTGCGAGAGCCGGGTTGTATATCTGTCGCAGCACAATTCCCAGATGCACCGATTTGCCTCATGCACATGCAAGGCCAACCAAGAACAATGCAGCAGGCCCCTCAATATACGCATTTAATCAATGACATAAAGAGCTTTTTTGAAGCGCGTATTGCTGCGTGTGAAAAAGAAGGGATTGCACGTTCAAGATTAATATTAGACCCAGGCTTTGGCTTTGGTAAATCACTTGAACATAACTTTGAGTTACTTGGTAAGTTTCAGCAGTTTGCTGATTTTAATTTACCAGTCTTGGCAGGCTTGTCACGTAAGTCAATGTTTGGAAATTTATTAAATAGGGATACGAGTGAACGTTTACCTGCAAGCTTAGCTGGTGCGTTACTATGTGCACAGCATGGTGCAAGTATCATACGCGTTCACGATGTAAAAGAGACCAATGATGTGCTGCGGGTATGGTCTGCAGCAAACCATGGAGTAACTAAATGACAACAAGAAAGTATTTTGGCACAGATGGTGTTCGAGGGCTTGTAGGTGAGTTCCCAATTACCCCTGAATTTGCCTTAAAGTTAGGCTGGGCAGCGGGTAAAGTCTTATCTAAATCAGGTACTAAGAAAGTGATCATAGGTAAAGACACCAGAATTTCTGGCTATTTACTTGAAACTTCACTTGAAGCAGGCTTGATTGCTGCTGGTATTGATGTGGTATTGCTTGGCCCAATGCCAACACCAGCTGTCGCGTATTTGACGCAAACATTCAGAGCTGAAGCGGGGATTGTTATCAGTGCTTCTCATAATCCTTACCATGATAATGGGATCAAGTTCTTTGGTGGTAATGGTAAGAAGTTAGACGATTCTGTAGAGCTGGAAATAGAAGCGATGCTTGATGAACCAATGACGTGTGTGCCGTCTGAGCAGTTAGGTAAGGCACGACGCTTAGACAGTGCAAGTGGTCGCTATATTGAGTTTTGTAAGAGCCAGTTCCCTAAAGAATATTCTCTAGAAGGATTGAAAATCGTACTAGATTGTGCAAACGGTGCGACTTACCATATTGCACCATCTGTCATGCAAGAACTCGGTGCTGAAGTGATAGCGACAGCATGTGAACCTGATGGAATGAATATTAATGCGCAGTGTGGTGCAACACACGTGGATGCGCTTAAGCGTCAGGTATTAGAGCATAAAGCCGATGTTGGCATTGCATATGATGGTGATGGCGACCGCGTTATGATGGTCGATCACAATGGTCGCGTTTTTGACGGTGATGACATTGTTTACATAGCAGCATTGCAGGCTAAGTTTAATGGCACGCTCAAAGGCGGCGTCGTCGGCACTGTGATGTCTAATATGGGTTTAGAAAATGCGTTAAAAGCGCAAGATATCCCGTTTTTACGCAGTAAAGTGGGTGACCGCTATGTATTGGAGTTGCTGACTCAAGAGGGGTGGAACATTGGTGGCGAAAGTTCGGGCCATGTTCTGAATCTTGACCTCATTGCAACGGGTGATGGTATCATTTCTAGCCTTCAAGTATTGGCTGCCATGGTAGCACAAAATAAAACACTTAAAGATCTTGGTACTGGCTTTACCAAATATCCAATGAATATGATCAACGTTCGCTATGCAAAGGGCACTGACCCTGTTAGCAATGAAGCCGTACAGGCTGCTGTGAAAGACGTTGAAACAAAACTCGATGGTAAAGGAAGAGTACTACTTCGTAAGTCAGGCACAGAGCCAGTAGTACGTGTCATGGTTGAAGCTGAACAAGAGAAGCAAGTTATCGATTTCTCTCAGCAAATTGCAGAAGTTGTTGAATCTGTGAGCAATTAAACCATAAAGCTAAAATTTTTCTTGTAACTTAGGGTGAGTAGCGTTAGTATCTCACCCGCTTTCTGACGCGGAGTATCGAATGTTGAAAAGAAAGCCTATGGTGGCAGGTAATTGGAAAATGAACGGTTCTGTAGAATTAGTTCAGACAATTACAAGCGCAGTTAAAAACGTCAATAACCAAGATGTTGAGATTGTTGTGATCCCACCAGCTGCACTGTTAAGTAACGTGGTTGCGTCAGGCGTAGTCGCTGGAGTGCAGACAATTTCAGAGTACGAAAAAGGTGCTTATACTGGTGAAGCCCAAGCTTCTTTAGTAAAGTCCCTTGGTGCGAAATTTACGCTTGTTGGTCACTCTGAAAGACGCAGTATTTTTGGTGAATCTAATGAAGATGTAGCCAATAAGTTTGCTCAAGCTCAGGCTAATGAGTTGACACCAATTTTATGTGTTGGTGAAACTGAAGGTCAAAGAGAGCAAGGGCAGACTGAAGAAGTCGTTGCAGGGCAAATAAACGCTGTAATTGACAAATTAGGTATAGCATCACTGGCTAACTCTGTGATAGCATACGAGCCTGTTTGGGCTATCGGGACTGGTAAAACGGCTACCCCAGAGCAAGCTCAAGCGGTACACAAGTTTATAAGAGATTTAGTGTCTAAATATGACACTGAAGTTTCTGAAACGCTACAAATACTGTATGGTGGTAGCGTTAACGAAAGTAATAGTGAATTATTGTTCGCACAAGCAGATATCGATGGTGGTTTAATTGGTGGCGCAAGCCTTAAACCAGATTCATTTACCTCTATCTGTGAGAGTGCAAAGGGATAAGTAAATGTACGAAATTCTTTTGGTTGTCTACTTAGTCGTTGCTTTAGCGTTGGTTGGAATGATTTTGATTCAACAAGGTAAAGGTGCCGACATGGGCTCTTCATTTGGAGCAGGTGCATCAGCAACCGTATTCGGTTCGTCAGGTGCAGGCAACTTTATGACCAAAACAACGACAGTACTTGCAACCGTGTTTTTCGTGTTAAGTATTGCATTAGGTAACCTTACTGCAGGCCAGATTAAACAAACTGACCAGTGGGAAAACCTAGAAGCGCCTGCAGCAGTAACTGCTCCAGCAGCGACGGACGTACCAGCTTCTAACGAAGAGTCGGACGTACCAAACTAAGAAAGATTTGCGAATGTGGTGGAATTGGTAGACACGCCATCTTGAGGGGGTGGTGAGCTATGCTCGTGGGGGTTCAAGTCCCCCCATTCGCACCAAATCATAAACCCGTAGCTTATGGCTACGGGTTTTTTATTTCCTACCTTTTTTTAAAACGACACTGATCCCTGAATTCGTCTATCCATTGGGTTTTTCATTCTTGCTAAAACTGTAAACCTGATTTTTTATTTTGTATCATGTGTAATGCTATCGTTTTAATTGAGTAAAAATTTTACAAATTAATATATTTATGAAGTTTTTATTTCGTTTTTTACAGTAAATGGGTATAATAACCTTCCAGAGGAAAGAGGTGCGTATTACGCATCTTTTTTTATGTCTGCTTTTTATGCAGATATGAGCTCCCAGCCTGCCTCAGGCTGATCACACACGGCGATTCCTTTGGAGATTTTATGACAACAGTTTTACCACGCGTTGGTCTATCTGCGCTAAGCGCTGCGATATTATCCGCAGTCAGTTTACCTACCTTTGCAGCTGAAGATATACAGGCTAAGAATAATACCTTTGAAAAAATTGAGGTAACGGCTCGTAAACGTACAGAAAGTCTATTTGAAACACCAACAGCGATTACATCGATTGGCTCGGATGCTATTGAAAAAGGCAATATGAGCAATTTAGATGATATTGGTAAATTTGTTCCAAACCTAAATATCACTCGCTATGGCGTGGGAAATGCCGCACATGCATCAGTATTCATTCGAGGTATCGGATTACAAGATCATGTTATTACCACAGATCCAGGTGTTGGTGTATATGTCGATGGTGTGTACTTAGGTCGCCAGATGGGATCTAACTTATCTTTACCAAATATTGAGCGCGTTGAGGTACTACGTGGACCGCAAGGTACGTTGTATGGTCGTAATACTTTGGGTGGCGCGGTTAATATCATTACCAAAAAGCCTGGTAGTGAAGACATTGTGCGCGTTGAGTCAAAAGTGGGCTCTCGTGGTAGGTTGGGTGGTGATATATACACCAATCAAACCATCAATGATCAATGGAGCTTTGCAGCCAACGCGTCTTACAAAGAACGTGAAGGCGTTGGCCATGCTGTGAATCTAACAAATCCTGAAAAAGAAATTGGCGAAGAGCAAGAAATGAGCGGCCGCGTAGCTGTGAAATGGCAGCCAAGCAGTGACTTCAGCTTGAATGTTGCCATTGACGCAGTAGACAATGAATCAGGTCAATCACCTTACACGATTGAAGTCACCGGCGGTCTCGATCCAAATGACCCTAATAACGGCGATTTTCCTTTGCTGAAGGAAAGCATGTTACCTGACAACCCAGACGATTTAGGTTCAACAGTTGCGGGCATAGAAAGTACAGATTACTCTGGTTGGGGAGCATCTGTGATTGCTGATTGGCAAGTCAATGATGAATATGCAGTGAAGTTTATTACCAGTAAGCGCAGCTCAGATTATACAGGTGGCCTTGATGACGACGGTACACCGCTTCACTTGTCTGAATTCCCTGAAGAAGGTGGTGCGGACCAGTTCTCAGTTGAGTTTCAGTTAAATGGTACATTCGATTCTTGGGACTTTGTTTCAGGTCTTTATTATTTTAATGAAGATGGCTTCACAGCATCGGCACCTTATGTATATAGCCCATTTAATACTCCAGCAGCACCAGGTTCATTCCGCATTGAGCAAGAAACTGATTCTTACGCTGCTTACTTTAATGCGAGCTTCGATATTACCGAGCAATTAAGCTTAGGTGGTGGCTTAAGGTATTCAGAAGACTCGAAAGAGGCAAAAGCTGACTTTACATACTTTGCAAAAAATGCAAACGCTGAATTTGATGAAGTGACTTGGGACGTGAATGCGGCATATCAATTAAATTCTGATATGAACGTGTATGCACAAATACAAAAAGGTTACCAAAGCGGCGGCTTCCCACCACGTCCATTTGGTGGTGCTGATGCATTTGTTTCGTTCGATGAGACTAAAGCACTTAACTACGAAGTTGGTTTCAAAGGTCAGGTGCATGACCGTGTGTCTATGATGGTTGCTGTGTTTGTGACTGATTACACAGATTTGGCATTACCATTCAACGATCCATCAAATGGATTCAATACATATATTGAGAATGCTGGTGAGTCACGTGCGCAAGGTATTGAGCTAGAAACGACAGTTGCCGTGACAGATGATTTTAGTATCCGCAGTTCAGTGGGTTATCTGGATTCAGAAATCACGCACGTTGACGATGGCGTTCAAGGTATCACGGTAGGTAATGCACCTGCATTGACACCCCGCTGGACCGTGATGGTTGCCCCTTCATACTTTATGGACCTAGACTCAGGAGCGACCGTTGCTGTGAACGCTAGTTACTCTTACCGTTCAGATATGCAAGGTCAATCAGTGAATAACCCGAATGAATTTATTGAGTCTCGCGAGTTGTTTGGTTTTAATATTTCTTATACAAACAGTGAAGGTGATACAGAAGTTACCTTATACGGCGAGAATGTTTTCAACGAAGTATATGATGTCGGTCGTTTACAACAAGCTGGTTTTGTTGGCATCATGCGCAGCAATGACCGCAGTGAATTTGGCTTAAAGTTTAGAAAGGACTTTTGGTTAGATTAAGTAAATAAGGCAGGCCAACTTATGTTGGCCTGCTTTTTCTTTTTTTTGCCGCAAGGCTACGTTCACTATTTTTCCGTAGGCACTGAATAATCAATGACAGGCTTGCTCGATTACCCTAAACTCTCCTTTATATTCAGTTTATCTAGACGATTTAATGCAGTTTACAGTTCATACATTATCGCGGCTCATGGATGGGATCAGTGCCATGTCAATTTCGACTAAAGGCATCGTGATTGAGACTAAATCGGTAAAAAAACTGTACACTTGGCAAATTCAATCTCAGCCTCCAGTTATTTTAAACGGTAAAATTACCCCTAAAATTCAAATTTTTACGCCAGAGTCTAGTTTTAAAGTACGGATCCAAGGATGTGATTTAGAGGCAGCACAATTTGAATTGCAAAAGCTTTGGTTAAGCTCTCATGTTAATAAGTTGACGCAAAGTATCGCTAAACTTGAGTCGTTATTGGAAAAAAGGTATCTGTCTCACAGTTTATTGCTTACAGCGCAAAAAATGACCTCAGAGTTGGCGGGCTATTGGTTAAATTGGTCGCTAGACAAACGTTTTGAAAGGCATCTCGCTCAAACTCGCTTCACTTTAGAAGAAGTACACACATGGCAGCAGCAAGATATTGATGAGTTTAGAGAAGCCTATATTAAAAAGCAGCTGCATGATTATGAAGCCTACTTTGATTCAGTTGCGTCCAAGCCATTGACCATCGCTCAGCGCAGAGCGTGTGTGGTTGTTGATGAAAGACAATTGTTGCTCGCGGGTGCTGGTACGGGAAAAACCAGTGTGATGATCGCAAAAGTGGGTTATTTACTGAACGCTAAACTGGCAAACAGCGAGCAAATTTTAATGCTTGCTTATGGCAAAGATGCTGCAGATGAAATGCAACAAAGGCTTAAAAACGCAAATTTTGAAGCCACTTGCCGTACTTTTCATAGTCTAGGGACGTATATTTTAGGTCAAGTGGAAGGAAAGCCGCCGACTCTTTCTCAGTTATGTCATAACGAAAAAAAGAAGCAGCAATTTATCCACGATGCATTGGTGTCTCTTTGCCAAGACCGCGCTTATGAGCAACGATTACAGCAGTTATTGATGGTGCATTTTGGATATAAGCCAGATGAAAAGGAGGTGGATTTTTCTGCAAGCTCTGTAGCGCGATTGGTTAAGCAGTTTAGTGATCTTATAAGTTTGTATAAACAGGCTTCTAGCCTTGGCAGCTTACAAAACTTAGAAATAGAATTTGAAGATTTGCTCAGTGTATTTCGTCCTGTCATTACGGAATATCAACTGTATCTTAATAATGAACAGGCGATTGATTATGATGACATGATTAGTCTTGCAACTAAATATGTTAAAGAGGGACGCTTTAAGAGTCCTTGGGTGCATATTTTGGTCGATGAATTTCAGGATATATCTTTAGTTAGGGCTGAGTTGGTCAAGGCGCTATTAGCACAGTATACACGAAGTCACTTATTTGCCGTTGGAGACGATTGGCAGTCGATTTATCGTTTCAATGGTGCCGATCTTGGGCTTACGACAAAGTTTACGCATCATTTTGGCGTCTCTACAGTCATGCAACTGGATAAAACGTTTCGATATGGCCAAGACTTACTCGATTTGGCCAGTCATTTTGTATGCCAAAACCCACAGCAAATTGTCAAACAAGTTCGTGCGCAGAGCGTACCTGATGCTCCTTCTATTATGATCACGCCAGAAATGTCGACGAATGCATACACCTTAGTGATCAAGCAAATAGCCATGCGTCATTCAGGATATACATCAGTAATGATCCTTGCACGTTACCATAAGCAGCTTCCTTCTAAAGAGGAGTTAATGCTATTAAATGATCAATATACACAACTGAATATTACTGCCATGACATTTCATGCGGCAAAGGGTAAAGAAGCTGATTTTACAATTCTAACAGGGTTAGATAAAAACTCTGTACCAGCAACTCGCCAAAATGACCGAATTATTGAGGCATTTCTTCCTCCGCTAGAGACCTATCCAGATGCTGAAGAGCGTCGCTTGTTTTATGTGGCATTAACCCGTGCAAAACGCCAAGCCTATATCATGTCTCCTAGTGAACCGAGCACTTTTATTAAAGAGTTGGAATCCTAATCTTATAGCTTCATTTTAAATACAAAATGGTTAAGTTTATAGGGTCTAGATTAGCCTATCTATATCAAGTTTAACTTCAGAAATCAGGCCTTTTACTTCTGAGCTTACTGAGGTAAAACACGCTTCAAATAATTCCTCGGTCTAGAAAGCTATTTCATTGAGTTCAATTTAAATACTTGTGTGATTAAAATTAAAGCGAAATGCAATAATTAAGCTGAAAAAGACAGCTCCAGCATAGTTGAACAATGCGATATCAAGCTAATTTCAATATTATTCTAACAAACACAAACTGATTGGTTGTTTTTTGAACTTGTAGACGGTAAAAGTGAACTAGATAATACATTTAATTCCAAAACAATGAAGACAGTCGCAGCTTTATTAGAGGCAAAAATCTCTATCAAATATGTGTTAGCTCTATTATTAGGTTTATACCTTGCAGACTTTTCGATTAAAAGCGACAGCGTTAGTAACCCACCTCAGAAGAAAGTTTCTCAAGAACATGTCGTTAATAATCCTCTAGATAAGCATGCTTCAGAGACTGGTACAGAAGTCGTGACAGAGTTCAAAACCATTGCGGAAATTACAGACATTTTCACGCCAACTAATTTAGTAGATGCAGTAAATCAACATCCTTATCAAGATTTGGTCCCAAGCGCGGATGCTCCAGAGCAGCTCACAATTATGCAGTTGGAGGCTGAGCTTGCGATAAAAGATTTTGAGCTATATATACAAGCCATACAAAACCAAGATGGCAAGCGAGTCAGTGCAGCTGAGCGCTTCTCTGATGAACCGATAGATCATCAGTGGGCTCAATTACAAGAGCAAAAATATGGAGAGTTGTTTAATGAAGATGCGTTAAGTCTTTATCCATTTGAGAATACCCAATGTCGCAGTAACCAATGTGCAACTAAAGTGTTTTTGCAAAGCGATGATGAGGTACATGCATTATCTGAAGATTTAAATTCAGTATTGGATATGCAGTCTCAAGGACACGGCGCGTTGCCTGTGATGATTGAACGAGACCCAAATTCAGATCATTTTACTGTTTATATAGCAAGAACTATGAAGGGGTTTAATTTATCTGGTTCTAATTAATGATAATAGCATAAGAAAAATAAGAGGTTATGAGCTGGTATCTGTATTCAAGTAAATTTATAAACCATAGGTATAAATATAGGACTTATGGCCATCATTCATCTTAAGGAGGAAAATATGTATAAGGTTTTAAAAAGCACCGCATTAGCGGCTTTATTGGTCGCTTCAGGCCAAGCGCTGGCTTGGACTTCAAATGACCCAAGTTTTAATGATAACTGTAGCTGGCAAGTAACTAGAACGCACAGCGCTCCGGGATTTTATGGTGTTGAATATAAAGCCATTGGTTCATGTAAATATCGAAATAAATTTATGAACTATAGACATCAAATGATCCATTATTGGTAATTTAAAAAACCGCGATAATCGCGGTTTTTTTATAACTTTTAGCTGCCTACTGATTAAGTAGGCAGCTAAAAGTACGCTTTTATTCAGGAAAGATTTCACATGGTCTGCCAGGACCTCTTTGCGTCCAGCAAACATCGTTAGAATTACATATGTCAGTCGGTTGGATAGTGCCTCCGCCTATTTGAGGTGTTGCTGCTTTTGGCAATGTATTGATATTTGGAGTGAGTTTTTTAATACTTTTTTTATTTAATTTTAAGTTCATACTAGCTTCCTTCTATTAATTTACATTATTTCAGGGATTAGTGCAGGGTATAAAGCAAACTTCCATTGGTAAATTATTACCCAAATATGTTGATAACATATTTATTACAAAGAAATCAAGTATGATTTTTAGACAATATGTGCATGTGAGAATTTGGAGCACTACATAGGTTCTGGTGCTCAGTGGTGGGTGCTGTCGCCAGCAGGTAGTACTGGCGACAAAAAGTATATTAAAAATTAAATGATGCTTTTGCGTATACAAATCGACCGTCAGTGTTATAAGCAGAGAACGCAGAATATGGGAATATCTGGTTAAAGTTACTAAACCCAATATTACCGACGGTATCTTGTGGGTATTGGTCAAACAAATTGTTTGCACCAACAGCAACACGCCACTGCTCAGTCATCTGATATGCCACTTCTACGTCTGTAATCCATTTTGCATCCAGTACTTCGTCTTTCTCGATTGTACTTGATGAGTCTGTTGTTTCGCCATAACGCGTTGCTTTCAACATTGCGGTCCAATCTTGGTATTGCCAAGTTGCTACAAGATTGAATTTGTCTTTAGGTGTACCATCTTCAAATCGAGCGATTTCTCTGCGTGCGAAGTATTGGTATTGGTCGCCCAAAGCTTCAAGTTCAGCTGGATTATCTTTAACGTGCGTGACTTCAGTATCATTTAAGTTAAGTGCAGCACTGACATTCAGTGTACCAAAGCCCGCTAAGTCGAAATTGTAGGTTGCTACAATATCTACACCTTGTGTACGAGAGTCAATTGCATTGGTAAAGTATCTAACACGTTGTACGTTGTGTTCTCCAGCACCTTTCAAAATATCTTCAACAGCATCGCCACTGAGGTTCTCTGATAGCACAATACGGTCATTAATATCGATACGATAAGCGTCTACAGTAAAGCTGAACGCGTCATATGTATAAATAAAACCCGCTGTCATATTGATTGACTCTTCTGCATCTAGCGCTTTTGCACCAAGCGCTTGCGCAGCCGGAGTATCAACTGGGAACAGTCCTACTTCGTTCGGCACGCCATTTTCAAATACTGTACTTACAGATTTATACGTAGATTGCGCCAATGAAGGGGCCCTAAATCCAGTACTCAGTGCACCTCTAAACGATAATGCTTCATTGAACTCATAACGTGAGGCAATTTTGCCTGTTAATGTGGAACCGAAGTCACTGTAGTCCTCGAATCGAGCTGCGACGACAAGGTTCCACTTTTCTGTCAAATAGGTATCAAGCTCTGTAAATAGTGCAATATTGTGGCGAGATGCATCAACGGCACTCGCTGGTGAAAAACCGGCCATGACTTGTGCGCCACCGGCTGCAACAGGAATGCCTTGGGCGTCTAGGACTGTCAGGTAAGAGGCTTCTTCGCCAGCTTTAATTTGGTAAGATTCATTGCGATATTCAGCCCCGAAGGTGATGAATACGTCTTCGTACAAACCAAAGTCGAAGCTGCTTTTAGCGTCCAAGTTTAATACCAGTTGATCGTAAACTAAGGCACCATTGTCGAACTCAGTAGGGCTGTTTGCGCCCATAGAAGTATTTAAGCTATTGGTGACACCAAAGTTGAATTGGTTTCGGCCATAATTAACGCTGCTGTCTACATCCCAATCAGCAAGTTGTGAGGTCACCCCCATTGCGATGGCAAAGTCGTCTACTTGTGTGGTGATTTGAGGTAGAAATCCGTTTGCGTAGATCTCAACGACGTTTCTGCCATCTTGTGGGCGACGGAAAAAGCCACCTGAGTTACCTTCACGTTCTGAGTAGCTACCAAAAGAGTAGAGCGATACTGTATCGCTGAGGTCATATCCTGCGTTGTAAAAGAAAGCGATATCTTCGATATCCGCTTTACCAAACCTGTGGTTATACCGCTCGGCATCAAACTCTCTTGGGTCAAAGTTACCTGTATCGTCTTTGGCATACTGTGCTCTTGGGTCAAATCCAGATCGGTTAGACGGCGCTTTGTTACGCATTTCAGCACTTAAATTTACAAACCCGTTGTCGCCAATTGGCAGGCCAATATTGCCACTTAACGTGCTTGTATTACCATCGCTCATACGGCGATCTTCACCCAGTTCAAAGGCAAGCTCGCCATTATCGTCTTGATATACACGTTCTAATTGTTTTGCCCCAGCCATTTGTGTGTCGTATTTACCATAGGTCAAGCTGAGTGAGCCACCTTCATCGGCATCTTTTAGTACGATATTGATCACGCCTGCAATGGCATCTGAACCGTACTGCGCCGCTGCACCATCTCTCAGTACTTCAATTCTTTTAATGGCAGCAGTGGGGATCATATTTAAGTCAACAGCGGACGAACCTCGGCCTACAGTGCCATTGAGGTTTAACAGCGCGCTTGAGTGGCGTCGTTTGCCATTGATCAATACAAGCGTGTGATCAGGTGCCAGGCCCCTTAATACGGCTGGGCGAGCGTGATCTGTACCATCTGCAAGTTGCGAATTAGGAAAGTTAAAGCTTGGAATGAGCGTCGTAAGCACTTGGCTTAATTCAAGCTGACCAGAGCTATTGATCTCTTCTAAGCTGATAATGTCTACAGGCACAGTACTTTCAGCAATACTGCGTAAGCTTCGTCTAGTGCCTGTGACTTCGATAACTTCTGGCTTTAATTCAGGAGACTGACTTGAAGATGCCTGTGCTTTGATTGTGAAAGCAGGTGCAGAAGCTAATATCAGGCTGACTGACGCTGCCAAGAAGCTTGGTTTTAACATTGTATATCCTAGCGAGTTGATTTCGGTATTCTTAGAAGCTCAATGAATGAGGCTAATTTTTTATAGAGGAGGGGATACTAAAGAGTAATTTATGCGTCGTTAAATTCATTTTTGTTATAGTTTATAACTTCTAACTTTTAGCTATTTAATTAGAAAAATAATGCTACCACTTGGTTTCAAATAATTAATGAAATTAAATGGTTTGGTGTGTTTTGTAGTTAATTTTAACATTTATAATCTTAATATATTTGGAATAGATTATTATTTTTTAACTACAACGATGCTTTGTATATTTTCTTAAAGCTTTCTTTATATCGCCTTGATAAGTTAATTTCATCTCCTGAACTTAAGGTGATCACGCCATCGCCACTAGATACATAGCGTACAGACTCTACGGCTTGGTTATTGATGGCGAAACTACGATGAACGCGTGTTACATGACTATTCTGTAATTCAGAGCATAGACGGTTTAGTGTTTTTCTAATAGGGTAAACTCGGCCTTGGCTATGTAAATTTACGTAATTGCCACATGCTTCATACCACTCGATATCTGCTATTTTGACTTGGTATTCGTTGCCTTGTTTTTTAACGACAAATTGCGTGACTGGCCCAGTGGTTTCTTGCTGTTCAGGCGTATTGAGCTGTGTGTTCATTATCCACTTAGCGCTATGGTAGCAGACTAGAATACTAAAGTAAGTGAGCACATCCTTACGGTATTCATAAATAAATTCAGTGAAGTAATTTCCAAAGTCATAGTCTCCTCCAAGTAAGGTGTATACGCTGTGTCGGCATAAGACCATAAGCAGCACATGACTCATAGAAAATAAAAAAGAGATACAGATGTGAATAGTGAGCTGCTTCAAAAGTCCACTCGCACGAGGCGGAAATCGCTTGAAAACAATAAATAGTACTGGCAGCAATAAGCATAATGATAGGGCACTTGAGTATTGCCAAACGAAGGGCTCCCAAAGTTGGATTGTTGGTGTGCCATTTCTATTGTGATCTGTCCAATGTGAAAGTGCATTGATGGTATTGTTAATCAAAACGTAGAGCACAATGGCTGCGTAGCCACAGTACGTTGTATGTTGCTTTATGATTTTTGTTATCCACATCTCAACTTATCCCTAATTCCCACCGCTTATCACTATATCCATGCATTTCAATAAGCTGGGTGATTTACTTGGAGCATTATTTAAACATATAAACACTTTAATGTAATCGGAGGATGTGTGACTGAGTTGAACTTCTCTCGGCAGTGGTATTTAGACTGGGTAAGAGTGTGGGCGTTTGCAGTACTCATTTTATACCATGTCGGGATGTACTATGTAGAAGGGTGGGCGTTTCATATTAAAAGCGCGAGTACTTCTGTGTTATTACAAGATTTGATGTTGTTAACTAACCCTTGGCGAATGTCTTTATTGTTTTTTATTTCGGGCATTGTCTTTGCTTACTGCGAACGAAAGATGTCGACGTGGGGTCTGTTGAAGGCGAAGTTTATCCGTTTGTTTATACCGTTGGTATTTTCCATGTATATCGTGGTAGCGCCGCAATTGTATCTAGAGGTGTCTAACAAGGGGTTGATAGATATGACATTCATTGAGTTTTGGTTTGTTTATATCAACCCCAACACGATGCTATTACCTGAATATCAATCTATCATTGGGTTATTAACATGGAATCACCTTTGGTTTTTAGCATATTTGTGGACGTATTGCGTGTGCTTATTGCTTATCTTTAAACTGCTTCCCGTTCACCATTTCTTTCAGTCATGCCTAACGCGATTATCGCCAGCGTTTGCATTTGTGCTTGTGGTCAGTGTTATTTTTGGTGTGTGGATCAGTCTGCGAGCCCACTATCCTTCAACACATGCATTGACTGATGATTGGTATAATCATGGGAAGTACTTTTTCGTTTTTTTTGCTGGGTATTGCTATGCGCTATCGCCTCAGCTTAAAGCCAGTGTGATTGCGAAGCGCCATATGTTATTGATACTCGCCTTGATAGGGTATGGCTTTATCATTTTGGATAAGCACGGTTATTTGTACTGGCTCACGCAGTATTTCGATACGAGCATATGGGTTAAAACCTTCTATGGCGTGATACTCAGCATCAATCATTGGGCATGGATACTGATGTTGCTCGGTTATGGTGCAAAGCATTGGGATAAATCTAGTGATAGGCTTGCGTACGCAACTGGGGCTATTTTACCTTGGTATATATTACACCAAACGCTCATTATGATTGCTGCTGTTTGGCTAAAGCCCTATGGCATACCGATCCTTTACGAGGGAATATTGATTGTGTTATTGACTGTGATGGGGTGCTATATGGGGTATGAGATTATAAAGCGCTCTGGTCCAGTTAAAATACTTTTTGGATTACCTTGTCTATTTAAATAGGTTTACATGGCGCCAGCGACATGGCTGGCGTACATCACATTCACAGACTTTTGATTTTTTTATCGACCTGATAGCCTTCGTCCGTTACGATCTTTTCAAGCACGGCAACACGGTCTTTTAAATGGGCAATTTCAGTTTTTAGTTGGTCACTTTCCTGTTTGTTGATGCCGCTTTGTTTCTTGGCATGCAAATACTTACTGTATAAATCGCTTATTACACCAAACCCAACGCTCACTAGTACGATTAAAAACACCATAGTAGTACCCGACATAAGACCAATCTCCTTAACTTGATTTGCTTTAATCATAGTTGATATTTGTGTTGAGTATAGTGACAAGTGTCAGATTAAATGTAAGAGAAAATGAACAAGAGAAAACGACAGAGCGTGCTTTGCTATACCCATGGTGAACTAGGGTATAGCAATTTTAGAGGGGGTTACTCGTAAACTAGTGGGTCTGTTGCATTATTAAGCTCAAATGCTTCTAAGCGCTCTTGGCATGCACCACATTTACCACACGCTTTTTCACGGCCATTATAGCAGGTCCATGTATGGCTATAGTCTAAGCCCATTTTTAGACCGTCAGTTAATATATCTATCTTAGTGTTATTTAAATAAGGGCATACAATTGCAACTTCATCATAATTAGCAATGCGGCATACGTCGTCCATTTTTTTCACAAACTCAGGTCTGCAATCAGGGTAGATAGCGTGGTCGCCTGAATGCGCACCATAAAACACTTTGTTGGCTTTTAAAGAGACCGCATAGCCAACTGCCAGTGAAAGCAAAATCATGTTGCGATTAGGCACTATGGTGCTTTTCATGCTTTCTTCTTCGTAGTGGCCTTCAGGCACTTCGATGTCATCGGTTAGCGATGAGCCTGCAAGAAGCTGGTTGATTGCAGATATATCAACAATTTTATGTGCTACGTTTAAACTGTCACAGACATTTTTAGCGACTTCTAACTCTTTAACATGTCGTTGTCCATAGTTAAAAGACAGCGCATAGACTTCATGACCCTCTTGTAGGGCTTTGTTTAGCACGGTGTAAGAATCCATGCCACCAGAATAGATAACAACGACTTTTTCGCTCATTAGAGATACCTCGGATAAATGCCTCAGGTTTTGCCTCGATTTTAATAGAGGTTTGCTTCAGGGCGCGATATACTACACGGCCGCTGAAAAAATGACAATTTTAGCAGGTTATTTTCGCAAAATATATTGAGTAGTTTGGAGCTGTTTTGTACAAGATTAATGAAGTTTTTGAAACCATCCAAGGTGAAGCAAGCTTTACGGGTACCCCCTCTATTTTTGTTCGCTTACAAGGTTGCCCGGTGGGCTGCGCTTGGTGTGATACAAAGCAGACATGGGATGTGAACCCCACATATTTGGTAAGCTTGGATAAAACAGTTGAGAAAAAAGCTGACTCAGAGTGGTGGGCCAATGCAACGCCACAAGAAATAATCGCTATTTTTGAAGCGCGTAACTATACTGCGAAACATATCGTTATCACTGGTGGCGAGCCTTGCATGTATGACCTAAATGATCTGTGTAACACCTTGCACCAAGCTGGATATACTACACAAGTTGAAACCAGTGGTACATTTGAGGTGCTTGTACCAAAGGAAACGTGGGTAACCGTGTCTCCTAAAATAAATATGCGTGGCGGGTATGATGTATTGACATCAGCTATGCAAAGAGCCGATGAAATTAAACATCCTGTCGCGATGCAAAAGCACATTGACGAACTTGAAGCCTTGTTTGAGCAAACAGGTGTAAGGCCTAAATTGATTTACTTGCAGCCGATAAGTCAAAAAGCGAAGGCAACCAAATTAGCCATAGACACATGCGTTAAGAAAAACTGGCGCTTATCAATTCAAGTGCACAAGTATATCGGTATTAATTAGTGCTAAGGTCAGAGGCTTGGCTTTGTGTGTCTCGGCTTTTGAGTGGGGATATAATTGGCTAGAACATGGAATGAAAGCGGCAGCACGCCGCTTTTTTGTTAATAGCACTCAGAGCTGCCCATTTCAATAATACGCTCGGTTTCACCGCTGTTATTGAAGATATAAAGCCCTTTGTTGATATCGTTAAGAACACTGCGCCAAGTTTTTTTCTTTTTACTCAACGCAAAAAACAGATTGTTGTATCGAAGTGCAGGCTCAACGTCTTCAAGTGCACGCAGTAATGTCACTTTTTCAGACTTAGACAGGTTTGAATAACTGACGGTAAAACGTAGCACTTTAGGGTCGCCAATGATCAAATCTACGCGTTTGCCGACTAAAAGTTTAACTAACTGTAAGTCATCGACTGCTTTCACAATCACAAATTCTTCATTGTCCATCATGGCATCAAACTCTGGTGTATTTTGATATCCTCTTACAACGCCAATCGTGGTGCCTTTGAGGTCGTTTAAATTACCTGTAAATTTATCCCGCTCGCCTCGACGTTTAAGAAAACCAATCTCACCACCAGGGTAGGCATTTGACAATGCCAGTAACTCCCTTCTCGTTTTGCCTGGGAAGTTATCAGAGGGCGACGCATCTTCAATAAAATATTCGGGGAACAATATATCAGCCTGGCCTGATTCGGCGGCTTTAACAGCACGTGCCCAAGGCAAAAACTCGACATAAACGGGGTAACCTTGATCGACCAGCAGTGAGATAGTGAATTGAAATACCCACCCTTTATTACATAACTGGTCGCCGATATAAGGTGGCCAATCTAGGGTGACCAAGTGTAATTGGTCTTTGGTGGGGTTTTTACTAAATAAGTAGCCATTTTTATGTGGCTCGCCGACGATCATTTGATATTGGCCAGACTTAAAAAAGCCAACTTGTAAGCTTGCATTAGCAAGTGTGGAAAACAGAATGAAGTAGCCAATGAGAAGGCTTATTACGAATTTCATGTGACTAAATCCTATCCATACATACTGCGTTACTTCAGCTCGGGTACGCGATCAGAAAATAAGTAAATCGAGGCATGCTTGAATTAAATTGCCTTGTTATACATCGATAATACGATCTTTTCGACACGCTGATATCACCTCTTGACCTACAAAAGATACATGAGCCGAGTGACTGCTTGTTTTATTTACTTAGTCTAGTCAGAATATTGAGAAAGGTGAAAGAGAAAGTGGCAGATAAAAAAGCCAGCGAATCGCAGGCTTTTTTGATTTATATTTTGTTTACTGAACTAGCTCTTGCTCGCTGAACTCATCAGCAAACATGGGGCTTGAAAGGTAACGTTCAGTCGCACTTGGTAAAATTACTACGATGTTTTTGTCCGCATTTTCTGGTCTTTCAGCAATACGTTTTGCAGCAACAACTGCCGCACCAGAAGAAATACCGACAAGGATACCTTCGTCTTTCATTAATTGGTGTGCCATAGCAATCGCATCTTCGTTAGAGACTTGCTCCGCACCATCAATCAGTTCTAAATCTAAGTTACCAGGGATGAAACCTGCACCGATACCTTGGATCTTGTGTGGACCAGGCTTAACTTCTTCACCAGCAAGTGTCTGTGAAATAACAGGAGAATCGCTAGGCTCTACAGCAATAGACTTAACATCTAAGCCCTTTTCTGTTTTTAAGAAACGGCTAACACCTGAAATAGTACCGCCAGTACCAACACCTGCTACGAAGTAGTCGATATTGCCTTCTAGCGCATCGAAAATCTCAGGACCTGTTGTTTCGAAGTGGATTTTCGGGTTAGCTGGGTTTTCAAACTGCTGTAAAAGTACGTACTTCTCAGGATCGCTTGCTAAGATTTCGTTCGCTTTTTCAATTGCGCCTTTCATGCCCTTAGCACCTTCTGTCAGTACTAAGTTTGCGCCTAATGCTTTTAACAGCTTACGGCGCTCAAGGCTCATTGTATTTGGCATAGTCAGTGTCAGCTTATAACCACGAGATGCAGCAACAAATGCTAATGCAATACCTGTGTTACCTGAAGTTGGCTCGATTAGTTCTTTACCTTCACCAAGTAAACCTTGCTTTTCAGCTTCCCAAATCATAGAAGCGCCGATACGGCATTTTACGCTAAAACTTGGGTTGCGTGATTCAACTTTGGCGTAAACGTTGCCACCGGTAACACGGTTTAGTTTAACGATTGGCGTTTGGCCTATTGCTAGGCTGTTATCTGAAAATACTTTAGACATAATGTTCCCTTGAATTGAGCTTAGGACTATTTCGTAATGTTTAATATAGCCACACTTTACTGGTCATATAACAAAACAAGAAGTAAAGAATGGCTATAAGATATATTAAAAAAGCTTATAGCTAGAATGAATAAAAAACAAGCTGTTAATTACTCAAAGTAATTAACAGCTTGTGTCATCAATGTAGCCAAGCATAGCTAAATTTGGCAAAAAAGGTTTTATTGTCTTTGGTGATGTCGCTGAGGTCATCATCTTGATAGCCACTGTCTGAATAGCCGACAAATAGGACGGTTTCTGGATTGAGCTTATAGGCATATAAAAGTTGTGTACTGAGCTTTTTGTACTGGCTGTCGATCTCGTCTATATACTTTTGTTGATTACGTTCGATATCAAGGTTGATCACCGCTAAGCGTATGTAGCTGTTAATGCCAAACTGATAGGTGAATCTGGCATCAGATAAATTGGCCGTGTAGACATTATCGCCTTCATGCTCCAATCGCTCATAGGTGTGACGTAACTTGACTTCAAAGTGGCGGCCTAAATTGAAATCGAGCGTGGGCTTGATGATGTACCTTTGGCCTAAACGATTATTGGCAATGTCTAATTTATTACCGGTATTGAGTGTCAGGCCTGCGAAAACACCTGCTTTTGGTTTCATTTCTAAATACATCCACTGGAAGTTTTCAGTGAACATATCGGTATTGCCATCTATATTAAGGCGTGACTCGTCATGGCGTTGTCCAGTCCGCTTTCTATGATCAAATCCAAATTGTATGGTGCTTTGCAGTGGACCTTCTACTCTGAAATTTGACTGCACTTCTTTTTCTAGCAATTCACCGTTTTCATTGTGGGTAATGTCCCAGTCACTGTACCAATTAGCTCGATTCCACCAATTGTTTTCATCCCCATACCAACGATATTCAAAGCCAGTAACAAACTTATTGAAATCTACTTGAGATACAAACCCCAAGTCTGCACGCATTGCTGCGTCATAGTTGCGATATGAACCAAACGCACGCCAGTGTTTTCGGTTGTGTTCGTAGCTGGCGTAATAACCAACCCCGGTTTGTTCATCTTGATTTTGGATACGCAAAACACTTTCGTCGATGTCACATGTCTCAATAGGGTCGTCGTCACACAATTCATCTACAAAGTGTTGGTCATATTCGGTATTAGTCGCAATAGCCTGTAGTTTAATGGTGTCATGTTTGGTAGGACGATATTTGGTGTCGATACTGACTACCTTATTTTGATAATCCTCGCTTTGTCTCAATGTGCTTGTCACGCCCGCTGATAACTTATCGCCAGCGTCATAGCGGTACCTAAAGGCGGCATTTTCACTCTTTTGTTCTAACGATACGATGCTAGACCCCAAGTTACCAGGTATGAGGACATGTGTTGCATCATCATTGGCGATGAAGCCTGCAAACGTATGACCACCCTGGCTGCTGGTGGCTTTGACACCATAGTCTGGTGCGGCAACATTTCGGGTGTGTACAAGATTTAAGTGAGAAGAAAAATAGTCACTGTTTTCCAAAAAGAAGGCACGTTTTTCTGGGAAGAATAAACTAAAACTATTATTGACGCTTAACTGGCCTGTGTCCGCTTCAACCTGAGAGAAATCTGGGTTGAGTGTGAGGTTGAATGTGGTATCTGGAGTGATTGCCCATTTAACATCTAAGCCAGGTTCATAATTGGTATCAGTGTCGAAATCCGGTATGTCAGCCCCATCAATGTCACGCGTTTGTGTCTGTGCAATGGCGAGAGCTGGCGTGATAGTGAGGTTACTATTTTGTTTGGCACTTTCAAACCCACTGACTGCTGGCATTTGGCATATCCAACAACTATTGCTGTGGTCTAATTGCATATTCGAAATACGCAGTCGCTCACTTCTCGGTAAAAAGCGTAAAAATTCCATCGCCATTTCTTTGCGACCTGTCGAATCACTGAAGTTCAGAACGCGTAAGGGAATTTTTACTTCTACTCGGTAGCCATCATCGGTGATATTTCCTTTGCTTGACCATATTCCATTCCAAGATGTGTTTTCGTTTTTTGTTAACTCATTCTCAATTGAGTCCATTTGCACACCGAGCGGATTAATAAAAAATTGGTAGGCGTTTTGGCTGGTATTGAGTGAGTCAATTTTTATGCCTACGAGATCATCATTCCAGATTTTATCTCTATCTCTGTAATGTGCTCGAATGTCACTAGGGTTGGTATCTAAAGCGATAAACGCAATAAATAAGGCATCGCCATTTTCGTATACCAATGCCTTGGTCTTGACTGGGCTTAGGGTGTTGTCGTAGGGCCATGATACGTTGTCTATCGTGATTTCTTTTGCTGATTGCCATACAGACTCATTGAGCTGGCCATCAATAGACGCTTCTTGCGCGATGAATGGGATTTCAATTATTTGGGTGGATGCTGTTGCCTTTAATGACAAAAGCAGTGCACAAATAAGACTGGTACTTCTAAACATGATAAGTCGTTTTTCGCAGGAACTTTAGGGTGTTAATTTAATAATAATAGTATAGAAGCAACAATTCATTCTCGTTGAACTGCGTTAATATCAGGTGAAATTAGGTGAATAGGCTGAAGGTAAAGTATCGAATTTGTATACCTAAGAGGTAAAAACATGATAAAAAGGGCGTTAGTTTAAATGTAAATCGAGCAAACTATGTCTCTAATAATAAAACTCGTCGCCGGTATCCTTGGCGGTATCTTGGCAGGTTTGTACTTGCCTTTAGGTCTGACTGAGCTGCTTTACACAGCGAAAGTAATCATAGGCCAACTGATCAGCTTTACTATTCCTCTGATTATCTTATTCTTTATTGCATCGGGTATTGCCGGTTTGCCTAAAACATCAGGTCACCTTTTAGGTAAGACGGTTGGCTTTGCGTACAGTTCAACGGTGATTGCTGGCACGCTTGCTGTGTTATTGGTTTTATTTGCGACAGGCTTTTTTGAAGGCAGTATCGCTTATGAAGCGGCAAAAGGCGCAGAGTTAAAAGGGTATATCCAACTTGAGATCCCACCAATCATGAGTGTGATGACGGCTTTGGCCGCTGCATTTATTTTTGGTATTGGTATTAGCCAGCTTAATCTACTTCAACTTAAAGATGTAGTCGATCAGGGTAGAGACGTGATCGATGCGCTGCTTGCAAAAGTCATTATTCCTGCGCTGCCATTTTATATTGCGGGTGTTTTTGCTGAAATGGCTGTTGCTGGCACGGTTGTTGATACGCTAAGTACATTTGGCGTGGTATTAATCGCAGCGGTAGGTATGCATTGGTTATGGTTAACAACCTTGTTTATTGTTACAGGGCTTATGCTTAAACGCAGCCCATTAGAACTCGTTAAAAATATGCTACCTGCTTATTTTACGGCAATTGGTACCATGTCTAGTGCTGCGACTATTCCAGTCTCTTTGAGAGCCAGTAAAGCAAATGGTGTTTCAGAAGAAGTTGCAAACTTTTCTGTTCCTTTATGTGCTACAATTCATTTATCCGGTTCGACGATAACAATCGTGACCTGTGCCATGGCGGTTATGTTCTTATCACCAACGATGGCGATACCGTCTTTGCTGGAAATGTTACCATTTATCTTTATGTTAGGCATTGTGATGATTGCCGCGCCAGGCGCACCTGGTGGTGCGGTTATGTCTGCATTAGGCTTATTAACGTCGATGCTTGGTTTCGATGAAAGTGCAATTGCCCTGATGATTGCACTGTATCTTGCACAAGATAGTTTCGGTACAGCATGTAATGTCACAGGTGATGGTGTGATTGCATTGTGGGTAAACCGATTCTCTGAAAAAGGAGAATAAGTCATAAAACCTAGTAATATAGTCGTATATTGCTAGGTTGGTGTGATGTAACTGATTATGCTTTGTGAAATTATATGTTAATCTCGCAAAGCAAATCGAATAGATTTTTTACCAAGGGCTAGCGTGAGGATGTTCCATTGATTAACGTACTTTTAGTTGATGATCATGAACTTGTAAGGACTGGGATCAAACGCATTTTAGATGATGTGCGAGGTTTCAAGGTGGTCGGAGAGGCTAAAACTGGGGAAGAGGCGGTTACTTTTTGCCGTCAGAGTGAACCTGATATCGTATTAATGGACATGAATATGCCGGGGATCGGTGGGTTGGAAGCAACTAAAAAGATCTGTCGGTACTGCCCTGATGTTAAAGTTATTGTATTGACTGTGCACTGTGAAGATCCGTTTCCAAGTAAAGTGATGCAAATTGGGGCGCATGGTTATTTAACGAAAAGTGCCGGACCTGATGAGATGATCAACGCCATCCGTTCAGTGAATTCGGGCCAGCGATATATCGCGCCAGAGATAGCGCAGCAAATCGCTTTGGCACAGTTCAGTGGCAAAGTTGATGAAAACCCTTTTCAATCATTGTCTGATCGTGAACTGCAAATCATGCTTATGATCACCAAAGGTGAAAAGGCACAAGATATTGCCGAGAGACTCAATTTAAGCTCTAAGACGGTGAATAGCTATAGATACAGAATGTTCGAAAAATTGGATGTAAGCGGTGATGTTGAACTGACTCACTTAGCGATTCGTCATAAAATGATTGATATTGATAGTTCTCGTTAATCAAAATCCAATTTAATGGCTGAATTTGACCACAAATCGTTTTTAAAAACGTTATCCACAGAGCCTGGTGTTTATCGTATGTATGATAAAGAACACCAGGTAATATATGTCGGTAAAGCTAAAAACTTAAAAAAAAGAGTAAGTAGTTACTTCCGTTCAAATATCCCTGATAGTAAAACACGCGTTCTGGTAAGCAATATTTTTAATATTGAAGTCACACTGACTAATACAGAAACAGAAGCGTTGTTATTAGAAAATAACCTAATCAAGAAGTATCAGCCTCGTTATAATATATTGCTTCGTGACGACAAGTCTTATCCCTATATTTTATTGACAGCGCACAAGCACCCTAGAATTGCTTTCCATCGCGGTGCCCGCAAGCAAAAAGGGGAGTATTATGGGCCTTTCCCAAGTAGTGCTGCGGTCTCAGAAAGCTTACGTTTAATGCAAAAAATCTTCCCAGTTCGTCAATGTGAAGATGCATATTATCGTGCTCGTAGCCGTCCATGTTTACAGTATCAGTTGAAGCGGTGCTCAGCCCCCTGTGTTGACAAGGTTACTCAGAGTGAATATGCCGAGCAAGTTGAACTGGTAAGGCAATTTTTAAGTGGTAAGTCTCACCTTGTAATAGAAGCGCTGGTGGCAAAAATGGAAAGTGCCAGTATGGCATTAAACTTTGAGGCTGCTGCAAAATTCCGAGATCAAATAGCGCTTTTAAGGCAAATGCAGGAGCAACAATCTGTGGCGGGAAACTTCGCCGAGATGGATGTGATTGGCTTTGCTCAGCGTAATGGCTTGTGTGCAATACATATGCTGATGATCCGCGATCATAAAATTTTGGGAAGTAAAACGTATTTTCCAAAAGTGCCAAAAGATTCCACCGAAGATGAGATTTTGACCTCATTTGTCGGTCAATACTATGTGTCTAATGGCTCAAATGCGCGTATAGCGAATGACATTGTTTTACCATTTGAACTTGCTGAACAAAAGGAGCTCACAGAGGCACTGACTCAATTGGCACAACGCAAAGTTTATGTTCGTTCAAATGTAAGAGCGGAACGAGCCAATTATTTAGCGCTGGCAACGAAAAATGCACTGAACAGCATCATGGTTAAACAGAGTGCACAAGATGCAGTCAGTAAACGATATGCGCTATTGAAAGAGGCGGTTGGACTCGTTGATATACAGCGCATGGAATGCTTCGATATCAGTCATACTATGGGTGAAAATACGGTGGCATCATGTGTTGTTTTTGACGCCCAAGGCCCCAATACTAAAGAATATCGTCGCTACAATGTAACTGGGATCACACCTGGTGACGACTATGCGGCCATGGATTTTGCACTTCATAAGCGCTATTCGAAGGTGGCCGATGAGTCCAAAGTGCCGGATATTATTTTTATTGATGGTGGTAAAGGGCAGTTAGCACGAGCTGAAGCATTTTTTGAAAATTGGAAATTAGATAAGATGCCCATGCTCATTGGTGTTGCTAAGGGCACCAGCCGCAAACCAGGGCTGGAAACGCTATTATTCGATGGTGGTCGCAAAACCATTAATCTGGAAAGTGATTCACCGGCATTGCATTTGATACAGCATATTCGAGATGAGTCGCATCGTTTTGCCATTGCTGGACACAGAAATAAGCGGCAGAAACAGCGAACTCAGTCAGTGTTAGAGGAAATAGGCGGTGTAGGGAATAAGCGGCGCCAGGCTCTATTAAAGTATTTAGGAGGGTTACAAGGCGTTAAATCCGCAAATATACAACAATTGGGGCAAGTGCCTGGGATCAGTCCGCAGTTGGCTGAAAAGATATTTAACCATTTGCATGACAAAGCTTGATACTTCATGCGAACATATAGAAAAAGAATTCTTTAAGTAGTTATGTGGAATATTCCAAACACGTTAACAACATTTAGGTTGTTCCTTATCCCTGTCTTTGCGGTGGTATTTTATTTGCCTTATTCATGGGCGTTTTTTGCTGCGGCATTTATTTTTTGGTTAGCATCTGTAACCGATATTCTGGATGGTTATCTGGCTCGTAAATTAAACCAATCTACGCCTTTTGGCGCATTTCTCGATCCTGTTGCTGATAAAGTGATGGTGAGTGTTGCATTGGTTATGATTGCTGCTCATTATCAAAATGTGTGGATCACATTTGCAGCGGTTGTAATTATTAGTCGTGAAATTGTTATTTCGGCGCTCAGGGAGTGGATGGCAGGTATCGGTAAAAGAGCCAGTGTAGCAGTCTCCTCTTTGGGTAAATTCAAAACTGCGGCTCAGATGCTGGCGATCATTGGTCTTATTTGGCAGTTTTCCCCTTGGATGTTGATGTTGAGTTATATCTTATTGGCGACTGCGACGGTGTTAACGATCGTTTCTATGTTGCAGTATTTGATTGCGGCAAAAGGTGAATTGCTCAAATCTTGATTGATATTGAGCAATTACAGTACGGTTTAGATAAAAAATAAGCAAACAGTTAAAAACATTCATTTTTTATATTGACGCAATCAAGAAGTTCTGTAGAATGCGTCCGTGTTGAGAGACAACAGTCATCAAAACGAAATGTAAATAAAGCAATGCAAGTTGCCCAAGTTTATGTTGCGAGTATAGCTCAGCTGGTAGAGCGCGACCTTGCCAAGGTCGAGGTCACGAGTTCGAACCTCGTTACTCGCTCCAAATTTTGATGCTGAATTGACGGCGGAATGGCAGAGTGGCCATGCAGCGGATTGCAAATCCGTCTACCTCGGTTCGACTCCGGGTTCCGCCTCCATTTTCTCAATATAATCCACATGCGAAAGCAACCCGATGCCCGGGTGGTGGAATTGGTAGACACAAGGGATTTAAAATCCCTCGCTGGTAACAGCGTGCCGGTTCAAGTCCGGCCCCGGGCACCATTTATTGTGCGAGTATAGCTCAGCTGGTAGAGCGCGACCTTGCCAAGGTCGAGGTCACGAGTTCGAACCTCGTTACTCGCTCCAACTTTACTTAAAGGTTGGCTTTTGCAAAACCCGATGCCCGGGTGGTGGAATTGGTAGACACAAGGGATTTAAAATCCCTCGCTGGTAACAGCGTGCCGGTTCAAGTCCGGCCCCGGGCACCACTTATTTATAAGTGAATATGCGAGTATAGCTCAGCTGGTAGAGCGCGACCTTGCCAAGGTCGAGGTCACGAGTTCGAACCTCGTTACTCGCTCCAACTCTTATAGAGTTTGGCGGAATGGCAGAGTGGCCATGCAGCGGATTGCAAATCCGTCTACCTCGGTTCGACTCCGGGTTCCGCCTCCATTTACTTCCACAGTTTCTACACACGTAGACATCCGATGCCCGGGTGGTGGAATTGGTAGACACAAGGGATTTAAAATCCCTCGCTGGTAACAGCGTGCCGGTTCAAGTCCGGCCCCGGGCACCATTTAAAAGATTATCTCCCACTTACATTTATTTCATTTCATATTTTTATATTTTTTATGAAAGTATTAATATGTTATGTGTAAGTTGAGTGTCGATTAGCGTAAATGAACGCTAAATAGCGATAGGGGACACCAGAGTGGGTTATGTGAATAATCAACGGGTGAGACCCGCTGATCCGTTAATTCACAGCCAGTAGAATTACATAAATAATTTGAGTCAGTATTTGCACTTCGTTGCCAAACAATCCCTTTTAGTTAGGCAACGAAAAGAACTCCAGCATTAATTTAAAATGGCCTGAGCCAAAGTACTCGCTAGAGATGATCTTGCCGTGCCCACTTACACAGTCACCTTCATACGAGTGTACGAGCTCACCTTCCATAACAACTTGTCTTCGATTTTTTGCCCAATAGATCCGGATCCCTTGCTTGGTACCCCTGAATGTATCAAAGTAATCATTGAACTCACGTTCTTTACCTTTTAACGGATTAAGCTCGAAGTCAACTTCTTCGCTCAGCTCTTGCCCATAAGAACTGAACACGGCAAGTTGAAATGTATCATTGATAATTGTATCGAAATCCCACCAGGGTTTGTCTGAGGACGTTAAATCCGGACTCGCCGCTAATAGTGGCACTTCAAAATCGAGTACTTCACAAACCTGCTCCGCAGATTTATGCTGGTTGTAGATCCGCTCAATAATTACGATTTCCTGAGGAGTAAGTGCATGATCTTCCTCGTGCTCAAACTCCGTAATTGATTTGGCAATGAGGTGATCTTCAAGCGACTCTAAAACCTTGTCTGTGATCTTAACCTTATTCATACTGATATCGTCTCATTTATTTTATTGCTGTGAGTGAGAAAGTATATGTCGAAGTCTGTTTGCGGGTTATTTCCTATTTCGAGGTTTAATCCAGATTCTTCGACGCGTTTTGATAATTTATTTACAAACCTAGATATATAGGTTATTGCGGCATTACCCTTAAAACCATGCCGTTCACCCAACTGCTTTTGAGTGAGAGTATTTTGTCGAAAAGAGAGTGAAAAAAAGTCGTAAAACAGCGCTTGCTTCTGTTTGTCTTCTTCTTGTGCAATTGTTTCAAGCAATAAATTTATGAATAGACGCGCATTTTTGTCCATTTTAGTAACCTGATCGGGTGATGGCTGATCACTTGGCATCAATTCATATATGTTGCTAGGTGCGCCTTCTGACGCACTATTACTCTCATACAGGTGCACAATTTGTACAGAACGCCCTTCATCAGGCGCTTTGGCTTGCTCTGAAGCTGATTTTCTTCTGTACGTCACGTTACTACCCATGTCTAAATAGACGCTTTCAAATGCTTTATATGTATAAGCTTTTAAAACATGATTAAAATCGTTTTGCGCATTAAGCTTTTGAGTCTCTTTCTCACTCTCTAGGTTATCGCTAGTTTCTTGCTTAGTCGCTTTTATCACTTTTAACAATGTCTCTTGAACAAGTGCTTCGGTGTCAATTCTGTGATCAGTAATCGACTTTTTGCGAAGTAAAAATTTAATAAATTTATACGCTTCTTGTACGGCTTGTTTGTTATCAAACCACATCCATACCCCCTTTTGATTGTTGTCGTATCCCTTTCATCACTCATTTCTATTACTCTATTAGGAATAGCCTGACTGCTGATTGCGACATAACAACTTTTCGATAAGTTTCAGCATATTATATTTGTATTTCCTAATTGATGTTACCAAGAATTGTTGCCACTTTAGTTACACTTCAATAATTCTATATAATGTTCAAATTTATTTTTTGCTTTTTGCCACTGAATACTCGTATGTGATTGCAAGAACGTGTCTGATAGGACTTTACCCATCTCAAAATAATTACATGCATTGTCTATTTCACCGATTTCAGAAGCGATGTATCCAAGGTTGAATAGTTTTTTCCGATAACTGACTTGATAGCCTTGGTTATCGGGGTGCACTTGCGTGAGATGTCGAGCAAATGCCTCTGCTTTTTTCAGATGCGTTTGGGCAGACTTTTTATCACCTTGATTGTATAGGTGGATAGCAACTTTCGAGTGTGCGCCCTGCAACAGGCTAATAAAATCGACATTATTGCTATCTTGTTTGTGAAGTCTCTCTGCCGCTTTGAGTGCTTTTTCGTAGTATTGTGCACTTTGCTCTGCTTGATTAGTTTGTTTAAAGTAATCACCATAGGTCATATAGAGCTCGATACTGTGCCCTTGCCAGTCAATGTTTGCGTCATTTAAAATGCGCAGTTTTCTTGTGATGTCTAGACCCTCTAAGAAGTGTGTTTGTGCTTCGACTAGATAACCCTGTTTTAATTTACTGCTACCTATGCGGCTTGCCAAAAGTAGCTGGGCGACTTGTACATGTACGTTGTCAGGATCTTTAATCGAATACAGCTTGACCAGTTCATTGGCGTGATCATAGTACTGGTCTGCTTCAACTTTATTACTGCTATTTTCGGCTAAGTTAATGTATATCCTCAGCAAGTTATATTGGGAGACAAGATGGTTCGGGTCCGTTGCCAGTTGCTTTTCAAGTACGCTTTTTGCTCTCAATAATAAATCGCTTGCTTGTTGCTCAGAGGATACCGTTTTTGCAAGGTTTCTGAATGTGTTTACTCGTAGCACGTTAAATGCTTGCTCAAGACTTTCTGTTGGTACGTGAGAGTCCAGCAATTGCAATGTTTCATTGTATTTTTCAGCAGCGAAGTGGATATCGCTGGACGACAAAGCCATAAACGCAATTTGTGAGACAATTTTTGCTTTAGTGAGTATGGAAGTGGCATCTACTGGTAAGTCATCTATCTGCCGTAATGCACGTTCTAAATAGTGCTTAGCATCCTCATTTCTACCTTGTTTAATGAGTAACGCACCAAATTCATAATTAAATGAGATGGCGATTTGTAACTCTTTCGGGTTATCACTATCAATGTTTTTTATTTGATCTTCTAAGATTGCGAGTACTGATTTTAGTTCATCGATATGTGTAGAGTCATCTTGTCGAAGTATTCTCACTTTGATGAGTAACAATTTGAGTTTATCAATATCGTCTAATGCGATGTCATCGACGCTATCTACTAGTTTTGAAATGTGACCATTTAAATATTTACGTTGAAACGTCGGTAGGTATTGAGCAAGTATTGGCTCAATTGAATCAATGTTTAGGAGCACATTGCTTTTTAGATGCGAGAGGGCTTGTGCCGTTTTAGCTTGCTCGGATTCAACCAGTTGCTTTTGGTAATAAGCGAAGGAAGCTGCACCCAGTGCGCATACAAATAGTACACTGGTCGTAAAAAGCCGCCTTTTTTGTGCTTTATTTTTCTGTTCAAGCCCTGACTGATAAAAGGTTTGAGATGCAAGAATATAGTTTTTAATTGATTGTAGGCTGATGGTTCCGGGCTGTATGAGGTACTTAGTACCATCTTGCAGCTCATGCTTACCCAATGTGAAATTATGTTGCTCCTCGGGTGTAGAAGAAAAATTCTTCCACTGTTTGTACTTTGCTTCTACCCCATGAAACCATTGCAGATATTCTTTTCTTGCACTTAGCCAAATGTAAAATCGCGGCCAGATCTGTTGGTCAAGAGAGCGCTCTTCTGCAATGGTGATAAGGCAGTCATGGGTTAATTTTACATAAGGAGGAAGCTTGTGTACTTGGTGCCTTATTACCAGCTGTTTTTCAATAAGTGCATTTACCAACTCGAGTAAATGTGGGTTTTCTTGCTCTAAGGCTAGAAAATCCACATGTTTTGAGTAGCAGGTACCATTGATATTTACGCCGATAAATAGCTCAAAAAACTGCTCTGTTAATGGTTCAAATTGGCCTAAGATATACTCTGCTTGTCGATAAATGACACCAGTTAACTTATTGAGCTGGTTATATTGAGAGAATGTGAGCACTTTTGGTTGGTTACTATCGATTGCTAGAGCATGCATTTGGGCCAATAAATACTCTACAGCAGGCAGTGCATGAGAAAGCTTTAATGCTTCGGTTTGTATGGTTTGTGCTAAACCATCCTCGAGTGTAATACCTAACGCGGTCGCTTGATTGTTGATGATCTTGAGCCAGTCCTCAGCCGTCAAACTATGCGGTACGTAAAAGTCTCTACCTACCATATCTGTGTTATGTAAGTACTCACTTCTAATGCTGGTTATAATAGATATAGGGGTATGTTCTGATAATACCGCTAGACTTTGTAATAAGCGATTATTAGGCTCAATTTCATAAATTTCTTCAAATTGGTCAATGTACCAAATATAGGTCTTTTTATGCGCAGTGAGATGCAATGCAAGCTCATCTAAATAAGTGGTATTTAACTGTGTGAGCTCTTCTATAAATTGCTCAAGGCTCACAGACATAGCCTTGAGAACAGGCTCAAACCCGGCGCCTTTTGAGCTGATAAAGTGCGTTAGTAATGATTTGCTGTCTTTAAAGTCTTTGGGAAGTCCTACTTGCCAACACACATTGCTTTCTTGTTGAGCCAGCGCAGGCAGCAGGCCCGCTTTGATTAAGCTTGATTTGCCACTGCCTGAAACACCATGTACTTTAATTAGAGAGGGATTATCATTAAACAGCGCAAGTAGTTCTGAGGTCAGCTTGTCTCGACCAAAAAAGTAGTATGCGTCATGAGGTTCAAAGCTCCGAAGGCCTTTGAAGGTCAGTGAGCCAGATTGCTGCGCGCCATCATATTCATCTCCAAGTAGCTGCTGCAATGCCTCAGTAATATGCTCAACAGGTGATAACTTTCCTCCTAATAGCTCTACTTCTTTGCATAGCGCATCGTCGATTTCATCGTGATTGGCGAGCGGGTAAAAGACGAAGAATGGGCCTGTATGCCGATGTGTCATCGCATAGATTGCGCCTTGAATTTTATTATTGATATGACCAATGCTATGCACGTTACCACTTGGTGATACCTCTCCAGTGGCAAAACAAGTATAAGTATGACTTACAGGCTTTTTAATGTGTGATCGGTATGCCAATGCACAGCTCAGTGCATAACCTAGTCCAACGCTTGTACTGTCTTCTTGTAAGTTAACGGTTTCTTGGTTACTGGTTTGCAGGTCTAGCTCAATGAAAAATTGATTATTTTGTCTATCTAATGGGTTTAGAGACATAAATGCAGCTTCAGCTGCCATAGCAAAATAGTTGCTCTGCTCTTTAAACTTGTAGCCTAAGGCAAGTATCAAGTCGTTGGCAAACTTCACTTTTACTTTTTGGCGGTCTTTCGGTTTTATAAATCTGAACTTGGGGCTGTATGTGTAGCGCTTATCAGATAGAAGAATGTGCATTATTTTTTAGCTCTTTTTAGTAAATCGTATGTCCCACGATCATCAATATTCTAGTTGTTGTTTTTAACCCATTGTTCTATGTAAGTACACAAAACTTATATTTTGTACTCTATTTAAACGTTAAATCCGAGTAAAAAATAACAAATGCGATAAAAAAACGTTTACACCCTATAAAGGGACGAGTCTAATGAATATTATTCATATTTACGAAACTTTTTGGTTGGCATTTCTCGATATTTTCGAAAAAATTAATATCCTATCTATGACCCTAATTTCCCTACTATGAATTTTTTAATAAATCTACATTTTTTTAGTGTGTTGTTGACTGTTTTGTTATTTTTTGACCAAAATAGCGTTTTAAACAGTCAGAAACCTGTTTTCTATTCATGATTTAGTCCTCAGATTGTATAAGAAATGTTACTTCATCAGGATGTAGTTGATTGAATTTCGTACGTAACTTATCCATTTTTGTGAAAAATCTAGAGTAGATATATCTCGAATTTAACAATTATCTTGAAGGGATAGTGAAGGGCATTTCACTTTATAAAAGGTAACTGTTTAGCTTGACTGTAAGTAAGTAGATATGAACACGTGTTGGTGGTTGTATTGCATTGAAGGAAGTATTCGCATCGCGAGAATTTAATAGTTAAATTCAGTGAAAACAAGGGTTTAAGGATAAAAAATAAAAAATAATCATCGCTTTGCTAGGAGTTAGTATGGATTTTTTTAAAAGAAGTGCGGTTTTTGCAAGTATGTTAGGTAGTTTGGGGTTTGGCGCAATGGTGCAAGCACAGAATGCTGACAGTGCATATTTAGTACAATTTAAAAATGGGCAGCTATCTCAGCACATACTTAGCTCTTTAAAAGTGATTGGACAAAGTGGCGATAAGGTAATAGCGCAGGGGATATTATCTGCACAGCAGTTGGATGAGTTAAATCAAATTGATGGAGTCACGTTCGAAGCAGATTACGGTTTATCTCTGAGTAGCAATTCACTTAATTACTTCAAAGCAACAACAAATAGCCTAGATGTACTGGCAAATAGTGAGCTAGAGCCCTATTGGTTACGTGCAACTTCTATCAGTAAGTTACCCTCCGCGACCAACGATATTTCAGTATGTGTTATTGACTCGGGTGTTGATAGTAACCATCCGGACTTACCTGTCAATATTCATGGTTATCACAGTGTTTATGCAGGCTTTTGGGATCAAGATGCATTAAGTCATGGTACGCACATGGCGGGCATTATCGCTGCACAAAGCAATGGGATCGGGGTTAAAGGTGCACTCAGTGACGGTGTTGCTAGCTTGCAAGTTCACAAATTAATAAAAACTGCAAATGGGAAAAACTCTGCAATTTGGGGCGGCAACTTAATCGAAGCCATCGAAGTGTGTGCAAATTCAGGCGCGAAGGTAATTAATATGTCCTTGAGTGGTGAACAGTATTCACCTATGACGATAGCAGTCATTGATAGGCTGGCTTATGATCGAGGCCTTATATTCGTTGCTGCAGCTGGCAATCATGGCACGACAGAAAAAAAACAACAAGGTATCTATGATGATGCACTGCATTATCCAGCTTCATATCATAATGTATTGTCGATTGGTGCATTGGAAACCGATGGGACCATTGCATCTTTTTCGCCAACCAATCAGCATATTGACTTTGTCGCACCTGGTAGCAAAATTGTATCTACTGCCAACCGTAGCCATTACGCGGTTCAGGAGGTGGTGATACAGCACAGTGGGTCAATTTCTGATGCGCTAAAATACACGCAAATTGATGTGGGTGTGCGCAGTGAATCAATGCAAGCTACCTTGCCAGAACATTGTGTGTTTACGTTATCTAGTCGTGATGTGCAACAGCAGTTAACACAGCGTACGTTACCGTATGAGACACGTCAGGATCTCAGTAATGCGCAATCTAGTTGTGTAGCGGCCGGTGGTAAAGTACTACTCATTAATTACCCACAACGTTCAGAAGGCCGTTTAAAGGGCATAGACTATTACACAGAGTTTCCAACGTTATTGGTACATCAATGGCCTAATGTCACAGACAGCGCTAACATGTCTATCGCTATCAACAGTTACCACAGTGACTACGTTGTCGGTGCGGGTACTTCCCAAGCAACGGCGATTATTTCTGGTGGGATTGCTCGACTTTGGTCACAAAACCCGAATTGGGATAGGGCACAAATTATAGGTGCGCTTCAAGCGACTAGCCATGATTTAGGAGACTTAGGAAAAGATAATGTATATGGCCATGGCCTACCAAACTTTGCGCAGGCACTGACATATTTGCAATCAGGCTATACGCCAGCTTGCCCACAAAATTGGTATCACAATAAGCCTTACGATGGGGGAGAGCAAGTTACCTATCAAGGTAAAATATACAGTGCGTATTATTGGAATAAAGGTGCCAACCCATCGCAGTCGCCGAAAATGTGGCAAGCGCAAGGAGAGTGCGATTCAAGTAATCAAAGCCAATCAGCGCCGGCTGATGCTGGGTTTAGCATCTTAGACTTTTCGGGTTTAGAGAATGAGAGCTCAACATATAGTTGTAAAGGTCTAAGTTTGATGTGTGGAGGAGGCTAAGCCATTATCCATTAGGGTGGCTTGCACCCTAATGATGTATCTTAATTCGCGGACCCTAGATATGTTAGGTTTTGCTTTCGAGGAGCCAAACATAGACTACTGGAAAACCTGCTTTATAGTTGATTTGTATATCCAACAGTTGACCGCTGACTGTTTGTTGAATATCAAAACGAGCAGTGTTTAAAAAGTATCGACCGTTTTTATTAAGTAATGTGGTACTTGCTGATACAGTGAGTCCTTTGTTTTTTGCGAGTTCAACCAGCGCATCACGAATGGCAAATTTAATTGCACTACTAATGAGGTTGTCAGGCGCTATCGTGCCATCTTCACCAAAATTGCCCATCACGATGCTGCGGCCTTTGTATTGCTTTATTTTTCGCCAGTTTTGTGTCGTGTATGGCTTTATATTCGCTTTATTCGTTTGGTAATTTGCAAGTAAAGTTGATCCGTAATTGCAACTTTGTGACAAGAGCAAAGGTTGTTGATGTCCACTTTTGCGTACTTCACCATGCCTTGAGAAATGAGTTTTATGATGTTGCTCAGAATAAGACTCAAAGTAATACTCTTGCATGTTTACGTGAGCTTGACTTAGATAACTTGCCAAAGCATTCGCGTTCACGTTTGTCATGGCCAACTGTTCGTGGGGTAGGGCTGTGTAGTAGCTCGCACCTATGACATGGCGACCCTCCCCGTTGCACAGCCATGTTGGTTTGCACAAATTAAAATTACAACTGACTTCTTGGCAAGCCTGTGAATCATCAATGGGCTGAATACTTGCGTACGTATAAAGTGTATTCGAAGTGATGTAGGGCTCAGAGAAGTATACACTTTGGCCGTTTGCTAAGGTCAATTGGTTTTGTTCTGCTGATAATTGTGCGATAGCTTTATTTATACCCGGAAGTTCATAGTATTGGGTGAGCTGTAAAGCTGCTCGTTGCCTACTGGCGATAATAGAACCATCTTGGGTCACGCTCTGAGGCGCTGCTGTACCAATAAAGCCAAGCTGGTCTTGTGTTACTGGGTTTTGTAGCCAGCACGGTATTTGGGTAATAGATTGAGTTTGGTTGTTAGTTGTTTGGCAAGCGCTCAGCGCAAATACACTCAGCCCAACCCAGAACCTAGCGCGTAATAACATGAAAAAATCCTTGATACAGGCCCTGTGTTATATTCAGGAACTGAGTCCATCGTTACTACTGAGTGTCTCGTAAAGGGATGTCAAATTCAACCATCAAGCCACCCTGTGCTCGGTTTTTGAGTTTAAGCTGGCCTTGATGCGCATGCACAATATCATTACACAAGCTCAGCCCAATACCGCTACCTTCTGGCTTTGTCGAGTAAAATGGCAGGAGTGCTTGATGAAGGTTTCCGCTAGTAATCCCGCATCCACGGTCTACAACCGCGATGCGAAGACGGTGATAGTCTTTAATTACTTTTATGGCAATATGCTCGACAGGGCTACCTGATTGATGGGCATTCTTTAATATATTAATCAATACTTGTTCAATTTGCGTGTTATCAAAATAACCTTGTTCGATGGGTAATGACTCTAGTAACTCAAATGGATATAGAGCGCGAACTTGGTCAAAGAGCTGTTTGATTGAGTGATAGCCAAAGTGAGGCTTAGGCAGGCGAGCAAAGCGTGCGTACTGTGCAATGAATTCACTTAAATTTTGTGCTCGTTGATTGACAGTTTGTAAAATATCAGGCAGCAATTCTAGGTGTTTATTTTGCTCTAACATATTTTTTGCGGAAGCTGTGAGGGAACTTATCGGCGCTAACGAGTTATTGAGTTCGTGACTAATTAACCGGATGGCACTCTTCCACATATGCAGCTCTTCTTGACCAAGCTCTTGAGAGACATTTTTCATAATCATCAATTGATGTGGTTGGTGATTAAACATGACATTTTTGAAGCTCAGATAGTAGCTTTGTTTTATGTCATTGTGTTCGAAGCTTATCAGGCCTGACTGCGCTTGCATAATTGACTTCTGCAGCTGTGGGGGAAGGTTTTCACAGCATTGATGTAAGGTCATACCGTCAAGCTTTGATGAATGTAATAGTTGGGTAGATTCGTTATTAAAGTAAACGATGTGTTTGTAGGGGTCGACCAATACAATACCCATAGGTGAAGCTTGTACAATACTATCGAGCAGTATCTCTCGTTGGTTGAGTGTTTGTCTTTGTTTTTTTAACTGTTGAGTGAGCTTATTATACATGTGTACAGCTGCGCCTAGCTCAAGGTGTCTTTGTTCCGCTATACGGATAGAAAAGTCATTGTCATAGAGGCTTTTAAGGCCATTTGTGAGTGTATCGATGACGCGTCTATGTTGTTGAAAAATAAACTCACAACAAAAAAATGCCAACGGCAATGTGATCAGCAAAGAGAGTAGTAACCCAACAATAATTGGGACGCCCATAAAGAAAAACGCAGATTGAATTGATGTGGCAAGTACTATAAATAATGTACAAAAGGCGGCCATTTTTCCTGCTAGAGATCTTCTTTTGGTATTCATGAGCGCGCTATTCCAAATTTATCCATGCGTCGGTACATCGCTTGGCGACTAAGGCCTAAACTTTTGGCTGCGTGAGTGACGTTGCCGTTGTGAGAGGTTAACGCATTTTGAATATCTTGTGCCGATAACTCTGTATGCGCTGCGGAGTTGATAGGGTTGACCTTGAGACCTAAATCACAGACCTCAATGAGGTCACTTTTAGCGAGTAGCTGAGCACGGCCGATGACATTTTGAAGTTCTCGGACGTTACCCGGCCAAGTATGACGTTTTAGCGCATTGACCGCACCGACACTAAGTTGCTTGTTACCCCCTATAAAATGATTTGCGAGTGGAATAATGTCTTCTGGTCGCTCCATCAGTGCAGGTAACTTTAACTCGATCATGTTTAATCGGTAGTAGAGATCCTCTCGGAATGTCCCTTGTGCAATCGCGGTATTTAAATCGGCATTGGTGGCACTCAATACACGGACATTAACTTTTTTTGTTTGGCTACTACCCACGGGTTCAAATTCGCCAGTTTGTAACACGCGCAACAGTTTTTGTTGCCCAGACAGTGGCAAATTCCCAATTTCGTCTAAAAACAGGGTACCGCCATCAGCCGCTTCAAATCTTCCGATCCGGTTTTTATTGGCACCGGTATATGCGCCGCCCACGACACCAAATAATTCTGCTTCGATTAAATCAGCCGGCAATGCACCCGCATTGATTTTGATAAATGCATTGTTTTTATAGGCACTGTTGGCAACGATCACTTCGGCGATTTTTTCTTTGCCCGCCCCATTTGGACCTGTTATGAGTACTGGTGCGTCTGAGTGCGCAACTTGGGTCGCGATTTCTAATAAGTTAAGCATGGCTGGATCTGCATAAACAAGACCTGCTAAGTTATAGTGTTCTGCCAGTTTATTTGCCCGATTCCGGGCTTGTGTTTGCTGTTGGAATTGTGCTTTTTCTAGACGGTATATTTCGAGTAATTGAGTAACTGACTTGAGTAGCTTTTCTTCTCGCCATGGTTTTTCTAAATAATCGGCTGCCCCATCTTTAATTAGTGCGACAGCGGTTTCTAAGTTTGCCCAAGCGGTGAGTAAGATAATAGGTAAGTCAGGGTTTAAGGCACGGATCGCTTGATAAAGCGCTTCACCCTCTACGCCAGAGGTGGTGTCTTGGGTAAAATTCATATCTTGGATGACTAGGTCGTAAGCTTGGTTGTTGAGCATATCGAGACCTTGTTCTGGGCTTGTGGCGCCATCACAGTCAATGTCATTGAGTAAAAATAGCAGCTTAAGTGCTTTTATAACGTCCTGATTGTCGTCAATCACAAGTATTTTGTTTTGCATATTCTTATCGTTATTTTTGCCGGTACCATGTACCGGCTTGTTATTTAACTGGTTTTTGTAACCTGTGCTGGAGATATTTTAGCTGCTTTTCGCGCTGGGATATAGACAGCTGAGGCACTTAGTCCCCAAACACAGAGGGCTACGGCCGCAGCAAGCCATGGGACTATCAATCCTTGAATACGCAGGTTGGTTACAAAGTATTGGTTTAGCCACATGGCTGCAAATAAACCCAAGGTAATGCCCACTATGGCTAAGATTGAATTTTCTAACAATAACGTTCTCATTACTCTGGCTTGAGAGGCGCCCAGCGCTCGCAGTACGCCAATTTCTTTTTTACGAACAGAAATGGAAAATGAAACCAGTGCGATGATCCCAACCCCAGTCACGAGGATAGCGATGGCACTGATCCCCATCATAATAAATGCAAAGGTACTGCGGCCATCCCATAGACGTTTCTTGGCACGCGCTGCAAATTCTACTTGCTGAACTAAGCGACCTTCTTCTTCAAACAGTTTGTTCTCAATGGTTTCAAAAATTGCATCGTCGGTATTTTCAGTCACCTTGACCAAATAGTTTACTTGGCTGTTAGTGCCAAAGTGAGCTTCTGGAATAATCGCAGAGTGATACCAGCTGTTGGTGTAAGCCGCTACTTCACCTAGCATCATGTCTTGATAAGTCGCAATAACTTGATAAGGAAGACGGTCGTTATGAAGATAGACGGTTTGCCCAAGCGCACTTTGCTCTGGAAATAACGCGGTAGCAAGCGCATTACTTATCATCACAACACTTGCCCTTTGACCTTCACTAGCGTGACCGAATATATATTCTGTATCGTAAAAACTACGGCCATGAGTCACCTGAATACCAAGTGTTTCAAGGCCCCCAGGTGTTTGCGCAAAAAGTGCAACGTTTTCACCCTGTTTATCTTCATCCAGTGTCGCGTGAGCAAAGTTACGCCCGTTCACTGTGGCTAGCACTAATTCGTTAGCGGCATAGCTAACGCTTTCAACACCTGCGATGGACTGTAGCGTTTGTAAATCTCGCTCAACGAGAGCGCCTTTATCAAGGTTTTTATCGAAAACACGGGTATAGACATTGACTATTTGCTGCTCTGCAATATGCGAGGGGATCAGCCAATTTTGCAAGGTACGGTAACTAATAAAGCTGGTATTACCTATAATGGTTACTGCGATGGCAATTTGCAAGGTGATCAGCAAAGAGATACTTTTATGCTTTAAAATGAGTTTTAGAATATGTTTAATCGCCATAAATTTATCCTCTTAATTGAGATGCAGGCGTAATTCGGCTGGCAGTGATGATAGGGAACAAGCCGGCAATCAAAATAGTGGCATAAATGCTAAGCGCTGCCTTGAAAGCAAACCAAATATCCATGTTGTAAAGTCTTTGTACTTGCTCTGCAACACCGACGTAATCCATTGAATACATAGCTAAAAGGTACATGACATATAAGCCCAACTGTGCGCCTACTAAGCCTAAAGTAATGGCAATGGTTGCGCCGATTAATAGCTCAATGACTTGCAGCTTGATGATGTACATTCGATTTGCACCGAGCGCTCGGTATAACGACACGAGCTTTGCACGATGTTGGTTTTTAGCCAGTAAAATCCCAACGGTGTTGACCAAGGTGATGGCAAAAAGCAGATAAGCAAAATTGAGATAAACACGTTCCCAGTCCATAAAGCTGTAAATAGTGTCATGTAATAGTTTTAAGGATTGGACATAGTAAGGCTCACTGTGTGGGAAGCGCCCCTGACTCATTTGCTGTTGGGTATAATTTCTTAGCCATAGGGTTAATTCGTCTAATTGTTGCTGTGCGTTATCAGTGCTGACTTGTGCCCAAGCATGCAAAAAACCACATTCCGCACTTTTTAACCCCGTCATGTTTGACTGACGGAATTGAGTGCGTAGCGGCTCTTCTTTAGTCATACATGGCATGTAGCCAACTCGAGGCAAGTTATTTGCCATTGCATGGTCTAAGGGAATAAAGGCAAGATCATTTTCTCTATTGCTAAAGCTATTATTTTGAAAACGAAAAGTGTGATGCGATAAATCTACAACACCGACGACTTCGAGTTGTTGATTATTGATCACGACAAATTTGCCGACCGAGTTTTGACCTGCGAATAAGTGGTCATTGGCTTTTTTCTCTAGCACTATGATTGCTGAGTCATTCATATTTTCAGGCCAAGGGCTGCCAAATAAAAACGGGGCGTCCATGATTGCAAAGAAGTGTTCGTCTACTGCGGAGCCTGTGGCATCAAGAGGTCTTGCACTATTATCACTGAGATCCAAAATAAATGACGTGGTGTAATTAAAGCTCAGGTTTTCTAATGATACTTCTTTTTGCTCAAAGGCAATCGATAGCGCTTGGGCATCACGGTATGTCATTGGCGGCGTTCTCAGAGCATGGCGTCTGTCAAATTCGCTGTCCATATAGTTAAGGCTGATATGATTAAGCTCGTTTAACTTATGTGACATCGCAGAGCGGCCACTTTGATCTATGATAGTACTCATTGTGAGCAGCAAGGTAATGCCGATGACGAGGTTGACTATCATCAAGGTTGTTAATTTGGATTTTTGTTTAAACCCTTGCCATGCAAGGTGAAGTGCGTCTTTCATATAGTCACCTATACCGCTAAATCTGTAAGTTGGCTTTTAGCTATATCACTGACTTGACCGTCTAAGATCTGGATATTACGGTGCGCGCGCTGTGCCAATTCATTGTCATGTGTCACCATGATAAGTGTGGTGCCTTGACGGTTGATATCTTGTAACAGCTCCATGACTTGACGTGCCATCATGGTATCCAAGTTACCGGTTGGTTCATCGGCGAGTAAAAATCGTGGTTTACCTGCAAGTGCTCTTGCAATGGCGACACGTTGCTGCTGGCCCCCACTTAGCTGGGCGGGGTAGTGGTTGGCACGGCTACCTAGACCTACCAATTCGAGGCTTTCTTCTATGCGTTGCTTTCGCTCTTTTTGATTGATACCACGGAATATTAATGGGACTTCAATATTATCGTATAGGTTAAGGTCCGCAATTAGGTTGAAACCCTGAAAAATAAAACCAATTTTTTCATTTCTAAGCCTTGATAGGTGCTTGTCTGAAAGCTGACTGACATCTTCACCATCCAAGATATATTCGCCTTCCTCAAACGTCTCTAGTAAGCCTGTGATGTTTAAAAAGGTGGTTTTACCAGACCCGGACGGACCGGTCACAGCGATAAACTCGCCTTCATCTACGGTGAGGTTAACACCACTCAGTGCATGTGTCTCGACTAAGTCTGTACGGTAAATTTTGCTGATGTTATTCATTTTAAGCATGGGTTTATCCTTTTATTTTTATTCACTTAGTATGACTTGTTGCGCTTGTTGAAATGGTGCGAGGCTAGATATTACTATGGTATCGCCTGCCTGCAAGCCGCTTTTAATTTCGACTTCTCTGATGCTTTTTACGCCAAGCTGAATATCGGTTCGATACGCGCTGCCCTGGCTGATTTTATAAGCCGTTGTTGCCGAGCCCGTTTCGATAAATGCGCCACGGTCAACTTTGAGTATGTTTTGCTTATGCGAGATGATGATCTGAGCATTTATACGCTGATTTTGTCTCAAATTTTCAGGCTGTTGGTCAAAGCGTATGCGTCCAGAAACACGACCATTTTCTACTTCAGGAGAAATGGCCATCAGAGTGGCAGGGTAGTACAAGTTATTAATTTGTACTTTTGCGCTTAAACCGATCCCTAATTCATCTGCTAAGTTTTCAGGGATATAGGCCTCCACTTCAAGTTCGCTTAAGTCAACTAATGACATCAGTTCAGTGTCTCTTTGAATATGTTGTTTTTGTTGCACATTTAAATTACCGACAATGCCGCTTAATGGTGAGGTTAAAGTTAATGCGTTAACTTGCCTTTGTAGATCTGCAACAAGGTGACGTTGTCTGTCCAAGTCAAGTTGGGTACTTTGTAATTCAAAGCTCAGTTGCTCCTGTGAGAGCTTTAAGCTGTCGATTGCATGGCGTTCATTGAGCTGCGCTCGTTTGAGCTCGACTACGGTTTGTTCGAGTTCCAGTTTAGAGATTATTTGCTTTTCAATACTGGCATTGGCACGGGCCATTTCACTTTGTGCGGCTTCTAGTTCGACTTTTGCGAGTTCCATGGCTTGTGTGTTGTCCAATTGTTGTTGCTTGATTGCGATTTGCTGACGTTTTACTTCCATTTCTATACGTCTGAGCGTGGCTTCCTCCTGTAGCAGCTGATTATGCAGTTCAGGGCTGTCAATGCTCGCCAATACTTGTCCTTCGCTGATGGTGTCGCCAGCTTTAACGTGCAATGTCACAGTGCCGGAAGCAATGGCATACAGTGAAGGACTGACAGCTGCAAGGGTACGGCCTTCAACACGTATATCTTGGATCATGTCACCCAGTACGACCTGAGCCATTTTCAATTGCTGGGTGGATACGACTTGCTCTGCCGATAGCAGCATAGAAAAGCTGTTATAAGAGAACCCCACGGCGCTAATAAGCCCTATGCCCCCAAGGCTAGAGAGCACCCATTTTTTGTAGTGGGATTTTTTTGTTATTGCTTTGTCCTGTTTAGATGTATTGCGGATCATAACGTCCGACTCCTTGAAACGAAGTTGTTGATAGTGCTATATCAATCTATGTGCCAACTTGTAATGCATTGTATTTTATGTATTTTTATTTTTTATTGTGTTTTGAATATGAGAGGCGGACGGACACCGGACAGTACGCGGACAACGGGGTAAATACGGACAATGGCAGATAAACTCAACGTCAAATCAGTGCTCAGAGTGACATTTATTAACGTTTGGCAGGCTTATGTGTGTTAACATTTGTACCTGTTTAGATTTGAATCTAAATTAGCTCTAAAGGAATTTACATGACAAAAATAAATAATAAATACACTCTAGTCAGTGCAACGGTTTTGCTTGCTCTTTCAGGGTGTGGCTCTTCAGATAAAGATAATCTAGATATAGTTATACCGCCTGCACCCCCCTCACCTGAGATAAATCAAGTTGCACTAAAAACCGTTTATGACGGCTGTAACGGTGATGAACGTTTTCCAAATGTGGACATTGTTTTTCATGACGCAAGTGGTGGCGTTGTGTCAACGCATACGTCTGATGCGAATGGTGAATTTAAGAGCGCCATTCCAGATCAGGCCGTGCATTTGTCTGTGGTAGAGCCAAGGGGTGAGCAGCCGCAAAGTAGAATGATTCGAACTTTCATGGATATAGATGGAGACGTTAATTTAGGTTCAATCTTGTTTATCCGTCCAGATAATGCGCCTTCATGTTCATTTGTGAGTCCCACATGTAGCTCAGTTTCATTAGATACATCTAAATTAGATGTTGCTTATGAAGGTTACAAACTGGTCACGAGTGAGGGGAATACTCGTATTTTGGGTCAAGCGGATTCTAATATGTACCCAATTACACTCAATGTTTGTAATGATCAAGATAACTATCACGTTGCGCTTATCTCTCCAGACAGCACTTCTGCACAGGCGGCGAAGCTGTCAAACTTGGCCCTTGACAAGCAGGTACATTTACAAGCGGACGATTTTGTCTACTCTGGCGTTGCGGTGAGTGATCCTGGCTTGGAAAACTTACACTACAGTAACATTAGTACTTTTGCGGCTCCAGAGTTCGAACAGCCCATTTTCAGCAAAATACAGTTTATTTTTCCAGAACTGGGCGCTTTTCGATTTTATGATGCTGGGAGAAGAAGTAATGTTACCATAAATACTGATAGGTATTTTATCTACAGTGGCTCTATGTCACGCATTGATGAAACTGGCCAGATCCAACTTGAAGCACCGATAGAAATCGATGATGCACCTTTAGATATGTTGATGTCTTTCAATAGCTTACAATACAGTTATGACTTTGCACATATGGATGAACGGATCAATGAAGTGCTATGGAATATTCGATTTACCGATGCAGCGTCTGACCGATATGACTGGCGGATCTCAGGAGATTTGGCAGGGAGTGTACCGTCTTTTGAATTTGGTCAGTTGTTAAACCAGAACAGTCTAGAGCTATCAAAGTTATCGGGTATACGTCTTGTTTTGTCTGGACTCCCAGAGATTTCCACAGACCTCAATACGTATAGAACCAGATTGGCTGATATGACAAAAGAAGGATATCTGGATCACTCTCACGTAGAAGCTCAATCGTATATTTATAAATATTATTCTCATACAAATCGCGATGATTAAGAGGCTTGGCATTTTTGCTTAATAATATGGCTCATGAATTAAAGAGCCATAGCTTAGAAAAATAAAAAGGACAAAAATGAAAAATAAATTATATGCGCTTCTTCCTGTGGTTACTGCCTTAACTCTTGCTGGATGCGGTTCTTCATCAAAAGATGCACCCAGCCCGGTTGTCACTGAAAAACCGACTCCCGTTATACCTCCAGCCTTAAAAAGCATAGAGCTAAAAACGGTGTTTGAGGGGTGCGCTGGCGAAAAGCCAAAATCGAATGTCAATATTGTGTTTCACGACGCATTAGGTGCGGTTGTTGGACAAGGTACATCAAACTCAGAAGGGGTATTTAAAGGGGATATCCCTGCAGACGCCAAACACATTTCTATTGTCGATACCGATATCAAAGAGGGGTTACAAATTAATGGCGAAGTTGTGACCCATATGGACATAGAAGATGGGTTGAATTTAGGCACAGTGAGTTTTAATGTGCCTAAAAGCTATCAAGGGTGTGACGTACCAGCGGTATCACCATGCATTAAACTGCGAGTGGATTACACTGAGATACAAAGTGCATATCCTCACCACACTGTGGTGAGCCAAAGGGGCAACATCCTTGGTACGCATAACCCTGACCATTTAGATACGGTACCTGGCCTCACGGATATTCAGAGTTGTGGTGAACATGATGTCTTTCAGTTTGCGTTAGTGTCACCAGATGGCACGGTTGCAAAAGCTGCGAGTGTTAAGCCTTCGCAATACCTTACACCATTGACTGTGAAATTAGTTGCTGAAGATTTTATATACGAAGGTGTGGCGGTTGACACAGCTAATTCAGAGTTTAAAGGTGAATCATCCATTACGTCTTATCAAAAAGAAGAGGTAGATTTAGAAGGGGCTTACCCATATAAAACTATCTTCTCTGCATCTACGACGGCGATGCAATTTATCTTTCCAGACTTAGCAGATTATCACCAATACCGTGCCTACTTGGATGAAGACATAGAAATTGGCGAATATAAGATTAGTAGGCGTCACTCTTCACGCTCGACCATTACAGAATCTGGACAGTTTGACTTTGAGGCACCCATTACCTTAACAAAGAGTATTGAAGCCGACTTTTTACTTGGTAATGTGAATAATAGCTTTAGCTTTGATTATGACTTTAGCAATCTAGATGACCGACTTCGAGTGGTGAATTGGTATTTCTCTCCTACTAATGCTGCGGGTGAATCAATTCAGTGGCGTATTTTGAGTGATACATCTGGCACGATCCCTGAATTTCAATTTGGCACACTGTTAGATATTAATAGTGCTGATTTTGCTGCAATGGAAAACTTTGAAATTATGCTTTGGTCTCACCCTCATGGACCTGAAGGTTTTAAAGCGTATAGAGAGTTTATACGACAACACAAATATGCTGATTTTGACAAAGCAGAGTACAAGTCTTTTGTACAAGCAATCTATTCGTTCAGAAAGCTTTGAACGAAGTGATTGTCAAAAAGGTAGTTTGGGCAATATCCCAAACTACCTTTAACCTTCAAATTAAATAAGTAAATAGATCTCGTTGTCATGTTTTATCATTCAACACATATCGTGTTTTCCTATATCACGCTGTACTAACTTTTACATTTCTGTATTTATTATTTTTTCATCTTTCAGCATGAAGCAGACGGGCAATGGACATTGCGTCACTTGTTTTTGATTTGCAAACAATAGCATAGAGTAACATTTATTAACTTTTATTAGGTAGCTCACGTGCTAAGGTTTGTTCCGATTTTGATTGGAATTACCCATTTGTTTTAAAAGGAAATAAAATGAAGAAAATAAATCTCAACAATGCGTTTGTGACCAGCGCAGTACTGATGATGCTATCAGGCTGTGGTTCGTCAGACGATAATCAAGTTGTGGTTTCACCAGTGGTGCCCGTCCCAGAGCTTGGGTCTGTGACACTCAATGCGGTGTTCGGTGGATGTGCGACGGCAGATAGTAAAACTGATATTGAAATCATTTTTCATGATGAAAACGGGGGAGTGGTTGCCACGGCGAACCCAGATGAAAATGGCGCTTATCAAGGAGATATTCCTGAAAATGCTAAACATATCTCTGTTGTAGATACGATTGCCCGAGAAGATAGTCGTATGCTTCGAAAAATATATACACATATGCATATATCAGGAGATGTTAATTTGGGCACCATGGTATTTGATTCACCGCAAGAGTGTAGTGCCATCACGGCGATACCTTGTCATTCCTACTTTGTTGATGTAAGGGACGCTGAACTAACATACCCCGATTATAAGATATTGACTAAAGGCTTGGACTCAACCTTTTTGAATTACGCGTACACTAAACCGTTAGTCGACTCTTTGCACGATGCGCACCTTTGCAGAGATGAAAAGCTCATTCCATTTTTGGCTGTGTCAGGCGATAAAGAGATAGCCAAACTTGCCCGTGTTGAACCCAATACCGATGCGAATACAGGCATGTTTCAGTTGTTAGCTGAAGATTTTAGTTATGATGGACTAGCCGTCACGGCACCTGAACTGGATGAGGGGGCTGACATAGTTATTGCTTCTTATATTCAGGGAAAGCAAGAGGGTGATAGCTATAAATTATTGTTTAATATGCCTGCAATGACAGCAAATGTCATTTTTCCTGATTTAGCTGACTATTCGCAGTACAGCGTAAAAGTGAGTGATGATACCGATTTAGATATTTTCCAGCTGATACGCACAAGCTCCTCAAAATCTGCAATTTCCTCTGAAGGGGAAGTGAACTTTACGGAACTTGTTGAATTAGATAACGGTCTGGGTCAGGCACTTTTATCTAGTCACGACAGCAGTAGTTTTAATTTTAGTTATGACTTCAGTGTATTAGACGATAGATTGAAGCTGGCAGATTGGCAATTTGTATTTTCATCTAGCGAAGGGGTGAGTTATCAATGGCATATCACCGGTGATACGGAAGGCAGCATACCAGAGTTTCAATTTGGGAACGCGTTCACTTTAGGCAGTGTTGAGCTTAATGGGCTGTCATCATTTCAAATTAGTTTGTCTGGATATCCAAAAGGCCCAACGGCATTGAATGAGTACCGCACATTTTTAGCGACTCAGGATAAGGACGATTTTTCAAAAGCTGAAAACCAATCTTATATACAATTTGACTATAAATTCATAAATAAAAGTGGTCGTATTGATTAAGTGCGCTCAATTCTGAATTTTTGAAAAAGTGGTATTAAGCAAGCTAGCTTGTAGTTTGATACCACGTCAAGCCATATTGAGCTAAACCATGTAACACAGCAAGCTGCATAAGTACTAACCAAATTGTAAATAGACTACTCCAAGACTTAGACATCCCTAAAATTCGATTAAAAATAAAGACTAACCAAGTGAATGACAATATCACTCCCATTAGATGGTCAATTGCACTTATGGCATATAAGGTCGTAATTGTGGCAATGAATACAGCGAGTGCACAGCGCAGAATATTGCTGTAATCCGCTCCAATAAATTGAATTGTAACTTTGGCAGGTATGAGTGTAATGGCAAATAAAAGTGATAAGACTAAGAAAGCAGACTCTATGGGATAGTTTAAATCCATTTAACAATCTATAAAATATTAGTTTCCAAGTAAGGTAATTATTTCATATTAGGGAGGTACAGGCCAGATTAAAGGGGCAAGCACCAGCAAAATTAATGATACTTTTCAGTGACGCTGTTTAATATCCCGATGTTAAATCTGATACTTAAATATTGGTATTTTTAAATTTATCCATATTTTTTCCTTATTTCATACCCATAGTCAGTGTCGGTGGCCTAGATCCAGTTAATTACCTGATTCTAATACAGTTGTTTTTATTATCGGGATAGATATGTGATAAATGGAGTAGGTTGCCGAGATAACCCCACACATCCTGGTAGTCGTTATGGAGGAACTGCAATGTTTGGAAAAAGCTACCGTCGATCGATACATCTCATTTTACTTATACCTATGACATTATGGGGGTCTTCGCTGCACGCCAGCATCCCCATAGAGTCTTCCGCGCCCACTCAGTTGATTGCTAAAGTGCACTCTGCAACTGAAGTCGGGCTCAGTTGGCAGGCACCTATCGGTGTTGAAGGCATTACTGGTTATCGTGTGTTTCGTGATGGTAAACGTATTGGCCGCACTAAAATGACCTTTTTTGTTGATACGTCAGCGACCCCTAATTTTGTGCACAGTTATGATGTCGTGGCCGTGGCAAGAGCACAGGGGAGAAAAACCAGCCAACGTTCCAATACCGATAGTGTAAAAACACTCAGCAATGATACCAACGATGGTATGCGTAATGGTTCGGTGATCAGAGTGGGGATTGCAAGGCTGGTGGATCACTGTGGTACTAATGATCTGGAAACAATACCAGCGCAAGCGCTGGATGCTTGTATGGATAAGCTGATCGAGCACTATACGCTCAAAACGGGCTTAGAAGATATGCAGGCTTATGTGGCGCGCTATCGTCGACAAGAAGACAGTCAAATGATAGAGCTTGGTAAACGCCTATTTTTTAGCAAAGCTTTAAGTCAGAACTTTGATACCTCCTGTGCTTCCTGTCATCACCCTGCGCAAGGTTGCGGCAGTGATGGCTTATCGCTATCTATTGGCGTGAATGCTGAAGATGCTGATGTAATGGGGCTAGGCCGCAGTGATGGGCTGACGGTTCCTGCTGTGGGCAGAAATTCACCGCCAATATGTAATTCTGCACTTTGGGTTGACAGTATGTTTTGGGATCAACGTGTACGGTTACGAGAAGCGAATCGAGACAGTGAGGTGGGGACTGTGTCCATGGCAGACATACAAACACCTGAGCTTGATGTGACGCGCTTAATAAATGAAGAAGTAGAAAGTTCAGATCCATTACGTTTGTTGATGGCACAGGCTCATTTTCCAATAACCGCGGCTGCAGAAATGGGTGACCCCAGCGGCTTTGAATCGCCACAAGCTTACCGGGAGTTTATCGCACAGCGGCTATCCGATAATTGGAAGCCTCTCTTTGTCGCGGCGTTTGGTGATGAGCAGATAGATTTCTTGCGTATAGCGCGTGCTATGGCCGCTTACCAAGCGTCATTTATGTTCATAGATAACCCATTTTTTGATTATATCGATGGCGAGAAGCAAAAACTGAGTGAAGCGCAAAAACGGGGGGCTTTGTTTTTTTATACCGCCGCAGGTTGTGCAAATTGTCATGACGGTGTGATGTTTACGCCTGAACGCACTCGCGGTCCATTGTACCCGCAACTTGGTATACATGGTGTCGCAGATGGAAACTTTAAAAATCAATTTAGAATGCCAAGCTTATTAAATGTGGGCATCACCGCACCGTATGGAGACAAAGGGGTATTTGCCACATTAGAGCGTGTTATTGAGCATTACTCAGATGTGACAGGGTCGTTGGAGCGTTTTTATGGCGATCGCGAAACCTGTGGTTTACCGCAGTTTCAACACTTGAATGCTGAGCAATGCGAACTGGTTGTCGGTGAGGCAGGAGATTACGTTCTGGCATTGAATGCGCAAAATCGAGCGGCCTCAGATCGGGGGGACGATGCCATTATTCGTGGTTTTACTGAGACACAAATCAGCTACCTTGCAGCATTTTTGCACGCGTTAACTGACCCGGAAGCCTTAGCTGGTAGTAATGAAATTAATGCGCTTATTCCGTTTCGTGATGGTGGACCGGATGGCCACCAGTTCGATGCCATAAACCGTGATGGAGGTGCGCTGTAGTCACAACTTCAAGCAGGTGTATGAGTACACCTGCTATTTATATAAATCATTGAATTACTGTCTCGGCTGGCTTTTTATTCATCTTTTTTTGTTTTAGGATTGTGTACTAATAAGCAATTAATAGCTTGCAGCATTAAGGATAGTAGTGTGGTAGATTTTAATTCCGTTATTGAAACGTGGCATGACTTTTATTCCGTCTTGTCACAAGTCAGTGCAACGTTTGCAGGTTTGCTCTTTGTGAGTCTATCTCTGCGTCACGAGCTACTGAACCACCCTGAGTTTGTGCGGGTAAAACGATTGGCACAGCACACTTTTAAAGCCTTTCTATTTCTGGTGATATTTGCGTTGATATTTATCATTCCTAAGGCAGGGTTGTTGGGGACAACTATTCCTTTGTTCTTGGTTGCGCTCTATGCATTTGTTATTACTGCAAGAGGCCTACAAATTGAACTAAAAGATAAATGTGACTATGCCGTACAGGTATCAGGTGCGAGTAAAATCTACCTGCTTTCGATGTTAACTTACTTGATGTTCGGCATTGTTGCCGTGCTACTGTTTCTTGGTATTGATAAAGCGCTCTATTTGGTTGTGGGTTTGGTCATATGGACACTTGCCTTGGTGACCACAAGTTCATGGAAATTATTGGCAGAATTAAACGAAGATAATATGAATCAAAGTTGTCAGCAATCAAAGTGACCCACTTAATTAAAAAGCCCAGCTTTTAAACTGGGCTTTTTAACTTGCGTAGGTCGTGGTTATGGTGCTGTACTTAACTCGGCGTCAGTCTGGTTAATATCTTGTTGCACCTGTTCAGTTTGCTTCGCAAACTTCAACGCGCTATACCAACATAAGCTGGCAATCGAGATTAACATCACATCGACGATAACAAGATCTACCAGCACCATATTTGACAACACATCACCAAATTGTAGGTAATTTGGTATATTGAGCAGTGCTGCCAAGGCATACAACAGCCCTGATAATTTTAACGTGTAGTGACAAAACATGGGTTGCAGCTTGATTAACAGCGACGCGACGATACTGATGAAAAAGCTGATATACACAATTGCTTGAATACTGGTCATACGCCCGGCTATATCAAGTGGGATAACTTTTGCTGCAACAGCACCTAAGGCCAGTGCAATCATACACCCGATAAATGCCCCTGAGGTTAAACGAGTAACGAAAGTAAGGCTGCGTTCGCTTTGCTTTTTCTGTTTGGCGCGTTTGCTGATCCACATGAGATTACCAGTAACAATCACATAAGCGGTTGCCAGTCCTAGAATAAAAAAGGCAATCCGCATCCCATAACCGGCAAAGTCGCCAAAATGCAAGCTGGCAATCGTTGCAAGACCCCCACGCAAGTTGTTGTCGTAGTTGTCTGTGGTGATATAAATTTGCTGCTGATCTTTGAGGGTATAGCGTACATCCACTTCGTTAGAGAACTCATCATTACTCTTACCCATAAATACCAACACCGCATTTTCATCTCCGAAGTGCTCTATCATCATCAGTCTAAGCTTGGCATCACCCATTGCTTCCATGGCTCTCGGGTACAGCGCATCAATCCCTTGCATTGGCATACGTTTATCAGCTTCTTCAATATGAGGCTCATTAAATCCTGCAGCCTGTAGTACTTTTTCTTGGCTGCCTTGATACAAAATTAACGCGTATGAGATTTGATAGATGATCACAAGGTTGAATACTAGGCCTGTGAATGCGTACATGATATGAAATGGTAAGCCCATGGTGCCAATTAGGTTATGGGCATCAAGCCATTTATCTTTGTTTGCGCTAAAACGGTATTGATAAAAGTTTTTAAACAATTTACGCCAATGGATCACTACACCGCTGAGCAGGGCGACAAAAAAGAACAGAGTAATAATACCGACAAAGTATAAGCCAATGCGCCCAAGGCCTAAATCATAGTGTAAATGGTATACAAAATTGGCGTATTGAAAGTCATTGGCGTCGGCAATCACATCACCGGTCATGGGATCGAGCAATAAGTACATATCTTGGTGATCTTCACCAGTTTCTGGGTGAGGCTCATCAAGCTCAACGGCAAAGTAGACCTGAACGAATGGGTTTCGCTCTGAAGGCTCATATAAATAGAAGCCATGGTGCGTATCTACTTGGTATTGCGCATCGAGCTTAGCTAAGACGGTATCATAGGAGACCTGCTTGCCATGTGGTGCATGCTCACCTATCAAGGCTACTTTTTCCCAAGTATCGATGTTCGCTCTAAACAGGCTGATTGAACCGGCAATAAATACGATAAACAAAACAAATGAAATGATGAGACCAATCCAAGCGTGTGCATTGGTGAGTGTCTTTAAAGTTTGGTTTTTCATCGTATTATACCAGTAAAATAACGTTAAGGAGTGCAGAAGGGAGCAGCACTAAAAACATGTGCTTGGCGGCTTTAATTGCAGTGTCAAATGCGTACACCCAAACCATAACTCCAGCCCAAATAGGGAAGCCTAAAATGAGTCCGATGAGCAAGCGTGTATCTTCAGCAAAGGGTAAAATTAAGTTGGTATTAAGGGCCAACGAAATTGAAATACATAATCCTGCAAAGAAACCTAGAATCGTTTTAGGCCACATAAAGCGTCCCCCCAACTGTTGTACAAAGTACAACGAGTAACATCGATACAGACATAAACAGACGCTTGGACTTACCTGATAAAATTGTCACAGATACGAGCCCCAACATGAGTACGACTAAGCTCGCTAAAAGTGCCGAAACAAGTGGGAAGGTGTGCGCAAAAAGTGCATTTGCAACAACGTATAGTGCTAAAGCAATCAGGTAGCCGACGGCTTTATTCAGCGGCTTGTCCATTAAGCGCTGTTTTGGGCTAGATAGGTACAGCAGTAGAGAGGCTGCCCATATGGGGATAATAGCGAGAAAGCTCATGTAAATAAAAATCATTGTTATTTTGTTGTTTATTGTTTCAATAAGTGAATCAAATTTCAACAATAAAAGTATGAAGATCTTACAACCTGAGCCTAAGCAGCATGCAAAAATGTATTAAATGAGTAAAAAAGACCACAGTGTTCTTGTTTTCGGGTCGCTGGGATCAGGGCCGACTTCTGTTCCACCCATAAGTTTAAATGTGCTGACAAGCGGTGCATTGATGATCTGTGTTCTACCAATCATATGACAGTAACCTTGTGCTTTTGCACCACTCAAAAAATGCTCAGTTAGCTTAAATATTAAACCCATACCGAGCTTGGTTTTATGTAATTCCTTATTGATAATTATCATATCTGCATATAAGCCGGGTTTGGTATCACTTGGTAATGTTCTGGGAAACCCCCAAATGAGGCCAATGAGTTTTCCTTGGTCAAATGCAAGATATCCTAAGCTATTTTGCTTAGATGAAAAGTAGTGCTGGGTACGGGAGGGGCTCCAAAATGACACCAATGGAGTATCACAAGTAGGGCAGCGTGTTTTGTTGTGATATGTCCCTGTGTCTACACTGAATTGGTTGCCTTTACAGTGTGGACAAACATACCCCAATTGCACAACTGCGTCTTTTGTACAGTAGGCTTGATGAAGATAATCAGCCAATACATCGGCACCCCCAATAGACTCAACACTAAACGCTTTGTACTCAAGGTGAGCAACTTTACTGGTCATTTTTTTGATAAGCTTTTGTCTTTTGGTCATAAGTGGAAAGTGGTCTTTTTGGGTTGTGAGATTAATCGTAAGCTCTCTTGAGCTAACAATGTGATAGGGTCTATAGTTGGAATTTTTGCCAATGGCGGCAGATCTGTGCAACCGAGAATAATGAGTTCGGCACCCCGGGAAATAAGGCGCTCGGCAATACCAAGTAGCCTGTTAGGTGTGTACTCAGAGCCCAACGCGTGTGCATTGGATACTTGAGACAGGATGAATTGATCAATCTGTCTTTGTTCAAATGCGGTTGGCAGCTCAAGTGCAATACCATGTTCATTTAGGGTGTTTAAATATAAGCTTTGCTTTATGGTTTGTGAGGTCGCGAGTAACCCCACTTTTTTTATCTTATTACGAGCAAGAGAATTCACGGCAAGTTCAATGATGTTTAGCACAGGGATGGAGACTTGCGATTGAATATCTGCAACAAAGCAGGTCAGTGTATTGCACGGTAAAGTAATTAAATCTGCCCCACCTTGTGCGAGTTGTTTGGCCGACTCAATTAGAAGCGATCGATAGGGATCAAGTTTTGCGCCTTTGGTTAAGGCAGTTGCTTCCAAGCTGTAAGGGACGGGCAGGCTATCGAGTAATATATGAGGCCTATGCGCCAAACGATTATTATGTTGTTGTAAGCTTAAATAAAACTGGGCACTTGCACTGGGTCCAACGCCGCCGATGATACCTATGGTATGCATAATCACAATTTTACCGTGTATAAATATTATTGTTGGCGATTATCTATACATTTCCACCCAAGTCTATTACGTAAATATTACACCTCATTATCAAGTTGAGGGTGGTTTAATAGAATAGTATTAATTTAAATGTGTATTTTATGTGAAAAATAGGTGTTTTATTTTAATTAAAACGATAGGCTATAGCGGCGTAGTGTGATAACTACGCTGATATATTTGATCGTAATATTTACAAGGAACTTAACATGAAATATATACAGGGTACTTTGTTAGCCCTCTCTCTGTGCTTTTCGGCATTTGGGCAATCAAGCGTAATACAGGTAGATAATTTGTGTGGACCAAACGGTGTCATGCAGCCTGAGTTAAAGCAATTTCGGCATGAAAGTATGTCAATCGATGCTGCACAACCGCAGTCTAGTGACAAAACGGGTATCAGGTTTTTGGGCTTTGACATCACCGAAAGTGGAAGTGAGAAAAACCTGACGGCTCGGTTTGCAGGTGGTGATGGACTTACCTATGCATATGCTGACATATATTCAGGTGATCACGATTTAATCTGTGGGGAAGTGTATAGTTCAGCACGTGAGAACAATTTTGCATGGGCCATCAATATGCCGCTTTCTGGTTTGCCGGCGATATTAAATCAAGAGGGCGAGATAGCAATATGGTTACTGAGCTTTCATGACGTTAACGGTGTAGTGGAAGACCGTATCAGTGAAATAACGTATGATAAACAAGCATTAATAGAGCTAGTTAATCATCACTCTGACACTGCGTTGCCTTATCAATTAACTATCGCACACCCAAGTGACTTGGAAACACAGCATGGTCCAAACCGCATTGTATATTGTCTCAATAGCCGCTTTTTCAATTGTGACTACTCTATTCATGAGCATCCAAGGGGTGATGATGCTCGATGGAATACAATTGGTATTGCGCTGCCTTTTAAAGGTCAATTGACTTTAGATGGCTATGTTTCGTCAATTCTTTATAAAGAAGACATCACCTCAGATATGAAGGTAATGGCAACAGACATTGGCGTATGGCATGCAGATGTGCATGAGCCATTTCAGCTAGGCGCATTGCATCCGAATAGTAAAGCCTTTTTGTCACAGTTTATGACGCTAAGCCATAGTGTGGACGCAGACACCGGGAAAACCGAATCGACAATTGCATGGGATATCCCAGTGGTGCATGGTGAATTTCTAAGTAATGGTACGTTTGTACGTGATTACAATACATACCTTTTGTATAACTTTGCTGTACAAAGAAATCCATTAGGTAGCTTACAAGATGCACTAAATAATGGGTATACCGAAGCGCAGTATCATACACAAACCAAAACGAGCAGTATTGCGATGACAGGGTTACATGATTCATTAAACGGTGTTTTAAAGCTTGCCCCATTGACGGTGACATATCCATAAATGTCAGATGAGAGCAGGCAACAGCCTGCTTCTCGCAAAGTGCGCCAAAAGGTCTTAGATGTCTTCAGTAGTGTTAGCTTTGTTTTTTACGAGAGTGTGTAAGGTGTATTTTGGCCACTCAGTAGTGGGTGGGCTAAATCGCGTTTTTGCTCATGCAGCTGTCAATGGGCAATAAACTGACTGAATATCACGGCGTTGTGCTTATTTTCTCTCGGTGCTTACATCACTCATTTATAGTGCCCCTATTTTGCCTCTTTTATTAATATTCTCTCCTCCAAATTATAAGAGGTGGGTATGGTACCTATTAGTATATGAAGTCTATGAGGCGGGTGATTATCTGTATATTTACGCCCAAGCACGCTACGCAAATTTTTATACATCACCAATAACTTAAAGGTTATTACGTAGAATAGTATTAAATTAAATGTTTGCTTTATGTGAATTGTAGGAGTTTTATTTTAATCAAGACGATAGGCTATATAAACGCAGATTGAAAACTGCGCAGATATATTTAATCGTAATACTTACAAGGATCTGAACATGAAATATATACAGGGTATTGTGTTACTCTATGCGTTTTGCTTTGCTTCATTTGGACAATCAAGAGAGATACCGGTAAGAAATATGTGCGGACCCAGTGCGCAGATGCAGCCTGAGTTAAATCAGTTTCGGCATTACACTATGTCAGCAAATACAGATCCATTTCAGCCTACTGAAAAAGCAGGGGTAAGATTTTTGGGATTTGACGTCACCGAAAGCGCGGGTGGGAAAAACCTGACTGCTCGCTTTGCGGGTCAAGACGACCTTGCATATGCCTTTGTTGAGGTATATTCGGGAGATTTCCCCCTGCTGTGTGGCGAAATCTGGGGATCTGAAGATGAAAAGAATCTCGCATGGGCAATCGATATTGATCTTTCAGCTGTACCCACGAGGTTAAACCCTGAGGGTGAAGTAGAAATATTGCTATTTAGTTATCACCATGCGAATGGTGAAGATGAAGAGCGCTTCCGCGCAGTTGCTTATGATAAACAAGCGTTATTAGCGCTCGTTAATCATCGCTCTGAAACTACCTTACCTTATCAATTAAATATCGCACACCCTAGTAACTTGGTGCCAGGGCCGCCCATGGAGGGGGTAATTTATTGCCTCAACAGCAATCATCAATTTTGTGACTATTCCCAACATAGACACCCCAAATTCGCTGATGACCCTTTGGTAATACATGGTATTGCGGTGCCTTTTAAAGGCCAATTTACCTTAGATGGGTATGTATCATCTATTCTTTATAAGGAAGACATCACACTGGATATGAAGGTGATGGCGACAGATTTTGGCATATGGAATAGGTCGGTTTCTGAGCCAATTCAGTTAGGCGCATTGCACCCCAACAGTAAAGCCTTTTTGTCACAGTTTATCACGCTGAGTCATAGTGTGGATGCGGAAACAGGGGAAGTACAATCGACAATCGCATGGGATATTCCCATAGAGCATGGCGAGTTTCTAAGTACTAAAACCTATGCCCGTGATTACAATACGCATTTGTTGTACAACTTTGCCGTGCAAAAAAATCCTTTGGGCAGCCTTCAAGATGCGCTTAGTCGTGGGTATACCGAAGCGCAGTACCATGCGCAAACAAAAACCCGAGCCATTGCGATGGCAGGGGTATATTTGTCAATTCATGATACTTTAAAGCTAGGTCCGTTAATTGTAACTTTTCCATAAGTTTTAGATGAGAGCAGGCAACAGCCTGCTCTATCAAAGCGCAGACTGAAAGGGTCTTAGAGGGTATCTTTCAGTAGCTCTAGCACTTCTTTTACTGAGAGTGTGTAAGTTGTATCTTGGCCGCTCAATAGCTGCTGAGCTAAGTCGCGCTTTTGCTCATGCATGGCAATGATCTTTTCTTCTATAGTTTGCTGTGCGATCAAGCGATAAATGGTTACAGGTCGAGATTGTCCAATACGGTGTGCTCTATCTGATGCCTGTGCTTCAACCGCTGGATTCCACCAAGGATCCATGTGGATCACATAATCCGCAGCCGTGAGATTAAGCCCCGAGCCGCCGGCTTTGAGACTAATTAAAAATACCTCACCTTCACCGCGCTGAAATGCATTAACACGTGTTTGGCGCTGCGCCGCAGGCGTTGAACCATCTAAGTATTGATAACTCACACCTCGTGTTTTTAAATGTTGCTCTAACAGCTGTAAATGGCCGACAAACTGACTGAATATCAGAGCCTTGTGACCATTTTCTCTTAACTCTTGTAATAGCTCATCTAATTTGTTTAATTTGGCACTGCTTAAACCCAATTCAGGGGCCACCAAATTGGGGTTGCAGCAGACTTGGCGTAGTTTGGTCAGCTCAGCAAGCATCGCCAATTGTTGAGATCCTGCATCTTGTTGTTCATTGGCCTGTGCGATATTGGCAATGGCGTTTTGACGCAGTGCCTCGTAAAGGGTGTGCTCTTCATCGCTAAGCTGGATCGGGACATTGATTTCGATACGTGGTGGCAGCTCCGTCAGTACTTGATGTTTCATGCGTCTTAAAATGAACGGTTGCAACAAGGTTTTCAAGTTTTGCTGTGCATAGCGCGCCGCAATTGGTTTGTCTTCTTTGCTCTCTATGGGGTGTATGAATCGTTCAGAGAAACGCTTGAGATTACCCAATAGCCCAGGGTTAACAAAACGAAATAATGACCATAATTCTACCAAGTTATTCTCAATAGGCGTGCCTGTGGTGATCATTTTAAACTGCCCTTTGAGTGCACAGGCTGCTTTGGCGCGCTGTGACAGCGGGTTTTTGATGGCTTGTGCTTCATCTGCCACGATACAAGACCACTTAATACTTTTGAGCAGTTCAATGTCGCGCACCAATAAGCCGTAACTGATGATCACGACATCCTGCGCTTGGAGTTGCGCAAACAATGCAGCTCGGGCGTCACCGGCACCATAGTGTGACAATAATTTTAAACTGAGTGTCGGAGCAAACTTCGTTGCTTCTTGCTGCCAATTAAAGCATACCGAAGTCGGCGCGATGATTAAGCTCGGTCCTTCTTTTGCCTTTTCAAGTAGTACAGCCAGAGATTGCAGTGTTTTACCAAGGCCCATGTCATCGGCAAGACACGCTCCTGCTCCCCAATGCGCCAGACGCATGGCCCAATCAAATCCCGTATGCTGATAATCACGCAGGGTTGCGTTTAAGTCAGCTGGTGGGGTTATTTTAAGCGTATTGGCCTGATGCATTTTTTGTGATTGCTCTTCCCAAGCAGGCAGGGTTTTCATGCGCATACCCGTAACAGCCTCAGAGACGATTGGGCTGGCAAGCGGGTGAAAGCGACCTTGCTCTGTACTTTGATTGAGCTGTACTAACTTTTCATGTAAGGCTTGAGACAGTGCGACGACCTGCTGTCCACTGAGCTCGATAAATCTGCCATGGCTTTGTTCAACCAGTTTTAGCAACTCTTTAAGTTCGATGACTTGTTGGTCATTAATTTTTAGCTCACCATTTAAGTCAAACCACTGGTTTTTCTTAGAGATGGCCAGCTGCAAATGTTGTGATTCTAAAGGCTTCGATAAATTGACCTTTTTCCCTTTGGGCCAGCGAATTTTAACCTGTAGGGGCGGCGAGCTTTGCAAGCCCAACTCTAACTGTTCAAGGGCACAAAGTGCATCTTGTAAATCAGCAATGCACAAGCGGTTATCGGCCATGGCTAAAAAGGCAGGGCAATGCGCGTCTAAGCTGTCGAGCAGTTCTTGTTCGTGGGCCAAGTTACGTTTCGTGGCGATGCGTTTGCCTTCAATTTCAGCACTGATACTCGCATTGCCAACACCTGGGTGGAATGCGGGTCCCAAATCACCAAACGGCATACTTAGGCAGTGAAACTCTAGTCCTTGTTGATAAGGGCTAACATTAATGATGAGATGAGCTTGCGGGTCAACCGTTTCTAACCCGATCTCGATGTCGCTCACTTGAGAGGCGATATTCAGCAGCGGCGCAATGGCTGCGATGCTGGCAATCAATTTTGGCTTGGCTTGCTTTGGAATAAGTAAGCCATTTTCACCAATGATGTGTGCAATTTTCAGGTGTTGCTTATCAAAGTAAGTGAATGCATATTGATGCGATGTAATGTGCTTTATGGCATAGACCGTTGAGTACTTTGCAAAATCTTCGGGTAAATCAGTCAAGCTAAGCAACAGTTGTTCTCCACATGCTGTGATGGCGAGTTGTGCTGGAGACTCGATGATGTCCAGAGGTTCGTTCAAATCATTGGTAGTAAATACATTGGGTGCGAGTGCTGCCGCACGAAGCGCTTCAACGCTATTGAGGTGATAGGTGGTGTCTTGCCAATGTTTGTCGATGGACATGGCATCGATAACGGCCAAATCTGATGCCGTTAAATAGCTCAAATCTTGTTGATTTTGATATAGCGTCTCAAGCGGCATGGCTTTGCCTTTGCTCCAACCATTAGGTTGGCGTTTTTGCACTTTTGCTTGAAACGAAGCTTTACCATTGGTGATATCAAGTAGCCAAATCAATCGTTCAGTGGCAGTTGAGTCAGCGTCATCTGATAAGGCTTCTTTTGGCGCAAGCGCGAGCAATCTATCTAGGGCAAGATCCCATTCAGACTGCTGTTTAATCAGCGTTGCGAAGTTAAGACTCAGCCCACTCTCTCTATATTCATTCGTCACAGAGGTGTATAGCTGATCGGTAATGTCGGTAAATAAGCCCAGTGTCGCGTTACTAAAAAAAGCGCGGCATGCTTTCAGTCTTTCGAGGTGTTGTTCATTGAGCGATTGCTTACACCAGTGCATCGCCAACAGTGAAAAGAGCTGACAAGCGTAATAATCCAAAGGACGGTTTTGCAAGTCCCGTTCATGCTCAACAAACTGGCTAATGAAGGGGGCCGCAGTCAATAAAGACTCACTCAAGCACTCAAATAATTGGCCAATATAGTAATTCGCTTTATTCCCTTTTTTATCGGATAGCTGGTTACTGGCAAGGGACATAGCTTGGTGAGTGTGATCATTATTACTTGACGCTGACGCTAAAAGTGCGATGAGGTGGAGCCAGCCAAAAACACCGTCTAAATAAGGCGCTTTTTTCTTGGAATATTTTTGCTGTGCCTGAAGCGCACTGTTAAATTGCTGACATGCAAGCTCGCTTTGGTTGTTAAGCAGTAAAAAGCAGGCTTTAAGCTGCTGCGCATAACTGGTTATATCGTTGGGCTTTATGAGTTGCTGTGCTTGGTCGAGTTGGTTATCGACTAGCAAGGTTTCACTGAGTAAAAACCGCAGGTTTCTATTATTTGGGCAGTGCTTTTGCGCTTGAATAAGCAGCTCAAGCGCAACATGGTTATTGATACCAAACTGTTTTTGGTTCGCAAGTAATGTTGCAAATGCTTGGTATTGCATCTCTTCTGGTAACTCAGCAAACGTATCCAGTTGGAATGGGAAAAAAACAAACTGCACCAATGCACTGTTATTTTGTGTGTTTACTATTTGCGGGTTTTTGTGAAAAGCCAATCTCGCTTTTGCTTTAGGTAGCTGGCCAAGTAACAAAAAATCGCGCGTGAGACGATTTTCATCTTCTGGGTCTCGCTCCCATTCATAGGCATTCAGCACTGGGATAAACGCTTCTGCACATTTTAATATCGGTAACAATCGCCCAAGCTTTTGTGCATGCTGAGTCACAAGGTTAGCGATAAGTGGATTTATTCGAACATTGAGGTGCTCAATAATAGCTAGCTGCTTTGCTTCTAATAGGGTTGTCAGTTCTGAGCTAAGTGCAGAAACTGGCCTACCTTGTGCGATGACTTTTTGCTCTGTTAAACGCTTTAGTATTTGTTTTATTTTTATGGTAGACGCCGACTTAAAAACCACTGCAAGCACTTGCACCAGCGTTTGGTAGTCCTCATCAAGGGCTAAATAGTCTTGATAGAGTCGCTCTATGATGACATTGGTATCTGGTGTGAGCGTGAGTGGGCGATTAAGTGAGTGCAAGAGTATTCCTAAGCGTACAAACTGACGCAGGGAAAGTATCAAATGGTCGCCAATGTCACAAGCTTTCTGTGGGACTAAAAGTGATAGACATAAAAGGCATTTTGTCCGTCTTTCGCTGTCGTATCGAGATGAAATTGACACTTCTCAAGGGCACGAACAGAGCTTTTATTATGTGGGTCTACGCCAGCAAATACGGTTTTAATGCTGGTGGAGTGTGCTAAATAAGTCATTAGCCCGGACAAAAGCTCGCTGCCAAAGCCCTGTCCCCAAGCCTGTTCGGCGATTAAATATCCTATGTGTGCTGTGTCACCAGAGCGGTGGACTAAGGTTAATCCAATTGGCTGAGGACGGTCTTTGAGTGCGGTTTCTTTACTCATCGCGATGAATACATCAGCTTCTTCGAGCTTGTCGTTGAGCCATTGTACTGCGTGCGCATCAAGCGGCGGTGAATGCCACTGTTCTGGTAAAAATGCAGTGACAGCAGGAGTGAGCAAGTGCGTAATTTGCTGAGCATGGTTTGGCTTTGTCAACAAAGACTGGCAATGATATACGCAGAGTCTTTGCGTAGTGAATAAAGAGGGCATCTGTTTAGCTCTCCAAAAGCGGCATTATCAGTGCCGCAAGCAGGGTTTATTGGTAAAGGTTAGTTACTTTCTGACTTGAATGCACTTATTGTTGAGATTGCTTAAACACCATCATTTTTTGGTGACCTGTGAGTGCAGGACCTGCGAGAGCTTTCAATAGTAGGCTGCCTACGTAAATGAAGAGGGCGCTCACTAGTGCATCTAAAAACCAGGCTATAGGCAGTGCTGTTACCCCTAAAAAGTCAGGCATATTTTGCAGCGCAGGTAAGGTTGCTTGCTGAGTGAGTGCATGCAGCGCTAAGGCGACCCAAAAACCAAAACAGTAAGGGCAATGCCAGGCTTCATAAAGGTAAGCAAGTGGTTTAGGGAGTCCATCGACGAGCGTGTTAAACCACGTGCCCCAATCAGGCAGCTTTTCCCAGATCAGAATATGTAATGTCAGCCCCATCAAAGCAATGGAAACGTTTATCGTTATTGGAGAATCAACCATAATATACCTCGAAATATGCATTTTTTAATATGTGAGCTATTCTAGAGCTAAATTTATTGGACGATAATTGATAGAGTTTAGTAAAAATCGGCTTTTTTTAAGCTTTTCAGAAAATGGAGTAACAGTATGCATGCACTGGCCGTTGGCGAGGCGTTTTTTGAGACGCTAACAGAGCAAAAGCATGATTCACATGCGGAATGCGTGCTGACTTTTATCGTATCTGGTGAAATGACCATTGCTCATCGCTTGCCTTATCATGTTAAGCCCGGGTCGTTTAATATTGTGCCGCCGGGAGTCCCGCATACACTGTTAACAGGTGAAAGCTTACAGGTCTTATGGCTGAGTTTTTGTCCTGATTGCTTGGGTTTAGCCGACAGTGATTTATTGATTCCTTTTGAATTGGTTAAGAAAGGCGTGCTGCCAGTGAAAGCTGCAAACTTGGACAGACATGCCTTCATTACAACACTCTTTTATGAACTGATCGCCGCTCAACAACAAAAATTGAGCCTTGAAGTGCAACGCAGCTTTGTTGTGTTGTTGTTAAGTGAACTTAGTCTGGCTGTCTCGTGTGGCGCGAATTCGCCGCAATATAATGAGAAAGTTGAAAAGGCGCTCGCGTTCATACAGTCCAATTATCTACACGCGATTGGACTCAATGAAGTAAGTGAGGCGGTTCATGTGACGCCTCCTTATCTTGCCCAATTGTTTAAACAAGAAACCGGGCATACGGTTGGTCAATGGATCACACAAAAGCGCTTATCGCAAGCATGTACTCAACTGCTGCATACTTCACAGCCTGTGAGTCAATTAGCAGAAACACTCGGGTGGAGTGATACCACCCACTTTATTCGCCAATTTAAAAAATATATTGGCCAAACGCCTGCGGCATGGCGAAAAAATCAAAAGTCCTAGCGTATTAATTTATGGATATTTAAGCTTTCAGTGCTTTTAAGCTGCGATTGACCAGTTGATCCGCTTGGCGTGTCGTTTCAGGTAAGCGAAATTTGGGAGTGAGCTTTTCAATCCATTGTACAGCCGTTTCAATACTTATTTTGTGTCCCACCGAAACAAAAACCGGCTTGATATCTTTTTGCGTGCGCAGCACCTTGCCGATAAGCGTCTCATCATGCATTAAATCAGATGTGCTTCCCTTACATGGGTTTGGCATATCATATTCACCGATCAGCTTGGTTTTACCACACCCTATAGTGGGTATATCTAAAAGCACACCTAGGTGGCTTGCCATACCAAAACGCTTAGGGTGTGCGATGCCTTGTCCATCACAGACAATTAAATCTGGCATCATCGATAGCTTTTTAATGGCATTGATTAACGGGGGGATCTCACGAAAAGAAAATAACCCTGGAATATATGGAAAGCTGATGGTCTCTACCACACTACATGACTCGATAACTTGCAGTGTTTTTGCATCTAAAAGTACCACAGCGCCTACCACTTGGTTATTGTCTTCATCATAGGCAACATCTACGCCTGCGATTGTATCAATTTCATTGAATTGATCAGTCATAACGACGGTATTGGCTAAAGATGTTTGAATTTGCAATGCGTCTTCTTGTGTTGTGGGTGCGTTGTATTGGATCATGCTGATGATTTATGTTGGTATTGATGATTTGATTATGATGGGGGGCAAAAGATAAATATCAATAGCTTACAGGGTTTCTTAACGACTTAATCGATAAAAGAGCCTCTGTATCGTGAGTAACAGAGACTCTTTGGATGTTAGTAATTTATCGACGTTTTAAAGTCATATCTGAAACCAACTGACAAGGAGTCAAAATCTTGGTCGTTCGTATACGACTTGGTGAGGTATTCAAGGTGTACACGCAGCGGTGGCGTCGGCATCCATTCTAATGTGACGTTGTAACCATCGTAGCTCTGATTCGCTGGGTCGTTATCGCTGTAGCCGTCGTCAAAATCAAAAAAGCCCGCTTTTAGCTTATAAAACTTTGTCAATTTATAAGCAAAGGAGAGATCAAGCGTAGATCCATCTCTGTCTGCGATGTTGTTTCTTTCATACGTTTTATCTTGGTAGGCGAGGGCAGCGTAAAAACGGTCTGTAAAATCATAGGCTAAAGAGCCTGCCCAGATGGCGTTTTCCCCTTGTCTGACTTGCTGGTCGTAGACATCATTCATTTGGTAGGTGATTGCGGCATGCAATCCATCTTTGTCATAGCTGACACCAGCATTGAACAAGTCTGCATAGTTTTCGTTATTTGCTCCATCGTACTGTGCAACAGCTACAAAAGTAATAGGACCACTGTCAAGGCGGTAGCTCAGCAAGTTGTCAACGAAAAATAGGCTTTCGTTATCATAGGCGTATGGGCTGTTAGCATGGTTAAAAATATCGACGTATTCGGCAATAAACAAGTATTGTGCTGGTCGCTGTTTACCAATACCAAAGCGCCCAACCGGTGTTACTAGGGCAGTGTAGGCGCGGCGAGAGCGGCCAAATTCTCCCGTATTTTGAATGTCTATACTCCACTCACCATGCAGTTCTGCGGCCCAGTCATCATTAAATCTGTGGGTGGCTTTGATCCCCGCGTGGGATAATGCGTCACGCACATCGTATGTATCTTCCCCTTTGTCTTCGATGCGTCCATAGGTTGGGCGCATAGTCGCATAGACATCGACTTTGTGCGTTACAGGTTTTTCGGCCACTTTAATCGCAGGCTTTGTTGCTGCCTTGGCAGTGGGTTGTCTAGTGTCTGCTGGCTTTTCAGGTTCTGGGTGCTGCGCTGTAAATCGTCGTTTGAGTTCCGCGAGCTGGGCTTCAAGTGCCTTAATATCATCCATGGTGACGGGACGGTTATCATTTGCAATCACCGGATATGCAAATGACGTTGATAGTAAAAGAGCAAATAAAGAACGGCTCGCTGTTTTCATAGTCTTTAAACCAATTAGTTGCGATAAAGCGAATTATAGACAACACTTTGCGATGTTGACTGATTTTTTTTCTGGCGAGTAACTATGAAGATTAGAACCAAGTTTTCAGTCGCTTCTGCGCTGGTGGTGTTTATCATCATTATTGTATTCAGCGGCTCTACTTACTGGTTTATCAATGATTCAATGAAGCAAAAAACGGCTGCTTATGTGGGAGACACAACTCAGCTGCTGGCGATCAGCATTAATAACTGGCTATCGAAAAAAGCCTCACAAGTACATTTAGTGAAGACACAGCTAGATGTTGATTTTAGTGTCGAAAATTTTCAGCAAGCGTTAAACACACCTTATTTTAGTACCTCATTTTTGCTGGCGTTTGGTACTGTGGATACAGAAACAGGGCTTAGGTCGAACAATCCAAATCGTCAGAACCCACCTGGCGTGGATTTTCGCCAGCGCCCTTGGTATTCACTGGCAAAACAAAAAGGTAAAACGGTATTTACCAGTCCCTATGTAGATGCGGCTACCGGTGAGTTACTATTGTCAGTTGTTTCTCCGATAAACTATCAAGGCCAGTTCAAAGGGGTGATCGGTGGAGACCTGAGCCTGACGACCATTGCAAATAGTATCAATGCGGTTGATTTTGATGAAACTGGATTTGCATTCTTAGTGGATAAGCAAGGCGAAATCATTTCGCATCAGCAAAAGGATTTAAATGGCAAAACGTTACGTGACATTTCGCCTAACCTATCACTGGCTCAGTCAAAAACAGTGATTGAAGCGCAGGTCGGTGGTGAAGACAAAATCATGTATTACTACCCGCTGGATGACCAATATGGTAACGCATGGTACCTAGCGGTAATGCTTGATAAAGACAAGGTCTATCAAGTGCTCAATAAGATGACATTGAATACGATTGTGTTGGCAATCATTGCCGTTGTGTTAGGGTCATTAACAATCAGAACACTCGCTATACATCTTTTAAAACCACTCAAAGAGTTAGAAGCTGCCATTACCAACATCGCATCGGGTAGTGGTGATTTGACTCAGCGTTTAACCATTAAAAATGATGATGAGTGCGGCAAGGTGGCGCAGCAGTTTAATATATTTTTAGGGTCACTCCATCAGCTCGTTTCACAAGTAAAACAGGGCACAGACATGGTGGTGTCGAGCAGTCAAGCAGCCCGAGAGCTGGCAACGCAATCAAGCTCGCGTTTGCAAGAGCAGGTTGGATTAGTGGAAAGTTTGGCAACTGCCATGCATGAAATGAGTACGACTTCCGGCGAGATAGCGGGTAGTGCGCAAAATGCAGCCAGCTCTATTACAACCGTGAATGACAAAACCCGAGATGGACAGCAAGTGTTTTTAGAAACGAAAAAAGAGATTTCAGCGTTATCTGAGGAGATAAATGAGTCTCATGCGATGAGTACGCAACTTGCTGAATACAGCCACAGTATTGAAAATATTCTATCGGTTATAAATGGTATTGCTGAGCAAACAAACTTACTGGCGCTTAACGCCGCGATTGAAGCTGCAAGAGCTGGTGAGCAGGGGAGAGGGTTTGCAGTTGTGGCTGACGAAGTGCGCTCGCTTGCCACCAAAACCCAAGAGTCGACAACAGAAATTAAAAGCATGATTGAACAAATACAGGTATCGTCAAATCAGGTGCAAAATGCCATGGGGGCAAGTCGAGATAAAACCTTGTTATGTGTTGAGCAAACAGAGCATGCGACGCAAATGCTAAATGAAATTTCGGAGTCGGTAAAAGATATCATGGATCGCAATATTCAAATTGCGACGGCGATTGAAGAGCAAAGTGTTGTCATTGAAGAGATCAACAAAAACACCGCAAATATTAATGATATTAGTGTTGAAGTTGATAACTTCGCCAGTCAGCAATACGAAGCAAGTCAAGAGTTGGCTGAGCAGTCACATGAACAAGAGGTACTCCTGTCTAAATTTACCTTATAGTATGGTGAGCTGTTTTCAGCTGAGCCAAAAGCACGTATGATTTTGCTCAGTTGAAATAGTCAGTGATTGTAGGAGCAAATCATGGCCATATGGGTAGATGCAGACGCGTGCCCTGTCGTAATTCGAGAGATTTTGTTTCGAGCAGCAGTACGTACTCAGGTGACAGTCACTTTGGTGGCAAATCAATATTTGAAAACACCACCGTCGCCGTATATTTGCAAGTTGCAGGTGAGTGCGGGTTTTGATGTTGCAGACAACGAAATTGTAAAGCGTATGAGCGCAGGCGATTTGGTGATCACCAGTGATATCCCTCTTGCTGCTGAAGTTATTGAAAAGGGTGGACTTGCACTGAGCACCCGAGGTGAAATGTATACCACTGAAAACATCCGTTCGCGTTTAAATATACGTGACTTTATGGATACGATGAGAAGTAGTGGCGTGCAAACTGGTGGGCCACCTCCATTAAGCCAAAGTGAAAAGCAGCAGTTTGCAAACTGTTTAGATAGGTGGTTACAGCAGCACAAGACACAGTAAAACTCGCTTCACAGCCTGCTGATGATGCAGGCTCATTTTTCTCACCCATTCATCCACTTAATCACCAATACGCGTATTGATCTTCGGTTCATTTTTTGTAAAGTAAGTTGTCTATCCAATAAAAGGGCACATAGACTGCCAAGAGAGAGAACCATGATAAGAGAGATGACAGAGCAAGACTTTGTGGCGTTTTGGCCTGTGTTTAAACAAGTTATATTGCAGCAAGAAACCTACGCATATAACCCTAATATGTCGCAAGAAGAAGCTTATCAAATTTGGTGTGCGCAGCCATTAAACGCGTTTGTCTATGTTGAAAATGAACAAGTCTTGGGGACGTATTACATCAAGGCCAACGCTATGGGACCCAGCGACCATATTTGTAATTGTGGCTATATGGTTTCACCGCAAGCGCGCGGTAAAGGATTGGCAAGAAAGTTATGTGAGCATTCTCAGTTACAAGCTTTGGCACTTGGATTTAAGGCGATGCAGTTTAACTCCGTTGTTTCGAGCAATGAAATTGCGGTGTCGCTTTGGAAAAAGTTGGGGTATGAGATCATTGGTACTATTCCGAACGCTTACCGTCACCCTCAGTTGGGGTTTGTTGATAGTTATATTATGTATAAGTGGTTGGAGAAAAAATAGAAGGAGTGAACCTTGAACAAGGAATTAGTGTTTTATTATTTAGCTGATAAACCTGAATACCTACCGACAGTCGCTCGCTGGTATTACTTGCAGTGGTGCGAACAAAGTGGTCGCTACACATTAGCGCAGATCACCGAAAAACTGCGAAATTCATTAAGTCGACACGCGTTACCACAAGTTGTTATCGCGATGATGGGCAGCAAGTTGGTTGCAGCTGCGGAGCTAAAAATTCGTGAAATGGATGACTACCCACAATATGAACATTGGATTGGTGGAGTGTATGTGGACGCACAAATGAGAGGCATGCAGATTGGTAAAAGGCTGGTGTCTTATGTGGTATCGCAAGCGAAATTAGCGCAGATAAAAACGCTCTACTTACAAACAGAGCAATTGGACGGCGGCTTATATCGTCAATTGGGCTTTGAACCAATGTTTGAGACACACTCGACAGGCTATCATGTGCTTGTGATGAAAAAATCACTGAGTTTGTCTGTATGATAACGGGTAAATCATATTACTTTGCCAGTATCAGATCTGCTTTTGTTGATTGAACTCTATTGCTAGCTGGGGGCTGGAACCCACGTTCGTTGCCAAAGTAGTGCTTATATATCATTGGGTGATGTGTGTTTATGCTCATATTTGTGTGGTAAGTACATAGCCCTTTAAGCGTTAAAAGTTGAGTCACCTTATATTCTTGATCCTTATGGGCAATAAGTTGGAGTTACATGTGGGATCATTACAAAGTCTTTAACGTTTAAAAGCGAAGTCTTACCAAGGGCGAGTGTGATACAACGCACTTTGAACAACCACAGTATTGTTCGGTTAATTACAATTGAAAATAATAATGTTATTACATAACAATGGTTTATAGTTATTTTTTAGTCTTGACTTGATTGACTTTAATTCGGCCAATGATTATATTGACGGCTCATTTATCATGCTAAGGTGTTAGATTTGAACTCTCGGATATGGGCTTATTTGATGTTGGTGGCAGTGATTGCATTGCAGCCAGTGTCTTTTGTGACATCTCTATCCGATGTACACTTGGTAGATATAAAACACCTTCAGTCTACACATTCTCATCAATTCGATCTGCAAGTGACCAATACCATAGAACTCGATGAGCATGGTCACGCGATTCAGGATTGCCACCACTGTGGTCATTGTTCTGGTGGTCATACCTCTTGGTTAAGTCGATACTGGCAAGAAGTGGTCACATTGATGCCTTCATATGTCGTGATCAATACACCTGATACGCGTATCCGAAGACGAGCCGAATCGAAATATAAACCTCCAATCTATTCTTAACTTCTCTTTTTCTTATTAAATAGAGCTGAATTCGAGCGTTATTTAATGAGCAATTAATCAAGCGCTTCCTAGAGTATATCTTGCAAAAGACCGAGGCACGTATACATAAGGACGAGCATCGTTTTGACGCAATCAGTTTTTGCGTTATGTCATCAGCATCAGTGTGTATGCTTGCTTAGCAAGCGTTCATAGAGCTGGTGCGTGATTATTATCGCCCAACGCAAAGTTGAATTGATGTGTTGGGGATAAATAGAGGTTTAGTGAATGAATTTCATAAATAAAGAGCGTGTTTTAGCTGCCGTAACGTTTATCTACTTGTTCGGCTTTTCAACTTTTGCATTATCTGCAGACCGTGAACACGCGCATCAAATCAGTAACCAGTTTAAACAGACAGGTGAATATCCAAATAAGAAAGAGAATCATCAGCATGAGACTGAATATGCTGTACTCAATGAGGCTCAGCGTCGAATGGTGGGGATTGAGGTTACAGAAATCAAAAAAACGCGTTACCAGCAGAACCATTATGCACCTGCGGAAGTTAAAGCAAATGGGTATACCAGTTATATTGTGTCTCCCAGAACAGATTCAGTGGTTGTAAGTCGTTACGTCACTTTAGGAGAAAAGGTATCGAAAGGGCAAAAGTTGGTGACCTTGTTCAGTCAAGAAGTAGCCAGTGCGCAGGCTGAATATAGGCTAGCACGCAGTGAATGGCAACGAATCGCTCAATTGTCAGGTGATACGGTCAGTGAAAGTGAAAAGCTGGCGGAAAAGACGCGTTTTCATGCGGCATACGGACAGCTTATCGCATTGGGACTGAGCGAGTCAGCCATTCAAAAGTTACATGGCTTAGCCAGTAACACTTTGGGTGAATATACACTGATCGCCCACCAAGCGGGTGTCGTGCTTGAAGATGACTTTTCGCAAGGGCAGCGCGTTGAAGCTGGATATGCGCTGATGAGGCTAGCAGATGAAAGCACGCTTTGGGTAGAGGCTAAGTTACCGGTTCATGCAGACATTGAGCCACGCACTATTGACCGAGCGCTGGTTGTGTTTGGTAAGGAAAAATATGCTGCTGAGGTTATCCAACAAACGCATACAATTGATAAAAAAACGCGTATGAAAGTCATTCGTTTATCTGTCGATAATAAACAGGATGTATTGCACTCGGGTATGTTTGTTGGCGTGAATCTTATTACTAGGTCAAAAGACCATGCGATGCTAGTTCCAGAATCTGCGATAGTAAGAGATCAAACACAAAATTGGGTCGTATTTGTAGAGCAAAATAATACTTCATTCACTGCTATACCAGTTAGGTTGGGTGCCCAAGTTGGAGACCAGCAGGTCGTTTATGGTTTGCCAAATAACAGCAAAGTGGCCGTAAAAGGGGCATTCTTCATTGCCTCAGAGCTAGCGAAAAATAGCTTTGATCCACACAATCATTAAGGAAGTGCATATGTTAAATCGAATGATAGTGTGGTCGGTAAAAAATCGATTTTTAATCGTGGTGTGTATTTGGGCGCTAATAGTGATAGGGGGAGCGACAATAAAAAAGCTATCTTTAGATGCTTTTCCAGATGTGACTAATACGCAAGTTGTTATCAACACTGAAGCACCAGGGCTTGCAGCCGAAGAGGTTGAACAATTGATCACATTTCCAATTGAAGCCGTGATGTATGCATTACCTGATGTTGAAGAAGTGCGCTCTATCTCGAAAACCGGCTTATCAGGGATAACGGTTGCGTTTAAAGAGGGGGTAGACATTTATTTTGCTAGGCAGTTGGTGTTTGAACGCTTACAGCAAGCCAAAGAGGCTATTCCCAACGGAATGGGAACGCCTGAAATTGGCCCGAATACCTCGGGGCTTGGCCAAATTTTTCAGTATTTATTGGTGTCTGAGCCTAATTCAGGTTATGACATTATGGCACTAAGAAGCTTAAATGATTGGGTAGTCAAAATGATGCTCATGCCAATAGATGGTGTCACTGATATATTGTCTTTTGGCGGCGAAGTACAGCAGTACCAAGTGAATATAAACCCTCAGAAATTATTAGCCTATGAGCTTCGACAGTCAGATATTCAAATGGCATTGGAAGAAAATAATATCAATGCGGGTGGCTGGTATATGCAAAGAGGCCAAGAACAGCTCGTTGTCAGAGGAACTGGGTGGTTTACACATGGTAGCGAGGGCATTGCGCAAATTTCGCAAGTGCCTGTGAAAGTTATCAATGGCACAGTGATCAGTATTGGGGATATCGCGCAGGTCCGTATTGGTGCGCAGATACGTCAAGGTGCGGTGACTATGACACGGCGTAATGAAGAGGGCCATGTGGAAGTGATGGGAGAAGTCGTATCTGGAATTGTACTTAAACGTATTGGTGCGAATAGTAAAGAGACCATAGAGGCAATTAACGCGCGGCTAAGTCGTTTAGATCGCGCCTTGCCAGTTGGGGTAAAAATCGTGCCCTTTTACGATCAAGGAAACCTCGTTGATAAGGCCGTAAACACAGTGGCAAAAGCACTGGGGCTTGCATTCATTTTTATTTCTATTGTGTTGACACTATTTTTGTTGAATATCAGGGCAACATTGTTAGTACTTTTCTCGATACCATTGTCTATAGGCTTAGCGCTGATAGCTATGGTTTGGCTAGGGGGGTCTGCAAACTTGATGTCATTGGGTGGGCTTGCAATTGCAATAGGTATGCTCGTGGATGGCTCAGTTGTGATGGTTGATAACATTGTTCGCAGGCTCAATGAGCGCGATAGTTTACCACGATCACAACAAAAAGCTGTTTCTAAGGTTGTCATTAGCGCAGCTAAGGAAGTAGCACGTTCAATATTTTTTGCATCTCTTATCATTTTGATTGTGTTTTTACCCTTGTTCAGTTTTGAAGGGGTTGAAGCAAAGCTGTTTGAACCTATGGCGACGAGTATCATGTTGGCGATAGTGTTTGCTATTGTCGTTGCGCTGATGTTTGTTCCGGCGCTCGCATCCATTGCCTATCGATGGGGCTTCTCAGCGAGAAAAAACCATATGGTCGCGCACTTTGAAAGCACGTATCGCTTATGTTTGAGGAGTGTAATGGCTAAACCGAGAATATTAGTGTTCGGCCTGATGAGCTTGGTTTTGTTGAGCAGTTATATTGCAACTAAGCTAGGAACGGAGTTTGTACCAGAACTCGAGGAAGGGACGATAAATTTACGTGTGACCTTGGCGTCTTCGGCCAGCTTAGAAACCGCATTAGGTATCGCGCCTAAATTTGAGCGTATTTTAATGGAATTTCCTGAGGTTACATATGCGCTAAGCCGGATTGGACGGGCAGAGGTTGGCGGAGACCCTGAGCCAGTTAACAATATAGAAATTTATATTGGCTTAAAGCCCACTGAGCAGTGGCACAGTGCGAACAATCGAAATACATTACAAGCACTAATGAAAGACAGATTGTCAGTCATTCCCGGTGTACAACTTAACTTTTCTCAACCGATTGCGACACGCGTTGATGAGTTGCTCTCTGGTGTGAAAGCTCAGCTGGCAATAAAGTTATTGGGTCCGGATCTACATATCTTGGCGCAAAAGGGTGCAGAAATAGAACGAGTGATTCAGACCATTGAGGGAACGACTGATGTTGCGCTTGAGAAAATTAATGGTGAAGCTCAGCTTTTAGTGACACCAGACCGACAAGCGCTTGCTCGATTTGGCCTATCTGTTGCTGATGTAATGTCATTGGTCAATGACGGAGTTGGAGGACAACACAGTGGTCAGATTGTCAGTGGCAATGAAAGATATGATATATATACTCGTATTGATGACTCGTTTCGTAAGAACGCACAGTCAATTGCAGGTTTAATGCTTGTTGCGCCAAGTGGTGAATGGGTAAGGCTTGGCGATGTAGCGCAGGTTGAAATAACAACGGGGACATCTCAAATTAGACGTGATGATGTACAAAGGCGAATCGTTATTCAGGCGAATGTACAGGGCAGAGACATGGGCAGTGTGGTCGACGACATTCGACAACAGGTTGCCCACAAGGTTACTTTGCCAGTGGGTTATTCTGTTGAAGTAGGTGGGCAGTTTGAAAATCAGCAACGGGCTCAGCAAAGATTGTTAATGATAGTACCAGTATCATTGCTACTGATAGCCATCATGCTTTTTTTAGCATTTAGGTCTGTTCGCCAAACAGTTTTGATATTGGTAAATATCCCATTTGCGATTGTCGGTGGCATTGTTGCGCTATATGTTTCTGGGTTTTATCTTTCAGTTGCAAGCTCGGTAGGTTTTATTACTTTGTTTGGCGTTGCCATTTTGAATGGGGTCGTCATGGTTGAAAGTATCAATAAAAACATAACTCAGTTTGACGAAAAAACAGCAATTTTACTTGGGGCAAGTGCTAGACTGCGTCCCGTATTGATGACTGCCCTAACATCTGCTCTGGGTCTTTTGCCCATGTTGTTTTCACAAGGCGTGGGGGCGGAGTTACAAAAGCCAATCGCAACGGTTGTGTTCGGTGGTTTAGTCAGTTCAACATTGCTAACACTTTTTGTCATTCCTAGTTTTTATCCTATTTTCTTAAAACGAAGTTTATTAAAAGAGACCTAACGCGGTTAATTTAGTTCGAGGTGTAAAGCCCATGCTCGGGCTTTGCACCTTTTAGGGAGTCAATATGCCGAAAGAATTTAAGACTTTCCAAGCATTTTATGCTTTTTATTTAAAAGAGCATTCAAATAAACGATGCCGAAGAATGCACTTTATTGGTTCATCCCTAGTTATTATTTTATTGGTGGTGGTGATTGTAACCCAGTACTGGATGTTGTTAATGGCCTTACCTTTTTTAGGTTATGGATTTGCTTGGTATGGACATTTTAAATATGAGGGAAATAAACCAGCTACCTTCAGGTATCCATTATATAGCTTCCTGGCTGATTGGGTGATGTTTAAAGATATCATCACCCGAAAAATATCAATCTAAGCAGAGAGTGACTAACCTTTGGCTGGTTTATTTAGTAAATAAACTGCACATAAAGCCAAAACACCTCCAATGAACATAGTCAAACTTAGCTGCTCGTCAAAATACCAAATGGACATACCCATTGCCGTTACTGGTACAATGAAGATAAAAGAGCTTGATCGACTTGGCCCTAATCGTTGATTCGCTAAAAAGAAGATACTGGTTGCGATACTGACGACAATCACGGATAGGTATAGCATGTGATACCAATAAATAGCGGAGTAATTTGTAATACTACTCAACGGCGATAGGTCATACGCAAACAGATAGCTCAATACCATTGCCCAAAAATACATCGCAGCGCTAAATGTAAGGAAATCCCCGAATTTAGTACCTTGCTTACTAATGAGGGTTAAAAATGCCCAAGTTAAAGAGGCGAGTAAAAAGTAGGCATTTCCAGAGGCAAATATTTGCGCCGCGTCGAAAAGCCAGATTTCTATCATAAACAACCCGCCAATAAGCCCTAATATACAGCCGATAAGTTGCTTATTAGAAAGCGTAGAGCGAAAAATGAACGTACTAAGAATAATGGTAAAAATAGGGTTGGTTGTGGTTACTAGCATACCTCCTTTGCCGGGCAAACCATCATATAGCCCTAGGAAAAATAACTGATTGTATGCGGCCATTAATATGCCAGCGGGTATGGACCAAAGTAAAGCCTGTCTAGAAAAAAATAGTTTTTGCAGTTTACTTTTATAGACCAATAGTAAAATCGGCAGCATGCTGAGCGTTGCCAGTGCAATGCGATAAAATACTGTCAGTGTTGCAGGAGCCATATCCGCAATGATTTTGCCAGAGATCCAGCTCGAGCCCCAAATAAGCATCGCACTTATCAATGATAGGATAACCGTCGTATCTTTTGATGATTGATTTAGTACCGTCGTTGACATGACTTCCCTCTTTATTAACAACATTGCAATCAAAGCAGCTTATTGGCTTTGAGACTTAGCTCATATTAGAAGCAGTAGGATAATACAATTTCATCTTAATATGTGTATTGAATTCGGAAAAAGACAATGAAAGAGAAGTATTAGTACTAGTTAGTATTGGTTTAGAGTATTTATTATATCTGTTTTAATTGTTGAAAGTCATAAGTAAGTCAGTTTTAGAACGCTTAAATTAATAAGGAAAGTAGTATCGAAGGAAGGAATAGTGGGTCGGCTTTATCGTATTATAGTTGTATATTTACTGATGATAAGTGTTATTTGAACTTGTTATGATTAATAAGTTACCTAATAAAGGCGAGGACACCTCTAATGCAGGTGTAGACTGAATAGATGTATTTCACCAAAAATAATATGAATATTGGTCCTTTTTGTAGCCTAATTTAGGCTTTACTTATCGATGATTAATAATCGGCGTAATTGGTAATAGTCAAGGCTTACAATCTAGCTGTAATGCCCCGTAATTGCATTTAATCTTAATCACCCTATAGTTGCACATAGATTATTCAGTTTGAGGGAAACGCTATGGCTGCAAAAGTTACCGTAACATTTATCAATAAAACAAATACGCCAATGTTTGCTTTCTTATGCCAAGATAAGCAGATAGTTGCTTTGACTTTAACTCAAATATTCCCTGGATCAGCGTATAGGTTGTCTGAAGAAGTTGAGGATTTAGAAAGCTTACAGGTAGGGTTTGGTAAGTCTTGGTCTGCTGCGGAACTTGAAATGCAGTTAGATGTAAAAAGAGGTATAACAGATTTCAATGTCACCTTGGATAATGAAGGGGCAATGGAAATCGTAACAAACGGTGACTTAAAGTTAAAACGAAAGCGTTACTTTTATGATGCAGCGATAGCTCAATAGAGCTAAATGCATATGAATATTCATGGCACTTCTTCAGTAACTAGTCTC
>NZ_JWIC01000005.1 GCF_000814765.1 Pseudoalteromonas luteoviolacea
TTATTTAATGCATATGCCCCAGAGTTTGGCCAAAGTTTATCTTTGGTTGCCGAAATAGACTCTCACCTATTCTTATATCTGTTTTTGCCGACGCTCATTTTTGAAAGCGCATTTGCCATGGAAGTGCATTTATTCCGCCGCATGTTTACACAAATCGCGATTTTAGCTGTCCCTGGTTTAATGCTGGCGATTTGGTTAACTGCAGAGCTCATATTTGCCATTGTACCCGATGGCTGGGGCTGGAGCTGGGCCATTTGCCTGATGTTTGGTGCTTTGATCAGTGCCACAGATCCGGTCGCTGTCGTCGCGCTTTTAAAAGAAGTCAGCTCTCGAAAGCGCCTTGAAACCCTCATTGAAGGCGAGTCACTACTCAATGACGGTACCGCAATCGTATTCTTTTCACTCTTTTTTGCGTGGGTTACCGCAACTTACAGTGGTGATATCAACGCTGGACTTTCATCGCCTTTACATGTCACTGGCGAGTTTTTGCAAGTTGTCTTGGTGGGTCTGGCAATAGGCTTAGCCGTGGGTGGCCTATGTATTATGTGGATTGAGCATGTATTTAACGACCCAATGATCGAGATCTCTTTAACCATTGCGGCAGCTTACTCAGTTTTTTTTATTGCGGAGAATTTTCACGTATCAGGAGTTGTTGCGGTTGTCACGTTAGCCATAATGTTTGCGAGTATCGGTCGAACGCGGATCAGCCCTGAAGTCGCTGGATTTTTACATCATTTTTGGGAAATGATGGCCCATATGGCCAACACACTCATCTTTTTACTGGTTGGCATATTGGTCGCTATCCGTGTACCACTGAATGATATGCAAGCATGGAAAATGCTGGCATTACTTTACGCTGGTATTTTAATCATTCGGGCACTCTCTATCACCGTGTGTATGCCGGCCCTAACTAGATTAGGTATTGGTATTAATTTTCCAAAAGCCGCGGTGCTGTGCTGGGGTGGACTGCGCGGTGCGGTGTCATTAGCCTTGGCACTGGCCGTAGTCGCCAGTGATGTAATACCAAAAGAAATTGGTGATCGGGTGCTGTTTTTATGTGCAGGCATCGTGGTCTTAACCATTTTGGTTAATGGCTCCACGATGGGCTGGTTACTTAAAATACTCGGCTTAAGCTCATTACCTCCGGCAAAGCAAGCGACCGTAGACAAAGCCCAAGGCACTATCAGTAATGAGCTACACGAGATGCTGCCGGTGATGATGACCAACCCATTCTTGCAAGGCGCAGACTGGGAAACCGTGAAGCAAAAGTCGCAGCTACAAGTGCTCAATGAGACTGAATCAAATAATAAAATAACCACAGACGAGCTCAACACGGCATACAAAAGACGACTGCTCGAGACTGAACGCAAACATTATTGGACGCAATTTGAACAAGGGATGTTGAGCAAACAAGCTACTAGCAAGTTAGTCGAAGCAGTTGAATCTGCCCTTGACGGTGAGCCCCAAATTAGCCCAAGAACCTCCATTTATACGGTATGGCAAACCCCAAAATGGCTGCAACCACTTAGACAGTATTCATGGTTAAACAAGCTCTTATTGACCTTTTACTTTAAGAAGCTTGCCTTGGGTTACGACATTGCTCGGGGCTTTATGCACGCACAAGAGGCACTGCAAAGTCATGTCCAAACGTTAGCACCTAGCCAGTCTGCAGCTGATTTAGTGTTGAAAGATGTCAAAGATAACAAAACACGTACACTAGAGCGCATGAATGAACTACACGAAAGTTTTCCAGAAATTATTCAATCCTTACAGACACAAGCTGCCACTAGGTTATTACTCAATCGCGAACGTGCAGTCATCAACGCACAACTTAAGCAAGCTGTGTTAGATAAACCCGAAGCACAAAGGTTATTAGCATGCGTTGAAGACAAGATGGCCAATCTTCAAAATGAGTCAATCTTCAAAACGACCAAGCAACAGCAATTTACCAATGATATTCCTTGGGCTAAGAACTTACCGCTCACCACACGTGAAAAACTGTCCGCTTTTGTAGAACATCAGGTTTATGAAGCGCAGCAAGTAATTTGCAACGAAAATCAGCCGATGTCGAAAATTGGCGTTATTGTAAGAGGAAGCGTTAAAGAGCAATGGAACGTATCATCAGGTAATGACGTAAATCACACTTGTACAAATAAAGGGCCGGGCGAATCAATTGCTCTTACAGCATTGCTAAGCGGTGCATGCGCAACCGACATTACCAGTGACACACCCTGTGATATTATGTGGCTACCTTGTGATAAGCTTAAGCAATTAATGCAAAATGATAGCCAATTAACCCAAGTAGTTTGCAAGTTAATGCAAGAATATACTAACTAATTGTTTTAGATATCCGTTTCGCTATTACGTTTTAGCTGCTCAATTAACTGCATAACAGAGTGTTGGCTATAGACTTTGATGCCTTTGGATCTGAGCAGTTGTGCAGTGACGCCAGCACCGTTTACTTTCTTACCAGAAAAAGTGCCATCATATATTTTTTCACTTCCGCAAGATGGGCTACCCTCTGCCAAAACCGCGAATTTTATTTGTTGTTGCAAACAAATTTGCAGCGCTTGATACGCACCATCTAAAAAAGCATCGGTCACATCGACTCCATCATCTCCGACAACACGCGCTTGTTGGTGGATGACATCACGCCCTTCGCCTCCGATAATTTCCGCAGGCGCTCTAGGTATCGGTAAACCAGCAGAGACTTCTGGACAAAAACCAACAAGCTTAACGTTTAAATCTAACCAACGCTTATCTGACTCATCCAGCGATAAGTTACTTCCGTTATACCTCACTTTATTACCCATTAAACAGGCGCTTACAAAGACCTTTTGCATCCATACTCCAGATTAAATACTGCACTAACTTCTATTTACCCATAAAAAGTACACCGAGTTCATTATAGTAGAGTAATTATTTAACACTAAAGAAATATTTATTCTTTTAATAGATAATAAACAACTTAAACCACCTAATTCATAGCATTATAAAACAACAACATGCAACTTTGATCCTATTTTGCATACGTATTCAATGGAATGTTCCTCAAAGCACCTTATATTGTAAAACTCATGTAAATGAGAGGCACAATAATGAAAAATATAATACTACCAATCGTCGCAAGTGTTTCGGTACTTGCATCAAACTGCACCTATGCTACGCCTAGTAACACGGGTGCACCCACGACATTTGTTCACCTGTTTGAGTGGTCTTGGCCTGATGTCGCCAAAGAATGTGAAACCTTTTTAGGGCCACAAGGCTATGCGGCAGTTCAGGTTTCACCGCCGAGTGAACATATCACCGGGAGTCAATGGTGGACAAGATATCAACCTGTTAGCTATCAACTTGTCAGTCGCGGCGGAGATAGAGCTGCGTTCATCGACATGGTTTCTCGATGTAAAGCTGTAGGGGTCGATATTTATGTTGATGCGGTGATAAATCATATGGCACACGGAAGCGGTACCGGGGTCGCAGGCAGTCAGTTTGGTAACAAACAATACCCCATCTACAGCTCAAATAACTTCCATCAAACCTGTGCAATTAACCCTGAAGATTACGGCAATAACCCGTGGCGCGTGCAGCATTGTGAATTAGTGGGATTGCACGACTTGGACACCGATGCACCTTATGTGCAGTCGCAGCTTGCAAATTACTTAAATGACTTGCTCGATATTGGCGTAGCGGGTTTTCGTTTGGATGCAAGCAAGCATATGCCTGCAAACGACATCGGCGATATTCTCGGTAAACTCAATAAGCAATCTGTGGTGTTTCAAGAGGTCATAGAATCAAAGGGGGTGAAGCAGTTCAAGCGTCTGAATACTTTCAAAATGGCTTAGTCACTGAGTTCAAATACAGCATTAAACTCAGCGAAACATTTAAAACAGGCCCAGCTTGCTTGGCTTAAATCTTTTGGTGAGCAATGGGGCTTTATGCCAAGCTATAAAGCCGTTGTATTTTCTGATAACCATGACAATCAACGCGGGCATGGCGGTGCAGGCTCTATTGTCACCTTCCACGACGGTAAACTATATGAACTGGCCAATGTGTTCATGCTTACCTACCCCTATGGCTATCCAAAAGTAATGTCTAGCTATGAATTTAATGGCAATACCGATGCCGGCGGTCCAACGGTACCCGTTCATCAAGGTAATAATCTAAATTGCAACGCACAGCAATGGCAATGTGAGCACAGAAAGCCCTTTATTGCAGGCGCAATGCGCTTTAGAAATCATACCAATGATGGACTGGTCAGTACAAAATTGGTGGGACAATAGCAATAACCAAATTGCTTTTTCGCGCGGGTAATTTAGGGTTTGTGGCCATCAATAGAGAATCGAACAATATGAATGTGAGGTTGGCAACCGGTCTTCCTGCGGGCACATATTGTGACGAGCTTTCTGGCGGTAAAACTTCGGGATATTGCAATGGCAGAGCAATTACGGTTGATGGCGATGGGACTGCTCAAATATCACTATCCTCTATGGATGCAATCGCGATCCATCACCAAAGTATGACTACAGATACCCCTAATGACGGCGACGAAGATTGGCAAAGAACGGTTGTATTTATAAAGGCACAAACACAAAGCGGCCAAGATATGTTTGTACGCGGCGGCTTGGACCACAATGCAGCGTCACAACGAGGATTGCAATGCGACCAAAACCCCATACTTTGCCAAATTCCAATTAGACATCTAAACCTCAGAAATCAAACCACTGCACCATGGAAATCAGGAGATACCTACCTAGACTGGCAGGCAACTGAGCCTGATCAATCAATTCATGCCCAAGGGACTGCTTTAGATTGGACAACCAATATTTGGCCTGCAAATTGGGGCGAAAAGAAAACCTACGATCTTCATGGATTTGGTGAGTCGGGTTTAAACCAATGGGGACCACACTACTGGAAACTTGATGTAGAAATGGATTGCAATCAAACTCACCAAGGCTGGTTTGAGCTAAAAGCATTTGTCAAAAATGGTCAAGGATGGGAAAGTGATATTCTTCAAGCAAACCGACCTTATGCTAGCAATAACCACTTCGCGCAGTGTGGCAAACTAAACGTATTTGAGTTTGGTAAAAACACACACCTCATACAGGCTCTCTAGTGTTAAGATAACACCTTAAAATTTGTGTATGGCAACCGTTTTTGGTTGCCATTTTGCATACGTATTCAATACGATTATTCCCATAAGACCGATATATTGTCTTTCTCAAAGAAATGAGAAATATAAGAATGAAAAATAACCGACTCCCTACTCTAGCTGGACTTGCACTCATTGCATCTTCCAACGTGAATGCATCAGGGCATACCCCTACCACATTTGTACATTTGTTTGAGTGGTCTTGGCCCGATATTGCCACTGAATGCGAGACATTTTTAGGACCTCAAGGTTATAAAGCGGTTCAAGTGTCACCGCCTAATGAACATATCGCAGGCGATCAGTGGTGGACAAGATATCAGCCCGTCACTTATGAAATAAACAGTCGCAGTGGCGACAAAGCGCAATTTGTCGATATGATTAAGCGATGCAAAGCGCAAGGCGTGGACATCTATGTCGATGCAGTGATTAATCACATGGCCCACGGTAGCGGTAAAAGTATTACTGGCAAGTCGTATGGCAATAAGCACTACCCCATTTACTCTCCTAAAGATTTCCACAAACCCTGTACTATCAATGGCACTGACTACGTAAATAACGCGTGGCGCGTGCAAAACTGTGAACTGGTTGGCCTACATGATTTAAATACTGACTCTATCGGTGTTCAGGCAAAAATCGCCAGTTACCTAAACAAACTTACAGGCTTAGGCGTGGCAGGATTCAGACTTGATGCCAGTAAACATATGCCCACTGAGGATATCGCCGCAATTTTAAAACAGCTCAATGACTCACCGCTTATTTTTCAAGAAGTCATAGATCAAGGGGGAGAAGCAATCTCATCAGTGCCGTATCTCAGCAACGGTATGGTCACAGAGTTCAAATACAGCGTCAAACTGAGCCATGTTTTTAAACAAGGGGAACTGGCTTCACTGAAAACCTTTGTTAAGGACTGGGGTTTAATACCCAGTGAAAAAGCCATTATATTCACAGACAACCACGATAACCAGCGCGGTCACGGTGGTGCTGGCGACATCGTCACGTTTAAAGATAAAACACTGTATGACCTTGCTAACGTATTTATGTTGGCCTATCCGTATGGTTATCCAAAAGTGATGTCCAGTTATGAATTTAATGGCGATACTGATGCTGGCGGACCAAAAGTGCCTGTTCACCAATCTGGTAAACTCAACTGCCAAGACACCTTGTGGCAATGTGAACATAGAAAACCCATGATCGCCGGCGCAATGCGTTTTAGAAGTTACACGGCCGACAATCCAACCATTTCAAATTGGTGGGACAATGGTAAAAACCAAATTGCGTTTTCACGCGGAGATCTTGGGTTTGTCGCGATTAATCGCGAAGATAAAATGATGTATGCCACGTTTCAAACCGGTTTACTACCCGGCACATATTGTGATGAGTTGAGCATGGATACCAATCAAGGGCCGTGTATAGGGAAATCTATCACTGTAAAGCAAGACGGTACTGCTTTAATACAACTAAAACCGATGGATGCAATCGCCATACATCACCTTGCAAGATTGAAGTAGTATGGCCTTGGTGCAAAGCGCTATCGTACGAAAGGTTAATGACACAGCACGAAGCGCTGACATTCTTTTCGCGCAAGGTGATTAACGTGCAAAATGTAACGACTGCGAGCGAAGCGAGTACGTTCAATTTGCGCAAGGTGAATATCGTGTGAAAGGCTAATGATACAGCGCGAAGCGCTGACATTCTTTTCGCGCAAGGTGAAGTGAGCAATTTAACCAAAGGTAGTCGTTACGCCCCTATTAAACCAAAGCAGATTCTCTCTATGTCATTCCGGACTTGCTCCGGAAACCATAGAATAGTCAAAGAAAAATTGATCCTGAATCAAGTTCAGGATGACGGATTTGGAGATTGGTGTATTACCAATAAGAAATCAACATCATGACACCGCAATTAATTTTGAGCATGTTCTCTCTACGTCATTCCGGACTTGCTCCGAAAACCATAGAATAGTCACAGAAAAAATAGATCCTGAATCAAGTTCAGGATGACGGATTTGGAGATTGGTGTATTACCGATAAGAAATCGACATCATGACACCGCAATTAATTTTGAGCATGTTCTCTCTACGTCATTCCGGACTTGCTCCGGAAACCATAGAATAGTCACAGAAAAAATAGATCCTGAATCAAGTTCAGGATGACGGATTTGGAGATTGGTGTATTACCGATAAGAAATCGACATCATGACACCGCAATTAATTTTGAGCATGTTCTCTCTACGTCATTCCGGATTTGCTCCGGAAACCATAGAATAGTCACAGAAAAAATAGATCCTGAATCAAGTTCAGGATGACGGATTTGGAGATTGGTGTATTACCGATAAGAAATCAACATCATGACACCGCAATTAATTTTGAACATGTTCTCTCTATGTCATTCCGGACTTGCTCCGGAAACCATAGAATAGTCACAGAAAAAATGAAAACTGTGAAGCGGAGCGAAACCGAGCTAAGCTTTAGCATTCCCGCTTTAATAACATGTTATATGTACTAAATACCCACAAATATTAGAAATAAAAAAGTCAGTGTTAGAGTAAAGTTCAAGTACAGTGCGCACTTAATATTTGTTTGTTTAACAAAACGCCAAATTTTAGGGTTATATAGAAAGTTGGTTGCTTTTTTTTGGTGCTCCCATTTTGAGCTAAAGGCAACACCACCATATAACTTCGTTGCCAATTTAGGGCTTAGTCTTCTGAAGCTAGATAATATATAAAATTGCAATAAAACAGAACTGAAACCGATAATTATTGGTGAATATTCGAACATAAAGAACATCAAACCTTAGAGTGTATATAACGCCTTAATAAACGGCGAAAAATAGCAGGATAAACTAAGCGAAGAATGAGCGAAAGCCTGCTGTTTTGCGTCCAAAAGCAAAAGTGAACCACGAACAAACGAAAACTAAAACGGACATTTCCAATGTACTCGCCTTGTTCAATCGCTTTTTCACAAGCATAAATCAAATTTCTTAAACCAGATTCATCACCAACAATATGGTGATCTATTTGAAAATCACTTCCATCTTTTAATTGAGGCATAGTCTTTCCTAATCAGCAGACCAAAATTCTTAGTACATAACGTCGTTGCAACCAGCTAATAATAGTTGGTGATAATTTGTGAGGCACGAACAAAGCCAACTGTTTTTGTACGACTTGAATGACTTGTTATGCACCCATTTCTACTAGGTACTTACCTTTTATTTCTTTCACTTTAAGACTTTGGTTTATCTCTTGCATCTTTGCTAGTTGGGCGCGATTCATGAAATTATTTTTGAATATATCCCGGTAGCCACCATTTTCATAATCATCCAACCATGCCAAATGCTCATATGAAACTTTAACAGACAACCCTCCCAGAATTCCCTTTTTAATCTTTGTTTCCGTGCTAATGTTATACCCAGCTTCGATTTCTAGTTCATATGCATAGCTAATGACACAACTACATATCAAATCACGAATTACCTTTTCAAAAGTTAAATCGTAATCCTTCGGGTTATACCAAATAATTAATTCACTATACGCATGTTCATTGTAAACTGCATTAAATAAGAGTTCGAATCCTACAACATTTTCAGTAACACCACTTAAAGCATAATATTTATCGTGCCCATGTTTTTCGAGTTTATTTCTAAGAGCTTGAATGCCACAAGATGAGCCTTTTCTTATCCCATAAGGACCGCCGATATCAAAATCCAATGGTATTTGTAAATTATTCTCGAAAAATAACAGAATGAAGTCCATCAACTTAGGTCTATCTATTTTATTCTGGTCATCGTCAATAATATAGAATTTATAAACTTTGAATTTTTCACTTTTCTTGAAAAACACAGCTTAACTCCCATAAGGTGCATAACGCCCCGCTAACCCCAGACAAATACGGATATTGCCTTGAAATAAAATGAGCGAAGCGAATCACAAGGCAGCTGGAGTTTTGAGCTTCTGTTCAAGCGGTTTGTTATGTGTTTATTTCTAATTCTTTAAAGTAGGTTTCGAAAAGCAGGTCTGCCTCTCATCTAGTGATAAATAATTTAAAACATGTCCTAATTATTAGACTGTATTCCACGCTAAATGATGTGTTGTATCAATTGTGAATTTAACCCACCAACTTTCTTTCTCTTCAGAGCCATGCACTATCACACCTGTGACAGAGGGTACTTTTTCTAAGAACTCAATTAATTTTGAAAATGCTCGACTATCCATAATTCACATAACGCCCCAAGCAGTGTTGACTAGTATTGGCGGGCTTTTTGCCCGCGAAGTGGGAAAGAAAAAATCGTGACAATGTTACAAATCCGGCTGACTTGGCTTGTTATAGCCACTCACCACGTCCACTACCGAATTTAAAACGGTCTGGTTCAAAAACAATCTGTGATCGCCATCAATTACATGGTAATCAACTTTTTTACCTGCTTTTTTAAGTGCAATAAAATACTCATTGCTCAGATATGGCCTCGTTACCTTATCATCTTTACCAACGAATAATGTAATACCGATATCATTAGCCACATTGTCAATCATCTCAATTGGTGAAATAGTAACTAGACTCTTTTTAAAACCTTCATAATGAGAACTTTTATACATATCCGCTCTCCATTGAGGGATGTTGCATGGGCAGGATACAATAAATGCATGGTTAATAAGTCTAGGGTATAGAGCAATTAACTTAGCTGTTATGGCAGAACCTCCGGAGTGACCAGCAAGGATCACTTTTTCTGAATTGTGGTATTCCTTCAGTTTTTGAATCGCTTTTGCTATTTGATGGATTCTTGATTCATCATAATTATCCCCAACCGTTTCACCTCGAATGCCATCAGAAGTACGTTTTAAATGATCAGTATATCCAGGGCGAAGCATACCCACGCTTACAGTATTTATAGAATGCAGAGCTATTTGATTTGCAAATTCATATTGATAAGACGGGTTATTAAACGGTGAGTCACCATGCAGTGCAACTACGAGTACTGGTGTTTTTGTGATTTCGCCACTTTTGTAAGTTTTTATTTTAGTACAAACACCCTGAACATTTACGTCATTCAAAGAACTATTACATTGAGCCTCAACCGTATTTACGAAAAAAAGACTAATTGATAAAAATAATAAAAATTTCAATGATACTTCCTGATATCTATTGTGGTAATAACAATCTAATATCGACCGAATAGGTCGTTTTTCTACCAAGCCATGGGGCATTGTTATCATTGCACCCAGTTTTATCACAATAACTAACCTGTTGCTACAGTTATATTTTTCAATCATTATAGACATTAAGGAAAGGATAAAAGCGACCCAAAGGGTCGTTTTCTTGACTATGGTAGGAACACAGCAAGACTTTATATAAACACAGCTATCGTTTAGCGCTAACTTAATGACAACTCGTTCAGCATTTTTAAATCACATCGTCGAGTTTATGTTGACTAAGCAATATTAACACAGAACCGCTGATACATAACTTAAGTAGATTTCTCCCTATATTCACTGTCATGGTAAGCGCCACCCAGTTTCAATGCTTGGTAGCAACGTGCAAAATGTAGCGACTGCGAGCGAAGCGAGTACGTTCAATTTGCGCAAGGTGAATATCGTGTGAAAGGTTAATGACACAGCGCGAAGCGCTGGCATTCTTTTCACGCAAGGTGAAATGAACCATTCTAACCAAAGGTAGTCGTTACGCCCCTATTAAACCAAAGCAGATTCTCTCTATGTCACTCCGGACTTGCTCCGGAAACCATAGAATAGTCACAGAAAAAATAGATCCTGAATCAAGTTCAGGATGACGGATTTGGAGATTGGTGTATTACCGATAAGAAATCGACATCATGACACCGCAATTAATTTTGAGCACGTTCTCTCTACGTCATTCCGGACTTGCTCCGGAACCCATAAATTAGTCACTGAAAAAATGGATCCTGAATCTTGTTCAGGACGACGGATTCGGGGAGTGGTGCATAACTGATAGTAAATCAACACCATAACACCTCTATTTATCCAATGCAGATTCTCTCTACGTCATTCCGGACTTGCTCCGGAAACCATAGATTAGTCACAGAAAAAAATGGATCCTGAATCTTGTTCAGGACGACGGATTCGGGGGGAGGTGCATAACTGATAGTAAATCAATATCATGACACCTCAACTAAACCATCGCACGTTCTCTCTACGTCATTCCGGACTTGCTCCGGAACCCATAAATTAGTCACTGAAAAATGGATCCTGAATCAAGTTCAGAGAAACAAACACTCATAACCTTATGCTTTAAAAGAATCGACTTTTTCTTTTAAGCTACTGGTGTAGTCACCCAATGCACTACTTACTTCAGCATTTAGCTGGGCGTTTTTAGCAATTTCAATGATGCTATTGTTGAACTCATTAATGTTGGTACTTATCTCCGCAATCACAGAGGTTTGCTCTTCAGTCGCAGTCGATACTTGCACATTCATATCGATAATCTCATTCACTGCGCTATTGATTTCATTCATATACTTAGCAGACTCATTCGCTTTTTCAACGCTCGAAGTTGCACTCGTTTGCGCATTTTCCATCGCAGTAACGGCATTTTGCGCCATTGACTGTAACTTTGTGATCATCTCTTTAATTGACTCAGTTGCTTTTTGCGTATTATGCGCCAGCTGCCTAACTTCATCCGCAACGACCGCAAACCCTCTGCCCGACTCACCTGCCCGAGCAGCTTCGATTGCGGCATTTAATGCCAATAAATTGGTTTGCTCAGCAACACCTTGAATCATCAAAACAACTTGGTTAATCTCATTACTTTGCGTATTTAAAGCTTGAATTTGTTCGGTATTGTCTGCAACTAAGCCAGCCAACTTCTCAATCGACTGGATATTTTGTGTGATCGTACTTGTGCCTTGCTGCGCGAGCGTGCCTGAGGTTTCAGCTTTTTGTGCTGTTAACTGCGCATTGTTGGCCACTTCTTGAATAGCAGCGCTCATTTGCGTCACAGCTGTCGCAATCATGGCTGTTTGCTGCTCTTGATCTTGAGACGTATTTGCCATCGATGAGCTGATTGATGTCAAGTTGTTAGATGTCGAGGTCAATTCCCCTATCATTTCAATCAGACTTTGAACAAGGTTATGTAAACAATCGACCATCATATTAAAATCGTTGCCTATTTCGCTAAGCTCGTCTTCGCCAACCACTTTTACCCGCTGCGTTAAATCCGCATTTTGTGCAATGGTTTTAATGGTGCGTCGCAAGCCTTTCAATGGCTTATGGATAGAGCCATAGATCAACCAACTGACACTCAACATCACCACAATCACAAGTACAGACGCGACTATCATTCCAACTCTTGCTGCATCGGCTTCTTCATGGCTCACTTCAATCAGTTTGCTGGCCTCGTCAAGCTGCAAAACCATTAATTCATTGTAGCCTTCGCTAAGCGGGTCAAACGTCTCGTAGAGGTCTTTGACAAATTGATTGTAAGGTACAGAATCAAAGTTATCTTGTGCAATTAAGCGCTGGTATTCTTGAATTAGCTGATTAACTTCTCGCTCAGACTGCTTAATTTGCTGAACAATCGATTGCTCTTTACTGGTCAACTTACCCCCTAAGTAAATTTCCCACTCAGCAATCGCAATTGATTTGGCCTCTTCAATATTATCAAGCGCTTGTGATGGTGTTAATTGCTTGCCTCTTAACTTATGAAATGTATCAACAATAACCACCGCATAGTTGTCTGAGACCACTTTAATCTCTTTAAGTGGTAAGACCCTCCCAGAATACATCTTATCCATATTCGCTACGAGGTGGGAAATCGTAGTGAGCGTAAACACTGTCGCAATCACAAAAAGGATTGCGGGTAATCCAGACAACGACAATAAACGGCTTTGTACAGAGAAATTATTCAACATCAAATTTTCCTTAGGCTTTGCCTAGTTACCTTGATATTTGAGTATTGACTAACTATGTGAAATTACAATGTAAAAACGTGACTGATCCACTAAAGTATTGGATCACAAAGACTGTTCAAACCACTTTGTCACATAATCGAAAACGCTCACTGTGTGACGAGCGAATTTAGCGACGCATTCAATATTATAAACTTGCGATGTAATACGCTTGGCAAACTACTGCTAAAAAGCTTAAAACCAATATGTTATATGCGACTGGCTGCCGAGTTTTAAATGCAGAAAAAAACGCGAAAATGAATGAAAATATAAGAGAGATGAAGCATATAATTGCCAAAAAAAATACAATTTTTTGCGGTACATAAAAATCACAGTCATAGGAGCACGCATAAAAACGCTCTATCATTAAGCTGGCCAATATCGTTTGTAGCACCCCCCAAATACTTAATAACAGCAAAGCAGTATGTGACAAGCTCCAAAAACTAAATGCCTGTTTAAAAATCACTAAAATATCCTTTTACAGAAACACACCGACATAATGATAATGTCACTATGACTCAAAGCTTAATGGGCGGTCAATCACATAGACATCACGCAACGGTATAAAATGCGCTCTCTCCCAACCTGATATTTCTTTCATTTTTTGAACTCTGTCATTTTCAACTTCAATCTTAATCTTAATCTTAGTTCCATTGTTAGATACGCCTCTCAGGTTGATACCTTTTCACGCAATGAAATAACAAAAAGGTTATTAAAACACATTGATAAACGAACAAATTGTGACCGGTCTTAAAAATAAAAAGCCCGCTATTTGCGGGCCTTCGTCAAGCATGTCCTAGTTACATTCAACGATTAAAGCTTCGGATGTTGATGCCCTAAGCGCTATTTTACTCAACCCTACTTCAGCGTTTCCAACTAGCGAGAGTTTAAATGGAGACATTGTTTGAGATAACTCAGCCCCAAGGTTTGCAAAGCAAGTCAAAGGCACGGCCAACTGCTGCCAACCATTTGTGAGTGCGCTCAATTTTTCATCTGGTATTTTAACTTGTGAGCGGCATTTCATCTCTTCCTGACAATTCATCCCTATATAGGCTTTTGAAATTGAACCTGATTTTAAAGACATATCAAATGTTAAGTACGCACTCGAGTTAACATACGCACTCAGGTCTTCAGGGAACCCATGTTTGCTCAGTAATTGAATGCCCACCACTTTTGAATCACTAAAAGACAATTGCATGCTGTCTTCCTGTACAAAACGGTCAATCGTTCTGAAGTCTACGCCATTGAATTGCTCACTATTTGAACGGATCGGCTTTCTCTTATTACTTTCAGTGAGATATAGCGCCCATGGCTTTTTAGGCTGACCATCGTATAAAAACTCGACTTCATTGACGCTGGCACTAATATCAAAATATTCGTTCAAATTGTCTTTCAAGGTATCCTTTGTTTCGTAATCCAATCCAAACCCATATTCAAATAATGGGGTTTGTCCATCAAAACGATTGACGTGTTGTGTCGGTGAATTCGGCCACGAAAACGACAGTTTACCTGTAAAGTCATATTGGATACTGTCATTTTTATCTTTTAGTAGCACGTCAGCAACACCACCGCCTTCAGAGCCCGGTAGCCAAAGTGCCACAAAAGCATCGCTGGCGTTTAGCTCAGCATTCATCCACATCGGACGACCACTGATGAAAAGTGATACAACTGGGATACCTTGCGCTTTTAATGACTTTAATAGCATCAAGTCCTTGTTAGTGCCGTATTGATACGCCAAATGCGGTCTATCCCCTTGTCCCTCTGCGTAAGGCTCCTCTCCAAATACAACAATTGCGACATCAGGCTTATTATCTTTATCGTACGAACCATCAAGACTCAAGGTAATATCACCGCCCGCTTTTAACACCTGTTGTTTTAGGCCTTTATAAATCGAGGTACCACCGGGAAAATCTGCATTGGCGTTATTGGTGCCCTGCCAAGTAATGGTCCATCCACCTGACTGTTTACCAATATTATCTGCGCCATCTCCAGCAATTAAGATGTGTTGTTTAGGAGATAAAGGTAATATCCCTGCTTTGTTTTTGAGCAGCACCAGAGATTTTCTCACTGCCTCTCTGGCAAGTGCTCTGTGTTGTTCATTACCCATTATTTTACTGTCACCAGCATACAGTCGCTGGGCAGGACTTGGCTTATTGAACAGACCTGCACGTATTTTTACTCTTAAAATACGGCTCACTGCGTCATTCACTCGACTAAGCGCTATGGTGCCGTCTTTCACTTGACTGACCGTATTGTAAAACAATGGCTTCCAACTTTGCGTTGGTGCCATAAACATATCTAACCCCGCATTGATTGCTTGTGGACAATTATCATTAGTACACCCTTGGATTTGCCCATGACCATTCCAATCTCCGACAACAAAGCCATCAAAGCCCATTCGGTCTTTCAACACTGTCGTCAGCAAGTATTTATTGCCATGTATCTTGTCGCCATGCCAACTATTAAAGGATGCCATTACTGACTGCGACCCAGCTTTTAAGCCACCTACGTAGCCTTGTGCATGAATTTTAAATAGTGTTTCTTCGTTAACAACGTTGTTCCCTTGATCATCTCCTTTTAGAGTGCCACCGTCACCAACAAAATGCTTAACTGTGCTGATCACATGCTGCTCTTTAAATACGGAATTAGTGCGCCCATCACCTTGAAGCCCTTTAACAATCGCATAGGCATAGTTACCGACTATTTCTGGGTCTTCTGAATACCCTTCGTATGTTCTTCCCCATCTGTCGTCTCTTACAGTCGCAACCGTGGGTGCGAAGATCCAATCAATGCCCGTAGCCAACACTTCTTTTGCGGTAGCTTGAGCGATGTTTTCTATCAATGCAGGGTCGTTTGCAGCACCCAAACCAATATTATGAGGAAATAAAGTCGCACCAATCACATTGTTATGACCGTGAACCGCATCGGTGCCCCACATCGTCGGGATAGAAGAGCCGTCCAAAGAAGTATCAATAGACGCTCGATACATAGACTCAGCCAATGCCACCCAATCAGCCACTGATGCATGTTTGTCGCCATTTGGAAAAGCCCCGCCGCCATTTAAATAAGAACCGAAGCCATATTTGCGCATATCTTCAACCGTGATATCGCGTATTTCTGGTTGGATCATTTGCGCGACTTTCTGCTCAATGGTCATCTCATCAAGTAAAGCTAAAACCAGTGATTCAACCTCTTCAGATTTTTCAATTTCAGACACAATATTTGGCCAAATAGTTGGATTTTTGCCTTTATCAGCTGCTGTTTCTAAGCGTTTGGATTGTCCACATGCACTGAGCAAACTCACCATATACACACAAAGTAAAGAGGTTCGTTTTAAGTTGTTCATTGCGCAATCTCCTTTATCGATTTTTTATGGCACCCCCAAAGTCCAAAATAAGCAATGAAGATATAACAAGCAGCGGGTAAGAAGAATGAGCCTTGTAGCCCGATATTGTCTGCAAGCAGCCCTTGTAAAATAGGGATGATCGCGCCACCAACAATTGCTAAGCACAATAAACCAGAGCCACGGCTCGCGTCTTTACCTAAACCCGAAATTGCTAAACTGAAAATCGTCGGAAACATAATTGAGTTGAATAAACCAACCGAAAGCATCGCCCACATGGCAATTGCGCCAGTTTGATTCACGGCAAAAACAATCATACTCATTGAAACAGCAGCATTAAACGCCAGCACTTTTCCACCGGCGATTTTTTGCATCACCGCAGCACCAATAAAGCGTCCAACCATTGCACCACCCCAATAGTATGCAATGAGCTTGGCAGCTTCTGCTTCATTTAAACCTGCAATGCTGGGTTGATGTAAAAAACTTACTAGAAAACTGCCAATCGACACTTCTGCACCTACATATAAAAAGATACCAATAGTGCCTAAAATCAAGTGTGGATGATCAGTCAGCGGCCTAGTACTTTTTGGGTGTTCATCCTGTGATTCGACCAACTTTGGTAACTTAAGTGCAGAAAACACAAGTGCTAATACCCCTAAGATAGCGGCAAGCAATAAGTATGGTGCTTGTACCGCTTCAGCACCACTCGACACCGAATCTTGCCCCGAAAACAGCAAATATGCACCAAAAAATGGCGCAATAGTGGTACCCAGTGAGTTGAACGCCTGTGTCAACGTTAACCTTGAAGGTGCGGTTTCAGGTTTACCCAGTGCGCTTACATAAGGGTTCGCAGACACTTGTAATAGGGTGATACCTGACGCCAATACAAACAGAGCCAGTAAAAAGACTTCATACAGTCCGATAACCGCTGCTGGTACAAACATCACACAACCCAAAGCAGCAATGAACAGGCCAAATACAATGCCTTTTTGAAAGCCTATTTTACTGACGAGGTTGCCTGCGGGGATCGAAACAATGACGTACGCGCCAAAAAAGCAAAATTGCACGAGCATCGCTTGCGTGTAGCTAAGTTGAAATGCCCCCTTTAGATAGGGAATTAAAATATCGTTCAAGCAGGTAATAAACCCCCACATGAAAAATAAACTGGTGAGCGCACAAAGTGCAAATCCAATGTTTTTAGGGGATTCGGATAATTGCACTTGCGCAGCTTTTGAAGCAAACTCGGTTGCCATAATAAAAACTCCAACCAGCATCGAGACAATGCAACAGCGTCTGTTGCATGCTCAATACTTAAAAATAACTAAGAGATAAATAAGTGACTAGATTTACTGAAAGCTGTATCTCACACCCAGTGTATACCTTGGGCCATACTGCCTTGCGAATAAGAATTGTCGTTCATACCGACCAAAGCCTTGTTCAGTTTCATCGTTGAGGTTTATGCCCTCAAAAAAGACTGTCCAGCGTTCATCAAGGTCGTAATTCACACTGGCATCTAGCTGGGCATAGGCTTTTGCAAATTGAGGCGGGTTGTCAGCTGAGCCTTGATCTTGGCCAACACCTATCAAATATTCGTCACGCCACGCGTAAGTGAACTTAATAGACAGCCCATCTTTCTCATAAAAGACTTGTGCATTTGCGGAGTCACTTAACCCCGTAAGCGGTGTTTGCTGATCTAAGCTATTTACATCAAATTCTACGTCGCCATCGACAAATGTAGCATTGAGTCCTATGCCAAAGCCGCTCTCGCCAAACACATGTTGAAATGCCACTTCGAAGCCATCGACCTTTTTAGTATCTGTCGCATTAAATGGTTGGGTTATCTTCCAGAGCAATAACGGATCATCGTCGGCGGGCTCTATGTAACCTTGCGAATTAAGCGTCGCGCCATTGGCCTGCATTTGCAGAAAAATAGCATCACTGGTTGCTTGCTCACCGCGTGCTTCAATATCAGCAACCGCCTGATTCCATCTCGGACCTTGATAGATATCTTTAAATCCATCAATGGTTGTTTCAGTAACCCGACTGCCAATGAAGTTTTTAACTGACTTTTTAAAGTACCCGATTGCTGCGTAACTACTTTCATCGTAGTAATACTCAAGGCTTAAATCTAAATTTGTAGACTCAAATGGCTCTAAGTTCGTATTACCTTCATTGCCGTTACGTGAACCTATTTTAGGGCTACCAGAGAGCACACGCCCCCCCGCTAAATCGCCAAGTGGTGCACGCGTGATGGTTTTACCCCAAGAAACACGACCAACCAACTCATCGGTGATATCCACTTTCACATCGAGCATTGGCAGTAGCACATCATGCTGCCCTTCAGACGTATATGTATTATCCTCTGGGAGATATTGTGTGTGCCACTCACTGCCACCTAGCCACCAAACCGAAATCGGAATTTGTTGTTCATCAATACTAGTTACGTCGGTTTCTTCGTATCGAACACCGATGTTTAAAGCAACAGGGAATGAGGCGACTTCAAACTCCCAAGCACTCTGAACATAAAAGCTCATTGTCTCTTCTTGCACAGAGCTACGAGAAAAGGTGCCCAAATCATGGTATGCCGTGGTGGCGAAATAATCGTCACCACCGAGCACGTCATTGGTAAGGAATGCTTCAGAGCGTGCGACGACCTCGTCAAAGTCAAAGGTATAGTAGTAATTCGGATTTAAATTTGCACCGCCACTGGCAAAAGCATCTAAAAATCCATTGGTATCGTTTCTGATAAACATGCTGTCAGGGAACATTTGTGGCCATGCCGGATTAAATAAAAACCCGCCAATTAAACCACTCCAAGCGTTAGATCCGCCCATCGTTTGATCCGTCATAGCAACACCAAATTTGACATCAATCAATGGAATGTCAAAGCGGTCATTTTCCCATGTTGCATCTATTTGTAGCTGCTGAACCTCTGCCTTTCCAGGCGAGTGAACAAACTGGCTAAAGTGCGAGTCAATTTCACTTTCAAGCAGTGTTGTAGAGCCATTCAACCAATGTATTTGCGCATGTGGAACATCGCCAGTGCGATAATCATAGTTTTTAGTGCGTAGCTGATCAGATCCTAACACCAAAGAACCTTCACTACCGATGCCTTTATCAATACCGTTATCAGTTTCACTTGATGAGTCGTGATAATCCACAGCGATATGCCATACGTCATTAATTTGCCAATCGATATTGATACCTGCTGACTTTTCAATGACTTCGGTTGTTGAGCGTGATGCGGTAAAAGAGCCATCATTACCACTAATATCGGCAAAAACCGCTGTACCATTTTCATCTAATTCATAGGCATTGATGTTGCCACCATATTCATTCCACATCCCCCAACCAATACCATTTTTGCCTGTCACGGCTTTGGTGTGGGTGTAGTCTACTGAAAGCACCAAGTCGTCAGTGGGCGCATACTGAAACACAACGTGGCCGTTGGTTCTGTCCCTTTCCAAATCTTCAATGCCATAGTTCATGTCTCGAGGAAAAAAGTAATCGCCTACTCGATTTCCTTCATTATCTAGTGGTCTAGGATCAATCACCTTGCTGTCATCGATATTGCCGGGCAAATCGACATTGGCTTGCCACCCTTGAATATGCGCCTGCTGCTTTTGAAAGTCTCTTTCATGATGTGTGAGAGAGAACGACACGCCCAATGTATCGTCAATAAAGGTGTTTGAATAAAGCGCTGATAACTCGGGTGTCACATCGTCATTTTCGACGTTTGACGAATCATGGATCGCTTTTGCCGAAAAGGTATAGCGCTCACCGGGACTTGCCAGCGGTTTTCTAGTCACAATGTTAACTGTGGCGCCTAGGCCACCACTTGGGTTTTCCGCGCGTGCTGTTTTGAATACCTCTAATGCCATTACACCATCAGCAGATAAATTCTCAAGGCTGTAAGATCTTGAGTTACCTGTGCCCGGCATTTGGCGACCGTTTAACGTAATTAAATTGAAATCGGGACCAAAGCCTCTGACTGTGATCTGGGAACCCTCACCATTACTTCGACTGACCGCAACACCGGTAATACGCTGTAGAGATTCAGCTAAGTTGGTATCTGGGAATTTGCCCATTTCCTCTGCTGAAATCGCATCCACAACCCCTGATGCACTTCTTTTTAGATTCATAGCACGGGTCAAACTGCCCTTGATCCCACGGATCTCAATGACTTCTATTTCTGGATTTTGCGCATCTGTCGTTAAATTCGCTGTTGATTGTTCTTCGGCAAATACCTGCCCTGATAGAGCTAATGACACACACAAAGCCACGCGCGAAGCTACAAATTGAACTTGTTTCATAACTAACCTACATAAATTCTCTGTTCTGGGGGGAAATTTGTCCCCCCTTGTATTTGCCGCGTTACGGCACCGTGATTTCTGCGTTATCAACTCTGTAAACCGCACCTTCGCCAGTGCCCCATGCAGGGAACACCATCACGACATTGATTTTTGATAAATCTAAACCTGCGTCGGCCAACGACTGTAAAGAGTAGGTATAGGTTTGCCACTGCCCTGTAGCTGGCGCTTGTGCTTCAATACTCGCACTCAAATCAAGCTCGACAGCGGTTTGCGCATCGAGCGATTCAATTTTGAATTTCCAAGTACTATTGGCGTCATTGGGTGCGTTAAGCACTTTCATGTCAAAGCGAACAACCCCTTCAGCTTGCAAGGCGCTGGCATCAAAATGTGAACCAGTATTTGCCAAAAACCCCATCACTGTAGGCTCGGCGCCAATTGTGAACTCTGCGGTCATACCATGCTCTGCATCATCTTGTTGTTCTGTAGGGGTAGAGCCTCCACAGCAATCCCACATTGGCCAGCTACTGTTTTGTCCATCTTTAAACAGCGTAAGAGAGTGTGATTGAGGTACTGAGCTTGGATTGTAGATAAGCACATTGTCTAGCCTAAATACTGCCCCTTCACCAGTTCCCCAAGCGGGAAAGACCATCACAACATCAATCGCTGTCACATCTAACCCAGCTTCTAATAGACTTTGCAGGGAATAAGTATAGGTTTGCCACTGGCCAACGACTGGCGCTTTACCTTCTTGACTTGCTGCCAAGTCCAGCTCCACCGCGGTGGTCGCATCCATAGATTCAATTTTGAACTTCCAAACAGACTCTGCGTTGGCTGGCGCATTCACCACTTTCATCTCAAATTGAATGACACCCGATTGCAAAAATGCACTGCTGTCGAGATAAACACCATCGTCTGCAAATAGGCCAACAACTGTCGGTTCGGCACCAATGGTGTATTGAGCAGTCATTCCATGTTGCGCATCGTCATTGACGATCTCAGGTGTCGACCCACCGCAACAATCCCATAGCGACCACTGTGACAACACATCATCTTGAAACAGCACATGCCCTTCAAATGTTGGTGCATCCATTGGTTGATAGAATTTCAGATTATCGACGCGATAAAGTGCACCTTCACCCGTGCCCCATGCAGGAAAAATCATCACCACATCAATGGCACTCACATCCAACCCTGCACTGGCTAAATCCGATAGCTTGAATGTATAGGTTTGCCATTGACCCGTAACTGGTGCCAATCCTTCAATACTGCTTGCAAGGTCAAGTTCAGCTGCGGTTTCAGCGTTATTACTTTCTATTTTTAGCTTCCAAACCGATTCGGCATCCGCTGGCGCATTCACCACTTTCATTTCAAATTGAAGCATACCATCGGAAAACATAGACGAGGCGTCAAATGGTGCTGGTGATACTCCAGCTTCGGTGATATTGTCAGCGCGCGATATAAAACCTAAAACAGTTGGCTCACTCCCCACAGAAAACTCAGCAACATTGCCGTGCTGGGCATCGTCTTCAACAATTTGTGGTGTTGTGCCTCCGCAGCAATCCCATAGTGGCCAAGCTGGGTTAATCGACTCTTCAAAAACGACAAATGATTGAGGCGCAGATACACTATCACCGGCAATACGCATGTTTGTCACTTGATATACCGCGCCGTCGCCACTGCCCCATGTCGGGAATATCATCACAGCATCGATTGCACTCAGGTTAAGGCCTCCATTTGCCAGCGCTTGCAGAGGAAATGTATACGTTTGCCACTGGCCAAGTGCAGGCGCTTGACCTTCAACACTGGTGGTCAACGCAACTTCAGCAGCCGTTGATGCATCGACGCTTTCAACTTTTAAAAGCCAAGGGGTGTCAGCGACACTTGGAAGGCTAACAACCTTCATTTCAAAACTAAGCGTACCGCCATCTAGAAGTGGGCTTGCATCAAATGGGTGGCTGCTCCCGTCTCGTCAGTAATAAACTCATCTCGAGAAATAAACCCATTCACGGTTGGGCTCTCTCCAACCACAAACTCATAAGCAGTGCCTTTTTCAGCATCATCAACTAAAGTAGGTGTCGACCCGCCACAGCAGTCCCAAGCTGGCCAATTCGGATTGGGTGTACCGGTAAAAATATCTAGATTCTGGGCGATGCCGGAGGAAGGCGGAATTGGCGTGGGCGCTTTACCCTCAACCAATGCATCCTCTAAGCTATCAAATCCTCCGCGCACTGTGTCACACCCTTTCCCCGTCTCTGGATTAATTTGGCATTGATACACACGCACATAATCGATTTCAAAATGCTGACCGTTGGCAAAAGCAGAGGCATCGATGCCTAGTTCATTCACACTTTCAGGCCAGTTTCCACCTACCGCAAGATTGAGCAGCATATGGAATGCTTGGTCATACGGCGCGTTATCCCAATGGGTTTCTAACTCGCCAGAATCTTGCCCAAAATACTCAGTGAACCATCCGCGATAAATTAGCCCAACGGCATCACCATCTCCATTATAAAGCGCTTGTGAACGGCGCTGAGTTTGGTACAAGTAACCATCAACATACCAACGAATTTCCCCTTCTTGCCACTCAATGGCATAAGTATGAAAGTCATCCGCGGGGTTCATATCATCTGGTAGTAGATATGCTTTACCACTTGATTCGTTGTCTGGCCAATCTTTGCCATAATGCAAAGTGCCATATACATGTCGTTCTAAAGTCCCATCTTCACGTTTTGCTTTTAGATTAACCGACTCAACCACATCAATTTCACCGGACTTTGGCCAGCCGCCGTATGCTTCATCGGTGGGTAACAGCCAAAATGCTGGCCAACTTCCTTGGCCAGATGGTAATTTTGCCCGCACTTCAAAACGTCCATACTTGAAATCTGCTTTGTTTTTTGAACTTAACCTCGCTGACGTATAAGGTTTTTGCTCTCCCTCTGCCGCCGGTAAAGCGACAATGTGTAGTACGCCATTGTCAATGTAAGAGTTATCGCTACTGGCTGTGTAACATTGTTGCTCGTTGTTGCCGCCACCAGCACAATTCACTTCATGTTGCCACTTATTAGCATCAATGGTGTCTGTATCGAACTCATCGCTCCAAACGAGTTGCCAATCAGATACGGGAATTTCTGGTGAGATTTGGCTGGTATCAGTGTTTGTTTCAGCGCCCCCGCCACACCCTTGCAGTGTCGCACTCAGCAGGCAAACGCCAAACACTTGGTTTACTGTTGGTTTCATTTCATTGCTTCCACATTTGCTCACAGTGCATGTGTGATATTTTCTTATTTAAAAACATCACTCTGTGAACCTTGGCACATTTATCGTTGTCATTTGGCCAAATGCATTTAGTTTAAATGCAAATTAAAAATGTAAATTTGGCAGTTAAAATATTGATAGAAAGATAATAATGTGACAATTGAAATGCGCTATCGCGGTGCAATTTTGCGTCAATGCTGGTGCAGCTGCACCGCACACGACAAGACGAAACAATTACACGATGAAATGTGAGGCATGCTGGTTACAAAAATGCATCCCCCACACGAGATTTCAACAATGACTTCAATGTGTCACTATAATTACGACTCACTTTGAGCCGGATATCTCCCCCTAAATCCAACATCGATTCATTATTCTTTAGTGTGGTAAAACTTTTAACAAAATTCACATTGACCAAGGTAGATTTATGAATTCTTGCAAACGTCGCTTTATCTAACTCTTCACTGAGTCGCTTGAGTGTGATCCGCACAATATAGTTTTCTTTGTCGGTATGAATACACATGTAATCTCCAGCGGCATCGACCCACATAATGTCATCAACGCACAAGAACACTTGCTCATTATCATGATTCTTGATCAGTAATTCATGTCTTGGTTTTGCCGGAAAAGGTGCGCTTTCTTTGTCTAGCCACTCTTGTAACTGCGAAATACTTAACCCCGATGATTCACCTAACGCTTTTAAAAGCTTGGCTTTCTCTTCACTTTTTTGAGAGCGAGATGATTCATTGAGAGAATGGCGGATCCTGTCTACTGTTTTTTTAAGCCTGCCAAGGTTCACAGGCTTCATCAGATAGTCCAAAGCGTTCAGTTCAAAAGCTTCTATCGCGTAGTCGCTATATGCACTAACAAATACAACCAGCGGCATCGTATCAGACTGCAAACCTTGAACCACTTCAAGGCCACTGAGTCCCGGCAGTCTTAAATCAATAAATAGCACATCAGGCTGGTGCTCATGACACAAGCGAATTGCATCATCGCCGTCAAACCCTTCTCCAACTATCTTAATATCTGATATGTTCTCAAGTCTAAGCCTTAGCCCTTCTATTGCTAGAGGTTCATCATCCACCAGTACCGCAGTAATCATATTTGTTTCCAATTCTTATTTTTCTATCACAAAGGGAATAACCAAAGAGACGCGCGTTTTTGTATTGCCATTCTCAACACCGAGTTCACAGGGTGTACCAAAAAAAGTTTCTAGGCGCTCTTTGGTATTACTTAACCCTATCCCAAACCCTTTTTCATTGGGTTTGTCTGAGGCTCCACCGTCGTTTTCGACCAAAATATTTAAATGACCATCTTGTTTGGTAACCCGAATATCGATTTGGTTTTGCTGCTTTCTCGCTTCAACACCGTATTTAATCGCGTTCTCTACAATCGGTTGCAAAACCAAAGGAGGAATTTTGGCCTGCTTTGACGTGTCATTGATGTCAAACTTGACTTTCAGGCGTTCACCAAATCGAACCTTCTCAATACTCAAATACAAATTGAGCAGCTCGAGTTCTTTGCCAAGGTGACTGGCATCTGATGTGTCGTGTTGGAGCGATGCGCGGAAGAAATCACAAAGTTTGTCTAACATCTCTTGTGCCATGTCATTCTCTTTTTTCATGATCAAAGTCGAGATGGCATTCATGGTGTTAAACATAAAATGAGGATTTAACTGATATCTCAACATTTGCAGCTGTGCATCTTTGGCCGCCGTTTGGGCTCTAAGCAACATCTCATGCTCTTTTTGCAAACGCGCGTTGTATAGCATAATAAAAAATATCGCTGTCCATACAAACATGGTAGAGACCGAAAACAAAAACCAACCGCCGAACTCAAGCATATTAAGTTCTTGATACCATACTTGGTTGTAAACAATGGTTTTATATGAAGCCAGCTTAATGATATTAAATACCAAGCCTAAAATAGCGGCGCTGACAAAGCTCGTTATCAGCGTACGCTTGAGCGGCCAATGCACAATGCGCCTGATGATCGACCACTGTAAAAACGACAAAATAAAGCCAAACCCCACCTCAACCGCCAAATTCAATAATTGGCCCGTTAAGTTAAAGTCACTGTCATCAAACTGTGGATGAATAATCGAGATAAATACAACGACGGTGTAGCCAAGCCAACCTAAGATCTGTAAAGACCAAAATTGATGACTTTGCTTTGAAAAAGCTTGCAATGAAATGGTTAATTCTGATTGGGTTGGTGCATGCATTATTATTGTACAGTATAAACTTATCCTGCTTGAGTATAAGCGCACATGTCAGAGAAACCCAAATCAGCAACAAATATTATTGAGCACGCTCAATTTTATTCCTTGGAAAGAAAACTAAATCATAATCCATTGAATTTATATAAATTTATAAAATTAGAAAAAGGAATAGGTGTTGAAGCATGCAAATAAAAACGCCCCCAGCCATAAGGCCGAGGGCGCTAAAAATCGATATTGCTTTTTAAAAGCTAGAGCAAATTAAGCTGATTGCTTACGCTGCGCTTCTTTTTGCGCTTGCTTTTGCTCTTTACGTTGACGAAGTGCTTCTTGCGCTTCGTGACCAATATGGCCTTCACCACGCTCTTTTGCTAGTTCCATTTGCTTTTGGCGCTCTGCAAAGCGAGCTTTTTGCTCTTCAGTCACATTGTCGAAGCAGTGGTGGCAAGACACCCCTTCCATGTACTGCTCTAATTGCATTTCTTCTTCAGTGATAGGCATGCGACATGCGTGGCATTGCTCGTAAGAGCCTTTGTTTAGATCATGGTCAACCGCGACGCGATTATCAAATACGAAACACTCACCTTCCCACATTGTCTCTTCTTTTGGCACGTCTTCTAAATACTTAAGAATACCGCCTTCTAGGTGATAAACCTCTTCAAAACCCTGCTCTTTCATGTAAGCAGTTGATTTTTCACAGCGGATACCACCAGTACAAAACATAGCTACTTTTTTGTTTTTCTTAGGGTCTAGGTTTTTTTCAGCCCATTCAGGGAATTCGCGGAAAGTTTTCGTTTTTGGGTCAACCGCATTTTTGAACGTACCGATTTCAATTTCGTAATCGTTACGTGTATCAACAAGTACTACTTCTGGGTCTGAGATAAGTGCATTCCAATCTTCAGGCTTAACATAAGTACCTACCACTTTTTTCGGGTCGATACCGTGTACACCCATGGTCACGATCTCTTTTTTCAACTTCACTTTAGTACGGTAGAACGGACATGTTTCGTCGTAAGATTCTTTGTAAACGATGTTGTCTAAACCGGGTTGTTTGTCTAGCCATGCTAGTAATGCATCAATGCCCTCACGCTGCGCTGCAACGGTACCGTTAATACCTTCTTCTGCTAGAAGTAGCGTACCACGCACTTCATTTTCTTCCATTACTTGCAATAAAGGTTGACGGATCTGCTCAAAGTTAGGCAGTGAAACGAACTTATACATTGCACAAACAACATAAGGTTTAGTCATAATAATTCTCTTTTATAAGCTTTAAAACAACCTACACTTAAACACGACGCGTAGGCACAAACCGAATCGTAAATCCGGCGCTGAGGCGTGTATTTTACGGATTTATGAAACAAATGCAAAACACACAGAATCAAGTGCCGAGTTTTTGTTCCAAGTGATTAAAACAAAAGCAAAAACAGTTTTAACCCTATATTTATATAGTGCCTTTGTCTGGCACTTTGCTATAATGGCGCGTTTTTTAGAATAATGATTGGAGAAAGTAACTTTGAGATTTTCCGAACTCGGCCTTGACCTACGCTTTGAGAAGCAATTAGAACATCAAGGAATTAATGAGCCAACAGAGATCCAAGCTCATGCTATCCCTACCGCACTTGCAGGCCACGATGTTTTTGCCCAGTCAAAAACCGGTTCAGGAAAAACCTTGGCGTTTTTATTACCTGCTGTCCAGCGTGTAATGAAGCAAAAAGCGCTGAGTAAACGCGACCCACGTGTACTCATTGTTGCTCCTACCCGTGAACTTGCCAACCAAGTATTTTCACAGTGCCGTCTATTAATCGCTGGTACTGCGATGACAGCCACGAAGGTACTCGGTGGCGAGAACTTTAATGATCAGGTTAAAGCGCTACGTAAAAACCCGCACTTTGTGATTGGCACACCGGGTCGCATTACTGACCACTTAGAACAGCAATCGCTTCGTTTGTCTGGCCTTGAATTACTTATTTTTGATGAAGCAGACCGAATGCTTGATTTGGGTTTTGACAAGCAGCTAAATGCAATTAACAACCAAGCAGACCACCGTCTTCGCCAAACCATGTTGTTCTCAGCAACTTTAGAGCACGCACAGGTTGAGATCACTGCCAAATCACTTTTAAAGTCTCCAAAAAAGATTTTACTAAGTGGCAGTAACGAAAAGCACGGCGACATTCAGCAAGCGCTGTATTTCGCAGACCATCTTGATCACAAAGAAGCGTTACTTAAACACTTTGTTCAACAAGACGAAGTTGGCCAGTGCATCATCTTTACCGCGACTCGCCAAGATACCACACGTTTAAGCGAGCTGTTAAATGAGATGGACATCAAAGCAATTGGCCTTGCAGGTGATTTAGCGCAAAACAAGCGACTAGATATCATGGATGCATTCAGCCGTGGCATTTATAAAGTGTTAGTGACTACTGATGTCGCTTCACGTGGTCTTGACCTATTAAATGTGACACACGTAATCAACTTTGACCTACCAAAACAAGCGGAAGAATACGTTCACCGTATCGGTCGTACAGGACGTGCTGGATTCAAAGGCACAGCAGCATCGTTGGTTGGTCCAAAAGATTGGAAGAGCTACAAGGCGATTGCTCAGTACTTAAAAGAAGAACTGTCTTTCCACACCGTAGAAGGCTTAGAAGGTAAATTTAAAGGCTTTAAAGAAAAGCCGAAAAAGCCTGCTTATAAAGGTAAGAAGCCGCAAAAAGCGAACAAGCCAGAACAGAAACGTAAGTTTACTAAAAAGCCTAAAGCGCCGAAAAAACCGATTGCAGCACCATTTGATGTGGATGGTCATGCACCACTTCGCAGAAAACCAAAGCCAACGGAGGAATAAACCGTGCTAGGAACTAAGCAATTTTTAATGATTGAAGAGATCTGTGCAGAAGGCGCATACCTCGACGGCAAAGAACTGGGTGATGTATTTTTACCTTTGGATGAAAAGCCTGAATATTTAGAAGAAGGCGACAACGTCGAAGTCTTTATTTATTCAGATAACCAAGGCCATGCCTGTGCAACAACCAAAGATCCCATTGCAAAAGTGGGTGAATTTGCCTTACTTCGTGTGAAGCAAATCAACAAAGTTGGTGCTTTTATGGACTTAGGCATTGCAAAAGATGTACTTGCACCATACAACGAGCAAAAGCCAAAAATGCGTGAAGGCTATAGCTACCTTGTAAAGCTGTACTTGGACAATGCCAGCAAGCGTTTATGTGCTTCAAGTAACCTCAATAAGTTTGTTAATAAAACACCTGCAAATTACGAGAAAAACCAAGAAGTCGACTTAATCGTGGCTGCTAAAACAGATCTTGGCTACAAAGTCGTTATCAACGAAACGCACTTTGGCATGGTGTTCTTTAATACGGTATTTAAGCGTATGTACATCGGCCAGCGTATGAAAGGCTTTATTAAGCAAGTACGTGAAGGCGACAAAATTGATGTATTACTTGAGAAGCCAGGTATCGAGAAGATTTCTGGTCTTGGTGAGCAAATCCTTGCCAAGCTAGAAGAAAACAACGGCTTTTTACCTTTGGGTGACAAGTCAGACCCTCAGCTTATCAAGCAAGCTTTCTCAACCAGTAAAGCTAACTTTAAAAAAGCCATTGGTGGCTTATTCAAGCAAGGCAAGATTGATATTGAAGCGAACTCAATTTCACTTCGAAAATAGTCTTTATGGTGACTTAAACTCGGTTTGAGTCACCTTTTCTTTTCATAGCGCTAGTGATGAACCAATTAAACAGAATTTAAGCGGCCCGACGTTTCTATCTAAACCTCGTTTCGAACCATCCTTTAAGTCTCTACAATGCAAACCCTTCGATATATTCTGCTGCTATTTTATCGGCAAAATGAATCGGTAAAGCACCAGCAAGGTTTGTTAGCACAACCACAGACACGTTATCTTTTGGATAATACACCATGGTTACCGCGTTACCACCACTGGCACTGACCGCGGGGTGATTTTTTCTGTCAATCACTTGCCAACCAATGGCATAACCATTTTGTAGTTTATCAAAGCCCCTGATAGTGCCATCATTTAGTACCACTGGCGCCCAAAGCCCATCCAAGTTTTTAGTCAGTTTTTTGTTTGTAAGCGCAATCAGATAATTGGCCAATTCTGTCGCAGTTGAATTCATGCCTGCCGCGGTTCTCATCATGTATGAAAACTGACCCTGAATATTTATAAAGCGTTTATTTTGACCATCATAAACGTACTGCTGCGCCTGATCTTTAATCACTGGCGTCATATACTCAAAACCAGCGTCAGCGGTTAAAGTCATCTTAGCGCGTTTTAGCTGATGCTCTGTTATGAACTCAATAAAGTTACCATCAACGTATTTATCAATGATTTTACCGATTATCACATAACCCGTTTGGTTATAAGAAAATTGGCTATTCACTTCAGACGCCATAGGTAATGTTTGCACTTTATCCCAAGACGCTTTTGGGTTGCCTCTCACAATTAAGTCTATGTTGTGCCCGCTTAAAATCCTTGGTAAACCAGAGGTGTGGGCCATCAGGTGTTTAATTTTAATCTTTTGCCACGCTTTTGGTAAATCAGGTAAATGCTTACCAATTTCATCATCAATTGACAATATGCCTTGCTCCTGTAATTGCATTAAGGCAACCCCTGTAAAGGCTTTCGTCATTGAATTTATCGAAAAAATGGAGCTATTTTTAACCGGTACGTCATGTTGTAAGTTAGCCAAACCATAGCTTTGGGCTGTTACGATTTTATTGTTCTTCACCACTGCAAGTTGCAACCCAGGAATATTGCGTTTTTCCATAGTGTTTTTTATTAGGTCATCAACGGAGTTAGCGTATGCAGACAATGTCGTGCTAGCAATTATTGTGTAGAGTGCGGCAAATCTGGCCGATTTGAAGACCGATGTCATCATCCGTATGTTGTCCTTGTTTTTAATACATATTCACAAGGAGGATACAATAAATAACATCTTACAGTAAGTGAAGTGAGAGCATTTATTCCATAAATAAGAATAAATTAGTGAAAACGACCATACCTTGATTCAGAATGGCCGTTTTTTGTGCATGATTAATCGCAACAACTTCAAGCTAATTGCTTTTATTTTGCAATGTCTCAATCTCTTTCCAAATAGCCTCAGCTTCAGCTGTTAACATGGCATAGCCCTTAATGTCTCCATTTCTTTGCGCATGCATGCCCTGCTCAAGCTTTTTGTCGTAAATCTTTCTGAGTTTTTTTACTGGGTCAGGTTTTAAGAATCCAAACATAACTTTATCTCGCGTTAGTATTTATTTCTCTAAACGAATCGAGTAACGGTATGGATCAATTGTGCTTTTTATAATTCACTGAGATAATTAAATCAAACTACTGCGTTTCTGACCAGACAGCGAATTCATTGCCGCTTGGCTCTAAAAAATGAAAGCGACATCCTCCAGGGAATTCAAAAATAGGTTTTACAACTTCCCCGCCACTTTTCGTCACTTTGGCTTGTGTTGCCTTGATATCATGACTGTAAAAGACCAACAGCGCACCACCACTTGCAACTTGACTAGACATATCAGCTTTATAAAAGCCCCCATCTAACCCTTGGTTTGAAAAGGCAGTGTATTCGGGGCCATAATCGACGAATTCCCAACCAAAAACCTGAGTAAAGAAAGCTTTTGTCGCATGCAAATCATTTGCAGCAAACTCCACATAATTGAGTTTTTCATGTTGATTCATATTATTTCCTCTCAAGGTTGACTACTTTTTCACTGATAATGGCTACAAGCGTTTGCCACTAACTATCCGTGCCCGGCCTTTTTTCTTTAGGGAGTTGATCTCCACCACTGCCACCAGATACACGCTTTAACAGATCATCACATGTGATCACTTTCATTGTATTTTTTATCATTTCACGCTCCTTAACTATGAATATAACAATTTCTGAGGTTATCAAACCTCAGCGCTAAGACGTTGGCACATTTTACACGAGCAAGTATGTGGATTGCATGCTTCACCTGTTGCGACAAACCGAATGTTTCCGCATAAGCAACCGCCGTTATACTCTCTAACCACAAAATGAATCCATATTATTGTGTTGATGAATAATACAAGTGCAATAAAAGCATATACTTACATCAATTTCAAAAAATTGCTATGAGCTGCGAGTAAAGAGAAGTTGGGAAGGTGTTGCTGCTGTAACCGTCAGTTACATTTCTGTCGATTGCTATCTCCTATATTGGTTTGAACAACTCATCGTTGAGTGCTTTGTAGACTACAGTATACTATTTTTTAATCATAACTCATTGTTTATACTTAAAAATCCATAACAATGCCATAACACTAAATCTACCTAAAATCTGTAGGACTGATGTCTGCATATTTGAACAAAAGTTTACAAAATTCGTACTGCAACAATGATAAAAAAAATAGTACAAATTTCATACAGACACCCTACATTTTTACTTAAATTATAAGGAAGATTTTATGCATACACTCATAGCTATATTACTCTCGGTATTCAGTTTTACAGTATTCGCCAACTACGAGCCATTCACTTATAAACACGAACCAATAGCACATACGTTCAGCCCAAATATACTGGCTGAAAGCAAAAACGTTTGGGTTGCGCTGCCGACTGGCTACCATGCCCCTGAAAATCAACATAAACGCTACCCTGTGGTATACATAACAGATGGTGCGGTGTATCAATTTATTACCGCCGAAAGTATGTGGTTTGCAAACATGGTTGGCTATATTCCGCAAGCTATTTTAGTGGCAATTGACACGGTAGAGCATAGAACGCGAGACTTAACGCCCTCGGTACCCAACGACGGCCACAGCACGGACCTAACAACCGGAAAAAGTGCGATTTTTCAGGATTTTATTAAACAAGAAGTCGTTTCTTTTATCGATCAAAACTACCGAACTAATGACTTCAGGGTCCTTGCTGGTCACTCATTAGGTGGACTATTTACCATGACAGCGGTACTTAACCCACAAATCCAAGACACCTTCAAATCGTATATCGCACTCGACCCGTCCATGTGGTGGGACAATGCAGCAACCGTAAACCAGTTAGAGCAGTCATTCGGCCTATTAAATAGCAAAGCATTTAATATTTATGTTGCAGCTGCCCACAATCAAAACGATGCTGCGAATGATACAGCAGACTATCTGGCTCACATTCAAGCCATCGCCAGAACCGGACACATGCTTTATGCATCCAACAAGACGACTGGAACTTATGATGTTTTCCAAGATGAAACTCATATGTCTATGTTACATCAAGGTCTATATAAAGGATTAAGAGCAGCTTTTAAGTGTTATCCGACAGCTTGCGACAAGTCAATTCAGACAAATAATTAGTGCCAACAAGCAATCGGCATTCTCTTTTATGCCTGTAAGCTTGATGCATAGCATAGAAGCTTTGGTCATTTTTGATTTAGCTTCTATGCTCCTGCGTTTTTTAAGTGCATAGAAGTGCTCATTTCTGCTCAGTTAATTTGCAGCTGTTTTACCTGCTCGTCTGCACAGTAAATCAATATATCTTTGGCATCGAACCACGCCAAATAACCCAATATAAAGAAAATTACTACAGTTTCCTATCATAAGTTACGCTCATGCCATATCTCGTTCTCCGTCGCAACTTAAAGTCTCGACTTCCCATACCCGCAGGTTACGTTAATTATGCTAACAATGAAAAAACTAACATTGAATTGTTTTATATCTCGATACGTTATTGAAGGCTTCAAGGTCATACAGCAATTTGTGCCGCAACTGCACGTGCCTTAATATAAGCAACTCGAAGCGTCGGCATATTCAATGAGCACGCTCACTTGGTGTGAATTTCGTTCAATGTACCTTAAATTACTACCCGCCTTCTCTTAAGCTTGTTTAGCATATAGATAAAAAGTTGCTATATGGACACTTTTAATTACTTACCCTGAACTCACTATAACTTCATGTATTTTATTCAGTAATTTTAATTCCACAGCTAATTTAAACTAACAAAAAACCTCAAAAAGAACCGCACTATAAAATATATTGTATACAATTTATTTTCATTGATGTAAGTTAAGAAACGTTTATTACATGCAACCACGCATTACACTAATAAACAAAATACTCTAAATAACTGAAACATAACAATTAAACCACAATCAAGAGGAATGGTAACTATACCTTTTGTTAACTTTTACAGAAATCAGATAAGCAATAACCCCAAAAGTTAGCAATAAAACTAGATGACAGGAGAACAACATGTATTTGTCTAACTCGACGCGTTTGTCGTCAGCTAAACATTCAAAAAAGCTTAACTGCATCACCGCCGCACTACTTTGCGTATCTGCAAGCTCATTCGCAGGTAAAGGAGTACAAGATAGTAAACTACATGCAGCTTTAGCCACTCAACACACACATAAACATGCAGGTGAAATCTGCGGTACCGACCACAACAGTCAAAACTGGTCAGCAATTCAAAAAGAAAGCGCACAGCAAGCAAAGTTAAGCACCAGCTTTTCATCTCAAATATTGAATACCCTCGCCGCGCAAGACGACTTCGCTGCACAAAATGGCAATGGCGTTCCTGGTCGATATTACATACCTGTTGTCGTACACATCTACGGAGACAGGTACAACTGTGACACAGGGACTTACTGCCTTACGGAGCAGAAAGTGATTGATGGACTCAACAAATCTAATCAAGACTTTTTAGGGCTCATCACAGATGATGGCCCTATTGCCCCAGAATTCCAAGCAATACGACAAAACCTGAATATTGAATTTGTACTAGCCAAAACAGACCCAAATGGGCAGCCAACGACAGGGATTGTCCGTTACCCAGAAAAGGCGGGCTATGGCAAAGGCAGCGGCGTTGATGAGCAAATCGCTGCTGATGCATGGGATAACTTTAAGTATATGAATATCTATGTTCAGCAAGACTTGTACGATGATGGTAAAACTAATAATTCAGGTGTTGCTTGGTACCCGCAATTGAGCATGTCACAAAATGGGCTTTCCCGTGTTGTCTATAATGGCGACTACATTGGTGCAAATACCAATGAAAATTTTCGCTCCGTATTAACCCATGAATTTGGCCATTGGTTGAACTTACCGCATACGTTTGATGGCGGATGCACTATTCACTCTGAGGCATTTTGTAACGCGACAGGAGATGGCACCTGTGACACCCCTCAGATGAGTAGCAGTATATTGCAAGACAATGCAACAAATTGTCTAGGGCAAGCCACCAATACCGAAAACTTTATGCACTACTCAGATAATTATGCGATGTTTACCAAAGATCAAGTCGATCGTATGACCGCCGCGCTCCACGGTCCTGCTCGTGCGACACTATGGTCTAACGCCAACCTTATCGCCACAGGTTTGGGAGAGTACACCAGTAATGCTGATCACCCTTGGGATGGCATATCAGGCGCCGTCGTTCCGCCTAAAGGAGAAGTGCTCCAATCATTTACTAACCTATCTGGTGCAAAAGGCGAAATAGATAACTTCGAGATTCAGGTACCTGAAGGCACTCAAGCTGTCGCTTTTTATCTTGACGGATACGACGAAGATCCTGATATGTATGTGTCAAAAGGCAAAGCGCCTATTAAAACGGGCGATAATTGGGAGGCGGATTTCATCTCTTTTAGAAGTGCGGGCTCTCCTGAGCTAGTTACTTTGTCAGCGCCATCGAGTGTTGAAAGCTATTACACCGCCATCGATGCTTATAGTGCTTATTCCAACGCGACATTGAGTATTATTGCTGGTGCTGATAATACGCTGTGCTCAGGGTGCGAGCGTGTTTTTTTAGCTGAAGTTAAAGACTTGAAGTCAGCCAAAGGCGCTGAACCTAAAACCTATCAATATGACATCCCAGCTGATGCTGTGCGCACGGTAGCAGTCATCACGGGCGGATATCAGGGTGACCCTGATTTATACGCTAGCATGAATCAAGTCCCAACCAAAGAAACCTTTGATTGTGGGCCCTTTAGTGCACCGAGGCTGAGTGAATACTGCGAATTATCTACAGGTGGTGGCACACTCAACCTCTTAATTGACCCATTCTTAGAATACAGTGACGCGTCTCTTGTTGTTTATTATGAAAGAGCCGCAAACTCCGAATTGCCGGTCGCACAGGCAAATGGTCCCTACTCTGGCTTACTTAACAATCCAATCAGCTTTAGTAGCGCAGGATCATTTGATGCAAATGGCAATATCACAGCTTATTTATGGGAGTTTGGAGATGGTAACACATCAACAGAAGCAAACCCGACGCATGCCTACCATAGTGCTAATACGTTCTCAGTTAAATTAACCGTGACCGATAATGACGGTAACACCGCAAGTGATATTGCAACCGCTGTAGTTAGAGCACAAAACCTTACACCGATAGCTGTTGCGAACGGTCCATATACTGGTGAAGCTGGCAAAGACATTCAATTCAGTAGTGCAAATTCATCTGATCCAGATGGCAATATTGCCAGTTACCTCTGGCAATTCGGTGACGGCCAATCAAGTACTGAAGCAAACCCTGTTCACAGCTACACAGAAGCTGGAGATTACACAGCAACCTTAACTGTCACCGATAACGATGGTCTAAACCATAGCGCCCAAGCGAGCGTTAGCGTAAACAGCATCAGCTATTGCGAAGCAACAGGTAACACTAGGTATGAATGGATAGCCAAAGTGCAATCAGGCGCATTTAGCAACGCTTCACAAGCTAACGGCTATAGCGATTTTACCTCACAAGTCATTGAGCTAACTGAAGGTGACAATCAGTTTACCTTAACCCCAGGTGGTAACTACACAGAGCATTGGGTTGCGTGGATAGACTTTAATGAAAACGGACTATTTGAGCAATCAGAGCAGGTACTATATAACCTATCAGGCAAAGGCACTGTCACTGGCACTGCCACCATTTCGAGCGGCAATGTTGGTAAATCTGTTCGAATGCGTATCGCTATGAAATATAATGGTGAAGCCAACTCGGCTTGTGGCAATATCGGCGATGGCGAAGTTGAAGACTATACAGTAACTATTAAACCAAATGACGTAATACAGCCAATTCCCAATGCTTGTGCAACGCAATCGCCGATTTCTGGTGGTCGGTTAGAGGCCGGAAAAGCGGCGTGCCTTGGCAGAGATGGCGCACTTTGGTTAAGTATTGGCGGTGTCGATTCAGCACGTAACGTCGCCATTACTACCGCACATGGCCAGAGTAACTTACATATCTTATATAAAAATGGCGGCTGGCCAAGTGATGATGATAAGGATGCTGAGTCTAACTCAGGCACCACGTCTGAATGCATCACAATTCCTGCTGGCAATCAATATTGGTCCTATTTAAAAGTTTCTGGTGATACACAAGGCACCAGTATTATCGTCGACTTTGATAGCGAGCAATGCAGGCTGCCATAGGCCAATTGTTTCAACCTTTACACCAAAAGCATCAACCTCTGAGTTGGTGCTTTTTATCTCCCGTCGATTTTTAGATGATTTTGGTACTTGAACTATACTCTAAGTTCGTAACCAACCACCCTTAGTCGATACATATGTCTTATTCAACTCGTCATGACACCATTTGCCTTCCGATAACATTCATTAATGAATTGTCGAGGTCGAATGATTTGCATGAGACATTAACTTTAATTTCAAATTGGCTTCCACAAATTATTGAGTCAGATAGAGCGAGTGTATGCTTGAATAATGGTTCGGAAGAAACATTAGAGGTATTCGCTTTGTTCGGTAACAACGCCATAGAAGCAAATACCATTTTACCCATAAGCAGCACAATGGTTGGTCGAGTGTATTCAAATAAGCAACTAGAGATAAATAATAACCTTGCACAAAGCAAAGACCTAGATTGCCAAATTTTACACAAAGGCGGCCTAGGGTCGTGTATTGATGCGCCGCTGCAACACTCAGGGACCTGCTTTGGTACGCTAAATTTAGGCAGTATCGAGTCCGATGTTTATAAACCAGAAGATGGTGCCCAGCTCGAATGCATCGCCAATTGGCTTGCCAATTATATTCACGCTCAAATGGAAATCACAGAGCACAAAAAACGTGCCGAGACAGACCCACTCACCAAAGCAAACAATAGGCACTGCCTAAATACCGTTGGCAATGCACTACTAAAACTCTGGGAGACGGATAAAAAACCCTTTTCTATGATCATGATAGATATTGATCACTTTAAATTGTTTAACGATAACTATGGACACCATGTTGGCGATCAGGTGCTGGTGACCTTTAGCAAAGTCATTAATCAGGTCATTCGTAAGTCAGAACACTTTATGCGTATCGGCGGCGATGAGTTTATTATTTTATTAGAGGGGAACGCAGAGCTTGCAACAAAACTTGCTGAACGTATTAGGGTTGCTATCAAAGACATGGCCGTTAAACATAACGAAGACAACCTTATCATAACTGTTAGCTGTGGTGTAACCTCGGTGCAAAATCAAGACAGCTCTTTAGAATGCCTGTATAACCGAGCTGATAAAGCACTGTATCAATCTAAGAAAAACGGTCGAAATCAAACCACAGCAATTTAAACCCACCTCATCATTCCTACTCCCGCTGCTTTTTTGAGTCTGAATCAACGGCTTTAGCAATACTATTAGTACTACCAATAATGGCACTGCCGCTACCAAGTGAGGTCGTAGATACTGTTGAAGTCACTTCTTTGGTGATGTCTCTCGTATAGCTATTGATAAAAGTATCCCCCCGCATATGTGATGCAACTGTTTGAGTTGTAGTGACTGGACTCAAAATGTTTGTTAGCGTAGTTTGCAACAAATTCCTTAACCCACTGACAATGGATGCCAATAAAATTAAACACAATGGCATTGATAACATCATTACAGATAACTTCATCAGACCATCTTTAAGTCTATGTTCCATTATGTTACCCGAATAACCCAACACCGTTATAAAAAATATGCCCGCCAAAGCATACTTGCCGTAGTCTAATTCAATGTAGTAATGATAAAGATATAAAGTTGCCCATACACTGACACTAAGCCACGCTTGGGTTTGAAGTGATTTGAAAATATCCCATAATGATTTGAGTTGATAGAGGGTATAGACAATGAGTATTGGTAATAAAATTGGGAATGCCATACAAACCGCTAATAGCACTAACGATAGCACCACGCCCTTTAACATCTGCTTCAACTTTTTCTCTGAATATATGTAGTAAGCAAAATACATAAAAGATAGCAACAAAGTGGCTGCGATTGTAATAAAGAAGGCTTGCTCTCCTTTTCCTGTAAAATAAAAAAGAGCAGAAAATATGCCAACATAAACCAGTACCCTTGCTCCCTCAATTGCTGATTTATCTTGTTTCTCTTCAGCAACGTCCTTATTTGAGGCCACAACGTCTTGGTCACTAAATTGTGTATGTGCGTTTAGTGAAGTTTTACTATCATTATTACTCTCACAAGAGACATGCGGTTGCGTATCAAGTTGATGACTTGTTGTATTTTTGGGAGTGAGCTCGGTAGGTTGTTGAGCCGTCTTTCCTTTTAACTTTTCGACTTTACACTCTGTGTAAATACCTGCAGATTTGAGCTTTTTTTGTATCAACTCTGCTTTTTCACGCTCTAGATTCTTTTTAATGGCATACGCCCGACCATCAAAGAGTAAATGCGCTTTGGATTCTGGCAATTTTAAAAACCGAGCTAACGCTTTGCCGATTTTATTTTGGTCCTTCTCTGGCGCAATTTTGCCTCTAAATATAATTTTATAGGTACTCATACTTATCCTTAGTCGTTCCTTGTAATGACGTTATCAAAATCACGCTTTGCTGAACATATATTTTTACCTAGTACAATCACTTCTACTGTATTTGGTGAGTTTTTCGTTTTTTTAGATTCTATCGAGGGACGATTGATACACACGCTATCTTTATTGAGCACCGAAACTTTCGTTGTTCTCACATTAGAATCGACTATTTCAATTCATAAACATGACTCTAATATATTCAGAACACAGCTTCAAAGCCTGAGAACTCGGTCACTTTCCACCTCGATCTCTCAAAACTCTGGTACAACTTTCGATATACGTGGGTTTGGCAAAGCGTGTAATTATTTGTAATAGATAAAACCAATGGAGTGGCTATAGTTTTTATCTCTTTTGACAAGAGTAGACGCTTAATCTTTGGTTCATTCCATGGCAATCATTGCCGGACCAAAGCGTTGAGCTAAGATTTTTAAGTAAGGATATTGATTATGCCAAAGTACTACGTTTATCCGGCCATAGGTATTGCACGTGTGGGCAATTCGGAATCAAAATTTTTTGTCGGCCCTGAGGTACCCCATCAAGAAGTGAATCCAAATTATACAGGCGATAATTTTGGAAGTTGCTATGAAGCAGGCAGTTTGCAAAATTTACCTGGGTCATCATTAGACTTTAAAGATGCTGAGGGTAAGGTTAAGCGTCAAGCAGCGCGTTTTAGAATATTTGAAGTAAGTGACTGTGGGAATAATGTTAGGGAAATCACTGACAAAGACGCCAAAATTGAGTGGCGTGTCAATTTGGCTAACCGAAAATCAATCAATTATCAGTTCGAAAATGCCATGGATCTAGGCAAGTTATCCAAAGACTGTAAACTGCGTAATGACTTCATAACAAATTTAGATGAACGAAAAAAGAAGCTACTCATAAAGCCCAGTCAATGCAAGATTCAAGGGTGTAATCAGTCTGATAAACCAGCCTATCAGTTCAATGATGGAACCTTTTTTGCGGGCACAAGCTACGAAACCCAAGTATATTTGGGTGAGCTAAGAACAGACAGTGAAGGTCGTTTACTGGTATTAGGTGGGCTTGGACACTCGGCCAGCTACAATAATAGCCCCATTACAACTTTTGCCAATAACGAGACTTGGCACGATGACATCAGTGATGGTACTGTCCGTGCAACAGTAACGATAGACAATAAGCCAATTGAGGCTGAGCCTGCCATGGTAGCTGTTACCCCGCCGAACTTTGCACCGGGTATGCCGGGTGTGATCACCATGTATGACGTAGTGAGTGACTTGCTCTTAGACGCTAATACTAAAACTGAATTTTACCGCGACATTTACCCTATCCTGTCAAGCTTAGTTGAAAACCAAGGCGTGAACGAAGGCTATTTTATGGCTTTTGGCGATTATTCTCCTGCCAACTTCACTCAGCCGGACATATTAGAAAAGCTTGAGTCTAACTCCGAACAATATAAATCGTTTAGAACTGCCGTGTTTGACTTATTTCGAGTTACACCTGACATAACTGCGACGCGCAGAGCTGAGAAAGTTGAGCTGTTACTGCAAGATCCAGCAGTTCAAGATGTAAATAAGCAAGTATTAGAGCCTATTTTTGACGAGGCTGTAAAGCAAACGCAAACGGCGGTTCAAGCAGATAAGCTACCACCAATATTCGGCGATGGTTATGGGGATTATGCGGACTCCCCACTGATAGGCCTCAGTTTAACCAACACCCAATATAAGCATTTAAAAAACTGGGCTGATGGTAAGTTTGAAAAAGGAGAAAACCCTAGAGAGGCGACAATCAACTCAAGCTGTACCATCACAGATCCGCTACAGGTGATCAATGACCAGAATAATTGGCCGCATACTTTAACCAAAACCAACCTGCAACAATGTTTGGGCGGTCCATTCCATCCTGGCATTGAATTGACTTGGTTTTTACGCCGTAAATCAATGTGGAATACAGCGGATCCGTTCGACCCTATGCGTCTTAATATTGTTGAATGTGACGATGATGTGCAAGATTACTATGGTCCAATTTTAACACCTGAGGTTGCACTCAAGGATATGTTTAATGTCAGTGGCCCTGGAACGTTAACCCGATTTATGGGCGTACCATGGCAATCTGATGAAGGCAGCTGTCAATCGAACGAAAGTTATGATCCTGCTCAATACTTACCAACAATGACATTCTGGTCTGCACGAGTCCCCAATCAAGTACTGAGTCAACGCTCGTTCGAGCAACTGCAAAACGAGGCAATAGGACTTGGACAAAGAGCGAAAAGTTACAGTTATAGACAAGACTGGCTGCGCTTTTTAAGAGAAGGTGGTGAAAAGGCACGTGTAAATATGGTGAAGTATTGGGACAAAATAGGCATCGTAGTGAAAACGCCAACCACGGCTCTAAAAGCTGATCACAACAATGTCGACCACATTTGGGTAGAATCTCAAGTAAATGAGCGCTTTTTAGCGAATGATACAAGCTATCGTCAACTACTTAATCTAGAAAACTTAGCACACTTTGAAGGTAATGACCTCATGCTAGGTGAAAATGCAGTGACAAATGAACAACTCGACCTGCTAGATAAAGAAGACGAGCAAGCCTGTGAGCAGGGCCTTACCCGAAGAAAAATCACGATACGACAAGATCAAAACTAACCATGCAAAGTCTACATTACAACGTAGCTATCATTGGTGCAGGTGTTGCGGGTTTAACCGCAGCACTTGTGCTGGCTAAACAAGGATTAAAAGTGGCTGTTTTTGACAGCCAGGGCCCAGAAAAACGGAGTTTTGGTGAGTGTGTTCACGGCAATATTGCACCAATTTTGGCGAAATTAAACTTATTGGAACAGTTCGAGCAAACAGGCCACTTCGCTTTACAAGGGTATCAGATCGAATGGGATGGCGCTGGAGAATATGAACGTCACCTACTCACTAGCCCGCATGGCACAGGATGGATTTTAAATCGCTCTGCATTTGATAAAACGCTGTTTTTGCAAGCCCAGCAAGCAGGTGTTGAGATATTCTGGCATGCCAGATTACATGACCTCAAATTGCAAGGCGAAAAATGGGATTTAGTTATAAAGCACGATGATGGCGCACATTCATCAGTCACTGCCAATTTTGCAATCGACGCATCTGGACGTGCGAGAGTATTAACCCGTAAACTCGGGGTTTCTGAAAAGAAAGCCGATACATTGATTGCGTGTTGTAGTTATTTGCAGCATTCAGCTAAACATTCTATGTTTGCAAAAAAAGCAATCATTCAAAGTGATCAGTATGGCTGGTGGTATTTGGTTCCTTTTTCGTCTAGTCAATCCAGTTTATGCTATTTTACAGATACTGATTTATCGATCCCTAAATCTGCTGATGCGTTACTAGAAATGGCGAATACACATTCTGCATTAACCCAATATCTAACGGCCTGTGAACCAGACAAAACGACTCCGTTTAAAATTGTACCGGCATATTCATCTAGCCTTGCGAGTTATTTTGGTAAAAGATGGTTAGCGCTCGGAGATGCTGCGTGTAGTTATGACCCATTGTCGTCATATGGGGTGACATCGGCATTGGGTAGCGCATTTTATGGAGCAAGCGCATTGCTTAAATATTTTAATAATGAGCCTCAATATTTAGGTGTGTATCAGCAGTTAATGCAAGCTCGTTTTTTAGATTTCTTAGAACAAAAAGACATTGAGTACAGTAAGGTATCACACTATCAATCTGCTTTTTGGCAAAGAAGAAAAGTCGCTTAATTTAGCAACTTGGTAGGTTGTCATTGAATTGGTACAAAACATGGGTGTGTAGGGCTATTTACATTCGTTATGTTCGCACCTGCTCTAAAACATCATGCCCTAAATCAGCAAGGGTGTCATGACGTTGATGCCCTATCAATCCACACCCTACCCCGTCATTCTGACTTGATCCGGGATCCATTTCTGACCTGTTCTGACTCGTTTTGTGCGCTTAAAGAGGTGTATTGATTTCCTTCAAATTGATTAAAATGGCTGATTTTTAAAATGAGCGTCACGTTTATTTTTTTTATCTAAAGTCACAGATTAAATAGGAGGAAAAGATAAGTAATTTATCAGGGGGCAGAATATAGATAGAGGCTTAGATTTTAGGTTCCAAACTTCAATTCGCACTTACATTGGTAATTTCTATTGAGGTTATAAATTAGGTTAGAGATTGACGAAACATCACTATTTTATACAGATTTAGGTCTGGGGTGATTTTATTTACACAATCGCCCAACCAGAAGTTAAATTAGCTTCAAAACCAACAAGTCCACAGCCTGTAACCACTAAAATCAAAGCCGCATACCAAGAGAACTTAATATCTGAACTTGCCTTCATCAGCGCCTTATTCTTTAGTTTAACACACTCATTGCCGAAAATTATCGGTTAAAAATCATCAAGTTGAGCCTCATAAAACGCTTGAAAAGATGGCTTCCCCCAAGAAATCCAGTTTGCTTTTTCCTGCTTTAACCAAGCTCGATAAAAAACCTTACAAAAATAATAGTTCAAAGCGATAACAGCCGCGAGTATCCCTAAAATACTGACAGCAATGATATCAAACATATTGAGCACCGATTAAGTCGTTCTGATACAAGGGTAATGCAGAAAACAATCAAACGCTAAAAACCAAACTATGCACTACCCGAATTCAACCAACCCTCTTCGGTGATCAAGTGACTTACCCGTTGCTTTATCTTTTCCACATTAAGGTGGGTGTCATATTAACTTCTAAGTAAACGGTTAATTAAGCAGGCGAAGCGTTACAACTAACAATATGGGGATAACATGAAGGCAGACAAAAGCTTTTTTAAGACCCCAGTCTTTGCATATAAGCTGATAACCAACGGTGGATGCAATTGCTATGGCAACAGCTAAGAAATAAAACGCTTTATCTGAATCAATGCCTATCTCGATATCGAAGGCAAACCCCAAACAGCCAGCAAAAACTATAATTGTGGATATCATCGTAGCCAATACCTTAACCATTGCTGCAAACTCCTCTCAATTGACTTCTTGCTGTCATGCACGGTTTTCCCCACATTAAGATGGGTGTCATGTTTATTTTCACCGCAGCAAGTCCGGAATGACATAGAGGTAAAATGGTAGAGCCTGCACTAAAACAACATGCCCTAAATCAGCAAGGGTATTATGATGTTGACTTCTTGTTGGTAATACACCTAACCTCTAAATTATCGTCCTGCATATGGTTTAACATATTGGACCCTGAAACGAGTTCAGGGTAACGTAGATGGGTATAGTAAAAAGCTTTATGTTGAACAGAGCTTCAGAGCACTTTCTTTCATCATGTCAAAGACAAAGGAACTCGCTGCACCCGCTGTCACAAAGGCTTTTCACCATACACTTTCTAGCGCGTCATCCTGAACTTGTATATGGACTCCACTTGTTTGACAACATGTTTTTTAAAATTAAAGATGCTTGCGTATATGCGGTTTCTTTTGAGAGCGCTACTCTCTAACCTTTGATTTATTCGCACCTTCTGTCCTAAACGCTTCGTTAGTGTATTATCACTTCAAGTTCAGACAGGTTTTCAGAAGGTTGGTCTTACCTTTTAATTACATTGTTGTCGAACTCTTTTTAAAATGTTTTTTAAATCATAACTGGCTGGTAATTCGTACCTTGTTTTAACATTGCCCAAGCAGTTCTGATATTTTTATTCACCAGCGCAATACAAGCTCGCTTCACTCCTGAACGAGCAACTAACCTTAAGAGCCATTGCTGCTTCAATGTCTTGGGTTTCTCCGGCAGATTAGAAATGTATGACAATGCCCCCAAAAATAAACAGGACTTTAGCTGTTTATCTCCAGCACATTTATCAATTCCCAGCATCACGGTTTTTCCGCCACTGCTAAATTGTTTTGGGGTAACGCCTAAATATACTGAAGCACATCGCCCATTTTTAAAATGCTCCGTTTGACTCAAGCTGGCAATTAGCCCCGCTGCGCCTAAAACTCCCACACCTTCAAGCGCAATAACACGTTGGCATTGTTCATTTTGAGAAACAAGCAGTTCTAGGTTTTTAGTGACTTTATTCAGAGATTGCTCTATTTGATGGTATTGAGCTTTTAAGACACTGAGTAATGGCAATAATACCTCTGGTAAACTATTGCACTCTGTTAAAACCTCTTTCAATGCTTTCTTGGAGCGAGGAATAGTGATGCCATATTCATAAAATAAGGCCCTAATATGATTACTGAGTTGTGTAAGTTGTTTATCCAGAAACTTACGACTCACAGTGAGCGTTTGGAGAATTTGCTGTTCTATGTTTTTTACTGGAGAAAAGGGCATATTTGGTTGAATAGCAGCAATCGCAATCCCGATAGCATCATTGGCATCTGTTTTTTGTTTGCTTATATAAGGCTTAACATGTTTCGGAGACATCCCTCTCACTTCATGACCATAGGATTGAGCAACCCGCCCCCAATAATGAAAACTGCCACATCCCTCCATTGCCACAATGCTAGGAGGAGAGTTAGCGAGTATCTGGCGAACTTTAGATGGAGACTGTGCTTTATTAAAAATAATTTCGCCATGTTTAGAGACTTTTGCGACTTGGATAATATTTTTTGCAAGATCGAGCGCAATCACGTTACGATTATTCATATATGGACTCCTTTGTTTTGGTCGACACCACATTACACTGTATGTGAAGTGTGGTGGAGTCCATATATCGCTTCAGGATCCATGTTTTTTGAAGCTAATATAGCTAGCCAGAATGACATAATGGTCATAAAAAAGACCCTACCCTAAATTAAAACGGTTGTTATGCTTAGTTTCTCAAGTTAGGACATACTATATTTTTATAGCCCTACCGCGAGTTCAGCTTCCCCCATTAACATTTCACATTTATTGATAGGTTCTTTTCTTACGCCATCCCTAATCATAATCCCTTGAATTTTTCCATGTTCATTAAAGTTAACAACTAAATATTTATACTTTGGCATTTTATTATTAATAACTTTCAAGGTCATTTCATGTGGGTTAATAGTTCGATCTACCACATAAGACAGCAATTCTTTGGAAGAAAATAGAACATCCGGAAAAACAAAAATCCCTTTCACCATATTATATATAAACTCGCCATCACTATCATTAGGGTAAAAATCTTTATACCCATTAGCTAAGTTATCTAAATCCCACATTGAGAAAAGCTTATCTGCATTCCCAGTAACATGTAAGTTGTCAATGTAATATAAATAGTTATTATACTTCTTCAAATACTCGTCAGAACACACATCGTCGCCTTGAGCAAATACCGATTGAGCAACGACCGACATAATAATTATTAAAGGCCATTTAAAACCACATACCATTATTTTTTCTCTTTTTTATTATAAACAACCATAAAGCGTTAAGTATTACACAATCTCAATAAGGCATACTGATATTTTATTACCTCAAGCGCAGACACCATTGAGTGGTTACCATTTAGAATTTAAACTCATTGTTCACCATGACACACATCAGCCTCGTTGTTACGTTCAAATAATTTTAAAAAAAAGTGATGTTAATATGTTCTATAAAATAGGTTTTATCGCTAAGTTAAAGTTCTAGTAAAATACTTTCTTTATCAAACACCTGTGCAAAACCACCGACTTTCACCTCACTCACCTGCCCGCCGTTAAATTGAATAGACGCAGAGATTTCGGATGCGCATTTCATAGCACGGCCTTGCTCAAATAGAAAATCGATGGTCGTATCTGAGTCAGTATTGGTATGCTTCGTCAAATAACATGCAAGGGCGCCACTGGCGCTACCCGTTGCAGACTCTTCTGGGATCCCAAAAAGTGGTGCGAAATTCCTACAACTGGCGGTGTAATTTGACTTTGAGTCACTCAATTCAAATACATGTGCTCCGACCAAGTTATGCTGTTTGCAAAATGCACTCATCAAATCTTCGTTGAGTTTAACTTTATCAAGGTAGCCCATTGGTACGGGTACAATCATATCCGCAAGCCCTGTACTGACCACCTCAATGGGTAATTTTGCGGCAGCCAATACTTCAGTATCCACCCCAATTAACGGCGATACGGCTTGGTAAGAAAAACTGCCCAAAAACTCAGGTAAACGTTGTTGCATGACGACTTTTCCATTGCCCTCAATATACACTTCGAGTATACCGGCCTTGGTTCTTTGCACATATTTTCCAACGTTAATGATGCCCTGCTCAAACATCACTGAAAACGCAGCCAATGTTGCATGTCCGCAGAAGTCGACCTCTTCGGTCGTTGTATAAAAAGTCAGCTCAAAATCCACCTCTTCATCACGGATCACAAAAGCTGTTTCTGAAAAGCCCACAGCTTGAGCAATGTGAAGTTTTTCAGCTTCAGATAAGAGCTCAGCATTCAATACAACACCAGCAGGATTGCCGCCCGAACCATCTAACACAAATGAATTGACCAAATACGTTTCAACTGGTTTCAATCTAAACCACTCCAAGTTTTATAGTTATGATTTTATTTAATTTTATAAAGCTATCGCGCTCATTATTTTACGCCGTATGTATTTTTAGCATTTTTAATTTGTTCGGCTTCGGTGATGTTTGGGAAGAGTTTGTAGCTGGGCGCTACAATGGGCTTTACTTTATTCACCACAATATGAATAACGCCTGCAACGGGGTACTTTTCTCCTGTTATAGGTTCTATTTCTTTAAATAATAAAGGGAAGTTACTATCACTTCTAGCGACATAACTGGCTGTACCATAAAGCCCAAAGCCCTTTTGCGTAAACACATCCACACAGCTCACGCACACATTATCGTTATATTTTATGTTACGAACACTGTTTGCAGATGCAATATTCGCGATGAGCAATTCACTGTCTTTATAACTAACAAACACTTCTTTAGGTGAAACACTTGGACACCCCTCTTTGTCAACCGTTGCCAACCAGCATAATACGCTCTGTTGAATTGATGACTTAACTTCTACTGTAAACATGCTCATTCCTTTTAATAAAAACGTGCTAGGCGTTAAATATGACCAACTTACCTTACGATTTGTCCTGTTCTGATATAAATGCAACCAAAGCAGGTCTGACTACACTCAAAATAAATACAATTAAAATAATCGCTGCCATGGTCAGTCTCAACACCTCAATAAACCAAGGCTGCTCCCATAACTCGGCTTCAGCTTGCGCACGTGAGTTTTGCTCTAGAAATGCCTGATAAGCCTCATTTAAGTCACTGTGTTTGATGATTTTTGGATAATTAATGACTATGCCCGCTCTTGCCAAAGAGATACGTGCGTGCTCGGTTTTTGCTTGGTCAACATACAACATGTGGTTTTTAACGTCGGCATAATATGCGATGCGCTCTTGGTCGAGGATATCTGAAATAAGCACTGCATCGACTAAACGCATATCCTGAACAAGTGGCCTGAATATTGGGTTGTCTTGCCTTGCCCATGCAATAATAAACACAGCAAATATGATAGATGATACGAGTACAAGTAAAAGCTTATTGTGTCTTGTGATGTTCAGCATTTAGTTACTCTATTGTTATTATTTATTCTTATTAGAAGGCTTACTTATTTAAAGCTGCCATAAGCCTTGCTCATTTCCACCTAAAATATATATTGCAAATTGACCTTTACCAGGTATTTCCATTGGCAACATTGCTATTTCAGCGCCTTGTTTTTGCACTTTACAGACAGCTTCATCAATATCATCTACCAGCCAATATGGGCGAACCACAGATTCTTCTGTCTCTCTAAGTGGCGCTCGAACACCCAATACACTGCCATCATCAAGCTTGCACGTTTTTGCACCACCAAGCAGAGGCTCTGCTTCAGAGAAAGTTTTTTGATATATTTTTTCGTATGCTTGCACCACAGTCTCGACATCCGTAGTTACTATCTCTAAGTAATGTAATCTCATCACACCTCCTCCAAACAATTTTGACTTGAGTATTTATGCCAAGTTTAGGTAAAGCCGCAGCATATCTTTATGTTGAATGCCATTTTCAAAAATAGGTTCAGAATACGTTTGCAAAAAATGGTTTTTAGCAACAGACTCAACTCGGAACCCCAATCTATGATAGTACGTTAATTGATAACCAAATGACCCTGTGCCTAACTCTACTCTTGTCATGCCTTTAGATTTCAGCGCTTTTAATACATAGCGCAACAATTTTGTGCCAATCCCTAAACCTTGGTGACTTGGCTCTATAGATATGTTGTCAATTTCAGCTAAGCCGTTCATCCTTTGCGTTACCACACATATGCCGATAATTTGCATGTCATCCATCGCAACAAAACACCATGCGTCCTGTAAGTAAGACAAAACATTTTCTTTACTTGGATCTGCCTCAAGAAGCAATTCAATAGGTACATCCGTGTTGTTTACTTCCATGTAAGTCATTTTTAGCCTTTCTTAACTTTACTTTGTTCTTCTTCAAGCATTTTCTTTTGCTTTTCTTTCACCCTCTGCCAACTACCGCCTTGTTCAATCGTTGAAACTCGTTGTTCATACTTTTTGACGGCACGATTGAGTACAGAGTGCATGTCGACACCTGACTCTTTTTCAAGGGCCAAGATGATGTTTAAGTAATTCCATAAAATATCTCCCAACTCGTCTTCTAAATGACATATTCTTTGTTTTGGGATCTCCTCTAATACTTCAGCTAATTCATCCTTTAAAGCAGATAAGTAGGTCTCAGAGCCTGAGTACCAACTGTTAGTTTGATCATAAACATATTTACGTTTGGCAATGTCTAACAAACTTTCTAAATCTCGCATATCTCTCTCAAAACAGACCTTTAACGTTAAGCGTATGATATTTATGGTTGAAAAGCGATACTGCCTCTCTCAAATTTCGCAACAATACTACACAGGTAGTATTCTGAGGAAACACCAAGCCTACCAATTAAAGTACCCATATCAACAACAATGGTAATTTTATCTATTTTGGGTAAAATGAGCGAAATTTAAACCAATAAGGAGATATTAACCGGACTAAAAAACCATGTTTGCCACATTCTCGATCACTCGACTTGTCGCCTATTATCTGCTCTCAGCCTTGCTAGTAATCATTCCCGCAGCCATTATTTTGATTTTAACGGACGACATACACAGTATATTTTTTGGCTTATCCGAGCTGCAAGGGGAAGAAATGCTCAATGTGCTTTGCGATATACTTTTACTTGCTTTAATTGTGCGCTTTATTAAACCCAAGCATAGACGCTTAATGTTTTTGAGTACTACCCCGAAGCCAAAATTTGTCCACTTAATCGTTTTAACCTTTGCTATGTTATGTGTATCGATTGCTTGGCTAGACATTATGCAACTATACACAGAAGCAGATTTGAACCTTGTTGATTCGAGAGAGCTGGATCTCACCATTTCGGCTCAAGACAGCGGTTTTTATTTTTATATGGGTTTACTGTTTATCGCAATGGTCATCGTTGCACCTATTTTAGAAGAGCTGATGTTTAGAGGGATCCTGCTTGATAGATTGAGTTTAAAACTCTCTCCTCTATGGGCCATTGCAATTACCTCATTGATATTTGGCTTGTTGCATCATGATTACGTTGCCAACATCATTTTTGGCATCGTTTTATGCTTGATCAGGTTAAGGTATAGAACGCTTTTTGCGCCCATACTTATCCATATGCTTAACAACTTAATCGCCTTTTTACTTATCTTTTCCTCTTACTTTTTCGATCTGAGCCAATACCCGTTTACCTCTATCTTTGTTGGCCCAGCAAGCCATGAACAGATTGCCATATTACTGCTGTTGTCATCGATAGTGATTGGCCCATATTGTTATCATGAGATCTTAAAAACACCGAATAGCCGATTCAAAAAAAGTCGGCAGTGAAGAACTTCTGTAGGTCATCGCAACGACAACACAACGTTATTGCCAGCGTTCAAATACGATGTGGTGTTGATATTTGAAAACTTAGAGGCTCTACCATATAAAATACCCCATGGTAGAGCCATCCAATAAACCTTATAGCTTGGTGACTGGCGTGTGTGCACCGAGCCCTGTGCCATAAACAATCGCGTTAAGTAACAAACGATTAGTAGCAAGCGTTGAACCTCTAAATACAGGTTGGCCCGAGAACAGAATAATTTGACCATCGCCTTTGCTTTCACGTGTTAAGTACGCTGAGTTCGCAATGCGTTTGCTCGCCTCAGGCCATAACAAGCCACTCATTCGTAAAGTCAGGTTTTGCTTTTCAGGTAAAGTTGCCCAACCGATCTTACGAGCAGCTTGGCCATCTTTGGTGCTTTTGACCTGTTTCTTCCACGCACTGTCATCCATCTCTTGGTAAGTACCAAACCTCACCGGAGACTGGACACTCCCTTTTGTCATCAAGACCGGATCGCTCGATGTCAAAACAGGTAATACCGCTGGTGCGCCAAAGGTCAGCCAATGTTTTTGATCTGTACGCGCTGCGACAATCGCGCCTGCAGTTCTAAACTGTGCAAGCCACTGATCTTGCTTTTTCAGCTGCTTTTCTGAGGGTAGTTTTGCGTTAGCATCCCACGGGTAATGTACTGTATCAGCAGCGGTATGTTGCCAGACACTGCTTATTTCAGGGTAGCTGTTCTGCTGCGCTAACCACTCTTTTTGTAAAGCAATATCATATTGCTCAATCTCTTTAAAAGCGTCTTGTATCTGTCTAACTTGGCTTATTTTCGCTTCAGGATTAGTCAATTGTGGCACTGAGCCATCAATGGCAATCAACGTGCCTCCTGCTTCAACCCAAGTGGAAATCTCTGCTAGGGCCTGTTTACTTAGGGTGCTTCTCCATGTCGACGGTAGGATCAAGGTGTTGTATCGCCTTAGGTCTGTTCGGTTAAATCGGCTGCTATCAATGTGTGAATGACGAATACCTAAGTGGCTGTCTATACTGTGCCAAATCGCGCCAAAGTCTAATGAACTGATGCCATTACCGCTCAATATTGCCACTCTAGGCTGCTCAAGTACTTTAAAATGTGAGCCACCAAAGTCAGGTAAATCGCCATCACCTCGTCCACCAGCAATCGCTTCGGCTGTTACCTGCATTTCTCGTGCTGTTTTCTCCACCACCGCATCTAAGTCACCAGCAAAAAACTCATTGTCATATTTAGAGACAATGATTGAACCACGACTTATGTTTACGCCATCCAATATCGTCTCTTTATCTATAATGCGCGTCGTCACACCACGTTCCATTAATCTTGCTGCAAAGCCGACCGATGCATCATCTTGACCATCTACCACATAAGCTAACGAATTGGCTTTTTTAACAATGGGTGGGCGATTTTGAGGTGCATCATACGGACGGATATCATCAGTGATATCCTCTTTGACCGTCAAAGCCTCTAAACCGTACATCATAGTAATATTCCAAGCGGTCGCGTCATACATTAAACTCGAACCATCTCGAAGCAATCGTTGACGCTCTTCAATTAGCACTTCGTCTGTGATCTGTGCGTCAAACTCTAACATGGCTGACACCAAACGCCCCTGAGCCTGCCTATTCCTAATTAAGAGTGTCCCTGCTGGCAGATCTGCTTTGACCATTTCACCAAGTTGGTTTTTAGCTTTACTGACTTTTATTGGGCGAGTGCTTTGATGTAGCTCAAAGCCTTGTAATTGCATCAAGTCAACAAATTTGGCCATTCTTTGATGGTTTTTAGTGGGGAGTATCGCAAAGGTTTGCTCAGCAAAAGGGCTTCCTTTTGAGATAAGCTGACGTTTATCTTTGACAAAGTCACGGTAAATATCTTTAGAGTGTTTTGCTAGCGTTTTAATGTTAGCGATACTGCTCACATATTGTTTATCTACCCCTTCTGCATAACTGGCAATACGTCCATTATATTGTCTTACGCCATCTTCTTTGATCCGCGCTTGTTCATATAAAATATGAATGGTCCCTCTAAACGCAGCGTAACTTGAGTACCCTGGATACAAGTTCTCTAGCCATTCTCCCATATAATAGGGCCAGTTTTCTTTGTCCAAAGCATCAGCCTGATCTTTTTCAAACACACGCCCCCACTTTCTAGCGTAAGAGGATAGGTTCTTGTTCACAGGCTCTCTCGCTAGACCAAATAGGTAGGAGTCCATCGACCCCATTTCATGCGCGTCTATCATCAACTGGGGATTCCATTCATTGATAGATTTAACAATTCCCCGCGTTTCTGGGTGTACACCCAAGGTGAAGTCACGGTTTAAATCAAAAAAGTAGTGATTACTTCGACCCGTAGCCCAGGCATCGGTATGCAAGGTGGATTGGGTATCCACATTAGGCGCAATCCCCCGGCGCTGTTGAAGCTGCTTAGTGAAGCGAGCGCGCCCATCAGGGTTCATTAACGGATCAATAATAATAACACTGTCTTTAAGCAGTGTTTCAATGTCTTGCTCTTGAGATGCGATTAACTGATAAATGGTCGCAAGTGCGGCGTCACTGCCTGATGCCTCATTGCCATGAATGGTATAGGCTAACCAAGACACAGCTGGAAGGCGGTTAATAATTTGCGCTTCTTCAGATTTGGACAAATTGATAGGATTGGCGAGTCGGCCTAAATCAGACTTAATTTGTTCAACATTTGCTAAGTTTTCTGGCGACGAGAGCACCACATAATGCAGTGGCCTACCCTCGTGAGAACGCGCATACTCCACGACTTGCACTCTATTGCTCTCTTGCTGCCACTGTGAGAGCGCCTCTGTAATTTGCGCAGGTGTCGCAGCCCTTTGTCCAACAGCAAAGCCAAGCATATCTTTGGGTGTCGTAATCGCCGGGTTAAGTTTCCCTTCTACCAAAGGTTTGTTGTAATTCAGTCCTTGTAATTCTGTCGGTGAAAGCTTTACTCCGGCGTTTGCGTGGGCGCTTATCGCCAAAACGCTGGCAATAGCAATGGACAATGCCTTTTTTGAATTGCGCAAATGCATTATTGATTTCCTTGTTATTTTAATTTAACGACTACTGATTATTTTTATAAAGTTCAGCACAAAAAAACTATCACTGAGCATTTTTTCGGTCAAACCTTGGTCGATAAAGTGAAGAAATATAAGACAAAATTCAAATTCAGATGGTAAGTGTTGAGTGAACTGGTATAGAGCTACCAGTTCGATTAACATAATTTCAATGTATGAACTCAGTCAATGCTGAACTCTTTCAATACATCCAAGTCGACATACTCCAAAACTTTTTCATGCGTTGCACTTAGCTTAACAGGTGGCGCAAAGCCTGCTATATGCGCTTCTTTCCATCTCAGCGCACACAAACACCAGCCATCGCCCGGCTTTAACCCTGGAAACTGATACTGAGGCATAGGTGTGCTTAAGTCATTGCCTCTCGCTTTGGTAAATGCCAAAAATTCTGCAGTGACAATTGCACACACCACATGTGTACCATGGTCCATGTCATTCGTATTGCAATAGCCATCACGCATAAATCCGGTTAACGGATCGATACAGCATACCTCTAGGTCTCCACCCAATACATTTTTCGCTTTCTCTAACGCCATTATCGCGACTCCATTTATTTTGATGGTCAATCATAAAAAATAAATGGTGGTACGAGGTGCAACTAAATAGGGATTACTTTTTTAGAAGATTAAAATCAGGCTTATACAATATCAATTGTACATTAAACCTATCATTCATAGTTAAAACAACAAAAGAGCTACAAAATAACCGCGTTCTTTCCTATGTTGTTAAAGCAAAACTCTACCCTAACTTAAAACCACCAACTGCCTCGCGCAGTTTTATAGCACTGGCCATCGTTTGATCCGCAATCTCTTCATTTTCGACAGCGGTATCAAAGTTATGACGTGTGCCTTCGGACATTTGCGTCAGGTTGCCGCTGATGTCTTCTGTCACCTTACTTTGCTGCTCTGTCGCCGTGGCAGTTTGCGCTGCGACATCCGAAACACGTGATGATGCTTGCGCAATTTTATCTAACGACTCCAGTGTCTGCGCAGAGCATTCCACCGTTGAACTCGTTGACTCATTGCCCTTTTCAATAGATGAGACTGCCTGCTCAACACCTTGTTGTAAATTAGAGATCATTTCTTGAATATTTTCGGTTGATTGCTGTGTTTTACTAGCAAGCGTGCGTACTTCATCAGCAACCACTGCAAAGCCTCGGCCCTGCTCCCCCGCCCTCGCAGCCTCAATGGCCGCATTTAACGCCAGTAGATTCGTTTGCTCAGCAATGCCTCGAATAACATCTAAAACAGACGCAATATTCGTTGAATCTTCGGCAACCTTAGTGATTGTATCTGACGCATGTGCAACCACCTCCGATAACTGCGTTATTTGGCTAACCGTTTGATTGGTAACATTCGTGCCTTCGTCTGTTAGCTCATTGACATGAGATAAATCTTGCGCAGTTAAACTGGCATTTTTAGCTACTTCTTTAATTGCATAAGACATTTCATTGACGGCAGTAACAATCACTTCAATTGCTTGTAGTTGATTAGAGCACGTATCGTGGATATCTTTAGAGCCCCGTTCAAGAGACTCCACCCCTTTAACAACCGACATAGACTCATCAACAATGGTGCGTATCAGCTCTGATAGACCTGCTACGAATCTATCAAACTCATTGGCCACATCGCCTAATTCATCATCGCGGTCTGAATTAATACGTTTCGTTAAATCCCCATCACCATGGCTCATCTCTTTTAACTGCTTTGCCAAATCATTGAGCGCATTAGCCATTTTTTTAGGTGCTACCACCCCAATGGCAATAATAATCGCAACCACTATGGCGCTGATCACCCAAATCACGGTCAAAGTGCTATTTACTTCACTGATGGACTCGCTGCTCACCTCACCACTGATTCTATCAGCGGCCTCCCCTGCCAAATTAAAATACTCCCGAAGGTCGTTAAAGCTTTGTGTTGCCACCCCCTCACTTTGGATTATGGCGGCACTTTTATCGCCTTGACGCATCAAATCAAACACTTTTTGAGAGTCACTGAGCCAAGTCCTGTACTGGTTATCAAACCCTTGCAGCGGAGAAAGTGCACTGGGGTAGTCTTGCATTAACTCACGGTATTTATTCATACGATCAAGCGCCTGCTGCGCGTTTTCTTGATAATCAGCGTATAAGCTGTTGTAGCTGCTACCTAGGTTGGTGCTATATAAAGTGTGCTGTTCCGCGGATAGCGCTTGGTATAAGTCTCTATCCGCATTGATAACCGCCGAGATTGCGGGGTTAAACTTGTTGCCAACTTCACTGAGACTGTGTTCTGTTTTAGATATGAGGTATAGATTGATAGACACAACCGCGATGAAAAACACAGAGATGGCAAAAAACAAAAACGAGTATTTGACTTGAAGGCTTTTAAAGTTCATCTAAATTCACTATTTGCTTGTTACTTATTACAAATATAGTTAGAAATAGCGAGTTTTCAGGAGAAATTGGTGTTGAATTTTGCTTTTTTCAAGCTAGTAACCGCAGGCCATATTTGAGACATTCACAAGCTATTAGCTATTAAACTCATACATCATAGGCATCGTCTTTATTGAGTCTTGATACAGCAAAAAACCCGCACCTGCGGTGCTTTTGTAATTAAATTCTAAATCGGTTCCTAAGACCTAAACCTATTAAAAAGATAAATATAAATGAGCAGAATGAGTGAAAATAGCCATACATAACGTAGCTCTCTGGTATATCGTTGCTAAATATCTTTTTAATATTGTTACTTCGGGCATCTTTAGAGATAGCCATGAAAGGTGTAACAGTAGCCACTGATATAACAATCGCAGTGGTTAGCTGAACATCTTTTTTTGAATCTGCATAACTTATGGTAACGTGAGAAAATACAAAAATGCTCATCATCAAAAACACAAATGGCCTAAATATACTTTGACCATAATTGCTGGTTAACGAGTAAAAAGAGTCCAGTATTGATTGCCATGGATTTAATGCTATCCACCTGCTAGCCCTTTGCTCATCAGCATGAAATGCTAAGGCTCTTATTTGATCTTTATTGGACTCAGCTATTTCTTTTAATCTGCAAAGTCGTTCGGAGTCTAAAGGGTCTATAGCCCTTTCTCCGATGGCACCAACTCCTTCAGCGGTTCTTTTAAGCTGAACTTTTAGTTCGCTAAGATCTAAATGGTGACTTGTTTTGGTTTGCCTCAAATCGGGGATACAAGTGTAATTACCAGATATTAAAAATAACTTATTAAATGCAGCCCCCCTAAAATCAAGTGAAACAACTTCTTCAGAGGAGTTTGGTTTAAACTTAAAAGTAGATTCAAATACAGCATTATTAAATTCGACATGATCACTAAATATCGCTTCGAGAAAGTCAGCATAACCACCAAAGTTTGCATTGTTAAAATCAGCCGTACTACAAAAAGCCGTATTACTGAAGTTTGCAGAGTTACTAAAGGTTACATCTCTAAATAGCGCCTCGCCCAAAAAGTTTGCTCCTAAAAAGTCTAAAAGCCCATTGAATTGGGTGCCACCAAAACTAATATCGAAAATAAAATTCGCTTTTGTAAAATCAACACCATTATTGAAGTTCACTGACACAAAGTCCGCTAAACCTGAGAATCCTGCCCGTTTAAAATTTGCATCGCCACTGAAGGTTGCTCCGGAAAAGACCGTATAACCGCTGAAAGTTACATTTTTAAAATCTGCACCGCCGCTAAAGATCACTTTTTTAAATCTGGTATGATCGCTGAAGGTTGAGTTGTCAAAATACGCGTCGTCGCTGAAAGTTGATTCTATAAAATCTACTTCGCCGCTGAAGCTTGATTCTTGAAAGAACGCATAGGTATTGAAGATTGAATTGCTAAAATTCACATCACCTTTGAACGTTGAGTTATTAAAACTCGCAATACCATTGAAAGTTGCTTTGGAAAAATCTGTATCGCCACCAAATATGAACCCCTCAAAGCAAAATTCCTCTACCTCATCAAATAAAGTCTCCTCCTGAGTATTAAAATAATCAGGAAAATGCTTTTTTAATTTTTGGTTATCAAAAATCACATGAGCAAAGCTAACTTCAGCTCCGGGGTTTTCTTCCATCCATTGATTCCAAGCGTCTTTTCCTTTAAGCCAAAGAAGAAGCGCATTTTCACCCCAAAGGGACACCGGCTCATCTAATTGCGCTTCTTGTGCTAGGAGTTTTCCTAAATCCAATTCCTTTTCCATATTTAATATCTCTTAGAGGTATATTGATTCTATGATACTGATTTAGAGGGGATATGAAATAAGAAAGTACAACCTCTGTATGGGCTATATTTATATCCTGTATCGATTCCGAAGGCCCAAACCTATTAAGAATATAAAAACAAATGAAATGCCAGCATGCGCATAGCTGTATAAACCATAGTCTTCTGGGGGCTTTTGACCATATAACTTCTTAATACCCGCCTCACGCTCTATTTTAGAAATAGAGATGAACGGTGTCACTGTTGCTATTGATATTGTCAGAGCGGTTTTGAGCTGACCTTCTTCTTTATGTATGTTTTCGGGTTGTTTTAAACTAAATGCTGCAAACAATATGATCGATAGCACTAGATAAAAGCATGGCCTTGCTAAGCTTTGTCCGTAATTACTTGTAAGCGAATAAAGCATATCTAACATTGATTGCCATGAATTTAATACACCCCACCTGCTAGCTCTTTGTTCGTCAGCATGAAATGCTAATGCCCTATTATGATTTTTGTTAGACTCAGCTATTTCTTTTAGTCTACAAAGCCGCTCTGAATCTTCGGCATCTATTGCTCTTTCTAGGCCACAATTCTTGATAAATATCCTATTTAACTTGACTGATAGATGGCTTAAATCTACGTGGTGGCTTGTTTTAGTTAGTCGTAAATCAGGGATACACTCAAAGTGTCCAGAAATAGAGAAAGACTTTTCAAATGAAGCGCCTTTAAAATCAATACTTTTTATTTTTTCAGAGTTTAGCGGTGAACAATAAAAGGTGTTACCAAAACTAGCATTTCCGAAGTCGACATTACTAAGGAACTGGCAGTTCTTTAGACTAAACTCTTTACAAAAACTCGCTCTATTGAATACTGCTCCGCCGAAAAATTTGGCGCGAGTAAAAGAAACGTTATTTTTGAATACAGCTCCGATAAATTGCGTTTCTTCAAGAAAAACTGAAGATCTAAAGTTTATCGTCTCCCAGACCTCTATCTCATAGAACTCACTTAATGAACCAAAGTTGGCATTAAAAAAATCAGCAAAGTTCTTAAATTTAACCCTACTAAAATCAACTTCGTTAATAAACTCTACACTAGAAAAATCAGTTCGATCATGAAACTCAGAATTACTAAAATGAACTAAATCTTTGAAGCAGGTATGAAAAAAACTTGAAACGCCACTAAATTTTGCATTTCTAAATAGCGCTTTAGAGTGAAACTCAGCACCATCGAAAGAAATGTAACCATTAAAGATATACCCAGAAAAATCCACGTAACTTTTAAGCTTTTGTGGCACTGGCCTTTTTCCTTTTAACCGTTCGGATAGTGCCAAATAACTAAACACAACTCCTTCAAAACTTACTTCAGCTTCTGGGTGTTTTTTCATCCAATCATTCCAAGCCTCCCTCCCTCTTAGCCATAGAAGTAGAGCTTTATCCCCTTCCAGCTTATTTAAGCTTTTTGTTTGTGATGTTGTGAGTTGTTCTGAACCCAATTCCTTTCCCATACCCATATCTCAATATGACAAGCTAAACTATATAATAATCTTTTGCGACAAGAGTTAACAGATTGAATTTGAATGGTGAAAAAACTGTGTGAACAAAAGGTGTGAATAGACTTGCGCAACTTATTCAGACAACAACGAGATGAAGGGAAACACCAGCTCCCCCTACCCAACTCAATTAGCTTGATAAAACTTCTTTGTCATGCCCTGACTTTTTGGTGTCACTAAGCGGTAGCCTAGTTTTTCGTAAAATACCGGCTCATCAGCGATCATGGATACATACGAGCCTTCAAGCGCTACCGATGTTAAGTATCTATCTATATATTCCATCACTTGTCGACCTAAGCCTTGGCCTTGGTATTTTGGGTCAACCGCAACATCTACAATTTCAAAATTACATGCACCATCGCCCACAACTCGTCCCATACCAATTAACTCGCCATCATGACGAACAGACACACCGTATAGCGTATTTGGTAAGCCAATTTGGGCTGCTTTTAAGGATTTTGCTGACAAGCCAGCTGTCACGCGCATATCGCAATATTCTTGGGGCGTAGGTACATGTTCTTCAATTGTATAATTCATAATCATTCCTCGGTAATACTAGAACGATTATACACATAACTGTATAAATAAACAGTACTGTGATTTATTAGCCCATACCCAGCACTGACGGTTAAAATATAGGTTTAGTCACGTTGCCAGTTCTGTAATGTGCCACATTTCTCCTGAAGGCCCCCAAAGGTAGATGATTTTACCCCAGTGTGCTTCTTTGATGGGTTCATACCTTATATCTGTATTTTGTACTTTTTGGATAGAATTAAGTGCCGCTTGAATATCTGGCAAAATGAGCTGAAACATAAGGTTAGCCTCTGTGCCTATATCGACAGTTTGATATAAAAAGAAGGTACATGTTCCATTACTTATTATGGTCATTTCGTCATTGGTATCATCACTTTCAAACCCTAGCGCCTCATAAAATGCTTTCGACACATTCAACTCTTTGACTGGAATAAATGGACGAATATCAAGTGAATTCATTATCGCTCCTCAAGCATTTAGTACTAACGCTATATTCATTCATTTGGTAACTGCCACATAGTTAAACGATAGATTTGCTCAATACATAATTTAAATGTTGTTCTTCATTTAATACAAAATAAGTCTCTCCGATCTCTTCAAAACCATGGCGGTTATAAAAAGCCCGAGCTCTGGTATTCTTATGATTTACCGTCAGCCACACCCGTTCACAACCCAAATTTTTGCACTCTTTGATGGCAACCTTGAGTAATTGAGAGCCCAATCCTTGTCCAGTAAATGGCTCCTGAATGTAGAGCCTATCAAGCTCCGGGGTTGTCGTTTTTGTAATAGGGCAAATACTGGAAAAGTCTAGCGAAATCAAGCCTATTAAATTACCATCACGCTCTGATACAATATATTTGTAATCATCGGCGCTCAGTTTTTTTGCGATATTTTGAGAAGTAAACTCGCGAAGAACATAGTCCGAAATGGCAGTATTAATCCCTTCAGTGGCGTAATTATGCAACCAAACTTGTGCAGACAATACTGCAATATTCGCGCTGTCATCAAAAGTTGCGACTCTACACATATTCCTTGATCCCCTATCAATGACACACCTAACGTTTAAGTGGTTTCCGAAGCAAGTCCGGCCATGATGTTGATTTCCTATTCATCACACACTTATTTCACCTATTCCAATGACTTACTGGCCCGTCATCGCTGAAAAATGACTCTGCTACGAGTCTAATTAGGTATTTCGTGCACCTCACCGACCCAGTGACCATCGCATTTTTGGGCGATAACCAACGCATCTTGCGACTCCCCAGCTTGTGCAAGCAAATCTCCTTTGAACCATATCGCACTTTTACCTGCCGCGGGTAGACCACCGCTTGGCTTGTTAAAATTCGCTATAGCAACCAACATTTGATATTCATCAGAATAACTAGCCCACATTTTCGCATCATTTGCATAACCATTAGGGGTTACCAAAACGCCAGCAACATATATGGATGCTCCAAGCTCTGAACAAGTCTTTGCATGCGCTGGATTAATCGTGTCTGCACATATGGCATTGGCAATCGATTCTTGCTCGAGTTGAACTAAGTGATATTGATCACCGCTGCTAAAATATACATCTTCACCTTCATGAAGGTATATCTTTTCGTAAGTTTCAATTTCACCCGTATTATGAATTATCAACAGGCCAATTTTCTCTAACCCAGTCGATTGAATAGGTGCGCCTATACCAACCGTTATATTGCATTTTATAGCAGCGTCAACAAACGGCGCTAAACGTACATCATCTGGTTTGAAAGCGAGCTCTTTCGCCAATTCCATTTCATAACCAGTTAAAGACAGCTCGGGAAAAATAAGGTAATTGACGTCATATAAACTGGCTTGATGAATATACCTGAGATGATTGACAATATTCGCGTTCACATCTCCTTTAACCGAGCTACTTTGCGCCACCGCTATTTTCATAATTACTACTCATTTTAAACTTTTTAATGTTCATAATCAGTAATACTGCATGTTGCTTTATAACTTATCAACAACAGATTACCTGTGAAGCACTTCAATCATACGTGTTATTATTTTTTAGACCAGTTATTACCAGAAGGTCTAACGGTGCTCTCATGAGTTAAATAATTCATTGCGATATTTAATCCTCTTTTTTTGTAATCAAGCGAGAACACAGAGATTAGGTCCATTTGTGTACTTCACCTAAAAATTGCTTGCTAGGTGAATTTGATCTCCTAACAAGCAATTCAATGTTAATTAAGGCTGTTTAAATAATCTTGGTGCCAATAGGACGGGATGCGATTAAGCATGTCATCACGAGAGAAGGACACCTCTTCAAATTCATTTTGCAGTTGTGTTGCCAGATCACCCACCAACAAACCATTTGCAAACATATTAAATGTCTCGCCTTCTATGGCATTTGATGCATCGTCTAGACGTGCTAATTTTAGGTTGTATACAGGCTTATCATAAGCAATTTTGTTGACTTTTATGACTATGTCCAGTCCAGATTCAGTCATTATCGACTGCCCTAAGTTAACTTTACTCGCCCATATAGACTGCCCAGCTCCAGTTACAACTGGATGTGATTCAGTCAGTAATAGTGTGGCACCTTTTTGTGTTGTGACTTCAATCATAGGCAATATCTCTGTTCCCACGGAAATATCTGAAATGGTTAATGGTATTTTATGCCCAGGAGAAAACTGGCTACTACCAAGCACGGTCTCTCCCACTTTTAACTTTTCAAGGGGTTTTTTATCCCCATTAAGCAGGGTGATTTCAGACTCTCCAGCTAAACAAGAATAAACAACTTGTAGTGGTAGTTGAGAAATATCACTATTTGACGACCCAGGGATATCAAAAGTCCCCGTAATCACTGATAAATCTCTGACGAGTTTACGCGGTCCTCTCATATACTCTGTTGCAACCGACAAATGGATAAACCAATTTGCATCTTGTTGACGAGAATAAAGGTATGAATCCCCAAAAACCCCTTTGTCAGCAGGAATATCCCACGAAACCTCAGTGTTATAGCGCCCATCCCAGCCTTGAACATATTTTAAAGAAAGGTGATCTGCAAACTCCTTATTTAAATCTGAAAACTCAGTATTACCAAATAAATGTGCTCCGCCCCCTTCTACTGTTTGTATGTAAACATTCGTTGCAGACGACATCACTGAGGGTTGATGTTTAACTGGGTTATAGTTCAACCATAAGTAATTTTCAGACACTTCAACAACGTCAAACGACGTCCAATCACGGCGATATATTTTTTTAACCTTTCCCAAGACGGTATAACTGCCTTTCATTGGTATTCGCAGTCTTAAATCTGCCACTGGTGTATCGTAAGGATGATCACTCACATAATCACAGTCCAAGTGATGACGATTTAAACAGACGTTAATTTTGCCATCAGGCATGCCGGCGCCTGAGCTCGACGTGCTATCAACTGGGTGTTGGATTGAGACTAGGTTAAATGACGCCTTATTCGAACCGCCTATCAATGCGGTAATACTTTCAAAAACATGCTCAGATTGTATTTGCTTATAGAAAGTTTTCCGCTCCCCCTGTTTGTCCAAAAACGTTGTTAGTACCGAAGAAGTCACAATCAGATCTGATTGTTTAATTTTTTCTTTAATGCCTTTCAAAGGCGCTTTTGCTGAAATAAGCTTTCGTTTTTGCTCTGCACCATCACCGAAATACTCTTCCACTTGATAATCAATGATTGTTTCTCCATGTGTATTGGCGACGTGAACGTCCAACAATATATACTCTGCTAACTCATTTTGAGAGTACATCGTTGTTGTCGTTAAAAATTGCTCTCCTGTTTTTTCATTCTCCTCAATAGTAAACCCGAGGTTAGTGAAGTGAAAGCAATCACGCACAACAGAAGCTTGGCACGAACTACTCGATAACATGCCTATTGGCAGCGCCTTTGAGCCGAGCTCAGACACACTGTTTGTGGTGAGTAATTTGTATAAAAACGGGCGCGTTTTGTGGTTCAGTCCTGCTCGCATATAACGAGATTTAAGAGCATCAACGGCTCTGCTCTCCAACTGCGTGAATGCGGGCGAAGAAGGTGCATGTTGGCTGCTTGGGTCGTTTGCATACATAGGTGATGCAATCAAACTCAAAGCGAAACATACTGTCCTTAGGGCAAATTTCATTGTTATTCCTTTATTGTTTATTTAATTTTTAAAGTAAAAATATTCACTCACCGAGCCTCACATCAAAGATTGGATAAATTCAATTTTTGAAATAATTATAAATATATTTATACAAAATAATGAAATTATCTATTTATTAGCAAGGAGAGTTAACAACATATTAAATAAAACACGAATGCAGCACAAAAGAAAAAAACTAAACTTGGCATTGCCAAATATGAAAATACAGTCGTTAACGTCATTGCTTAACTCACTACCATTCCTACAACCCATTCTAATTACAAAAGCAGAAATACACCGTATGATTAAATTTAAAATAAACCTTAGATAAAGCTGATTAGGGTTTAAAAACACCAAGTATAAATTTGTAAAAAGGAGGTTTTAGAGATGATAAAAACAATAAAATACACAACTTTATCGTATATATTTTTAATTTGCACATTGCCATTTCACGCACCAGCCATAGAGGTTTTAAGTAACAGTGAACTAAAACGGGCAGTTAAAACTAAAACACCCGATGCGATTGCGCTATTTAGGGAGCTACTCAGTCTACCCAATGACACACATAACCCAGAAGACATCAAACAGTTATCCAATTGGCTAATCAAAGCATTTAGCCAGAGAGGCTTTAAAGCGCAAACGCTTGATATGTCGGGCAGTCCACTCGTTTATGCAGAGCGTATTAATCCCAACGCCACCAAAACTATGCTGGTCTACCTTCAGGCAGATGGTCAACCTGTTGACCCCTCAGCTTGGCAACAACCTAACCCCTATCGAGCCGTATTAAAAACGCAAACAGATAATGGGTCTTGGGAGATTATTCCATGGTCGCAACTAAATAATCGAATAGATCCAAATTTACGCATATTTGCGCGTTCCGCTTCAGACTCAAAAGGCCCCATTGCACAGTTTCTTGTTGCATTGGATATATTGAATGAGCAAAAAATACTCCTAAACTATAACTTAAAAATCATCATGGACACCGAAGAAGAGATCGGCTCACCACACCTCCCAGCTGCCATTATTGCGCATAAGCAAAAACTACAAGCTGATTTATTGCTTATTTTTGACGGTCCACCTCACAATTCAAATCAACCGACAGTTGCACTAGGTGCAAGAGGGATAGCAACAATACAACTTACTACTTTCGGAGCTTATCAGCCCCAACATAGCGGCCATTATGGCAATTATGCACCTAACCCAGCGCTGCACCTTGCTCAAATTCTGGGGTCAATGAAATCACAAAATGGTAGAGTAATCATTCCTGGCTTCTATGATGGTGTAAACCTCAATGACAAATTAAAAACACGACTGGCGAAAGTGCCTGATGATGAGACAAAGCTCAAAGCACAGCTCGGCTTTTCAAGCCACGATAAAGTAGGAAATACGCTTCAAGAGTCTATCCAATATCCTTCACTGAACATTCGCGGTATGAACAGTGGATGGGTCGAACAACAAGCTAGAACAATTATACCCAGTAAGGCCATCGCAGAACTAGATATAAGACTGGTGCAAGAATCAAACCCAGACAGACTGATACAACTGGTAAAAAAACACATTGAAAGGCTTGGATATTTTGTAATTGACCGTCTCCCTACTCATGAAGAGCGTATGAAATATCCGTATATTGTCACCATGAAGTCACGCTCAATCTATGGCTCATTTCGAAGCGAACCACATTCACTGGCTGGAAGAGTTGCCATCGAAGGCATGACAAACTTCTATGGTCAAAAGCCGATTATATTGCGTTCTGGAGGCGGTTCAATCCCCATTGCACCAATAGTGAATACATTGAACATTCCTGCGGCCATAGTGCCTAGTGTAAATATGGACAATAACCAGCACAGTCCTAACGAAAACATTCGGATAGGAAATTTTCTAGAAGGAATCGCATCCATTACTTCTGTACTGAATCAACAACTATAACCTGAACAGCCAGCACTATGGCTGCCCCAAATTGCTAACTTGTCGGTTCAACATAACGTTGAACCCGCCTAATACCCGTCAATATTGTCACAGCAAGTACTGCGTATAAGATACCTTTACTCGTCCAAGTGGCTGTTGGTATTGGTTCAAACAACCTCAAATAATCATTGATAAATAGCGTACCTATAGTTACTGACAAAGCGGTCATGTTAAAACACCAGCTTCGACCACGCTTAACAGTAAGAATAGAAAGCGCTAGAACAAAAATCGACGAATAAAAAGCCAACACAGACATAGCACCAGGAACAAAACTTGGCACAAGTAAAAGCAGTGAAGTGATGACCAATAAACAAGCGTACACATGAGAAAAACAGCCCTTTACATTCATTTCAGTTCCTTCAAATCACCGGTTCCATCGTGTGAGCATAACTTTGCCTTCCCCTGAGCAAGCGAAAGTCAGATTTACTGCACCACCTGAATTATTTACTACAATCCATGTCTACACCACCTTGAAACTCATACCCTAAAAACTGATACGCACCATCTGTCAAAGTAAATGTATTCTCTAATAAATTAACCTTATCGTATTGGTACTCTGTGCCGACTGGGTCTTCTTTTTCTAATTGCACAATGCAGTGCATAATAGAGTTCTTCTCATTATTCCCCTCTTAAAATACTATAATTTTTTGAAAAAATGGCATGAAAAAACTCGAAAACTGTTTCTATTTGTAAATATTACAATTTATTTATTGTCTAATGCGATTTTTCCTGCAAGTCCAATTAACATGACTCCAGACACCCCTTCTAATATACGCGTATAGTGAGTTGTTTTTGCTTGGCTAAATGCCCAGCTGCCCGCAACGGCATAGGCTAAATTACACAACGTTGCCATGGTGCTAAAAGTAAGGCCATAAATAAGTAAAACCCAAGTAGGGTTTTCACTGTGTGGGTCGATAAATTGAGGTAAAAAAGAAAGAAAAAACAATGCCACCTTCGGATTTAAGACACTAACGACAATACCTTGAATGAAATATTGCCCTGTCGTTCTTGTGTTAACTGTAAACTGACATTTGATTTTTTTTGGTAGAACGATAACAAGCATTTAATGCCCAAGTAACACAGGTAGGCAGCACCTAAGAATTTAATGATGCTAAATAATACTGCCGAGCTCAAAATAATAGCCGACAACCCTAGACATGCTGCAATAGTATGAAATACATAACCTACACCTAATCCTGCGGCGGCTTTCAAACCCGCCTGTGTCTTTCCTTTCATCGTATTTGTTACGATATAAATTACATCTGGGCCAGGGACCAAGTTAATCGCTAAACAAGCAATCAAAAATATAAAGAAAGCACTTAATTCCATTTATTTTTCCTATGTGTGTTGTACAAAGCGAATTCAAAATTAAAAATTATATTAAAAATATACAATTCTAAAACATGATACTTTTTATAGCCGCACGCTCTTTAGCAATTTAAGCACGAAAAGTTCAATTTGATCATAAGCTTATAGGTTGATTTATGATCTTTTGCATGTTCATATAGGGTTACTTTATGAAATTAAGTACCGATTATGATGTTTCGTACACTCTTTTTATTTACGCTGGCATGCGCGTCCTCTCTTACATTAGCAGATCAAGTAATTACAAACAAAAGCCCACTACGACACAAACAAACAATTAAAAATGCAAATAACCCTCACTTTGAAATAGCCAACCCCAGATATGTGTTTAACACCGCAGCACAAGTGCTTTTGGTTGTGAGTGGTGATAGCAATGCACTGTCCATTTTTAAGCAAAATGAGCAGCAAAAATTTCAATATTCTCAAAGTTTTTCAAAGCAGCACAATCACCAACTGGCACTTGAAGGGGCTTCTGATATTTCTTATGTCATTGACAGCGATATTGCTATTGTTTCATCTTTTTATAGTGGTTCACTATCGACATTTAAACGCAACGATAACGGGCAATTTAAACATGTAGAAACGCTTAGTGATCACATAGATATGAAACAGGCATTTCGTGACTATAAAAAGGTCCGCGATAAAGACACTTTTAAGCTCATTGGTGCATGGGATACACTCATTTCACAAGACAATAAAACGCTCTATGTGGCCAGTTATCAAAGCAATGCCGTTAGTACATTTGAGGTCAAAAGTTCGGGGAAGCTCAATTTCTTAGGCCAGTTGCTGCCCAATCATAATTGGGGAAAACCCACCTCTATCGCTCAATCTAAAGACGCGAATTGGCTTTATATCAGCGGCTTCGAGCAGAGTAAAATATCTATTTTACATAGAGAAAAAGGCGCAAAGTACAGGTTAAGTCAATCTATTGCTCATGGTGAAAAACAAATCCAAACCATGCAAAACCCACAACAAATTGTCATTACCCCTGACAATCAATTTTTATTTGTTGCAGCATCCAAAAGTAATAGTCTTAATGTGTTTAAAAGAAATGCTTCAGAGTATTTTGAACTTATTCAAGTAATTGACCACAAGCAAACTGATGGTTTATCCGGTGCATGCTGTATTGCTTATGCTGATAAACATAACTTAGTCTTCGCAGCTGGTGAAGCTGATAAAGGTTTTTTAGTGTTTAGGCAATCACCTAGCAGTGGTGAACTGACTTTAATTGAACACATCAAACACAGTGGTCTAAGTAATATAAACGGTGTATCTTCGATTAGTTTATCTCAAGATGGTCAGCGTGTATTTGTGACTACAGGTAAAAATAATGAAATCTTTATTTTTGAGATTATCTGACCGCATTTCAATTCAAGCCTAGAGTACAAGAGCATGCTTGTGATCACACATGCTCTTTAAATAAATTGAGATTAAACCAAACTTTAATCACTCTGCCACCTCTTCATTTTTTATCCAACTGAGCCTTCCTAAGTTATATGGTATGTCAGGTAGTTCAGCGGCATCATAAATTTCATCAATTTGCTTATTTTCAAAGTCCCGCTGTATAGATGAAAGACGCATTGTAATCCACATTTCTACAGAATCAGATTTTTCGAATAAAGCTGGGTTATCTTCGATGGTTTGATTAATCGCTTGCCATACTTGAGATTGGACCTGAGGTGGATGATCATGCGCATGTTCAATAACATCTTCCATCCAAGTAACGCCTTGCTTTTCATAAGCATCAAACAGGTGAGTATACATCTCTGTACGTTCAGACTCAGTTTCCATCTTATCAGTAAATAGTACCTTACCGCCCTCTGAACTCTCATATGCACTGGTGTATTCATCCACATCTACAAGTCTGCTCACGTACGCAAATATATTGTTTTCACTGTCTTTATCGACTTCATCTAGTAGATTGAGAAAAGACGCTCGATCATTATTCTTTATATGAGTCGCCATATCTAAAATCCCACGGCTTTGTTCGAAACTGCTTTCTTTCAAATGCTGATTAATTGATTCAATGTCTCCTTGCGAGTACCGGTTTTTCGCTAATAAATCGACGTACTGGTGAGTAATCTTGCCAAAATGTAACTTTTGACTTGCGAGGGTTTTATAATTTGCCGCCTCAGAAAAAGTTCGAAAAGTCACATCTTCTTGATTCTTATGGTAAGACGACGATAAATAAAAGCCAAAGTCACTATCTTCATTTTCTTGTTCAGAGAGTGCCGTCAATGTACGTACGGTATCTTCTATGTCATCTTCAGACATGGAGTTGAGTACAGACACCAACTCCTGTGCTTTTTCCATATTTGCCCCAACTCCAAGAACACTTCCAACATTAAATGAATTTGCTAAAACATCGACGAATTGACTCAATGTTTCATCGTCCATTTTATCCATTAACGAGAGTAATTCTTTAGACGGTACATGAGAGCGAAGTATGTCTGCCTGTTCTTTTGTTAACCGATCTTCATGTGTGAGAAACGCATCAATGTCTTCTAATGTCGACAGTTCACCATAACGATACTCTGGCGGCTTAGCGATACCACCATTATCACTAGAGAAGTTAATCAAATGAACTCTATATTGCTTGGCTCGTGAATACGGGCTATATGTCTCAACTGGAGTCTCTATAGTAGAAGTCGGTAGCACTTTTGAACCTTGCTCAAGTTTTTCACTTTTTATAATCGAAGTATTAGACTCGGCAAACTTTGAATTTGACAAATTAAGGTTAAGAGCAGGTCTTATTTTCATCGTGATCTCCTTATACACACTCTGATTAGACCTATCGGCAGGCGCAATATCTTCTTTAGTGTTATATTTTTAAATCATGAGTGAATAAAGACATATTTAAAACCATAAAAGTACACGTTGCGAAAATACGACATACCATCCACAGAGAATAGTAACCCTACTATTTAGATAATCCTTTCTTAGTAGAGTCAAAAAATAGACCGTGGCGATTATAATAGAATATTTGATGTAGCCAAAACAGTGGAGTCATCGACACATAACCCGCGACATATCACGTTTATATAAAGATACCCCGTACTAACGCCAAAATAATAGTGAATCTTATGAATTTGACCTAGTGACGCAAAGCAGCTGACACACATTGACGCTGCACTATGCCTGTGTGCAATGTTCCACATTTTTTCAGATTTGAAAATAATAACTGATAAGGCTTAACAATGCCTCCATCTACCCTTACCAAACACTTTTCAACAGCGTAATGTGCATAAACATCTCGATCTGGAGTTTCAAAGTCATATACATCATCAATGATTTCATGCATATTCAGCGCAATAATCTCTTTCGGGCTCGTAAACTCTGACTGCTCTAATACTCGTTTAGGAGCAAGTCGGCTTATCATAACTTGTTTAGGTATGCCTTTGGCTTTTCGCTCAATGACCGACGTAACAACTTCGTGCAATGAGATACACGCAGACATGCCATTACTACCTTGAGATTGTGCAAAATTAGTCATAAGCAATAAACAAGCACATAAGCCTATTTTTTCTATTTTTTTCAACTTATTATCCTTAAGTATATTCTTGTGCGAGTCTAAAAAGATTGAAACTGTGTTTGTACCGTATTAAACCATAATTACTGCCTATACCAATCGACAAACCGGTTGAAGGCAGGATACACCATGCCTTTTTCATAAGAGCTCAATGTGAATGGTAAAAATGAAATATGAAAGTAAACCTCTTCACTCAAGTTAGATGCTTTTATGGTGTATCTATTCCATTCTTTATTTTCAGGTAAATATTTAATGTCTACCACCAGAATATCACCAACAACCTTTTGGAGTTTTTTTACGGCGTCATAGTCCACCAAAAAACGATCCGTTTTAATATTATGATTTTGCATTAACTTTATTAACTCTTCAGAGTTATAAACAGTAAACCCCATATCAAGTAAGGCTTGTCTATGAACCGTGCTGTAGCCCTCTTTTATATCTGCTCTCAAACGGTAACTTATCTCTTCACGCATAAAAACGATTTTGTATTTCTTGTCTGCTTTGATATTAGTGAGAAGATACTGTTGATCAATCTCTTTAGATGCAGGGAAATAACCATCTGATTTTACCTCCAAAGGCTGAGGGATATTTGCACACCCAATCAACGAGAGTAAGATAAGAGACAAGTAAATGTTTTTCATAATAAAGTCTTTTTCATAAGTAGTTGAAACTAAACACACCGCAAAGCTAATTCAAGCGTCGTTATCACGGGGAGGAGTCTAACCTATTTTTAGATGTTTTTTGTCATAAACAGCAAATAAACTGCAAAAAATCAACTCAATACTAGCTCTATCCTATTACCTTACCGCCATAAACTTTAGAATTTAAAGCCATAAAAATCATATGGTTATGAGTTTGAAATTTAACTATAACGCAGGTATGCTTAAAACGTTTCATCAAAGAAATAATAACAATCAAAGAGTGAAATTGAAGCACTATGGCAAAACAATATTGGATTGGTGATTTTTTTGTCGATTTATCCAGAAATCAAATAACGCGAAATAAACAGCCACAAATCGTCGCCCCAAAAGCGTTGGCGGTTTTAACTAGTCTAGCTAAGCAGCAAGGGAAAGTGGTAAGCCAAGACACATTGTTGTCAGAAGTTTGGCCAGATACTATCGTTTCTCAAAACAGCTTACAGCGCAGTATTGCGCAACTTCGTAAAGCCTTAGGTGACGATGGTAAAGGACAGGTTTATATCAAAACACACTCTAAACAAGGCTACAGTTTAGAGTGTCACGTCCGCTGGCAACCAGAGCCACAACCCCAATTAGTGACTACATCGAAAAGTCGGTTAGTTCCAGAAAAAGGTAAGCCACTTAAAAGTGTTGAAGACATACCGACAATTTTCGCAAGTTGGCATATTAAACTCCTCTTCTTTTTCACAACGCTGGTATTATGCGGATTCATTGGTGCTCATTTTGCCACTTCAGATACGTCTCAATCTTTTTCAGTTGGAGAAATACGCGCCTTAACAGCCTCAGATGGGAGAGAATTCGCCAGCATCTACTCTCCTGATGGCAAATACATCATTTTTCACCGCTATTCACAGCAAGAGTGTGTCAACAATATCTGGGCTAAAAACTTAGACACACAGCAAGAACATAAACTCACTGAAAACATCGACAGCTACGGTAGCCACAGCTTCTCTCCCGATGGCAAACAGTTAGTCTTTATTCGTACCATGGACTGCGAACAACCAACGATACAAAAGAAGTGTTATCAATTGATTAGCATGGATTTTAAGATGGCCCTTCGAGAGCCCCAGCCAATTAATATTTTACTAGAATGTAAAACCTCGGAAATCCGTTTACCTCATTGGTTGAACAACAATAAAATTGCGTTAATGCAACGAGAAGGTACCCAGTGGCAGCTCATAAGCTATTCTGCACAAAACAATCAAAGTACGGTGCTCTATCAAGTGGATAACGGCAATATTGTCTACTATGACTACTCAGTTAAAGAGGATTTGTTTTCCGTTATCAGTGTTCATGATGACAGTAGATACTATATCGATATTCTTAATTCAAGTGGTGAACTCATCTCAAGCAACCCCATCAACTTTCCACCTGAAGCACAACGGAGAAGATTTTTAGTCGCAAACTTTTCACCCATCGAGAATCACCTTATTTTTAGTACAGGTAGACAGTTTTTTACACTATCTTTTGAGGGTGAAGTAAAAAATATCAGCATACCGCTAGATCAACCGACATTCTCTCCAAACTTTCACCCTGATGGCAATAAAGCGCTTGTAATCAAAGGCAACTTCGACAGCGATATTGCAGCAATTCCGACCAACCGCGTTGGAACAAACACACTAACACTATCTCAGCACATCATTGAACGCTCAACGGTTGCAGAAGACTCGGTAACAGTTCAGCCAAATGGGAGTTTAATCGCATTTTCATCAAACCGCTCAGGCAGTGAACAAATTTGGTTGAGCGAGCAATCGAAGCTTATCCAATTGACCCAATTCCCTATTGATAGCTATATAAGCGGTATACATTGGGCAGTCGATGGCTCAAGTATACTTGCGAATGTAAACAATGAACTTATTCACGTTCAACTAGACGGCACACAGCATCACTACACTACCCCACACCTCATTTTAGAGCTGCTTAATTGGAACAAAGCACACAATACGGTACTCACACTTGCCAATATTCGTGGCGTGCAAAAGCTAGTCGAATACGACTTAAATACGTCACAGTTTCAGGTATTAACAGATAAACGTATAAACTGGGCAGGTAAAACAGACAGTGGACAATTGATATACACAGATACAATGGATAAGTTTTGGTTGTTAGGAAGTGTTGAGGCAGAACCTATTCCCGCATTAAATAATCAAGGTGGCGACAATAAACCCTTTATCGTGAAAGGCCAGATCATTTATGGAATGAATAATAACTTTGAACTTTGGTCATTTAATTTACGTGAGAAGCAGCTGAATATCATCGGGAAATTACCAAGCAATACTGTGAGCATTGATGATGTAGACAATACACATATATTTATCACTGCCAGAATCGCTTCTAAAAAGGAAGTCGTTGAACTCATATTAAACAAATAACATGTCGGGTTGTTAGGCTGGCTGCTTTATCAGTTTAGTTAAAGCAGCGCCTCTATTTGAATATCACAACGTCAAAAGTCATGCAGCAACACCACTTTGAACTCAATTAAAGTTTTGTTTTCTCTAAATGCAGCTCCCTCATTAATAGAAATAAAGGTAAGCCAAGTGATACCCCAACAGTGAATGTACTTACAATAGGCAGCCACAAAAGCTTCATTTTCAGCTGCCTGCCTTCATAAATAATGAAAGCAACCAATACAAAGGCAGAAACAATGACATCGAGCCATGCCATAGATGACAAAGGATTAGTGCTAATTTGAGTGTATAACAGTAACAAGTTCGGCCCATTTGCTGCAAGCCAAGGCAAAAATACACAGTAAGGTAGCACAGCACCTAAAACACATAATACGCCATAGATATATTTCATGATTTCCTTATTATCCGCCATTTAAAATGACCATATAGTAAGTTACCTAAAAAGGCATTACGATGCTATATCAAGGTCATGGTGTAACTCAAATTTGGCGCGTTATGGGCATTCGATATCTAAACAGTGGTCTGGTATGGGATCTAGCACCAGCTGAAAGTAACACTTTCAGACAGTTTAGACCAAATGACCTCTCCGAAAGGCATCTACATTTCACATCACAAGACTGTTCTGGTCAGCTACTGGTTCGATACTATAGCGGCTTACAGTTTGTGTATAACGCCAGCTACAGAGACTCAAAATTACATTTTGTCGATAGAAATTCATGGAAACGCTTTAAGCCAATTCAGCACTAAAAAATGCCGGTCTGTGCGAAAATACTCCACTTGATGCCGCATTTGTTGAAATAACTCCACAACAGCACGCCCTGTGTGGCACTAAACCTTGTATTTTAGAAGAGATATAAACACAGACTGAATAGCTCCCTTATTTTGGGAGCTATAAACTACCGGCTTATGTAGTTCGTTTCTAAGTCAGAGTACCAAATCACACTTGTTTGACCCAAAGTTAAACAACGCCATACGCCAACATCGCATCCGCTACCTTAATGAACCCAGCGATGTTTGCACCATCAACGTAATTAACCTTGCCATGTTGAGTACCATGCTTCACACATTGGTCGTGTATTTGCTGCATTATCATGTGTAACTTTTGCTCAAGCTCTTGTTCAGACCACGACATTCTGATGCTATTTTGAGACATCTCCAATGCAGAGACAGCCACGCCACCAGCATTTGCCGCTTTACCTGGCGCATATAAAATACCTCGCTGATGAAAAATATGCACCGCTTCTGGGGTACAAGGCATATTTGCGCCTTCAGATACCGCAATACACCCATGCTCAGCTAAAATGGTTGCATCTGCTTCATTGAGCTCATTTTGAGTCGCACATGGAAACGCAAGATCTGCCTTGATATGCCATGGCTTCTTACCTTCAAAAAATTCACACGAGAACTGCTCTGTTAACGTGCTCAATCGCTTCCTTTGGTTAGTTTTGACCTCTTTGATGAGATTGAGTTTGTCTTGATCTATTCCTTCAGGGACCAACAGCGTGCCACCCGAATCAGAAAGTGTCAGAACTTTCCCTCCCAATTGAATGATTTTCTCAGCACAATGTAACGCGACATTCCCTGACCCTGAGACCAAACATGTCTTTCCTTTTATTTCGTCATCCTGATGCGCTAACATGGCTTGCATAAAGTATGCGTTACCATACCCGGTAGCCTCGGTTCGAATTAAACTTCCACCAAACTCAAGTGACTTGCCAGTTAATACACTCTCAAACTGATGCGTTAAACGCTTGTATTGACCAAATAGATAACTTATCTCTTTGGAACCCACTCCGATATCACCTGCAGGAACATCCATATTTGGCCCAATGTGCTGATACAGCTGCGTCATAAACGATTGGCAAAAACGCATAATCTCACGATCAGACTTTCCTTTTGGATTAAAGTCTGATCCGCCTTTGCCTGCACCAATTGGCAACGTAGTTAAGCTATTTTTAAATGTTTGCTCAAACCCTAAAAACTTTAACACACTTAAATTAACCGAAGAGTCAAAACGCAGCCCCCCTTTATAAGGGCCTATCGAGTTGTTAAACTGAACTCGATAACCACGGTTGATACGAATATTGCCGTCATCGTCTTCCCAAGAAACTCTAAACGAGACGACTTTATCTGGCTCAGTCATCCTTTCTAAAATATGTGCTTGTTTGTATTGGGGGTGTTTATTAATATATGGTATAACCGACTCAGCAACCTCTTTTACAGCCTGATGAAACTCTGGCTCATGTGGATTACGTTTTATCAGCCCTTCCATAAAATGCTCAAGTGTCAAATCATCGTACATTTTTTACCTTCTTATTTGTTAAAATAGCGCTTCTAAGATTAGCTACATTCAAGCTTTGGTATTTGTCATGTTAACTCAGCCTTGATAATCCAACATTTGGTGTTTTTAGAACATTTCATTCGCAATATCAGAATAAGCTGAGCAACAAACAACGAGTAAGTATCTTGATTAAAATATAGTTCGCTCTGTGACATTTTATAAGACCGGTGAATACGGCACGCTCATTCAATTGGATTATCACAGAGTGTTGTAATTTATATACAAACAATATTTAGATTTTATGGTCACTCTGATGCACCTTCATAATTTGCGATATTCAGCCACTAGGTAATGGCTATGTAATGTCACTTCCCACAACTTTTATCGTACTTGGTCTCATTGCAAAACATGGCACTGATGTCTCTGAATACAAATTAATCCACATAGGTCGCAAGGGTGTCTTGACGCACAACTCGAAGCATGCACATGTAAAACCAGACATTTCAAAAATAAGAATGATAAGCCCATATTTTTGAAATTTTTAATCTTAAAAATTAAACATAAAATCATCCCATCAAAGCAAATAACGTCATAAATTGGAGAAATGATTATGTCTAATATTCTTATCATCGGTGCAGCTGGCCTTAACGGTATTGCAACTATTAAAGCCCTTTTCGCTAAGACAAATCTGCAGGATACAATTATCGCAGGTGTGAGAAGCGAAGAAAAAGCGCAAGCACTAAAATCACAATTTCCCAACTTAAAAACACGCATTATGGATATCGAGCAACCAGATACATTGACCGCCTCAATGCATGGCATAGATAAAGTCTTTTACATTACTGGAAACGTTTTAGAGCGTGAGCAACACGCCAAGCTAGTCATAGATGCAGCCATCGCAGAAACGTCAGTCAAAGACTTTATATTTTACTCTGTATTTGGTGCCGAATATGAAGCGATTTTATTTGGACGCCAATTCCGTTTTGGCGAAAAGTACCTTGAGAATTCGGGCCTTAACTGGACACATTTACGTGCCATCTTTTTCCAAGATAATCTGCTTGGCTGGGCTGATGGCATTAAACAAGGGACCCTTTACCTAGGTACAGGTACTGGTAAATTTGCACCTTTATTGGTGTCCGACATCGGTGAAATTGCAGCCAATGTCTTAACATCTAATGCGCATCAGAATAAGGCTTACGACATCACAGGCCCAGAACTGCTCAGCGGTGAAGAAATAGCACACACGTTTAGTACGATATTAGACAAAAACGTTACGCATATTTCACCAGACAATGAAACCACATTAGCATTTTTACTTGATGCTGGTTGGCCGCAGTGGCAAGCAGAAGGGTTAGTTGAATTATTTAACCTATTTGCAGACAACCAAGCAGCTGTAGTGAGCCCTGATGGAGAGGCATTACTTGGGAGGAAGCTCACAACCCTTAAAGAATTTGTAGCTGAAAACCGTGCCGCATTTATCTAAAACATGACTTAACTGATGTTAAATTAGAGAAGCACCAAAAACTGGCTTTAAAGCAGATGTATATATAAACCGCCTAACCTGTGGGTGAGGCGGTGATTACAGTCAGTAATATGCCGCAAAGACTTAGTTGTAGAATCTAACAAGAAGGTTGATTTAAATTATCCAACTTTTTGAGTAACAAGTTTATATATCCTCTACAAAGTAGCACGACATATATGAACACAACTGTATTTGTGACGTGTAAAAGCAACCATATTTGCTCAAGATTAAACAAGTAGCCAATCATTTGAACCACGCCTGCGAATGAAAATACAAAATAAAATGCGACCAATACCTTATGAGGAATGAGTGCAACTGTAGATTTTGGTTTAGGAAACTGAAATGTTTGCTCAGGCCAACACGCTTTAATTAAGTTAACCTGATAAAAAATAATTTGTGTTAAGTATAAAACGCCCACAACCAGAGTGATTTCTATATTTTCTATCAGGCGGTAAGTAAAAAACAAAAGAAACGGGATGGCATGTATGCAAGGCCACCAGTACCCAGACCGCATGTGGCTCATTTCTTGTCGATACAAAACGATCAATGGTCCAAGTAACAAAGGCGAAGCATGTATAAATGCGACTGCCAACCATGGAATGTCAAATTCAAGTAAGCTCATAAATTCAACGGCAGGTGACAAAATCATCAACCAACACAACGCAAGCTCAAGTCGCTGGAATTTCGGTAGCCCCTGCTGAATGGATATCAAGGATACTGTAATCAAAAATACGATCACTACGCTCGATAAATAGCTGATCTGTAAAACATCTATCAACACACTTTAAAACCTCAACAATACTTTTATCTACTAAACACCAATTTATGTACTATTTTCACTGTAGCTTTTGGTTACTGATTTTCAAACTGACAATCTAAAAACAAGCAGATTTATTCAATACTAACACGCTTCACTTTACTAATAATTTAAATGCGTGTCATTAACATTTACTATAATGATAGCCCTCTTTTGTGCAGCTTCACGCTTAGCTGTTGACAATATAAGCAGCAAACGGAAATGACTGACTCCGAAGAGCATTGTGCTTATGTAACACCAAATCAACTCTACAATACATAAATAAGCTGAGCAAAGTTACGTGATCACCCCGCATTTGCAAAACAAATTAGAACCAAGAATAGATTTAGATCAAAATAAAAAATTATTTTTAATTTTTTATAGTCCTATTTTTTACATTAAAAATCCTGTTTGCCCATTGTGAAAATTCCACTTTCATAACTGAGAATTTAGCAACAGCTTAGTTATTCAACACCTCCCTTAACTTTACTTTTATTACTATATAGCTATTCAGCTCAGCATCGTTTAGAAAGTGAAAACTTATAGCTATTAATTTCATATGGTTACATTAAAAGAAAACAATTTCATAACGGATAAAAACCACATTATTGAAATATAAAAAATAAAATTAAACATAAAATTAAGAATATTAAATTCCAATTAATTAAGTTTTGTATATAAAAATAATCATCAATACGGAAGTCACTCCAAGGGGTTTACACAATAAAAATTAGCCGTTAGGTTATTTGGCAATCCGCAACGGACAGAAATAAAAACTAAGTTTAGAGCCCAGCTAACATCTAGTTTTTATTTTCTAGTGCCGTTTGAACATTGCTATATACATTACAAATATATCAATACTAGCGGATTAAATAGAATTCGATGCATGAATAAATTTATATTCAAGATGTAAGTTCCCAACTAAGGAAATACATCTGCGTCAGACCAATCATCAGGAAAAAGCATCCTGTTAAAAACAATGGAGTTACCAATGAAACTTAAATTACTCGCAGCGCTTACATCTAGCCTATTAGCAACCTCAGCATTTGCTCAAACTGCCGTGCAAGATCTAGATGGTTATGATAGAGCAACGTCTTACGCAAATGGCGCTGTCGATCGAATCGTAACTGACTCTTTAAGTGCTCGCTCTTTTGAAGCTTGGGTTTACTACAAAGAAGCAGGTTCTGAGTGTACAAGTGGATACATCTTTGACGAGCTTACAGGTCAACAATACGGCACTGTCAACATTGGTACAGCGGGTATTGGCGCGACTATGGTCGATACGGTTCACTTCAATGCAGGTTTCTCTGACGAGCAACTAAAGCGTAACCGTGTCTTAGCTTTGAACTGTCAAACTTTAGCGGGAGATCAGTACAAGGTCTATCATAAGTTCTCAGCGTTGCCAGAAATCACTTGGGAAACAAACCTAGTCGGTGTTGGCGAATATAAAATGCCAGACTGCACTGGTTCAAGCTCACATTGTGGCGGTCGTGGCTGGTATGATCAAGTAAGCTACACTTCGTCATTGCACATTGACAACAAAAACAAAGATACATATTGTTCAGCAACAATGAATGAAGGCTTTGAGTCTCGTGTTTTCAACGGTTATGACAGTACCCCACTATTCCACACAAACCATTACGGTCTTGAAAACGCGGTATACAATTACTCTGGCCCAGCATTCAGACAAGTAGTGACTTGTCACAGCCCTGTTGGCCGCATCCAGCGTACACAAGTATGGGTTGTATCTGGTGAAAACGACATCAACCTTGAAGTAGATTACACTGTTTATAAGTAATTTATACTTCGAAAACCTCAAAAGAAGTGCCTAGCACTTCTTTTTTTGCTTTTTCTCCATCACCTATCAACGCGATTACACAAAGTAACGAGGAAAAACACATTGGCGGCCAATAAAAAAGGCGCTAATAGGCGCCTAAGTCAATTATTCACGTAATTACTTGGTGTAACCACGAGGCATTGATGAGTCTGTGGTATATCGCTCTGTTAATTTGTCATGGCGAGACTCAGTTGTGACTTGCTCACCATTTATCCAAATTTTATCAACACGCGTGCTAAACTCAAAAGGATCGGCTGTCCAAAGCACAACATCTGCACGTTCACCTTTGGCAATCTTACCGCCTTCAATGCCAAATGCATCAGCAACGTTTACAGTCATCGCTTTTAATGCCCCTTCGTGAGACATACCATTTGCGACAGCAATACCTGCATTAAAACGCATTTGGTAAACATTGTGACTGCCATCTCCGGCCACATTTAGAATTACTTTTACACCCGCTTTTTCAAGTGTACCAGCATTACCCAAGTTTGCATGCAATGCATCAAAACCAGTAGGAAGGTTTGCAACCGAGCTAACAATAACAGGTACTTTCGCTTTGGCTAGCTCATCTTTTACCAATACCGCATCTTGCGCGCCTTCAATAATCAAATTTAAGCCAAACTTTTCTTTTAGTTTGATCAATTCAAGTAATTGAGATGCACGAGAAGCAGAAGCCACTACAGGTAGCTTCCCATTCAACACGTCTGTCAAAAGTTTTTCTTCTGATGACGGTTCTTTGTCATCTTTTTTGTCTTTTTTCGACGCTAGTTTTTTCTTCTGCTCCGACAGCTTTTTAGAAAATGCTTGTAAAGAGGCTGCGCGAGAGCCATCTCCACTTACAGCACCTAAATCAACAATCAATGCAGAGTGACTGTCTGTTACACTCCCAAATTCACCAGACAGATCAGCAACGAAACCAAGACCCATGAATACGCCACTTTCGCCCCACGGTAAAGAAGGAATGCTTAAGTTTTGCGTTAAACCGCCTTTTCTCGCATATGGGATCAAGCTAGAACGTGGGTTAAATGCACTACTGGGATCAAATTCAATACCTGATTTGTCATAAGCATCCACTGAACGCGAAACCGCGCCCACTTCGACTAAACCAAGTTGATTCATTGTACCAATTAAACCTGGTGTCAATACTTTACCTTGCGCATCTACAGTGATATCTGCGCTAAAAGATTTCGGATTTACAGCCGTGATTTTGCCGTTTTCAATCACCACAGTTGCATTCTCTAACACACCTTGCTTGGTTAGTGTGTGTACAGTCGCATTGGTAATCGCTGTTACTTGTGCAAATACCGCTGAAGAGCTCAGTAGTGCACCAGTTAGAATAGATAATTTAAACTTGTTCATGGCGACTCCCCTAGCGCTGGCCTAACATAAAATCACTAACTGCTTGGTACTTACTGTCATGGCGGTCATATACCTTAGCACCATCAATAAATACTTTTTCAGCTTTTGAATAAACGCTAAACGGGCTTTGGTCCCAAATGACAACGTCAGCTTGTTTGCCTGACGCAATAGAGCCTGTTAAATCTTCAATACCCAGAGATTTCGCCGCATTATATGTGATCCACTTAATCGCATGCTCTTCTTTAATATCAAAGCCAACTTCATTTGCCGAATACATGACTTTTGCCGCTTCATGATTCAGGCGCTGAATAGTTGTATCTGAGTCAGAGTGAATAACCGCACATGAGTTTTTAGCAGCATCAACAATCGCCACGTTTTCAAGTGACATGTCATATGCTTCCATTTTAAAGCCCCACCAATCAGGCCAAAGTGCAGCACAGTTACCATTCTCACCTAGTAAGTCTGCAATTTTATATGCTTCAATACCGTGGTGGAAAGTACCTGCGTGATAACCAAACTCTTTAGAAAGGTCGATCATCATGGCCATTTCTTCAGCTTTATAACAGTGGTTATGAATTAAGATTTCACCGTCAAGTACGCCGCGTAGCGTATCCAGCTTAATATCACGATGTGGTGCATCTGGGTTTAAACCCGCTGCATATTCAGCATCGTACTGTTCCCAAGCACGCTTGTATTCTGTCGCTTCAATCCAAGCTTCACGATAACCTGCCATGTTACCCATACGTGTTTTTGGTGCAACACCTTGACCACCATATACGCGTTTAGGGTTTTCACCACACGCCATTTTCAGACCATATGGTGCTTCAGGGAACTTCATGCCTTGCATGGTTTCTGATGGTACGTTTTTAAGCGTTACCGCTCGGCCACCAAATAAGTTTGCAGAGCCTGGTAAAATTTGTAGTGACGTAATACCGCCTTCACGTGCACGGTTAAAACCAGGATCTTGTGGCCATACTGAATGCTCAACCCACACTTGCGCGGTATTAGGGTGGATCATTTCATTACCGTCTTGGTGAGATTCAACACCTGGGTTTGGATACGCACCTAAATGTGAGTGATTGTCTATAATGCCAGGTGTTACCCATTTACCAGCAGCGTCAATTGTTGTGTCAGCATTTACTGATAAGTCTTTGCCTACTTGACTAATTTTGCCATCAACAATGTAGACATCAGCGTCATTGATTCTTTCACCTGTGCCCGTTAATACCGTCGCATTAGTAATTAAGGTACTTGTCGTTGAATGAGGCTGATAAGTGCTTGGATATGGATTTTTCTCGATTGTGACTTTATCTTTTTGAGGACCAGTGTCTTGCTGGCATCCCAAAAGAGCTGTGCTTAGAGCAAGCACGATCACAGAGGGTTTGAACATATTCATATTTTCGTCTCTGTAGTTTTTGTGACTGTAGTTATCAAACAGACTGTAGCGAAATTTCACAAAAATTTCGATGTAAAAACCTCAAAATGCCATAAATTACGATAAATTACGTCATAAAACGCAATATTGTATAAAAAACAGGCACGCCTTTTCTGTTTTATGAGCGAAGAACATACACACTTGCACACACTTATACATACTTTTGAAATAGGTTTTAATAAAAATAGGAAAAGTCGCTAAAAGCGTTAAAACATACAGATAGTGAACTGTTAACAAAATTTTATTTGTAATTTTTTCGGCTGTTATGAAATAAATATGAGGTGTTTTTTCATCTAAGTTAGAGGTACTTACAGTTGCAGTAATACAAATACATAATTCCTTACATTCGTACAATCTTCCCTTACAGCATTTTCTCCCGTTCAGGCCAATACTCTAGAGGAATCGCACTTAACAACCTGCTTGGAGAACAAAGATGAAAGTATTATTAACCACTGCACTCACTGCGCTAGTAACTATGTCAAACGCGCATGCTGTTGAATTTGTTGCCGCTGACAACAGTCATGCAACCGAGCTTTGCATGGCATTTGCTTCAGACCGCCCACATGTGATGTTGGCAGCATTGCGAGGACAACACACCGCCAAAACACGTATCACTAGCAAACTAGAATGTAACGATATGAGTTTAAATGAATTCGCGCAGGCTTATAGCATTACTCGAAATGCGAAGTTTATGAAAATCGACTTAGAAACCAAAACCTCAATCAAAGACATTGCAAAAATACAGCCTACAATGCCTGTAGTTTTATCTGGCTCTAAATAATGCCTGAGCGAATGGTGTGCATTAAATAAAAGTAATGCACACCTGATTAACGGCTTTACAAAACGCTTGCCAATAAACCAAATGCTCCACCAAATACCCCTCCCCACACAACCAACCAACCTAGATGTGTGTGGATCATATTTTGAACAATGTTTTTCACCATAACCGGCGTTAGCTCATTTAACCTTTCGTCTACGGCATGTTCAATGGCCGTGCGGATCGAGTCTAAAGACTGTCCATTGGTTAACACCCCTGAAATCTTATCTTTGAACTCTGGCTGTTCACTCATTTCACGCAAGGCTTCTTTCATTTTTTCAGTAAAAGTATCGCGCATTGGCTCAATAGCCTCTTTGCCACCCACCATGGCCAGCATCGCACCAAATTGTGAGCCTTCGATAACTTGCACCAACTTGTTAAAGGCAATCGATAAATCTGCATGTTCAATGACTGGGTTTAAATCTATGTCGATTTGATTTTTTTCTGCGAAGCTTTTTAGTTTATCTTGGTTGAAAAATTCATCTAAGATCAGCTCTTTAATCGCTATTTTAAATTCTTTAAATTTAATGGTAATGACACCTGAGCCGTACAAACCAGGTACTTTTTCGAATAACATATGTACAGCAAGCCAATTGGTGACAGCGCCAGAGAGCGCAAACAATCCCATTGTAAAAACCAAATCATGATCTAATCCATAACCTACGGCAACGAGCGAGGCTGCAACTAGGTTGGTGATAACACTTTTATTCAAGGTGAACTTCCAAAACATTTCTAAACTGTGGCTATTCTATTCGATTTAAATTTGCACTCAAGTATTTGTGTTATAGCCAAAATCGATCATAGTTAGGTAAAGTGCTCACACGCCACCGGGCTAACTATGTGGAACCTAGTAAACCAGTACATCAGTGAAGCGATTCATGACAAGTTTGAATTTACTCGAAAAACACAACTGCCAAGCAACCACAAATCTAAAAACTACCAAATTGAGAACGACAAGCATCGCTTTTTAGTTAAGGTTGACCATGTGAGCGCCCTTGAGCGTTACGAGTGTGAAGCCGATAACCACACCCTACTCACACGAGACAGTGACTTTTTAGTGGCAGACCCAATTACTATCGGGTCCAGTCTTGAGTACTGTTTTAGCGTCTACGAGTGGTTACCCTCTCAACCAGATAAGGAAGACTGGTATTTATGCGGCAAGACATTAGCAAAAATGCACAGCCGTCACGAACAAGAAATGTTTGGTTTCGAGCAAGATAACTATTTCTTAGGCCTAGCTCAACCAAATCAATGGCATAAAAAGTGGTCAGTGTTTTTTGCAGAGGAACGTATCGCATGGCAATTGCAATTATTGCAAGAAAAGAACATTGTACTTGTCGAAATTGATAACTTTGTTGAGTACATCAAGCCTTTAGTCAATCATCCTGTTCAGCCCTCCTTACTTCACGGCTTTTTTTGGCGAGGTAATATTGCTTTTTCAAACGATAAGCCAAGCGTATATTGCCCCGCTTGTTATTATGGTGATAGAGAGGTTGATCTTGCTCATAGCGAGCTGTTTGCGCAATTGCCTGAAGCATTTTATACCGGCTATAATGAAGCCTATGAAATAGATAAAGGTTATCAACAACGTAAGCCAATTTACCAGTTGTACAGTTTGCTATGTCATGCCAATGTCTTTGCAGGCGACTATGTGCTCCAGTCCAAACAACAGATTGAACATATCCTGAAATAACTGTCACCATGCGGTAATAATTGCAATAACTGCTATAGTAAGTAAAGGAGTTCAAGGCGGTTGTTGGAGCCAAATTATGAAACAGCTGTATAACCAACGTATCAGCTGCCCACACTGTGGTCATCATATATTTGTTGACTTAGACACCAGTGAGGGCGACCAGGATTTCTATGAAGATTGCGCCGCATGCTGTAACCCTATTCATTTAAACATGCATATAGACGAAGCAATCAATAAATTGGAATTACGGATCGACAGTGACGACGAACAAATTTTTTAGCCCATAGGGCTCAGAGTATTTTTACGCAAATAATGCTCAACTGTGTTGACGATGGTGTAAGTTTGCTGATCAACTTCGATGTTGAGCCTATCTCCTCGTTTCGTCTGCCCAATATTTGTTATTGACAGTGTTTCCGGAATTAGGTGCAGCCAAAAACCATCCTCGTCAACCTCACCGACCGTCAGACTTGCACCATTAACTGAGATAAATCCTTTGTAAAAAACATATTTTGTCCAAACCGCATCTAACAACAGTTTAATCTTAACGTTATCAGCCGTTTTGATCACACTTTCTACAGTTGCCATGTCGTGAATATGGCCTGAGACAATGTGCCCACCCAGTTCAGTACCAAAAGTAACAGAGCGCTCAAAGTTAACTTTGTCACCACATTTAAGCTGACCCAAATTCGTCAGTTTTAAGGACTCATCAATCACATCAAAACTGACTTGGCCGACGACATCTGAATGACTGGCTTCAAAATGCACAACGGTCAAACAACAACCGTTCACGGCGATACTTGCACCAATGGTGAGTTGCTGTAAGTGCTCATTGCCAACTGATAATACCAAGCGCATAACGCCATCATTTAATAGAGCACTGACAACAGATGCCTGAGTTTGAACAATTCCCGTAAACATGTTTCTTCCGAGGTAAAAATGATGCCGCTATTCTACCTGAAGCTGATCCTACTCGGAAACAGATTTACACACTTATTTCGTAGATAAAAATAACAAACTTCAATAGAATACATTTTTTCAAATTTGCTGAGTTTTAAGATGAAGTTTGAACTCTGGGAAGCCAAAAAATTAATAAGACTGGCAACGCCTGTTCTATTAGCTCAAGTAACCCTTGTCATGATGTCGGTCGTAGACACCATGATGGCAGGACAAGTAAGTCCAAACGACTTGGCTGCACTTTCAATTGCGACTGGCGCACTCAACCCTTTGATGTTTTCATTACAGGCTATTTTATTGGCACTGACCAGTATGGTCGCCCATAGTGTCGGCGCCAATGATCAGGACAGTATAAAACGCTATTTTCAGCAAGGTTTATATTTGGCTTTGATGCTATCCTCATTAGGATTTATTGCCAGTTTTTTTACCCCTTATTTATTTGCCAGTACAGGTGCAAGCCCTGAAATTGCCCAAATGGCACAAGATTATATCGATTATGTTAAATATGGTCTCGTTGCATTTTTAGTCTTCACTGTGTACCGAAATGTCACCGAGGGTATGGGCAATACTAAAGTTGCTTTTTATATCGGCTTGCTTGGCTTGGGGATAAACGTCATTGCCAACTACATCTTTATATATGGCAAATTAGGTATGCCAGCCTTAGGTGGAGCTGGATGCGGTGTTGCCACCAGCATTGTTATTTGGACCATGGCCATTGCACAAATTTGCTATAGCCTAAAAAGCAAAGAGCTAAAAGGCAAGTGGCTGATCAGTGACTTTATGAAGCCGCACAAAGAAACCATTTTACAGATAACCAAGCTCGGTTTACCTATTTCATTTGCTACTTTTTTTGAGGTGACGTTATTTGCGTGTATTCCACTATTTATTGCTGATTTAGGTGCCGTCGCTGTATCTGGACATCAGGTTGCTGCGAGTGTGACCATGATCTTATTTATGTTACCGCTCAGTTTATCTATGGCGATCGGTATTAGGATTGGTAATATCAGCGGACAAAACAACCTTGAACGATTGGTCAATGCAACCTACACCAGCTTTATCTTGGCCGTGGGTGTTGCAGCCATTGTGGCATTAGGCACGTACCTGATCAGACATGACATCAGTTGGCTTTATACACAGGAAAAAGAAGTTGCTCTGCTCGCTTCAAGTATCATTATTTTAGCTTGTATTTACCAATTACCCGACGCATTGCAAGTATCGGCAAATGGTGTTTTACGTGGCCTGAGATACACTAAACCAATAACGGGTGTCACCTTTATTTCTTATTGGGTAATCGGCTTTACGCTAGGATACGTATTAGCCAAAACAGACTATATTGTGCCAGCAATGGGACCTATCGGATTTTGGGTAGGTATCATTGTCGGGCTTACAGTAGCCGCGGTGCTGCTAATTTATTTTGTGAGGAGAAAGCTCGTTGAAATGCAGACTGCTGCTGTTAGCACTTAGCACGGTTTTGTTTGGGTGCACACCAGCACCCAGTGACACAAACCAGACGTATACGGAACGCCTTGGCAAGGTGTTCAGTACCGACGGGTTATCTATCGAATCGTTGAGTGTGCTGCCACACTCAGCCCTCGACAAACCAAAAGCCAGCTACTCCATCTCTGTTATAGCTCTTGCCAAACTCGGACACTGCCGTGTTTCTACACACATTGCCAATCACAACAATCAATTGGGCAAGCTTGCTAAGCCAAGCGAACAATTCAAGTATAATCTTAACTTTATACGTTATGCGCAAGCATGTATTGATGACGATAGAACACCACAAGATGTGCAGCAGGCCTTAAAACTTGCAAGACAGGAGAAGCTTGCGCAGCTCTACCCTATGCTGGCTTACGTATTTTCTCATGAAAAAGAACTGAATCAGTTTTATACACTGACCTTCAGTGAGGTTCAGCGTGAGACTAGCCAAGGGGAGATTCATGCCTTGGAAGCGTTAAATACGCTAAGCAGCTTAATAGATAGCTTAACTGAACCAAACAGAGCCGATGGCGACATGCTGACAGACGCCCTTGAAAAGCTGAATAACAATAATTATGTGCAAAGCCTGATCACCAGTACCAGAACACAAATTGCGTGGAATCAAACAACTACGGCATGGCTCGAGACTTTAAACTTAGAGAACAAAGTTTGTCCCGCTGGAAAAAATAAAAAGCGCGCCAAGGTACTCAATAACGTATTTCAAAAGTTCTACATTCAAGACATTCAAGCTTACCAGTCACACCTAGCCAAACGTTTACATGATATTGAACCCCACTTTGAGACTTTTTCGGAAAAATTTGGTCAACAGGCCTACCCTAATCTCATAACACCATTACTTAAAGAATTAAAGGGATCAGCAAAGGAACATGTTTATTGGTGGCAAAACTTCTACAAAGTGTGCAAAGTTAGTCCGTTGTGAGCGAAAAAACCGCAGACAAACAAAAATTTAGCAAAGATACTTGATCCATTTCGCAGACCACTATATATTAGCCGCCGTTGCCAAGAAACACGGCACATTGTACGACCGTAGCTCAGTTGGTTAGAGCACCACCTTGACATGGTGGGGGTCGGTGGTTCGAATCCACTCGGTCGTACCAACTTAATCTAGTTAAGTTAAAAAAATCGCTTATGATACGACCGTAGCTCAGTTGGTTAGAGCACTACCTTGACATGGTAGGGGTCGGTGGTTCGAATCCACTCGGTCGTACCAAACTTAACTAAATAAAGTGACTTTCTATAGTACGACCGTAGCTCAGTTGGTTAGAGCACCACCTTGACATGGTGGGGGTCGGTGGTTCGAATCCACTCGGTCGTACCAACTTAACTTTGTTAAGTAACACATCTCTGTAGTACGACCGTAGCTCAGTTGGTTAGAGCACTACCTTGACATGGTAGGGGTCGGTGGTTCGAATCCACTCGGTCGTACCAAGTTTACATCTCCCTGATCTTAATCAATCATTTTATCCTATACATTTGAATCTATCTTTGTCTAAGTCAAAGCTTTTCTTGTCGTCCGTTAAAATGAGCACTCGCTTTTTCAATTAAACTCGCCATCCCAATTTACAAAGGTATAAACCCGTCGTCCCGGGCTTGCTCCGGGATCCATGTTGAGCTTGTATCTGACGATAAGCAGCTGGCACCAGCTAAAACTGCTCGCTTCACCTTGCGCAAAGGAAATGTACTCACTGCGTTCGCAGTCATTAGCCCTTTGCACCCTACTTGATAATGTTCTGTTTTTAAAGCAAACTCATCTTACCTACTGAGAATTACAAGGAAAAGGTATGGACACTGAGTTGTTTTCCTTTGCATTTAATCTATTTTTGTTTGTAGGTGTTGTGATTGCTTTTAAAGATCGCACCCGTATAGATAAACTCGCGAAAAAGGTTATACATCTTCAAAAAATCATCGACTTTCAAACAGCGCAAATCGATAAGCTCAAGCAAGCGTTGAATGAGCCTACCTCATCGCCCCGCTCCACTAATGAGCCAACAATACAAATAGAATCCGCAGAACCTGATACCGTGCAGGCTGATAATGTAGAGCCAGTACACTTATCTAACCCTGCAAAGCCGGACGTAAAAAGCCCGCCCAAGCAAACGATTCAAAAGCAATTTACACTGCCCGAGTTCAGCTTGGAAACGCTACTCAAAGGCAATGGTATTTTCTGGTTAGGCGCCTTTATTTTATCTATTGGTGGGGTTTTCCTCGCTAAATATTCGATTGAGGCCGGCCTTATGCCACCAGCCGTGCGTGTTGTTTTAGGCGCTTTGTTCGGCTGTGCGCTAGTCGCTGGTGCCGAACTGGTTAACCGCTTTAAAACTAAACTTAATGTGAATACGCCATATATCTCTGCGGCGCTTGCCAGTGGCGGTGTAATCACCTGCTTTGCGATGGTTTTGGTATCGTTTAATCACTATCACTTTTTGCCCGCCAACCTAGCCTTTGTCTTTTTAGCGGCCATAGCCTTGTGTGCTACCTATTTGGCACTGCGCTTTGGGCCTGTCTTGGCAGGCATTGGGATCATCGGCGCATATGCTGTGCCAGCGCTAGTCTCCACTGGATCTAATAATATCGGGGCATTGTTGTTGTATGTCGCGTTTGTGTCTTTATCGGCAGTGTGGGTTGCTGATTACGTCAAACAAAAGTGGCTGTGGTGGCAAAGTTTTGTTGGCCATTGTATGTGGTTAATCGGTGCTATTGCATTAGGTGATAAAGGCGACTTTGCCGCTATTACCCTGTACACGGTCGCAACCTTATATTTTTACGTGCTCTCAAACCTGCTTGGTTGGCGGCTTAATTTATCCATGAACAGTCCACTTCCTATTAAATCATTGTTGATGGCAAGAAGAGAGCAAGTCGCAACCCTTATCACCCTATTCTTGTTCGCCATTTACCTGATGTTTTCACCCGTATTCAGTCACATGGCTATAGCCACTTTCATTGTCGCTACCATCGCTTTTGCTTCAGCTTACAGGCATAGCGCCCTAGATACATGGCCATATTTGGCACTGGGTTTTGCTTTGTTTATGTTTGGCAACATACATCAAAAAGTCGATTTTAATGACATTCTATACCCATTTACTGGCAAATATTTGTTTATTCAAATCGCTGCCTTGTTAGGTATGGCATTTAGCGTCTTGATGATCAAACGTGATACAACACGCCATGCTTATTTACTGCTACTTGTGTTAGTGCCACTGAGTTTATTTGGTCTCAGTTATATTTCACTGCCTGTGAACAATGACGCCATCCTCTACCCTGTCTGGGCGTTTGAACTTCTGGTTATCGCCGCTGGCGCTGCGCTTGCAGCTGCCAAATCATCAATACCTTTACAACGCGTGACATATTTAGTGTTGGCAAATACCATGCTGACTTTGTGTTTGACCATGTTGTTATCTGCAAGCACGCTGACCTTGGCTATTACGGCGCAAGTCGCATCCATGAGCTATTTAAGCTGGAAATACAAAGTTAAGATCCCTGACTGGCTGTACAAAGTAGCTTTATTGGTTGTGGTTACTCGATTGTCTGTGGCACCTTGGGCTGCTGATTACAAACATGAAGCCATTTTAGGTATTCATTGGACACTCATCGTCTACCCAATTGCGATTGCTTTAGTGTGGTTTGCTGCAAAATATAACCCATCAAGACTGCTTAATACTTGGTTTATGGGTGTGTTTATTCACTTATGCGCACTACTTGTCACCACAGAAACCAGTTACTTACTCGTAGGAGATTATCCAAACTTTGGTAATTTAAGCTATCAAGAAGGTGTCGTTTTATCCCTTAACTGGTTAATTTTGGCTGGCGTATATTTTTGGCGCAGCCAGCTAACGCGCAACCTGCACAAGCTGTATATGATTGGCGGCAGCATTTTACTCGGTGCAACTACGCTAATACATGTGCAGTTCTCTTTGTTTGAAAGCCCATTTGTACACAGCCAAAACGTAGGTGGCTATGTTATAAACTGGTTGTGGATCCAATGGCTTGCACCTGTGTTATGCCTGTATGGGTTTATGCACTTTAAACTTGTCAAAGCGCAGTTCAACCGTTTTATATATGCGGCGATGGCCATGCTTGGCTTTATGTTTATCAACGGAGAAATACGCACCTTATTCAATGATGGCTTTATCAATTGGCATTTGGGTGTGGAAGAAGCAGAGCTTTATACTTATTCGATTGTGTGGTTACTGATATCAACCGCAACCATTTTTGTCGCGCAGCATTTTAACTATAAGCACTTAATCAATATTGGTTTTATTGGTCTAGCCATGGTGATTCTAAAAGCCTTTATGGTCGATATGTCTAACCTTGAAGGGCTGCTCAGAGCCTTATCATTCATTGGGTTAGGTTTGTGCTTGGTGGGTGTGGGTTGGCTATTCCAAAAAATGCAGCCAAAACCCGCTGACAGCGCTTCAGGCAAAGAGGTTTAATCACAGTTATCATAAGCGAGTGCAGGTCACTCGCTTTTTTACCATAAATAAGACTAACTTGAACTTTGCTTTTTACTGGGTAGGACTTCTGCAAAGCCTTCATCATACAAGTCAATCACATTTTCAAACCCGTACTTAGGAACCCAGCCCAATTCATTTTGCGCTTTAGATGAGTCATACACTCTGTCTAAGCTTTTTGGTAAAGTCCAACCACGCTGTTCAAACACCGCCACTAATTTTGGTGATCGCGCACGTAAAACGGCCTCACAATCATAAAATAATTGCTCACAGAAACTAGGAGCAAACGGTGTTTTACCTGAAATAATAAAACGATTAAAACCAGATAACCCCTTTTCAATGGCACAGCGATGAGCAGCGGCCACATCACGGTAGTCAATTCCTCGATTTAACCGATACAGTACCATTTGCTCAACCGGCTCAGGAAAGCATCTCGACATTTGCAGTACAGTCACGGGAAAAGCACGCTCATTGCATATCGCTTCGAGCCGTTGTTCTGCGTCAATTTTAGTATGATGATAGATGGTTTTAGGTAAAGGTTTGGTCTGCTCTGTTACCCACCCTGCTCGCCCATTTGGCGTACTTGCGTGCCCATATAAGGCCGTTGTACTAGTAAACACCATCTGCTTTACGCCACTGTCGATAGCAAGCTCTGCTAATTTTATGGTCGCACCTACATTCACGTTATAAAACATCTCATCACTAACATAGCCAATATGCGGCGCGTGCAATGCCGCTGTATGGACAACCACATCAACGCCTACCAGCGCCTGCTGTAAAAGCGTGTCATCGCGAATATCACCAACAAAATCTGCGGTTGAACAAGGTGTGTTATCTAAACCCACCACGTCGTAGCTATGTGCTAGATGAATATAAATGGCTCGCCCGACTCGTCCAGCGGAGCCCGTGACTAAAATCTTCATATAACGCTCAATGTGAATACCTTGCTCTTATTGTAACAAACGAAAAAGGGCCTTTAAATTGGCCCTAGGAAGTAACTCAGAAAGGAATTTTGATAATTAGTTCAACGTCTTTTTCTTCGTCACTTTATCTGTGTGACCAAGCACGCGAATTGACCAATTCGTGAATGTTCCCGGTTTGGTATTATTCTCAATGGTGTAGCGACTACGTGGTTGGCCAAACGGGTCGGTGACAATCGTGCGCTGTTGATCATTCATATCCGTAATATGTAGCTTCCACGTGCCAACAGATCTTTCATCCCAAAACTTATAACTGAGTAGTTTATGATCATCATAACCAAGCAAGCTCTTTTCAGATGGCGAGATATAATCTGTGTTTTGTCCTACCAAGTTATTATTTGGCGACATCAATATACTGCGAGTACCACTTGGTGACTCTAGCTCAACTTTTAAATCAGTAATACGTTCATGTTCAGCACTCAAGCGCACTTGCACGCCCTCAATGAACATATCTTCAGTCACTTCAATTTCTGAGGTGGTCGTGTGTGTAATATCTTCTAAAATAGGCTTGCTAAAGGTGTCATTCTCGCCAAACCATTTCGTTTTGACAAAATCTGCAGGTAGATTTTCAACAGCATAACGGCGAATAAGTTCTGCCGCTTTATCAACATCGACTAGACCAAAACCATAATAAGGCGAAAACTCAACACCAGCTGCGTTAGTAGACCAACCTTCCAATGCCACCACATTAGACAACTTAATGTCTTCCATATCTCGGTTTACTTTGGTTGCTGTATTGGCCAATAAGTGCCTGATATCCCTTGCGGTCAGGTCATGACCTTGCTGCTCTGCAGCCGACATGAGCAATGCCACTGCACCTGTTACATTCGCTGCTGCAGATGATGTGCCATTCACTCTAAAATAATAATCCTGTGGACCTGTGCACGCTTGCTCTCGACCTTGATATTTCTCACGCCAATCACAGCTTAATGTCGTGGTCACCATACCTGGTGTGTTACGATCTGCTCCCGCAGGCGCAGTAACAAAGATATTACTGCCCACAGTAGAGCTATTGGTTAACCTACCATCAGCACTCACCCCACTGACATTAATTTTCCAGAAACTGGTTAAATGACCACTATTTGCGTTATGAAATGGAAGCCCGCCATTATTTATTGCATGGTGATATCCCAGTGTATCTATACCATTAGGTCCATACGCATTTATTAATGTCTGGAAGTAGCCATTGCCCGCAGCCTGAACAAAAAGCGCGGTGCGTTTGTCTTGCTCCGTTGACAGTGTTATGCGCTCCATGACCTCATCTCTGAGCCTAAAGTTAACCATCTGAATGGCCTCGCCAGTATCCGGATCCGTGGTTGTATACGCATAGTTATACGGCGTACTATGCGCAGGAGTTACCCCAAAGCTGGTATTGAAAACACGGGAATTTTGAGCAATCGAAGTTTTGCCATTTTTCAGGCCAATGCCACGATGATAAGCCCAACTCTCATGACGACTCATGTATGAACCAAGTCTATTGTGCACAATCACATCCGCTTCTGGCGCGACGCCTCTGATCCCAACATCATTTTGTACTGCTGCGATCAGGCCAGCCATATAAGTCCCATGTGCCGAGGCCCAGGGTTCCGTTGAATCAATACTCGGGTCAAAAGTTAAGTTGTCGATCAAATCCGAATGCAGCTCATCTACACCGGTGTCAATTAGCGATATTTGTACGCCTTGACCTTTATGCCCCCAAAGGTGTGATTGCCACAAGTTCAAGTCATGCCCTGCAACTGTATTATCAATACTACCATCGTTGAGTAAATTCCATTGTAGAGATAGGTATGGATCCCCATTTGGGTCTAACCATCTATTTTCATACTGGCGATCTGTTGGGCTTGCATTGACTTGACATGCCAACAAAATAGCTAAACTAATTGGAGCAAATTTATACTTCATAGCATTTTCCTTTTTTCTACTCACATTGCTAGAAATGAATTGGAAATAAAAATATAACATATGTACCCATATTGAATACAAGATAATAAGTAACAAAATGTGTTTATAATTAAATTTAAAGGTTAATGAAGATAAAAACACATAAAATTAAATACTTTAGATTTGCGATAAGAAAATAGAGGAACATAGCTAAAAAACACCAAACAGCTAGTAAGTTAGAGTATTAATCGACCCGTGAGTAATAAATTATTTACAGTAAAATTTTAAATATAACCGAAATAGCACTGGGCATAGACATTACAAGTAGAATATAGGAAAGCTATTTTTTTAATGTAACGACTAATAATTGGGTAAGGAAAGTGTACTTCTATAAGTAACCTTCTAGAATATAGAGGTTACTTATAAAGATGAGTTATTAAACACCAAGTAAACTATTCAGTGCCGAGTGCACTTGCATCTTGGCTTTTTCTTCAGAATAAGGCGTGACAGCCAAAAGCGGAAAATCAAGACGTTGCTTGAGCGTCTCTAGGTTCGCGTCATATTCTGCCATATTTGGATCAATTTGATTGGCAATCCAGCCAACACATTTTGCGCCTGACGCCTCAATGGCTTGGGCCGTTAAAAACGCATGGTTTAAGCAACCTAACTTCATACCAACCACGAGAATAACCGGTAGGTTTTGCTCTGCAACCCAAGTAGATAAAAAGTCTGTATCATTGATTGGCAATGCCCAACCACCTGCACCTTCGACCATGGTAAACTCAGCACCTAGCGTAGACACATCAGCCAGTTTATTCGTCAAATCCTGTTTTGAAATATGCACATCAACGCGACTTGCTGCAATATGCGGTGCTATTGGCGGCGCAAAGCAAAACGGGTTAATTTGCTCATATGTACCATGCACATTAGCCGCTTCCATTAAAGTTAAAGCATCTTCGTTGACCAACTCGCCAAATGCTTCTTCTGCACCAGCAGCAATGGGCTTAAAACCAAGGGCCTTTTTCTTTTTTGAGACTAGATACTTCAGCAGCAAACTCGTAACATACGTTTTGCCAACTTCAGTATCTGTGCCGGTAATAAAAAACTGACTCATTATTTTGTTAACTCCAAAAATGCCACTTCGTAACTAACATGGGCAAAGCCATCGACGAGTGGGTAGGCTTTTAACAAAGCCTGATAACTTTCCTTGCCCACTAAGCCACGACGCGTATCTGTATTATTTAACTGGTTTGCACCGATGCTTTTAACCGACTTCAGCGCCTCGCGTGGGGTGTTGTAAATATCAACCAAACAACGTTTACTCATCGACCGGATCGAAAACCCAGCCTGCCTTGCAATCTGCTGTACGTCTTCAAATCGTGTAAATTGGTTTACATGACAATGGCCATCTACACCCTGCCAAGCTTTAGCAATTTCACGTAAAGAGCCATCAATAACAATGGATAAATGCGCACTGCCACCAGCCTTTAGCACGGTATTCAGACGAGTAAATAATGCAGGTAGGTCACTGCTCCACTGCATCGCAAAATTGCTAAACACACACTCAACAGACTGAGCTTGCAAAGGCAGTGCATCCATATCCGCACACACTTTCATGGCAGACTCAGGGCCTTGTTTCAGCATGCCTTCGCTCAAATCCAATGCCACTAACGTATCGCACTTTTGAGACAATACGCCGTGATGTTGCATTGGCCCCGCCCCCAAGTCTAACATGGTGTTGTAGCGACGGTTTAAACCGGCAAACAGAATTTCGGCTGAGCGCTGTTGTACATTGGCGTGCTTAATGTACTGAGCAGACGCGCGTGAAAACTTATCTGCAATATTCACTTTTAACATCGCACTCATATTACCTCCTTGAGGCATTCCACCAAGTATTCGATGTCAGCTTGCTGGTGCGCAGCGGTCAGTGTTACACGTAATCTGGCCGTATTGTGTGGCACCGTTGGCGGCCTAATTGCAGTCAGCCAAATACCTTTTTGTGCAAGGCTTTGCTGCACATTTAGGGTGCTTTGCGCATCACCCAAAACAATAGGCTGAATCGCACTATTGGATGCCTGTACTGGAATACCCGCATCCCTACAAAGCGCTTTAAATTGCGTAATATGGCGATGTAGTACATCACGAGCATTATGACTATCACATAATCTTGATAACTGCGTCGAGGCAATTTCAGCTAAAGCTGGCGACATGGCCGTTGAGTAAGTATATTCACGGTTAAACTGTACCATGTAATCAATCACTCGTTTGCTTGAGAGCACAGCAGCGCCTTGACATCCCATGGCCTTACCGAATGTGATCACTAAAACATCAGGCCTCACACCGGACTCGACAGAGCCTAAGCCTCTTTCGCCACACACCCCGAAACTGTGGGCATCATCAATCATCAACCAAGCACTGTGGGTATCAGCCAAAGTCTTCAGCTCATGCAACGGCGCACCATCGCCATCCATTGAGAAAATACCTTCACTGACAATAAGCTTGTTTTGGACACGTGTTTTTTCCAAGCGTGCACGCAAATGACCCATGTCGTTATGATTAAACCTGACTAACTTAGCGCTGCTGTTCAGCCCACCATCGATGAGGCTGGCATGATTGAGCTTGTCTTGAAACATAGCGCTGTCTTGGCCAGCCTTATTATCATGAAATAAAGTGCTGAGCACACTAAAATTAGCGCCAAAGCCACTGGCAAATAACATGGCTCGCTCGTAGCCGAGCAGCTCACACAATTTGGCCTCTAGCAATCGGTGGGTGCGCTGATATCCAGTGACCAACGCTGAGCTTCTACTGCCAGCAACGAAGTCTCCAGAAATAGCTTGATCTCCAAGCGCTAAATAATCATTACTGGCAAAGTTTAAGTATTGCTGCCCATCAACTTGAATATGACGAGCAGACACTTTATCTATGCAGGTACGGCGACGCTGCAATGCGTCACGTGCTTTGTCTTCTAGCGCTTGATCTATAAATTCAAACGCCATTTATTTTGCTTCGTAGAATAGCTCTGACGTTGCTTTGTCTGCAATTGCAGAGTTAAGAGACGCTTCATACGCTTCATCTGAGTAGTCTTCACGAGTCTCAGGCTTCATACCTAGCTTTTTAAGTAGGTTCATATCCGCATCTGCTTCAGGGTTTTCTGTAGTTAATAGCTTATCACCATAGAAAATCGAGTTTGCACCAGCAAAGAAACACATTGACTGCATTTGCTCATTCATCGCAGTACGACCTGCTGATAAACGCACATAGCTCTCTGGCATCATGATACGTGCCACAGCAATAGTACGGATGAACTCAAAATGATCTAAATCATCCACATCTTCAAGCGGCGTACCCGCTACTTTAACTAGCATGTTAATTGGTACACTTTCTGGTTGCTTTGGTAAGTTTGCTAACTGCATTAATAAACCATAACGGTCCGCAGCCTGCTCACCCATACCCACGATACCGCCAGAACAAACCTTCATGCCTGCATCGCGCACGTGATCAATGGTATTTAGTCGGTCTGCGTAAGTACGTGTTGTGATGATCTGCTCGTAATACTCAGGTGAGGTATCTAGGTTATGGTTGTAATAATCAAGACCGGCGTCTTTTAAAGCATGTGCTTTTTGATTATCTAGCTTACCTAGGGTCATACATGTTTCTAGACCAAGTGCGCTGACTTCTTTAACCATTTTTTCAATGTATGGCATGTCTCTGTCTTTTGGATCTGACCAAGCAGCACCCATACAAAAACGCGTTGCGCCCTTTTCTTTTGCCAATTTTGCTTGGTTAACAACCTTTTCAACTTCCATCAGTCGTTCTCTTTCTAGGTCTGTTTTATAATGACCTGACTGCGGACAGTATTTACAATCTTCTGGACATGCGCCTGTTTTTATAGACAGAAGAGTAGAGATTTGGACTTCATTTTGTTTGAAGTTTTTGCGATGAACGCTCGCAGCATAAAATAGTAAGTCGTTAAAAGGCATTTCAAATAATGCTTTTACTTCTGCGTGTTTCCAATCGTGACGAACGATGCCATATTCCATAACTTAATCTCTTCTTTTTCTGGTTTTTTTCGCCAGATAATTTGACGGTGATTGGCTTAGTCTACTTCTTGCTTTAGTATTGTCAACGAGTGATGAGCAAACAAGGTTTACAAATGAATAAAAATCAACCAATCGATCTGAATTTTGACAAAGCCCACATCTGGCATCCTTATACGTCAATGATCGATCCGCTGCCTGTTTATCCAGTGACACACACAGATAAAAACCGCATATTTCTCGAAACGGGTGAGTCTCTGATAGATGGTATGGCCTCTTGGTGGAGCGCCCTGCATGGTTACAATCACCCAAAACTTGTTAAAGCAATGACCGAGCAAGCCAGTCAAATGAGTCATGTGATGTTTGGCGGCATTACTCACGCACCTGCTGTCAATTTATGTAAAAAGCTCGTTGAGATCACACCAAAGTCCCTACAACGGGTATTTTTGGCTGACAGTGGCTCTGTGAGTGTTGAAGTGGCCATTAAAATGGCTTTGCAATATTGGCTGAGCCAAGGCCATCACTCTAAAAATAAATTAATGACGGCCAAAAAAGGCTACCATGGTGATACCTTTGCTGCCATGAGTGTCTGTGATCCAGTCAACTCGATGCACAGCATGTACCAAGGCTTTTTACCTGAGCATATTTTTGTTAATGCACCGCAATCTAAGTTTGGCGAAGAGCAAAACGACGCTGAACTAATCGCCTTAGAAAATACATTTAAGCAACACCACAATGAGCTTGCTGCCTTCATCATTGAGCCAATTGTGCAAAACGCGGGCGGTATGAACTTTTACAATGCCGAATATCTTAAAAAGCTGCGCGAATTGTGCGACCAGTACGACGTGCTGTTAATACTTGACGAGATTGCCACAGGCTTTGGTCGTACCGGTAAAATGTTTGCTTGCGAACATGCTGACATTGCACCAGATATTTTGTGTATCGGCAAAGCATTAACAGGTGGATGTATGACGTTATCAGCCACCTTAACGACAGACACAGTCGCGCTGGGAATAAGCCAAGGTGAAGCAAAAGTATTGATGCACGGCCCAACCTTTATGGGTAACCCGCTGGCTTGTGCAACGGCAGTTGCCAGTCTTGAATTGCTTGAAGAAACGGATTGGCATGGCAATGTCACCCGTCTTTATAACGCAATGCAAGACTTACACCGCTGTGAGTCACTCGAGGCAGTCAAAGAAGTCAGAACACTCGGTGCCATTGGGGTCGTTGAACTATTTGATGTGGTCGATGTAGCAAAAATTCAAAAATTCTTTATCGAAAAAGGATTATGGATCCGCCCATTTGGCAAACTGATATACATTATGCCTCCTTATATCACTTCTAATGACGACATCGCTCAGCTAATCGATGGTATCTATCAAGCGATTGAGCAAAAAGCCTACTAAAATCATAAGATATCAACATATGCTTAGCGTATATGTTGATATCTTATATCTCCAAGTGATTATTTTTCACACAAGCCTGTATAGAATCCAATCACATACGATAAAAACTATTATTTTTTCAAAACCTTTAATGATTTGTACCTGAATTTACTTCAAGTTTTTGCTACAATACGCCTCTTTTTTAAAATCTAGCAAGCCGAGAAGTAGTAAGTATGCAACAATCCGTCCAATTGCAGCCGGCAGAGGCCTATCAGCCACCTCGCTTTACTGTGTATCAACACCGTCAAATTGATAAGATCGAACAGCTTGATAAGCTGCCTGAACACCTGCGCTTTCAAATGAAAGTCGTTGCGAACGTATTCCCATTCCGTGTAAATAATTACGTTATCGACGAATTGATTGATTGGGACAAGGTACCTAATGACCCAGTGTTCCAGCTAACATTCCCACAGCGCGGTATGCTTGATGACGAGTCATATGATGAAATGGCTGCTTTATTAAAGCGTGAACATACGCCAGAAGAAGTATTTGAGCTGGCAACTAAGCTAAGACAAAAGCTGAACCCACACCCAGCAGGCCAAATGGACAAAAACGTACCGTCTTTTGAAGGCGAAAACGTTGCAGGTGTGCAACATAAGTACAAAGAAACAGTATTATTTTTCCCTGCGCAAGGTCAATACTGCCACTCTTATTGTACTTTCTGTTTCCGTTGGGCACAGTTCGTTGGTAAAGCAACACGTTTCAACAATAACGATGAAGAGTTGCTACACAGATATCTAGAAGAGCACACTGAAGTGACAGATCTACTGATGACGGGTGGCGACCCTATGGTAATGCGTACTGTGAAGTTACGTAAGTACCTTGAGGCACTCAAAGAGCCAAGATTTGATCACATCCGTACTATTCGTATCGGTACTAAGTCTTTAACTTTCTGGCCATTCAGGTACGTCACTGACCCAGATGCAGAAGATTTATTGGCACTGATTAAAGAACTTGTTGACGCTGGTAAACATGTTTCGTTTATGGCACACGTAAACCATAAGCAAGAACTTCGAACTGATGTTGCAAAAGAAGCAATTAAGCTTATTCGCAAAACGGGTGCACAGATCAGAACCCAAGCGCCTTTACTTAACCACTTAAATACAGATCCAAATATGTGGGCTGAAATGTGGAAAGAGCAAACGCAAATGGGCATGATCCCTTATTACATGTTCATCGAGCGTGATACAGGTGCAAAGCGTTACTTTGAATTACCGTTGCACAAAACATGGGAAATTTTCAGAGATGCATACAAGCAAGTATCAGGTGTGAGCCGTACAGTGCGTGGTCCATCAATGAGCGCAGGCCCAGGTAAAGTCGAGATCTCTGGCGTAACAGAAATCAACGGCGAAAAAGTATTCGTTCTACGCTTTATTCAAGCACGTAACCCTGAGTGGGTACAACGTCCATTCTTTGCAGAGTTTAACGAAAACGCGCATTGGCTAGACGACTTGAAACCAGCATTTGGTGAAGAGAAATTCTTCTGGCAAGAAGAATACGAAGCGATGTAAAACATAAAAAAGCCGACTTAAAAGTCGGCTTTTTACCATTCAAACATATGTGCCATTTTACTGATGGTTTTCAGTGCAACCCCATGCTGGTTGCGTTTCGCATATAAGTGTTGCAAGGACTTATCTTTCACCTCACCAACAATGACTTCTTTCACTTGATAGCCCATCGCATGCGCTGCACTGACATACGCGATAAATTCCCACTTTTTGATGTTGGTATTATCCAAAATAACCAAAGGAATACCTTCTGAAAGCGCATTGATAAAGCGCGCAATATTCAAGTTGTGATATTGCGGCAACTTCGCCTTATTGAACTCATAATTGCCCTGCTCGTCTGTAAAATAATCATCTGTAGAGCAAATTGTATATTGTGATTGGTCACCAGCCACCAGCTCGTCGGCTAATGTTTGCGCATAGTGTGTTTTACCAGAACCTGGTAATCCTCTTAAAATAAAAGCTTGTTTCATTTAATGAAAATTCATTCCGACTTTTTTTATTAATAACCGGGCTATAATGCCACAAAAATCGACCTTCGCACAGTGCTCTATGCCGCTCCATTCACGGTGACAAGCCAATTTTTAGCCATTGTGGCTAAATTTTTTTTAAATTGGGCCATTTGGTAGTTTTTTTATGTAGCCAACGGGGGTAAGATATCGATCACGTGACTCCAAACACAACAAGCAAATTGCGTTAAAAAAACGAGTCACCGCAGAATTTGCGCTCAGTGCATTGAAATTTGCACTGATGAGCATATATAAACAAAAACTAGCTGGGCAATATAAGCCCTTTTTACAAATCATTTTGGAGTAAAGATGAGCCACATAGCGATAACGGAGCTACTAGCAGGCACCGTTGCGGTAGACAGCCAAGTTACAATCAAAGGCTGGATCCGTACACGACGCGATTCAAAAGCGGGTATTTCATTCCTTGCCGTCCACGACGGTTCTTGTTTCGACCCTATTCAAGCAGTAGTACCTAATTCGCTTAATAATTATGAAGAAGTAACTCGTCTTACTGCTGGTTGTTCTGTTGCAGTAACAGGTGTACTTGTAGAGTCTCAAGGTAAAGGCCAAAGCTTCGAACTACAAGCAAACTCTGTTGAGGTATTAGGCTGGGTAGAAAACCCAGATACATACCCAATGGCAGCAAAGCGCCACTCTATTGAATATCTACGTGAGCACGCACATTTACGTCCACGCACTAACGTTATTGGTGCGGTGACACGTGTTCGTAACTGCCTATCACAAGCAATCCACAGATTCTTCCATGAGCAAGGTTATATGTGGATCAGCACGCCAATCATTACAGCGAGTGACTGTGAAGGCGCAGGTGAAATGTTCCGCGTATCTACGTTAGACATGAATAACTTACCTCGCACAGACAAAGGTGATGTTGATTACAACGAAGATTTCTTCGGTAAAGAAGCATTTCTAACAGTATCTGGCCAGTTAAATGGTGAGACGTACGCAAGTGCAATGTCTAAAATCTACACCTTCGGCCCTACGTTCCGTGCAGAAAACTCAAACACGTCTCGCCACCTAGCAGAATTTTGGATGGTTGAGCCTGAAGTTGCATTTGCTGACTTAGACGATGTGGCAAACCTTGCTGAGAGCATGCTTAAATATGTGTTTAAAGCAGTATTAGAAGAGCGCCGTGACGACATGGAATTCTTCGCTCAACGTATCAACAAAGAAGCGATTTCTCGTCTTGAGAGCTTTGTAGATAAAGACTTTGCTCAAGTTGATTACACAGATGCCATCGAAATCTTAAAGGCGTCTGGTAAAAAGTTTGAATTTGACGTTGAGTGGGGTGTAGACCTTCAGTCAGAGCACGAACGATACCTTGCTGAAGAACACTTCAACGCACCAGTCGTTATCAAAAACTACCCGCGTGACATCAAAGCATTCTACATGCGTCAAAACGAAGATGGTAAAACAGTTGCAGCAATGGATGTTGTTGCACCTGGCATCGGTGAAATCATCGGTGGTTCACAGCGTGAAGAGCGTTTAGACGTACTTGATGCGCGCCTAGAAGAAATGGGCTTAGATAAAGAAGATTACAGCTGGTACAGAGACCTTCGTAAATACGGTACCGTACCACACTCAGGCTTCGGTCTAGGTTTCGAGCGTCTAGTTGCTTATGTAACAGGTATGGGTAACGTACGTGACGTTATCGCATTCCCACGTACTAAAGGCAGTGCAACTTACTAATTCAAATTCGTTTGATTATAAAAAGCTCTGTTTTTACAGAGCTTTTTTTATGTCTTGCTACCACCTAACTTTAGTATGTTAACTTGCACACCTGGATTCTGAGGCAAGCTCAGAATGACGTAGTTGGGTATCAAGATTGATAAGGATCCAGACAAGCCCAAAGTGTCAGCACTGCAATTAACACCGTCACTTTGAACCTGATTCAGTGCCTATTTTTTGGCCTGCGATGTATCATTTAACACACAGGCGATAGGCTCAATGAATAAAACAATGTGGGCTCGTTTTTATTTATTCAATACATAGCTCTTACAAGCACCTAGATCAGTATATCGATGTGCATGACCTAAGGTTTCTGGCGCAACACCGTGTAAAGGTCCGCCGTTCACACGCCAGTTTTTACCTTCAAAGCTGACTACATCCCCTGTGCTATAAACACTTGGGTACGGCTGCCACTGCTCAGCACAAGGCTGACACTTAGGCAGCTCTTTAGCAATCACATCTAACAACTTATATTCATCGTCTCTTGAGTCTTGGTGCAATTCCCAAATAAAGATGCCTGGATAACCATTTTCAGACACAAAATCGGTTTTTGTTTTTAACAACTCAGGCGTTTCCCAAAAATGTACATAGTTATCTAGCTCATAGTAGCCTTGGTTGTAATCTACGCCCTCGCCTTTTACTATCGTATCAACAATTTCCCGTGCAGTTAGTGTTTTGACAGGACCACTAACTAACGGGAATGATTTATTGTAAAACGGCACACCTAGACTGGTTTTAGCCACATCATATTTGGTGATCATGCTTTGGCTCCACTCTGCCGGATGCACTAATCCGCCATGGATATATTCCCAAGCTGCATGGTGGTTTTTAGGTGAGCCGCCCCAACCTCCCGTATAGTCATACGCCATAAAACGAATAATGTCTGCATGGTCATCTAAATCTTTATGAAAGTTAATACCTGACCATCCACCCGCTTGCACATCCACAGATACTTCTAGGTGCGATGGCAGCTTTTCTCTCAGCTCCTTAACAAGCTCCAGAAGGTATCCACTCTCAACCGGATTTGGCTGATTATAAGTGCTCCAGTCTTCCCAATCGACATCGATACCATCCAATTTATGTAACTCGGCATAGGCAACCAAGTTATCAACAAGATTGCTACGTGCAGCGGCATCCATAGATAGAAAATCAACGCCAGCGCCACCAACAGATAGCATTACACCCGTATTGTTAGCATGCGCATGTTCAACAATATCATCGATATATCTATCAGCCTGTGTCGTATCCATCGTGCCATCAGGACGAGGGTAAGCAAATGCAACGATTATGTGCGTAAGTTGATCAGTCGCTAAGTCTTTAACATCCAACTCACCGCCAGCAGGATAATCCCAAGTAGAATAAAACCCTTCAACCCTTGGGCAAGACTCTACAGCGCTCGCACTCATAGTGATCGTTCCAAAAACAGCAGCGGTTATTGCCGCCATACAAGTTCGTTTAAACATAACCTTTCTCCATGTTGTAAAAATGTATCCTTAATTTAAGTAACATGAATACAGGTCATAGAATATTGAATTTTTATACCGACGATTTTTTAACAACTCAGTACGTTAATGCTATTAAAGACAACAAATAAACATCGGTATCTAGACACACAGACAATCGCAAGAATATAAATATTATTTAATGTCTCGTATTAAACGCATGGCTTTTCATCACAGTAGCTACGAGTCTGAATACGCTTACCCAAGCTTCTCTTAGCTCTTGATTCCATTCACTTCCAAGCCCTTTTTTCAGGGTATAAAGCAATGCATTTCCAACAAATGTAAAATGCTCCGCTTTAACCCCATAACCTACATGTCTCTCTGCCAACTTATGTAAAACTGGAACAAGTCCATCGAGGTCATCCAGCGAATTCACAGCAACCTTCAGTGTCGCCATTAACTTTTGCCCTTGGCTTTTTATGCTATTTTTGAACAACGCTTTCAGTGACGGGTCATATTCGAATAACGTTGTATAAAATATCTCTGCTGCTTGTTCAGCGATCGGCTCTACCTTTGCGAAACTTTGCTGCACCAGCTGCTTTTGTCTCGTTGTTAAACTCATTCTGACACTCATACATTATTGGTATTTTTACAACTCTAGACCCTATATCGCCATCTTGCTAATAATACCTATATGAACAACAAACTAAGATATTCCCCCAATTGGTTTCATACACTTCTTAATGAGAAAAAATCAATTTACACCATAAGAGATTGATTAAAGTCCCATCTATTTTTTGTGCGGACCAATTAAACAGCTGGTTCTTGACATTAAAAGCTTAAGTCAGTTTATTTAACGATTATCAGAAAATGAATTTAATGGATCTAAAACAGGATAAATGGCGTCTTAGCTGTATATTACTGGTGAACTGTTGAATCATTTTTTATGTAAATAAGAATAACCGAGTAAGCTCATGCCGCCTTGAGGCCAATTGCACAAAAGACACTTACGTATCACAAATACTCGTAAGATTTATAGACACTTTAATCTTTATGTAATATCAAAATTGACGTACTCAACAACCAACTGTAGCCCGATTATAAGCGTACTGACTTTATTTTTAGAGCAGAAACAACCCCGCTGGCTAGTAAAAAGCCAGCTTGATGTGATTATTTTTTCCTAGAATAGAAGTTAGCAAAGATGAAATCTCGCTCTTCAATGCTTGCATGACAATTTGAACACATGTGCTTAATGGCTGGCTCACTGCCTTTTCCCGACAAAATAATTGTCCCTTCTTTATCGAATTGCACATACTCCCAATCACCAAACCCTTTTGAATATCCCTTTTCACGCTTTATCATCATTGTAACAGTCAATGCGTCGTGTGGCGCACCAGATTGGGAAGAAAAGTTCTCCTTCAACACAATTGTACCCGGTTGGTACGGCTTAAAGTTGGGCTCTGCAACTTCGTCTTCATCCTCTTCTTCATCGTAATCTTGATAATACCGGAGATATTCTAAATAGTTATTTTCGTAGACTTTCACATCTTGGTTTAAAAAGACGACAATAAATTGCTGCCAGTGTAAGCCTGAATGCTCAAACCCTGTCACCCTATGCCATTGAGTTCTATAATCTTTTAACGCTTCTTTGTATTTCTCTGGCATTTTGAAAGGATATACGCCAAACGGATTTGCTAAAACTGAACATGCACACAAACCAATACTGACACATAGCATTTTGATTATACGAGTCATGTTTAATTTTCCTAGTTAAGAGCAAGCTTCAAAGTGGCGCGCTTTTTACCTTTGTACATCACATCAACGCTGGTTTCTTGCCCTTTTGCCAATTTGAGCTCAACCAAATCATATTTAGGAATTTGCAAAACAAATTCAGTGTGCGTGCCAACATCAAGGTTAATCGGGTACACCTTTTGTTTTTTCGTAAATGGCAGAACTTGATATGCATCGGAGTTTACATTAGCGATATAGCTACGCATTTTAGGGTGGATTTTACACCCTATTCTAGTCAAGGTATTCTCGCTCCAGTCGGCAGACACTTTGGTAGTCTGGCCTTGATTCATCAAGCCAACGTCGAACTTTACCCCAGAATTTGGGTCATTGGCGAAAATATTGTGCTGAAATTCATCGGAATTCTTAAATGTAATCTCACCATTTTTACCTATCACAACGGCTTTTTTATCAAACACCTTATTAGACTGATCAAGCTCTGCTGTACTTGGTCCCTTTCCTCCTTTTGCGTAAACAACCCCAACAAAAGATGGTCTCTTAACAAATTCCAACTCCCCAGTTAATACTGCTGCATGCGCCGAAAACATCGAACATAAGCTTATGCCAATTAACATATACTGTTTCATCTCTACTCCTTAGTTTGGTAGTTTAGGTCGCTGTATAACAACAGGATCAGTCAGTGCAGCCATAAATGCGATGAGGTCTGCTTTTTCTTGTGGGTTTAAATTAAGTGGTACTATCAGTGGGCTCACATTTTTAACATTCACCGCACCTTGGTCATAATGCTCAACAACTTCCTCCAAACTCGCTAGGGAGCCATCGTGCATATAAGGCGCACTCATAATGATATTTCTTAGACCTGGGGTTTTAAAGGCCCCCTTCAGCTTACTATTGGGGTCGATTAAAAACCGACCGTCGTCATTATCCTCAATGCCGATATTATGAAAGCTATCGTCGGTAAAGTTAGCGCCATCATGACATTTTACACAACGCGCCTTGCCTACAAACAGCTGTAGGCCTCTGACAGCTGAATGGGACATGGCTTCTTTTTCGCCCGCAAGATATTGGTCAAATGCAGAGTTGTCACTAATTATGGTTTTTTCAAATGCCGCGATTGCTCTACCTATATTTTCAAACGTAACTGCACCATAAATTTCTTTGAATTCCTTTTTATAAAAAGGAATTTTTTTAAGTCTGCCCACAGCTTCTTTTGGTGTCATCTGCATTTCCACATCTGAAACAATGGGGCCAAGCGCCTGCTCTTCTAATGTTTGCGCACGACCATCCCAAAAAAAGATAGCTGACCACGCAAGGTTATAAAGGTGCGGCGCATTACGTCCTAAAATATCTCCACCGCTGCCAATTCCCTTCGCGAGTCCATCGCTAAAACCGAGTTCAGGGTTATGACATGTTGCACAAGACTGGTTCTGGTTTTTTGACAGTCTATGATCAAAAAAGAGCATTTTACCTAACTCAACCTCCCGCTCAGTCGGCTCTTCGTCATCAAAATACTCTATATCATCCACATCTGGTGTTGCTAAATTGCCATACGCTGGCGAATCAACAGCCACCACGTTGGCGCTCAACCCCAGCGCTAACGTAAGCAGAACCCACTTGTTACAATTCATTCCTCGCCCCCACAATGTTTACCATCAATTGTAAATATTTGGATATAAACTTTGACCTTATCGAAGGATTGTCTATATTTTTCAATAAATCAAAAAATTAGTAGCTTTTAATAAAAGTTTAGTAAAACCATATAATTAGGTACAAATCGTCATCCTAAGCTGCTAAAAATAAGAGCTCACAACAAAATATGAAAATTTCTCGTTTCGTTCCGGGCATTGCTGCGCAAATGCTGTTAGCGTTTGGCGTTATTACCTCTTTAGGTATATTTAGTAACTTCTTCGTTTACCTGAGTACGGGTACGCTGGCTGGCAATTTTACTCAGGTCTCATCAGTCTCTATCCCTTTAGTAAATGTAAATTCTGATTTGAAGATGCATATACTGGACTCCCTAATAGCGTTAGAAGAACAAATCATCACAGGCAGTAATGAGCAAGCTCGAAAAAATGCCATAGCGAAGCGCGATGAAGCTTGGCAAGAAATAGAGCAAGACTTTTCACAATTAAGCAATTTTGCAAAACAAACTGGATTCAGTGATGCAAAACTATCTGTCATTCGGACCAACCTGCTCAAACTGAAACAAGAACAATCAGTGATATCTAACATTGCTAATACACTTGACAATGAACCTGCCGTTAAATTGCTGGTGACAGAGGCAATCCCTCTAGCCGAGTCTATGGTACAGTTATTAGCTCGACTCATTGAAATCGAAAGTGAACAAGACCTTGATGAAGAAAGAATAGAATTATTTAAACTACTTGTTGACTCTGAGATCAGCTTCGCAACCGCCATTTCCGAACTGCGTGCTTTTCTTTTAACTAGAGAACAGAAAAATATAGATGGGTTTGATCAAGCATGGTTTAAAAACAGTGATGCGTTTGTTTCTATTCTTGATGACTATGAAGAGCTATTTACCGACCAGCAGCTTGAATACTGGGAGTCATATAGTGAAGAGCGTGAAAAGCTTGCACCCGTGACCATTTTAGCGTTTGAAAAACAAGCCAGCGAAGAATCCAATTTTGCCACCCATCACCTGAGCAATACAATTAAACCACTTACGGAAACCATTTTTAATGAACTCCGTGAAATGAATCAACATGTTGAGTTAGTCACAGAACAAGGCATTGATGACACTCAAAATGCCCTTTCGAACATGTTTGTTGTCCTCGCTTTAAGTTCAGTTTTAACAATCATTATCGCTAGCGTGATCAGTGTCATGTTTAGCAGTAAATTACGTAACCGTGTCAAATCTTTACTTAATAGAGCTAAGAATATATCCGTCGGTGACTTTAAAACTAAACAAGATTACTTTGTGATCCGCGCCGACGATGAATTGAACCAACTTTCTGAGAGTTTCAATCATATGACGCTCTCCTTATCCTCGACTATTTCTACAGTGAGACGGCAATCAAGACAGGTTGGCCACTCAGCACACCAAGTGGCAGCTATTGCAACTGAAATAAGTACCGTTGCAAAAAATGAAAATGCGAGTTACTCAGAGGTTATGCGCGTCATCGAGTCATTTATGGACTTATTAGTAGAATCTGGACAAGCGATAGAGCAAAGTCAAACGGTGCTAGAACAAGCTAAAACAGAAGCGGATACGGGAATTGAAGCCGTTGAAAGTAACTTAACTGAAATGGTGAGAACCGTCGAAGTCGTCACACTTGCATCAGCAGGCGTTGAGGAACTTAAATCGGCGAGTGAGCAAATAGAATCTGTAACTGATGCTATTTCAACTGTTGCGGATCAAACTGCGTTAATTGCACTCAACGCAGCCATTGAGGCTGCCCGTGCTGGGGAGCAAGGTCGTGGATTTGCAGTAGTGGCAGACGAAGTCAGAAGCTTGGCACAAAGAACGGCTAATTCAACCGATGAAATCAGAGGAGTAATATCCCAGCTTACTCATAAAGTCGTCGATGTAACACGTTTAATGACAGATATAATTCATCAGGTCGATATCAGTAAACAACGCTCAGATGAGAGTGGGCAGGCCTTAAGAGCCATGACAAACACCATAGACAGTATTATCTCGGCAAATGACCAAATAGCGCATCGTTCTGAGCAGCAAAGCCATCAAATGCATGAAATGCAACTTAAACTTCAACACTTGTTCTCTTCTCTTCAGCAAAATGCTGAAAAAGCACAAATGGTCTCTATGATCGGCGCAGACCTTTATCAAACCTCAGAACTTGTAAATAACTTAATGGATGGGTTTCATTTCGACGAAGACAAAGATGCAATCAAAAAACGTCACGAAAAAAGGCGCTCAGACCGACTTGAGGCAAAGATTAAAATTAAAATTATCTCTGAAGAGAAGGACTACTCTACGATCACACGAGAACTTAGCTGCGTAGGATGTGGTGTTACATTAAGTAAACAGTTAAACCAAGAACTGGATATTGACGCAAAGCTTACACTGATAATGTATTTACCAAGGAAAAATTATCAAGAATATATGGGCCAATCACCAATGAAAATTTCTGCGCGAGTGGTAAGAAAAGAAGAGAAAAATCAAGAGTACACGTATTATGGAATGGAATTTTTAGTGGAAAGCGATGAAAGACAAAATGCACTATCCGAACTTTACGAATTTTTTGATCAGTAGAAACAAAGAATGCATGCTCAGCGCTGGCCGAGCATGCAGCTTTAAAGATAACCTAAATTATAGGATCTCTAATAGCTCAACATCAAAGATTAGTGTTGAGTAAGGTGCGATAGATGCACCAGCACCGCGCTCACCGTAAGCAAGGTCATGCGGAATGTATAAACGTAATTTAGAACCAGCAGTCATAAGCTGTAGCGCTTCAGTCCAACCTTTGATCACACCATTTACTGGGAACTCAGCAGGCTGACCACGGTCGTATGAGCTATCAAATACAGTGCCGTTGATTAAAGTACCGTGGTAATGAACACGAACTGTTGAATCAGCAGAAGGCTTATCACCCTCACCTGTAGTGATAACTTCGTACTGAAGACCAGACTCAGTAACAGTTACTTCAGCGCGCTTTGCATTCTCTTCTAAGAAAGCAGTACCTTCAGCAGCCAGTACTTTTGCTTCTTCTTCACGGCGAGCTTGAATTTCGCTGTTGATTTTTTCGAAAGCAGCTTGGATCTCAGGGATCTCAACGCGGAACTCACCACCAGTATAAGCGTCTTTCATACCTTCAAAAACTGCGTTTAAGTCAAGGCCTTCGAAAGGGTTAGCTTTTAATTGCTCGCCCATTTGTAGACCGATACCGTAGCTCGCTTTACCAGCGTCTGTATTGAATAAATCTGACATATAAATTCACTTTATTTATCATTATAAAAGGACGCGCAGTGTAGCATATACAAGGGATAACTTATAGGGCGAAAAGCAAATACACGCCCTATAAATACTGGCTTATGCGTTATTCTCAAAGTTTTTTGATTTTAACTGCTTCACCAAAAATGTTGCAAACGGTAAAGATAATACCAAGCCAATAATTAGCTCATTGCTATAACCTGCAAGTTTATCCCCAAAAAAGACACCAAAGCCGATTACGCCGAATAATGAAATGACAACTGACGCTAAAAATGGCCATAATTTTTCGTATTTTGTAACGAGATGTCCAATAAGCGCGTTATATAAAAATGTGTATAAAAGCGTTTGCCAAAGCGTGGGCTGTGGCTGACCATCAATTGACATAATCACGGCCATTTCTAGGCCGCTTAAATAAAAGAAGCTAAAGACAATCCATAATGAACAATGTTTAACAACATCCTGAGCCATTGAACTCTCCAAACGAAAAAAACCGCCATTATTAGGCGGTTTTGGGAATGAGGTGGCGGAGAGATAGGGATTTGAACCCTAGATACGCTATTAACGTATGCCGGTTTTCAAGACCGGTGCTTTCAACCACTCAGCCATCTCTCCGTTGTTGGCGCGCATAATAAGGGCTATTCAAAAATATGTAAAGTATTTTTTTGATAATTTGACAATAGTTTGAGTTAACGCTGTTCAGTAATATTGTTTTGGTCGCCTCGCCAAAAACGCACAAACAACGCTGACTATAATTATGCAAAGCAGCACAGCACTTGAATCAACCGCAATATGAATCATTTTTTCCCAGCTGCTTATCTTTTGTGCCAACAGCGGAATAACCGAAATCGAGGCAACAACCATAAATATTTTTAAGGCTGCAAAAAAATCAAAACGCTTATTGAAATTCATCCAAGCAGTGAGCAAAACAAGTAATAAAACTGGTGATGTTAGAGATAGCCAAGCATTACTGACGTAACTGAGTAAGTAGTGACAAATAATACAGCCTACCCCACCCCAAGTTATCCAGACCCACCAGTTCTCTCGTCTCTTTAGAAATAAATCTCCCATAACCTATCTTCTTATATTTATTCACAGGTAACAAACTAGGTACATCCATACTAAGACTTCTTAGACTAACAAACACAGATTAAAAAACAACCAAAGTATGATGATTTATTTTTCTAGATCACAAATGTATTTATAAAGGCGCAAACTTTGAAAAACGATGGGTATTTTCCAGGTGGCGTTTTACGTCAGCCTTAGTTATAGACTACACGACCTAGCTTTAATTTAAATAAAAATCCTCAGTTATATTAAAAACTTAATATATGACAAATAATCATGTTTCTACATCCGATTCAGCTTGACTTAAACTTTAACGTAACGATAATGCAAACCGTTATCATTTAACACCATATTTGGTACAACCCTCCCCTTCAACTTTGCTAGGGCTTTGTAACGTGCCATTTAGGTCAGTGACATTTATTTGTTCTTTGGATAGGATTTTATGGACAACTTTATTTTGCAATCTTCTAACTCACGTCGTAATACACTTCGTTTGACACCTGTAACAATCGCTTTAACCGCTGCGCTAACAGGTTTACCCGCACTCGCAGAAACAGTCGCAGATGACGGTCAAACGGCAAACGAAATTGAGCGCATTTATGTAACCGCCTCAACTGCAGGTAACTACTCAGATGCCGCAACAAAATCAGCAACAAAAATGATTTTGTCTTTAAAAGAAACGCCGCAATCAGTGTCTGTAATCACTCAGCAGCAATTAGAAGATTGGAAGTCTGTTAATATCAAAGACATCTTACAACACACTACGGGTGTTTATGCCAGCTCATCTAGAAGTCATGATAGACCTTTTTTTGTCGCACGTGGTGAACGCATTAACTTAGTTCAAGTAGACGGTGTGCAACAGTTTCCCGGAGGCCGCCGCTCAGACGTCAATGGCGACGCAATTGCCTATGAGCGCGTAGAAATTTTGCGTGGTGCAAACGGCTTAATGACAGGCGTAGGTTCACCGACTGCAACAGTAAACTTAGTGCGTAAACGTGCCATTAGCAAAGAGCTTGATGGTCATGTCGGTGTTACAACTGGACGCTGGAACAATAACCGTGTCGAATTAGACATTTCAACACCATTAAACAGTGACGGTAGTATCCGTGGACGCGTAGCGGCTGCACATTATGACAGAGACTCCTTCATTGATAGATACAGCCAAGAAAAAACATCAATATATATGACAGCAGAAGCAGATATCACTGATGCTACCCTGTTTCGCGTAGGTTATGAATACGCTGATACTGAGTCTTTAGGCGCAATGAACTCACATGCAACGCCTTATTATTTCATTGACGGCTCTTTAATGAACTTGGAACGAGGCTCAACAGGCCTTGCAGCAAACTACAGTTCATGGCCTCTGGAAGAAAACACTATATTCGCAAGTTTAAACCATGGCTTTGACAATGGTTGGCAATTAAATACTATCGCAACGTATAACACCATCGAAATGGAAGGCGGCAACCTGTTCTTTGTTTGGACAAACGATTTTTATGCTAAAGATGGCTCCGTAAACCCTAAAGTTGGTCACGACTATAACTTTGTGATCAGTGACTCGAAAGACACACAAAAAACATTTGATATTAATTTACAAGGTGGTTTTGAATTATTAGGACGTGAACACGACTTGATAGTTGGATTTAATCTGTTTGATAGAGAACGCATAGGTTACAATAAAAAAGACGAACAGCGTGACATCTCGATTGAAAATATTAATTACTTCGGCTGGACAGGCGACATCGCACGCTATTCATACCAACATATAGACACAGCTAATTATACTACAAATCATGAGAGTAGCGGTTTTTATGTAGCAACTCGTTTATCACTCACAGATAATTTAAAGTCAATCATTGGCGTTAGACAAACAGATTGGGAAGTTGTCGAGCATAGAACGAATCGTAAAACGCAACAACTTGCTCATAATATCAAAGGCAGCTATGAGGTAAGCAATGAACTCACGCCCTATGCAGGTCTTATTTACGATATCAACGATGAGTTTAGTTTATACGCAAGTTATACCGATGCATTCGAACCTCAAAATGCGTATGACAAGGACGATAACCTACAGGCCCCTATTGTTGGCGAAAGTATTGAAGCTGGTTTAAAAGCTGAAATAGGCTTACTAAATTTCTCCTTTGCTGTATTCGAGAGCAACAGGAATAATGTTGCCAAAGCAGATCCTGCATATGCTCAGCAACAAACGCCAAATGGTAATACCGTCACCATGCTAATCGATGAAACTCAAACAAGCGGTTTCGAAGTCGAACTAAGCGGTGAAGTTCACCCTGGTTTTAATATCTACGCAGGGTATTCATATGCAAGATCAGAAGACGAACATGGTTCACAGCTAAATACTGAGGTGCCAGAGCAGCTATTAAACATCTACACGACATACCAACCAACGGACTTAATTGAAGACTTAACGATTGGTTTTGGCGTCAATTGGAAAGATAGCTACTGGGTAAAAAGTACACGCCCTTCAGGCAACTTTGACTACGGTCTCAATAGATGGGGGGAGGTGTCACCAATTGAAGTTGATGAGATTCGTACTCATGGTTCAATCACATTATTCAATCTAATGGCACGCTATGACGTGACCGACGACCTGAGCGTTTCATTGAACATCGATAATGTATTCGACAAGGAATATTACGATGCGATTTCAACTGGTCAAGGCCGCGTAAACTGGGGTGAGCCCCGAAATTGGAAGCTATCTGCCAGATACAGCTTCTAATTTATTGTGCTTCAGGACAAAAGCGAGCATCCATGCTCGCTTTTTATTTATTTCAAAATCGCTTCAATGTAAAATTATTGTTACACGCAAATCATTGTTAACCCTGCTTAAGTTAAAGTTTTCTTAATCTTTTTAAGAAGTCTTACCACTGTTTATTTTTCAATCAAACCTTGAAATCTTGGTGTATCTCAGATTATTCATATACAAGCTCAATTTCGAGCACATAAAGGAAAAGATACATCATGAAAAAGGTTAAATTACTACTATCTGCACTCACAATCGCTGCGGCAAACACCTATGCTATGCCACCAACTGATGTTCACCCGAATGTCGTAGGGGGAATTGAAACACCAGCTTATTCAAGACCATACCAAGTAGCATTGCTGATGAATGGCCGTCAAGGCTGTGGCGGTACGTTGATCAGCCCAGATTGGGTGTTAACGGCAGCACACTGTCTAGACAGCGCGTCTACATCAAGCTTAACCGTTCGAGTTGGTGCGCACTCAATCAGTCGAGGAGATGGTCAAACACTCAGAGTATCTCAGATTATAAATCATGAAAGATGGCGTGGTGCTAATGGTATACGCTCAGGTTATGATATCGCACTTTTGAAACTCGCTTCACCAGCGTCCAGTCAATATACCCCTGCAAAATTACCAACCGCCGCAATTGAGTCTCAATATGCAAACGTTGGTGCATACGTCACTGTATCTGGATGGGGATTAACCTCCAATCGGGGCAGACCTAGTGATGTACTTCGAGAAGCTGAACTACCTGTTATCAGCAACAGCAGCTGTAGCTCATTGCTCAACTTTTCAATACCTGGATCAGTTATATGCGGTGGTGGCGAAGGAGGACGCTCTGCATGTAATGGCGATAGTGGTGGTCCGTACGCAGTGCGCGTCGGAAATGATTTTTACAGTATTGGTACCGTCAGTTGGGGGATTGCCTGCCAAGGTGCGACCGCATTTACTCGAACGACTAGCTACCTAGATTGGATCAAACAGAAAACGGGTATTATTGATATTCCAAATGACAAACCACCAGTCGCTGATTTTAGATATAGTGTAAATAGCACGTCGGTTAATTTCACAAGCACTTCTACAGATGATAAAGGCATCGCTCAATTTGATTGGAACTTCGGTCAAGGTAACGCATCGTCAAACGTCGAAAACCCAAATCATGATTACAATGCCAATGGAGAGTTTAATGTCACTTTAACCGTCACTGACACAAAAGGACAGACCAACAGTACGTCTAAAGTAGTCCGTGTTGGCACACCGCCTAGTTGCGGAGAAAACTGGCTAGCAACAAAGAGTTATTCACCTGGCGATAAAGTAACATTCAATGGCGTTGTCTATGAAGCCATTTGGTGGTCTCAAGGTGCTCAACCAGACTTATATAGCAATGTGTGGAGAAAAGGAAGTGATTGCGATGGTTCATCGGACCCAGCCCCGATTGCTGACTTTACTGTTGTTCAAAATGGATTAACCGTATCACTTCAAAATCAGAGCACCGGCGCGACTTCTTACGCGTGGGATTTTGGTGATGGGAAAACGAGCACAACACAGTCACCAACGCATACGTATGCTGTTAAAGGCCAATACACCATTACACTTACAGCAGAAAATAACCAAGGAAAATCAGCAACACTCAGTAAAGTAGTCACTGTTGGTGACTCGTCTGGAGGCTGTCATGGTTTACCTTCTTGGTCAGCTGAAAAGGTGTATTTCAAAGGAGATCGTGTTGCACATGAGAATGTGATCTACGAAGCCAACTGGTGGGTTCAAGGAGAAAATCCAGCGAACTCGGATGATTGGGGCCCTTGGTCTCGTATCCAGCCTTGCAATTAACAAACTGATAGTAAAATGTAAATTTTACTTTTAAAGCGAAGGAGTCCCATGTAATCTTGTATGAAAAACTACCATTACAGAGAGCATGGGACTTAATCAACACAATCGCACTGAATTAACTCGTTTAGGTGAGCGGATCCAAAAAACGTTTATTGCCGTGAGCAATACCTTACCTGAACATGCACAAACGATTGGCGGTTTCGCAAAATTACTAGAATACAATCGTTCAAACAGCCAACGCTTCTTCGCGGCATGTAAAGCCAGTAGCGGTCTGCAAGTCTTGGTTGAGATCCCTGGTACTCATGCACTCCAAATACTGTCTCTGAAGCTTACTCCCCTGCTTCCCCCATCATTAATGAGTCAAGTTAATCAAGTCGTTGACTTGTTTTCTCAGTGCATTGAAAATAACGCAAAAAGTCATGCCGATTTAAAACGCTTGATCCAAGCTCCCAAAAAAGAAGAAGTGCATTCCGAAGCGTCCGATCATAAAGCTCAGCTCTATCATGCCGCGAAAGCCCTACTCAAATTTAGTGTTGAAGAGGTTTTTTGCATCTATATTTTGCGCGAAAATCAGAACGATCCAAGTTTCTTGCAAGAAGTTGCACTTATCAGTAAGTCCGGCATCAAACGGCGTTTAGGTGCGGTTCCTTTTGTACAGTTTTATACTCACCCTCATCCTGAACATTTCGACGGTCCAGTCGAAGTCACTGCGAATAGTGTACTCCAAGCCAATGAGTTTACACTAGGCGTCTCCAAAGAGTATTCAAGCGATGGTTTTTTGGATGCATTTAGCACCTATTCACCAAGTAACTCTGGATTGGTCTTTGACCCATTACCCAGTGAAAATAGTGACGTTACCTTTGTTTTTAATAACCCAGATGAAGTGGTTAATCCACTAGACCATAAAAGTCCGTGTAGCTCGACCAGCTTATCCATCAAAAACCCTGTAAAAAAGCTCACGATGCTCGTCCTACTTGAAAAGCAAATTGATCGCTGTAGCACTGTCAATATTGGCTGCTATCATAGCAATCAAAAAGTAGAGGAAGGCAAGCTCAAAGCCAGTGATTTATGGACAGAAAGGTTTCCAGAGTTTCCAGAATTAAAAATTACGCCCCTCGCAAACGACTTTGCTCATAGTCAATTACCAGAGACTCACAAAGAAAAGCTAAGATATTTGCTTGCTGTGAGTGGCATAGCTGCTGATAATTTCATCTGCTACGCCACCGAGGTAGATTACCCTATTTGGTCAAGCACCTATAGAATCTACTTTGAACATCAATAGTTACAGCTCATTGAGATTATTGAGATGATGTTGAGCCTTTTCTAAAATTAATACCCTCTGTTCTGGGGGCTTTTTACGCCAGGTTGCGTATACCATACGGTTACGAGGGTTAGCAGCAAACTGTGCCTCATGGGTATTCATAAATTGCCAATACATTGCATTAAGTGGACAAGCATTGTCACCTGCCACGGATTTAATATCGTAACGACAGTCAGAACAATAATCGCTCATTTTATTAATATAGTTACCGCTGGCAGCATACGCTTTTGAGCCAACAATGCCTCCGTCTGCAAATTGACTCATCCCTCGTGTATTCGGCATTTCCACCCATTCAATTGCGTCGATATAAACACCTAAATACCAGTCATCGACTTGTCTGGGATCAATACCAGCTATTAGGCAAAAATTTCCTGTTACCATTAACCGCTGAATATGGTGAGCATATGCATAATCTAAAGACTGCTTAACCGCATGCTTTTGACAATTCATATGCGTCTTACCATCCCAAAACCAGTCAGGTAAGTCTCGTTTTGCATCTAGTTCATTAAGTTCAGCGTACTTTGGCATATTAACCCAGTAAATACCACGTACAAACTCTCGCCAGCCTATGATCTGTCTAACAAACCCCTCAACTTGCGCGATATCCACTGTCTGTTTATGTTGCATAAAATGCGCGATAACCGTATCAACCACAAACTGAGGGCTGATTATTTTGCTGTTCAGTGCAAACGATAGCCTCGAGTGATACAAACTCCATTGTTTTTTTGTATACATATCATCAGCTTTACAAGTCATCGCATCTTGGAAAAAGCCAAATTTTGGTAGTTGAGTTTCGCAAAACGTGTTCAACAACTCTTTCGCTTGCATTCTTGTGATTGGCCACAAACTGTTTGCTTCATAGGTGCCAAATGTATTCACCTCATGTCTTTTCAGCCTGTTCCAGATATCACTCACATCGTTAGCAAAAATCAAGGGCTCGGGTATATCAGACAAATCTTTTTGTTTAAGCTTATTTCTATTATTGCTATCAAAATTCCACTCGCCACCATACGGATTCTCACCATCCATCAAAATATTAAAGCGTACTCGCATTTTCCGATAAAAAGCTTCTAATCGGTGCTTTTTACCAGCAGAAAAATAGTTGGAAAGCTCGCTATCAGATAAATAAAAGTGCTCCGATTCATATGCGCACGTGTCAAGATCTATCTCAGCACAATAGATGCTCAGCTGCTCTCGAAGGCGATATTCATCGGGCAATTGATACTCAAACTTGGCAATGTCATATTTGCTAATCAAGTGATCTATTAATGCTGGCAAAGTGTCAAACGAATGCGTGTCGTCAAGCGTGAGATGAATGACATGATGACCCGCTTTTTGCAATGCAACTGAGAATGCTTTCATCGCAGCAAAGAAGGCACAAACTTTTTGAATATGGTGCTTCACATAACTCGTTTCTTGATTTAGTTCAGCGATCACATATAACGTGCTTTCATCTTTCGAACTGTACCAGCTATGACTGGCGTTAAGCTGATCGCCTAAAATTAAACGCAGTGTTTGATAAGTTTGAGGCATATTTCATTCACTCTCTTTCTGACGGTTTGAAGCACAGCGCTTAGAACAATATTTGACATTAGCCCAGTCTCTTTCCCACTTTTTACGCCAAGTGAACGGGCGATTGCATGTCACACACACTTTCGTAGGCAAATTTACTTTTTTATGCACCGAGCTTACCTTACATGTATTGCCAAAACACGTTTGGCCTCAATCGCTACATCCTCTCTTTTTTTCCAATGCCACATAAGTGCTTGAGCTTGAGTATAGCTTTGTTTTAAATCAATAATGGGGGTTGGGTAATCGACACCAAGTTCGATACCGTACATCATTTGCTCCATCTCTGTTAAATCCCAAGGTGCATGAACTAAAGGCGCTGGTATATCAGCCAATTCAGGGACCCATCTTTTTACAAATACCCCCTCTGGGTCTTTGTCTTCACCTTGCTTTACTGGGTTATAAATACGGATTGTATTTATCCCTGTAACCCCTGCCTGCATCTGAAATTGACTGTAGTGTATTCCTGGTTCGAAATCTAAAAATAACTTTGCTAAGTGAGTCACGCCTGCACGCCAGTCTAATTCTAAATGGTGGCATAGAAAACTTACCAACATGGCACGCATTCTGAAATTCAGATATCCTGTTTTTATCAAGCTGCGCATACAGGCATCCACCATAGGCACACCCGTGTTTCCTTCTTTCCATGCTTTTAGTCGTGCAGAGGCTTCATTCCCTTTTACCCTTGGCATGCCTTCGTAGGCACGATTGACGCACCTGAACTCCATATCACATTCACTTTCAAACTTTTGGATAAAATGGCAATGCCAGTGCAACCTTGATGTAAAAGCAACCAGAGAACGTCTCCAATGTGGCTTTTTCCAATTCGCTAAGACGGTTTGATATACCTGCCTCAAACTCACGTTGCCCCAAGCAAGATGAGCAGACAGACGAGAGCAGTGGTGCTGAGACTTTTCGGGACTGGAAAGAGAAAACGCATATTCCTTCCCTCTCTCATTAAAAAATGAGTTGATAACATGCCAAGCAAGTGACTCTCCACCGGGCTGAAAGTGTGCTGCCTCTGCTTCGTAATGAAAGCACGCGATGTCTACATGCATGGAAAAATGCTTACCAACTGAAAACCAATTTATCTTGTCAGGTTCAACATCCGCTGTCGTCTCACGCATGACCTTCTGCCAGTTTTTGTCCCAGCAAGTTCTGGCTTTAAGCCCTCTGATCACAGCCCCTTGAGGCGACTCTTTCCAATTGACACCATGCCTATCACACCACAACGCAACCTGCTTGTCCCTTTCAAAAGTAAACCCCAACCCTATTTCTTGGTGAGAATACAATGCATCGATTCCAACCTCTTGATTAATTTCTTCAAGAACATCCATAATATTCCCATAAGCACAATAAAGGCTGTCACAGGGAATGCGTTTTGAAATATCCTCAAGGGATTGGGAAATAAACCTTAAATGGCGGCGCGACGTATGTTCGTCTTTAACCATAATCGGCTCAAAACAATACAAAAGCAGCACTTTTTTACTCGTCTTTGACGCCTCATAGAGCGCAGCATGGTCCTGTAAACGCAAGTCCCTTTTCATCCACACAACACTAATGGCCATGTTTTACACCCATCACTGGCCAATCAACCATATCAACGTCACTGTCAAACTGCTCATCCCCGTTTCCCCATTTCCTTTGAAAAGCACCATCTGGATCATACATTTGCGCTTGTTTTTCTATGTTGAAATGCCTGCCACCTCTTGGATCGTCGCCAACTCCAGCAATATACTGCCAATTTCCCCAATTAGAAGCGACATCATAATCAATGAGTTGTTGCTGAAAATAAGCGGCGCCATATCGCCAGTCCACTTGCAACTCGTTCACCAAGCAACTTGCCACAATCTGCCTGCCTCGATTGGACATGAATCCAGTTTCATTCAACTCTCTCATACATGCATTTACAAGTGGGAATTGAGTTGTACCATTACACCAACGCTTAAATCGCTGTGGATAATATGTTGTTAAAGGTCGAACTCCCCTTTCTCCGGCAAACTTAAATAAACTACTCCCTTTTTGAATTGCTTTGTGGTGGAAAAAGTCCCGCCACATCAATTCAAAACGGATCCAATACGTAGAGTCATTTACGCCATGTATTCTCTCATACATATCAAGCCGGTTAATGATCTGTCTTGGTGAGATGTTACCTACAGAGAGGTATGGACTAAATTGCGTGGAGTTATACTTTCCATCTAATGCATTTCGAGTCAGCTTGTATGATGATGCGCTTTGGGTCGAGAAGTATTCTTCTAGATATTTTTGCGCTGCTTTTTCTCCGCCTTCGATGAGATCAGCACAAGTGTGCATTGCGCTAACTAGTTCAAATCTGTACTTGGTAGAGAGAACATCACCGATAGATAAAGGCAGAGGCAAAGTCTCTGAGAACACCTCTTCAACAGGTGAAGATACCGTGAGTTTGTCTGCCTTTTTTCTGAACTTGGAAAAAGACCCACTCAAGTCTTTTTCCTCTAATTGCTGTGGGCCAAACATGAGATTATTGTGTTGATGAATAAAACGGACCGTGTCATTGTCAGACTTAACATGTAGTAAGGTGTTTCGCTCATCGTAACCGGCGCCTTGATGACAACCAACGACCTCAATGCCCATCTGGTCTATCACTTGGTTTAGAACTGTTCTACTTTGTCCCTTTAAAACATATAATTCGTACCCGAGTTGCTGTAGCTGCTCAGACAAATCAACCAGCGATTGCTGAATAAATGTGAGCCGCTTTTTCCCAAGGTGGACATGGTCAAAGTTAGTTGCCGAAAATAAAGAATCATCCAACACATAAATGAACATAATGCTGTTAGATGCGTAAAGTGTAGAGTTGAGAGCTAAATTATCTTGAAGCCTCAAATCGTCGGTAAACCAATAAAGAGCTTTACTCATGACGCTTGTTTTATCCTGCCTTACAAACGGTTACTAATCCCATTTGTACGCATCAAACATCAATCTAGATTTATAAAAGACAAAACAGAAAAAAGGAAAGGATACTCTTTGGAATGAAAAAAGGTGGGTTAGGACACAGCTGGCCCTAACCTGTATGCATATTACGCGATACTTGCGTTAATATCTCTCAATGCTTTTGCTGGGTCTTGTGCTTTAGTAATTGGTCTACCAATCACTAAATAGTCACTACCAGCTTCGATGGCTTTAGCTGGTGTCATGATACGTTTTTGATCACCCGCATCGCTACCCGCAGGCCTGATCCCTGGCGTGATCAGCTTAAACTCATTACCAAGTTGCGATTTTAATGTCTCAGCCTCTTGAGCTGAACACACAACACCGTCTAACCCTGACTCTTTTGCCAACTTTGCCAAGTAAAGTACTTGCTCTTGAGGTGTTTTATCGATGCCCAATTTACTGAGCTGAGCTTGGTCCATGCTTGTCAAAACCGTTACAGCAATTAGCAAAGGGGCCTTATCACCATATTGGCTTAACGCCTCTTTTGCTTTTGACATCATTTCTGTGCCGCCGCTTGCGTGTACATTAACCATCCATACTCCCAATTCAGCAGCAGCAGTCACGGCTTTTGCAACCGTGTTTGGAATATCATGGAATTTCAAGTCAAGGAATACGTCAAATCCAAGATCTACTAGCTTTTTGACAAACTGAGGGCCAAAGTAAGTAAACATTTCTTTACCCACTTTTAAGCGACACTCGTCTGGTGAAAGCTGAGACACAAATGCTAAAGCCGCACTCTCGTTGTCATAATCCAATGCAATTAGCACTTTTTTTTGTTCAATATTTGACATAATTACCTTAATTTTCTTTTAAAAGAATCACATACAATATTAATATCCATCTAAGCCCCTGCTAGGAACAACAGACTCCCAAGTTTTACACGATGGGCATAACCAGTATAGTTTATGACTCGTAAAGCCACATTTGTTACATTGATAGTCTGGTTTAGTGGATATATAAGATGTAACTAGATGATCAATCTCTTCTAACACACCTTGAATTTTTACATTCTTTGCACTCAATAACTGAAGCAAATAACTGAAACCTCGAATGGAAGGCTCTCGTTTTAAACTATCAGTCAAAAACATGATGGCCTCTGCGACATTTCCAGATTCAACTAATCCCTGACAGTGTTTTATTTTTATAGTCACACCCGCATTCGGCAGCAGTTCTTCAACTAATCCATAGAATTCAGTGGTGATATTTAGTGCTTCATAACAGGACTGGAGGTCATTGATAACGAGAGGTGCAATTTGAGGAAATTCAGAAGTCAGCTTACGCCAATAATAAATGGCTTTAACATTGTCTTGACGCTCATGAGCATCAAGACCTAATTCATATAAGGGTCTTACAGCTTGATGATTAAGTTTTGTTGCTTTTTCAAAGTACTTATTATCATTTGATTCAATTGCGACTTCACAGTAAAAATTAGCAATTGCCGCACAACTCGCTTTATCTGCAAAAAGCTCAGAATATGCTTCATACATATTAACGCCTTTTTGCCAATCTCTAGTTTGTGAATAGAGCTGAATCATCGGCTCTAAAGCTTCATCAAAGCCCGCTTTTACAAGGACAACTAAATTGGACTCTGCTCCATCTAACAACCCCGCCATGATGTAATCTTTGGCGAGCTCTAATCGGCAAGACTTTACCTGCTCAATATCGAGATTAGGTTGTTCAATCAGCAATTCATGGATTTTAATTGCCCTATCAAGCTCTCCGCGCTTTCTAAACAAGGTTGCAAGGGTAAGGTAATGTTCGACGGAGTCAGCTGACACTTCAAGAAGTTGTATAAGGTGTTCAAGACCTTGATCTTCCTCTCTATCAAGTAAGAATTTTAGGCCTTTACTGTATTCTGATGTGATTTTTCTATTTTGCTCATGTGCCAAATTTTTAGCACTGTTCTTACCCATTACATACCCATAGGCAGCGGCAACAGGAAGCAGCAAGAACAAAAGCTCGATCATGGTTTGCTTTGATCTTTATTCAATAATAAGTTGTTCGTTTTATGTAACTGATGATTTTTTTGCTTTAGCCTGACTATTGAGGCCAAATTAAACAAAACTCCAAGTAATATACCTGAAAACAGACACAAACTGAGAAGTGTCGCTAACGGCATTTCGGCACTTGCAACGATAAAGTTTACTTCAACAACATTCGGATTTTGTGTGCCTACTACAAACGCCACTAAAAGCAACACCAAAAGTAGTCCCTTTTTTAAAACTCGAACCAAATTAGGTATCTCCAATTACCCTTCGAGACTAGCGTTTACGCGATCTCTTAATTCTTTACCAGGCTTAAAGTGCGGTACATATTTACCATCTAATTCAACTGTTTCACCAGTTTTAGGGTTACGACCAGTTCTAGGTGAGCGATAGTGCAGAGAGAAACTGCCAAAGCCACGGATTTCGATTCTATCAGAGCCAGATAGTGAACCCGCCATTTGTTCTAAAACTTCTTTTACTGCATTTTCTACGTCTTTTACAGGAACATGTGCATGCTGTTCAGCAAGTTTTTCTATTAATTCAGACTTTGTCATAACGTTTCCTTTAAATAAAAAAAGAAGGGCTAAAGTGCCCTTCTTGATTAGACTTAAGAATTAGTCTTTTTGAGCATTTTTGAAAGCAGCTGCCATTGCATTTTCGAATGCTGGCTCTTCTTTCTTAAGCTTCTCTAGAGCTTCTTTCTCTTCAGCTTCGAAGATAGCTTTAACTGATAGGCTGATCGCACGGTTCTTACGGTCAACACCTACAAATTTAGCTTCTACTTCGTCACCTTCAGAAACAACAGAAGTTGCATCTTCTACGCGCTCTTGAGCGATGTCAGCTACACGGATGTAACCTTCAACACCTTCAGCAAGCTCAACAGTTGCGCCTTTCGCGTCAACTTCAGTCACTTTACCTTTAACAATAGCACCTTTTTTGTTTGCGTCTAGGTAGTTATTGAAAGGATCAGCTTCGATTTGCTTAACGCCTAGTGAGATACGCTCACGCTCTGGGTCAACCTGAAGTACGATTGCAGTGATCTCGTCGCCTTTCTTGAACTCACGTACCGCTTCTTCACCTGGAGTGTTCCAAGAGATATCAGATAGGTGTACAAGACCGTCGATGCCGCCTTCAAGACCGATGAAGATACCGAAGTCAGTGATTGACTTGATCTTACCAGTAACTTGGTCGCCTTTGTTCTGTAGACGAGCAAATTCCTGCCAAGGGTTAGCTTTACACTGCTTAAGACCTAGAGAAATACGACGACGTTCTTCGTCGATTTCAAGAACCATAACTTCAACAGTATCACCTAGTGAAACAACTTTTGAAGGGTGGATGTTCTTGTTAGTCCAGTCCATTTCAGAAACGTGTACTAGACCTTCTACGCCTTCTTCGATCTCAACGAAACAACCGTAGTCTGTAAGGTTAGTTACGCGACCAGTAAGCTTAGCGCCTTCTGGGTAACGACCAGCGATAGCTGCCCAAGGATCTTCGCCAAGTTGCTTAAGACCTAGAGAAACACGAGTCTTCTCTTTGTCGAACTTAAGTACTTTAACAGCGATTTCGTCACCAACATTTACGATTTCGCTTGGGTGCTTAACGCGCTTCCAAGCCATGTCAGTGATGTGAAGTAGACCGTCAACACCACCAAGATCTACGAATGCACCGTAGTCTGTAAGGTTCTTAACGATACCTTTAACTTCTTGACCTTCAACAAGGTTAGCAAGAAGTTCTTCACGCTCTTGTGAGTTCTCAGATTCGATAACTGCACGACGAGAAACAACAACGTTGTTACGCTTCTGGTCAAGCTTGATTACTTTGAACTCAAGCTCTTTACCTTCAAGGTGAGCAGTGTCACGTACAGGACGAACATCAACAAGTGAACCAGGTAGGAAAGCACGGATTGAATCAACTTCAACTGTGAAACCGCCTTTAACTTTACCGTTGATCATACCGATAACAGTTTCTTGCTCTTCACATGCTTTCTCTAGACGGATCCAAGCTTCGTGACGCTTCGCTTTCTCACGAGAAAGGATAGTTTCACCGAAACCGTCTTCGATTGCATCTAGTGCTACATCTACTTCGTCGCCAACAGCAACTTCTAGTTCACCAGCAGCATTTTTGAATTGCTCTGCAGGGATTGCACTTTCAGACTTAAGGCCAGCATCAACAAGAACGATGTTGTTCTCGATTGAGATAACTGTACCTTTAACGATAGAGCCTTGCTCTGCTTCAAAACCCTTTAGGCTTTCTTCAAATAACTGCGCAAAATTTTCTGACATACTAAATACGTCTCATATATAAATGTACCAATAAGCGACCATGCTGCATGGGGTAGTTAAAAAAACACCGGCAGCCCTGCCAGTGATATGGTTAATTAGCTCACTTTTGGAAGTTTGCCGGCCAACACTGCTTCATCAACAAGCTTAAGGACTTGTTGGTATACTTGGTCAGCATCTAAAGTCGTGGTATCAATATGAATAGCATCGTCAGCTGGCACTAAAGGTGCAACTTTTCTATTCATATCTCGTTCATCACGAGCTTTGATATCTTCTAAAAGGCCCTGTAGTGTAACATCAAGGCCCTTTTCCTTCAACTCATTAAAGCGTCTCTTTGCACGCTCTTCAGCACTCGCTGTGAGATAAATTTTGAGCTCTGCTGATGGGAATACAACCGTACCCATATCTCGTCCATCTGCAATAAGGCCATTTTCCGTTCTAAATGCTCGCTGTCTGCGTAGAAGCGCCTCTCGAACTCGTGGAAGCATCGCTATTTTTGAAGCTGTGGCACCCACCTCTTCATTTCGAATCGTACTCGTGACATCTTCGCCTTCGAGTACAATTTTAGATTTTTTCGACGCACTATCAATCATAAACTGAACATCGAGGTTAGCCGCTAAAGGTACTAACGCTTCTTCGTTATCCAGCGCGATTTGATGATGTAACACTGCAATAGACAACACACGATAAATCGCACCACTATCTAATACATCCCAATTTAACTTCTCAGCCAACAAACGACACACAGTTCCTTTACCAGATCCGCTTGGGCCGTCTACGGTGATTACGGGCATTGCAGCCTGCATTAAAACCTCCTGAAATGCACACCTTATATAAATCGGCGCCTATTATACGCAAGTTTAATGAATAGATCCTTATCAACATGTAACTTTTTGTTCTATTGTCAGATTTGTATCTTAATTAGGTATGAGAGCGTGTGAAAAACACGCTCTTTTTACAGCTTTTAGTGCTGTGAAATTGATGCTAACACATCAAAATATGTCGGAAATGTTTTTGCAGTGCAGCCTGGGTCATTAATCGTCACTGATTGACCACCCACAGCCACCATAGAAAAGCACATCGCAATTCTATGGTCATTGTATGTGTCAATTTCAGCAAGTTTAAATTCTGTCGGCGGAACTATTTCGATAAAGTCTTCGCCTTCAACGACATCCGCTCCCACCTTGCGAAGTTCAGTGGCCATGGCATATAAACGATCCGTTTCTTTAACTCGCCAATTATAGATATTACGAATTGCTGTTTTTCCTTTCGCAAACAAAGCAACGGTTGCCAGCGTCATTGCCGCATCGGGAATAGCATTAGCGTCAATATCAACACCGATCAGATCGCCTTTAGTTACAACCAATTTCTCGTCATACCATTCAACATTGGCACCAACTTGCTCCATAACTTTCGCAAAGCCAATATCGCCCTGTACGCTTGCCTTACCCACGCCATTTATTTCTATCTCTCCACCAGCAATTGCCGCAGCAGCCACGAAATAAGACGCGGACGACGCATCCCCTTCAACCATAATACTATTTGGTGACGTGTAACCCTGTTGGCCTTTAACATAAAAAACTTGATAGTTATCATGCTCTACAACCACGCCAAACTGCTTCATAACGCCTAAGGTGATGTCAATGTAAGGTTTTGAAACCAGTTCGCCAGATATTTTAATTTCACTATCACCATCAAATAGTGGCGCCGCCATCAGCAGCGCTGTTAAAAATTGACTTGAAATACTGCCATCAATCTCAACTGTTCCGCCATTGAGCTTTTTCCCTACAATATCGAGTGGTGGATAATGTACACTTTTTAAGTAAGTGACCTCTGCACCCAACACGTCTAATGCATCAACTAGATGACCAATCGGGCGCTCCTCCATTCTAGGCTCACCAGTTAAAGTAAACTTGCCCTCTGTCGCAGCTAACACCGCTGTTAATGGTCGAAAAGCGGTACCGGCATTGCCCAAGAACAACGGTTGTTCTGGTGATTTAAACTGGCCTCCGTTACCGTGAACTTTAGCAACTGTTTTATCATCGTTTAGTTCAACTTTTACACCCATTACGTCCAGTGCACCCAGCATATGACGAATGTCGTCACTATCTAACAAGTTGCGCACTTCTGTGACGCCGTCACACAAGGCTGCGAGCAATAAAATTCGATTAGATAAGCTCTTTGAGCCCGGAAGCGTCACTGAACCGGACACTTTCTTAATTGGCTTTAAAGGTAACTGTTCCATCAGCTATGCTCCGCTGCAAATGTTTTCATGAATTCAATTAACGCTTTGATGCCTTCAATTGGCATTGCATTGTATATGCTTGCTCTCATACCACCTACAAAACGATGGCCTTCTAAAGCCATGAGTCCATTTTGTTCTGCCTGTTCTAAAAATTGCTCATTTAACGCATCGTCTTTCAACCAAAAAGGTACGTTCATCAGTGAACGGCAAGTCGTTGATACTTTATTGTAATAAAAATCAGAGCCATCAATATATTCGTAAAGCAATGCTGCTTTTTCTTGATTGTGTTTTTCCATTGCTGGCACACCACCAATTGATTCAAGGTACTTAAATACCTCAGCAGCTAAGTACCATGCATACGTAGGCGGTGTGTTGTACATGCTATTTTGCTTAGCTTCGATTGCATAATCTAAAATTGCTGGTCGCGGTAAGCCTTCTCTCTCTAACAGAGACTTACGAACGATAGCAATGCTCAAGCCTGAAGGACCAATATTCTTTTGTGCGCCCGCGTATATTAAGTCAAAATCATCGACATTAATTTCACGAGATAAAATCATCGAAGACATATCTGCGACAATAGGCGCTGTTGGGTGCTTTGGCACATCAAATATTTCAATGCCGTCAATGGTCTCATTCGGACAATAGTGTATAAATGACGCATTTTCAGGTAATGACCACTCTGATACAGGTAAAATATCGAATTGGCCATCTTTATCTGTGCGAATATCAACAGATGTTACTTGAGTGAATTTAGCACCTTCTTTCGTTGCACCAACAGACCAAATGCCATTCTCTACATAAACACCTGGCGCATTATCCAAATGCAAATTCAGCGGCACAGCAGAGAAGTGCCCTCTCCCGCCTCCATGCATGAATAACACTTCAAATTCATCAGAGATGTTCATCAGTCTTCTCAAACTGGCTTCACACTCTTCAGCCAATTTTAAAAATGGCTTTGAGCGGTGACTAATCTCCATCACAGAGACGCCTAAACCTTGCCAATTGATAAATTCTGCTTGTGCTTTTTCCATAACCGCAGGTGGCAACATTGCAGGGCCTGCACAAAAGTTATAAACAGTCATATTTTCCTCATTCCAAATAAAACATGCCGCAAAATAAGACCGAGTAATGTTCATACAGCGCGACACGGAAATAAATTTTCAGTCTATGAATTTACATCAAATACGGGGTCAGATAAAACAAAAATTTGGGACAAATTATTTAATTAGATTGAATTTTTTTAATAAAAAAGCGGCCTAAGCCGCTTTTTTAATTATTCAGAATCTTGTTCTGGTGTGCTAGGAGGGGTTTCCTCTCCTGGCGCATCGTCCATTACAGCTTCGTCAATATCGTCTACTTCAATTTCTTCAATGCGCTGCAGTCCTACAACTTGCTCATCTTCTATTGTACGGATCAAGATAACACCTTGTGTGTTACGACCGACTGTAGATACTTCATTCACACGTGTTCTAACCAAAGTACCTCGGTTAGAGATAAGCATAATCTCGTTGTTGTCTTCAACTTGAACGGCACCAACTACATTACCATTACGCTCTGTCACTTTGATTGATACAACCCCTTGTGTCGCACGGCTCTTCGCAGGGTACTCTTCAAGTGGCGTACGCTTACCATAACCGTTCTCTGTGACTGTTAGGATTGCACCGTCATTTTTAGGGACGATCAGTGAAACAACTTTCACTCCGTCTGGCATTTTGATACCACGAACACCTGTTGCAGTTCGACCCATAGGACGCAATGCCAACATTTCCTCGCCCGTTTCAGGGTCCAGCTTCACTTCACCGGTTTCTGAATCACGCAGTTTTTCATTAAAGCGAACTACTTTACCGTGATCAGTAAATAACATGATGTCATTACTACCATCAGTAATGTCAGCACCAATCAGGTTATCACCTTCATTCAAATTGATTGCGATGATACCACTTGCACGCTGACGGCTATATGCAGTCAGAGGTGTTTTCTTAACCGTACCATTAGCTGTCGCCATCAAGACATATTTGTCTTCTTCATATTCGCGCACAGGTAGAATCGTTGTGATACGCTCGTCTGCCTCAAGTGGTAGTAAGTTAACAATCGGCTTACCACGCGCTTGTCTCGAAGCCAGCGGTAATTGATATACTTTCAACCAGTACAATCTACCCGCAGTCGAGAAACAAAGTATTGTGTCGTGTGTATTGGCAACAAGTAGACGTTCGATGAAATCTTCATCTTTCATTCTCGTAGCCGCTTTGCCTTTACCACCACGACGCTGTGCTTCGTAGTCAGATAGAGGTTGATACTTCACGTAACCTTCGTGAGATAGAGTTACAACAACATCTTCTTCGTTGATTAGATCTTCTAAGCTAATATCGTGTGCCGCAGCAGTGATTTCTGTGCGACGCTCATCACCATATACTTCTTTGATTTCAACCAACTCATCACGAATAACTTCCATCAAACGCTCAGGTGATGAAAGGATGTGCAGTAGCTCAGCAATTAAGTCTAGTAGTTCTTGGTATTCACCTAAGATCTTCTCATGTTCTAGACCAGTAAGCTTGTGTAAACGTAAATCAAGAATTGCCTGTGCTTGTTGTTCAGAAAGGTAATATTGACCATCTCTGATACCAAGCTCATCTGCTAACCAATCAGGTCTTGCAACATTTTGCTCTCCAGCTCGCTCAAGCATAGGTGCAACCGAACCGAGCTCCCAAGCACGCGCTGTTAACGCCGCTTTTGCTTCAGATGGTGTTGGTGACTTACGAATTAGCTCAATAATTGGGTCGATGTTTGCCAGTGCAATAGCAAGACCTTCAAGCGTGTGCGCTCTGTCTCTTGCCTTTCGCAGGTCATAAACCGTACGACGTGTGACCACTTCGCGGCGGTGAATAACAAACGCGTCTAGCATTTCTTTTAAGTTGAAACACTTAGGTTGATTGTTATCAAGTGCAACCATGTTCATACCAAACACGGTTTGTAGTTGGGTCTGAGCGTACAGGTTATTAAGAACAACCTCGCCTACTTCACCACGCTTGATTTCAATAACAATACGCATACCGTCTTTGTCAGACTCATCACGTAATGCACTGATACCTTCCACTTTCTTGTCTTTTACTAGTTCAGCAATTTTCTCGATAAGACGTGCTTTGTTAACTTGGTAAGGGATCTCATGGACAATAATCGTCTCTTTGCCGGTTTTCTCGTCCGTCTCAATCTCTGCACGAGCACGGATATAAACCTTACCACGGCCAGTTTTATAGGCTTGTTCGATGCCTTTTTTACCGCTGATGATTGCCGCAGTTGGGAAATCAGGACCTGGAATATATTCCATCAGCTCTTCAATAGTGATATCAGGGTTTTGAATAATTGCTAAGCAACCATTGATCACTTCAGTTAGGTTATGTGGCGGAATGTTTGTTGCCATACCAACTGCGATACCTGAAGAACCATTCACTAATAAGTTTGGCACTTTAGTTGGTAGCACATCAGGGATCTGCTCTGTGCCATCATAGTTTGGTACGTAGTCGACAGTCTCTTTATCAAGATCAGCAAGAAGCTCATGAGACATCTTTGCCATACGTACTTCTGTGTAACGCATTGCCGCTGCTGAGTCACCATCGACAGAACCGAAGTTACCCTGACCGTCTACCAGCATGTAGCGTAATGAGAACGGCTGAGCCATACGTACGATTGTATCGTATACTGCACTATCACCATGAGGGTGGTATTTACCGATGACGTCACCGACTACACGAGCTGATTTTTTATAAGGTTTGTTCCAGTCATTGCGTAGCTCGTTCATTGCGAAAAGTACACGACGGTGAACTGGTTTCAGTCCATCACGTACGTCTGGCAATGCACGCCCTACGATTACGCTCATGGCGTAATCAAGGTATGAATTTTTCAATTCATCTTCAATATTGACCGGGAGGATTTCATTGGCGAGATCAGTCATTTGATACCACTTTCCTTCAGAGTCTTGCCCTTTTGTGTCACACTAATAGTAACAAAGGGTTAAGTTATTATTTATTCGGCTGCCGATAGTAACACAGTTAAATTTAATTTGCAGTCGTAAAATGTCTGGTATTTTTATAAATAGCCAATACAATGCGCCCAGATAAACGAGGAAGCTTTTTATGACCGAACATCAAAATGTAGACCATCAAGAAATCGCAAAATTCGAAGAAATCGCTGAAAGATGGTGGGATACTGAAGGAGAATTTAAACCGCTACATGATATCAATCCGTTAAGATTAGACTTTATTAACGATAAAAGCGCAGGCCTGTTCTCGAAGCGAGTACTTGATGTTGGATGTGGCGGCGGGATCTTAACTGAAAGTATGGCTAAGCTTGGCGCAGAGGCCACTGGTATCGATATGGGCCAAGAGCCTTTAAATGTGGCTAAACTACACAGCTTAGAAAGTGGAGTTAATGTAGATTATCAAAAAATACCTGCTGAAGTTTTCGCTGAGCAGCACCCTGAACAGTTTGATGTCGTTACTTGTATGGAAATGTTAGAGCATGTGCCAGACCCGTCAGCCATCATTGCCGCTGTCGCAAAAGCCGCAAAGCCGGGAGCCAGCGTATTCTTTTCTACATTGAACAAAACACATAAAGCGTATCTGTTAGCAGTAGTAGCTGCTGAAAAACTGTTAAAAATGGTCCCTGAAGGTACGCATGATCATAACAAGTTCATTAGACCTTCGACGTTAATTGGCTGGGCAGAGCAACATGGACTAAAAGTGCGCGCTTCGGCAGGCATTAGTTATAACCCGTTCACAAAAACATTTACTTTAACAGATGACGTAAGCGTCAATTACTTACTTCATTTTGAGAAATTAGCATGACAAAAGCTGTTTTATTTGATTTAGACGGCACTTTACTCGATACCAGTGATGATTTAGGCGCTGCATTAAACCATGTACTCAAAGAACATGGTTTACCAACACTGTCTAAAAATGAGTACAGTCCCGCAATATCTGATGGTGTCAAAGCTTTGCTTGAAGTTGGCTTTAAAGAAAAGTTAAAGAACTATGACTTAGCGACCTTGAGGCAACAAGTTTTAGACTATTATGAAAGTAATATTGCGATTCATAGCCATTGCTTCACTGGCATTGACAAGCTCTTGCAACACTTACATCAAAATGGCGTTGCAGTGGGCATAGTAACCAATAAGCCAGAGTTTTTAACTTTTCCGCTGTTAAAACATATTGATACGCTAAAAAATATCAAAGTCGTTGTATGTGGTGATACGCTTGAGGTTGCTAAACCTAACCCTGATCCACTCTTGTTAGCCGCTGAGAAACTAGGTGTTCCTGCATCAAAAACGTTCTATGTCGGCGATGCTGAGCGTGATATCGCAGCAGCAAAGGCAGCCAATATGCGTTCAATAGCAGCACTGTGGGGCTTTATACCATCCTTAGAGGAGGCTCAGTCTTGGCAGGCCGATCTTAACTTAAACCACCCGACAGACATCATTTCGCACATATAGTGAGAAATTATAATTTGAGACACTACATATTGTGCCTTACACTTATTTGGGTAAAGAATTGAACATAAAAAAATCATTCAGTTTTTTTGCTAAAAAAAGGCAAAAATTACTGAACTGAAGTTGATTTTTTTACGCATTCAGACACCGTGGATAGCAGAAGGTTAGTAAATACTAACACAGGTAATTTATCCCAATGTTATCCACAATTTGAGTGAAGTTGTTCTATTGCAAAATAATATCAACCACACTATCTTGTGATGCACTTTCAAATAGGCACCATATCTAGTGGTGATTTCCTAGCCAATATAAGAATTTGGGAATACGGGCATAGCTTATGAACCAACAATTATCTGTCAGTAAAAGAAACGGTCGCAAAGAGCCGCTTGATTTAGATAAAATCCATCGTGTTATTACTTGGGCTGCCGAAGGCCTAGACAATGTTTCTGTTTCTCAAGTGGAACTGAAATCTCATATCCAGTTTTACGATGGGATCCGTACTGAAGATATTCATGAAACAATCATTAAAGCAGCTGCAGATTTAATATCTAAAGACACGCCAGATTATCAATATCTTGCAGCACGTCTAGCAGTGTTCCATTTAAGAAAAAAAGCATACGGTCAATTTGAGCCGCCGCACTTATATGATCATGTTGCTAAACTTGTCGACGACAAGCGCTACGACGAACACCTATTGAAAGATTATACTCGTGAAGAATTCAATGAGTTAAATGACTATATTGACCATAGTCGTGACATGACTTTTAGCTACGCTGCTGTAAAACAGCTAGAAGGTAAATATTTAGTACAAAACCGTGTTTCTGGTGAAATTTATGAAAGCGCGCAGTTTTTATACATATTAGTAGCTGCTAGCCTATTCTCAGATTATGAAAAAGAGACGCGTTTAGACTACATCAAACGATTTTATGACGCTGTTTCACAATTTAAAATCTCATTACCTACACCGATTATGGCGGGCGTTCGTACACCGACACGTCAGTTTAGTTCATGTGTACTGATTGAGTGTGACGATAGCCTAGACTCAATCAACGCTTCTTCTTCTGCCATTGTCAAATACGTGAGTCAACGTGCTGGGATCGGTGTTAATGCAGGTCGTATTCGTGCACTTGGTAGCCCTATCCGTAATGGTGAAGCTTTCCACACTGGCTGTATCCCATTCTACAAACACTTCCAAACAGCAGTGAAAAGCTGTTCACAAGGCGGTGTACGTGGTGGTGCTGCAACCTTATTCTACCCACTTTGGCACTTAGAAGTTGAAAACCTACTGGTTCTAAAAAATAACCGTGGTGTTGAAGAAAACCGTGTTCGTCACCTTGATTACGGTGTTCAGTTCAACAAAACGATGTATGCGCGTCTACTTAAAGATGATTACATCACTTTGTTTAGCCCTTCGGATACTCCGGGACTATACGATGCGTTCTTTGAAGACCAAGCGCTTTTCGAAGAGCTATATGTTAAGTATGAGCAAGATGAATCAATCCGTAAAAAGCGTATTAAAGCCATCGAATTATTCTCTATGTTTGCTCAAGAGCGTGCAAGCACAGGTCGTATTTATTTACAAAACGTTGACCACTGTAATACGCACAGCCCGTTTGACTCTAAAGTTGCGCCAATTCGTCAGTCTAACTTATGTTTAGAAATAGCACTTCCAACTAAGCCACTGAACAACGTAAATGACGCAGAAGGTGAAATTGCGCTATGTACACTGTCTGCATTTAACTTAGGTGCAATCGAAGATTTATCTGAGCTAGAAGAGCTTGCAGAACTTGCTGTACGTGCGCTTGATAACCTATTAGATTTCCAAGACTACCCTGTTCCAGCAGCACACACTGCAACAATGGGACGCCGTACTCTAGGTATTGGTGTTATTAACTTTGCTTATTACCTAGCTAAGAATGGCAAAAAATACTCAGACGGTAGCGCAAACGGCCTAACGCATAAAACGTTTGAAGCGATTCAATACTACTTGATGAAAGCGTCCAATGAGCTTGCAAAAGAGCGTGGAGCCTGTCCTAAGTTTAACGAAACAACATACTCTCAAGGTATTATGCCGATCGATACTTATAAAAAAGACATCGATGCAATCTGTGACGAGCCACTTCACCTTGATTGGGACGCACTTAGAGCAAGCGTGCAAGAGCATGGTATGAGAAACTCAACATTATCAGCACTAATGCCTTCTGAAACATCGTCGCAAATTTCAAATGCAACTAATGGTATTGAACCACCTCGTGGACATATCAGTGTTAAGGCAAGTAAAGACGGTATCTTAAAACAAGTTGTACCAGAATATGAGAAGCTGAAAGATCAGTATGAATTACTATGGGACATCCCTTCTAACGATGGTTACTTAGGCCTAGTTGGTATCATGCAAAAGTTTGTAGACCAAACTATCTCTGCGAATACAAACTATGACCCAACTAAGTTTGAAGGCGGTAAAGTACCGATGAAGCTATTGCTTAAAGACTTATTAACAGCATACAAGCTAGGGGTTAAGACACTTTACTACCACAACACACGTGATGGTGCTGCTGATGCCCAAGACGAGTTAAAGCCTGAGCCAGAAGATGATGGCTGTGAAGGCGGTGCTTGTAAGATCTAACAAGCATTATGATAAAAAGCCCAGCTTACAAGCTGGGCTTTTTAATATGAGCATACTTAATCCACACTACTCATTTTTAACCCTTATTTGATTACTTTAGCCTTTACACAGATATGCTGTGCTTTTTTACAAATCTGATAAAATGCACCATTTAGTGAGAGCTGATAGCAATTAAACAACGTATTTTGAGGTATTTGCCAAAAAGACGCCAATAACGGCGCTGCAGATCCAGTTGCTTGATCTTCTTTGCTCCCATATTGAGGAGCAAAATATCTAAAATACAACCCATTACTATCTAAGCCATCATTTGTAGTCACGAGCAATGCCCTGCGAGTGCATTTACTATATTCCTTGGCATCAAAGTCTAGTTCGATCAAGCTTTGTTTATTGGCTACTTGCGCAACAAAATAGCCGTCGCTAGGCTCTGTTTGCTTCACATAACTGAGGGCTTGATTAAAGAGCTGTGATACTTGAAGAAAATTCGCTGTCATTTCTAGCCTTATTTGAGGCAAACACATCCCATAAAAATTCTCACCCTTATTGAACACACGTATTACCTGATACGATGATTCAAAAGTGATTTCGTCCTGCCCTGTATCAAAATCACAGGTTAATACATCGGCCGCAGCAAGCGTCGCATGCCCACAAAATTGAATTTCCCCGTATGACGAAAACCATCGAATCCCATAATTCCCATTACCAAATTTAACAACAAAAGCGGTTGCAGCAACTTTGTTAATGATCGCAATACGATGAAGATATTGTGTGTCGTGAAACTCATCATGACCATCACATTTAGCCACAAATGCAAGATTTCCCATGCAATCATGCGAGCAAAATACTCGCCGAAGACCGCTCATTCTCATATTGAGTAACCCTAAACATGAGTTGTATCTATTTTAAAGGTTTAAGTACTGTAGGTGTATTTACGTACCTAAGACCAAATATTTATTAGCGATCTTCTTTGGCAACCTGCCATAAGGAGTCGACAAAATACGCATTGCTATCCGTAAAATGCTTCACCACTTTAAAACCCGTTTGTTGAGATAACTGATTTATATCTTTCGTTGAGAATTTATAAGAATACTCTAAATGAATCGCTTCATAGGCCTCAAATTGAAATGCTCGTTGTAGTGCCGAGATATAAACCTCTTGTTTTTCAGTAGACAGTACATAGCTTTCCATTGCCCCTAACACTGGATTGTAGACACCAAAATGTTGGAATTTTTCTAGCTTAAAATTAGCGCCTAACTCTTTGTTTATGCGACTCAATAAATTGAGATTAAACTGCGCAGTTAATCCATCTTCATCATTATAAGCAGCAGTAAGCCTCTGCACGTCTTTCTTTAAATCATACCCAATAAATATATAATCGTCGGCTTTAAGGCTAGCCCATAGCTTCCTAAGGAATCCAAGGCTTTGTTCACGATTAAAGTTGCCTATGTTTGAACCTAAAAATAAAACCAATTGCTTGTTAGTAGACTGGCCTCTTACCAACTTTAGCCCATCAAAATACTCGGCTATCACACCACGAATAGTCAGATTATCGTTCGGAACAATATTTTCTTGTAGCATGAGCATGGCTTTTTCTGAAATATCAATTGGATAAAAGTTCACCTTGCAGCCACTTTGCAAAAAACCATCAATAATGAGCTGGCTTTTGTGACCATCTCCAACACCAAGCTCAATAATATCGATTTCCTGCTCGTCAATGACATCAGCCAGTTGCTTTTTTATATTGGTGATGATTTCAACTTCTTTCGCAGTCAAATAGTAGTCTTTATGCTGAGTAATTTTTTGAAAAATTTCACTCCCCGTATCATCATAAAAGTACTTTGCTGACAGATGCTTGGGCATTGCACTTAACCCCGTTAATACATCAATTGCCAGCTGGTCATCAGGTGCCGCTTCTTCATGAGGGTTTTGCGTTAATAATCTAAAATGCGTCATTCAATATCCTTTGCGAGTCTGATGCCAGAAAACATCCAGCGCTGATGTGGTTGATAAAAGTTGCGATAACTATGTCTATAGTGCCCTGCGGGTGTTGCTACACACCCACCTTTCAAAACAAATTGATTACACATAAATTTGCCGTTGTACTCTGTTAACATCCCTTGATATGGCTTGTATCCCGGGTATCCAGAGTAATGGCTTTTGCTCCAGCACCAAACTTGGCCAAAACGTGCTTTGCTATTGTTGGGATGCATTATTAGCTGGCCTATGGTTTCGGCATTGACTAAATTTTGATTTAAATTGACGCTGTCCGCATGCATATAAATTTCTAATTCTTGCTCCGTTGGCAATCTCATGCCCACCCAATTTGCATAAGCATCCGCTTCAAAATAGCTAACATGGGTCACTGGTGCATTAAGGTCTAATTTCATCAAACCATATAGTGTAAACTCATACCATTGCCCCTCTATTTCACGCCAATAAAGCGGACTTTTGATACCATGTTGCTTTAACCAATCCCAGCCTAAACTCAGCCAGAATTCAGCCCTGTCATAACCACCAGCCTCAATAAATGAAAGAAATTCGCCATTTGTCACTGTGTTGTCAGCAATGATGAAGGGATAGCTGTAACTCTTATGTCTCGGTTTTTCATTGTCATAAGCAAACCCTTCTCCTTCAGCCCCAATCTCATATAGCCCCTCAGTGAAACTACACCATTGAGATTCAACCCTCTGTGCACACTCAAAGTGACTATCAAAGTACGTTGGAGCTAAAGGGTTGCAACCAAAGATATACTTGATATCCATCATGATCAGCTCTTGATGCTGCTGCTCATGATGTAACCCTATTTCCAAAAAGCGATAAACTGATTCATTCACCAGTTCTTGAGATAGTAATATCTGCATATGCTTATCAACATACTTTCTATATCGCTTAATTTCATCTACCGTTGGTCTTGATAAGTCTCCTCGATGACTTTGAAGCCAATGTTCACCGGCAGACTTGTAATAAGAATTGAATAGATATCGATACTGCTCGTCAAATCTGACGTAACTTGGCACGTTTTTTACCAGTATCAATTCCTCAAAAAACCAGGTTGTGTGTCCTAAGTGCCACTTTGGAGGGCTCACATCACAGCTCGGTTGGACAGTGTAGTCCTCGGCTTTCAAATTAGTACATAATGCGGTCGTGTGCTCGCGGATCCGGTGGTATTCACCCGTAAAATACCGAGCCTTTTCATGTAAACTTAAATGCAGCCAAGTCATAAACCGCCTAATTGTAAATTTTTATCGTTATCGTCTATGCATGGAGCAGCTTTGCCTATCCATGTTTTAGGATCGCATGTACTGCGATTATCGTGTCTGGTCAGTGGTATACAAAAGAATTACCTAGAATCAAATTATCATGCGCACATTTAACATTGTCTATGTCCCACATTGTGTCAAGTTTATGCATGGCACCCTTAGAAAATTCAACGCTCAATATTGAAACAAACAGTCGACCAAAAGACAGCCAGTCATACTTTTTAGTGTGACTGAATTAAATGACATTTTTATGAGAGAAAGGGTGAAGATAAATTCAGCTATCTACAGGTGAGTACGATGAAAAAGGATAACGATATACAAAATAAAAACGACCAAACAAAGTTGGCCGTAAGTTCTCATTGAGTTTAAGCGTAACAAGCACTAAATGAACTTTTTGATGATAAAATCTACTTTGACTCGTTTTGCCTGCCCTAAAATCTTTTGCACAGGTGCTGGATAATCTTGCAATGTTTCAATATCATCAGGCCCAGACAGTTTTCTGCAATGGGATAAAATCGCTTGCTTCTCAGTGTCAACAAAGGCTTTCAATTCTTGCGCTCTATCTTCTATTAGAATGCCATTTTCGATGTCTAAACCCCATGCTCTTGGGTTTAAATTGTGTCCTGTCATCAAGTGCACTTGATTATCTTGATTGATGCCTTTTAGATGGAATGAGTTGTCTCCGTCCTTCCATAGATACACATTGAGTAGTCCCTGCTCGATATACCTTTTTTGCGACTTTAGAAATTTATGTAAAATCCGCTCATACAAATAAGGCAGTGCGCCTATTCGACTGAACGGCTTATCTGGTGAGATATAAAAGTCATTCGCTGTCTTATCGCCAACAACAATAGTTACTGATTTACCTTGCTTTAACAGACGACGTAGTGAACGTAATAGAGGCGCCGGAAAGTTAAAATAAGGCGTATATAAAATCAGCTCTTGCTCTGTGGTATCAAAGAGTGTTTTGATTAATCTATTTAACTTATTTGTTCTTCGCCCAAAACCTAAAAACGCTCTAACGTTTAGTGCATTAGTTTCATCTGCTTCAGACATGTCATAATTTGCTCTTTTTAGTGAACGCATTAACTTTTTTTGAGCTAACTTAATTTCACTAAATGGCTTTAATGGTCTGCTATCAATTCTAGGCACAGCCTCTGAAGACAATAAGTGCTTTTCGATAAAGTCCGTGAAGCTATCAGCAAGTTTTGCGTTGTCGATAAGAAAATAGCGATCTAATCTATATCTATCCTCTTGATGTAAATAGACATCGTTAATACTCGCGCCACTGTAAAGTACGGTGTCATCAATCACAAACCCTTTCAAATGCAAAACACCAAAGAGTTCTTTCGCTTTAACAGGTACGCCATACACCGCTACATTTGAATTAAACTTTTCCAAATAGTCACAGTATAATCGTGCATTTCCTTCAGATTTTTCCTCACCGATCAGCCCTCGTTGCGCCCGATGAAAATCCACCAATATTTTAATGTCTAATTCTGGATTTTGAAGCGATGCATTATGCAACGCAGTTAATACTCCTTGGCCTGCCGTGTCATCTTGTAAATACAATGCAGCGATATAAATTCGCTTCTTTGCGTTACGAATAAGAGACAAAAGCTCGCTGTGATAATGCTTAGCGTCTGTTAAGACTCTACAGCTGCTCGCTTGGAGAGCAAAGCCAGAGTTGTCCTGCCAAAATGCCATATACACCTTTTAACTTTGGGCTACAGATAATTTAGTAGCAAAAAAAATTCTTTAAAACATAACAAAAAAAAATAGAAAGGTCATGAAGATCCGACAATTTACGCTTCATTGGCTTACTTTTCCATCAAGTACATTATATTTGACAAGATCAGAATTTCTAGATTTGCTTTATTTGATTTTTATTTTACTTCTGGGTTGATTTACTTAGAATCGGCATCATTGTAATGCTAATACTAAATTTTAGGATAGAAATTAATGAGTGATAAGCACTGTAAACTATTGATCCTTGGATCAGGCCCTGCTGGTTACACTGCCGCTGTTTACGCAGCACGTGCAAATTTAAACCCTGTATTAATCACGGGTATGCAACAAGGTGGTCAGCTAACAACAACAACAGAAGTAGAAAACTGGCCTGGCGATGCTCACGGTTTAACTGGTCCAGCTCTTATGGAGCGTATGAAAGAGCACGCTGAACGCTTTGAAACGGAAATTATTTTCGATCACATCAATAAAGTTGACGTGACAAAACGCCCGTTTACCCTTACAGGTGACCAAGGCACTTATACATGTGATGCTTTAATCATTGCAACAGGCGCATCTGCTAAATACCTTGGCCTTGAGTCTGAGACAAATTTCCAAGGTCGTGGCGTGTCAGCTTGTGCAACGTGTGATGGTTTCTTCTACAGAGGTCAGAAAGTGGCAGTAGTAGGCGGCGGTAACACAGCTGTTGAAGAAGCACTTTACCTTTCTAACATTGCAGACGAAGTGCATGTTGTTCACCGCAGAGATAGCTTCCGTAGTGAAAAGATTCTATCTGACCGTCTATTAGAGAAGGCGAAAAACGGCAATGTCGTTCTTCACTTCGATCGCACTTTAGACGAAGTACTTGGCGATGATATGGGTGTAACAGGTATTCGCATCAAAGATACGAATTCTGATGCAACTGAAGACCTAGACTTAGCTGGTGTATTCATCGCTATTGGTCATAAGCCAAATACAGACATGTTTGAAGGTCAGCTAGAAATGAAGGACGGCTACCTTGTTGTTGAGTCAGGCTTAAATGGTAATGCGACTCAAACTAGCGTAGAAGGTGTATTCGCTGCAGGTGATGTATCTGACCACATTTACCGTCAAGCTATCACATCAGCTGGTACAGGCTGTATGGCAGCCCTTGATGCAGAGCGTTATTTAGACAACCTTAAATAATGCCATAGCACGCCATAATTGATGGCGTGCTTTACTCTTCAATTTGCTAAACTTATTTTAGCTACCTTCTGATACGAAACTTAAGTCACCTATGACACAACAGTTGTTCCACTTATCTCTAACAGACTATATATTTCCGCCCTGTCACTATGCCTTAAAAGAACCCGATGGCTTACTCGCAATCGGCGGCTGCCTAAACACGCTCAGATTAAAAAAAGCCTATCAGCTCGGCATTTTCCCTTGGTTTAATGAGCGAGAGCCCATTATGTGGTGGTCGCCAAGTGAACGTGGAATAATTGAGTTTGATGACTTTCATATCGGCCGTACTCTTAGAAAAGCCAAAAATAAACTAAACCCTAGAGTTACGATCAACAGGGCATTTGAACAAGTCATTACACAGTGTAGAGAGCAGCGACTGAATGACGAAGGTACTTGGATCAACAAAAACATGTTAAAAGCATACTGCCAAGCCCACCAAGAAGGCTTTGCCCACAGCTTAGAGGTTTGGGTTGATGGCGAATTAGCAGGAGGCCTTTACGGCATAATGGTTTCTGGTGTCTTTTGTGGTGAATCCATGTTTCACAGTCAACCCAATGCATCTAAATTAGCGATGTGGGCATTGGTAAATTGGCTAAAAAAGCACAATGCCCATTTTATAGATTGCCAATTAGATAACCCTTATTTGAGCTCAATGGGCGCAAAAGTCATTCCCAGAGATGAATTTTTGACTAAACTAAAAGGAGCAAGTGGATATCACCCTGTACAAACCATGTGGCAACCACAAGACATAGGGGCAATATATGACTGAACACTTTCCTTCTAAAATAGGCCTCAGTCAACAGTTTGATTGCAGCTACTTACCAGATAGAAAAGAGCAGCTATTGGTAATTTTAGACAGTGAATGCTACACAGCAACGCGGTTTGAAGCATTATTATCGTTAGGTTTTAGACGCAGTGGCGACCAAATATATCGCCCTCATTGCCCATTATGTAGTGCCTGCCAATCTATACGTGTACTAGCGAAACACTATACACCTTCCAAATCACAAAAGCGGAAATTCAATAAAATACACAGCGACTACAGTGTAAAAGTCAGCTTTGAAGAGAAAGATAACTATTTTCCACTTTACGAAAAATACATAAACTTAAGACACAGCGATGGCACAATGTTCCCACCAAATAGGTTACAGTATGAAAGCTTCCTATTTTGTCGTTGGATGCCTATCTCATTCATCGAGCTATGGCATAAAAACACCCTCATTGCTGTTGCAGTAACTGACACTATGCCAAATGCATTATCGGCAATTTACACCTTCTTTGATCCTGAATTTGAGCACCTAAGTCTAGGTACAATCATGATAATGGCCCAAATTGAACTGGCCAATGCAGAAAATAAAGACTTCGTTTATTTAGGTTATCAAATAGACGAATGTAAAAAAATGCGCTACAAAAAGCAGTTTTCACCTGCTCAACAGCTTAAAGAAGATACATGGGTAAATATTTAAGTTACTAATTTAAGCTCTTACCTTTACTTATTGTGTGCTTTTGGGCAAAATCTCCAACGATAAACTTATACAGAGGTGATACGCTCCAAATGGCGAAAGAAGACGTTATTGAAATGCAAGGCACGGTCCTTGATACTTTACCAAATACAATGTTCCGTGTTGAATTAGAAAATGGTCACGTAGTTGTGGCTCATATTTCTGGTAAGATGCGCAAAAACTACATCCGTATTTTAACAGGTGACAAGGTCACTGTAGAATTAACTCCTTACGATTTAAGCAAGGGTCGCATCGTTTTCCGTGCACGTTAATTCTACCGTCTCGCCAGCATCATTTTGATGCTATAAGACGTATGTAGCAAAAAACCTAGCCTTGGCTAGGTTTTTTGCTTTTAAAGCATGGTAAAGATATGCAGCCGTTGGCTAAGTTCCTGCAACGACTGCTGTAACCGAAGCGAAAGACTATGCAGACACTAACTCTTGCTCAAAATTGAACTCAAGCGCGTTCGCTTTCACAGTTACTTTTACATTACCGCCATCAACAAGTGAGCCGAATAAGATTTCATTCGCCAACGGCTTTTTGAGATTGTCTTGGATAATACGTGCCATCGGTCTCGCACCCATTGCTTTATCGTAGCCAATATCAGCAATCCAGTCTCTTGCCTCATTAGTAAGCTCTAAGTTAACCGACTTTTTATCTAATTGAGCTTGCAACTCAACAATGAACTTATCAACAACCTGAAGGATAACCTCTTTCTCTAAATGGTTGAACCAAATAATGTTATCAAGTCTGTTTCTAAATTCAGGCGTGAATACTTTATTAATTTCAATCATTGCATCATGAGAGTGGTCTTGCTGTTGGAAACCGATAGACTTTCTCACCGTCTCTTGCACACCTGCGTTTGTTGTCATAACAAATATAACATTACGGAAGTCTGCTTTACGCCCATTATTGTCAGTTAACGTACCATGATCCATTACTTGCAGTAAGATGTTATAAATATCAGGGTGCGCTTTTTCAATCTCATCCAGTAAAACAACAGCGTGAGGGTGTTTGATGACAGAGTCTGTTAACAAGCCGCCCTGCTCAAAACCAACATACCCTGGAGGGGCACCGATCAAACGGCTCACAGCATGGCGCTCAGAGTACTCAGACATATCGAAGCGAATGAACTCAATCCCCATACATTTAGCAAGCTGCTTAGTGACTTCCGTTTTACCAACACCTGTTGGTCCTGCAAATAAGAATGAACCGATAGGCTTTTCTTCATTGGCAAGGCCTGAGCGTGATAAACGAATTGCAGAAGTAAGCGCATCAATTGATTCATCCTGACCGAAAACCAACATTTTCAGGTTTCTATCGAGATTTTTAAGGACTTCTTTATCGCTTGACGACACATTTTGCTGAGGAATACGAGCAATTTTAGAAACAATTTGCTCTATATCGGATACGCCAATGGTTTTTTTGCGTCTAGACATTGGCAGTAAGCGTTGGTTTGCGCCCGCTTCATCAATAACATCAATTGCTTTATCTGGAAGGTGACGTTCATTGATATATTTGGCACTTAACTCAGCCGCCGCTTTTAATGCTTTTTGTGTGTAGCGGATACCGTGGTGCTCCTCATAACGGTCTTTAAGGCCGTATAAAATCTTCGCTGTATCTGCAACACTCGGTTCAACTACATCGATTTTTTGGAAACGACGGACTAAAGCTCTGTCTTTCTCAAATATATTCTTAAACTCTGAATACGTTGTAGAACCTAAACAACGAAGTTTGCCACTAGAAAGTAATGGCTTGATCAAATTTGACGCATCCATCACGCCACCTGACGCAGCACCAGCACCAATGATAGTATGGATTTCATCGATAAATAGAATCGCGTTTGGTTTTGCTTGAAGCTCTTTCAGAAGCGCTTTAAAACGCTTTTCAAAATCACCCCGATATTTTGTACCCGCTAGAAGTGCTCCCATATCTAATGAGTAAACAACAGCGTCCTCAATGACCTCTGGCACTTGATCATTAACAATACGATATGCCAAACCTTCCGCGATTGCTGTTTTACCAACCCCCGCTTCACCCACTAACAAAGGGTTATTCTTCTTACGACGGCAGAGTACTTGGATGGTTCTCTCTACTTCTTGGTCACGACCGACCAGCGGATCAATCTGCCCTGCTTTCGCTAGCACATTTAAATTTGCAGTAAAATTCTCTAACTTGGTTTTTTCTTCGCCTTGAACTTCTGCGCCTTCTTCATTGATGTCTTCATGCTCTTCTGGCTCAGGATCATCATCAGATTTCGAAATACCGTGGCTGATGAAGTTCACTATATCTAAGCGGCTGACATCCGCTTTTTTTAACAAATAGACGGCTTGGCTTTCTTGCTCTGAAAAAATTGCGACTAATACATTGACGCCGGTAACTTCATTTCTACCAGAAGATTGGACATGAAACACTGCTCTTTGTAAAACACGTTGAAAACCTAACGTGGGTTGAGTCTCCCTGTCTTCCTCTAGCTCAGGGATTATCGGCGTTGTTTCATCAATAAATTCCGACAAATCTTTTTTCAAGCTGTCGGTATCTACGCTACAAGCATTGAGCGCTTCACTTGCTGATGGGTTATCTATCAGTGCAAGTAATAAATGCTCCACCGTCATAAATTCATGACGACGAGTACGAGCTTCACGAAACGCGGTGTTAAGTGTAATTTCTAAATCTTTATTTAGCATTGGCAACCCCCAACGAGAATAAATAAGGTCATTCTTGCTCACAGCTACACAGGAGCGGATGCTCATGATCGCGAGCGTATCTGTTTACCTGCTCAGCCTTTGTATGAGCTATGTCTGCAGGATACATTCCACATACCGCTTTTCCCTCGTGATGTACTTTCAACATCACTTCAGTTGCTCTTTCGCTATCCATGTTGAAAAAAGTCGTTAACACTTCGATGACGAAATCCATCGGTGTATAATCATCATTGTTCAAAATCACTTTATATTTCTTAGGTGGTTGTAACTTTTGCTTCTCGAGGTCTTTAACCTCTTCCAACACACCCGAATCTTTTATCCCACTCATAATTAAATATAGTCTTGTCTTATATACTCAAGCAAACTTGAATTAAAAAATAAATAAAATGTTAAAAAACTGCACTAAAAAACTTGACTGTATGGTTATTTAAACTACATTCTAGTCCTAGTTGTTCATGATATGGACAGCTTAGCAAATTTCAAAGGTTAGATTAACTTAATTAGTCAACTTATAGAAGGATGTAGAAGTATGGCTTGCGGAAAAGTCAAATGGTTTAACAACGCCAAAGGGTTTGGTTTCATCGTAGAAGACGGCAGTGACGAAGATATCTTTGCACATTACTCGACGATTGTAATGGATGGATACAAGACGCTTAAAGCTGGTCAAGATGTAACATTCGAGCTACAGGAAGGGCCTAAGGGCTTACATGCTACTAATATTGCACCGAAAGTTGGTGAAATGGCATAGCGAATTCTAAGGCTCTACAAGCGGGCTACGAAAGTCGCTCGCTTCATCTCTTTTCTCCTCTAAACGCCCCTTGTAACATATTTTTCTATAACTTAAGTAAATTGCATTAGCAGCATTACGATTAGATTGGTACAATCCCTGCCGATGTCCAGGTCTGTTAGTTATTGCTATTACCTAACTTCAGTAGGAATAACTAACAAACTTGCTAATTACAAAGAGTTTAAGCTTTTTTTAAAGCTAATTTTTTTGCTATCCATTCGTCAAAATAACGTTGGGTAACATAAGTTAGCAAGATTTTGCTTATTGTTGAACGGTCGAAATTGGCCCAAAACTATCTAGGAATGATGATGACATCAAAAATTATTTATACAAAAACCGACGAAGCACCAGCTTTAGCAACATATTCTTTGTTGCCAGTAATTCAAGCTTATACTAAAGCAGCTGGTGTTGAAGTAGAAACAAGAGACATCTCTTTAGCTGGTCGTGTGATCGCTAACTTCCCTGAGTTTCTTACTGAAGAGCAAAGAATTGCAGATGCACTATCTGAGCTAGGCGAACTTGCTAAGACGCCTGAAGCAAATATCATCAAATTACCTAACATCAGTGCTTCAATCCCTCAACTTAAAGCAACTATCAAAGAGCTACAAGAAAAAGGCTACGCACTTCCTGATTACCCTGAAGAGCCAAAAGATGACAAAGAAGCTGCTATCAAAGCAACTTACGACAAAATCAAAGGCAGCGCAGTAAACCCAGTATTACGTGAAGGTAACTCTGACCGTCGTGCGCCTGGTTCTGTAAAAGCATATGCTCAGAAAAACCCACACTCAATGGGTGCATGGTCTGCTGACTCTCAGTCATACGTTGCGAGCATGAGCGAAGGCGATTTCTTCGGTTCAGAGCAATCTACAACTGTTGCTGAAGCAACGGACGTTCGTATCGAACATGTTGCAGCAGATGGTACTGTAAATGTACTTAAGCAAAGCACACCTTTACTTGCTGGCGAAATCATCGATGCGTCTCGCATGAGTGTTAACGCACTTCGTACTTTCTTAGCTGCTGAAGTAGAAGCTGCAAAAGAAAAAGGCGTTCTATTCTCGCTACACATGAAAGCAACCATGATGAAGGTGTCAGACCCAATCATCTTTGGTCACGCTGTTAAAGTCTTCTATAAAGAAGTATTCGAAAAGCATGGTGAGACTTTTGAACAGCTAGGTGTTGACGTTAACAACGGTATTGGTGACGTATATAACAAGCTTGCTAAATTAGATGACGCGAAGCGCGCTGAAATCGAAGCAGATCTTGCAGCGGTCTACGACGTTCGTCCAAGCATTGCAATGGTTGATTCAGATCGTGGCATCACAAACCTACACGTTCCAAGTGACGTAATCATCGACGCATCTATGCCAGCGGCTATCCGTACAAGCGGTCAAATGTGGAACGCTGAAGGTAAACAACAAGACACCAGTTTTGTTATTCCAGATCGTTGTTACTCAGGTGTATACCAGGCAACTATCGACTTCTGTAAAGAAAATGGTGCTTTTGATCCTCGTACTATGGGTACAATTCCTAACGTTGGTCTTATGGCTCAAAAAGCGGAAGAATACGGTTCACACGACAAAACATTCGAAGCACCTTCAAATGGTGTTATCCGTGTCGTTGACCAAGCAGGTAACGTACTACTTCAACACGATGTTGAGCAAGGCGATATCTGGCGTATGTGTCAGGTTAAAGACGCACCAATCAAAGATTGGGTTAAACTAGCTGTTAACCGTTCACGTGCATCTAACACACCGGCAGTATTCTGGTTAAACGAAGCGCGTGCACACGACGCTGAGCTTATCAAAAAAGTAAATGCATATTTACCAGAGCACGACACAGACGGTCTTGATATCCGCATTCTTGCACCTGTTGAAGCGACTAAGTTCTCACTAGCTCGCATGAAAGACAGCCAAGACACTATTTCAGTAACAGGTAACGTATTACGTGACTATCTAACTGACTTATTCCCAATTTTAGAGCTTGGTACAAGTGCGAAAATGCTATCTATCGTTCCCCTAATGAACGGTGGTGGTCTATTCGAAACTGGTGCAGGTGGTTCAGCGCCTAAGCACGTTCAACAGTTCGAAAAAGAAAACCACTTACGTTGGGACTCTTTAGGTGAATTCTTAGCGCTTGCGGCGTCTCTTGAGCACCTAAGCCAAGTAACAAACAACCCTAAAGCACAAGTACTTGCAGATACGCTAGATGCGGCAACGGGTAAATTCCTAGACGAGAACAAATCACCATCTCGTAAAGTGAATGAACTAGATAACCGTGGTAGCCATTTCTACCTATCTCTATACTGGGCACAAGCGCTAGCTGCACAAGACACTGACGCTGAGCTTAAAGCTAAGTTTGAAGCAGTTGCTAAGCAACTAACTGAAAACGAAGCTGCTATCGTTGCAGAGCTAAACGACGTTCAAGGTCAAGCTATGGATGTAGAAGGTTACTTCCAGCCAAATGACGAGAAAGCGTTTGCTGCAATGCGTCCAAGTAAATTATTTAACGATGCATTAAACCTAATCGCATAAGTTAAATTCAAGCTTTAAAAGGCAGCCATGCGCTGCCTTTTTTCGTTTTCATGCTGAAGTATGGCGAGACTTTTGTTAGTATGCGCCCATTCATATTACCTCTTTGTAAGCTATGACATACAAAAACAGTCAGCGCCCTAACGCTGCTCGGAACAAGCCAAATAACATCTCACGACGACCATCACGAGGCGCTAAAAAGCCGCCAGTAAAACCTGAGGATGTCAAAATAGTCTTGTTCAATAAACCATTCGATGTTCTCTGCCAATTTACGGATGATCAACATCGTAAAACACTTGCTGATTATATAGATGTTAAATCTGTATATGCCGCGGGCCGCCTTGATCGTGATAGTGAAGGTCTATTGCTACTCACAAACTGTGGCAAGCTGCAACACAAACTGACTGAACCCAAAAAGAACACCAATAAAACATACTGGGTTCAGGTAGAGGGCACACCGGATGAGCAGGCGTTGGACCAGCTTAGAAAAGGCGTTGAGCTTAAAGATGGCTTGACTAAACCTGCACACATTGAAGTAATAGAAGAGCCAAATGTTTGGCCACGCACGCCACCTATCAGGGAGCGTAAAAATATTCCTACAACTTGGTTGAGCATTACCATTTCTGAAGGACGCAACCGACAAGTTCGTCGTATGACTGCACACATAGGCCACCCAACACTGAGATTAATCCGATACAGTATTGGTAAATATACCCTCAATGGTCTAAATAACGGACAGTATAAGGTTTTACAGCCAAATAAAGTCTAGAGTGTGTCTTTTGAGGGTAGCCAAATGCATGCTATACTCACGACCTTTCAAATATTACATATAGATGTACAGCGATATTATGAGCGATAACAGTAACATTAAAGTCATTGTCGGCATGTCTGGCGGCGTAGATTCTTCAGTTTCAGCTTACCTTCTAAAAGAACAAGGCTATCAAGTAGAAGGCTTGTTTATGAAAAACTGGGAAGAAGACGATAACGATGAATACTGTGCTGCTGCTGAAGATCTAAAAGATGCACAAGCGGTCTGTGAAAAGCTTGGCATTGAATTACACACAGTCAATTTTGCAGCTGAATACTGGGATAACGTATTTGAATACTTCTTGGAAGAATACCGTGCTGGTCGTACGCCTAATCCAGATATTATGTGTAACAAAGAAATTAAATTCAAAGCATTTTTAGAGTTTGCTGCCGAAGCATTAGGTGCCGACTACATCGCCACCGGGCACTACGTTCGCAGAGAGGAACGTGACGGAAAGTTTGCCATGCTAAGAGGCTTAGACAATAACAAAGACCAAAGTTATTTCTTATACACACTCAGTCATGAACACGTTGCACAAACCCTGTTCCCAGTGGGTGAAATCGAAAAGCCTGAAGTACGCAGAATTGCAGAAGAGCAAGGCCTAATTACACACAACAAAAAAGACAGCACAGGTATTTGCTTTATTGGTGAACGCAAGTTCAAAGATTTCTTACAAAAATTCTTACCAGCCCAGCCAGGTATTATTGAAGATGCGGAAGGAAACCAAGTCGGTGAACATGAAGGCTTGATGTACCACACCCTTGGCCAAAGAAAAGGCCTACTTATTGGCGGAATGAAAGAAGGCTCTGGTGAACCTTGGTATGTAGTAGATAAAGATGTAGAGCGCAATGTACTTGTTGTTGGACAAGGTAAAGATCACCCTCGCCTTTACAGTAATGGCCTGAATGCAAACCAACTTCATTGGGTAGATCGTGCAGGTCCACAAGGCACGACTCGCTGCACAGTGAAAACACGTTACAGACAAGAAGATATCCCTTGTACTTTATTAGTTGGTAAAGACGGCATGGCGCGTGTTTTATTTGATGAGCCACAAAAAGCCGTAACGCCTGGTCAATCTGCTGTTTTTTATTCCGATGATGCTTGCTTAGGTGGTGGTATCATTGAGTCGGTGATTAAATAATGCAATCTAAAGCCGTTATTCCACTCGCTGCTATTTGCCAAATAGCAAAGCTTGTTCAAAAATGTGCTCGCTATGGCACCTTCAATGAAAACGAAGTGCATACGTTTTTGCAGAGCATATTAAATACCGCGCCTCAAAATCCAGAAGATGTCTATGATGATCACTTTGCCCTTAAAGGTGGTTATCAATCCCTAGTTGCTCAACTTTCAAGTGACGGTGAAAAAGACGTTGAGATAGTAAAATACGTCGGCAGCCTATTACAATTAGAAAGAGCCTTATCATCTAATGATGCTGTTTTCTCAGAACTAGCAAAACGTATTGAGCAAGTAGAAAGGCAAACATTACATTTCAATGTCTATGACGAACAAGTTCTAGGCGCACTTGCTGATATCTACACCCAAGTTATCAGCCCTGCAGGTCCAAAGATCCAAGTTTTTGGTAAACCAGATTTATTACAGCAAACCCATGTTCAACATAAGATACGTGCTTTGCTGTTAGCAGGTATTAGAAGTGCCGTGTTGTGGCGACAGTTAGGCGGCAAACGCCGTCACTTCTTTTTCTCTAAAAAGAAGATTATCCACACAGCACAACAATTTATTTAAAATATCGTTCAAAAAACCAATTAGTTAGGAGAAATTATGGAGCTTTCAGCGTTAACCGCTATCTCTCCAGTGGATGGTCGCTATGGTAGCAAAACCAAAGAACTGAGAAGCATCTTCAGTGAGTTCGGTCTGATCAAATACCGTGTTACTGTAGAAGTTCGTTGGTTACAAGCTTTAGCAAAAGCTGACGCAATCAAAGAAGTACCTGCTTTCAGTGACGAAGCGAATGCGCTACTTGACGACATCGTGGCAAACTTCAGCGAAGAAGATGCACAGCGTGTTAAAGACATCGAGCGTACTACAAACCATGATGTTAAAGCAGTTGAATATTTGCTTAAAGAGAAAGTTGCGGATAATGCAGAGCTACAAGCTGTAAATGAGTTCATTCACTTCGCTTGTACATCTGAAGACATCAATAACCTATCTCATGGTTTAATGCTTAGCGAAGCACGTGATCAAGTATTACTTCCTTACTGTGATAACCTGCTTAATGCCATCAAAGATAAGGCAATTGAGTATAAGTCAGTACCAATGATGACACGTACTCACGGTCAGCCTGCATCACCTTCTACTATGGGTAAAGAGTTTGCTAACGTTTATGTTCGCCTACAGCGTCAACGCGAGCAAATTGCAAATGTATCACTATTAGGAAAAATCAACGGTGCTGTAGGTAACTACAATGCACACCTTAGTGCTTACCCTGAATATGACTGGCATGCACACGCTGAGTCATTTGTAACAAGCCTTGGCCTAACTTGGAATGCTTTCACAACTCAGATCGAGCCGCATGACTATATTGCTGAGCTGTTTGATGCGATTGCACGTTTCAACACAATTCTATTAGACTTTGACCGTGATGTTTGGGGCTACATTGCACTAAACCACTTCAAGCAAAAAACAATTGCTGGCGAAATCGGCTCATCAACAATGCCGCACAAAGTAAACCCAATTGACTTCGAAAACTCTGAAGGTAACTTAGGCCTAGCAAATGCCATTTTTGCTCACCTTGCGCAAAAACTACCTGTATCTCGCTGGCAGCGTGACCTTACTGACTCAACAGTACTTCGTAACCTAGGTGTTGGTATGGGTTACACTCTGATTGCATATCAAGCAACACTTAAAGGTATTAGCAAGCTAGAAGTCAATGCCGATCGCCTACTTGCAGAGCTTGACGATAACTGGGAGCTGCTTGCAGAGCCAATTCAAACAGTTATGCGTAAATATGGCATCGAAAAGCCATATGAAAAGCTTAAAGAATTAACGCGTGGTAAGCGTGTTAATCAAGAGATCATGGCAGAGTTCATCGACGGCCTAGATTTACCTGATGCAGTTAAAGCTGAGATGAAGCTGATGACTCCGGCTAATTACATTGGTCGTGCAGAAGCATTTATCGACGAATTAAACTAATCTAAATTATTAGATTTTATTAAGCGAAAGGATAAGCAAATAGCTTGTTACTTTCGCTTTTTTTATGGAGAAAATATGTACCAGCTGTCTATTAACAATATGAGCCCAGAAACCTTTTTAAAAGAGTATTGGCAAAAAAAACCTCTGCTCATCAAAGGAGGTTTTAAAGATTTTCAAGACCCTCTGTCAGCGGAGGAACTTGCAGGCTTAGCAATGGAAGACAGCATAGAGTCTCGATTAATCACGAATCATGATGAAAATTGGTTAGCCCACCATGGTCCATTTGAAAATTTTGATAAGTTAACTGAAACCAACAGTACCCTACTCGTTCAAGCTGTTGATCATTGGCATCCACCAGCTGCCGAATTACTTGAACCATTTCGTTTTATTCCCAACTGGCGCATCGATGATTTAATGATCAGTTATTCAACCCCTAAAGGTGGCGTTGGACCTCACTTAGACCAGTATGATGTATTCATTATTCAAGGTGAAGGTAAAAGACACTGGCGTGTTGGTATGCCAGATGCGAATTTGAAACAGTTCACAAAAGACAAGGCGCTACTGCAAGTTGAACAATTTGAAGCCATAATTGATGAAGTCCTTGAGCCGGGTGATATTCTCTACATTCCACCAGGTTGCCCTCACGAAGGCTATGCCGTTGAAAATGCACTCAACTACTCTGTTGGGTTTAGAGCACCTGACCAAAAAGACCTGATCAGTAGTTTTGCTGACCACATTATTGACGAAGAAGCGGGAAAAAGCCGCTACAGTGATGCCGACCTCAACACAAGACCATCAATTGGTGAAATTAATTTAGATGACAAGCTCAAAATCCAGGCTATGTTAACCGGATTAATTGAGAATGACACATTATATAGCCAATGGCTAGGTACCTACTTAAGTCAACCCAAGCACGATATGGACTTAGCGCCCCTTGATGATGCATTAGTCGCAGAGTTTCTAGAAGATGAAGTTGAGCCACACGATACAGTAATTCGTTCTGGTGGAGTGAGAGCAATTTATCAAGTCGCCGACACGTACATATTGTTGAGCGTGAATGGGGAAAATTACACACTGCCCAAAAGTACTCTGGAACAGGTAAAATTGTTAACAGATAGTACAACTTTTTCTTTTGAACAGGTAAAACCAGCGTTAATTAGCTTGGAATTCAAACAAACGTTAACTACGCTTATTAATGACGGGCTATTTTACATTGAAGCTTGGTCTTAATGCCTGACTGACAGGGCCAACCGAACAAAAATGAGGTGCCAAATTCGTGGCACCTCAAAATAATAATAAGGGTTGAATTTTCCCTTATTCGTCAGGACGTGTTCTATGATTTTTCGCAAAGAGGTAATCATGATTTATCACGTCGACAAAGTGAGTTGGAAACAAACTCAGGGACAGCTGCGCCAAATTCGTGAAAGAGTGTTCGTTTGTGAATTGCACTTACCAAAACAAGTAGAGTTCGATCAACATGACAAAACAGCTGATCATGTGCTAATACGTGATGAAAACGACCAAGCTGTGGGCACCGGTCGGCTATGCAGTGACGGGTTAATCAGCCGTATTGCAATAATTAAAGATCATCGAAACAGACAAGCCTATCAATCATTAATCGGTTATCTAGCAGATCTTGCTCAACAGAAAGGTCTAGAAGACGTTTTTGTTCAGTGTATTTTAGATGAAGTACCCACGTTTATAAAATCGGGATTTAGCAAACAAGGTGCCGTATTTATGGAAGCAGGGATCCCAAGGCAGCGCCTCAAATGCCCTGCTTCAATGATAAACTCGGAGCCATTTACGATGCTACATTAGCCCACAATTTATCATTGTCGTAAATAGCATAGATATCATGCGCCTTGTTAACAAGCAAGTTTGCAAAATTAATCTGTGTTTGATCTTTTATGCCTGATGACATAATGCCGTCGGCCTTTAATTGCCACTGAAATGATAGGTGTCTTAGTACATCCCTTGCACTGTTAGCCACTTTCACCTCTACTGCATCGGTTGGTACTTGCCCGGAAATAGCCCAGTAGCCCTTTCCTTTTTGGTCTTCAAGCCGCCAAATTGCAAGTGCTGGCGGCAAAATACGGCATTCTTTTTCAATTACTTTGTTTGTGATGATGCCTTTTTCTGCAAGGTAGCGTTGAGCTACGTGTAGTTGTTCTCGTTGCCACGATTGGAGTGATTTCTGCTGCTGCGAATTTGACATAATTAAACCTGCTTACTTCTTTATTTTAAACTGTCTTAAACTTTACCCACACTCTATTAATTTCATTAACTCGTTGCAACAAAGAAATGGCAAAGCGCAGAGACAAATTAAAATTTGCACAATAATCATACTTTACTAGGCTAAAAATAACTCAGCTGAAGAATAAGTAACATGTTTTTGTTTGTAGCTTACATTGCACCGATATTAATATTGGTGATTGGATTACTTTTTGTAGAGTCTCTGCTAACCACACTCCTTTTAGCTGGGATGTCAGCTATCGCGCTAGTATGTCAAAACATCGGCCTTAAACAGACTAAACCTGAAGAGCAAATTGAGCCTGAGCTGTCTAAAACAGTCAACACCCAAGAACAAAAAGAAGATTTAGCATGTTTAGAGCAACTGAGCAGTGTCATCATTCCTCAACTGATCGCGCAAGTATCCAGTGCGCGAGAACAAACCAAAAGCTCAATCGTGAATATGTCCGGAGAGTTCTCTCAACTGGTTGGAAACATTTCAGATACTTTGGACAGAACAACAAGTGATGGTAGCAACACCCTGCAAGGTGTATCTGAGTCGAGCCGAGAAAAACTCAACGATGTACTCGCTTATATTGAGCAAACCAATGACTCCCAAGCTCAAATGACAGTAACGATTAAAGATTTAGTAGACAAAAGTAACGAATTGCAAACGATGTCGGTTGATGTGTCTAAAATTGCCGAACAGACTAATTTATTGGCACTAAACGCATCTATTGAAGCCGCTCGTGCAGGTGAAAACGGCAGAGGCTTTGCGGTTGTTGCTGACGAAGTCAGGTCATTAGCTAACTCTAGCGGTGAAACAGGCGTACGCATCGGACAGCTTATTGAGAGCATTGCAAACGCCATGCGTACTTCAATGGATATGATGAACAGTGAATTAGAAAACAAGCAAGCCCTCACTGAGAAATATCGAACTGAAATAAATAATGTCGTAGATGAATGGCTTGATTTATCTCAACAAGTCGAAGCGCAAGCCTCTGAGCTACACGCTTCTAATATAGAGATACGGGAAAAAATTTCACACATTATGGTCGATTTACAGTTTCAAGATCGAGTCGACCAGATACAGGATAGCGTGACAATCGCTTTGCACATCATGACCGAAGAGATTGACCAATTTATTCTGAATCGCAGGAAATGCCAAACAGCTAAATTTAATCACCAAAGGATCAGTAACGAACTGAAGAAAACCGCAGCAACCAACGAGCAACGTAGCATCTTATCAAAAGATGGCGATGACGATACGGTTGATGATTTAACTTTCTTATGAGGCCATTATGAGTAAAACCATATTAGTAGTAGATGATTCTGACTCACTCAGACAAGTCGTCAATATCGCCTTAACAGGCGCAGGCTTTAATGTCGTGGAAGCTAGAGATGGGAAAGATGCGCTAACCAAGCTCAATGGTAACAAAATACATCTGATAATCAGTGATGTAAATATGCCAAATATGAATGGTATTGAGTTTGTTAAGCAAGCTAAACAGCTTCCCCAATATAAGTTTACTCCCGTAATAATGTTAACCACAGAAAATCAGCAAAGCATGATGGAAGAAGGAAAGAAAGCTGGTGCAAAAGCATGGATGGTTAAACCATTTAAGCCTGCACAAATGCTACAAGCAGTATCAAAACTATTAATGATGTAGAGAGCACATATGTCAGAGTGTTTTAAATTTCCTTCTGAACTAACGATTTACGAAGTTCAAGAAACGTTCAATGAAATTAAGTCTTATATTTCGGACAAAGAGAGTGTTTCATTTGATTTTAGCGATACCACAGAAGTGGACTCTGCTGGTTTACAGCTCATTATTTGGGTTGTTTATCACAGTCAAAAAATTGGACTAAAAATCGATGCTATCTCTACAAATGAACTCATTGAAAAACGGTGTAAAAAGTTGGGTGTTGGTATGTCAGCACCTCAAAATGACTAAGGGGTAGTCATGTCTATCGATTTGTCGTCTGCTATAGCCACTTTTGTAACTGAATCAAAAGAACTGTTACAAGAAATGGAGAACGGGCTTTTAGATTTAGAATCTGAATCCTCTGAAGAGCATACCAGCGAAATTATTAATGCGCTGTTTAGGGCCATTCACACGATAAAGGGCAGCGCCGGCATATTCGATTTTGAGCACGTTGTTACGCTCACCCATATCGCAGAGACTTTGTTAGAAAGCGCTCGCAACGGCGAATTACAATTAGATAAAGACCTGATTTCACTGTATCTAGAAACAAGAGATGCCACTGAAATACTGATCACACTTGCGGCAGCTGAGACAGAGCCCGATCAAGATTTATTAAATAAGGTTAATCATCTCGTCGGGTGCTTCTCAAAATACATTGATGCGGAGTCCAGTAACCCTGATGAAGGCATTTCAGCCGCAAAGGCCTCTGGAAACTTATTGGACAATCAGCGCTGGATTGTGTTTTTTGTACCAAACGAAAATGTTTTAAGAAACGGACTCGATCCCTACTCTTTCATACATTATTTAGATTCTGAAACACAAGATCTCAAAGTAAGCACTTGGTTTGATGCTATGTTTGGACCACAGCAGTTTGATCCAGAATCCAACTACCTTTCGTTTATTCTTTCATTTAATACGGACAAAACTGAAGAAGAAATTAAAGACGTGTTCGAATTTATTCTCGGAGAGGCACATGTTGCTATATTGCCCCCTCACGGGGATGCAGACGTTTTAAAATCGAGCATTCAGAAATACCAAGACATTGATTTTGTCACCAACGCACTTAAACAGGCTGATCCTGCACTGGCAGATATTATCGAACTGTTAAGCCAAAAAAAGGAAACTACCAATACGGAGCTAGCTGGCACTAGCCCAAATCCTCCCACTGCGGCAAACACCTCAAAGATACATAAAAGCAAAACATTACGTGTTGAAGCCCTAAAATTAGACAGGCTAATTGATCAAGTTGGCGAAATGGTGATTACTGGAGCCAGAACTAATTTGCTTGCCCATGAAACAGGCAACGAAACATTAATAGAAGCAATGGCTCTCCTTGAACGACTGGTTGAGAATATTCGCGACAGCTCTTTAAAACTGCGAATGGTTCAAATAGGTGAAACATTTAATAAATTCAAACGGGTCGTCAGGGACATCGCTGATGAGCTAGGTAAACAGGTCGACTTGACTATCATTGGTGCTGAGACTGAGCTTGATAAAACCTTTGTTGAAAAAGTCAGTGACCCGCTCATGCACATAGTCAGAAATGCCATTGATCATGGTATAGAAGACCCAGAAACTAGACGAGCACAAGGTAAGCCAGAGCAAGGGCAATTAACACTCAAGGCCTATCATGACTCAGGCTCCATCGTCATTGAGGTCAGTGACGATGGTAAAGGCTTAGACCAAGAGCGAATTTTGAAGCGTGCTGTAGATAGAGGCTTGGTGAGTGCTAATCAAACACTACAAGAAAAAGACATCAACCTACTTATTTTCGAGCCTGGATTTTCAACAGCTGAATCAATCACGAATATTTCTGGTCGTGGTGTCGGTATGGATGTCGTTAAACGAAACATTGACAGCTTAAGAGGCAGTGTTGAGGTTGAAAGTTTGCCAGGGCAAGGCTCTACCATATTAATTAGACTCCCTCTTACCCTGTCAATCATAGATGGCTTCATGTTTGAGGTGCACAAAGAAAATTACGTGATCCCTTTAGATACCGTTGTGGAGTGCTTAGAGCTACATGAAGTCGTTTCTGAACAAGATATACAAGACAAGAGCTATATCAATTTAAGAACCGAAGTACTGCCATTTATTCGGCTTAGAACCTTATTTGGCATTGAAGAACAAATCGACCATACCAGAGAGTCATTGGTAATTGTGCAGTTTGGTACATTACGGGCAGGTTTGGTTGTCGACTCACTCAAAGGTGAGTTTCAAACAGTAGTAAAACCACTAGGAAGGTTGTTCGAAGGACTCAAATGTATTAGCGGTGCGACGATTTTAGGAAGCGGAAATGTAGCCATTATTTTAGATGTTTCTGCCCTGATAAAGTCTGCAATTTCAGTATATGAGGCGTTAGAGAAAAAGCATTAGGTAATTCCGGAGAGCTAACATGTTTAAGAACTTTACCATTCGCAACAAAATCATACTTGCGATGTTTACCATGGGCGTATTGCTATTAGTCATAGCAATGTCTGTTCAACTTAAAAATGGAGAGATTGAAGAATTTGCGGTGGACGTCGGTAAAGTAGACATACCTGAAACTATCTACGCCTTAAACATGCTAGACGAATTAGGAGATATGAATAGCAATGTGCTGGAATACATCGCTGGCGAATCCGATGAAAGCGAAGACTTTAGGTCAAATTATAACGAATTTATTCGTTATCTTGAGGACTTAAAACAGTTAGGCACAGTCAACAATTCTTTGCTGCGCCAGCTAGAAGAGTTAGTAAGCCGCTACGCCAATGAGAATCAAGAGCTGATTTTTGATCGTTTCGATCCACTCTTAGAAGCCAAAGCCATTGATAAATATGATTACCTAAATAAAGAATTTGCGATCCCCCTTGAGCAACTACTTGACACGTTAAAAGAAGAAGAAGTTGCAGATGCGGGCAGCAGTGGTGACTTTAATGAGGTGGTGAATGACGACCTCCCTGGTGTTAGATATTACTTAGAGCTGATCGACGAGCAAGGCGATATGATGAGCTCCATGAATGCGTATATGCGTGGCGCGCTCGGCGCAGACGCCGCTTTTGAGAAAGATGCCAGAACCTTCACAGGCTTTCTGGCAGATCTCAAGCCATTAGAAAGAAAGCCTTCTGAAATCAAAGCGCTTAGCGAAGTCGAACGTATGTATATGGAGCTATATAATGGTGGTAAAGAAATTTTCGCCATGTACGACCCTCGTGACAAAATCAAAGCGTCCAGTGATGTTGACCGCCTAGAGCACGAGGTGTTCAACAAAATTGAAGACCTTTTAGAAGAAATCTCCAATGAGGCAATAAAAGAAGGTGATGAGTCTCTCGATGCCTTGGTCACCGCAGCAAGAGAAAGTATCTCTTTGGTCTGGGCATTACTGGTCGTTGCCATTGTTTTAGCTACCGCAACGGCTGCTTTCCTTATCCGTGGTATCGTTATTCCAATCAATGCCCTCGCAGAAGCAGCAGAAGATTTACGCTCTGGTGAAGGCGATTTGACCAGACGTATACCTGATTTTGGCAATGATGAAATTGGAGAAACCGCACGAAGTTTCAATGGGTTTATAGAACGCTTACAGAATATTCTTCTCGATATTCAAGAGTCGGTTGAGTCTATTGCGCACAGCACCAACGAAGTTGGTACGACTTCAAGAATGCTCAGCTCCACTTCAAATCAACTTGCGGCAAGCGTAGAGGAAACCTCTGCGTCCTTAGAGCAAATGAGCTCTTCAATTTCAATGAACACTGAGAACTCTAAAGTCACCAATGACATCGCTAAACAATCAAGTAGCGAGGCCAATGATGGTGGACGCGCTGTAAAAGATACCGTCAAAGCCATGACGCAAATCGCCGAAAAAATTGGCATAATTGAAGACATTGCATACAAAACCAATTTATTGGCTTTAAACGCAGCCATTGAAGCGGCCAGAGCGGGTGAACACGGTAAAGGCTTTGCCGTGGTTGCAGATGAGGTTAGAAAATTAGCGGAACGCTCTCAAGTTGCAGCACAAGACATAAGCACCCTTGCCGATAACAGTGTGAAGATAGCCCAGCACGCTGGTGGTATGTTAGACAGAATGGTGCCAAACATTGGTAAAACCGCAGATCTAGTTCAAGAAATTACCGCAGCGTCTACCGAGCAAAGTACCAGTGTTGCCGAGATAAACAGAACAGTATCGCAGCTGGATGAAATTGCACAGCAAAATGCGTCTGCGTCTGAAGAATTAGCCTCAACCGCTAAAATGGTTCAAGACCAAACCAGCGACATTCGTTCAACCGTGAACTACTTTAAACTCAGCAATGATAGGCAAATGATCAAGTTGAGACGCTCAGTACAAGAGTCGAAATCTTCAAGCTCAATGCCAGAAGAAGGCTATACGCCATTTGATGAGTAAATGTTATGACTGATCATACAACCCAAAATAGTTTAGTCGACAAAGATAAGTATTTGGCGTTTGAGCTCAATCACGCGTCTTACTCCATCAATATTTCGTTAGTAAAAGAAATTATGGAGTATATTGAGGTGGATCCTATCCCGATGGCGCCAGAGTTCATCATTGGAGCCATTAACTTACGTGGTGAGGTGATCCCCGTTTTTGACTTATCTTTGCGACTGGCAAAGCAGCCACAAGAGATCACCAATAGAACTTGTATTATCATCGCGGAATGTCAATTTAACGCCCAAGAAATTACCATTGGACTCAAAGTCGACATGGTTACTAAAGTGTTAGATATATCAGGCGCAGACATAGATAGCGTGCCAAGTATTGGCGGGCAATTTCACAGCCGTTTCGTACTGGGACTCGCCAAGTTGCCAGACAAACTTATGACTATTTTGGACATCTCAAAAATACTCACTTTAGACGACATCAAGTTAATAGAAGATCTCAATAATGCTGAGTTAAGTGACAGTGAATCAGCTGAAGAAACTTGTGAGGACAGTCCGATACTTGAAAGTGCGACTGATGAAATATCAGATGAGGTAAATCATGAATGATAGTCACCAAGAGATTGCCCACATTCAACAAAAAGGTGAATTGCGCTATTTATTTGTCAAAGTTGGTCATGACCACTTTGGGATCCCAATTGAATCGGTTAAAGAAGTCATTGAGCTCGTGGACACCACCATGGTGCCTATGTGCTCGGATGTAATTCGAGGAGTAATTAACGTGCGCGGTAGCGTCATACCCGTATTGGACTTGCAAAGTCGGCTAGGCTTAAAGTCCACAACACCCTACGATAAGTATAGCTGCATTGTGTTATATGAATTTTTTGACCAATCACTAGAAGAGTCAATGACGCTTGGCATGTTAGTGAATAGCGTTGTATCCATCGAGTTTATCGATTTAAATAAACTTGAATCATCCCCCTCTTTTGGGTCTAACATACCAAGACACTTTGAGTGGAAAATGGCAAAAATTAATAACAAACTCACAACGTTACTAGATATAAAAAGAGTACTTAATGTGAATGAAATAAACTCCTCATTAAAGCATGAACAAGAGCAATTTTTTATAGATTACTGTCAAAGGTAACTATGGCCTATGGCGATCAGTAAGCTCGAGTTTAATCAATTAAATAGAGTGCTTGATGAACACACTGGGATACGGCTAAATTCATCAAAATCGGATATTATGGCCAGTCGACTTAGCTCTCGCTTAAGAGCGACTAAATGTACGACACATAATAAATATTATCAGCTGATCACTAGTCCAGATGGGAGAAAAGAGCTTGATATCTTCATCGATAAGATGACAACGCACGAAACATATTTTTTTCGAGAACAAGCTCAGTTTGAATTTTTATATCAATACTTTAGAGGAAAAAACAGTCGCCAAGTTCATATTAAAGCATGGAGTGCGGCGTCATCCACAGGCGAGGAAGCCTACTCTATCGCGATGGTGCTCGATGACTTATTTTACGGCCGAAACTGGTCTGTGACTGGCACGGATATTTCTCCGACAGCGGTCGAAATGGCAAAAGAAGCCTGTTTTGCTATGTCTACATCGCAGAAAATACCTAAAAAATACCGCCGAGCGTACTGCCTTAAAGGCGTTGACCACAATGAGGGCACATTCACGGTCAACAAAGCCATCAAAAACCACTGCACTTTCTATGTTGATAACTTGCTGAGACTAAAAAATGTAGACTATTCTTTTGATATCATATTTTTACGGAATGTCTTGATTTACTTCGATGAAATCAAACAAAAAGCCATTATCGACAACATAATACATCGATTAAACCATGGCGGGTTGTTATTTTTAGGGCACTCTGAGTCTCTCCGCAAGAAACGCCCTGGACTGGAATTAATTCAACCCTGTATCTATAAAAAGGTTAGGTTATGATTAGCGTGTTTATCGTCGACGACTCTGCGGTAATGCGGCAACTCGTGGGTGAAATAATCAAGCATGACAGAGAGCTTAAACTAATTGGTTCAGCACCCGATCCTTTATTGGCTGAACGAAAAATGAAACTCTGTTGGCCAGATGTCATATTATTAGATGTAGAAATGCCAAAAATGGATGGCATTACGTTTCTCAAAAAAATCATGCAAGAAAAACCAACCCCTGTGATCATGTGCTCCGCTCTCACCCAAAAACATACTGAAACCGCTATGGAAGCGCTTGCCTCTGGCGCTGTTGACGTGATCGCGAAGCCTACTCAAGGCCTAACTGATTTCTTAAATAACCAAGGCATTACTCAAATCGTTGATGCCATAAAAGCAGCCGGAAAGGCCAAAGTTAAGCCCATGCGTTACCTGTCTGAGGAGTCAATTAGGCACAATCATACGGTTGACGAAGTGTTACCAGCCACATCACCTAATGAGCTCAAACCTCCTATAACGCACGACAAGGTGATTGCCGTAGGCGCATCAACGGGTGGCACCGAAGCGCTCACAGGGTTTTTATCTCTCCTACCGCCTGATACTCCGCCCATAGTCATCGTTCAACACATGCCCAGCAAGTTCACGCATGCGTTTGCTCAACGATTAAATACGATCACTCGTCACACGGTAGTTGAAGGCGAAAATGCAATGCGACTTAAAGCTGGTTATGTGTATATCGCACCCGGTGGTAAGCACATGTTGGTAAAACGTCAAGGTAGCGACTACTATTTAGAAGTACGGGATGGCCCGTTGGTAAGTCGACATCGCCCCTCTGTAGATGTGTTATTTAGATCTGTCGCGCAGTCTGTTGGCCGCAACGCCATTGGCGTCATTCTGACAGGTATGGGTGATGACGGTGCATCAGGTATGTTAGATATGAAACAAGCAGGTGCCATTAATTTTGCCGAAAGTGAAGCAAGTTGTGTTGTTTTTGGTATGCCAAAAGAGGCGATTGCAAGAGGCGCGGTAGATAAAGTCTTTTCGCTCAGTAATATCCCGTATCAAATTTTAAAAGTGTTAAGGTGTTAGCTATGCAAAAAAGCCTGTTAGAACTGCTAAGTATCATCTACGTTGCCTATGAACCGGACGGTACCATTACAGGAATTTCTGATAAAGCCAGTAATTTAATAACACTGAATGTGGGTGATAATATTGTCAACTGCCCTACTTTGAAATTTTTTGATGAAGACTTTAATGACTTAGACGCAAAAAAGGTGCTTTTTGAATCTTGTTTTGATCAGCTCGAACTTGGCGTAAGTGTCGATAACAGCAATGTACATTGGGTCAGGTTCAGTTACACAAGAAAGAATGAGCTTACCTTTGTTAAAGTCGACTTAATTGAAGAGCTAGTCGCGATTAGACGCTTAAATAAACAACTGGCAATCAGAGATCCGCATACAGGCTTATTATACCGAGAAGCCTTTATTGCGAAAGTTCAGGAGCTGGATACACCTGGAGTTATGTGCTGTATTCGAATCTGTAATTATCAGCGAATATCTGAGGTGTGGAATATTGGCGTCGCAAACTTAGTTTTTATGGAAGTGCTTTCACGCTTTCAAGGGGAATATGAACAAGGGGTATTTTCCAAACATTCATCCGATTGCTTCTGTGTATTTATTCCTAATTCATCCCCTATCAATATTGAAGCCCTATATAACCACCTTAACGAACCTTTTGAATTTAACGACAGTAGTTTCTACAGTAACGTCGCTTTGGGTTACTACAAAGAATTGGGTAAAGACGATCATGAACTGAGCCTCAACAAAGCTGAGATGGCTACTTTTGATGTATTATCAGAGAAGCTGAGACTCGTCGAATTTCAAGAAGGGTTAGCGCGGCAGATTGAGCGACAGAACAAAATAGAAACCGCTCTACGAGATGCTTTGCACAATGAAAACTCTAACAATACGTTCAGCGTCGTATTGCAACCATTGCATGATACTAAAACAGAGTGTTTAATCGGCGCTGAGTGTTTAATGAGGTGGACGCTGGATGGCCAGCCGGTCTCACCTGTAGAATTTATACCGATTGTTGAGAGTACTGGTGACATCAACAAACTTACCATGTTTACCCTTTCACAGATAAAAGAAGCAAAAGATAAGCTCAGAAGTGAAGGCATTGAGCCAAAAAACTATATGTTTGCCATTAATATCAGTGTGGTGGAGATATTAGACGTTAACTTTGAAAGCAAATTACTCAATGCGTTGTCTGAATACAAAATAGACCCGCGTTGTATCAAACTTGAGCTCACAGAATCAGCCCTGATAGACAACTTTTCATACGTCAATGAAGTGTTGGTTTCATTGCAAAGCAAAGGCTTTCTTATTTCAATCGATGACTTTGGTACGGGCTTTTCCAGCTTAAGCTACCTCTGTAAGTTACACTTCGATGAAATAAAAATAGACCGCTCGTTTGTTACGAATGTGGTTAAAGATGGCAAGTTGCAGTCGGTCTTTAACTCGATTGTTTCACTGGCAAAAAATCTAGATAAACCCTTGGTTGCAGAAGGTGTCGAAGATATGGAGCAAATGATTTATGCAAAAGCAAAAGGCGTGCAATATGTTCAGGGGTACTACTATAGTAAACCGCTGCCAATTGACGCCTTTGTTGAGTATGTTTTAGAAGACAAATCTAGTTATCTTCATTTTGAAAGCTAGTTACTCCAACAAATTACCCACCTCCAAGCACACGTGCGGGCTCAACTTTAGTAGCCTGCCATGCTGGATAGATACTAGAAATAACTGAAATAAAGACCGTTGCCAACAAGACAATCACAATGTCCGTGAAATCTAATTTACTCGGCAAAAACTCGATAAAGTACACCCCCTGCAATGGGTTACTTCCATCTATAGAGGTCCAAAGCATAAACAGCTCTGAGATATTGAGCGCGATCAGTGTGCCAACAAGCAAACCACAAAACGCCCCTACCAAAGCATAACTTAGCCCTTGTGCGGCAAATGTCATAAAAATAGTACTATCGCGTGTCCCCATGGTTTTTAAAATGGCGATGTCAGCTTGCTTTTCTTTTACTTCCATCACCATTGAAGAAATAATGTTAAAACTTGCAACTGCGATGATTAAAAACACAACTAAATAAACGATGGTTCTAACCATTTGAATATCTTGATACAAACTGCCCTGTGTTCTAAACCAGCTCTGTACATAAACTAGGTCAGGCAATGCACGTCCTGCACTCATAGCAATTTGATGCGCATTGAATACATCATCCACTGATAACCTTAGCCCTGTAACCGTTTTTCTGTCCAGCGACAAGGCTTGCTGTACCTTTGCCAAACTCACGATCGCTAAATGTTTATCAACTTCCCCGCCCATTGAGATAAGTCCTGCTACCTTAAATGACACACGCTTTGGTGCCGCTAACGCATTCTTAGCGTGTTGATTAGCAATCAGCACAGTGACTTTGTCACCTAGGCTCACGCCTAATTGAGTTGCAATCCCTTTACCGAGCACAATCTCATTCTCATCTAAACGCTCAAGTTTAAGGGGATTGATATAGCGGTGAATACTAGAAACCTGATTATGCTTGCTTGGCTCAATCGCTTTTAGCTGCGCAGCTTTCAATTTGCCTTTGTACTGCACCATGCCCGTAACGTTTATCTCTGGCGTTGCGCTTACCACACCCAGCTGATTTTCAAGCAACTCAACCTTTGTAGGCCAATCCTGAATCGGCTCATAAGGTGCTTGATAGCTGACATGAGGAACCACAGAAAGTAAGCGCTCTTTAAGTTGCTGTTCAAAACCATTAATGACTGACAAAGCAACAATCAGAACCGTTACGCCCAAAAAGACGCCAATGGTTGATGCTTTACTCAAAAAACCAATAAAACCACTTTGATGTTTGGTTTCTCGTAATCGTTTGCTTAAAAACAGACTAAGCATGCGAGCGACCACCGTCTTTTTGATATTCAACGAGTACGCCATCATCCAGTTGCACAACACGTCCCAACTTCTCAGCCAATTCAAGGTCATGCGTCACAATAACAAAACTGGTATCAAACTCTTTATTTAACTCGTTTAATAACTCATAAATTTTAAGTGCATTGTGCTTGTCCAAATTTCCAGTTGGTTCATCGGCAAGCACCAACGACGGTTTTGTAACAAGCGCCCTTGCTATTGCAACACGCTGTCTTTCCCCACCAGAGAGCTCCGATGGGCGGTGATCAACTCGGTGACCAAGCCCCACTTTATCAAGCATTTGCGCAGCTTCGGTTTTAGCGTCTTGTTTTGACTTACCACCAATTAAAAGTGGCATCGCAACATTTTCTAGCGCACTAAAGTCCATTAATAAATGATGAAACTGGTAAATAAACCCCATATGTTGATTTCTAAAGTCAGCTTGCTTGGCCCGTGATAATGTCTGCACGTCAGTGCCTTTAATTTTCAATGTGCCTTCTGTCGCTGAATCGAGAGTGCCCAAAATATGTAGCAACGTGCTTTTACCCGAGCCTGAACTACCGACAATAGAGAGCGTTTCCCCTTGTTCTAAAGATAAGTTCACTCCTTTGAGTACGGACACTTGGTTACCTGCCTCATGGTATGATTTATTGAGTGCTTGGCATTGGATCACGGGATCATTCATATCTTAAAACCTCGGCAGGCATCACTTTAGCTGCTTTTTGCGCAGGATAAAGTGTGGCTAAAAAACTTAATAACAAACTGGTAAAAATTATAAAAGATAGACTCATACTATCGAATTTAACGGGTAGTTCCATGCCACCTAATAGTGACAAACCAACGAGGTTTAACACCTCATTGATGTTTGCAGCCAGCAAAAGGCCACATACGGCGCCAATAAGAGTACCTACAAGACCGTTATAAAGACCTTGAATCATAAATACTTGCGCTATTTTATTTGGTGTAAACCCTAAAGTTTGTAATATGGCGACTTCACCTTGCTTCTCACTCACCATCATTGAAAGCGCAGATATGATATTAAAAACAGCAACCACAACAATCAGCGCGAGTAATAAAGACATCACTCGTTTTTCCATGGCAACAGCTGCAAATAGTGCCCCTTGCTGCACTTGCCAGTCTTGATAGCTAAACTCAGACAACAGCTGCTTATTTTTAGACTTAAAATCTGCTACAGAAAAAGCATCGTCTAACGTCAAGCTGACATCATATTTACCTGGTTGCTTTTTCAATAACTTCATGAGACTTGCGCCATCGGAAAACGCCAATGTTGTATCCGCTTCGCTTCGAGAGTTATAAATAGCAGCCACAGAAAACAGTCTCTGTTTTGGCACTCGACCCAACGGGGTATAACTGGTTATATCAGGGAAAATAACGCGAATTTTATCACCGATGCTCACATCTAACTTATTCGCCAAAAATCGGCTAATGGCTAGTTGATAGCGCTTATCATGCATTGCTTTTACACTACCAGATTCAATATGCGGATTAATTGCCGTTGGATGACCAGAAAACGAGCCTTGTAATCTGACACCAACAAGTTCTTTATTGGTTTGCAATATGACATCAGATGTGACGTAGGGTGAAGCCCGTTTCACTCCAGGCAATACCGATAGAGTATTTAAACTGGCTGCTGGTTGATGATTATCTTTTTCAGAAAGCTGTACATGCGGAATGAGATCAAGCATGGCGTTTTTTAAGCTTTGTTCAAAGCCATTCATAACCGAATTCACTGTTATTAATGACATTAATCCAAGCGCTATGCCCGCTATCGAGAAAAATGAGATAAAAGAAACAAACGCATTTCCCTTGGAAGAACGACTGTATCTAAGCCCAACAAAAAGGCTAACCGATTGAAACATATTAAAATTTATTTCTTTAATTTCTTCTAATTGAGTAATGCTAACACAGATGAGATCAACTGGTCACACCTTGATGTGTAAAAATTTTTTAATTATCCGCTACTTAATGTCTCAATTTGGTGTAAAATGCGTGAAATCTTGCGGTATGGAAGTTCTATGTTATCCCTAGACAGATTTAAGCATATGAATTTTAAGGGGGATTTGTTCGGTGGTGTGACCACTGCTATTATTTCTCTTCCCCTAGCCCTCGCCTTCGGGGTTGCTTCTGGTGCCGGTGCAGAAGCAGGAATGTGGGGCGCTATTCTCGTCGGTCTCTTTGCTGCCTTATTTGGCGGTTCTACCTCTTTGATTTCTGAGCCAACAGGTCCGATGACGGTTATTATGACCGCTGTTCTGACCACTATGATGGCACAGTACCCCGAAAACGGACTTGCAATGGGCTTTACTGTTGTAATGATGGCCGGGGCATTTCAGATACTACTCGGTACATTAAAACTCGGCAAATATGTCACATTAATGCCCTACAGCGTTATTTCCGGCTTTATGTCAGGTATCGGGGTCATTCTCATCATTTTACAGCTTGCGCCTTTATTGGGACATCAAGCTCCACCAGGAGGCGTGTTAGGCACGCTGGGTGCGCTACCTGCTCTACTCTTAGACTTACATTTTGCTGAGCTATTTTTAGGTATTTTAACACTGGCTATCTTGTTTTATTTACCTCAAAAGTATCGCCAATACGTACCCGCTCAATTGGTTGCATTGGTAGCAGTAACATTAGTCTCTATCATCATTTTTGATACTGACAGCATAAACCGAATTGGTGAAATACCCAGTGGTTTGCCTTCAGTAGTTTGGCCAACCTTTACCGCTGAACAGTTTACTTCAATGGTCATTGATGCACTTGTTCTGGGCACATTAGGCTGTATTGATACACTGCTCACAGCAGTTATCGGAGACAGCTTGACTCGAACTGAACATGATTCTGACAAAGAGCTTCGTGGTCAGGGTGTTGCAAACATGATTTCAGGTTTATTTGGCGCATTACCTGGCGCAGGTGCGACAATGGGTACGGTGGTGAATATTCAAGTGGGTGCACGTTCGCCCCTTGCTGGCATTATTCGCGCATTGATCTTAATGGCAGTGGTCTTTGTTGCAGGCGGTCTCACTGAACCCATTCCAATGGCAGTACTGGCCGGTATCGCGGTTTATGTAGGCTATAACATCTTGGATTGGAGCTTCATTCAACGCGCGCACAAACTGAGTATAAGTCAAATGGCGATTATGTATGGCGTGATGCTCTTAACTGTATTTGTCGACTTGATCGTGGCAGTTGGCTTAGGTGTGTTTATCTCTAACATCATGGTTATTGAGCGTTTAAGTCGAGTACAAGAGCAGCATGTTAAAGCCATTAGCGACAATGATACTGACGAAGAGGTGCCATTAAATAGCCATGAAAAGGAACTCTTAGAAAAAGCACAAGGCAAATTACTATTTTTCTACTTATCTGGACCAATGATTTTCAGTGTATCAAAAGCGATTGCGCGGCAGCACAGATATATCAGTGAATATAAAACCATGGTATTGGACTTAAGTGATGTTGCTATGCTGGATGTCACTGTGAGCTTAGCAATCGAAAATGCGATCACAGATGCTATTGATGCCAATGTTCAAGTATTTATCTACTCGCCCAACCAAGAGACGAGTGAAAAGCTGAACAAAATTAATATTCGCGAAAAGCTTGGAACCGATGCTTTCTGTCATAGTCGTGAAGCTGCGCTACACAAAGCACTTGAAGCTATGTCAATATCAACAACACAGCGCTAATTTGACTTTAAGCCATCGGCAATAAATTCAAGTAATTCTCTGACTGATGTTGGTAAATACCGTCTGGGTGGGTACACCGCCCAGACACCTTCTGACTCTGGTCTATATCCATCCAATACTTCTACAAGTTCACCTTTTTCAATGGCTTCTGTTAAATAATAATGAGGCAACTGCGCTAATCCTAACCCTTGTTTGGCGGCATCAACCAGCGCCCAACCACTGTTGCATCGGAGCCTACCTTTAACAGTCATCTGGCACTCTTTGCCGCCGTCTATGAAACGCCAAACACTCGACTGACCAACCAAGCAAGTATGTCGTTCTAGATCTCTAATGTGCTCTATCGGTGTTGATTTGGATATATATGCTGGTGAACCGCACACTAAAGTTTGCCGATGTGATAATAACCTCGCCCTCATTGACGAATCTTTCAAATTCCCCAATCGAATCGCAAAATCGAATCCCTGCTCTATTAAATCAAGCTTGTTGTTATTAAGCTCCATGTCAATTTGAATATTCGGATACAACGCCATAAACTCGTTGACCAATGGCATAATATATTGCTCTCCATACATCACTGGCGCTGTCATCTTTATCTTTCCCGCAGGTTGACTATCTCTTTGTCGAAGCGCGGAAGTCGCATCATCTAATGCATGTTGTAAGTGTTTTGCATGGGATAAAAAAACATTACCTTCCGTTGTTAAAGACAGTTTTCTTGTCGTACGGTTTAATAATTGATAGCCAAGAGTGCTTTCAAGCGTTTTAACCCGGCGACTCACTTGTGCTACCGAGGTGTCTAATTGTTCTGCGGCACTTGTAAAAGAGCCATACACCGCGACAGCTACAAACTCATCTATTCCAATCCACCTATCCATTATTACAAATCCGTAAAAGTCTTTTATTATTTTCGAGATTATCAAATTTATAATAAAGGTTATACTTAAGCTTCTCTATAAAAATAGGAAAACAAGAACATGGCACAATTTATTAAATCAAAAGCCGCCATCGCATGGGGTCCAGGCAAACCTCTCAGCATCGAAGAAGTCGATGTCATGATGCCTCAAGCTGGCGAAGTGTTGGTTAAAATTACAGCCACTGGTGTATGTCATACGGATGCTTTTACGCTATCAGGTGAAGATCCTGAAGGTGTTTTCCCTGCAATTTTAGGGCACGAAGGCGCAGGTATCGTTGAAGCTATTGGTGAGGGAGTGACGGGCCTAGAGATTGGTGACCACGTTATACCACTTTACACGCCTGAGTGTGGTGAATGTAAGTTTTGTACGTCTGGTAAAACCAACTTGTGCCAAAAAATAAGAGAAACGCAAGGTAAAGGCCTCATGCCAGATGGCACAACGCGCTTCTATAAAGATGGCGAGCCTATTTATCACTACATGGGGACTTCTACTTTCTCTGAATACACCGTATTACCAGAGATTTCTCTAGCAAAGGTTAATAAAGAAGCCCCCCTTGAAGAGATCTGCTTACTTGGCTGCGGTGTAACAACCGGTATGGGTGCAGTGCTGAACACCGCGAAAGTACAAAAAGGTGACACCGTTGCTATATTTGGTCTAGGTGGTATTGGACTGTCAGCGATTATTGGTGCAACCATGGCTGGTGCAAGCCGAATTATTGGTGTAGATATCAATACCGATAAATTTGAACTGGCAACGAAGCTTGGTGCAACTGATTTAATCAATCCGAACGATTATGATAAGCCAATTCAAGAAGTGATTGTGGACATGACCGACGGCGGCGTAGACTTCTCATTCGAATGTATTGGTAACGTCAATGTGATGCGCAGCGCCCTTGAGTGCTGCCACAAAGGCTGGGGCGAGTCAGTTATCATCGGCGTTGCTGGTGCAGGTCAAGAAATTTCAACACGCCCATTCCAACTTGTAACTGGACGCGTTTGGCGTGGTACTGCTTTTGGTGGGGTAAAGGGTCGCTCAGAGCTACCAGAAATTGTTGAAAGATATATGGCTGGTGAGTTTAAACTCAATGATTTCATTACCCATACAATGGCTTTAGATGACATCAACGAAGCATTTGATTTAATGCATAAAGGTAAGAGCATTCGCTCAGTAATTCACTACTAACAAAAACTTAAAAAGCGGTGCGTTAACACGCATTGCTTTTATCACGTTAAAACTCTTATTTAATTTTAAGTTGCCTACAATATGGAACTAATCAGCGAAAACAAAGTATTTGGTGGCATACATCAACGCTACAAGCACCAAAGTATCTCTAACAACTGCGAAATGACGTTTGCCATTTTTTTGCCAAAAACAGTCGATACAAATTGTAAGTTACCAGTACTATATTGGCTTTCTGGACTCACCTGTACAGATGAAAATTTCATGCAAAAAGCAGGTGTGTTTAAGTATGCCAACGAACATGGTATCGCCATTGTCGCGCCAGACACCAGCCCTCGTGGTGAGGATGTTGCTGATGATGAGAATGGCAGCTATGACTTCGGTCTTGGTGCTGGCTTTTATTTAAATGCCACTCAAGCGCCCTATGCATCTCACTATAATATGTATGACTACATAACGGTTGAACTACCTAAACTTATCGAGTCTCATTTTCCTGTCTCGAATAAAAAAGCCATCAGTGGACATTCCATGGGGGGGCACGGTGCGCTAACTATCGGGCTTAAAAATAGTAAGCAATATACAAGTATTTCTGCGTTTGCACCAATCACAAACCCAATGGGCTGTCCGTGGGGTGTAAAAGCATTTACCGGTTACTTGGGTGAGGATGAATCTCTGTGGGCACAATATGATGCAAGCAAGATACTGCTTGAAAACACTATCGATAGAAAGATCCCTATCAAAATTGACCAAGGCAGTGATGACGTGTTTTTAACCGAGCAGCTCAAGCCCGAAGTATTGCTTAACGCGGCTAAAACAACTGGTTACGATATCGATTATCAGCTTCATAACGGGTACGATCACAGCTACTTTTTTATTTGTTCATTCATCGAGCAACATATTCAATTCCACGCGCAATATTTAAAAGCGTAAAAATAAAAAAGGCGCTACTCCTTAGCGCCTTTGTTGCTTAACATTAATTCTATTTGCTCAGATCAGTGTACTGATTATTACCTGTAAGCTTAATCGCTTCATCGAAGCCAGGTATATGTAATTCATTTTGATCTATGGTCAGCTGCGACTCATCAACCATACCGTTACCAAAACGATATATCAGTTCATAATTACCTAAATCCGCCGCTAGCTTATACGCTTGCTGCCTCTCAGAGGTTTTTGTCAGCTTCTGCTGATATTCAGCTACCACAGCTTCACCGTGACGTTTAGCCAACAGGCGCGCTGTCACTTTTGGAGAAAACACGGTGGCCGTCGCGTTATTGCCGCCGAACCCTTTGGAGTTGATGAATGCAATGTCCATATCTCCACAATCATAGTGATAGTTACGGATATCCAAATGCTCATCAAATACATCATCAGCGACTTTATCAATTGTTGTTATACCCGGCATAATATTGTGGCTAAATACGCCCAATGCGATAGCTAGCTGATCGCCCGATGCAGGCGCAATTGTATGGCCAACATAAGCTTTAGGCGCTGCCAGCTTCCAACCATTAATTGAAAACGCTTCCGCAACTTTGTGATAAATAGCTGATTCAGTCACACGGTTTTGCGGTGTGCTAGAACCGTGTGCCAAGATGAAACTACGCTTTTGCAAAGACTCTTGTCCAACAATTTCTTGTGCCAACGCTACTGATTTTGCCATTGTAATGTAGTTACCCGGACCTGGCGCCGTAATTGACTTCTTTACACCATCCGCATTTACAAATACATCAACAACAGAGCCCATCACCTCTGCACCTAGTTCTAACGCGAGTTTGTCATCCATTAGAATAGCAACCTGAGCGCCTTCACCTATGGTAAAACCACAGTTTTCACCAAACGGACGACTCGTTCTGCGATGATCAGCTTCGTCCGTATTGTCTAACTTTTTCAACCCTTCTTCGTTTGCAAGGGCGCCCATATTTCCGAAGCCTTCAATCACTTCTGGTGTCAAAGCACATTCAACACTGGCGACAACCGCTACACGTGTACGACCTGCTTGAATATCATTGACAGCAGCTCGCAAGTTATACAAGAAAGTTGCACATGCACCCGCTGTTGAGAAAGTCGTACCTACACTGCCTGTCACATATGCATTAATAAAATCAGTAGACATGGTATTCAAACCGAGCGCAAGCTGTTTGGTGCTTACGCGATCGCCTCTTAATCGGCTTCGCACTAGGCCGCCTAAACCTTCATTGTCCATTTGACCTGCCACTGACGCTGAATAAGTGCCAATTTCATCAGGTTTAACGCTCGACATCACGCTATCCCAATCTAGGCCTGTTGATTTAATCGCGTCTGTCGCTGCGAAGATAGTCGCTTGTAAACCTCGAGGTTGATAGCGACTGTTATACATTTTTGCAGGTTCAAAGCCCGTTGGTAACTGGCCGGCTGCTTTTATCGGGTTATCTCTGTAACTATCGTGTTTTACTTCAAGTTGCTCCGGTATATGCACGTTCACAGTTTTGGCATCGACTTCTTCAACTGCCCAGCTGCTAGGTACTGGTGTCGGTAAATCTTTTTTACGACAGGTGAAACGAAGACCTTGCTCAGTATTGGCTGTAATTGTTAGCTTTTGCTGCCAATGTGTCGCGTCAACATCAAAGTGGTTTTTTTCTATTTTACGAATTAAAGTACCTGCAATAACCTGATCACCTACTTTGCTTTCAACATCTGCTTTGGAGATCACTTCGCCATCTTGAGTGATCAAATTATCACCGTCTACAGACACTAAATTCATTAACGTAGCTAGGCCTAAAAAGGTATCTGCTCTGTCGTTATGATCGAGTTTATCAAGAACGATTCTACGATATGCTTGGTGAAAAGATGTTCTACCTGCGGCATTAATACCACCCATACCGACAATAATAGGTAATGCTGTCATACTTAACTCTTTAATACTTATTTGTTGCAATAATTCTAGAATGAAGTAGATAATATAGCTTTACATAATTCGCCACTGAATTGACATTTTTCGCCAAAAAACACAAATCTAACTGTAAATATGCAAAAAGTTAAAATCGCCCTTACCCTATATGAGCAATTATTGATCACCAGTGTGACACTCCCCGTTGAAATGCTGCGTGCAGGAGAGGCTTATGCAAAACGGCATAATAAAGATGCTTACAAGCCTTTAGAAATCCACTGCCTAAGTGAAAACGGCGGCCCTGTAGAAAGCAGTATTGGCATGAGTATGGCGGTGCAAACTGATTTTCAGGCACTAGAAACTTACGACTATGTCATTGTACCCAGTATTTGGCGAAACCCCCGACCCGTGGTGAGACATAACCCCAAGCTTGCTAGAAACTTAGGCGATGCTTGGGAACAAGGTGCAACCATTATAGGTGTCGGTACGGGCGTCTGTTTTTTAGCAGAGTCAGGCATCTTAAATGGCCACTCAGCTACCACTCACTGGCATTATGCTAATCAGTTCATGAAAAGCTACCCAAGTGTGGACTTGAAACCGGATTATTTCATTACGCAGTCAGACCGACTTTACACAGTAGCAAGCCTCAATGCACTGGCTGATGTTGTCGTACATTTGATAGGGCAGTTTTATGGCAAAGATGCCGCAAACCATGTACAGCAAAACTTTTCACACGAAATAAGAAAACCATACGAAGAACAACGTTACTTAGAGGGCGCAGTTGATAGATATAGCGATGAACAGATCGCCGCAATTCAATTTTGGCTGAAAAATAATGCCAGTTCAGTTGAGTCATTAGCTTCCGTCGCACAGCAATTTGATATGAGCTACCGAAGTTTCAACAGACGATTCAAAGTAGCAACAGGAAAAACGGCAATTGCTTATCTGCAGGAAGTTCGGCTTCAACAAGCCTGCGAATTGTTGGCATCTAGCAACTTAAGTATTCAAGAAATTGCGTTGACAGTTGGATTTAATTCACAAAGCCAACTGTCGCGTGCATTTAAAGATCACATGAATCAGACACCAAGTGCATATCGCAAAATTGTCCGCAAGAAGCTATTTTCTTAGCGCAACTCGAGACCAAACCACATCCTGTTTATTGGGCATTTTACTGGGTTGATTTTGTGCTTGAAAAACCACTTTCAAGCCATACACTCGTGCCAAGCCCAAAAGTTCATCACAGCTCGCAGGAAACACATGTTTTCCCAAGCCTGCGGGCCCATTTCTCAAAGAAATTGCACAAACTCCATTTGGCGTTAACAGTTCATAGAGTCTATTAACACATCGTTTACGCTCTTGAGAGTTTAAATGATGCCAAACACCATCTAACAAAATAAAATCAAAGGTATACTTCGAATTATCAAGTAGCTCCAAATCGGGCAAACTATCTTCCAACCATTCAACCGAGCTGCCTTTATAACGGGCCTTTGCTTTGTCTAAAAACGCGGTTAATGGCTCTACAGCAACGACCTCATAACCTAACTTTGCAAGTGCAGCAGCATTTTGACCTACTCCACAACCTGCATCCAATACTCTCGAACCTTTACCTGGTAAAAATGGCAAAAAATCTTGGTTTATGTTTTCAAATTTAAGACCAAAACTTGCCTCTGCGAAAGTTTGAATGTCACTTTCATATCCAAAAGTACCTGCGACCATCTACCCTACTTTATGTTAAAAAAATATTGTTCGTATAACGGTAAAACCACAAGAAGCGCGCCTAACAGTGTAAATCGCCTCTGGACTATAAACTAATTTGCCCTATTGATAACCTAGCTTTGCGGTACAACCGATATATCGCTTTTAAATAATAAAACGAAAACAACTTGATAGAATTTAGAAAAATAAGTTGCAAATAGCTGGCAGAATACACTTTTTTCTTCTGCATATTTTTATGTAAAAATACATGCTTTACCCACCACCTCACCTTCGTAACACAGAGCAATAAAATTAACGCAGCAGGAGAAAAGCTAAGTAGCAAGGTAGCCAATAGTGCCTACTATGAGCACGATTTATAGACGTTCCTAATCAATAGGGTGCATTATGTTAACTGCATGCTTATTAAAAATACTCACTGCCTTATTCCACTCAATAAGTTCATAAAAGCAACAAACTAACTATAAAATTTATAGTGCAGTCTCCGTATCTGTATTTAAGAGCAAATTAAAGAATGTCGTCTATATAAAAAATGCGCCTTGAGCCATTAAAATCAAATTCAATCTCATCATCTAACTGTCTGCCTTTTAGAGCCTGACCCAAAGGTGAGTGCAAGGTTAGCACCATAACTTGCGTATCAATAATTGTGATTTTTAAGCCCCCTTCCAATGGGCCAATAAAATACCAAAAACAGTTTCCTTCTTCATCGCTCAGTTTAACTAACCCGCCCTCTGCCACTAAGCTGACATTGTCTGTCTTAAAAACAGACTCAAATGCGCTAATTGCACGATGGGCTTGCTCTACTCGCTCACTTTGACCTTCAGCTAAATAACCTGACTCAATACTCAAAGAGTCATACTGTGTTTCAGCGGCACTTTGTTCATGAATAGCATCCTGTCTCGCGCTATCTGCCGCCGCTTGCGCCTCATACAATTTTTTTTCTAGTGCCATCTTGAGCGCTTCAATCACAACGATTTTTTTCATTTTCTATCCAAAACAAAAAAGGGCCTTTTTAGGCCCTTTGACTACTTAATTCCGACAACTAGAACAAGGATTCAAAGCTTCCATCTGGAAACAAAATGCCCGGAATACCTCTAATCGTTCTTACATCAGCAACTAGTTTATCACCAAAATAAAAACCACCCGTATACAAATCTTTCTTTTTCTTGATATCTACCCAATAACCGTCTCGACCCCTCACAATGACATTGATATTGCCTACCAAATTTGTAACTGTAATTTCACTCACGTGACCACCAAGAATGATTGCAATATCTGCGGTAGTAAAGTCAGATAAGTCATCTGGCTCTCCTGTCACTTGTATTCTAAGATCTTTACCACCATTGAGTGCCAGCTCTAGTTGAGCTCCAAAAACCAAATCCATATCTGTTCTCAATGCCAGAGGAGAACGTTCATTCGCGTATATGCGCAGTGGTGTTACTTGATTATTGGTTGTAAGCATACCATCAACAGAAAGATGAGGTAAAATAGACTTGGTGTTACGGATACTCAAGTTTTGTCTTAAGTAGTCTACGTTGATGTTCCCAGTTAAAACCGCGTCATCCTGTGAAAGCTTTATGTCTCCAGATACGTTTGCAATGCCGATTACTTCATCGATATTATTAGGGTCAAAACTACTCTCACTGACAATTTCAAACTCGTCAAAACTAAACTCTAGTTTTGTGCCTGGCTTTGATATTTCACCTACCCCATGACCTACGATTTTATCACCAAGTGCTGGGCTGATCCTCCACTCTGGAACTGAAATATCAACGCCCACCTCAAAGCCTTGTCTTACACCAGTTATAATCCACCTAAAACCTCCTTCTGTTTGATAATCAATATCTAAACCAGGCAGGGTATAACTTCCCGGCACAGAGTTTTCAAAAGGTGAAACATGCTTTACAACATCACCAATAACCTCAAGCGCAACCAAAAACGCATCTTGGGCATCATCATTGACCAACGCTTCTACCTCTTCTAGTTTCACTTTTAGCTCTTCGCTATATTGCTCATCTTGCAAACGTAAAACACCGATAGCGTTTCGAATATGGTTCAATAATTCATTGCTATATGGCTCTATTTCAGCGTGTAGCTCCCTGCTAGAGTCTAGTCTAAGCAATTCATTTACTTCAATTAATACCTTTTCCGATACGCCTCGATACAAAGAATTAGTTTCTTCAGTAATGAGCGTCTCGATTAAGTAATCGTTAGCAAGTTGCCTATACGGAGTTAGCGCCGTACTATTACCACTCAAGCCCTCTTCGATCGCATTGACAAATAACTCGCTATCTTTCTGATTTTGACTATGTTGATGCATCACGTCGATATAGGTCATTACGTCTGACACATATTCAGCCTTTTGTTTGCTCTGAATAGTGCTTTGCGTCAAATGATTATTAGGTGCCGCTGTCAGTGACCAAATTGAACTATCTAGTTTTGAAGAGGCCAACGCACTATTAAAACTGGAGAATAATACTTGGTTAATACCCGGCACTGGTAATACAACCATCTCAAAATGAACTTCTGCATTAATAGGTTCGTCAAAGTCGATTTCATTATTACCATTTAAATCATTTGGGTCATTTAACAATGAACGGCCACACCCAGAGCGCTTAGGGCAAGTCACAACGCTACTATTTGGTGCATACATAAAGCTATATCGCCCGCCAACCGAGACAGTTAGCGCAAATTGATTCAACGACTCTATGTTATGTACCTGCTGTGAATTGTCACTCAGGTTGACCACAGTTAACTTACCACTTTTATCAACAAAATCAGGCGAGTAAAAGCGCATATTTGCTTCAAAGTTTTCAGCCGTATCATTACCAAAGCCGGGTTGAATATCAGAGACTTGAGGGACATCGGCACCACTTCCACCACAACCAGCTATTAATGCCATAAGCAAAGATAAAACACTTACTTTTTTCATTATTATTCTCCTACAACACTAAACGGATAAACCAGTTAATGTTCGCGTAGTGTGCGTCATCAAGGTCTAGGTGGTCTGTTTTGACAGAAAGCCCAAAATAGTCATTTGCAATACCGAACTCAACAGCCTTAGAATTTGTTTCATATCCAGAGAATACACGCCAACTATCATTAAAATGATAATTTATATTTCCTTGAATAAACGTATCTTTATAAAAACGGCGAGTGAATACGTCAAAAGACACTCGGTCATTTAAACGATATTGCACATCAAAAAAATATCTGGCGTCATGTTCAAAAGAATAATCTACCTCACGACCAAATGCGGATGTTCGTAAACGAACAGAAGGAGAGGTTTCAATACTATCGCCTTGTTCAGTGAATGGCACATCGGTCGTTACGCCATTTACAAAACCAACACCTGAGTATTTTGTTTCATTGATTAAATCTAACCCTTTGAAAGACAATGTCAGGTCGTCATTTACTCGCCATTTAATCGCCAAATCAATCGAGTACCCTTCACCTTCAGGACTTTGTTTCGGGGTAAATGACTTAAATAAGATATCCTTCGAGAAGAAATATTGCGTTTCTAATGCGCCCTTTATTTCATCACTAAAAACAGTACCATCAACAATAGCATCTTGAAAATGCGCACTCTGATAGTAGGTAACTTTTGGTACTATTGTGAGAGTTTCATCAACAAAGTTAAAGTCATAGGAAAAAAAGATCCCATGAGTGGTGGATTGTTTACCCTTTAAATAATATCGGTAATTTCTGGCCTCAAATGGTAAATCGTTTTTTTCTAGGTAAGTAAAAAGTGCTGTATCTGGGTCAAATTCAAGTGCATAGTTGTATCGGCTTTGAGCGCCAACCGCAACGCCTTTATATTTTACCCCAAGCTCAAACACATTAAATGTGAAGGCACTGTCCCCAGAACTGAGCGGTTTATCAAACTCATCAAGAAAAGATTTTACAGGCTGTGCTTCTGTATATATTTCTGAGTCAAACGTGTTAATTATCTCAAAATCATTGGCATATGTAGAGCTTGAGAATAGTATCGCGAGAAGAAGTGCATTTGGCTTTATCATCATTATTAGATCAAAGGCGGTAATAACCGCCTTCCTTTATTATTATGGAGAACGGTTAGTTGATGTTTTGCCCCAAGAAGTCAATATCAGTGTAATCGATAACTTGGCCATCAATGTAAGTGACTCTAAATCCATTTGTGATTTCAACAACATCACCCACCTTAACTGGCGTCGTGTCGTTGTAGAGCGTAACATCTCCAACGAGCGGCCCGTCAGTGTCAACTAAATTGACGTTAAACACATAACCATTAAACTCATTGAGCATTATTTTGGCTAAGCCTAGTTCATCATTATCATCTTCGTTTCTAAGCGCAAAATCAGCTGTAAATGATAGGTCCTCAGTGACTCCAGACATAACGATACTGGCATGTTCAATCGCACCACTTACAAACAATGGGACGGTATTACCGGCACTGTCTGTAGAAGTCAGCTCTGATGCCAAAGTACCGTTAAACCCATACTGGCCATCAACAAACTCGACAATATTGAACGTCTGTGCACTAGATGCATCAAAGTTTCTCGCATCTTCAATCGTTGTTATGCTACCGTCGATAAAGATCACAGAACATGACGCATTTGGCTGTTCAACCACATCCAGAGACCAACGTTCACACTCTGCCAAATCTGGAGATTTGACTAACACAGTTTGGCCATCGGTTGATTTTAGCGTGCCAGTCCAGGTCAAAATAATTTTGCTTGTCGCGCCGGAATTGACCTGCGCGTTAGCTAAGATATGCTCATCACCTTGCGTATTCGTTAGCTCAACTTCATAGGTATCCGTGTTGTAGCGATAAGTCCACGCTGGGTAATTAGGAGCCGTACCACTGTGAGAACCAGAATCCAAGTTTTGATCCCAAATATCTCTAACTACGTCATACACGACTTCACCGGCATTAAATACCGCATCCGCACCTTCTTTAGTGACAAATGCAACCGATGTCATTTTATCTGTGCCTGACTTACCTCTTGCGTTATCGACCGCAGATGAAACAGTACTATTTAAAGTTCGGATATCAGACTCAGTCGCCTTAAACGCTGTAACGCTTGCAGTCACTGTTTGCTGTATTGTCGTTGACTCTGTGACCAACTGCTGCGCTTCTGATCTTTGCTCTTCGGTTGTCGCCAACGCTAAATATTCTTCAGCACGTGTTTTGGCAAGCTCGATGTCATTCAAAATATCTGTGGTCAAAACATTTAGCGCATTAAACTTATCTACAGCGCTTTGCGAGCTTGTAAATGCCGTTTCCAATGCTGCTAAATCTGTACCAGCCGATGCAAATAAATTAGTCGCATCTGAAAATTGAGACTGAACATCAGCATTAGCAGTATTGAATGTTTGCTCCCGCTCCTTAGCGCGTTCTAATGCAGCTTCAGCAAGCACCTTCGCTGCACTCGAAGCATCATCCAACAATGCGACAGCTTTTTCCCTCTCTGCGTTTGCGGACGTCACCATACCAGTGACATTTGAACTCAGTGAAGCCGCGTTGTTAACAAGTGTTTGAGAATCCGTCGCAGCCGATTGTGCATCCGTAGTTAATGCCAATAGCCCCTCAGCACTTGCCAAAATTTGCCCAGCTCTTGAAACCAATGCAACTGTATCTTGTTCTAAGTTAGAGCCAGATAACTCTGCAATAAAGTCATCAGCCGCTTTCAAATAGTTTTCTTTTTCTTCTTGAGTCTGTGCAGTTTCACCTAATGCAGTAACCGCTTGCAAACCAGGCGTTAATCCATTGAATATCACATTTAAAGATGATAGTTGTGTTTGAGACTGAGTTAATGAAGCCAAAAGTTCAGTTAAGCTATCATTGATCAAAGTGCTATCGTCAGCGTTACACTCTTCTCCCTCACAGCCCAAATCTTCAACCGCATTCTTGGAGTCTTCAGCGGCGTCTTCAAGTGCATTTTCATCCGTTGCGCCCGACTCAATTGCCTGATCGCGAGCATCTTTCGCTTTTTCAGCAAGTTCGTTTAGTGATTCATCATCCAGATCTGGTGCAACTTCCTTAAGCGCCGCTTTGATCGCTTCAACATCACCACTTGCTATCGCCACGAATACCGTTGCTGTTTTATTTACTTCCTCTTGAAGTGTGACCGCAAGTTGAGCTACAGCAGCATCTTCATTACCTTTAAAGCTGCCATCAGTAACTCCTTTCTTTAATGTATCAAGCACAGAACCAAGTGAAGAACCATCACCAGAATTAGACGCAATGTTTTGCAGCGTTGAGGCAACATTGATAAGCGCTAACGTCCCCGAGTCGATGGTATCCTCTGATGTCACATCTGTGAAATCAACCGCACCACCTAAAGAAATGTCTCCAGATAACAATACGGCATCTTTTGCAGCTTCTGGACCAAGAAGGATTAATAGCGTATTCAAACTTGCATCGGCAACTGTTTCTGCGCTTACAGTACCACCATCTTGTGACACTTTTTGTAGTAACTCCGACGCCAATGTGGTGAATATTGTTGCATGTGCTGTGTAAGATTTAGTCGTACCCTCAGCACCTTTCGCTTGACGACTTGCTTGGGCTGTAATTTCTTTAACCACATTAAGTGTCAAGTCATCTTGATACCATTCACCGAAGTCAATTTCTGAGTTTGAGTTAGCGTCATTTTCTGAACTTTCTGCGTAATCACCACAACCTAAAAGCGCATCACACTTGATAAAACCGCTTGTCTTCGTCGTTTTAATTGTGATGTACAAAGCACCGCTAAACTGTTGATCAATATAAAAACCATATGTGCCGTCATCAGCGGTAAGCAGTGACTGTGGACTCTCACTGAGTATTTGTGATTTAGCTAATTCAACCGCAACGGCTTCACTGGTACCTGTCGCTGTTTTCTCTACGGTTGTTAAATCGCTCCTAAAGGCTACATCAACCAACTCACCATTTTTTAATTCTTTTACAACGAGCTCAGCACCTCTGAGTGTGCCTTTTACAGCTTTACCAGAAACAAACACATTAAAATCAACTGAAGCTGTGCCTTCAATATTTGATGGCAGAGGCTCCACAGGAACCGTACTCGTAGAGTCTTCGCTTTCAAAAAGACTGCACCCAGATAAACCGAGTGTTAATGCGACTGAAACTGAAAGAGAGGAACGGTAAATTTTTTTATTCACCACAGGAGGCCTCCTTAAATGCCTTAGAATTTTTCTTTTAATTGTTTTAAGCGTAGTTGCTAAAGAGTAAATCTCTAGTACACAAGCTACTTTTTTCCAAAATTCTTGTTAATTAATTTGCACTTACCCTCAAAAAACCCCCTAAACTTTTGCAATACCCTGACCAATCCAATACAAAAAAACAACAATATAGAAACTAGCAACATATGAAACCCACGCAATGTTACACACATGAAAACAAACCAATCAAAAAAAATCAACAAAACAATTACGCAACACACACGTAAAGAACTAACAAAACCACCACAAAATCAAAAATAAAACAATTAAAACAATAGCATAAACCTAAAAATAAAAAGAACAAAAAACACACACATTTCAGAAACGTTGCAATTCAATCAATTTAAAGATATCAAACACCAAACCCAAACAAAAATGTATACAAATTGTATCTGTTGCCAAAAAAGCAACGGGTGTTTTTTAAACAAAACGATGGGGCAAATTGATGTGTTAAATGATATAAAGCGAAAGGGTTACTTTTGGTTGCTTACCTATAACGTCATGAGGCAAAAGCAAATTAGCCGGTAAAAACGAAATTAACAGCTTATGTTTAACGGTATGAAAAGAAGTAAAGTGGATTGCTTGACGTTGAACGTTCAAATGAAGGAACCAAAACCCGCCATTGCATTTGCGCTAAATTACAGGCTCCGACCATCACTTCTGCCTGCCATAAGTCAGACTCAACTTTAGTAAATGCAATCGGGATTTTTCCCATATACATAGATACCCCTTCTATATATGCGTTGCTCAGTTTAATTCCAGGCTGTGTTTTAACGAAAATAACGAAAGGTTCTTCTGCTCTGATAAGTTTATTTGATAACCAAAACTGGGTTGAAGAGTTCACTTGGCAAGGCGCCGACTTGACACAATTTTTAGTTTTGATTGAACTTTCATTTTTTTCTGAACTTTCATGTATACTTATAGGTAGCTCTGAGCAGGACGTAAGTAAATAAATTGAAATTACCAAAGCGAACGTTGAAAAATAGCGCATAATTTAATCTGACTAAAGTCAAAATTGTGTGCCTATGATACTACGCTTATCAAGCTTCGAGGGCCAGCTAGGGGTCAATTAAATCTCGGTTTAATTGACCATGGTCATGAAAACTGAACGGTTTTAAACTACCTGCTGAAAACTTGATTGATGTCATGCTTTGGGGTGTTTTAGGTATCTTTTGTTTTGCAAAAAAATTATTATTTCCTTGCAAAAATAAGGGTTTCTCAGGCTTGCTTTGACATATTTAGCGTACGTAAAGCGGGACTGTTGAAATATAAAAGAGGGCCTGTTTTACAGGTTAATCATTTCTAAACGCATTAACTGCAGCGGAATCCAGAAAATGAGCCAAACAGTAGCATCACAAACTGAGTACAATTATACAGTTGTACGCCAATTCGCTATTATGACAGTGATTTGGGGCATCGTTGGCATGGGTGTAGGTGTTTTTATCGCAGCGCAACTTGCTTGGCCTGCTTTAAACTTCGACATTCCATGGTTAACTTACTCTCGACTTCGTCCGTTACATACGAACGCTGTTATTTTCGCCTTTGGTACTAGTGCATTATTTGCAACGTCTTACTACGTCGTGCAACGCACGTGTCAAACGCGTCTCTTCTCCGACAAATTAGCTTCATTTACATTTTGGGGCTGGCAAGCAATTATCGTTGCAGCCGCAATTACACTTCCTCTAGGTATTACAAGTTCAAAAAGAATATGCAGAGCTAGAATGGCCTATTGATATTGCAATTGCAGTCGTTTGGGTAACTTACGCAGTCGTCTTTTTCGGCACATTGATTAACCGCAAGGTATCTCATATCTATGTCGCAAACTGGTTCTATGCAGGATTTATTATCACTGTTGCTGTCCTTCACATCGTTAATAGCATGGCAGTACCGGTATCACTGACTAAATCATACTCAATCTACGCAGGCGCGGTAGATGCAATGGTACAATGGTGGTACGGTCACAACGCGGTAGGCTTCCTTCTAACCGCTGGATTTTTAGGTATGATGTACTATTTCGTTCCTAAGCAAGCTGGACGTCCTGTGTATTCATATAGATTATCCGTAGTACATTTCTGGGCACTTGTCTCTCTTTACATTTGGGCGGGTCCACACCACCTTCATTATACCGCTTTACCTGATTGGACTCAGTCGCTTGGTATGGTTATGTCGGTGATTCTATTTGTACCTTCATGGGGCGGTATGATCAACGGTATTATGACGCTGTCAGGCGCATGGCATAAGCTTCGTACCGATCCAGTATTGCGCTTCTTAGTTGTTTCTCTGTCATTCTACGGTATGTCAACATTTGAAGGGCCAATGATGGCAATCAAGTCTGTAAATGCCCTATCGCATTACACTGACTGGACTGTTGGTCATGTTCACTCTGGTGCTCTTGGTTGGGTTGCAATGATTTCAATTGGTGCTATCTACCACTTAATCCCTGCATTATTTGGCCATGCAAACATGTATAGCGTGAAACTGGTTAATACACACTTCTGGTTACACACTGTGGGTGTTGTTTTATATATCGTTGCAATGTGGATTTCAGGTGTAATGCAAGGCTTGATGTGGCGTGCAGTAAACTCTGACGGCACCTTGATGTACAGTTTCGTACAATCTTTAGAAGCTTCATATCCATTCTACATCATGCGCTTTTTAGGCGGTGTGTTCATCGTGGTCGGCATGCTAGTAATGGCTTATAACGTATACCGCACTGTTACTGCAAAAAGTGGCTCTCTCGCTACTGATGCAAACACGCAAATGGCTTAAGAGGTATCGAATATGAGCAACAATAATAATTCGACAAATAAACACGAAATTGTAGAAAAGAACGTTGGACTGATGGCGATTCTCACAGTGTTTGCCATTAGCTTCGGTGCACTAGTAGAAATAACGCCACTAATGTTCCAAGAAGACACAACACAGCCGGTTGAAGGTTTACGCCCGCTTACCGCACTCGAAATGGAAGGTAGAGACATTTATGTACGTGAAGGGTGTTACAACTGTCACTCACAAATGATCCGCCCTTTCAGAGATGAGGTTGAGCGCTATGGGCATTACTCCGTCGCTGGCGAATCTGTTTGGGATCACCCATTCCAATGGGGTTCGAAACGAACTGGACCCGATCTCGCACGTGTAGGTGGTCGTTACTCTGACGATTGGCATTATGCGCACCTGATCGACCCTCGCTCCGTAGTTCCTGAGTCAAATATGCCGGGATACCCTTGGCTAGATGAGAACGTACTGGATGGTAAATTAACCGCTAAGAAGCTTGAAGTCTTTAAGAACTTCGGTGTGCCTTACACCGACGAAGATATCAAGAATGCACAGCAAGCAGTTCAAGGGAAGACAGAAATGGAAGCCTTAATTGCTTACTTGCAACAACTTGGCACACATTTGAAGTAATTTATTATGGATTACGGCACATACAGAGGCATTTTAACTCTGGTAATTTTAGTACTGTTCATTGTGATTGTTTTGTGGGCATACAGCAAGCGTACCAAAAGTCGATTTGACGACGCTGCAAAAGCCATATTTGACGATGAAATAAAACACGACAACACAATTTCAAAAGAGGAAAAGGAGTCTGAAAAATGACTAGCTTTTGGAGTATTTGGGTCATCGTATTGACCTTAGCATGTCTGGCTCTCATTTTTGGCCTATTAATTTGGAACCTGAAAAACTACACAGGTGTCGAAGAAGGTGCCAGTTGTGGTCATGAGTTTGACGGCATTGAAGAACTCAATAATCCACTACCAAAATGGTGGACTTACATGTTCTTCGCAACATTCGTTTGGTCTGTATATTATCTTGCAATGTATCCTGGCTTAGGTAACTTTGCTGGTTTACTCGGCTGGACCAGCTCTAACCAAGGTGTCACATCGCTTGAAGAGTCTAAACAAGCGGTGTTAAACGCAAAAGATAAAGGCCTTTGGGTTCAGCTTGATAAAGAGTTTGAAGCGGCTGATGAACGCTTTGGCCCCATCTTTAAAGCATTTGCAGAGCAAGATGTACTCACGCTGGCAAAAGACTCAAATGCACTTGAGATCGGACAAAGACTTTATGCACAAAACTGTGCACAATGTCATGGTTCAGATGCGCGCGGTGGCCTTGGTTTTCCTAACCTAACTGATAAAGACTGGTTATATGGCGGCACACCTGACCAAATCAAAGAAACCTTATTGAATGGCCGCGTCGCAGCCATGCCAGGTTGGGAGGCTGCACTTGGCGAGCAAGGCGTAAAGGAAATGACCGCCTATGTGCTGAGCCTATCAGGACGTACAGTAAACCAAAAAGATGCTGATGCAGGTAAAGCTAAGTTTGGCATGTGTGCAGCATGTCACGGTGCAGATGGCACAGGCTCAGTAGCACTTGGGTTACCATTTGGAGCACCTGATTTAACGGATAATATTTGGTTATACGGCGGCTCAAAACGTGCTGTTGAAGAGTCAATCCGCCATGGTCGTGCCGGTGTAATGCCAGCATGGAAAGACATCTTAGGTGAAGATAAAGTGCACCTGTTAACGGCCTATGTATATAGCTTATCTCAAGAGAAATAAGCTTCACATAACTCGTAAGCCTCCTTTGTTGGGGGCTTACTCATAGTAAAAAGACAACAAAAATTACGTCTTTAATGACAGCCGACATCGGCACCAACAACATTGTAAAGTAGTGACAAATTATGAATCCAACTCCGTGGTATAAGAATTTTTGGCCTTGGTTTTTAATGTTTTTCCCACTTGTGACCATCATTGCATGCGTATTTTTAGTAACTTATGCTGTTGGTAATGGTCCCGATATGGTCGTCGATGATTATTACAAGAAAGGTAAAGCCATCAACCTTGAATTAAGTAAATTCGATAAAGCGAAAGCACTGTACCTGCACGGTGATTTAATCGTTGAAAATGATCGTATCAGTTTTGATTTCACCAAAGGTGATCACAGTAAAGTAAATGCATTAAAAGTGTCATTTTATCATCGTACCATCAAAAAATACGATTTCTCTACCACTCTACTTGCCAATGCCAGCGGCACTTTTACTGCGTTGCTGGATAATGAGCATAAAGGCGCATTTACCGTGTTCATTGAACCTATGGACGGCAGTTGGAAAATGAAAGAGAACTTACAATTACCAACAGATAAGCCAGTTTCTATTACACCTCAATACAAGTAACTCTTATGGCAAAAAGTTGTTTTCATTGCCTTGAAGCTGTGCCTTCTGGCTTTCAAGGTGAAGTTATTTTCGAAGGAGTCGCCAACCCTGTATGTTGTACAGGGTGCCAAGCAGTTGCAGAAACCATCCTTGCGCAAGGAATGAGTGATTATTATAAGTTTCGTACAGAGTCAAGTGGTAAAGTTGAAGAGCTAGTACCAGAACAATTAAAAGAACTGCTCAGCTATGACAACCAAGATATTCAAAAAGATTTTGTTGCTGAACAAGGCAATCTAAAAGAAGTATTACTTAGCGTTGAAGGAATAAGCTGTGCTGCATGTGCCTGGCTCATTGAGAAGCAATTACTTGCAATCTCCGGTATTAAACGCGTGGATGTTAATACATCAACACACCGAGCAATGATCTTGTGGCAAGATGAAACGACCAAGCTCAGTGAGATCATCGCTGCACTGATGCAAATTGGATACAAAGCATATCCGTTCCAAGCCGATGAAGAAGCCGCACAAAAGCAAGCCGCGGCAAAAGCTTATATGCGTCGCTTAGGCGTTGCTGGACTAATGACCATGCAAGTCATGATGTTCGCTTTTGCCATGTATTTTGGCATGTTTTCAGGAATGGAAGAAGGGTTTGAACAGTACTTCCGCTGGATAAGCCTAATTTTAGCCTCCCCTGTTATTCTATACTCTGCTCTGCCTTTCTTGACCAATGCGATCAAAGGTCTTAAAAGTTGGCAACTCAATATGGACCTACCAGTATCACTGGCAATTTTTGGTGCTTATGGTGCAAGTTGTTATGCGACCGTGATGTCTGTCGGCGAGGTTTATTTTGAATCCATCTGCATGTTCACGTTCTTATTACTACTAGGTAAGTATCTAGAGTTCAGAGCCCGCATGAAAGCAAGTGAGTTTACCGCTAACTTGCAAAAACTATTACCTCTTACCGCTAGACGATTAGCTGGTGGAACAGAAGAAGTCATTGCGGCAAAAAGCCTACAATTAAATGATTTAATCTTGGTTAAACCTGGCGAAACAATCCCTGCCGATGGCATTGTGGTTGATGGTACTAGTACAGTCGACGAATCTATGATGACCGGTGAGCACCTCCCGATTAAAAAGTTTACCAATCACCAAGTCTATGCAGGCACGCTGAATCACGATGGTGTGATCACCTTAAAAATTAATAAAGTTGGGCAGAACACACTACTTAACCAAATCATTAAACTTCAGCATAACGCTTTAATGAAAAGACCAAAAATTGTTGAAGTCACCGATAAAGTCGCCCAGTGGTTTGTGGCCTGCTTACTGATCTTTGCCTCCATTACAGCAATTGGTTGGTATCATGTCGAACCTGAACATGCATTCTGGGTCACGATCGCTGTTTTGGTTGCCACCTGCCCTTGCGCATTAAGCCTAGCTATCCCTACAGCTTTAACCTGTGCAGTTGCGACACTCACTAAAAAAGGCATCTTGATAAAAGAAGCGCATGTGCTCGAGACAACACCAAAAGTAAGTCGATATGCTTTTGACAAAACAGGTACTCTCACTGAGGGTCGATTTACCATTTCTAATGTAACAATCCTAGATGAGCAGTATACCGAATCGATGATTTTATCCCTTGCAAGCGCGCTGGAACGTTACTCTGAGCATCCAATAGCAAAAGCCTTTGTTGAGAACAAGGCAAGTTTTATAGAAATACATCAAGTCAGTGTTTCAACAGGGCTCGGAGTCAGTGGTAAGTTTGAAGGTAAACACATCGCAATAGGCAAACCTAGCTGGTTTGGAAGCCATGCATCTTTTGCACAAGCAACACTGTTTGTTGACAAGCGCCCTATCGCCGATTTTTACCTTCAAGATAAAGTACGAACAAGCGCCCCCGAAGTCATTGAATATTTACAAACTCAAAAACTGACTTGCCATATGTTAACCGGCGATAGTTCGAAAGCCGCCAGTAGTTTGTCTAACGAACTAGGGTTAGACTCTTATAAGCAGGCTTGCGCGCCAAAAGATAAACAACGAGAAGTTGAACAATGGTCTAATGAAGGACACATTGTCGCTATGGTGGGTGATGGCGTAAACGATAGCCCAGTATTTAATAGTGCACACCTATCTATCGCGATGGAAACTGGCGCGGATATTTCAAAAAACACCGCAGATGTAGTACTGTTAAATAGTGATCTAAATTCGCTAAAAATGCTACAAAGTGTGGCTGTAAAAACCAAGCAAATCATCAAACAAAATTTGACGATTTCTCTTTTGTATAACGGCTCTATCTTACCACTAGCTGCACTAGGGCTTGTGCCACCTTGGCTCGCTGTCATTGGTATGTCAGCAAGCTCCATTGTGGTCATAACTAACTCGTTAAGGTTGCTAAGGTTATGAGTATTATTTATGTATTGATCCCCATTGCTATTTTATTCGTTGTCATCGCTATTGGCGTATTCTTTTGGGCTGTCAAAAGCGAACAATTCTCAGATTTAAATAAACAAGCTCACAGCATTTTATTTGAAGATGACAAAGAGCAACATAAAAAGAGTAACGATGGAAATTAGCTTAGCCAGTGCCTTCTTTATGGGCTTAATGGGAAGTGGACACTGTCTTGCGATGTGTGGAGGTATTGCATCAAGTTTGCAACTTGCACAGTCAAAACAGCAACCGCTCATCGTTGCGTTTTTATACAACCTTGGTAGGCTTTTGAGTTACGCCACTGCTGGCTTATTAGTTGCTGCTTTAGGGGCGTCATTAGCAGAACAGCACACTGGATTTGGACTGGCTTTATCTTATTTAAGTGGTGTGTTTATGTTATTAGTTGGGCTCTATATCATGCGCCTTGCTGGTACCTTAAACTGGCTAGAAAAGCTGGGAAATGTCGTAATTTGGCAACGTCTCGTAAAGTTAAATCGGCACATTTTGCCAATCGATACCAAAACCAAAGCGCTCGCATATGGTGCTCTTTGGGGTTGGCTTCCTTGTGGTCTTGTATATAGTGCGTTGATATGGAGCCTGCAAGCAAAAAGTGCGTTACACGGTGCGTTAACTATGGTCGCATTTGCTTTAGGTACTTTTCCTGCCCTACTCGTTGCAGGACAATCAGCTCAAATACTCAACAAGTTTTTAAACCATGCCGTTACAAGGATTACACTGGGCAACCTCTTCGTATGGTATGGGTTTTACTTGATTATCATCGCTAGTAATAAACTAGTAGATTAATCTAGTTTTCTGCTTGTTAATATTAGATAATGGCAAGTAGTACATAAGCAGGTAAAAGCAGGAGTTTTTAATTGCTTATATGGTGAAAATTTCGAAGTACTTAACTTAAAAAGAATATTTAAGTTTTTATTTTTGGCAATTTTTTAATTTATTTATTATGTGCGTCTAAGAGTAATGGATTAATTATGGATTTAAATAATCGCTCCAAAAGTCAGTGTACAATCAGTTGTACAAATTGCAGTATAAGCCAACTTTGTCTACCTTATTCCCTGAACGGTAACGAGATGGACAAGCTCGATGAAATTATCGAACGTAAAAAGCCTTTACATAAAGGAGACTTTTTATTCGAGTCTGGCTCACAACTTCAAGCAATTTATGCCGTTAGGTCTGGCTCATTTAAATCTTACACCCTATCTGAACAAGGCGATGAGCAAATAACTGGGTTTCATCTAGCAGGTGATTTAGTCGGTTTTGATGCCATCAACAAAATGCAGCATCAAAGCTTTGCGCAAGCCCTTGAGACGTCAATGGTGTGCGAAATCCCGTTTGAAACACTGGATGAGCTCGCAGGTAAGCTACCAAAGCTTCGACAGCAAATCATGCGATTAATGAGTAACGAGATCAACTATGATCAAGAAATGCTGTTGTTACTCAACAAAAAAACCGCTGAAGAAAGGCTTGCAACCTTTATCTTTAACTTATCTAATCGGTTCGGTGAACGCGGCTTTTCTCGAAAAGAGTTCCGTTTTACTATGACTCGAGGTGAAATAGGTAACTATTTAGGTCTTACCGTTGAAACGATCAGCCGCCTGTTAAGTCGTTTTCAAAAGGCTGGCTTAATTAAGGTTGAAGGTAAATTTATTACCATTTTAGAGCCTGAAGGCTTAGCTGCGGCAGCTGGTATTACGGCTTGATCTAAACCAATATTTGTGCTCAATTCACTTTATACCTTGGCTATATCAGTTACACTCAAAGTATATTGATTAGCCAAGTGCCATAGGAGGCTTTTATGGACAAGATAAAGAGAATTCTCACTGTTATTGATCCCACCAAAGAGCAGCAAAATAGCCTTGAACGCTCTATTAGTCTCGCACAAAAAACCGGTGCAACAATAACAGCATTTCTGTCAATCTATGACTTTTCGTATGAAATGACGACCATGCTCTCCAAAGATGAGCGTGAAGCAATGAGACATGCCGTCATCAAAGATAGAGAGGAATGGATTAGAATATTTATAGAAAAATATACCGACCTCGATATTCAAGCAAAAGTGGTGTGGCATAATCGCCCTTACGAAGCCATTATCGAAGAAGTACTTAATGAACAATTTGACATTGTTATCAAGTCTACGCACCAACACGATACATTAAAGTCTGTAATATTTACCCCCACTGACTGGCACCTAATACGTAAATGCCCTACCCCAGTACTGTTGGTAAAAGAGCACGCTTGGCCAGAGCATGGTGAAATCATCGCAGCGGTAAACTCGGTTAGCGACAATGAGCAGCACCAAGAATTAAACAAACGTATTATTAAAGATGCACTATTTATTTGTGACCTCGCTGATGCCTCTTTAAGTCTAGTCAATACCTACCCAGCTACGCCTGTAAATATTGCAATAGAAATCCCAGAGTTTAACCCATCACAGTATAGTGAGGCGGTTAAAAAACATCATGAAGATGAAACCTGGTCTTTAGCAAGCCAATTTAATATTGCGAGAGAGACCTGTATCATTGAAGAGGGTCTACCGGAAGATGTTATCCCTTCTGTCGCAGAGAAAAAATCTGCCGAGCTTGTCGTCATAGGTACGGTAGGAAGAACAGGGTTAAGTGCCGCTTTAATTGGTAATACGGCAGAACATGTTATTGATAGCTTAGATTGCGACGTCTTAGCACTCAAACCTGATGGGTATAAAAGCCCCTTAGAAAACTAGCTACTGAGCAGTCCGATATTCAGTATCGGACTTTTCTTCAATGCATCAAGTTCCAGTATATTGTCTATAGCATAAATAGATAAACAACCCCTACAAAGCACAATCCAAACAAACATAACATTGCGCCCCTTAAAAAACGGATAGACTTGGGCATTTCATATTGTCTAAATGCTTTCAAATTCAAGGCCTCTCTATTTGATAAACCTTTACAATGTGGACACTCATCAAGTTCATCGCTCAAAGACACACCACAACGTTCACATGGTGAACAATCAGAACTTCGAAACCAAAACATATTAACCTTTTACCAGATTTAACGACGCCAAATGACAGGAAAATTCTTACGCCGTATAGTCCGTTATATTCTCATACTTTAACTAGGGTGTAAAAAAGGGCCAAGCGGCCCTTTGAGGAATAACCCAGTGCTCTACTAAAACACTAGTTTTTGTAAAAATAGCTGTCTTTCGTAATTGAAATACTGCTATCTTCATTCGCGGAGATAGTAAATTGAATTGGGGTTCGCTTGCTCGGGATATCATAACCGTCAGCCGCAATGGTCACAGGCACAAGTAACATTTTACCGCCTTGTATTTCAATCTCTTGTGGGGCTGTCAGTTTAGCGTTATCCAGACCATTGAAGCTTACTTTGTATTGCAACGTTTGCTGCGTTTTATTAATAATACTTAACGTGTATGGGTTTTCGACTAACCCTTCGTAATTGACGCGGTAAAGTGCATTACGATCACGTATAACCGATACTTCAATGGGTGTACGATTGAACGCCCAAATCGCCATGGTGACAAGGATAACAGCAAACAAGCCTGCATAGCCGACAAGCTTGAGTCTGAAAGGGCTAGATGTTTTTCCAACTGTTTGATTTTCACTAACGTATTGTATTAAGCCAGTTGGATAACCAAACTTAGACATGGTGTCATCACATGCATCTATACATAATCCACAGTTAATACACTCATATTGAAGGCCATTTCGTATATCTATGCCCGCAGGACACACCTCAACACACAAGTTGCAGTCTACGCAATCTCCAAGCCCTTGTGCTTTGTGATCAGACTTACGCTTGCGTGGCCCACGATTCTCTCCTCGTATTGCGTCGTAAGTAACTAACAAAGTGTCTTTGTCGAACATAACTGATTGGAAACGCGAATAAGGACATGCCACATTACACATTTTTTCTCTTAAGAAACCTGCATTGCCGTAGGTACAAAAAGCAAATAAAAACACCCAGAAACTCACTAAACCAGACCACTCTAAAGTGAACATATCGATATACAAGGTTTTCGCTGGTACAAAATAAGCCATGAAAGAGGTCGCGGTAAATAAAGAAATCAATAACCAAATCGTATGTTTAGCTGTTTTTCTCAGTGTTTTTTGTGAATTCCAATTCGATTTATCTAGTTTAATTCGTTGATTACGAGTACCTTCAACTCGATGCTCTACCCATGTAAACATTAACATCCAAATGGTTTGAGGGCAGGTATAACCACACCAAACACGACCTAACCAGTTGGTGACAAAGAATAAGCCAAATGCACCTGCCATAAATACCCAGGCCAAAATCATAAAGTCATGTGGTAAAAATGTCTGGCTAAAAATTCTAAATTGCTGGCTTGAAACATCAAAAAGTACCGCTTGCTGACCTTTGTAGGGGATCCAAGGAATGGCGATAAATACCAACATCAAGATCCAGCCAAGGTTGCGACGGATTTTCTGAAAAAAACCTTTTTGTTCTCGGATATAAATTGGCCCTTCTTGCTTGTAGGGCTTAATAATCATATCCTCTTCTTTAATATCAAACTTCATATTACTTGCTTACGGTAAGTGGAACACGATTAGTTATTTGCAACTTTCAGACCAAACTGAAAGATAATTAACCACATGATATTAAATGAATTTTTTAAAAATACTTTCTAATTAAACGTGATATTTCACGAAACCTCTTTAAATATCGCGTTTTTTCGAGATCCCCAACTTTTTCATCTTAGAGCGCAGTGTACTTTCATTTAATCCTAGCTTTTCAGCCGCTCCTTTCGCACCTGAAATTTTCCAACCGCTCATCTCTAACACTTTAATAATATGGTGCTTTTGAACTTCATCCAAACGAACTGCAGTCTCACCTTTAATGACAACATTTTCATCTATGTGTAAGGGCTGTGACAAGTGCAATGTGTAACCGCTTGCTAAAATGGCTTCACGCTCCAAAATATTCTGAAGCTCTCTGATATTTCCAGGCCAATCATAGGATTCTAGTTTGATTAAAGATGATTTTGCTATCCCTTTGATTTGCTTACCCAATCTAACATTAAGCTTACTAATCATGTTGGCACACAGCATAGGTAAATCTGCTTTTCTTTCACGAAGCGGAGGCACTTTAATAGGGAATACATTTAATCGATAATATAAGTCCATCCTAAACGCGCCCTCTTCCACCATTTGCCACAAGTCTCTGTTTGTCGCTGCAATTACTCGTATATTAACGGATATGGTTTTTGTACCGCCAACACGCTCAAACTCTTGCTCTTGCAATACACGTAGCAGCTTGCTTTGCGCCTCTTGAGGTAGCTCACCAATTTCATCTAAAAATAGGGTGCCATTGTGTGCAAGCTCAAAGCGCCCTTTTCTTTTATCATGTGCGCCAGTAAATGCGCCTTTTTCATGACCAAATAATTCAGACTCTAACAAACTTGGGGAAAATGCAGCACAATTCACACGTACAAAAGGCATTTTTGAGCGACCGCTTAAGGCGTGTAGATTTCGTGCAACTAGCTCTTTACCAGTACCATTTTCGCCTAAAACGAGCACCGTACTGTCTGTTGTACTGACTAATTTTATTTGCTCAAGCATACGGTTAAAAACATGGCTTTGACCCACCAAACCAGAACCTTGCCAATTTTGATTAATTTCAGACAATAGGTAACTATTTTCGTCTTTTAATTGCTCTGATAAAGACTGCACTTGTTTGAGCGCATCACGAAGTGCTTGCTCTGTTTCCTCTTGCTGTGAAATATCGCGAAATATCGCCACAGCACCTATCACTTGACCATCTCGATACACCGGTGTCGATGTGTATTCAACCGGAAAGCAACTCCCATCCTTACGCCAAAAAACCTCCCCTTTAACATAACGCGTTTCACCATCAAACATGGTTTTATAAATTTGACACTCATCGGCGGGGTATTCGCTACCATCTGGGTGGCTATGATGGTGATACTGGTGAATTTTCTTGCCGAGTAGCTCATCAGCTCCCCACCCGGTCATTTTTTCTGCTGCAGGATTGATAAAAACGGCATTACCAGACAAGTCAAAGCCATAGATACCTTCGCCGACAGCATTGAGTAAGAGTTTTGGGTCATTTAAGAAGTGCTTAATAACAGATGACATCATCATTCCTCGTGATATTTCACGATTGATAGTACGCCAATGAGCTTTATCTAGCGAGCAGTGTTCATAGAAAGGATGATCTTGGTCAAAAACGGGACTTATTCTGCGTAAGAAATAAAAAAGCCCAGTTACAATGAACTGGGCTTTTGATCTTTAGGTTAGACTAATTAGACGTATTCAACTTCGATGATTTCGTATTCAACAGTACCGTTTGGAGTTTGAATATTAACTGAATCATCTAGCTCTTTGCCGACTAAGCCACGAGCAATTGGTGAATTTACAGAAATTAAATTGTTTTTAATGTCTGCTTCGTCGTCGCCAACAATTTTATAAGTTACTTCTTCATCAGTATCTACATTAACAATCGTTACTGTGCTACCAAAAATAACCTTGCCATTATTAGCCATCTTTGTGACGTCAATTACTTGAGAAGTCGATAATTTAGCTTCGATTTCTTGAATTCGCCCTTCACAAAAACCCTGTTGTTCACGCGCAGCATGATACTCAGCGTTTTCTTTTAAGTCACCGTGTTCACGCGCTTCGGCAATATCGGCAACAATTTGGGGGCGAACCACTTTTTTCAGATGGTTCAGTTCTTCACGAAGCAACTCTTCGCCTCGTACAGTCATCGGAATTGATTGCATAAGTCTCTCACTTACCACCAAGGCCAAAGGCCTTGGCTTATATCCATTAGTTCAATCGCTGGTGTAATTCTTGTACAGAGTTTACAGAGCTTCTGTCATCTGCGGCATGTGCAGTACAGTTTGCAAACGCTGCATTTAGCGTGGTGGTGTAGTTAGTCTTATGCTGAAGTGCACCACGACGTAACACCTTCGAATCTTCAATCGCTTGGCGACCTTCAGTGGTATTTACGATGTAGCTGTACTCACCATTCTTGATACGGTCAAGAATATGAGGACGACCTTCAAATACCTTGTTCACACGGCGAACTTCAATGCCAGCTTCTTCTAGTGCTTTAGCTGTACCGTTCGTTGCGTCAAGCTCAAAACCGATAGCTTTCATCGTTTTAGCAAGCTCAACAACGCGTGACTTGTCGCTGTTACGGACAGATAGTAACGCGCGACCGCCACGTGGTAAAGCGTTTGATGCACCTAATTGAGCTTTTGCGAATGCTTCGGCGAAGTTTTCACCAACACCCATGACTTCACCCGTTGAACGCATCTCTGGACCACGCATTGGGTCAACACCTAAGAACTTAGCAAAAGGAAGTACAACTTCTTTCACACTGTAATATGGAGGAATTACTTCTTTTGTTACGCCTTGGCTTTCTAGTGATTGGCCAACCATACAACGTGCAGCTACTTTCGCAAGTGCAACACCTGTTGCTTTAGAAACAAATGGTACTGTACGCGCTGCACGAGGGTTAACTTCGATTAGGTATACTTTGCCATCTTTCACAGCAAACTGAGTATTCATTAGACCCACGACACCAAGCTCTAGCGCCATGTCACGTACTTGCTTGCGCATAACGTCTTGAATATCTTGCGATAGAGAGTGTGCTGGTAATGAACATGCTGAGTCACCTGAGTGAACACCTGCCTGCTCGATGTGCTCCATGATACCGCCGATGATCACGTTTTCACCATCACAAATAGCATCAACGTCAACTTCGATTGCATCATCTAAGAAGCGGTCAAGAAGAACTGGTGCTTCGTTAGATACAGATACCGCTTCAGTCATGTAACGACGTAAGTCATCTTCGTCATATACGATTTCCATCGCACGACCACCTAGTACGTATGATGGACGAACAACTAATGGGAAACCGATTTCTTGAGACTTAGCAACCGCTTCTTCTAATGAAGTAACTGTCGCGTTCTCAGGCTGAAGAAGGTCAAGACGCTCAACAAGTTGCTGGAAACGCTCACGGTCTTCTGCACGGTCGATTGCGTCAGGAGAAGTACCAATAACTGGTACGCCATTCGCTTCAAGGTCACGCGCTAGCTTAAGTGGTGTTTGACCACCGTACTGAACGATAACGCCTTTTGGCTTCTCAACGCGTACGATTTCTAGCACATCTTCAAGTGTAATCGGCTCGAAGAATAGACGATCAGACGTATCATAATCTGTAGAAACTGTCTCAGGGTTACAGTTAACCATGATAGTTTCATAACCATCTTCACGCATTGCGAGCGCCGCATGAACACAACAATAATCGAATTCGATACCTTGACCGATACGGTTAGGGCCACCGCCGATAACCATGATCTTGTCTTTGTCAGACGGTGCTGCTTCACACTCTTCGTCATATGTAGAGTACATGTAAGCTGTGTCTGAGCTGAACTCTGCAGCACAAGTATCAACACGCTTGTAAACAGGTAGGATTTCTAACTGATGACGCTTCTTACGGATTTCTTTTTCAGACACACCTGCAATTTCAGCAATGCGCGCATCAGCAAAGCCCTTACGCTTAAGGCGACGAAGGAAGTCTTTGTTAAGACCTGCAAGGCCTGCTTCTGCAATTTTAGCTTCATCTTTGATGATGTCTTCAATCTGAACTAAGTACCAACGGTCAATCTTAGTTAGCTCAAATACATCTTCAACAGTCATACCGTGACGCATTGCATCTGCAATGTACCAAATACGCTCTGCACCTGGCTCACGTAGTTCACGGATGATGGTTTCTTTTGCTTTAGGGTCATCAAGTGCAACAATTGGGTTGAAACCCGTTGCGCCAACTTCTAGACCACGAAGTGCTTTGTGAAGAGACTCTTGTTGGTTACGACCAATTGCCATAACCTCACCAACAGACTTCATCTGAGTCGTCAGACGGTCATTTGCACCTGCAAACTTTTCAAAGTTGAAACGAGGGATCTTAGTCACAACGTAGTCAATTGAAGGCTCAAATGATGCCGGTGTCGCGCCACCAGTGATGTCATTTTGAAGCTCATCAAGCGTGTAGCCTACAGCCAATTTTGCTGCGATTTTCGCGATTGGGAAACCCGTCGCTTTTGACGCAAGTGCAGATGAACGAGATACACGTGGGTTCATCTCAATGATAACCATACGGCCATCTTTTGGATTTACACCAAACTGAACGTTTGAACCACCTGTTTCAACACCAATCTCACGCAATACCGCCATCGAAGCGTTACGCATTAGCTGATATTCTTTATCAGTCAGTGTTTGTGCTGGTGCAACCGTGATTGAATCACCAGTGTGAACACCCATTGGATCAAAGTTTTCAATAGAACATACGATGATACAGTTGTCGTTTTTGTCACGAACAACTTCCATCTCATACTCTTTCCAACCAAGTAAGCTCTCGTCAATTAGAAGCTCATTAGTTGGTGAAAGGTCTAAACCACGTGTACAGATTTCTTCGAACTCTTCCATGTTATAAGCAACACCACCACCGGTGCCACCCATTGTGAAAGAAGGACGGATGATACATGGGAAGCCAATACGCGTTAATACGTCTTTTGCTTCGTCCATTGAGTGTGCGATCTCTGCACGAGGACACTCAAGGCCAATGTTTTTCATCGCGATGTCGAAACGCTCACGGTTTTCTGCTTTGTCGATTGCATCCGCAGTTGCACCGATAAGTTCAACATCGTGCTTAGCCAGCACGCCGTGCTTGTCTAAATCAAGCGCACAGTTCAGTGCAGTCTGACCACCCATCGTTGGAAGGACCGCATCTGGCTTTTCTTTTTCGATGATTTTTTCAACAACTTCCCAGTGAATTGGCTCGATGTACGTTGCATCAGCCATTTCTGGGTCAGTCATAATAGTTGCAGGGTTCGAGTTTACAAGAATGACTCGATAGCCTTCTTCTCTAAGCGCTTTACAGGCCTGAGCACCAGAGTAGTCAAATTCACATGCTTGGCCGATAACAATTGGGCCTGCGCCCAAGATTAGAATGCTTTTTATGTCGGTACGTTTTGGCATTGTTACTCCAGTAATAAATTAGGCTTTGCGTGCTTGCATTAATTCAATGAAGTGGTCAAACAACGGCGCTGCGTCGTGTGGACCTGGGCTTGCTTCAGGGTGACCTTGGAAACTGAAAGCTGGCTTATCAGTGCGGTGAATACCCTGTAACGTACCGTCGAATAATGACTTGTGCGTTGCACGAAGATTGTCAGGTAAGCTTTGCTCATCAGCAGCGAAACCATGGTTTTGCGCTGTGATCATCACTACGTCACGGTCTAAATCTTTAACCGGGTGGTTACCACCGTGGTGACCAAACTTCATTTTTACTGTTTTTGCACCAGATGCTAATGCCAGTAATTGGTGACCAAGACAAATACCAAAAATTGGAGTGTCTGTTTCAAGGAAAGACTTGATAGCATCGATTGCATAAGTACATGGCTCTGGATCACCAGGTCCATTTGAAAGGAAGATGCCGTCTGGGTTTAATGCCAGCACTTCTGCAGCGGAGGTTTCTGCAGGAACAACCGTTAGCTTACAGCCTCGGTCAACTAGCATACGTAAGATATTTTTCTTTACACCAAAATCGTATGCAACAACATGGAACTGCTCTTCACCTTGTTCAAGCGTTTTAAAGCCTTCGCCAAGTGTCCAGCTGCCTTCATTCCAAGGGAAAGAAGATTCTGTTGTCACAACTTTTGCTAAATCCATTCCTTTAAGGCCAGGGAATGCCTTAGCCGCCTCAAGCGCCTTTTGCTCGTCAACGTCATCACCAGCGATGATACAGCCGTTTTGAGCTCCCTTATCACGTAGGATACGCGTCAGCTTACGCGTATCGATATCCGCTATCCCTAGAATATTACGTTCTTTCAAATAATCACTTAACGATTGTTCGTTACGGAAATTACTTGCTAGTAATGGTAAGTCACGAATCACAAGGCCTTTAGCCCAGATTTTGTCCGCTTCCTCGTCTTCACTGTTGGTACCAGTGTTTCCGATGTGCGGGTAAGTTAAGGTGACAATTTGTTCCGCGTAAGACGGATCTGTCAAGATTTCTTGATATCCTGTCATAGACGTATTGAATACTACCTCACCAACAGAAATACCGTCGGCGCCGATGGCAGTACCGCGAAACACCGTACCGTCTTCAAGGACTAACAGAGCGGATTTAGTCAAGTTAACCTCCATAGATATAAAAAAACGGGATAAGCAAACACGCTTTTTTCCCGTCTACAAAGCGCTTGGTAACACGCAGTAATTAAATTTTGGCAAATTCGTTATAGTCTACAGCACTTTCTGGGATTCGTCTAATGATTAGAGTAAAAAACTTGAAAATAAGCATTTAAAAGTCATTTTCAAGTGAAACCGCCAAAAAAATAAACAAACTACTTCAAACCTAGGACATCTTGCATGTCATAAAGTCCTGCTGGTTTGTTTTTCAACCACTGTGCAGCCCTTACCGCACCTGATGCAAACGTTAACCTTGATGCTGCTTTGTGGGTTAATTCAAGCCTTTCACCCATGGTTGCAAAGTAAGCTGTATGTTCACCAACTATGTCACCTGCTCGGAGGACTGAATAGCCAATTTCATCTTGACTTTTCGCTTCATGGACACTAGTGCGGTCATACCTCGCAACGGTATCATGATCCCACCCTTTCGCTTCCGCAATGGCTTCACCAATCGCTAAAGCCGTACCTGACGGTGCATCAATCTTATTTCTGTGATGGGCTTCAAATATTTCAATGTCCATTTCATCAGCAAGCTTGGTTGCTGCCGTTTGCACCAAGTTTAATAACAGGTTGACGCCGACACTAAAGTTGCGCGCAAATACAATAGGGATGTGCTTACTGGCTTCTTGTAACTGTGCCATTTCTTGATCAGATAGACCGGTTGTACCAATCACCATGGGGATTTGTTTGCTTACAGCCGCTTTTAAATGAGACAACATACCTTCAGGCAATGTAAAGTCGATGAGTACATCAGCTTGCAGGTCTTCACTTTTTTCATCGCTAAATTTAAGCGTTGATGTGTGAACAGGTTGTAGTGCCTTGACTTGCGTATTTAAATATTGCGAGCCTTCTCTTACAAATGCGCCAGCTAGTTCAACCTCTTTTTCAATTTCTACCGCTTCAATCAGTGCCTGTCCCATTCTGCCGTTTGCACCAAATACACCTATTTTTGTCATTACTTTCTCATTCCTAATTTTTATCAACGCTTCAGATAGATAGACGATAACCAATTCGCCCTCTTCATTCTATATGCGCATTTTCTTTTCGCATTTAATCGAGTAAACAACTAATTAGCACATGCTTGTACCGGCCTAGAGTTTAGCGTATCTCTATGTCATAGTCAGTTATTCAATAATTATAATAAAGACCGTGGACTTTAGACGTCTAAACATTTAAACTTCCACCTTCGCCGATTTAATTATTGCGGGCGTAGAAGTTTAAATACAGCTAATAATAGCCCTGTTGGCTGTGGTTATGTCTACTTACACACTGCAACTTAAGTAGATACTGTTTTTTGGGGAGTGCTATGCAGCCATCTTTTGACAACACAAGTGCAAAGTTATCTTTGCTACCTTTACTTACCTTTGTTGCCCTATTTCTAGGCGCAGGTTTATACCTACAATCACAAGGCGTTGACTATGCCTTTTACCAATTACCCGCACCGGTGGCTATTTTGCCAGCGATCGTGCTTGCTTTTTGGTTAAATAAAACGTCAATTAATCAAAGCGTTGAAACTTTCATCAAAGGCGCTGGACATAGTAATATTATTACCATGTGTCTTATCTACTTGCTTGCAGGTTCTTTCTCGGCAGTTGCAGGCGCGACAGGTGGTGTTGATGCGGTTGTAAATGCGGGTCTATCACTAATTCCTCCGGCATTTTTACTTCCAGGTTTATTTTTAATCGCTGCAGTTGTATCGACTGCCATGGGTACATCTATGGGTACTATCGGTGCCATAGGCCCGATCGCATACGCGGTGTCAATAAAAACAGGCATTGACCCAGCCCTGATGGCCGGGACCATCGTCTCTGGTGCGATGTTCGGTGACAACTTATCTATTATTTCTGATACCACAATCGCAGCGACACGTACGCAAGGCTGTGAAATGAAAGACAAGTTTAAAGAGAATTTAAAAATTGCACTACCGGCAGCCTTCTTCACTGTACTACTACTGGTATTCTTAACGCCGGAGCCACAAGCAGTTGAAACTAAAGATTTCGATTGGTTATTAGTGCTACCTTATGCATTTATTCTTATTCTTGCTGTGATGGGCTTGAACGTATTCGCAGTGCTTTTCAGCGGTATTATTTTTGCGGCCGCGGTCGGCTTTGCCGGTGATTATGAAGGCGGCGCATTCGTTAAAGACGTATATAAAGGCTTCACTGACATGCAGGAAATCTTTTTATTGTCGATGTTTATTGGTGGCCTGTCTGAGTTTATCCGTATTAATGGGGGCTTAGAGTATATCGCAACTAAAATCCATAAAATCACATCAAAGCTTGGTAAATTGAACAGTAAAGTAGCAGATCAACTTGGTATTGCTGCCTTGGTTATGACCAGTAATATGTGTATTGCAAACAACACGGTCAGTATTATCGTTGCAGGGCCTGTCGCTAAAAAGTTAGCAGACGATAGCGATATATCACCAAAGCGTTCAGCAAGTTTATTGGACATCTTCGCATGTGTAATGCAGGGCTCTTTGCCATATGGTGCACAAGCGTTGTTGCTCGGTGCGACATTCAGCATCAGCCCTTGGGATGTATCTACATCTTCATTTTATTGCTTTATTTTAGCTTTTACTGCGGTTGCAGTTATTATTTTGCGCCGTAATAAAGCCTAACTTGATCTGTGCACCTGCTTTCAGGTGCACATAACCCCCTGAATTAATATATAATTACAAAGTTCCTCAACTTTGAAGATATATTAATGAACAAAAAACTCTCTCTGACACTATCCACTGCCCTCACATGCATCGCTTCTTCAGCATATGCTGCAGATTGGAGCAATACTCAGCTTCATATTAATCATGGGGATTTCAAAAACCCTTTCTCACAAAATGAGGCCAATACCACGGTTTATTCATTGCAGCACAGCTCTGGTTATCAATACGGAGATAATTTTTTCTTTATAGACTACCTCGTTGATGACTTAGATGATAACTATCAAGATAGAGACTTTTATGGCGAGTGGTACTCTACATTTAGCCTGTCAAAAACAGCTGGGCTTGAGTTTCAAAATGGGGTGATAAAAGACATCGGGTTAGTTGCAGGCTTTAACATGGCTGGCGACTCAAAAGTGATGAAATACTTACCGGGTGTAAAAGTCTCATGGAACGCCGAAGGTTTTAGTTTCTTATCTACCTTATTCACAGCGTACATTGATGACAATGAGGGCGTAGCTAAAGGTGGTGCGCCAGCAGAATCAAGTAGCTGGATGATTGATATCGCATGGGGGTACCCATTTAATATCGGCAACCAAAAGTTTGAAGTTACGGGGCATGTTGAATACATTGCTCAAAGAGAGAATGAATTAGGCGTTGATGTTAAAGGCTGGCTACTGGCACAGCCTATTGTTCGCTGGGATCTGGGCCATGCACTTGAAATGTCTGAAGGCCAGCTATACTTGGGTTTAGAATGGCAATATTGGCGCAATAAGCTCGGCACTGACACCAATGAATCAGTACCTCAAATGCATGTCGCTTGGACATTTTAACCGTTTTATACATACAGAGGCGTTGTCAATAAGCGCCTCTTAAGAAAGCACTATACTGTGCACTTCATTCCCTTCCCTGCCCATTTTAAATAATCACATAAATTAGGAAAAATGTATTAAAGCTTTTCATTTGACTGCCGATATTAGATTGTATTTTATCACCGCTGTTTTGTAGGTAATCTATTACCAAGGATTTAATGATGAACTTTTTACATGAAGTGAGCGTGGCTTATGGTCATAAACTAGCGACTGAAATTCAGGAAAGAGCTGCCAAAAGAGAGCAAGAGGCATTGGAAGCTGAAAGTAATAACGATGAAGTAAATAACAAAAACGGAGATGCCACAAACAAAACAGACAAAACTTCAGAATTAGAGGGCACCCATAAACTTTCGGACGAAGAGAAAGAAAAGCTCTCAGGGCGAGAAGCCAAAGAAAAGGCTGAAGATAAGTACGGAGATATTCCCGATCACATCCGCCGAATGCTAGAACGACTAGAAGAGATGAAGGAAGAACTTGACCTGGTTAAACAAGAAGTCGCACAGCTCAACGCCAAAACTGACCATAATGACGAAGCGCAAAAAGCCTATTTCGATTCAAGAAATCAGTATTTCATGCAACTGCAAATCCACTACTTCGACATGATAGAGAGTGTTAAAGATGCCATGAAAGAGGCTGGCATTACCGACATGAGTATTTTAATAAAGGCCATTGCTTAGCCCGCTCTGCGATAAACCGAGCATATCTTTTTCAATGTTTTAATGCAGTTTTTTAAGCTATATACACTTTATTTAACATACACCAGAAAAATACAATACTTTTTTATTAATTACGATTATAACAATAATAATTTAATCACTCAGGTTTGAAGCGACATAGGTTAGGTGAACATACCTCTTGTGTTATCAGCATAGTTCATGTCACTCACCGAAGAATAAAACCAATGATTACGGGTTTTATGAGCTCCAAATAAGTGAACATTACTCCATAAAATAGAGCTGATTTATTTCCATACAAATATTACACTCTATTACACATGTATTTACTCTCTACTGCCCAAGCACTATTATTTTAAACTGTATGGACACAACTTAAATTGCAAAAATAAGGATAATAAGGGTTTTTCGTTGGTGTTAACATCAATTTTTCAAATCAGGAAATTAACAAACAAACCCCAATTATACCGATAACCGAATAATTCTGGTTTTAGTGTTAACAGTAGTTATAATGTGGATGTCAGTTTTATAAGTTAGCTATTAATCTATCGCTAATGTATAAATTAGTAACATATATATGCCATAAACGGATATTAATTTAGAGAAGCTCATTACTATTATGTCATTAACGCAATTTTCTGATTCATACATACACGACAGCTTTGAGTCTTCACATTACAAACTACTCAGTAAAATTGGTGAAGGCGGCTTCGGTAAGGTATTTAAAGCAAAACAAAACAGTACAGGCCAATACGTCGCTATCAAATTCCTCGCCATTGAACCTCATTGCGAAGAACAAAAAAAACTAAGATATATTGAGCGATTCAAACGAGAGACATCGCTAAGTAGCCAATTACAGCATCCTAATATCGTCAGGTTACTTGACCAGGGGCAAGTAAATGACGACTTACTTTACGGCGTATTCGAATTTGTCGAAGGACGTTCGCTACGTGAACATCTCTTATTAGAAGGGCCATTTAGTGCACCTGAAGCAACGGATATCATGTCTCAAGTGCTAGATGCCCTCATTCACGCCCACAGTAAAGGGATTGTCCATAGGGATATAAAACCGGCCAACATCATGCTAAGCAAAACAGGTGCTAAGCTGCATGCAAAGATTCTTGATTTTGGTATCGGGACGCTCACACACGATAGTCGCCAAGCTGATTTTCGGACTTTAACCCTCACGCAAGAAACGCTTGGTACACCCTCTTATAGTGCGCCAGAGCAATTGCGAGGCGAGCCTGCAACAACAAAAACAGATCTGTATGTATGGGGCCTTGTGTACCTTGAGTGTCTTACCGGCGCCCCAGCAATGAATGGTACGAGCGTCGCGTCTATTTACCATAAGCAACTAAGTGATGCGCACATTCCCATGCCCAGCGCCTTACTGGGCCACCCTTTGTCAGGACTTTTACGCCGAGTCTTAAATAAAAGCGCCATTGAGCGAGTGATCACAGGTGAAGAAGCGTTTAACGAACTAAAAGCGATTAATGTTTCTAACTTAGTTGGTATCTTATCTGAGGTTAGCCAGTCTCAAGCAGATGACGAAACCATTGTCATGCGTAACGACAGTGACACGATAAATCAGCAATTCAACTACACCGCTTTGACGGAGCGCAAACAAATAACTGTACTGGCCTTACGTTTTAGCACAACCTTTACAGATCACAGAGAGCATGATTTAGATGTTATCGACACTTTATTCAAATCTCAAAGAAGCCACTGCATCGATATCGCCACCCGCTTTGGTGCGTATCACGTAGGCAGTGTCGCCGATACGTCTCTATTCTATTTTGGTCACCCCTCTGCCAGTGAAAATGACACTCGGCTTTGTGCTCGTACAGCTTTAGAAATCATTAGTGAAATAAATAAACGAAATTCACTGATGAAAGATGCACATGGCGCATTGCTAAATGCTCATATAGGGATTCATACTGGGGTGTTTGTCACTTACGCAAATAGTACTCCTGAAGGACATACTGCCAATGCAGCAATGACGCTGGCGAGAACGGCTCAAAGCAAACAAATACTTTGTGGTGCTGAGACAAGAGCAATATTAGAACCCTTCAGTGATTTTGAAAAGTTTGTAGAACTCAAACTAGGACAAAGTCCAAACCCCGAGTTGGTTTTCGAATTGAAAGGGGAAAGAAAAGTAGAAGCCTTCGGGTTCATGCGGGGTACTCGTAATCGATATGACCTCACTGGGAGAGATAACGAGCTTAAAAACGCACTTGAGCTACTCAATAATGGCATTGAAAATAAGAGAATTTCACATATTTATGGCGAAGCTGGCATAGGGAAATCTAGGTTAATTCAAGAGATAAGGGTTAACGCGCGTAGAAGTCAGCATTTGGTTGCCCAGTGTTTACCTGAGCATAAAAATAATGCTTTGTACCCAGTGTTAACTCTTGTGAAGTATCTTTTTAATACATCCCAATTAGACGCGAACGCATTAGCCGAAGTGATTAAAAAGCATGCTAAAGCGCAAAGTAATACACTGGATGTTGAACAAGCACTTCCCGTACTTCTAATTTGGCTGCACATGGACTTAGGAGAAGTTAAGCCTTCTACGCTTCCAGCGGACGCACAAAAATCATTACTTTTTGATGTGTTGGCTGTCATGTTGATGTCCAATTTGTACAGTATTTCAGACCATAAACTTATTATTGTTGAGGATTTACATTGGGCAGATAGTACGACTGTGGCCTTTTTAAAATTCTTATCAGAAAGAATAACAGGCAACACGGTTTTATTTACTACCTCAAGGGCTCCACTACCGACTGAGTTGAGTGAGATTAACTGTCATACCATGAAGCTCAACCGATTGACGGTAAATGCGACTAAGTCCTTCATAGAAAAGCTATTTGACTACCATGAGGTTTCTTCGAATGTGCTAGACATCCTAATAAATAGAACGGACGGTATTCCTCTATTTATAGAAGAATTAGTGAGTATGTTGAAGCATAAACAACTTGTTGATATGTCAAACAACCAAGTTTGCTTCAAAAGCCCCGAACACCTTGAGCTGGTACCTAGCAGCTTAAGAGAGTCGCTACAACAAAAACTAGATAACCTATCACACGCGAAAGAAACAGCTCAAATTGCCGCAACTATTGGGAGAGAGTTCGAATATCACCTATTGGTTAAGTCCTCTACACTAAGCGAAAATCAAATTCAGAATGACTTGAATGAGCTTATTAAAAATGATCTCGTCATACATCAACGAAGAGTAGAAAGTGATAGCTATATATTCAAACATGCCTTAGTCAGAGACGCATCTTATGAAAGCATGAGTTTAAGTGCCAGAGAACAAGCACACGAAAATATCGCAATGACTTTGCAAGCCAACTTTGATGAACAAAAGTCAGACTCACCCTTTTTGATTGCTACTCACTTCTCCAAAGCGTCACGATTTAATGACGCAATCCATTACGCCGTAACGGCTGCAAGACAAGCGCTGATCCTCTCATTAGAATTTGAAGCTCAAGAGTACTGTGATCTTGCCTATACTTGGAACACAAAAATTAGTAACCAAGAGCATGCACAAATTAATGAATTGGCTATCAGTGCAACTCTGATCCCGAGTCTGATTGTTGGCGAAAACTACGCGCCTAAAAAATTAAATGAAGTCTCGCTGCGTTGTCATGAAATAATTAACTACAGAATCGCTCAAAACCTAATAACTCCCGACGAGAAAAAATACGCATTGACCATCTTATGGGCAAGCTTTTTATGGAAAAATAACCGGGGTACAAGATCTGAGACCTTTGAAGCTATACAAGAATTTAATCGATTTGCGATTCAAGCAGAATTAAAAGAACAAGTTTTGTTTTCTGAAGTGCTTGAAGGTTGTTTTTATTGGAGTACTGGCGAATTTACAAAATCCATTAAAGTGCTTAATGATACGCTCAATAAGTTGAATGAAATATCAACTGACGTGAGCTCATTTATACAACATTACGGACTAGATGCACAAACCTATGCGCTCAGTATTTTAGCTTTAAGTTACACAGCAACTGCACGTTTTGAATTGGCGAAGCAAACCATTGAGGCTGCAATTGACCGAGGGCTATTGTTAGGACATGCAGGGAATACATGCTACGCCTATACGTGTGCAGCTTTACTCTTCAATATTACAGGTGAACGAGACAAGCTCATTCAGATCATTGACAGCGTTGATCTACTCCAGGACAAATACGGTCCTCAATTTATTGCAAGTGTAACGGCAATACCAAAAGATGCACTAGCATCAAAGACGGTGAATGCTAAACAGTATCTTGACGGGTTATTAAGTGCCAAAATTGTGCATTGGAACCCTATCATGGAATCCGTCTACTTACGTAACCTACTCACTTTAGAGAAATACGAAGAAATAATAGAAAGAACGGCCAAGACGCTTCAGCTTATTAAAGATTACGGTGAATATAATTATCAAGCCGATATTTTATCTTTTAGAGCCATAGCCCTCTTCAAAACGGGTAAAACCGAAGAAAGCAAAAAATTATTCGAAAGTTCAGCTAATGTAGCGAAAGAGCAAGCATCTCTATTGCAAGAAATTCAAAATCAACAGAATTATTTAGCTTGCTTTCCAGATGATAGTTTGTGGCAATCCAGCTACCAACACTCTACCTCTGCAATACCCAGTGAATTCATACAACAATTCAAAAATGGCATAGCCGCCATTGAATCTAAAGCAACATAGGAATAGATATAAATGACATATCCTTTAATGCCTCAACAACCATTGCCTAAAGAAGGCGAAAAATTTGATGCAACACCGCTAGAGCTTAGCCACGTCAACCTTGCTATGCATGACACTTGGTTAAGAGCTATTTCCATTGTATGGAATACGAAGCTAAATGAAATCCCATGGAAATTCGAAGAAACGACTGTAGGTGACAAAACAGCTAAGCGCTGGGTGCAACTTACTGGATTAACGCAAGAACAAATTAATGAATACGAAGCATCTGACGCCGAAAACACAGATGGTGAACCTAAAGATAAGACTTTTTACAAGACGTATAAAGCGTTTTTAATTGGTAACCCACTTGCTGCTTTTGGTGTCCTAGGCTTCAATGACCCTGATGAATATGCCCGAGAATGCCAACCAGCTGCTTTACCTCCAATTTCCGTAATATGTGCGACAGACGCACTAGAAAGAATTAAAAAGGTGGAAGCCGGTATTGAGGCAAATGAAACCCCTCTAGCACCCAGCTTAGAAGCGCAAATTCTTCGTCGATTCAAAAGATATGCTAACTTAAGCCAAACTCGAAATGGTGCGCTTTCGATCGAAGAATATCTTCAAAACCCATATGAGTTTAAGCAAGGTGAAAATGGTTGGTACACTCAAGATGAGACAGCTCCAGCATTATTATTATCTCAATTAGTTTTGGTTATTCCACCATCACCAAAGGACCCTCAAGACCAAGCTATGGCATTAGCCGACTACAAATTAGCTGGATTATCATATCCTTGCACTATGTGCGCGCAATAAGTATTAAAAATAAAAGGTTGAGCTTCTCAACCTTTTAATGTGAGTTAACATGATAAAAACTATTCTTTGTGGGACGAATTATGGTTCAGTCTACCTTAGGAGCCTGCTGATCAACGAAAGCTTCAGCGTAAATGCACTATTCTCACGAGGTGGAGAACGTTCTCTAGATATTGCTAAGCGATTAAATGTTACAAATTACAATACCCTCGATGAAGTGCCTGATACATTTGAGCTTGCTATCGTTGCATTACCAAAAGAAGTTGCCCTACAGACTGCACGCCACTTTTTACAACGCAAAACAGCTGTACTGCTTGAACACCCTATTGATTTAAAAGACTTTAAAAAACTGCAAACCCTTGCACAGCAATACAACACCAAATTGTTCATTAATTCACACTTTTTATATATGGAAAACATTGCTGATTTTATAAAAAGGTCAAAGCAACTGCCTCAAAAAGAACTAATCGGTGTATCTGTGAATTGCTATGCTCGAACTTTATATTCTACGCTAGACATATTGTATGAGTATTTAGGTGAGCCCTGCGTTGACACTATCCAATCGATAGAATGCCCAGACTATAAAATTGCTATCATCCAGTTTAAATATATCAATGTATCAATGAAGATTTTTAAATCTATTGGCGAGAAAGATGATATAAAAGACTCGATAGTCGGGCATAATATTATTAATTACTATGGGTCCACTTCTTTATCTCTGACAGGTTCATGGGGGACGACAGTTACGTCGAAATTACCTGAGCCAAATTCTCTTTCAAATATACAAAAATTCTCAGATACATCCATCGACATGAACAAGCTGCTTTCATTCAGAGAGAATGCGATAGGACATGTATTAAGCTCTGTAGAACGCGCACTCCTGTTTAATCACTCGCCTACAGAGTTTTGTCTGAACAGAGCGTTAAGTATCGTTACTCTTTACGATATATTGAAGGAAGCTTAATGTTTTTAGATTATAAAATTGCAATTACTTATAAAAATAATATTTGCTCGTACATCCAAAGTGACTACTTATTAATCTTAACTGAAACATCAACTAAATTGTTTAAAAGTGCTTGGTTTTTGCACCTAGCCAGCATGCTCGATAAAGCAGTCCCGCCATCGACTTATGCAAGTACGCTTGATGACGCATCTAAAATTCAACTCTTTCAAATGCTTGATGAACTATGCTTCGAAGGGGTTATTTGTAATGCCAGTAGCCCTATAAAGCGCACTATTGTCGACACCCAGAAGGATGAACTAGGCGACAATGTACTTTATCTCTCAGATATCTTTCAATTGGCTACAACAGAAATAACTTCACCTAAACAGCTCGTTTCTTACATAGAAGGAAAGCGAATACTTGGGCCTTTAATTTCTAACGACACTGAAAAAGAACAACTTGTACACCGAATATTAGCCAGCGATCCTATTAGAACGTGGTTTGAAAACAAGTTTGCCATTAAGACTAAGCGACCAGCAATAAGTCAGGCACTCTCCGAAGCGTGTTTGAATACACTCTACAGTGTTACATCATCCCAGTACTTCTTTCATGATACGCCTTATCAATTGTACCGTGACGCACCTGAATTATGGCCAAGACCGCTCCATATCGTCGATAATGGCGACTGTAAAACTCAAGATGGAGGCTTGCGACAACAACCTGCATCAACCACATTGTCCAGACTAACAAAGTATTTAGGCTCCCCCTTAAGCGTAGTTAATTCAATTAGAGAGATAAGTCGAGACAATGGCCTAAATTACAAAACATATCGAGCAAGCTTTAACAAAACTATTCGCAAAGACGAAGAACCGACTGTCAGTTCGTATGAAATTGCAGCCTTAGGTAAAGGTAAAACAGAAGAGCAAGCCAAAATGAGTGCAATTGGTGAATGTTTCGAGCGATATGCTGCCTTTTACCAAGGTAATGAGCAAAGTTTTATTGCCCCATATAGTGCCATTGCAGACAAAGCGTTTCGTCCTGAGGAGCTAAATTCGCTCTCTCACCAACAAAAACAAAATTATAAAACAATCAACTACCCTTCAAAGTCGAGTGACAGTAGGTATAACAATTTTACAGCCCAAGAACACTGTCATTGGTACCCAGGTATTTCCCTTACTTCAAATACAGTTAAGTATTTTCCACTAAATTATGTCTTTGCTGATGCACCACATGGGTTTAACTATAGCTCTTGGACCTCCAATGGATGTGCTGCAGGTCAGACAATAGAAGAAGCTGCGCTTCAAGGCATTTTCGAAGTTGTAGAAAGAGACGCTATTGCAATTTGGTGGTATAACAAATTAGTACTCCCTAATGTTGACTTAAATACTGTGGACGAAGGGGTTATCGCCGCATTAAATAGCGACTTGGGCTTAGACTGGCAATGCCAGTTGCTAGATGCAACCCATGATATTGATATACCTGTCTATATCGCTATCGCTCGTAATGCTAAAACGCACGAATGTATTTTTGGGTTTGGCTGTCACTTATCACCCAATATTGCCATTGAAAGAGCCATTTCTGAAATGTGCCAAGTCCTAGACGTGAAAGATAAACACAGTGCAATGTTTGATTTTAAATCACTAGAAAACGAAGCGTTTTTAAATGGCTGCCACCATCAGCCCAAAAAATTACCAAAAAGCAGTTCTCTTAGTAACATTAAACAATGCTTAGAAGATTGCCTTAATAAATTGTCTGCTTGTGATTTAGACACTTTTATCATTGACTACAATCGACCTGAGATCCCATTAAAGTGCGTAAAAGTAATTATTCCTGGCACAAATCATATGTGGCCTCAATTCGCAAATGAACGGCTTTACTCTGTCCCCGTCAAACAAGGCTTATTGCAGGAAAAAAGCGCTGAATATGAACTCAATCAAATACCACTTTATTTGTAATTGTGTTACTTACCTCTAAATAGCACAGAGCCTTCTCATAGACACGATACAGAAGGCTCTACATAAAAATCATAATATGGCTGTTATATTTGTGGCTTGAGGTTAGCTCATAAATAAAATATGCAGTACTATCACATAAAAGAAAATCAAAAAAAGCGTCTAATCATCAATACAAATTTGTTTTGGTAAAGTGTTGAAATCTCGCTCTATATTTAATCAGAATCCTTTGGCTCAATTACAACTTAAAACGCGCCACCAGCTGCGCTAAAAACTGCGCTAAATTAGTCAGAGACTCTGCATCGTTTGCCAGCGCTTTGGTCGACGATACATTGCAACTTGCCACCTCTTTTGCTTCTAACATCACGGTTTCAATTTGCTGGCAGTCTTCCTCTTGTAAATGCGCATATTCTGCCACTTGCTTGCTTAAGCTGTTCACTTCCAATAACGCGTGACTTATCTGATCAATATCCATTGCCAATACTTTTATTTGCTCAACACATTCAGATACATCAGTTTGTCCACTATTGATGACTTCAGCTGCCCGCTTCGTATCATGTTGTAAAGAGGAGATCATTTTATTTATCTCTTCTGTTGAGTCCTGCGTTCTGGAAGCAAGCGTGCGTACCTCGTCCGCAACAACTGCAAACCCTCTTCCCTGCTCACCTGCTCTTGCAGCTTCTATTGCGGCATTAAGAGCCAGTAAATTGGTTTGCTCAGCGATAGAGACGATTGTATCGAGAATAGAGCCTATGTTAGTACTATGTTCACTTAAGCTTGACATGACTTCAACAGCTTGCTGCATTTTATTATCTAATGACTGAATATGTGTCTGGTTGTCTACCACTACACTAGAAGCTTGTGCGCCAAATTCATTTGCCTGCATCAAGCTATCCAGACTTTGTTTTGCGCTGAGTGATACTTGAACAGCTGATTTAGACACAGCTTGTGCTAAGTTTGTCGCATTGTCCATGCGTGCCATTTGAGAGGCAGAGCGACCAGCAAGCCCATGGTTTTCTGTCAAAGATTTTTCAGAAAACGCATTCAGTTCGCTAATTTTAAGATTAATTTCTGTAAGCAGGTTGCTTAAGCTTGTTTGTACTTTTTTCATATTATCAACTAAATTGCCAAACTCATCATCATTGCGTTTTTTTATATCAAGAGAAAAATCACCGACAGCAAGGTAGTTTAGCACTTTATTTACTGATAATAGCGGTATCAACATGGCCCTGCTCGTTGACGTAGCAATGATGATTGCTAACGCGACCAGTGTAATAACCACCAAGATAGTCCCCGTCTTGGCGCTAGTGATGAGCTCATCAGTAGAGTGTTGAGACTCAGTCAATAATAACTTCGTTTTGTCTCTCATATCGCTCAGAGAACTAAGCACATGACTAGAATACTGTTCGGCTTGGCGATAGGTATTTACAACATCTACTGTAAGCCTGTGTTTTTTTATCAGTGCTTCATATGCGTGACCTGGATTTACTAACAACGCATTCAACTGCCCAACAACAGCAATAAATTCAGCAAAAATACTGCCACTGTTAACCCCTTGCGCTTGGCGCTGCAAAAAAGCAAAGTTGTTTTCAATATCTTTCACAATGAATGACACATCGCTTTTATGAGGCTCAATTTTTTCGTTCGGTAAATTAATAATCTGCTGAATGTTATTCTCTAAGGTGAAAAGCGCATCATCAATACGAAACCCGGTGCCAACCATCTCTTCTAACTGCGCTTGTGGTGCATTTTCAATTAACTCAATGCTGAGCATCGCTTCACTGGCTTTTTGCCTGTTAACAATTAACGTCTGAAGTATCGCATTAAGACCATTTTGAGTTTCAATCAGTGAGATTTTTAGTGATAACATCTTATATACGGCTTGCTCAAGCTTAGACATATTGTCTTCAGTCTTTATAAGCAAAGCGCTTAATTCGGGTGCGTGTGATATTTTTGAATGTAAGTGACTCGTCAACTCATGTCGTTGTTGTAAAGTTGACTTAATCCGAGAAGAGGCAGCCGTCACTTCATTAAGTGTTTGCATATTAAATGTTTGTGCAACCTGCATTGCAAGTCTTAATTCTTGCAACTTAAGCGCTTCAACAGCATGTTGGCTCGGTAGCGTGACCTCTAATACTTGCCTGTTGGCGTCACTAACTTGAGAGAGCGCAACGTAAGCCAGTACACAAGCGACAATTAATAACCCGCCTATCGCACCAAAACCCGCAATAATTTTTTGCTTAATTGATAACCGTTTAAGCATCGCCAAAGCCCAACCTAACAAACACATAAAATGTCGCATCCGCGTTATTCTATGTTTTGGTGGAAACTATTAAACCGTACTTAAATAGTTTAGTTAGTTGATATAAAATCACCAATCTAGGTCGTAAATAGTTAAAGTTAGCTTTGAATTGACAAGTTTATAAACCTATCCCAACTCATAAAGTGCCTCCACTCAAAAGCTATATCCACACATCATTATCAGCGGTCAGCTCGCCACCAGCATCACCAGTATTAATCACCCCTTTAGGTTCGATGATTAATAGATGACACTCTTCCCTTGCGACAGGTTTATGTTCTATTCCTTTTTCGACCACATACATTTCTCCACAGCTTAAATGCACTACTTTATCTCTAAAATAGATATCTAACTGCCCCTTTAAAACGATAAATGTCTCGTCTGTATCCTCGTGTTGATGCCAAGTAAACTCTCCAATTACTTTAACAAGTTTAAATTGATAATCATTCATCTGTGCTACTACTTTTGGTGACCAATGGTCACTAAATAATGCCAACTTATGTGCAAAGTTGATCGCATTTTGGTTTTTCATTGTCTACTCACTCTCATGTTCTTAAAAAGAATATGTTGCAATACGGCATGAATCAAATGTACATTTTTCAGATAATTATGAATATTGTACATACTATGAATTTAAGACAGTTTGATCAGAATTTGTGGCTTGTTTTAGACGCTTTATACCAAACACGCAGTGTGTCCGAAGCCGCAGAGCTACTAAGCTTGAGCCAATCCGCTATGAGTCATGCATTAAAACGTTTGCGCACCGCATTTGATGACCCTTTGTTCGTAAGACAGCAAGGAGAAATGAAACCAACAAAAAAAGCGCTTATGATCCAACCTCTTGCACAACAGGGGGTGGCGTTACTTAATCAGGTAGCCAGTAGCTTAGATACATTTGAAATAGATACATCGAATCGACAATTCACAATTGCGACCACAGATTTCATCACCCAGCTTTTTATCTTTCCACTGCTGGCTAAACTCTCCGCTGCACACTCCAGTATTAAAATAAAAATTATAGAGTTAGAGTCTGAACTGCCAATTTCCGCTTTGGCCATCAATCAAATCGACCTTGTTTTGACCTTTAACCACGCTGAGACCCTAGGTTCAGATATTGAATATACATCCTTATTTAGCGGCGATTACCGGGTGATCTCACGTAAAAACCACCCACTTTTCGAAAATGGGTTGTCATTAGACCGTTATGTACAAGCACAACATATTTTAGTCTCTCCCTGGGGCCAAGAATACGGTAGTTTAGATATTGAGTTGAGCAAGATTAATACAGAAAGGCACATTGCAGCCATCACTCCACATCTTATGCAAGCAGTCAGCTTAGTTGCAACTAGTGATTTGATAGCAACGGTCCCAACACGGGCAATCTCATCTACCGACCACAATTTGATTGATATTTACACACCACCAATTGCCTTACCCCAGTATCGTTTATACATGGCATGGCATCGCGCTTTTGAACTAGACCCCGGACTAAATTGGTTAAAAAAAGAACTCAATGAGATTGCAGCAATTGCAATGTCATCAGCCTAAATGGTCAAAAACACATTAAAGTTTACATTATAGATACAAAGGTGTTGCACTTGAGATTTTTTTATGACAACTTGAACTTAGGCTAAGCCTTTAAAACAAATAAAAATTATAGAGTAGTAAGTTATGACAGGATCTCTCAAACTATCACCAATCGCGCTTGCCCTGTTAGCAAGCACCGCATCTTTCGCACAACAAGCCGAATCAACAGATACTAAAATTGAAACTATCTCAGTATTAGGCTCTAAAGTTTCAAATCGTACTGCAACTGAGTCAACGTCACCTATTGATATTCTTGATACAGAGCAGCTCAACAAAGGAGGTTACACTGAACTTGGACAGAGCTTACAGTCAATCGCTCCTTCTTTTAACTTTAGTAGAACTCAAGTTTCTGATGGTTCTGACTTATTCCGTCCAGCCACATTAAGAGGACTACAACCAGACCAAACATTGGTACTTATCAATGGTAAAAGAAGACACACTCAAGCTATCTTTGGCCTTACTGGAACCGTAGGCGCTGGTGCTGCTGGCACCGATATGAACTCAATTCCAATGATGGCACTTAAAAATGTCGAGATCCTGCGAGATGGGGCCGCTGCTCGATATGGTTCAGATGCAATTGCTGGGGTGATCAATTTATCTTTAAATGACACAACCGGCGTGACCACAGGTTTTTTCCAAGGCAGTGCAACTGGCGAAGGTGACGGAGATACCTACGCATTTGGTTTAAACCGAGGCTTTGATATAGGCACCGAAGGCGGTTTTATTAACTTGTCTCTAGAGTATCGAGATGCAGAGGGCACTAACCGCGCTGAACGTGATACCGGCGGATCATCAACAATCGCTGCGGGAGAGTTGTCCGATACGGTCAGATGGCGACAAGGTAACTCCGACAGTGAATTCACCTCGCTCTTTTTCAATGCTGCATTGCCATTTGGTGATAAAGAACTGTATTCATTTGGCGGATACTCTAATAGAACCGCATTCGGCAATGGGTTTTACCGTGACTTTAACCGTGCAGAGCGCAACGTACCACAGGTATACCCGGATGGCTTTTTACCTCGCATAGACAACGAAGCGGACGATATCTCGTTTGCAGTTGGCTTTAAGGGAGATATCAACCCAGATTGGAGTTTTGACTTCTCAAGCGTGTATGGCCAAAATAAATACGACTACTCGTCATCAAATACCATTAACGCTTCATACGCAGCTGAGTTCCTTGCCAACAACCCCAATGCCAGTGATGAACAGATCAGAGAAAACGCTGGGCCTCATGGGGGTTATTCTGGTGGGTTTAGATTTGATCAATGGACAACTAACTTTGACTTAAATGGGGTTATCGAGCGTGGCGATGCCGAACCTATTTATGTATCTGTTGGCGCAGAGTACCGTAAAGAAAATTACGAAATTGTACCCGGTGAAGTCGCATCATACGCATGTGGTGCTTCAAACGCAGCGAGCTCATTTCCATCAGTGATCGACTCAAGCGTTTTTGCTGATTGTGGATTCCAAGCGTACCAAGGTTTGAGACCTGACGCCGCCAACAAAGCGGATCGCGCCAGTCACGCTGTTTACATTGAAGCAGAAACGCTACTGAACGAATATTGGTTAGTCAGTGGTGCACTAAGATATGAAGATGTATCAGACTCAGGTGATGACACCATTTGGAAACTCGCGACTCGCTATGAAGTCACAGAAGATCTGGCTGTCAGAGCTGCGGCGTCAACTGGATTTAGAGCCCCGTCTTTACAACAAGCCGGTTACAGTGCATTCACCACAAGTTTAGGTGGCGACGGTTCACTTGCGACTTCTTTTACAGCAACTGCGGGCTCACCATTCCCAAGTGCATTAGGTATTGATGGCTTACAACTTGAATCCTCTGATAACTTAAATTTAGGCTTCGCGTGGGACGCTAGTAATGATCTATCCATCACGTTAGACTTCTATCAAATTAAGATCTATGACCGTATAAATTTAGGTAGTTTCATTGGCATTGACAGCGCGGCGCTTGAAAACTTCCCAGAAGCCAACGCAGCGCTTAAAGCTTCTGGTGCAGTGCAAGCTAACTTCTTCTCAAACTCGCTCGACTCGACAACCAAAGGGATTGATTTAATCGCATCCTATACGACTGAGGTCGCTGCAGGTGAGCTTGAAGTCACATTTGCTGCAAATAAAAATGAAACCACGATTGATAAAATAAATACGCCAACAGGCATATCCGAAGACATCGCGTTAGATGAACAAACACAGTCTTTCTTAACCCATGGTCAACCAAAAGAACGCGCCACACTTACTTTTGATTATAAAAAAGATAAGTGGTCTTCATTACTTCGCTTGAATTATTTTGGCAAAACTGAGGTGTCATACTTTGCAGGTAAACACATCGTCTTACCTGACTTTTTATCGCCCACAAATCATTGGCAAGAAAACAGCGTTGTTGAGTCAGCCGTGTTAGTTGACGTTAATTTTGCGTACCAAATTAACGACAATTTTGATTTATCGGTCGGTATAGACAATATATTCGATAAAACACCCAATGAGCTTGGAGAAGATGAAGTACTGAACTTTATCACCAACGGCGCAATGCGTTATCCACTAAGAGCGCTGCCCTATGGCTTTGATGGGATGACCTATTACGCAAAAGTTAACTTTAGCTTTTAAGTAATTCCACCTATGTATTGGCCATATGGCCAATACATAGGCACGCCAAACTTACTATATATGCCATTACCACAATTTTATTGGTTGAAAAATCACCACATTTATAATAAAAAATGAACGTGTTTTTATTTTAAATAAACACACATTGCACAATGTCTAATACTCACCTATCAACATTTTTACAAATTTAAATCAATTCGACAGTTTATTACTTCAAAAAATTTCAACTCAAAAATTAACTCAAATTCAGCGGTTTGACAAAAAATCTTCATTGTTCTTAAGATAAAAAACGAACAAATTTCAGTCAAAAAGTGCCTAGAATGAGATTAAAGATTATTCCCCTTAACGTTGAACAAAGGTATTTAAATATAATTATGCTGTTGTTTAGCGCATGGTCCGTGCAAGCAATGGAAGAAACACAACTCATTGAACAATGGCTTAATCTTGAGCAGCAAAAAAGTGCATTGACGACCTCATGGCAGAACAGACAGGGACATTTACAACTAAAGCGTGAATTACTTTCAAAAGAACAAGCTGCGTTGCAAAAGCTAGTAAGTAATAGTAATAAAAATCAATCTCTTGTATCTGAAAAACGCGCTGAACTCAGTTCTCAACAGTTAGCTTTTGAACAGGCCAATACCGAACTGACCCATCAATTAAATATGCTTTCAGAGTATCTTAAATCAATAATTACTAAACTGCCCCCTCCGCTCCAACAACAGTGGAAAAAGACGATATCCAGACTAGATACCGAGTCTAATGCGGTTCGATTAGAGGTAGCGCTTAATCTAATCAAGCAAGCTCATGACTTTGATAAAAGGGTGGTTTTTCATACTGGTTTAATTGAGCTTAATGAGCACGAATCTATTTTGGCTGAACAAGTATATTTAGGGCTCGCTCATGGTTGGTATATCTCAAAAGATAAACACCATTTTGGCTATGGGCAAAATCATGGCAACAAGTTTCAATGGCAACACAAAGATCAGATGAATATTCCACTTACGCAAATGCATGTGTCCCAAGTTACTCACATCTTAACAAACCCAACGAGCGCAAAATACGTTCAGCTGCCACTGGCAATACACGCTCACAGCAGTGGTGCATTATGATTCATCTAGTTTTTTACATATTCCTGCTAATTACGTGCTTGCCTTCAATGGCTATGGAGTCCGACTTAAAAGCGCAACTTATCAACCGCATTGCCATTGCCCAACAACAACTCTCTGAGGCTCAAATGCGCATAAACGCCGAGCACAAAAAACTGGCCAATCAACTTCAGGGTCAACTAAATACCGTAAAACAACTGCGTAGTGACGCCAAAAATATTCGCCGTTTAGAAGATGAGCAACTACTCAACGTTAACCAGTTGGAACAACGCAATCAACAATGGTTAAATCAGAAAAATTACCAAGCTCAGCTCATAGCAGCATTTGAGCAAGCCACACAAAGTCATATTTCTAAGACCAATGGCAACATTGATGTCAGCCGTATTATCAGCGCTTTAGATCAAAAACTTGAGCCTGCATTTAAACCAAAACACTTGATTGGCAGTGACAACACGCTGGCCACATTTGAGGTGATAAAAATTGGGCCAATGGAATATGCCATTAATAGCAAAGAAGCAGGTATTGTATTCAAAGGCACTGATAACAATACACCCGTATTAAAGCAGTTCCACCAGCAAAATACGCTATTTAATGACCTAACCCATTTAAAAAGTAATGGGACTGGATTTATTCACTTTGACCCCACTCTTGGCAATGCTGATAAATTAGCGCAGAGTCAGTTTTCCTTAATTGATTACCTAAATAAAGGCGGCACATGGGCTATTGTGATTATTTCATTTGCACTCGCAGCGCTCATCATTGGGCTGTTAAAAGCAATTCAACTCCTGAGGCTGCCACATATAAATAGGGTCACAGCACAAGTCATCAGATATGCCAATAAGCCTATATCTCCCATAGAGTTGAAAGCGCTTTATATGAAACTTAGCCCAATTGAGCAGGCACTCTTTCATATTGTGCAGCACAGTACGATTTCACAAAAAAGAGATGACCTGTTATTAGCAGAGTTATCAAAACGAAAAGTACTGAATGAAAAATATCTTGGTGTAATTACAACCTGTGCAACGGTTGCTCCCCTACTCGGCTTGCTTGGTACGGTATCGGGCATGATCCATACATTTATGATGATGAATATTTTTGGTTCAGGAGAAGCTTCAGTCGTATCAGGTGGGATATCACAAGCGTTGATCACAACAGAGCTCGGACTGATAGTGGCCATACCAGCCCTGATAGTCAGTGCACTACTCACAAGACGCGTGAAAAGCTTTCAATCATCATTAGAATCATTGGCGTTGCATTTGAGCAAGCTTGAGATCAGGCAACAGGAACAGATACATGACTGACATTACTCACATACTCTCTAATGGGGTTGTGTTAGCGCTATTATGTATCGCTAGCCTAACTTACTATATTATTTTTGATCTCTATAGCCACCCTTCGAGAGATGATTGGGAAACCAGTGTAAAGAATTGGCAGATCGCCCTACTCTCATTAATTGCCGCACTCCCTTTACTGGGATTACTCGGCACCATTCAGGGGTTGCTCAATACCTTTGAACTCATATCAATTTTTGATGCATTAAATCAACAAGCAGTGATGTCAGGCGGCATTTCTAGCGCCCTTATCACAACCAAATTAGGTCTCGTTTTAGCTATTCCTGCACTTATATTTCGTCAACTCTTACTTTTTAAATACAAAGCGCTGCAAGGGCTGAAATGAAATCTTCATTTGAACAACAAACTGGGAGCGATCAAACCCAGGATATTGATTTGGCTCCCCTGCTTGATGTGGTGTTTATTCTGCTGATTTTTTTTATCGTCACTACGGTATTTGTCAAAGAAACAGGTGTTGAAGTTGATAAACCAACTTCCGTCTCAAGTAAAAGTTTAGCAAAAAATGTCTTTTTGCTGGCCATCACCAACGACGGTCAAGTTATTTATGGTGGCACAAATATTGGTATTAATGGGATACGAAGCACCCTTGAGCACCTCAATCGCAAAGAAGCAAGACCGCTTATCATCCAAGCAGATAAGGCGGTCACCACGGAGCGGCTCGTTAAGGTAATTGACCAAGTGAAGTTGGCTGGTATAACCAAGATAAGTTTGGCTACACAGGGCGCTCAGTAATGCGAGTGTCTCAATTGAGTGTGACTAAATTTACTTTGATGGTCTTTGCTATTGGGCTCTCGTCCGCTTTGTTTTTTCTATTGATACTGCTCGATGGCACCAACACCACACCGCCAGATAAAATAAAAATTGCTCAACTCGATGTGGCGGTGTTCGTCCCGCCACCGCCGCCTCCGCCACAAATAACAAACGCCAATGACATGAATAATGACATGAGTACACTCAATGTCTTAGACCTCGCAGGCACAGTAAAGGTCAATTTTGGTATAAAAAATAAAATGGCTACGCCTAACATCACCGATGTCTCTATGCCTGAGTTTTCCCCTGAACGCTTTGAGATGCGTGATCTCTATGCGTCCAAAGTCCCGATGTTAGAAGTGGAACAGCTAGACAGAGTACCCAAAGTTGTCTCACAACGTTACGTAAGACCACCAAAGTCAGTCCGTAAATATGGACAAAAAAGGATCAAAACAACGGTTGAGCTGATCATCGACCAGTCAGGTAAACCCTTTATCAAAAAAATCATCAACCCAGCATTTCCAGAAATGATAGAAACCATCAAAACTTGGGTTAAATACGCCAAATTCGAGGTACCGAAAAAAGAAGGGAAAGCCGTACAAGCTGTTTATTTGTACGATATAAATTTCAATTATGGATAATAGAATGAATAAAAAGACAGTACTCACTTTGTTAGCTGCAATGAGCTTTATCGTCATATTTAGCGCAAGTGCACAAACATATCGACTCGAGCTTAACCCCGTAAAATTTGTCATACCAGGATTTAGTGAACAGTATTTAGAGCGCGAAGTGTCGCTTGCCCCAAGTGAATATGAATTAGCTGAAAAACTCAAATCACTCCTTAACAACACTGATTTTCAGCAAGTTAAATCAATGCTCGACGCCTATTATGATGTTGAACTCAGCCCCGCGCTTTTAATGATCAAAGCCCAAGTCTACTTCTCATTAAAGGAGTACAACCAAGCCATTCACTTGTACCAATTGGTGCTAAAACGCAAACCTCAGTTAGTGCGCGCGCATGAAGAGCTTGGGGTGCTTTATCTGATGACAGACAACTTTACTCAAGCGAGGCAATACTTTGCAAAAGCCATTTCGTATGGGTCTAACAATGCCACAGTGCACGGGCATTTAGGTTACTTGAATCTCCAACAACACGGCGGTCTCAGTGCCGTTTATGCCTATCAAAAAGCATACAGCTTAGAGCCACACAATGCGCAATGGCAGCAAGGTTTGTTAACCTCTTTAGTACAAGCCCAAATGCACTCACCAGCGCTTGCATTGTTAAATGAGCTCATTGCAAAAGATACAAGCAATCAATCATACTGGTTAACCAAAGCCGCTATCCATATTGAGCAAGATGCCCATGAACTCGCGCTACAATCTTTAGAATTCGCGCTATTACTCGGTGATATCTCCCAGCAAAATTTATTAATCATGATCAGCCTGCATTTTGAACAGGCACAGTTTGATCGTGCCGTTGCCTTGCTCAAAACCCATGTCCAAAGTCAGCGTCTTGCATTTGCAGACATTCGCAACTACCTACTTTGGCTCAATCAAGCCAACCGATGGGAAGATAGCCAGTGGTTAATCACCAAACTTAATGAACAAAACACACTGAGCAAACAAAATAAAAGCCTCATGCTCTCGACTCAAGCACAAATACTGGAAGCCAAAAGCCGTCACACCGAGGCATTAGCTCACTATCAAAATGCGTTAGACACGGATCCTAATAATCAAAATGCATTGCTAAACTTTGCTCACCTGCTGTTACAACAGAAACAGTTTATCAAAGCAGAGCAAATGTATATTCGTGCTGAAACATTTGAAGCAATAAAATTACAAGCACTTTTAGGTCGTGCCCAACTATATATCAATACAGATGAATTAAAAGCCGCTTATCAATTACTCATTGACGCAAAACGCGCATACCCAAATACGCTGGGTATTCAAGACAAAATAAACTTACTTGCAAATATCATTGATATTCAAAATACCAGCACATTATAAGGAGAATAAGATGATTCGTTTCACACTCTGGCCTATTTTTATCATATTCATAGTAGGATGTAGCTCGACTAAGTATACATTCGACTACGCCAATTGTGGTTCACAAGACTGGCAAGCACTTGGTCATGAAACAGCTCTGTCAGGCGACAATGTCAGGTTGTTTGATACTGTGAAGCAAACTTGTGGAGATACCCTAAACCCCAATGCACAAAATCAATTTGTCAGCGGTTATAGTGCTGGTTTAATTGAATATTGTACTTATGAGACGGGCTATCAGCACGCAACTGAAGGGAGTTCTCAGACTGATATTTGCCCATTTGATTTACAGCTAGATTATCAAAAAGGCTTTGCACATGGACAGCGTAAACGTACTGAAATTGACGAATATATGGCAAGACAAAAAAGAGAAGTATATCGACATAAACAAAATCAAATAAGCAAAAAAAAGCCAAGAGTAGAAATAAAGTGAATTAATGGGTTAGCAATAGCTGACGATTAATTTGATTTGTCAGCTTACCCTCCTCTCAATATCAAAGCATAACTTAACTCTTAACCCCTAAACCCGCTCCGTTTTAAAGAAAATGCGATATTCAAGATTGAAGTCATAGATTAAATAAAACACCTCAGTTCAGCTTTAGTTTAATTAGGCCCATTATAATTCATTATTTCAATTTGAAAGGAGTATAAACAATTGAAAAAGCTCGCCATCTTTACTGCAATCATGATGCTATCAAGCAACTCACATGCGGCTAAAACACAAATTTCTCCACTTATTCAGCACAGCAATGTAAAAGCGCACAGTACTTGTTTTGGTTTTAGCTATGAATCTTGGCAAGCAACCATGAAAAATAAATACACCAAGCGGTTAAAGTCAGACGAAAAAGTCGATAAGGCGATGAAGCGGTTTGTTAAATGGTTTCCAAAAAGCCAGTTTAATGAATATAAAAGTAATTTGGCTTGTCAGCATTTTACGTATTCTGTCGACGGCTTAGAAGTCGACGGTTATGTCATTAAACCCAAGTCCCGCAAAGGTAAGCTCCCTGTCTTGATCTACAATCGTGGAGGTAATGGCAGCTTTGGTAACATGACCCTGGGTCCCCTCGTGGCGAATCTATTTCCCCTTGCTGATAAGGGGTTTGTGATCATCGGCAGTCAATATAGACAGAGCAAAAAGCCACAGGTCCCATTAGATGAATTTGGCGGAGCCGATGTCAATGACGTCGTCGCACTTAACGAGCTTATTCCTCATATTCACGGTGCTGACAGTCAACGAATAGGTATGTATGGCGCAAGCCGAGGCGCAATGCAAAGTTACCTTGCAGTTAAAAAGATGCCCAGCATCAAAGCCCTTGCCGCCATTGCTGGGGTTTCTGATCTCACAAAACAGCTCGAAAGAAGACCAGAAATGGAACGCGTTTACAAATACAGGATCCCTAATTATAAAGACAACAAGCAACAAGCGCTGAGCCAGCGCTCAGTGCTGCACTTTGCAAACACACTACCAAAAAATATCCCTATCCTACTTTTACACGGTACCGATGACAGACGCGTCTCCCATGAACACTCCGTCGAATTAGCCAAAGCGTTTGCCTTGCACAACATTGAGCACAAACTGGTCCTATACCCAGACGATTATCACAACTTAAGATTGAACAAAAGAGAGTCATTCTTAGAACTGGCAAATTGGTTTAATGCGCATTTATGATTAAGTGCGCATATTGCTAGTAAAGGTTCAACTATTTAGATGAGCCTAAGCGTTCTTCACCTTCACCCAGCTTTGTTTTCACAGCTTTTTTGAGAGGGTTTTCTCAAGCACTGAGTGTTTTAAACTGAGAGTCGCAAACATATCTTTTAGCTTGCGATTTTCATCTTCAAGCTCTTTTCAACGCTTCACATCAAAGGCTTCCATCCAACCATATTTAGAACGCCACTTATAAAAGGTACTTTAACCAACACCATGTTTACGGCATATTTCTGGTACAGGCACACCCGATAGAGTTTTTTAGATCATAAACTATCTGTGTTTCGGTGAACTTACTTTCAAGCATCGTAGATTTGCCTACTTATATTGATAGAAATTCTACTTATGAACTGTTTCAGTTTATGGGGGAGTTACACTACCTTGTAGCACCAACTCAGTCAGTTCAAGATCACCAATGATAAGTAGGTTTTTATTAAATTCGTTACTAATGGTTAACTCCCTTTGCTCTTGTTCTACAAAGGAAAATGCTAAACCAACCACTTCCCTTGAATGAAACCAATGCACATTACTCGGTTTGGCAGGAATAAATTGCTCCAAATCATTGAACTTTACTTTCTTAAACGAGTTAAGTATGCCGTTATGCATATGGTATATACGGCGCCCAACCAAGACATGACCTTTATGCTGCAGTTCTGCTAATTGCTCGTCGTTAAGCACATCCCAACCTGCAATAGCCGACTCTCGGGCTTCATAACGCTGCTAGTCGGCCTGCTTTTTGGACGAGTGAATACGCTACATGCTTGATGTAGTCTTGTTTAAGTGAGAATACCGTGAACGCTTTGTCCAACCATCAAACCAAAATAAATATTCACATCACAAAGCCCCACTCATCTTTAGTTTTACGCGCAAGCCATCTCTATGAGATAATGCCACTTGGTCGTTTTCTTATATACTAGATTTGCGCATTTTGCATCTAATAGCATTTTACGGCCATATACACACTTACAAGTTTTTTATACACACATTTATACACGCTGATGTGATGTTGTAAGCGTGATGAACAGATTGAGTAAAGCAGCATACTTTATATAAGCCAATGATTTTATGACAAATAATGACCAAATGAAGAATCAAAACAATAACGAAAACATCCCCACAATCTATTGGCACGATTACGAAACTTGGGGGGCAAGCCCTCAAAAAGACAGACCCAGTCAGTTTGCAGGTATCAGAACCGATTACGATTTAAACATTATTGGCGAGCCGCTGATTGAGTATTGCCAACCTGCACCAGATTATTTGCCACACCCAGAAGCCTGTTTGATCACCGGCATTACACCGCAACATGCACTGAAACACGGCTTGCCTGAAAGCGAGTTTATGGCAAAAATTCACGCCGAGTTTAGTAAAGCAAACACCTGTGTTGCGGGTTACAACAGCATTCGCTTTGATGATGAAGTAACGCGCTACAGCCTTTACCGTAATTTTTATGACCCTTATGAACGCGAGTGGCAAAATGGGAATAGCCGCTGGGATATTATTGACTTAGTCAGAGCTTGCTATGCACTGCGACCAGAAGGTATTGAATGGCCATTGAAAGAAGATGGCTCACCCAGCTTTAGGCTCGAAGAGCTCACCGTTGCCAATGGTATTGAACACAGTGCTGCACACGATGCCCTAAGCGATGTTACCGCAACCATTGCGCTGGCTAAGCTGATCAAAGAAAAACAGCCAAAGCTTTATCAGTTTTTCTTTAACTTGAGAACCAAAAAGGCGCTCACAGACATTGTTGATGTGTTTAACATGCAGCCTTTAGTGCACACCTCATCACGCATTCCTGCAACACAAGGCTGCACGACTTGGATTGCACCAATGAGCTTTCATCCGGTTAATAAAAATGCCGTGGTGTGCTTTAATCTTACGCATGATCCCAGCGTGTTGGTTGACTTATCTGTTGAAGAACTACGCGAGCGACTCTATACCAAACACACCGAGCTTGAAGAAGGCATGTTGCCTGTTGGGCTAAAGCTTGTGCATTTAAACAAGTGTCCAATCATTGCCCCTGCAAAAACCTTACTGCCAGAAAATGCAGCAAGGCTAGGTATTGATAGAGAGCAATGCTTGGAGCACTTAAAGTTTTTAAAAGCACATCCAGAACTGCGCGACAAAGTCTCTCAAGTATTTGCTGAGCAAGGTGACTTCAGTGATACAACCAACCCTGACTACCAGCTTTACAACGGCTTTATCAGTAAAGCGGACAAAGCCAAACTGGCGATTGTTCGCAATGCCTCTCCCGTTGAATTAGGCAGCTTAGCGCTAGAGTTTGAAGATCCGAAGTTCCATACTTTACTGTTTAGATATCGTGCGAGAAACTGGCCTGAAAGCCTATCGCAGTCTGAATTAGACACATGGAGAAAATATTGCCAAGGCAAGTTGATGCACGGTGAAGACAACCCATCAATCAATGCGCAAGACTTCATGCTGACACTTGAAAACCTTGTCTATGAGCACGAAGACAACGAGAAAAAAGTCACCATACTCAAAGCGCTTTATCACTACGCACAGAGCTTATAAAGAAAAAGAGGCTGTTGAAAAACAGCCTCTTTTACATTTATTTATAGGTGCGATTCATACACTGCGAGCGCTTGCTCTAAGTCTGCAATCAAGTCTTCAACATCTTCCAGACCGATATGCAATCGTATAATTGGTCCATGCTCCCAGCCAGTTGTTGTTCTTAATGCCGCCATCGAGCGATTCGCTGTCACTAAGCTCTCAAATCCACCCCAAGAAAACCCCATTTTAAAGTGATGCAAGCTATCTAAGAAGCGATTAATGGCTTTTTGATTTCCGGTTTTCATTACAAATGAAAACAAGCCATTACTGCCATCAAAGTCACGCATAAAGTGTTCATGACCTGGGTTTGAAGGCAACGCTGGGTGGCGAACATGATCTACAAGCGGATGCTGTGCCACCCACTTTGCAACCTCTAGTGCGCTCTTCTCATGCTGCTGCAAACGCACCGGCATCGTACGCAAACCACGTAGTGCAAGGTATGCATCATCTGCCGAGGTGCACTGGCCTAACAAGTAAGAGTTTTCTCTAAGTACAGGCCAATATTCTTCATTGGCGACCGCCACGCCCATCATCACATCAGAGTGACCAACAATGTATTTAGTCGCAGCTTGAATACTGATATCAACACCATGGTCCAGTGGACGATAATGCCAGCCATTACCATATGTATTATCTAACATGGTCATTAAGCCATGTGCTTTGGCTTCTTTAACCAGTGCTGGGACATCTTGCACTTCCATGGTAATTGAGCCCGGCGATTCTAAAAACAGCACCTTGGTATTGTCTTGAATAAGCGCTTTAATACCCGCACCAATCATAGGATCATAATAGGTTGTGGTGATCCCAAGGCCAGCTAAAATCTTGTCACATAAATCACGAGTTGGTTCATAAGCGGTGTCCACCATCAATAGATGATCACCAGCTTTTAAAAATGACAGCAAGCTTTGGCTAATGGCCGCTGCACCGCTCGGGTACAATGCACACCCAGCACCATTTTCTAATTCAGTAATGGCATCTTGCAGAGCATAATGCGTGTTTGTGCCTCGGCGACCATAAAATAAAGTGCGATTGCCGCGCTCTTTAATCGCTTCATGCATATCCGCAACAGAATCAAACACTACGGTCGATGCTCGTTGTACAACCGGGTTGACGGTTCCTTGAGTATATTGAGATTTTCGGCCTGCACTGGCTAATCTAGTATTTTTTTTCATTCGTTACTCTTTTTCTGGAAGTTGACGCCAATGTTCAACTAAAAAACGTGATATTGAGTCAGGTCTTGTCAATTTAAAACCAGGCGCGTCATCGCCCCATTGACCAAAAGTATCAAGATCGGCTCTTGAGAACCAATGTGCTTGCTCTAGTTCATCCTGCTCAACAAAAATATCTGTGGTCTTGGCGGTTGCGATAAAACCCAGCATCAATGATGATGGGAAAGGCCATGGCTGAGATGCCAAATATTGCACGTCATCTACAATGACACCGGCTTCTTCTTCGACTTCTCTGGCAACAGCTTGCTCTAATGTTTCACCAGGATCGACAAAGCCTGCCAGCGTTGAATATACCCCTTCTGGCCAAGCTTCTTGACGGCCTAATAAGCAACGTTCTACCCCATCTTTAAACGTATGCGTGACCAACATGATCACAGCAGGGTCGGTTCTTGGGAACGTCATATGCTTGCACGATTTATTTGTACATAGCCTCGCGTGACCCGCTTCGACAGGGATATTTTTGTGACCGCACCGACCGCAATAGCAATGGGTTTTGTGCCAATAACTTAAACCCCGTGCTAACACCCCTACAGAGCCACTCACGCGCTCAAGCTTAGGGCCCACTTTTCTCATGTCGGCAAAGCGATACTGCCCATCATTATGGTCTTCTGTACAAACACCTAGTTGTTTTTGTAACTCGCTCAAATCAATACTGGAGACATCTAAGGCAAAATAGGAAAACTGTTCATCTTTACCTAAAAAGATGGCGTCTCGCCTATCAAGGTGTTCTATTTGTGACTGCTGGATAAAAGCTAACTCGGTTAAGTCAGCAGTGAAGAGATTTTGGTCATTATGAATGAGCAACCAACGGCTTTTCTCACCATATTGAGTTAACAGCCAATTTTTATCTTTACGCTGAGCTGACGCTCTATCTAGCGTCATTTGTGTATAGTACAACAAGCACTTTGTCCTTTAATGTGGGTTACCTAATCAAAGCAGAAGCCCATTCTTGATTAAATGATTGAGTCCTTTGCTACAAAAAAGCCAATTAATTGCAGCCAAGCAGTCATTATTTAATCAAAGAAAACACGACTATTAATGTACAAAAACTAATTTTAGTTTCTATGCTGTCACGCTAACAATAGTCACGTTGTTTGCCAAGTATTTAGGCAAAAAAAAAGCCCTTTCGGGCTTTAAACTACAGTGTGAATTCACACTACAGAGAGGCAAGGTGTGCTTGAAGCTTTTGGTTTTCAGCTTCGATGTGTTTGTAAAATTCAATATTATCAAGCTTGCTGGCAGCAGCTTCATCAATCACAATAACTGCATCACGGTGTAATTGCAGTGCTGATGCAGGACAAGACGCCGTTAATGGGCCTTCTACTGTCGCTTTAATCGCTTCAGCCTTGTTTTCACCAGTCGCTAGTAACACAACTTTCTTAGCATCTAAAATAGTACCGATCCCCATCGTAATTGATAGATGTGGTTGGTACTCATCTGGACCAAAGAAACGTGCATTATCGTCAATCGTTTCTTTAGTTAGGGTTTTAACACGTGTTCTTGAGGTTAAACCTGAAGACGGCTCATTAAAACCAATGTGTCCGTTACGACCAATACCCAGTAATTGAACATCAATACCACCGGCAGCTGCGATATGCGCTTCGTATTCTTGGCATGCTTCAACTGGGTTTTTAGCATTACCTGGCGGTACATGTGTATGGTCTTTGTTGATATCAACATGATTGAACAATTGCTCATTCATAAAGTAGCGATAGCTTTGAGGGTGAGTGCCCTCTAAACCTAAATATTCATCTAGGTTAAACGTAATCGCATCTTTGAAGCTGATATCGCCCTGTTTGTTCTTCTCGATAAGGTTTTGATACAAAGCAACAGGTGTCGACCCAGTTGCTAAACCCAACACCGACTCTGCTTTGCGATTTAATTGTTTTTCAAATATATCTGCACCATAAGCAGCGACTTCAGCAGCATTTTTTAAAATTACTATTTGCATGATATTAAAGCTCGTTGTTGAGTTTGAAATAAGAAAAAATGGGATCTGAACCCTGCTTCGCGTGCAATCAAAACAAGGTCAGATCTAAACCTAATTGGGATACACTGTATTAGGTTATTACCATTATGACAACGCTGTCATTATTATCAGAAAAAAAGTCTTTGTAAAGTAAAAGTGAAGAAAAATTTGTATTTTTTTTGAGCCAATAAAAAAACGGCCATCAAAAGGTGGCCGTTTTTCTCAATATTTTACGTGTTAAACGCTGACAAATATTTTGCGTTTATACATCCAGTGTAGCACCAGTAATTGCACTAGTAGCAGCGCGACAACAGCAAACAGAGGCTGCCAATCAGGCCCCACCGCATTGATAAAGCCACCAAACACACTCTTACTGACAAATTCCCAATTCACCAAACTCGATGCTAAATAAATAATGATTGAGTTAGCACCTATGATCACAAATGGATACGCAAACCTTTGGCCATTCAAAATATCCACCAAGGCGAAAAATACAGCGAGTAAAATCGCACTCCAGCCGACAGTGACAAGTACGAAAGAGCTTGTCCATAACTCTTTGTTCACTGGAAACTGTAAATGCCACAACCAACCAAGCGCAACACTCAATGCACCTGCACCAAATAACCACCCAGCTGTTTTCCACTGTCCAAGCTTATCTGCACGTGCTATCAACTGCCCTGCAAATACCCCAGCTATCGCATTCACAATGGCAGGCACACTCGATAGTATCCCTTCAGGATCTACAGGTCTGTTTTGATAAGTTATACCTGGTAGTAAGTTTTGATCAAACCATGCATTCCAACTATGAGTCCCCGGTGCGGCTAATTGACCAGCGCTGCCACCTGGCACTGGGATAAAGTTCAGTAGTACCCAATATCCAACTAAAATACCACCAGCGACAATACCCGTCGTTCTGAGGCTGGTATGCCACACCAACATGGCACAGAAGAACCACGCGATGGCAATCCGACCTAGTACACTAGAATATCTAATTTCATCAAGCGCTAACGGAATACCTGTACCCCAGCCATGGTTGTACATAATGCCCAAGCCACACAGCAGAAACAGACGCTTCACTGCTTTTTGATAATAAGGCTTGCGCTCATTAAGAGGTAAATGGTCAATGCGCTTTGGGCTCAAGCCCATGGCAACACCAGATAAGAATATAAATAAAGGGAATATTAAGTCATAGAATGTAAAGCCATGCCAAGGACTGTGAACGGTATGCGCTTCGAAAAGCTTCCAGCCTTGCCATCCAGTTAGCACAAACAGTGCTGCAAAAATAGATTGACCACCTAAGATCCAAAACATGTCCATGCCACGCAGTGCATCTAATGAAGCCAGTCGTTGTTTTTTATTCGTCATCAATACCTTTCCTGTAAAAACAAAAAATCCCCGCTAAACTGCAGCGGGGTTTTTTACCCAGGGAACTTTAAATTTTTTTTCCGCCAATGAAGTTACTCAAAACTTCTTGACTGTTGTTTAATACTACAAAGTCTGCATCAGCCCCTTCTAAAAGGTGGCCTTTGTCAGATAACCCTAAGTATTGAGCAGGATATAAAGAGGCCATTCTCAATGCCTCAGTCAATGTCACATCAAGTGTGTTAACCGTGTTTCTCACTGCACTTGCCATATCAAGCACACTGCCCGCTAACTCACCTGTTGTTGAATTCAATCTATCACCTGTTCTAATGACCTTACGACCGTCAAAAAAGTCGAATTCCATATCATTAGTACCAACAGGTGGCATTGCATCCGTCACAAGCATAATTTTACCACGTTGCTTTGAACGGATCGCCAGTTTTGCAGATGCTGGGTGTACATGGTGACCATCAACAATAAGACCACACCATGAGTTATCTTCCCAAAGCGCGGCACCAACTACACCTGGTTCTCTTGATGTATATGCCGACATCGCATTAAACAAATGCGTAAAGCCATCTACACCAATTTCAAGTGCAGCCATGGTGGTTTCAAAATCCGCATTTGAGTGACCGACACTGACTTTAACACCTAGGTCAATCAAGCGTTTGATGTCTGCCAATGGCACCGTTTCAGGTGCCAGCGTCACCATTTTTATACCGAGATCCTGTCTTGCATAAATGGCAAATTCTTCTTCAGAAATCGGTCTAATATATTGTTCGCTGTGTGTGCCTTTCTTGGGGTGCGATAAGTGTGGGCCTTCAAAATGGATCCCCACAACCCCGGGTTCGCCTTGCGCAATCGCTTGTGCAGTTGCATCGGCTGCTCGCGCCATGACTTCTACTTTATCAGTAATAAGTGTAGGCATAAGCGCGGTTGAGCCATACTTAGCGTGTGCTGTAACTATGGTTCTCAAACATTCAATAGTTTGTTCCGCGTTAAAAAAGCCGCCACCGCCGCCGTTTACCTGCACGTCAATTAAGCCTGGCGCAACCAAGCCTTCCAGGATCTCAGCTTGGCCTTCACAGTCTTGAGTCGAAAATGAAATTTTTCCATCAACAACCAAAAACTCAACATTATTTTTTAATTTGTGCCCATCAAAAAATTGACTCGCCAAATATTTTTTCATTCTCATACCGCCTTTTCAGACTGCTGCTCGACACTTTGGATTGCAAAGAAAATTGCGCCCATTTCAGGAGGCTGTTTAGGAGATTCAACAATCTTTGCAATTTCAGGGTCAAGCCATTTACGTAATGGTTCAGATAAACCACCTATCATTGAAAGACGTGGCGGATTATTTTCCATCAAACGATGGGCTAATTTACTAATATAGTCAGCACCGTCCCTGACAATATTCAATGCAACTTCATCTTTTTCTTCTGCTGCGGCTAATACAAACCTAGCTAATTGCGCATAACTGCTCGAAGGCTTACCCGCCATTTGCTCAGCAATACCCATCGCGGTTGTGGTATTAAAGTGCTGTTTTAAAGTGTCGCTTAATGTTGTTGTTGGACCTAGCTTGTCAATTGAAAGCAATGCTGCTTTTACCGCTTCAAGTCCCATCCAAGCGCCACTGCCCATATCACCTTGTGCAAACCCATGGCCACCGTAGTTAACAGACACTCCATCAACCATGGCAAAGCCACACGAACCAGTACCCGTAATAATTACAGCGCCATCACCGCCTTCATGCGCACCAATACACGCAGTATGAAGATCAGTTGTTAAAAACATTTGCTTAAATGGGTGATCCCATCGCATTATTTTTTCATGTAGTGCTGGCAGATTTACTCCCGCAAGACCAAGTCCCGCATAGAGATTATGAACTGCTTCAATTCTTAGTCCTGCATCCTGCAGTGCCAATTGAGTCGATACCATAATTGACTCAATGGTTCTTTCAAAACCATGAAGAGGATTAGCAGGCCCACCTAGACCAGTTCCCAAAACGCCGTTTTTGATTGAGTAGATAGTGGCTCGGCATTTTGTACCGCCCCCATCAATACCTATATACAACTGGTCTTGTTCAACCTGTTTAGCCATCATTAAGCGACCCCTAAAAAATAAGATATGAACGCGAATTTGTCCGCGACACAGTATTCAGTCATGTTGATTTGATGTTACACAATAAATGACAGCGTTGTCATTAAGTTTTTTATTATTTTTTCTCAGTTTGAGAAATTTTAATATTGCACACTTTGAACTAATTGTCAGGAAAATTTCAAAAATCAGCCGTGTTTAAATACAAAAAAGCGGCCATATTAAGGCCGCTTTTCGATTTATAATCAGATACTTACTTTACACCTAGTTCTCTTAAGCGCTCTTGCAAATATGAGTCTGCTGTATAACGCTCAGATAATACAACCTCTGGTTTAGGGTGTAAAAACAGCGGTAATGAAATTCGTGATTTATCACTCGCCTTACCCGTTGGGTTGATTACTCTGTGAATTGTAGATGGGAAGTAACCGCCTGAAGCTTCTTGCAACATGTCACCAATATTGATGATCAATGAACCAAAATCACATGGTACATCTAACCAGCTGCCGTCACCTCTTTGAACTTGTAAGCCAGGCTCGTTTGAAGCTGGTAATACAGTTAGTAGGTTAATATCACCGTGTGCTGCCGCGCGAATAGCACCAGGCTCTTCGTCTCCAGTCATCGGTGGGTAGTGTAAAACGCGTAATAACGTTTGATCTGAGTCTTTGATCATATCTTTAAGATCGATCGAAAACTTAGCACGTACATCCTCTGGTGCTTCCGCTTGAACCCAGCTTAATAGCTCAGCTGCAAACTCGTTTGCGAGGCGGTAGTATTCTCTGATCTCAGCTTCAAGCTGAGCAGGAACGCGACCTTTTGGATAAACGTGAAAATATTCCTTAATATCTTTTACAGTAAAGCCTTTAGCGACTTCTGAAACTTCCGGTGGGAAATAGCCGTCTTGAGTGTCCTTGTCAAATAGGAAGTCGTGCTTTTCTTCTGTGTAGAAGAACTCTTGCCAGTTTTTATATATAGACTCTACAAGCTCTTTCGGGATTGGGTGATTTTTAAGTACACCAAAACCTGTGTTACGAAGAGACTCAACAAATTCTTTTGCTGCTGTAGATGACTTATAATCAACTGTAGGTAGCTGTTGCATAATGGTTCCACCAATTTTTTTGCGTGACTTCAATTCAAAACATTAATCATAAGAATTATTTATAATTAATACTCGAACAAAGATATAATATCTTTGCCCGCGAGCTTAGTGAAATAAAGCCTCCCACATAAGGACTTATGTCCTCATCTCTATCGATATTTGTCAATCGTTGATTCAGATCAATCTGAATTTACTGGGATTTCTATTACCCACTCTAACCCTCTTCCCCTATCAAGCAACTGGTAAGCCCCCTTAAGCGCTGAATTAATCAAGTTTGCTGTGACAGGCGCACTCAATCCAACATGACCACTATTACCGCGTTTTGTGGTGTTAAAAGGTTTTAGTAGTTCATCAATAGAAATCCCTTGTAAACCCTCTCCATGATCGTAATACATAAATTCAATGTGCTGTGCTTTTGATGTTGCTTCGATCGAGATTGCTTGTCCACTTTTTAGCTTACCGTGCGCAACTGAATTCTCAATCAAGTTATTAAATACCGACATCAAAATGTCACGATCAGACACAAAACCCGCCTCGACTGCGCTGATCTGAATTTGAACATCTTTCTTTTCCCAAGCCGATTTCAGATCGTTTAAAAAAGCAACCACACTCAGCTTTGTTGGTGTTGTCGGGCGCTCGACCCTTGCTATTTCTTTTAATACTTTTACGAACTGTGCAACACGTGACAAATTGCGCTCACACAAAGCCACGCCTTGTTTAGACTCATCCAACCCATCCTTCAGCTGTTGAGCGCTCAATGTTTCCTGCTCAAACGCATTCAATAATTGCATTACTATACCTTCAAAATGCGTCACTGCCGTGATGGCTGCACCTAATGGCGTATTAATTTCATGCGCAATGCCAACTACCATTTGATTCATTACTTGAGAAAGCTGCTGTTTTACAGCCAGACGATGTGCATCCAATAACTTCAATTGGGTATTTACTCTGGCTAATACTTCTGCTGGTTTGAAGGGTTTAGTGATGTAATCAACGCCGCCGACCTCTAAAGCAGCAACGATATTATCAGTCTCCCGCTCGGCACTGACAAAAATAACCGGGATGTCTTGCGTTTTGGTCGAACTTTTGAGGGTTTTGCATAATACTAAACCATCCATAACAGGCATGTTGATATCAGAAATAATTAATTCAGGTGAGTGTTTATGAGCAATGTTTAATGCAAGTTCACCACTGATCGCAGCAAACACCTTATGCCCTTCATTCCTTAATATCAATTGCAGAATTTGTAGATTTTCTGCGACATCATCAACAATGAGTATTTCTGCCATTTTAGCCCCCTTCTTGCTTTATCCAGCTCCTTCAGACAATTCACACCGCTTGTTAATTACGTGCGTGCGACTATGGTTAATATTAGTCAAGTTTTGGAAAGTAAGTTATGTCAATAAAAACAATGTTTCATTCGTTTTTTATACTACTCCCTGCCCTGCTCGTCATTAGCCTTGTTGTGATGTCTAATTGGGAAAGTAAGATGACAGTTCATGAGCAACAGATTGAACAACTCAACGACCAATACGATGTATTAAATCAACTGCAAACGACCAATTTGGCTTTATTTTTCAGTATTAACACACATATTTCAAAGCAAGATACTACCAAGGCCAATACACTCATTCAGACGCAACTTATTAACTCTAGAGTAACGTTCGATGCCTTAACCGAAAAAACGCGCATTTACCCGCAAGATAATGCTTTAACTCAAGCCTTTAACACTTATAAAGTAATGCAAACACTATACGAGTCCATTGACAAAGGCGCATATCATCAAGCTCAAGACAAGGCGTTAATCGATGTCCATCAACAAACAACCAATGCCATCGATGTCGCAATTAAATCAACCAAACAACAATTACAACAAGCAAAACAACTGCTGCACCAAGGCAGCAGCAACTTGCTCTTTTACCTCTGGGTGAGCCTTATCACTTTATTGCTTTTCGCCTTATTTATTTTCTACTATTTAAATAAAAGATTGATCACTCCTTTCACTTTGTTGCATCGCGCATTTTGTATCGATAAAAATTACAATGGCCAGAGCATTTCACTGCCTGCTGAGCTGCGAGGAGAAGTCGCTGACATTGTTCAAGCCGTGTCGTTGACGTATAGAAAGCTTGATGAACGCGCTGATATTGCAAAAATAAGGCATGCTTTTAGTGAAGAAATTCGCCACTGTAACTCCCCCTCTCAAATGCGCACTTTGGCAGCCAATTTCTTCGCTGATCATTTTCAAAGTCCGAGTGTTTCACTCTACCGTTATGAGGATGAACACTTTATTCAACACACGCTAGTAGGGTTTGCAGCTTATTTCGATGAACAATCTATTCAAGTCTCTAAGCTCGTCTCTGAAAGACAAACACAGGCGTATGTAAGTGAAGGGCGTAATGCGGTGTTACATAAAGATGGGTTAACTCTAGAGTTACATACGGTTTTGTATATCCCGTTGATAATGAGTGACGAGCTGACTGGCACTGTGGTGATCACATTCGCTCATCCGCCTAAAGAAGTACAAAAACACTGCCTCAAACTTTTGTGTGAAGATTTAAGCATACAATTAAGGTTAAGCGAAAATACCCAAAAGCAAATTGAAGCCGAGAATGCGCTAGCAGCGCACCTAGAGCTTACTCTACACATTATTAACGCCATTCCAAACCCAACCTATTACAGAGATAAAAAAGGCACATTTATGGGTGTTAACCGTGCTTTTTTATCTTTTATAGACAAATTTGAAGTCGAAGTAACCGACTCTCATTTGAACGACGTGTTTGATGGACAAACCGCTGCATACTTAGATCATAAATCCCAGCGCACTATTGACCAAAAAGAGGCCCACTCGTTCGCCCTTTCTATGGAGAATAGTCTTAAAGAACCTCGAGAATTAGTTGTTTATGAAGCGCCCTTCTTTGATAGCCTCGGCGAAGTTGGTGGTGTAGTAGGCACTTTCTTAGATGTCACTGAACGTAATGAACTTGAGCGTCAAATGCTCAGCGCAAAGGAAGAAGCCGATAAAAATGCTCAAGTAAAAGGCGAATTTCTCGCCAATATGAGTCATGAAATCCGCTCGCCAATGAATGCCATAATCGGTATGGCACATCTAGCAATGAACTCAGATCTATCGCCGAAACAACTAGGCTACGTGACGAAAATTGACTACGCTGCCAAACAATTACTTAAGCTTATCAACGATATTTTAGATTTTTCTAAAATAGAAGCAGGGAAAGTCGAAATTGAACATATTCCATTTGAGTTGGATAAAGTACTCGATAATGTCACAACCATTGTTGGTATTAAAGCACAAGAAAAGCAGCTAGATTTAGTCTTCGACATCCCTCCTGACTTACCAAACAACTTTCTTGGTGACCCACTGAGACTCTCGCAAGTGCTTATTAATCTTGCGGGAAATGCCGTCAAATTCACCGAAAGTGGCGGCGTCACCTTATCCATTTCCATGCAAGATATTCAAACAGATAAAGCTAAATTAACTTTTTCTGTCAAAGACAGTGGGATTGGTATGAGTACAGAGCAACAAACAAAGTTGTTTCAATCTTTTTCTCAAGCAGATACATCCACCACACGTAAGTATGGCGGAACGGGGCTTGGCCTCACGATTTCACAACAACTGGTAAAGCTACTTGGCGGAGAAATTTTCGTTGAAAGTGAGCTTAATAAAGGCTCTGAGTTCTATTTTACTTTAGCGATGGAAATTAATAATTACGCTTCAACCGCTGTAGAAAAACCACTTACATTCAGTGGTAAAACAGCCTGTGTAATTGACGACAATGAAGATGCAAGAGATATTCTCGAAACGATGCTCCAGTCATTAGGCTTCCATGTCACGCTATTTGAAAGTGGTAAACATTTTGTGGATCAACTAAACCCGACTACTGAAAAATTCGATATCATCTTTGTTGACTGGCATATGCCTGATTTAAATGGTATTGACACTATCGAGTACTTAAAGCGACAAAACCTACAAAATTATTTTGTGTTGGTCACTGCACACGGTCATGAAGTCGGATTCAAAGAAACACACCAAGCCATGATTGACAGCATGCTGTTTAAACCTTTTAACCCCTCCAGTCTATTGGACTGTTTACAGGAGTGCTTTGGTGTCGAAGCTACGCAGCAAGTAAAACAAACACCAATAGAAAACCGTAACGCACTTAAAGATTTACATATTTTGGTTGCAGAAGACCAACCGGTTAATCAAGAAATTGCCGTTGAAATTTTAAGTTTCCATGGCGCGCAAGTCAGCGTCGCCTGCAATGGAGAAATGGCGCTAAAGGCTGTGCAAAATAAACAGTTTGATATTGTACTTATGGATATGCAAATGCCCATCATGGATGGGGTTGAAGCGACAAAAGCCATTCGTGAAACAATCCCTGCTGAACAGCTTCCGATCCTTGCGATGACCGCCAATGCTATGGGGCCTGATATTGAGCTGTGCTTAAATGCAGGCATGAATGGGCATGTCTCTAAGCCAATTGACGTTGAGGGTCTTATAAAATCCATTTTGGACACACTTGCCAGCGACATTCCAAAACAAGCAACTCAAGTTGTTCAACAACCGCAGCAAGATCCTGATATTGACCTAGTTTTAGAAGGCGTAAACATTGCTGAAGGCGTGCAACGGGCCGCAAACAACGAAGCTGTTTACTTTAAGCTGCTTGACAAATTTATCACTCAGCAAGTAGAAGAAGTGATTAATTTAAAACAATCAATCAGCATGGGAAATTTAGAGCTTGCTCTGGATATTTTACATGCGATGAAAGGTGCTGGTGCTAACCTCTCTATGGATTACTTCTCAGAAGTTGCTGCTACTTTAGAAGAACAAGTAAAACAAGACAACATTGACTCTGAGCACATAGACACACTAGCCAATTACCTTCAAGAGCTCAAAGGAAAAGCCGCGTTACTACTAGAGCGGAGCCAAAAGTCTACTTCCCCTAAACAGACATACTCACTCAAAGAGCTTGCTCAAGCTTTAAAAGAATATGACTCAAAAGCGACCGAGATGGTCGAACAAATTGGTTTAAATGAAGGATTAGATGAGGCAACATTAAAAGAGCTGAAGGTGATGGTATCAAGATTTCAGTTTTCCGAAGCCTTTGACCTACTTCAAGTAACAGCCAGTGAATTAGAAAGTTAATATAGCCCACCAATTAACTTAGTGGGCTAATAAAAGGATTAGAGTCCTAGCTCTGCCATGAAGTCATCATCAGCTGCATCTTCTTGAGGTGCAGCTTGTTTTGTCGCTTTAGGTTTTGCAGAAGTAGAGCTTTGATTCGCAATGATGTCATCAGGGTCAACGGCTTCTGCGATATCAAAATCATGCAGCTTTATAAACTCTGTTTTGTCCATTGCCAACTCAAGATAGAAAATATTCTGTCCTTGCGTGGTAAATGTGACTCGTCTTGCTTGCGGTCTATCCATGGTTGTATCAACCGAGATTTGTACCTGCTTATTAATTGCCATCATTTTTGGCTGGTTTTGCGTAATTGAGGTATGTAATTGCTCTCTCACTTTACCCGTGAAATCACCAACAATTTGGTTCATCAATTCACCCATTACATTTGATACATCATCTGATAAGTGGCTTTGTGCAATTTCACTTTCCGGCATGCCCATGTTGCGCATGTAATCTTGATAGATTTCCATCGCTGCCTGCGCGGTAAAATTAGTCACAACGAGTCCTGTAAACCCACCATCAAACAACACAAAACAACCGATATCCGGTCGCATACAGGTGCGCGTAATTTTTTGCACCATCGCAGAATAGGATATTTGATTACCACTCGCCGAAGATAGCACTTCAGTCACTGAATGACACAAGGTTGATAGGATATCTTCTGTACTGACAACTTTATTTTTCGCCATTTTTTATCTCATTTTTTACTTCTTATGACTAATAGTAGCCAAGCTACTCAATTTATCACTGACTATCCAGTATAAAATGCTAAAATAGCGAGATTATTTTTGTATGAGAGTAGTATTGTGACTGGCAAAGACAGTATTTATGCCGCAGAGCAAGAAGTAAAAGACTTTACATTTGACGCCAATGTCGTCGAAGTGTTCCCAGACATGATCCAACGGTCAGTTCCTGGATACGCCACAATGGTCAGTACAATGGGTAAATTGGCGGGTCAGTTTGCGCAAAGTAATTCAAATTTATATGACTTAGGGTGTTCTTTAGGTGCAGTGACGCTCAGCATGCGTCGTAACATCAACAAAGAAAACTGCCATATCATCGCCATTGATAATTCTGCGCCTATGGTTGAGCGCTGTAAAATACACCTGAAAGGCTTTAAATCAGACGTGCCTGTCAGTGTGCAGCTGGGCGACATTAACGACATCAACATTGAAAATGCAAGTGTCGTTGCGATGAACTTTACACTACAGTTTATCCCTCAAGACCAAAGGCAGGCTGTGCTTGAAAAAATCTACGCAGGCTTGAAGCCAGGTGGTGTGCTGCTTTTATCTGAAAAGATAAAAGGCGAAAATGACATTAAAGATAACCTGCTTATCGACCTTCATCATGACTTCAAGCGTCAAAATGGATACTCAGAGTTAGAAATTAGCCAAAAAAGAACCGCTATCGAAAACATCATGCGCACAGATGCTTTAAGCACACATATCGAAAGACTTGAAACAGTTGGCTTTTCTAACACCCAAGTTTGGTACCAGTGCTTTAACTTTTGCTCAATGGTCGCAATAAAATAACGAGGATATTATGAATACTTGGTTTAACGACTTTTACGCAGCCATTGCAAAAAACCAGCTCAGTCATTGGTTAGATACTTTGCCTGCCCAGCTTACACACTGGCAAAAAGAAGCTCAGCATGGTGATTGGCCAAAGTGGGAAAAAGTGCTTAAAAACTTACCTGAGTCAAATACAAGCCACATTAATATCGCGGATCGCGTGGAGTTTGGTTTAAGTGAAGAGCTTTCAGAAGGGCATACAAAGCAATTAAGTCATCTATTAAAGCGCATGATGCCATGGCGAAAAGGGCCTTTTCATATTCACGGTATTCACATTGATACTGAATGGCGCAGTGATTGGAAATGGGACAGACTACTGCCACACATTAGTGATCTACACGGTAGAACAGTGTTAGACATTGGCTGTGGATCTGGATACCACTTGTGGCGCATGAAAGGCGCTGGTGCTGATTTCGTAGTTGGTATTGACCCGTCAGACCTGTTTTTAAGTCAATTTCAAGCGGTTAAACACTTTAATCCAGATCCAAATGTACACTTATTACCATTAGGCGTAGAACAGTTACCTGAGCTTAAAGCATTCGATACGGTATTTTCTATGGGTGTGCTTTATCATAGACGCTCACCTATCGATTTTTTAAGCCAACTCCGTGCCCAATTGCGCAAAGGCGGTGAGCTTGTTCTTGAAACTTTAGTCATTGAAGGCGATGTGAACACAGTACTGGTGCCAACCGACCGTTATGCCAAAATGCGTAATGTCTGGTACATCCCAAGCTGCGATGCGCTCAAGCTGTGGTTAGAGCGTGTTGGATTTAAGAATGTACGTGTCGTCAACAAAGACACTACGTCGTTAGATGAACAACGTAAGACAGAGTGGATGGAAACGGAATCACTCGCAGATTTCTTGGACCCATTAGACCCAAGTAAAACCATTGAGGGCTACCCCGCTCCACTGCGTGCAATATTCATTGCAGAGGCATAAGTAGTAATCTCTTAATATGAAAAAAGCCGCTCAAATGAGCGGCTTTTTTATTGCTTATCCTGCTGGATAAATGTAGCTCGACTGCAAGCCTAAAGGAATGCCTAAGCCCCAATAAGCTAACAAGAAGATGCTCCAACCAACTAGGAAAGCGATAGAGTACGGGATCATAAGAGCAATGAGCGTACCAATACCTGTGTTCTTAACATACTTTTGGCAATAAACCACAACCAATGGGAAGTATGGCATTAACGGCGTGATGATATTCGAACTTGAGTCACCTACACGGTACGCCGCTTGAGTCAAATCAGGTGATAGGCCAAGTTGCATCAACATAGGAACAAAAATAGGGCCTAGCAATGCCCACTTAGCAGAACTTGAACCAACAAATAAGTTCACAAAAGCAGTCAGGAAAATAATACCGACCACAGTGACTGAACTTGGTAATGCCAATGCCTTAAGTACTTCTGCTCCTTCAATCGCAAGCAGTGCGCCAAGGTTAGACTGACTGAATGCACTGATAAATAGCGCACAGAAAAACGCCATTACAATATAATAAGCCATGCTGCCCATTGACTTACTCATGGCATCAATCATATCTTTTGAGGACTTAAAGGTACCAACTAAGAAGCCGTAGACCGCACCAGGTACCCAGAACAGTAAGAAGATTAGCGGTACAATAGACTGCATAAGCGGCGCTGTGAATTCGGTTAGTGAGCCATTTGGACTACGTAGCGCCGAGTCTTCACCACTTGCGGCGTAAACTAATAACGCAATACCTGCTAGCATCACACCAGAGGCAGCCAAAAATGCACGCTTTTCTTTTGCGTTCACTTCATCAAAAGAAGGCAAACTGTTTGTGTCACCATCGATCTCTGTATTTTTTAGACGTGGCTCAATGATTTTGTCCGTGATGTACCAGCCTAATAAGATGATGAACAAACTAGAAGCTGAGGTAAAGAACCAGTTGTTCAGTGGGTTAATTGCAATCTCAGGATCGATAATATGCGCTGCGCTTTGTGTAAAGCTTTGTAGTAACGGGTCGATACCTGATGGGATGAAGTTAGCACTAAATCCACCACTTACACCTGCGAACGCTGCTGCAATACCGGCAAGTGGGTGACGGCCCATGGCATAGAAAATTACACCAGCCAATGGAATAACCAATACATAACCGGCATCAGTTGCTGTGTGGCTCACAATCGCAATTAAAATGATTGATGGAGTCAACAATGCTTGAGGTGTACGCTTTAACATAAGCTTCAAGCCCGTGTTAATGTAACCAGAGTGCTCAGCAACACCAACACCTAACATAGCTACTAAAACAACACCTAAAGGTGCAAATCCTGTGAACGTCTTAACCATGTTGGCCAAGAAACTGGCAAGTGAATCACCGCTTAGTAAGTTATGAACAACGATAGCTTCACCAGTGCGTGGGTCTATCGCATCAAACGTCGTGCTCGAAAAAATCCAAGAAAGGAACCATATCAGCAACATCGCTGACAAGAAAATGATAGCAGGATCAGGGAGTTTGTTCCCCACACGCTCGATCCCGTTAAGAAAACGTGCAACTGCCCCACTCGGCGCTGCCGCTTCTGGTGATTGACTCATAATTATTCCCAAACAGTAAAATTAGCTAACTTTAACTTAACAAAGCGAATGAAAGCAATCAATCGTCCCTGAATAACCAACTGGTTGATTACTTAACGTGCAAAAGCAACAAAATTTGCCTCAAGTGCACAAAATTTAGCAGGTACGGCTATACTCTTTTAACGTCCGTGTAATTACCTTAGTTTGATGTCCAGCATCAAGATGGAAGAACTATGATAGAGATAGATAATGTCGTTCTTAATGATGTAGAAAAAGGTTTTTCTCTCCCACCAAAACCAGAATTGCTCACACATTTACATGAACTACTCCAATCAAGCGAGCCAGAGCTTGGGCAAATTGCAGATTTAATTGCCACAGATGTTGCAACGTCTGCTGCAGTTCTAAAGGTCATTAACTCTTCATCATATGGCTTTTCACGAACAATCACAGATATTCGCCAAGCAGTCATGTTTCTTGGTTTAAATAGTGTTACACATTTAGTGACAGGCTTTTTATTGAAACAAGCGTTTGATCAATCACGGTGTTGCATCAGCTTGGAGCGATTTTGGGATACCGCAAACGAAATTTCGGAAGTTGCGATGATTATCGGACGCAAAATCCCAGTAAAAATCCCACTGGAAAGTCTCCATATGCTGGGTCTATTTCACGATGCAGGGATCCCAGCAATGGCGTTAAAATTTGACGACTATGCTAACGTACTCTCTTGCGCAAATAGTAACTACGACATGTTACTAATTGACCAAGAAGAAGCGATTTACAACACGAATCATGCCACAATTGGCTATTTTCTAGCAAATAGCTGGAACCTCCCAAAACCGATTTGTAAGCTTATTCTCCGACATCATGATATGGAGTTTTTCAAAGAAACCCATGACGTTGAACATGCTTGCACTATGGCCACACTCAAAATGGCCGAGCACCTTGTTCAGGTCAACAAACGTTTTGTGTCAGTACCCGATTGGGCGTATATCAAAACCGATGTACTGCATTTATTGGAATTAGACGAGGATGCATACCAAGATATCAAAGATGATGTCGAGGAAATATTTAACTAAAAACACACCATTCAACACCATGGCATGCTAAAAACACTCTCCTTATTTAGCTTGCCGTGTTCACTTTTTATTAACCATCTATTTGGTTCAACACTGCATGAATTTTAAATAAATGTAAATGAACATGCATTTAACACTTTGATTATGTTTTTAAAACGATTAGAATAGCGAGTTCCAAAATTAACTACAAACAGAGTATTTTTTCAGCAGCGGTAATCTATTCGTGGGCTGATTAAAGGAAAGCGAGTGCATTATTCAGACCTAAAAATTGCAATAGTCGACGATAACAGCGACAACATAAGATTTTTAGAAGCTTTATTAAATAAACAAGGCGTGTCTCATGTTCGTTCTTACCGCTCTGGTCAGGCGTTTGAGCGTTCTGCTAAACAAAATACTTATGATATTGTTTTTTTGGATAATCGAGTAGACACAATAAAGAATCTTTATGACCTCGTTAGTGAGCTGGTTTACAACGAAACACTGCCCCCCACCACTAGGCTGGTGTATATGGCAAAAAGGCAAAGTGCATTCGACTACGCTTGTGAATATCCATTTCACAGTAACCAGCTGCTAGAAGTACCGTATACGCCGCAGGATCTCGCTACGATATTAAAAGAACATACGTTACAAGTTAAAGAGTTCAAACTTGCTTACCAATTTATTAGGGCTAAAAAATACAAAAAAGCCTTATTAAAACTAAAAGAGTTACGTAACCAAGAGTACCCAAACTATTTAAAAAAAGCGCGTAATCAGCTACTTGTCAATTTATTGCTCAAACTTGGGCATTATTCATTAGCAAAAAAACTGCTTTTACCATTGGCTGATCGCAACATCCAGTGGGCAAAGTGGTCATTGTTCCATGTTAACTATGAGCTGAAGGACTTTGCAGCGTGTAAAGCATTTTTGTCTGAGCCGCAAACTCGACAAGACTACCCTATTCGCGTTTTTTATTGGCAGATATACATCGCTTTCCAAACAGATAACCGGGATCTAGCAACAGCTCAGGTGCTGGCATTTCCAGTTGAAGATATGTCACCGAGTATGTTTCGGCTAAGCCTAATGGTATTACATGTCTGTAAAGAACATGATGCCATTGATAATTTAATTAAACGCAAAGAACGTACTTATAGCGAAGACCCAGCCCTATCTACTCTACTCTCTGCCTTGTCCATTAAAATACGCTTTTTGGAAACATTAGACATAAAAGATACAATTGACCCTAAAGTACTTAAGTCAATTCAAAATGACCTGAAATCTGCCATTACTCGCCACGCATCAAACATGCAAAAATACTGCGCTGACGAATTCAACTTACTGCTGATCATGATGATGCTGTTAGAGGGCAAAGACACCGATGCCAGCGCTAAACTATTACAGCTCAGTCAAAGCATGTTAGACGACCCAAGTGTTGCAACCATCATTGCTTTTTTATTCTACCTTGTGAATGATATGGATCACTCAAAAGAAATGCTGTTCAATGCACACAAAGCGCTTGGCAAGCAACATAGGAATAGTCATTACGTATTAGCGGGCTTAATGCACCGTGAAGTGTTCGCAAAAATTTATAAAGATGAAACCGATCAGCAAGAAGCTTATATGATGTTTGCCTCTCGACTATTTGATTCCGGTGAATATAGAGACACGATCAAAATGTGCAGTAAAGCATTACGTAGCGGTATAAACGACCAAGCACTAAATGATTTGTTATTACGTTCGAGCCGTGAAGCTGGATTAAAAGAACAGGACTACATTCATTATTTAAACCTCGGCAAGCCGCGAGTGACTATTGTCAGTTAATTTACTTTAATCTTTCTTTACTAGTTTATGCTTTCAAGATCCAATCGCCACTGTAAACAAGCTTTATGTGATCTTTACTAAACCCATCACGCTATTTGTACAATCAATCGTAATTTCCTTGCGTCCCTATTCTGACTCTGATTAGACTGTTTTTTAAAAATAAAAATGATAAGAAGAAAATATGTTTAAGCAGACATTACTCAGTACAGCCTTCATTCTAAGTACAAGTAGCGCGTTCGCGAATACACTCATCCTCAAAGCTGACGCCGCCCTTGACGTCAGAACAGGTAAACTTATTAAGCCAGCCACGGTTGTTGTCGAAGATAAATCCATCGTATCCGTGTCAGAACACACACCCCAAGACTCGATTAGTTCTGATGCCACAGTCATTACATTAACAGGCCACACCTTAGTCCCTGGGTTATTCGATATGCACGTTCATCTAACAGGAGATGCAAAAGTACATGGCTATGAGCGGCTTCGTAGAACAGTGCCTCGTTCAGCGATAACCGGCGCGATTAACGCGCAGCGAACACTCGAAGCTGGTTTTACATCTGTTAGAAATTTAGGTGCGTCAGGGTTTGCTGACCTTGCTATACGCGACGCCATCTATGATGGTGATATACCTGGCCCAAGAGTCTTCGCGTCAGGCCCCGCAATCGGAATTACTGGTGGGCATTGCGATAATAACGCGTTTACACATGAGCATCGTGTAACTTCTGAAGGCGTTGCAGATGGCCCTTGGGCAGTTCGCCACAAAGTGCGTGAAAACGTTAAATACGGTGTGGATGTTATCAAATTTTGTGCAACGGGCGGTGTTATGTCCAAAGGCACAAAAGTTGGTGCTCAGCAATATTCGTTTGAAGAGATGCAAGCATTAGTAAACGAAGTACATATGCGAGGGCTGACTGTCGCCGCTCATGCGCATGGAACAAGTGGGATCAAATCATCAATTCGAGCAGGCGTTGATTCTGTAGAGCATGTGAGCTTTTTAGATGACGAAGCGATACAACTGGCGCTTAAACATGGCACTTATTTCTCGATGGACATTTACACCACCGAGTACATTTTAGGAGAAGGCGCCAAAGCGGGTATACCCGAGGAAAGTCTGAGAAAAGAGCGCCAAGTGGGCTCTATTCAACGTGATAGCTTTTCTAAAGCCGTTAAAGCAGGTGTAAAAATGGTATTTGGATCTGATGGGGGTATTTATCCGCATGGCGATAATGCAAAGCAGTTCAGCCGAATGGTCCAATTTGGTATGACAGAGTTGCAAGCACTGCAAGCCGCTACTATTAATTCGGCGACATTACTTAAGCTAGAAGACCACCTTGGATCTTTAGATGCGGGAAAGCTTGCCGATATCATTGCGGTACCAGGTAACCCATTAGATGACATCACGGTGATGGAAGACGTCACACTTGTTATTAAAGACGGGAAAGTTGAGGTTGATAGACGCGTAACGCAGTAAATCCTGAACATCACTTTTTAGCACCGTAGATAAAAGTCGAGAAGATATTTACAGCTTCAGTGCGAATTATTTTTTAACTAACGCTTAAACGCCTGATGTGCAGTTTAAGCGTCTGCTTATTCCTCTTGTTAGAATGACCTGCGGGATAACCACCCACAAAATGCAGACAACTGGTTTCCAATAAAAGGTAAAGTGGTGCATGTTCTCTGCCTGATCTCAACGAAAAGTCTATTGAAAAAGTAGCTTTGATTTATTAGTACACAAGAAAATGTTTAACATTGAACAATAAAAAAGGACTGGCGTCACATGCTCGCAAGCCCTTTTTCATTTCTAAAAGTGCCTCTTTAAAACAGTACCGCTCGTACTAGAAGTCTTCAGAAATAATGATCGATAAGAAGCCCCTTAAGGTAGGATCCTGATAATTAAAAGGTCGTCTAGGTTTGAAATACACTTGTATCTCATCGCAGGGAAACGTAGTGCGCTCAGTTTTCGATATGATGATATTATCACTAATGTCTATTTCTCTAAACGAGCCACAACGAACACTAAACCATGCCACTGCATTGTCGATTTTGCCGAACACATCAAAGTTTAACAGTTGGCCGTTATCACCACTCACCGGGATTCTAGCACTGGCTTCATAAACAGCATCTAGATGATACTGCTGTTGCAGATCTTCTAGACGACAATCATCATCCCAAAACTCATGTCTATTGGCACAATGACCATCTAGATCCCAAAAACCGTGCCTCCATGGGGCCTGAAGGATATCCCTTACTGTGGTGACATTCAAATCTCTTGCTAAATCTAAAGTGTATTTAACCCCGTTAATATAAATGGGATCAACAAGTGAAGGTGAGTATTGAATCGAATAGCCAGTATCGAAGTCAGAGGCGCGAAGCATATCAATACAGTGATTTTGTTTTTCTTTGCTCTCTAATTGACCGCTACAACTTTCATCAAGAAAAGGCAGACTCTCTTGCTGAGAGTGTGATGCTTGGCTCCACATTGATGCCAACAATAAAGTACTGGCAACCGTTAATGTTTTATTACTTATTTTCATTTCAGTCCTTTTTAACCTGTGCAAATATAACACTCAAAAAAGGTACAACAAATAACCAACAAAACAAAGTGCTTACATAAAATTTAACAAAAACGTTTATTAAAACAAAAAATATACACTTTAATATGCGTGATTTTCCACAATATGTAGTTTCACCACCACTGATGGGGTTACGCTACCAATGGATTCTGATAGCGTAGCAAACATGGAAGATCACCGTGTGGATAAACTTACTTCTTTATTTTAAGTTTCTGCATACAAGTAAATGTCAGAGAGCTGCAAACCATAGAAAATAACAGGAACAAGCATGATGCTTGCTACAATGAAAGATAGCGTAAGTTGTTTCTTTTGTTTGCTTTTCACGTACTTCAAGCCAAAAGTGACAAGCAGGAGTAAAGGAAGCAAGTAATGTACTTTTATTAACGGCACTAATACAAACAATCGTGTAACTTCAACAGGATTTGGTAGGTCATAAGCTTGGATCACCAGTGGCGCACCCACTAAAGTACCCAGAGCTAACGTAGTGACATAAAGAAGTATTAAGAACCACCAAGGCGTGGTTTCAATAAATTTGATCATATTTCTGTTTGTTTAACCGTAAATTAACGCAATATCACAGGTATCTCACAACATACGTGATGAGAGCCTCACTCAGGGTGCTAATTCTATTTCATAAATTGAGTAAGTAAATAGCTAAATCAACAGAAGTTACACACTCTCATAAATTCATAGAAAAACAAATAAATGCATAGGTATTGTGGCCACCATAAAAAGGAGCATATAGCCAATAAAATTAGTCACTTAAAAAGGTATAGAGAATAAAAATTACTAATAAAGAGGAAATGAGCCGAGTATTTTTTCTGCACAACCGAGAGAATGTATCGAGCAAGTTTGAACACTGCCTGCTTATATCGTTACTTATCCATAACAGGCAGTGACTCTTTATTGCCAGTAAGTGTATTTGCTTTATTTACTGATTTGAATGGCCTCCAATCTAAAGCCTTCTTTTTTGTCCTTCACCTTTAAAACAATTTCCTCTTTCCCGTCCTGGTTAAGGTCATGGCTATAAATATCGCTTGAAGATTTTGGTAACGAACGCTTAATTCGTTTCGCCCTTCGTGATAGCCCTCTTTTTTCATCACCAAAATACACTTTGAGTTCATTGGTGTCAGCTCTAATCAGCAAATCCGTTAAACCATCACCATTAAAATCTTTAAAAATAATCCCTTTTCCAGCTCCACTACTGGACTCATTCATATTCATCGCTATCTCGAAACTTTTCTTTGACGCCGCCTTCTTCGAAAACTGTTTATCTTTTTTACCTTTAAAAATGCTAATCGCACTATCAAGCGTCACCTCTTTATTTTCCATTGCAGCACTGGCGATTGAAATAATATCCATAAAGCCAATATCAAAAGAGATCACAGCTAGATCATTGACTCCGTCTCCATCAAAGTCGCCAATGTGAGCAATAGAACTCGTTTCTTCCAAAGTCAGTTGGAGATCAGGGTTGTCTTTAAAAACCAGCCCATTATTCGTTTGCTGAGAAAAGAAAATGCGATGAATACTTTCACTGTCTAAATCTTTGTCTTTATCGGTATCATCAGTGAGGCTCTCTATGATGTGGATATCTGGAAGACCATCATTGTTAAAGTCTCTTAACTTTTCAATTCGCTGTTTACTTTCACTGTCAATCTCAATAAGTGTTTGCAATTGCTTGCTCGGCCCTTGACTGGTTGCCAAAAAGTATCGCACTGCTTTTTGCTCGTAAAACATCAAATCATCGATACCATCTCCATTGATGTCGGCGAGTGTAGGAAATTGAGGCAATGTATGACTGACAGTAAAGTGTTGCTCAGTGACATGAGCCTCTGTTTTTGCGCGTAATGGAAGTACAATAGAGGCAAACTTTCCGTTCTGTTGTTGCACATACACGGTCTGCTCTTCGATACCTGGTAAATAAAAGTCGGTCAGGCCATCCCCATTCACATCTAACGTAAATGTCTGATATTTAAAATAAGAAAAAGCATCAGCCGTAAATAAAGAACTGGTATTTACCAGCTGCTGTGTTTTTGTTAACCCTGCGTGAAAAACACCTTGCTCAGTCAACACAAATGCTTGGGCACCTTGGTGATTTGCAAGTTTACCAAGGCTATACATAATTGGCTTGTCAGGCAGAGACAATAGACTTGTTTGCTTGCTTTTTAGATCGATTTTTTGCAAATAGGCCGCTTCATCATTACCAGCCACAAAGGCTGAGTCTTTGTCTAACATGATGAGCTTGCCATCGGCATTATATTGTAAGTTGATTGGGTCATATGCGTAAATCAAGCTGCTAAATAAAGCCAAAGGGAGTAGTCTTTTCATATCTTAATTCCATTGAAATATGTCGTATTTTTTTGTAATGATTAGATAAAATTTAATATCGCTGGTTATTTTCGTCTGTTTCTTTACTATTTCTACTGGGTCATTTCACTCTTTGGCCACTGCCAGGCATACCACATAGTCATCAGAGACAACAGCACTTCTAGACCTGTAAGATAAAGGTAAAACCCCCAAACAGTTTCTAGGTTAAGGGCTATCAGTAGCACAACAAATAAACCAGGGATGATAATATTTAATCTTCGGTTAATAGTGGGTTTTAGTGCCAAAGTGAGAAAAATCATGACACTTGGTATGGACATTAACAGCGCAACAGCGAAAAACTCATATTGAATTCCCTTTCTATCTGCACTGACTAAAAGCGCCTCAGACATAACACCAGGTACATACACTTCAATGTAATCACCGTAGACATAGCAAAACATCACTGCTATCCAAAGCGCTGAAATCTTAAGCTTTACATTTATTTTATAATCTTCAAATGGGGTAGAAATATCCTTCGTCGTATTCATATTCGCTCCGCTGTTTAATTTGAGCCTTGAGTTAGGCAGTAGTTGACGGAGCTAAACGATATAACTTATAAATAGTTAGGTCGTCCGAGACTATAAGCGCGGACACTTTATTTTGATTGAGCCGCTCAACGGAAAGTGATAAAAGGAACAAAGTTTGGCCAACCCTATCGAAATTATCCTGACGATGATGATTGTTGGGCAAGTATGTATCAGTGTGCCTATTCTTTTTTCGCGTGTAGCAACGCATGCGATAAACTTACCCTTGGCGTTATTTTTACTCGCCAGTGGCATTTTGGCCTTAAATTCGGCTATTTCTGCGGTATTGCCTGCTTACTACCCTATTTACACAGCCGTCGCATTCCCAACTTTATTTATGCTTTGCCCTTCTTTATGGCTTTATGTTCAAGGGCTCACTGCCGATGCACCTTGGCAATTGAAAAAAAGATGGCTTAAACAGTATGCTTTAACAGCACCAGCCATACTCCTCTCGATGATGATATTAACCTTACCCAAAGAAATTCATACCGCCATTTTCGTACATGATAAAGAGATCAACGACCCTTTTATCAGCACACTTCTTATCGGTATTTTAATTATGATGCTACTTTGGCTGTTGCAATGCGCATATACACTGTTAAAAATTGTCCGCAGATTGAACCAATACCGTAAAAAGCTCAAAGATGTTTTTTCTAATCACGATAATAAAAATCTTAACTGGATGAATTGGCTGCTTTTAATTTCCGTAAGTGTATGGTTATGCTCTGTAGTTACTGTATTTTCCTCAAGTTTGTTTAATCATGCCCTATTCAATAGCAACACGGAAATGATCCTCTCTTTGATTTTGATATGGTGTATGACCCACTTTGGTTTGCAACAAAAGCCCGCCTTAGCACGTTTAGAGAGTGATGACATAAATCAGGATAAAAGTGAAATTATCATTACTGACGATAACACAACACATGATCAGCGCTGCGCGACAAAAAAATACCAACGCTCCGCTTTAGATCAAACACAATCAACACGAATTGCGACCAAAATAAACTCAGCAATGGAGCAAGACAAACTCTATTTAGACTCAAACTTGTCACTACACAAACTCTCAAAACACTTGAATGTTTCACCAAACTACCTATCCCAGACGTTGAATGAAACGTTATCCGTTAGCTTTTTTGATTTTGTTAATCAATGGCGGATTGAGGCTGCCAAACCTAAAATTTTAGCCAATCGCAGTACTGTGCTAGATATTGCATTGGAGGTAGGGTTCAATGCGCGTTCTTCTTTTTATAAAGCATTTAAACAAGTAACAGGACAAACTCCCAGCGAATATCGCAAAGCGCATGTGAAAAGTTAACAGCCTTACTTCGGATAGAGCGCATGATAGGGTGGCGCCTTATGGGCGTGTAAAAGTGAATAAGCTTGATAGTAATATCACCGCTTATCCACTTCAATCGTTTTGGGTTAGGGACCTAACGTAAACGCGGGTAGATTTCTGGGATCACAGCTTCATTAAGCTCTATCATTTGATAGTATGCGGCAATTTCCTCTTCTGTAAAATCGCCTAATTGTATTTCGACATACATCTCATAGCCATGCGACTTTTGTGTGCTTGGCACCGCGCCTAATTGATAGATGTAGTCTAAATAGTGAATTGGGTCTACATCTGACCCTAATAGCGCATCCTCTAAAATAATTGGGGTTATCCCTGCTTCAATTAATTGATAAACTGCATCATACAAACCTAACTGAGATACCACGCCAGAAATCACCGCTTGTGTCTTGCCTGCCGCTTTAATGTCAGCAATCACAGGGGCAATATTTTTATAATTCACAACATTGGCATTTTTACGATATTTTGATGTATAAGGCTTACCTTTTTTATTCACATGAAAACTCGGCATGTAGCTAAATAAAAACTCCTGCTCTAAACCTAAAAATGTAAACCTAGGCTCCGTGGCTGGTTTATTATCATGCTCCGCCTTATTTAAGCTCATATCATCCATATTAAAATTGATCATCGCCATTTTATGTCGTTCACCTTGATACAGCTCATTTCTTTTTCCAACTGCATAGCGTGGGCTGTAGATCAATTTGTCCTTAGATTGCATCGACTCCATAATTTCACTGGCCTTTGCTAACTTAACCCCAGCTTGCTGTAACCGCTTGAAAGTGGGACGTTCATAAATTTCTGTCGAAAACGTCGCGTCACTCGCTAAATAGACATCAAAGCCCATTTTTTTAAGCCCTAACACGGTTTGCATCACACAAACATCCGTTTCTGCACCCGCAACAACTACCCGAGAAATACCAGCATCTGACCAGGCTTCCATGGCCGCATGTATGTCAGCTTCGCGTGTTGAGTTAAACGTCTGTTTAAAATAGCTTTGCGTATTTTCATCAAGTGCTTGCTCGATACGCGTTATATAGGGCGTATAATCTAAACCCATATCGGTTTCGAAGGCTTCATATGTAATGGCAGTTGGCATATTCAAATCATTGGCTTTTTGTGCCAACTGTGCGATTCGGTCAATGCTAGAATGCAACTGAGGATCGACATTTTGCGCTGGTATTTCCAGCTCTGGATAGAAGACCTTGACCCAAAAGTCGTCACTGTCCATCACATATCCTTTTTGAGCATCGATGATGAGCAAGCCCGTATTTTGAGCGCTCAAATGAACGTGTTCGCTTTTTTTGGTTTCATGAGCGAATTGCAGCCTCTCATCAATGTTACAAGCCGACAGTCCAAACGCCAATGACAGTACTAATAAAGACTTTTTCATAAATCACCTATTTAATTATCCTTTTCAAAGTAAGTTAACGGTTGATTTTTAAACAACCATCGATACTTCAACGTTTTGTTAACAAAGTCAAGCGAGGATAAATCAAGCGATTTTTGTCTTGATTGCTTGCTTTTAAGCGATCAGATTAAAAGCAAGCAATAAAAGCACTCAAAAATTAGTGAACTGAGACTCAATACGTGACATGAGGAAATAAAAAGACAACCATACTTTGAGCAATTCCATACAGGCCAACCTCGCATCGTCCGATATGTATGCGATCATACTCAATATACGACCAGTGCCAACACCAAATTACCCCTCTAAAATAATATAAACCACTGAAATACTTGCTTACTTTATAAAAATTCAAACATCAAGCAAAAGTCACTTCAACTTCAAGCCATTAAAGTCAGCTCAGGTAGATTCTCCTTATTGAAAGCGAAACCAACACTACAAAACCGGAGAACCCATGATAAAAACAATATACTGCTTGTTAATTGCTACAAACTCAATTTTTGCCACCAGTTCAATTATGGCCAAGGAGGTCGACACTGAATTGCATGGCCCTTACTTAGGACAAACACCGCCAGGTAAAACAGCTAAAGTTTTTGCACCTGGGTTGTTGAGCACACCAAAAGACCGAGAGTACACGATTTCGTTTACCCCAGATTTGAAGGAACTCTATTATACGCGAATGGACGCTGATACTAACAAGTGGTGGACAATGACGTACAAGCAAAACAACAATCGCTGGTATGGTGCCACATTAGCGCCAAGAGTGGGCCGTCCCACTCTATCGCCAGATGGTAATACCTTACACCTTGGCAATAAGTATATTGCTAGAACAGACTCAGGCTGGTCACCAATCAAAAACTTAGGTCCAATGTTCGATAACAAGGATTGGGGTATTATGCGTTTATCTTCATCATCTTCAGGTACCTATATCCTCGATGATTATAAAAATGGTGATTTACTTAGGATTTCTGAGGTAAAAAATGGGGTTCGGCAATCACCAAAACCATTACCTGCACAAATTAATACCGGTAAATGGAATGCACATCCATTTATCGCCCCTGATGACAGTTATATTATTTGGGATGGAGAAAGAAACGGAGGTTACGGGGACACTGATCTTTATATCAGTTTTCGAAAACCTGACGGGAACTGGGGTAAAGCGCTTAATTTGGGACCAACAGTGAATACTGACGCTGGTGAAGCAGGCGGTTATATGTCTCCAGATGGTCAGTACTTCTTTTTCAATAGAACGACGAGTACGGGAAATGGTGATATCTATTGGATAGATTCAGAGTTTATTGAATCACTTAGACCTTAATCCTCATTGTCGTTGAGAACAATGAGCTCTTCAATCATTTTGTATGGCCGCAGCAAGCTTCGGCCATTTTGCTTTATCTCAATCGAGCTAATTGCTTTTGACGTGTTGGCTCAGTGAGATATAAAAACTGCGAATAGTCATATGCAGCGTTGATGAGCATTTTGCCATCTTTATTACCAATCCATATCATATCTGTTTTACCAGACAATAAGTCATGCTCAACCAGTGTGTATTGATTACCCTGCTCTAAAGTGACAAAAAGTGTATTTGATTCGGTTGTCACGCCGATTATCCCTGCATCTGGTGATTGCCAAATGCGTTCAACTTCACCAGCGCCACCACGCTTAAAAACTGCTGATGCATTCGAAAAGTATATATTATCCGATTCATCCAACCCCATTGAATAGCAAGACAATCTCTTACCTTTAGCTTCGAAGTCTTTCAATTCACCTGTTTTCAAATCGAACTTTGCTGCGTGAAACCCTGTACCATTCGGTGAGCGATAAGATACCAATAAAGCATCACTATGATGATATGCTTCGCGAAGATAAAAAGAACTGTGCGTATGTGGGATCGCTTCCATTTTATTGGATGCAACCTCTATGCGGAATATTGTATCTTTGCTCGCCGTAAATACAGATTTACCATCTTTTGACCACGCAATGCCAAACAGTTCAACATTGTCTGGGTTTTTAAATAATAGCCGCTCTTGGCCTTGCTCATATATAAATAATTGCTTTTGACCAAAACGATGTGACTCGAATACAAACACAGTAGGATCGGGTGAGAATACAGGCAAAAAGTCTACCGATGAGGAATTAACTAAGGGTTTTAAGTTATTAATATTTTCTCGCTCGGCGCTTAAAATATCGACATCCACCTTTACAAGCTCCATGAAAATTTCTTGCCCGCTGGGTGAATAAGTTGCATCTCGTACAATTTGATAATTTTTAAACGGTAACTTAGATATACTCCCTTGCAGATCAACAGAGAGTATTTCATTACGTTTACTCAGCAGTATGCTTTTTCTATTAGGATGCCAGCTCAGCCCACTTAACCCATCTTCAACCGTCACAAGCGTTTTCAGGTGTCCACTACCTAGGTCAAGTAAGTCCACTCGATACTTATTTTGACCCGCTTCAAAACCCAATGCTATATGGGTTTCATCAGGGGACAATGATTGCATTAAGAGCCAATCCGATTGTTTTGATTGGTGCAAAACATGCTTTTTCTTTGTGATGAGGTTATATGAAACGAGCTGTGTATCACTGCTTGCCCGATGTTTTTCGGTAAAATAAACCGTATTATCAGCAGCCCAATCTAATCTATGGCTCGAGATCACATGATCCTTGGTACGATATGCTTCCTCTTGCTCAAAGGGGCTCATCGAAACCAAATCCAGTGTGGTAAATTGTAAAGATGAACCAGCCTGCTCTCTTATTGTAAATACCAATCCATTACCATTTGGGCTCCACCCCAAACTTAAATAATCTGCCGACTGGCGAGAAATGCGCTTTTCCACGCCTGTATCAAGTTGTTTGATCCAGATATGTTTCGTGTTTTTCGCTTCTCGGATAAACGCAATATACAAGCCATTGGGTGACGTCATAAATGCAAATTCATTCCCTGAACTACTGCTAATAGGCAGCAGATCTGAAAAATCATTTTTATGAGGCAATTGATTTAAAAAGATTGAAATGAAAACCGCTACAATTATCAAACACGTAACACCCCCTCCCAACACGAGCTTAAAAGCGTTTAATTTAGGGCTTGGTACGTCTAAACTATACCCTCTTTTAGGGTGAGTAATGATAAGAGACGGTTGCTTAGCGTCGTCATCAAAAGCCTTTCTGAGTATGGCGATACATCGTTGAACTGAACTTGGGTTAAATATTGCTTTCGGCCACACTGCACTAAAAATCTCTTCCTGACTTACCACCTCCCCTTTATGGGAATACAAGTAAACCAGCACTTCCATGACTTTCGGCTCAATGTTAATTACCTCGTTAAAACCAGTAATTTGACACCGTTTAGCATCTACGTGATAGCTCCCTATTTCTAACTTCAACTCAACGACTCCTAAATAAGCTTACGATTCATATACTAAGGTTTTCTTAAGGCAATCTCTAGCAGGATTTTATAGCATAAATAGTACGCTTTAATACACGCTGCCCGCTCACTTAACAAAAAACAAGAACGAATCATGGCAGTACTCTCTACCTTAATAATTTTACTCAGCGCATTTTTGTTGTTTCAAATTCAACCTATTTTATCTAAAGAGCAATTATCTCAATTTGGCGGAGGCGCGTCTGTTTGGTCAGCTGGCTTATTTTTCTTCCAGACGTGCGTATTATTGGGCTACTTATACATTCACTTTATCCGTCACTTACGACTACAATGGCAAGTTGCACTGCACCTAATCTTGTTAATCATGGCAGTGGCCGTTACATATACACACGTTGAGAAAAACATACTTGGTATGTTACCCCCTCCTTGGTCAGTGGTTGTGTCTCTTGCCGCACAAATAGGCCCCATTTTTATCATGTTAAGTACGACATCCGTACTGCTACAAAAATGGTACTGTTTGATAAATCAAAGCTCAGTACCTTATCACTGGTATGCACTCTCAAACTTTGGCTCCCTTGTAGCTTTGCTTACTTTTCCCTTTATATTTGAGGTTTACTTCGGGCTCACCACACTCAAAGAGCTATGGTTTTTAGCTTTGCTGGTATTCGTGGTGTTGTTTTTCGCGCTTATGGTATTGCTCATACCCAAAATGTCTCAAAAAACATCTCTAAACCCAATAAAGCCAACCTCAGTTCATTTTAATAACCCGCTTAGATGTATCACTTTAGCAGCACTGAGCTCCCTACTTTTGAGCTCTACCACTTTTATGATCAACGTTAACATACCGCCAATGCCTTTAACTTGGGTTATGCCTTTAGCGATTTATTTAATCACCTTTATCATTGCTTTTTCTCTTACTGTAAAAAAGCGCAGCTTTTACACCTACCCAGCTTTGATATTTGCAACTTTGGCAGGCATTTTGATGTACTTTTTAGGTAGCAAATTTAATGCTGTCGCTCAACTGAGCATGTATGCGCTCATCTTATTTATCTGTACATTGAGCTGTCACAGAGCGCTTAGACGAATTGCCCCTAACCAATATTCAATGACCTCATTCTACATTTGTGTCGCTTTTGGCAGTGTGCTTGGGAGTTTAACAAGTTCAGTTTTAGCACCTGTAACCTTTAACCTGCCAATAGAATATCCTCTTACGCTCATCGCGATTTTTTCCGTGCATGTATATCACTATACCCAACGCTCTGTTTCTAAATACATGAAATTCGGATACATAAGTCTTTTAATGTCAGTTGCTTGTGGTTTCATGGTGTTAAATAACACGTACACAAAGCTTAACGTGACCACCGAACGGAACTTCTATGGGATACTCACGGTTAAAGACATCACGATTAACAACATCATTGAACGCCGCCTCATAGATGGAACAACCATTCATGGTTACGAATTAATGAATGGTGTCGGCTTAGATTTAGGCTATTACCATGAAAATACCGGTGTTGTTAAAGCCATTGAGACCTTACAAGTAAATGGTCCTATAAATTTGGGGGTTATTGGCCTAGGTGCAGGAGTGCTTGCACAAAATGGTAAAAAACATGACACCATCACTTTCTATGAATTAAACCCAGCGGTTTTTCACATCGCTAAACAGTATTTCAGCTATCTAGATAATAGTTTGGCCGATATCAACGTTAAGATAGGTGACGGTCGACAACTGGTTGCCAAAGAGATCGCCCAAGGCGCCTTTCAACTCGATGCGATTGTCATTGATGCGTTTACAAGTGATGTGATCCCAACGCATTTACTCACCATTGAAGCATTTGAGCTATATTGGCAAAGAATGCACAATAATGGTGTATTGATCATGCATATTTCCAATAATCATATTGATCTCATGCCTGTTATGGCAAGCCAAAGCTTACGGTTTAATAAGTCACTATTGCTTTTTAACTCTCAAGGAAATGAAAACTCTCAGTTGGGTTCTAAATGGGTCATTATGACAAACAATGAGGCATTTCTTAAATCAATGCCGATATCTACTCACGTAGATAGGTATGCATTTAAAAACCAATTAACAACACTATGGACAGATGAAAAGCACAGTTTATTACCCTATATAAAGTTATGAGCTTAGATCCCATTTTGATAAAACTTCGTGTAGTCACTGTAATATATGGCTACACGAATACTATTCACTGCATATTGCCTAGCTTACATCTTTAATATAACTAATTTTGTCATTTTTAAATTCAAAGTAAGATTTACCTTGTACTTTAAGCTCATCGCCCTCTTTCAGCCCATTTGGCAGATCTACCGCGAGTACGCCTAAATAATCAATGCCAATCTGTGCCATTGTGTCGTTGACAATACAATGAGTCACTGTTTGCTTTCTTTGACTAAACAGTTTTGCAGACTCATTGGCAAGATCTTCAAACTCTTGCTTGCCTTCGGCCCTGACATTCACCTCACCATTAGACTCATTTTCAAACACAATGCTATCATCAAATAACGACAGCATACCCTCAATATTAAACGCATTGTAACGCTCGATATATTGATTGATGAGTGCTGTTTTGTCGCGCTCTAGCATTTTAACATCCTTATATTTTAAAATAGCTGATTAAATATCAACCTACAGACAAAGCACTAAAAAATCAAAGGATCAAATCTAGATAAGCGACTGGAAGTATAAAAGTTGCTAAAGAGCGGTGACTGCTCTTTAGCAACTCGGTTTACTGATTGGGAGATTGTTTTATTGAAAAAATTCGTCCAAAGCCACTTTAAGGTGTCTTTGCATTGCAGCGCGATGGTACTTTCTAACACCATAACTTTGCTCTAAATGAATGAAACGTTTTGACGATGCCTCAGCACTTTTGTGGCAGCTATCAACAGAGTCATTACTATGACGACCTTGCACATTCCAAGTGCCGCCTAAGCTTTTCGTATCATTACCATACACACATGCCTTGATCACTCCTTCATCTTCTACACTTCGACGTATAGAGTGCAAAATACTATGTTCATTAGGGTTTGTTGAATAACGGACTGTTTCACTCAGGTTAAGCATTAAATCATTATCAGTGCCACACTGAGCTTGTAATTTTGCTCGTGTTGTTTTGCCAAAACCATGGTACTGAATAAAAACAGTGGCTAAGTCATAATCACTCATGTATTCATGCACCACTTGAAACAAAGATTCGGTTTGATGCGCAACATCACTGGCTGAGTAATTTGTACCTGTACACTCACTGATCTCATGACTGCTGTCTCGTCGTGTGCCAGCCAGCATAAGTAACTTTGTTTGTGTATATAAAAAAGCGTCTATCGCTTGCGTACCCGTAAAAGAATCTCTTTTTGGATGCGGTGCCTGTAACACAGCATTGGTGCCCGAAGTATTGAGTACATAGGTCCCACCACCAATAAACTTATCGCTTGGAAGTTGATACTTCTCTTGCAGTAAATAATATGTTTTATCTGTATCTACATCATTAAATTGAATGACTTGATAGTCCAAATCGTTTGCAAGCTCACTGGCCATGGGCCAATTTTGCTGATGAAACGCTTCAAATAACATCTGAAACTGCATTTGATACTGGTGGCTTGGCTGGACCCACTTGTTGTCTGCTTTTGTACCGTAATTGTAAGACTTTAAATGCTTATCTAACTCACCAGACATCACCACCAAGGCTTTACTGGGAAAACTTACAAGCGTTAATAATAATAACAACAAGGTAAAAAGCACGTAAATTGCTAATGGACGTGCGCCATTCGTTAAGCGAGCAGTATCAGTTTCAAATAGTTGCATAAAACACTCCAGCGGTGTGTGTCGAGCTGTCATAAGCAAGCATCCCTGGGTAGCCAGTACCAAAGTACCAATTTTCAGCAAGTAACCATGTCAAAAGTTGCAGTTATTATTACCAATATCTAAACAAAAGCTCTACTAAAAGCTTTAAAAATGAGCTTTTGGTATTACATCATAAAAGGAACAACTCTGCTCAAAATAGCTAGTTAGTTTTGTAATTTCATAAAGTTAGCAGACTGATACGACCACTTGATGATTTTTACATCTAATAAAATTGAAGAACAGAACAAGAAAAACACAGAAAGTATTTTATAATCAATAAGTTAATTTAAATTTTGGATTGTATTACAGATATGACAGATATTTTTGCTTAGAGCAATAGGTATTAGATTAGTCGCGACAATCCAATACCTATAGATTAGAAGTGTTCAAAGAATTGAGCTTGGGGAGACTTAGTTAACGCGTCAGGCCATACGGTTGTTACTAATCGTTTGGATTGTGCTTTGGTGTGACCAAGTGCCAACAAAAGCAAGCCAAGCATTAAGCACGTTCTACCGGATCCGCCTTTACTGTGCACCGCCACAGTCTGTCCTTGTGTTATGACATGTAATATATGCTGCAAATGCTTTTGCCAACGCAGTCTAAACTCTTCATTTGGTACCCCGTCATCAGGCATTGGAAATTGCCACCAGTACAATTCCACGCTAGCGCAACCAGCCTGTAACCCAGTCACACCACTTTGAATGAGTTCTTCATCACTCATCAGCGTGATCACGCCTGCTACATTAGCCTCTTTGAGTTGCTTCAAGGAAGAGAAGAGTGCAACGCCTTTAGTACCCGGACATGGCGTTAAAAAGAATGTATATCCAGACTCTGTCTGAAACGTGTCAAATGGATGTGTTGTCATAGTTATACCCCTCGCTCTATGATCTCACTATTTTACTTAGGGCAAAGGATTCCCCCTTGAGGTCACGTATAAGTCATACCAATCATGTCTCTCAAGGCAAATTTCGATTGCCTGTGTTGCATTTTTTATCCTTTTCTCATGGGTTGTACCAATCACTGGCTGAACCTTAGCTGGATGACGTAATAAAAACGCCAGTACGATTGCCTCTCCACTCACTTGATACTTATTTGCCAGTGTTTTAACTAATTCCGTGGTTTTTCGTACTCTTAGCTCATCAGAGTATAACCCGTGTTCAGAAAATTGCCCTTTTGCCAAACTTCCCCAGGCTTGTAGTTGAATATTATTGCTTTGACAGTACTCGATTGTGCCACTTACAAAGTCAACCAAGTTACTGCCTTGAGTACCAACCATTACACCATCATCCAACCAATCAAGCTTTGCTAAACTCATTTCTATTTGGTTAGCAATGATGGGCAAGTCTAACTCCCTTTGTAAGAATGAGATTTGGTGGAGGTTCATATTAGATACAGCTATATGTTTGATTTTTCCTTGATTATTAAGTTCTATTAGCTGCATGGCCAGTTGCTCTACGTCCATAAGGGGATCGGGCCTATGCAGCATCAGTACATCTAAATACTCCAAGTTTAAACGAGCCAAAATTCCATCCACTGATTGTCGCACCCATTCAGCAGAAAAATCATAAAGGCCCACATGCTCCTTATTCTTCTTTCGTATCCCACATTTAGATTGAATGACCATATGTGATCTCAATTCAGGCCTTTCAGATAGTACTATGCCAAATACACGTTCTGCTCGCCCATCTCGATAAATGTCAGCATGATCAAAAAAGTGAATATTTGACTCTAAGGCACAATCAATGACTTTATGTGCTTGTAATACATCAGCGTCTAAAACGTGTGGGCCTTGTCCGCCTAGTCCCATGCACCCATAGGCAATTGGGCCTACTGTCGGAAAATACTTTTGAATCGGTAAGTTCGTTTTCATACTTTATTCCAGCTAGTCGTAAAACATATCTGGCTATATGATATTGTTCTATATTTTGAATAAAAGTACCAAAAAAAGAAATCTGTGTTCATTTATATGAACAATAAGTATTGGAAAGATCGAGTGAATGAACATAAACGCGTTGAATTGCTGCTGCTTTTTGTCAAGCTAGCTGAAGAACTTAACTATACAAAAGCCGCAAAAGCACTTGGGATCTCTAAAGGTCAGCTCTCAGATAAAATCAAACGATTTGAGCAAGTCCTTAATGCCCCATTGTTGGTCAGAACAACCCGAAGTGTGAAGCTTACCCAATATGGCCAGCAAGTGTTTGAGCAAGGAAAATCGATCAGAGGTCAACTGTTCGAATTAGAACGCAGTGTCAATACAGAAAAAGTCGAAGGTATAATTCGGCTTACAGCGCCACGTATGTTTGCGCAAATCTATCTGCCAAAGCTCTGTGCAGAGTTTAAAAAACGCTACCCTAAGGTGGAGTTTTCTATTAATTCTAGCTATACAACACACAATTTAAATGACAAAGACTACGACGTTGCATTTAGGGCAACCGTGTCTCCTCCACTTAATATGGTGGCCATCAAGCTATTTGACTACAGACATATTATTGTCGCATCGCCCAGTTACTTAAGAAGCCACGCTCATATCAACCAACCCAGTGATCTCACCGCGCAAGCCTGCATCGTCGCCAATGGACAATCTAAATGGCATTTTGAACATACGCACGTGATGGTGAATGGTTGGATGTCTAGTAATGACAATATGCTCATCAAACAATATGCTATTGAAGGCGCAGGACTTATCCGCATCGCAGACTACTTTGTACAAACACAATTAGACAATGGACAACTGGTTGAGGTGCTACAGGCATACCAGTCTCCACAAAATGGGATGTTTCTTGTTTACCCTCAATCAAGTCAAAAAGCGCATAAAATCAAAACATTCATTGATTTTATAAAAAACTATTTTATCCTGGATTCAGAATAATTTTTAAAGGAACGTGTCAACAGGCCCTACATATATCCTTTATTAATCGCCTCTGGCGCTGGCGGGCCTGAAAGCACATTTCCTCATAACTTAGGTTTTACACTGCACGCTGCACCTACGTGTGTATACGCGATACGAGCGTTTCATAATTTATGAATCTTTTAATCGTAAATTTCACTTGGATAATTTTTTTAACACGTTACCATAACAATCAAAAACAAGGATCTCACGTGTTATCAAGCATTATGTCTAAAAGTCAGGCACTTGGGCCTGGCATATTGATGGCCACGGCATCGGTAGGAGGCTCTCATCTTGTTGCAGCAACTCAAGCTGGTGCGCTTTTTGGTTGGCAGCTACTTTGGCTAATCATTGCAGTCAACGTACTCAAATACCCATTTTTTCGCTTTGGCGTAGAATATACCCTGCGCACTAACCAGAGTTTGGTGCAAGGCTACAAAGATAAAAACCCTTCTCTCTTTTATCTCTTTTTCATCGTCAATTTACTCGCAGCCGTTGTTAACACAGCCGGTGTACTGCTGATTACCGCAGCACTATTGCAATATATATTACCCGGTGATTTATCACTAACAACGCTGAGCTTTGGACTGCTATTTGTATGTTTAGGCATTCTCATCTTTGGCCATTATAAACTGCTGGACAACTCCAGTAAGGTGATCATGGTATTCTTGTGCATTGCCACAGCCGCAGCCTTCATTGTTGCATTAATGAATGGCCCAGCGCACCCTACGCCGCAAGTGGCCCCTTCCCCCTATGAATTGGCATTATTGGGCTTTATGGTTGCATTGATGGGGTGGATGCCCGCCCCAATTGAAGTCTCTGCCATCAACTCTCTATGGCTAAAGAGTAAATTAAAAACAGCCAATCTTACCAGACGACAAAGCTTGTTTGATTTTAACCTCGGATACGCCATGATGCTGATACTCGCATTAGTGTTTTTCGCACTCGGTGTGCTACTTCAATATGGTCAAGAGCAAAAGATTGAATTGGCAGGCGTAGCATTCTCAAAGCAACTTATTGACATGTATGCAATGACAATAGGTGAATGGTCTCGTTGGTTGATTGCCGTTGTGGCATTTTTATGTATGTTTGGCACAACCATTACGGTGTTAGATGGCTACGCTAGAACATTAGATGAGTCTCTCAAAATCATCAAGCCACATAATTACAAGCACAGCTTATCCTTATTAATAGGACTTCAGTCTGCTCTAGGTATGATTGTTGTATTATTCTTTAAAGGCAACTTAAAAGAGATGTTAATGTTTGCGATGACCATGGCTTTTTTAACCACGCCATTTTTTGCCTGGCTCAACTTATCTTTAATCAAAGGAGAGATATACAAGTCATTGCCTAAACCCGTCAAAGTGCTATCCACGTTGGGACTAATATACCTCGTCTCGTTTTCGCTATTATTTGTAGTATGGCGCTGGGTTATATAACGTTAGCCTTGGAAATAAAAGTCACTCATGACCATGTGTCATGAGTGACAATATATTACGCAGTTAATGCCTTAACTTGCTCCCAAATACTAACAACGTGCTCTTTATCTTCATCTGTTAGCTCGCCATTGCGGTAGGCTTTTACAAGGCTTTCTTCTATCTTCGTATTTAACTCTTCTGGTTGTAAATTGAGCTCCTCAACTTGAGCGTAGCCCACAGCCAAATCAAAATGGCCTCGCAAATAGCCACCAGCAAAGAGTTCATCATCATCTGCACGATCAACTAATTCATCAAAAAACTGCTGTGCAGCCTCTACATAGGTTTCAAATGACATTTCGTCTCCTCACTTATTCTTGATGCCCAACGGCATACATCACATGATCATTGTATCCTGTGACGACTTTAATATAGCCACTCAATTCATCATCAAGTGTTTGATCGCCCGTATCTGCTATCAATGGGCGACCATCTAATGCTTGTAGTTTGCGCTTTGTCGCAACCACAATAATATTTTCTTTACCAATTTGTCTGATTAATTCAGGACTCAACTGCTGATTGCCTCGGCCAAAAATATGACCCTGGCCACCTATCAAGGTGATCACTAGCTTAGTCGGTTGGTCTTTGGTGAGCGCAAGCAGCTGTTTCGCAGTTAAATCCTGCCCTAACAGCGCATGATCTTGGATCAAATCAACCCCTAGTAAGGTATTCTCTAATCCAAGCTCTTCCATCACAGCTTCAACCGTAGAGCCAGAACCCATGATATAACGAACTTCTTCATCCATTTCAGAGATAACGAATGCGGCAATATCAGCCAGAACCAATTCATCGCTTTCTTTACCGCCATTTTTAACACTCTGCACATAACGCACTTCACTGGGAACTTGCATTTCGCCATAGCGTTTTGCTTTAACTGTCCCCGCTCTAAATGCAGCTTCATCGATATCCATAACGTCTGCTTCAGCTAAGGTAACCAGCTCACCTTTGATCAACATTTCAACCACTCGACCTGCAGCTTTTGGCGTAATGGCATACACACCACTGTGGATCTTGCAACCAGCAGGCACACCCAATACAGGTGCCTTGTCATCTACCACGGAACATATATTTCGTGCCGTACCGTCACCACCAGCAAACAAGATCAGATCAACACCCTGTTCAATTAACTTTTTCGCCGCATCCTCTGTATCTTGTGGGGTTGTTTGGTCATTGGCAGTAAAAATAACCTGTGTATCAAAACCAAGCTCTTTTGCGATACGCTCACCCATCTCACCAGATGCCGTATATACTTGAATACGCTCCTTAAAAGGCACTACCTGTTCTAGCGCAAGCTTTGTTCGATTATTGGACTTGGGTTCTGCGCCCAGTGCCAATGCTTTTTGTGCTGTGTCTGCACCATCACTGCCTTTCAAGGCCACTGAACCACCTAACCCCGCAACGGGATTTACAATTAAACCGAGTTTAAATGACATCTTCTAACTCCTGTGGGCAATCCCAAGAAAACTGTTCTTTTTGTAATGGCCAAGGCGTTTTGTAAAACGCCGATAACGCTTTTAATAACCGCTCAGTACGACAATTAAACCCACTGTCTAATAGCACTAAAACTTGCTGATAAACCCGTTTTTGAAAACTAAAACGACAGGTTTGTTCGCCATTTAAATTATCTACCGATACATTAAAATCAAAACCAGCTGCCACACTCAGTGCCCACTCAATGGCCTGAGGCTTTACTTCAACATTTTCAAATTCAGCTTGTTGCGATTTATCACGGCCATCAGGGCAATACCAGTAGCCATAATCTTCTAATAAGCGACGCGCATAACCCGCCACTAACCAATGGGCTATTTCATGCAAAGCACTGGCATAAAAACCATGAGCAAAAACCACCTGATGATATGCACACTCATCATTGGCAGGTAAGTAGATAGGTTCATCTCCCCCCCTAACTAGACGAGTATTGTGTGTGCTTAAAAACTGTGTATCGAATATATTTCTTAGATCAGATATTTGGTGCATAAACGCCAATAGAGCGCGGTTTTTCAATGGGCGCTGATTGTACGTACTTTTGATATGAAAGTAAAAAATATGACACGGGGTCAAGTCACCTGCTATCGTTCACATGACCTATTTATGAATCGATGGCGCCAACTCAGCCAAGCGCCATCGGTAACGCGTTATGAATTTACGTGCCTTAAACTAATACTGCGGCTAAAGCGCTGCACTTTCTCGACCAATAAATAATTCACTGGAACTAAGATAAGTGTTATCAAAGTCGCAAAGACAATACCAAACCCCAAAGAAACGGCCATGGGTATCAAAAATTGTGCTTGTGTTTGCTGCTCAAACAAAAGCGGCATCAAACCAAAAAACGTCGTGATACTGGTCAGCATGACTGGTCTAAATCGTGCAGCTCCAGCCGTTAACACCGCATTCATGAGTTCACCGCCTTTAGCTCGTTGCTTATTAATGTAGTCAACGAGTACCAGCGAGTCATTCACGACCACGCCTATCAGCGCCAACATGCCTAATAAACTCATGATCGTGAGCTCCATTGACATAATCCAATGACCAATCACTGATCCAATTAGCCCAAATGGGATCACACTCATTACGATTAAGGGCTGTATATAAGATTTAAATGGAATAGCCAGCAGCGCATAAATAATAAAGAACACAAACAAGAGTGCCCAGCCCAGTGACCCAAACGACTCCCGCTGCTCTTTGGCTTCGCCCTCTAATGAATGCGTCACTCCAGGGTATTGTGCAACAAGCTGATCTAAAAATACCTTCAACTCTTCTTGCAACACGGTCATATTGGTATTTTCTTTTTCGATGTCAGCGGTAATATTAACCGTTCGGTATCGATCAATCCGATATATGCTCGACGGACTCTGACCCGGAGAGAGTGTCGCAACATGGTTTAAAGGGACTGCGCCTTGATTTTGTGTATTAATGAGCAGCGTATTTAATGTGGCTAAGTTACTACGCTCATTTAACGGCAAGCGAACCATAACGCGCACATCATCTCGCCCTCGTTGGATCCGCTGCACTTGCGCGCCAAAAAATGCACTTCTGATCTGATTTGACACGTCTGTTCTAGTCAGTCCGAGCGCTTTACCTTGCGCGGTTAATTCAATTTGCAGCTCTTCTTTTCCATCACTTAGACTATCCGTAATATCAAATACGGTGGGAAACGTCGCCAAGTTGGCCTTAACCTGTTGCGCCGCTTCTTTGAGTACAACTAAAGAAGTGCCTGTCAGTTGTACATCAATGGGGTCGCTAGAGCGGCCAATTTCAGCCCGAAAAGTTAGACTTTCAGCTCCTGGAATAGTGCCAATTAAAGTGCGCCACTCTCGCACCAATTGCCTTGAGTCAATACTGAGGGAACGAGACTCAGGCGGTGTTATTTCAAAACGCACACGCCCTGAATTAGATGCGCCACCTCGCCCTCCGGTTGTTGCCAAAATATGCGTGATCACGCTTTCCCCAGTATCTGGGTCTACGTATTTATCTTTGAGGACCTGTGCCTTGTCAGACATCAAATCAATATACTTTGCAGTCACCTCAAAAGGCGTGCCGGTCGGCAATGTCAGATTTGCACGTACTGTTTCACTGGGGATGCGTGGAAAGAAAATAAACTTAGTCCAACCGCTAGTAATTAGGGCCAAAATAACTAAAAAGACACCAGCAAAAGCACTCAGTGTTGCTCCCTTGTGAGAAATCGCAACTTTCAATGCTGGTTGATAGTACTTTAATATTGCCCGCTCAAACCCATCTGCAAAGCGCTGTTGAAAGCGACTAAAGCGACCTGCTTCTTGTGTGCTTTTACGCGGTTTCAAATGCTTCAAATGTGCGGGTAATACAAATTTAGACTCCACCAGTGACATCAACAGTACCGGGATCACAACCGCTGGAATTTGCGCGAAAATTGCACCTCGAACCCCATCAATAAAGGCCAGCGGTAAAAACGCAGCTACGGTCGTTAAAATACCGAATGTCACAGGCGTTGCTACTTCTTGCGTGCCCTTTATTGCTGCTTCTTCCCCCGACTCTGCACTATTAAGATGTGTGTAAATATTCTCGCCAGTTACAATCGCATCATCCACCACAATCCCCAGCACGAGAATAAAACCAAACAAACTCATTATATTGAGGCTGATCCCAAAGAACGGCATCGCTAAAAACGCTCCCATAAATGAGACAGGGATCCCTATAAATACCCAAAATGCGATGGCTGGGCGCAAAAACAATGTCAACAAGGCTAACACTAAAATACCACCTTGAAGTGCGTTAGAAGTTAACGTAGAGATGCGGTTTTTTACAATGACCGAGTCATCGTCCCAATAACTTAACTCATAGCCTTTAGGGAGCGAGTCTTGGCGCGCCTCGATATATTCCTTTACCTTATCAGCGACCTCAATTGCACTTTGCTGGCCTATGCGATAAACCTCAATAAATGCGGCTTGCTTACCATTAAAGCGTGTTCGTACGGGTGTCTCTTCAAATCCATCAATGATAGTCGCTATATCGGATAAATAGACAACCGAGCCGTCGGCACTGGTTTTTATTGAAATACTTGCGAATTCATTTTTGCGATATGCTTGCCCTTTTGAGCGCAATAAAATGTCTCCGCCCGATGATTTTAAATTACCTGCTGAAATATCTGCACTGGATTGCCCTATCAAGTTAGCCACTTGCTTTATCGTCAAATCATATTGTCTAAGCTTATCTTGACTAAGCTCAACCGCAATTTCGTAATCTCGTACACCATCGAGCTCAACTTGTGTCACACCATCGATACGCAATAGATCATCTCGAACTTGCTCAGCAAATTCGCGTGTCTCTTTCTCAGAGTAATTCCCTGCTACCGTCACAGTGATCACATCACGTTTTCGCTCAGCCAAGGAGATCACTGGTTTTTCGGCGTCCGCTGGAAACGTATTTATCGCATCTACTCGACTTTTGACGTCTGCAAGCATTTCTCTGGGGTCATACCCTGTATCGACTTCAACCCTGACATTTGCAGATCCCTCTGAAGAGCGACTGGAGATCTGCTTTACTCCCTCAAGGTCTTGCACTGCTTCTTCTATACGTATTGAGATCCCTTGCTCAACATCTTCTGGCGTTGCACCGCGCAGAGACATATTGATGCTTATGACGTCCAATTCAAAAGAGGGAAAAACTTCCAAAGGAATTTTTGTCGTCATTGAAAACAAGCCACCGAACAAGATTGACAGCATCAATAGGTTCGCAGCAACAGGGTTCCGTGTAAACCAAGCAATCATATGCCCGCCTCCCGCGCTTTTTGTTCACGCTCAGCCAACAGTTGCTCGATACTCACTCCGCGTTTTTCCGCAAGTTTTTTCAACCTTATCTTTTGTTTTTCAGATAACTTCTCCCATTTTGGCGATTCTGAAAGCATGTCTTGGGCACCATCCGTTTTACTTCGATTCAGTGCAACGGGTGTCCCTGAACTGACCTGCCCAAGCGGGGTCGTTACCAATCGCATGCCTGCGACAAGCCCTGAATCGACAATAGCAAACTGATCATTCTGCCAAGATATAGTGATGTCCTTACGCATCAATAAGTCTTGCTCTTCAAGGATATAAACGTAGGTCCCCTGGTAAATAGCGCTACTGGGAATAGCAATCGCCCCCTCTAGTGTTCGACCCGTTATTTGAGCATTCACATACTGACCAATCTTAATAGCAAAGTCACCCGCCTGCTCCACAGAAAACGGATCGTCCACTTGTGCTACCACATATAACTGTTGAGAAAGCTCACTAATGGCGCCCTCTGTACGCACAACTGCTCCGCGCCATCGCTGCGCTTTTACAAGATCTGAGTACAAAAACACCTCAGGGTTAGGGGTATTGGCTTTACCATCTCTAAAATGCTCTGGTAAGCGCATAAACGCTAAATCACGATTATTGATGGGTAACCTTATTTCGACATAGTCTGTCGCATAAATTTCAGCAAGCTGGCTGTTATTGCTTACCACTTGCCCAAGGTCGACCTTTTTGCTGAGTATCCTACCGTCAAAGGGGGCGACTAAACGCGTTCGCTCCAAAGCTAATTCAGCCTTTGCAAGTTTTGCCTGAGCAGATAATACATTGGCTTTTTGCGCCTCTAATTGGGGTTTTCTAAGCACCAAGTCACTGGCTTCTCCTCCATCGCCTAGCCGTAACCAATCAATTTGCGCTTGCTTACCCCTTGCTTCTTCTTCTAGCAAACTCTGTTGTGCATTAAGCAAAGCGGCTTTGGCAACTTGCACTTCTGCTTTGTAATCTCTTTCATCGATTTGCAGTAACAATGCGCCTTTTTCAAAAAAGCCACCATCTCTAAAGCTGTCACTTACATAGCTAATTTCACCAGAGACTTGAGCCACGAGAACGCTTTGCGTACGTGGTTTTACAATGCCATAGCTGTCAATCATCATGGTGAAAGGTTTTTCTTTAACCACCTCAAAGTCAACAACCATTTTAGCTTGTGGTTTTCCCTTCCCTCTTTTCGATTGGGGTGGGTTAGATGAAATAAACACAACCAGTAAAACAGACACTGTGAGTATCGCGATAGGTAATATAAATCGTTTAGCCAATGTCATTGCTCACTTCCTCAGGCTGGGTCTGTTGGAAATCTCCACCTAAGGCTAGATGAAGCTCTACTCGATTCTTAATTAATTCGTTTTTTATCGATATCAAACTGCTTTGCGCATCAAAAGCGCGCTTTTGAGCATCTAGGACCGTGGTGTAACTCACTAACCCTTTTTGATACTGCTCAAATGATAGCTGCTCTGCTAACTGAGCATTCTTTTGGGCAACCAAAGTTTCTTGATAACGTTGTTTGAGTGACGCCTCTTCACTGATTTTGTTTTCTACTAGGGCGAAAGCGTCTTGAAGACTGTTAAGATACGCTAACTCTTTTGCTTTTAATTCAGTTTTCGCTAATGCTTCTTTGGCAGCCAGGTTGCCTGCATTAAAAAGTGGCGCAGAAATGCTCGAAAGTAGTGACCAACCCACATTGGATAACGAAAAAGCGTCTTCGAAGTTGTCTCCCCTTGAGCCATAACTGGCACTCAAATTAATACTTGGGAAGCGTTGCTTGTGCGCATAAGCAAGCGCCGCATCTCGCGCCAATAAATCGTACCAGCTAGATATAAGCGCTGGCTTTCGACTAATTAATGCAGACGGTACCCCCACTGGTACTGTTGACTCTAGCAGCGGCAAGGCAGCATTCACGGCGAGTGCACCTTTTGGATAGGTCCCGATTAGCCGTTCTAAGGAGCGAATGCGACTGCCAACCGTAGATGCTTGCTGTGCTAACTTAGCTTGCTCATTATTCAGCTCGGTGCGTGCAAGGTAAACATCTAACGCGCTATTTAACCCTTGTTTATATCCTGACTCAATGATATCTAGATTTTGTTTTACAACTTGTAAACGCCGATCCAGTAGCAATTGCTGCGTCTTTCCTTCTATTACGGCAAACCAATTTATAATGACGTCTGCCACCAAATCATGCCTTTGCTGCCTATAGTTTTCTATGCTCGACATCACCTCAAGATTGGCTTCGCGTTCTGAATCGCCTAACTTACCCCAAAGGTCAAGTTCATAACCCACTTTAAGAGATAAATCGTGATCCGATGAATATTGCTCTGAAGCAGACTTTCGCCTACTACTATCCATTGCTAAGGTTAGCGTTGGCCAAAGCGCACTGCCACTCATAATCAGTCTTTGTCTTGCAGATTCAATCTCAATAGACTGCTTACGCAGTAGTAAATTATTATCTAGCGCTTTGGTAACCAATGCATGTACCTGTGGATTTGAAATTTGATTTAACCAATCACTCTGAACGCTTCCCTCTGTGTGTGGGTACTGCCAATTAGAAGGGGTTTTGATATTCGCAACATAGTTCCCATCAAGATGGTGCGTTGTTACGCAGCCACTCAGTAAACTTATCATAGTTGCAACCAACGCCATTTTTAGCCGCATTATTTTATTCCTATAGGCTTAGCTCTACATTACTATTTTAGTGTACTGACAAGTAATGCAATGACCCAATGAACTTTACATAGCCTTACATTCATCAAGGTAGAAGTATTCATACCCAACAAAGGCAATTTGCGATCAAAATACCTAACCTTATTAGGGGTTTTTTATCAAAAATCGAATTCGTTACTTACCTAGTTCAAAACTGCAAGCACCTCTAACACACGCTTTCTATTCACAAAATTCACGTTTAAAAAACAAAAAAACATTTTTTTCACTTTATTTGTTATTTTTATGGAAACAACACGTTTAATAAAGCAAACAAGAAAACCAAAAATGGAAACACACAATGAACAACAGGTTAAATATTGTTACTGCTGGTTTATTACTGGCTCTAGGTCAAGCAAACGCGCAAACATTTGATAATAGTGCTCAAGAATATGACCCTTCAAAACATGTATGGGAATATACCTACAAACTAGCTGGTGGGGATCCGCTTGTTGTACATCAATGGCACCTACAAAATAATGGTCAACATGCAGGCGCAATTACACCAGGCGTAGCTGGCATTGACTTAAACCTAGACTTTACACATCGTCGTGGCATTTTAGGACAAGGCATTAACATCGCTATTATTGATGACGGTTTAGCGACCTATCACCCAGATCTTGCTCCAAATATTGTACAAGGCAGCACATTAAACCCAGACCCTTATATTTATCAATATAATAAAAGAGGCCGTTTAACAGTCGATAGTCACGGTACTAAAGTCGCAGGTATTGCAGCCGCTGCCGCATACAATGGTCAAGGCGGACGTGGTGTTGCGCCAGCAGCGACTTTAACGGGTGCAAACCTCATTGGTAAAGACAAGAATTACACAGGTCGCGATGTGGCAATTCGTGCGGTCATGGATATGGACGGTGAAGTTCAACCAATGAACAAACATACAGATGCCCGCGTCATCAACCAAAGTATCGGTTACTCTTTCTCTGACGCAAGTATTTACGGCAATTATCGTGCTTTCTTCGACAATATTGATGCAGTCACTAAAAAAGCAGTAACAGAGAGCCATGGTGGTCGTGGTTCAATGGCGGTTAAAGCGGCTGGTAACAGTCACTTTATGGGTGGACGTTGGTTAGATAGAGATAAAGGTCTGCTTACTTTATTTTACCCAAATGGGTATGCACTACCAGCATACGATGCGTCAATTGCAGATCCAACAAATGCGAACTTCTGGAACTTAACGGTTTCTGCTCTAAATGCAAAAGGTAACCTTGCTGCATACTCAACAGGTGGTTCCGCTGTACTGCTTACAGCACCAGCTGGTGAATGGGGCCGCTATAGCCCAGCCACAGTAACAACAGATTTACCAAAGTGGTGTACAGATGCGAGTGAAGCACAATGCGAAAACCCAATGTACGCCTTTAACATGAATGGTACTTCAGCCGCCGCCCCTGCTCTGTCAGGCGCAGTCGCGCTTATCATGTCTGCCAATCACCAACTTTCATGGCGTGATGTTAGACACCTGATGATCACAACCGCAACCAAAGTAGATGCAGACTCAAAACCACGTATGATTGGTGATTACGAAGCAATCCCTGCTTGGCAAACGAACGGGGCTGGACATGCATTCCATTATGACTATGGCTTTGGTTTGGTTAATGTGGATGCTGCGGTAGAGAAAGCGCTGCAAACAGGCCCAATTATGGGTGATTTACAGATAAAATCATATGACGTGCCAGTTGCTACTGATGCCTTCATTTATGACGGTGACTTCTCAGGCACAGACTCTGTTCACAGTCAAAAAGAAGACCTTACAGTGGAAGCAGTACAAGTACACTTGAGCCTAGAACATGAACGTCTTGGCGATTTATCTGTCGAGCTGATCTCACCGAGTAACACGCGCAGTGTGATTTTAACTGCAGGTACCGATATCGAAGGTGACAAGTTTAACAACAATGTCATTTTATCAAATCATTTCTATGGCGAGTCAGCTAAAGGTGATTGGAAACTACGTATCATTGATACCAATGCGAAAGACTCTTGGGCAGAGCGAGTGTACGATTTAGGCACTGGTAAATTTGTTGAAGATTCAATCACAGTTGTTCCTCAACGCAGTGATAAGGTACAACCAAATAATGCTAAACCTGGCCAGTTAACGGGTTGGAGCATTACGTTCTACGGTCACTAATCACTCCAAAGAGAGCTATACACATAGCTCTCTTCTCTCATTATTTATAGCTCATAAACACAACTCATTTCAGCTTAGTCTCCTACTCAACCAATATTTGATATAAATTAGCAAACTAAAAACGCTGGTTATTAACTTTTAAATCCACAGACTCAAGTAATACTAAGTCGGTTATGATATTATTTATATTCAATCGAATCGTTAGAATAACTCGTTCTTTTTATATCAAAAAAATTCAGCCCAAAAACATGTTGAAACACTTATTTTATGTGAACCACTTAAACATGCTTTTTTTACATTTTGAATTCCCCAGCCATTAAATTTTGCACTAAAAACAAAAATTAAATTTTTTTTCTTAATCTTTGTTATTTTTTTTGAAATGAAACGTTTATTTACTTAAACAATCAACAAAGTGGAAATATAATGAATAATAAATTAAATATTGTTACCGCAGGTTTGTTATTGGCGTTAGGACAAGCACACGCCCAAACATTTGACAACAGCGCTGAGGAATATGACCCATTTAAGCATGTATGGGAATATACTTATAAACTAGCTGGCGGCGACCCTCTTGTTGTACATCAATGGCACCTTCAAAATAATGGACAACACGCTGGTGCAATTACACCAGGAGTTGCTGGCATTGATTTGAATCTCGATTTTACACACCGTCGCGGTATTTTAGGTCAAGGGATCAACATCGCGATTATTGATGATGGCTTGGCTACATACCACCCAGATCTTGCACCAAATATGGCTCAAGGAGACACACTAAACCCTAACCCATATATCTACGAGTACGAGTCACGAGGCCGTGTTAAAGTAGATAACCACGGCACTATGGTTGCAGGTATTGCTGCAGCGGCTGCGTTTAACGGTCAGGGCGGCCGTGGTGTTGCACCTGCTGCAACGCTAACCGGTGCAAACCTTATCGGTAAAGAGGGTAACTACGCTGATCTGGACTTCGCAATTCGCGCAGTCATGGATATGGATGGTGCAGTCCAACCAATGAACAAGCATACAGATGCGCGCGTAATAAACCAAAGTATCGGTTACACATTTGCTGACGCGAGTATTTATGGCGACTATCGTGCGTATTTTGATAATCTAGACAACGTGACTAAAATTGCAGTAACAGAAAGTCATGGTGGACGCGGTGCTATGGCCGTAAAAGCGGCGGGTAATGATCACTTCATGGGTGGTCGCTGGTTAGACAGAGATAATGGACTACTCACTTTAATCTACCCAAATGGTTACGCACTACCAGCATATGATGCATCTTTAGCCGATCCAATAAATGCGAACTTCTGGAACTTAACTGTTTCAGCATTGAATGCTAAGGGTAACCTTGCGGCCTACTCAACAGGAGGATCAGCTGTTCTACTTACCGCACCTGCTGGTGAGTGGGGACGCTATAGCCCAGCGACCGTAACAACAGATTTACCAAAAACATGTACTGATGCCACCGAAACTCAGTGTGAAAACCCACTGTACACCTTTAACATGAATGGTACTTCGGCTGCTACACCGGCACTTTCTGGCGCAATTGCGCTTGTCATGTCAGCCAACCACCAGCTTTCATGGCGTGATGTTAGACACCTGATGATCACAACGGCAACCCAAGTAGATGCAGACTCTAAACCACGCATGATTGGTGAGTACGAAGCAATTCCTGCGTGGCAAGTAAATGGTGCAGGTCTGCCTTTCCACTATGACTATGGTTTTGGTTTAGCTAATGTGGATGCAGCTGTAGAAAAAGCACTACTAACAGGTCCAATTCTTGGTGACTTACAAATTAAATCTTACGATGTACCAGTGGCTGCTGACGCATTCATCTATGATGGCGACTTCTCTGGCACTGAGTCTGTGCATACACAGAATGAAGAGCTCACTGTCGAAGGTGTGCGAGTAAACTTAAACCTAGAGCATGACCGCCTTGGTGACCTATCTATCGAGCTTATTTCACCGAGTAATACTCGCAGTGTGATTTTAACTGCTGGTACCGATATTGAAGGTAACAGGTTTAATGGCAATCCAATTTTGTCTAATCACTTCTATGGCGAATCTGCAAAAGGTGACTGGAAGCTACGTATCATTGATACGAATGCTAAAGATGGATGGTCTGAGAGAGTATACGACCTTGGCACTGGTAAATTTGTTGAAGACTCTATCACAGTCACTCCACAACGCAGTGATAAAGTTCAACCTAACAATACCAAACCAGGTCTACTGACTGGCTGGACAATCACGTTCTACGGTCACTAATCCACAAAAGAGAGCTACACAGTAGCTCTCTTTTACCTGTATGCTGGAATAGCAGCATACTAATCTGACTTAAGCGTCATCTGCTGTGTAGCACTTATAACCGAGTGCAATTGCAACCATCCGTTTCTTTGTGTTTTTCATATTATTCCTTTATCAAATTTCAAGTTATATAAAATTACTGTCCAGTAGATAATAAAATCTTAGAACGTATATATTTACTGTACATATAAATTTCTATTACTGACCTGCCAGATTCTTACTCAACTGACCCTATTTCCTCTAGCCAATTGATACCTTTTGTTCAAACAGAACATACTGGTTGGTATATATTGATTTCAGCGGATATAAAGAAAACACCTACTTAGACTAAGTAAGCAACATAATCCAGAAAGTAAATATCCACAACTAAGGCATAAAAAAGGCTGGATAATAAAAAACGAAATTAAGTGAGCTTCGTTTAGATACCTTTTTTCAACAAGAACAGTAGGTGCACTCAAAAATCGGACAGCTAAAGACGCTATGCTATTGATTAAAATTCAAGAAGGGAACTAGTTAAGGGAAAAGGCATTTGACTTCAATGCGAGGAAAGCGAATTAAATTAGACAGCTTTAAGTTGGGTAAAATATCGAGTAAAAGAAAACACCGTATTGTACGGCGTTTTCTCTTGTCAACATGTTAACTGTAGTAAGCTTCACCTGCTTCCGCTTTCGCTTTTAATGGTTCTGACGGGGTAAACACATCATTTTCGGTTGCATACGTAGATAACTCTGAACACACCTTATTGATGCCACGTTTATCCATATAGCTAAACGGACCGCCTAAGAATGGCGGGAAACCAATGCCAAAAATGGCACCAATATCACCATCTCTTGCAGAGGCGATGATCCCTTCATCTAAACAGCGAGATGCTTCATTCAGCATTTGCGCAACACAACGATTAGCAATTTCTTGCTTGTTTAAACGAGGTGCTTGCGTGATACCAAGTAAATCATAAACTGACTCATCCACCTTTTTGCCTTTCTTACCTTCATAGGTATAAAAGCCACGACCGGTCTTTCTGCCCAGACGCTTATTGTCAATCATGCGCTCAAATGCATTAGGCGCTTTAAATCGCTCGCCTAACTCTTTTTCGAGAATTGGTGCTATCTTAGAGCCAATATCGATACCCACTTCATCAAGTAATGCCAGAGGTCCTACAGGAAAACCAAATTCAACAAGCGCCTGATCTATCTTGTCAATTGGTTCTCCTGCAAGCAACAGGTTAGCCGCCTCATTGACATAAGGTGCCAGAATTCGATTGACATAGAACCCCGCTTTGTCTTTTACCACAATGGGGGTTTTACCCTGTTTGCGTGCAAAATTAACTGTTTTAGCAATGGTTTGTTCCGAAGTCCCCTCGTGAGGAATGATTTCTACTAGCGGCATTTTCTCCACTGGAGAAAAATAATGTAGACCTATGACATTCTCAGGTCGTGCAGCCTTTTCAGCAATTTGGGCAATTGGAAGTGACGATGTATTACTGGCAAAAATGGTCGACTCTGCACATTCACGCTCAATATCAGCCACCATCCCCTGCTTTAAAGCAAGGTCTTCAAACACCGCTTCAATCACGATATCAATATGCTCAAAGCCACTATAATCGGTTGTGCCCGTGATGCTATTCATCGTTGATTGCATTTGTGCTTTAGATAAAATACGGCGCTTTTGCTTTTTAGACAGGATCTTATAGCTGTAGTTAAGTGCGTTACTGATCCCCTGATGTGCAACGTCTTTAATGCGCACACGTACTCCCGCCTTTGCCGCGCTAACGTGCGTGATCCCCGCGCCCATTAACCCACCGCCAAGTACAGCCGCTCGCTCAATTTTTGCAGTATCATCGCTTTGCCACTCTTTTTTCATTTCTGTCGTCGCAAAGAAAATACCACGCAAAGAGCGTGAAACTTCAGTCATCACAAGATCTGCAAACCCTTCAGCTTCCGTTTTATACGCTTTAAGCTCGTCAAGCTCTACAGACGCACGAACAGCCTTAATGATTGCCAATGGCGCTGGGTAATGCCCCCCTGTTTTCTTCTCAACATTTTCTTGTGCTTTTTTGAAAATAATATTGCGGCCAAAAGGATTCGATTCCAATAACTGGCTTAATTTATCCAGCTTAGGCTTACGTGTTTTAGGCTTACCTTTTCGAGCCAATTTAACAGCAACATCCATCAAAATGCTGTGAGGTACACTCTCATCAACTAAACCTGTTTTAGCAGCTTGCTTCGCTCTTACCTGCTTGCCTGTTAACATCCACTCAAGCGCTTTTTGGATACCAACCAACTTTGGTAGTCTTTGTGTCCCACCGCCACCGGGTAATAAACCTAGTTGCACTTCAGGTAAACCAAGCTTGGTTTTGTCATCAGTCGTACACACACGGTAGTCACATGCTAATGCAAACTCTAATCCGCCACCGAGGGCTGCACCATGAATTGCAGCTACCGTTGGGAATGGTAGGGATTTCATTTTGAAAAATGCCTGCTGACACATTTCAGACAAACGCAGCGCATCCTCACGAGTATTGGCATTATCAAGCATTTTGATGTCTGCACCAGCAATAAAGTTGTCTGTTTTACCGCTTACGAACACCATGCCTGTTACGTCATCATTTTTACCTTGCTCAAGCACTTCTAATAGCTCATCAGCAAATGAATCACGAAGTGTATTCATTTTCTCGCCAGGCACGTCAATAGTCACCAAAGCAACTTGGTGGCTGTTCAATTCATAATTAAATACTGACATCTATGCACTCTCCAATACAAAAGCCGCACCTAAACCACCTGCTGCACATGCAGTTGTCAATGCAAGCCCACCACCTCGGCGTTTTAATTCATTTAAACTTTGTGTGATAAGTCTGGCACCTGTTGCTGCAAATGGGTGTCCATATGCCAGTGAGCCGCCATTAACATTGAATTTATCCATGTCTATTTCACCAATGGCTTTACTGCGTCCCAACTTTTCTTGGGCAAACTTATCAGAGGCAAACATCTTAACGTTAGCCAGTGCTTGTGCTGCAAACGCTTCATGCATCTCTATTAAGTCAAGATCTTTCAATTCAATACCAGCTCTATCTAATGCCAATGGGGTCGAATGTGCTGGACCCATCAACATATCTTCGTGTACACCAATTGCAGAGAAGGCATAAGAACGTACATAACCGAGAATCTCATAGCCAAGTGCTTTCGCTTTGCTCTCACTCATCATCAACACAGCGGCTGCACCATCAGTCAATGGCGTTGCATTAGCAGCTGTAACCGAGCCATGCTTACGATCAAATACTGGACGCAACTTTGCATAGCCTTCAAGCGAAGAGTTTGCCCGTATATTGTTATCTCTGTCGATAAAGCCTTTATAAGGCGCAACATGCGCAGTCATCACCTCGGGTGATAAAAGACCTTCATCCCACGCTTTTGCCGCTAATGAATGCGAACGGTGTGCTAGCGCATCTTGTTCCTCACGGCTGATCCCATGCGTTTTTGCCATTTGTTCTGCAGTGTCACCCATTGATAGGCCAGTTGAATACTCTGCAACTGCAGGTGGAACAGGTAACAAATCTTTTAGGCGTAATTTAGAGAAGATTTTTAAGCGCTGGCTCAAGGTTCTTGCTTTGTTCAGATCAACTAAGCTGCCCGCCAACTTTTTACTGACGCCAATCGGAAGGACAGATGACGAATCAGCACCACCGGCAATACCCACAGCACTGTGACCTGCAATAATAGACTCTGCAACATTTGCGACAGCCTGGAAACTAGTTGCACAGGCGCGAGAAACAGAATAAGCATCAACAGAGACCGGCATACCCGTGCCTAACACGATTTCTCGCGCAATATTTGGCGCTTCTGGCATTTGTACTACTTGGCCAAATACGAGCTGATCGATTTCTTTTTTATCGATATTCAAACGCTCTAGCATCTCATTGACCACGGTTTTACCGAGGTCAAGTGCTGGCACATGGTGATAAGCAGTAGCTTGTTTCGCGAAAGGAGTACGTAGGCCACTGACAATGGCAATACGGTCTCCGTTTATTGTTTTTAGAATGTTTTGTTCAGACATGAATTTGCTCTCCCGCTGACAGGTCTGACCTGTTATTTTAACTCGATTCTAAACAACCGAATCCATTCTGCCAATAGAAAAATGGAAATAGTCTGTAAAAATCACAGCGCAAATTAAACTTAGCGTGATTTTTGAACAAATCAAAAAGCATTTGAAAAATATATTAAAAATATGGAACTAAACAAAAAAAAAGAGTCTAAGAAAAGTGTGAAATTACACCTCAAAAGCTTGAGTTTTTCGTTTCAATCCATATAAATAAGCAACAAATTTGTCATAACAAGGACAAACAAGCATGGCAGTTAATGAGTTTACTGAATTAAAAAAATACTTAGATACACAAATTATTGGTCAACCTGATCTCACTGAAGCACTATTAATCGCTATCCTAGCTGACGGTCATTTATTAGTAGAAGGTCCACCAGGTCTTGCTAAAACCAGAGCGGTCAATGCGCTTGCCAAAGGCATTGAAGGCAGCTTCCAGCGCGTTCAGTTTACCCCTGACTTATTGCCTGCTGATATAACCGGCACCGACATCTACAGACAACAAACCAGTGAGTTTGTATTTGAGAAAGGCCCTCTGTTCCATAACCTTGTACTCGCTGATGAGATCAACCGTGCACCAGCTAAGGTTCAATCAGCTCTACTAGAAGCGATGGCAGAAAGACAGGTTACAGTAGGTAAGACTACCTATCCATTACCGGAATTGTTCATGGTTATGGCAACCCAAAACCCGCTTGAACAAGAAGGGACCTATCCACTCCCTGAAGCGCAGTTAGATCGATTTTTGTTGCACCTCAATATTGATTACCCACAAGCACAAACTGAGTTAGAGATACTGCGACTCACTCGTGGCGAAGCACTCAGTACAGAGACAGTGGAATTTAGCCCAATTAGCCAACAGACGCTTTTTGAAGCAAGAAAAAAGGTGCTAGAACTACATTTAGCTGAACCGTTAGAACAATATTTAGTTCAACTTATTATCGCTACCCGTGAAGCAGCTACGCTTGATGCCCAACTAGGTACATGGATAGAGCTAGGTGCCAGTCCGCGCGCTACAATTGCATTGGATAAATGCGCACGTGCGCATGCGTGGTTACAACAGCGAGACTTCGTTACACCAGATGATATACAAGCTGTTTTGCATGACGTATTGAGACATCGCATTATTTTGAGCTATGAAGCACAAGCAGACGGTATTACGAAAGATCAGGTGATTAGCCGAATCCTTGAGTTAGTGCCAGTCCCTTAAAGTATAAGCTCGATCTATGAAAGCAAATATTGATATCCAAAACTGGTTTAAAAACTGTCATACCAATGGCGTTGAACTTGGGCTAAAAGAACTGCTTTATTATAGAAGCAAATCCCGCCTGCTCGACTTAAAACCGAAAGGCCAAATACGCAGCGGACAAGCGGGACAATACCTTGCACCACACAAAGGAAGAGGTATGGAGTTTGCCGAAGTTCGTCAGTACCAATACGGCGACGATATTCGCGCAATAGATTGGCGCGTCACAGCCCGTACAGGTGAAGCACACACAAAGCTGTATCAAGAAGAGAAAGAACGCCCGGTATTCATCTATACTGACCTGTCAAACAGCATGTTGTTTGGTAGTCAGCTCCTACTGAAATCAGTACAAGCAGCCCATTTAAGTGCATTAGTCGCTTGGTCAGCCTCACAGCGCGGTGACAGACTCGGCGGAGTGGTATTTTCAGAACATAGCCACCACGAGCTCAAACCAACTGCCAGAGACAAAGGCGTACTCGCTTTTTGCCACCAACTGTGTGATGTGCATGAAACGAGCCTTGCTAATCGAGATAGCGCAAGCGCCAGCCGTTTTAATGACAACCTAAAAAGGCTGAAGCATCTGGCAAAACCAGGCAGTTTAATTTACTTGATTTCTGATTTTTCAGACCTCAATGATGAAAGTTTTTCACTCCTAGAAGGCTTGAGTCGACACTGTGAACTGACCGGGTGCCAAGTCAGTGACCCCTTTGAGCATACTTTACCAGCCTATAACCAAGCCGTTGAGATCCAAGGCACTCAAAATACTTGGACGCTCCCGCTTAGCGATAAGCAATTTAGAGATAAATTTGCCAAACGCGCGCAGCAAGTATTCAGCGCTCGCCTCAAACGCTTGCAGCGTGCAGGTATGACTATGCTTAATTTTTCTGCGGATATTCCCTTAGAAACTCAGCTCACTAGGTAACTGTAATGAATCAATCTCCACTAGATGCCCTGCACGATGTTATGCCACCAGAACAAGTGAGCTGGTGGCCTTTATCTTTGCCAATGTGGGCACTTATTTGCGTTTCAATTATTGTCATTGTTGCTTTGGCTGTTTGGCTCTATAAAAACTGGCAGTTTGGTGCAGCCAAAAGAGAAGCAATCCAATTAAGCCAGCAGCATCAGCAAGATGCCCTTGCTTTACATGGCATAGTGAAAAGACTAGCTAAACACTATTACGGTACGTCTGCTGCCGCTCAGTCGAGTACTAGCTGGTGCCAGACATTAAATTCGGTATCAAAAGCGCAGTTCAAAGAGCAAGATATTACCGCTTTATATAAATCAGATAATAACAACGAACAAATTGAACAACTTATGATGGCAATTAAGACCTTTAAAACCAAGGAGCGCTTAGATGTTTGAATTTGAGTGGCCATTGGCTTTTTTGTTGCTTCCACTACCATGGATTATCGCCAGACTCAAACCTGTTGCGCTACAGACACAACACAAAATCCGTATGCCAAGTTATGCCACTTTGGGCGCAATAGGCACGCAGGAACAGGTTTTATCTCATAAAAAAAACTGGCTAGAAATGCTCATTTGGTTGCTGCTGGTGACCGCATTGAGTAATCCGACTTGGCTGGATGACCCAATTACGTTACCCAGTGAAGGCAGAGACATCATGATGGCGGTGGATCTATCACATTCAATGGCTGAAGAAGACATGGAATATAACGGCCGTTACATAGATAGACTCTCGGTTGTTAAAGCAGTTTTAGGCGACTTTATAGAACAAAGACAAGGCGATAGACTTGGCCTGATTTTATTCGCGGATACTGCCTTTTTACAAACACCGTTAACCAAAGACATTAACACCGTAAGTCAGATGCTACAAGAATCGCAAATTGGTTTGGTAGGCAGAGCCACAGCCATTGGCGATGCACTAGGTCTTGCTGTCAAACGCTTCAATCAAAAAGAAGAAAGTAACCGTATTCTGATATTACTCACTGATGGCCAAAATACCGCAGGTAACTTACAACCCGAAGAAGCGCTTATTTTAGCCAGAGAAGAAGGGATAAAAGTCTATACCATTGGTGTCGGCTCAGATGGCCGAAGAAATCGCGGGTTCTTCTCTTTGGGCAATATGTCTGGTGCAAGCATTGATGAGCAAACACTGACTCATATTGCATCTGAAACAGGTGGCCGTTATTTCCGAGCAAAAGATGTGCAAGGTCTACAACAAATTTACTCTGAATTAGATAACTTGGAGCCCATCTCCGCAGAAGATGAAACATTCCGACCTAAAATCGCATTATTTTATATCCCACTCTTAGCGGCCATCGCTATTTGGGGATTAGCGCTGCTAATTCGCTTTGCAATGCAATGGAGGCGAGATAATTAATATGACCGAATTTCAATTTATTAGACCTGACTTACTGTGGCTACTATTACCTTGGAGTGTCATCTGCTTACTGCAGTGGTATAAAAAGTCCAGCAGCAAACAATCTCAGTTGATCGCGCCACACCTAGCCAAAATTGTTTTGACCGAAGGCAAGCAGGCAAAGTCTAATCATTCATCTTGGTTGACCAGTCTCATACTTTTACTTGGGGTATTGGCCGCTGCGGGTCCAAGCATTGAAAAGCAAAGTGTGCCAGTGTTTTCAGCCAAACAGGCAAGAGTATTAGTAATGGACATGTCCTACTCAATGTACTCCACGGACATAGCACCAAATAGACTCACACAAGCAAGATTTAAGACACTTGATATGTTGCAGCAGTTTCGTGAGGGTGACACTGCTTTGGTTGCTTATGCTCAGGATGCTTTCATTGTGTCGCCACTAACGAGCGACATAAACACCCTAGAGAATCTAGTTCCAAGTATTAGCCCAGACATTATGCCAGGAAAAGGCGCCAACGTACTTGCTGGTATTGACCAAGCGAAAACGCTGCTTGAACAGGCAGGTTACCCATCCGGTGAAATCATTTTGATTACAGATGAAGTTGAACTAGAAGATGCGCAAGATATACAAAGTATGCTGAGCGGTTCGGGTTACAGGCTTCATATTTATGGCGTTGGCACTGCTCAAGGTGCTCCAATCAGCGTACCTGAAGGAGGGTTTTTAAAAGACAGATATGGACAAATCGTTGTGCCTAAGCTTTACGCTGAACGTTTACGCTCTTTAGCCCAACGCTTAGGTGGCCAATATGCCACTTATTCGCCGGATAATTCAGATATTGAAACCTTTGCGATTGAGGATACACAGGACATTGAATCGCCCAATGAACCAAACGAAACACTTTGGCGCGTCGATGCGGGTCAATACCTGTTATTTGCCATTATTCCACTTGCGCTTTTGGCATTTCGTAACAATGCAGTGACGCTGGTAATTTGCGTTATCGCCTATCTTCCAAGCTCACCTAGCTATGCTGCTGATTGGCAATCTTGGTTCAAAAATACAGATCAAAACGCGTTATCAGCCTACCAAGATGAACACTTTGACCAAGCCAGTGCTGCACAGGATGCAACACTGCGTGGCGCAGCTCAATACAAACAAGGGTTATACGAGCAAGCAGCTAAAACATTGCAGCATACAGATACCGCAATTGGCCAATATAACCTTGGTAATGCACTGGCACACTTAGGTAAGATCGACGAAGCCATTGAGGCATATGATAGTGCTTTGACAATAAATCCTACCCTTTCACAAGCACAAGAAAATAAAGAGTTACTTGAGCAGATGAGAGATCAGCAGTCCCAACAAAATCAGGATCAAAATAATCAAGAGCAACAAGAGCAATCCTCTGAGCAGCAAAACGACCAACAACAAGGCGAAGGTGAAAACCAAGAACAATCTGACCAAAACGAGCAACAGAGCCAGTCTCAAGATGGACAAGGGGATGAGTCTGAACAAGAGAATACCGAACAGTCAGAGCAATCTCAAAGTGATGAGCAATCTGAAAATCAGAATGAGCCAGAGTTAGCCGACAAACAAGCAGGTGAAGAAGGTGAAGAAGGCGAGCAAGCTGAAAAACAAGAGCAATCAGCACAGCCACAGCAAACGCCTCAAGGCGAGCTATCAGAAGACGAGCAGGCGCAGCAAATGGCGCAATCTGAGATGAGAGAGCTAACACCTGAAGAAAAAGAAAAAGCACAGCAATTGGACCAACTACTTCGAAGAGTACCTGATGACCCTGCCATTTTGCTAAAAAATAAAATGCTTTTGGAATCAAGACAAAGACAACAACAAAGACAACCAGTAGGAGCTGAAAAATCATGGTAATGCGATTTGCTATCTGTTTTATTTTATTCGCTGTCGCGCTGCCCGCTTTGGCCATAGACAGACTCACCGCCAGTGTGGATAAAAACCCAGTTTTGGTTGGTGAATACTTTACTTTAACCATTGAAGCCAATGGTAAGGTATCAGGTCAAATGCCTGATACTTCTGCCATAGCGAAAAACTTTGTTACTGGACCAATCAGTACCAGCTCTCGTACTCAAATAGTCAATGGTAGTATGAGCAGTGCAACCAGTTGGCAAATGCAAGTCATGTCCAGAAGCGCAGGTGAGTTTACGCTTCCTGCATTTGAAGTCTCAGGCATCAAATCTCAGCCTATTAACTTACGCGTAGTAGCAAGAGAGTCAGATGATAGCCAACAAAAAGATATCTTTGTCACAACGGAGCTGGCACCGCAGTCTTTGTATGTACAGCAAGCCGCTTTATACACCGTTAAGCTTTTCATTGGCAAAGATTTGCTTGATGCGCAAATGAGCCAGCCTACTATGAACGAAGGCTCCATCACCGCAATGGGACAACAAGAAGAAGCCTATGAAGTCGTCGATGGTCGCCGCTACCGAGTGATAACCCGAAAGTACCTCATTCAACCGCAGAAAAGTGGTAACTTCACCGTGGAAGGCCCTATTTTTAATGGCCAAGTTCGTGAAGGATATCGCAGAATGGCTGTAAGCGCTGTTGGAGAATCTATTGACGTTGAAGTGAAGCCTATTCCAAACGACTATAAAGGCGCATGGCTACCTAGTGAATTAGTGAACTTGGCAGAAGAATGGCAACCAGAAGATAAACAAGTTGTAGTAGGTTCACCGATCACGAGAACGTTTACTCTGACTGCACTGGGTATCACCAAAGAACAAATGCCTGATATAGACATTCCAAGTGTAGATGGGTTTAGAATTTACCCAGATGAGACCGATCGAAATCAAATGGCAAGAGATGGCCGAGTCATTTCGCAAATGGTTGCTTCTTATGCCCTACTCCCACAAAAGCCTGGTACTTACACACTCCCAGAGATTAAATTACCATGGTTTAACACCGTAATTAACCGCATCCAATATGCTACATTGCCAGCAAGAACCGTTGAAGTTATCGCGGATCCAAATCAACCACAGACACCAACAGTACAGCCGCAACCTAACGTCACTATGCAATCTGTCGCGCCGAGTAATCAGGTTGAACCGACAATCATCTATAGAGACGCAAAAAAATCTTGGGTAGATTGGGTGTTAACGGGTTTAGGTTATGTACTTTGGTTAATTACACTGGTAGTGATGCTGTTAAGAAAATCCCATACACCAGTACAAGCCTCCGCAAAAGATAGTCAGAACACAGACAATACAAATGCACAGGATAAGTTAAAACAACTTGCAAAAGTGGCAAAGCAAAATGAAGCCCGACAGTTTTACACGTTATTACGAGAATATGTGGAACTCGCTTATCAACAGCCACTAAAATCTTGGACCAGCCAGCAGCCGACCGAAATTAGGGAAGAAATTGCAAAGTTGCAAGCATCCCTTTATAGTGCAAATAAAAAACAGGTCGATCTCGTAACGCTATATAATCATATGTGTAAAATTAAAAAGCGTTCAAAATCAGACGCTAAGAATCGCCTAGAGACGCTTTACTAAATAATATGGCGAAAAGTGAAATAATATTGCTAAAGGCAAGGTCTAGTTAGCATGACCCAAAAACAAAAACGTTACGAATCTTTGGTTCAGGTTTACCATACGGAGTTATATCGCTTTGCTTATTGGTTGTGCCAGGACCCAACTATTGCAGAAGACTTGGTTCAGGAAACATTTTTACGTGCATGGCGCTCACTAGATGCACTTCAGGATGAAAAAGCCGCTAAGTCTTGGTTATTAACCATATTGCGACGAGAGAACGCGCGTCGCTTTGAACGAAAACAATTTGATTATGCTGATGTTGAAAATGACACCTTGGTCGATACCAAAAGCACAGCATTAGACGATGAAATGGAGCAAACGGTTGTCCAAAGACAGATTAACCAGTTAGCTTCCGAGTATAGAGAACCTTTATTGCTTCAAGTGGTCATGGGGTGCTCTGGTGATGAAATCGCAGAGATTTTGGAGTTAAACAAAAATACAGTTATGACCAGATTGTATAGAGCGAGAAATCAGCTAAAAGAGGCATTAACTAACGTGAATGAATCAGCAAAGGGGGCATCAAACTGATGGATGATTTAGAATTTCGCCGTCGCCTGTTCGCCGATCCAAGCGATCAACACCTAGCGGATGAGGCAAAGCAGGATCCGGCTAAAAAGCGCTTAGTTGAAGAGGTGCAGGATTTTGATGCCCTGCTCGGCGATGCGCTAAAGGTACCTGTGCCAGAAGGCTTACAAGCAAAGTTACTTGCTAATATAGAAGCGGATGAAAAACCAGCAACACATTCTTCGGATAATGTGGTTAAACTGGCTTGGTATAGACGCTTCACCGTCCCTATTGCATCAGCGGCTTCGGTGGCACTGGCTGTAATGGTGTATTTCAGCACTGCTGTACACGCACCACTGTATGCTGGGGAGCACGCCCTTGAACATGTATATTATGAAGAAAGTGCATTAAAGTTAAACAAAGAAGTTAACCTGCAAATTGTCAATGAGAAGTTGGCAATGCTCGGTGGCAAACTGGAGTCTTTACCAGGGAAAGTAACCTACGCCACGTTCTGTAATTTTAAAGGCCAGCGCAGCTTACATTTAATTTTTCAATCTGATCATGGCCCTATGACGGTGTTTATTGTACCAAGCGATAAAAACGACTATCGCCAAGGTGATACCGAGTTTAATGACAGTCGTTTTAGCGGTTCAATTAACAAAGGCGCTAATGCCGATACCATTTTGGTAGCCAAATTAGGCACTCCTCTTGAAAAATATCAAGGGGAAGTCAACAACTCCTTACAATGGCTATAAAACGGGGCGCGGCAAGCGCCCTATTTGTTCCTATTACCGTCCTATTTCAGTTCAATTTCTTTTTTATTTTCATTAGAATGTGACACAGTATTTAAACTTAGAGGAAAACCATGAAACAATTTTTTGTTTTATTGACTATCGTTTCAATGTTGTTTGCAACGGCTTTTGACGCTGAAGCGCGTAAAAAGTTTGGCAGCAAGAAAAAAGGTAAAACACATCAAACTTCAACTGTGCAACAAAAAAAGCAGGTTGATACTAAATCACTTGCAGCACAGCAAGGCGCAAAGAAAAAATCGAGCAAAAAAGGTATTATGGCCGGTGTATTAGGTGGCCTTTTAGCTGGTGGTTTAATCGCAGCCATGATGGGCGACGATTTCGAGGGTTTCCAATTCCTTGAAATGATCCTTTTCGCTATCGCTGCATTTGTGCTATTCAAAGTGATCATGGGCTTTATGCGTAAAAAACAGCAGCCGCAAATGGCTGGCGCGCCTAACTTTGCTCAACAACAGCAAAACCAACAGTTCTCTCAGCCACAGCAATTTCAGGCCAATCAAACAGCTGGCGGTTTTGGTGCGCAACAGGACGTTCCATTTAACTTACCTCGTGATTTCGATGTAAATGGCTTCCTTCAAGGTGCACGTTCACATTACCAAACTATCCAGACGGCTTGGAACAAAAAAGACTATGCAACAATGTCTGAATACCTAAGCCCTGAGCTCGTGGAAGAATTTCGCCAAGAGCGTGAGCAACAAGGTGACGTAGAAACTGAAGTGATGTTTGTTGATGCGGAACTAGCTCGTGCAGACGTCAGCGCTGAAAAGTGGGAAATCAGTGTTATGTTCCGTGGTAAATACCGCGACCAAGGTGATATGCAAGAAGAGCCTATCCATGAGGTTTGGCACCTAGAACGCAAAAATCAAGGTGATGCGCCTTGGTTGATCGTAGGTGTAGAAGACCTAATTGATAGCTAAGCTGTATTGGCTTATCGCTTTTTAATAAAGGGCTCTAGATAAAGAGCCCTTATTGTTTATAGTCGTCATTTAATATGATGCTTCGATCTTTACTTAACACCAACTCTAAATCACACCTCTCAGGCAGCGTTTTAATCCCCCACTCAGTCAACCTTTGAAATGGTTGAATAAACGCTTCTATCTGCTGATAACTCATCCCTTTACCGCAGCGTTCAATTAATTTCTGCTCTTGTTCTAAACGCCATCGCAAAACATGCTCAAAACTTTGCCCATTCAAAAAAACCAACTTATCAAATAGCCGAAACAGTCGTTGATAATCCGTCTTTAGAAAAGTATTTACTTGTGAGCGATATAATCGTTCCGGATCAACTTGGGCTTCAAACGCATTACAGCTTTCTGTTAACTGCGCTGCTGTTTGATGCGGTATGCCCAAGCACCAACCTTCAACGACTAACACATCGAGTTTTGCGTTGACTGGAGTCCATTTATCCTCAGGATGAGGATCATCTATCGCTTTATCAAATCGAGGTAAAACAAATGGCTTGCCCTGCTTAAAGCGATTAACAGCAGTAATTGCCTGTTCAATATCATGTGTGCCTGGTGCTCCTCGCGTCACAAACGGAGGTGCGTACTGTTTAGATAAAGCCAACCGCTTCGCTTTGCAATAATAAAAGTCATCGATTGATACAGACTCAGCCATTCTCCCTTGGCTTTTTAGATAGGCAACAAAGTAGGCAGAAAGCGTTGACTTACCACTACCTTGGCAGCCGCTTACGGCAATACACTGAGGGTTAGCGTGATCTAAAACCTCTTTTTTAAACCATGACAAGGCGTGATCAAATTGAGATATATAAGTAATTGGCAACCTATGTTCATTGCAAAACTGTTGCTGCCATGGTGTAACGTCTCCCATTTACATCACTTCAAATTTATAACCTACCCCATAAATAGAATGGATAAACTCACTCTCAGGTGCAATATCTTGAAGTTTTTTTCTTATTTTTTTTATATGGCTATCAATGGTTCTATCACTCACGACGCGGTCGTCGTCATAAATCGAATCCATTAGCCTTGCTCTATTATAAACACGGCCTGGATGCTTAAACATGGTTTGTAACAACATAAATTCAACGTGCGTCAAGTCAGTGCGTTGACCGTTATAATTCACAAACAACGTCTCTTCATCAAGTATTAAGCCCGTTTGTATCGGCAAGCTATTATTGGTCCGTCTTAATATCGCTTTTACTCTTGCAACTACTTCTTTAGGGCTATATGGCTTACACACATAATCATCCGCGCCAACTTCCAAACCCAGTAAGCGGTCAATTTCTTCAACTTTTGCAGTAGTCATGATGATTGGCACAGCGGAGTCTTTACGTACTTGTGTACAAATTTCAATGCCATCGACAGATGGCAGCATCAAATCTAGGAGAATAATGTCTGGCTCAAATGTTCGTACTTTGCTGAGCGCATCGGCACCATCCATTACAATCTCAAATTCATAACCTGCTTGTTCTATGTACTTACCTAAAATTATGGCGAGCTTCTCTTCATCTTCAATGATAAGAACTTTCTGCTTAATCATTTTAATACCTTAGTCGTTTTACTTTTTAGCGCGCTAGGTTTCAACCAGTATGATACATAGTGCCATGAACCTAATTCGACGTTAACTTATTTTATTACGGGCAATGTCACATCCACACTTACACCGCCTAACTCGCTGGCAGTTGCCGTTATCGTTCCGCTGTGCGCTTGCACTATGCTGGCACAAATTGCAAGGCCAAGGCCGGAGCCTCCTGATGCACGATCCCGTGCTTTATCAACACGATAAAGCCTATCAAACAACTTGGGCAATAAGTCAGGCTCTACACTAGGGCTACTATCTTGCCAGCGGATCAACACTTGGTCTTTTTGCAAAGTAATAAGCACCCTTATCTTACCCGGTATTGTTTCGCTGGAATCTGTGTAACGTAGTGTATTTTGCATAAAATTGCCAAATAGCTGCAACAACCTAGCCTCGTCACAGTACAGCATGGTTTCAGGTTGGCCTTCAATACTCCATTCAAAGTGCTTACTTTTCAGTGTAGCTAAATGCGAGTCAAATGTATGACCAATGATCTCAGTGATATCACATTCTTGCATATGGTAACTAAGCGAGCCTCTATCTGACATGGATAGCTGGTGCAAATCATCAACTAACTTTGTTAAACGATTAATCTCGTCATAAAGCGAATGTAATTGGGCCTCATCAGACTCGATAATGCCATCAATCATACCTTCAAGCTCGGCTTTAAACACAGCGATCGGTGTTCTTAATTCATGAGAAATATCGGCTATCCATTGCTGACGAGATTGCAGGTTATCAGCCAACGTGATTGCCAATGTATTCAAATCTTTTGCGAGTAACCCTAGTTCATCTTTGCTGAATGATTTAAATGGCGGCTCGTAATTACCCGCAGCTATTTTTTTCGCCGCAGCTCTGAGAGACAAGACTGGCGCAACTAAGAAGCGACTGAAAGGAATTGCCAATAAGCTACTTACCAACATTGCTATAACAGCAATCCCTAAAAACCAGTGTTGCTGTCTGCTTGCAAACAATGAGTCTAGCGAGTTACTAATTTCGAGCCCATTCTCAAGACCGATAGATCCAAGAAGCGGCCCCGTGTTATCTTCATTTTTATACACTTCGATCCAAAGCGTGGTGTTTTTGCTATCCTTCCTGCCTTTTAGTAATTCACCAGTCGCGGACTTAAACACCAACCGAGACTGGGCACCACGCATATGCCTTGGTGGACGTTCTTCTCTTCCAATTCTTCGCTCAGGTAACTTCGCATCTGCATTTGGTTTATCACTTTCTGAACGATGATGCCTTGGCGGACCACGCCGAGGTGGACGTTTTACCATTTCATCTATTTCAGCCTGTGAACGCCCATGATATTCACCCACCAATCTTGTCCAATGCGGGCTTTTTCTAGTCATCCAATCTTCACCATATCTATCAAAGTTCTCTCTGATAGTTGGCAATAACGCAGTCAATTTAGCTCGGCTACTATTTTGCAAATATTCTTTGAAACTTTTTTCAAAAGCGAGCTGATTTGCGTAGTACACCGCAGATATAAGCACGGCATTAACCAACAACAAAATCGCAAGCAGCTTTCTTCTTAGGGTTAACTTCATTGGAACTCCATAAAAGTCAAAGATGCGGCCATCACTATCGCCAAAACCAATGCCAGCCTATACCTACAAAGGTCAACATCAGCATATATAAAAGATGTGTTTCTAATTTACTACAAACAGTATCGGATAAGATTGTGCAAAAACCGTGGAAGTTAGAGATACGAAGGCAAATAGTAGCCTTCGTATTAACTGTAATGGCGACTAGTTAAATTGGACGATTTCTAGACCTACAACATATTTATCAGTTGCATTTTCATCGCTACTACATCGAACGACTTTGGCACTGGCATTAAAAGGCGGGATAGTCGTACTTTTACTGTTGATGAACACAGTTACCAACTCACCAACTTCTAGCGGATGGTCAATCTCTACCGACAAGCCTGTCGCACTGAGATCCTGACAAGTACCAAGAAATTTTTCTCCAGACTGGCTGACAGTTACTTCAGCCTGCGCATTGACCATCATGCGCATAAAGCGACGTTTATCTTCATGGATCATAGTGAGCTCCTAGACCATATTTTTTATTTTTTCCAAAAGCGATTGCATGGCAAATGGTTTAACAACATATTCATCACAACCCGCTTCATACCCTGCTTGTTTTTCTTGCTCAGATTCCAAACCTGAGACCATCATTACCGGAATATCTTTGGTTTCGGGTGTATTTTTCAACATGCGGCAGGTGTCATACCCGTCTAAACCAGGCATGCATACATCCAACAAAATAACGTCTGGTGGATCAGCTATTGCATTTGACAAGCAACTGATCCCAGATTCCGCATAACTGAATTTAAACGCATCTGACAAAGCCATCGACAACATTTCGTAGTTAAAGTACTCATCATCAACAACTAACACATGCGGTGTTCTACTCCGTCTTTGCTGCGTGGACATAGTCAATGTCGCTTCCTTATCACAATCCAAAAATTTATATCCTCTTATTAAGGTAATTGGCTCAAAGCAAAATGCAAGTCAATTCCTATAAATCCAATTCATTTAGTGCATTCGTCACGCGCTTAGATGAAATTGGATAAGGTGTACCTAAGGTTTGAGCGAATAATGACACTCTTAGTTCCTGAATCATCCAAAAAATATGTGCTAGATCTTCAGGTACTGGCATGCCTTTTGGCACCTTATTGCACTTTTGCGCGTATAGCTCACTAACCTTTTCTAACTCTAGTACGCATAGACGATCTCGGTTAGGGTCAACAGGTAATTTTTCTAAACGTTTTTCAATTGCTTTTAAATAGCGCAATAAATCAGAAATTTTATCAGCACCATGCGCACTGACAAACCCTCTAAATATAAGCGATTCAAGCTGAGATTTAATATCACCATGAGCAGTTATCATGGTCAAATCAACACGCCCCTTCATGCGCTTATTTACACTGTGTGCGATGCTCAACACTTGCTCAACTTGCGAAGCAATTTCCACAACTCTATCGCCTAGTTCACCGCGAATAAACTCTTTTGCGCGCTCAAACTCAGATTCATCTCTGATGGTATCGAATTGTTTAAGTAAGCTATCTACACCAGCCGCAGTACAGTCCGAAATCAAATCATGAATCTTACCAAATGGATTAAAATACAACCCCAACTTCGCTTTGTTTGGCAAATGTTGCTGCAAGTATTTAACAGGAGAAGGAATATTAAGCAACACCAATCTTCTCAGGCCTAAACGATGGGCCTGTGCAGCCTTCTCAGGGTGATCAAACAAGGTGATTGCCGCACTGTCTTTTTTATCAACCAGAGCTGGAAAAGCCTTAATTTCATAACCGCCTTGTGTTTTAGTATACTCTTGGGGCAACTCACCAAAGACCCACTCGGTGAGATCTTCTTGCTCAATCCCTTTTTCAGCCACTTTGGATAGCGTTTGGGATACTTTACCCTGGAGCTTTTCTTTAAGTGCATCTAAATCAAAACCATGGGCAATCACTTTACCAGCGTCATCTACGACTTCAAACTGCATCTTCAAATGGTTTTCAAGCGAGCCTATATCCCAATCAGTTTCACTAACTTTGACACCAGTCATACGTAACAATCGAGTCGCCAAAGATTCAAGTAAAGGCCCTTGCAGTGGCTCAATCGATGCTAACACCGCGTCAGCATAATTAGGTGCAGGTACAAAATTTCTGCGCAGCGTCTTTGGTAAGCTCTTAATGAGCGCACAGATCAACTCATGCCTCAGCGCAGGTATATGCCAATCAAAACCTTCGTTTTGAACTTGATTCAAAAGGGCTAAAGGAATATTGACAGTCACACCGTCAACCGCTTTTCCAGGTTCAAAATGATAATTAAGAGGTAACGTCAAATTACCTTGTTGCCAAATGTCCGGATAGTCAAAAGCGGTAACTTTGTCAGCATCGTGTTGCATTAATGACTCTCTGCTCATATGCAACACTCGTTTATCACTTTGTTTTTTAAACCAGTGATTAAATGTAGCTCGGTTATTTACGTCACTGGGAATGCGCTGATCATAGAATTCAAACATTGCTTGCTCATCCACCAAAATATCTCGGCGTCTGGCTTTATTTTCTAATGATTGTATCTCGTCAACAAGTGACTGGTTGTATTCTAAGAACGGCGTTTTTTGACCTAGCTGTTGGCCAATTAATGCCTCTTTGATGAATAGCTCTCGACTAATAATAGGGTCAATTTGGCTGTAAACAGTGCGCTTTTTCGAAACGATGGTCAAACCATAAAGCGTTTGTTGTTCAAACGCGATAACGGCACCCTGCTTTTTCTCCCAGTGTGGCTCACTGTAACTACGCTTCACCAAATGCTGCGCCAAAGGAGCAACCCACGCCAAATCGATTTTTGCGTTGATACGTGCATAAAGCTTACTTGTTTCAACAAGTTCTGCCGACATCAACCATTTGGGGCTTTTCTTAAATAAGGCTGAACCTGGGAAGATATGAAACAAACTGTTTCTTGCCCCTTTATAGTGCTGTTTTTCGTCTTTCATACCGATATGGCTGAGCATACCGCAGAGCAAAGATTGGTGGATGGCATCAAAACCAGCTTCATTGCCGGAACCTTTGAAGTCCATTTCATCGCACACAGTTTTTAACTGGTAAACAATGTCTTGCCATTCACGGATCCGCATATAGGCCAAAAAGTCTTTTTGACATTGCTTTCTAAACTGGCTGCGCGACAGTGCTTCTTGCTGCTCTTCCAAATACTGCCACAAATTCAAAAAAGCCATAAAATCTGAGTTAGGATCATCGAAACGGCCATGTTTTTCATCTACTGCACCGCGCTTTTCTTGCGGTCGTTCTCGTGGGTCTTGAATTGAAAGTGCCGCAGCAATCACAATCACTTCGTTTAAAGCCCCTTGTTGCACTGATGCCATCACCATTTTTGCAAGACGCGGATCAATAGGTAAACGGCTTAACTTTCTACCATCTTGAGTCAACTTGGCGTTTTCTCTGCGCGAAGCTGGCTTAACCGCTCCCAGCTCTTCAAGCAACGCCATACCATCTTTAATATTGCGACTATCTGGCGCTTGAACAAACGGGAACTTTGCGATATCACCAAGGCCAAGTGCAAGCATCTGCAAAATGACTGATGCAAGATTAGTACGCAGGATCTCAGGATCAGTGAATTCTGGTCGCGCTAAGAAGTCCTCTTCAGAATACAGACGAATACAGATACCTGCTGCGACACGACCACATCGGCCCATTCTCTGGTTCGCACTCGCTTGAGAAACCGCTTCTATCGGTAGACGTTGTACTTTTGTACGATAACTATAGCGACTTATACGAGCGGTGCCTGGATCTATAACATATCGAATACCAGGCACTGTCAATGATGTTTCAGCCACGTTAGTAGCAAGCACTATTCGGCGGTGACTATGCGGCGCAAATATCCGATTTTGCTCCGCATTAGATAAACGTGCAAACAACGGTAAAATCTCAACGCCTTTTAAGTTACGTTTTGACAATGCATCAGCTGTATCGCGGATTTCTCGCTCGCCATTCATGAAAATGAGAATATCACCGGGACCGGCTTCACACAGTTCATCTACTGCATCAAATATGCCCTGTAGCTGGTCATTTTCAGCTTCACTTTCTTCACCAGACACGTCAATTACGGGGCGATAGCGTACTTCAACCGGGAAAGTTCTTCCTGATACTTCAATAATTGGCGCATCGTTAAAGTGTTTAGAGAAACGTTCAGGGTCAATGGTGGCTGATGTGATGATTACTTTAAGATCTGGACGTTTTGGAAGTAAGTTCTTCAGATAACCCAGAATAAAGTCGATATTAAGGCTTCGTTCGTGTGCTTCATCAATTATGATGGTATCGTATTGATTTAAAAATCTATCTTGTTGAATTTCTGCCAGTAAAATACCATCAGTCATCAACTTAACGTAACTTCTGTCTGAAACTTGATCACTGAAACGAATTTTAAAACCTACTTCTTCACCAAGCTGACAGCCAACTTCTTCTGCAATACGGTTGGCGACACTTCTCGCTGCAAGTCGACGAGGCTGTGTATGGCCAATGTAACCGTCAATACCACGGCCAAGCTCAAGACAAATCTTTGGTAACTGAGTCGTCTTACCTGAACCCGTTTCACCGGCCACAATAACCACTTGATTCTCAGCAATCGCTTTTTTAATGTCTTCTTTTTTCTGACTTACAGGTAAAGATTCAGGGTAGGTAACCTGAGGTAAACCCTCTTGACGCTGGGTCTTCAACTGTTGGCTTCGAGCAATGGACTCACCGATCTGAGCAAGCACTTTCTGTTGCTTTTTCTCATCGGCTATTTTTTTAACACCTTGCAGACGTTTTTTAAATAAAAACTGGTCCTTCTTTAAACAAAAAGGAATATCTGAATACAACGACTTTAAGTCCACTACACGACACCTTGAAAATTCCAAAATCGTCGCGTAGTTTATCAAAACCTGAGTAATCTACCCAAGTAAAAACAAGTTTTTAAACAAATCTGTTCCCAGATTCGTACGTATCGTGCAAATGTTTATCAAATGCGAGTAAAACATGGGCACGAGTTATGACACCCACTAATCTGCCATCTTCATCACATACAGGATAAAGTTTGGGTTTGTCGTTCGACATTCTATCGGCAACCTGCAAAATACTGTCTTCTGGACTCACACATACTGGCTGAGTGTTCATAACATCTGACACTATGCTGTGAGACTCGTTTTGATAAGTTGCCTCTAGCATTTTTTTGATACAGTCTTGCTCTGATAAAAAACCAATGACCTTATGATTGTCATCTAACACAGGTCCACCGGACTGACCACTTTGTAAAAGCTTCTCAACCGCCATTTCGATCCGCATATTTGAATTAAACGTTACTGGTCTGTGATTAAAATAATCTGCTACTTTAACTGATTGCATTGTTTATTCCCCCAAATAAAATGCCAGCTACCAATATAATAGTAGCTGGCACTGAAAAATTTGCCTAAGAATCAACAATTGAACAAGGTTATTTAAAAATACCTACATAGGTTGCAGAGCGGTTAGATTTACTCGCTCGGTACATCCCCTTAGTATTAAACGGCATACTGATGTTTCCCTCTTTATCTACGATGATCACCCCGCCTGTCCCCCCATCTCTATACATGGGACCAAAAATAACATCTTGTCCTGCTTGCGCTATTGTTTTGTTTTGATAGGCAACCCGAGCACAAATGTCTGCCGCTACGTTATATCGAATAAAATACTCCCCATGCCCTGTCGCTGACACAGCGCAGGAGTTATTATCGGCAAACGTGCCTGCACCAATGATAGGCGAATCTCCTACTCGTCCAAAACGCTTTGCTGTCATACCGCCTGTGGAGGTTCCAGCAGCTAAATTCCCATTCTTATCGAGTGCAACAGCGCCAACCGTCCCCATTTTATACTGTTCTGGAAGTGTTTGATGCAAGGCTTGGTAATCTTTAGTTCCACTTTCCTTTTGTTTTAGTTTTTCTTTTGCTCGCAATAAAGCCTCATGGCGGTGTGATGTATTAAAATAAGAGGCGGGAACGACCTCAAGCCCTTGCTGCTTAGCAAACGTTTCTGCACCTTTGCCACTGAGCATGACATGCACTGAATTATCCATCACCTCTCTTGCTAAGTTTATGGGGTTTTTAATATGCATCACACCAGAAACTGCGCCAGCTTGACGATTTTTACCATCCATGATGGATGCATCAAGTTCATGATGGCCGTCATAAGTATATACAGCCCCCTTGCCTGCATTGAAAAATGGAGAGTCCTCTAAAATATTAATAGCAATGGTGATCGCATCTAGGCTATCTCCACCTTTCTCTAATACTTTATACCCTGCTTCAACAGCTTCTTTAAGCTTTAAACGATAAGCTTTCTCTTGCTCAGGTGTAAAACGACTTTTTTCAATCGTACCTGCCCCACCATGGATAGCGATTGCAAAATTTTGCGTTTCCTGTGCAGACAATTGAAGGGCTGTGGCCATTGCGATTATGGCTGAGAACGTTTTTAACATGCGCATCCTGAGTTCCTTATAATTATTGGTGCATTTTAAGCACGATAAACACAAGAACACATATCTGCAACATTATGCGTCAAAAGTTGTTAGGGGCTGAATTAAGCGGATAAATTCCAAAACAAAAAAAGCACCCTGAGGTGCTTTTTTCTTAGAAGCTAAAAGTGAATTAAGCTTCTTGAGACTGTGCTTTTAAACGCGCTAGACGAGCAACTTGATGAGTTGAAGTCAAGAAAGCAAAGATAGGCGCTAAATAGCCACGCTTACGAAGATCTAAGAAATCTTCGTCGCTTAGCTCGTTTAACTTGCGCTCATCTACAAGGTAAATGCCGTTGATGTCTTTTTTCTCACCAGCGATTTCAACTGTTAGTGTCTGTTGAACTAAAAGTTCTTTGTCAGCAAGGTACTTTGTGAACACTTCAGTTACGCGAGCAAACTCAACATAGTTTACTAGTGCTTCTTTGCGTGCTTGTAGGTACTCAGTTTCTTTACCATCAGCAAATAATGCATTACCCGTCTCTTCACTTACTAGTGGGCTTGCTTCATCGATTACAATACCAAACTGATCTTCTTCAGGGTGCTTAACCAGACCAAACGGGTAGCGAGCAGCTGCTAAAGGAGCAAAACCTGACTGCCACACGCCGTCTTTTACGTAAAGGTTTTCGCCTGGTTCAAGACCGAAAAGTGCAACCGCTTGGAACTGACCTGATTCAGTATTTTTAACAAACGCCATTGGAAACTCTGTTGCTACACGAGCAAACTCATGTGCAACAACTGGGATTAGGTGCTGTGATTTAAGAAAATCAACGTTGATGCCGTTTTGTACTTTAAGGTTAGCATGCTTCTCGTTGTGTAAAGGCTGCACTTGTTGCTCCGCCATAATACTACTCCATTCAAATTCGTAATTATTACTTTTAGTGGCTCTAAGGCTAAAGGTTTTAGAAACAAAAGAAAAGAGCATTAAAGCTTTAATTTTGATTTATTAACAAAAAATTTCTACTGATTGTTTTGCACCGTAAAGCATCAACTACATCCATAAACAACCAAGCTTAAAAAACACGCAAACCCCGTTTGATTTTCGGCCAGATATGCACGTTAAAAGCACATGATGAACACTTTAGAGAATCGATGAAAATACTTAAAAATACATAAAGCTTTATGCCTGACAAAGTTTTGTGTAACTACTTAATCTCAGGTCTTTGCCTTTCCATAAAAGGAGCTACTCCACACTATGAGTTAGATACTCTAAATCATAGTGTGAAGTGACTACAAACAAGCTAACTATTCAAAACGTGATAGTCCGCTGGATCAGTTTAACTATACACATAAACTGATGGAATACATCGACTTTTCTAAAACAAAGAGTCTTTACACAAAATGGGCTTTAGGCGGGTCACGTCATTGAGTCAATTTATAGACATTGAGCGATAAACATTTAACCTTATCTCCCCTTAATAGGCGTAATATAAGCACCTATTAAGGTAAGAACTTTACTGCTTAGCCAAACCAAATTGGTGAATTTTATCAAGTAGGGCTTTATTATTGAGAGCAAGTTCGCGTGCCTGCTTCTGCTGGTATTGTATTGTCTTCACAATATCTGACACCCTTTTAGCCTCATAAGAAGTAATCAGGTTTGATTCAATGTTAGTTGGATATGACATGCCGTAAAGCACATAAAGATAATTATCTATATCAAACACATCAAATTTACCACCAAAATCATAATGTGTCGGTACTTTATGAAGCCAGAGCTGAAGCTTGTCTTTTAATGAGTCAGGAATTGAGTCAAGGCTTCTATTATCAAGCCAAAACGCGCTGTCTTCCCTATCAGAAATACAATAATGCAACTTAATAAAATCAATGACTTTATTCCACATATTAGTCACCGTCTCATTAAAATGAGTAGATACTGTATTAAATGCGATTTTATTAGTCGGTAGTGTGTCCGCCAACATTTTTGCAGTTACATCAAAAACGAGCAAACCAGTTGCTTCCAAAGGTTCAACAAACCCCTGTGACAGCCCAAGCGCAACACAATTTTTGCTCCAGGCCTTACTTCTATACCCTACATTCATATCAATTGATCTGACATTCAATTTATCTAAGTCAGTACCAATGTAATTTTCTAACTCTACGTAGGCTTGCTCTTGCGTGGTATGGTGAGATGAATAAACATGGCCTATACCTTTACGGGTATACAAACCAATATCCCATATCCAACCAGCTGATTGTGCCGTAGAGCGGGTATATGAAGGAATATGCTCATTTTCACTATATGGCACTTGCACCGCAAGCGCTTTATCAGCAAACAGTACATCCCCTTTTGGAATGAAAGGCACTTGCAGAGCTTCACCGAGTAACAAAGACTTGAATCCCGTACAGTCAATGTATAAGTCTGCTTCTTCTATGCCAGTATCTGTTACTAAATGTCCAATTTCTCCATCATCACGTATGACAACTTCTTCTAAATCACTGTATTGATGAATAACACCTAATTGACTTACCGCATGGCGTTTAAGTAATTCAGAAAATGCACCTGCATCTAAATGATATGCGTAACTTGCAGCGCCATCATATTGCGGTTGAGTGATCAACTTTGGTGATAAATTATGATTGCAAAGAGTCGATTGGAAGCCAACAAAATCAGCAAAACTTGTATCTGAGTGCTCATTTAGCCACGATGTTACTAAACCTAGCTCTGAGCTAAAAAAATCGAATGGGTGATAATATTGATGCATGTTGCCGTTATTAGGCGCCATCCAATTCTCAAAAGATATGCCTTGCTTAAACGCGACATTACACTCTTTGATAAATTCGCCTTCATCAATCCCAAAGTACTCGAGCGTTTGTCTCATCATTGGGACAGTGCCTTCACCTACTCCAATCGTTGGAATATTAGCAGACTCAATTAACTTAACTTCGGTGCCCGAACCAAAGAAGCGCTTGCCTAAATGGTTTGCAGCCAACCAACCGGCCGTGCCGCCACCAACAATAACAATTTTTTTAATCATAACAAATACCAAAAAAGGAGCCGAAGCTCCTTAATTTCTAGATTACGAGTTATTAGTAGCGTACTGAAACACCTAGGCTGTAACGTGTAGCCTGCTCGTATTCATAAAGAGGGAAACCGTCGCTGAAACCATTATTCGCTTCAATATATGCGTTATTTCCGTATTGCTCTGCTGATTCACCAGTTAAGTTCACAACATCAAACTTAATATCGATGTTATCGTTAACGTGGTAAACCGTGCTCAAATCAACTGAACCAAAACCTTCATGCAAGCGGTTACCGTAACCACCTGTTTCACGAATCATATAACTGCTACGGTAGTTGTATGAAAGACGAGCGTAGAACAAGTCATTTTCATAATAACCAGTTACGTTATAAGCGTATTTTGAGCTGTCGCTTAATTCGATGTTACCATCAGTGAATACGCGAGTTACTTCACCGTTACCATTAGTAAACTCAGTAGTATCAGCTTCACCTTTAGTGTACGTGTAGTTAACCATTGAACCGAAGCCATTACCAAAGTCTTGCTGGTACTGGAATTCGATACCTTGTACTTTACCACCTGGGCCATTGAAGTTTTCTTCAATTGTCCAACCGTTAACAGCTTCTCTGTCTGGTAATGTTGGCAAGCCAAGTCTAGTAATGTCATCAGCAGTTGCGTCACGACGGTTAATAACAATAAAGTTATCTACATCTTTAACGAAAGCAGTTAACGCTAATAGTGAGCTTGAATTGAAGTACCATTCAATACCAACTTCAGCTTGGTTTGCAGTGAACGGAACTAGACCAGGGTTACCTAATGCAACTCTTTGGTCATCGTTTTGCTCATTGTTAACACCAGATAGTGACGGGTTAAAGTACATGTCATTATACTGTGGACGCGTCATTACTTTAGAAGCAGCTACACGTAAAATTTTGTCATCAGCAAGGTCATATGCAAAGTTGAAGCTTGGTAAAACTTCGCTGTAATCAGCCGCTTCAACAGTGCGTTGATTGGCTAATCCTTCTTTGTAATAAATAGATGATGCATCAGTTTGAGCGTAACGAATACCAAAGTTACCACGGTAGTTTTCACCGCTGTACTTAGCCATTACATAAACTGAAGTATTTTCTTCTTCAATGTGGCTGTAAGCGCCAAAGTCTTCTGTTCTGCCTTGAATACTAGATTTTGCCCAGCTTTTCATTGCATCGATATCATAACGACGGATCTGAAGGTCATCAGCACCTACATCGAATGTACCGTGATCTGTACCGTCTAGTACGTATACTGGGTTAAAACAACCTGTCGTTACGTCATCTGAACATAGGTTTTGATTAAACTCAAAACGACGACTAGTTGCTTCGTGCTCAGCGTATCTGAAACCAACTTTAACTGAGTTGATGAAGTCATGATCAAGCATATATTCAAAGTCTGCTTGAATGAACTGCTCTTCATCCGTCTTTGGTGTTGCATTGAAGTTACTGCCAGTACCCATTGCAAATGCACCGTGCGGTGTTGCATCAGTTACACCTGGAGTATAAGTAGCTAGGTCGAAGCCTTCAGGCAGGTTCCACTTGTGGTGACCTGAAGTGAAGTCATATGTACCCGCAGAAATATCAGCATTTGAATTCGGGTTCATAACCATTTCGAAATCTGTACCACCAGAAGACGTTGTTTCACCGAAAACAAGCTCTAGCTTGTAGTTATCGCCAGCGTACTCTACTTTGAAATCAAGGTAATCTGAGTTCATCGTCGCTTCACGAGGACGCATTTGTGAAAATGCAACGTTCATTGCACCAGCTACTGGTACGCCTGGAGTCGCTTCTGAACCATTGCCATGGATATATGCAGTCGTTGCGTCATCAGCACCACGAGTTAACCACATTGCATAGTTTGTGTTGTTAGCTTCCATCTTCATATCAATGTAGTTAACAACAAAACTTAGAGAATCAGTTGGAGCATATTCGATTGCAGTAGTGAAAGCACTACGCTCACGCTCTTGCTCAAAACCTACAGGACCACTACCCCATGCCCAAAATGCCTCGTTACCTTGGCGCTGAAGTTGACGAGTTTGCTGTACTGCTGAGAATAAGAAACCTAGGTTCTCATTGTCATTTTTCCAGCTGTACATACCTGAGAACTGTGGATCCGTTTCACCTGAGTCATCAGAGTGAGAAAACTCAAGTGAACCATAAATAGTGTTTGCATCTAGCTCAAGTGGTGTACGTGTATTAACGATAACAGTACCACCTACGCCGCCTTCAATGATGTCAGCTTGTGACGACTTATAAACTTCTAGACCGCCTACTAATTCAGATGGCAATAACGTGTAGTTGAATGAACGCTTAGCCGGCTCTAATACGAACCAACCAGTTGAAGCTACGTTTTGACCATTTAGAGTTGTCTTAGTGAAGTCAGCACCTGCACCACGGATAGAAACAGCATCACCTTCACCAAATTGACCTTGGATTGTGATACCAGGTACACGTTTTAGAGACTCTGCAATGTTTTTGTCTGGAAATTTACCGATATCTTCTGCTGTGATTGCATCTACAACACCATCTGCAAAACGCTTGGTATTAAGAGACGCTTCTAATGAGCGACGAATACCACGTACTTCAATTACTTCTACGTCTTCTTTGACTTGAGTACCGCTATCAGCAACTGCCACACCAGATACACCTGCGGTAAACGCAAGACCAATGTTTGCAGCTAGTAAACTTTTCTTAAAATTATTAGCTAACACAGGATTCCCCTTGAATCATTTTGTTGGTTTTTAAATCACTTCTGCCCAGTGATGATGACAACGCTGTCATCTAATAACAAACCATACACCCAAAATTACATAATCGCTACATGTTTTTTAAACAAAAACTTTAAAAATTTTCACTTAAATTTCTAAGTCTTTGAAAAACATAAAATTATATAAGCTTTGGATATACTTTGTTACAAACGCGTTCTAATATAGCATACTAGATGCATAAATCTGTAGTTAATACGGTGAATGATACAACTTTTTTGTATCTAAATAAGTGACTGCATAAATCTAATGCAATAATTGGAGAGTTCATCAAAATAATAGCCTGGGCAGAAGCTGTTCAAGGTGATAACAATTCTCAATGACAACGCTGTCATTTTAGATGATTTTATGGTGTATGTCCAGTAAAAGCGAAAAGGACTCACCCTTGCAGGACAAAAAACAAATACTCATGGATCAGGTTGAAAATTAAGAAATTAATTTCAATTACTTAAAAATTGATTTCATTATTTGCAATAAAAAAAATTTCAGAGACAAAAATTATTTTTTATTCGATATAACAAATACGAATAAAGTATGTATTTAGTGCGTTTCCATGTTTGAACATATCGAGTTACCAAATAAGCAGCTCACTCATAGTAACTACTTTTGATATTTTCCCAAACTTAGTTAATCGGTTCGAGTATGCAAATTTATTAAGCCACTCGGCATGAATAAAAATTCAGAACAATAAATAATGTAAGGATGCTTTTCTAACACTAATATTTTTCATAGCACTTTAAGCGTGCGCGGTAAAATTTTAGAAGAGTGAAAATTCAATATATAGACAGGAACTGAGAAAAAGCGCGCTTTACACGCGCTTTTGCAAAAGAAAGGGTTTAAGGGCACCAAAAAACACTCAGTTTTAAATTTGGTAGTCCTAATACAGCTCTCAACGGTATATCCAATTCAGAACCAGCTTGTTTTGCTTCTTCGTAAACAGCACGTTTTGCATCGCCACTAATAAGCAAAATTGCATGTTGCGTATTCGCTATACCAGCTAAAGTTAAACTGATACGTTCGGTAATACTGCCTGTGACTTCGCTTTCTATAGCGTTAATTGCACATACCAATTGATCTGTTTCAAGAGCTGACTCTAAACCTTCTGCATTGGGAAACAAAGAAGCGGTATGCCCGTCGGGGCCCATACCTAAAATAGTTACATCAAATGGCTGTTTCAATGCTTGATAGCGTTCTTCCACTTCCGCTTGGCCATCAACAGCTGTAGTTTGGCTATTTTTCATTGTCACAAATGACGCTTTTGAAGCCTTATCTTGCAGTAATGTCGAGTTAATGAATGCTTCATTAGACTTTTCATGGCTCGGCTCAACCCAGCGTTCATCAACCATCGCTACCGTAATTTTGCTCCAATCTAAATCCAAGCCAGATAAGCGCTTATAAGCTGGGGCGGGAGATGAACCGCCAGACACCAGAATACTTGCAGCGGCGTCAGTTTCGATGGCTTGGCTTAATGTATTTTCTAAGATAGAAGCCAAGTGCTCGGTCATTTCATCTTTAGAATCGAAAAACTTTTCCGTTAATATTGCCATTAGTTATTCTCTCCAACATTAAACCAGGCATGGCCTTTTTCTTCTAATAATTCATCCGCTGATTCTGGGCCCCAAGATCCTGCTCTGTATAAAGCCGGCGCGCCTTTTTCTTGCCATCTTGCGATAATAGGGTCAATCCATTTCCAAGCTTGCCTTACTTCGTCACGATGGATGAATAGTGAAGGATTATTTGCAGCTGCATCTAACATCAGACGCTTGTACGCATCTGAATGGAACCCATTTGAATACTTTTCACTCAACTCAATATTTAATGTGACAGGTTCTAGTTGCATCTCTAAGTTATCTAGTCTTTTTGACATCAACGTAAGCTGGATGCTCTCTTCTGGCTGAAGTCTAATGATCAAGCGGTTAGGCAAGATTGGACCGACAGTATCATCATACACATTGTGAGAGACCGGCTTATACTCAACCACGATTTCCGCACAACGTTGCTTCATACGTTTACCGGTTCTTAAATAGAAAGGTACGCCAGACCAGCGCCAGTTATCAATATGTGCTCGAATAGAAACAAACGTCTCGGTTGTGCTTGACCCCTCTCCTAGCTCTTCTAAATAACCAGGAACTAAAGTACCATTCAAATCACCAGGAACATATTGACCTCTAACAACGTTTTTATCAACAAGCTCATCTGTCAGCGGTCTCAGCGCTTCTAACACCTTTAACTTTTCATTTCGAATTCGATTGGCATTCAGTTTGTGAGGAGATTCCATTGCAACTAAACAAAGCAGCTGAAGTAAATGGTTTTGAACCATATCCCTTAAAGCACCCGCTTTGTCATAAAAGCCAGCTCGGCTCTCTAAACCAACGGTCTCTGAAATACTAATCTGAATGTTATCAATCGTTTTTGCATCCCATAGATTTTCAAATAACACATTAGAAAATCTCAATGCCATTAAGTTTTGAACCGTCTCTTTACCTAGGTAATGATCAATACGGAATATTTGATCTTCTTCAAAATATTCAGCTATTTTCGAATTAATTTCCTCAGCAGACTCTCCGCAGTAACCGATAGGCTTTTCAACAACAACGCGTGAATTTTCACTGATTAGAGACTTTTTAGATAACAGTTCACAGCAGGTGCCATAAACAGCGGGAGGAAGAGAAAGGTAAAAAACGCGAGATTTATTATTGTCGTCTTGTTCCAAAATGTCTCGAAGTAGGTCCCAATTATCATCAGCTTCTGTGACATTGACTACAACTGGCACTAAAAATTGGGAAAAAGCATTCCAGTCAGCTTGATTGTATTCGCCTTTACCTAAATGTTCTTGAAGCGCCTTGCCTGCATTTTCAACGTATTCATTTTTTTTACTTTCTTCTCGAACAGTCGGTAGGATTCGACTACCTTCGGGCAGGTTGCCTTCTTGATATGCACGATACATAGCAGGCAACAATTTTCTCAACGCTAAATCGCCGCCCCCACCAAAAATTACGATATCAAAAGGATTAAGCATAATTATTTCTCACTAGGTTAGGTGCGCGGTCATTACTCAATGGAGAACACGCGCTAAAATCAAAACCGTTTGGTGTTTTAGGTAAACATGCCAAACACAACTTCACTTATAGGTTTGAATTCGTTCTCAGACCACATGATCACTTTGGTTGTAGAAGGAAATACCAAGCAATGCATTATATTTTTATTTAAACAGTCTCAAAAATGAGTCTTAGGGGCTCTGTAATTCCTCTCACAAAAATACAGGCCCTAAGTACTCCAGCGCTACCCGTTCAAAGGTATTCTTTACTATCGCAACTTGAAGCTACGATTTACTTATTTCTTTTTTGCTTATAGTAAGCGATTAAGCCAGATGTAGAACTATCATGCTCATGACTAACATCTGCTTGCGTTAATTCTGTTTCTATGTTGCTCGCCAAGCCTTTACCAAGCTCCACACCCCATTGGTCGAATGAGCAGACATTCAAAATAATACCCTGACAGAAAATTTTGTGCTCATACAGTGCAATCAACCTGCCCACAGCTTTGGCGTCAACTTTGTCTAAGATAATTGACGTTGTTGGGCGGTTACCTTGGTGGATTTTATGTGCGACCAATTGCTCAATTTCACTTTCAGATTTGCCTTTTGCAGTGAGATCAGCACGAACTTGTTCTTCATTTACGCCTGCCATTAATGCTTCTGTTTGCGCAAAGAAGTTGGATAGCAATACATCATGATGCTGTCCAAGCTCTATTTGAGGTTCTACAGACGCAATAAAATCAGCTGGCACAATCACATTGCCTTGGTGTAAGCACTGATAAAAAGCATGTTGACCATTAATACCAGTCATACCCCAAATAATTGGCACGGTTGTATAAGGTACAGTTTGTCCTGCAAATGTTACATGTTTACCATTACTTTCCATTTCACCTTGTTGAAGGTATGCAGGTAACATATGAAGTGCTTGATCGTACGGCAATATAGCTTGGGAAGTATGTCCCAAAAAACTAGAGTTCCAGACACTTAATAGTGCCATAAGTAAAGGAATGTTATCTTCAAACTCAGCCGTTTTAAAATGCGTATCAACTTCAAAAGCACCTTCAAGCACCTCAACAAAAGCATCGTAGCCTAGATATAACGCGATTGGCAGGCCTATTGCACTCCAAAGAGAAAAGCGACCGCCTACCCAATCCCACATAGTAAACACGTTTTCATCGGCGATACCAAACGCACGAGTTTTCTCAAGGTTTGTACTCACAGCAACAAAATGCTTTGCAATAGCACTGTCATTCTCTGCACTTTGTAAAAACCAACTGACCGCTGATTGCGCATTATTCATTGTTTCAGATGTAGTGAAAGTCTTCGAGGAGATAACAAACAATGTCGTCTCTGCATTGACCTTATCTAAAACCTGAGCCAGTTGCACACCATCGACATTCGAGACATAGTGTACGTTTAAGTTGCCGTCACTATAAGCACTTAGTGCCTCCGTGACCATTTGCGGGCCTAAGTTTGAGCCACCTACACCGATAGCCACAATATCTTTTACAGCTTGGCCAGTGAAACCAGTCCACTCACCCTTACGAACACGTTCAGTAAAAGCTTTAATTTTTTCAAGCTCAGCCTCTACCTGCGCTGTTACATTTACCCCATCTACATAAATTGGGGACATTTCACGGTTTCTCAGTGCAACATGTAAGACAGCTCTGTCTTCTGTGATATTTATTTTCTCTCCAGAAAACATTTTCTCACGCCACGCAGCAATATCTGTTTCTTTAGCTAGTTTGACTAGCTGCTCAAATGTGTTGTCGTCGATTAATTGCTTTGAAAAATCAAACAGTACGCCAGGTATTTGGCGAGAAAATTTATCGAAACGCCCGCTATCAGTCTCAAAAAGAGTCTTTAAATGCTTTTCTTTTAGTTGTTCTGATGATGCTGATAATGCTTGCCAACTTGGTAATGTTGTACGGCAATTCATAATTTTTCCCCTAGCGATGATAGTGTGCAAACTCATAAAATACACACATAAACATATTCGAGCGTTAACCATAAGTTAAAATGACAACGCTGTCAAACTGCATGTTCCTCATTTTACTTTGCATATAATAACTGATTTTTTAATTTTTGACACCGGTATCATTAAATAAATTAAAGTTATTCAGTTATTGTTAAAATGTTCGCGTGTTTAAATTTGATCATTTCATGAAAAGCTGAAATATACTATATTGCCCTTTAGCGCATGCTTGCTAGTGCTTATTAGCACTAAAAGTCAGCAAATTGAGAGCCTGTGTTAACTAATGACTCAAATTTTGGCCAAGAATTAAGCCTATACCCTATAGAAGAAAAAAAATGAAAGTAACCATCAACGACGTCGCAAAGCATGCTGGCGTATCAATGAAAACTGTATCAAGGGTTATTAATAAAGAACCCTCTGTAAGAAAAAAAACTTACGATTTGGTGATGCAAGCTGTCAAAGAACTTGATTATCAGCCAAATACTGCCGCTCGTAATTTGGCGGGTACTTCTTCATTTGCAATAGGCTTGGTTTATGATAATCCAAATGCTTATTATGTTATAGACATGCAAAATGGTGTTTTATCTCGGTGCAAAGACGAAGGCTATGAACTTGTAATTCATCCATGTTGTGCACAAGATCCTGATATGCATAAAGAGATTGCCACCATGATTCAACGTTCTCGATTAGCTGGGTTAGTATTAACACCTCCACTTTCTGAGCAACAAGACATCATTAATATGCTTGATGAGTTAGGCGTTGCCTATGTTAGGCTACTCTCTGGGCAAAATGAGGCTGCTCCAAATGATCCCGACGATGCACCAGAAATTAAAAACAACAACTGTATTTACGTTGATGACTATGCAGCAGCTTATGAAATCACTGTGCATCTTATTAATTTGGGTCATAAAACAATTGCATTCGCATGCGGAGATGCGGAACATAAATCAACAACAGAGCGTCTAGCAGGCTATCAACAAGCACTCAAAGATCACGACCTTTCTATTAATAATGAGCTCATTTATGAGGGAACCTACTCTTTTGAGTCTGGAGTAAAAGGTGCTAAAGCTTTATTGAAAGACAACAATGCGGCCAAAATCACTGCCATATTAGGCGGAAACGATGAAATCGCGGCAGGTGCATTATTTGCTTCTAGACTGATGAACATCGCTATTCCAGAACAGCTATCTATTTCTGGGTTTGAGGACTCACCCTTCTCGAGACAAACATGGCCTAAATTGACCACTGCACACCAAGCAAATAGTGTTATTTCGGAGCATGCAGCAAGGTTACTTTTCTCCAAAACGCGTGGCAGCAGAAAACAAGATAAAGACATCATCACGACTTTCACTCCAACGATTGTAGTTCGTGAAAGTACAGGGCCGGCACCGGTTTAATAAATTGAGACTGGCGCTTAAAGTCGTGCCAGTCCTTTACTCAAGTTAGCTACTTTTTTAACGCCCAAAGAGCACAATATCTCAGCGGCCAATTTTGAGCGCTTACCGGTTCTGCAGACAATGAGATACATTGAATCGGTTGATAACTTGCCGTCAATAAACGCATTGACCAAACGCCCTATCGGAATATTGATCAAGCGATTTTCTAATTCACAGTCCAGCTTCTCTGGTACTTCACCTAGAGATAAATGATGTTCTCCTCGCTCTCTTACATCAAGCACTACAGCATCGTGTGTATTTAACCAACTATTCGCAGCCTTTCGACTTGCTAGCTCATCATATTCAATTGAAGTGTATTCACAGTCAAGTTGGTTGTTTAATGCCGTGTTTGAACAAAGAAAAGTCTCTTTTTTAGCAAAGTCGGTAGCGAAAAAAAGACTATTTGAACTTGTATCTAAATTGCAAAACGCCTTGGTCAGAAATACCTTTTTTTGTGTTTCTTCATTAAAGACGCTGAAGATCATAGACTTTTTGCCATCCACAGTGTGGTATGTAACACTCCAATCATCACTGCCAAAGTAACCCCCGTGTTGCCCCAGTTGGTCTGGCATCAAAACTTCAACTGATTGTCCAAAGATACCTGTTATATTGTTTATCAATTGCTCGCTTTGGTCTGTATCGTCACTGACAATGAATGTTACCTTGTTCAAACTTTTGTTTTCTAACATGCGTTTTATTTTAGGTAACAAAGCTTGGATCGGGCTAACAACAACCGCTTCTTGATTTTTGGAGACAAATAACCAGCACTGTTGATTTTGATAATATAGGTGTGTCAAACCACATATATTCGAAGATTGCTCATGTAGTATTGAGGGTTTGATTGCACGGATCGCGTGGCAGGCTTTTTCAATAAACACTGTGCTGTCTGCAGGTCCAAAAGACAAACGAATTGCATTTGAGCAACACCAATTGCTCAGTCCCATAGCTTGTAAAACGAAGCTGCTATTTGCACCTGAACTGCAAGCAGAACCCCCACTTACCCTGATCCCCGCCGCATCCATTAAGTCAATCACTTCTTTACCCGTGAAATCGGCCACAGAAAAATTAAGTGTCGTCGGTACCGAGTCTTCAAAATGACTATGAAAAGTTACTTTTGGAAACGTCTCCTGTATTGCGTCCACCAGCATAGCACGGTGCTGCCGGAGCTTATGAATCGAATTGAAGACTTCACTTTGGCTCACAAGTAGAGAAAATAAACTATGCAGGCCAGCAATACCTGGTAAATTTTCTGTGCCAGATCGCATCCCTGACTCTTGACCACCACCCGCGACAAAAGGAATGTAAGGCTTTTCCGACCTTATATACAAAAAGCCGATCCCTTTAGGCGCATACAACTTGTGACCAGAAAATGGTGCATAATCAATAGAAATCGTATCCATACGCATCTCCATTTTTCCCAATGCTTGTACACAATCCACAAGCCAAGCGATATCTGGATTATGAGCACGAATCACTGTTTCTAGCCCATATAGATCTTGTCTGACTCCAGTTTCATTGTTCACTGCCATCGTACATATCATCACAGCATTTGATATATTACGTGCAATGAAATCATGATCTAACATACCGTACTGGTCTACTGGGATCTCTATTAGCCTCGCATTAAGACCTAATAGGCTATTCCAGTGCTTAATCGTGTTTGGAACTGCTTTATGCTCTGTTGCCCCATACAATATAGTAGGCTCATGCGGATCTCTTGGTGCATATTTCAAATAATGACTGATAACTGACACTATAGCCGTTTGGATCCCTTCGGTTGCACCAGACGTAAAAAGCAACTCCCCACCAAGGGCGCCTATCGCCTTTTTCCCAAGTTGTCGAGTTTCTTCTAGCAAATCTTTAGCTTTAATCCCAGCCAAGTGAGCACTGGATGGATTGCCAAAATTAACAGCCATGGTTTCCATGACTCTTTCCAATATAGGGCTGATTACTGGCGTAGTCGCATTTGCGTCAAGATAAATCTGTTCCGGGCTTTTGGGGTTCACGTACACAACTTATAACTATATGAACTAAGTTATTCCATTTTACACATAAACACTCTTTCAGTTAAAGATAATTAATTTCTCAAATACAAAAAAAGGAGCATAAATGCTCCTTTTTATCTCATTCACCTGTGTGCTAAATTGGGTTTGCCTGGCGTTGGCTAGTAGACCAAGCGTTCCCTAACGCTTTGACCAAGGATGCAAGCGGGATCGCAAAGAATACTCCCCAAAACCCCCATAAGCCGCCAAAAAATAAAACGGCAACAATAATATAGACAGGGTTTAGATCGACGGCTTCTGAAAATAACAGCGGTACTAATAAGTTACCATCTAACGCTTGAATTATCCCATAGACAATGAGTATGGTCCAAAACTCGGGTGCTAATCCAAACTGAAACAACGCCACTGCAGCGACAGGGATCGTCACTAATGCCGCACCAATAAACGGAATTAACACAGACAACCCAACTAACGTGCCAAGCAGTGCTGCATAACGCAAATCTAATACAGCAAAGGCAATAAAGCTTGTACCACCAACAATGACTATCTCAATGACTTTACCGCGAATATAGTTCATTATTTGATGATCCATTTCTTCCCACACTTGCGTGATAAGTTTTCTGTCTTTAGGTATAAGCTGCTTAATACCCATTGTTAAATTCGTCTTATCTTTGAGCATGAAAAATACCAGCAATGGGACGAGTATCAAATAAATTAACCATGCAACCAAGTCTTTAATTGATGTCAACGACACCGACACAATTACTTCTCCCAATGCCAACACTTTACTCTCAACACCAGTCACGATGTTCTGTACTTGTTGCACCGAAATCAAATTGGGGTAGTCATCAGGCAAATGAAGCAAGTAATCACGACCTTTCTCTATCATGCTCGGGGCTTCTTGAACTAGGTTACTCGCCTGCGACCATAGCACGGGTACAATCACAAGAAGTAGCGCCAAAACTACGCCAATGAAACCTAACATTACTATGCTAGTTGCCATTAATCGACTGGGTATGGCCTTTTGTAAACGTGTCACTGGCCAGTCAAGTAGATAAGCTATCACTAAAGCAACTAAGACAGGAATGACAAATGAGCCAAAAAAATACAGCATGGTCGCCATAAAAACGAGCATCAGTAGAAGTGTGACCGAATCAGGGTCTGTAAATTTCTCTTGGTACCAGGATTTAATTAACTCAAACATCCGTGACGTGAACCTCAATATAGTTAAAAGTGCCCTCATTTAAACAGGCATGGTGATACGAATGACCACACAAATAGCGCTTTACATCTGATATGTCTTGCGCATCTGAATATATAAATCTTATCCTGCCAACACACATGCTTTTTAGCTGCCATTTAAATTGTACAAATAACTGCGGGCATTGATAGCCTCGCAAGTCAATCACCTTTGGTTCTTCATTTTTAGTTTTAAACAAACTCACAAGCCTCCCCTTGTTAATTTTAGGTTAGGTGTAGGTAATGATAAAGCACATACAATACAATTTAAAAACAATAGAAACCAATTATATACCCCATTCGCGTTCGCAGTATCTGCAACCCCGTTTATAAATTACCCGCCTAGCAAAGAGCAAGCGAAAAATCATCTATTTTGAAAGCAAAGCGGCGTCTTTCAGTAGCTTGAACATTGCCAATGGTTTATTCTTATAAGAACAATAAGTTTTACGGGAAACCACATGCCAAAAGCAAATAACAAGGCACGTTTGCCGGCGAACCCCACACTAAAAGAAATCAATTGGTACAAAAAACAAATCAATTGGGGTGAGCTCCCGCCGTTTTACCACCTAGTCGCGTCTTCGGTCAGTGAAAGCGAGGGTATTTTTCAGCACGGCTTCGATAATGCGATCAAAAGATTATTAGACAAGCGCAATTGGAATTTACAGCTTTTGGACGGATATGAAGATGATAATGGTATCGTGCATTGTGACAGTGCGCCAAAAGTCTCTCTCCATCAAGCTTTTACAGAGCGAGGTTATGAACTTTGGGCATTTCCAATTGCCCGTAATGTCAAAGTGGATACATACCTTAAAGATAATAAATATTTAGAATTTAATGTATGGGACCCCCACACCATGAAAACGCTGATTAGATTCAGCCAAATGCATAAGTTTATTCGTTTTTACTTTGAACGAGGAGACATTGCAGACAAAGCGTTGATATTGCATGCGCACAAGGTTGTTCATCAAACCATTTCTCTTTTGAAAAGAGAATTGAACGTTATCAATGTCGATGGGGTCTCAATAAAGGATTTTTATTTATTATGTGAAAAAGACGCCCGAGCTTGTGAAGATGAAATAAATCTAGCTAAAATCATGCTCGGTGACGATTATAAGAAGGACTAGAATGCGATTAAAACAAGCACTTGCTGCGACTTTATGCGCTCTAACAATGAGTTATTCTACCGTAAGTACCGCCTCAGATTTTAAACTTCCTGACCTTGGTACGTCTGCTGTTCAAGTTTTACCTATTGAGAAAGAGCAAGCCATAGGTGAAGTTATGATGATGCAGATCCGCGCAAGCTCTCCACTTGTTCAAGATCCGGTGCTCAATGAATACCTGTCATCACTAGGCAACAAGTTAGTAGCCAGTGCAAATGATGTTAGGTTTCCTTTTAAGTTTTTCTGGCTAAACAACAAAGCGATCAACGCATTTGCATTTTATGGTGGCCATGTTGGGGTGCACACAGGGCTTATTGCACAATCAGACAATGAAAGCCAACTCGCATCTGTGCTTGGTCACGAGATTGCTCACGTCACACAACGGCACTTGGCCCGAAGGATCCAGCAAGCAAAAGACAATAGCGCATTGACTATTGCGGGCTTAATCACCGGTATTCTTGCCACGGTTGTCGCCCCTGATGCCGGTATGGCAATTCTTGCAGCGAATAGTACTCAAGCAACTTTGAGTCAACTTACCCACAGCAGAAAGGCTGAGCAAGAAGCTGATAGATTTGGCATGCAAACTCTACAAAAAGCGGGTTACGACCCATATGCTGCAAGTGAGTTTTTAACCAAACTGGCCGCCCAAGTTCGTTTTAAAAATAAGCCCCCGGCGTTCTTGCTTACGCACCCTTTGCCTGATTCTCGAGTGTCAGACGTCAGGCTCAGAGCACAACAATACCCTAAAAAGTACGTCCCAAGCAGTGCAGACTTTAATTACGCAAAAAGCCGTGTCATGGCTCGCTACCAGTTGGACAAAAAAGATGCTCAGGCCTACTTTGAAAATATTTTAAGAACCAGCTCTGACCTTGATAAAAGCCAGTATGAATACGGTCTCGCTATTTCTTTACTCGACCAAAAGAAGTACGACCAAGCGGATAAAATCATCGGAAAATTACTTAAGCAAAACCCCAACAACCTGTTTTATTTAGATGTATTTACTGATATTAAATTAGGGCAAAAGCAATACGACAAAGTGATTTCCCTTCTAGAGCAGAAGCATCAACTTCGTCCGAATAATCAAGTTATCACATTAAATTTAGCTAATACCGCCATTAAGGCGAAAAAGTACGACAAAGCAGAGCAACTCCTGAGAGTGTTTTTGTTAGAGAAGCCTAATCATGTACTTGCTAAGCAATTGCTCACCGAAGCATATGAACTCAGTGAGAATAAAGCGGCTTATCATGAATCAAGGGCAAGTCTACTGTCTCACTATGGTGCTTTTATGAAAGCAGCTGACGAAGTTCAGAAAGCGCTCAACTTCATCGAAAAAGACGATGAAATCAAAAAATTGCGTCTAAAAGCGCTCTTGGCTAAGTATCGAAACATGCAAAAAGAACTTGCCAAATTGTAATATTATCAACGGCCTACCTAGTCATTAATAAGCTAAATATTAAGTTAATGCAAAAGATAGGCACACTTACTTCGATAAGTTACAATCAACAAAAATATAAGTTACCGTTTATAAGGTTCATTATGTCAGTCACTATTTATCATAACCCTCGCTGTTCAAAATCAAGACAAACGCTTGCTTTATTGGAAGAAAATGCCGTTCAACCCGATATCGTAGAGTATCTGAAAAACCCCATTGATGCTGCGACCCTTGATACGTTAATTACTCAGCTTGGTTTTGAGTCAGCCCATCAATTAGTGAGAAACAAAGAAGCTATCTATAAAGAGTTGGGCCTGAGTAAAAACAGTGATGAGCAAACATTGAGAAAAGCAATGATTGAAAATCCAAAATTGATAGAGCGCCCAATTGTCGTCAATGGAACTAAAGCAGCACTAGGCCGCCCACCTGAATCGGTTTTAGACATCATTTAAGCTTATGCCAACTATTTTAGTTTTATACCATTCAAGTCATGGCTCAGTAGAGTCTATGGCCAATGAAATAGCCGAAACACTCAATGCCCACGGTGCAACTGTGCGGTTGCGGACCTTTGTTCAAAAGCACGCACATGACATTGTAGTAAGCAAACAAGACCTCATTGAGTGCGATGGCTTAGCATTTGGTACACCAACACGCTTTGGCATGATGGCAGCTCAAGCAAAATCATTTTGGGAAACAACCAGTGATATTTGGCTTAAAGGGCAATTAATTGATAAACCGGCATGTGTTTTTTCCTCCTCTAGCAGTATGCATGGAGGTAATGAAGCCACGTTACTCAATTTGTCCCTTCCATTATTACATCATGGCATGATGCTGATGGGCGTGCCTTATGATGTCCCCGAGCTTTTATCAACTGAGGGCGGTGGTACACCTTATGGTGCCAGCCATGTTGCTGGGATGGATAACAACTCACAATTAACCGACACTGAAACTAAAATTTGTCGAGCAGTAGCAACTCGACTTTACACAGTTGCAAAGAAACTATTATGAGTGACACCCCAAAACAACCGAAAACGAAGCAATTCCATCGATTAGCGCTCTTTGGCTACTTTGGCTTATTAATCTTAATGCCCGCTTGGCTATTTCTTCTCTCCCCAAGAGAAGGACACAGTATAGGCTTTATGTTTGCAGTCTATATTCTTCCTCTGTTATTACCTCTCAAAGGCATAATTCAAGACAAGCCATATACCTTTGCATGGGCTAATTTCATTGTCTTAATCTACTTTATACATGGCTTTACGCTGCTTTGGATAGCGACAGATGAGCTACTTTGGGTTAGCTTAGAATTGATTTTTGCCACATCTATGTTCATTGGTTGTACTTATTATGCAAAACATAGAGGGCAAGAGTTGGGGTTAAAAATTCGCAAACTCAAAGATGACTTAGCCGATGAAAAGGAAGCTCACCAAGACAGCATTAAATAATTAAGCGTGTTTAAGTCACCATAAAAGCCACGTCGTATGGTGGCTTTTTTAATGTTAGAAGTTAAGCTCGACCACCTGTGATCTTGTTTGCTCTTCCCTCTTCTTTTGCTTTGTCAGCTCTTCGTCGTCTTGCTTCTTTAGGATCAGCAATCAATGGACGATAAACCTCTATACGGTCACCCTCTTTGACAACTTGATGTAATTTTACTGTCCGATTCCAAATCCCTAAACTCAAATTTGTGGGGTCAATCTCTGGACATCGCTCTAAGATCCCCGACTGCATCACAACATGTTCAGCGGATGTACCTTCAGCAACATCAACCGTTAAACATGTCGCTTTGTCTGGCAGAGCAAATACAACTTCAACCTTAATCATTTACCTAACCCCATATACCGATTTAGCGCGCTTGGTAAATGCCGTAACCATATTTTTTGCAACTTCATTAAACACTTTACCAAAAGCAAGCTCAATGAGTTTACTAGCAAACTCGAACTCTAATTTTAAGTGTACTTTACAAGCCTGTTCATCCAGTTCTACAAACTCCCAATAGCCTTGTAATGATTTAAATGGACCATCAACGAGCTGCATTTTAACTCGATTGCCTTCAAATTGATTTTTAGTAGTAAACCACTTGGTCAAACCTGCTTTTGAAATTTCTAAACTTGCTGTCATTTCTTCCGTTGAACTACTCAACACCTTCGCACCAGAACAGTTCGGTAAAAAATCTGGGTAAGCATTTACATCATTGACCAAATCAAACATTTCTTGTGTGCTGTACATCACCAATGCACTTTTTTCTACTTGTGGCATACGATCTCCAAACTTAACTGTCCCAATTTTACCAAGCTTTTAAAGATTTATCTTGTTTGCAGCGCCACTGTGAGCGAAAATATGGCATAAAAATTAAATAACTCTGTTTTCCAATTCGATTTGTAGGTAGACTAAGCCATTATGGCAAAGAAAAAATCAAATAAATCAACAAGCAATACCATAGCGCTTAATAAAAAGGCGCGTCATGAGTATTTTTTACACGATAAGTTCGAAGCAGGTATGGAACTACAAGGTTGGGAAGTCAAAAGCATCCGAGCTGGTAAGGTTAATATCTCAGAAACTTATATTCATCTAAAAGACGGTGAAGCATTTTTACTTGGCAGTCAGATACAGCCTTTAAATAGTGCCTCAACTCATGTTATCTGTGATCCGCTTCGCTATCGCAAGTTACTGCTCAACAAACGAGAAATAGACAGGTTAATCGGTGCCACTGAGCGTGATGGCTTCTCTTTAGTTGCGACAGCAATGTACTGGAAGAAGTGCTGGGTCAAACTAGAATTCCACCTTGCTAAAGGTAAAAAGATGCATGACAAACGTGCTGACATTAAAGACAGAGATTGGTCTCGCGATAAAGAAAGACTGATGAAGCACAAAGTTTAATGCTTTGAATATACAGCCTAATTACTTAGGCTGTATCATGCCGGCTGTTTCATCTAACTTAAGACAGAATAGCCCCCGTCTTGGCATCAATAGTTAAAACAGCTTCCGTTTTTGGATCTTTAATCTTAGCCGTATCTTTATTTACAAGCGCACTGCGCGGCACCTGAATTTTGCTACCCGTATCAGGGTTAACCACGATTAAAAAGCGCGATGCCTTCTGCGCAATCTCTTTTGCACCTTGGTTTTTAACAAAGTGGATGTCTAATGTCATACCGGCAGTGACGCCCGCAGTTGCTGATACCCTAAAGTTGTTAATTTCGTATTGAGAGTTACCGGCTAATAGATCGTTATCTATGTCTTCGACCGTTTTGACAGACGCTTTAGTGAACTCTTTTACTTTATTCATGACAGATATATCTTTGATATTATCTTTTGCATCTGTCGCTTTTTGCTTTATAGAAGCAGTTAAGCCTTCACTCTTTTCTTTTAAATTTACACCCAGCTGACTATTCCCTTCCTCGTCAGTAAAGTTTTTTGCCGCTGTCTCTTTTATTTTGTTAAACATAATTAAATCCTTTTTATTAATAATCGTCAAATCCATCGTCATCAATCATCATGGTATCCGCTTCACCATCAAAGTCAGTGTCAGCGATTACGGCATCAATATCGCCGTCACCATCTAAATCCATTGCTACCAGATCAATTACCCCATCACCGTCAGTATCCATAGCAACGGTATCAATGACACCATCCCCATCAGAATCAACGCCGACCGAATCTACGTAACCGTCACCATCGGTATCCATAGCAATCGTATCAACTGCGCCGTCACCATCTTCATCTACCATGATGGTGTCAACATATCCATCTCCATCTGTATCCATCGCCACGGTATCAATTATGCCATCACCGTCTTGATCAATACCTACTGTATCCACGTAACCATCGCCGTCTACGTCAGCAACAACACCATCACTGATGCCATCTCCATCTACATCCACTTCGTAAATATCTTCCATAATTATCCCTTTCAAAACTGTACATTTTATATGCACAAATATTTTCTAGCATATTGAAATATATTATTCAACACCCTGAATTTAAGGCATAAATATATTCATGATAAAAGACGAAATTAAGACAAGAGAGAAGAATTAAAAACAGTGACTACAAACAAAAAAAGCCCCGTAGGGCTTTTCATAATCGTCTAATTTAAAAAATTAGCCTTTATACTTTTGAACAACCAATGTGGCGTTTGTGCCGCCGAAACCGAAGCTGTTCGACATAACTGTGTTTAGTTCAACATCGCGACGTTCTGTTACGATGTCTAAACCTTTTGCTTCTTCATCCAGCTCATCAATGTTGATTGATGGAGTAATGAAGTTATTTTCTAGCATCAGTACTGAGTAAATAGCTTCATGAACACCCGCTGCACCTAACGCGTGGCCGGTCATTGCTTTAGTCGCACTGATTGCTGGAGAGTTATCGCCAAATAGCTCTTGAATCGCACCAAGCTCTTTTACGTCACCCACTGGCGTTGAAGTACCGTGTGTATTGAGATAATCAATACCACAGTCAAGGTTCGCCATTGCTTGCTTCATACAACGAACCGCACCTTCGCCTGATGGCGCAACCATGTCGTAGCCATCTGAAGTCGCGCCATAACCTACGATTTCACCATAAATATGTGCGCCACGAGCTAGAGCATGCTCAAGCTCCTCAATAACCATGATGCCGCCACCACCAGAAATAACAAAACCATCGCGATTTGCATCGTAAGTGCGTGACGCTTTTTCTGGCTCTTCGTTATATTTTGTTGATAGTGCACCCATCGCGTCAAATTCCATTGCTAGTGTCCAGTGAAGTTCTTCACCACCACCTGCAAAGATAACATCTTGCTTACCAAGTTGAATTTGCTCAACGGCATGACCAACACAGTGTGCAGAAGTCGCACATGCTGAGCTGATTGAATAGTTCACACCTTTAATTTTGAAAGGTGTAGCAAGACACGCTGATGTTGTACTCGCCATAGTACGTGGTACCATGTAAGGACCAACACGCTTTACGCCACGCTCACGTAAAATATCTGCGGCTTCTACTTGGTACTTAGAAGAACCACCACCAGAACCAACTACAAGGCCAGTACGTTCATTCGAAACTTGATCTTCCGATAAGCCAGAGTCTTCGATAGCTTGTGCCATCGCAATATATGAGTATGCAGCAGCATCACCCATAAAACGGTGTGCTTTACGATCTACTAACGCTTTTACGTCAATATCAATTTTACCTGACACGTTACTGCGTAGGTTCATGTCGGCAAATTCTTGGTTAAAAGCAATACCACTTTTACCCGCTTTCAAAGATTCTAATACTTCTTGCTTGTTGTTACCGATGCTTGAAACAACACCGATCCCCGTAATTACGGCTCTTCTCATGGGTAATTCCCTTAGAACTTAAAAAATTTAGGTGTATTCTACGCATAAAATACTGATCAAGTGGTCAGCTTTCCAGCGTACACACGTACTCTGAACTGATATTTGTAAAATTGCAACGGACTAATGCAAATAAAACCAGTAAAATACCTGTAATTTATGAGCATTATACCAACGTACTCCTATGATAAGTAACGCACAAATTCACTTTAATGATTCAGGCACGCCTGTAGCTGACAATTTTGACGATGTTTATTTCTCTAATGATGACGGCCTCGCCGAATCAAATTATGTGTTTTTCGAACAAAATGAGTTGCCAGCACGATTTTCAAGCCACCCAAGAAAACATTTTGTCATTGCAGAAACTGGATTTGGTACAGGTCTAAACTTTCTAAATACTTGGTCACAATTTAAACGCACTAAAAACTTAGCTATTGAACGACTTTATTTTATGTCGTTCGAAAAGTATCCGATTAAGTTGAGTGATTTAAAGCAAGCGCTCAAAGCATGGCCTGGGCTCAGTGATCTTTCTGAGCAACTATGCCAACAATATCCTTTAGCACTTCAAGGCTGTCATAGATTAGAGTTTGATCAGGGACGAGTTATTTTGGATTTGTGGTTTGGTGATGTACAAGACTCTATGCCGCAGATTGCATACCAAAGTAAAGGCGTGGTAGATGCCTGGTACCTAGATGGGTTTGCTCCGAGTAAAAACCCAGATATGTGGCAGCAAACACTATTTGATAGCATGGCGCACTTAAGCCAAGAGCATGCAACTTTCGCCACCTTTACGGCTGCGGGATTTGTTCGAAGAGGCTTACAAGACGCTGGGTTTGAGTGTAAAAAAGTCAAGGGTTATGGCCGTAAACGTGAAATGGTTGTTGGCAAATTAAAAGCAGTCACTGAAAAGTCGACAACCCCTTTGTATTATCAGCATCAAAAGGCTGAATTATCTAATGTTGCAATTATTGGTGGTGGTATCGCCAGTAGTTGCCTGCAATACCATTTGGCTAAGCGTGGTGTAAAGAGCAGCTTATTTTGCGAGGACGATACGCTCGCACGAGGGGCATCCCACAATCTTCAAGGGGCGGTATATCCAAACTTACAAAGTGAATATGGGATCCCATCAGAGTTTTATGCACACAGCTTTTTGTATGCGAAGCGCTTTTATGACCAACTTAGTCATTTGGGTTTCCAATTTTCCCATCAATGGTGCGGCGTTTTGCTTCAAAGTATTAATGACAGCAAACAAATACAGCACAATAAAGTGGCGAGTAGTGAAATATACCCAAAACAACTCATCAAAGCTGTGGACCAAGTTGAGGCGCAGTCTATTTCAAATATAGATACCCCCTATGGCGGTCTGTTCATTGAGCTGGGCGGTTGGGTAAGCCCTCCAGAGCTAACCCAGGCCGTGTTTGATGCCGCTCAAACCAAGCAATCCAGTGAATGTCATTTCAACACTCAGATAAAGGCCTTAAACAAACATGACGATGGCTGGTATTTAGACGCTGGCGAACAAACATTCGGGCCCTTCTCTGATGTATTCATTTGTGCAGGAGAACATACCGATAGGTTTGAACAAACCCAAGAGATTGGGATCCACGGTGTACGAGGACAAGTTTCTCATATTCGCGAAGGTGCAGCGTCATCCAAACTCTCGACTGTGCTTTGCCACAAAGGCTACTTTACCCCCAGTCAAAACGGTTTACATTGTATGGGGGCAACCTTTGAGAAACACAGCAAATCCAGAGCCGTCACCGTGCAAGATGACATTACGAATCGCCAGCAACTTGCAGGGTTTTATCAAGGTACAGACTTTGATAACAGCTTAGGACAAGTTGAAAGTGCCAAAGCAGCGGTCAGGTGTTGCTTTAACGATCACACCCCGATGATTGGGCAAGTACAAGACAAAGACGACCTACTTCACGCATTTGATAATATCAAAAGAGGTAAGTTTTATGATTTTAAAGAACCGAACTTGCCTCATAAAGGCCTGCATATTGTAACGGGGTTTGGCGCCAGAGGGCTCTGTACAGCACCGCTTGTCACAGAGCATTTAGTGGCAAGTCTGTTTCAAGAACCTTTGCCATTTAGTGAGCGGGTGCATGAAGCGTTGCATCCAGCACGTTTGATCATCAGGGATATGATCCGCAACAAAATATAAACCATCGACGGTGTACGTTTCCAAGCCCTTTTTAGGGCTTGGAAATCTGAATGATCACTCGACGGTTAGCTTCACGTCCAATTGGCGTTGTATTAATGGCAACGTGACGCTTCTCACCAAATCCATCTGTCATAATTTTATCAGCAGGTACACCTTTACTCGCCATATACTCTTTTATGGCCATCGCACGTTTCTTCGATAAATTTAAATTAACGTTTTTACCGCCATAACTGTCTGAATAGGCAGAGATATAAATAGAATCAATGTCAGGGTCATTATTGAGGTACTCCCCAATCATATCTAAGCGTTTTCGAGACGACTTGGTTAACTCACTTGAGTTCTTACGATAGTTCATCACCACAAATGCAATGTCTTCGAAACTGTATGGCAGCAGGTTATCTCTGCACTGTAAAAAGTCCCAATAAGATTTTTTAAAATTAACAGAGGATAAAGACACCGCAATTTGGTCGTGTTTATTATTCCAGTCTTGATAGTAAAAAGTCGGTTGATATCCTTTTTCAAGCTCTGTAAGCATTTCCCACGCCACCGAGTTAGACAGTTCTCCGTCAAACTTTTTAAGTAAAGCCATCTTTCCCATTGAGCGAGCTGGGAGCCCCGCTCGCCAACTTGGCGGAACAGATTCTAGCCCAGCAAAATCATAATCTTCAGGTCGAATAACCATATCAAGATTAAAAGTGAGGTCTTTATTTTTACTCGCCGACGCGCTAAAAATCGCTTCACCATAGTACGGTACATCATGGGAAAGTGTGCAAGATAACCGTGTAGTTCTGTCCACCATCCACTTGGAGTTATCAACCGAGGCACTATATTGCCGCATCGCACTGTGTGCACTTGCCGCAAACACACATGTGATAACAGTCGCTAAGATATTGAAATGTAAACTCACTTTGCTTCTCCAAGCCATTGCACAACTAAACAGGCTAATCTGTCAGTGCCTAAATCATATTTCAAGATACTAAGAAGCAATAAACATACCGCCTTTCGAGACAATAAATCGACAGAAACTAAAAATATCTGCTTGTTCACCTGATCCTAATTAGCATCTTGCTTTATGATCAGTATAATAGGCGGCTAATTTTAGAAAACCAAGTTTATCATGGCAGAACAAGAGCAAACCCTATTCGCAAAACGCTTCAGAGGCTTTTTCCCCGTAGTAATTGATGTTGAAACAGCAGGCTTCAATAAAGAAACTGATGCCCTTTTAGAAATTGCCGTCAGTCTATTAAAGATGGACGACCAAGGCGAGCTCAGCATTGATAAGACAATTCATTTTCATGTAGCACCATTTGAAGGCGCTAATATTGAACAATCTGCCATCGAGTTTAACGGCATTGATCCTTTTTCTGAACTGCGCGGTGCAGTAGAAGAAAGTGAAGCGATTAAAGAGATCTGCAAGGCGGTAAGAAAAGCACAAAAAGATGCAGGATGTCAGCGCTCTGTCATCGTTGCCCATAATGCGGCCTTTGACCATGGTTTTTTAAATGCCGCCATTGAGCGTAATAATATAAAGCGCACACCTTTCCATCCATTCGTGAGTTTCGATACCACGTCATTATCGGGCCTTGCTTTAGGTCAGACCGTACTTGCGAAGGCATGCCGTGCAGCTGGAATTGAGTTTGATAACGCTCAGGCACATTCCGCATTGTACGATACCGAGCGCACTGCTGAGCTATTTTGTTACATTGTCAACAAGTGGCAAGCGCTTGGCGGATGGCCGCTTCCTCAGAGCGAAGAACAAGAGAACACTGAACAAGACTAAATTCAGGGTTTCATCAGACATTAAAAAAGCAGCCTTAGCTGCTTTTTTAATTTACAAATTCCTGAGTAATTTTCCCAGCGTCTAATTTAACAGAATGAGGTGGGTAAATTCTTGAAAAAGAACGACTATCTTTAGCAATAGTCAATTCGATACCCGGATGCATTAACTCATTCACTTTAACACGACTTAACTTAACCAAACGCATCAGCTTTTGAGCGACCAGCTTGCAGTTACGAATGTTTCGTTTGTAATGCGCATCTAAACGCTGTTCTGTGGTTGCAAGCTTTTTCAAGTAGTTGTCCCGCTTATCTGAAGCAGGTGTCTTTTTAGCTTTAATCTGCGCTCGCTTAACAGCTAAAATCTTGTCCGATAACAACTTATCAAGCTCTTTAAACTCCTTTTCTTTTTTCTTCAAATCATACCAGTCTTGCGCCAATACAATACGCGTGCGAGTGCCTGATGGTGCGCCGACTTCACCCGCCTCGATACGCATAGCATTATAGACATTGCCACCAATCAGCTTTCCTCTTGGCGTGTCGCCCTTGCCCACGCGTATTAAACGCTTTGACTTTAAGTCGCAATGTAAGGCTTGACGTTCAATAAACAAATCTTGGTCCGATTCAATATGGCAATATTGACCATAGCCAACAGAAATCGTTCTTTTTGCTTTTATAACACAAGAGAAGTCTTCACCTTCAAGGCGCTTTCTGCCTATTGCGCCTAACATCACGGTAACCGCACTTTCACTCTCTAAATGGGCTGACTCCACAAAACCAATCACCGTTATGTCTCCGGTGGCTTTGATCTTCATACCATCTTTCACATCACCACTGACCACAACACTGCCGTCAAACTCAATATGCCCGGTTGTGACGTCAACATTGTCATAACACAAAACATCATCCACGCGCATGCCTCGAGGGACTGAAACAGGTACACCTTTGGCGTTGGCTATCAATAAATTTGGGTCATCAGGACTGATTTTAGTGCCTTCTGAGACCTGTAAAGTAAAGTCTTTTCCCGGTTTAGGTTCTAAAATATCACCAAACACCGAGAACCCCTTTTCTCCAGGCGTCGGAGGTACACGTTTCATCAAAGGACTGCCAGGTTTAACAGTGATGATTGCGCCTAAGTCACGCATATCAACTTTTCCACCCGACTTTTCCTGTGGGCTGAGCACACGGTCTTGAGCAGTCATACACAGCCTCACAAACCGCGCATCTGTGCCATCTTTTGCTCTGACACCATGAGCGACGATACCGGAATACACACTACCAGGAGATTGCTCAAACTGCTGCCCTAAAAATGTATCCAGTGCCCTCTCGTTGATCCCCTTTACCACTCCAGCATTGGTCAATGCATCTCTTGCTTCATCTATCGTTATGAGCTTGCCGCCTCTTGCAGTCGTCAAGCGCGCTTCTGCCAACATGTTATTTTCTTCTACATGCACGACGATAGAAGCATCAACAGCCCTTGCAACGATAAGAACATCTTTCTCTCTATCATCTGAAGGAGCAAACAACTGACCTATATTGGCGTGAATGACATCAAAGTCGGCATAAGAGGATTGTTCCAGCAGCTCAACTAGCTGTGCAGCACTCGCGGGAAACCCCGAATGCGCAGGATGTTCCTTCATAGAAACATACCCAGACTCCTCATCAAAACTAAACAACGACATCACTTCCTTCCTAAATACTCTTGCATATTTTACTTTTTTTTATGCAGCTTCCACCATTTCAGCATATCGCCCTAACAATGTTAAGTTAAAATTGGCCACTTTTAAGGCAAATTATGAATGATTGTAAACGCACTAAACGCTGAACTAGCACAAGTTGCTATTATTACTAAATTTATCGGAAAAATGCGTGATTTCTTTAGTAAAATTCACAATATGAGACTTTATTATTAGCTTATATCTAACCTCTATCTGATATAAAGAGCTAACGTTTTATCGCCTTTATCGTTCCTCACTCTTGAAAACACCGTAAATTAATTTTGTAACATTTTCCGATTAGCAAAATCTATCTTGAAATTTTATGCATGTATTAAGCCATAAATAAATTGCAATGAACTGTTCAGAACACTGACCTGTTTATTGCCTTATATACAACCTGATCAAAAAGGCTAAGCAAAAGTTACCAACAAATTATGGAGGAAGTAAGAAGTTATTTGTACATAAAACCTTCTTATCAGGACTTGTTCGTAATCTGCTATCAGTTTTTAACTGGTGTCATATTTGCTCAACAAAGTATGGCTAATGTTCTCGTTGAGGCGTTCGTCTTAATAAGATTGGTTAGAGAGAGTGCCATACAGATGATGTTGAATCACTGTGGGTAAGAAAATATGAGCAAACAACACCTGAAACTGATAACGCAAGGTCAAGATTTTGGCTATATTACCATTCGCAAAAAAACATCCGGCTTATTTTACGGTAATAGTCCAGTCGAACATGCGACAGAATTTGAGCTGATACCCTGTCGCAAAGATTGTCATGCTTTCTACTACAAAATTGCCAACAGCCAAAAAAGCTACATGGATTTATCCTTTGCATCAAATGTCGTCAAGATCACACAAGCCAATAATCCTGAAAGCGAAAAAGTTTGCACGTGGAAAATACATAAAAGCAACTTATACGCACTTGGCCATGAACAAAGCTCGTTCAATATTTTAAGTCGCTCAGTTTTCAAACCTAACTCAACTATTCTATACGCAGCCCCATTTTGTAGCCGAGATTTTAGTCACTTGGAAGTGGCAATATGCAAAGCGCCTTATCACTTATATACTCAATGAATAGCAACTGCGAAAAATGATTTTAAGCCGTTAAAAAGCGTATTAACCTTAGCTGATAATTAACTGTGTACTTTAAAGTTATCAATGAACTCATGGATTGTTTTCAAACGCGCACATACTCATTACTCGTTTGTCAGGTGTATTGTTAAACATAACAAATACACCTCATACTTAAACTTCAATAAGCCATATAATGATGAAATAGCGTCACTCAAAAAGTCCTGAGCAACTTCTTTGTGTTTTTATTTTTGATAACTGTGCAATCAACTGCTCATTCATTGAAATCTGCGCGAAATTACCTGTACTTACTCGTTTAACGCCAAGTTGTGCCAACGTGTCTATGTCCGGCAAAGATGGGATGGCCATCACGTTAATCGGTAACGATGTCGCTTCCACAATTTTAGTTATATCTTGTTCATGTGAGATACATGGGAAAAATAGCCCATCCGCACCAGCGGCTTGATAACTACTCGCTCTGATAAGCGCTTCATCTATTGCATTTTCAAGGCCCAGTAAAAATGCATCGCAACGGACATTAATAAAGATAGATACATCACGAGACGTAAGTTCAGCGCGCAACCCCTGCAGCAAGGTTGCAAACTCATCTTTATTGCACAATGTGCGTGATTCTCTCACTCGGCTATCTTCTATATTAATCCCAACTACCCCCAACTCAGCTAACTGCTGAATATGATGAGCAATAATATGTAGATCTGTACTATAGCCAGACTCAATATCGACACTTAAAGGTAAGTTACTAGATGCTGCAATCCTTTTAACAACAAACAATAACTCTTCAAAAGGCATATGTTCACCATCCTCGTAACCGAGTACCGCAGCCAATGCTGCACTAGAGGTGCCAATTGCTTGATAGCCAGCTTGCTCAGCACACTTTGCGCTTGTTACATCCCAAACGTTTGCCAGTAAAAGTGGCATCTTCTGTTGATGAAGCTGCTTAAATTCAATCATCATTTTATCCTTGTCTTCAATTTATTAGTTTTATTGATGTATGTTCAATGGCTGCATTTTTGCAGTCTCGTTTTAAAAAGGCCAACGATGAAAATCGACTTTTATTATAAGCACAGCTTATAATACAAAAATAAATTCAATCACTATCAACATCACGTGTTTAAAAATATCAACCTGCTAGTCACATTTGAATGTGCGGCACGACACAACAGCTACAGCCAAGCTGCACAGGAGCTGAGTATTTCTCAGGCTGCTGTTAGCCAGCAAATTCGTCAACTTGAAGCCATACTCAATACCCGTTTGTTTGTTCGCAAAGGAAAGCGAATGCGATTGACTCAACAAGGTGCTGCCCTGTTCGAACATGCTCAAAAAGGGCTGTCGATATTAGATAAAGGCATAAATTGTGTACAAAGAGAGGACATTGATGGTGAACTGACTATTACCTCGACACAGGCTTTTATTTCCCTTTGGCTAATGCCAAGGTTGCAGGGTTTTACAAATCGTTACCCGAATATTCAAATCAACGTCTCTTCTTCAGCAAATTTTGTGGATTTGAAACAGACGCATATAGACTTAGCAATTCGATTTGGTACCACAGTTGAACAACATACACCGGATAATTTTATTTGTGAATATTTTGGCGAGTCGCCTGTTTACCCTATCTGTTCGAGTAGCTTGGCAAAACAGCTAAATTTAAACGAACCTGCCAATTTATTATCTCATCACATAGTGACTTTAACGCATAAAGGTCCCTACGATTGGCCTAGTTGGTTTAACGCAGCCGGAGTAAAAGGGTTTGAAAGTCATACTCTTTGGACAAAAGTAAACTCGACGGATATGGCAATTAGTGCCGTTTCTAGTGGCCACGGTGTTACGCTGGCAGCCCCATACTTATGTCAACAACAGCTCGACAGTGGTGCGCTTGTGATCCCCTATAAACTGCCACACCCAAATAAAGTTAAGAGATATTTTGTTTTCGAAGCAAACTCTCCAAGACTGGCAAGGCTTAAAATATTTACCGACTGGCTTAATCATGAAATGAAGCACAGCTAAATCATTATGCTATGTGAGCGTTACTATGACATGTAAGTCACAAGCACACTTAAAAGCCCAGAGCGCACATCATCAAACTTAGAATATTAACAAAGATCTGCGCCCAAATATGTACTATGTACTCAGCACACAATTTAGGGGAATAGACTGTTATGCTTCACATACTGTTTATGCTACATAACAACCCCACTCTCTGTCAGTGAACCTCAGCTACTGAATTAGTGTATTATTGATAAACCACAATTCAAATCATAAACATGTGCCGCTTTTTGCGCCATTTAAGTCAATTGCAACGCTTGGGTTTTCTATTTGGTAATAAAGTGAGAGGATTTGCCATTTATTCTCCACTTTATAGAGTTGAATGCTATTGACCCCAGTAAAATCGGGCTCTTTTTGACCCTTCATAAAACGAGTCTCTGCCAAACTATATACATGAGCAAATCGGTCATACACCTGTACTTTACGCAGCACTTCACATTCGTAAAACCCCTTTTCAGGCACTTTATCTAACAAAGTAAAAAACTCAGCGCCAGAAACTGCCATCAACTTAGGATCCGCATTAGCTTGATGAACACCAAATATTTTAGCTTGTGTATGAAATAACTCTTTTAATTTAGCAATATCGGGCTTTTCTTTTGGTGCATGAGAGAGCGCTTTAAATAATGATCCAACAGCTTCTTCTGGCGTGCTATGTGCCAATGCACCGCATGATAGCGCTGATGCAAGTAACATAAAGTTTAATCGCACATTATTTCCCATTTTAATTGTTATTATTGGACCTTAATATTTATCACCTTTTGTGCGTATTGTTCAACATATTGAGCGCTAATTAATCGGTGACTTATCATGACAGTTATAACAACCTCTATTGCTAACAACAAAAAAATTGCACTCATGATGGGTTAACACAACAGGAGTAGGTCCATTCAATATACAAATAATAGGTGGTTAAGATAAATAAAAGGCTATCAAATTAAAAGTCTGATAGCCTAAAATGGAGCTAACTAATTATGCTCACACCAGATATAGATTTAAGACTGCACAGGCTACTTTTTATATTTTAAGTGCTCATCAAAAAATGCCAGCATCGCTTTTAAAGTCTGAATACGATGAGGTTGATAACTCAAATGATGGTCGCCATCTTCTAGTTCAATATACGTAACATCTTTATCTCGTAATTTTTTGACCAGTTTTTTGCTGTGACTTACAGGGACAGTGACATCTTCTGTGCCGTGAATAAGCAAAATCGGTTTGGAAATAAATTCTGACAAACTGACAGGCGACACCTTTTCCAATAGGGACCGCTCTCCTCCTAATTGCTTTCTTACTACGTCCTTATTGATAAAGTAACGAGCTCTGGAGTACATTGACTCCAAATCAGTCACTCCAGCAAAACTCGCGGCACATTTAAAGGTTTCTGGATGTTTAATAACAGCCATTATTGCGGCATACCCACCGTAGCTACTACCCGCGATACACATTTTATTTTTCTCTGTATACCCCTGCGCCACTAACCATTTCGCAGCATCATCTAAATCGTCCTGCATAACCTTGCCCCAACCGCCAATTGCAGCTTGAGCAAATTCGAACCCATAGCCATACGAGCCTCGAAAGTTTGGTTGCAACACGATGTAACCGTTATGTGCGAAAAACTCTGACCAGTAGTCAAAACCCTGATAATCTCGAGCATAGGGACCGCCGTGCGGCAACACAATTGCAGGGTATTTTCGGCCTGGTTCATGCCCTTGAGGTAATGTAATATAACCCTCGATTTTTACCTTATCCCTAGCCGAATACTCAACTCTCTGTTTACCAAGATAATTACTCTCATCAATTTTCGGATATCTTTTCGCAAGATACTGGATCGAATTTTTTTTCGTGTCTCCCAACAAATAACTTCCCGAGTCCTTATCAGATTCACTATACACAATATACCGGCCACCCGTTTTATCCATATCGGTAATAATATTAGTGGCGCTTGGTAAAACTTGTGAAATAGAGCTTTGCAATGTCTTTAAGTCACTATCCCAATATTGAATGGAGTTGTCAGCATAAGCATGAGAAAAACCGGCAACAGCTCCCGTTATGGGAGAATAAACAAGCGTTCCATCAACATCATAATTTGGATCATGAAATACAAGATCTCTAGTCAACTCAGGTTCCTTAAGGTCGACTTTGAAAATAGAGTCTTTATCATTGTGAAGTGCTTTAATATATAAAATGGAAGGATCACTATCAAACCCTAGCACTGATACTTTATCTTTAGAAAAAACTTCGTAATCAAAAATGGTTTTCCATTTTGAGGTTTTGTTATCTAACAAACGATAAAAAATACGTGTTTCGTCGCTGTGATAAGATAGTCGAACATTACCCTGTCTATCTGCTATCCAACCATCTACATGCGCTTTGTATCTAACAATACGTTTAAGTTTACGCTTTTTAACATTAAGTTTATATACATCGGGTCGGTTCGGCTGGTTTAAATCGATTGACAGCAAAATATGTTCCGGGTCGTCCGGCAGCATGCTAATAACACGGTCTTTAAATTGAGCGTTATGTTGACCTCTTTTCGGACGCACAACCAACTTTGCGCCTTTACTTATATTGTTTAAATCAACACTGAGTAGCTCTGTACGTGTATACCTGACGACACTCTCTCTTTTTGTATATGATATCCCAAACAACAAAGTGTCGTTATTTAACCAGTCAAACCAGTTTAGCTTAGCATTTAAATTATCAGTTCTTGTTATTGCTGTGACTTTACCGGTAGCAATATCACGAACAGCTAAAATTAGCTCCCCTTTGTTATTTATAACATAAGCATACTTGGAACCATTTGGAGAGAGATTAAATTGACTGACATTCGGGAGACTTGCATAGGCCTCTACAGGCAGTTTTTCTTGTGTACTTCCATGAGCGTAAAAATGAGCAGTTAACAGCCAAAACGCCATCAATAACCATAATGCTGAAGGCATTATAAATCCTATAGTTGTAAATTTTCTAAATATTATCAATATATTGTATCAATCATATCTATTATTTTCCTTCAGTAGAGTATTAAATAGTCTGAATTAAAATCTAGCGCACCTATCTCATTTATATACGGAATAAACATTGAACAATTTTGGCTGTGCTGTATACGCCTAGCTCTGAATATAAAACCCAAACATAATCTGCTTAAAAAAAGCACAAGCTAGTTAATATTTCGATACTAAAAACTAAAATAATGCATGTTAAGGCAAACACCCCATTAGCGTTAATGACACATGACCAATAAAATCAAAATCGACTAAAAAAACCAAGCTATTGTTTTATATACAAAAAACAAATCTCACATGTAAAAAAGGTACAAAAGTCATACTTATTGATGATATTTTGCTGTTATGATTGACTTTCAACCACACATCACAATAATTCGACTCCCTGAAATAATCACACTTAGAGTTTTGAACATCAATGTTTAGTTTTGGCAAAGAAAGAAAAGCACTGCAGCAATCGCTTGAGCAAGTCACGAACGAAAAAAAGGCGTTGGAGCAAACGCTAGTATCTGTAGGCCGCTCTACTGCCATTATTGAGTTCACCCCTGAAGGAAAAATCATTACCGCAAATGATAATTTCCTCAAAGTGATGGAATACGAATTAGATGAATTAATTGGTAAACATCACCGTATTTTTTGTGATAGACAATATACTGGCTCCTCAGATTACCAACGTCTTTGGCAAAACCTGAATCAGGGCGAGTTTTTCTCAGGCACTATAGAGCGCTTTACTCGCTCTGGTAAGCAACTTTGGCTAGAGGCAAGCTACAACCCAGTTTTTAACATCGATGGTAGCCTTGTCAAAATCATCAAATTTGCCTCTGATGTCACTAAACGCGAACATACCGCAGTATCTCAACAAAACCTGATTGATGCATTATACCGTTCCATGGCGGTTGTTGAGTTTGATGTATCAGGCAACGTCCTGACGGCCAATGATAATTTTTTAGCAGCAACGGGTTATCGGTTAGAGGAGATCCAAGGCCAACACCATCGCCTATTTTGTCCTGAGCATATTGTTCAGTCTCACGACTATAGTGCGCTGTGGAACCAGTTAGCTGCTGGACATTATTTTAGTGGTCAAGTAGAGAGAAAAAACAAATTGGGTAGCGAATTATGGCTTGAAGCCAGCTACAACCCGGTTATAGATAAAAACGGAAAAGTCATTAAAGTGACTAAATTTGCTTCTGATATCACAGAACGTATTGTGGCTACCCGTCAAACTCAAGAAGATGTCGGTCATGCATCTAATCTTGCTGATAAAGCGGCCCAAAATGGCTCTGAATCGGTTACGGGCGTTATTGACCTCATGCACATCCTGAGCAACGGCATGAACACTGCTTTAACTAAAATAGAAGCACTGAATAAGCAATCAGATCAGATCGATAATATCGTCTCTACTATCAGCGCAATTGCAGAACAAACTAATTTACTGGCACTCAATGCAGCCATTGAAGCAGCCCGTGCAGGGGAACAAGGGCGAGGGTTTGCGGTTGTCGCCGACGAAGTTCGTCAGCTTGCAGCCAGGACTAGTAGCTCTACAACTGAAATTGCTGATGTGGTTAAAACAAACCTTACACATTCAGCAGAAGCATCCGAATCTATGAGACAAAGTGCTGAACAGGTAGCCTCAGGTGTCGCCCTCATTGAAGACCTTAATACCACTATTAATGAAATTAACCAACAAGTAGATAGTATTGTGAATACTGTCGCTAGGCTTAATTAGGTATACGTATTTTAATTACAGCGAACAAACTAATTTATCTAATATCTTAGATATAACACAGCGTTATTAATGCTTGTTAGAGTAATAACCAAAGACTTGCTACTTTTCTGCTGCTTTATTAGTGAAGGTAAAGAGCAAAAAAAGTAGCAAGTGCGCTCTTAAAAAAGCAATCTATGATACGCAATAAGCACTATTTTTGTGACAACCTAAATCACTAACTAAGCTTACATCCATTATCATACAGAGAGTTCAATTAACGCCTCTACGCTAAGAAATTCTTTACCATCAAAATAAGCTCTTGCTTGGCATCAAAATTTTCGTTACACAAAACCCAACCATCAGTGCCCATAATCTCTAACTTCGTTATTTTTATGCTTTCATTATAATCATAAAATCCAGATATTTTAAAAATGCCATAAGGAGTGTTAAGCCTGTTTATTGTAAAAGTCTTCATATTGACACCGCTTTATAGCAATTAAGGTAAATCTTGATATACTATTTTAGTCAAAGGTAACGGAATTAATTCTTAACCTTAAGCATCTTACATCTTAATGCGGGCAATAGAAGGTCGACTGTATCCATACTCGAAACCACTCGTTCAACAGTGATTTGCATCGACCGCGACACTGGCAGGTTTATCTGCTGCTTTTGCGGCTAGTAGCATTGAGTAGATATAATCTACATTAGCGTTATTAGGGTAAACAATAAAACTATTCCCACTGGTTCTAGTACGAGATTTGGGGTTTATGAAAACAGTCGTCCAGATGCCGTTTTAAACGATACTCTTTAACATCTACGAGCCATTTATCAGCACTGTGAGCTTGAGAAATCGAAAAAAAGATAAAAAACCACAGCGATTACAATACTAAAAAACCAACTTTAAGTTAACATTAAATTACGAGTTAAAAATAAAACATTGGCATTAAATTAAACCCTAACCAAAAAACCGAAAACACTCTAAGAACATCGCACTAAAAAATATAAAAACAAAAAAGTAGAGCAAAATATAACTATTTAATATTAATAAATAAGAAATCAGGAAGGGATAATAAGGCCAGCATATACTGACCTTTAAATTAAAGATAATAATTATGCACAAGTATTCGTTGTACAGTTTGTGTCGTTAGGATCATTTGACAAACAGCCTGTTGATGTTGGTCGATCACATTCATTATAGTATGAAATCCATCTTCCACCGCCTGCAATACCGCGTGTAGCTTGAGTCGGTAAAGCAGTTTTGTCGTTTGAAAGGGTCTTTAGCTTTGATTTTTTAAAATTAAGTTTCATTATAATTCCTTTAATTCTTACTTTTTTAATGTTTTCGTTTTAATTAGCAATAAAGCCGCCTCTGTCACATTGAATTAAATTACAAATAAAAAAATTTGAATATTAAATTCAATAAAACAACTCTGTCATAACCAAACACATATGTAAAGCCCAACCTAAGAAAAATTATATATTATAGGAATTAATTTATTCTCCCTGCTTATACAAGTAGAGAGAATAAATATAAGTGCTGCACTTTTAAATTCTGGCTTTAGCTCTTATCTCTACTTCTTCTGGTACTAAAAACACCCCTGAAATTGCTTTTAGATTTGCCTTTTTGCCCTCCGGCATTGAAAACTCAAATTTATGCGCCAACTGTGCAAACAAGGTATGGATAATATACTTCCCAAAATGCTCTCCTAAACAACGTCGCTGTCCTAACCCAAATGGAAATGCTTTACCTTGTTGCTTTTTACTCAACTCACCGTTGTCATCTAAAAAGCGTTCAGGCACAAACTCATCTGGGTTTTCCCACAATGTTTCATCACGCGTAATACTGTAGTTATTAATCACCAACGGTGTACCTTCAGGAATAAAGTAACCATCTAACAACGTATCCTGACTGGTTGCATAATTCGCAGCCGGCATAGACGTGATAGAACAATGGCGCAGAACTTCAGCAATAAAAGCCTGTGTATAAGGTAAATCTGCTTTGTGCTTGTTTAATGGCACCTCATCATGCCCTACTACTTCGTCTAATTCTTTTTGTACCCGCGCTTGATATTCCGGATACGCAGCCAAATAAAGTAACGCCCAGCGCATCGCAAACGCGCCTACACCGCCACCAGCACCAGCAACCTGAGTCAATGAACCGACCACAATTTCCTTTTCACCAATATTAAGGGCAGCCTTAGTTTCATCATCAACACTGGCATTTGCTGCAAATAAGTAATCACATAAATCACGATACTCTCCTGCTACATAATCCTCTTTGCGTCGATTGACATTGAACGAGACGTACTGATCAAGTCCGTTCAAGTTAGAGCTAAACTTTTCAATTGCATCACCATATTGATCGTAATACTGCGCTTGCAAGTCCTTTGGCATCAGTTCATGACGAGTACTATTGATAAAGCCATTAGGCAACCAACTCAAACTTTTCTCATCAAAAATATTCACTTCAAACTCACCAAAACGGTCATCAAACATCACTTTGTGTAAAAAGCTAGCAAGTTTTAACGACACCTCTCTATTTGGGTCAAACGCGATATCTCCTTGTGCTTTCCAGACTTCTGCAATGTCGTTGATCTCTGTGGTCATCCAAGTTTCAATCTGATCCCAACGCGTAGAGAAATATTCGCGCATGGCATTTGCAAATACTTTCCTATGCACTTGCCATTGCTCACCCGCCTCTAATTCTAGGAAGTGTTTTTGTGGGGCGATTTGCAGTATTTCGTAATCTGCGCGCACGTTAAACACATCATTCTGTGCCACTAGCGCCTCTCGAATATATTGATAGCCATTGAGCGCCACTATGGGCCCTTTGGCTGTCTCCACAGAATAAATGTCGCCGTATTTTTTAGACAAGGATTCAATAATAAGGTGAAAGTCTTCACCCCAGAAAAACGTCTGTCCATCCTCACTATCAAACGTGATATGAGGAATTGTTGGCGTTAACTCATCTATATTTAACTTGCTTTGTGGTAAAGCTTCTGCTGTATCGGTGTTTTTCATTGGTCAAATCCCACTGACTAAAGTTGATAATTCTGCTGACGCAAATTGGTTGTCGAACTGCTCTGATTGCATATACCAAGCAAGTGGAAACTTCTCGGTAATGCGAAAAATTTTCTTGCCTTGCGAATACACTAAATACGTGCGATACACGACAAGATCATGAGGCTCAATAGCGAAGTGCTGAGACAGCTCGTTTGCGTATTCAAAGCCCCAAGAAAGTAGCGTTTTATATGTTTCAATTTGAAACTTTTCCCATGCCTTGCCGATGGGAATGCGTGTTTGAGTTAATGCACGAGAAAAGTTCACATTCATATTGCCGTGATAAACCAAAGAGTCCGCATACAAATAAGGCAAACCCGTTTTCCCTCCATTAAGGGTGATCACCCTTCTTTGGCAATGCATCTCTTCCTCATGAGGTAATACCGCGATATCCGCCTCTAGCAACTTATCGACAACAATTTTCTCCCCAACGATGTTCTCTAATAACTGGGTTACCGTGCCATCTGTGCCTAAGATAATTTTTTGCAGATAACTCAAGTTGTTTACGTTGTAGGCTTGTGTATTTAGACGCTCGTCTAAATTGCATAAACACTCATCTGACAATCGGATCATGTCCTTTCCTCGCACTAATTACTTACTGATCTCACGTAACCCGTCTAAACGCAGACGAGAAAGGAGCTTTTGTGCACCAAGGGCCAATTCAAAATGAACTATCCTTGGCCAAGAACTAATATTGGGGAAACTCAACAAAAACTCTCTTGCCGTATGCGTCATATTATTGGGTCCATCCAGACGGTATTGGGCTGCAAATTGCGGGTTATGCAGCAACTTCACTCGAAGCAATGGATCTTTAAATAAACTTGGGATCTGTGGCATGCACCCAACCAGCTTTGCCATTGAATCCATGTAATGACAGTAATTCACAAGTGATGCGACATGCGGGGTTATCTTGTATTCCTTTTGCCAATGCTTAGTGTCATGCTTCACGACATCATGCATTTCAGATAAAGTCGGCAATTTTGCCTCGCCTTTAGCCAACTTTGATAAATACCGACACTGCATCTCAGCAATGACGGGGATGCCACCTTGTTGAGGTCTGACAAAGCCAATGAATGACAACGAATGACCCATTTCAGGTATAAACATCTGTTTATATAAGTCACGCATATTGGAAATACTGACATCTAAAAATGGAAAGCTCAGCTGATAGCCAGTACAAAATACAACCGCATCAATTTCTTCACGAGAACCGTCTTTGAACACCACAGCATCTTTCTCAAACCGCTCAATGCCACCAATGTTTGGGGTAACCTTACCATCGGCTATCGGGCGGAAAAGTCGCTCATTTTTAGTGACCGCTTGATAATGAGAAGGCCCTGATTTTTTAAGCCATTCACCCCGAATGCGAACATGATCGTTACGGCTATTGACGTATTTATTAAAAATCCCTTTGGTGATCCCACCGTGATATTTATGCGGCAGCTTGTTCACAATACGCGACGTTAACCAAGACGTATCAATGGTGAAATAAGGATCTTCTTGAAACGCCATATAGCGTGGAGCCACCGCTGGGTATCGACGCAGTGACAAAATACATTTACGTGCCACCTGTGAAATTTCCGAGGTGATATCCGCGGAACTTTCACCTAATCCGACACATAAAACACGTTTACCAGCGTATTTATGCTTATCGCGATAATCATTAGAGTGCTCAATCTCTCCTTGATACATATCCAAGCCAGGCAGCTCTGGGAGCTTAGGCTTTTGGAAGTGTCCAGAGCACACTGCGACCATATCAAACTCTTTCGCTTGCTCTTTATCGCCATTTTTATAAGTTACCAGCCATTTTTCACCCTGTTTTTGAACACTGCATACTTCATGGTCATAGTGAATATGCTTTGCAATATCAAAGCGTGCGATGTATTCACCTAAGTAGTTGATATATTCTTTCTTAGACCAAAACTTTAGTTTTTGATGATTGGGTACATAATCAGAGTACGCCATAAAATAATTCGAGATAGTGAGGTGTAAGTCGTCGTAGATTTTCTTATCTGCGAATACCCCACCGAAACTTTCTGCTTTTTCAAAGCAAGTTACTTGATGACCGCCATCGGTTAATTGTTTGACGGCGGCAATACCAGATAAACCAGCACCTATCACTGCTATGGTTTTATTCATAATTCTCTCCGTGTATAGCAAGAAGTTGCATTGCGTTGCCATAATGATTGAGGCCAAGTGCCTGAGCTGTTTGCAACTTCGAGGTTAATGTTTACTTTGCTGTAAACTGGTTACGCACCACTTTGTGCCGTATGACTGGCTTGATGTGGGCGGGTTTCTGATAAGCTTCGACGCGATAATTTGCCATTACGATTGCGCGGAAGCGCTTCCCAATACACGATTTGCTCGGGCAACATATATTTTGGCAATCGTTTGGCACAGTGCATTTTTAACGTCAGCAATGACGGTGGCTTAATCCCAGCGGTAGCCACGTGCGCAACGAGCTTTTTTTGCTCATCTAACACCACTAAGCACTCTTTGATTTCTTGGTGTTGATAAAGCGCGCGTTCCACTTCACCAAGATGCACTCGGTACCCCTTTACTTTCACCATATGATCTTGTCGACCAACATACATAAGCTCACCCAGTTCATTGATGTAACCAATATCCCCGGTGTTGTATGCCTTTTCTTGACGGCAGTCTTTACCCCAGTAACCATCAAATACAGTAGGACCAATCACAGTGATAAACCCCTGCTGCCCAAGTGCTACATCATGACCATCTAGGTCGCAGATTTTTATGCGCGCACCACTTGCCGCGTATCCAATCGGTAGCTCATCAGGCACAACGTCTGGTACTTTGTAATAACTGCATACATTTGTTTCTGTGGGGCCGTAAAAGTTAAATAAATCACTCAGAGGAAACTGGGTACGTAACGCTTTAAGAGACTTCACCTCAAACGCTTCACCCGCAAAGATAATGGTATGAAGCTGCTTACATTTTTGCCCAAACTGTGCATCAGCATTCATCATCATGGTCAAGGCAGTTGGTACTGAATACCAAATAGTGATTTGACGTTCAGCAATGAAATTAACCAGTTTCTGAGGGACGTAACTATCTAGCTCTGATACAAGGTGCACACTGGCGCCACTTGCCAGCGCCACATAAATGTCCAAGACCGATAAATCAAAATGCCAAGGTGCATGGTTCGAAAATCGATCTGAGGCGACAGGTTTTATTTTCTCGATCACCCATTTTACAAATGCGAGGGCATTGGTGTGGCTGATCCGAACGCCTTTTGGCACGCCTGTCGATCCAGAGGTGTACAACATATACGCTAAATCATCTCCAGCGGGCACGACATCATTTTTCAGTCTTGATGGCTGACACGCCAGCACATCACACCAGTGACTTACTTGATTGAGCTCACTCGCCTGTGTCGCTTGAGCACCCAGCTCGCCTTCACTATCAAGTACAATAAAATGGCAACCCTCGGCGCGCGTTTCACGGTACTGCGCCAATTTGGCCTGAGTCGTGAACAGAGCTTTCATGGCACAATCACTGCGGATAATGTCAACTCGAACCATCGGGTTCATGGGATCAATTGGCACATAGACGGCGCCAAGTTTGGACACTGCCAACATCGCAGCCAATGCACGACATGATTTGTCCGCCCAGATCCCCACTCTATCCCCTGATCTGACACCTTTGCTTTGCAACAGCACGGCAATTTGTGTCACTGCAAGAGATAAATCGCCATAGCTATATGACTCTTTGTTGTCAGCAACGGCCAATGCACTATCGCCACCAACGCACAGTCCTTTGAGTAAAACATCACTGAGTATGTTCATAGCAGGCCCAACCTATTACAGATAAGTTCACGTTGAATGTCAGAGGTGCCAGAAAATAGGACTGACCCAAGTGCGTCACGAATGCTTGAATCAACGCCGCTTTCTTGCAAATACCCCAGCGCACCATGCACTCGAATTGAATCTATGCCAGATTGGACAAAGGCTTCACTGATGGCTAATTTACTTGATGCCACTGCTTTGGTGTTGTCAACATTCTGTGACTTTTGCCAAGCAGCAAAGTACAACAGCAGTCTGGCGCTTTGTAGGCGCACTTCCATATCTGCAATACGATGTGAAACAGCTTGAAATTTGCTGATTGTTTTGTCGCCCTGCTTGCGGGTATTGGCATAATCAATACAGCGCTCAAGGTCTCTTTGCATCACGCCAATGAATAGGGCAAATAAACAGCAGCGTTCCCAATCCATGGAGGCAGCAAAAATACGTGCGCCTTGGCCTTCACTACCAAGTACGTAATCTTTATGCACTTTGACTTCGTCGAAGAAAACTTGATTAAGTTGCGCTGAGTTTAGGCCCAATTTTTTATAGCTGTTGCCGACATCAATACCGGGTAAGTCTGCTGGTACAACAAACGCGGTTTGACCAAGATAACCAAACTTCTCGTTCGTGGTCGCATAAAGTACAAAGTAGTCTGCGACACTGCCGTTTGTGACATATGATTTAGCGCCTTTGATAACGTAATAATCACCGTCACGCCAAGCTTTGGTTGTCAGCTTACCAATATCAGAGCCTGCTTCAGCTTCCGATATCGCGTTTGCCGCAATCTTCTCGCCACTGGCAAGCAAAGGTAGTAACTTTTGCTTTAATTGCTCACTACCATGTTCATAAATGGGCATCGCACAGGCAAAGGTATGTGCTGCACCGGCAAATAAAATACCCGTGTCCGTACATCCTTGACCTAAACCTTCTAAGACTTTGACCGTTGTTAAAATATCAAAGCCACTACCAGCTGGTGAGTATTTAGCATCTATTGGTAATCCAAAATAACCAAATTCGCCAAGCGCACGCCACGCTTCCATCGGAAACTCACCTTGCGGCAACTTAGAAAAATCTAAGTCCTTAGCAAAGCTCAGTGCATGCTCAAATAACTCGAGCTGATCCTCATTCCACTCAAAGTTCATAATCAATCCTTCCCTTAAAAGGAAAAGCGCAATGCTTTTCCTAACCTACCATTTGCTTGCGGTCGTACTCTTCGATGGCATTTCTAAAAATGGTTGGCGCCTTCCAGCCTTCACAATCAAAGCAACAGCCACCAAGCAAACGGATCACTTCATCGCGCAAGTCCGGATTTTGCATCTGGTAGCCAAAAAAGATTGGATAAATCCAGAAGTAACGGATCAGGTCAGCTGCGATTTGCTGTCCACCATTACTCCAGTCTCGATAAGCATAAAATGGGGTTTTCCAATCATTGCCGTCAATCGCTTGCTTAATCGCATCCGCTGCGCGGATCCCCTCTTTCATGGCAAACGAAACGCCATAAGAAAAGATAGGGTCTAAAAAGCGATGCGCATCCCCAATACACAACCAACCATCACCAACAAAAGGTTCAATGCGGTAAGAGAAGTCAGCCATCGATTGTGACTCACCAACACGCTCAGCATTTTGGAAACGGCGTCGGATCTCAGGGCTGATATTTTCCATCCCCCACGCAATGGCATCGTCTGGGTTTTTACACTCTTTGTAATAGAGATCTTTGGGGATCACTATCCCTAAACTGTCTGTGTCCGGTGAGATTGGAATGATCCATGACCAGTGATACTGCTTCGAGTATAAAATGGTGGTGTTTGTCGAAAATGGCGGTAAATCACGCTCAACCCCTTTGTAATGAGCAAACGAAGCAATCTGCTGGGAAAAGAACTCAATTTCACGTTTACCAGCAATGCCTTTTCTCGATAAAAAGGTATTTTGACCACTGGCATCCACCAGAACCTTAGAGCGCACTTGATGTTCCATACCATCGGCTTTGTAAATGGCACCAACGACTTTACCTTCATGTTTAATAGCGTCTTTTACTAAGCCTTGTTGATATTCCACGCCGTGCTCAAGGGCTTTACGCTTTAACATGTTGTCAAAGTCACTGCGCCTCACCTGCCATGTAGGCGCAAGAATTGGAATGAAAAACTCATTTTTAGATAGAGAGCCAATCACATTTACGCCAGGCTTATCGGGAAACCCTGCCGCATTCATTTCATCTGCAAGGCCCAAGTCTCTAATGATCTGACCCGCATTACCGGTTAGTGATTCACCGATATGAAAACGTGGAAACTCATCTTTTTCGATACATAATACGGATAGACCCTTTTTGCGACACTCAATACCACAAAGGCTGCCTGCGGGACCACTACCGATAATGACTACGTCGTAACTTTTAAATGCGCTCATGCCATATCCACCTTAGTTAAGAAATCTTCAACAACCCAAACAAACTCTTCAGGGCGCTCAGATGCTGAGAAGTGACCACATCTAGACAGTCGCGTAACAGTGGCATTCTCAAGTTGCTCGGCCGCTTTTTCGCTCCACTCAGGCGGAATGATTTGGTCATGATTACCCGCAACAAACAGTGTCGGTACCGTGACGTTATCAAAGGTCGTCGCCATCGACTTTTTGGCATAATCATCTAAAAAGGTATGGTACGCAGGACGTGACAAGACATCATTCAATAGATCTTCAAGCGCAGGCGTCATCTTCGGTGGATGATAATAAGCAGCCGCTAAGAACTGCTCAGGATTGGCGGACATTTTTTTCAGATCTCCCCACCAACTATCGACATCTTCGACTAAACCAAAACCAGTGCACACCAGCGCTTTTACTTTGTCTGGATAACGTCTGGCAATTTCTGTTGCGATCATGCTGCCAGCCGAATTTGCAACTAGCACCCACTCTTGCTCTTCCAATGTTTCCAAGTACTGTAGTGTGTATTCAACGTGGTCCACATAAGAGGGCGCATCGTTGGCACTTTCGCTTAAACCAAACCCCGCTAAATCCAACGCAACCGCGTTATGACGCCCTTGCACAGAACGCAATGTGGATGACCAAGAGGTAGAAGGGTTACCAAGTGCTGGCAATAAAATCCAAAGAGGGCCATCCCCTTTAACACGTAAAGTATGCTGCTTGAAGCCGCTACCCGCTGGAACGAGTTCACTCTTAATACCGTAGCTTTCTTGTAATTTAACCAAACGATCTAGTTCAGAGGTGGCTTCTTGTGCTTGTGCTTTATCCTCTGAACTTAACGCTGTGATTAATGCACATAAGGTTTCTATGTTTTCAAAATGAACAGGCGTAATGTCATGCTCAGGAATTTTCGCACCGTAGCGCTGATCAACATGTGCCAGTAATCTGACCATAGATAGTGAGTTTAAAATCCCTAGCTCCAAAAGCGGTGTATGTTGATCCAGATCGGGCGCCGCCCCTTCCAATAAATCTTGATTTATAAATTCAATAAGTTCTTCAATCATCCTAGTTTCCTATCTAGTCTGGCAATATTGTTGACCTGCAACAAACACTCAAAACACCTCAATGTTTATCCGTATCCTCAGGCTCGTTTTCTGTAGGCACTTGACTCTATCGGCCTTGAACGGGTGCTTTATGCCCTGCTCGTTCGTCTGTAAAAACTTTATCGCTATCATGGTTTTTCGAACATAGCTCCTGTGGACTATCCCTTTGGTCCGAACGGACTATAGGCACAGAGGTGTAAAAAAATTACCTTGTTGGGACTATCACTAAGAAGGAAGCAAGGGTATATGAAACAGGGTAATAACCATTTGGTTAAACCAGTCAATCGAGAGTCAACGCCGCATTTGGAACCAATTTATCAGGCCATAGAGAACAACCTTGGATTTATTCCAAACGGGATCCTTACCATGGCGAAAAATCCTATGCTGGCGCAGGCGTTTGGGCAGCTATTTGGTTGCCTGAGCAAATTTGAACACATTGACAATGAACTCAAGTGGGCCATCGCAACCATTAGTAGCAATGCTGCAGGCTGTCAGTACTGCCAAGGACACTTTTCACATATTGCCAGCCGCGTCAATGTTAACAAAGCGAAGGTCTTGGCAGCCTTTGAATTTGAAACCAATGTGCTTTATAACCAAGCCGAGCGCGCTGCGCTGCGATTTGCTTTTGCTTGTAGTACTTCACCTGCACATTTGGAAAAGTCGCATTATGAAGAACTCGGTCAGTATTACTCTGAACAGGCAGTCATTGAGATCGCTGCTGTTGTGGCTATCTGCGGCTTCTTAAATCGCTGGAATACAGCGATGGACAGTCAATTAGAGGCAGACCCTGCTGCCATTCTTGACGAGATCAATCAAATCACTAAATTCACCGTATAAGGACAACATGATGCCTGAGATTACATTTGTAGATTTTGCAGGAAACGAAACCAAGGTCGATGTACCAAATGGCACATCTTTGATGCAAGCGGCCATGGAAAATATGGTCGAGGGCATTGAAGCAGAGTGTGGAGGTTCTGGTAGCTGTGCCACTTGCCACTGCTATTTAACAACTGATTGGCAAGGAAAAATTGCCGAACCAGACAGTAGTGAGAGTGACATGTTAGAGATGGTCTCTGAGCCCACCGATTTGAGCAGACTAAGCTGCCAAGTACTGGTCTCTGATGAGCATCATGGTTTGCAAGTACATTTACCAGAATCACAATATTAAGGAGTTTGATATGCAAAGGTGTGTCATTATCGGCGGTGGTCATGCAGGGGCACAAGCATGCACCAGTTTACGCAAAGAAGGCTGGACAGGGCAAATAGTACTGCTGACCGATGAAGACAGCCTGCCCTATCACCGCCCACCCTTGTCAAAAACGTACTTACAAAGCCAAGTGACTGCGGAAAAACTGCTGATCCGCCCTCAAGGCGCGTATCAGAAAGACGACATAGAAGTCAGGTTAAAAACACGAGTAAAGCGTATCGAGCCCGCGCAGCAAAGTATCGAATTACATAATGGTGAACATCTCAGCTATGACAAGCTGCTCATTTGCACCGGCAGTCGCGCAAGGACAGCGGACTGTATGGGGGCGCAGTTGAACAATATTTTTTACATAAAAACCTTAAAAGATATCGAAAAACTCTCCCTTGCCATTGATGTAAACAATAGTAAGAAGCGTATCGTGATGGTCGGCGGTGGCTACATTGGCTTAGAAACCGCCGCAGTGCTTAAAAAAATGGGCCATGACGTCACCATCATAGAGCGCGAGTCTCGGCTACTTGCCCGTGTCACGGCAAAGCGAATTTCCGCGTTTTATCACAATCTACATAAAAGCAATGGCATTAAGATTTTTACACAGACGAATGTGGTGGCATTTCAAGGCAAGGACACTGTCAGCACTGTACTGTGTGAGGACAAGGTTATTCCCGCAGACATCGTAGTTGTCGGCATAGGTGCTCAAATCAACACCGAGCTTGCACAAGAAGCTGGATTATTAGTCGAACATGGCGGCATTGTGATAAACGAGCTTTGCCAAACTACTGACATGAACATTTATGCCGCGGGCGATTGCACCATAGGTATCGAGCACCACAGTGGCCTTGCAACACGCATTGAATCTGTACCTAATGCTCTGGAGCAGGCGAAAACAGCCGCCGCGACCATCTGTGGCAAATACAAACCCGTCACAGCAGTACCTTGGTTTTGGTCAGATCAATTCGATTGCAAAATACAAATTGCAGGCCTCAATCAAGGCTACGATGAAACCGTTTTACGCCAAAAAGACGATAAAGCCTTATCTCTTTGGTATCTAAAGCAAGGCAAAATCATTGCAGCTGATTGTATCAACTGCGCAAAAGAATTTATGGCAGCCAAAAAAATCATTGCTAACAAGCTCGATGTACCAAAAGCACTGTTAAGTAACACAGATATTGACCTATTTAAAGCGTTAGCCCAATTAAGCTGACTTGACAAACCGACTCACATAAAACGGCGCACACCCCAAGCGTGAAAGCCCAAAAGAGCCCTAATCGGGCTCTTTTTTTATTTGCTTGCTTGCGTGACTTTGGGCCGCTTTTTCACACTATATGCTTTGGGGTTAAATGGGTGGAGTAATTCGGCAGCGAAAGACTTTCCGAAACTGTCTTTCACCCCCAACGGTTCATCACATGGTCCGGGTACTCGATAAGTGCCAAAAGCGCGGTCAAAAATAGAAAACACGGTAGCAAAATTGGTGTGGTAGGCGTTTGGATTTGCGGCGTGATGCCAGCGATGCATCGCTGGAGACACAAATACCCTACTCCACTTTCCGTATGTCCAAGGTAAATCTGCATGAATAAAGTAACCGTAATAGTTTCTGACCATATTATTGGCCACAACGGCATACGGTGGGATCCCCATTAAAATCAAAAACGAGGTATCTATTATCATGGTAGTGAAAAAGTTCACTGGATGAAAACGCTGTAATGTCAGCCAAGTCATATGCTCGTCAGTATGATGAACTCGGTGCGAAGGCCACAGAATTCTTGAGTGCTCAAACCGATGTCGCCAATAACCAATAAAATCTCCCAGAAATATCGCAGCAAATATCACCACAGGCTCTGGTAAAGCGTACCAAAAAGATCTATCAATGAGACCTATCGGGTATGAATAAAAAAATGCATACAACCCGCCAGCAACAGGCATCAACAACAGTAAGTTTAATCCCATCCAACCGAGATTAAATGTACCCGAAGCCATAGCAGAGCGAGCTTGATTTAGCACTTCCTTTCCTTTTACCAACACAGCGAGTAGCACAAAAAGCAACCCGATTAATAATAAATTAGAACAAGCGATCAACACCTGTTTTGCTGCAACTTCCAAAAAATCCAGCATTACGTTAATTTACCTAGAAGGATGACAATGCCTATCTTGTAACAATGACAAGCCAAAAGAACAAGTTAGTTTGATATAAACGTGCACACTGCCTGTTTAAACGGTATGCACGTCCAAGTTTACGAATGGATGGGGCTGTGAACTGTATGCGGTTTTGCTACACCAAAATCTTCTAAAATGCTGTATAAACAAGGCAAGACGAGTAGTACTAAGCAAGTCGAAGTGACAATACCAAAGACGATACTGGTTGCCAGAGGTATTAATATTTGCGCTTGCAAGCTTGTCTCAAAGAGTAAAGGCGTCATGCCAGCAACCGTTGTCACCGAAGTTAACACCACAGCACGAAATCTATCATGACTAGCCATCGCTGCGGCCTCATGCACGCTCATCCCCTGCTTCACACGACTTTTTACAAACTGGACCAACAAAATAGAGTCATTAACCACAATGCCTGCTAAAGAAATAAACCCCATCAAAGAAGGCATTGAGAAATTTATCCCCATGATAAAATGTCCCCAAATCACCCCAATCATAGCAAGTGGAATTGAAACCATCACAATAATAGGCTCAATATAGCTATGAAATTGCAACGCTAAAAGCAGGAAAATTCCAATCATACCTAATAGCATGGCTCTGCGCATTGAAGCTTGGGTGATCCCTGCATTTTTGACCTCACCCTCAATGCTGTAGATAAGCGAAGGATAACGAGCCTGCAAGTCTTGCAGAAACGCATTTTTTAAATCTCCCACCACTGCTGATGCAGTATTCAACTCACTATCTACATCAGCATACACGGATACACTGGTCAAACTATCAAACCGATTAATCACCGCAAATCCGCGTGTTTGCTCAATATTCACCAGAGCAGAAAGTGGAATGGCAATACGAGAAACCGGATGAATGATCGGGAAATTATCAAAATCACTATAGTCATTCATACTGTCTTCGCTAAGCTTGACTGTCACCTCATAGTCTTCAAGGCCAATATGGGTTTCTAGTAGCTTGGTGCCCTGAAAAGCAGGCCTTAACTGGTTGGCAATGATCATTGAGTTAATCCCCAAATCTAATGTACCTGGCTTCAGCGTTAGCGTGTATTCAGGTTTTCCCGGACGTAAATTATCCGTAATATTTTGCACACCTTGATAGCCCTTTAACCAAGTTTTTAATTCGTACGCGGCATGGGCCAAATCGGCGGTGTTGTCTGACATTAAACGAATATCAATCGCGCGCCCTTGTGGTCCAAGTTTAGGTTCTTTAAACGACAGGGTCAGTGCCTCTGGCAAAGTGCCAAGTTCAGTCCGCCAAAGATCCGAAAAAGCCTGAATGGTGGTATGACGCTGCTCGGCACTGAGCAAATCAACAGAGATATAAGCAAGGTTGGCCCCCTGATCTTGATAGTCTGGATTTTCTCCATACGTGATGGTCATCGCTCTGACCAGCTCCGAACCTTCATCTTGACTAAGTTTTGCATTGGTACGCGCAAGGGCAGCTTCAATCTTGCCCATGGTTTGCTTTGTCACTTCGAAAGGCGTGCCATTTGGCATCAACAGTCTTCCCTGCAACACATCCCCGTCAATATCAGGAAAAGCGGTAAATTTTAATGTCCCAGAGATCAACATACTTAACGAAAATAAGAAACACGCAATCACTGCGCCTATTACTAAATATCTGTACTTAATAAGACGATGATTTAAGACCAAAATGGCATCATTCCAGCGGCGAAACTTCGCTTCAAAACGACTGCGAATATCCGCGACTTTCAAGGATAAAGGGTTGTCCCTGTGTTTAGATTGCAATGCATGAGATAAATGATTAGGTAAAATTAAAAAGGCTTCAATCAAAGAAACAGTGATCACTGAAATTAACACGATGGGGATCACTTTGAGGATCTGACCTAAATTCCCTTCAATGAACACAAGACCAATGAAAATACATAACGTCGTTACAAAAGAAGACAATACGCCTGGCAGTACCACAAGCGTGCCTTTTAGTACCGCCTCCTGAACGGCAAGACCTTGCTCAATTTTAGTACCAATAGATTCGGCAATCACAATGGCATCATCCATCAAAATCCCAAGCGCCAGTAATAGTGCAACCATAGACAGCATGTTGATAGACACACCAAAATGCAGCATTAAAAAGAAGCTCGCTAAAAATGACACTGGCAACCCCATCACGACCCAAAAAGCATATTTAAACGAGAAAAATAGCCACATCACGCCAAAAACCAATAATAAGCCTTGCCAAGCATTACTGATCAACAGCGATATTCTATCTTTTACCAAACTGGTATTATCACTGGTTAAGGTAAGCACCACACTTTCGGGTAAGCCGGCTTTGATCTGTAATAGTGCGCTTTCAGTGGCTTTGAGTACTCGCAAACTGTCATCCACAGAGTTCTTTTTCACGGTCAAAATTGCAGCTTGTCGACCATCGTAGTAAATTCGCTTTTCCTCTTTTTCAAACGTATTGAGTACCTGACCTAAATCAGCCACGGTCACATCATTCCCCTGCGTGCCAGATGCAACAACCAAAGTACTCAGTGACTCAATATCTTTACGTTCGTCCATCAAACGAATTTGTGTGTCCGCATGTTCAGTATTGAGTGTACCTAACGGCAGCTCAATATTCTGGCTAGACACACGCCTACCCAATTCTTCCATACTCAACCCATATTGACGTAGGGTGTCCTGTGACGCACTGACTCTTAACTGATGTTTTGAGAAATCATTAATTTCAATTATGGGAATATTTGGGTCACGCAGTAGACGTTGCTTTACTTGCTCAGCCAATGCTTTTAATTCAACACGCGTCAAATCATCATATTTTGACGTCAGTGCAATACTGACAACTTCCTGCGTTCTGCCACGTTCTTGAATGGTCCATTGCTCGACCTGCTCTGGGAAATCGTCGATGGTGTCTATGGCATTTTTTACGTCCGTAGTAAATTGCTCAAAGTCGCCCTGCTCAAACATTTTTACCGTCATTTGGCCAAGATTTTGACGAGCGACACAATGACGCTCTTCTAAAAAGCTGATCCCATCTAGCGCACTCTCAAGACTTAGGCAGATTTTTTGCTCAACATTTTCTGCCGTTGCCCCTGGATATGGCACCATAATATCAATCTGATAACTTTCAATTTGGGGTAACGTTTCTCGCTTAATTTGTGGCAAGCTAAATAGCCCAATTGCCAAAAATAGCACCATTAAAATATTGGCGGCTGTCGGGTGAGCAATGAAAAAGCGTATCATATCAGTGCCGCTCCGCTGCTGTCGCATCACTGAGCAATGCTGTCGGGGTGAGGTTTAATTGAGTCCCCGAAATTGCGGGAAACAAATCTGTAGTGATGAGCTTAGCGCCAACAAGTGATGGCTTATCTAATAGAAAGCTATCTCCTTGCTTTATTGCACCATGTAAAGGAAGTTTAGTTAACTTGTCTTCTTTATCCGCCAATAACGCATGACCATCTCGCACAAAATGGCGAGGGATCACCACAAATGCTTGTTCACTGGCGGACAAAGTCACTTTCGCTCGCATACCAGCAAGTAACGGCGGCTTTTCACCCAGTGAAATTTGCTGATAACTATCGGCAATAGATACCACAACACCCACAGTTTGACTTTGGGGGTCGATTTCATCACTGAGACGCTCTATTGACGCAGGCCAGTAAACCCCCGGCTGGGACAATATCTCTATCTTTGCTTCGAGACCTTGTGCTTTCAAGTAAGCCGCCATCCCATCATCTGAGATATTTTTTAAGTTGGGCGTTTGCTTAAAAAAGCCAGAAAACTGGTTGAATATTTGATAAGTGTATTGCGCGTTTATCAATACTTTTTCTATGTCGCTGGCACTGAACAAATTCGCCCCTTTGGTGACTAATTGGCCTCGCTCAATATGGACCCGGTGAATACGGCCATTGAATGGTAAGTGCACTTTAGTCCGGGTAATATCAAGCTTGGCTTTATGAACATCAGCAGCGGCTTTTTTGACTTGCGCCTGCAATGCTTTCACTTCAAGAGGTAATAAACGCGCTTGATTTAAATTCCGCTGTAAATCTTGTTGCTGCACCAAGACGTTTTGTTGACCCTTGTCGAGTTCAGTTTGAGATACACTTGCACTGGCGAATAAACGCTTTAATCTAGTAAACTCTGCGTCAGCAATCTTCAGCTTATGCTGACTCAACTTAATATCTAGTTGGTTATTTTTTATCGCTGTTTGCTTAACTGCAAGTTCTACCTCAGCACTGGCTAAACTCGCCTCTGATTTAGCCAGTTGTAATTGATAGTCACTGTCATCAATCTCTAACAACAGTGTACCTTGCTTAAAAATCTCGCCTTTTTTAAGCGCAGGATGCACATAAGTCACAGCACCTGACACTTGTGCAAGGCTATTGAGCTGAATATTAGGCGTCACTTTCCCATACCCAACTACTTCAGGCCTTACTGATTGCATCGTTAACGCATGAAACTGAGCCCTCTGTCCTATTTGCTCAGTATTATTGTGTTTAGTTGATGTCGCTAGTTTGACCACTAGAATTACAAGCACTACCCCCACTAAAATGGCAATAGGCAAGTTTTTTTTTGCGCTAAGATCCCACCTCATTGATGTCACTCTCCTTAAGTCCGTATATGAAATGCTGGTATAAATCCTTTGCCCATGCTTCACCTTGGATCTCAGTATCATCAATTTGCCACGCTTGCTGGCGCAAGGTTTTTAAAATATAGGGAGAAACAACAAGTGTAATGAGCTGAAAAGCCGCTAACTTTGCTTTTTTATGATCGTCTGTGCCTGTTTCTTTTTGGATAAGAGGCGGTAAAAACTGTGAGACACGAGCAGGAAATGAAGCCATAAATGCGTGTGCCAAAGGCGTTGTTTTATTTAATACTTCTTCACTCAACAAATGCACAATACCAGGGTGAGTTTGCAAAATTTCACCAAAGCGCAGTATAAATTGATAAACTGGTTGCGATTGCTCTGTTAAACCTTCGAACTGAGAAAACTGTTCATCTGCAATGGCCTGAATTAATTCAACAAATAAATTTTCTTTGCTGCCAAAATAGTATTTGATCATCGCCGAATTAATACTTGCTTCAGAAGCAATGTCCCGAATGGTAATTTGACTATATGACTTGGTATTAAGCAGTTGCTTCGCTGACAGTATCAGCTTAGCCCTCTGCTCAGCTTGCTTTACCTCACAAACTGGGCGACCCCGTGTCGCTTTTTTATTGGTATCTGTTTCCATCTTGTGTTCTTATTTTTTTAATCAACTGGTTAATTAAATAAAAAGTCGGGCCCACAGTCAAATAAATGTTCAAACTTTGATCACATCAATACATTGCCAGACCAAAGCTCATAACTTGTAAAAGACACTTCCAAAACAATAAGCAATAACAAGAAACTAACGAGGTGCCCTACCTTCACTTTAGAGCAGACATAAGCACCGAGCGGCGCACCCACAACAACGATTGGTATTGCCGCTAGCAAATAACTTTCAATTTTTGGCGTAATCGCCCCAAGTACCATGCATTCATTGCACTCCCAACGAGTGAAGTAAATGCCATGACCACCACAGATGTTGCCGTTGCTTTTTTAATATCCGCATTATAAGCGATCACAAGCAGCGCAAATAACGCAATATCAGATCCTGACCCCACAAGGCCACTTGCAATACCACCAATAAATGCGACCGCCATAAAACGAAGTGTACTAGGCTGAATTTGTTGTGCACTCTGTTGATGATGAGCCTTTCTCCACCAGCGAAGCAGCATCGTCATGGCAAAGCACAGCAGCAAAAAGCTAAAAATGGATTTAACCAATAGCCGAGGTGCTATCGGCGCGACGTACATTAAGCTCAACACCACCCCCAATGCGGACATAGGCAGTGCCATTAGCACTAAATTGGTATAAATAGGTATACGGCGGCACAAAATGGTGATTGTTGCCGCTGTCATGCCAAAACTTTGAATCGCTAGAGAAAATACTTTCGCAGTGCTGGGCTCAATATTTAACACTTTAGTCATCACTGGGAATGCAACAGCGCCCCCTCCTAACGCAGTTCCACCAGCCACAAAAGAGCCTAATGCCATCGTTGCTGCAATTTCTATTTCTTGAAGTACTTGTAGCATCGCACTTGAAAGTCCTTGCATCCAAATCAATGTGACGTATATCAGCAATGTAAAATACAGTGGCCAAGTTGATGGCTGTCTTAATTTATCAATCATAGTATTTTTTGTGTCCCTGCAATCTTGACTCGCAGTTTATCAAAGTGGAATTAGTGCTGCGAATAGTCTGATTGGACCATACTCGACTGAGAGTAGCTCTACGCCATATCGATGTTTTGCTGCTTTTTAGATAACAAATAAAAAACTTTTTATTTACGTTCAGTAAATTGATTTAGATCAACTTGACAAAGAGCAAAAATAACTACGCCTCCAAGGATGAAATAAAAAATCAAATTTATCATAATCTTAGAGGATTCACTTCCTTTTAAAAAACGTATAAAAAAAAGACACATAAATAAATTTATAGAGGCATCACCAAGTGTAAAACACATTTTTTTAATTTTTTACACTTATTTACCACACAATTCGTTCACTTTTCGTTGATATCAATTAGCCGTTCATGTTTAATTAATCAGGCGATTAATTAAATAGGCACCGTCACATGAAAATTAAACTTGCTGGCTAACAGACTAAGTTAATACGCCTATCGAAGTCGTATTTGTAAAGGAGAATGCATATGTTTTTGGGCTGCACAAAAGAGCTTTCGAGCGTACTTAAAGCAATCGAGTTGCTAAAAACGTCAATCATTGAACGTTCATTGGATGAAATAATTTTTCAAGAAGCGATGTCGTTTGCTGAATCAGACGGGCTGTATTTAGCCCTGATTGATAAATCGAACTTAGAGGTAAAATCAGAGTTTTCACGCTCATTTCCACACGAATTCAAAGAAGACTTGCTCACCGTTGCTAAGGTGAAAAAGTTTAAAAACATAAATTTATTAAAGACTCTATGCAAAGAGCGTAATCCTCTATCCGATATTACTCTCTATGATTTGGATAATCCAAATTCAAATTTTCTCACACTGGTTGCATTTAATAACAAACGTTCAAATCGTACGGCACCGGCATCTTATTTAATTGAACTCGTACTCCCTTATTTGCATAAGGCACAAATTTCTCGATATCAATCAGATAAGACAACACGTTCACCGATCCAGTCACTCACCAATAGAGAAAAAGAGGTATTAGATTGGATTTCATCTGGGAAAACAAATGGAGAAATAGGCATGATTTTAGGGATCAGCCAATACACGGTCAAAAACCATGTTGCCAAAATCTTAGAAAAACTCAATGCACCAAATCGCTCAGCAGCTATGGCCTTAACCAAGGAGCTTGGATTCAGCTGATTTCAATCTGAATTGGTTAAATCGTATAAATATATTCATTTAAACAGCAATCATTTAGTGCTCTTGGGGGCCTTGCCCTCAAGTTATTTTAAATTTGAATGTTGTGAGACTCAGACCAAACCCGAAGAGATTCAAGAATTTCCAATGCAGAGCGACCAAACTCAGTTAGCTCGTAGGTTACAGCGACCGGTCTGTGACTGATCACCTTGCGGATCACCATACCTTCTTGCTCAAGCTCTTTTAACCTTTGGTCTACCATCTTTTTTGTGGCTCCACCCAACATTCTTGTTAAATCATTGAACCTGACAGGTTCATCTTTTAGGTGGTAAATAATCGAGCCTTTCCACTTCCCACCGATCAGACGCATCCCCTTTTCTATTGCACAGGGTTCATCACACATATTCAGAACTTTTTTTCGCCCTTTAGCATCTGTTTTTATTGAGCTTTTCATTTTATTCACCATGAAAAAAACTAGGTTACTAAAAGTATACTAGTTGTTATTTAATTACAGGTACCTAAACTATACCTAAATCACATTGAACAATAAACCTTCAGGTGGAGAGTGAGTAATGAGCAATATATTAATCATCAACGGACATCAGTATTACCCTTTCTCAGAGGGCAAGCTAAATGCAACACTCGTTGATACTGCAAGCACACTGTTTCAGAGTAAAGGACATCAAACTAGGGTAGTTACAATGGAAGATGAAATCGATATTGATCAACAGCTTGCCCACCACCAATGGGCTGACTTTGTATTATTCCAATCCCCCATTAATTGGATGGGCGTCTCATGGTCATTTAAAAAATACATGGATGAGGTGTATACCGCAGGTATGGCGGGGGCGTTGTGTCATGGTGATGGTCGAAGTGCCCAAAACCCGACCGAAAACTATGGAAAAGGCGGTGCACTGTTAGGTAAAAAGTACATGATATCCGTGACCTTTAATGCGCCCAAACAGGCTTTTGATGACAAAAATGAGTTCTTCGATGGCAAATCGGTCGATGATCTACTATTCCCAATGCATATGAATTTTAAGTTTTTCAACATGACGGCTTTGCCTACCTTTGCTTGCTTTGATGTCATGAAAAACGCCGATGTTGAAAGTGATTTAGCTCGATTTTCAGCCCATATTGACCAATATTTTTAAAGGAGCATTACCATGTCTCAAGACTACACAAATAAGCTGCATGCTGGCAGCACTTTTCCTTCGCAAACAGTCACATTAAAAACTGGTAAAGAGATTGTTCTAGGAGAGCCAAGAACTGGGTTTGACTGGCAATTGATCGTCGTTTATCGTGGAAAACACTGTCCATTGTGTACTAAATATCTCAACCAGCTACAAAACTACATGGAACGTCTTGCAAAGATCGGCGTGGACGTTCTTGCTATCTCCGGCGATAACAAAGAGCAACTGGTAACGCATGCATCTCAGCTAAATACCGAGTTTGATATTGCATATGGTATGACGCTTGAACAAATGAAGGAGTTAGGTTTGTATATTTCGGATCCCCGCTCAGATCAAGAAACAGACCACCCGTTCTCAGAGCCTGGGCTCTTTGTTGTCAATGAGCAAGGTAAGATACAAGTGATAGATATTTCAAATAACCCATTTGTAAGACCTGAATTAGAGGCGCTCGTCAATGGCTTAACTTGGATTAAAGATCCTGATAATAACTACCCAATACGTGGCATGCATCGCTAAGCACCTAATGTAAAAAGCAGTACTAACGAATAGGTAAGTACTGCTAAATAGCTAATTCCGGCTTATATTGACACTGACAATATCACACTATTTTGCGAGCCTGCGCTGCGTTTGTGTGGATCATAAAATATGTCGACAATTGAAAACCCAGCTTTTTTCATCATACCCGCAGAAGCCAAGTTCTCTTCATGCCTTTCAATTAAAACGAATTCAACCCCTTTGGCTTTGGCCAAATCAATACTATTGATTAACAACTGTGTTGCAATGCCTTTTCCACTATAGCTTGAAGATACGACAACATCTCCTATAAATGCCATCTTATCCAAGCTACAATATTGACTCAGATAATCTGGGCTTACACTGCCATTTATCAAAACAGCAAAACCAACTATTTGCTCACCGTCTAGCGCGACAAGGGCCTCTGCATCTTTCTGCTCGATTAAAGCAAACTCCCCTTTTACCCCTTCTTGTGTTAGATAGTTCCACTCATTTGGACCATATTTCCACAAAAGCGATTTCAACTCATTCAGTTCCGATACCTTGGCAAGTCTGTAATCTACCACTTTATAAATACTCCTTTGATTACTCATTCATTTTCTATTTCAAACGACACAGCTGTTAACTTATTTAAAAGTACAGAAAACAATAAGACTATGCTAATAGAATTAATGAGTTAAGTGCTATTTATTCACGATTCTAATTAAAAATCATTATCTATGAATTAGATAAACTTCAATACGCGCCTAATTACCTTAACTTCAATTAAATAGACACTTTAGTAATCTATGCAAATATCACCTTCAGCTGTCTTGCTAAACGAAGGAGTTTAAATAATAAGGTCGGTTCCCTCATCTAGCGTTACGAGCATTTTCATCAATCAATTTCAAAGCGTATTATAGAAATCGCTGATACAACTCAAATTAAGTACAAAGGTAAAATTATGAACTAACAACAATTAAAAGTATTAGTAAGCGTAGAAAAGAGCACAATTGCTGTTAATCAAATCGATTTTTTAGAAGTCGAAGAACGTTTATCTCAAACAATTGATTTACTGAATACAACGCTTGATCAACCGTCCATTCAAGTACTTGCCAGTCTAGAGTCACTGAGTCAAAGCCTTCACATCACTTTGTCGCAAGCACAACCTTACTGCCATTAATTCCTTAATTCACGAAAACCAAACAGTGTGCTCATTAACTTGAGCACACCTAACTATAAGCAAATAGGTGCCGAAACGCCTTAAATTCTTATCACATCACTATCTTGGTTAAAAATGGTAAGGTTAAGCTCTTGGACTAGCTTATCTAGCTTTGGGTGATTCTCTTTGTCTAAAATTGTTTTGTATATCCAAGTGTAATATGGATTGCTTTTAAGTAGCGCCTTTGCATCACTTTCACCAATCAATGATGCCATTGCACGATATTCAAGGTAGCATACAACTAGGTGTGTAAGCGTACCGCCCTCATCTCCACTGCCCAATGGTCTTTTATACTCTACTTTTGGAAACTCTCTTTTTATTGCACCGCGGAACTCATCAATTGAACCTTTACCATTTAATACCACATGCCAGTGAAATTGCTCATGTAGAAAGGTAGACAACACTCTATTTTCACTTTCCAAATAGGCTTTTGCAGTATTCATCGTTAATACAGGGTGACTATGTGGAACTCTTGCCTTCTCATTTACTAATGCCTTACTTGTATAAATCCATTGTTCAATATCATATTTATCCATTAACTTTTTTAAGGTATTTTCTATTTTCAGTTCTTTATCTGTACCAGCTGCCGTCTTTATAGATATAGCTGCATTTGATAGAAATGGAACCGTGACGAGTAATGCGAAAAAAATGTTTTTTATCATTGCATGTTCTTATTATTATTGAATTGACACTAAATATACGTCATGAATTATAAATATAAAATGAACGGTAGCATATATCAAAATCATCACTGCAGTGTTTAAATTACAATACACCACAGCTTCTTTGCTTTGTTATCACAAATGATATCAATAAAAATGCAACACCAATCACACCATTGGTATAAAAGTCTAAGGATAAGCCCGCTTCAAAGCTCTTTACACATGCAACAATCAACATAAGTAGCCAACAACTGACGGGGATGAGTAATAAAAGTCCGATATGGCGAGTGACACGTTCCATTAAAAAAGCCATCGCATTAAAAACAAACGATATCACCATACTTACCATAAATATGCCAATCAATATTGCAAACCCAGAAGTTGGTCTACCTGTAATCCCCTCTCCAAACAAGGATAAGACAAAAATCCACATTGCAGCTAATACAAGTGATACCAAAGATATGACTGCAAAACATGCCCCACCGATGGCAAGCTTCCTTGCTTGACTCACCGCTTTTGGATACAACTTTAAAACTCCAAAGGTACAAGACCCTAATGCGATGATGGCCGGTACCGCGGCCCACAGTAAAGACATCTGATAGCCCGAAAAGTGTCTCATCCATAAACAAACTGTATTGATTAACATGCAGCCCCCTGCTATCAAAAACAACCTTGTATCCCAATGGGTTGTGCAATGTTCTGTGTTATGTGTATTCATCATTTTTTCTCCACTGATATTTAGTTCGTCCTCATCACAGTGACTAGTGCTCGATTCGTGGCAGCCTGTGATGTGATGAGTTCAGTATCTGAGAAAAAATAACTAAATGCGTTCTAATGGGCCCGTTCGGTCTTTTTATTACTAATATTTTCAGTCATTTATTAAGGGAGGAATTAACTAGCTTGATAACAAACAGTTATCGATGCGCACAAAGGACCGATATAAATTGCAAGGATGGCTTACATTTCTAAGCTGAGAAATACATTTTTAAGACTGAGAAATACGCACTTTAACTAACCAGCTCTCGACTAGGTCAGCAGACTTTGAAAGAGGCAATACCCCTGTCACTGTCAAATCGCAGGTCTGACGAACTTGTTCAACCACGTTTGAATAAATAGCGTGTAAATGATTGTCATAAGCACAAAGGTATTTTGATATGGCATTGAGTGAATCAATATGTGGCGTATTGATATTTCTGGTGATCACACGTGACAAACAGACTTCTAAAGGCACATCGAGCAAAATGACATAGTCAATATACTTTGATATCTCAGCTCTACACCGGCCAAAAGGCTCTTCTATAAAGACATAAGGTGCATTAGATGACAGTGTAATCGTCTCAAGTGCTCCGATAAAAGCGGGGGTTTTAATCTCATTGAGATTAACACCCGCTTTCAACCACGCGTTCATATCGTCAGGGTAAGTGTGCGCGTCTGTATAATCATCAAAAAGTAAATATGGGCAGCTTAACTTATCTGAGACTATTTTTATGAGGGATGTTTTACCGCAGCCTGATGCTCCACTTATCGCGATAACCTGTGTTTTTACCATCAACAACCCCATTTAGCACATTAGTCATTGGCAAAAAATTTAAAACGCCATGTTAGCCCAATTATGATTATTGCCAGCAAATTAACCATGATAGAAATAGCATCTAAATAAAACGACGCACCGATGGCAGAAAACGGCTTAGCTCCGATAATCTACAGCTACTATTTGACTGTGACTATTGCCGTAAACAAAAATATCGATTTTATCTTTCGTAAAAGCGTATATTCCCAGCGATATGGGAGGCATGCATATACCTCCATTCAAAAGGTCATAAAACTGGCTTTAATATAACCCAAAGCATTAATAAAGCCTTCACTCTCTATTACGAAGATAACTTGACTTAATAAAACCGTTATCACAAGCAACCCAAAATTTGATTTGTATTCTTTCAGCTACTTTTCAACTTTTTACTGCATTACTTAGCCCTGATTAACGCCTCTAAATCATTGCCAACAATGGCATCTAGGTACTCAGTCACCTTTTCTACTGGCCAATTCCACCACGCAATATCTTGAAGCATATCGATTACATCTTGCTCAAAGCGCATTTTAATCACTTTGGCTGGATTTCCTCCCTCGATACTGTAGGGTAACCACCGACTTGCTAGCAATGATGGCCCCATTACCGATTTTAACCCCCGGCATAATGGTAGACTCATACCCGATCCAGACATCATTGCCTATTTCTGTATTGCCTTTGAAAGGTAACTAGCCATCCTTAGGCATGACGGAATACCAGTGATTTCTACAAGTTTGAAAAGGCTCAATCGAAAAGATAATAAACTTCACGCCCGTAGCGATCGCGCAATGTTTTCCAGTATCTAGCGTATCACCAACCAAACAGTATTTAAAAACAATGTATCCATTTCCATCTTTTCAATATCAAAAATCTATAGCTCTTTAAAATATAATAAAAGCACATACATAAATATGTGCTTTTATTATTCACGTTACGACTTCAGCATAGTACATCACAGATGTAGTTTATTCACAGGCTTAAAATCAATTTATAGAACGGCACGAAAATCCACCAATCTCATTGCATTCATAAGCCCTAATAACCGAACTATTCTCTTGAAGATACTGCTCAACCTGTTCGCTTCTTTGTGTGTCTGTTAAATATAAACGAATTGCGTATAAATCACTTCCACCTTGTAGAGTACCCAATGTATTACCTCCAAAGTAGATTGTGCTATGGCGTAAACCATCAGGTAGGTTCAGAGTTGTTATGCCCGTATTATTTAGACTTAATTTGCTTATACTTGCCGATATGTCAATTTGAGTGATTTGCGTATTGTTGAGGTATAATTCCTCTAGTTTTACAAAACCAGTTGTATCAAATGAGGTCAATTTCGTATCGTTTAAATACAAGCGCCAAAAGATACTTTTATTACCTAGCTCTAAACTACTTAAAGGGTTGCCTGATAAGGTTAGGTTCCTGAGTCGCCCTAGCTTTTCATCAGAAAAGTGATTAATCAGGTTGTTCTCCAAATTAATATAAACAAGGCGGTCATTTTTTCCTTCACCGACAAATTCAAGATCTGAGATTTGGTTATTTTGCAACGTCAAAGACGTTAGTTGTGATTCTATTGGCATCACAACAGACTTTATTTGGTTATTGTTAGCATACAAATTACTCAAGTTAAGTGCGCCTGTTAAATCTAAAGACGTTAACTTTGAATCTTGAATATTGAGTATGTCTAAATTTGGCATTCTTGAGAGCTCTAACCACGTTAATTGAGTTTTCCATGCGTCTAGTCTTCTCAAATTACTCTCATCGTTTATTGACAAATTTTGTAGTGCGGATTCACTTGCATGTAAGCTTTCTAAGCTATACATTCCAGTAATATCCAGCTCCGTAATTTGCGTTTTGTTGATACGCAATATCTCCAAATTGACGTAGTTCGATAAATCTAATTGGACAACAGGCGTGCTATCTAGAGAAAGATATGACAATTCATGTTGTTTGGTAACACCAACGATCTGCTGTAATTGGCTGTTCCCCGCGCTGATTGAATAGACGTTATTAGACCCCGTTACATCAAGTATTTCTACATCACTTCCAGATAGAACTATCGCCTGCAAGTCGTCACTGTTAATCGCATTTAATACACGTGGCCCACCAGCAGTAATCTTGAGATTCATCAACGGGCTTCCCTCTGGTAAAGTGAGCATATTAAGCCGATTGTTCGAACTTAACTCAAATGCCCTGAGATCTGTCAACTGAGACAAGTCTAATTCATTTAGGTTAACCGAGTTCAAACTTAACTTTTTCAAATTCGTCAAACTTTGTAATTGAGCCTGTGATTGCTCACTAAAGCTTGACACATTACTTAAAGTTAATTGTGTGAGGTATTCAAACTTATCCAGTTCAGCCAAACTCTCCCACATGTTACTACCATTGTCACACTTAAGCTCATCTTCATATTCAATATGTGGATTAGAGGCACGGTTGTATTGGTTTACACAAGCAGCCATTGAGGGATCTGTGATACCCAAACGTTCTGATTGTACTTTTTCCCATACTTTAAATTCAATGTTTAGATGGCAAACCTGATTAAGCTCATCATTGTCAAAAACCAGCTTATTACTATACCACCGGTAATCAAGGCTATGTCGTAAGTGACACGCATCAAACTGCATGACATACATGCCACTTTCTGGTTCAACTTCAATTTCCAAAGGTAAATTGTAAAGCTGGTAATCTCCAATAAGGTTTGTCTTGACTTGCCCACCCGCGCCAGCTGAGATCTTCACTTCGAATGAAGGGATTTCGTAACTCAAGAAATGTTGATTTGACTGATTGCAGCTTTCACCTTGGGCATAACGGCAAACCCATATTCCATTTTGATTACTATTTACAATTTCAACCCAGTAAATGACATCATCAATTAGATATTTAAGTTTTCCAGCTTCAAACGAAATCGGTGCAGTAAATTTATCCTCAATCGCTAATTGAAGTCCATTCGAATCAGTATCAATACGCCAATACCTCGTTGTAGACGAATCAATTTCGTATAATTTCAAATGGTCTTTTCGTCTTTGCCAGTGGTAATTTAAGTTACCAATTCCAAGCATATGAGGCTCAAATTGACTCAAGGCAGGATCGGAATTCAATGCGACCTTCAACAATTTTGATTCTTCATAATTACCAATTGGCCACCATCTTCTATCCAATACATAGAGATCGCTTCCATCTTGACCTAACACCTTATACTGCGCGGTATAACCTTCGATACAAAGCTCATTTTGTAAGTCACAAAATGGGTCAAATATATCAAACTTATCGTTATACTTACCGCTTACATACAACGTATTAGATTTCCACTCCGCTGATGCTGCGCCATTAATATTTACTTCTGTATAAGTACCGTCGGAGTGTAGTTCAAACCCTTTTTCTATTGACCCATCTTTAAACCGCCACTTTCCCGAAATATCTTCAAAGGTATAATCACGATGTTTAATTAAAATGCCACTACCGTGCTGCAACCAGCCACTGCTATATCCATTTGAAGCTGAGTCTTTTATATATTCAACCAAAAATTGATAACCAAGCTCTGAAGAGTGTATTAGTCTTAATTCAGCAACATTCCCGTATCGCTCTTGAAATAGTCTCAGCTTTTTATCGCTGGTAAGTTCCCAAGATAATGCATCTTCTCTCGGAAAGCCTTTATTATGGCCAGTAGAAAGTACCCCTGTTTGGTCTTCATTTAGGGTAATTTCTATATTTTGTGATGTGTTTGAAGAGCTTGTTTCTCTATACAGACCATAGCTTAATGTCCAGTTTCCAACAATATCTGCAGGCGAGACATTTATCGTTTGAATATCTTTGCTGTTAGTCAATAAGACTGGAGAGGTTTCATAAGGTGTATCGTACTGCCCTTTCACACCTAACCAAATAAGATATACACCTTCATCACGGTAATTCAATTTAAAACCGGTTGCAGTGATATACTGACCATCTCCAACTCGCACCGAATAGTGATTACTTCCTCCATACCGCATCTGTGCAAATTCAGCTTGATATTCAGATGTATCTGTTTGCTCTATGGTAAAGTTAATTAGGTTGCTATTAACATTCGCAACACCAGTGCCGTCAATATTAAATTGAAAATACCAGCTATGTGGAATTTCAAGCGCTGAATTCACAAACAGTTGCTCACCGAAAAACGGGGGCTTTAATCCAAACTTAATATGAATATCACAGTCTGCTAATGGCGCAATAACTGAGTAGATGAAGCTCTGGTCATCTAGCTCTTCTAATGTACCCTCACACCCGCTTACCTCGCTGACAGTGTAGTCATCATCCGGCTGTAGTAATAGCTTAAAGCTCTCCTTATAGGTGAAAGCGTTCACTGAAGAGATTACCTGTCCTATCCCTTCTTGCGTAATATTTATATCAAGGGCAGGCTTTGCAAAAGAGAAGTAAGTTATATTTTGTTCTGTACAAACAGCATTTTGAGTAAAATGACACAATGTCACCCCATTCTCATCTGAGCTGATAAGCTTTAAATACGATTGCTCATTTGTATCTATGTCTACAAGCAACAGTAGGTCACCTTCACGGGAGACCCAATAATTATTGTTACCTATATAAATAGCATCGTTGCAGGTGGTCGTATTACTTTCTGTTCTGTGACAATGCCTTTGACCCTGTAAGTGAGTGATTCCCTCTGCTGAGGCTTGATACAAACTCGGTCTACTGCCAAATACAAAATAATTATTGTTATTAGAAACAAAAGAATCGGTAAAAAAGCTGGTATCTAGCCCTTCGTCGCTTAATCTAAAAATAAAAACTTGACTGGCAATAAAGTTAGGAGATTCTCCACGCAGATCAACCGATGAATACTGTACGGCAATTAAATCATCTTTTTTGGCAAGTAATGTAAACTCAAAATTGTGGTCAGCAATACATTGCTCTAAATTAGTATCACATTTTTCACTATTTTTTCCCGCAAAACTGTAGTTATGACGAAGTAACTTACCATCTTGCATTCGCGCAAACACATTACGCTGCCATGCGTACTGAAAGTAGTTATTCTCATCGATTAAGAATGATTCCGTCTCACCTTTTAATTTTTCAGGTGACCATGTTTTTACATAATTAATATCATTAAAGCTAATATTCTGATTCTTGACCAATAGTGCCGGAAATATCTGTTTGCCCGTAATAAATGAATCCTGCTCAACAAGCACTTGTAAACCAAGTTCAAATTCACGGATCACCGATATCTTATAGCTGTATTGACCAAAGCTGTAATATAATTGGTTATTACTAACTGACCAATATACCCTGCTTGGACTTTTTACAGACGTGACGTGGGCAATATTATTCGCCAAGAACTCAATACCTTGTGCGTAGGCAATTCGCGTCGTTTGTTGCATATTAATATGCCACTTACCTAAAAAGTCAGATTCTGAGTATGATGGCAATGACGAAACTGATGCAAAGTAGCCATGAAACGGACTTGCTTCTATCGCTGATTCACCAGTTTTAGCAACTGTACGCATAGATACTTCAGCAGAAAATGTACCTCCGCTACTATGAAATAAGGCCATTGAAATCTGATCCACTTGATAATCAGGTCTGAAGTAACTACCCGTTTCATAAATATCCAGAGGCTGAGCTAAATTCAATATGAGGTTGGCACCGGCTTGTGACCACGTAAACGCCCTTATCGCAGTTCCTTCTAAGCGGCCAGTATTATCATTATTAAAGATTAACTTAGCCGTGAAACCATTGAAATGACTCAACTCCGATAAAACATAAGTACCATAGGGAACAAACGCAGCATGCTGCATCAACTGTTCATCTTTTTTAATATCTTGCCTGATTTGTTTGAATAAATCTGGATTTGACGACTTGAGCTGTCTAAGCATTTTTCTTGCTTTAGGTAGATCTTTCGCAAGATCAAGCGTCGAGTTAATACCTTCAGGCAGCGCATGACCATGATCAATCACGGCTTTAACGACCGCCGCTAGCGACAATTTTTCATCAGGATCAATATTCTTTCTGGCAGCGTTCAAAGAAGCTTGTTCTGATATTTCTACTCCAGCGTCTTGGATCAGGCCATACTCAATGGTTGTTAAGTTGGTTACATTAACACCAAAGACTTCTTCAGAGTTTAAAACGCCATCATCGCCTGCAGATGCTGTAAGCTCATCAACTTCGCCTAACAAAGATATTAATTCAACATGGCTTTGCGAATTAATACCTGTAGCGCGAATTGTCGTCATCGCATTGACCTGCGACTCATCAATATTTACGTCGATTGTATATTCGCCAACGCTATTTGCCTGTGTTAGAAATTTATCAGCGCCGATTTGAACTTCTACGTTCGCATGTCCAATTGGTTCATCAGTGATGGTACCCGCTAAGGTTAGTTGATGTTTAATTGCTTCAATCGTGGCCTCAAAAGTCGCTTGACTAACCTCTCCTAGATTGTCAGTGACATTTAACGTAAATGTAACTGGGAGCTCATCTTGTATATCATGGCTGTGAACACTTAAAACAGCACTATTTACACCAGAAAGTTGCAACTCATTAGGACCATTATGTTGCCACTGATAACTTGCAATATGTCCATCGGTATCTTGCGCCTCACCTTGTAAAGTGAAAGCTTGTTTTTCTACAAATGTTGTCTGCTCAGAGGTTATTTTCACCACGGGTTTTTGGTTTGGTAAAGGCGTTAAAGAGAGCAAAACTTGTGCTTGTGCAGTAGCACCTTCATTATCTGTGACAATAACATCTAAGTTAACTTGAGTGGTTGACGAGATATCCGTCGTTTCAACGGTTAGCTGCGCACTATTCTCTCCGCTTACCTGAATTGGAGCATCACTAGGATAGTGCCAATGATACTTAACAATTGTGCCATCTTGATCTGTGGCGACAGCCGTTAAGACTTCTTTATCTCCCTCTTGTAGGCTAGTGCTGCCAGTTATGGATACAATTGGGGCACTATTTTCGGGAGCAACAATTATTACAGAATGAGATGCAGTCGCTTCAAGGCCGGAATCATCTACAACAGTCACTGCGAATGTAGCTTGTGTGTCTTCATCCACATCAGGAACAGACACAGTCAATGTATCAGATACTGCATCCCCAAGAGATAATTCAACATCAGATACATAGTGCCATCGATAACTAACAATATGACCATCTTTATCACTACCTTGAGCGTTTAATATCAACTCAGAGTTCGCAAATACTGAGCTATTCCCTGTAATAGAAACGCTTGGAGCAAACAGAGGTGCGGGCTTAAGTGTCACTTTATGAACAGAGCTTTGGCTCGCGCCCTTATCGTCGCTAACAACTAACGTAAAGTTCACGTTCGTCTCTTGGCGAACTTTAGGTACCGTCACGTGAAGTGTGTCTGTATCAACTCCTGCAAGCGTTAAAGTCAGATTTGAGTCATGGTGCCAGAGGTAAGTAACCGGTGTTCCTCCGCTATGCACAACGTCAGAAGTTAATTCGAATGTCGTTTCAGCTAATGCTGAGTCTGGCCCAGAAATATTCACACCACTAATTTGGGGGCTTGCCGGCACCAATGTAATTTGATGGGTTGCTTGATGTTGCTCACCAAGACTGTCAGTAACGAATAACTTTAGCTGCGCTACTTCTGTTTGAAGTATATTCCTACTCACTACAACCAGCTCTTTACCATTGGCCTCAAATCGTTCAAATATTTCTTCAGGCTGATAAGACCAAGCAACATCAGATTGCTCTAACTCAATACCTTCAATATTCGCCAAAAATACCGCTTCACTTTGTTCTACTAACTTCTCTGGACCCTTTATTTCTATAAGTGGTGCAATAATATCTTGCGCTTTTAAAATAACCTGATGTTCAGAACTGCTTCTCAATCCTTCTTCATCGGTTACTGTCACTGTAAAAATAACTTCAATATCGTTATCAATATCACCGCTGGAAGCAATAAGTTCAGCCTTATCCTGACCGCTTACGTTTAAAGTATGCCCATTTGACTCGTAAACCCAGTTATAGTCTACAACGGCTTTATCATCCGACGCGATCGCTAGTAGTTTAAATTCCGTCTGCTCCAAAGCTTCGGATTCACCTAAAATTTCTACTTTAGGTGACTCATTTTTATTATCAGAAGTTGAGGAGACTGTTGGAGGTGGCGCGCTAGTATTTTCTGTACTTCCGCCACCGCCACAAGCTGACAGTACACATATACTTGCAAATAAAACTAACGCACGAAATACTGAGTAAGTTTTGCTCATTTTAAAGTTATTTGGTCCAAAAAGCGCAATAATCGCGCAATTGTACCTAATTAAGTTAAATTATCAATGGGGAAGTGTAAGTCTCCAAACCAAATGGAATAAATTATTTAATACAAGTTAAGGAACTTCTCCCCTATTTTATCAGTGTATCTATGTGGAAATTTGAAAAGTCGAAAACCCATTTCGACTTTTTATAGGCTAATTGTCTACATTTATTTAATAGACACAACGCACTTTCAAAAGCAGAACCAAAAATATTAGAGCTTCACCCTTAACCTAGCACTAGGTACTAACAGTTTAATTTCCTGATAATTTTAGACTTTGAAAATCATTGCCAACAATGGCATCTAGGTGCTCAGTCACCTTTTCTACTGGCCAATTCCACCAAGCAATATCTTGAAGCATATCGATTACATCTTGCTCAAAGCGCATTTTAATCACTTTGGCTGGATTTCCTCCCACGATACTGTAGGGAGGCACGTCTTGGGTAACCACCGACTTGCTAGCAATGATGGCCCCATTACCGATTTTAACCCCCGGCATAATGGTAGATTCATACCCGATCCAGACATCATTGCCTATTTCTGTGTCGCCTTTGAAAGGTAACTCGCCATCTTTAGGCATGACTTTCTCCCAGCCATGACCAAAAATTTGAAAAGGATAAGTCGAAAAGCCTGACATTTTATGATTCGCGCCATTCATAATAAACTTCACGCCAGTGGCAATTGCACAATATTTGCCAATATTTAGTTTATCGCCAATAAAATCGAAGTGATATAAAACGTTCTTCTCAAAATTTTCGGGCCCTTCTGGATCATCGTAATAAGTGAAATCGCCAACATTGATATTGTCTGAGGTGATAAAGTTTTTTAAAAAGCCTACTTGCGGAAAGCCTGCTAGCGGATGTTTGTTATTTGGATTTGGTCCTGTCAAAAGTTCTTCCTTACTGTGTTTTTATAAATCAAAATGTAATTTTTCTGGTGGTACATGTTCAACCAACCAGACTTGATTTTGCGTTTTGTAAAACTTTACACCTTGCATATGCATTGCTTTGGCATCAATGCCCAGTAAAATTGCCTTGCCGTAACGCCTACCGACTTTCATTGCTGTGTCTTTCGACTCTGTCAAATGCACATGATGCCTTTGACCTTTTATCAAGCCGACCTCTTTTATTGACTCAATAAATCGACTTGCTGTGCCATGAAATAAAATATCAGGAGGTATGGTGGCTTTTAATGCCAGATCAACATCAATCGAGTGCCCTTGATTAGCGCGTATCATTTTGCCATCTTCGCTGATAGCAAAGCGCTGTTTATCATTAGCATCAACAATCGATTGAATAAGTTCTAGAGATAAAGCGTGTTCACGAGAGTTTTTGATTAAATCATCTATTAAGGCCCAGCCTTGATTATTTAATTGAAGATTTGCTAGCTCCGGCTTATGTCGTAAAACTAGACTTAGGTATTTAGATATTTTTTTATTATTCATCGGTGCTTAATTTATCCTAATTACGAGGATAAATTAAGCACAATTTTATAAAATATTAATTGAAGATTCCCTCAGTAATGACTTAGCTGAAGATATCGAATCGTTGGCGGAGACGACATAAACGATTTAAGCTGCTGTAATACACCGTTATCACTAATGAATTGCAGGTATTTTTGATGATGAGAGACACTTTGCCAATCTTCGTCGATCATCATCACCACGCTGTGCTCATCAAAACTAACGCTTACCCGACCACACCCCGAAAAACCTCTTACAGTAGGTACATTGGCCAATAAAAACGCATCTAATTCACCAGTTTTACCCTGTTTCAGGTTACACTCTATCATTACTTTTACAGACATACTCGCTCCGATTTATGAAAGTGGTATTGAGTATATCTATGACGAAATTATTAAATGCTGCTAACACAAAAAAATGCCGTTTTTCGGTCATAGCCGACTTTTTCAGTCAAAGCTTAATACCATCTTGCTTTGGTGTTTCACCAAACTGGTTTTTATAGGCTTTGATAAAATGAGAAATATTGGTATAACCAACTTCAAGCGCGATATCTGTGATGGATAATTTCCCTTGCTCAACTAAAGATTTGGCATAATGTACACGTTGCTTGATCAACCACTGTTTTGGCGGTTCATTAAATTGTTGTTTAAAGTCTCTTTGAAAACCCGATACGCTTCGTCCTGAGAGTTTTGCCAAGTCCGAAACTGAAAACTTTAATACCGTTTTGTTTTCAAGTAGCCTTTTCAGGTTTCTTCTCGCTGGTAATGTATGGTCAGCCATATTAAGCGTGACGATTAAGTCATCACCGAGTATATGAAGTAAAAGATACAATAACTCTGTTAGTTTAGAGTTTAATACCGGTGTAATATCTATTTCCTGCTCGACGTATAACCTCAGCTGTTTAAAAAACCCTTCTACTAAACAATGCTCAAGCTTCAACGACGGTTTTACATCCCTCTTGCCTTTAGGCTGCTGTAAATGGTTTGAAATTAAAAATTGCTCAATAATACTTCTGTCAAAAAAGACCAACCACGCTTTTAAGTTTTGCGTACTATGTACAAAATCTGAATGTAAATTTTGACCCTGACATAGCAAAATGGATTGACCCGCTTTGAGTTCAATCGACTGATTATCCCAACAAGTGAGCGTTTCCGTCCCTTCTTCAACATGAACAATACACAGCTGATTTGTGTAAAATTCCACATCAACTAAATTTTGCTCCAAATCTTTGCTGTAAATCGCACTGCCATTTAACGCAGCCTTCTTATGCACATCAGAAAGTGCGCCCAGCGCCTGTGGGATCACCAACACATGTTGCTGACAATAATTTGCCGTATTCATCCTTGTTGCCTTTTCACTTAATAAGTTACAGAGAGGTTACATGCAGCTAATTTAGACCATTTCGTCACAATTAGTGAAGTGTAATTTACGCTTTAAACGCACTTCCTAACAATTTTAGTTGCTTGGCTTTTAAATTAATTTCAATATCACCACCTTGTGGCAAAATCACTTGAGGATCTGTATGCCCAAAGTCTAAATTGGTCACAACCGGCAAGCTATGGCACTCAAACTCATCACGAATAACAGATAAAACAACCTCATCCAACTGTGCTTTTTCATCTGCACTGTAATCCCGTGCACGACCGATCAAAAGCCCAGATAAGTGTTCGAATACCCCCATCACACCATAATTACGAAGCCAATACTTTACATAATCAAGGGAAGGCTTCTCTTGAGAGGTCTCAAGAAATAACACTTTACCTTGCCAAAAATCAGCAGCAGGCCAAAACTGTGTGCCTTTTAACATTTCAAGTACTTCAATACAGCCACCAAAGAGCTGCCCAGACACTTTATCTGTATCAGCTAAAACACCACCAAAAAACCTTGGCCCAACATTCTCTTGTATCGGGTTTAACTGTCCAGCTGTAGAAGCGTCGGACCAATCAGGGTATCCATCATAAAAGTGTGAAAAAGTGGGTATGGTTGCGTTTTCAAGCTCACCATACAAAAACGCTTTAACGTACGCGCGATACTCATCAGGCAAATTGTGTATCTGGGCGAATCCCGCCATGACGGAGGGCCCGTTGAATGTCACTACCCCTAACTGATTCACAAACACAGATACCGCGGTAAAGTCAGAGTACCCCATAAATAACTTGGGGTTAGCCTGAATGATTTCAGGGTCCAAGTACTTCAGTATACGCGCAGAATCTTCTCCGCCAATCAAAGAAATAATGCCGTGTACATTATCATCTGCAAAGGCGCGGTTAATATCCTCAGCTCGGGATTTGGGGTTATCAAAGACTTCTTTGGCCCTCATTTTAGTTGTCGGATACTCAAGGACATTAAACCCCATTTCAGTAAGGTTTTTTATGCCCAGTTGATAGATATGTGGAAAAACACAAGACAACCCAGCGGATGGTGCCAAGATGGCAATATTACTGCCTTTTTGTAGCGGCTTTGGCTTTATCATGTAAACCCTATTTAACACGTAAACGTAACAAGCAATATATTACTTAATCAGTAAGTTAGGTAAAGAGCATTATGAGGTAATAATATGATACTGAGTAAAAAGCGCAGCGTTTATGCTGGTAACAAAAGATGCAATGCAAGATAAATTTGAAATGTAAAAGCCCTAAACTGAGTTAGGGCTTTAGGTATTTAGCTTATTTTTTCGCTGCGATGGCTGCACGCGCTTTGTGCAGTTTTGTATAGCTTTCAATCAGTTTAAGGTGCTTATCTAGTCCTTCTAACTGCGTGTTTGTCTCTGTTAAGCCATGAAACTTCACGTCACCATTGATTGAGCCAATCACATTGTCCATGTTTTCCTGTCCAAACATACGAGTCAGGTTATGGATATAGTCTTCAATCTCTAGCTCTTCATCTAGGGCGATTTCAAGCACTGTGTGCATCGCTTGATAGAAAAGTCCACGTTCCACTGTATTGTCGTTGTATTGAAGGAAAGACTCAACCAAGTCCATAGTTTCTTCTAAATCACCTAGCGCCAAGTAAATCAGTAATTTCAGCTCAAGGATAGTTAGCTGACCCCAAACCGTATTTTCGTCAAACTCAATACCTATCAAAGTAATGATATCTGTATAGTTGTCTAGCTGGCTTTCCTCTAAACGGTTCACCAAATCCGCCAACTCTTCATCAGACAATCTGTGTAAGTTAAGAATATCTTCACGGTACTGAAGTGCTTTGTTGGTGTTATCCCAAATAAGGTCTTCAGCTGGATATACTTCCGAATAGCCAGGCACTAGAATACGGCAAGCCACACCTAAATCTGTAAACTCAGCAATATATGCTTCTTTACCAAGGTCTTTTAAGATTCCAAATAACTTGTCACACTCTTCTTCATTTGTGCCAGAGAAATCCCACTCAACAAAGTCATAGTCTTTCTTTGCACTGAAGAAGCGCCATGAGATCACACCGGTTGAATCAATAAAGTGCTCAACAAAGTTTTCTGGCTCAGAGACTGCCATGCTGTTAAAAGTTGGACGAGGGACATCGTTTAGGCCTTCAAAGCTACGACCTTGCAGTAGCTCAGTTAAACTACGCTCCAACGCAACTTCTAAACTTGGGTGTGCACCAAATGACGCAAATACGCCCCCTGTTTTTGGGTTCATCAGCGTCACACACATCACAGGGAACTGACCGCCTAATGACGCATCTTTTACTACAACTGGAAAGCCTTGCGCTTCAAGCCCCTTGATACCGTCTACGATACCTGGGTATTTAGCAAGCACCTCTTCGGGTACATCTGGCAATACAATTTCTTGTTCAATGATTTGCTTTTTAACTGCACGCTCAAAGATTTCAGACAAACACTGTACCTTGGCTTCAGCCATGTTGTTGCCTGCACTCATGCCGTTACTTAAGAACATGTTTTCAATTAGGTTTGACGGGAAGTAAACCGTTTCACCATCTGAGTGGCGCGTGTAGGGAATTGAGCAAATACCGCGCTCAACATTACCAGAGTTTGTATCTATCAGGTTTGAGCCCTTCAGTTCGCCCTCTGCGTCATACACATCGCGCGTGTATTCGTCCAAAATCTCGCTCGGTAATTCATCGTTTGGACCCGGCTTAAACCACTTTTCATTTGGATAGTGCACAAAGTCGCTGTTTGCGATTTCTTCACCGAAGAATTGATCATTGTAGAAGAAGTTGCAGTTTAATCGCTCGATGAATTCACCCAGTGCTGAGCAAAGCGCGCTTTCTTTCGTTGCACCTTTACCGTTAGTAAAGCACATTTGCGACGCCGCATCTCTGATATGCAGTGACCACACATTTGGCACGATGTTGCGCCATGACGCCACTTCAATCTTCATACCCAAATCAGACAAAATCCCCGTCATATTGGCAATCGTTTGCTCTAAAGGCAGGTCTTTACCAAGAATGAATGTATTAGCATCCTGCTCGGGGTTCACCATCAACATAGCTTGCGCATCATCGTCTAGGCTTTCAACATCTTCAATTTGAAAATCAGGACCCGTTTGAATTACCTTTTTCACCGTACAACGGTCGATTGAACGTAGGATACCCTTTCTGTCTTTTTCAGAAATGCTCTCAGGAAGCTCAACCTGAATCTTAAAGATTTGGTTGTAGCGGTTTTCTGGGTCAACGATGTTGTTTTGTGATACGCGAATGCCATCTGTCGGGATGTCACGAGATACGCAGTAAACCTTCACGAAGTAAGCCGCACAAAGTGCTGATGAAGCTAAGAAATAATCGAATGGGCTCGGTGCAGAACCATCACCTTTATATCGGATCGGCTGATCGGCAATGACACTAAAATCGTCAAACTTAGCTTCAAGTCTAAGGTTGTCGAGAAAATTAACTTTAATTTCCATTGAATTCTTCCACAGTTTTGTGCAGCTGCTCGGTAAACGCGACCAAACAGCAAAAAATGATCTTAACTGTGCAATTATCTTCTTTTTCGTGTCATTAGTCTTGGGTTAATTGCAAAATTCAGCAAATAAAATTGGCTTTTAGCCGACCCACAGCAGAGTTCTGGGTAAAATTCACACTTAGACTCGGCTAAATGCTCAAAAAGTGCTAAAAAACCTGGTTATCTAAACAAATGTTAGACGCCCTGCTGCACCATCTCTTTTATTTTGAGTGCTTTTTCAAAATGATCTAATTGGTGCGTTTGGATCCACCATGTTGCCGCTTCCATCAATAGCTCGGGATCGCTATTTTTGTTCGCAAAGAAAGCATAAAATGATACCCCAACGCCCTCTCCTTTTTTCTCAATTTTCTGTTCACACACTTGAATGATTTTATCTCTAAGGCTTTGTCTCATATTACTTTTATTATTTTAAATTTTTCGCCATGTTACTTGCATTGCGACCTTTTCTCAATCGTGTTCAGACATATCTATCAGACTTTATATCTTTATAGGTACTTGAAATGAAAACGTTACCCCGCCTGTATCCGTCATTTCGATATCACGAATGATTTCAACCAAATACCCCTTTTCGTCCAATTGATAGCCTTGAGACTCAATGATACTAAATAGCTGCTCGAGCGCAGCGGCGTATCCCGCATCTGACACCACATACACATCACAGCAAAAGTAATGCCCTTCAGCCACGGATAGGGTGTGTTCAGATACAGAGGCTTGCCAATCACCTATGTGGGTTTCGATATCTTGCCAGCTTTTTTCTAATTGGTTGATTGGTGTCATTGCCATGATCCGTGTGGACTTCTCACCAAAGGTATCAAAAATCGTATCCCAGTCATTGCTCACATGCGGTAAAAACTTCATGCCCCTTTGTGGGTACCACACCAATTCACAAGGCAGCTTGGCTGCCAGCTTGTTTTCAATCGTGCCCTGCGCATCAGGGTGTGCAAGCTTGCTGATAATTTCAGCTGTTTGACGAGGGGTGCCACTGACACCCAGTGCACGGACCTGCTTCGCTGTTAGACCCAGCGCTTTTTTAAGTGCTTTACCCAGTGATTGAGATGACGAAAACCCGCACTCTTGCGCAATATCAATGACTTTATAATCTTGCTCTGCAAAGAGATAGTGAACCACATACTGCAAACGTAACCGGCTCAAATATTGCCCCGGCGTTTCGTTAAATAACTCAGTAAATTGACGGTGAAAGTGAAATGGAGAAATAGCACTTTGTGTGGCAATTTGCTCCCAACTTAGCCCTGACGCTAAATCTTCATGCATCAACGTCAAAGCGGTAGCAAAGCGAGTTTGGACATTCTTAGGTAACGACTCTAATAAAGCGTACTCAGGCACCAATACAAAAGGGGGTGAGTTTTGTTCAGACATAAGCGAGATAGTTGTGGCGAATGTCACAACTATCTCGCGCTCAGCAGATAAAAGCAATTTTCACGGTGTAAACAATTGTAGTTAGCTACTTTGCTCCAGTAAGCCAGAGGTTTGCGCCTTTGGCTGCTTACGGCAAAATAACCCGAGCAATACAGGGATGAGTATCAAGGTGACAGTCGTTGCAAACAGCTCGCCAAAAATAAGAGAAACAGCCGCAGGCTTTAAATATTGTGCCTGCTCTGCTTGCTCAAACAACAGTGGCAGTAAACCACAGACGGTCGTCACCGTGGTTAAAAATATCGCTCTAAAACGACTGAGCCCCGCTTGTATTAAAGCCTCATTCGATGGCGTGCCCGTTCGATAAAGGTAGTTAAAACGGGTGATCAATACCAAGGAATCATTGATCACAATCCCCGTCATCGCCATCATACCAAACATCGATAGCAAGCTGATTGGCAGGTCCATAATATAATGACCAAAAATAGCGCCCGCAAAACCAAATGGGATCACCGCCATAATTATTAACGGCTGCCAGTAAGATTTAAGCGGAATGGCCAATAAAATATAAATGAGGATCACTGTCATCCACATGGCTGATTTAAACCCTTTCGACACTTCTGATATCTCTTCAAACTCCCCGCCCGCTTTTATTTTTACAGTCGGATACTGCTGTTCAAGGCGACTTATCTCAGTTTGCAGGTTGACCAGCACCTCCTCTGGCGACTGGATATGTCTATTTTGTTTCCAGTACACATTGACCACCTCGGCATGCTCTCTTCGATAAATCACTTCTGGCACTTGTTCAAAATAGAATATAGCGACATCCTCTAATCGAACGCTATGGCCTGAGTCTAATGTCAATATACTGTGCTTTAGCTGCTCGATACTTTGACGCTCATGCTGCGCATACCGCACTATGACCTTGGTCTCTTGGCCTTGATCTAGCAATCTGTGTATTTCCCTATGGCCAAACGCACCGCCAGAAAAGTTGGCAATATGATGCTGAGTCAAACCCAATTGCTGACCATACTGATTGAGTACAATACGCACCTGCCATTGTCCGCCTTTGGCGTCATCATAAATATCCATCACTCCTGCTTGTAACGACAGCGCATGTGAGAGCTGGCTGCTCACAAGCTTGGCTTGTGCTTTTTCAGGCGCTGTGATTGAAATAAACGTCCCACCAGCAGGGGCTTCTGAGGCTGAGAACTGCACCGAGTAAGCACCTTCCACCGCGCCTGTTTGCTTGCGCCAACTATCAGTGAGTAAATGACTTGGCAAGGTGCTAAGTGCCTCGTTTGAAAGCTCTAACGTGACCTCAATATCGCCATATCCATCTGACCAAGCCAGTGCATTAGCAAACGGCTGCTGCGCTAATTCAAAATCCCTTTTAAGCATATCAGACACTTTTTTCGCAGCGCTTTCTAATTGACTTAATGCGTTAGCTTGCAATGGCAAAGGCGCGCCATCTTGCAATGACACTTTGGCTGTAATGTAACGCCCGGGAATTTCCGGAAAGACAGCACTTCGGATCGTCCCTGTCGACCACATGCCATAAGCTAACGTAATAAACGCGGTAAAAAATAATAAGCTCGCTACCTTATAGCGAATGGAAAAACTAAGTGCGGGTTGGTATACCTTGGTTTTTACATTGTTCAACAGTGCTTGTGCTCGCTTTTGCACCCAACTCACTACAGAGGGAGATTTGAGCTTGCTTGTTGTTGAGGCGCTCAAGTGTGATGGTAAAATAAACTTACTTTCAATAAGCGAAAATAACAATGCGAGGATCACCACCACGGAAAAGCCCGCCAAGAGCTTGGCTAACTCATTGTTGATCCACAACATTGGCGAAAAGGCGGCAATGGTCGTCAAAGCACCAAATATGGTTGCCACCGACACCGACTGAACGCCTTTAAATGCAGCCAGTTGTCTACTTTTATGCATTCCCCGCTGTTCATGAATGGCCTCCCCGACAACCACCGCATCATCGACCAATATCCCCAGCACTAAGATAAAACCAAATAAGGTAATGTCATTAATACTATGATCGGTCAGCTGAAGAGCCCCTAAGGTACCAAATAGCGCCACCGGAATGCCCGCAGATACCCAAAATGCCAATTTTAAGTCTAAAAAGATGCCAAGCAATACAATCACAATGAGCAGTCCTTGCCATGCATTATTACCCAGTCTAAATAGCTGATCTTCAATATAAGGCGCCATATCAGCCATGGTACTTAGCTGAACATCAGCCGGTAGGTGCTTACGCATTTGTTCAAGCGTGTCATTGACCGCTTTGCTCACATGCAGCAAATTATCTGACTGACTGGTACTCACAAGCAATGCGATGGCATTTTCACCATTGTTGCGCACAATCGAATGGGTTTGCGCGAAGTCACGATATACCTGTGCAATATCAGATAACTTGATTGTCCCTTGAGCATTGGTTACAACAGGAATACTGCTAAGCTGTTGGATGCTATCAGCATAGCCATCGCCTCGTAAAAGCAATCGACCACTTTGACTTTCAAGCTCTCCGGTTCTGGTTTCTAAAGAAAACTGCTCTATCGAAACGGCCACACTTTCCAATGTCAAACCCAGCTGGGCAAGCTGAATAGGATCAGGCTCAATCACCAATTGCGGGCTGCGACTGCCCCAGTTGTCAACGCGAGAGATATCGGCATGCTTCTTTAGCGCCATTTCAACCTGTCTTGCGATAGGTTGTAAATCCTCACTTGTACGCGGCGCAGAGACAATCACAAACGCTGCCAAATTGGTAAATTCGTCTTTACTGACAATAGGTCTCTCTGCCAACGTCGGAAACCCCACGATGGCATTAACCCGCTCTCGTACCTCACTCAATAGCTGATCTATATCTGTATCAGTCGTTTTACGAATGGTGACTGTCGATGTCCCTTCCCTCGATTCACTGATTACTTGCTTAACGCCAGCAACATCGCTAACAGCTTCTTCAATACGCTGAGTAACGCCTTTATCAATTTGCTCAGCACTCCCTCCGGGATACGACACAGAAACAGAAATGGTCGACGGTGGTATCTGTGGAAAAGACTCAACTCGTAATTGCCCCATCGCTAAAACGCCACTGGCGATGATGGCAAACATCAATAAGTTTGCCGCCACAGTGTTATCAATAAACCATTTAGTGAGCCAGCTCATCAGCCCCTCCCAGCGTATCTTGGTTACCTGCAAATTGTGTGTAACTTTTGATAGCACTCACTTGCGTGCCCGCTATCATGCTAAGTAATGGGTAAACGACCACTTGTTTGGTGTTTAAAGTTTCTGTATTGAAACGAATGTGTACATGCTCCTCATTGTGGGAGAGTACCTCTACCGCTTCTTTTTGTAGCGTATTATTTTCACTCAGTGTCCATACATAGCCATCTCTGGTCACCGCACTTTGCGGGACTTGATATGACATAAGCGGCTCTGAAAATGACACGTTCACCTGTACTGGCTGATTTGGCAACAATGGCGATACGTGTGCATAAGGGTTAACAACATTAAAAACCAACTGACGCTGGCGAGTCGTTAAGTCCACATTGGGCGCGACATACCTGAGTGCTGCCGGCCAAGTGCTACCCGCACGGTCTGTTACATTTACCCTAATTTGTTGGCTTAATAACTGAGGATGAAATTTTTGCCACAGAGGTTCCGACACTGGCACTACCACGTCCATGCTGTCACTGGCTGCCACTTCAAAAAGCGCTTGTCCCGCTGTTAGCAAGTCATTTGGGCTAACCAACCTCGACAATATAACCGCATCATATGGCGCAATAATATTAGCCTCTTGCAATCGCTTTTGACTGCTTTTTAATGCTTGTTTCGCTTGTGCTAAGTCAGATTTGGCAGCCGCAACTTGCGGCTCTCTTTTAGCGAAGCGACTTTGATTTTTAGTCGATAGCATACTCAAAGCAACAGATTGCTCGTGCAGCTGTCGCTCTAATTCAAGCTCAGCACGCACCACGCGACTGTTGGCCTGTGCCAGTTCAGAATGAAGATGGGTCACATCCAACTTAGCCAACGGTGTGTTTTGCTCAATGAGCGTGCCCGGCTCCAGATGTTGATCTAACCAAGCTAATTGGCCGTCACTGGTGACTTTTAATTGAGTCACAAATCGTGCTCGTGTATTGCCAATCAACGCTACGCTTGGGTAGTGAGGTTTGGCCATTAAAGTTAATGTTGATACAGTCTGCTTAGTCTCAGTGTTAACGACTGATGGTTCAGATTTGACCGCTAATTCATCCACAATCACCAATGCGATAAAAATTGCAAATAACCCAGCGCCTATGGCTGCCCCCTTTTTATACTTCATAGCTTGCTTCCTTATCATTAAAAACTGACTCATCTCGATTGAGGCGCTGAGTAATTTCCTCTAGGCGCGAAAGCACCTGCAGCGTCACCGGCAACATAATGGCGGTATCAACAAACTCGAGTGAATACGTGAGAATGGAAAAGACTTCACCCGTAGACGGGCTAGGTAGCATATTAACTAACCATAAGTTGCCGAGCACCGACACAAAAAGCAGTGAAAAAATGCAGCCGTACACTAGGGCCTCTGTGTCAGAAAGGGCAATTTCATGTTTTTTGAGCTTTTCTAGGTGGGCGCTTAAAGCGGCAAAAGGTTTACCACTTAGTATTTTGACTTGCTTCTCAGTTTGGTCATTCAATCTGCCGTTGAGGTGTTTAAATGTGCTATGACAACACCCATAAACCAATAACATCGCACAACTTGCAGCCAATACACTCAATGCAAAGTAAGTGTGAAATGTCGCTAAAATGATCACGATGGACACCAGCTGGATCCCTGCCGTCATCAGTGCTGGTAAATCATTTTCTAGAAAGTCCACCAACTCTCGAGACATCATAAGACGAGCATTTTTGGCGGATATATCTGTACCACGTAAATTATGTGCAACCGTTTCGGCCAACTTAACACGAATATCACCATACACCCGCGTATCGTAAAATCGACGCAGTACACTTACGACCACCAAACCAAATAAGCTCGCCGCAAAAGCAAGTAAAGGCGCAGTACTGTTCTCCAAGACACCGTCAATGGCATAGCCTATTAATAGTGGCAATAAGATCAGCAAAATATTTTCTGCCACAACCATTAGCCATGTCATAGCCACCTTAAAGGGGCTTAAGCTAACAACAGAAAATAGTGAAATGGAATTTTGATTGGACATAACACACTCCTAAATACTTCTAGTGCGCAGTATGGCCAATTGAAGGGAAGAAAAAGTGTCCCCAGTTGCTGTTTTGTGACTATTGCACTTAAAAACGCACAATAGTTTGAACATGAGTAGAATTGAACGGCGTGTGCATACAAACTTGACCACACGCCATTTTAACTAACTAGACCTCTTCTCCATGCGGCGTTTCAACTAGGTGAAATGACGCACCCTTTTCTCCGTACACGTAGACCTGACAGCCTTGCCAATTTTTCGGGATATTCCACTTCAACCCTGGCTTTACATCGTACGATGAAAATTGATTTTTACACCTGACTTCTAAAGAAGATAGGCTGCCATTGATATCAGCAATCGTAAATGCGTTTCTTACCAATTTATGGCTCCACAAAGACCGCTTGATTTTCCCTTTTACCCAAATCGTTTTACTGTCGTCTTTTATTAAGGCGTCAGCTTTATCGATAAATGGCTTTAACTTGTTAATCGACGCTTGTGCACCAGGAAATTCAGACAAACGCTCAAATGTATGTAGTGCATAAAAGAGCAGATTATGCTCTAGGTTTAAAACGGTTGCTCGACTCAAAAAAGCAATAAACATATCATCTGGTATATACCCTTTTCTAGCGTTGATAACTCTTATGATCGCGTGCAGCTCGCGATATTTATCTCCTGTTGCAGCATAATAACGTGCTTTTGCTACCCAATAATATGTATCTTCAGTAAAGTTTTTAAGCTTCCGTTCTCGCATTTCACCAAATAATTCAGGAATTAACTCCAAATCATTGCTATCAATTTTTTTACCAATCTTTTTATAACGGTTCAAAAACGAAGAAGAAACACTACGAGGCGCATCTGGAAGATAAAATGACATTTGAACTTGGTTTTTACATTGCTTTACTGGTTTATTATTTTGCAATGCAGGCTTAAATTTCCATTGATTCACAGCCTTAAGTGCTGAACGCTCAAATGAAGCATGTCCTGACGAATATTCTATAACTGGTGATTCAACTTCACCTTTCTCATTGATGACATAACTTAGTTGTACCCACCCTTCTCTGCCGCGATTAGCAGCTAACCTTGGAAATACTGCGGCGGGCTTATTTATCGGTACTGCGTCGATAACCTCTGCACTTAAATCCTCACCTGTTTGTGCTGCTTTTGCCGCATAAGTGAAAGTAGACGCAGCGAGTAGCAATGCTGAAATTAACTTCATATTCTTCCTTTTTGATTGAAATAAAGCACATGCCAGATAAAAATTTATCAAAGATATATTTCAATATGCTCATTTTATCATCGTTACAATTTGAGATTTTATAGCTTGGTTATAATGAGTGATTATAACGGGCATGCACTGATTTTATTTTCGCATATTGCAATAATAAAAATAAACAAGTAAAGAACCTTTTTTAGGTAAAACCGAAAACCCGCGTATTTTTCAATCAAAAAATTGAGTCATTAACTTAGATAAGATGATAAATTTTCAATAGCCTTAATATGAATTAATGCATAAGCTCAAAAACACTTTCTGTGTGCACAGACACACAAAGTGAAAAATATCATCAACAAGTTTGAATAAAAGGACGCATTATGAAACTAACACTTGATAAGAAGCGCATTAAAGATCTGAGTAAAAACAAGCAAGCATTACCTGACGCACAAACACCTAATGTGGCAGGTGGTTGTAACTCTGGCTGGACAAATTGCTTTGGCAATACTCAAGCGTGTTGCTCGCAAGGTACTTGCTATAGCCGTTATTGCTAATACCCCCTTAAAACACCATTATAGCCGCAGCTTTTACGTGGCTTTTTTTAATACCGAGTATGAAACCCATAAAGTACTCACCCACAAATGGATAATCGAAATAATCACGACAATTACGTGACGGCTTAAAACTAAAAAATAGCTATCAATGTCAGTAGTTACCTTCAGCAAGCGATACATACCGCAATAAAAACGAGATATTAAAGCTGACATGTTTATAAATTTAGCACGAATAATATACTTGTTAGTTTTTAACTAATGAGTACCGAGCGCTTAATTAATCGATTCGATGCGTTCTTGATAGTGTAAATAAATTTGACCTGCTAACTGCTCAACCAAGGTTAAATCTTCGATGCGATTGTCGTACTCAATCATCGACAACCCACCATTACATGCGCCCCAAATGGCCCCTGCCATTGCAGCTATGGTATCTGAAACCCCTCCCAAATCACAAATTGCTTGCACCATGTCAGAAAATGATTGCCGTCGATATGTAAAAGCGAAATAAAGTGCCGTAATACAAGACTCAGTCGCGAGCATGCCATTACCGAACTCCTTCTTTACTAACGCTAAGCTATGCGCCTTTGCATCGACCATATAATCCAGACATTTACGAAGTTTAAGTTGATAGACAGGATCAACGGCACTCGCACATAGAGTTTGTAAGATCCCAATAGTTTCAACGCCTCTCATTGATAAATGCGTCGCTTTAGCAATTAACTGCGCCCCTTCTATTGCCAGAGGGTGTGCATGCGTGATCTCTGCGCTTTTATGTACATACTCATTTAAACTCTCTTCACAACCTAAACAACATAATGCTGCAATTGGCGCTCGCATAGCGGCCCCGTTGCCCATAGAGCCCTGCGAGAACTTTTTTCGATTGAGACTCTCCCATGATTGCCCGTTTTTAATGCCTTTAAGCAAAGAGGCAACGCTTGGTCCATACCCTCGAGACCATTTATAGCTGTGAGCAAATGTGTGTGCAAGATGCGTTTGATCTATGTGTTTTTGAGTTAAAAATGACTGCGCAATATCAATAGACATTTGCGTATCGTCTGTATACCTTCTTTGTCCGGTGTTTGTTCGCCCTATAAAGCGCCATAAAAGTCGCTCTACTGGACCCCCTTCATAAGAAGCCGCCAACGCATCACCAATCGCAAGCCCCTTGAAGCATCCAACAAACTTACTTTTTTCAATCATTATTTAGGCTCCAAAGGTATTTTTTAAAAGGCTAAGTAATCAAAATTAATACCTAATTTTAGCTGAATACTGAATGAAAGCACTGCAAAACTATATTTACCATCAATGACTTAAATACCTAACACCCAACCAAATGTAAATTAATTATTAATAAATGAAATTAAATGTTATAATCACTTTGGCTTTAACGCCTAATTAGATAAATACAAGGAATGAAGATGGAAAGAAAAACTAAAAAAGTCGCCTTATTATTAAGCGCACTATTAGCCACAACCAGCCTATCAACTTTAGCTGCTGACAAAACACTATACCGAGCGTACAAACATGGTAATCATTTTTATACAACCAACGTGACTGAAATGATTAATGCAGTAGGCTCTGGGGGCTATACCTATGAAGGCCCCGCTGTCATTTTAGTCAGCTATGACGATAGCGATGCTAACAAAGCATTTTATCGCATGCATAACCCAAATGCAGGCCCTGGTGGAAATCACTTTTACACATCAGATAACCTAGAAGCACTAAATGTCAAGGCTTTAGGCTATGAGTATGAAGGCACTGAGGGCTATACCACTCGCTCTCAGGCTAAAACTATTTACCGTGGCTTTAACAGTGAACTGGTTAATCATTTTTACACTGCCGATGTCGTTGAAATGCTCAACGCAACTTCATCTGGCGGTTATGTTTATGAAAAAGAGGAAGGTTACGGTAAATAGACCCAGCTTGGCATCAGCTCAATTTGGCTGATGCCTTTTAGGAAATGAATATGACATACTCTAAAACCCATTATTTGTTTATTTTATTAACCTTGGTATTGTTGCTTGCCAATATTGCAGCGCAACTTGAGTTAACTAAATTGTCTGGGCAAATTAGCAACCTTGAACAACAACTCACTTTGCAATCACAAAAAGATAATGACCCCACCGCAGATGTGAGTACAGAACTACAAGATATACAAAATCGATTGCATCTGCTTGAGCAATCCGCACAAAACACCGCTCATCAAACGTACGCTAAAAAACAGATAATCAAACCTAAAAACACACCATCAACGCTTTCAGCACAACAAAGAGTAGATCAAGAATTTTTAACAGGCCGGACCCAGTGGCAAGAACAGTATTTACCAACCTTGCAAGCCGACTCAGATAAAAAAGCACAAATGATGGTCGCGCATTTATCACAAAATGATGCACTCACCCATAACCAACAGCAGCAAGTCTTTTCAATATTGCGCGACAACTTCATTGACGTGGCCTATGTGATAGCTGATACCGATACCTACGCAGGTTTTGACGCATTTAACGCACAGGTCAAAAAGCTCAACCAAATCAAAACAGAACAATTGTCACAAGTATTAAGTGCAAAACAGCTATCACAATTACACCAAGTTGACTGGAACGCCCGATTTAAACAGCATGCTTTACATTAGCAAAGTAAATTGACGAGTTCAGGATACTTTACAAACAAAGCGGTTAGTTAATCAGCAACTAACCGCCACAGTCACACAAAAGCCATAAAAACTATTGCTAAGCCAATATATTAGGGCTACAATGCCGGAAAATAACAGCTTAACTTAGTATTAAAAGTGAACTGTTATGTACTGAATGAAAGATTTCAGGGGCTGATTAGGATTCGACAGGATTCATGAAGCCTGAGGTGCATGTCGAGGGGCGGTTGGCCTCGTAAAAAAGCCGCATTTAAAGTAATCGCAAACGACGATAACTACGCTCTAGCGGCATAATAAGCCCGCTAGCACTCCTCCAAGAAATGCTTGTGGTTCTGGATTTGGAGTGTCACCCTACATAAGATCGCTACGGAAACCCTGGCCGGGGTTGAAGGGCTAAATATAAGCGGCCTCGCCTTTACTTATCGTGTTCGTCCGAGACTTAAAGGTTAACCAATAGACGATACTAAACATGTAGGACCGAGGGTCGACGCTTTCTGGACGGGGGTTCAAATCCCCCCAGCTCCACCACATTAAGTGTTATAAAACAGCCAGTTAGAGAACTTCTTTAACTGGCTTTTTTGTTTTTAATTCATATTAATAATGATATTGGTGTGTCCAAAAAGCTTCCTAATAGTGTAACCACCCCAAAACCGATTTAATACACTAAACTACGGCTTAATAGTCATAGACTTGATCTATTACTTCTTCGCCCCACTCCGATATAGAGACCAATGAAACATTGCCTTTTTTATCTTTGCGATATATGCACACTGCGGTACTAAATAACCATTGAACAAACAGTCTGTTGTTCTCAGACCTTTCGAGCTCAATCGTCTGTTTTTCTCGTTTAAAGTAAGAGTTCGACTCTTCTAGTACATTTTGAACTGAATACGTAGACTCCAGCTCTGAAGCGATTGCACTGCCTGAAATCGGATCCTTAGACTCCACTTTTAAAGCGGCTCTAATAGACATGAAGTTTGTGAGCGTACTCTTAATTGCAGAAGTCACTTCAACCGTTGTTTCATAGGCTTTTGTGACACCCGCTGGGATCGTTTCTGTTAATCGAGGGTTAGTATTTACAAAGTATAATCCAACAGAAAAATACTCATCAACGTAGGTGTCCTTCGCATATCGAGAGGTATATATTGGATCTGCAATGCCTTGCCACAATTTCTTCTCAATTAAATGTTTGTCCGTTCTGAACAGCAATGTATCCTTAGGTGGGTACATGTAGCCTTTAGGCACATATTCAAGGATGTTAAACTCATTTTTTGCTTCTACGTCTTTTAACACATCCCAGTTTTGCACTACCGCATTGAGCTCAGCGGTCACATTCAAGTACTCTAAGAATTCTGATTGTACTCTTTGCACATCTTCATCTAATACCTGTAGCTGATTACCCACTTCTATAACCGTTATATTGCGCGTAAAGTGGTGGCCACTTTTAGGGAGGTCCTCCCACCCTTCAACAGACACTAACCCGTTCACATCTAAGCTGGACTCGTTATCACCCGAGAACGGGACGTCAATATAAAGGCTGATGGTACCTAGATTACCTTCCCCTTTTGTTTCATCTTTCCAAGTCGCATCGCACTCATATCCTGTCCATGTCCCGCTGGCAGCCCTTACACCCAAGGCTTCTACATTTTCTCGTGCAGGCACAGTCACTGGCGCGCTGTCATCTTCATTATCTCTATACCAATAGCCCCAAGATAGATTTGAATTCGTTAATGTTAAATCTCTATCTGTTTGATTATTGATATTCAGTTTAAAAACCCAAGATGTGCCTTCTAGCGTGCTAGAACTATTCATAACTATTTCCTTTTTGGTTGTCGTATTCGGCAAACAAAATGATAGTTACATGGCTAAAAGTTACTATTACAATTTATTACAAGCGCTATTTATATCTTATGTACTGGCTCTGTCTGTCTCGTTTTACTCGTTGTGCAAGTCACTATTGATTCATAAAAAGACACTTACATTGTACTTGGCTGCATTTTTATAAATTTACAGGTAAGTTAATGGCTCCTTGGTATACATAATCATTAGCTAAATCTGTTTTTCTAAGAAAAACTATTTATACAGTTAATAAGTTAAGTAAATCGTAATTCAAACAGAACAATAACCAATTTAGTTTGTAAGTCATCATTTTCATCGTCACTTCCTATTACTAAGCACACTGGTTTTAGGGTTTGCTACATCATCATTTAAAACACTATTAAATTAGTCATTGGCTGATTTAAGTTACGGTTTGTTTAATTTGGTCGTCGCAATAAACATCAGCTTAACTCGGGAAGTTAATTCCTTACCTTCTATTTGGTAGTGTTTTTCAATACAAACAAAGCTTTACATCTAGAAAATTGGAGTGAGCTTTAAATACTTTATTAGCCAACTTCCACGCGTTTAGTAATTCACCACAATCTAACTCTATTGTCTCGCTAACCTATTACAGGCGACGATACTACAACTGTCGTTTGCTTTGTGAAATTTTTAGCCAACACACCGCATCCATAGCGCCATTATTGTTTAGACAGGTCTCTGCAATATCTGAATGATTTGTACTTATTACCTAATCTTTTAGTATTATGCTTACTTTGCCTTACCTACTACTAGCTAGACTTAGTGGTACTAAACTAAAATATGTTTCACCTAACCTTCCTCTAACTATCCTGCTACTCGATGGATTTTTGGCACTTAGTTAAAAACACACTGCTGCTTTCAATTTCATCGGCTAAGTAAGACTCAATAGATGGAAATACTTCCAACTGGGGTTATGAAGTACTGACCACTACTGCATTTATATTGATTAGACTTATAAAGTAGAATATGTTTTATGTAAGAAATAAAAAACGGAACTCTCTTCCAACAAATTTTCTTAAATAAAAAGGAAATTTTTATGCCAAAGAAACTCTATCAAACAAAAGTGTTCTTGATCCAAAAGTACAATTTTATAAGTATCACTCTAAACATTGTGAATTGCACAATAGCAGCTTACTGGCTTTGCTATCCAGACATCGGTGAAATGGAGCCTCTTTTAGTTACAACCATCGCTTTTTCAAGTTTGCTAAACTTCCTGCTCTCAATACTGAAAAGCAATGAGAATAAAATTCTACCTCTTGAAAGCAGGAGTTAATATGCCAAATGAAATATATAACCCTATGCCTCAGATTATTGATTCATTTTTGAAATCTGAGAGTTGGCTTGATAGGTTCGTTAACGAATCTAAAAAGTCGTTTTCAAATGAGAAAGAAAAAACAAAGCACGAAAAAAAGGTTCGGAGCCTAGCAAAATCACTCTCTTTAAACGAATTTAAGAAGCACTTAATAGAAAACAGCAAAGAAAAAAAAGACGATAAGGTATGGGCCAGTATAAATTGCTTGAAACAGAAAAACTGCCTTTTAATTTTCGGAGGCGTAGGTTCTGGTAAGACTACCATCGCAAATATAATAAAAGAGCAATCAAAAAGTTATTTTGACTTCAATGAACATATAAAATCCCAAGGGCCAGAGGTAGCGATTAATCTTATTTCTCATGACTTCAACCTCTTAAAAGATAAATATAAATATCATGATGACTTTGTTATTATTATAGATTCACTAGAGGAGCTTATTGAACTAACTAACCAAAACACCAATGACATCATTGAATTCATAAAAAACTCAACAGTATTCAAAAACTCAAAATGGGTCATTACCACTTCTGACACTGCCAATATTATATATGACTCAAATTATAAGAAAATATCCAGCTTTGGCTTTGAAGCAAATAAAAACCTTGCACAAGGTAGTTCTTCAGAATTCTATTCACTTTTCGATGGCTGGTATAACCTAGACAAATTAAACAAAGAAAAGTCAATAGGACATCAAATATGGAAATCCAATGTTATTGACACAACATATGAATATAAATATGAGAAAATTGAACATTTCCCTCCTGCACTAGTCAAAATTTTATCCAGGAACATCCACCGAGGGAATTTTGATACCATTGAAAATATTGATATATTCCAAGAGATTGTAAGATACATATTCGAAAAAGTTGGGGTCACCACAAGCTCCGAAGAACAAGCCAGATTAATCTATCTTTTCCAGAGGGTATCATACTATAAAATAGAAGAAGAGTTCATTAAAATAAACTTTTGCCCTTTGGGGGAAATAGAAAACCAATCAGAAGAAGTTAAACTCAAAGTACTTCCAGAAATTACGAAACATAAATTCCTCACACATATTTTTAATGTGGAAAGAGGTCATTACTTTATCAGGTACCCTCATGTTTGGGCATATAACCTTGCTAGTTCATTAATCTCGCTCAACAAAGACGAAGTTTCTAGCCTTAGCAGCTTAAGAAGTCTAAAAAACAACCAACTCACTGTAACAACAAAGCTATGTATTTTAAAATACCAAATTGAGAAGTGTAATAAAGAGCTTGATGATATAATTAATGGCTTAGAAGACATTGAGTACTTAGTGTTTTTAATGGAATACTCAAGCAAGGACTTCATTAAAAATGTGTTAGAAAGAATAACTAGGTACATCAAAAAAGATTTAAGTGAAAACTCAAAAAAAATCACCCGAAAAAAGAATGGAGTAAAGATTTTAAGTTATATATTTCATTTAACTTTGAATTCCACAGAGTTGAACAATCGTTCCACCAAAGAGGTAAGTCAATTTTGTATAATCATTTCTGCAATTTTCAAATCCATTAAACAAAGTGATGAACGCTCTTTGCAATCTGCATTTGAGGTTATCGAATCATTTTTTTACAGAATCGGAATGTATCCAAACTTAGTAGTGCACACGCTTTTACAACTGTTCTCGATGATACGAATTAAGCAACTAAGTACTGTTCACGAAGGTTTTCTTTATCAAATATGCAACTCTTTCTTCCAAGTAACTCGCTTTCATCAATCTTCATTTGAAAACACCTTTCACTCTAAAGAATTGCAGAATCAAGCATACAAAGGGTTTTATAGGCTAACACCTACTTTTTTCTCCAGAGGGTTCTCACACTACTTAAGACATGGCCATATGGAAAGTAGAGATAAAGCAGCAATAGACTTCTTTAGAATGTTAGTTAAAAAAAGAATATATGCAGGAAGGACAACCAAAAATCACAAAGATCTAACAACGAATTTTAACTTTCATATTAGAGCTGGATTTCACAAAGCTGTTGGTTCATTGATCCGTGAAAGTTATAAATTGAACTCTGAAAGAGCAAAAAGTATATTGATCGTAATCATATCCGAATTTAACAATATGGTCCTTCAAACGACGAATAGAGTATATGAAAAAGACAATTTAAAAGATGGCATATTATATGTTTTTAGGCATATCGACATATCAAAAAGTACCGATGGGACTTTTACTTTGCCCAAAGATTTTCAAAATATTGCATACAACAACATAAGAAAAAAAAATGAAATCAAAAATTTCAGGTTTATCAGCGAAAGTGATTTTATAAGCCATGTAGACAAGAAAATGGACGCAATATTTAAAAAGTCGACCACTTACGACACAGAGAGTACTTTGTAATAAGATAAAATTAAATAATCCACTATGCTCCCCCTAGTTACTTTCTATAAACTAGGGAAGTAGCATTTACAGATATAAAAAATAACATAACAACAGCTAAAGACATTTACTGTAATAGAAACTATCATACATAAAATTCTTTTTATGATTCTAAACAATGAAAAAGCGCTATTTCTATCTTGTGCACTGGCTCTGTCAGTCTCGTTCTCAGCTGTTTCATCGCCCAGTTCCAACGCCTTCCTTTCGGAACAAGCATTTACAAAAGCTTATGTAAAGGAAGCAAAAAAGCACTTTAAAGACGCTAAATTTAAAGTCACCGGTGAGTTAACAATCGAAGTCACTCACTCAGGGAATATGACCCAGTCTACCGACCTGACCAATGCTTATTTGAGGTATTCGAATGAAAAGGCAAGCCTTAAAGACATTTTTTCAGATCACATAGCGTCGGCTAAAAGCATCAACTCTCTAACAGAAGAATCGAAACTACAGCTCAGTCAACTAAGACCTGTGATTAAACCCACTGTTTATATTGACAACATTACCGCGCAAATTAATCAATCTGGTGACTCTAACGTACCTTTCCCATTTTTTTATGAGCAGCTCAATGATGAACTGGTATTGCTCTTAGCAATCGATACACCGACAAGCATACAATATGTTGACAAGGAGAAATTGGCTGAATTCAACCTCCCTGTTGAGCAATTGAAAGACATCGCAAAATCAAACTTGGAGTCGTACCTTGCAAAGATTGGGGCAAAGCTACACAAAATTGATCAACAGGATGAAACCAGTAACATCTACATGTTTATTGCTGACGAAATCTACGAAGCCAGCGCTGTTTTCTCAACCTATTTTGAGCAGCAGATTAAAGCAACGTTTAATGGCCCTGTAGGGTTGGTATTCCCTAACAGGAGTAGTGTGCTAGTGGTACCACTAGATGATGAAGCTGGACTGTATCAAATAGCAATGCTCGCTTATTCTGAGTATCCAAACCTGTCTTATAATGTGTCGCCATTTGCGTACGAATATAAAGATGGGGTTTTAAAACGTATCAAGTTTTAATTCTATCAATGGTGTGGTTTTTATACTTTAGCCACACCACTTTTTGTTTGTTTTAATGCTATACGTACAACCTCAAACAACAAGGCCTAACTTTCAAAGCTGATACCGTTTAACAGTTTAGCTGTCTAATTGTGTATACTCCTACGCACGTAATGACATGATGCCTTTTGCATTTTCCAGGTTCGTTATCAAGTTTAAGTAGCTTCGATTAGTGTATAAGTTACACCCTTGATTAAGTGGCGACCAATTAAAGCAGGCTAACTACAAAGCTCACCCTCTCAATTTTCTAACTTTTATAAAGCAACCTGTTTATCAATTACAAACAACATGCTATAAACCCTGCAATACATTGATATAAAGGAAAAATATGTCTAAATTTGGCCGTAGTATCAGAACATTTCTCGCTGATGGTAGTCCCTCTGGTTTAAGACATGTCGAAATCGCAAATTGGTCTGGGCAGGCGCTAGCATGCCCCCGCAGCCGCTTTTCAGAATTGAAAGAGTGGGATGAATGCAAAAGGCCTGGCGTATATTTTTTACTGGAAAGAGCAACCAGTGATAACAACACTGCGTATATTGGCGAGTCTGAAGATGTACTCAAACGACTTGCCAACCATGATAGAGAAAAAGACTTTTGGAATGAGCTCATCATCTTTACCAGCAAAGATGAAAATTTAACTAAAGGCCATGTAAAGTACCTTGAATCTCGCCTAGTTCAAATAAGTAAAGATGCAGAACGCTATCAATTAGAGAATAGTGTCTCTCCTACTCAGTCGGCTTTGCCTAGGGCCGATGCAGCTGCAATGGAGGAGTTCATCGATAATATTCGCTTAATCCTCGGCACACTAGGACATCGAATACTAGAACCTATCTCTGCCAAACGTGCTTTGGTTACGAATAACAGTAGTTTTATACTCAGTGATTATGACTTTCATTTTAAAGTGAACCAGGTCAAAGCCGCGGGAAAAATCACCGATGATGGTTTTTTGTTGCTTAGGGGATCTCAACTGTCGCTAAAATCCTCTGACAGTATGCCAGGAAAAAGCAAGGACATTAAAAATCAACTTATTGATAGTGGCTCCTTGGTCGATAAAGGTGAGTATTATGAATTGGTGAAAGACAAGCTATTGAGCTCCTCTTCATATGCCGCTTCACTGGTAGCCGGTAGCAGCCGAAGCGGCCCACAAAGCTGGAAAACGCAAGAAGGGGTTATGCTGAAGCTCATCGAGGAGCAGTTGTTAAAGCATTAATAGCAAGTGAACGTATTACTGGCAACTATATTACTTCTTTGCAAGTTAGGTTGGGTTATTTAATACCCAACCTACTCATTTTTATGACGCTCAATTAGAAGGTGACTTTTTATCTGAATAACTAATACAAGGTAAAGAAAAATCATTACCAAATATTAAATACATTTCATACACAAGTTCAATGGTCATGTACGTTTTGCCGTTCTCAAAATTACTGATTGTCGCTTGATCAACATTAAGCTTATCGCCCAATTGCTTTTGCGTTAAGTTATTATTTTTCCTAATAACTTTTAAGTTATGCTGCATTTCTAGCATCAACTGATTAATTACCAACCTACGCTTCACTGCGTCATGTCTCATAAATCTGCTAACCATACATTGTCCTTAATAGAAGTGGTTAATAGTCACAAGCTGAATTCATACTCAGCCCCTATGCAAAATACTCCAGATTAGGCTTTAGCTCGTACAAGCGAAGAAATAACTCGTCCATAAGCACTAAGCAAAACCCATTATGTTTACTTATGAAAAATCAATGTTAATATCATGAAACATCGGATGCGGAAAAATCTCCGAATGGACAAAATGGAAGAGGATAAGGAAAGTGATTAGCGGTGATGACCTAAAAAGCATGAGAGTCAATGCAGGTTTAACCCAAAAGGAGATGGCTGACAAACTGGGCATATCCCGGGAAACAATCAGTAACTATGAATTAGATGTAGGCCAGCCCAAAATGAGGGACTTTCTAAAATGGCTGATTGTTTGCAAAATTGATACTCGCTCTGTGGTCAATCAGATCGATGCAATACAAAACCAAGTTGATAAGAGTGTTAAGCCAGAACAGAACAATAAAAAGAAATTGAAATAGCAAAAAAGTTTCACGCATTTAAAAACAATAAAGAAACACTTTCATAGCTAAGCATGTACATATTTATAATTCAGCCTTAGTTATCAATACTGGCTTGAAATATAAAAAATTTAATCACCAAATAAACAAAAATAATATAAGTTACACATGCTAACATCTTCAATTACAGCTTATAAAAAGCATCATAAGCACATAAAAAGCATATGAAAACCACCTTTTTAATTGCATTAAGCGTTGTAGCTATTTTAGCTTTTTTTATACAGTTACAGACTCCCTTTGTCGTAACCCCTTTATACATACTGCTTTTATGCACTTCCCTCTTTGCAGGGCAAGCACTAAAAGATATAAACATTTTTCATATATCTTTGTTTTTACTCACTATCAATTCTCTAAACTATATAATTTTCATATCAGGGCTTATAGACTTAACAGCAGCAGATAATAACTACTTAAGTCAAGGTACTTTCGTTTTCGGTGCACAGCTATTGGTCAACTTTATCGCATTTTGTATTTTTATTTTCAGGGTACAGGTGTCTAGAGCCCTTTCTCGCTCAAACAATATCAAGCTCACATATTTTGATGCTTTATACCACTGGTACTTTCTGTTTCTTATGGCGGTTTGTTTTTTAGCATTACTCGAAAACTATTTGAGAAATGCTTTTCATTTAAACTTTACTTTTATTTACGATACATTTGAAATACTTCACTACCTTCCTTGGTCTTTAACCTGTGGTTCGCTATTAGCAATGATCATTTATTCAATAAAAGAAAAAAATAATTAAGAAGCTCTTACCCTGTTTAATCCAAAAACCAACGCCAAATCAGAGCAATATAAAGATTGTTCTCCTCTTGTCACACAGAGTAACAGCGTTATCTAAGGGAAAAACAAGACCTCATTTTCTAAAGTGAAGGTTAAACGGCTTTAGTGGGCTTATGCTTTTCTCTTTGCTTCTGGACATAGCTTTTTGCAGTCAAGCCATAGTGCTTTTTAAAGCATGCACTGAAATAAGAAGAAGAATTAAAACCTACCATGTCAGCCACCTCAGCAACACTTTTACCATATAATAACGGGGTGATTGATTGATATAAACGATAATTCCTCAGATATTCATTGGCGCCCATTGACATCACAGCCGTCAACTTTCGATGCAGCTGACGTTCACTGAGCGCCATCTCTTTGGCAAGTTCAGGGACTCCGATATCTGGATCTTGATAACATTTATGGATCACACCGTCTAACTTATCGAGAAAGTCATAAATATGTGGTTCATCTTTAAAACTCAATTTAGGCAGCATGGGTAAATCATCGGCTGAGCTTTTAGCAGGCCGCTCAATACGTGCATGCCACTTTGCCATGCTCACAGCATGGTGAATAAACACATTACGTACTTTAAATTCTAAAGCCTGAACACTAAAAGGCTTGGTAATGTAATCATCAGCCTGACGACTCAACCCCTCCAACTCCTTTTGTTCATTTAAATTCGCAGTCAACAGGATCACTGGAATATGTGCTGTCAGAGGATCCTGCTTCACCATACTTAATAAGCCAAATCCATCTAGCTTCGGCATCATCACATCTGAGATGATGAGATCTGGCAGTAGCTCTTTTGCCATTTTAGCCCCTTGCATACCATCAGAAGCCAACTCGACCTTATAATCTGCACTGAACACGCTTTGGAGTAAAGTCAGCATGTCAGGCGTATCGTCAACAATCAAAATTGTTTTATCACTGATATCATGCAATTTATTGGGTTGCGCTTTGTTTAACGGAGGGGGATTAACACTAGAGGCCATATCAAACGTTAGACTGAACTCACTGCCATTACCTAATTCAGACTGCACTTCTACAGTACCATTTAACTCATCCATTACCGATTTTACAACACTTAAGCCAATGCCCAAGCCTACGTTTTGCATACGACCATTCTCGGTGCGATATTCAGGAGAGAAGATGGCTTTTTGTTCAGCAGCTTCTATGCCTATACCAAAGTCTTTAACACGCAATCTACACTTTGATTGAGGTAATGATGACAGCAGCTCAAGATTGAACACAACTTCCCCACCATCATGACTGTATTTAACTGCGTTACTAAGCAAATTGCTCACACATTGCTCAAGCTGATCAGGCCTTGCCTGCACATAAATATGTTGTTCTACGCTCACACTCAATTTAATACTTCGCTGCGCAGCGAGGGGTTGAAATGCCGCAACTTGCTCTTCACAAATTTGAGACAAACTAAAACTCGTTATTGGCTCGTGTGCCTGTTCTAATGTCAATGAGGACGCTTGATTTACATTAGAAACCTGCATGAGTTGTTGTATCAATACTTTAAGGCGTTTGGCATTACTAACGACGATATTTGCCATTTTACTGCGTTCACCAGAGTGCTGTACTTTTATCAATTGCTCTGCGGGCCCTTGGATCAAGGAGACAGGTGTCATCAACTCATGTGACAACGTCCTCAATAACGCTGAGCGCTGTGCTTGTGCATCCGCCAATGCTTTTGTTTTTTCAATCAGCAGTTTATTCTGTTTACTAATTTCTTGCGTTTGAGTCGCAACCTCTTTCTCCAGTGCTATTTGAATGCGTCTCAGGGTTCTTATACGGGCTCGGTATACAATAAATAAAATAAGCAATGACATCAAACCATAAAAACAAAACGCCCATATGGTTAAGTACCAAGGTGTTTGAATCACAAAAGAAAAGCGCCCAATATTATCTGACCAGTTGCCATCACTATCGGTACTTTTTAATAATAAGGTGTATTTTCCATGGGCGAGCTTTGGGATCATGAGCACTCGGCTCTTACCCAGTTCAACCCAAGTATCAGCCACTCCCTCAAGTTTGTACTTAAACTGCTGCTTAAAAGCGCTTGAAAAGTTTGTATTAGCCAAAACAAATCGGATACTGGCATGATCATATGGCAAAACAGGAAGGTTTATCTGGTTGAAATAGCTTTGAGTCTTGCCATCCGTAAACGTCAATTCAAATTCACTGACTTTGGGTGATGCATCTGCGAAATCGAACTTTTCTGGGTAAAAAAGACTCAATCCATCAGGCGCAGCAAACACAATTTTACGATTTAAAGCATCACCGGCACCGCCTAAATACCCTTGAGGATACAAGCCATCTCCCTTATCAAAATGGCGTACGGGTGTTTTTTTATCTTCTCGAGACCACCTCATTAATCCATGACTACTGGCAAACCATGTAAAGCCAGCATCGTCAAAAGCAATACTTGTATCTGTGAGACTTTTAATTTTGTCTGGTAATGTAATCCAAGACTGTGCTTTTAAATCAAACACACGTAAGTCAATATCAGTTTGAATGTATAAAAGTCCTTGGGGACTCACAGATAACCCATATACCGCGGTGGTTATATCACTAGCCAGTGATGTGTTTAATCTAAACTGCTCAGACTGCACATCAAAAGCCTGTAACCCCTTCGACGTTGCAACCCACAAGGTATCTCCATGTAGTACAAGGCTATGCACCTCATCGCTCTTCAATGGAGAGTTACCAGTATGAAACCGCTCTACTTCTTTGGTAACTGCATTCAAACGAGTCACCCCATCAAAGCTGTGAGATAACCACACTGAGTGGTCATTGGTTGATGCAATCGTATAGATCGAATCTGGTATGTGATAACTTGATAAGTCAAACCGCCGAACCACGTTCAAAGTCTCAGGCTCAATTTGAACAATACTTTGATACAAACTCACCCATAAAAGACCACTTGCAGATTGTGCAATTGCTTGCGCTGATAAGTCATGGGTGTCTAAACACGCTTCGAAGACTCCCTCTAACGAATAACGACAAAGGCCAGCGAGTTGATCGGCAAACCAAATCGCCTCTTTCGTCATTAAAATATCGTTAATTTCATATTGTCCTGTTTCACTTGGGTGAGTGAAATACTGGTTATTCACCGCATTGTGATTTGCTGAGCTAAAAGTCACACCTTCACTAAAACTACCATATGCAGTGATTTGCTCATCCTGATATAAAGACAATAAAGGAGGTAACCCTAGATGACGCTCAACAGCGCCATCATTTAAAGTCAACAGGCCGGTATTGAGTGACGCTGCCAAAAACTGCTCTTTACCTATTAGTAAATCAAAGACATAACCGACAGTGTCAAACTCATTTTCATCTATGTATTGCATTGATACTTGCGCTGTTTCTGAGCTGTACGTTGCTAACCCTTTTCCATGAATCGCAAGCCAGATTTCCCCATTACTCAAGCGCCAAACTCTATCTGCAAAGACAGTTTCCCCTGCCTCATTTTGTAAATATTGCACTGTCAATGTGGATAAATTGACGCGCATAACACCATTTTCGGTGGCCAATAAAAGCTCATTGGTGTCCGTTTCTGTCAGAGATAATACATGAGGAACGATATGCTTTTCATTCAATGTCAAAATCACGGGCTTTAATTCATTTTCACTATACCGAAACAGCCCGGTACTTGTGCCAACCCAAATAATGCCGAGTTGAGACTCCATCACACTGTAAGCATTCAGCTGACTGTCTTGTCCTTTAGGTGTGAGAGGTTCAAAACGTTCACTAAAAGGTGCCAGTAACTCAAGCCCTTGCTTGCCAGCCACCCAAAGGCGGTTATTTTTGTCGAACAGCAAATCGCGAACTTTCAGAGACAAGGTTAACTTTGGCGTTGTGTGCGCTGAAAAACGTTTAACATACATGCCATCAAATCGAGCAATCCCCTGCTCTGTGGCTAACCACATATAACCTAAATGATCACGCTCGATGTCAAATACCCGATTACTCGGTAACCCATCACCTACACCCAACACATTTGCCAAACTGGGCTCAGCACTGCCCTTGTTGCTAAAAATTGCAACAAAAATAAGGAAGTAGCTTACAAAAAATGTGGATGATAAATTATGAATCATGTTATTAGGCTGTTGTTATATTTGCTTATTTTTATATTTCTAGTTGAAATTCATTGTACCCATTTGACACAATAGCAACAACCTAATAATTATGAAACTTTTCAGTTAACTTATCTTTTAGGCAGAAAATTGCGCTTTTTTGTCTGTTTTTAACTACCGAGTTTAGGCCAAGATTGCTTAAAATCTTTCACATCGAATTCGCTTTGCAAATTTCACACACACTGCATAGCAGTATTAGAACAACTATCGAAGCAGTAACTTATAAACCTGCGTATTAAGGAACATGCATGTTTAAAACTCAATTAAAAACACTCACCCTGGCTATTTTATGTGGTTCTCTATTTACCGGTTGTGGTGGTAAAGGTGGCACCAAATCGCCTTCTATTGACCTAAATAATAAAAATACAAACACAACCCCTGCTCAAAATAATGGACAGACTGGTTCTCAAAACCCGGATACTGGAAACAGTTCTGATTCGAAAGATAATGCAGATTCAACGCCCCCTGTAAACACAGATCAAAACCGATACGCGAGAAGAGGACGTGTTATTGATGGTTACGTAAAAGGCGCAACCGTATGGCTAGACCTTAACAGCAATGCTCAAAAAGATGATAACGAACCTTTCGCAATTTCTACTGACAAAGGTAGCTATGAGCTTGAACTAACTAAAGATCAAGCTCTGTGTGCCGCTTATGCTCCAACTTATGTAGATGTGCCAGTCGGTGCCATTGATGAAGACTTAGGCGAAGTCACAAAAGCATATCAGATGGTGTTACCTCCTTCTTTCACCCTACCCGATGATGAGGAATTACAACACATTACCCCGTTAACCACAGTATTGTGGCAATCACTTTATAAAACGGATGAATTTAAAGACGCCACATGTGCACAAGTCATCGCAGACAATAAACTTAGAAGCCAACTACAGATTGTTTTAAGCGAGAGCATCAAACAAGTTGTTGCTCATTTTAACATCTCTGAAGAACAACTATTTAGTGATTACATTGAAAGTGGCGATGAAAGTCTGAAAAAATTGGCCGAAAGTATTGTAAAAGGTTTGCAAGCCAGTGTTGAAAAGTATCTTGCACTTGCAAAAGAATACCTTGATGCCCGTGAAATCCGCGTGCTTCACTATAAAGATACCCCACCTGCACAACCACAAAGTGAAGAACTTGTCTGGTATAGAAGCATTCATATTTCTGATAAAAACCATCAGACTATTGTTGATGAAACTGTACGCATGGACGAAAATTTAGAAGAAGTTTTATTTGTGCATTACGACCGAAAAATCACAGCTCAACCTTGGGGTGATGGCCACCAATATAGTAGACATGTGGACATGGTCAAAAACACATCTGAAGATCTAGGTTATTGCCACCATTCAGAAATTTTAGACATTCATATTGGCGACATTACTTACAGGCTTGATAATTATAAATCCGTTGACAGAACTTCTCATGACGAAATGTGTGATGGCAAAGTTGATTTTAGTGACGCACCTTATCGAGGGCTGTCTGTTAGTTATGACAAAGGTAATGTTCACTACTACACCTCAATTACGCAAGATAAAGAATCGAAAAACGACCTAGCAGACTGGGTTAATCTAGCTGATAAGCCAAACCTGCTAGATATATTGGTGTTAACTTATTACTTCGTTCAATCAGGCCACGAGTTTGACAAAGATATCACTATTCCTTTTTACTCATGGGAAAAACGTATTACCGATGATTCTGGCGACAACCGGGTTACAACCTATAAATATAGCGATGGAACATGGAAGCGCGATACTTATCGAGATGACGGCACCTATGTCACGCATTGCAGTAACGATGGTGAAACGTGGGAAACGTGTGTGGACTAACATGCTCCCTGTACAATAAATAGTTGTTAATTATCTTAAAACCTCCCTATAAACGGTGCAAACTCTGCCTGAATTGCACCGTTTTTTGTTTAAAGCGGCATATCAAGACTCTCTAAATTTACAATACCTCCTCGTAAGTCTTGCAAATAGTCACCACTTTTACTTACCAAGTACTTAGAGGTGGTATTGAACTCCCATTAATACATCAGCATACAGCTACGTTGGATACGCTTTACATGCCTTTGCGTACACAAGCCAATCGAAACTCACCTCTACAACACTGAACTATACAGTACGATTTGTCGGATACAAGCTGCGTCAAAATGCTATTTTCAGCCACTCAGAAACTCCTAGAGCTGGGCAAACCTAACTTACAAAGACTTCAATCTTGGTTTAAAGACAAATACGACATCGCTAAATGTTTTGTTACCACTAGGCTATTAGCATTAGAGGCATAACCGCATTTCAATACTATTTACAAAATAAAATTAAGTAAATTAATGCATTAACCGCATCAAAAACCATGAAACCCCTTTGAAAAAAAGAAATATAATCCCGATATAATCAATATTAAATCGTAAAAAAACCTTCAAAATACACCAATACTTTGGCATTAATCCCACCAAAACAAAAAACAATAAATTTTTTAATTTTTTTAATTTTTATAGTTTATTTCTCAACCTCACCTTGATAGTATATTTCACATCGAATGAAAAATTTAATAAACATCAGGACAATTGATATCGAGTAATTCCTATTAACTTTTTAAGATAACATGATTATATTAATATAAGCCGTCAACCATCTCTAAATGCTTGCAACAGCAGTATTTTTAGTGATAGCTTTTGTTAAATTTGTTATCAAAAGGTAATGTTGGGACATATGAAATTGAGAATTCGACAACTAGGACTGTTTAATGGCTTATGGGGAGAAGCGGCCAAGTCGATAAGATCGATGCGTAAGGATGCAGGCTTCACTCAAAGTCAGTTAGGACAAAAACTAATTCCCGCGGTGGATCAGGCGACTATATCTAATTGGGAAACAGGCAAAACACCTGTGCCCTTAACAAGTTATTTTTTAATTTGTTTTATATGTGGGTTTAGTCCAGAAGAACAAACCAAACAACTACTCGAAAGTCAACAACCAGAAAACAAAAGAAATTAAAAGGACGTACCTGATGTTTAGTTATGAAAAGCTATTAGAGCTATATGATTATTATAGTATAGTAATTTTACCTGTATATTTTATCGCTCTGTTAATAAGTTGGAAAAACATAAACTTTAGATTCTTAATTTCCATATTAATATTGGTTGAAGCTTTTGATTCGTCTACATACTTATACATTGTTCCATTTGGAAGCATTTATTATTTATGGGGTGTTTTTATATGTACCTTATTTATCATCCCGTTATGGGAAGACGACTAATTGCCAATAAATTGGAAAAAAAGTTAGATTTCTTTAGAAAGGCAAATGAAAACTACCACTTTACTAAACAAGAAGGTGGGTTGTTATCTCTGTATTTTATTACTGCCATTTCTTTTATTGTGACATTTGTTGAAGTAAATTTATTTAAATTTAACTTAATTGGAAGTGTTCCATTTAGACTTCATATTTATGGCCCTAGCCACTTGTTGATTTCATTCTTTGAGTTATTTTTGGTTATCAGTATGGTTTTGGGTAAAAATCGAAGTTCTAAAGAAGAGCGCCACCGATTTGCTTAAGTCTCGGCTATTTAGCGAGATCACCCAAGAACTATGTTGAGGAAATAACATGAAAACGATTGAAAAAAACCTTTTAACTCGCGTACTAGGAGCTGGCCCTGCAAATGGTGTTGGTGAAATACCAAAGAAAGTACAAGCATTTGGCCCTATTAAATTAGAAAAAACTAGTTAAGCTAACTATTAAATCTAATTCACATATAAAAATATATTGTAGGGCGGTCTTTTCAGGTTATAAGTAAACACTCTGTTTGACTAGAATTCATCGCCCTAATCAACCCAACTTTGGCTTTGTCAATTTGTTTACTTATCAAATCCCCCTCTTATCATTCCCCATGGTTATAACCATAATATCTATGTCGTATTGATTTAAACTGCTTTTCGTCGTTTTAAGCTGATTTTTAATAAGTATGCACATCGCTTTTTAACATTGCTGTAAAAGCTTCTTTTAGTCGCGCGAGAATACAATCATTTCCTGCGATATAGCCATTCAAGGCTCACGCCATAGAAACGCCTTTACTATCAAAGCGAGCTGTGCGGCACATGCACTTAAATGATTACATAAATCGTTTAAAAAACTATCTAAACATGAGAAAATTAGAGACCTTAACCATCAGTAGCCGTCTATAAATAAAAAGTTAAAGTGCTCATACTTTTCAATAACTCACTGCTAGTGATAGAGGCAATGTTTGCTTTAATTCAAAGGGCTGAATTAAACGAAGCTATACTGACCTTCCAATGTTTATTAGATCCTCTCAATCTCTCCAGTAGATAATCGTGAACTTACGCATAACAATTAATGCTACTTCTCTCAAGCTACATATAATTCAAAGCGTTTTACCTGCGCTACATCCTATTAGTGATAGACTAATGTTAATAACATTATAAACTAGCTCATAACTTACTCTCTGCTTACTTGAATGAAAGGCCCTTTAATTGTTGGAAGCGTTTTCTATAAACTCAATCTATCATGGTATCAGTTTTGTTAGCCTGCCTGTCATGATTATTGCCTTATTTGTCGGCTGGAAAAGTATTAATACACGCTGCCTACTCATATTTTTAGCGACTCTTGAGTTCGTAGACACGGTCTTAACTGAACTAGCACTAAACTGGCAGAATTATTATTATTTATGTGTATTCCTGAGCAGTTTGCTTTACATTTATGTTGTGCTCGCTAGACGACTTATCGCCGCTCGACTCCAAAACTACAGTCAACTATTTAAAGATGTCTACCATAACTTCTACTTTACGAAACAAGAAGGTGCTCTGCTAAGCATTTACTTATCCTATACCCTCATTACATTTATAGCCCTAGCTGAAGTAAGCTTATATGTCTTATATGTCATAGACTCATTTCCATTTATCAGACACCTTTTTAGCCCGTTACTCACGATACTTTGCTTACTGGAAGCCATTGTTATACTTTGGCTAGCAACAAGGACAGCACCTGTGGATGAGCATGTTATGAAGATGAAGAACAACAGAAAAGCGGCTCTAAAATCAAAAAGGCCTCCAGATTATTCACATGATAAGTAGTTTGACTTAACGAAACTGACACCGTTTTTATTTAATTCAAATACACTTTGTACCCAATATCATATCTCTTAAATGCACTGTGTACTTTTCAAAAGTCTCATATCTTTAATTCAATGTTTAGTTCGCACTATTGTGGTAGGCCTCTATAATTTCCTCAATACGCTGGCTGTTTTTAATGATAGCCAAATTGAGCTTCTGTAGTTGCTTCTCTGTTAACATTCCAGGGCGGAGCATATAGTGAATTGGGTTTTCATAAATACGAATTGCGGTGGGCTTTATTGTGTCTTTGTACTCTGGCCTTTGTAGTAAATATACACCGGTTAAAGCATCTTCTATCGCATATTCAACGCGCTTCTTATTCATTAAATTAAAACGCTCATGAGCAAAATTTGTTTCAACGACACAGTCTTCACAAGCATGTCTAAAGTCGGCAAAGGGCTGCCCATATACACTACCACGACTGACTGCGATAAGATTATTTCCAAAACTCTCTAGTAAGTCAGAGGATGTCACCTTAGTAAAGCTCAACATGCTTTGTTGGTTATGTTTGTGTGTAAACAATAACATCACTTCTTGTCGATACGGTATGCTAAATTCAGCATACTTTCGTCTAGGCTGGGTGAAACTCGCCGCTGGGATTAAATCAACTTGGTTCTCTTGAAACTGTTTGAATGCTCGGCTAGAAGAAGGTAGCTCAACATATTGCCAGCAAAACCCTGCATCTCTTAAAATCAACTCTACGATTTCAATTTCAAGCCCAACATAATGTGAGCCAATGCGTTCAGAATACGGTGGCCAGTTACCACTGGTACTAACCCGTAAGGTTTCCTCGCATTTTTTCTGCGCAGCACTTGCTCCGCTAACGAGTATAACGAGCGAAAAAAAACACAGCGCTTTCCCCCACACGTACTGTCTTTTAACTGACGACCTGCTCAATATTATCCACGCCTCAAAAAACCTCATTAATTATATTATAAGCATTAACTGGCTTCATAACAGCTAGGTTGTCTTGGACAAGCAGTACCCCGAGTACAAATCACTCTGACATCGTTATTAATACCTCGCTCTATCCAGTTAATATTAAGTATTTTTGCTACACTCATTAACTGTTTTTTTAGGTGCCACGGCACCACACTGGCCCCCCCTTGTTTTATGCACAATGCTTGCAGTTCTTGCACAACTTCATCGGCACTGTCCCCTTGTGCATCAATGGCTGGATTCAGATCTATACCCGCACATAAAACATGTGCGTTTTCTACCAAGTCATTTACTTTGAGTGATTCACAGCAGTATAAATGTGGCTTTCCATTGACGTTTAGAATTGATAATTGCGCACTAGACTGTTCCGTTTGCGCTACAAACTTTCTAAACACCGCCCAATGCTGGCAAGGATCTTCAACACTGCGCATATTTCCCCAAGGGAGTGGGATCCCATTGCCTCGATACACAGCTTTCAACTTACCGGGTAAGTAAGCGTCAAAGTAGTGCCAATGCGGATAAGGAGAGACCACTGTCATGCGCCGCATTGCAACCGACGGAGAAATATTTAAGTGCTGATGAATGTCAATTTCATAACCATATGAATCTAATAATTGACGGTAAGCCACTTTTGGGCAAAGGAGCGCTCCAGCAAAGAAACTTGATTCAAAGTCATGCCAAGCCGTCAAAATATCTTGCGCATTGGGTGTCGTATCGGTGGCAGGCAAAACAGCCGTATTAAATCCGCCAGTACGCAAAACACAGCGCAGGCCTTCTAGTTCATGTAAAACACTGTGACCAATATGCACGGCTAAATCATACTTCAGCCTTGCTGGGTTTTTCTCCAACGATCGATTAATGTGCACAATATTCGGCTCACTAAAGTAGGATGTGATTAAGTGGTTAAACACATGGCCGCTGTCATCCATCACTTCATTGGGCACCTTATCAAACCATTTAACCACTAAGCCTTGTTTTTTAAGCAACATAAATAATGCTTCAACACTTAAATATAAATTTTTCCCTCCCACTTCATCTGCAGCACGCTCTAGGTCGGGAAAATGATTTTGATGATGCTCTTGATGAGCACGGATAAGTAAATGTGCAAACTGACGTCCGCTGATCCCAGTTTGAGAAAGCATTTCTGGTATCGCGATTTGTAAAATGTCATTTGAAAATAAAAAGTTGGGCTCAAGCGCCATGCCTTCTATCCCACCAGAGCGCCCTTTTTGCGGCGTAATATCATCAGGCTCAGGATCTGTGTCTAAAAACCAAGAAAGCGGCTTTTGAAACACCTCTGCAAAGTTATCTAGCATGCCACTACTTGGCGTGCGCTTTCCCCGCTCAATCATTGATAAATATGACACCGATGGCGCTGTATGTGGGTCAACCCTGATGCAACGCGCAGACAAATCTTCCAACGTTAAATGGTTGCGCTTTCGGAGGTTACGGATTTTGGTACCGAGAAAGTGAGACTTACGCATCAATTCTGACGATTTTTTCATTTTTAATACCAATCCTTCTAATTTAAGCGACTTTCATCAATGTTCGAGACCGTTTTTGAACATGTGCATGATATAAAAGAGCATAAACTCGACCATTTTACAACAAGAGGTCAGACCAGATTTTGTAAAATTTACACTGTAAAATTCTTTTTGTGAAATTTATTGATATTTTTTTATACACTGAAATTGTAGTCAATTAATCAGCGAGCGTTATGAGACAACCGTAACGTCACAACAATTTAATTTCGGTAACTGGGGATACATCAATGAAAGCACAACTTCAAACCACACCACCACTGAGCGAAGAATGCCAAAAACTTATCATCGCAAAGCAATTTTTAGATCAACACTGCCCGCTTGAGTTTGGTTCTCATACTCAAGTAAATGCTTACGTTGTCTACTACAATCACCTAATGGTGTTTTTTGAGGATGGTCAACATTGTGGATTGAAAAACACAAAGCAATTTGTAGCGCTTTGTGGTCATAAAGAAGAGCCAACGACTATTCTGCTGCAAAAGGACGACGGTTTACACATTGAGTTGAGTTTTAATATCGCTGGGGAAAATGGAAAGTACGACAAAGCCCATATAAACGACGTACAGTATGAAACGCCTTTCAGCTCGATTGATACACAAAACCGCCAACACACTAAACTCTGGATGAGTTTTATTGATGGTGTTCAGCATACTTTACTCGATGAATCTCGCTGCAAATGTTACCGCAGCAAAAATGGCGAAGATTACGAAATCTAATAATCACCTCAAAATTACACATTTATTCTTCTTGAATTTTTATTCTGGCCGCACATTAAATCGCGGCCATATGTGAATACTTACTCGCATCAAATCCATATTTTACCAAAGCTTAATTCCCTGCTGCGTTATTTCATTTCATGCATTCAGATTAATTTCAGCTAACCTCAATATAATCGCGCACCTATTTAACTGCGGCGGGTAACAATGAATAGAGTATTCGATTGGATAAAGAGCATGAACTGGATGCTGTGGGCACTGATCCTCGGTATTGCAACAGGACTTATTTTTGGCGAACGCGTAGCATTTTTAAAGCCTATTGGCGAAGGCTTTGTCAGCTTAATGCAAATCACTATCTTCCCTTATATTGTTGTCAGCCTCGTCGTTGGCCTGGGTAAATTCAGCCCAGATCAAGTTAAGACAGTGCTTGCCAAGGCAGCCATTACCATGTTGGCGCTCTGGGTAATAGGCCTTGCTGTAATTTGGTGCTTTACTTTAACTTTGCCAAGTCATGATGCTGGTACCTTCTTTTCTCCAGCACTCGTAGCACAAGCACCCGAAGTTAATTTTGTTCAGCAATATATTCCCTCCAACCCTTTTGCATCGATGGCTCAGGGCAATGTACCTGCATTAGTAATATTTTGTATCGCGCTCGGTCTTGCACTCATTTCAAACGGTAGAAAAAACCAGCTACTTGATGTACTTGAAGTTGTCGGCCAAGGTTTGACTGTTATGTCAAAAAAAGTGATTAAGTTTTTCCCAATCGGTATTTTCTCAATGACTGCAAGTACTGCAGGTACCATTGGTCAAGAGGAGCTCAGCAATCTGCAAATTTATTTGGTTCTGGTTATTTGCCTAGGCTTTTACCTGATGTTTGCGTTACTGCCGATGTTGGTTGCAGCACTGACGCCAGTAAAGTACCGTGACTTAATCAAGGCCATGCGTAATGCATGGATAACCGCATTCAGTACTGGCAACGTGTTTATCGTATTGCCAGTTATTACTGAAGGGATCAAAGCACACTTACAAAAAATTAAACGCAGCGATGAAGAGTCTGATCATATTGCCGAAGTCCTGGTGCCTATCGCGTACACCTTTCCAAGCCTTGGTAAATTAACCACTTTAATGTTTGTCACCTTTGCAGCATGGTTGACTGGGAATCCTATTTCGTTAGAACAAATTCCAAATGTTACCCTCTCTGCAATGCTGAGCTATTTCGCGAATGTGCACATCGCCATCCCTTACATGCTGGATAGCTTAAAGATCCCAGCTGATAGTTATCAGTTGTATTTATCTATGTCCGTATTGACTGCTAAGGTCGTCTCCCCGACGACTGTTGTGTATATTTTCGCAGTAACTTTACTGTGTATTTTTTACAACAAACAGCAATTACACTTAAAACGCATACGCTCTGTGTACTACCTAACCTTACTGTCGGTATGCTTACCTGCCTTTATGGTCTTAAGTTTTGCGGCCAACAATTACTTAGCCAAAAGTACCAAAGGTGCCGACGATGTAATTGCAAACATGGTGGTTTCAGATCAAGTACCTAGCGATGTATTAAACCATGTGCCTAAAGCCTACCAGAGCGGCGAACTGTCATTGACCAACATAGATATTATTAAAAAACGAAACCTACTGCGGGTAGGGTATTTAGTAGATAATGTGCCGTTCAGTTATTTTAATCAAAAAGACGAACTCGTTGGCTTTGACATTGGGCTTGCGCATAAACTTGCGTCTGATTTACAAGTAAAAGTGGAGTTTATTCCTTTTAAAAAGCACCAATTGGCCGAGTACTTAAACAAAGGCTATTTTGACATTGCCATGTCAGGGTTAGAAATGAGTGTTGTAGACTTGAGTAGTGTGCGCTTTACCAATCCTGTCATGGAACTACAACTGGCACTGGTTGCAAAAGATCACAGGCTCAAAGAGTTCGCATCAAAAGAGCAACTATTAAATAAAGACAAGCTCAATCTTGCCCATGTCGAATACCAACCACTTATGCGTGATGTCGCCAACAAATATGAGCAAATTCAGGTTACACAACTTGGTAATCACCAGTCTTTTTTTGAACAAAGTAGTGACTTCGATGCCCTCGTTATTAGTGCTGAAGCAGGGTTTGCATGGAGCATGTTTTACCCTGAATATGGCGTTGTTGTACCGAAAGGGGCTGAATTAAAATACCCTGTTGGATTCGCGGTTGCAAAGCGTAATGTCGATATTCTGAACTATGTAAATACATGGCTATCCATTCAACAAAGTAAGGGCTCAATACAGAGTAACTACGATTATTGGATTTTAGGTAAAGGCACACAGATTAAAGAGCACCGATGGTCACTCCTTGATGAACTTTCCGAAGAGCTCAACCAGTAATAACATACAACGCCAGTATACACTGGCGTTTTCTTCTCCTTGTTTAAGTACCATGCAAAAACATGCTACATATACATTTTTACAAACCCGATTGCACTTGCAATCAGCTGCAACAAAATGGCAAATAGCAATTTTAGCTGAAATGACCATTTACTGGTTTTATGCTGAGTAAAGTGCATAGTAAGGTGAGTAGTACAGTGCAATGCCAGCATAGATAACAAGATCAATGTTTTTTCAGATACTCTTTGCTTGTCGTTTTGCGCATAGGACTTGTCTTTATGAAATGCGAGGTACAGCATGCCGTTTGTCAGTACCAATACCGTTAACATAGTGATAAGTAGAACAATATTGTGATCAATCACGGGGATCGTCAACATAGCAAGCGCCACCAAAGACACGGCTACACAGCACTTACTCACATGAATAATAAAAGTATTAAATAGCACAACGGTGTCCCTTTACGCTATTTACCGAGTTAACAATGATCATCGCTCCGCCTCATGCTCTTTCTCCTTATCATCGCCCATCAGTCTTTTTTCATTAATGAGGTTAAACAACTCTACGGTCGCCATTGCATCGTTGAGCGCCCTATGATGACCTTGAAGCGGTATATTTAAATCTTGGCAAATCTTGCCAAGAGAATACGAGGCGTGGCCAGGAAGCCACTTGCGCCCCAATTGCACTGTACATAACTTAGCGCGTTTAAAATACCGCTCTAACCTTGCAAACTCAGCTTTTATAAAGCCAAAATCAAAATTCACATTATGCGCAACAAAAATAGCATCTTTACTAAACGCATCAATATCATCAATGACTTCACTGAATATCGGCGCGTCATTAACCATCTCATTATCAATGCCTGTCAATTCGGTGATATAACGCGGGATCCGCCTTTGGGGATTGATTAGGCTGTGCCATTTCTCGACGATTTGGCCATTCACAACCTTTATCATGGCAATTTCAGTGATTTTATCATGCTCTTTTTTTCCACCCGTCGTTTCTATATCGACGATGACATAAGGTTGCGCAGGCTGCACCTGCCACTGCACTGTTTGTATTGCCACATCAAAACCAGATTCAACTAATTTTTTTATGGTGATCAATTGATTGCGACGTAAGCTATCTCCAGGCGCTTTAACCTCAATAAATTTAACGCCATTTTGGCAGATCATTAAATCCGGATACCCGTCTTTCAACCCATTAAAATCTTTACTCATTGCTCGCAAGTGTTGACACACCGCGTCGATAGGTGCGTATTTAGCAAACTCAAACAGTTGCGCCAGTCCATCAGGATGCCAATACATTAAGCGATTATGAGATCCAAATTTTTCAGAAGCCTGTTTAACCAACCAATTTAACAACTGTGCATTGTCGCAAAAAGCGTTCAAACGCTGCTCTATCTCAGATTCAAATACTTGATAAAACGAGTTATCCTTTATGCACTTGGGTGTGCGCTCAAATTCGTTAGAAAATGCATTTCGGGGGTCCTCAAACAACTCATACCAAAAGCTTAAACAAAATAACGAGCGCCATAGTCTATTTTCACAATGATAAGCTGTGGTGCCCGAACGTCCAAACAGTTCTACAAGTCCCTGCTCTACATAACCAACATACGCTTCATCCAGCGCAAGCGGCTCGCCGCTGTCTCTCAGCATATCCGTTAATAATGAGGTTCGAGTTTGTGTAAACTTCAGTCGGTAAAAGTCTTCTGCAAAGAAGAGTAATTTTTCATCGCCAGGCGCATCTAACAATTGCTCAATTAAGTTTTTGCACCGCTGATGCTCACCTTTGGTGTAAAGTAAGCGAATGTATTTCTCTTGCGCTTTAGGGTGAGCGCTCAAAGTCAGCAATGATTCACTCAGTGCGGCATGACCATCAGCCACCATATTTGCCAATTTATAACATAAGTGATCATATTTTATCTGTGCCAGCGTACCTACAGGTCTAGGGTATTCATGCGCTGATACACATTTAGCCAATTTGAGCACAGACTCTGGCGCTAACTCTTTTAAATCGAAGTATAAATTACAATACAAAAAGGCACTGAGCGCTTCTTCTTGATGTTCAAAATGCGCATTGCCCTGTACTCTGTTGTTTTGCGTATGCATAACCCCAAGATCTCGCATCGAGAATTGAGGTAATCCACCGCCTAACTTGCCAAAAAATAAAAACAAAAAATAAACTAAATCAGACTTAAATGGAGATGAAAAATAGGACTGTAATATTTCTGATGATGGCTCAAGATTATCAAGCTGAGCCAGAATAAAATCGAGCCAAAGCGACTTTTTGGCTGATTTAGCTGGCGTGTCCGATAAGGCATGCGCTTTGGCAAGCGCAATCAACTGAGCCTTGTTCAGCTCAGATACTAAACTCGCTAACGCAAGCCTGTCATCTGCATGACATAACCAGTCTAAGCGTTTTAATTCAAGGTATGCCTGATTAAAATCTTTAATTTCTTCATAAACAAGTTCATCTGCACATACAAAGTCTCGTTTTCGATTTACCACGCGAACCAACAAACACTGAGCATCTTGGGACAGTGTCTTAAACACATTGACCTTTGCTCGCTGGTCCTCACTCAGTAAATCCCAGCTAGTTTGCGCCAAGTAATCAAGTAGCTCATAAAAATGCGTAAGATAGTATTTTTCTGGCAGTGTTTTCAAAACTCAAGCCTGTATATTTAAACAGTACTTAAATATGCCAAATTTCCTGTGATATGGCTATTAATTTTTACTCAGTTACATCAGAGCGCGCGTTTTGTGTACTTAAATGCGCTTTCAGACATTGCAACAAAGTCCCTGGTTGAATTGGCTTTGTTAAATAATCATCCATGCCCGCATCTCGGCATTTCTTTTCATCCCCACTCATCGCGTTCGCTGTTAAAGCGATGATTTTAATATGCTGATTGCTATGACCTGCCTGCCCTTGACGAATATGCCCTGTCGCTTCATAACCATCCATTTCAGGCATTTGGCAATCCATGAGCACTAAATCATAGGGCTTTGAATGCTGACAATGACGCAAAGTATTTATCGCTTCTTGACCATTTGTTACAACATCAACAAATTCAATACCCAGCTTTTTCAACATACTTGTTGTGACAATTTGATTTACATGGTTATCCTCGGCGAGTAATAATCTCGGTTTTGGATCCCATATAACAGGCTCTTGAGCATCACTCTCTTTGAACGATTTTAAATAATGTGATGTCACTATTGGCTTCGCATTCGCAAGCGCTTCACCATCCTCTCCCACCACAGACAACGCATTATGTAAATCTGTTGTGGTAGCAGGCTTTGGAAAATAACCAGAGAAGCCTCGTTTGGCAAAGTATGCAGCGTCACCTTGATGGCCCATTGAGGTCATCATAATGAGCTTTATGCTGCTAAGCCTTGGATCTGCCTGCATTTCGGCCCCCAATTTTGCGCCATCCATCACTGGCATCTGCATATCTAGTAATGCGATGTCGAATAGTGTTTTATTTGGGTCTTTAAGCCTTGTTTCACACTGGGAAAGTGCTTCAATCGCCGATGCGGCCTCCGTCACTGAAGCGCCCCAAATTTCTAATTGCTCACGCAGAACGGTCCGATTTGTCTGATTATCATCAACTATCAGTAACTCTAGTTTGCTAATGTCAAATTTAGGCATTGGCCGATTATTTTGCTCGCCAATATCTAGCATGATTGAAAAGTAGAACTCACTTCCACATCCCTCTTCACTTTTCACGCCAATACTGCCCCCCATCAACTCACAGAGCTTTTTAACGATGGACAATCCGAGTCCAGTGCCACCATATTTACGCGTGGTCGAGGAGTCTACTTGTGAAAACGTCTCAAATAATTTGTGTTGTTTTGATAACGGTATGCCTATGCCGCTGTCGATAATTGAGCAGTCTAATCGTAATTTATCTTGGACTTTGCACAGCTCAGCACGGATGATTATTTCACCTTCATCGGTAAACTTAATGGCGTTACCAACAAGGTTTGATAGCACCTGTCGTAAACGGCTCGGATCGCCCTTAACGACTGAACTATCTACTTTAACAATGTCTAAAATGAGCTCAATCCCCTTGCTTTGAGCTTGCAAGGCCGCTGACTCAGAAAAGTCTCCAAATAATTCCCTCAAATCAAAATCGAGTAACTCAAGCTCAAGCTTTCCTGCATCTACTTTTGAAAAGTCTAATATATCATTGATTAAATTAAGCAGAGAATTGGCGCTGTTCATAGCGAGTCGCGCACGGTGCTTTTGCTCATCATCTAATGGACTATTCATCATCAAATTTAACATGCCCAAAACGCCATTCATTGGCGTACGGATCTCATGGCTCATTGAAGCTAAGAAAGCGCTTTTCGCTTCGCTGGCTTGTTCAGCTTGTACTTTTGCATCGGCCAACGCTTTTTGCTGGCGAATTTGTTCAGTTATATCTTGTAAAATACCCACATAAGCAATCAGCTTTTTATTCTCGTCAAGGACGGGCCCGATGTGCATATTGTTCCAAAATGGCTCACCATCACGACGATAATTGAGTATTTTTTCTCTGTGAGGTTGTTGTAATTTGATTGCTTCACGGATCGCCTCAACCGCATTCGGGGATGTTTGCTCACCTTGTAAAAAGCGGCAGTTTTTACCAAGTACTGATTCATCATACCCAGTAATGCGCGTGAATGCAGAATTTATAAAGCTCAGTGGCATGTCTTTTTTATAGGCGTCTGTGATAACAATACCTACATCACAAGACTCAATGGCATACGCTAACAAATCATTATGCTCTTTGGCCTTTTTCAGCGCTTCTTGGTACATCTTTTGATCAGTAATATCAGTGAGCGAACCCGACATCCTAATCGCTTTGTTATCCTCATTGCGTAGTGCTAAACCTTTTGAGCGATAGAAGCGAAAATCCCCGTTAAAATTTCGCATTCTAAACTCAATATCAAATGCTTCACCACTTTCTAAATGCGTATTCAACGCGCCAAATGTGTTGGTTTTATCTTTTGGGTGTACCGCTCTTTCAAGGCTTTCAAAAATATCCGGAAATCCGTTGGTATCATTACCATCATAGCCTAGCAATTCTCGAAATCTTGGCGAAAAAAACATGCTTCCCTTTTCGATGTCCCAGTCCCATATACCGTCATTACTCCCTTTTATTGCCAATTTAAAACGCTCTTCGCTTTTTTGTGTTTCTTTTTGTGAGAGCTGTAGCTGTTTAAAGGGGTTTAACAATAACTGACGACCAAAGAAAAACAACAATATAAAGGACAACAGCAAACTGACTACTACTGCTTTTGCAATGGCTAAAATGAACGTATTTACACTGTTTTGAATGATTTGCTGGTCGATGAAAAACTTTATCTCAACATCGGTATCTGGAAGCTGACTTTCAAATAACTGCAAGTAATCAAGTCCAGCCTCCGCATTACTGTACTCAACCCACTGCCCCATTAACTCAACGGCCAGTTCACTTTGACTCATATCAATCGCCAGCAGTGATGCCAAGTCTGTTTTAAACTCAGAGATTAGCACCCCTTCAGTAAACCCGTTGTATTCTATGGGCACTGCTAAAACAAACTGAAATTCTTGCTCTTCATATTTAAGTACCACAGCTTGACCCAGCTCTCCCAATAACATCTGATCAAGCCAAGGCTCGCGACTAAACTTGCCACTGTATAAAGGAGAATTAGTAAACACCGGCTCTGATAACACGTTGTATAAATGCAGCGGAACATGTGCCCCAAGTACTTTGTAATCTTTTAAAAAGTCAGAGAGTGATGCGCGAGAGATGTCGCTGCCCATAACGGCATTTGACAACATGGGGATCTTGGCCAAGTCCTTTAACAAAATTAAGCGCGTGGATATAAACTGGCCAAGGTTACTGACAGCCAGCTTAGCCTCTGTTTGTCGTGCCTGCAGTTGCAGCTCTTTTACCGAACTATCAGCTCTCGTGCCAACTAACGACAAACTAATAACAATAGACAGCACTAAACTACACAATAAAAATGCATAAAATGCTCTGTCCGAAGACATACTAAAAACTCTGTTCAGCCAACGAATCATGAATTATCCACCAGCACTTTAGTACTGCCATTAGACTGAAAATATGCCATACATAAGTCATCAATACCCAATGCTTCATGGGCATCTGGGTTTTGAGCACTCCACTTTGAATAAGGGTTTTGATAGGTTTTAATAAGCCCTTTTACAGGTTTATCAATTTGCTCAAGTGCGTTTCTAAATGCCACTCTGTCTTTAGACATATCACCGGTGAGCTCAATTTTATCCATTGCGGCTAAAGCAACTTTTGCAATATCGTAACCGTGGATAAAGCCGGTTGGCGCAAAAAGGAAGTCACGCTCTGCAAATTCATCAGCAAACATACGTTTAGCGTTTTTCCAGACTTTATCTGCTTGCTCAGACAATGGGCGGTGCTGAAAGGAGAAACACGTTTGAATAAAATGCAAATCGATACCGGTTGCCAGATCTACTTTTGCCTGCTCAAAAAAGTTTCCGCCCGTAATGCCCCAGTGACTAATAATTGGAATTCGTTGCTCCTTTGGGTAGTCGGCCATCGCTGAGACCAGCTGCTTGCCTTCAATGGCATTACCAACAAACAAAATGCAGTCGCTGTTTTTTGCGAGCATTTCTCTGATGTGAATTTTTGCACTGCTTTCTTTCATACCCCAATCAAACCAAGTTACAGTTGCTTCAGGGTTACCCAAAGCTTTACCAATTGATTTGTAATTTGATTTGCCCCAAGGTGTTCTTTCTAACAGTAAATGGGGGTTTTTACACTCGCTATGGCGGGCAAACTCAACAAGCTTAATACCCGCTTTGGTGTCATCCACAGACAAACGAAATACCCAGTTTTCACCTTTATCATATCGTGTGATTGGTCCACCAGCAGCCCACGGCACCAACAACGGAATTTGATTGGTATTAATAAACTCTCGGTACTTTATATAAGGCGGAGAATGTAACCCTCCAAGGACAAACAATCCAGATGGATCTTTTAAAAAGCGTTTAAAATTCAAAAAACTGCGATTGCTGTTACCGCGATGATCACGCGATAACAGCTTAATTTTAAAGCCTTGGGTTTGGCTGTCTACTTCTTCTAAAGCGGTCAGAAACCCCATCTTTATCGCCACAGCGGATTGTCGGTGGGTACTGTAATCTGAATCATGATAAACATGTATTTCAGGTAAGTTTTTATCTTTTGCAAGTAGGGCAGTCGACAAAGCAACACAGAGCACGGCGCAACAGTATTTGAACATAAGCTCGAATCAATTATTTTTAGCTACTATAAAGTTAGTCTATCTTGCCTATGAATTACAATTCCATCAAAGTATTAAATATCAATTAATTGTCTAATCGCTTGCCAAGTCTGTGGACTATTTATGACCCGACCATGACCTTGGCCTTGTGTACTATGTAAACTGGCATGACTGTGTTTCTCAACCTGCGCCAAAGTATGCTGGTATGGCGCATACTTGTCTTCTTCGTCATGTACCATAAAAAGGTGAGATTGCTTCGCCAAGTGATACTCCGCTTGAAGGGATTTGAACACCATATCATGCTCGGTCTCTACTTCATTAAGCAATCGCTCAACCAGTTTATCCGTGATCCCTGTAGAATATATACGTTCCTGAAATGAATTATAGAAATCAAATGTAGGTGCAATCATGACATGTTTGGCATCACTTGTTGCGTTTACTGCGCTAATTGTGCCCATGGAATGACTCACTATCCCCTTCACTTGCTCATCTTCATACTCAGCTAACACGTGTTTGAGCCCTTTAATGAACAGGGGTAAATTTGCAAACTTGCCAGCACTTTTTCCATGTCCAAAGTGGTCAAAGCCCACCACAGAAAACCCTTCCTCAATGACTTTTTGCATCAATGGATAAAATTGACTCACGCTGCCAGACCAGCCATGGGTAAAAACGAGCTTTGGACCTTCTCCACCTTCTACCAAGTTTAGGTCACCATAAGGCGTTTCAAGGTTACGCCTTGTCATCTGTTGAGGGACATCGACCTCTTTGCGCCCTGCAGCAGGTGTTAACAGTAATTTTCGAGTCGCATTTAGACTCATTCTAGGGGCGATTTTAGCCATTAAGCTTGATACTCCACGGGTAACATGGAAGCTCATAGATTTTTTATTTTTGTCTGAAAAGTATATTTTACTGCTCATGCGTTTTGGCTCCATATTTGTCTAGCAAAGCATTAAACCCAGTTTTAAAACGACTACGCTCATCATCTTCTAGTGATAACCAGCGTAGGTTTTGACTTCCGAGATACAAAGAATACAGTTCAAACACAAACTGTTTTGGACACGTGTCTGCTGCAAAGTCTCCATCTTGAATTGCTTGCGAAACTATATGCTGTAAGTAACTTAGCCAGTTTTTTAAAGTGGCTTGGATATGCTCCCTAAGCGCACCTGGTTGGTCATCGAACTCCGCCGCCGCATTGATAAAAATACACGTTGCCGCATCTGGCTTATACCAATTAAGCCAGTTTTCACAAAGCTGGTTTAATTTTACTAAACCCCTCGTATCTTTATCACACGCTAAAATGACATGCTCTTTAAATAAATCAGATGCATATTCAAGTACATTTAACTGCATAGTTTCTTTAGAGTTAAAATGACCAAACAGCCCAGATTTAGACATGCCTGATGCAGTAGCCAGCATACCAATCGTCAGGTCATTAAGACCCGTTTCTGAGGCCAGTGCCAAGCCTTTGGCTAAAATTTGCTGTTTAGTTTGTTTACCTTTACCCATGACAACCAGAAAAAGAACGAACGTTCGTTTTATATTAATCAATACTGTGAGGAGATCAAGATTTTTTTAATATTGCCTTTTCTCAGAGCGAAGAAGTCATCCCAAAACCATAAAAAAACAACCAATTAACGGCATAAAAAAAGAGCGCATATCGCGCTCTTTTACTTTGCTTAACATGCTAACCCACGTTAGCTGCCAGATCCTGCACCCCCACTCATTTGGCTTTGGATGTAGTTTTGAATACCGATTAAATCTATCAGGCCAAGGTGCTGCTCTAGCCAGTAAATATGATCCATTTCTGTGTCGTCTAGCAAGGCTTCTAAGATTTCTCTGGTCACATAATCTTGCTCTTCTTCACATACGGCAATGACCTTTTTCAGATGATCTTTCACCACCACTTCGGCGGCTAAATCATTTTCGAGCATTTCTTTAACATTACTGCCCACGCTGATGGGCGCACGAGAAGCCGTATCAGGTGTTCCCTCTAAAAATAAAATCCGCTCAGTAATACGTTTGGCATGATCCAACTCTTCTTCATATTCATGAGACAATTTGTCATGCAAACGCGCCATTCCCCAATCTTCATACATTTTGGAGTGTGCTAAATATTGATCCATTGAACTAAGTTCAAGGGTGAGTTGCTTATTTAGCAAGTCGATAACTTTTTTGGAACCTTGCATAATTTAATCCTCTATCTGTGATTGAAGATAGTTTTCAATACCCGTATTTTTAATTAAGAAATCTTGAGTTTCGAGCCAGTCCACATACTCTTCTTCATACTCTAAGATGTCTTCGAGTAACTCTCTACTGACGTAGTCTTGCTCTTTCTCGCACAAGTCAATGGCTTCGCGCAGTGCTGGTAACTGCTCATGCTCAAAAGCAAGGTCGCAGCTGAGCATTTCTTCGGTGTGCTCGCCAATGCGTAACTTTTCAAGATGCTGTAGATTCGGTAAGCCTTCTAAAAATAAAATGCGTTCAATCAAATCATCTGCTTGCTTCATATCCTTGATTGATTTTTTGTAGGCTTTTTCATTTAACTCTTCAAGTCCCCAGTTTTTGTACATGCGCGCATGCAAAAAATATTGGTTAATGGACGTGAGTTCAAGTGTCAAAATTTTATTCAAAGTGACAATTACTTGCTTACTACCCTTCATAGGGCCCCCTAGTGGCAAAATCAGTTAGACGCTATTTAACACTAGTCCAATATTCGTACTTGGCAAGACTAAATGAAAATAACAAAAAAGTTTTAATATTCTTTTAAAATAAATAACTTATAAAAGAATTAAGAACAATTTTCATTGCCAATAACAATTGAATTAAGGTCTCGATTAACACTTTAAACACGCCGTTGCGATTACCTAACTTAGCTACTTAACTTTCTTCACAGTTTCGACACCTAAGCGCTTAGCTAAACGGACTAAATTTGCTCGGTCAATATTAAGTGACCTAGCCGCTGCTGCCCAATTGAGCTGATGAGTATTGAGCGCTTTTAAAATAAGACTACGTTGAAATTCTTCTGTGGCTTCTTTTATGGGCTGCAACACACTCTCCTGTTCAACATGTATATGGCTTTCCAGCTCACCTTTTGATGGTTCAAAACTGAGCTCACAGTGTTTAGGCATAATTTTGATAATGTCTTTTTGCCAATTAGAATGCTTTGCCTTAAGTGCCGCGCGACTTAATACATGCTCCAATTCTCGCACGTTACCCGGCCAGTCATGGGCTTTTAAACTTAAAAGCAAATCATCATCCAGTAAAAGCTGAGACACCCCAAGCTTCTTGCGAAGCTGCTCTACAAAATAGCCTGCCAGTGGGACGATATCTGTATTGCGATGTTTAAGGGCTGGAACCTGAAGTGGGAAAACCCTTAAGCGATGATACAAATCTGAGCGAAACCGACCTTCATCCACTTCTTTTTGTAGGTCTCTATTCGTCGCAGCCACAATCCGAACATTCACAAAATGTGGTTTATCGCTGCCTACGGGCTGGATCTCACCACTTTGCAACGCCCGCAGTAATTTACTTTGGATATGTAGTGGCAATTCGCCTATTTCATCTAAAAACAATGTGCCCTGATCAGCTACCAAGAACTTGCCTTCACGGTGTTTATCTGCACCTGTGAACGCCCCTTTTCGATGACCAAAAAACTCGCTTTCTGCCAGATTGTCAGGCAACGACGCACAGTTTACTTGCACAAACGGCCCGGTACTGCGATTAGATTGCGCATGTAATTGCCGCGCTACCAACTCTTTACCTGTGCCAGTTTCTCCTTGAATAAGCACACTCAGATCAGAGTTTGCAACTAGGCTAATATCCGATTTAAGCTTTTGCATCGGCACAGACTCACCAACCATGGTGTATTGCTGATGACTCAGCTCATTTAACATCGCGATCCCGGACTTGGCGCGCTTAGACAATCTATGCATATTGTCTACTGCACTAAAGTGGCTAGACACCGATGCTTGCACCATAGCAAGTAAAGAAGCGCAATAACCGTCAAAAGCATACGGGCTTAAACTATCAAATGTGATCACGCCCAATAACTTATCTTGCTCGTACATTGCAAAGCCCATACAGGCATGCACAGGTAAATCCCCCATCTCCGCAATCAACATACCATCATAGGGGTCGCTCAGTGGGCAGTCAGCAGGAAAAATCACCGGTGCCGTTGCGCTGTGCGCTATTTCTTTGAGCCTTGGATGCTCTGATAATTGAAATCGTCTCCCCATGACTTCTGGCGCCAGTCCTGTCGCAACCAGCGGAACCAAGGCCCCTTGCTCGTGACCAAGTACTGCTATCGCATCTGCACCGATGAAAGCTTTAAGCGCATTCATCACCGCACCACAATATGACACCAAATCAACCTCATTATCTTTTGGCAACGCCTCAGCAAGTGATTGATTAAACGTAATTAGTTGGGATAATTCTCTTTTATCCATGTCATATTGACCCATTAGCTACAAAAAGACTTTATTAAAAATATGTCAAATTGACTCGAAAGTAAATCAATAAAACCATAACTCATTGTTTTTTATAAATTTAAAAGTTGGCACATCTTGTGCCATGTATATGACACGAACACAACCTAAGTGGGTGTACATATGCAAATACAACAAACGAACTTGACGGGCGTTTTTACTCGTTTACTTAACGCTTCGAATTGGCTACTTATCGCCAGTATAGTCGGCTTTGGCCTCGCTATCATCGCCAGCTACCCGCTTTCTCACCTGCTATCTATACCCATACAGATCAGTGCGCACATTGGCAGTTTGTTGTTCGCCACCCTATTAAAAATTAGCTATGTAGTAAGGTGCTTATGCCAATACAGCTTGGGTTTGGAGGTGCGCTAGTGACGATGTTGCCAATTGAAGAGCCTCTACCAAAACCCATTCTATTAAAGCCAGCTACTTGGCCCTTTTTGGCGTTGGGATTTAGACCTTTATTCTGGCTATCAGCCACTTGGGCTGTTATCAGTATGCTCATTTGGGCAGGTGTGTTATCCGGCATTTTATCTTGGCAAAGCCAAGTTCCTGCAACGCTTTGGCATGCCCATGAAATGTTATTTGGCTTTGCCAGTGCGGTCGCTATCGGTTTTCTATTCACAGCGTCTAAAAACTGGACAGGGATCCCAACGATAAATGGCGTTCAGTTGCTATTGCTGAGTAGCTTATGGGTGGCAGCAAGGTTAATTTTTGTATTGTCCGATACCCCTTACATTTGGCTCGCTATCTGCCAAGGCTTATTTTGGTTGCTGAGCATTACCCATCTGGTCAATACACTGGTGCAAGCCAAGAGCAAAAATAACTATCAATTTATCGTTATTTTATCGCTTATGGCGAGTGTCAACTTGACCTTTATCTGGTTGATTGCCACACACAACTACCTGTTTGCACTTACTTTGTCACACATTGGTGTACTTGGTTTTACATTTTTAATCAGCATCATTGCAGGGCGCGTAATACCGTTTTTTATTGCAAGAGGGTTAAATCTGCAATCACAAACGACAACGCCTCTGCTCAACCTCGCATTGTTTTGGAGTGCTTTAATAGGACTTATCGGTTTCTTTGCACATCATGTATTTAATAGCGCTTTAAACCCTGGCTACCTACTCATAGTAACAGGCACACTGCATATCGCTCGAAGCGTGTATTGGTGCAAACTTGCAATCTGGCAAGTCCCCTTACTTTGGTCGCTCTATATCGCATATTGCTTGATGGGCATAGGCTTAGTCGGGTTTGGTGGTGCCTATTTGGACTTTGCATGGCAAGCAAAAGACGCTTTGCACTTAATCACCATAGGTGCAATGGGCCTGATGATTTTATCTATTATGTCAAGAGTTTCTCTGGGGCATACCGCAAGACCACTCAAGGCACACCCGCTCCTGAGTATCGCATTTGCACTGTGTTTTCTATCAGCTCTGCTTAGAAGTCTACTTCCCTTATTTATCAACCCGCACGATGCGTGGCTTGCCAGCGCTATTTTATGGTCTGGTGCATTTACCATTTTCGTTGCGATTTACACCCCTATTTTAATGAAACAACGCCTCGACGGGCGTCGTGGTTAATTGGAGAATACCTATGTTATCAACTCAAACAATTAAACTGGTCAAGGACACCATTCCTCTGCTTGCGAATGCTGGCCCTGCGGTCACTGATCACTTTTACAAACGTATGTTTAGTCACAACCCTGAGTTATTAGATGTCTTTAATATCAGTAATCAAAAAACTGGCAAACAACAGTTTGCGTTATTCAATGCACTGGCGGCTTATGCAACCTACATTGATAACCCCGCGGTATTGGCGCAGGCTATTGAGCGCATTAATCACAAACACGCCAGTTTAAACATTTTACCAGAGCATTACCCCATTGTAGGTACCCACCTACTGGCTACATTACAGGAAATGTTTCCCAATGAATGTACACCAGAGATCATTGATGCTTGGGCTCAAGCCTATGGTGCTTTGGCTGACTTATTCATTACTCAAGAAGAAGCGATTTATCAAGATAACGAGCAAAAGTCTGGTGGCTGGCGAGGTCGTCGTCGCTTTGAGATTAACAAGGTTGTACAAGAATCGGAGGTCATTAAGAGCTTTTATTTAACGCCGTTAGATAAACTCCCTGTGGCAAGCTATCAAGCGGGGCAGTACCTTGCCATAGATTGTGAAATTCAAGGGTCTGAAAATCGCCAGATCAGACAGTACTCACTATCGCAATCAAGTCACAGCGATCATTATCGTATTTCAGTAAAAAAAGAGGGGTTAGTTTCAAGCTACTTGCACACACTTAAGCAAGGCGACGAAATAGATGCATACCCTCCTGCTGGTGACTTTATTTTGTTAGCGTCAGATGCACCTAAGGTATTGATCAGTGCAGGCGTTGGGATCACGCCCATGATGGCGATGCTGCAAACAATCAAATCAAACGCATCAAACACGCCTTGCTGGTTCTTGCATGCGGCACGTACGCATGCAGAGCATGCATTTTATGACGATGTAGAAGCTTTCAAGCCACAACTTTCCTCTCTGCAAAGCCATTATTGGATTGAGAATAATGCCAACGTGCACCACGAAGGTCGAATGCACCTAACTGAAATATCCTCTGAATTACCTCTAGAAACCGGTGAATTTTATCTCTGTGGACCAAGCGCATTCATGGCGTTTATAAAAACCCAGTTACTCGATTTAGGTGTTGACGAAAGCCGCATACTTTACGAGGTATTTGGCCCTCACCAAGCATTATAACCTGTTAAAAAAGAGCCGAACGGCTCTTTTTTTTCACCGCATATTTTTGGAATACGGCTTGCTTAAATTTAAAGCAAGGCAAATACAAGGACAGAAGATGCACATTCAAAATACAGCGCACACATATGCGCCAGCAGGGCAAAGTACGTTAACAACACCTGCGCAAAATACCGGCCAAGTAACGCAATCAACAAGTACAAGCAGCCCTGAACGCGCATTTGATTTCACCAATATGACCCTAAAAGAACAAAGTGAAGCGGCAAATACACTTTATCAATCAGGGTATTTGACTATGGGTGAAATGGCATTTTTAACCGGTCGCTATGGCCTTATTAAACATGATGGTCAATTGGGAGGTACTTCGTTAAATGACGCCAATACCAAACCATTTAACGTGATTGAGCAAATGCGTGAAGATCTCGCTTATGTAAAATCACAGTACCCGGCAAATTCCGACGTGATAAACAATCACGAAGTATTGCTTAAGAAAATTGAGCACTATCAGTACGGTATCAATACACATGCTTAATCATGCAGATAGGTAAATTATTATCTAATCAATTTGCTCCAGCTAAAAGCGCATCACTTTCTATAACTATAATTGCACGCACTGGAAATAAATGTTTTATTAATTCATTTAATATCAAAAAGTTAAATAAAATATTGTTTATAGAAGCACGCATTAAACTCAATATTTTGTCTACTTTTTAACCTTTCCACTTGATCTTTGAAGTACTTGCTCTAGTTTTAATGTTACTAAACTGTAACAATTGGAGCATATACATGAAAAGGTTCATTCTGATTCTCATTTTAGGCTTTACGTCTTGCTTTACACACTTGGCCTATAGCCGGGACACCCTCGAGTATCCAGTAGTGCTGGTACATGGCTTATTTGGATTCGACAACTTGCTCGGTGTTGATTACTTTTATCGAGTCCCTTCAGTCATTCAACAAGAAGGCGGTAACGTATTCGTCGCTGAAGTCTCCTCTGCACATAATTCAGAATTGAGAGGTGAGCAATTGCTTGAACAAGTCGCTTTGATCAGAGCACTGACGGGTAAGGACAAAGTCAATTTAATCGGTCATAGCCAAGGTGCACAAACGATCCGCTATGTGGCATCAGTAAAACCACAGTGGGTTGCATCGGTCACCAGTATTGGCGGTGTAAATTGGGGGAGTCGATTTGCCGATGTCGTCAGAGGCGGTGTTGACCGAGGTTCTTTTTCTGAGCAGCTTTTGGCATCGCTCGCCAATACATTGGCCGGCTTAATTGATTTGCTGTCAGGAAAAGCCACTGCACCTAAAGATGCTTTACAAGCACTTGAAGCATTAACCACAGAAGGCACCCTTGCATTTAACCAAAAATACCCTGAAGGCGTACCAAGCCAATATTGTGGTCAAGGCAACATGCTTGAACGCAATGGTGTTTATTATTTTTCTTGGAGTGGCGCTAAAGCATGGAGCAATGTGTTTGATCCCGCCGATACCCCCTTGGCTTTTATTTCACAGGTTTTTGACGAGCCAAATGATGGACTGGTGTCAGCCTGCTCGAGCAATTTAGGGCAAGTCATAGGCAATGATTTTAAGATGAACCATTTAGATCAAGTCAATCAAACCATAGGGATACACCACCTATTTGAGACTGACCCGTTAACTTTATACAGACAACATATTATTCGATTAAAAGGGCTCAACCTGTGAAAGGAAAACATCTGTCAAAAGTGACGATTGCTGGGGCGCTATGCGCCTTGGTTTTGTGGTATTTAAATGCCGACACGCAAAGCGCTGGGCAAATCGTACTACAACCCCCTGCTGTTCAAAAACTTTCTGTTCAAAAGCCTAAAACACGTGCAACAACCGAGCTTCCTGTTAGCCCAAACCCCATACCAATATGCAGCAGAGTCACAAAGTCACACAAAGCATACATTGACGATTGGTTAATTACCTTGCAGTATAAACAGCAAGTTGAAAGCTGGCCTCAATTTATTCATCAGCTGCCAGCTTGCTTGCAGTCACTCGCCCATGATTACATGCATTATAAAGTGGCGCTCACAGAAATAGATCCAAATTTAAACATGCATGAACGCTTTGAAGCTTTAGCAGTTTTACAAAAACAACACTTCTCACAACAAGTTATTAGTGCATGGTTTAAAGATGAAAACAGCTGGCACGAGCATACTTTAGCACGTTGGCACATTCTTTCTGACCAAACACTCAGTGATGACATGCGCAAATCACTGCTCGATGCACATATCTCTCAACTGCCAAACGCGCAGCGACAGATAATTGAATCATCGCAGCGCTTCATTGAACTCAAAAACAACTGGCACGCAATGGACTATAACCAATTTAGTGCAAACTTTGGTGGTGAAGCTGCTGAGCGTCTTGTTGCATTACAATCAAAGCAACAACAATGGCAGCAAAGAATTCAACACTATAAACAAGCTCATCAGGCGATTGTTGCGCAAGCCCCACTTGAACAGCAAGATGAAAGAGTAAGTACACTCAAACATAGCTTATTCGACAGCAATGAGTTAAAGCGTCTAAACGTTATCTTGGCTCGTGAGCAGGCTCAATCACCATAATTGCAGCTGCTCACCATTAATTTAGACTAAAATACTCTCTCACCCTGCTTTTTTGAGGTCAGAACAAATGCTTTCTTCAGCCCCAACCGTTTATATTTGGCAGTTATCTCTACGGAGCTATGCGCTTTATCACCGTAAAAAACATTATGGAATGACAGATTCTTCGTGTGATCCACATTGGTAAACTTACCCATGACGATGATTTGATCTATTTCACGTCCATTGCCATGATGAGACGCTTGAGGAGACAACATCAGCCCCTCCAAGTACCTGACTTGTTTATCCTGTTGCATATAAATGCCAGCCAGTACTTGCTTGAAAATAGTCTCTTTTGCCTGCTTAAACTCGGTGAAGGACAGGTGGCCATCTCGATTTGTATCCGCCGATACAAAGTTAGATGCCGACAGGGAAATTACGGTATAAGCACCTGTTTCATCAAAATTAAGCGTCCCGCGCTCTGCCACCATAAGGTGTGCATTAACAGGCATACTAAACACCAAAAAACACATACACCAAAAGTGATTTTTAAAATAAGTCATTACATCTACCTCTTTTTATATCTCACCTTTCACACAACGCTGAAAGTATGGATAACTGTCCGTTGCATAGTAATGATAAATGCCTTCAGGAAATTCAGGTGTTACCCCAAAACGCCCATTACACTCGTCTAGATCTCCACTACCCGCCACGTATTCCCAATCCTGTGCAAAAGTGCCTAACGCATAAACTGAGGTAGATGGTCGATTGCTGCTAACATTTTCAACAAGCTGATAGCTACCTGTGATCACTTTGAGCGCGGACTGTGCATCATCTGCATCGCTATAACCATATCGCGCATAAATTGGAAAGCCATCTGCCGCCCAACCAATTAATGTCATGGTTGTGTCTGAACCACCGCGAAGTGCTATAAACCCTTCTGGCATGCCATGGTAATGATATGAGCCATCCGGTTGCACATGTGCGTTATTATCATCGGTACCAAAATCAAAGCTCGTTTGACCCAACGCTTCAATGCTCCAGCTTCCTGTATTCCCCACTAGCGAACAATCATTGCCAGAGTCATCACAGGAGCCAGCTGTATTGGCATCAATTTTTACACCATTCAAAACATAACCCGTTGCACCTCTTGGGCCACCGAGTGTTGAAGTGGTCTCAGTTTTTGTTGGTGTCAGCGAGTAACTGATCGACACTGACGTTTCACCGATCGTATTGGGATTGCCTGGATTTGGGAAAGTACCTGTTTGGTGGTCAGGAATGCCATTTGCAGTTAAGGTTCTTGCACTGCCTGTACAATTCCAATCGGCATTACTGGTTGCTTGAACCGATGCAGAGTCGTTAAACTCATTATGGAAATAATCACATAACACCCCATCGGTTGAGCCTGATGCCGTGGCCGTCCCATTATCAACACCACCTGAGCTATCAGTGCCACCACTTGTGTCACCTGAATTATCAGTGTTGGTATCACTCGTCGAGTCTGATGTTGAAGTGTTATTGCTGGTATCTGAAGTGCTAATGGTACTGCCTGATGTACTGGTATCTGCTGTGTTATTAACACTTTGCTGCGTCGTTGACTCAGTTTGCGTGTTATCACTACTACTAGAGCCACACCCTGTCAACATCAACATAGCTGCACTTGCTGTAAGTACAGATATGTTATGAACAATTGAACCTTGCTTCATTTCAAACACTCCCATAAGAATAAAACTGTCTCACCAAATGCGGTGAACTATTGCTGTTTTTTTAACTATAGGAGTTGATTGTGCAAACACTGTGCAATCAAATAAATAATTTACAACCCGATTTATTCAGGAATAAAATTAACGTTATGACTTGGAAAGTGTTGGATTTTCTTCGATTAAATTTACCATCGGAATAAAGAGAGGTTTTGGCAAGTTATCCCATGTAAACCATTGCCATTGCTTACATTTATGCGGCTCAAGAATGTGTGCTTCCCCTTCATCACATCGTGCTTCAACAAATATAGTGATGTAATGTTTATCTTCATGCTCAAAAATGTCATTAGTGAAACCGACTTGTTTGACATCAACAACAGATAGCCCTGTCTCTTCAAGCACTTCTCGAGCTGCACACGATTCGATACTCTCGCCAAATTCCAAGTGGCCACCAGGTGTTGCCCACGTGTTTGCGCCATGGGCCCCAATACGCTCACCCAATAAAACTTGATTGCCTCGTTTGATGATAACACCAACCCCGACTCGGACTACTTTGCTCATGGGATTTCCTTTTATAAATGAGTGGAGCTGAATTTTAAACTTATCAAAAGGTTAAGCAACAAAAATATAGAGAACGCCACAGTTGCAAATGATATTAATTTTCATTACCATTTAAAACTTCAATATGAGAGGCAAATTCACTGCTTTTTTGAACAAAGGATAACCATGTCAGCACAATTACTTACTCTAGTCTCATCTACTCACTCACCTTCGCTGACGATCAAATACAATCGTTTAATAGACAGTGCGCAAACCGCTTTCTTGTTTGGCCACCAAGAAAAAGCAGCAAATTGTTATCACGAAGCATTTAAAGTCAGTCTCAGAATATTACAACAACCAAGTGCAAATAGAGTATCGATTAACCGCATGGTAGAAGTATGCAATTACTGCTTTGATCACTGCCCCGTTTTCGACGACTCTGATGATGATTGCTTTTTAGAAGCGGCAGCAGATGCACTCAGTAACATAGTTAGAAGTCAAAAAGAATTAAAAATAAGAAAAAAAGCACTGGAAGGATTTAGACATATTGCGTGCTTAGCGTGTGAGCTGGTGCGCTTTAATCAAAGCATTCGTTGTCAGGTTATTATCGATCAATATGTTAGGTTAGAGTCAAGCCATGCTCGATGCCTTTCACACTAACTTCCAATTACTGGTAGGCTGTGTCTGGTCCCGACACAGCCTGTGTACTTAGTTAAAATTAACTGTATAGGCCCCTAAATAGGTCTGTTGAGTACCCACTTTTTTACTTAAACGACATTCTAAACTGTAAGCTGTGCCCACATCTCTATTACTATCTCCTATGGTACTTGCAGAGACAGACTGATATAAAAACCCTGGATAGCTAGATAAGGTAAAATCTTTCTTTAATAAAGTGGGCTTAGTTGCATAGTGCGACCAATGTCTGCGAACTAAACTACAATACACCGTGCGATGCGGTTGGTGCCAAATATCTAGCCCCTGAAACTTGAGCCCCACTTGGTTGCGAATGGGGCACCGGATAGTTAAGTCCTGAGTCGAGGATATATTTGTCACACCCGCTTCTTCAAATGCAATTTCACCATATGCGCCTACCTGCTTACACTCAGTTGGATCGACAGATATGCTTACTTGCGCACTTACTGCAAAAGACAGTAATAATCCTGATACTAATAATATATGTTTCATCATGTTTCCTTCATTTAAACCTTCACAACAAAATGATAATTACATAAAAATAACAACTAATTTATATTTTTTACATATAAAAACACACCAGCCATTCGTACAAACTATTAATGGCTTGTTTTCTACTTCTCTAAATTTGAAAGAGACTTTCACTCAAAGCAACAGGGCTGCTGAAATTTTTTGTGCAAAGAAATCTATAAATACGCGTGATTTTTGTGCGAGAAATCCTGTGTTGGGGTAAACAGCATAGATATCAGATTGATTTAATTTCCACTGCGGTAACACTTCAACGAGCGTCCCTTTTTGTAAATGGGAATAGGTAATAAAATCTGCCAGCAGCGCGATACCAGAACCATCTAACGCCGCAGCCAATAATGCTGACGCATCATCACACATGAGTGTGGGTGTAATCTCGACTTTTCTCGTGACCTTGTCTTTCGTTAATTGCCACTTTTTGCCTTGAGATAAATACGAGAAATGTAAACATTGATGGTTTTGTATATCGGCTGGCCACTGAGGAACGCCTGCTTGTGCTAAATAATCAGGCGAGGCAACCAAGCGTCGTATATTAGGGGCGATCCGTTTAGCGCGTAAACTTGAGTTACTTAAGGTCCCAATCCTTATTGCAACATCAAGATTCTGCTGCATTAAGTCCTCAAAATTATCCTTTTGAATAAGCTCTAATTTAAGTTTGGGATAACAACGTAAAAATTCTCCCAAATATGGACTAATATGCAAACGTCCAAATGTGTTAGGAATACTGACTCGCAAAGTGCCTCTTGGCTCACTATTTTCGCACGCCATATCTTGCTCGATAGAGTCCAATTGAGATAGCACACCAGAGTAAGCCTCTAAATATCGCTGTCCAGCTTCAGTGATATTGACTTGTCTTGTTGTACGCGTGAATAGCTGCGTTTTTAATATAGATTCGAGCTTTTTTATCCTGCGCCCAAGTGTCGACGGCGATAGCTCTAAAAGCTGAGCAGCAGCAACAAAGCTATCAGCTTGCGCTGTGGTCACAAATGTACTGTAAAGGCCCAGTAAACCTTCATCTTGATTATAGCGTGTCATGCAATTCACTTCCTTATCACACGGTGATTATCCTCATACCAATCTATTGTAAAGTGCATACAACTTCAAACAAACAGGTAAAAACATGCTAGAAGGAATTAAAGAACATGCATTTTTAGTCACTGGCGCAAGCGCAGGTATTGGACAAGCAACTGCGGTTTTGCTTACCAAACTGGGCGCCAAAGTAACTATTTTGGCAAGACGTGAAAATGAGCTATTGCAAACGTTAGAGATGATCAAACCCTATACGGATGACGCAAGTTATCTCGTCGCCGATATTAATCAGCACAACGTACACCACCAAGCAATCGAGCAAACAGTTGCAAAGTATGGACGGTTTGACGGTGCTTTTAATAATGTAGGTACTATCGGGAATTTCGCTCCGTTACTAGAACAATCAGAAGCCGACTTTGACCGCACTTTAACCACAAATACCAAATCTATATGGCTCGCTGTACAAGCTCAAGCTCGCTACTTTAAAGAACAGCAAAATGGCGGCGTTATCGTCAATACCTCTTCTTGGCTTGCTAACGGTGGGCTGATCGGGTCAACCTGCTACTCAGCGAGTAAAGGCGCGCTAGATGCTTTTATTCGCCCAGCGGCTCTTGAGTTAAGTCAATACGGGATACGGATCAATAATATCAACCCTGGAGGTATTGATACTCAAATGACACGAAAAGCATTTAATCATGATGAGACAGTACTTCAGAATTTTGCAAACCAGCACCCCAGAGGTTGCTTAGGTTCCTGTCTAGATGTTGCTAATACTGTTGCGTTTTTACTGAGCGATGCAGCTATGAACATCACGGGCCAATCCATTACTGTCGATGGTGGTTATGCCATTGCAGGTCAACGATAAAGGAATATTCTAATGACAAAACTAATGTTAATGACGCTTTTTTCACTATTCATGACAACCAGTGCACAAGCACAAAACATGAATAATATCAGCCAACGCGCGTATCGAGATGTCTTTGAACATACGCAATTATCAAAAAAAGAGCAGTCTCTTGTCTCTATCGCATTATTAATCGGCGCTAACCAAAAGCAACTCGCTGTGACAACAATTCAAGAGGCACTGAATGCCAAAACATTGACCCCTCAACAAATAATTTCATTACTTGCCCAGCTAACCAGTTATGTGGGGTTTCCAAAAATAGAGGCGATCACAGAGGGTTTACCGGAGAAAATACAAAAGGCGCAGATAAAATTGCCAAAAGATACAATAAATATACGCCATGCGGTGGGGAAAAAATATTATGAAAAGCTTGACCCAAAAGGCTATCAAGTCATAAACGCTGCGTTTGGAGATGCTGCCCCTCAGCTGGTCGCCACAACATACCCTTTATTTGGTGATGCTTTTTCCCACCAAGCACTTACAATTAGAGAAAAACAGTTAGTGACAGTCAGCTGTCTCACTGCACTTGGCAGTGCCCAGCCACAATTGAGTTTTCATGTTGGTACATCATTGCATGTTGGTTTAACCGCGAATACGCTCTATGATATCGCGACTATCAGTCAATATTACTCTGGCATGCCAAGTGCTTACAATCTAGCTCTTGCGATTAAACAACATACCGAGTCTCAAAAGCAAAACCCATATGCAGAATAAAAACCATGTGTCGCACTAATTTACTGCGGCACATGTTACTAAAGTTACTCACTTAAAGCCCATTTATAGCAAGCTTCACAGCTTTATTTTCAACCTCTGCTTGATCTTGCCCTTGCGCAAACACGGCTATGGTTTTAGGACTCTGCTGTTTAAAATGATGCACCGCAATGACACTCCCCGGCCCCATTCCTGTATGCCCCACAGTATGGAGACTATTATTATTATTACACATTAGCCCCAACCCAATTGCCGGATGAGTCCAAGGACGCTCGCCCACATCGACATTCAATGGCAGCACAGACTGCATTTGCGCAAGCGCTTGAGTACCCACAATATCTCCATTGAGTAAGTAATGTAAAAACAATGCCGCATCTTTCACCGTACCAGCTATCAAACCATGGTAACACCAGCTGGGTTCGTAATCATTAACACTGCCTTCTAGCAGCATAAAAGCCTGTTTATCTTTTACTAAGTGTGCACTGTTTAAACCCAGCTCTTTAACTAAGAGATCATGAATTAATGTTGCAAATTCCAAATCATAAAGTCGTTCTAATTGCTGGCGTAACAATAAATATCCTATATTCGAGTAACACCACCCGCCCCCTGGCTCATAGCGTAAAGTCTCTACATCTACTTTTTCAAATAGTGTATCTACTGACCAAGGTTTTTCATTATTTGCAACCGCTTGATGATACTCAGGTAAAAAAGAGTAATCTCCTAACCCTGAAGTGTGCTGTAGTAGCTGTCGATAAGTAAACGGCTTACCTGGACAGTTATCGTCTAAACCCAACTTACCCGAATCGCAAAGGCGCATAACCAAGGTAGCAATTACGGTTTTAGTAAAGCTCCACCAAGGCACTATCACACGGCTCTGTCCATATACCTTGCCAGTCTCATCGACCTTACTGCATATCATTGAATACTCCACGCTGAATTCACACTATCTTCTATGTATGACGATAGGCCCAAAATAAATTAAGTGTGCTAGATTTAGTTTTACGCAAGGGTAAGTGCATTTTCAATTTCGACGCAATTCGTTAAATTGAGTACAACCCCATAATAATATTAAAATTATAGTATTATCATGAAATTATCTCACTTATGCTTTTATTGCTCTGTTGAGAATGTTAGTTTAATCACCAATTTAAAGTGATAGCTCAATAATGATAGGCCGAAAACAATGACTCAAGATACCAAAATTTCTAATATTCTCGTTGTTTGCATGGGCAATATTTGTCGCTCACCTACTATGGAAGCGGTATTAAAAGCCAAAATCAAAGCCAAAGGGTTATCTGTAAATATCGACTCGGCTGGTACCATTAATTACCATGAAGGTAATGCACCTGATAGACGCAGTGTAAAAGCAGGTGAACGTCGAGGCTATCGCTTTTCAAACATACGCTCGAGACAAGTGCGTCCAGAAGACTTTGAGGTATTTGACCTCATTCTATGTGCCGATAAATTGAATTTTGAAGACCTTAAATCAGTTTGCTCACCACAGTACCAATATAAAATCCAATTATTTTTAGACTACGCTCATGACGAGGTAAAGGAAGTGCCTGATCCCTATTACGGTGAAGGAGATGGATTCGAACTGGTTTTAGATCTCATAGAAAGGGCGAGTGATAACATTATTAAGCGGCTGTTAACTGCTTAAATTATAAAACACCATCATACAGTCTGTTACAAAATGCAAAAAAAGCGGGCTAGACGTCCACATCCAATATACCCACAATAAAAATATACTAATAATAAGCCGATGCTTAAGGAAAAGAGATGAAAGAGTTGTCCATCGTTTTAATCGGAGATTTTGATCCAACAGTCCCAGCTCACCAAGGGATCCCGCTCTCGGTAGACATTGCCGCGGAAGACCTCAAACTAAAAGTTACCGCGACTTGGCTTGGCACGGATAAAGTGCAAGACACAGATCTATCTCAATTTGACGGTATTTGGTGCGTACCTAAAACCCCTTATGTCGACCCAGAAGGCGCACTTAGAGCGATCCGCTACGCAAGAGAAAACTTAATTCCATTTTTGGGTACCTGTGGTGGCTTTCAACATGTTGTTGTTGAGTATGCGAGAAATGTCATTGGTTGGTCAGACGCGGCACACGGAGAATCAGAGCCAGACGCCAAGCGGCAAGTCATATCGCCTTTAAGCTGTGCCTTGGTTGAAACAACTGAGACAATCAATCTGTTTGCTCAAAGCCAATTAGCCAGTATTTATGGCTCTTTGACAATTCAGGAAGGATACCGATGCCGCTATGGTTTAAATACAGCTTTTCGTGAAGCCCTACTTCAAGGCCCTTTAGTTGCTTCAGCAGACGACGATACAACTGAAATTCGCGCTGTAGAGTTGACAATACACCCGTTTTTTATTGCCACACTTTTCCAGCCAGAGCGCGCAGCATTGAGTGACAAACGCTCACCTCTTATTGCTGCATTTGTTAATGCCTGTGCGCAAAATCAAGGTTTATAAGCCTAATGGTTAGATACGCTTGCCTTTTTGAGCTTGATTAGGTAAAAAACCACCTCATTAACTGGAGGTGTGACTTGTCTGACTTTGACATTGAAAACATATATGCGCAAATAGCTGATGATTTGCGCTCAACCGGCTTAAGCATTATCGAAAATGCCGTTGACCCCAAAATTATTCAAGCGCTCAATGCCCGCATTGCAAGTTTAGAAGAAGATACTTTTCAAACTGCAGGGATTGGTCGTCAAAGTGACCACGAAAAAAATGCCCAGATCAGACGAGATAAAATTCGTTGGCTTGAAAGAGGCAATGCACAAGAGGCCGGCTATCTAGATGCGATGGATGAATTAAAAAACTACTTAAACCGCCGTTTATTCATGGGCCTCTTCAGCTATGAGAGTCACTTTGCCCATTACGAAGAAGGTGCCTTTTACAAGAAGCATCTCGATGCATTTAAAGGTAAAGCAAACCGTGTTCTCACCACTGTTTTCTACTTAAATGATGATTGGCAAGACAAGGATGGCGGTGAACTCGTCATCTATCAAGCAGAAGATCATGACAAAGAGTTGTGCAGAGTAGTGCCAAAACAAGGCACTCTTGTTACTTTTTTAAGTGACGAGTTTCCTCATGAAGTTTTACCGGCAAATAAATCAAGGTATTCAATTGCAGGGTGGTTCAGAATAAATGCAAGTACCGCAGCACATATTGACCCACCTCGTTAATTTACTTCGACCATAAATCATTTCTAAATAGAGTGTAAAAGATGTACCTATTTTATTTACACTCTACTTTTGATTACAAAATTTAACTACCAAGTCACCGCTAATGCCGATATCTTGGCAAAAAAGTCGAGGGAAAATGTCATGTATAAATTTCTGCTATCTATTTTGGTATTAAGTATGATGTCTGGTTGTTTATTTGTATCAAAAGAAGTGCATTATTATGATGAACAGTGCCATATTACAAAGCGCAAACATGTACTAAGCACGGAACAAATGGCTTCGATTGGCAATTGCTCAGGTAAAGCATGTGCAATGGTTATGGCCGGTGCCGGTATCGTCTCCGCTGCAAGCCTCGTTGTATCTGGCACAGTTGTTGTAACTCAAAACACCCTCTCTTGGCTTGAGCAGAGTAAGGGATGTAAAAAACTAGACGCGACAAACCTTGAGAAAAGAAGCAAAACCTAATTCGGTAAAATAAGCTCAACCGATAACCCTCCTCTTGCTCTATTACGAATACTGATCTGACCGTTGTGTGCGTCAGTGATTTCTCGGCACAGCGCCAGTCCGAGCCCCGTTCCGCTGGATTTGGTTGAATAAAACGGCAGTAGAGCATTGGTCAACACTGCTTCACTCATGCCGGGACCTCTGTCTGAAATCGTGATTTTAATGCCTTCATTGATTGAATAAATGCTCAGCGCTATCGCATCAGTATCAGTCCCTGACTCATGGGCGTTTTTTAACAGATTAATTAGAAGTTGCTCCAGCTGCCCTTTATCTGCTGATATCACCTCGATATCACATGACACTGAGCATGGCCACTGCATTTGCAACGCATCCAATAAAGGAGCGATCATAATAGGCTTGATGTGTGGTGCAGGTAGCTTAGCAAACGTGCCATAACCTTGAATAAACTCACATAAATGCTCAATGCGTTCATCAATCGTGCTGAACACGCGATTGAGTCGCGCTTCATCAAGCTTTTTGGCAATGATTTTACCACTGTGCAGCATGGATGAAATGGGCCCTAGAGAGTTGTTCAACTCATGACTGATGACACGAATTACTTTTTTCCATACAGCCACTTCTTGACGATTGAGCTCTCTGGTCAATTGTTTGAAAATAAATAAATTATGTGGCTGATTGTTCAATAACAATTTGCCGACCGTGCTGTGCCACATTTGCTCCTCACCTACAGGCATAGTAACCGTCACTAAGCCATCAGACGCATGCTCCATGGCGTCAAAAATCTCTTTCGGTATGCCTTTTGATAGGCTACTAAGCGACCTTCCCTCTAGTGCAGTGGCGCTGCCAATCAGTTGCTGTGCACTTGGATTGGCAAATACTATGATCCCCTTTTCATCCATTAAAAGTAAGGCCTGAGGTGCACTTTGTAGCATTTTATCCAACATCATTTCTCGTTGATAAAGCCACTGCTTTTCGTTTCGTAATTGCTTCGCGGTTTCATTGTATAAGTGACACAAATCTCCAAAGCTGTCTTTTGACTGGTAGGCTAATTGATTCGAAAAGTCACCGTCTTTAAAGTTCAAAAGACCAATCTGAAGGGCATCCAATGCTTGTAAGAATGAGCTAAAAGATAAACGTAACAATACACAGGTAAGTATCCAGCTAGACACAGCAGTCAAAAACCATATTGACCAAGAAACAAAAAATGCCACGGGTAAGCTCGCCAATAGCGTGCTTATGGCAATGGCGATACAGGCTTTTTTAGTTAACGCCTTTTGGGTATTTTCCATCAATAGTCGATTCCGTGCTTTTGCAAACGCCGATATAAAGCTTGGCGACTCATACCAAACTGTCTCGCTACCTTGGCTATCACCCCTTCGCATTGATGCATTGCCTGCTGTAATTCTTGCTTTGAAGGTTCATAATTTTTTATTGGCGCAGACTGTGTCTGAACTTGGATTAGGCCAAAATCTGCGGCATCTAACTCGCCTTGTGGCTTTAAAACGCCAGCTCGCTTACAGGCGTTTTCAAGTTCCCTCACATTACCTGGCCAACTGTGGGCACAAAGCGCTTTTTCCGCGCTCAATGACAACACTCTTTCTGGTAAGAAGTGATTTACCAAAGGGATGATGTCATCTGTTCTTTGCTTTAAGCTAGGTAGATTAATCTCAATCACATTTAATCGATAATATAAGTCTTCACGAAAACGTCCAGCAGCAATATCATTTAATAATTGCGCATTGGTTGCCGATATAACGCGTACATTTACCTTGCGTGTTTCAACCGAGCCAAGCCGTTCAAACTCACCAGTTTGCAACACACGAAGCAGTTTCATCTGGCCTGATAACGGCAGGTTACCAATCTCATCTAAAAATAATGTGCCGCCATCGGCAGCTTCAAATCGACCTATGCGCTGCTTATTCGCCCCTGTATAAGCGCCCGCTTCTGCGCCAAATAATTCAGCTTCAATCAGGCTATCAGGCAAAGCCCCTGCGTTTACACGAATAAAAGGCTGATTGACTAACCGAGAGTTTGCTTGAATGATTTCGGCGACCTTTTCTTTACCACTGCCATTTGCGCCTGTAATAAGTACCGACACATCCGACTTGGCTACTTGCAGTGCCATTTCAACAGCGCGCTGCATCGCAACGCTTTTATATATTAAGCCGCATAATTGCGCATCTGCGTTAAAGTCCGCCCGCTCTTGTGCTTGACGATGGAGTTGCTGACTATCTTGGCTGGCTTTGCCAAGAGCAATGAGATTAGCGACACTTATCAGCAGCTTTTCATCATTCCAAGGCTTTGCCAGATAATCCGCAGCGCCCGCCTTGACTAAAGAGATAGCCATCTCCAGCTCTGTCCACGCCGTTAAAAGGATAATGGGCAAATTAGGATTGAGAGTGCGAAGCTGATAAAACAGCGCTTTGCCCTCCTCACCAGAGGTCGTATCCGCAGAAAAATTCATATCTTGAATGGCTAAATCAATGCGCTGATAACGCACAATTTGCTCCGCTTCAAAAGAAGATGAAGCAAGCGCCACTTGATAGTCATGTAGTTCAAAAAGTAGTGACAATGACTGCAAAACCGCAGGATTATCATCAATGATCAGTATTTTATCCATGTGCTTATTTTTATTATGTTACACCCCAATGAGTGTAACATAATATCGTTCCGGCTTTACTTTAAATACTGCGTGTCGCGACACTTGGCGAAATATTCGCCGCACGCTGAGCTGGCACAAATACCGCAACCAAACTCATCACTATCATCGCTATCGCTGTTAATAGAATAGACATCCCCTCTAGAGGTGGCACATCATAAATACCCATTAACTTTCGTCCAAGCAACAATGCACCGACAACACCTATCAACATACCAAGCGAGGTCACCACCATATTCTCCAATAAAAAATGCTTGAAGATGGTTGATTTTCGAGCGCCTAACGCACGCCTTGTACCTATCTGTTTGGTGCGCTTGCTGATATTAAAATGTGTTAGGCCAAAAATACCGAGTGCCGTAATGACCCCTAAAAAGACCACTATCGAGATAAGCATCTTGATCATCAACCTATCACTGGCATAGGTATCGGCTTTTGATTTATCCAGTGCTTTAACATCCATAACCACGCGTCCACGACTTAATTCCAATAGCAGAGGTTCAATCTTGTTCATGACTTCTGCACGTTGGTGCTCTGTTGTCTTAACAACAAACTTCTGATATGCCGTGCTGTCTTGCAATGGTAGAAGCACCAAATTGTCGGCAATGTTTGATTTAGGCCACTGACTTTTAATGGTATCAATAATACCGATAACTTTAGCCGCATTGTTGCCACTATATATGGTTTCGTTTAAACCCTTGCCTTCCCCAAATAGCGCATTGGCCACAGCTCTGCTCACAATAGCAACGGTTGGATACTCTTTTTTTCTATCATACACAACGTCGTTTTCGGTAAAGTTGCGACCTTCAGTTACCTCAAGCCCCAGAGCACCGATCAAGGTATGATTGCCATATAGGTAACCTGAATCCACAGACTTACCTTTGAGTTCATCAGGATCCGTACTGAGCGCCCAAGCCCCGCCGCTTCGAGTCAATGGCACCGAACTCACCGCCAACGCCTCTATCACCCCAGGTAGATCTTTTAATTTTTGAATATCTTCATCAAACTGCTTTGCCTTATCAATGCGCTTATCATACGTCACAACAAGGTATGAAATAATACTTTGCTCATCGTAACCCGTTTGCTGATTCATCTTTTCCAATCTGTCGAACACAATCGACATGGCATTACTGACCAGTGCAAGCGTAATTGCGATTTGTAATACTAACAATATCGCCCCTGTTTTAGAGCGCTTTAATGCACTTAATATCGGTTTAATTTCTGACATATTCCGCACTCCTTTACTGTACTTTTAAATGTGTTGCTGGAGAGGTTTTACACACCACCCAAGCTGGAAATAACCCTGCAATTAAGCAAGCTAAGATGGAGATAACTGGAGCAACCAGCAGCATTTTCCAATCCATTATCGCGATTAAGTCATACCCGCTCATAGTACCTCGAATGCCAGCAAGGCCGACTTGGGCCAGCAATACCCCCACAATTGAACCAAGCAGCCCAAGTAATGCGACCTCAACTAAATGCTGACTAAATATCTGTGTTTTACTGGCACCAAGTGCACGTCTAACCCCTGCATCCGGTGCGCGTTTCATAAATTTTGCCAGCAACAGACCTAAAATATTGGCGACGCACACAGCCAAAAACATAAAGCTCAAACCGACAAGGATTTTATTGTCTGAGCTAACTACATAGTTATATTCCAGCCACTGCGGCACCGTTTTAAGATTGTAATCAAGCGCCTTTCTATTGAATCGGCCAAGCTTTTGCTGCTCTGTCATATAATCCATGACGAATTGCCCATACATGCGCTTTTGCGATTCTGAATCAAACTCGACCCAAAATTGCAACCATACGTTTTCCGAGTTTAAAAAGTCCTCAAATGAATCAATATCCTCACTTTTCCAGCCATTGGTGTTGCCCCAGCTTGGCACCTTGTACGCTTCGATATGAGTAAAAGGCACAAATACTTGCTCCGACGCCTCAAAAGGATCATTATTTACATCGTAGAATTTAACTGTGGGCTGAAAAGTTTTTGTTACGCCAACCACTTCATGTAGGCGTTCACCTAAATATATTGACTCTCCAAGCACATCTGTTTTTCCAAACAGCTTTTTTGCGAGATCTTCACTTATCACAGCAACCAGTGCAGCTTGCTCACTTTGAGACGCACTCCATACATTACCGTGCAAAAAAGGCACATCAAACAGTTCAAAAAAGTGGCGACTGGTTACCCGTAAACTCTGAATAAAGGGCACACTGTCAGGTCTGTCAATGTGCACAGCAGCGCCGGACTTGACCATAGCGACCCGTTTTTCCTGCGGTGAGTTTTCGAGTAAATATTTGGCATCCGGATAAGTTAACTGCAAAGGCACATCATCTTCTGTCCGCCATGTATAGCCATCATCTAGTATTTGCAATTGTACAGCGTGTAACTTGTCACTTTTGTGTGCAATGGGGTCTGCACTCATCATGTGATAAACGGAGAGTGTCGTCATAGTGACGCCGATACCTATGCCAATAGCGATAATCATCAACATACTGACAAACGGTGTTTGCTTGATATTTCGCCAAGCCAAATCACAATAATGTAGCAACATATTAAGCCCCTACTGTTTTGCCGGTTGTCTCGCGCGCCACATGCCCACCTTGATAAAGCGTAAAGTCAGCAACCTGCCCATCTACAATCTGAATATTTCGTGGTGTTCTTCTAGCAAGCTCTTGGTCGTGCGTCACCATCACAATGGTGGTACCGGATTGATTTAACTCTTCAAGCAATGTCATGACTTGTCTTGCCATTAAGCTATCCAGGTTACCAGTTGGCTCATCAGCGAGTAAAAAGCGCGGCTCTCCTGCCAATGCACGTGCAATTGCAACACGCTGCTGTTGCCCACCGGAGAGCTGCTGAGGCAAGTGACGCGCTCGACCTGCTAAGCCCACTTGCTCAAGGCATTGTTCAACACGCTTTTTGCGCTCTTTAGCCTTAATGCCGCGATAGCGCAAAGGCACTTCAATGTTTTCAAACAAATCCAGATCAGGGATGAGATTGAAGCCTTGGAAAATAAATCCTATTTTTTGATTACGTAAATCTGAGCGCTGATTATCATTGAGTTTACCGATATCAATGCCATCTAAGGTATATTGACCTGATGAGTATGGCTCTAGGAGACCTGCAATATTCAAAAACGTTGTTTTACCAGAACCTGATGGCCCCGTAACCGCAATAAACTCGCCTTCTTCAACAGTTAAATTAAACTCTCTCAGTGCCTGTGTTTGAACCATTTCAGTTTGGTAAAGCTTTCCAATATTTTGCATACGTAGCATGATATGTTTCCTTTATTTTTATCTAATTAGCACTGAGTCAGCATTGCTGAACGCATCATAGCCAGAGATGATGATTTCGTCACCTTCTTGTAGACCTGTGATGATCTCAATGTCTTTTAAACTGCTTGAACCTGTTGATATTTCAACCCGCTCGGCAAAATTGTCGCGCAATCGATAAGCGAAGTAGCCGCCATTATTTAAAAATGGGCCACGCCTTACTGTCAGTACGTTTTCTTTATTTTCTAATTGAATACGGGCATGCACACGTTGGTTTTGGCGAATGCCCGTAATATCTTGATTGGTAAACTTGACTCTTGCGGTCACTTCACGATCGCTCACTTCAGGCGAGATGGCACTCAGTTGACCCACAAACTCTGTTGCTCCGATACGCATCAATACGGTCATTTCTAGTCCCAGCTCATTGGCATAACTTTCAGGCACTCTCAGTTCAGCTTCATAAGCAGATAGATCAACTAATGTCATCAGCGGATGGTTTTGGTTGACCGCAGCTTTATTTTGCACCAACAAATTACCTACGATGCCATCCACCGTGGCACGCACTTTTAAATTGGTAACGCGCCGTTTTATTTCCTCTACCACCAGCGCCTGTCTATCAAAGCGACTCTTTGCAGAAGCAAGTTCGAATTTGAGGGTGTCGTTGCCTATATCGGCCTCTTTCTGCGCATGGGAAAAGTTAACTTTTGCTTTGGCGTAATCATCCTGCGCTTGCTCTAAATCAATTTGGCTAATTAAGCTAGATTGAATTGACAGCTGAGCACGGCGGTTTTCACGCTCGGCAGCCTCAAGCGACACTTTTGCCAAATCTAGGGACTTTTCAAGGGCCAGCGCTTGACGACGCGCTTCTAACTGCTGCCTCTGCCATTCGCTTTCAAGACGTGACAACTCCGATTCTTGCTGCTTGAGCTCACTACTCAACTCAGGGCTGTGTAACTGTGCAACAAGCTGCCCCGCTTTAACACTATCACCTGCACTGACATATAAAGTCGCCACGCCGACTTCAGGGCTATATACAGTCGGTGCATGTGCTGCAACAATTCGCCCATGTGCACCAATCTCTCTTATCAACGTGTCAATTTGAACAGTTGCGATATCAAGCTGTGCTTTATCTACCGAACGCTGTGCTTGTGGCGATATAAATAACCACACTATTGTCAATATGAGCACGGCTATCCCCGCAGCTCCCCACACTGACTTGCGCTGAAAAAATGCTCTGCGCTCTGGCACATATTGATCCTGTCCACTGGTATCTTTAATCATCTTAGCCTCTCGATTTATCCTAGTGGACCAAGTGATACCAATAACATGCCAAAAATAAACTGCTGAATATTATATACTTTTTGTTTTTATTGTTATTTAAAAGCGTCCGCGGACAGAAAATGTGTCCGCAGCGGACAGGTTGGTGTAATACGATAAATTTATGGCGTAGCAATAGATGTAAGCCACTAAAGGTGCAGTTAGAATGAGAACAAGATATAGTAATAGATAGAAAAAAATGACAGGAAGCCCGATGCGTACACTATTTATAATACTCGTTTTTTTACTCAGCTTTTCAAGCTTAGCAATGCCGGAAAATATCATACTTGTTCGCCATGCCGAAAAACAAAAAGGTGTCGACCCGAGTTTAACTCAACAGGGAATTCAACGCGCAAAAATAATCGCACAAATGATGTTGCCCTATGAACCTACTAAACTTTACTCCACAAATTACAATCGTACAAAAGCCACATTGGCACCGCTTGCAGACTTAATTGACACACACATTTCACTTTACAATCCAGGTAGGCTTGATGAATTTGCCCATATGCTAAAAAAGCAGACGGGAACAATCATCGTTGCGGGCCATAGCAATACCACACCGGTTCTAGTGAAACATTTAACAGGTCGAGACGTCGAAATAGCGGAAGATGAATTTGATAAGGTATTTGTTGTCACATTTGAAGGTGAGATGGCTAAATTAAAGATCCATAGCTCAAATCAGTAAGCAATACCTAAACCCACCCCTAATCGCTGTGTAATAATGTGTAATGTTTACGCAGCCACAATCTCTATATAGTGTACCCATCACTTTGTAGAGCAGTCATATTAATTCACTGCATCGACTTATACAAAAATGGAGTACCTAAGACATGTCTTTCATTTCACCACCAGGCTCTTATAAATCGAGTTGTCGTAATATCCATTTTGAGGGCATTCCCGGTGAGGAAGACTGCTATATCATCGCGTTATGTCAAAAAGAAGATGGCAGCTGGGTTGAAAGCAGACTCAAGTATGATATCGCCAATATCAACGGCAAGCTCACATGGGCGCCAGATAGAAAGTAATATTCCCTTTTATAAACACATGCATTTCTATGTCGATACCGGGTCTAGGCATGGACCCTTTTTTCCCCTTACAGCAATGCAAAAATCGCATCTAACCCTGCGGAGATTTTTTCCGGTTCTTGCCCAGCAAAACCAAGTCGTATATGCGTTTCTCTCTCTACTTTAGCATGGCAAAACGCCTGCTCTGTGTGCGCAAAGATCTTTGCCACTTCAAGCTTGGCAGGTAAATCTGATACATCTCGTTTTAAATCAACCCAAAATGCCATGCCTCCATCCGGCTGCTTAAATTGAATATCAAACCCTTGTGCTTTGAGTTCATTGAGTTTATATGCCATCGAGTCACAACGTTGTTGATATAACTTAGTCATTCGGCGCAAGTGCCTTTCAAAGTAGCCAGTTGCCATCCAATCAGCAATGGCCAACTGCATCAACACATCATTTTTATGATTTATAAGCTTTTTTAGCCCCACCAGCTGCTGAAGTACCGCAGGTGCTGCGGTAATATATCCCAATCTCGCACCTGCAAACATAATTTTTGAAAAGGTAGACAGGTAAATTACAATCTGTGCGGGATCATTCGCTGCCATTGGCTGAAGTGGTGGGCAACGGTAGTGAAACTCATGATCATAATCATCTTCTATGATAAAAACGCCGTGCTGCGCACATAACTTATATATCGCCATTCTTCTCGCAACAGACATCGTGAGTGTAGTGGGGTATTGATGCAGAGGCGTTAAATACAATAAGCGAACTGTCGAGCTGGCAAAACATTGTGCCAATGATTCTACACACAAGCCCTGCTCATCTTGTTTAAGATCGTAAATCACACCACCGGCAGCCATAAAAGCTTGCCTTGCTGGCGGATAGCCAAGTGACTCCATTGCAACCCCTTCACCAGGGTTCAAAAACGCGTGTGCTGTTAAAAACAAGGCTTCCTGTGAGCCATTACAGACCAGTACATCGTCACAGGGTAATCCTCGCGCTTTGCGCAAGTATGCTTTTAATTGTGCTCGTAATTCGGGCTCCCCAGCCACATTTTGATAATGAAGTGCATGGGCGTTGCTACTACGACACACTTTATTGATGCTACGCTTGAACTCATCAAATGGAAACTGAGTTATATCCGGCAATCCACCCGCAAAATTATAGGTATATTCATCTAAAGTCGGTGACGAGTTTTTAGGGAGAACCGCAGCAAATTGTGGCGTAATTGGCTCAAATATCGCGTCTTGTTCATTGACTTGTGTGCTATGCACGATAGGCAATTGGCTATTGACCTTATAGCCTTTGCGAAGCTCAGATACCAACCACCCTTCAGCAACCAAGTTTTGCAGCGCATTCATCACCGTGTGTCTATTCACAGAAAAAAGCTGTCCTAAAGCCCGGGCTGACGGCAGCTTTTCACCGGGCTTTATATGGCCCTTTTGAATCGCTGAGCGCACTTGCTCTGCCATTTGAATATGTTTTGCTTTATTTTTTTTATCTAATGGAAGCCCTGTGAACATCATTTTATCGCAGCAGTATTAGGTGTTATTGAGCGTACAAAACTCTCTGTCTTCTATCAAGCTGGTATAGGCAAATTTTAAGATCTGGTTGTTTAAACGTAACCACAAAAGCGTAATCTTAACGCATAGCAAACATGTATCGTCATTGCCTAAGGAGAAATGTATGTTAAAACCGATATCATTGTGCTCTAGCAAAGTGCGTTTAGACCCCCTGTCACATTCACATCTTGATGCATTGCAAAAGGTGGGTGAAGCCGAGGCGCTTTGGCGCTGGGTTCCAAGTAAATATTGTCAAAGTCCAGAGATCTTAAAAGACTGGTTTGAACAAACTGCACAATTCGACCCGCTGGAGCAAATTGTCTTTGCCATTATCGATATTGAAACCAACCAAGTCACCGGTAATACACGTATATTTAGAGTGGATCCGCAAAACCTTCAAGCTGAAATTGGCCACACTTTTATTGGCTTAGACTGGCAACGTAGTCATATCAATACACACGCTAAGTATTTATTGCTTAAACATGCATTTGAAACGTTGGGGTTAGTCAGAATTGAATTTCAGACCCATGAGCAAAATCATAAATCCCGCAGTGCCATTGCGCGTTTAGGTGCACACTTCGAAGCCATTCACCTTAAAAATAGAAAGTTGCCAGATGGTAGCTTTAGAAATACAGCGCGCTTTAGTATCACAGATGATATGTGGCCAGACATTAAACAGCGTCTGGAGTCATGGTTATGAGGTATCCGCTCAAAGATTACAAAGTGCAAGATGACAATCAGCTATTTGAAGTAATTGAACATTTCCCACTGGCAACATTCATCTGTAAAGATAATAAACAAACGCATATTTGCCATCTTCCTGTCAGCCTTTGCAGAGATACACACACGCTCTATGGTCATGCGGTTGCGTCAAATCCGATTAGGCATTGTATTTCGTTGCCCGTAGATATTGTCTTTAGAGGACCTGATACGTATTTATCCCCACATCAAGTCAAAGGGCTTAGCCTGCCAACATGGGACTATGTCACGGTACAAGCCTCTGGCACCTTGCACTCTATCCATGATTTTGAGAAGCAATTAAAGGCAATGCAGCATATTTTAAATGCGTTCGAGGATAAACAAGATCCGTGGCAGCTTTCATTTGTACCTGAAAATAGATTAAAAGCCATGTGCAAAAGTTTAATCTTTTTCGACGTTAAACTGGAAACTATGTCTGGTAACTTCAAACTAAGCCAAAATAAAACGGTAGAAACGCGGGCTGATATTGCAAAATTACTGCGCAACACCAACCCAAAACTCAGCCGTTACTATGAGTAAATATGTTTAATTAAAGTGCACTTCCATCACAGTAGCTGATCGCTTGCCAAGGGTCATAAGGCCCAGATTTATTGGGCGCAAAATTGTAACTCCAATGCCGCGCTTGATATATCACTCCTTGATAAGCCACCTTTTGGCCTTTGACATTGTAGGCAAGATCAGCTTGCCAAGCACTTGCCGCACAGCCCCCCATTTCATAGCCAACCGTGATAGGAATGCTCAACTCACGACCAAAGTCGGGCTGTAATTGTGTCACGGCCGCGTCTAATTTATCGCTGTGATGGAGTGCAAGCTCTCCTTTACCTTTACGCTGATTAAAAAATGGAAATGCCAAGCCATCATGTTGGCTGTCATGTACTTTGAGTGTATAGCAGCCAGCAGGCACATCGAGTGTTAATTCATGCCAACTTGAGTCGGCAAACATATCCCAGCGCTTGATGAGTGTTTGCGATTTATCTAGCAGAGACACGCTGCTTTCCGCGCCGTTTTTACCTGTAAGTAGGCGCAACATGGCGCTGTGCTCAACCGCCACTGGTGCCTTGAACTGAACAGCTTGACTATTATTACCCTCCTGTTGATCATACTCACTGCGAACAGAAATGTTCAGCTTAGCGAGCTCTGGGTCATAGTTCCCCAAAAACTGTGATGAAAACGCAATACGCTTTGATTCACCTGCTTCAATTTCACCTTGCCAATGGTATTGGTGAGTGCGCAAACCTTCAATACCGTAATCAAACCACAGCTCATCAACCGTTGATTTGCCAAGGTTCTTCACGTCTACCTCAATTTCTCCACACGACAATCCGATTCGATCAGGCATGGCTGAATTAGGCTTAACGATAGATGTAAGCGCAACATCTTCTTCGACTTCCTGCTCGCCATAGGTAACCAAAACCGCATTAACAATATACCTAGGTGCGTCTGTACCATATTGAGATGGCTGCCAACTATATGCTTGCCAATCTAAATCAAATAAAGACGATCCCTCTACTGATGTGCTGACCGGATAGCTAAAAGGCTCAATGGCTTCGCCAGGACACCAGTTGGCACGGGCGAAAAGATAAGTCCCCCCTTGTGGAAAAGTGGCGCTCTGATCGCAATCATCTCGCCACAAGTTCTGCTTAACGACCAACTTGCCATCTTGCTCTAATGTGAAGTATCTATCACACCACTCACCACACAGCTCAGCTTTACCATCAGGATTGTCATAAGACAGCGCATGTCCATGTGCCGTTACAATCATCTTAACTTCGGCGTATTGTTCATCGGCTTCAAAGGTCACCGTTTTCACAGGTAAGCGCTGTGCAAAATCTTCTGCTGTTTTATATGGCCACCCCTCAGAACCTGACTCATATAAAGGAATGACACGCTTCACCGATTTTGTCTGATATGCGGGTTTAGAAATGAGTTTGGCAGCAATACCGAAGGCACTTTTTTTAGCTCCCCAACCGCCATAGTGAACGTTAAATGTGCCTTCTCCGCTTAACACCGGTGCAAGATGTGATACATCAAAATAAAAAGTACGACGCCAGTTTCTATCAAACCCATGCATTCCTCTTTGCATGTAACCGGCATAGGGGGTTATCAAACGTCCAAGTTCATAACGCTTTTCCCCTTGATACCATTCAAGACGGACGGTGTAGTCCCAATCACTACAGCCTTGCTCTGCGCATCCTAATTCGAGTGCCAGTATATGCCTTGATTTTAAATCAGCTGGCATTAGATTCACCGCGAACCGGTGGTCACCATGTTGAGTAAATGATGTGTATTCTGTCAATGTTTGTGTTGTTGCTATTGCTTTACTTGCTAACACCTGTGGACATGTAAATATCAATAGCCAAAAAAGTAAAAACCGCATCGCTCATTCCTTGGTTACATAAAATTAACACAACCATACGGTGATGAACTGAACAAGTAAAGACACAGTGTTCCTTTTTAATCCAGAAAATAACGAGGGATATAGACTTTAGAATTTATTTTTCTAACGCAAAAAGCCGCCAAATGGCGGCTGGTTGGAAACAACATAACAAGAAAACAAGTAAAGGAGGTTATTCTTTTTCTAACAGCTGGCTTGTGCCAATGGCAATTTTTCTCGGTTTCATTGCCTCTGGTACCTCGCGCTCAAGGTCAATCTTCAGCAAGCCATTTTCTAAGTCTGCACCCATCACTTTAATGTGGTCACCCAACTGGAATTTACGTTCAAAATTGCGCTCTGCGATGCCTTGATGAATAAATTTGCGTTCGACATTAGACGCTTTATTTTGCTTCTCGCCTTTCACCGTCAGCGTATTATTTTCTGACTCTAATGATAATTCTTGCTCGCTGAATCCTGCAACGGCCATGGTAATTTGATATTTGTCTTCATCCAATGCTTCGATGTTGTACGGGGGAAATCCAGACTGCTTTTCTGAGCTTCTTTGAGCTGAGTCCATTAGTGATGCTAGGTGATCTAAACCGATGAATGAACGATAAAGTGGTGATAAATCTACAGTACGCATAAGTGTATCCTCATAAAGCGATATTAAGCCGAATTCACTCTTAAAAAAGCAGAGAATTGGCATATTAAACAATATGTTAATTAAAGTTAGGTCCCTTACGGCGACCTCATAACTCTATCTATGGACGAGGCGATAAGATTTCAAGAAAAAAATTTAAAAAAAGATTTAGAAAAATGCAAACAGTTGTTTTTAAAGTAATTAAAACTCACGCTACAACCCAAGTATTTATACTAACGTGAGTCTAATATTTAAAACAGGGTGGCATCTGCGTTACTGATACTTTCTTTAAATAAAAACCTCAGTTCTTGAGGTGGCTTTTTCAAACTCCCCAAAATGGCACTGATTTTTTCTGCGTTATCACCAAACGCTTCAACCATACCCACTAAATCATCACTGGAACTGGCAATAAGCTCATCTAAATCATTTTCATCTTGAAGGTCGAACTGAGAAATCAGACCTGAATCGAACAACTGTTGCTTAAGCGTGGTATTCGACTTGCTTTTTGTTTCTTTTAAACTGGCCAATATCTCTTTGTTGGTTTTTTCTATTGATAAAATTTGCTCCACCATTTCAGCTCTGCGATTTAGGTTGCTAATCGCAAGCTCTAGTGCATCCATAACGTGGGCACAAATATCGCTGAGTTCACCTACATTTTTAACCAACAAAATACTGCTGCGCCAATTAAATACCATTGGGCCATGGTCAAATTGATGTACCCGTTCAAAGTCCTCATGATGAAGTAACAATTCATGTTCGAGTTTAGCCACACTACCGGAAGTACTCCGAAGTAGTTCTCGATTTTTAAAGTGGATAACAGCCCGCAGCCCCAAACTCGACAACGTATTGATGAATATTTTTTGTAACACCACAAGATCGCTACAATAGTGTGTTGCCTGCATAAACAAGCCAATTGATTTCATGCACGCATTTTGTCTTTGTAAATCTAGCAATAACGATTCTTTTTGCGCTATGTCCGCATGTGCTTCAAAGTAATCATGATCAGCCTCAAGGATTGCAACCACTTTAGCTTTGAGTTCATCTGGATGCGTAGTTTTGCACACGTATTCATTGGCACCAATCTCGAATGCCTTTAAACGACAGTCTGACGACGACAAATTTGAGATAAACACAATGGGCGTGTGGCGCAAATGCTCAATTTTACGCAACTCGCAGCATGTCGCATATCCATCCATACCTGCCATCACGATGTCTAATAAGATCACGTGGGGTTTGAGCTCAATGGCCTCTTGCAGACCTTCTTCACCGCTGGAAGCCACACTCACTTCATAATCAGCAAACGTCTGCGAAAGCAACGTTCTATATGTTTTGTCATCATCGATCACTAAAATACGGACGCTCATCCTAGCTCCAATTACTTTATTATCTTCTCTCAATATAGTCGTTAAACGAAACTCCGCCGTATTTAGCTTTCAATTTTTACAAATAAAAAAAGGGCTGCAACTAAGCATGCCCTTTGGTCCCTCTACGGAGAGTGTGAAAAACGAAAATAGTACCTAAACAATTAGAACTGAATATTCATACCCGCATAGACATATCTGCCCAACGTATCATAGGTGTATGGATCCGTGTTTGAGTCATTGTTACCTGAGTAATATGGTGGCTGCTTGTCGAATAAATTGTTAATGCCACCTGTCAACTTGATGGTCTCACTGACAAAGTAACTTCCTGAAATATCGTGATAGGTGACACTAGGTGTACTTGGCGCATAACAGCTACTTGGTTCACTTAAACAACTAAAGCTGTCCATGCCCGATAAATATCTGATTTTGTAGTTAGCACTCCACGCATCAGCTTTCACCGCCAAACTTAAACTTGATTTAATATCAGCATACCCACCCAGGCCAGAGGTAATAAGCCCCGTGTAATCGAACGTTTCGCCAGCCATGGTGATGGTTCTTTCTTTTAAGATTGAAGTGTCCCAACCAGCTTGCCAAGCTAAGCCCGCGGCATCAAAGCTATAAGCCACATTGATGTCATAACCTTGAGTCGTTTCATCACCAATATTTTGTAATTGGTTGTTAAACGTTGCTTTACCATTGGCTATCTCAACATTTGCTGACGAACAGACTGCTGAATCTTGATTGATCAGGTCGCCACTGCTGTTTACACAGTTATCAATGATATACTGATTGTTCACTTCGCTAATGGCATTAGTGATCGCAATATCATAATAATCAACGGTCAAAGATAAGCCTTCGACAAAGCTTGGCTCATACACTAACCCAAACGTTAACGTATCCGCTTCTTCGGGGGTTAAATTTGCGTTTCCACCCACGATAACTTCAGCTTGACTATCTAGCAACGGATGAGAGATCTGCTCAAAAGATGGGGATTTTCCACCATATAATTCATCTACGGTTGGAGCACGAAATGCCGTTGATTTCACCCCTCTGAACATTAACTGTTCATTTAATTTCCAAGTAAAACCAAGTTTCCATGTTGAGTCACTACCAAAACTTGAGTAGTCAAATGCTCGCACGGCTGCACTTAAATCTAAGTTTTGTGCAAAAGCCACATCTGCAAGTACAGGAATAGCAAGCTCAACAAACGCTTCATTCACATCGTATGAGCCACTGGTAGGCTCAACTTTAGGGTCATTAGCCAGCCCTTGAGACGTCAAAGAATCCGGTGTATACCACGCTTTTTCAGTCCTTTTTTCAATCCCCGTTGCGAAGCCCAAGTAGCCTGCAGGCAATTCAATAAGCTCACCAGCCAATGACGCACTGAAGTTCAACATCTGGCTACCACCTGTATTTTGCTCAGTATACAAGTAATCCGTCATGTTATCTGCTGACCATGCAGATTGGTCTAGTGGGTTGAAATTTCCAAGTTCAATGTCTTCGGTTAAACTGCCTATATTATGCAAGTTAGAGAGCTGATCAACTGAGTCGTTACGGCCAAAGTTAACAGCAACATCCCAGCTCCAATCATTATCTAAAAACCCCTCAACACCAACGACTGTTCTGACTGTATCAACAACTTGTGAAAAATCACGCGTACCAGTATCAGACATGCGACGACGATAGTGTATTGTATCCCCATAGTCTGCACCATGTTCTAAGAGATCATCGCCCATCTCCTCTGTGTAAGTAAAATCAAACCAAACAGGTTGAGGCGCCATTTGTTGTTCCGACCAACGCTTTGAGTACATTGCTTCAGTAAATAAAGTGGTGCGGTCATTTAGCTCGTAGTTCACAGTGCCAGTTAGATTGAGCCTTTGCATCGGCGTGTATAAGTAGCTATCTGAAGCATAGTTGTATGGATCTGTCTCAGGGTTGTACTCCGCATAGTTACCCTCTTTATCCCCTTGCAGCTCTTTTCCGTTTTCAAGATACAAATGACCATTCGGCGTAATGGTTGAACCACCACATGTCAGTGATTTTCCGCCATCTACCTCGCTAATTGGGCAAGATGAAAAGTCTCTATCTGCTTGACTTGCGGAGCCCCTTTCCATGTATTGGATACCAAATACCATGTTTCCACGGTCAAAACTGGTACCCACAGTCAAATCAATATTATGCTGCTCAGCATCTCCTTCACCAGATAATCCAGTTTGTGCATTCAGTTCTGCCCCTTCAAAATCATCTTTTAAGATGATATTTACAACGCCTGCTACCGCATCAGTGCCATATACTGCTGAAGCGCCATCTTTAAGCACTTCGATATGTTTAATCATCGCGACAGGGATGGTGTTAAGATCCACCGTTGATGCAGCACCAGTGCCTGAATTAATCATTCTTCGGCCATTTACCAACACCAAAGTACGCTGTGCGCCAAGACCACGTAAATTAATACTCGCATTTCCTCCTGAACCATTATTGACCCCTGGATTGGTCATTGCGCCGGCTGCTGCTGTGATATCCTGAAGCACATCATCAATGGTAACCGCACCACTGGCTTGAATAGCATCCGCGCCAATAAATGTAACCGGACTTGCAGTTTCCATGTCAGAGCGTTTAATACGAGAGCCTGTTACCTCTATTTTTTCGATTTGTGTGGCTTGCTCTTTTGCAAATACCGGGGTTATTGCACTTCCCGTTGACAATGCAATCGCAATACTGATGGCGGTTTTTCTCATAGATACTTTCCTAAATAGATGTTGTTTTGACTTGCCATGGCGCTTGAGATGACATTAGAGCGGCGAAAATGAATGAAAAATTAATAAAAGCGCAATAAAAACTCAATACACACTCAGACCCATGAGCGCAGGCACCCCTCATGTAAAAACAAACAAAAAAGCCATTAAAAATCAAAAACTTAAAACCAATGAAAAGATAGGAAAAGATGCGTAAAGATGCGTTTTAGGTTGTAAACCAATGTTATCCAAGCTGATTTTACCGCGTAAAATCGAGTGTAACAGCCCACTTAAATGCAAAATTAGCAACTGTTAGGTGTGCTCACTCCCATTACCCGCATTACTGAGATAACAAAAAATAATTTAAAATATAAATTATTTAATATCAGTTGCTTAACTATGAAAAACCAAAAAAGTTAAATTTATTTATAAAATTTGTGAAATAAAAGAAAGCAGTTGTAGGTCTTGCTTTAAGTCATTCAATTAAGGAGAGAATTATCATGACAACTTTAAGTAAACCAGCAACTTACTATCCAAACTACGAAGTGAATGCCGACGATATTATGACGGTCATCGAGATCTGCCATCCCGACAGTCCTCACAAAAAGCGTGCTTTTGACATGATACAAAACGCAGAAGTCAAAAAGAGGCACCTGATCATGCCTTTAACGGATGTGGTTAAGCAGGGAAACTTTGGCGAGCGAGCCAAGGTATATCAAGATGCCGCCATTGAAATGGCTGAAAAAGTCGCTCGTGAAGCCATTCATAATGCCCGATTAAATGTTGACGAAATTGATATGGTCATCGCCACTTCTTGTACTGGGTTTATGATGCCATCACTCACCGCACATCTCATAAATCGTCTGTCACTCAGAGCTGATACTAAGCAAATCCCCATTGCTCAACTCGGATGTGTGGCTGGCGCTTCAGCGATTGGACGCGCATTTGAATATTGTGAGCACCGTCCAGATAGAAACGTATTGATTGTTTGCGTTGAAACCTCATCTCTGTGCTTTCATAAAGAGGCAGGTAGACTGCAAGACTTTATAAGCAACTCACTTTTTGCGGATGGTGCAGCTGCGGTAGTGATGCGAGGAGATGACCAAATTTCAGGGTTAAGATTGACACATAATCAGAGTGTCACCATTGAAGACACGATGCCATACATCGAGTATCAACTGACAGATAAAGGCTTTAAGTTTTCATTGGACAAAGATGTCATGCACTCAATCCCCCACGTAGCGCCTTATCTACAGTCCTTTTGCCAAGAAAAGCTGGAAATCGATGCCAATGACGTCGACAATACCATATTTCACACCGGTGGCAGACGCATCCTAGATGAATTAGAGCGCTGTTTAAACCTTGATCCAGATAAAGTGAAGCACTCTCGAGCCTGCTTAGCTGAGACTGGCAATACGTCCAGCGTTGCAGTTATCGATGTATTGCGTCGCACCTTTGAACAAGCCACAAAGGGTGAAACCAGTTTACTTGCCGCATTTGGTCCAGGGTTTACATCCGAAATGAGTGTTGGTGTCTGGCAGTAATATTGCCAGTAATAAGAGAAGTACTGATGGGAGATAAGCCATTTTACTCAACAAGCAGAGATAAATGGCTTGCCTGTTATTTAAGCACCTTCTTCTAGTTTTAAAAGCAGTGCTTTAATACCTTTTTTAGCACTCAAAATATGATGTTTTAAATACTCACACGCGCTGTCTATCTCTTTATCTCTGCACAGTTGTAATAACTTTCGATGCTCTTCTGGCGCAGTATTAATACCGCCAGCTAACAAAATGTGCATTCGAACATAACGTTCAGAGTTTTTGCTATAAACCGCAACAAGTTCACGTGTTTGAGGTCTATTAGCCCTCGAGTATAACTTATCGTGAAATTCTGCATTTAATTTGCCAGTCGCAAGCTGAGAGTCCCCAGCTGAAATAGCATCTTCAAGATCCGCTAAAATGGCTTCCGCTTCAAGCAAATCACGATTCGTTAAATGCATGACCGAATGCCTTAGCAACTCCGCTTCCAACAAAGCGCGTAAATCAAATATTTCATCAATCTGATCAGCACTGAGACTGGTGACTGTCGCGCCTTTGTGTGCTTCAAAGTTAACTAATCCTTCTGCTTCTAATTGTAACAGCGCTTCTCGAACAGGGATGCGACTAACATTGAGCTCTTCAGCCAATGCCGCTTGACGCAAAGGCTCTCCCGCCTTTATCTCGCCGCTTAAAATCTTATCTCTAATCGCTTCGGCAACAAGTTGAGTTCTAGTTTTATGTACAATCGCCATGGGGTTAATCAAAAATTTACAGTGACTTACATTATACGTAGCTAAATCAAAAATGCACGCAGGCCCCATTTATCTTTGTATTGCGCGTGGTAATAGCCAAGCCTATCAAGACCAGGCTCGGCTAATACGACGGCGTTAAATACCACCTTGTATACATAACGGACGTAAAAAACGCAAAATTGCGCGTGTACCAACAGAGGTGCTTTTCACATCTGTTGAAGAAGGAAAAGGTCCGCCATGATTCATCGACATGCATACCTCCACACCAGTAGGCGCTTGGTTAAAGATTAAACGTCCCACCTTATAACTCAGAGACTCTATTATTTCGGCTTGTTCGTGCAGCTTATCTGCGCTGCCATAAACGCTCGCTGTTAACTGGCCGTCTAACGCCTCTACCGCGTGCACTAGCGCCTCTTCATCTCGATATTTAACCACAATAGCACACGGACCAAATATCTCTTCTTGCAGAAGTTTGTGTTGAACAAAGTCATCAGCGCTACAGGTATAAAGTTGAACAGCCGCATGGTATTGCTTACTGAGCGTACCTTGCGCCACTAACGCTATATTGGGATGCTGACGTAACATGTCTGTGCGTTTCTTATAAGTCTGTAAAATGCCCGTCGTCAGCAGTGTGTCTGAATGCGCAACTTCAACCGCATTAATCGCAGCTCGTTCAAAGTCGATATCTTCCTCAGGCACAAACCATATTCCCGGGCTGGTACAGAATTGACCGTGACCCATAACCAGCGAATTCACCAATTGAGTCGCCAATATTGATTGCTGATGTGCATCTTGCCCTGTCAATACAATTTGAGGGTTTACACTACCCAGCTCCCCATACAACGGAATAGGCTCTTTCCTATCATTAATGGTTTTTAGTAATGCTGTTGCAGCAGCAAGCGATCCTGTAAAGCCAACCGCTTTAACGACAGGGTCTTTCACTAATTGATGAGAAAGTGGGTGCTGACTACCTTGAAGCATTGAAAACACGCCGTCAGGTATCCCGCATTGCTTGATGGCTTTATCAATTGCTTTTGTCATCAACTCATTGGTTGCAGGGTGAGCTGGATGTGCCTTCACTATCACAGGGCAGCCTGCTGCAAGCGCCGCGGCAGTGTCTCCACCAAGTGTCGAAAAAGCATATGGGAAGTTTGACGCGCCAAATACAGCCACCACCCCTATTGGAATATGTGTTAAGGCTGTGTGCGGCTTAGCAATAGGCAACCTTGTTTCGTCACCTTCATCAACACAGTTTAAGTTGAGCGGTGTAAGTTCTTGTTCTAACACTTCAGCAAAAGCACGCAGCTGACCGATGGTTCGCGCACGTTCTCCTTCTAGGCGCTGACGCGGCAAATTAGTTTCTAACATTGTCGTTTCTATAAGCGCATCGCCTAGGACTGTCACTTCATCAGCAATGGTACTTAAAAACTGTGCCCGTTGACGATTTGAGATTCGACGATACGACTTAAACGCCCTATCAGCTGACGCCGTTGCTCGTCTTACTTGCGCTTCAGTGGCTTCGAAAAACATCGCAGGTAAATATTCGTTGGTGCCCGGACAAAAACTGTTAAAAGTGTCGCCTTGTTGGTTGTTTTGCCAATTGCCCGCGATATAACTCTGTCCATATAATTTCATTATTACCTCCAGTTATTGATGAATTTGAAAAACAGTGTTAGATCACTTGAAATCCAAATGCATAAGGGTCATCGTCATCTACAGTTATGCAGTTCGTGCCCGTGCGCACCGCCCAACCTTGAATACTAGGACGAATTGCCAGTTTACCTGCCACTTCTGTCACCTCTTCGACGCGCCCAATAAATTGACTACCAATATAGCTTTCATGGATAAAATCTTGCTGTGGCTTTAAGTGCCCCTTTGCATAGAGCTGAGCCATACGTGCGCTGGTGCCTGTACCGCAAGGAGAACGGTCAATGGCTTTATCTCCATAAAATACCGCATTTGCGGACGTAGAATCGTCATTTTGTGGTTTACCAGTCCAAAGTACATGCGATGCCCCATGTACATGGGCAGATTCTGGGTGGATACACTTGACTGTCGCATTAACCACAGTGCGCACTTCACGACTCATTTTGATTAATGTGTCGGCATCTGTGCTTTCTATGCCTTTAAAATTTCCCTGTGGCTCAACAATGATGTAAAAGTTACCGCCATATGCGATATCAACACTTAATTCCCCAAGTGCTTCAGTCTCAATAGTCACATCTGTATGTGCCAAAAATGCAGGCACATTAACGAGCCTAACCCACTTTACTTTATCTTGATGCATCTCATATTGCGCATCTACTCGACCTGCTGGCGTATCAATTTTGACTAAGCCCATTTCTTGTGGGTGGATTAACCCTTGCTCCAGCGCAAATGTCACCGTGCCAATGGTGCCGTGCCCGCACATAGGCAAACACCCTGATGTTTCAATAAACAATATGCTCACATCACCATCGTCGCTGCAAGGTGGGTATAAAAATGCACCTGACATCATATCGTGCCCGCGGGGCTCAAACATTAAAGCTTTGCGGATCCAGTCAAACTCAGCAAGAAAATGCTGCCGCTTGTCAGCCATCGTGGCCCCCCTAAGATTTGGGTGGCCACTGGTAACAAGACGCACAGGGTTGCCACACGTGTGGCCATCAATACAAAAAAATGTCCCCCTGTTCATGTTGAAAACCCTTAATCGAGATTAAATTTACTGAGGTCAATGCGGTTGGTGATCGCATCATCATACAAACGGCTCACATAAGCCTTTTCGTCTTGAGTCAGGGATAATCGTGGTGAACGTGTTTTTTCACTGCCTCGCCCTGCCAGCTGCTCCGCATATTTAATGCATTGCACCAAAGTCGGTACTGTGTCCAAGCGCAGTAACGGTAAAAACCAACGCCACACCTCTGTGGCTTCAGCATACCTGCCTTGCTGTGCAAGTTTGTAAATAGCCACTGACTCACGAGGAAATACATTCGTCAGGCCAGAAATCCAACCTGTCGCGCCTAACATCAAACTTTCTAATGCAATGTCATCCACTCCACCAAAAATGACAAAGCGCTCACCAAAAGCGGACAAAAGCTCACTGATCCGGCGCGTGTCCTCTGTTGCCTCTTTGACTGAGACAATATTGTCTTCCAACGCCAGTGTACGCATACCTTCAATTGACACATCGACACCATAAGTAATCGGGTTGTTATAAATCATAATGGGTAATGCTGTTGAACGTGCAACGTATTGATAATGATGGATAGCCTCACGCTCAGTTGAGCGATAGACCATTCCCGGTAGGACCATAAATCCATCAATGCCTATTTTTTCAGCATCTTGAACAAATTCCACGGCCAGTGAAGTGGTGGTTTCCGCCACGCCTGAAAGTAAAGGTACCCTACCAGCGACAACCTCTCTAGCGGCTTGCAAAACTTGTCGTTTTTCATCTGCACGTAAAGAGCAATTTTCGCCCACAGTCCCTAACACAATGATGCCATGTACCCCATCTTCAATCAGCGAATTGATCATCGATTTGGTGGTTTCGAAATTAATCGTCTCGTCTTCGTTAAACTGTGTGGTCACTGCAGGGTAAACCCCTTGCCAATCTACGTTCATGGTTATTCCTCTGTTATCGTTCTTGCTTTTTACTATAGGTATATTGTATACAATAATCAATATACCATTTTGGAAAAAATCATAATCTCCGATGAAACATCTAAAAAAAGGCTTTAACTCAATGAAAAGTATAAATTTAATAGAATATAAAAAGTTATCTACGACAGAAGTGCACGAGATGCAATTTGAAAAGAGCACGCATAAATGACTAAAAATAATAAAATTGCAGTCATCGGCGCTGGCATAATCGGGGTATGTAATGCCGTACAATTGCAGCGCCATGGGTATCAAGTAAGCTTGTTCGATCCCAACGGAGTAGGTACACAATGCTCTATGGGCAATGCTGGGCACTTTGCAACAGAGCAGGTCTTTCCTTTAGCCGACAAAGCACTGTTCAAAAAGCTGCCCGGTATGTTGATGAACAAGTTGAGTCCTCTGCGCATTGATTGGCGATATTTGGTCAAGGCGCTACCATGGTTTGCTCGATTTTGTAGCAATATGCCAGCACGCGCTTATCGGCACAATACAGAGGCCCTGAAAGCCCTTAATCTTGCAGCAATCGATGCATACAGACGATTATTAGGGGCAAATTTTGATGCACATATCACGTGTAATGGGAGTTTACTGACCTTTGAGAAATTCTGTTATGATGACATTGAAAAACTATATCAGGCGTATGTCTCAAATGGTGTCAACGTTGAGCTGCTCGATCAACAAGCAACACAAGCTTTAGAGCCACAGCTTCATAATAAAATTAACTATGCATTACTTTTCAAAGATGTCGCGCATACGACCGACCCATATAAATTATCAAACACCCTCTTTCAGGAATTTCTCCGCTTAGGTGGTCAGTTCATACAACAAGCCGTTACCAACATACAGCAACATGACAAAGTGATTGTGGCTACCGATACACAGGGCTCGCCGCCTCACTTTGATAAAGTGGTGATTTGTACTGGAGCATGGAGTAAGCAGTTGTGCAAGCAACTGGGTTATAAACTGCCACTCGAAGCTGAGCGAGGCTATCATAATATGCTCAGTACACATGCTTTGAGCCGCCCTGTAGCTTCCGCAGATCGCCAGTTCATTATGACACCAATGAAAAATGGACTTCGTCTCGCAGGTACCGTTGAGTTTGCAGGTCTAAATCGTCCGCCCTTTTATGCAAGAGCCGCTTCATTACTTACTCACGCTAAAGGCATGCTCAAGGGGTTTAGTGATGTTCGCCAAGGTACTTACTGGATGGGCCCTAGGCCCTCTTTACCGGACTCACTACCTGTTATTGGCCAAGCCCCTGAACACCCAAATATACTGTTTGCGTTAGGGCACCAACATCTGGGGCTTACACAAGCCGCGATCACCAGTGAACTCATCGCAAACTTGGTTGCAAATCAGCCAACTGTATTTGATATTACCCCTTACAGCATCACGCGTTTTCAGTAGTACTCGATAATAACGAAATAGGATACATTTATGATAGGTATAGGCTTTCAATCAAAGCAAGCAGCACTTGATAACCTCAATACAATGACATCAGGGATACAACCCATTATCGAGGAAGATTACCGAACTCGTATGGCCAAGGCACAAACATATATGCAAGCCAATAATATCGATGCTTTATTCCTTAATGCTGGTACTAACTTAAAGTACTTTACTGGGTTAGATTGGTCAGCCAGTGAACGGCTCGTTGGTGCATTATTGCCAGCCCAAGGGGAAGTTTGTTTTATCGCACCTTTCTTTGAGCTTGGTACAATCAGCGAGTACCAAGTGATCAAAGGGAAAGTACATGCGTGGCAAGAAGAACAATGCCCCTATCAACTTCTGGGGCAGGTATTTTTAGAGTGCGGGATATCGCACAATGCCACGCTAGCCATTGATGAAAGTACAGCTTTTTTTGTCGTCGATGGGATCAATAAAGCGAACCCGAGCCTGAATGTCGTTAACGGACATCAAGTGACCAGCCACTGCCGTATGCACAAATCGGCGAACGAAATCGCTTTAATTCAACGAGCAATGGATATGACACTGGCTGTACAACAAGCCGCAGCTTCCATGCTGCACGAAGGCATCACGACCACTGAAGTCGAATCGTTCATAGCGCAAGCACACAAGAAAGTGGGCGCTTCGGGAAATTACTTCTGTATTGTTTTATTTGGTAAAGCCTCTTCATTTCCGCATGGCGTGAAGGAGCCACAAACTCTGAAACAAGGTGATGTGGTGTTAATCGATACAGGCTGTAAACTGCACGGTTATCTGAGTGACATTACCCGAACTTATGTTTTTGGCAAAGCGACAGACTATCAAAGGGAGATATGGGAACATGAAAAACAAGCGCAATTACATGCTTTTAATGCAGCCCAAATTGGCGCGACATGCGGTGATGTGGATTACGCAGCAAGAAGCTACTTTGCTAAACATAACTTAGGGCCAGATTATCAGTTACCAGGTTGCCCGCATAGAACAGGACATGGTATCGGTTTAGATATTCACGAACGCCCTTATCTTGTCAAAGACAACCCACAACGATTAGCGCCGGGCATGTGCTTTTCCAATGAGCCCATGTTAGTGATACCAGATCAATTTGGTATTCGCCTTGAAGATCACTTTTACATCACTGAGTCAGGCCCAAAATGGTTTACAGAGCCAAGCTATAGTATCGATGACCCTTTTGGACTAGAGAAATAGTACAGACTACGCCGCAGGAAAATACCTGCGGCTAAGAATCCAATTAACCTGCGCGATTGGATGCTTTCTTAATCAACATGCCACCACATAAACTACCCATTTTTATTGATAAATGACAAATGTCATTTTTTTTCATGACATTACTCCATTAACTACAGCTAGCGTTTTTTCAATAATGCTCACATCAATAAAGCGCTAGAGGCTAACATGAATCATTCACTCCCTATTATTTTAATCTTGTTCACCACGATGTTGTCAGGCTGCACCAACTTTGCCCATCAACAGGAAATCAGAGAAGTCAAAGATTTTGACAGTATCATTGTTAGTGGACTTGCTGATGTTTTTATCTCTCAATCTGATCATCAACAAGTCAAAGTATTTGCTCGTGGCATGCCCATCACTGATGTAATCACACATATTGAAAATGGCACCTTAACCGTGACCCCACAAGGCTACCACAGCGGTGAGTCGGTAAAGGTTTACGTGACATACAAAAAATTAAAATACATTAAAACCGCAGGTGCAGCCACATTAACAGGCGAAAACCAATTGGTCGCAGATCACATCTCTATTGTGACCACAGGATCTGGCGATATCACTAGCTTATCCTTAACGGCCAAACAACTCAGTGTTCAAATTAACGACACTGCTAATGCGAATCTCGTCGTTCAGGCAGAAAACTCAAACATAGAAATGAATGACGCTGGTGATCTTGATATCCGTGGAGTCGCTCACCAGCAACAACTGCGGTCGAACAGCTCCAGAGGTACTTTGAACAACGCCCGATTAAAATTTAACTAAGACCAATAGCCGGAGAAAAGTGATGAAAAAGTGCTTTGCATATCTGATCGTATTTTTAATTAGTTCCGGTTTAGCGTTCATGTTAGCGTATAAACATGACCTGTACACTTGGGAAAAGCCGCTGCAAAATATGTGGATACAAGGCGGCACTTTATTTGACGCTACCTCGGAGTTTGCAATAAACAACCCGGGGATCTTAATAACCGATGGTAAAATCGCTTGTCTCGGAGAAAGCTGTCATGTTTCGCAAAACACCTTGATTATTAACGCTGCGGGAAAGTCAATTATGCCTGGTCTAATTGATTTGCATGGTCACTTCTTTGGAGGAAAAGCGCAATCCAAACAGGACAGCCTGTTAAATACGATTTGGGATCAACTTCGCTTTTTGCCCAGTGTTAGACAAGACCTAATTAAAGCTGGCGTAACCAGTTATCGTTCTCTAGGAGATATAGCACCAGCTATCTTTGATTTAAAAAAGTCATTGTCTCAAGGTAAATTAGCGGGCCCTCGATTATTTATCGCAGGTCCAATCTTTACTGTTGCAGGGGGTCACCCTACTCAACGAAAAGACATTCCGACCTGGGTATTAAAAAAAATGACTTTTCAGTCAGAGTCACCAGAACAGATCACGGAAAAAATCGAACAGCTAATCTTACAAGGAATAGACGGTATTAAGGTTGTTTATCAAGGTCATAGCGACAGCGTTAATGATATTGAAATGCCTCGAATGTCTCGGGAAACACTGGCTACGATTACCTCGCTTGCAAAAAAGAATGGCCTTTGGGTCGCGGCGCACACCGGTGGTCAAAACGAAACAATCGAAGCGATTAACACTGGGGTGACAAGTGTTGAACACGGTATTCGACATGGAAACATCATTCGCCAAGAGACACTTGATGCGGTTGCAAACAATCAAGTGACGTATGTTCCTACGCTCGGTCGAGAGCCAAAAGGGCATTTAAACATCCCATACCTAGCACAATCGAATGTCATGTTAGGAGTTGGCACCGACTCTCCTGTAAAAGAGCATGGTCAATACAGTTATCATATGGAATTAAAACGTTTAGTTGATGCGGGTTTAAGCGATGCTCAAGCCGTTATCGCAGCGACAAGAAATGGCGCTATTGCCCTCAAAAAATCAAAGCAACTTGGGACCATTGAACAGGGAAAACTTGCCGATATCCTCATCATTAATGGTCGTCCATGGGAGGCAATTAGTGATATAAAGAAAATCGACACTGTCATAATCAATGGTCGTATCGGATATTCCGTTAACTAAGCTAACAGAACCAAGCTTGTCGTTTTTGATGACAACGAATATATCAATAACGACAACCTGTATCATGAAAACGTCAATTTGCTACACACTATTTAACACTACTAGCTAGCATCGCGAGAGGAAATAAGCCTCTCGCCTTACATTAGTCTTATATTTTTAAGCTTATCGTACAGCAACTGATTCTATCGTCGAAGCGGTTATTAAGAAATTGAACAGTGCTGATTACCACTTGTTTTATCAACGACGGCTTGTCGCTCTTTACTGAAGTTCAGCGACAAGCCAGTTTGAGTCTTTCAGTACAGTTCGTCTAATCTAAAACACAAACAAAAAGCCGTTGATGATCAAACAAGCTTTTGTATAAGCAAGTTGCACGGACGTATTCCCAGGGTGTGTGCGCTTAATACAAACGTGAACGTTAAATCCGTTTGATAAGCAGCTTAATCCCTTCATGTTCTGTAATTTCAAAAAAGGGTTGTTCACCACCTAAAGTGAACTCTCTGTATTTAATAAATGCTTTTTCTTCAAACCCCAATTTATTTTCGAAAATATGTTGGGAAACATTTCCAGTAGCTTCAGCCTGCGCATATTCGAAGCCCTTTTTCTTGGCCTCGCTCATGCACTCAGATATCAATTTGTTAACGACTCCCTGTCCTTTGTACCTATCGTCCATTGCAACAAACTTAATATTTAAATAAGTATTATCTGGTAAAGTTTCACCCCTAAAATAGCGATTATTGAGCGTTGTTATCAAAGTCGCAATTGGATTGCTTGGCCCTTCGTCATTGGTATCAGCTTGATTAAGCGCCTCGGCCAGATCTGAAGCCAAAATAGCGCCAATAATTTTATTCGTTGTCAATTCTTTGGCTACAAATCCCAACCCATTATTTGCGCAATGCTGCGTTAAATCCAGGATAAACTCAGCAAACTCTTTTGGTGGAGCGTTATTTACTGCGGCCAATGGCTCTCTTTCATTAAATGTAGTGACAACGAGTTTGGCTGCTTCGTGTATATTTTGACTATGAATAGTATCTACTGAAAATTTAAAATACATAAATTGACATACTACTATGGGTTATCTTGTGCAAGAGTATAAGCAGGCAAGCTTAGTTTTTCCATGAAGTTGAAACACAACAAGGTCTATACCGCAGACCTTTCCTAAGCCCTTTTGGGCAGCGTGTGTTGTTTAAAAAAACAAGCCGCTCTACAAACTGATATGAATGTGAATTGAGTTAAATTTCTTAAATTCGCTCATAGCTGCCAGCCAAATGAAGTCTCCCCCCCTTCACATATGCTGTGAGTTCAGATATGAGCGACAATCACTCACAGAACCAAATTAATTTTGTTGGTCACGGATATTCTTCAAATTTACTCTGCCGGAACCATCATTTATCAACTCGAACGATTGTGCATTTCGCACAGAAATACTACCAGAGCCGTCATCAACTGACACTTTACCTGTGACGTTATCAACGACCACCTTACCCGAGCCATCTTCTATCCACACATTACCTTTAATATCCTCAACTACGATTTTGCCTGAACCATCATCAATATCTAACTCACCTTGAACACTAGAAACCTCAATGCTGCCAGAGCCATCATCTATATTTATAGAAGTGAGATTATCCATGATATTAATCGAACCAGAGCCATCATCAATACTTTGAACACTTGCATGTGATACATCAATCGAGCCTGACTCGTCTTTGATCTGTGTAATTAAACTTTTTGGCGCGGTAATTGAAAGATGGACTAACGTGTTGTTGACCCTGTTATGGCACACATTGGCTTTTAGCAAAGCGTAACTTCCACGCTGGGATAAATCTAAGCAATAATCCCCTCCTTCGCTTGACTGAAAAATCTCAGCGGTAACGCTAATTTTGTCCGTGTCTTCTCCTATCAATTTGAGGCTGCCCGCTCCTGCATCGATTTTAAATTGGTCAACCTCTTTGGCTGATAATGTCAAAGAGGTGCTTTTTACAAATTCATAATCCGAAGAGTAATATTGGTTTGCTGAAGCGTAAAGTGAAGATAATGCCAGTGCTGTAAACATGAAAGCTTTCATCTTGTTGTCCTTTTTATACGATATTTAACAGTTAAGACGCAGCCACTATACAAAAGGTTTAAACACGATTTAGGTTTTTCTGTCATGATATTGAGTTTGCCAATAAAGACCTAAACTCCTTCCACAACAGATTCAAGCCTAAATTAAAAAATGTTCAATAGAATAAGAGAAAGAACTCATAGTACAAGTAAGCTTCGCAATAACTTAACATCACAACTGATTTAATTATTGGGCATATCACGAGACACCTACCTAATTTAAGTCAATTGCGATACAAAGGTGAGTGAAGTTTAGATTTTTAGGGGAGTTCAGATATACCGTGGTTTTGTATAGTGCTCGAACAACGTAATGGGACTTGATGCCACTAGCGGCCGACAAAGCGACCGCTAGCTGATAGCGTATGTAATGATTCGTGCATTTACTTACTTGCAACTAAATGACAGGTTAATTTGATAAGGTTCGCCCATAGTATCTTCTGCAATACCACCGCCAATCCACATTGCGGTGCCCAGATCATCGACACGTCCACCACCTAAAATTGACATACCTGCACCTGCGACTTCGACTGCCTCAGCTAAATTGCGATTTTTCAAATACTCATCTTCTGGCATCGAACCCATGTAAGTAATCGTTTCATTGACAATATACGCACGCGTGCTGCCGTTCTCACTACAATAATAGTTGGCTTGTTCTAGTGCTTCTTCGCCTGCTTTTTGTCGCGTTTCAGAAGTTAGGTTGACGTAATGCTTACCATCTTGTGATGGTCTTACATTATTATGATGCGCACAGCCACTTGCCAATAAAGCGATCATTGATACAGTTAATAGTTTTTTCATTGTTTTTCCCCAATCATGTTTGATGTGGAAATCATAGTTCAAGCGGGTGTGTGAATCAGTCAGGGAATGTTTGAAAATGTAATATTTCCACTAAATAAATTGACAGTTAAGTGGCTGTTACCGCTTTCATCAGTATTTAAATACGAGTGTGCTAGGCAGAGGTCACTAATCAAGTCTCAGCGTTAGAGTGACTCCACTACCTACTAGGTTTGGCGCTTAAACTAAACTCACTTTACTCAAAAAAAGAATTACTCTTGCTAAAAAGCGTGAAGCAAAACCATACAAGTGCACCTACGAAAAGATAATACAGCATAAATTCTTACCACTTTAAATTTGCCCCAGTCAAACATGCAACCAAAGGTCAATAACAATTAAAAGACACCAGAATTCTAACACTCATATCGGAAACAATTAAGGTACAAAGCACACAATCAGATAAAGTTATGAAGAAAATCATTATTTATATATTTCAAATAAAAAATCATACCAGGCTGATTTAAAAGCATAATATTTTAAAATCCATAAAGGCCTCATTGAGCACGACCTCTCAGGACAACATACACGTTATGACAATCTGAATAATAAGTTTCGTAGAACGTGAAACGTTGTCATATCCTACAAAACGCGGGCCCCCTCTAGTTACTCTCACAAGACACCTATCACTTTTTGAACCAACAATGCCCTTATCAAAGTGAGCATTTGTTAACCACAAAGCTGCCGTAAAGGTTAAAAAAACCTCAATCAAACCGAATAAACATGCATCAATGCGCGAATTTATATATCATCCGCGCGATTAAAACTAAAACGTAGGACAACAAGTATGAGTAATTCACAAGTGGGAGGCGCGAATGACGTGGTCAATATCAGCGAATCACGCTGGACCCAACATGATACTAATTGGGTACTCAGTCTGTTTGGTACAGCTGTAGGCGCGGGTATTTTATTCTTACCAATCAATATTGGCATTGGTGGGTTTTGGCCCTTAATGATCATGGCTGTACTTGCTTTTCCGATGACTTATTTGGCACACCGAGGTCTTGCTCGATTTGTATTATCCTCGAAAAATAGCGACTCAGATTTTACCGACGTTGTCGAAGAGCATTTTGGTGCCACCAGTGGTCGCTTGATCTCATTGCTATACTTTTTCTCAATATTCCCAATATTACTTATTTACGGTGTCGGTTTAACCAACACCGTTGATAGCTTCATGGTAAACCAGCTGGAGATGGAGTCATTACCAAGAGTTTTACTGTCTGGTGTACTTGTTGCTGGCATGATCGCAATCATGCTAGGGGGTGAGAAGTTGCTCCTTAGAGCCTTTGCGGTACTTGTTTATCCATTAGTCGGCGTGCTGCTGTTTCTCTCTTTATATCTAATCCCTAATTGGCAACTTCCAACGATATCTGCTCCTGATGTGGGCTCATTAACTGAGACACTCTGGCTGTCAGTACCCATTGTTGTATTTTCTTTTAGCCACGCCGCGGCGATTTCTAGCTTTGCTAACACACAACGCAGACACTATAAGTCAGAAGCCACTCTCAAAGCTGAGAGTATTCTGCGCAACACCGCGTTGATGCTCATCGCATTCGTCTTGTTGTTTGTATTTTCGTGTATTTTCTCACTAACCCCTGAGCAAATGACTGAGGCAAAAGAGGCTAATGTATCTGTGCTGTCTTATTTGGCTAACGTATACAACAACCCATTTATTGAAACACTCGGTCCATTGGTTGCATTTATTGCCATTACTTCTTCATTCTTAGGGCACTTTTTAGGTGCAAGAGAGAGTTTCAATGGTCTGGTCACAAAACAAACCTCTATCAGCTATAAAGCAGCTGACAAGTTAGGCGTTGTGGTGATGTTTATCTCTATTTGGATTTGTGCGGTGATCAACCCAAGTATTCTAGACATGATGGGGGCAATATCGGGCCCGATCATCGCCTTGATACTGTTTGTCATGCCAACAATCGCAATTTATAAAGTGCCAGCATTACAAAAGTACAAGGGTAAGCTAAGCACATACTTTGTACTTACGGTTGGTCTGTTAGCGGTATCGGCCTTGCTATTTAATATGTAGGTCAAAAAAATAGGTGTGATCGGGCTGATCACACCTATTTCTGCCACTACTTTTCATTAATTAAATAAGCCTGATCTCTCCCGTTTGACTTAGCTTTATAAAGCCCTTCGTCCGCTTTTTGGATCAGATCTTCAACATTGTCATACACACCATATTGCCCTACTGCGACACCAGCACTGACTGTCACCACATCAAATTCAGATTTACAATGCGGGATTTCAAGCCCTCTAACAGCATGCACAATCGACTGCGCAATTTTCAGCGCGCCTTCTTCGCTCGTGTTAGGCAGCAAAACAGCAAACTCCTCGCCGCCATATCTAAATACGCTATCAAGTGGTCGGTTCACCATTTTCACAGCAACCTTTGCAACCGCTTTTAACGCATCGTCACCTTGTAAATGTCCATACTGATCATTAAATAACTTAAAGTAGTCAATATCTAGCATAATGATAGACATACACTGCTGTTGTCTGAGGTTTTGCCGAAATAAACGCGTGCACTCCATGTCGAAGTAGCGCCGATTAAATACCTCAGTCAGGCCGTCAAAAAAAGAGTACTGCTTTAATATGTCGGTTTGACGCTTATATTTTAAGTGGGTTCTCACTCGATTAACTAATGTCCGGGCCACAATCGGCTTACCTAAAAAGTCAACTGCCCCCGCATCCCAGCAAAGCTCTTGTTGATTTTCATTCGTGTTGGAGGTGACAAATATAATGGGAATGTCATTTAACTCATCCATGGCTTGAATTTTTTTACACGCTTCAAGCCCTGTCATTCCACCTAAGATCCAGTCCATCAAAATTAAATCTGGGGGAGATTTGAGGCAATAATTTATCGCCTCTTCGGCACTGTCAACTGCGTCGACACGGCACAATCCATCTAAGCAAGCACCCAGCACTTTTTGCGTCAGTGCTGAGTCCTCTACAATTAAAACTAAACTATCACTGAGGTCGTCAATTTCCTTGAACACGTTACCCTCTAAAATAATTAGATATGCTTACGTTGTTTATAGCGAATACTTCTACACCTCACAAGAACAAAAAGCGAAATCTTATAAAAAATACTTTTATGTCCTAATGATTCTCAAGTAACGCCTGTTTTCTGGCTTAGTTTAATGATTTATCAGGCCAAAACTTTGTCCCTTTCACTGTTGCCTGTAGCGCAAGGCCACTTTGAGTAAGCGTATAAACAGACATATTGCCGTAATATACCTCGCCTTGAACCGCAGCACCTTTATCAGAAGCTTTTGCAGCTGCATCCGCATTACCACCAAAAGTCCAACCGTGATTGACGAATGTATCTAAGGCTTCGGCAGTATGGAACACAACAATTAAGCGATAATCTTTAACACCTAACCCAAGCCCGACGCCACCTTCAGCCATATTCATATAAGTAAACTGGCCTGTTTGGTTATTTTGCACAACGCCATAACCCGTGCCCGCAGAGACTAAAAGCAAATTGATGTTTGCATTTGAAAAGACGGCATAGCCCACAGCTGAGCGTAGCTGCGCTCGAGTGTCTGGCTTTTCTTTGTATAATTGAGAGAGTGTTTCATTCTTCATCTTCATGATTTGAGCACGTTTTTGCACATTATCACCCGCGCCCATAGATGCACATCCCGAAACAATTACCATGGCTAACACAAGGCTCAGACTTATCAACTTCTTCATTCTTAAACTCCTAACAACATTAACAGGCGCGGTCTTCTACAAGGTGAATCACGCCATATGGGGCTAAAATGCAAGATTGAAGTTTAGCGTAAGATGAACAAACACAAATAAAGATGTATAAAAGTGTCATTGAGCACAGGTAATGCCATAAATTAATACAAGCGATGAGAAAACCCTAAAACGAAAATAAAAAGGCCACCATAAAATGGTGGCCTTTAACACATCATGGGTAATCATGAAAGGGATAAATGTGAAAACAACTTCATTGTAGCGACTAGGTAGTAAATTAAAATCATATTATAATGATTAATTAGTTCGGTTTTTTCGATGCTTTGATTGAACAAAGCTTAGATCTCGGTCCATGTAGGCTTGCACCTGACTTTTTTCACCTTTCGCTCGATTTATTCTCTACGACCTTTTACCATAACGAAAAACAGTAATTTGATGTTATGTATTATCTCTCTTTTGTTACCCTTATATGGGCATTTTCGTTCAGTTTGATTGGCGTTTACCTCGCAGGTCAAGTTGACACCTGGTTCTCAGCTTTTAGCAGAGTCGCGATTGCGTTACTTATTTTTTTGCCATTTACTAAGTTATCGAATGTAACAGCGCGCGTCGCACTGACGTTAATGGCAATAGGGGCAATTCAAATTGGTTTAATGTACGGCTTTTACTACCACTCTTTTCTCTACTTAAGCGTACCTGAAGTACTCTTGTTTACCGTCATGACGCCCGTTTACATCACGGTCATTAATGACTTACTAGAAAGAAAACTCCAACTTCACTATCTATTTGTCGCTTTGCTCGCTACTGCGGGTGCGATTACTATTCGCCAAGCTAACATAAATGAAGATTTCTGGTTTGGGCTATTACTCGTTCAAGGTGCTAATGTGTGCTTTGCGCTTGGACAGGTTTTGTATAAAAGATTACCGACTCAGACCCCTCTGCCCGCGCAGCATACTTGTTTTGGTTTTTTCTTTTTAGGTGCCCTAATTGTCACAGGGCTGAGTTACGTACTGCTTGGCAACAGTGAAAAACTGCCAACCACCGAATTTCAATGGGGCATATTAATCTATCTAGGACTCATCGCCTCGGGGCTCGGTTACTTCCTGTGGAATAAGGGCGCAACGCTGGTTTCTGTTGGCAATTTAGCGATCATGAACAACGTTTTGATCCCCGCAGGCGTCTTAGTCAATGTCATCATTTGGAACCGACAAGCAGACCTATTATCCCTATCACTAGGCAGCGGCATTATTTGTACAGCCTTGTTTATCAACTATCTTTTTGAAAAAAGAGCAGCTCGTCAAAAATAACCTTGATGACAATTTAGAGCGTTTTTAAAAAGTGAATCTTACTGTCAGTGCCATCTTCTAGTGGGTGGCACGCCACGATGCTGTAGTTGTTTTTTAATAACATCATGAGCATATTTTTAAATTTATTCATTGATTTAACAGCGATGCTTTCAAAACCCGAAGACCGACACCATCGCTCTTGCTCATTTAACAATGTTTGTGCGATGCCCTCACCTCTAAATTCTGGTACTACTGCACCTAGCCAACTGTAAAAATGTTTCTCATCCTCGGCGTACCCAAGCTTATATGCGATAGGTTTACCCTCTCTTTTCGCAACTAGCAGCAATACTGTTTTACCTTGTAATCGTGTTTCTATAAGCTGTTTTGTTTTTGGTGTCGAAAACTCAGGAATTTGATTTTCAATCTCCATGAGCTCATCAATACTTCCCCGCTCAATTACGCAAGCCATAGATTACTCCTGTACTTTTTTTCGTTTGATCAAGGCAGCAACCGCTACCTCGAAGTTAGTGAATTCATTTTATTGATTATCCAGCGCACTGTAAAATGGCATATAAGTTACCCCTATGAAAACTATATATTTTTCATATTAACAATGAAGAATAAAAAAGTTCAAAAAACAAACAGATCATTGCATAATAATTTCAAATACCAACTCAATCGGCTCATAATCCACACACACCAGTTATAAAAATGTAAAAAAACCTTTGACAAAGTTCAAAATACAACCAATCATTTAAACCGTTCCAATTATTTTGGCAATTACTAATCAAGTAAAAAAACAAAATAACTAACAAGCCAAATAATATGGGAACGAGCCACAATCAATTTTTTTGGAACGATACAAGGTTGCATATATGAAAACGCAAATAACACAGAGTTCACTAAAAAAAACCAGCCTAGCATGTTTGCTTGGTGCTTTACTTTCCGCTTCAGCAGTAGCGCAAACGGATCTGACGTCCGATAACCCCAATGCCATATCAGTTTCCGGCGAAAATGGTACTTTTGAAGGGAAAACCAAAGCTTTTGATAACAATAATTACAGTAAATGGCTGACCTTCTCATCTTCAGGTTGGATAAGCTATCAGTTTTCACAGCCACAAAAAGTTACCTCTTACAGCATCACCTCAGCCAATGATGCCCCAAGTCGCGATCCGCAAGATTGGCAGCTGCAAGGTTCAAATGATGGCATTAACTGGGTGGTACTCGACACGCGTTACAACCAATCTTTCAATGACCGTTATCAGACAAAGCAATTCACAGTTGCTAACCCACAAAGTTTTGCATTTGTAAAAGTAGATGTGTCATCAACCAATGGCGCAAACATACTGCAAATCGCTGAAATCGAGATGTTTGCCGAAAATATAACGCTACCAAGTAGCTTACCTATCTCGCAAAGCAATAGCTTAAACGCCGGTCAATGGCAGCACTTTGGCCCGTTTAATGTTGCCAATAAAATCATTGCAACAACCACTGGGACGGGCGATGCAGATCTGTACATGAGAAGCGCAGCTCAACCAACCACACAAGTATTTGACTGTAGCAGCACAACGCCAACTGCCAATGAATCGTGTAACTTAAAAGGTAATGATGTTTATGTGTCTGTATATGGATACGCAAATACCAGTTACACCATAAACATAAAAGAAGAGGTAACCACACCACCAAATGGTGAGTGGAAAAAACCTCAAGTTGACTTTGTTGATGTAGATCCACAAACTCAAGGGTCTATCTTATTCAAACGCATCATCTCAGATCCAGCAGGACATATGGCAAATCGCTGTGTCGATGTGGCAAAAATCCTGTATCGCGACCCAGTTGAATCAAATCGTTTTAGAAACCTTCAGTTTGAGCTTAGAGCAAAAGATCATTGGGGAAATGAGTTCGTTGCATACAAGATGGGACAAGATGGCTCTGGTGAAATGACCATTGTTGTAAGCACCAGTCACCTAGAGAAAATTTACCGTGACAGTGGTAACTCAGATGCAGCGATCCGCGATGAAATCGATGGCATTTTGTCTCATGAGGTAACACATGGATATAACAACTCTCCACTGACTCACGACAGCTATGGAGATGGTAAAGCCTACTGGGCGTATACTGAAGGGCTTGCTGATGCAGTGAGAATTGGTGAGGGCCTACACAAAACGCGTACGCCTGATGTGACCGACCCTAAAAAATGGCTAGGTGGCTACACCACTACGGGTTTTTTCTTGCATTATGTACGTGTAACACACGATGCCGATTTCCTGTATAAATTTAACAAAGCCGCCAAAGATTTAGGTAATTACACTTGGTCTTTTGAAGCCGCTTTCCAACAGACAGTGGGCAGAAGTGTAGATGAACTGTGGCAAGAGTACGTCACATTTATCAACAATGGAGGTCAACTTCAGTACTAATATAACCGACGAGTGAGCCTGTAAAGTGCTCACTCTCTTTACGCTTATCGCCACCATAATCCCTTGTATAACTCAGAGATTTCTTTAACTTATAACGCCCCTTTGGTTAAATCTAATTTATCTCCTTGACCGTGAGCAGTCGTAAATACTTAGCATATGTTTTGGTTGTACACTATGCTGATGATAGTCAAGATAATTAATTACGATTTAAAGCTAAGTTTAGGGGTATGTGTGCTATGGCAGACAAAGCTAAGGTGCTTATTGTTGACGATGAACAAGCAGTAAGGGATATGATCACCGCCGCCTTAAAACCTTTTTTTGTTTGCGAACAAGCAGACTCGGCAACCCAAGCTTATGACATTCTCGAACATTTCACACCACAAGTCGTTTTAATGGATATTAGTATGCCTGGCATAGATGGCTTGGCGGCATGTGAAAAAATTAAAACGGAGTTATCTCCAACAAATTGTGCTGTTTTTTTAGTGTCTGGCTACAATAATTTGGATATGAGATTACGTGCCTTTGACGTAGGTGCGGATGATTTCATTGCAAAGCCCTTCCAGATGAAAGAGCTGATCACCAAAGTACAAAAAGTCAGTGAATTCATTCAATCACAAACCATTCTAAAGGCCAGCGAACAAGAGTCCATTACACTCGCACTGTCTTCAATGCAACAAGCATCCCATTACAGCTTGGTTATGCAATTTTTTAAATTACTCAATCAATGCAGAAATCAAAAACAAGTCGTTAACCAGTTCTTTTCTACTATGAAGCAGCTGGGTATGCTCAGCAGCATCATGATAAACCAAGAGACTATGCAGTTTTATGGCCCAAACGAGACACAAATAAGCCCGATTGAGCAAAATATTTTTGAACTACTTTGCACCAAAGGCAGATTACATCATTTTGGCAGGCGTCTTATTGTTAATGAAAAAAATGTCTCCTTCTTAATTAAGAATATGCCGGAGTCACCAGAAGAAAGCGGTGCCATTCAAGATATTTCTGTCGCAATTATTGAAGGGGTTGAGTCCAAATTACTAGATTTGGCGCGTCAACAGGCCATAGAGCAAATCGTCTTAGATATCACCAGTGGAATAAGCTCTTTGCAAAATATTTCTGATGAGTATAAAAGCTTGATACTCGATGTTACAAACGACTTAAATCATCAGATTTCTTCCAGTTTTCATATTCTCGACTTAACTGAAGAACAAGAGCTTTTCATCGCCAATCTCATTGCCAAAGAAGCTAAAAAACTCAGTGCCCTTGAGCCTAAGATGGATTTACTCAAGTCAAACCTCACAAACGTCATCGAACAAACAGACAAATACTTTGCAATGGAAAAAACATCGTTACCTGAGGCTGATACTAATATTGATTTCAGCACCAATAAGCCAGAATTATTCTGAACACAACTGAGCGACTCTATTGAGTAATTCTTGGGGACGAAAGGGCTTTCTTAAAAGGTTGTCATAAAGTTGCTCATCAAAGTCAGTGACTTGTTCAACGTCAACATAGCCACTTATCATCTGGATCTTAATTTCGGGGCACCTTTGCACCGCTTTTTTAGCTAAGCTGAATCCATTTAAATCAGGCATGAGTACATCAGAAATAACCAAGTCATACTGAGTATGCATCATAGCCTGCAGTGCATCACTCCCATTATCAAATATATCAACCTGATGCCCGACTTGGCGAAGCAACTTCGCTACCACATCAGCAAGTGATAATTCATCGTCTACCACAATAATTTTATAAGGCATATGCTGAGCTTGACTGGGTATCGCTTCAATATGAGAAATCTGAGAAGATTTAGCATCTACGACAGGAAAATAGATTAAAAATTGCGTCCCCTGCTCACTCGTTTTTACTTCTACTTGTCCCCTACTCCGTTGAATGAAGGCATACACTTGGCTCAGCCCAAGTCCAGTGCCTTTGTCTCCTTTTGTCGAAAAGAACGGGTCAAATATACTATCTATATATTCATCAGGAATACCCGTCCCCGTGTCAGCCACCTCACACCTTACATGTAAGCTCGGCGAAGCGCCTACTAAGTCATTTTGGTAAAGCTGAGTCTGGGTTGAAACGCTCACCGTACCAGCGTCTTCAATTGCATGCACACTATTGATAACCAAATTTAATATCATGTCATCAAAGTCATGCTTATCAACGCTGACATTGGGTAGTTTTTCAGCTAGGTGAAATACCAATCTAACGTCTGCTTTCAGTGATTTTTCCAAAAGCTGCCGACTCTCTATCAACGCATTATTCAAACAAAATATTTCCGTTAACTCACTTTCCTTGCGCGAGAAATTCAAGAGTTTTTGCGTTAAATTGGTCGCACGTTCGCCTGCTTTTACAATCGCTTTGACGTGGTTTTCAATGTCTTCATCAAGTTCAGGTTGCATCAGCACAATGTCGCTATAGCCTAGCATTATGCCAATCAAGTTATTAAAGTCATGGGCTATACCGCCTGTCAACTTACCTAGTGCATCCATTTTCATCGAGCGCCTTAGCTGCTCTTCTTTTTCTTTGATATTGGTGAGATCAACACAATTCCCAATGAACCTTCTTACGCCATTTGGCATCAGCGGCAGCTCGCTAATCGATAAATGCATCGGAAAAACACTTTCATCTGCGCGCTGACCAACAACCTGACGGCCAATCCCGATAACCTGCTTATGACCTGTTGTCATGTAGTTTGAGATAAATGTATCGTGATGTTTGGCAAATTCATTAGGCATAAGCATTTTGACATTTTTACCGATGACATTCCCAGCCTGATACTGGAACGCGGCCTCTGCAGCTTTATTAAATGTTAAGATCTGCCCTTTATCATTGATTGTGATCACAGGGTCAACCATCGACTGTAAGACTTCGTCTTTTTCAGCCTCTTTTAACTCCAAAGACTCAATGACCTCGTGTAGCATCGTAATGTCAGATACCAAAGAAGCGTATCGTGGTGGCTCATTTTGAGTTTCGTATACCATAAAGCTTTGCCACTCAGTGACTCTTTGCTGTCCCTGCGCATCTGTGATCGCAATCAATTGTTTTGCAGAAGTCTCATTTGAAACAGTACTCAATAAATAACTTTCTAATTCGGTATTAAACTCTGAGGTGACCACTTCGGCCAAATTACTACCCACAAGGTCATTTTGCCCTACACCAAACAGACTAGATGCAGCCTGATTACAAAATACAATGGTTAATGACTTATCCCACTCAATAATTGCTAATGGGGCATGCCTCACAAGCCCTGCAAGCCTTTTTTGAGTCTGTTGCAGGGTATGATCCGTTCTCTTTTGCGCAGTAATATCAGAAATAACCCCAGCCATGGCAAACTTACGGTCCGACCTTTTAACAATCGGAAATAATGTGATGGCACTATAAAAGGTTTCCCCTTTGTGTTTGTAATGCACCTCTTCTCTTATATAGCTTTCTCCACTCATCACTGAATCCATGCGTTGCTCAATGAAATCAGCAATGTTTTTGGGACACGCTTGCAATAGCTGCTTAGAGTCTTTAATCGACTTATCAATGGATAAAAACCGTTTTAACTGACTGTTGAGGTATGCCACTTCGGTATTTTCTTGTAGTAGAAAGACGCTTTCAGGAATATTTTCAATAATGGAGTAAAACTTGCGCTCACTCAGCTGCAACTGCAAGTTCAATTCAAACTCTTGTTGCTGATCGACAAACGCCACCAAATAGCAGGCCAGTGTCTGCTTTTTCATATTGAGCTTGGTCACTGACAAGTTAATTGCATGCCATTTATCTTCAAATAGCCAAAAACTTTTGACGCTGAGACCTTGGTTTCTTTCTGCCTCGATAGATAAGCTTAATAGCTGTGTATCATCACAACAGTGAGATAATTTGAAGTGCGAGTTAAAGTGCGCTTGAGGTTGTAATTGACCGTTTAAGTAGGACTCTGCGACATGATTAAGATCTAAAATATTGCCTTTTTCATCAACAATGACAACGGCATCGGTGATCCCTCAAATAACGCCTGAAAGTAATCTTTCTGCTCTTTTGTCGCTGCATGACTGCTCGCTAAATCTTGGAATAAGCGATTACTTCTCCTTGCAAGCTCACTCAGTTCATCCATGCCACTGATCTCAATCAGCGCGACATCTTGCTCTGAATTGTATGTATCAAAATGGCGAAAGATTTTTTGTAAACGCTTTTGAATGGAAACATGAAATATCAGCGCGACGAGTAAAGCGGTCACCAACATAATCACAAATAATGGTGTAAAAGCATGCATGGTCGAATTTTGTATGTACCGTGATGCTTGTGCATAGTCTGCCAAAATCATCAAGTACTTCGGCGAATTATTCAAATTAGCATCAACAATAGGCCCAATTAGCACCAACTTCTTTGATGTTTGGTCAAAAAGCGTTAGGCCTTGTGACGAAGACAAAGCATCGCTAATTTGTTGCGCCGATGCTGGCGAGAGTTTCAAACTCTGCGCGACCTGTTGCGGCACCACACCAACATAGTTGTGATTAGTGCTTGTCTCAACCACACCGTGGTGATCCAACACCATAGCCAAAGCAACTTCAGAGTGTGTCTTCATTAAACTCAAGTACTCTTCCATTGCATCAAGGCGGTTTTGTGTATTCATAAATTCGATGGCTGATTTGGCTTGCACAAATAAGCTTTTCACTTCGTCGATACGCGTGGCTAAATGACTGTCTGTGGTTTGCTTTAATGTGTACAGTTGCAAAGTTGCAACCTGCGCTAATAAACCAAAAACAACAACCACAAAGATTTTTAGTGCAATGGGGATACGTGCAAAGTTTCTAAACCCGTCCATTAGTCTGCACCTACCAAATTACAATCGGATGGCCGGTAGAATGCCATTAAACTAACTTGGCTAACACACTGAGAGTTATGATTAAAATCCAGCAACGCACACACCTTTTTACAAATCCAATGCATTGAGCATAGTACATGCAGGTTAAATAACCTATTTGTTAAAAAGACGACAATAGAGGTTGATGCGGGGAAAACTCAGGGATTGAAAACCACTTGCACAAAGTGGCTTTCACAAAGTAGCTTTTATCAATTAAACGGCGTTAATTATGACAAGATGCGCTTCTGCACGTCTTAATATTAATAAGATGACTATAAGCAACGATAAGGCTACCGATAACCGTTAAGATGGACTCTCCGAACTCTCCAAACCAATCATGACCAAATAACGCAGCAATACTCAACACAACCAACCCAGCAATACCGCCGCCAAAAATTTGCCATTTGCGATGAGTCTTGCAGCCGCTATACAAAGCCAAAACACTGGTTAATAAAACGCCTACCAACAACATTTGATGAAACGCTTCCTGTTTTAGAAAGCTAGTCGCTAAAAATGGCAATGCTAAAACCATTAATGGTAATAATAGACAATGTGCTAAACACAACAAAGCGAGACCAATCGATACACGATCTCCTGTTTGCTGAAAACTTCCTAGCATTTATCTCTCCACAAAAAGATACAATATAACATACCAATAAAATATAGAAATGCCATCAGATAAGCAACTTATATTCTGTATCAATACAAAGAGCGTGAGCACTTGAACAAAATAGTCACAAAAAGTACATGGCAAAATCATCAAGTTTTATTCGGTGTGCGATTTGATAACCAAGATAAAAACCACAAGCAAATGAAAAATTTAAAATTTTACAAACAAACAGTTAACTTTATTAATTTTTTTTCAGTACACTAGCGACAGCAATCAACAGTTCACAAGGATAATCTATGAGTACGACCACAGCAGACATTGAGTTAGCACAACAAGAATCACCGTTGCTAACTGCGCCAATATTTAAACAGTTTTGTTTTTTAGCGATCCCTACAATTTTAGGCATGCTAATTAGCGGTTTATACAGTTTTGTGGATGCACTCTTTATTTCGCAAGGTATTGGCGCTCAAGCAATGGGGGCCGTTTCAGCCGTATTTCCAATCCAAATGCTTTTAATCGCCATAAGCACAATGCTCGGCAGTGGCATGGCTTCACTCGTCTCTAGATACCTAGGTGCAAAACGGCAACATGATGCCAATCAAGTATTTTCGGCCTCGTTTTTACTCGCCATGAGTGCAGCATTGATATTGTGCTTAGTCACCTACTTTAATCTAGATAACATCTTTAACCTATTAGCGGTACCTGACTCATTAAAAGTACAGGCGAATAGCTACATAACCCCTATTGTATTGTTTTGGGTCGTCGGTTTTGTATGCAACCAAATCACTGAAGGATTTCGGGCATCGGGCAACCCAAAGGCCATGATGCAAGTGCTCACAACAGCTTCTGTTTTAAATATCATTTTAGATGCCATTTTTATCTTTGTATTTGAATGGGGTGTCGCCGGTGCTGCATGGGCGACCATTTGCGCAATCAGCATTGCACTTGTAATGGCGCTACAACTGCAAGCTAAAGGTGAGAGTAAAGTTCAATTCAACAAACAGCAACTCTTTAGCCCTTTAAGAGTCCACACTAAAATTATTAGTCTCGGGTTACCTGTGTTGTTATCTCATGGCGGTTTTTCGGTCATTCTCGCTGCAACTATATATTCTATATCAACCGTTTTTGCAGAAAATTCTGAGCCACTCATTACAGCCCATGGTATTTTAGTACGTAGCTATATGTTTTTATTCTTGCCTATAATCGGCATGATGGTTGCGCTTCAAACGCTAGCGGGATTCAATTATGGCGCAGGACAGTACCAAAGAGTATATAAAGCATACATTGTCGCGTGCGCAATGAGTGTCGGCTGGGGGCTTATCGTCACTTTTATACTTTGCCTTAACGCGCAGTGGCTTATCGCACTCTTTACTCAAGATCAGCACGTCACGGAACTCGGTAAACACATCGCGCTCATCTCATTTTGCGCATTTGCACTATCTGGGTTTTGTATGATGTCCAGTGGCCTCTTTCAAGGCATGGGTAGAGCGCTTCCTGCAACCATGCTAGATGCTGCGCGCACCTATATTGTACTTTTACCATTGATGGCAGTACTGCCAGATGCGTTTACTCCTGACGCATTATGGTGGTCTTTCCCGATTGCAGATACAGTTGGCGGACTATTTGCTCTAGCCTTCTCGCTATTTACACTCAAAAAACTAATGAAAAATAACTAGATCTACATCAAGTTATAAAAAATTCATCTTAGTTTTTACATTGCAAATAAACAAATACCGATTTACCTATTGTTTTACCACTTTAGGTAATCGGTACAAATCCAAAGCAAAATCGCAGTCAAAATTCAAGCTTTCATCAACAAGTATTAATCTCTGAGCCACCTGCAAAAAGATCCCATTACAAGACGACACCTTCCCCAATTTATTACTAAAACCCTTTTAAATTCATAACATTAATCAATAGTCCATTTTAGCTATTTACACTTCGTGCTCCCAAGTAAAAGCCATCGTGTAATGCGCTGAAATCTCATCTCCACAATTCCTACATATTTATCCCTAAATTGAAAACAAAAATTCATGTACCAATCATGAAACTGGCACACTGCTTTATTTCAAAAAAATAAATTAAATTTAAAATCGCAATAAAGTAAATGCACAAATTGCAATAAACAAAACAGTTTAAAAATTATTACAGACCGAAAATATCATTATTTTAATAACATTCTCGTGATCAATGTTAATTATTGCAAACGATAGTGGTATCATGCTCCTCAGCAATTACAGCGAGTTTAATTAATCATAATCTATTGATTTTATGGAATACGAATTTAACAGTTTCGTGTTTCAGTGAATAAACCGGCTTAACAATGATTTTTAATATTTAAATAATGTTAATTATTAATGAAGTTTCATTTAGAGCTACAAGTTTTTAGGAAAACTCAAGGAAACATGGAACATGACGGTTAGAGAAAATACAATCTCAATCATCGGGGCGGGCATTTCAGGTATCATTTGCGCGCTAACGTTAGCAAAATCAAATGAGTGCAAAAAGAAAACCATTCGAGTTTATGAACATAAAAATCGCGTCGGTGGGCGAGCACATGCGATAAAAGTCAATGATCATTATGTTGACCTTGGTGCAGGACGCTTTTCTTCAGGGCTTCATCATAATGTCAAAGAGCAGGTTAAATTGCTGAATTTGGCGTATGAAAAATTCCCTTTTACACAACTAAAGCGCCCACAAGCATTGCATAAAAGTTTAAAGAGTATTCTGAAAAATTTGAAACCTTTGTGTGACGAGCATGCGCATGATTCATTTGAAGAGTTTTTAACGATTTATGTAGGCAGGAATCAGGCCAGAGAAATGATCAACGCCCTAGGTTATGACTCATTATCATTACCAAACATCACGCCACATATTGCATTCGATATCATTGAAAAGCACCCTGAGATTCAAGGGTTTTCTGACAATGCTGGTTATGAGTGGTTCAATCTTAAAGAAGGGTTTTCTGCACTTCCTGAGCGCCTATACGAGCAAGCATTAGCGCATGGTGTTGAGTTTTATTTTGGCCACGAGTTAATCGAAATAGAAGCTGACAGTAGCACGCCATCACTGAAACTTTTAAATGACAATCAACAAGAAGTCGTCATCGATGAAGGTGAGATGATTTTAACTTTTCCACCTACCGCAATGAAAAAGCTTAACTGCGGCTTCCCACAAGATTGGAGTAACTATACCTATGGCTCTATTCCGCTGTTCAAAGGCTTTTTATTTTATGATACGCCTTGGTGGCAAGAAATGGATTTAGCCGATCACGTTGTCATTGCCAATAACCCTATCAGAAAGCTGTATTTTAAGGACAACCGGTATGTATTTTTTTATACCGATAGTGACTACGCAAATTTTTGGCGTGACGCCACATTAAAAGGTGAAGCACATTACTTAAAAACAGTAAAAGAACTCATGGCAGATGCTTTAAAGTGCCATGTTAGCCAACTCCCAGACCCCATTACACACACATACAAACATTGGGTCCATGGTGTTGAATTCTCGCAAGAGTCTAGCCCTAATCATCCAAAAACATTAGAGCATAAAAAGTCACACATTATCTCAACGTCAGATGCATATACACCTCATTGTGGCTGGATGGAGGGCGGTATTATCGCTGGCACCAATGCTGCTAAAACAGTGCTAGAAAGAGTGAGACAAAGGCAAGTACTGAATCAAAAAGATTACGAACTTGCGCACGTTTAATTGTCATTAGACACAGACATAATTAAGAAATCAGTAACTAGGAAGTTTTTATAAATGAGTATTCTCGATTTTCCCCGAGTTCATTTTAAAGGGGTTGCGCGTGTTAATGTGCCAACAGGTAATCGTAATATCAGTAACACGTTAGATATATCGACTAACACGGCCCTCAAGGATGGTAAACCCTATGATGTGTCTAAACCACCACACGCCTTTCATGACTACATGAAGTCGATGGGGCCAAAATTTAACGCTCAAGGACACATTGACGAAGACGGCGCGTTTAACCTCGCAACAGGGTATAACATGCGTGGTAATAACCATTTCAGTTGGGAAAATACACTCGTCACTTCAGTTCAGTTACGCCCTGGGGAGTACATTACCGATGATAAGCTCGTCGGGAAAAAACTGTCACTGTGGGGACATTATAACGAATATTTAAGAACTTCATTTAATCGCGCTCGCTGGGTTGATAATGACCCAACAAGACGAGATTCAGCCTTAATTTACGCAGGTCAGCTCACCATCACCGATCCTAATTCGTCAGCTAACACTGCGCATATTCTTTCAGCAGATATCGACTGTACCCATGGTGTTCGCTGGCTTAACCGTGGTTATATCGAAGAGCCTATTAACCATTTTCTCTATGAGGAAATGAGCGAAGCTCGCTTATTTCAATTTACAGTAAGTAAGGACAGTCAAGACTTTATTCTCAATCAACTTGGTTTGGACTCTGAGTTTCTGACTGCACTCAGAGAAAAGCTTCAAGACCCTACAGTAAAAGGCTTGCTAATTCAGTACTGCGTAAGCAACTTGTCTCCACCCAAAGCGCCTAATATGCCTGTATTTTGTGACTTACACGGCACCATTAGTTTATGGCACAACGACGATATGGCCACTTGCCCTACTGGCAGAATCTTAAGACCAGATAACAGCGAACAATATGCACCAATTGCCTTATCAATAAGAGATAACTGGTTGAGTCTAAATACCGCCATAAGTTTGCCCCACCAGCGATATGAAGAAACCATGCCAGTTGAAAATGGCATGCCACCAAAACTCAGTGAGAAAGTAGATCTTGGCGACCTCTATTTAAAGTCAAATAGTGGCCAAGTGATCGCCGTCATACCAAAAGACAGTTATCTCAATAATGCAACTAACTCTGGGATAATTGACATTCGGCTCCCTGATATTGATAGCCAATTTGAGCAACACTCATTGAAGTTATGTTCCGAACGTCACACTTGGTATGAAAGCGATTGGTATATTCAAGCTGAGCACCATATTGTCGCCATGGAAAGCCCAAACTCAGTTACAAAAGAGCCCAGTACAGTCGAATTAGGTGTGCGCAGTTATTATCGTGGAAAACCAGCGTCAATATCACAATTAGCAACACACACGCTGACACCTGACACCGTCACTTGCTGTGCGTATCTTGATACTGACAATAGTGGTCATGGCAGCATTATGGTTGAGAGTTTATCCGCAGGTAGCGCAGAAATATTTTTAGGTGAGTTTTATAGCTCAGTGCAAATCAGAGTGCTCCCAGATGCTTGGGCACTCGCAGATACGCCGACAGAGCAAGTTGACTACGACTTTCTTTATCAACATGTCATGGCGTACTACGAGCTGTTTTATCCGTTTATGACCGAAGCCGTTTTTAGCATGGCGGATAAATGTAAGTGTGAAACCTATGCCCGTTTAATGTGGCAAATGTGCGACCCCAAAAATAGGGATAAAAGCTATTACATGCCAAGTACCCGTGAAATGCCTGCCGCACACGCACAATTATTCCTAAAGTATTTATGTAATGTCGAACAATCGGCCATGCCTAAAATCTTACCCAATGCGCAGCCAAAGGCACAAATCAGTGGCAATATAAAAACAAAAGCACAGCTGATTAGTGCACTAAAAGATGCCGTCGATCTTGAGCTGTCGATTATGTTGCAATATATCTACAGTGCCTATTCGTTACCTAACTATGCCATTGGTGAGCACTTTGTCTCTATGGGCCGTTGGAGTGAACAACAACTTGAATTAGTAAATGGTGGCGAAGATAGACGATTAAACAGCGGATGGCGTGGCGCTTTACTCGAAATAGCGCATGAAGAGATGATCCATTATTTGGTCGTCAATAACTTATTGATGGCACTTGGTGAGCCGTTTTATCCGGGTAAACCCGTACTTGGTGAAGAAGCCAAAGACAAGTTTGGCCTCGATACTGAGTTTTCTTTTGAACCCTTCTCTGAGCACATCATCGCAAAGTTTGTGCGCTTTGAGTGGCCCGCGTTTTTTCCAACTGTTGGGAAATCTATCGCAGATTTTTACGCGGATATCACCAAAGGTATTGAAGAGATCCCCGATTTATTTGGCAAAGAGCGGGTCAACCTCGGTGGTGAACACCACTTATTCTTAAATGAAATTATCAATCGTGAATATCCCGGTTATCAATTTGAGGTGTACGACAAAGAAACTGCACTATTTGCCATTAACTTCGTCACAGAGCAAGGCGAAGGTGTTGCTGCTGACTCACCACAATTCGAAGTCAGTCACTTTAATCGTCTTCGGGCCATCTCTAAAACTTTAACCAACAGCGACATTCCGTTCGAGCCAGCTTATCCGGTGTTAAAAAACCCTGTTTTTGAACCGAGAACAGGCTGTAATCTCGTTACCGATCCTGCTGCTGTAGAACTCATGCAATTTTATAAAGGCTGTCATGAATTGATGTTTCAACTCATGATGCAGCACTTTGCCATTCAGCCACTGGGCAGCATGCGCCGCTCTCGTTTAATGAATGGTGCCATAGATTTAATGACTGGCATTTTAAGACCACTATCGGTTTTATTAATGACCTTACCATCGGGTACGCTGGGCAGAAACGCAGGTCCACCTGTGCCAGAACCAATTGAAACACAAGTATTTTCAGACCTAGAGCAAGGGTGTATGGCCATCTCAAAGCAGTGTAAACAGCTTGCTGATATGGGCAGAGCTATGGTCTGTGCAAAACCTCCAACAACACAAATTGAGTTATTAGAGTTTTTTCAAAATCAGATGCATGAAATCGCAACTGGCAAACTTTCAAGGGAAGCTTAATCATGAAGAAAATAATCGTCATTGGCGGCGGTCTAGCCGGTGGCCTGACAGCCATATACTTAGCAAAACGTGGATACGATGTACACATCATAGAAAAACGTGGAAATCCCCTACAAAGCCAGGCCGACTATATTGACCAAGTTAGTTCACGCGCCATTGGTGTGAGTATGACAGTAAGAGGCATTGAAGCTGTCGTCGCTGCGGGGATCCCTGTTGAGGAATTGCAAGCATGTGGCGTTGAAGTATCTGGTATGTCATTTTTTATCAAAGGTGAACCTAAAACACGTGAACTGCCGCCGCTTGATAAGCTCAAACCACTGTCATTAAGTCGCAGTGCGTTTCAAGTTTTACTCAATAAATACGCTGAACTAGCAGGCGTTCATTACCACTATGACCAACGTTGTATTGAAGTCAACTTAGACGATAGCTCAGTCATGACCAAAGACAGTGAAGACAACTTTGTCACTCACAAAGGTGACTTATTGATAGGCGCAGACGGCGCACGCTCATGTGTGCGCGAGGCCATGCAGTCAAACTGCCGACGCTTTGAGTTCCACCAGTCTTTCTTCAAACATGGTTACAAAACGCTTGTGGTGCCAGACGCCTCAAAAGTGGGCTTACGCAAAGATCTACTCTACTTCTTTGGTATGGATTCAGGTGGCCAATTTGCAGGCCGAGCGGCGACCATACCTGATGGCAGTATCAGCTTCGCGGTTTGTTTACCTTACACAGGGCAAGTGAGTTTACACAGTGATGACCGCACCGCCATGCGTGCATTCTTCGACCAGTACTACCCGATGGTCCCAGAAGATATTCGCCAGGATATGTTTGAACAATTTATGGTGAAGCCCAGCAATGACTTAATTAATGTTCGCTCTTCTACATTCCACTATAAAAACACTGCACTACTGATTGGCGACTCAGCGCATGCCACAGCGCCATTTTTAGGGCAAGGCATGAATATGGCGCTTGAAGATGCCTACGTGCTAGATACTTTATTTGAGCAATATGGCGATGACTTTGACAAAGTACTGAGTGAATTCACAGAACTTCGAAAAATCGAAGCGGATGCAATGCAAGATATGGCACGAGCAAACTACGAGGTCCTTAGCTGCTCTGACCCAATATTCTTTATGCGAGCACGGTTTGCACGTTACATGAACCAGAAGTTTCCAGATCATTATCCGCCAGATATGGCAGAAAAATTATATTTCACTTCAATGCGTTACAGTGAACTTAGAGACAAGCAAGAAAAGCAAAACGTTTGGTATAAAATAGGGAGAATGAATTAATGAAGATTTTAGTCGTTGGTGCAGGCCCATCTGGCCTGATGTTCGCAAGTGAAACTAAAAAATTACAGCCAGAGTGGGATATTCGCATCATTGAAAAGAATCACCCAGATGCAAACGTTGTTGGCTGGGGCGTGGTATTGCCAGGTCGTGCGCCGCACCACCCTGCTAATCCACTGTCTTACCTAGCAAACCATGAAACGCTAGACGCTCAGTATTTGGAGGACTTCAAACTCACTCACCACAACCAAAGCGCGCTAAAAAGTACCGGCGTGACACTGTGCGGTGCAGAGCGAAAATCCATGGTAAGAGAGCTTAGACAGCTATGCGTCAGCTTAGGCATAACCATTGACTATGAACAGCCAGCCCTTGAAGATGCCGAACTATTATGTAACGACTATGATTTAGTGGTGGTCTCAAATGGCATCAACCATACCACCACTTACTACCGTGACGCATTGAAACCTAAAATCGAATTCGGCAAAAACCGTTATATGTGGTACGGCACGCCCAAAACATTTGATGCCATGAACCTGATTTTTAAATCTCATTCAAAGGGTATTTTTGTCGCGCACTCATACAAATATTCCAGCACGATGAGTACATTCGTGGTGGAATGTAGCGAAGAGACTTATCAAAAGTCTGGCCTAGATGAAATGTCAGCGCAAGATGCTGAAAAGTTCATCGCATCGGTTTTTGAAGATGACTTAGACGGCAATCCAGTGATGGCACAAGAAGGCCTAAAATGGCGTAACTTTATGACTTTAAGCCATGAACAAGCGTTTGATGGCAATGTTGCACTACTTGGTGATGCGCTACAGTCTGGCCACTTCTCAATCGGTCACGGTACAACCATGGCAGTGGTTGGGGCACAGATATTAGTTAAAGCCGTGTATGACAACCCAGACAATGTGCAAGCAGCATTGACTGACTTTAACCAGCATGTAATGCCTATCATGCGTTTATTTGACCAACATGCCACTATCAGCCGTTTATGGTTTGAAACAGTGGAAGACAGAATGCATTTATCACCACCAGAAATTGCACAAAGTTTTGCAGAGCGCCGTAGCGAATTACCGCCACTGCCCGCAGCACTTGGCCAAGCACTTGAGAGAGCACTGGCTCGTGGAGATAAATAATATGGACCTGCACAAACAAAAGCAGCGACCTAAATTACCTGCACAGTGGAGCACCAGTTATATTTCTTACTGGCAACCTATGCAGCCAGACGACCACATCACATCGGGTTACTGCTGGTTTGATTATACGCGCAATGTGTGCAGAATCGACGGCCTTTTCAACCCATGGTCTGAAGAAAAAACAGGTCACCGGTTATGGATGTCTGAAATCATGTACCCTGCAACCAATGAGTCTTTCAAATCGAAAGTTGCATACAGTCGTGAACATATGGACAAGCAGAGCACGTTTACAGAGCAAGTATTAAACGACGAAGTTGACCCATGCCACGAGTTAATTCTAATGCAAGATGTGCTCGAATTGTGTGATGCTCAGTTCCAAGGAACGTGCGAGGTACTGGGGTTTGAAGCTGATATTTGGCACTTTCAACGCCCCAATGGCAAAGGTCCCGCCACATATTATTTCAAAGCAGATACTAATCAGCTTTTGAGAATGGTCACAGGAGACCCGCAAAAAATGGCTTCAGTTCGAGATTTCCCTAATTTCAACACCCGTGAAATTGATCCGGATATCTTCCAACATGTGCCATTAAAACAACCTGAGTAATGGCCCAAGCGTATTGGGAATGAGGCGTGCCGGCCACATTTAACATGTGGCCGGTCACATAATGACCTTTCAAAGAATATTTAGTCCAAACGCCTGCTTCACTCTTCCTAATACTTGCTGTGATTTTTGATTTGCCTGCTCTGTACCTGCCAATAAAACCGCTCTCAGCTGACCAGGATCTGCAATGTACTGTGCTCGTCTAGCCCTAATAGGGGTAATTAAATTCACTAAGCAATCTGCAAGTATGCCTTTGAGTTTACTGTCTCCCAAGCCGCCTCGACGATAATGCTCTTTGAGTGATGCAACATAGCTTTTATCGTCATGAAAAGCGTCCAAGTAAGTAAATACAACATTCCCTTCAACCTGACCTGGGTCATCAACACGAATATGATTTGGATCGGTGTACATCGCTCGGACGGCTTTGACAATTTCATCATCTGTACTGCCAAAAGTAATCACATTGCCAAGTGATTTAGACATTTTAGATTTGCCATCAACACCCGGTAATCGGGATACCTCACTCAATAACGGCTTGGCTTCAATTAAAACTTGTTTACCGGCAACATGGTTAAGTTTACGAACAATTTCGTTGGTTAATTCAATCATTGGGAGTTGATCTTCCCCCACAGGCACTAATGTTGCATCAAAAGCAGTGATATCAGCCGCTTGGCTTATCGGGTAACTTAAAAAACCAGCAGGAATAGAAGCACCAAAGTCTTTGCTGGCAATTTCCGCTTTCACTGTTGGGTTACGCTCCAATCGGGCAACACTCACAAGGTTTGCATAATACATTGCAAGCTCGGCTAATGCAGGAAGCGCCGATTGCAAACAAATCGTCGTTTTAGTTGGACAAATGCCGACAGCCAAATAATCAGCCATCACATTAAAGATGTTGTCTGCAACTTTTTTGGGGTTATGGCCATTATCAGTCAACCCCTGCATATCCGCGATCAAAATTGTTTGATTGTACTCTTCTTGCAAAGATACACGGTGCTGCAAAGAGCCCACAAAATGGCCTAAATGTAATGGTCCGGTCGGTCTGTCACCGGTAAGAATGGTATGTGTCATCGCTGTCTCCTTGTTTATTTACTACCGAAAGAGACAGTGTTTGTGAATCAACTCTCACCTCTCGGCAGCAGTTGAACACACGTATTCAAGCGCCGCTCAATTAAGAGCGCCACCAAGAAAAATTGATAAGTAATTCAGAAATATAAGTATTCATAACTTGTTTAAGCTAACACAGGAAAAGCCATTCAGCAAGGCTATTTTTCAGACCCCCCCCCTTACTCAATATCCCTAGGGTTATTCAAAAAACCTCAAGTGAACAAAGCCGTTTACACAATAAACATTCACACGCGTGAAAAATATTCAATTACATTTAAAAACACCCAGAAAACAACACAAACCCATTCAAAAACAGAACCTTAACAAGAATCTATTTTTTACAAAAGCAACAAAACCCACTTAAACAGCCACAAACAAGAGAATACAAATATTTATCATTTGCATATAAATTCACAAAGAAGTAGCTTGGAAAGCCTGCTTAAAAAATGTGTAGCTCGTTTTCAATGCCAATAACCAAGATGAGCACACCCGTTTTACTGAATTGGGTACACTATGAAACGATATTTATTTGATAAAGACCTCGATAAGTCTAGTTGTGGTGTCGGCTTTATTACTCACAAGCAGAGCTTAAAAACACATCAACTTATCCAACACGCACATCAGGCACTATGTATGATCCCACACAGAGGTGGTATGAATGCCGAAGGAATTGGCGATGGCGCTGGTGTAAATATTGATTTATCTCTCACATTTTTTAGAAAAGTGACTCAACAATCAAACCTAGAATTAGGTGAGTTTGGTGTCGCTAACTTTTTCTTACCCAACGACAGTGCCAATCGTGAAGATGCACTGTCATTGATAAACCGAGTTCTAGCTACACACAAGTTAGAAGTCCTCATGACACGAGATGTCGCAACTAATAGGTCTGTACTAAACCCTGCTAGTCGACAGGCACAGCTGAATATTAAGCAATTTATTTTTGCTAAACCCGTTCATATCAGCAGCCAATCCGTCTTTGAGTCTTTAATACATCAAGCACTTGAAGACATTGAACTGCATGCGTTTACCACCGAGCAACTTCGCGGATTGTATCCACTGTCAATGAGCTCGCAAACACAAGTTTTAAAGGGTCGATTAAATAGCTGGGAAGTGATCCCCTATTTTGCAGACCTCAGCGATCCTGATCAGCAGATCCACACTTTATTCTTTCATACTCGGTTTTCGACCAATACTGCGCCAAATCCTATGTTCGCGCAGCCATTTAGAAGAATGGCACACAATGGCGAGTTAAATACTGATAGAAAAAACAGACTCAGTGAGAATGCCATTGCAAAATATAAAAACAAGCGCTTAATATTTCCTGCTGGCCAATCAGACTCGGCTCGGCTTGATCAAACCCTTGCAAGACGCGTTATCGAAGACGATATGCCGATTGATGTGGCTGCGCTGGCTATGATGCCTCCAGCTTGGGAAAACGATGAAAGCTTGTCTAAGCCCGTGCGCGCGATGCTTGAGTACTTTTCACTATATGAAGAGAAAAACGACGGCCCCGCGGCCTTTATTTTTGGCGACGGCGTAAAGGTTGGCGCACGATTAGATAGATTGGGATTAAGACCACTTCGCAGCGTTGAAACCCATGACTATCTCGCGGTAATGAGCGAAGCTGGACAAATCGATTTTGCCGAAGAGGAGATTATTCGCAGAGGCCGTATTGAAGCGGGCGGTATGATTGTCTTCGACCATCAAAACAAAGAGATAAAGCTCACCGCACAAATCATGGAAGAGCTTGCAGCTGAGCACGATTACGCGGCGATGTTAAACAAAGCAAGGCTCACACTGGCAGAGCTCCCCACTGTGAATCAAAGCGATGTCACTCACAATACTCAGCTCAATATTGCAGCACAACATGTTGCGTATAGCATGAACCAGGAAAGCTTTAAGTTTATGCTTGACCCCATGTTGCAAGATGGCTCTGAAAAAATATCAGCAATGGGTTATGGCCTCGCGCCTAACGTACTTACTCGTGAAGAAGGGGGAGTATCACGCTACTTCAGTCAGCGTTTTGCACAAGTGACAAACCCACCACTAGACAGCATTCGCGAAGTCGATGGTATGACTTTACGTGTTGCTTTGGGAGCAAAACCCAATATTAGCCCCACAAGTCACCGCCAAATTGTGCTCAACTCTCCGCTTTTAAAACCTCAAGATTTGGCCAAGATCAGTACCCAAACCGCACTCAAGGTGAGCACTTTGCCTATGCTGTTTAATATTGATCCAGAGCATACAGACCATCAGCAGCAATTACTTGATGCACTCAAGACCCTAGCTTGTCGCGCCGAGCAACTAGCTCAGGACGGCTGCGATATTATCATCTTAAGTGACCAAGCGGTTACCCATCAGCAGGCAGCCATTCCAGCACTGCTCGCCGTTGCAACCATTAACCAAAAATTAATCGCTGAGGGGCTGCGATTTAATACCAGTCTAGTATGTCACACAGGTCAAGCTGCCAGCACCCATGATCTTGCTTGCTTACTTGGATTTGGTGCATCCGCGGTGTGCCCTATCACGGTCTACAATCGCGCTGTTGAATTATTCGCAAATGAACAAGCGGTACTCGATGCACTGGCTCGATATCAAAAAGCCGCTGAAAAAGCCTTGATGAAAACCATGGGTAAATTCGGATTGTGCACAGTCGAGAGCTACATTGGCGGTGAGTTTTTTGAAGCCAACTTCATAGATACTCACGACCCATTACTCAAAGCCATTTTCCCGAATATTCACTCACCGGTTGGCGGTGCACGCTTTAAAGACCTCGTAGAAAGCGCCGTTAGTTGGCATAAAAAAGTTTTTGAAGTGCAAGCTGAAGACCAAATCCCCGTGCTCGGCTTATTCAAAGAGCGTGCGCAAGGAGCAGGCCACAGCTTTGGCACAACCGCCGTACGTGAATACATCAATATGACAGAAGAGAAAATTCAATATATTGATGAATCACAATTAGAGTCCACGGACACAGGTGTGATCCTGCCAGAGGACGATGGTTACAAAGACTTAGGCTTCGAAGCAAGAACACCTGAGCAAATCGCTCAATTTAAGATAACGCAAGCTTACAGAGAGTTTAGTCAGAATTTACTGGTTGAACGTCATCACCGACCAGCGGCACTGCGAGACGTACTCGCCCTGCCCTTAGACTTTACTCAACTCAACAGCACGCAAGCCTTCGTTAATGCGCTCAAATTAATTGAAATTTCAGGCTCTTTTAAAGTGCATGTGAGGGGCCTAAATGTTGAACCTATCGCACAGCACAAATGGTTATTGAGCCACAGCGCCAATAATGCAGATATCAATCATTCTCTGGCTGAAGCGCTCAATCAGCTATTCAAAACAGAAGTGTATGAAGTTTTACCAGCCAATGACAAAATACTCATTGAAACGCGGACTAACTCAACACTTGATAAGTTATGCAGCAAACTAGTAAGTGGCGCAGATCAGGTTTCTATCATTGATGTGCAACCCGCTCATGAGATCACAGCAACATTCGCCTCGGGCGCAATGAGCCATGGCGCCTTAGTTGAAAAGGCCCACGAGGCTGTTGCGCAAGGCACCAATATCGCAGGTGCAATGAGTAACTCAGGTGAAGGCGGTGAAAACTCACGCCGATACAATACAGTTAAAGCCAGTAAAATTAAGCAGTTTGCCTCAGGACGCTTCGGTGTGTGGACTGGCTACTTGGCCGATCCTGCACTACAGGAAATCGAAATCAAAATTGGCCAAGGTGCAAAACCAGGCGAAGGCGGGCAATTACCCGCACCAAAAGTAAACGTGGTGATCGCAGCAGCAAGAGGGGGGACGCCAGGGGTCGAACTCGTTTCTCCTCCACCGCATCATGATACCTATTCAATCGAAGACTTAGGCCAGTTAATTCATGATGCAAAAGCGGCGCGCGTGCGTGTTATTGTCAAGCTCGTGTCTTCTGAAGGCATTGGTACTATTGCTGTGGGTGTCGCCAAGGCTGGCGCAGATGTTATCAATGTCGCAGGCAATACAGGCGGTACAGGCGCTGCGCAAGTAACCAGTTTAAAACACACAGGACGCGCTGCCGACATTGGCATTGCAGAAGTGCATCAAGCGCTGAGCGAGAATGGCCTGCGCGACAAAATAACGCTTCGCTGCTCAAATGCACACCAAACTGGTAGTGACGTCGTTAAATCAGCAATGCTCGGTGGGGATTCATTTGAGTTTGGTACCACCGCTTTAATGATGCTCAAATGTGTGATGGCCAAAAATTGTAATCTAAAATGTCCTGCTGGATTAACCACCAACCCAGAGGTGTATCGAGGCGATCCAAGGGCGCTTGCACAGTATTTTATGAATGTGGCCCACGAAGTCCGTGAGATTTTAGCCAGTATTGGTTATCGTTCGCTTGCGGAAGTTAGAGGGCGCTCAGATCTATTGCATTTAGTATCTCACCCTGCCATGGTCGGTAAGCTGGATATGACTGCAATGTTGAAGCCAGCCCAAGAAATAAACATAACCAAGCCCATTTATTTAGAAGCCAATTTTGATATCGACAATGCTTGGCTGCAGCAATTAGAAGAAAATTTTCTTACCACCAAGCTCACCCAGTTTGAAAGCGAACCTGTCAAGCTTAACAACTGTAACAAAACCGTGGGTGGTCAATTGGCCATCGACATTGAGCGTATTTTGAATTACCGCTTACCTGATACCGACATTGAAAACCACCCCGCCATAATGCGCCTTGAAAATGGTCGTAAAACGCTCAAACCCAATAGCATCAAACTGCATACCACGGGCTCCGCAGGCCAAAGTTATGGCGCTTTTAATAACTCAGGTATGTTTCTGCAACATATAGGGACTTGCAATGATGGTGTCGGAAAAGGTGCAAGTGGCGGACAAATCGTCGTTACCAATGGTAATAACTCTATAGAAGAAAATGTCCTCATTGGAAACTTTGCCTTGTTTGGTGCGACGGGCGGACAGCTTTACGTTAACGGACAAGCGGGTGATCGATTTGGCGTTAGGAACTCAGGCGCTGTTGCTGTGATTGAAGGCGTTGGCGATTTTTGCTGCGAGTATATGACCAATGGTGCAATTGTGAATATTGGCACATATGGCAAAGGCTTTGGTAACGGCATGAGCGGTGGCACCGCTTATCAATACGATCCATCAGGACGAATAAGTGAACTCTGCTCCCAAGATTCAGTCACCGCTTTGAACCTAGGGGAAGACGATGCGATTTGCAAAGGGCAAGAACAAGCACTATTGCAACACCTGACTGATCACGTCACAGCAACACGCTCCTTAAAAGTTCAAGCGCTTCTAGATGACTGGCAAACTACCAAACAGCACTTTTATGTGCTTATCCCGAATGCGTTATTCCAGTATCACTGTGCGGATCGCATTGTGCAAACGCTCAATAGACGCACCATGTTGGAAGAGCTATCACAAGGCTGGGCTGAAAAGTCGGTTAAAACGATAAAGCATGCATATCAGGACTATCACAACTCCAATATCAGCTTATTTGATGGTGAACTCCCCGACTATGGGGACTGTGATACAGCCCTTGTCTATCGATATATCAGCAGCGCGGGGATTTTGCATAGAGCAGATCAGCTAGTACAAAAGCAACATGCACAAGGCTATACAGAGGTAAACGCACATTATTTGTTTGATACGTTAGATCACAAGCTTATCGATGCGTTAGCTAAAGACGCCAAAGAAGCCCTAGCCAGTTATGATGACCAAGCACTTAGTTGCTTACTGGCGCAAAAGCGTGTGCAAGATTATAAAGATGCTCTCTCTCTTAGAGAGGTATGTGACTCACCAGCGATTGGAACCAGTGTGTGGATCATTCATAGAGACAAAGCAGTGCAACAAGCCTTACTTGAATATCGCAGTTTAAATGAATTACTCGCCACACATTATTGCCATGTACTTTCAGAAGCCGTCAGGCACGCTGCGTAAGTAGGAGAAGATTATGGAACACATTAAAAGCAACAAAAAAGTCCCGTTTTTACCACAGGATATCCCATTTAACGACGATCAAAGACAATGGCTAGGCGGCTTTTTAGCAGGTCTGCATACACGCTTGCTGGTCAAAGAAGAGCATGTATCAACCACCAGCGCACCGCAGCAACAGGTTAAACCCATTACCATCATTTATGGTTCTCAGACAGGGAATGCTGAGGGTGTTGCTGAGGAAGCCGCTGAAATTGCTAAAAACCACGGTCTTTCCCCTGTGGTGCTTGATATGGATGACGCTGAATTGACTCAGCTCAGCCAAGCTGAACGACTACTGGTGATCACCAGCACATATGGTGAAGGCGAGATGCCTGATAACGCACAAGCACTGTGGGATGATATCACGAGTGACACAGCGCCTCGCTTCGATAACACCTATTTTTCGGTGCTTGCTCTTGGTGACACCAATTACGATGATTTTTGTCTTGCTGGTATTCAATGGGATGAGCGCCTGGAAGCACTTGGCGCAACGCGCATTGCCGATAGGGTCGATTGTGATGTGGCCTTTGAGTCGCCCGCGCAAGAGTGGATTGCTGAAACCTTACCCACCATTGCACAAAAAGGCAGTAACGGGCAAAGTGAAGTCATCCCCACGGCAGCGCCTGTGGCCAGTAAAAAAGCCAAACCCAAATTCACCCGTGAAAACCCATTTGAAGCTGAACTGATCAACGCCTATACACTAAATAAACCAGGCTCAGGTAAAGAGACATGCCACTACGAGTTTTCGTTACTTGATTCAAAGGAAGTGTATGACGCAGGGGATGCCATTAATTTGATCCCGGTTAATCGCGCAGATTTAGTTGAAGAAATAATCGCACTACTTGGGGCCCGCCCTGAGCAGCAAGAGCAATACGATGGCCATACGCTGGAACTGCAAACTATTTTTAGTGAACTCTTAGAAATCAGAATACCCAGTAAAGAGTTTGTCGCTGAAGTGGCTGCTCGAAGTGGTGATGCTCAATTTATTGCTAAATTAGAAGAAGACGCTCAAGCCTTAAATGATTTTATTTGGGGTCTCGATTGTGTTGACCTATTGAGAAAATATGCACCTAATGCATTCACCGCAAGCGATTTTATCCGTTTATCTAAACCACTTGCGCCAAGAGCTTATTCAATCTCATCGAGTATTAAGAAACATAACAATCAAGTACATTTAACCATTGCCAGCGTCCGTTATGAGCAAGAAAACCGCGCCCACAATGGGGTCTGCTCCACCTTTTTGGCCGATGTCTGTAAACCCGGTGATAAAGTGAAATGCTACTTTGCACCAAACAAACACTTTTCGGTACCTGAAGACCACTCAGCACCGATTATCATGGTCGGTCCAGGAACCGGTATTGCGCCATTTAGGGGCTTTTTAGAGGAACGCGCGGCCACTGAGGCCACTGGTGACAACTGGTTATTTTTTGGCGATAGACAAAAATCATGTGACTTTTTATATCAAGAAGAGCTTGAGCAAATGCAGCAAAGCGGCTTGCTTACCCGTTTAGATTTAGCATTCTCTCGTGACCAAGCGCAAAAAGTCTATGTACAAGACAAAATGCAAGAACAAGGTGCTGAGCTCTTTAGTTGGTTAGAACGCGGTGCCTATTTTTATGTGTGTGGTGATGCATTCAGAATGGCCAAAGATGTTGATAAAGCCTTGCATGATGTCATTGCCAAGCACGGCGGTTTTGATGAAGCAGAGGCTCAGGCCTATGTCGCAAGCCTTAAAAAACAAAAACGTTATGTGCGAGACGTCTATTAAAAGTGAAAAAAGGCTGCACACGCAGCCTTTCTCTATTCAAACACGCTAAGTTACTTGCTTTTAGCGCCTTCAGTTAAGCCATACATATCAGCAGTAAACAGGCCGATGCCCTGCTCTCTTAAATCACTGCTTGATGAATAAGGCTGCTTAGTTTGATAAAGGTAGACTTCACTGCCATTTTGTTGAGCGCGTGCAGCAAATTGTTCAGGCCATCCCCATAAAATCCTACCAAACTGCTCTGGAATTACGAGGGTTGTATTACTGCAAGATCCGGGGTAGTAACGTGACCAACCAATAAAAATGTACTTCACAAGACAGCGTTTACCGACCTCTTTTGAGTACGTCATTTGCTCAGGGAATTGCTCAACAATCTCCTCTGATACACTTTGAATACCCATAAAACTAATACGGCTGCGCTGTTCAGCGGTTAGCTTATTTAAATGACTTGTCAGCACTTCGATTGACTCTGGACCTGCTGTTTTCACATTAAGTAAAAACGATTTTTCTGGGAATTTCGTAAGCACTTCAGTGAGAGAAGGAATGAGGCCAACCCCTTTATCTCTGAGTGGATACACTTCCTCCTCACCGACACTGTAGCCATAACCTGCATCTAAGGATTTTAGATATTCCATGGTTTGCTTTGACGTCACCCCTTCGCCATTCGTTCGGCAATCTAGGGTCCAATCATGAAAAATAGCCAGCTGTTTATCTGCTGTCGCATGCACGTTCAGGTGCACGGTGTCAGCGCCCAATTCAAATGCCTTTTCAATTGCAGGGAGTGTATTTTCGATAAATGGATGTTCGACAGACGTCAACCTGTTTGCTGTACACGTTTCGTTAGTTACCCCCCTATAGTCAGTAGGTTGTACTAATCCTTTGTAAGAAATAACCTTTCCGGGGTTTTGTAGCGCAAGGTCAGGTTGCCTTGCAGCTAAAATAATGAGTATTAAAACGGATAAACGTACAGCCCAGTGTTTCATGAATTCCTCAATAGTAAACCTTTAAGTCTCGCATTTTAGCAAAGTTAGTAGGCTTAAGGAATTGTCTAGGTATCGAGGTCATAGGGCACGACTTAAATACATCGTCATTTGCTTTATTTTTATTCATCTAGATGATATTACTACATTTTACTTAACAGCATGTTTACCGCGCTTATCACTTAAACTGTTGCCTATAAAAATGACAATAAAAAGAAACACGATTTACAGCACCTTAGTTATACTCTTTTTGCTGTTGTTAATGATTACAAGCTTATTTGGCAATCAAACCGACAAAGACGTCTCTCGTGTGTTAAAAATCGCAGAGGCGCTCGCTATTTATCACACCAAACCAGGCAACAACTTGGCTGATTTGAACGCTTTAAAGACACTGACTGAGCTTCACCCCGAACTGCTCAATACCGTGCCATTGGATAAATGGGGTTCGCCATTTGAATACCGCTATTTAACACATTCTCCACTGACGTTTATGATTTATAGCTCAGGGTCAATGAGACAAAATAATACATTCACTTTCTACTTATTTCGTGAAGAAAATAATCAATTCATCATGGCCAAAGTTGAAAGTTAAAGGTTAAAAGATAAATAAAAATTAGGAGTACCACATGCTACTTGAAATCGCTATTGGCGATGCTTACGGCGCTGGTTTTGAATTTGCTAGCAAAGAGAAGGTTGCAAATTTTAATAATTTAACAGCTTATCATGAGCATGGACTCGGTATCGCACCCGGTCACTACACAGATGACACGCAAATGTCGATGGCGCTCGCAGAGCTGATGATAAGCTCTGCGCCTTGGGATGAATACACCATTACACAAAAATTTGTTGAGTGCTTCAAACGAGACAAGCGCCTTGGTTACTCCAAGGGTTTTTATGCATTTTTAGACTCAATTAATTCAGCTGAAGAGTTTTTAGCCCAAATTAAGCCCAACAGCAAAGCAAATGGTGCAGCAATGCGCTCAGTGCCCATTGGCTTATTTCCAAACATTGAAGATGTCCTTAACAACGCACAATTACAAGCCAAACTCACCCATGACACCGCCATTGGTATTAACTCGTCACAAGCGGTTGCGCTGGCTAGTCACTATTTTTATTACCAAATAGGACCTAAACAGCAGCTTGCTGAATTTGTTCAGTCTCATACTGAAATAACATGGGACTGTCAGTGGCAAAATGAAGTCGCATGCTGTGGGTATGAGACTGTCAATGCATTGCTAACGGTTTTATTGAATGCAAAAAGCCACTCTGAGCTTTTAATCAAATCAGTGGCGTTTGGTGGCGATGTGGACACTGTTGCGGCTTGTGCATTGGGTATTGCAAGCTTAAGTGATGACTATGTGAATGACTTACCTGCGTTTTTATACGACGAACTTGAAAACGAACAATACGGTAAGGATTATTTAATAAAGCTCTCTTCTGACTTGCTAGAAGCTGTCAATAAGCGCAAATAACCAGTTGCACTCTGTATTACCTCACTTGTGGCAACAAGGGGGTAATATTACTGCCATAATGTGAAAAAACGATTTTTAAATGCTTATCTAATTTCTCAAGTTCTGCCCGACAGATGTGTTTAAACTTTAAATTTGCGGAGCCCCTGCTTGAATTTAAAACCAGATTGCGTCTAAACCACATGCGCAATTGTGTTGTAAGTAGCGGGTCGTGACCGCTCAAGCACACTTCTATAAATTTGCGCCCTGCGTCAATGTAATCGGTGAGGTTATCAATACTGGCAGGACTATGCTTGAGCATCATTGCTTTTACTGCAAATTCAGCACTGGCAGTTTGATATGCTTGTTCAAATGCATCTTTAGCAATTACCTGATGATAGTCCATAACCCGTCATAACTTAGCTTTTGATATTGATAATAATAATCAATATCAAAAACTCTGTAAACGTCACAGACTATTTAAACCATTAACCCATAAATGTTACTTTGCAAATAAGACCATTTTGAACTTCATAAGCGGCGATCACCTTAATACTGTTCTCCACCTCTTTACTTGGCACTGTTGAAGACTCAGCCAGTTCATGATCAATTAAAAAACGATCATGTACGATGCGCTTTAAAGAAGCTGCATGTAAGTAGCTTAAACTAGAAAATTTTTTGCCATAGCGCTCAATCAGAGCGTCTTTACCTTTGAACACCAAGGTTTGTGATTGGTAAATTTCTACATCATCGCTGTACGTCGCTGCAAAGGCGTCAATGTCTTGATTGTTATAAGCTTCGAGTTGACGATCGACGATCGCAATCGTGGCTTGTTCTATTTCTGTATGCATAAAGAAGATCCAAATTCATCATAATTTGGACCGCTATATTATACAAACAGTCGCCATGTGTTAACCGTTAGACATGAAAGATTTCCACCAAAAGGCATTGTTATGCGACTGCCCCGCAGTGAGTACCTCACCGACAATGGGGGTGTTGATTGTCACATGATGCTGCTGCGCAGCCTTGGACACACGCTCTAACGGCTCATACCAAGCATGAAAAGCCAAATCGAATGTACCATTGTGAATAGGCAACATGACCTCTGCATTCAAATCAATATGTGCTTGCACGCTTTGCTCTGGAGTCATATGAATGTCAGCCCAATCTTTGTCATAAGCACCGGTTTCGATAAAAGTGTAGTTAAATGGTCCATAGCGCCGACCTATGTCTTTAAAGCCATCGAAATAACCAGAGTCGCCACTAAAATAAAGGCTTTGCTCGCCCGCTTTTATTACCCATGAACCCCATAGCGTTTTGTTCCCATCGCCCAACCCCCTACCAGAAAAGTGCTGTGTTGGCACAAAAGCGACCAAGCTCTCACTGTCAACGTGCTCCTGCCACCAGTCAAAGACTTTAACCTTGGTTTTGTCCACTCCCCACTGAGCGAGATCCCCTTCCACACCAAGTGGAACAAAAATTTCCTGCGTTTTATCCATCAAAGCCAACACGCTGTCTTTGTCTAAATGATCGTAGTGATTGTGAGAAATTAAAATGCGCTCAATTGGCGGTAAGTCTTCGAGGGAGATAGGCGTTTCTTGAAAGCGCTCAGGCCCTGCAAAACTAAATGGCGATGCGCGTTTAGAGAACACCGGATCTAACAACCAATATTTACCATACACTTTAAGCAAAATAGATGAGTGACCTAATTTGATCATATGTACTTGTGTATCCGACAGCTGTGCCAACATAGACGGCGTCTGTTGCACCATAGGTAATGGCCTGCTCGGCACAGGCGACACTTTAGATTCCGTCATAAAGCGCCAAAAAATCTCCAGTGTTTTACTTAAACTTGGCGGTTGGGTTTCGTTGATGTTGTGAAACTTGCCTTCTTTAAATTGAGTTGAGTGATAACCTGCTTCATTCACTTGTGCATCTAAATTTGACACCATAGAACATCCTCCAACCGTTAATCCAAATAATACTGCTGCTACAAAAGACACTTTATATTTAGCTTTCATATGTCACCACAAAAAGTAAACTACACGGTGCAGTTTTTCATATGCATCAATAAAAGTAAACTACACAGTGCAAGTTTTTTTGATTTCAGCTACACTAGCCCCATCAAAGTGAGGAGTTAATTGATGAAGCTATCAGAGAAAAAACGCTTGCAAATCATAAATGCAGCAGAGATTTTATTTGCTGAACAGGGTGCGCAACAAACCAGCATGGATTTGGTTGCCCAAACCGCAGAAGTATCTAAACGCACTGTATATAACCACTTTGATAGCAAAGAAGCGCTACTTTACGCCGTGATTGAAAACATGCTCAGCCAAGTAACCCAAGACCAAGAGCGTATTTATACGAATGACAAACCTATGCGCGATCAGCTTATCGATATCGCAAAATCAGAAGCCGATATGTTGACCTCAGCCCCTTTTTTACGCATCGCACGGGTGGCATTTTTAGAGCTATTACAAAACCCAGATATGGCTGCACACTTGAATAACACCAAAGTGGGCTGTATGCGCTACTTCGAAACCTTCCTTGAACATGCAATCACCGCAAAGCAACTGGAAGTAGATGATATTACGTTCGCTACTAAGCAATTTGTCTTTCAGTTAAAGTCCTTTATTTTTTACCCTCGCTTGTATGGTTTTGAGCTTGATGCTCACATCACCCAAGACAAGGTCATAGAAGAAACCGTCGATATGTTTTTAGCCCGTTATCAAGTTAACAGTGAGCGATAAATGAAGTTAGGTAAACGACTTGCAGAAATTAGTCAGCTTGTAGACAACCAGTACACCCATATTTGGGATTGCTGTTGTGATCATGGCCTACTGGGTGCAAATCTACTAGATAAAAACCTTGATGCGACGGTGCATTTTGTTGATATTGTCCCGCATTTAATGGAAGCCTTAGACGCGAAACTCGCACAGTTTTACGCTGACAAGCAGACGCAATGGCAAGCCCACTGTATGGATGTTGCAAAACTCCCGCTTGAGGGAAAATCAGGAAAGCACCTTGTCATTATTGCCGGTGTTGGCGGCGATCTGTGTGGTCGGTTTATCAGAAGTATACTCGCCAATAATCCAAGTTCTGACATCGAATTTTTGCTCTGCCCTGTGCATCATCTTTACACCTTGAGACAAACGCTTAATCACCACAATTTAAATCTGATTGATGAGTTATTAATTAGCGAAAATAAGCGCTATTACGAAATACTGAAAGTGACCAACAACCCCAAAGTACAAACACACTCAATTTCTTCGGTCGGTGAAGCAATCTGGCAATATCGTGATGCGCAATCCTCTGCACATGCAAAAGCCTATTTAAGTAAAACCATTGCTCACTATCAACGTATTAATCGCGGTGACAATGACGTGTCAGATATTATTGCAGCGTATGAAAGCGTGAATATCTCCCCCAAAAACTAGTGCACCGCATACAGTACTGACGGATTTGCCGGTGATTTCATTGAAAAAACCGGCCCTACTAAAAAGTGGAATATTCTGATTAATTTTCAATCGAAAAAATATCGCGATACAACCCATCAGGGAAGCATTGCCTATCCGTTTTAACGCCTCCTAAACGCTCAACCAGTGCCCGAGCAGCTGAATTATCATCATTCATGTAAGTTTGAACGTGTGTAAATTTCAATACTTCATAAGCATAGTCAATCGCCGCTTTAGACGCTTCAAGGGCATAGCCTTTACCACGGCCTGCAGGCAATAGCCACCAAGTGAGCTCGGTTGGCCAATTGTATCCGCGCCAAAAACCACACGTACCAATATAATGACCTGTCTCTTTTTCTTGTATAGCCCACACCCCAAAACCATACAAAGCCCAACATCCCAAATCGGCTTTAAGCCTAGCAAGCACTTTTGCAGGCTCAATCGGCCCGCCGTACATTTTTGATGCGTCACCATCGGTATAAAACTGCAAATAGGCATCTAGGCACGCTTCATTTGGCGCAACTAGCCTGAGCCGTTCAGTGTCTAAGGTTTCAATTGTTGTCATTGTGTATCCTGTAGTGGTGTTATTTTGACAGCGCTAATCTCGCTGCCAGCGCCAAGAACAGCGCACCTAAGATGCCATCAAAATGTTGGCTGATCTTAATTTTTCTAGCAAATACCTTTGCTACCTTACTGAAAACCAATGAAAAAACAAAGTTAACCAATAATACAATCGTACATAACAACACGCCTAACGTAATGATCTGCATACTCATTGGCTGCGCATTATTGGTAAATTGCACAAGGAACACACTAAAAAATAAGATGGCTTTTGGGTTCATCAAATTGTTTAAAAACCCTTTTAAAACCAGATTACTAGACGATAAACTCGGGACTTTTGCCGAGTTTTCAGGCTGTTTATTATTCGTCCACCATGTGCGCAGCATAGTCACACCAAGCCATGCTAAATACAGCGCGCCCAGCATTTTTATAATCATAATCACAGAAGGAAACTGCTGCATTAACTGGCCAAGCCCTAAGGCAACCGCGAGAGTTTGTACAATACCAGCCACAAAAATACCTATAGATATTCTGATACCTGCCAATACGCCTTGCCCAGACGAATAAGCAGAAATGAGGACCAAATCAGGCCCTGGTGATACCGCCAGTATTAAACAGGTCATCACAAAAAGTGGCAAAAGCGCAAGGTCTAGCATAAGTACAATCTCCATCGTTATTACTGCAAAAAACCGACAAGTTTGCCACAAGTTCCCCCTCTAGATAAATCCGTCTTAATGATTGATTTTTATATTTTATGAACAGAGCTAAGCCTTAGTACCCTACCCATGCTCGTTTTCACGAGTCGTCTTACTCTCGGCGTGTTGAGTAGAGCCATACCAGTTCACTTTACGAGTGAGGAGCATTACCAAAGACAAAACAATAAAGCACATTAAGCTGCCCATAAGCAGTGCGTAGTCCTCAGCCCCTAACATGCTGTAAAGTAAGCTATATAACATCGTCAGACCGATGCTAAAATACACACCAAGTTTGGCACTGTTTAAGACCCCAGCCACATACCAGCCAAGTAAACCTGTCGCACTCAATGTTGAGATCAAATACGCAACCCCAAAACCTAAGTGTTCACTCAGTGAGATCAATAACAAATAGAAGATTGCCAACGTGATCCCCACAAAACCATATTGCACAGGATGGATAGGTTCTGAACGCACTAGCTCAAGTAAGAAGAAGCTCGCCATCACAAGTAAAATGACCAACAGTGCATAGTTAATTGCACGATGACTTTTTAAATAATGATCAACCGGGTCAACTAGGGCAACGCCCATGGTACGGTGCATAAGCTCTGTGCACTCATTGCGCATCACGCAGCCAGTAAATATGCTTTGCATGTTGGTAGAAAAATAACTGGCTTGCCAACGCGCTGTAAAAGCTTCATCGCCGATATCTGAACTCAGTGGTAAATATTCTCCTTCAAAACTAGGGTGAGGCCAATTTGCTGTCATGCTTACATGGGTTTCACTACCAAGTGGTGACACAGCGAGACGCATCATGCCTTGCAAATGCAAGTCGGCAGAGAAAGACAATGTTGCTTTTGATAGTGCCGAAACAGCAATTGGCGCATGGACTCCCTCTTTGATGCTGGTCAACAAGGTGCCCGGTAGCATGTCTACTTCTTTGTCCGCTACCTTAAGCACCGAATCAAGGCCTATACCGCGAATATCTTGAATACCAAACACCAAATTAACTGACAGAACCTTGTCTGCTTCAAGATCATTGAGGTGCGACACTGAAAATTCACCGGAGATGGTATTAATGGAGCGGTATAAAGTGGCCTTATAAATGCTGCGATATTTCTCAAACGTATCTAATTTAGAATGAATTTTCAGTGTATCAGGCAGAACAAACGCTTTGTTCTTAATGGTTTTGGTTTCCTGATTACGCGTTACTTCCCGCTCGTATTCTATGTATAAAAATGGACCAATCAGACGTTGCTCGTCACTGCTGCTTTTGGCGATTTCTTGTTGCACTTGCTGTTGTATAGCACTTCGTTCATCAATTAAATCGGCAATGAACATGATAGGGATCATCAGAAAAAGTATCACTCCTATCAGCGTGGCAAACTTAATTCCGATTTTTTCTTTATTTTGGTTATTCATAATTAACTCCTCAGGTTTACCAACACTGTATCAATCTCGTTTGGTGTCTCTGTGGAGTTAATGTGGAGTCTTTATGGAGTTTTAATCGCAAGTGTGACTTCAACGCCTTGCGGCTGATTGCACACGGTCAAATAACCAAAATGCAGCTTGGCCACTTGTTCAACAAAATTCAGCCCAAGCCCTGTGCTTTTATTGCCATTGGCTCTTGGCAATGAGTAAAACCGCTCTGTTAAACGAGGCAATGCATATTCCGGTATGTGTTCGCCTTGGTTAAAAATCACAAAACAGCAATGCTTATCTCGCTGCTCAATGCGCACGCTGAGTTCACCGCCCTCGATAATAAAATCTAACGCATTGTCAAACAAGTTCAATAACGCTTGGCGCAGTAAAAACTCATCGCCCACAAGGGCAATACTTTGGCTGTCATCCAACTGATATTTCACTGATTTTTGCTCTAGTTTAATGCTCACTGTATCTGCAACGTAATTGACTAAATCACGACTTTGAATATCACTGGTTTGTTCAAGTTCAGGCTGCTTTTCAAGTTTTGCCAATACCAGTAATTTATCAATTAAAGATTGCATCCGCGCAGACTCTCGCTCAATATTACTTGCAAATCGCTGGCGTTTGTCTTCTTCGAGGGGCATTTGGAGTAATTCACTGGCGCCTTTGATCCCAGACAACGGGCTCTTAAGTTCGTGAGTTAAGGTTTCAACATACGTAGCAACGTAATCTTTGCCATCTAACTGATTTCGCATGTCCGAGAGCGCATCGCTGAGCTGTGCATATTCATAGAATACTCTGAATGTCGGCTTACTTGCCTTTTCGCCTTGTCCCATTTTATACGCATAGACAGACAGCTTTTTCAGTGCCGAGTTGATCCGCCAAGCCACTACAGCGCCAACCAGCAATACCATCACACTCATTATACCGAGCCAATTAAAAACTCGCTGCTTAGACAAATCTATAAATGGTTGAACAGAGCGATTTGCCTTAGCAACCGTCAAGCTGCCAATGGTTTTGCCTTGATGTATAACCGGTGCAGCCACATGCATCACCGTTGAAAGTGGGTCATTGGGGTCGGTGGCAGTTGAGCGCGCCCCGTATTCACCTCGCAAAGTCAGGTATACATCATTCCACCTTGAGAAGTCACTACCAATATCTTGTTGCCATGAATCCGCCACGACTATTCCATTGCTGTCAGTGACGTATATTCGGTGGGTCATCGACTTTTTATCCACGCCCCAAATCGCAGCATCTACACTGCGATTACCAAACTGCTGAAGTAAATCGGCTATTTTACTGTTTTGCAGTGCGTCATTTGCCAAATCATCCGCAACCAGCACAGCGAGCAAATTCGCCATATCTACCAAGGTTTCTTCTGTGGTCTGTCTAACTGTTGGCTTAATTTCTTTGATAAGTGTCGAGCTCACAAAGTAAGTCGTCATGATCACGATAATAAAATAGAGGAGAAACAATCTGATCCCCAGCGGGATTTTAGGCCACCGCTGCATCATGACTCCAAGTGTTCAAAGTAATACCCAAATCCACGCTTGGTTTTGAGATGTTCGCTCATATCAACTGTTTTAAGCTTGTTGCGAATTGCTTTGATATGAGAATCTACATTACGTTCATATGCCTCTTCTACTGGCATCTGGGCAAAATCCATCAATTGTTGCCGGCTCAATATGCGCGGTGAAGACTGTACCAATGCATCCAGCACCCTAAACTCCAGTGCAGTTAAACCAAGTCCAACACCGTCTTTATAAAAATCGAAATTTTCAGACACTAAGCTACTGGATAATTTTTGTACCGCTGCGGGCAATGGTGACTGACGAGGTTTGAGCCTGAGCTTTACTCGGGCGAGCATCTCTCTTGGGCTAAATGGTTTAGTAACATAATCATCGCCCCCAATCTCTAACCCTACAACCCGGTCAATTTCGTCAGCGCGGGCCGTTAGAAATATAATGGGCAGTGCCGAAAACTCACGGATCTGTTTGCATAGCTCAAAGCCATTACCATCTGGCAAGCCTACATCTAGAATTAATAAGTCAGACTGGTTAGTTTGTAAGTGGGTAAGGCCAGCCCCCGCAGTATTGAACCAAACGACATTAAAGCCACCCATCTCAAGTACATGTGTCAATGTATCTGCAATAGCAGGCTCATCTTCTATGATGACAATATTCAAAAGGCCTCCGCTGTAACAGGCTATCAATATGCTTAAAGTTTAAAGCGCACAGTATAGGTGAGAGTAAAATGATAAACTACAAAAAGCATATTAAAAACGGGATGTTATGCCTATAGCCCAAATCAAGTTGCGGTAAATTTCACTAGTTTTACTGCAACTGGGCTCTCTAACTGCTCAAGTGTATGCATAATACATTGATAAGACCACCGTGTAGAGCGATTACCAGATCCGGCGCCAATCAAAGGCATCGCAATGTGCTTGTAGCCTTGCTGTTCTGCAAGTGCGATTGCACTTTTCACAGACTGTGTCACTGAGTACTTCGTAGCAAACCAGCATAAATTAATACCTGCGACATGAATAATGCCTTTATAGTCCAAGCTGCCTGCAGAGGTCAGCCTGGCTTCACCAAGGGGAATAGCGCCAAATTTTGCAACCTCTTTGAAAGGCACAGTCCCCGCTCTTCGCTTAATCGCGCCAGATACGCCTTGCGGAAGCAATAACCACCAAGGAATGATATTGCGATTCCAGCTATTTACTATGGCATCCACTTTTTGCTCCAGCAAATCGCCATGTATCACGGTGACATCAACACTCATAAAGCACGCTTCTCCACTTGCCTAACTACTTCAACAATCACAGGCACAACCGATAAGACTAGCAACCCTGCCATGGCATAATTAAATACTTGCCTTGCTTTACCTTGGGTGAACACGCGCTTTAGCGCTGTGCCACATATTAGCCAACTACCAACGCAAGGAAATGCAGCCACCAAAAAAACCAATGCAATGGTGACATTTTGCACTACATACCCTTCCCCCACCGTTGTAAAGGCAGCAATGGCACCTGTTGCGACGACCCACGCCTTTGCATTTACCCATTGAAATAAAGCGCCATTGATAAACGTCATAGGTCTTTGCGCTTTATGCTCCATTTCACCAGCCGCGGTGCGGGCAATCAACCATGCTAAGTACAACAAATAAAGCACACCAACACACTTGATAATGAAATGTAGACTCGGGAAGAGCGTAAATATCTGACCAAATCCAAGCCCAACCACCATCAGCATGACGCTAAAACCAACGCAAATACCTGATAACAGCGGCAAGGTCTTTTTAACACCAAAGTTAACCCCACTGGTCATCACCATGATGTTATTGGGTCCCGGTGTAATTGAAGTAGAAATAGCGAATAATGCCACGGCAATGATGTATTCCATCTTTTTTTGATCCTTTATTTATTACCAATTGCACTTATGTACCCAATATTCATACACATTAGGACAAGGTTTGTATATAAAAAAGACAACTATTCAAGTTCGTAGCCCAGCAAAATCATTTTAGGAATTTTTTATTCCTAAATTAAGCTGAAACCTACAATTATATAAGCCTTAGTCTAGAGTTAAGTGTGAGTATAGTAATTTATACGGGTTTGTATTTGGTTAAGGACTGAACAGGGAAAAGATATTTATGACTTATACTAAGCTACTCGTCGTTGATGATGATGCAATCGATAGAAAAACCGTCATCAAGACACTCTCTGGCGAGCAACAGCATTACGATATTGTTGAGGCCAATAGCCTAGTAGAAGCCTATCAATTAATCCAAGACATGCAGTTTGATGTCATTTTATTGGATTTTAATATGCCGCTGGTCAATGGTGTTGAAGCCATCATTGAACTACGCGGTGATAACCACCTTAAGCATACCGCCATTGTGATGATCAGTAATCTTTATGACCATCAACTCGTATTAGATTGCATTAACGCTGGGGCGCAAGACTTTTTACTCAAGCATGAGATCACCAGCTCACAACTTGCACGCTCTATTTTACAAGCTAGAAAACGCCATGAGCTTGAGCAACAGCTCCATGATAGCTATCAACACATTAAAGATTTAGCCGAAAAGGATACCCTTACAGGGCTGCATAACCGCTTTCACTTTGAAGAAGTATTAAATCGCCTGCTGCTTGCCCGTACAAGAAGAAATGACGAAATCGTCGCGGTGATGATGCTCGACTTAGATAAGTTTAAACACATTAATGACCATTTTGGTCATGATGCAGGCGACCGACTGCTGATAGCCGTTGCGGGCAGGATCAAAGAGATATTAAGAGAAAATGAGTTATTGGCACGCTTAGGTGGTGACGAATTTGCGTTTGCCTGTGGTGAGCTCACCAGTATTTCACAAGCCAAAGTCATTGCTAAGCGCATTTTAAGTACGTTTGAAATCCCCTTCGAATTAGATGGACATGCCATTCACTGTACCGCAAGCATTGGCATTGCTTTAGCTCCCATAAATGCTGAGCACGCACAAGATTTAATTAAACTTGCTGATATCGCCATGTATCGCGCTAAACGTCAAAGTGGCGAGCATATAGAAATTTTTCAGGATAACGTACAAGAGACGTTTTTACTCAAATACAAGGTGGAATCTGAGCTCAGGCAAGCCGCATTTAATCAAGACTTCCAACTCAATTATCAACCCATCATCAACAGTAAAACAGAAAAAATAGAGATCATAGAAGCTTTGATCCGCTGGCCATTTGCTCATACAACGCAATTGCCAAATGAATTTATTCCTATTGCGGAAGAAACTGATCTGATCCAATCAATCGGTAAATGGGTGCTAGAGTCAGCCCTTGGACAATTTGCGGATATGCTCAAAGCAAGTCGTTATGACTTTAAACTGGCAATAAATGTCTCTGCTAATCAACTGGCAACTGGCGGCTTTTCCTATATGGTGATTGACGCACTGAGCCAATTGAATATTCCAGCAAATAAATTGATCCTAGAGCTTACAGAGTCAGCCTTGTTACAAGATTGCTCCATCATCAATGAAACTTTAACCACACTATCAGAACATGGCGTAAATCTAGCACTAGACGATTTTGGCACGGGCTTTTCATCACTTCCCCACTTACTGAAATCACCTATCAAAATGGTTAAAATTGACCGCTCAATCATTCAAAGCATCTCATACCCGGACTCGACTAACCATGATATGCTCAAAGGGTTGGCTTACATGCTCTCTAAACTTGACTTTAAAATGGTTGCCGAAGGCGTAGAAACCGCGCCACAAACCTCAGCTTGTAACGAGCTAAATATCCATTATCTGCAAGGGTATTTGTTTTATCAGCCCATGACGGAGCAAAAAGTAAAGCAGTTACTTGAAGATGAACAAAGAAGCTCGGGGCATCTATCTGTGGTAAACAGTGAATTACCACTTAAGCAACCAAATGATAAGAATAACAACTTATAAACTGTATAAAGAGCGCAAAGCTGCGCTCTTTAATAATGTATTTAGGCTTTTTTCACAAACTTTGCTGTGACCATCATTTCGCCCACACCATCTACTTTGCAATCAAGTTCGTGGTCTTTTTTGTCTAAAACACGTCTCACCAACGCCTTGGTACCAATCTTAATCACTTGTGAGCTACCTTTAATTTTAAGATCTTTCACCACCGTGACTTTATCACCATCCACAAGCAAGGTGCCGTTGGCATCTTTAACTTCCGGCGTATCATCTTCTTCAACTTCTGACGGGTCCCACTCATATGCACATTCAGGGCAGATCAACTGACTTTGATCTTGATATACATACTCAGAGTTACATTTTGGACATGGAGGGCACGACATACTTTACTGCCTATATAAGTTTCTTTGTGGGCATGATAATCCCTAGGCGTTAACATCGCGAGAAAAAATCTCCGCAATATGCAATTTTTTAGGCTAAAACACGCTTTTTAATGATGTTGGTCAAACTAAATTGTGAGTTGCACTGCCACTCACATTAAATTAATACCCGACCAGCTCACCATACCCTACACCACGGTAACCACCAGAACTCGTCACACGGCCTTCCCAATAAGGTATGCTGAGTTTATTTCTCGAATCTGTATTTACTGCTTTTATTTCAATAGGTTCAAAACCGTCTATAGACAGTTGCCAAGCAATTGGGTAAGTCACCCCTTCCAACTCTACACGCTTGGTTGCTACCAGCCCAACTTGCTCGTTGCCAAATGCACGTGTCTTGCCATCGGGATCAATCGAGGTTGCACTACAGTATTCATACCCTTTACCCGCAGCATGAATACAAAATGCCATCAAGCCGCCATTTTGAGGATCCTCGCCCTGCAAACTAAACCAATCCCACCCAGCTTGATTGGGGTTGATAAATGCGGCGGACCACTCTCTATCTAGCCAAGCTCGACCCGATACCTTATGCACTTTTTTGTCAAAGACAAGTTCGCCGCTGACCTCTAAAAATGGATAGCTGTAATACATAGACGCATGACCATCTTGCGTTTTTTGGCTAAATCCGTGTTCGCCATGCAGTACTCTGGGGCTATTATTCATGTTAAGCGCAACAAGATAACCATCTTGACTGGCCTTTAAACTCAGCGGTAAAAAGGTGTCCTCAGTACTTTGCATCGACCAATTTTTTAGCCTTGCCTCAAAAGGCGATGCTTGGATAATCACATCCGATGCACGACCTGATTTCTCAAAAGCGACATGCTGTGTGTCGGTTTGCACTGCAAAATGCGCAAAATAAAATTGCCCATCCCACCAAGGGCCTGTCGGATCGGCAGATAGCTCAGGTCGGCTTACGCGAAATAAGGTCCATTGCACCCCAAAACTCTGTCCGTTGTCACCTTTTAGATTTGCAGTAACGTACCACCACTCGATCCCCTGATCAGGATGTGCGCCATGATCTTCTGGAAAAGTTAATACCGTGCCTGCACTCACAGGGTCACCACTTTGCATTGAAAATGGATGGGTTGATACTGCCTTTTGAGCAGGTTCGCTACACCCTTGCAATAAGCTGGCAATACAGAGCCACACACATAATTGAACTATCGTTTTTATTTTCATTCGCCTCTCTACAACTGGGCCACACTATCTGCAATATTTCGCTTTAATAGCCGTAACATTGGCAATGTTCCTACTACTAAGGCTAGTACCAGCACCACTAAACAAAAAGCCAATATCCCCCACCAATCAAGTACCATGGCCATGCTCCAACCAAATGCCAGTGGCATCACGTATGACAACAATACCCACCCTAAAAGAATACCCAATGGTATCGCCAAGGCGATGGTAACAAGCAATATAATTAAGGTCTGGGCTAGTTTGGCAGCCAATAACTGCGCTCGCGTTACACCTAAAGTCTGTAATGTCGCCATTTGCTGAAGCTGCTGCCTACCCAGTGTTAAAAAGCTCACCCATACACCAAATAGCGCAATCAACATGATGAACAGGTTTAGGGCGTGAGTAACACTAAAAGTATTCTCAAATAGCTGTTTTGCGTACTGTTTAAATACTTTATTAATGCTTATTTGAGTGCTGTCTATGGACAGCTCTTCTACCAAGTACTTGGTCATATCGTTGATATCTACATCAGGCGCTAAGGTCAAAGAAAAACCAAACGCTTGATAATTAAAGTCACTGCTTTCAATCACACCGGTTGTGGTAAGTAGTGTTGCCTCTTGCTCTCCGTAATCGTAAAAAATGCCTGTAATTTGGCAACTGAACTGCTTATTGCCCTGCTGAACTTGCACAACCTGAGCGATATCTAAACCATATATTCGCCACCCTGGTTCATTCACTAAGCACGGGGCGATAGCGCCAGTTTTACTGGACAAGTGGTCACTTGTGACTGCTTTCCCGCCCAGTAATTTCACCTGCTGGTGCAAATGCGCATCGCGTCCAAAACTAAGCAGTTTTATAGGTACTGCATCTTGTTCACGAATAACCTCACTGCGAGCTTGCCAATAAACCCCGACGCGTTCAATCTCTGCCATTTGTTCAAGGGTATGATGCATGCTGCTCGACACGACCGCTGGGCGCACATAAAGATCGGCACTGAGACGGTTTTCTAAATGGCCATCCAGGGTCTGGCTAAAGCTTTTCACCATCACCAACATACCGATGGCTGCACCCATGGCCATTAATGTCGCGAGCACGGCGCTCAACAACGATTTAATCTGACCCTGACTATCGGCTTTGAGCCATAAAACCAGTACAGAGTTCGTCGGCCACTGACAAGAGAATACCTTAGAGATAACACCCGGCGTGATACAAAAGAAAATCAGCAAGATCACCGCGCAAAGTAGTAAGGCCACCAGCTTACTTTGCGCTAGCAAGGCAAGTAATACAGCGCCAACGCAAAGCGCAGCTAAGCACAACCAAAAAACCAACTTATGCTTTATCACCTTAGACAAACGATTCGATAAGAAAAAGATCGACAAAACAGCCGTATTAAGCGCAAACCCTAATGCCACCAAGGTCCAGTCCAACTCAACGGTTAAACTTCTATCCAATTGATAGAAACTGCGAAGCACTTGAGTCACATCAACCACTAGAATATTGGCAAGCATCACGCCAAGTAGCGCACCAAAATAAGCACATAACAGCCCTAAAGTGCCTAGTTCGATGAACATGGCTTGCTTTAGTTTAATTGGCTGGCAGCCTAATAAATATAGCTGCTTGAGTTGAGCGGCCCGAGAGGCAAAGGCCAATTTGATGGCATTAAAACTTAAAAATGCCCCTACGATGTAGCCGAGTAACGCCAAAGCCTGTAAGTTAAAGAAAAACGGCCCAGACAAAGTGTCAAATGCTTGATCACCTGCTCGCTCAACTCTGGCTTGGCCTTTTAATACGTCAATCAGTGCAAGCTCATCGGCTTCATTTAAATCAAATACTTCAAGGTAGCTCACCTCACCTTGCGCATTAAGCAGTTTATTCGCCAAGCTAATATCCATCAGTGCTTGAAAGCCCAAACCTTCCATGGGCGAAACTGCATAGCTCAGGCCATTTAGATAAAGTGGATTACTATCGAGCCGTGCGAGTAATCTGGGGTCCAAATAAATCGTATCAAATAGCGGCTTTGCTTGGCTATCAGGCTCTATATCACTGCCATTTTTTCTGCTCGACGCTGATTGCGAAATCCAATGCAACAGGTTCACCCCTTTAATATTGAGCCATTTACCACTTTCAAGTTGTACTCGACCTTCGAGCACCGCTTCAAACTGTGCCTCGGTTTGCCATGAAAGCTGCTGCCTAACAGTAACTGGTAAGCGCTCGGTGCCCAGTGTCGGTTTGATAAAATGGGTCACTGGCACTTCTAACAAGGCACTGCTATTTGAATACCGTTTGGAGGCCTCCAAGTTAAGGCCAAAAATGGCACTGATCAAGGCGGTGCCTAGGCTAAAGCCAAGTACAAATAAAACCAACAGGCCTTTATGCCGCGCATAAAACCGCCAAAAAGCAAAGAAGATTAACTTAAACTCCGTCATGAAGCTGTCCGCTTTTTAATCTTATTTGTCTTTCAAATTGCACAGCCAGCTTTTCACTGTGCGTGACCATAATTAGGTTAATCTCATGCTCTTTACATAAGGCTTGAAGCAGTTCGAGTACTTCTTGACTGCGTTCACTATCAAGGTTACCGGTAGGTTCATCCGCTAAGATTACTTTTGGCTGATTGATTATGGCTCTTGCTATGCCTACGCGCTGCTGCTCTCCTCCGCTGAGTTCACTCGGAAAAGCTGACAATTTATGTGCAATACCAAGCCGAGTTGAAAGCGCCATTAGCGCCGATTTTGTCACTTGAATGCCATTTAGACGTGCTTGAAAAGTGATGTTATCAGCGATATTGAGCGCTTCTAATAATTGATAATGCTGGAATATCACACCGATTTGGCGTCGGTAGCGCGCCAATTGGTTTTCATCAAATTCGGATATGACGGTACCATTGACATTAATTTCACCACTGTCTGGTACCAATAGCCCAGCGAGTAAATTTAGTAGCGTGGTTTTCCCTGAACCACTATCCCCAACTAATGCGACCTGTTGTGCATCTTGGATAGTCACAGACACCTTATCAATAATGCGCCTTTGAGCCTCACCATCAACTCTGGAAAATACGACATCTTTTAATTGGATCATATCAGCCTCTAGATAATAACGTACTCATTATGCTGCCAAAGGCATATCTGATCTAGCTAGAAACCATTATAAATTTGTAACATGATATAGATAACCACATGAAAAATTTGACGATTACAACGGTTAATCATATCCATCGATAGAGGGCAATAATACAACTTTAAACCAGTAGTCTTTGAGGACTTTAAACGCGTTTGCTAAATCATCAAATTCGACGGGTTTTTGAATGTAAGACGCTGCCCCCAAGGCATAACAAGATTCGATATCCTGAGGGTCACTCGACGTTGTTAATACCACAATTGGGATTGAGCACATTTTGGGATCCGCTTTGAGCTCTCTCAAAAGTTGCCTACCATCCAAGCCAGGCATATTTAAATCAACCAATGCCAATACCGGGCGTTTTAAATGCTCATGGGTGCTGTACTTTCCACTTTTATATAAATAGTCTTTTGCATCTTGGCCTGATTGGCACCATTGAATTGGATTCATAAAGTGGCTTTTTCGCAAACTTCTCAGTATTGCCTCAAAATCATCTGGATTGTCATCCACCAGCAAGATCAAACCTAAGTCTTTATCCATCATTCAGTCTCCTAGCTTTAAGGTAAAGTTAAAACAACTGCCTTGGCCAAGTTCCGATTCGACCCAAATATGTCCACTGTGCCTTTCAATAATCTTTTTAACAAACGTTAGACCTACGCCTGTGCCACGAACTGCGTCATCCTCTTCATTGAGTCGTTTGAAAATTCTAAAAATATCTTCAAAAAAGCAGGTATCTATCCCTATGCCATTGTCTTTGACATAAAATACTTGCGGTTCCAGCACCTGAGTATGAGGATTCATAGCCGCTTTCACCCCAATTTCTATTTGTTTACGTGCGGACTGATTATATTTAACCGCGTTAGAAATGAGGTTACGAAATAACTCAGATACGCGCGGCTTATCGCAGGTAATACTTGGCAATGGCGAAGGGATCAGCAAATCGACACTTTGCGTGGTTTCTTCAGGTAAAGTCAGCTCTGCGACATTGTCAATTAACGCATTTAAATCCACTTCCTCAATGGCTAAATCTTGCCTACCCAATCGCGAGTAATACAATAAGCTGTCGACCAGCTTTTCCATTCTTGTACATAAAAAACGAATTCTTGATATCCTACGTAACCCTTCTTTTCCCAGTGAATCGGCATGATCCTCCTCTAAAAAAAGCGCATTGTTGGCAAGCCCCCTTAACGGTTCTTTTAAATCGTGAGATGCAATGTAGGCAAATTGATCAAGCTCAGAGTTACTGATCTGGAGTTTTCGGATGTAAGTGTCTATTGCTATTTCTGCCGCTTTTCGATCTGATATATCTCTGACTGTACCGACAAACATGGTTTTACCTTGTACAGTCATCTCATTGACACCCAGCTCTAGTGGAAATAAATGCCCACTGCTGCGCCTGCCAGTGATCTCTCGCCCAATCCCAATGATTTTTTTATCTCCCGAGGTGTGGTAGTTTTTGAGGTAAGAGTCGTGCTCAGATTGATATGGCTCAGGCATTAACATTTTGACATTGCGCCCAATCACATCTCTTGCCCGATAACCAAAAATATTTTCAGCAGCCGTGTTAAAACCGTGGATCACCCCTTTCATATCAATCGTAATAAGACCATCTAACACCGTATCCATAATGGTCTCAATGTGCTCGACATACGACTTGATTGAAAGGTCAGCCTGCTTACGCTCCGAGATATCCCTGACAGTACACAGAACGACTTCATCCGCAGGCAATACACTAATGGACAGCTCAAGAGGAAATTTGCTCGCATCTTTTTTAAGGGCAAGTAGCTCTATCCCTGTACGACATGGCTTCCTATACAAAAGCGCTATTTTTTCGTCGGTAACATTGTGTAAATATTTAAAGTATTTACTTTGCTCGGATTTAGGAATAAGAAGTGCAATGTTTTTCCCTAATACTTCCTCTTTGCTGTAGCCAAAAATTTGCGTCGCTGACATATTAAAGCTGAGAATTTCTCCCTGCAAATTGGTCATAAAAATTCCATCTATGACGCTGTCTATTACAGTTTCTAGCTGTAACTCTCCAAATTTAGTCACGCTTCGACCGTTTCCTAACGTTGAGCTTGTTAATAAAGTGTAGTCAACGAAGTCAGCCTGTGCAGATTAATCTTTATTTATCAGTCCCTAAGATGAGACTAGTCGAGTAGTTGCCATTTTCGAACAATCTCATCGTAGCGTCCTGAAGTCTTAATCGCGGCAAGTGACTCTCGCAATTTTTTTGCCTGCGCTTTAGAAAACTGCAAATTCGCTGCAAGGTGCAGCTCTGAGGGGAAATCATGAAGGGTCAATTTGTTTTCTAGTAATGCCGGATCTAGCCCTAGCTCATCAAGTTCGCGCTGCAACGTTCTCGTATTTGTTAAAATAAAGTCTGTTCGACCTCGATATAACATGTGCCACATACTTTTATAATGCGATGCTAAAACAAGGTCATGCTCCTCCGAGAAGCCTGCTTCTTTCAAGTAATACTCACTGTAATATCCCCGAATAGTGCTCACACGATACTTTTTAGCCTGCTCAAGTGACTCCAAAGATGCGGAGTTTGTTTTTAGACCAATTAACGATGCTGAACTCTGGCACATGCTGCCTAAAAATTGATAGTTTAAAGCGCGGCTGGGGGTTTTTAACCAGGCTAACATCACCACATCAGATTTTGTTTGCAGCTCATAATGCGCTCTGGCCATCGGCAGTATGTCAAACTTAGCTTCCAAGCCGCTGTGCGCTTTTAGTGCCTTGGCAATGTCAACTAACACTCCATCAGGTTGCCCATGTGCATTTAAATAATGATATGGCGGTAAATCTTCTGCAACAAACCTGATGGCATTTGCGTGCACATTCGAATTCATGAATGCAATGATGGTAATAATAAAAAGGGTAAAAAAGCGAAATGACATTTTTTTTATTCTTGCTATCGACCTGTCGAGTGTGACTGGTTTTGCGTAAAAGATCAACACAGATATGACTGCGCCGATATGACTTCTTTTTACGCTATATCCAATGCAATCTATCTGATTTATATTACAAAAAGTAAAATATAACGCTAAACTTAACAGTCTCGGTTTTAAAACTTCTGGTCTTATGAGTGACATACCAATCAACACCCCTGCGACCCTATTAGAGATAGAGGAAAACGGCAGAAAGATCCAAGTGATGGAAAATGACGCGCTACGTTGGTTTAACATTGACGGCGTCATGCAATCTGCCATGTCCATCTCAGAGCCAAGCAGTTTGGTATTTCCGCATATGCTATTTATGGCCATTGTGACCTATGAGTGCACCACAGCGAATCGAATACTCGATATCGGGTTAGGTGGCGGCGGGTTATTGCGCTTCCTCAGTGATAAATACCCTCAAGCAGACATTGAGACAGTAGAAAAAAGCCAACACATTATTGACTTATACAGACAGTTTTTTAATCCCGATGAAATAACAAGCAGGGTACATTGCAAAGATGCCTACGAATTTGTCACACAACACACCCACACCACACCTTTTGACTTAATACTGGTTGATATTTTCGATTCAGAAACACTACTGCCCTTTATTTTTGAGCCACAATTTTATTCAAACCTCAAACACTTAACCGCCAAAAATGGGTGGATAGCACTGAACACTGTATTTACCGATCGCGCACAAATTAGCAAGCTATCAAATGTACTGACCGAGATATTTTCTGAAACCACAATTTACGGGTTTAAAGCCGCGCAGTTTGCCAATATTGTTTGGGTGGTCGCCACCGACAATCAAGTACTCAATCCAATTTGGCAACAGCAAGCATTCTTTAGCACAAGTAAAATCGATGGCCTAACATACTTACTGGATGACTAGACACCACTTATCAGTTACAACTGGTGTGCTTGCTTGTCTATGACTGCAATTTTATACGCAGCTTTTAACATCACGCCAATCGCAACGATATTTAATACGATGCTAAACCACGCCTCAAACATCAGTAGCTCAACCTGGAAATTTCGCATATAGCTTGCCAGCTGATCAACAATCTCAATTGAAATACCGATGACAATGAGCATAAACCCGTAGTATTCAGAGGTCTCATTCAATAATTTGTGCTGCTCTAAGTTCGGATCTTGCTTACTGTCCCAAGCGCGTTTTGAGAGAATTTTTCGACCATCCATGACAGCACCAAACCCAATCAGTAAAATGGTAATGGTTGCTTCATTATCAATGATATTTTGATATCCGTGTTCATCCATATGCCCAAATAAAAAACGTAAATCTTCTACGGTGATATTGGTCACTAACATGCAGATCAAAACCAACGGGAATAATAAAAAAGCTCTATTTAATGCGACAGTGTATATCAACTGACTGGTTCTCGATTTTGGCATCTTCTGCTCAGCGGCTCGGTTTAAAAATATTTCAAACGCTGGATCTTAGTCATTTATCAAAGATTGACAAGCTGATCTAGCGTATTTCTTAATATCCAATGCAAGATTAAGGCAGCGTTACTTAATCAGACCCACAATAAATAGGTAACACTGTTTTCTTAATTACGCTTAACACTTTTCCCCAACATCAATCTCACAAAGGCCCTAAACGGTATAACTTGCATCAAAATAGCAATTAATCGCCAGCGCTTTGTAATGTACACCACCCGCTTTTTTTGCTCTACAGCACACAGGATTTGCAAAGCGGCTTTCTCCACTGACGCTAGCCAAAAAATGCCATCGCCTTTGGCCATTTGCGTATCAACAAACCCAGGGCGAATGTCTGTTACGGTGATATTTACCCCAGTTTTATGGGCGCGGCAATATAGACCCTCTAAGTAATTAGACATGTAAGCTTTGGAAGCATTATAGGCTGGGCAAGGTCCACCGCGCAGCGCCATGATCGAAGAAGTTGCAGCGATGTGCCCATGCCCTTGCTTAGCAAAATAACGATAGGCTGCATTTGCAATTGCAGTGAACCCTGTCACATTCACATCGACAGTATCCAGCTCGCCACGCAGGGGGAATTCGGGATCACAATGACCCGTTCCCGAATTAATAATTACTGTATCGACCCCTTCCATGTTATCTATCAATTGCTCCAACTTTTCAGCCGCATCATATGGTTTGGTAATGTCCATCACACAGGTGTACGTGTCACTCGATATAGATTGCTGTAATGAAGACAGCAGCGCTTCTCGTCGGCCCGTCATCCCCAACACATAACCTTGTCGCGCCATTTTAAGCGCAAGTGCTCTCCCAATCCCTGATGTCGCGCCAATAATAATTGCTTTTTTCACCATGCCTGCTTCTCGTTTTTGTTATTTGTATGAACTTTGCGTGAGTACTGTCGCAAATAAATGTACATAATAATCATAAGAAGAAAAGAAAAAGGCGTTAACACGGTAATCAAGGAGGTTAAATGGAAAGTACAAAGCACAGGCAATACCCGTGCTTTTTAAAAGCGTTCGGCTTAGTTTACGTCAATGGTTACGGTCGCAGGTGCACTAGTAACATCATATAAATTATTGCCTTTAATTCGATATCTAAACGAATCTTGGCCTACAAAACCCGCTTTGGGTGTATAGGTAATGGTGTGATCGTCATTCACTGTCACACGACCATTTTTAGCCCACGCATAGACTTCGACACCAAAATAGTATGGTACGTTTGCATCATTGTCTTTCACATTAATTGTAATAGCTTGATTAACCGGAGTCTGCATACTGTCATCGCTTGGATAATAGTCATACTCGATATTGAATGCCTCATCAAGACTTACGCGAACCACACCCCATTCAGATGTTTCGCCTGCAGGGTTAATTATGCGAAATGGGATGGTTTCTATCTTGTTTGTTCCATCCGAAACCGACGCATAGTATAAGAGCTTGCCTTTAAACTCAATCCAACGTCTATCTAAAATATTATATGCTACAGCCTGACCATAGACAGTACGCACTTGGTCGTAAAAACCGATTTGATTATAGGCTTTATCTGCATTCAATTGGATTCTCAATTCGTTGTTTGAATAATTTGGATCAGTAACATGACCATTGCCAAATATATCGAACTCTTCTTGTATTTGCAGACCTGAATTAAACTCATAAGTTGTTTTATTCAGCACAGGAGCCGCCTGCACACAGTGAGATAACAAGCCTACGCTTAGCGCCACCGCCAATGTCTTATGTGTTATTTTACTCATTTAAAAATTTCCTTTTATTGATCTTTCATTGTTATTTAAAAAACATTCATAATAAAAATTATCACCTACCTGAGGTTATAAATATATTTATACTAAAATATATAACCACCTACCAAATATCATTTTTTTATATTCAAATTTACTCATCAAAAAAGACGAGTCACCTCAAAAAATGGGTGTGATAAAAAATTGAACACCTCCTCTTTAAAGACGAAGCAAAACAGATAAACTTAAAGCCAATTTACAGTATTAAATCTCTGTTCAATAATTTACACCTTTATGTGCAACAATCTGAAACACATCGCTTTAAAGGACATTACACGTCTCACTTTGTAATCACAATATGCGTTGGGCGTCGTTCAAAACTGACAATATTCACACAAAAAAACAAGCAACCAAATATAGATTTGATAAGTTGAAAATCCGACATGCACAGGTAATAATCAGTGAGCTATTTTGCTTACAAAAGGAATGAATATGTCTCATATTAAGATAAGAATGGCCCATAAATTGTACCCAAAAAGCACACCCGAGCCTCATCACAAAACATTAGGCGTCTAACATGCTGCAAAATACACATAGCCTCGTTCTTTATGGTCTGATTATGTTCATTGCTGGTCTTGGGATCCCCGTTATGGCCGCTTTAAATGGCGGCTTAGGAAATAAATTACAAAACACGCCCCTTGCTGCAACGATTTTATTATTTGTTGGGCTTTGCATCGCCCTTATCTATTTATTCACCAGTAGCGGTGTGCCAAAAACACTGTTCGTGGCGGGCACACCTTGGTATTTTTACTTAGGTGGGTGCTTTGTGATGTTTTATATTTTGACCATAACTTGGGTTGCCCCAAAGTTTGGCATTGCCAACGCCATTACCTTTGTATTACTCGGCCAGCTAGTTGCAATGACGATCATTGACCATTGTGGCTTTTTTGGTGTGAAACAGTTTGGGCTAGATTTAAAAAGGCTTACAGGATTAGTTTTAATGATAGCTGGCGTTTTACTGGTACTGAGCAAGCCACAACATAGTTAATAGTGTTGCTAATCGCCGAATAAACAAAGAAAAAATACGTATTGCAGAAGTAAGCCGTACACCAGTATGGAGGACAGATCCTCGCCGTGGGCATAGCACACGAAAATCAACTCTCCATCGCAAAATTCATTGCCGTTGATTTAGCCCAAGGCTATTTGTTCGATAAACCCAGCCCTGTAATAGCTCTCGATTAAACGGCATTTATAACGTCATTACGATTACACGTATTGATGCCCTTTATCGCTTACAGTTCCATCTTCTTCTGTTTTTCCATGTCATAAATTCTTGATGTACCGAATATATGCTAGCGCCAGTCCCAATCAAACGATGCCTTTGCGCACATAATTAAATATGGAGTATAAAATGAAGAAGGTGAATTTGAGCCTAATAGCCTGCTCACTGATGATATTTCTTAGCGCTTGTAGCGGTGACGATGGTAAAGATGGGTTAGACGGCCTCGCTGGCAGTAATGGCGCTAATGGCACGGCAGGAACAGACGGTAAAGCAGGCCTTGTCAGCCTCGTAAATCAACAAAAACTAAGTATGGCAGATAGCCAATGCTTTTTTGGAGGCATCGCCTTACACTCAGGAGTTGATATAAACAGTAACAATCTTTTGGATGACTCAGAAGTAAACCAAACCAATTATGTATGTACCCCAACACCAATTGATGCACAAGGGAGTAAACTTCCTCACTCAGTGATGAGAGCTGATTTACAAAACGGCAGTATTGCTGGGAGTCGCTTCGAGATACGAAACGGTGGCTATGGCTCAGATATGGTGGCTCACCCAAGTATCAAGCACCAATTTTACGCGCTGACCGACCGCGGCCCCAATGCAACTTACACCGGTGATTATGGTAAAGGAAAAACATTTCCGACACCTGACTACACACCTAGGATTGGCCTATTTGAGCTGACAACCTCCGGAACTGTGGTCAAATTGAAAGATATTTTACTTAAGCGCCCTGATGGCACGCCAATCTCCGGACTACCTAACACTTCAGATTTAGGTGGCACTGGCGAAACACCTTATACAGTAGATGGAAACCCTATCCTAGTAGATCAAAATCAACCATATCATGAAACGCAAAACCCCATTAAATTAGATAATTATGGACTTGATGGTGAGGGCCTTGTGGCGCTATCTGATGGTAGTTTTTGGGTAAGCGATGAATACGGTCCGCACATTGTCCATTTTGACAATGAAGGTAAGGAAATAGAGCGCATCAATGCATTTGCTCATGACGAGCGTACAGTCATCACACTGCCTAATGAGTATGCAAAGCGCAGAGCAAATCGTGGGATGGAAGGACTCGCAATTACCCCTGATGAAACAACCCTAGTCGGTATTATGCAATCAACCATGTACAACCCTGACAACGCGGTCAAAGCGCTCGATATTACTCGCATTGTTACAATTAACTTAAAAACCAAACAGATTGGTCAATATCTTTACCGACAAGAAAAAGCGCAAAATTCAAACTCAGGGATTGTAGCGCTATCAAATACCGAGTTTTTAGTGATTGAGCGTGACGGTGCATTTTATGGACAAACGCCCGATGCGATGAAACGTATCTACAAAATCGACTTAACTGACGCCACCAATTTAGAGCAAATCACACCGAACAATGAGCTGACACAAGACGATAACTTGGGGTTACTCATTGCGGGGCAAACTTTGGAGCAAACAGTATTAACATCAGGTTGGGAGACACTGACGACACATGGGATAGCCCCCGTCAGTAAATCACTGGTGCTAGATCTCGTACAAGAGATACAATATCCTCATGATAAGCTTGAAGGCATGTGGCTCATCGATAATAGTCGCTTAGCTGTACTTAATGATGATGACTTTGCGACGTGGTCAACAAACGGCGTACTTGAACAAAAATACTTAGATGCAGCAAAATCAATGATAGATAGCAATACACTCTACTTTTTTCAGAATCTAACACTAGATAAATAATATGATTCGCGGCTTCGGCCGCTTTCCTTATTATATCGCACAATCATAAGTCACTTTAAATATGATTCGTACCCATGCAATCAGGATTAATTTTACCTTGATAAAAATAAATATAATTAGCTTATAATAAATAATGAAAAATCACGGCTGACACACCGACTTTAAACATATAATATCTATATAAAAATCATGGAAGTAGTATAGTAGTATATGTCAATTGCCATTCAAGATATCCCGCTCAAAGAACACACCAATGTAATTAATGATGCTTTAGGCCTGAGTCCATACGCAAAATCTCTTGGTAAATTTATACAGCACTGTGCTACACCAATGACCATCGCCATTCAAGGTGATTGGGGAACCGGTAAAACAAGCTTAATGCGCATGATTGAGCATGGTTTGATTGAATCAGACGTGCCAGTCGATCAGGTTTGGTTTAATACTTGGGTCTTTTCACAGTTCAATTGCAGTGATGACCTGCCTATTTTGTTTTTAGAAACCTTTATTTCTTCACTCTCAGACCGTGATGAAGGTGAACAAAATACCCCAAGCAAAGCCGCAATGTTCTTATCAACAATTAAACCATTGGCTTTTGGCGCTGCAAAAGTGGCTGCGAACTACGCCACGGCGGGCATTTCTTCACAAATCCTTGCTGAATCTGAAAACCACGCAAACAACCAACAAGATAATCATGCACAAGAATCCGGGATATCGAGCACCTCAGCAATTGCGAATTTAAAAGAGCAAATCGCCATAGAAGTAAAAAAGAAAATAGAAACGCATCAGCTTGACAGGATCATCGTCTATATCGATGACTTAGACCGTATTCCTCCAAAAAATGCCATCGAGCTATTAGAAACGATTAAGCTATTTACCGACATTGAGCATCTGGTATTTGTACTGGCACTCGATTTTGAAGTGGTTAAACGAGGAGTAGAACTAAAATATGGCACGGCCAATATCAGTTCATCGCAAAGTGGTAAAAGCTTTTTCGACAAGCTCATTCAACTGCCCTTTCAAATGCCTGTTGTTGAATATAAAACACATACTCGCGCATTTTTAACTGAGCTGCTTGGTAGCATTAATATGCAACCTCTGAGCGAAAAAAACATGCAGCACCTAGAAAAGTTGGTACTCAACTCAGTCGGCCTCAACCCAAGATCGATTAAGCGATTGATCAATATTATTTCACTGTATGTCATTCTATATTCAGAAACATCGGCTGAAGATAACGAGGTAGAAACGCCCGAAGATACCTATATGATTATTTTTGCAATGTCATGCCTGCAAAGTGCCTTTTATCCGGTATATCAGTTTCTGCTTGTTAACTTGAGCAAAAGTATTTTCTTGTCTCTTCATCTGCACTACCACTATTTTCCAGAAGAAGGTGAAGAGTTAGCATTCATCGACGAAAAGTTTCTTTCCATCATTCAAGATCCGAGTAATGAGCTGATTGGCCGAGAGCGAGATATGATCCGCTTTTTCACTACCTTTCATGATATTCTTGATACGGATGAAGATGGAAATATCAGTGAAGAAGAATTCAATAAAATCACTGCCACATTTAAAAGGCTGTCTTTATATGACCCACCAAATATAGAGCTGTACAGTAAAAGCATTAACACTCCTGAATATGGGTGCACCAAAACCATTGAAGCGGCTCTTGAACGACTATGTGAAAGGCTAAAATTTAAAGGCTTCGATTTAATAGTCATAAAGATAGAAGAAAGACCATGGGATCCTGAGCTAAATATCTATCGTGAATTTGATGTTGAGGCTAGGATAAAAGGCCTAGACATTAAATTTTCTTGGGTTCTCGCTTTTGTCTATCAATTTGATGAGGAAGACTGTATTGATGACCAAGCAGACACTCATGAAACAGACAGTGCTAATAAAACGAATAATACACACAAACCCAAGTCAGATATTGATGAAATAATTACAGATAATACATCAAGTGAGCAAATAACAGAGGAAGATGAGGAAGAAGTATTCGATCCTAAAAGCCTTGACTTAGAAGACTACAAGCTTGAAGTTGACCTCTTTTTTTACACTTTTGAGTTCATCAAAAAAGATTGGGAGGGCATAACGCAACAGCTCAATACCAAATATGGTAAAGACACGCCCTACGGCTTTGAGTTTGAGTTCGATCAGGACGAAAAAAATCAAGGATTGTTTGGTATTTATAAAGAAATAAATAATTATAATATAATAAATGGAGGCAAGGAAAAAGAACTTGTCGACACATTATTCAAAACCGTTGCCATTTTACTTTCCAGTGTGTCAAAAAAGTAATGCAATCCTAGATAATTCATACGGGTTAATAATGATAAAATAAGGTCGACTTACTCGACCTTACCGTGAAGGTTTTCGCTTCAGGAAATCAGTGAAAACGCGTAATATTCAGGGTTAATTTATCATACACTCATTATCCTTAATTGTTTCCTAAAAACGCAAAAATACAAACTACATAAATAAGTAAAATGAAGGAACCGTTGCGTGTTTAAACTGTGCATATTTTTTATACTTTATCTATTCTCTCCACTGCTATTTGCTGCCGAAGTGTTTACACACATCGAAAAGCATCGAGATAACACATGGACAGTGACCTATCACGTTGATACGCCAATTAATAAGCTGGTATTCAATAGAACACCCGATAACTCAAGAGTGAAAAGGTGGCAGCCCGACAACTCACACTATGAAATCAGTTTTAACAAAGAGATTGGTCAAGAAAGTATCTCCAGAAAAGGTGGCCGCCCATTTACTGAGGTCAAAATAAAACTCACACCAACCTATACGCCATTACCAAAGGAATATGCCCCATTCTCGCCATTTTCAGATGAAGGCATGTTACTTCATTCAGGACGCTTTTTTGCTTGTGCATCAATGTGTGCTGACAATGCCAACGCATGGCCAATCGCGATTACAGCGCCTTTCAATCATATTATTGTTAATGGCAAAGTGCATAAAAATAACGTGCAGTGGATAGGTAAAGACAGTGGTCAAAAGATCTATGTTGGTCATGAAGCCCCCATTGAAGATACCCACTTTGTCAGTTTAATTGATGGACGCTTACCTCCAACCTTAAAGAAGCACATTGAAAAAGATTTGCCTAAATTGATGGACTTCTTTGCAGATAAAATGGGCACATTAGATTATCGCCCTGCTTTATTTGCTTCATTTAGTGAAACCAATGACGGTCGATATGGCCATCAAGGTGGCACCTTATCCGATCAAATTTTCCTGCATTGGTATGGAGAAAAAGCCATTGAAAAAGTGAATAGCAAGTCTATTTTTTGGTTTTTTGCCCATGAGGTAGCACACCTTTATCAAAAGCAAGGATCTGACATTGAAAACCCATCAGAAGCATGGCTACATGAAGGCGCTGCTGAATTTTTAGCGGGGGTCGCGTCAGCAAACGTGGCAAACAATACTGGCTTGCTATCTGAAAAAATAGTGACTGCACAGCGTCACTGTCTTGAAGGGTTAAAACAAGAGCCCAACTACATCCGCGCTGTAAAATCTAACTCGCGATTACATTATAATTGCGGACTCGTACTTATAAACGAAATCAATATTGCCCTTATAAAAGAAGACAAGCAACTCGATATATTTAATACATGGCAGAGTTTTAATCGACAAATTAAATCAGGTAAACCCGCGTCTGTGGCAACATTTTTAAATGGCATACAATCACACTTACCAAGCGAGCTTATAAACTCTGTATCTCTGTTATCTCAAAGCTCTGAGTTTGATGCTTATGCATTTTTTCAAACACTCATGTGACGAGCAAAGATAAAATGCTTTAGTTTCTGAAACTTATTTGTAGTAGCTCATATCTAATCTAACAGTTGATTAGGTCTGCTATGAGCGAAAATCAAACTGTCGTTCTAGCTCGTTTTTGGACATAAACGTGTAGAGATGAGGGGCAGCTATGTGTCAGATAAACTCGCTCACAACGCCCAAATAATGGGAAAATAACAGTTGGTTAAAATAAGCTACGCAGGAGCAAAAACCAACTGTTTTTGTCCTTTTAAACGATTTGTTAAGTTCCGAAGGTTTCAACAAAGTTATTATCAACAATGAACTTTTGTACTTCAGCGAATAACTCTTGGCTATTCAATGCACTAATATTTAAGCAGAAACTTTCTACGTCCTCTGTAAATGCTATTCCCATTCTTGGATTGAATAACTCGATATAATTTATCTGAAAAGGTTTTTTTGAATAATGGTTCAATACAAGGTATATCAATAATTGTCTTATATCAGTTAGGCTAAATCGTCTCTCACCCGACTTTATTTCTACCAACGTATGATCTGAAATAATGTCACCGAATGATTCATTTATAAAACCACATCCGTCAAACTTAGGATCTATAACTACATTTGAATTATTAGCTACATAACGAATATACATGTGTCTAAAAAGCTGGCTAGCTTGCTCTTTCTCTTTAACCGAAAGAGGTAACGAACACTCTGCTCCGTAACTAAATTTTGACAAATAGGCCATCCCATTTTCTAGCAAGTTTTCAAAGTTTTGGCTGTCAAAATATGAGCTATTGCTAAGCTGACCTATCGTTTGACTCTTATTGCATAACTCTCGAAACATATTAAAAGATAATACGTTTACTAGTGCTGTATTGTTTTTACGTTCTGCTGTATCAAAAGGTTCGTAAACTGGGTCAAGCAAGCCACCATTTATTAGTCTGACATAGTTTTTTGAGTTAGGCAGTATTTCATTCCAAAACGAAGTGAATTTTTTAGAAAAAGTAGACTCTGAAATCATAAAGCCTCCTCTAGGTTTCGGCTGCTTTTGCGAAACGCTCCCCACTCTCTATAAATTTCATCAATAAAGTTAAACTTTGCTTTATTGTGTGTTAACCAGTGCTTGCCTTCATCACCTAAAAGGTATGATGAAACAATGAAAAGCCTTCTTTGCCATGGTGTCATAGTTGGAAAGGTTCTTCTTAATTCTGATAACCAATAGTGAGTATTCCATTTCGCCATTGCTTGAGTAACAACCAAGGTTATTAAAATACTATCGGTATTTGAGCGATGTATCTCGGTTAGAACAGTTTGTCCCTCAACATTGTTTTCTTTGGTAAATAACTTAACTACGTATGCAAGGTTCAGTTCTGTTTTCAAAATAAACGAATCTGTATTAATTAGCTCAATTAGCTTATTTCTTATCAAACTTTTAGTTTGCTCTTCAAACCGCCCCCAATTTGTTGTGGCCACTTGGATTATAGTATTGAAGATGGGATATAGCTCATTGATACTACTGAATATAACGTTAAATGCATCCGACAAAACTCGATCGTCTACTGCTGCAAACGCTCTAATAAGTTGCTTGCTAAAAGGTTGATTAATTTTAGATTTTTGCAACTCGTTACTTAGCATCCCTAGTAAATCAAAATCACTTAATGTTTCCTTTATTTCTTCATACTGTTCAGCAGCATTTTGTGAATATGGGTCAAATCTAATTGGAAGGCTCATGAATTTTGCTTTCATAGGAGAACCTTCATCTTCATCAAGTCCAAATAATTTCGATTGGGTCAATGAAGTAAATTCGTCCTTAGATAGAATATTCGTTTTATGCTTTTGTAACGTTAATCCTTCATTTTCCATTAGCTTACGACTAATCAATGTTAGTACGGAATGAGCATCTTCTTTGGTTTTGCAGAATATTATGAAGTCATCAACATATCTTTTAAACTTAACTCCGCTAATGAGCAATATGTGATCAAGAGAGTCGAGTGCCAATTCAGCGAGGATCCTAGCAGCAGGACCACCAACTGGGAGACCATAAGAATTAGTTCCAGAAAAAGTTTGGATAAGTTTTTTGATTTTTGAAGAAATGTCTTTTTGTGGATCAATTCGGTCTAAAGCATTCTCTAATCTATGATGGTAAATTCTAGTATAAAAATCTGCTATATCGCACGTGAGGATGTAGTTTATAGATTGATCACTTTTAGCTAGTTCCAAGCTGTCATTTTGAAACTTGCGCCAATTTATATCCTTATTAAATAATGAACCTGTACTAAAATCAGGGGAATATCTGTATGAATACACATAATCATCATTAACTCTTGAAGCTTCAATTTTCTCAGTAATTGAAAGCACTAAACCAAGAAAATATGAATTCCAATATGGATCTATTTGAGTCGCCCACCTGTACCCATTATAACCAACGGTTGAGCATGTACTTATGTTAACTGGTGGGCATTCATTTAACCTATCTTGAAAGTCGTTATGTGTATCTTCTAATGAAATTAACAATTTCTCAAAAATATCTGAGAACATTCTCGTTTCATATGGGAAAGGGAAAATATCTGTATCACCAAACTTTATTATATTTTTGGTAGATAAGGCGAATGCTGATTTCAATTCACCTTCTTTGTACGTAAAGGTTTCAGCAGTAACTTGTTGTGCCATAAACATCCTTTGTCGATATGTGGAATATTCCCGTAGGAACTTAACGCCCTGTTAAGGTGTGAGCAACGCAACACCAAAGCCGCCGCATACCACCTTAAACACTAAACGCGACGCATAGCAGAAATGCCAAACGTTGCGAATCACTCTTAAACAGATTGTTATATTTTTGTTTTCACATCTATAGTTAGGTTTTCTGGCAGCCTATAGAGTAGTGAACGTTTGATGTCCCCTTTAAAGCCAGTTCGGGCGCGGATCTCTGTTTTAAGGTCTTCAGCTTCATGTCGTTCAAGCCTTGGATCTAACATCATTTGAGTAATAAGTTCATGTGGGTTAATGCTGTACTTAAATATATTTTCAGCCCCCGTACCATCAGACCAATCACAAAACATTAATCGAACTTCATTTTCGTGCTTAAATGCACGTCGTTTAATCAATAATGAACGAAAAAGACCACCAAAGGTTATCCCCCCTGTCTCAGAAAAGGTTTCTCGAGCTCTAGTGACAAGTTCTGCTTCTCTAACGTAATTAACCTTACCTACACAATGATCGCAGTTAGCTTGGTCGTTTGTTGCCATGCAAATACTATCTAGAAGGTCGCCAATCTTAGTTCTTATTCTTACACCACGCTTATCTTGAGAATAAATGCGCCACATTGCGTCGGATGCTTTCTCTTGTGTCCAGCACTGACCATACATCCTGTCATGGATATTATACTCAACTGTTTCACCTGACTCGTTGACCAATTTTGTTTGTAGAACAAAATTTTCAAAAGTGTCTTCCCACAAACTTGGCTTCACTAAGGTGTTTTGTTTTTCGTCAAACAACTGAAACAAGCGTTTTAAGGGTATTGTACGGTAAATATATTTATCTAAATCTTGCTCTTCTAAATTCAAATACATCTGATTTACTCAATAGAAAATATAACAATTTAATATCGACCCATTGGGTCGTTTTTCTACCGAGCCTCAGGTCGTTTTTGTCATTGTACTAGTTCTAGTATACTAACTAATTAACTTGTTACTACAGGTATATTTTTAATCATTATAGAAATTACGGAAAAAATAAAAACGACCCAATGGTTCGTTTTCTTGATTATAGGAGAAACACAGAATAACTAGACATAAGAACAGTGCTTTTGAAATAATTTTCTAATGGCCGTTTCTCACGCAGAGGCACTACTCTAAACACATTTTGGGGCAGAAACGAGTATACCATTGCTCTGATTTATTGGTTTTTGAAACCCTGATCTCATCGAGGGCGCTATCAAACCCGGTTGCAAAGTTCCATTTAAAGCTTTCACGTATTTCATTACGCAATTGCTGCTTTTTATCGTCTTCATCTTCTTTACTCGCCTCGATTTGCAGCGCTAAATCGTCTAAAGACACAGCATCAGCGCCAATAGCCTCGCCCTGCCACTGCTGCCATATATCACTTCTTTGTGACGCATTCGTCTGTTGCAACATATTGACTGCATTATTGACGAACTCTAGCCCTTGCTGGCTATGCAATTTAAGCATATCACCCATCATGGCTGTGCGCTGCATATCAGAATCGGTATTGTAGGTATAATAAAGTTTAACCACGTTTTCGTCATCAATATCACTGCCCTGCTTTGCATGATAAAAAGACGTAAACGCTAATTTGTCTGACTGAGTGCCAAAAAAACTAAATAGCGCCTCCGTGTGGGCATGTTCTTCACTTAATAATGTAAATAGATTTTCTTTGTCATTGTCAGACACCAGCGCGGCCATGTCCAAAATACCGCGCGTCGCTAGGTAACTTCTTCCCTCCATGCTCTGTTTCAACTGGGTAAGTTCATCCATGGTGAACGCTTGAGCTGCATGAGTTAAGTCTTCTATCATCTTTGCACCAAGCGGTTCTTGTGTGATAAACGCATGTGTAGGGTGCGCCTGATCAGGTTTATATAAACGCTTATCTTCTGTAGTGCCCCACATAACCCCAACAGGATAGCGGTTGCTCAGTGCCCTATCAGCTAACTCTTGTTCTCCTAAATCAAAGACAGACTTGGTTAAATCCAAGGTCACTGCCAATTTATCATCTGATAAAGCGCTGAGATTGTTAATATAATCACTGACTGGCTCTTGGCCGCTCTGTTGCTGAGACACATATTGCTTTGACAGTGCAAAGGCGCTGTCTATCACAGTTTCAATTTGCTGGTCAGTGAGTTTATCAGCCAATGTTAAAAATGACTCATCCACAGGCAAGTAACGCAGCTTAGTTTGATGCGAGGATGACATTCTCTCAAAGATTGCCATAAAATCCTCCACCTGCGCTTGTGATGACAAACCACTATAACTTGTCACCTCACCGGATTCATTGCGCTGTGCGCCTCCAGATAAATCCGCAGCACCTTGAATAAACGCAGGTTTGCTTAAAAGTGGATGGCGATTGATAGCTTGCTTTGACAAAGACACCTTGTCTGCACTCACAGCGCTATTGTGCGGTTTTTCATAAGAAGAGGTCACTGGTACAGAGGCGTAAGTCAAAACACCATTTGCAGACGATACTTTCATAATAATCCTTATTATTCAGTCGTATCTTAATATCGGCTAACAACTTAAATGCTTGAAAACAAATTCTTGAATTGAGTTTAGTTTCTCTGTGCGGGTGCCTCAGATTGCTCACTTAGCAACCCAGACCATTTGTGCTTTATTCTCATCAAAGTGCCATTTTCGCTGATCCGCTGCCTGCCCAAATCAAACTGCTTGAGCAACTTCTTAGCCATCGGATTACCGTATGATGCGGCAATAAACTCTTTATTGCTGTCAAACATAGGTAGCTTAATGATGTCATCTTCTAAATCATGTTGCTGCAAAACAATATCCCACACGCCTTCGTAGCCAGCAAACCCTTGTACTCTTCTGCTTTTTAACATCTCAAACCCCTGAAATATACCGCCTACATCATATTTTTTAATATCATTGGCTTGCTCCCATTTAGCACCATAATTAAACCCTCGCATCTGCGCAATTGTCTTCCCCTCTAAAGTCGATAACGACTCCCACTCTATGGGTTGTTCTTTTAAAACATAAATACGATAGTAAACGGTATTGACGTATTCTTTGGAGTATCGATATATTTTTAAGCGCTCTTCACTGATGCTCACAGGAAATATCAAATCGACACGACCGTTATCAAGGTAGGTTAATGCTCTGGCCCAAGGGACCACCCATAGCTCAACTGTGTAGCCCATTTCATGAAAGCTCTCGCGTACTACATCCCATGCAAATCCTTTAAATACAGGACTGTCTTCCCCAGGAGCCACCTTTACAACATGGGTATCTCCGTTGTCTAAAAACCCAAATGGCGCGTAATCAGGTAAGGTGATCACAGACACCGTTTTAGTCCCTGCATGGCAAGCAAAGCTAATTATTAAACCCACTGTGATCAATGCTCGCAACAACAGGACCATTATACCGCCTAAAAAACACCTTTATTAAAAGCTTAGTTAAGTTCGCCTTATCTGACAAAACAAATCTATTTCCCCGGTACTTTTTGCTATTGAATGTGATTCATAATACTCATGTAGGGAATGCCCCGAGTAATGTGGTTGAGCCTACTGGTCAGTTTGCTGTACCACCTTAGCTTATTGCCGCTGCAACAAATTATGCGACTCAAGTTGTAGGGTCTTTGGCTGATGTGGAGGGAGTAATAAACTCCTAAACTGATGACAATGTAAAAAATATGCTGTTAGTGGTTTAGTTAGTACAATCAGTGCTAACAGGGTTAAAATACTTGGTATAGCTAAGTTCGGAGTATCTGATGTTAGAAAGATAGATACGAAGGCTTTAGCCACTGGCGCAATTAGTGGAGCCATGAATAACGGCCCCTTGGTGTTACTGCCGCGAAAGAAATCGTTGACACTGTTTCACCAATACCTAAAACAGAACAATTGGAAGAACCTATGAAAGGTGCATTAGAGAATGAATAAAAAGGCTTTCTTTGTAGAGAGTATATTTTGCCTTAAACTACAGTTAAGAACTTTTAAGTTTATCATAAATAAGCTAGCCCTTTATTTGGTGTTTTTTAGTGTAGGAAGTGCCTCAATGACGGAAAGAGCGCTCTTTTCAAAAGTGCTAATAGGTTTATGTGTCATTCTTTTTATTGTTTTAATTATATGGTTAATTTCCAATATAATTTTTATTTACAATATAAAAGGTGAAGAGGCTTCTGTTTTTTTAGATCTACCACAGCAAGCACAGGCAAAGATTATTGGAGACAAATTAATTAAGTTTTTGTAGGCCACAAAACTAAATGGATGTCATTTAAATTTTTAGGGCAGATTGTCGAAAAAGCGGTTGGACAAGTCGCTGGAGCGTTGACAAATAAAGCGCTTGAACAGGTTGGAGTCACAGACACGGCTAAACAATTTGATACTGAGGTTGCAACGCAAGGTAGTGAAAAGGTAATTAGCGATTTATGTTTGAGTATTAATAATGGGTGTTAAAACTGGTTTTAGAATATTTGTTAAATTGGTTATTGTTTGTATTGGAATTTTAACAGGGCTTACATTTTTAAAAGTGGCTTTGAATGGAGAAGTGCATGAATTAAGTTTTCAACGAATATTTGATGGCTTTATATATGCAATATTACCGGCTTCACTTATTTTGGCTCTTATTCTATTTGTCATTGACTACACAGAAAAAAACGATAATTTCTAAACAAGCTTAAATTCTATCGCCTCGCCCTCGCGGGGCTTTTTATTACCTGTTATCAAAGTCTAGTTAAGCTCCTCAGACCTGACAAAACAAATCTGTTACCCCTATCTTTTTGCTGTTAAATACAGACTTTAGTATCAATTAAATTTGAAAAAGCAATCTCTTATGTACTAGCTTAACCAAATGCCAATACAATATTCATGCCCAACCGGTTCAACTTTGAGCATGGAAAAAATGACAATAATAAAAATTCAATGGGGAATAAGATGCGTTTAAAACTGACTCTTTTTATGCTGGCTTTACTAGTAAGCGTGTTTATGTGCAGATCGGCTACGGCGTTTGAGCATCGATTACCACAACACATCCAACTCCAACATCAATCCATTGATTTACACATAGACCCAAATAAAAGCACTTTTTCAGGCACCACAATCCTGAATGTTTTACTAATGCAACCGACTAAAGTGCTCGCCTATCACAGTAAAGGCTTGGCTATCGAGCATGTCTCTTTGCTATATCAGGGCAATGAGATCCCACTTAGTCCCAGTGCGCCAAATCACTATGAAATTATTAAACACAATTTACCGATTGAAATAAGCGATACAGCCTCACTCAAAATTACGTATCGCGCTGACCTATCTGAGCATGTCGAAGGACTATACCGGGTTGAAAATGATCAAGGTCAAGTCTATTTATTGTCTCAATTTCAGTCTATGGAAGCGCGTAGAGTCTTCCCAACATTCGATGAACCCGATAAAAAAGCCACATTTAGTTTTAAGGTAACTACCCCCAAATTATATACAGTGCTTCACAATACCCTACCAGCCTCAATTAAATTTAACGGTAACTTAAAGACGGTTGAGTTTACAAAGACACCCAATATGAATACCGATATTCTCGCGCTGGCGCTTGGTCAGTTTGCAGAGTACAACGTTGCCAACACACGACTAAAGACAAAAGTATTTAGTCCTAAAAGTGCACAAATCAAGTTGCCTCCATACTTTAAAGACGTCGTTAATGATTCGTTGGTATTTATCGAAGACTACTTACAAAGTTCATACCCTTTCAGCCGGCTTGACTTTGTGGTGGGCAATTTTGGCGCAGTCGCAGCAATGGAAAACCTAGGGCTAGTGTCATTAAATGAAAATCAAATACCCGATTCAAATGCACCGCCACGCGCCCACTGCGAATTTAAAAAGCTCATCGCCCATGAAATCGCCCATAGTTGGTTTGGTAATGACATCACCATGGCTTGGTATGACGACTATTGGCTCAATGAATCTTTTACCGAGTTTATTGCTGCTAAAGTCATTCAATCACTCTATTCGGATATCGCTGCTTGTAGCTATGTCCCGCAAGTAAAAGCATTCAATGACGACAATGACCATGCTGTTCCACTGATTTTTGATGTTAAAACACGCGAAGATACTATTGCTTATGGCCAACTTTATTACACCAAAGGTCGTGCTATTCTAGAGATGCTTGAGCAAGCCTATGGTGAACATGCACTTCAGCAGCGGTTGCAACTCTATGTGAAAAAATTTGCTGGTAAAAATGTCAGCACACGCCAGTTTTTGGCTTTATTACCGGATAATAAACTCCAAAACATGGTCACCAGTTTTACCCAAAATACCGGCTACCCACTTGTCACCTTAACCAAAAAAGGTGGCCAATATGTCTTAACACAAAGCGATATATTAAACAGAAGCGATATACTTTGGACTATCCCAGTGTCGATAAAATCGTGGAATGGAAAACAAGCCTTAACACACAAGGTAATCTTAGAAGGTGAGCAAGTTCTAATTAAACTCCCGCCCAATGTTCAAAGCGTTTTCCTTGATACAGATGGCGCTGGGTACTTTCGCTATGTTGATGACACAGGACTCGCCGAGTTTCCATTTGAACAACTCAGTCCGCAAGAACAAGCCTCCTATCGAGACAACCAACAATCTCTTGCAATCAGTGGCCATATTGACTACATGGCCTACATTGACAGTGTCATTCGAGAATTAAATCGGCTTGCGCTCGATTCTGAGCAGGCAAATGCACTACTCAAAGAGCTTCAATACGCTTTCATTGACCATGTACAACTTGGCCATCAGCGCCAATTTGCGCACTATTTGAGTAAAAAGCTGACACATCAACCAAACTGGGAAGACCTAATGACAACACCCTACGGTGGTGACGTACTACAGTTTTTTGGTCTTTACTTACAAAACACTGCAGCCATCAGCGCTGCCAAATACTATTACGAGATGCCAAACAGCCAACAACATGCGCATTTTCATAACATGATTGCTGTACTCGCGAGTAGTACCACAGATACACAGTACCAAGAATTGGTCGCACAATTTAAACAGATGCCGAATAATATAAAAAGCGGCATGTTACCCGCACTGGGGTATGTCAACAATGCAGAAAAAACAACCTATTACTATGACTTGCTGCTTAGCGACGCAACAACGGGTATGGTCATCGATGTCAACTTTCAATACCCCATTTTTAACCCATCGCTCAGAGTGGTGGCTGCTGACCTCATCGCAAACAGAAAAACAAAAATAGCAGAGCGGATCTCAGCCACTTCATTGCAGTGGTTTCCATACAGTTTTCTGACAGCCTGCTCAAAAGCACAAAAGCACGCGGTGATTAGCTTGTTTCAGGGATGGAAGCACATTGAAGGACTTGGAGACAAACTTAATGTCGTTATGCATAATATTGACCAATGCATCGAAAGAACTAAAAAAATAAGCCAAAGCATCACATCAATACATTAAGAAGTATAAAAAGAGCTGTTAACAGCTCTTTTTAGTCTCATCCAAAAGCACGGGCTTTTTGGTATGCAGGACGTGCTTGAACACGTGTAAGGAAAGCTTGAATATGCGGTCGATTATCGAGTAACTTTAAGTCGTCAGCAATTTCTAAAGAAATGGTCATCATTATATCTGCAGCGCTGAATGCATCGCCCGCAAAGTAGGGGCGCTTAGCAAGCGTCTCGTCTATATAGGTCAAATCTAAATTCAATTCCTTGGCAATATACCCATCGAGCGGCGCATCACCAGTACGCGTTTCCATTTGCATCAGTAAATAGGTGATCACAGGTAAGCTTAGCGACCCCTCAGCAAAGTGCAGCCACTCTAAGTACGCATAGTAAGTATCATCACCTTTGGCGGGACGGAGTAAACCTTCACTACTTAGGTCTAAAATGTACTCCAAGACTGCACCTGACTCACACAATACGTGACCATTATGTTCAATCACAGGCGCTTTATTTAATGGGTGTACTTTGCCTAAGCTAGCTGGCGCCAGCTTGGTATTTTCATCTCTTTGATGATGCACGATTTCAAAAGACATCTTGAGCTCTTCGAGCAACCAAATAACTCGTGTCGAACGCGATTCGTTTAAATGGTGAACGGTAATCATTACTTGGTTCCTTACCCAGTCAATCTATGCACAAGCAACTCGCCGACAGCATGTGCACTGGCTGGGTTTTGCCCTGTGATGACTCTCTCGTCTTCTACTGTAAAGCTCTGCCATGGCTGTACTTTATTAAACTGCGCAGCCAGCCTCGTTAAAGACTCTTCTAACAAAAATGGAATGTCATTAATGGTACCAAAATCGATTTCTTCTTCTCGCGTGAATGACGTCACTTTTTTATCGGCAATCAGCGCGTTACCATTACCCAAAGTAATAGGCAGTAAGGCTGCAGGGCCGTGACACACAGCCGAGATAATACCGCCTGATTCATAGTGCTTCGCAGCTAATGCCCCCATAGTTTTATCTGTCGCCAAGTCGCTTAACAAACCAAAACCGCCAGGGTAAAAAATAGCGTCGTATTCATCGATATTGACTTCGTTAATGAGCTGCGTATTGTCAACTTTTTGTATGAATGCGGCATCAGCCAAAATATCGCTATTTACTTGATCGTCCTCGATATCCGTGCCATATAACGGCACCTTGCCGCCTTTAAGTGATACGATATCAAACTCAATTTGATGCGCTTTAAGCACAGCGACAACATGGGTTAATTCTGGGGCATATGTTCCGTTGGGCTGTTCAGTATTACCCAAAGTTGCATGATTTGTGACGGGAATAAGCACTTTTTTCATCTCTTTTGTCCTTTGGCTTAAGTTATGTTGACAACTACTGTATATTTTTTCTAAATAAAAGATAATTAGCTAATTCAGTTAAACACTTTTGCTATTTAGCAAAAGTGTACATTTCATTGTTCAAGCTAAAACTTAAGAATAGGCGTTATTTGATGGATAGCTTTGAAGGCGTATTTGAATTCGTCGCTGTTGCGGAAAGCGGCGGTTTTTCGTCGGCAGCCAAGGTGCTCAATTGCAGCACAAGCCACATTAGTAGGCAAGTTTCCCGACTAGAACAGCGTGTAGGTTGCAGCCTATTTGCCAGAACAACACGGCAAATCAACCTCACTGAGAATGGTACCTTTTATTACCAACAATGTAAGCAGCTCATTACTGGTTTACAGCAGGCCAATGAGCAACTCGCGCAGCAGCAATTTAATCTTAGCGGCACACTGCGTGTCAGTGCCGCTGGCGGCTTCGCCGAAAATTACCTAGCACCTGCACTGATGGCTTTCGCTAAGCTACACCCAGAGCTATCTATCGACATCGATTTTAACAGCCGTATGGTTAATTTTGTTGAGGATGGTATCGACTTCGCCATTCGGTATGGTGAACTCCATGACTCTAATTTAATTGCCCGTAAGCTCATCAGCCGTAACATGATGGCTGTGGCAAGCCCCGAATACTTAGCCCAAAACGGGACACCCACTCACCCGTCAGAGCTAAAGCAACATAACTGCATTATTGCTAATAACGACAGTTGGTCATTCTTAGTCGACGGTCACAAGCAAAGCTTTAAAGTTAAAGGCAACTGGCGTAGTAATAATGCCAATGTTGTGGTGTCTGCCTGTACACAAGGACTTGGCATCGCCTATATGCCAGAGCGAACTTTTGATAATGCCATTGGTTCACAGCAACTCACACCTATTTTAAAGCCATTTTGGAGCTCAGGCGCAACCAGCTGGATTGTGTATCAAAATCGGCAGTTTCAACCTTTGCGCACGCGCTTGGCCATCGACTATTTACTCGCGCACTTTAAAGACTTTTAACCTATTTTGTATGATTTAGAGCAAGGTAAGCTGTTATAACATGTAATGTTTTTTCCTTATGTTCGAGATTACCATCAAAGATGATATCAACCTATATTAATCCGCTTAAAGCGTGTTTAAGGAGAAAGTCGATGTGTACTCGAGTACTAAATAACCTCAATCGCAAGTACATTGCAACAGCTAGAAACATGGACTGGATGTTCCCTTTACCCACTAGCTTATTTACCTTTGATAAAGGCCTAAACAAAATAGGCATGCCCATTTCAGATAAAAAAGAAGATAACGAAAAAGCACTGAAATGGTGTTCCAAATATGCCAGCGTCGTTGCCATGGTGGGTGATGACCAAAGTGGCTGGGCATCTTCTGATGGCATCAATTCTATGGGCTTAGCCGCAAACGTACTATACGATTGCAATGCAACCTATGCCCAAAACCAGCCGTGCAAAGACGGCAAGCTTAGCGTGTTGCGCTGGGTACAATATGTCTTAGATAACTTTGTGTTTGTAAAAGAAGTGGTCAGTGAGTTCGAACAACAAAAAATTGAACTCGTGCCAGCAGATGTCCCCAATAGCGAGGGAAAACCCGCAACGTTACACTTATCCGTATCCGATGTGACGGGAAACTCTGCCATTATCGAAGTACACAACGGTCAATTTTACATTCACAGTAAAGATGACTATGTCGTCATGACCAACGACCCAGACTACGACAAGCAGTTAAAAATTGATGCATATTGGAAATGGCAGTGGTCAGATGAAAATATTGCCGCTAGCCACACCATTCCGGGAGGGCCGTTCTCAGCAGACAGATTTGAACGCGCTTTATTTTACATTAGCCACATGAATGCCCCAACGAGTCATGATGAAGCACTAGCACAGGCAAAATCAGTCGTAGCAAATGCCTGTGTGCCATTGGGTTATAACGTACAAATAACCGAAAGCCCCAATATTTCAAATACCCTTTGGACAACATTAGCGAATCACAGCGAGCAGAAGTACTATTTCTGTAATGCTCGCACCGCCAATACCATTTGGGTGGATCTCAACACATTCGACTTTAATGAACCGGTTAAACGTTTAGATATGGTGACCATCGACGCAGACAATCAGGTCATCAATAAAAGCTATGAGGGCCAAGTTAATCAGTTATTAAGCCCAGTATTAGACCCGTACAGCCCTAATTTATTTATACCTGATGAGATATGCCGTATTGGTGCGTAACCTCTACCTACTCAGCGTCGGATCCAACCGATGCTGAGTAATAGCCTACTCCCCTGCTCAACTTGAGTTACTGCATGCACGCAGCTATCAGGTCGAAAAAACTTAACCCTATCAGACTCGTAAAGTGGTGTCTGACACATAAACTCCCCCCCTTTTTTGGCTTTTTTCAATACCAGATTCAATCTAAAATGACGACCTGAAGAGACTGCATCTACATGCTCTGGTACTTCACACCCCTCTGGGAACTTTAGCAAATAAACATCAAACTTAATGGGCCAACGGGCCCCCAAAAGCAACATCTTTTGATAACCTGATTTTTGTCGTCCAACTTGCCATCTAAATAAATGTTTCAGCACACCGCCCCCAAGTTCTCCTTTAAATCACGAGACATTAACCTTTAACCAAATGAGGATTTTTAATCACAAAACCGCGTTCAGTCCCTGAGATGAACCCCACGCTTTCATATACTTTGTGCGCAGCTGCGCGCGCTTCGCCAGATAACAGCATCACTTTATAACAACCATGCTCCCAAGCCAATTCGATAGCTGCTTGCATGACTTGCTTGCTAAGCCCTCTACGCCGAAACTGCGTGCCAGTTATCACATGCTCAATAACTGCATAAGGTCGAATATCATTTGTTAAGGTAGGCACTATCGATAGCTGACATGTCGAGGCAATCTGCCCCTCAAGCTCTGCCACAATCAAATGATTCTTCGTATCGTTGTCTATAGCTTGCCAACCTGAAGTCAAAGCATCATCTGACACATCCGGGTCATTGGGTCTGAGTGCTTTATATAATTGCATAATGCCTGATAAATCGGCCTGCGTTGCGACTCTAATAATAGTCATCGTGCTCGCTCCTTTATGATATTACAAAGTTATCCTTGATGGCTTGAATTTATATTGACATAAACAGCCTATCACTGGCTACTCTATTAAAACCTTCCCACTTTTACTGGTAGCCCGCTTTGAAACGGTACAGATATAAGCACAAAGTATCTCACGTCTATTCAACGTTTGACCTCATATAATTCCAAGGGTAATCCATCCGGGTCCTGGAAAAAGGTAAAGCGTTGCTGTGTATATTCATCCACTCTAACAGGCTCTGTTTCAACATGATGTGAATGCAAATGTGCAATCACCACGTCGATATCTTGAACCTGAAATGCCAAATGACGCAGTCCAGCAGCTTCTGGGCGACTGGGCCGCGGAGGAGGGTTGGGAAATGAAAAAAGTTCTATTTGTGTACCATCAGGTAATGCCAGATCTAACTTATATGACTGCCTGTGTGCACGATAGTTTTCAGCAAGCACTTTAAAGCCGAGAATATCCGTGTAAAAAGCTTTAGAAGCCGCATAGTCAGTGCAAATAATGGCAACATGATGAATGCCTGTCATCATATTAAAAACTCACTTAATATTTATAATCATAACAATATAGAGCAATAACGTTGCTATGCTCCAAAAACCAAACAAAAAACAAATTATAAAATGACCATATTCGCTGCATGTAGAACCATTAATGGTGGGCTTTACTATGCATGTCATCTTTATAACAACACTCGATTATGCATTGAACTAAGCTAACAACATACGCAACACCACTCTTTTTAAAATTCGACAAAGACCAAGTTCATATTGATAGTAGCAACGCTAAAAAGTTAGTGAGAACATAAATTTCTTAATAAAATAACGCAAATAAAATCAAAAAACACGGTTTAAAACCCTCAGTAAATAACGAGCCCAAAGACACGCAACACATTGAAAAATATAGATATATAAATTTCACCCATGAATTTAAATTAAAAGATCACCGCCACCATTTAAATTAAAGAAACAAAAATAACAATTTACACACTTATTAATATATGTAACAAAATAAATCAAAAAGGCGTATTAATTCACTCTGAAATATCAAAATAACGGGCTCACAGTTTAAGGAGAAAAAATGATTAAAACACTAATAAAAACTAGCCTGCTTGCTGCATTTGGCGCACTTACACTCCCTTCCTATGCACACACTCAAGTTGAAACCAATATTACAGCGCACCAACCGAACAACTTGAATTACTCTTTATATTTTAGCAATGAAGATCAAAGAGTTACTTATTCAAGGCAATACCATGGCCAAATTGTCGAGAGTTTGCATAATGCGTTAGTTGTATCACTCAGTGAAAAAGAGTTCTTATTAGCGCGTTCATCTGGTGCGGTCATTTTAGAACACGCGCCTGCTAAAACCATAAACCGTGCTGCAAATGCATTGGTTAATGCGAACCAAAGCATACTAACCACAACACAAACATCAGGGATCCCAAATTTTCCATGCTACCCAACGCTTGAAGAAACATATGAGCTTGCCGAACAACTCGCTGAAAAATATCCAAACTTTGTCGAGTTAAAGCATATTGGACAGTCATGGAAAAAAGAACAAGGCCTTGGCGGCCACGACCTCACAGTGCTGGTCATAAAAAATAAAAAAAGGAACAAACATAAAAAACTTCCTACCATGTACATGCAAGGCGCTTTGCATGCTAGAGAATATACAGCAGGCGCAACAACCATCAAATTTGCACAGCACTTGCTAGAAAATCGACGCAACAACCCTGACATCAAGTGGATTTTAAACCAGCGAGAAATTCATATTTTACTGATAGCCAACCCTGACGGTCGAAAATATGCAGAGCTTGGTAAAGAATGGCGAAAGAACACCAACACCGCCTATTGTGCTACAAACGAAGAGCAAATTGGCGCAGACTTAAATCGTAACTTCGACTTTGCCTGGAACTCAACTCCCTATTCCTCAGATGAACAATGCTCTAATACATACCAAGGTCCAGTAGCAGCATCAGAACCAGAGACACAAGTTATACAAAACTATATCAACAGTATTTTTGAAGATAATCGCGGAGAGTTAGACACAGACGCCGCACCGCTAGATACAGCTGGGCTGTTTATAGATATTCATAGTTTTGGTGGTATGGTCATGTGGCCATGGTCACACTTACGTACCCCACCACCCAACTCAGCGGGTTTATCCATGTTAGGACATCGACTGGCTGCCTATAGTGGCTATGTGGCGTATCAGGTCGGCAACCGTTTCCATGTTGGTGGTTCTGCCGAAGGCTATGCCTATGGCCAATTAGGCGTAGCATCTTTTACCTATGAATTAGGAAAAGAATTTTTTGAGCACTGTGGAAACTTTGAAGGTGAGATCTTCCCCAACACATTAAAGTCCCTGATTTATGCAGCAAAAGTGGCAAAAGCGCCTTACAAAATATCAGGCGGCCCTCAGATACTTGACTATAAATTAGAAGGAGCCGGCGATGTTGCAGTACCACCAGGTACCCCCATCAATTTAACCGCTGGTATTTATGATGACTTTTTTGGCAATCAATCTTATTCACCATTACCACCAAGCCAGGCTGTCAAAAAAGTAAAACTGGTCATTAAAAAGCAAGGTGAAGGCGTTGTACAAAGGCTTAAACTCCCTGCTGCCGATGGTATTTATGACTCACCGAGAGAGCAGTTAAACTACGCACTCGATACAAGTAACTGGGATGATGGTCGTTATACCTTAATACTCAAAGCTCAAGATGTTACCGGTCAATGGGGTGTTAAATATGCGAAATACTTAACGATTGATGATGATGCAAGTGCACAAAATAAAGCGCCTGTTGCTGATTTTACCCCTACTTGCACCTATGGTACTTGCCAATTTGACGCATCAAAGAGCACGGATGACAAACCGGGCTTAAAATACCGTTGGTTTATTGGCTCTGAAACATCCCGCAAAGAGTACTCGGGTGAAAAGATAGAATATGTTCATGAAATGGCAGGAACTTACTACGTCACGCTTGTGGTAGAAGATGCCAATGATATTTCCGCAGTGAAACATGCTGTTTTTGATTTAGATGGTAAGTATTTACCAATTGCAAACTTTACCTATCAATGTGCAGGTCTCATATGTGAGTTTGACTCATCAGGTGCTTCTGATCCTGACGGCCATATTGTAGAAAGACTATGGCGATTTGGTGCAGACGCAATGTATTTGCCTGGCAAGGTAAAAGAGACCTTTACCTTCCCAACAGCTGGGCAATACAGAGTGGCGTTTGTAGTTCGAGACAATGACGGGCAATACAATGAAACCTATCAATTTATCACCGTAAACTAAAGCAACGATATAATGCTCAGCATCATAGATGCTGAGCATTATAATATCGGTCATTACTTAGCCAACATCATTTCTTTTGCCACAATCGCAGCAGAGTACATAAACATCGTAGAGACAATACGCTCATCTTTTATCACTGCTTTTTTATCTTTCATTGTGGTTTTATTTTGCGCAATCGCACCATTTTTATTTAATTGTTCTTCAACTAAGAATGGCAATAAGGTCCCTTGCTTTGCCCAGCTTTTACGTCGCTCAGTCGAATTGGGGAAGCCAGCGACTTTTTTGCCTTTGATCATAAACTCACCTGATGACAGCTTTACATTTGAAAATGCCCCCGCACCATGTCCTGCTGAACCCACAATACCACCCGCTTCATAGATATCAGCGATGATTTTTTGCAAATCTTTATTGCTTGCTACGTCAAACAATGGACCATAGCCACCGCCTATGTATACCCCCCAATATTGGCTTGGGTCAATTTGAGACGGGCTCAACGTATTATTTGTTTTTTCGGTAAAACCTTCATATTTCATGGTATAGGCACTGATTCCGTAGGCTTCCATTTGAAACTCGACTTTACCGCCTTTTGGTGAGACAAAATCAACATCAACTCCATGACTTACAAAAACATGATATGGCGGTGCCACTTCCCATAAATTGTTTCTTGCATCGCTTTTATCCGGATCTCCCATATCTACCAAATTAGACGTGATAATCAGTACTTTCTTTCTATCTTCAGCCAATAGTTCAAAAGAGAGCAAACCACACACTAACAACAGTAGAGAAACTAAATACTTCATTTTTATCCTTATTATTTTTTAACTACATTAAGCTTTGACGCTAATAAAAACGAAAAGGTTTAAACCGAAATAACAAAATTTAATAAATAATTTTAGGGTACTCACTTTGCCGGTGCCAAAAGGGTAGAGATTTGCTCTCACCTTCCCTACAGGTCAGCTGTAAATAACGCATGGTTTTGCTGCTTATTAATTGTTTAAGAGAATGTACTGATTCAGCAGTTACTGTGACTTGTGTGCAATCAAAATTGCTCGCTCAGATTGCCCTTCAGCTCTAGATTATTGGGAAGTAGTGTATAGTGACGTTCGTGTCTGTGATAAAAACAGAAACCTACACAGAAACATTTGAAGGCTGGAAATATCGTGGGAACGTGACCAATGTTCACCTTTGGGATGACCCTGATCATTATTTGGGTAGTGCCATTTTTTTGTGACGGATACAAATATGGCGTATCGAGTTGCCCTAGCTTTAAACATTATCAGGGCATAAATAAGACGGGAGAACCACCTCCTGACACATGTACAATTAAGGCTAATTGCCATACAGAGCAACGCGAAATTCGAGTATTTCGTTATGGCTTCGAGCCATAAGCAACAGAAATTAAAAGGCTAATCCTGCATAAGCCCCTAACTATTGAGCAAGAACATTTCAGCACGCTGAGTTTTCACAGCGTATATGGCGATTTGTACAATACAAGAGAACATAAACCTCAATACCAGTTTGCTCATACATTATGCCGCAAATAATCACTCAAGTGAGATATAAACGCTTTGACTTTCTGTAAAGGATATTTTCGTCCTGAGTAAAACACATTCAATACTAGGTCTTCAGGCTCACGGTCTAACTTTATCTCTAATAGCTGGCCTTGCTCAATGGCTTTTTCACAGGCATGGAAAGGTAATATTGCAAAACCAAGCCCTTGAATCGCTGCGGCTCTGGCAATATTGCCACTATTTACTTTATAACTTGATTGAACAGTTAATAAATGATCCTCCTTAAAACGCCAAGGTGCGCCTTGCATCACACTAAGCGTGGTGATACAAGGCAGTGAACTTAACTCTTGTAAACTTGTTGGCTTTGGATAAAGCGCCAGCAGATTTGGAGCAGCCACAACACAACTCGGCCATCTGGCTACCTCTTTCGCCACCCATCCCGAGTCCTCTAAGCTTCCACGATTAAAACTCAACACAATATCAAAACCATCAACAACCCCTTCTTTCGCCTCTAACTGCGTATCACAACTCAATGAAATTAAAGAATTTTGAGCAACAAAGCTTGCAAGTACTTCTCCCATAAATGGCAGATCTGGCGTCATTATTTTTAGATGCCCCGAGACTTGTTCTGTCTGCAAAGAGGTTTCTTGTAAGGCGCTTTGCAAGGATCCCAGCAGCGAAAAAGTAGAGTCATAAAGTTTCTTTCCTGCCTCTGTGGGGCGCATTTTTCGTGTTGTGCGTTCGAACAAGCGCACATTTAGTTGCTGCTCCAATAGCGCAACATGACGACTGACATTTGACGTTGGCAATGCCAGTTGCTCTGATGCTTGTTTAAAACTCAAGTGCACAAACACAGCCTCAAAGCTTATTAGCCATTTTAATTCAACTTTATCTAGCACAATTCACTCATAATTTGGGATTATAAAAGTCACAAACGCCAATTTATCCCATCCGTTATATTTGTCAAAGTCTGGCTAAGATTTAAATGGAGAAATGAAACATGCAAAATACTCGACGTATTGCAATTATTGGCGCAGGTATCGCAGGCTTAAGCATGGCTATTTTTGCCAAACAGCAAGGCTTTGATGTAGAAGTGTTTGAAAAACACAGTGAGATATCACAAATTGGCGCAGGCGTGACTCTATGGCCTAATGCCCTGTATGTGTTGGATAAAATGGAGTTGATTAATGCTATCTCGGCCGTTGGCGTGCAACCTTGCTGTGTCCAGCAAATGAACCAACAAGGGCAAGTAAACTCAAAATTAGACCTATTACAACTTAGCCAAGAGTGTGGCTACCCCAGTATTAGTATTTTACGCAAAGATTTAATGCTTTGCTTGTATGAGCAGGTCAAGCAACTCAACATCTTGTGTCACTTCAACACGCCTGTTGATAACCAAGATATAATTAAACTCTCTAACCAGTTTGACCTTGTTGTCGGTGCCGATGGCAGAAACCGTTCTCAAGCAAGGGAAGCCATTTTTCAAACACCAATTGAGCCGATTTACCAAGGGTTTATCAACATCATTGGCATCAGCACGACCCCATCCAATATAAAAAATACTTGTATTGAGGAGTTTCGTGGATCTGGTTTACGTTTTGGCATTGTACCAGCAACAGCTGACACATGTTATTGGGCTGCGGCTTGGGCCTGTGACATAAATCGAAACTACACAACAAAACATTGGGTTAACGCAGCACAATGTCAGTTTAAACGTTGGCCAGCAGCGATAAACACAATATTGAACACAGCAGATATTCATACATGCAATCATATATTTGTCCACGATCTCGATCCGCTCCCTTATTGGCATCAAAACAATGTAGTGCTGATCGGTGATGCCGCACATGCATCGCTGCCAACTTCAGGGCAAGGAGCCAGTCAAGCGCTCGAAGATGTCTGGCATTTAACCAATTTGCTCAATCAGCATGAAACGATACCAGACGCACTCAGTCTCTTTTACCAAACGCGAATCAACAAAGCCACGACCGCACAAACAATAGGTCGGCAGTTAGCTAAGCAATTCTTCTCAGATATGCCTCAGCAGCCAGTAAAAATGGATCCTGCAAAGTTAAGCTCACTTTGGATGCAAGGCCTAACCACTCCCAATATGATTACGTAACTCGCACAGTAACCCTGTTTCCATTTAACTTTCCATTATGGAAAGTTTTTACTTGCCACAATGGAAAGTGTAGGCTAGATTTTAGTTTCCATAGTGGAAAGTTAAGGAGAACCAGCAATGAAAAATACACAAAATGACACCTCAGAATTAGATAAAGACGCTGCAGCAAAAGCCCTTGCAAGCATTCAATCCACGCAGCAAGAAACCATTCAGCATAGCCGGCCACCAATGTGGCTTAGCGCCATCACAGGTTTAGGCTATGGCGCGATTGTCGCAGGCTACGGCCTAATGCGTCATGAAAATCAATGGGCTTTAATGATGATCATCGGCGGAGCCGTATTTGCGCTATCTGTCGTAATTTACTTATACCGCTGCCATTTGTTAGGCATAAAACCTGCCATACTTCCACGCTCCAACGCCAGTAAAAAACTCAATATTTATAGCGCACTATTTTTTGCAGTAATAGTCGTTGTAAGCCGTGAGCTTACCCTATTTACCGAGTTGAATTTTATTCCTTGGGTATGCGGTCTAATGTGTGGTGGTGTGCTTGTTTGGTTACAACGAATGTATCCAACGGGCGAAGTGGTCAATGTGGAGCGTCCAAATGAGTGAGCTAGATCCCATTATCCATGCACCAAATCGCTTACAGATCTGCGCCATGCTTGCCACTAGCGCTGAGCTCGACTTTAAACTGATTAAATTTCAACTAGATGTCAGCGATTCCGTGTTATCTAAACAGTTAAAAGTATTAGAAGAGGCTGAGTATATTGTGACCTCAAAACGAAGCAGCCAAGGTCGACCTTGTACATGGATATCTCTCACTGAATGTGGCAGAGCGGCATTCAATGCCCATGTGGCAGCATTAAAAAAGATCATCGCGTAATTTCCATGAAAAGCACTGAGTCATGCTCAGTGCTAAATTAATACAAATTATAAGTACCTATAAATTAATATTTTTATTAATTTCATTTTCTGCAAATACACTACTGCCAAAAAAAGCCTAGCTGCTATGCTTAGTGTTCAGTAGTTGATTAGAGAGCCAACGTTTGATGTTGTTACGTTGTATTACTTGGATATTGTTGTTTGTTAGTCTCAATGCCTTCCCTGCAGCATTCACCGAGGCTGAGTTTGAAGAGATCAGAGCAGAAATACGCAGCGCATCTTCTCAATCCCCCTTAGAAGCGATATCGACCACCGAGTACTTCTTATTTAAATTCGATAAACAACTCAGTACCAGACAAAAAATCCGTTTGTTATATGGTAAAGCTTGGTTTCAAATTCAAACCGATGACATGCACAGTGCGATATCGACTCTATCACAATGTAAAAAAATGAGCATAGAAGTCTCAGATCCTACCATTTTATACAGTTATTACAGCCTTACAGCAGGCGCATTAACGCGTATGGGACTATATGAAAGAGCCCTTGAAAATTACTTGGAAAGCTACAAACTCGCTGCTTTAATGGACACTGAGCTATTTCTTCGACAAACCGAAAACAACATCGGTAATGTCTATTTAAAATTAAACCGCTTTGAAGATGCTCAATCTTATTTTCAGCGCTTTTATCAGGATGCAAAACAAAGAGGCCTCCTCCAGCAAATGGCGGTCGGCTTAAACAACCTTGGGGAAGCGCATTTTGGATTAGGCGAATATCAAACTGCACTGACATTTCATAAGCAAAGTCTCAATATTAGAGAACAAAACGAGTTTACTTACCACAGCTCTTGGTCTCATCATAACCTTGGCAAAACCTACATCGCACTTGGTGAACTTGAACTTGCAAAACAACATTTAGGGCACGCAATCACCATACGCAAAAACAGTAATGCCATTGCTGATAGCATAGGGCCGACCATCGACCTGCTAAGGATCAAGCTTTTACAAAAGGATTACCACGGTACAGACACTCAGTTAAATCACATTATCCAACTAAGCGATGAACATACTAGGCTCAAAGAGAAATCTGACGCCTATCAATTACTCGTAGAGTATTATCAAAAAATCAATAACTTGCAAAGAGCACTCGACACATCAGTGTTACTCATGCAAAGTAAAATTCAGTTTTTGAAAGGCCAAGCAGATATAGGCGTTGCTTTTCACGCTGCTCAATTGAACCTTGCTATCAAGGAGCGCGATATTGCAAAGCTAACCCAAGAGAACGCCTTACATAAAATCAACTCTCAAGCAGCTAAGGAGCAGTTGATTATCATGCTTATTGCCATGTTTATTATTGGGCTTTTAACTTGGTTTTTTGTGCGCCGCATAAAAGCCAAAAATATCGCTTTAACTGATACACTCAACAACCTAAAGTCTACCCAAAAACAACTTCTCGAAGCTGAAAAAATGTCTGCCATGACCACCTTAGTCTCTGGAATGGCGCATCAACTCAATACCCCCTTAGGGCTCGTTGTTACTTCTGCGTCATGTCTGGAGGAAAAACTTAAAGAGATCAGGAAACTGCTGTCAAACCAAACCCTAAGTGCAACACAATTAAAAATATTTTTAGAAGAAGCATCTGAAATGCTGGCGCTCACTGCGAATAATTCAGGTCGAGCCGCTGATATGATAGCTCGATTTAAACTCATCGCCGCTAATTTAGACACGAGCGAAGCATCTCATTTTGACATCCTGAGTTTATTGACACAAAGATGTACACTCATCTCACAAAGTATTGAGCAAGACATAGATTTCTCTATTACTGGAGACTCGGTAAGTATTTACTCTCACCCAGAAACTTTGATTAAGGTCATTGCTCAGCTCATCAACAACTCTTGCGCTCATGGTTTTGTACAGCAATCATCTAAACACATTGATATTGAGGTCAAAAGTGATGGTAATTATGTGCTAATTACGTATCAAGACAATGGCGTCGGTATTTCTGAGGACACTCAAAAGCACATGTTTGATCCCTTTTATACAAGCCAACTCGGTGAGGGAAATTTAGGGTTGGGTCTGAATATCGCTTATAACTCAGTTGTCCATGTTTTAAATGGTGAAATCAGCTATGAACATCAAGAAAATGGCGCCAAATTTATTTTAAAAGTGCCAAAAAAACCGAGTGACATAGATATAACGCCTAATTTGAACTGGGAAATTTAAAATTACTTAGATGAAATAAGTTAGAATGAAAGAGAGTGTACCAAAAGGAGTAGTTACATAAATCGAAAAGGTGCCAAAAGCCCTACTCCTAAGTAAGGCGATTCGAATGCTGACAGCTATCTAGTGATAACTCTAAGTTTATTTTAAAAGGCTAGAAACCAGAAATACTGATAAACTGTGCACCATGGCAAGTATCATTATCATAATTATAGATTCTCACTGTCGCCTTGCTCATAGCTGCTGATAATGCAATTGAGAAAGCCTGATCATACGAAGATGAAGACGGCGCAGTGTTCGCAAAAAACTCAATTTGACCGTTTGCACATGGTCCAGTGCCACCTGATACTTTCACATAAAAGTTATCTTTATTCGCCCCAGTATTCGCAATCTCAGTTATTTTAGCCCCTCTGACTAATTCACCCGAAATAGCGTTAAATGAAAAAGCAATAGAGATGGCTAGCAAAAATTTTTTCACGTTAAGTTCATCCTTAATATTATAAAATTGAGAAATTTTAGGTAAGTATAATTTTAAAAATTAAAAATCCAAAGCTGAATTAGTAAAAAATTAAAATTAAGTTAATTTAAACTTCCAAGACCAAATACTACAGAGCCAATAAAAAGGCTACACCAATAGGATTTAAAACGCTGAAAATATGATTTTTATGACAAATTAGTAGTATGAGTCTTGAAGACCAATAAAATCTATTTCACAGCTATTCTCAGCTTGTGAGAAGATGCGTACTTTTTTATTTGCCATCTGAGCTGCCAATATCACACTTAGCATATGACTGACCGATGCTTCAGACTTTTTACTGTATGTAATAATACCAAATGGTCTTTCTTGCTCTTTACACCCGGGAGTACCCAATGTTGCTCCCTATTCAAAATATACTTTGATCGACTTATTATCATTGAAGCTATAAACTTTAGTGCCAGTTACTTTACCAAAATCTATATCTCCTGAAAAACTAGTTGAAGAAAGCATAATATTTTTTAACACACACATCCTTTAAAGAAGTTAAAATTCATAAAAAACACAACACAATTTAATAAAAAACCACGCAATAACAACCTTCATTGTTACAATTCATTAGATTTTTACTACCTCTCATTCTAAATCCAAACCTCACTCCCTATTTATAAAAACACATTACCCAAATCACTTTAAGCAGAGAACTATAGATTTTACACCCATTAAAAATACAATTTAAAATATATTATTAATGAATGATGATGTAAAAAAAGTAACATAAATTGCATTCAATCACCGATATTTATATGCAATTCTTTGTCTTTTGGATAAGATGTACCAATTAAGTGGAACAATTCTTTCTACAAAAATTGAGAAGCTTATTGGCTCCCCTAACGATACCGACAGCCTCGAATAATTCACAATTAACCGTGGCGACAAGCCCCTAAATTTATTGGCATTTTCAGTAGAAATAATGGTGACTTCATAGAAAAAACTGAACAGTGAAGGTTATCAATACAGTAGGCTCTATCCGCCTCCCCTCTTTAGCATCCAAATGCTATAGCACAGCATAATATTAGCTTAGACTGTCAAAAAAAGAACTCGGGAGCTGAATAGTTATAGGGCGTAGTCCATATAGAATTTTAGCCTGAACAGATACTTCCTTTTGAAATAAGCTCACGCCTACCATTAGAATACTCATACAAGTGAAAATACGACACACCATCATAATTTTTCCTTTGAATGATTCCGTTCATAATCTAATTTACATAATTAGGTTTTTCCTATACGTAAATAGGAGATACAGCACGGTCATATATTTAGTAGAGGGAATTTTGAGATTAGAATCGACGAAAACAGAAATTTCGAAGGTAACCATGGCAAGCACCGAATATTAAGCGCTTGCTCATAGTCTAGCAATTGCAAAGAATGCAGTCTAAGATATAGGGTTATAAGTGTTTAACAAATACACCTTCGAACTTCTCTTTATTTTGCGCTCGCTCGTGTGGCATCGTTTTTATGCTTGTTATTTGGCCTTGCTTATCTCGCTCAAACACAACATGTCCACCATTGTATTTCATTACTTTAAATTCATCATTATCTTGAGGTTTTATCCATGAAATAATACTGGCCAATTGTTTAATAACCAACTGATCATCAATTAGCTCAATGACAATATCCGGCTTTCCATTTATCGTATAACGACCGACATATGCTTTAAGCTGTGAAACAGCCTGTGTTACAGGCACTTCAATATCTCCATCAATTATGCCTGTAGCATAGTATTCATAGTACTCTAAATGCTTAGAAGCATTGTCTAAGTTCAACTTTGCTGCGAGTTCTTTTGCCGTTTTATCCGCTACCATTTGCTCTTTTGATGCACCAGCTTGGGATAGTTGTTCGAAACGATTAAACCAAGCTACGTAGTTTTTCCTATATTCTATTAATACCTGTTTATTGATAATTGCTTTGCCGTGTGCAGGCACGATGGCTGTGTCATCATTGATAAACTTAAATGCTTTTTTACCCCATATGCTAAAGCTCCTCATGCCCAACACCCCAGGATTTACGACGTGCTGTGGCCGGATATTTTCTCCGATAAAAAAAACGTTCCCTTTTTTTAAGTAAATGGCAGCATCATCAAAGGTGTGAGCATTCATGTGTTCCAAATATATTGTTTCGTTTCCGAGCTCCAAAACCAGCTTATCATTGAAATGCAATCGACTACTTGCTGGGAAGTGTTTATCGAAGTTTTCACTATAAATAACGTTAGCTTGATTGATGATCGTAGCCCCCATCGACTCAAAAAATTTGTTACCTCCGGTATGATCACCATGCATGTGCAAGTTAATAACATATTTAATGGGCTTATCTGTGAGCGACGCCACGGCGTCTATTATTTTCTTGTTAGACGCCTTCCCATACCCCGATTCGATGAGTACAACGTATTTATCGCCAAGCACAATACCAACATTGGTGTTGTATCCAATGTCTAAGTTATAAACATGATCACGCACTTTTGTTAAGGTGGGTAGAAGCGCCGTTTTCGAAAAAGATAAGTGGGAAAATAAAATACTGATGGCCAATAGACCCCATACAAATTGTTTTTTCATTTTTTTTACTCGTTATTGCTTTTGAGTATCATTGTGTTGCTCTCAAGAAGATACTCAATGTAATTGGCCTAGAGTTTCCCTAGAGAAAAGCTGTGTTTTTTTATTTATATTTTACAAGTAGATAGAATAAATATAGCTAGATAAAATGAGTTGGATCGTTATACTGACTTCGCATAATGATAAAAACAATAATAAGAAGCACACTAAAGGCACTCAATGGTCGAGTTTTACATTGGTACTGCGCATGTTGATATGTCGCGGTCACAAATTACCACAGATTTTGGCACATTCTCACTTGAACCAAAAGTGATGCAAGTCTTGCTCATGCTTGCTAAAAACCAAGGGGAAGTAGTCACGCACGATACAATTTTACGAGCCGTTTGGCCAAATACGGTTACCTCTGCCAATGCCATACAACGCTGTATAGGCCAGCTCAGAAAAGTGCTAAATGATACAGCTCAGTCTCAACTAATCATTGCTACTCACCCTAAAATTGGTTACAGCTTAATACCCACAGTAAAGTGGCGTTGTCCAGATGAAAAGGAGTCTGAGGAATATGGTGCTTTATCTATATCAAATCAACGTCCCGTTTGGGTAAATAATAGGTTGCCGAGCATGGGGGGAGTGCTGTTTTTAACGATAGCTGTGTTGATTGCTCTGTTTATGCCAACGTCAACTGAGCTCACTATAAAATCGCTCACACCGCTAACTGCCACAGATCATATTGAGCAAAAGCCTAGTTTTTCTCCAAATGGGCAATATATTGTGTTTCAACGTTTTATAGAAAACTGCAAAAACCAACTTTGGGGAAAAGAATTAAGCACAAATGTAGAATATCTGCTCACAAAAGAAGTGGGAAATTATGGTGTACCACGTTGGTCACCAAATGGTGAACGTATCGTCTTTACCAGTGCAATACAATGTAACCCGGCTCCAGACAATACAAAGGTAACAAAAGCGCTCCCCAAACAAAAAAACGAGTACCAAGAGTGTAGTGAAATTCGAGGCATTTCATTTAACTTAGCAAAAAGCTCACCTCAACCTTCGACGCTTTATCATCGCTGTGATTTGAATACACATAGCCAACCTGTTTGGCTAACAGCTGAAACAATTGCTTTCATCACTAAGCAACCTCAAGCAACCTCAATTACACACCTTAATATCAGGACCAACGATACCAGGCAGCTTCACAGGGTGGATAATAAAACCATCAGTGCGCTGGATTATTCTTCAGATCAAAATAAATTGGCCTGGGTTGAATACAAACAATATTTGCCCCTTGAACTGGGTATTTACGACTCAAATACACAAAGCATAAATAAGGTTACACTTGATGAGTATGAAAGCCTCTCATATATCTATCATATGCGTTGGCTTTTCAATTCGCCTTTACTGCTAGTATCTAAAAACAATCACTTATTTACCATAGCTTTATCTGGAAAGATTAGTTCACATTTGCAGCCAGCAGCAGACAAGATATTGTACCCAGCTTTAAACCCAATCAAAAAACAGCTGGTTGCCTCCATGGGCAACTTTGACAGAGATATAGGCCAGACCAAATGGCACACACGACCAACGCAAAGTCTTAACGCCAAAACCATATTTGCGCGTAGCAATGTCGATGAATTTAAAGCAAAAAAACAGCCAAATGGTGCATTGGTCGCATTCATTTCATCGAGAAGTGGAAACGAGCAGGTCTGGTTATACGATACAAGCCAGAAAAAAGTTATTCAGCTCAGTCATTTCACTCATGCCATAAATCTAACCAACATACTTTGGAATGCAAATGGAAGCGCCTTATTCATCCTTGCACATAAGCGACTGTACCTCTTAAATTTGGATGGCAAACTAACGACTGTTCATACTCCACTTCCCCTCGTCGATATCTATCAGGACAGAGGGCATAACCAACTATTAGTAAAACAGCTTGAAGATAAGACACCGACTTTGGTGCAGCTTAATTTAGATAACCAACAGATTCATCCTGTATATTCTGCAGATGCTGACAAAGCACTATTCACTCAAAACGGTGAGCTTTTTATCATAGAAAACCAAACCATTTATAACGTTATTAATGCTAAACGTTATGAAATTACCCCACTGAATGAGATTGAAGCCAGTGGATTGTTTACCTATCAGGGGCAGCTCTATATCACCACATCGACCAATGACCTTTGGCTGTATCACCCTAGGTTAGAGCAGTTAACCCACCTCGCCAACTTGGATAGCAAAATTGATAATATCAGTGATATCAACGTACCTGACAAAACAGTTTATTTTTCTAGATTTGTAAACATAAAGAAAGAACTCATGCTACTCGATTTAGAATAACATTGCTGAGCTTAATGCGAATTTAAAGTCACATAAAAACGCAGATTAGACGATGCAAAGCAGTTTCCATGACAGACCTTAACTTGTTAGTGGAATCGTCGCTAACAACTTGCTTGATAAACGTATTGTCTCACACGCTATCTGTATATGCATGATTGACGTTTCTCCCGTTAATACAGGCTGTCATTAACGCCAATAATGTACACATCTTCAGTAGATGAAAAGTTGGGGTCTAATAAGGTGAAAAAAACAAAGGCAGCCATAGCTGCCTTTGGACCTATAAATTTAGATAGGACGCAACTGCTTCAGACGAATAGCCGCAAAGAATGCCAATGCAAAAATGACTATGGCACTTATCAAAATTTGCCAAATACTCATTTCTTTATTGAGTGGCTTAGCCTCAAACAGTGGGAAATTTTCAACATCTGTTTTAGTGACTGGTTTATCAAAAAACATAAAGTCATAAAAGAAATGACGGATCTGTTGATGATATTCAACCACCTGCAAACGATAGTCAGCTTGATCAGCACTGCTGGTATTTGCCAGCTGATTTAATTTGAGCTGAAAGAACAAAGCCGGAGACAGTGCACTCAAAGTTTGTAACGTTTGCTGACGAGCTTGATTATTGTCGCGATACGCTTGCCATAACTGAGCTACCTCTACATCACTCAAATGCTGCTGGGCATAATACCATTTCCAGTCAAATGCCTCGCCCAGAGGTGCAGTATCTTGCCAATTGGGCTCGTGTTGTAAAAACGTGTCTAAGGTTTGTTGCTTATCTTTATCCCAACCATCATTGAGCGTGACTCGCTGTGTTAAGCTAATTTCAAGCGGCGCATCTGTTTGATATTGATTGGATAGGTATAAATGGACAGTACTGGGTATCAACATAGCTAAAACAACCCAACTGCTTAAATAGGCTAAGCTGTTAAACACACTACTCTTACCAAAACTCATAATCAATGTTGCAATGGCAAACCAAAATATCATGTATAAAGTACTTGCAAGCAACACCGTCCAAAATACCCCGTTAAATGGCAGCGACAACAACATTGCTGCACTGACGAGCAGTAAAACGACCAGCAACCAAATCACCGAAAAACGTAATATAAGCTGCTTGGCGACCTGACTAAACGCACTTTTAGGCAGTGCATTTAACATACGCCAACGTCCTGCATGCTGCTCATCAGAGATCAAGGTGACAGTGAGGATCCCTATCACCAAAGGCAATAAGTACACCAAGACAAAACCCAGATCTAAGCCTCCGGTGCGCTGTTGCGCAGGGTTCACTATTTCTCGATTAAAAATCTGACTTTGCAATGCAGTTGCACGCACCTTAGTGGCGACCATAGACGAATGGCTTTCACCCACAAATAATGCAGCCCAAGGGCTTAACTTCCACTCAGTCGGCGCACTGGCATAATAAGCCAATGATCCAGGCGCTGGCAGTGTTTCCCTTTTATTGACATGTTCTCGCTCTTTTTGAAATACTATTTTTGATTTGTATTGGTCGATACGCAGCGTTTTATACCCTTGTACGCCTTGATAAATCGCAAATACGCCAGCTATCACAAAAAGTAATAATACCAGTTTATTAATCGCCCCTGAAAACAGTCGCTTACACTCAAGCTTAAACAGTAGCATAAACTCTCCTTTGCATGCCTTTAGAGTTTAAAGAACCAAACATGACGACAACCACCAGCAGCGGTAACAACCAAGCCAATGAAAATGGACTTAATGACCAACCAAGTACCGGAGATTGATAAGTAAAGGCCTCAAACTCCTGCCAGTATGATTTATCGATACGCTGATCTCTGTCGTTATGATGATCTATTTCTTCAGTGTGTAATTTATTGAGTTTTTGAATACGCGCATAACGATGTGCTTCTGCTTGCTGCTCAAAATCTAAAAAGTGCCTCGTGTCTGTACGTGTCAGTGCCATTGAAAAGTCGCGGACAAACAAATATGGGTTGAGCCAATAAAATTGACTCACAAAACGCTGCTGCGCCGAAAACTGTTCAAGCTGTTTTTCATAATGCTTTTTATAAATCTCGGCATTAAGCTTCTCGCCTTCTTGCATCACCAACCCTTTATAGTTGACTGGCAGCTCTTCTACCGTGTTTACGCCATACTTTTTCAGTGTATCTTCACGGAATTTATTAAAATAAGGATCATTAGGGTTATGACTGTCTCCGACTTTGCGATTATCCAGTTTAATTGCCAATTCAAAGTCATTGCGCTTTTGATGAGGATATTGATTGTGGGCAAATTCAGCCAGCATACGTGGCATTAAGATAGTCAATATAAACCAAATCGAAGTCAATAACACCAAGGCTTGTTTTGGCGCTTTTACTAAGCTGGATACAAACAAGGTTAAGCCGATCCAGAAGAGACAATAAAGCACATAAACCGTAAATAATAACAAGAGCCTCAATGGCGCTTCAGATGAAAATGCAGCGCCTGTACTTGCCGCCAATACCAGCGCTAGGACAAATACAGGTAAAATAAAGACCACAGACAACAATAAATAACTTAGGCTTTTTCCCGTGATCAAATCTCTAAACGATACCCCCATGGACATCAACTGACGTAAAGTACCACTTTTTTGCTCTCCACTGATGCTGGCAAAACCCAGCGCAATAATGAGCAATGGCCAAATCGTCAGTAAGATGTTTGCACTGCTTAGTTCAGAAAATCGCAGTAAAGTACCACCGTCTTGATCGTTGGCAAAATTGGCACTGTTTTGCTTATGTGCCTCAAGAAAAATACTGTTACCAACCCAAGAATTCACCCCTAGGTCAAAAAAGCTCAACGCGCTGGGCGTACGAAATGCAAAATGACCAAAGTGTGCTACTCGGTGTGGGTGTCGATCCGGTTGCGCTTCCCATTGTGCTTCGACAAGTGCCTGTGCTTTGGCCTGCGTTTGCGCATTATGTTGATATTGCTGCCAACCAGTAAATAAGGCGATTGCAAGCAATAATTGGATCATGATGAAGACCAACCACAAGCTAGGGCTTTTACGCTTACTGGCTAATTCGTGGCGAAATATCTTCATTACTTTTTGATTAATCATGTAATTATATTTCCTGTATAAACACAGTCGTTTTTAACCTACTATCACGACAACTACTTAGCTTGCCTCACGGATCACGCTTTTTCCTGAGATCAACTCATGGTAAGTATTTTCAAGCGCGTTGAGTGGTAGTTGCTGATTATCAAGTAACGTTAATAATTTACCTTTATCCATGATCCCGATTTTATCTGCCAAAGTGTGAGCACAATAAAAGTCATGTGTTACCATTAAAATCGCAGCACCTTTTTGCGCAAGTTGCTCGATAATACGAATAAACTCTAAAGTCGCACTGGGATCAAGACCCGAAGTAGGCTCATCCAGCAAGAGCACCTTAGCTTGACGAATAATCGCAAACGCAATGCCGACTTTTTGTCTCATACCTTTAGAATAATTCTTTAAAGATTGGGTCCGTGCACTTGGCTCCAGGCCGGTTTCGTCTAATGCCGCATTGATTTGCGATTCTGTGACTGATAAATCTGACAAACTCGCTAAATACTTCAAGTTATCAATGGCATTAAATTCTTGGTATAAGTTCACTTGTTCAGGTAAATATACAAGCTTTTCTTTTGAGCCCGCGCTGCTGTGGACATCAATACCGTCAATTAAAGCCTGTCCGCTATCTGGCTGTAAAAAATTAAGAAAAATATTCAGCGTAGTACTTTTACCTGCACCATTTGCCCCCAAAAGACACATGATTTGGCCAGTTTCAACTTTAAAGCTTAGGTCATTGATAACCTGTTTATCTGAAAAGGACTTTTTTAAATTTATGGCTTCTAACACAAAACACTCCTTATACTAAAAAATTCCGCTAGCGAGCATGTCAATTTGTATCTAATCCTCAGATACCACACGCATCGCTTAAGCGGAACTTAAAATAGGTAACTCTAACAATATTGATTAGTTATAACATAACATTTGTTGATTAAATAGAAACATTTATCATTTAACCCAATGGAACTAGGAAACTAGCAGTCCCAGTAAATGCTCCGCCTTCAACATGAATTTGTGCATTTTTGTAGTACATAAGATCTTTTGATAACTGCTTTTTGCAGTGTTTCGGGAAAAAGCCTTCAAAGCGTACTTCTTCGGTGGTATTAATTGTTCGCTTAAATTTAATGTCTAAATCTCGTAAATACACTTCGCCCGCTTTTTCAGTGAGTTGGTTATCCCAACAACCGTAAATGATCCCGAGCTGCGAAATCCAAATCATCGCGCTTTGCGCACTGAAGTGAAACTGCCCGTCTCCAGGCATTTGAAAATGCTCAACGTTAATTCTGCCATCGATATAACCGGGCTCCAAAGATACTGAACTAAACGACATACGCTCTTCACGCCAACCATTCTCTAAATAGTCAGACATATACGCACGCTGTTGTTGTGGGGTGAGGTGAATCATTTGATGTTCCTTACTTAATGGGTAGAAGGGCTGGTTGATTGACTTTCGTCTACTTGGGTCGATGAAGTGCTTAATGCCCAATTTAATAGCGCCGTGATCAGGCCAATTAAAATTAAGCAATACCATGCTAAATGTTCGCTGATATTTGATAGGTCAAATGCAACACCAACAACACTACTACCTGCTATCAAACCAACCCCAGCAAATAGATAAAAAAAGCCATAATGAGTGGCAACTGATTTGTCTTTTGCCAATTCAGAGATCTGACTCATGATGAACGGAAAACTCACCATGGTACCGACTGTGAATACGACGGCCAGTAAGCTCAGCGGTAAGTAATACAGTACACCTTGCTCATAGGGCCAATGAGGTATAAGTGTTACAAAAGACAATCCCATCAATGCAATACCAATACTTATCCACTTAGTGGGCGATAACCAACGCTCACATAACTTGGTGACAGGAAATTGTAAAAAAATAGAGATCAAAGCACACAAGGTTAATACCCATGCCACTTCTTTCGCCGTTCCCTGCTGTTCAACAATATGCATCGGAATAGCAAAGGAGATCTGGTTGATCAGCATAAAATATCCCGCCATCACCGCAGAAAACTTTAAAAATGCACGATTGCTCAATACCCCAGCCACCATGGCTTTTACACCACCACCTTGAGCGGTTGCTGATGGTTTTGCATCACTGTCTGGTTTTTCTTTTGGCTGACGTTCAGGGATCAAAACGGTGAATACCAGCGCAAACAATGCAAATGGTAGCGCTGAAATAATACATAAAATATCAAAACTAATACTCAATAAGAGTACGCCACAAACAGGGCCTAGCAGTTCTCCCCCATTGCGTGCAACACCAACTAATGAAAACATTTGCGCTCGGCTGAGCACGTTCTGTTTTGAAAAATAAGCTTGCGCCGCGGGTGTAAACAGCGCACCAGCAAACCCAGTTAAAAACGCAGCGAGAAACAGCAATGCCGTTATGTCAGAGAACAAAAACAGACAAAAGCCTACTGAACGCAGCAAGCAGCCAATAACAATCAGTTTTTTCTCACCAAATAAATCGGCAAGCAAGCCACCAACAAGAAATAACCCTTGTTGACAAAATGAACGTACACCCAATACCACACCAACTAAGGTTGCGCTCAATAATAGGTCTTGTTTTAAGTAACCCGCTAAAAACGGGATCAGCATATAAAAGCCAAGGTTAAAGACAAATGCAGCAATCAGCATCCACCGATATTCTGCCGTTAACTTAAAGTAAGAAGTAAAAATTGACATAGTTTTTATTGAGGCTTTTGCGCTATTAAAATCGAGTGGAAATTATCCGCGTATGTTTGAATTTTTAACTTAAGCTGAAAAGGAGCCAGTCCTTGTTCATCAATGCTTGGATAAAGTAACGTTCGCAAATTATATGCTGTGCGAACCACTAATAGCGCACCAGGTTTCATCTTTGAAAATAGGTGGCTAATAATTTTTTCTTTCAGTGTTTCATCACCAACTAGGGCGGCAAGCCAAATTACATCATATTGCGCTAAGTTATCTTGCGCACAAATATCATTGTGAATGAACGTCATCTGATGGTTAGGAGAAAGCGCGTCACACACCTGCTGACCAAGTGATAAATCAGGGCCATTGATGTCAAGGTTATCAACCTGTAACCCATCTTTGTGTAATGCCAAAGTGGTCAATGGTAATGCACCAGAGCCCACCATCAGTACTTTGTTGACCGGTGACTCTGCCAATGAATGAATGGCATTGATCTCCATACCAGTGGCACGTTGGTAATGTTTGTAATATGGATATTCTTCGCTCAAAGTGTGCTTGGCATCATCACTGTCGACCATACGCTGTGCCCAATGTCGCTCATACAAGCTAGATGCTTGGCTGAATAGCTGTTGGATCCCTGGCTTAATCGCTTGGATCTCCGGTTGGGCTAACACATTATTCGCAAACTCACTGCCATGCTCGTTCGACAGCAAGTCTAAAAACTGGTGGAAAGTTGCCATATTGTCTGGCGTGATTTCAAGTGCAGACATTGACTTGATATGTTGAAACCCATCCACAATTTGCGTTGCGTGAATGAGTGCCTGATTTGAAATATTCATAACTAAGAATTTACTATATTGTCCCTGTTTTATGTTATAACATATCGCACAAGTAACCTTGATGTAAACCAATTACGTTGAATAATTTCATTAAGCTTAGTAACTTAGGTTATTCAGCAACACAACGTTTACGATTAAAATAAATACAGACAGAGTCTTTTTTCATGGCAACAAATAAAAATAAGTCTTATTATCATACACATACAGGGCGCATACTCGTCTTGCTTGCTGTATTAATTTTAGGCGGTTCTGCATGTGCAGCCCTGATCATTTTTGGTAAAAAAGAAGTCACGTTAACCCAGCCTTTAGACACTCGACCCAAGGTCGTTGCACAGCCACTTACTATTGTTAATTATCAAACAAAAATTTCACTGTCTGGCGTTTTGCAGCCCGCTGAAAAGACCGATGTCGCATTTGAGCTCAATGGAAAAATAGCATGGCTAAACGACAAATTTATTGAAGGGGGTATAGTTAAAAAAGGAGATATCTTGGCAAAGCTTGATCCGTTTGACTACGAAACCGAAGTGAAAGATAAACAAGCTAGCCTCGCACTTGCACAAGCGAACCTCTCAGAAGAACTGGCAAAAGCCGCTGTTGCCAAAAAAGAATGGGCGCACAACCCTAACAGCACTGCATTAGCGCTGAGAAAACCACAAGTTGAAAGTGCGAAGGCCCGTTTAAAAGCGGCACAAGCAAGTCTAGAGAGAGCCAACAAAAACTTGTCTAGAACACAGTACTATGCACCATTTGATGCGTTGATCGCCAGTCGCACAACCGGTCTCGGACAAGTAGTCTCTAAAACACAGGCACTCGGTCAGCTAATTAATTTAAATTATGGAGAGATCCATGTGCCAATAGCAGGTTTTGACCGCGCATTCTTACCTGCCCTCCCCCTTGAAAATGTTCAAGTAAGTGCCAATGATACGCTTCGCACAGGCACTTTAACACGACATCTTGGTCGCTTCAGTGAACAAACACGTATGGCATATTACGTGATTAAAATACATGACCCCTATGCATTGTACACAGCGCAGAGCCCTTTATATTTTGGACAGTTTGTGGAAGCAAAAGTAAACGGTGTCACACTGAACAATGTCCTTAAAGTCCCACAGGCTCAACTCAGAAATAACGCAGTATGGCTGCTAGATGCAAACCAAACTTTAGCAAAACATTCAGCGCCTATTATTCGTAAAGAACAAGACTTTGTGCTGCTTCCAGCGCCGCTTGAACCACATTACCAGCTAGTCACTCAGTTACCTGAATACCCGCAACAGGGTATGCGAGTAAATCTGCAAGCTGTCACAGTGCAATTGGCAGACAAAGGAGCTAAACAATGAGCCAGCGACAAGGTCTGATAGGCTATTTTGTAAATCACCCTGTTGCCGCTAACTTAATGTTATTACTGATTGTGTGCATGGGCTTATTGGGTTACAACAGTATTCAACGGCAAACTTTTCCGATTTCAGATAGTAATAAAGTCACCATTAGAGCTGTGCAACTTGGTGCATCAGCAAAAGAGATCGAAGAAAATATTCTCATCAAAATCGAGCAAGCACTTAAACCTCAAGTAGGTATAAAGCGTGTGATCAGCACCGCTTCTCCCTCTCGAGGTCACATCGAGATTCAACTTCACAATAATGAACATGTTGCTTCTCGACTCGATGAAATCAAATTAAAACTCGACAGTATCGCGACGTTTCCAGTCAATATGGAACCCCTCCTTGTTTACGAAAATGTGCAAAGGCAACGCGCTATTAGCGTTGTGGTGTCAGGTTTAGACGATCCACTTGCATTGAAAAAGCTCGGTGATGAAATGAGAGACGAGTTATTGCAGCTAAAAGGGATTTCACATGTCGATTTATCTGCCATGCCTGATTACGAAGTAGCAATAGAAATAGAGCCTAATAAATTAAGAGCGTACAACTTAACACTGGCGCAAGTGGTCACGGCACTGCAAGCCCAATCGGACAATCTATCTGCTGGACAAATTAAAACAGCCAGCGGCAACATTTACCTGAGGTTAGAAGAGCGTCAATATAACGGGCTAGGTATCGCTAATGTGCCAATTATCACCGGGCTTTTAGGTGAAAAAGTGTACCTTAAAGATATTGCTACCATCAAAGATGGTTTTAAAGAGTCACTGAATCAAGGCCGATTTAATGGTCAACGCGCGCTTTATATTATGGTGCTGGCGGCAAAAGAGCAGTCACTGACAGATGTGGTTGATACCGTAAAACCCTACATTGAACGCAAGCGTCAAACGCTGCCAAACGAAGTTGGTATTTACGAATTTGTGGATGTGACCTATTACTTGGACGGGCGTTTAAACATGATGCTCAACAACCTCACCCAAGGTGCAATTTTGGTCTTCATTGTGTTGGCTGTGTTTTTGCGAACACGCTTAGCTATCTGGGTGATGCTCGGCTTACCTGTGGCCATGCTTGGCGCGTTTTGGCTAATGCCATTTTTTGGGGTCACCATGAATTTGGTGTCACTGTTTGCCTTTATCATGGTATTAGGTATTGTCGTCGATGACGCAATCGTTATTGGTGAAAGTGTTTGCGATCAAATAGAAAAACACGGTCACTCTAATCAGCAAGTAATCATGGGCACCCAAAAGGTTGCCATGCCAGCCACATTTGGCGTACTAACAACAATCGCGGTATTTATGCCGTTTATGTTTAGTACCGGCCCGAATTCTGGACAGTTTATCGCCATTGCGGGCGTATGTATCTTGTGCTTGCTTTTCAGCCTTATTGAATCAAAACTCATTTTACCGGCGCACTTAGCCTCTACCCCGATGTCAGAGTTACCACAAACACACTGGCGAATGCGCTTTAACCACGCACTTCAGCTAGGCCTCAAAAAGAGATATGCGCCGTTTCTGAACCAGTGTATTCATCATCGCTACGCGGTGATTTCTGCGTTTGTCTGTGTGTTATTTCTTGCAGTCAGTTTATTGCTAAGTGGGCAAGTACGCTTTACACCCGTACCCAAGGTTCCCCACGACTACCCATCAATCAATATTCAAATGAATCACAATGTCTCAGAGGCACAAACACTCGATGCCGTAGCGCAAATTGAAAACGTGATTAAACGCGTCGAGCAGGAAATTCAAGCTGAAACCGGTAAAAGTATGGTCGATGCCATGTATACACGAGTTGATCATCTCACCGAGGCGGAGGTCGTTACGCCCTTAGTGGCTGAGGAAGATAGACCATTTGACACGTTTGAGCTCGCACGACGCTGGCGAGCAGCTTTACCCATTATCCCCGGCGTTAAAAAATTTACCATTGAGTCTGACGTCATCGATATTGCTGAAAAGGGTGACTTACAATACCAACTCTTTGCACATGACATCACAACCTTACAATTAGCCAGCAAAGATTTTATTGATAGGCTCAATGAAATTGAAGGTGTTCATAGTGTCTTCTCTTCACTGGATGGCGCACAGACGGAGTATCAAGTGCATCTAAAACCGTTAGCGCATCAACTACAACTTACAGCTAAAGAGGTCATTGCACAGCTGTCCGCTCGATACTATGGCATTGAAGTACAGCGTGTCATGCGCGAAGGCCAAGAAGTCACTTTCATGGTCAAAGGCACACAAGCTGATCGCGAGCAAGTCAGTACAATTGACCAGACTCTCATCACCTTACAAAATGGTGAGCAAGTATTCTTTGGCGACATAGCGACAACCACAGAGGTACCTGGGATCTCTGTGATCACGCGTGAGCAAGGACATCAAGTGATCACCATTAGCGCCAACGTTGACCAGCAGCAAGCAGCCATTCGTGATATATCGACACTGATTGAAGACTCCATATTGCCGACGCTTAAAGCCACGCACCCTGGACTGATGACACAACTTGGTGGCGCGTTACTTGAACAACGCAAAGAGCAAAGCCAAGTGGTCAGCTTCGCGATTGTTGGACTATTGGTTGTCTATTTATTACTCGCATTGCCGCTACAAAGCTATATCCAACCTATTATTGTGATGTCGGTGATCCCATTTGCTTTTGTCGGTGCGTTGTGGGGGCATTTCATTTTAGGCTACAGCTTAAGCATGATGTCTATTTTTGGCATCATCGCCGCTGCCGGTGTGGTCATAAACGATTCATTGGTCATGACACATGTGATCAATAAAAATCGAACATCTGGCCATGATATTAAAGCTGCTGTTGTGCAAGCCGGAATGTCTCGCTTCAGAGCCATCTTATTAACGTCGCTCACTACGTTCTTAGGTTTAGTGCCAATCATGTTTGAATCGAGTCTTCAGGCACAATTTGTTATTCCAACGGCGATATCGCTGAGTTTCTCGGTCCTCTTCGCAACCATTGTCACTTTAATTATGGTGCCATGCTTATACGTGGTATTGGAAGACATTAAAAGCACAATGAATGGAGTGAGACGACAGTTTCAATCACAAAACGCATAAAAAAATGCCTTGGCTGGGAGACTAGCCAAGGCATTTTAGTACGACTTATAATAAATAACTGTTTGTTTTAGAATTTATAAGAGGTTGACAGCAGGACCTTACGAGGTTCACCAGGTTGTACCCAGAACTGAGTGTACGAGTTAGTGAAATGTGTACGGTCAAAGGCATTATGGACTTGTGCTTTCACCGTCCACTGATCGTTAATGTCATAGTTAGCGAATAAGTTAGCGGTCACGTAAGAAGGAAGGTAAAAATCAGCACCACGCTGACCTAGTCGCTCATCCACATACTGAAGACCTGCGCCAATCGTCAAAGCATTACCACTGATCAAATAATCTTGGCTAACTTGCAAGCTTGCTGAGTTTTCAGGAATGTTTAACAGGTCGTCCCCTTTTTTAATAGGTGCATAGATCCCTGTATCCACATAATCTTCTTCTACCTGTGCATCTAGGTACATGTAGGAGAATCTCACTTCGATATCAGCAGGCAACTGACCGGCAATATCTAATTCATAGCCTGTACTACTCGCTTTACCAATCGCACTTTGACCACCTGATACAGTGTCAACAACGATGATATTTTTTTGCTCACTGTCAAAGTATGCAAGTGTGATATCTAGATTATTGTCTAATAACGACCATTTACTACCAAATTCTAGAGAGTCTGTTTCATTTGGATCGAATGTATTGCCTTTGACATCAGCACCAAAATTTAAACGATACCCTTCACCGTAGGTAGAATATACAGACCAGTTGCTTGCTACTTGATACACGACACCTAGCTGCGGGCTGAAGCGCGTTTCAGACTGATCCGTCTCAAAGTTCCTAACTTTATCATCTAAAGTTTGCGTCATAGAGTCAAAACGACCACCAAGGCGCACTTGCAGTGCATCTGTCAGCTCGATTTGATTTTGAATATAAATACCTGTCGCCCATTGGTTTTGTTGACGAACAATCGCTGGTAAACGTTTGCCAGCTGTTACTTGACCATATACTGGATTATGAACATTGATGGCATACATATCCTGATCTGATGGATTAGTTGCTAACGGCGCGCCTCTGGCAACCAAGTATGCTCTATCGTATTCAAACCTGTCATAGTCAATACCAGCAATAATATTATGAGTAATTGACCCTGTTTCAAACTCACCAGCCACTTCAAAGCGCACCACATATTGGTCCGTATCATAACGGCGCTCTCGATGCTGTCTTGCTAAGGTTTGACCATCAAGGTAAAACTTCTGGAATTGAGGCGCAATTTCCGCATCACTGGAAATACTATCTAGCTCAGTTTGGCGATATGCCACAGCAGAGCTCAGTTCCCATGTATCGTTAAGGTCATAAGTCCATTGTAATTGATGCCCCAATACACTCGTAGTTGTAGGACCGTCTCCTGGCTCACCCAAGAAGCGCTCAATCGGCATGAAATCGAAGTTACCGCCAATGGCAATAATACCGCGGTCAAATGGGATCTCTTGCTCAGCATACTCTAAATCATAGGAAATACGTGAACGTTCACTTTGCTCAAACACTAAAGAAGCCATCAAGCCCTGCTTTTGTGTTTCTATGGTGTCACGGAAACTGTCTTCTTCTTGATAAAACCCAATAAAACGACCGGCAACGTCATCAGAGATCACGGTATTGATATCTGCTTCAAAGCGGCGGTGCGCACGATTACCAGCGGTAAGTTGCACAGAACTTGCGTCTTCAAATGTGGCTTTTTTAGTCACTAAGTTGATAGAGCCGCCTGGTTCACCTCGACCATACAGAGCCGCTTTAGGCCCTTTTAACACTTCAACACGCTCAATACCTGATACATCACGCGGACCAGAAAAACCGCGGCCAGCATTAAAGCCATTAACAAGGTAACCACTTGGTACATTTTCGTCACCAAAGAACCCTCGAATAGCATAGCTATCCCATAAGCCTCCTAGACTGTTTTGGCGACTCACTGACGCTGACATATCCAGTACATCAGTCAGATCGGTCAGTCCGGTATTTTCAATTAGATCCGCATCAAATTCAAAAATAGATTCAGGTGTTTCAAGGTGCACAAACTCACCACGATAAGCTTGGCGCTCACCTTTAACCTCGATTGTTTCAATACTATTTTGAGCTTGAGCAGAGAAAATAGCGGCAAGTGAAAGAGAAAGTACGCTTAAACGACAAGCATAGTTAAGGGGTTTCATTACAAATCCTTTATTTGATATGTTATAACGTTTTTAGGTACTTTAACATGTGTTCCTGTCGCTGTTAAGATCTATTCGCAACAACGTACTGACAATCTAACAATGTAAGTCTATGATTTCTCTGCTTAAGCTGTGCTATATTAAATACATTTAATAAAAATATAATAAATTTAATAGCCATAAATAATGGGGAAACCCAATTAATAACCACGTTAATCAAAGATAAAATTGATTATCCATATTAAAAACTTAACTTCCCCCTTAATTACTGATTTAACCCACTTATTATCACTGGAGATAAATTTTAAAAATCACATGCAACCAGTACTCAACCACTTTATTTATTAAAACATTAAAACCATATTTATCATTGCGTAGCTATATTCAATATTAAGCGTGTCATTACACGTTTATGGTGTAATCAAGCGTAATGGTTTTTTATCTTGAACTTGCTCTAACTTACATACAGTGCTTTGCTTTCTATGGCTGAAAATAAAGCACTGTATGTAAGTAACCGTCAAACTGAAGGAGCAAGATCATGTCTCATGTCATCCCTAAAAAAACCAGTGACCAATCCCTAACTTTATCGGCCTGCGAAAAACCTCACCCTATTGTTGGGGGAGAAACATTAGCACAATATCGAGAAAATCAGCGACACGAAGAACGGTGGAAAAATGTAGATGTCGGCGTTAGTAAAACTGATTTAGACAATAACTTTGAATTTTTGAATGGTGCTGTACTGAATCGCTGTGCAGATGGTCAATTACTTTTGACCACCACAGGGTTATTCGGCCCAATCAGGACAGGTACCCTTGTACATTTAGACCCAGAAGCCAAGAATTTAATTGTTCAAAGCGATCGTGCACCATTAAATCCAGAAGCTGACCTGATTACGCGTTTAAACAAACTGCACGATGAAGCGACACTTAACCCACCTGGAAGCTGTCATGCCCTCGCCGTTTCTGGCTTTTGGGCTTCTGCGACAAGTGGCGCAGGGATCCCAGAACTGGACGGTGCCTCTAATGTGTTTGGTAGTACAGGGCAGTTAATTTGCGATAGTGATAATCTAGAATTCCCTGTCCTAAGCTATAACGACGATCCGCAGTCACAACAAGTTTATTTGCAAACACTTGCATACTATGGCGGTACTTTATTGAAACCCAAAGAGGAATTTGCATTAGGATTTACACAAGACTTGTGGGGGATCCAATATGATCAAAAGCTTCCTGAGTACGTAACCGAATATCAATTTGGTGCCCACAAAGGGGGCGGTTTATTCGTCGAACATCACCCATTCCCGCATATTTGGCTACCTGCAACAGGGCAAGATACTGTTTTTAAGCGAACCACTAAATCCCGTATTTTACTTGGCCGACGTCGGGACATAAACCACGAAGATGGTTATTATCGCACCGTGACTACTCAACATTTTCACTTTACCGTGTTTGAAGTACCCAATGATGGAAGCGCACTTGCTATCCGCCCTCAGTGTATTCATAACGATAGCTTTACCGACGGCGCACAAACCGTATTTTTAGCGAATACACCAGCCAATACTGTGGCAATAAGACAAAGTGCTCCCTTAACAGATATGACGTTTGATAAATACACAACCACGGATTTATAAATTAGTGTCACGACTCTGAGCGCAAAATCAGTACACTTGTGCCAGAGTCGGACAATGTTGTCGAGTAAAGATGAGTGACGATACACCAGTCAATATTTGCATTGGGTTTCTATTGTTACCAACCAGATTAAACCACTGCTAATTGCCAATAGCATAGATAAAATAATTTTATGTGATCAGTTAAGTTTAAGAGTACGGAGGGGGTAAACTGGCAATTAAAATAAAATTATAAGAATAAAAAACAGCTAGTTAAATTAAATTTAAAACGTAAAACTCGATGCCCATCTAGATTTTTTTATATTTAAAATACCGTTATCCACATATGCTTCAAACCTAAAAAACTCCTCCAGCCTACGTCATAACGTTATACGCCGACAAAATAATGCCATCATTTCCTATTTACAATCCACCAATTTTGGTTAAGATAAACCTACAAACAATAATGATAATCATTTTCAATAAGGATAATATGATGATAAAAACACTCATTTTTGCACTAACCACAGCCGTTGTTTCAACGATACCAGCCAAAGCGCTTGCTGGACCTGGCGGGTTAGAGGTATTTTGCCACAAAAATGGCGTATTACTGTGGCACGAGCAGTTCTATACCTTCGATGATGATTTTGCTTATCGAGCTGCGGCATATTGCGAACGAGTTGAGGGCGGCAAAGCCACTATGAGGCAAATAAGAAGATATAGATAACACATTAAGGTGGAGTTGAGCCTATTTACTTTGTGTAAACCGACGCTCAATTCTATATTTCCCTATGAGAAAACCCACACGCTTTTTAATGAACTCGACTATTTACTGCTACTTTGCAACGACAGTGTCGTTTGTAACGTATGTTGTGGGCCAACTTTTGCAGCTCCGCCAATCAAAAATAAAGTGTTATTCAGCGTGACGGATCCGTGTCCATGACGCGCTTGCGGCATGTCAGGAAGCGCTGACCACTTATCTGTTTTAGGGTCATAACTCCAAGCTGAGTCGAATGCCTCTCCCTTTTCCCATTGATGATTCGGGCCGAACACCTCACCGCCCGTTACGATAACTTTACCATCCAGTACACTGGCTGAAAGCCCTGCGGAAGCAACAGGTAAAGGACTTATCTCAGTCCAAGTGTCCATTTTTGTGTCATATACCTCAGCATAACTCAGATTTTTACTCCCCTCATCCAAAGTACGTCCGCCAAAAACATAAATTTTATTGCCTATCACAGCACTTGCAGCAGCGCTTCTCTCAATTGAGGGGGGTTTTGCTTTACGCCAGTAAGCATTATTAACTAATACATAATGCGCATTCGAATCAACTTTTTCACCGGTTTTAGATGAGATTGTTTTTCCACCGATAACATGAATGTACTTCCCCACATTCGCATATACTGACTCGGCTAAAGGAATAGGTAAAGACGGCCCTGATCGCCACTGTTGAAATTTACCATCCAATCTAAATACGGATCTTTGTATTTGCCAAGCATCACTTTTTGGTCCAGTGTAGCCACCAATACCATACACATAATGTCGATTGCTCACCATACCAATGTGATGTCGTGACTCTGGTAAAGACGGGGCTTTTTGCCAACGGCCTGTGGGGGGATTAAGAAGATAAACCTCTTTACTGGGCCCAAGCCCAAAAAAAGAAGGTGACTGGGATGGTGTAAACCCTCCTCCAACAATGATGCGTTCTTTAAATACCGAAGGATAAATTTCTTGAAAAGCGATGGGTAAACGAGGCGCTTCTTGCCAAGTGTAACGATCATTTTCTGTGGCATTTTGACTCGCCCATGCATTGCTTATAAATAAACCACTTAACACTATGCTGCATTGCATCACTAAATTCACTTTTGAAGACAAAAAACGCATTGGTACTCCTTAAACTGGGCTTTAAAAATTATACCGACAATGTCATTTGGGGGATCAATATCAACGCACGACTTATGATAAATAACACATTCCATACAATTGTAGATATAAATACGCTAAAGCACTGGAAATTCAGTTAAACACCACACAACCTAGCTCATTATTAATGTAACGCCAGTATGTAAACAGCCTAGTGATAGGCGAAATAAGTCCCAGAAACATGTACACTTATTAAAAATAATAAAAATAAGGACGTAAAGTGACTAAATCGACCCTAGTATTGCTCATTATGCTGCTGTCATTGTTTAATCATTCTATCGCTAAAGCACAAAGTTGGCAGGCTACGAGTCATTACTTCCAATCAGAACTCTCAGAACTGGGGGTTGTCGGCGGTAGTGCTATGTTTATTGCGGATGGTAAAGTTACTGACTCTCTCTATTTTGGCTTGGCTGACAAGGAAAAGGGTTACACGATTAATGAAAGAACGTTATTTCACTGGGCTTCAATCACAAAAACCTTTACCGGTATCGCAATTATGCAGCTCCGGGACAGAAAAAAACTTAAGTTATCAGACCCGATTATTCAGTATTTACCTGAAATAGCAAAACTCCATAATCCATATGACAATACAGCAGACATAACAATTGAGCATCTACTCACTCACAGTGCGGGTTTGCGTATGTCTAGTTTTCCGTTTAAAACACAATCATGGCAACCACATGAGCCCACTGAGTTTTCACAGCTTGTCGCCATGATGCCCTATTCCGAAATCAAGTTTAATCCAGGTAGCCAATACAGTTATTCTAATCTTGGTATAAATTTCTTAGGAGAAATAATTAAGCGGATCACGGGCGATAGTATAGAAAGTTACATTGATAAAAATATTTTTAAACCGCTAGAGATGCACCATGCTTATTTTAATGCAACGCCATACCATTTACGTGAATATCGCTCTAACAATTATGCTTTTGAGAATGGTGAGTTTATTGCGGGCGGGCCCGAATTTAATACCGGCGTCACAAGCGCAAATGGTGGGATTAACGCATCAATCATCGACATGGCCAAGTATGTATTATTTTTAATAGGCGATCAAAGTAACCCCACATATGAGCGAATACTAAAGCGCGCGAGTTTATTAGAAATGTGGCAACCTAAACTGAATACTGGAGTTAACAAAAGTAGACATATCGGTCTCACATTTTTTATCCGACAGCATTTTAATCAAACTTATATTGGACACACGGGCAGCCAAAAAAACTTTTACAGCTCAATGTTTATAAATCCAGAAGCGAAAACAGGACACCTTTTTGTCTATAATACATCGAAGCTAATCCCTGACGCGACTGGAAGAGCGAAAGCGACGACTATGCCAATCTACAAAGAAATGCAAATGAAACTATTCGAGCTTATGAAGAAGTAGTGTCAGCCAAGCTTACTTTTACCCAATTACGTAAACAGCTAAAAACATACCTGATTAGTTATATCTTACGCGTATATTGAGTGGTACAAACGCGCTATGCCAATCAATATACGCATACAGTTATGGTAAAAGCGAATATGTAAGGTTTTTTTAGACACCAAATTACAATTTTAAATCAAAGGGATAAACTTGAGTGCAAAGTTAATTACTTCGCTTGCAGCGACGTAACAAGTCACTTTTATTACCCAAACAGGAAGTACCTTTATTTTACTTTGCGAGTAGTGACAAAGTGAACCAATAAAAAATAACCAATAAAATCAGATTATTAAAGTCATTAAATAATTAATAAAGACCTTAAAACCTACTCCGTAAAACTTTACACCAGCGTTACACATACTTAATATACAGCGAGTTTAATCTACTATATCTAGTATTAGGGAAATTATGGATGTTCTAGACACCGTCATCTATTCCAGTATGTGGGGCGTGATCTTACTTGCGCTTGTACAAGCTGTGAACAAACCGAAACAGCCGCAAACAACGTATCTCATTGCGCTTTTATTCCTGCTACTAATACATGTCAGCGGAGAACTCGTGATTTATACTGGTGCATATCAATACTTCCCTGCATTAGTAGGTATGCAGATGCCTGTGCGTATTTTGCTGGGCCCTGCCTTATTTTTTTATGCCTGTGCAACCATGTCACCAAACCTTTCTATTTCCAAGAAAAGCTATGCGTTAGCCATGATTGGTCCTGTGGTCGCTATCGCTGTGATGTTGCCTTTTGCCCTTGGGTTTACATCTGCGGAAAAGCTCGCTTTGGCAGATCCTGCAACACGCAACCCAGAACATTTTAAAGTTGCCCTATACACTTGTATCGCAAATATGGTGGTATTTATGGTGTTTAATGCCTTTTATTTCATCAAAGCACTGCAAGTACATGCAAGTCACCGCCAGCAGTTGCTGGAACGTTTTGCTGAAATAGAGTCAAGGTCGCTGGATTGGTTCAGAGTCATGCTGGTGCTATGGGGTATTGTTTGGCTTTGCTACTCCCTATCTTATGTTCCAACATTAACAGGATGGAAATTGCCATGGTTAAAACTGTTACCATTTTTTGAAGCAGCCGTCTTACTGGCTTTTGCACAGTTAGCGCTTAATCAGCCTATTTTAACTAAAGAAGACAAAGGGCAGCCCATATCGGTGCAATCCAGAATTGCTATATTGAGCCAAGATAAAATGGATACAATATCAGAAGCGCTAAAGAATATTATGCTTAATCAGCAGATATTTATGGATGAAGAGCTATCTTTAAACAAACTCTCAAAAGCCATCAATGTCAGTGAAAACCATATTTCTGAGACCTTATCGCAGCAACTAAAAACCAACTTTTTCCAGTTTGTTAACGGGTATCGGATTGCTGCGGCTGAAAAGTTATTGCAAGAAACCGATAAACGCGTGTCCACGATTCAATATGAAGTGGGCTTTAATTCAAAGTCGACCTTTAACACGGCGTTTAAAAAAGCAACAGGATTAACCCCTTCGCTATATAGGAAGCAAGCTACTATAGTAACTCACTAAAAAATATACGAATAAAAAGACCGAACGGGCCCATTAGGACGATCTGAACACAATTTACGACAACAATAGACCCATCTTAACAACGCACTGTCGACATGCGCACTTAAATAAAAGCATGTCGGCACGCCAAAAATAAAAAGGGTTTTATTTATGTCTACTTTACTTGCGACACGCATTGCCGGATTACTTATCCTCATCTCTACCAGCTCATTTATGTACGCCGATTCCATCATCTATGAACTACTCACTAAGCCAGATTTTTTAGAGCAAGCTGCTCTCAACAGATCTTCACTGGCGTTTGCAGCATTGTTAGAGTTTATTAACTGCGCTGCGGTTATTGGTATGTCAATTCTGATTTATCCGACCATCAGACAATATAGCGAACGCGTTGCCATCGGGTACGTCAGTGGTCGTTTGATCGAAGGCGCAACCTTAATCACCGGTGCGGTAACACTGATGACGCTGATTGCCATGGGTAAACAAGTCATTGAAAACCCTGATGTATCGAGCGAATACCTTTACATGATGGGCAGTGCATTAAAATCTGAGCGTTGGTTTGGCTTTTTAATGGGCATGTTTTCTTTAGGCTTGTGTGGTTTTTTACTGAACATCACTTTATACCAATATCGCTTAATTCCAAGAGTCATCTCAGTGCTTGGCATGATTGGCTACGCTGTGTTACTGCTAAAAGTCGCTTTTGACTACTTTGGTTTAAATTTCTCAGGTGCTTGGATGTATATCCCAGGCGGCCTATACGAATTAATCCTCCCTCTTTGGATGATTTTCAAAGGTTTTGATTTGAGCGCTAAGCCAAAAGTCCAATCTTAATTAATAAAACCCACCAAGGAAGCTAAATACGGCTTCCTTTTTCTGTTTTTAAGCTCATTCATCACAAGCACCCTTAAAGCAGCTCTATTTCGGCGTTAATTTATAAAAAAACTAATATTAAAAATAAACAATTGAAAAAAAATAATACCTATACTTTTATTACTTTGCACAAAGTTGTGCTCATAATTTGAAGGGTTAATATAATGTTAAAATTAAATAAGAAAATGATTTTAAAAGTGGTCGGTGGCGCTCAGTGTTTAGCACCCCATGCTAATCTGCCAAAAGATGGGGTATTTGGAAGCGCCTCTCAATGCCGAAATTGTGGCACACCACCTGACACTTAATAAAACAATAACTTAGTCATACTAAATGCCTATTCCTTAATCGAATGGGCATTAAATTACTCACCCCTTGATTATTTCCTGATATATCTATTTATATAAGCCTCTCTAATTCTCAATAAATTTTACTCAAATCAAACCTAGTCAATTAGAAAAAATAGAATTAACTTGATTAATTATATTGATTAATGAAAAATATACTTATTACAAAAATAATTATTAAACTCATATAGATAAGGACAGCTAGTTAGTTGCTATGAAGTACTATTATTTAGTTTATGAAGATCTGCTTGGTGATACCTCTTTAGACGACGCTGAAAAAATCCTCACGAGTCGATTAAAACTGAACCCTGAAATTATCAATGCATTTTTTGAAGGCAAACCTGTTGTCAAAAGCTCAGAAGATAAAGTGCAGCTGCTTGAAACCTTTTTAGAAAAGTCAGGGATAAAAGTTAACAGAACGACACCAAAACTGGACCCGTCTAAAGCCCAACTGGCGGACCTGTATGAAAAGCTTATCGCTGTTGAGGAAAAAGTTGATCACCTCATGAAACAATCTGAGCAACGCCCTAGCTTAGCCGTGGGTGAAAGCATTGACTCTTTAGGTAACCACTTTAAAGATGGACTTAGTAAAGCCTCTTCACTGGCCAGTTCTCTAAAGGACGCAAGTCAAGCGAAGCTAGATCAGATAAAAATGGACGATAATCACCAACCAGAGCCACCTTTTGAGGGGGAGCAAACCACCAACAAAAGTAAGTTTAATTGGGTCGCTTTTTTTGGTAGTGGTCCCTATTACTGCGGTTATGGAAATATCAAAAAAGGGGCTGCGATAGCAGCTGCAACCGGACTCATCCCCGCAATAGGCATGTTCCTCGCCATATACACAGGCTTTAAAGCCAATAAAGAATTGCCCGTCAAACAGGTGCCTTTTAGATGGCCATTGTTTGCAGCCGCATTTACGATGCAAACTCTTTTGCTTGCTCTTGTAATTGGCTTTACTCCTGTTGGAGAAAAAATAGGTACCTCATTCATACCAACCAACGGCGCTTATTCTGGCACTTTAGGCGAACTTCCCAACCCGTATACCGTAGCAATGGTAACTGAAGCGGATATAGAATTCCTAGCAAAGTCTATGCATGACCGTATGAAATTCCTTGCTCCCCCCCAAAAATTGAAAGATGACAAAGATAAGGGGCCTCTTTATGCAATGATGGGCAAGTTAATGGCTCAAGCTCAAAATGATTCAGGCGTTTCCATTGGTGGCGTTGCGGCGCTATTTAAATCTTATGAATGCCTTGCATTGCAGCCTACTCATCTATTAACAGAGTTGTACGGCCCTGTTCTTCTTATTGGTGCTCAATTCTTTAAAGAAGACTATGACTTGATGTATCAACACGGCGTGATTGATAGTCATAGTTATAACATCATAACTGCAGCCCAAGAAGGTGGTGACACTTGCACTGAAAAAGGTAAGCAATTAACAAATGACTTTTTGACAGCAGTACTCCCCCAATAACTCGACATATTGTGGCCTCGGGAGAGGCCCGTTAATGTGCGCCACCGGTTGAGAACATGATTTCAAAACAAGCACCAGATTCGTAGTCTGGACAATAACGAATACTCCCTTGCAACACATATGTGACCAGATTAAACACCATATATAAACCCAGCCCTACTTTCCCTTGATGTCGTGCTGTTGTATAAAATGGCTCGAACATATGCGCCACAGCTTGCTGCTCCACGCCTTTGCCATTATCGGAAAATCGTAATGTTACCTGCTCATGATCAACTGTCACTTTGACAGATATTTGTCCTTTTTTCCCTTCAAAACCATGCAAATAAGCATTTAAGTACAGGTCTTCAAATATCTTTGCTAGAGCTTGTGAGTCACACTGGACATAACACTTGTCCGGACAATCAATGTTCACCATGACATCTGTATCTTTGCCATGAAAGCCAATAAAGCCTTCAATACAGGCTTTGAGGTCAACACGACTTTCACTGCTGACATATTCGTGAGCTGATGCTTGTTTGAAACGCTTAATGAGTTGAGCCGCTCGCTCCGTATTGCTGTCTATCAACTCAATACTCGACAAAGACACATCAATAAACGCTTTTGTATCGCTAAGCGTTAATGTACTGCCTTCTAATTTAGATTTAAATTCATACAACTCTTTCAGTAATATAGAGCTTGCGGTCACTGTTGTGCCAAGTGGTGTGTTTAATTCATGAGAGACTCCTGCGACCAAACGGCCTAAAGACGCCATTTTTTGCGCTTCAACTAAGTTGGCTTGGGTGGATGTCAACTCATCTAATATTTCAGCGAGCTCATCTCTGGATCGCTTTAAACTCAGGGTCCGCTCTTCAACTCGCTTTTCAAGCGTTGCATTGAGCTCAGCCAGCGCCAATTCTGACGCTTTGATGTCTGATATATCTTTTATCGTACCACTGACTCTCAAGGGTGTACCATCTTGCGATCTCGCAGTCACTTTGCCTCTATCTAGCACCCACAACCATCTGCCACTTTTAGTCATAACGCGATAATTTACTTGGTAAAAATCACTGTCTCCTTGCAAATGTCGATTAAACTTAGCATAAAGCTGCTCATAGTCATCAGGGTGAACACTCGTTTTTATTGCACTCAAATCAAAACCAATATGCTCACAGGGTAAACAGAGCTTATTCATTTGATTATCTCTTGTGATCATCCCTGTTTGCAGATCCCAATCCCACAATTCATCGCCACTACCCCAAAGCGCATGACTAAGCCGCTCTTTAACTTCACTCACCTGCTTTAGCGCCGCTTGCTCAATTTTGAGTTGCTTGTTTTTAGTGCGCCAAAAATAACTAAATGAGAAAAAGCAGAATAAAAACAGCATGCCTATTAAAAAGACCGACTGTTGCACAGCCTGCTTTTCTATTTCCAGATCTTTAATGCGATTTTGTTGTACTAAACTTGCGATTTCACGCTCTTTTTCACTCACCCCAAATTCAATCGCCAAGGCACTTATCCGATACCGGTTATTTTTTTCTTCCCACTTATTTTTTAAAACCAAATGCCCTTTCGTATAGTTCAAAGCTTGTTGATGCATACCCAAACTTTCAAAAATTTGAGCTACTTCTAGCTGGCAGTCCATGAGCAAAGGTTCTCTCTGATGCTCTCGGGCGATGTTTATCGCGACCATATACGCATCTATCGCTTTTCGAGGCTGCTCTCTCTGCACATAAAGCTTCGCCAATGCCTGATATATCTCAGCGATTCTATCTTCCCAAGGAGAGCCTTGGTAAAGCGGTATACTTTGCTCTAAATAGCTTTGCGCCAAATCAAGCTGTCCAGTGTCAATGTACAAACGTCCTAGGTCGAGAAAAGTAGAGATATTGGGGTCCGGTCGATTAATTTCTTTTTTTAACGCAATCGCCTGCATTAAAACGTCTTCTGCTTCTTTGTACTTACCAGCCTCTCGATACACACTACCAAGTCGATTATAGGTATGGATCATACCCAATTTATAACCGAGCTCTTTTTTAATGGATAAAGACTTTAAGTGCATTTCGATGGCTTTCTCAAACTTACCAACCTCATCAAAATACGTGCCCATATTACTGTAAAATATGGATTGTTGATTTAAATTATCGAGTGTGAGAGAAAGCTGTATCGCTCTATTTTGGTGAAATAAGACTTTTTCGTACAAATTCATTCTGCGATATAGTGAGGCTAAGCTTTGATGAATTGATGCAGAATGCTGCGTTTCACCAAGCTTCCGATATAAGCTCAAGCTATGCAAATAACTACCAAGCGCCGCTTCATAATCTCGAATTTTGCTGTATAGGTGCCCAGAAAGTCGCTTAGCACTTGCTAAAAAGCGCTCATCTTCAGTTGACGTTGTTTGTTCCATCACATCAATTAACCGCGCTCTGGCCAGATCATACTTTCGCTGGCGTATCGCAACATCTGCAAGGACAAGTTGAACGCGTATTTCATTCGCCTTCAAAGCACTCTTTTTGGCGTACTGTTGCGCCGCTAAAGCGGTTGCATTGGCTTTGTCTAAATCCCCATATGAAATATATGCTCGAGCCTGGTAACTGAGTAACCTTGCCGATTGGTCATCATTAGGGTTGTGTGCCAAAAGTGCGAGGCCCTGCTCTGCATACGTCAGTGCTTGCTTCGTTTTGTAATGAAAATTAAGTGCTACATATTCAATAATGGCTTCGATTTTTTCACCGTTTTGGCTACTTTCGATTCGTTTAAGTATTTGCTCATTAGATAAATTCGCAGCGGTTATAAAGCTTGCAAGTAACATGGTTATGCAAATTAAAACCACCGATTTTTTCAAGGCTAATTCGAACATCTCAACAACCTTTATTTGTGCTCACACATATCTCATTCACTTTTTATATGCCGAGCGACTCCATGGCATTAAGTTTAGCTGGTTGTGAAAATTCTGTTTAAATGGATTTAATTCAAGTTTAGTACTTTGAAATATATATAGTTAGCCTCATATACAAGTGACAAGAACAATAATGTTAAATGGAGTGCAGCCTTAAAATGGCTGATATTTAAAGATGAACAACACGGACAACCCCCTGGTGTTTAAATCACTGGCCAACGCAACGAAATCAGAACTTCACCGACTTACTCAAGGCGTTATTAATACCTGTGAAATTTCACCTTTATTGCACTTTGATCTAAACGGCGCGATGGATGCAGAGAGTAAAGATCTTATGGCACGCTGTGATGACTATAAAAATGGCTTTGCTGAAGTCAGAGCCCGAAGACAAATCTCTGATACTGTGCCAGACGAACACATCCACGATCAAATAGTGACTTTACCTTGTGGCGCGTTGTGGTTAGCTGGGATCTACCGCAATCATCAAGACCTAACCTTCATCGAGATTATCGGAGAACACACAGTTGAATACTCTGATCTTCAACACTACTTACCAGATATATTGCGCTTTTTTAGTTGGTGCCAACCTGAAATCGTATCCGTATGGTCTAAGCCACATAGCGATCACTTTAAGCTACTTGCAAATTTACGTGGCGTTGAAATTGAAGACTGTTTTTGGGGCGCTGAAACTGCCAATATCAATATACCCACAAACGAGGAAATCACGCTACTCCCTTTTGATATGGCCGCTGACTGGCATTGGTATGAACAGGAGTATAAAGCTTTTCATCACGATGTACCGCACTTAAAAGATCGTCTCGAAATCGAAGATAAAGAATCAGTCGCTGAGCTGGTAGAAAAAAATTTGGCATTTGTTGCCTATCACGGTGATCAACCAACACAAAAGGTCGGTGTTATACTGCTGGACCCTTGTACAGAGCTTGGTTATAAAGGGCTATTAATCAATGAATTTATAATTTCAAAGGCGTTTCGAGGCCAAGGCTTTGGACCTAAAATACAAGCAGCCATGATTGACAAAATTCGCGCACAATATGACTTTGTGTGCGGTTATATTTACAGCGGTAACCACGCTTCAATGAACAATGCTAAATACACCCGCTCTTTGCTCAGAACCGAGCTCACACTCCCCATTGAACATTTTATTACATAGCGCTCATCTCTTTAACTTAGATAAAAGCCACGCTGAATTTCAATCGTGGCTTTTTAAATCAGCTTTGAGTGCGATTAGTTACAATCACGTACCCACTGCCATACTTCCCATTTAGATGAGTGATCTGCTGGTGAGTCGCCTTTGTTCCACCACTGTGCTTCATAAATACTGCCATTTTGTGAAACCTGGTCACCTTGCAAATATACTTTGCTACTTGACCATGCATCTACAGCACAACCACCACCGACAGATACTGTCACTTGTTGAGTCTTAGTAGATTGCAGCCCTTCGACATCTTTTACAGTCAAAGACACACTGTAAGTGCCAGCAGCACCATAGGTATGTGTTGGGTTTTTAAGCTGGCTTGTTGTGCCGTCACCAAACTGCCAGTCATAACTCACAACCCCTTTGTCATCAAAAGAGGTGTCGGAGAATGCCACCGTCAATGCGTTCTTCGTAAATGAGAAGTTCGCAACTGGCGGCGTATTATCAACAGGATCAGTATCTCCTTTAGGGATCACTCCACCAAAATGCGTTGCGACTTCAGGCCAAATTAGCTCAATTCGTGTACCACGGTTCAATTTGGTAGTACATTGCGTGCTATTACCATAGTGGTGCAGTGCTATGACATTATTGTCATACGCAGATACGACTGGCGAACCAGAAGAACCACCTATAGTGTCACATTTATACCCCATGTCAGTGTCAGAACCACGACCAGCTGTCACTGTTTGATCGATTTGACAATAACCGCCCGTATTTTGATCGCTTTCAATCGCCAACTCTTTCGGATTACCGCTACCGTGCTGAGGAATGAAAATACGCTGCCCTTTTTGCTGTGCAGACACATCTAAACCAAAATGGCCGAACTGTCTGATTTTCTCAAAATTACTTACTGTAAATAGCGTATAATCCAATCTATAGTCAGTAGCAAGCAGTTGATCTGCCATGACTTTCACTGTGCCATTCGTACTACCAGTACCACAGGCTGAACGTTGATAGTTAAACCACACTTCTACGTTTTTCGCATCAGCCGCCGAATCAAAACAGTGGTTGTTGGTAAACATATGGTTACCTGCACCGACACGCCAAGCGGTACATAAACTGCGCCCCCCGATCAGCAAACGGGCAACAGGACGACTGCGCTCATACTCGACTGGGTGAGATGTTTCCCAACATGCGACATCTCTGCGTTCATTAATGCCGCAAGTTGAGTTTGGCTCAATCATATCAAGACCCGACATAATCTCGTTCGAGGCAAGCTCTGTGTCAGAGTAGCCCGCATAAAAATCCGCAACCTCAATGCCATGACCTTGCGCCCACAAGCTTGGCTCAGAGACGACTAACTTAAGCTTAATTGCATCTGCTGATACAGACATTGACGAAAAGACACCGTTGTCATTTTGATCGTAACGATAGACTTCTTTGCCTTTTAAATCACTCACTTCGAGGTAAGCGCCTTTTGGCAGTGAGAATTTAGCAAAGTTAACTTTAATAAAGTTCGCGTTCGGGTAATTAATCACATGTTCAAACTCATTTTTATCTGAATCAGACACGCTATTGATACCTAAATTAAGCTGATAAGAAACCGCTTGAGCAACTTCTGTTTTTTGCGCAACGCCAGTATCTTGAATATTCGCTTGTGTGCCACAGGCAACGACAAGTGCGCAAGCAGGGAGTAGTGACTTGATTACTTTACATGATGTCATAAGTATAAAATCCTTTAATTGTAATTATTGTGCTTTTTAATAAAAAGCTTATGAAACTTATGTTATTATAAAGTTAATTTCAAGGGGTGAGATAAATTAAAAAGTGTAAATTATAGACAAAGCCAAGTCATTTTATGTACATGACCCCCTCTTAGTTTAGGTGTCCTACCGATTAATTTTTAAAAATGAAAGTTTATAAATCATATATTTAGTATACAGAATCGATTTAATTCGCAATTTTTATGCAGCCCCTACACCAAAAAAATAAACTTCGAAGCTGGCAGATTTACCAGCTTACCTCTAATAGCACTGCGATGCTAAATTAAACCCAGTTCCCATATTGATATTTTTGGTATTTATCTATCGAGCCCGATAAATCTCCATAACATGTAAGAAGGAAATTCTAACAATGAAAAAACAGCTAGTTGCGAGCCTAATTTTGGGGTTATCCTCTTTTGCTACATTTTCTCAAGCGTGTAAAACAGAGGTTGAAACCGTTACCACCAAATATTATAGAGGCATCGCAAGCTGCCATGCATATGTGAACGGGACGTTCCATCGCGTAGAAAAATATATTCCACAAACGACTCAATCTCGCATTTATATTGGTGATTGGATACCAAACCCGACAACTCATCGTCGAGAATATGCAACCTGCTTTGCGAATGTGCCCTTTTCACACTCTGATACACAAATTATTCGCGTCAAATATTGTAAAGACAAAGTGCTGGTTGAGGCACGTGGTATTTCACCAGAGCAAGCAAAAGGCTTTTTAAGGCAACGCGGTGCAACAGAAATTGGAGGTTGTAGACCAGACTTTACTGATCAACCGATGCACTTTATTTGCGCTGGTTATATCGTTGATTGGATAAAACAATAGAGATATAAATTATTGTCTATTTGGCAGATCACAATAAAAACACACCTGCCAAGTAGACAAGTCTCCTAACGAGATATCTTAAGCGAGAATGCAGAAGGAGTGAGCCCTACACCTTAATAAATTAAGACCCACTTATAGAACGTAAAAATCACATTTTTATAATCGTACTTAACCGCTTTTTAATCACTGGGTTGGTTTGCGATTGATACAGCTTATCTAAACGTTCGATATTCATTGCAGATAACTTGTAGTTCGCTTGCTGATAAACACGTGCAAACGCATCAATTGCCGCCATTTGTGGCGACGCCAACAAACTTGATACTACTTGATCTTGATAATCAGCAAGTGGTCCTAACGATTTAATCGTATTTTTGCGCACCTGTATATCAGAGTGTTGAAGTAACTCAGGAAGCTTCGCAATTAACGCTGGGTTTTTCGTATTTGCCATCGCTAACACCGCTGTTGATAGCTGTTTGGGGTCATCCATCTGCTTAGATAAATAATCAGCCACATGTGTTGACTGTGCCGGTGAAAACTTACTCATTGTTCCCATACTCAGCATGGCCATGTCAGAAAGCACCGTGTTTCCCCTATGCTCAACAAGGCTTCTTAAACTAGAAAAGCCAACATCAGATGCATTTTCAAACCGCCCTAGTGCCATAACAAGTTTTTGTTGAACTTGGATACCTACATCATTATCAGTTAGCAGATCTGAAATCATCTGCTCCGCTTGCAGGGTTTGGGCTTTTTGCAATGCGTAAATAAAAGCTGAGGACAAACTATCATGCGTATCAAGAAGGGCTTTCAGTTCGCTCTGATCAAAACTTTTTAGCATATACAGACCGATTGCTTTGGCCAAGTTGGGATCTAAATTGCTCTGTAGTGACTGTATAAGAGTCATGAAGTTATCACTCGTCACTTGTACTTCGACTTGCTTTGAGGATGTCGCGGGTTGAATAGTATGGTTGTGATTAGCAACCCAATCAACGGGAGCAAATGGCACATGCTTTATTGGCTTTACCGTCACTGTTTGCACAACTTCATAACGCTGTCCGCTGCGTTGCCAAATTTGCTTGTTATCATACTCTAGTGTCAGTGTATCCCCAGAAACATCCTTATTCACAGTCATTTTCCACAGCTCTTGTTCTTGATTGTCTGCATATTTTTGCTGTGCTGTTATCACGCGTTCAATGACATTATCTTGTTGAACATATTGAAAAGTCTTTATACCCAAAGCATCTTCGAATGTCAGGGGGGTGTCCAATGAGTAACTCATTAAATCAAGTACTTTTGATACCACAAATAGTGGATGCTGCTCATTCAAGCCAAGCATGTCGAGTTCAGAGAATTGCCGTGACTGATACTTCACCAAAAATGGTAATTGGGCAGGCATCGTTTGTAGCTTATTGTCTGTCATAAACACGATGTCACTGAGCATCGCAGCCGACTTTGTCGAAGCGGCGGCATGTGGTTGAAAGTGCATTTGCCAACTCAGCTCAGAAAATGTCATGGCACTGCCGCTGTCGCTCAATACTGCAGAGTGAATATCCACTTGATAAGCGAAGAAATATGTTTTTGACACCGGCTTATCTTCGGCCATTGACGTGCTTTCAGTCGATTGTGCTTGGTGCGGTGCTTGACTCGAGGAAAAGTTTATAATGATCAAGCCAGCAAACAACGCCGCCGCGACACACATAAAAATTGTTTTATTCATGAAATCTTCTCAAAAGTGGTGGCTAAAGCCACCACTACTTCTGTTGTTATAGATTTTCCCAAACAGGGCTTGCATATTCGTATAGCACGGTTTCACGTGTATACAGTGGATCCCATTTCATGACGTCCACATTGAACTGCAGTAAACCCCACAACTTCTTGCAGTAAGCTTGAATTTTGCCGTCTCCACCAGTAAGTTTTGTGCTAATTTTTAACTCTAAGAAGCCTTGTTCAAGGACTTGCGAGTCTTGCACTACACGACGAATTCCCGCCTCGACATAGCCTTTCCCTTTTACTTTCAACAGGTTTAGTTTTCCCTTCACACCCGCTTCAGAGATGCCGTGACCAAATGAACCGTAAGCTGAGCTCGATACCAAACCACCAACATATGGCTCAACAGAGGCATATATATAGTCTGGACGTCTTACTCCATCGACTTCGAAAGGCTCTTCATTACCGTAGCCGCCAATTACTCCCCCCACGGTAAATTCAGCACCCGCCTCAACACCAGCACCAAATTTAACCCCCACTTTTAATAGCCCAAGCGGGTCTAGTGGTAGCTCAACTTTAGGCTTTATTGGCTCTGGAATAAGATCAAAATAGTACTCAACTGGATAGGTAACAGACGCGTTAAGCAAATCATCACAATTAGGCTTAAAACTCGCGACGGTGTCATCACCAACAGTAAAGTTAAAGCTCATTCCCTGCGTGCAGTCGAGCTTGCTAGGATTAAACGAAAACTCAAGTTCACCAATAGACATTTTAAAGTTTCGATTGTGAAGCTTCACCCAGTTACCAGCTTGATACGCCCCTTGCGTTGCGCCATTGCTCACCTGATCAACATACATCCACCCCTGCTGATCACGATATTGGTGCGATTGACCAATCACATTATTTTTTTCAATCGTTCTTACATTGCGCTCTACATAACCCGGATCTTTATATAAGTAGGCATTTGCAACAGGTGACAATGTAATCGCAGAGATAACGCCTAACAATGCAGCGTATTTAAATTTCATGGTTATCCTCATATTTTTAAATGTTCAAATGTATATATGTTGCGCAACAAAACCACAATAACACACTTTCTTTACACTTTACTTTCATTTTTACCTTTTATAGATAAATAAAGATTTAAAAATAACCAGAAAACCTCAAATAAATACGTATCTCAACATTGATTGATATAACTTTTACAATAATAAGCTTTTACATTGATGTTAAATTTAAAATAAAATTTTATTTTAATCTTGTAATACCACTAAATAATTATAAAAAGTATTTTATAAACAAAAGCTAAAGCCACATAAGTTACAAACCAATAACCCAGACAATCCTAAGAATAAAACTAATATTTATTATTTTAATTTTGAATAAGAGAACAGAACAAAACTGACCAGTTTTCAAACTATACAGAGAGGGGTCAAAGCTTAACCCGCCGTACGATTGTTCAAAATGCAAACGCTACAAAGTGTGTAATTTAGGCGTGGTTGAAGTGAATAATATTGAATAAAGAAGAGAGGAACATCAAAAATTAAAAACCCAGCAGCAAGCATACGATAAGTGTGCTGCTGGGTTATCGGACACTTTATAGTACAGAAACCGAACCGAAGATACTATTTACTTCAGCTTTATAACGCTCTGCATAGTGTAGAGATGGTGAAATATACATAACCATGTATAACTTATCATTTTTAACAGCAACAAGTGCGTCAACTGACTTCTTCAAACCACCTTCAAGGAAATAAGAGAGTTCCATTCTGAAACCAACATCTTCACCAATCATTTGCGGTGCCATGCTCTCAGTATTCACGTTGATTGAGCCACCATGGCTATTTTTCAGTGACGTTTTTACAAACTCTTCAAGTTCATTTGGCAACATACCCGCTTTAAAAGAAGGTAATGGTAACTCTTTGTTAGAAGACTTAAATATAGTTTCTCCATTCGCAATATTACCAATGATGTATAGCTCATTTAATGCTAAGCCATCTTTAGTCCATAGCTGAGACTTTTTATGTGGGTTACCATTGACTTTATTCCAACTTGAAGTTGGTGTCAGCGTTATACCATGAACAGTTGCAGACTGCGGCTTAACAAGCTTAAACGCAGCGCATGAAGTTAGTGTCAGTAAGAACAGTGCTAATGCAATGTGTTTCATTTTACTATCCCAAAGTTTTAATGTAATAAGCTACCATTGCTTTATCCTTAGCATCCGGTACCAATTCTAAATATTTTTCAAAATGTGCTTTAGCCGTACTGTTTTCCTTAACTTTTAAGTACAGGTAAGCTAGATGTTTATGTGTTGTATTCGGATAACCTGCGTGAGTCAGAGCAGCCTTATAATGAGTGATCGCCTCTTTTATATCTTGCTCTTTTCCGCGTTTTCTTGATAATTCACCATAAAAATAGTGAATCAAAGATAACGGGTAACCCATCTCTTTATGACGCTCTAGCAACACTTCTGTCTGCTCTTGCTCTTGAAGCGCAATATGGTTTTTCATCAAACGCTCATAATGAACGCTGACTACGGCATGTAAACCTGATCCCTTATTGTCTTCACTCTTCACTTTAGGCAGTGTTAATGCGTGAGATTTAAGGTATTTATTGCGCTCTTCTGAAGCTGGGTGGCTTGCAAAAAATGTAGAACGCGACTCTTTCGATTTGTCCGAGTTTCTTTCTTCAAGAATATTGCCCCACAACAAACTCGCCTCAAGCGGGTCAAATCCAGCCTTGTGCATCAGCTCTGCGCCCATAATATCAGCTTCTTTTTCATGCTTACGGCTAAATGCCGCACCAGAACCTGAATTAGCCAGGGTAGCCAAACCGTATACGCCCGTGACGGCTGCAATACCTATATCAAGAATGATATTGGCTGCGGCTGTGCTTTGCGCTTGTCGCCATTGCTCAATTTGGTGCGTACGTAAGAAGTGTGCGACCTCGTGACCCAGTATGGCAGCGAGCTGGCTTTCATTCTCTACACGTAACAACAAACCAGTCCAAACATGCATCATGCCGTTTGGATACATTGCAGCATTGAAGTGAGGGTTATCAATAATATAAACACGAATTGATGAACAATATTCTCCAGCTATCTTACATACCATATTCGAGACATAGTTATTTAACTCCTCGTCACGAATAAGATAAGGAGAGCTTTTGACATCTGCCTCAAGTTGATTAACCTTGTACCAAAACCCGCCCTCATCTGAAGACCAATCCGGTTCATAGTTCACGTCAATAGTAGGCGAATATGTCAGCTGAGAATGTGCATTACAAATCGGTACGATGACTACAACAAGAAAAACAAGTAAAAGCGTATTTTTCATGTGTTATTCCGCGCTAGGAAATCCGTCTAATAAATTCTGTACAGATCTTTGTGCTGACTTTTCTTTTCTTAAGTCGCCTGTGGTGCTAAACAAACGGTTAAACCACACAACATCTCCAGACTCAAGATCTACCAGCGATGCAAAACCAATTTGGCTTCCACCTGGCGCACCTAAAAGCACCTGCATTGCAACTCGGCCTGCTGACGCATAGCTATCACGCATAAATAAAAACAACGCATAATCTGCGCCTGTTTCTTGACGAAGTGTTTGCGCGTCATTACCTAATGTCCAGTCAAAATTCTTGCCTTTAGATGGCAGTTTTTGAGGACCAAGGTGGTGTACTAGCACTGAATAACCAACCGCTTCGTGTAATTTAGCTAATTGATAGCTGATAGCGTTTGGATCAGTATTGTCTGATTCGAAAGGCACGATATCCGCGTTATGCTTTTCCATCACTCTTGCCGCTGCAACATTCATGTGCTTTTTAGCACTTTCAGTCCAGTCTGCTTTCGTTTCTAATGCGCCTAGTGCTGTTAATTCAGCTAATTCAACATCAATTGGCATCAACAGGATTTTTGATTTTTCTAATTTTTCTCCTGCTTCGCTACTACTATTTAATGTAGATTTTGCGGCGTAGTTTGACGTGTGTGCACACCCTTGCAAAAGCAACAGTGAAAGCACAGTTAAAGTGGCTAAAATATTACCTTTCATCTCTCTTCCCGATAAAATAAAGGCGGGAAAATATACTAAATCGGGGACTAATGCAATTATTTGTAAGAAATCGTTAAGAACTATTGTAAAATAATAAATTTATTAATAATTAACAACTAAGCAAATAACATAACAAAGAAATCCATAGGTGCAATGCTTAAAGCTAGGTCATGGGATATTGTAAAACAACGGGTAGATCAAAAATTAACCACTCATTAATTTACCAAACATAAATTGATCAAAAATCAATCTAAAAGTACCCTTTAAAAAATTACATTTCCAAGGCCTGTTCGTTAAGCTTAAAACACAAACCCCATGCGTTTGGAGGGTATATCTAGCTCAATGTACAACGAAGACAAAAAACCAACCACAGCAACTTAACCAACTCGTTGCCAAGCTGTTGAGCACCGCGCTAAGCTGACATTTTTTCTTAAAAGCTAGGCTACATACTCAACCAATATGTCTATGACTGAACCCGCTCATGATGAAATGGACTTATTGCTCCATTCTCTCTTTTGAAAATCCGACACAAATAGGCCTCAATTTGCTTTCCATAAAAAGAGTAAAACATATCGAATAAAGAAGTATTGTTGCACTTACAAACTACATTCACACATAGCGTTAAAATCCATTAATCGCATACCTATTCACAAGTTAGATAAAATATTTTACAGTACGCGCAACTTAGTTATTGAGAGCCCTATGCTTAAGCCCTTATCACACGTATTGATTATTACTGCTGTGTTAGTCGCCTTTATCGGCCAGTCGCTTGCATATAACTTTGCCATGTCCTTTGAGCAAGGCTCAACACTTGTCGTGGATCTTCACCTTACGGCGTCAGACGCGCAACACACGTTAGAAAGCGCCACTCAAAATCAAGACGATTGCTGTGAGGTCGATTGTTGTGAGGACGAGTGCATCTGTCCATCCAATGCGTGTATGACTTTTGCCTATGTAAAACCAGACAATCACTCTGTATCGTTCTCTAAATATCACCACATGTTGTTCAATATCTCCCGTGAACACCCAATCAAAGTACAAGATTCACTTTTTCGTCCCCCTATTTTTGCCTCTTAAGGGTTAGTGCGCCCGCAATTCACACATTTAAATCACTTTTAAATATTTATGCTTAATATGCGAGCAATTTTCGCATGCTTAGAGGTAAAAATGCTAAACACCTATTCTACAATCGCCATCTCGGCGATGCTGCTACCCTATGCTTCTTATGCGGGTGAACATCACCATCATGAAGAAAACCATGGTGATCATCACCACGAACATAACAATAAACAAGTTGAAAAAATCCAAGTTACTGCATCTAGGCTTGGCCGTATCGTGACAGAGTCAGCCACACGAACCGAAGTCATCAACGCTGAAGAGGTGCAAGAAAAAGCACTGATGAGGCCGGGTAATATCTCGATGTTGGTCGCCGAAACTGGCGGCGTTAGAGTACAAAATACCTCCCCTGCGCTGGGCAGTGCAAATATTAGATTGCAAGGATTATACGGTCGCTATACACAGCTCTTAAGTGACGGTTTACCTTTGTACGGTGGTCAAACCGCCTCTATCGGATTACTTCAGATCCCTCCTACCGATCTGGCTAATGTTGAAATCATTAAAGGCTCTGCATCATCGTTATATGGCGGCTCGGCACTGGGCGGGGTTATCAATTTGATATCGCGAACGCCTTCTGACGAGTTTGAAGGAGAAGCCCTGTTTAATACCACATCTAAAGATGGTCAAGATATTACCGCCTATCTTGCCTCACCCATAACAGATAATATAAGCACCTCCATTACCGCCGGTGCCCATCATCAAGCAGCGAAAGATCTGGATAATGATGGCTGGATAGACATGGCAGCATATAACAGAGCAACTATGCGACCTCGTATATATTGGTCCAGTGACAGCGGAGCAAATTTGTATGCCACCTTTGGTGCCATGACAGAGCAACGTTCAGCGGGGACACTGGAAGGGGCCGTTATGCCTGATGGGCAACCTTATGTCCAAGCACAAGACACGACGAGGCTCGACGGCGGTTTTATCTTTGAGCAACCACTAGACGACGTGCTCAACCTCAATGTCCGAGGCTCTGTAATGCATCAAGATCACGACCATCAATATGGCCAAGTACTAGAAAACGACACGCATGAAAGCTACCTGCTTGAAACGAGTTTATCTGGCTATACGGACGATGCAGCATGGCTTGTGGGTATAGCGCATCAAAGCGATGAGTTTTCATCAGAAAGTAACCCTGAGTTTAACTATACATTTGAAGTTCCGGGCTTATTTTCACAATTAGACTACGACATCACCCAAGATGTCGCGATGTCACTCAGTGCCCGAGCGGATTGGCACAGTGAATATGGCACGCAATTCAGTCCACGCATTTCTGTACTCTACAACCCAAGTGATTGGACGGTACGTGGCTCATACGGCAAAGGATTCTATGCACCCACGCCCTTTATCGAAGATATTGATGATACAGGCCTTTCACGACTCGCACCTCTGACAGATTTAGACGCTGAGCGCGCAACGACCGCATCCATTGATATTGGCTATACGTTCAATGGCATTGAAGCCAGCATGACCTTATTTGCTTCTGATGTGGATAACGTCACAGAGCTTGAAATGCTAGATGGTGCAGATACGCGCTCAGATAAAACAGTACGTATCGTCAATGCATCTGGGCAAAGTGAAATTCGCGGCACTGAATTGCTACTGCGTTATCGTTGGCATGACATTAAATTGACCGCCAGCTACTTATATACAGATGCCAGTAAAGCAACATCGACAGGTTTTGGACGCGAACCTCTTGCTTTGACACCAAGACACTCCGCTGGTGCAGTGATCATGTGGGAAGAACATGGTAGTCATTTAGTTGGATTTGAAGCCTATTATACTGGCACGCAAAAGCTAGAAAACAATCCCTATCTGGACAACAGCGACCCATATTGGCACCTTGGACTGTTAGGCCAAATCACACTGGGCAACGTCAGTTGGTTTTTAAACGCTGAAAACTTACTGAATATCCGTCAAACCAAAGACTACTCACTCTTGCTGCCGCAACAGGCAAAAAGTGGACGCTGGACAACTGATATTTGGTCTCGAAATGATGGATTCACCGTCAATGCAGGGATTAGAATGACGTTTGGCTAGCCGCCACTCGTCAAAAAAATCGGGAAATAGATTCGCGACTATTTCCCTTTTTCAGCTATTTTGTATATGGCTAGCGCAATGATATATACGTTACTGTGCTCTGGTAAACTCCATCTTCCAATTCACTTCCCATGTTTCGCCATTATCTTTAGAAAATGCTTGTTGCCAAGTTGGCATATCTGGGTTAGTTGAGTCCCATACAAATCTGACTTTAATTGGCACACCGTTATATACCTCATCAGCATAAAAACGCCCGACGCCACCAGAAAACTGACCAACGACCGGTGTATCCATTGCCGTTGGATTTCGCCCATCAAGCCACCAAATTGACCACTCTTTTGTCTGACTGTTATAAGAGCGGATCGCTTTTGCTCTCACAGACTCATTGGGCATATGTAAATGGTTATCTTCTACATTACCAAACCCACCAAGCGTTTTTACTGTCGATGATTGCCCTTCAAATTCAATCCACTCTTGTGCGCCACTGAGAATATCTTTTAAACGACGGTGTTTTACCTGCCAATCGCCGATAATAAAATCAAAATCCTTTGGTTCATTGTGCTCGAGTACTTGAAGCATGGCTTTTCCTTGTTGTTTGTTTTTAATTTTGATACACCATACCACAAGCACTGTATATTTAAACAGTTAAATAATGAATTATAAAAAAAAGCAAACAGTTAGACTGTCATAATACACAGAACGTGAGCATCCAAGCACAGGATGCTGTCGTTCTGAATGGGGCTATTATTAATTAGACGATCGTAATAATGCTGCCTCCATTACTTGAAACACACTGGTGTTATCCACATAGCTTCCATTCCATTTATAATGCTCCCCCCAAAGCTGCGCAGCTTTTGGATCTGTGCGTGTGAACTCATTAAAACGGTCAGCGCCTTTACCAATTACCCAAAGTGGTACTAACTCATTGGTATGATTTCGTGATGCCCATTGGTATCCCGGTATGTTGCCTTTACCACGATTTTGTACCGCTAAAAAAGCATTAAACTGATCTTCAGCAGGGTTAAATCGCGCTGCTTCCAAAGAATCTTTATTTCGGTCGATTGCAACTGCACCACCTTGACCGTTTGTCCAAGTGCCCTCTCCCCATATGCCACCGCACTCATGATCTGAGGTGATAATCAGCAAGGTTTCGTCCCAATTTGAATTGGTTTCAACCCATTTGACTACTGCATCAACCGCTTGGTTAAAATCAATTTGCTCTTCAATAAAGCGCGGCATGTTATTGGCGTGTCCCATCCAATCAACAGCGCCCCCTTCAATCATCGCAAAAAAGCCATCTTGATCTTGATTTAGTACATTCAATGCGCCGACGCTCATGGTCGCCAAACTTGGTACACTGGTATTAAACGCCATACCTGAAGGGGTGTCTGCGTCATTTAAACCTGTTCGACTCGCTTGTAAAGTTGATCCTGAACGCACAATCCCTATTACACGCTCAGGCAGCACTTCACCTTGCGCCAGCGCTTCAAACTCAGATTTAGAGTCGATATACAGAGCGTTTTTTTCATTAGAGCCTGCGCGGATTGCATTATAAGTTTGCTCCCCACCAACGTATTTAAAAGTCTGCTTTTCTGTCACTTTCAACGCGCCACTTGAGTCATACATAGGATGGCCCGCCCCCATTATGACCGACAGACCTGAGTCATGCATTTCATTAAATATTTCGACGTAGTTGTTGCGAGACACATTGTGTGCAACCGCCGCTGCAGGCGTCGCATGCGACACCATCACAGATGTCACAGTGCCAGCTGATAAGCCCTGTTTCATCGCAATTTGTGCAATCGTGTCAAACTGCTCGCTATTGCTCCAATCCATATTAATGCGACCTACAGCAGTTTTTCGGCCACTCATCAACGCAGTACCTGCTGCGGCACTATCCGTGTAGGAGGTATAGCTGCCCGAGTCTAAATAATCATTGAGCATGGCATTTTCAAATCGATCCCAACGTGTTTGTGGGTCATAACCTTGGTCCACTGCCCCAGCGGCTTTTGATAAATCGGTGCCTCTGGCCAAAGTATTGCCATTTTCATCGATTAAATTTAACGCACTGTGCGCAAGGCCAAATACCAGTGGCTTGGTGCCATCTGGACGTCGAACTTGATATGTTTGCTGACCGGCAAGTCCTTGATAATAATCCGCGGCAAGCCAACCATTAAACCCAATACCATCAGACACCATCAAAATAATATTCTTAGGGCCACTGGGTTGCGTAACCTTTGAGGTTGGATCTGGCAATATGGTGCAGGAGGTTGATAGCAGCATGGCCGCGATGAGAGTTAGCTTAAAGCGTTTTTGCATTTTGATCTGTTCGTTCAATAAATTAATGGCCGCAAAAATATACCAACGCTAAATTACCGTTGTAAGAAACATGCGACCAGCTGTACAACAAAGCAGCTGAATTGCGTTATGTTATAAAATAACATTATAATCCACTTGAATTGACAACAAGTATTTTTCAATTGTGTCCGAGACAGATAAAAACATTTGCTCAATAACGAGACCAAATTAGTCAAATAATTGGCTTTAGGAGCAAAAATAGCAATGCTAGGCAAAGAAAATTGCATCGTTATTCGTCCGTTTTAATGACCGAAAATTCGCAACAATCAGTACAAATTGTACCTTATAAGTGTATTTTCGGTTCAACTGTTCGTTTTATGCGATAAAGTCCAACAATGCGGTATTGTTATTATGTATCATCTAGGAACAACTAAAAATATTAAATTTCACTACCTTTACTAGGGGAAATCCAGTGTTAAGAAAAACTCATTTGGCGCTAGCTATATCAGCAGCCATGTTACTGAACGGTTGTTCAGACGCACCAGAGCAGCAAACTGCACAAGTAGAAGCAACTGATACAGCTTCTGCAAAAGCCGCTGCAAGCAATATTGCACAAAACCCATTCTTCCAAGAGTGGAACACACCATTTGGTGCACCGCCACTGGGTGACATCAAAACTGAGCATTTCTTACCTGCGTTTAATCAAGCAATTGTTGAGCACAAAAAAGAGATTGATGCGATCACTGAAAACGAGCGCCCTGCTGATTTTGATAACACCATCGCAGCAATGGAGTTAGCAGGCTCTACACTAAACCGCGTTTCAATGGTATTTGGTAACCTTGCCAATACTGAATCAAACGATGAAATGCAGTCTCTACAGCGTGAAATCTCACCAATGCTAACACGTCACTATAGTGACATTCGTATGAATGAAGCACTTTTCAAACGTGTAGCAACGGTCTATGACAACCGCAAAGCTGCACTATTAAATGCGGAACAAACACGTCTACTTGAGCGTATTTACAATAGTTTTGTACGTTCAGGCGCAAAGCTAACAGGTGAAGAGCGCGCAGAATTTGCAAAGATCAATGAACGTCTTTCAGCGCTAACCACTGAGTTTGGCCAAAACTCTCTTAATGACTCACGTGCTTTCACTCTAGTACTAGAAGAGTCTGATTTAGCAGGCTTACCTCAGGCACAACGTGATGCAGCAGCAGCGGCAGCAGCGGCAAGAGACTTACCAGGCAAATATGTCATTACCCTTAACCGCTCTAGCGTTCAGCCTTTCCTACAGTTTTCTGACCGACGTGACCTACGTGAAAAAGCGTTTAAAGGTTGGGCGAACCGTGGTGACAACGACAATGAATTTGATAACAAAGCCATCATTGCAGAAATCGTTGAACTTCGTGCAAAACGTGCTCAGCTATTAGGTTACAAACATCACTCAGAGTATGTACTAACTAATTCAATGGCGAGCAAGCCAGAGACGGCAATGGACCTACTATTAAAAGTATGGGAACCTGCGGTTGAAAAAGCAGAACAAGAGCGTCAGTGGATCAAAGAGCTAATGGCAGCTGAAGGCGTAACTCATGAGCTTGAAGCATGGGATTGGCGCTACTACGCAGAGAAAGTACGTAAAGCAAAATTTGACCTAGACCAAGGTCAAATCGCTGAATACTTCGAATTAAACAACATGATCGAAGCACAGTTCTATACAGCTGAGCGCTTATTCGGTCTTAAGTTCGTTGAGCGTACTGACATTCCTGTATACAACCCAGTTGTGCGTGTTTGGGAAGTGCAAGACAAAGCAGGTAAAGCAATTGGCCTATTCTATGGTGACTACTACGCACGTTCAACTAAGCGTTCTGGTGCTTGGATGAGTTCATTCCGTTCTCAGCAAAAGCTTGCTGGCGACGTTAAGCCGCTTATTCTTAATAACATGAACCTTAACAAGCCTGCTGAGGGCGAGCCAACGTTAATGAGTTACTCAGACGCAGTGACACTGTTCCACGAATTTGGCCACGCGCTTCACGGCTTACTGTCTAACGTAACTTACCCAACACTTGCAGGTACTAGCGTACCTCGCGACTGGGTTGAGTTCCCTGCACAGTTATTTGAGCACTTCATTGCTCAGCCTGAAATGCTGAAGAAATTCGCATTGCATTACAAAACGAACAAGCCTATGCCTGAAGAATTACTTGAGAAAATCAAGCAAGCAGGTACATTCAACCAAGGGTTTGCAACTGTTGAATTTACAGCATCTGCACTGGTTGATATGGCATACCACCAGCTAACTGATGTCAAAGATCTAGATGTTCGCGCATTTGAAAACAAGATCCTAACTGGCTATGGCAAGCCTGAAGAAATCATTATGCGTCACCGCAGTACACACTTCGGTCACATCTTCGCAGGTGGTTACTCTTCAGCATACTACGCATACATGTGGTCTGAAATCTTAGATGCCGATGGTTTTGACGCTTTCCTTGAGAAGAAAGACATCTTCGACAAAGAAACTGCTGAACGTCTATACCAGTTCATCTACAGCCGTGGTGATACGTTGGACTACTTCGAAGCATATGAAGGCTTCAGAGGCAGAAAGCCAACCACTGACGCACTACTGCGTAACAGAGGCCTAGATTAAGTCTTAACGCCAAAGCCGAAGTCATTGTACTTCGGCTTTATTTTATCCGTTAAATCAAGACTAACCCAGCGGTTGGCCCACCGATAATACCGATAACTCACCGTAAGATGATGATGCAATAACACGCTAAGCAGCTGAAAAAACCACTCTTTTATAAAAATAAAGCAATGCAAGCAACTTAAGCTAATTGGCTTTTCTAAATAGGTGTAACGCAACTTGTGAAGTGATAAAGAGTGAAAATGTAAATACAAGCCCAAAGAGCATCACAGGTTCATACCCTTCAACCATCGTTGAAATGACTCTCGCTGAAAAGTTAAAAAAGAAGTACATCGATGCGGGTAAAATCAGTAACCATGATTTTTTATAAATGCCTATGGCAGTAATTATCGCCAAACTTAACGTGGGCGCCCCCAGTGTACGTAGATTAGTAAACCCATACTCTGTCACAGCGTTAAAACCACTGGGTTCATTAATCACGGAAGGAAACAACATCGCCGTTAATGCCGCTGAGCCTAAAATAAGTACAAATATGCCACATAGCAATTGTGCGAATTTGATCATAATAATATGCCTATATATCTGCGAATTAATAGCAAACATATTATTTGAGCTGATTCAGTGTAACTTGCACTATTCGGTCACTGATTTGCACTATTCAGTCAGACCGTGTTTTTCTCAGTTCACTAGGCGTGATATTAAAGTGCTTTTTAAACGCCCTTGAAAAGTAACTCAGTTCTTCAAAGCCACACTCAAGCGCGATATCAGTGACACGCTCATTGGTGGTGTTAATTAATTGCTCCGCTTTTTCTAAACGCTTTAATACAAGGTACTTATTGGCACTCGTACCATACACTTGTTTGAATTTTCGATTAAATGTCGATGTGCTCATATGGCATAAAAATGCCATCTCTTCGACCTTTAACGGAGAATATAAATGTGCCTGTACAACCTTCTGTAACTTAGGTTGTTTAGGTAAAAAGAGTTCGCTCAATAATGGCGTGAATTGACCGTTAACATCAACTTGTATAATGAGTTCTATCAGTTCTTGTATCTTTAATGCGATTAAAGTGTCTGTGATGCCATCTGGCTGAGCAATGTACTGTTTTAGCAGTGTAAAATATCCATTAAGTAACGTGTGTTTTGGGATCACCGCGGCTGAATCACATCGTGAACCACCCATGTATGAGTAATTACTTACAAACTTTTCAGGTAATGATTTCTCGTATATTGATTGAATTAATGACTGCGTTAACCTCACTCCCACAAATTCCACTGCGTTACCTTGTGGGCTGTCCAACCAGCGATTAATGAAGTTATCCGCCTTCATCAGTAACGTATCTCCCGGCTCTAAAGAGATGGTTTTACCGGCGCAAATTAAAGATGATTGCCCTTTGAAGATATGGATCAACCGAGCTTCATTGACTAAGCCATCTTGATAAGTCAAAGGCGCAGAAAACTGCCTCAATCCCATCACGACTTGAGCGTTGTAGCGCAAGGTTTTTAAAACCGGTGTATGTTCTGATGTCATCTTACTAAGTTAACTTTGAGGGGTACCAAACAGTGTAAAGGAATGGGTTGTGCCTGTCCTAATTTTCTGCCTGTCACGATTGATAACATAAACGCACACAAGCACAGGTCATACTGTGCTTGCGCGCGTTGACAGGAATTTACTTAATTACACCAATGGCCTTAACAGCTTCCACGCCTGCAATGCAAGCTTGTTTACTTGTAATTGTCACGGGTGTTTGACTATCAAATGCGCCAAGTACCAAGCTATAAATGTTTACATTTCCCGGGACATTTAAGTCCACTCCCCAATGCGCTTGTAAACTTGGCTCAACACAGCTTAATTGCGTTACCTGCTTTTGTGGGTGCGTCTTAAACAAAACGACTTCACCTTGAATGTCCACTTGTGTCACTAAATACTGCTGCTCTGCGGTAAGACCCTTAAAACTCAGCAATAGTGCACTTAAAAAAACAAATGCTCTCATGTATTCACTTCTATTTTTATTGGCCTTGCAGCTGCAAGGCCCTATTTTATCAATTAGTTGACTCAGCTACTGGGCTACCAAGCAAATCGGTGTGGATAAAAATCACCTGCTTTTTACCTCCTTTGCCTTTGGTTTGAGTTAGCGAGGTCGATTTAGAGCGCCAGCACTGATTTGTGGCGGTACAAGCCTCAACATAATATGTACTGACATTAAATTGACCCAATACAAATTGATGTTGCCCAGCCTGTGCGTTTGATTTCAGCACTTGCCACTGGCCAGCATCGACTTTATGCCATACTCGATAGGTTGTCGCATGTGCTTGCACTGGCCAACTTAATGTTACCGAATCACCCGCTTTGGCAGTCGCTTTGTCAATGTTTAGCGCAAATTCTTCCAATCCAGGATCTGGTTCGTTATTTTCCAGATTAAAAAGTATAAACCCTTTCTGTGATTGCAAACCCTGCTCATCAGTGACCCAATAGGGTACTACTTCTTTGCCTGTACTACCCGAGTCGGCAACATATCTAAATACCCCATGAGGCTGACCTGGGACACGCACAATTTTGCCAAGCTTAGTTTTGTTATCGGCACTGCCTGACGGGGTCATAAATTGATAAGTAAAGCGGTCGAGCAATCCGGGCGCGGCTTGCGCTTCAGGATCAATTAACATGCCCGTCCTAAAATGAATTTCACCGGACTGTTGCCCTATGAGTGTAAACTCAGCATCAAATACTATAGGGGCCTCGTTCACTTGAATAAGTCGCACTGGCACACGATATTTATTTGAGTTGGATGCACCATCACTGACTTGAACAAATACGTTAAGGTCCGTGCCTTCAAACAACGGATCAATGGTGATCAAGTTGGTCGCTGCATCATAGGTATAACGACCCAGCTCATTTGGTATCACCCAATTGAGTTGATGATTGTTGCTCAAAGAACCTTGATAAAGAATTCTAAATGCATTCATATCTAGGCTAAACGGCTGATCCTCTAAAACAGCAGGAATATTGTAATGGGACCTTATCACCGGAGATGACTTTGACTCTTTTATTTCTATGACAATATCTCCTCGCCCAGAGCGAGCTCCCATATCGTCGTATACAAAAAAGAAAACACTATCTCTAGTTATACTCGGGTCGCTTGGAGGGATATACTCAACATGTCCATTACGCTCACCGGGTATCTGCAAAAAGCGCCCGCCTTGCCTTGTCCAGCCCTTGTCATCAGCCCCTGTTGCATCTTTGTTAAAAATATACCTAAATTGCTCAAGCCTCGGGTCGAGACCGCTCTCATGACGGTAGTTAATATCAGGATCATGCATCATACCTGACATATGCAAAGTTAGTTTCTCGCCCTTTACAATATCCAAAATGATCCTGCCTGCGTCTGGATGATCATTAATCGGCGCTACCGTCAGTGTCGCGTTGAATACCTCTGAGCGATGCTTTCCATCAAATAAAGTGACTGGCACGCTCAATTCACCATAGTAGTGTTTATTAGGTATCACCGTTAAGTCTTTGACTTGATAATTTGTTCCACTGCCAACTTCTAGGCGAATGTCTTTTGGCAATGAGTCCACATCACTATAAACAAAATGAGACAACTTCAATTCAAATTGAGTGTCTTCGTCCATATGCAATGCTTGCTGAGCTGTGATAATAGGCGGAAGCTTGTTCTCTTTCAACACGGTGACGCTAACTGAGCCCACTGAAACACCACCATTAGAATCGCTAACCGAATAGGTGATCACATCAGGACCGTCATAATCAAAGTAAGGGGTATATTGCACCAAATTATTTGAAATCAATACGTACCCTTGCTTAGCAGATACCTCTGAGAGCGTTAATGCATCGCCGTCTATATCACTGTCATTTGCCAACACATCAATATTCACTTGTGTGTTGGCGATTAGGGTCACCTCATCATTTGTCGTCAAAGGCGCATCATTCACCGAATTAACGGTAATAAAGGCGGTACCTTCGATAGGCACTGAACGCCCATCTGACAATAAATAGGTTATTTCATCTTGGCCATTAAAATGCGCGGCAGGAATATATTGCACACGCCCGTTAGGTAATAGGCGGACTTCACCATGTAATGCCGATGCCGCGACAATTTTAAGCAGATCCTTATCTTTATCAGAGTCATTACTGAGAAAATCAAACTCTCCTGTGCCATCTTCTTGTAACGTCACATAGTCGCTTGTGACCACGGGTTTTGTATTTTTACTGGCTTGGTCATGCAAGTTTTTAAGTGTAAATTGCAAATGGATCGGAAACTCTAATCCCGATGCACCTGCCGTCATACTCAATAAACAGACCCAGCACGTAATTATAATTGATACAGCCTTTTTCACTGGCGCTCCTTATTCTCTTATTTGTGCTTGAGTTATTTAATAATGCAGGGTTTGTCGCCGCATACAGGGTGTGCAACCCGTTGCAGTTTCGTTTCCCCCCAACGTGTATAGCTACTGGCAATTCTGTTTTGATCGATGCATTTACCTTGAGATACTGAATATAGGTAAACTGGCTTTGCCCCTTGAGATGAGAGAGAGTTTTCCCGGTTATCGCCCTCAGGAATTACAAGGTGTGTAGCAAGACGCTCTGAATAGTAAACTTGACTGTGATACCTTATTGACAGGAATGCATCACCTTGGCATGCACTGTCGATGAAATACATATCGATTTCATTGAACTTTGTATAGGTTTTACCTTCTGTAGCGCCAGATACAGGCACATAATAAAATGTATTATTGCCATTTGTGAGGATGATTTTACCGACTTTCTTTACCCCAGTGCCATCGTACAAAGCCGCATGTTCACCAGAGGCAATCGTGCTATTAACCATTAATGAGAGCGCTTTTGCTTGCTCAATATCCGAAATTGACTCACAGGATTGTGCAGACTGTACAGAGACCAACTGCTCTTTAGATACCGCAGTGACCAACAAGCTATACATAGCCTGGCCTTGCAATGAGTTTAAATTAACAGCCCACTTTTCATGATTTTGCGCACTAACACAATTTGGGACTTGATGTGACTTGGGCTCAGCCAATGTGAATGTCACAGTTTGGCCCAATACATCGAGTTGTTTGATGGATGATGCAGCCACGGCGCTGTTAATGCTCAAAGCGAACATGGGCAAAAATAGGTATTTCATACTAACAAGGTTCTTCCAATGAGTTTATTTGATAACGCACGGCTTTTCACCGCACAGAGGGTGGGTAGTTTTTACCATTTTGCGGTACTGCGAATAAATGTGGGCAAAATTTTCTGTAATAACCTGACAGGTGATACCATCAAGCAGATGGTACATTCGTGACTCCCCATGATCAGAAAGCTTATCTCCGTGTTGAGTTCCATCTGCATACGTTAAGTATGAATTTACAGCCTCGTAAAAATGAAGAGGGTAATGGTTGTTTTCGTAGTACCTCTTATACATATCACCTGAGCAATCAGGTGTAATAAATACAGCATAGTCTGGAAGTCTTTTAGAATAATGCCAATATGAATCCGGTTTAATACTACCTGTGAGGGGAGTATATAAATACCCATGATGTTTATCACTCCACCCAATCACCTTACCTATTTTTGTTGTACCATCGCCTTTATAAAGCGCTAATGCATGGGTTACATCACGATCAGTATTCGCAGTAAGTGAGACACCATTTGCTATCTCAATTGCTAAATCAGTATCACAATAATTGGCTGAGGTAACCGTAACAAATTGCCCTTTTGATAGGGCTGTCACTAACAAACTATAAGTCGCTTGCCCTTGTAAAGAGTTAAGATTAACGGCCCACTTTTCATGATTTTGCGCACTAACGCAATTTGGAATCTGATGGGTTTTAGGGTTAGAAAGAGTAAAAATAGCCGTCTGTCCAGCCACCTCAAGATGGCTAATAGAAGACGCAGCAATTGTACTGGCCGACATAATTGCCGCCAGCAAAGTTAAGCATGTATATTTCATAGATATTTTTTATTATTTAAGAAAACAGGCACTGTCACCACATAGTGGGTGAGGCATAGGTTCAAGTTTTGAATATGAGCTACTGTATTCACTGGCTACCTTGTTTTGAGCTACACACTCATATTTATACTCGAGATTTTGCCATTTATCTTTATACACTAAAGCATAAACAGGTGTATTACCTTTTGTATTCAAACGGTTTTCAGCAAGGTTGTTGTTTGACTTTGCCACATATTTATCAAGTTCCGGAATATAGCTTGGAGTCCCTGGGATCCAATCATGATACGCATCCCCATTGCACTGCGGGTTTAAAAATATTGGGTTAGCATTATTCGTTTGATACTTTATGTATGACCAAACTTTATTTGAGCCACCGTTGGGGATGAAGTAAGCTCTCCCGCCGTCAAAACCTATCACTGTACCTAACTTTGTTACTCCGTCCCCTTTATAAATAGAGGGCTGTTGGGTTGTAAGTGGGCTTTGGTAATTAGTCGACAATGACACCCCCGCAGCTTGCTCTATATCTGGGGAAGACTCACAGCGATTTGCAGAACGTACCGACACTAACTGCCCTTTGGAGACAGCAGACGCCAGTAAGCTATACATAGCTTGTCCCTGTAAGGAGTTTAAGTTGATTGCCCATTTGTTGTGATTGTCAACACTCACACAGCTTGGCGGTGTATGCTGTTTAGGCGCTGATAAAGTAAATGTGACCGTATCACCATACACCTCTAGTTGCTCAACACTTGATGCAGCAATGGCACCACTAGACATAGCTAGCGAGACCAACAGGAAGATATTTTTTTTCATTAATTTGCTTTTCAAAATAATTAATTGTCCTTATAAAGCACATTGTACCCCATACAGGTATTAATACATATAATTAAATCCTGACTGATGGAATAAGTTTTGGACAGGCACAAATTTGTGGGGATTAAAAAATGCCTGTCCCAACTTTTGGATAAGTTTGGGACAGACATAAATTCTTTGCTTAAATTACGCATCTCAACTACTGTTTACATATCCAGTAAAAAAGAAGGGTTCAAAAATGACAAGAGCAAGGAAGGCGTTGATAGACTTGTCGGCTACACCATATTATCACCTAATTGCACGCTGCGTTCGCCGCGCATTTTTATGTGGTGATGATAAATATTCTGGTAAAAACTTTGACCATAGACGTACTTGGTTAGTGGAGCGCGTAAAGCTATTAAGCAGTATATTTGCTATTGAAGTCGCGGCTTATGCCATCATGAGCAACCATTATCATCTCGTTGTTAAAGTGAATCGACTTCAGGCACTCGAATGGTCAGATGATGAAGTAATTTCGAGGTGGTATCAGCTTTATAAAGGTCGCCCTATCATTGATAGATATTTACAAGGAGAAATCCTGAGCGAGACGGAGCAACTACTAGTATCTGAACTGATCGCAAAATGGCGAACAAGACTTTATGACATTAGTTGGTATATGAAAAACCTTAATGAGTTTATCGCAAAAGAAGCAAACAAAGAGGATAGCTGCACAGGAAAGTACTGGGAAGGAAGATATAAATCTCAAGCGTTGTTAGATGAAAATGCTCTACTAAACTGCATGGCATATGTGGATTTAAACCCTATACGTGCGAATATGGCAAATCAGCTAGAAGACAGTGACTTTACTTCGATTCAAGAGCGATTGAAACAGTTCCAAAACGCAAAATCAAAAGAGTCAAAACAAAATGAAAAATTACAAGGTTCTGTGCAACCTATATCACTACAACCTTTTGGTACAAGGGAGCAAGCGCACACATTGCCATTTTCATTATTGGATTACTTTGACCTAGTTGACTGGACAGGCCGACATGTTCACCCCAAAAAGAAAGGTTACATCCCAAAAAATACTCCCAAAATACTTACTTTACTCAATATTGATGAGAAAGCTTGGTTAGATAAAATACAAAATTATGGGACACAGTATGGGAATTTTGTTGGTTCTAAAACTGCGCTGCAAGCGCATGCAGCCAAAAATGATGCGAACTGGTACAAAGGTGTTGGATAGTATTTAACGCGATTTTACGTCTGCCATTTTAAGCATTGCTTGTTTATAAAAATGAAAATATTCCTATTCAAATGAGTTGCTTTCAACAAACCTCAATGTGACTAGGTCACCTAACCCTAGAAGATGTACTTTCTAAACTCATGCCTATGATGATATTGGCTGATTAAAAAGTGCCTGTCCTTTATTTAGTTTTGATGTTTAAAAAGTGCCTGTCCCAACTTATTCATGTCCCAACTTATTCAACTTATTATTGCTATCACAACCCGAGCATGAAAAAAGCCCCGTAAACACGGAGCTTTGCAACATTGCATGAATGACTTTTAATCGCCTTTAGACTTGTTATTAGCCCACGAAAACATAAGCAGACCAGCAAAAAATATTATACCAATCAATAATATGCCTAAGCCTTTTTGCCACAAAAATGCATCTCTATCGGTGAAATACCAGATAAAAGGAACTGTGATCGCCATGCCGCTTATTAAGCGATATATACCCAAAAGGCCCGACCCAACACCTTCACATACCTCCTCTACAAACTGCATTTTTGCATTATAATTATAGGTATTGATACCATAAAATTTTCTTAGCAACCGACTGATAATAGCAAGCCCAAGAAGCGCGAAAAGCATATAAATAACCGTAGGGTTTGTTTCTATGCCTTCGGCCATTTTATTTATAGAATTAATACCACCTTCACTGTATCGCATCAGTGTCAGTAGTACGCCAGTTATTATCACTAAGATTGTTTCAATCGTTATTGTTTTTTTCAAACAACACCTCACTATTTAATTTGAATAAATGCCATATGGCAGAGCTATCGTAGGGCTAATTAAAAATTTATCCCAAACTGGATTATGCATGGAATGCGCTTTGTACTGTATTAAGCGTGAAATTTATGAGTAATTTAGTGAGTGGGCATGAGGAGGATGTATAACTTGGCAGGCTTTGGGAAAGATACAGACAGCACCATGGTGCCTGTTACAGCTGATTTATTCTTAGCAGAGAAGCCTTTTAACTCGCTGATATGATTAAAATTTATACGCATCCCACAACCTCCCCAAAGCAAGGCAATAAACACAATAAGCGGACGGCTAAATCACCTACTACTCTGGTAATTTTAAAAAGAATAGACGAAGCAAGTGACAAACTTGCGGTTTTCTGTACCCAGGGTTAGGGGATAAATTTAACAGAAGTTCATTAACATAAATAAAATTTGAACAAACGTGTAAATTAATAGCATAGCTAAGCACTATCATCACTATACTTAACAGCCATTCACACTAGTAGGAAAATTCAACTATAATTATTTGCTTAAAAACTCAACGAAGCTTTGCTCACTATGTGTCGTATTCTCTGCTTGCTACTAAGCCTGACCCTACACTCAGGCTGTGCCTTTAAAAACCCCGACACTTCAATATTGCAAGGCAAGCGCCAGACTCAGGCCGACGCTCAGGGCTTTTATACCCAGCTTGACGGCAGTAAATATAAGGGGCAGGTACACAATGGCAAGCCACACGGCAAAGGTATATTACAAGGAGCAGGTTTTCGCTACGAAGGCGAGTTTAAGCACGGCGAAATGACAGGGCAAGGGCGGCTCGACAACACCGACGGCAGCTACTTTGTAGGCCAGTTCCAAAATGGCAAACTCCACGGTAAAGGCTTAAGCTTTAACGATTACGCCAGCGCTTATGGCAGCTGGAGCAATGGCAAGCCCGACGGCGAAATGAGCACTCGTAGCGGCAATAATCAACTCACCATCAGCCAGTATAAAAGTGGCCAGCGTCATGGCGAGAGCTACCAGTTAAACGCCTCAGGCCAAAGTTCCTTGACCAACTACAGCTATGGCAAAGACACCAGCTGGAGTGACGATCACAACAGAGCAAAACGTCTGGTCAGGCAACAGCAACAGCAACAGTTAGCACAAATCACCCGCAATATCGATCAGCAAATACAAACACTGGAACAGGAACAACAAAAAGTAACCGGTAACGCCTCCGCCATGGGACAGTTAAGCCATTACAAAGAGCTGCTCGGTCGCCGCTGCCATGAGTGCCGCGCTAATAACGACGGCGGTTATGGTGGTTATTGCCTGACCCAATGGGACACCCCACAATATCCTCTGTGCTGGCAATTTGTCGAGCTTGGTATCATTGGTCAAATGTTTGTGAATGACAGAACCAGCGAGCAAGACTTAAAAGAAATAGAGCGCGACAGCCCGTCAGGCAAAAGCACCGCCTGCTATCAACCCTATTACAGTAAAAAAGGCGACTGGGAATACTGCTTAAACCGCGCCATGCGCAAATTAGAAAGCGAAGGCAAAAGCTTTAGTAACTCAGAGTATAGTGACGTAGTTGCCATCGCCAAACAGGCCAAATCCGACCAGCAAAAAGTAGATAAAATAAACCAGGAGCGTAGGCAAAAAAAACAGGAAAAAAAAGCCATGGAAGCAGCCAAACGTGCCGAACAAAAGCGCCACTATCAGGCCGAAGTGACCGCCAAACAAAAGCAGATAGCAGAGCAGCGTAAACGCGAAGCCGCCGAGCGTATCGCCAAACGTGAAGCCATGCTGGAAAAGCAGCGACAAGCGTGCCGAAAAATAGATGTCGTCAAGTTAAACTCTTGCCATTGCGCCCATTTATTAGACATAGACACCACAGGCTGGAAGGTTTGCGCCCAGTAACAATACACTTTAAATAGTTAAAATAAACACGAGGAAAATCAATGCGTTTACTCATTTTACTAGCACTTTCAGTAATAGTAGGCACAGGCTGTGTCGCCCGCGACTTCTCAGCCGACTATGACCAGATAGACTCCCAGCAACTGCAAGCATACAGTAATGTACTGGCCACCGACGTCAATATAGTCACCGACTTAGATGGTACCAAACGAGATCTATTAGGCACAGGTTACTTTAATCAAAACGACAACGCCAACACCACCATCAAAATTTATGGTCGCAAAATCGACAGCAGTGGCACCTTTAGTTATTTTATCACTGGCCTTACTTTAGGCATAGTCCCAGGTTTTACCTCAAGCACCTATCGCCTTAGCTTCGACGTTACCTACCCCGACGGTAGACGTAAAAGTTTTGACTACGAATACGACGTTACCGCCACCGTCGCCTTCTGGCCAGTAGTTTACCTATTTGGCAAACGCGGCAACCAATACAGCGAAGACTTAAGCGCCAGCAACGCCCAGCGCTTTATCTACGACTTTTTGAAACACGCGAATTAAACCAGTTACGAGACTAAAAACAAAAAGAGCGCTTTAATTAAACGTAATGCCGATCAGTTAAGTAAAAAATAGCTTGCGAAAAGCCGTGTCAAATAAAACTATAAAAAGTAAAAACAGAGAGCGTGTTACACACTCTCTCTGGCTACTTCAAATAAGATTGTACTGATCGCAGTCTTTAAATCACTGGCTGGCAACAAGGTGTCAGGAAGCAGCTTGGCAGAAATAGACTCTGTGTAGGATTGCAATACAGGGCTAAGTTTACATGGGCTTATACTGCCTTCTTTGATACCGCTAAAGGTGCTCATCAAGACTTGCCTGTTTTTTTGTAGCTCCAAAATGACCGCGCTGCGGATCGGGCTATTTTGGCACAGGTGCTTTTTGCATGCGCGGATTGCTATTTCCATAAACGCAGAAATTTCTTCATTACTGTGAGTTGGCTTATTTAAGCTTGTACGCTTACCCCGTTCACTCGAGATAGGGGTAATGCTGTTTTTAAAACCAAGGGCTCTTTCACCAATTAGTTCCATTTCATCACTCGTCAACATCAGCTCGCCAAATCGCGCAAAGTACATCGCTTTATCCGTTTCGTTTTTTAGGATAATTATGCGGGTAATTTTTCGAGTGTACATTACACTTTATTACACGCCCTGTTATAAAATTTAAATTTGTTGCGCCATATACAAAGCGATACAATACGGCTTTTAATCCACAGAGCCTGCTATCGTGCAATTTGAAGTTGAAGCCATTGGCCATATAGAATCTCCTTATAAGCAAAAATTTGCCATTCCAAGACAACCAAGACTGGTACCAGAGGCCACCGCAAAGCTGATATTCAGCGATGCATTTAACCGTGAAGAATTTGTACGAGGCATTGAAGAGTTCACCCATCTTTGGCTGCTATTTAGATTCCACGAAACCGCTGACAAAGGCTATTCGGCGCTGGTACGCCCACCAAGGCTGGGCGGTAATGAGCGCAAAGGCGTATTTGCTACCCGCGCAACTTTTAGGCCAAATGGCATTGGCATGAGCGCAGTCAAGCTAGAAGGTGTTGAATATAAAAATGGCCAATTGGCACTGTTGCTCTCTGGCATAGATTTACTCGACGGCACGCCAATTGTGGATATCAAACCTTATCTGCCCTATTCAGATGCACTGCAAAATGCCTCGGCGGGATTTGCCGATACGCGCCCTGAAACCGAAATGACGGTGTCATTTAGTGAGCAAGCCCAAGACTTTATCGAAAAGCAGCGACAATATCCCGAGCTAATGAGCTTTATCAGCAACGTCTTAAAACAAGATCCAAGACCTGCCTATAAAAAGAAAAAACAGCAAACACAAAGCTATGGCATGAGTCTGTACGAATTCAATATTCGCTGGCAAGTTGAAGATGAGCATAACCATGTCATCGAAGTGAGCGCTGAGAAACCGCAAACTGCCAAAAAACCACAAGATTAAATATCTTTACAGCGAAAATAACTCTTTTTTAGCACCTTAGGCACTGTTAAACTACGTGCCTAATTAAAAACACATAACATTGAACGGAACAAGCATGCGTACCAGTCAATATATTTTAGCGACTCTTAAAGAGACGCCTTCTGATGCCGAGGTGGTCAGCCACCAGCTAATGCTACGTGCGGGTATGATCCGCAAACTCGCTTCAGGTTTATACACTTGGTTGCCGTCAGGTTTAAAAGTACTTCGTAACGTAGAAACTATTGTACGCGAGGAAATGGAAAAAGCTGGCGCAATCGAAATGTTGATGCCTGTCATTCAGCCTGCTGATCTGTGGGAAGAGTCTGGCCGCTGGGAACAGTTTGGTCCTGAACTACTAAGAATTACCGATCGCCACAATCGTCCATTTGCACTTGGCCCAACGCACGAAGAAGTGATCACTGACTTTGTACGTAAAGAAGTAAGCAGCTATAAGCAATTGCCTTTAACACTTTATCAAGTACAAACTAAAGTACGTGATGAAGTGCGTCCGCGTTTTGGTGTAATGCGTGCACGTGAATTCACCATGAAAGATGCTTACTCTTTCCACCTAGATGACGCTTGCCTTGAAAAAACATATCAAGTGATGCACCAAGCATACTGCAATATTTTTGAGCGCCTAGGTCTAGATTACCGTCCAGTTATTGCTGACACAGGTTCAATTGGTGGTAGCGTATCACACGAATTCCACGTACTTGCTGAGTCTGGTGAAGATGCAATCGCATTTAGCACAGAAAGTGATTACGCGGCAAACATCGAAAAAGCTGAAGCCCTAGCGCCTGCAACTGAGCGCGCAGAGCCAAGCAAAGAACTGAATACATTCGATACACCAAACGCAAAAACCATCGCAGAGCTTGCTGAACAACACGGTGTTAAAGCGCGCAAAGGCGTTAAAACACTGATTGTATACGGCGCTGAAAACGAAGACGGTGAGCGTGGTCTGGTTGCATTAATCGTTCGTGGCGATCACGAATTAAACGAGCTAAAAGCTGAAAAGCTGCCGCTTGTTGACTCTCCGCTTGAAATGGCAAAAGAAGAAGACATCGTTGCTGCAATTGGTGCAAAACCTGGTTCACTTGGCCCAGTAGGCCTTGATATACCAGTGATTGTTGACCACAGCGCTGCTGTTATGTCTGACTTTGTTGCCGGTGCAAATAAAGACGGTGTGCACTACAGTGGTATTAACTGGGGCCGCGATGTCGCTGAGTTCACCACTGCTGACATTCGCAACGTGGTTGAAGGCGATCCAAGCCCTTGTGGACAAGGTACTTTGCAAATCAAACGCGGTATTGAAGTTGGTCATATCTTCCAACTTGGTAGCAAGTATTCAGAAGCAATGAATGCAGGTGTACTCGGCGAAAGTGGTAAAAACCAAGTCATGACCATGGGTTGTTACGGTATTGGTGTATCACGTATCGTGGCTGCGGCGATTGAACAAAACCACGATAAGTTTGGTATTAAGTGGCCACAAGCCCTAGCACCATTCGACATCGCAATCGTTCCGATGAACATGCATAAGTCTCACCGTATTCCTGATATCGCAGAAAAGTTCTATGCGGATTTAAAAGCAGCAGGTCTTGAAGTATTGTTTGACGATCGTAAAGAGCGCCCAGGTGTCATGTTCAACGATATGGAACTCGTGGGTGTACCATTCACCTTAGTCATTGGTGAGCGTAACCTTGATAACAATCAGGTTGAGCTGAAAAACCGCCGTACTGGTGAAAAAGTCATGTTAGACATTGATTCAGCAGTTGCTGAAATCACTAAGCTCATGGCTTAACTCTCCCCTACTTTAAAAACGCGCCTACATGGCGCGTTTTTTGTTTTTACCGGCTACCTTTGCAGAAAATGTCATCTTAGCGTCTCAATACTGATAAAAGTTTGTCATCTCGTGCCTTTACCGTAGACATTATTACGCTTGAGAGTAAACAAGATGGAGCAAACTTACTACCCCAGCATATGGATTTCAGATGTGCACCTTGGCTACAAAGACTGTAAGGCTGAATTCTTATTGGACTTCTTAAATTGCACCCGCTGCGATACCTTGTATTTAGTGGGCGATATTGTGGATCTTTGGTCTTTAAAAAGGCAGTTCTATTGGCACCCAAGCCACTATCAAGTTTTAGAATGTATTCAGAAAAAAGCAGAGGCAGGTACGCGTGTCATTTATATCCCGGGTAACCACGACGAGACATTTCGCAATTATGTGGATATGACGCTGTTTAATGTTGAAGTGCACCACACATACGTGCATACCACCTCAGCAGGTAAACGTTTCTTATTGCTACACGGCGATGATTTTGACTCGGCCACCCGCTACAATAAATTAATCAGTATTATTGGCGATCAAGCCTATGACTTTTTGCTGTTTTTAAATCGCTGGACCAACCGTGTTCGAAAGCTCTATGGTGGTCATTATTGGTCGCTGGCCTCTTGGCTTAAAAACCGAGTGCATAAAGCTCGCGCAGCGATTGCGGCATTTGAGCAAGCCGCTGTGCACGAAGCAAAAAAGCAAGGCATGGATGGCATTATCTGTGGCCACATTCACCAGCCCAGAATTAATGTCACTGATGGTATCGTATATTGTAATGATGGTGACTGGATAGAAAACTGCACTGCACTTGTCGAAAACGAGCAAGGCCGTATTGAATTACTGCACTGGTCTGATATACAAAAAGTACTGAATGTCGTTGAGTTAGACACACAAAATTTAGACGGCGTTAAAGCCGCCTAATTGCTATCTAAATAACACAGACTCTTTACTAAACCAGCGTATACAAAACATCAGCAATGCCCCAGCAAGCAGTGCTGAGGCAACAAAAATCATCATCACGGCACTGTAGTCAACGGTGCCTTTGATGATTTCTTTAATCGCCAAGGATACATTGGTAATGGGGATCCAAGCCGTAGTGGTATTGAGCGACATATTTGGCATCACCGACACGACAATGGGCACGAACACCAGCATGCTCAAGGGCCCCATATAGTTTTGTGCCTCTTTAAACGAGCGCGCATAGATTGAGATGGCCAACACCAAGGATGAGAGCATCACAGCCACAGGCAGTAACAGCGCAAAAATCAGCATAAAGTCGGCAAAGGTCACACTGGAAAATGCGTCTTTTATGGTATCTAACACCCCTATTCCGCCGGCAATACTTATCCAAATAGCCATACTAGAAACGGTCACTAGGGCACAGGCAATGGAGCTGGCCAATATTGTTAAAAACTTACCCAGTACCAGTTGCGTGCGTGTCACAGGCGTCAACAGCAAGGTTTCAAGGGTCCCGCGCTCTTTTTCCCCGGCGCCCAAATCAATCGCAGGGTAACTTGCGCCCATTAAAACAAGCGGGATCAACATATAAGGAATTAATGCACCAAGCTTTTCACCATAATTTTCACGTATGTCCGCGGTATCTACTTTGGTAATGGTGATCGGTTTTAGAATTGCACTATGATGCGCTTTAGGTGCCCCTAAAGCTTCTAACGTCGCAGAGCGAATGCCAGCGGCGTATTTATTAATGAGCTTTTCCAATCGCTTATATACAAAGTTAATCGATTGGGCATCATTAAATACCACGTGCCAAACAGCTTGCTCTGGTGAAACGCTCACCTGCTTGTCTTGCTGTTTTGGGATCTCAATACCCACGTCTATTTTCCCCGCTTTTACTGCCGCTTTTAATGCATCGATGCTGTCAAACTGCTCATCCCCTTCATACGGTTTAAAGCTTTTATGATAAAACAGCATTTGTGCAAACTCTGGAAAGAGGTCTGCATTGGCAAGGTAGTAAGTATGCACTTTTTGCTCAGCTTCAAAAGTGGTCTTTGACGCTAAAAACCCAAGCAAAGCAAATAAAATAGGGAAGATAACAATGGGCAGGGCGATGACAAAAAACAGGGTTTTTCTATCACGCAGTAGCTCTTTGACTTCCTTTAAAAACACTTCAAACATCTGCACATCCATGATTAACAATATTCAAAAACGCATCGTTTAGTTCAGTACTCTGCCCTGCGGTTTTAAACGCCTCGATACTGCCAGAAAAACGGCTTTTTCCCTTATCTATCAAGCACACGCTGTCACATAATAACGCGATTTCATCAAGGTGATGTGTAGAAAAAACCACTGGGGTTTGCGCAGATTTAAGCTCACGAATAAACTGGATAATGGTTTGCTTGGTCATAATATCTAAACCTGTGGTTGGCTCATCCAGCACCACCACATCCGGTTGGTGCACCACAGCTCGGGCAATATTGGTTTTTTGCTTCATGCCCGTTGATAAATGCTCTGCCCGCTTATCTAAAAAGTCGTCCATTGCTAATTGACTAAACAACTCATCACAGCGCACTTTAAGGGCTTTACCTTTTAAACCATGCAATTTGGCAAAGTACTCGACATTCTCTTTTGCCGTTAAGCGACCATATAAACCCGTAGTACCAGATAAAAAGCCAATGGCTTTTCGACCTTTTAATGGGTGTTTGACGATGTTATGTCCAGATATTTCAATGCTGCCTGCATCAGGCTTCAGTGCGGTTGATAACATGCGTAACGTGGTGGTTTTCCCCGCACCATTGGGGCCAAGCAGCCCCAATACTTCACCTCTATCACAGCGAAAAGATACATCTTCCACAGAGTGAAAGAAGCCATCACGCTGCCTTGCGTCGCCACGACTGGTGGTGTTTTCTAACTCTTTTGCGAGCTTAAAGCGTTTTTTCAGTCCGTTTACTACTATCACTTATCTTCCTTCTTTTAGGCCTAAAGTAGCTTTCATCCGCGTAAAACGCTTCGTCTTGTTCATCATAGTGCCAATCAGGTATGCCCAATAACGGAATGGGTGACATCTGTTTATTGTCATCCAGCACCTTATCCATTGTGATCAATTCGACTAAGCGGCTGTCCAGGTGTGCATATTGCTCAAGTAAAGGGAGTGCAGCAAAGGACTCGTCAACTTGAATACATAGCAATTTGCCCGTTAAGCCGATAAACGGGTTAGTCAGCATTTCGTAATTGGCGTGACCAAAAATAAAAGGTCGGGCTTCTTTATGCCACTTATCTTGTTGCACAAAAAACGCGTCATGCCATAAATGCAAACGCAAATCTTCTTGCCATTGCATATGAGGCACCGCGAGTACTAATCCACACTCATCAAACAAGGTTAATGCATTGCGTTTGCGACTACGCTCTTTTAAGCCGTGCAGTGCTATTTCTTCAATATGCAGTGTATTAAGTAGACTTTTCGTTTTTGGAAATAAGCACCAGATCATCGCCCCAAAAAAGTCGTGCCAGTTATGCTCTCGTGTCGGCACCTGACCGGTTTGCGCAATGATCTCCTCATAGTAGCGTGTTTCTTCTTCCAGCTTACTGTTTTCAGTGAACACAATATGCTTACCCTGAGCGTTTTGCTGATTGATCTGTGCATTTAACCACTCAAAGCTTGGCCAGGTATCAAAGGCTTGTAAATTAAATATTGCCTGTAAATGCGCAAAAGGGGCTTGCGCAAACAATTGATTTTGCCAATTTTCAGGGGGAGTAAATTTTTTCATGCTGACTGTGCGTGCTCATTTCGCAAATTGTACTATTGCGCGCATTTTACCAAATACACGCGACGGCGCAAAAATATAAATAACGTCTGAGTTCTTTTCCACCTACCTAGCGCCATACATCGGCTAAAGTCGAATTTACTTTGCAATTATGGTATTAATTAGCTCGGAAGTAATCTCATAAAAAAGAAAGGTCATGAAACTAAAATTAACACTGAGTGCTTTGTCGCTTGCCATTTTAGCAGGCTGTGCAACGACGAAAAGCAACACACCTGAAGACATTGTCACGGCATACAATAGTATTAATGCTGAGCAATTAGGTGAACACATCAAAACGCTTGCCTCTGACGAATTTGAAGGCCGTGCGCCATCAAGTAAAGGTGAAGAGCTAACGCTTGCTTATTTGACTAAACATTTCAAAGCATTGGGTTATGAGCCGGGCAACGGCAATAGCTTTTTGCAAGAGGTACCGCTGGTATCAATCGAAGCCGATCCAAACATGACGCTAAAAATCGGTGAGCGCAGCTACCCGTACAAAAAAGGCATGGTCATGGGCACCAGCCGTATTAGCCCTGCACAGTCTCTAAGCGACTCAGAATTAGTATTCGTTGGCTATGGTGTGAATGCACCAGAATATGGCTGGAATGACTACGAAGGTCTGGATGTAAAAGGCAAAACGGTTGTTATGCTAGTAAACGATCCGGGCTACGCAACAAAGGACCCTAAAGTCTTCAACGGCAACACCATGACTTACTATGGACGTTGGACGTACAAATATGAAGAAGCAAGCCGTCAAGGTGCGGCAGGTGCCATCATTATTCATGAAACAGCGCCTGCGTCTTATCCATGGGAAGTGGTCGAGAACTCTTGGAGCGGCGAGCAATTTGGTTTCCAAAAAGAGAACAACAACATGGACCGCGTTGCGGTTGAAGGTTGGATCAGCGTTGATGTTGCAAAAGAGCTCTTTGCTGATGCCGGTCTGAACTTTGAAGAAGCCAAAAAGAAAGCAGCTGAAGGTGCATATCACGTAGATATGGGCGACTTAACTGCGTCTGTCGATGTAAAAAGTACCATTAAAAAGTCTGTATCATATAATTTTATCGCTACACTACCGGGCGCTAAAAAGTCAGATGAGCACATCATTTACTCTGCGCACTGGGACCACCTAGGTGTCGATCCTAACCGTAAAGGCGATAAAATTTATAACGGTGCACACGATAACGCGACCGGCACAGGCGGCATCATTGAAGTCGCTGAAGCATTTGCTAAATTACCGCAGCGCCCAGATCGTTCGATCACCTTTTTGGCGGTCACAGCTGAAGAGCAAGGTTTATTAGGTTCTAAATTCTACGCTGAAACACCGGTCATTCCAGCAAACCAAACCGTTGCAAATATCAACCTAGATGCCCTTAACTTACTTGGTAAAGTTAAAGACATCAGCGTTGTTGGCCTTGGTAAATCATCACTAGATGGCGTGCTTAAAGAAGTGGCTGATGAGCAAAACCGTTCCATCTCCAATGAGTCAAATCCATCTGCGGGTATTTACTACCGCTCAGACCACTTTGCTTTTGCTAACATGGGGATCCCAGCTATGTATGCAGGTGGTGGTCATGAACCATTCGACGATGCTACAGCAAAATATCGTAAGCGTATGAGCCTTGTACTGCGTGGCTGTTACCACCAGCCATGTGACCGATACAGAAAAGAATGGGATCTCAGTGGCGCAGTCCAAGATCTTCAGCTATTTTTCAAAGCTGGTTACTTAATTTCTCAAGAAGAAGCGTGGCCAACTTGGAGTGCAACGTCTGAATTCCAAAGAAAATAAATGGAAATGATATTGATTTTCATTTAATTTAACACTAAAGTGCAACTGTTATTAGGTTACCGGTTGCACTATATGCTCTCATACTCTCGTTCTTATCCGTTCAAGACGGCTTCTCAATTTGCCTATCTGGCTGCAAATAAGCGGTTGATATTGCCACTTTTATTGATAGCAACCTTATTTTATGCCCCAATTCGTGACATTGCGTTAGGCACGCTAGCAGACGCTTTTTTTCAGGTCAGTGTGTTTGTTGCAGGTACCTTAGCAATTTATTATTACCTCGTTGAAAAGCTTCCCCAGTTAGAACTCAGTTACTTAAATAAAAAATCTCCAGCGCTTGAAGTCACCATGGCAGCTGTACTTGGCGCTTTACCCGGCTGTGGCGGAGCCATCATTGTTGTTACCCAATTTACCAAAGGACAAGCAAGCTTCGCTTCTGTGGTCGCAGTACTGACTGCCACCATGGGTGATGCCGCGTTCTTACTGTTAGCAAAAAAGCCGCTTGAAGGCATGGCTATTATTTTATTAGGTATTGCAGTAGGCACTTTAAGTGGTTTGGCCGTTAACCTTTTTCACAAAGCTGATTATTGCAGACCCAAAGCCAACGACAAACAAGTAGAAGACTGCGATCCGCCTACTTTTGCAGTACGCATGAGTGAGCCAGTATGGAAAATCGTGTTATTTCCTTGCATTGCGATTTCGTTAGTAATGGCATTCAACATGGATTTAGGACAATTTGAGCAACCTATCGAATTACTCGGTGCAGGCATGGCTATCTTCGCGGTTGTTATTTGGGCTTTGTCATCTAAAGGAAAAACGTATAAACAAATTACAGCAGAAGAAGAAGAGGTTAAGCCCCCTTCTCGATTAGCTAAAATCCTTCAAGACACGCACTTTGTCACCGCTTGGGTAGTGGCAAGCTTTATGATTTATGAGCTATCGGTCGCTTTATTTGGCTTGGACTTAGCGGCTTGGTTCACAGAATATGCGATTTACGCACCGCTCATTGCGATCATGATTGGGTTACTGCCAGGCTGTGGCCCGCAAATTGTGGTCACGAGTTTATATATTCAAGGTGTATTGCCATTTAGTGCGTTGGCGGCAAACGCTGTCGCAAATGATGGCGATGCGTTATTTCCAGCGATTGCCCTTGCACCAAAAGCAGCACTTTTGGCAACGGCGTACTCAGCAATACCCGCCTTGTTTGTCGGGTATGGGATTTACTACTGGAACCTCCCTTAACCAATTTCAATTCGCATATTCACAACCACAACAAAAAAGCGACCTCATGGTCGCTTTTTCATGTGTGACATAGTTAAAACTTCACATGTTACTTTTCTATCCAAGGCTTAACACTGATCAAGTCAGAAAGCACATTAAATCGAGTATTATCATTTTCCCAGCTGTCACTGACATGAAAACGGCAACGATTCAATTCACAGCTGACGCCCTCACCACTTAAAGCGACATTGTTTGCAAACTCCACAGTGACGCCTTTTTGCTCGGGCAACATAAACGACAGTAGCTTACCCACAAACACACCTGATAAATCACTCAATAAAGTCTCAAACTCTGTATGTAGCTGATATAGCTTTTGCTTTGTTAAATGCTGATTTTCAAAATGTGCAGATTCAATTTGGATCTTAATCTCACAATAAGTTGCAGTCTCAGGCTTTACAACCACCACGGCCTTGTCTTTATCAAGCTTTTCGTCAATAGGTAACATTAACTGTGCTTTTTCAGTGTAGTGCAGTGACATTGAAGCTTGTTCAGTAACTATGTTTCCCTCTGCAATGGTGCATGGCTGTTTACTTTCACCTTCAACCAAATAGAAGTTCACTCGAGCAAACTCGAAATCACCTTTTTTGACTACCTTTAGGCGGTCATAAAAGCCTTCATAAGAAGCCACAAACTCTTCTGCGAAACAACCAAAGCTACTAGATAGCAGTAGCAATGGTAGGATCCTATTCTTCATCAAAATAAGCCTTGTTATGTCTGATCATATCATTGAGTTCTTCAATGTAATCTTGTCCACGTTCAGAGTATGACATTAAACCTGGTGTTAAAGCCGTTGCAATGATCTCTTTTTTATCCGCCCTCAACTGTGCGCGAACTGCGCGGAGCTCTCGATAAGCATCATGTGTATTTATATTTCTAAAATACGAGGTAACCGATGCCCTGACCGATTTAAATGCCGCCACTTCATGCGCGGCCTCATCAGCACGACGCTTCGGGATCATCCCGCATCCTGCACGGTAACACCATTGCCCAAAAAAGTTTAAACCAATGCGTGCAAATCGAGACGTACCCCAAGCGGACTCATTGGCCGCCTGCATTAATGCTAACTCTTTAGGGATAATATCAACTCTATCAAGGGCCAATTTTAAACTCTGAACAGTGATCTCTTCTTGATCTATCTTATAAAGTTGAAAGATAGTCTTTACACGTTCAATCTGCACATCACTGAGTGACTCGTCAAACTGCAACATCATCAATGCAATTTCAATACTGGCTCTTTGTTGCAAAATAACCTTATTTTCAGCCTCTACATGAGGTTTAATGAAATCGAAAAAGGTCTTTTTCTTAGTCGCAATGTCTTTAATAGACGCAAAGTCAGGCAGCTGAACATCATGTAATGGCTGCTCAGGTAATTCGACTTCAGGGATCTCAACGATAACTTCTGGTACTTCTACTGGCTCTGGCTTTTCCGGTGGTTCGGTTATAAATGGATATATAATTGCGTACAAAGAAACTGCAATTAATAAAATCTTGATCAAATTAGAACGCATGATTCTCCTCTCACTAGTACCTACCAAACGAGCTATCTGAACTTCCTTTGTCAGAGAAAGACTCGTTGTACTTAGTTCATCTCATAAAACGGCGACCGATTATAGCAACAATCGCAGTTAAACGCGAATTTACGCCAATCCGTCGCTAAAATAAGCTTTTTTCCAATCACACCAAGTAATTACATTTTTAACTTTGCATCGCTATACTTAGCTTACAAAGATGGAATAAGACAATAACCAGCCACGTAGAGTACCTTATGACCCAGCCCGTATGGCAACAAAGATTGCTAGATCAAGTAAAGAATCGCCCCAATGATAATCGCTCTGCATGGCAAGTAGATCGGTCTCGGATCATCCATGCAGCTGCTTTTAGGCGTCTGCAATCAAAGACGCAAATCATGAGCATTGGCGTCAATGATTTTTACAGGACACGGCTAACACATTCACTAGAAGTATCTCAAATAGGAACAGGGCTATTGCGCCACCTTAAACTGCAAAACCCTCAGTTTGAGCACTTCCCCTCTGCTAGCCTCATTGAAACCATTTGTCTTGCACACGATATTGGTCATCCGCCTTTTGGTCATGGCGGAGAGATCGCGCTCAATTATTTGATGCGTGATTACGGGGGCTTTGAAGGCAATGCACAAACGCTGCGGATCGTCACCAAATTAGAGCCCTATTCAAATGGCTACGGTATGAACTTGACCAGACGTACGCTGCTCGGTTTTATAAAGTATCCGGCGCACATCTCTGCATTGCAGCTTAAACCACAGAGCATTAACTCGCATCAGCGCTTTATCTACACGCAAAAATGGTTCCCCGCTAAGGGCATTTACGATTGTGATAAAGACGTTTTTGATTGGATCCTGACGCCTTTGTCCAATAAAGATAAAGCCCTTTTCACAACGCACAATCCCATTGATGAGTTTAAATGTAAGACTATCTACAAATCCCTTGATGCGGCTATCATGGAATATGCAGACGACATTGCTTATGCAGTGCATGATTTAGAAGATGCAATTGCCACTGGCACACTCAGTGAGCGCGATTGGTATAACTATGCGATGCCTGAATTCAAACAAATTGACTCACCTTGGCTTGAACAGAATCTATCAAGTTTAACGCATCGCCTCTTCTCTGATGATGAACCACTTAGAAAAGACGCCATTGGCGAACTGGTCAACATTTTCATTGTTCACTGCGCTTTGGTTCAGCACGAAGCAGATTTTGACGATCCATTGCTCAAAAATACCGTCAAACTCAACGATGAATTTGAAGCGATTCTCAAGGTGCTCAAACAATTTGTGTATCAAAGACTCATTCGGGAGCCGACCATGCAGCAAATTGAGTTTAGCGGTCAGAATATGCTGATTGACTTATTTGATGCATTTTCCAGCGATCCGATGCGTTTACTGCCCTACACTGCACAATCTCAGTACGAGCATGCTAAAGGTGACACGGCAAAGATGCGCGTGCTTGCTGATTATTTGTCTGGTATGACTGATGAGTACGCAAGACGCTGCCATGCACGTTTGTTTAGTAATAGCATGGCTAGAATATAAGTCTGTTGAGATCTGATCAAATGAAGCGGTTAAGCTTTGCCTGTACGCTTGTTCGCTAAATAATGAAGGGGCAGCTTCACTATCCTCACAGATATGTGAGCACTGTTTACATCAGACACATCGTTTTACTCACACGCTAAATTGTCACGATTGTGTAGTTTGCTTTTTATACACAAATACTGGCCTGTGTAGGGTATTAACCCATCTCAAAAAGGACTAACAATGAAATTAAAACTACAAAAAGACAACTTTAAAAAAATGGTCTAATGACAGTGCGACACTAAACAAGCAAGTAACTAGACACGTCAATGGAGGACGCAACTGGTACGCAACATGGAAATGTACAACCGGTTGGCATCGTTGTGATGCCATAAATAATGGCTTAGCCGTATATATTCGAAAAATTCTTTACTTATACGGCTTAGTGATTAATAAACAAAAAACATAAATATACTTGAAAACCAATTAAAAAATTGAAAAATAAAGATAAAGCCATTAAATAATAATCAATTTAAATTAAGCCAATCAATATTTCCTTGTTTAACCAGTTTATCGACATATTGCTTTTCTTGAGCCCAAGGGTGTCGTTTCCAACCTTGAAAACCAAACCCAGTTATAGTGACGTGTTGAAACCTTTCGATGAAGTAACGCATGGCAAGAAACCCTGAACTTGGACATACGGGTTTACATTCAGGTTTACCTAGTTTTAAGAGTTCTGATAAAACCGTAGCTCGATAGTGCTCATCAATTCTTTGAATGATCTGCTTGTCGTCAACGTGCCTTGCTATTTTATCGCCAAAATCTATTTTCCCTTTTCGTTTTATCGCTTTAAATAATATTTGTTTGAAAATACTTTGTTTTGGGTCAGTCAGCATAACTTGACTGAGGTTGCTTAAATTGAGGAGGGGAAACTGCTGGGCAATCTTCATCGCTTGCCTGCCACGACTTGATAACCATAAATCAGTACACTTAGTGCCAAGATGAGCTGGTAGTCCTGCGCAAAAATTAAAACGCACCACACGGTCAAACTCTTCAACTTGCTTGCTTATATCAGTATTAATAGGCCCATTACCTATAATAAGTACACTTTGATTTTGCATTTTCTAATATCCTTTCAAAAAATCACATAATCGGTTTTTTCATAGAAGTTCATATAAAATCACCAACCAACCTAAAAGCCGGAAGATTATATTCTGGTAAAATGAATCGAAAATTAATAGAGAAAAGAAAGAAAATTACAAACAAACACAAAATAAAACAATTTTTAAATTGCTAATTATTATTTTAATTACTAGGTAAAAATAATATTTCAAATAGAGGATAATCGCGGTGCATTGTTAATGCACCGCTTTAGAATGGTGAGTTATTTTAACTTCTCGCTGACAATTGGATAATGATCCCAAACATTTTTATCTGCAAGTGAACGGACCAATTTAACGTACTCTGCATGTGTCCAAGCCAATGGTGTTGCTGAATTAGTGCCTTCGCCCAGCTGGTAGCCAAACGGGTTCACACCGACGCCATCCCAAACTTGCTCTGGTAGCATCAAACCTTCATTGGCAAAGTGCTCCATGCCACGCACATAGGTGTGCTTAATGCGGGTCACAGCCTCTTTGTTTAAGCCCTTCGTCGCCGCGGCAGCCGCTATTTCATAATGGCCTTTTTCACCAGTAAAAAATGGCCATACACGACCACGCTGTCCCGGTGTATTTTGACCGCCTTCAGCATAATTAGTCCCCTTTACTTCATCTTCGCCATAGCCATCGTTACCGTAACGACGGTAGCCTGGGTATGTATTTGGGTCGCCTGCAAAGGTAAAGCTGTATTTTACACGCAAGTTTTCAGGTAACGTTTCATCTTCGTACTCTGGCAGTGTTTTCAAAATACTAGGCGCATCGGCATCTCTGACACCATAACGTACCAACTCTAAGAAACCACCATCAATGATCTGACGCTTATCAAGTCCTACACGGCCATTGTTATCACCTAATTTTGTGGCGGTGTTTGGGTTCTCGTCTCTTGCGATACGGAAGAAATATTCGCCATCTGTATTTTGGCCTTTCAAGTTACCTTCGGTGGTGAACATGCGCTTTTCAACAGTATCGTTATACTGTTTAGCAGTATCTAAATACCTTTGCTCACCGGCTTTATCACCCGCTAACTTAGCGATGTCACTGGCCGTCACTAAACCCGCAATCACCGCCGCTGTCGTCGAAGGAGAATACCCGTTTTGCTCTTCCCAGCGCTCTTGCTGGGTCGCGGGTGGTGTAATTTGCGTGTCATTCCACAAAATCTTTGCCAGCCCACCGTCTACTAGGAACTCTGCCGCAGGCTTGAGCATACGCTCGTACCAGTAAACGAGCTTTTCATCGCTTAACACACCCTCTTGCCACAATTTCCAAGCAAGCATGATCGGCATCGCAGTTTGGTCAAGTTGAACGCCAACCCACTCTAACTCACCATCAACATGTGTTTTTTGTAAAAACCAGCCAGTATCGCCTTGGTTACCCGGCGTGCCATCCATCACTTGAACTTTTTCAAGGTATTCGAATGAGGTTAGCGCTGTGTCTGGGTCGCCCATTGCCATGAACGCCATAGCGACTTGATAAAAGTCACGTACCCAAACAGCTTTATAACCTGTGTGACCTTGCTCAGCAGCAACGGTGTCACCCCATGGATTAGACAGTGATGCAATGAGCGCTCCGGCATGCGTTTTATCTTCTTGTGCTTTTAACACTAATGCACTGACATTTAATAATTTACCGCTGTCAGTGGTGTAGTTAGCAAGACGTTGCATAGGTTCAAGGCTGGCTAAGTAATCTTCCCAACCTATGTGTTCGCCTTGGCCATTGTAGTGTGCAAGGACTTTGTCATAGCCTTTATTTAGCGCAGCGGCACCTTGAGCAAAACTATCTGCTTGTGACTTGCCAAAGCTCAACACAAGATCAAAGGTCGCAGAGCCCTTAACTTCACCTAATTCTGCAAGCCAGTTTACATTGCCTTTTGTATCACCTGTGCTTTGGTAAGTACGCGTCAATGCATGATTTTTCTTAAGTTCATTTAGATTGTCACTACTACCTGTAAAACCGACCGATGCTTGCTCAAACCCTGTACTACTTTGCAAGGTTAAAAAGTTATCCGCTTCCCAAGCAACCAAACCTTTGTCTGTCACGGTTGCTGAGTCATTCAGACCGTTGTTATTCACATATGGGTTGACGTTCACAAACGCTTTTACACCGCTCAGCTGCGTATCCACTTTTGCTCTGACAAATAAAGTCTGGCCATCAGGGTCCGTGAAAATGTGTTTTTCTAGTGTAAAGCGGCCTTGCTTGTCTTTGCTGACAACTTTATAAGCCAGTGATAAAGGGCGACCTTGCGCATCTTTATAAAGATAATCAATCGACACATCTAACTCATCGCGCTCAGTCACAGTGAAGTCTTTACCTGTCACCACAAACTGCATATCACGAATTTGCGCTTGGTGAATAAGACCGAACATAGTCTCAGTGATCATGCCTTTTGCAATTGAAAACCAAACTTTAGATACTTCACCTGTTTGTGCATCATTTGCATACTGGCCATTTTTATAGGCTTCATAAGACGTGCCAATGCCCGTTTTATCTGAATAAGTCCAAAACGGCTTATCGCCCGGCGCACCGGGTGCGGTCTCAATCTGCTGCGTATTCGTTGCACTACCACACCCAATAAGGCCTGCGGCAATCAGTGCCAACGACAAACATGACAATTTTTTCATTTTTACTCCTCAGTGGCTGTTTTATTGCGCGCTTGTTTTTACACGTGCAACAGACAGCGCCGCTAAAATAAACGACACACCACCAATAACTAATGCATAAATAGGTTGATTCTCGAAAACGTTTCTTAAGATAAGGCCAAGTACACTGGCTGCCAGCAATTGAGGGATAACAATAAAGAAGTTAAAAATCCCCATAAACACGCCCATTTTGTGCGCTGGCACAGCATCGCTTAACATGGCATAAGGCAGAGATAAAATAGATGCCCACGCAAAGCCGATACCTATCATTGGTACCCACAGTAAACTTGGATCTGAAATAAACAAAAAGCTCAAAAGCGCACCGGCACCTAAAAGCAGATTTAAACTATGCGCCCACTTGAGGCCAACACGTTTAACCACAAATGGGATACATACGGCTGCTAGCGCTGCAAAACCATTATATGCGGCGAATAAGATACCGACCCAATCAGCGCCATCGTTATAGGCTTTAGAAGTCACATCCGTCGCGCCATAGTGAAAACTGGTTACTGCCGATGTGGTATAGATCCACATTGCAAATAAAGAGAACCAGCTGAAAAATTGCACCACCGCCAATTGCTTCATGGTTTCTGGCATAGTGAATACGTCGTAAATGACTTCGTAAAAACCACCGCTTGTACGTTGCTTGTTTTGCAGATAACCCGCAATGAGAATGATCGCTGAGAACGACAGTAATAGTGCGCTTAACAAATAAAGCTCTTTTTCTAGCTTTAATAGAGTAACACCCGCCAAAATAAGGCCACCAATCACACCACTCACAAGTGCAAACTTAGCAAATTGAATGCGTTGTTTCGGCTGTGATGATGCTTGTTGTAGCTCTGGTGATTCAAATTCGGCTAATTGCTCAGGTGTATATTCTCTGGTTTTAAGAATGGTCCAGCCAACCGCCAAAAATAAAATCACACCACCAAAATAAAAGGCATATTTAACAGACTCAGGAATTTCCCCAGGCGCTGCCGTGTTACTGATCCCAAACCAGTTAGTCATCATCCAAGGCAATGCAGAGGCGATAATGGCACCAATACCAATGAAAAAGCTTTGCATTGCATAGCCTGTTGCGCGCTGCTTTTTATTAAGATTGTCACCCACTAATGCACGAAACGGTTCCATCGTGACATTGATTGACGCATCCATGATCCACAGCATACCGGCTGCAATCCAAAGTGTCGGCGAGTTTGGCATGATGAAGAGTGACAAGGTCGTCAGTATCGCACCATACAAAAAGAAAGGACGACGACGACCTAGGCCCGTCCAAGTTCTGTCACTCCAGTAGCCAATTATCGGCTGTACAATCAATCCTGTGAGTGGCGCTGCCACCCACAAAATAGGAATATCATCAACTGATGCGCCTAGCGTTTGGAAAATTCGGCTCACATTACCGTTTTGTAACGCAAAGCCAAATTGAATGCCCATAAAACCAAAGCACATATTCCAAATTTGCCAGAAACTCAGTTGTGGTTTTTGTTTTTGCATAATTAGTTCTCTAGCTCATACACAACACTGGCAAGCGGTGCCAAGGTGATGTTGAGTTGATTATTTTTAATGACAAGTGTTGGGTGAGATTCCAACTTATCGACGACTTTGCCTTGCCACCCCTCTGGTAATTCAATCGTAACCTGCTGCGCATTATCAGCATCAAAGTTACTTGCCACAATGACTTGCTGAGCGGCATTATCACGTGCAAATGCCATCACTTTTTCAGCTGGCTTGTTAGCACTCTCTAATGTGTTCAGTTGCACCAGTGCGCCATATTGAATAGCAGGCATTGAGCTTAAGTTCATGAGTTTTTTATAATACTGACGTAATGCCTTTTGCTCATCACTTAGCTGACCACCGTCAAATTTGCCCTTATTCATCCAAGCCTGATGGGCAGGTACACCGATATAATCAAAAATGCTGGTGCGGCTAGGTTTACCAAATCCGGCCATCTCTGAGCCGTCTTCACCGACCGATTGACCAAAATAAAGCATAGTTGGTGCTTTACTGATTAAATGGCTCACTACCATCGCTGGTTTGCCTTTTTCAGCACTGCCTGCAAATTCAGGACTGGCGATACGTTGCTCGTCATGGTTTTCTAAAAAGTGCAGCATGTGTGGGGCAATATCAGACACGCTCAAGTGTGCATCCATTACACTTTGTGCATTGCCAGTGCCTTGCATCAACAGCTTCAAGCTGTCATAAAAACCCACTTTATCGTATAAGAAGTCCATTTTTCCTTGGTGAATATAAGGGCGGTAAAGGGTTGGGTTGTACACCTCAGCCAACAAAAAGGCGTCAGGGTTTTGCATCTTGATGGAAGAGTTTAAAAAGCTCCAAAATTCAACTGGCACCATTTCAGCCATATCATAACGGAAACCATCTACCCCTTTATCGAGCCAATATAAGGTGATGTCTCTGAACTTATACCAGCTATCCGGTAGGTCTTTATCTTGCCAAAATGCATAGTGTGCACGGTAGTCTTGCTTTGCCATCTCAGCAGGCAGCGTTGGAAAGTCATAGCTGCCATCAGGGCGCACACCGTAATTCACTTTAACGGTTTCATACCAATCATGAATATGCGGCTGCGCAGCTCGTGCGCCATTCCCTGTCCATTTCGCAGGTGATTCTGTAAATTGACCATCAACAAGCGGGTGAGGCTTGCCGCCTAGTACTTGATAATCAACTGATGTAGGGACTTTAAAATCCTGCCCAGTCACATAATAAAAGTTGTTATCACGGGCATAAGTCAGCGACGTATTGTCTTGCGCGCCAAAATCTTTTACCCCTTGCGGCGCACTCAAAGATTGGTAATTTCTTGCAACATGGTTAGGTACGATGTCTATCACCACTTTCATGTCTGCATCATGAGTACGTTCGATCAGCGCTTCAAACTCTGCCAGACGTTTTGCAGGGTCTTTTGCTAAGTCAGGATTAACATTGTAATAGTCTTTGATTGCATAAGGTGAACCTGCACGGCCTTTCACCACATCGGGGTCATCAATGCCAATGCCATATGCACTGTAATCGGCAACTAAAGCATGATGTAGCACTCCCGTATACCATACATGGGTCACGCCCATGGCTTTAATTTCCGATAACGCCTTTGGCGTGAAGTCTTCGAATTTCCCTACGCCATTTTGCGCCAACGTGCCCCAAGGCACATTATTGGTGTTTGTGTTGCCAAATAGTCGCGTGAATACTTGGTAAACGACAGGCTTTTGATCTTGTTGTTCGGCTTGCTTACTTTGCTCATCTTGTTGAGAAGACTGACATGCTGTCAGCAAAACACTGCCTGATATTAAGCTCAGTGCAAGCACCAAAGGTTTTATTGTCATTATTTTGTTGTCATATTGGTATTTTAATTGAGTCTACTGACTTGCAGCCCAGTGTTGAACCACTTGCATACGTATTCAAAGTCGTGATTAATTTGTTATTCATATAAAAAAACGCGAAGTGTGGTAGATACTTCGCGCCAAAGCAATATTGCTAAAATACACCGCATTATTTTGTCATTTTATCGATAAATGCTTGGTGGCTTGGCAGCTTATTTACTGTGCTCTGCAATAACACTTTTACGCTATCCAATAAGCTTTTTAAATGCTCGTCATCAAACTGCTCAGCCAGTGGATGATAAGTCTTTGGCACCAGCCCCTGCCCCACCATCACTTGTTGCCATGCTACGTTTTGAAATAAATCATCGGTTTTCGCTGCACAGTGGCCAGTTTCCTCAAAGAGCGCCATTTTTCTTTGAAGGCTTCGGGGGATGGACATATTTTTACACCACTGCCAAAATCGCGAATCGTCTCTTTCAGTCAATTTATAGTGAAGGATTATGAAGTCTCTCACCTGTGCCATTTCATTTGAAAACTCAATATTGACGTTTTCAATGGCACAGTCCTTAATCACATCAAATGGAAAGTGTCTGATCAAACGTAAAATAGATGTTTGGATTAAATGAATACTGGTTGACTCTAGCGGCTCTAAAAATCCACTCGCCAAGCCCACTGCAAAAACATTACCTTGCCATTGCTTGCGACGCATGCCCGTTTTGAACTTAATCAATTTAGGCTCAGCCAAAGGGCGGCTTGGCAAGCTGTGTAATAACGCTTCTTTGGCATCTTGCTCTGATATAAATTTGCTTGAAAACACGTAACCATTGCCAACTCTATGTTGCAACGGTATTTGCCATTGCCATCCTGCTTGCTTTGCAATCGCGCGAGTATAAGGCTTAATCTCACCATCAAGTTGTTCACTGGGCAGTGCCCACGCGCTATCACAAGGCAACCAATGTGACCAATCTTCAAATCCAACATTCATCGTTTGGTCAATTAACAGACCTTTTAACCCGCTGCAATCTAGATATAAATCAGCGCTATATTGCTCACCATTTGCTAAAAGGACAGCTGCGATATGCCCTGTGTTAGGATCAGTCTTTACCTCCGTAATTTTCCCTTCAACTCGCCTAACACCTTGAGTTTGAGACTGCTTGCTCAGTAACTTAGCATAAAGCCCTGCATCAAAATGATAAGCATAGGTAAGGCCTTGCAATTGTGTATTGGGGATATGCTGCAAGTGCGTAAATCGGTTTGCTTTTGCCGCTTGAGTATTTAAAGAATATTCAGCCAAACTGTCCGTTAACCCCTGTTGCTTTGCCTTGAGCCAAACTTGAAAAAAGTCACAAAAAGGAAAGCTTTTACCCAGTTCACCAAACGCATGCATATAGCGGCTACCCTGGTGACCCCACCCTTCAAACTCAATGCCTAACTTATACGTCGCTTGCGTTTGCTCAATGAATGTGCGCTCATCGAGCCCAAGTGCGGCATTAAAATTAACCATCGGCGGAATGCTGGCTTCGCCAACGCCGACTGTGCCAATGTCATCTGACTCAATCAAGGTGATGTTAACCTGATCTTTTAGTACTCGCTTTAGCAATGACGCACTTAACCAGCCCGCTGTTCCACCACCGACAATTAAGACACTTTGAATTCGTTCAGTCATGCTCACCTCTTTAGCAATAAAAAAGCCTTATCGCAGTACGATAAGGCTTTTTCTATATTCTCAAGTCAATGCGCTACTTAAAACTTGTAGCTTGCGCCTAACAAGAATACGCGTCCGTAATCTTGATAATCTCTAACTTGTAAGTGATTGTCACCAGATAAAGACGTAAATGGCTCTTCAGTGATATTCTGTGCCTGTAACGTCACAGCTAACCCTTCAAGGGATTTAATACCAGCTTCACCAAAGTCATAACCAAGCTGAGCATCCCAAATTGTTTCACCTAGGATATCAACTTGCTCTGTTTTAAAGCCTGTACCGTATACATCACCTTTAAAGTCAGAACGTTTACGCATGCTGGTTCTGAACTGGAAGCCGTTATTTTCATAGAAGAAAGTTAAGCTTTGCACTTTTTCTGACAAACCTGGTAACTTGTATTCTTCGCCGTTGTGATCTTCAACATCTTGATGAATACGCGTATGGCTCGCAATTAAACCAAAACCTTCTAAGCTGCTGTGGATCAAAGTGAACGGGAATGTGACTGCCGCTTCATAGCCCCATAGGTTGCCACCGCCACCATTGACTTTCAGTTTACGTGTTGCAGTTGGATTTGCTGGGACCAGACCCGTCTTAGGGTTAATAACACCCGTTAAATCTTCTTCTGTGTTTGAATCAAAGATCCAGTTTTTAAGGTCTTTGTAGAAAGCCCCAACAGAGAAGTATCCTTCTGAGTGGTAATAGTTTTCATAAGTTAAATCAAAGCCATCAGCTTCTTTTGGCTCAAGCTGCGGGTTACCACCAGTGATTTCCCAAAAGTTTCCACTGTCATCCGGCACATCTCTGTACGATCTGATAATAGACGAGTTCATCTCAGACATTTTTGGACGTGAAATCGTTTTAGCGTAACCAAAACGTAGCATTTGCTCGTCATCAATAGATAAAGACAAGTTCAAACTTGGTAGCACATGGCTGTAATCATGGTTTTCTCGGCTGTCTTCTAGTACAACTTGACCACTGCCATCAATCCCCGCTTTTGCACCTTTAGTATCGACTTCAGTTTTGACATAACGCAGACCTGCATTACCTTTTAGCGGCATGTCAGCCACTTCCATATCAATATTTGCTTGTACAAATGCCGCGGTGACTTCTTCACTCACTGACCAAGTTCTTGCTGCGTGGCTCGCATCCGTCAGGCTTTCCGCAAGTAGCGAGAAATAACCATCCGCGACCATCGCACGCGAGTCATAGGCAATCATATCGCCCATACCAATAAAGTCTAAATTCGCCGTACCCAAGCGATATTGATCAGGTACTGTCAATAAGTCGGTATTATTAGGGTAAGAGAAATCTTTTAAAGTCATAAAGTAACCTTCAGATACTTTTGACTTTTCACGCTCTTTATATGACAAACCCGCTTCCACTGAGCTGATATAATCATTATCTAGTGCATGCTTTGCAGCCAACTTGAGTGCGTTAATTTCGTCTTCCAAGACTGGCGCATTAATAAAGCCATCTTGCAACGTATTTTGGAATGGGTGATCTTTAACGTTTGTGCCGTACTTTTCATTAAGCGCTGTGCTGCTGCCCCAAGACAACGGACCGCCCACCTTGATTAAGTCATAATCACTATAATCCAGCTCATGAGTAAATTGTGCCCCAGTGTTGCCATCATTAAAGGTATAACCGATATTGTCAGCCGCACCACGCAAATCACCACGGCCAGTGCCTGAGTAGCTCTCTAAGCTCCAGATTTTGTTCTCAACGCTCGAGTGACTTAAATCAACCTCAATGGTTGTCGCATCAGTTAGCTCATAAGTAGCATTGAAGCCAAATGCCTGCATTTGCGCATCTTTAGACTCATAGTCATTACGTACAACGACTCTTTGGCCTTCTGTTACTGCACTAGTAATAAAACCAGACGCTTCGTCTATCGACACACTTTGCGGGTTCAGTTGACCTTGGCCCCAACCAAATGGAATTTCGATACCACGTAAGATTTTGTCTTCAGTAAAATCAATATAAAGCGCATCAAAGACCATAGATAGCTTGTCATTTGGTGCAGCTTCAAAGACAAACATCACGGAATCACGCTCAAGCGTTGTAGAGCGTACAAATGGTTTAGCTCCACCTAGAATTGAGTACTGCTTACCATTTTCTTCAAACTCTGGGTAACCCCAAGTGTTCCAACGCTTTTCTTGGTTAGGTGATGAGCTTGTTGTTAAAGCCAGTGCAACACCATATTTGTCATCTGCAAACTGATCAATGTATGAAAAAGTGCCACGTAAACCAGCATCATCAGCATCTGGGTTTAGCTTACCGATATCTGACTTTTCATAAAGTGCATTAACCTGTAAAACACGCTCATCCATACTTAAAGGACGTACAGTCTGCATATCAATAACACCCGCGATCCCTTCAGCTTCTAGGTTCGCGCTTGGCGTTTTATATACAGTAACACCACTCATAATCTCTGAAGGGTATAAATCAAACTCTACACCGCGGTTATCATTAATTGATACTTGTTCACGGCCATTGAGCGTCGTTGCCCCTTCATTTTCACTAAATCCACGTACCGTTACTTTATTTGAACGACCGTCTAATCGTTGCGATGTAAGACCTGGTAGGCGTGCGATTGACTCTGCAATTGAAGAATCTGGCAATTTACCAATATCTTCTGCGGAAATAGACTCTACAACCTCAGATGAAAAGCGTTTAGTATTGATTGACTTTACAACACTTGCACGGAAGCCGCGTACTTCTACAACTTCCACTTTCTTTTGATCATTTTTTACAGACTCTTCATTTTGCGCTGCAATTGCGTGATTGCTTAAGCCCGCAGTAACGAGTGCCAAGGTCAACATACTTGGTTTGAACGTAGACATAATGTTTTATCCCAATTAGCTTTTTGTACGTCGCTTTGTTGTTATTTACTTAATGCAGAGATTGATAGCAAAACTGCAAAAATAAATTCATTTGACGTTAATTTTGTTGTCACCCGCCATATTAGCGCTGTGACTTGGCTAGTCACAACTTTATGCATACGTATTCAAAGAAAGGTGAGCAGGCATGAACTTCAAAAAAGTCGTCTTTAAATACTTCTAACTTCATGCTTTTATTAACTTTATTTAATTTGCAAGCAAAATTAACAATTTAAGCAATGCATTTAAGTATATTTTACAAGCAAGTAACTCAATCGCTTAACAAGCAGATTATGACATAAAAATCGGCAGATAGATGTGTGCTAAAAACGTTAACGTAAAATTGGTATTACCAATTTAAATATTCCAAGCACTTATAAAACCTGATCCCTGATATATTTCACTATAAATTGGTAAAGATGATTTAGTAAACCTTCAATAGTCAAAGATCTGTCAAAATTTCATAATATTTTAAATGCATACGTATGCAGTTTTTTTACTCAAATGCATGCATGCCGTATGCTTTTCGACAATATTAACGACCAGAACCACTTTATACTTTTAGCTGGCTTAGTTCGCTTTAAGAAGTGGCTTCACTGCACAAAGCTGGAGAATCGTGCATGGCGCAAAATGAATGGTGGAAAGGTGCGGTAATCTATCAGGTTTACCCACGCAGTTTTAAAGACACCAAAGGTGATGGTATTGGTGACCTTAATGGCATCATTGAACGTCTTGACTACATAAAGTCATTAGGCGTTGATGCGATTTGGATATCCCCATTTTTTAAATCGCCGATGAAAGACTTTGGATACGATATCAGTGACTATCGAGATATTGATCCCATGTTTGGTAATATTGAAGACTTTGATAACTTGATTGCTCAAGCACATCAGCGTGATATCAAAATTATTATTGATCAGGTTCTCAGTCACACTTCCAATGAGCACCCATGGTTTGTAGAAAGCCGTCAAGATAAAAACAACGAAAAATCTGACTGGTACGTGTGGGCTGATGCTAAACCTGATGGCAGTCCTCCAAATAACTGGTTATCTATTTTTGGCGGCGTTGCGTGGCAATGGGAACCGAGAAGATGTCAGTACTATTTACACAACTTCTTAACTGAACAACCTGATTTAAACTTCCACAACCCGCAAGTTCGTCAAGCGGTATTAGACAACGTCAAATTCTGGCTAGACAAAGGTGTGGACGGTTTCCGCTTGGATGCGATTAACTTCTGTTTCCATGATAGTGAACTGAAGGACAACCCTGCTAAGCCAAAAGAGTTGAGACAAGGTCGAGGGTTTAGCGAAGACAACCCTTACGCGTTCCAGTACCACTATTACAATAACACGCAACCGGAAAACTTGGATTTTATGGCTGAGATCCGTGCCTTGCTTAACGAGTATCCGGGCACGGTTAGTTTGGGGGAAATTTCATCAGAAGATTCTCTTAAAACCATGGCAGAATATACTTCCGGTGGTGACAAACTGCATATGGGGTACAGTTTCGAACTACTGACCAATGACTACAGCGCTGAATATATTCGCGAAACGGTATCACGCCTTGAATCTGTAATGACCGAAGGCTGGCCATGTTGGGCATTTAGCAACCATGACGTTGAACGCGTCGCCAGCCGCTGGTCTAAAGACGGCCAAACAGTGAACCCTCAGCAAGTGAAAATGCTCACTGCTTTACTTGGATCATTGCGTGGCAGCGTTTGTATGTATCAGGGTGAAGAATTAGGGCTTGGTGAAGCACTGGTTGCATTTGAAGATCTTCAAGACCCATACGGCATAACATTCTGGCCAAACTTTAAAGGCAGAGATGGCTGTCGCACTCCCATGCCATGGTCTACGGAACAAGCACATGCTGGCTTTACACAAGGTAAGCCGTGGTTGCCTGTTGCTAATGCACATGCACACACTGCGGTAGATATACAAGAGCAAGATGATGATTCTATCTTGGCACAATATCGCGCATTTTTAGCTTGGAGAAAGTCACGCCCAGAGCTAGTTACAGGTGATATTGAATTTATACCGACTAAAGAGCCGATTTTAGCCTTTTATAGAACACTAGAAGACAAGAAGTTGCTTTGTGTATTCAATTTGACGGAACAAACTTCGGAATTTGTGGTCGAACAAAGCATAAAGGTTTCCATGGATGAACTGGCCCACCATACCGGTGAGCTACAAGCAGGTATAGTAACCCTGCCCGGTTACGGCTGCTATTTTGCATCTATATAACACAGATGACCCCTAAAGCCCCTTCATGGGGCTTTCTCAACCCCTGAACAGTTTTTTCAAAGCGCCAGCTCTTAGGGCCTTATGGTAATACCAACCTTGATGCACATTCACACCACGCGCACTTAAATAATTAGCTTGTAATTGCGTTTCAACACCTTCAGCTATCAACTTTTTGCCCAGCTTGTCGGCCATTTCTATCACCGCATTTAAAACCGGAGATTGCAAATTAGCTAAACCAATGGAGGCAACGAAGCTTTGATCTATTTTAAGCAGGTCAATTGGAAAACTCTGCAAGTACTGTAAACCACAATAGCCCGTACCAAAATCATCTATCGCAATTTCAACGCCTAACTCACCCAACCGTTGCAAGACCGACTTAATTTTTGTTTCGGATAGTACATCACGCTCAGTGAGCTCTATGGTTAAGTTATGAAATACGGACTTAGCTTCACACAACTTTTTTATGTAACTCGGGCAGCCTAGCAAATAACCATTCACGTTAAATGACACTTTAAAATCAGGGTTAGTAACTAAAACAGACCTCAAATCAGATATCGCTTTGTCAATTTGATACAATGACATCTCTAATATCGTGCCATCTCGTTCTGCTTCTGGCACAAAATAGGTTGGTCCCAACTCCCCTTCAATAGGATGCATCCAACGGATCAACACTTCAACACCGACGACAGTTTGTTGCTGTGCATCTACCAAAGGTTGATAGACATTAAATAACTCCTGACGAGTCAGCGCACTCAATAACAATGCCCGGCTGCTGAACACACGTTTATCATAATGATTCAATATCAAAACCAACCCAAGCCAAGACAACACATACATAAAACACAAGGCCATTAACCAGATTGGGCTCGGTAACCCTAAAAATCGAGCATTTTTAGCCACGATAATAGATAACTGCGGAACACTTTGAAAAGGTTTCATATACAGAAACTTACGACTCTGATCATCAAACAGCTTCTCTAATTCAGTGCTTTGAGACAAAGGAAACAATGCATGCCCGAGTGGTAAACTATACTCACCTTGCAAAAATATAGGTACACCGGTCTCACTATCGACGATTGTAATGTAATCAAGTTCAGGATATTTGCTTAAATGGATCATATCGTTGATCCAATCGGTCGGTAATAATGCATTCACTTCATAGCCATCATGGCGAGTTCTGGCCAACACAAATGCGGACACTTGCAAAAACTCAGAGATAATAGGACCGTGATACCTAAGCCCTCTCTTTTTAGGTGGCTCACTGATAAACAGAGGTGAAGACAGTAATCCGAACGAATTACACACTAACTCACCAGCGGGGTTAACTATGCCTATTTCACTCACCGCTGGATGTTTAAAAACAAATTGTCTCATTTTCGCAATAGCGGAATCTGAACATTGAACGTCTATGCTGTCAGCATGATGTAAAAAACTGTCCACACTATTTAATTGAGTGCCAAACTCAATCATCACTCGCTCAGCCATCGCCCTAACGGATGCCTTATTAGACTCAGCATGTTGGATATAGATAAAAATAGAAAGGAGACCAAAAAGAAATGAGCAGATCAGCCAAGAAACAACAATATTCTTAAAGTGATTAGTCCAAGCGGATACTCTCTGACTCAAGTCAAATTTCCAAGATAAAATGAGTTAGCAAAGTCTAATGCGTAAATATGACCGATATATGACAAAGGGTTTACTCTTGCGAGTAAACCCTTTGAGGGAAAGCTGTAAAATCATTCTGGCAAAGTGCCAATAATTCAGCTTACAGGTTTTTGCTTGTGCCTACTTCAACACGAGTTTTTAACTTCTGACCTGGTCGAAAAGTTACAACGCGCCTTGCAGAAATAGGTATATCTTCTCCAGTTTTTGGGTTTCGACCTGGACGTTGTTTTTTATCACGTAGGTCAAAGTTGCCAAAGCCAGAAAGCTTAACCTGCTCTCCGTTTTCAAGCGCTGAGCGGATTTCTTCAAAAAACGCTTCAACTAAGTCTTTGGCATCCTTTTTATTTATCCCCAGTTTTTCAAATAGGTGTTCAGCTATGTCGGCTTTAGTAAGCGCCATATCTAGTCCCTCAACGATGCATTAAATTGTTTGGCCAATTCGGCCACGACTCTGTCTACTACTTCGTTGATATCTTTCTCTTCGAGCGTTTTATCAACGTTTTGTAGGGTTAGGGCAATGGCTAAACTCTTATAATCGGGTTCAATACCTTTGCCCTTATACACATCGAATAAGTTTAGGTCAACTAATTGATTTCCGCCAACTTTCTCAATGCTTTCTAAAATATCGCCTATTTTTACATCATCTGCAACTAAAATAGCAATATCTCTGCGATTTGATGGAAATTTTGAGATATTAACGGCTTCTGGTAGCTTTCTTTGTGAAATTGCATCCACTTCTACCTCAAATACAAACGCTGTGTCGTTCAATTCTAACGATTTTTGTAATTGAGGATGAATCGCACCGATAAATCCAACTTTAACGCCATCAGCATAAATTGCCGCTGATTGACCTGGATGTAAACCATCACTCGCTTCTGCTTTAAAGCTAAATCTAGCAGGGTCGTTGCAAACTGCAAGTAAAGCTTCAACATCACCTTTAATATCAAAGAAATCAGCCTTACGAGTTTCAATTCCCCAATGCTCATTATGCGTATTGCCATATACAATACCGCCAATCACAGCACTTTGACGAACACCGTTTTCTGCATTCTCATCTTTGATGAACTTTAATCCATGCTCAAAGAAGCGAATACGTGATTGTTGACGATTCTGGTTGTATACCAAAGCGTTCACAAGACCCGGCATCAAACTCACACGCATTGCAGACATTTCAACCGAAATCGGGTGAGGCAACACTAGCGCATCGCTTTGTGGGTGCAGTAGCGCCTGCTTTTTAGGGTCTACGAAGCTGTAAGTGATCGCTTCTTGGTAGCCTCGTGCAACTAGCTCATTGCGGAAGCGAGAAACAGGTACAGACGCTTCTTGGTGATCTGTCATTTTTAATGCGGCAGTCGGTGCAACATTTGGAATGTTGTTGTAGCCGAAGACACGCGCAACTTCTTCGATAAGATCTTCTTCAATGCTGATATCAAAGCGGTAGCTTGGCACTTGTGCCTGCCACTGACCCGCATCAACCGATACCTCTAGACCAAGACGAGTCAAAATATCTGTCACTTTAGCATCTTCAATGTGATAACCGATCACACGGTCTAAACGCTCACGACGAAGTGTTACTGATTTAGCCGCAGGTAAATCTGCTTCAGAAACAGCTTCAACAACTGGACCCGCTTCACCACCCACAATTTCAAGTAATAATGCAGTCGCACGCTCCATAGCATCACGCTGAAGCTTATGGTCTACACCGCGCTCGTAACGGTGAGATGCATCAGTATGCAAGCCATAGCTACGCGCTTGACCGGCAATCGCGAGAGGGTTGAAGAATGCACTTTCAAGTAAGATATCTTGAGTACCTTCTTTAACACCAGATGCTTCACCACCAAAAATACCCGCCATTGCCAATGCTTTTTCGTGGTCAGCAATCAGTAGTGTTGATGTATTAAGCTTAGCGGTATTGCCATCTAGCAATACTAACTCTTCATCTTGCTGTGCTTTACGTACTTTGATGCCACCTGAGATAGCAGCGAGGTCAAATGCGTGCATCGGATGACCTAGCTCAAGTAATACATAGTTAGTTACGTCGACAACAGGATCGATTGAGCGAATACCTGAGCGGCGCAGTTTTTCGACCATCCACAGTGGCGACTCAGCATCAAGGTTAATGCCCTTGATAACTCGGCCTAAATAACGAGGACACGCGTCGCTATCTACTAGCTCAATGTCAATCTTGTCATCAATGGTTGGCTCAACTGTATCGATAGCAACTTCAGTTACATCTAGAGCGTTTAATACACCCACTTCACGTGCAAGGCCTTTAATGCCTAGACAGTCACTGCGGTTAGCTGTTAAGTCAACATCGATAGTAACATCGTCTAATTGGAAATATTCACGAATGTTCTGACCAATTGTTGCATCTGCTGGTAATTCTAAAATACCGTCAGAACTTTCCGCCATACCAAGCTCTTCAAACGCACATAGCATGCCGTGAGAAGGCTGACCACGTAGTTTTGCTTTTTTAATTTTAAAGCCACCAGGTAAAACAGCGCCAACTTTAGCAACCGCAACCTTTAGGCCTGCACGGCAGTTTGCCGCGCCACATACGATGTCGAGTAATTCTTCTTCACCAACGTTTACTTTTGTCACGCGAAGCTTGTCAGCATCTGGGTGCTGGCCGCACTCAACAACTTCACCAATGACCACACCATCAAAATCACCAGCAACCGGATCTACACCATCTACTTCTAAACCTGCCATAGAAAGCTGTTCAGAAAGAGCATCCGTATCAATCGCAGGATTTACCCACTCTCTTAGCCACTTTTCACTAAATTTCATTTTTGGTTCGCTCTTATCTGAATTGGTTTAGGAATTTTAAATCGTTTTCGAAGAATGCACGTAAGTCGTTCACGCCGTAACGTAACATCGTCAAGCGCTCTACACCCATACCGAAGGCAAAACCAGTGTATTTTTCAGGGTCAATTCCGACTGAACGTAAAACATTTGGGTGCACCATGCCACAACCCAATACTTCTAACCATTTGCCGTTTTTGCCTTTTACATCGACTTCAGCAGATGGCTCAGTGAACGGGAAGTATGAAGGTCGGAAACGAATTTCCATGTCTTCTTCAAAGAAATTACGTAGGAAATCGTGCAAAATACCTTTGAGCTCAGTGAAGCTAACATTCTCATCAACCATTAGACCTTCAACCTGATGGAACATCGGAGTGTGTGTTTGGTCGTAATCGTTACGGTAAACGCGTCCAGGAGAGATAATGCGAAGAGGAGGCTGCTCAGCTTCCATCGTGCGGATCTGTACGCCACTTGTTTGAGTACGTAAAACAAGCTTTGGATTAAAGTAGAACGTATCGTGGTCAGCACGCGCAGGGTGATGCTCAGGAATATTCAAAGCATCAAAGTTATGAAAATCATCCTCAATTTCAGGACCTGATTTTACTGCAAACCCGAGCTCACCAAAAAATGATTCAATACGCTCAATAGTACGCGTTACAGGGTGTAAGCCACCTGTTGGTGCTGTACGTCCCGGTAAAGTCACATCAATTGTTTCTGCTGCTAGTTTTTGCTCTAATGCAGCATTTGCAAGTGCTTCACGTTTTTCGTTAATTGCAGTTTGTACCTGGTTTTTTGCCTGGTTGATTACCTGGCCTGCTTCTTTACGCTCTTCTGGCGCTAGCTTGCCTAGGGTTTTTAATAGCCCAGTAATCTCACCTTTTTTACCAAGGTAGTTAACTCTGACTTCCTCAAGTTGCGCAATCTCACTGGCACTTGAAACGGCTTCAAGCGCTTGCGCTAAAATATTCTCTAAGTTCATTCTATACCTGATCTGGTTGAGGTAATTTGCCTTTTCTGAATCAGTTATGATAACTGAAAGATGGGGCTAGATTCTAGCCCAAATTCACAGCTTTAACGTTGCTTTTATAAAAGGAATGGTAAGTTTTCGCTGTGCAGCCATGGATGCGTGGTCTAACTTATCCAAAACATCCAATAATGCCCGCATATCTCGGCTCAATCGAGTGAGTAAAAATCGGGCACATTCATCACTTAATTCGAGTCCACGCATGTGCGCACGTTTCACCAATGCTTCAGCTTTGTCATCATCACTCATTGAGCGAATTTGAAAAGTCGTGCCCCATGCTAAACGTGACTCTAAGTCGGGCAGCTCGATATTGAGCATGTTAGGTAAGAGATCAGCGGTCATCACTAAACACTTACCTGCTTCGTTAAAGCGATTAAAAAAGTTAAAAAGTGCTTTTTCCATTGCGTCATTGCCAGCAACTAAATGCACATCATCAATGCACACTACGTCCAGTGCATCCAGCCCCTCTAACACATCTGGGCCGAACTTAATCACTTCACGAAGTGAGAGTAAAATCGTTGATAGGCCGAGTTCTTGCGCATGAATACACGTTGCATACAACAAGTGAGACTTACCGGAGTCTGCCAAGCCACATAAATAAGTAAATTGAAAATCGGACTGGATATCACTTAACGCTTTTTTTAAGTGCGTCACTTCAAGTGATTTTTCACCGCCAAAGTAAGACGTGAACGTCTCGTCATCTGGCAAAGTTACTGGTAAAGCCAACTGCATCGGATCTAACATTATTGCTGCCCTACCCAGCTATACCTTAAGTTTTCAGAACTGACAACCTGATGAAAAGCCCGCGGATCCACGTAGACCTCGAAAGACTGTTCCAATTTCAGTGATTTTTGTAAATCTGACACAGAAGATAAATGCTCTACTTCAAATTGAACTTGCTGTTTACTTCGATAAATAACATCAACGCTATTCACTGTACTGATGGTCAACAACTCTCTTTTTGCACGTTCAATTTTATCAAATGTTCTTAGCCCGTCGACCGTGATCACGGTACTATTCGTGGCATAAGATTTGGTCGGGTCAATAATATATTCACTGGCAAGCGCTGCCGACATATCATTGATCATAGAAATCAATAACTGCTGCTTGTCACCCACAAGTTGCACTGACTCGAACATCTCCGCATCCGTGTAACGCCAATCCAGTTGCCAACTGCTGGAGTTAGGTTGCTTGAATAGACGCCCTGTGATCACTCGCTCAGCATTATAACGGGCCGATGCGGCCTCCACAGGCTCGGAGAAATTCCCCCATACTTCAGCAATGCCGACCTGCGAACGATCAATTAAATCCATCAATGGCACAACAACGGGGATCCCCCACTCCGCAGCCGTATCGTAAATTAATCGCTCTAACTGAGGGTAACTCTCTTGAGTCACAAAATCGCGCCTCAAGTTATCTTCAATCACTAACCAAATAGCAATCAGAGGGCGTCGGTTACCCCAAAGCCCAAAACCGCTCTCTCTCACCAAGTTTTCAACTTTCTCAGCTTCAAAGCGCACTCGTATCTTTAGCTCTTGGTTGGCATGCTCAATATATTCGTACTTAAGCATATAGTCTGATATACGTCTTTTACTTTTTTTGATCAATGGATGATCACTATGCCCAGCTTTCCCTGTGAGCTTCTTGATCACCTGATCCAACGCATCTTGACTGGCTTTGGCTCGCGTGGCACGCGTTTTGTCATCAACCACAAGCGTTGCCTCGTATAGATCCGTCACTTCTATCGCAAACGCGGAGCTGCACATCCAAAATAGACAGATAAAGAAGAGTTTTTGTGCCATTCGCAACCATTTAATAAAAATAAAGTTTGATCCTAATGCAATCATACACGCTGGTAAAGCAATGGCGATACATTTACTTGGCAAAATAAATTTGATTTTTTCCTTTTCCTTTCGCCTCATACAATGCCAGATCCGCATCATGGATCAAAGCTTGTGCGTCAAAAGATTGGTTAATCACAGAAGCAATACCAATGCTACAACCACATTGCACCTCTACCCCAGATTCTAACGTGATCGGCGATGACAAAGACTTCAGCATACGCTCAGCCAACTGACTTAATGATTGCTTGTCTATTTTTTCAGTTAACATCACGACAAATTCATCCCCACCCAAGCGACATACAAAGTCATAGCTTCTTAGAGTTTGATTGAGTCGTTCACTCACCGTTTTAAGCACTAAGTCTCCACTTTGGTGACCGTGATTGTCATTGATGGGCTTAAAATCATCGAGATCAAGATACAGCACATAAACGAGGATATCTCCGCGTTGCGAGCGCGCAGATAATCGCTCTAGCTCCTTAAATAAGTATTTTCGATTGGCAAGCCCGGTCAAGCTATCATGCAGAGAATCATGCTCAAGCTGTTGCTGAAGTGACTCTCGTACCTCTATTTCATGCTCAAGCTTCGTTAAGCTTTCTTTGAGTTCAGACGTCCGTTCTTGTACTTTGTGTTCCAGCTCTGTCTGGTAGCTTTGCAACGATTTATTTGCTTCAATTAAGGCTTGTTGATTATTAAATGCATCCAGCGCTGATGAGATGACATGGCTGATGGTATACAAGACATCAACAATCATGCCTGAGTATTCGTTTTCTTTTCGATATGATTGAATAATGAACGCACCCAAGTGCTGGCTACGATTAACCAATGGGAAACATAGCCACTGCATGGGTACTGAGCCCAAAATATTTACTTCGCCCTTCTCAATTAACTGTTCGATATCATGCTGATTGAAATTACACACTTTATGTGATTTAAGGGCAAAAGCTGTCAGTGAGTGCGAGATATCATCTAAAGATAAATTGTCTAACTCCTCCGCCTCAATATCGTCCTTAACATCATGAAAATACGGGAAAGATAAATTTCCATTTTCTTGATATAAGACCACATAAAAATTATCTGCATAAGTTACTTTTTGTAATATACAATGAATATCCAGTAAAAAGCGTTGAATTGAATCTGATGTATTCAAACACGCTACTATATCCGTCATGCTATCAATCACATAGCCGCTGTCTACCGCCTCTACAGCTATTTTTTCCATTGCGTATCCCTCTGTAACTATTAACGCTGTTATCTAAGCTCAACTGCTTAAAGTTTAGACAAAACTATAACCTTTTGCAGTATTTGAAAAATGACATATTTATGTAAATATTGTAATTTACACTATATTTACAAAAATAATAATTATTATGAAAACCTTTATGGAAAGACAAACTTTTATTGTCTTACATATACTTGCCATTGTAACGATTATCGGCAGTATGTTAACAGGCTTTAGAATTTCACTTGTTAGTCAAGACTGGCTGGCAGCGATATCTGTATTGCTCCCACAAGGTGCAATACATACATGGCACCTTGGATTTGCAGTGGGGTTAACGCTGCTCGTCATCGCATACACAGGTTACTCTTTACGTGCCCCTTTTCGTAGTTACCCATCCATTTATCATAAAATAATTAATTACTTAGGATACATCAGCATTTGCCTTATCGTGTTATCTGGATGGGCGGTTTGGGCAAACTTTCATAGCCATTATGCGCGGAGTATTCACCAAGTCGCAATGTGGTTAATGGTCAGCTATTTCGTGCTTCACGCTTGGATTTATATCTTGCAAAAAGGACGCGGTGTGTTTGGCGCAATATTGCCAAAACGTCTCAAGCTTATGCACGGTGCCATCACACTATGCTTGGTCATATTGGGTCTGTTTATTCATACATTCACCGTAAACACAAGCCACCAGCTTGAAGTACAAACAATGGCTGATACCGTATTTATTGAAATTGATGGTAAAGCCACAGAAGCCCAGTGGCAATCTGCCCCCACGTATACAGTCACAACCATTGGCGGCGCAAACTTTGACAATGGCAGCACCGAAGTTTCCATCAAAGCACTAGCGAATCAATATGAAACCTACTTCCTCATCTCATGGCAAGACAAATCAAAGAGTACCAACCATTTGCCACTGCTCAAAACGGACAATGGTTGGCAAGTACAAGAGAACGGCTTTTATCGCTTTGATGAACGCACCTTTTATGAAGATAAATTTGCCGTCATGCTTTCCGATGGGTGCGAAATTGCTGGGGACAACACCTATCACTCTGGCAGCAAACCAATTAAGAATAAACCGAAGAATTGGCACGGTAAGGGATACCACGCCAGCTTAGATGGCAAAGTCAGAGATTTATGGCATTGGAAAGCCGTAAGAACCAATGATATGTACCTCGCCGATGATAACTTTATTGGACCGCCCAGTGAACATCTCAAAGGAAAACGTCGATACTCAGCAGGTTACCAAGCCGATGGAAAAGAAAGTGGTGCATATGTGATGAACTGGCAATGGTATAGCAGTCAAGGGGTATCGCCAAAACGCTTGCCCATGGATCCACAATCCCATCAAGCTGTTTTGCCATGGTTTGGCTCAAAGCCTTATCAGCACCAACAAGATACCTACCCTATTGGGACTCTTTTGCCTTCGGTTTTGTATCGTTCTAATCGATTTGAAGGAGACAGAGCGGATGTCAGAGCAAGAGGTGAGTGGCACGACGGACGCTGGACGCTAGAGTTAGTGCGCAAGCACAACACCCAATCTAAATATGACATCCCCTTGCAAACCGGAACCTGTATGTGGGTGTCGGCGTTTGACCATGCACAGATTGCGCACACAAGGCATATAAAAGCGATAAAATTGAGGTATGCACTATGATCCAACGGCTTTTAATCTCTGCATTTATCATTGCAGTATTTATCGGTATTTGCTTAGTGCCTCCAGCACAACCTAAGTTAAGCCAACATCCACGATTTACAAAAATAACCCAAGACGGCAAGACACTGTCACCATGGCAAGGCCCATGGGCTTGCGTGCATGACACTCAAAATCAACTACTTTGGGAAGTAAAAACAGATAACGAAACCATTCATGATGGTTATTGGACATATTCTTGGTTTAACGGTGCGCAAGGGAAAGAGAACTTCGGAGATTGTTATTTTGAACCCAACCGCTGTGATACTCAGGACTTAATACGCCGTACCAACGAACAGGCTTTGTGTGGTCTCACTCAATGGCGTTTACCAAGCGCGCAAGAGCTAAGTAGCTTAATTCAAGACCCCGCCTCTCCTGCTTACCCCTATATCGCCAATGACTTTTTTGTGCATATAAAAAAAGGAGATTACTGGAGCGCGGATCACAGCCAACCGTTATCTAAGCAATACCGTCAAGGTGGCGATGGCGCAACCGCAATTAATTTCCATTTTGGTAAAAGTTACACGCTGCCTTACCGAAATGCCGCATTTGTGATGCTGGTCGCCGATCTACCAGCAGCAAATACTTCACCGCAGCTAAGTCGTCGCGAACTAATTACACAACAGAAACAGGAATAATAACTTATGAGAGCGCTCCATTTTGGCCTCGCTTCAACGTTGCTCATGGCAGGTAGTTGCTATGCAGGCAGTGATTACCATCGAATCGTTTGGGATGGTAACCCAAGTAGCCAAGCAACCATTGGTTTTACACCAACCAGCGGATCAAATCACGTGGTGAAATACGGGACTAGTACTGATGAGTCTAGCTGGACCAGCAAAACGGTCACTGCCAGTCATACTTTTGCAGGTAGTTTAAGCAGCCAATTCGTGAAGCTGACTGGTCTGCCTGCTGATTCCGCTATTTACTATCGTGTGTGTGATAGCACGGGATGTGGTCAACATTTATGGTTTAAAACTGCGCCAACATCAACAACGACTGGCTTTGTTGCCATCGCTGGCGGAGATACCCGAACAGGCTGGACCACACGTCGTTCAGGCAATCAAATGGTCGCAAAAATCAGACCGCTATTTATCATGCACGGTGGGGATTATACCAATGCCAACTCGGCGTCGGAAATGAAGGAATACCTCAAAGATTGGCAACTTACCTTTTCCAGTGATTTGATTGGCGGACAAAACTATAAACGTGTATACCCGTTTGTTGCCACACATGGTAATCATGAAGATGATAACTACAAGACCTTATGCCAAGTGTTTGGAGTTGACTATAACAGTGACGGTCAATGTACTAGTGCTGATACTTACGGCGCTTTCAATGTATCTAATTTGCTTCGAGTTTATACGCTCAATAGTCAATATAAAAACAGCGGTTGGTCAAGCTACGCGACTGCTATGAATAACTGGTTAAAGCAAGACCTACATAGTCAAGGTAGCAGTGCTAAATGGCGCGTAGCTCAGTATCATAAACCCATGTACCCGCACTATTCTGGCAAATCTGATAACACCATCTTGCATACTTGGTGGGCCAATAACTTTTATGATCACGCGATGAACTTAGTTGTTGAATCGGACACTCACATCAATAAAATCACAGAAGCACTTAAACCATCAGGCAGTAATTTTGTCAAAACGACCACTGGCGGCACTGTGTATGTTGGTGAAGGAAGCTGGGGAGCACCAGCACGTTCAGCAAACGATCCTAAGTCTTGGACCATTGACTTGGCGAGCATTCAGCAGTTCAAAGTGCTGTCTGTAACACCGAACAAACTTGAAGTGAGAACAGCTCAGTTTTCTTCTTCTACCAATACGTTATCCCGTGAGCAGCGCGCGGCAGATCCATTAGCATTACCTGGTAATGTAAACTGGTGGTACGCAAGTGGCTTGGGCGATATTCTACCTCTGGTCCAAAGCACCTCTGGCCGTTCAATTATTGATACGCCCGATCTGCCGAACCCTAATGTACTTGAAAACGACGTACCTGCAACAGGGTTAACGGGCGCAAAAGGCAGTAAAACCGTTTTCACCATGGACGTGCCAGCCAATGCCAACCAGCTATCGTTTACGACAAGTGGCGGCACTGGAGATGTCGACATGTACGTTAAATTTGGGACAGAACCAACAACTTCAAGCTATGACTGTCGCCCATACAAAGATGGTAATAATGAGTCTTGTACTATCTCAAATGTGCAAGCGGGCACGTATTATGTGATGCTAAACGGTTATGCTGCCTTTAGCGGCGTGTCGTTGGTTGGCTCTTTCAGCTCGGCAACCACCCCTGGCAATAAACAGCAGTGGACGGGGCTTTCAGCGAATAAGTCAAACTGGACTCACAAAACATTCGATGTCCCAGCAGGTACAAGTAAGCTAACGGTTAAAATTAGCGGAGGTACAGGCGATGCAGATCTTTATATCCGCGTAGGTAGCCAACCGACCACTTCAAGCTATGATTGCCGCCCCTACGAAAATGGGAATGCCGAAACCTGCACCATAACTAATCCTACGGCAGGTACATGGCACCTAGGTGTGAGAGCATATGAAACATATAGTGGCGTCACGTTAAGCGCCGAATATTAATCTATATGTAAATTGCCCCTTGCGAAGTCTAAGTTTGCCCCTATCATGTGGGGCATAATCACAAGGGGCAAGTTATGAACTTCTTACATACCATGGTGCGCGTAAAAGATTTAGACGCATCACTTAAATTTTATTGTGACCTATTAGGATTGGTTGAAATTAAGCGCAAAGAAAGCGAAAAAGGTCGCTTTACTTTAATTTTTTTAGCCGCTCCAGGTCAGCTTGAGCAAGCACAAGAAACGTTTTCACCAACAATTGAGCTAACCTATAACTGGGATAGTGAAGAGTACACCGGGGGTAGAAACTTTGGCCATTTAGCATTCGCCGTTGATGATATTTATGCGCTGTGCGACAAAATTCAGCAGGCTGGCGTCACCATTAACCGACCTCCTCGATGCGGGCATATGGCATTCATCAAGTCTCCTGATGGCATTTCTATTGAACTACTGCAAAAAAATCAGCCGTTAGAGCCGCAAGAACCGTGGCTATCAATGCCAAATACAGGCACATGGTAAAACATTAAGAAAAAGCGGAGTCGCTCCGCTTTATTCTGATATATGGTATGAGCTCACCAGCTCCTTCATATACTTTTTGAACCCCAAAGAGTTGGTTGTATTGAGTAAAGGGGTAAACTGCGCTTTATTTGATTTTGGTACCAGAATAGCCCTGTAGTATTTCTGATGGGCTTGATGCGATAAAGATAAACTTGTCCACCAGCCATTTTTCTTAGCAAAGTAAAAAAAAGTTGGCCTGCTAACCACCGCAAAATCCAGTTGTTGCTGCAAAATCAATTCAAGTAATTCCTTTTCACTGCTTGCATCTACTCTTGTTAGCTTCTCTCTGCGCTCAGCTTCTGCCAACTTAGGATAAAAATATCCCTCAACTCCGCCATATTTTTTCCCATGCAATGATGCTTGACTTAGGTATTCAAACGGTTTTTTAATGCTCGATACAAATTCATCCGTGTCGTAAAACAGCGGGTCACTCCAAATAAACCTTTGCTGTTCAATATCACCAAACCATTGGGGGTTAACCCCTAATACGACCCCCGCTAAAGTATCGCGTTCAAGCCGTTGGCGGATCTGCTCTTTGCTCATAAAAACCAACTTATATTGCAGGTTTGGCTGGAACTCATTAAGCAAGTTCACAATATCAAAATACAAGCCTTTTTTGTCCGCCAAACTTTCTATGTATGGCGGTTTGTTGTGGTAAGTATACAAACTAAGGCGCTCTATCTGAGCACTCTTTACACTCAGTGATAATAAAGCAAAAACACCCAATACAAATAACTTTAACAACATAAACCCTAACAATGACTAAACGGCTCTATTTTTAATTTATCCTGTCACCGTTCAGTCATCAAGTTTTATACAATAAAGTTATTGGCAATAGCCCTCATTGTACCTAACCAATAACGTTGCCCCTTGATGGTTACCCGACACCTTGAGATACCCCCAATATTGGCTTTGCCCTGTAAGATTAATGCACTCACCGTTGCCTTCGTTAGCCGACCTCGCCTCGGTATTAGCGTCATTTGGCCAGCCTTGATTGCTATACTCTAAGGTTAAATCACCGCTACCATGCGCTGTCTGAATACTGATGCTACCCTGCCCTTCGACATCTTCAAGACTAAACCACATCGGTGTTTGGCTCGTTAAGCAAACAGGTGTCCCTGCGATCACTCTTCCACCAGATAAACCACCTTGTATTTTGCATTGATCAGGTAACGTAGATACAGGAGGCGTGTAGTCAGCCACTAATGTGACATTATCAAAGCGGTTATAACCGCGTAGCATGATGAAATAGTCTCCACCTGCAGGCAGAGCAATATCACATCGCTCAGCATTGCCGCTGACATACGGGCGACAATCATAACTATCAAGGGTAGGTAACTGGCCGTGTTGAACATAAAGATCAGCATCGCCAGTGCCGCTCGAAGTCACTATTGATAAGTCAGTGGCGCCAGCCGGTAACGAGAGTTTAAAATACTTAAATGCATCTTGTTCTGCGGCCATTGTGACAGGTTGCCCTTTGAGCAGAACCCCCACCTCATTTGTATTTTCTGATACCGCCACTGAAGTCGATGCACTTGCTTGTGCACCTTGCGGATCACTCACTGTGAGTGAAACAGTATAGGTTCCCGGTGCGCTATATATATGCCTTGGGTTTGCACTGGTGCTTTGTGCACCGTCACCAAATTGCCACAAATAAGTCAGAGCTTGCCCTTCAGGATCTGAACTCCCTTGGCTGCTAAACCGGATCTCATTACCAATCGTGCCCATGTAAGGCCCGTTGATAGATGCCACAGGTGCGCTATTGTCGTCACTGCCTGCAAGTGCTAATGTCCATTGAGTAAACTCTTCGTCATAACGCTGAGCCCAATCATCAACCGTTGTTTTATAGCCAGACCAATTACCTTGTCTAGTTTGTGAGAGCATCACTTTAAGTTCTTCAAAATGACGTTCAAACATAAAACGTACCGCCAAATAACCCCACCGATAAATTCTATCTTGATCAAACCCAGCATAAGTCGTGGCAAATATTTCATTGAGCTGATAAGTACTGCCATCTTTTATCGTATCGATGGCTGCTTGGTTGTCATTGAGATTGGCTACGTATTCAGCAACTCCTTCACTCCACCAAACAATCGCTTCAGTCGGCGCATTAAAGTCGCCATATAAGTCAAATCGACCATCTAAGTAATGCACATATTCGTGCTCTAGATTCCAAACGAAATGATCCGCTTTGGCATAGCTGGCCTCATAGGCAACAAAATTTGCCTGATTGCCTACTTTACTTGGATCACCCTCTAAGTACATACCGCCATTATTGGTATCAATCTTAAAGATCGCCTTAGCGTACTTACTGTAATCACCACTGCTATCAAAAATATTCACTTGCAGCATCGTGTTGTTATCATCAGCGACAGGGGTTTGATTAGTCGCTAACATTTGATGAAAACGGGACTCTTCCAGCGCCATCGTTTGGCATGCTGATTCATGCTGCTGTAACGTCATATTTTGTGATCGGATCCGAATCGTCGCGCTACATTGGTAAGTTTGAGATAACGCCTTTTGCGTCAATACGTCTTCAAAATTACAAATGCCGAAGGTATCACAATCAGCATAATAGGTCGCAACATCTGCCGCAGCAAGCCAAATACCATCCCCATACCCAAAGCTTTCAAAGCGGCCAAATAAATCCTTTAGGGCGGTATCTACCAATGGCTGGATAGGTGCATTCTTGTAAGTTTTTAATCTGGCCAGTTCACTGGCTGAATTGATGATGAGAAACTCTGAATCTGAACCAATCATCCAATTTTGCTTGGTAAAGTTAGCTAAGATATTCACTAACTCCGTGTCTGATTGTACTTTTGCGACAAATTCAGTATTCCATTGGCCTCGATACAATATGGTGAATACCCCATTAACGGCACTGCGCATATACCATTTGTCTGCATATGATTGTTCCCACTTCAACAACCATGATTTTACAACCGGTAAATAAACATCCTGCATTTCGGAGGAGTCCATTGCAGTAATGACCTCTTTCAACACCTTACCATGTGCATCAGAGTTGTTATAAAAATGCGGGCTTTTCACAAACTCATCGATGGCAGCACGTACATCAGGTTTTAATTGGGCACCGAAACTCACCGAGTCATTGTAAAACTCTACATAGTAACCGGCACGAATAAACAAGAATAAGGACTCTAAAGATGCACTGCCACTGCCGTCATAACTCGTTGACAACGACTTGGCACGCTGTGCCGCTGCACGCATTTTTTCTGTGGTAAATACGGACGTTTGAATTTGACTCGCCGCACTAAATAACTCATTCACACAACTGGCGCCTTGTTGAATTACCAGATCTGCAATCGTGTGGGAGCTCGCCTGCGCTAATGCAGTCATATCGCATTGCAAAGTGGCGTCCAAAGTACGTGTTGTCATAAAAGCCGAGTTAATAAGGCTGTGCTCATGCTGCGACACATGACTTTGTGCCGTAGGAGAATTATCAAGCTGATGCTGGGTATGCTCATCACCATGGCTGAAGTGCTGCAGTTGTGATGTAACTAGAGGTCTAAATGTTCGCTCAGTTGATTGATGAGCGAAGGATTGTAAACTACATACCACTATGGGCAGTGCCATAGCAAGTGATTGTATTTTCATAATATTACCTTTTTATATGTGTATCCAAACCCGTTAGCGGGAACACTTTTTTAACACAAACGCAATATTGTATACAATATATTTTATATAATATTATTTCATAAACAGCGGATTAAATTCTTTATCTTGGTATTTAAAATACTGAATTATTCCAGTCTAGGCGGGAGTTGCCCTATCGCTCTTTTAAGAGGTAAAGCAATATAATCAACTAATTATAGTGGTGTTGTGATGCAGCTTGGAATCACAAACAAACATGTGCAGGAGCTTGGCGCATGAAACAAAAGTTACTGAGGTATATTTTTATTTACATATTGGATGTTCACGACGCCTTGATTACGCATGGTAACCAGTAGAGTTTGTTTTTCTAGTCTCAACGGGTAATCGCCGTCAGGCAGGTTTTTTCTTGCTAAATTATTCAACCCAGTGATCAAACCTAGCGTCTCTACCTCCTGTTGAGAGGGGATATTCACTTGTCCACGAGCTTTGAAATAATCAACACCTTTATCAACGGCACCTTCAACAACCGACTTAGCAATTTTTCTACTCGCTTCATTTTTCAACGCTTTAAAAAATAATGATTTAAAAATAGTTGCAATCATGACATAGCCTTAATACTGAAACTTAACTTTATTGTGACATATGAAATTATTACACTCCATTACACCACTATATTTAAGCATCTTATTGATTCAAGATCCGTCACGAAATAGATACAAATCGTATCTAAATGTGTCCTATCACAATCAATTGAATTTATAGCAACGTGACTTTGATATCGCGCCACGGTCTATTGCAGCTAATTGGGTCGCGGTTTAATTTCATGTAATGTGCGATGTTGTTTAATTGATTGTACCCAGCAACTTTAGCGTGGTATGCAGCACCATAGGTAATGGCTTTCAGGGCCTCTTGCGGTGAAATACACTGCCCAGAATCCAGCGTACGTTCATCACAAGAATAATTATGAGGCATGGCTTCTATATCACGACCCATTGCTATGTCGGCCAACCTCAACGGGCATATTGGCTCTCGAGGAAAGTCATTATGTAAGCACAGATTACACCCGTGGCTTAGAATGCTTTTGCAAGGTACAAAGAGCTCATCATAGTGATAATCATTGACCCATTTATAACCACATGTGGCCAAACGGCCCACAGCGATACCCACAGAGGTTTTTTCATCAAGCCGACCTAGTTGCGACAGCTTCATCACTTCACAATGATCTAACCGCGCGTGATCATCAATGTGACTTTGATATGTGTAGTAAGTTGAAAAGCGCTGAGCTTTTGAGAAACGTATAACCAGTTTTTCGAATAATAACTCAACAAAATGACTTTGCAGGGCCACTTCAAAATGACTGACCCCCTGCTTTTGAGCCTGTTCGATAATATATTCAAATGTCTTTGGCAGTGAGCTCAATTGCCACAATAACTCTTTGTCACTAAATGCCCAGGGTAATAATGACATCCCCTCCGCATTCACAAAACCCAATGTCTTCACTGAGTCAATAAACCCATTAAACGAGGGCGTTCGCCCAATTGCACTATTTTGGATTTTATCTAACAGCTGTGTATTCACATAAGCCACTGAGAAATTACTGCTAACAATACAAATCGGTCGTTCAAGTGCTAATGCATCGAGCGCCTCAACACTCAGTTTATCCAAAGGCTTGCCCCAATTCACCAAATACGGATCTAAACCAAAGCAAAATAAGCAGTCATCTTTATCGAGGCTACTATTTAAATAATCTAAGGTATTTAAGACATAAGCTAAGTTGTAATCTTGATGCACGCGTTTTGCGCTGCCGCACAAACCAAACAATCCAATATCGGCATAATGACGACACAGAGCGGATTCCACGAGGTAGCTATGCACACTCACACAACTGGGGGCTATCACAGCATCTGGTTCTAAGCGGTGACATCGCACCATCGCAGCGTGCTTTTTTGCGTTTTCATAGACCTGCGAAAATGTCCCTCGTTCCAGTAACTTTCCCTGATAAATGGCCAGCGCTTCTGTCCTGTTCAGTGTTTGTGAAACATCAGTATAAATAGCCGCAGCGTGACGCCCATCATAAATATCAATGTAGTTTTCAGAGGAAAGTTCAGTGGTGGCATTGCTACACTGAGTAAACAAACAAGGAGAGTATTTATCTGCAAGCCGATTTAACCACGTTTGCATAAATGCACTTTCCATAGGATGGTTTTGCAGCATTGGGTTGAGAAAGTGCATAATGGACTCACTCCTAAATCGGTCAAAGATGGTTCTGTTTGAACTTGCGCGTCAATACTACTTAAAAGCGTGTTAACTGCCTTAGGCTAGTCAAGTAAGTACAAAACGAACATTACACCTCATTACAGCCCGCATTTAGTTTTGCTGACGCGGAGTAAATACAACGTGCCTTAAGATTTAAATGCCACTCATGTGCCTGTTCGCGTTTTTCATGTAGACTAGCAAGAAAAATTAATTTCTCTATATTAATTAACTGGTTCCGCTACTTGGAAGTATCATGGCGAATTTTTCTACTCATCTCAAAGCATCTACCATCGTCAGTGCGACATTCAGCTCTGTCTTGTTAAGCATGGCTGAAGTTAATGGATTTCAAGCGCTCGGTTTATTTATTGTTGGCGCACTCGCAGGATTGTTACCCGATCTGGATTCCGACAAATCTAAATCACTCAATAGTCTATTTAGCATCTTTGCGCTACTTGCCGCTGGGATTGTTTTACTCAATAACGACTTTGACTCGGTCATTGAAACCTGGTTAGTTGGCGCCATGGTGTATGTGTGTTTTATGTATGTCATCAAACCTATTTTTGAACATTTTACAGTTCACCGAGCCACCTTACACTCGATTTCTGCGGTACTGATGTTTAGCATGTTAACATTGCATGCAGCTCTGCTTGTGGGTATCACGTTATACATTGCAGTACTGAGCAGTATTTTTATTTTTACTGGCGCAATCACCCATCTCATATTAGATGAGTGCTACAGCGTAGACATTGATAATAAAGAGCTTAAAGCCTCGTTCGGCACCGCAATGAAAATCATTGAACTGCGCTACCCAATTACCTCCTTGTCGCAAGTTATAATCACTGCTGGGTGTATCTACTTTGCACTGCCCTACTGGACAGATATCTCATCCCTATTCACTGCTTGGTCCACAAAATTACAAACTTTGCGCTTTTTACCAGACATGCATAACCTGCCTTGGCAGAGCTGGACATGGTAACCCATTTTAAGCTCACACCGTTGCGAGCAACGCGCATGCAAACAATACTGTACAACTGAATTCGACGCAGTAATTTCGTATAGATAGCAAGTTGTGGTAAGTTACGCGCTCAAAATTATTCGTTACCTTAAATAAAGGATATCCGATGGCTGAGTTTTTTAACCAAATCAGCGGCCTGTTGTGGGGACATATTCTTATATACCTCCTGATCGCAGCCGGTGTTTTCTTTACGATCCGACTTGGGTTTATTCAATTTGCTCAATTCCCGCATATGGTCAAAGTCATGGCCAACAGTCGAAGTGGCGCTGGTGAAGGTATCTCCTCATTTCAGGCATTTTGTACATCGCTTGCAGCCCGTGTAGGCACAGGTAACATGGCCGGTGTGGCCGTCGCCCTGTATTTAGGTGGTGCAGGCGCAATCTTCTGGATGTGGCTTATCGCCTTAATTGGTATGGCAACCAGCTTTGCAGAAAGTGCACTCGCTCAGCTTTACAAAGTGAAAGACGAAGACGGCAACTACCGTGGTGGACCCGCTTATTACATGCAGTATGGTTTGAACAAGCGCTGGATGGGGATTTTATTCTCACTCTGTCTAATCCTTGCTTTTGGCTTAGTATTCAATGCAGTACAATCAAATTCCATTGCCGCAGCATTCGAAGTGGCATTTGATGTACCTAAATATGTAATGGGCATTGTGCTTGTTATTGGTTCTGCATTTATCATTTTTGGTGGTCTGAAAACCATCGCACGCTTTGCAGAGCTCGTTGTACCATTCATGGCATTGGCTTACCTGTTAGTTGCACTGTACGTGTGTTTTAGCAACTTCGAGCTACTACCAGATGTGTTCATGCAGGTGATTAACAGCGCATTCGGTTTGGAGCAAGCAGCTGGCGGTGCTGTAGGCTATGCCGTTATGCAGGCAATGATCCAAGGTATTAAACGCGGCTTATTCTCGAACGAAGCCGGTATGGGTAGTGCGGCAAATGCGGCAGCCAGTGCAACACCAAACCCAAATCATCCGGCATCACAAGGTTATGTACAAATGCTCGGCGTATTTGTCGATACCATTGTGATCTGTAGTGCAACTGCAGCCCTTGTTTTATTGTCAAACCAGCTGGTGCCTGATTCAGGTGTGACCGGTATTGCGTTAACACAGGCAGCCCTTGTAGAACACGTTGGTCAATGGGGTGCAATCTTCATTGCCGTTGCTATTTTCTTCTTCGCATTCACATCAATTGTGGCGAACTACAGCTACGCTGAGACTAACCTAATGTTCTTGCAAGAAAACAAGACTGCCATGATGGTATTCCGTCTGTGCGTATTAGGCATGGTGATGTTTGGCGCGGTGGGTGAGCTTGGTCTGATTTGGACACTTGCTGACATCTCTATGGGTATGATGGCCATTGTGAACGTTGCTGCGTTATTCATGTTGTCGGGTATTGTGATCTGGCTTGCCAAAGACTACAAAGCCCAGCTTAAAGAAGGTAAAACACCTAAGTTTGACCCAAGCAGCCGACCTGAAATAGCAAAAACGCTTCCTAAAGGTATTTGGCGCAAGTAAATTACCACTCACCTTTATCTAAAAAAGCGGCAGTTAATCTGCCGCTTTTTTTGTTCTCCTTGCCTTTCAAAGCGATTAAATCCACTAACTTATATTAAGAGGCCATTAACAATAGAGTGAACACCATGCTTAGAAAGACAATAATTGTTATAGTATAACATTTCAAATATAATGCGCGGCAACCGTCACACAAGTGTGAAAAATTGGAGTATGTAATGCAAAGTGATAATCAGCCAATCTCGGCGATTCCAACCAACATCATCACCGGCTTTTTAGGCGTAGGTAAAACTTCCGCGATTAAGCATCTGTTAGCACAAAAGCCAGAGGATGAAAGGTGGGCCATCTTAGTCAATGAGTTTGGTGAGATTGGCATTGATGGTAATTTACTCAGCGGCAAAAAAGACGAACAAGTATATATTCGCGAAGTACCCGGTGGGTGTATGTGCTGCGCATCTGGCTTGCCAATGCAAATTGCACTCAATCAACTACTCAATGAAGCTAAGCCGCATCGCTTACTCATTGAACCCACAGGACTTGGGCACCCCTTAGAAGTACTGCAATTATTATCAAATCAATATTACCAGCAGCTGCTTAGCCTTGAAAAAGTCATTACCCTAGTCGATGCACGAAATCTCACTGATACCCGCTACACAGAGCATGCGACTTTTAATCAGCAAATCGCCATTGCTGATGTCGTTGTTGGCAATAAGCTAGATTTATATCAAGACACTCAAAAAACACAGCTTGAGCTATTTTTGGCCGAAAAAGGGTTTGAGAGTAAGCAATTAGAGTTTTGCTCACACGGGCAACTCAACCCCCAGTGGCTTAGCGGCAAAACCATCAATAACGCCAAACCGCCTTGTCATCACCACCATCACCATGATGCCGATCCAGCAAGAGACATTAATGCAGAGCCTTTCCCTGAAGATGGCTTCCTAAAAGCTCAAAATGAAGGAGAAGGCTTTGTCAGTGTGGGCTGGCGTTTTGCCCCCGAGCAAGTATTTGACCGAGATAAGCTGAGAGTATTTGTCACCAGTGTCGACGCGGAGCGTTTAAAGGCGGTATTTATCACCATGGATGGTATTTTTGGCTACAACAAAACAGCCGATGGCACGACAGAGGTAGAACTAGACGAATGTATTGAAAGCCGCATTGAGATCATTGGTGAAAACCTAAGTCCAGATCTTGAAGCCACTTTGCTTACTTGTTTAGTAGCCCATCAATAAACACTTACTGACAATAATTTTTTAAATTATTTTCAATAAAACTCTAAACAAAGGAGGGTGTTACAAGTACCAATAAAAATCAGCTGTAAAACAGCTTTAATAAGCGAATCAAAGAAAGAAAGTAAAATGAAAACAAACACATCAATACTCATTGCCGCATTTGCAACGCTGGTATTTTCAAGCGTTACCAATGCATCCGTAATAAATCAAACGAAAGGGAACTTTGAAGACAAGTTCCGACAATTAGACGAAGTGTTGCCAACACCAAACGTGTATCGCAACGCGGCGGGGGAGCCAGGACAACAATACTGGCAACAAAAGGTAGATTATAAGATCAAGGTCTCACTTGATGAGCAAAAACGTCGATTGACGGGTCATGAAAAAATCACCTACCACAACAACTCCCCTTATCGTTTAAAGTACCTTTGGGTGCAACTCGATCAAAATATCTTTAAAGATGACTCCATTGCCAATATGGCAAACAACTTTGGTGGCGTTGGTCGCCGCGGCCCTTACACCAAGCACGGTGATGAGAATAAGCCAGCAAAAATCAGCTTAGGTGAGCTCAGACGCCAACAGTTTATGACGGACAATGAACTGGGCTATGAAATAAGCGCAGTCACGGATCATCGTGGCAAGAAACTCAGCTTTACTATCGTCGGCACACAAATGCGAATAGACTTACCTAAGCCACTGAAATCGGGTGACTCGGTTAAATTTACCATTGATTTTGCATTTAACATCGTAGAAGAAGACGCCGTATCTGCCCGCTCAGGATATGAGCACTTTGCTGATGATCCGCGTCCAGGCGGTAACGATATATTCTTGTTAGCGCAGTGGTTCCCAAGACTCCATGCTTACACAGACTATGAAGCATGGACTAACAAAGAGTTTTTAGGCCGTGGAGAATTCACGTTAGAGTTCGGTGATTATGAAGTTGAAATCGATGTACCTGCCGACCATATTGTCAGTGCCACGGGTGTATTAACCAACCCAAAAGACGTGTTAAGTAAAACCCAGCGTAAACGTTTAAAAGCTGCTAAAACAGCCAAACGACCAGTCTTTATCGTTACCGAAGAAGAAGCACTTGAAAACGAAAAAGCGGGCACAAACAAGCGTAAAATTTGGAAGTTTAAAGCAGAAAACGTCCGTGATTTCGCATGGGCGTCATCACGAAAATTCATGTGGGATGCACGCGGCTACCAGCAAGGCGGTGAAGAGATGCCCTTGGTTATGGCCATGTCATTCTATCCAAAAGAAGGCGGCGACCTGTGGAAGAAGTATTCAACTGAGTCTGTGATCCACACCATGGAAGTCTATTCACGCTTTTCTTTCGATTACCCTTACCCAACTGCACAATCAGTCAATGGCCCTGTCGGCGGCATGGAATATCCCATGATCACCTTCAATGGTCCACGCACCGAGTTGCAAGACGATGGTACACGTACCTATTCTCAAGCAGAAAAACGCTTTTTAATTGGCGTGGTGATCCATGAGATCGGGCATATTTACTTTCCAATGATAGTTAACTCTGATGAGCGCCAGTGGACATGGATGGATGAGGGCTTAAACAGCTTTCTAGATGGCGTAGCAGGGCGTGAATGGGATCCAAACATTCCTTGGGGTGTTGAGCCAAGAGACATTGTCGGCTACATGAAATCTGAAAATCAGGTACCGATCATGACGCAATCTGATAGCGTCTTGAATTTAGGCCCTAATGCCTACACTAAGCCCGCTGCCGCATTGAACATTTTGCGTGAAGTTATCCTCGGTCGTGAGCTGTTTGATTTCGCATTCAAAGAGTTTTCAGAGCGCTGGCGATTTAAACGCCCTACCCCATCTGACTTTTTCCGTACGATGGAAGAGGCCTCAGGCGTTGATCTAGACTGGTTCTGGCGCGGTTGGTTCTATTCAACCGATCATGTCGATATTTCCATCGACAAGGTTTACCAGATGCGCTTAGATACACATGATCCTGACATTGATTTTTCGCGACAACGTCAATTTGAACAAGATAAGCCCTCTTCATTATTTGTTGAACGCAACAAAGCCGAAGGCAAAAAGTTGTGGGTAGAGCTCAATCCAGATATTAAAGACTTTTATGATGACAATGACAGATTCACCGTCACCAATAAAGAGCGCAACGAATACAAAGAGTTCTTGGAATCTCTTAAGCCTTGGGAGCGTAAAACACTTGCCCGCGCACTAGAAGAAGACAAAAACTATTATGTACTGGAGTTTTCGAATATTGGCGGTTTAGTGATGCCGATTTTGCTCGAGTTAACCTATGAAGATGGCAGTAAAGAGAGCCAATATATCCCTGCTGAGATCTGGCGCAGAACGCCTAAGCATGTTCGTAAGTTAATTGTCACCGATAAAAATAAAGTGCTGACCAATGTGGTTGTCGATCCTGGTTGGGAAACTGCCGATGTGGATGTAGAAAACAACCATTATCCACGTCGCATCATCCCGTCTCGTGTTGAAGCGTATAAACAAGCCAAGAGCGAAGATAAGGTTAAACGCGACATCATGCAAGATATCAAAACAGAGCTTAAAAGTGATAAAAAGGAAGGAAGTAAGTAATGACTAACACTGTACACACTTTTTTTATCACATTGGCTTTATTACTCAGCACGGTGGTTTCTGCGCATCAACAAAAAGCCGCTGAAACCACCGTTTTGTTCAATAAAAACTCGGGCCACTTGGAGATCATGCACCGCTTTTATCTTCACGATACTGAGCATGCGGTTCAGTCTTTATTTGATAAAAAAGCCGATATCCTTAATTCAAAAGCAACCCAACAGCAATTTGCAGATTACGTCGCGAAGCACTTTCAGTTGAAAGCGCTGAATGACCAGTCAGTCGAATTAACCAATGTAGGTTTTGAAGTTGAAGGTAAGTTTTTTTGGGTTTATCAAGAAACAACTCTACCCAAGGAAGTACAAGGCTTAAAAATGTATAACGGCTCACTGAGAGACCTTTGGCCTGCACAGGTCAATATGGTCAACGTGGAAGGCAAAGGCAAGGTACGCACCTTGTACTTTAGCCGCAATGATAAGTGGCTCGTGACCAAGTTTTAAAGTAACTTATAGGTGCAGCTGCAAAGTTGCGCCTTTTTGACACAACGCTATTTGCGCAACAATTACAAAATTCAAGCACACATTACTGCCAACCCGCCCTATCTAACCTGTTATGACGAATTAATGTCCAAACAAACCAATTAGTTATTGCCTTTTAAAATAAAATCATTATAGTGACAACCAAGTCGGCATATAGCGCAGCTTGGTAGCGCACTGTCATGGGGTGTCAGGGGTCGCAGGTTCAAATCCTGCTATGCCGACCAGCTTTTCCTTACCCTATTCAATAAGTTATATCAATTACTCTTCTTTTTTTCGCACTTAGTTTCTTCAATTATTAACTTTATATCGCACATTTATCGCACCACATTAATCTAAATTTATTTTCTCATTTTTAGGTTAAATTAGGTGTTGATTGGGGGGGATATATAGGAAGATAGCTAATGGCACCTTTGTTACCTTCCTCACGATAGAATTTTATAAAAGCTTTTCAGAAAAAGTTTGTAATCGACGGGCAATGAATCTTGGCAGCTCATATATGACCTTATGCTTTCAGCAATTGAGTTAGGATTGTGCCACTATACCTAACAGGTGGTTTGAACTAAAAGCAGACGGCCACTCTAGCTCGTTTTTGGACATAAACGTGTTAGAGATGAGGGAGCAGCTATATGCCTGATAAAGTCGCTCATAACGCCCTGTTAAGATTTGAGAAACGCAATACCGAAGCTACTTCAAAACACCTTAAACACTAAACGCAACGCATAGTAAAAATGCCATGCGTTGCGAATCACTCTTAAACAGTTTGTTAGGCTTGTTATCATGTAAGGCGCATCCAACCATTGTTTGGCATACTTACGTGGGCTTCCGGAATTGACTCCGTTTTAAAGGTAACTTCTTCGTTTGAAATTACATGAGGTAGTGAATCTCCTGTGACGCTTTCTATATAACTCACGAGCACAGCTAAGGTCACTTTCTTTAAAATCATGTAGTCAGAATTGTATTCATACTGCTTAGAAACTGGCTTTGCTTCTGTCGGCAAAGCCTTTGGCAACCCTGCAAAATTTTTACCATCCATATTTTGCGAAAATGCTTCAAACCTTATATTAGCGCCATGTACATAACTGGAACGATGGTCATTATAAATTCTCTTTGACCACTTATCGATATCGCTTTCTTCCTCAGATTTACACAGGAGCTCTACGATAGCATGAACCAAAGCTTTCCTTGAACCATGCTCATCTCTATATGTAGAGAAAAGCTCTTTTGCAATAGCATCAAGACAAGCTACATAACTAACCAAGCCAACAGTTTGGTTAACCCCTTCAGTTTCTTTGGCTGAATAAAATGAGAACAACATATTTAGTATCTTTCTTTTATCCTTGGTGTTTGGTAGCGTGTCGAATGAAGCAAGTAGACTAGAGATAAACTCAATATTTTCATCTGTTAGACAGTTACTATCAGATATACGTGTATCTGTGTCAGGGTAGAACTTATCTATATTTTCCTTCGTTAGATCAAAATGCTTATCGGCTGGTGTAATGTGAGAGGGATATCTTTCTATATGAGTAACCTTTGCACCATGCACAACCAATGTCATAACAGCACATAAAAAGTTCGCTTTTTCATCAGAAAATCGTTTCGCAGATAGATATGAGTGACCAACCTCTTTAATAACAACTGCAGATACTACTTTTCCATCAACAATTCTAGAAGGTAACAGGTACATAGTAGGACTAACCTCTATCAAATCTGTAACGACACTCTCTAATTGTACATAATATAAGATATTAAACGTTTTTTTAGGTTGTGTTTTGACGCGCAATAACGCCTGTTCAATTTTATAATTGATATTATCAATTATTTTATTATATTCCTCATCTTCCAGTTCATAACTGTCTCTTTCTTTCTCTAAGTCCTCATAATGAGCATGAGGTACAATATAAAAACCGATATCATTTAGCGAGCCTTTCAAAACTTTGAATGAGACTCCCACTCTAAGCTCATAGGGATTGTTTTTATGTTCATAATGCCATTCAAATCGGCATAAATTTATTCCTGTTTCTGTATTGGGATAAAAGTATGAAAAACCATTTCCCTCCATTGTTAGAAAGTAAAGATTTTCGATGAAATATGGCACATCAGATTTTTTAATATTCGGAAAAGATTCCAATGATTTCAAAGGGGGCATAAAATTCGGCTGAGTATAAATAACTGTATTATCATCTTTCTTGGTAAGTGGGTTGCCACCAATAAATATATTCATTACCACCTCTTTATGTAAATTTGTTCGAAAAGCCTAACGCCCGCCTCACCGGTGAGCGGAACGAAGTGTAGCGAATCCGTGTGAAGGCGCTTGTTAAGTGCTATATACACGGTCACCATTTTCATTAAAAAATCCCAGAGCCACGCCAAGAGGAAATGCAGCTAGGTACATATAATACATACCATCATACAAGACTCCATCTTCACGATACTCACTAACATTGATAAATTGAACAAAAAAGAAAGCACTTGAAAATATTGAGTAGTATATCCATGCGCTTTTCATTACCTTCAGCTACCACCCAAATAAAATGCCAAATTCCAGTCAACGTAATAAACAGCATGAAAATATGAACTATTCCAAATATTTTATCTGATAGAGTTAATTGATAAACATCAATCTTGGTGAAAATATATATGCAATATAACGACACCAAACCTAATGAAATTAAAGACAGCCGAGTTGTGATTAAGCTAAAACCATTAGCAAACCCCATGCCATCCAAAAATTTCACTAATGCTGAAATCATAATTGTCAATATACCAATAAACCCAATAGACGTATCATCGATGGCAGAAATATGAAGATAGAATATTAATGCTATCCACAATCCTGCTACCATTGCATTTGCCATTTCGTTTGGATGTACATTACGCTTTATCTCAACACTGATCATTATTCCAATAGCGATAACCACAGCAGCTATTATCCCCAGTAGAGTTTCTTTTTCAGCATAGAGCTCAGAGAATGGGCTTAGAAAAAGAAGCAATGTGTCAACTGATGTAAATAACAGATCTTTCATCAGCACTCCTTGCACTTCACAATTTAATATCGACCAATTGGGTCGTTTTCTTAACTATAGGAGAAACACAGAATAACTGGACATAAGAACAGTGCTTTTGAAAGAATTTTCTAATGGCCGCTTCTCAACCAGAGGCACCACTCTAAACACGTTTTGGGGCAGAACGCGTGCGCCTCAAGATCCGATCATGGAGCTTTGCGACTTTCAGGTTTGATAAAATACTATTAACCTCTTCTGGCAGACCAAGTTAAGACTTACTTAAATAAATTACACCTTTCGTTGGTTTGGAAATTCCGGTATTTACCCTTAGCTAAACCAATACCGTTTCACCGTTCGTAACCCTAGCCCAGCCCTCTCGGCAACTTGCCTCTGAGTTGGCTTTTTGCCTGTTTCATTGATCAATTCATTAAAAGCTTCTCGCACGAGCTCTCGAGAGCTATTTCCCTTCTTAGTAGCCGTATCTTTGGCCGCTTTTTTCTGCCTTTGCTTAATTTCATCACTTGATAACTTAACTTTGGGCTTTGTACACAAGTATTCAGGACGGTAGTCAAGTAAGTCTTCTAGGTATTCAGCTAGTGTTTCTTTTTTGTATTTGTAGAAAGTGCTTTTTGCCGTTTTTGTCAGTCCGTTTAACTCTTCGAGTGAAAAACCTATCAGCTCATCATTTATTTTTACCAGCTTTTCAAAAGCAGAGTCTTTATTTAAATGTTGCAAGGCAACAAATAGAATGAATGCTGTTTTATCACGTTTGCCTCTAGGCACCTTGCCTTGCTTACGAAAATGAATTTGAATGGTGTTTATACATTTGAGCCACCAATCCTTAATGTTGTGACTGTAACGCCTTTGAGTTTGTTGTTTGGGCTTATTGCTTTTAGGTTCATTTGGCAACCTGACAACTCTCAATTCTTTTTCTAGTCTCAAGCTATCTCTTAATGACTCCAAATTGAGATATTTCAGTAGCTCTTCAAATTGGTACTTAGGGCCACCGCCAAAAAACCTTGCTTGTAAACCCGTTCGCCCATGAACAGAGCCTGGTATACGCAGATTTCCATAAGCCCTTTTTGATGCGGTTGTGTCGATGTACCATAATGCGCGTATGCTTTGTAAACTTTCAATTAATATGTTTGCTATCGCTTTCCACAGTTCTTTATTAACTTGAGAAGCGTCAATAGGAGCGTAAATCCAATATAAATGAATCCCGCCAGAACCCGAGCAAACATAGCCAGTAAATGGTGGTATCTTATTCTTTTTTAAAATTTGAATAACTTTTTCAATTAAGTCATGTTCAAGCTCTCGCACCTTTCTTGCGTCAACTTTTTCAGTAACATCAATATCAATCCAATTAGCCCTGAAAAGAGCCAAATTTATCGCTCTTGGCCAACTATAAAACTCGTTTGGACTATAGTAATTGTTAACCGCTTCGCTTTTACTGTTCAATACTCCTTGAACATATCTAGTTGTTTTTATTTTAAAAGTTTTTAAATCTGTGACCTTACTGGACTTTTGGCTTCCCAATAAAAAGATTTTTTTACCTGATTCGTGGTTATGACTAAAAAGTGCCCTCACATATTTGGGTGAATGAAAATCTATTAACTCGTAAAAGTCTTTTGGTGAGGCAATAGCATACTCAGGCCACGACAAAGGTGGCCTTTCTTGTAAGGCAAGCATATAATTTGAAGATGCAAAGTGCGGTTGGGGTGTCGCCGGTCAAGCAGCCCCTTTCGCCTTCCTTACATCTTCACCCCTTCAAAACGAGCTAGCCATTGCTCAACGGTTTCCCGTATGAACAAACGTGATTTTCCCAACTTTATTGAAGGTGGTGCTAAACGCTGTACTTGGTAGCTCTCTGGATTTTCACCAGCTTCTATTGCTTTAGATTGCGCACTAATTCGGTTGTGGATTGTACGTGGTGATAATTGTAGTAGGTCAGCTAAGTCTTTAACTGAAATAGTTTGAGATGATGACATGACAGTCCTCCAATACGTTTAATGGAGCGAAGGGCATCATTCATGCACGTATGCACGATGCTGCATATGCAGCAATGTCTTTCCTCTTTACGTATTGAAGGCAGCTATAAAAGCGCCTGTTTTCAGTCACCGAAGTGACTCCCCTCGCAGTAACGCAGCAAACGTGCGCATTTGTGAATATAAATGATTGAGTGTGAGGTATCAAGAAATTGGGAGTAACTTTTGCGCTAGTAATTTACTAGTCTTCTAATTTAAGATAACCGTTTAAATAATTGGATAAAAATATAAGCAGACAGTGCACTTTAACGATACTCAACCCAAAATGTGCGCTACGTAAGGAAACCATGAAACAAAATCTACATTGGCGCTATTATCTCTCGTTAGAATCAGATGTATGCGCTTTGTCTCGCTACATACACTTTGCTCCTGACAATTTCAAAACATACTCCATAGAATTGGCCAAACTCTATCTTGCAATTTGTGCTGAAGTTGAGGTGGTACTTAAAGAGATATGTGATATACGCCCTAACAAAAAGGGTAAAAATGCAAATATAAATATTTATCGTCAGTGGATAGTGGAAAATCAACAAGGGCTGATAGCGGAGGAAGTGCTGTCCTTTGAGTTCGAGCTCAGATACACCCCATGGAAAGCATTTGAAGAGGGTAGATCCCCCTCTTGGTGGTCAGACTATAACAACGTAAAACATGAACGCAGAGAACACTTCCACAAAGCCAACCTCGGTAACGTATTGGAGTCTCTTGCAGGACTCTATATTGCGAATCTATACCTAGAAAGGGAGTTATTAGAACGATCTGGCTACAGTCATTTTCCCAAGAGTATTGGTGAAATCTACTCAGGGCTTCCTCTTGGCCAAAAACTATTTCAACCTTTTGGGCTGCACGCAGACTTGATGAACTGGGGTTAGCCCACAATAAGCAACGATACTTAACGTGGAAAAAGTAATGGATATTAATAAGTTAAAGGAATACTCTTATAACAACTTGGGCACCATATTTTGGTCATCAATATTACTACTTGGTGGGTCGATTTTTACTATCTACTATGCCCATATCCGCTACATGCCAAGTTTTGACTTTCAATCTTCGACGATGCTCTTAGGAGCCAGTGCTATTACCGCTTTCATAATACTTGCCATTATCGTGGTGGCCTTTATCTTACCCGGGTTGTACTGGCGAGAGAACTTTGGGAAAAAAATACAACAAATCAAAGACGTGAGTACTGGAGTAATTATTGTTTTATATTTAATACCGCAAGTTGCTCTTTTCGCGTCAGTCATATTAATAGGGAAAACATACTACCTTTATACCACTTGTATTTTCGCAGTAGCAATGTTTATAGCAGCTTTCATCTTTAAAACAAAAGTTGCCTATCAACAGCTCAGGAAACCCAAGGCAAGCTTTTGGAAAGACATAATTTCATATCTATTTATATCTTTCCTCAGTTTCTGTATTTCCATTTCGCCAATAATCATTCTCTACGGTCTAGCTAGCACCGCTGCCAAAACAGATGCTGACGCTTTTCTCATCCTAGCTGTCTCCTCAGTATTATCAATAAATTTAATAGCTGTTATTAGCTACGGAAAACGCTCAAAACCTTTCTTCTATTCGGCTCTTACTATTACCGTACTGATTACTGTTTTTATTGGCTTTGGTGAAGGTAATGCTGTGCCGAAAAATGTCATGGCGCGTTATGGATTTGGGAACTTTGAAGTCAAAACCCTAACGCTTAAAAAAGAAGCATGTAACTATTTAAAAGCACAAAACCTGCATGCTATTAACAGCTCAACCGATTTTTGTATCTACAAAGACGTTATTATCTTATCTAGCCTTGGTGAAAACTACTTCATAGAGATTGGGGAACTAGAACACATAGTTGCCAAAGACCTTGTCTTATCTTGGTCTAGAGAAAGAAAAACAAGTATTGCACAGGCTGAAAACGACGAACTTGCAAAGTAATAGCATGTTTTGTGTAGTCTAAAGGGCTGAACCAATCCATATTTCAGCCCTCTTTATAACTTAAAAAAGATGTAACTCTTAATAATAAAACTCCCCCCTATCATCGCCTTCTCGTGCTTCTTGCTCCGTATATTCATCACCATAGAAGTTTACATTACCCATCCCACCATTGTGTTCATCAATAAACTTGTCTTGGTCTGATTTTTTATCGTCGTCGATCATGACTTCAAGCGCTATTAACGCGGTTGCTTTCAGTGCTTTAAAAAACATGGTTTAGCCTCTCACATTAAAACTAAGGATTCCTGAGTATCAGAATAACATTAAAGCTAAGAGACTCTTAGTTTTCAAGAATTAATCGATTTACGATGAAAACAAATGACGAGTCGCCCTTTCCAAAGCGCTTAAAAGAGGCTCGAAAGAGGAAAGGTTTATCTCAAAAACAGTTAGGTATTTTGGCAGGAATGGACGAGTTCTCAGCTTCTGCGAGAATGAACCAGTATGAAAAAGGGGTTCATGCGCCTGATTTTAAAACAGTCAAAGCACTCGCTAAAGTTTTAGACGTACCAACTGCCTTTTTGTTTTGTGAAGAGGATGGACTTGCTGGGAGAATAGCTGATTACAAAGGTAGTTAACTCACCATTTTATTTGACCTGACCTACCATTTGAGGTTTTTGAATTAGCCTAAACCTTACATATATTCTCGCCTGCAAATTTGCTAAAAACCAAGCCCTTTTCTCCGAGGCATCATGAGCAATTTCCTCCTCTTTTAAAAGGGGCTACGCCCCCCGCTATGTCGAAGCGATAAATCGCTCGCTTCATAGCGTGGGGCTTGGTTTTGCTGAGCTTATACGCAGATTTTTATTCGCAGATTGAAAGCTGTCTTATTTAACGCTAACCTAAACTTGATTTAGCCCTTTGGGCATTGAAGAAAAACGGCGCTGCTCAGCTGCCGACAACTCATAGTGAGGACCCTCACTGTTTTAATATTTATGTCATGCCGCGCCACATTTATGGCGCTTTTCAAATTCGGCGCTTAGTTGCTGCCGCTTCCACGTATCTGAGATTTTTATTTTAGGCGAGATCAGTCCGAGCCTTGCGCAGTTGCGCTTAACTGGGGCGAATAGGCTTTAGTGCCGCTGAGCAACTGTGTTGCCAGTTAATCTTACAACCAAGGAACAAACATGACTTTTAACCCCAATATTGAAGTCGCTTTATTAAAAGCGCAAACAAAACTACGTGCCCGTAAACGTCATAAATCATCCAAACTTGATAAGTACCGAACTCAACTTTGTAAACTATATGACGCGGGTGCAACTAAAGCTGAGTTACAACGCTGGCTTGCCATGAGAGGTATCGTTGTGCAGTGGACGACCGTTAAGCGGTGGCTCGATAAAAATGCCTAAATTTGCCAAAGCCAGCACACAAGCCAAAAACGTTATCAAAGGGTTGACCAAAGCAAAACATATACGCTCTTTAGGCACAGCTAGAAACTACGAACAGGCGCTAAAAACGGTTGCCAGCTGGTCAAAGGATATTGGTATAAACGGCATCCAATCTATGAGCATTGAACAAGCCCGAATTTATCTCGACTACCGAGCTGAGATTGTCGGCCAAAAAGCCCTAGATATGGAGCGTCAAGCAATACAAGCTATGATGCAACTAAACGGTAAGCTACAGCCAAAAGCAACACTCTATCGAGTTAAGTCATGTTTAGAAGAAATCAAGCGTTCTCGGGCTTACACTAAAGATCAAGCCAGAGCTATTTCACATCGGCAAACAGCAAAGCATCAACTCGCTACACAAATCGCCTATGCCGCAGGTCTGCGCGCCCATGAGCTGCTAACACTTGCCAAAGCTAGTGAGCGAAGTGCAGATAAACGCCCTGCTCTAGCGTCAAAATGGCATGGTCGAAGCGGCGAGCTATATACCGTGCAAGGTAAAGGCGGCTTAATTCGCCATGTGCTGATTCCAACCACACTCTCCAATAAGCTAGAACAACAACGTTTAGCACAACCTATCACGGTAGTAGACAGAAAAATTAACTACCTTCAGCGCTATGATATTGCTGGCGGTAAAAAATGGTCAGACTCTTTCTCTAAAGCCTCAAACCGCGCATTGTTATTTTCGACTGGCGCTCATGGTCTTAGACATAGCTATGCCCAAGAGCGGATGGTTGAGCTGAAAAGCTTGGGGTATAAATATGAAACGGCATTAGAGACCGTTTCGCAAGAGATGGGGCATTTTAGGGCTGAGATTACGGAAACTTATTTATGAATTTAATCAGTTCTTGTGGCCCTTAAAGTTTCCAGCTCCATTTTTAGCTTGCTGATCTCAAATTCTAGTTGCTTAATCTTCGATTTTTTTTTGTTTGTTTGCTTTTTTATCGTGTATGCCATCTCGAGCTCATCTTTATATGGCATTTTTGGTTGATATAACCTGTGAAAAGCGCTTCCTACAGCTCCTCGAAACAACTCAAGAACGGGTTGATTATCACCTGACTTCAAAATATGGGTTGTCGCGATACCAGGGTATGGATCTATAAAATAGATCTTTGCAATCCCAAGCTGCGAAGCCTTCTTTGCACATAGTTCACAAGGGCTTGCCGTTGTGAACAAAAAACCACCTTTAACTTTTTGCCCACCGTACTTTGATATCTGCAAAAAGGCATTTTCTTCTGCATGTAGTGAACGGGTATGAACTTGATTCTTTTCACCTTCTATTTCATTTTGTATATCTTTAAAACAAAATGAAGGATTCCTACCATCTTTACCAATTTCATCAAGCACTGCAAGGTATTTATCCTCTACCTTATTCCTGAATTCCCTATCGTTTTTTTCATAGTCGCTGTAAGCTATTTTATCAGCACCATTTATTAAATCTTCGGCACTTCTAAGCAAACATGGGACTTGCCCTTGTGCTGTATTATTCCATCCAACTGATTTCACCGAATAAAACTCATCGGTTACTACAGCACCAACTTGTCTCGAAATACAACCAGAGCTTTTTTTAACACTAAAAGCGATTTGCATGCAGTTTTCTACTGAAGTTGGCATGATCAAGCCCGGGTGCATCATAAGCGACACATACCATGCTAGTTGGCCAGCTAATTCACTGCTTTCAAAGTTATCCTCTCTAGGGTTATTAATATGGATATCTGCGGTTTCAATACATTTTTGAATATTTTGAGAAATGAATTTATTATGGCCGGATAATTTTTCCGGATATTCTTTCTCATCTAAGCACTCAATTTGCTGAAAATTAAATTTATGGCTTTCTCTCAAGTGCCGAAGCCTATTTTCGTTAGTCGTATTAACTGAGATTAAAAAGAAATTGGCATACCTTTCCTTTAAATAAACAGCCTCATAAGGATTTCGAATCGCATCAATTACTATATAACAAGGAGTGCCATTTTGTTTGGCTCTATACCTTACAGCCTTGATAACCTTATTTATTATTGAAGGAAATATAAAAACATTATCAGGATCAAACTCCGCTTTATCCGCTCTTCCAGATGACCGTACATTGTCACCAACTTTTTGATACAGAGTTGTATATGCGCTGTTAGATAGATCATTTAAGCTACCCCTCAGTTCTTCCGTGAATTGAGGTAAAACTTCAAAGTATATCTTATAAGCTGAACTTCTCTTTTCTACCTCTCCCATGGATAGAAAGTGATTTAACTGTTCATGATAACTTTTATAACTATCTCGGAAGCGCCCTAACTTACTTCTGACATCCTTGATGTCTAAGCTGACAACATTGGCAACCAGTTGACAAAATGCTGAAAAGTTGAGCTCTAATACAAAACGGCTTAAGACGCACCGAACTTGCAACCACTCAAACTTCCTCCAAGTTTTATCAATATACTTTTTTATGATCTTATACTTCCTAGCTTCATTGCCCCTAAAATGCGAGTCTAAAGGTGATGGTAGTGGCAGCTTTTCTCCATTTAATAGTTTTGCGCAAGTCGAACATCCAGAACCAGTTCGACCTGTTAAGCCAATAATTATAAAATCTTTTGACTCTTTAAAAACGTTGTCTAACGCAGAAGACACATCATCTTTTATATTCATAAATTTCCTTTCTCGCATTTTAATGCTCTATACAAATAATGACTCGCGGTTAAATTCGCTCTGTTACTTTAACCGCCCACTTCATTAAAACCTCTCTCCTTCTATCCATATACTCCTGCAAATTATATACCTTTTGCATTCCCTGCAATTGGTGGTTGAGTATCTTTTCAACCACTATTGGATCTGCGCCAATGTCATCATCACCTAAACGTGTTGCTATTGTTCTGCGCAGGTCGTGTGGGACAAACTTTGGAACACCTAGCTCTTTTTGTTTTCGGTTTACCGCTCTTGAAAGTGAGTGCCTATCGATAGGCTGCTCACCAACTGCGGATGCAGTACAGGTTGTACTTGGAAACACGTACTTTGATCCTAAATAACTGAATGAGGCGCGTAGTTCATCAAGCATAATGATCATATTTTGGGTGATTGGCACTTTATGGGTTCGCTCCCCGCCTTTGCTTTGCTTTACTCGCTCGGCGGGAATGGTCCAAATCATTTTATCAAAGTCGAATTCTTGCCACTGCGCGCCAGTCACCTCTATCGGCCTGCAACCAGTTAGAGCTATAAACTTCAAAGCGTAGATCACTTGAGTGCTTACGCCAAGTTTGGGCAAGCGCTCGAATACTTGTATCAGCTCTTCAAATTCAAGGGCGCGTGTTCGTGGTTTTTCGACACCACCTACATTCTTTTTCTTGGCGGTGCTAATGGGGTTGCCCTGCATTAGGTCACGCTCAACAGCAAAGTCAAACATTTGTTTAAGAATTGAAAGGGTTTTGTTGGCTTGAGTGCCTGCTCCCCTGTCGGTGATTGGGTCTAATACTTTGCTTAAAATGTCTCGGCGGGTAATGCCTTTTAATTTAGCGCCCCCTATCGCTGGTAGCACGTCTTTTTCAAACATACGCTCAACTTCTAGGGGGTCTTTGCGATTAACCTTGATATAGCGCTCTAGGAACTCTGTAGCTAATTCTTGTACCGTTGGCGCTTCAGCTTCTTGTTTTTGCGCTTTAGTTCTTTCTTTTTGTTCAAGGAATACATCAATACCGCGCGATACATCACCAATGTATTGCTTTGCTAGTTCACGAGCCTTAACAACGCTCAAAGCAGGCGCACGGCCTAATGCTAAACGCCTTTCTTTCGAACCTCGGCCACCTAATCGATAATAAAGGTAATAAACTAAAGAACGCTTCCCATCTTTGTTAGGCTTGCCAACATTGAGATAAAAACCTGATAGCTCAGTATCTGTTATTCGGGTGATCTCTAGTGGAATATTTTTGATCACCGACTCTGTTAATTTTGCTTTAATAGACGCCATTTATCGCACACCTAACACATAGCTAATAAATTTATCGCACAGTTATCGCACCAACTGGTTTTAACTCACGATTCATCACGTTGCTTCACTATGTATAATTTACAGCGCAATTATTAGCAACAGCAATAAGTTAGGCTTTATTTAGATGCCTCACGATGGGCCACGTTTGTTCATGATTGTACACGTTTGAACACAGTTAATTTTTATGGGGTGTCAGGGGTCGCAGGTTCAAATCCTGCTATGCCGACCAGCTTTTCCTTACCCTATTCAATAATTTATTAAACCTCTCATATTAAATTTTGTAAGAATTTCCCAATACTAACCAAGTTGTTCAACATTCTTAAACTCATCTTTATGACTTTTATAAGTATTTACTTGCTTCTAGTATTGTTGTTTGTATTTTAAACCCACGCCGTTCAAACCGTCCTCATCAATAGCTATCTTTATTTTTCAACCATGTACGCTAAGTAAGTCTTCTAAACTAAAATTCCTCAGCAAATAAAATGCAAACACCTATCACACTAGCGTAATTGACGCGTCTCATTGAACGCAACTCAACTCTAGATACGCTTACCAATACATCTTTCGGCAGCGTAATACTGGTGCCCTGTGTATTTATAGATCTTATGCTACACTTAACATCGCTGAGAGATAAATCGTATATTAATATTTGCCTCTCACATAATTCAAAGAGGACTAAATTGACCTTTTAGAATCAGCCAAACAAGCTAAAATGCACGTTAAGTTAAGCAAAATAGGCTTACCTTGACGAATTGTTAACTTTTTGTATAATACACATATGTATAACGTCGATGACGTTCTAAAACGTAGAAACTTACTAACAAAATGAATAAGGATATCGGTATGAAGGATCAGTCTATTACTCCTGCTAAACAGGGAGCAACTAATGGTAAGAAAAAATTTATTTCTTTAGGCGTAGTATCACTGATGTTAGTAGCAGGGATATCAGTCGCGAATGTTGGGACTGAGACAGAAATTTCAACAAATAACGAATTAAATGCTCGTAACGGTGGACCATCAATACCACCTGAAAAGCCAAGTGACTCCAAGTCTATCTTGGAAATTTTTAGTGGACTTGTATCTTAGCCCAAAGAAAAAGAAGGGCTAAAAATAGCCCTTCACAATACCTCAAACTCAAGCTGCGCACGGCAACCCTTCTCTCATTTTAAAATGAGTAACTGGATCAGTTTTAAACATATCACAACCTCCATACTTAGCGATTAACTTTTCAAGCTCCGCTTTATATAAACCATTTCCATTTGATATCGTTAGAGTAAATGAAGCAATTTGGATCCAGTCAATTTCATAGTCAACATTATGTTCGTGGAGATTTTTAAGATCGTTGTCATTCATTTTACTGGCGTCAGAGCTAAGCCTTTTTGCTTCATTTACAAACTTTATAGCTTCTTCGGCATACTTTTCGTCACCATGAATGTCATAAAGGATATTATTGAGTCTAGCGTTATCCATATGCCAATAAATTTGAGTACTAATTGATAGCTTATCGACTTTCAATGTCGAAAACCTACTATGAATACCGTAAATGGTGCGCAATATCTTTCTTACATCATCTCTTAAGGTGTCTTCAACTGAGTGCACCTTATTCCAGCTAGAGATAATGTCATTTACTTGAGGGTGAATCGCTTTGTAATTATCATATTGAACATATGGCTCGGTATCATTCTGGCGATCAATCCAAGATTTGATCTCTTTTTTAAATAAAAAGCTTACAGCTCCCACAACAGCAATACATGCTAAAACGCGCTTTCTGTATACCTTGGCTACAACATTACCCCACTGAATTTCAAGGATGCTTGCTCTCGGCTGTGATTGGGGTTGAGGTTGTGATGTTGATTGTGGTTGTGGTTGTGGTTGTGGTTGTGGGGATTGTGAACTCTGTTGTGACATAGACTCTCCAAATCATACCTTCATCGCTTTCATTATACTACACTAGTAACTTGTAATTACAAACTTGTTTCATTAGTGTTTAATTTTTGTTTTTACATGTTTTTTAATGAGCCTTGTGAGCGCCTTAATACGTTTATTAATGCTGGTATGGTCTGACTCTTCTGGTGCCTTTACAATTTTTGCTTTAACTGGATTCAAATCCACATACGCTAAACAGGCTGCCAATGCAGCTTCATCTAATAAGGCTTTTGATTTAAATTGCCCTTCCCAAAAACGGCCTATGCAACCATCCTCTTTATTGGCTTTACGCGCTATATCTTCGTTGAGCGCTCGCATAAACCAACTGATATCCGCTTAGACGATTTCTGTATTCGTCTATCAACTCTGACAGCAAACAGCGCTCTGAGTTTGTCAGTGACTCGCCATTGACAAGCTTATGAGTCAGCCAAGCTCCCTTAAACTGCTTGTACCAACGAATAAGAATGGCTTTATCACTTAGCCGTTTTGCTTTTTTATCATCTACATACAAAATAATATGCGTATGATTACTCATCACCGCATAAGCACAGACATCAATGCAAAACACCTTAGCAAGTTGTAGTAGCTTCTCTTCAACCCACCCTCTTCGATGCTCAAACGTCTTACCCACATAAAAACGCACGTCTTGCCCAGCGTGATATACAATGGTAATACTTGGTATCTACCAAGCTAACCTGCCGCCTCCTTGCAATTGCCATAAAAAAACCATCCAAACTTTAACATTCACTAAAGCACAGACAGCTTCTTAGACTATCCCCTAGTTAAGATGGGTGTCATGTTTATTCCTTTATGTTGAACAACTTGCACTTCCTGAGCAAGTAAAAGAGTTGCTTTAACATCATCTTTGAGCAAACGTCATGTGTCATAACATGGCGCTTGCTTTACCCCACACACATCACCCACCGAGTACCAATCTAAAAGCACTAAGTGATTTTTAATATCGAACTATTGTTGCGTTCGGATAAATACCGATCTAACAGTTTCTAATAATTTCATGAAGTTAGAAGAACAATCTAGCTTATAAAGCATACTACCGACCACTAGAGTTTTACAATTAATTTACTCTGTGTAAGTACATGTAATACACAAATCGCTCTCCAACTACTAGGGTGTTAACGCTTCAGCGAAGTTTTGTCAGCTGAAATACCACGATACACACAACTATACGGAGATTTGCAATGTTAGATATTAACCACAGCAACAGTGAAAGCTCACTTGTTTCAACTTTTGGTACTCCCGCATTTATAAAAGACTTAAGCGGCCAGCCAATTTTACAAGCCCAGTTAGATGCTATTTGGAATACCTACTTATTTGCATTTGTTGAACAAGCAACACCCAGTGATGATGCTTATTTTTACAACCCTGCAACGACCAACATCCCCAGTGGTACCGCTTCCGCAGCTGTCACTTGGAATGCATTTCCTGGTCGCTTACAACAGTATTTTTCAGCAACTACTCCGGTCGAGCCATCAAACCCCTATAATCTGTCGTTAACTCAACTACGAGAGCTTGCAGATACTGGTAGCTATACAAAGGATGGTCAGTCTCAAGCAATACAAGATATTCCCGCGGTGTTTTGTCCAGAAGCCGATTGGGGTGGCACATTAAATCCATTTTTGCCTTATGGTCCCAGAGGTTGGCAAGATGAATATTGCGAATGGGCAGTTCAAAAAAACGATGATGACAAAGTAACTCGTGTTGATTTCGCTTGCGAAAACCCTGAGTATTGGCACGCGCTTTGGGCTGTTAGCCCTGATACAGTCGCAAAAATCTACCAAGACACGCTGAACTTTGACGCGCCTGCAAACTGTAGGATCACCGTTTCAGTTGATGATTTAACGCTAAAAGATGCAAACGGCCATGCAGTGGTTGATCCTGTAAGCGGCCACCCTGTATACAATCCACTTAACAAATGGAACAACAGCCCAATAGCAAATCGTCAAAATAGCACCATGAATGGCGGTGTTATGCACCTTACCAGTACGCCAAATACGTTGCAAACTGAAATTGGCTTAGCCGGTTTTTCAACACCGCAATATGAGAGCGGAAATGGCAATCAACAAAAACTAATTTGTTGTGGGCAGTTTGGTCAAGCATATCGCCATAGCGACCCACATATCGGCCAAACCGTAAACCAAATTGTAGGCGGCCAATTTATATCTGGGCAATATTTCAAAGTGAACTTGGCTAACCCGTTCGGTTTATATATCCAACAGCCTACGAGTTTAGACTCTTGGACCTTCTCAAACAGAATACAAAAAGGCGTGAATGTACCTGCTGATGCTAAAGCATCTGACGTTTGGCAAATTGTTAGAGGTAGCGAACAGGTTACAGATCCGGTTACCGGATCAGCATTCCCCGGAAATTTCATTCTACACGCTATTTGCCAAATTCCTTCGTCATGGCTGGCAATGGACCCAACTTTGACGCTTGAAGATATCGAGATCAATAACACCCCTATCCAATGGGGCTCTCAAATTACAGAGCAAATTGACATTGGATTGTTTGCAAGACCATTAAGTGCAAGCGAGGCACCTCCTCAAGTTCCTTGTGCAGGGCCTTCTTTACCGGGCGCGCCGTTACAAGCGATGCACCAACATGTATGGGACGCATACTATGGAATTAACGAAACTAATCCAGCTGGATCTGAACTTTCGTTGGTAAGTAATAGTGTGATAGTGCCTACGATTGTAACGACTAGTGCTACTGTCAATGTTGCACTCACAGTCAATAAACTTCCAGCCGGTGTTCAGCCAACAGTTAAAGTGCTAACTGGCACAGCAAGTGGAGATCACGATACAAAAATCTCTGTAAGCATAATCGATAAGACGACTGTTACCTACGCCGTACCTGGCAACTCTGGGCCAGGTACATATACATCGCTTTCGTTACAAATAGAAGCAGAAAAAACAACCATACCGGGCTTACGCGCCGTTGAAGTGAGTTATGAAGGTGCACAACCTCAAACTATGGCGTCTTTGCTCTTTATAGCGCCAAAAATCAAGGGATCAAATAATGCGTAACCGATATGTCAGGCCCGAAAGGGCCTTTATTAAAAAGCTATGCGCCGTACTCACGATACTGGCAAGCATCAATGTACAAGCTGTTTTGGCTGATACCGTTACCAACCCGTGTACAGCATTTGGTACAAACCAAATTTCACTAACCCCTGTACTTCCGAATAACTTTAACTCTCGTAATCAAACTAATGCCGACTGTACTGCATGGCAGCAGTTTATTTATGCTAACTGGCCTGTTGATCCCAATAACCCAGGCTATCCTAATGCTAAAGCTTCAGCTAGTTCATTTGGAGATCCTTCCGCTAGCACTTTAACTGTTTGGGAAAGCTTTTTGCAATCATCAGAAGTATTTAGCAATACAAAAGCAAATACGCTGGTAAAAACGGGTAAAAAGCAACGCCCACTGGTTTTGCATCAAGTATCAAAAACGGGGGCGCTTGATTTAAGTTCTATCGGGCAAGCCACTGGCGAGTGGTTAACAGACCAACGCGGCAACCTAGTTTATTATGATATTCGCTTAAACCCTGATGAAGTAGACTACATTTACAACGCGAATCCTACCGGTAAAGACTTAACGTGGGCAGAAGGTCAGATTGAATGCGCGCAAGGCAACGCTGGATTTCGTTTACCCTCGGGTTATAGCAATGACAAAACCTGTGATGGCAAATCGAAAGTATTTGGCGGCAATGTGGGTGCGATGGAGATCAAGGCCGCATGGATAAAGCTACCCCAGGATGGTTCGATAGACTATCGCTATCTCACGGCACAAGCGATACTTCTTGAGCCTGGAGCCGACGACAGTGCAACACAACAAACGGAGCCTGTAACTGTTGGTCTAGTAGGATTGCACATTATTAGGCATTTGCCCGGTGCACCTCAAATGCTCTGGACAACGTTTGAACAAGTGGACAACACGCCTGATGCGGGTAAAGATACGGTAAACTTACCAAGCAATCCTAATCGAAAACCCCGTCCAGCTTTTACTTTGTACAACCCTAAGTGTGACCCAAAAAAAGATATCTACTATCAGTGCAGGCCCAATTGGACACCCGATATGGCACCACAAATTCCATGCGATACCGTCTCTCCAAGAAGCCCAGATAACTGCATACCTTATTCAGCTCCGCTGCAAGTTAATCGAGTTACCCCTGTTGAGTCAACGGCCAATAGTATCAATGCCTATGCATGGAGCCTTCTGAGCGCAAACTCTGTGTTCAACTACTATCGTCTTATTGATGTACAGTGGCCTAACAACCCAACAACAATAGGAAAAGACGCAACAACACCGCTGACTACAGGAGACATTACACCAAGTAATGGGACGCGTATTGTTGCCAATACCACCATGGAAACATTTGTGCAAAACAAAGACAGTTGTATGGATTGCCACAAATATGCAGCAACTGCGACACAAAGCCAGACTGCAGTGATCGCCGCATTTAATAAGCTCAAACTAGCTGGGAGTAAAGCGCCAAGAGCCATGCTATCTACCAGTAACGGGAAAAACGCCAATAGCGCATCTTATGCATCTTACTATTCGTTTGTTTTTTCTTCGAGTACCACGAGGTAGTTTATTAGCCCCGTCTTTTTATAAGATGGGGCTTTATAAACCTTACATAAAATTTTTATGCTCATTAATCTCCAAATACGAGTTTATGGTTATCTAAATCTCTAACATAGGTGGCAAGATACTCAAGATACCTGACACCCACATTAATTTATACCACAACTACACCTGAACATGTTTCAAAGCAGAAACAAACCGCTAAAAATTGATGCATTCAGTTTTATCGTCTGATTAATCACTGAAATTCATAACTTTTTTGGGATTTCAGACATGACTGACCACATAGCTTTTGCAAGCTACATTGAAGTTGGAATGTTAGGACGTCTTAAAGGTTAAGCGAGCAAGTCACTGCATTGCATCAAATTGCTTCGTCGTTTTAGTTTTAAGTGCTCACAGTATTTTTGCTTGGCATCGGGGCTGCCTACTGACCCCTTGAACACCTTGGTAAATTTGGTAGTAAGCTTTAGCCAATTCTCTGGCAGGATGTTAAGTCTTGCTAAAATGGGTTGTGAGTCGTTGATAAATCCAAGTTCAAATTAAACATGAGAAATTAAACATGACACCCACCTATATTTATACCTATTTTGATGGTTCAATAACGATAGTTTTCTTTACACGGTGATGATGGATGGGGATTGTGAGGGTGTTGCAACACATTTATACAACACCTAAAAACACCATCAATCTCTCTAATTTATTGATAAATAAAGTACACGGCAATTTTTTCATCATTAATTGACCGTTTGAATAGCGCCAAAAGCTTATCAATTACAAGTGGTTGCTTAACGTCGCCTGACATATGCAGCCAATTTTCAATGATTTTAATGCAAGCCTTTCTAGTTGCTACTATGGGAATCCAGTCATCTTCCCCTAAATGAATTTCGCTTTCATTCTGCTTGTCCAGATTTTTAATAAGAGTTGTATTCAAAAACCAACTTAACTCTTTAGCTTCTACAACTAGCACGTCACTAGCATCTGGGTTTTGAGTGGCATAATACATTGTATCCATAGGCCACTCAGCTTCATCATAAGCTGCGATATATAACTTTCTTTTCACGACTTTATAAGTCCAAGTTTCTAATATGAGTTTGCTGTGGAAATTAAACATGACATAAATGGACACTCCATTTATGTCACTTTTCTTGGCCCTCACTAGTGGTGCTTTTTGTAAATGTAATCAAAGTTTCCCAATTAAGCTGAAATAACTTCATCATGCATACGATATGTCAAAACAATTAATTTAATAATAAATCCTGGTGATATTTTAACTTCGAATCAACCATGTTAAATTAATGTAAGAGGGAATTTGATGTTCAAATTGTATTTAAAGAATGTTGCGCCTATTTTGGCATTCGTGACATTTAATGGAATTGCTAGTGTCGGAGGGCTGTCATCTCCTGAAGTATCCTCAGAGGATTGCCAGATAACTTCACAACAGAGCGCAGCACATACAAGTACCGCGAATGAAGGGAATAAATCAGGATATACTGACTGTCGTGATCTCAACGTCTCTCCAAGCCAAAGTCGTTTCGCCAGCGGTTATACAGTTCGACCAAATCGCAGCATTAGCACACAAGTGGTGCGCTACAGGTATGTCTGTATTCGCTGGCGCTGGGATGACCAGCAACCTGTAGGGGTCACAGACCCCATACTTTATGACGATGGACTAGAACTCAATGCTGGCAGTATTGCACCGCATGAGCGTCGTTACAGGGTCTGTGAAGAAGCGGTGTTACGACCGTTTGATGAAACAGGCGGTTACCTCAGTATTCGCTATGGCAATGACAATCGACTAAACAAACCCATAGTATTAGTACAAGGATATAACTTTAATATGCAGGGCTTTACATCTAATCAAGTGCCGAATGAACAAGAAACCTTGGATAACTTTGCTAGATATTCAGGGTTGTATGATAACAGGTTTACGAATGCATTTGCTCACGGTTATGACTTAGTCGTTTTTCGCTTTGCCAACCAAGATGATGGTATCCGGCATAATGCCAAAGCACTAGCTTCAGCACTCAAATCACTTTCCGCACAAAGCCAAGAAATCCGTCTTTTAGGACACTCCATGGGTGGCGTCGCTGGACGATTGGCACTGAGCTATCTCGAGCAGGAAGGCTTTAACCATAAAGTAAAGCGATTTGTTGCAATTGACTCCCCCTTTAGGGGCGTGCACGTGCCAGCAGATGTAATAAACTTTGCCTATGAAATAGAAAATCAAGCCAATAAGATGAAGTGCGGCGCACGCTATCCGACAAGTGGGTCCAAGCGAAGACAATGTCGGGAGGAACGAGATCGCCTGCGCTCAATTAAAGATATATTTACTACCACTACTTTCAGAGATCTACATGAAGGCAGTAGCGCTAACCTTAACTTGCGAAACCATATACGCAGCCTTGATAACTATTTTACAAACATGAGCGGCACGTATACGACCGCCATAAGCTATGGCGATAGAAATGGCCACCCTATCCCAGAAGTTTATACAGGCAATCGCGCGCTAGATTTAAAACTAGACATTCAATGGCACCTTTCAGGTGGTCGCCACTCACGGTTGTATAGTACTCCGCGTTCTGATGACAACGGCAGCTATATTCAGCTTTACTATGATATATCTCGAGAAATGGATAAAGCTTCCTCTTGGGTTATTGGCTATGACAGAGGCATACCTCCTAGTGAGTGGCAGTCAGGTCGTACGAGCTTTGTCACAACAACATCGGCGTTTGACGGTCATGTATTTGACCAAACCAAGTACTACGCTTCATCACACAGCAACCATAAGCAGATTTTATTTAAAATATCTGACTTGGGATTGTAATTATTAATTGTAGGAGGTAACAAGCTGTTACCTCCAAGGAGAATCAATATGAAAAAAGCAGCATTTACACTAGTATTTTTATTAACGGGCTGTAATAGCAGTGACTCCAGCGAAGTTGCGCCTGAATCCTTTGAGTTTAAAAATGTCACGCTCAGCATTGCCCAACTTAACCCTAACCACAATGACAGTGTTGAAAACTCAGGGTTGAGCTACAACGGTATGTTTTACCTGTATGGTAAAGAACAAGGAAAAATAAAGTTAAACGGCCAAGATAAATTGACATTTACCAGCCCAACTAAACAACAATTCAACGCAAAAAATATTCCCAAAACAAGCTCCTTTGCTGAGCACTGCTGTAAGTTAGAGGTATCTGGGTTGCAGGACACCCAATATCAGCATCAGGAAAATCATACTTGGCTTGCTGAGTTAACTCGTAACAACAAAGTAATGGAAAGCTTTGAGTTGAATTTGCCTCAGATGGCACAATTTATTTATCCAGGCGCGTCTGCTGATTATCAACAATTTGCCTTTACAGGTAATGATGTCGTACTTACCTGGCACCCCGAAACCGCCAAAGATCTTATCAAAATACGCTACAAAATAAGTACACAAAATGAAGGTCAGGATCTGTGTAGTGGCCAAAATGCAATTATTGAAGAGCGCGTAGACAACCTCTCTGAACTAAATGGAGAGCTGGTTATCCCCGCGGATAAAATAGCACTGTGCCCTCACCCCGTTAGCATTTACGCCACACTTAATTATGATAACGAGCAGCGGAAAACAATAACAACACACAAACAGAAAAACACCTTTCAATTTTTTGATTTTGAAGCGATTCAAATAATATCCCTTTACGAGGATGGGCCTTATAAACCGGAATGATATGCGTCGCATAGCGAATTTGAAGTTAGCTTTAAGCGATGACTGCAACCTATATTGCTGATGACTCTGCGGAGTTATCGCTAGATTCAAATTGAATAGTCACTGGCACCTCTAAGGAGGTTGCCATGAAAGCCCAACTCTATTTTGGAACGGTTCCTTTTAAAATTCAGGCGATCCTCTTCGGTGCTCAAATGGCTTGCCCGTTACTTTATCTTCTGCGCATAAAACGCCCGTCTTACGCAGTACAGTATATAGTACCTGGTATCCACCAAGCTAACGTGTCTCTTCCTGACAATCACCATAATAAAGCCATCCATACTTTAACGTTCAATAAAGTATAGATAGCTTCTTAGACTATTCACAAATTAAAGTAGTTATCATGTTTATTTTTTGAATATACAAGAAACTTAAAATTCACAACTTCACTACTGTTACGTTGATTAAACTTAACCTTGTTATTTTACGGACTAGATTAATGAACTCAGCCAATAGCATAAAAGATAATGCTGAACAAAAAATAAAAGCTAAGATTGACGCTCATGATCCCACTGCAACTATTAATGCACATAATCATGATTTTGGCCCTACAGCCAACCATCAGATGCCAGTATTTAAAAATACTGTATTTAACGTTAAAAAAACACATATGACGCAGAATATTAAAAGTGGCACTTGGGCGAGCAACTATTATCTATATGGAGAAAAGCTTAAAAAAGGCGCTGACGCGAAGGGGTATGACAATTTGTATAGCCAAATGAAAAATGACTATCGGGTAGCGGTAGAACGATGCCACCTTTGGGCCAATGCTGCCGGGGGCCCCGGAGAGTCTAAAAACTGGGTACCAATGACTCGAGATGCCAACATGACACAAAGAAATGATTATGAAAATGACTACGTCAAAAAGCTCAAAGATGGTGAAGGAAAAACAAAAACGGTAGCTGATTTACAAAAAATAAGCACTGGTCAAAACATTGGTAATTATCAAATAGTAAAATACCAACATGACCCGGACATAGAAAAAGGAGAATTTGACGGAAAAGTTGACTGGGAAATTGGCTACCTTAGATGGGTAACTGATAATGTAGGAGAAGGAAAGCTTAGTTTAAACGCGCCCATAAAAGGGACGGTTAAGTCTGAAATTACCTTAAGAGCAGTAAAAAATAACACCATAAATTCACTAGAAAATAAAAGCCATGATCTAGAAAACTCATTAAAAAATGCGGATGAGTATGGAGGAAGCTTAGAAAATGACATTATAGAGCTCTATAAACTAACGCTTGACCCTTCACAGTCAATAGTAGAAGAAAATATAACTCGCGATATAGCGTTGACTGCAATTAGGAAGAAATTAATGAATACATAAGTAACAAAAAAATTAGTACAGATTATTTCAAGTTCTACCGATTTTTCACAAAAAATAATTTGACTGAGGATGACTGAAGCTCGCTTTCAGTGTCACTAGTTAGATCAGGCAAATTAATTGACCACATTGGAATTGTTATTATGTTTATTTGCCTTTAACCACCATCAAAGTTGAAATATTACTATAAATAACTCAAACACATCTAAACCTTTTATGATTATGGTGCGTCAAACAAGACATTAATAAGAATAAAAGGAATAATGTCTCAATGGTCAAAGCTTTAAGAATAATGTGCGCGCTTGCAGCTGCTTCATGTATCAGTATTTTTTCGGCAAATTCACTAGCAAGCAGTAATACTACACACGCTCTACAACATACCATTTCGGCTAAGCAAGCCAGCGAAGATTTTGATCAATGGTTCAATTGGTTGCACCAAACTCATCCAGATTTATCACACAGTGTGCACGATGTAGATAAGTTCTACGACACCGTTACGCAAATAAAAACTGAGTTAGACACGCCGATGACCGCAATGACTTTTTGGCAAAAAATAGCACCACTTAATTCGATGCTCGCTGATGGGCACTTAAAAGTCGGTCATGGTTCATCTTCACAGTGGAGAGAATGGATAGCCCAAGGCGTAGCACTATTTCCTTTCGAAGTGAGCATTAAAGATGATGGTCTATACATAGCCCGCGATCTGGGCGAACAAAATAGCAAATATAAAGGTGCAAAAATACAATCTATTAATGGTAAAAATGCAAAGACACTATTAAAACAATTACTTGTGAATACCCATGGTGATACTCTCGCATTTCGCCAAAATGTGTTACAAAGCCAATTTAACCGATTATATTATATGACCTTTGGTCCACAAGCCTCGTTTAAAGTCGCGTTTCAACAAAACAATAAAACAGAACATATTACGCTCAATGCAAAAGCCGCTATGCCAACCGCGCTAGAAAATTCGTCGTTTTCAGATGAATTTAATGTGTCTTACCACGAAAAAACGGCAGTCCTACAGGTGAATACGTTTGCATGGAATGACTTCAAACAGTTTTTAAACTACATGGACTCAGTATTTACTGAGATAAAAGAGAAGCAAATTAATCATTTAATTATTGATATTAGCCGCAATGGCGGTGGTAATGATGATATGTGGATGGCAGGTATTATGCGCTACATCGCACATAAGCCATATCGCCACTTTTCTACTTACCGTTCAAAAGTGCTACTAAAATACAGAGACCCTGGCCAACTCGTTGGCGCTATTGAGCAAGGCGAAAACACCCGCTTCATCGAACCTGAAACGCACTTAGCTAATTTCTACCGTGGTAAAACGTCATTGCTGATTGGCACGGGGACTTATTCATCGTCTATTGTGTTTGCGAATACCGTGCAAGATCATCAGTTTGCTCAGCTGATTGGCGACTCAACAGGTGGCCGAAGTACACAAAGTGGTGGCATTCAATTTAAGCATTTAACTCACAGTCAACTTCAGATGATTTCACCGCGTTTTATACTCACCCGTCCAAGTGGTAATCAACAAATGACGCCTGTTCAGCCCGACCTATCTATTGAACAGCTTGCGCTTCCCGAAAAAGTAAAAGCGATGCTTTAACATCACCTCAAGCAAACGTCATGTGCCACAACATGGCGCTTGCTTTATTGTTCATAGTGCAGCCAGCTTTCATTTACCCCCAAAGAGGCATTATTATTATCAGTACCTCTAACGTAAGCGACAAATTTCGGACCTCACCATCCTAACTCGACTCAAATGGCACACAACAGAAGCCCTGACAGTAAATATGCAAATATTGAGAAAAGGCACATCTCAACCACCACATAAAAAACCATTAATTTTCACAATATAAATTGATATTTTTATCTGAGTATCGCAGTATTGTAGAAGTTAATTATAAGTGAATATATTACTGTTAGAAAATGGGAAATAGTAAATGTATAAGCATTTAATCAAACCATTTAAGCGTAAAAAAGCCTACACAAAATAGATTAAAGAGGTCAATCAGTGAATAGTTATCAACTGCCGGCATTAGCCTGTGAAACAGAGTTTGAATATTTTGTCACCGACCTGTGCCGCTTAGAATACGATAACTCATTTCAAGTATATGGTAGAAAAGGTCAAAAACAGAACGGAATTGATGGAATAGGCTCAAATGAAAACAACAAGCTGGTCGTACATCAATGCAAAAAAAAGCGATTAGACCGCCAAGATAAAGACATCGTAAAAGAATTATTAGATGATTTGGTAGCAGATGCTGAGAGCTTCAACCAAGAGTTCATAGTCGATAAAAAGTTTTCAGTAGAGTGCTTTATTTTTGCGCACACTTTTAAAAATGATGTCACTTTACAAAAAAAAGCGACTGAATTAACTGCGAAATATAAGTTTAAAGTCATAGTCTGGAGCTGGGACTTTATGGTTGATAAAACCATGGAGTCACAAAAGTTAATCGATAAATACTTTGCTAAACTCATCAAGGTTAACGGAAAAGCCATCGATCCGAATAATTACATAAGTGAGTTATCTAACATTGTTGCAGACCACTATAAATCAGCCTCATTTACGAGAATGGTTGGCTTGGCTACATCTGTGGATAGTGCCAATTTAAATTTAACAGATACCATTGCAGTGGATTCTTCAAACCCTGCTTCGCAAGATTCCGTGAAATCAAGTGCAATGCTGCTTCGTGACTTAATTGGGTCTTTTTCCAATAACACTCCTCTTAAACAATTAATATTAGGAAAGCCAGGCGTAGGTAAAACCACTTTCCTTAAAACACTATGTCACAAATGGTCAGAAAAGGCGCTCGACTGCCCTTTCAAGGTCATTTTGTATATCTCACTAAGGGATTGGAACAGTGAATTGCCTTTTACCGAAAACGTACTTAATCAATTCTATGAATTCAATGAAAAAAGCAACAGTTCTTTAGAAAATCAGTACCAATTATTAAAAGATAACAACCAAGATATACTATTTTTATTTGATGGCCTAGATGAGTTTAAGCTGAAAGATAATGATGCTTTTATATCAAAAGTATTAGAATTTGATAATGTAATTTTTACCTCACGGCCATATGCGGTAAATCCTAACAAGTTAAACATCAACAAAAAATATGAAATAACCGGGTTAAGTACACCTAGCTTATTTAATTATATACAAAAACACCTCAGTACCGAAGAAGCAAATAATCTAAAATCTCTTTTACAGAAAGAGCCTGCTCTGCTGGAATTAGCACATACACCTCTTATTTTAGAGATTCTCTGTATCGTTTTTGAGGGTGCTCAGACCGAAAGTTCAACAGACTTTACCAATATTGCATCACTATATCAGTGTTTATTAGATAGACTGCTATCTGATTACTGCGCTTTGAAGGGATTATCAAAGGTAGAAGAAAATGAAATTTCTATCATAAAAAAATTATCTGAACTCGCATTCCACAGCCATATTAAAAATAAAGCATATATCGACGTACCTGAAACAGTAGAAGACAGAGAGTTTTTCAGAGATTGCTTATTAAAATCTGGCTTTTTACAGTCCAAGCTTGAGCGACTCAGCATATATAAAGATAATTATTCATTCTATCATTTAACATTCCAAGAGTACCTTTCAGCTTTATACATTTCTACACTTGATGAAGGTGAAATTTCTGAAATTATACAAAAGTATAAACCCTACCCAAACCTTAACACCATGTTCAAGTTCCTTACTGGAATATACGCAAATAAGAAGTTCATACTAAAAGAACTAGATAAGGGACAAAGAGATATTATTGGTTATCACTCTCTTGGGCTATATTTAGACTGCTTTAATGAAGCTGAAGGTTTGGACGTTGAAGACTGTCGTTTCCCCAGAGAACAGGTTTATAAAATCATAGACTATGGTATGAACAACAACTTAAACGTTGAAACTTTAATATATAAAATAAGAGACAAGGAAGCACTGTTAGAGACATATTCAAAATTCGGCTATAACATAAACAAGATAGCAATCTTTAATCAAATACTATTACACACTGATTTTACCAAAGAAATAATCGAAAAATTCAAGGATGAGAAGTCAAAAAACTTAATAGATGAGCTCACTTTAAAAGCATTAAGCTTAAATGTCATTACGCCTCTCATTGAAGGTAAAGTTGATATTAAGTCTTATATTAAAAACAAAACAAGTAATTCTTCATTTAGATACTTTACAACAGATTTTAATGAGTCTGAAGAGCTACTAGGAGAAGACATCTTAATTTCGGCCCTGTTCAACCTATACCACTACAATCAAGAGTATTGTCTATGGATATCTGACTTAATGTTAAATAGCGATACACAAAACTCAATAAAAACAAAACTCTTATTTACCACCAAAAATAGTGATATAACAGAACCGTCAGTTTTAAAAAATGATTCAAATGCAGATTTAAATATTGAAATTGAATGCGACGATGAGCACGATATCGTTTTTGATGACCTGGCGCTGTGTGCACAGTTCAACACATCCTCCGACAAAGTTGATACTGCTAATGTCATATTAAAAGAGTTAAATACTTTACCCCAGGAAAAAGTTCAAAAAGCAAAATCAGCCCAACTAATCTTGGAGTACCTACTATCTAACGACATCAATCAAGCTTCGGATTACAGCTTTATGAAACTTGCCTGTCGATATTTAAAACGTAATTACAGCTTAGATCTTGATGAATATATATGCCAACTAATTGAAATTATAATAGAAAAAGAAATAGATTATACAAATAAAGACATTATGTATTTGCTTGAACACTTGGCACTCTGCGAACCTAAAAGCGCCAGGTTAAAAATATTATATTCTCATTCCTTGATGATAAGTCAGTAAAATCAGCACATAAAATAGATATTGCCAAGTGTTTATTTATTACTGGAAGCCGGGAGATCTCTGTAATGAACATTTTATTTTACCTAATTAGTAGTTCGGAAAAACTTTGGGGAGGTGGGATCCAAGACATAATGAAAAATGAGGTCATCTCATTACTAAGTGGTTTTTCTGTCGATAAAAGTAAGGGAGTACTTGAACCGACTCGCGTCTACTCTGCTGGTAGGAAATTAAAGTTAAGTACAAAATCAACTTTTTACTTTATCAAAAACATACCTGACCTTATAGAAAACGATAACTTTATCAAAGCTATTGTTAATTACTTTATCACTCACAACAAACCTCTCTACTTCATAGAACACAAAGTAATATCATTTGAAGATGGTGCACAGGTATCAATTGAACTGACTGAAGATAAGATAACCAAGTTAAAAGATAAAATAGATCAGACCCTTAACTGTATAACCTTTAAAAATTAACTCCTTGACATGTACCACTTCCTCTACATCCCAGAAAGACGAAGTGGTACTCGCTTAAACTTAAATAAACCAACAAAAAGTCATAGCTTAATTTAAAATTATAAAGTCCTGAAAATTAAAATAATTACACTGCAATAACCATAGCCAAGAATAATTCACACTTAAACACAGGTTAACTAAAAAGCTTATTGACACCTGCTTCTTTTTTTAGATAGAAATTTTAAGGGTTAACTATATAAAGGAGCTTGTAATGACATTAGAACTTAAGAAAATCAGCTTAAAAAATATCTCCACACCTTCAGCATCGCTATTTGAAAATGAAAAGGCCATGGGTAATAGAAACCCTGAGGGTTGCGGTACTACAACGCATCAAGGTCAATACTCTTGTTAACTAACATTCAATAATTGAGCATAAATCGACTGATAAAAAACGCAGCTTTATAAAAATATAAACCTGCGTTTTTATCATTTATAGTAAAACTGTTCTATCGCTACCACTACCACATCATCAAGGTAGTTGGGCATATTTTACTTCAAGCTTTGCGTGAGTAATCGTAGCAAAATAACTTCGCTCATAAGGTGAAGCAGTTAAAATAATACCCTGATTACTATTTTCGTCCTCAACCCACTGCTTAACTAAATGGATTAGCAGCTCTGACTCTACGACATAGCTATTATTTGCCATTGCAGCGGGGATCGTGCCTAAGCGCTGATCCCAAGCAGGACACACATTAAAGCTTTGGCAAAAGTCGTCATAGCTCACCGCTTGACCATCTAATGTATGCTTGTTTTGATTAAATACTTCTATCGAATTAAATGGCGTCATTAGGCTCGACTCCCCCACTTCGATGATCAGTTTAGCCTCCAAAACATGACTACCTGAGATCTCTGGGCTGAAGGTTAACAATGTCTCATAGTCATAAGGAATTGAAGAACCCGAACGTAAGTAACCACCCACTCTTGTGTTATCAGAGGGTGCCACGGGTGATGTTTGCCAGTTGCTGCGCTCTAACGCATATTTCTGTGCATCGAAAACCTTCGTATACACAGGCATAAACTGCTCTTTTTTATACGCTCTGGTTTCACCCAGTAAATTCTGTCTGGCGGATACTCTGCCCTTTGTAACCAGCAGTCCAACAAACCTATATGGCCCATCCGCTTTGACAAGTGCCTTATTGTTCACATTAAACACCACCGCATTATCACCAGCGGTTAAGTCTGCTGAAAACGTAATAAGACCCAAATCTGTGTTATCTACAGCAAAAGCTTTTAAAGATACCTGATAACGGCCAGATTGCTTCACAAACACAGGGAAGCTGACATCAATACCTGAGTAATATCCATCAGCTAACACGGGTTCTTCGGTTATCTCTGGCATGATCTCTATATCATCTCGACATAAATCAGCATAAGTGGTCCCTGTCGATAACACATGATCAGGTAACAATGCTGCTAAATGGAGACCTTCTGAGTCTACTTTATTCACCCAAAACTTAGTGAGCTGATATTGAGATGTTTTATTTAAATTGGCTTTGAGCTCATCCCGTGAATAACTTAAATGAATGACTGCTGCACCCACTGGCAAAGACACATTTTTATTGCTAAGTAATTTGCGCTCACTGTCAGAAATATCCAGATTCACGACATACTGACCTGCTTCCAACACTTCTAAATTAACTTTTGCATTGATTGCTTCAACACAGCCCGTGCTGTCTAACACTTTGTCATAGGTGATGTCATTAACATCAATAAAAGGGCTCTTCACATCAAGCATCATACCGTCTGTACGACGAACAACTCCATTACCGGTGTTAATATCGACCGCCATACTTACTTTATATTGACCGGGTTTACTGAGTAAAAAATCAATACTGTAGATCCCATCTGCTTTTTGCGCGTCAGCTTCTTCCCCATTATCTTGCGCAGTTAAAACGGTGTTCAAACCATCCGGGTCTGTTATGGTGAACTCGGGTGAAACGCCAGCAATCGGCAAACCTTCATCTAAGATAATCACAGCTAAAGGTGCCACCTCGTCTACCAAGTACTCGGTGCGCGCAATGGCCATCCCGACTTGCAGGTTAGATCGCATAAATACCGTGCTCATCACCACCGTATCATAGGTCGCAGTAGGAAAACGAACGACGGCTTGCCATTGGCCAGATTGCGGTTGTAGCTGCTCAGGGAGCAAGAAAATACCGCCCGGTAGTGGATTAGCAACATCTAGTTCTGCGCCTGCGATAAACTGCGTTTTAGGATCATTGGCATCAGTAACCATGTTACCCTGTGGATCAAACAGCTGAACACTTGCTCCCTCTACAGGCACAACCAGCTCAACCCGAAAACTCTGTGCGCCTTGTACGTCGAATTGTAACGTCGCGATTTCATCTCCTATTTTAATCGCCACTGATGGCGTAGTCGGTGAATTTGCAACAATTTGTCCTTGAATACTTGCCGAAACGGACGATGCCAAAAGCATTACCACCAGCATTAAGCCTTGAGCAATGATGTTATCTGTCCAGTATTTAAACATTTTCAATCTCGTTATCATCTTTCAAATCCTTTTATTTAAGATGTATTGTGTTGTTAACTATGCGTGTGATGTTTTGTGCATTTTTCAATGTTGAATGGTTCGCCATCACATTGCCAATTGCTTGACCATAGCTGGGATTTGCACTGTTTAACGTCACAACAATATCGTTGTTTTGAGCTTGAATAGTTGAGGTCGCTGCGTATTTCAAAATAGTGATGGTGCGGCTGCGCTGTTTTGGCCGCGCAGGCAATCTTTTAGTGACAATTTCTACGGTATGTGCTGATGAAAAGTCTCGCAACACTCGCCATGCGCGCTCAGCACCGTAGTGAGCGATGCCAGGGAACAACCCAGCTGACTCATTGGTGGTCAAATCGTTATCGCCATTTAAATCCGCATCAGCGCCAATGGTAAAGGTTTTACTAATATTGCCACGCACACCAGAGGCAATCGCTTGCAATGCCCGTTGGGTGGTTAAATCTCCAAGGCCCGGGTTTTGAGGCCCCTGTCCAAACGTCCACGTATTGACATATTTCGCGGCGTAACCATTCGGGTCATCGCCAATATTTTGATACCGATTAGCTGATGTTTTTTGAATGATGGAGAGATCCGCCGCCACCGAACCCAAATGCGGAGTCGATAATGTCGACAAACTTAAAATATCAAACGGGGGAGCGAGTGCTTGTAAAGCTTGGCTATCCAATCCGCCTTTGCTGTGCGCAATGATATGTACTTTATCGGCTTTAAGCGGCTCCAAAAAGTCACGAATGTGGCCTTGTAATAACGCAGCATTACCCGCACTTGTTCCGTTAGCAACTAGGCTAAATCTATCGTATAAAATACCTTGCTCGTCTAAATACGCCAGTACACCTGTTGCAGCGTCATCATCCCAAGTTGATGAGTCTGCGCTGATCCCATGGGCAAGTACATACGGTGCGGCCACTTCAAATTCAATTGCCACCCAATCAACCGACATACACCAGTTGTCACCGGCATTCGCAGTGTCTATATCTATTTTTATTTCGTTGATTTGACCAAATTTAATCTCTTCTATGGGAATAGAGATGACATCATCAGTCCATTGACTATCCTGTCCAATTAAGGTTTTTTTAAAGCGACCGTTAAAATATAAGTCATCAACCTCAGGATTAACTCCAGGTATATTTGCACTACTGTCGATATCATACACAGGTAAGCTCAAGGTTGCCGTTGCCCCCAACATGCCATTACCAACCAACTTACCTGGGTCTAATAAATAACCTTGGTTGTCGAGTACAGCACTGTTCACAACCTGAGGAACATCAAGCTGAATTACAAGCGGGCCTCCACTACTAAACGTGCACCCAGTGTCGAGGCCTTGACCTTGGTCAACGACATACACCCCTAACTTTTCTTCTGGAGGAGCGACTGGTGAAGAAGAGGTATGAATAGAGAATACATGAGGTGACTCACTATCTAGCTTATCCATTTGATGCTGTTGTGCGGCGGTGTGTCCTTCACTGCCCACAGAAATAAAACTCACCCCAGCCATAGCAAGGGCGAACAGTCCATGTTTGGAGGCACTTTTTAAAAAATGCCCCACTGTGTCTTTAAATTCCATATACGCGTCCTTTTTTCCATATTTTCAGTGTGCTTGTTTTTGCTGTACTTAACCAAATAACGAGGTGATTTACGTTAGAGCCTCATACAAATAAATTCATATTTAGAGGTTTACATTCGACAGACTGAGCAAGTAATACTCCATCACTACTATGGTCAAATCAGTCATACAAGCCGCGACATGCTCACACACCCAAACAAGGAACTCAAGTAATCAACATTGCCGTGCTAGCCAAACCAACGCCGTATCTATTACGCACACTCAACCCAAATTGCCTCTTATTACACCTAATAGATAAGCGTTTTACTTAACATTAAAAATTGATTTATAAAAGGAAAGTACACATAGTCATGTCAAAGATAACACCGTGTCCCTTACTCTTGTTAATTGCAAAAGCACAGACTTAAAAATGAAATATATAAGACTAAAGTTTGACGCCATACTTGCTCAAAGCAGCCGAATTTAGATATGTGATGTAATTTTAAGCTTGCTTAATACACTCGCTAGTCAGCACATAGATTGACTGAGTAGCCATTTCTGCCACAGTTCGCTGCCATAAGCAGTTTAAAACAATGGCTCACCATATTAGAGGGGCGTAACATTATCGGTAAGAACACTGAACCACAGATCAAAATGCGATAGAGACCAATAAGTATTTGGTTTCTATCGCCACTCCCGCAATTGAGCAATAAGATATTTGACTTGTGTGTTTATCAATCACCAAACACTAACTTATTCTTATCTAGATCTCTGATATACGCTGAAAATTTAGGGCCACGCTGTTTTGGCTCGCCTTCACAGCTTCCACCAAGTGCCAACGCTTTATGATAAAGCCGTGTCACCTCATCGGCACTGCCTACGTTAAACCCCAACATTGTGCCATTACCATTAGTCGCCGCTTCTTGATTAAACGGTGTGGCCACAGCAAATGCAGCATCAGGATCTTCAGCTTGCCAAAATGTCATTCTATCGGTGGCATAAGTTTGCGTAAATGGCGTGTGCTCAAATAGTGCATTGTAAAAATTAATCGCAGCAGGCATATCGTTTGTCCCCACGACAAAGTAGTTCATTTTCACTTAGTTTCTCCTTTAAATGGATGAGGTTTTCTTGGTTAGGCAGTATATGTTTGCCCCCTGACACCCCATGTCAGGAGTATCTAAGTGAAAGTCCACACAAGGTTAACTCACGCCAAAAAAGGATAGGTAAACAAACTAAAATGCAAAAGATTAAAAACAAAGTGAATATAAATAGGCACCAAAATATTGGTTGTTTTTTGATAGGCATAAGCACAGCCCAAGCCAAGCAGCGAAGCTATCAAGGTATAAGCTAAGCCACCCGGAAAATGTACAATACCAAACAAGCCCCCTGAAAAGACAACCGTTAACCAAAAACCAAATTGGCGATGTTTAAAAGCTTGATAAAATTGCGTTTGTATAAAACCCCGAAAAAATGCCTCTTCTGCATAGCAAGTGATAAATAAATTCGTTATCACCCAACCTAGTAAAATTGGGCTCAGCTTTGGGTCCCATTCAACCAAACCGGCAAAGACCCCACCAGCTAACCCACATAAGATCACCAATGTTGATACAGCAAAGACCTTCACGGCATCTTTACCAGCAGAAGATTGCGTACGCGGTACAACCAAAGCCATCAAAGCAATGGCAACCATCAACTTGTCAAAATTTAAATGCTTCGAGAATAGCACCGCATTTTCGCTCACTGCATACGAATCAATCACTAACGGGTTATTAAAACCGGGAAAGGCATGCACAAAAAACAAAATGGATGTAATAAAAATACCGATCCCAAGTAGCCAGCGAACACCTGCGTGCTTGAATACACTGAAACCAAAACTCATCGCAAATAAGCTGAAGATCCCAAGCAAGCCAGCAACATCAACAATACCAAAATAGTAAGCAAATACGGTAGATAAGACAGCCATAGCCACTGCCGTGCGATGCAGTAAAAAAGTAAGGGCACAAATAGATAACAATGCTGGAAGAAAGGCAATGACGATACCAGCGTTTAACGTCAAGCCGAATAGTTCAAAAGGTGAATTCATCTTCAATGCTGCTTATATTGGTATTTTTTACACATAAATGGAAAAAATATTAACTTTTACAACATTGTACGTTAAAGCACCTCTTGAACTATATTTATTTTTAACTTCAATTTTTGCCCAGCAAAGCCAGACTAAAGATTAACTACAAATGATTGCTGTTGGGCAAAATACTGGTGCAGTATGGCAGGCACCATAATCTTTGCTATACGCCGATGCACCACCACCAATTTGGCGTGTTTGTTTATTGTTTAAATTTTTATGACTGCTTAGTTCTTTTAAATTTACTTTGTTCAGCTTCATACTCATTCCTATTTAATTTTCAACCTTTATCAAGTAGACAAGCGCATTTTTTTATTGCACTTATCTAAACACGACTTTGTTTAATTAATGAGCACAATGCAAGTTAAAAATATGCGTAATGTACATCCAAAAACACATAAACCTTATTTAACAGCAACTTGTAAAGGTTGAAAAATAATCATCTCCCGTAAATTAGTCAGCATTGATGAAGGGTAGACTTGAAATTTATTTTTACGCTTAAAACATAAAATAGTCATAATAAGCAAAGTCGAACCGGTGGTGAGCACGGATTGTAATCAATAGATTTACATCGTCAGCTCAAACTCCGTTTGGGCAACTACGTTGCCGTTTACCTGTAATTCCACTGTGTGTGTACCCGGGTAATAAGTGCGTGTTGTGATCGGTTTAATGGTATGCTTCTTTTTGACTCTTATATCACTATGCGCTGCCAACTCCATTGTTTTCCATTTAAACACTTTAGGTGATGTTGAACCATTGGCCTTTTGATGATGCACAATATAATCTATCATCAAAGGCTGAGACACATCACTGCTGCTTGACAGTTCAGCAACTAACTCAATATGACTGCCAAATACAAGAGTGGGTGAAGACACACTTAATGTCACTGATGACAATGCCACCTCAGCATAGCCCAACGCGAGTAATGTTGGTTTGTGCCCTGCCTTTATCAATGTTCGACATGCATGCCTAATGAGTGCGACGCGCTCAGGTGAGGCATTTTTAAGCCAGCTTTTCGCGATGTTACACACCGTATCGGGATGATCTTTGGAAATATCATTGAGGTTATTTGCCACAGAGCGCCTAACATATTCACTGGGGTCGTCTTTTAATACTTCCAATAAACCAATCACAGGGTCTGGATCCTCAACATATTTTTTTAATCTCAAACCCCATGGCAATCTAGGTCGGCACCCTTCACTTGCCAACCTTCTGACATTTAGATTGTCATCATTTGCCCATGTTTTCATCACATCAAATGTGCGCTCAGGCTCTGCGTCTAAAAAATGCCGTATCGCAAATTCTGATGTATTACGCTTCGTCATTTCTTTGAGCAGTTCCATGGCACGCTCAAACTGTCCTTGCCCTTCATTGGCAACGTATTGTGCCATTGGTAAAATTGCCCAACCCGAAATACCCCGTTCATTGCTCGTTGCTAAAGTCCAATCCCCCTGGATTTTATCTCCTAAAGACTGCTCAATCACCCTTGCAGCGGCTTCAAAATCATCAGGAAGATACGCAGCCATCGCCTCACTGATCCGCAGGCTTCGCTGTTTAAATTCCAATTCGTCGAACTCTTTCTCGACATGTGAAATAAAACCATCAGACAAAAATTCAGGGAAATTACGACTAAAATGTAGCGCCATAAGACGAACAAGTTCTAAATTAAAAACGTTTTTAAAAGGTTCTGGCATTGGGTTTAAACTCTTGTGTTAACAATGGGCTTACTCGCTTGTAAAGTAACACAAAAAGTTTAACTAATGCATTAAGATCTAAAGTTGTAGGCGCACCAAATGAAAATCCAACGCTACAATACGGTTGCCTGTAAACGACCGGATGATCTTGTCTGTCCTCAGTCATTGGCTATACAGGACTTTAAACACGCCTGCTCAAGATCAATTCCCCTTACTATTTCACACGAGTTGTCTTGAACATGTAAGCACTTGAGATGTAAACTAACTGTAACATCAATGTTCCAAAAAAGGAGCTTCTCATGGATAAACCCAAACCTGTTGTACAGGCTAATAGTCAGCATAACAAAGCAGAGGATGCATTAGAGCAATTTACCAAACAAAATAAAGAGCAGATCCCAAACGGTCCGATCACGAGTGGCAAGTTCTTTGAAGCGTTAAGCGATATTTATGTCAGATATTGCGATATGTCCGCCAAGTTAGTTAGACATGATAAAAAAATAGTGGCATTTAGTGTTGACTATGAAACCCGTAAAACAGATGGCTTATGGAGCACTCACCCTTGTTATAAAGTGCACTTTTCTGACCAAGAAATCTTGCCATTTTCAATTTCAAAACCGTTAACTACTTAAATTTACAAGGTTTAATACGCTTAATGTTAAACGATGCCAAATACTTGGCATCGTGAATGCTCAATTGACCTTCAGCTATTTTACATCAAGTAATATTGGGTCACTATTATCATCATCATTATAGATATGATCAGCTCGAATTAATTAAACCAACATATCATGACGCTTCACCCTCGAATAATGGTCTAGCCATATTGAAAACTGAACAAATTTCAAACAAAAAGGTTACCACTATCATGGTATTAAACACACCGGTGATTATTGTTCTATTGTCAGCTTCAACCCTGAATAGCCAAAGATTGACTGATTGTCGTTCTCGCTAAGGCGCACTCGCTTTCAATGAAACACGTAGCTTAGAACCGATAACCAAGATTCCAAAGTAACCCGACTTCTCTTTCCTCTTCATACGTTACCTTGCTAAAAAGCGGATGATACTCATCTCTTCGAATATAACCTATGCCCGTACCGATCTCCCAACCAGAATCGTGAAATCCATTAAAGTGGTAAGTATAGGTCAACCCTAAAATATCTGTTTTATGATTAAATATGGTATGAAACCGTCCAAAGTTGATACCCACAGAATGATGGGGCTCATCTGGCAATTGAAATTGTGCGCCTGCGGCCACGCCAGGAATCCCCAAGGCTGCGAAATACCGAATGTCGTCGACTTTGACCGCGGCCTGAGCACCTAACACCCCTGCATACTGTGACCCAATTCCAGCTGCCAATTCAAACTCTGCAGAGAAGGCAGAAAATGATGACAGCATCATCGCAACGGGGAGTATTTTTTTTCGCATTAACTGGCTCCTTATAATGCGTAATAATAAAAAGGTAAATAGAAATACTATCAAAAAACGACGACAATCTAATTTAATATTTAATAAAACGCAATTGTATTAAGCGAAAAATCACTCGTACTAGCTAAAAACAATACCTCCCATAGGCAATTGAGAAGATAATAACTCACTAGGTGAATAATGCTCATTATCCGATATTTGTTTTAAATTAAATAAAGTGGTAATTTACTATTGGTTTTTAGCATTAATTTATTCAACAAGGAAAGTTTGTTCATGAAAGTTCATAGGAAGGAACGTATTTTAAAGTTATTTTTCCCACAGCTCTTTGCAAAATACCTTGCAAGATCTCCAAAACTGCTCATGGGCATAGTCATTTTTTTGATATTACTCATCGTGTTTATTATTAAAATCGCAACATTTGCGATTTACTCTTTTTTATTCGGCGCACTCCTATTTGTTGGCTGGCAAAGTTGGAATGCAACTAAACGCCGATTTAAAAAACAATAAAACGCATAACATCTCCCTATTTGTCACCCCGTATGACGAGGTGACCGAGTTTATTACTGCACAAGCTGGTAGCTATTACCTAATTCATCTTGTATTACATAAGCGATGCCGCCAGCAGCAGTGACATTCAGTGGTTCAGTCAATATACGACTTGCGTAGTGCCAACCATCAGGCAAAGTTAATCGCTGCCCTAATTCCTTTAAGTCATCCATTTGCAATGACGCATCCGAAATACGGCTAAACGATTGCATCACGTAAACTTGGCCTTGGTTGTCGGTAATTTCATAAACACGTCTGCCTTGGTAAAAATGCCATGTATTATTTCTAGATACTTCTGCGGCAAGATATGGCGCTTGTTCACCACCTGCCGCACTGATATCAGCTGTGGTCAGCAAGCGCATTTTGACATCACCAAATTGACGAAACTCAGTGTCTGCATCAAGCGTGATTGTGTCACCACCTCGGCTTTCATCCACCACAAAAAAGCGCGGACCATTCGGTATTGCGCTCAACGCATCGTATTGCTGTGCAACCTCATCAAAATCAATGACATCCCACTGGGCCTGACGGCACATATCAACGCCAGGGGTGCCCCATACTTGCGCAACGACTTTACCGTCTTGCTGATAAGGCAATAAAATTTCACAGTAACGCATGTTGTAGCTTGGGCCCCCTGTGACAAGTGGTTCTTGCACTGCCGTCGATTGCATAAATGCTAAAAAGTGCAGCGCCAAGTCCTCCCCTACATCATCTTGAATAAAATGCCCTGCAGGAAAACGTCGGTGATCAGCCCCGTCAGCCCCTGGAACATGGTTAACCCATTTTTGTTGGTTCGATTCGCTCCCAAGCCCCGTATCGTACTCACCGGCGTTAAACATAAATGGATTATGATAAGCCCCTAATGTCTGCCACGCAGGCAACGTTTGCATCTCAATACCGGATAACATGGACGGAAACGCACGAATCGCCGCTTTATAGTGCACATTTGGATACGGTGCGTTATAAGCTGTGACCTCCGCATCGCTCAATTCAATTGCTGAAAGCTTTTGGACAACATCACCTGCCATCAACTCAGGAACACTGGCTGCATAATTGATCCACTGCTGAAATCCCTCTACACGATCACTGGACCGCGAATCAAAAAACGTACTCGCATCTGCGGTGATAGACTCATCAATTTCAAAGCTAGGTAACAGATATGGATTACTGCCTGTCGGAATAATTGGCATATCACCATTGGCGACCACGATTCTCGCAAACCGCTCAGACATATTACCCGCTATTCTCAAACCAATAAGACTACCCCAATCTTGTACAAACAAATTAATGTCTGTGAGTTGCAACTGATTAATAAATGCCTTAGTCCAAGCCACATGATGCTCATATTGATGCACAGAGGTATTCACAGGTTTATCTGATTTACCCATCCCCATATTATCCAGCGCAATCACGCGATAACCAGCATCTGCTAAGATTGGGATCATTTTACGATATAGATATGACCAACTTGGCTGACCATGAAGCATCAGTACCACCTCACCCTCTTTTGGTCCTTCGTCAACATAATGTAATCTCAGTCCTTCGAGCTCTATATAGTTAGCTGAAAAGTCATAGCCGGGTAAGTCATCAAAGCAGATATCTGGTGTTCTAATAAACTCCACGCCTTTGGCTGTAGTCAACGTATTAATCTCAGCCTTTAAACACGCATCGCTCAATGGGCCTGTGGACGGCCTCGTCTCAACCGATGATTGAACAGCGGTTTCTTCTACAGAGACAACTGCATCATCGTCATCGTTACATGCCACCAATAAGCCACTTAGTAAGCACACCCCAAGTACTTTTTGTAAAGCCACCGCAGAGGGTGTCAACTTAAACTGTTTTTCTCGTATGTTATAAACCATGTTTGTTTTCCTTATGTCTCAGCTGACAATTACTTGTCGTGTTGAGACATAGGAATATCACCGCAAATAGCTGTGACGTAGTCAGTTGTGTGCAGATGGTGTAAAAGTCTGTATCAATGGTGTTTTCGCGGCGTATCATCAAAATGCGTTTACTTGTACCATGCAACATATCGCTAATTGCAGGACTATTAAGTGGATAAATTAGATATACCATCGAATCAAATTGGGCTATATAACAAAAGAAAAACGCAAGCTTGGATATTTTTACTGATTTGGCCTTGGTTCAATATCTTGCTGCTGTCGAGCGTATTACTTGTGCTTGATGTCTTCACACTGCATTTATTTGCTCAGGCTACATTCAAGGTTTGGAGCGGATTTTGCGCAGGTTATCTGTTGTTTAATGCCTTAGAGCCTGTTTTAGCGCGACTTTTTCCACCACACCTAGGTCACAATGTTTGGTTGCTTAGGCCATTTGTCATCATAACTCTCTATGCACTCATTGGCCCTATTGTGAACTTACCCACCAGCCCCACGGCCCCTCAAGTGACTTTCTTACCGATTGTCATTATGTTACTTGAAACCTTGGTTTACATTGCGGTGATGCTCATGTTTAAGCAGCAAACATATCACTTTCAATCACAATTACAGACTCAAAAAGCAGAACTACAAATACTAAAAATGCAGTCTAACCCGCACTTTTTGTTTAATACGCTTAACCTCATCGCCAGCGAAGTGACACACAACCCACAAAACGCAAAAGGCTTAATTTACGACTTGAGCGACCTACTACGTCAAACCATTCAACAGGCCAAACAGCAATTTATCCCACTTGAACAAGAGCTAAAACTGGTAGAGCTGTATTTAGTTTTGCAACAAAAGCGCTTTGCCGACAGGCTCACCTTTGATATAGATTGCCATAGTGCATTGGAACCGCTGCCTGTCCCCTCTTTACTCTTATTGCCAATTGTTGAAAACGCTGTGAAATATGGCATTGCGCCCTACGCAAAAATGGGCCATATCAGTATCATTATTGAAGAACAAGACACTGAGCTGCTGATTGAAGTACAAGATACTGGCGCTCAATTTAATGACAGTCTTGTTGTACAAGGTGAAGGGCTGCGCATCACAACTGAAACCCTCAAATTACACTATCAAGACCAAGCCACATTTGCGTTACAATCCAGTGATGAAGGCACCAGTGCGTTTATCAAATTACCGCATAATATTGAGTAAATATGAATACTAAAACCGTGATCATTGTCGACGACGAACCCGCTGCAAGACGAAATTTGAGAGATGTGATCCATAATTTTGCTGAACTACAGATTGTTGCTGAAGCTGCCGATGGCAAATCAGCCATTGAACAAATCATGATTAAACGTCCTGATATCGTCTTTCTCGATATTGAGATGCCAGAATTAAATGGCTTTGATGTTGCCAAAGCCACCCAAGATGTAAACTATCAGCTCATTTTCATGACCGCATACGAGCATTATGCCCTCAAAGCTTTTGATACCAAGGCCATTGATTATTTGGTCAAGCCAGCAAGACCTGAGCTCGTAACAAAAAGTATCAATAAAATTATCCATCAACAGAGCTGCTACCACACTAAAAAACCCATCGAGCGCCTTATCCTCAGCGATCATGCCGAGCAAAAAGTCATTGAATTTGACCATATCAACTTTATCGAAAGCATTGGTCGATATCGCCGAGTCCATTTAACCGAGCACGGTGCTCAAGCGCATAATACTGAGACCATTATCTCTGAACACACTCTCGATAGTTTTGAAGCGCAGCTACCAAGTTCGCAATTTTATCGTCTACACCGAAGCTACATCATTCATGCTATACGGCTCATAGAACTTAAATACCAAAATCGAAAGCACTTTGTGCGACTTGCTGGTACCGACGCACACATTCCTGTTTCGCGCAGCTTTGTCGGCACGTTAAAAGCGCATATTGCTCAGGGTAGAAAACGAGATAAATAGCACTTCACTTTTAAACAAACATCTGCAACTTTTGACTATTTTTTCACTAAAAATAGGACTTTTTCATATACATTTTATACTTTACCTTACCTAAACTTTTTATAAATACTTTTATAAAGTGCTAATATATAAGGTGTTTTGTTAAATTTTGGTTGCAAATAAAAGTATCAACTGATAATTTACGACAATCGATTAAGGAAGAGGTACAAGGGTGTGGCGGTGAGTAGCACAAGAAGGATCAAAACAGAAAACTTTAGGGCGTACGTCCAACGCTCAATGCGACAGCTACGCAAAGAAAGAAAATGGACACAAGAACAATTAGGGAAAAAGCTAGGCGTTGACCAAGCGTCTATTAGTAACTATGAGTCTGGCAAAACAGATATGACATGCACTCAACTATTTGAGCTGTTTCTGATATTTGGTAAAGATTTGAGTGGTATTTTCGATTTTAAATCTTCAGTTATAGCTGAGGAAAAGCAAAAAGCAGAAAAGGAGTAGTAATTATGGATAATATTTACGCTATTTTGGACCATATATTTCCACTAGTTGTTGTTATCGGTTTATTGCTTAGCTGGAAAGTTGCGACTGCGAGATGGTTTCTGCTCTCGTATGTGGTTGTTGTCACCACTAGTTTATTAACAATGCATCTGACCATCCAGTGGAACACCCATTACTACATTTTTGAGTCTTTAGTGAATCTTGCCTTTTTCATACCAATATTTTATCGTAGAAACCTAGCATTAATGCTATACCAAAAGACAGGAACTAAGTTTTACCTGTACGTTTACCAAAAACAAACGCTATCCACACAAGAATGTACTATTGCGATTGTAGTCGCATTGTCAATTATTGTGAACGCTATCACATGGCTTGAGGTATTGGCATATAAATACTATTTAATTGATAACGCCTTTTTTAAGCTTTATTTAAGAGACAATATAATTCTATTAATCCAGGTAATTCTTTGTGGGTGCTTTTTAACTTATGCCAGTACAGCAAAGTCGAAGGAGCTGAATTATGAAAATACTGAATACCAATGAATTAAAATCAATTATGGGTGGAATGAATGGTAACTCACCAGGTTTACCACACAGAGCACAAGCAATTAAGCTAACCAATAATAAATCTACGGGTAACTCTTAAAAACTAACTAGAAACGGATTCATTTTAAATGTGAACTGAATCGATGGAATCGAGATATGATAGTTCTAAATGAAAAAATACTAAACTCTATTTATGGTAGCTATGCAAAGTCACCTGACTTGCCACGAAAAAATCAAGCTACATTAAAAAGTAATACTGCTGGTAACTCTCACCTAAAGAATTGCCTCACCAAAATCAAGTAATTAAGTTGTATGAAACAAGGAAAACACTATGAAGCAACTAACGAAAGAACTTTTGAAGGTCATTGTAGGGGGAAGCGCTAATGCGCCGAAGTTACCATATAGGGCAGTGTCTATTAACTTACCAAATACTAAACACCAAGAGTAATATAGCACCTAACTCTTATAGCAAAGTGCTTTAAAGAAAGGAGTTAAATAATGAAAACGTTGCATATTAAGTTATTGAAATGTATCTATGGCGGAGTTCACTCAAGCTCTCCTAGCACTCCACCTAGAGCCAAAGCAATTGAGCCGTTTGGCATAATAAACCAATACAGCAACAGTCAGGGAAGTAAATAACTTTTCTTTTAAAGAGTAAGCCATCACAGATGCGCTTACTCTTATGAATATTTACATAATTCATCCGCTATAAAACGCTTCTGGCGGCTCGACACGCCTAACCGCCTGAGCAAAAAAGCGCTATTCCCCCGCAATTGTGTACACCTTATAATTTAAAATTAGCCTGTTGCCCTGCACCAATAAGCTGCTGTTTTGGCTGCACTAAGCTGGTATACACACGGCCAAGTGACTTAGGCAATGTCAAAGAGACTGAATTTAATTGCTTTTGGGGCGATACGCAACCAAGTCTAAAATAAGCGCGGCTATGATGCTCCTTGTGAAGCTGAGTAAGCTTTATGGGAAATTGATTCAACTGGCAATTAAGTAATGTGCCATTAGCCTGAATTTTAGTATGTGTAAGCACAAGGTCTTGTAGTTGTTTACGCTTTACTTGCTCTGATTGCCCATTTTGCAATACCAGCTCAGTATCTCCGAGCAACCAGGCTTCATTATTGTGTAATACACTCAACCAATGACTAAAATCCGTATTAACCAGCACATCAATCTGCCCACTACGCACCGTTATCGTTGCAGTGGTTTCTTTTAGCGCATGTGCATGGGATATGGCACTTGTGCACAACATCACAGTATAAATACCAAAAAATAAAAAATGCTTCACAAGGTTCATCGGCAGTATGTCCCTGTTTGAATAGCACCATTATTAGAAATAGCCTTCATTTCAAATTCATAACAATTGGCTTTATCTTTACTGGGTGAATAAGTGACATAATAATTTTCGCCTTGATAGTCATAGCGCATCGTTCGCTTCCCATCGGCATCTACAGTGTGCGTCAAATTTTGTACATCTCCCGCAGGCGGTTTCAGATCGGCACGATCTACTCCCCCACTCAGTGGCGCAACACGCGGTAAATCGCCGGTGTACACTTCACCCACTAAACATTGAAACACATAGGGTGGCGCAGTCGATAAATGATATCGATAACCAAATGTGTCATCTGCAATGCCATTACACAGCTCCAAATCGCCTTGCGAAATAGTACTGCCATCTGGGTTGTTAAAACCATAGAGCGGATACCCATCATATCCCCAGCCTATGATGGTATCGTCGCTCAGTGACTCCATCGCATCCATCATGCAAGTCGGTGCAGCATGGTAGTGATAGTCATCCCCTCTGCCTGCATGACCACCGCAATTATCTAATTGGCCAAGTGCAACCGTATCGACACTAGGGTCGTAGTTAAACAAATCGAGTTCGCCCGCAGCCGAATAGTCATAAATAGGCACCCCATTTATTGCCACCCCAAGCGCAGCATCAACTGTTGTGGGGCTAGCCGCAGGTTGCGATTCCAATTTAATTGGCGCCGCATAAGCAACCGCAGGGACAGGGATCTGTTCATTGGTCGCCCTTATACCGTTCATCAAATCATGACTTGGGTAAGTATCTGAAGTAATGTAAGCGTAATTACCATCACAGGTTACAACAACATCACTTTCAGGGGACACCGCCACGGATTGACGAATGACTTCACAACGTGTGAGCGCGGTTTGCCCGCTTTCACTCAGTGTATATTTGAAGTCTAGCGTGGCACTGAGCTCCCCATCGCTGTAGCTTATTTGCTGGGTATATTCGCCTGCTGCTTGCCCAGAGGTATCAATAGCTGATGGTGTAAAAGTCAGGCTATCGCCATTTTTATCATTACAAGATAAATAACTGCTAACAATCAAGCTTGATTGGGATAAAGACACGTCCGGCTGGCTGCTTTGCAAGCAGCTCGGCGCTTGGTTTGTGATTTGATATGGCAACGCCACTTGCGTTTGCCCACCTTGGCCATCGGAGATAGTTATAGTTTGAGTGTACGAACCAGATGCAACACCATCACTTTGAATTGTACTTGGCTCATAACTCAGTGTATCGCCATCCGCATCACTGCATTGTAATGAGTCACTGACTGCAACAGCACCGCTGCCTCGTGGTATGTCAATCGAATTGACGGTGCATTGTGGTACTGTGTTTTCTGTCGAATTGGTCGGTGATGACACATTATCCGCACCTCCTCCACCACAGCCTGTGAGTGATAAAAATAACAGGGTTATACTGCTTAATTGAAATGCCGACATTGCCATTGTGTGCCCTTTTAAGAATAAAACCCCAAAACTCATGGAATTTTTTATTCAGGTTATACAAAATAAACCAATAACACTATTGCAAAATCAACAAGTAATCAAAAAGCACATAACCCTAATCTGAAGATCAAGCAAAAAGTCGTTAAAAAACCCTGCGTAGTGCATGGATTGTCTATCACTTCTCATCTCATCCGAACAGTTATGCTGTACGATGGCCTGTATACATCATTAGCTTAAGATCCAGCCAATCCCCCAAGACAGAGACATAGTAAAAACCACTGCCCACGAGATTTGTCTTAACACCATTTTGGATGCAAATCGCCACTGCATTTCCCGAATAATGGTGAGTAACGACACGATACAAGGCAACATCACTCCCGCCAAATATACCGCACATAACAATTGAACGTCTGTGATTTCAGCAATTTTAAGCCCTTGCGTACTACTATCAATCAATCCAATAGCCAAGCCATCTTTACGAATTGCACCTAAAATCACCGCAATAGCTGCGCCTTCAGGTAAATTCACCACACTCATCAATGGTGCAATTACGCCAATTAGTGCATCGAAAAAGCCAAGCCAAGCTAAAAATCCAGCAGCTAAACAGATCCCAACAAAAAGCGGAAATGCGGTCTTAAAAAATGACTTAAGTACATCGACCATTTCATTGACTGCAAAACGCCAATTAGGCGGCTGTAAAAAACCTCGATTCAATAAATTATGAGATGCCGCTGCTTTTCGCTGCGCCGCAGAGGTTGTCGCAATCAAATAAATGCAGGTAGTCACGGCTAAAATGATCAAATACGGTAAGGTTAAATAAGGCTTGCCCGCTGCGGAGAACACCGCAACAGTGGCTGGCAATTGATATGAGCAAGCAGAACCAAACGATATCGCAGATACACAGCTCCCCCTTGTACAGCAAGAGCAATTACGAGTTTGAATTATCGCAGGTACGTTGCAGCCAAACCCCATGATCACACGCACCAAGTCTCGACCACTTAATCCGAGTTTGTGCATAACAGGGTCCAAACGATAAGACAACCTATCTATCAGCCCTGTGGTTTTATACAAGGAAATAATCATCGAAAAAATGACCACCGTCGGCAATGCATACAAGATTAAAAACGGCAACATAGACACCAAGCCATAATCACCCACCAGCATATGATTAAATGGCTCTGGCAAATGTGAGAGCTTTGATTTAATTAAGTCGACTGGCTGTTCAATCGTCGGGTATAGCCAATCGGCAAATGTATTTGCATTAGTCACGGCCAGCCAAGCGGGTAGCACCAGTAATAAAAAGGACAACAGCGGAGCCAAGCCAGTTTTTTCGAAAAACAATAGCTTGGGTGTTACCGACCAATTAGCAGACAGCGTCGGGGGACTTTTTGGAAAACGAGATGGACGTGATAACGCCCGCTCGATTTCTTGCAGCTGTTCATCTGTAATATGTCGGTTATCAACAGTTACCCAAGCCAAATTAGTGCTTTCTCGAAGTCTCGCAAGTTCCTCTTTTACGCCAGCCTTGTCTTTGACCACATCCCAATATGTTAATATCACAATGCCTGTTTGCCCTTTTGCCAGATGCCACAGGTCAGATAAATCACTTTGTAAGTCAGACGCCTTGAGCGTCAAAATAATATGTTCACTGGTTTTTAATCGGCTCAAAACTTGGGAAGTCACCACACTGTCCATACTGGTTTGTATGCCAGGCGTATCGGTGATTGTTTGGCCATTCCACGTGTACTCTTTGCAAAATAAAGAGCTGCCTTGAAAGTTGCTTTTACCCGATTTTTTACCAATTAGATTTTCTGTGAATGCGGTTTTCCCCACGCTCTCTTTACCAATCAATAACCAATTATTTTTTTGCTTTTGCTCTGGGTAAAAAGTTTGTACATCAATAAACTGCGTCATTAGCAGAAGCACTCCTGCTGCTTGCAACAGTCCATATCTTCGAGCACCATTCCCGCTTGGCGATAGTGTTTCATCACCGACATATCAAGCTCTAACTCTGAACCAATGACCCTACACGGAGCAGCAAATCGGCCTCTAAACTTATAGATAAAACACAGCAGAGTTGGATCATGGTAAAGTCTTGGACCTGCTAAAAATAAATTTCTGCGCTTAGTCGACTCGTCAAATGCACTTACCCACGGATAGCCGTTATCTTGATAAACAAACAAATCAGACACAGGTCCAAGGTCCATCTCAAAGCCAGTACAGTTGATCGGTGGAAATGGCGTACGTACCTCATTGCCGTCGGTAGATTGGACAACATACTCATCGCCCTCTTTGTACACAGAGCTGACTTCAAACTCGCCGTCGTAGTCAATGTCTTTGTTGTCTGCAATCGACTTCATACGCTCCATGGTATACGGAGATAAAACCTGGCTGGGATCGTAGGTATCGCCGTCATTTGGCTTACAATCAAGGAGCGTGACTTTATTTGCTGATTTTGCCAAATTAAATGTCGCATCTACGCCACTCTCATAACCGCCAATGACCACATAATGGCCTTGCTCTAATGCTTGCCAATCTCGAATATGAGTATTGTGCTGACACAGCTCAGCGCCACTAAAGGCATTCATACTCGGAGATTGAAATTCGCCACCCGCCCAAATTAAAAATTTACACTGAATCTCAGAATCACTTGTGCGTAAATAAAACCCATCACTTGGTCCTATCGATGAGACTTCCAGTAGCTCAGTCTGTGTTGTGACCGGAATTTTGTAATGGTTTACCACCATGTTTAGATACTTCGCATACTCTTTGCCGCTTAAGTGTTCTTTTCCTGCATTAAATGCAGGAGAGGTATCTGGGGTGATGGCATTTAAGTCTGTCTGATGATAGCCATTGCATGGAAAAGAAGGGGTAATAAAGCGCATGCTCTCTGGCCACCTTAAAAAGCTCTCCCCCACCTCGCCTCGTTCAAGCACTATGAGTTCTTGATCTTCAATCCCCATTTGCTTTAATAAAGCTGCACACCCAAGCCCCGCAGGACCTGCACCAACGATTACGACTTCCGTTTTGATCATGTGAGGTTCACCTATTCTGTTAAAACTTAATTTTGATACGATATAACACAACAATATACACAAATGTAAATGAGAATTCATCGCATTAATGAATTAATCTTGCTGGTCGTACCCTTAAACACAGTAGCCAACGGTAATTCCAATGGTGAAACCACCAAAATATGTTATAACATAACAAATAAGCAAAATTAGTGGTATATTAATTATGACCTCCGCAATTGAACAAAAAATTATTGACGCTCCTGAATCAGACTATATGAATGACGAGCAATTGGCATTTTTTAAAGACCTACTCATTGAGTTACACGACACAACCCGAGCCCGAATAAAAGAAGCCAAAGAGGAAATGCTTAACCCACCCGATTTACCTGACTTTAACGACAGAGCTTCGTGGGAAGAGCAATGTGAGCTACTTATGCGCATTGTTGACAGAGAGCAAAAATTACTGCCTAAAATTCAACTCTCCCTTGAGCGGATCCGTTTAGGCACCTATGGATATTGCCTTGAAACCGGCGAACCTATCGGTGTCCAACGACTGATGGCAAGACCGACAGCAGAATACTGCATTGACGTCAAAGCATGCCAAGAGATGAAGGAACATTTAATTCGGTCTTAATAGACACTTTCATCCTTTTCCTAGTAACAATAAGGTAGCAAGTTATGTTACATACACCGTCAAAATTACCTGTTACAGTACTTTCCGGTTTTCTTGGAGCGGGGAAAACCACCCTATTAAACCACATACTCAATAACCGAGATGGACTGAAAATAGCGGTTATTGTGAATGATATGAGCGAAATTAATATCGATGCCGCCACCGTTAAAAATGAAATCGGCGTTAATCGAGCAGAAGAAAAGCTCGTAGAAATGAGCAATGGCTGTATTTGCTGCACGCTGCGAGAAGACTTACTCGAAGAAATCACCCAGCTCGCCAAAGAAGGGAAATACGATTACCTCGTTATTGAATCCACAGGCATATCTGAGCCTCTCCCGGTGGCTGAAACCTTCACCTTTACCGATGAAGACGGCCAAAGCTTATCTAATGTCGCCACATTAGATACCATGGTGACGGTTGTCGATGCCCTTAACTTTTTAAAAGATTACGACCAAGCCCGTTACTTGCAAGAAGTAGGAGAGAGCTTAGGTGAAGACGATCACCGCAATGTAGCTGATTTATTAGTTGACCAAATAGAGTTTGCTGATGTGATTGTGATCAGCAAAACCGATCTGGTTTCTGAGACAGAGCTGCGTCGTCTTCAGAGCATCCTAAGCACACTTAATACCGAAGCCATGCAAATTCCTGTATTAAACGGCCAAGTACCGCTCAAACAGATCCTTGCAACAGGCAAGTTCAGTTTTGAAAAAGCGCAGCTTTCACCGGGCTGGTTAAAAGAGCTACGTGGTGAGCATGTACCAGAAACGGAAGAATTTGGTATCAGCAGTTTTGTGTATGCCGCACGCAAACCCTTTCACCCACAACGATTTTATGACTTTTTACACAGCAAAGACAAAAAAGGTAAGCTCATCCGCTCTAAAGGCTTTTTTTGGCTTGCATCGCGTCCCCAGTTTGCTGGTAGCTGGAATCAAGCAGGTGGCATGGCGCAATATGGCGTGGCTGGCCTCTTTTGGAAAGCCGTCCCTCAAGCGCAGTGGCCGACCGACCCAGAATACATTGATGCAATACAAGAGATGTGGGAAGAACCCTACGGCGACATGCGTCAAGAGCTCGTATTTATTGGCCAAAGGCTCGATAAACAAGCAATTATCGACGCGCTGAATGCGTGTTTGTTAACTGAAGAAGAAATGGCACTCGGTATGCAGCTTTGGAGTACGCTGCCTGATCCATTCCCAGAGTGGGAAACAAGGTAGACGTAGCGTGTAACGAGGCAGCTCAACCAAAAGCGCTGCCTCAACTTTACCTTATCGGCCTATCAAAGCTCAGCCTCTAACATGGCAAGGGCGCGTTTTTCGGCATCATCCACGACACCGTCGGCCTCGATAACTTTAATGACGAGCTCTTTGACAAATTTTCGCATAGGCTCATCAACAATATGGTGCATGCGATGTTGAATAAACGACTCAATGTCATTTTGCTGTACCGCCAACACCGATTTACTCAGACTGTCTTCAAAATAGTCTTCCAATGCTATTGTCGAATTCCACTGAAGTTGGTTAGCCCATTCATACACTACACGCTTTTCGCTGTCGTCTATTTTGCCATCTACACCGATAAACAATAAGGCGAGGTCCAATAGCGACTCTTTTTGTAATTGATCAATACAAATGCCCGTATCAAAATGACTTAATAGTTGCTCAAATTTCATTATTTCACCTGTCCTTTTTGTCCAAAATCACACTGACAATAACCTTAATCTACTTTTTTACGTTTGTCATAACAATTTAGCGCAGTGCAACAGTCATTACTTTTAACAACGTCATTCACACAACTTTAGTGCAAACTATTAATAGCAACATGCCAAAACTCACATAGGTCATGTCAAATATAAAGCGGTTTCTTCAGGAAACGCCCTCTTTTTCGGCGCTGACGCAGGGGATCCCGATGGCGACACTCTCACCCGCAATTGGGCGCACACGTTGGGGACTACAACCTCAGTGCCAGATAAAACCGAACAGTTGGGTTTTACTGCCCTAGAGGTGATTCACACCAAGAGTTGGATGCTTACCGTAACGATCACAGATGTTTTTGGGTTATCTCAATCTAAAAAATCAGCTTTATAGTGAAAGCTAAACACAACAGCGGTGTATTTAGTGATATCGCGTCACTGCTGATACTAACGATATAAATCATATTTACACATTATTTATGGCACCACTTACCATTAATATATTAATAGTTATAAATATTTAAAATTATCACTTCGATTATTGGGAATTAAATATTAAAATAGGCGAGATCAAAAAACACACAAAAGAATACATTTTTAAACAATATTGTTCTGATGTAGCTCATATTCTATGAGTTTCTTTAAGTAAATAATTTAACCAGAAAATAGGACTGACAATGCTCGCTAAGTTGAAAGGATTGCTTCTTATCGTGACCATAACTATTCCAGCCATTGGTACTGCGATTGAACAAAATTCCCCATTAAAAGCCCCTAACACACTCCTGCCTTCGTCAGAAGTGACTCCTTATATAGTTGGAGGTCATGAAACAACGCCCTTTAATTACCCATTTATTGGCAGTTTACAAAAAAATGGCGTGCATAGCTGTGGGGTCACATTTATTGGCGACAACAAAGTGCTTACCGCAGCCCACTGCGTGCGAAATGGTTACACTGAGTCCTTCACTGTGAAGTTTGGAGGACATGACCTGAGTGAACCAACACAATGGCAAACCTATCACGTATTGCGTCAATTCATGCACGACGACTACGATTGGATTTTTACCGATGAAAGAGCTTATGACATTGCTATTTTGGAACTAGATCGCCCAGTTGAAAACATCACACCAATAAAACTGGCTAACCCAGCAGTACGTAATAACCTAGTGGCGGGCGAAACGCTCAAAGTAATGGGATGGGGCCGCTTAAATTATAACGGCAGTCTGCCAAGCAAGCTTCAGGAAGTCGATTTGCAATATATCCCTAACGACCTTTGTAACGATGTAGATCATTATGACGGTGATATCACGGCTTCTATGATGTGTGCAGGTGTTGAAGCCGGAGACAAAAGCCCATGCAATGGTGATAGCGGTGGCCCACTTATCGTCAAAAAAGAAAATGAATGGGTTCAGGTTGGCGTCGTAAGCTGGGGTTTTCGCTGCGGTGCACCTAATAAGCCGGGGGTATTTGCCGATGTAGCAAATTTATCTGATTGGCTGTTTGGACGGACAATTGAATTTGGTTTTGAAACTGAAACGCAACATGCCTTCATTCAAGAAGAAGCACCCACTATTTTAACAGGCGAATTCACCAATACCCTAAACACACCCGTTAACATTACCAATGTCAAATTTGCTGATAACGCAGATCCCGACTACATACACCCCAATCCATCTAACGTAGCGCTTGTCGAACAAACCTGCACTAACACTCCCCTTGCTTCTCAACAAACATGTCAATTTAGCGCTCAGTTACCAGAACAACATCATCATAGCTATTACAAAGTATATGTGGACATAAACTCACCGGTAGAAGCTCGCTATTATGAGCATTTACACTATTACAAAACCCGCGAAATCGAAGAAGATGTCAATCAGCACTTATCGAGTCCAACACACATAAAATGGTCAACAGGCGGAGAGGCAAACTGGTATACAGCAACCACTGACGACGGAGAAAAGGTCCTAGTTAGTGGAGATATGATAGATAATTCAGACGACCCTGATCATAAACTCGCTTGGCAAAAAACCTACATAACTGCTGACATTGATAATGTGCATATCAGCGCGGTCAGTTTTGACTATCTTATTTCCAGTGAAAAATATGAAGACTATGTCGATATTTTCCACAATGGCAAGCAGCTACTTAGAGACAGTGGCCTCCAAGAAACCAAGGCAAATATTCACATTGAATTGGAAGCAGGTCCAAATCAAATTGCGATCTTATACAACAAAGGGTACAACACCTCCGAAGGGAGTGATAATGTCACTATTTATAACTTTTCGACCACCTTTGTAAATGAAGTACCCAAAGCGATTGTTGCACATTCAGATGTTGAGGTACGCAGTGAGCTAGACTTTGCATTAGACGCCACCCAATCCACTGATCCAGACGGTGATAACTTGACCTACCAATGGCATGAAATGAATTCGCCTGATGACATCATCGGCACAGAAGACACCTTGCAACTCAGTGCTGAAAAAGTAGCCGTAGATACAGTAAAAACCTATCAAGTAACAGTCACGGATGAATATGAAGCCGCGACCACAGCACAAGTGACGGTGCGCATACGTGCAAACAAAGCGCCTGAAGTCACTTTAGCGAGCGATACACAAACAGTATCTATTGGCAATGAAGTCGTTATTACTTCAACGTCTTCAGATCCTGATAACGACGAAATAACTTATACATGGAAGCAAACTGCGGGGACGCAAATCACACTCCCTCAAAATACCCAGCAATTAAAATTTACAGCCCCGCAAGTAACACAAAATGAAACGTTAACTTTTGCACTGACTGTGACTGACTCATTTGGCCTCACAGCCTCACATGAAATAAACATAAACGTTGCGGCCCCTGCGTCCAGGCCAAATAATGACCCAGGCAGTAGTGGTTCATTCGGCCTCTTCAGCATAGGTGTACTAGCGCTACTTATTCGATTAAGACGCTTCAACTTAACACGTTAAATTAACGCGGTTTGAGTAAAAGCCTTCATGCTATGTCGGCTTTTACTCATTTATTAGGATCGATCAATCGATAAAGCACCTCCCTTTCCCCACATTCATGCTTAATTTGGCGCCATGACCTATGGATTTTTTCATTCCTAAAATGAAATTTTGATTTCGATATGGCTTTGCATTTTGAAAACCCGCAAAACACAAACAAAAAAATAACAATAATATTAGTAACTTAAGGTTGGCACTGCGATTGCAATCAGTTAAATCAGCAAAAATTGCATCTTGGAGAAAGTCATGAAATACAAACTATTAAGCTTGTGCCTTTTGTCTGCAGGCGTGAATGCAGCACCGTTCGATACTTGCCCTTCTAAAGCATTTTTAGTGCAAGGAAATACAGCATCTATATACGGCGTAAATTTAGTATCCGGCGCATTCACAGAGTTCGCACAAAGCGTTGGCACCAACAACAAGCTTAACGGGTTTGGATTCAGTCTCCACGACCGTTACCTCTATGGTTGGGATTACAGCCGCAAAGACATCGGTCGTGTTGGTAAAGACTATACATTAGAACCATTAAATACTATCGGCTTCCCTGACACCAACTTCTACGTTGGCGATGTCGCAATTCACGAAAATGCATATTATGTTTACAGAAAAGGGAGTTCATACGGTTTATACCGTGTCTCGCTGGATGAAACAAGCAACGACTATTTGCAAGCAACGCGTATCATCAATGGTGGGGATCTTAACCTAAACATCTTTGATATGGCGTTTGCCCCCAATGGCGAAGCTGGCATGGCTTATAGTGTAGATAGCAACGGTAATTTACATCGCATTAATGCCACAACAGGTGAAAGTACTATGCTTGGTAACGTAGGCCAGTCGGGTACTTTTGGTGCTGTATATTTCGATATCGATAACAACTTTTATATCAGTCGTAACCAAGATGGTCATATCTATCAAGTAAACATAGATGACCCAGCAGACACGCAGCTATTTGCCTATGGCCCAAGTTCAGGTTCTAATGATGGCGCACGCTGCGCAACTGCCCCGATTATTGATGAAAGTGAAGATCCCACCATGGACTATGGCGATGCACCTGAAAGCTACGGCACGTCTTTAGCTGAAAATGGCGCCCGCCACGTTGCAGGAGATCTATACTTTGGCGATGGCGTAAGCGCAGAGCATTTACCACAAGCGCAAGATGATGACGATGGCGTTAGCTTCGTTACAAGCATTGAAACAGGGTATGATGCACTCATCTCATTTACACTCTCTACTAACGGCTACGTTAACGCTTGGGTAGACTGGAACCAAGACGGTGAATTCCAATCATCTGAACGAATCATCAGCGAACTTTCCGGTGTTGCTGGCGAAAACCGAGTGTTAATACCTGTGCCGGTTGACGCACTTGAAGGTAACACTTGGGCACGCTTTAGAGTATCAAACAACCAAGATATTGCGCCAACAGGCGGGGTGGATACCGGTGAAGTAGAAGATATCTCAGTGTCAGTGGTTGCAAGCAGCTTAATCGAGTCGTCAACCGCTTGGCAAACCGCCGCGTTTGAAGACTTATGGCCACAAAAAGGCGATTATGATTTCAACGATGTGGTCGTCAGATACCGCGCAACAACAGGCCAGATTGGTAATCAAGTCGTTCGATACAAAGTCGAAGGTGCATTAGTTGCCGTTGGTGCCGGTTACCACAATGCATTTGCTCTGCGCTTTAAAGACATAGCTCGAAATCATGTCAATGAGGCACAAATTAAGTTAACCGTTGATGGCGTGGAATCTCAAACTAGTCCGCTTGAAGCGAATCGAAACGAAGCGATCGCCATCATTTTTGCTGACACCAGAGAAATGGTGCCTACACAAGAAGGCTGTAAATTCTTCCGAACAGAAGAAGGCTGTAGTGATATTCAACGCGCACCGATTCCGTTTGAGCTGACTCTACCATTGTCGACCACGTACAGCGCCAATGTAGCGACACTAGACAAATTAGACCCATTCATTTTCGCAGTAGACGGTCATTACCACGGTCCATATGTTGACAGCAATAATGGTCGCGGCTGGGAAGTACACTTGAAAAACCAAGCGCCAACAGAAGCATTTGACAGTAGCTATCTTGACCAAGGCGACGATACATCATCTACAAATGGGTACTTTCAAACTGGCACTGGGTTACCTTGGGCACTGATCATCGATACCGATTGGCAGCATCCAAAAGAGCGCGTTGAGATGTCCATTGCATACCCGCAATTTGTAGAGTTCGCATCATCAGCTGGCCAGAGCAACGTGACTTGGTTTGAAAATCCTGTCGCAAATTACCAATACACCATCAGCAGCGCATCACAAAACTAGGAGCAGACCATGAACAAGTTAATTATCACTCTAATGACATTAGTACTTACAGCATGTGGCGGCGGTTCAGGTGGCTCTGAAGGTCAAAGTAACCCGACGACAACAACGTCAAGTAATAGCACGGCAGCAGCGCCTGCAGCAACAAGTTCGAGCACACCAGATGCGGTGCCACAAGACACGACTGACGCAGGTGACACGGCAGCAACACAACCACAAGGTGAAGGAATGGATAGCATGGATGTTGATGTTACTTTCGATTTTAGAAGTAATGTCGCCGTAGAGGTTACATTTGGTCAGAACCTAGTAAGTGAACGTGCTTTCGTAAACATCTGCAAACAAGGTGAGAGCATGACAAATACAAGTAACTGTTTTTTGAGAGCACCACTGGATAGTAACGGTTTTACAACACAAATCCAGTTACCTCACGCAGATCAGAAACTCAAAGCGGAGATTTGGTTCTACAGCACAACAAAAGAGCCACTGGTATACAACTGGGAGATAGATGCAAGCCAAGAACAACAAGTTTGGAACATTAACTAACAAACACCACAGGGGCATGATAAACATCATGCTCTTTTTTATTGTAACAATACGCTTTTACCTGCTAACAACACCTAAAAACTCATCATAAAATCCAACCCTATGAATTATGGGCACACTTCTCCCTCTGATATGATGCAGATTGTTAAATTTTTGATGGTAAATACGACGAGTAATACTGATATATTATCGTACTAGGCTACCCATATTTTCAATATCATTAGTTTATAATAAATCGAAAAAAACATATATTACATACCAAATCCTTGCAACACGATTAAAGTGATTAGTGACACTTTGTACTTTTAAAATTTTTTAACTTTCTAGCGTCGTTAAGTCGATACCTTTCTAAAAACGCATTAGTAAATGCCTAAATGCATTTCTTAATTAACTAGATTCCCCCACCCTTTATCAATTAGATAAAAAATAGCATAAGATTAAAAATAGAAATCGACATTTTAGTAAAAATAAACTTAATATAAGACTTTATCGCTAAAATTAATTATTCACATAATACTCTGCGTAGGAAAAACGTGAATTTCATAATAAGCAATATAAACAGCATTTATAGAAAGTTGTTTATAAAATGAGTAAATAAGAAAAGTGACCATAAGGCACAAATGATGAAAGTTCGATATGAAAGCTCCATCAATGGTGTGATTGGCAACAAGTCAGCGAATTGTGTCAATCAATCGGCTGGGCAGAGCGACCCCCTGAACAACTGCAACAGGCATTCAATACCAGCCCATTTAAATACTTTGCATATAAAGAGGGAAAATTAATTGGAGTCGTTATAACTGTAGATGACGGTCAATTTTATGCGTGGATAGTAGACTTCGCAGTCAACCCAAAATACCAAGGACTTGAGGCTGGGAAAAGCAGCGCTCAGTCTATATTTTCCCAAGATCAGAAGAGCAATTAAAAGAATTTTTTTCCGGAGTAAATAGTGTGAACATTTAAAATGAGAAAGTATATAACAGTTATGATTCAAATAACCTGAATCATCTCTCATTATGAAAAGAGGAAAAAGCCTTGTCCATTGAGATCGACAAGGCTTAATAACAAAGAACGTATTATTTACAGTAGTTTTCTACCACTTGGTAATTGTCTACTTCAACTTTCTTATACTTACTTTGCTCATCAGCAACTATCTCGAAAAGTTTAACGCCACACGTTTCTTTGCCATTTGGCAGCTCAATGTAATCGTACAGCGCCTCATAGTTTGCATTTTCCACCGGTGTGAAAGTAATGATCTTTCGACACCAAGAATACAGCGCACCACCAGAATCAGTTTGACCAGGCGTGAAACCCGAGATCCCTACACCATTAAATTGAAATGAAAAAGGTTTTTGTGCCGGAATATACACTTCATTTTGATGTGAATCACCCAGTTTTTCGTCATATGCAGGCATATCTAAACGGCTCAAGCTACGAACTAAGTTAGCTTTAACACCCAGTGTCGCTATATGCCCACCATGCTTAAACTCTGTTGAAATACAACTTTCTGACAAAGGAACTGCAACAAAGTTATTATTGCTTGGCACAGATGCTAAACGCAGCTTGGCGCTTGGACCATCAACCATTGGCTGAAGATACGGGTTTACTGCACAGCCAGACAGCAATGTAACTGCGGCCATCAAACTAATTTTTTTCACAAAAAGTACTCCATTTGCAAGCTTAGACACATGGCTCAATCTAACTGAGAGGTAAGCTCCCAGTTGAGCATATGCCATTTTCGATGATTACAGAGAGATCATAAGTTTTTATGCATAAAAATTCAATAATCCAACCCAAAAAGGCAAAGTCATTATGTGTTATTGGAAAGGGAAACTATTTATAGTGAGCTAAGAGGATATAAATTTATTTAAAAAATAAAAAACTTTTCTTTTAAAAGCATTACCACATTATAATAACACAACATAATAGCCTATCCTTGGCTATTCTTATAAATACGAATTAATGACAATAATTATCTACAAAAGTTAAGTCATTAATATGCTCTGGCGCATCCATCACATAAGTTGCAGCTGCAGTTTGGGGATTAACGCTATAAATTTTTGCGCTCTCACCTGAAACTCTACCTGACACATATAATGTTCCATCATCAGAAATAGCCAAACCAGACGCCCAGTTAATACCATGGTCGCCAATCCAAGTTAACGCCATTGAACCATCATCTATGGTATACAGGGATTTACCAGTCAACACATACAGTGTGTTGTTATCAGCAGAATAAGCAATATCTCCGTGAGAGAAAGAGTCACCTGAGTAACGCATCTTTCCTAACACAGTTTTTTCGCCAGTTTCTAGGTTGTAGTCATACATATAAGTTTTACTAGTCGCACGTAAAGACTGGCCATTCGCGGTGACTGCAGAGCGGTAGATTGGCCAAGACTTCGCATCTGCTTGTGCAGCTTGTACGCCAGTCTCTAGGTCCAATGACCACAGTTTTGAAGCCTTTGTGCCCGAATCTAGCTGTTCCATGAAATACAGCTTACCGTTGTGACTAGCAATATTGGACGCCGTATTTTGAGCACCCGCGACGACACTATACGTATTTGTCTCTAAATCAAACTTATAGACATAACCCGTTTCGGCTGAACCATAATTATTAATGCCAAAAATGCCCGTATGGCAAGCTTGCTTTTCGGTGACGGTGACGTCATCAATAAAGCCCCCTAAACTGTCATTCGTGCCTGTTCCAGTGAAACGGATCTCTGAACTACTTGAAGTCGCCTGTACAGACAATGTGAATGATTGCCAACCTCTTTGCGTCGCGTTTAGGCTTAATACCGTTGTGCCATTCCACTTAACATCCACTTTATTTGTCTGGCTATTCCCTTTAACGCGCGGTGAATAATAAAATGATACTTCATAGGTTTTTCCAGCTTCAGTAGTAACACTTTGAAATACACTGTGATTAGCCGTCGAGTCTAGCTCAATGTACTGCTTACCATCTGCAGCGGCAATGATGCCAAGACGTGATGTTTGAATTTCAAATTTGGCTCCTTCACTTTGCCACCCAGTCACTGAGTCGAGTAATGTCCATTTTGACTTCACGGCATCTTGTTCGAATGAGCCGTTAGTTACTAAATTGTCTGCAATTGCAATTTGCGATGCAAAAAGCGTAGACAGTGCAAAAAGAGATAATTTCATAAAGTAAGTCTCCAAAATTTGGTTATGTTTAAAACACAATCAAATGAACATTTATTCATTAAATTCATAACGTTAAACCAATAAATAAAGTTCAGTTAAAGCTAAGTTGAACTATTCAGCTGTAATTAAATTGCACAAATGATGCCGAAACTCAAAAGCGTGTTTATCAACCCGGAGATTGCTCTGAAAGAACAAGGTATTAGTGGCAACTCGTAAGGAGATACCTCACTGACGGTGAAGTAAACCGATACAGTGACCACTAAAGATTTTGATATGTAAAAGCTGAGTGATTATTTGAGGGCTTAAAAAAATAGGTCAGCGGCTTTACAGTGGCTGACCTATCGCAACAACCTAGCAGACGAAAGCGCTAGGCCTTGCAGTTTGATTATTCATATTCTTGAAGGTTAATTCCTGTGTATATTCAACCTTACAAAAATAATTGTAAAAGCATACGTATGCCGGTGATAAGCAACACGACAGAAAACACTTTCTTGAGTTTTTTTGCGTCTAGCTTAGCAGCAAGTGATGCACCAACTGGTGCAAATAACACAGTTAAAGGCACAATGCATAGGAGCGCAACGAGGTTCACAAGCCCGAATGTGCCAGCAGGCGCATCAGCAGGCGAATGACCCAAAATGAGCATAGTCGCAGCGCCTGGCAAAGAGATAATTAGTCCAATGGCAGCGGCTGTTCCCACTGCTTTATGTGCTGGATAGTTATAAAGCGTGAGTAATGGCACTGAAATAGTACCGCCCCCAATGCCCACCATTGAACTGAAAAATCCAATTGAGGTACTCATGGTCGCTTGTCCAGCTTTGCCTGGCAGTGATTGAAATAAAGCTGATTTGCCTGTTCGAAACAGCATATTCAGTGCTGACAAGGTTGCGATAATACCAAATAACCCAGTCAACCAAGTACCATTGACGCGTGTTACTAACCAGCTTCCAACCAAAACACCGATAAAGATAAACACAGCCCAACGCTTTAACAAATCAAAATCGACATTGCCTTTTTTATTGTGTGAGCGAATTGAGCTGATAGAAGTTGGAATGATTGTCGCTAACGAGGTTGCGGTTGCAATGACCATGGCAGACTCAGGCGATACGCCAAAACCTTGGAACACAAAAAATAGCACCGGCACAATAACAATACCGCCGCCGACACCCAGTAAGCCTGCCAAAATCCCTGCAAATGCACCTGTTGCAACCAGCGCCATAAGTGTTGAAATATTATTGCTTAAAAACTCTATCATAGTGTAAATCAACAACGTTTAATTAGAATAAATAAAACCAACAAACGGAGTATCCGTTTGTTGGTTATGTAAAAGAAAAACGAAGAAATTAGGCAGAGAGCTCTTTTCTTACTATTTCTGCCCCAGCGGCTAAAGCCTGTAGTTTACCTCTCGCCACGTCTCGCGATAGCGGTGCCATGCCACAGTTTGTGCAAGGATAAAGTTTGTCAGCGTCGACATATTTAAGTGCTTCGCGAATGGTGTCGGCGACTTCTTCCGGCGTTTCAATGTCATTGGTAGCAACATCAATAGCCCCGACCATCACCTTCTTGCCTTTCAGAAGTGACAACACTTCAAGCGGCACTCGACCGTTATGACATTCTAAAGAAATAATATCGATACTGGATTGTTGAATAGCAGGGAATGTTCTTTCATAGTGACGCCATTCATTGCCTAAGGTCTTCTTCCAGTCGGTATTTGCTTTGATACCGTAGCCATAGCAAATGTGTACAGCGGTTTCGCACTTAAGCCCTTCGGTTGCAATTTCAAGCGCTTCAATGCCCCATTCGTTCACTTCATCAAGAAACACATTGAACGCAGGCTCATCAAATTGAATGATATTGACGCCCGCAGCTTCTAACTCCTTTGCCTCTTCATTCAGAGCTTTTGCAAATTCGAACGCAAGGGTTTTACGATCTTGATAATAATCATCATAGAGCGTATCAACCATGGTCATCGGCCCTGGAAGCGCCCATTTGATTGGCTGCTGTGTTTGCGAGCGCAAAAACTTTGCATCGTCAACAAATACCGGTTTTTGGCGACTGACTGGACCAATAATGCCTGGTACACTGGCGTCATAGCGGTCACGAATTCTAACGGTCTTTTTATTTTCGAAATCAACACCACTCAAATTTTCGATGAATGTGGTGACAAAGTGCTGACGAGTTTGTTCGCCATCACTCACAATTTCAATACCCGCGCTGTCTTGCTCTTGTAATGTAACTCTCAGTGCGTCTTTTTTACCAGCAATCAACTCATCGCCTTCTAGTTTCCAAGGTGACCAAAGCTGTTCAGGTTGTGCCAACCACGACGGTTTTGGTAGGCTGCCAGCGGTAGAAGTTGGGAATAATTTTTTCATAATTAATGCATCTATACCTTAAAATCAGAATGACGGCTGAACAAAGTTAGCAGCCCACTTTTCCAGTGTTGACTGGTATCGCTGAATAAAGTTATCTTCACACCACTTACCTTGTTCAATCGCAAGGCGAGCTCGCTCTTCTCGGTCATAAACCACTTGCGTTAAAGAGCAATCTAAGTTTTTCAAGCTTGGCTTATAAGTTTCACCAGCAGTCGAATTCGCGTTGTAAATTTCTGGACGATAAATCTTCTGGAACGTTTCCATGGTGCTTAGCGTACTGATAAGCTCCAGTGTGCTGTAATCGTTTAATAAATCACCGAAGAAAAAGAATGCATACGGAGCAACACTGTTTTCAGGCATAAAGTAACGCACTTCCATGCCCATTGTTTTGAAATACTGCTCTGTCAATGACGATTCATTTGGCGTGTATTCAACACCCAAAATCGGGTGTGTGTTACTGGTGCGATGATACGTTTTGTTGTCTGATACACTTAAACAAATCACCGGAGGCTTACTGAAGTTTTCTTTGTAAGCGCTTGAATTAATGAAGTCTTGAAACATTTTACCGTGCAACTCACCATAGTTATCTGGCACAGAAAAATGGTCTTTCCCTTCGTTATGTTTACGCAGTAAAACGCTAAAATCGTAGTCGCGTACATACGATGAGAAGTTATTACCCACAATACCTTCAATACGTCTGTTTGTGTGATGATCAACGATGTATGTTTTTAATACTTCGATAGTAGGGAAGGTTTCACCATTGCCCTCAACATCAATATCCACATGCACAATATCAATTTCAACTGAGTAACGGTCTTTGTTTGGGTTATCCCAATTTGCCAGGCTGTTAAAGCAGTTATTAATCATGTTAATTGCTTTACGCAGGTTTTCTTGGCGTACTTCACCACGAGCCAAATTAGCAAAGTTTGTAGTAAGGCGCGTATCGTTTGAAGGTGAATAGTGCTCATCAAAACGAATAGTCTTAATAGAATAGGTGAAATCGCTGTTCATAATATTGTGGTGTCCTTTACTTAAATTAAATCAGACCTTAAATCGAATGAAGCGATTCTATGATCAATAATCCATGATTAATATTGATTTAATTTTATGAACCTATGAGTTTTACTCATATTGACTATGTTAATGGTTCGAGTATACGCATGCTCGGGAATTGTTAATTACGGCGAACCTCAATCTAACACGGTAATTAATTCCATGTTTGGTGATGCTGTTTTGTGAACAAATAGCGTTGATTAATTGGTGTGTTTGTTGAGCAGGGTTTCGAAGTAGCTTGTTGTCACTTAAAGTTGTTTTACAGGGTGATGGGCCGCTGCCTAAGTTTACAGAAAAACGCCTCGTCTATGTCAATCATCACTTACCTTATACAGGCAAAATAGATACTTTCACCTTTTGTGCATTTTATTTTTGTAGACTGATACGACAAACAACTTTAGCCATTAGCAAGTGCTAATGGCTGTTGATTTACTATGGGCTAATTGCCACTGGATGTTTGTAACTGTGGGCCATTTTGATAAAGGCGCTGAGGTAATCAATATCACTATCCCCTTCTCGAGTGCCTAAATAAATTTGCTTCGCGATGCCACTTTTCCCTAAACGCACAACTGATAAAGGCAATTTTGTACTGTACTCTTCTGCCAGCCATCGTGGTAATGCCGCAACACCTCGACCACATGCCACCATTTGCAACATGATGTCGGTGGTTTCGACGGTTTTATGTTGCTTAGGGATCACTTGATCTGGATTGAGGAACTGCGTGTAAATATCAAGGCGATCTTTTGATACTGGGTAGGTAAACAACACTTGGTCCCTAAGATCTTCTGCTTGGGCAAATTTTTTAGCCGTTAATTTATGATCTTTAGGAACGACGAGCACTTGCTCATAATCAAATACTGGCTCAAAGACTAAGCCACTTTTAAAATAAGGATCAGGGGTTACCAACAAATCTATTTCATAATCTAGCAAAGCCCCTACTCCGCCGAATTGAAATTTTTGTTTAACATCTACGTCTACACCTGGCCAAGTTTCTAAAAAAGGCGATACCACTTTTAATAGCCATTGATAACACGGATGGCATTCCATACCTATCCGCAGTGTGCCACGCTCGCCCATCGCGATTTGCTTTAGTCTTTCTTCAGCACCACTTAATAACGGAAGCGCACGATTTGCGATATTAAGTAAGTAATGGCCTGCTTGAGTTAACCTTAAGCTTCTTCCGTCACGTACCCAAACGGCAGTACCGAGATTGTCTTCCAGTTTACGCATGGTATGGCTTAATGCCGATTGTGTTACACAAAGCTCTTTTGCCGCAGCAGTGAGAGATCCTTGCTGGTGGACAGCATGAATGATACGAAGGTGGATACGTTCTAACATTTTTAATTATGAGTAAAATTAATAGATTGTTTATAATATATCATTTTCTCTCATCGATAAACTCACCTAAACTAGTGTCAATTAAATAATCCATACGATTAAGTGTAAGTTTATAAAATGAAAAATGAAGTTAAAACGTCCCCTGCCGCACATTATGACGTATGTGTAGCCAAGATCGAGTCACTCAATAAGCATACCTTTGAAATTGAGCTATTGGCTCCAGAGGAAACCGTATTGAGCTATAAGTCTGGGCAATATTTGAAGCTCGAACTGGATGTTAATAATGATGGCCAACCATTATGGCTTTCATATACGATTTCCAGCCGTTTGGATGCTGGTAAACCTAATAAAGTGTGTTTAATTATTCAAGTTGCGAGTGACTTTTCAGGCAAAGTGGTTGACTGCTTGTTTGCCGCTAAAGCCAATAACCAACCAGTTAAGATCATGCTTGCCATGGGCAACGCATTTTTACAAACAAGCCTTGACCAGCCTCACTTGTTTGTCGCCGCGGGCTCTGGCATATCCAAGATTAAGTGTATAACGGAAGAGATTTTGCATCGAAACCCTGATGCGAGTATCAATATTTACTGGTCTAATCGTCATATTGATGACTTTTTTCTTTTAGAACAGTTTCATAATTGGGCGACTGCGCACAAAAACGTGAATTTCAATACGATTTTAGAGTCAGCTCAGCCGGGTTGGACAGGAAGAACAGGCTTTCTCTACGAAGTCATACAACAAGACCATACCGATCTTAAAGAAACACAGGCCTATTTATGTGGCTCACCTAAAATGGTTTATGGCACCATTGATCAGCTCAACGCTTTAGGTTTAGAGGAAAGCAATTGCTATTCAGACGTTTTTGAGTTTTCACCTAGAGTCGAACAGCTAGAAGCCTAAAGCCATTCAGATAATTTAAAGCTAGAACCCCTTTCAAATCACCGTCAAATATATTTTTGGCGGTGACTTTGAGCGATGAATATTTATTAGCTGTTATACACAGTAAAGCGGAATCGAGCCAACGATTAAAGAGCCGACTTTAAAGCTTTGTTATAATCTATTAAATAATTAAAAACCTTATTTGAAATCGCTTCTAACTTTGGTTGAGTATTTTCCTCTGCCACATTGGTTACAACAAAAATACCCACCTTTTTCTTCGGGTAAATGACCAGCCAACTAGATGTGCCCATTGAACCGCCGCTTTGATAGAGCATGAGTTCATTTGAGTCATCTTTAGCGGTATACCAATAAAATGCCTTGCCATGACCCGTCCAACTCTCCTCTAAAAGTTGATGAGAAATAGCCACCTCAGGCTCTGAAGAAAATTGATGTTGAATATAGCGCGTAACGGACTCAACGTTTGAAGTTAATCCTCCACCAGCAAACCAATATGGACTCGCCAAGGGCATTTGATTGCCATTTCCATCTGATCCGACTGTGACTTCGCTTACCTCGGAGTTTGTACGTCTGAATTTTGTGCCGCGCTCTCCAGACTTGCTTGTGATCATTTCAGAAATCAGTAATTCAAACGGTTTTTGGTAAACTGACTCCAGAATGTATCCAGCTAAGTTGGTACCGACGCTTGAATATAGATAGTCCTCGCCTGGTGTAGAATTCAGTTTTACGTTTTTAAGATCGTCAAAGTAGTCATCTCTAGAATATTTTGATATTTTTTCGAAATACCTGCCTTGCTCAATATCTTCTCGGCTAGCAGCAAAATTGCCCGGCAGCCCACTGGTATGCGTCAAAAGGTGTCGTAAAGTTATAGACTGGTTGGACAGTTCTAAGTTTTTATATTCGTCATTTTTAAGATAATGACGGATATCTTTATCAAGCTCAACTTTACCGTCGTGAATAGCCTTCGCAACCGCTAACCCTGTGTAAGTTTTGGTTAACGAGCCAATTTCGTATATTGTTTGGCTATTAGGCTTATCGCCATTCCTTAACGTCCCTAAATGATATTGGTAAGTCTTATCTGAGTCTACGACTGAAATTGAGACGACCTGCCCAGCATTTTCATTAATAAGTTCAATGAGTTCATTCTTCGTATTAGATTCAAAATTAGTTGCATCATGACTTTTGCAAGAAGCCAACACTGCCATTAATGAAATAGCCAATACCGATGATATAGTTTGAGTTATTAATTGGCTCATCGTTTTCCTTTTAAAATCATTAAAATCGTTGTTTAGACGACAAAATTAAGCAAAAGGTTTAAAGGCTGAATGAATTTAGTGTAGCCATCAGAACAAGTAATAAACGTGTTTTTTAATAAAGCCCATATAGTTCCCAAGCTATACCAAAAAAACTGCACCATGCGGAGCCAAGCTTGACGAGTCCGCGTTAATTTTATAAAGCTAACTTTGTAGACAGTTTTTCATCCCATCCTTTTTGAACGTGAACTGAGCATGTACATTACATACTTGAAAATTACTCTGCAAAATACATGATTAATTTCACCTAACTACTTACGACGTTTGATATGTAAACGCACGCAGTATTCACTGAATACTGGTTTGTTGCCTACTAAAGCACTTTACACCATCATGTTTCCTAAAACAGAACAACCAAAAAAGTGGCTAATATAGCCACTTTTTTTAACTTAACGATGGAGTTATTATCTACCCTGCACTTAAGCTACTCTTTATAATCTACAGCGACGTTATTTTCATCATATATCAAGTATACGGAGTTTTCTTTTTTCATACCTGACGAATATGAAATTGCTGTGTACAACACCAACAAATCATCTTGATAAACAAACTTAGCAACGGGTTTATTGAAACTATCACTTGCAGGGTTATTTCCTAACTCTATAATTTCACTCCCCCCTTCTTTCACGAGCAATCGCTTATCAGGATTATCTAAATTTGCCTCTAATATCATTAACCTATCAAGAACCTCAGCCAGAGGCTCTCTCTTATTTAGATAATCAGCTAAAGGGTCATGGGTGTTAATCGTTGTTGCAATACCCGACGACTTGCTTTCCTCTTTGTTTTTTCAGCAATTATTGCCATTTATCAATGCGCTTTATATCTTTGTCAAATGTGGATGAAAAAGCCCTCATTTTCGCTTTCAACAGAGCCTCCCTACCCTGACTATTTCTGGTATAAATAAGATCAGCAGAACCAACATGCTTACTCCATGCCGCGATGAAAACTTCAGCAGAATCTTTTTTTTACCCCCATAATAGTAGGCACCGCGTGATAATCTTTACGGGCCATTCCCAAAAAGTGCCCCTCACGCACTACCAAATACCTTGGGTTATCAATTGATGCTAAGACTTCTGCAATATTGTCAGCAAAAAGCGAAGATTCATAAAATGTGCCACCCGTTAACGCAATATTCAAACTTCCATCAGGACCTTGAGACGTTTTTACATCTAACAACCGCATCGGTGTAGTCAGATGTTTTGTTTTTGAAAGTGCCTCTAAGAGCGCTTTGCCGATTTGCTTTAGTGAACCATCAATTGGTAAATGTAATAGTGCTATACGTACTGCCTTGATTGTTTTCGGTAGGTTTTTAACAAAAACATAGCCCAATCCTCCGGCTAAAAACCAAAGCGTTATTTTCGTCGAATGAGACTTTTTAAATAGTGAGGCACTTGCAGTCAAAACACTGAACGTGCCAAGTAACAGCTCTTGAATTAAATACTTGAAAGTGTTTTTTAAATGGAAAGCCTTAAAACTTTTCAGTTTAGGGACTTCTACAGAAGGGAGCGTTCTTCCGCTTTTATCAACTATGAGCGCCTCTTTCCATTTAGATGAAAGCCTATCAATACTTTTAAATCGAGCAAGCATCTGTTTATTATTCGCGTAAACTGCAAACTTCAGCGACTCTGTGCTTTCTAAATATGAAGCGAGTTTTGAATCCAGTCTTTCAAACCCACTTTCTATGGATTTCCCTTTTTCCGCTAAACCAACAAAAGTAAAAAAACGCTTTTTGAGATTGGCGTAGTCAATTAGGCCAAAATGACTTTCTTTATCCAATGCCACCAAGTGCCAAACACTACTCACTTTTTCTTTGTTTTTTTTGTCAAGCCTGATTGCTCGACCTCTCATCTGATTAGTGAGCATGAAAGATCCGACAGAACTAGCCAAAATCAATGAATTTACCACAGGGGCATCCCAACCTTCTCCCAGTAAAGCACGCGTTCCGACTAAGGTTTTGATTTGGCCTTCACACAGTAATTTGGTAAAGACCACTGTCAACTGATTGAGAGGCCCTCTCACTTCTGCATAACCTGATAAATGCGCCAAAGGCACTAAGGTCAGCTTATCACCACTGTCTTCATTCTTAATTAGTTCCAACTTGCTTTCGTGTATAATCGATAGGCGACCAGTTAACATCGCAATGTCATGTTTAATCTCAGACTGGTGGGCTAACTTTTCAAAAACAGGCCAACTCCCTAAATTCACCTCACCTATGTTTCTATCAGAAGATATTGCTTCATCTCGGATGTAGTCAGTTAAGATCACCTGCCGTAAACTTGCTTTCCTTTTCTTTAGCTCTACTCGATGAATATCGAGACAACCTTTTATCTTAGCGACGCTAAGCGACAGAGAACGCTCAAAACGCTTTGAATGCTCCAGCATTAACTCACGTTTGTATAATAATTCAGAAGCCCTCAATTGCTTTTTTAGATCTTTAACAAACAAGTGTTGTGACTCATTCAAATCATAAGAGCTAGAAAATAGCATGCCTTCAACTAACTTTTGCCACCAGTATCGGCTTAACCTTGGGATATCACCGTGCTCCAAATCTAGTAACATGAGCGATGCGCGGGGAATTTGAATTTTTTTATGTTTTAGTAAAGACAAAATAGCAATTAGAACATGCGGTTGCTTTACTATTTCATGTGCGTGCTGTTCAGGTTCTGTAAGCCACTTATGACCCTGACAAATTTCTAGAAAAGCCTCATTGCAAAGCAAGTGAGCGCATAGCTGTTTAACACGCCCATCAAATTCATACATCTTTGCTTTTTCATCAGCAGTCACATCTACAGCCCAAATATAATCTTGATGGGCACACAACGTTTCTGCTTTAACTAGCTCAGGAACCGAAATTTTCCTCATCAATTGGACCACATAGTTGTTCGTACTTTATCCACTCATGACCCTGAGCATCATATGGTGGTGTTGCAGTCAATGAGACAATCACCATATCAGGTATCGCTTCGCAAACGGTTGTCAAAGCTTTCCACCATTCCTGCCTTAAATGATGCGCCTCATCCAAAATCAAAACTTTGATATTCGAGCTTTCAAGGTGAGAAATAAAAGCAGCTAACTCCTGTTTGTTTGGGCAACTTGCTTCTTCTTCTGTTTCGTCTTCCAGTTCATCAATATCTTGAATCTTGGCATGCAAAGCTTGATAAGTTATTGACGTAAATGCTTTTGGTGTATCTAAATGGTTACTAGTCATTCTAAGAGAAAAGGGTTGTCGCAGTTGGTGAAGTCTCTTAATCTGTCTATCCATTGGTCACGAATAACTCTTGTAGGTGATAATATAAGCGCTTTATGTCTAAGCCTTTTAAAAACCTCTATCCCTAAAGTGGTTTTTCCCGCACCGGGTGCTGCGACAATGTGTAGTCTTACTATCATCAAGGTGCTCATTAACTGCATTGAGTACCCTTTCTTGATATGGTCGCCAACTATATTTGAAATTTAACTGATTAAAATCCATTGAATAATACTAATTGTCCCAAACCTATCAGCATACTACTGACTTATTTAACCTCTGCCAACTTGATTTTGAGTGGTGTCATCACTGCATATTACTTGTTCAAATTTATAAACCGAAATACCACTATAAGCTACGACACTAGCTAAATATAGGAAGAATTGGGTCTACCGGATTGGTCGTTATGGCAGCTAAAATACCCGACAAATATATGCGTCGACCGCCCGTTGAACGCTCGTTATTGTCAATGTTATGGCTCAGTTCATTTGGTGAATTTCATCAAATATCAAGTGCCACCAGTAGTGATGCATATCATACGCAGAGCAAACTTGAGCCTAGCTCCCTTAGAATACGATTATGTTAAGATGCCAAATTAAACGCTGGTGATATAAATGGTTCTGGCTGAGGTATGGGTATGGATTTGAACAATAGGGATTAATGGATATAAAAATTAAGATCTAGTTTGAACTGAGTTTGTTTGGTAGATAGCGTGTTTATAATAAATTTTGAGATAAAAATAAGAAATGTAAATTAAAAAACAAACATGTTGGAGTTTGTAGTGACTTACACTTCAAACAACAAATGAGGAGATTTGGGTGGTAGTCTTACCAGCCACATCCCGGCACACAAGTCATCCGCTGTGGCTGCTTCCTTCCGGACCTGACCAGGTTCACGAACTATTGTTGCGAGAGGACCAATAAGACTACCATTGAGGGCCTTGTTTGGCGCGGGATGAATTATGGCGATTTTCTTACTGGGATGCAAGCGAAAACTAAAAAAGCTTGCTTGTTTGCTGTTTGTTTAAGCAAGTAAGCAAGCTTTTGATTATTTAAGTATTAAATTTGTACTAGTTGGCAATTGCACGCTGAAAAGCTTGTAAGCGTTTCTTCGCTTTTTTCATGTTTTCAGGACCCATACGTAAAAACAGTTTTTGCGCATCCGAAAGCTGCTCCCACTCGGCATACGCGTACTTGTAAGTCACGGACTCTTGGATAAGCGGTAAATTTGACTCAGGAATAGGAGTTTCTAGTAATTCACCCAACGCTTCTTGAAGCGTGTAATCAAACTCGTTGCCGTTATAGCCGATTTCTTCATACGCTTCGCTTATGAGAGGTTTATATTGCTCATATAAGCGGACAAGCTGAGCTGTACTCATTGAGTTAAGCATATTGACGTACGGCGTATAGCGCTCAAAGCTATTTGGATCTGTGATGATTAAATCATCTTCTATCACCATGAAATTATCAGCAGGTTTGCTCACAGGATAGTGCTTTTTAGCCACTTTACCCTGCGCAAGATTATCGATAAATACAACACTGCGTCTAACCATATCTTCAGTGACTAATAGCTCCATCGCTTGTTTGCTCAAATAACTCGCCACTGACTCGCGAACACTGGTATCACTGTCATCAAGACTGGGGAGTACAGGCTCCACAGGTTCTGCGGGTCTTGATTCTGGCTCAGTAACATTGGCGACAGGCTCTTCAATCACTTCAGGTACTGGCTCAGGGTCCACATTTGCCGTGATTTCTGCTTTTTTCGTTTCTTCAGCTTTTTGACGTGCGGTGTTCACAACGGTTTTAGGGGTTTCTTCAGGCACCACGACATCCTGTCGAAATTTTGTATTGTCTGCGGGTTTATTTTCTTTGTTCGCTAATACAAATACAGCCACGATGATCAAGGCAACCACTGCAATTGCCGCAAGAAGTAACTGACTGTTAGAAGGCTTTTTATTTGTCCTTGGTTCTGCTGAACTGTGCTCTGACATGGAGGCTCCGTAAAATTCGCTTAAAAAACTCGGCAACTAAGAAAACACTTAGCAGCACCTAGTAATTAAAACACAAACTAAAAGATATCTCATCTGCGTCAACGCGCATTAACGAGAGTTTATCTCAAACTCGCATCTGTTTGCTGACAATTACATGAACGCACGTACAAACAAGCGTCATCTCGACAAAAAACCACATAACTATGACACTTTTTTACGTCTTAAAATTTGTCAAAATTCCGTAACAGGCTGATATTTAAAAGAGATGTAAAATACACTTTCGCATGTAATTGAGTATAGTATATGAAAGTGCGAAGCTTTTATCTTTGTGATTAACAGCTTATTTTTGAAGGAGCAGATATGAAAAAAGCACAATGTAAAATTGGCAAACCGCATATTGCACTGTTACTCACTGGAGGCGGCGCAAGGGCAGCCTATCAAGTAGGGGTATTAAAAGCCATCGCACTGAGCTTACCGCGCAGTGCGCCACTGCCTTTTAAAATCATAAACGGTACCTCCGCTGGAGCAATTAACTCTACCGGGCTGGCATGTTATTCATCAAATATGCACTTGGCCATTCGAAAAATTGAATGGATCTGGAAAAACTTTCACACCAACATGGTGTATAAAAGTAGTCTATTTGGGGCTTTTGGTCATTTAACTAACAATGTCATGCGCAGCTTTCAAGCAGACTACTTAAATCATCCACCAGCGAGCTTGCTCGACAACACGCCACTGCGTCAATTGCTCGAAGAGGTGATGGACCTTGCACGGATCGATCGCAATATTCACCGTGGCTTTATCGATGCTTTATCAGTGACGGTCTCAAGCTACTCTAGCGGTAAGTCGGTGGCTTTTTTTCAAGCCAAAGATGCGAAGCCATGGCAAAGAGCCAAGCGCGAAGGCATTCAAACTCAGATCAACATTGACCACCTGATGGCATCCAGTGCTATTCCCATGGTGTTTCCCAGTGTACGAGTTAAGCATAATTATTATGGTGACGGTTCCATTCACCAATTGTCGCCATTGAGTCCTTCCATTCACCTAGGTGCCAGTAAAATATTCATCATTGGTGTGGAGCAACCCAAAGTGCAACAGCCTCTAGGTTACGAACCGCACTTTCCTGGTATGTCGGTAGTAGCGGGCCATTTGTTGGATAGTATTTTTAGTGACACCTTGCAATCAGATTTAGAACGTCTTGAACGTGTAAATCGCACCATTAGCTTACTGCCTGCAAGAGACAAACATAAAGAGCTCAAACGCGTTGACACCTTGATTGTTAACCCATCTCAAAACTTCAATGAACTGGCGCTCGATTTTTATGATGATTTGCCCATCGCGGTTAAGTTGTTACTTAGAACCATCGGGGTGAAAAAGCACTCACAATCGAGTTTAACCAGTTACTTACTGTTTGAGAAAAGCTATACGCAAGAGTTAATCAATATTGGTTATGAGGACGGTCTTAAACGCCTAGATGAAATTAAAACATTTTTAGAATTGGACTAAGGAAGACCATCTAAAATAAATTGTTCAGCACGCTCTACTCTTCTGGGTTTGCCCTTGAGCAACAGCACATCACTCGCTTGAAGTATAATATCTTCGTCCGGCATAGGTATTTCGGTGCCATCACGCCTCAAAGCTTTAACAACGACTTTCTGACGCACTAACTGAAGCTGCGAAATGGTTTTTTCAACTGCATAGGCATCTTCAGGTAATGCCACTGCATGTAAGTATTCTAGGCGATCTGTCACAAAACTAGAGCTTGAATGACTGTGGCCGTATTCACTCATTTCGTCACTGCTCCCTGTGAAGAAGCCATGTAAGTACTCGTAGCGATTTTGTCGCTCCTTACTCACACGTTTAAAAATCCGCCTCATCGGCACGCCAGACATATACAGCACATGGGACACCAACATTAAACTCGCTTCTAAGGATTCAGGTACTACTTCTGTGACACCCAATTGCTTTAAGTCTTCCAAGTGTGTGTCATCTTGCATTCTGACCAAAATTTTGACTTCTGGTGCATAATGCTTAAGTGCATCAATAACAATTTGGCTTTGCTCAAAGTCATCCATGGTCACTATCACTAACCTTGCCTTATTAACACAGGCAGACTTTAAAATGGCTTTTTGTCCTGCATGACCAAAAATGACGGGCTCACCAGCGGTTTGCGCTTCTTGCACAATAATAGGGTTACGTTCAATTGCTACGTAAGGAATTGCTTCAGGCTTTAAAAAACGGGCAATGGTTTGCCCAACTCGCGCATACCCGAAGATAACCACATGATCTTTAACTGTATCGTCTTTAAATCCAGCATACGTAAAATCAGATTTATGCTCGCCATCTAACTTAAATAGCTTTAAGAGCCTATCTGTTTCGCTCATAAGATAGGGAGTAAATGCCATGGATAGCACGCCAAGGGCAATTAAAAACGACGCGGTATCAGGGGTTAACAAGTGATGCTGGCCAGCAAGCGCCACCAATACGAAACCAAACTCCCCCATTTGCCATAACATAATCCCAGAGGCGAGCGCATCGCGTTTTCGCTCCCCCATCATTTGCGCACTCAAGTAGACAATGGTCACTTTAACCAAAAGCAATACTGCCATCGCGGCAACTATATACCCAAATGCACTGATCACATACGCCACATCAAGCTGCATGCCGACGGTAACAAAAAAGAGCCCCATAAGAATATCTCTAAAAGGCCTTATTTCAGCTTCCAATTGATGCCGGTACTGGCTCTCTCCTAGCATCATCCCCGCCAAGAAAGCGCCTAACGCCATCGAAAGCCCAAATGCGTATGTCAACGCACCAGCGCACAACGCCACAACCAAAGTCGTCAATACAAATAGCTCATCTGTTCTGGCCAGCGCAACTTCATTAAACACCTTGGGCAATATCCATTTACCAATCGCCCAAAGTAGTAAACACACAAATGCCCCTTTGGCCAGCGCCAACACCAGCGCGCCCACTAAAAATTGATTGTCAGTACTGGCCATCAATGGAAATACAATCAGCATGGGGACGACAGCAATGTCTTGAAACAGCAGCACCCCGATAGAAAGCTGCCCTTTGCGCAAATTCAGCATGCCTGATTCTTTCATGATCTTAACCACGACCGCAGTAGATGAGAGCGATACGATACAAGCGATGATCAACGACTCAGACCAGCCAAACCCGAAAAATGACACTAAAAAGGTACCTATCAAGATAGATAGCAATACTTGAGTACTGCCCAGCCCAAATACCACACTGCGCATTGCCATTAGTTTTGGTATAGAAAATTCCAAACCTAAACTAAATAACAGAAATACAATTCCAACTTCAGCAATTAAATGGATTTCATGGCTGTTATCCATTAAGCCATAACCTGCCGCCACTAAGCCAGTAAGTAAATACGCTAATATCGGCGGCAGCCCTACTCTTTTAAAGGACCAAACCAAGATCACAGCACACAGTAGCAGCGCAACAACATCGGTAAAATGACCATGTATCGCGGTCATAAAGACAGTGACTACTCTATCGGAAATAAACCCGGCAAAATTTTGCTGCAAACGGCCCCCTAAGTGTCAAAGAAATGTTTTGGTGTATTTTTCACCCAATTTAACTATAGCAACCAACTGTTTTTCAGCCAGTTTAATTTTTTGGCACGAAACTAGCTTATATGTTCGGGAATGTTGTAATTAGGGGAATTACCAGATGGAAAATGTCCATATTTTGGCACAGCGAACGCCTTCGCGCGGTGATTACGTTCCGTTCACGACCGAACAATACGTAACGCAGGCGCCTGAACAACCGAATGTGCTCGTTGAAAAGCTGCAAACAACGTTAGAGATAAACGGTATCTTAGATATCTTTGCATCCTACGTTAAGCGCATTACTGATCTTGCAGGATTGCAGTTTCATTCCAATCAAGGACTGTTTCAAACTCAACAAAGTGATAACCAACTCAAGCCTTACACATTTGATCTCGACTTAGAGGGTCAGCACCTAGGACAGTTGGTCTATTTCAGCAAATATAGTTTTAGTGGCACAATACGCGCACGCTTAATGCAACTGCATGCCTGCCTTTTGTACCCTTTAAGAAATGCTTTGATGTATCACCGCGTACTACAACTGGCAACTAAGGACACGCTCACCGGACTGTATAATCGCAGCCAGTTTAATGAATACCTAGAGACGAAGTTAGAGCGCAGCCGTAGGCAGCATCGAAACTTTAGTTTAATGCTATTAGACCTCGATAATTTTAAACAAGTAAACGATGCATTCGGGCACAAAAAAGGCGATGAGGTACTCATAGGATTTGCCAACATCTTGACTTCTAGCATTCGTGCCACAGACGCGGTGTTTAGATTTGGCGGTGATGAATTTGCCATTCTCATTGATGACCCTGCGTTTACAACAAATAAAGTCATCGCAGAGCGCATTATGGAACGAGTGAATAGTAACAGCTTATTGGCAAAACATGCTGTCACCACCAGTATTGGTTTTACACTGGCTTCGAGCCAAGATTGCTCTAACGAAATTTTTGCACGGGCAGACAGTGGTTTATATAAAGCCAAAGAGGCCGGTAGAAATTGCGCACGCGCAGTATAAACCCACAGGTACTTATCATCCCCTAATGATAAGTACCGCTTTTTAGCCTTGGCTATTTTTTAGCTGAAATAACCACAGCAAAATAGCAAAACCACAAAAAAACCCATTAATAACCCAGCCCAACGCCCAAAAATCAGGAAGAACACTAAACAATATGGACAACATGGGCGCAGCTAATCCTAAAATGAAGTAAACCCCTCCCTTGCCATGCCAATAAGCAAGTAATAACACTGCCGATAATACCCCAACACTCAATGCTAAAATAAGATTTGCCCAATTTATAGACGAGCTTATGCTAAGTAATATAAATATCAACGCACATAAAAACAAAGCAATCGGTGCTTTGCGTGCCAAAGACGAACCAATCTGTTTGTTACTCTGCATCTTCTACCTGCCAATTAATTCCTGATTGCGCAGCATAGTCGGCATTGATAAATATACCGGCCACCGCAACCAAGGTTTCGTTGTAATAAATAAGCGGAATAGTGTCCCGCTCCCAGCTGGGTACTTTGGCAGCTTTGAGCCAATGCTTAACCGTATTACGGCCAGGTTTTCCGAATGGCTTGATCTTCTCATTAAGTTGAGCAAACCGGACAGTGATCGACTCACTCTTCGAAGGCTTGCGAATCCCCTTTCCTTCTACAAAGACCAAACTTCTGCCATCACCCAGTGGGGTCTTTTTTTCCAAGTTTGCCATAGGTATCTCACCCAATGATGTTGTTTTATTGAGTACCCAGTACATCAACCCGTTATAGCATTTGACCGCTCCTGCCCGTAACTGCACATGGACTTGGGCATCTTCTTTTGCATGAAGAGTTTGCTGTAAGATCTGGAACAGCTGCTTTTGTGTAGGCATATTTACACCTTTATTACCCAACCATGCCCGCACAACATTAGCTTGCCTTAGCGCTGATAACGTCTTCAAATGCGATACGTTAAGTTCTTTGCCACATCGGCATGCGGCTAAATCATCATTGGTTATTTCGTCTATCAAAGTTTGTTGGGCTTGCAGTAAGGAAATAGACCTCAATACACTGGGTACAAACCCTATAAACCGCGCTTTGAGCAGTGGCATCACTTGATTACGTAAAAAATTGCGATCGAATACATCACTTTGATTGGACTCATCTTCGATATGAGACAAACCAAAAGTATGTGCAAACGCTTCAATATCTTTACGCTCAATATTAATCAGTGGCCTTGCACAATAACGTCCGCTTGCAAGTTGAGTGGTCGCCCGCATTGCACCAAGCCCCTGTAGTCCTGAACCTCTTTTTAAACGAATAAAAAAAGTTTCAACTTGATCATCAGCATGCTGACCAAGCAGCAAAGTGGTGTTTTTCAGCGCATGGGTATCCAAAGCCGCATAACGCGCATCTCTGGCCTGAGCTTCTAAACTGGTTCTTGTCTGCGCTTGGATCTCCACTGAGACTGCTTGAAAAGGGATGTTAAGCTTGGTGCATAATTGAGCGCAAAACGCCTGCCACTTAAGTGCATTGTCTGATAAGCCATGATTGACATAAATCGCTTCTAGCTTTATGCCTGCGTTGAGTGTGATGTATTGCTGACATAAATGAAGTAATACAACTGAATCGACGCCACCAGATAAAGCGATGGTGAGCCCTTGCCCCAATCGCGCATGGCATTGCGCTTCAAGTGCACTGGCAAATTGTTTATATACGCCTGTCGATTCCATATTTTTTCCTCATACTCTCATCAGGCGTTATACCCTATCCAACTTAAATTGCAACGAACACTAGGCTGATAAAATGATATTGATGAAATAGAGCATCCTCAGCGCAAAACTTAATCCTGTTCAATTTTATTAATTAGTCCACCAATTTGGTACTTAAAATCAGTAAAAAAGAGTATATTTTGCCATTAATGAAGCGAAAACCAATTAATAAAACATTTTTAATCACTTAGCGTGACCTGACATTGATATATCACAAAAGTCATTTGCAAATTTTACATAGATAAAACAAACCCGAAATTAATTGACATTAGTGCTAAAATCTAGGTAAATCCCTACTTATGTTTAAAAAGTCACATTATCTTGCTGGTCTGTTTTCAAGATCCAGCTCGGGGCAGTATAATGTGCACAAAATTGTATGTGATGACAGAGAACAGCGCCTTCACGAAGGAAAAACAGTTAAAAAATGAAGAAGGTAAATGTCGCTAAAATTCGACATCTTCTGCAAAAACTGACTTAAATAAGCAATATTGACACTTAGTTTAAGCTCCATTTAGCAAAATAGACTATGCTAAATAATATGCTGAAAATAACTGAGTCACGGCATTTTAAATCTGTACTCTCTACATAAAACCGAGACAAACTTTAAAAAATTATCAGATAGGTTAGAAAATGAGCTTAAATTATCTAGAATTTGAACTTCCAGTAGCTGAATTAGAGCAAAAAATTAAAGAGCTACAAGCTGTTAGTCGCTCAGGTTCTTTGGACCTAAGTCTGGAAGAAGAAATCAGTAAGTTAAAAGAAAAAAGTGTACAGCTTACTGAAAAAATTTACTCAGAACTTAACCCTTGGCAGTTACTTCAACTAGCGCGTCACCCAATGCGTCCTCATGCAAGTGACTACATCAAGCGCATGTTTACAGAATTCGACGAGTTTGCAGGTGATCGCGCATTTGCAAACGACCCAGCAATCATTGGCGGTACTGCACGACTAGACGGTAAGCCAGTGATGGTAATCGGCCAAGAAAAAGGTCGTGATACAGCAGAAAAAATCAAGCGTAACTTCGGTATGCCACGTCCAGAAGGTTACCGTAAAGCTAAGCGTCTTATGGAAATGGCTGAACGTTTTAAGATGCCAGTGATCACATTAATCGATACACAAGGTGCATACCCTGGAATTGGCGCAGAAGAGCGTGGTCAAAGTGAAGCCATCGCAATGAACTTAAAAGTCATGGCATCATTAAAGGTTCCTACAATTTGTAGCGTAATCGGTGAAGGTGGTTCAGGTGGTGCGCTAGCAATTGGTGTGGGCGACCGCGTTAACATGCTACGTTATAGTACTTATTCAGTTATCACACCTGAAGGGTGTGCTTCAATCCTTTGGAAGAGTGCAGAAAAAGCACCTCTTGCAGCTGAAGCAATGGGTGTATCTGCACAGCGTATCAAAGATAACAACCTAATCAACGAAATCGTTTCTGAGCCTCTAGGCGGTGCACACCGTGATTACGATACGGCGGCAAGAAATCTAAAAGCGCAGATCATCAAAGATCTAGATAGCGTGTCTAAACTTAGCCAAGAAGAAATGCTTGAGCAAAGATACCAGCGCCTAATGTCTTTTGGTTATTGTAACTAATTAAAAGTTAAAATTAAAAAGGCCACCCATTGGGTGGCCTTTTTTGTAGCTGAAATCATGTATGTTTAATCAAAAATTAATTCTACATCTTGTCCAGTTAACTTTTTCAATGCCCTCATCAGCTCGTCACTCGGTGTCACACACCACTGCGTGCCAAGTGTTAATTCCGCAGTTGCATCAGGGCGTTGATATTCGATGATCACCTGACATGTTCCAAACTTATATGGCTCTAATACCCGTTTTAAGTTCTCACCAAACCCCGCATCAATTTGCGCCATATTGAGCCGCATCTTCATTGAGTTCACACGTTTCTCCCGTGCCTGCCCAATGGTATTCACATCTCTGGCAGTCATCGTAATACCACCGGAGAAGTTATCAAAACTCACCTGCCCAGAGATCACCAAGATCTGGTTTACCTGGAGCAAGCTCTCGTACATTTCAAATTGTTCAGGAAAGAAACGCACATCAATACGGGCACTCTTGTCATCAAGCGTGATAAGACCCCAGCGGTTGCCTTTTTTATTTATCAAAGTTCGCGCATTGATAACCAGTCCAGCGGCTGTCGATTGCATATCTCTGTTGGTCGGCTGTAAATCTACCAATTTGCCAGATGTATAATGCTTGAGTTCTTTGCGATATTGGTTTATCGGATGTCCGGTCAGGTATAAACCCAGCGTTTCCTTTTCACCATCAAGCCACTCGTTGTCACTCAAAGGCGGCGCCTGAACGAAAGCTTGCGCGACTTCCTCAGGTTCAACTGCAAGCAAACCAAATAAGTCTGACTGACCTAACTGCTCCGCTTTATGGTGTTGTTCGGCAGATTTCATGGCGTCTTTCAAACTTGCCAATAATGTTGCACGTCCACCTTGTTTCTTCTCTGGGCCAAGCTTATCGAGGGCCCCAGCATAAATGAGCTTTTCAATCACACGGCGGTTAAGACGTTTTAAGTCAACACGGGCACAAAAATCAAATAGGTCTTTAAACTCACCACCTTGCTCGCGCGCTTCAAGGATCGCCTCGACAGGACCTTCACCGACCCCTTTAATCGCGCCAATGCCGTAAACAATCTCACCTTGTAAGTTCACTGCAAACTTATACACACCCGCATTCACATCCGGTGGTAACAAGGTCAACTTCATGTTTTCACACTCATCAACCAAGGTGACAATCTTATCGGTGTTATCCATATCCGCAGACATTACCGCCGCCATGAATTCAGCAGGGAAGTGCGTTTTCATCCAGAGCGTTTGATAAGAAACCAGTGCGTATGCTGCCGAGTGAGATTTGTTAAAACCATAACCTGCGAACTTTTCTACAAGGTCGAAGATCTTCATCGCAAGTTCGCCATCAACCCCGTTATTGATCGACCCTTCTTCAAAGGTTGAACGTTGCTTTGCCATCTCTTCAGGTTTTTTCTTACCCATCGCACGACGAAGCAAGTCAGCGCCACCTAGGCTATAACCAGCAAGGACCTGCGCGATCTGCATGACCTGCTCCTGATAGAGGATGATCCCATAGGTCGGCTCTAAGATAGGTGCTAAGCTTTCATGCTGATATTGAGCATCTGGGAAAGAGATCTCTTCTCGGCCATGCTTACGGTCGATGAAGTTATCTACCATGCCCGATTGCAGAGGACCCGGACGGAATAAAGCAACCAGTGCGATCATATCTTCAAAGCAGTCTGGCTTAAGTCGGCGGATCAGATCTTTCATACCACGGGATTCTAGCTGGAATACTGCGGTGGTTTCTGCTCTGAGTAACACCTCAAAACTGGCATGGTCATCCAGTGGAATCGCGTTGATATCAACAAATGGCTTTTGCTCCCGTGCCAAACGCTCGTTGGCCATATCCAACGCCCACTGCAATATGGTCAGTGTTCTTAGACCTAAGAAGTCAAACTTTACTAGACCGGCCGTTTCTACGTCGTTTTTATCAAATTGGGTAACTGGAAACTTACCCTCTTCGTCACAGTATAAGGCTGCAAAGTCGGTAATGCTGGTTGGCGAGATAACAACACCACCGGCGTGTTTACCAGCGTTACGGGTACACCCCTCTAGAATTCGACATTTGTCGATAAGCTCTTTTACTTCATCATCACCGTCGTAAGCTTCAGGTAACCTTGGCTCGACTTCAAAAGCTTTGGCAAGTGTCATACCTGGATCGCCAGGTACTAGCTTGGAAATTCTATCAACAAAGCCATATGGGTGACCTAATACCCGGCCTACGTCACGAATTACCGCTTTGGCCGCCATGGTACCAAAGGTGATGATCTGAGATACCGCTTGTCGCCCGTACAATTTGGCAACGTGATCAATCACCTCATCTCGTCTATCCATACAGAAGTCGACGTCAAAGTCAGGCATCGAGACACGTTCTGGGTTCAAGAATCGTTCGAATAGCAGGTCGAATTCAAGTGGGTCAAGATCGGTGATCTTCAATGCATACGCCACCAATGAACCCGCACCAGAACCTCGACCAGGACCAACTGGGATATTGTTATCTTTACTCCACTGAATGAATTCCATTACGATCAAGAAGTAGCCTGGGAATCCCATTTGGTTGATAACGTCTAATTCAATCCTTAAACGATCATCGTACTCAACTCGCTTAACTTTTCTGTCTTCTTCATCTGGGAATAAAAACTGTAGACGTTCTTCAAGGCCATCTTCAGATACCTTAACTAAGAAGTCATCAATTTTTAAATCACCCGTAGGGTAGTCTGGTAAGAAGTACGTACCGAGCTGGACCGTAACATTACAGCGCTTAGCGATTTCCACCGTATTTTCCAGCGCTTCGGGGATGTCACTAAACAACTCAGCCATCTGCTCAGGTGTTTTTAGATACTGCTCTTTGGAAAAGCGTTTCGGTCTGTTCTTATCTTCTAACGTGTATCCATCGTGGATAGCAACACGGATCTCATGCGCTTCGAAGTCTTCTTCATGTAAAAATACCACTTCATTGGTGGCAACAACCGGTAAATTGCGCTCAGCAGCAAGGGCCACAGCTGCATGTAAATAGTCTTCTTCTTGCTCGCGCCCTGTACGGTGAAGTTCAAGGTAATAATGATCCGCAAAATGTTCTTCATAGAAGGCCAGTGTTTCTAAAGCCAGTTGCTGGTTACCTTTAAGTAGAGCTTTACCCACATCGCCATCTTTTGCGCCTGAGAGTAATATTAAGCCCTCTTTGTACTGCGCTAACCATGCCTTATCAACCACCGGACGATGGAATACATGACCTCTTAGAAACGCTTCGGAAATCAGTAGTGTCAGGTTTTTATACCCTTCATTATTTTTCGCCAGCACCACAATACGACAAGGCTCATCAGGCAACTCATCGCTTTTCAGCCACAGATCTGCCCCCACCATAGGTTTTATTCCTGCGCCATGGGCACCGCCATAAAACCGCACTAAACCACATAAGTTCATTTGATCCGTGATGGCAAACGCAGGCATTTCAAGTTCTTGCGCTCTAGCAACAATCGGTTTGGTTTTTGCCAAACCATCGACCATTGAGAAGTCACTATGCACACGTAAGTGTACAAAATTAGGCGTTGGCATAGTTACGACTGCTCCGCGATAATTTTTTGTACTGGCTTAAAGCTCTTACGGTGATAAGGGGTAATGCCATGTTGTGCAAGAGCTTCGAAGTGCGCCTTAGTCGGATACCCCTTGTGGCCCGCAAAACCGAATTCAGGATACTGTTCATCTAATTCAATCATTTCATTATCACGCGTGACTTTAGCCAAAATTGAGGCCGCACTGATCTCAGCTACTAGGCTATCGCCTTTCACAACCGCTTGTGTAGGAACCGCAATATCAGGCACACGATTACCATCAACAAAAACAAATTCAGCAGGAATTGATAAACCTTCAACTGCGCGCTTCATTGCCAGCATGGTAGCGTGCAGAATATTTAGCTCATCGATTTCTTCAACCGATGCGCGTGCAATACAATAGCACAGAGCTTTCTCTTTAATTTCTTCCGCCAAAGCATTACGTTTTTTCTCAGACAACTTTTTTGAGTCAGTTAACCCTTCAATTGGCTTTTCTGGGTCCAAAATAACCGCTGCAGTGACCACATCCCCCACTAGAGGGCCTCGTCCAACCTCATCAACACCAGCTATATGGTTAACGTTTGGGCGCTCAATTTGCATCTATTACCTCCGCAACGGCAATGGCTGCCTGTTCGCTGGCATTCAAGCGAATATCTTTGTGTATTTCATAAAAACGTTTTATCAACGCTGAATTATCCCCTCTTAATAGGGGTAAGAGTGCATCGGTTAATGCATCTGGATTACAATCTTCTTGCAAGAACTCAGCAACCAAAGGCGCATCAGCCAATAAATTAGGCAATGAAAAGTGCTTAATATTAAAAGTGAAAAATGTGCTAAATATTTTATAGCTCAAGGTTTTAAGGCGATAACCTACCACCATGGGTTTTTTATACAACATGGCTTCCAGCGTCGCGGTACCTGACGCCAACAGCACGGCATCTGCCGCCGTCATCGCCAGTGAAGACTTACCGTCTAACATGATTGGTCTCAGTTCTGGCGCAATTTTATTCAAAATTTGCGTGAACTGTTTTTGACGCTTTTCATTGACCAAAGGTACTACAATTTTAAGATCAGGGATTTTGTCCACTAATTGCTTTGCAGTTTGTAAATATGTTTCACTCAATAAGCCAACCTCAGAGCCACGACTGCCGGGCAACAACGCCAATACCGTGTCTGATTCTTTTAATCCTATCTCTTTTCTGGCTGCTAAGGTGTCTGACTCTAATGGAATTTCATCTGCAAGGGTATGACCGACAAACGTACATGGCACTTCATACTTATCATAAAACGCCTTTTCGAATGGCAACAATGATAAAACCAAGTTTGTTGCCTCAGCGATGGTATGAATGCGCTTTGGCCGCCAAGCCCAAACGGATGGACTCACATATTGAATGGTTTTTATACCCGCCGCTTTCAATGGTTTTTCAACACGCAAGTTAAAATCAGGCGCATCAACGCCGATAAAGACATCTGGTGGATTTTGAATAAAATAATTGACCAACTCTTTTCGAATTTTAAGTAATCGTGGTAGTCGGCCTAATACTTCCACAAGCCCCATCACTGCAAGCTCTTCCATATCAAATAAGCTCTTACAGCCTTCGGCTTGCATTTTGGGGCCCGCGATGCCAACAAACTGGGCATTTGGAAAGCGCTTTTTTAACGCTTTAATGAGACCTGCACCAAGAATATCGCCAGATAACTCACCTGCGACAATCCCAACAGTAATTGATTTTTCGTTTGCCATTTTTGTTCTTCTAGAAAATAAAAAACGCCATACTAAGTATGGCGTTATTATATCAGAACCCGCTCTTTGTTATCCGAAAAAATACGATATAGAAAGCAAAGAGCTAGATTTTGTTAGCGTACCAATCCACGCTCTGATGTCGCGATAAAATCAAGCATCTGCTGAACTGCAGGAAACTGCTTTGCTTCATCTTGCAAAGCGGCTACCGCTTCATCTAACTTAAGGCCTTTACGGAAGAGTGTTTTATATGCTCTACGCGTTGCCATAATTTCATCAGATTCAAAACCACGGCGCTTTAACCCTTCGGTATTAATCGCAACCGGTCTTGCAGGAGTCCCCGTCGTTGTTACAAACGGTGGGACGTCTTGATTCACGCCAGAATACATGCCAACAAACGCATGCGAACCCACTTTACAGAACTGATGCACACCAGAGTTACCTGCAAGGATAACCCAGTCTCCAACATGTACGTGGCCAGCAACACTCGCATTGTTAGCAAAAATCACGTTATTGCCAATTACAGCGTCGTGTGCAACATGGGTATATGCCATGAATAAATTGTTACTACCAATAATGGTAACACCTTGATCTTGAATGGTGCCGCGATGAATTGTGGCACACTCTCTGATCACGTTGTTGTCACCAATAATCAGTTTGGTCGGTTCATCCTTGTACTTTTTATCTTGACAGGCCTCGCCTACTGACGCGAACTGAAATATGTGGTTACCAGAGCCAATTTCACTTGGCCCTTTAATAACTACATGAGACTCTATCTTACAATCATCACCGATAATCACATCATTACCGATATAACTGTATGGTCCGACTGAGACGTTGTTTCCTAATTTAGCGCCTGGCTCAATAATTGCGGTAGGATGGATCACGCTTAAAACTCTCTTCTAGCACACATTATTTCTGCACTACATACAACATTGCCGTCTACCTTCGCTTCACCTGAAAATTTCCAAATGTTGCGACGCTCTTTAACAAACTGTACGTGTAAATGCATCGTATCGCCAGGAACAACTGGCTGCTTAAACCTTGCATTGTCAATGGCTGCAAACAAGTATAGCTCATTCTCACTGCGATTCTCGACCGTTTTAAAGCCAAGTAGGCCAGTTGCTTGAGCAAGTGCTTCCAAGATCATAACCCCTGGAAAAATGGGCTGATCTGGGAAGTGCCCTGTAAAAATAGGCTCATTTGCTGTGACATTTTTCACAGCATGTAAATATTCACCAGGCTTATGATCAATCACCTTATCCACTAGTAGCATAGGGTAACGGTGAGGAAGTAACTTCAAGATTTCTTGAATATCAAAGCTGTTTAATTCGTTGGCCAAAATAGTACCTTTTATTTATCCGTCTGGTTTAACTGCTCGGTGAGAGTCTCGAGTGCTTTAATGCGTGATTTAAAGTCGGAAAGATTACGTAAATGTGCAATGTTTTTACGCCACTCTTTATTGGTAGTATGAGGCATACCTGAAGAGTAAATACCTGGCTTAGAGATACCCTTTGTCACCATACTCATACCAGTAATAACGACGCCGTCACACACCTCATTGTGACCATTGACCGCCACCATACCGCCAAGTTGACAGTACTTTCCAATTTTAACACTACCAGCTAACACCGAACACCCGGCAATGGCTGTGCCGTATCCAATTTCAACATTATGTGCAATTTGAATTTGGTTATCTAGAATCACATTATCATGGATCACAGTGTTGTCTATTGCACCTCGGTCGATAGACGTGCATGCGCCAACTTCCACTCGGTTACCAATAATAACCGTACCAATTTGTGGAATTTTAACCCATTCTCCAGATTCATTTGCATAACCAAAACCGTCACTGCCAATCACACTGCCTGATTGGAACAAACAATGCTCGCCAATCTCAACTTCGTGGTAAATAGTGACATTTGCCCAAAGCTTCGTACCTGCACCAATGCGAACATGCTGACCGATAAAACAGCCTGCTCCAATTTCAACGTTGTCACCAATAACAGCACCCGCTTCAATAACCGCATTGGCTGCAATCTTTACGTTTTCACCCAAGTGAACACTTTGGTCAATAACGGCTGTACTGTGAATTGAGCTGGCAGCACTGGGAGTAGTATCCATGTACTGGGCAAGTTTGGCATACGCCACATAGGGGTTATCACAAATTAATTTGTTACCCGAAAAAAATTCCGCATCATCCGCTGATAATATAACAGCGCCAGCTTGGGTTGAATCAAGCTGGCTGCGATATTTTTTATTTGCCAAGAATGCAATCTCTTGATCACTCGCATTCAATAAAGTGGCAATTTTTACAATTGGCTGATCCGGGTTACCTTCTATCTCGGCCCCCAAATGATCAGCCAGTTGCGACAACGTATAGTGTTTAGTCATTACTTTTTGCTAACTGCTTCAACAATATCATCCGACAGATCGCTAACTTTATCAGGGTTGAAGTAGATTGTCGTTTCTTTTAATCTAACTTCGTCAAACTTTCCTTTTTTAGCAACACTTTCAATGGCATCCAAGATCATTTTTTGTACTTTAGCTAGCTCTTGGTTTTGACGCTGTTTAATTTCTTGCTCAAGCGGACGACCTTTCTCAGCCAGTGTTTTTTGCATACCTTGAATTTTGTCACGTAGTGCTGTTTTTTGATCTTCACTCATGGTTGCACTTTCGCGCTTGAACTTTTCAGCTTCAAAACGGATGTCACCTTGTAGTTTTTCAAGTTCTTGACGACGCTCCGAAAATTCACTTTTCAGTGTTTGCTCAATTTTAGCCATCTGCGGCAATTGTTGATAAACAGTCTGCATATCAACAATACCCACTTTATGTGCGAATGCGTTGATAGAGTTACCCATAAGTAGAGCAGCTAGGATACCCATAGCAGAGGTTTTAAAAATCTTTTTCACAATAAACTCCTTAGAATGTATTACTGATGTTGAAGCTGATGTTCTTAGTATCATCGTCTTCTTCTTTCTTCAGTGGATACGCAAAACTAATTAACATTGGTCCCATAGGTGAAATCCATTGAATAGACATACCTGTAGAAACCCTAAAGCGACTTGGGTCAGAGAAATCTGATAGTTGATTATATTGATGCTCCGGTAAGTTTGAGTAGCGGTCTACATCAAACTCAGTGTCCCAAACGTTTGCAGCATCGATAAAGAAACTAGTTCGTACCGAGCTGGTGTTTTCTTCATCTAAAAACGGGGTTGGTACAATCATTTCCGCACCAAATACGGCTTTGGCATTACCACCGATTCGACCAAGAGGTCGTAATTCATCAAACTCAGGATCACCACCAATTGCGCCACATTCGGTACCATCTGGTAGACATGCTCCGGGCACTGATTGAGGAGCGCGCTGAACCGCTAGCGGTAAGATTGTATTTCTCTCAAAGCCTCTTAGTTCCATTTCTGTAATACGATAGAACTCTTGGAATGGCAGCACTTGATCGAAGCCATTTTCTTCACCATAGCCGTTACCATATGCAAGTGATGCCCTCGTTGAGAATACCCAGCGATGATCGTTGCTCACTGGCCAGTAAAAACGCGAGTCATAACTTAATTTAAAGTAGTTTAGATCCGAGTTAGGCGTCGTGATGTTGAAATTTGCAGTTTGACGTGAACCATCTGTCGGGAACATACCACGGTTTACCGTAATACGTGACCAACCAAACCCTAATTCATACTTGGTGAAATCATAGCCACCTGCCGGATCATCTGGATCCTTGAAGGTCAATTGAAGTACGCGCGTTTGTTCGTAATCAGCAATTCTGTCAAGTTCTTCTTCAACCCAACGGAAACTAAAGTTCAAGCGGTTGACAGGGTTTATTGGAATACCAAAATGGGTACCAATACCATAACTACGAGAGTCGTAGTCAATCAAGCCGATCTCTGAGCCATCAAATTTACTAAAGAAGATGCTACTACCCTGAGAGATACCGTCTGGCGTAAAGTATGGATCTGTGTATGACACACTGTAACGGGTTGACGCTTTTGACGTGTTAATGTTAAACGCAACTTGGTTACCAGAACCTAAAAAGTTTGATTCACTCACACCAACATTAAACTGCAGACCCGCATATGAACCATATGCCACACCGGCTTGGAAACTACCTGCTGGTTGCTCTTTAACATTGAAATCAACATCAACCTGGTCATCAACACCAGGGATAGGTTTAACTTCAAAATCAACCGTTTCCATGTAAGGTAATCGTTGAATTTGTAGTTTAGAACGCTCAAGGCTTTGGTTTGACAACCAAGCGCCCTCAAGCTGCGTCATCTCTCTTCGTACAACATGATCAGCGGTGCTCTGGTTACCATTCACCAAAATACGACGTACATAAACACGCTTACCAGGGTCAACTGATAACGTTAACTGTACTTCTTTATTTTCATCGTCAATTTCTGGAATAGTACGTACTTCAGCATTGGCATAACCAAAACGCGCTAAATAGCTCTTAATAAATTCTTCTGATGAAGTCACCAAAGAGCCATTGTACAGTTCACCAGATTTTAAAGGGATCACGCTTCTGATAAGGTCTTCGCGACCTAGTAAATCACCGATAAAGTCAAAGCCTTTAACTGTATATTTTTCACCTTCGGAAATATTCGCCGTAACATAAACAGACTCACGCTCTGGGCTCACCGATACTTGAGTCGAGTCAATATTGAACCTCAGATAGCCCCTATCCAAGTAGTAACTTCGAATCTTCTCTAGATCACCTTCAATTGTTTGCTTTTGATAGCGATCGCTTGAAAGGAACTTCCACCATGGTAAATCTTGTTGTGACTCGACAAGGCGCAATAGCTGTTCGTCAGAGAAAAGTTCGTTACCAACTAAGTTGATTTGACGAACAGATGCCGCGTCTCCTTCATCAAACTCAAATTTTAGTTTGACTCGGTTTCGTGGCAACTCAACAATGCTCACTTCAATTTTAGCGTTGTATTTACCGATACTGTGAAAGAACTCTATTAAGCCTTTTTCAATACCGTCAATGACCGTTCTGTCTAGCGTTTCACCAGTGCGGATATCTTTACCGTCTAAGCTCTCTTGAAGCTGTTCATCTTTGATGTCTTTGTTGCCATCAAATTCAATAGAAGCAATCGTAGGTCGTTCTTTTACTTTAAAAACAATTTGATTGCCATCACGGTAAGCAGAAATATCATCGAAGTGCCCTGACGAAAAAAGCGCTTTGATGGTTTTAGAGACCGTGTAATTATCAACTTCATCGCCAACGTTAATTGGTATATGAGTTAAGGCTGCACCAAGTGCAACACGTTGTAACCCTTCAACTTTTAAATCTTCTACGATAAAGGAGTTTTGCCCTAGAGCGGCAAAACTAGCGCCAAGTAAACTCGTTACAGCTAAATGTTTTTTTATAGGCATTTTTTTATCTTTATCCTTTACAGCTTACGGCGAACTAAACGCCACGTGCGCTATCGCCCTTATTATAAGAGCCTAGAGCCTCGATACATCATTAAACAGTGCAAAACAGGTCAATGCCAGTAACATCATTGCTCCCAGCTTATAACCTAACTCTTGTGTCTTTTCAGAGACCGGTTTTTTTCGAATTAGTTCAATTAAGTAATACATCAAATGTCCACCATCCAACATGGGCAGCGGTAAAAGGTTGAAAACCCCCAAGTTGACGCTAATTAATGCTAAGAAGCTTAAAAAAGCAATTAATCCATAACTAACACTGTCTCCGGCCCCAACGGCAATACCAACAGGTCCACTGATATTTTTTACAGATACTTGCCCCGTGATCAGATTACCTATCATCTCGAAGCTCAACATGGTAAGGGCATAGGTTTTCTGAACGCCAAGCAAGATACTATCGAATACACCGTACTGTCTAGTCTCAATGTACCCTGGCGGCCAACTTTTCTGTTTCGGCACAACGCCCAAGTAACCTATCGTCGTCCCTTGCGATGTCTCTCTTGCATCTGGTGTGATATTCAAGGTGATTGTACTGCCATTTCTCAACACTGTAATGACACTTTGCTTGTTGGGTGCAAGTTGAACTAGCTCTACAAATTGTGTCCAACTCGAGATGTTCTGTTGGTTAAATGACACGATCTTATCGCCTGCTTGAACGTTGGCGCGTGCTGCTGCAGAGCCGTCAGCAACAAGGGCTAATTCAGTCGTAATATCAGGCCTATACGGTGTAATACCAATAGATGTCAAAGGTGCAACATCGCGTTTATCTAGCTTCCACCCTTCAACATCCAGCGTTCTTATGGCAATTTGCCCACGCTCATCTGTCACCTTAACGTCTAACCTTTGCTCACCTAAACCAGACATGACTGCAAAGTTAACTTCTTGCCAAGACGCCACTTCATCATCACCAATCCGGGTTATCTGGTCACCAGGTTGCATACCCGCATGAAAAGCGATTGAATCTGATGCAATTGAACCAACGACGGGTTTAACGTTTTGAACGCCAACAATATACATTATGGCTAACGCGAGAATAGCAAATAAAAAGTTAGCTATCGGCCCTGCCGCAGCAACCGCCATACGCGCATAAACTGATTTACTATTAAGCGTCAGGAGTTTATCTTGCTCTGACACGTCATCGACCCGTGAGTCAAGCATTCTGACATAACCACCAAGTGGGATCGCAGAGATCGCGTATTCTGTGCCCAACTTGTCATACCAAGTAAACAGTGGCTTTCCAAACCCAATCGAAAAGCGTAAAACCTTTACGCCGGCTTTTCTGGCAACCCAAAAATGTCCATATTCATGAACCGCTACCAATATACTCAGTGCGACAATAAAAGAACCCAGATTCCAGAAAAAATCAAACATTAGCCGACCTGCCTTAACACAAGCTCTTGGGCTAACCGACGCGCTTGAGCATCCATATCAATAATTTCTTCCATGGTGTCTAGCTCACCTAGTGCACTGTTGGAAAGTACTTGTTCGTTCACTTTAAAAATATCCATAAAACCAATTTTTCCCTGTAAAAATGCGGCAACTGATATTTCATTGGCAGCATTCAGTGTCGTTGTTGCAGCTTGCCCTAAACGGCAAGCCTCAATGGCTAACTGGAGATTTGGATAGCGATTATAATCTGGCTCAGTGAATGTAAAATCTTTCATGCGGGAAAAGTCGAGCGGTTGAACACCAGCATCAATGCGATCAGGGTAAGCCAAACCATACGCGATAGGGGTGCGCATATCTGGCTGCCCCATTTGTGCGATCACAGAGCCATCTTGATACTGAACCATTGAATGGATCATACTCTGTGGATGGATAACCACTTCAATATCGTCGGCCTGACAGTCAAACAACCACTTTGCCTCAATAAACTCTAATCCCTTATTCATCATTGTGGCTGAATCAACAGAGATTTTCTGACCCATAGACCAGTTCGGGTGTGCTACAGCTTCCGCGACTGTCACTTGAGATAAAGTATGGATATCACGATTTAAGAAAGGACCACCTGAGCCTGTAAGCAATATTTTGTGGATACCTAGCGGTGAAAAGTCCGTTGTCGTCCCCTGTTGCATTTCGCGCGGCATACATTGAAAAATCGCATTGTGTTCGCTGTCTATCGGCAACAGAGTCGCGCCATGCTTTTTGACTTTGTCCATAAATAATTTACCGGACATCACCAAAGATTCTTTGTTGGCAAGTAAGACTTTTTTGCCAGATTCAACCGCAGCCAAAGTTGGCAACAAACCCGCTGCACCAACAATCGCGGACATCACAATATCCACATCATCATGTGATGCGACTTCACACATTGCGCGAGTACCGCTCATAACTTCTGTCGCGAAGCCACTCAGTTGTGCGCTTAACGCGTTTGCAGCGTCTTCGTCGTTCATCACGACGTATTTCGGTTTATGCTCAATAACTTGTTGATATACAGTGTCAATATTCTTACCTGCAACCAAAGCAAACACGCTATATCGGGCTGAGTTACGGCTAATAACATCTAGAGTTGACGTACCGATAGAACCACTTGAGCCGAGAATAACCACCTGCTGAGCAGGCATTACAGCTTTACTCATAGTGTAACCGTCCAAGCATAAAACAAGGCAAACATGGGCGCAGCTGCCGTCAAACTATCAATGCGATCTAATATGCCGCCGTGTCCTGGTAAACAGCTGCCAGAATCTTTTAACCCAGCTTCGCGCTTAAACATGCTCTCAAGCAGATCACCAATTGCCGAAAACAATGCAATCACCACGGTTAACAAGCCGTACATTAACCAATGTTTATGCTCAACATCAGAGCAATAGCAAAAAATTAATACAAACACGACCGCTGTGATCAATCCACCAATGAGTCCTTCGATTGTTTTATTCGGACTCACATTGGGCATTAATTTTCTTTTGCCTAAATTTTTCCCCGCAAAGTACGCACCGATATCAGCACTCCATACAATCCCAAGAACCACCATGATAAGTATCGAACCGAATTGCTCTGATGCATGATAATCCGCGCTTCGAAGCACATTTAGCGCAAGCCATAAAGGTATGAGGGTTAAAAAGCCTGCAATCGCGGGCATCACAATACCCTGACTCCATGACTTTGCCATTTTTGGGTAACGTGTCACCAGTAAAGTGGCCACAATCCACCACGCGGCTGCGAGCGTAAAGACATAATTTGCATCTGCTACCAATTTACCAGACTGCCAAAGGCTCTCTATAGGCCAGTGGAAGTGCAAAGTGGCAATAAATACACCAGTTACTGCAACATACGCCAAACGATACAACGGCTTTGAGATCCCCATTAACGAGGCCCACTCCCAGGCACCTAGCAGTACAATTGATGCTGCAATAACGCTAAACAAGTTTAGCGGCGTGTAAAATACTAAAATCAGCGCCAGCGGTGCAAGCACAGCCGACGTCATAATACGTTGTTTTAACAAACTGAATACCTTTAACTTGTTGTATTGCTCTCGGCGAGTAGTTGTTTTATTTGTTCACCTGTGCAACCAAAGCGCCTCTCTCTAGAAATATAGCAAGCGATTGCCTCTGAGAAAGCCTCTTCGTTAAAATCAGGCCAAAGAGTTTCTGTGAAATATAACTCTGCGTAAGCAGCTTGCCATAACAAGAAGTTACTGATCCGATAATCACCGCCTGTACGAATGAGTAAATCAAGCGGGCTTTGATCTGCCATTGACATATTATTTGTCAGCGCATCTTCTGTAATATCGGTAACACCTAACTCACCGCTTTGTATTTTTTCTGCAAGCGTTTGAGCAGCATTGACAATATCCCAACGACCACCATAGTTTGCGGCGATATTTAACTGCAACCCAGTATTTTGTCCAGTTAATGCATGGGCATCATGGACTTTATCCTGCAAACTTGTAGGAAACTTTGATATATCCCCAATTATGTTTAGTTTTACATTATTTTTATGTAACTTTTTTACTTCTTTACTTAAGACAAAAAGGAATAATTCCATCAAGGTACTGACTTCGTCTTCAGGTCTACGCCAGTTTTCACTGCTAAATGCAAACAGAGTCAAAGACTCAATACTTAATTTTGAGCAAAACTGTACAGCGCTGCGAACAGAGTCGACACCTTTTTTATGACCATAAGCTCTCGGACGCTTACGGGCTTGAGCCCATCGTCCGTTGCCATCCATAATTATGGCAACATGCTTAGGTAGTGATTGTTGAGAAATCGCGTCAGCGTTTAAAACCATAGTACTATTTTAAATAAAAAAAACGCCGCCTAGTATAGCGCAGTCATCGCTGCAAACCTAATAAAATTCGTTATCTTAAAACTTAAGACAAAACGTCTGATTTTCAGACTAAATTTTAAAATGTGTGTAAATACAGCAAACTATAATTTAGGCTGCACATTTTACTGTGCTTGAGACAACAAAAAGCCGCGATAACGCGGCTTTTGGTCAAAAATCAGAGCAATCGGAATTAAATTTCCATTAACTCTGCTTCTTTTGCACTTAATTGTGTATCCATCTCTTTGATATGTGCATCAGTGATCTTTTGAATTTGATCTTCTGCTTGACGCGCTTCATCTTCAGAAATCTCTTTATCTTTTAACAGTGATTTAATGTCACCGTTCGCATCACGACGGATGTTACGAACTGCAACACGACCACCTTCAACTTCACCACGTACAATTTTTATTAAGTCTTTACGACGCTCTTCTGTAAGTGGAGGTAAAGGTACACGGATAACGGTACCAGCTGACATTGGATTAAGACCTAAATCTGATGCCATGATCGCTTTTTCTACAGCTTGCGCTAATGACTTGTCGAAAACATTAATAGCCAATGTACGTGAATCTTCTACAGTCACGTTTGCAACCTGGTTTAAAGGCGTGTCAGCACCATAGTAAGATACTGAAATACCATCAAGTAGTGCTGGGTGTGCACGGCCTGTACGAATTTTAGAAAGTTGGCTTGCTAATGCTGCCACACTTTTTTTCATGCGCTCTTGAGCGTCTTTTTGGATATCATTAATCACAGTTGCAATCCTATTTTTACTGTTCCAACCTCAGCAATACATGCCAAAGGCTGGGTTATTCTATAAGAATGGGGCCTCAAGCCCCATTCTCAATTGCTATTTATTCTGCCGCTTTTTTTGACGTGATCAAGGTGCCTTCATCTTCACCCATGATAACACGCTTCAATGCACCTGGCTTGTTCATGTTAAATACGCTCAGTGGCATATTGTGGTCACGGGCCAAAGTGAATGCAGCTAAATCCATTACTTTGAGTTCTTTATCAATAATTTCGTCATGCGTAAGCTGACTATACAAAGTAGCGTCTGGGTTTTTAACAGGGTCATCACTGTAAACGCCATCTACTTTGGTTGCTTTGATCACTGTATCAGCTTCAATTTCAATACCGCGTAAGCATGCTGCTGAGTCAGTTGTAAAGAATGGGTTACCAGTACCTGCTGAAAAGATAACAACACGGCCTGATTTTAACAAGCTAATTGCCTCAGCCCAATTATAGGCATCACACACGCCATTAAGTGGAATAGCTGACATCAAACGGGCATTTACGAATGCTCTATGAAGTGCATCACGCATTGCCAAACCATTCATCACTGTCGCTAACATACCCATGTGATCACCAACAACACGGTTCATACCCGCTTCTGCTAATGAACCACCGCGTAAAAAGTTACCGCCGCCGATAACCAAACCCACTTCTACGTCGAGTTCTACAAGCTCTTTGATCTCTTGCGCCATACGATCCAATACTTTTGGATCAATACCAAAGCCTTCATCTCCCATTAAAGCTTCACCGCTTAATTTAAGAAGAACGCGTCTAAAAACAGGTTTTCGATTGATAGTCATAATTTCCGGGCCAAGTTAAAATTGAGACAAAAAATAACCGCGCTTATGATAGACATAAATGCGCGGTTATTTTAGAGAATTTTCTTCATTGACGCAAAAGCAAATCAACACTTTTATGTCAATAAGATTATTCTATTGCGATTATTCGCCTTTTGCAGCTGCGATTTGAGCAGCAACTTCAGCAGCGAAGTCTTCTTCTTTCTTCTCGATACCTTCACCTACTTCTAGGCGAATGAATGAAGAAACAGTAGCGCCTTTCTCTTTAAGGTACTCACCAACAGACTTCTTAGGCTCCATGATGAAAGCTTGACCAGTAAGAGAGATCTCACCAGTGAACTTCTTCATACGACCAACAACCATTTTTTCTGCGATTTCAGCAGGCTTGCCTTCGTTCATAGCGATTTCAACTTGAACCGCTTTTTCTTTTTCAACAACGTCAGCTGGTACGTCTTCTGGCTTCAGGTAGTCAGGCTTAGAAGCAGCAACGTGCATTGCAACGTGCTTAAGTGTTTCTTCGTCAGCATCACCAGTTACAACAACACCGATACGGTCGCCGTGACGGTATGCAGATAGCTTGTCGCCATCGATGTACTCAACGCGACGAACGTTGATGTTTTCACCGATTTTAGCAACTAGAGCAACACGTGTTTCTTCGAACTTAGCTTGAAGGTCAGCAATTGTTGCTTTAGTAGCAACAGCGTCGTCAAGAACAGTGTTAGCAAAACCTAGGAAGTTTTCGTCTTTAGCAACGAAGTCAGTTTGACAGTTAACTTCAAGAAGTGCAGCGAAACCTTCGCCTTGCTTGATAAGGATTGTACCTTCTGCAGCGATGTTACCCGCTTTCTTAGCAGCTTTAGCAGCACCACTTTTACGCATGTTCTCGATCGCTAGATCGATGTCACCGTTAGTTTCAGTTAGTGCTTTTTTACAATCCATCATGCCAGCGCCAGTACGCTCGCGAAGTTCTTTAACTAGGGCAGCAGTTACAGCCATTAGAATATCCTCAATTCTGAATTCGGTTTTTTGATAAGCGAATTACCGCTTGTAAAGAATATCAAGTCTTCATCACAATTGGATGAAGACTTGATGACAGCTAATTACTCAGCTTCTACGAAATCGTCGTTTTCTGCTTGAGCAACGATGTTGCTTTCACGACCTTCAGTGATAGCAGTTGCAACAGCGCCAGTGTAAAGCTGGATTGCACGGATCGCATCGTCGTTACCAGGGATGATGAAGTCAACACCATCTGGGTTTGAGTTAGTATCAACAACAGATACTACTGGAATACCTAGGTTGTTAGCTTCGCGGATAGCGATGTGCTCGTGGTCAGCATCGATTACGAAGATAGCGTCAGGTAGACCGCCCATATCTTTGATACCACCAAGGCTCTTCTCAAGCTTTTCCATTTCACGCGTTTTCATTAGCGCTTCTTTCTTAGTAAGCTTCTCGAAAGTACCGTCTTGGCTTTGTGCTTCAAGGTCTTTAAGACGCTTGATTGATTGACGAACTGTTTTCCAGTTAGTCAACATACCACCTAACCAACGGTGATTTACGTAGAACTGCTCACTTGAGATAGCTGCTTCTTTAACTGCTTCACCAGCTGCACGCTTAGTACCAACGAAAAGGATTTTACCTTTGTTAGATGCAACGTTTGATAAAAACTTAAGTGCATCGTTGAAAAGTGGAACTGTCTTTTCTAGGTTGATGATGTGAACGCGGTTACGTGCACCGAAGATGAACGGCTTCATCTTAGGGTTCCAGTAACGTGCTTGGTGACCGAAGTGAACACCAGCTTGAAGCATATCGCGCATTGAAACGTTTGCCATTGTATTTTCCTCTATTTAGTAGGGTTAGGCCTCCACATATCCCATAGCACCAACATGCTTATTGCGTATCTTTTTAGATACAAACATGCACCCAAGTGTATGTGTCGATATGTGTGTGTGTTAAAATTAAATTTTGCGTGCCTTAAGTACAAACAACCTCAAGATCAAATCTGGAAGATTTATTTGTAAAAAGACGGCGCGCTTTATACCATATAAAATAAATTAACTCAATGATGAGACCAAAATTTGCTCGTCATTGCTTTGTAAAAATTATGACTTGGAGTCTCAATGAGTGCAGTGATTAAAACCCCTGAAGAAATCGAAAAAATGCGTGTTGCCGGTAGGTTAGCGGCTGAAGTGTTGGAAATGATCGAGGAGTTTGTGAAGCCTGGGGTTACCACAGACGAATTAAATACAATTTGTCATAATTACATTGTGGATGTACAAGGCTGCATACCTGCACCACTCAACTATCATGGATTCCAAAGTCAATTTGTACATCTGTTAACCATGTTATCTGTCATGGAATTCCCAATGAGAAACCATTAAAAGAAGGTGATATTGTCAATATCGACGTCACCGTTATCAAAGATGGCTACCATGGTGATACGTCAAAAATGTTTTACGTTGGCACGCCAAGTATTCAGGGCAAACGTTTAAGTGAAATCACGCAAGAGTCTCTTTATCTCGCTATTAAAATGGTAAAACCGGGCGTACGTCTTGGTGATATTGGTGCCGCTATACAAAAGTTTGCTGAAGGCTTCAACTATTCTATCGTTCGTGAATATTGCGGTCACGGTATTGGTGCACAGTTCCACGAAGAACCTCAAGTTATGCACTATGGCAAACCGGGGACTGGTGAAACGCTCAAAGCAGGTATGTGTTTAACCATTGAGCCTATGGTTAACGCAGGTAAACGTCAGTGTAAGTTACTCAAAGATGACTGGACTGTTGTCACTAAAGACCGCAGTTTATCAGCACAATGGGAACACACACTGCTTGTCACGGACAATGGCGTTGAAATCCTAACGCATCGTAAAGATGACACGATTGACCGTGTGATCGAGCACGCCTAAGTCAATTGATGCTGCTTGTGATGAGCAAGCAGCATTATAAATTACAGACAAGTTTGGAACCGGATTAGGTAAAAAATATCCATTTAACCCATCAATCTAACAAAACCCGCAAAAAACGTACTTTCGCTGCTTCAAGTCATCCCAATATACAAGTAAACTGATTCCATCTTGTGTTCCAAGGATCTCTCGTGGCGTTACCAAATAAAGTAAAGTTGTTACTTGAACAAGCTGAACAACTTAATGATTACAAAGGCTGTATGAACTACTTTTACAAGTGGCTCAACAATCAATTTTCAAAACAGCCGGTCAGGTTGCTGATCAAAGCACGTTCTGAGTTCATCGATACATTGCTAAAAAAGTTATTTGTTCAAACCGGATTATCAGAATTTCCACAATTGGCGTTGATCGGTATCGGTGGATATGGACGCGGTGAGCTTCACCCATTTTCTGACATCGACTTTTTGTTGTTGACCGATGGTGAACCCAGTAACGAGTTACGTAATGCGCTTGAGACATTTGTCACGTATTTATGGGATTTAAACTTAGATATCGGTCATAGTGTCCGCACACATGAGCAAGTGCTAGAACAAAAACGCAAAGATGTGCACTTCACGACAAGTTTGCTCGAAAGTCGGCTCATTTGCGGTAACCTTATCGAGTTTGAACGATTGAAAAGTCATATCGTTAAGACCCCTATCTGGCGATCCGATGATTTTTTTATCGCTAAAGTGAAAGAACAAAAGCTCAGACGTAAAAAGTGCCATGGTACTGCCTATAACCTCGAGCCAAATATCAAAGAAAACCCAGGGGGTTTAAGAGACTTACAAACTATTTTTTGGGTTGCTAAAAAACACTTCCATGCGGAAACATTAGAAGAACTGATCGGCCATGGCTATTTAACCCATGAAGAGTACCAAGAACTGATGGAGTGCTTGGAAAATTTATGGAATATTCGATTTGCGCTGCACCTTGCAGCTGGGCGCAGTGAAAATAGATTATTGTTCGATTATCAGCCGCATGCCGCTGAATTGCTTGGCTTTGGTTCGGAAGGCAAGCCTTCGGTCGAGCGTATGATGAAACGTTTATTTAGGATCATGAGTCGTGTTCGTGAGATGAACCAAATGCTGCTCGCCTATTTTGAACAAAGTATCTTGCCTGATCATGATGCACATCTTGTCACGCCTTTAGATGCGCATTTTGAACGTATCGGCAACAAAATACGGGTAAAAGATCCCTCCGCATTCTTTTTACGAGAGAACCTAATCGTTCTTTTTGAACATATCGCTGACAATACTGACATCACCGATATAGATCCAAATACCATACGTTCGGTTAGGCAAGTACGCAGACGATTGCTCGGAGACTTGCAAGACTATGCTGCATGTCGTGACGCATTTATGCGATTGCTAAAGCACCCAAATGGCATGGGGAGAGCGTTCACTTTAATGCACAAACACGGCATTATCGCAGCCTACTTGCCACAGTGGCGTAGTATATTCGGCCAAATGCAATTTGATTTATTTCATGCTTATACCGTAGATGAACATACGCACAAGCTGATTAATAACATCCATAAATACCGCGATAAGCAACTCAATAAAGATTTTCCAATTTGCGCAGAGATAGTGACGCGCATGGATAAACCCGAGTTATTGTATTTAGCTGGGATCTTCCATGATATTGCTAAAGGCCGAGGTGGTGACCACTCAGAGCTAGGCGCTGTTGATGCCAACGCCTTTGCTAGCATGCACAAACTGACCCCCTCCGATGCAAAGCTCGTTGCCTGGTTAGTTGAGCATCATTTACTTATGTCTGTAACCGCTCAGCGTAAAGACATCAATGACCCAGATGTCATTAATGAGTTTGCCTCTAAAGTGAAAAACGAACGTCAGCTCGATTATCTTTACTGCTTAACCGTGGCAGATATCCGCGCGACCAATGACAATTTATGGAATGATTGGAAAAACACCCTATTACGCGAGCTTTATTTGCATGCACAACGTGCTTTAAGACTGGGCTTGGAGCACCCCATGGATATGCGTGATCAGATCCGTGATAAAAAGGCCCAAGCGATGCAGAGGTTAGTTGAACTCGGCTTTGAAGAAACCAATGTCATCGCACTTTGGTCACGATTTAAAGCAAACTATTTTACAGGTTTCAGTGAAGAGCAAATCTCATGGCAAAGTGAGTATCTACTTTCACTAGAAAAAGAAACTAAATCGGGCGTTGCCGTATCCGAAAAGCCAATGCATGGCGGTACGCAAGTATTTGTTTATGCCCCTTATGAAGCCAGCTTATTTGCCAAACTTGTGTCTGTGATTGGCAGTAAAAAAGCACAGATCCAGCATGCTCAAGTCATGACAACTAAAGATGGTTACGTGGTTTTTAGTTTCGTGATTTTAGAAGTCAATGGCGATGCCATCAGCGGGAGCCGCGCGAAGAACTTGCGCAGAGGACTCGATAGCATCTTGATCGATCCGAAGAAAAAAATACGCTTGAAGAAAAACCGCTCACAGCGATTTAAAGATTTTAATATCAAACCAAAAGTGATTGTCCGCCCACATGCACGTGACGATAGAAACCTAGTCGAAATTCAAGCCGTTGATATTCAGGGCCTATTAACTAAGATTGCGGAAGTATTGCAGGTGCATAACCTTCATATCCACGCCGCACGGATCACCACAGTTGGAGAGCGTGCAGAAGACTTTTTCGTAGTCTCAAATGAACATTATTTAGCATTGAGTGATGATGAAAAAACCGCTTTACATCATTCACTGATGAAAAAATTAAACGCCGAATCTGAATAAAAGAGGAAACCATGTCGGATTTAAAAAGTATTATTGAACAAGCGTGGGAAAACCGCGATAGCATCACACCATCTTCTGTTGCACCCGAAGTTAAAAATGCAATTGTTGACTCTTTAGAGTTACTAGATAAAGGTGCTGCACGTGTAGCAGAAAAAGTAAGCGGTGAGTGGGTTGTTCACCAATGGCTTAAAAAAGCAGTATTACTGTCTTTTAGAATTCGTGATAACCAGCCAATGAACGATGGCGTAAACCAATTTTACGACAAAGTACCACTTAAGTTTAGTGATTATACACCAGAGCAATTCCAGCAAGGCGGCATGCGTGTCGTACCAAATGCAGTCGCACGTCAAGGTAGTTTTGTCGGGAAAAACGTCGTACTTATGCCTTCTTACGTTAATATTGGTGCTTACGTTGACGAAGGTACAATGGTCGATACATGGGCAACTGTGGGATCATGTGCACAAATTGGTAAAAATGTTCACTTATCTGGTGGTGTTGGCATTGGCGGTGTCCTAGAGCCTTTGCAAGCTAACCCAACCATCATTGAAGACAACTGTTTTATCGGTGCACGTTCAGAGATTGTTGAAGGTGTAATCGTTGAAGAAGGCGCTGTTATCTCAATGGGTGTGTACATTTCGCAAAGCACGCGTATTTATGACAGAGAAACCGGTGAAATTCATTATGGTCGAGTCCCAGCAGGCTCTGTGGTAGTGCCAGGTTCACTACCTAGTAAAGACGGCACCCACAGTCTTTATGCCGCTATCATCGTGAAAAAAGTGGACAAGCAAACACGCGAAAAAGTCGGTGTTAATGCCCTACTTCGTTCTGTGCAAGACTAACTCATACCGAGCCGTGCGCAACTTAGCTGCACGGCTACTTTTCAATTCAAGCGTTCAATTCATTATTTTCAACCCTGTCAATCTGTGATTGAAATAACGACACACCCAAACATGGAAAGACATAATGATAATAATATTCCGAAAGTACCTTCTTTGCATATTCATCTTATTTTTAGCTGGATGTGCCAATACAACAACCGTTCACATTTACGCTAAATACATCCCAGATAAATCTCGTATTCAATTAGAACAAGCATTTGAAAAAAACGGTTTCAACGTTGAGACCAATACTCTCGATTTCCCAACCAGCATTTCCCAAAATACAATGCTTCATTCGCTCATGCTGCAAGACCCAAATGCAGTAGAAACCGCCAAGCAAACGGCCGACAAAAGTGGTTTTAAGATATCAGATATTCAAGCACTTAAAGAAGGTAACCACTGGTACACCAAAAATGCCATTGCAATTTATCCCTTTCCAAAAGATAAACAGAATAGTCCGCTCCTAAAAGCAGACTTAGCACAGCATTTTAAAACAGCCTCATGTAACAGCGAATTTAAGCTCAAGCTCCATAAAAATGGGGCCTATGAGCTCTCTGGTGAGAATATTGCTGAAGAAAACAAAGGATTATTAAAAGGTACTTGGCACTATGTGCAATATCCATATATGGAGCTAAGACCTTACAAAGGCATTAGCTGGAGCCGATACTTTGAAATACATCAACTAGTCACTCGAGATCAAGTCAGTGAAATTGAATTAATACGACTAAAACCGATTGAGAAACATCACGTGAGCCAGCATTGCGTGTATGAATTTGGCACGCGACTTTGAGTGTACTCAGAAAACAAAAAAGGTGAGCCAAAGCTCACCTTTTACTTTTATCGCTACAGCGTGTTTACAGACCGCGATTCATTTCGTCAAATTTCGCTTCTATCGTTTTTGAAGGCGGTGCCGTCATTGAGCTCACTGCCACAATCGCAATGGATGCTGCAATGAAGCCAGGTACGATTTCGTAAATGAATCCACTCGGGCTTTGTCCTGCAATGGTGAATGGTGCATAGATCCACACAAGCACAGTCACAGCACCAACAACCATACCAGCAAGCGCGCCTGAGAAGTTCATACGCTTCCAGAATAAGCTAAACAGTACCAGCGGACCAAATGCCGCACCAAAGCCTGCCCACGCGTTGCTCACTAAGCTTAAGATAGTGCTTTCTCTATCATGCGCGAGATAAATAGCTAACACTGACACTGCCGCGACACTGATACGACCGACCATGACTAGCTCTTTGTCTGTCGCATTTGGCTTAATAAACACTTTGTAGAAATCTTCAGTCAAAGAGCTCGAACTCACCAATAACTGTGAAGAAATCGTGCTCATAATCGCCGCTAAAATTGCCGCCAGTAAGAAGCCTGCAATCAATGGATGGAATAGCAACTCAGACAGAACCAAAAAGATGGTTTCAGCATCTTTAACAACGATGCTATTCTCATGCGCATAAGCCGCGCCAAACAAGCCCGTAGTGATAGCGCCAACGGTTGCCACAATCATCCAGCTCATACCAATATTTCTGGCTGTTGGCATATCTTTAACACTGCGCACAGACATAAAGCGAACAATGATGTGAGGCTGACCAAAATATCCTAGACCCCAAGACATCGCAGAAATAATACCAATTACGCCACCAGCGCCAACCCACGTCAGCATATCTGGATTTAATTCATTCAGCGTCGCAATTAACGGCTGCTCTAGTAAACTGAATGTCACCAAAGGCACTAGTACAAGCGCAATAAACATAATACAGCCTTGTACAAAATCTGTGAGGCTCACAGCTAAGAACCCACCAAACAGCGTGTAAAGTACAACCACACCGGTTGTCACATACAAGCCCGTTTCGTAGCTCATGCCAAACGAGTTTTCAAATAACTTACCGCCTGCAACAACGCCTGATGAAGTGTACAAGGTGAAGAAAACAATGATAACAATCGCAGATACAATACGCAGTGCGTTACTATTGTCTTCAAAGCGATTTGCAAAATAATCTGGAATCGTGATTGCGTCATTGGCAACCTCGGTGTAGACACGTAGTCTTGGTGCAACAAGTAGATAGTTCAAGAACGCACCAATTACCAAACCAACCGCTATCCACGTGCTGCTGAACCCTGTTAGGAACATTGCACCTGGCAATCCCATTAAGATCCAACCACTCATGTCGGATGCACCTGCTGATAGTGCAGCTACACTGGGTGGTAAATTACGACCCCCTAACATGTAACCTGATACATCATCGGTAGATTTACGATAGGCATAAAGGCCAATTGCTAACATTGCAACAAAATACAAAGCCAGCGATATCATCGTGCCAATTTCCAAAATGACCTCCGTTAAAAAGAGCTTCTCTCCGAATAACAGTAAACTAACTTCTTAACTGATATTGGAACAAAAGCCAAAAACAAAGGCGCACTATATCATGGCTCCCTCTCACCCCCAAGTAAGTCTGCTTAAATAGCTGCTGTTGCACATTTCACACTCTAAAATATTACCCTTTAGTACGAAAATACTAAGAAAGTGTAAATTTTATAATGAAATACGTTGTAGATTGCCTTATATTGAAGTGAAGTGAAGTAACGATTGGGTGTCTCGTTCCATGTATTTTTATGCCGCTAGGCAACCTATTTTAAACATCAACAAAGAAGTCGTTGGTTATGAGCTGCTGTTTCGCGATGGCGTCGACAACGTATTTCCCAATATCGATGACGTTGAAGCCACATCAAAATTAATCGAAGGTAGTCAATTTAACTTCGGATTAGAAGATCTCACTGACAGCAAACCTGCCTATATCAACTTTACCCTTGAAACTATTCTTAAAGGGTACCCGACTATGATGGGGCGTGATCAGTTGATAGTAGAGATTTTAGAAACGGTTCAACCTGGGAAGCGATTGTTAGCTGCAGTACAAGATCTCAAAGAAAAAGGCTACAAACTGGTTTTAGATGACTATAAACATCAGAAAGTGTGGCGTCATTTCTACCCTTATATTGATCAAATCAAAGTGGATATGTTGGTAACTAGCGTTGATGAGATCCATGAGCTTAAAGAAGCCATTGCACCGCATAAAAATATTGAACTCGTTGCCGAAAAAGTAGAAACCCATGAGCAGTACCAGCTTGCGCTTGATCTTGGATTTACACTCTTTCAAGGGTTTTTCTTCGCCAAACCTGAAATGGTTCAGACAAAAGCACTTCCACCATCAGAAATGGCGTTAGCAGAGCTGTTATATGAAACATCGAGTGTTGATGTGGATCTTAAACGAATTACACAAGTCTTCGAGCGCGATGTAAACCTTAGCTATAAATTGCTACGCTATTCTAACTCAGCAGCTTTTAAACGCAGGGCAGAAATATCCACAATCAAACAAGCGCTGGTTGTGCTGGGTAATCAAGAACTGAAAAAATTTCTCTCTTTACTCTTTGCGTCACAAGTTGCTTCAGAAAAGCCCATGGAACTTATTCGACTGTCGCTAACACGCGCGAGATTTTGTGAACTTATCTCAATTAAACATAATGAAATGCGTGATACAGGTATGGCTTTTTTAACTGGCATGATGTCGTTGATGGACGCAATCTTAGATGAAACCATGCAAAGCGTGATGCAAAAGCTACCTTTGACCATAGATATCAAGGATGCATTATTGCAAGGTGAAGGTATTCTGGCGCAATATTTAAATCTCGTTATGGCATATGAGCAAGCCAACTGGGCTGACGCGTCAAAACTCACTGAGCAATTGAATTTGCAAGCTCAATCACTCCCCGAACTATACTCAGAAGCCTTACAATGGTGCGATCAACAAGTCGAAGCGATGGGCATTTAATTCTTTAATACCCAAGTGGTGATAATGCAAATCACCACTTTTGATACAGACAAATTTTGCGTTACATCAAATTTTTTCTACTTCTTATCACAGTGCGACATTTTGTCACATCCCAACTTGTCCCTGCATCAGTAAAATACACCTCAGAATAAACTATTGATAATTAAATCAACTGACTCACTAAAAGTTACGTTGATACATCACTCTGAGGACAACCATGAAGAAGCGTCTGATCTGCACAGCGATAACAGCATCCTTTGCTTGGCAAGGACAAGCACAATCCGAGCAAACGATGGAGCATATCGAAGTCATTGCTCCTATGCATAGCCCACTCGATATTAAAACCGATCCCAAAGCGACTAGACAACCGTTACCCGCACAGGATGGGGCAGATCTTCTTTCTAGCATCGCAGGCTTCTCACTCGTCAAAAAAGGGGGCGCAAGTAGTGATCCTGTATTTAGGGGGATGGCAGGATCTCGTATCAACATCATCACCGACGGTGGTGTTACATTGGGTGGTTGTGGTGGTCGAATGGATCCTCCTACGGCGTATATTACACCGCAAACGTACGATACCTTAACCGTTATCAAAGGACCGCAAACGGTCTTATACGGCCCGGGTAATAGCGCCGCAACGGTGGTATTTGAGCGAGAATCAGAGCGCCTGCTCGAGCGTGGTACAACGGGTTTCGTTAACACCACACTAGGTGACTTTGGAAAACGCGTTATAAACAGTGATATAAAAACAGGCACAGAAGATTATTTTGCCAGAATTGCAGCCAGTTATAGCACAGCTGACGACTATCAAGATGGAGAAGGGGCCCGTATTCATTCAGCGTATGACAAATGGAATCTAGATACACAATTTGCCTACACCCCAGATCACAATACTTTGTATAGTATCAGCCTTGGTCGCAGTGATGGTGAAGTAGCCTATGCCGATAGAATGATGGATGGCAGCCTGTTTGATCGCACACAAGTTGCGTTACAGATGTCAAAAAGTGAATTAGAAGGCTTTGTTGATAGCATTGAAGCCAACATTTTTTTCAACAACATAGATCACATCATGGACAATCATAGCTTACGCCAATTTATGCCAAATATGATGATGAAAACGCCTGTATCCTCTAACCCAGACAGAAGAACTTTCGGTGGTAAAGTCTTACTCAGTTCAGAGCTCAATGACACAATAGCTCTGGCCTACGGATTAGATCATCAACAAAACCGCCACCGTATTCGAATTGGCCGAGATCTAGAAAATATCCCCGTCGAGTCATTGACTCGCCAAGAAACCGCTGAATTCGAACAAACCGGTCTATTTGCCGAAATTGAATATAGTCTAAGTCAAAACAGCCAGTGGGTTAGTGGCTTAAGGGTTGACGATTGGCAAGCCACAGATAGACGCCAAACTCGCACTGTGATGATGAAAGTTGTGCCTAACCCAACAGCAGACCTGACACGTGATGATACACTTATCAGTGGTTTTACACGTTATCAAGCACAATCAGAAAATAGCAGTTACTATATTGGTTTAGGCCGCACAGAGCGTTTCCCAGATTATTGGGAAGTAATGGGCGGCGGTCGTGGCGCTGTCGATAGCCCAAGTGCATTTCTCGTTGATCATGAAACAACTAATCAGTTAGATATTGGATGGCTTGGTCAGTCGAGTGCTTTTACTAACTCAGTGTCCGTATTTTTCAACCGGATTGATAATTATCTACTCACTGATAACCTATATGAAAAAATGGGCATGGCCAGTAGAGTGACTCGCAATATCGATGCACAAACCTATGGGTTTGAGGCAGAGAGCCGCTACAACGTCAACAAAAACCTCATGGCAACAGCGAGTATAAACTATGTCAAAGGCGAAAATCGCACCGACAATATAGCCCTTGCTCAGCAACCGCCTTTACAAATTCGCTTTGCGCTTAGCTATACCAAAGACAAATGGCAATTTGGCGGATTATGGCGAATAGTTCAAGGTCAGCATCGAGTAGCCATTGGTCAAGGTAATATCGCAGGACAAGATGTTTCGCAAAGCCATGGCTTTGGCACATTAGCCCTCAATACCTCGTACTCTCAGTCTGAAGACCTTGTCTTTAATTTAGGTCTCGACAATGTCTTTGACAAAACATACGCGGAACATTTGAGCCGCTCAGGAGCAATGGTGAGTGGTTATGATCAAACCGCTAAGGTCAATGAAGCGGGTCGGACGGTGTGGCTCAATATGAACTGGAAGTTTTAATTCATAGTACCTATTAATTGAACATACTAGTAAAAATATAATAGACTGCACGCCAATTTAGTTACTTTCTACATTGGCGTAAGGAAATGAAATTAGAACATATTCAATCAGATACTGGCACATGGATGGGGGTAAAAATTAAAGCCCCCAAGCTCCTAAAAAAATCGCTATTTTCTTTCCAATCAAACAGACAAAAGCAAATACGCTGCCAATTTAAAGATAAAACCCTATTCTTAGGTAATTTGGTCAATGCTGATGAAGGCTGCTGGCTAATTCCAAGTCACGATACGATTAATCTACTTCCCGCTATTACATCACAAGACATACAAGCAACAATAAAAAAAGATAATATTTCAAGGCTAAGGGGTTGGTGCTCATATTTTGGTAAAAAGCTAACGGAAACAACACATGTTTTCGATCAAACAGATTGGTATTTGGCTCCATATCAAGTTAGATGCGGATCATATGAGCTTCTAGGAACAAACCAACAACTTCGTTTACCCCCTTTGTACATAAATAAAAACACCATATTCAATAAACATAGCCACTGGATTGACTGGGAAAGCAGCAATGGAAGCTGTGAGTTATTCACACTGCGCAGCACCATGACCTCAAAAGCGCGGGTTAAGTGGTATACCAAATGCGCTCAACAAGGCCTCTTACCGCCGATTTTGGTTATTTACGTACGATTTTTTGATGCCTATATTATCCTAGATGGACATTGCCGTTTAGAAGCTGCACTAAGATTAAATATTTCCCCTGACATAATCTCCATATCTCCTTGTCAAAATACAGTTTACTCCCTCACCAAGGAGCAACGTTTAAGTATGCTACATAATTTAAAAAATAAAATGATAAAACGCCCAGATAAGGCTCAGGATACAGCTTGGGTAAATAGTGTTTTATTAAGTTGTTTTGCTAAAACGGAGTATATACACCCGACAATGTTTGCAACTTGTAATCTTGATCCAGAGCAGTGGCACTATGAAACCAAAAGCCTCACGAGCAGAGATCCGAATCAGACATTGATACTAAAAGGAATAGCTCCATAATGAACATTAAAAAGCCAGCGTGTGCTGGCTTTTTTATTAAAGATTTTCTAAGAAATCATCATCAAAGTCTTCTGGCTCTTCTTCCATTGGTGGGTTGCCATCGTGCAACTCGTAAAGTTGCCTTTGGAAATAGACGTCTTTTAAAAACGTATATGGATCCAGTGATTCATTTAACAACTTTTCTTGTGACATCAACGAAGCTCGCGCCTCAACCGCTCGCAATGCGAACACAATGAGAGTTTGTGGTGTCGTTAAAGCAATTTCAGGTAACACGATATTGTCAACTAAATCTCCGGTAAGGTTTCTAGCCGTCGACGGCCCCATAGCAGGCAACATTAAATATGCACCATCACCCACACCCCAAACACCTAACGTTTGACCGAAATCCTCGTCTTTGTGTTCCAAGCCAACTTTTTTCGCTACATCAAAAAACCCCAAGATACCCACTGTAGAGTTAATTAAAAAACGAGCGACATTGACTCCGGCATCACCCGGCTTTCCCTGCAACGCAGCATTGACTGCGTCCGTAGGTGCGGCAATGTTAGTGGTAAAGTTAACAAGACTACTGCGCACTGGTGCAGGTGTAATTGCAACGTAACCCTTTGCCGCTGGGCGCAAAATATAGGCATCTAGTACATCCATATTAAAATCATAAATGGGCCTATTCATGGATTGTAATGGATCACGAGGGTCTTGCTTTTCCTCGGGGACCTGCGCACAGCCAACAAGCATTAACGCAAGTGCTGCACTGACAATTTTTTTATACATTTAGCTTCCTGTGCTGGTTATAACACGACTTATAGTGACATTAACCTGTTGACGCATATCCTTATTCAATGTAATCACATCGGAGTTACCTTCAAGCTCGCCAGCTTGTGTCATCACCGAGTCATCAACCGAAATACGCGCCGTTATCACAACTTCATTAAAATTAGATAACTTCAGATCTGGCAACATTGCCATACTATCATTCAAAGTGACAACTAAAGGCAAGTTAAAAACTGTAAGTTTTTGCACTGCAAGTGGCATTCTTGGTCCGTTTGCTGCTTTTGCGAACACAAACAAAGTTGCGTTGTCTGGCAATTGGCTCACAAGCTTATCGTCAATACGCACCTTCACACTTAATTGAGGCCCAGCTCCAGCACTCACCGGCTCCGTCTCTCCTAACTTGTCTGCTATCTCATCAATACGCTGTTTTATCATGGCATAACGCGGGTCATTGGGCTGCACGGTTGACAGTAACACCTCAAATGCAGATTTCGCTTCTAGCCAATCCTCTCGTTCATAAGCAATCAGTGCTAACAATGAGATTGCATCAATATTCTGTGGATCTTTACTCAACACACGCGATAGCATTTGTGCTGCGCGATTAATACTCTGCTCAGAGCCTTCAATGAGTAATGCTTGGCTATAGTTGACCAGAACATTATGATTATTTGGCTGCATGACCAACGCTTTATCGAATGCTTGCATTGCCATTTCGTAGTCATTCAACGACATAGCAACACGTCCGAGCAACATCCACGCAACGGCATCATCTCCACTGTTTGCCAGTTTAGTACGCAGTCCCAACGCAAACGCCTGTAGTTCATTTGCAGACAACGGGGTGCCCATTTGCAACACTGCCCGTTCACCATATTCAGGTAGCTTTTCCACTGCTTTTTGCCAACTGGCAATTTGTTGATGACTACCCGTAAAATAGTAAAACACACTACTCACAACCAAGGTAAACGCAATCCCCGTAGCGCCTAACACAACATTGTTACCACGAGTATCTAACGTTTGCTCCGGCGATAACTCATTGAGAAGACGTCGTTTCAGTTCAATAACAGACTCTTCAAAATCACTTTGTGCGATACGCTGGTTTTCGAGTTCAATTTTAAGTTCATCTAACCTTTGATGATAAATTTCAATACGTTGTGCATTGGCATCATGATCAACAGCAACCACTTTTTCTTTGCGCAGAAAGGGGGTCACTACGAATAAACAACTCAATAATGCCAGTAGTACAAACATCCCCCACATATGAGTTAACTCCATCATTGATGACGCTCCTTACGCTGATACTGTGCAATTAATTGCTCTAGACGCTTGTCATCTTCTGCACTCCAAGATTGCTTTTTGGCCGCCTTTTTTTGTCTAAAGACGATAAATCCAAAGCCCAATACAACGATAATTACTGGCAGTACCCACAGAATAATCGTGGCAGGTGTCACAGGCGGCTGGTAATGCACAAAGTAACCATACCTATCAATCATATAGTCAATCACTTCTTGCTTTGAGTTCCCCTCGTGCACTAGCGTCAAAACCTTATCACGTAAATCTTTTGCAACAACTGCATCGGAGTCAGCAATATTTTGGTTTTGGCACTTGGGGCAACGTAGCTCCAACGTTAACTCCTTAAACGTTTGGGCTTGTTCAGCATTTTTAAATTCATATTTATCTTCAGCTGCATTGACGACAGCGGCACTCAATAACAGCACCATCACCAATAAAAATACGACTCTGATCTTCATCGTTGCAGCTCCTCTAGTGCAGGTAAAAACTTACTCCGCCACACTCGCTGATTAATGTCCCCTGTGTGATGCAGTAAAATAGTTCCCTTTTTATCAACTAAAAATGTCTCTGGCGCCCCTGACACCCCAAGGTCTAAAGCAAGGCTACGCTCTAAATCAAGAATATTAAATTGATAAGGGTTACCCGCTCGACCTAACATGGTATCAACTTCCTCTCTGAGCGCATTGATATCAAAGTAATCGCCAAAATCAGGGTCATAGGCTTGGTCATAGTACAAACCTACTATTTTAACACCTTGCTCTCGTAGCTTAGTCAAATAACCAAGTTCAGCGATACACGTGGGGCACCACGTACCCCACACATTCATTAAATACACTTCTCCTAATAAATCTTTCTCAGTCCAGCGCTTATTTTCATCCATTAAATCGGGCAAATTGAAACTTGGCATAGTTTGCCCAAGTCGTCCGGTTTGCAATTCCCTTGGGTTACCAAATAAACCTTGATATAAAAACACGCAAAGTAGGACGAAAATTAAAAATGGCAAAAAGCCCAGTATTTTACGATTCATAATTACGCCTGAGCTCCTTTTTTAACACGACGACGATAGCGTTTATCTGCCAGTACAATAAAACCTGCCAACGAAATTAAAATCCCGCCAAGCCACATCCAACGTACATAAGGCTTATGATAAATCCGTAATGACCAAGCCCCTTGACTCATCTGCTCGCCCAGTGCCAAGTACAAATCTCGGAAGAACCCATCGTCAATGGCTGCTTCAGTCATAAACTGCATACCAATGTCGTACAAGCGCTTTTCCGCATAAAGCTCTGTAACCAACTCATCATCTTTAAGCACCGTTACGACACCTGCATGACCGCTATAATTTGGCCCTCGGATCTCTTTGACCCCGTCAAACCGGTACTGGTACTCATTTAACGTCGCAATATCTCCAGGTTTCATGGCAACGGCACGCTCTACCGAATAGGCAGAAGTCAATGTGACACTGGCAATGACAAATGCAAGTCCCACATGCCCTAATACCATGGCCCAGTAGCTCAAACCTAAACGCTTAAAACCTTCAGATATCGAAGCCTGTAAGGAGACTTTTTGCAGTAAATCCGATACTGTAGAAAACATTATCCAAACTGCCAATGCCGTTGCCATAAAGGTCAAGGCAGAGACTTGCTCATAGCTAGAAAACAACCATGCAGCCGTCGCCACAAGGCTAAGCGCAACATTGATCAACCATTTTTTTGCTAATGGAGATAATTTGTTTTGCTTCCAGCGCAACATTGGGGCAATCCCTAACAACAATGCAAAAGGCACGATTAAAATGGCAAACATTTGATTAAAGAAAGGGACACCAATAGAAATCGACCCAAGACCGAGCTCTTTATGGATCATAGGCAGTAACGTTCCTAACAATACAATTAAGGTCGCAACCACTAAGAAAATATTATTGAGCCATAAAGCCACTTCACGAGAGGCAAAGCGATAACGACCTTCGCTATGAACTTGTGAAACGCGTGCGGCATACAAGGCTAAGCTGCCGCCAACCACAACCGCTAAGAACGAAAGTATATACAAACCCCGATCGGGGTCTGTAGCAAATGCATGTACAGAGACAATGATACCGGAGCGGACAATAAAGGTGCCTAACAAGCATAAACTGAATGCAGCGATTGCGAGTAAAACAGTCCAAGATTTAAACACGCCGCGTTTTTCAGTCACAGCCAGAGAGTGCAGTAGCGCTGTTGCAACTAACCAAGGCATCAAAGATGCGTTTTCTACCGGATCCCAAAACCACCAGCCGCCCCAGCCAAGCTCAGCGTAAGCCCACCAACTACCTATGGTGATCCCCAAAGTTAAAAATGCCCAAGCAACCATAGTCCAAGGACGAGACCACTTCGCCCAAGTATTGTCTAACTTACCTGTTAAAAGTGCCGCAATGGCAAAAGAAAATGACACCGACAACCCGACATAGCCCATATACAGCAAGGGTGGATGTATGATCATCCCCGGATCTTGCAACAGTGGATTTAAATCACGCCCTTCAACTGGGAAGTATGGTAGCAAGCGCTCAAACGGACTCGACATCCACAAGGTATATAGCATAAAGCCAACGCCAAGAAATCCAAGTACCCCAAGTACACGTGCTCTGAGCACCCAAGGCAATGATTTTGACATTAAAGCAACCAGAGCAGTCCAGCTAGATTGCATGACCAGCCAGAGTAAAATTGCACCTTCATGGCCGCCCCAAGTAGACGTCACTTTATAGTACCAAGGTAAGGTACTACTTGAATGGTGTGCCACATACGCAACAGTAAAATCATCTGTCAACGTAATATAAATAAGAATTCCAAATGAAAATAAAACAAATAAACACTGTCCTAACGCTAGAGAAGGAGCGGCACGCATCAATCTCAAATTACCGGTATAAGCCCCCCATAATGGGAAAATACACAGGAGTAAACTAAGCGCCATAGCTAAAACTAGCGCGAAATAGCCTATTTCTGGGATCATACTAGTTCTCGCTATTTAAGTTGTATTTTGGTTTTTCGTGCTTGATCCCCTTAACGGCCTCAGCCACTTCAGAAGGCATATATTCTTCATCGTGTTTTGCCAAGACTTCAAAAGCCTCTATCACGTTTGGCTCAATTAATGTCCCCTGAGCGACGATCCCCTGCCCTTCACGGAACAAATCCGGCAAAATGCCCTGATAACGGATAGTGACCAATGGTCCCGTATCTATGAGCTGAAACTCCACATCAAGCGAAGTCTCATTGCGTACTACAGATCCAGGTACAACCATTCCACCAATACGCAGCTTTTGCCCTATTGTTGGTTTCTCTAATTCTGGCCCTTTACCGTTCACTAACTCGCTCGGTGTGTAGAATAAGTTGATATTTTCTTGCAACGCATACAAAGTCAAACCAACCGCTGAACCAATACCGAAAATCACGGCTAGGACAGTAAACAAACGCTTTTTACGTCTTGGGTTCATACCTGTGCCTCCATTTCTTTGGCCTTTTTAATACGTTCTTCTCTGGCCATTTGAGACTTTACTTGTTGTTTTAGTTGTTTGCCTTCGTACAGCGAGCCAAATAACAGGCCCAATATGATGACGGCACAGCTACCAAAAGAGAGCCAAACATAAAATCCATAACCACCCATGGCGATAAAGTCGCTTAATGATTCAAACTGCATAATCAACCTCGACTAACTAATTGACGGACCCAAGGACGATGTTGCTCGACCTGCATGATTTCATTCTTGAGGCGGATTAATGTAAGAGTTCCGACTAAAGCCGCAAACCCAAGTATATTAATTAGCAAGGGCCACAACATAGAGGGATCGATTGCTGATGTATTAAATTTAGTAATTGCGCCTCCTTGATGAAGCGTATTCCACCACTCTACAGAAAAATGAATAATCGGTAGATTGACCACCCCTACAATCGCTAAAATACATGCTGCTTTACCGCCTGCTTTTTTATCTTCAAAAGCATGGAATAGCGAAAGCACACCAAGATACAAAAATAATAAGATGAGCTCTGAAGTAAGTCTGGCGTCCCACACCCACCAAGCGCCCCACATTGGCTTGCCCCATGCAGATCCGGTAATAAGCGCAATCGCAGTCATCGCCGCCCCTACTGGCGCAATTGCAATGACAGCCAACTCGGCATTTCGTAACTGCCAAACCAATGCGATGATGGCAGCAATGGCCATAGAAGAGTATGCCCCCATCGACAAAATCGCCGAAGGCACATGAATAAAGATGATCCGGTAACTATCCTTTTGTTGGTAGTCTGCTGGGGCGTACGCAAGCCCCCACACCCATCCAACCACAATACATAGCACGGACACCACAACAAAGTACGGAAGCAAAGTGTTACACAATTGGTAAGCACGCTCCGCTTTGGCATAAGGATGTAACCACTTCCACATTTTAACTTACACTCACTCTTAAAGCTGACGATATAGCAATTGGTGCGGCGACTAAAGCGACGGCTAGCATCGCACCAAGGATTGCAAGCTGCCCACTATATGCTAAAGACATGATGCTAGTATCAATAGCGGACGTTGCAAAAATAAGTACTGGGATATAAAGCGGTAAAACGAGCAAACTCATCAAAATACCGCCTTTTTGCAAGCCTACAGTCAAGCCCGCCCCAATGGCACCAATAAAACTCAATAATGGGGTGCCAATTAATAACGTTAATATGGTGGCACCCAGCGCTTGTGACTCTAAATTCATCAACATCGAGAACACAGGTGCCATGACTACCATTGGCAGTCCAGCTGTTGTCCAATGTGCGGCAACTTTAGCCAATACGGCCAGTGGCAATGGATATGGAGAAGCAATCAACTGCTCTAATGAGCCATCCATGTAGTCGTCACGAAAAATCTTATCTAACCCTAACATAGTTGATAAAAGCGCAGCGACCCAAATAATCCCCGGAGCTATACGTGCTAATAGCCCTGGTTCTGGGCCAATCGCAAGCGGGAACAAGGTGATCACAATTAGAAAAAACAGCAGTGGATTCACTATTTCAGCACGCTGGCGAAATGCCAATGTGACATCTTTTTTATAAACGGAGCAAAATAGCGTCCAGTATGAATTGCTTGCTTGCATCAGTGGCGATACTCCAAAACCAATGTTTGCAAAGAACTAAACGAGTTGGTGAGATCTTGGTGAGTTGTTAACAAAATCGCGCCACCCAGCTCTAAGTGTCGCTGAAACTGTGCTTGTAACATGGCTACGCCCTTCTTATCGAGCGCAGTAAAAGGCTCATCTAAAATCCAAAGGTTTGCATCATTTAGCCATAAACGGACCAAAGCAACGCGACGTTGCTGTCCAGCAGACAAAGTTCTTACGGGGACGTCTTCTAAGCCGACAAGACCTAGCTTACCAAGGAGGGTATAAATTTCCGGTTCAGTACTTTTATAACCGTGTACAGTGAGCCAGTGCATGACATTTTCATAGGCAGTGAGCTGCTGATTAACACCAGTTTTGTGCCCTATGAAGAGCAATGACTGCGCAAAATCATCATAATCTTCATTGATATTTTTCTTATTAAACAGAACTCTACCTTCATCTGGCTGAGAAAAACCGGCAATAATTCTAAGCAACGATGTTTTTCCTGCACCATTTGGGCCTTCTATTTGCATGATTTGACCAGATAACAATGAAAAGTTAAGTGATTCGAACAAACAGCGGTCTTGTTTGATACAAGTTAAAGCCTTAATCTCTAGCAAAATTTGTTATTCTCACGACCCTAAATGTGGGCGTAAGTCTATCATAGTGATATTGTAATACGAATAATACCTTGTGACCGATTACCGAAAATTTGATTTAGAATAATGAATAAGCAAACAATTCCTGTACAACATCCGGCAAATGTGTCACCAACAACAATATCTTCACAAGGTAGCAACAATCAGCCGCAATTAGAAGCTGATAAGACGTTTTTGGCACGCAACATTGTCATTAAGCCCGACTCGATTCAAATGGAAGTTGCGCTGGAAGGCCGTTGGCAGCCTGTGCGCTTAAGTAGTGAAGCCAATGTTGATCAAGTATTAAAGTTACCTGAAGCCCAATTAAAGCTCGATGCAACAGGCACAGTGCTAACACTCGCGACCCCCGAAGCTAAATTATCATTAAAATCAGCACAATCATTACTCAGCTTACTCGGTGTTTTAAAAGGCTTTGGCGACCACAGCGCCATACAAACCGATGCGCACATCAAACTGGCACCTAAATCACAGCTTGTCTTACCAAAACTTGGGGTCAATGTCCCTATCCCACCTAGTATTGGTGGCTTACTGCAGCAAGAGTCCAAATTGGTTGCAAGCTTAAGTACAAAAAGTGATAAAATATTGATGCAGGTATTCAATATGTTTGGTGATAAGCTACATCAAATGCCGGTTGCAAAAAAAGCCATCGCGCAATTAGTGAGCCAACTCAGCCAGCAAGCACCCAATTTTGTGCAGCTCGCCCAGAGTAAAGGCACATTGAAACTGGGCCGTTATCAACATGATATTGCACACATCCAAACATCGACCCCCACTGAGTTAAATCAATTACAAAAGCAGGTATGGCACGGTGCTAAACTCAGCCCACAACAAGATGGTATAGAAGTCGCCATCGCCTCGAAATCGACTAAGGTAAAACTGGCCACATCGCTCAAAAATATCCTTCCAAAGTTAGACACCCATGCATTCCAAACTCATCTAAAAGAAGCATCTCAGTCATATCAAGAGCAAACCTTAAAATATGATAAGCCGCTCTTTAATGTCTCTTTGGCAGATATAAAACAAACCGTAAAACAAGCATTGCAAGCCATAACACAGACCCCATTTTTTAATCGTATGGCGTCACAGGCAACAACCCAGACTCACATTCAACTTAATCAACAAATCCCCTCTATCGCCGCGACTATTAAAAATTATTTACATCAACCTCTCATTACGCCAGCCGCAGTGCGACCAAATAATCAAGCCTTGATGGCGCTCTCTGATGGCATTAAGCAAAATTTCGCAGGGCTTGATAAGCCAGTCAGTCAACTTGCCTCCCAATCACCGCAAAGTAGTGCAGCTGCAAAAGGAGTAGTAACACCCGCTGTAGACGTACCAAAGCCACCTGCTGCTCCCCCTATCCATGACGGTGTATCGATCAAAAAAATGCCAAGCCATCAAGCACAGCCCATGTCGCCAAATTCTGTATCAGCAAATCAAAACAGCGGTGCAAAAATGCCTTTTGAGATGCGTTTACAATTGATCCAACAAGTACTCGCGGCTGCGCTGCCAAAAAACGACGCCCCAATTGCTTCTAAGCTATTGGCGGTAACCCAAACAAAATTAGCAGCGCAAGCACAATTAGCTGATGTAATACCTTCGCGTCATGCACAGAAGTCTCAAAGTACGGTATCCGCGTCACTGCCTTTGGCGCACATTCTGAATAAACCGCTACGAGCAGCCTCTTTATTACAAAATCAATTACCAGATCCCAAAGATCCCGCATTGCTCAGTGAGAAAATTTCAGAAAAGATGACCTTTAAAAATGGCGATTCTGTTGATCTCACACGGCTTGTAAACCAAGCTTTTTCACGCTTAATGGATGAAGGAAAAGCAACGCCTGAAGCGGTTAGTCAAGACTTGTTTAGTCGCCTACCAAGCATAGCAACACCACTTAATACCAGTGTACCGATGACCAGTTTTACTCAGGCGCTAGATAAGTTACTTGTGGCCTTACTGGGGACCCAATTAAGTAGCCAACATGAGAGCCAACTTCCCAAAAATATCACTCAAGAACAACGAGTCGCAAGCATGGTAGAAACCTTATTTCCAGGTAATAAGTTGCAACAACCAAAACAGTTTATTCAAGCGGTGAATTTATCAGCACAACAAAACTTAGTGGAAGAACTCGGTTTTATTCAAAACGCAATGTCAGTCAATAATCAAGCTCAGGCGCTAGGTCAAAAGTTTGACAGTGAAAGTCAACTGCTGATCAACTTGTTTTTACCAATGAAAACGCCGCCAGAGTGCAGACAAAGCGAGCTACAAATTGGAAAATATAAAAAACCGGCTAAGGCTGGGTTGCCAGAAAAGCAAGTATGGTTTGTCAGGCTAAACTTTGATTATGAGGCACTTGGTCAGCTCAGTGTCCAAGCTGAGTTGATGGATAAAGCCATCGATTGCGAAATTGTCGGCGATAGCCCGAGTGTGTGCCAACTTGCTGAACCGCACTTAGACGCGTTGAGAAGTAAGCTGGCTGCCCACGGCTTGCAAGTAGGAGACATCGCACTGCGTGAAGATGCAGTACAGGTAAAACAGTTTTACGATAAGCACGCTATCGTAAACATAAAGGTATAACTTATGGAACAAAAAACAGCCGTTGGGCTTTTATACGAAGCAGGAAAGTCACCAGAAGTCGTCTGCAAAGGTTTTGGTGAACTGGCAGAAGAAATTATTGCCTTAGCCAAAGAAAAAGACATCATGATCCACGAAGACCCTGCACTGGTTAAAACACTGGGGCAGCTAGATTTACATGAAGAAATCCCCAAAGAGCTTTATTATGTCATCGCTGAATTGATTGCGTTTTCTTACGTGCTCCGTGGTAAATTCCCACCTGGGTGGAAAAACTTTCAAGGTAAACTCAATATTAAAGCCTAAAAATATGAGTAACCAAATGAATGTATTAGAGTTAATATACGAAGTAACTGTTACGGATCCCCCCTAAATCATAGCAAAATCAGTTGAACGACCAGTCACTTTCGTGCCTGCACTTTATTTTTATTCATACCAACTGCCAAATAGTTTGGTAACTGAAAAAGTAAGGTGACTTTATGAAATCTAACCCTCTTGCCTATGTACTTCACAGCTTTGTCAGTACACTACTAAGTATCTCAATCAGCACGAAACTATTAGCTAAGGAGCTCCCTATTTAAGCCTGCTTTCTCTGGTACTTACACTACAGACATTTGCCCCCGATATTGTCACAGCGGATCACTATGACCTGACAGGTTTGTTTCATCCTTGTATCGCCACTGATGAACCATACTTAATTTTCGACGTAACCAGAGAGGATGAATATAGCGGCTCAGACTTATATAAGCTGCCAGTACAGCGAAGACGCTTGAGAGAATTTAACCAGACTAGGAGATCAAGTCATCACTCCTATTTGGGAGACATTTGCAATGTGTTACCCCTGACAGTAAGTATCCCTTCTTCCACCGAAAGATCGATGATGACAGTCATAAAAATACAGATACTTTCTAAAGGTCACTCACCGCTTAAAGGCCAAGCCAATGTAAAATCTGAACCTGATACAATCAAGTCTCCCTAAAATCTAGGGGCGATGATAGTAAAGCGACATAGAGCGAAGTAAAGGCCTGAATTGCCGCCACCTTTTAATTGGCTATGGATGAAAAGACCAGTGTTGATGTTGTAACAACACTGGTCTTTGTATGTAAATATCTAGCTTATCTTACGTAAAGCCACATATTTTGAGCATTGTAGTGATACGGACCATTACCACCGACTCCCCAGCCATTACCAAAGCGTTCGATAATAAATTTGGTATTTGAATAATCATATACAGAAGTTTTAAACTTAGCTGAATTTAGGAAAGAATAATCCTGACCAGCACCAGTACAACCAGCAGACTCAGCATGAGCCAATACATCATCAGTCAAAGAGTTTGCTAAAGGTGTACAATTTGCACTATTTAAAGTCACCATGTCTAAAATTGCTGCGGTATCGTTATCTGCGGTCACTAGCATTTCTTGTGCTGTATATTTAAAGCCCGCCCATTTTTGATCTGTAATAACATTTGCTTTTTGATCCAATGACAGTAATTCATCCACTTGGACATTTGGCTGTGTTTTACTTTTTATCCCGACAAGTGTCCATCCGCCGCCATGAGTTTCCATGTCGCAGTAGACTTTATAAGGCGATTGAACATTATCTGGTTTTATTGAATATATCCCACTGCCAGTGCTTAAACCATTGGCAAGTATCTCTGCACAACTACGGCTTTCATGTTCAGAGTATTTTTTATTAAAAGTAAAGTTAGCAGATGTTATTTCACCAGTAACTTTATTATATACAGATAATATATACTTATACTCTCCCGCAGGAAATTCAGGCAAAACACTGATCCGAGGCTGTGCTTGAGCAAATACTTGACCAGCTGTTAACGTCAAGTTTGCTGCGTTGGAACGATTATAAAGCTCACCATTAGGAAAAACCAGCGTATCATAATACCTTAAATTCAATACATCATTACCGGTATTTTTAATCGCTCGGTCAAAACTTACATTACCACCAGTAACTTCCACAATTGGAGTCGCTTCATCTGAAGTGGCTTCAACAACGACATTTGCAGATAACGCTGAAGAGAATAAAGCAGATAATAAAAGCGTCACTTTATTTATTTTCATTGGGTAAATCCTTATTTTTTATAATAGAGTGCTATTAAGACAATCATTTTTTATAAATCACCTTCCTACTTACATTTCATAAAAAGTACACCTGTTAGATATCTTCATAAAAATATAGAATTTGGAAAGTCATTCACACAGAATGAAAATACCACTTTTTGGGAAAAAATAAAGCAAACAAACAATAAAAAATAAAACCCAAAGGTAAAAGTAAGAATTAAATATGAGTAAATATAACCAAGAAAACTCAATAACAAAAAAAACAACGAAAGTTATAAAATAAACCTAACCCACCAACTTAAACAAAAAATATAACTACACACTCTATTTAAATTTAAACAACCTAAATTTATTTAAAATAACAACGACAGAAAGACCCAACTCATAAAAATAAAATAAAAACCAAATTAACACCACTTACCTTTTTATTACCTTTCGATCTATCAATAATTAACCTCACTTATTAATTTACTTCTAAAGCAAAGTTAAAATTTTCTTACTTTAAGAAAATAACAGAGTTTATTTCTTAAGGAATACACAGTATGTCATCAAAGGTAAGTATTTAAGGAATGATAATAAAAAGCCTTAAATCGATTTAAACGACTCATAAAGCCCCGCCCAAACTAATAAACGAGAAAAGGGGTTCGTTATCCAATACTGCTGTAAAGATTTAACTAAACTTCGACTCCACACCCCATCTAAATTACCGTTCGTCAAATAAATAACAACCATATAATCGCTGAACTCTGCATTAAAAAATGCAGATACCCTTAACAACGCTCCTCCATCATGTCCCACACTATGCCAATCGCCTTCCTTTTCATAATCCCAGCCAGATACGAAGAAATTAGCCTGTCCATTTAAAAGCTTCTGTGGGCGCCAAAGCTTAATCAATATCGCCTTGTCGACTAGTTTGCCTTCCATCAAACTTGATAGAAAAAGGTTTAGATCATAAGCAGTAGAATAAATGCCAGTATGAGCAGTGCCATAGCTTGGGAAGACATACTTATTAGGTTTGATCTTATCGCCACTATTAGGCAGATATGAAGGCACAACGCCTCTTGGGAGCTGCACAGCCTTTAAGTAAGTATTCGACATCATTAGAGGGGTTAATAATCGTTCTTGGACCAATGACTCATAAGACTGGCCTGTAACAGACTCTAGCAAGGCACCAATAAGAAGATAATTAATTTGGGTATACTGTACTTGAGTATTGAACTCAAACACAGGTTCTTTCTCACCTAAAGCTTTAATAACGTGTTCAAAGCTTTGTGGTGCACTCACTTGCTGATTTATAACTAAAAAATATTCAGGTATCCCAGAGGTATGGTTCAACAATGCACTTATTGGAATATTCAGCCATTGACGAGGCAACTGGACATACTTACCGATAGGTTCATCTAATGAGAGCTGTTTTTTTTCTACCAGTTGAAAAACAAGGACAGTCGCAAACAGTTTGCTAACAGAAAAAATGGGAAAGACGCTATGCTCATTCAGGGTCGAACCCACCCTGCTTTTTGATGCCTCAAACGCATATTTAAAGGTAATATCACCATTGTCGTTAACTAACACTGCTTGAGATGGGATCCCATGTAACTGTGCATTTTTCTCAACTTGATGAATTAACTTATCGCGCAAAGATGAGTCGTTTTGCATACACCCAGTTTGCAACCACAAAGCAATAAATATGACTAATCTATGCACCACGTATTCTTCTCTTACAAATATCCATATCAATGGTGATCAATCTATGTGCTTTTTAAGTAAAAAAACAAATCAATATCTTTTATCGAACCTAACAGCAACTTATGTTCGAACAATAAAAAAGGCGCCTTTCAGCACCTTATTCAAGATTTATTGTGTAGAGACATCAATAATTCAGCTTCCGCTCTGGGGAGCTCACATTCTCGCATAATTTCTTCGAGGTCAGCACCAAGTTCAACCATCTTAACTGCCCGAGAATATATTTTTGCGTCGGGATCATCATATTTTTGTGCTGCTTGTTGCTGAGCTAACTCTTTGACATAGCTTTCACTTTCAACAAGCCGCTTACCAATACTTAAAACACTCGCTCTAACTTCTGCAATTTCACTTCTTAGAATACTGATCTGCTCTGCGTCACTGTGTACTTGTTTATGCAATTTAACATTACTATTTTGTGATTGCTGCAAACGTTTACTAAACATGAACAACAAACCCAAACATAACAAGCTAATAAAGCATGATGCTATCACCAGTATAATGAGTACATCATCTAATGTTACTGCCGCCACAACTTACAGATGACTCAACTCATCCCACTCATCGTCGCTGAGTAGTTTATTGAGATCAACTAAGATTAGTAATTCACCTTCGCGATTAGACACACCCTGAATAAACTTAGCACTTTCTTCAGTACCAATGTTTGGCGCGCTGTCAATCTCGGAGCTACGTAAATATACTACCTCTGCGACACTATCTACCAAGATACCAATTACTTGCTTCTCAGCCTCTATAATAACAATCCTAGAGTTGTCAGTGACTTCTGCACTCATCAACCCAAAGCGGGCGCGAGTATCAATAACGGTTACAACGTTACCACGAAGGTTAATGATACCTAGCACATAACTTGGTGCACCTGGGACTGGTGCAATCTCAGTGTAACGCAATACCTCTTGTACTTGCATTACATTGATACCATATGTCTCTTCCTCTAGTTTATATGTCACCCACTGTAGGACTTCATCATTACTATCGGCATTTTTATCTGCAGAAAGTATTCTTTCTTGGCTCATGATTAAACTCCAGATTGATGCTAGTTACTGCTCTCGGCTATCGAGGCCTTGCTCTAGCAACCTATTTAAATTCTCTACGTCAATAAGCGCACACATTTTTTCTTTAATCACACCTGCAAGCCATGGTCGCTTACCGCAGGTTGTTCGCCACTTAACATCATCAGCTGTGAGCGTAATATTATTGACTAATTTTTCTGCTAGCAGCCCCCACTGACTGTCACCTAACATGATTAAATACTGGTAGTTAAGCTGCGACTCCAACTCGGGTGTATACTTTTCAGGCATTACCCAACGAGCTGTATCAACAACATTCAGCTTTTCTTCACGGTTTAGCATTACACCTTTAAACCACTTTGGTTTACCAAATAACTGGTTAACCTCTGTCAGCTGATGAATACCACCCAGTGCTTGCAATGGAACAGCAAGTGTCAGACCTGCAACCTCAAAAAACAAAGCTTGAAACTCTCCTTCAATGAAGGCTTCTTTTGCAGCACTCTGCGCAGGTGCTTGTTCTTTGATAATAGTTGTATTTTCAGTTATCTCAAGCTCTTGGACCGGCAACTCAGGAGTTTCTTGCAGAACTTCCTCAACAACGGCCTCAGAGGTCTCAACTTTCAGCTCAACCTCGGCTTTTGGTACCTCAACAACTTTTGCTTCATCAAGCAGTTTTTCTTGCTTTTGTGCATCCGGCACAGACTCAAGCAACCTCGCAACGGGTGCAAGTGCAACATCTTGATCTTCCTCTTCTTGCAATAAGGCGCCAAGATATTGTTTCATCACTTGTTCGTTTGCAAACAGGTGCTTACTCATTCTTACCTCTTTCTAATTCACCAATATGCTCGAGTAATGCTCGATATGCATATACACCTCTTGATTTCGGGCAGAATTGTACCGGAACCTTCTGTGCCAAGCTAGCATCTCTGAATTTGGTATCAACTGGAATAACGCCAGGCCACACTTTATCCTGATATGATTCAACCAGCGACTTGTAAGCTTCCAAAGATGCTTTTGTGCGCTTATCATACATTGTAGGGACTATAGTATATTGATATTGTTTAGAATGCGAACTTTGCATTAATGTCATTGTGCGCATCATTCTATCTAGCCCCTTTAATGCCAAAAACTCAGTCTGTACAGGAATGAGTATACGTTCACTGGCAGCCAAAGCATTGACCATCAATACCCCTAAAACAGGTGGGCAATCTAAAATGGCATAGTCATAGTAATCGCTAATTTTTGCCAGTGCTTTTTTCAGTATTAATCCCATACCTGAACGATTACCCATGCTTCTATCCAAGGTGGCTATGGCCATTGTCGCAGGCAAAATATCTAAGTTTTCGACAGTTGAGGGACATAAAGCTTGTAAAATTTCTTCGCTTTGCATGTTGGAACCACGAATGAAAATATCATATACACTCACCTCTAAATCTTCAGAGTCAATTCCAAAGTAATAAGTCAGTGATGCATGCGGGTCTGTATCAATTAATAATACTCTTTTTCCTTCAGTGGCTAATATGCCACCCAAGCTCACCGCAGTGGTCGTTTTGCCTACACCACCCTTTTGATTCGCAACCGTCCAAATTTTCACTTTATTATTTTATTCCTTTGTGACTTTTCATGACAAAGCTGTATCAAACTAATTTATATACCTACGCAATCCCCAGCTCTTTATTAATGCGTAATGCCACATCTTGAAGTGCAAGGCTTTCGGATGATAGACCTGCCGCTGCAACAGCTTGAGGCATGCCGTAAACGACGCATGTTTTTTCGTCTTGCGCCCAAATCGTTGCGCCTACTTGCTTCAACATACGAGCACCATCTCTGCCGTCAGCGCCCATCCCCGTTAACACAATCGCGAGAACATCACCCGAATAAGCTTTAGCCGTACTTGCAAATGTTACGTCAACACACGGTTTATAAGTGATTCTCGGGCTGTCATCTTCAAACACTTTAAGTGTTTTACTCCCACCTCGTGCTTCTACCATCATTTGCTTACCCCCTGGCGCTAAATACGCCACACCCGGCATCAGCTTATCACCTTGCTCGGCTTCTTTTACCTTAATTTTGCACAAGCTATTGAGTCGTTGTGCAAAAGCAGGTGTGAAAGCAGCAGGCATATGCTGAATAAGCAATATTGGGTGAGGAAAGTTCGCTGGTAGTTGAGTCAAAATAGTTTGTAGAGCAACAGGCCCTCCTGTAGAAGTGCCAATAGCTACTATCTTGTATGATTTACCAGACGCTTTGAAGCTTCTTTGTGGAGTGGTCTCCGGCGCGGCTTTTTGAAAACTTCTATCTGGCTGAGCCACTGTTGTAGTTGAACGTAAACTAGATGTCGGTTTTGCCGCAGGGCTAACCAGTGTTGATGGTTTTGCTGAAGTCATCGGTCTTGTAAATCGACTGACTCGCTTACGACCAATTTCTTTCACCTTTGTCTGCAAAGCACGCGTGGCTTCTTCACTATTTCGGGCAATGTCTTCAAACTTTTTAGGTAAAAAATCTACGGCCCCAGCATCTAGTGCATCTAACGTAGCGCTTGCTCCTTCACGAGTTAATGAAGAAAACATTAAAATTGGCGTTGGGTTACTCTGCATTATTTTTTTAACAGCGCTGATACCATCCAATACTGGCATCTCTACATCCATGGTGATCACATCAGGACGTAACTTACTTGCTTTTTCAACAGCTTCTTGGCCATTAACTGCAAAATCAATAACCTCAATTCCTGCGTCTTTTTCTAGTATTTCACTTACACGACGACGGAAGAAACTTGAGTCATCAACAACTAATACTTTTACTGCCATTGGCATCGCTCTTTTTTAATGTTACAGATCCGAAAAGTGGTGCCTTTGGCACCACTAATTCGGTGACAGCAAAAAGCGTCTAGCGCTATTTGCCTGCGTAATGCTTCAACATACTTGGTACATCAAGAATCAATGCAATACCACCGTCAGAAGTGATAGTTGCACCTGCCATACCAGGTGTGCCTTGTAGTAGGGAATCAAGTGGTTTAATCACCACCTCTTCTTGACCTATCAGTGAATCAACTACAAAACCGACTTGCTGAGTGCCTATTTGTACAATAACAACATGTCCTTCAGCTTTTTTCTGATTAATGTCAGTCCCTTTAACTAACCAATGCTCGAGATAAAACAGAGGTATCGCCTTTTCACGCACAATAATCGTTAGCTGGCCATCAACCACATTGGTTTTGGTTAAGTCAAGATGGAATATCTCACTGACGCCGGCAAGCGGTAACGCAAATGTTTGCTCTCCTACCATCACCATCAGTGTTGGTAAAATAGCGAGCGTCAATGGTACTTTGATCTCAAGAATTGTACCTACACCCAGCTCAGACTGAATGTTTACTTGACCATTAAGCTGCGTAATCTTTGTCTTAACAACATCCATCCCCACACCTCGTCCAGAGATGTCGGAAATTTCTTCTTTTGTAGAAAACCCAGGTGCAAAAATCAGGTTATATGCTTCAGTATCTGACAATCTACTTGCTTGATCCGAATCAATAACACCTTTGCTAATCGCAATTTTCTTCAACTTTTCAGGATCCATACCCGCACCATCATCTCTGATAGTTAACAGAATATGGTCCCCTTCTTGTGATGCAGAAAGCGTAACAGTACCTGTACGAGATTTACCACCTGCTTCACGTATGTCCGGCATTTCAATACCGTGGTCAACAGAGTTTCTAACCAAGTGAACCAATGGATCTGCCAGTGCTTCTACCAAGTTTTTGTCTAGATCGGTATCTTCACCTTCTAGAATCAAATTGATATCTTTTTTAAGGCTACGTGCAAGGTCTCTCACAACGCGAGGGAATCGCCCAAATACTTTCTTAATTGGCTGCATTCGGGTTTTCATAACAGCACCTTGTAAGTCAGCCGTGACCACATCTAGGTTCGATATGGCTTTACCCATGGCTTCACTGTTGCTGTTATTTGCTAAACTCACCAAACGATTTCGAACCAATACAAGCTCACCAACCATATTCATGATCTGGTCTAGCCTTTTTGTATCTACCCGAACCGTAGTTTCAGCTTGTGCCGCCGGTTTTTTAGGCGCTCCGCCTTTAGGCTCAGCTTTTGCTGGTGCAGGTTTTGGTGCTGCTTTGGCTGCGGGCTTAGGCGCCTCAGCTTTTGGCGCAGGTTGCGGTTTAGCTGCTGGTGTTGGCGTCGGTGCAGGCGCAGCTTTTGGAGCTTGTGCAGGCTCTGAAGGCGCGGCACCTTCTTCTAAATTTTTTGGAGCCTGACCTTTGCCATGCAGTTCATCAAGTAGCGCTTCAAAATCTTCATCATTAATTTCGTCATCGCCACTGTCTTGCGCACTTGTTGGTGCAGCGGGCGTGGCAGGCGCTTCTGGTGGCGCACTCTGAACTGGCGCTTCGTCGTTGGATGTTGCTCCAAACTTACCGACGCCATGGAGTTCGTCTAATAAGCTGTCAAATTCATCATCGGTAATATCTCCATCATTGGCATTCGATGGAGGAGTAGACGGAGCCGCAGGGGCGGCAGGCGCCGCTTGAGGCGCTTCAACGGCAGGGCCATTACCCGACCCGTGAAGCTCATCTAACAAGCTTTCAAATTCTTCTTCTGTGATTTCGTCAATACTATCTGAGGTTGCAGGTTCAGCGCTTTCTTCACTGCCTACATCAAACAGCACATCATCTTCTGCTTCCTGAACAGGCTCAGGTGGTGGTGCTTCAACCACAGGCTCAGCAGCAGGAGCTGCGATTACCTCGTCAGCAGACTCAGGCTGACTTAACTTGTGTAATACGTCGAGTAACTCTTGGTCCGCAGGCTCAGGTTGCTCGCGGTTTTGTATGCATGCGAACATGTCATTAATGGTATCAAGCGACTGTAAAATCACGTCCATTAATTCAGGATTCACAGAACGTTGGCCTTGGCGCAAAACATCAAAAACGTTTTCGGCACCATGACAAGCGTCGACCAACTCGTTCATACCTAAAAAGCCAGCTCCACCTTTTACAGTGTGGAAGCCTCTAAAAATTGCATTCAGTAAATCTTTGTCATCTGGGTTATTTTCTAATTCAACAAGTTGCTCAGATAACAGTTCGAGTATTTCTCCAGCTTCAACAAGAAAGTCTTGTAAGATATCTTCATCGACTTCAAAGCTCATTATTATACTCTCCTATTAGAAACCCAAACTAGATAACAAATCATCAACTTCATCTTGGCCAGACACAACATCGTCTCGTTCCTCAGCGTCAATGATAGGCCCTTCAGGACCAGCTAGTTCATCAGTGGCGGTTTCAACTACTTCTTGTGGTTGTTGAGCCGTGTTAAGTTGACCCACTTCTGACGTGCCAAAAACAGTTAATAGATGAATTAAACTGTCTTCAACCTCTCTTACCAATTCTATGACTCGACGAATGACCTGACCGGTTAAATCTTGATAATCTTGCGCCATTAAAACATTAGTCATCAAGCTTTGTAGTTCGTCGGTGCGACCTTGTGAAGATTGCATAAAATCATTTAAGTCATGACACAGAGATTTAAACTCTCCTAGCTGAATATCACGACTCATCAACCTATCCCAAGTAGGCTTTATTTCAGAAAGCTCGTCAGCCAACTGTTGAGCAAGCGGTAAACTAGCTTCAACCGCATCCATTGTTTTGTTCGCCGCATTTTCAGTCATTTCCATGACATAATTTAAGCGTTGCTTTGCATCTGGTAAGGCTTCTGTAGTTAAATCTGATAAACGCGTATCTAACTCGAAGTTTTTCAACGACTCGTGTAACTGGCGTGTCAATTTTCCGACTTCAGCAAATAACTCGGATTGCTCTTTGTTAGTTGCTTCAATTAAAATTTGATCAGCTTTTTCTTGTTCACCGTTTTCAAGATACTCAACAAGTTGCTTCGCTTGCTCTAATGTAATTTGTGGCGCAGAGGATTCTGACATAAGCCTATCCTTACTTGTAACTAGCCTAAGCGTTCAAAAACTTTTTCTAACTTAGTTTTCAATGTTCCAGCGGTAAAAGGTTTAACAATATAACCATTTACCCCAGCTTGCGCTGCTGCAACAATTTGTTCTTTTTTAGCTTCTGCAGTTACCATTAATACTGGGATATGCTTTAGGCTATCGTCAGCCCTTATTGCTCGAAGCAAGTCGATACCTTGCATGCCTGGCATGTTCCAATCAGTAACAACAAAGTCAAATTCTTGATTTTGCAACATTGGAAGCGCAGTGCTGCCATCATCTGCCTCTTGAACATTTGTAAAGCCTAAGTCTCTCAACAGGTTTTTGATTATTCTTCTCATTGTAGAGAAATCATCAACCACGAGAATTTTCATGTTCTTATCCAAAACTTCCTCCGGTGAGGTTTGAACCTATAAAAAAATAAAATGTACTCTAATTGATCCAGTCATTTATCTTGGCTCTGAGTTTAATCATTGCCTGACCATGAATCTGACTCACTCGAGACTCGCTCACATCTAAGATCTGGCCAATCTCTTTTAAATTCATTTCATCGTTGTAGTACAAAGATAACACCATAGCATCTCGCTCTGGCAACGTTTTTATTGCGTCTACTAACGATTCATTAAAGCGCTCATTCTTAACGTTATTGAATGGTTTGTCTAGCGCTAAATCACTGCCTGCAGGTGAAATTACATCTTGGTCGACCCCAAGGTCTTCAATGCCAATAATCTTACTTGCATTCACGTCATGTAAAATATGATGGTACTCATCTAAGGGAATATCAAGTTTTTCAGCGATTTCAGTGTCTTTTGGCTCACGACCTAGAGCAGTTTCTAACTCTGCAATAGCCTCTGCGACCATGCGGCTATTTTTGTGGACGGAGCGCGGAGCCCAGTCCCCACGGCGTATTTCATCTAACATAGCACCCCGAATACGGATGCCTGCAAACGTTTCAAAACTCGCCCCTTTACTAGCATCAAAATTTTTTGTTGCTTCAATGAGACCTATCATTCCTGATTGAATCAAATCATCAAGTTGAACGCTCGCAGGAAGCCTTGCAAGCAAGTGACAAGCAACTTTTTTGACTAAAGGTGTATGACGCTCAACCACCTTGTTAAGGTGGTCTGCTGTTTGATATCCCGCCATTCGATTGACCGGTGTAGCCATAATTACCCGTTAACTAACTGCTCAATGAAAAACTCTAGATGCCCTGAAGGCTGATGAGGCACAGGCCATTTAACAGCTTTGCTTGCTAACCCTCTAAACGCCACAGCGGCAGGAGAGTTAGGATAGAGTTCAACAATGGTTTTTTGACGGCGCGAGGATTTACGCATATTTTCATCGAAAGGAATTGTAGCGACAAGCTCTAAAGCAACATCTAAAAACCTATCAGTCACTTTTGAAAGCTTAGCAAATAGCTCTTGCCCTTCTCTGAGGCTCCGAACCATGTTCGCAACAATTTTGAACTTATAGACGCCATGCTCTCGACTTAAAACCTTAATCAATGCATACGCATCTGTAATTGACGTGGGTTCATCACATACAACGACCATCACGTCTTGAGCTGCCCTGGAAAAGCTCAAAACCATATCAGAAATACCAGCGGCAGTATCCACTATTAAAACGTCAAAGTCGTTACTAAGTTCGCTAAATGCACGGATTAAACCCGCATGCTCTGCTGGGCTCAGCTCAACCATATTTTGAGAGCCTGAGGTCGCAGGAACAATTCTTATCCCAGCAGGTCCTTCAACCAAAATCTCGTCCAGCTCACATTCGCCGGATAGCACATGAGATAAGTTACGCTCCACACGCAAGCCAAGCATTACATCGCAATTTGCTAACCCAAGGTCAGCATCTAAAACTAATACTCTATGGCCTTGTTGTCCTAACGCAATTGCAGTATTTAATGAAACATTAGTCTTACCGACTCCTCCTTTACCACCAGTTACTGCTATTACTTTTACTCCGTGGTTACTTTTTTGATTCATTTTACGCAGGCCACTTGCTTGATCTAAAACTGTATTAATCATACATTCCTACTGTCTGGGACGCCACTGCTTCACGTCGTGAATGTTGTGCTTTTGTTCTTTTTAAATACAACTGCTCAGCCTTTTTAACTAATTTTTGAGCATTTGCAACACGAATGTCTTCTGGCACTCGCTGTCCGTTGGTAAGATACCCTATTGGCAGACGATTTTGAATCGCAATACTAATAATCTCACCTAAACTTAGACATTCATCAAGTTTTGTAAAGATGCAACCACTCAAGTTTACTTTTTTGAAATGGTTTACTGTTTCCTGCAAAACATGCATCTGCGATGTTGCGCTCAGCACCAAATAACTACGAATATCAACTCGTGAACTGCGCATCAATGTATTCAGTTGCTCAGTTAAACGCAAGTCTCTTTGACTCATGCCTGCAGTATCTATTAATACTAGTCGCTTATTTCGCAAATGATAAAGAACTTCTGCTAACTCATTTGCATCTTTAACTTGCTTGACCGGACAGCCAATGATTCTACCATAAGTTGCCAACTGCTCGTAAGCACCAATTCTATATGTATCTGTGGTAATTAATGCAACTTTATCAGCACCATACTTCTGCGCGCCTAGCGCTGCTAATTTTGCAACCGTCGTTGTCTTGCCTACCCCAGTTGGGCCAACCATTGCGTAAACACCACCTTGACGAAGGATGTCATTATTGGTTGTGTGCATCTGATTCACAACCATATTTAACAGCGCATTCCATGCTTCTTTTCTAGATACATCATCAGGTATAAAACACGCCATTTGCTCAGCGACTTCAGAGCTGATCCCCATACCTTGCAAACGGTTGATTAAACAAGCTCTAGTCGGATCTCTGCGGTCCATCTCTTGCTTCATTAAACCAGAGACCTGATATTCAAGTAACTGACGGATAGCATTCATCTCATCACGCATAGAGCTCATTTCATCTTGAGATGCGTTATTTGCAGCTGACTGTGCATCCATATCGGCTTCTAATTCATCACCAAAATCCCAATCAGATGTCAGAGGATCCGCTTGTTGTGCAGGTCGAGTTTGTGCAGGGCTAGGCTGAGCTTGCTGAGCTTGGCTATATGTTGGTCTTTGCTCTTGCTGAGGTTGGAACAAATCACCAGTATCAATGCCTGACTGAGAAAACATAGAAGCAAGCTCAGGAGAACGAGGTTTTGGAGCTTGGCGCTCTAAGAGCGCTTCTAGGCTATCAGCAACTTTTGCTTGTGGCTGAGCTTGAGGACGACGAGTTTGAGGCTTAACCACGCGAGCCGGTTGACTATACGTCGATTTTTGCGTAGCAAGAGGCTCCGGGCGCGCTTCAGTTGAGGCAGGTTGAGCCTGTGGCGCAACTCTGTCATTGTCTATAGCAGCGACAATTTCTACACCGTCAGCGAGTTTTTTGTTCGACATAATGACAGCATCTGCACCTAATTCATCTTTTACTTCTTTTAAAGCCGTACGCATATCTTTTGCGAAAAATCTTTTAATTTTCATGACTCAGCACCTCGTTCCTCTATTATTGCCCAACCGAGCTAATAATCTTGATTTGTCTCTCGTCCGGCACTTCCTGATAAGACATTACTCTTAAACCAGGAATCGTATGCTTAACAAATCGAGATAAAACACTTCTTAACATACCAGAGGTTAATAAGATGGACGGCTCGCCTAACATTTCTTGCGTTTGATGCGCTTCTCTCAATGAACCTTGAAGTCGCTCTGCAAGACCTGGCTCTATACCTGCCCCCTCATCACCTGCGTTCTGAAGTGACTGATGCAACATCTGTTCCAACTCAGGCGCCAATGTTATGACAGGTATCTCATCAGCGTTGCCAACGGCATCTTGAACGATAAGCCTACGTAGTGAAATTCGCACTGCAGCCGTTAGTACATCAGGGTCTTGGCTTCTTGGGCCATACTCCACTAAAGTCTGTACAATTGATCTCATATCTCTGATAGCGACGCCTTCGTTAAGCAAATTCTGTAGCACTTTTACGATAGTAGTCAGAGGTAAAACATCTGGTACTAACCCTTCGACAAGACGAGGATGACTCTTCGCAAGCATGTCTAATAAGTTTTGTACTTCTTCATGACCGAGTAGCAATGATGCATTATTGGTCAGTAACTGGCTGATATGTGTCGCAACCACAGTCGCAGCGTCTACGACTGTATACCCCAGAGAATGTGCTTCATCTTTTTGATCTGGTTTTATCCAAACGGCATCTAAACCAAAAGCAGGATCCTTTGTCGCCACACCTTGAAGAGGACCAAAGACTTGACCAGGGTTAATTGCAAGCTCATCACCATGTTTCAATTCTCCATCGCCTGAGCCAACTCCCATTAATGTAATCTTGTATGCATTAGGGTCTAGCTCAAGGTTGTCACGAATATGGACAGGTGGAACAAGAAAACCAAGTTCTTGAGATAGCTTTTTACGTACACCTTTAATACGACTAAGCAGTTCGCCACCTTGGGCTTGGTCTACTAACGGGATCAAGCGATAGCCTACTTCAAGACCGATTACATCAACAGGCTGAACATCATCCCAGCCCAACTCTTTTTGATCTTGTTGTTTGTTGGCAACTTGTGTTCCTTTCGCTTCCTCTTCTGCTTGCTGCTCAGCCGCTTTTTCTTTGTGCTTCTTGGAAAGATAAGCTAGACCGCCAATCAGTGTACCCAAGCCTAAGAAGGCAACATGAGGCATGCCTGGCACTAAACCCATCACAATTAAGATACCAGAAGCGATATAAAGCGACTTTTCGTTTCCTAGCTGCTGCGTCACTTGCTCACCCATGTTGTGAGACTCATTTTGACGCGTGACAACAATCGCAGTACCGATAGACAGTAAAAGAGAAGGTAATTGCGCGACAAGACCATCACCAATGGTCAATAGCGTATAGACTTCCATTGCACGAGAAAACGTAAGGTCGTGCTGAACCATACCAACAAATAAGCCACCAATAATGTTAATAGCCAAAATAACGATACCCGCAATGGCATCCCCTTTAACAAACTTACTGGCACCATCCATCGAACCATAAAAGTCAGCCTCTCTAGTCACTTCATCACGGCGTGTTCGTGCTTCTTCTGCTGAAATGAAGCCAGCGTTTAAGTCGGCGTCTATCGCCATTTGTTTACCGGGCATTGCATCTAGGGTAAAACGTGCTGAGACCTCTGAAATACGGCCAGCACCTTTGGTAATTACAACAAAGTTGATAATAATGAGGATAAGAAATACCACTAAGCCGACGGCATAGTTACCACCGATAACCACGGAGCCAAACGCTTCAATCACTTTACCAGCGGCATCTCCGCCATTATGGCCTTCAAGTAACACAACCCGTGTGCTGGCAACATTTAATGCTAATCGCATTATGGTCGCAATCAGAAGCACAGCGGGAAACATACCGAATTCTAAAGGTTTCATGGTATATACGGTAACAAGCAGTACCACAAGTGCGAGTGCGATATTAAACGAAAACAAAATATCCAGTAAGAATGGCGGCATGGGTAAAATCACCATGGCCAAGGCAGCTAAAACCAATAAAGGCGTGCCTATGCCTTTAGCATACTCTTTTTTTTCTCGATTAATTTGTTGTAGAACCGCTTTAAAATCCATAACTTATCAACTTCAATTTATTGACGCAGATAAGTTAAAGCAAGCTTTGTTCCAACTATTAGTGTTTTAGATCATCAGGGATAGGCAAGTCTTTACTCAACGCGGTAGGCCTTCTGCCTCGGCCTTTATTGAACTTCTTCAACTGGAAAACATACGCTAAGACCTGTGCGACTGCGGTAAACAGCTGATCAGGTATTTGGTCTCCCACTTCCGTCGTGTGATACAAAGAACGAGTTAAAACAGGCGACTCAACAACGGGCACTTCATTACCCTTCGCGACTTTACGTATTTGCATCGCCAATTCATCGACACCTTTTGCAATCACAATAGGTGCCCCTGCTTTCTCTGTATCGTACTTTAATGCAACAGAGTAATGCGTCGGGTTGGTCACAACCACATCAGCATCAGGCACGTCTTGCATCATTCGACGCTGCGACATTTCACGCTGGGTTCTTCGAATTCTGGCTTTTATTTGCGGATCACCTTCAGAGTTTTTATATTCATCTTTAACTTCCTGAAGGGTCATTTTCAACTGTTTGTGATGCGTATGACTTTGATACGGCGCATCAATGGCTGAAATGATAATCATGGTGCAACTGAGCGCGAGGAAAAGCCAAGCTAAGATTTCAAGTGAGTGAATGACACTGCCCGGAACTGATTCAATACTTAAATGCAAGATGTCATAAAACATCCACTTAATGCATAAAATGGCGAACCCAGCTACTAGTACAAACTTCAAAATTGACTTGAGTAGCTCTACTGCGGCTTGAGGTCCAAACATCCGCTTTATGCCTTTTAACGGTGACATTTTACTTGCTTTTGGAGCAGCGGCTTGCCAACTAAAATTGAATCCACCTAATAAGGTATTTCCTATGACCCCTGCAACCGCAATAATCAAGACAAACATAGACATAGGAAAAAGCAATTCAGAGAAGGCATCCCCCCAGACAGAAAACATCTTGGTGGTATCGTAAGTTTCATTGCGGTTTAGAGTCAGCATGCGGCCCATAATATTATATAGGCCCTTGGCAATATCCCCCCCATATAAAATGAGTGAAACCGCAGAAAATATTAAAACAAACGTCGTCCCCAGTTCTTTGGAACGCGCCACTTGCCCTTTTTTTCTGGCATCACTGATTTTTTTCGCGGTGGGCTCTTCGGTACGTTCTTGACCCGAATCTTCAGCCATCTTGCTCTCCTAAACGGTGCAACCAATTAAGTTACACATTAACTCTGTCATTTTCAGCCACTGAAACTCATACTGCATGGTAAAATTACCTAGCGTCGCCCAAATAATCATTAACCCTGCTACCAAAGTAAATGCAAAGCCCACCGAGAAGATGTTCATCTGCGGCGCAGCACGGGTCATAATGCCAAAGGCAAGGTTAATAACGAGCATTGCAGTCAAAGGCGCTAGAGATAAAGACAGTGCCGTTGCAAATAACCATGATCCCCATTTAGCGATGTCATAATAATGATCAACATGCCACCAATCTCCTCCAATAGGCCAAGACTGAAAGCTAAATACGATCATTTGGATCATCATTAAATGACCATTAAACACAAAAAAGAGTAAAGTGGCCAAAATTAAATAAAACTGACCCACAGCAGGTACACTCAAGCCATTCGATGGGTCAACTACCGAGGCAAAACCCAGGCCAGTTTGCATGGCGAGTATCTGACCAGCAAGAATAAATGTATTAAGTAATAAGAGTGATGCAAAGCCAATTGCCACGCCAATAATCATCTCTTGGATCACAACAAGTATCATCTGAAATGAGAAAAGGTTAGTAAACTGCGACTGAGGAATAGCGGGTGCCACCGCAAATGTAACAACAATGGCTAAGCAAATTTTAATTCGCTTCGATACACTCTGAGCCCCCAAGCCTGCCATGACCATGATCATCGAGCTGATGCGAATAAACGGGATTAAGTAATCACTTAACCCTTGCATAATATCGGAAAATAAGAATTCCATCTTAACCTGCTACTTCAGGGATCCGCATAACCATCAGTTTGAAAAAATCCATTAACTCTTGCGTCATCCAGTGCCCACCTACGATTAACGCAACCAAAGTAATGATCAGTTTTGGTAAGAAACTTAAAGTTTGCTCATTGATGGAAGTTGCAGCTTGGAATACCGATACCACAAGGCCAATCATTAACCCGGGCACAACAATCGCCGATACCAATTTAATCACAATAAATAAAGAGTCACTTAAAATATCAACGAATACTTCTGGTTCCATCTTACACTCCCAGGCCAAAGCTTCTTGCTAAAGTCCCCATCACCAGTGACCAGCCATCCACCAGCACAAATAACATAATTTTAAATGGCAACGAAACAATCATAGGGGATAACATCATCATACCCATGGCCATTAATACACTGGCAACAACCAAGTCTACTATCAAAAAAGGAATAAAAAACATAAACCCGATGATGAAGGCTGTTTGCAATTCACTGGTGACAAACGCTGGGATGATCACAATAAACGGGGTGTCTTCTGGACTATCTAATTTGTCGTAACCTGCAATTTTAGCAAAGGTCTCCAGATCTTTTATCCGCGTTTGGGACAGCATAAATGCCTTCATCGGTTCTTTGGCAGCATGAAGAGCTTGCACAGACGTCATTTCTTCATTTATATAAGGCTGAACAGCTTCGTCGTATATCTTACTGAAAATCGGAGCCATAATAAAAAAGGTTAAAAACAACGACATCCCCACCAAAATCTGATTTGAGGGAGACTGCTGTAAGCCAATGGCTTGACGCAATATCGCCAGTACTATAATAATGCGTGTAAAGGACGTCATCATGATCAACGCAGCAGGTATAAAACTGAGCGCCGTCATGATAGCCAAAACTTGAATTGTTACCGAGTATTCTTGGGAGCCGTCAGGATTTGTCGTTACACTGAGCGCTTCGATACCATCATTAGCGCTTACCTGTGGGATAAATAGAGTCAATCCGAATAGGATTAGGAATCGAAGCATCATATTCACTTTGTTTTTTTTATGGGTTGATTCATAAAACGACTGAGCTCCTTCACAAAAGGGGCTGATTGATTTTCACTTAGAGGAGATTCTAATTGATATAAGTAGTTTATATTTTGAGGCGTAACACCAAGTAAGTGTTGCTTATCGTCAATTTCGATGACCAAAAGTCTCTCTCGCGTGCCAAGCGGTAAACTGCGGATCACTTTAAAGTCTTGATTGTTACCCACATTGGGATTAACCCGTTTCACTAACCAAGCTAAACCTATAATCAGGGCAACAATAGATGCCAGTGAGAGCATCACTGTCACTATTTCCAAACTCGGTCCCTGCGGCTGCGATACCACAGCCGCGTTTGTAAACATTATCCAAGTCATTTTTAAATCGCTTATCTGAGCTTTTTGATTCGCTCAACTTGGCTAATAACGTCGGTTAAACGAATACCAAATTTGTCATTTACGACAACCACTTCACCATGTGCTATCAAAGTGCCATTAACCAGAACATCCAGCGGCTCACCCGCAACACGGTCCAGCTCAACAACCGAACCTTGGTTAAGTTGTAACAGGTTTCGAATATTGATCTTCGAACGTCCAACTTCCATTGAAATGGTTACTGGAATATCGAGGATTGTATCTAACTTTCTTTTCTCATCAGCACTTAGGTTGGCATTGCTTTCTTCAAGCTCTTCTAGCTCAGCAACTTCAGCGCTGCCTTGGTCGGTATCCTCAGCCTCAGCAAGCGCTGCCGCCCATTCGTCCATTGTATCTTGATCATCACTCATGCACTTACTACCTTAAAAACTTGATCACCAGTCAAGATCCACACCTTCTGATAGGTGCAGATCTTCTTCTAATTCAGCTAATTCTGCATCCGAATCGAGCTTTTTACCACCTTTGGTAAAGACATGTAGCTCGGACTTCACAGACTCCGGACGCTTAATTTTCTCACTTATTTGTAATGCGACATTATCTCTTGAGCGACCCATTTTCGCTCTGAAAGTAGGTAACTCTTCAACAAATACGGTAATGTGTTCCGGCATTTCTACAGGAATAATGTCTCCCGCCTTCAGTTCCATTATTTGCTGTAGCGATAAATCCACTTCTAGCAACTGCGTTGACATTTCAACTTCAACATCCATGATTTCATCACGCAGGGCCTTACTCCAACGTAAATCCGTATCCTCAGTATCTGATTGAACACCCGCATCGAGTAACTCTCTGATGGGCTCGAGCATCGAGTAAGGTAATGAGATATGAAAATCACCTCCTCCTCCGTCGAGTTCAATATGAAAAGAGCTGATTACGACCACTTCAGTTGGCGAAACAATATTCGCCATTGCAGGGTTAACCTCTGAATCTAGATATTCAAATGACACATCCATTACAGGTGCCCAAGCTTCTTTGTAGTCTTCAAAGATAATCTTAAGTAACATTTGAACAATACGACGTTCAGTCGGCGTAAACTCTCGCCCTTCAATTTTGGCATGATATCGCCCGTCACCACCAAAGAAATTATCAACCAAGATAAAGACTAACCTTGCCTCCATCGTGATCAAACCGGTGCCTTTAAGTGGGCGGAACCGCACCATGTTCAAACTCGTCGGTACAAACAAAGTATGAATATACTCGCCAAACTTGAGCATTTGAACACCATTGATAGACACCTCTGCTGTGCGTCTCATCATATTGAACAAACTAATACGCATGTGTCTTGCAAAACGTTCGTTTACAATCTCAAGGGTAGGCATTCGACCACGAACAATGCGGTCTTGTGAAGAGAAGTCGTACTGTAAGGCATTTGCGTCCTCACCGTCTTCTCCCGTGGATACTTCATCTTCTTCGACTTCATCGACGCCATGGAGTAGCGCGTCGATTTCATCTTGTGATAATAAGTCGCTCACAATATCGTCCTACTGCATTACAAAACCAGTAAACAGCACACGTTCAATTACTTTGCTGCCTTCGACGCCTTCCATTGCAGCCTGTACTTTATCCAATGCAGACAATCGAAGCGTTTCTTTACCTGCACTTGTACTTAACTCATCTGCGGTCGTTGTTGAAAAGACCCCTAATAAGGTACCTTCAATCAATGGGATGTGTTTTTTAGCCACTTCCTCATTGACATCGCCACGTACAAGCAGTTGTACTTTAATCTGTACAATTCTATCTCTACTTGCACCTGGTACATTAAACACAAAGGGCCTAGGCATCGCAACATATAAGGCACTACCCATTTCAGCTGCATTTTGCTCACTTAAGTCTTCTTGAACAGCGGTTGATTCCTCCGCTAATGAAGCCTCTTCTTCCTCACCACCTGACATTAAGAAGAAGCCCGCTACACCGCCTAAAATCACTACCACTGCTGCAATAATGATGATGAGTTTCTTTTTCGATCCACCCGCTTCTTCTATTTCTAAATCGGTTTCTTCTGCCATATGTGCGCTTCTTATAATTCAATGATCTTTTTTAATGATAGCAGTTGTTAAGCATAGTAATCTATCGCCGAGTCACTTTGTTTTCTGCTAGTCACTGATTGTTCTTTATTATTTTGCGCTTCACTGCTCTCATTAGCAAGTTTTCCGTGACCATTTTGCTCATTCCCTTGCTGATCACTACCTTTTTCAGCCTGCTGTTCTATATTGCTATCACCGAGTTGAATACCGTGTTCCTCTAGCATTTCTTTAAGCTTCGGCATGGACTCCTCAAGTAACTCTTTGGCTTGTTGATTTTGTACTACAAAGTTAACTTGTGCTTGCTCCGCATCAGAGCGAATGCGTATTTGCATACTCCCTAACTCTGCTGGGTCCAAGCGGATTTCTGCTTCTTGATTATTTAAGTTAATCATCATGTTAACTTTGTCCTGAAGCATTTTTGCTGCGTCACTCTTAGCCAGGTTAAGGCTTTGCATTAGAGCAGGATCTGCTTGCAACTTGACCTGCGCGGACGTTTGCTGTTGTGCCGTTTGTTGAACTTGGCGTGACTGCTCTACTTGGTTAATCACTTGTTCAAACTCTTCTTTGCTTTGAATTTGCTCTGAACCTAAAGTACGGATCGCTTTAAATATATTTTCGACATTGGCACTGGCAGTTTGGCGTTGTTGGTTGCCGCTGTTATTTTGCGATTGTTCACTGTCTGACTCAGCTGTCATCTCAGGGGCTTCTTCACTTAAAGCAATCTCTGCGTTTTGCTTTGTAGGCTCAGCCACGACGGCTTCTTTAACTGATGTGACTTTGGTGGAATTGTAACTCACCTCAGGCTTAGTAACCTGTTGGGTAGTGAGTTCGGCCGCCACATTATTTAACTTTGTCATACTATCAGTTGGCTTACCTGCTGGGAGCTCTGCACTTTCAGTCATGTTTACCTGCTTTGAATTTGCATCAGGAGCAGGTTTACCTGTTATCACTGTATACAATGCGCTTTCAAGGCGTCTGACTTGAGGTTCAGCCAATTTATCACTACTTAATTTTTCATTTAAAGCGCTCTCCAACTGCTTTTTCTCCTGTGGAGAGAGTTGCTCAACCATGGATTTTAACTCTGAAAGCACTTTAGTATGAGATGAATCTTTGTCACTTCCCTTTACTGAAACCTCAACTGGAGGTTTTGCGTTTAGTTCAGTATTAGGGACAGTCTCATCGATATTCTGTGCCTGAACAGACCCTTGCGTTTGAACCACCTGAGGTTCCTGCGCAACCGCTTTTCTAATCTGCGAGGCCAAATAAGAAGCTTCATTCTTTGGTGCGCTTTGTGCAGGCTTTGTTATATCGTTTGAGGCAGTCTTTAATTCAGTGTGCACCTTAGGTTCAGCAACAACTTTGGCTTCAACCGCATCCGCTTTTACTGCTTTATTTGATACGTCAGACTGCACTTGAACCTGTGGTTTTGACTCATCAGAAACAACTTTTTTATTGTGTAAAAACCATTCACGCGACTTTATTTCACCATTAAAAACTTCTTTACTTGTATTAAAATCTTTTTGTGGCAAAGGGCTATTAACGGCCTTATTTGTACCATCTACTACTTTGCTTGGGTCACCAACAGGCCCCTCAGAGTGACGAGGTCCAGGATCAACCGCTTTAAAAGCTTCAACCCCGGTAAGTTGGCCTTGCTTTTGAGGTATATCTGCACTCAAATGTTTGTCTGATTGAGATGGCGATATAGGTTTATTATCTGCATTTGAATCAGCGCCCGTGATAGCACCAGTTTCAGCTTTTTTGCCTTGTGTAACTATCGGGCCAATGAGATCAATAGGACCTTTTTTTCCTTTATCAGACGTTGAGTTGTCAGGTAACACTTCAACTTTTCCTGCATGCTCACGCATCGCTTTTGGAACCGGTGCTAAATGATGTGCCACATCTGTTTTTTGTTTATTAGAAGCCGTTATTTGCGATAACAAACTGTCAGGTGTGTGTCCTACTCCTTTTGATTGCGTATCAATGTCCCCTGACATCTCTACCTGCAACATGATATCTGGGCCAGCTTTAGGTTTAGGTAAGTGTGAATCGTCTAATTTCAACGGCTCGTCAGGGCCTGCTTGTACCTTAACAGGCTCATCTTCTGTTTTGTCGCTCTGTGATGCCGTTTGCCTGCGCTGTACTTCTGCGTTTGCTTCTGACGCTAACGCTGCACTTTTAGCTTCTTCTTGTTCATTTGCTTGCGCCATTACAGCCATGAACCCTTGTTCTGCTGACCTGTCATCTGCTTGTTTATGTTGAGGTGAAACTGAATTGTTCATACCTACATCTAGCGAAACATTAGCCATACTCTCACCTTTTTATGTGGCAACCTAAGACCGCTTGCCTACTTCAAATACCAATTTTGTTATGAAATGCAATTTTTAAGCCACTAATTGAGCACTTTATTTCTCATGAACATATTTGTTGCAAATTCGTCAAGCATTTTTTGCTCCGCCTTTGCCTGAATACGTTGTTTTTCTTCTTGTTTTTTTTCAATTAACTTTGCTATTGCTTTTACTTTTGCCTGCTGACTCAACCAGAGTTTTCTCCGTTGCTCGACAACCCGCTTTGCCGTTGCCACCGTGTTGGCTTGTTGTTTAATTGCCTCTTCAATTTTATTGATAAAACTATGATACTGAGTAAACCCGCCGCTGCTTAAGCCCTGCTGAGCTTTAGTGTGCAATTGTTGCGTGTATTCCAAACGGAAATCATTCAACCCTTTTAGTTTCTGTTGATTGTCACTTAAACTATTTTCCGCCTGAATAAAGTTAATTCGCAACGAATCTTCTTTATCTGTCTCTAACTTATGTAACAAAGATAATTTATCAGTTGCCATTAACCTTGTCCTAATAGTTGTGATAAGCCTTGTAAACACTCATCGTAGTTAAGTACGTCCTTCATGCCTTGTTGCAAGAAACCATTAACACTAGGCATCATTGCGATGGCTTGATCTAGCATGGGATCACTGCCTTTTTGATACGCGCCTAATGTGATCATATCCTTATTTTGTTGATACATAGAATAGACTTGCTTCACGATTCTAGCTTGCTGCATATGTGTATCTGACACCACTTGTGGCATCACACGGCTAATGGATTTTTCAATATCAATTGCAGGATAGTGACCACTATCGGCCAGCTCACGAGACAAAACAATATGCCCATCAAGTATGGCCCTTGCAGAATCTGCAATGGGGTCTTGCATATCATCCCCCTCACTGAGCACTGTAAAAAAGGCCGTAATAGAACCTTGACCTTCTCCGCCATTACCGGCCCTTTCGACCAAAGCAGGTAACTTAGCAAATACAGAGGGGGGGTAACCTTTGGTTGCAGGGGGCTCACCAACCGCGAGTGCAATTTCCCGCTGAGCCATCGCATAACGCGTTACTGAGTCGAGTAACAACAAAACGTTTAAGCCTTGATCTCTAAAATACTCTGCAATAGTGACTGCACTCTCACAGCCTTTTAATCGCATCAATGGGGAAGCATCAGCAGGAGCGGCAACAACAACAGAGCGACGGCGCCCTTCAGTACCTAAAATCTCATCGATGAATTCTTTAACTTCTCGACCACGCTCACCGACCAGACCGACAACAATAACATCAGCTTCACTGCCCCGAGTCATCATGCCTAATAAGACTGATTTACCAACACCACTGCCAGCAAATAGTCCCATTCGCTGACCCTGCCCAACAGTGATGATAGAGTTAATTGCTCTCACGCCAACATCCATCGGCTCTTTAATTGGACGTCTCGCTAGTGGGTTTATTGGTGCCTGTGCGAATTTTAAACGCGCCTCTGCTTGAATTGCACCGAGCCCATCTAAAGGCCGGCCTAAACCATCAACGACTCTACCTAGAAGACCCATACCAACAGGCAAACCAGCTTCTTTAACTTGTGGGATCACCCTTGCGCCAGGAAGGACACCAGATATGCGGTCATTAGGCATGAGATAGAGCACATCATTATTGAAGCCAATAACTTCGGCATCAATAAAACCATTTATCGTCTCTATTTTACACTGACTGCCAACGGCTGCATTGAGCCCTTTTGCTTCGAGGGTCAGCCCAACAACACGTGTTAGGCTGCCTGCCACGGCAACACCAAATGGATGAATATGTTTTTGGTATTTATGTATTCGTTGTGCAAAAGACGAATTTTGCTGTTCTAGCTCTGACATTTAACATGGCGCGATAATTCTTAGATACCGCTATCATGCAAAAACTTCTCCAGAATTTCAGAAAGCCTTGTTTTTATCGTCAAATCAATAGAAGAAATGGGGGATTTAATCTCACAACCACCACGTTCAAATGTCGGTTCAGGGATAAGCTGCCATTGCTGCTTTTGTATCATTTCCGCCCCGTAAGCCTCCTCAACTAAGGTAAGGTCGTCAGGGTGCAAATGCACTTTAAGCTGCACTTCAGCGATGGGAAGTGCATCTAACCCTTTCTTTAACGCTTGGAGAATTAAGTCTGGATTGGCTTTAATTTCGTGGAATGTAATTTGTTGCGTCAATAAACTGACAAGCTCAATCAGTTGCTTTTCGCAAGCTTCATCAACTTGCTTAAGTGGATCATGAATTTTTTCAATTAATTGGGTGAGTGTCTGTAGTCTCTCTTCAACCAAAGGTTTTGCATCTTCAAGGCCTTGTTGCTTACCTATCTCTAACCCTTCTTTTTGACCAGCTTCATTCCCTTCCTTTGCGCCCTTCTCAAACCCTTCAATATACCCTTGCTCATGGCCTTGCTTGAGACCTTCATCGTAGGCATCTTGCCTGATCTGCTCGAGTTCTTCTAAAGTCAAAGTAGGTATTTCGGGCTCGACTGTTTCAGGCTCAGAATTACGCTCTGTCTTAGTATAAAGCTCTTCAAGCGGAGTGCCCATCGCCGTAGAGCGTCCTGACAACCCACTAAGATCTTCTTTTACATCAGGAATAGGCCAATCTTCTAAATGTTCTAGTAGCGCATCTACAGCTTCCCCATGTACAGGGCGGCCGCGCTGAAATTTAGGTTCAGACATGGTTTATAGGAACTCCTCACCGCCGCCACCACCGAGCATGATCTCTCCTGAGTCAGCTAAACGTCTGGCTGTTGCCAGTATTTCTTTTTGTGCCGCTTCGACTTCACTAATTCGAACCGGTGGCATTGCTTCCAGATCATCTGCCATCATTTCTGCAGCACGCTTCGACATGTTGCTCAAAATCTTATCTTTCAATGAATCATCGGCGCCCTTGATGGCTTTCATCAGTACATCTTGTTGTACTTCGCGCAAAATCGCTTGAATACCTCGGTCTTCTACGTCCATCAAGTTTTCAAACACAAACATCAAGTCTTGAATTTGCTGAGACATCTCTTCATCATGCTCACGAATAGAATCCATCAACTGACCTTCAACATTAGTGTCTAGGTAGTTCATGATATCTGCGGCTGCTTTCAAGCCCCCCATTTTCGCGGCTTGTGCACCAGCTTGACCTGCAAACTGTTTTTCCATGATTTCGTTTAGCTCTTGCAATGCAGCAGGCTGGACTTCTTCTAAGTTCGCAATACGCATCGTCAAATCTAATCTGACTTTCTCAGTAAACTGAGACAATATTTCTGCTGATTGCTCAGGCTCCAAATACGATAAAACAATAGTTTGGATCTGCGGGTGTTCGTTACGAATAATATTGGCAACCTGTTTGGAGTCCATCCACTTCAATGAATCTAATCCTTTTGCACCTGATCCCATCACAATCTGGTCAATCAGACTTGCTGCTTTATCTTCGCCTAGCGCTGCCGTCAATGCCTTTTTAATAAAGTCTTCAGATTGGAAGCCAATGGTACTGAAGCTTTGAATTTGCTCAATAAACAAATTGTGTACAGCACTAATTTTCGATTGCGACAAATCATCAATCGCCGCCATCGCCATACCCACTTTTTGAACTTGCTTCGGCTCTAAATGTTTTAAAATTTGTGCCGCATCTTCTTCCGTTAAACTTAACAGTAAGATGGCGGCTTTATCGACGCCATCAAGCTTCTCAACATCAAACGTTGGAGGCAGTTGTTTTTGTTCTTCATCACTCATCTTCAGTTAACCACGCTTTGACCACTTGTGAAGAAAGCTCAGGCTCATTAGCTACCAATGCACGAACCGCTTTCAGTAGATCTTCATCCCCATGTAAGTCTGGCAATTGTAATGTACCATCAGAGGAGAAGCCAACAGCTGATTCATCAAAGTCATTACTTAGCATATCTAATGTACTATCACCAAGGTCTACACCAGCAGTCAGTGCATCCTCATCATAGTCCTCAAGAGTATCATCTGGGTAAATAAGTCTTTTCAGCATAGGGCGAACTACCGCCATAATCAACACAATGATAACCAAAGCACCTGCTGCAAGACGTGCGACCTTCATAAACCACTCTTGCTCCCAAAGCGGCAACTCTGAAGCCTCTAAAATGTCTTCACGAACAAAAGGTACCGTTACAACTTCAAGGGCATCACCTCGTTGCATGTCGAACCCAACACCACCTTGAAGAAGACGGCGAATATTATTCAACTCTTCTTGTGCTCTTGGCACCATTGATACGTTCCCTTCAGCATCAGCCTTTGCGACGTAATCAACAGCAACGGACACACTTATGCGGCGTATTACACCAGTCTGCTGGCGCTTATGTGAAATCGTCGTATCAAGTTCATAGTTACGCGTCGCCTCTCTTTGTGAGCGACTTGGTGTAGTACCTTTACCACTGCCACCAGCACCTGCTATTTCAGGAATATTAGAATCCATTGGCGGCTGATTAGTTAATGCACCTGGAATTCCTGCGGTGATCCCGCCAATATTGTTTTCTTCAAAGGTTGTTTCGCTGCGTACAGCAGGTAAGTCTGGGTTAAAGCGCTTGTGCGTCTCTTCAACCGCACTAAAGTCCATTGTCAAATCAACTTGAGCAGTGAAGTTACCCAGTCCCACGACAGGGATCATGATGCTGTCAATTTTCGATAAGTACTCTGACTCACGTTTGCGTTCAATTTCATATTCTTTACGTGAACGTGCAGCTAGAGAATCTTGAGAACCCGAGTTCAACAGACGACCATTTTGATCTGTGACAGTAACACGCGATGGTTCAAGCCCTTGTACCGCTGACGCCACAATATCAACAATAGAGTCAACTTCCTCACCATCGAGTGTACGACCACGTTTCATGGTTAGCACCACGGTAGCTGAAGGTTTTTTCTCACGGCGAGCAAATACATTTTCTTTCGGAATAGCGAGCAGCACTTTGGCTCTATTAATATCTTGCAGTTCTTCAATCGTACGCGCAAGTTGCTGCTCTCGGCTGTGCTTTAGTCTTTCTCTTTCAAGACGCTGACTTACACCAAAACCCATATCCTGCATCAAAATATCTGTGCCAGAGGTCGGTGATTGAGTAAACCCATCTCGTGCCATTTTTAATTTGATATCTTGATAGTCGGTTTCTGCAACCATGACGGTATTGCCGTCTAACTCATACTCTATTTTTTGCGCATCCAGAAAATCCAGAGTCTGAACGAGTTCATCTGTCGGGTATTGACCAAGCGGTCGCATATCGGGCTGACGTGCCCAGATAATGATGAAAATCGCAATTGCCAAGCAAATTGCCAGTGCGATCACGAGCGTAACTTGACGCAGCATATCAACGCCACTTAATGCGCTAAAATAACCAGACTTTTGCTCTTGCTGGGTATCTGCGCCTTCAGCTACTGCACCTGCTTGGCCGTCTGAAAGTGCTAGATCTGTCGTTTGATTTGTAGCCACAGTTACTCTCCAATCTTCTCTTCAATTACACCGGCATGCTCATAATATCTTTATAAGCTTCGACAAGTTTATTACGAACTTGTACAGTTGCTTCAAAGGCTACAGATGATTTGTTTTTCGCAATCATAGCCTCTGCAAGGGAGACACTACGATCGCCCATCTCTACTGCCGTCACTTTAGATTTTGCATCTCTTTGTAAATCTGCAACCGTATTGAGTGCATTTTGTAAAATGTCGCCGAACTGCGCGCTGGATGTTGCAGCACTTTCTTGAATTGGCAACTTAGCCTGTGGTTGAACTCTACCGGCTTGAGATGCCATTGACTGCATTTCTTGATATAAACTGGTGTTTTGAATTTTCATGTTGCTCACCCTGTCAATTCTGTTACAAGGTATAATGCACCATTCATGCCAACTTTAAGTTCATTTAAATCAATTACTTAGAAGATAGTTTTAGAGGACGTTTTTTTGACAGGTTATATAGCAACCAGAAAGATTCTGGTTGCTATATTAAAACGTTAGGCAGGCACTGGTAATCCTAAGTCTCGCATTTTTGCAAGTTTATATCTGAGCGTTCTCGGACTGATCCCAAGTATTTCAGCAACATCTTTACGCTTACCATTGCAGCGTGTAAGTGTATCCAAAATAATTTGATGCTCTTTATCTTGTAACTCTTCTTTATAGCTCATGCTATCACTGTGTTGTGTAGAGACAGACTCAGCGACCGGTTCAGAGTGATATGGAGAAACATCAAGCTCTACTGGCATAGCAGTAAAGGCTGCCTCAGTAACCAGTTCAATTGGTGTCAGATTTTCAATAAAGATATCAGAGTCAGACACTTGACCACCTTGCTGCAAAATCAAGGCACGTTGGACAACGTTATCTAATTCTCGCACATTACCCGGCCATGCATGTTGTAACAGCTTTTGCTGAGCTGCAGTCGTAAGCGACGGCACAGGTTGGCTGGATTTCTGACAATGTCTTTCAATTAAATGTTTAGCCAAAGGTACAATGTCTGCTGCTCTGTCTTTGAGTGGTAGCCAGGTCAATGGAAAGACATTCAATCGATAATACAAATCTTCACGGAACTTACCCTCGGCAACAGCATCTTTTAAATCTCGGTTACTGGTCGCCAAAACTCTGACATCCAGCTCAATGGTTTTTCTGCCGCCAAGTCGTTCTACTTCTCGCTCTTGCAATACGCGGAGTAACTTGGCTTGCAAACCAAGATCCATTTCCGTGATCTCATCCAATAAGATAGTCCCTTTTTGTGCTTGCTCGAATTTACCCGGACAAGCTTGGATCGCGCCAGTGAAAGCACCTTTTTCATAACCAAATAAAGTGGCTTCTAACATATTCTCTGGAATAGCAGCACAATTAATCGCGACGAAAGGTTCACTTTTACGTTCAGAACTATCGTGAATATAGCGCGCTAATACCTCTTTACCTGAACCACTAGGGCCTAAAACCATAACACTGGCGTCTGATTGCGCCACTTTTTTGGCGAGGCTCAGTAACTGAAGGCTTTTTGCATCAGCCACGATAGGGCCATCTGTTTCCTTCTCTTTTTCCGGCATGTAGCGACTCACCATATTGAGAAGCACTTCTGGTGCAAATGGTTTGGCCATATAATCAATCGCGCCCAAACGCATTGCTTCAACGGCATCATCAATCGTCGCGTAGGCAGTCATCATCAAAACAGGTAAGTTTGGAAAATTCAACTTAATACTTTTGAGTAAGTCAATCCCACTCATTTGCCCCATTTGAACATCACTGACCACCAACGAAAAGCTTTGCTGCTTTAGCAACACCATCGCTTGCTCTGCACTGTCGGCCTCAACACAATCAATACCAGCAAGCTCTAGAGTGTCCAATAGTGCTTCACGTAAACCTGCGTCATCTTCAACGACTAGAATTTTATTGCTCATACAACCTCCTGAAGTTGAGTATGTTGAGATATGGGTAACAGCATACTAAAGCATGCTCCTCCGTTAGACGTATTGTTTACTTCAACACGTCCTTTATGCGAATTTGCCACTGAACTAACAACCGCTAACCCCAGTCCAGTGCCTTGTGATTTAGTAGTAAAAAAAGGTTCAAATAACTTGTCCGCCAAGCTCATATCAACCCCAGGTCCATTATCACAGACCGAAATACGAACATGATCGTCTTTGTCACGTACGGCACTTAGGGTAATTTGTGCACCAGAGCCAATCACCTGCACACTATTGTGGATCAAGTTTTGAACTGCACTGGCAAGTGCTGTCTTATTGCCAATAATTTCAATATCTGGATCTGGCAAGATAACATCTAACTGTGCATTGTGAAGTGATACCATGGCATCAGCCCCAGCCTTAACTTCATTAAGAAGTTGCTGCATAGATACTTGTTCAATGACTTGCTGTTCTCCGCTTTTCGCAAATAACAGCATGTCATTAACTTGATTTTCGAGGTCTTTAAGTCTCGACATCAGTTTATTGTGAAACTTTTCGCGAGACTTGTTTGGTAAGTTTTCACTACCTAAGTTAGCACCATATAGCATGGCAGCAGAGAGAGGTGTTCTGACTTGGTGCGCGAGCGATGCAACCATTTTACCAAGCGCACTTAAGCGCTGCATGTGTGCAACACGCGCTTGCAATCGACGCGTTTCAGTCAAGTCAGTCATCAAAATTAACTGACCGGGTTCTGGTGTAAGCGCAGTAATTTCTAACTTGATTAAACGCCCGTCTCGCAACGACACTTCATGACCGTCATCTTGTTGCGGGCTAAAAGAGCGCTGAATAATGTTAAACCACTTTTCACCTTCAAGCGGCTCACCCAGCATATCTTTCGCAATCTGGTTCGCTTTAGCAATCATACCTTGCCCGTCAAGTACAACGATACCTGCTGGCATGGTATCCACCAAATGGCTTAACCAGCTAGCCTGTTGTCGCAAGTCACTCAGTTCGCCAATATATGCTTCTTGCAATAAACAAGGGTTATATTGGTTTTCTGGCACAAATTGTGGATTTATCACTTTCGCTAACGCCATGACACTACTCTCATGTATCTTCCTAACAGGATAAAAGCAAATGCCGTGCCAAATTTATTTTCTTTAAATAACAATGAAATAGAAGCAAAATCCGATAGACAAAACTTTGACGCACGCCCTATAGACTCTCATTAAACACCCGCTTATATAGTGAAAAAGCGCTCAATATGCACGCACCTACGGTTTTAACTAAATCTTGATTTTAAATACTGAATGTAAGATAAATGCTTATACCAATATGGCACTCTATTTCAGAGCGTAGTTATGTGTAAAAGATGTTTATGGCTAGATGAGAGCAAACCGGATTATGTTGCTTACCATGATCAAGAATGGGGCGTACCCATCTGGGATGATAACAAACTATTTGAATTTATTACCCTCGAATCAGCACAAGCTGGACTGAGCTGGTATACCATCTTAAAGAAGCGCGAAAATTATAGAGCCGCTTTTAAAGAGTTTGACGTACAGAAAGTCGCACATATGTCAGATCAAGATGTCGAAGCACTGATGGAAAATAAAGGCATTGTGCGTAATAGAGCCAAAATATTGGCCACCATAAATAATGCACAACGCTTTATCGAAGTACAAGCGGCCTATGGTAGCTTTGCTAAATATCAGTGGGCATTTGTCAATTTCAATCCCATCGTCAATGATATTAAAAGCAAAGAGGACTACCCCGTCACCAGTGAAATAAGCGAAAAATTTGCCAAAGACTTAAAAAAGAAAGGATTTAAATTTTTAGGGCCCACCACAGTTTACGCGCATATGCAGGCATGTGGGATGGTGAATGATCATGATAACGACTGCCACGCAAAGCAGCCGTTAATCGACCTACTGGCTACGTTAAACATAGCCGATGAACTAAACAACGTTCGTAGTTAATCTGATCTAGTCTCTATTGAGATTATACTTCTTCATTTTTTCAACAAGTGTCGTACGCCTGACGCCCAGTATTTCCGCGGCCCGTGCTACGACATAATCATATCGCTCCAATGCTTGTGTGATAAGGCTTACCTCTAGCTCTGCCAAATAATCTTTTAATTCGATCCCTTCATCAGGTAGTAAACCAAGCATAGGCTGTTCTGGCGCCATGATGTCCTCTTCCTCTTCAAAATCACTAAAACCTTCACTAAATAAATCATTGAAAGCGTCTCTTTCCATGAGCTCTTCTGGATATTCAGGTTCAAAAGCTTCCACTTCAATATAGCGATACTTAATTGGTAAATCTGTCACATCAACCAATTTGTCTGGAAACATAATCGCCATTCGCTCTACAAGGTTAGCTAACTCACGAATATTGCCTGGCCAAGCATGTGACTTCAGGCTTTCAACCGCTCTATCAGTGAACTTAACGCCTTTATTACCTTGCTCCGTTACCCGACGAAGTAGCTCCTTCAATAATAAAGGAATATCATCAACGCGCTGACTCAAAGATGGATTTTCTATTGGAAAAACATTAAGACGATAAAATAAGTCTTCTCGAAACTTACCCTCTTCAATCATCTCTTCAAGATTGCGGTGTGTCGCCGCAATAACCCGTACATTTGCTTGAATTGGTTTAGTGCCGCCCACTCGCTCGTAGCTACGTTCTTGCAAAACACGCAATAACTTAACTTGCATCTGCAATGGCATATCACCGATTTCATCTAAAAACAGGGTGCCGTTTTGAGCCAGTTCAAAGCGCCCTTTTCGAGCAGAAATAGCGCCTGTGAATGCGCCTTTTTCATGACCAAACAGCTCACTCTCAAGTAGTTCTCCAGGTATCGCACCACAGTTTACCGGTACAAACGGACCATCCGAACGATTTGAAAGCAAGTGAACATTGCGAGCCACAACTTCTTTACCCGTTCCAGACTCACCTAAAATCAGAACATTGGCATCAGTTTGTGCAACTTGTGAAATAAGAAAACGAACCTCTTTGACTGCATCCGTATCCCCGACAAGGCCATCAAATGACTTTGCATCTCGACCTTGCTCTGTTTGACCCGGTAATAAGCTTAGATACTGCTGACAGTCATGTAACAATTGCATTGTCACATCGTGACTAAATGGTTCAGTGATCAACCCGATCACATTTGCCAGAGACAGCAGAGGCCTTAGCGTTTCTCCGACAAGTATAAATGGCTGCGCAGGCAAACTTTTTATATGGCGCTCATGATCCAATCCGTCGAGTGCACCTAATACGACTTTACATTCTTGATATTTTTTGACCAACTCAGGGGAAAAGTCAGATTCAGCAACCACACACGCAGGTTGCCCACAAAATGACAACGCGGCAGCTAGTCCAGAAGCGCGATTATTGTTGTTATCGATGATCAGTATCATTTGGACTGGATCCGAGAGTATTTATAAGTCTATGAGTATGATTGTAAGGGAGTATCTTAGGGATGCAATACCTAAGTGGCAATTTATTGACGTAAACGCCAAATAAATGCCACGGAGTATGTTTTGAATCAATACAATAGTATTAATTTTTATTGAAGAAGGTTCAGTACAGAAGACGCAGACTGATTTGCTTGCCCTCTTAGAGCCACACTGGTTTGTGACAAAATATCATTCGCTGTTCTTTGTGCAGCTGCTTGTGCGAAGTCCGTATCCGCGATGCGACTTTGACTTTCTGCAATTCTGTCACTCTGATTTCCCAACCCTCGGATAGTACTATCCAATGTATTTTCAAATGCACCTAACTGAGAGCGTTGCGTATTTACATCTTTTGCAACCTGATCAGCCGCCGTAATAGCAGCTTGTGCGCCCGCCTGTGTCGAAATATCAACACTCAAAATACCAGCCGCTACGGTGCCATCTGTTGGCGTAAAGCTTTGCGTTGTATTTGCATCAGGGCCTACCTGAAAACTTGCCTGCTCACCATCAAATAACGGGTCGCCTCCAAACGTCGTATTCTCAAATGTCTCTGTAATTTGAGTTTGCAGCTGAGATACTTCGTCCTGTAAAGCCTGTCTGTCGCTATCAGTCAAAGCACCACTGCCCGCTTGAATTGATAATTCTCTAATACGGCTTACCGCATCATTAACACCAGATAGTGCCGAGTCGGCTGTTTGAGAATAAGAGATGCCATCATATGCATTACGGATAGATTGATTGTAGCCTTCTTGCTGAGACGTTAAACGATTAATAATTTGCAATGCCGCTGCATCGTCAGCTGCCGAGTTTACCTTTTTACCGGTAGCAAGCTGCTGGTTTAATTTATTATTCGTTTGCTCTGTCTTGTTAAAGAGAGAGTTACTCGGTGAATTGATCTGTAACATAACACCTTCCTCCGCAATGCTAGTATCCTTAGTCTACGACGATTAGTGCAAAAAGTCACCTAAAGTCTAAAATTCGCCTGCGCCCTTTCGTTAAATACTGCAAAATTTAAAAAAGTGATATAAAGTATTGAGTAATCAATTTTTTTAGGATTTAGGGGCGAATTCTTTACCTAATACTTTTTTCCATTGCGTAAAGAAATCATTGCACCTTTAGACGGGTAAAATATGTTTGATAATAAAACAATCTTGATTACTGGCGGCACAGGATCTTTCGGGAAAAAATACGTTAAGACTCTATTGGAAAGGTATAACCCTAAAAAGATTATAGTTTTTTCTCGCGACGAACTGAAACAGTTCGAAATGCAGCAAACTTTTAACGCACCGTGCATGCGTTACTTTATCGGTGATGTTCGCGATAGAGATCGACTTCGTAGAGCCATGCAAGGTGTTGATTACGTGATTCATGCAGCCGCACTCAAACAAGTCCCAGCCGCTGAGTACAACCCAATGGAGTGCATCAAAACCAACATCAATGGTGCTGAAAATGTCATTGAAGCTGCGCTGGATTGTAATGTAGACAAGGTCATCGCACTATCAACTGACAAAGCCGCGAACCCCATTAACCTATATGGCGCAACGAAACTGGCTTCTGACAAGTTATTTGTTGCAGCCAATAATATGTCTGGCGGTCATAAAACCATGTTCTCAGTTGTCAGATATGGTAACGTAGTTTGCTCTCGAGGTTCGGTTGTTCCCGTCTTTCAAAACTTTGTTGATGAGCAGCGAGATCATATTCCTATTACTCACCCAGACATGACTAGATTTTGGATAAGCTTGCAGCAAGGTGTTGATTTTGTATTAAAAAATTTCGAGCGCATGCTGGGTGGTGAGATTTTTGTGCCTAAGATCCCTTCCATCAAGATTACCGACTTAGCTACCGCCATGGCACCCAATATCAAACAGAAAATCATTGGCATACGACCTGGCGAAAAGTTACATGAAGTGATGTGTCCTGAAGACTTATCTTTTGATACGTATGAATTTGATGACCACTTTGTGATTGCACCTGGAATTAAATTCAGCAGTCGAGTCAATGCGTTTGACGTCAATGCACTCAATGAAAAAGGCAAACCGGTTGCACCAGGGTTTGAGTATAATTCACTAACAAATCCTGAATATCTGACGATAGAAGAGATAGCTGAATTTAATAAACAGGCTTTGTTATGATCCCATATGGAAAACAAGCTATCTCCCAGCAAGACATTGATGCAGTCATTGAGGTATTAAATTCACCTTGGTTAACGCAAGGACCAAAGGTGCCGGAATTCGAAGCTGCTGTCAGTCAATACTGCCAAGTAAACTTCGCCACAGCGGTAAACAGTGCAACGTCAGCGCTTCACATTGCTTGTCTCGCGCTTGGTGTCGGTCATAACGACATTGTGTGGACGTCCCCAAACTCGTTTGTCGCCTCTGCTAACTGCGCCCTATATTGTGGTGCAAAAGTCGACTTTGTCGATATTGACCCTCATACTGGTAACCTATGCGCACAAACACTCGCTGCAAAACTAGAAATCGCACAGCAAAATAACACGCTTCCTAAAGTCGTCATTCCTGTTCACTTTGCAGGGCAATCGTGCGACATGGCAGCCATCCATAAACTGGCAAAGCGATACAATTTTAAAATCATTGAGGATGCCTCTCATGCTGTCGGTGGGCGATATGAAAACAGTCCCGTAGGTAGCTGCCAATATTCTGATATCTGCATTTTTAGTTTTCATCCTGTCAAAATTGTCACTTCAGCAGAAGGTGGTATGGCATTGACCAAAGATCAAGCATTGGATGCTCAATTAAAACTATATCGTAGCCATGGTGTGACAGCAGATCCCAACTTACTGGAGCATGACCCACACGGCCCTTGGTACTATGAGCAGCAAGCACTCGGTTTTAACTATCGTATGACAGACCTGCATGCAGCGCTCGGCGCTTCTCAACTTAAGCAATTAGATCAATTCGTAAGTAAACGCAATACACTTGCCAATCACTATGACGCTCTGTTGGAGGCACATACACATGTTAATCCCCTTAAGCAATGTGATGGCGTTTATAATGCGTATCACCTGTATGTGGTTCAAATTGCTGACTGCACTGGCGAGTTGCACAAGCACTTAGTCAAAGAATTAAGAGCAAAAGATATATTTTGCCACGTCCATTACATCCCAATTTATTTGCAACCATATTACTCTCAACAAGGGTTCTCCCAAGGTTACTGCCCGAATGCAGAAGCCTACTACCATAGTGCCATCACTTTACCCTTATTCCCTGAATTATCTCAGCAGGAACAGAAGTATATCGTTACTACGCTAGTCGATGTGCTCGACGTATTGAGCGATGATCAACTATAGGAAAAATTCATGTCAAATCGCTGTTTAAAACTCGCATTTATCGGGGGCGGCGCAAATTCAGCTGTCGGTTATGTACACTTTTCAGCTGCCCAATTAGATAATAGGTTTAAAGTCGTTGCTGGTGCATTTAGCCGCGACAAAAAGCACAATCAACTGACTGCACAGCAGTGGGGAATTGCTGATGAACATACCTATGATGACTGGCAAGAAATGCTTCAGCAAGAGCAAAGTCACATTGACGCAGTTGTGGTGCTCACGCCTACCCCCCATCATTTGGAAGTACTTGAAACCCTTTTTAAACTAAATATCCCAACGATATGCGAAAAATCTTTGGTATGCGGCAGTGATGAAGTACAGCAGCTTGCAAAGCTATACGACACCAAAAAGCATTTTCTTGCTGTGACATTTAACTACTCAGGCTATGCCATGGTCAGAGAGCTTAAAAGCTTAATACAGCACAATAAACTCGGTGTCATTCAGAAAATCCATTTAGAAATGCCTCAAGAAGGCTTCAAACGACCACCAGCCATAGCTGGTAAGGCGTCTCCTCCCCAGGCTTGGCGGTTAAAAGACTATGCGGTTCCTACTATTTGTCTTGATTTAGGTGTACATCTACATCACCTTTCTAGCTACTTGCTCGACTTGGAGCCTGAAAAAACCAGTGCTCTATTTGCAACGCATTCAGAGTACACCAATTTAGTCGATGACGTGCAAATGCTACTTAAGTACCCCAATAACGTCACCGGTAGCATGTGGATGTCTAAAACAGCCATTGGCCATAGAAATGGCTTAAAAGTGCGCGTTTATGGGACTGAGGGCAGCGCAACTTGGTATCAATTAAATCCAGATGAGCTTGAGTTAAACTACAACGACGGCCGACGAGAAACCCTCGATAGAGCTGGTCAATGTCAGTACGCGAGTCAATTTAGATACAATCGAATGAAGCCGGGTCACCCAACGGGGTTTGTCGAAGCATTTGCCAATTTATATACCGATATTCACCACGCGCTTGTTAGCTACTTAGATAAGGTACCAACTACAAACGAATATGTATTTGGATTTGAGCAAGCTCGTGATGGTCTTGCATTATTTGAAGCCGCTACACGGTCAAATGAGTCTGGTAGCTGGGAAAACATAACATAAACATGTGAGAGTGAAGGCTATACCTTCACTCTTTTATTGATTTTGTAACTTCACGTCATTTCTCAATACTTTACCCATTTGATTTCGTGGCATGTCGGCTAATCTCACCAATTGTCTGGGCTGCTGATAATCGGTCAGTTCCTGCAAACACATTAATCGCAGCGCTTTATCTAATTGCTCATCACCACGCTGCTCATAAACCACTTTGATAATCTCACCGAGCTGAGGCTCTGCAACACCAAATGCGACACATTCAATGATGTCAGGGTGACGTTTTATGACAGATTCAATATCTTGTGGGAAAATATTGATCCCTCCGCTTGAGATCACTTCTTTCTTTCTGCCAACGTAGAATAAATATCCCTGTTCATCAATATACCCCAAATCTCCGGTATAAAAATAACCTTGCGGATCATACGCTGCATCAGTCGCATCTGGCATTTTATGATAGCCACTGAAAGCGGTGATTGTTTTACAAGCAATTTCGCCAATCTGGCCTGCGTCGAGAACGGTGCGCTCAGGAGAGCAGATTTTTATATCTACAAATGGAAGTGGTTTTCCAACACTGCCATTTTTGTGTGGCTGATCTGATACACAAAAATCCGTGACCACACCCACCTCAGATGCGCCATAACATTCATGAAAGGCGCAGTTCAGTTTCTCTAGCAATGCCTTCTTAGAATCTGCATTTAACACCGCTGACGATGACACCAGACAACGCAGTGAATTCAAGTTGAAATCTGGACCTTGATAAGACAGCAAACTCTCCAGCTGCGCAGACACAGCAAACAGGAAGCTAATGCGGTGTGTTTCAATCGCATCTAACCAGCTTTGTAGGACAAACTTCACCATGATCACGGTGGTTGCACCCAACATTAAAGGCATGAGCACGCCCCGCTGAGCTAAGGAATGATAAAGTGGTGTTGCAACCAATACTTTATCACTTTCATCTAAACCATAATAATTTTGTGTTGCTTCAATGGCCCGTTGCACCTTACAGTGCTGACTCAGAACAATCGGCTTCGGTGCGCCAGTCGAACCAGATGTCATGGTCAGTATAAACGGCGCATGCACGTCAACATCACTTTGCAAGTCAGTCGATACATCACGATAGGACTGTTCAAATACCTGCTGCCAAGTGACTTCTCCAGCAATGCTTTTTTCAAAACTGATCAACTTACCTTGTTCTACTAAATCTTTCTCAAGTAACACTTTACTAATAGTTGGCCAAGCTAACACAGCAGCGACTGGCGTTTTCTTTAATGCAACTTCTAACGCCGCTCCCTTTAAACTCATTGGTAATGGCACAATCGCCAGTCCTAGTTTGGCAGCAGCCATCAGTACAATGGGATATTCAACACCATTGGGAGCAAACAGCGCAACTCGATGACCTGGTGTTAGTCCCATCTGAACAAAATAAGATGCCAATTGACAAACTTTATCGTCTAGCTCCCGGTAACTTAAGCATGAATGTTTGAATATGACCGCTGTTTTATCTGGCATCGATAAGACGTTACGTTTGAAGATTGAATAAATCCCATCCATTTTAGCCTCCACCGGCTGGAAACTTGGCAACATAATTAAACTCTTCCTCTGATGCTTGAGAGAATAGTTGCTGGGTAACATGATACTCTTCTGAATCCGTTTCTAGCGCAACGAACCCTTCTTTTTGATTCAGTAAGTTGACGAATTTGTTGTCTTTATTTATCACAGCCACCCACACTGCGTCTGGGTGTAAATCATGACAGTAGGCTAATTGCCATTTCAGGATCAATTGTGCATGGACAAAGCTCACTTTATCACTCGCTGCAAACCACCCACCAAATAAGTACTTTTTGTTGTTATGACGATACACTTGATGCCATACATATACCAAGGGGTCGTTATCTTCTTCCAGTACATAAGAATGGCGTTGATTGTTGTACCACCATGTATAATGGTCGATGCGTTTAATCGTGTCAGTTATCGTCATTCGCCACATATTTTCCTGACGATTACGCGCCGTTAAATAACCATTTATATCACCATCAGTAATAGGTCGAACTTGAAGTGAGCTACTTATCTTTGACACCACTTCAGGCAACACTTTTACAGACCCAGATAATAATAGAGGATCCGCGCACATTCCTTGGGTAATATAATCAGCAATGCGACAAGCACCTTTACCATCGACGTCAATGGGCGGGCTGCTTCTCAGTTGTGTTTGCCTATCGCGGTGTTCATACAAGGTGGTAATTAGCCGAGCCACTTTTTCCGCTGGATATGTCAGTAATGCTTCCACATGATGAAAATGCCCAAGCTGCTCTAAGTCTTCTATATTATTTTCTTGATTCGCAGCAAGAGAAAAAGTCAACGCGGGTGTTTGAGTTGCAGCCAATTCGTATAAAGAAGTACCTAACGCCCCCACAAATAAGCCTGTGCTCCTGTAATATTGCGCCAAGCTCTTTGGCGAGTGTATCAATTCTAATTGTTTAAATTGCTGACTCAATACTTCCAATTCATGTGTATTCGTGGCTTTAGGACCTACAACGGCTATCAGCTTGACTTCTGGCAGTGTCAAACATAACTGCTCAATGATTTTTTCAAGTGCACGCCAATCACCGCCACCACCTAAAGAAAAGGTAATGCATTCATCGCGTGAAACGGCATATTCGCTCTGGTCATATTCAGGTGACAAAATCGCAAACTGCGGACCAAGCATTAAGTCTGTATCGGGTGGTGTTAGGGCATCATATCGATTTTGCGTTGTATTACCTGCCCACTTCATATCAACAACCGCATCAGCACAGTGTTCACGGACTAAGTCATCAATAGCTAACAGTTTCATTCCCGCTTGTTTTGCTGCTCTTTCCCACTTTAAACCAAAATTATAACCATCTAATACAAGCCATTTAATTGGCTGTTCAAGGGTCTTTAAATAATTTAGACAAAACCTTGCGTCATCATCGCAGTTGTTGAACGGCGGAACAGTCACACAAATTGCGTTGAGTTCAACTAAAAACGGTTCAACTACCTCGCTGTGATCAACAAAAAATAGGGTGTGCTCTTGTCTTTTTTCTAGCTCTAACGCTAGCCACTTCATTCTCATTAAGTGGCCAAGCCCACATTGTGTATCAACACGAAACGCTATCATGCTTTATCCAAAACCGCAGATACGAGATTACCAACAATGGCATTTTTTTCATCCAACAGCAGTTCTGGAGACACCTCAATAGAAAAATGCGCCTCAATTCCCATGGTAAGGGTTAGGATCTCGAACGAATCCAACGCCCCTTCTGTCACAAAGTTATAGCTTTCGAGCGAAGAAGAAGACAATAGAACTCCTCGCTCCTCCAAAAATTGCTGGATATAGTCAAGTAAAGACTCTCTAGAAGCCATTATTGTAAATCCTCCCAGCTCAATTGTGCCCCACAAGTTAGCGCTTTATTAACACGACGACCAATCAGATTAGGCAATTCTTTTGGCATAATCTCACCTCCACCAGGCCTCATTTGTCTTAAATGCTCAGCAGTCAGTACATCATTTGCTTTGATATCTTTCACAATGTATACACAGCGACGAGCTTTTGACGCCTCACTAGGGTAGTGTACCGTGCCCATAGCTTTTTCAATTTGACGCACACCATGTACCAACGCCTTGAGCTCATCGGGTGTCATTGAGAAAAAACTATCTGCGGTATTGTCTGTTTTATCTAATACGAAGTGCTTTTCAATCATACATGCACCAACTGCAACCGACGCTAGAGGTACATCATTTCCTAGCGTGTGATCCGACAGCCCAACTGGGCAACCAAACGCATCACGCATATGCGGAATTGTTCGCAAATTTATCGACTCCGCAGGGGCTGGGTACGTACTTGTGCACTTCATTAATGCTAATGCTTCAATACCCGCATCTTCAGCAACTTTAACGGCTTCGGCAATTTCTGTTAGCGTAGCACCGCCTGTAGACATGATCACTGGCTTTTTCGTCGCAGCAACATCCCGTATCAATTGGTGATCAATCAGTTCTGGAGAAGCAATCTTGTATGCCGGTGCGTCAAACTGCTGTAATAAGTCGACTGCCGTTTTATCAAATGGAGATGAAAAACAAGTTAGCCCAAGTTTTGCAGACAATTCAAATAGCTCTGCATGAAAGTCCCAAGGCATGTAGGCGTCTTTATACAAGTCATGCAAGTATTGCCCCTTCCAAGGGCCTGTTGCTTCAAAATGTGGTAACTTGCAATCCATCGTCAGGGTATCAGCGGTATAAGTTTGCAATTTTATCGCATCGGCACCTGCCTCTTTTGCTGCATGTACCAACTCTTTTGCTTTACTCAATGATTGCCCATGATTCGCTGACATTTCAGCGATGATGTAGCATGGAAAATCATGACCAACTTGCTGACCGTTAATTTCAAATGACTTTTTAAACTTCATATTATTCTCGCTCTTCGAGCGTCATTGTTATATTTCACTCAGTTACAGGCTCTTTGGTACGGCATAAAATTGCGTCTCTAAATACCAGTGCCCTTCTTGACGTAAGTAAAAATCATATTTTCCAGGCGCTAAGTCTTCTATTAATAATGGAATTTCCCATAGGTCCTGTGGCCTATGGTACAGAGACAATGCCAATGTCGGTACATTTGCACTGATATACTGCTGCGCTTGAACCAAGGCATCATAATCCGCACCTTCAATATCCATTTTCAAAATATTGCACTGCACCCTATTCATCAGCTCGCCCAGATCAGCGGCTTCTACGGTATGTTCGCTCTCAATTTGCCCGTCAAATACCACTTCTACTGTCGACGCAGAAGCATTTTCTTTTACAACTAACGCGGCATTTGCTGGCAATCCAACAGCGACTCTTTCAACGTCGATAAAGTCTTCTGGCAATGACATATTTTTCAGTCTAGTCTTCAGCTTTTCTACGTTGCTTACACATATTTCTACACCGGTATATTTCTCAATTTTCTCACCGTAACGGTGATAAAAACCCGCAAACGTATCTCCATCATAAATACCCACGTCTAACACATTCAATTGCGGGTAATCATATAGGCCTTTCACTTTCGGTGGGAAATACATTTCGTATTGCTCGGGCAATGCATAATCTTCTGCACTCGGATTTAAGCGATAACGTACCATTTTATCAAAAAGCTGCTTTGAAGCTGCATCAGCCCATAATGGCGCTAATCGCTCACATTTACTGTCGTCAACTTGACTTGAAGCTGGCGCTTGCATCCATAAAACTCCGCACTCGTTTAAGAATGCCAAAGATTCAGGATATGCAGCAAATACATCTAATGTCTCTACAATATGAGTGAAGCCTTTGGCTTCAATGGACTCAGTGACACCCGCAAAGCCTAAAATAGTAACCAAAACGGGTAAGTCCGTAGCGAACGTTTGATCTCCAAATACTTCAACAGGTACGCCACAATAACTGTCAAATCTAGGGGCGCGATCCAGTATCGCCAAGGGTAAAAGATCGATTTTTTCAAGATAGCGCATCAGTGCTTGCCCATAATGGCTTGCACCATAAACGTAAAAACCACCACTTTCTAATTTCAATTGTAGCTCCTAGTGTATTTAATATTTTATTCAATAGTTTAAGCAAATTTTAGACCGATATGGTCAATACGTTTGTATTAATTTGAAAGGAGGAGACACCGACTTTACTTATAAACACCCACCACTATACTATGAAACCAACGTTTTATCTTCAATAACAAGACATTATGAACAATATTCAGATCATTATTCAAGCACGTATGACATCAACGAGACTACCAGGTAAAGTAATGATGGAGCTGTGTAACTTGCCTGTACTACAAGTCATGATGGAACGATTACCGCATCTAAAACAGCATGTCATTATCGCCACCACCGATGATGGTACAGAAAAACCCATTACCGATTTATGCGAACAACTGCAAATACCTTATTACCGAGGCAGTACCGAGGATGTGCTTGCAAGGTATTATCATGCAGCGAAAAAATTTGGTGCCACAAAAAATACCACCATTGTAAGGCTGACCAGTGACTGTCCACTTATCGATGAGGCGCTTTGCCAAAAGGTCATAGATAAACACCAAGAAGGACATTTCGACCTCGTCAACTTAGGACCTCATAGTGGTTATCCTAGAGGACTAGACTGCAGCGCCTTTACATTCAAGCTGCTCGAAGATACACACAATCGAGCGACTGATCCAAGCGATCGTGAGCACGTTACTCTCGGCATCTGTAAATTCAACGCTTGCAGCCAATACACCTTCAGTGCAGAAAATGACTACAGCCATTATCGACTTACCCTAGATGAGCCTGATGATTACAAAGCAATAAAGCAAATATACCTAAAAATGGAACATAAATTTAACTTTTCTTATGAATTACTAATAAAAACGCTCAAGAAACACCCCGAACTTGCCGATATAAATAAGCATGTGGAGCAAAAAAGGACGTAACCCACTATGAATTAACGTAAATTTGACTTATAGTTTACACGCAGTTTAGCTCGGGAACATATTGATGATACAAAAAAATATTTTAGTCACAGGTGCAACGGGTTATAAAGGTACAAGACTTGTCCCTAAACTTCTTGATAAAGGCTATAAAGTCGTTGCACTCGATACACAGTGGTTCGGTAACTTTTTACCACAACATGAAAATCTCACCGTAATAAAGGGGGATGTTAGACATACATCTGACATCAACCTTCAAGGCATAGACAGCATCATCCACCTAGCGTCTATAGCAAATGACCCGTGTGGGGACCTCGACCCAAAGCTGACATGGGAAGTCAGTGCCCTCGCCACCATGCAGCTCGCAGACAAGGCTAAACGCGCTGGCATTAAGCAATTTATTTATGCCTCATCTGGCAGTGTCTACGGCGTCAAAGATGAACTTCACGTGACGGAAGATTTGCCACTAGACCCAATTTCTGAATATAACAAAACAAAAATGGTCGCAGAGCGGGTCTTAATGAGTTACGCCAATGATATGGCGGTACAGATCGTGCGCCCAGCCACTGTGTGTGGTTTGTCTGATCGCATGCGTCTAGACGTTTCGGTCAATATGCTCACCATGCAGGCATTATGCAATGGCTTAATTACCGTGTTTGGTGGCGCGCAAGTGAGACCGAATATACATATCGATGACATCACAGATCTATATGTGTTCATGCTGGAAAACCCGACAAAGACCAGCGGCATATTCAACGCCGGTTTTGAAAATATATCCATTATGGATATTGCCAAAATGGTCCAACAAAAAGTCGATTGTAAAATCGAAGTTACGCCATCAAATGATCCCCGTTGCTATCGGATTAACTCTGACAAATTGCTCGCCACGGGCTTCAAACCTAAAAAAAGTGTCTCTATTGCCATTGATGAAATTACATCAGCGTTTCACGCAGGCAAGTTATCCAACCAAGACCGCTACTACAACTTGAAGTGGATGCAACAGGAAGTATTAAAATGAGTTCACACAATGCATTACCAAAATTACCTGATATTTCAATCGTCGACACAATTACGCAAGAGTATGTCAATAATTTGAGTTTGGTATTGCAGCAACTCAATCACCAAGACGTCAAGAGTTTTACTGGCGCTTTGATGTCAATGCGCAAACGTTCTGGCACGTTGTACATCTGCGGCAATGGTGGTTCAGCGGCCAATGCCATTCATTTAGCCAATGACTTTACGTTTGGCATTTGTCCCTCAGGTGATGCATTAAAAGTTGAAGCACTGAGTGCAAATAGCTCCGTGTTAACTTGCTTAGGCAATGATATTGGCTATGAGAATATTTTTAGCCACCAGCTTAAGGTAAAGGCGAGTGAAAAAGATATGTTACTTGTTTTATCTGGCAGTGGTAACTCACCAAATATCATCAATGCGATTGAGCAAGCCCAACATCTCAACATGATGACCGTGGGCATATTAGGTTACAGCGGAGGCAAGGCAAAGCCACGACTAGATTTGCCCTTCCATTTCAATATCGATGACATGCAAGTATCGGAAGATATGCAGGTCATTCTTGGCCACATTTTAATGCAATCACTTCATCAGCTGATATTACAGGAGTCTTAATGCTAACCGTAGTATATGGTATTACATCTTCTACTGACATGTTCATGAAGTCTGAGTTTAACCAAGGCAACAACGTATTTGCATGTACTTATGGCAAAGAGGAATATCAAGGTCAATTAGCACATTCACTGGAAGACTTAGCCAAATTAGATCCAACGACAATCTCGCGCGTTGTCATTTGTTCTGAGTTTGTACAAGACATTTTAAAATCGCTCAACAGCATTGATATTGATATCAGCAAATGCTTCTTCTTCAACCACATGCGTGAACAACTTGTCCCTTGTGATAGCTTACTTACACACGCAATCTGTACACACTCGACGTTGTACGCTATTTACGATCTCGCCTATAACTTGCCGTGCTTTGACGTAATCACCTTTATCATCTTGGCTGAACAAGAACGTATAAAACAAAACAAGCAATATATTCAATTTATTGTACTTCCCAGTTGGAACGACAGTGATGCAGGTGTGAATGTTTTTCACACCAATGATGATACACAGTGGCGTTTAGAGAAAGTCGTTAAGCCCATGTTCTCATGTCTACCTAGCTGTATTTCCGTCGAACAACCTTTGAATCGAAATCAGATAGAAGTTTACAAAACTTTAAATGTGGCAACCCACCCCGACAACTACTTTAAAAATAACCGACAGCCCGCTGGAGACTTTAAAGTACTGAAGCGTTTAGTCGAGGAAAAAGCCAGTTTAAGTGTACTGACTCCTCCCAAACAAGCACAACAAATCGTTGCAGACTATATCCGTCATTATGCGCAAGGTAAAAAGCTCGTGACACTCACTTTAAGAGAGTACGACGCTAATCCAGAGTACCGTAATAGCAACCTCCCAGACTGGCTTAAATTCGCGCAAACTCTGCAAGATAAAGGGTTCTTTCCACTGATTATTCGTGACACTTATGCAATGGGTCAACCGCTGCCAGCGGAGTTTAACCACCTGCCAACTTACCCTGCGGCAGCCATCGATGTGCATTTGCGATTAGCACTGTATCAAAGCGCCTATATCAATATGGGAATAGAAAACGGTCCGCTGTATGCAATTAGTTATCTAAAAGGTGCCCGTTCTATTATTTTCCGTAGACAAAGTAATGACATCCCCAACCTGTCAGATCGCACCAATCAAAACTTCTTTTTCAAAGTCGGAGAGAATCACTTTTTCAATGACAACCAGTTTCAAATCAATGCTTGGATGGATGATTCTCTCGAGAACCTTTTGACTCAATTCCAGCAACTTGATGAAAGCATACAATGCAGTGAGAAATAAACTATGAGTAATTCACCTATCCTAGTACTTGGTAGCAATTCCTTCTCTGGCGCCTCATTTTGTTCTCATTTGATAAAGCAGGGATTAGAGGTGCTCGCTGTCAGCCGCTCCATCGAGCCCAATGAAGCACTGTTGCCCTACAAGTGGCATGAAAACCAAAATTTAATCACCTTTCATCAGCTTGATTTAAACCATCACCTTGATGAAATCATGACATTAATCAAGCAGCACAAAGTGCGCTACATATACAATTTTGCTGCCCAAAGTATGGTTGGTCAAAGCTGGCAGTACCCAGAGCACTGGTTTATGACAAATACCGTCTCAACCGTTCAGTTTCACAATGCGTTACGACAATATGACGGTCTTGAAAAGTATATTCATATATCAACGCCTGAAGTTTATGGCTCATGTTCTGGGTTGGTGACAGAGTCTACCAACTACCACCCGAGTACTCCATATGCGGTCTCTAGAGCAGCTGCTGATATGAGTTTGCACACCTTTAATGATGTATATGATTTCCCAGTTGTATTTACGCGCGCAGCTAATGTTTTTGGCGAAGGACAGCAGCTTTATCGGATTATTCCCAAGACAATTTATAGCGCGTTGAATAACGACACCTTCCCGCTTCACGGAGGGGGACACTCAACGCGTTCATTTATCCATATAGATGATGTATCACACGCAACTCAGTTAATTGGCGAACAAGGTAACACCGGCGATATTTACCACATTTCCACATCTGAAAACATCACAGTCAGAGCCCTTGTTATGCGAATTTGCGAGATGCTCAACACACCTTTTGAGCAAGTATGCGAAGTCAGTGAAGACCGCCTGGGCAAAGATGCGGCATATCTGCTAGACAACACGAAACTCAAATCTGAGCTGGGCTGGCAAAGACAAGTGTCTCTTGATAACGGGCTAGATAGAACCATTGGCTGGGCTAAAAATAAATTAGATATCCTAAAAACCTTACCCAAAGAATACGTTCACAAACCATAGCGAGTAAAGTGATGGGACGAGAAATAGACTTATTACGCAATTATCCAAAATCTAAACGTGATTTATCAGGCAGACTGGAATCAAAAACCGATGCAGTCCGAGCAATTGCTCGCCAATTTGGCAAAGCATTTTTTGACGGGGATCGAGAGCATGGATACGGGGGATTCAATTATCACCCTCGATTTTGGCAACCGGTTGTCCCCGACTTAATGAGTCATTTTGCCCTTCAAGAAAACAGTAGCGTCTTAGATGTAGGGTGCGCCAAAGGCTTCATGTTATATGACTTGCTCAATGCAATGCCGAATCTCAACATACACGGCGTCGATATCTCCGATTACGCGCTAGAACACGCAATCACTGAAGTGAAACCGTTCGTTACCAAAGCATGTGCTTCTAACCTGCCATTTGAAAACAACAGTTTCGACGCGGTAATTTCAATCAATACGATCCACAACTTGGAAGAAGACGCCTGTGCACAAGCCTTGCAAGAGATCGAACGCGTTAGTGCAGGAAATAGCTTTATTACTGTAGATGCTTATCGCAATGATGATGAAAAAAAGAGAATGGAAGCTTGGAATCTAACCGCCAAAACCATGAAGCATGTTGATGAATGGAAAAGCTTCTTTAATAAAGTTGGCTACAGTGGTGATTACTACTGGTTCATACCATAAAAAGAGAGGAATTCAGATATGTTCGAAACTAAAGCGAAAGAAGTACAAAATCAGTCTCAGTTCGACAACTATAATTCACAAGGCGGCGTCACCATGGGCCCCTACACTTCTCACATTTGGCGAACAGATCCAAGACACCTCGGTTTTTTGCTGGCGCGCTATAAATTTGTCGCAAAAATGCTGGAAGGCAAAAAATGGGCCCTTGAGATGGGCTGTGGCGATGCATTTGGCACACCTGTTGTACTGCAAACAGTCGATAAAGTAACAGGAGTCGATTGGGAACCGCTACTGATGGAAGATAACGCAGTACGACTTGCCGACTACAATTGCGACTTCCAGTGTCTAGATATAACAAAAAAAGCCCCCGAAGGAGAGTTTGACTGCGCATTTTCACTGGACGTCATAGAACATATCCCAACGGAGCGAGAACACCTTTACATGGAAAATATCTGTAAAAATTTATCTCGAGACGCAATATTTATCGTTGGCTGCCCAAATATTACAGCCAATGAATACGCTTCTGAAGCCAGTAAAATCGGCCATATAAATCTAAAACATCATCATGAATTACGTGCTTTGATGAAACAGCATTTTGATAACGTTTTACTGTTCTCAATGAATGACGAAGTGGTACACACAGGCTACTACCCTATGGCACATTATTTATTTGCAGTCGGTATAGGTAAAAAAGCACATGGCTGATTTGAAGCATATCTATTTTCAAACGCTGAGAATTAGGAAAATAGAAGAAGCCATCGCTGCCAAGTATTCAGAGCAAAAAATGCGCTGCCCAACACACTTATCTATTGGGCAGGAGCTGGTGCCTGTTGCGGTTTCACACTTTCTAACCCATGCCGATAAGGCTTATAGCTCTCACCGTGCCCATGCGCATTATCTTGCCAAAGGTGGCGATCTGGTTAAATTAATAGCCGAGCTATATGGCAAGGTCAGTGGATGCACAGCAGGTCGAGGCGGTTCCATGCACTTAAGTGATTTAGAGTGCGGATTTATCGCCAGTACAGCCATTGTTGGCAATAGCATTCCGCTTGCCACTGGCAACGCGTTGCATCAACAGTTAACGCGCGCAGAGGGGTTAACTGTCAGCTACTTCGGTGATGGCGCAACAGAGGAAGGTGCCTTTTATGAGTCATTAAATTTTGCTGCGTTAAAATCTTTACCTATTGTTTATGTGTGCGAGAACAATCAATACTCGGTGTACAGCCCACTATCCGTCAGGCAGCCAACTGGTCGCAGCATCTCCAAATTATCCAATGAAATTGGACTAAAAAGCTTCTCTGTAGATGGTAATAACCCCACTCAAGCACTACAAACTTCGCAAGCAGCGATTAACTATGTAAGGCATCATGGTAAACCGGTGCTTATAGAATACTTTACTTATCGTCATCGAGAGCATTGCGGCCCACACTTTGATGATGACCTGAATTATCGTGAACAAGAAGAAGTGCAAACATGGCTCGACAATGACCCACTCAATAATCTTGAAAAAGCGCTGGATAAGGACCCCGAGTTTAAGGCGTTTCAAAAGCTTGCAATAAGCGACATCAATCAAGAGATTGAGCAGGCTTTTACCGCAGCAGAATCGGCCTCTTTTGGGTCAATAGAGGATAACGAGAGGTTTATCTATGACTGATAAAACGACCAGTTTTGCGCAACAAATTCTTGACGCTCAGAATTTAGCTATGCAGGAAGATCCAACCATGATCTGCATGGGCCTTGGCATTGATGATCCAAAAGCCATTTTTGGTACCACTCAAGGACTGCAAGAAACATTTGGCGAGCAACGGGTTTTTGACATGCCAACTGCGGAAAATGCCATGACTGGCATTGGCATCGGCGCTGCGGTGGCTGGCACCCGTGTATTGATGACCCATCAACGTGTAGACTTTTTTTTACTCGCTATGGATCAACTTGTCAATAATGCGGCAAAGTGGCATTACATGTTTAATGGTCAAATGACTGTGCCTTTAACCATTAGATTAATTGTCGGCCGAGGTTGGGGCCAAGGCCCGACGCATCAGCAGAGCTTACAGTCATGGTTCTCACATATACCTGGGCTTAAAGTGGTCGTGCCCAGCCTAACAGAGAATGTCGGTCAGTTGCTTTACAACGCCATCATGGACAACAACCCTACGATTTTCCTTGAACACAGATGGCTGCACAATCAAATTGCCCCAAATGCAGCCGCTTGCCAGCCCCTCACCGAGGCACCACAACACACAAGAGTGCTGCGTACGGGAAGTGATTACACAATTATCAGCAACAGCTATATGCTGTCTGAAGCGCTTCAAGCACAAAAGTATTTACAACAACACAATGTGCACTGTGAAGTCATTGAAATTGCCTCACCAACGAGCATTGACTGGCACATCATTTATCAATCAGTCAGTAAAACAAAGCGATGTATCGTCACGGATATGGGTCACACCTTCTGCTCTTTAGCCAGTGAGATTGCCAATAAAGTGTACAGTCACTGCTTTAATGCATTGCTATCACCTGTATCCATCATTGGACTGCCAAATTACCCAGAACCAACAAGCTATGGTTTAACCAAAGAATATTACCCAGATGTTAATACAATCATTAAAACAGTCTCAAACAACTGCGGTATAGAAATTGCACAATTAAAATCACGTCAACACCACGATGTTCCTGGAGAATGGTTTAAAGGGCCCTTTTAGTTATGGATTTAAAAATTACAAATAAACTCGCGTTAGTGACAGGCAGCAGCAGAGGGTTAGGTGAGTCCATTGCGGAGTCCCTGGCAAAAGAAGGCGTTAACGTCATTTGGGCTGCTCGAGACCTTGAACAACTCAAGGTGAATGCGGCGCGCTGTGAACAACAATACAACAACAAAAATATTGTCATTGAAGCAAATCTCAAAGATAGCACCGGTGCTGCACAATTAGCCGAAGAATTAAAAGCCCAAAACCTCATACCGGACATTATCGTTAACAATGTCGGCGGTAACTTAGGGGTCACGGATCCACTCTCAGAAGTGGCAGCGTGGAAAGACGTGTTCGATTTTAATTTATTCAATGCAATCGAATTAAACAATCACTTCATTGACAGCATGGTTAATAAAAAGTGGGGCCGAATTTGTCATGTCTCCTCTATTGCTTCTCTTGAGAATCAAGGCGCCCCCCAATACTGTGCAGCCAAAGCCGCACTCAATGCATATGTTCGTAGCGTAGGAAGATATGTCTCTGAACACAATGTCATTATGACGGGGATTTTACCTGGGGCTGTGTTTACTGAAGGTGGGTACTGGGACGAAACCAGCAAGACACGTCCAGAACACGTAGAGAAATATCTCAATGAAAGAATGGCCATTAAGCGTTTTGGCACCAGAGAAGAAATCAGCGAGTTAGTCGCATTTTTAGTGTCAGATAAAGCATCGTTTTGTGTCGGTACTTCATTGCTAGTTGATGGTGGTCAAGGCCGCGTCTTTTATGAGGGCTAATGTATGAATCAAGATCTGAGAAAACGTATAGCAGAGATCATTTATCAAGCAAAAGAAGGGCATATACCAAGCTCCTATTCAATTGTTGATATCATCAATCACCTATACACATCGGTGCTGTCTTATGACAGCAACAATCCAACTTGGGAAAAAAGAGATTATTTCATTCTCTCAAAAGGCCATGGGTGCGCGGCCTTGTGGGTAGTACTTGAAAAACTCAACTTGCTGCCTGAGCGAGCGCTTGAACAATACTCCCAATTTGGCGGCATCTTAGGCGGTCACCCAGACAGAACTAAAGTCCCCTTTGTTGAAGCATCAACGGGTTCATTGGGACATGGTATGCCCATGGCGGTAGGCTGTGCGCTTGCGCATAAAATAACAGGTAATGACAACAAGGTGTTTTGTTTGGTGGGTGATGGTGAGTGCCACGAAGGGACTATCTGGGAAAGCGCCCATGTTGCGGCCAACCGCAACCTCAACAACCTCACTGTCATTGTTGATTGGAACCAATCAGCCGCGCAGTTATGCCCAACCGATGATCTCCCTGCAAAATGGCGAAGCTTTGGTTGGCATACTGTGGTTTTTGATGGTCACGACCAAACTCAAATTGAAGCGGCGTTTAACGAAAACGATGCTCAAGCCCCCACTGTTTTAATTGCAAAAAATGTCAAAGGTAAAGGTGTAAGCATGACTGAAGGTCACGGCCCTTGGCACCATAAAATTCCATCAAAAGAAGAGCTAGAACATATTTTGGAGGCATTGTCATGAGCAATCTAAGACAAGCATTCGCCGATAAGATGCTTTCTGTCGGTGCCGATGACCCTCGTTTAGTGGTGATGGTGGGAGATATTAGTCATGGTATTTTAAAACCTTTCGCTGCCGAATATCCACAGCGGTATTATAACGTGGGTATTTGTGAACCAACCATTGTCGGTATGGCAGCAGGCATTGCAAGTACAGGCCTTGTTCCTGTCGCCCATACTATCGCACCGTTTCTCATTGAACGTTCTTTCGAACAAATAAAACTCGACTTTGCGTATCAACAATTAGCGGGCAACTTTATTACCGTGGGTGGTGCTTTTGACTATGCTCAACTAGGGTGTAGCCATCACTGCTACAACGATATCGCGTTAATGTGTCAATTAGACAATACGGTGGTCACAAGCCCTGCCAGTGACTATGAATTTTCTGAACTGTTTTCGCAATGTTACGACCAAGGTACGATTAACTATTTTAAGCTCACTGAAAACCCACACAATGTAGACTTTACAGGGCAGGTAGAGCTTGGCAAAGCCATTGTTGTTGAGCAAGGTCACGATCTCACCTTACTTGCTGTCGGCCCTCAGTTAAAACAGGCCCTGTCGGCATATGAAAACCTCACAGCTCAGGGGCACAGTATCGAATTAATCTACATTCACACAATTAAACCTTTTGATGCACCAACTGTTATCAACAGCATCGCCAAAACAAAAGCCATCATTGTATGTGAAGAGCTGTCGGAACATGGTGGTGTCTATGATGTTGTCATGCGCCACTGGGCAAGCCGTGACAAAGCGCAATTTAAGCAGTTAGCCATTAAAGAAATGATCCATGATTACGGAACTTATGAACAATTGTGCCAAGTTGCTGGTTTAACCGATAAGCACATCAGTGATCACGCAATTACCATGCTTGAGAATAAAAAGGCGTAGTTATGTCATATGAGCACGACTTAAAAAAATACCGCAATATTAATTATGACACACGGCAATCGTGCTCTGTATGTGGCTTTAAAAACACCGTGCCAGTGCTGGAATTGCCAGCACTGCCACTGACCGAAGTATTTATTAATCAACCTGGTATTCCATCTCTTGGAGAAACGGATCAATCACTGCATTGTTGCCCCAAATGTGGCCATGCCCAATTGCAAAATGTGCTCGACCAGTCGTTACTTTACTCTAGTAAAACAGGCTATGAATTTAGAAGTTCTCAAAGCTATACAGGAAGAAAAACCGCAGAATTCTTCAAGCAGTTTTTAACTTCGCTGAACTTTAAAGAGCACTATAACTGTGCTTTAGAAGTCGGTTGTAATGATGCCTATTTACTCAAAGAATTGAAGCCAATAGCAAAAGAGTTAATTGGTATCGACCCGATATTAAAAGGACATGAAGCTGATATTAACGATGAGCAAGTCACGGTGTACGGAGAATTTTTTGAAAGTTGTAACGTCAGCCAATCGCCCGATTTAGTCATTTGTAAAGATGTCATTGAACACGTCACTGATCCCAAAGCACTTATTCAAGAGCTTGTCAGCGTTGCAAAAAGCAATGCTCTGTTTTTAATCCAAGTGCCTATCTGGGATAAACTTGTCGAGAATTATAACTTCGATCATGTTTTCCACCAGCACTTGAACTATTTCAGTTTGGCTTCGTTTACCACCCTTTTAGAATCACTTGGGTGCTCACTCATTGACTGGACCGTCAATGAGCAACACTGGAATAGCGCGATTTTCGCATTTACAAACCAAACAACGTCAACCACAGGCCAAGTCCAGACCGTCGACATCGAGTCTGTCAGTGCCAGTATCAAAGTGTTTCAACACCAAATGCAAGCTTGTGAGTTGGCATTAGAAACCGCCGCACGCCAATTCCCTGTTTATGGTTACGGTGCCGCACTGATGTTGCCTGTGATCAAATATCACTTTCCCAATCAACTTAGTGTTATTAGCCAAATCTTTGATGATAACCCAAACCGAAATGGTCAATATTATTTAAATTCAACAACACCAATTGTATCTACCGAGTGCGCTGAGGGTCTTCATGATGCTGCCGTTATGCTCACAGCATTTTCTTCTCGCTTAAACGCAAAAAGAATGCTGGCAAGACTAAGTAATGAAATTCAGCCAAAGCAAATTTATTACCCGTTTTCTTTATTAAGCGGAACGATATAGGGGTGCAACACTATGTCTTCTTTCCACAACAAACACGAGCTCATCACCAATAAAATTTTCAGCGGCGAATTGATTATGCCTCACAGGTATGTCTTTGTGCTCACCAACCTCTGCAATCTTGACTGCAGTTTTTGCTTTCAGGACAGAGATCGACGCGACGATGCAATGACCACTGATGATTGGCTTAAAGTCGTTGACCAACTGCCCGAGTATGCACGTGTCACTTTTACTGGTGGTGAGCCCTTAGCATTTAAAGATTTTGAAGTCATAGTTAATGCAGTCGCAAAAAAGCATGACTGTAATATGATCACCAATGGGCTGTTACTCTCTGAAAAGAAAATAGACTTTATATTAAGTAAGAAAAACTTCAAAGTATTGTCTATCTCAATTGATGATATCGGCAACTTAAATCGTGATGTAAAACCACGCCAATGGGAGAAATTAGTAAGCCAAATAAACTACTTTCACAAGCGTAAAGCCGAGTTGAATAGCGATTGTGTGTTAGACATTAAAACCGTTGTGTTAGACAAAAATGCAAAAGACTTACTCACAATACATAAGTACAGTGTTGAAACATTAGGTGCGAATACCCACGCTTTCCAGTTCCTTAAGGGAAGTCACTTACAGCATTCTGATAAAATGCATGACATGGTGGAGATGTATGCAACCTCACATGCGCCTACCTACGAGCACTTCGATGTGATCTTAGAGCAATTAGAGTTAGTTAGACAGTACAATCAACACAGCCCGTGTAATGCCTTTGTTCACCCAAAAATTTGTGATTTGAGCTCAGCCGACCCCATACCTAAAGTGTCTTATATCAACAGTGAACGATTCCGTCCCAAAGACTTTCAAGCGTGTAAGTTTCCTTGGTCTAGTGTCCACATCAACGTTGATGGCAATTTATTTCCTTGCATCGCCGTCAGTATGGGCAATGTAAAAAATACAGCATTAGAAGACATTATTACCGGGGAGCTATTCACTGAATTTAAAGATGCTTTATCAAAACATCTTGTGGAGGGCTGTAATCGCTGTGGCTGGATAAGACCTAACCCTAAATTAAATATCATTGATTCTATTACTTTAAAGTAGGTAATTATGGATAAGACAGTCATACTTGGCGGCAGTGGTTACATTGGTCACAATGTAACTAAAGCCCTTAGTCAACAAGGAATTGAAGTCGTAGCACTCAGTCGAAAAGACGTAGACCTTGAAGATAGTGCAGCGGCTGCCTCAAAGCTGGCGGGGCATTTGTTAGATGCTGAGAACCTAATCATCTGCTCAGCCATTACCCGCACGTCAGCCAATGATACCCATAGCTGTAACAAAAATATTAAGCAACTACAGACAATCATTTCCGCTTTACAGACATATCTACCCAAGCGAGTGATATATCTTAGTGCCGCAGATGTATATGGTCATTATGGAAGTCGCGCCACAGAAAGCTCGGTACTCACACCGCAAAATGAATATGGTGCATTTAAAGTCTTTGCAGAAAATATGCTGAGGATCAACTTTGCCGCGCAGTGCAAGCTTTCAGTGCTGAGGTTTTCAGGTGTGTTTGGGGGAGATCAAGATACCAGTAGCCTTATTTATCGCTTGCACAGTTCTGTCATCAACAATACAACCATCTCTTTATCGAATAATGGCTTAAGCAAACGCGACTTTGTGCCTGTTACACTGTTAGCTGAGGTGATAACACAGCTAGTCAGGTGCAATACCGACGGCACATTCAATGTCTCAACAGGACAAGAGCTAAACATTGTCGATTTAGTTAGCTCAATAGAGCGTAGCTGTGACAAAAAAGCAGCGCTTAATTTAATTTCTGATAAATCAGATAGAGATTTTGATTTATCTTTGGATAATTCAAAATTGATCTCTCATTTTCCGACACTGTGCATACCCAACTTGCACGATGCCTTGGCACGTTTTTTATGTGAGTTACCTCATGAACATTAGTATTCCTAACGAGTTTAATGCAGCCGTCTTAACTAAGACAAATGAAGCATTGGAAATTAAATCAATAAAAACGCCAAAATTAGATGCAGGACATGTGCTCGTCAAAATAAAACAAGCGGGACTGTGTCGTAGTCAGCTAATGGAAGCCCGTGGGCATCGAGGTGAAGATAAATATCTCCCGCATCTACTTGGCCACGAAGGTGTGGGGCAGGTTATTGCGACAGGGCCAGATGTCAATAAAGTTAAGGTCGGTGAACGCGTCATATTGGGTTGGCTCAAAGGCAGTGGTATAGACACTGGCGGCATGGTGTTCTCTTCGGTGAGTGGAGAGCAGATTAATGCAGGGCCCGTCACAACGTTTTCGGAATATACCGTTGTATCAGAAAATAGAGTAACTCCCTGCCCTGATGACATTACCGATGATATGGCCGTGCTTTTAGGCTGTGCACTACCAACCGGTGCAGGCATTGTTCTGAATCAAGCAAAACCAACCCCTGATGACACTGTAGTGCTCGTTGGTCTGGGCGGGATTGGATTAAGCGCACTCCTAATGCTACTTCACTTTCAACCAAAAACCATTGTTGTCATCGATGCTAACCCTAACAAGATAGCCTTAGCCAAATCTTTGGGCGCTACTCACGGGTTTGAGCTAGATGATAATTTGCAAAATACCCTCAGTGAGCTTTTCCCTATTGGCTTCGATATCGCCATTGAATGTGCGGGGCAAACTAGTTCCATTGAGCTTGCGTTTGAGCTTATAAATAACTCGGGAAGATGTATTTTCGCTTCTCACCCACCAAACGGTGAAAAAATACAACTTGATCCGCACGCCCTCATTTGCGGAAAACGCATCGAAGGGTCTTGGGGCGGTGGCTCAAACCCAGATACCGACCTCGTCAAGATTGGCCGTATCTTACAAAACATGACGCTACCAACCGAGTTATTCGTATCTCACAGGTATTCTTTGACTGACATTAATAACGCCTTTGACGATCTAGAGCGAGGTGCTGTTGTTAGAGCTATGATTGAGTTTGAGTAGCATGTTCAAGGTAAAAGAGAGAAAGGTTAAAAGATGAAAAACACAGTCTTAGTACAAGGTAATTTTGACGTTTTACACCCTGGCCATATTCGTCTTTTAAACTTTGCAAAAGAATGCGGAAACGAACTAACGGTAGCCGTCAACTCAGATGCGTCGATGACGGTTAAAAGTCGAGTCTCAGAGCGCCACCGTTTGGAAATGGTGCAATCTTTAGAATGTGTTTCAAACGCGTTCCTGACCGACTCACCACCCGCCGACGTTGTTCGAAAATACAAACCAGATATTGTAGTCAAAGGCAAAGAGTTTGAGGATAGGCCAAACGATGAACTCGATGTTTTATCTCAGTACGGCGGTAAACTCATTTTTGGTTCAGGGGAATTTGAGTCTAATGCCGAACAATTTATCAAAAGAAATCGTCCGATAGATCGCAGCTTTGAATATTCAGAAGCCACCAGTTACGCGCAAAGACATGAAATACAATTCCAAGAAATCGAAAACTGCCTAAATAGAGTAAAGCAGGTAAGGGCATTAGTCATTGGCGAAGTTATCGTCGATGAATATGTTCAAGGGACTGCCGTTGGACTCTCCCAAGAAGATCCCACCATTGTGATGACGCCCAGTAAAAAAGAAACATTTTTAGGTGGAGCTGCTATCACTGCAGGACATATTAAATCGATTGGCGCACAAAAAGTACATTTGATCTCTGTGCTCGGAAATGATGAAGCGGCCTCCTATACACAAAAAAACATACAAGATTACGAATTGGAGCCGCATTTTTTTACCGATGAAAGCCGCCCTACTCCCCTTAAAACAAGATACAGAGCAAGCTCCAAAACACTATTGCGAGTAAACCAAGTTCGACAACATAAAATATCAAAATCACTTCAGCAGGACATTTTCTCTACCGTAGAATCATTAATTCATGACATAGATCTCGTGGTGTTTTCTGACTTTAATTATGGCGTTTTACCTCAAAAGCTGGTTGACCAAGTTACTCAGCTTTGCCAGCAGCAGCACATCAAAGTTGTCGCAGATAGCCAAACATCTTCACAAGTTGGAGATATATCTCGCTACCGAAATATGGACTTCATTACACCCACCGAAAAAGAGGTACGTGTTGCATTGAATAACCCAGACGACGGTTTAGTGATCTTAGCTAAAAAGCTGTCAGAAAAATCTAACCCGAAGAATGTTGTGATTACATTGGCGGAAGAAGGGATCTTCATCCATAAACCCGGTGACAATTCGCAGCAATGGGAAAATGACAGATTGCCTGCAATCAATAAGAATGCGGTAGACCCTGCTGGTGCAGGTGATTGCTTTTTGGCCGCCAGTGCATTAGCGCTCACTGCGGGTGCTACCTCATGGCAAGCATGCTACTTAGGCAGTATTGCATCCGCATGTCAGGTGGGATCTGTGGGTAATACACCACTGGAACTCACAACGTTAAAAAAAGCCGTTATGGACTCATTTAATTAGATGAAAGCTATTTTACTCGCAGCAGGCCTTGGCACACGCCTTCGCCCAATTACAGACTCAATGCCCAAATGCTTGGTGCCAATTAACGGCAGGCCTTTACTCGACCTTTGGATTGAAAAACTTATCAACTTAGGTGTCGATGACATACTGATAAATACTCACTACTTTTCAGAACAAGTGGAACTATTTATCCACCAGCACCCCCACAAAGCTAACATCACCGTTGTGCGAGAGCAGGAGCTTTTAGGTACTGGTGGTACACTTATCGCAAATGCTGAATTCTGGCGAAATGAGACCACACTCATCATTCACGCAGATAACTATTGTCATGACACACTCGACGGACTCATGAGCGCACATAAAAATAGGCCCTCACACAGCCTTGCTACTTTACTTTTATTCGAGACGCCGACACCTGAGCAATGTGGCATAGTTGAATTAAGTAAAGAAGGTGTTGTCCACGCTTTCCATGAAAAAATACCTAACCCGCCCAGTAACCTCGCCAGCGGCGCACTCTTTGTGTTCTCTGAGCAGGTTTATTCAAACTGGCTATCACACTTCAAATCGCATCATTTTTATGAAATCAGCCTGGATTTCGTCCCACTCATGATAGGCAATTTATACACGTATAAAACCAATGAAATTTATGTAGATATTGGCACACCTACCGCATACAACAATTTACAGTCACAGCTTGCTATACAAAATGCAGGGTGAGCGATTAACTTCGATTTTGTGTGGTGAACATCGATGTAGGCTGGCCATGCCGCAGTAGCCTATATGATGGGCTTATACGGGATCACTAAATTCTATGTATAACAGGTAAGAAATGTGTCGTCTTTAACAATGATTGGCGAGTCGTACTGAGTGACACAAGCGTACTAACCACCAGGTCACTCAGGCTAAGCAAGCAAGGAAATTAATCCTTGCCATGATCACATTTAGTTCTGTAATTGTGCTGATAGTATTCTTTCATTTCGATGATATACCCCTGCCAGAGGGTGTTTACTTTCGCGTAGCTTTCTAAAGTAAACTGCTCGTCTGTATAGGTATATAGCAATGACAGCATGGGGCAATGATAGTACAGCAATGCGCCTTTAATCATATGATGCAAATGGTGCAGCGCTGTATTTCGAATCGCGTAAACATATCGAGCTTGTCTTAAGAGGTTGTCGGACGCTTCTTTTACAGAGCTTACAGGCTCTTTTGCCAATCCCAGCACATGATCACAAATTTCGTTAAATGCTTTTACACCCAACAAGGTGTCATCAAATTCTTCTAAATCGAATTGTTCAAAAAAATCACTTTTCAGAAATTCGACCTGCTCATTGATGTCTCTGTTTGCCTCAGGTAAAGGCAACAGCTCTTCAGCGCGAACCGGGTGAGCCCCTTTGAGTTTTGCGCCATTACCAATGTTATACACTGTTCTATTTGGGTAATGTCCTATCAGTTTCTCTAACTGGAAATGCGCCCCCATAAACAAATCGTTTGATTCTACTTGCCCACCAAAGTTTGCAGGTAAATACTTACCATTCATCCCCATACAGACAAGCCCTTCTTCGTTCTCGTCTTCTAAGTTGTTACGATAAATACTATCTTTACTATGGTGTTCACCGGTAGGTAAATTGCCATTATCTATACCAAATAAGTAAATATTTTTAAAACCCGAGAACATAGCAAACGATAGCGCCGTGTTTGCAACAACAGGATTACAATATGGCATAAGAGGTATGCCCTTGTTGTTCAACGTCTGGCTCACCACCTCAAGCAAGAAGGTTCCAGCTTCATTACCTTTGCCAGCCACTCCCGACCACTTATACCTATCGGTTGTGTCAGGATAGAGTGTATTAAGCCCAATTAAATTGGTTTTCTTGTATTCCTCAGGCGGTAAAAAGTCGCCAAATACTTTGTAATTGTAATATGGCCTTTCAACTAAAACGTGAAAGTCACAATCAATCCCTTTTTTACTAAGTGACGCAATGGCAGTACCCGCCGCAAAAATAATGGCTTTGTCTGCATTTTCTCGAATGAACTCTTCCGCTTCATCCAAGGAAGGACCATTACCAACAATGAATATTGGAGTTGATAAATCGACCCGTTTTTGCTGTGGCAATGTCAATACTGGAGTGTTTTTCTCAACCAGGTGTACAGTGTGCGCCAATCCGGTGATGGCATCGTTAAAGAAACCATGACCATACTGAAATCTAAAATACTGAGAGGACCACTGCTGGATCAGTTCAATGATTTCAGGTAAGGGTGTGTGCTGATAGCAAAACGAGCGTACCACGGAGAACGCGCCAATATCATCTGCTAATGTTTCTAAGTCCTGAATAAATGTCTGTTCATCAGCCCCTAATTGAAAAAATAACGAGCCTCCGCGCTCATCCACTTTCTCGATGATAGAGAACCAGTCGGTACAAAATAAGCTGGCAAAAAAGACTTCGAAATCTGGTTCAATTAAGAAACAATAATCAAATGATGTTTTCTCTAACAATAAATCAATATGATAGCCTAACCCAATACCAAAGATCATAGCTGAAGGAAAGTGCTCTGGTAACACAGTAAGACGCTCTTTCTGTTCTGCCTGTATTTCTTGGAACGCTTTTGTTAATGCCCCCATGTAACGAATATGGATGCGTTTATCATCTTCTAGGATTGGGCTTGCAGTATAATCAGTGGCACTGAATGTTGGATGTTGGATACCATATTCAACTTGTGCGCTCACTTGTGAAATCGGGTCATCACCATAAATTGGCGCATGATGGTTTTTTGGCACAAAGTTACCAACTCCGGTCGTGGTAACATGAATACAAAAATCTTCTCTTACCTTGTATTCGCTAATGGCGGTGGCAATTTGCGGGTAATATTTTTCAAAACACGCTATGTTACGTGCAAACCGTTCATTTGCTTCTACCGCAAACTTAGCTTCTCTTTCTTGATGCTCTACGGAGCTTGATAGTTGTTCATCAAGCTGCTGAATTTGTTCTTCGAGGGACTTTTGACTCATAGGTATATTGGTTTTTTAATTATATGCTTTTATAAGCGTTGATCTTTTTTTGGTTACCCATATGCTTGGAGAGCTGTGAAGTAACATCCGCTTTTTGCATTTGAAGCTTTGCGTTTAAATCGACAATATTAGTGTAGCAATTTTGAAGATACTGAACTTGCTGCTCAGACAAATTGAGCGCTGTATTTGAAAATATGCTTCTTAACGAAACATCTAACTTAGATAATGTCGTTTCTGCTTTGTCTAGCTCACCTGCCACACAGTGAGCTTCCAGGTCTTCTAAGTAGTCAGCAAGCTTATCTAGCTCACCCGACATTGGCGTCTGTACCATTTTGATTCAGGGTCTTTTCTCTGACGTCATAAGGAATAGCATCCCAAGCAGACTTAATCTCTTTTAACAGGTTTGACACTTCTTCAACGATGGCTGGATCATTTTGCATACTCGCGTCTAACAAACGTTCAAGCATGTAGGTATACAAAGCATACAGGTTTTCTGTCACTTCACCACCGACTTCAAAATCAAGGCAGTCTCTAAGTGCACCAATAATCGCAGATGACTTTGAGATGTGTTCAGCTTTGGCTTCCAAGTGTTTTTTCTCAATGGCCACTTTTGCTAACACCATTTTCTCAATTGCGCCAGCCATAAGCATTTGGATTACTTCATATCTATCAGCACCTGCGACTCGCGTTTTAAGTGCCTCACGCTGATAATTTTTGACTCTTGCGTTATACATAACGGCTCCTTAATTTGTTATTTCTTAGTAAACCCAGGCAAATTAGCAAGCTGCGCACCAAGGTAGTTTTGTGTTTGCTGCATTTGAGCAATCAATACATCCAGGCCAGCATACTGTTTACGCAATCTATCTTCCAAAGACGCCATTCGATACTCATGATCTAAGACATCATCTTCAAGTTCCTTAATCTGACTATTTAAGCTATCTTCCCGTTGCTTAAGTAACCCGCTTGAATCTACGTAGTTGCCAAGTAAACTTTCAAGTTCTTTGGCAACCCCATTTTCTCCTGCAAACGCTGTGCCAATATCATCAAAGTTAGAGTCCATCGCTTCGTTTATACTACGTACTAACGATGACTTTTCTAGGTAGCCTTCTTTGTCAACGCCCAAGCCAATGTCAAAAATAGACTCAAAAGGTCCCGCATCCGTCAAAGATTTTGACAACGAGCTCACCAGCTGGTCATCTAAACTTCTCATCGAAGAGTCACCATTTAATGGCTCCCCGATACGCGTTCTAAAACCTATCTGTCCAATCACGGCATTATAATTGGTAATAAACTCATCTATTAACGTATTAACCGAATCTCGGTCATAGTCAATATTTAATTTAGCTGTTTCGTATTCTAGCGAAGTCGCATCCTGTACACTTTTCGCTTTTGCCGTAATCGTCATGTCTTGTACGGCATCTTTAAAGGTGTTTGAGTCACTGGTTACAAGCAGACCATCAACCAGTATTTCTGCATCTAATGCTTTGTCATCATCCGCAATCACCATACCACCTGTTGGGTTTGTAGTAGCATCATAAGTCTCAATAGCATCAAGCTCAGCGGTATCGCTGGTGATCACCAAATTATTACTGGAGCCCGTCACACTTGATGTTAGGACCAGCTTACTACCAACATCAGTGTCACCGGTATTGATGATGTTTGCTGTGACGCCAAAGTTATTCTCATCCGCATTAATCGCGTCTCGTAATTCATTAAGCGTCATACCAGCCGTCACGGTGAGATCGAAATTATTTGTGCCCGCTGCAAAGGTTAACGTTCCACCCGATGCACTCACCACGGCATCGGCGTCTGCAAAGGCACCATCGGTGCTTACAGCGCGGCTACCTTGAGCGAGTTGCTTTACAGCAATTTCAAAATTACCAACAGAAATATCGGATGTTGGCGTAACACTGATAATATCACCACTGGTAGGTTGCGTAATATTGGCAACCCGTTTGTTGAAATTATCAATGTCCGCCAATTTTTCGACAGTGTCATTGAGGGTAGATAAGGCAGACTTCACCTCGCCAATCGCTGAGAGTTCGACACTTAAGCGCTCATCCTTAATTGCAAACTGTTGCATCTTAGGTCTATTTTCAGCATCCACAGACGCTTTAATAATACTCTCAAGATCCAAACCGGAGCCTACCCCAGCTGATGTAATAAGTGGCATTTTGCTACCTCCAACTAATAATCATGCAGTTCTGTCGAACAACAAGCCTTTACCTGATACCTTATCGGCAAATTCATCCAAAGCCTTAGCTACTTCTCTAAACTCTTCAGAAGGAATTTCCCTGATCACTTCTTCGCTATCTCTGTCAATGACTCTGATAAAAGGCGGATCTCCGTTTTCATCAAATTCAAAAGACAAATTAGTCGAAGTAACAGGTAAAACATTATTCAGCCTATCAAGATTGGCTTTCACCTCTTCAAAAAGTTCTGGTTGTACTTGACTCCCATCTTCTTTCTTTTCTCGAGATAGCTCAAGTTTGCTCGTATCCTCAACGGCTCGTAATGTTTCGCTTCCTTCTTCGGGCTTCAGTTTATCAGGAGTTGGCACCATGCCGTTCGATCCCACTCCAACAGCAGATTGAACGTCTTTCATAATACACCTCCAAGTAACAAGCCTAATTTATAGTATACGTCAAGTTTGTATTGAGTCCCAAACTTGACGCAACCATAATGCCAAAATTAACCAAGTAGAGAGAGTGCGACCTGCGGTCTTTGGTTAGCCTGACTTAGAATTGAACTACTTGCCTGCTGCAATATCTGCATCTTAGTTAAGCTCGCAGTCTCTGTAGCAAAGTCTGTATCTTTAATACGAGAACGTGCAGCTGATAAGTTTTCAGATACGTTTGATTGGTTACGAATAGTAGATTGGAATCGGTTTTGAACCGCACCCAGTTCCGCACGCTTTTTATCTACCACAGCGATAAGTGAATCCATACCCGCTAAAACAGCTTGTGCATTAGCTTGTGACGATACACTGATTGAGCCGGCTTGGAATGTATCACTGAATGTATAGTCATTTGTTGCGTTAGAAATCGCACTAACACCACTTACAAATCCAGATAAGTCATTACCAACAATGGCACTCGCGATACCAGCGATACCTGATAGCGTAAAACCGTTGTTAGCCGCTAAATCATTTGCTGTGCTTGATACATTTTTCATGCTGAACGTGATTGTCTGCACTGCGTCAGCACCCACCTGGAAGCTAGCATCATATGTACCATCTAACAGATTTTGACCACCAAACGTAGTATCCGCAGCAACACGATTCACTTCTGAAGAAAGTGAGCGGATCTCTTCTTGGATCGCTAATCTATCTTCATCAGTATTCGAGCCGTTCGAAGCCTGTTGAGCAAGTGTTCTGATACGTTGGAACATTTGCGTTGTTTCATCCAGCGCACCTTCTGCTGTTTGCGCTAGTGAAATACCATCGTTTGCATTTCGAATACCTTGATTCAGGCCGTTAATTTGCCCTGTCAAACGGTTAGAAATCTGCAAACCTGCTGCGTCATCTTTCGCACTGTTAATACGAGTACCTGATGACAATCTTTGGAATGAAACATCCAAAGCATTTGCTGAGTTGTTTAATTGCCTTTGCGCATTCAAAGAACTCACATTGGTGTTTACGTATAAAGCCATAATAGCCTCCGCTTTATCAATTTTGGTCGCTAGAACGGGATACCCCTACCCTGTTTTAGCGATTGCTAGAGTCCTAAAGTTATAGTTCTCTAACTCCGCTATCGACCGATAAAGCGAAAGCTTTAGCTTTATTTGCAAATATTTTAAAAAATAATTTAATTAACCCTGTAATAAGCTCAATGCAGCTTGAGGTCTTTGGTTTGCTTGACCCAAGATTGTTTGGCTAGCTTGTTGTAATATTTGATTCTTAGTAAGCATAGCGGTTTCGTGTGCAAAGTCAGCATCACGAATACGAGATTTCGCAGCTGCTAGGTTTTCAGAAATATTAGATTGGTTACGTATTGTCGATTGGAATCGGTTTTGTACGGCACCTAACTCTGAGCGCTTTTTATCAACAACAGCAATCAATGAGTCCATACCTGCCATAACAGCTTGTGCGTTAGCTTGTGACGATACACTAATTGATGCAGCTTGATATACGTTACTAAATGTATAATCGTTAGCTGCACCAGATACCGCACTGACTCCTGAAGCGAAACCAGATAAGTCATTACCAACAACCGCACTGGCAATACCAGCGATACCAGAAATCGTGAAACCGCCGTTTGCAACCATTGTATTTGCAGTCGTTCCGACGTACTGCATGCTGAATCCAATCGTTTGAACAGCATCAGCACCGACCTGGAAATTAGCAGCATACGAGCCATCAAGTAAGTTTTGACCACCAAATGTCGTATCAGATGCAACACGGTTTACTTCCGCAGATAAAGAGCGGATCTCTTCTTGAATCGCTAAACGGTCTTCATCTGTATTTGAGCCGTTTGCCGCTTGCTGTGCCAGAGTACGAATACGCTGGAACATCGTCGTGATCTCATCCATTGCACCTTCAGCGGTTTGCGCCAGTGAAATACCGTCGTTTGCATTTCGGTTACCTTGGTTTAAACCTAAAATCTGAGACTGCAAACGGTCAGAGATTTGAAGACCTGCCGCATCATCTGCGGCACTGTTAATACGTAGACCCGATGAAAGTCTCTTAAAAGAAGTATCTAGTTCTACGCCCGACTGTTGCAGCTGTCTTTGTGCATTCAACGAGCTGACGTTGGTATTTACATATAAAGCCATGGTTCACTCTCTCTATTCAAACGCTCTATCAAGAGCGGTTAATCAGTACAAGGAGGCAATCCGAATCGATAATTTTTTAGCGATGGGGCAATAAACTGCCACTTGCACAACTCTTTCTAAGTTTGAATAGATAAAAGCAAACAATATGCCAATAAATAAAATTTTTTTTGACTACATACATAAATACAATTTAAAGTTTTGATTTAAATGCATAAAATAGAAATTCAGAAATAAAAAAGGAGGCGAACGGCCTCCTTTTTTGAAGTTTGAGAGTGAGTGTCAATATTTTATTCTAAATATTGGCACGAAAAGTGCTAACATTAATGTGTTCATTGAATATATGAACTGTCTTGGATTTTAAGCTCCTCCGCTTTATCATCCAATTCCGGTGTCAGTGTTAAATACCCCATCAAACACTGACACCATCTTCCCCCGCTTTACCGTCTAACTAAATTATCCTAGAAGACTTAGTGCAGCCTGAGGACGCTGGTTAGCCTGACTTAAGATTGTTTGGCTCGCCTGTTGTAGAATCTGCATTTTAGTTAGTGCAGCAGTTTCTGTCGCAAAGTCCGTATCTTTAATACGTGATTTTGCAGCAGATAGGTTTTCAGAGATATTCGACTGGTTACGAATTGTCGATTGGAAACGGTTTTGAACCGCACCTAACTCTGCACGTTTTTTATCAACTACCGCAATCAACGAATCCATACCTGCCAATACTGCTTGTGCATTTGCTTGCGACGATACACTGATAGACCCTGCCTGGAACGTGTCACTGAACGTATAATCATTCGAAGCACCCGAGATTGCACTAACACCACTGGCAAATCCTGATAGGTCATTGCCAACAATCGCACTCGCGATACCTGCGATACCTGACAGCGTGAAACCGTTATTTGCAGAAATATCATTTGCTGTGCCAGCAACATTTTTCATACTGAAGCCAATGGTTTGTACTGCATCAGCACCTACCTGGAAACTTGCCTCGTATGTACCATCTAATAAGTTTTGGCCACCGAAAGTCGTATCCGCAGCAACACGGTTAACTTCTGCAGAAAGAGAGCGGATCTCTTCTTGAATCGCCAAACGGTCTTCATCAGTATTTGAACCGTTTGAAGCTTGCTGTGCCAAAGTACGAATACGCTGGAACATTGACGTTACTTCGTCCATCGCACCTTCAGCTGTTTGAGCCAAAGAAATACCGTCGTTTGCGTTACGGTTACCTTGGTTTAGACCATTAATCTGTGATGTTAATCGGTCAGATATTTGTAGACCTGCCGCGTCATCTGCTGCGCTATTGATACGGAAGCCTGAAGATAGACGCTTAAATGATACGTCTAATGCATTGCCTGAATTGTTTAACTGTCTTTGAGCATTCAATGAACTTACGTTAGTATTTACATAAAGTGCCATGGTAATTCTCCCACTGTAAACTGAGTACTTACTCTCAAACTTGTAACTCTTGCCACCTTCAAGTTATTTAAACTGTCCGGCTTGGTTAATTAAGTTATCGGACGGCAAAAAGTTTCCTTTAGATTTTTTTTGAACTTTTTTTTAAAACACTGAATTTATTTAATTTTTTATGCAAATGAAAACACTATTCAAATAATAGGAAAGTTGTTTCCGCCTGAGATAATTTATAAAAATTAATAAAGTTTTTGGCAATAATTCAGGAAGTTACTTGGAAGATTGTGAGATTTGACAAGTTACTAAATAAAAAAGCCGTCAAGTATATGACGGCTCATTAAAGTTATCGGATGTAATCTAATAAGGATAAGTTGGATAAGCGTCCATAAGTCGCTTGCGATGCCTGAAGTTGGGTCTCGTGCTTTGTAAGTTCAGTGATGGCCTCTGCCATATCTAACTCTATCAAGTCTGCCCGCGCTATTTTGTTATTTATATCTAAATCGGTATTGGCATCAATGATCCTAGTGGCTGTGTTTTTTCTGCCACCTAAACCTGATTGGATCTGAGACACCGTATTTTTTGCGTTTTCTAGCCCGATCATCGAATCAGCTAACACCTGTCGATAGTCTTTATCCGACAGTGTTGGATCTTGAACTGCATTGATCAAGTTATCTAGCGTGTTTAGTACGTTGTCTTTTTTCGGTGCCTCTAGCTCAAAAGTAATTGTATCGGCAGCGCCGGCAGTCCCCATAAAACTGAACTCAATACCTGCAGCTTGAATGTTGTCTTCTGTATAGGTTCCGGTCTCAAATACGGTGGCCCCTTGGCGCAATTGATACGTACCAGGGGTTACCGTACCATTAAGCACCAATTCAAACTCATTCGATCCCGCCGGCGCGGTCGGATCTGGGTTATAATTCGCTTTGTGGAAAATATCAAACGGCCCTTGCTGTGTCACATACACATCCGCGTTCAATATCCCGCCCGTCGTGGTCGCCGTATTTGACGTCACGTTTAATCGCTGCTCAACACTTTCAAAAACATCGAATCCGTTATCACTTGACTTGATCTCGACACCCTCTGCAACTTTAATTTTATGTTGCCCTTGGTCGCCTTGATATGCATACCGATTATTTAAGCTATCATACTCATACGTTCTGTTATTGTCTTGATAACCAGAAAAGATGTAGCGGCCATCTTCCGTTTTTGAATTCATTAATTCCAATACCGCTGTTTGTATCGCTTCCAATTCTTCAGAGAGTGACGCTTTATCTGGTGCAGTTAAAGCACCATTACCCGCATTCACTGTCAATTCAATAGATCGTAACAATGAGTCTTTGATATTAGTCAGTACACCCTCTTGGGTATCCAAACGGCTTTTTAACATCGTTAAGTTTTTATCATATTGTTCATTCGTTTGAATTTTATCTGAATAAAGTAATGATCTCGCCATCGCAGAAGGATCATCTGATGCAGACAATACACGTTTCTGTGTATTCACTTGGTGCATAGATTTATTCACTTCTTGCTGACTATTTAAAATTGAATTCAAGTTGTTCTTGAAAATCATGTTATGAGATAAACGCATAATTACCTCGCAGCATTAAGTAGAGTGTCAAACACGGTTCTTGCCGCACTTAATATTTGTGCCGACGCAGAATACGATTGCTGAAAACGCAGTAAATTAGCGGCTTCTTCATCTAGGTTTACGCCAGCGACTGACTCAAACCATGCCTCAGACTGAGCAGCTAATGCATCATAAGCTGCACCGTTTGTTTTAGCCTGATTTGCAACTACACCAATTTCCGTAACCAATCCCGCATACGCTTCATTGAATGTTTTTAAGTTATCCGCAACCGCCGTCGTAACCACATTTTGCCTCACTAATTGGCCTGACTGTAATTCACTGAGTAAAAGTCCATTTCGGTTATCATCAAAACCACTCTGATTAAACTCAATGGTATACGTATCACCTGTGGCAGGTTCCCCTTCAATATCAAAATCAAAACCATAGCTGGCAAACGCACCACCCGCTGCTGCTAAAATATTTTCTCTAGGCGCAGGCGCGGTAAACGTCGTAGTACCACTGGCATCTGTGATCTGATACTCATCAGGATTGCCTGTTTTGACTAAGGTAATAGTGCCATTAGTCAATGTTGGCGGCGTAGTCGCCGAAAAATTACTTGTTGCGGGGTCTGTATTTGAAACACTCCCCACTGAAATCATCGCATTGCTGACGTTATTTCCCGACGATTCTGTTCGGATAGGAGATGCCAGTGCAAGCGCTTCAGGTCTATCTGTCGCCAGTGCCAAAGTACCCGCGGCAGCAGAATTTAACTTAATATCAAAAATATCGCCGTCATTCGGCAGTGCTGCCGCCCCACTGACGTCAGTAAAATTAATTTGCAATCCAAACAACTCGGTACCTGACGGGGTAACCGTTTGAGAGTTTAATGGATCCGTATATGCCACTGTCGTTGCGTTACCTATGGTATTGCCCTGAGCATCTATTGCCGCAATCGTGACATTACCCGCGTTATAGGTCACTCGAAAGTCCGTTGCAGGGATCTGGCTGCCTTGACCTGGCTCTAATGTGGCTGCTAACTGAGTTGTACTTGTATTACTACTATGCGGAAACCCCGCAGTCGTTGGTATAGTAAATATATTGCCGCCCAGATTCCCGTCAAGATCCATACCCAGCTTGTTTTGTTGGTTAAATGCATCCGCTAATGAAAGGGCTATTTGGCCAAGTTGGTTTTGAGCGGGGATTAAAATCTCATCTCTGAATGCCAAAAGTCCACCAATTTTACCCTGTAATTTAGTTTGATCTACTTCCAGTGCGATTGCAGCCCCTTCCGTGATATCAAGTTTAAGTTCCTTTTTGTTAGGGTCCGGATCGCCATCTAGTGAAAACAGATTAAAGGTGCCATTTTCCATTACGACAGATTGGCCAGAGCCTAAAAACACCAATTTTTCACCGTTCGAACCATCTAAGGTTTCAATATCAACCAGTTCAGACAGATCTTTAATTGCTTGATCTCGTTCATTCAGTACTGAGTTTGCATTGTCATTATCTGGGTTTGCGTTAAGTGCACCAACCTGCCCATTAAGATCGCTAATTTTTTGAATTAGGTTATTTGCTTCTTGCGAATAAATTGACAGCTGCTCGTTCACAATATTATTTTGATCAAACACAATGCCAGACAATCGATCCATTTGATCAATCATATTTTGAGCATCTGTCAGAAACAATGATCTGGTAACTGTCGAAGAAGGTAAATTCATCGCTTCTTGTAAATTATTAAATAGCGAGTTAATACTGGTATTTAAGTTATTAGAATCCTCACCAAACAAGGTATCCACTCGGCTCGACTCGGTCACAAACTGGTTGTAGTAAGACTGGCTGGAGATATCTCTATACAATTGTTTTTGAGCAAACTCATTTAACAAACGAACTGTTTCTCCACGACCAACCTGATTCCCAACCATGGTTGCATGTTCAGTACGCTCTCGAATGTAACCCACTGTATTTAGGTTTGCTATGTTTTTACTGGTCGTTTGCAACAGCTCACTGCTTGCTCTAACGCCAGAGGTACCAATGTTCATTAAATTAAAAGACATCTTAGTTTACTCCTTGACGTATAAATGAAGACACAGCAGATTGAAAATGACTTCCACCTAACACATTTTTGATTTTGTTCGCATAGTTAGGATCCGTTGCATAGCCCGCTTGTTGCAATGCGTCTAAGTATTCACTTGGCTTAGAAACTTTCTTGAGCGCTTCCTCATATCTAGGATTAGATTGCAAAAAGTTCACATAATCACTAAAACTGTCTTTCAAAGATTCATAAGCTCTGAAGTTTGCTTGTTTTTTAACAGGTAAGCCCTGTTCAAATTCGAGTGTCATTTTACTGGCACTGTCTCCTGTCCAGCGGCTATCCGCTTTAATATTAAATAAGTTAAAACTGCTATTACCATCAGGCTTCGCGATTACATGTTTACCCCACCCTGTCTCCAACGCAGCTTGAGCCACCATGACAGCCGGATTTAAGCCAATTTTTTCTGCCGCAGATTTCGCATAGCTCCAAAGTGTATTTATAAACTCTTCAGGGCTGTCAAAAGCTTGAGGATCTGCTTGTTTTGGTTGAGCGGCCTCTTGTACGGTAACCTCTTTTAATTTAGGTTTCTCAGAGGTATTCGTTTGCTGGGTGTTCCCACTGGCGAGTCTGTCGCTTTGGATTTCAGCACCAGTGCGAATAACTGAAGACGGCATATACCCATCTTTTTGCGGCGAGAGTTGTTGTACAATCAAATCAGCAAGCCCCAAGCTCCCTTTATTAGATAGCTCTAGGGCCATTTGCTGGTCATGCATATCACGATAAAACTTCACGCTGCTTGAGTTAAATGGACTATCTTTGTCTTCAAATGCCTCATTGGCTTTACGCATACTCGTTAACAGCATTTGCGTAAAGATTGATTCAAACTGCTGTGCAGCCTTTTTCAGCGCTTGTTTTGATGCGTCACCATCACCAGCACTTTTTAACGCATCCTGTCTCAGTGAGTTCAGGTTGTTTAAATCAAAAAAGCTTTGATTATGTGTCGGATCAGTATTCATGGTTCAAAAACACGTCGTTAAAAAAGGAATACAATAACAAATGCAATTATTAGGCCAAAAAAAAGCCTCATTAATATGAGGCTAACTTATTGAATATAAATAGAACACTATATGACGACTAATTGACCATGTATCGCACCCGCTTCTTTGAGCGCTTCTAATATCGCCATTAAATCACCGGGAGCTGCGCCCACAGCATTAATCGCACGAACCAAATCATCTAAGCTACTGCCTGGGTCAAACACAAATGCGCGCGAGTCGTCTTGGTCAACATCGACAATGCTTTGTCTTGTCACAACGGCATCGGCTTCTGTTAAAGGTTGTGGTTGCGATACGTTTGTTTGCTCCGCAATTGTGACCGTTAATCCACCATGAGTAATCGCTGCAGGTTGTAATTTCACATCTTTACCAATCACAATAGTGCCAGTTCTGGAGTTGACGATGATTTTGGCCGATGTATCAGCAGGTTTAAACTCAAGGTTTTCAAGTGTAGACAGGTATGCCACACGCTGCGAAGGATCTCGTGGTGCTATCACTCTGACAGAAGCCGCATCTAAAGCACTGGCGCTATTAGGTCCCACCAATTCATTGATTGTGTCTGCTAACCGTTTCGCTGTTGTGAAATCAGGGCGATTAAGGTTAAACGTAATATGGTCGCCTTGTGTGAATGGACTTTTTACTGCACGCTCCACCATACCACCATTAGGAATACGACCAACGGTTGGGGTATTTATTACAACTCGGCTACCATCCAAACCTTCCGCTCCTAAGCCACCAACAATCATACTGCCCTGCGCAATTGCATACACGTTGCCATCAACACCTTTTAGAAAAGTCTGTAGCAGCGTGCCACCTCTTAAGCTACCGGCACTGCCAATCGAAGACACTGTGACATCGATGCTTTGTCCCGGTTTTACAAAAGGAGGTAAGTCTGCGTGCACAGCCACAGCCGCGACATTTTTAATCTTTGGCTTTAAATTACCCGGAAGAGTAATACCAAAGCTATTTAACATTGCTTTAAAGCTTTGCTCTGTAAACCGACTTTGCTCGCCAGTACCCGGTAGACCAACCACCAGACCATAGCCTATCAGTTGGTTACTTCTCACTCCTTCCACGACACTGACGTCTTTAATACGCTCAGCACTCACACTGAGTGATGCCGCCAATGTGAAAGTTAAAATAATTGTTTGCAGAATACGCATGATCTACATCCTTAAAACGGCATCAATGTGCTCATGAAGAATTTAGTTAACCAGCCTGCACTTTGAACTTCTTGTGTTTGGCCTTTACCGGAATATTGAATTCGGGCATTAGCAATGCGATTAGATTGTACTTCATTTTCAGCAGATACATCTTGTGGCCTTACTAACCCCTCTAATCGAATAAACTCTTCACCGGTGTTCAGTGTTAACCACTTTTCACCGCGGATCACTAAATTACCATTCGGTAATACCCGCATTACATTCACTGAAATATTACCAAATAAGCTATTTGATTGATTAGCTTGAGCATCACCTTGATAAGAAGAGTTGGCCCCCATATCTAGCTGAATGGCATCTCCACCAATATTTACAGGTACATTGCCCAAACCAAGAAATGGGTCAACATTTACTTCACTGTCTTTATCAAGTTTAGAGTTTGCAGCTTTTGAAGCTTGAGTAGACTCCCTCAATACCACAGTAATAATATCACCTACTCTGACTGCCTTTTTATCTGAGTACAGATCATTCGAATATGAATTAAATAGCGATCCCGTTGATACAACAGGCTCTGCTTCCATTTCTGGATACATAGGTGCGTAATAAGGATCATCTCTTACCACGTCACTATTTTCCGTAGACATGCACCCACTTAGACCCAAGCCCAACGCAACGACTAAAATACATTTACGCATGATCTGTCCTACCCTATTAAAGTTGTTGATTGATGTAACTCAGCATTTCGTCGACAGACTTAATCACTTTTGAGTTCATCTCATAAACACGCTGGGTCTCAATGAGATTGACCAGCTCTTCGGTCACGTTAACATTTGACGTTTCTAGCGCGCCTTGTACCATCGAGCCTAAACCTTCGACGCCAGGGTTACCTTGCACTGGTGCACCGCTCACCGCAGTCTCTGTATATAAGTTTTGACCAATCGGCTCTAGCCCTGATGGATTAATAAAGTCACTGATCACAAGCTGACCAATAACGGTATTTTCCGCCTGACCATTAATACTGACGGACACTTCTCCATCTTGCGATATCGTAATAGAGTTCGCATTATCCGGGACCGTCATTTCAGGTTGAACTGGGAAGCCTGCACCTGATGTGACTACACGACCTGTTTCATCAGTGGTGAACTGACCATTTCGTGAGTATGCTATCGTGCCATCAGGCATTTGGATCTCAAAAAAGCCCGGCCCTTGGATCATCCAGTCCAACGAGTTTTCCGTGCTTATCATATTCCCTTGAGAAAAGTTCTTTTGGTTCGCAACAACTTTCGAACCTGCACCAAGCATCAAACCTGATGGCAATTCTGTATCCTGAGACGAACGCCCACCTGGCTGATTGATATTTTGATAAAGCAAATCTTCAAAAATCGCTCTACTCTTTTTGTAACCAACAGTACTGGCGTTAGCCAAGTTATTAGAAATAACTGAAATATCGGTTTGTTGAGCATCAAGCCCAGTTTTACTTATCCACAATGCTGGATTCATAATATTTACCTCACTCTCTTATACTATGCGCAGGAGCGAAGTGTGTCGCTCGTCGATTTCTTCTGCTGACTTCATTAATTTAATTTGCATCTCAAACTGTCTTTGGTGGTTAATTAAATCAACCATCTCATGAACAGGGTTCACATTAGACATTTCTAAATAACCACTCATCACTTTTGCTGTTGGAGATACTTCGCAAAAACCACAGTGACCATCGTCTAACTGATCTTCTTGTGGCCTAAATAAACCATCATTGCCTTTCTCAAGTTGATTATTATCGGCAGTAATTATTTTTAGCCGATCAACAGTTTCTAAGAAATTGGCTGGTGCTCCTTGAGGACGAACTTGAATAGATCCGTCGTCACTAAATACCACTTTGTCGATAGGTAAAGGCAGGATGATCGGGCCACCTTCGCCAATTAATTGACGACCATGGCTGGTAACTAAAGCGCCGTCACTCGTAATGTTCAACGTACCTACTTTTGTATACGCCTCTTCACCACTGGCATCCATAACACTGATCCATGACTTTTCATCAACTGCGATGTCTAAATCACGGCCGGTTTCAGCAACCGCGCCACTTAACATATTTGTACCAGGACGCTCTTGCATGGCAAACACTCGTGTGGGCAACCCCTCACCAAAAGCCTGCATGGAGCGAGCCTGTGCAAAGTCTGCTTTGAAGCCAGTGGTATTCGCATTGGCTAAGTTGTTGGCTTTGAGCGCCACGCCACGTAAGCTTTGTTTAGCGCCTGACATGGCGACATAGAGCATTTTATCCATGAGAACGACCTAAAACTGTTCAATATATGGTGATAAAAGCAATATTAGTGCCAAGGTGAGTGTCAAAAAATAAAAAAGCCGCAACAGCGGCTTTTATAGAGGGAATTTGTACTATCGGATCTGAAGAATGTTCTGTTGAAGTGTTGAGTTAACTTCAAGTGCTCGTGAGTTTGCTTGGAAGTTTCTTTGTGCACTGATCAAATCAACTAACTCATTTGTTAAGTTTACATTAGATTGCTCTAACGCCGATGAGTTAATCGTACCTAAAGTACCTGAACCGGGTTCACCCGCAATCGGCTCACCAGACGTTAAACTTTTCTTCCAACCTGTATTACCGGCTTCTGTCAAACCTTGTGAGTTTGAAAATCTCACCATTGCAACCTGCCCTAAGAAGGTTGAATCACCGTTACTGTAGGATGCCACTATTTTACCATCCGAACCAATATCAATACCTGCGAGTCGGCCCGTTGTCGCACCATCCTGATCCAATGCCTTAACTTCAAAACGGCTGGCAAACTGTGTTGGTAATTTATTGGTTGTATTGGCTTCATCACGCCAGTTTAATTGAATATCTGAAGGGAAAGTTGCGCCATTAGATAGCAATCCAGAGATATTCGCTGCAGTTAAGTTAAGGGAGTTAAAGGTTGTACCTGTATTTGCAACCCCTCCTGTCGTGTTCGGAAAGCCCTGTGCATTAAATTCAAATTCAGTAATCGGTGTGATTGTAGCTGGAGAAACAATTTCACTACCATTTGCATCAAACGGTTTTCCACCGAGCGTTGCATAAACTTGCCACTCATTTGGATTCGTTGTCGGGTCTTCCTTACGGAAGAACAGCTGCAAAGTATGTGGTTCACCTAAAGAGTCATACACAGTCGTCGACGTTGAGCTATTATACGATGCCGTTGTATCGGGATCGAATGCAATGGTTGGTGCCGTCGCTGTTGAATCTAAATTAAATGAAGAATATACATTCGTCGTAGCACGCGGAGAACCCGATGCATCAGGTATTTGCAGTGGTGATGACGTACTTAAGCTCACAGATGTTGTATCGCCTGTGCTTGGATCTACAGGGAAGCCCTGAAGAAAGTTACCATTGGCGTCAACAATGAAGTTATCTTTGTTGAGCTTAAATGCACCTGCACGCGTGAATGTATAATCTTGGCTGCCTAAATCTTCACTTGTAGCAAAGTAACCTTCACCTGTAATAGCAAGGTCAAGCGAGTTTTGTGTAAAGTTTAATGAACCTTGGTGAAACTGCTGAGCAACCATGGTCGTTGACACACCATCACCGTTTTTGGTTTTACCAGCACTAAACACTGATGATGCATATACAGAAGCAAATTCGGCACGAGATTCTTTGAAACCTGTGGTATTTACGTTCGCAATGTTGTTAGCTGTGGTGTCCAAATCTTTTTGGGCTGCAGCTAATCCTGTTAAAGCAATATTAAAACTCATACTCTAATACCTCTATAAATGAAGGTTAAATCTTTTGATTAAGCTATTTCTGCAACGTCAGATAATCTAACTGCACCAGCTTTAGTGTTAATAATAATGCCCTGAGAACCATTCACGTTAACACTATCAATATTTCTAAAAGTTGCTGTTGGCAATGCCTCAAACTTACCGTTTGTTTGCCCTTCAGCTTTAATTGTGTACTCACCTGGAGGGGCTGCTTCACCGCCATCAGTCAAACCATCCCACTCGAAGCGCGTTGCGCCAACGCTTTGCTCGCCAAGTTCAATCTTTCTTACAAGCTCTTTTTTGTCATTAACAATACTCAGCGTCAGCTTTTCGACCGGTTCCGCTACGATAATAGAGCCTCTCGGCTGCATCCCTGGGCCATGTTCAATCGTGTCTGACTCAAGTAGAGCCTTTTTACCGATTAACGTCGAAGCTTGAAGTGCTGAGTTTGATGTCATTGAAGCTGCCAACGACTCAAACTTGGTGTTTAAGTTTGATATCCCCTCTGCCATCGTAAAGTTGGTCATTTGGGAAATCATCTGATCATTGTCAGCAGGCTTACTCGGGTCTTGAAAAGACAACTGCTGAGTAAGTAACGCAAAGAAGTCTTCCTGCTTTAACTCATCATTTTTCTCAGTTGGCACTTGTTTATCTTGCCAACGCAACGAGTCGACAAAGGACGTAGTTGCGGAATTGACATCATTACTCATCAGCTATACTCCCAATTAGCGCTGACCAAGCAACAGAGTTTTACTTAACATCTGCTTTGCTGCGTCTGCTACTTGAACATTCGTTTGGTACGAACGTGAAGCGGAAATCATATTTGTCATTTCTTCCACTACATTCACATTCGGTTTATAGATATAACCATCTTTATCAGCACTGGGATGATTCGGGTTGTATTCAACCTGCAGAGGTTTGTCGCTTTCAACAATCCCCAAAACCTTTACTCCCACAGACGAACTTAGTGTATTTGGGTGCGCAGCTGCTGCTTTATTCAACTCAGCAGCAAATACGGGATGCCTTGCACGATACACTTTGTCCTGACTAGAGCTGATGCTGTTTGCATTGGATATATTACTGGCAGTGGTGTTCAACCGCACATTTTGTGCACTCATGCCAGAGCCTGCAATATCAAAAACGTTGTATAAACTCATAATTAGGCTCCTTGACCACCACCAAGCGCTTTTTTCAAGCTTTTAAATTTACCACCCAAAAAGTTCAAACTAGCTTGGTACTCTAATGAGTTCTGTACATACAAGTTTCGTTCCACTTGTATATCAACAGAGTTACCATCGCCTGTATCTGTTTGATTTGGATTGCGAAATTGTTCTACACCATTGGCTAATCTAGTCCCACCACTGATGTGTTTTTCGTTGGTACGGGTCATTTGATTGCCGCTTTGTTGTGCCGACTTTGCCGCATTGAGTGCTCGGCCAAAGTCGATATCTTTTGCTTTATAACCGGGAGTATCAGCATTTGCGATATTGCTTGCTAAGATCTCGGCACGTTGAGAACGGATCAACATTGTATGCTGATGCACCCCAAGCGCTTTATCAAAACTAATTGCCATAACCAACTCCAAAAATTTGACTATATACAGGTTAATGCAAAAGTAGGACCAACTTTAAAACTGATCAACAACATTAATTAAGCTTATAATTATCAATGCTTTAAAAGCAAAGCATGTTGACTCATTGTGCCAAAAAGATATTTTTATCCTCTTCTCATTAGAGGAATAAGCACTTTTTATTCCACAAGTAACAAGAACTCAGAAGGTTAACGACAGAGTGCGAAACGAGTGTGTTCAATTTGTGCAAGGTGAGTATCGTGCGAAAGGTTTATGACACCGCGCGGAGCGCTGCCATTCTTTTCGCGGAAGGTGAAATAAGCTATTTTAACCGTTGCTAAGGGAGTGTATTCAAAAGGAGTAAAGAGTTAAAGCAGTGAAGGTTGCTCCCTTCACCTTGCGCTTATCGTGCAAAAGGCTAGCGACAACGAACGCAGTGAGTACGCTCTTTTTGCGCAAGGTGATTAACGTGCAAAATGTAACGATAACGAGCGAAGCGAGTACGTTCAATTTGCGCAAGGTGAAACAAGCCATTTTAACTAAACAAAGTCAATACACTGCCATCAATCTCTATCATGTTCTCTCTATGTCATTCCGGACTTGCTCCGGAAACCAAATATTATGCAAAAAAGAAATGGATCCTGAAGCGAGTTCAGGATGACGTGGTGTAAAAGGCTAGCGACAGCGAACGCAGTGAGTGCGCTTCTTTTGCGCAAGGTGAAATAAGCTAGTTTAGCTGTTGCTGAGGGACTTAAACGCAAAAAAGCCCGACTCTTTCGAATCGGGCTTTCTTTTATTTGGCGCTTGGCAATGTCCTACTTTCACATGGGAAACCCCACACTATCATCGGCGCTATTTCGTTTCACTACTGAGTTCGGCATGGGATCAGGTGGTTCCAAAATGCTATGGTTACCAAGCAAATTCTTTTCGTGCAAATGGCTAATGACGTCTTTTTGTCATTTCATTTGCGCAAGGTGAATTGATTTCTCATAAGAGCTTATCTAGTCACAATGCTTAAAATCTGGAAGCGTAATTAAATTCTTATCGTCTACTTATATTCTTAACTTCTAACAAGCTTAAAACCACTTTGGCGTTGTATGGTTAAGCCTCACGGGTAATTAGTACGAGTTAGCTCAATGCCTCACAGCACTTCCACATCTCGCCTATCAACGTTGTAGTCTTCAACGGCCCTTCAGTTAACTCTAAGTTAAAGTGAGAACTCATCTCGAGGCTCGCTTCCCGCTTAGATGCTTTCAGCGGTTATCGATTCCGAACGTAGCTACCGGGCAATGCTATTGGCATAACAACCCGAACACCAGCGGTTCGTCCACTCCGGTCCTCTCGTACTAGGAGCAGCCCCTCTCAATTCTCAAACGCCCACGGCAGATAGGGACCGAACTGTCTCACGACGTTCTAAACCCAGCTCGCGTACCACTTTAAATGGCGAACAGCCATACCCTTGGGACCGACTTCAGCCCCAGGATGTGATGAGCCGACATCGAGGTGCCAAACACCGCCGTCGATATGAACTCTTGGGCGGTATCAGCCTGTTATCCCCGGAGTACCTTTTATCCGTTGAGCGATGGCCCTTCCATTCAGAACCACCGGATCACTATGACCTACTTTCGTACCTGCTCGACGTGTCTGTCTCGCAGTTAAGCTGGCTTCTACCATTACACTAACCGTACGATGTCCGACCGTACTTAGCCAACCTTCGTGCTCCTCCGTTACTCTTTGGGAGGAGACCGCCCCAGTCAAACTACCCACCAGGCACTGTCCTCAATCCCGATTAGGGACCTAAGTTAGAACATCAACACTACAAGGGTGGTATTTCAAGGACGGCTCCACACAATCTAGCGACTGTGCTTCAAAGCCTCCCACCTATCCTACACATGTAGGGTCAATGTTCAGTGCCAAGCTGTAGTAAAGGTTCACGGGGTCTTTCCGTCTAGCCGCGGGTACACAGCATCTTCACTGCGATTTCAATTTCACTGAGTCTCGGGTGGAGACAGCGTGGCCATGGTTACACCATTCGTGCAGGTCGGAACTTACCCGACAAGGAATTTCGCTACCTTAGGACCGTTATAGTTACGGCCGCCGTTTACCGGGGCTTCGATCAAGAGCTTCGACAAACGTCTAACCCCATCAATTAACCTTCCGGCACCGGGCAGGTGTCACACCGTATACGTCATCTTACGATTTTGCACAGTGCTGTGTTTTTAATAAACAGTCCCAGCCACCTGGTCACTGCGGCTCTCGTCTGCTTACGGAGCAAGTCCTTCACAAACAAGAGCGTACCTTCTCCCGAAGTTACGGTACAATTTTGCCTAGTTCCTTCACCCGAGTTCTCTCAAGCGCCTTAGTATTCTCTACCTGACCACCTGTGTCGGTTTAGGGTACGATTCGATATAAACTGAAGCTTAGAGGCTTTTCCTGGAAGTAGGGCATCAACAACTTCACTACCGTAGTAGCTCGTCTCGACTCTCAGCCTTAGCGACCCGGATTTTCCTAAGTCACCAGCCTACAGCCTTTCACATGGACAACCAACGCCATGCTTGCCTAGCCTGCTCCGTCCCCCCATCGCATTTATACCAAGTACGGGAATATTAACCCGTTTCCCATCGACTACGCTCTTCAGCCTCGCCTTAGGGGTCGACTCACCCTACCCTGATTAACATGGGATAGGAACCCTTGGTCTTCCGGCGTGCGGGTTTTTCACCCGCATTATCGTTACTCATGTCAGCATTCGCACTTCTGATATGTCCAGCATGCCTCCCGGCACACCTTCAGCCACTTACAGAACGCTCCCCTACCCCGCGAACAAAGTTCGCAGCCGTAGCTTCGGTGGTATGTTTAGCCCCGTTACATCTTCCGCGCAGGCCGACTCGACTAGTGAGCTATTACGCTTTCTTTAAAGGATGGCTGCTTCTAAGCCAACCTCCTAGCTGTTTTAGCCTTCCCACATCGTTTCCCACTTAACATACACTTTGGGACCTTAGCTGACGGTCTGGGTTGTTTCCCTCTCCACGATGGACGTTAGCACCCACCGTGTGTCTCCCGGATAGTACTTTACGGTATTCGGAGTTTGCAAAGGGTTGGTAAGTCGGGATGACCCCCTAGCCTTAACAGTGCTCTACCCCCGTAAGTATTCGTCCGAGGCTCTACCTAAATAGATTTCGGGGAGAACCAGCTATCTCCCGGTTTGATTAGCCTTTCACTCCTAGCCACAGGTCATCCCCTAACTTTTCAACGTTAGTGGGTTCGGTCCTCCAGTCAGTGTTACCTGACCTTCAACCTGCCCATGGCTAGATCACCGGGTTTCGGGTCTATACCCTGCAACTTAAGCGCCCAGTTAAGACTCGCTTTCGCTACGGCTCCCCTAAATGGTTAACCTCGCTACAGAATATAAGTCGCTGACCCATTATACAAAAGGTACGCAGTCACCCTCGAAGGGCTCCTACTGCTTGTACGTACACGGTTTCAGGTTCTATTTCACTCCCCTCACAGGGGTTCTTTTCGCCTTTCCCTCACGGTACTGGTTCACTATCGGTCAGTTGGGAGTATTTAGCCTTGGAGGATGGTCCCCCCATATTCAGTCAAAGTTTCACGTGCTCCGACCTACTCGATTTCACTTCAGATAAATTTTCGTGTACGGGACTGTCACCCTGTGTCGTCCAACTTTCCAGAAGGTTCCACTAATTACACTGAAGCTTAAGGGCTTAATCCGATTTCGCTCGCCGCTACTTTCGGAATCTCGGTTGATTTCTTTTCCTCGGGGTACTTAGATGTTTCAGTTCTCCCGGTTTGCCTCTTACAGCTATGTATTCACTGCAAGATACCGCTAAGCGGTGGGTTTCCCCATTCGGAAATCTAAGTCTCAAGTGCCTCTTACTGGCTCGACTTAGCTTATCGCAAGTTAGTACGTCCTTCATCGCCTCCAACTGCCAAGGCATCCACCGTGTACGCTTAGTCACTTAACCATACAACCCAAAATGGTTTGTATCGTCAAAGACAGTTTTAACTTCGCCAGAAGTTAAGTAATACTAAAGTAGACGCTAATTAATCAACTAAATGATTAATCGGCATTTTCTTTCGAAAACTCTGAATAACAATTGCTTGTTATTCGAGAATTTAATTATCAGCTTTCCAAATTTTTAAAGAGCAATATTAATTAGCTATAAAGCTAACTAACAATCATCTGTGTGGACACTTCGAACAAATCTGTTCTAAATCGTTAAGGAGGTGATCCAGCCCCAGGTTCCCCTAGGGCTACCTTGTTACGACTTCACCCCAGTCATGAATCACTCCGTGGTAAGCGCCCCCCGAAGGTTAAGCTACCTACTTCTGGAGCAACCCACTCCCATGGTGTGACGGGCGGTGTGTACAAGG
>NZ_JWIC01000006.1:0-464459 GCF_000814765.1 Pseudoalteromonas luteoviolacea
TCGCTAATTTTAGCCTGCTATTTTGTGCCGTTTACGGCAAGCGTTATGTTTTAAGTTTAAGTTATGGAATACGTTGATAAGTTTATAAGTTCATATTCGAGCCATAGCTTCCAAAAAATACAGTTCTGTCCTCAAAATGATTCACACGGCAAGTTTTTGGATATAAATTCAGAATTTCGTCGCAAAGTCGGCGAGCGTCTTATTAATGGTCAGTGTATTGGAACTGGTGAAATTTTAAGAGATATAATGCTTGAAGAATCCAAGTTTTCGGAAGCAACTTGGGGGGCAACCAATTTATTGTCGGAAATAGCCGCTTTGCTACTCATACAAACTGGCTCACAATATTTAAAAGCATTTTTTGAAGCTAAAGAAAGAACTTTTGATACAGATTGTGCTCTCAACGGCAACATAGTGGAAGTAGCGGTGATACAAGGAATAATAAATGAACTTTCCGATGGAAATTTAAAAAGCTCGGATTTCTACATCGACTATTTTCAAGATTATGTGCCAAGTGTTAAGAAGCTTTCAAACTATCAACAGAAAGCAAATGAAAAAATATTAGAAAAATACAATAATAGTAAAATCAAGGTCGCAAAGCCTTGGTGGCGGCGAGTATTTAAAACATAACAACTATTAAGGCGTTAGGTACAGCGGAGAATTTGGTGTTTAAAGAAAAGTTAGCTGATCTATTTGAAGAAGTTAAAACATCACTAATTGATGAAGGCGAAAAGAGCTTTGCCAAGCAACTCGATACTTGTGAAATACAATCTTGTAGTTCATTTGCCTCAGATAACTCTGCATTTACTATTGAATTTGTGGGTTATGACTCCAAAGAAATCGAAGATACATTCCCTACAGGTAATGCTGAATATACAGTTATGATAACTTACTCAATTAAAAATAAAGTTATCGGTTTAGAAATTATTGGTTGTGAAAATACAAAGTTACAACAGCAATTATTGGTAATTTGCACCTAAAAAGAGGACTGGAAGTGCGGATAAAAAACGGTTGGCTTTGTTCGTACCTCACAAATTATAGCCAACTATTTTTAACCGTTTATTTGCGGCGTTATATAACATTCGGGAATCGGAGAAATGAGTAAAACCTTACTAATAATCGGTATAGCTCTCGCAGTTGCAGGTGCACTGATGTTTATTGCTGACTTCTTACCAGTTGATTTCCTAAAACAGAGTTCAGAAGAAAGTTATCTAAAAATTGAAGCTAGTAAATCATTTTCTCTCGTAAGCTACAGGTTACATTTTTTAGTTGTTGGTATTGTGTGTTTGGTGGCTTATAAATTTAAAAATTTAATTGGTTTTTAATGTGTTACTTAACACATTAATTATACAATGAGCTGCAAAAAAGCAGACTTGCGCTCATTCTTCACTTAGTTTAGCCTGCTATTTTCCGCCGTTTATTAAGGCGTTATGTTTCAACATGGAAAGCAAGTGCAAGAGAAAAAAGTAAATTGTGGTAAATGTGATGTGCTCATTCTAAGAGCTACATTCGATAAAACTGGTGGTTTTTGCATGCCATGTTTCATGGAGCTAAATAATGGGCTAAGGCCTACCGAATTAGATGCTCTGAAGGAAAAAGGCTTATTTGAGTACTTTAATCGGTGGAATATATTTGTAAAAAATGGTGTTCCGAAAATCAAGAGAAATCTGAGTGTCATTGACAAGTTAAACCACTATCTTCCGGTTATAAATGCTTCTATATCTGGGTATCTACGGTTTGGTAAGGGGAGTTTTGACGGGCATAAAAACTCTGAACTCCTTGTCGAATTAAAGGTATCTAGCGAAGGAGAGCTTCTAGAGTTCTTGTCTGAGGTTGAGAGATTTAATAACGAGCTAATGAATGTGACAAAAAAATAACAATCGCAGGTTGTCGGAACGTCTTTCCGCTCCTTTGTCGCTACAAGCCATCCGCAACTGAGGGCGTTATGTTTATAGGTGTAGATATGCTTGAATATTTAGCTTCGTGGGCATCATCAAAATCCAAGATATTTAGCTGTAAAAGTTTATTCGTTGAATTGTCAGAGAAACTTGGTGACGAAGTAAAAGCTCAATACATTGAAATTGAAGGGAACGGCTTACTATCTAGAGCAACTTTGTGGGAAACAGGTAACCTAGTTTTAGAAGCCATTGACATTGAATCAGAGCCGTATGCTATATCGGAAATCTATGAGTTGCGAGATCATGCTCAACTGGACGGCAAACTAAATTAGTGGCTAAGTGAAATTGCCACTTATGAGAAAGTCTAAACATAACAAACTGTTTAAGAGTTATTCGCAACGTGTTGTGTTTTCACTATGCGTTGCTTTTAGTGTTTAAGGTGGTATGCAGCGGCTTCGGTATTGCGTTGCTCACACCTTAACAGAGTGTTATGTACCAAGGGAGCTTATGAAATTAACATTCAAGATTGTGATTGCACTGGTGTGCATTCTGTTTGCGGCATACCATACTTACTTCTTTGTGCTTCCCAGTGTAACGGTGATAAACGACTCAAAATCGGCAGTTGAAAGCGCAAGAGTTAACTTGCCAAGCTCAGGTTTGGACTTTGGCCCCATTAATGCTGGCTCGAAGAACACGATTTTCTATGCGTTAGAGCAAAGTGAGGGTGTTTATCAATACCAGTTCAAAATTGAAAGTGGTCTAGTCTTGTCGGGTAAGTGTGGTTACGTTACAAATAACGAGGTTAATAAACGTGTGGTTCTTTTGGTTAAAGAAAATCAGGTAACCTGCCAATCAAGCACATAACAATCGCATCAAGTAGCCGCTGCGTTTTGCTGTCCTTTATGCGGATCACATGGATTTCCCCCGATTGCCAACGAATTCATCTTTTATAATTAGGTATGAGATTGCACCTCTACATTCGGCCTATTGATGGCAAGCCAAATGGGACAGGCACAAATTTATTGCTGTAATCTTCTCTATTTTATAAATGTATCTGTTCAACTTGCTCTTTTTCAAAGATTACTATTAAACGACAAGTGACGTACTTTAACCATTTCTAATTTGGTGACATCTGCTTAACTTATTGTTAGGGTTGAGGGTATCAAAGTGCGTATTTGAAAAGCTGTTGTTATGCGGCATTTTTCGTAGATAAAAATGTTAGGTCTAAAATCATGCTCGAAGAGTTTCGATACATTTTGTCACCATTAAATGTAAAAAAGCACCCCGAATGGGGAGCGTTTATAGAACTAATTGATTACGAGCATAGAGATTATATTGAAGACGTATTATGTGAGCATTTTGATTTGGATTATGCGTTTAGTTCTAACGAATATGTTACAGGCGACTACGTTTTATACTTTTCTGCAAACGCCACATTTGAAGCCGTAGAAAAAGCGGTGAATGAAATCAATCATTACCACAATATAAATAATAAAGAATATAAAGTGGCACCTTATACCTAACAAATAATTAAACAGGGATTAAAAACAGCAGGCTTGAGCTCATTCTTCGCTTAGTTTAGCCTGCTATTTTTGCGCCGGTTAAGCGAGTCGTTGCATGCCTTGGAGGGAATCGTGCATATTACTATTAGTTTTAAAACATCGATGTTTGATATCTCAACGGAAAATAAGAACCCTATTAACCCAATTTATGGAGAATCACTTTTAAAATGGTTAAAACAAGAGTTGGATTCCGAGTTTGAAATTACAGAGCCAAATGCAGAGGATTGGGGCTGGTATTGCTACATTACATGGAATACTTGGCAATATATGCTGGGCGCATCTACTTACTTCGAAGAAGGTGATGATCCCAAATCAGAATTAGAATGGATCTTCCAAATAGATAAGCCTCGTTCCCTTAAAGAAAAGCTCCTTGGCAGAGAAAAGATATCAATCGCTGACAACTGTGTGCTATTTTTTAAATCAAAGTTTGAGGCACAACCAAAATTTAACTCTGTAGCTTTTGAGTAGTAGGCATATAACAAGTCAATAATGGCATGAATGCTTCGGACATTGAGTATGATGAAAAGAATAGTGATAACAATCATATCATTCTCTTTGATAGCATTAGTTATATTAGCTGTGCCATCATGTAACCTCTGGAACAAATCATTAGGGGTTGGTAAAAACCTTAGTAGAGATCAGGTTCATAATATTTTAGGCATGCCCAATCAAGAGTGGGCTAAAGCCTCTAATATGGATATCTGGATTACAGATTTTCTCCTTGGTGGGGTGCGTATAGATATTTTATACAGCGGTAAAAACTGCAATTGGGATAATCGTTCAATATCCTCTAACTCATGCAGCGTTCGAGGTGTTTATCGGACTTATTATTTTATTTGGGGTAACAGTTGGTTTTTTTCCTACAAAAAGCATACATAATAAGCAGTTTAAAAGCGGACAAAACTCAGTTGGCTGGTTTCGCTCCGCCCCACATTATAGCCAGCTAAATTTTGCCTTTTTACTGAGGCGTTATATTTTTAATCAACATTGGATGTTTACCTTATGAAAGCATTGATTATTTATTGTGTTTCCATTTTCTTATTGTTTAACTTGAGTGGCTGTAGCCCTTCAAAAGAAAAGCAAATTATGCTTAGACAGTCTGAAGAAGGAATGAGTTTTCACGGCCTAAAGAAAAGTAGAGCTTTGGAAGCTGTAGACGTACTTGCAGCAACATTTCCTGAACTAGACAAAACAAAAAATTGTGTCGATTAAATTTGATGATCTAGAAAATGCATATTTTATCGTTCCTGAACATTATATGGCTGTCACTTCAGAATTGACGACTGAGATTAGAGAGTTTTACTATGTCGCTTTATGCGTAGCGCTTCGCGCGCAAAAAAAGCTCAGGAAATTTACAAATTATCAGGGCGTTATGCTGTAAGATGAATGACAGAAGCATAAAGCTAACTGCAAAGGTTATATTAGTAATATTATGTATTATACTGTTGATTCCAGCAGGATTTTCTATATATGGTATTTACTTCGCTTTAACTGATAATGGGCCCAATAGCCATGAAGGCTATATCGGAGCAGGGCTGGTATCTTTCTGGTCCGGTTTAATATGGGCGCCTTATCTTTTCATCTTGTATAAATCAAAAAGTTATACTAGGAAAAACTTTAAGCTAATTTGCTCAATACCAGTTGTCGTGCTTGTTTTATGTTTCCTAATTGCAATATAGTTTTGCAACATGACAAACGCTTTAACCAATGGACGCAAAACAGCAGGCTTGCGTGCCTTCGTCGCTAGTTTTAGTCTGCTATTTTGCGCCGGTTAAGTGAGGCGTTATGCGTAAAAAGGAGCTTCGTAGTTGAGTGCGCTATCCAATCAAATAGACGAAATATTGCTAGAGCCGATGAAAATTCCAGGTGTTTTCGAAAAGCTCTTCAGTTGGATTGAAAAAAACGGCTTCTACGAAGATACGGAAGATGGGAGGGTTGGTTATCTATACCCAATCAGCAAGCTTAGATCTGAGTGGGGAGACAATGAAAGGCCTGGCGGAACATTAATTGAATTCTACGCCGAGAAAGACTGCGATTTATTTTATTTCATAAATGAAAAAACAAAGGGCCGACTGCGGGTCTTCGCCAGAACTGGTGGTGATGGGTCAATGGCTGCGTTTTGGATTGACGATGAAGGGCAACAAAGGATTGTACATATAGGATCAGGCTCTGGATCTATGCTGGCTTGTGTCTTGTGTGATGACCCTCTGGACTTTTTGAGGCTCATTGCTATAGGTTACGATGAAATCTGCTGGAATGATGAGTTTGAACTTACACCTAGCGAAAGCTTCAAAAATAGTAACTTTGTGGTTCAACCAAATTTGAAATATCAGGATTGGCTAGTTCATGAGTTTCAAACCTCTATCCCAAGAAAGGCAAGTGAAATAGTTAAAGAACCAGTGGAATTTGGAGATGAAGACTCGAACGATCCGTTTTGTAAGTGGTTAATAGAAAATGATGCATAACAAAGCTAGCCTAATGGAGTCTGGATGTATAGAGTAACTTTGGTTTGCAAAGGATTGAATCACTCAGTCGGTTCCAAGGTTTCTAACTATATCCTAGAAGAGTTTAAAGAGCATCGGAATTGGCATATTAATCCTCAGTGCAAATGGCTAAATAATATTCTGAAGTTTACTTCAGAAACGGACTTCGACGATGATGGCCAAGCAACGCTGGATGAGTTTGGAGATTGTTTAGTAGCATGTGTAGAAGATTACTGCGACTCTAAAATTACTATTGAATCTGTTGAAAAAGTTGGAAGAGGCATATAACAAGTCAATCAATCAGGACATAAAATCACAGGCTTGCCGCGAGGCGGCAGTGTAGCCTATAATTTCTGCCTATTATTAAAGCGTTCTGTGCTTTCGGAAGCTTATGAAATTAACATTCAAGATTGTGATTGTACTGGTGTGCAGTCTGTTTGCGGCATACCATACTTACTTCTTTGTGCTTCCTAGTGTAACGGTGATAAACAACTCAAAATCGGCAGTTGAAAGCGCAAGGGTTAACTTGCCAAGTTCAGGTTTGGACTTTGGTCCCATTACTGCTGGCTCGAAGAGCACGATTTACTATGCGTTAGAGCAAAGTGAGGGTGTTTATCAATACCAGTTCAAAATTGAAAGTGGTCTTGTGTTGTCGGGTAAGTGTGGTTACGTTAAAAATAATGAGGTTCATAAGCGTGTGGTTCTTTTGGTTAAAGAAAATCAGGTAACCTGCAAATCAAGCACATAACAATCGCATCAAGTCGCCGCTAGGTTCTGCTGCTCTATATGCGGGCCACATGTATTTCCCCCGATTGCCAACGAATTCACCTTGATAATTTAGGTATGAGACTGCACCTCTACATTCGGCCTATTGATGGCAAGCCAAATGGGACGGGCACAAATTTATATTATTGGAACTTAAGCGATAGGCTAAGTGGTTGTTTGATGATCTCTTTATACATATACACAAGTGCATTGAGCGCCTGAGCTTGAGTATTTGCAGCCACATTTTGTTGGTTAGCTTAGTGACTCACAAACTGCTCTACCGCCTCCTCACAGAGTGTTTTTGGATGCAATATATTATTAAATCGAATAAAGGAAGTTATCCAATAGAGGTAACATGAAATGGTACTTTTGGCATATCTTCAAGTATACAGATGTGCCTGAATTAGGATGGGAGTGGTGATTTAATAAGCAGTTCCATTTTAATTTATTTACATGTATATATACAGTGCTCAGTGTTTGTCAAATATCACTGCTATACGACAAGTGATGTACTTTAACCATTTCTAACCTGGTGACATCTGCTTAACTTATTGTTAGGGTTGAGGGTATCAAAGTGGGTATTTGAAAAGCTGTTGTTATGCGGCATTTTTCGCAGGTAAAAATGTTAGGTCTAAATTTTGTTTTAGCGTTAAACTCTAGAGGGAACAATGAAAAACTTTATAATATCCATTGTTAAACTAACTAAAAGACATGCAATTGATACTGCATTGCTCATGACTTTAACATTAGGGGCTTCTTTAGTAACGGATAATGGTATTTGGAAATACATCCCGTTTATTCTATCTATCACGGATACGCCCTCAGAACCAAGAATATACGATCTAGTTCTCGGCTATATCCTCATATTTTCTTCAGTTAGTGTTCTTTGCATTAAACATTTTTCGGAAATTAATCACAAACGTAAGCTTGAGCTTTTGCAATTGAACGAAAAGATCAAGGAGCGTGAATATAAGCATCAAGCTGATATGCTAATACAGCAAGAAAACCATGAAAAAGAATGTCATGCACATGAGCTGGCGGTCAAAGAAAAAGATTATCAGATTGAGCGCATGAAGATTAAAGGCGATGGCGTACTAAAAGCTCGAGAGTTAAATAATATTCGAGAGCTAGAATCAGAGAAAGTAGCTTTAGATGCAAAGCGAGTTGATTTAGAAGCAAAAATCTTAGTATTAAAAGAAGCAGCAAAAGATCAGGAAGCGCACAGAACCAACACTAAAAATGTCCTTAAAGATCTATAGGCCTAACAAACGTATTAACGCGGACTGAAAAAGCTTGGCTTGGTTCGTGCCTCACCAACTTTAGCCAAGCTTTTTCAGCTGGTTATGCGGGCGCTAAGCGACAAGAGAACTTATATATGGACGAAATATTCAAATCTATTAAAGCATTTTTATATGAAAGAAGTGCAAGCCCTCTTTTTGGGGCGTTTGTTATTTCTTGGTGTGCATGGAATTACAAATTTATAGTTACTCTACTATCCTCTGAAAAGCTTGACGATAAATTCTCAAAAATTGATACTTTATTTGATGATGTGGCAATAAATTTGTATTTTGTTGTTGTTCCATTTTCTGGTGAAATACTACATGGTTTTATAGCGCCTGCTATTGCTACTGCATTTTATATATATGTTTACCCTAGCTTAGCTAAGCCAGTTTTCGAGCATAGCCTTAAGAAACAAAAAGAACTAAGAGAAATTAAACAAGCAGAAGAAAACAACAGATTACTTAGTGTTGAAGAATCTAGAAAACTACACACAAAAATAGCCCAACTACAAGCAGAGTTTGATCAAGATACTCAAGACTATCGTTCTCAAATATCAAGCCTAACAGAAACTATAAATAATCTAGAAAAAGATCTTAAAGAAGCACAAGGAAGTAACAGTGTTACACCTAGTAAATTTGATGATATCAATGATGCTGAACCTAAAGAGTTTGATGAGTCCACAAGAGAAAAAATCGAATCACTCCCAGCAGGTGAGTTTCAATTATCAGACTTATTCACTAAAGAAAGCTGGTCAATATTAGATCCTACGCTTAAAAAATCCCTTGGAAAAAGACTTAAAGCCAGGGCAGAACGTGGTGACTTTATGAACGTCACATATAAAGGGAGAGGAACCGGCAATCAGGCTATTTACATAAAGAAGTTAAATGAATCATCAAATCTACTAGATGAAAATGTCGCAAGCTTATTAGCAAACTTTTCAGGCTTACCTGATAACCATGGATATACATCTAATATGCTACAAGAAGAGATAGGAGAAAATATTGAGAATATTAGAGATGCAATTGATAGGTTGTTAGAGTTGAAATTTATAGACCGTCTTGGTCAAAATGAAGATGGAGGTATGCTTTATAGGCTTTCCAAAGATGGTCGAAAGTATTTAATTGAAAACAACCTCTTATCCAATGAGCCCGCTTAACAAGCGCAAGCAACAGGACAACTACTTTTTGCAGGCGTTATTTTTTTGCTAAGTGCTGATTCTAAAAGTTGAGAACTTTTGAATGTGCCAACCCGAATTTGATATTGAAGTAATTTTTAAGGAGTTTACTCCTAGCTTATTAGAGTTAAAAGCAATTCGAGAGTGCGACCGAAAAATAGCACATGTACCGTTAAAACGTTTGAAGAAAGATTTAACAAAAAGCTCTGTCTATAAAATTACAGGTCTAACAAAGTTAGAATTGTCGAGTGTAATAAGTAAATTTCGAAATTACAGCATTGAGTACAAAGTAAGATAAAACATAACAAGATGATTAAGCAAATGGACGTATTAAAGTTGGCTAGGCGTTCGTTCCTCACTGATTTTAGCCAGCATTAATACGGCGCTTATCATGGCGTTATATGCCCTTAAAGGATTGTGCATGAATCAAAACTTATATTTTCAAACTAACAATTTTGATTCTTCTAATGAACTGGCTAATTACGTACATACAGAACTCTTAAAGTTAGGTATTTCTGCAAGCAAACCAATTGATTCGGACTATATGTTTTCAACTGAGCTGAATCTAGACGGAGTTACTGTAGATGTATTTATGGGAAAAAACGATGAAGATACAGAAATTCCACTTTGGCAAATTTGGCCAGAACAAAGGTTTCCTTTCCTCAAAAAGATATACGGCAACGCAAACAAAACAGCTGAACTAAAAGTAAAAAATAAAATAGAAAGATTGTGCGTAATATCAATGGTGTAAGTTCCATTGAGTGGGGCATATAACAAATTAATTAAACAGCGGGCGCAAAACAGCAGGCTTGCGCTCATTATTCGCTTAGTTTAGCCTGCTATTTTTAGCCGTTTATTTGCGGCGTTAGATTTCTTTCATCAAATCCAACACCGGTAAAATTTGCAATGTTGAATTTCAGAATTACAAAATACGATCCTAAAAATAGAAATTCGGATGGTCATTACAAAGTTGATGAATGGACGTGTCCGTCAGATGTCGGGAAAACATTTAATGGAATTGAGTTTAAAGCATCGGAATACTTTAAAATTGAAGAAAAGTATATAAATGCTGTTATAGAGTGCCTCCAGTCCAAACACATTAAGCACCTTCGAGTAGTAGACCTTGAGTCTAAGTTTCTAGAAGATAACCTTTCGGATAAGGATAACCAGTGGTTAGTTCGCGAGGAGTTTAAGAATATTAAACTCTTTGAAGACAAGAAACTTGAAATAGATGATCTTAAAATTGTAATCAAAATGATTTTACGAGGTTTTCTGTGGTGCAGATTGGAGATTAATGAACAATTTAGTCTTAGGTTTGGTTGGGACTACTACATGTATATCTGTTGTTTTGATTTAAATGAGGGCACGATTAAAAAAATTAGTGAAACGGGATTGTTTGTTGAGCTACTGGAACCTCTTTACGATATTAAACGTTACGATTTTTATATCCAAACTTGTCGTGCTGACGAAGATGGACATACCTTAGTTGAAGAAGAGACACTCCTGAAAACTATGACTCGGGAAAAAATAAAGAAAGGTTTAGATCTTTCTGATGAACATACAGGAGATCATAATTTTGATATAACTCCTCAAAATTATGCAATGTTTAAAAATGATATCGAGTTTAACTTCACGGAACATGAGTATTGTCTATATTGCGATAAGATTTACATATAGGTTAAAACGAAATCTAACAAGTCAATTCAGCAGGACAAAAAACAGTTGGTTTTGCTTCTGCGTCGCTAATTTTAACCAACTGATTTTTTGCCTCTGATTGAGGCATTAGATGGCACAATCGAGGTTTAGAGTGAGTAAATCTTTAAGGATAAGAGTGACAGTCGTTTTCTCTGCTGTAATTGGTCTAGTAGCTTTTCCAATTAGTTTGATTTTTAGATATGACTTTTTTATCTTTCCTTCGTTATTGCTTGGTTTTTTTCTGCCATTTTTTTTACTTCTAGAGTGGAAAATTGAAAGAGTATTGAAAGGCCTATGTGTAATATTATATGGGATTTTTGGGGGGGATATTGATACCTCAAATCGTTGAGCAATATATTCCTGAAAGTTTTTCACAAAACTTTGAAATATATAAAAACCTGGTGGTTTTCGCATGCTCTGGAGCAGGTGGGAGCATAATTGCATCACATGCTGAACAACTGTATCAAGCCGATGAAAAACAAGAGGTTAAAGAAACCGTAGTCGATAAAACTCAAAAAATAGAACAACTGATTACAAGTGTAGAGGAATTGAGAAAAACAACTATCCGAATTCATATTACATATGGGGTTTTGATTCTTATTGGTGCTGTAGCACTTGCTATTTAACAAGCCAATCAAGGTGGACGCGCAATGCTAGGCTCGCGCTCATTCTTCGCTAATTTTAGCCTAGCATTACTTGCTACTGATTGCGGCGTTAGGCATTAAGAAAAGTATGGACGAAAACATTAAGGTCGGAGATTGGGTCAGAAGCTATGGCTCAGGAATATGGAGAGTTCACCGAATTCTAGAACTCAATGACTTCGATATTCCAAGCCAAAGTTACAAACCTAGAACTGTTGTTTTCTCTTCACGCTTTGTAAACGACTCTTATAAGCGCTCCTTTTCAACTGAATGTTGTGATTTAGCGTTTGTTTCTCTTTTGGATTCTGATGAAAAACACGAGTTGGATTCGTTTATAAAAAACAACCCTGAGCTGGTTGCAAAATTCGATACTTACAAACCTAAGAGTATTGATGCTATTTACAACGCAAGTGTAAATATACCTTCATCAGGGTGCACGACAGACATAGAAGAAAGGCTATCTACGTTCCAAGAATTAAACTTAGAGCAGTTATATCATCAGCTAATTGAATTTAAAATTGGTTCAAATGGAGCAAAGGGATGGACAGCTCAATTTATTTCAAATAATCATGAGTGCTGTGAAGGTAAATTGTTATATAGCTTTTCAAGAATATTGGCATTTTGATGCCTAACAAGCTGATAAAACCGTGGACAAAAAAGTTGGCTTTTGCTCCTTCGTTGCAAATTTTAACCTGCTATTTTGTGCCGTTTACGGCAAGCGTTAAATGCATGGGTAGCTGTTCAACCCTACTTACAATGGGCTGTACTGCAGTGTTGCCTAGTTTTAAAAAGGAATGCGTAATGATTCGCTATTCTTGTTTAGTGTTAATGGAGAGTTTCATGAAAAGGTTTATTGTTTTTTTAGTTCTGTTTCTACTTAATCATTCTGTAAGCCAAGCAGAGGCGTCTTGCCCGATTAGTGATTTCACTCAATTGTCTGGTGGGATAAACGTAATCAAGCCTAATTGTGTCATTGATACTAAGTCACTCATGGAGCGTCGCTCTGGATTTGCAAAAGGTGTATATGGTGGTTACTCGTCAGGAAAGGTTTACGTGGTAACAAACCTTGAGGATAGCGGGGCTGGGACTCTTCGTGATGCCCTTGAAAATGGTTCTTCTTGGATAGTCTTTGGAGTGTCAGGAACAATTAGTTTAGAACGAAGGTTAGATGTACCATCTGATGTGACAGTTGATGGTCGTGGGGCAAGCATTAGATTGCAAAACTATGGCTTATACATCTCTCAATCGGAAAATGTCATAGTAACTAATATCATAATCGAAAACGGTGTGGCAGATAGTCGCGATGCAATTGGAATAAATAACTCAAATGTAATATGGGTAGATCATACGACGTTAAGGAATTTCCCTGATGGTTTATTAGATATAACACGAGCGCATCGTAATAAAACTCGGGTGACTGCAAGTTGGAATAGATTTGAGAATCATAATAAAACTATGTTGATTGGTTTGCATAAAGATGCTGCGGAAAGTGACAGGGATATTTATGTTACGCTCCACCACAACTATTTTGCCGGAACAGGTCAGCGTCACCCACGTCTGTCCCAAGGATATGTTCACATGTATAACAATGTCCTTCTCTGGAGGTATTTGGGAGCCCAGTCTTATGATAATGGCCGACTATTAATGGAAGCCAATTTCCTTTCGACATTGGATCCGTCCAATTTAAAGGCCACTTCATATGAGTTAAATAATTCTAGTATACCTTCTGGTTATATTCGTGCTCCAATGAGCGGTGTTAACTCAAATGTTATAGTTGGAAATGAAGCGATTGTTGTACTTGAGAATGGGTTCGTCAATATACCATCTTACCATTACGCCATAGATGAACCTTCTAAGTGCATATACTACAAAGTAACTTTGAATGCAGGTCATCACTGGGATGCAAAGTCTAGTTTGACAGACGCTTTGAAGAGGCCTGCCATTCCTAATTCACCTCTTAACTGTGTTACGTATCAAAAATGACGTCAAACGCTTGGCTGATGTTCATTCTTCGCTAATTATAGCCAAGCATTTTGTTCCGTATATGCGGGTTATATAAGCCAAGGTCAGCAATAAGTGTATGTCTCAAAGTAATGAGTGGTTTGATATAAAAAACGATATAGCAAAGTTTATGGTTCCCAGATTGGATGACTACATCGAGAAGTTCGCTTTAGAAGGTGTCGCTATACCAACATGGTTGTTAAGTAAATCAATTAGCAAGGATGCAGCAGAGTTATCGGATCAGGAAATCGAATTGTTACGTGAAGAGTGGCTAGAAGTATTAAAGGCAATACAGCTTGCTTTTCAGAATGTGCTTGAAGGTAACTCCTCTAGCCCGGCGGTACAAAGCGGTTTGGATCTATTTGCTAAGTATTATATTCACTTATGGGATTAATGATTTATAACACCGTTTGCAATGGCGTTATAGTGATTCGGAGAATATCTTGAAATCTTTGTTAAACTTAGTTCAACTTCATTGGTTGTTATTCACGGCTTTAATAGTTCTGGCGATTACTGTTTTGTCCTTATATCCGCTGGATAATCTCCCTTCCGTTCCTGGGACAGATAAAACTCACCACTTTATTGCTTATGGGGCTTTGGCATTTCCAGTAGCGTTAGCGAGACCCAAAAAGTGGCTGTTATTTATCGTCGGTTTCTTGGGTTATAGCGGTGCTATTGAATTAGTTCAGCCATTTGTAAATCGGTATGGTGAGTGGCTCGATCTAGGCGCAAATGGTTTAGGACTCGTTGTAGGTATTATCATTGCGTCTTTTGCTCGGTCGATTTGCCTGAAAGAAAAGTCTCTATAATCATAGGTTTAAGAGTGATTCACTATGCACGATGCTCTCACTTCAAGCAAGTTTCGTGTTTATGGCACATTGCGTTAGGTAAGGTAGTTGCGTTGTTCACCCCTTAATTTGCGTTTTATTGCTAACGATACCTTGGCATGAATCATAGTGGGAGTATGGGGTGTAAATATCAATGGTAGTGATTCATTTGCTGATGTTTATGATGGTTTTTTTTATATCTATAATAATGGTGCAAGTCCAGAGTACGCCTGCTCAAAAGTAAAGGAGTCGTTTCCCGAGTATTTTAAAGACTTTGAAGATTCAAATAACTCTTGGTTTGCAATAGCTTACGCGCAGTGGGAGACAAAGAGTCTAAAACAAAGTGTATATGGGAAAGCCCTATCATTCATAAAGAGTGGAAGTGATTTTATACTCTTGTAAGAATTGGGGGCTAGCAAAGACGATATAAAGAACCGGAAAATCACACTGAATTCGTTTCTCGAAGCAATATCATGTGAAAAGAAAACCAAGAAAGACGTAATAAGCCAAAACATGACTTTCGTATCAATAAGTTAGTTGATCTTGTCGTGCCTGGTAATTAGAAAGTCTTTTCGCTTACCGAAGAGTTTAGGGATGGTCAATATATCCATACGTCTGCGCTAATGATGTGGGGCTCTGAGGGTGGTTCAGTTTTTTATTTCAGTAAAGAGGGTGTACAAGTTAACGCAGAGTGGAGAGATTCTCAGATACTTGCTGTTACCATTGAAAAGATATCGAGTGTTCAAAAAAAGATTACTCTGCATTTTACTGCGGTGATAAAGTATAGGTGATTTACCTTTTTTGGTAACGCAATAGAACAATCGGCTGCGCCGGGCAAAAGCCGCCGTCAAAAAGTTGCTCTGTGAGCTTGGCATTAGTTTTAAAATCAAAATTTAGAGTTAGGAATATAAATGAAAAAATTAGTTTGTTATTTGGCTGTTGCACTTATTGTTGGTTGTTCATCTACTTCACGTATGATCGACAGTAATATAGATGTTGCAGAATTAAATAATGGAACAGAACTTTCTCAATCAAAAGTAACGATTTATCTAAACAATGAGGGTACAGATAGAGCCTCTGTTCGTTTTGAAACTCGATATAAATCAGAACCAAATAGAGTTCATAGATTGTATATATTTGATGAAGACGTACCTGCATTAAAGTTATTGCTAACTAAAGTGCTGAAAGATGAACTAACAGTTCAAGATATGTTGGAGCCTGTCAGCTTTGGTCGTGATAAAGGTATGTTCGGACAAACTAAAGCTGGAGATAAAGAGTATGTCAGGATCAATACAGTAGAAGGTTCTTACTTGTTTCCAGAATCATCAATTCCGAATTTAATTAATGTACTTAATCAACTTCAGGACGCAGCAAAACGTAAAACTAACAAATAAATAATGTTCGCCCAACATGTTGGTCTGGGACGCAGTAAGCTGCGCCCCAGATTTAAGCGTTATAAGTATTTTTAAGGGTAAAGCATTGAGTCAATTTGAATTCACGATAGGCTATTTAGAAAAAAGACTAAACCTCCTAGTTCAAAAGTTAAAAACTGAAGACTTTAACCAACAAGTGTTGGATGAAAAGTTGGATATTGAATTGGCTATAAAAAGCCTGAAATTCAATGTGGAGTATGGCATTAGTGTTTCAGATACCGTTAAAGTATTGCCGAGCCATACAGAGCAAAACTACGGTGAATGGTTTGAATATCGCATCATGAATGACCATGAAACAGATGATGTGAATAAATGGACTAAAGTTAAAGATTCAAAAGGTTTATGTATAACGGCATCGCCCGGTGACTTACTTGTTATAAAGTCGGTGTAGGCGGGTCCGGTTTCTTACAAGCACTTTAAAGTGGACAAAATTCAGTTGGCTGGTTTCGCTCCGCTTTACATTATAGCCAACCAAATTTTGCCTTTTAACTAAGGCATCATAAGTCTAGGAGAATTTTGTGCCATCTAAGAGTTTTGACGAAGTATTAAAAGGCTTCTTTTGGGGTCTTGGTTTCTCGCTTTCTGTCATTGGTATAGGCACCGTTTATACATTGAAAATGGCAGCGCATGTGGATAAAGGCTTTAAAGAAAGTCTACAACTAAATGCTATGAATTCAATAAACGAATTAGCCCCTAGCTACGAAGTTAGCTTGTCTGAACTATTCAAGGAAAATGGCAGAGTAAAGATTACAGCAGAACTAAAAAACACCTCAAGCGAAGAGCTTTATACTGTAGGGGTCATAGCGTCAACTTTTGATATCAATGGCAAGTTCATTGGTAATTGTATCGGTAAAGGGAGTGAAATAACTTTAGCTCCCAAAGAGATTAGCTATATTGAAATTGATTGTGACTTTTTCAGAATTCAAAGTGAGAAAGTTCATTCTGCAAAAGTTAAAATCAAATGGATATAAATTCTTTATAACAAGTTAATTAGGCAAAGGGCGCAAAACAGCAGGTTTGCGCTCCTTCGTCGCTTATTTTAGCCTGCTATTTTTCGCCGTTTATTAAGGCGTTAAGTGGCTGTGCAGTCTCGGGTGGCGTATTGAGTTTTAGTGTTAAATCAAAGTTATTTTAAGCGGTGGGGTTATTGCTTTAGCTTCTGCGTTCTGGCATCTTCTTTGTATCTATTGGTGGACCTAGTTGGTTTGTGTTTGCTCGTGCACCTTAACAGATCATAGACTCTGCGGTTCAAGGTACTTTACTTGCTCCTATTGGCACTATAATCGTTGCAGGTTTAATGTTTTCCTGTACTGTATTTGCTTTTTCGGCAGTCGGTTTAATTCGCAAAGTACCTTTACAAAAATCAGCTCTAATGACGATTGCATTACTTTGTACTTTGCGCGGTTTACTTGCTATCCCAACATTTGTAACTCCTTCGGGCTTTGATATTTGGCAAATTGTAGCGAGCACTATAGACCTGTTAAATCAGTCATATAGTAAGCGCTTTAACGCATGGACTAATAAAGCTTGGCTTGGTTCGTGCCCCACCAATTATTGCCAAGCATTATTAGCCCGTTATGCGAAACGTTATATTTACAGAGACTATGAATAACTATCAGATATTACTTGAATTTAAGCAGCCTTGGTTCGTTAGTGATTTGACGACCAGCAAAGTGAGTGCCGAAAGTGACTTAAAACTGTGGTTTCAAGTGGAGTGCAATGACGAGTGCAAAGGTATTGAGATTGAGGGCTTAGACGACCTAGACCTTATCTCTAATTTGCTTCAGTCAGAAAAGGTAATCATATCTGAAGAGTTAAACACACAACGAGAGTTTGGAACAATTCGTGTAGAGTGTTGGGTTGATGGCTGTTATTCAGAGTTTTGGTGTTCTAAAGCTGAGCTGTCAACATGACAAACTGTTTAACAAGGACAAAACATAGTTGGCTTTTGCGCCTTTGCTGCTTATCCCGCCCAGCTATATTTTATCCCTTAATAGGACGTTTTCTGTTATGGAGTGCTTACAGAATACTGATATTTATTCTAGTTGTATTAGCTTTGATTAATTTTAAGGTAGCCGTGTGTGCTCAAGATTATTTAGATGGTTACTCGGCTCAAAAAAAGTTTTTAGTTGCTGTTAACCTCGCGGATTTTTTATATCGGAGACGTTGTTAGAACTTATCGACCTCCGGTTACCCCAAGCTTTTTGTAGACTTGATACAGGGTATGCTTTTAAAGTTTTAGAATTACTAAAAAGTGAATCTCTGTCATATATGGAAGCTGAACAGTCTTCAATATGTGGAGCTAACTCCCCAAACACGAAAAATTATTGGTCTAATAAAATTGGCGATGAGTTTGTTATAAATGGTAAAGTTTATAATGATGAAAACTATATAAAAGCTGTTTACCCACTCAATAAAGCAATTTTCTTCATGGCAGATATTGTAAAAGCAGCTAACAAGTAATTAAACAGGATTAAAGTAGTGGCTTTTCGCTCTACTCAATTTTAGCCCACACTTTTTAACCTGTTAGTCGAGTGTTAGAAACAGAAGGAAGAATCTCATTGCATCTGAAATTTTTGCTCATAATTTTGTTATTCCAATCATTCAATGCACTGAGTATATGTCTGCCAGATATGGTGGATTACAGTCTGGAAGGTGAATTAAAAAGAACTTCAGCTGTCATAATTGCGACTCCTGTGAATAGGACATGGGAGCAAGATAAGAAAGAGCCTGAGTTTTATTCAGGTGCCATATACCAATTGGAAGTGCATGACGTAATTTATACTAGTTCAAGCTACAATCTAGAATTGTGGGACCCAAATGATAGTGGACGCTTTGCTCCTGATATAGGCCAGCGCTATTTAATGTTTATGCTTGAAAATGAAGATGGTTCTCTATCCGTAGATTATTGTGGTAACTCTGGTTTATTATCTGAAAGGGAAGGGTTGGTTCCTAAAATACGTTCTTTAATGCATGAAAGGCGCAATTTGGACTCCCAACCAGGCCGTTAAAGCGTGGATGTAAAACAGCAGGCTTGCGCTCCTTCGTCACCAATTTTAGCCTGCTATTTTGTGCCGTTTACGGCAAGCGTTATACGAATCTCAAATTTGGTGTAAAAATACATTATGTATGAATGGAATGACCTGAAAGAAGAGTTTGAAGCAGACGGAAGCTTAAGAGATATTTATATTGAAAATATTACGGTTAATAAATGGAACCAGTTCCTAGATTATGCCAAGTCTTCTAAGTATAAGCTTGAATTCACTCATGGTGACCAGTCTATTGAAATACCACAAAACTTAAAGTCGATAAAAGAGTTGCAGGAAACTGAGCCAACAACTCTTTTTATTTGGTTAAATGAAAATATTCAATTAAATTGCCACTTTTTCATAGAGACGGAAATAGAGTTGGATTTGTCACCTTACGACATACGTAGTGAAAAAGATTTTAGAGTGTTGTTGGCGTTTATAGAAGACCTAGCTCAAGCGTTGGAAAATCGAGTCATTGTTACTCATGAAGGAAGGCAGGAACAAGTAATTTTGAGCTGCGATTGTAAACTCGTATAACAAGTTAATCAATTAGGACATAAAATCAATAAGCTTGCCGTGTGGCGGCAGTGTAGCCTATACTTTGAGCGCTATTATTAAAGCGTAATACACACATTGAAAATGTTCTAGGATTTGTTCGTAACGGTGCAACTTTAGCAAATATGGATGAAGGGGTTTTACCTTCCTTTGTAAAAGGAATTTTAATCATATCTGCAGGTTGGGATAATTGGTCTGGCTGTTATCTTCTCTCAGAGTCCAAAGAAAGCGATGCTACCTTACGTGTTATACATGAAAAGTATATAGTGCAGTAAAGGTGTTGCCTATCAAACGCCTTAACCAAAGGACGCAAAACAGCAGGCTTGCGCTCCTTCTTCGCTAATTTTAGTCTGCTACTTTACGCCGGTTAAGCGAGGCGTTTTGGTAACATCGAGTAAAAAATGAAAAAGTGTCTCTTTTTTAGCTTGTTTCCTTTTTTTATTTTCGGTTGCGCTACTCCATACAAGCCAAACGGCATGGGGGGAGGCTACGATGATTGGAAACTTGGTGAAGGTTTATACCGTGTCGCATTTCATGGAAATGGACATAGTACAAAACAGCAGGTAAATGATTATTGGCATAGGCGTTCTTCTGAACTTTGCAACGGAGATTATGAAGTGCTAGAAGTTCATAAAACGGTTAGTGTTATGGGTATAAGCGGGGAGTTGTCTTCTTCGCTTTCTGTTAATCAAGAAGCTGAAATACCAATTCAAATTGGAAAAATCCAATGCCTTTAATGGGTTGTACCATAGCAAACGTATTAACACGCTGCGCGTGTTTGGGACAAAAACACGTAGGCTTCGCTTGTCATTTTACCCGTTATGCCTGTTGGGAGAAGTACATGTCAGTTCCAAAACATTCTGAGTTATTTGATTACGCCAAAGGGGCCTATTTTTCTGATAGCTTTTCACGCGAAATTCCTAATACTAACCAAACCGCACTCGATGTCTATCTTGAAATCGCGAAACAAACGCCAGTGTGGGTCTCATTCTTAATGGCAGCGAGGAATCGCATCGTATCAATGCTTGGTTTAAAGCACTTAGGTCGACTTCAGGATGTTATGTTAGCTGAAAGTGTAGCAAGCATTGGCGTTGGTGAGAGAATCGGTATTTTCACGTTACACAGTAATAGCGATACTGAAATTGTCTTAGAGGACAGTGACAAGCATCTTGATGTAAGAGTATCGTTTTACTGGACGTAGTTGGCGATAAGGTCACAGTACACGCAACCTCTGTGGTACATGTACATAACATGTTTGGCAAAGTGTACATGTTTTTTGTTGCCCCAGTTCACAAGCTCATTGTTCCGAGTTCGTTGAAAACGTTGGCGCAGGGATAACAAAACGTTTAAGAGAGATCCCCAATGCATGGCATTTTTCATTCCATTATTGGGTTTCGTGTTAAAGAGATATGGTTAGGTTTTGTGGTGGCGTTGCTCACAAAAACTCAGTCGGACAGGCACAGAGATATTGCTGTCATCATTTCTAGCTTGTATTTGTAATTTAGGTATCCCTGTAACACCCCCATCAACCTCACACCACAGCCATTAAATAAAGTTATCGCCAGTAAATGTGAGAGGGCACTGTGTTAGCAATGCGGCGATTTCCAGTTCAGTCTTTACAACGTGGCGCTTTTATTGAAATTAAGCGAGAGACTCAGAGGTTGTTTGATGGTCTCTTGATACATATATACAAGTGCATTGAGCGCCTGAGCTTGTGTATTTTCAAGCCACGTTTTGTTGATTGGTTGGGTGGCTCAAAAACTGCTCTACCACCTCCACATCAAGTTTTTTTGGTTCAATAAATTATGAAATCGAATAGAGGCGGTTATCCAATAGAGATACCATGAAAGGGTACTTTTGGTATATTTTTGCGTAGGAAGATACGCTTGGGTTATGGATCAAAAAGGTCGGTTTTATAACTGGTTCTATTTTGGTGACATCTGCTTTACTTATTGTTATGGTTCAGGGTATTAAAGTACGTATCTGAAAAGCTGTTGTTATGCGGCAGACATTACGCTGTTGTTATGCGACATTTGTCGTAGATAAAGATGTTAGAATTTGGGAATAAAATGGCGATATTTGCTGATGAAAAAGAGATGCAAGAATGGCTGAGTAGTCAATTAAGTTCAGTAGATGGTTTATCATCATTGATACTAGAACAAGAGTTATCAGTGACCCCTGCTAACGACCAAGAGAATAATGTTCTAGCGACTTTTAAATATTGTTATCAATCGCTACACCAAGGTGTAGTTATTTCAGAAGATACGAATATTTCTTTGGAGTCAGGGGACATAATGAGACCTGATTTCTTACTTTATGCGCCAGAATCAGAAAGTATGGTTATTATTGAACTTAAGAACTTTGCTGGAGCTACTAGACAAGCTGGTACCGAAATTAGTGCGTATGAAAGTGAGCTTAAAACATATTTGCCTTACATCTCTGATGGAGATCTTATTAGTGTCATTATTTCACCCGAATGGCCCACGCTACTTAGGCACTATGTTTTCAATGAAATATTCTGGCTTCGAAAAAACATCATCTGCCTAGAGCCAGTACTTGATAATCACGGTGAAAAAAAACTGAAGATTAGGTCAGTTAAAGACATTGTAGAAAACAATGAGTTACTATGTATTTCCGAGGAACATTTGGGTGGTCACCAAATTTGCTTATATGATCATCAATATGACGTTAAATCAGGTACTTCATCTTTGGATAATCATATCCAAAAGTTAAATGCAGCTATTATGGCTATGGCTACTAAAGGTTATAGTCAGAACAATAACGGTTTCGCATTTCTCTGGAAAGATTTAAGAGTACATTCTCAGGCCCCTTACAGTATTACGGTTGCAAATTTTGCTCCTTTTCAGTCGCTAGAAAGATTTATAAAGTCTGACTCGGTACATGATGGAAAAATCACCAAGGCACTAATCGATGTTGTGGGAGACCGCAGTCCTAGAGGTCATAGCAAGTCTCTCTATGCGATTTGCGAAGCAGGTACTAAGTGGTTGACGAGAATTACATCTCCTAAACTTGAAGGGTTTGGTTCTTGGGGTTTCTTAAGAGACCAAATGATGGAAAATTCAGAACTGATATCATTTCATGCTTGGGGTGTTTTTGGTGAAATTTATTCTGATAAGCTAGCAGAGTCTTATATGAATGGTAATGATACATGTCCAACCTGCCCAAAGTTAGGTCTTGATATGCTAGAAGAACTAATCGACAGTGATTACGAGTTCGTTGATATTAGTATGTATAACTATGATCCAAGTACTGATTCAGCATTCGATGAAGAAGCTATAAAACTATTGCCGCCTAGTGAAAGAAATTCATAACAAACTATTTAAGAATGATTCGCAACGCGTGGCATTTTTGCTATGCGTTGTGTTTAGTGGTTAAGGTGGTTTGCGGGAGCATTGGTATAGCGTTGCTCACACCTTAACAGGGCGTTAGGTTTACATGGAATTTCTGCACAAATTTGCATGTTTTGATTGTCGAGTGGCATTCAAAAGACGTGCAACTGAAGAGTCAAATACGGGTACTGCTTGGCAAGCTGATTCAGAACTCGTACATAATTGCCCTAATTGTGGTCGCAGGATGGCTTTTTTAGGTCGAAATTTTCGTACACCGAAACAGTCGAATACAAATAAGTGGCATTCAGCAAGGTTACTTTGGGAAGCAGGTTTCAGGTACTGTGGTAGTGGTTACCATTCAGATCCTGTTCTCCCAGAATCCAAAGTTGAAACAATAGAGTTCATTAAGAATAATCCTTGCCACACTCAAAAAATTGCAAGTAATAACTTTTGGGAAAAGTATACCTAACAAGGCCGTTAAACCAAGGACACAAAACAGCAGGCTTGTGCTCCTTCGTCGCAAATTTTAGCCTGCTAGGCAAGCGTCATATGCCTAAGGAAGAATTGTGGGTTTAATCGAAGCTATCTTGTTGGGATTGCAATTTAAGAGTTTAGAGAAACCTCTTGTGTTTTTCTCTATGTTAATTGGATTTCTATTTTTTACTTTAGCTGGTTTTGGAACGCTTTATGGTGTTTATGATATTGCTATAAGCAATAAAAAAGATGGCAAACTTCCATTTGCTTTAGGTGCAACTGCATTTTCAATGTTGTTTTTTGGTCTTGCAAGTGTTTGTGGTTATATGATCAAACGCTGTTTTGCCAAGGTGTAATCGGCTTATAACAAGTCACTCAAAAGGACAAATAACAGTTGGTTTTTGCTCCTTCGTCGCTTATTTTAACCAACTGATATGTGCCTCTTAGTGAGGCGCTATATTTCCTTTGGAGTCTGTAGTGATTCTTAACAATAAGTATGTGGCCATGATTGCAAGTGATGTCAGTAACGGTCGAGACGGAATAGGAGTTGAGATTTACTTCAAGGGTAAGTTGATACTTGAGATATTTCGTGATGACACAAAAAAGTCGCGTGAAGTGACAACTTATGACAAAGATATACCGCTAGAGGTTGTTGAAGCTTCTATAGAGTTATTTAAAAAAGAAATACCTTGGGATTTCCAAGATTAGTTCATTGGAAATATAACAAGTTAATTAAGCAATGGATGCAAAACAGCAGGCTTGTGCTCCTTCGTTGCCAATTTTAGCCTGCTATTTTGTGCCGCTTATTTGCGGCGTTATAAGCCTTTAGAGTATTGTGCATGGAAGATAATAAATTTTTTAAATTAGTTTGGCGTTTTAATGGTTTACTTATTTCAGTCGCGGGCATTTTGGCCATCGGTGTACTTTTATTTGCTGTGTTCCAAATTTTCAAAGATGTAACAAGAGATCGCAACACTCAAAATATTGTAAACATCGAAGAAAGCGGTGAAGTAAAGGAAAGCTGGAGGCTTGGCCATGTAGCGAATCTATCTAGCCACAAAACACTGATGATACCTTTAAACTCTGATCAAAGTTTCAACCGTGGTTATTTCAGTAAGTCTTCTAATTCAACTCGAAATTACCTTTTTATAAATACTGAGTCCAATTCAAATAAATGGTTATTTGACCACACCAATTATCTTATTGAGAGTACCAATCAATTACGTATGGGCGATTACACATCCAAAGAGCCAGTCTTAGCTATTCTCTATACCTTAGTAAAATTAGACTCAAATACTGATAATCGTCTTACGCCAAGTGATTTAACAACCGTTTCTATTTCAAAACCTAATGGTTCAGGTTACAAAGAAATATTAACAGACGTAGAGCAAGTTATAGGTAATACCCTGCTTTCTGAAACAGAGTTATTTATAATTTACCAGTTAAACGGTAAATCATTTAGCTCTACCATTAACTTAACTAACTTTGAGATTGGTAACACAAAAGAGCTGCCTAAAGTCGGCATATAACAAAGCAATCAAGCGTGGACTAAAAAATTTTGGCTTAGTTCGTGCTTCAGCAATTTTAGCCAAGCTTTTTTAGCTGCTTATTGCGGCGTTATGTTTTACGGAAAATAAGCTCAGAAATTAATATAAGATAAAATATGAAGGAACTTTATGAAAGAAGCTATGGATGAGTTAAAAAATGAGGCAAAAGCTAAATTACTGTTTTGGAATAAGATTGAAAGCAAAGCCGTTAAAGTTGCAATCGTATTTGTTTTTATTGGCTTAGTCGCTTTAAAAGTATTTACCACTGTACTTACTTTTGACTGGTTGAAAAATTTATTCACTTAATGAATTCACGGCTAAGTAAAACATAACACGCTGTTTAAGCGGGACTGCTAACGTTTGACTCGGTTTCGCTTCGCTACCTATTTCAGTCAAACATTATCAGCCTTTTACAGGTTTCAGGCATTTTAATGAGTATCGAAGTTCGTAAAGCAAATATTGACGATTTCTCAGCATTTAAAATGTTGTGGCAATTTTATCAATATCATCAAAGTTCATTTTCCTTAGAAGATATCGATGAACAAGGAAAATTTTATATAGATGAAAGTTATCTTGAGGAAGTGTTAAGAGGTCAAGATGAGTGCAATGCTTACATAGTTCTAAGTGAGCAATTAATTGTTGGGTTTGTAACGGTGGAGCCAACTGAAATCATGGGCGAAGAAATGCCAGAACTTTCAGATATTTTTATTTTGCCTAAATATAGAAATCAAGGTATTGCTCAGCTTGTTATCGAGCTGTTGATGCATACAAAAGAAAACAACGAATGGCATGTTGCTGTTTACCGCAATGATAAAAATGCTCTGAGTTTTTGGGAAAAGCATTTTAAACAATCAAATTACTCAGACGTTAAAAAGGTAAAAACGCCTGATTCTGAAGAGTTTCATGAGTTTGTTGTACACAATGCCTAATAAGCAGTGCAACAGGGACAAATATTGTTTGGTTTTTAACTGGGCGTTATAAGCCCTTTGGAGTTTAGTGAATGAAGTCAGTATGGGTATTCAATAAAAACAATGCGGACTTTTCTGGTGGTGTCTTCAGTGAACTCGAATTAGCTGAAAGTTGGATAAAAGAAAATTCACTGACTGGGGTACTGACTAACTACCCACTTGATCAAGGTGTATTTGATTGGGCAGTAGAAAATGACATGCATAATATTAAGCCCGAAAAATTAGCTGAAAAAAGTAAACAGCCTAGTTTCATCGGTGGATTTACTACAGCTAGTCAAGAGCATTATCATTACCAAGATGGCTCTCGTTCATAAGGATTAAAACAAAGCAAATTAAAAGTGCGGACCAAAAACAGTTTGCTTTGCTCGTACCTTACAAATGATAGCCAACTATTTTTAGCCGTTTAGTAGGGTCATAGGTTTTCGGAGGTTTTAGTGAAATATGCTCTATTCTTGATAGTGTTATCCAGCTTTGCGCATGCCCACCAAGACACAGTTCTTAAACTTAATGGTAATAAATTGGTTGGTTTACCTAATCAATATCTCCCCGCAAGTTTTGACGAATCAACAAACATATTAAAGATCAAAAATAGGCAGTTGATTTTCGCAAAATGCTTTGTTGAAAAAGAAGAGTTTGACATTGAGCATGGCATTTATGCTTCCTGGTATCATCGCACTCCTTATAATGACTTAGCGAACTACATTGGTTTTAAGACAAAAAAGTCGCGCTTTGGTTTAGTTATCAACCTTGACACTTTAGAGCCTATTCCTTTTTCTTTTGGTTATGGGCAAACAGAGGCTGAAATAGAATGCTTAAGTCAATTCAAGTATAAAAAAATCTAACAAGTTAATTAAATCGTGGATGAAAAACAGCAGGCTTGCGCTCATTCTTTGCTTAGTTTAATCTGCTATTTTCGACGTTATTAAGGTGTTGGTGATTTGAGAGTTTTGTGAAAATAATATTATTCTTACTTATTTTAGTTGTTTCTTTCAACGTGAAAAGCCATCAGCAGACTACGTATGAAGAGTTTGTAAGTGAATGCACATCAGATTTAGCAAAATTTGCGCGTTATAAACGCCATTGTACTTCTTACTTATTTGGTTATTTAGACGCATTGAAAAGTAACAGTAAATATTCAAGATGTCTCAGTAGTGAAACACCCGAAACTTTGCTTGAAAAGCTAAAACTACTGTTGGTAAATAATACAAAACTAGGCAAATATAACTTTAGTGATGGGCTAAAAGAGTCAGTAGCCAATATTTGCAAAAAAAAGCACTAACAAAGTTGTAAACGCGAAAAAAACACTTGGCTTTGTTCGTGCCTTACAAATTTTAGTCAACTATTATTAGCTGGCTACGACGGCGTTAGTTATACAAGAAAAACTGAGTATTCATATGGACACCTTGCTTAAAAATTTAGAACAGATCGCTGCTCAACAGAATTTGATTTCAAATGCGATAGCAGGCGCTAAATTGTGGGTTGCTTCAGAGGATTTTGGTATAGATAAAGCAATAACCGATAAATTTAAATTCGAATTTCATTCTCACAAACTATGTTTTAAACACGAATACATCGAAGTTTCGTATATTGAAACCAATTTAAATGTTCTACTCGAAGAGGAAGAAGTTGGTTATTATTCTTGGCAGACGCAGTTAGATGGTGAAGTTATAGATGATATGTTAGTTATTACAGATAATGAGTTAAAGTATAGCCAATAAGTACCCAAATCAAGGACGCAAAACAGCAGGCTTGTGCTCCTTCGTCGCTAATTTTAGCCTGCTATTTTGTGCTGTTTACAGTAAGCGTTAGCTATATAAGGAGTCAAATGAAGTATAAAATAGTACCTGTAAGATCGGATTTCTTAGATAAAATTAGAAATGTAGGTATAGACGATCAAAACCAACCTGTAGAAGTATTGGAAGCAAAAGGCGGGGAGCCATGCCGAGATGTACTTCGTGGTGCAAAGGCTGGTGAAGAATTAATATTGGCCAGTTATTGCCCTTTCACAAAAGCAGGCCCATATAAAGAGTATGGCCCGATTTTCGTGTTGGCAAACTCAGAAAGTGAGGAGTTTGATAATACCAAACTGCCATTACCAAATGGATCTGAAACCGATTATTTAGGCCACACATTTGTGTTAAGAGCATACTGTAGTAACGAGCGTATAATAGACGCAAAATTGACATCGCCTGAGCAAGCCGAATCAGATCTTGAAGTGTTTTTAACCAATAACAAGGTCAGCTTTGTCATTGCAAGATATGCAGCTTACGGTTGTTACAGTTTTAGAGTGGAACGTGCGGCATAGCGAATCACCTAATTATTCAGGGTTCGAACCGAGTGTCACAGTGCAATCAGCGATTTAACAAGAGGTTTAAGGCAGATCCCAATGCTCGGTATTTTTAGTTTAAGTCGAGCTTTGTATTTACGGTGCAGTGGCTTAGCGTTGCTCACTACGTAACGCGGCATCAAGAGGTAATGATAACAGATGCAACAATCTCAGATTATGGAAGATAAGATAATTTCAGCAGTGAGAACATTTGCTTACTCGATAAGTTCAGGCAGCAAAGTAGTTGCGGATATGTCTGAACTAGTTGAAGTTACATCTCAGTTGTCTTTTTCCAGTTTTGACTATTGGGAGCGAATCATTCGTTCCGAATTTTCTTCGGTTACTAGGGAGTCAACTCCTCCAAAGTGGAAGGTTTGGTCAAAGCCAAAGGAACTAGTAACGTGGCTTGATCTTATCAGTTGGGATGGTTATAAGCGCGAAAAAGCACTTCTGGCCTTATCTGGGGCTGCTCCGAATACTTTCTTTTTTTCCCTTGCAGTTCGTAGACTCAATGACTGGGTGCCCCAAGTTCGAAAAGCTGCGAGGGATAAGCTCCCTGAGATAGCAAGGTCGACTGATCCTAAATATGTAGTTGATGCATTGTGCGTCGCGCTCTCTAATTGGCACTCATGGGGCAGGATCGAAGATGCAGATAAAGAGGTTATTCTTGAAATTATCTCTGAAAACCAGATTGCAAAGTCCCTTCGGTCCAAGCTAATTAAGTCTGCTTCAGGGCCTATGCCATCACTCTTTTCTCAGCTTGGTCGCACTAAGATACTTGATGAACATATTGAAGAAATAGCTAAATCTGCTATTCAGCCTTCGGTTCGAGCTAAAGCATACCGCAGCTTGTTTGAGGGGCGGATTGTATGGATCGAAGGCAGAAAATGGGTGTGGACCAACATAAGGTATGGCGAAGGCAGGCTAAAGCCTATCGTTGGCGAGCGGAAATTAGAGATTGACACCCCACTAGAAGAATTGCTCAAAAAGTCATCTGAAGACCGCTCTTCCATCGTTAGACGTGTTTCGGCAGAAATTTTAATAAGAGAATTGGACAAACTCGGTATTAAGGCAAGAGTTTTTGCTGAACATTTTGCTTCAGATAACTCGCATGCTGTATCTGAAAGGGGTGAGTTTGCCTTAAGGAAATTAGATGAGGCAGAACGTGCTAATGCCTCTTAGCAAGGGCATGTTGTCGGGGTTGTTTTTCGCTTCGCGCCAAACCACCTGCAAATATGAACTTTAGGTGACTTGGGAGAGAGCGGTGCGATATGAAATTCTCACTGGAGAAATTATTATCGGGTCTACTGAGTTTGAATCAGGAGATCCTACGATGGGGTTTGTCTTCGGAAAATTTTTTCCGAGTGAAAACTATGTATCAAATTTCGATTATCAGGGTTTAAGTGCTTTAGTGTTTGGGACATCAGAACCAATTGCTTTTGAAAGTATCGTGATAGAGGATTATTCTGAACAGTTTGGGGAGGAGGTTATCTAGATCACAGCATTGGTTGAGTCAGCGGAAGAATATGAGAAGCACTTTAATCACCATTACGAAGCATACCGCAAACAATTCGAATAATTGACAGCTAACAAGTTACTCAAAAGGAAAAAACAGTTGGCTTGTGCTCCTTCATTGTTACTTAGTTAACTATTATATTTTTATCAATGTGCTAGGTGAAAAATAGAATCATATATACGAAATTTAAAATGCAAAAATAGTCCACTTAAAAACAAATGATGTTCGTGTTGCTTTAAAATTAAGTGAATTTGAACTGCGAGGCAATAGCTTCAAATGCTCTGTTAATTTAAGTTCTAGGAGCTTTGGTTTTCATGGAGCCGTTTACTTTGACAACCCTAAGTAGTTTCTTAGTGATCTTGAGATTATGAACTCTACAACGAAAGGTTCTGATGAGTTGAAAGAGGATTATAAAGGTCACTTTCTTAAATTTGAGCACAGTAACTCAGGGCATTTAATTGCCAGTACCTGTTTCGTAGAGTAAAGTGAACATGCTTAAAATTTGGCTGTAGAGTTTAAAGCTAACAAACGCTTAAACTAAAAGACTCATAACAGCATGCTGTGCTGCTTCGCGATCATCACCCATTTTAGCTGGCTATTTTACGTCAGTTAAGCAAGGCGTTGTAACTCACATGACTATTGAGCCTAAATTCACAACTTACATCGTTTCAACAGTGTCGGGTTCTTGGATAGCGCTCATAACGTCAGCTATAGTCGTTGCTGTTTTTAAAAGTGAAATAGTCGCAGCGCTTATGCCTGTTTTATTCTTTTCACTTTTTATTGCCACTGGTGTTTCTCTTGTATCATCAATTATTGGTTATCCATCTTTTCGCTACCTTTATAAAAAACTATCACTTTCAGCTATTCCGAAGTTACTTTTGGCTGGAGGGATCTCTTGTCTTATATCTGTGCTGGGTTTTGCTTTGGTATTTAGCTATTTTATAAGTGGTGGTATTTATTTGGGTGCAATCATTCAAATCAGTTTAGGTATATTAATGTTTTGTATTTTGGTTGTTCCTTTCTCTGTGCTAGTTTATTGGTTCATTGAGCGGTGAGTTATAACAAGTTGTTCAAGTTCGATCGTAAGCTCACAGAGGCAATTGGCTTGGCGCTTCGCGCAAGTTTGGCTAGCTGTCAATTGTCCCATAGCAAAGCGTTAGTTGCCGAGGGAAAGCATGCACGAAAATATCCGAGTTCAGTTAACAGAAATGATTTTTTTGTTAGAAGCTGAAAATTCAGATTGGTGGGTTAAACACTTTAAACATGCGTTATCAGCTTTTGATTCTAATGAGTTTCTTAATTGTGCCAACATAATAATGTCAGGAAGTGGCGGTTTGGGTAGCCTCAATGATTTAGTGTTAGGGCAAACGACCAATGCCAAAGGTGAGTTCTGTTGGAAAGCCAATGCTGATGAATTAAATCAAAAGTACATGCACTTATTAGGAGAGCTTTACGCATTTTCAAAGTCAGTGCAAAAAGGCAACTAACAAATGACTCAAAAGGACGCAAAGCGCTTGGCTTATGCTTCTTCTTCGCTAATGTTAGCCAAGCATTTAGAATCCCTTATTGGGTGTTAAGGCTAGAGGTATATGGAAGTTAAATCGATAAATTAAAACGCATCAACTATCGACTGTGCAGAGCAGCCTATTATTACGTGGAGTAACTTTGATTTAAGCGTTCGATTTAAAAATTGGATGAATGAAGATGTTCAACTTACCTTTTTTGACGTACCCCATTTTAAGTTTATAAGTAGCGATGAAAGCACTGTTTCTGATTTAAGCGATGATCGAGTTTACGAAGTCCTAAATTCAGAGTTACTGGCAAATCTAATGAATTGTGGTGAAATAACGGCAGAGGAGCATTGTAAACATTGGTTAATTGGGTTTAATACAATTGGCCCTTATATTGAGGTCATATTTAGAGACTTTGTTGAAAAGTCGTCCTAACAAATTGCTCATAGTGAGCGCGTAATAGTTGGCTCGCGCTCGCAGGTTTAGCCAATTTTTTCGCGTCATTTAGTGGGGCGTTATATTAATGAGGATTAAATATTGAAAAAAGAACAATTGGCGCTTTTAAAAACTCTACAGAGGGCATTGTTAGAAATTCGAATAATTGGCTATAAAGGCCAAGACTCTGGACTATCTGTAGAGCAAAGCGAGTTTATAGCTGACATCGCGGATGCTCTGCATAATATCCCGGATGCAATAACTGATGCCAATGTTGATTTGGATTTTCACACTAAAATTATGCTTGGTGGTTTCGATGATAAGTATGGTACGACAATAAATTTTAGGTTGCTGGAAATTTATAACCACATTTTGCAAAACGAAATATAACAATGGCTACCAAACGGAAACAAAATAGTTGGCAGATTTCACCTTTGCCCCTATTACGGGCAGCTACTTTGCCCCGCTTAGTTTGGTGTTATGAGCCCTGAATCCAAGTGACTTAAGGAGATTTAATTTGATTACTTGCTACTTGAAATATGTCATAGACCCGTACAAATTGTCTGAATTTGAGACATATGCAAAACTCTGGATACCGCTGGTCAACAAGTTTGGTGGAACACATAACGGATATTTCCTACCCTCTGAAGGGGCAAATAATATTGCATTAGCGTTATTCACTTTCCCAAGCCTCGCAGAATATGAAAAGTATCGAGCAGATTCTTTTCAAGACCCTGACTGTATTGCTGCTTTTAAATATGCAGAAGAAACAAAATGCATCATAAGTTATGAGCGAAGTTTTTTTAAACCGGTCTTCGAATGAATAATGCTGTTTAAAAGTGGAAAAATTCAGTTAGCTGGTTTTGCTCTGCGTCACATTTTAGCTAACTTTTTCGTGCCAGTTAGCAAGGCGTTATAGTTATTTTGAGGTATACGTGAAAATTTTTAAATACATTGGATTTGGCTTGTTGAGCATATTTCTATTTTTTATAGGAATAGCAGTCATTAGTTCCATTAATCAGGCTAAACAGAGTGAGACATTTATCCCTTTTATTAAGCAAAATATGCCGAAAATAGCTAAATGGGATAAAGGGGTATTTGAGAGTTTACTGACAGATGAGGCTTTTAATTCAATAACACCAGAGCAATGGGAGCTTTACTTAAACAAGGTATCTTCACTAGGTAGACTAGAAAGTGTAGGCGAGCTACGTCTTGAAAATACTAGCTCTTTTACTTCGTTTAGTGGTGACACACAGTCTACAGCAGTGTATACGGTACCTATGAATTTCACTACAGGTCAAGCACACGCAAAGCTTGTACTCATACATACAGATGAATTAGGTGTAAAAATTCAGCACATCAAGTTTCTATCGGACCATTTGATGCAATAGTACTTATTAGAGGGCCGATTACGGCATGCGTTAGCGAGACTAAGAGTAGTCGTGTATCAAGACATAGAAATGATAGTTTCGATTATCGAAAGCATGAAGCAGGCATCTAGTTTTTTAAAGAAAACACCCCAAAAAAAGATAACAAACGAGACATGCACAAATTTATTGCATTGTCGGCATCCGGCTAAGTTGCTTGTTCAAAAGAGGCAATATGAAATGGTTCTTTAACCATTCCTAATTTGGTGACATTAGTTCAACTTATTGTTATGGTTGGGGCGCAAAGCTCATATCTGAATCGTTGTTGTTAGGTGAGATTTGTCGTAGATAGAAATATTTGCAGGTAAAGGAGCATGTATGCAAAATTTGGAAAAAGTTAAAGTGTTAACCCGTGGAGAGTCAGAGCTGATCGCTGGTGTTTGCTCAGGTCTTTCTGATTATTATTGTTTAAGAAAAAATGGTCTGCGTTTAGCTTTTATTCTGTTAAGTATAATATCTTTCTTTTTACCTGCTATTGTGTACATCGTTTTGTGGCTAATTTTACCCAAATACCCTTCGACACAGGCTATGGCTAGGCATTTGAGAAGAAAAGCATTGCTAAAAAAGAGCCTTTCCAGCTAACAAAAAAGTAAAACCGTGGATGCAAAACTGTTGGTTTTGTTCGCTCCCGATAAATTTTAGGCAACTATTTTTCGCCGTTTATTTGCGGCGTTAGTCATACCAAGAGGCTCGTGCTAGAAATGGAGTATGGGGATTTATCTCAAATTGAAGAAGTCGATTATAGTAAATATCGGACTTGTCGAGGTGCTGCTAACCGAGCGGAGTTTGAAAGCATTATTGAAACGATACGAGATCCTAACTCTAGCGAGGATGAACTCGATGATGCGATAAATGACGGTCTATGGGATCTCTTTTCTCATCAATATACTCTGTATTCTTCAACCCCTTTAGCCCTTTATTTAATACTTAGCCGTACAACTAAAGCTGAGAGAATTAAGCGGGTTGAGCTAAGTGAATTCATTGAACTGTGCAAAAGCCGAGGCAATGAGGGTATTTTCCTAACAGAGCAGGAGCTACTTGCGAACAAACGCGGAGAACTGCCTATATTTTCAATCGCTGATATACTGCGTAAGTATGCCTAACAAGTTAATCATCAGGACATAACATCATAGGTTTGCCGCAAGGCGTCCGTGAAGTTTATAATTTTCTTATTATTAACGTGTTATACAACTATGGATAGTTCAGAGTATGCCCAACCCTTTTATTCCTGAATCATTTAAGCCTCCGACGTTTTTTGATAGTGAAAACTTTCACTTTACAGTTCTTGAAGAAGACGTTGCTGAGTTAGACTTTGAAGCAGTCATGTCCAGTCAAAACAGGCTACAAGGAATATTTGGCCCTGGAACTGAGTGGCCTAAAGTTAATATGACCCTCGAAGAAAATATAGAAAGCTTAAAGGTTCATAAGCAAGAATTTGAATCAAGAGATGCTTTTGCATATTCCGTATTTAACAATTCAAAGGAAAAATGCCTAGGCTCTGTTTATATAGATCCAAGCCAATCACTAAATTATGACTGTGAAGTCTACTTGTGGATTCGAGATGATAGTATTACGTTAGAAAAAATACTTTATCAGACTGTCTTGAATTGGCTTGAAGCCGTGTGGCCTTTCTCAAAAATAGCATTCCCTGGCAAGTCGATTTCATGGCAAGATTGGACCAATGAATTAAAAGTAAAACCAAATAGGGCAGGCACAAATATATTGCTGTGATTTTTTCTATCTTGAAAAAGTGTTTGTCCAACTTGTTCTTTTTCAAATATCACTGTTATTCGTCATTGACGTTCTTCATTGGTTTATAATTTGGTCGCATCTAATTAACTTATTATTATGGTTTACGTTATGATAGTGTGCTTGGCTTTATGACTTGTATAGCTGAGTTATATAATGTTGAAATTGATGGTTTTGGCTGTATCGTTCAAAGCGATACCTAACAAGTCATTTAACAGAGATAAAACTTGCGGGCGATTCGCTTCGTTCAAATTGAGCTCACCATTTTTACTAGATAATCGGGCACTTAGAGTACTATGAAAATCATCGCAATTCTTTTAGTAATATTTCCCATAATATCTTTTGCAGATAGCCATCATAAAGAGTTCAAAGATATTGATTTAATTGGCTCTATTCTAAGCGAGTACGAAGAACCCTATGTATTTGGTGGTCAGTTTTCCACGCATACATTCTTGCTTAGAAATGACGAAATGGGTAACACTAAACATATTGCTATTAAATATGATGACTTTGGTAACGAATCTACCCAGTTTATTTATAAAGTGAATGGACCATGTTGCACTTATTATTCGTTAAAGCTTGTTGATGAAACGGAGTACTTTGTCATTAGTTACTCTCCAGGAAGAGGAAGGTCATTAGCTATTTTCTCTGTATCCGAGTCTAAGCAACCAGATTTCGCTGGCACTCCAGTACTAGAACAACTCAGTGGTGACGAGCCTTATACTAATAATACGTTTAAGGTCTCTAACTGTGGGCTACATAGTGAGGTTAGAGACTTAGATAAAAACGGAAACTGGATTATGGTTCCTGAGGCGGCTTATATAACGCCATCAGGGATCGAAAAATTAAAGGTTGATGATAGTATGTGCATAAAATCCATGACGGAGCTGAGTACTCGTAACAACTCACTTAGGCAGGGTTCTTAATCGTTGACCCGGTGATGCTTCGTTTCATACTTTAGCCAACAATAATTCGCCTCTTTGTGAGACGCTAAGGAAGTTTATGCGTTTATTACTTGTCATCGCTTTGATGTTTATTCCTGAAAAAGTTCAGGCAAAACCTTATGATGTGTCAACATTCCAAAATACTAACCAATTAATCTTGGATGAAGGGTTTAGATCTCATATTCAGGTATTCTTCGGTGATAAGAAAGGGCTTTACTTTTGAAATGCTCCTGTTGCAGAACAAGTTAGAGCTGGATTTGGCGGGCCTTCTGACAATATAACTCAGCCAGCGAAGAACATATACTTGGCATCCGCTTGTCGACAACATTCGTGTCCTGAAAAAGCAGCTTATATTACGGATGGAACACAAGAGCTCTTTGCTATAATTTCGTTTTTCTGCCCCAATGCCAAAAAGCAATCCTCTTATCAGGGGGATGGGTGTTTGGTGATCTTCTATAAAACGAAAAATCAAGAATTCAGCTATCTAAATATCTTGTTGATTGGAAAAATCGACATCAAAAACTGGCTTCGGTCGAGTTAGTATCCGTAATCTAATAAGCCAAGCTGGCGCGTTGTGTTTTACGGAGAGTTTAGTGGGTGAAAAGGTTCAAAAAGCACTCAATAACATTATATACTTTGGTTGTCACGTTATTGTCGGAATCTAACGAGACAGTCACAAACATATTTTTGTAGCTCTATCTATATTGTAAAATCCGCAGCTGATTTTTCATCAAAATCAATATCTTGTTCTAATAACCTCAACATGCCTTGAATCTTATATTTCCGACTATGGTGCCTTTGATGGTGTATAACCTATTTGTTCTTTTCTAATTTGGTGACATCTGTTTACGTTATTGTTATGGTGAGAGGAGTAAAGTTCGTACCTGCATGGTCGTTGTTATGTGGCAGGCATAATACTGTTGATATGCGATATTTGTCATAGAAAAAATGTGAGTGACAGGGAGTATGTATGTCGTATTCTACAAAACTTGAAGCGGCACAAAGAGAGCTTGAAGAAGCAAAAGTGAATAAAATTAACATGATGCCCCCACCATATAGGCTGCTAAGGAAGCTAGGGGTTAAAATTGTGCCTTTTCACTACAATCGTTTTTTATCCAATTTTGTGATCGCTTCGGTTTGGTATATGCCCATATTGTCTGCGCTGGTATTTTGGCATTTAGATGACATTTCAATCGCTAACATTTTTGCTTTTGGTTTGTTTAGTAGCGTGATGTTGGGTTTATGCACGGCAGCTTATTATAGAAATAGCGCCAAAAAGCACAAATTAAGCGCTTGGGCACAATTGTAGCTAACTGTGACAATCACATGTATATTTCTGTAGTCGAGCTATCTCGAAAAGCCTCCTTCCAATTAGTACACCATATCAATACTCTGTACTCGTAACTTCAGTATGCCCATCAGCCTCAACCTACAGACATTAAGCAAAGATACTGTCAGCCAATATTGATAAAAGGGCAGTGTGCTATCCGTACTACGATTTCCTGTTCAGTCAACACAATGATTAACTTTTGTTGGCAGGCTAGGTGACTCGAAAACGGTTCTTTAACTATTCCTAATTTGGTGACATTTACTTAACTTATTGTTATGGTTAAAGACAGTCAAGCCTGCATCACTGTTGATATGCGATATTTGTCGTAGATAAAAATATTCGCTGGCAAAGGCGTTCGTACGCAAAAATTTGGAAAAGTAAAAGTGTTAACTCATATAAAACCAGAGTTGATTGCAGGTGTTTGCTCGGGTCTATCTGATTAGTACTGTTTAAGGGAATATGGTGGGCTTGTGTTCCTACGTCGCAAATATAGCCAACTTTTTGTGAAGTTTATAGCAAGCATTGTAAGTTTGGTTTGAGTACTGAGTATGAAACTAGAAAATGATATAGGGTTATATAGCGTTTTCGTCGACTTGAGCTTCGTTTTGCTGATCTTTTTTGTTTTAGTATTGCCCTTGCAAAGAGACTCTGCAATTTCACTAATAAAAGGTAACTCAGTTGAAAACTGTGGCCAATTTGCAAATTGGTGTAGCCATAATGCACCTATAAAAGTGGCGATTGAAAATGACGGAACAGTACGGTTTTTCCGATACGGAGAAAGTGTAACATTCAATATCAATGAAGTGAGTGAAATCAATCAATATATATATAATTTGCAGAGTGAATTCGAAGCAGAATATGCGTGGCTATATATATCGGAAAATGTATTGGTTAAGAATAGTATTTCGGTCTCATCTTTACTAAAGCAAAATGGCATAATTCATATTGTTTGGGCAGATTTGTAACAAGGTCGTAAACGTGGATAAAAGCCGTTGTCTGTTATGCTTAGCTTCACATTGTGGCTATCAACTTTTTGCCGACTAAAGTAGTGTGATAGGCACTGAGAAATACGTGTAATTATTTAGAATGAGCACATTCGACAATTATATGAAAACCTATCTTGAACTCAAAGATGAGTTCGCAAGTTTGGAAAAGGACACCATACAAGATGTGATTAATACCTGGAAACAGTTATGCAAACAAATTGAAGCTTTCCTTTCGTAAAAATGCGACAAAATCTAGATGGCTTCAGGTTTGGAACAAGGGTTACAAGAAGTGTCGGTATTGCTCTTTGATTTACCAACACCTATTAAAGTACAGGCATTATCAAAATATAATCATATCGTATCTAAGAATGATTCCGAAGTTTGTGTAAAGTACGTATAATAAGCGCTTAAACCTATGGTCGCAAAACGCTTGGTTTGCACTCATCCTTCGGTAATTTTAGCCAATCTTTTTTCGCCTCTTATATGGGCGGTATATTTACGTGGAGTTTAGCCGTTGAAATTTAGTCTATTTATATTGTTTCTTATGATCACATTGAGTGCTCAGGCAGATCAATCAGCTAATCATTTAGCCCGATATATTGGCAATCTAAACATGTACGACGTGACATTTACATTGCTAGACTCTAAATGCAGCACGTCCTATGCATTGACGAAAAAGCAAGTTGAAGAAATTGACAAATTAACTTTAGAAAAAACAGGGGTATCATATAAAAAATACATTTCAATTGTAGGCGACCCTGAACTTACGCTAGAAATGGCTGAAGAAGCAATTCAACTGCTCCTCGAAAATAATTGTAATGCTAGATTGCTAGACCAATGGCATTATAGAGTATCGAAAGGCGTCGATAAAAATTTGTCAGAACTGAGAAATGCAGAACCAACAAATATGCAAATTAAATAAGTTTAATAAGCTTTTAAAATGATGCCACACTGCTTGGTTGACGTTCATTCTTCACCAATTATAACCAAGCATTTATTTGCCTCTTGATGGGGCTTTATATAGGTAAGGAAGTATAGTGCAATATTGGACAGGGCCTTCAGAATCACATCTTGGTGAAGGTATAGTGTGGACCGAGTTTGCAGATGAGGGACATGCCCTTCGCCAAGTAGAAAAGTATGATGGGAAATGGTTTTCCTCAAGAAATGACTCTAAGGATGAATGTTGGTTATACGATGGCAACATAAGAGATTTAGAACTGTCAGACTCTAGAGAGATTTCTAAAGAAGAATTTGAAGTTGTGTGGCGAAAGTCGGCATAACAAGTTACTTTAAGTTTATGGTGAGCAATCAGTCTAATTGTTGTAACTCTGCATCTTGAACAAGGAAATATCCGCCCAATCGTTTGAAAACATATCTTGTAGCGGGTGTGATAGCATCCACATTCACATGCATTGCTGTTGGTATCATGAGCTTATATTTGTTACCTTTCATTTGAGCGTAGTCATTAGTATCGCTTTATTTAGTTTATATCCAGCGAAGCTACCTGAGTGGTAGTGCAACCAACAAGCGCTAAACAAGGATAAAAGGAAATAAGCTCGACGCTTCATTTTATGTTAGCTTATTCAGCTTTGTCTGTGAGTTAAACCTTATGTGCTTGGTGATTTATGAGTGATAATTTGGACATCAATGGAAAAGTGCCAAATCTAATTGATCACGTTCTTGAGGAGCTACTTTGTACTGAGATGTGGTCAGAAGGTATGCTAGTGGATCAAGCCAATGTCATTTACCTTAAGGTTAATGGCTGTTGGTTCCGCCACTATTTTGATTGTGCAATTGTATTTTGGCGTAATCAAGAGAAAGCGCCAAAGTCATATGAAATGCAAGAATTAGATTCATATTTTAAGGTAGTAGACCTCGCTCACAATCTTGGTATCAAAGGCTTAAAAATCCAAAGTTTTGAAACTTATTCTATTAAAGGCGGATCTGAGTCTGTATTTACGTTTGAGAACAGTCGTTCAATTGTGTTCTCTAATATAAATGATATTACCGTATATAGAACATAACAAACGCTGTAAGCGCATCACACAATACAGTTGGCTGTGCTCTTTTGTTGCTAACCTTAGTCAACTTTTATGTGCCGTTTACGGCAGACATTATATTTTCAAATAGTATGTGGCCATTTTCTAGATCTAAAGTGTACATTGACGGTAAAAACCTAGCTATATTTGAAGCAGGTCAAAAGAAAATAGTGTCTATTTCTGAAATTACAGAGATCTCTTATTGTTGGGATCTGTCATTAGGATTTAGAGATTGTTTAACTTTTAAGTGTGCCGCTGAGCAGATTGTTGTTGGTTCCCTTCCCAGAAATATTGACAGCACGTTAAGCGTACTAAATAGCCAGCTGAAAAATGGTTCTTTACCAAGCAAACTAGAAGACCTTATTAATGAAGAGCTGCTTAGTGATACTGTAATACTTTGGCAAAAAACATAACAAGTTAATTCAATCAAGAATATACAAACGCTTGGCCTTTGCTCCTTTGTTACTGATTTTATGCAAGCATATGTGCATGTTATTAAGGCATTAGATCTACTTATGGTAGAGCATTGCTGGATAATGAGCTTGTTAAATTGCTATGCGCAGAATGTCACCCTCCTGAATACTTAGATATATATCGACACATTAACAGAAGTCCGCCAATTTATAGTGTATGGCTTGTGTTTAAAATACTCTTACTACCTCGCATCCGAGGGGCCGTAGTCCCTTACAAGCTAATCCATAAGTAGACTAATAAAATTAGATCTGCTTTGTCACTGGGAGCGGTGTTGTTGTGGTGTTTTCAGGGGGCTGGAACACTGTAAATAGCTGTCTTGAATGCCGCTTTTACTTCAAGCCTTTTCTTTAAATCAGCTTTTAGGTACAGTGGCGTTATTGAGTTTTAAGTCGGTCTTAGTTTCTTGTTTTTCAATTTAAGCGCTGACTGGAACCGTTATTTATCAGTCTAACGCTTCTGTCCAATTTTGTTTTCTCACTGAGGTGTCATATACCCTTATGAAATATCTGATTGCTTGCTTATTATTGGTAGTTTCTCCACTTGTTACGGCATGTAAATGTATGGAATTTAATGTTGGTCAATATGTGTCAAATGCAGAAAAAGTGTACCTTGGTCGTATTATTAGTACCCAAATGCTTGGAGGTAAAGGCAATATGTCTGCAACTTTGAGAGTGAATGAAAAGTACAAAGGGGACGTTTTTGAGCTAGAAGAGGTCGTTCAGAGAAATAGTCGCTGTTCGTTGTTTTTTACTTTAAATGAGGAATATCTGGTGTTTGAAGGAAAGAGTGGCGAAGTGAATCAGTGCAGTATGCGAAACACCCGATATCTTCGTGATTTGGAAAGTCAGTTAAACGCATTGAGCACACTTGCAAGGCAGGGTATATGACAAGGTTGCACATGTGGATAAATCACACCTGTCTTTGTTCGTACACCACAAATTCTAGCCAATTTTTTTAGCCGTTGGCTTGTGACCTCAGGTGTTTATTGATGGCTCGTACACTCATTTTTATACTTATTTTCAATCTGGTTGCTTGCTCACCTACGCAATCTATTTCAAAATATAGAAACTTTCATGGAGTCAAAGTTGAGGCTACAATATCCACTGAACTGGCCCAAATAATTATTAATTATGTAAAAGCGTGCTCAGATTTTAGCTGTATAACGGATGATGAGCATAAATGGATATTGAATTGGTTCAATGTCTATGAATACGATAAGCCTTATAAAATAAGCTTGTATACTAAAAGCAATTTTAAAGTAGAAAATAAGCGCGTTTATTTAGTTGAACTAGATGTTAAAGATGACTACGGTCATTTGTCTTATTATCTTATCGAAGAACATGGCGGTTTTAAAATTATTGGTATTTCACATGGTGAAGTTGGATAAAACACATAACTAACCAATTAAGCGCGGGACTGTGAAAGCTTGGTTCGGTTCCGCTTCGCTACACTTGTTTAGCCAAGCAGTATTTGCCCCCAGTGGCGGCGTGAGGTGACTCTATTGTTTAGTATTCCAGAATTGGGTAAGAAGTTTGAAGTGACAATCGTCAATGTATTTGATTTAGGTCTTATTGTTGAATCAAATGAAGGTGATACATATCAGTTGAGAGTCCCAGAGTTGACAGATAGGTTTCAAGTTTTAGATAGAGAAAGTAGGTTAAAAGAGGTAATAGGGAAGACAATATTCGTGTATGAGTTTGTTGAAGCAAAAGGGCACGTAAGTCAGCTATCCGAGTCAGAACTAAAACACAGAGCAGATATGCACAAAAAACGTATGATAAAAGCGCAACAAAAATATAGTAAAGGTTTTTAATTGTTTCATTTATATAACTGAGTAGCTGGTAAGGGCTAAATATAGTTGGCTTTTCCTCTCTTATCGCATATTATAGCCCGCCGCAAATGGCCTATTAATAAAGGCGTTTGATGATTTAGGAAAATCATGCGTATAAATCTATTTCTCATAATGCTATTTATGTCAGCCAGCGCCCTAGCTCAAACGTTAATTACTGAAAAATATGAGCTAACCATTGCTGAGTTATGTGAAGAGGGCGTTGTCGGCTGCGATAATGTCGTTTTGAATATACTTGAGCATGGAACCGGCGGTGAGCAACGAATTAATGGTGAAACTTTTCACACTCATTGCTCAGATGGCACTACGCCATGCGCATTTCAAGGCTACAGGTTTAAAGCCAAGAATCAAACATACAGAATATTAAACAATGGTACTTTCCAAATTTTTGATAATAATGGTGAACAAGTTTATTCAGGAAAAGGAAAGTGGCAGTAGCTTTTGCATAACAAGCACCTAAACCAAAAAAGCGCAAACCATTGGGTTTGTGCTCCTTCATCACTAATTTTATTCAACGATTTTTGCCGCTTAGGCTCTGGTTATTACTGCATAAGCAGTGACAATTAGATATTTTCTTTTTTAGATATTAGTTTTTATAAATGTAATTTTGGAGTTTTACGTGAAAAAAGTTTTATTTATCACATTGCTTATTAGTTTTCTGGGTGGCTGTGTTGCAATGGGCCCATCACTTAAAGATGCACCTATACCGGAAGGGGATGAGCCTGTAGTTTACGTTTATAGAGAGTTTAGTAAATTTGCGCTGGGTGCTTATGCACAAGTTTATTTAAATGAAGACCATGTCGCAAATTTAGGTATGAAGGGGTTCACTTGGATAAATGTAAAGGAAGGTAAAAACAAAATTGGTGCTTTTCAGGGTCTTGCACAATTCGATGATGGAACACTTAATAGAGAATTCTCGTTGCAAAAAGGTGAAAAGCTATATTTGAAGATTAGTACAAGACATCATACTTCAAACGGTATGACTGTAAGAATACAAAGCTTAGATAAAGTTGATGAAAAAACAGCCCTTGAAGAATTGGCTAACTATTCTTACCAGGCCAACTTCTCGAATAGATAACCTAACTCGTTATTATGTCGGAGCAAAATTTAGTTGGTTTTTTGCTCTTTTTTCGCTTACTTGGCGCAACTATTTTGCGCCACTTAGGCAAATGTTAAGTGAATCGTCGGGATAGATATCTTAAATAAGTGTTAGTCCAATGATTAATGCTTGGCATCTTTTTTATCAGCTAACTTGTTTTGGCTAAATATGCCAGTGATTTTTAAATGTCCGTGATGCCACAAGAGTATATTGGTTCATTCAGGTGTTGTTGTTAAACAACGCTAAACTGGCTGGAGTACGGTCCAAGTATGGCTACTCCCTTATGAATTCGTGTACCAGTGTTTTGAATGTTGTAAACGTGGGCAAATAATAAAATCACAACATAATTGTGGTGCTGTATTCACCTAACAAGTTAATTAAGTTATGGGCGCAAAAACAGCAGGTTTGCGCCCATTTTTCGTTTAATTTAGTCTGCTATTTTTCGCTGTATATTTAGGCATTAGATTTTTGGAGTATAAATGTTTAAAGTCTGTACCAAACTTTTAATTGTGTCTTTTCTTGTTTCGGGTTGTGCAACAACAACGGTTGAGTATGATGAACCGACCGCTGGGGACAGAGCTAAAGTCAGGTTCGTTGCCTCAGGCCATCACGGTGGAGAGGCTTTAGTGGTTGGCTTCGAGACCCCTAACTGTGAAAATGGACAAAATAGAGTGTCGTTATATGCAAAGATGCATGGTAGTTTTATTAAGTCAAAAAAGGTGGGTGTTCCTTTGTGGACATACGGGGACTATGCCGCTAATGCTAAAGAGTTTTATTTTGAAGCTGGTAAGCCTAACAATTTTTTAATTTATAAAAAGCATAGCGGTGTGGGAGTTAGTACGTCTTGTGGTTCCTTTATAACAACCTCATTCGAGAAAGATAAGAACTACGAAATTGACTTTAATACAAATGGTTGCTCAGCTATCGTATATGAAATTCAGGGCACCGATGGTGTATATAATCGTGTGCGTCAGTCTGTAGGAAATAACGACATCTCAACGATGCCTAATTCCTGCATCCAAGAATATAATAATAGAGTAGGAACCAAGGTTCCGCTTAATAACTAAAACCTAGCCAGTTCTATAGTCAGGTTGTAATAGTTGGTTTTGCTTCGCATTATGGCCAACTATTACTCACCGCTTAAGGCTATGTGGGGCTTCTGAGGAGCGCTATGAGCGTGAGTCGAAATTTAATTAAGTTTATTTCTATTAATTACCGTCAAGGATAGACCGAAGTTGTTGAGGTATTCACAGTGGTTGCATTAATGTTGAAACAACATAAATCCACCCGATATAGATATTACAGACATAGATTTTGATTCAGTTGTGACTCCGTTTGATGATGTTGCATAGGTAGCAAATACGGAAGTTGAGTATTGGAGAAACTAAATCTCTTGTTTAGCAGTGAAACAACGCAATTATTTTGTCTAGAGGTAAGGTCAACATATAATAAAGCGAGCAATTCGACATGTAACGTCAAGTTTTTTGCGGGGTATGATTAAGCGTCAGCATAGCCTGACAAACGTTTTGGTAGTTTGTTGTATATGAGCGTGTTAGTTGTATAAAGTGAGGGCGAGTATAATGAAATGGATAGTCTTCTGTTTAATGTTAGTCGTATCCTATGCTTCTTTAGGAGAGGGCGATAAGCTTTTGATCTCTTCATCAAATGAATCTGTTGAATTCAATTTAGTTGAAGGGGGGGAGTTCATCGTTATGAGGGAGAATACCACGTTTAAATTATTTATTAATACGGCGTTTATTGAAGATGGTATAGTCCATGTAGTATATCATTGCCAATTTGATGGAGGTTTAGGGTTTGGTATTGGTGAGCTATCAAGTCTTTCTTTTTCTATTAATGACAGTAAAAGCTACAGCTGTAATAGCGACATAAAAGCGCTTTATACTTTACGATTAGGTAACTAACGTGCGTATTAAAGGGCTGTTTTATTTTTCGATAAAATTGTTTAATTAATATAATAATAAGCCACTGTTTCTTATATGTGGATAAAAGCATTATATAATGCTTGATTTCTTCTTTCTTACCCAATGATTTTTACTCGATAAACGAGTTTCGTGGAAAAATAATGAAAAAAAATACAATTACTATTACTTTTATTTATTCCTTTGGAAGGTCTAGGGAGTGACATTACTGATCAAGAAGCGGAAAAATTATTAACCTTAGGGCAAAAATACTTTTCGGTTCAGCAATACTCTAATGCACTCGTTGTTTGGAATAAATTGATATCAACTTCTGCACCTAGCAAAGAAAAAGTTATTCAGCTCCAGTCAATTGCTGAATCTAATATTGGTTACATTTATTCGAATGGGTTAGGAGTGAAAGTTGATCACAGCAAAGCAGAAGAATATTGGTTAGAATCCTCTAAAAAAGGAAATATGGAGGCGAAATACCATTTGTGCTATACCTACGGCGGTAAGAAGATACCCGAGAAAGGAATAATTGAAGCGTCACAGTTCTGCAAATCAGCTTATAACTTCTATAAAAGTAAAACTAACAAAGAATATAGCGATAAATACATCATTGAGCACATAAGTAAATTCTACAGAGAGTATAAAATGGGGGAGAAAGGGCTTGAACGAGTTAACGACAAGTAACTAAGCGATCTATATAACAAACTAGATGAAACACTGGGAAAACTTTTTTCTAGCATAGCTGGTAGCCTGTTAAACAAAGTGCCAAAAAAAAGATATTTTCCAGATTAACGGTTGGTGGTTTATTTGTGGGGGTATGGATTGTCTAAATAGCCGAAACATGGTTGGAGTTAATCTTCGTATCGATCCTAGCCTTAATAGTAACTATGGTAATCGTAGTAAAAAAGCTTGGATATCAACAATGAGAGAAGGGTGGAAAGAGGATGGAAGTGGCGTTTATCTTCATTCTAAATCAAGCTTCTACGAAGGTATATAACAATAATGCGCAATCTAGAGTTAATTATTAATTTTCCTTAGATTATGTTTTTAGGTGTTAACTTTAAAATAAACTTTGGTGTGATGGTGGGTTTTTAAGTATCTTTAAAGTTTTAATAGTGCCAAATTATTAATCGGTAAAAATTCTTACATATAGTAAATAATCTATACAATTTTAACTTTTTTGGTTTTTTAATCCCTGAAATAGGGTTTTATTTAAAGGGACACTACATCATTCACGAGTGGGTAAGGGGTGTTGTATTAAAATACAATCTGGAGCTTAATTTCTGGCGCTCATAACTGATTTAATAGTTGGCGTGGAGTCGAGGGTTTACGTTTTTTTGTCGAAAGCTTGGGTCTTTTATTTGGATGGTTATGCGAAGCTTTATAATTATATTACTTAGTTTTTTCCACATTAGTGTTTTGGCATGTGAAGATGAGCATGTGATTTCACCGTTTGCTACAGAAGTGCTTGACTATAATGGTTTTGATACCAGCTTAAAATACTTTGAAATCCTGTCTCCGGTTCAAAAGGGTAACGTTTATTTGAGTAGTATCACTGCGCGTGTTAAAGGAAAGTTTGAGTTTAGTTTAGATATACGAGAAGATCGAACCTATAAAGGTAACTTTTATATTTCTAACTTGGGGATCCCAGAAGATCTGCTAGATAAAGTAGAAATATTTATAGCGTACAATACAACTAGGAAAGACCGAAAGACAGTGATCTTTTGTGGCAACTTTGATTACTATAAATTAAGTGAACTACTTAAATTTGAAAAAGCAAAACAAGCACCGCCACCACCTCCAAAGTTGCCTCCTAATGATTTGTCAAATAGCTTATAAAATTGTGCTAAAAAAGGGATAGAAACCGAAGGGCTTGTGCTACATTTAGCCGCTTCGTTGTATCGCTTAGCACAGCGTTATATTTTAATTTTGGATAATTTTTTTTGAAAAACGCATTCAATACGTAGTTGCTATTGTTTTTATTTTCAGCTTATTCCCTGTTATCTTTAATGCAGGGCTTGAAATTATCCTTTTAAAAGGATTTTGGCTAACTATCTTAGCCATAGCTGTGTCACTTCTTTATAGTGTACTTGCAGTACTATCTTTGTATTATTCGCTCAGTGCACGAAGGCTGAACTATCAGGTTTTTAGTTTTACTTTGGTAAAAAATAGGTTTTTTGGTACATATCCCAATCATTTCATGTACTATTTTTAAAGATTCTCTTTGGTTAATACTATTATAAAAGTAAAAAGCTAAGTTAATGAGGCCAATTTAAAGTTGGACCCTATCATTTAGCTCATTATTTTCTTAATTAGGTCGGTTATTTATATCAGCCATTCAGGCTCTACATAGCGATAGAGCTTTTAACATATTAAAAGGAAGATTTATGAAAAGGTTCTCTATTTTAGCATCTATCTCATTATTATTTTTTAACGCTGATGCTTTATCAAGTAGTATCAGTGTTGAAAGAATATCTGAACAGCTTCATATTTTGAGTGGAAAAGAGTATGGAACGAGTATAGGGGTATTAGTTTTAGAAGATGGTATTGTGTTAGTAGACCCTATGCCTGGTAGTGAACATTTAGTGGAACTAGACAAAACTATTCGTACAATTTCTGAGAAACCTATTCAATTTGTATTGAATACACATGCACATTCCGACCATACCGGTGGTAATGAATATTTTATAAAAAAAGGTGGGGTACTTGTTGAGAGCTTACCCAAGATCGAAGGTCTTGAGCATATAAATGTGAAGTCCCATTCTGCAACAGATAACATTTACTACTACAAAAAAAGTAATGTGATATTTGCTGGAGATGTATTCGATAGCAGTTGGCACCCAACGTTTTATGCAGGGGGAACCATTGGTTTTAGCGAGGCGATTGATGCTATTTTAAAACTAGGCGATGATGAAACTCTGATTGTTCCTGGTCATGGCAGTCCTGTAAGAAAGTCATCGCTTGTTGAATTTAAAAAAAATACATTATTATGGATAGCTAAAGTTAAAGAGCTCCACCAAAAAGGGTGGAGTGAAAACAGAATAATGAATGATATTCAAGTCAATGAGATTCTGGAAAAGTTTAATGTAACTGGTAAAACTCCATTCATTCCCGAAAAAGCATTTAAAAGGTTTATTCAAAGAACAATTACGGTAATCGACACAGAAAAAGGGGGAAATAAGGCGGTGGGAGCGGATTTATAATTATTAGGTCAGCCTTGCAACTAAATTAGGTTAAACATTCTTTAGCCTATTTTTTGTGAACGATACTGTCATGGACACTGTAATTTTGTTCAACCCAATTCTTTTATATGGTTTAAAAATCATCGAAAGAGTGAGATTAAATAAGTTCTTCTTTCATCGCTTGAAAAATCAAAGATGGTAGACGAAAAAAAATGCGAGAAGACGAGTCAGGTTCTAATTATTATGACATGGCTATAGTGGCGTTAAAGCAAATCGCGGGGCTGTTTAGTCGTGTTATTTAATAAACCGTTGCTTCTGTTATGGAGTATAGGCAGTGCGGAACAGTCAAAATTATATATCTTGGGGATCTGATGACTAATCAACGGGAAATTTGTTCAAAGTTCAAAGCTGAATATGTTCCATGCTTCAAAAGCGATAAATTAGGTATTGCGATTGAAACAATTGGCAAACAACCAATAAATGGTTTGAGGCATAAAGCTGAAAATGGCACATGTGGATGGTATATTTGGTGTGGGGAAGCGCTGCCAAATGACCCTGACTTTTTTAAACCTTTGCATGTAAGTCACGTTAATCAGTACTTACCACAAGTTCTACCATACTTATCTCTGCCTCCGGGGCATAGGTTTTTGTTGGCTGATGGTTATGAGGATGTTTGGCAAGATCTTAAGTTACTAGGGATATGACACGTTAAATCCCCCATGATTACGAAGCAGTAGGTTTGTGCCTTATTTGTTGTTTAGTTTAATCAGCCATTTTCCCAGGCTTCTTTAGGTATTATATGTCAGAGATAACAATGAAAGTTCGTGCCAATGCTACTTGTTGATTTTAGAACGACCGCCATACGCATTTAGGTATATGGGTCAAAATGTATGACATAGAATTCGCTACCTTGATGAGATTGATACAAGTTGCAGACTACTCTTTGAGGAAGGGAGAGAAGCATTTGATTGAAATATCATTGAGTTAGCAATGGACTTTGTGGATGATACACTTCATGAAACCAGAATGTTCTAGGGAATGCATTTGAACTGTTCGTTATGGATATTAAAATCACTAGAGGGGTCAGATTTTTAGTTTCATAAAATAGTATTGCGTATTAATGCGGTTTGGGTAGCAACTTTATGTATAAACTTGTTTTTATAAATTTCATTTTTTTTAGCTTTAATAGTATAGCGCTTCCATATGGCGGTTATTGGAGCCCTGACTTTAAACGTTCTGTCTGTTTATTATGGCAAACTTCAACCGTTGAAATTCCACCGGGTTTAACTGTGACTATTTCTTCTAACTTTTCTTATAAAGGAAAAGGCTATGAGCTTTCTGAATTGCAACAAAGTTATGGTTTTGAAAAAGAGCGTCATGTTTTGGAGTTTATTCTTCCCGGGGTCTATAACAGTTCATATGTTAAGGTGGATTACCCCTTGGAGCTCTATGTTAATGGCGAGAAATTAACTAAAGTACAAGTGAAAGATACCCAGTACTTTTACCTAACAGGAAAAGCAGTGTCTGCAATTCTAGCACGAGCAGAAAATGGTCATGGTTTTGATGCAAAGCTAAAGTCCATATCTGGAGAGATTCATACTGTAAAGTTTAACGATGAGCAGCTTTCTTTGAGTACAAAAATGCACTTCACTTGCTCTGAAAATATTACATAATCAAGTCGTAGACGCAAAGAATGAACAATTGGATTTTTAGAAATTTGAGACCCGAGTTTATCGGCTCACATAGGCGTTAGGCGGCTATATGGTATTTGAAAGTTAGTAGATACCTGTTGAAAGTGGAAGTATATAACTAGTTGCCTTATCTTGGAGGCTTAGAGAGTTTTTTCCAGAAAAAAGAACAGTGTTAAGTATCAAATCAGAGGTGATATTAATCACGAATAGGCTTTCGTTGCGTTGATGAGCGTGGGCTGACAGAGGTATAACGCAATCCCCCCTAATATTGACTATCAATAAAGTAAAAGATCATGGTTGGCACAAAGAAAGTCCACTTACTTTTTTGTGGGAAGAGATGACGATTGGCCCCACCTAATCATGATCCCCAATGAATGTTTAGAAGTTATTTTACGCAATCGTCCAACCATAAAAAGCTGGGTAAAGTAGAGCCTGTTGTTGATTTACATAAGTAGTATTCATACATAAGTACTAGCTTTCGACGATGCTTCTCCAATCTTGTTCAGCAGTGATTGACAGATTGTTGGTTTGAACACACAAGGTTAAGAGTCCTAATTATTTAGGAAATAATACGACAACATAATTGGTGGGGTGAAAAAGTACAAAATAAGATGGTTTTGCCTCATGAAAACGGCATTCACTTTATTGCCCCTTAGTTTTATTGGTCGCTAAAGTCTCAGTTTCTAATAATGTCGATTTTACTGAGTATGTGATCGTTTTATGCTTCCTTTATTTATATATTAAGTCTTTCCGGCTATTTATTTTTTGGTTTTAAAATTAATTTTTTTAAGTTTTTTTTCACATTCTTTTGATTGAAAACCTCTCTCCTTAGATGCATTTATATAATAAAAATGGATATGGAATTGTAACAATCTGTATAGGTGGTTAAGTGGAACAATGTACGCTTGCATAAGGGCTAACACATAGAAAAAACGAGAGTTTCATTGCAAGTTCATTTTGTTTTTTTAAATGTGCAGCCCAAAAAATGGTTAAATTTCATTTTTTATAGAAGGGCCGAGTTAGTTTGATTGTTTCTAATTGTTTCCAAGGTGGTTACAAAGAGTTAGGTTATTGTTATTGTCTTATGTAATCAAGTGCGTATATGAATAGTCGTTATTATGCGGCACGAGATACGCTGTGGTTTTGAAGCAAAATAAGGAGTATTTGAACAATGTCAGAGCTTTCTGAGTATCAGGTCAATATCAAGATTAAGCTATGTGCTCTATGGTCAGCTGTTATGTCACTTTACATTTATTGTGATTATTTCGAGCTTTATACACCGACAAAAATCGAGTCGATGATCAACGGGACTACTATTTTTGGAGCTGGAGATCAAACAGCTTTGCTTGGGTTGTCTTCGATAATGTTGGTCACGAGCTTGATGATCTGCTTATCCGTATTATTACCAGCAAAAATCAATAGGTTATTGAATATAACAGTTGGGTTAATAATGACAGTTATGCTTATGTTCCTTGCTTATGCTGTGGGTTGGTATTTTTATAAAATGTATGCCGTCGTTGAGTCAATTTTGACTATGGTAATTGTTTGGCTTGCTTGGAAGTGGCCAGAAGAATCCAACGTTTAACAAAGCCTCAAAGTAGGGTCCGTATTGGCTTTACTCGGATCCATTTCGCTCAATGATGTTGAAATCAATTACTTATTGCCTTAATTGGCATTGTAAGCCGTTAGTTTTGAGTATTTATGCTCAACAAGTTTAGTTTATTAAGGAAGAGTCGTGTCTAAAAAAAGTATCGCAAGACTCGCTGGGTTATTTTATCTGGCAGTCGTTTTAACAGGGATATTTAACCTTATTTATGTACCATCTCAGCTTATAGTATGGGGAGATGCGGCAGTAACGGTTAATAACATTCTTAATTCTGAGTTCTTATTCAGATTAGGTATTGTGAGTGGGGTACTCTGCTATATAAGTTTTTTTGTACTGCCGTTTATTTTGTACAAACTATTTAAGTCAGTTGATAAAAACTACGCTTTTCTCATGATTGCACTCGCTGTTGTCAGCGTTCCTATTTCTCTTTTCAATATGATCAATAAAGTTGACGTGCTAACACTTCTTAGTGGAGCTGAATATTTAAAAGCAGTCGATACCGAGCAAATACATACACAAGTGATGCTATTGCTCAGGTCTTACAATAATGGGATTTCAGTAGTTCAGATATTTTGGGGTCTTTGGCTGTTTCCTTTTGGTTACCTTGTTTATAAGTCGGGGTTTCTTCCTAAGATATTCGGAATTTTGTTGATGATAGGCTGTTTTGGATATTTGATAAAATTCTTTGGGTACCTTCTTTTTCCAAGTGTCGCTATTCCTCTGTTTGTCGAATTGCCAGCTTCATTGGGGGAAATAGGAATTTGTTTGTGGCTTTTGATCATGGGGGTTAAAGATAAACCTGCGCAAGGAGTAAGCTAATCCATGCTTGATGAGAGCAGCGTTCCATCAGGAAGAGTTGTCGACATAGAAGCTTGTGAGTGATGAAGGCTTGGTTTTTGCTCATATTTGGATTCAGTATAAGGCAAACAGATTTCGCATAGTTTAAAACCTGCAATGACCTTTAGGTGGGAGCATGTCGGCTTACTCAGAGCGTGTTATCAGCTATGCAGAACAGATCCCAAAAATTGAAGCCGATTGCTTTTGAGAAAAATAATATTTCAGGACAGGCACATAGTTACTTTCTAAAAAGCCCCTGCATACTCATTAGTCTTGTGGTTAGTCGTTTTTAAGTTTTAGTAAAAATGATTGGTAAAAATTTTTTAAGGACAGAGTTGTTTTCTAGTAGCTCGATTCAACACACATTTAATTATTAAAAAGAACATAAAATGTGTTAAAGCAAGAAAGGATATTTATATGATAAAGAATATAAAAGTAGTCAAAGTAGCGTTATTGATGTCAGCGTTTTCTGCTCAATGGTCTGTACACGCTGATGATAAGTTAGCAACAATTTTAAACAACCTAGAACCGAGTTTATTCGCACCAAATACAGTATCGACGAGTCAATTTGAGTATGGTGCTAGCTTATCTCCCGATGGCAAAAAATTTGCGTTTGTTAGGGCATTGGCCCGGTTTTCACACAGCGCGCTCGTCATGACTCATAAAAAAGAAGGGGTTTGGCAGACCCCAACATTACTGCCGTTTAGTGGCGAGTTTCATGACACTAATCCGTATTTTTCAAAAGACAGTAACACATTTTATTTTACCTCCAGAAGGCCCGTAGAAGGTGCGAAAAAAGATATCTTTAAAATGTGGCAAGTAAGCTTTGATGGCGATAAATTTGGCCAGCCTGAGTTGGTACCTGGTAAAATTAACGGAGATCATAATGTGATCTACCCGACTGTGCATATTAATAAAGATATTTACTTCTCATCTATGATCAAAGGGTCTACGGGCAATGTCGATCTCTTTATTTCTAAGTATCATCCTGATGGATATCAAGCGCCGATTGAGATCACAGAGCTTAATTCTACGGTCAGTGACGCAGATCCTGAAGTTTCTACTGACGGAAAGTTGTTGTTTTTCACGTCAATGAGGCCGGGTGGTTTAGGACACTATGATTTATATGTATCGGTTAAACAAAAGGACGGTAAGTGGGGGCAGCCGATAAACTTAGGCAATAAAATAAACTCGCGCAGGATGGACTCAGATCCCATTCTATCAGCGGACGGTAATACCTTATTTTTCTCAAGTGATAACAACCCTGAAGTGAAAGCTGTAAAGAATTACAATGAATTGCTCAAGCGACAGGACAGTGTACACAATGGTCTAATGAATATTTATAGTGTTGATATTACCGAGCTAAATAACTACTTGCGCCAAAATATCTAAGCTGTCAGCCACAATACCGATTGCAATAGCAGGAAAAAATGTTGATTTATCTACATGTTTTCCTGCCTCTTATTCTATGACTAGTACTTCTAAGGGACACACCGTTTTCAAAGGTATTTTATCGTGCCTCATAACCTCAAGCATGCCTGCTTTCTGTGGCTTTGCTCTTGTTGAATACGGTGTATTTAGCTCGTTATGGAGGAAGTATTATGAGGCCGGCAAAAGTATTGTTGAAGTACTGTGGGACAGGCAATGTTTATCCATCTAACCAAGCAACTTCTATTTACCGCAGGATAGGGCGATGAGGCATCTGACACTTCACAGAGGAGTAACGGCTAAAGGTTTTCGTATTACCTAGAGCCGTTTATATTATTTACCCAACAGCAGGCATTGTTCGCCCTGCTAGATCAGCAGGAAAGCCACGTTCCTGTGCAAGGTATTCTGCTCGCTGCGCAATTTGTTGCTCAGTTATGTCACTTGTCATAGATGTATCAACGAAAGCACTTTGACAGTGGGCTGAGTACCTATTGGATAACAAACCGAGCTCAAATAGCTTGTCAATAATGGTGTTTGCAGCTGGCAGGGCTGATGAGGCCTTGACGATTTCACATCGAGCATAGCTATTCGATTGAAAAGCGACATCGGCAACCCTTAACGTTGCATCATCTCCTGGTATTTGCTGTGCGCCATACATCGGGCGACCGCCAACATCTGCACTATCAAAGGCAGGGATAAAGCCTGCAACTTTTTTAATGGCCTTGGTGGTTCTTTCGTGAATGACTTGTTCGTCCCATTGATGATTCACTTTATTGATAAATCTGTTCGGAAGTTCAGGTTGGGCACTTCCTTGCTTTGACGAGACTAAACCCTCATCAAAAAGGGTTATGTCAGGTGTCATGGCATGTATTTGGAAATAACCATTAGGGTAAGGGGTTAATTGAGTCATACCATTTTTCGTGCCTCGAGTACCATGAAAAATGATTTCGGGCCAATTATACCGTTGGTCTTCCCAGCGGCTTATGTAAGCCGCTTTAAATTCAACCATACGTTTTGGTTTAAGTCCTACCATGTCATCGATAGTGCCAGTTCTAAACCCGCATGCATTAATTAAGTAATCAACTTCAAAGGTCTCAGCTGCGCCTGAACGTTTAGTCTCTACGACCCATTTTTCAGCACTGTTCTGTGCCACTGAAGTAACTTGCGTGTTTGTTAATAGTTCACAATTTGGGCTATTTTCTAGTGCCAGACTGGTCAACGCCGCTAGCCTAAAAACACTAATGCCATATTCTTGTACTAGAAAAACGGGAAACTTAAGTTGGGTTAAATCGGTTTGTTTGGCAAAAGCGACCATCCATTCATCAGGCGTTTTTGGCTGACTTGGTACGGGCAATTGCGAGAGTCGTTCAATATCTGACCGTTGGTACAATCTAAAGTACTCAGATGCGGGACCTAACATTTCATTTGTTGGGTCTGCGTCGATGAGTCTCTGATATTCCTGCTGAAGCACCGTGAGCCTTGATATAACGTCATTTGGCTCTCCGTTATCATGAGAGGGCACCGCGACGATTGTTGGCCTGTAATCAATGGCCTCTTGATATAATTTTGCTGTGTTGATCGATTGTTTTAAAAGATCAATACATTGTTGGTCTGATATTTCTCTATATAAATTACCGCCTGCGTGCAGGTGACACATTGGCGGACCATTGACTAAGCTACTTTCTTTTTCGAAAAGAAATACATCAGCGCCTTGTTGGCTTAATTTCAATGCGATAGTCGCACCGCCAATACCACCGCCTATGATTCCTACGCGGGTATTGGCATATTTTGAGAGTGTATTTGGCATGTTTTAGACAATAAATAAATGATAAAATGTTAAACCTTCACAAGGTTCATATTCTTACTCTGCTGGTGCCGTTAAAGAGGCTAAGGTTTCAATGATGTTTGCAAAATCATCTAATACCAAAGTCGCGCCATGGCTATTAATGTCTTCACCATGATTATACCCATAGGTTAGACCGATACTTTGCATACCTGCTGCTGTGGCTGCAAAGATATCGTTTTTCGAGTCACCTATCATTAAACACGACGAAGGCGTAACACCAAGCTTGTCGCAAACATAAGTTAGTTGCATTGGATCGGGTTTGCGTTTTGGTAGGCTGTCGCCTCCAACAACCATTTCGAAAAAGTCGTTTAGGCCTAAATGTTTTAAGATAGGGCGAACAAACTGTTCGGGCTTATTGGTTACAATTACTAGCCGATAGCCGTGGTTATGCAGACTTTTCAATGTGCTTTTGACGTTAGGATATAACGTGGTCTCAACGCAAACATTTTGCTCATAATAAGTTAGAAATATTGAAAGTGCTTCCTCGACGAAGGTGGCATCTAGATCAGGATTGATATCGATACTACCTGATAATGCTCTCTGTGTAAGCACCGCCGCACCGTTACCTACCCAGCTTCGAATAGTGTCAGTTGGATAGGGGGTCATGCCTAATGCGTCTAGCATTTGATTAATACTAAGTGCCAAATCAGGCACACTGTCGATCAATGTTCCATCTAAATCGAATAGCAATACGTCTTTGTTAGTGAATTTCAATGTATATTCCTACTTTGTACCCTTATCTAAACTCGCGCTAGTGTATCTTTTAAAGGGTTCGCTTTCTACGGTCAACCTAGCTAAATTTGTGTTCAGTGTATGTCTTCTGAGATTTATTTTGATATTGGTTAGGTAATTGTGAATGCCATCCTTTGTTGTTAGTTCATCATAATACGGTCTTTTTGCTGTTTAGGTTTACACGCAGCAGGAATAATTTAAAAATTACTGAAAACGGCTCGTTATTTGCTTTTGAAAGGCGCTCAAATATTGTTGAGATTAAGGGGGGGGTGAATAAATAGCTTATGGTTTTGCGAACTCTGCTGAGTTGAGAGCTCGTTATTTCAGGGTCTAGTTTATCTAAATCAAAGAGGCGTGGTACGCCATCGAAACTTGAGACAGGCACAAATTTCTTGCCAAAAGAAATCGAACGGACTACTGTTTAAATATCCAGTTAAAGTTAAAGTGAACAGGAATGACAAGAGCAAGGAAAGCACTGATCGATTTGTCGTCGACATCCTACTATCATTTAGTCGCACGGTGTGTTCGCCGAGCTTTTTTATGTGGAGAGGATAAGTACACAGGTAAAAACTTTAACCATAGGCGCATATGGTTAGTGGAGCGTCTTAAGTTGCTAAGCAGTGTATTTGCTATTGAAATAGCGGCGTATGCCATTATGAGTAATCACTATCATTTGGTTGTAAAAGTAAATAGACAGCAAGCGCTCAATTGGCCAGATAACCAAGTAATATCGAGGTGGTACAAGCTGTGTAGAGGAAGTCCAATTATAGATAGATACCTCCATGGCGACACGCTTAGTGAGGCAGAACAGCTACAAGTATCTGAGTTGATTGAAAAATGGCGAACTAGGCTGTATGACATTAGTTGGTATATGAAAAATCTCAATGAATACATTGCAAAGACTGCAAACAAAGAAGACAGCTGCACTGGTAAATATTGGGAAGGGCGATATAAATCACAAGCCTTGCTAGATGAGACGTCATTGTTAAGCTGCATGGCTTATGTAGACTTAAACCCCATTCGATCGGGTGTGGCAAATACATTAGAAGATAGCGACTTTACATCTATTCAAGAACGTATTAACCATTTTCAAAACAAAGCGAACGTCAAAAAATCAAATCAATATGAATTCAAGTGTCAAGCCAATCAACCAAGATCACTTAAACCGTTTGGTGAAAGAGTGCATGAACACACATTACCTTTCTCGTTTTTGGACTACCTTGAACTACTCGATTGGGCTGGTCGGCACGTTCATCAAAAAAAGGCAGGGTACATATCAACGAACACACCCAGTATATTTGAGTCATTGAAAATTGAAGTAGTAACTTGGCTGGATAGGGTACAAAACTTTGGTACTCATTTTGGTAACTTCGCAGGCTCTCAAACCATATTAAGAGCACATGCCGCTAAAAATGATGTGAATTGGTACAAGGGTGTTGGCTAATAAATGCTAATTTAATCACATTTTCTTATTATAAGTCCTGCTTTTTATTTATATTAATATATTCCTAATTTCACCCTGCTAAAACTGTAAGGTAAGGTTTGGTATTGTTTTCTGGTGATTAAGTCTTATCTTTCAAGTTAATGAATTTGATTCGATTGGGATTCAAGAAGTGCCTGTCCTTTTAAATTGCTTTTAAGTTTTCTTTAAATTTTTCCATTTTTAGTTGTTTAAAGTTATCACAGGGGTGACGGCAGTTTGCTTTATCGGTTTTTAATTCTGGTTTGTTTTATTGGTTTTTAATGATAGTTTTTAACTTGGTTTAATTTAGGTTTTCAAATCATTAAATTTGTTTTTTAGTGCTCTCTGTGTGTGGTTTTTCTTTTGAAAGTTTTTTATATTTGTGGGTTGTTTTTGCTAGTAATGGTTTTTTGTTGATAATAAGTTGTTGCTCTATTAATATGCCAATTGTTGATGATTTTTATTTTTTAAAGTGTGATGATTGTTTTTTTGAAAAGGAAAGTCAAACACCACAAAGTTTTTAAAGGAGTTTTTATGAAATCACTTTTTCTTATTTTTTTATTCGCGTTTTTTTCTAGTCAATCGATAGCAGGAAACATAGATAGTTCAGGAAAATATGTTGGTAAGATAAAAAGTGTCGCTATAGGTCATTGGGGGCATGTAGGTGTGCAGCTAGACAATGGTGTTGTTTGTAACGGTAAAAAAGTTGTACTATTACGCACTGATGATCCATTATTTGATGCTTATTATTCATTGCTATTGACAGCTCAAACGACAAGTCAAAGTGTTGAGATAAACCGCATTACAAGCTCAGATAATCATCACTTGGGTTATTGTACTATTAAGTATATTGCTTTAGGTGATCTTTCTGAGTGGTAGGTTATTAATATATGGCACTTTTTTAATGAAGTTATGAGTGGTGTAATAAAAAGTGCCGTAATTAAGAACTTTTACTAGATAATACAAATAAAATGATAGTCACTAAACCGCCAATAAGTAGCCCGATCATGGTTCCATGGAGAGAATAGAACAATAATCTGTTTTTAGTGCCAAAAAGTGCCTGTCCACTTTTTACTTCATACGATAATGAGCCAAATCACTTGACTTGCATACCTTAGTCTCTTACTTTGCGGTTTTCATTGATACGTATTATGACGAGGGGAATCAATATGAAGGTTCAAATTACAAGTATTTCTGGACATCAGACGAGTAAGGTGTTTGCCATTACGATAGCAGTTTTAATGTTGCCAATGAGTTTTTTGCCACTCTTTTTCTTCTTTTTGGATCCAGGCCTTCAAACTAGTGATGGTGAACAAATTTCTAACTTCCCATTTTTGTTCTTTGCGCTTGCTCCCATATTGTATGGGGTCATGTTTTATTTTATGCAGCGTATATTTTGTTGGGCTTACAATTTAGTTGCTAAAAAAGTAGGTGGTTTTGAATTTGAAACCTCTGAATAAGAGGTTTAATTCAAGTGCCTTCGATTTTAGCCTGTCCCTTTGAGTTGCTTCCTGATAAATATAGATTAATTAACTTTTTTAAATTGGTAAATAATGAGAAGGCGATAGTTTTAATTGCGTGAAAGCACACTCTTCGTTGAAGTTCATCACACTGTGAAAGCTGCAATGTTTAATATTCAAGGATGTCGCTTTAATTATTTTCTTATTACCAATGGAAAGCGCCAATGTTTATACTAAAAAAATTGCTTGAACTATTTAACCCCAACAGAGCAATACCAATCAATTGGAGACCAAAGCAAGTCATCAGTGTTGGAGATATCAGTCAACTAATTATACCTGACTCTCTCCCTTATGGAGGTGCTTTGAAAAAGATTAGAACTGAGTTGGTTAACTCCGGGTTGATGATTGAACTCGATTCTTTTTATACACAGAGCCCCATTAAGCTTCATAACCACTTCAATGAACTTACTTATAATTTTGTTTCAGTCGATGGTAAAAATGCTATTGCTTATGAAATACAATGGAGAAAAGTTGAAGGGTCTACATATTATGAAGTCGATTACGACGGCAACGTCATCTTTCAGTGTAAGACGTTCGGTTGTGATAAATCATCTCCACATTTCGAGGAGTATGTTAGAAACATGCAACGTATTTTCTCTACCATTGGAGAGTATCAGCGTTTTACAGAGCTTGGTAAGTAACAAAGTGAATAAAAAGAACAGATAACAATTATTTTCTTCACTCGCTACACTTCAATCATTTATAACATTTTTTTGTCGTTGTATAAGGGTTTGGGAAGTGAAGATCTAGGTGCAGTTTATTTTTATACTAAGGAGATAAGCTTGTTATAAATCTGTTTTAGATATTTAACCAGAGGCGTAAAGTGTTGAAGATAAGCTTTTATTAGGATAGGCAAATAAGAATTGGTTTTGTGTGTTTCTATACTGCAAAAACACTGTTCTAAGTCGTGTGTTGTGGGTATGAGATTGGGCAATAAAATGAGAGTGTTTGTTTTAGTTTTGGTGTTTTTCTTAAGTCTAGACGTAGGTGCAAATAATACACAACGACTCGTTTTTACTGATTGTTGGTTTTCTGTTGCCTTTAACAAAGACTGGCAAGTCACTTCTAAGCCGGTGAAAAAAAATAAATGTCAATTAGAAGCTAAACATAAAAACAGTAGTGCTAACCTATCTATATCAGTTGGTTACAGCGAGTATTTACAAGTATTAAGCGAGCATGGATTTGATTATTTCAATCAACAGTGGGTGACTGTTGGAAGGCAAGGTGCAATAGAAATCGCTGAGCCAGTGAAATTTAAACATTGGCAAGGTTTAAAAGGGACTGTGGCTGTGGGGTGTCATGACGATGGTGGCTATATAGGTATATGCCCACATGATGTTCTTGTGTTACGTGAATCATCAATGCAAGATGGTAATGTTTTAATAATAAAAAGCTTTTCTGAAACTGAGATGGATTTTTCAGATATCTATAATACATTAGAAGCTGCGTATTAATAGACTGGTAGCAGTGTTATGCGTTGAAAAAACAATCTGGGTAGGTCGGTTTTTACACGTTTTAGTTCACTGTTTATGTAACTTCTGAGCGTGTTATATTGTACGTGGTTTCAAAAAGGATATTGTATGACGGCACATGATAAAATTAAACGTCTAAGCATGAGCAGGGAGTTTATTGCCGAAAACTACCAAACTTCTTTGTGTTTGACTGATATAGCTAAGCAGTCTTACATGTCTCCATATCATTTTTTGCGCGCCTTTAAAGAGGCTTATGGAGAAACCCCCAATGAACTGCTGATTAGGCTAAGGCTTGAGGAAGCGAAAAAAATGCTTATAACAGAGCATGTTAGTATTTCAGAAGTCTGTGAGAAAGTTGGTTATTCAAGTCTTGGTAGCTTTTCTTCACTATTTACAAAGCAGGTTGGTATTGCGCCGACCTTGTATCGCCGCAAGCTATGGGCCTTATCATCAGAAGCTTATCGGTTTCCGTCTCAGGCTATTCCAGCATGCTATGCCTATCATTTTTTAAAAAAACATGGGAAATGAGCAATATTGGAGAAATATCCTTTTTATTGTTTGTATAAAATGAGGATAAATTCACAACAGGAAATGTATCAATGATTACATCCATAGCGCACACAACAATTTATGTACTGGATCAGGACGACGCGCTTGATTTTTACAAAAACAAACTTGGTTTCGAGGTTGGTGATGATATGAAGGTGGAGGGCGATTTTCGCTGGCTGACTGTACATCCAAAATCTAAACCACAGCATCAACTGGTATTAGCTGAGCCAAAAGAAGGGCCGATGTTCAGCAAAGACGCTGCTGAAAAAATACGAGCTTTAATCCAAGAAGGGGCTTTTGGAGCAGGTGTTTTTGAAACTGAAAACTGCCAAAAAACGTATGATGATCTTGTGGCTAAAGGTGTAGAGTTTATCCAGCCTCCAACAGAACAGTTGTATGGTGTTGAAGCCATGGCACTAGACAATTCAGGTAATTGGTTCAGCTTAGTTCAAAGATAAAACATGATAAATTGAGTTAATATGACGTCGAATGCGGCGTCTCGTATTTTTAGATGTGGAAAACTGTAATGAATATGGACACGCGCTTCAAAGTTCTGGAGTCTCTGAATGCTGGTGATTTTCAACATTTAAATGGAGATCTGGAGCGCCATCTCAAAGGTACTGCTTCAATACTTGAAAGCTGGGGCGCTTCTGAGGTGTTGCAAACCGCGGGGTTGTTTCATGCTGCGTATGGCACAGCTGGATTTGATATGAATATGGTGTCACTTGAACAGCGAGATTCTATCGCTAAAACCATAGGCAAAGATCAAGAAGCGTTAGTCTATTTATATTGCTCATGTGACAGAGAGTTTGTTTTTCGGCAATTTGGTCATCAAGATAAAATCCAGTTTAAAGACAGGTTTAACGGGCGGTTCTTTCCACTAGATATTCACAGAACCAAGATGTTTTGTGAGCTAACCGTCGCAAATGAACTAGAGCTCGTATATTCAAGCGAAGCATTTAAACAAGAGCACGGGAAGGGCCTATATCACTTGTTTGTTAGAATGGAAGCTTATCTGTCCCATTCTGCTATTCAAGCGTTTAAGGTTGCATTAGATAGTGTGTTTTAATACTTAATATGCTGTGAGTAGATTTTGCGAGTCAACAGCAATCGACCAAGGGAAAAAAGAACCACATTTTAAGGCTTACTGTTGGGTGAAGCCTACAGTTGAACTATTTATAACAGGCGGCTGTTTCTTTAGCAAAGGGGGCAATAAGTCTTTCTTTTCAGCATTGGTTAGTCTGACCTCCGTTCGCTTTCAAATAACTACACTCATTAGTAGAGCAAGTTGTTCGTATTCTTTTGATGTTTCTTTACTTGTGAATGTGAGTTTAAGCCTGTGGCGCATGCAGGTATCTCTAATAAAAGGTGATTTTTATTATTAGGTTAATATATTCAGTATTGGCTTGTATATTTTATACTGCCTCAATCGTATCTGCTGTTTTTTGGGGCTATGTTGCTTGGAATAGTTATCATAAAAGCTGAATAGTAATGTATTAGTAATGCTAAGCATGGCAGTCATGCCACATGTCATTTCCCTGATTGTGGCTAGTTGTTGCTTAAACCGCAGAAGGGAAAAAATTAAAGGCATATTCAGATCTGTATCAAAACCAACGTATGCTTACTCGGGTTACCTACTGATAGTAATTAATCTCGTGTGTTTTTCGGCTGTTGGGCTTTTCGCTCTAGAAGTTGAGAGTAAATACGTCACATTGTCTTTTTTAGTGTTTACATATTTGGGGAGCATTTTTGTCGGGTGGAGTAAACAAGAGACTGTGCATTACTGATATAGCGGCGCTGTTTCTTCATACTGATTAGCCTCGCAGTGGTTATCAGTCGTTAGTTATTTTGATGTCACTGCTTTTGAATATATTGAACTTTAATGGTGGCTTTGCGCTATTGCTAGTTGTGTGAGATTAAGTGTTTATCAGTTGCCCCTCTATTCGTTGTTCGCGTTGCTCGCACCATTGGGGCTCTGTCACCCTATGTACTAACTCTAGTCAAATTACCCACATTGACTTTGTCTAAAGAGAAATGAAGCATAAGTGAGTTTTGCATTTAAGTCTTTTTGGACTGATAAACCCGCAGTGTATTGCCTGCTCAGTAAAAGCTTACGATGAAATGAGCCTGATAGGGTTACTGATCTGTGAAAATAGAATGTTAGACCATAAGCTTGGCAATCATTGTTTGCTCTGATTAGGGTTATGTCGGAAGAGAATAGGTTAAGTTACCAATAAACGATGCTGCATGGGTATTGGGGTTTTGATCAGTGTGAACCAATGCATTTGAGTAAGTTCTGCTCCGGTTCAGCCTATTAACTAGGCCACTTAACCTAAACAATATAGTTTGGGTTAAGCGTACAGTCTCGTTTTTAGTGATAATAACGGAGCGAATTGTGTTTAGTTAAGCTTTAAATAAAGGCTGGCAGAATCTTCTCGGCAATGACTTGTTTGAAAGGAATGTTGTTATCATTCGCAGTGTGGACAATTAGCAGATCGAGCTCTTCAATTATCATGATGATTTGGCCATTACCACCTTGGGCTGAAACACCTAAATAATGCTTATCTCCAACTTTCAAGTCGACTCCCCACCATAGATACCCATAACCTTGATTAGATACATCTTTGCCACCCCAATGCACCTCATCATCGCCAGTCATAATGAGTCTGCTGGTACCATCGGTGATAAATTTCTCGGGAATAAGTTGCTCGCCGTGCCACTTCCCTTTGTTCATAGCAAGCATGCCCCATTTTATCATATCTCTGGACGTCATATTTGTGCGCCACCCAGCTTCGGGCAAGCCAGATGCGCCATTTGTTCTCCACCGATAATTGTTGATCCCTATTTTGTCGAGTACTTCTTTTTTGATAAAGTCTTTAGCAGTTCCGGGGACGACGGCGTCGAGTACATGCATGACCAAAAGCGGACCATAGCCGTATTTGAAGGTTTGAGTCTCTTCAGTGACAGGCTGGCTGTGCTCAAATATCGCTTTAATTTCTCCTTGTCCCATTAATTGATTTGGCAGCTTTTCTATTTTCGCTCTTTGTTCACTATTAGTTCGAATACCGGATGTCATGGTTAATGCATGACGTAAGGTCACTTTATCAGCGCCTTGTTTTACCGATTTACTTAAATCTAACTCTGTCAGGAAGCTTGTTAAAGGTTTGTCCAAGTCATCCATAGAAAGATAGCCTAGCTGAATGGCACGACCAAGAGCTAAGCCGGTGTAGGTTTTTGTTACTGATGCTTGGTAATGAGGGAGGTTGACTCGCCCCTTTGCATAATAGGATTCAAAAACGAGCTTCCCATTATGCGCAATTAATAAACTGTCATAATGGCCATGTTTAAAACTACCAAGTTCTTTTGCAAACTGGGTGATCATCTGTTTTTTACCCCCATAGAGGTCTAACTTACCTACCGGGATCCCATCCTTTCTGTTTTTTGGGGAAGTATCTACGAAGGCAGTATCCAGATATGGGACTTCGGTATAGGTGATATGAGCATCCGCTTTTGACACTTCTGGGGCGTGATGCTCTTTGGTGTTTGCCATAGCCGTTGTCATGTTATTGCTTAAGAGTACTGCAATCGCGAGTAAGCTTTTTATGGTGTATTTGAGAGTCATAGCTGCTCCTTTTATTTGTTTATAAACATTACATAAATTGGAAAAAGTAATTGTATTCTGCTTTGCAAAACTCCAATTTAGCGGTTACCTACTACAGTAAACAGAAAAAAATATGGTGCTTGAGCTTCTTATGATTTTTTGGTTACACCTTTATGATTTAATAATATATTCAATACTATCAAGTTCTTGTATGAGGCTATTGAGGAGCGAAGATATAATCTCTGACTTAGTTTCAGATTGATATTGAGCACAGTCATGTAGACACAGGCTCTAAATATAGAAAGGGAATATGGATGAGGTGTGCAAAGTTTGTTGGAAGGGATTACCCGTAACTCGTCAGAGCGCGTTTTGAATCATTACGAGACTTAATATTTGAGGTGGCGAGTGAGCTTGATTTGGGCGCTGTTGAAGAGTCTATCAAGTGGTGAAAACCAAGTTATCAAGTAAAACAAGGCAGTCCTATTAGGAACGATTGGAAACTGGCTACACTTAAAAACTATTGGTTGTTCTTTTATCGCCAAACAAAGTGATTTGACACTTATAAAGTGCTTTATGATGAAGTTTTGGCGTTTCAGGGGAGATAGGGCTATTGTTTTGCCTTTATCGGAACCTGTACTAAAAGTTATTATAAAATGTTGTTTAGCGTTAGCGCTCACTTATCAGCAAATAAAGCACTTGCCACTTTTGGACGCCTAAATGTATTTTACCTTTCTCTGTGATACTGTGTTTATGTGACAAGCTGTTGAATTACTCATCCAAAGAGTGAGCAGCTCACACCTGTTAATAACGTGTTACCTGTAGTGTGTAAGCACATTTACTTATTACGCATATCCTAACGGGGTGGCTTGATTTTAATATGATGACGAGTAGGTTTTTCATCTATTCTGTTGATGTGTTAATTGAAGTATTTAAATGAGTTAAAGTCGAACTTTGGACTTCGAATGCATAAAATTTTGGTGACTTACCTTTTTGAGAGATTAACACTTTATTATCGCTGATTAAATTAAAGGCGCCGATATCCTGCAATACGAGACTTAAGTCTTTGCCATCAAAAGTTGATGTAAATAGCTTGGCTGAATCATCTGAGTCCAAATAGCCGTTTTGATTGGTATCTTCATTGATAATCAGATAAAGATTCTTATCAAGTAAATAGCCAGCCTCGTTTGTTGCGAACTTTGCTTTTGAGATTTCTAGTATCAACCCATCTTTTTTCAATAACATGTGGCGTTCGCCATTTTCTCTCACAAACATCAAGTTGACGGCGTTTTTGGATAAGTATGGCACGGTATACAAGTCGAGCGACACTTTTGGTTTGGCGAACATTTCAACGATTTCGCCATCGTGGGTTTGATTAATATCAATCTCTTTTGAACTTAGCTCAAAAATGTATACGTCTTTTAATTTAGCGAAATACTCTATGGTGTACTGTGTTTTTTTGATTTGAGTGTGTTCGTCTTTGTTATCGACAAGTGCAATTTTGGGGGGCTCATATTTGTTGTCGAGCAAATCAGTTATAAAGTCGATAGATACTACGATGATAAATAGTGTAACCGCGACAAAGAACAATACTTGGTTAGATTTTTTTATAAAGCTTAGCATTTTACTCATATTGGTTCTCAAAAGTGGTGGACATATTGGGTTTTACTGGCTCATTGTTTTTCAATGTCCGAAAAATAGTTTAGGCACTTTATCAGTTTATAAATTAACTGTAAGTATATTTAAAAAGTGGCTTTCCTTTACTTTATCTTCTCGATGGCATAAGCCTAAATTTTGACGTTATACAATGGAAAATATGAGGCTAAAGCCAAATATAACGTTATTCGTTGCAGCTAAGTCATGTTTTTAGTCACAACTTCAGTATTAGTTTTTTATTTTTGTATATTTCAGTAAAATTATCAAAAAAGTGTAACAGTGAGGCATTCACAGCTTTTGTCTTTGTGAGCTTAGAACTAACTCATTAATTTACTTAACATAACAGAGAGCGAATGGGAGGAAAAGGTGCTGAAATTTGATAGTGAAGATTCATGTTTTAATTGTCGCAGTGTCGCTGTCATTATTCATAATGGTCATATATTACTTCATCGAAATATTGATGATCCCTTTTGGGCTTTGCCGGGCGGTAGAGTCGAGTTTTTCGAAAATTCAGATTCGACAATAAGTCGAGAGCTGCTCGAAGAGTTAGATGTCGTTACGGTGGTAAAACGTCATATCTGGTACGTTGAAAACTTCTTTATATACGCAGGGAAAAAGTATCATGAGATCTCAAATTATTTCCTAACAGAATTAGCGGCACCAGAGAGGTTGCCTATCGGTAATACGTTTCGGGGGATTGAATCTGATATAGAGCTTGAATTTAAATGGTATCCAATAGGCAACTTGTCTAATTTAAATTTGAAACCCGCGTTTTTGAAGAGAGAGTTGCAAGCTATACCAGAAGAAACTAAGTATATAAAAGTAAACGATATCTCTAGCTAAAAGGTATATTTTTACTCTCGATTGTGGGTCGCAAACATTGGCAAAGCAGCCAGTATCATTACCGAAATGTATGGCTAAATTGCAGTTACGGATAAAGCATAGCGTGAGTTAATGACCATAGTCAGACGTACTGAGTGACTTACTCTAGGCTAATATCTAGCGGGCATTACAGGGTAAATGTGCTCTATATGTTTTGTTTGTAAAAACAGAATAGAGTGTATTTTAAATAGTCCCGATTGACAGTAAAATGTACGTTGCGCTGGCTGTCGTTGATTTTTGCCATCGGCATTACAATTAGACGTTTATGATATATGAGCTTCAATTAAATTCAGTGCCTATTCAATACTAAGTCATTCGAATCTTATAAAGCTATTTGGGAAATTTTAGTGAACAATTTTTTTATTTGTTTGGTTTTTCTTGTTTTCAGTATGTCGGTGTTTGCTGAGTGCCCAACCACCTCAACTCGACATGTAAAAGGGGATGAGCCGTTGGCTTCAGTATTATATGAAGCTGCAAAAAAAGCTGAAATGGGGTCATGGCAGGATGGTACCTTTAACTGGGAAGTCTTTTCTTATTTAGGGAGTTTGACTGACGAAAAGGGCCGAAAACTGTATGTCACGTACCTTGAAACAATATGGGGCGCTTCATCATGCAGAGGAAGCTATAGGCTTATTTTTTTCAATGAAAAAATGGAGCAAGTTGGTCAATATAGCAGCATCGAAAAACCAAAATTCATAGGGCCCAATAAGCTAGCATTTCCTTATGAAGATGAGCCAATTACAGAGTGGGAGTTTAAGGGTAAACTACCATCATGTTTGGAAGTTGCAGATGATTGCTTTGAACTCAAAAACGGGAAAAGTGCGCTCGGGTATTGAAAAGTAGTCTTATGATGAAAGCGTTAGTAAACGCGCCGATTGAGTTAGCGACATGGGTGTTGATTGGTTTGAGTTACGCGCAAGGCAGTATGGAATGAAAATTAGAACAAGAGAAGAATTAGCCGAGCATTTAAAAGCGGGTAATCAAGTTAAACACCTCTTTTTTTGGGGTCATCAAGAACGAAGTGGGCATGTGACAAAAAGCTGCTTTAGTCAGTGGTACGAAGCAAAGTTCGAAGAAAATGGGGGTTTATTTGCCACAGCTGAGCATTACATGATGTACCACAAAGCAAAACTTTTCGATGATAACGACGCATGCGAAAGGGTACTCGGTGCTAAAACGCCTGGGGCTGCAAAGGCCATAGGTCGTGAAGTACGTGGATTTGAACAGAAAGTATGGGAAAGAAAGCGCTTCGGCATTGTTGTAAATGCTAATTTTGCAAAGTTTTCTCAAAACCCAGCACTTAAAGCATTTTTAATCAATACCAGAGATAGGATACTGGTTGAGGCAAGTCCTGTAGATAAAATATGGGGAGTAGGGTTAGCACAAGATGATCCACGCATTGAAGATGTGTATAGCTGGCAGGGCCTTAATTTACTTGGGTTTGCGTTAATGGAAGTCCGTGAGCAACTGATAAATTGCACCGACGAGGAATTAAGCCCTTAAGGCGCTTTATTCGGTAAAACGCATTACTCCCAGATACAATGATGCGTGGGACTTACATCATACAACTGCCTGTGAGACATTGTGCCATTTAACACAATGCAGATATCAACAAAGTACATGAGGTAATTTTGGACAAAGCGAGCACTTTAAAAGAACCTAAATTTATATATAGCAAAATTATGGCTGTGATGAGTTTGACTCAAATTCTCATATTGGGGGGCTTAGCATCATCCAGTTTTGAGCTTTACCAAATTTTCACGAATTTAAATGTGCAAGATACACCTGAAGAGACAGCCCAAAGGATCAGTCATGCGTTAGTACCGTTAGCGACTTTTATGATTGTATCTTTTCCTGGGTGGCTCTGTGCAATGTGCATTTTAATGTTTACTCAATATCGAAATAGAGACTTTTACTATTTTAGTACTTCTATGTCTATTATGATGACTATTGGATTTCCCATAAGTACGCTATTTGGCATCATATTAGGCTTAGCTCTGTTCTTGAAGCGTAAGCAATTTAAGCATTGCGATTAATTTATCGTTATATTATTTGAGAGTAATTATGAAGATCAAAATAACGGCTTTCTTTTTCTTGCTTTTACAGGTGAGTGTTGCAATGGCAACCGACTACAAAGTTCGGGGAGTCGTTGCCTCTATGACACTACCGCCTAATCACATGTGTACAAAAAAACAGACATTAACTGCCAACGAGTATACAACCAGCCAAGCAACCAGTGATTTCTTAATTATTTCCGGTATTCACGGTAACCATGAGTTCTTTTTAAAAATGGTAGAAGACAGCTTTGAAACGAGTTCATTTAAATATGCAAAAAGTATTGGTGCGAATTTTGTTGTAAGCCAACCTGTGACGATAAAAGCGAATGAGGAGGTGCCGCACGAATACAAGCATTTACTTTTCACATTCGGCAGTAGTGAGAGAATACTGCTTTCGCCTCCCATCTTTTTCGTATGTAATGAAGGTAGTACCAAAAGTCCTTAATGAGTGAGCGCATATTGTTGGTTTACGGTTTTTACCCCCGCTAAATCGACATCTTTTACAATAAGAAAAATAAGGTCGTTTTATGAAAGCAACAACAGAATTTCGGTCTGTTATTCTGGCAGTTCTGTTTGGATTTTTGGTTGCCTGCTTTTTTGTATCTCACAGTATACATGCGAATTTAGCCAGTGAGCGACATGGACAAAAAGTGGTGATAGATGCGTCAATGTCAAAGATTGAATTGACAGGCTTAGAGCAGTATGTTGAGGCATTGATTGAACGGGGGATAGCGCAACATACCATACCCGGAGTGACTGTCTCTATTGTTAAAGACGATAAGATAGTGATGCTCAAAGGATACGGTTTTAGCGATGTCAGTAGTCAAAAAATGGTGAACCCTCATACGACTTTGTTTCGCATTGGCTCAATTACAAAAACAATGACCGCGATTGCGGTTATGCAGTTAGTGGAGCAGGGAAAACTCGCATTAGATGTTGATATAAATGAATACCTCACCGAATTTAAAATCCCTGACACCTTCGAAGACCCTATCACTATTGCCGCTTTATTGAGCCATCGAGCGGGGTTTGAGGAAGCTGATGCTGGCAATTTATTAAGTGGTCATGCCGAAGAGGTGTTGAGTACATCGCAGTATTTGGCGACCTACATGCCGAGTAGAGTTTGGCCCGTAGGTTACAATATGTCTTATTCGAATTATGGGTTTGGTTTATTGGGCTATTTGGTGGAGTTAAAGTCTGGTTTAGATTTAGCCACTTACATGGAGCAACACATTTTTTCTCCGTTAGGTATGCATAACACCACACTGCGAGAGCCGCTGGGATCTGAGGCGACATCTATGCAGCGCGCTTTGCAAGCGCACTTAGCAACAGGCTACTTCAAAGACACAGCGGGACGAAATTTAGCGAAACCTTTTGAGTTTATAGGGCATATCGGCGGTGCGGGCGCTGTGTCAGCCACAGCAGAGAATATGGCATTGTATATGCGCTCGCTGCTGCAAGAACGACGTGGGCTAGTCTCACCGCTTACCGACAGCATAATGAAACAGAGGTTGTATGACGATAGAGTGCTTGCTACAGGGGTTGCACATGGCATGTTCGAAGGTAATATCAGGGGATATAAGTACTACCATCACTCGGGTGCAACGCTGACTTTCTCTGCCAATATGATTGTCTTTCCTGAAATACAGCTCGGTATTTTTATTGCTAGTAATATGGTGGGGGGCGCTGCTCAGTTAGCAGACTTCTTACCTAGGGCTATTCTTAATAAATACTATAAAAGCCTGCCTATACAAATAGACGAATCGCCTCAATTGGGCGCATATAATCAATTTATGACAGCGCCAATTGTGAAGCGTCAATTAGAAGAATATACTGGCTCTTGGTTGAGTACGCGTCGTTCATATACTCAATTAGAAAAAGTGTCGGCTTTAGACAGTTCAGTGATCATTTCCCTTGATGCACAAGGCCAGTTGGTTATGCGCCGCTTGGGAAGTCATACTAAATTTGCGCTTAAACGACTCAAAGAAAACGTATTTCAAGCGCAGTCAGATCAGGGTTCTATATTTTATTTTTATCCTGACAGTTCAGGGGAGATAACGCGTTTTTCAGCAAGTATGTGGTCTGGTGACTATGAGAGAGTAAGCTTGTTCCATAGTCCATTTTTCTTTTATTTTGTCTTGATCCTTGCGTCATTACTGTCTTTGTCCACCCTGTTACTGACGAGTCTTCAAAAGCGTCGAGCTAAAACCCTCCATGTATTTAAAAAAGTGACACGTATCGTTGCCGGATTGTTACTGCTTACTGTGATAGGCTTTATTTTTATGAACTCTGGTCTCGTTTTAGACGAGTATAACTTCCTGATTAATTTCCCGACATTGGAAGTAAAGCTGTTACTTTACTTGGTACTGGTTATTGCGCTTTTGACGTTAGTCAAAGTGGTGGGACTCGCATATATTTGGCGTCATGAAGAGTCTGGGATGTTATATAAGATCCATTATTCGATGTTTACTTTGAGTTGCTTCAGTTTTCTGTATGTATTTTGGGTATGGAATGCGATAGGCTTTAATTATGTCAATTAAAGCCATACTTTGCGCGATATGGGCGCAAGTTGAACGCTGGGCAAATTAATGTGTGTATACCCGCCTACTCAGAGTAATTAACAAAGAGTAAGTGGGTGTTTTCTATATGACTATGACGGCAACAAGGTCACCTTGTTATTCGCTTACCTTTTTTAGGTTTAAGTCATGAAAGTTATAGGAAAAGTCAGTACTACGACTTATCGCTTTCATTTTGAATCCCGAGATATTCCCTTCAAAATCAACGTCAAAGTTAACAAAGGCATCAGCATTAAGTGTTCTGTCAGTCCATTTGGCGGCAAATCGATTGCCTTGCAGGTGAACCAAGGCCCCCCTCAGCGCTTTACCGCGAGAGAATTCAATTAATAACTTTTCGTCAGACACAATGACTTTAACACTACCATACCAGTCATCTTGGTAAGTGCCTGCGTATTGACTCAGCGCTAAAGGCGGCTTAGTTGAACTTAATTCGAGTGGCTTCTCGGCCTTATTTTGTTGTTTTAGGTACTCTTTGTAACGTTTATTACCTTCTATATAAACATCAATGTAATCGGTTGGCTGTTGTTCAATGTAGTGTTCTAATATCGTTGCCGTCAGTCCTTGCGCCGCGCGCGACCACTGATTAGTTAGCGCTATCACGGCGATGTCTTTTTCAGGTAGAAAAGCGATATGAGAAGTCATGCCTTGCACAGCACCGCCATGTGACGCATGTAAATGACCATGGAAGTCTTTTAAGCGCCACCCCAGACCATATGCTTGAAAGTGAGTTTGCGCATATTTTTGGTCAATGTAGGAGACTTTTTGCAATGTAACTGATTTCCACATTTCTTTCTGCTGTTGTTCTGTGATTAATACTTGCCCTTCAGGTAATTTACCTTTGGATAGGAACATTTGCGCCCACTTGGCCATACCTGTTATGTCGCAATTGATGTGTTCATCGTCTTTGAAAAAGGTGGTTTTTAATTGCCCATTGACTGCCATGTGAGGTATGGCACGTTTATCTTTTTGCGTAATTCGTTTGGGGCTGGCTACGCATCCGGTCATTTTTAAAGGTGAAATCAACGCTTTTTCCACGTATTGATCCCAAGGCATTTTAGTGACGACGCGAATCACTTCTTCCGCAACGGTATACATTAAGTTGTTATAGGAATACTCAGATCTAAATGAGCTTGTTGGCTTTAGGTACTTTAATGCGGCAATAATTTCGTCTGGTTGAGCGTGTGCGTCTGGCCATTGCAACAGGTCTCCTGCTCCAAGTGGTAAACCTGAGCGGTGGGTTAATAAGTCCCTAATGGTAAATTCTCGCGTGACCCAAGGGTCATACATTTGAAAGTGAGGGAGGTGGTCAATGACTTTGTCATCCCAGCTGAGTTTACCCTCGTCAACTAATCGCGCAAATGCCGCGGTTAAAAATGATTTAGAAATGGAGGCAACTTGAAATAACGTGTCTGTATCTACAGGTGTATTTGTTTCAATTGATTGAACCCCATGTCCTTTGGCGTACAAGACTTCATTACCGCTCACCACGGCTAAAGCGATACCTGGAATATTGAGTTTACCCATTGCTTTTTCGACCAAGGCATCAATTTGCTTGTGCTCTAGTGTTGAGCCAAAACACGTTGGTGTAAAAAGAAATTGTGACAAGATAATGCCTGTAAAAATTGAGTTTTTGATATAGTTCATTAATATTCGCCCATTGAAGCAATTTAATCATTAGTAAGGACATTAACAATTACTTCTTATCTTTCTAGTACTTATATGCAAGCGGTAGGGTATTTTCTGCAAGTGGCAGTGAGGTATCTTGGGTTCTTCTCAATAAGTACAAAGCAGTGGTGGTTTTCAACCAATACGCTGAAGACTATACTATTTTTTGTATTTGCTTTGCTTTTTATTTCTCATAAAGTCCATGCTGATAACTTTAATAAGTATTTTATTCAAGAGGTTACGGTGTGTTATGACGATGTTGGTGGGCTAACAGCTGCGAATTTTTTTGAGCAAAAGTGTGAGCAAGTATCGTTAGATAAAGTCGAGCCTACCAGCAAACTCATTTGGATAGGTACATCTTTTGACTTGGATTTACCAAAATTGACCGATAAACCATTGGGACTGTTCTTTTCTGCCAAAGCATCTGGGGAGTTTTATTTGAATGGGCAGTTAATTGGTAGTAACGGTACTCCCTCACTCACCAAAGAGGGTGAGATAGAAGGGGTGATGGATACGGTGATATATGTGCCTAAAGAGCTCATTAAAAAACGCCAAAATGAGTGGGTAGTAAAACTCTCTGCACATCATAGTCGTCACACAATGAGTAATTTTATTTCGTTTGCGATTTTTACTCAGTATGAGTCTCCACAAGATATTGTGTTACGAAACTATTTACCATCCTTTGTTCCTTTAGGGGTTTTGTTCATTGGTTTTGTGTTTTCTTGTGCATTGGCTGCGCTTCAATCAAAACGTCAACGTAATGTTTTATTGCCTATTTTTGCGCTACTTGTGGCGCTTCAGTTGTTAGTAGAGGTGTCTAGAGGATTGATATCATATGAATATTCTTTTCAAGACACGAGACTATTGGCTATCTTATTGTTAAGCATCCTAAGTGGACAGTGTCTGTTGCTCTATACAATACGTAGTTTTGTGAGACAGGGTCAATGGATTTGGTTTGCGCTTTCAATGTCATTCACACTGGTCATAGTATATTTTGGAGCGACAATTGAAGACAAGACTGTGCTGGCTTTTCAAATACCTGCTGGAATATGTTTATTAATTACTGGGTACGAATCATATCGTAAGCACGCGCTTGCCATTCAACACGCAACTGCTTTTTTTGTTTTCTCCGTGGCCATAGCTGCGAAGCCAAATGCATTTCTAGACATATATTATTATTATTTTGTGGCTTTTTTACTGGTGTTTTTTTCTATACAACACGCGGTTGCTTACAAAGTGGAGAAATCACAGAAGTTACTTGCGCAAGCGAACGCTCAGCGGCTGCAACATGCATTAGATGAATACAAAGAGCAGCAGCAACCCTCAAAAATTAAATTAAACCTTTCAGGCAAGATTGAGTGGGTATCAAGTGATCTAATATGCTTTGTAAAAGGGGCGCGGGATTATGTGGAAATCACGCTTTCAGATGGGAGGTGCCTTCTTCACAATGAGGGGCTTGCGATAATGGAAGATAAATTACCCGCGACTTTCTTGAGAGTTCATCGCTCATATATTGCCAATAAACACTTTATTCAGTCATTAGAAAAGTTGTCTTCAGGTGGTGGTAACCTCTCATTAACTACTGGTGACAGTTTACCAGTGAGCAGGAGAATTATGCCAAAGGTGAAGGTGCAACTTAATTGATAAATGTAACCAGTATTCTAGGTGGTTAAATTATACCCTGCTGATTTTTTATTTTTCAATGCTTATATAAAATCACTATATAAAATATAGCTTCACTATTTTAATTTGATTTAAGCTAAATGATTAATGTAGGATCCGTGCGCTCAAAATTTGGATTAAATTTTGGTGCTAGAATGGTTTTAATATTGGAGTAGTATATGAAAGTTAAAGTGTTATTTTTGCTTGCGAGCTTGTTTTTAGCTGGGTGTGCATCTGGCCCTAGTGAACTGGAGATTGAACAAGCGGTAAATAGTTTTGAGTTGAAGCCAGTTTCTGAGGGTAAAGCACGAGTTTATATATACTATAGAATGTCTAGTCATGAGCTTGGGGATATTGCTTTTAGTCTTTCACCGGATGGAGACTTTGTCGGCAAAGTTTTTTACGATGAGCACACAACATTTGAAGTACCTGCTGGTGAAAACACCATTTATTATAGAGGTTTTGGCAAGTCCAATAAGGGAGTTCACCTTGACTCGGAAAAGTTTACTTTTGATGAAGGTAAGACTTATATTTTAAACGTGGTACATGGCACTATTTTTAATCAATATGCAGATGATGGCCAGAGCTTGATCAGTTCCTTAAACTTAAGAAAAAATCAAAATGCAGCAATCTACTACTTGGCTAAAACAAAAGAAGCATCAAGCAGTGAGATATGTTTAAGCGAGAAAAGCGTTAGTCTGTTTAAAGTTGTTTTTTGTGGTCAGTGACCGAGTAACTTGATTTACTTTAGGAGAAGAGGGCTAGGGTGTGGTTTTCTTTTATGTTGAATGACCCCACTATTGCAAGTGCTCCATTATGTATAGCTCTCTCTTTTATGAAAGTATGGCAGGTCAGCTGGTAATGGAAAGTGCACAGTGGTTTTTAGTCCATTGTGCACACGCCCCTTAGGGTTGATTATAAATGTCTCTTTAAAGTCTTCTAGATCACTTGTGAGCGTTACCTCTGGGAATTGAATCTCTTTTAGCTTGGAACAAAGCTCGTTTTTCTGGGTCGGATGATTTTTCAACTGCTTTAGCAAGAAACTGTTCGGTTTTTTCTTTATTACCTTGCGTGTTATAAAGTTTAGCAAGTTCAAAGTAAGGTTCTGGTATATAGGGCGTTTCATAAATAACTTCTTCAAGTTGTTTGATCGCCTTTTTATATTGGCCTTTATCAATCGCTCTTTGAGCCAATTGAATTTTATCAAATGGTGTTGATACGTTACTCTCTAGTAGACTTTCTAAGCGACTAATTAGTGAGCTATCAGACTGACTCTTTGCGACCAATAGATAATTTGATAACAAGTTTGGACTAGTAAAATGATTTTCCACAGCATATTGATAAATTGTATTAGCCTGCTCGGTTTGTCCACTGCGGCGATGCAATACAGCGGCAATATTGATTAGCTCAGGGTGATAAGGTCGATAGTATAAAGCTCTTTTAAGCAAACTATAGCTTTGATTAAATTGCTCGCTGATCAGTGCATCAACCGCTTTGTTCGCATAATATTTTGAAACAAGGTCTTGGTAAGTCGCGTTGTTTATAAAAAAGCTATCTTGTGCTGGAAAATAATCTACAACGGTACCAGCACGAAGAATGACAAATGCGCCTGGTTGTAATGGTTTTTCTGGTGCTAATAACTTGGTACGGAAGTGATTGGAAATTAAAATGGTATCTTTGTTTTTGCGAAACACAGGCATAGTGCCCACTTCAATGAAGGTCGTATCTACCTTGGCTAAGGATGCATAGGCCTGTGTGAGTATTGCCAAAGATATGCAGTTGCCTTCATTTCTCGTTAAAGACTCTTTAGCTGTCAACGTCTCACCATCATAAGTAAAGTTATCTAAGCGGTTTTCGAGATATTTAAAGATGGCTTTGTCTGGTCTCACGCCTTGCGCTAGTGCATTGTGATAAAAAGCTAAGAACTTGTCTCTTTCGTATTTCGGTAGGTCAAAGATTTGCTGTTCATTGATTGTTGGCGCATCTTCAAAGGCGTGATTGCTCAAAAGCTCTGTGACTGGTGGTATATCGGCAACGACTGAGGTGTTAGTACTGGAGCAAGCCGTTAGCGATAATACAAAGATTAATAAAAGTATGCGATTAATCACGAGAACTCCTTTAAAGTGAATGTTTTTAATATATGCCACGAACTAAAGTTTTTATCAACTTATTGCATAATATTAAAATTGAGTTCGTTTTAAATATCGCCACATGTTAAATGCGTGTGCTTTGTGATTTTTTAAGTGAAATTTGTTATTTTTTTGGTTTATATTATTAACTTGGTTTTTAAAGAGGGGATATATTGAATAACGCATAAGGATTAATCAGGGTTATTAATGATGTGAGCGTGAACTTGAGCGTTTGACTTATCTATTTGGTTTTTGCCATTGCGCATCTTGTGGGAAGGTGGTTGAATCATAGCCAAAATAATGTACATGGTGAGTCAGCGAGCATTTTGGCAATGATAGCTGATGACGTTAGTGTTAAGGATAGCTAGGTATAAATTATGAAAGCAGTCGTTCTAAATCTCAGTCTTGACGATGAAAAGAAGATAGCCGATGAGTACGAGTTAGTCATAGGAAACGGTTATGAGCTGATTGAGCGTGCACGCAGTATACGTTATGAGGTGTTTACCAAAGAACAAAATATTGCGACAGAGTTAGATCATGATGGTTTAGATGAAGAGTCACTTCATGTACTGGTGAGTAATGAAGGGCGAGCCATTGCAACTGCACGTTTAACGGTGGGGATCAAGCAACAGTCGTCTATGACCAGAGTGGCAGTATTAAAGGCTCATCGTTCTCAAGGTATTGCGACGACGGTAGTAAATGCATTAATAGAACACGCGAAAACGCTCAACATAGCGTCAATTCACATTCATGCTCATAATTATTTAAGACAATTTTATGAAAAGCTTGGGTTTAGATTTATTGCAGAAGTTGAGGTCGTATGTGGGCATCAATTGATTGAAATGAAAATAAATCTTTGTGCTGATAGTTAGAGTCATTAATTACAAGGTGGAATAAAATATCATCAATATTGAATGATGTTGGATTTTAAATGGGCTTTTTGGGGTAGAGTGGTGCCGGTTGCGAGTTTATTGGTCCACATCATAGTCTATATACACTTAAATTAAATATTTATTTCTTGAGTGTGAATTTTTGTTTAGCCACCACTGGAAACTTTTTTAACAAGCTTTTGCTTTCTTCACTTTATTCTTGACAAATACGCTATTTAATTAAAAGATTGGCTATTATTCATATCATTAAAATTATAATTGTGACACCTTCAAATAATTTGATGTCGAAACTGACATCCATCGTAGAAGCCAAATCATTTCAAAACTTTTTGGTCGCTGTGATCCTGTTCAATGCAGTAACATTAGGTCTTGAGACAACTCAGTTTGGCAAAGATAATGCATTGTTATTGCATAAAATAGATACAGTCATCTTACTTATTTTTACCCTCGAGTTGTTACTTAAACTGATTGTTTACCGACTTAAATTCTTTAAATCTGGTTGGAATTGCTTCGACTTTATTATCGTTGCGATATCTTGGATCCCTGCTGGTGGAGCACTTTCTGTTTTACGTGCATTTAGGATCCTCAGAGTCTTGAGGTTGTTCTCAATTGTGCCTCAGATGCGAAGAGTAATAGGAGCCTTGGGGCATTCATTACCTGGAATGGCATCTGTTATTGGTGTGCTAGGTATCGTTTTTTATGTGTCAGCGGTTTTAACTACGAAATTATTTGGTCAACATCCAGATCCAAATATGCAAGAGTGGTTTGGTAGTCTGGGTGCATCAGCATATACACTTTTCCAAGTCATGACGCTGGAAAGTTGGTCTATGGGAATAGTGCGACCTACAATGGAGCTATTTCCTGAATCTTGGCTATTTTTCGTGCCGTTTATCATTATCACCAGCTTTGCGGTATTAAATCTATTCATTGGTATTATTGTCGATGCGATGCAAGTGATGCATGACGAAGAAGTCAAAACAGAGCAAATGTCCGCAACCAAAGAAGACATTGATCGTCTTGAGGCCAAGCTGGATGAATTGTTGAAGCAGAAAAAACACGACTAAGTGTAATTAAGTGGGTTGATGGGTTTAGGCACTCAACTCACTTAATATTTAACCTTAATTATAACAGAACGATCAATTAGATTGCGCCATATAATCTAATGTAAATTCAGTTAAAGCGCGGGTGCCCAACTTAAATGCAGATTCGTCAGCAAAAAAGTAGGGTGAGTGATTACTCGGAGCGTCTTTTGGATGAGTCCCTTTTGGTGTGCCCCCTAAAAACACGAATAACCCCGGCACTTCCATCGCGTAAAAAGAAAAGTCTTCTGCACCAGTGACCTTTGGCATTTCAATGAGTCCATCACTCCCAACTACTTTCGCAAGTGAAGGAAGCATTTTGTCTGTTAAGGCGGGATCATTGACAGTAACAGGGTAGCCTTCTTTTATGACTACTTCCGCTTTACTCCCTGAAGCTTGGGCAATATGCTCTGCTGTGTGCTTTATTTTGTCGAAGATTTGCTGTCGATTATCCATATCGAAGTTACGAATAGTGCCCACCATGCTGACTTCTTCTGGAATAATATTATTTCGAACGCCACCGGAGATTTTACCAAACGAAACGATTGCAGGTTCTTTTGTAATATTGATTTGACGACTCACAATGTGATTGATGCCAGAAACAACTTGCGCAGCCGCTGCAATGGGGTCTGCACCAGCCCACGGAGTTGAGCCATGAGTTTGCTCGCCCTTGACTGTGATTTCGAATCGATCTGCACTGGCCATTGTTGGACCACTACGATAGCCTATCTGGCCGACATTGAGTTTAGATGTGATATGTAACCCAAATGCGACATCGGGTTGATACCTTTTAAATATCCCTTCTTTTAACATCAACTCAGCACCGCCTTCTTCTCCATCTGGTGCCCCCTCTTCAGCAGGTTGGAAAACAAACATGACATTACCAGCGAGCTCACTTTGCATGCTTGCAAGTACTTCAGCTGCGCCCATGAGCATCGCAACATGGGTATCGTGACCGCAAGCGTGCATGATACCTACATCTACACCGCGGTAATTTGTAGTTTTGGTTGAGCTGAAAGGGAGGTTGGTTTTTTCAGTAACCGGTAATGCGTCCATGTCAGCTCGCAACATAATGGTAGGTCCGGGCTTTGCGCCCTTTAAAAAGCCCACAACTCCGGTATGAGCCACTTGTGTTTCAACTTGCATGCCTAACTTTTTTAGGTGCTGCGCTACCAAGGCTGCTGTACGCACTTCTCTGTTACCAAGCTCTGGGTTTTGGTGAATATCTCTGCGCCAATCGATGACTTTAGATTCAACTTTTTGCAATAATTTAATATGGTCAGACGAAGCAATTGCGTTGTGATTCACGCCAGAGAGCAATAGTGATACACCGATAGCTTTGGTTATTTTATTCATTTCCTTTCTCGTATGTTAGTTGTTGTTATTCTTCATTAGTAACATAAAAAATCATTAGTAATTTAGAAATGCGATGAGTGATACTTTGCAGCTATCACAGTATTAAGTGCTGGTTCAATGTGATGTGTTCGGATAGGCGCTCAGTAGTAGTGAGTTGGTATTTTTTATTGCGCGAATGATCAGTTTTATTGATGTAACTAGGTAGTTCATGCCATGGAGAGCGTTGAATGTTACTAAATTAATATGCTGAATATAAAGCTTATTTTTTTGCTTTTTCCAATGAATCTGCAACAGGAAGGGACTTTCATAAAAAATCAATTAGAAGTCATGTACACGTAAGGTTTTTAGTCGTTGGATCCGCTAATTTGGTAGTGAATTTAATCGATATCAACGTCAATAAAAGCGTTTACCGAGCCTACAGTAAGGAAAAAAAATGAAGCGACTTTCACATTCAATCTCTCTAATACTTTTGGTTGCTGTGAGCAATACAGTATGTGCTAAAGATACCTCCCCTCTAGTAACAGGGCCTTATTTTGGGCAAACCCCTCCGGGGATGACTCCCGAAGTGTTTGCGCCGGGTATTGTGTCGAAGGAACACAGGGATTGGACTGGCTGGTTTACACCCGATATGAAGGAATACTATTTTACTCGGAATAATCGTCAAGCCAGAACCAGTACTAAAATGATGCTCAAACTTGTGGATGGGCAATGGCATGAAAAGGTACTTGATTCTGGTATTGGGGGGTCTATCTCTCCAGATGGAAAAATAATGCATTCAGGGAACTTCTACCGAGAGAGAACTGCTCAAGGTTGGTCAGAGCCTAAAAGCCTTGGCAAAGCATTCAGTGATATCCCCATCATGGTATTGAGCGTTTCTGCTAATGGCACCTATATATTTGATGAACGTGAGGTGACAGGTACGATTCGTTATTCTCGGCTAGTTAATGGTAAGCGGGAAGCCCCTAAAGCCTTTGGGAAGCGCATAAATTCAGGTAAATGGACTGCTCACCCATTTGTTGCGCCAGATGAAAGTTACATTATTTGGGACAGCGAACGGGAAGGGGGGTATGGAAAGACGGATCTGTATATTAGCTTTCAAAGTAAAGATGGCATATGGAGTGAAGCGATTAATTTAGGAGATAAAATCAATACAACAGGGCCTGATACTGGCGCGGTGGTTTCTCCTGATGGAAAGTATTTATTCTTCAACAGAAAATTTAGTGAAGATGATTCAGATATCATGTGGGTGGATGCGCAGGTTATTGAGCAGTTAAGACCTAAAATATAGTGTCGCCATCATCGCCACATTATCAACTGGGTTAAAGCTTGATGGTTGTTATGCTTGAGTCCAGCTGATGGTCACATTTTGTGGGTACTAAAAAGGAGAGTAGTCCCCTAATGCACGAATACTTCCTCGTTTTGTTTTGTTCAAGTTTGTGCCAAGCGCTTGTTAAAGCCCGTATTATTAATGTATATATACTTAGCTGGTGACTTACCTTTGGTATATTTTTGCCGTACACTGCAATGTTAAGTTCATTACTTATTTTTGCATAAGATGTCATATATGGCGCGGTAAATTGAATGCGGCGAGGAGAATTACTTGGCTAAAAAATATTACGTTGTTTGGAAAGGTCGGCAAACGGGGATCTTTGATACATGGGCGAAGTGTCAGGCTTTAGTCGATGGGTTTGCAGGGGCGAAGTTTAAGTCGTTTCCAAGTTTAGCCGAAGCAGAAGCTGCATTTGGCGGGAAAGCCGCGTTTAAAACAAACACCAGCAAGCCGAATAAGGCACCTAAATCTAGTCCGCTTTCACAATCACAAATTGACTCATTGCCATATGATATAAAAATATTCACAGATGGGGCTTGTGACCCTAACCCTGGTGAGGCTGGTACGGGTATTGCGATTTATCAAAATAATGTCCTAACTGAGCTTTGGTATGGCTTTTATCAACCCGTTGGTACAAATAATACGGCAGAGCTACGCGGTTTAAATCAAGCATTGCACTTAGCAAAGAGTAGGCTGGAAAAGGGTCAGTCAGTAGGTATTTTTTGTGATTCAAAGTACTCGATAGATTGCATTACAGAGTGGGCTAGAGGCTGGCAAAAGAAAGGATGGGTTAAATCAGGTGGTGAAATTAAAAACCTAGACATTATTAAACCGGCCTTTGAGGTATACCAAGAAATTGCCTCCAAAGTTATGGTGCATCATGTAAATGGGCACGTTGGGATCGAAGGCAATGAATTGGCAGATAGAATGTCAATTGTTGCGATTGAAACTCAAAATGAAAATTTAAAACAGTTTGAAGACACGGATGACATTGCATCTATTTTAGCATTACGTGCTGGCTAATGCCGTGGTTGTCGGTTATTGCTTTGTGCACTAGTGCACTTTAAAGCTGGTAAAAATAGGCGTGTGATCTTGTCGCACCAAGGTATGTCAAAGCAAGCAGGGAAAAAAGTATATGCAGTTTGGTTTTATATTTATAATGATATTACTCGTATCGGGTTGTACATCGCAATTGTGGCAGCCACCAAGTTATAAAGAAAGAGTCACAGGCTTTTATGCACAGGAACAAGCACGTTTGCTATTAATCGCGGGCGAGCAATATAGTTATGTGTTTACCGTCAGTGATGTCTTGATCAAATCACTTCAGCTCAGTAGAGAAATGGAACTTATTCCACACTACAGTGTTTTTAAACTGGATGAAGACAATCACATTAGAGGTACATTTAAACTCACGTCGAATAAAACTGAAGACAACAAAGTGCTGAAAGAGCAGGGTTTTCCAGTGGATAAATACGGTAATGTCGTACTTGAGTTTGAATTAAAAGGAAAGCGGTATACTGCGCAAGGAGATTACCCTTTTCAAAGGTTGGCTAGCGCGCATCATGTTGTGGTTGAAACCCCAGAGTCAGGAGCATCTACAGCGGGGAAAATAATAGTCACACCACTGACTATCGCAATTGATGCCACAACTGTCGTGCCAGTTGGTGCTTTTTTTACTGTACTTGGTGTACTAAACAAGAGTTAGAATAAACTTATTTGTGGCGTGGTACACATGTCGCAAATTAAAGTATTTAAACTGGTATTTGGGGTTTGTAAGTGAGCAATAAAAACTCAGTGATCACGTTAGAAGGGGTGCCAGCAGTTGGTAAAAGCACGGTGGCTAAGTTACTTGAGCAAGATCATGGATATTGTCGAGTCCCCGAAGTGAATGAATTATTTCCAAATCGTCCATCTCCAGAGCCCGCTCATTGGTATGCATTAAAGCAATTAGAAAGAAGCCATATCGCAACGCAGAATGAATATAGTCTATTGGATGGAGATATTTTTCAGGTGATATGGCTTAGTTGGATTTATCCCGACAGAGGGTTTATCGAGTATCAAACCGCAGCAGATTTATTCATTGAAAATATTGATTTACTGAGGCTACCGTCGTTGTTTGTCTACTTATATGTCAATGATGATACTCGCTATCAGCGGGAGCTTGAGAGAGAAACGAGGCGGGGCCATGATCATCAGCAATTTATTAAAAAGTATCAGAGATATAAATCAATGAGAGGGCCTCAACAATCGCTATTTAAAGCAATCAACAAACAATATCCAGGATGGGTGTTATTTCTCGATAATCATGACTCTCACTCAAGTGTGAAGAAAATAGCTCAGCGACGCCACAATGCAATCATGCCATCACCAAAAGAATTTGTTGTTTGGTTGCGAGGCTGGTTATCACGACATAACCCGATAAACCCTTAACGTTTACTCACAATTTACACTATAGCAGTCTGAACATTGACTGGCTGCTTTTACACTTCTTCATATTCACTCTTTGCAAGAGTACGGAATAATCACTTTCTTTTATGCTCATCTCGCGCTTTTTTAAACACTAAGCCCTTCGTTCAACTTCAAGGCATACTTAATGTTTTACATTAGTTTACACCCACTTTTTCTGTAAGTTGTTACATTGACCTCAGCTGCCTAACTGGCCAGTTTAGCCTGTGTAGTCATGAACTTGGTTGTTGCTGTATGACACCAGTAAAGATGCTAGGCAACGAATTATAACAATCATAAAAATTAAAAGACCCAGAGTGGCGCTTTGGTTCTTATAAACAAAGGATGTAGGCATGAATAAAATACAATCGTTTATCAACGCAGCGTGTTTGGCAGTGACCATAGCTGGGGGAGCTAACGCGACGGAAGCATTTCCAGTCTTAGAAGGTGATTGGTTTGGACAGCAAGTACCAGGTTTGACACCTGAGCTATTTGCGCCAGATACAGTGTCAATGGAAGGGCGTTATGAATTTGGCATCTCTTTTTCTCCCGATTTAAAAGAGATGTATTTTACGGCATTGGATGAAATTGAAGGTGTAGATACCAGCCCTAAAATCATGTTTTCAAGTGTAGAAAATGGACGATGGACAAAGCCTAAAGAAGCGCGTTTTACTAAAGGGAAGATGGCGTATGAGTTGGTGCCTTATGCAAGCCTAAATGAACCAAGAGTCTATTTTACAGGGCGTACATCTGGCTCAAAAGAATCTGGTATTTGGTATGTGTCTCGTCAAGACGGAGGCTTGAGTGATGCAAAAAGGTTTGAATCGCCATTAAATACAGGGCGTCTCTCTGATTTTAATCAGGGCATTGGTGGCGATATGATTTTTACCAATATGTCAGAGCGGAAAATGTATATTTCGAAAAAGGTAGATGGCCGATTCTTAGATGCTAAGCCAATGGACATTGAGTTTGGGATCCATGGATTTATTTCACCGAATGAAGACTACTTGTTGGTCAATGCTCGAAATCGAAATGATAAGAATAGAAAAGACAGTGATTTATTTGTTTATTTCAAAGAACAAGACGGCAGCTGGTCTAAACCCATTAATTTAGGGGCGACTGTTAATTCGAAATATTCGGAAACCGTAGCAAGGGTATCGCCAGATGGTAAATTTCTTTTCTTTGCTCGTTACAATGAGCCAAATGGTATTTCAAATTTATACTGGGTCAGTACAAAAATTATTACGCAGTTAAGGGATACACATTTTGACACACAGTAGCGGGAGGTAAATTTTGGGCAAGTGGAATTTACTGTGCCCCTTAATTTATGGTTATTATATTGTGAGTCACTATTTTTTGCTATTGATGAATGAAGTACAAAAAGATAGTCGATGAGTTTCGTGTCAAAAGTGAAATTAAAATGAACCTTATTATAAAGTTAATATCTATACTCCTTGGGTACGCTGTGCTTTAAAAATAAGCGTATTTTGAAAACTTTTCTCCTCACTGTGTTTACATTAAGTTAAAACTGCGCCTTAAGTGTTAGAGCTTCAATGGGATGCATCCGGTGGTTGATTAGGTGAGATAGTAAAAAATAAAATAAATCAAGGGTATATGGTGTATAAAGTCGTACTTATATTAGTAATGCTGTTTCAATTTAGTGCTTTTGCAGAATCTGACGTTAGCATAGCGAAAAGTTTTGAATTTAAGTCAAAGTCGCTGAGAGAAAATAGAACCATTGTGGTTTCTTTGCCTGATGGGTATGAATCTTCAAATGCGCACTACCCTGTACTTTACCTTTTGGATGGTGTTCAGAATTTAAAGCATGTTGTGGGTAGCGTAGATGTTTTGACCCGGGTTGGCGGTATTCCGCCAATGATCATTGTAGGTATTAAAAGTAAAAGTCGAATGAAGGACTTCACACCAACAAAGGCCGCGGGTATTGAAGAAAGTGGTGGCGGTCAAGCATTTCTGAATTTTTTGGGGGATGAACTCATCCCTTATATTGATGGTAAATATAGGACTAATGAATTTCGAGTGTTAGAAGGACACTCCGTTGCGGGTCTATTTACGGCTTTTACGTTTATGGAATCGCCTAATTTATTTGATGCTTACATTGTTATGGGCCCCCGCGTTTTGGTGGAACAAAGAGGAGCCTGTAAGAGAAGTTAAATCATTTTTGAGTACAACCCCAAAGTTTGATAAAAAAATCTATTTTGGAGTTGGTAAAGAGGATGGTAACCGACACGCTTTAAAACGGTTTGTAGAAGAAATCAAAGCTGCTGCGCCTGGTCAATTAGTATGGAAACATGAAGAGTTTGATGATGAAGGGCATATGTCGGCACCTTTGTTAAACAACTATTTTGCACTTAAGTTTATATTTTCGGATATGAAGTTGCCGCAAGAGATCAAGGATAACTTTACGAGCAAAAAGTTTTTAGAACATGAAGCCGGTATTATGAAAAAATACGGAAGCGCAGCAAGGCAGCCTCAAGAAATTTACGTTCCGTTGGCTATGGAGCTAATTAAGCAAAAGGATTATGCAGGTGCTGTGAACGTGTTTAGGCGCAATGCTGAGGCATACAAGATGAACAAATATCCACAAAACTACGTGTGGTTAGCAGAAGCGTTAGAGAAAAACAAAGAGCCTGCAGAAGCACTTAAAGTTTATAAGCAAGCATATGAGTTATCAAAAGAAACTGGCTATGGGGAGCTTGACAAGCTTGCTAAAAAAATAGCAGAGTTAAAAGCAAAATTATAGAACAGTAGTCTTGATGTAAATCGGTGGACAGCTCAAGGAAAGCATTACTATCCTTGAGCGTACTTGACGTACAACAGGGCTTATCCTAGGTGATTAGCGCTTTCTGATACCAGGCACACAGCGGTAGAAATTAGTTTGCGGCATACCAAACCAGCCCATTGCTTTAGAATCTTGAACTGCATAGAGCTCATATTCTGCGCCTGGCTCTAAAGTAACAGCAATAGAAGTCATCCCTTTGAAGCCAGCTTGCTCAGGCTCCTTACTTAAGTTACATTCAAGGTTAAGTACAACTTCGCCTGACATGACTTCACGAGGTTGGCTCCCTTCACCTGTGTAATATATAAAACCATGTTCATCATATTGTACGCCAGGAATTTGTTGTGCGTTATTGTTATCAAAATCGAAGTCAGAGACAGCAACAATTTTAACGACATCTACATGTGCGTAAATAGTTGGATCTGCAACGACAGGCGCATTCAGTACTTGATCATATGAATAGATGGTTGCCGTTGTTGCCATTGCTGAAGTAGAAAGAGCTGTTAATGCAAGTGCTGTAAGTAGTGTTTTCATTTTTTATCCTTATAAAGTTAATTTTACTTAGCGAAGTGCCTGTTGACGGAAGCATAATATCCATGGTTTATTTTAATTTGGTTTATTATTTGTTAAGTAATTATTAATTTAATTCCGTGTCTTTATATTTTAAATGGTGTTTTTTTGGGAATTTAATATTCCAGTTTGTTTTAGGCAATAATGACGTCGGGTGGTTATCAGTTTGAAAAGAGGTTGTATTTCAAGGTACGGCTAGAAGCAATCTAGGGGTGATTACAGAGGTGGATTGCACATTAGTTGTAGTGATCCTGTGTTTATATTTTGCTATTGACGAGACAAAGCAGGGTTGCATGTACTGTTCACTGAATTGAATTATTAATATGCCAGCTTAACAAGCTCATTGAACAACGTTACCATAGCGAAAATTTAAGTATTGCAGCCTCATTGTGAAGCTGGGGTTTGCACAATAATGAGTAGCGTATGCGTAAATCAGATAAAAAACTAGAGAAAGCCATTGTTGCAGCATTGACTGAAGCGTGCGAAGACGCCCTGAAAATATATGAAGGTTTCGAATGGTTAACTCATGTGGTCAACTATCAAACATTTCCGGAGAGCTTTACCATTGTGTGTATTTTTGACAACCAAGATAGCTTATTGAAGGCGCTGAGTGAAAATAAGGGGGAGGCACTTAAAACGGCTATAGAGAGCAAGCTAAATACGCATAATATAAAAATAAAAGGGGTTAAAAAACGTATTTTGTTTGATACAGAAGAAGCCTGTGCTTCAGAGTCTGGAGGAAAGTGGGGGAAAAGGCTCGAAGGTATACATCTTGCTCGCCATGTTTAATGGACCTTATTGTCTAGATAATACGGTTGGTTACCTCATACTTTTTCGCTTGTATTGATTATTGAATGTTAACCAATCACATAAGCGAACGGTCATGGGGGTGCTACCTTAATTGATAAAAAACGTTGTATGTTTAATTTGGATTAGAATAAAAGCTCTAATATTTTAAGGTGGCTATTGATAACTGGTTATACCAGTTGTAAGCTATCATGACTTTGTCATCAGATTGTTTACCACTATGCCGTTCATTGTTTGTCGAGAAATCACAATTCACTGCGAGGATAAATACCCCCTTGCTGCAACGGTGTTTTTACCTAAAGGCACTTTAAAAGGGGCTGTTGTCATTGGCCCTGCAACGGGCATCAAACGCCAATTTTATACTGCATTTGCTGAGTTTTTAGCAGGCAGCGGTTATGGTGTACTTACCTATGATAATAGAGGGATAGGTCAATCTCTACACGGTGAAATTGACAAGCATCCAGCGACATTACAAAGCTGGGGGCAGCAGGATTTACCCGCGGCTATTTCCGCTTTAAAAAGCGAGTTTCAAAATGTGAATTATCACTTAGTAGGGCACAGCGCTGGTGGTCAGCTTATTGGATTGGCACCCAATGCGACAGAGTTATCATCTATGTTCAATTTTGCCAGCTCTTCGGGGCGTTTATTGAATATGAAAGTCAAAGATCAGTTCAAGTCCCATTTCTTTATGAATGTGTTTATTCCCTTTTCAAATTTGGTCTTTGGTCATACTAAGTCACATTGGTTTGGTATGGGGGAGCCATTACCAAAGGCGGTAGCTGCTCAGTGGCGCACCTGGTGTAATGGTTGTGGGTATGTCAAAACGGCTTTCGGCAAAACCATAGATACTCACTATTTTAATGAACTCACGTTTCCAAGCATGTGGGTCAATGCAGTGGATGACTTTATCGCCAATCACAAAAATGTCAAAGATATGATAGCCGTGAGTCCTAACTCTGTGGCAGAAACATTAACGTTAGTACCAAAAGAGTATGGGCTGAAAGAAATTGGCCATATGAAGTTCTTCAGTCGAAAATCTAGTATACTGTGGCAAATCTGCTTAGATTGGCTTGATAATTACGGCAGAGATAAATCAGCTAACCTAAACTAAAAATTGATTTTTTATCATCATAAGTTTGATTTTTATATAGAGTAAATAACTGGCATTTAGGGTTTTACATCGTTAACTTTTAATATGAATAAAATCAAAGTCACTCTCGTTTATTGCCTTTTTGCGCTAATAACGATGAGTCTTGGACTCTTTTCTAGAGCAGATATTATTGAATTTCCGACTTGGGTTAGTCTTTATTTAGGCGATTTTTTATGGGCATTAATGGTTTTTTGGCTAATATGCACGGTCAGACCAAGCATGTGCCCTCGCCAAGTGTTTGTTATCGCATGCTTGTTTTGTTTTTCGGTTGAGCTTTCCCAGTTGTATCAAGCCGATTGGCTCAATTCGATTCGACAAACTTGGCTGGGTGCGCTGGTACTAGGTTTCGGTTTTAAATTCAGTGATTTAGTTGCTTATTTGTTGGGTAATGCATTTGGTGCTTCTATAAGGTATAGGCTGCGTGGTATCAGCGAGAGTTTTATCGTTTTGAAATAGGGAGTAGCCATAGTTTATCAAACGAGCTGTGGAGTAATGAGCGTACGAGTCAATCTACACATTCAATAAACGTTTATTAATATAAATGCCTTTTTTCAAAGGTAAACTGTGTATACTTTACTGATATTTTAAATACACAAACTTGTCGTAACACGATTTGTTCAATTACAAAATAGAGGCTATCAGTGGACTTATCACCTGCAATGGATGGATTGATACTGCTTGTGAGTGGATTGATCATTTTACTCTTTGCTTTTGGGAAATTGTTTCCCGATGTGCTTAAACATGAAAAAGGGCATGGTTTGGTAATGCCGCTGTGTATTGTCGGGGGAGTCATTTCAATTATCGGTGTTTTATCTTTTTTTTAAACGTTTTATCAATTCACTAGTATTCCTAACACTTTGCAATGGCACCAAAAAGTTTATTACTCTATGGGTAATCTAACTCCTATCGAATTTTAGCTATTCAAGGTTTACGAGCATCACCTCTCACAGTCAAAATACAGAGCAAACAATTGGCAAGGTGTACGCTTTGCTTAGTATTTTTTCTTAAATCTAAGGCACTGTGTGTTTATCATGCTTAGAATCCGGACAACATTGAACTCTAAGCTAATGATGGTGAAATTAAAGGAATGACTTTATTATTTTGTATATCTAAACAATGGTATGATTATCGGGCCAGCTGCATACCAAGCAGCGTCGAGATATACCAGCTAATCGAAGCATTACATCTCAACAAGTCATTTAAAAAGCTTTATATAGGAATTGAACATGAGACGAGTCGATTACTCCACTTACTCAATTGAAGAATTGTTAGAGGTCAAACAAAACATTGATCCGACTTCAGAGAATTACCCAGCATTGGTTGCTCAAATTGAGAAACGTGAAGGGGAGATCTCAGTATCTGAGGAGAATAAGCGGGAATCGCATCTTAATTTAGCCGTAAATAGAGTGAAAGCGATTGGCTATCTGCAACTGGTAGCTGCTGCTATTATCCCGACCATGATATTTATGTCGGGTGATGTTTCTTTAGGTACAGCGGTGATTACAATCCTATTAACATTGCTTAACCTTGTTGCTGGTTACACAGCAGTCAATGCATTAACTCGTTTTTATTGGATCTCTATATTGAATCAGTCTTTGCAAGTGGTCAGTTTTGGTATCGGTAATACTGTATTGAACTATTCAGGTTTGGGAGGCATTAATCTAAAGGTCACGCTGGCAGAGGTGTCTTCTTTTGGTTTTGCTATTCAGTTTAACCCTGGGTTTTCTTATGTAAAGTACACAGGGCAAATCGCTGAGCAGTTCATCACAATTGACGTGCTAGGGGTTATTTTTATTGGCGCATTAGTGTCCACTGGCTTTTGGAAAAAGTTTGATAAGCGCGAAATAAGTGACTAGGTTATCTATTAGAAAAACCAAGCTAAACCAATGAAAGGCATCCAGTTTAAAAAAGTAGTCAAATTTCTTGACCCTCACGTTACGTGATAGTTAATCATGGTCTTGCCTTTTAACAGTACACAATGGATTCTGAGTTGAATAAGAGAAAACGTTTTAGCGTAAGCCAATTGAGTGAATTGGCAGGGGTCAGTGTTCGTACATTACATCATTACGACAAAGTAGGTTTATTGAAGCCTCATAGAGGTGTTAATGGTTATCGCGAGTATACCTCGACGCACTTAATGCGCTTGCAACAAATTATAGTGTACAGGGAGCTTGAGTTTAGTCTTGAAGATATACACAACATCCTCAACGCCACTGATTTTGATTTATTGCAAACCCTCAAAGATCAGAAAAGTATGCTGTTGAAAAGGCAGGAAAAAACACAGTTAATTATCAATAGCCTGGAGAATTCAATGAGCATATTAAATGGTCAAACTAATTTGGATATTTTATTTAAGGATTTACCCCTAGAGAAAGTAGAGCGCTGGAAAGATATGATGGCTCAGAGTACAGAGGCGGGGTCTTTGGATGAGTATTATCTATCTTTACAACATTTGGGCCGTGAGGATGCAGAGCTTGAACAGCAAGATTTTGAACAGTGGGTATCAAGTTATAAATTGTCACTAAACTCCCCCATAGACAGCAAAGAGGTGCAATCCTTAGTCGAGCAGCATTACGTCATGACCAATCGCATTCTAAATAAAACAAAAGAGAGCGATGCTGAGTTTGCAGGAGTGAGCTATGAAGGCTATTTAGCGTTTGCCGACGCAGTATTATCCGATCCTATTTCTCGGGAAATGTATGAACATTATGGCCAAGGGATAGCAAGCCATCTTCACGAGTCGATGATTTACTTTGCTGAAAATACGTTAAAAGAAAACGTTGATAAATATAGGAAACTTGGACTTGAATAAACCTAACAAAGGTTAGTACTTATTATAACGCACTACGTAAGGGCCAAGCATTGGCCTTTTTTAATCTCAGAATGCGTAACTGACTTTGCTCTGTGTTTACCATTGATAATGTCATTCACTTTCAGTATTGCATGGTTTTGCGCTTGTGAGTCGAGTGTAATCAATTTGAAACATAGGTGTGACCAGTTAATTACCTTGATTCCTTTTAAGTTCCTACCGTTTTATGTAGTCTAGACGGGTTTTAATTTTTGGAGGCTTTTCGCTATGTTGCGAATTCTTATCTCTGCAAGCTTAGGGTTTGCAGTAAGTGCAGGTGTGTCAGCGCAAGAGGTGATGACCCCTGAAAAGTTATGGGAAGTCAAACGTGTTACTGCGTTGGGATTAAATAAAGATAAAACCCATGTCATTTACAGTGTGACAACTCCGAGTGTGGCTAACAATGATTTTGCCAGCAAGGTGTATCAGGTGCCAGTCAAAGGTGGAAAAACTCAGCTATTAGAGGCATATCAAGGCTTATTGATTGATAGCAATATCTCTCCAGATGGCAGTAAAAAACTCTTTCATGAAAAGGTAAATATTGAATCGGTGTTAGCAAGCCATAGGCATAAAGACCTGTCACAAGCAAATGCATATGTATTCGATGACTTGAATTACCGCCATTGGGATACTTGGAATGATGGCGGCTTTAAACATGTCTTTTATCAAGATTTAGCGACCGAACAGAAAGTCGACATCATGAAGGGCAAGCCTTACTCGAGCCCAACCTCTCCATTTGGTGGTTCGAGTGATTATATTTGGGGTCCAAAAGGTGAAAATATTTACTATGTGAGTAAAAAACTCACGGGTACAGAGTATGTGACGAGTACTAACACAGACATCTATCGTTACAACCTAGCTAGTAAAAAAACAACCAATATCACTGAAAGTAACTTAGGGTATGATAAGAGCCCTGCGTTTTCTTCAAAAGGAAACTTAGCATGGTTACAAATGGACGTGCCAGGTTACGAAGCAGATAAGAACGACATCATCGTACGTATCAAAAACAAAGAAGTAAATTTGACTGAGCATTGGGATGGCACGGTAAACAGCTTTAAGTGGAGTCCAGATGGTAAGCGCATTTACTTTGTTGCACCAACCGATGGTACAATCCAGTTATTCCAAGTATCAGTCAGTACTAAGCCAAAGATCAAGCAGTTAACGAAAGGCCAGTTTGATGTCAATGGTATTGTCGCGGCAATGGATAGGCACTTAGTCGTGACACGCAGCAGCATGAACCGCGCATCTGAAATTTTCCGTTTTGACCTGCGTAAGAAAAAACTAACTGCGCTGACAACAGTGAACGACGCTTTTTATGCAGGCCTTGACTTACCAACCGTTAAAAAGCGTATGGTGACGACGAAAGATGGTCAGCAGATGCTAACTTGGGTGATTTATCCACCTAACTTTGATGAAAGTAAAAAATACCCAACGCTGCTTTATCTTCAAGGTGGGCCTCAGTCTGCGCTTTCACAGTTTTATTCGTTCCGCTGGAATTTCCAAGTGATGGCATCACAAGGTTACATCGTTGTCGCGCCAAATCGCCGTGGTATGCCGGGTCATGGTGTTAAGTGGAATGAAGACATCACCCAAGATTGGGGTGGTAAGGCGATGCAAGATTACCTGGATGCCATTGATGATGTATCAAAAGCATCATACGTTGATAAAAAACGTATCGGTGCTATTGGCGCGAGTTTTGGCGGTTATTCTGCATTTTATTTAGCGGGTAACCATGATGGTCGTTTTAAAACCTTTATCTCACATTGTGGTATCTTCGATTTACGCAGTATGTACGGCACAACTGAAGAGTTATTCTTCGTAAACCATGAATTTGGTGGCCCTTACTGGGATCAAGGCAATGCGTCTATCAGCCAAACTTACAATGAGTTTAATCCAATTAACTATGTAGATAAATGGGATGCACCTATGTTTGTGATCCATGGTGGCAAAGACTACCGTGTACCATTAGGTCAAGGGATCCAAGCATTTCAAGCTGCAAAGCTACGTGGATTAGAAAGTCGTTTCCTATATTTTCCTGAAGAAAACCACTGGGTATTGACGCCGCAAAATGGCATTGTATGGCAACGTGAGTTTTTCAAATGGTTAGAAGACACACTATAAACTAGTTAAGTGCTAGTGTGTGAAACGTTTTAATGCCTGAGTACACATCTGTGCTCAGGCATTTTTATAATTACTTATGCTCGGGCAGGTTTATATGAAGTTATTACCTTTGTTCATGATACTTTTATTGTCTGCATGTCATGCGGTTACAATTAATAAAAGCGAACCCAATATATTGCACTCTGAGCAAGGTCACTTTAAAGCGGGTGACGTAGAAGAACATCAAATAGTTGATGAACACTTAGTGGCATACAACAGCAATGAGTATGAAGCATTTAAAGCTCTTTTTCACCAAGAAATAGAGGTTTACGATTTTCCTAATAGCTTGTCTTTTAAAGGGCTGGAAGCACTTGATAAAGTATATAAATCGTTAGTTGAAAAACTAGATAAGCAAGCTTTTATCAGTAAAAGGATCATTGATGGCAACTTTGTAGTGGATAAAGAAGCCGTTAAGTTTCATGTTGCAGGGCAAGGAGAGCAATTGTTAGAAGTACTTGTAGTTTATCAAATCAAGGATAATTTAATATATAGAATTATGTTTTTACAAGATGAATGACAGTGCATTCGAGTAGGATAGATAACTCGTATCTTTACAAAAGAGCATTATTTATCCTACTTTGGGTTTCAAAACAGTTTATATATTGAGTTCCACCACATCCTGATTTAGCTCTATAAGCTGCTCTAATAACACGTGTTCACCTTTTATGTCTGATATTTTCCATGCGAAGGGCTTCAGTGGTTTTAATTTCCTGATGAGTTCACCGTTTAAGTCGTATTGCGTTAAGTAATCTGACTCCATGTCATAACTGTAAAAATACTGTTTATATAACACCATACTGTGTCCATTCAGTGTCGGCATTGGCTCATAGTCAGTGGTGTCAGAGTTCAGCGGTCGCTTAAACACTTGCCCATCAAACTTGCTGAGATAAAGCGTGTGGTCAGTGAGCCAGGTTGACTGGACATCGTCCACTGCATAGGTGGTAAAAACCTGTGTTTTTAAATCTAGTCGCCAAAGTGTATGGGCCGAAGGGCGTAATGCGGTGACCAAGATGCCAAAGTGTGGGTGCCAGTTCAAGACTTCGATCAGTGGCTCTGGGGCTTTGATAATTTGAGCACCTCCCTGTAAATCAAGGATGTTGAGTTTTGCATTACTGACCACTGCAAGCTTTTGGCCATCGGGAGACCAGCTAAATTGTTCTATTTTACTCTGCTTTGAAAAGTAACTTAACTGAGTGGCTTGATTGCCGTTCCATAGCCATATTTGGTCTTGCCCACTGCGGGCTGAGATAAAGGCTATCAGCTCACCATTTGGTTGAAATTTTGCATATTTTTCTCGGCTTTTTGAGCGGGCAAAGCTTGGATAAGGCTGAACATGTTGATTCATTATTCGCGTTATAGACGTTTCTTGTTCGCCGTATAAAGGTATGCGAGCGATATCGGTGTCTTTTGTGCCTTGAATGGCAATCATGCTTGGTAGCGTGGGGTGGGATTGAGCGCTGACAATGTTATGTACCGCTGAATGGTAAGGCGTGGTTTTGCCATCGAGTGCTAAGTGATAGAGTTTGCCATTGAGCACAGCTAATAATGCATCGTCATGGGCTGAAAAACGTATTGAAAGTTGGCCAAGTTCCCCATGAGTGTCTATTTGGTTTTGATGCAGCAATTCGCCATGTAGATTCAATAGACTCAGTAAATGCCGACCTTCACGATTATAAGATAGTACGGCATATTGTGCTTTGATTGGGTCGTAATCATAAGTGTAAATTGTTTGGTGCTCTGGGCTAAACAGGCTGGTGGTTTGCTGGTTAATGGCGTTGAATCTTAGGAGTGCTTGAGCGTTTCCTTGCTGGCTTAGAAATGCATACTGATGGTTTGCTAGTGCAACTGGGCGTTCAATCGCGCGGTTTTGGCACTGGTAACGTACCGATGCTGCCTGCGGTGCATTTAATGCTTCAGCAAAATCGATCATATCTATTTGCCAGCAGTTTGCTTGCAGTGGTTCGTGAGCATTGATTTTATCTTGGTGGCAGCTTTTTTGTTTTGTAAAGATGATGCTTCGCCCATCTGGTGTAAAGCGAGTATCACGATAAAACCCAGGGTGTTTGGTAAGTTGACTTTCAACGCCTGTTTTTAAGTTTTTGGCCCAGATATGACTTTGGCAAGCGTGCACATTGCGGTTGAAGAGCATGTGAAGACCATCAGGGCTATATGTTGCTTCACTCTCAAACGCATCAGTATAGGTAATTTGCTTTAAACTATGAATACTCCGCTTTGGCGTTTTCATGCTCTGCCATATACCCAACACGGTTGTTAATACTAAGATTAAAGTAATCCCTATAAAGCCAAGAGTTTTAAGGTTGGGTGGACTTGCTATTGTGACTCCTTGCCGTGTCGTTTGTGGAAGCCATTGCACATCCACCATTAATCGGTAGCCTATTTTGGGATGTGTCGCAATTATTCTCGGGGATTTAGCATCGTCACCAAGCACTTTTCGAAGCCGAGCAATACATCGTTGTAGAGCATTGGGAACCACTTCGCTGCCTTGCCATACCTCTTCCATGATTTGCTGATGACTAACCACCTCTTGTGCATTTTGGGCCAGCAAGCGCAGTACTTGCAATACTTTGGGTTCGACCTTGGTGGTTTGCTGTGCAAAAGTGACCTCAGATCGAGATAAGTCAATAAGGTGTTCTTTAATATAAAAACGCTGAGTTGTTGACATAAATCCTAGCTTACTGCTTTTAGTAAGCTCGAGTATATGAAGTTAGCTTGATGCTGTCGAGCATCACATTATTTTGTAACTTGTTGTAAGTTATAGATATCAGCTATTCATCATGATTTCCTCAGCCTGTCATTGTTGTGCTTTTGGTGCCTCAAAGCAAAGTAACGACTTTAAAGTGTGCAAGTTAAGGAGTCTTACTATGTGTTTCTATTTTTTGAAAAAAGTGCTGAGCATACAAGCCGTAAAGCGATGCTTGATAAGCGGGATTGCAGTGTGTCAAAGCCACTTTGTTTTTGCTGATGATGTAGCCTTTGATGTGATTAAGCAGGCCGTTGCCGCATATGGTGTGCAGGCCCTAAGTTCATTAAAGCAGTTAAAAGTGGAAGAGGAGCTTTATCGATATATGCAAGGTCAAAGCGGTCACGCTGAATCAGGAGCACATGGTTTTGTAATGCATAAATACCAGCAACAGCTCGATATTGATTTTGCGCTACGCGCAAAAGCGTTCAAGCGCAGCGATCAGAATGTGATAGGTAATTACGGCTATCATTCGCTGGTCACAGTGGACAGGCGCTTCAGAGAGGGAGAGGGGGTGAGTGTTGACCATTGCATGCAAACTTACCAACACAGTGAACGAATCGACTGGGATTCGGTAGCGCTGAATATGGAGCAGGCAATAGATATTCTGACTATTAAAGAGCTCAGTGATAATAGTAAGCTGGTGAGTAGTGCAGGGACTGTATTTCTGCAAGGGCGAGCACATAGCGTGTTGAATTGGGAGAAGAGTAAGGTAACAAAAACGGCTTATATTGATAAAGCATCAGGCTTATTATCTCGTTTACTCACTAACAATAAAGGTCAAATAGCTCACTATGACTTTTTAGCACACCAGCAAAATGCACAGGGCCTAAAGTGGGCAAGTCAAACAATTGTCAGTCATGAGCAACGTGTTACGCGGCACATCACAAACAGATATCTTTCATTGAAAACGTCTGAAGGCGCACTTTTTCAAACGCCCGAGTATTACCAACCCCGAGCGCAAGATAGGTTCTTGGACTTTGCCGAGCCAAGCGTCAATGAAATTGTCAGAGGCGTTTTTTTGGTGGGGCAAGGCTGGGGGTTTACCTTGTTTGTCGACGTGGGCACATCATATATTTCAATGGGCTCATGGCAAATGCCTGATGATACTTTTACTTGGAAACACAGGCTTGCAAAGTTGCACCAGTTTACAGGCAACAAGAAACCCGTGTCTCAATTTATAGTGACACACCATCATGATGACCACTTAATGGGGGTAAGTGAAGTAATCGAGCATGGTGCGCAGATACGGTTGTTGGCAGAGCATCAACAAGCGGTAGAGACAAGTTTGGGTTTGCCTCTTGCTCCTGAGCAATTCGGCTTGTTATCTCATGGGCTTAAGTTTGCAAATGATCAGGTGCAGGTGTTTGATGTACCAAGCAGTCATGCAGATCACAATGTTGTCGTGTACCTTCCTGAACAGGAAATATTATTTGCTGAAGATATGTTCGGCAGCAGCTTGAAAACAGGGTTTCATTCTCCGAATAGTTGGCCCAGTCGAGATGTTTATTATCGTGCAGAGGTACTCAACAAACACCTTAAAAAGGCAAGGGTGAGTGTTCAATACTATGTTTCATCTCATCATGGTAGAGTATTCTCAAATGCTGAATTTATGCGGTTTTTGCGCTTATCATGTCCAGATAATGACAGTTTGTTAGCACGCTTATATGCTAATGAATCACAGTAGCGATATATTAATTTGGCCAACAAGGCAGATATCGCAGAGTATCCTGAGGCGGTTTTATTAAAGTATAAATATCACTCAGTCGGTATGTTGCTATTATAATAAATGAGCACTAAATTTTACCAAAATATCTAATACATTGAGGGGCTGATGGAGTTAACCCACGCGAGTCTACATTACCAGATCATGAGGCACTTCATTGAGTATGCAAGCGCGCCCAGTGTCAGCGAGTTAAGCAATATATTTGGGAGACAAGCGGTTTGCATTGTGGAGGCATTAAACGCATTGCAAGCCTATCATGGCGTGGTGCTGCAGCCCAATACGCACGAAATATGGGTTGCACATCCGTTTTCTTCTGCGCCAACAAACTTTTGGATCGAGTCTGGTGATATGGGCTGGTGGGGTAACTGTGCGTGGTGTGCATTGGGGGCAGCGGCATTACTTGAGCGGGATCTGACCATTACGACCACGCTTGGCAGTGAGTCAAAGCAGGTTGTGATTACAATCAAAAATGGAAAAATAGAGAACTCGAACTTGTATGTCCATTTTCCTATACCCATGGAAAAAGCATGGGGCAATGTGATTTATACGTGCAGTACGATGCTGATGTTTAAGTCTGAATCTGACATTGATAGGTGGTGTGAAAGACATAATATGTGTAAGGGCGATGTTCAACCTATTGAGCATATTTGGGCATTTTCAAAAGTGTGGTATGGACGTCATTTGAATGCTGATTGGGTCAAATGGACTGTCAAAGAGGCTTCAGAGATATTTGAGCGCTTTGGGTTGACCCATTCGATTTGGAAATTGCCGATAGAACAAGGCCGGTTCTGAGCAGGCTAAATAGCCTGCCCCTATATGTTTACTTGGTACAATTGCTTGGCAGTAAAATATCTACCCATACTAACCTGTGGTCAGAAGAGGCAGCTCTATTTGCAACGAGCTCAGCACCAGGCTCATGCTGTGCTGGCCAAAATACGCCACTATCAATGATATTAAGGTCACTAGATGGCAATACATAATCAGCGCGCATGCCCCAGTGTGCAGTATGTGCGATAGCATTGGCATTTTGCGGCTTATTTAATCTACCACCTTCAGACTTAGGTATGGCCAAGTTATTTACTCGACTGTGTGTCAGGAGTTGTCTGATGGCATTTGGATGGCCATCTCCATCGACATCACTGGCATTTAAATCGCCGACAATCACAAAGGATGAACCGCTAAACCCGCCTTTTAACCCTGCATCATCGTAAATGTAACTGTGACCAGTTGCAGAGATATAGTCTTTCCATAGCCTAAGTTCATCATGATTTCTTTTCCCGTTTCTATCCTCAGGCCCATCAAAAACAGGCGGAGTTGGGTGACTGGCAAGTACATTGATTTGTTGGTTACAAACTTGTACTGGAATATCCCAATGAGACTTTGAAGAAAGGCGCATGATTGCACGCTCAGACTGTGCATACCAGCTCTTGCCACCCTCGGTTGTTGGCATCATATTGTTTGGCATATCTTTCCATAAAAAGTGTTGGAAAGTACGAACTTGATCAGCGTCTATCGGAAATTTTGATAGTAATACCATGCCGTATTGGCCCGGGTATTTACCAAAACCATAGTGTGTCAGTTTACTGTCTTTGCTTGTTAAAGGTGTTTTTACGCCAGTATTGACCGGTGCCAAATACACATGTGGGTAAGAAATTGGTTCAAACCCATTTTGTGACACTTCTAAATACGCTTTTTTGAATAAGTTGATGCCTTGCTCAGGGTCGGCAATATAATCAAATTCGTTAAGAAGTATGATATCTGGACGAGTGCGTTGGATGATTTCTGCAATATTATTAATTTGCTGTACTTCACCGCTTCTCAGTGCGTTGGTTAATACATTACCAGAGACATCTAACGTTTTATCCGCTTGATAGTTAGTTGCTTCCATACTTACGTTGAACGTTGCAACACGTATTGTAGTGTCGTTAACTGTGGCGGCATCCGTTGTTTGAGTTGATGTTTGTTGGCAGCCAGTGCCCAGCAAAGTTGCTGTTAAGGCGATTGATACTAATGATGGTTTCATTATTAACCTAATACAAAATGCAATTGTCGATAGTCTACCTCTTTGTTGTTCAAAGAGGGTTTAAAAGTATGTTAATTATTTGGTTTTTTAATTTATTTAGAATAATTGCGCAAGGGCTTCACAAAGTAAAGATAACTTGATAGGTTCTTAATATGGGTACATTTGTGAGCGGATTGAATGTTATCTGGCCTATGCTTTTTTGAATTGAGGTCCTGGCTAAGTCAACATTCATCTGCAAGCATCACCGAAAGCCTTTGTCGTAGAATTTTAAAGTAGGGAGCATGACCTTGGAAAAATTTGAAGTAAGCGATGAAATCAGTCTGAAGTTATTGTCTCTATCGGATGCTCCAACTTTATTTGCACTGGTTAATGATAACAGGCAACACCTTAAACAGTGGCTTCCTTGGCTCGATTCTACTCAGACGGTACAAGATTCTGAGGCGTTTATTAAAACAACGCACCAGCAATTTCAAAGTGGCCTTGGGTTAATGGGGGGCATATATTTGAATCATAATTTAGTTGGCATGTGTGGCTATCATCCAATTGATAAGGTGAATGGTAATGCGTCAATTGGATACTGGCTTGCGCAGCAGTATCAAGGTCAGGGCGTGGCAACTAAATGCGTACACTTTTTAATTGATCATGCGTTTAGTACATTGGCACTTAACAAGGTTTCCCTCTCTATTGCAGAACACAATTATAAAAGCCAAGACATTGCACTTCGTTTAGGACTTGTGAATAAAGAGTTCAAGCCAGACGCCGAGTTTTTATATGATCACCGAGTAAACCATCTCTGTTATTGGGTTGAGTATACAGAATGGTTGGCACAACAGAGGCACATTGAAAACACTGAAATTGACAACACATAGTCTTATCAAACATAGTGAATGGTTATAAAGGACGGATTAAAACTTGGCTTTTAGTCCTCCGAACAGCCGTGAAAGGGCTATTTTATAAGATGCCACCGTTAATGAGAGTATGGGTATCATGAACGAGTAATTGATTTTGCTAAATCGATAAAGTCAGCAAAAGTGAGAAGACCCAGCACTACGTTATCAATAATAAAACGTCAGCTGAAGTGGAGCAGTATGCAGTTAAGTCAACTTGATGAAAACATCTTTGTAATTCACGGGTTCCTTTCAGTTCAAGCATGTCACGAATTGATTGCTCAATCTGAATTGATTGGTTACAGCGATGCAGATGTACAAGTGGGCGCTGGCCGTTCTTATCTGAGCAACATACGAAACAATGATCGGGTGAATTGGATATCAGAAAATTTGGCTGCGCAATGGTGGGATAAGCTCTCTAACATGTCACTGCCAAACATTGAAGGTCAATGCGCCATTGGTTTGTCACCTCATTTTCGTTTTTATCGCTACACATCAGGACAGAAATTCAATATGCACAAAGACGGACGGCAAAGTGTGTCAGGGGGTGTAACGATGATGACTTTATTGGTGTATTTAAATGACAGTTATGAGGGGGGAAGCACACAATTTAGGAAATCAAACTTGGAGGTACATGCCGGTATAGGTAAATCACTGATATTTGAGCATCATTTATGGCACAAAGGAAATGAAGTACTATCAGGTGTTAAGTATGTCCTCAGAACAGATATTGTTTATCAATAAATAGCCTGTTCCGACACTGGTTACGCATCTCATCTTAAACGACTGTATTGCCTGCGTGATTTAGAGTATAAACTGATTTTTTCCAGTGGGTAAGAACATGACACAACCTATACAGCAGCAAATTGGCAACATCGCACTGGTCGTTGAAAGTTACGATGATGCGATTGAATTCTATACACAAAAACTACAGTTTACGCTCATTGAAGACACAGAACTAGGGGCTGGAAAGCGTTGGGTTCAGGTTGCTCCGCCTAATTCAAATGGGACTAATTTGCTGTTAGCACAAGCAAGTACTGATGAGCAGCGTCAGGCGATAGGTAATCAAAGTGGCGGACGCGTGTTTTTATTTCTGCAAACCAACGATTTTTGGCGGGATTATAATTTGATGAAAAATAATGGCGTGGTTTTTCATGAAGCGCCACGAGTTGAGGAGTATGCAACTGTGGTGGTTTTCGAAGATTTATACGGCAATAAGTGGGATTTATTGGAACTAAGAAATAAGCGTTAAGTTGGAAAAAGGCACTTCGCCAGTCGATTTTATTGGGAGAATCCCCACAGGCTCCCAAAATACATATCAATATAATCATTTAAAGTTGTTTTACCTCAAGTTAACCTTTAATAAATATGTCTTGTTGACATTTTTTATTAATTACTGAGTTTATGAAACGTATTCTAAGTGCATAGGATTGCAGCATGTGAGCGTATCAATGCGCAGGCATGGTGAATGATTGTTTTAATATACAGACTGAGTAAATTAACATGGATATACGCCTTTTTTCTCCTTACTTCCTTGGCTCTTATGGTGAAAATAACCACGAGTTTGAAGATATCTTTTTAGAGTTCTTTCGGGACCACGTTTATTGGCGGCGCAGCTTTCACCCAGAAGATTTACCCCCAGTCTCAATCATTGAAAAACAGTCTTCGCATTATTTAGAAACCATGGCTAAAACTAAGCAAGAGTTGCACAAGTTGAGCGCTGATTTAAAGCAATCAGTGCCGTTTTCAAATCCCCGTTATATCGGGCATATGGCATCAGACTTGTTGCTACCGGGAATGCTAGCGCAATTTATTACCTCGTTGTATAACCCCAACAACGTCACGGAGGAAGCCGCGCCAGTCACGGTTAAAATGGAGCTAGAGGTTGGTAATAAGTTGGCAGAAATGTTCGGCTATAACTTAAATGCAGACGAAGGCCCTGTTGCATGGGGTCATTTAACCTCCGGCGGTACGGTGGCAAATTACCAAAGCTTATGGATGTTTCGTTCCGTGAAATACTACCCATTGGCGGTAAAACGCTGCGGTGAATTGGCAGACATTGACTTTGTGGATGGTCAAGGGCGTTCATTGCAAAGCATGTCTACTTGGGCGTTAATGAATCTCTCGATTGACGAAGTCGTGCAAATTCGTGTCAATTGCTTAAATAAGCTCAAAGCGATGGGCGATGGCAAATATGATGAACTGATCGAGTTATTGAGAGAACAGCGTATTGAGCATCAAGGTCACATTGATTTCTTTGACCAACATAAAGACTTAAAACAGCCCGTGGTGTTTGTGCCAGCGACCGCTCACTATTCTTGGATAAAAGCCATGAAGATTTTGGGTATAGGCAGTAAAAACTTATGGCAAGTTCCTACGGATGAAAAAATGCGCTTAGATCCGGTCGCACTTAAGCAGTTATTGCTTAAAGCTAAATCTGAAAACCGCACAGTCCTTGCGGTAATTGGTGTATTGGGGACTACGGAGTTTGGCACTGTTGACCCAATCTCAGACATTGTGTCATTACGTGATGAAATGAATCGAAATGAGGGACTGAATTACTATATTCACGTGGATGCCGCATGGGGTGGCTACCTGTCGTCTGTATTTAGAGATGAAAGTAATCGAATGCGCGGCCATGAAGCGGTCAGAGCAGGGTTTGAATACTTCCCATCAGACAAAGTCTATAATGCATTTGCCGCGCTATGCGAGACTGATTCCATTACGGTTGACCCGCATAAGCTAGGTTATATGCCATTTGGCAGCGGTGCATTTATCGCGAGAAACAAAAACATGTGTGGGTTTGTGGTGCAAGAAGCGGCCTATGTATTTGATAAAAAGAACCGATTTGTTGAGCCTGAACCGAAATTAAATCAGCTAGGCCAATATATTATGGAAGGTTCAAAGCCGGGGTCCGCAGCCGCTGCAAGTTATGTCGCACAAAACGTATTACCACTCAACGCTGAGCATTTTGGTAAATTGCCTGCAAGCACCATTCGCACTACAGAAGTGTTTTACCACAAGATTTCAGCTCTGAGTGAAAAGCTGGCAGATAAAGCAACCTTGATCGCGCCCATAGAGCCTGACACAAACTTAATTTGCTTAGCCATTAACCCCGCAGGTAACACCAGTACACGAGTCTTAAATGACTTTACACGCAAAGTGTTTGAATACATTAAAATTGAGAAGTCGACGCCAATGTTTAGCAAAGAATTTATCGGCTCTTATACCTCTATTTTTAGAAAAAACATCAACGATGAAGTGGCGCATAGCCTATGTATCAAGCTGGGTTTAGATCCCAACTCGTTTGTAAGAGATGTTGAGCATGTTGCGTATCAGGACAATGCGCTATTTGTCCTGCGACACACTTTGATGAATCCATGGTTATCAGATGATAAAAATGGCGTAACTTACATGGATATGTATCTTGACTACCTTGAGGAAATCATTTTGCAGGTTGTTGAGGGCTAATTTATGGCGTTGTTGGCTGGTAAAAACAACCAGCCAACAGACACACTGTTACAACCGCATTAAAAGATTATTTACCCCTTATATTTTTGCTCAATAAATATGCACTCACGCCGATAACCAAATTACATGGATGGGCTTGGAGGAGCTATGAAAATTGAAAGTGCACAAATTGAGATGCGTAACAAACATGAAGGGCAATTTCACGTCAGTGAGCAGCGGACAGAAGTTACAATACCTGAAGAGGAGCAAAGTGCTTTACCCATGGCTGACACTGAAGTTACTAAGGCAGAGCAAACTGCAAGTGACATGGAAATGGGCAACGATGCTAAGCTGTATATTCTTAAGTTATTGGTACAGAAGCTAACCGGAAAAGAAGTGAGTTGGTACGATGACACCATAGGAAAGGACGTAGCAGAGGCTGAAGCTGCCGCTGAGCTTGCTGCTGCAGATGCCGAGCAGCCCGAACCAACTCATGTTATTGTTGAGCGTTTAAGTCACGAGCACCAATCTAATGTATTTAAAGTAGGTGGGCAAATTACACTCCAAAATGGCGAGCAAATTGCTTTTGCGTTTAAGTCTGTATTTGAGCAATCTCACACCAGTTACGAGCGTACGATTGAAGATATAAATATGAAAGATCCGCTGATTATCAGCTTTACCAATAAGGCAGTTGAGCTGGAGAGTGAGCAGATGCAGTTTGATATTGATGCCGATGGCAAAGCAGATACATTCTCTCATCTTAAAAAAGGCTATGGCTTTTTGGCGCTGGATTTAAACAATAATTCACGCATTGATGATGGCACTGAACTGTTTGGTGCGTTAAGTGGTAATGGCTTTGCTGATTTAGCCCAATACGATCAGGATGGCAACGGCTTTATTGACGAAAATGATGAGGTATTTGACAGCCTCAAAGTGTGGGTAAAAAACAAAGATGAAGACAAGTTGGTGACACTGTCAGAGGCCAATATTGGGGCTATTGGGTTGCAAAATGCCGATACCCCGCTGAATATTCGCGAGCAAGGTGAGCTGAAAGGCGCAATCAGAAAGTCAGGTTTTTATCTTGATGAGCAGGGTAGGCCAAATTTAGTGCAGCAGATTGATTATGTGGTTTAGTTAACCGTGCACTAGCTAAAGATAAAAATCGACTTGGGCAGTTACAATAGGTATTAAATAATTAAGGTTCTAGTTTAAGGGTCTGTTTATATGTTTTATACCGCCGGTTTACCATTGCTTTGTACCTTTCGTAGTTAGAAAAGGCATCCGAGAGCTGCTTCAAGTCAATATCAAGTTTTAAGCCTTGTAATTGAATGAATGTAAATAAGTTAATAAATAGGCATTGCGAAAGCCTGAGTTCATCTCCAGAGTAAGAAAACGGTACCCTGAGAATTGCAATGAAATTTCTCATTTCGTTCATAGAGATTAATGTATTACCTTTTCGCCATCTATCAAATTTTTTCTTTATGGCGGTGATATCAGGATCATGTAACTCAGGAGAGTTTGAACTAATGGGCGGGTTTGTGATATCTGGATCTTGCATTCTCTTTTTAGCTATATCGCGATATAGTTCAGCCCATTTGATAGACCGCTCGTTGGCATAGCCATACTCGTCACGTGACCATGCTTTTTTGAAATTAATAAGGAACTGTTCTGTTGAAAGGCTTAGCTTGTTAATTTTCTCATTGAAGGTTGGTAAAACTTTGTTGAGATATGAATATTCAGTAGTATTAAATTCAAGCTCTAAGAATAATTCAAATAGAGCTGCCCAGTACATGACTGATTTAACCAAATAAACATACCTTGTGTTGCTGTCTAGCTCAAAGAGCTCCTGTGTCTCGATGTTCAGCCATGTTTTCAAGTAACTTTCTACTAACTCAATATTTTTAGTAGAACTTAGTTCATCCAAAATTGTATGCTCAAGGTCACAATGAGCCTCCAGAAAACTCCAGTAATATTTTAAAGCAATGGCTTCTTCCTGATCACTATACTGAAAGCTTTTAACAAAGGATTTTAAAAAGTACCAGCTACCTATATTTTGTGGGGTAGGCTCCAGACTAAAGTTTAGCTCAAGACAATCAGTATCAATATTGAAGTACGATTCAAAAATTGATAATCGTCTTCTACCATGCCTTATATCTCTAAAAATTTGATGATCGTGTGAAATGTTTTTATCTCTTTTAAGTTTTCTGGCGAGCTTAACTAATAAGTCTGATTCTGATGAAATGCACTTTAATGAGATTATGATTAACTCAGGAAGGTGATTAAATAGTAATCCTTTATTCATACATATAGGAAATATCATATTTCAGTGAAAAGTCCCTTTTTTCTATTTGCTTATATGAAAAACTAACACTCAATTAAACAATAGAAAAGGAAATATTATGACAAAATCTAAAATTACACCTCAAAATAACTCTGCAAATATGCCAAATGCTAATAAGGGTACACCAGGAACTAATAGGCAACACGATCAAGTTCATGGGAACCGGAGTAATCAAATTCAAGGGAGGCGTCAAGGGCAGAAATAACCTATAACAATTGGAAGTCTGAAAATATATGTAGGTTGGAGTAACCTGACTTTTGATGATTATAGATTTTACTAAAAAACAATTAAGGAACAAACATCGCTCTTTTAATTGTTTTTTAGTATTTATTCAGATGGATATTATTTCACTTCATCATGTCGATTTGACGCAACTGCCTTACTACCTTCTAAATCCAGCATATACACCGCGCCTGATGAATTGCCGTTATCATCACGATGTGGTGCGGCAACGATGGCATGTTGATTTGATAGGGCTAGATTCCAGCCAAATCTGTCTTCGGCTTTCCCGTCTTTGGCGACAACTTTAGACGTGTATTGCCACTGACCACCGTGTTTTTTATACACATAGACAGCACCTGCATTACTGCCGTTGGCGTCATGGTGCATGGCACTGATTAAGGCGGTGTCTCTAGAGAGCGTTACGCCACGTGCAAATCGGTCATCTGCATGCGCATCGGGCGCAACCAGCTTTTGTGTTTGCGACCATGTTCCATTCGTTCGCTCAAAAATATACGCAGAACCTGCATCCTTACCTACACCTTCAATATCGTCCCTTCTGGCGGAGATCAGTGCAGTATTGCCTTGCAGCGCAACTCGTACACCGAAGATATCTGTATGTCCGCCATCTTTTGCCATCAATTTGGCTTGTTGTTGCCACTGTTTACCATTAAATTCAAAGGCATAAACAGCACCAGCTTCTGGTGCAATTGCATCATGCAAGTCTGCACCGACAAGAATAGTATTACCATCAATTGCCACACTGATCCCAAACAAATCGTCTGCTGCTCCGTCTTTGGCAGTAAGTTTTGTTTGATATTGCCAAGCGCCGTTTTCGCGAGTGAACACATAAGCTGATCCTGAGTCTTTATGCGGTGCATCACTGTGTGGCGCGCCAATGACTAAAAAGCGTTCAGTCAATGCGATGCTTTGTCCAAATACATCGCCAGCTTTGCCATCAACGGCGGTTAAAATTTGCTGTTGCGACCAAGTCCCACCATGCTTTTCAAAAGTGATCACAGCCCCGGAATCTTTGCCGTGACTGTCTCTTCGCGATACACCTAACATGGCCATATTATTTTTGAGTGCCACATTGCCACCAAGTGTGTCCTCACTGAAGGCAGGCTCTGCCACCAACTTTGCTTGTTGGTACCAGCCGTTGTTTCCAAGTGCATACACGTAGGCGGCCCCTGCATTTTTAATAGTTTTTGTATCCGCTTTAAAAGCACCGACTAAAGCGGTTGTGCCGTCTACAGCAACACTGAATCCAAAACTGTCATCGGCTTTGCCGTCATGAGGTAAGAGTTTTTGTTGATTGGCTTCGCCCTGAGAAGCAACAAGTAGCGTTAGACAAGACAACACTTTAAGTAGAGCACCCGATTTCATTATTATTTTCCTTGGGTTAGATAATCCTGTGCCAATATAGGAAACTTTTAGTTGTTAGACAAGAGGTCAGAGAAATAGACCACATTAAAAGTAGTCGAGACAAAAAGTAGAGCGAAGCGATTGTAATCTCTCTATTTTTTGGTATGAGTTAAGCGAGTCAACGTCTTCTATAGTTACGCCTTCTATTACGTTCCTCATCCATACACAGCATTTTTGCTTAATTTCATCGATAACAAATGGTTACATTCACGCATAAGAGGTAGAGTTCATACCGCTTAAACCTTGACTATACTCAGGTCTAATTTAGGTTTTGGCTCTCAAAGCGACACTTTTGAGTGTTATCGGTTTAATTAAGCGGATTAATAGCATGATCAAATTTACACTTGCTGCGCTGACTATGTTGGCTTCAAGCATGGCGCACGCGCTCCCTAATATTCAATTCACTAAACTCGACTTAACGCAGAACAAACGTTTAATCATTTTTGTTGATAACGCTAATTCATTAAGCGGGCTTGCGGCGCAAGTAAACACAAAAACAAATGGTCAATTGCAAGGCGCAATAGAGAGCGCAGGCTTTAAAAGTGGATTTGGTAAAACACAAACGTTTTATGGTCTGGCACCTTTTGCGCAAATTACAGTAATTGGCACAGGCTCTAATGCATTAACACAAGCTCAACTGCAAGATTTAGGTGGCTACGCAGCGGCGAGCACCCCAGATAATGGTAAAAATCAGTATGCTGTGATTACTGACGCGCTTAAGACGCAAGTATCAACCCCTTCAGCTTGGGTAGCAATGGGCGCAGGTCTTCGCGATTATCACTTTGATAAATATAAAGCAGAGACAAAGCAATCTTCACCTCGTAACTTTGTGCTTCATAGTAACAACGTTACTGCAGCCACTAAAAAATATAATGACGATTTACAGTACATGGTACAAGGCGTGCATCTAACTCGTGATATGGCGTCAGAGCCGGGTAAATCTATTTATCCGCAGAGCTTTGTGGACAGAGTAAAAGACGCATTTGATGATATTGATAATGTTGATATCAAGGTGATGAAAGTCAGAGAAATGAAAAAGCGTAATATGGGCGCGATTCTAGGTGTTGGCTTAGGTTCTATCCATGAACCACGCATGTTGGTGATCAACTACCGTGGCGGTAACAAAAAAGATGCGCCTATCGCATTGGTGGGTAAAGGGATCACATTTGATACAGGTGGCATCAGTTTGAAGAAAAACAGCGGCATGTGGCAGATGAAATCTGATTTATCTGGCGCTGCTGCAGTGGCTGGTACACTGCTAGCAGTGGCGAGCCGAGGTGAAAACGTTAATCTAGTCGGTGTGATGCCACTTGCTGAAAATATGCCAGCGGAAGATGCTATTCGTCCGGGTGACGTACTGACAACAATGCAAGGCACGACGATTGAGATCATCTCAACAGATGCGGAAGGCCGTTTGTTACTCGCCGATGCCGTGCGTTATGCACAAGATGAATTTAAACCTAGCATGCTGGTCAATATTGCGACGTTGACAGGATCGGCTGCGAGAGCGTTAAGCGATGAGTATGCGGCCATGGTTACACGTGACTGGTCTCTTGCTCAAAACATGATGCAAGTGGGTGAAACCAGTGGTGAAGCGGTTTGGCCTCTGCCTTTACACCCGAATTTCTTTAAGCAAATTAAGTCAGACATTGCAGATATTAAAAATTCTGGTGCTGGTAACCCAGGTGCAAGTATCGGTGCAGCGGTAGTCGCGACGTTTGTAGATAAAGATATTCCATGGGTACACCTAGATATTGCAGGGGTTGATTGGTTAAATCAGCCGATTGCTGTGGCACCGAAAGGTTCTCAAGGTTGGGGTGTACGCTTTCTAGATCAATTGGTTAGACAAAACAGTAACTAATCAATATCGAGTACTTTTTGGAGTGCAGCCGTTTTATCGTGGTGCACTCTTTTCTAATCTCTATCTGAACTCTTTTCTAATCTCTCCCCCTAGTAAGAGGCGTTTCACTCGTTTAAATGTACAGTGATTGCGCTACGCTGCTTGCCTTTATTGACTTTGAAAACAGTTTGTTTACAGTTTGCTTACCTTGCATTGAATTACAATAATTTACCGCGCGTTATGGATTGGCTAACTTAAATGAAAAATGATATCACTTTATTGATTAGTAAATGGAAACAAGGCTGTGAGGCATCAGAAAAAGCGCTTAAGTCAGCGGTTTTTTTACATTTAAAATCCAGCTTGAAAAAGCATAAGCAACAATTAGTTCGTAATCATGATGAGTTTGACGTGGTGCCTAATACAACCTCTTTTATCAATGAATACTTTATCCACTTTGCACCTCCTGTTAAAGATTATGAGAGTAGGAAACAATACTTAAAAGATGTATCGACGTTTATTCGTAATGCCTTAATTAGCGAAATCAGAAAGAACAAAGCGTACAAGCGTGGAAATTTATATGAACACACCTCCATAGAACAATTAAGCCAAGTCACTGAGTATGCAAATGATGAGCAGTACAGCACATTTGACGAGGCTATTGGGCTTTTAAAAACAAGATCAGAGTCATGTTATGAAGTGGCATTATTTTATTACTTTTTAGGTATGACTGCAGATGAAATTGGGCGCGAGTTGAGTTTGTCTAGAGGGAAAGTATACCGCCAAATAGAAGTTGCAAATGCGTTTTTACGCAGTCAATTTATGGATGCCATGTAATGCTTACTCCTACCGTAAATGTTATCAGTGCATTTGATATTTTTGAGCAATTGTTAGAGTTACCGGCTGATGAAATGATGCATAATTTGCATGCATTTGAAGGGATAGACAGAGCAATCGTTGAAGAGGTAAAAAATCTAATTCAAGCCCACTTCCTCAACAAACAAGATATGTTCTTATCGTCTTTGATATCACAGTCTGCAAAGTCTGCGCTAGGTTATGACGAGTTATTACATCTCAGAGGAGTAATAATTGAGGGCTTTGAATTAACCGCTTTACTAGGAGAGGGCGGGCAAGGTGTAGTGTATAAAGCGATTCGGTGCGACGGCAAATTCGATCAAACCGTTGCTATAAAACTGCTCTATCCGGCATTAAATATGACAAAAGAAGCCATTGCCATATCGTCAGAGGCACAAAGTTTAGCCAAGCTCAATCATGGCAGTATTGCAAGAGTATTTACCATTGGTCAGCACCATAATTACTGTTACATGATTATGGACTTTATAAACGGCGAGTCATTAGACACTTTTTTTGCTGATAACGCGATTTCTTTAGATGACGCACTGGCGCTGTTTTTTAAGATATTGAACGCATTAGCGCATGCACATAAGCAAGGTGTCGTGCATGCAGATATTAAGCCGAGTAATATATTGGTTGATGCGGATAAACGCCCCGTACTGGTAGATTTTGGTATATCCAAGCATCTTGTCGATATGCCGGCTCTTGCAACGCCAGAGGTATTGGGGTTCACTCCAAGCTTTTCTAGCCCGGAGCAAATAAGCGGAGAGGCGCTGGGCGTGTCGAGTGATGTTTACTCTGTTGCGAAGATGTTTAACGCTTTGATGTTAGCAAGGTTTTCAGACGCAGAGTTAAGAGTTCGGCTGTTAAGCTTGGTATTGGAACAAGCATATTTAGAGGATGTGAAGGTAAGAACGCCGGATATTGATTCTTTGCAAAAAATGTTGAGAGCAGTGATGCACTTTCAAATACCAAAAGAAATTAATATATCTTTTTGGGATAAACTTAAGTGCACAGCTTTAAGGTACAAATATCGGCTTGTTAGCTTTTTGCTTGCTCTTCCAGTTTTATTTACAGTCTTAAATATTTTGTCCACTAAAAATGCTGAGCTGGTGCAACAAAAAAATGAGAATGACAAAGCAATAGACTACTTAGAGCGGTTATTTGACGCGCATGAAAATAATGGAGAGTTTTTTGATATATTGAATAATCCAAAAGCATCTAGCAATTTAGGCACTTTGCCTGAAGGTGAAGGTCATGTTCATCCAAAGCTATTTTCCGTGCATGTGTTTACCAATCATGGGGGGAAGATAGGCGAACCAATTGCGCTGAAAGTGGTCGGTGAGGGCAACCATGTATCAGACCTATCTTTTACGGTGACAGGACCTGGTTATGTTAGTGACGAAGGGGATTATCGTCATACATTCACTCAAGTAGGTATTCATACGGTCACAATAGAAGCACAAAAACATGGTCTGGGGTATGACAAATTGGTACTCAGGTTTGTGATCAGAGACGGGCATAGCTTACCAATTCAGTTTAAAGATGTGCCGCCAGCGCATCCTCACTATAGCAACATCCACTATCTCGCAATGCGCGGTGTGGTTATTGGCCGCCCTGATCAAGGTGGCGATGGACGGGTATTTCAGCCTCAGCAGATAGCTAAGCAAGCTGAGGCGCTATCGATATTATTTTTATCTGCCCATGAAAAAGGGGTTATTACGCTAGCCAAGACAAGTCGTTATTTCCGTAACTTGAGAGTCGTCAATGGCAAGGGAGGGGTTGAAGATTTTACTTGGGCGAATGCGTATTTAGAATATGGAAATAAAGCGGGGTTTATGCCATATCCAGAGCGGTTTGCCCCTAAAAAGCCCGTATCAAAAGAATGGTTTGCTATGATTGTGAGTGAGCTTTTGGCGCTCTATGATCCTGATGGGGTAGACAGCTTTTCACACCTTAATTTTAGTGATAGTGCAGAGTTTAACAGCATCCAAAGTGTAAGGTACGGGCAATTATGTGCTTTTTATCAGTTGTGTGATTTGAGTGGAAGTCAGTTTCAACCTAAAAGAGCGATGACAAGAGGTGAAGTTGCCAATGTAGGCGCTAAAATTTTACAAATGACAGTACGTTCCAACACGCCTATCAATTAACTTAAACCCCTGCTTATCAAGAACTTTTATGATTTCTTTGCGTTCAATTCTGTTGGCTCATTAAGTGCGAGCTACTTATCTGCACATTTCTTAAAAAAATTGAGAAAAAAAACGCGAAATTGCGTGCCTACTCTTCAAAAGAAAATTTACTTAGATTTACTCCTGCCACTGGATAGTGGAAAACATTCATAAATTAAAACGTCAATGGCCACAGCCATGTATATAAGGATTGATAAAATGAAAGTGTTGAACAGTCTGGTTATGATCGTCACTCTAGGAGCATCACTTGTTGCGGCAGCGCAGGATTATTCTTTTGCGGTATTAAAATCGGGTGTAAAGCAAGATTTGGAACAGTTAATTGATAACCCAAATAACTTTGTACGAGAAAGTGATCATGTTTTTGGGGGAAGTATGTTGTATCTCAAACATACATCAAGCACAGCGAATATTTTCAAGCAGTATGGTGTCGCAAATAACCATCAGCATGACAGCCGCTATATCAGTTCAGTCGCCGATTTAATCTCGGTTGGAGAGAGCTTTGATAGTTATTTTCAGTGTGTGCAATTTGTGCGTGCGTTGTCAAATGCAGGCCACACAAGTAAGTGGAAGTGGAGTGGTGCCAAATTGAATTCGAGCATGTACCTGAAGTGGCGAATTATCGCAAAATTTAAGTCAGATGGTACTTATTGGCAGCCTGGAGACAGTGGTGCACCAGGTCATGTCGCAATTGCACTGGGCTCAAACGCTAACGGTGTGTATGTTATCGACCAAAACTGGGAAGGAAATGGTTATTCAACATACGGAAAAGTGGCTGTACATTTAATTCCTTGGAGTGAAGCGAGCAAGTATTCCTTACTTACTATCCCTAAAGGTTAACTAGATTAAGTTTAAATCTCATTTTAGAGTGAGTGCTAGCAGCCCTATAGGGCTGCTTCTGGGTCGATATAGAAGAAATACATATCAACATATTATTACTTCGGTTGATATTTTGAATCCATGTTTAAATACATCGATAAGGCAGTCGTAACCATTGATATTCATCTAATCAATGTCAGAAGATAAGTTTATATTTTACAAAAGTTTGCATTTAAAGCTATGTGAAAATTGGTACACTGCGTATGCACAGTAACGGGTTGCTGAACCATCTATAAAAACGAATTAGAAAGCAGGTCGGCGATCACATCGATTTTTACATCAACAAAAGGAAGAGGTTTGAGCATTAAACCAAAACTGCTCATCGTTGAAGATGAGCCGAGCATTTTAAGAGGCTTGACGGACTTATTTGTATTTCATGGCTATGACGTAGACAGTGCGGTAGACGGAAAAGAAGGCTTAGATAAAGGACTTTGCGGTGATTATACCTGTATTTTGCTCGATGTTATGCTGCCTTCAATGAATGGCTTTGATATTTGCAATGCACTTCGAGCTCACTCTCGTACCCAACCAATTATGATGCTCACAGCAAAAAATGCAGAAGAAGACATCATTAATGCGCTGACCCTCGGTGCCGACGATTATGTATCCAAACCTTTTTCAACCTCAGAGCTGGTTTTGCGAGTCGGTGCGTTGGTTAGGCGCTCAGGCTGGACAGAAAAAGGTGATGTTATCTCGCTCAGTGAGCAAGTTTCCGTGTGCTTGCAGTCATTGACTGGAAGCTCTTATCAAAAAGAGATGAAGTATACCCGCAGAGAAGCGGAGATTTTGGCTTATTTGAACCGAAAAGGCGGTTTAGTGGCACGAGATGAATTGCTAAAAGATGTTTGGGGATACAAAGAAACCAAAGATATCGATACGCGCACGGTGGATATTCATATCGCTAAAATTCGTAAAAAAATAGAACTAGACCCAAAAACACCCAAGCATTTAATCACCCATAGAGGTGAAGGCTATCAGCTCTACACACTATAAGAATTACAAATGACTTTTATAAAAAATAAGCGCTTACTTAACTATTCTGAGCGTTTAAGACAATTAAGGATCTCGGCGGTTTTACTCTTATTATTGCTACTAATCCCTCTCTCTTTATTGTTTTGTGTCAGTTATCAGCAATCTGAAAAAAACCGCCTGTCTGAGTATCAAAAAGAAGCCAGTAATTTGGTTAGGATAGTAAATAGAAAGCTATTTCGGATGACCAGTGTTAGCAATCAAATTCCGGTAGATGCATTTAATTATTATCGCTATGTTCATAACCCTGTAACTAAGCAAACGCAAAAAGTCGTTTCACCACTAGCACAACTTGATGGTGCACGGAATATAGCTGGGCTTGTGGGGTATTTTCAGATTGATCATACAGGCCGTTTTAATTCTCCTATTTGGCCAAATGAAATTACAGTTGATGCGTTGTCTGATACATCTAACGAAATACGCACTTTGGAGGCGATCACGCGCCGCGAAATGGCGGTCTCGGTACATCACATAGTATTTCAATCGGAGTCGCTTAAGAGCATGCTGACATCCGGATTAGACCTTAACAGAAGCCAGTTTGATGTGAATTTTGACCTGCCTGAATATTTAATTTTTTATCGCGTCGCGGCTGTTTTGGAGCAGCCCGTCTTGCAAGGTTATGTGGTTAAACGTGACCCGTATTTGCACCCGCAAGTGATAGATATCCTAGAGAATAGACGATTTAATTTGCCCATTGCAGTTACATTGAAAGCTGTGGATGAGAGGGTACCCAGTGCATATTTTATATATTCACCTTCAGAGGGAGCACCCACAGTGATGCAACCTGAGGAACTAGGGAATAAGTATAGGCAACAAAAACTCTTCGAGGCTCAACTGCACTGGCCATACAAAAATTATGCGATATCAGTGAGCTCAGAGCCAATGCCATTAGCTGAAGCAACCATATTTAGTTTAATCTTTAATGGCATTTTATTAATTGCCATCGTATCGGCTTGTTATGGGTTTTATCGTTTTAGTGTTAAGCAGCTTGCCCTGTCAGAAGAGAAGGTTAATTTTATCTCATCGGTAAGTCATGAACTGAAAACACCGCTTACCTCCATTAAAATGTACTCAGAGATGCTTAAATCTGGCATGGTTACTTCGCCAGAACATCAAGGTGAATATTATGACTTTATTTGTGATGAAAGTGACAGATTAGCAAGGCTCATTGACAATATTTTGCAATTGTCTGCATTTGAACGCCAACAGCAAAGGGTGGCGCCAGACTATACTCCATTGTCGGTATTGCAAAACATCATTCATTCAAAAGTTTCGTCATTGACTGATAAATATGGTTTTAAACAGGTTCATAGTATGGCTCTTGCAGAGCCTGAGTCTGTTTTGGCATTTATTGAGCCTGACGCGTTTACGCAAGTGGTAATAAATATAACGGACAACGCCATAAAGTTTTTTGAATCTGCAAATATAAATGATCCTGCAAGAAAGAAAATTGACTTTATTTTTCAACCGCATCCAATAAACCAGAACAGGGTTCAATTAGAGATCCGAGATTACGGGAATGGTATAAGCAAAGAGCAAGAGGACAAAATATTTGAGCTCTTTTATCGAGGGAGCAGTGAACTCACACGAAATACCAAAGGGACGGGGATTGGTTTAGCACTTGTTCGAGAACTGGTTTTGTCGCAGCAAGGTGAGGTTCAAGTGCAAAGAAGGGACCCCGGTTTGGCTTTATTGGTGTCCTTTAGATTAAAACGCCGTGATGAGTAAAGCAAAAGCAATTGATAAGTTTTTCAGCTTCATATTCCATGTATTTAGTTAAGGATGTAAATGTTTTAGGCGAATTTTTAATTCCACCAAAGGTAAAGTCGCTGTAACAAACTGTAATAGTTTTCTTTTATACCTCGACTCACAATAAAGACATTGTATTAGCTTGAACAAAAGGAAGCATCGCAATGTTTTTAACTCAATGCCAAAAAAAGAAAATTGAGTCATTTGTTGATAAGGGCAATGTACTTTATCCAAATGACGACTTTAATAATCTAAAAAGTCAGTACAATCGATCACGTAGGGTATTTAATCGAAAATTTGATTTTGTACCAAGCGCGGTAGTTCAGGTGACCAGTACTGAGGAGGTTTCTGAGCTCATTGCGTATTTACAGAAAGAGGGGATCGATCTTACTGTTAAATCTGGTGGCCACGATCACGAAGGTGAATGTGTAGCCACCGGGAAAGTACTAATCGATTTTGAATGCATGAGCCAAGTCGACGTCAGTAAGAACAAATCATTAGTTAGAATCCAGCCTGGCGCAAAATTCGTTAGCATTAAAGAAGAGCTCGATAAACATAACCTTGGGATCCCGCATGGCACGTGTATGACGGTGGCGATTGCTGGTTACACTATGGGTGGTGGTTGGGGTCCTTGGACACGAAGATATGGCATGGGGTGTGAGCGACTCATTGGCGCCACCATTGTACTTGGTGATGGCTCCATTGAGTATCTTGGCCAAAGCGCAACTCATCACAATAAAGACCAATCTGCGCATAATAGCCAACTTTTAAGTGCCCTACGAGGCGGTGGTGGACTAAGTTATGGCATTGTCACTGAGTTTTTCTTTGAACCATTTGAGCTGCCAGAAATTGCACAAAGTTTTGTGATTAAAAGAGACACGTTACCTGCTCTGGAAAATATTAAAGCCACAACCATTATTGCCGCTTGGGAGCATCTAATTGCAAACGATAAAAATCACAACTTAATTGGTACTAACTTAAAAGTTGATGCCAAAGCGGTGGCTTGCGCATCTGAAATCAGTCAAGATGCTGTACTAGATTGGCAAATGAATGGACACTTTGGTGGCACCATTGAAGAGCGCGATGCGTTATTGGCTGCATGGGCAAAAATTGTTGGACTGACGGGAGGGCAATCTTCGCAATTGACTGCATCGAACTCTCTGTCGGAACTGTATAACAAGGTCAATGCAGATGCGCAAGTGCACTCAAGTGCCAGCAATGCAGGCGGTTATGCTCTGAACTTTGATAGCTGGGATCGCAGTACGGGTATAGAGCTTGAAACAGATGGACCTGCACCACATAAAATTACTTCAAGAATGCCAACATCGGGTTGGGATGAGCAAGGGCGAGAAGCGCTGGTTAAATCTCTACAGTCGACTTTGCTTTTTGACCAAAATAGTAAATCAACCGTGTCTGCGTATATTACGCTTGGCGCAATAAGTGGGCCGTATTACACAAATAAACTGAAAGCGCCGCTGAACGAAAGGGTGCCTTGCGCATTTCCTTACCAAGACCGACCTTTTACCATTCAATATCAAGCATGGTGGGACCAACCTGACAAGAATAAACCAGTGAGCAAAGAGCAAGAGATTGCCACGCGTTTTTATGAGAATAGAGCACAAGACTGGATTGAGTCGTGTCGCAGCTATGATATTCCACATACGTATGGGTCGTTCATCAGCTTTAAAGATGCCTCTGTTGAAACGAAAGACTACTTTGTCGATAAGTACGAAGAGTTGATCAACACTAAATTAGAATGTAGTAGAGACGATAAGTGTCTACTTAGAAGCCGTAAGACGATTATTTAAGGCCGTTTTATTTCCGGTTGAATTACAATCACGTCATCCATGCTTTGCGGTTGGCGTGATTAAAAAAGCAATGTTAACAAAGCCCGCTATAATACCTGCCATATTTAATTATTTATTAATCTAATCAGAAGCTTGTACTTTAATGCTTCGCGATATAAATTCGCAGCCTCATCGCTTATTTTATTTACTGAGAGAGACCGAAAAATGGAAAAACTGTTTTCATATGGCACATTGCAGTTAGAACATGTTCAAATTGAAACGTTTGGTCGCAAGCTAAAAGGCGCAAAAGACCAGCTTGTTGGCTATGTGCTATCCGAGGTTAAAATTACCGATGCTGAGGTGATTAAAACCAGTGGTAAAGATATCCACCCGATTTTGAAATACACAGGTAGCGCGTCAGATATTGTTGAGGGCACAGTGTTTGAAATCACAACAGAGGAGCTGATGCAGGCAGATGAGTACGAGGTAGATGAATACGTTAGGATAGCAGGGCAGTTTCAATCAGGTCAGCAAGCTTGGGCTTATGTGTGTGCGGCAACAGAATCTGCCAGAAGCTGATGCTGTTAAGTGTGTATCTCTTAAACCATTGAGCAGTATAAGTAGGTCGGTATTTTGCTATCTAGCGGCTTTATAGTCGCTATTCACTTTTGTAAGGGCGAACAAGGTATTGTTGGTCGATATACTGATAATAATAAAGTAATTAATACCAAAAATGCGGTAACGGATGCTCAATAGTGATTCTTCAATTCATCACTTTGCAATGTGAGTGATGATTGTGTGTAGGTATTACCTTCTTCTTTGAATAAATACATAATCAAGCCTTCCTCTAAGTAAAGTGAACCCATACTCCAAATGATAAAAGCTTTTGATTCACCTCCTAAATATTTAAAGCCGTAGGGTTTACCCCATGGATCGAGTGGTACATCTTTGAGCAAAGCTGGAGAGGTTTGAGAAAGTTCAAAGAAGTTTTGCAGTTGACTTATTTCTTTATTCAAGAGCTTATCATAGGCGACAACGGCGGTTCGAAGTAATAAGATATCTAACTCAACTTTTTCGATTAGTGGGTTAGATGTACAACGAATGAGGTTCACCATTGATGCGAATAAGCCTGCGCTGAATAATGACACGCCTAAGGCGTATATAAAGTACTTTTTCATTCTTTATTATCTGTTCATTAGTACGATATTGTTTTACTAAACAAAACCTTACCTGATATGAATGAACCCACACTTAATTACACCGTATTTGTCTTGGGCGGCTGTGAGATCTATAACTCTGATTTTATAGCTTACGCATATTGAGCGCGCCACTTGCTTGGGGTCGTGCCTAATTGCTTTTTAAACGCCATGTAAAAAGAGCTTTTATTATTAAAGCCGCTATCAAGGGCGATTTGAGTGATATTTTCCTTTTCGGTACTTTTTTTGAGTAGCTCACAAGCGAAGTTGATACGGTGCTCATTGAGCAATGTATAAAAGCTTATATTCATATGCTCATTTAACAGTTCTGAGGTTTGATGTTGAGTCAGTCCAAGCTGGTCTGCAAGCTGCGCAAGTGTCAATCGGTTGTCTAAAAATACTTGCTCTTTTTCTAGTAGCTGTTTGAGTTCATCAATGCAGCTTTGCGCAACCGAGGAGCTGAGCTGTAGTTGCTTTTCTGATATTGGCGTAATGACGGGTTCAGCTAGGTAAGTTTGCTGAATGCGATAAACAGCGGTGAAAGAACACGCCATTAAATAAATACAAACGCTGATGTTTAAAATCAGCCATAGAGGATAAGTCAGTGGTGAATTACTTAAAAATGCGATGGCAACACCCCCATTGAGCGCAATTACAAATATGACCCAGTACAGCAATAATTTACTGCTTTTTAGTGTGGTCATTTTGGCTGCTTTGTGGCTATGCCATATCGCTGTTACGTAGCTGAACATTAAACCAAAATAGATAACATACATAAGTGCAGTTTGAGTATGAAAGTCGGCGAGTTTGACAATGAGAAAAGCAAAAAAAGGCGTGCAATGTAGCAATATCGTATTGAGTTTGGGTATTGCGTCATATCGATAAAATAAATAAGTAAGGCCACAAAATAACATGATGCAGTTATTGGCTATCTGAGAAAGCAAAGGTGCATGAATATTAAACTTAATTTGAAGATAACTGGTAAATGGGATCAGCAACAAAACGCAATTTGCTAGAGTCAAAAATGGTAAACGGGTATGAAAGCTGCGCTCGTATCTCTGCATTTTGCCAGCACAAAACAAGGTTAATAAACACGAAACGAGATAAAACTCTTGTTGTAGTTCAAGCCACATAATCGATTTATCCTTAGTGAGCGTGACAATACACAATTTGAACTGTCAGTTTAGCTAAATTTACAAGTGTAATTATTTGATACATATGCTTATTAATTCAAAAAACTCCTCTTTTATCAAGGTGGAATCTTTTTTTTTGCAGCGCTTTAAAACTAAAAAGGTGATAAATACAACGACTAGGAGTCATCATGAAATCTATTCAAGCAGGTTTAGTTTTATTAGGTTCAGGGTTTTTCAGCTTTAATGCGAGCGCGGAGCCTTTAACAGCAGCACAAGTAGAGCAGGTCAAACAGAATGTGCTTACGTATATGAGTACTTGGAATATTCTGGAAGAGGGGGAGCGAGTGAGTAACTTGGAGCGCGCGACTAACCCAGGTTTTCGTTACCAAGACCCAACAACTGCCGGGTTTTTGGTTAACGATGCGCAAAGCGTCAGTAATTGGATCGGTGGATTTCAGGGGCAAATGCGTGACTTTGGACTTTGGCCTTTTGATGCCACTTTGGTGTCAAATGTTGAAATACATGGCAGTGTTGAAAGTACAAATATAAGATTTAATTGGCATATTTCAGCATTTGATGGTGCTGTCACCATAGCCGAAGGGGTTGATTATGGGACAGCATCAAACTTAAAGTTGGACTCTATCACTGGCTTTTTTGGCACGCTTTCACCACTTTGTCGCTCACCGCAATGGCAAGCTGGCAACACCTATGTGAGAGATAATCAAGTGACATTCAAGGGCGCAATTTATAAGGCGAGTTGGTGGACGCAAGACTCGCCAGAACAAGATGCGCAAGCTTGGGTTAAATTAACAGACTGCAGTGTGACACCGTAACGAATAGTTAGCAATCAACCAGAGTGGTTCGAAATGGACCCTCTTTTTTACCTTTCAGAAAATATTGAAACTTTATTTCTTGCCGCTAATATAAATAGGGTCTTGACTAAGAAATAAAGGATTATTTTATGCAGAATAAGCACTATCTTATCGATCGTTCCCTTCACTGGTTTGCCGCTTTTTTGATCCTATTTATTTTAATGAATATGGGCACGCAAATTCACAATATCGATTACCGTATAAAAGGTCAGGCACTACACCGTCAAGATGCGATTGAAACGCATGCAGTCATGGCGCTGGGGGTCTTTGGTTTAATTTTGGCACGGCTTGGCTGGGAAAAGTTGTTCGCAAACAGGCTTCCCCGTCAACCCATGCGCAATACATTCCATTTGGGATTAGTAAAAGGCGTACATGCATGTTTTTATTTAATATTATCAGGGTTGGTGATCACAGGGTTGGGTATGGCGATAAACGCCGAAGTGGTTATTCAATTATTTGGTATGCAACTTTCTGATGCGATTAGCAGTGACGGACGCTTTTATGCCAAGATGTTAGACATTCATTTAATGCTCATTGACACTCTGTGGTGGCTGATTGGTCTACACTTTTTGGGTGTGTTGTATGCTCGTAAGTAACTAGCTAAAGTGCAGGGACAATGATTGTCCCTGCAAGATATTTTTACTTGATGGTTTCTTTTAAGGCTGCAAGTAATAAGGCCACGTTTTGTTCATTGGCTGTGCTGCCCATTAAACCTATGCGCCATGTTTTCCCTGCAAGCTGGCCAAGTCCTGCACCGATCTCTAGGTTGTATTTACTTAATAAAGTTGATCTGACTTGCGTATCATCAACCCCATCCGGCACTAATACAGAATTGAGCTGAGGTAGGCGATGTGTTTCATCAACTAAAAACTCAATGCCGAGCTTTTCAAGGCCATGACGAAGCTGTTCATGTAACCTTTGGTGACGTAGCCATGTGTTTTCTAGCCCTTCTTGCTTGAGCATAAGTAAGGATTCATGTAGCGCATACAATGAGTTAATCGGGGCAGTATGATGGTAACTGCGTTTGCCTTCACCAGACCAATAATCCATCACCAAGGATTGATCTAAAAACCAACTTTGCACCTTGCTTTGACGAGATTTAAGTACGTCAACTGCTTTTTCACTGAAGCTGACAGGAGAGATCCCCGGTACGCATGATAGGCACTTTTGAGAGCCAGAGTAGATTGCATCAATACCCCACTCATCAACTCTAAGCTCGCTGCCGCCAAGAGAAGTGACAGCATCTACGATGCTTAGCGCGTTATATTGCTGTGCAATTTGGCATAAGCTTTTTGCATCACTGCGGGCACCGGTTGAGGTTTCTGCGTGCACAAACGCCAAAGCTTTTGCATCAGGGTTCGTTTTGAAGGCATCACTTACCTTGTCAATCGAGACTGGATGACCCCATTTATCTTCGACAACAATGGCTTGGGCACCTGCGCGTTCTATGTTTTCTTTTAAACGACCACCGAATACACCATTAATACACACAATGACTTTATCACCGGGCTCGATGAGATTCACAATACAGGCTTCCATTCCCGCAGAGCCTGGCGCAGATAGGGCAATAGTAAAGGCATTTTGTGTGTTAAATGCATATTGCAGGAGCTGTTTTATCTCGTCCATTAAGCCGATGAATTGCGGGTCTAAATGACCAATAGTTGGCCTAGATAGGGCGCCTAAAACTCTCGGAGATACATTAGAGGGACCTGGACCCATTAATATACGTGGTGTTGGGTTAAAAGACTCAAACATAAAAATTCCTGTTGTTAGCGTGTTAGTCGATTTAAACGATGAAGCGTTAAAAAAAGCGCTTGGATTTTATCGAAGTTTTATTGTGTGTTTATTGATACATATTATCCAGTGTTTAAAGAAAGTTTTATTTAATGATGGTTTCTGTTGAGCATGTCGTCTTTTGCCATTTGACGTACGTTAAATTCAAAAGACTGGCCAGTGCAACCAAGAATAAGCAGCCGCTCAAAACTGGAAACAATAAAAAGTCGATGTGTGTATTGCCAGCCATGATGATGACAAGCGGGGTAGCGCCTGCTGGCGGATGAACCACCTTGAATAGCTGCATTAAGGCAATTGCTAACCCAACACCAATGGCCATGAAGAGAAGGCTTGAGCCAAATAAAAATAACATAAACAAGCCGATGGCAGCTGAAAGGCAATGCCCGCCGATGACATTTTTTGGCCTTGATAACGGGGAGTGAGGAACCGCAAAGAGCAATACACATGTGGCGCCATATGGGGCCATTAAGAGCGGGTGATGCACCAACGAAGAGAGCATACCTAATCCCCAAATTCCCAAAAAACCACCAACAAAACCTTTTGTGATATCAGTTAATCTACTCATTTTATCTCTTTATATTAGCGCTGTAATTTTCAATGGTGTACAAGTCTGTACACTCCTTGTCAAAAAGAGTACAGACTTGTACACTTCCAGACAAGTAATTTTTTGGCAAAAAAAACATGGATATACAGCAGCATATTTTGGATGTGGCAGAAGACTTATTTAACCAGCATGGGTTTAACGTGGTTGGTGTTGATCTGATAAGAGATAAAGCCAAAGTGTCCAAAACCACCTTGTATCGTCGCTTTGGCGATAAGCTGGGATTAGTGGAGGCAGTGTTGCATAGGCGGCATGCGCGTTTTGAGCAAATGCTTGATGAGGTTATCAGTGCGCATGACTGTCCGAAGGATAAAATCTCAGCCATTCTAGATTGGCATTTTGATTGGTTTGAGTCGCCGCAGTTTAAGGGGTGCATGTTTATGCATGCCCAATCAGAATTTAAGTGCACAAAGCAAAAACCAAGTGAAATTGCCGTCGGTCATAAAGCGTGGCTGTTGTCTTTATTTATTCGTGCTCTGGGTGAAAATCAAGTTAATGCACAAGAACATGCCGAGATGCTACTGACTTTTTTTGAAGGCATGATAGTCCGCGCTGAGTTCGGTTGTATTTTGCATGATAAAGCGTTTTACAGATCGGCCTGTTTGAACTTACTACCATAGAAATAAATACATGTTTAGATAAATTGCTTTCTAAGCCAGTCAACAAAGATGTGTTGTTGTTGACTGTAGCGTACTTCTTGCGAGGACAAATAATATCCTAAATTTGAGGAAACAGGTTGGTGAGCTGAACAAGTTAATACGCCGTTTTGCTCAAGCATGCTAACTAAGCTGTGCGAGGCAAACACAAAGCCAGCGCCAGCAATGGCTTCTTGAATGCAATAGAGTTCTTGGTCATAAGTGATAAGCTCATACTGTTTATCGTTCATCTGGTTATGCCTTAACCATGCTGGCCAGGGGGCTTCAGGAAGTGATGGGTTTTTCCACTTGGGCATAAAAACAGGACTTTTATTTATGCCGTCAACGTTTGGATTGACATATAAATTAAATTGCTCAATCGAGAGGATTTGACGCTTTTCAACATGACTAATATCACCAAACCGAATGGTAATAGCCTGATTATCATGAATCAGATGTTCGCCGGTGATCACCGATATATCAATATCTGGGTTTAATTTCGCAAAGTCTCTTAAGGCTGGTATCAGCATTTGGGCTGCAAAGGATGAGGTGGTGTGTACCACAACACACTTGCTTTGCTCTACTAGCTGATGAAGCGCCCGCTCTATGGTGCTAAACCCAGAGCCAGTGGCTTTTGCCAAATCAGCCCCAGCTGTTGTCAGTGTGACTTCTCGTGTTTTTCTAATGAATAGTTCGATGCCCAAACGCGTTTCAAGGTTTTTAATATGATGAGACACGTTAGTTGCTGTGAGGTTTAGCTCGTCGGCTGCGAGTTTAAAACTGCTGTGACGTGCTGCTGCGTCAAAGACCTTAAGTGCCTGCATTGATACGTTGGTCATCGGTTACTCCAAAAACGAAAGTCATTTTAATTATACATGAATAAAACTTATTTATGACTGGGTTCTTTTCATTTGTCGTAACATGCCAAAAACAGCAAAATTGCAGCCATTGAACAGCAACAATAGGTATGCAACTCCATGTACTCAATACTCCATATAGACTCAAGTATCAGAAAGCGTATTAATGATAACCCGAGCCATGATTCAATCTCTAAACGTTTAGCCCACAGTTTTATTGAAAATTTAAAAGAAAGCTCATCCATAAAAGCATATCAGTACCGAGATGTGGGGATGAATCCACCGCCTTTTACTGATCAGGATTGGTTAGGTGCTGTATTTACACCACAGCAGAGCCGCAGTGAGCAACAACGTCAGAAGCTGGCAATATCAGATCAATTAATTCAAGAAGTGAAAGTGGCTGATATCATCGTGATATCTACCCCTATGTATAATTATGGGATGCCTGCGCAATTAAAAGCTTGGTTTGATCAAATTGTGAGGATCCATGAAACATTTAGCTTTGACTTACAACGAGGTGATTTTCCATTAGAGCCGATTTTGAGCGGGAAAACCTTGGTCCTTATCACTTCAAGTGGAGAGTTTGGCTTTGAAAAAGGGGGGGTAAGAGAGACGATGAATCATTTAGCGCCGCATATTAAAACCTTGTCCAAGTATTTAGGGTGTGAGCAAGTATTTGAGATTGCCTCTGAGTATCAAGAATTCGCGGACTTACGTCACCAAACCTCACTGGAAACAGCGCTTGTTGAAACTCGCACGCTAGCACGTAAGCTTGCTTGATTAATTTGTAACAGCAAAAAGCGATTTTTGCTGTTTATTCTCGTTCTGACTGTCTTTATGATTGGTGCATATTCATTAATTTGCCAAAAGGAGTATGGTTTGGCTGATCACTCTCAACACCCTTCAGTTACACAGATATGTAAACGTTATTTTTATGAACAAGGTTTACCTGAGCAGAAGCTTGAAAGTTGGCACTTTTGTGATAATGAGCACGATGCAAATACGTGTTTAGCTTTAGTGCTCGCCGGAGAGAAAAAAGCAACTTCACCATCTTTATGGTGGTATGAGGCAAATAATGAATCACTGCCTCAAGAAGGCGATCTAAATGTAGTAACAAACTTTTTAGGAGAGGCACGCTGTATTATAAAAACCACCAAAGTGACCATTACGCCGTTTAATCAAATTAGCGAAGCCTATGCGCATACAGAAGGTGAAGGAGATAAATCGCTTGCATATTGGAAGCGTGTTCACTGGGCTTATTATCATCGAGAGTTGGCTGATACTGATTTTGAACCTGAGCGAGATATGCCCATTGTGTGTGAGGAATTTGAAGTGGTTTTTGTTCAGGAGGCATCATGATCGAAGCGGTGATTTTTGACATGGATGGAACGTTAATTGATTCAGAGCCAATGTGGAAAGAAGCAGAAAAGCAAGTGTTTAGCAGTTTAGGCGTTGATATTAAAGAGGAATTGGCTGCTAAGACTGCATCGATGACGACAATTGCTGCTGCTGAGTTTTGGTACCGGACATCTCCTTGGGTTGGAGAGTCTATTTCACAAGTGGCGGATAACGTCGTTAATAAAGTATCTGAGCTCATTGTGCGACGAGGTGAAGCACTGCCTGGGGTACTTGATGCGTTGGCATTTTTAAGTGAAAAACAGATAAAGATTGGATTGGCAACTAACGCACCAAGTGTGCTGATCCCAGTCGTATTAAACAAACTAAACATTGCACATTATTTTTCAGTTTGTTGTTCATCAGAGTATGAAAAATCAGGCAAGCCCAGCCCTGATGTGTATTTAAATACAGCAGCTAAGCTTAACGTTGCGCCGCAAAATTGCCTCGCAGTGGAGGATTCCGCAACCGGACTTTGTGCTGCGGAAGCTGCAAATATGTGTACGCTAGTTGTGCCGCACATCGACGAGTACCATAGTGAAAAGTTTAACCACGCTGATTATAAACTGGAGAGCTTAAAAGCGCTTAAATCACTACATCTATTTGCAGAAAATCATTGTTAATTGCATAAAATGCGTTCAAATGCAGTTAAATAGGGTGTCTTACTTTGCAATTATTGCAAGCTATTACTAGCATCAAACTGTGGTGTAACGAAAATTATTTCGCTAAGGAAGACAATGAAGATTTTGATCGTAGATGATACTTACTTTATGAGAGAGCTAATTAGCGAAAGCTTGCAAGAGCGTGGTTTTAAAGAGTTGACCCAAGCGTCAAATGGCGAAGAGGCACTTCTGGCATTGTCGGATAAGAATTACGATTTAATTGTGACAGATTGGAACATGCCAAAAATTAATGGGGTAGAGCTGATCAAACGGATGAAGCAAAACCCCTCATGTCGAGATACAAAAGTGATTATGTTGACTGGAGATACGACGCCAGAAAAAATTCTCGAAATGAAAGCGCTGGGTGTCAATGGCTACATCTCAAAACCGTTTACGCCAGAACTGCTTACCGATTTGGTGCTCAAACTCGCTTAGTGATGTTCCCTCTACCCATCCATTCGATTCTACTTAGCCTATAAATCTACCTCAACTACTTGAAAAAATGCTAAAAGGCATAGACTATAAGTGCAGTTTATTAACTAACCTGAAATGGAAATTGAAATGACTAAAGTTTTGCATACAGAATCAGCGCCTGCGGCAATCGGCCCATATGTTCAAGGGGTTGACTTAGGAAACATGGTAATGACTTCTGGTCAGATACCAGTAAACCCAGCGACAGGTGAAGTACCTGAAGCCATTGCTGATCAAGCAAGACAATCACTTGAGAATGTTAAAGCTGTGGTTGAGTCTTCGGGCTTGAGTGTTGCAGATATTGTAAAGCTTACTGTATTCGTTAAAGACTTAAACGACTTTGGTACAGTTAACGAGGTGTATGGTAATTTCTTCGATGAGCATCAAGTTGCTAACTACCCAGCGCGTTCTTGTGTTGAGGTTGCACGCTTGCCAAAAGATGTAAACATCGAAATTGAAGCGATTGCAGTACGCAAATAGTGCTGATGCAATGGTTAAGAGGGGCTTAGGTTCCTCTTTAAGCTATAGAACTTTCTTAATTCATATACGAATAAAAAATCAGCAGCACAAATCATGCTTAAACTCATACCCTCTCTTGCAGAACATATTGATGCCTTCATCGAGATGGAGCAGTACAATGATACCGCGCAATTCATTCTCCCCTATACAAAAGCTCAACATCAAACTGAAATGCACAAGCAGGATGTCATTTACTTATCAATATTATCGCATAAGGTTTTATCCGGATTTATCATCTTAGCGCGACAAGCCAACAGAGAAGTTGAATTCAGGCGAATTGTGGTCGATAGCAAGTTTCGTGGAATTGGACAGCAAGCGATTGTACAAATGGAGCAGTACTGTATGACGCAGTTTGATACTCAAAGGATCTGGCTGGATGTGTTTGAGTCAAACCAGCGTGGGTTACATATCTATAATAAATTGGGTTATAAACAATTTAAAACCGCGCCTCATCAAGGGCAGTCTCTAATTTTGATGGAAAAGTACCTGTAGATAAAAACAGTTTTGACAAAAAATATAGGTACAGATATGCTGATAAAATGCACAAAATAATTAATCAGAATATTCGACACATTATCATCATTCCATAGGAATGGTGGGATTTGATCTGCACAGATTTTATCAAACCCGCCCAATACGGCGGGTTTTTTTATGCGGTATTGGGAGACAAATGATTAAGGAAAATAAATGAAAAAAGTCGCCGTATTTGGCAAGCCTGGTAGTGGCAAGTCGACCTTTAGTCAGTATTTAGCAAAGCAGGTAGGCTTACCTCTGCACCAATTAGATATCATGGTGTTTAATCAAGATGGCAGCCAACTCTCACAAACGCAGTTTGATGAGAGCCATGACAAAATTCTACGGCAGCCAAGCTGGATTTTAGAAGGGCTGGGTCCGTTGGGATCTTTCAAGCAGCGTCTAGCTCACGCTGATACACTTATTTATATCGACTTACCCTATTGGATCAGCTACTGGCTTGTGACAAAGCGCGCAATTAAGGGGTTATTTAAAACCCCAGAAGGGTGGCCAAAAGGGTGTTCGATAATACAAGGCACACGTCAGTCATATCATTACCTAAAACTATCTCGACAGTTTTGGAATGATGAGTTTGAACAGAACTTAAAACACATCGCCAGTGGTAAACAACTCTATATCGTGCGCTCATTGAATGAGCTTAGGTCGTTACAGCGTCAGTTAGTCAGCTAGCTTTTAAATAGATGAGCAATAGCCATTGCTCATCTTTATCACTCATCTTGCTCAAATGTGGCTTGCAATAAGGATTCTGTTTGAATCGCAATGTCTTTCATCTTGATGGCATATTGTTCTAGTGCTTTTTGCTCTGGTGTTTGAGCAACAAACTTTGAAACTGGGATGGGGTAACCTGCTTGATCCATCGCGATAAAGCTAATGATGCAGTGGTTGGTTTCAACCATGTGTTGTTTTTGCGGATCGCCACATCGAACCTGAATAAAAATTTGCATACTGGTTTTGCCGGTATGCGCTATTTTTGCAGACACCTCAACAATCTGACCCACTAAAATAGGTCTGTGAAAACGAACGCCAGCCACAGATACGGTTACACAGTATGCACCGCTCCAGCCAGCAGCACAGGCGTAACCAGCTTGATCTATCCACTTCATAACAACACCACCGTGTACTTTCCCACCAAAGTTGACATCGGTTGGTTCAGCTAAAAATCTGAAAATCACTTCTGATTGATTGGCCATGTGTACCTCATCATTTTTTGAGTATGAGGTAAGTATAGAAAAAAAGGGGCATTTCGCCCCTTGCAATTTAGGATATGTAAATAATTGGTTGGCTTTACATATTTGGGTAGTTGGGACCGCCTGCGCCTTCAGGGGTTACCCAAGTAATATTTTGGCTGGGATCTTTGATATCGCAGGTCTTACAGTGAATACAGTTTTGTGCATTGATGACAAACTGTTTCTCACCTTCTTCATTTTCATTCACTTCGTATACACCAGCAGGACAGTAGCGCTGTGCAGGCTCTGCGTACTGCTCAAGGTTCACTGAAATTGGGATCGAGCTATCTGCTAACTGCAAGTGACATGGCTGCACTTCTTCATGGTTCGTATTAGATAAAAACACTGAAGAGAGCTTGTCAAAGCTGAGTTTGCCATCTGGTTTTGGATAAGCGATTTCTGTTGCATCTTTTGCAAGCCTTAGAGATTCATAATCCTTGCTGATGTCTTTGATGGTAAACGGTAGAGCACCAGAGAAAAAGTTCTGATCAATCATGTTATACGCGCCGCCTAAGTATCGACCTAGCTTGTGCATGGCAGGGCCAAAATTACGAGATTGATATAACTCTTCGTGAAGCCAGCTGGCTTTAAACTTATCATCGAAGCTATGTAAATCTGCTTTCGCATCTTCTTGAGAGAGTGCTTCGATAATGGTGTCTGCACCAATGATCCCTGATTTCATAGCAGTGTGATTACCCTTGATCTTGGCAAAGTTCAAAGTTCCCGCATCACAACCGATCAATAAACCACCTGGGAAGTGCATTTTTGGTAAAGCATGTAAGCCACCTTTGGCAATGGCTCTAGCACCGTATGAAATACGCTCGCCGCCTTCAAGTGTTTGCTTAAAGACAGGGTGGTGTTTCATGCGTTGAAATTCATCAAAGGGGCTAAGATATGGGTTTTTGTAGTTTAGGTCGATAATGAGACCCACCACAACTTGGTTGTTTTCGGCATGATACATGAACGAGCCACCATGGGTCTCGCTATCAAGAGGCCAGCCCGTTCCATGCACGACAGTCCCTTCTTTGTGTTTTTCAGGGTCTATTTGCCAAATTTCTTTAAAGCCAATACCATAGTGCTGAGGTGTGGTATCTTTATCTAGCTCAAACTCTTTGATTAGCTGCTTACCAAGATGTCCTCGGCAACCTTCTGCAAATACTGTGTATTTGGCTCTAAGCTCCATACCTGGCATATATGTGTCTTTTGGTTGGCCATCTCTATCTAAGCCCATGTCACCTGTGACAATGCCTTTTACTTCTTTGTCTTCGATGATTAAAGAGTGGGCACTAAACCCTGGGAAGATCTCAACGCCAAGCTCTTCAGCTTGTTCCGCTAACCAACGACAGACATTACCCATTGAAACAATGTAGTTGCCGTCGTTTTTAAATGTTTTTGGCACCACCATGTGCGGCAGGTTGGTTGCGTTTTGCTCATCTTTGAATAGGTAGATTTCGTCTTCAGTGACTTTAGTGGTGACTGGTGCCCCTTTTTGTGCCCAATCAGGGATGAGTTCATCCAGTGCTTTGGTTTCGAATACCGCACCGGACAAAATATGCGCACCCACTTCAGAGCCTTTTTCTACCACACAGATCATGAGTTCTTGTTCTTTTTGCTGTGCTTGTTGAGCCAGTCGAATAGCGCATGATAGACCCGCAGGGCCCGCCCCTACTATGACGACATCAAATTCCATGGTTTCACGTTCGACCATTTTTACCTCGTATACATTGACGGTAGATTAACTTAAACTCGAGTTAAGTTTTTTTTACGTTAAGCTAAGGTTATTTTAGGTTGACGTTTACGTCAACAGGAAGTACGCTGGTTTCATCAAATTGTTTCATTGACGTACGCGTCAGCTATACAAATAACCAGATGATGGAGTAACCATGAAAGTACTTGTACCAATCAAACGCGTGATTGACTACAACGTCAAAGCGAGAGTCAAGGCAGATAACAGCGATGTTGATCTTACAAATGTAAAGATGGCCATGAACCCGTTTTGCGAAATCGCAGTAGAAGAAGCGATTAGATTAAAAGAAGCAGGTAGTGCAACTGAAGTAATTGCCGTATCTATCGGTGATAAAGCTTGCCAAGAGCAACTTCGTACTGCACTGGCACTTGGTGCTGACAAGGCAATCCACATCGAAACAGATGCAACACTAGAATCTCTTCATGTTGCTAAATTACTGGCTAAATTAGTAGAGCAAGAAAACCCTGAATTGGTCATTCTTGGTAAGCAGTCAATTGATGCAGATAACAACCAAACAGGACAAATGCTAGGTGCATTGACTAAACGTGGTCAAGGTACGTTTGCATCTAAACTAGTTATTGAAGGCTCAAATGCTGTGGTAACTCGTGAAGTTGACGGTGGCCTACAAACTGTCTCACTAGCGTTACCTGCGATTGTCACCACTGACCTTCGCTTAAACGAGCCTCGTTATGCAACACTGCCTAACATCATGAAAGCAAAGCGTAAGCCGCTAGATGTTATTGCAGCAGACTCATTGGGTGTAGATTTAACACCTCGTGTTGAGCTTGTAAGAGTCGATGAGCCTGCTAAGCGTGAAGCAGGTGTCATTGTAGAGAGCGTTGAAGAGCTAGTAACAAAACTTAAGACAGAAGCAAAGGTGATCTCATGAGCGTATTAGTTATTGCAGAACATGAAAATGGCGTATTGAAGCCAGAAACCGCCAAGGTGATCACAGCGGCTGTTAAGATTGGTGGTGATGTTGATGTATTAGTCGCTGGCAGCAATGTGGCTGCTGCGGCTGACTCTGTTGCTGGTATTGCTGGCGTCACGTCAGTGAAATTAGTAGATGATGCTAATTTTGAGCACCAATTAGCAGAGAACACCGCTGATTTAGTGGTTGAGTTGGCAGGTGGTTACAGCCATATCCTAGCGAGTGCTTCTACAACGGGTAAAAACATTTTGCCTCGTGTTGCAGCGCTACTGGATAAATCACAAATTTCTGAGATTATCGACGTAGTAGATGCAGATACCTTTAAGCGCCCAATTTATGCAGGTAACGCCATTGCGACGGTTAAATCACTTGAGTCACAAAAAGTTATCACAGTTCGTGCAAGTGCATTTGATGCTGCGGGCGAGCAGGGCCCTGTGTCTGTAGAGTCACTATCAAATGGCGCAGCGAACAGCCTAAGTCGTTTTGTTGGTGTTGAGCAAACTGAATCAGAGCGCCCAGAATTAACCGCTGCACCTGTGATTATCTCAGGTGGTCGCGGTATGCAAAATGGCGATAACTTTGCACTATTAAACGGTGTTGCAGATAAGCTAGGTGCAGCAATTGGTGCATCACGTGCTGCAGTTGATGCGGGCTTTGTACCAAATGATATGCAAGTCGGTCAGACAGGTAAGATTGTCGCGCCAGATCTGTATATTGCGGTGGGCATTAGCGGTGCCATTCAGCACCTTGCCGGTATGAAAGACTCAAAAGTCATTGTGGCCATCAACAAAGATCCAGAAGCACCGATTTTCCAAGTTGCTGACTATGGTCTAGTCGCTGACTTATTTGACGTATTACCTGAGCTAGAACAAGCTCTGTAACCTATTCTGGTTGTTGAAGCCGTGTGCATTATGCCGCGGCTTTTTTCATTTATTATGGTGAGTTATCAGGCTTAATTGTTATGCGCTAGCATGAAAGCCGAACTGATATACTTCAAGTTTGTTGATCATAGCTTCATAATTTCTGACCACATCTTGTGTTGCTGCGCCCTGACTTTGAACGGCGGATAAGTTTTCTTTTAATTGACCTATCACATCGAATTTTTCAGCTTTTGCTTGTGCAAGCGTGGTCCCGCCGAGTTCACCATCATGTTCAATTAAATTATATCGTCCAGTTAAAAATGCAACCTCGCCAAGGCTTAATATGCCTTGTTGATAAAGCGCCTCAGCGGCATTTGATTGCTCTTCTAATGTCATATTAGAAAAATCAAATTGCCTACTGCGTATATTATTATGAGTATCTGTTTGTGCACTATGGACTCTTGATTCAGTCACGGTTTGGCGGTTTTTTAAAGCTTGATGTCCAATTGGGGCTTGGGGAGAATTGGCTGTTATGTTGCTGATCATCTTTTATCCTTAAAATGTGATTGGGTGTATGAAATATAAGCAATAAACATTCCATGAGGCATTCATTGTGAATAGGCAATACTCGGGTACTGTCTAAGTATTTCGAAGCTCTGACGGTGTGACACCAAACCAACGTTTAAACGCGCGGCGAAAATTAGGTAAATCGTTAAATGCGAGTGCTTTTGCTACCTGTGCATTTGAGTAACCTTGTTGTTGAATACAAAACGCTGCCTGCTGACTAAGTACTCTGTCTTTTAAGCTACTGAATTGACTGTTATGTTGACGGAGTTTTCTTTTCATTGTGGCTTCGCTGACCATAAAGTGATCGGCAAGGTCTTCCAAACAGGCTTTAGGGTATTGAATCAAAAATGTTTCCGCATAGGATAGAAAACCCATTGATAAGCTGGGCTGCAAGCTTGTCAATTTACTCTGTAGAGCTGCCACAGCATCTCGCTGAGGAGTTTGCAGCGTTTTTTTGTCGATGATCATGGCACATGCACGATGTCCAAAAGATAACTTGCCGGTACGCAAAACGTGATAGTGCTCAATATAGGTTGGCATGGCGTAGGGCAGTTGAAATTGCACTTTCAGCTCGCTGAATCGCCAATTAATAAACCCACTAACAAGGCTGAGCCAAACTTCGAGCAAAAATTGATAGGTGCCGATGGAGGGCTCACTCACAGCTGGGTTGATGAGTAGGTGAATCGCTTGTCGTTCCCTAAACATCCGAACGCTAAAGTAGGGAAATAGGTCATTTTCTAGTTGTTTGCAGGCAATCAGCAAGGCTTTGAAATCAAAGCAATGAAACAAATACGAAGCATATTTTGCACACAGGCTATGTAACAGGTGCTGACCCAATACAAAGCTAATATCTTGGCTCAATTCATGTTTTGTAATATTTGTTATGATCTGCTCTAGTTCTTCATTACTAGAAAGGTGGCTTTGCGCTTTGAAATCCTTGTAAAATAGCTTGGTGCCTTTGAGCGCTTTATCTGGGTGGATACCGCGTTGCTTTGCGAGCTCAACCAGTGGCTCAAGCAGTTGATGGCTATTAAATCTAAGGTCACCGGTTTCAAAGTAAGGCATTAGCATGCCTGCTTATTGTATGTGAGTTGAGTCATCAGTTGTTCAAAGATTTGCTCACTTTGCATCGGAAGTGACACTTCAATACAAGCAAAATGCAAGGTAGTTGGGTTTAACTTTACGAGGTTTTTATCGTACTGATGATGCATTTTTGCAGCTGCACAGACCCTATTTGTGATATCTATGGCTGTACTGAGTTTAGTTGCGGGATATAAGACGACGAATTTATCTCCAGCGTAACGGCAGGTAAGATCACAGCCTCGAATATTTAAGGTTATCAATTGACCTGTGTCACGGAGCAGTAATTCACCTTTGGTGATGCCGTGTTCAAAGCAAAATCTGTTATAGGCTTTCAAGTCCAAAATGGCAACGCAGAACCGAGTACCATTATCGATGAGCTGTGAAATCTCTATATCTATTTGTTTTTCCATATAACGCGCACTGTAAAGACCAGTAACATAATCAGTAAAAGTGTGTTCTCTAAATTGTCGCTCTTTTCTTAATAACGTTAAGTTCAGATAAGCTTGCTCTTGATACCACCAATACATGGCAATGGTCATGACAATCATCCCTAATAGAGCGGGAAAGGCTTCGAGTGAACTGAGAGTTGGGTGTATATGGTTGAAAGAAAAGAACTCATCAAGGCAGTCTAAAAGTAATGAAATCAACATCAAAGTAAGCCCAAAGGCGAGTGCTGTGGTGACGCGTCCTCGTGGTCGGCTTAATAGGGTAGCAATGAGCCAAACGAGAGACATTACTGCAAGGCCTCCTTCGCCAATTGCATCAAGTACTTCTAACTGAGCGTAAGGTTTTAGTTCGCCAAATTGGATAGCGAATATGAGCGTGACTGCGACCGATAGAATCAGTAGTGTCCATAAATTAAGGTGCTTAATTGATGTAATTAATTGAGCCATAAATTGATGCCGAGCAAAAAGTTTATTGTTGTTATGTTATTGCTGTGAGTTTTCTTGAACAGGGTCAATTTAGCTCATTACTTTGACATTTTTTTTAATGTTATAGGCTTCAAAAATGAAAAGGGGGCTGAGTTGCTTATTATCAGCCAATTTTAGGGGGTGAAATTAGCTCAAAAGCATAGATTAAGGAGCTAAAAGCTAGTTAAATCAGCACCTTCAGCTATGAAGAGAAATAAATAATTCATATTGTACAGATATTGTTGCCGCGACTTTTAGGGTAATCACACAACACAATCTGTAAGAGATAAATATGAAACAATCACGACCGTTACCTTTTTCAAAGCCCTACCAAGCCATTGCGCTGATATTAGGTGTGTGTGCAACTGGTGCACATGCAAATACGTTGCAGGGGCAAGTAGGGGATATACAAAACAAAGCCTTTTTTGAAGGCGCGCATGTCAAAATTGTTGAACTAAATAAACACATCAGTACAAGTCGAGATGGGCGTTTTGTGTTCACTAAACTGCCAGCGGGGGAATACACGCTTGAAATCACCTACATGGGTGCTCAACCGTCCGTTCAAACAATAACAATCAATGACGAACAATTGACGCAAGTGGCTGTGAAGCTAAAACCTGTACAAGAGGGCTTAGACAATATCATTGTGGTTGGCCAGCGCGCTGGACAAGCTGGCGCATTTAATCGACAAAAAAATGCAGATGGAATCATGTCAGTGGTGAGTGCTGACAGCATTGGTCAACTTCCTGATCAAAATGCCGCAGAAGCGCTACAGCGCCTGCCTGGTATGTATATTCAGCGCGACCAAGGTGAAGGGCGTTTTGTTGGGATCCGCGGTATAGATCCAGGGTTGAATAATGTGTCGATTAATGGCGCTAATGTGCCTTCGCCAGAAGCTGGGGTACGAAGTGTCGCGATGGATGTGATCCCCAGTGAAATCATTCAAAGCTTAGAAGTAAGTAAAACTGTGACACCAGATATGGACGCCAGCGCGATTGGTGGCAGTATCAATGTCAAAAGCCTCAGTGCTTTTGACAGACAAGGTCAAAGTTATAGCTTGACTGCACAGGGCTCATATAACGAATTAGTCAGTGAATCCAGTCCTAAATTGTCAGCGAGTTTTAGCGATATTTTTGCGCTTTCCAGTGACACTCAGTTAGGTATTGCGACAGCCGTTTCATGGTTCGAACGCAAGTTTGGTTCCCATAATATGGAAACAGATGGGGGGTGGATGGCATTAGAGCAAGAAGAGGCCTCAACGGGAGAAGATGTTGCGTTTTATGGCGCCGAAGAAATAGAGCAACGTCACTATCAAGTGACTCGCGAGAGGCTGGGCGCAGCGCTTAATTTAGACCTTCACCATAATACATTCAATAAGTACTATTTGCGGACTTTATACAGTGAGTTTTCGGACGATGAGTATCGTTTACGTAACGAATATAAGTACGATAAAGGTAAGTACGTAGCCGCCGAGTCGAATTCAAATTCGGCGTATTTCACAGACACTGAAATGGACAGAGACACCAAAGATAGATATGAAGAGCAAAGTATTTTGTCATTGGTGGCGGGTGGTGAGCACATATTGCAAAGCTGGTTTGTGGAATACAACCTTGGCTATTCAAAATCGGATGAAATTGAGCCAGACCGATTAGATGTGGACTTTGCGGGAGAAGGTTTTGCATTGGGTTACGGCAGTCTAGGTGAAACGCCAACACTCGCTTACTCAGAAGATGCGCATGACTTAAGTAACTTTGCATTAGATGAAATTGTCAGTGAGCATAACCTGAGCGAAGATGAAGCGGTTAGTTTTAAGCTAGACGTGAGTAAAGATTTAATCGTAAAGGGGCATAATGCGCAGCTAAAAGCCGGTGTTAAATTCAGCGACCGTGAAAAACGCAACCTGGTGAATACGCGCGTCTATGATGATGGTTTTGATGACGTTACGGCAATGCAGTTTGCAGCAGGCAGTCCAGAGTTTGAGCTAGGTCAGTTTGGACCCGGATTATCGCGAAGTGGCATAAGAAGCTTCTTTGCACAGAATCAAGCGCACTTTACGCTTAATCAATTAGAAACCGACATTGAAAGTAAAGGTAAATCTTATACATCTGAAGAGCGTGTAGCGGCTGCCTATGTGATGGCGAGTATCGACATTAATGATTTAAATGTTATTGCTGGGCTGCGCTACGAAGATACAGACTATGAGACATCAGGTAGCCGTGTTGAGCTGCTTAAAAATGAGATAGAAGACAGTGAACAAGTTGCAATTACCCCATGGAATGTCAGCAAAAGCTACGACCACTTATTACCAAACCTGACTCTCAGGTATGCCTATTCGGATGAATTGATCACGCGTTTTGCCTACACACATACGATTGCAAGACCAAGCTTTGGTGATGCCGCTGCTTTTCAGTTATTGGAGAGCGAAACATCCAGTGATGACGACGGTATTCAAGTGGAGCGCAAAGGTGAAGTGGGCAACCCCAATTTAAATCCTTATGAATCGAGCAACCTTGATTTCTCAATTGAATATTACCCCGGCAAGATTGGCATGATGTCTGCGGGGCTGTTCCACAAAAATATCGATAATTTTATTGCTAAGCAGCAGGTACAAGATAATGGCAAGTGGGATGGCTTTGAAGAAGTTATTCAATCGGTAAATGGTGGCGAAGCTCAATTAAGTGGCATTGAGCTGGCGTATACGAAAAACTTTGATAATGGCCTGATGATTTCAGCTAATGGCACTTTTATTGATGCGGATGAGGGTCTGCCAAATCAGTCTGACACAGTGGCAAACCTGATGATTGGGTATGAAAATGACGAGATCAGTGCCCGCCTCAGTTCTAGCTACAAAAGTAAGTCGTACATTATGACTGAAAATGATGCGCGAGTGTATCAAGGCGCCCATAACCAAATAGACCTCAGTGTGAAGTATTTCATAGATGAGCAAACCCAGGTTTACTTTAATGCAGTCAACCTGAACGATGAGCCGTACTACGTGTATCACGGCGAGCAGCGTTATAACTATCAATATGAAAGTTATGGCCGCACCTATCAATTGGGTATCACCTTAAGTTCTTTCTAATTTTCTAAAAACAACAATGGCGCTGCTTGGGTAACCTTGCAGCGAAAATGTATGAAGTTATCTACCTCTTGCTTCGCAGTATCTGCGTTATTACTCAGTGGCTCATTTAATGTGGCTGCTCAAGATTCAATTTCGTTTTTGGCTTTTGGTGACGGGGGATATCACCCAGATTATCCAAAAACTAAGCATATTAAAAAGCCTAAAAACAAACAGCAATTTATAGAAGCCGAACGCGCCGACTGGTTAGAGGATCACAGGCCAATAGAGGAATTTAATCATGCGCCAATTTACGTTTATCCTGGCACAGAAATCGCGACAGAAGATACCGGTGCTGCGGCTGTGGGTAAAGCAATGGCGGCATTATGCGAGCGCAAAGCTTGCGAGTTTGGCATTCAGCTTGGGGATAACATCTACCCAGATGGTGCGGATGCGAATGATGGAAAAGATGACCAAAAGCGCATGAATGATTTAATATTAGGCCCCTTAAAGCCGCTATTTAAGAATAATAAAGAGCTGGTGGTTTACTCTGCGCTTGGCAATCATGATTGGAAAACATCGCGAAAGGGCGTAAAGCTACAAACGCAGTGGATGGCTAATCAACCTAACTTTCATATGGATAAACGCGGATACTATAGCTACAAAATGGGTGAGACAGGCAATGATGTAGAGTTTTTTGTGCTCGATACAAATATGCTGTTATCAGGGCAACATTATTATGAAATTCCACTGGCTAAAGATGGCAGTGAGCAAGGCCTTGCAACGGCACTGGCACACGGACATGCAGAAGTAGAGGACATAGAAATACATGAGTCGCCGGTCAATGGTGAAGACCATAAGCAACTTGCTTGGCTTGCAAAGGGACTCAAAACATCAACCGCAAAATGGAAGATTGTGTATGGACATCACATCTTGTGGTCTATTGGTGGAACTAAATATGATGAGGGCCATGTACTTAGAAGACTGATTTTACCTGAGTTATGTCAGTATGCTGATGCCTACATTGCAGGACATGAGCATGATCTTGAATTACTGACGGATGATTGCTCTCGTGTTATGCCGGGTAACAACAAGCCAAAACTTCCACTCATTATCAGTGGAGCAGCCTCAAAAATGCGTGGGACGCACACGCCATTTTCGCAGCAACAAGAAAAACGTTATCCAGAGTATGACTTAATTTGGGCCAAGAGCTTTATTTGGGGCTTTGCTCATATTGAACTCGATAATCGCAGTGATAGTTTAAATGTCAGCTTTTACACGACGCCACATGATAAGTCTGGCCAAGTGATCCCAGAAGCGAGCTTTTCGTTTAAACACCGCAGTAAGTAGCTTGTACTCTGTATTTTCTTGAAAGTTACTACTGTGAGTGTTCCACTGCAGTAGTGACAAACACATGGTGTTGCATGATTAGCCTGCATTTTAGATGTTTCTAATGGAAAGTGTCATCTTATTGTTGGGAAGTTTTTTGCACAATTGGATTGAAAAGTACCTGAATGTGATACGTGGGTATAAATGCAGTTGTAATTATTATGTAAACTTTCCGCGTGACAACAATCAAAAAAGGAATAAGGAAATGAAACTAACAAGTATAACATTGGCTGTGATTGCAACTTTGGGCGTGACGCTAGCGGACAATGCGCAAGCTGAAGCGGAAATAAACTCACCTGTGCGTGTCGCGATTGATCATTTAGGTGTGCCTTGGGTACATAAAGATGACTCAGCTGGGCTGTGGCGTGAAAAGCCATTGCCACATGGTCAAAAAGCCATAGCAACAGCGGGAGGCTATTTTCACTATCATTTTGGTACCGGACCTGATGATAAAGGGTATGCATATTATGAAGGCGCGACTTTTGCGGTAGGTGAACATGGCAACGCATATCGATACCAAAATTATGATTGGCAATCTGTCGTCGGTTGCTGGGGCGCGCAGGATGTAAGCTCATTTACAGTTGACCATGCATACTGCGTGAATGGCGATGGCACTTTGAAGAAGTTCAATGATGTCAGTGATAGTTTCGAAGGTTACTATGCCATTAGCAACGAAAAAATTAAAAAAATTGATGTTGCGCTAGGTGGTGTTATTTGGGCTATCACTGAAAGTGACAAATTGTTTAAGTTCGATGGTGTAAAGTGGGCGCAACAGAAAGTTGCCTGTGGCGATTTGTGCTCGCTTGTTGATATCGCAGTTGGTGGCGGCCAAGTGTTTGTAGTAGCCAGTGTTTATGGCAGCAACGATGGACCGCAGAGCGTATACACACTGAATAATGGCAACCTGGTTAAATTTGGCTCATTTTACAATATCGATGTCGATAGAGAAGGCGTCATATGGGCTATCTCAAACTATACACGCACACTATTTTTGAAACGCCCAGGCATGAGTGAGTTTGTTGAAGATGTCCAAATGAGCTATAAGGTGTCGACTAATATTGGTAGCTAACTGCCAATGTAAATGAAGAGGGGGTATAGGCCGCCTCTTCTGACTTAAAATAAATAACTTTTATTATTTATATGTAAAACTCTGCGCTTGTTAACCATTCATTCTATCTTCAGCCGCTTAGCAATATCTTACCGTTCTAGATTTACATCATTTTTCACATTTCATGGCTCATTTTAAGCTAATCAATATATGTGGAATGTCATAGATATATAAAATAAAACTAGGAAGTAACTCATGCTTAATAATTGGTATAAATCGACCTTATTCATTTCATCTTTTTGCTTTTGTTTCGGTAGTGCGCAGGCTGCAAACGAGACACCTGAACCTAATTTAAAATATGAATTTGCGCTTCAAGTTGGCACAGAGGCTTTGCATGAAGTCAAAATGACACTCAAAGATGAGCAGCCTGCGGATATTACCTACTACGACGAAAAGAATAGGCCAATTTATAGAGTTGTAATAAATGTAGATTATGAACAATCTATCAAACGGGGAAAAGAGAGCACCATTAAGCATTCTATTCAAAAGTATGAAAATAACGATTGGGTAGAGTTGTTTTCTCCAGAAATGACTTACTTGGTTGGATTACCAGGTAAATTAGAAATATATAATGAAGAGATGGTCAGAATGTCATTAAGTGGTGAGCTTGCTATCGCCGATAGTACACACCTTTGATGAGGAGTTGCTAAGCTTTATGAAAAATAGAGCTTAGTCATATCATTGATAAAAGAACAACATAAAAAGACAGAATAATATATTTTTCATTTTCCGTGTTTCAATATAGAACAGCATATAAGCTCGGGTGATGTTACCTTTGCAATTTAGCATGCCTATACGAAGGTAATTATTTATATTTCTACCTATTAAAAATTATAGATATCAGTATGTTGAGTTATTTTATAAATATATTTGTAACATATGCGCTTATCTTCTAGAATCTGAGCGGTTTTCTAACTGGGTAAAGCGTTCAAATAATTGCATGTTTGCCATCTTGCAAGGTTTTGGACAAAGGAGAGTAATGAAAAAAGCCATTTTTACTTTGGCCATTGGTGATAATCCAATGTACAAAGCTGCACTACATAGTTTTAAACTTTACGCACAAAAGGTGGGTGCAGATTTAATCGTATCGGATCAGTTGCACTATAAAATTGATATTGTTAACCCTAAGTTTAATGCCTCTCCTGCTTGGACCGAAAAGCTAAGAATTGGAGCGCTATTGAAAGAATATGACAGGGTACTTTATGTCGATTCTGACATTATCATTCAACCCGATGCGCAAGATATATTTGAATCACACCAAGACTTGGATACAACTTATTGGCTTAATGAAGGTTTATTAAAAGATCGCAGAGGTGATATTTCGCTTATTTGTGATTTGTTGGGCTCAGTAGAGTGGCCCTCAGAAAAGGGGATGTCTACTTATTATAATGCTGGAGTAATACTGACTTCTAAAGAAGCTGGGTTATTCTCAAAGACAAATCTAGAGGATTTGCAGCATCTATGTAATGAGATATCTTTTTATGAGCAAAGTTATTTTAATTACTGTTTGCATAAATATGGTTTTAAACATCAAGGAATTGATAAAACATTTAATCATATGGACATGTTCGGCAGTGAACGCTATCTAGAAGCCGACTTTATTCACTATGCCGGTAAAGGGTATGCAAAGACCAGTCGACGTCGAGATGTGCAATTCCTAAAGGACTTCTCTGTTATTTATGATGGAATATTACCTGCTGATGAAATCAAAAAGCTCAAAGATGAAGCATGGCAGGCCTATCTGAAGGTGATTTATAAGAAGTATCCTCTACCTAATATGTTGATAAAGTGCTTTGCAGAGCGTTTTATACCGCGCTAAAAAGGGAAGGTTAACAAGGAGGGGGAGTAAGAAAGTGCAGTAAAGTTTACTGCACTGAAACATTACAGACTAAGAAGTCTTTTTCTGACGGCTAACTAAACAATATGAACCGTCTTTTGTGCTGGTCATATAGCCAACAAAGTTTTCATCTCTTTTGTGAGAAAAAACATGTGTCTCGTCGTTTAATTTACCTTTAAATTGCCACTTTTTGAATACTTCCTCACGCACCACAATGCATGGGTTTTTAACAGCAAAGCTTTCTTTATAAGCCACTTCACAGTGTCCGCCACTGTGAGACATAGAAAAAGTGATATGGCTTTGTCTGTCTTTATATTCAAGTACACCCGTTACCAACAAAGTCTCAAGTTCATTTTTGTTAGTTTGGTTTGATACCAATAAACGATGCTTTTTTGAACCTATAATGTCACTGGCCATAGTCTTTAATTCGGTATGACAGTGTTCAACATTATATTTTTCAATGATCGTTTCAATCGAGTTTTTAGCAACGACCTGTGTACTCGCCATTAATAGGCCAGCTATGAATAATTGAGTTTTCATAGCATAAGCTCCTTAATTTGAGCTGCAAGTTCATTAGGCGTTGTTGTATGGCTCATAGCGGTAATTAAATCACCTTCTTTGTTTATGATGTAAAATCTTGATGCATGCGCCACAGAGTACTCCATGAACGACTCTTCAAGGTTTTCGTCATCATAATAAACGCCATATAATCCACCAACTTCTTTAGTTTGCGCAGCGCTGCCAGTCAAACCGGTAATACGCTCGTGAAAGTAGTCGGTATATTCCTTTAAATCTTCTACTGTATCACGCGCAGGGTCTACTGTTACAAGTAAGCCCTGCACCTGATCAAATCCCTGCTTCTCTAGTCGCATAAATGCATTTGTCATTACTGCGAGAGAGTTAGGGCATACCTCTGCACAAGACAGATAGCCGAAGTACATGACAACGACCTGGCCTTTATAATCAGAGAGCGAAACAGGTCCGGCATAGCTTTGCAGCGTAAAATCACCACCCAATTCATCGAATGATTTTCTTGTTTCGTTAAAGTCTTTTGTGGTTGTTGATAAATAAAACCAAATGAGTCCAATGATACCAAGAAAAGACGTAATCCAATGTAAGTGAGCGGCTTTAAACTGCTTCATAACTCTACCTTGCTGTTACATAAGTGGTTGGGTCAATGTGAGCAAAATCAACAGACATCAGGACACTCATAGAAGTAATGGCAACCAGCGATAAGATAAATACGCGCTTTGCCCAAGTATGATTGTCCATACGGTGGAAGTCGAAAATTGTGCTCAATAGCCAGATCAAACCAATGATAAACGTAAGTGTCGCGAAAATAGCACCGACATAGTTTAACGTGAATAGCGAAAGTGCAAGTACAGTAAAGGCAACAATAAAGCCAATCATGTGTTTTCTAGCAACTTCAACACCACTGACGATTGGTAAAACTGGAATATTTGCGTCTTTGTAATCTTTGAATCGGTAAATAGCAATCGCATAAGAATGCGGGATCTGCCAAATACAAAAAATTGCTAAGATAACAGCTGCGCCAATATCAAATTGACCGTTAACAGCACAGTACCCCATAACAGGAGGACATGCGCCAGAAATACTGCCTACAAACGTACCGTAGATCGATTTTCTTTTATAATAAAGCGTGTAAAGGCCAACGTACACGACGAAGCCAAGCACACCAAAATAAAAGCTCATCATGGATGCATACAGTGCCAATGAGGCAAAACCTATGCAACCCAAGAGGGTTGCATAAGCCAAAGCTTTGTTAACCGAAATCGACTCTAAAAGTGGCTTTCGGTACTTTGTGCGTGACATCAACTGGTCGATGTCACGGTCAATCACATTATTAAAAACGCAACCAGAGGCGATGATACAAACTGTACCCACTATCATTGCTGTAAATGTAACGAAATCAATATTACCTTTGGCTGCGAGCACATAGCCCGCAACCGCAGTGATTAAGTTACCAAAGATAATGCCTGGTTTTGTAATTAACAGGTAACTTCTTAACATTTTAATGTCCCATGAGCATGTTGTGATTTAGGTGCTCCATAATCCAAATGGAGCCAATCACAACTATGGCCACTGTCAACACAATAAACGCGGCTGAAGTAGTGTTCCATATTTGCTCAGAAGATGAGTTCATGTGTAAGAAAAATACAAGTTGTACAAATAGCTGTGCAATAGCTGTAACTAGGATGATCCCAAGCGTGATAGCAGGAGATGCCATATCGTACATTACAACTAAAAACGGAATAGCAGTTAGTACTAGAGATAGAAGTAAACCTATCGTGTACTCTTTAACGCTACCGTGAGATGCACCGCCAGTGCCATGTTCATTATTAGTGTGGCCCATTACATCACTCCTACTAAGTACACAACGCTAAATACACAGATCCAGATGATGTCTAGGAAGTGCCAGAATAAGCTTAGGCAAGATAGTCTTACCAAGTTATCTTCACTAAATCCGTCACGCTTGAAGTGAACGAATAGAACAAGCATCCAGATGATACCACCGAATACGTGCAAACCGTGTGTTGCTACTAGTGCATAGAATGCAGACCAGTAACCACTTGTTTGCGGCGTAGCACCAAGTGTACTGAAGTGCCAGAACTCATACATTTCTAAGCCAAGGAAACCAAGGCCTAGAAGTAATGTGATGACCAACCAAGTGATCATGCCTTTCATCTTGCGCTGGTTGGCTTGAAGCATTGCCATACCAAACGTAAAACTACTGAATAGTAGGAACGCAGTACCAACTGCAACTAGATTAAGGTCAAATAACTCTTTTGGTGTTGGGCCGCCTGCGAAGCCGCCACTTAGTACTGCATATGTTGCAAACAAAGTTGCGAACAAAATACAGTCACTCATGATATATATCCAGAATCCGAATATAGTATCACCACCGGTATCATGATGCTCATGATCATCGTGATGATCGTGAGCGTCGTTTGCGATTACGTGATCGTTTGACATGATTTAAAACTTTCCTCTACTTGCCTTTATTAGCTGCGTGTTCTGCAACAGCTGCCAAGTGCTTTGACTCGATTTCTTCAACTTGATCTACTGGTACGTAGTAGTCTTTGTTGCGATCAAATGAGTACGCAATCCAAGAAGCTACGATACCGATGAAGCTAGCGATAACCATCCACCAGATGTGCCATACGAAACCGAAACCTAAAGATAGTGAGAATGCACTGATCACAAATCCAGCCCATGTATTTGAAGGCATGTGGATCTTTGAGTACTTCTCAGGCTTTTGGTAAGCAATGCCATGCTCTTTCTTGTAATGATGCTCATCACGGTCATGGATTTTAGGCAGCTTAGCAAAGTTGTAGAATGGAGGCGGTGACGAAGTAGCCCACTCAAGAGTACGACCATCCCACGGATCACCAGTTACGTCCATATTTTGCTTACGGTCTCTGAAGCTCACGTAGCCCATGTAGAACTGAACAGCGATACCAGCAGCAACGATGAATGCACCAACCATTGCAACGATCAGTAGTGGCGTCCACTCAGGGTTGTCATAGTAGTTAAGACGACGAGTCATACCGTTGAAACCAAGGATGTATAGCGGCATGAATGCAACGAAGAAACCGATTGTCCATAGTGCACAAGAAAGCTTGTTAAGTTTCTCGTTCAGCATCCAACCAGTTGCTTTTGGCCACCAGTAAGTAAGACCTGCGAAGTAACCAAATACTGCACCACCAATGATTACATTGTGGAAGTGTGCAATTAGGAACAAGCTGTTGTGTAGTACGAAGTCAGCAGCAGGTACTGCCAGCATTACACCTGTCATACCACCGATTGTGAATGTGAATAGGAAACTACATGTCCACCACATAGAAGCTGTGAACTCAACACGGCCTTTGTACATAGTGAATAGCCAGTTGAAGATCTTAACACCGGTGGGGACGGCTATGATCATGGTGGCAATACCGAAGAAGGCATTTACACTTGAGCCTGCACCCATGGTGAAGAAGTGGTGTAGCCATACAACCATTGCTAGAACCATGATTACGGCAGTTGCCCATACAAGTGATGTATAACCGAACAGACGCTTACGAGAGAATGTAGCTGCAATTTCAGAGAAAATACCAAATGCAGGTAGAATCAGAATGTAAACTTCTGGGTGACCCCATGCCCAAATGAGGTTTACATACATCATTTGGTTACCACCAAGGTCATTAGTGAAGAAGTTTGTACCTAGGTATCTATCTAGCGTTAGAAGCGTGATAGTTACAGTAAGGATAGGGAACGACAGAATGATTAGTACGTTTGCACATAGAGAAGTCCATGTGAATACAGGCATTTGCATAAGCTTCATGCCAGGCGCACGCATTCTGATGATAGTAACGAAGAAGTTAACACCCGTTAGTAGAGTACCAATACCTGAGATCTGTAGTGCCCAGAGCCAATAATCGACCCCGACCCAGGGACTGTATTCAATACCTGATAACGGCGGATATGCTAACCAACCAGTTGCAGCAAACTCACCAACGAATAGTGAAATGTTAACTAGTAATGCACCAACCACGAATAACCAGAAGCTCAAAGAGTTCAGGAATGGGAATGCAACGTCACGCGCACCGATTTGTAGAGGTACAACAATGTTCATCAAGCCAACAACTAAAGGCATGGCTACGAAGAAAATCATGATTACACCGTGAGCAGTAAAGATCTGGTCATAGTGTTCAGGAGGTAGATAGCCTGCTCCCACGCTGTCAGCGGTTGCTAACGCTTGGTGAGTACGCATCATAATTGCATCCGCAAAACCACGGATCAGCATCACAATCGCTGCGATGATGTACATAATACCTATTTTTTTGTGATCCACTGAAGTGAACCATTCTTCCCAAAGGTATTTCCACTTACCCATTTTGGTAATAAGTGCGAATAGGAAGATACCGCCAAGTATTGCACAGATCATAACTGGCAAAATAACAGGGTCATGAACAGGAATAGAATCCCAGGTCAGTTTACCCGTGAGCGGATCCGGATCTGTGATTATGGTAGCTTTACTTGCCATTTTGAACCCCAGTGTATTTCTCTATGGTTTTCTTAAAGTGCAGAGGGTCGACATCCGAGTAGTAAACTACAGGATGGTCTTTTGATTTCTCGCTAAGCGCTTTGTAAGTAGGTTCGTCTAGCACATACTCTGATGCTTTTACTTTGTTAACCCAAGCATCGAAGCCAGCTTGATCTACAGAGTGAGTTTTGAACTTCATGCCTGAGAAACCAAAACCACTGTAGTTGGCAGACATACCGCGGAAGGTACCTTCTTTAGATGCCATCAGGTTAAGTCTATTTTCCATACCAGCCATCGCATAAATCTGACTACCCAAACGCGGAATGAAGAATGAGTTCATCACTGTATCTGAAGTGATAAGGAACTCTACCGGCGTATTTACTGGGATTGAGATTTCGTTGACGGTTGCAATTTGCTGCTCTGGATAGATGAATAGCCATTTCCAGTCCATTGCCACTACTTGAATAGTCAATGTGTCTTTGTCTTTACCTAGCGGCTTACGCGGGTCTAGAGTGTGAGACGTGACATATGTGAAATATGCAAGTGCTGCGATGATCATACAAGGCACAATCCAAACAACAAGTTCGATTTTTGTTGAGTGTTCCCACGACGGCTTGTACTCAGCTTTTTTATTGCTAGTACGATACTTGTACGGGAAGTAAATAGACATAAATAATACAGGGATTATTACAATAAGTAATAAAGCCACAGAGATTATAATCAGGTCTTTCGCCTGCTCACCAATTGGACCCGCAGGGTCAAAAAGCGCAAGCTCACAACCTGTTAGAAGAAACGCCATCGTAAAAATCATTACGAGTGACAAGGACTTTTTCAGCATATTCAACCTACTTGATATCGCGGGTAATTACCCCATTACCTGCCTGAATAAATTAACGAGATTAATGCAATTGAGAACTGTTTCCATTTACACCCCTCTCGGAGGAGAATGTTATAGGGAATACAGTTAAAATTCAAGATTGACTTGACCTACATCAATACGTTCTAAATTCAAATTTAGATGTTTTTTGAGCGATTTATGTCTAGACTTCGTATTGACACCGTCAAAAATAATTCTGGAGCGTGCGATATGAAAAGACTATTTTATTCCACTGATAGCTTGGATGATGCAGAAATGATTTCGGACGAAGTACATCAGTTAGGCATTGATGATCACCATTTTTACGTACTATCTCGGGATGAAAGCGGGATTAAAACGCATCATTTGCACGGCTCTACTCAGATAGAGAAAACGCAAATTTTGTCTGCAAGAAAGCGCGCTTTTTTGCTCGCAGGGGCGACCGCTTTAGCGTTGCTCACATTTATGTATTTTTTTACCGATTTAACCAATAAATTTCTATTACAAGCACTTGCCGCAAGTATTATTGGGGGCTTTGTGGTTATGTTCATTGTAAAACTCGCTGGCAAATCATTCGATGAATATTTTCAATTACTCGTCAATGAGCACTTAGATGCCGGTGACGTAATCATTATTATCGACGTTGAGCGGTCTCAAACACATAAGGTTGAAACCCAACTCGAAGGTCACCCAAAAGCACAATTTTTAGCTGACAGCTCGAATTTAGCATCGCCAATACCAGATTGACCTCACAGAGTCTCGGTAAAAATAGTGGTGATAAACTTTGGAGAATGAAAAAGTTATCACCACTCGTAGCATCAACTTTTGGTTGCAACTTATGCTGCAGAGCTCACTTCCTTGTTAGCTTCTTCGTCCTTGACTGCCTTTAGTTTAGGCAGCGGGTTTCTTGAACCAACCGCTTCTTCGATAGAATTAAAGCCATCGGCCTTCAACAATTTGACAAGCCCACGATTGATCTCGCTAATATTTTGTGGGCCGTCAAATATGAGTGTTGAAATCATATGCAAGATGCTTGCACCAGACGTTATTTTTTCATAAGCATCTTTGGCTGTGAACACGCCACCCACGCCAATGATTGTCAGTTTTCCGCGAGTTCTTCTATAAACGTGTCTTATCACGTTGGTAGAAATACGCTGAAGTGGCAGGCCACTCATAGCGCCTTTGTGGAAAGGCAGCTCTTCTTTGACATATTCTTGGTTGAACTTTGGCTTTGCTAGGTTAGTTAATACAACACCGTCCATTTTATGCTCAACACACGCATCAACAATGATGTTAATTTCATCTAAAGTCATGTCTGCCGCAAGTTTGACGTAGATAGGGCGGCCTTCAACTCTGTGCTTGTTTACCGCGACAAGTAATGCGTCTAGATTGTCTTTGTCAACAAATGGTTCGCCATCTTGCGTATTCGGGCAGCTGATGTTGATGGTGTAGTAATCTCCAATATCTTTGAATAGTTCCATTGTTTTGGTGTAGTCTTCGATAGAGTCTTGCAGATCAAACTCCGGCGTTATATTCGATTTAGCAGCGTTTATCCCGACTTTTAATTTACCAAAATTCACCCCTTTTAATCGTGATGAAATTTTTTCAGCGCCTTGATTATTCAGACCATACCAAACGAGAATTGATTTTGACTTGACCATTCTAAATAAGCGCTTGCCCGGGTTTCCTGGGCAAACTTCACCAGTAAATGAACCAAGTTCAGCTAAGCCAAATCCAATCGATGGGTAAATCTTGGTTAATTCACCATCTTTGTCAAAGCCTGCGGATAAACCTATCGGGTTTCTATATTTAATACCATCAACTTCAATCTTCAGGCTACGATGCCCGTAGTTGAAGAAAAAAGAAGTGAGCCAGCGGGTTAGAAAGTTTGAGCCCAGTATCACTCCGACGCGTTTAAACATGTAGTGAGCATCTTCTGGGTCCATCAGGAATATCAGCGGACGGACCGCTCTGTATAGTAGCTTTAAGACAAAGTTACGAATGCCGATGATAAGGCGCATTTTCAACCTCCAAATTTGTCATCGATTGTTGTTGTTGGGTGCTGTTTTACGAGCACATCAGGTAACTCATGTTTTTAGCTTATGATCATTAAATAATAATAGCAATAAGAATTGTTATCATTTACAGTTGTGGTATTCAAATTGGAGGTGCTGATGAAAAAGTGGATGTTAAAGCTACTGGGAACAGGTGTTACTAAGCCAATTGTACGAAGTGTTGTCGAGCCAATTTGGCAAAGTACAGGTGAAGTTTTTTATTTATTGAATACTTTGCAATTACGTTATAAATCTTGCTACGGGATGGTGAGTATTGATGCGTTTGATATCAATTTATTTATGAAAAACGCATCTGATCCATTAGAGGAACTTGTGCACGAGTTTGGCGAAGAGTTTACGTTCTCTGTTTGCGCTGTGGGATGGGAAAGACTGGGCAATCAAACCCGGGTTAAGGCCATTGATAACGCCGCCGTATTTAGATTTAACAAGTCATTAGATTCACCTACGCAGGTACTCTTTCAGCATCAGTTTTGTGCATCTGATGAGGTCAATAAAAAGGACGTTAATCTTGCTTTAACTCGGGGCGTATTTAAATATTATAATGTCCAAATTGATGAGTTTATTAATCAATTGAAAGAAGCAAATAAAAGAATTAATCATGACAGAGCAAAGTGTCATGGTATAACGGGAGAAAATTTTAATAAAAATGTCTTCGACAGAGTGTCTATGGCTTAAATAGGTGTAGAGGCGTGATTGTCTTACCAACCACGCCTCTATATTTAGTTTATTGATCGTCGTAGGTTGCGATTTCTTGTTCTATTACAACAAGTTCCACACCGGCCATTTCAAACATATCTCTAGTCTCTTGTGCTGCATGGTAACGCTTTTTTGCAACGACTTTTGAAATCCCACAACTGATGATTAACATCGCGCATACACGACATGGTTCCATAGTGCAGTACAATGTTGCGCCATCTAATGGTACGCCATAGCGAGCGGCTTGGCAGATTGCGTTTTGTTCTGCATGAATTGTACGTACACAGTGTTGTCTTGTGGTGCCATCGCTATCGGTGACTTGTTTCATCAGGTGACCGACATCATCACAGTGTGGCAAACCAGAGGGCGAACCCACATAACCTGTTGATATTATTCTTTTATCTTTAACTATAATACAGCCTGATTTACCTCTATCACAGGTGGCTCTTTGTCCAACACTGTCAACTAAATCAATGAAGTATTCGTCCCAATCTGGTCTCATTGCTTGTACCTTCAATACTACTTACATGTCAATAGTATACTCAGTATCTATCTCAATTCGAAGCTTATCTTGGTAACAGATGGGTTTTTAAAACGGCTAAAACGTAAATGATTAATATAAAAATGATATTGTCAGTGTATCTATTTGTTTTTTAATTTATTATAAAATATAGGTTTAATATTTATATTTAGGGTGCTGTATGAAAAATAAATATTTATTGTTTGCTGCTTATTCCAGTTTTCTGGCCGCATTTTTACATCTCGGTTGCATTATATTTGGCGCACCTTGGTATCGATTTTTTGGGGCGGGAGAGCACATGGCTAAGATGGCTGAGGCGGGTAAACTGGAGCCTACGTTGACAACTTTGGTCATTGCTTCTGCATTAAGTGTATGGGGTATTTTTGCGCTATCTGGTGCTGGCGTTGTACGTCGATTACCTTTCTTAAGAACGGTTATCTTTATGGTTGCATTAGTCTTTATTGGGCGTGGGGTTGCTTTCCCGTTTATTATGCCTTTGTTTCCTGAAAACTCATTCACGTTTTGGCTGGTGAGTTCTTTAATATGTTTGTCAATCGGTATGAGCTATGCATTGGGCGGGTGGCAACTACACAAACAGCAGACCAACTCATAACCCTCATTTTGTCAATATATATAAATTAATATTCATGTATTTTATATTACATATGTTCTGAATGTATCCATAATTTCCTCCTATATTTCAATTTGGCACTAAACTTGATGCTCTATGCTGTTAGCAGGTTTTGCTAGCAGTATCTCAGGTTACCTCGTTATTAAGCAGGTAAATGCGAGCTTATCAACAGAATGAATCTAACTAAAATTGTGCAAAATGCACCAAAAGGGGGCAATAATGAACTTCTATGAAGTTAATTTCGATGGACTTGTCGGGCCATCACATAATTACGCAGGCCTGTCATATGGAAATGTCGCTTCAAAAGCCAATGCAAAAAAATTCTCTAATCCTAAACAGGCGGCATTGCAAGGACTCGACAAAATGTATGCTTTAGCACAACTGGGTTTACATCAAGGGGTGTTGGCACCAAATGCTCGCCCAGATTTAAAAACGCTGCGTGCATTGGGGTTTAGTGGTTCTGATGGTGAAGTCATTGCTAAAGCTGCAAAAGTAGAACCTCAATTACTTAAAGCATGTTATTCAGCGTCGTCGATGTGGACTGCAAATGCGGCAACGGTTACACCAAGCTGCGATGCTCAGGATAAAAAGGTCCACTTTACACCCGCAAATTTGAACAATAAATTACACCGCGCCATTGAGGTAGAGACAACTTCACGCATTTTACAACAAGTTTTTAAAGATGAAGGATATTTCGTTCATCATCAACCGTTGCCACAGCACCCTCTTTTTGGTGATGAAGGGGCGGCAAACCATACGCGTTTGGCAGACTCATATAATCACTCCGGTTTAGCTCTGTTTGTCTATGGACAAGATAACCAAAGCGACATCAGACCATCTAAATTTCCAGCTAGACAAACGCGTCAGGCAAGTGAAGCAATAGCTCGTAGTCATATGATAAAACCCGAAAACTGCTTGTTTATTCAGCAAAATCCGGATGTGATAGATGCAGGGGTATTTCATAATGATGTGATAGCGATAGGGAATGAGAATGTCTTTTTATTTCATGAACAGGCGTTTTATGATCAACAAACTTCGGTTAAAAAAATTCGAGAAGCTTATAAGGGCAGTCGGCCCCTGCACTTAATCGAAGTATCTAGTAATGATGTCAGTGTCGAGCAGGCGGTGCAAAGTTATATTTTTAATAGTCAACTGGTGAGTTTGCCGAGCGGAGGAATGGCGCTGATCGCTCCAAGCGAATGTCAAAAAATTAATGAAGTTGAAACGTATTTGAGTGCGCTCAAGCAGGCCAGTAACCCAGTTAATGATGTTATTTATCTTGACGTTAAGCAAAGTATGCAAAATGGAGGTGGACCCGCTTGTTTACGGTTACGTGTGGTTTTATCTGAGCTTGAACTCAAAGCCGCGAATCAAGCTTGTTTGTTGGATGAGCAACTTTATTTAAGGTTATCTGCGTGGATAAACAAGCATTATCGCGACCAGTTGAGTGAGTACGATTTAGCAGATCATACGTTATTGTTAGAGAGTTACTCGGCCTTAGATGAACTAACACAGATCTTACAACTTGGATCCGTGTATGACTTTCAAAGAGGCTAGAAATCCAGTGAACCTCCTTGTTGCATAAAGGGGGTCTGCCATTCAAGTGAGGGCTACTTATTGTGGGTGGCCTAAAAAGTATCGAGTGAATTTGGCCGATTTCAAGCTTATACGGCCTCTGTTCCCCATGTTTAGTCTCTTTAATAGCGCCTTTAAAATCTAATATCGGTCATTTATCACCTTGCTGGCATTTGGGCATTCTCATCTCGCGACCTTGAGATTTATATTCTTTGCCTTGCCCAATAGTTGTCTAAATTGCACTGTTTTAAATCAATTGAAAATGTACCCAAAATCAAAAGTGAATTTTTAACATCGTTGATTATACTTTGCTTATCTCTATCTAGGCATGTTTAGTGTTCTAGTTGCTAGCGGGTCTTGAATTAGGATTAAGCGGTCTTGCTTGAAGTAGGTAGTGATGAACATACGATAACCAATGATAGGTGATTAGCTATGTCACTAGTACTTCGATGCGCACAGTACGTATTTATAACCCTTGCCAGCTTGGTTAGCTCAATATGCTTGGCACTGGACAGTTCATCTCAATCTGATGAGAGCTTGAAAAAAATTCTCAACGAAATTAATGCTCACTTAATTCAAAAAAACTACCGGTCAGCATATCAAAAAGCGGAAGCGGAAATTGATGAGTGGGCTGGCGAGCCGAATTTTGATTTTCTTTATGCGCAAGCCGCGTTAGAGCACGCTAAATATGATGAAGCTATTTTCGCGCTGGAACGAGTGCTAGTTAGCTGGCCTGAGCACATTCCCAGTCATTATTTGCTGGGACTAACGTATGCGAAACAAAAAAACTATAGTCAAGCCAGTGGCGTTTTTTCAAATTTGTTAAATGCGCAGTTAAGCCCGGCAATGCGTGAGCGGATAAGTCGGGCGTTAGACGCGGTTGAGCGAAATACGCAAAAGCTTGAACAGTCATTTAGCCACGCAATCTCGCTTGCACTGGGCCATGACTCCAATGTGAATAGCGGTGCACTGGATGACAGAATAGTCATAGGTGGGTTGCCTCTCACACTAGGTCAGAGCAGTTTGAAAACATCAGACAACTTCATGCGGTTTAAATATCGCTTTCGGGGTAGTTGGCAGCAAACACAATATCAAGGCTGGAAACTGGACGTTAACTTCTCCGATCAACGCCATAAAGACGCCGACCAGTACGATAGATACCAAGGGTCAATCAGGTTTGGCTATGAGCATAAAAAAGAGAGTTTAACGTTGTCAACTGGTGGCCAGTTTGGAGTTTTAACGCTCGACGATAATACCTACCAACAAGATATTGGCTTGTATGGATCTGTTCAATACAACATAACTCCCCAATATTTCACTGCGTTAAGCAGTTTTGTTTTTTCTCAAAACAATGTTCAAGACCGGAATCTCGATAGTCGTATTTACACCATTCAAGGCTCCGCAGGATATTCTTCTGCATTATGGCTGCTGAGAATGGATATGGGTTACACCTGGCAGCCTGCAAGGTATGAAGAGGGTGAACATTACGGTCGGGACTATAACTTTATCTCGGGTTCGGTTAGCCATAAAACCGGTGAAAAGGGGTTGCTGAGCTTTAAAGCGCAATACAGGGATATTGAGCATCGTGCAGATCATCCTCTTTTCTTATCGACAAGAAATGAAGAGCTCGTGATCTTGAATTTAAATTGGCGATACAAATGGAGCCAAGCGTTGAGTATTGATTTATCAGCTTCTTATTATGACAAACATAGCTCAATTACCTTATATAGCTACGATAGAACAGAATGGTTCACGGGAGTCCGTTATGAATTCTAATTTTAAGTTGATTGCTACCTTTACCCTTGTATCAACTGCAATGGCTTTAGCGTTGACTTTGCCATTTTGCGCTGTTGCTGACCAAGCCGGTAAAACTATCATGTCTCGTGGTAACGTTATTGCCACTGATACCAGCAATGAATCGAACAGAGCCTTGAAAAGGCGTAGCCCGATATATGATGTCGATGTTGTCAATACGGGCGAATCAAGTCAGGCCCAACTTAGAATGCAGGACGGCGCACTGATTGCGCTCAAAGCTCAGACTCAATTGAAGATTGAAGAATATAATCTGGGTGGTGCTGAAGGAGGCTCTGTGGTGATGGAGCTTATTTCGGGTGGGCTGCGTACTATCACAGGTGAAATAAAAGGTGATAAGAGCAACTATAAACTGAAAACACCCGTTGGCAGTATCGGGATCCGTGGCACACATTATGAAGTCGAGTGGAAAAATAACGAACTATTCTTGGCTGTTTGGGATGGGACCATTGAAGTGGATATGAGTAATGCGACAGGAGCTGAAGGGCCCGTATTACTGGGTAAAGGCGGAGATTTTTCTTTTGCAAAAGTGAGTGAAAGTGGCGCCGTTACATCATTACTCAAACCACCTTCAGAACTGTCTTCTCTGTCTTCCTCAGTCAGTGAATCTGCACAGTCAAATGACACAGAAGAGCAAGGTACTACGGTTGCGAGTGCGGAATTAGACCCAACTGAACAGCCCACACCGATATTAGAAGGGAGTTTTTCTCAAGTGGCCAATGATGTATCACAAAATGAGTACATCAATGAGCAAGAGTTAGATAGTTTGGGAACTGAAGATATTAGCGAGTTGATTTCCGAGCGAACGGGAAGTACCGCTTACACAGTACTTGAAAGCATAGACGCCAGCTCAAGTCTTGGCGCTGTCACGGCCATTAATATGCAAATGACGGTTAATTTTGACAGAGGAACTGTTGAGCAAGGTGCTTTGTCCTTTCAAGATTCTGGTGGTGAGTGGTTTGCAGCATTTAATGGCTTGATCACGACCGAAGGCATGGATCTCGGTGTTAATTTTGCCTCTCATGGTAATAACCTAGCTGATGGGACCATTCAAAGTCGATTTATAGATGGACTTGATAAGCTAAGTGGTAATTTTAATTTAAGAGAAATAGACAATCCGAGTGTTTCTGCTCGAGGCGACTTTCTCTTAGGTCAGCCTTAGGAGAAACATGATGAACCTAAGCGTAATATTACGTAGTCTTATCGCACTCACATTCGCAGTCGCGATGGCAGGTTGTGGTGGTGGAGGCGATAGCGAACCACTTCAACAAGCTGGTAATACCTCTGGGGCAGTTGAACTGCCCAACAACTCAAGTTCAAACACGTCTTCGAATGCACCTGTCGTCGTAGATTTTTCTTATCAGCCCAAATTTAGGCATGCACGATTAGGGGCCACGCAAGTAGTAGATGAGTTGATGATTAACGGGACAGGCGATCTGACTCACCCACAAGGAGAGGTTACTGAGCGTGGTAATATCACAGTTGCCGTTGATAATATTGAAGATCCTGACGGTATTGGCCGTGTTTTGTTGGGCTTTGATAATGCTGAACAGGCGATAGAATTATGTAGTGAAAACTGTGTCTCTCCGTTCAAATTTACTCAAACTGGTGTCAATCCATATGATTTCGGTCAGTCTAGAGGCACCGTCAACCTGCAGGTATGGGTTGAGGATCTGAATGGTAACCTGAGTGTGGTGGCCATAAAGCAGTTTAATTGGCAGCCGCAAAGTGTGGTGGTGGAGCCTGCGCAAAGACAAGAAGATGGCTCTGTCGAAATTAATTGGCAGCCGCTTGAAAGTGCACTGAGATATAATGTTTATCTCTCAGAGGAACCGATTAACAGCCGATCTGCAATCAATGCGATCCCTGCGAATAATCGATTTGTTGCATTATCAAATACTTCTCAGTCATTTTCAGGTTTAGAGCCTAAAAAGCATTACTATGTTTTAGTTACGGGTATTGATGGCAGTGGTGAAAGTGCATTCAGCGAATCAATATTACTCCCTGCGACCGAACAAACTCCACCGATTGCTAATAATGACGACTTTACTGGTTTACAGTTTGAATCGATTTCGGGCAATGTTTTAACTAATGACTTAGACTTGGGCTTTGGACCCATCGAGGTTGTGAGCAACCTGGTCACGGCACCATCCAGTGGTACAGTTAATATTTCTGCAAATGGTAACTTTACATACACCCCGAGTGATAGCTTTTTTGGTACTGACAGCTTTGTATATCAAATTCAAAACTCACAAGGTGCGACAGCTCAGGCGACTGTGACTTTACAAATAGAAGCTGTAAGAATCTCAATATTGACACTTAACAACACTTACAGGGTTGAGAAAAACACAGAGTTAGCTGTCTCTGGCAGAGGGGTACTAGTCAATGATGTGCATTTATTAAATCAATCGCTGCAAATTGATACCCAGCCAGAGCGAAATGTAACCAATGGTGTTTTGACGCTTAACGCTGAAGGCAGCTTCACGTATGTACCGAATAGTGAATTTATAGGTGAAGACTCATTTGTATACCGGGTACGCAGTAACGAGGGTGAGGTGCAACTGGCTGAAGTCTTTATCTCTGTGCAAGATGACGTTACTAGTATTCCGCCTGTTGCGGTTAATGATGCGTTTGAGACGAGTGAAGACTTCATTTTATCTGTCAGCTCGCCTGGCATTTTAGAAAATGATACTGATGAAACGCTTAGTTCTGTGTCAATTAGTATAGAGACGACGACAATCAGCGGTTCGTTGGAGTTGACTGAAGAGGGAGGTTTTAGATATGTCCCTAATGCTGACTTTGCAGGTCAAGATTACTTCATATATACCATAACCAATGAAGCTGGTTTGAGTGCAAGTGCATTTGGTGTTATCAACGTTGTGAGTGTGAATGACCCACCCATGGCCATGGATGATTCTATTGAAGTTGCACAGGGTCAGCCAACAGCAATAAATGTCACAAGCAATGACAGTGATAAAGATGGTGAACTCGTTTTATCGACATTAGAAATCGTGATGCAGCCCATGCATGGCAGCGTCACTTTTGATTCAAGTACAGGGCAATTTATATATCAAAGCGATGCCAATTACCGTGGCTCTGATTATTTTGTTTACACGGTAGATGATAATGAAGGTGCAAAATCAAACGAGGCGTTTGTTCAAATCTTTGTTACAGGGGAGAATACCGCACCAATGGCGGTGAATGATACTGCCAGCACTTCCCAAGATGTCCCTGTAGATATTGATGTACTCGCGAATGATTCAGACTCAGATGGCACATTGGTGTTTGATTCGATTGAAATCACAACGAACCCCTCCAATGGGCAAGTGACTTTAAATGCGAGCGACAGTGTGTTGGTTTATACCCCAAGTTCAGGGTTTTCTGGTACAGATTCATTCCAATACCGTGTACAAGACAATGAAAACCAGTTTTCTAATATTGCCTCTGTTACTGTGACAGTGCAAGCTGTCAATCAGGCACCTGTCGCAAACGCAGATAGTGCACAGGTTGAAATTGGTACGTCAGTGACTGTTGCAGTGCTAGAAAATGATACCGACTCAGATGGTACAATTGATGCGAGTACGGTAGAGGTTATTGCAAATCCAAGCAAAGGTACGGTTAATATTGGGTCTGCCGGAGAGATTTTGTACATGCACACAGGTACGGCGGTTGGCACAGATAGTTTCTCATACCGCGTTAGAGATAATGTTGGTGCACTCTCTAATATCGCACTTGTTTCTATAAATATTGTTGAACCAGATACCACGCCAATTGCCAATGCAGATGCAGCGTCACTTGATAAGAACACGTCTGTAATGATAGATGTGCTCACTAATGATGACGCCAAAGGGCAAATATTAAATTTATCAAGTATTGAGATAATTAGCGCTGTCGCCCATGGTTCAACTTTTATTGACTCTTCTACAGGCTACATTAGTTACATTCCTGTGACTAACTTTGTTGGCACTGATGGCTTTACGTATCAAGTTATGAATAACTTAGGTGAGACATCGAATGTGGCAACTGTGACCATCACAGTGTTACCAAAAAATTATCCACCGACGGTATCACCCAATTCAGCAAACATTGATACCGACGTGTCTAATGGCGACCTTGTATTGCAGGTAAGCGCATCTGATCCGGATGGTGATAACATCAGCTATACATTGAGTGGCACAAACGCCAGTCTATTTTCAATCGCAAGTAATGGCCAAGTGACGGTTGCTAATGCGAGCCAAATCAGTAGCAATGGTGAAGCGGTTTATACGCTTACTGTTGAAGTATGTGACGACATCTCTCCTGCTTTGTGTGCGTCGGCACAAATAACGATTAATGTGAGTGTTGCGCAAACAACGTATGTTGCAAACAAACTCACTACGTTTGGCTCAGATGGTGAAAAGGTGGTGAGACTTCGCGCGTCAATGGAGTCTCATGAAGCCGGCCAATCTTTATTGCTCAGTGATGGTACTTTGCTGGTTGTTGGTGGAGTAGGGTATTGGAATGAAACCCTAGTTAGAAATATCCATCGTGCATCGATAACCAAAGTGCTGCCTGATGGACATCCTGATACAAGCTTTGCTAGCCAGGGGGTATTTACCAGTTATTTTGGGATTGAAGTTGCTGATCAGCCACAAAATATAGTCGCGAAGGCTGTTGCTGTAGACAGCAGTAATCGCATTTACGTTGCAGGATATGCTGATTTTGGTGCAACAGAAGCACAAGAATTATTAATATTTAGGCTGACAGCTTCGGGTGTGCACGATACATCTTATGGTGCAGGCTCAGGTTATACAAAATTGCCGCTCACAACCGGTGGACGAGTAACGCCGATATCTATTTCGGTAGATGATGCTCAGATTGTCACTGTGCTAAGTAATGTTGCGGTGGGTGAAAATACCAGTATCAAGCTTACTCGAGTTGATACCACTGGGAACATAACATCGTCACTGGATATTGCGCCTAGCTCTTCTCAATACGCTGACGGTATGATCGATTTGGGCAGTAACTTACTGGTCTTTGGCGAAGTTATGTCAGAGGCGGGAAATAAAGACCTGTTATTTGTAAGAGTGATAGAGGAAACCTTAGCAATTGACACCAGCTTCCAGTCAGCTGGATTCTTACAAATTGATATTGATAGCGCGGCTTTTGACAATCAAGTACATGATGTTATTCAGTTGAGTGATGGCAAGCTGCTGCTAACCGGAGACTCTTACCTGTCTGGTGGTAGTGATAAATCGGTATTTGTAATGCGATTGAACAGCGACGGCTCAATGGATACCTCATTCAATTCTACCGGTTATATTTTATATGAGCTCAATCAGCTACCCGCATCCGGCATTGATGGACAGGACTTTTCAGTATGGAATGCTTATGGCTTTGGCTTGTATGCGGATGATACACATTACTATGTAGGGATTGGCCGAGGGCAATTCAGCACGTCTTCTAACGCAGTACAGCTATTTAGAACAGACTTAAACGGTGTTATAGATACAAGTTGGTTACCTGAGTCTGGTGGGCCTACAGCCTATAGACAATTTTTGTTGGCCCCAGTTGATTGGCATCGTACTAGTCAGGGACTCTTTGTTTATGGTTATCAGTATCGCTCTGTAGGAAATAACTTTTTCTATTCTCAATGGATGGGTGAGTTTACGCTCAGCGCAGCTTTAAACGGCAACTTTGGTTCAGCAGGCGAAGTCAATTTAGATACAGGGGATGCAAACGAGTCCTTTACTGAGGGGCTAAGCGTTCAGTCTTCATCGAGTCAATTGCTTCTGACAGGGAATGCATCGACTTGGCAAAACAGCGAAGTGCCTTATGTCTACAAATTAGATAATACAGGTAAGGGAGTGGCTAGTTTTGGTAATCTTGGCAAAATGCAGCTCGCGCTGAGTACTTCAGTCACGACCACCACTGCTGTAGAAGCGTTGGCAGGCAACATCTTACTGGCAGGCAATCAGACGGTTGATCAAGCGGTTATTGTGAACGTCAAAAATGATGGCCAGCAAGACTTTGACTTCATACCTGGCAGTAGTGCAACTGCTATTGGTATTTCCGCCTCTGCTTATGGAGGCACGGGCAGTACAATTGAAGTAACTAAGTTGTATACATTACCGACCACAGATTTTATCGCATTTGCGAAAATTAATGACGGCTGCATTGACCAGAGCCATGCATTTTTCTATTCGAGTGTTGGTTTGATGTTAGGGCATTTCCAATACCCTGTTCCCAGTGAAGTTTCTTGCGGTACTACGGCTAGAGGGATTGATTTTATACACCCTGTGTCAGCGACTGAATTAGTGGGTATTGGCACTGATGAACAAGTATTTAGTGAACCTCGTGTGATTTTAGCTAAATCTAATTTAACAGGTGATCTAGATACATCGTTTGGAACTGCAGGAGTATCGGCTTTAGACATTGGACTGGTATCTGGCGAAACGATGGACTTAAAGGGCTCGTTTGTTGATTCGCAAGGGAAGTTTGTCATATTCGGTACGGGTGGCAGCAAAAACTTTGTGTTGAGAGTGAATACTGATGGCTCTATTGACAGTTCATTTGGTTCAGGCGGTGTATTGATATTTGAACAGTTAGGTACAACTGCAGTTGTGGTTAAACAAGGTTGGGTGCAAAGCACTGGGGAGTTAGTCTTATTCCTTCAAGAATCAAGCGGTCAAGGCATTTACATCGCTCGGGTTAAACTGGCGGATGATGCTGGCACCTTCGATACGACGTTTAACTCTGTTGGTTATCAAAACTTCTCAGTCTCCATGACAGGACAGCTTTCCTCTGCTATTAGTTTGAATAATGGTGATAGTTTTGTACTTGTTTTACAACAGGATGAGCCGAAGGTCATCGTGCTGCAAGCAGGCATTATTGAGATAGCTGACTAGCGAGGTTGATATAGAATGCAGTTAAAATTCTACGGTGTGAGGGGCTCTATCCCCACACCGGGGCCAGACACAGTCGAATATGGTGGTAATACAGTGTGTGTATCACTGCAAAGTCAGAACGGTACACACATCATCTTAGATTCTGGCACTGGTATAAGGCTCCTTGGTGATGAGCTCATAAAAGATACTCGAGAAATTTATATTTTACTCAGCCATAATCATTGGGACCATATTCAAGGCTTTCCATTCTTTGTGCCTGCATATATGCCAAATAGGAAGATAACAATTGTGCCCGGTGTAACTGAATCACAGGCGCCTGATGCGATTTTGAGGCAAATGGATGGTAGCTACTTTCCAGTGCAATATGCTGATTTACCCTCAATTGTGAAAGTTTTACCACAACATAATGATACCTGGCACTATCAAGATATTTATATTGAACGTATGGCGATGAACCACCCAGGTGGAGGGAGTGCTTATCGCTTAACCGTTGATGGAGTCAAAATTGTTTATGCCATTGATAATGAATTGTACCCACCGAATGACCCTGTTACGAGCTTTGATGAGTGGGTGGAGTTTGTAGCAGAAGTTGACTATTTAATCCACGATGGGCAGTTTATTCCCAGTGATTACCCATTAAAAATGGGATGGGGGCATTCTCAAATAAAAGATGCTTTGGCTTTAGCGGTACAAGGGAAAGTAAAAAACTTAGTGATTATTAGCCATGATCCGGCTAGAACTGATAAAGACTTGAACCAAATTGCAATAGACATTGGTCAAAAAGGGTTCAATTTCAATACTATAATTGCGCACGAAGGTTTAGTGATTAAATGAACCTTGCCAAACACTTCAAGCTTTACCGGCTTCAGTGGGCGACAGGTAGTGTTATTACTTTTTTATTTATTTTACTTCATATGCTCGCGTTATCGCCTGCAGCACCTTATGGACAAGTGTTGAAACGATTTGAGGGGCTAGCTTATGATGTGAGACTCAAAGAATCACTGCCTTGGCAACAAAGGTCATTTTTACCCATTGTAATCGTTGATATTGATGAGCAAAGCTTGATTGAAATAGGTCGCTTCCCTTGGAGCCGCCACGTAATGGGGAAATTGCAAGACCAACTCGTTGCTGCAGGCGTATCTGTTGTTGCATATGATGTCTTATTTTCTGAGCCTGAACTAAATCCAGCTATGCAAGTGGCTTCACACTTGGGTGCAACAGATCCACAGACTAACGAAATTCTACGTTCGATTGCCCCAAATATTGATGCCGATATCGCTTTTTCTAAAACACTGGATGCAACAGATACGGTTTTGGGTATGTTGTTTGAGCATCAACAGGATATTTTGGTCGGCAAGCTTCCTGACCCTATTTTCGCCAGTGAGATTTCCCCTGATAATTTACCTATTCCAGATTTTTCTGGCCATGTCGCGAACGTAAAAGTGTTGCAGGAAAATAGCCCAGGAACTGGTTTTATAAATAGTGCACCGGATGGTGACGGGTTTGTACGATATTCAATGCTAATGATTAAACACGATAAAGAGGCTTACCCTGCGCTGGCTTTAGAAGCGGCTAGGTTGTATACCTTAGCAGATACCGTAGAGATAGTCGCCAAGCCTTTTGGTGATGGTCATAGCGTACAGGGAATAAAATTAGGCACTACGCTTATTCCGACAGATGACTATGGCCGCGTTGCAATACCTTTTAGAGGCCCTGCCTTTAGTTTCCCTTATATTTCGGCCATTGATGTGATCAATGGCAATATAGATAAAAGCTTGTTTGATCAGGCCATTGTGTTTGTGGGTACATCCGCGGTTGGTCATGCTGATTTGCGAACCACACCGGTAGGGGTGCAATACCCGGGTGTAGAAGTTCATGCAAATGTATTAGAGGGATTAGTGTTTCCTGAGTTGTTGCCTTCTCGCCCTGATTGGATCGATGGCGCGGTCGTTGTCTTACTTGTCATATTGGGACTAGCAATGTCTATTGTACTTCCACTGCTGGGGGTTTTGGGTATGACGTTGCTAGCTTTGTTTGTCACATCATGTTTTATCTTTTTTAGTTTTTATGCATGGGTTGTTTGGCGGCTAGACTTCCCGCAAATCGCGATATTAGGCTTAACCATTTCGCAAACGACAATCTTGGGTAGCCTTGGTTTTGTGCGAGAGCATAAAGAGCGCGTACAAATTAAATCTATATTTGACCAATATGTACCGCCTGCACATATTGCTTCGATGTTAGAACAACCTGATCAGGCTTCTATGGAAGGTGAGAAGCGTGTAATGACCGTGCTATTTGCTGATATACGAGAGTTTACAAGCATCTCTGAGTCACTTGATGCCGGGAGGTTAAAGGCATATTTAAACCAATACTTTTCTCCCATCACAAAAATTATTTTCGAGTACCAAGGCACCATTGATAAATATGTCGGTGATATGGTGATGGCTTTTTGGAATGCCCCGTTGCTTGTTGATGAACATCCAGAGCTTGCTGTTAAGTGTGCTATGCAAATGCAGCGTCAAGTCGATGATTTGCAAGCGCAGATGATAGAGCAAGGTTTCCCACCCTTTGCTATCGGTATTGGTCTAAATACTGGAGACATGAATGTGGGGGATATGGGCTCCGAATATCGAAGAGCATACACAGTGCTTGGTGATGCGGTGAATTTAGGATCGCGCCTTGAGGGATTAACAAAATTTTATGGGGTGGGGGTACTGGTCAGTGAGATGACTTATGAGCAATGTTCGGATATTGTTTTTCGACCAATTGACAAAGTAAAGGTAAAAGGGAAAAACCTCGCGGTGACTATTTTTGAGCCTATTGCACTTAAAAATGAGGTAACAGAGGCCCAGCATGAGGAGCTTAAAGCACATAAAATAGCTTGGGAGTTGTATTTATCGCAATCTTGGCAGGAAGCTTTGCCAGCTTTTACTAAACTAATAGAGTTACAGCCACAAAGAAAAATTTATCAACTTCTTTGTGAAAGAGTGCGTGAAATGCAATCTCATCCTCCCGGAGAAAACTGGGATGGAAGTTATACGCACAAGTCGAAATAGTATGGGTGTAAAGGGCCATGGATCTGTCAATTCGTAGCACAGTAGCTGAAGAAGACATCATTGAGAGCCAAGTTGCATTAAAGCATTTGCTTAAGCTTGCGATTGAGCTTTCATCAGAACATGATACTGACAGGCTATTAGAGCATATTTTAGAGTCAGCAATTGCGTTGAGTAATGCTGAAGGCGGTACAATTTATTCGGTCTCAGAAGATGCGCAGCTCAAGTTTGCAACGTTGATTAACGAGCCACTTGGGTTACACATGGGAGGGACATCAGGCAAAGAGATACCATTTCCCGCAATCCCCATATATTTAGAAGATGGCTCGCCCAACGAAAGTGCTTTAGTAGCGCTCGCCGCAGCAAAAAAAGATGTGATCAGAATTGATGATGTTTATGATTGCACTGATTATGATTTATCTGCTGCCAGAGCTATGGATAAGAAAACAGGGTATCACACCCAATCTGTGTTAACGGTACCTATGGCGAATCATGAACGGGACTTAAATGGCGTTTTACAGCTGATAAACCCTCGCTGTAAGGACAAAGTGGTGAGGTTTTCGTCTGATCTCGTTGAGTTGATATGTTCAATGAGCTCATTGGCTGCGGTGGCTTTGACCAATAGACAGCTGATTGATGATATGGAAACATTATTTCAAGCGTTTACTAGGTTAATTGCTAAAGCAATCGATGAAAAGTCTCCTTATACAGGAGGGCATTGCCGAAGAGTGCCAGAGCTAACCATGATGATAGCCAGTGCGGTCCATGAGGCAAAGACAGGGCCAATGGCTGACTTTAAAATGACAGCGGCGGATAGGCATGAGCTTTCTCTTGCAGGTTGGTTACATGACTGCGGTAAGATTGCCATCCCTGAATATGTGATGGATAAGGCTACTAAACTTCATTCAGTATACGATCGAATTGAATTGGTCATTGCTAAAATTGAAATAGCAAAAAGAGACGTAGAACTAGAATACACCAAGCGGATAATGAAAGCTGAGGCTTTGGATCAGCAACAAATCGTCAAGACACTGAAAATGGAGTTACAGCAGGCTTTGGATAAATTAGAAGATGAGTGTGCATTCTTAGCTCGGACTAATATCGGTGGCGAATTCATGAAAGAAGCTGATCAGCAGCGGGTTCAGAGCTTGGCTGACAATTACAACGTTGTGATTGATGGCTTAGCGCAACCACTGTTATCTCAAGAAGAAGTCTATAATTTAAGTATTGCAAGAGGCACACTTACCACAGAAGAGCGGTTGGTGATTAATAAACATATGGATATCACGCTGGAAATGCTTGAGGCGTTACCATTTCCTAAGCACTTACGAAGAGTCCCTGAATTTGCTGGGGGGCATCATGAAAAAATGGATGGGACTGGGTATCCAAAGGGCCTAACCAGAGAGCAAATGTCTGTACCGGCACGGATCATGGCGATAGCGGATATATTTGAAGCGTTAACCGCTGCTGATAGGCCATATAAAGATGCGAAGCCGCTCAGTGAATGCTTGTTTATTATGGGTAAGATGAAGTTGGGTGATCACATTGATCCAGACTTGTTCGATGTGTTTGTCAGCTCAGGTGTGTATTTAGATTATGCAAATCAGTATTTAAAGCCCGAACAAATAGATGAAATAGACACGGACAAAATCCCCGGATATAACAAGCCATAGGCGAATTAGTTAACGCGCCAAGGCGGGTTTAAACGGTTTTCTCCAGCCCAATAAAGCTTGATTTTGTTATTGGATGGGTCAAGGAGTATGGCTTCTTTCCAGAGATACCTTTCCATCGTTGGTAACTGTTCAAATTGAATGCCTTTTGCAATAAGCTGTTCCACCCATTCATCCAGTTCTTTGTGTTCAAAATATATCACAGCGCCATTTTTAAACGCTCCCGTTTCCAGTGATAGAGAAAATGAACTCCCGCCTGTTGGACATGCAAAGCGAGCATAATGCGGCGTATCAACAATGAGTTTGAAACCAAGGGCCTGATAAAATTCAACGGCCTTTGGCATATTATTTACTGGTAGTGTGACTTGATTTAAGTTCATGATCGTTATCAGATGCTAGGTTGTTGTATAACCATAATTTCAGAAGGTGGTTGATTTGTAAACGATAAAGTCTAACCCGCGTTAAAGTCGGTGTTCGTTCTCTGGGCCATATTGTGCAATATGCTCAATAAGTTCTGGAAAAAAGCACAAAAATGACGCTTCAAGTTGTTCAAGATTGTCAGCAATTTCAACCTCAATTCCGCTAAATTCGTTTTTAAACCGTACCCTTTTTACAATATTACTAAGTGCCTGCTGAGTGCCAATGAGGGTGCAATATTGCTCAAACCAGTCATTGGTAATTAGGTTTTTAATCACATGTTGCATAGGTAAGTGCATCATAGGCAGTTGTTGATTGAGAAGCTGGTAACTATGCACTTTAAACTCATGAAATGAAGTCGGACTAAATTGGGTCCAGTGTTTTATAAGTAGGTGGTCATAGAGAACATCCAGTGCAATACCAGAGAATCGCCGGCGTTTGTGGCTAAATAGAGATTTAGACTGTTTAACAAGAGGATGAAAATCGGTAAATTTATCGACTAATACATGGTTGTCTAGTGCATTTTTCATACTAGGCGACAGCGTTGCGGTATCTATTCCGCGTTGGAAGTCACCAAGCAAATTACCGTGATATGATTGAGCAGTTTCCTTTGCGAGAAATAAATGGGCTAGATAATTCAAACTTCACCTGTAGGTTGCTATTTCATTCTAAATTTTGCTTTGCTGATATTTTATATGAGGCTTTTATAAAAATAAGCAATAAGTATGCGCTGGTAAAACCGCTTTTAATTTTCCGTTACCGAAGCGCAGTAACCTAGATAAATTTTATATGAATGGCGGTCATTATTTGCTTTGTTCTGCTAATCTTAATGATATGACTCATAGTTAAAGAAGACCATTGATGCTTGATATACTGAACTTTGATAACGAGGTACAGTTATGATTGCATATGGATTTTTGCCTTTTTCAGCTTACGTTATTTCAGACTTTATATTTTTCCATCGTAATCGTTCTATCAGTTTTGATGTGCTTGTCAGGCAAGTTCGATTTACAGGCGTTGAAGCATTAGGGCTGGTGGTACTTATCGCCATGTTGATCGGTGCGTTAATCATAGTTCAAGGCTACCCATTACTAGCGGCCATTGGGCAGGGAAATTGGATTTACGATATCTTAATTTCGACGATAGTGCGAGATTTGGGGCCGTTTATTGTTTGCTTTATTGTGTTAGCGCGCTCTGGCACGGCTATCACAACGGAGCTCGGTAACATGGTAGTTAGTAAAGAAATTGATGCGCTAATCGCAATGGGAGTGTCACCCATTTCTTATCTCGTTGCACCACGCGTTTTGGGGATGATAGTGTCTTTGGTTTTGCTGATGAGCTACTTTGTCGCATGTGGTATTTTTGGCGGATACTTAGTCAGCAATGCTTTTCAGTCAATACCAGTCAGTACTTTTTTTGCAAAGCTTGTCAGTGAGTTACACTGGTTTGATATCGTCATCATGTTGTTAAAAGTCGCATTTTCTGGCCTTTTTATTAGTCTCATTGCAAGTTATCACGGGCTGACAGTCAATCGGGCTATCACTGAAGTGCCGCAGCGAAATATTAAAGCGGTTGGCAGAGGGCTCATTTCAATTTGTTTGATTCATGTTTCACTCACTTTACTATACGTGATAATAACAGGGCGGTGATAATGCAAATTGAGTTTAAAAACATCTCCCACTCTGTAAAAAATAAAACCATTTTTAATGATTTAAATGCACGTGTAAGTAGTGGACGGTGCTTGGTTGTTTCAGGTCGCTCTGGGTGTGGCAAAACATTATTCTTCAGTATTGCAAGCGACATTATTCGACCGGATAGTGGCCAAGTTTTGGTTGATGGACGTGATGTAAACACATTGAATGCAAAAGATTACTCGGATTTTAGACGCGATGTGGGCGTGGTATTTCAATTGTCAGGGCTAATTTCTAACCTGACTTTAGAAGAGAATTTGATGTTGCCTTTAAATCGTCATTACAAAGAATTGGATAAATCTGAAAAATATCACCGGATCAATACTCTGGCTGAGGAGTTTGCATTACAGCACTACTTACCGCAGCGTACAGAGATGCTGTCCTCGGGACAAGCTTCATTAGCGGGCCTTGCTCGTGCTCTTTTACTCAAACCACGCGCGGTGATTTGGGATGCCCCGATGGCAGAGATTGATGAGCAGTGGGGAGAGTATGTACTTAAGTTGTTAGTGCAATTAAAGGCTCAGGGGACGACATTAATTTTGTGCTCCAATCGCAAAGAAGTCATTGAAACGTTGGCTGATGAGCAGTTAGAACTGAATGAACTGTTCTGCTTTTCGGAGTTTTAACTGATGCAGCACAGCGTAAAAAAAACGAATAATATCGTCTTGCTTTTTGGTGTGGCAGGCATCTTTATGTTGTTAATCATGACTGCGATGATCCTAGTGAACAACCATACTTTCGCTGACAAAACCTATTATAAAACGATATTACAAGATGCAAGTGGGTTAAGTGCCTTACCCGCTATTTATTTTAAAGGCCTAAAAGTGGGTCGAATAGATGGATTCAGGTTGGATCATGAATCTAATTTAATTGAAGTTGAGCTATGGGTATTTAGGGAGTATCAAAACAAAGTTGTAAAGTATGCGGTACTGGCTGGTGAACAACATCCAATTTTTGATGATGTCACGACTTTTGAGCTTATTCTACCAGATCCCAGTAGCGTGAAAGAATACGTTGAGCTAGCGCCAGACAGCTACATTCCTCATATCAATAGTGAGCTTGGTAAAAGCTATGTCAATAAAGGCCTGATTGCACAAAAAGGGGATGATATTGAAAGTATCTTGGGCAGTATCAACCAGCTACTGCAAAACTTTCAAAAAGAAGATAACCCAGAGGCGGGAGCAATATTTAGAGTCTTAGATCGTGTGGCTAAAATTAGTGATAATTTGATGGTGGTGAGTGAAGAAGTCAAAGGTAGCGATTTGCTACCTGACGCTGAGCGTACGCTGGCGCAAAGTCAGCAGGTATTAGAGCAAATGCCAAAAGTACTGGAACAAATCAATACAACTTTACGCACTACTGAGCGGCTGATGGGACAAGCTGGTTCTACATTAAACAACTATGCAGAGCCAGCAAAGATAATTGGTGATGTCACTGATAGGCAATTACCCATTGTCTTAAATAATTTAAATGAGAGTCTTACTGTCATGCAGATTATGCTCAAAGATGTTCACAGTGAGAGGGAGCAATTCGCCATAGCGATTCATAGCATGCAACAAGTATTGGATAAAATGGATAAGACCTTACAGGCGTTAAATAATCATCCAATGTTAAAAGGTGGTATAGAGAAGCAGCCTCAGACCACGGGAGTGGAAATGCATGATTAAACAGACATGTACCGTGATGTTCGTTATGTTTTCACTCATAAATATTGGGTGTTCAAGTGCACCCGAAAAGCAATATCGTGTTACCAAATATTTGGAACTAGCAAGTACGTGGATGGCCCGTGGGGATAGAAAGCGTCAAGAAGAAAAGCTCGCTCTCGCTTTGAGTAATTATCAAACAAGTTACAAATACGCGAACATGCGAAATGATTTGACACTGATGGGCATTCTACACCTTAAACAAGCGACCATTTATATAAACCAAAACCGGTTTGAACAAGCGCTAGTTTCTATCGATAAAGCAAAAGCGCTTCATCAATATGAGGGGGCTGATATTGTATTACCCATTCGGTCAGTCGAAGCGAAGTTTACAAATGCACTTGGTAAGGCCACTTTAGCTAAAAACATGGTCAATGAGTTAAGTGTTGAATATAAAAATGACATCGAGAAGCATATATATTATCGCTGGTTAGGCTGGTTGTATTCTGGAGAAAATTCACGGGATTGGGAGAGGGTAGACAGTGATTTGAATACACTTCAGCAGCTTAAATCGAGCGGCACGTTAAATAACATCGAAATACTCTCTTTCGCCATTTATTACAATGCAAAATGGCGTGTGCAAGAACAAGATAGACAAGCTCGGTCTGCAATCGACATGGCGCTAGCACATTTTTCTGAACTTGAGCTAACTAACCGGATTAAAGCGTGCTACTTACTGGCTGTACAGTGGTACGAAGCAAACGATGATAAAGATAAAGCTATGTATTTTTCCATGCGCTTAAAAGAAATCTCTACAAATATGCCATTTTGACAAGATTTATACATCTTCAATTAAATGCATTTCACTTCGGTTTCTACCATTATTTTTTGCTTGATAGAGCGCTTTATCTGCTTGTAGTTGTGTTGCTTCAAACGCCGCTTTGGAGACTGTTTCAGTATTGGCAATTCCAGCACTTAGGGTCACGTTGTTTAATTGAGGGTTTAGTTGCTCTAAACTTGCAGAGAATGCAGCTCTGACCTTTTCTGCAAGTTGCATCGTGTGAGCAGGAGAGGTGTCAAATAAGACAATGCAAAACTCTTCTCCGCCCCAACGAGTGACGAGATCAGAAGCGCGCACAGACGATTTTAACTTTTTGCCAACGTGTGCAAGTATCTGGTCGCCAGTTTGATGACCAAATTCATCATTGATGTATTTAAAATGATCAACGTCAAGCATAATGACACTCAGTGAACGACACTTGCGTTGGGACAAAGGCATGATGCTATCTAAACATTTAGATAGGCCTCTGCGATTGAGCAAATCTGTCAGTTCATCGTGATGCGCAGCATATTCTAGTTTGCGAACAAAGCGGCCTACACTGAGTAGCATTAGAAGAGGGACTCCTGCGACGATGCCGATTAACGCAACGACCCAAGTATATCCTCCAACCCAGCTGAACTGTTCGCCAATACTTGGCAGTGCACCAAAAGCACCATACAGGGTGTAGAAGAAGCTTAATATAAGCTCCAATAGAACAACAGACACCGTTATTGTGACGGCTATATACTCGTTTCTGTCATGTTTTGCATACTGCCATAGAACCCAGCCATAATTTGCTCTAACTAGCAGTAGCCAGACACCAATCACGAGTAGACGCAGCGACCTATCCGGTATAAGCAAAGTAAAAACCAATGACAAGATCAGGACTGGGAAGATGAGCAGGTATATTTTTTGTTTAGAGGGTGGTTTGTGGACAAAATGCCAAGCACCGATTAACCAAAATGCATGCCCTAGGATCAGGCAAGTGTTAAAAGTGATGACCATGATATACCTTGGCATGCCTTGCATAGAGAGCTGAGATAAATAGGCAATGGATAATATGCCGAGTGCAATTGCCCAATATCTAGTTCCTTCAATTGTTTGGCTCATTTTTGTGATAGCACTGAGGACAATTGCGCCGGTAATCGAAGCGAAAAAAAGGGAGAGCATTAAAGTTAAATCATGAACTTGCACTAATTACAGTGTCCTTTTTTGATTATTCTAGAGTGGTTCTCAATTAACATCTTACATGCAGCTTCATGCATAGCTTACGTAAATCTTAGCAAACGTTTTGACTTTTGCATTAATTCGCGCGGTTACGTAGATGCTTTAAGGCTAAATGAGAGGGGTATTCTATAGTAATACATGACATATTTTCTGAGGAAGAAATATGAACAATGCACTTAATCAATTATTTGTCTATGGCTCTTTGGCACCGGGGTGTGCAAACGAGCATGTTTTGAGCCCCTTGGATGGTGATTTTGAAACAGGCTGGGTGAAAGGCAAGCTTTACGAGCAAGGTTGGGGGGCTGCTATGGGATACCCAGGTATTGAGCTGGATGCTCATGGTGAATGGGTGAAGGGCCTACTGTTTTACTCCGTACAACTTGCAGATTATTTGTCGGTGTTAGATGGATTTGAGGGCTCTGAGTATAAAAGGGAAATATGTGAGGTAAAAAAAGCATCTGGAGAGATGTGTTTTGCATATATTTATACGTTAGTAAAACAGGCTTAATACGAGTAAAAATGTAGTGGTATACCTACATTCATTGCTAGGTGAGTTTTGTTATTTATAAAATACAAAGTCAATATTTATGATGAAAAAAGCTTGGTTATTTCTTTTATTCTTTAATAGTTATGCATTGGCTGCGCCTATCCGGATTGTCGTGAACGATTGGACGAGCCAACAGATCTTAGCCAATATTGCCGAACAAATATTTATCAGGCTTGGTTATGAGGTGGAGCTAATAGAGGTCACTGTTGATATGCAGTGGTTTTTATTGAAGACCGATAGAGCCGACTTACAATTAGAAGTGTGGCAGGGCACGATGGAAGATAAATTTACACAATTGCACCGAGCTGGCGCGATTGTGGACCTTGGGAACTATTCAATTGTGACCCGAGAAGATTGGTGGTATCCACTCTATGTCAAGGATATGTGCCCAGGTCTGCCTGATTGGAGAGCGCTTAGAACGTGCGATAGGGTGTTTGCAAGGATTGGTTCAAAAGGAAAGGGGGTCTATGTTTCAGGGCCATGGGAAAAGCCGGATAGGGCACGGATTAAAGCATTAGGTTTGAATTTTATAGTTAAACAGGTGGATAACGGAGAAGCAATTTGGCAAGAGCTGAAAGAGGCAATTGCTGATAAGCGCCCGGTGTTGGTATTCAACTGGACACCTAACTGGGTTGGATCTGTTTACCCTGGTGAGTTTGTCGAGTTCCCAGCACATTCCGCAGCGTGTGAGCAAGACAAGCAATGGGGTGTGAATTCAAAGCTAGCATATGATTGTGGTAATCCAAAAGCGGGTTGGCTCAAAAAGGTGTCTAGCAATCGCTTTGTTAAATTGTTTCCTTGTTTAGTTGAAGGGATCAAACAGTTTGATTTAAATAAAGAGGAGATAGAAGCGCTCTCCGCCCAAGTTGATGTATATGGGCGGACAGTAAAGCAGATCGCACAGAGCTGGGTCAAAGTAAATAGGTCTCGTTGGACCTTACTCTTTATGCAATGTAAAGCGACAAAGAATCAATCTACTTCGTCGTAGACTGTCTAACAATCAGTTTTGGTGGTAGGAGTGTGTCTACTATTTGCTCACCTCTAATAAGAGAGAGTAAATTAGAAACTAGCATTTGACCTGCCAAAGTCGTGTTTTGTTGAATTGTGGTCAGTGAGGGCGTAATGTAATTTGCCGCAGCGATATTATCAAATCCAATGACATTCACGTCTTCTGGGATCTTTAAACCCGCTTCTTTTAACGCTTTGATTGCACCAATAGCTATCAGGTCGCTTGCGGCAAATAGGGCATCAAACTTAACATTGTTGGCCAAAAGGGAGCGTGTAGCATGGTAGCCTGAATCCTCTGTGGAGATTGCATTGGCAATACTTCGTTCGCCTAAAGGGATATTGTGTTGTTCTAATGTGTTTTGAAAACCTTTAAATCGAGTTAAAAACTCTGGGCTATGTTCGGATGCATCGCCGATGAAAACGCAGTGTTTTCTTCCATTTTCTATCAGGTGCTGGGCAGCAAGTTGGCCACCGCCGTAGTTATCACAACTGACGGTTAAATCTTGTCGACCTTCGACTTTGGCACCCCAACATACAAACTTGGTATCTTGTGCGAGTAAATTCTGAAGACGCTCTTGGTAATCCATATAATCACCATAGCCTAGTAAAATAATGCCATCTGCCCGGTGGCTGTCTTCGTATTCTGCCCGCCAGTCTTGGCTGATAGATTGAAAAGAAACAAGCAGGTCATAGCCTTCTTTCGCACATGCTCGGGTAATGCTACCTAGCATATTTAAGAAAAACGGGTTGATTTGAGACTCGTCACCTGTCGGGTCTTCAAATAACAATATTGCCAGAGTAGCACTTTGCTGAGTGCGTAAATTGCTGGCATTTTTATCTACTTTGTAATTAAGCTTTTTAGCTACTTCCCACACTTTCCTGCGGGTTTCCTCGTTGACAAGAGGGCTATTACGCAGTGCCCTTGACACTGTGGATTGCGAGACACCTGCAAAATGCGCAATGTCAAAGGAAGTCGCTTTACCTTTTGTTTTCATGTTCAAAATTAGTTTAATTGCGTCGTGAACATTGTCTTTGATTATTTTTTTTTTGCAACCAATTTCATAAAAGGCGTAAATTTTTATTGATGTACTTTGACACCGGTGTCATAATGTCGATGTTTTATCATTTTGTTGTCAAAACGTATTTGGCTGCCCTAAATTGGGGCAGCTCTTTTTTCAGCCTGCGTGCAAAGTTTCGGCTGATTATGATTTGGGATAACAACTGGGGTAACCCCCAATAGGTGTTTGGAACACCGCAACAACAGAGAAAAACAGCATGAGCCAGACAACACTTAACAGTTTTAATGGTCATGACCGTGCCTTCGAGCCGATTATCGTTGCCGATATTGGTGGTACAAATGCTCGATTTGCCGTCGTGACAGAATACGATTTAGACTCTAACCAGTTTACAATTGCCCATCAACTCACTTTTCCAAGTGCAGAGTTTCAGTCTTTTGAATCAGCTTTATCAGCTTTCCTCGATTCACTCACTATTTCAAAACCTTCCAGAGCATGCTTTGCAGTCGCCGGGCCAATTAAAGGTCATCAGGTATTTTTAACCAATTTAGGCTGGAATTTTAATACTCAAGAAGTACAGACTCAGTTTGGTTTTGAGCAGTGTGCGGTCATAAATGATTTTGCCGCATTTGCTTATGCTGCGCCTTACTTGAAAAAAGAAGACAATATACAAATCAAGGCAGGACAAGCTGCACCGGGTGCTAACATCGCTGTAATGGGTCCTGGTACGGGCTTTGGCGCCGCTTGTCATGTGAGTGATATACACAGTAGTTCAGTATTGAGCTGTGAAGCTGGCCATATAAGTTTGGCTGCGGTGACTGAGTTAGATAGACAATTGTTGCATGTTTTAAAAGAAAGTATTGGGCATGTGTCTGTTGAAACTGTGTTTTCTGGCCCAGGGCTTGCCAGATTATATAAAGCTATGGCTCAAGTAAAAGGTGTGCAAGCTGAAGATTTAAATGCTGCACAGATAAGCGCGAGAGCGCAAGAGTGTGAAGTATGTGATGCAACGCTGAATCAATTTTGTGATTGGGTTGGCAGTGTTGCAGGTGATCTTGCGTTAACCTTCGGGGCGTTAGGTGGCGTGTTTATTGGCGGTGGAATTTTACCCCGCATGACCGAACGACTAATGTCTAGTCGATTTGTTGAAAGGTTTACAGAAAAAGGGATAATGTCTCAGTACGCTGGGCAAATTCCAGTAACTTTAGTTGTGCAGGATAATATTCCTTTAATTGGTGCGGCGGCGTGTCTTCACAGCCGTCACCAATTTTCGTAAATTGGAATAAATATGAAAAAAGTAACCATTAACAGCGTAGCTGAGTATGCTGGAGTCTCGAAAAAAACGGTCTCTAGGGTACTTAATAATGAACCGAATGTAAGTCCAGCTACGCGTGAAAAGGTACTCCAAGTTTTTAAAGAGTTGGACTATAAGCCGAACCCGATTGCACGTGGATTAGCGCGAAATAAAAGCTTTATTATTGGCTGTTTATATGACAATCCAAGTAAAAGTTATATTACTCGGGTACAAAGCGGCGCGTTAGAGGCGTGTCATAAATTTAATTACAACTTGCTGATTCACCCCTGTGAACTCAGAGGTGAGGAATTGATCCACAACGTTGATCAATTATTGACGACTTCTAGGCTAGATGGACTGGTCTTGACTCCGCCTTTTTCCGATTCTCAAGAGTTAATTGACTTTTTGAAAACGCAAAATGTGCCTTTTGCTCGCGTTGCGTCGGCTTTAGAAGATGAATCATCTATCTCAGTTAGCAGTAATGACGAGCAAGGTGCTTACGAGTTAACAGAGCATTTAATTTCACTCGGTCATAAAGATATCGCATTTATTAAAGGTCACAGAGACCATAGTGCGACGGAAAAACGCTTTAGTGGCTATCAGAATGCATTGCTGAACCATGGTATAGAATTTAAAGAAAGCTTAGTCGCGCAGGGTAACTTCAGTTACCACTCAGGTGCTGATAGTGCGAAAGAGATTTTAGACATAGAGCCTATGCCAACAGCGGTATTTGCATCAAATGATTACATGGCGGCAGCCGTGCTGAAGTTAGCGACTCAAAGGAAGCTTAGGGTGCCTGAAGATATTTCTATTGCGGGTTTTGACAATGCACCGATCGCCAGACATATATGGCCTGGCTTAACGACAATTGCGCAGCCAGTTGAAGAAATGACGCGTCAAGCAGTGGAACAACTTATATTACAAATATCTGATCCTTCAACAGAAGTTTATCAAAAAGTACTTGAAGCCAAGCTCATTACCAGAGAGTCTACCGCTGCCAAGTAACCCATTTACAATTACATCTACTTGTTCAAAGCCCAATCCCTAGCGATTGGGCTTTTTTTGTCCATAATTTAAGTATGGACCTAATTTAATCTAAATTTAATGTTCAATGGGTTGACACCGGTGTCATAAGTGTGAGTTAATACAGTGACACCGGTGTCAGGTTGAGGTGAGAGACAACCTGCCAGCGTACCTTTGAACGGGTAAATCAAAGCTGCTCAGTACATGTGAGATGTGCTGAGCCTTTTTCCTCTAAACATGCAGAGAGGCGGATTATGTTGCATCCTCGAATTCAAGAAGTTACTGAAAGAGTCGTTAAACGCAGCCAGACAACTCGTAGTGCCTACCTTAAGCGTATACAAGAAGCAAAAAAACAAACGCGCGTAAGAGCTGGACTTGGGTGTGGTAACTTAGCACACGTAATGGCTGCTTGTTCAAGCAGCGATAAAGCAAGATTGAAAGCTGATGAACAGCCAAACCTAGCGATTATTAATTCCTATAATGACATGCTTTCTGCACATGTTCCTTATTTAGAGTTCCCAGATTTAATTAAGAAGATAGCAACCCAATACGATGCAACAGCTCAAGTGGCTGGTGGTGTACCGGCTATGTGTGATGGTGTTACTCAGGGTCGCGATGGTATGGAGCTATCTTTGTTCTCACGTGATGTTATTGCGATGTCTACTGCAGTGGCCTTGTCACACGATGTATTTGACGGTGTTTTCTGTTTAGGTGTATGCGACAAGATTGTCCCTGGACTGCTTATCGGTTCACTTTCTTTCGGTCATTTACCAATCTTTTTCTTACCAGCCGGTCCAATGGAATCAGGCATTCCAAATAAAGAAAAAGCGCGCGTTCGCCAGAGCTTTGCACAAGGTCTTGTAAGCCGTGAAGAGTTATTAGAAGCGGAAAGTGCATCATATCACAGTGCGGGTACTTGTACTTTCTATGGCACCGCAAACTCAAATCAGATGTTGATGGAGATCATGGGTCTTCATTTACCAGGTAGTTCATTCATCAACCCTTATACTGAGTTGCGAGATGGCTTAACGGCAAGTGCTGTTAAAATGATGCTCGAACAACTAATTGAAACTAAATCAGCAAACCCAATCGGTGAGATTGTTGATGAAAAGACCGTTATCAATGGGTTAGTTGGTTTACTTGCAACAGGTGGTTCTACTAACCACGCAATACACCTTGTTGCAATGGCGAAAGCCGCTGGCGTACAGATCACATGGAAAGACATGGCTGAGCTGTCGGAAGTAGTGCCATTGCTAACGCGCATTTATCCAAATGGTTCTGCGGATGTAAACCACTTCCAAGCAGCTGGTGGTATGGGCTTCTTAATGCGCGAACTGCGCGATGCGGGTTATTTGCATAATGATGTTAAAACCATTGTTGGTGAAGGCCTAGACGACTACACCAAAGAGCCTGTTTTAGATGTTGATACCAATGTGATCATGACCAACAGTGAAGGGCCAAGCAAAGTGAAATGGGTACCATGCCCTGAAAAATCTTTGGATGAAGATGTGCTTAGACCTGTATCAAATCCATTTAACAAGCAGGGTGGATTGCAGCTATTAACAGGTAACTTGGGTAAAGCGGTAATTAAAGTGTCAGCTGTTGCCGAGAAACACCAGTTTGTTTCTGCACCTGCAAAAGTATTTAGTTCACAAGCATCTCTTCAAGATGCGTTTGCCAATGGCGAACTTAACCAAGACTTTATTGCTGTGATTAAAGAGCAAGGTCCTAAAGCCAAAGGCATGCCTGAGTTACATAAGTTGACGCCAGTAATGGCAACCTTGCAAGACCAGGGGTATAAAGTTGCGATTGTAACAGATGGTCGTATGTCAGGTGCGTCAGGTAAAGTACCAGCGGCTATTCACCTAGCGCCAGAAGCCGTTGAAGGCGGCATCATCGCGAAGATCCGCGAAGGTGACATGATCACGCTTGATGCGCCAAATGGTGATTTAATTTTACATGTGTCAGATGAAGAACTCGCAGAGCGCGAATTAGAATTAACACAACCAGAACTCACATTTGGTACTGGCCGAGAGCTATTCACCGGGTTTAGAAACATGGTGAGCAGTGCGGACTTGGGTGCTAGCGCCTTTGGTATCGATGAATAACAACATTGGGGATGGGGTAAATATGAAAATACAAGAGATCTTATCGGCAGCGCCCGTAGTACCGGTAATTGTCATAGAAGAATTAGAAGATGCAATTCCGTTGGCGCGTGCTTTATACAATGGTGGTCTGCGTGCACTTGAAGTAACGCTTAGAACGCCTGTTGCAGCTGAAGCGGTAAAACAAATTAAAGAAGCGTTACCAGAAGCTTATGTTGGCACAGGCACTGTTGTCGACAAGGCTTCTTTCGAAGCGTCAGTTAATGCGGGCGCAGACTTTATGGTAAGCCCTGGTGTGAGCTCAGAATTACTAGAACTTGCTAAAAGCACTGATATTCCATTTTTACCGGGTGCAGCTACACCCAGTGAAGCAATGGAACTTGCCTCGCATGGCTTTAAGTTTTTGAAGTTTTTCCCAGCAGAAGCTGCTGGTGGTGCACCCATGCTTAAATCAATTGGTGGACCTCTTCCGCAAGTGACATTTTGCCCTACGGGTGGAATATCACTTGAAAGCGCGCCTAAATACTTGGCGTTAAACAATGTAATTTGTGTTGGCGGTACTTGGATGTTGGATAAATCGCTAATTGCAAATAAAGACTGGCAAGCCATCGAAGCGCTTGCAAAACAAGCAAGTGAAGTTAAATAATTAGGGGAATGTAATCATGATCAACATCGCAATTAATGGCTATGGCCGCATCGGTCGCAACGTACTACGCGCACTTTACGAATCAGGTCAAAATGACCAAATCAAGATTGTTGCCATCAATGATCTTGCTCCAGCAGAAACAAACGCACACTTAACTCAATTCGATTCAGTACATGGTCGTTTTAATGAAAAATTGACACTTGCTGGTAATACACTCGTTATCGGTAATGATGAAATTACGCTAACGCAAGAGCGTGATCCTGCAAATCTTCCTTGGAAAGCATTAAATGTTGATATCGTACTAGAGTGTACCGGTATTTTCACATCTCGTGAGGCTGCGGCTAAGCACATCGAGGCGGGTGCGAAAAAAGTAATTGTTTCTGCGCCTGGTACAGATTTAGATGCGACTGTTGTTCACGGCGTTAATAGCGATGTGTTAAATGAAAACAGCAACATTATCTCAAATGCATCATGTACAACTAACTGTCTTGCGCCAGTTGCAAAAGCGCTAAACGATGTCATTGGTATAGAGCAGGGTAGCATGACAACGATTCATGCATTCACAAATGACCAAAACTTATGTGATGTGTATCACAAAGATTTATACCGTGCTCGTAGTGCAACACAGTCAATGATCCCAACTAAAACAGGTGCGGCAAAAGCGGTTGGCCTAGTATTGCCTGAGCTTGCTGGTAAACTTGACGGTATGGCTGTACGTGTTCCTACAGTAAACGTGTCTTTAGTTGATTTAACTTTTGTTGCTAAGCGTGAAACAACTACTGAAGAAGTGAACGAAATTGTTAAAGCTGCTGCAGAAGGTGCGATGGCGGGTGTGCTTGAATACAATACGTTGCCACTTGTTTCAATCGACTTTAACCACAACCCTGCGTCATCAGTATTCGATGCAACGCAAACAAAAGCAGAGGGTAAACTGGTTAAAGTGATGGCTTGGTATGACAATGAGTGGGGTTTCTCAAACCGCATGATTGACCAAGTTAAAGCGTTAGGTGCATTCTTATAATTTATAATTGCAACTAAGTATTAAAATGAAGCCCTGCAAAATGTGCGGGGCTTTTTTATGCGTGTTGTTCTACCATGCCACTTATTTTGGATGATTACACGAATTATGTGAGTGGTTTTTATACAATCTTTTGATTATCTTCATGCTCTTTTGAGATAGGGTACAAAACCTCTAATCAATTGGTATAAGTGACTTGAGTATCAACGCGCAATATGAAAAAATTCCAACCAATTAAAATACAGTAAACTCAGAATCGAGGAACATAATATGCGCATTATCCTTTTAGGCGCGCCTGGTGCTGGTAAAGGCACTCAAGCTCAATTTCTTATGGAAAAATTTGGTATCCCTCAAATCTCTACTGGCGACATGCTTCGCGCTGCTATCAGCGAAGGCACACCGTTAGGTTTAGAGGCGAAAAAAGTGATGGATGCCGGTCAACTAGTTTCTGATGAAATCATCATTGGTTTAGTTAAAGAGCGTATCGCAAAGCCTGATTGTGAGAAAGGTTTCCTATTAGATGGCTTCCCACGCACAATTCCTCAAGCTGACGCAATGAAAGAAAATGCAATCAATATTGATCATGTTATCGAGTTTGATGTTGCTGATGAAATCATCGTAGAGCGCATGGGCGGTCGTCGTGTACACCCTGGTTCTGGCCGTGTTTACCACGTTGTATACAACCCACCTAAGGTTGAGGGCAAAGACGATGAAACGGGTGAAGATCTAATTATCCGTGCTGATGATACAGAAGAAACGGTGCGCAAGCGTCTAGGTATTTATCACGACCAAACAAGACCGCTTGTTGACTACTACAACAAAGAAGCTGACGCAGGTAATACTAAGTACCACAAGCTAGACGGCACACAAGCTGTTGACGCCGTAAGTCAGCAATTAGGCGAACTACTTGGTTAATTTTAAAATTAATTAAGCGCACAGACCCAGTTACTTTGTGACTGGGTTTTTTTGTTTTAAATTTTGTAAATTTGTGAGTTTAAAAAGAAAAGGCGCCTGAAAATCAAGCGCTAAATAATCCAAGGGGGAGTTCAAATGTCAAACAAATATGTTTAGACAGGTATATTTAACGCTATTCATATTACTGATTTATGACAATACAATATTGTTTTCTTCAATATTCTTTAAGTTCAATTCACTTGCACAGCAGGGCTTACTAAACCAATACCCTTGAAACTCAGTGATGCCAAGTCGGCTTAAACGGTCGAAGTCTTTTTGCGTTTCAACCCCTTCGGCAAGTAAAGATATCTGCATGTTTTCACATATTGTCTTGAGGCCAAGTAGAAGCGAACGCTGCTTTTTAAGGTCCGTTATGTCTGTCAGTAGGCTTCTATCAAGCTTTAAGCGTTGTATCGGGCATTCCAGAACTCGCGCAATATTTGAATAACCAGTGCCAAAATCATCGATACTTAAGATAAACCCTAATTCATCCAATTGATCCATTACGTGATTATGGTCATCTGCAAAGCTATATTCGGTCAGTTCTAACTCAATTGAGCTTGGCGCAATGTCATACTTGCCAGTGATATGTTGTATTTGAGAAATAAAAAGGGGATCTTCTATATCTCTGGAGCTAATATTTATGGCAATTGGAACATTGATGTGAGGATTAGCGGTCAAAAATTGACAGACTCGATCTAACATGGTTCTGGTTACATGACTTACAAGGCCAAATTCTTCTGCAATAGGAATAAATTGTGATGGTGGTACCCAACCCAGCAAACTATTGTGCCACCTTGCAAGCGCTTCATAACCAATGATGCTTTTATTGATATCGTGCTTGCTTTGTAAATACAGTTTTAGTTCACCTAACTCGATAGATTTCTCCAGTAAGAGTGCCATTTCATGTCTGGCTAATGTTTGTCTGCGTGTGAGCTGATCAAATACGGTAATTATTTGATTAGGCGCCCTCAATTCACAGGCTTGTAATGCACTTTTAAGGAGTCGTTCAGCGATGTAGCCATGCTCTGGGTATGTCGCAATACCGATGGCATATTTCGAGTGGAATTGATGCTGGCCCAGCTTTATCCAAAAATCTAGCTTTTTATGCCAGCGGCTTGCAATATCCTTAAGCGGGCCTTTAGCCTCGACTAAAATCGCGATGCGGCCTGCACCGATATATGCGATTTGGTCTAACAGCTCAGCATCTTGCTCTACAATCTGGTTGATACGTGCATAAAGCGTTCGGTGTTGTTCGCCATCAATCATATAATCAAGAACGTGCTTATTTAAATTGTCTGCGATTAGCAAGGCGAAAGGTTTGCCCCTATCGATATGCGCTTGGAGTTGCTCAAGAAGCCACGTTTTATTTGGCAAATTGGTTGCTTTATCAAAGTACTTTGCTTGCTGATGTGCAACGTCAAGCGTTAACAAGTCTTGCTGAAGCTGTTGTTGATCAGAAACATCTTGAAGATACCAGGCTTTGATCTCATTAGAGTGCAGTTCTTGCGCTGCAACCTCAATACACTTGTCCTCAACAGTAAATGTTTTTGAGACTGAGTCTAAGAGTTCGTTGTCGTATGATAAATACTCAATATTATCAGGTGTTATACGCTTGAGAGACAGTGGTAAAGGGAGTGTTTGAATACTCAACAACCTTTTAGCTTTGTCATTGGCCTCCACAATATTGAAGTCTTGATCTACCAAAATGATGGCGCTGAATGACTTTTGAAAAAAACGTTGATAAATCTGTTTTTGCGACTCTAACAAGGTATTGTTTTCGAGCATATGCTTGTTTAAGCGACTAGCCGCCAAGCTTGTGCGCCAAACTGCCAAAGGAATACAACAGTTAAGGAAGAAAAATAGCAGCAGTTGTATGTGTAAAACGGCGTCAACTAACATTCTTTGCTCAGCGGGGACGATAGCAATATTAATGTTTTTTAATATAAGAACGAAAGGGATGATATTTAATATTGCGTAAAAGGTAGCCGTTTTTTTGCCAACTAGAATTAATGCGATGATAGGTGTGATATAGACAAATATGGAACCTAGGTGCGCTAATTGTAGGTTGGGGATAAAGAGTTTAATCATCACACCAGCTGTTGCGATGCATATAAGTAGTAAGTGAGCAGTTATAGAGAAGGAGCGACTGCTAAATAAAAGTAAAGCAGCTAACGTAATCGTGAACCCTGAAGTCAATGCAATGACATAGTTTAAGTTATAGTCGATAGCTGCAGGCAAGCTGTTAAGGAAAATACCAAGGCATAACACAAGCCCCGTGGTTAAAATAATACGAAGGGCACTAAGACGCCATGTCGGGACGTTTACACGTGGTTTTTGTTCTTCTTCAAGTAAGAAAAATCTGCTTAATGTGCTCAAAACTAAATATTTCGTATTATTATTTTGAACAATACTAAGGTCTTACTGTACACAATTCAATGACAAATCAACAAAATAAAGACTTAAATCAATTTGATAACGTTGTCATTTTTGGGTTACCTTGACGACAATGTAATGTTTTGTCTGTTTTTTAGTCTTCCCTGTTAATTTATTGATCTGTTGTTAATCTTTTTGGTTTAACTTTTCATTCTTTAAATTGGTATCGGGTTGGATGAGAAATGAGCAAAAGAAACGGGATCTACTGATTAAACATGAAAAAGGCGGTAGTATAGGTGTATTACATAAGAGCATAAAAATTTGAGTAAGTGATAATGAGCAAAGGGTTCATGTTAGTCTGTGATGGCAGCAATGGTGCAGGAAAGACGACAGTTATTAAAGGTATTGAAGCGTATTTAACTTCAAAAGGGTATGAAGTTGTTTTAACTCGTGAACCTGGTGGTACAGACATCGGTGAAAAGATCCGGGAAGTTATTTTAGATCCGAACACACCGCAAATGACCGATCTAACGGAGTTGATGTTGTTTGGTGCGGCAAGAGCTCAGCATATCGAAGAAAAAATCAAACCAGCGATAGAGTCGGGCAAAGTAGTGATTTCTGACCGCTTCGATGCCGCCACTTTTAGCTTTCAGCATTATGCTCGAGGCATTGATCTCCATACGATTGAGACAATTAACAACCTTGCATTAAATGGCTTTAAACCAGATCTCAATATAATTCTAGACCTTGATCCTGAACTGGGTCTGCAGCGAGTGCAGCAAAGAGGAGAAGGGTTAGATCGACTTGAGGTTGAGAAACTCGATTTTCTTAATCGAGCACGTGAAGGTTATCTTATCCAGGCAAAAGCTGCGCCGGAATCATTTGCTGTCATTGATGCCAGTTATTCTCAAGAGGAAGTGCTTAAGCGATGCATTGAGGTTGTAGATGAGCTTATGGTGCGTTAAATATGATGTATTTTTGTAATATAGGCGTCGCATAATGTACCCTTGGATTGATTTGGTACGTAAACAACTACAAGACAGCTTCGAGCGAAATCGTTTTCATCATGCTCAATTAATTCATGGGTTAATTGGCGTCGGGAAAAGTGAATTGGTTCGTAAACTGAGCGAAGATTTATTGTGTATTCGTAGTGCTGAAGTGCTTTCAAGTTGCGGGCAATGTAAGAGTTGCTTGTTGTTACGTGCACAAAATCACCCTGACTTACTTTATTTGGCTGGCGATACGGGCAGTATTGGTGTTGATGAGGTACGTGCATTAAATGACTTTGTTTTTCACTCTGCTCAGCAGGGAGGAAATAAGGTTGTCGTTATTGAGCAAATAGAAAAAATGACAGAGTCAGCAGCGAACGCATTGTTAAAAACGTTGGAGGAGCCAGCCTCTAAACGTTATATTTTGATGACTTGTAACGATTTATCTAAGGTTAAAGCAACCGTATTGAGTCGATGTAATCAAGTGCGAGTTGCAGTTAAAAATAAAACCGAGTCGCAACAATGGCTAGTATCTAAAGGCATAACGAGCCAAGAATACCTTTGGGCTGAGACGTTTTCAGAGCAGCCATTACTGCTAGAGGCTTGGGCTAACCAAGGGCTAATATCTGATGTTGATGAATTGTGGAAAGTCGCTCATGATATTACAAGCGTTGTTGATATAAATACGTTAGAGAGTACACTATCGAAAGACGTTAGCTTACATGCTGTTTTTACACGCTTTTTAATTGAGGTGTTCAAGCAGCAGCTGGCTGTCGGGCAAATAAACTTTGTGCAGTTTCATAATTGCACCCAAAAGATGGAAAAATACATGTCCGATCACCACAAGATTTTAGGTATAAATAAAACTCTTAGCTTGTCTAATTTGGTGTTTGGACTTCAGTGCGTATTGAAACAGGATTGATATCATGCAAGAACTATTAGTTGATATTGAAGACAATGATGAGTTGTATCGAAGCTACATGCCGTATTTAAAGAATGGTGGCCTTTTTGTTAAAACAAACAGTAGGTTTGATATGGGGACTCCGGTCTCAATGAGAGTGATGCTACCTGACGCACTTGAAGAGGAGGAGGTGACTGGCAAAGTTGTTTGGATCACTCCCCAAGGTGCTCAAAATTCCAATCCCCCGGGCATTGGCGTAAGTTTCGATGCTGAATTTGAATTAATAAACGATAAGATAGTTAAAATGCTGGGTACAGCACTGAACTTAGACAAACCAACCTATACGATGTAAGAAGTAGTAATGATTGTAGATTCACACTGTCACCTTGACCGTTTAGATTTCGGCAAGTTAAATATTGAATTGCCTGAAGTATTGCAGGCAGCCCGCGACAGGCAAGTAGAGCACTTTTTATGTGTAAGTGTAACGCTGGACCAATTCCCAAATATGCTAAAGGTTATTGAGCCTTTTAATGATGTTTCAGCTTCATGCGGTGTGCATCCACTTAATCAAGAGGATGCTCTGAATAAAGCGCAACTGTTAAAACTAGCGCAGCACCCTCGGGTTGTTGCGATTGGTGAAACAGGGTTAGATTACTATTACTCAAAAGACACGCATCAAGTGCAACAAGATAGCTTTGTTGGTCATATTGAAGTTGCCAATGAATTAAAAAAGCCGCTGATCATTCATACAAGAGATGCCAGAAAAGACACCATCGATATTATGAAGTCAAACAATGCTCAGGATTGTGGTGGTGTACTACATTGTTTCACTGAAGATTGGAATATGGCCAAGCAAGCCATAGATATGGGTTTTTACATTTCTATTTCAGGCATAGCAACGTTTAAAAACGCGCGAGAGTTACAAGATGTTGTGAAAAAGCTGCCTTTGGATAGGTTATTAATAGAAACTGATTCTCCTTATTTGGCACCTGTACCTCACAGAGGCAAGACGAATCAACCAGCCTATGTACAAGATGTCGCTTATTTTGTTGCAGACCTTAAAGGCCTTTCATATAAAGAACTTGCGCGCGCGACGACAGATAACTTTTATCAGCTTTTTAATCTAGCAAGTCGTAGTAATGGCAGTTAACCAAGTTAACCTACCTACCTTTTTAAGCGGGCCGGTGGCCCGCAGAGCTGAATCAAACCAGATAAGCTTTCAATTTTTGACCACCCAAAAAGTTCGCTTGAGGGTTGAGTTTAGTGGATATCAGACGCAATCTGAGCAAACTGACATACAGCTGGGTGAGTCTCTGTTTCTCGTTTTACTTAATGTAAAGCCACTCGACGTTGCATTTGCCACAGATATTGAACTGCCTTATCAAGTGTTTAGTGACAATAGCCCGATTGATATGACGGGGTTCAGTTACCAAGGCAATACGGCTTTGGTTGTGCCAAAAGTACTTTCAAACGTTTTGCATGGCTCTTGCCGAAACCCACATCATCCGAGTAAGGATAGCCTCGCTGAAGCGGATGCTTATATGGCTCGCAGCTACAAAAATAGTCATGATAGGGCGGGTTTACTGATATTGTCAGGCGATCAGGTTTATGCCGATGATGTTGCGGGTCCAATGCTGGTTGCAGTGCATCAATTGATCGATGTGTTGGGGATTTATAAAGAAGCGTCGCTGAGTCTTTCATTACCGCAAACGCTGGACCAGCAGCTTTATAGCAGAGACTTGCATCTGCCAAAAGAGCCTTGGAATAATAGAAGTAAATTCTCTATTGGCTACTGGCTGCGTAAAGATGAGCCACATTTTTCAAGTGTGAAGGCTGCCAATCACCTCATTACAATTGAAGAATTTATTGCTTTTTATGTTTTAAACTTTAGCGCGCAAGCTTGGCAACTTGTATCTCCTTTTGAATTTGACACCAGTACGCTGAATAACAAGCAAGTTACATGCTTTGAAGCTGAGTCTAGAGCATTGCAGGACTTTATTTCTACTCTACCAAAAGTGGAAAGGTTGATGGCGAATGTATCTACACTGATGATGTTTGATGATCACGATGTGACAGATGACTGGAACCTAACCCCTCGATGGGAACAGAATATTGCCAATTCAGCCGTGAGTAAGCGCATAATTAACAACGGACTGATTAGCTATTGGCTGTTTCAAGGGCTCGGAAATGATGCTCAGCAAGCGTCGGGGAGTTTACTGGCAAGTTTCCATCACGCTTTGCATAAACAAACATGGGACTTTAAGCACTTTGATAAAGAGATCGCGCGTTTTGGTCAGTGGCATTATTGCTTAGATACAACGCCAAAAGTGGTTGTGATCGACACCAGAACACATAGGTGGCGAAGTGAACAAGATTTTGATGAGCCTAGTGGACTGTTGGACTGGGAAAGTTTAATGGAGCTCCAAGATGTACTTGTTAATCATGAAAGCGTGTTGTTGGTTAGCCCAGCTCCGGTGTTCGGAGTTAAGATAATTGAGACTATTCAATCAATTTTTAACTCTTGTGGTGATCCTTTAGTTGTTGATGTAGAAAATTGGATGGCTCACGAAGGTGCCGCCAGAAAGCTCATCAATATTTTTAAACGAGAAGACACACCAAAAGAGACGATTATTTTATCCGGTGATGTACATTATTCATTTTGTTTTTCTGTGCAAGCAAGGTTTGGTCGACATCATAACCGCATTTGGCAACTCACTGCATCTGGGATAAAAAATGAGTTTCCCAAAGGCTTATTAGCGATTTTAGAGAAGCTAGATATTGCATTATTCGCTCCATGGAGCCCGTTTAATTTATTCACAAAGCGTTGGCAACTTGCTGTTTCAAAACATAAATCCGATTATGAAAATGGTCGCTATCTAGTGTCTGATTCTGCAATTAGTTTGGTCAACATGGAAAATGGTAAGCTCAAAGGTTACACCCTTTTACACGGAACTGGAGAAGTCACTCAGTTTGATTTGAACTAAACCACACAGAGTTAAGCGCGATACGTAGCTTTTGCTATAGTTACCTTTAACTATAGAGACTTAAGTGGTATTTATGCTAGTGACCCTGCGCTTATGTGTAATCGCTTTGATCAGTAAAACAGCATGTATAGCCATTTGCGTTATGCTGTTTCTGCTCAGTTTCAGCATGTCTATTGCGAGCCCTGTTTTTACCGATACGTCTCAGGTTATGAGGCGGTTCGACTATGAATCAGGCTTGAGTCAAGTGACGATCATGGCACTGACTGAGGATCAGCTAGGCTACATTTGGATTGGCACTCAAGCGGGGCTCAATCGTTTTGATGGCCATGAATTCAAACAATTCACCAGTAAACAACAAAATGCGTCAGAGTTAGCGGGATCGTTTGTGACTGGACTATGCCACAGCGGCGAAACCGTGTGGATAGCCACCAGTACAGGGTTGAGCGCATATCACACCGTGACTGGGCGGTTTCAGAGCTTTTTGAAAGACAACTATCAAGCGATTACCTCAGATAGAGTCAAAACCCTAAACTGCATTGGTAACTTTATATCTGTTACAACAGAAAACCACGAGTTTTATCTGATTGATAAAAGTACGTTTGAAGTTCAATCATTTAATTTACAAGGGCGCTTTCCAAGCCATGCAATAGCGTACAACAACCAAGTTTACTACATAACCGAAAGTGGTTTTATGGTTTATCACATGCAGTCTGACAGGAACGCCGTATTGCTAGCGGGTGAGTTCAAGTATATGGCGCTGCGTGGTGAAAGGGTATTTTTAATCACAAAAGATAACAAACTACTGAGTTATGATACTTTGTACGAGCGAACTCTGTGGGAAATAGAAGTTGGCACGGGGATGGGACTAGAGCTAAATAACCTCCACATTTCAACTGACCGGTTGTTTGTAGGCAGTAATTATGGCGTATATTTGTATGACTTAAGTGGCAATCTTAAGAAGCATTGGTTCAAGCATGAGGGCCAAGGGTTAGGTCTGCAAGACAACAGCATTATGTCTGTATTGGTTGATAGTAATCATGACTTGTGGTTCGGTACTGAAACTGGCGGGTTACACTTTATTAGCCAGCTCAGTGAGAACTTTGGTCATGTAAGTGAATATAACTACCCACATAGTCCATTACCTGAGCCCGACATTAGGAACTTTGCGCTTGATCGCTTTGATCGACTTTGGCTTGCAACGTCCTCCGGTTTGTACTTTTTTGATAGAACCGGGTTTAAACAAGCACATCATGTTTTTCCCGAACTGTCCGTCGTTGAGAACGCATTCATAACCAAGCTATTTATTCGTGATGAATATATGTGGATTGCGACTCGCGGATTAGGTGTTTATCGGTTTAAGTTAAAAGGGGGCGAATTACTCAATATTATTCCTGATGTTGGGAAAGGACCTGAATTAAGTTTTAACGATATTATTGAGTTTCAGGGGAGAGTGTTAGTTAGCTCTCGCACCATGGGATTATTATTTTTTAATGAGTCTACGAGTAAACTAGAGCCATTCCTAGCCATGGATAATGCACCCAGCCATGTTTCATCATTACTTGTTCAAGGCAATTCGCTCATATTCGGTAGTATTGGTGATGGCCTTTTTAAATATGAAGATGGTAAGTTATCACAGTTAACGATAGCTGACTCTTTGGCTTCTGATATTGTGTTTATGCTCCAAGAAGACAGTTTTGGGCGTATTTGGGCTGGCAGTGAAACTGGGCTTTCTGTCATTGATAGTACTTTCTCAGTTGTTAAAGTCATTAAAAAAGCCGATGGGTTGGCCAACAGTGCAATTTGGGCGCTTTTGTTTGATAAACAGGACCACGTGTGGTTTGGCACGAGTGGTGGGCTATCCAGAATCAGCATTCATGATTTTAAAATTGATAACTTCTTACCGGTTGATGGTGTTCAGGGCAATGAGTTTAATTATAATGCGAGCTGGCTAGCGCCAGATGGGCGCGTGTTCATTGGTGGCTCTAATGGGTTTAATCAATTTCACCCAGAGCAAATTACAATATCCCCAATAATTAGGCCCCTTTTAACCTCTAATATTGAGCTGTTAGGAAGAACGTTACACCCATCTACTCACAGTGAGTTAAAACTCGCTCCTGAACTGACCACTTTTCTTGAATTAGAATATGATCAAGATATTGTGTCTTTGCATTATTCTAGTTTGGATTATGGCTCTGAAGGATTAAGGTTTTTTTATCGAATTGTCGGGCTCAGTGAGCAGTGGTTAAAACTTGCCGATGGGGTTAGACAAATTAATTTGTTGAAGCTAAGTCCTGGTAGTTATCAAGTACAAGCCTATACCATTAATCGCTTCAATCAAACATCTCCAATCCATCACTTTGATATTCAAATTAACGCTCCATGGTGGTGGAGTAAGTATACTAAAGCGATTTATTTTTTAATCGCCTCCATGTTACTTGTATTTTGGTTTAGGTTAAGGCAAAAGCGTTTTCAGCAAGTCGTTAACGATAATAAAATCATGAATGAGCTGCAAGAACGGCTAGAGCTTTCTTTGTGGGCCAGCCAAGATGAAATGTGGGATTGGCATATCGATACCGATAAGATTTATCGTCACAGTGTAAAGCCTAGGATTGAATATGGCCATTGTCAGGCTGAGATGTCTGTCCATGATGCTGTGCAATTTATACATCCAAAAGATTACATTGGGTGGGAAGAAAAACTGGAGGCATGTTTAGAGGGGGAGCAGGATACTTATGAAATTGCCATTAGAGTAAAAACAATTGATGAAAAGTGGACGTGGGTGCTCGAGCGAGGCAAGGTGGTCAGCAGAGATAGCCATGGAAAAGTGAAGCGGTTGGCGGGGTCGCTAAAGGATATTGCAGAGCTCAAAGCACATCAAAATGCCTTGCAGTTGCTGAATGAAGATTTGGAAATAAAAGTTGCGGTTCGTACCGATGAACTTTACCAAAAAAACCAAAAATTAGAACAAGCCATGATTGAGCTTAAACGGACTCAACAAGAGCTCATTGAAAGTGAGAAAATGGCCTCCTTGGGTAATGTTGTTGCTGGGATCGCACATGAAATCAACACACCATTGGGGATTTCTATTACCGCTATTTCATATAATCAGGAAAGCCTTAAGCAAGTATCAACTAAATTGCAAAATCAGACACTGAAGCAATCAGATTTAGAGCAGTCTATCGAGGAGCAGCAGGAAGGCTACTTACTGATGAGCCGAAATTTGGATCGGGCAAAGGAGCTTATCAGTAACTTTAAACAGGTCGCAGTCGATCATTCAAGTGAAGTTCAAAGGGAAATAAACGTTAAGTGTTATGTAGAGGATGTCTTCAAGTCTTTGAGCCCATTAGCCAATGGCAAGCAAATTATATTAGAAATTGATGGGGATGAGAGTATTGATGTGGATACTTATCCGGGCGCTTTGTATCAAATACTAACAAACTTATATAACAACTCGATATTGCATGGCTTTGAGGGAGCAGATCAAGGCAGTGTAAGTGTGATAGTTCAGAAGCTTGAAGGGCTTTGGACGTTAACTTATAAAGATGATGGGGTAGGGATGGGAGAGAGCAGTTTACAAACTATGTTTGACCCATTCGTTACGACTAAGCGTAGTCAAGGGGGGTGTGGTTTAGGTATGCACATTGTCTATAATTTGGTTACGCAATTACTGAAAGGCGAGATATCAGCATGGTCAAAGCCAGGCAAAGGGCTCGAAGTGAAATTGAAAGTACCTATTCGGCAAGTGAACGAGCGTAAATAAACATAATAGACCAGCGCTCATTAAACTTAATGTAAAACCAGTCTAATTTTATATGGGTTAAATGCACTACTTTACTGTAATGAAAATATCGTGGTCGATATTATCTTGTTGTATATTCCAATACTCTAATAGCTGTGTGGTGCCACCCGTATTTCGACAAATTATTTGCGTCGCAATTCTGCCTGTTCTGGCATCATAATAAATAGCTTCATCAAATGAAATTATGTCATCAGTGAATCCATCATTGTGCCATGGTTGTAATTGTAGCGGAGAGTCACTTTCAATACTTGAAGCGATACAAAAGCCAGCTGGCTCGCTATTGTCAATATTAAGGGTTGCACGATATCGGACATCTTGATAAAAACCTGGATAAAGGTGATCGCCGTCAAGCCAATGCTTTGCATCTAGTTGACTCTTTAGTTTGATTTTGGGCGCAGGTGCAATGTGATGCCGTATATGTTCAGTTGAACCATTTTCATTAGTGCAACGAAGTTCAACGTACTTTTCTTTATTTTCATACCCTTTTGGTATTTGGCCAGTAAGAATTTTGCCTTGAATTTCCATTTCTGTTAGTAAACGATGATCATTGAGCGTGTAAACGGCCGCAGATTGACAAGGTATATTGCTCGTGGGGTTGGGAGTGTATATGCGAACATCATATGCAGAACTAGATTGCGTTACCATAACGTTTATGGAGGCTTGGCTATAGTATGTTACTCTGCCAGGTGTTCCATCGGTATCATGAATCACTGTACCAGCAACGGCGGTTGTATGGATGACTATCGCGATAGGTAGCACTGATTTTATTCTCATTATAATTTCCTTTTTACATGTTATTAAAAATTACTTTATCGCGAGATGTGTTTTAGTTAAAGCATTATTAGATAGGGTATTTATGATTGCTTTTTAATTGTTTTATGTTTGGAAATAATTGGACTGTAAGAACGTGATAACCTAATTTGGGTATACCCTGATACTTTTATAAAGAGCTAAGTAACAAATAATTCGGGAAATACTAAAGTACTATAAAGAAGCAGGATAATAACGAAGGGAATATTATAAATAATACCCAAGAGGAATAGATTCTAGTTTTTAAATACAGGGCATGGGTGTCATTACCATGCCCCAATGTTAGGTATGAGGTTACATTACGCGCATACCTGGCTCAGAACCATCATCTGGGTTCAAGATATATATTTCTTTGCCACCAGGACCTGCTGCAAGCACCATACCTTCAGACATGCCGAAGCGCATCTTACGAGGCTTAAGATTAGCAACCATGACGGTCAACTTGCCTTCAATGTCTTCTGGTGCATAAGCGGACTTGATGCCTGCAAATACTTGGCGAGTTTCACCACCTAAATCTAACGTTAGTTTAAGTAGCTTCTCCGCGCCTTCAACATGCTCAGCTTTGGCGATTTTAGCTACTCGTAAATCAACCTTAGCAAAGTCATTGAATTCAATTTCGTCTGCGATTGGTTCTTTAGCCAGCGGGCTGTTAGGGTCTAAAGCCGGCTTAGCGGGCTCTAAGCTTTCTTTAGAAGCATCTACCATTGCATTTACTTTATCCAAATCTACACGCTGCATTAGTGCTTTAAATTTATTAATTTCATGGCCTACTAATGGCTGAGAAACTGTTTCCCACGTTAGTTCAGTCGCAAGGAACTGCTCAACATTTGCACTCATGCCCGGTAAGACTGGTTTCAAGTAAGTCAGGATAATCTTGAACATATTCAAGCCAAGCGAGCACACCTGATGCGCGCGCTCTTGAGTCGTTTCGTCTTTGATTAATACCCAAGGCGCTTCCGCGTCAATGAATTGGTTTGCTTTGTCTGCAAGTGTCATGATTTCACGGATGGCACGACTATATTCACGATTCTCAAAATGTGTCGCAATGGTATCCGAAACTGCGCTGAACTCTGCTAGTAGTGCTTCGTCCATGATTTCATTGCTTAACTTACCTGCGAACTTTTTAGTGATAAAACCAGCACAACGGCTAGCAATATTTACTACTTTACCAACTAGATCTGAATTTACACGCTGTGCAAAATCTTCAAGATTTAAATCTAAGTCTGTAATACCGCTGTTGAGCTTAGCAGCATAGTAATAGCGAAGATATTCTGGGTCTAAATGCTCAAGGTAGGTACGAGCTTTAATGAATGTACCTTTTGACTTAGACATTTTAGCGCCATTTACCGTTACGAAACCGTGTGCGAATACATTGGTCGGTTTCCTAAACTCAGCACCTTCAAGCATTGCTGGCCAAAATAGGCTGTGGAAGTAGATAATATCTTTACCGATAAAATGATACAGTTCTGCGTCAGAGTCTTTACCCCAAAACGCATCAAAGTCGATGCCACTTTTATCACATAGGTTTTTAAAACTCGCCATGTAACCAATTGGCGCATCTAACCATACATAGAAGTACTTACCAGGCGCACCAGGGATCTCAAAACCAAAATAAGGTGCATCACGGCTAATATCCCACTGTTGTAAGCCTTCAGCAAACCATTCTTCTAGTTTGTTAGCCATTTCAGCTTGCAAACTGCCAGAGTGAAGCCATTCTTTAAGCATGCCTTCAAAAGCAGGCAGGTCAAAGAAAAAGTGCTCAGAGTCTTTCAAAATAGGAGTCGCACCAGACATCGCAGAGCGAGGGTCCTTTAGCTCTGTTGGGCTGTAAGTGGCACCACAGGCATCACAACTGTCGCCATTTTGATCAACTGCATCACATGTAGGGCAAGTACCAGTTACAAATCTATCAGGTAAAAAGATGTTTTTTTCTGGGTCGAAAAGCTGCGAAATAGTGCGCTTTTTGATGTGGCCTTTGTCGTTTAAGCGAGTATAGATTAACTCACTAAGTGCTTTATTTTCATCACTATGGGTGCTGTGGTAGTTGTCAAAAACAATATTGAAATCAGCAAAGTCACGTTGTCTTTCGATACTTACGTTTTTGACCATTTCTTCAGGCGTGATCCCTTGCTTCTGGGCGTTTAACATGATCGGCGTACCGTGCGCATCATCTGCACATACGTAGTAAGCCTCATGACCACGCATTTTTTGAAAGCGAGACCAAATATCAGTCTGAATGTATTCAAGTAGGTGCCCTAAATGTGTTGGGCCATTTGCATATGGTAATGCACTTGTAATGAGAATTTTTCTCTTTGTCATAGTTTTCCCATGGTTAATTAGCCGTTATGGCTAACGCCAGCGTAAACTTTGCACTCAATTTGACGGTGAAATTGAGAACAATTTTTTTGTCTAACTGGATTATGCCCTAATAACGCGATTTTGACTGGTCTTAATTTATCGAATGTTACATAATTCCTGCGTTCTTTTCATCACCTGATGGCGTTTTATTTGTATGTTTGGCATCAAGAAGTTTTTTAGTAAAGAAGATCCAACTGAAACTGAGATTGTGATGCGATTAAATGGGTATCGCAGTGCTATTTTTCCTATGGGTATTTTAACGGAGTGGATAATATCTGTTAAAAAGGATACATCTGATTACAAAGTTGAAATTGAGTTGCCTTTTGCAGCCTGTACCCAGAGCAAACAGCTTGAACAATACCTGTTTACGCATCACATTAAAGATGTTCATATCTCGATCAAAACCAATATACCTGATACGTATAAATTTAAAAAAATCAAACATATTATTCTAGTCGCATCAGGGAAGGGAGGGGTAGGTAAATCAACGACGGCGGTGAATTTGGCGCTTGCATTGAAAGAGGAAGGTGCTAAGGTCGGTTTGCTTGATGCAGATATTTATGGACCTTCAATTCCATCACTATTAGGGTTAGTCGGTGAGCAGCCAAGTGCAAAGGATGATAAGACGCTTAATCCAATGCAGAAGTATGGACTAAATACGATGTCGATTGGATATTTGGTACCTGCTGAAAATGCGACTGTTTGGCGAGGCCCTATGGCGTCTCAAGCACTCAACCAGTTGTTAAATGAGACTGATTGGGGAGAACTTGATTATCTCATCGTAGATATGCCACCGGGTACGGGTGACATCCAACTCACGATGACGCAAAAGTTACCAGCGAGCGGCGCGGTTATCATAACAACGCCTCAAGATCTTGCGTTGGCAGATGCACAAAAAGGTATTGCCATGTTTTCTCAGGTGAACTTACCGATTATTGGTTTGATTGAAAATATGAGTTATTTTAACTGCCAGCACTGTGGTGAGAAAAATGCGTTGTTTGGTAGCGATGGTGGCAGTGAGTTGGCTGCGCGTCATGGCGTCCCTTTATTGGCTGAAATCCCGTTGGATATTCATATTAGAGAGGGATCGGAAAAAGGTGATAACATTATTAAGCAAGGCAATAGTATTGCTGACCATTACATCTATAGTGCGCAACTAATTAGTAGTATGCTGAATCTTCAATCATCGCAGTCGGCAGGCGTGGAAATTATTTTTACCGATGATTAAACGTCGCTTTTAGAACATATTGCGCACTTTATTTCTTACAAATACTGGCAAATGTGCTCTCAGCCTACATACTTATCTATGAAGTTTTAGGGTACCTAGCTGATCTGTGTTAGGTAGGCATGATTGTGATAGTCCTCATGGATAGCCGATCAAAATCACTTACTCAAGGAGGTGGGTATGTGGTTGTATATAAAGAAGTTAATTTTATTTATTTGGCTTATTGTTGTCGGGCAGTGTGCGCTTGCGTCACAACAAAGTACGGTTAAACAGTTTACTGATACATCAAATCAATTGACGGTTGACACGGTTATAGACAGAAAACTCAGCTTTGACACTGCGAACGAGGGTGTTAAATTTGTCAAGGGAGAAACGCTTTGGGTAAAAGTCACCAGTTCAAGCATTGCAAGTGATGAATTGGTTGTCATTACTAGCTCGATAGAAGGGACCTTGAAACTATATCAAGTTGCTGATGGTAAGGTGACAGAATATAAATTCGTATCACCAGAAGTGGCGCATTTAGCACCCAATGCGCATATATTACCGTCAATCACCCTGGTCGACGATGCCAGAAATTACGATATTTATATTCAGGTTCAGGCAAAGTATAGTGGCATGCTCTCTCTGTCAGTTATGTCTACAGAAGAGTATGGGAAAGCACTAAACAGACGGCTGTTTGTGATAGGGGTGAGCAGTGGTATTCATTACTTTATCACGTTATTTGTTTTTTTAATGGCGGCAAGCCAATCTAGAAAGGGCCTTGCTGCTTTAACCGCTTATTTTGTTTGCGTTAGTATTCAAAGCGGTGTGTCTACCGGGGCTAACAATCTTGTTTTTCCAAGTGAGGTCGCAAGTTATTTTGCCCTTTACCAGAGCCAAATATATTTACTATCTCTCATTTTCGCTGTGTTGTTTCTCAATTATTTTATGGTGGTTAAACGCGCAGAACCTGCATTTGCTCGCTTGGTGAGCGTTTCTATTTGGATTTTAGGATTGCTCATAGTACTGGTTGCTCCTTTAAAGGCCCAGCACTCTCTCGTGTTTAACTTCCTCGGAAGCCTAGTGTGTGGTGCTGTTTATTTTCTTGTGTTGGCGAACCAGTTTAAGCTGCACAAAAGTGAAGTACTCGCGATTGTGATTACTTGGTTACCTGTATTTGCGTTCAAAGCCTATGTATTTGTTAATCAATTTGGTATTTATTTACCCATAGACACATCGATATTAAACCACGTATTAATCACTACACACATCATTTTGCTCGCTTCTTTTTTATATTGGCATGACAAGAATAAGAAAAAACAGCTGCTCTTTTATGCAACACATGACAAGGATACTGGTGCACCAAACCGTTATATGCTGCAGCAAAGTTTAGAGTCTTTGGGGAAAAAGAATAAAGATCATACCTTATTGTTATTTAGACCTTTGGTATTACAAACCATTCGGTTAAATATGGGATGGAGTTACGCCAATGCGCACCTAAAAAAGTTACTCAATAAAGTGAGTGAACAGCTTAACACATACGGGAATGCAGTGATTGCAGGGCACGATAGTTTGCATACTTCAATATACCGATTGGATGACTCCTTGTTTGCAATTATTTTGATGGGTAAATTTGAGCTGAGCCAAGTAGAGCAGTTTGTTTGTGTGTTATCGGCCAGTTTTGAAGAAGGGGTAGATTTTGGAGGTGATTTGCTAGTTGATCAATTGGAAATTGGTGTAGCAAGTAATCCTATTCATGCAACAAATTCAGATTCTTTGATCCAGTGTGCAATGCAAGCAATGGCTTCAAAGCCAGCGGGAACAAATAAATGGCAATTATTTGATTTTGGCAACTCCATTGTGTCTCAAAGGCGTATAAAAATTGCGTCGGCTTTGAAAGTGGCCATTGAGCGTGAGCAACTGAGTCTATATTTACAGCCGCAATTACACTTAGGCACGGGCCGAGTATATGGATCAGAAGCGTTACTTCGATGGCATCATCCAGAATTGGGAGTTGTACCGCCGAGCGAGTTTATCCCGATCGCCGAGTCTTCAGGCATTGTATATGAGCTAACAGAGTGGGTCATTGAAACTGGCCTAAAACAACAGGCGGAGATTATCAAGTTATTACCGTCCCATACTTTATCACTTAACATCTCAGGAAAAGATGTTGGTCGTAAAGAACTGACGGTGCAACTCATTGAACTGGTGAATCAGTATGCATTGGCGCCATCACAAATTGTATTGGAAGTGACGGAGTCAGCAACCGTTGAAAATGAAAATATACTGTTTGATACTTTGGCTGATTATCGCAGCATCGGATTGCGCGTTGCCATTGATGATTTTGGTACAGGGTACTCATCCTTGGCCTATTTGAGCCAACTGGGCTTTGATAAACTTAAAATTGACAAGCGTTTTGTTATGGATGTAGAAAGTTCGAAAACCAATCAGACCATTTGTAAGGCAACATGCGATATGGCTCACAGCTTAGGCTCTGTTGTTGTTGCTGAGGGGATTGAGAGTGAGGGGAGCTATCGACAGCTACAGAGTTATCACTGTGATATTGGGCAAGGCTATTTTATATCAAGACCTTTACCATTTGAGCAATATAAAGCATGGCTTCAAAGAATGATCGATGTCGAAGATGTTATTCACTATTTGACGTCCTAGTCTTTGCGCTTATTTACGGTGTTTTTTCTATACAAGCCGCGATAATTCGGCCAAGCGTCATAAAATCAATGGGCTTGGGGAGTATGTCATGCATGCCAGCAGCTGCAAAGTGCTTTTGACTGAGTTCGTCTGTATTGGCTGTCATGGCAATAATTTGACAATGCTCTGCTACTAGCCCTTTGTCTAAAATGGTGCTAGTGGCGGTCAGCCCGTCCATAACAGGCATTATGCTATCCATAAAAATAATGTCGTATGTGCTTTGCTCGCATTGTTGAATTGCTAATTTACCATTGGGAGCAATATCAGGAATGATATTAAACTTGCTTAAAAAAGCGCTGATGACCTTTTGATTAATATCGTTATCTTCAACAACTAAGACCGCTAATTTTGAGGCATCAAACTCTTTAGTGGATGGTAGGGTCTTAGCTTTAGGCTCTGGTGCACTGGTTAATGGGATACACACCTTAAACTGGCTACCGTGTTTTAATATGCTGTGTACTTCGATGGTGCCTTGCATCAGCTCGATGAGCTCTTTCACAATGGACATACCAAGACCGGTCCCTCCAAAATGGCTACCAACCTCGTTTTCACCTTGTTTGAATGGGTCGAATAAATGTTTGATACTGGTAGACGACATGCCTATACCTGTGTCATTGACTTCAATGAATAAATCTATATCTGGTTGCCGTTCTTTTGCATATGCTCTTAATTCAACGCCACCGCAGTCGGTAAATTTTATGGCATTACTGATCAGGTTGGTGATGATCTGATTCAGCCTAACAGGGTCACATTTGACCCAACATTGTGGCGGTAAGTCGATGCTATATGAAAATTCAATGTTTTTTTTGTCGGCTAACTGTTTTGATAACTCGACGACATCGTAAATAATACGCGTGATGTTACTTTGATGATAAGCCAGAGAGAGGCCTTTCTGGGAAATTTTAGAAAAATCTAATATCTCATTGACTAAGCTAGTTAATACCTCTGTACTGCGCAGTGCCAATTGTATATTTTCGGTCACTTTTCCTTGCTCAGGTTCATCCATTGCGTTTAAGAGCAATCCATTAATTCCATTTAATGGTGTTCTCATTTCATGACTTATTTTTGCGAGTAATAAACTTCTTTCATTTAAAAGTGTCTCAGCTTCTAGCTTCTGATTTTTCAACTTTTCTCTCAGTTGAACATCTTTGGTGATATCTTGGAGTGAGCCGATTAGGTTAATGCATCCACCGTCTTTAGATTCAACTTCGCCATGGCATGAAAGCCATATTTTGCGCTTATCCTTTGTGGTTGCTGGAAACTCTAATTCCCACGATTCACCGTCATTTTTGGCATGAGATATGGCGTGTAAAAACTTTTGTTGATATAACTCATTGTCAATAAATTTCACCCATTCAGAGAGGGAAGGGGTCGTATTTAAGTCTATACCATGAAGCTTCTTTGTTTCATCGCTCCAAAATACTTGCTGATTGGACATATTAACCCTCCAACTCCCGATGGCGGCAACTTGTTCAACCTTTTTTAGCGTCTTGTAATTGTCTTTTAACCTAACCTCTGACTCAATTCTAGCCAGTTCGAAGCCTAGCCACTGTGCAAATAATTCAACATAATCAATGTGCTCAGCTGTAAAAGGTTGACTAACTTTAGCGGCAGAAAAGTTGATTGTACCAAACGTTCGGTTAGCAACGCGAATAGGCGCGCCAATATAAGATTCTAACTGAAACTGCGTATAGCAGGGGTGCTTTGAGATGTCGCTATTACCAGCATGGTGAAATGACAGCGCTTTGTTGGCTTTAAGCGTATGAACACAGTATGTGCCTTGTAAGTCAAATTTGCACTGTGGAGTAAGCTCTGCGTTGTCTGACTCAACATATAAGATAGTGTAGGTTGCATCAGTAACCTCACTGACAATGGCTATCTCCAGATCAAAGATTTCAAGCCCAAATTTAAGTAATAACTGAATTTTCTCTGTTGTACTTATGTTTTGCTGTGACACGATGTTATGGAATCGTCTTAAAAAGCTCACTAGCATAAATCCTTTTATTGGGCCGCCGGTCAGTAACCACAGTGACATGAGTTAAGTATAGAACGGTGATACTATATTAAAAAATATAGATTGCAATTACATATTTTATTTTTAACGGGCGTATTAATTGCTTTCATTATGCAAAGCTTTACCTAGTATTTGGAAATAATAGCTAATGTTTTGTGCTATTTTTACTTGTTCTTCGGCAAGTGGGAATCCGCCAGCAGACTCTAATTTTGACTGAATGACATCTGAGACAAGAAATTCATTTTGAATACTGTGGTCGTGCGCAATATAGCATTCGAAAGCGCGTGCAGTGAGCTCTTGAGGTAAGCTGTAATATAAATGCTGCGCTCGTTTATCCAATGCGATTGCGCGTTCAAAAAACGCGCTTGGTTTAGTACCGTCTTCTGTGAGTAATATTGTTTTATAGACTTCGTTAAGCAATTGGTTAAGCGGGTGTGATAAGTTTGGAGAAGATGTTAGCCATAAAGAAGAGGCAAAATCACTGGCTTTGCTTTGTTGGAACAGGTGTTTACAAATGTAGTGGTCAAATGCGTGCCACCATTCGTGTGCGAGTGCGCCGCCACCAGCATTTTTAGCTAAGGCTAGAGTGCGTTTTGCGGGTGCATAATGTGCTTGAACACCTTTTTGACCACCACTACCGAAAGCTAAGTTTAATGTGCCTCGCAGCCCCATTGCTTTTGGTGGTAATGATAATATTTGAGCAAGATCTGCCAGTGCATCATAAATCAAGTTTGCGGCAATGTGCTGCTCTTGTTGAGAAACCCAATTCCCAAGAACAATGGTCTTAAAGCCAAAAGTTGACTTCAACTCATCAAAACAAACTTGATCACCAAACCGGTAATCAGGACCAAGGCGTTTAAACTGCCGATGTAATCTAGTTGTCTTCACTCAGGTATCGCTTTTTTACATCGTCAGGCATGAACTTTGTTTGCTCGTGGATCATGCCTGCAAGTAAATGATGTAACGGTTCTATTTGTAAGTTTTCATAACATGCTAAGAAGTAGGCACAAGCTTCTAACGTTGAGAGACTGTACGATTGTTCAGCTTTTCTAATTGAGTAGTTATTTTCAGGCCGCTGTGAGAACGTAATTTTGTTGAGGTTATTAAGCCATGGGTTTAACAAGGCTATTTTATTGGCTTTTTTCCAAGTGCCGTCCAATACGAAGAGCACTTCTACAGGCTTTGATTTTGATGAGATTGACTCAACATTAATGGCATTTGGAGCTGGATATAAAAGCCCGCAATTATATGTTCTAGCAATTTCTTGAGGCACTTTAAAATCCGAAGGACTTTCGCCTACGTATACTTCTATAGCAGACAATTGCAAGTTTAAAAGCCGAACAGTGTTTTTCGCAACGGTTACTTCGCTAGGATGTTGTAATACTATAATCCTAGTTTGATTACTCAATTTTGGGCTTGTCACATAACTACACACGCATGTTTTAGTTGAAAAGTGACAAATATCGCAAGTACTTCTTTTCATAGAGGCTTTTAACAGGTTTAATTGGTATATATATTAACATAATTTAGAGTTGGCTTTGCTCTTGTTGATACTCTTAACTAGCATATAGGTATAAAACAGTATACGGGCAATAGACAATAAAGGACTTTTATGGAAACTAAAATTGATGAAACTTGTTTGGAAAACATGCAAGCGCTATTGGGCGAACAGTTTAGCGACACGTTGGAGTTTTGCCTCAGCGAATTTGATAGGTTAGCAAATGAAGTGAGGGCAACCATTGATAATGACTTGGAAGCTGCAACGAGAAATGCGCATAGCTTAAAGTCTAATGCCGCCCAGTTCGGTGCTATGAGCCTTGCCGATGTGTCGAGAAGTATAGAGATGGCATTAGTGGAGGGCAATGTTGATTATGCTAAAACACAGGTGAGTGTGTTATGTAGCGAAGTTGATGCTTCAAAGGCTTTGTTACAGCGTTGGTTAACTTCAACAAAAGTTTAGTTATACAAAATCCATTGTCATGCTTTAGTGACCTAAGGTAAACAGTCAAATATTCTGTCAACGCAGTATTCAGGTATGTGCCGTTGATATTCCCCAAATGATACTTTCATATTCCCTCATTCATGGTTATGCTAGGCTAGGAATGAGGGAGAAAAGAATGAATAAAATAAGTAAAAGCAATAAATTAAATGGGGTTTGCTACGATATTCGCGGGCCGGTTTTGTCTCAAGCACAGAAAATGGAAGACGAGGGCGTAAAAGTACTCAAGCTGAACATTGGAAATCCTGCCGCATTCGGTTTTGATATGCCTGAGGATATGCACAGAGACATTATCAGAAACTTGCGTCTGGGTCAGGGATATTGTGATTCAAAGGGGTTATATTCTGCGCGCGTAGCCGTTTATCAATACTATCAACAAAAAAACTTTCCAAATATTAGTGTCGACAATACCTTTATTGGCAATGGAGTGAGTGAGCTCATTCAAATGGTTACTCAAGCACTACTCAATGATGGTGATGAGGTGCTCATTCCTGCACCTGATTACCCGCTGTGGACTGCATCCGTTAAGCTCTCTGGTGGTGTTCCTGTACATTATATGTGTGATGAGTGTGCGGATTGGTTCCCTGATATTGCGGATATTAAAGATAAAATTAACAGCAAAACTAAAGCACTTGTGTTGATTAACCCAAATAACCCAACAGGTGCAGTCTACAGCAAAGCGTTGTTAGAGGCGCTTATCGAGGTTGCGAGAGAGCATAACTTGCTTATCTTGAGTGATGAAATTTACGAGAAAGTCCTGTTTGATGGTACCGAGCACTTCTCCATAGGATCCTTGTGTGATGACTTACCAGTGATCACCTTCAATGGGTTGGCAAAAACTTACCGAGCTGCCGGCCTGAGAATGGGGTGGATGGTTGCCAGTGGCAAGGTCTCAGCAATGCGAGATTTACTTGAAGGACTAAACATGTTGGCATCAATGCGCTTATGTGCAAACGTGCCTGCTCAATTCGCAATACAACAAGCGCTCGGCGGAGTGCAGTCGATAGATGATTTGTTATTGCCAGGTGGACGTTTATACGAACAGCGTAATATTGCATGGGAAGGTTTAAATGATATTCAAGGCATATCTTGCGTAAAACCTAAAGGGGCATTATATGCATTTGCCAAGATCGACACTAAGCATTTTAATGTGAAAAATGATGAGCTGATGGTTCTGGACTTACTCAGAGAAGAAAAAATTCTACTCGTACATGGTCGCGCATTTAACTGGCCATCACCAGATCACTTTAGGCTGGTATTTTTGCCTCATAAAGATGAACTTGAACCTGCGCTGCAATCTATGCAACGCTTTTTTGACCATTACCGACAGTAAACATATTGATTGGAAATTATTACCGATTTAATTAGTTTTTTGCGATATTAGTAACATATTGACTATATAGCCTTGGTAGGTCTGCTAATATCGCTTCTTTACCGAGTATATCCTGTTTTGCGATGGCATCGTGTATTGTGTTGGGTGTAACATATTTCGTCATCATGTTCGCAGTTTTGATATGGCTAATATGCCAAGGCTCAGCGGCAACACCGCCTCGATATTTATCATACGGTTTAAAAAAGCCGAATTCAGATAATGAAGATTCGAGCCAGCAAGAAAATTCATAAAATGGCCCACCAGATTGATATTCCCATGGTTCAAGTTGAAGCGATTGATCCGGATTGAGGAAATTACTGGCATAGACGTCTAAATCACTCCCAAAATGATGACGGCTAGTAGCAGGCAAAGCGGAAAAAAGCATAATGGCATCAACAATTGCCTCATCGCTTAAAGTATCAATGTTAACCGCTTGATTGTTGTGGTCGAAAATAGGGCGTTGGCCACTAAACTTCGCATTCCAAATATGAGCTTGTCGATGAAAATCTCGGTGAGCAGACGCGATTGCAAATTCAAATCCTGCGCTGCGTGCTGCGCTGCTAAGCGCATCTAAATCATCAACAATTTGTGCGTGTACCAGATTGCTCTGGTACTCGACAAGATGTGTGGTATCTAAACCTAAAGCTTGCTGTATAACGCAGGTCATTATGCCTTCACCAGCAGCTTTTCAAGAATGGATTCATAAATGAGTGCTAAATCATCGAGCGATTTGGCACAGACTTGCTCATCTACCTGATGAATAGTTTTGTTTACAGGTCCAAGTTCAATGACCTTACAGCCTGTCTGCGCGATGAAACGCCCGTCAGATGTACCACCCGTTGTTTCAGGAGTCGAATCAATACGAGTGACTTCCTTGATTGCTTCTAAAGTTACGTTAAGAAGCTCTCCAGGCTCAGTTAAGAAGGGGAGGCCATTTACTGTCCAGTTAAGGTCATAATCAAGCTTATGTGCTTTTAAAATGTCGTTGACGCCCTGTTGCAGTTGTTCAACGGTTGACTCAGTACTGAATCTAAAATTGAACTGCACGTCGACAGTACCAGGTATCACGTTCCCTGCGCCTGTGCCGCCATGGATATTTGAAATCTGAAAGCTGGTTGCTGGGAAAAAGTCGTTGCCTTTATCCCATTCCTTAGTGCTTAACTCAGTAAGTGCTGGAGCCACATCATGAATTGGGTTCTTTGCAAGGTGAGGGTAGGCAACATGCCCTTGAATACCTTTAACGGTTAAATGCCCTGTTAAAGAGCCTCGACGACCGTTTTTGACCACGTCTCCTAATGTATCCCTAGAAGAAGGCTCACCAACCAGACACATATCGATTTTTTCATTACGCGCCTCAAGTAAGTCGACAACCTTAGTGGTGCCGTTAATGAATGGACCTTCCTCATCTGAAGTGATTAAAAAGCTGATAGAGCCGTCATGATCTGGGTGTTTTGCAACAAAACGTTCAGTGGCAACGACCATCGCAGCCAAAGAGCCTTTCATGTCAGCTGCGCCCCTTCCGTGCAGAATGCCATTTTCAACGAGGCCTGCAAAAGGAGGATGGCGCCAGTCTTTTTCGTTGCCAACAGGCACCACGTCAGTATGTCCTGCAAAACAAAAATGAGGCCCTTGATCACCTTTTCTTGCCCATGTATTGAGCGTATCAATAAAAAAGTGCTCTTCAATCTTGAAGCCTAGCTTTTCTAAACGGCTGTTAATTAAGCTCTGACACCCAGCATCCTCTGGTGTGACTGAAGGGCGTTGGATGAGTGCGGAGGCGAGTTCAACAACATCGCTTAGAGGGGGTTGGCTCATTTGAAAATCTCTTGATATTGTGCAGCTTTAAAACCGATATGCAGATCCGAGTTCACTTTTAAAATCGGACGTTTAATCATTGCTGGTGCGTCCAGCATGTGTTGTTTGGCAGAGGCTTCATTTAAGCTTTGCTTTTGCTCATCGCTCAGAGCTCGATAAGTCGTCCCTCGCTTGTTTAACACGGTTTCCCAACCTAATTTCTCAACAAAGTGATCAAGCAGTTCAGATGTCAATCCATCTTTGCGGTAATCGTGAAAATCGAACTCAATATTTTGCTCTTGGAGAAACTTTTTGGCTTTTTTAATCGTGTCACAATTTGGAATACCGTATAAAACTATACTCATAATTTACTAGCTCTCGATAATGTAATTAGCGGTTCTTTACCCGCATTCACTTGATTTAACGGATAATAACATGGCCCTAGCTTATCTGCATTGAGAATTAACAATGTACCAGTGATGGGCAAATCTTGAGGTACATCAAAATAGCAAAGAATATCACCGGTGATGATATGTTTCTGACCAACGCTATGTTTTATTAAGTTTTCCATCTTTCGGTATTCACTTGGGATGTGCAAGTGAAGAAGTAGCTGAAGCCCTGATTCTGCTCGTATCACAAATTCACAGCCTTGCTGACTGACTTTGATCACTTTTCCATTACATGGTGACATCATCAATGCTTGGTTCATTTTGACACAGACACCACTGCCAATCATCCCAGTTGAAAACAAGGGTAAAGGGTGGTGAGTTAATGGGAAAACTTTACCAGTAAATGGACTCGCAATATGTAAAAGGGGGTTTGCTATTTGTGTTATAGGTGCGTAATTAATGGGTTTAGAAAATATCATTAAACAAAAAGGTAACCGTCTTTTCTGAGCGCTTGAATGGCGTTATTAAGCTGCTGCTCTTTCACTAAAATATAATCTGTGTCGTATGTAGAAATAGAGAAAATAGAAACGTTTGCGCTGGCAAGTACACCAGAAATATTTGACATAATTCCTGTCAATGAAAAACCAAGTGGGCCAATGATCTCAATCGCTCTCCAATATGGTTCAGCCGCGAAGCTTTCTAATTTGATATCAGATGGGCATACGATAGACAATTCTTCCGTTGTTTTTGCAATGAAAAAGATATCAGATTGCAATACATTTGCAGGAATTGCAGCATCGTTATCGAGGCTGTGAATTGTAAAGTCTTGTTGTAGTATTTGTAGCGTTTGTTTGGACATACTTGCGCTCTAACTGCATCGACTCTTTCATAGTATAGGCAAGCAAAAAGAAAATAAACCCTTTTATTCAGGGAGTAGAGATTTCTACTCCCTTGATAGCTTTAAAAAAGGCTTGTTATGGGCGTTGGCCTGCTTGGATAGCAGTTAAAGCAATCGTGTAAACGATGTCATCGACGAGGGCTCCACGGCTCAGGTCGTTAACCGGCTTACGCATCCCTTGCAACATAGGACCGATACTGATCAAGTCAGCGCTTCGTTGTACCGCTTTGTAGGTTGTATTACCTGTATTAAGGTCAGGGAAAACAAACACAGTGGCTTTACCAGCGACTTTACTGTTTGGCGCTTTTTTACGGGCTACGTTTTCCATAATCGCAGCATCATACTGTAGTGGACCATCGATATCCAAATCAGGACGTTTTTGCTGTGCAAGTTTTGTCGCTTCTCGCACTTTGTCTACGTCTGCACCTTGTCCAGAAGTACCTGTACTATAACTGATCATTGCGACTTTGGGCTCAATACCGAACGCAGCAGCTGAGTCCGCTGATTGAATCGCGATATCAGCAAGTTGCTCGGCGGTAGGGTCAGGGTTAATCGCACAATCACCATAAACCAATACTTGATCAGGCAATAGCATAAAGAATACCGAGCTGACTAAAGAAGAATCTGGTGCCGTCTTGATGAGCTGCAGTGGCGGGCGGATCGTATTCGCAGTGGTGTTTACTGCCCCAGATACTAAGCCATCCACTTCATTTTCTGCAAGCATCATAGTCCCTAGTACTACGTTGTCTTGCAGCTGTTCAGCAGCCACAACTTCGGTAAGTCCTTTGTTCTTACGCAGTTCAACCATAGGTGCTATGTACTTATCGACGGCTTCATTAGGATCAACAATGGTGATGTTTTCGTTTAGTATCACGCCTTGCTGTGCTGCAATACGTTGTATTTCGTCATGGTCACCTAATAAAACGGTTTTGGCGATACCTCGTTCTCCGCAGATAGCGGCGGCTTTGATTGTGCGTGGTTCATTGCCCTCTGGCAGTACGATGGTTTTGTTGGCTCTACGAGCTAGATCCGTCAACATAAATCTAAATGCTGGAGGTGACAGTTTTCTGGTGCGAGCAACACCTTGCGATAAGCTATCTAGCCAGTCAGGGTCAATGTGATCCGCGTTGTGCTGTTTCACTTTATCGATTCGCTGTTCGTCATCTGCAGGCACTTCCATATTGAAGTTGTGCAGCAGTAGAGATGTTCTCCAAGTATCGGCTTCAGTTGCAAGAATGGGTAGGCCCGTATTCATAGCTTGCTCGCACAGTTCCATAATTCTTGGTTCTGGCTTAAAGCCGCCGGTAAGTAAAATTGCCCCTAGTTTTGTACCATTCATTGCAGAGAGGCACGCAGCGACCAAGATGTCTGAGCGATCGCCCGGTGTTACCAATAACGCACCCGGCGTAAAGTGATTTAGAATATTGGATACTGTCCGCGCACAAAATGTAACGCGGCGCAGACGCCTATGTGCCATATCCCCTTCATTAATGACTTCAGCTTGCAGGTATTCACTCAGGTCTCTCACTCGAGGTGCTACAAGGTCGAAATCCCAAGGGATGGCGCCCAACAACATAAACGGATGTTTGCGGAAAATTGGCAGTGATGCCAAACGGTTCATCTCGTTTTCTAGTTGCTCAGGCTCATGCTGGTCTACCAAGTCGGCGCGAGCACGTCCGTCTTCATCAAGAGGCGCATTAACTTTGTTAAAAATACAGCCCAACACTCTTGCATGATCAATACCACCATAGTTACCAGAAGCGATTTCAAGTCGGTCTTCAAGTTGATCATTCGTGTCGTTACCTGGTGTTAATACGAATACAATATCAGCGCCCAAGGTTTGCGCAATTTCTCGGTTTACACGGCCGGCGTATGGTTGTTTTCGAGTTGGCACCATGCCTTCAATAATGGCCACTTCATCGTCTTGAACACTGCTTTCAAAGCGCTCAACGATTTCTTCTAAAAGGTCATCACCTTTTCCATCTCCAATCATTTGTTCTGCATAGTGCAGTTCAAATGGGGTAGGAGGGGCAATTGAAGATCCTTGCTTGATAATTAACGTCGACTTCTCCGGGCCCACATCAGCATTACGAGGCTGTGCAATAGGTTTGAAAAAGTTAACTTTTACAGCTTTTTGCTCTAGAGCACGCACTAAACCGACAGAAACCGATGTTAAACCAACCCCAGTTGAGATTGGGATAAGCATTATTCTACGACCCATATTTATTGCTCCCCAGCAAGCATGGCTGCATCTTGCGCGATGACAAGCTCTTCGTTGGTTGGAATAACCATCGCAATAGGGTTAGAAGAGTCCTCAGTGATTACACCTTCGCTGCCAAATCTGGCTGCCAAATTTCGTTCATTGTTTAACTCGAAGCCCAAGAAGCTTAATTGGTTAACAACACTTGCGCGGATCACATCAGAGTTCTCACCAATGCCACCTGTAAATACCAATGCATCAATCCCGCCAAGAGGTACAGCGAAACTGGCGATTTGTTTGGCGAGTCTGAAGCAGAAAATATCTAGAGCCAGTTGTGCTTTTTCATGTCCGTCAGCTGCACTTTCTTCAATAGTACGGCAGTCATTTGATAGTTCACTGATCCCTAGCAGGCCACTTTTTTTGTTTAATAGAGTATCTATTTGTGAAGCAGAGTAACCAAGTTGATTAACGAGGTAGGCAAATAATCCAGGGTCTATATCACCGCTGCGAGTGCCCATTACAAGGCCCTCTAATGGGGTTAATCCCATACTGGTATCGACAGATTTTCCATCTTTTACAGCACAGACAGAGCAGCCGTTACCAAGGTGCGCGGTAACAATTTTAGAAGATTTGTTTGTTAAGCCTAATTGTTCGATGGCCTGGGCCGATACGTAGAAGTGGCTAGTACCATGGAATCCATAGCGTCTGACGCTGTGCTTTTCATATAGCGAGTAGGGTAGCGCATATAAAAATGCAGTTGGTTCCATTGACTGGTGGAAAGCAGTGTCGAAAACAGCAACCTGAGGTAAAGTTGCAAACGCGTCGCTGGCAGCTTCTATGCCAAGCAAGTTTGCAGGGTTATGTAAAGGCGCAAGTGTCGCTGTTTGCTTGATAGCATCTAGCACTGTGTCGTTGATCAGTGCTGATTTAGTGAAGTGTTCGCCACCGTGAACAACGCGATGGCCAACAGCAACTAATTGCTGGTCAAGCTTAAGTGATTTAACAAGATCGACCAGTTCATTGATAGCGACTTCGTGGGCATCACCACTGGATAGAGAAATAATGTGCTTTTGGCCATTAAATTTATATTTAATTTGAGGTGAAGACTCACCTAAACGTTCCGCTAAGCCGGATAAATGCTCTTTTGCAGAGCTTGAATCTATGATTGCAAATTTGAGGCTAGAGCTGCCACAATTGAGGACCAAAACATGCGACGATGACATAATGACTTTCCGTTTTGACAATAAGAGTAATTGCGTATTAAGCTAAATGGTGAAGTTCATTCAGCATTACACTTAATACTAAGGTATAATTGACATGAATGACGTAATTTTACCTTATTTTTTTAAGAAAAGTTAGCACCTAGGAGTTATGATGCAGAAAAGTCTTATTTCACAAGTGCAACTGGGCCGTCAATATGCTAAAGAATGGCCAATGCGTAAGGAACTTGCGCCTCTATTCCCTGAGTTTAGAGTGATTAAGGCTACGGAACTCGCTTTGCAAACCATGCCAATGTTGGCGCTTTTTACTGTTTTTTTTCAAACCAGTCTATTAGGTATGGAGTTTTTACCTCAGTCGATTGCGATTGCTTTGTTTTTTCTTACATTACCTGTGCAGGGGCTATTGTGGCTAGGTAAGCGTTGTGACACGTCTTTAACCCCTGCTTTGTCTTCTTGGTATAGAGAGCTTTACCAAAAAATGGTGGCTAACGGGTATCAAGGCGATATGTGTACAGGAAAGCCAACTTATCGAGCGCTTGCAAAGTTACTCCGAGATATGTTTGATAAAATGGACAAAGCGTTTACCAAAGAAAATTTATAACTAAACCATGCACACCTTAGGGTGTGCTAACTTAAGGCAATCTTATATACTTTTTCCTCAGCGAGACTAGCAGAAGCAAGGGGGTAAACCAACCCAGTGTACCCCCTGAGCTCGATTCAGCTGCTGATGTTTGCACTCGGTTGGATGGATCTGCAGGTGCAACTGGATCTGAAGGATTCTCGTTGTTTGGCGCTACATTCAACTCAAAAGTATCTTGTGCAACCATTACATCATCATAATATGCTTTCACACTCACAGCGTGCGTGCCAACCTCATCAAACGTAAAGTCAACCTCTTGCCCTGTATGGAATAAACCGCCTGGAAATTCCCATTGGTAGTCTAATGAGAGGTCGTAATCTGATGAGAGTAAGACCCTTGCGTTACTTGTTTTTCCTACCTCAATCATGTCTGGTAAAGCCAAGCTAATAGATTTAATTGCAGGGGAAATGGCGTTGACTTCATACTGCTGACTATAACTCAGCTTTTCATTGATAAAGGCTGTGAGTGAAACGGTATAAATTCCAGGTGTGTTATATTCATGTGTCGGATTTTCTTCGGTGCTTGTGGTCCCATCTCCAAAATCCCATGAATAAGTAGTTTCTTGAGCTACAAGCAGGTATGGTATGCAATACATCAAACTTGCTATACATGTATTCCTTTTAATCGACATAAGTTAAATCCTTCACCTTTAACCTCTCATAAATTGACTTTCAAATATAGAGCAGAACTTTATTTGCAAGTCAAAAACGTTATTAATCTAATACACTTAAATAAAATTTTAAATACATACTTTAATATTATGAAATTGTTTATATATTATCCTGATCCCAATTTTTAATCTGGATTAATAGTCTTTTTTTGGTTATTTTTTATTAGTTTTATTTGAGTGAAATAACATCAGAAAGGAGTCTCAGTGTCTAACTTACGACTAGTTGTTGCCTTAATTGCTTGCCAGACCTTCACGTATAATGCGAAGGCAAAAGAGCAATTATCCTTTGTTCATCAAGCTAACAGCTTAAAATTGTCAGGCTTAGAGTATAAATTAAATAAAGTTAAGGAAGCCGATAGTGCAACTCGTTTTGAGCACTATGAGTTATATTGGCAAGGTGTTCGGGTATATAACAGTACTTTGGTTTTTCAAAATACGATGGTTGGTGATTTACGACTCATTTCTGGAAATACCAAGTTAACTACCCAGCTAGCATCGGATAAATTATATGCAACGAGAGTAGAAAGTAAGTTTACGTTTTCAGATGAAGCAGTTACTCAACACGTATATCAGCATTATCCATCAACTTTAGATATTATTAGCACCGAACGCTTAGTTGTCCGAGAAGAAAATCTAGCCTCTCACTTTGTTTATCGAGTTGAGGTGAAGTCAAAGCAGCATAATCGTCAGTTTTTAATTTTGGATGGTCAAACACTTGAGCAGTTAGGTTCGTCGGCAAGTCATTACGCATTTGATGGGCATCATGATCAAAGCTATCACGCAGTCGCAACGACCACCGGTAATTATAAGTTAGGCTTAAATTGTCACCAAGCACCAAATATGACAACGCAAAAGTGTCAAAATACGGCGCTACCAATGGAGCACCCGCTGACACGAAAACACTTTCCTCATTATCCAAGTGTAAGTAATGTTTATTTTAGAGGCGAAGCATCTAACGCGTTTGACGAGTTTAGTGGCTATCCAATGGTTGTAAAGCTTGAAAACAACCGGTGCATTTTTAAGAATAATTGGGTTGAAACATATCAAGGCAGTGCCTTAGAGCCATATTCTTATGCATGCCCTAATGGAGCAGTGGAAAGCCATGGCATTGATGGCGACCCTTATTTTTATTACTTCTTGAAAGGTGCATTTAAAGCCGTTAACGATGGGCACTTTTTCGGTGGTGTGGCTGCGCAAACTTTACACTGGCATTTTAACGCACTCTTTCCAAACCAACAAAACCGCTGCGATACAAAAGCGGGTTATTGCCTAAATACAATTAAACAGCGCATTGACGCTGGTAACCTGTATCAAAGTAGTTGGGATGGTGAGTTTACGAACTATGCTGGTGGCACCATAGGCAGCCCATTCCCTCATGGGAGTTCTTTAGACATTGTTGCACACGAAATAGGGCATGCAATTTTAGAGTGGAACACAGGCAATATTCTTTCAGATTTAAATTTTGGCGGTGAATTAGCTGAGCTTCGCGCGAAACGCAGCGCTTTACATGAGAGTTTTGCTGATATTACAGCCATTGCAGTGAAAGATTATTATGCGCGTCATTTGCAAGCGGAACCATCAGATTCTAACTGGATACAGACTGCTATTTTCTCTGAACTGTACCACTATGATAATAAGTTTTGGGCTATCGGTTATGATAGCAGACTTGCGAATTCTTTTTTGCGCCATGCATCTATGCCTAGATTAGACGGCATAAGTATGGATGACTATCGAGATTATGAACAAACAAGGGGATCCCACCAGCGCGCTGGAGCACTCAATAAATTGTTTTATTTAATTTCCACTAGCGACGGTTGGGATGTACAACGTGCGTATAGACTGGTTTTAAAAGCGATGACAGGGTGTTTTCCTGCCAATGCTGGTATGTATGAGGCGTCACAGTGTCTAATTGCCACAGCCGATGAGTATGATAAACAACATATCACTCATCTTGCTGAGCAGGTTGGCTTTGTTGCGGCTTTAGAGGCCGATAACCAACTTGAAGTAATTGTAAAGCGTATGTACGGAGAAGCACTGTTTGATATTAGCGACTCGAGAATATCGCAAGATAATATTGCTCAGTTAGCGGTGAAGCTGGATGATAAGCCATTTCTTTCATGGACACCGCAAAGTGCTGAGTTGTGGGAGGATGTAAAGTCTATACGTCATACTTTTGGGGCTGGAGAGTATGCATTATCATGGCATGTTGAGCTTAACGATGGTTCCGAATTAACATCAAAACGGCTACTGAGTCTATTTGAATCGCCATTATGTAAAGCAGGCCAAACTACTGAACGTTTTATATCTGAGCTGTCTTTCAATGGTCAAAAAAGTGAAATTAAAGCAGGGACCAGTGACATCATAATGACCGATCCTGTATATATGCAATCACCTATTAAAATAGACATGTTTAAACTTGATGGCTACTCAACCATTGCTGCCTATTTAGATACGGATAGAAATGGCTATTTTGATGCGGATAGTGAAAAGTTGATCAATCAGAATGACTTTGAGGGTACCGTTGTTTATGACCTTAGCCAATTCCAAAACTTAGAGGCTGGCCCAAGTGTCGTGAGATTTGTGTTATCTGCACAACAAGAAACATCGAGCTGTACAGGTTTAAATGAATCACAAGTCATAGATGTACATATTACCTTAAGTGGAGGTGAGTATGTTGCACCTAGCATTGATTTCGGTTTTAAACAAAAAAATAGCGACCTACATTTATCGGTTAAGCAACAGTTTAGCAATGCCTACACATTTAAATGGATTTTTGATCAGGAGGAAGTCGTGACTTCTGATTATCATATTGTTAAATCACTGCACCAGACATCACAGGTTACCTTAGTATTACTTCGAGACGGTGTGGAAGTTAATCGCCTGTCTAAAACGGTGAATGTTACGCCTGAGCCTGAGTTTAGTATTAACTGCCAACAAAACGGTACTGAATGTAAGTTATCAGTAGAAGGTGAGTTACCGAGTAATATTGCTAGGTTTGCGTGGCGAGTAGATGAACAGCACTACACGAGCAGCAATCGCTATTTAGTATATGACTTCGGTACGGCGGGGCTTAAAAATGTGACTGTATCCCTTATTTTACAGGGGTCCTCGGTCATATTTGAAAAATCACAGTCTATCGAGTTAAAAGAGGTTGTTAATTTTGAGGTTAACGTACAACAAGAAAACGCTGACTTTATTTTGAATATTTCTCAAACGCTTCCTATGGGTTACTCATTGGTTTGGGTTGTAAACGGTATTGAATACCCGCACAGTTCGGCGGGCATTAAACTAGTCGGATTAGCACCTGACGATAGCGTCAGTTACATTTTGAAAAAAGATGGGGAAACGATATTGGAGAAGCCGCTAACTATAATTCATGTTAGCGATCCTAATTTGAAGGTTAGTTACCAGGGTGCTGGTTTAAAGCTCAATTTTTTGGCAGAGCATCAGTCAAATGCAAAGGAATTAAAGTACATTTGGGACTTTGGTGATGGCACTGTTAAAGAAACTGATACACAGCAAATGAATTATAGTTATTCTGAACCAGGTGAATATGAAGCCAGTGTCACTCTGGTGGTAGAGGGGCGCGCCAGGTTTATAGCTCAAACATTCGTGAACGTTTTATCAATTACTCCAGACATCACTATCAATGTCAGCCAGCATAACCAAATGCTCTCTTTGAGTGCTTCCGGTGAGATAAATGATAAGATGACGTTTCAATGGTTGATAAACAATGAGATCAAGTTTGGGCGCACTATCGATTATCAATTTCCTGACAAAACACAGGTAACGAGCATCAAACTCAATGTATATCAAAATAATCAAGAAGTGATAGAGATCATTGAAGACATTCAAGTGGTTGAAAATATGAATTTAGACTTTGAATGGTCTCAAAGTGATGGGGATAACCCCCTTAAGTTTAGTTTTTCTGTAAGGAAAGAGTAGGTTTGAAATGGAAATGGCCCATGGCTGTATGTGCAAGGGCCATTTAGTGCATCATTCGGTGACTTTTTTGTATTGGGTAATTAAAAAAGAAAAGGTCACGTTATGAGCCTCACTCTGTGCTAATTCATTGTAATGAGAGTCTTTGAATTTCCAAGCAAATGGGGTCATTTTAATTAAATGCTCCACAATATCAGACGCCACGGATTGATTATCTTCGACTAGAGTTTGCTCTACGACCTCAAACCCTTCAGGACACTCTGGTGCTTCGTGTAAACGAACATCATCATAGATCTTTTGCTTTAGTTCAAACAGGTGTTTTGGGCCAGGGCCTACGACAATCAAGGTGCCATCTGGCTGTAAAAGGCGTGCGGATTCTTGTGTAAAGACAGGAGCAAAAATACTCAACACAACATCAGCGTATTCACTTTTAAAAGGTGCATCTTTACTAGAGGCGACGCTAAAGTGTGGCTTATTATATCTCTTAGCTGCATATTTGATCGCAGGTTTACTAATGTCTAATCCATAGACTGCGGTCGAGTCTGTGATAGCCGCCGCGATAGCTTGGGTATAAAACCCTTCGCCGCAGCCAAGGTCTATCACAACTTTTGGGGTTTTGGATGCGACTAATCTGGCCAGTGATTGTTGTAAAAAAGCGTAGTGATTAGTTGCAAAAAAGGCGCGTCGAGCTTGCACCATATCTAAATTGTCACCGGGTTGCTTTGAGCGCTTAAACTGCACTGGAAGTAAGTTTATATAGCCTTCTTTTGCAAAGTCGAATTGATGACGATTTATGCAGCCCAGTGTATTGTTTGTTTTTGATAGTGGTTCTGAGCATATGGGGCAACGGTAATCTAATGTCATCTATCTAAATATTCCTGATCATAAAAGGTCCTAACCCAGTTAGGCCGGTAGGTGATCATCAGTGTAATTGCCATGCCATTTAACATGGCTTCTGGAAACCACATGATCACTGAGTAAAACATATAATTGTATTGCAGTGTCTGCCAGTCGTATAGACCTACTGACCAATAATAGACACCGGTGAGCAGTATTTTACAGGCTGCGACAATACCTGCGCAAATAAATGCACATCCAAATATATAAATAAAGAAGTGCCTCGGTAAATACTGATAACAAAGTAGAAAAATTGCGTAACTGATATAAACAGGAATAATGCCGGTTAAAAACCAAAAAGTGAAAAATTCAATTTGGGTCGAAGTGAAGATGAAGTGTAATAACGAGGCAAGCAACGTGCTTATTAGGGATAACCGCCAGCCTAGCACTAAAGTGACCGCGGTAATGGCCAAAATATGGATGTCTAAAAATGGCAAAATACCTGCCTGAATCTGCCATAAAATGGCCATAACCAGCGCACAGCAAAATACGCCAGTTTGTCTTTGTGGAGTTTTGAGAAGTGCAAAAAATTGCACTTTATCAAAACTCACTGCAAATGCGAGCAATGAAAACAACATAATTGCCATTGGCTGTTACCTGTCATTGCAAGGAGTTGCTATCTGTTGTGCTTAGATATCGAAAGTGGCCCAAATTGGTGCGTGATCAGACGGCTTTTCGATGCCTCTGAGCTCATAATCTATATCACTTTCGGTACAGGTCGCCATTAAGCTTTCTGTAGCAAGCACGACATCGATACGTAATCCTCGGTTATCATTAAATCCTTTTGAGCGATAGTCAAACCACGAGTATTTGTCTTGTGCGTCTGGTGTTAATTCTCTAAAGGTGTCTTTTAATCCCCAATCCATCAGTGTTTTAAGCCATTCACGTTCTTCTGGCTGGAATGAGCATTTGCCGGTTTTTAACCAGCGCTTCATATTGGCATCGCCAATACCGATATCACTGTCAGTAGGTGAGATATTGATATCGCCCATAACCACAAGATTAGCCTCTGCAGATTCATGAGTATTGAGGTGGGTCATTAAATCTTTATAAAATTGGCGTTTATATGGAAACTTAGTCTCGTGGCTGATGTTGTCACCTTGCGGGAAATAGCCATTCATGACTGTGACTTCTTTACCATTATCACTCTCGAATACGCCAGAAATCATACGCTTTTGAGCTTCTTCAGTATCTGTTGCAAACCCTTTAAGGATAGCCTTTGCAGGCTTTTTAGATAACAGAGCCACACCGTAATGTGCTTTTTGACCGTGAAAGTAAACGTTATAACCCATTGATTCGACGTCTTCGATAGGAAACGCCTCATCATGCACTTTGATTTCTTGTAAGCCGATGACGTCAGGCTGATGTTTGTCGATAAGTGCTTGTAGTTGGTGCAGCCTAGCTCTAAGGCCATTGATATTGAAAGAGATAATTTTCATGTATAAAAGTCATAGGTAAATAAAAATGAGTGTAACACTTTTGCTGATGAGATAGGTGAAAAGTTTACTTATGAAGGCTTCTGAATTGTTAAATTTTTTTACCATTCTCGCCAGTTAAAGCGACATGTTTATGAAGTTGTTAATTGATCATTAAATAGTCAAAAAAGTTTATTTTTATCATTTACAGACATTTTTTTGATTATATAATGCGCAGCAATTCGTTCTTTTGAGGTAGATTATGTTTAAGTCTTTCACTATTGCTGCACTTGTTTCTCTTACGTCAACTGGTGTATTTGCATCTGAAGTTCAGAGTTTTAAAGCAAGCGATGCATCTGTAATTTCTAAAGTATGTGAGGTTGCTGCAAACCAAGGTCTAAGTGCTGCAAGAAAAGAGGGAGCACAACACGGTGTGTTTATCTCTCGCTTCTCTGAAACGGTAAAATGTAACGGTGAAGATATTCGTACATTTGCTAAATCTCAAAATGAAATGCAAATAGTGAAACAAACGACCCAGTCAAAGTTGGTGGCAAAAAACACATCAATAGCAACTGAATTGTGTTTAAAGGCGGCTAAAGAAGGCTTAGACAGTTTGAAAACATATCGCGGTCAAGCTAGAAGCTTAAAGTGTAATAATCTACCAGTTAAGCAATTTGTTCAACAGGTTAACAAAACAGCTATGTAATTAGTTGCTTAATAAAATTACAAACCCAGCATTATTGCTGGGTTTTTTTATGTCTTTATTTTGACTGTATCATCTCAAGTTTAAACCTTGTCCATTGGTTTATTTTTTGTAAATTAAACGCCTCTTAAATGTGTTTTTATTGTTTTTTCTATGTGTTATAAATGTTGTCGAGATGTTTTTTTATAACACTACGGAGAAGAAAGATAATGAAAAAGGGGATTACGCTAATAGCATCTGCGGTCGGTATTGCATTGCTTGGGGGGGCAAGTCCAACATTTGCAAATGACGCAGAGGTTGAGCGAATTGAAGTAACTGGCTCACATATTAAACGCTCTGATTTGGAAGGCCCTTCGCCAATCCAAACGATTTCTGCAGGCGACCTAGCAGCAACTGGATCTACAGATCTTATCGGTGCCTTACAAAAGTTGCCTGTCGCTGGTGCAGGTACATTCAGTACACAAGGTAACTCAAGTGATGATACTGCAAATGGCGGGTCAAGCGTTGCTTTAAGAGGCTTAGGTGCTTCGTCTACTTTGGTATTGATCAATGGTCGTCGCGTTGCAGTGAGTCCATTTGCGAAAGATATTGAAACATCTTTTGTCGATTTAAATACGATTCCAGTTTCATCTGTTAAGCGAATTGATGTCTTGAAAGACGGTGCGTCAGCAACTTATGGCTCTGATGCAGTTGCCGGTGTTATCAATATTATTTTACGAGATGATATTGATGGATTTGAAGTTGCAGGCAAAATATCAGATACCGCCGATGGTGGTGCAAAAGAGGAAAACTTTACGCTTTTATGGGGTAGCTCGACAGATAAAGGACACCATAACTTTTCACTGGATTATTTCAAACGTGGCGATGTATTTTATGCGGATAGAGACTATGCATCTACGGCAGATCAACGATTCAGAGGTGGAAATAACGCACTGAGCTCTTCTGGTATACCAGGCAGTATTGAAATAGTAAGGTCTGCCGTTACTGATGCTCAATGGGAAGCGTTGCCTGTAACCCGTGTTGAAGATGATGGCACAAAAGTAAGACAAACCTTGTTTGCTGATGTATGGGGTTCAGATACATGCCCTGAAAATATGATTATTGGTGATATTTGTCGTTACGACTATGCACCGCATATGACCCTTATTCCGTCTACAGAGCGCATCAGCTTTAACTACAATGGCGTGCAAGAAATCACTGATAGTATAGAAGGTTTTGCTGAATTTTCTGCGCAGCATACGTCAACGTTTATTCAAGGCGCGGCCAGTCCGAGTTTTACTGAATTATTTATGTCAGGTGATAATCCTAATCACCCGCTTGCAGATCAGCCTGATCACTTCCTGCATGGCGTAGATATTTCTATGCGACGACGCACAGTTGATATTGGCAATCGTAAAAAAGACGTCGATTCTGAATACTACCGAGCAGTTATGGGGATGCGTGGTGAGTTTAAAGAATGGGATTGGGAGTTTGCCTATTCTGCTATCCGTTCGAGTGCCGTTGAAAAAGGCTTTGATGGCTTTCCAAACAAAATTAGAGCACAAGCTGAGATAGATAATGGTAATTGGAATCCATTTGAACCTAGCCAGAATGCACAAGAAACACTAGACAGAATAGAAACAACGACGACGCGTTATGGTGCATCGACTATGCAATCTTTTGATGCGACCATTTCCGGTGAGTTATTTGAGTTTGGGGATGGCTATGTCGCGGCTGCATTTGGTTTAGAGCACCGGTATGAAAAAATTGAAGATAACCCAGACAGTCAGTACTTAAATGGTGAAATTTTCGGTACTGAAGCGACACAAGCAAATGGTGATCGTGATAATACGGCTTTGTTTGCTGAATTTAATGTGCCAGCTACTGAAACTTTAGAACTACAACTTGCATTACGTTATGAAGATTACAGTGATTTTGGTAATACGACGGACCCTAAAGTCGCATTTCGTTGGACGCCTCTTGAGGAAATTGTCGTACGTGGCTCATGGGGTACCGCATTCAGAGCGCCTTCATTGGTGCAACTACACCTAGGTAAAACAGAAGAATCTCCAAGCGTCATTGACCGCGAGCGCTGTAAAATCACAAAAGATCCTTTAGATTGTGAACCATTTGAGTATACAGCTGATGTGGCAGGTAATAAAAACTTGCAACCTGAAGAGTCTACTAACTACAACTTGGGTGTGATCTGGCAGGCATCAGATGAATTTAGTATCGGTTTAGACTATTGGAATTATGATCAAGATAATCTAATCAAGAAAATTGGTGCGCAAGAGATAGTGGATTGTTGTGGTGATGACACAAGTTTAGTCACTAGGGATCCAAGCACTGGAAGCACGCCGGGTCGTATCCGTCGAATTAATGATACGTTCGTCAATATTGGTGGCAGAAAAACTGACGGTATTGATATTGATCTAGAGTATAGGTTGCAAACCCAAGACATGGGTGAGTTTAAATTTGGCTACAACGTTACATACGTGCTTAATTACGATGAAGAGTTATTAAAAACAGATGATAACGGTAATCAGATCACAGTCATAGAAGATGAAAATGGAGAGTATCAACATCCAGATTTACGTTGGAATGCGCGAGTTGATTGGGCATTAGATGATTGGGTCGCTAACTTCAGCGTCAATTATATAGACTCATATAATGACTTAGCAGATAGTGACGGCAACAAATTTGAAATCGACTCTTGGACAACCATAGATACAAGTGTCACGTATATTGGTTACGAGCAGTTAACCGTGACAGTAGGTGCCTCTAACCTAACTAATGAAGAAGCGCCTTTTGCACCATCTGAATCTATGGGCGTAGATAATAAAACCCATAGCGTGCTTGGACGTCAGGCCTACTTAAAGTTCGCTTATAAGTTCTAAACCCAGTAAATTGTCAATTATCAGGCCCTGCATCGTAGGGCCTTTTTTATTTTTAAACGTCACTGATGTTTTAAAAGCACGCTTCTCCTCACTCATTCTTCAATAAATTGCGTATCGATTCTATTATTTAGAATAATAATTGAAGGAGTTCTGTCTATGCACTCAAGAAAATTTATTATCACAGGTGTCGTTCAAGGGGTTGGTTTTAGATATCACACTAAGATTAAAGCTGGCTCTTTAGGGTTAACGGGATTTGCCAAAAATTTACCGGATAGAAGTGTGGAAGTGGTCGTGACAGGTCAGGAAGAGGACATCATAGCACTTGAGGCATGGTTAAAAAAAGGGCCTGTTATGGCAAAGGTCGCATCAATAAGTAAAGAAAGCATCGATGAGGTCATGTCAGATGGCTTTGAAATACTCTGAAAAGCGCCTATTTTTGGGAATTACAGATGAATACATGTGTAAAGTAAAGCTTACGTATTTGAAATGTACGCAAAAAAGGGCGAATTTTGACATAAAAAAAGAGGCTAATAAGCCTCTTTTTTCAAATAAAGTGAGTAATTAACGCTCACCTTGGTCCTGATAATCGCGTGCAGTGTAGCCAGTGTAAAGCTGACGAGGGCGACCGATTTTGTGACCAGCTTGAGAAAGCATTTCATTCCAATGTGAAATCCAGCCAACTGTACGAGACATAGCGAAGATTACAGTGAACATGCTTGTTGGAATACCAATTGCTTTAAGAATGATACCAGAGTAGAAATCTACATTCGGGTAAAGCTTCTTCTCGATGAAGTATGGGTCTTCTAGTGCAATTTGCTCTAGCTTCATTGCTACGTCAAGAAGTGGGTCTTGAATATTCAATTCTTTAAGTACTTCGTGACACGTTTGACGCATTACTGTCGCGCGTGGGTCAAAGTTTTTGTAAACACGGTGTCCGAAGCCCATAAGACGGAACGGATCGTTCTTGTCTTTTGCTTTTGCCACGTACTCGTCGATACGGTCTACAGAGCCGATCTCTTCAAGCATAGTTAGACAAGCTTCGTTTGCACCACCGTGCGCAGGACCCCAAAGTGATGCAATACCAGCAGCGATACACGCATAAGGGTTAGCACCTGAAGAACCAGCTAGACGAACTGTCGAAGTCGAAGCATTTTGTTCGTGGTCAGCGTGAAGCATGAAAATACGGTCCATTGCTTTTGCTAGCACTGGGCTTACTTTGTACTCTTCAGCTGGAACAGAGAACATCATGTGCAAGAAGTTTTCTGCATAGCTAAGATCGTTACGAGGATATACGAAAGGTTGGCCTACGTTATATTTGTATGCCATTGCAGCGATAGTTGGTAGTTTAGCAACTAGTTTTGTTGCACAACGCATACGCTGTTCTGAGTCTGAAATATCTAAATCATCGTGGTAGAAAGATGATAGTGCGCCTACTACACCACATAGCATTGCCATTGGGTGTGAATCAACACGGAAGCCTTGGAAGAAAGCAGCAATCTTCTCATGCATCATAGTGTTACGAGTGATCTCGTCAGAGAACGTGTGTAGTTGCTCTGCGTTTGGTAGTTCACCGTTAAGAAGTAAGTAGCAAAGTTCGATGTAGTTTGAGTGCTCTGCTAATTGTTCGATCGGGTAGCCGCGGTGAAGAAGTACACCTTTTGCACCATCAATGTAAGTAATAGATGATTCACAAGAGCCAGTCGACATGAAACCAGGGTCATATGTGAAGAAGCCGTGAGCACCTAAAGTACGAACGTCGATAACGTCTTGGCCAGCTGTACCAGAGTGGATCGGTAGTTCGATTGGGTCGTGCCCATCGATATGGACTGTGGCTTTCTTATCTGCCATCTATCTTATCTCCTATGAAATAACAACATTCTGATTGTTATGTTGTGATACTAATGTTAAGCAAATTCAGATCATTGTAACTTATAAATGGGGTGAAAAGTCAATTTTTCTAAGAATTATGCAAAAATGTATAATAAGTATTCTAACTAGATTAAATATTATACCATTGGCTAATTCGCAAGCGTACGAAACTAAACAAGAATTGTAAAAACACGCACAGCCTTATATACTGTCAACGGTTTTATACCGTGTCGTCTGTGGGTAAACCTATTTTTACATCGAAGTTTTACAGGCAAGTGATCTTTTAAGTGTTTAAACAGGTTTATCTAGAGTGTGCCATTTGTGCATGTCGTGCAAGTGGGTTGATAAAAACAAGTAGATGAAGCTCTTATCGAGCAAAGATGGGCAAGTAACTGTGAAAAAGCAAAGACCTGTAAATCTAGATCTTACGACTATATCTATGCCAGCAACGGCAAAGGCGTCGATCTTACATCGTGTCACTGGTGTCGCGTTGTTCTTCGCGCTGACATTTGTCATTTGGGCGTGGTCTGAATCTCTCTCTTCTCCTGAAGGTTTTGAATTTGTAAAAGAGCTTATGACTGGCTTTGTTGCAAAATTCATTGCGTGGGGCACCTTGGCTGTGTTGTCTTACCACATCATTGGCGGTATCCGTCACATGATTCAAGACATGGGCCACTGGGAAGAGTTAGAGTCGGGCAATGCAAGTGCTAAAATTGCAATCGCCATTTGGGTAATCGTTGCGATTCTTGGTGGAGTGTGGATATGGTCTTAAATCAAGCAACTCTGAAACGTGATGGTGTACAAGATTATGTATCACTTCGCGCAACAGCATTAATTATTGCAGCATACGCTGTATTTATCGTGGGCTACTTAGCGTTAACTCCTGAATTAACGTATGAAGCATGGACTGGGTTGTTCGACAACTTAGCTATGAAAGCTGCAACTATTATTACACTAGTTTGTATAATGGTTCATACTCGTATTGGTCTTTGGCAAGTTCTTACTGACTACGTCAAGTGTTCAACAATGCGTTCAGTTTTAGGCTTTGTATTAAATCTAATGGCACTAGCATATGTTGCTGTTGGTTTGTTTGTTCTGTGGGGTGTTTAAGTGAAATATAATGTCCGTGAATTTGATGCTGTAGTTGTTGGAGCCGGCGGTGCGGGTATGCGTGCTGCACTTGCTATTTCTGAGTCAGGCAAGACATGTGCTCTTATCTCTAAAGTATTCCCAACTCGTTCTCACACAGTATCTGCGCAAGGTGGTATTACGGTAGCACTTGGCAACTCTCATGAAGATAACTGGGAATGGCACATGTACGATACTGTTAAAGGTTCTGATTATATCGGTGACCAAGACGCTATCGAATATATGACTAAAACGGGTCCTGAAGCTATTACTGAATTAGAAAACATGGGCTTACCATTTTCTCGTTTTGAAAATGGCCGTGTTTATCAGCGTCCTTTTGGTGGTCAGTCAAAGCATTTTGGCGGCGAGCAGGCTGCACGTACAGCAGCAGCTGCTGACCGTACTGGTCACGCACTTCTTCATTGCCTATACCAACAAAACGTTAAAAATAAAACAAACGTTTTCTCTGAGTGGTATGCCCTTGACCTAGTTAAAAATGACAAAGGCGACGTTGTTGGTGTTACAGCGATTGAGATCGAGACTGGTGAAGTTGTTTACTTCAAGTCTAAAGCTGTTGTACTTGCAACTGGTGGTGCTGGTCGTATCTATGCATCAACAACAAATGCACACATTAACACTGGTGACGGTGTTGGTATGGCAGTACGCGCTGGCATCGGCATGCAAGACATGGAGATGTGGCAGTTCCACCCGACAGGCATCGCAGGTGCTGGTACGCTAGTAACAGAAGGTTGTCGTGGTGAAGGTGGTTACCTTCTGAATAAAGATGGCGAACGTTTCATGGAACGTTATGCCCCTAATGCTAAAGACCTTGCTGGTCGTGACGTTGTTGCACGTGCAATGATGACTGAGATCCGCGAAGGTCGTGGTTGTGAAGGCCCATGGGGTATTCACATTAAGCTGAAACTTGACCACTTAGGTGAAGAGATGCTTAACCTTCGTCTACCAGGCGTTTGTGACCTATCAAAAACATTCGCACACGTAGACCCAGCTAAAGAGCCAATTCCAGTAATCCCAACATGTCACTACATGATGGGTGGTGTACCTACAAATGTAAACGGTCAAGTTCTTGACGTAGACAACAACGGTAATGAACGTATCGTTGAAGGTCTATTCGCAGTAGGTGAGATTGCTTGTGTATCAGTACATGGTGCAAACCGTCTAGGTGGTAACTCGCTACTTGACTTAGTTGTATTCGGTCGTGCAGCAGGTAACTTCCTAGGTTCTTACTTGAAAGACTTTGAGTCAACTGGTGAAGCGTCTAAAGACGATGTTGATGCAGCGTTTGCTCGTTACAATCGTTGGGAAACTTCTGAAGTTGGTAAGGGTGAAGACCCAGTTCAAATCAAGAAAGATCTGCAAGAGTGTATGCAGCTTAACTTCTCGGTATTCCGTGAAGGTGATGCAATGGCTGATGGCCTTAAGCAGCTTAAAGAAATCCGTGAACGTCTTCAGTATGCGCGTCTTGATGACAAGTCAACTGAATTCAACACGCAACGTATTGAGTGTCTTGAACTAGATAACTTGATGGAAACAGCATACTCAACAGCAGTTGCTGCTAACTTCCGTACGGAAAGCCGTGGTGCGCACTCAAGATTTGACTTCCCAGAGCGTGATGACGAGAACTGGCTATGCCACTCAATGTATCACCCAGAAAGTGAGTCAATGACAAAGCGTGATGTTAACTTTGCGCCGACTACGCGTGAAGCATTCCCACCTAAAGCTCGTACGTACTAGGAGTTAGACGATGGCAACAGCAACTTTAGAATTATCTGTTTATCGTTACAACCCAGATGTTGATACTGCACCTCGTATGCAGGAATACAAACTTGAGGTTGAAGAAGGTCGTGACATGATGGTGCTTGACGCACTACTTATGTTAAAAGAGCAGGACTCAACACTTTCTTTCCGTCGTTCATGTCGTGAAGGTGTTTGTGGTTCTGATGGTCTAAACATGAATGGTAAAAATGGCCTTGCATGTATTACTCCATTGTCTGCTCTACAAAAGAATGGCAAAGGTAAAATTATCGTACGTCCACTTCCTGGCTTGCCAGTAATTCGTGACTTGGTAATTGACATGAGTCAGTTCTACACTCAATACGAGAAAGTAAAACCTTACTTGATCAATGATAAGCCAACTGGCGGTGAAGAGCGTCTTCAATCTGTTGAAGACCGTGAAAAGCTAGATGGTCTTTATGAGTGTATTTTATGTGCATGTTGTTCTACTTCATGCCCATCATTCTGGTGGAACCCAGATAAATTTATCGGTCCTGCGGGCCTTCTTCATGCGTATCGCTTCTTGGCAGATAGCCGCGATACAGCAACTGAAGAGCGTTTAGCTGGTCTTGATGACGCGTTCAGCGTATTCCGTTGTCACAGTATCATGAACTGTGTTAGCGTTTGTCCGAAAGGTTTGAATCCAACCAAAGCGATTGGACACATTAAATCTATGCTATTAAACCGTTCGGTTTAAAGCATATTATTATCTTAAGATGGCATGCTGAGCATGCCATCTTGTTTTCGTTTAAGTTTAAGTTTCTGCGCTAGAGAAAAGGGCTAATAAATGCACGAAGGTGTGATGAAAGCATGGCTGGAATCTTCTCACTTATACGGCGGTAACGTTGCATATGTAGAAGATTTATATGAGGCGTATCTTGATGATGCGGCTTCAGTGCCAGAAGAATGGCGAGAAGTGTTTGATCAACTGCCTAAAGTAGAAGGTGTTGATGTTGATATTAAACATTCCGATGTAAGAGCACAATTTGCTGAGCTTGCTAAGAACAAACACAGAGAAGTAGTAGTTTCTGCAGAAGGTGCGGCAGATGCAAAACAAGTGCGTGTGTTGCAGCTTATTAATGCATTTAGATTTAGGGGCCACCAAAATGCCAATCTAGACCCGTTGGGTTTATGGCAACGTGACCGAGTGAGAGAACTCGAGTTGGCTTACCACGATTTAGATGATGTGGATCACGATAAAGAATTCAACGTTGGCTCTTTTGCCTGTGGCAAAGAGACAATGAAATTAAAAGACTTGTACGCTGCGTTAAAGTCTACCTACTGTGGTTCAGTTGGTGCAGAGTACATGCACATCACATCAACCGAAGAAAAGCGCTGGTTACAACAACGCTTAGAAGCCGGTTTCTCTAAGCCTCAATTTAGCAAAGAAAACAAACTACGCTTATTGCAAGGTTTAATCGCTGCAGATGGTCTTGAAAAATATCTTGGTGCTAAGTTCCCAGGTGCAAAACGTTTCTCACTAGAAGGTGGCGATGCACTTGTACCAATGCTGAAAGAGCTGGTACACAGAGCTGGTGAAAGTGGCCAAGAAGAAGTTGTTATCGGTATGGCTCACCGTGGTCGTCTTAACGTATTAGTTAACGTCCTTGGTAAGAACCCTCAAGAGTTATTCGATGAATTTGCTGGTAAATATGGCGAGTCTGCAGGTTCTGGTGATGTTAAATATCACATGGGCTTCTCTTCTGATTTCGCGACACAAGGCGGCGATGTTCACATGGCATTGGCCTTTAACCCGTCTCACTTAGAAATCGTTAACCCAGTGGTAATGGGCTCGGTAAGAGCACGTCTTGACCGTTTAGATTGCGCAAGTGGCTCTAAAGCACTACCAATCACCATCCATGGTGACTCGGCAATTGCAGGCCAAGGTGTTGTACAAGAGACATTTAACTTATCAAAGACACGTGCATACGGTGTTGGTGGTACTGTTCGTATCGTTGTAAACAACCAAGTTGGTTTTACAACATCTAAACCAGAAGATACGCGTTCAACAGAATACTGTACTGACATAGCTAAGATGGTTCAGGCACCAATCTTCCACGTAAACTCTGACGATCCTGAAGCAGTTGCATTCGTAACACAAATTGCGCTTGATTTCCGTAACAAGTTTAAGCGTGATGTGGTTATTGATTTAGTGTGTTACCGTCGCCACGGTCACAATGAAGCTGATGAGCCAAATGCAACTCAGCCTCTAATGTATCAAAAGATCAAAAAGCACCCAGTACCGCGTCAGTTATATTCTGACAAGCTTGTCGCTGAAGGGGTATTGTCAGCACAAGAAGCAAAACAGCTTGCTGATGACTATCGAAACGGCTTAGACAATGGTGTATGTGTGGTTTCTGAAATCCAACCAGAAACGAAGCATTCATCAGAGTGGTCGAAATACGTTGGTCATGACTGGGATACGCCTTATGAGACGCAAGTTTCTGTTGATAAGCTTAAAGAGCTTGGTGAAAAGGTTGCTAGCTACCCAGAAGATCACAAAGCACAGTCTCGTGTTAAGAAAATATACGATGACCGTAAAGCGATGGCTAAAGGTGATAAGCCTCTCGATTGGGGTATGGCTGAGACACTTGCATACGCGACTATGGTTGATCAAGGCACTGACATTCGTCTAACTGGTCAGGACTCTGGCCGTGGTACTTTCTTCCACCGCCACGCTGTTGTTCATAACCAAAACGATGCGTCTACTTACTTACCATTGCAAAACATCAGGCCAGAGCAGGGTACTTTTGAGGTTTATGACTCAGTACTTTCTGAAGAAGCTGTTTTAGCATTCGAATATGGATACGCAACTGCAGAGCCTACTTCACTGGTTCTTTGGGAAGCACAATTTGGTGACTTCGCGAACGGTGCACAGGTTGTATTTGACCAATTCTTAAGTTCGGGTGAGCAGAAGTGGGGCCGTTTGTGTGGCTTGACTCTATTGCTTCCACACGGTTACGAGGGTCAAGGTCCAGAGCACAGTTCTTCACGTATGGAGCGTTACCTTCAGCTTTGTGCTGACCACAACATGCAAGTATGTGTACCAACTACGCCAGCGCAGGTTTATGCAATGTTACGCCGTCAATCAGTACGTCCTTTACGTCGTCCATTGATTGTAATGACACCAAAATCATTGCTTCGTCACCCATTAGCAGTCTCTAGTCTTGAAGAACTGTCTGATGGTGTTTTCCACAATATGATCGATGAAATCGATGAGATTAAGCCGGAAAACGTAGAGCGTGTTGTATTCTGTAGTGGTAAGGTTTACTACGAACTACTTCAAGAGCGTCGTAAGCTTGAACTAAACAATATTGCTATTGTACGTGTTGAACAGTTATATCCATTCCCTCATAAAGAGATGGATGAGATCATGGCTCGTTACCAGCATGTTAAAGACTTCGTATGGTGTCAGGAAGAGCCACAGAACCAAGGTGCTTGGTACTGTTCTCAACACCATTTCTGGGAAGCAATCCCAGCAGGTGCAAACCTAACATATGCTGGCCGTAAGGCATCAGCTGCACCGGCATGTGGATATATGTCTACCCACACTAAAGAACAAAACGCGTTGATTGCTGACGCATTAACAATTAAAAAATAAGGAATAAGAGATGACAACCGAAATTAAGGTGCCTGTTCTTCCTGAGTCAGTTGCAGACGCGACCGTTGCGACATGGCATGTAAGCGTTGGTGATACGGTAAGCCGTGACCAAAACCTAGTTGACATCGAAACGGATAAAGTCGTTTTAGAAGTTGTCGCACCTGAAGATGGTGTAATTGTTGCTATCTCTGAAGAAGAAGGCGCGACAGTATTAGGTGAGCAAGTAATTGCACAAATCGGTGCTGCGGGTGCGGCACCAACTCAATCAAATGAACAACCAGCAGCGCCAGCGGCAGCGGCGCCAGCAGCAGAAGGTAAAGAAGTGGACATTAAAGTACCAGTACTTCCAGAGTCAGTAGCAGACGCTACAATCGCAACTTGGCACGTTCAACCAGGTGAGGCAGTAAGCCGTGATCAAAACCTAGTTGACATCGAAACAGACAAAGTTGTTTTAGAAGTTGTTGCACCTGAAGACGGTGTAATGGGTGAACACTTGCACGCTGAAGGCGATACAGTACTTGGTGAGCAGGTTATTGGTAAGCTTTCTGCAGGTGGTGCACCAGCTGCAGCGTCAGCAACTTCTGACGCAGCGCCAGCAACGTCTGACGAAAACGCTGATGTGCTTACGCCTTCAGTTCGTCGCTTGATTGCAGAAAAAGGCCTAGACGCTTCTCAGATCAAAGGCTCTGGTAAAGGTGGTCGCATCACCAAAGAAGATGTTGACGCATTCCTTAAAGCGCCAGCAGCTAAGCCAGCATCAGCACCAGCTAAAGCAGCTGCGGCAGCGCCAGCAGCACCAGTAGGTGATCGTACGCAGAAGCGTGTTCCAATGACACGTCTTCGTAAGACAATTGCTAACCGTCTTCTTGAAGCAAAGAATTCAACAGCAATGCTTACTACGTTCAACGAAGTAAACATGAAGCCAATCATGGACCTTCGTAAGCAGTACAAAGATGTATTTGAAGAGCGTCACGGTATTCGTCTTGGTTTCATGTCTTTCTACGTGAAAGCAGTAACAGAAGCACTTAAGCGTTTCCCTGAAGTAAATGCATCAATCGACGGTGATGATATCGTTTATCACAACTACTTCGACATCAGCATCGCTGTTTCTACACCTCGTGGTCTAGTAACACCAGTACTTCGTGACTGTGACAAGCTATCTGTTGCTGAAATCGAAAAAGGTATCCGTGAGCTAGCGCTTAAAGGTCGTGATGGTAAACTAACAGTTGATGATATGACTGGTGGTAACTTCACAATCACAAACGGTGGTGTATTCGGTTCACTACTTTCTACGCCTATCATCAACCTACCTCAGTCTTCAATTCTTGGTATGCACAAGATCCAAGAGCGTCCAATGGCTGTAAACGGTAAGGTAGAAATTCTACCTATGATGTACCTAGCGCTTTCTTATGACCACCGTCAAATCGATGGTAAAGAATCAGTTGGTTTCCTAGTAACAATCAAAGAATTATTAGAAGATCCAACACGTCTACTTCTAGACGTTTAATCAAAAGATTAAATCTTAAGCTGTATGCGTGCAATTAAGCAACATACAGCTTTTTTTTTGCGCCTTTGGTCTAACTGGGGTTTTATTAAAACGCCGTGGGATCTATACTATGTGCGCAATTTGGGATAGCTGATTATTTGCATAAATATTCAGCATTTTTAGTATAAAAAATTGGATAAAGCATCATGAATTTGCATGAGTATCAGGCAAAACAACTTTTTGCCGAATATGGTTTACCTGTGTCTGAGGGTTACGCTTGTGACACTCCTCAGGAAGCAGTTGAAGCTGCTGGTAAAATTGGTGGCGACAAGTGGGTCGTTAAATGTCAAGTACACGCGGGTGGCCGTGGTAAAGCTGGCGGTGTTAAGCTAGCTGATAGCAAAGACGAGATCCGCGCATTTGCTGAAAACTGGTTAGGTAAAAACCTAGTAACTTACCAGACTGACGAAAAAGGTCAGCCTGTTGCTAAGATCCTAGTTGAAAGCTGCACTGATATTGCAAATGAGCTATACCTTGGTGCTGTTGTTGACCGTGCTTCACGTAAAATCGTGTTCATGGCTTCAACTGAAGGTGGTGTTGAAATCGAGCAAGTTGCTGAAGAAACGCCAGAACTAATTCACAAAGCTGAAATCGATCCACTAGTAGGCCCTCAGGCATACCAAGGTCGTGAGCTAGGCTTCAAGCTTGGTCTTAACCCAGCACAGATCAAACAGTTCACAAAGATCTTCCTAGGTCTTGCGAACATGTTCATCGATCACGATTTCGCACTTCTAGAGATCAACCCTCTAGTAATCACTGACGAAAACAACCTACATTGCCTAGACGGCAAGATTGGTGTTGATGGCAACGCGCTATTCCGTCAGCCTAAGATCCGTGAATTCCACGATCCTTCACAAGAAGATGCACGTGAAGCTCACGCTGCAAGCTTCGAGTTAAACTACGTTGCTCTAGACGGTAACGTTGGTTGTATGGTTAACGGTGCAGGCCTAGCGATGGGTACAATGGACATCGTAAACCTACACGGCGGTAAGCCAGCTAACTTCCTAGACGTTGGTGGCGGCGCGACTAAAGAGCGTGTATCTGAAGCATTCAAGATCATCCTTTCAGATGACAACGTGAAAGCAGTGCTAGTTAACATCTTCGGTGGTATCGTTCGTTGTGACATGATCGCTGAAGGTATCATTGGTGCAGTTAAAGAAGTTGGTGTAAGCGTACCTGTAGTTGTACGTCTTGAAGGTACTAACGCTGAAGCTGGCCGTGAAGTACTAGCTAACTCTGGTCTTGACATCATCGCTGCTGAATCACTAACTGATGCTGCAGAGAAAGTAGTTGCTGCTGCGGAGGGCAAATAATGTCTGTACTAATTAATAAAGATACTAAAGTAATCTGTCAGGGTTTCACTGGTGGTCAGGGTACTTTCCACTCAGAACAAGCTATCCAGTACGGTACGCAAATGGTTGGTGGTGTTTCACCTGGTAAAGGTGGTCAAACTCACCTTGGTCTTCCAGTATTCAACACTGTACGTGAAGCTGTAGAAGCAACTGGCGCAACTGCGACAGTAATCTACGTACCAGCTGCATTCTGTAAAGACGCTATCTTAGAAGCTATCGACGGTGGCATTAAGCTAATCGTTTGTATCACTGAAGGCATCCCTACACTAGATATGGTTGATGTTAAAGTGAAGCTAGAAGAAACGGGCGTTCGTATGATCGGTCCTAACTGCCCAGGTGTTATCACTCCGGGTGAGTGTAAGATTGGTATCATGCCTGGTCACATCCACTTACCTGGTAAAGTAGGTATCGTATCTCGTTCAGGTACTCTTACTTACGAAGCAGTTAAGCAAACTACTGACGCTGGTTTCGGTCAATCAACTTGTGTTGGTATCGGTGGTGACCCAATCCCAGGTACTAACTTCATCGACGTACTAGAAATGTTCCAGAACGATCCTAAGACTGAAGCAATCGTAATGATTGGTGAGATCGGTGGTACAGCAGAAGAAGAAGCTGCAGAGTACATCAAACACAACGTGACTAAGCCAGTGGTTTCTTACATTGCTGGTGTTACTGCTCCTCCGGGCAAGCGTATGGGTCACGCTGGTGCAATCATCTCAGGCGGTAAAGGTACTGCTGATGAGAAGTTCGCAGCTCTAGAAGAAGCAGGCGTTAAGACTGTTCGTTCTCTAGCTGAGATCGGTTCTGCACTTAAAGAAAAAGCTGGTTGGTAATCATTTACCATTCAGGTAAAAAGGCTCCTTAGGGAGCCTTTTTTGTTTTTATTGTTCAGTCCTAAATAGCGTTCATACTTTTCAAACTGAATTTGGAGAGCGTAATATAATCACTAGCTAAGCAAACTCTGCACGATGATTATTTAGCAATTAAATGAGTCTTAGAAGAACCGTTAAAAGGCGAGCCAATCTACGACTCGTCATAAGTTGCGATTAAACCCAATTGACATTGATCCCACCTAATATCTAGAGGTGGATCTCGTTACACAAAACGAGGAGCGCACTATCACTTAATTACGCTAATAACCTTTAATGGATTATTCAAAAGCTTAAGCTTATCTGCGCGGCCGTTACTTGGTGTCTTTCATCTCTTATTACTAGTTTTTATTTTAAACTAAGACCTAATTTATCTTTTACAGTTAGTTGTAATTAAATGTGCTTGAAGTGACACTATATTCCCTGTTATAAACGTCAACTCGATGCCATTTAATATAGGTAACACTATGTCTAAGAAGGACTTTGTTAGTCATTTACTGACAGAATGCGATGTCATGATCCGCTACGCTTCAGGCGAAGGAAAGACCATGCCAAGCTATATCCCGAACACAGTTTATCAATTACAAAATAAGCAAGAGGTGAGAGAGGGAGATAGCTATAGCTTAATGTTAGAGCACGAGTTAACTGCCCTGACGAAGTGCCATAAAGAGTTATCTTTACTGGTTTATCCAGCTAAGCCATTGACGCTTGCTATTATGGATAAGGAGTCCACTTCGGTGAGTTGGTTAAGGTTTTTAGGGCCTGTTAAGTTAGTTCGACATATGTCATTGTTGGCGCTTTTCTTTTTAATTTCTATTATTTCTCTGTCTATATCACCTGAAGTCAATCAGAAAACAATTAATGAAGGTTTATTTAACTCAGAAGGCAGGGTGCTCTTACTGAATCAGTTATTTTTACTCTGCTGCGCGGGGCTAGGAGCAACATTTGCTTGTTTGCATAAATCTCGAAATTTTATTCGATTATGCAATTACGATCCCAAGTTTGATTCTACTTATTGGTCTATGGTGATTATGGGCTTTATGGCGGGATTGATGATTGCGGAGCTGATCCCAACCCAAGAGATAACTCAAAATCACTCTTCTTTGGGTGACTTTCATAAGCCACTTGCTGCATTACTCGGCGGTTTTTCTGCAGATGTGATATACAGCGTGTTGAGTCGATTAGTTGAAGTAGTTAACCAGCTGATGGGCAGCACAGATCAGAAAACCAAAGATAAAGTAAAAAGTGGGCTAACTCGAGCTGATCTCGCTGAGCAATTACAGCAGCAAAATAAAGATATCAAAGACACTATCTCACAAAGCCAACGATTAAATCAGCAGCTCATGTCTACAATTACACAAGAGAGCCAACCTTCGTTATACAGTCAAGCACCATCGCCTCAACCTCCTCAGCAGAGGAGTACGGAGACGTTAAAATCGACTCAAGACACGATAAAAACATCTGCTAGCAAATCTAAACCGGCTTTAATAGATCCTTAGTATCTATAACAGCCAATGAGCTTTCTTATGGATATAAAGCCCGTAATTATTGTACATTTCGTAATAAAGGATTACATTTAAAGCGAGAGATAAAATACGGGCTTTTATATTTGCAACTATTCATTTTTTTCGCAGTTTCTTTACTATTCACGTGTTCTGCATTCGGGGTTTCAAAAAAGCAGCTTTTGGAGTACGAAGCTGCAGCTTCAACATCGCCATCAACGCTGCTTTCGACTCAAGTACCACCAGAGCCGACAGATGAAGTCTTATGGCTCACATTGAAAGCACGCGCCGCTTTTTTTAGAGGGGATATTGAAACGGCTGAGGCTGTTTATGATTCGGCAAAAGTGCAAGTTCAAGCATCTCCTTTAAAGCTATCGTCTGGATATTGGTTCTTGTATCGTGCTTTTTTTTCCATAGAGCAGGGAGAGTTAGATAAGGCAAAGCAATATATCAAACAAGCTAGGTTGTGCTTTACACAAAATAAAGCAACCGATTTTCTGATCCGAACCTATGCAATGGAGGCGATTATTTCTGTTTGGCGTGAGGAATACAGTTTTGCGCTCAAATCACTTCAATCAGCTCAAGCGCTGCTCACGCGGAGCGAAAATAAGTCCGATCCCATTACGAGAATGATGGTGTATGATAGCTCCACAGCCTACTATTCGACGCTAAAGTTTTATGTTAAAGCGTTGGGTTATGCACATCAGGCACAGGATTTGGCTCAGCAGTCTCACAATTTGTTGGACGGTCTCCCTATTAAGTATAATTTGTGCTTAACGTTGTTACGTGCTCAACTCATTGAAAAAGCCCAGCAGTGTTACCAGAAAATGTATAACGTCTCTGAGTTACATAACTTGCCTAGATACGAGTTTTGGGCCTTATCTGGGCTCGGTAAAATAGCGCTCTCAAATAAAAATTTTACGGATGCGATTAAATATCTGCAAGCTGCTCGACAAACACAACATAACGCCATTATTAATCCTGCTCACATCATTGTGTTACATAATAATTTAGCCTTTGCGTTTGCTCAGATGAAGTTATTCGATCAAGCGTTAGAGCAAATCGCGTTATCTAAGCAGGTGTTAAAGTCGTATAATAGTACGCTTAATAATCGCTATACTCGACAAACTTTAAAAATTGAAGCCGATGTTTATCAATCTAAACAAGATTTGCCGCAAACAATTTCCACGCTACGCACCTACATTCGCTTGCTTGAAGAAAGTGAACTAAAAATTCAAAGCAAACCTGAACACAAAGCAGTTGTATTCGAGCAACCAATCAGATCAGCGCGCCAAATTAACACGGCCGCTGAAGACGAAGTTGTCAAAGCGCTAATGCATGCTCGCATTATCATAGCGCTGCTTATTGTTATTTTGTTCGTTGTGATTGTTTACTTTAGGCGTTCCAAACACCATTTAGCGCAGTCTTTGAACTATAAAGATACTGTGACAGGGCTATATAACAGGCGGTATTTTATTGAGCAGTTTGAGGGGATCTCAAAGAAGAATCTCGACTATGCTATGGCGCTTATTGAGATCAGTCCTGAACAAAGTGAGGCCATGACTGTCTCTGATATGGATGCTAAGTCAATTAAATTTGCAGCGCAGCAGCTATCAATGCAGTTTAGGGATGATGGCGATCTTGTATGTCGAGTGAGTGGGCAAGAATTTGTCATTTTGTGTGAAGGGATGAAAAAGCCAGTTTTACAAAAACGATTAGCGGTATTACAGCATGTATTTGCCACACAGGAAAATGTGACAACACTGCAAATGTCAGGGGCGCTGATATGCTCTGAGGAAGGGGACTTTGGTAATATCTTTGCTGAATTAGAGAGTCGTTTAATCCATGTTAAACGTACTGCAAAAGGGCAGGTGGTTGCATTTTGACCACCCGCTTTAGACTGCCTAATGAGATTAGTAAGTATAACTAATATGCTGGAAGAACCGCATTGTCACATCCTGTTTCTCAGGGTTTATAGGTAGCTGGGTAATAAATCGTCGAACCATAGTTTCTACATTATTCATAAATTTACCATAGCCAGCATCTTTGTTATCCGCATCACTGGCCACGATGACAAAATGCATGACATCACATAAATGTTGTGCGTCCCAAATTGTATGGGTTTGACCATCTGCTAAAGATGTATCAAAGCTTAGCTTTTGTAGCTCTCTATTGTGTGCCGACTTATCAATTTGACTGTTTCTAATGATTGGCATTCTACCATCAGCGACAAACCCAACATGAGAAAGCTGTAGCTGAGTACAGGTCGTCAATAGTTTGTCTTCAATATGTCGGTAAAACCCAGAATAATCCCCTGGTCTCAATAAGTGTTGATATTCAGTTTTTATCGCTCTGGTGATAGGTACTGAAAAAGTAACATAAGTGATTTCACTGTGTGCCTCTGGCAGTGAGCAGTTTCTTGCCTGGTATCTGGGATATAAGCTTCTTAACTTATAGCCATATGTTTCTCGGTGTCCTTTTATTTTCGAGAATATATCGTATGTAAGGTGTTGATGGTCCCTTACTTTAAAGCGCATGTTCTCTTTTTCGTATTGTGTTTGTAAGGCATCTAATGTGCGCTTTACTTTGCTGTGAAATGCTGCTGCATTTGCTCTTAATTCATCACCCGTTGCTAAAAATAATAAACGGATCTTTCTCGCTTTGTGGCCCTCGTCTTGATAAATTTTATGGGCTTCATGGTATTTGGGGTTGTAAAAAAACAGTATTTGTTTATCTGTTTGTAAGCTATATGCTTCTTCATGATATCGGACAACAGGCAACTTGTCGTTCACGATAAGCTGAACGTTATAGAGTTCATATTCATCACACAGTGCAAATAACTTTCTCGCAAGCCTTTGATATGCACTTTCTAAGTCATCAAAGTGGCTGTAAAACGAGTCATCAGGTTTAAACTCAGCCAGAATGTAGTGGTTATTGCGAGCATTAGTTGGAATATAGACGCGATGTAAATTCAATGATGCCATTTTTAATCCTTAACGATACACCTAATTTGACTTCATATTATTGAAATTACGTGACGATTTTATTGCGCTGGAACAAAAGTTGTCACAAAACTTGAGTTAGTTCTGGTAATAATTTGTAGGCGATTAATCATGTTTGTGCTGCTAATTAGGATAACAGATTAGACAAGTAAATGATTCTCGTTTAAAGTTTTTGTGTGTTAAACAGGAACTTAATAAATGAACCTATTACCTTTGAGTGATCGAGCACTCAACTTTTTAGCTTTAGCCGAAGCAAATAATAAAAATGCTAATTCTTGCGACCTTGTCATTTTAGAAGGCCATTATGGCATGGACGAGTTGTCTAACTGTGTGGATAAAATTGCAAGCTTACACCCAATAATGCAAAGTCGTATTGTCAGAAAAGGACTCAAGTATTTTTGGCTGTATGATGAGACGCTTTACCCTGAAAAGTCACAACTGGATTGGACCGATCGCTTTCTAGACGTCAAGCAATGGCATGTCGCATTGCGACAGTACGCGATTGACAACCCAGTTGATCCATACGTTGGATCGCCAGTTCAATTTGTTTGTATCCGGTTTAAACAGTACAGCGCATTGATATTTCTTTCCTCACATACGGCCTCAGATGCACGTAGCGGCTACATTTTATTTGAACAGTTACATTCACTGTTACTTAACCAGCCTATTTCGAGTATCGATAATAGCTTTTGTGAAGAGCATATGCTTTTTGATAAGGTTGGTACAAAAGCATTGTTTCATGCTGGTATTAGATTGGCCATTGATTTATTTAAATCGAAAACAAAGATTGAGATTGCAGACTCAGCGTGTTGGCGTGTTGATTATCATGACTTCGGTTTGGACGCGACTAAAGCACTGAAAATTTGGTCTAAACGGCATCAGGTTTCCGTGAATGTCGCGCTTAATTATGTCTTAAATAAAGCACTAAATAATGGTCAAAAATACACTGTACTTGAAACTATTTCGCTTAGGGGAATAGCTAAAAAGGATCTTGCTGGCTCATATAATAATTTAATTATGCCATTCGGTTCAGAGATCGGAGGCGAAAGTTGTTGGATTAAGGCGTACCAGGCGCGTTTGCAAGAGTTGAAACTTGAAGGGTATAAGGTGCATCAAGCCGAGCAGAGGATTCAGTCTTACTCAATAAATCTAGTACCAAAATGTGCGCTTAAATTACTTGTTGAGAGTTATAAAAGATTGTTTCTCAATGGTAATGTGATCTTATCCAACCTAGGTAAATTGGAATTTAACTTAAGCTATATTGGCTCTTTTAAGATTATTGATGTGTATAACTTTAGTGTACCATTGCCGCCTGCTGGTCTGGCGTTAGTTGCAAGTACATACCAAGGGCGACTGCGTATCTCATATGCTCATAGGGGTGAGGTAGAGTTGTTGATCACACCAGCTATTGAACGTGAGATAGCGGCGCTGAACACTTAAATGTCAAAAGCGCTTCACATATAGTGTTACTTTGGATATGAGTAAGCGCTCCCACAATTGGATTAGGTATTCTATCCAACCTCAATCTAAATGCCGATTTTATTGTAAAGTTTTATCATTACAACGCGCTTTGCTTCTCATTTGAAATACTGAGTGTTAAACAGAATAGGGTTATACATCAATTAAACAATGGTTTATATATTGTATTAATTTTGTTTTCACATAAATGGTAATAGCGCGTCTTTCCTCCGATATAAATTTTTTTATTGGAGAAATGATGTTACATACAGGGGAGTTGGTTGCCTTAAAACAACGGCAACTAAAAGGACATAGTGAATTTTGGAAAGTTTGGCTTGAAAACAAAGATAAATTATTAAGTTGTTGTCATCGGTGGTTAAGAAATGACAGCGACAAGGTAGAAGATGTACTGGCACAAACCTGTGAAAAGGCATTTAGAGCATACAATCGTGCTGATTATACTATCGAGAATGAATTCGCATGGTTATGTCGCATCGCTCACAATCTCTGCATGGACGAACATCGCGCTAAAGCAAAACACCAAGATATTGTTAATCATGTATCTGAATTACCGGACCATTTTTTCTTCGCAGATAATCAATCTACTTCACTAGAAAGCGATCATTGGAATTCTAGCTTGTATACACGGTTAGTAAATGAGATCTCTATTTTGCCAAGGGATTTACGTCTTGTGATGCAATATAAATTTATATATGAAATGGATTACCCTGAAATCGCCAGGCGCCTTCAATTATCACTAGAAAATGTTAGAAAACGTGTGCAGCTCGCGAGAAGGCAGCTGACAAGTCTAAAAGAAGAATATAAGAGATATAGCTAACGGACTTTTGATAGTCTGGTGGCGTATAAATTTTTTAATTTAAATATTTAACCGAAAAGCTCAATAAATAAATTCACAAATATCTCAGTCTTACGTTTATACCTTGATAGGTTTTTGAACATAAGCCCAACCTGTAAAGTGGCCTTATTATGTAAGGTCACTTTTTTCAAACTATTAAAAATTTAATTTTCACAAAAAATAACTATTTCCGTCTGCTTGGTACTAAACCAGCAATAGGAAATTGACAAGTTTTTATTGCTATAGCTAAAAACTAACTGCCGTTTAAGTTACTTCATACTGGGGGTGATGTGGCGGAGCGTATCTGGGATTTGTGATGACAACAATAAGAAACTGGTATGTAGTTTACACCAAACCGAATACGGAAAAAAAATTCGCGGAGCAGGTTTCACTTATAAAGAGTGGCTGTGAGGTTTTTTTACCATTAGTAGTCGAGAAAAAACAGTGGAGCGACCGAATTAAATCAATAGCGAAACCGTTATTTAAATCTTATGTATTTGTTTATGTCGATGATTTTGAATATCACCATGTAAAGCGATTGAGTGGCTTCGTTGACTTTATTAAATTTAACGGTAAGCCCAGCATGGTGAGTAATGCAGAAATTGTAAAAATTAAAACGGTGATGTCGTCAGGTTACCAGTGCGAACCAGTACCCACTCGATTTGCCGTTGGGAGTGCTGTAGAAATCACTGTGGGTGCCCTTAAAGGCTACCAAGGAAAACTTGTTGAGCGCAAAAATGACGCCGTATTTGTTATCGAGATTGAAGGACTGGAGCAAAGCTTGATGATATCTGTGCCTTCAGATTTTTTGCTTTCTAAGGAGGTGTCATGACTCACTGTGTGTCTCGTCAAAGCCTTGAAGCATTGAAGGTACAATTGATTTGCCATGTAGGACTTACTGTTAAACCGGTGAGAAACAGCAACGGAGCACTTGTTGTTGGCATCGGCAGGCAAATAGAGCAGGTAGGTATTAGCGAGCAAGAGGCAGAATATATGCTTGAAAACGATATTGCCTATTTAGCTCGAACTCTGTCAGTAGAGGTACCAATTTTTAATCGATTGAGTGAGTCTAGAAAACTGGTCCTGCTTAATATGGCGTTTAGCATTGGTATCGATGGCTTAAAAGGGTTAAAAAAGCTACTAGCGGCCTTGTGTGTTGAGGACTTTTCATTAGCTGCGCATGAAGTTTGGCACTGCGGCTGGGTAGATCCGTGTTGTGATAGAGCTATGGAGCTCGCCATTCAAATGAAACATGGGTGATAAAATGGTAATGCGTGACGACTCAGCAAAACAATTTAAAGCCGAAAAGCAGTTATCATTGCGCTTTTTCCAGGTTGGTATCGCTTTAGCAAATGATGATGACAATATACAGGAACGATTAAGTCAACTTGACGACGCATTAAATACGCTGGTTAACACCCCTAGATTTAAGTATGTTGAAGGGCGTTTTTCTCTCACATCACATGAAACTAGGTTGATTGCTCTTGTTTATATTCAAACTCTTGAGCCGGATATTTTGATGCCTTACATCGGTCTTAGCTGGTATGAGCAAGGGCCAATGTTAAGTCTCGATAAGTTGCTTTTTCTTTGCCAGCGGGGGTCTAAACGAGAGTTAATTTCGCAAGATGTATTGTGTGGCCAAGTATTCGATTGGCATTTATTACAATGCTCTGAAAAAAAGTTGCTGACTGAAAGTGCCAGTTTACATACAGAGCTCAGGCAGTTTTTGCATACCGGTCAAGTCACTTTGAGTAATGAACACCTTGTAAAGCTGGGCTCGTCTACGGTTCAGGATGAGGCTTTTACATCGTGTTTTAATCCTAAAATTGACTTAAGCGATTCGCAGTTATTTGAACTTGATACACCTGACCCTCGGATGGCTCAGTGGTACACAGAGCAACTTGCTTTGTTATCAGGGGCGGATTTTGGTTATTTTTTAGATGAGCAAGCGCAAGATCTGACCTTGTCAGAAATCGTACTGTCGTTGGTTGGGTTAATATTAAATGCGAACTCCAAATGCGTGTTTATATTTATTGAAAAACTTCATGCTACATATGCTTGTGCACTGCGAAAAATGCTGGAGTGTGGACAGGGTGCTCAAACCCGGTTGTATTTTTTTACTTTAAAGGCCCCAAACACGCATCGAGATACAAGCTTGTTTCATGTGATTGAGTGTCAACCGCCTTCACATAAGTCGTTAGTAAGCGCCTGGCTGAAATTGTCTTTAGAGCCTGATGAAGCAAAAGCACGGTGTATCGCCACGAGGTACCCGGTACCAATTTATCGTATGTCAGGGTTAGCGCAAACCGCTAAAGTTACCCCCCAGAATAACGCTGATTTTTGGCGTGAATTACAGCAGCAGTGTTTGGAAGAGCTAAATAAAGGACCTGAAGAACTAGCGAAACTTTCTGAACCAAGGTTCAAGTTGTCTGACATGGTGTTGTCTCCAGCAGTACACAGTCAACTCTATGAATTAGTCGGCCGAATTGATAGACAAGCCGAATTACAATCCTTACTTCAGCGCTTTACACCAGGTTGCAAGGCCATTTTTTGGGGCCGCCCTGGTACAGGTAAGTCAATGGCTGCTGAAGCTATTGCAGGTGAACTACAGCTTCCTTTATATGTCGTTAATTTAGCTAATATTGCCAGTAAATGGATTGGTGAAACTGAAAAGCACCTAGCGAAGCTATTCGACCAAGCTCAAAAACACAATGCAGTGTTGATGTTTGATGAGGCGGATGCTGTGTTTGCAAAACGTAGTGCTGTTGAATCCAGTCAGGACAAAAATGCCAACATGGGGGTCAGTTACCTCTTACAGAAAATGGAGCACTACAGTGGGTTATTACTGTTAAGCACCAACTTAAAATCAAACTTAGATGACGCGTTTTTGAGGCGTTTTCATAATGTGATTGAGTTTACTATGCCTTCAGCTCAGCAGCGGGAAGAGATATGGCAGCGTATGTTGAGCGGTATTTCAAACGATGCGTTGACCAAATCTATTGGCAGTTTGGCGCACAGGTTTGAGCTAAGTGCAGCACAAATTATCAATATTACAGAGTCAGCGTTACTTCAACGTTTGATAGAACAGCATAGCTGTATTGACCCGGAATCATTAGCCAGAGCGCTCAAAAGAGAGCTTGCGAAACAGCATGAAGGGTTTATGGCACAGCATGAAATTAAAGCTTGGTTGCAAGGAAATTAAGATGGACCCAAAAATAGTTTATAACACTCAACAAGCACTGAAGACGTTTTTGACTGAGCGGATTCTGTCTATGAGCAAAGGCGGAGATACTGAGTTAGAAGGGGATATTGCATTGAGTTTTGTCGCGCCCGACAAGACTTTTTATGACAAACAGGTAAGTGATGAGCCGACAGTAAACTGCTATCTAATTGGTGTAGCAGAGGACACGACACGCAGACAAAGTGAGCCACCGAGAAGCTATCTAAATACAGCTCAGACTCATAGAGTGCATTATAAAGAGCCTCGATTTGTATCATTAACTTATATGCTGACGGTCTGGAGTAAAGCGGAAATGGGAAGTGCTGAGTTAGAGCATATGGTGTTGAGTTACTTACTGTGTGGTTTAGGGGCTTATGACTTTTTGCCAGAAGACATTCTTACGATGTATGGCGTGGAAGATAAGCCTTATGGCATTCGAACGCAGTTGTTCGGTAATGAACATAGCGAAAAAGTAAGTGGGCATGTCTGGCAGGCATTAGGATCCACACCCAAGCCTACACTGTTGCTGTCTTTGTCAGTACCTGTGCCAGTATTCACGCCAGATATATTACCGATTGTTCAAGATATTGAAACGAAAATGGATAACAAATCGGTTTAATCCAAGCTTGGTTTACCCGCAATATTTTCTTGCTACTGAACTTCCTCCCTTCCAGTAGCAAGTCCCCTTAATACACGACTAATTATCAAAGGTTAACTATGAAACATTCAGAACTGAATACGGAGTTACGCGGCTATTTTGAAAATGGAGACATTCCTACACAAGAGGAATTTCGTAAACTCATAGATGCGGCAACGGACAATACGACGACATTTAGCTTACTGGCCCATTTATTCGGTACTACAGTAGATTGCGCAATCAGTGAGTCCAACCTTGACTTGCAATCAGATTTGACTGAAATTTTATCACCATACTCACTAGTACCTGGTGAGCGAGTGATCATATATCTTCAGCAAGACGAGACTCAAAATGGTGTCTACATTTACGATGCATCTTCGGTAGAAAGATCCGCGACGTTGACCAAGCAAACCATTAATGAATATGAAGGCATGTTAATTAAGGCAAATAGGTCATTGGATAACAGTGCCAGCTACTTTCACTATGTCATGCTGAACGAAACCAGTCAAAACTTGAATTGGTACAAAGTTGAAAACTTTGACGTACCTGAGTATTACTCAGAACATATTCAAAACGCCCGCTTTCCTGTTGAAGTTGATTTAACTCAGCAAGGAGACACGACAAATAGTAAGTTGACTGCAGACTATTTGGTTGGGGATGGTGAAGGCATCACAAATCTGAATAATGCACACCTGCCAGCTCATATCGATTTAACACAAGTGGCAAGTGATTCAAGTATCACTGCAAAAAGTATAACCGGACATGGCGGCTCGTTGACCGATTTAGATGCAGGGCAATTGACCGTTGGGCAAGTGCCGCCTCAAAGATTAAATTTCGCCGATACAAATGATTTAAAATCTGGCGGCACGGATAAAATACTCAGTGCAGATCACGGTCAGTGGTTAAATCAAAAAGTAGAGTCGCTGGGTGTGTATACATTCAATGAAGTGACGATCACTTGCGCTGAAACGTCGGTTAATATTGATGTCTCGCAACCACTTAATACTCTGGATGATATTGCACTTCAGGCAGGCGATCTGATTTTATTAACCGCACAAGAAGATCCATCAGAAAATCAAATTTGGCAAGTTCAATTAGATAAATCTTTGGCGTTGCCTGCTGCGGCCATTTCATTATATCAGGGTCTTGCTATATGTATCTCAGCAGGTACTTCCCATCAACATAAAGTATTTGTATTGACGTCTCAATTTACCAATGACTCTGGTAAAAGTGAAAATCACTGGCAAGACTCGTTGCAGGTTGCACTTGTTGGCGATGGTTTAAAAGCACGCAACAACCAAATTTCTGTCGATGTTGCGACCCCAGCTGATATCGAGGCGGGTTTGGCTGATAAATTATTGGATGCTGCGCAATTTAAAACGCAGCAATCTTCCGGCTCGGATGCTTTAAAAGCAGATTACAACACTAAAATTACGGTTCAAAAGGAGCGTATTGACAGTATTTTAGAAGCCAGTGATGCCGATGCTGACTCGTTTAAAGAAATTGTTGATCTCATCAACTCTGTCGACACAGAGTCGGATCAAGCTTTTGCCAATTACGTTTTAACAAATGATGCCCGAAGCGCTCAGATAGAAACAGAGTTAGCGAATGAGTCTAATACGAGAAGCCAACAAGTTGCTACGTTACAGAATGCTTTGCAGCAAGAAGTTACCGACCGAACTGCGGACTCAACAAATCGTTATACTAAAACAGAGTCAGATCAACGCTTTTTGAAATCGGTCAATACTCAGTTAGTAGGTTCTGTCGACATTACCCAAGCGACATTCTCGGGCGATATGGCTGTCACAGGAGCGATAACAGCAACAGGAGACGTTACTGCATTCTCTGATGCTCGCCTGAAATCCAATATCAAACCGATTGAAAATGCGTTGGCTGCGATTCACAAACTGGAAGGTGTTACATTTGAACGAGCAGATGTTAATACTGGTAGACGTTATACCGGACTGATCGCACAAAATGTTGAGCAAGTCATACCCGAAGCTGTCTATGAGCAAGATGAATATATGTCTGTGGCTTATGGGAATTTAGTGGGGTTGTTAGTTGAAAGCATAAAAGAGCTCAATGAGAAAGTGGTGGGCCTTGAGCAAAAAATAGTGAAATTTGAGTCTAACTAAGGGGAGTGAAGCATAATGACTTTACAAACAAGTGGACCAATATCACTTAAAGATATCGGTGATGAATACCGTGATGCTCAGCCTTATGAGCTTGGTTTTTATAGTGAGCACGTCACAAAAGTACCGGGAGACACGATTGCAATTAGCGAGTTTTATGGAAAATCTGCGCAAACGATACGCCTAGAGGTGAAAACCTTTGAAGTTTATACGCAGCGCACGGCAATCATTCCGATTGCTAATATCCTCGAAGGGAGCTTTGATGAATATAGCAACGGGCAAGATCCAGTGCGATTGATAGCCGTACATACCCCTCTGTTTGGCACAGTGCGTATAGAGGGAGCTAACATTGAGTTTACTTCAAATAGTGGGATCGGGAGCGCGGCAGGTTTTAATTATGTGGTAGAAAATAGTATTGGGATCCGAAAAACACACTTCGTCACAATGTCAGTCGTTGCTGTTCCACCTATCGTGTGTAACCCTGATACGTTCAGTTTGCAGCAGGGTGAGTCTGTATTTATCAGTAAGCAGCAACTCATTGCCAATGATGAAGATGGTTCTGGTACTGGCTTGTCATTAATCGGTGTATCGAGTGCGCAGGGCGGAACTGTATCTCTGAGTGGCGATACAATTACCTTTCTGTCTACGGGTCTTGCAGAACAACCTGCGCAATTTAACTATAAAGTGCGTAACGGCCATGGTGTTGAGCAAACGGGTGTCGTCTACATCAATATCACGCCATTGCCTGAGCTTGAATCATATATATACCGTACTCAACAACAAGCGGATCAAGCTCGACAAGATTACAGACCTCCGACGGTACAAGATATATTCAACAATTGGGCGAGATTTAACGGCAATGAGTACTACTTAAATAAACAAGACGCTGAAGCTCGCAATAGTGCTAACGCAAAAGCCTGGTTTTACCAAGCTTCTACAGATAGTGTCGTGATGCCACTTAATGTTTCACCTTCAAACGGGTTTGTATCCGCAGAAAAAGTCGATAACTATACACTAGAAGCGACGTTATCCTCTGATAGTACTGACAATGATACCATTGGTGTGGTTGCCGCATTTGTCAGAGAAGGAAACATAAATTATGTACTCACTATTGTGTTGAATACAGGTGGTACTCCTCCCAACGCGACAGGGTGTGGTGTATATTTTGGTTATGCTGGGGTGGGCTCTGGGTCTGATAAGCTTTTAGGGCAGTATAATATTGGAACCGGTGGTAGTTGGAGCAATAAACGGGTTCGTGTAAAGGTTCAGCGTCAAGGCGATATTTTTAAATTCTATGTGACCCCTTGGAATCAAACTGGCAGCTTTCAGTCGGCTAGTGAAATTGTGGTTGATTTAAATAATGATACTGATTTGCACCGCTTCAAGGGAAAGCAATCCTATGGCTACATCACTTACTCTCAGCCTAATTCAACTTATCTTGACATCGATTTACGGGGCGGCTTAGATGTATCAAAACTATATGACGCACAAAATAACGATGTTTGGGAATATATAGGCAGTGCTTGGCAAAGCGTGTCGGGCAGTATTCAAAGTCACCTTGGCTACGTTCGAAAAGTATATAACCCGCAAAGTAAAGAACGCTTCTTAATATCTCAAAGTGTAGTTACTTATTTAGGTAACTTAGTAGAAAACAGTTTGTGGGATACAACCAAAATATTAGATGAAAGGCAATATATAGTTGCCGAGCAAACGTTATCACAACATGGTGCACCTGCCGGTCGACGCATGTTAGCACTATATACAAAGGGCAAAGAGGAAAAAAATTACCTTAAAGATAAGCCGAGTGTTTCATCTATCTCTGCCCATACCCACCACAATAGCAACCCGGGTTTTAATAACATTGGTAGTCGTAACTGGTTTACTGATAATCAAATTGATTTAGCGATTACCGATTTTGTTGGAGGTACTGTGGTATTCGAAGGTGGAGTCGTTGGCATTATCACAAGCATAGGTAATGACAATGGCACCAGTGCGTTTGTGCACTATCAAGTGGCAGATTATCGTCTTTTTGAATATATCCCTTAAGTTTCATTTTTAACTCATCACAGGTACTTCACCATTACGCCGTCCAGTTAGGACTGTTCCCGATAGCTAATTCGATTTTCTAACCCGTTGCGTGTGTATGTACACGCAACATTTATCAAGGAGGCCTTATGGCTCAAAAAACGCTCTCTGGTATTCTCGCAGCGATTGATGCTGAACAAATTGCAGTGAATATGACAGCAACGAAATCACTTTATCGTTATACCGGTATTATTGACCGTGTGAATAGCGCTAAAAAAGATGCGAATGTCGATTTGTCGACAGCAAACAATGACAACTATTTAACCAACACGTTGAATCTTGCCGATGGCGACAAGATTTTGCTTACCAAGCAATCTACTCCTTCTCAAAATGGTGTGTATCAACGAATTGCTGACACACTTAACAAAGTGACGTATCCAAACATTGAGCTAGGTAACTTAGTTGAGTTACTTGGTACACCGCCGACTTCATCTACTGTGTTTTATAAATTGATGGAAGGCGATCAGTGGAGTGAAGTCACCTTAAGTGACGGCGCGATCGCAGTTTAATTATGAACTGGTCAAGCGATGTGCTTGGCCAGTTATTTACGAGGGATTATGAATATGGCTGAAGGGTACGTCAATGTTAATCAATTACTAGATAGATTTATGAGGCACCAACGACATATAGAACGATTTGTTGGGTTCATTGGCGTCTTAGATGTGGTTTTCAATACTGATCAGAATATACATTTACCTCTACCACCAAGTTATTGGCAAATGTATGTATTACTCACAGCACAAAGAGATAAAACAGAGAATGGCATATATGTGATAAGTGAATCTGGTCTATGGCAACGTGCAGCTATTGAGCTGGAGCTAGGTAACATAGTATCAGTAAATACAGCACATAATGAGAGCGCTGAAAGTTACTTTAAAGTTACTGAAATATCTCATACCGGCCAGGTTTGGCAAGCACTTCACCTTCCTAAAAATGAGATCAGCACTGCAAGCGATCTTAAACTTTCTTAACCTCATGCAAGGAGTTTAAATGGCAATGCAGCTTCGAAAAACGCTTAAATCTTTTTTTAAGCGCGGCGCAAAGCCGACAGAGTCACAGTTTGCCCAATGGCTAGATGCATGTTTATTGCAAGGTGAAGATGGTATTGAAAAGCGCAGCACGGGCCTAGAAATCACTCAAAACTTGAAGATCAGTGGCAGTTTAATTGTGGAGGGCACACTTTGGCTTGCTGAACACACACAGACGACATCGCTAAAAACAAAAGCAACCCAGACAAATGGGGTGCCAAGTGGGGCAGTTTTTCTATACCACGGTCATTCACTACCACTAGGTTACGGGTTATGCGATGGTAAAGATGGAAGACCACTGCTAAATGCCCCGCCAGGTGGAGCTATCCAACTTCACTATATAATTAAACTGCCGTGACGTTAACAAACCAAAAAACAGGGCATATACATGACAGAAGAAGCACGCGAAAAAAAGCTTAATGAGGTGTTTAATGGCGTCGGTTATGCGCAATTAAAGCCAGTACCCAAAGCGACTTTTTTGACTGAACAACAAAAACAAAAGTGTGTATTTAACAAAGCGCCAGAGGCTGATATCTGGTCAGCACAAGACCCGTCACCACAAAACGATTGCTGGCATAATCAAGCTTGGATCGCCCTTTATTTTGATCTGCTTGTAGCTTGGCTACACGACATTAAAGGCAATAATCTGTTAAACCAGTCTGAGCCAATATATTTATTGTGCCTTGGAGAGGCGCGTTACGCTTTTGGTTTGGCGTTAATGAATAAACTTTTGGAAGAGGGACCACAGCAAGGCTTGGAAGAATTCAATGTGTGTTTGTTGTTGATGGAAACAGATAAAACGGCACAGGCACAGCTCTTGTGCCACCCCGATTTCAGCCATTATCATCAGATTGGAAAAGCACACATACTAGATTGGAGTATCTTTTCAGAACAACCGTTACCGCATCAAGATATTGACGAAACGATGCTTGCATTCGGCGAAAATCCAGCATTTATGATAGCTCATGGTGTGCTTTCTAAGTTGCCACAGGCGATATATCACACACACTACCAAGACCTTTACCGAGCTGAGATAGCAACTACAGCAAATATCGGTCCCAGCAACAGTGCTGCAAGCACTGAAGCGGCTAATAACCAAGAGCTGCCGCTGCTTTGGCGTATGAAAGCGCACTCACCCTCGGATAAAGCAGAGGATGAAATTCGACTTGCATATCAGTGGTGCAAGACGAGTATTGATCTTGAAGTCGGGCACGGCGACTTAGCTTTGCCATTTGACGACATATTGAGAAAAGAGTTGGCAAGCGGGGGCTGTAAACCTATCGCGCTTCCAATCAATGCGGTACAAGTATGTATGCGTTTAGAGCAGACTTTTGATAAAGGGGTATGTCATTTAATTAGCGATCATTTGACGCCAGAGCTCGGGCTTAATCTACCCACAGTGATTACACAAACTGGGGTGGAGTTACCTTTAGATTTGAAGGCATTAAGTTATGTGAGTTCGGCTGTAACCCATACCCAAATAAAAAAACACGAAGGCACAGAGATGGCGACGTGTATGAGGTTAGGCCATCAAAACCCAGAGGAATTTATTTACACGCAGCATATATTTGAGAAAGCCTGCTCTGAGCATTTACCCAGTTGCCAGGTAAATATCTATGAAAGCTTAAAAAGCTGCACTCAGAGCTTAACAGAGGCGCAAATGTTAGCGTATGTTAGACTCTGTCAATATGACCCGAATATGTTGCAGATTTTCCTCCCACAATTGCTAAAGCAGGGGGTGTCTGTTGAAAATCGTATACAGTGGTGCGGTGTACTCTCTCAAGTTTGGCAAAATCACATTGTTGACTGTAGACAAGAGTCTTTCGCTTTTGCACTAGGATTGTTGGCCATTGATCTTAGCCATTGGGGATTAGCGAAAAACTGTATGCTGGCTTGTATGGAAGTTAATGGGCCTAGTACAGCATATTTACATAATTTGGCACTGGTGGCTTGGGCTACTGGAGAGCAAGAAGTGGCGAGTCAAAGCGCAGAATTGGCACTTGATTTCAGCCCTGAAGATGCGCAAGTAAAGCAGCTTAATATCGATATTGCTACTTATCAGCAGCAAACTAACCAACTATCTTGGTTTGATAAAGGACTTCGGTGCACTCGATGCGACGTGTCAGGGCTCAGAATTTTACCACTTGGGGCGCATCAGTTAGGTGAGTTTTATATTCAGTATCGACAAGATGATATTGCCGAACGCCTGCGTGGTTTGAAAATTGAACAGTTTAATCAATTACAAGCAGTTTGGCCGACTTGGCTTGAAGAGGGGCTGCGTGGTGAAAAGGCGCATTTTGCACTCGTTCATGAGTCTTTTGGTTTTGTGGGGGCAATTGTTGTGGATTTTTATCCGCTGCCAGATGCGATTGACAATCAAAATTCGCAACGTCATGCACACTTATCATTTTGGGTGGGGTGCGATTACCAGCATCGTGGTTTTGGAAAAATAGGGGTTAGCTTGGCAGTAGCCACATTAAAACAGCGCTCGCTCAAACTGAATATTTCCCATATTAAGACCTCTGCTTGGGTACATAACATGGCCTCTCGGCACATTTTAACGCAAGTTGGATTTAACGCGTTGGAAGAGGCCATAGGCGAAGGGCTGAGCAAGAAGTATTTTATCAATTAGCACTTGTGAATTAGAAAGTGAAGCAAGCACTCATTTTAAGCTGCTTCGAGTCGATCTAGACAATACATTTTCATTGGTAAGCACCCATGCTTAAAGTCAATGAGCACAATACCCTCCGTTTTATTTATTCAGAAAAGCCTTATTCAGCAGAGCTCAAATATTCGTAAACTACTAAAGGACCGCGCACTATGATGTCAGATATGGACGCCTCATACTTGCTTGATAGCGAAGAGCAGAAGCAAAGAAACAAAGCTCGTCGTCAAAAAAGAAATCGAACGGAAGAAGCGCCTTCTCGTTTTCGAGAACGCAGCCCAATTCGGCAGCCAAAGCATAACCTATCTCGGCAAAACTCAGATATGAGTATGCAAGAAGAAGATATTGAGACAATTGTGCTGGATGATTTAGATTACAGTGAGTCGATTTCCGAAGATGAGTATGACAACTTTATTCCTATATTAGACCAGTACTCGACTGATTTGACGTCGACTGAGAGAGTTGAACAAGCAGTTGAAGTCATAGGTAGCAGCTATTTTGATGTGTTGATGGATGAAGAGCAAGTTTATGATGTCGCACAACGGTACTATCAAGTGGTTGGCGCGAGGCTTAGCCACATTTACAAACTGCTTCTGCCAGAGAGCAAGGATGTTGACTTTGCGTTCAAAGCCATCAATCAAGTGGCTCAAAAAGACATGCCTGGAGTTAACTTAATTCAAAACTTTGCTTATCAATACAACCCGTATTTAATAGGGACTTCATTCTCAATTAACCCAGCATGGAATATTGCCATACCTGCTGGTGGCAGCGAAGAAAGGGTACGTGAGACTGCTGGTTCTGATTCGATAAATGATACAAAAATTAAGTTTTTTGCAGCCAAAGATTTTAAGTATAAAAATGCATCCGGTGCTGATGTAACGATTAGTAATATCGTTGGTGATAAAGTTGAGGCTCGATTATCTCGTCTAGCCCCCAGAGGCGAGTCTGCTGAAGTCAATGCCGATCAAAGCGATTTGATGAAGAATAAGCTTGTTTACAATAACAACGGGAATAATGCCAATGAAAAAGGCTGGATCCGTGGCCACCTTCTCAACGACAATTTAGGCGGCTCAGCATTGAAATTTAATTTGTATCCTATTACAGGATCTGCGAATAAAGAGCATCACGCTCGAGTTGAATCTCATGTAAAAAACCTCGTTGAAGCCGGTTATGTTGTTGAATATAAAGTAGAAGTAGTACCAACAGTCCCCGCACCTCATCAAACAGAAACCGCCCCTGGGTACAAGAGCGGAGCTGCGCCTAAGGCTAATTTAGTATGCGAGGTAAAAGTCTTAAGTGATATCAGTACGGATGCTGTGAGTAGTTACCACCCTGAAGGGTCGTTTTCAGTGACCATCACGTCTGAATACAAAACCAAACATGCCTCTACAGGAGATGTGTCGACTTTAAAGGCATTTACAAACAAAGCGGTTAAAAGCAAAGACAACACGGTTGACAGCAAGGCATATATGCGACCTTGGACAACGAGAAAAGGGCTTACTAAGCCGCTGGGTCTTGCACATAAAGATGATAAACACATTCGAGATAAAGACTATAAAGATTGGACAGATAAGCAAAAAAATAGCAAGTTTTGGACATGGGACCAGACACGAATTGATGCGCTTAAAGCGGCACTAAAAGGCTAAGTTAACTCTCACTGATATTAGAAATACACGCTTCACACATGCATTTGCGCTTCTACTCAACACCTCTTCTAAGTTTCTATTCTCTACATAAGCAACAATAGGAAATTATTGAAATGCAACAACAAGAACAGGAGCAAGCTCCTACCTTTCAAAGTTATCCCACGCGCACTGCGTTATCAGTGAGCAATGCATTAGACTCTGATTCTGTGAGTGTCGATCTACTCTCATCGGGCGTTGATGTTGCAAAGCGGTATGCCTCACAAGTGGTTTGGGATCATTTTAATGGCGATGCAACAGCTAAGCTGATTATCTCAAGTGTATTTAATTATGCGGTGACATCATTAAAGTCCTTGAACCCATGGGTGACGGCAATCTCACAAGCACTTTTACTTTTGGCAAAAGTTCCGCCTGGTGTTGTTTCCGCCGTTTTATGGGCCATTGGAAAAATCTGGCTTTGGGCTGCAAATAAATTTTATAACGGTGGTTGGATAGCCGCTGCGTGGGGAGATATTGATGAGCCATATATTTATCAATGGTTAAAAAAAGGCAGTGATGCACATGGGGCATTACGGGCACTCGTGGATGATTTAAAAGCTTGGGTTAAGTATATTCAAGATAAGCTTGCCAGTAGCGTTGCACGTTTAATTGGTGTCTCGGATTCAAGTAGTGAAGATGAGCAAAGCGATGAGCAACAAACGGATCAAGATGCACAAACATCACCTAATATAGTTGATAATAAGTTCATTTCGTTGGGGATAAACCAACCTGAATTATTGGACTGGGAAGAGGGGGCAAGTAAGCCCAAGCGCGCTGGACTACATGGTACGGGTGTTGCCAAGGTCAATCTGCTTGGTCAGCAATTTGGTGGTGATATAGATGTAAAATTACCATTTGGCAGTGGCTGGGAAGTGGCTGTATCTCCGGTTTTTGCAAGCCAACAAGGGGTGGGTTTTAGTGGTTATATTGAAGCGCATCAAGTATTGGGCGATGAGCTGACCATTAATGAAGAAGGCCTTGCTCGTTTTAAAGCAAGCATTGTTGGGCTAAACATTGCGAACAAGCGGGTTTACTCCGATTTAATGTCACTTGATTACAATAAGCAGCAAAAAGAAGTTCATTTTGCAGGTGATGCACATGTGCCGCTTTGGGATAAAAAGAAACTGGATGGTGAGTTTGATTTAAAATTGGATACTGCAGGTAAATTCAAATCAGGCAGGACCAAAATCTCTTCTAAAGATACATTCGAAGTAATCCCCAAGTTTTTGTCTATCAGCAACCCGAGTGGTGAAGTAGAAGTTAAAGAGGATGCTTCACCAGAGTTTGAGGTGAGTACTGACGCTGCGCTTTACGGCTTACCCGCTGGTGTGAAAGCATCAATTACGCAAGCAAAAGTGATGTATCACGATGAGCAATTAGGCGGTGAGGTTGAGCAGGCTGATGTGGAGATCCCAATTAGCAAACACACTACAATGACGCTGGCCATGACGAAGGCTAAGTTTACAAAAGATGCAATTGAAGCTGAAAATGCTTTTATGGATCTCGATCATGATAATGCCAAAGTGCTTAATGAAACGGCCATTGTCGAGTCAGACTTTTTCTCTGGAAACTTCGATTTTGGAAAAGTGTTTGAGCTTAAGCAGTTGAAAGTCCACCAAGGGTTAAACGCGCTTAAATTTGCTGGTGGTAAATTCTCCTACGAGAAGGATAGCAACAATGGTTTACAGTTACTTAGAGCACGTATTTTAGGCCTTGAGGCTTACTATAATAGAAAAGATCGTGAAGGTGGGATCACTGGAGAATGGCACAAAGGGATTGATTTTCCGGCTTTCTCTTTGGACTTTCCCGTTGCGGCTGGTGTTGCAGGAGTTGGAGTTGATATTACCGGGGGGTTTGAGTTTGGTGCGAGCATCGGCGCTAAGCTTAAAAATGAAGAGCAGCATAACACAGAGACACAAATGCTTTTCTCTGTGAATGGTGCAGCTTCGGCCAGTGCCAAAGCTAAAGCGAGAATTGAGGCTGGTGCTTTTGTGGGGGTCCCTTATCTTGCAAAGGTTCAAGGTGGTGTATTTGGTGAGATCCGAGGTGGTGTTGAAGGTAAGGTTGAAACAGAAGGGCGTTTGAAATACACGCGTGGCAAAGGCGGTGATAGCTTTGGTCAATTTGCCATTGATAGTGATTATCCAATGGAGGCGAGCTTTAGCCTAACCGGCTCATTAGAAGCGGAAGTAGGTGCATCGATAAAAGCCAAAGTACTGACATTTGAAAAAGAAATTGCGTCGGTATCTATTGGTGATTGGACACTGGGTGAGTATACGCTTAATGGTAAAATCAAAAAAGATCCTAATGGGAAAGGGTATATCGTTGAGCGCTCTAAAGGGGAGTTTACCGAAGGCAAACCAAAACCTGCCGAGGTAACTAAGGAGGCACTCCCAGTAGATAAGTGGGTTAATCAGTTAGAAAAAGATCATACTCATATTGAATACACCGAAGATGAAGCCAAAAGAAAGTTACCTGAGGTTGCACGTAAAACGGTATATAGTCACCTGAGTCCAATGCAAAAAGAGGATGTAAGTGAGCGATATACTCATTTGCTCAAGTTGATATCGCAGCAAAATAAGTTCACTGAAATTTATCGAGAAACCAAAGCTGATAGGGATAAGTTACCGACCAGTGGCACTTATATTTGGACCTCTAAAGTTTGGAATGAAGCGGTACAGCGCAAGAGTTTCTGGATTTTTGAAATGAGTAAGAGTAAAGCAAAAGTGGCGGATAAGCTGGATAAATATCACAAAACGCACTCTATTTTAGAGCGGAGACTGTTACTTGCAAAGCTAGAAGAGATAGCCTCGGACTATCGCAAAAACCGCTCGAAAAACGCAGAAAATAAAGAAGCTGCCGGGGAGTTTTTAGAGAGTATTGAAAAAGAAAGGCTCATTTTAATGTAATGATCTGTTAGTCAGAAACTAACTTGTTCTGATAATTGAAAAAATGACAATGAGTGTAATAAGGCGTAATAGATATTGGCTAGTGAGTTCTTTATGTTGCTAGTTAGATTTGAGTGGCTGTGAGTTCATAACTGCTCGTATCGATACAACATGTAAAAGGAACATTGATCCATGCCAAAGCCTAATTGGCGATACACACACGCGGTCAGAGATGGCCCTTCGCTCTTTGATTCAATAAAAGCAGCCTGATGGCTGCTTTTTTTATAACCCCAAAAAAGAGGTTTACTTTTAATTTAATATATTTTTATAGCTGCATTTTTGGTTTGGACACGTTTTTATCAGCTCATCCTTACAGTGCGGTTTAATACTAACTAGGTGGTTGGGCATATAGTAGTCCATTGTTAAAAAATTAGTTATACCTTTTTGCCCACCGTTTTTTATTTCAAAGTATAAACCTTTTGGGTTTCCACCAATATATTTGTGAGCCCAATTTGGTACACTTAATATTAAGCTCCCTGTAAAGTTAATATTCCCTGTAGATTGTCTATATTTGCCATAATCGTAAGACTTATCAATTAGAGTAAAGCGATAGCCATCATCAATTAAGTTGCTACTCGGAGGTAAGATACGGGTCTCGACGTCTTTTGAAAGTGCTTGCTTAGAAATTGAAAATGGAGAAAAGCAATTTTCTAAAATTACATTTTCACTAAAAAAATAGCAGCCTTGTAGTGCGATTAGGCAGAAAGTTAGAATAGTTATTCTTGCAAGTTTATTCATATTTAATTCTTATTTTAACTGAATTTGGTTAAGAGGTTTTAGGCTGTCTGGTTGTTCTTTAATTAAATGTGGGTTTAATTTTTAACTAATTAATTATATACAAGAAAGTTAATTTTTACTTTATCTTTTCTTAAATTTAAGCAAAGGCGAAAATGGAGAAGTTGTGGAGCGTATTTTCCCAACCCAATTATACCTTGTTTGGTTCAATTAATTCCGCTTGCTTAAATCGAGTGATTTAATATGTAATCACGGCAGCAGCTCGGTTAAATTTGTACTTACTACATCTTATTATGTTCTCATTAATGTGGCAGTAGGTATGTAAACGACTTAAGATCCTGACAAACATGAGCTTGCATTCTATTTTTGTCTCTAAATAAAATACAAACGAGTTGCATTTCGTGTACAATTCGAAAAATTTTTTTAGTTATGAACTTCATGAAAGTAAACCAATTGACAGTTGCCCCTATTTTGGCTTCGATATTTGCGCTGGCAGGATGCGGTGGGTCTTCAAGTGATCCACAAGACAATAATCCTGTTGTAACAAAGCCAGATGCACAGCCAACTCTGACATTAAATGTTAAAAAGCGCACAGAGTGCGGTTTGGTTGCTTACCCTAATGCGAGTATTGTATTTCACGACGACAACGGTCAAGTTGTTGCGTCACATTCGAGTGATAGTAGCGGGTATTTTAGTCAGCAAATTCCCGCAGGCGCTAAACATGCCTCTATTATTGGCATGGAGAATAACGGTGGCTTTGAAAATTTTCGAAAAATATATACCAAGTTAGATATTTCTTCAGGCGCTGATTTTACGACAATCGAATTTCAGGACCTGTCTGCTTATTGTAAATGTAAAGAAATAGACGTTGATCTGAGTGCACTTAAAGTAACACATAGCAGGTTTCGTGTTTCAAGATCTAACGGTGGTGATATACAAGACTATCAAGATGTTGTTAAGGTCTGTGGAAATGACGAAAAGGTATATTATACTATCGACCAACCTGGCTATGGTTCTAGCCTACTAGCGGTAATTGATTTGCCCGAAGGTGTAAATACAATCACAGTAAATGGCAGTGACTTTGTGCACCACAGTGCAGATTTATCTACGTCACAATTTGAGCAAAAATCGAAAGTCTATTTGAGTGCTGTTGATAAGATAGGCAATCACTTTTTTCAAGATTTTGATTTTTCAGTTGAAGGTGGTGTCAATCTGAAAATGTACCCAACAGGGTTTGCTGAACATGAACTCAGTAACTACCAGAGTATATTGTTCCATTATGAGGGGCTCCCTGTCGCTATATCAAATGGCGTGACACTGCGCTTTGATAAAGTAGACCAAATTGGCGAATTGACGTTTCCAATTGCATCTACTGAGCTGGCACAGCAATTAACTGTGGCTATTTCTTCTCTAGAGCAGGGGGATGCAGTAAGTTATGACTTTACTGGGTTAGATACACGTATTCAGAGCGCAGCATGGGAATTTAGTTTTGATACGAGCAAGTACCCAATAAAATGGCACGTCTCTGGTGCTTTGGTTTCTGAACTACCGAGTTTTAGTTTTGGTGATGAGACCTTTTTGCCTGCGCAGAATAGACCCGACCATTCTCGTGTAATGTTGTCTGGCTTTGATGGGGCACCAGCAAGCCTTTCTGAATATCGACGTTATGTTTATCAGCGCCCTGATAAAAAAGCGCTTGGCCACCGTGTATTTATTTCCGTATCCACGTTTAACCATTCTCAACTTTAAGATATCAAAACAAATGGCAGCTAATTTAAGCTGCCATTTTCAAATCGTTTCTCGTCACTACTTACTTAACGATAAGTTGGTCTTCATAAGTGTAGATACCGTTTGGATCTGTTAAGTTGAATACTTTAACAGCCATCGTTTTACCAGCAGCATTTTCACACTGAACAATTTGGTAAAGAACAGGTTGTGCAGTGTCATTGCTGTACACTTTGTCTTGCGTGAATACATCTGAATGGAAAGTATTCGAAGTATCACTACCGTGGAATAGGCCTAGAGATAGACCACGGTTAGCAACTGTGTAGCAGTATGACTGGCTCTTATTCTGGTTGTTCACATTAAGCGTGCTCTTAACACGGAATGCTGAATGGTAACCAAATGAATATGGCTGGTTTACGAACTCACCTGCAGGCTCAACTGTAATGTCCCAATTTACAATAGGCGCACCAGGTACGTTTACCAGAACGTTATACCAAGTATTGTCTGCATCATAGCAGCTTAAGTGAAGTGTTTTGTTGTGTGTTAATTTGTCTTCTGCAATTGCGTTAGTCACACCGATTGTTGCTGCATTTGCGTTAGACGCATTTGCTTGAACACCAACATTTACAACATGGCTGCTGTCAACGTTTGAATATAGGTTACCATTATCACAACGAGCGCCGTCGCGAAGTTCAATGTCAGCTGAGAAGTTGTGCGCAAACTCACTGGTGATCACTACGCGGCTTACTGGGCCGTGTGAGTAAACAGTGTGGCGGTCATAGCCATTTGTATCAGCAACGTTGATAGGCGCAGCAACGGCACTTACTGTGGTTAATAAAGCAGCTGCAAGTGTACCTAATTTAAACATTTTCATTTTTTTTCCTTTGGTCGTTCTTTAATTCAGTTGTTTATTACTTGTTAGTTTTAGTGAGTTATCACTTGGGCCCAAAGTGTTAACGAGATGCAAAGTATCAAACAAAATGAACATCAGCAAATTGGTGATATGTAAAAGTTAAATTGTAGGGGTTAAGAATTTATATGTATATAAATCAATGTTTTGATGGTTTTTTCAAGTGGTTTAATTAATTAGTTAATTTGATTGAATATGTAATTCATAAGCTTCAATTAGCTTTACTGATGACTTCATTTTTTAAAAATAATCAACCATTTTAATTTAATGTAAATTATTGTGCTTTTCTAAAGTGCAATAATTAGTCTGGCCAGACAAAGGAATAAATATTTTCTATATTTTTATGAAGTGACTTAAAGCTCATCCAAGAGAGAAACTTATTGAATGGTTTTTACCGCATCTTGTAACTTTTTATCTGACCATTTCTCTGGTTTGCTTGGTGGCTTTCCAAAAGTCAGCGTTGTACCTAACCCAGGGGGTGATATGGTGACGCGGCCGTATTCATTTTCAACAACAAGCGGGTGTTCACTGTCTAGCAAAATAACATCGATTGTGTCTTCGCTATATAAATTGCCTCCCCAAAAGTCAGTGCCTCTGATCCCAATAGAGCCCATCGGTGTTTTAATTTTAAAATCGGGATTGGTAACCTGAGTGATTTGACCTGTCACGACTCTGAATGCGCCTTGTATAAATTCAAAGTGCGCTTCAGAGACTGTTTCATGTTCAAATTGATCGACAATAAATTGAGTATGTTCACCCAGTGACAAAATCGTACCATCAGAAAACCTAAATTGTGCTCGGGCATTTTTTCCTGTTTTTAGTATGTCTGCGCGATAGATAGGGGACTTACGGCTCAAACTGCGCTCAACCGAACCCGATGTGGCCAAGACTTGCTCTTTAGCAAGCATGACCTTAGCGACTTGCGCATCAGCTAAGCTGGCGCTTGAAAAAAGTATAAAACTTAAAAGTTGAATTTTCATTGCATGTGGCCGTGTGTTTTCTTTAAAAGTAGAAGCTCAGTGGCAGGGTGTCGACTTTATCTAGCCATTACTTTAACGAATTGTTCACAAAGCTCAGTCTAGTACGTCGGGTTATCGATCTAATTTGAAAGGGTAAAAAATTCGTGCAGGTGAGAGCAACTTCCGTTTATAACTGTGAGCCTTTGGCAATCATGCGCACTGGCTCCTTGCATTGGGCGACAATGCAGCTAAATAAGGCACCTTATTTCACAAAATCGTTATTAAGACAGCTGAGCCATTTCTTTTTACCAGAATCTAATACACAAAAGCGTGTAATTAAGGTCCTCAGCAGTGACAAAGCAGGTGTATTCAGTTTGGGGGGAGACTTAGGTAGCTTAGCAAATTGTGTGTCTGAGCAAGATGGCGTTTGGCTCAAAGACTATGCGTTTACTTATATGACGCTTTTGCAGCGAATTTTACACGGCGCGAAACACAATGTGACCAGTATCGCATTGATACAAGGTCGTGCTTACGGTACAGGTATGGAAGTTGCCTTATGTACGGATTGTGTTGTAGCGGAGGAAGGTGCAGTCTTTATGTATCCTTCTACGCTGTTTAATCATGGCCTAGAGCACCTTTTAATTGCGAAGTTGCAGCACAAAACATCGCGTAGTGCCTTGATGGAAGTCATGTATTCAGATAAGCGATTTAGTGCCAAAGAGCTGTATGAGCTCGGCTTGATTGATGTGTTAGTCAATGTCGGTGAAGGGGAGAATAAGGTCAGAAGTCTGGTCGCTCGAGCGCAAGCTTGTGGTATTGGACATTCGGTTTTACAGAATTACCGCTATCAGAAAAGTATAAATACATTCAATCAGTTAAATAGTGTTGCCGAGACTTGGGTAAAAAACACGATTAAAGTGGATGCCATGCAACAAAAATATTTACGCCGATTGGCACGCAAGCAATATTAGATAGCAATAATCATGGCGAAGAGGGCCGCTTTACGCGCAGGGAAGGGGAAGGCGGCCCTATATTATAGACAGTTTAATATTTATTCTGCGCTGTGCTTACGGTGTTTTTTGATGGCTTTTGCAATACGCTTAGCCGCGCGTTGCATGGTTTTCCTATTCGGGTGCAATCCGTCATCCATGGGCTCAAACCCTTTCCAGATATCCAAAAAAATGGCATTGGGCACTTCAGCTCGGAGACGGTTTAGCCTGAGTTCAGAAAATGTCTCGTAATTTTCTTTACTGATTATCCAAGGCCAGTTGAATCGGCTTCGTAATGTTTCCCAATCTATGGCGTCATAGGCCGGTGCTTTTGAAAATATGGGAGTGATCCCAGCATCTAATGCACGATTAGCGACACTGACAAATGTATCAATGTACGAGTTCATTTGCTCAATGGTACATTCCGATGTGTCTGCCATCGGAATACCGAATGCATCAGGGTGGTTACAATCATTACCGCGAATAATAACGATATACTCTGCAGAGACTTCACCGGAAAATGAAGTTACTCTGCTTAAAGCCTTGGTAAATAGCTTTTCATATCCTTCCCAGCCTGGGCCCACACATTCTGGTCCCGGAAAGCAAGTGAGCCTGTCAAATGTTGTCGCACCAGCTTGGCCTTCGTTTATCAGATGCCCAGATAGTCGAGGCTCTCTGATCAAGGCATTACCCAGTGATAAGTACTTCCCTGAATTGATTGCTATACCATTTAATGGCGCTTCAAGGTTATCGAAATAAGGCATTTTTGCATTCGCGAATGAAGCACCAATTAACAGCAGTGGTGGCTCTTCAGATTTTGGAGCAGCATGTACGTGCGAAGTGAGCAATAAGCTTGTACTGAACAGAATGGTTTTTAACGTATTTGACGTCAACATAAAGGTCCTTTTGGCTGAAAATCGAACACTTCTAAGTTATGGGATGGAATTCAAACTGTAATTAGGACTTTGGTCGATTATCAAAAAGTATGGTCGCTAGTCTTACTTCGCAACGGATAAGTCCATTGCGAAAATAAAATTCACAACTTAGGCTCAGCGCCGTTGTATCTAGAGTCGCCCAAAGGCGTTCATCTCCATCAGCTTTTGAGTAGTGACTTTGTGAGGAGTAAAAGCATAAAAACTCTAAAGCACACCCGTTTATCGCATTGCGCTAGGTATCAATAATGATAAAAATTCTCAATGAAAGTACCGTTTTTAACTTGTTGCTAGATAAAGGCGTCTTGGTTGTTCCAACCGCAGGCCCTTTAGAAGTGGCTTCCAAAGGACTAATTTGCCAAGGGGAGATAGCCGTTCAAGATGACATAGAAAAATTCTTGACCAAGAAAGTTAATATGTCGCCTTATATTAATGGTGCCTATGCGGCCGGTGGAGCGGTCACATTCAGTGCAATTAACGATATTGTTTTATCCGAAGTGACATTTAAAGGCGGCGCGCCAATTGTGCTTAAGGGTGATATTGTGTGCGCATTGAGCGTGATCCCCGCACTTAATCCGCAGGGAGTACCGGATCCTGGCCCTCCGACTGAACTTACGGTCAAATATGAACCGACCCAGCCGATTGTTATTTCAAAATAAAAAGTCAATTTACTGCACTTTTTTCATTTTATACACATACTTAAATGCCCATTTATAGAGGGGATGAAAGGAAATCTCATGAATAATGTTAAGTTGTCTCGTTTTCTCAGCATAACTTTGCTGATATGTATGCCGGTGGGGTGTTACAAAGAGGGGGTGATAAGAGGCAGTAATGAACTCTTAATAAATGGCAGTTTGCTCAAAGGCACAATGGCTTATGCCTCTATTATTATTTCTGATGCAAAACATGCAACCATTTGGCAAGGCCAAAGTGATGAATTTGGGTCATTTGACAGTCAGTTCAGTGTGAGCGAAAACAGCGTTTTTTACATTGAGGTCAAAGCAATAGAAGACACAACAATGGTTTGTGATGCAGTTGAGTGCTTTGATAGCGATGGTGGCTTAATTGCTAACTATCAAGAAGTCGTCACAGCCCCTGAGCTTGCTCATTTACAGCTTAATTATATGGCTTCGTCCAATAATTTAATTGGCTCTGTGCAAGTAAATGCTTTAACGAGTTTGGTGTATGGCCAAATCAATAATAAATTAAACCAAGGCACAAGCCTAGGCGAGTTTGACTCGATTGCTCAGCAAGCCAGTCAAGTGGTTTTGACGGCACTTAATTTGCCTGATCAGCAGCGTAATATACTGGCTACTGAGCTAACGCCTGTTAACCAACTCAGTACTGAGCAAGAACAGACTCTGTTGCTATTGAGTTTAGTCAATGCGGCGGTAGCCGAAAATACCGCACAATTAGCTCCGCTTATCACAGCAATTAAGCAATTTAGCACCCAGCCAGAAGATGCAGCGAACCGAGATAAGTTATCAGCGTTAAAAACGGCACTGATGGCAAGCTCCGTTAAGTTAGCGCAAAGTGGATTAGTGAAAAATATCCCAGACGACATCAATCGCAGGTTACATGAGGCACAAACCCAACCGATCAATTTTGATTTATTAAAAGCTGAAAATATAAAGCTACAAGCAGACATTCAGGCTGTGAATGTAACGGGGGTGACCGGTGGAAATGGGTAATAAAAAGCCACCACGTGATGTAAAAACACCATCGACTGTCTTCGCCTTGCTTAGCATGTTGCTGATGAGTATGGGCTTGAGTGCTCAGCCTCTTGTTTTGCTTAAAGAAAAGCGCTCAACCAGTATGCCTTGGCATAAAAAGGTCAACTACTTTGGTAATATCTCGGCATACAATCAATCGATTTCTTTGCGCAGAGAGCCTGTTAACCAAGCAATAAGTCGTGATGTTTTCACTGGGGATTCCAATACGCTTGAAGGACGCTTCAGTGCGGGTGGCAAGTTGTTTTCGAGTGGATCTATTTATGCGGAGCTAACGTTAGATCATACCAAGCTTAAAGGCCAAATAAGCCGTGTTGGCGAAGCGCAATTTATTGACTCAGTGAATTATCGGCGACATAAATCTAGGCTCGAACTATTTTACGAATATGACTTATCCCATGGGTACGCATTCGGGGTTGATGTGTATGCAGGTGCTGAACAATACCAGCATCAACAAAGTCGCTTTAAGGATAAAGAGTTAGGTGGTGCTATTTTATTGAGTCATCAACAGCGTTTTGAAAATGCAAAAGTGGATCTAGATTATGTACTAAGCTTTCGAGAGTTGAATTTTGAGAGTGAGTCGTTAGACGACACAAGTCAGGTTTATCATTCTCTACTTATTGAGTACGGGTATCAATTTTCGCATTTTCTAACCTTGTATGTGGGTGGCCGGCACTCTGTCTTTCCAAACTATATTGAGCGGAGCTACTGGGGAAGTCAATCACAACAGGCGTTAGTGTCAGAGGCTGAATACCGTCTTGATGCAAGTACATTGATCACAGTCAAATTCGAAAAGTTATGGCTGAGTAATAGCGGACACACACATACACTCTCGGCACAATATGAATATAAGTTTGGTGGAAAAAATACCAAGCGTCGTAAGCGGAAGTATAAAACCCCTAATCTGTTAATAAGGTAATTAACGCGTCAAAGGAAATCATATTGGAAAGGAAAGTAAACCTTAAAATCGCCTGTTTTGGCGGGGCAGGTATTGGCCTTTTGTTCGGTGTAATTATGGGCACAAGTGTGACGCCGACAGTGACAATGTTACTCGGTGCATTGACGGCAGTACTGGCTGCTATTTTGGGACTGAATGATCGTCACTTTAATGATGCTAAGGCGCTGCGTATTGGTGCTTTTGGGGTTGCCTGTGTTGTTGGGGCGTACATGGGGATTTATGTACGTGCCCACAATGTATTTACGCCTTCGTTGTTGGAACTTAAAGCACAATACTTAGCAGCAGGTTACACACATCAGCAAGCTCTACAACTTTTGACCTTAAAAGAGTTTGGCATGACACTAGAGCATGTCAGTAGCGCTGAGGGCGCATCATCCAGCGGATCCTTTCACTTTTCAGAGCACGCAAACTTGTTATCTAGCCAGCATAATAGCGTGCTATTCAGTGCCAGTGTATCTGTGACGGGTTGCGAAGAGTTAAGATATACAGATCGTAGCCTTGAGCTGGAAGAGGTGATTAATAATTTTACCCTCACTGGCGATGAGTGGGCGACTCTGAGTGAGTCGATAGTGCGACAAGTGGAGCCGGGCGACCAAAAGTCTATTTTATTGGCGGTACGGGATACGGTTTGTGGTGAACTCGGCGATGAAAAACCTTGCTTAGATGATAGGGAGCTTGCAAACATAACTGAGTTTGATGAAGCCCAACATATATTGTCGCAAGCTTGGCATCAAACCTTGCAACAGTTAAATGAACAAAGACTATCAGAGGTGAATAAGCTCCATGCGCTGAAGTTCGTTCATGAAATGGTCTGTCCAGTCAAGCAGGGTTGATAGTATGACAAAGTCACTGTTTTTGCTGTCACTGTTGTTGACGTTTTTTTCCGTTAAATATGCCTTTGCCAGTTTAGAGCCTGATGTTCTGAGCAAGAGTACAGTCAGAATCGTTGTCAAAAAACCGAACAATGCAATGGGAGTCGCTTCTGGGTTTTTGTGGCAAAAAAACCATTGGGTCGTGACGTCTTTGCACGTGATGGACCCGCACCCACGCAGTAAAATTATCATAGATTTTGGGAAGAAAAGACGCCTTGCGAAGGTGTCTCGTGTTTTCCCTGAAGCAGATTTAGTGTTACTTGAGGTCGTTAACCCACCAAAAGGGTGGCGCCCTTTAAATCAAATTAAGCAAGCGAAGCCAGAGTATCGAGAGCATGTGACTGCATTGGGCTTTCACCATGGCGCGCTGGCAATGAGTACACGTGAATTATTGAAAGGGTACGCAAAGCCAGAAGTATTAAAGCAGTTTTTACCACCTTATGCCGTCGATACGCTAGCAAAAACCAATATACCCGATGTGGAGTTTCCTATTTACTACTTGGACGGTAGTCTTTTACCTGGTTTTTCAGGTGCCCCAGTATTTGATAGCCAGGGCAGGTTGGTAGGTATAGGGAACGGCGGATTAGAAAATGGCGCCGCTAATGTCAGTTGGGTGATCCCAGCAACCAATTTAGCTAAGCTGGTTAATTCTAAGTTGAGGGTATTACCCGAAGGATTAAAAAGCACTTCTGAGCTGTTCACGCTAGATAAAGTGACAAAAGCTCAAAGACAGCCGAAGCACAGACAGCGAAACATGGTGCAATTACCCCGTTTATCAAATTTGTTTGTAACTAAAGCGCATGCTGGTTCTGAATTAGACACGGACAATGAGTTGTTGCCACCATTATACTCGGTAAAATATCAGGGCTTTGAATTTGTTAAAGTGAAATCGCGCACGCTCGCTGAACTGACTTTAAGTAGTGCCACACCCAATGAATTTAATCAGGTTGACCAATTATTTAAATCAGTTTATGGCAATTTTATCCTCGATATATCTTCGTTGAGTTTCGATATTTATAGTGATGCTTTTTACGGAATTAATATTGCGGTACCCAGAGGGGCCGAGTTATACGTTGATGCCCAAGGCTACCTATTGGCCAGAAGTGCAACTTTATGTCGGCTTTGCTTTTACGAACTGCAGTATCATGCAAGGATGCTTGATGAAAAGCAGCAAGCAACCTTAAATCAGTCACCTCATAGGTTCTTCGAGCAAAAGGCGTTGGAACATTGGGAAGCGCTTAATGAGGAAGGTGAATATGTAGAATACACAGACTACAGAAACATAACGGCCTATGGAGGCAACCGATTTGTTTTAAATGCGCTTTTTGCAAATTTCAGTGAACCACTCATCGACAGTTATGAACTTAATTATGTGTCTATCGCGACCAACAGAGACAGTTGGTTACAGGCGCAAGCCATTAATAACCGCTTTGACAGAGAATATCTTGATCTACTTGCTAGTCAAGCACAGCTGAATTGTCATCAAGTGAATTTGTCAATCACTCAAATTGACTTATGCGAGTCACTGCATAGTGCCTACGCACTACTTATGAGCGTATATTTAACTGGTTTTTCAAATCGTTTCTATTCAATTTAGTCGTTTTCGCATTTCATATCATGATTACACCGACTTTACCCTATCTCGTCTGTAAAGCGCTCTTGGGGCGGGTTAATTCACAGAGAAATATTCAGTCAAAAATACTATAAATCAATAAATTAAAAAATATTCATTTTAATTTTCACACCCTCTAGGCCATGGCGTCATAGCAGTACAAATTAATTAATACATACACATCAGTTGGGACTGATGTGGCGGAGCCGTGCAAAGGCTCTTCGATTTCAGAGGCACAAAGGAAAGGGTGGGTTTGTTCCCATTGATTTGCCACCTGAACTGTTATGACCGAACAGCTTTGTGCCTCTTTTCCCACAAAATTCTTGCCTAATCGGCTCTTTAGAATGTAATTATCAACGTAAGGAAAAACTATGCCTCAATATAAAACCCCAGACGTCTACGTCCAAGAGAAGTCAACTCTGCCTCCGTCAGTTGCAGAAGTGGCTACTGCTATCCCTGCTTTCATCGGTTATACAACAAAGCTCGATGATGCTGGTAATGTTGCTTACCTTAATTCACCAACTCGTATTACGAGCATGGTTGAATTTGAAGCTGTATTTGGTGGCGCATATCAAGAGAGCTTTAAAGTTGCGCCTAAGTCAACTGGTGGCTTCAATGTCACGTCAGATGGCACAATGCTTGCGGATGCATATTTCTTTTTACACCAAGCAGTGAGTCACTTCTTTGCCAATGGTGGCGGTGCGTGTTATGTGGTAAGTATCGGTGCGCCAGACGCAGGACTTCTTTCAGCAGATCCAGTGACTGGTGAAATAAACCTGCTAGCTGAGCAAGCAGCAAAGTTCACAGCGGCTATCACATTACTAAACAAAATAGATGAAGTCACACTTATCTCTTGTCCAGAAGCCATTGGCCTGAGCACTGTTAAGCATTATGAAGTGCAAAATAAGGCGCTTGTTCATGCTGAAAAAAGAATGGATCGCTTTGCACTGGTTGACGTTCAAATGCAAGCGGATGCAGACAGCATTGACCCAATCGCGGATGATTCAAAAGCATTGAGAGCGGGCGCTACATTGGGCCTTAAATATGGTGCAGCTTACTACCCATATTTAACAACAACAATGGCACGTGCATATGACGCGAAGAAAGTAGTTGTTAATACTCCACTAACAGCGCAAGCTTGGTGGCCAAAAGCGAACACACATGAACTGGTTTGTGTGGGTGACGACGGCACTTGGGCTGCAATTGGCCAAGATTACCTTTATAACCCTGCAGGGGCGAACGACCCAACGGATGCTGAATATGACCCATCAGGTAATCGTTACTTAGTGCCAGAAACGGTATTTGCAACAGACGGTAGTAAATATTATCGCCTTACTGATGGTGAGCAAGTTGATCTAGCAGACGGTGAAGTAACAGCGACACCAGGCGGCTCTGCAATTACTATCTCAGATGATTTCGAATTAACTGACATCATGCTTCCTCAGCTGCAGCTTGCTGCAATCGGTGACCCGGCTTACCCATTCTCATCAGCAGATGTGTATAACCAAGTAAAAGCAGAACTTGGTAAAAACTACCTTGATTTACCACCTTCACCAGCAATCGCGGGTGTGATGGCTAAAACAGATAAAGATCGTGGTGTTTGGAAAGCGCCAGCGAATGCTGCACTTGCACAAGTATTAATGCCTAAACTGGCGATTGATAATGCAGATCAAGAAAACCTCAACGTAGATGCGACTTCTGGTAAGTCTATCAATGCTATCCGTACATTCGTCGGTAAAGGAACGCTTGTTTGGGGTGCTCGTACGCTAGCGGGTAACGATAACGAGTGGCGTTATGTGTCTGTACGTCGCCTATTTAACATGGTTGAAGAGTCTGTACAAAAAGCAACGCACTTCGCAGTATTTGAGCCTAACACGCCATTCACATGGCTAAAACTTAAAACCATGATTGAAAGTTATCTAGAAGGGCTTTGGCGCTCAGGTGCTTTCTTTGGTGAAACACCAGAGCAAGCATTTTTCGTCAACGTTGGCCTTGGTCAAACAATGACTGAAGATGACATCAACAATGGCTTAATGAACATTGAAATTGGCCTTGCGGCAGTGCGCCCAGCTGAATTCATCGTTCTAACATTCTCTCATAAGAGCCTTGAAGGTTAATTCTTGCGCCTAAAGGCAATTAGCTAATTAAACATTGCTATTTGGCGCTGAACCATGGCGTCAAATAGATATTTATTTTTCCTACAGCACAGCTGTAAATACCGAATTTTTGGAGTTATTACATGGCTACTACTAAAGCAGATATCGCAGCAGAATATCCAATTCCCGTCTATCGATTTGTTGTCAGTTTCGGCGAAGAGAGCATTCCATTTTCAGAAGTATCTGGTCTAGACATCGGCGTTGAAACAATTACGTATAAAGATGGCTATGGCAAAAAACACATGCCTGGGCAACCAACAGACGTCAACATTACTTTGAAGCGTGGTCTGGTTAAACAGAAGAGCCAATTCTACGATTGGATCTCATCTATCAGCTTGAACTTAGTTGATAAAAAAGACATCACAATTTCATTGACCAATGAAGACAGGTCTCAGCCATTGGTAACATGGAAAGTGATTAATGCATTTCCTAAAAAACTGACCGCTCCGAGTATCAATGGTGGCTCTAACGAGGCCAGTGTTGAGTCTTTAGAGATGATGGCAGATGACATCAAGATTGAGTTCCATTAATTTTTAACTCTCTTTTAGGGCACGAAAGTGCCCGCTTAGGTGGCTAATATGTTTCAAGACCCTAGAACTCCCATGGTCGGGTATCGATTTTTAGTTGGTATTGTGGCCGCAGGCATTCCTAATCCCATTGATATTCTGTTTAAAGAAGTCAGTGGTCTAAAAATGAACCGCAGTATCGACTATACCAATAACCGCGTCAGCATTGCGAATCAAAAACAAGCGAAAACACTCACTTTAAAGCGTGGCGTTTTTCAAGGTGGCAGTCCTTTGATGTTGCAAAATCTCGTATTTGGGGATGCTTGGAATACCTACTTGGTTAAAAATCAGATTTTGATCACTACCTTAGATGATAACTACTTACCATCGCAAGCTTGGCTTGTGCAAGATGCATTTTTAGAAAGCTGGGAATGGGAGGGGATTGATGCGAGTAGAAATGATGTGCTTATTGAGTCTCTTAGTTTTAGTTATCGCGATTTGGTGGCTGTGCCTATTCCAGGTGTGCCAGTGTAAGGAGCTCAATAGATGGAAGTTAAGTGTAACAATGTTCGAGTTAAAGCACGGATCCATGCTGACGAACCTGCCCAATCAACGGTGGAAAACTCTGCCAGTGTGTCCGGCAACGAGGCGCAGCAATCACCACAGTCTGAGTATTATAGCAACACAGTAAGCTGGTCCGAATTGCAAGACTTATTACACCAATTAGAGTCAGATTTAAAACGACATATTGAGTTTAGATTTGCACGTCAAGGTAAGGAAAAGAGGCCCTAATTATGAATAAAGCAGACGGCATTAACGCAAGTGGCTTACCACTATGTAAAGTGACTTTTTATAAAAAAATTGAGCGTGGCGATGGCAATAAATTAGGTGAGTTAACGCTTCCATATGATCCTAAATCACTCAATGTCACTCATCAAAATTGTTTAAAAGACTCAAAGGCCATTGGCTCGGAAAGCGGCTCTGCACGTTATCAAAAATCACCCCCGTCCGTTTTAACGATTACGTTTTTACTTGATAACACGATTATTGAAACCCCCTCTCAATATGCAATGACCATGAGCGGTGAAACGTCAACGGAAGACAGTATTCAGGAAATGCTAAAATATGGCCTTGCGGTACAAGGGGAAACGCACTTGCCTGCGTTCGTCACTATTATGCCCTTGAATATGGTCCTTAATCATGGTGCCGATGGCGGTTTTCATGGCATGTTCAGCGATATTAATGTCATTACTGAGTTGGTTAACTCCAAAGGTAATCGAGTCAAAGCTCAGGTTGTTTGTAATATCTCTGAGTGTCTATCGAGCAAAGAAATTAAACTCAGAACAGGTAAAAGCTCGCCAGATCTCACGCACGAATTACAATTTTTAGATGGGGACAGTTTGGTTTCGAAAGTTACTTCCATATACGGGAAAGCAAACTATGTTCATCAAGTAGCGAGTGTAAATAGATTGCCCTCGCTCCGAGGCGCTGAAGTGGGTGACTATATTACCTACCCACCATTGGAGCGATGATATGGATATTCGTTATACGATATTAGTTGATGGTAGCGAGAAGAAACTGGAAGTCGGTGTACGTGAAGTCGTCACCCATCGTGGGCTAAACCAGGTTTCTGAGTTGTCAATTGTATTCGAAGATGGCGATATGGCTGAGGAAAGCTTTAAACTGGATTTGAATAAAGATTTTCAGCCCGGTAAGTCCATCGAAGTCAAAGCCGGTTTTGGTGACGATGCGCAAATGACATTATTTGTTGGTGTCATTACAGGAGGCAAAGTTGGTTATTGTAGTGAGCCCTATATTACCGTATTCGCTAAAGGTGAAGCCAATAAGCTCTGTCAGTCCCAAATAAGTAAGCTCTACAAGCCAGACTCTACTGACACCGACATTATCAATGATTTGCTCAAACCCTGTGGCGGTAAAAAAACCGTCGCGGACAGTAAAATAAAACACTATCAATATCTCATGGTTGAGAAAAAACCGTGGGAAGTGATCATGAATCGCATCCTGACCAATGGGTTTGCGCTTTATGAAGAAGAAGGGATCAACATCGTTGATTTGACAACGCACAAACCGGCGGCAACAGAGTTTAATGTGGCGATGGATGGGTGTACTGAATTTGAGCTTTGTATGGACAATAGCTCATATGCGCAAAAAGTTGACCACAGTGCATGGGATATTAAAACCCAAGCCATGTTACTTGAAAACTATGACTCGGGTGAGAAAAAAGAGGGCGCGACCGCAGATATCGTCATCAAATCACAAGCGCCCATTGACAAAGTCGAGTTGGCTGCCAAGGCCAAAGCCGAGCAAGTATATCGTTTATTAGATACGAGCCAAGGCCGTATTCAAGTTGATATGTCTGAAGCCACCGCTTTGCATACACTGAAACTACTCGATGCAATCAAAGTATCGGGAGCTGGGGAAAGCAACAAAGCGGACTACATGGTGACAGAAATTCACCATCATTTAAGTAACCAAGGCTGGTTCTGTGAATTTACTCTGGGTTTATCTTTAACGAAAAGTGGCTGGTCTAAATGGACTGAATTGCCAGCTACGCCAATGCTGGTTGCTACCGTTGCGCCGTTTAAAGACGATAAAGAAAAATTACATCGCATACCCATCACTTTAAATACATTAACCACGGAGCCTATTTGGGCAAGGCTTTTGACTACTTATGTTGGCAAGGAAGAAGGGTTATTTTTACCCCCTAACCCAGACACTGAGGTGCTGGTGGACTTTATCGGGGGGGATGCCAGACATCCTGTGATTGTTGGGGCATGTCACAACCCAGTGGCCATTCCTCCTTTGGGTGGATACAAACAGGAATATGATGTTCGAGGGTTGCTGTTTAAAGAACAAGCCACCGCGCTGAAGTTCACCTTTAAAAAACCACACATCATCATGGAAGGAAGTAAAGACCACTCAATCTCGTTAGGCGAAAGCTCAGGTTATGCTTTATCTCAAAAAGACAAGGCGGGTATGACTGCTAAAACGGATGTGGTGATTAAAACACCTGATGATAGTCAGATAAAAATGGACAGTAAAATTACCATTGAAAGTGCAAAAGTGGTGGTTGCCACAGACAAGATGGAAATAGGATAACGAGGAGGTAGCTATGAACAATTCATTTCTGGGTAGAGGGTGGGGATTCCCACCACAGTTTACCAGCCCGGATTCAGGGCCTGATATGGAAGACGGAGAGACATTGGTTAAACAGGCCATTTCTATTGCGCTCAATACACTCAAAGGCGAGCGGCCTTATTGGAGCGAGCTGGGTTCCGGTTTATCTAATTTTGTTTTTGAGGATGTCAGTGAGTCCGCACTGGTCACGCTTAAGCAAGAAGTTTCTGCGGTGCTTTTAAACTATGAGCCGAGAATTATCCTTGAGGATATTTCGTTTGATATGTCAGATGTGTACGAAGGTGCCTTATTAATAGAGCTCACTTATTTGATCCGCAAAACCAATAGCCGCAGCAATATGGTGTTTCCGTTTTATCTCGCCGAGCAGTCTGTTTAAACCCGCGTTTCAAACATTTGGTATCACCCACAGAATCACCCATTTCGACCTTGCTCGCCAAGCAATATGCAGACCCGCACCGCTTATCCTTTTACCAAGGTTAAATTGACCTAGTAGTGCATAGGTATGCTCATTAATAACATTAATAAGGTAATCTCATGACTTTTAAGTCTCGTAGTCAATCACTTATCTCTGGCAACGGTAAAGGGTTAAGTCAAACCGCACGACAGATCCCCGAGCTTTCCAGTGATTTTTTCAGTATAGAACCGCGTACGATTGAGCAATGGCTGTCTTACTTGTCTTCTGTCGCGCAACACACCCAATTTATTGGTCAAGCAACGTGGCAGCCAGTACAAACTTGGTACAAAGTGTTACCTGAGCCAGGTAAGTTTGCCGCACTGGCCAAATTAATTCTGGTAGGAAGCGGCGATGAACTTACGACCCGATTGGCGAGCCGACCAGACCTGTCTTTACTACTTACATTTGTTGACCTGTTACAGCATACCCAACAGCAGTTTAACGATTTTGTTCAACGCCACCTTGACCATTATTATCGCGATGTATTGGGCTTTGAGTTGCAAAGTGCAACGCCTGATTCAGCCCATGTTTTAATCGAACTAAACGAGGTCGAGTCGCTGACGCTGCAACCTGGCACTCAGTTTGATGGCGGCAAAGATGACAACGGCGAAGAGCGAATTTACCAATTGGCTGAACCCAGTGCGATAAATCGTGCAGTGGTAGAGACGGTGACAACGGTGAACAAAGCGCACTTTGCAAGTGGCGTGAAGATCTGTCGCAATGTCTTACTGGATACTGAATTGGGGATTGAGCTTGAAAGTAGTGCAATGACATTTGGCGATAAACAAATGTCAGAAACTCAATTACCGGTAGAGATTGGCTTTAAAGTTGCTTCTCAGGATCTCTTTTTGAGTAGTGGTAAACGCATTATCTCACTGCGTTTTTCTACCGATGAATTTGGCGAAACGCCCATTGATTTATCACTTTGGATTGAGAGCTTTGATATTTGGTTAAGTACCGAAGAAGAAGCGGTGCTGTTAAGCTCAGAACAGCTTAGCCTCAATGGTGAGAATGAACTGGTGATTCATGTTGATGAGCTATTTGCGCCCATTGCCCCTGTCGCTGATTTAATGATTGGCAAAGACATGGTGCTCCCTTATATCGCCTTTGTGTTAAAGCAGTCAAAATACGACGCGCTGTATGCATTGGATCTTAATGAAAGAGTGGAAGCACTGGCAAACTTAGCTGTCAGCGAAATTCAAGAAGTACGAATGGCGGTGACCGTACTTGGTGCAAGTGGCTTGGTTGCCAATAATGGTACTGGCTTTTTAGATACCACTAAGCCCTTTGAACCATTTGGTTTTACCCCTCAGCTGGCAGAGAAGTTCGAATTCACGCACCCTGAGCTGTTAAGTAAAAGAGTGACAAGGGCAAGTATTGAATTTAATTGGGTGGGTAGACCGGCAGATTTTGACGCGCATTACCAAACTTATATGGACTATCAGAGTGCAATGACACCACCAACTGAGTCTGTTCAACTTGCGAGTGAGGCTTGGCCAAGAAACCAAGTATTGATATCGCAATCGGACGTGACTTATAGCAGTGAGCAGAGCAAATTGGTTGCGGACTTATTTTATAACGACTTGGTATGGCAAGCGTCTGATAATGAATTGACACCCGATGAGCGCACGTTGATAGTGCAAGACAACACCGGTCAATTACCTGATGTTGTGAATAATATCGCGACTAACCGTTTGGTTTTTACTTACGATGACGACAATGGTGATGTGGATTATCTGTCTTTGCCATTCAATTTGACCCAAGCCAAATTATGGCCCAAATGGTACACTTTGGCTTTATCCAATCAAGATTTTGGTCACCCGCAATATACTAAGGTATCTGAGTATTATGCGTTTCAAAATAGTATTAAGTTAGCAAATTGGAATCCTGCGGATGGTGATTTTATGCCAACGCAGGTACCAGAGCCGTATACCCCATTATTAGACTCAGTCAAATTACATTATCGAACGCAAAGTATTTCTCGGGCGCAAAGGGCTGCCATAGGTAACTCTATATGGATAGAACATATTTCACCTATTGGCAGACAGCTGCAAATATTGGAGCAGCAAAATACGCTTCATTTAATGCCGAAAATAGACGATTTGGGTTACTTGTATCTAGCTATTGGAGATCTTCCAACACCTGGCCAATGCAGCGTACTGTTTCAACTAGAAGCGGTTGATGGCTACAATTTTTCCGAGCCTCCGCAGTTTAAGTGGGAATACTACAATCAAGGGCAATGGCACCTCTTTAGTCGAGAAGACTCTCAAGGCAGCGGTGAAGAAGGGCGAATATTACAAGACAATACCTATGACTTGCTAGATTCGGGGATCATTATTTTCTCTTTACCTGAATTTGATTTAGCGGATCAGTTTAATCAAGACGGTAAGATCTGGATAAGAGCCGTCATTGATTCAGAGGTACTGCAAGATGGCTATGTCAACCCTATCTATTCAAAACTAAAAGGCGTCTATGCTCAGGCCGTCCAAATTACGCTTAGTTCAGCTGAACATGCTCAATCTCATTATTTAAAACCGTTGGCAGCTGGGAGCATTAGTAAATTAACTGTGACGGACCCTTTAATCGCGTCGATTGAACAGCCATTTGATAGCTTTGGTGCCAAGGTCAAAGAAGATGATAGTCGCTTATATCGGCGTGTCAGTGAGCGCTTAAGGCACAGAGATAGGCTTCAAACGGGGTGGGATTATGAGCATTTTACGTTGCAGACTTTCCCTGAATTACACTCTGTGAATGCCTATCAAAATGCTGATGGTGTAAACATCACTGTCATTCCGCTTAACCATGATGTGAATATTTTACAACCCAAAGTACCTCGTTACTTGATGCGTAAAATACAGGATGAAGTGACAGCCCGCTGTGCGCCATATCTCAATGTTAAAGTTGAAGATCCAACATATATTGAAGTGCAGCTAGAAATCATCATTCAGATTGACCCAAGATTTGATATTCAGACCACCGTAGTTGAACTAAACGACTTAATTGTGGATACCTTAACCCCATGGAACAAACCGGATGCTGAGTTATCGCAAACCATCTATTTGGCGGATGTAGCACAGGCGTTAGAAGCCCATCAAGCGGTCAACATGGTACAGGTGATCCGAGGTAAACGTATGGATGATCTGATCAGGCAATACTCTCAAATTTCGCCTAATGAAAGCCGCGAAATTTTAGTTCCGACACGCAATCATAAAATCTCTTTAACGAATGTAGATGGTGACGTATTTGAAGGGATTGGAAAATGGAAAATTCAGCATAATTTTGTTGTGCAATAAGCTACTTACATTTAAAGCGACGCCAAATTAATAAACCGTTTCACAATCTTGAAGGTTTGGCGTCATCTCCCATATCGACTTACTTTCCAAAGGAAAATCATGGAAACCAACGCACTGAAAATTGCTTCAGATGCTGTGCTAAACCCTGGGCAAGATCTAGATGGTTTGCGAGCACAGGGGATAGCACAGCTACAAAAGCTCGCACCCGATACATGGAGCGACCACAATGTATTTGATCCAGGCATTACCTTGCTTGAAGTATTGGCTTATGTGCTATCGGATTTAAGCTATAAACTCAATTATACCGTTGAGGATCTTATCGCGGTTGAGCCTGGTGAGTCTCTCGCACCGACGCAGTTTTTAAACTTGGAGCAAGTGATGTTTAGCCATTGCGTTACGCTTGCTGACTATAGGCGTTTGTTGCTTGATATCACAGAGATAAAGAACATTACGATTTCTGTTCGCGATGAACGCGCGACTGGCGCGACAATTTTTGATGTGATTGTTTTGACTTCACCATCGGCACAGGCATCACAAGATAGCTTGCGAGAAAAAATCCATCACACGTTTTCCGCAGCTCGTTGTATAACGCATCAACTGGGTAAGATTGAATTTTATCAGTCTGTACCTGTGCAATTGGGTATGCATTTGGTACTCAAAGATGCGCAAGACATTGTACACGTGATGGCCGATATTTTGAGTAAAGTCGCACTTGAAATATCGCCTAATTTAACCCGTTACACTAGTCAGGAATTATTGGATAAAGGGATGTATGTAGAGGATATCTACGTAGGTCCATCTTTAAGTAATGGCTTCATTTTAGACGAAGATTTAGAGAGCACACCGGTTAAGAAGCACCTCTATAGCTCCGATATTTTAGATGCACTGCGAGTTCACCCGAATATTGAACAGATTGAAGAGTTTAGATTTATCGTAGATCAAGGTGCTCAGCCAGGTTATGAATACTGGCAAGTTGAAGTTCAAGACTTAGACCCTAGTTCAGTAAACTTGGCACCTGAGTTAGGATTTTTGAGTACACAATTCTTTGATGCTATTTCTTTAGTCATTGAAGGTCAAAGTTATGTACTTGATGAAGATGAAATTGCGTCCATTAGGTATGCAATCGGCGAGCGCATCGTTGAACACACATCAGGGCTCGCCGAGCAAGTAAATCAAGAGTCACATCGATTCTTACCTTTGAGTCAATACCGTTCACTGCAGCATGAATTGCCACAAGTTTATGCGCTGACAGAGCAGTCTTTAAACCGAGATATCGACTCTGATCAAAAAGCACAATTATTACAATTTAAAGGGTATTTACACTTGTTTGATCAAATATTGGCTGATCAGCACAAGCAACTGGATGTTTTACCTCATATTTTGGCTTTGCCTCAATATACGCATTTCGAGCGGTTAGGGCAGATTATGGATCGAATGTTGTCCAGCGAAGCGCTTTCGCAAGGGCAACTTGATGAGTTTTGGCACAGAGTCAAAGCTTTACCGCACACGCAATTGAGTCAGGCGGTCACAGGCATTAGTGGCGTTAATCACCTAGTAAAATTGGCATTAGACGCGTATCAACAACAAGGTTTACAGCAGCAATTAGAAAGTGACTTTTCAGTAGCTCAGTTAACGCGCTTGAACGACAGTATCGCGCATTTGCTGGCACGTTTTGCCATTAAACTTCCGAATGCAAACCTGCTGAAATATCGCGAAGTATTTGGTTTTTATGTCAATGTGATTGGTGCCTGCCAGAATGATCCGAGCGAACATGAGGATCTATTATTACGTCTAGTATTACTGCGCCAGTACATTGATAAGTGTCGATTACTCAATGAGATTGGCGCTTTGGGAGAAAATCGTTGTCGCGGTTTTGATTATTTATCGAAAGAACCAAAAACAGCGCATACTGCGAGCCTGAGTCGCTTAGTGATGCGCAGCCTTGGTTTTTCGCACCATGGCCAGATGCCGCTAGCGACCCATAACAGAGAGAGCTTTTATTTATTGGAAAGCGATCTACTGGGGAATGACTCGTCGGGCAATTTATATTGTGTCTTACCTAACTGGACGACTCGTTTACAAAATAACGCGTTTAGAGCGTTAGTGGAAAGTCAAATAGGCAAGTTTAAGCCTTTGCACCTGTCTGCTCAATGTGTCTGGTTGACGCGAGAGCAGATGAGTTTATTTGAACGCTTATATTTTGGTTGGTTGAATTTTTACGGTCAGGCACAACGTGAAAGGTTTGCAGAAGGCCAAGCTCATATTGCCAGTGTCGCAGCAGATATCGGCGGTTTGTTGGAAACTGTGCTGGTATCTGAGCCAGGTACCATGATTGAAAACATCATTAATTACGTGCTGGCTAAGCCTCAAGGTATGGAAGTACTCGAAGCGTATCTTGTGCAGATATTGTCTGAGTATGCATATGAACCTTTGCCTAATGAAATTGAAATTGATGAGCAAAGTTATGCGCAAGTACGCAGCGCGGTTGCGCAAATTATCAATGAACACAGTGCGCTTTACCCTGATGGGTTTAGCGAAGATCAAGTATTGTATTTAGCCACACAGTTGTGTATCGACCACATTTGTACACCTAATGCATTTGCACAATCAAGCAATACTCGGTTTACGGTTGGATACTCTCCACTCCCTTTTCTTAAACCAATATTACCTGTGTCTTTTTCACAAATTAACTCAAATACCGCGGTGGTTTCGAAATTTATCGTGGCGACCAGCGTGCCAAATCGCATAGATCCTGAAGGAAACGAAGAATGAACAAAGTCAGTGACCAAGAAGTGTTAGTCGAATGTGACCAAACATCTATAGTAACTAAGCGCAGCCGCGCAGAATTAATTGAAAAGTTTGATGATCTCAAAACGCCGACAGGGGATGATTTTGAATCTCTTATTCGCTCAGGCTTTAATCAAATAGACGACCCGATCGCAGTAGAGAGAGTCGGAGAAACTCAAGAAATAGCGGTTACATCGCCTCTCACAGTCAATCCAGATGGTGAGACACCGCGTTTACGCGTGGATACTGATGCCGTCAAAATTGATCACGAACTGGTTGTTTGTGATGGTGATAGCGAAATGCAGGTGCTCAGTGCCGATGCGCAAAGCGTTTCTGTGTATGACAAAGTCAAAGTATTACCTGACGCAGAAGAGGTTTTACGCGTCTCTGGCAGCGCAAAGTTAACGGAGGGCTTAAAGTCACAAACGGCGGATATTAATCAGCACTTAAGAGCGGGCGCGTTATCTGTCAGTAAAGGCACTATCCAGACATTGGAAGCGGGCTTAGATGATGATGATAATCCAAAAATTACCGCTTATGGTGATGTTGAAGTGAACGCAGATGTTGCCGTTGAAGGTCATATCCAAGCTGACTCAATCTCTATTGTGAATGATGCCAGTGTGAGCGGTAATACATCAACTCAGATGCTATCGGTCGCAGAGCGTACCATGTTACTCGGTGAGCTCAGTGCGCAAAATGCCATCTTTACAGAGCATGTAGAAGCGCCGATGTTAGGTGTTGGCCTAGATGAAAATAGCACCTTGGCGAAATTGCATATTGGCAAACGTTCATCAGACACGAGCGATCTACTCCGAGTGGATGATTTAAACCAAGATAACACGCCTTTTATTATCAACCCAGAAGGTAAAGTGGGGGTGGGTACAAGTGTGCCTAAAGCGCGCTTCCATGTTGCGGATTCGGTATTAGTTGGACAAGATAAAGACCACCCTCACATCTCGCTAAATGAAGACGGGCGCGCGCACTTTTCTGGGACTGTGAGCATAGAACAAGCAGCAGACATTACGGGCGATTTGAACGTAGAAAGTGATGCGTATGTCAACGGCAAGCTGTCGGTGGGAGCGCAAACACCGAATGCAAAAGTGGATATTCAGGCTGGCAACGGTGACTTACTGAATATTGGTGATGGTAGTCGTAATTTGGTGAAAGTCACGAATATGCCACTAGCGGGTGAACAGTCGATCAATATGTTTGCACATACATACATTTCAGATGATTTGACTGCTGCTGGACAAGTCAATGCGGAGACTGTGCAGGTTACAGATACCTTAACAGCGGGGAGTACGGTGCTTGATGCGCTGTCGGTTAGTCAAGATGCCCAAGTTAGCGGTCAAACACGTACGCGCCAGCTTCAAGTCGGCGAAACGCCTAGCACACCGGTACAAACAGATGCAGGCGCACTTATTAATACCACCCTCGATGTCACTGCACATGCTACGTTTAAATCATTGCATGCGAGTGAGGAGATTTCGACCGATACCTTAGTAAAAGCAACCGATGGTGTAGTGAGGCATAATCTCACTGTGGGTGAGCAGGTAGGCAACCATGAAGCGACGTTGACGGTGAAAAGTACAGCCACAAATCACCCGTCTTTGCTAGTTGCTGATAAAGAAGGTAATCCATTACTGCGTATTGATAATGACCAAGCAGTGATGGGTAGTACAGGCCAAGCTCAATCTTTGACGGTTAAAGGGGATATCACAACGCCTGATCTAGACGTTTCTCATGAGGCGACTATTTACCAGGCGGACTTTAGTGAACATGTGGTGATTGCATCTAACACGGTTCAAAGTGATTGGACAACCAACGCAAAATTGGCTGTGCTAGCCCACAACGGCCAACCACAAAGTGTGGATGTCAGCTTTTTTGACGGCTTAAACACAACGTCAGTCATCAATGCAACGGGCAAGCAAATTGGTTTGTTCCAAAATAACCCGCAGCAGAGCTTACATGTCGGTGAATCTGCATTGTTTGATAAAGATATCACGGCCCTTAAAGGCGTTTACGTTGCCAGTGAGAACAGTGAATTTGGTGGTTTCAGTGCGACCTTGATACAAACTCAAGTGGGTACTGAGCAGAAGTCCGCAGATTTGCACGTGTATGGTAATACACATTTATTTGATGAGTTTACCATTGTTGAAAACGAGCACATCGCAGTCAATTTTGCGAATAGCCAATTTGAGCTCACTCAATTATCAGAAAACCCCGTATTTAGAATCACTAATCAAGCACAAGATGCGGAAATATTGGCAGCTGCAGGCCAGCTTGCTATTAATCAAATGATCCCAGAAGGTGGCGTTAATTTTGCGGTTACTGGTTTGGCTGATATTACGGGCCAACTCACTATTAGAGATAATGGGATTGCGTTAACAGTAGACGGAAAATCTAAGTTGATGGGTCATGCAGAGTTGAAAAACGGACTGCATGTGAGTGTGACTAACAACTCAGGAGATGTACAGCGCGCTGCTCTGACAGTATCTGGAGAATCAATACTAGAGGGTGAACTACATACAACGGGTGACGTGCAGTTTGATGCTAATCACACGGTAGATGGTAATAGCGAAATCAAGTCTAACTTGGCAGTGAGACGCAATGCTCAAGTTGGGGAGAACTTAACAGTATCTGGCGAGCATTATGCTGGTGGTAGTGTCGAAATTGAGGGCACTGAAGGTCGCGATGCGTTGACCGTAAATAATGATGCTAGTTTTAGAGCCGATGCGACTATCTCGGGAAATTTGTCCTTAGCACCATATCAAGCGACTGCGCGAGTGCATATCTGTGAAACGGATCAACAAGCACTTCGTATAGATGACCCAAGTGGTAAGGCACAGTTGGTGTTTAGCCATGGCAATTTAGGATTGGGTGTAGAGCGCCCAGATTACATTTTAGATGTAGGGGAAGATGCCTGTTTTAGAAGGGATTTGACTGTTAATGGTCGCGTCGAAATAGATGATAGTCTACACGTCAATGAGTATGCCAGCTTCAGAAGTAATGTGAACATTTATGGCACTTCAGAATTTCAGGGTGAAACCAGAATTGGCCTGGCTATGCACGCGCAAGATGAAGACGCATCTACAATACGCCGTAACGCCCAGTTTAGTGTCGAGCAAAACCACTTTGAGTATGGCTTAGCCGTTTATCACAAAGGGGTTAACCCAATTGTATTTCAAGATGGCAAAGTGGGGATCCGCAATGCACAACCGGAAGCTGAGCTGGATATTTTAGGTGATATTAAGGTCGAAGGTGATATTGAGCTCAATGGGGTATTGCGTGGTACCGGCCAACTTGAGTGTTTAGATGGCGCGAAGATTTTAGGTGATGTGGAGCTGCGCTCTGACTTGACCGTATACGATGATGCCTTATTTAAAGATACTGTCACAATTGAGGGCCTAACAACCATAGAGCGCAAACTAAATCTTCTGGCTGACGCCGACTTTGCTAAAAGCTTGCACCTAGGTGAGGAGCTGACAGTAAGGGGTAATGCATTCTTTAAAGAAGCGGTTCACTTTGATAAAGATACAACGGTACGTGGCAGCTTAGTCGTTGAAGGCTTAGATGCGGCAAATCAGGTCGTGTTTAAACCGCATGTAGATATTCATAGTCATTTAGCCGTGCAAGGTGAAACAAACTTTGGTAACGACACGCATGTTAAAGGTGATTCGTATATCAGTGGTGCCGTAAATGCTGCATGCTTAGCGGTAGAACACAGTGTTAAAGTGGGCATTTCACATAATGACAGCGCGATGGTGTCAGTTAATACCAGTGAAGGGGAAGCTGCGCTAGATGTGGCTGTGCGCGGTAATTCAGAGCTGATTGTTGATGGCAATGCGAATGTTGGTATTGGCTGTAAAGCACCTGAGCACAAGTTAGATATCCGTGGCGATGCACGCGTATCGGACTCGTTGACTGTGACTGGTGAGTTGGTCCTCGAGAGTAAGCTTAACCTACAACAGGGGGCTGAAATTGTGGGTGATTGTGCTGTTCAAGGCCAGATTGCACCACAGCAACTTCAATTACCACAAGGGCCGCAGATTGACGCAATATCGTCAGACTGTGAACTGGGCGGTGAGATGGCGTCAGATCATGTACTTGCCACTCAAGCTGCTGTTAAAGCCTATGTGGATGAACATGCATGGCGCTTTGGACGCGGTAAGAAGGTTGTTGCGATCCATAATCAAGAAGAGTTTGACGAGATATTTGCGAGAGATTGCTTGAATAATATGACGATCTTATTATTCCCACACAATGGTCATCGCCAGGTTTCTAGAGCCTATAAACTGAAAAATGCCGTTGAAGTCGGTTCAAACTTGAGCATTGTAGGTTTTAATGAGCGTGAAACACGCATTGTCAAAGCACATGCAGGATGTCGCTTCTTGATCCGTGGTGACAGAGACGCGATGGTTAAACATGTTGAAATGCACGGCTTCACATTTGATGGTGCAATCCACGAAGTGTCCAGAGAGCTCAGTGCTTATGAAGGAAACGGCGGTGCATTTAACTTACGCTACGCCGATCAAATACAACTTAATTGTGTGATTGAGAACCATGCAGTCAGTGGTGATGGTGGAGCGATTTATGGCGAAGATGTGACTAACATCACCGCGAACAATATCCGCAATTGTCGAGCAGGCCGTCAAGGTGGGGCGGCTTATGGCTTGAGATATGCCAATATTCAAGCACACAATTGCCAAGCCGAACGCGGAGGTGCTGTTGCACATTGTGATGACAGTGAAGTAGTTGCAATCAATAATACTGCACAGCTACATGGTGGCGGCGCTTATAAATGTCAAAACTTGATCTGTAAAGGGTTCTGGAGACGTAATACGGCACAGCAAGGTGACGGAGACCATATCTTTAGCATGGGCTGCTATCACCTCGAAGAGCAAGAAGAACACCATGGTGATTTCTTGTGGCATGCGCTGTATTTAGACAAGCCTATGAATCACTCTCGCTTCTTTTGGCGTAACGACCACGTTTAACCATGAAGCTAGCAATAGGTCAAATAGGGGCTGAATTAGAAGCCCCTGCACACTTAGTGAGTTTAGGTCAGCACAGTATTGCTGACCTAGAGTCACTGTTTAAAAACTGGTTGTATAAGGAAATAAATAAACTTGAATTAGACTGGCCAATCGCGGAGTCAGGTATCGCGCCTGTGACTTTGGAAGATATTGAAATAGAGCTACCAGATATTGACCTAAATGCGTTAGCACGTGACCCAAGTAATTATTTTAATAGGGTGTTTAGTCCTGCCTTTTATACTGCGGTTGAGCAGCAATTAATTAAGTACTTGAGTGGCGCTCAAAAACAGAATTACCTTTTGGCGCCGCTGATGTTGAACGATGTGTTAAAACGTGCAAAAAGCGAGCAGAGTGCGCATATTTGGCAAAGAGTATTGGCGGCTTGTTGGCATAGTTTACAGCACCAGCCAGCGTTATTTTTGATGGTGCTCAACAGTGCAGAATGGCCAAGTATGCGAAGGCGGTTTGTCGAGGCGATATATCAAGATCCTGATTACCTTGCCGCGTCATTTTCTGTTATTAGCGATGGATTCATTTCTAGAAGCTCTGAGGCATTTTTGTCCAAGTTGTCACTACCTGAGTGCATTGAGCTATGGCAGGATATCGAAACACTTCGGATCATACATGCATCAGATTTGAATACTCGCCAGCACAGTTTATCGCTCGTGTTAAAAAGCTTTCAAATGTCTGTAGCGCAGCCAGAGTTTTCAGAGCTAATAAGAAGGTGTGTGGTCAGTGGAATAAAAAACAACAATATATCTCTTCGCTATTTATCAACTTGGTTCACGGTTAAAGCTTCGACTGAATTGACCCGTTCTGACTGTCAGGCATTAGTGCAGCTGATTGATAAAGCAAAGGTTAAGGAAAGGGCTGTGGCAAGTGTTCGTGCACTGATAACCCCTTATCAGCCTAGCGGATTAGCTAAACTGTTGGATGATTATAGTCCTGTTGGAGAGCAACAAACGACAGTTAACCAAACGCGTCAAAAAGAGGCTTCATATTTGCTTGCTCAGCTGCAGGGGCAGCTTGGTAGTGGTTGCAGAAAAACTATCCGAGCCTTAGAAGGGTTACTTAAGCTTATTGATACACATGTTACTGCCGGTGAATTGCCTTTTTATAGTCAAGTGCTGTGGCGTGAGTTTGTTGCTCAGCACGATATTGAGCAGCGCTTACCAGCATCTGTGCTGACCCCTTTGAAACACCTGTTGAAATCACAGCTCGGTACGGAGCAAGTCTTGTTGTCTAAGCGCCGAGCTGTTAATTATGCACTGGCATTGATCGCTCGTGAATACAGATGGATAAAACGTAAAAAAGTAATTGAATCTAGGCCGGTATATGCTCGTCGTTTATATGCGGTGTTGTGCCAAATCAAAAATATACCTTGGCAATATATCGACCAATTTAAGAGTATGTTCGGACCTTCAATTCATGCAATCAGTGACTTTACATTTGCTGTGGCGTTACCGAGCTATGAAAAACTGCTTCAACAGGTTGAACGCTGGTTAGATAATGAATACATACTGGGTAAGCACAGTGCCATCCGTATCAGCGAAGGTTCAGTGGCTAATCATTTGCTCCTAAAAGACGATACTTCAAACTTAATAGAGCGGCGTGAAAAAAACACTCATAAGCTTGAAGACGGGTCTGAAGTTACAACACCGTTGTCTCTCACTAGCGTAAGTGAATTTGACTCTTCACTGCGAATTGTGTGTGGAAGCACATCTGAAAAATATTTGGAGCAGGTAGAGGCTGCACAGCTCAGATTAACGTTGTTGGCGGTAGCTCCACGATTAAATGACAGTAAAAGATTGATATTGAACACCGAATTGAAAGGTGCAAGATTAGAAAAGTTAAAGTCGCTGCTCAGAAAATATGCTTCAGATTTGAGTTCAACGACGGTTTTGGCAACGCAAAATATCAATCAGTGTTACGACGGTGTTTATACACACACTGCTAAAAGCTTGTCTTCAATTGCAAGTTTGCTCTCTGTTTGTGAACAGCTTAGTCAAGACCTTGAACAGGCGATTTATCAGATCCGTGACGTTCAAAAATTACAAAGTGAGTTAGCTGATAAAATGCAGTCACAAGCTCAAGAGCAGCAGCAAGCACTGAGTGAGTCGCAGCACAGTTTAAGTAGTAAAAATAAATCAAGTAACAGTGGAACGGTACCAGAAGTAGCTCGTCAGTCGCTGTCTAAATCTTCAAGTCTTGAATTGGCCAGAATGTTGAGCATCGCCTCTCAATTATTACGATACTGTGATGCACTTAAGCACACTATCAAAGTCAATCAAGCGAGTATCCAGCTACACGATAATCATGAACTGCTTGTGTATATGGTGATATACCTGCGCAGTTGGCAAAAAGTGTGTTCGATCCATTGTCTATCACTAAGTACACCGTCATTAAATGAGATTTTGAATAGTGCAATTGTCAAACTGAATACTGTGCGGGAGGAGAGCTATCAGCTAAACCCTTATTTGAAAACGCAAGCACAGAAAGGGCAAATGTGGTGGCTAGAGTTGTTAGATGTATCACTGGTACCTGATAGTCACTTTGCAAAAGATGACTCAGGAAGTTTAGTAAATGTACACCATGATGGCCTGTCAGATGTGTATTTGAACGCAGGAAGTCATCAGCAAGTTCACCAAACAAGTTCTGAACAAAACTTTATTACTATACATGACATCAGTGAATATGTTGAAGCTCGAACTTTTACCGATGTGACTCGATTATTAACTCATTATGAGGAACGGCTTCAAGCAACTAAAAAACAAAAGGGCGCCTTGCTTGGGGAGGTGACTTCGGATGATGATGCTGTGGTTGCATTGAACTGCGCAGAGCTGGGTCAAAGCACCAATAGTTCGGTGTCTGCAATACGCACAGATATGAGCAATAAACCAGACCTTAAAGTGGTTGAAAAGGGAATATCACACTCAGTCGTAAAAGAGATGTCGCAGCGGCTACAAGAACAGCGTCGGGTCGAACGTATTTCTGCATGCCTGTCAAAACAGGTACGTAGGTATCAAAATAACCTGAAACATTCTGGTATTGAGCCTTTAAAAGCGCACAGTGAACACATGTTAAATGAGCTACGACATCAATATCAGCAATCAACAGAGAGTCTTATTAGTGACGACGCCGGTGTGGTGCTGCTGTGGCCATTTTTAGAAATTTTATTCACTAAGTTAGAGTTACTTATTACAGCTGAAAGCGGTCAGATCACGTTTGCGGATTTAGCTGCTCAACAAAAAGCGCATGCTTTATTGTGTCAACTGGCTGGGATTGAGGCAAATAGCGCAGAAACGTATGTGATTAATGCCTTGCTAGGCCTAGAACTTGACCATGAGTTTGATGAAGAGACGCTTGTTATAGATAGCGAAGCACAAGATGAATTACACACCCTCATTAAAGCTGCGATAAACCGCTGGGAAGCGCTCAAAGATATGCCCATCGATGCATTTAGACACATGTTCTTGCAGAGGAGGGGAGAAGTAAAGCTCACTGCCAATGGTGTGAGTATTGTTGTCGAGAACAAACCTCAAGATGTACTACTTATGAAACTACCTTGGGGCCTAGGGATAGTGCAATTACCTTGGTTAGACACCGATCTTATTAACATCGAGTGGGATTACGGCTTTTAGCATAGCGTTCACAAGCCATGACCTTAAATTCACAATAAAACTTAAAATGAAAGCGCATCTTTTGACGTGGTGCGCTTCAACGCCCAAAACCAATTATCAAATGGACTCGCAAACTCTGAGCCAGTCCCAATTCAATATGGAGAAGTGTATGCCTGTAAATAATCATTCAAACCTACGCGCCTTAATCGAGGAACATCAGGTGCGCCAACAGCAGTATCAAGTTGCGGAAAATAAAGTACAAGCTTATTTGGAGTATAATCGTCGGTATTTGCTCCAACATTTGAATAACTTATTTACAAGCAGGGTATTACCACATCTAGAGTTAGTAAAATCGTTACTCATTGAACAAGGGTATACCGCAGATATCGAGATAGAAAAACAGACGTTATATGAAGAAAGTTCAGCGATTGAAGTGATCACGCAAGTATCTTTATTATTCTCAGGTAATCAAGACGATCAAGATATTGGTTTAACGCAAAATAGATTGTTGATTTTTACAAGGCCGAACCATGCGTTTATATATGCAAAATATATTACAGATCTTGTTACCAGCCAGACTCAGCCTCTATTTTTTGCTGATGATTATTACTATCAAAATATACCGACTGCGGATATGCAGTTTCCACATCTACCCTTTCCGCCCAATTTTGAGGACCACAGTGAATTTAAGTCCATGGCATCGGATTTTCTAAGCCTGGTTTTTTTACAGATCAGAGGGAAGTTAAGCTAATAAAAGGTCAAATACACGTCTTGGTTTTTTGTCACAAAACTCATCTGTTTGCGTCGGTGTTTAAATATGCTAAGGAGAGTCACAGTGGCAAATTATCAAGAGGCATTTCAATATGCGTTTTCTAACACGAGCGAAACGCGTCAAAGTTTATATTGTAATTCAGACCCATTGATTTACTGGCAAAGTCTGTATAACCATGGGTTTAGTGAAAAGGAGGTTGAACGAATATTTGAACATATTTATGCATTTGAACTTTGGTCAGAGCTCAAAGGTGAGGAAATCCAGAATCAACAAGCCGCAGGGTTACTGTTATTAATTAATGCTCAAGGCTACCTCTCAGTTATGCTCAGTGAAATGCAAAACTACTTTAATATTAATTTAAGTAGCCAAATGTGTGAGTGTACTTTAAATCAGATAAACACATTACCTGAAAACAAACTCATCGAGTGGCTCATCGCAGGAGTTGATTATTTCTCGCTCATTGAAAATAGGCGATTAGAAAACATGATTCTTGCTGCTAAAACTTGAATTATGGGTTTATTACCCAATATAGGTAGTCATTTATACTACTAGTTTAAGCAATGAACTAGAACAATTAAGGAAAGCACTATGACAATACAACAGCCGAAAGTTGGCCAATTTACCTTTGAACAAGAAGGGCAAGAAGGTGGGCGTTACCATAGTCGCGTGTTACATGTGCCTTCAAAGTATTCTGGCCTGACAATTGGCCGAGGATTTGACCTCAAACATCGCAGCTCAAAACAAATACTCAAATCGCTCAGCGAAGCTGGCGTTGCCTTTGAGGATGCAGAAGTTTTGGCAAAAGCTTCAGGCTTATATGGGTCACAGGCACAGCAGTTTATAAAGACTCATGGTCTTGAAGGCTTTGAAGTGAGCCCAAAGGAGCAAGTGATTTTATTCGAGCAAACCTACGAAGTCATGTCAAAAGACGTCAAGAGAATATGTGATAAAGCTGATTGTGTTGAAGTCTATGGGCCCGTGGACTGGGAAAACCTTCACCCCAAGATCAAGGAAATTTTGATTGATTTACGCTACCGAGGGGATTACACCCCAGCAACGCGCAGACGAATTCAGCGCTATGTAGTACAAAATGACCTTGAGGCGTTTAGTAAAGAGATGTCTGATAGAGAGCTGTGGAATACAGTGCCAAGTGAACGATTTAAGCAGCGTTTGGCCTATTTGACTACAACTTAAAAAGCTGCTTCGGCAGCTTTTTACAATTAGGATCGATTTTGAATGTCGCGCTTTAAAGCGAGTGAAAGTATGCAAAAAGTGACCATTTCTATTGTTATCTTTGTAGCAGGGTTAATAGCTACTTTTTTAGTACAATATTTAACAGAGCTTAATCGACCGATTCTGGCGGATTTCTCAATTGTGTCTCAAGCTGCGCCGGTCATTGTATAAGAAATACCGTGCAACAAGCGACGAAATTGCTCTGAAAGAATTCAATTTACGATTAAGAATGTCCCTTTTACTGTCAATGAATATTTTCCATTTTATAGACAGGTTAAGCAAGGGTTACCCAATGGCAGAGTACGAGTCTGGTATGACGCTTCAAATAATAATAAAATAGTAAATATCACTCAAAATAGACGCGTCATTGCACCATTTGAAAAGCTAGTGCATGTACAAGGGTATGTTAGTAGTATTGCGGCTTTAATACCTTTTGGCTTAGTCATCTTTTTTCTAATGGCTTGGTGGAGACCGAGTGGCAAATAAGTTCAATGCGCTCGGTTTTACACACAAATAGCTTGGCACTTTTTAGCGTTAAGCGCTCAAGCTATGTAAGTTCGCAGTAAAACTAACCACCTATGTCGTTGGCTGACACACTATTTATACGGTGATCTTCAATAAAGTTAATCATGCCGGGGCGTTTGTAGTGCAGTGTCCTAGATTCATTTGAAATCGCCCAAATGGTGTTATCTCTATCAACCTCGATATTATAAAAATCTCCGAATTTTTCTAATTTCGAGCCATTTAATTGGTAGACTTGTTGCTCGCCTAAGGTATTTTTAACGATATGAGCCGTGAGGTATATTTGGCCAGCGCCGACGGCGATATCTTTAAAGGAACACGCTCTAGGGCAGACAACCTCTACTTGTGACCAGTGATCGCCTCTGCGCACATAAACTCCATTGTCTTGTGTGAGTGCCCAAACATCTCCTTGTCGATTGACATCCACTTTGGTGATTTTTTTGCCGTCAATGCCATAACTCCCACCAAAATTACCATTGTTAAGATTGAAGCGTTTCAAATCACCACTGGCATTAACACAATAAGCGTATTTAGGGCTGTGAGATGATACATCCCTCGCATCCCAACATCCAAAAATGTGTTGCCATGCATCGTTTTGATATCTAAATATCATGCCATATTCGCCTACTGCGAATGTGGCCTCTTCATCGAAGGCATAACCTGGACTGTTGCCACTTTCATGGCGATAGTGAAAATAACCACCGGAAGCGGCTACAGCCTTTTGATAATAGGGCAGTGGAATTGCTTGCCATGTTCCAACATTATCGTCTTTGTGAAGATAGGGGGTCCCTTGTTGGTCTATCATAACTCGAATGGCCGAATTTTCATGACCTTGAGCATAGACGAATGAAGAGCTTATGGTGGCCGTTAATCCTAAAATACTCAATATTTTCGTTGTATTTTGCATTTAGTTTTCCTTTACATGCTGTATATGTCCAAAAAAGTGTAAGCATATTCAAGAAAAATAAGATGTACTAAAATAGCAAAAAGTAATACTTTTGAATCTTATTTTATTTTCTATACATTTAGAAGTTAATGAATTTGTATGGATTTTTATCGGGGAGCTCATCGTTATTGAGCTCTATAAAATGATGTTATGGCAGTATTATTTCATTTAACGCATCAAGGGTGTGGCGGATTTCGCAATAAAATAAGTTTAGTGGTATGTCGTATAAAGATAAATGTACACGCCAATTGGTGCTTTATTCTCGGGTTCAGAAAGCGTCCAACTGAGTGGACAACTCTGCCACGTGTGCCTTTTTTTTCTCTCCCATAACGGGTATGAAGATACTTTAGTCTTAGCCGCCGCGAGTTTGTAATGGCAAACCTTATAGCTAGCGTTCTGAACTTTTTTCTCTGAGCTGTGCGCAATGGCGTTAAAAGACACACTCAAACCTAGTGAGAGTGCCAACATACTTTTCATCATCATATCTCCTTGATTACCTCTAATTGACTTAACTGCCCAACCTATTTCCATTTAAGTTGGATTAGACCCTATAAATAAAACACATTATGAATGAAAAGTGAACAAAAAATTGTATGCTTTATTTTTAATTGTGGCATAAGGCGATTTTGCGCTTTTTCTAGTTTTAATAAGCGGAGCTTGTTGTCTAGAGGTGTTTGCTTGTGCCAATGAGGAAAAAATGAAACAAACCGTCTGTGATGGGTGAACCTCATTAGTGAATAAGCTTGATACACTGTGGTATGTGTAAATTGGGAGTTATCATTTTGGTTTTTTGAAGACGTTAATGGCGTGAGTTGCAAAGTGAGTTAGCGCGGTGTCATTCTTTTAAAATTATTTTGATATTTGTTATCGCATGATGCCCACTTGAAAAACCGCTTGGAAGGAACAACTAATGAAGTTGTATGTAAATTGTGCAGCATACAAAAAACATTAAATAAATCGACTTTAAGGGTCGATAAGCGCTGTAAGTTACCTGATTAATTTGTAATAATGCGTCAGTTAACAAGCTACAAATTCAGAGGAAAGACCTCCTATGGCGGATACAGAGAATCGCCCAACAAACTTCATCAGAAATATCATTGACGGAGATCTGGCAAGTGGCAAACACGCATCGACACATACGCGTTTCCCGCCAGAGCCGAATGGTTTTTTACACATTGGCCATGCAAAGTCTATCTGCCTAAATTTTGGCATTGCTCAGGACTATAAAGGTCTTTGTAATTTACGTTTCGACGATACTAACCCAGAAAAAGAAGACATCGATTACGTAAACTCAATTCAAGAAGATGTTAAATGGCTAGGCTTTGAATGGGATGGTGAAATTTGCTATTCATCAAACTATTTCGACAAATTGTACAGCTATGCTGTAGAGCTGATCGAAAAGGGCCTCGCATATGTCTGCTTCTTGTCTCCCGAACAAGCACGTGAATATCGTGGTACACTGACTGAGCCTGGTAAAAATAGCCCACACAGAGATACCTCACCTGAAGAGAACTTAGCACTTTTCGAAAAAATGAAAAACGGCGAGTTTAAAGAAGGCGAGTGTGTGTTGCGAGCAAAAATCGACATGGCAAGCTCGTTTATGGTACTTCGTGATCCGATTATTTACCGTATACGCTTTGTTCATCACCATCAGACTGGTGACAAGTGGTGCATTTATCCAATGTATGACTTCACGCACTGTATTTCAGATGCGCTAGAAGGGATCACGCATTCATTGTGTACGCTTGAATTCCAAGACAACCGTCGTTTATACGATTGGGTACTTGAGAACATCAGCATTGAGTGTCAACCGCAGCAGATTGAGTTTTCTCGTTTAAACCTAGAATATACCGTGATGTCCAAGCGTAAGCTTAATGACTTAGTCGTGAACGGTCAGGTAGAAGGCTGGGATGATCCGCGTATGCCTACCATTGCGGGCCTACGTCGTCGTGGTTACACACCGGCATCTATTCGTGAATTCTGTAAGCGTATTGGTATTACAAAGCAAGATAACATGGTTGAAATGGGGATGCTTGAAGCATGTATCCGTGATGACCTAAATGAAAATGCACCACGTGCGATGGCTGTTTTAGATCCAGTTAAAATTGTTATCGAAAATTATGATGCAGACCAAGTGGAGATGTTATCTGCTCCAAATCACCCAACATTAGAAATGGGTGAGCGTGAATTGCCATTTACTCGTGAAATTTTCATTGAACGTGAAGACTTCCGCGTTGAAGCGAACAAAAAGTTTAAGCGTTTAGTGTTGGGTAAAGAAGTGCGTTTACGTAATGCTTATGTGATCAAAGCGGAGCGCATTGAAGAAGATGATGCAGGCAATATTACAACTATTTATTGTACATATGATGCCGACACGCTTGGTAAAAACCCAGCAGATGGCCGTAAAGTTAAAGGCGTAATTCATTGGGTTTCAGCGTCACATTGCATCGAAGCGGAAGTACGTCAGTATGACCGTCTATTCAATGTACCAAACCCAGCTGCCGCAGAAGATTTTGCAACTACGCTAAACCCAGATTCATTGGTTGTGATTGCAAATGCTAAACTTGAGCCCTCACTTGCCAAAGCGAATGCTGAACAAGGTTTTCAGTTTGAACGCCTAGGCTATTACAGCCGAGACAATAAGTCTGAAGCTTTGACGTTTAACCAAACGGTGGGTCTTCGTGACTCATGGGCAAAAATTGAAAAAGCGTAAAGCAGTTTAATTTAACGCTATTATTTATGAAAAAAGGTCGACATTTGTCGGCCTTTTTTTCAATATATTCATCAAATTAGTTTTATTAAGTCGCGCCGTGAGCAAACAGTCAATTCACAATTTCTACATTAATGAACAGCAATCGATATATTTGCTATCTCACCATGACGCAAAAAAACACCGTCAATGGCTAAACATTTGTAAAAAGCAATTGTCGTTGCTTGGGTATCAAGATGTTGAACTTATAGGCTCTGGTGCCTTTGGGTTTGTATTTGCAGGTGTTGAAGACAGTGGCGCGCAGTGGGTATTCAAATTTTCTCGTATCACGCTGGCGCAGAGCGTAAGAGATCGGCTTGAAGATGAAGCTTATATGTTATCTCAAATTAATAATCCTATGGTGCCAGAGTTTTTTGCATTTGAACGTGTGAAAAAACAGGGAATATTAATGATGGCTCGAGCCCAAGGTGAAGACCTTGAGCAAATTTCGTTAAAACAAGGGCGGCTAAAGCCACATGTCTTGGTTCATTTAGCCCTGAAGTTACGCAATGTTTTGTTAGACTTGAGAGAACGAAAAAATGGTATGTCCTTACAGCCTGTGGTTCATGGGGACATAAAACCTTCAAATATTGTTTGGGATCAGCAATCTGATGCGTTCTCTTTGGTTGATTGGGGTAGCTCTGTTTATGCTCAAATAGACGTACATGGTGAGCCTGTCGCCAGTAATATCATGGATTTAATGTCCTCTGATATCGCCAGTACGAATGCTCGAATGGGGGATGTGTATTTTATTGGTGATGAACAAATGTCGGGTTCACGGTCTTCTCCGCGCTTTGATGAGCAAGGCGTTGCTTCGACTATCTATGCGCTGGCAAGCGCACAATCATGTCGCTTTGGTGCGCAAGTAATTCCAGCAACCAGCTTGGGATTGCCCGTGGAGTTTTCAAGAGTTATTGATGGTATGTTGAGTAAAGATAAAGTGGTCCGCGATGCAGCAGGTGATTATTTTATGCGTAATATGCCTGCGATGGCCAAAGTATACTTGCCTGATATTGACTCACCTCAACTCAAAGCGGATATACCATTTTGGACTTCTTCACAAACTGATTTGCCAGATACTGTCGTTTATAGTTCAAGAAAACAGTTCTTACGTCGTGCCGATCATAATCAACAATTACTGGATGTAAATGATGCACAGCTAGATAGGTATTATAAAGAGTTCCTATTTGATACGGGGGACACTGAAAAAGCATTTTTAGCTTCTATTAGTCGATTAGCTAAATATCCGGTTGTAGGGGGACTGAGCTTTCATTGGCAGCAAGCGTCTTTATTTGTTGAGTCCAGTTTGATGCTGCATGATGATAGTTTACAAAGTGCGTTTACAGATGCAGTCAACGCCACGGTTATGCTGGCGCAGGGGATTGAGCAAAAAGGTCTTTTTAAGTGTTGTTTATTTGATGCGAGGCAAACAATTCAATTAGAACGAGACGAAACAGGTGCTTATATCTTTGAGCAGCTTCCTGAGTTGCAGTATACAGTGAGCCATGTGGCTGCGTCAGAGGTGACGCGACCTCATTCTTATTTTGAAGATGGTAAAGACCCTGATGAGCAACTGCAATTGCCTAAGCAAATTATCCAGTGTGTATTTGAGCTAAATAAAATTCACCACACAGGCTGTATTATTTTTGAGTCACTGAGTGACCGATTGAAAATTCACTACTATTATCGATTGCTTGATGCTGAGCAAGAGGTCGCCTTTGCAGCGCTTTTAAAGGAGATTATTCAATACACAGTGAGTATTCAAGACTATGGTGTAGCAGGGTTTATGAAGCTGCCTTACAAAAATACCCGAGAATTTGAATTGTGTCCTAAGCAACCGGATAACTACTTTCCAAAAAATCCAAAGTCGTAGAGTGGGAATGCGAGTGTTAAGAGCCTTTAAATAAATAGTAAAAATTGAACTGGTATATGACGAATTGTCAATTGAAATTTGGCTGAGTATGTAGCAACCTTTTAAGAAATAGGAGGGAGCTATGGATAAAGTAAAAAGACAGGAGATCTTAACCTTGAGTTGGGGGATCCACGATGAAGTTGAGCAAGCAATCGTCCATCACACTGCCGTTGAAGGAGATGATGATTGGTCTGAGAAGCAAAGATTATTGATAGCCGATATGTCTTTGCATTTGCTGCAAACAGCGCTTAAACCTGAACCAATGTGTCATGAAAAACTCAAAAATAATTTGAATGCTATTTTAACTTTATCGAATGATTTTGTAGGTGAGGTTGATCTGAAACAGGTTGCTGATGCACTTTACAGCATCGAAAAGGCGTGAAAATAAGCGCACGATTTAAGCGTTTTTTATACAAATCCCAAAGAAAAAAGCCAGCAAATTTGCTGGCTTAATCATAACAAACTAGAAGCAGTTTGCTATTAAGATTCGTCAGATTCAGTAAATCTTCTACACTCATCTTCGTCAACACACTCACCATAAAGGTAAAGAGAGTGGTTCGTCAGCTTAATGCCATTGCTGGTCGCAATTTCTACTTGACGAGTTTCAATCACTTCATCTTCGAATTCGATAACTTTGCCACACTTCAAACACACTAAGTGGTCATGGTGAGTGCTACCTGATAATTCAAAAACTGACTTGCCGCCTTCAAAATGGTGACGTGTCACAATACCGGCATCATCAAATTGGTTCAGTACACGATATACCGTAGCCAAGCCAATTTCTTCGCCCTTGTCGAGCAAAATTTTATAAACATCTTCTGCGCTGATATGTTGATTTTCAGGAGATTGCAAAATCTCTAGAATTTTAATACGCGGTAAGGTGACTTTTAAGCCCGCCTTTTTAAGCTCTAAGTTGTGATCAGTCATTTAATCTGTCTCAATCTATTATCTTTTTACTTCAATTCTTAAGAATAAGCACGACCATTTTCTTAAGAATAACGTGCACGGGCAACAAGTCAAAGCTTGTTTTATTAATTCAATGAATTAATCTTCTAATTCGCTTAAACACATTTCGTCATATACCTGTGCACACCAAGCTTTAATACGCTGCTCAGTAAGCTCTGGTTGACGGTCTTCATCGATACCTAAACCAACAAAGTGGTTGTCATCAACAAGTGCTTTTGATGCTTCGAATTCGTAGCCTTCAGTTGGCCAGTGGCCAACAACAATTGCACCGCGCTCTGCTACGATGTCGTTTACCATGCCCATCGCATCTAAGAAGTATTCAGCATAGTCTTCTTGGTCACCACAACCAAAGATAGCGACTAGCTTGCCTTCAAAGTTAATTTCTTCAAGCTCTGGGAAAAAGTCATCCCAGTCACATTGCGCTTCACCGTAGTACCAAGTAGGGATACCAAATAGAATAAGATCAAACTCTTCGATGTCTGCTTTGCTACTTTTAGCGATGTCTTTTACATCGATTAGTTTTTTACCTAGCTCTTTTTGGATCTGTTTAGCAACGTGTTCGGTGTTACCCGTATCACTGCCGAAAAAAATACCTACGCTTGCCATTAATTACTTACCTTTATCTATTAATCGCTAATTTCTCTTGCAAAATGGTTTCTATAAGTGCACTACGGCTAATATTTTGCTCTTCGGCCATATCACTTAACGCTTGGTAAAGTTCCGAAGACACTTTGAACTCTACGCGTTTTAAACCTCTTGCTCTATCTCTTTTAATTTGATTACGCTTGTTGATCTTTAGCTGCATCTCCCTGGGTAAGGGATTTGTTTTGGGCCGACCAGGGCGTTTTTCGTTTTCAAATAAGTCGATAGTTGTTCTATCTAATTCAGACTTGGCCATTAACCAACACCCGCACCTTGCCAAAACACTTGTATCACACCTTTGGCTATGAAACCTGAACAACCTAAAAACAACACCAGCCAAACGATGTATCGACCAAATTTAGGCACATCACCTTTCTTTAGAACGTCCTGTATGGCCATTCCAATAAGAAAGAATATACATGCGAGCGCAAAGTAAAAACCAAGAGTTTCAAACTCATTTATGTATTGACTGATCATCTTTGCACTACTAAAACCTTAAACGGCGGCTACTATAGCATACCTAACTACAATAAATTAAGTTTCGCTATACAAAAATCTCCGACAATTATTGAATAAAATCAATAATTGAACGATTGACTGCTTCAGGCTTTTCAGCGTGTAGCCAATGCCCAGCACCTTGAATGACTTTTGCTCGGGCTTTTGTAAATGCGCCCACGATGGCATTTTTGTGCTCTGGCAAAATGTAGTCGGAGTTATTACCTTTGATAAATAGCGTATCACACAAACAGGTACGAGGTGTATCTATGTTGGCGATAATCTTAGAATAATTTTTTTCAATTACGGATAAATTGAATCGCCACTCAAGCTTTCCTGAGTCATTTTTTGCCAAGCTTTTCAACAAAAACTGTCTGACGCCAAGTTCATCTATATGTTCAGCCATAACCTTATCAGCTTCACTACGGCTATTTGGTTCATGGAGAGAGACTTGATTTAATGCGGCAATAATAGAGTCATGCCTCGGGTGGTAGGCCACAGGTGCTATGTCGAGTACGACCAGCTTAGTCACTTTTTGTTCGTCGAGCATAGCGACTTGCATGGCTACCTTACCGCCCATAGAGTGCCCAACAAGTGTGACACTTTCTAAACCTAAGTGGTCAATTAGGTTGATGATGTCTTGTGCCATGAACTGGTAGTCCATATCGTCGCTTTTAAAAGAACGTCCATGGTTGCGCAGATCCACATTGATAACATTAAAGTTAGCTTCTAGTGCTCTGGCGATGACATTGAGATTTTCTAACGAACCAAAAAGGCCATGAATTAAGAACACTGTTTTGGCGCTTTTTTGGTCTAAACCACTTTGTTTAAAATTGAGTAACATACTACCTCCAAGTTTGCGACGCTATTCTGCCAGTCTTAATTCAAAATTCAAAGCCGTAGAGGAAGAAGAAAAATTTAGATATAATCCCCCCAAATGCAGTATATGTATAAAATGACAGGACAAGCATGAAAACAATAGAAATAGATGACGAGCTATATCAGTACATTGCAAGCAATACGCAAAGTATTGGTGAGAGCGCCTCACAGATCCTGCGTCGTTTACTAGAGTTAGAGCCAGTTCAGGGCGCTTCGGTCGCTGTAAAAGTCGAAGAAAAACAAGTTGAGCCAGTTCAAGCTCAGAGTAAAGTTGAAGATAAAGTAGAGCCAGTACGAGAATCAGCGAATGTATTTAACATTCTAAATAAAGAAGAGCTTGCTATGCAAAAAGGTGTAGTTGGGCGATTTTTGTTTATTTTGGCTGCATTTCATCGCACTCACAAAGCGCAATTTAATAAAGTGCTCGAAATAAAAGGGCGAGACCGGATTTACTTTGCAACAAGTAAAGAAGCGTTGCTTGAAAGCGGGAGCAGTATGAACCCAAAAAATATCACTGACAGTGAGTATTGGGTCATGACGAATTCAAACACCACGCGTAAAAAGATGATGTTGCACGAGGTAGCTTTGATTTTAGGCTACACTCAGCAGCAGGCAGAAACAGTTCGAGACTACCTATAAGGAAATGTGATGGCAAACCATCCAAACGCAGGCAAAAAAGCTCCTAAATCACAGCTCGCAAATATTCCGAAGCTGGTGTCAGCTTATTATTTGAATGAGCCAGATCTTGAAACAAATCCAGAACATTGTGTGGCATTTGGTACATCTGGCCATCGTGGTTGTTCATATAACGTCAAGTTTAATGAGTCACATATTTTAGCGATTACACAAGCTATTTGTGATTACCGTAAGGCCAATAATATTTTTGGTCCTCTATATTTAGGTAAAGACACGCATGCCTTGTCTGAAGCTGCTTTTAACTCAGCTATTGAGGTCCTGGTCGCTAACGAAGTGCAAGTTATAACTCAGGACAATGATGACTTTACACCGACACCAGTGATAAGCCATGCGATTGTATGTCATAATCGAACTCACCCAAATGAACTAGCAGATGGCATTGTCGTGACACCGTCGCACAATCCACCCGAAGATGGTGGCTTTAAATACAACCCACCAAATGGTGGCCCTGCAGATACAGATGTAACAAATTGGATTGAGCAACGTGCAAATCAGTTATTGCGTGAAGATTTGGTCGAAGTTCAATTGTTCCCTTATGCAAAAGCTAAGCGTTCAGGTTTTATTAAATACGAAGATTTAATCACGCCTTATGTGGAAGATTTGGCAAATGTGATTGATTTAGAAGCCATCGCAAAAGCTGGCGTTTCTATCGGTATTGACCCATTGGGTGGTTCAGGTATTAACTTTTGGCCTGTGATCGCGGAGAAATTTGGACTCAATATGACGGTCGTAAACGATGAAGTGGACCCGCGATTTGCATTCATGCCTCTTGATAAAGATGGCAAAATTAGAATGGATTGCTCGTCACCGTTTGCAATGGCAAATTTAATTGAAATCAAAGACGATTTTGATATTGGTATTGGTAACGATCCTGACTATGACCGACACGGTATTGTCACAAAAGATGGCTTAATGAATCCGAATCACTTTTTAGCGGTTGCCATTGATTATTTATTGAAACACCGAGATTGGGCAAAAGACATCAAAGTTGGTAAAACACTAGTATCAAGCGGCATGATTGATAAGGTTGTGCAAAGTCATGGCAATGAAGTATATGAAGTCCCAGTGGGCTTCAAATGGTTTGTTGAAGGCTTAAGTGATAAGTGGCTTGCTTTTGGTGGTGAAGAGAGTGCCGGCGCATCATTTTTGAGAAAAAATGGTGATGTTTGGAACACTGATAAGGATGGCTTTATCCTTGGTTTACTTGCCGCTGAAATTTTAGCTGTCACAGGTAAAACACCCTCTGAGCGATACAAAGAGCTTGAACAAGAGTTTGGTGCGCCAAGTTATAAACGAATTGATGCACCAGCAAATGATGCGCAAAAGGCCAGACTTAAAGCACTCAGTGTAGATGATGTGAAAGCGACAACGCTTGCAGGTGATGAAATTACCGATATTCTGACGCATGCACCAGGTAATGGCGCAGCGATTGGCGGCTTGAAAGTAGTGACTGCTTCTGGTTGGTTCGCAGCGAGACCGTCTGGCACAGAAGATATTTACAAAATTTATTTAGAATCTTTCAAAGGCGAAGCGCACCTCGCTGAGCTTGAAAGTGCAGCGAAAGCACTAGTAGATAGTGTGATCAGCTAAAATATCAAATATTAAAGGCCATGTTTCATGGCCTTTTTCTTTTTTACATCTCTCATAAGGTGACAGTATGTACCTTGATACATTAAAAGCAACAGGGGACTTTTTAACCATAACTCGTGAAAATGAGTTTGAATTAGCACCGAGCCAATTTACATTGGAAAACGGTACTGAGGTTAAAGTAATAGATACCGGTGTAATTCAATTTACTCCAGCGTGTGAAACACAAAAAGATTTTGTGTTTTCGAGCGCTGTTCACGGCAACGAAACCGCGCCAATCGAAATTTGCGATGAGCTTATCCAGAAAATCATTACGGGTAAACTTGAGCTTAAGCAACGTGTTTTGTTTATTTATGGCAATCCAAAATCAATTAACATTGGCAAGCGATTTGTAGACGAAAACTTAAATCGTCTTTTTAATGGTGCTCACGAAAACAAGACGGATAACCCGGAGCAGGTACGCGCGGCAAATTTAGAAAACTATGTGCGTGAGTTCTTCACGAGTGTAGAAACAGGTCGATATCGTGCGCATTATGATCTGCACACGGCTATTCGAGGGTCTAAAAACGAGAAATTTGCGGTTTATCCTTTTTTACATGGTAAACCTTGGAAAAAGTCACAATTGCAGTTTTTATTATCTTGCGGTGTGAATACTGTTCTGATGATGCGCGCAGCCGCAACTACGTTCAGTTATTTTTCATCAAAGCAGTTTGAAGCAGATGCATTTACCATTGAGCTTGGTCAGGTTAAACCGTTTGGTGAAAATAACATGGCAAGCTTCGAAGCGACAAAGCAGACACTTAGTGCATTAATTAGCCAAGATGAAGTTGAATATAAAGAATTCGATGCAAGAGACTTTGAGCTATTCACTGTACATAGAACGATTAACCGAACGTGTGAAGTGTTTTCATTTCCATTCCCTGATTCTGCGGTGAACTTTACAGGATTCGCTAAAGGCGAGCTACTGGCAACAGATGGAGACACGGAGATTTTTGCTGAAGTAGAAGGCGAAGCTATTATCTTCCCAAATGCCAAAGTTGCCCTCGGCCAACGTGCATTATTAACCGTGATCCCTATGGAAGTGAACGAAAACTTCATTTAACCCACTGAAATAAAAGTTTTTTTGTAACCGTATCGAAATCTTTCCAGAATAAAAATGCAAATTATCGGTTATTCATCTAGGATTAGTTGAATAACCGTTTACGTTAACGTAAAGTGGCAAAAGCTTTAATTTAAGTAATTTGCATTTACCGCACTAATTATTCAAAACTCAACACGCGGGCTTTTATGTCAATGCTATTGACTGCAAGTATTGCAAATTGGCGATGACAACAAGAGAAGGTAGGTTATGACTAACCCCAATAACATATCGTTAAACATAAGCCATGCACTCGAATTTATCGACGGCCATGCGCTTAACATCCCAACATTGAAAATTTTAAGTGAGCAAGGCGAGATCTTGGATGGCGCAACGTTGCCTGAGTTAGATAAAGAAACTGCACTTAAAATTTATAGCACGATGAGATTTATCCGTTTGTTGGATGAACGTATGCAAGCCGCTCAGCGCCAAGGCCGTATTAGTTTCTATATGCAGTGTCTAGGTGAAGAAGCCGCGATCACGGCGAGTGCTGCTGCGTTAAAGCAAGATGATATGATCATGGCTCAGTATCGTGAGCAAGCCGCATTGCATTATCGTGGCTTTACACTAGAACAATTCATGAACCAGCTTTTCTCAAATGAAAAAGACTTGGGTAAGGGCCGTCAAATGCCGGTGCATTATGGCTCTAACGAACTACATTATCTGACAATTTCTTCCCCACTTGGCACTCAAATTCCACAAGCTACCGGTTATGCATATGGCCAAAAGCTCAAACATATTGATAAAGAGTCTGGTGAATTAAATTCTGAAATCGACAATGTGACTATTTGTTACTTTGGTGAAGGCGCAGCATCTGAAGGTGACTTCCATGCGGGCCTTAACATGGCTGCTGTGCATAAAGCCCCGGTTATCTTCTTTGCCCGTAATAACGGTTATGCCATCTCGACACCTGCGGATGAGCAGTTCAAAGGTGATGGTATTGCGGCACGTGGTGTTGGTTATGGAATTAAAACGATCCGTGTAGATGGCGCTGATACATTAGCTGTGTATGAAGCGACTAGAAAAGCGCGTGAAATTGCGGTGACAACAGGTGAGCCAGTGTTAATTGAATCAATTGCCTATCGCCTAGGTGCTCATTCTACGTCTGATGACCCATCAGGATACCGTACTAAAGATGAAGAGGCAGAATTTAAGAATAACTGCCCAGTTGCTAGATTCAAAGCATGGCTACTGAAACAAAACTGGTTGGATGAAAAAGAAGACGAAGCAATTAAAGACAAAATCCGCGAAGAGATTTTGGCTGCGTTAAAAGTTGCTGAAAAGGTACAAAAACCTGCGTTAGAAGAACTTGTTTCTGATGTGTATGACACGCCAATCCCCGCGCTACAAAAGCAATACGAAGAGTTAAAAGAGCATATCAAACAATATCCAGATGCCTATCCAATTACAGCAGGGAGAATCAAATAATGGCTAAAATGAATATGTTACACGCCATTAATTCGGCGCTTGATATTAGTATGGCAGAGCACCCTCAGGCTTGTATCTTCGGTGAGGATGTGGGTTATTTTGGCGGTGTATTCCGAGCAACATCTGGGTTGCAAGAAAAATATGGTAAGCACCGTGTATTTAATACACCACTCACAGAGCAAGGTATTCTTGGTTTTGCCAATGGTCTTGCAGCATTTGGTGCACCAGCATTAGCTGAAATTCAGTTTGCGGATTATATCTTCCCTGCATTTGACCAAATCGTAAATGAGTCAGCGAAATTCCGTTATCGCTCTGGTAACGAGTTTAATGTGGGTAATTTGACTATTCGTACGCCTTACGGTGGTGGTATTGCCGGTGGTTTGTATCACTCGCAATCTCCTGAAGCGTATTTTGCTCACACACCAGGTTTGAAATTGGTGGTGCCGCGTAACCCTTACCAAGCAAAAGGCTTATTGAGAGCCTGTATCAAAGATGATAACCCTGTTATTTTCTTTGAACCTAAACGCTTATATCGTGCATCAGTTGGTGAAGTACCAGAAGAAGATTATACAATCGAAATTGGTACAGCGGAAGTTGTTAAAGAGGGCTCAGACATCACTGTACTCGCTTGGGGTGCGCAAATGGAGATCATTGAACAGGCCGCAGTGAAAGCAGAAGAAGCTGGTATCAGCTGTGAAATTATCGACCTTCGCTCAATTTTGCCTTGGGATGCCGACACACTGATTAAATCTGTAACGAAGACGGGTCGCTTAGTGATCAGTCATGAAGCGCCAATTACAAATGGCTTTGGTGCTGAAATTGCGGCGACCATTCAAAAAGAGTGTTTCTTGCATTTAGAATCACCTATTGAACGTGTTTGTGGTTTAGATACGCCATATCCTTTAGCACTTGAAAAAGAATATGTACCAGATGCTTTAAAAGTGTTTGAAGCAATTAAGAAGTCAGTGGAATTTTAAGGATAAGTCATGTCTAAAGAGTTTATTTTACCAGATATCGGCGAAGGCATTGTTGAGTGTGAAGTTGTAGAATGGCTAGTTGCTGTTGGTGACACAGTAAAAGAAGACCAGCCAATCTGTGACGTGATGACAGACAAAGCGTTGGTACAAATTCCAGCTGTACATGATGGTGTGATCACTCAGTTACATTACCAAAAAGGTGATATTGCAAAGGTGCATGAGCCTTTATTTGCAATGAATGTAGAAGGCGAAGCGCCAGCACAAGAAGAAGCTGTGGCGGCGCCTGCATCTCAAGCACAATCTGCTGCGACGCAAGGTGAGCATTTAGAAGACTTTATTCTCCCAGATATTGGTGAAGGTATTGTTGAATGTGAAATTGTTGAGTGGTTAGTAACTGAAGGTGAGTCAATCAAAGAAGACCAAGCGGTTTGTGATGTGATGACGGACAAAGCGCTTGTTCAAATTCCAGCTAAGTATGATGGTGTAGTGGAAAAGCTGTATTACCAAAAAGGGGATATAGCACAAGTACATAGTCCATTGTTCCAAGTACGCTTAGCGCACTCTAATGGTACTCAAGCGGCACCGGCTAAATCAGTTGAAGAAGAGCTTGCAATCCACAAGCCGCAACCTGTGCCATCTTCAACGTCTTCTCCTGCTGTGACACAGCCTGTCATTAACGGTAAAGCGGTCGCTTCACCTGCAGTAAGACGACGTGCACGTGAAATGGATATTGATATCCGTCAAGTGCCAGGCAGTGGCAAAAATGGTCGTGTCTATAAAGAAGATCTTGAAAAGTTCCTGAGCGCGGGCACGAGTCTTGCCGCACCAGTTGTTAGTGAAGTGGCTCCTCAGCCTACGACAAATACAGTGAGCACTGTGACGGGTGGCGCAAGGGTTGAGCCAATTCGTGGCATGAAAGCTGCCATGGCGAAGCAAATGGTTGCTTCTGTGTCTACAATTCCTCACTTTACATACAGTGATGAAATTGACTTAACAGAACTCATTGCATTGCGACTCTCTTTAAAAGAGCAATACGCTAAGCAAGGTATTAAACTTACGATGATGCCTTTCTTTATCAAAGCGTTGTCTTTGGCAATTAAAGAGTTCCCAATCTTAAACTCGCAAGTCAACGATGAATGTACAGAACTTACATATTTTGACGATCATAACATTGGTATGGCTGTTGATAGTAAGTTAGGTCTTTTAGTGCCAAATATAAAAGGCTGTCAAAACAAGTCTATTGTTGATGTTGCTGAGGCAGTAACTAAGTTAACTGATGCAGCAAGGGAAGGGCGTGTATCACCAGATGATCTGAAAGGTGGTACTATTTCAATTTCGAACATAGGTGCGATTGGCGGGACGACTGCGACACCAATTATAAACAAGCCTGAGGTCGCTATTGTGGCACTTGGCAAGTTACAACACCTACCACGCTTTGATGCTGATGGTAACGTTGTTTCACGCTCGATCATGCAAGTAAGTTGGTCTGGAGACCACCGAGTTATTGATGGCGGAACGATTGCGCGTTTCAATAATCTTTGGAAATCTTACTTAGAGGAGCCTGCAAAAATGATGATGGCGATGCGCTAAACCATTTTTGTAAAGGTCCTTTACACGCCCCAAAAGTGCAAGCTTTTGGGGTTTTTTATATTTGAGTTAAATTTTTTTTCATTGTATTTTGTTTATCTACACAGATATGTTCCAACCTTGTTTAAAAATCCGTATAATTCACCCCTCAAAATTTTTACTCGTAGCAATTAAAAAAGCCATCCGTTTTAGGCTTGAGAAGTCGTGATGAATCAAAAAGACGATAGAAAAGAAGTACTTGAATTTAATAAGTTGCAGAAAAAACTGCGCAGAAATGTTGGTAACGCAATAAAAGATTACAACATGATCGAAGAAGGTGATGTTGTGATGGCTTGTATCAGTGGTGGTAAAGACTCTTTTGCAATGCTCGATATATTGCTGAACCTGCAAAAAGCCGCACCGATTAAATTTGAAGTTATCGCAGTCAACTTAGATCAGAAGCAACCGGGTTTTCCAGAGCATATTCTGCCTGACTACTTCGAGAGCTTAAATATTCCTTATTATATCGTTGATAAAGATACATACTCAGTTGTTCGTGAAAAAGTGCCTGAGGGTAAAACTACTTGTGGCCTGTGCTCTCGCCTGAGACGTGGCACATTATACTCTTTTGCAGAGAAAATTGGCGCTACTAAATTAGCGTTAGGGCATCATATGGATGATATTGTTGAGACTATGTTCTTGAACATGTTCCATGGCTCTCGATTGAAAGCGATGCCGCCAAAACTAAGGTCAGATGATGGCCGCAATGTTGTGATCCGTCCACTGACTTACTGCCGAGAAAAAGACTTAATCAAATACGCAGAGCATAAAGACTTCCCGATCATTCCTTGTAACTTGTGTGGTTCACAGGAGAATTTGCAAAGACAAAACATTAAAGCAATGCTTGTTGACTGGGATAAGAAAACCCCAGGTCGCGTTGATAGTATTTTTAAATCACTTCAAAATGTTAGTCCAAGCCAGTTGGCAGATACAAACTTATTTGACTTTGAAAATTTACCAATTGATAGAGAAAATGAGCGTGATGAGTATCAGTTCAGCGAAGCGACAGTTTCATCTACCAATATCGACGAATCACTATTTATTGATGTCACAAATATCTAAATGATATTTTACCAAGTATCGCGGTCAGCGATACTTGGTGTTGTTCTATCCTGCTTCCTTATTTTTCATTAGCCTACTGAGCTTTATTTCTAGATAACTTGGCAACCACTTTTGCATAACTGTTTTAAATTCTTGGCTGTTAACCACGGTATTAGCAACAGCATCAATTTCATTAATGATTTCTCTTCCAAGTTCATTATCAGTACAGCCAACATACCCATGTACTATCGGGTCAACGTCTTCAAGGATGAGTTGCACTACTTCTTTGGTATTTGTTTGTTTGTGAAGGTAGAAATGTTCGCTAGGGTAACCAATGACCGCATCTACACGGCCTTTTTTGAGCATGTATGTCAAGCTTTCAAGTGCATCTTGACCAGGTCGAATAACGACCTGATTTTTTGGAATTGAAGTAATCGCTTGGTCCAATACCCTGCCATATGAACGTTGCATAACAACACCAAGCACCAGCTTGTTTTCTTCTATGAAGGGCTTTAATTGGATTTTAGCGGTGTCTTTCACTCCGAGTGCTTGAAGTGTTTTAGTCGTCGTTGCGATGGTCGGGGACAAACCAATGGTGGTATAGTTTTCGCTGAAACGTATAAACTTTTGGCGCTGGGGGGTTTTGTATAATGAAAGCATACAAAACGTATTGCGTTTGTCACTGAGTGCTCGAATAGCACGACTGGCTGGAAAGTACACTTTATTATTTTCATAGGCAGGCAAATATTGGTGAAACAAGTCAATGATTAATTCATCTCTGCCAGTGCCTTCATCTGCATCATTTATCATGTAGTAGGGTGGGAAGTCAGTGATAATCCAGTCGATGCTTTTGCATTCTGCCATACTGGATAACAATATTAATAATAGCAATGCTTTGCGCACACTTATACCTCTTCTAATTGTCACTCTTAAAGCTTAGCAAAGAACGTTGAATTGCCAACGTATAAAGCAGTAAATAAATTAAATTCTTTGTTTAATAATTGTAATTCATTTTACAATTTATTTCTTTTTGCTACATTGAAAGACGAACACCAGCCTTTAAGCGAATAAAGTGTTGGCCAATGTGGTTTAACAGGGATTGGTCTTTTATTTGAAATTAAAAGTGTTTTAAAAGTCGTGCTTGGTATAGTATGCAAGGTTGGCGAGTTAAGTTAATTTCAATAACAAGAGAAAACTATGAATACGCTTATCGTCAGTGATATTTTTGGGCAAACTAAGTGCTTAGAAAACTTCGCCAATGAACTAGACGGCAATACTGCTATTTGTTCCCCCTATCCCTTTAGACAAGGGCATTTAAATCGGGATGAAGAGACTGCTTACAAGCAGTTTATGGACTCCGTAGGACATGATAAATATTTCCAAAAGGTCGTTGAGGCGATTTCTGATAAACAGCCTGACTTGGTTATTGGGTTTTCAGCAGGCGCAGTTGCTAGTTGGAGAGCGCTTGGGGCAATGCCAATTAAGAGCACGACTAAGCTAATCGCATTTTATCCAGGCCAGATCAGAAACCACTTACAGCTGCAACCTAGATGTGATGTGGACATTTATTTCCCTTATCAAGAAAAGCACTTTGACGTTACACCTGTAATACAACATTTATCAGGCGTACCGGGGGTTAAATGTTACCGAACACGTTATGAACACGGTTTTATGAATTCACTGTCAGCCCAATTTAATGCCGCAGCTTTGCAACATTTTACTGCACTATGCCAGTGTAACATTGATGAAGCAATTAAGTTGAAATTAGCCAACCGAAGGATAAAAAGTGGACTAGAATTGACTATGTAAATCATAATGAAAAGGAGTTATGTATGTCAGATCAGCCTCGTATTCCTTATAGACACTTTCCCGGTAACCCAATTGCTAAACCGCCATGCAGAATGCTTAACGCTATGATGTATGGCTTTTTTGTTAAAGGAGAATTGGATACCATCCAAAATTACGTTGACTCGACACTTAATAGCGTGCCCAGTGAGTCTATCGCCTTTAGAGCCTTATCATCGTATTGCCTCTTAACCTTTACTGATATTGAAAATATTGCGTCTAAAGTGCCGCCGTTTAGTAATTACGGCTACATGCAAGAGACAGATATTATTGTATGGCTTCCCATTGCTCAGATCAGTAAGCAAGAAAATAAAATGACCCATTTGTATTGGTATCCGGCTTTTATAACGGTTAACAATATTAATGCGTTAGTTAATGGGCGTGAAACTTGGGGCTACAACAAATACCTGTGTCAGTATCAAATGCCCGACAATCAGCATAGAGCGGACCATTTTTCATTGAGTTTAGAGACGTTTCAGCCATTTGAAGCGGATAAAAAGATGGCGTGGTATGAGCTACTGTCTATTGATCGCGTAGCAGATGATGATACCTGGTTTGAAGAGGCCATTGAGATTGGTAAAGAAGTTGCTGAACTGATTCATGGCAGCGTCCATGACTTAGGAGTCAGTATAGACTTTTTCAAACAGCTATTTAGTGGGTTTACTAATCCCCAGCTTGCGCAAATATTGTTTAAACAATTCCCTGATGGCTATGCCGAAAACAGTGTATATAGCGCTGTCGTTCATTCTCCTTCTACAGTGAAAAAGGTGCATAAACTCGGTTTTTTAAAAGACGAGTATAAAGTGACTTTTAACCAAGTAGACGCATTTCCATTGGAAGAAATGTTTGGGATTAAGGTGGGTGAGCAGTTCGCCAAATTACCTTACTTTTTATGTATGGATTTTGATCAAGACGGGGCGAAAGAGATCGTCACGGCTGATTTATAACTTGAGTAAGGAAATCACATGACTAAAGAGCGTATTGCTATCTTAGGTGGTGGTGTGTCCGCGATGACGGCCGCTGTTTACTTAACTGAAAAAGAGAATTGGCAAGACCTATATGATATAACGGTGTATCAGTTAGGTTGGAGGTTAGGAGGAAAGGGGGCGAGCGGAAGAAACCCTTATTTTGGTGAACGCATTGAAGAGCACGGATTGCATGTATGGTTTGGTGCATATGTTAACTCATTTCGTGCAATCGAGACGGTATATGACAAGTTAAATAGGCCTTCTACTGTACCAATCCATACATGGCAACAAGCGTTAAAACCACATAGCTTTGTTGTCTTACAGGAGTATATCGATAATCAATGGGAAACATGGCCTGTCGACTTTCCTATTATTGATGGGAACCCTGCCGATGGCACGCTAGATTTACATTTTTGGCAGTTAATTGAGTTAGTAGTTGCATGGTTGCACAAATGGATAGACGAGTTGGAAGAAGCCATTGAAACCGCCAATAAAAAGACACAATTGCAAACAACCAAACAACGGGATCGGAGCTTATTACAACATTTAGCAGGAGAAATTTCTGACGCGTTTGATACTGTTGAAGACTCTGTAAAGTCTTTTTTTGATAGTGCCGTCGACGAAGCTCAGGACATCTTATCAACTCCAAAACTGCTAATTTCGCAGCTACATGATCTCATGAGCTTGCGTGCTAACGATAAAAAGCTCTCAAATTCGAAAGATAGACTCGTTACTTGGTATATTGTTAGAAAGCTTAAGCGTTGGCTTCGCTCAGAGGCGTTAGAGCTGATTGATGATAACCCTGCAGTAAGACGCGCATATATCTGTGCAGATCTCGCTATTGCAATGACAGTTGGCATGATAAGGGATCGGGTGCATGCGAATGGTTTTGGGGTTCTGAATAAGTATGATTTTAAATTTTGGTTAGCTAGGAATGGGGCAGATAAGGAATATGCAGTAGAGTCGGCACCTGTGCGCGGATTTTATGATCTCGTTTTTGGTTTTGTTGATGGAGACTTTAAAGAAGGTGACGTTGAAGCAGGAGTCGCTTCGTTAGCAATGCTTCGGATTATGCTGTGTTATAAAGGTGGCGTTATGTGGAAGATGCAAGCGGGCATGGGCGACATAATCTTCTCACCAATATATGAGCTACTCAGTCAGCGGGGCGTACAATTCGAATTTTTCAATCAAGTCGAGTCTCTTAAGCCGGGACAAGATGAAAATGGAGATTATGTCGTCGATGAGATTGAAATCATTGAGCAGGTAGAGCTTAAAAATGGTGAATATCAGCCTTTTGTTGATGTTAAAGGTTTGCCTTGCTGGCCTTCCCAGCCAAACTTAGATCAAATTGTGGATGAACAAGCTGATCTTATTAGACAACACAAGGTGAACTTAGAGTCATTTTGGACTGATTGGCCAAGTATCTATGAGCAGCACTATCAAAAGCCCCTGCCGAGAAAGACCCTGAAAAGAATGCGAGATTTTGACAAAGTTGTATTTGGCATTTCTGTGGGTTCACTTGAGCACTTATGTCCAGAGTTATTGGCATTGGATTATAGTTTTGAGCAGCAAAGTCGCAAAGTAAAAACGGTGGCAACACAGGCGTTTCAGGTTTGGTTGAACAAAACAGATGAACAGCTTGGTTTTAACTACACACCAGCAAGTGAAGAGCGGCCCATATTGAGTGCTTTTTCTCAGCCTTTTGATACATGGGCTGCCATGTCGAATTTATTGGGCGTAGAAGATTGGCCTTCATCTGGTCCATGTAATATTGCATATTTTTGTAGTGCCTTTACTTGTGATTATTACCCACCTGCGTCTGAGCATTCGTTTCCTATTGAACAGACCGCTAAAGTTAAAGTGAACTCACTTAATAAACTTAACCGTGAAATGAAACCTTTATGGCCTAATGCCTATAACGACGCAGATGAATTCGACTGGCGTGTTGTGTATGATCCTGTCGCCGCGCCAACAGAAGAAAGGTTTGATTCACAATATTGGCGCGTTAACGTTGATCCTAGTGAGCGATATGTTCTCTCAGTCACTGGAAGTAGTGCTTTCAGATTATCGACTGATGGAACCGTGTTTAAAAACTTATTTATAACAGGTGATTGGATCAAAACGGGTGTTAATGCAGGCTGTGTAGAAGCGGCTGTTATGGCCGGTATGCAAACCTCACGTGCTATTTGCGGTTTACCAGAAGAAATTAGTGGCGAAAATGGCTTTGAGCCGGATGGTACTTAATAGATAATATTAGGTAAGTAACAGAAAAGACCTGCAATTTTATTGGAGGTCTTTTCTTTTGGACTATACTCAGTAGTGCAAAATGAATACTGCAAACACAATCGAGAACGGACATGTTTAAACTCTCTGCCATTTCAATATCTATATTTCCAATAATGTTTAGTCCAATTCTATCATATGCTGCTGATGACTCCATGGAGGTCATCGAGGTGTATGCACAGAAACGAAAGCAAAACATTGAGGATGTAAGTGTTTCTATTTCTACTATCGGGGCTAACCGTATTGCTCGGCAAGGTATTAAAGATGCGACTGAGCTTGGGCATTTTGTTGCAAACTTAAAGGTCAGCCAAAATGCTGCTGAAGGGACGCCACCAGCTATTAACATACGAGGTGTTGGCTTGTTGGATTACAACACTGCAAACACGTCTCCAGTTGCTATGTATGTCGACGGACTCTCAGTAGGATCTGCAAACAATCAAATAGCGAACTTATTTGATATCGAACAAGTGGAGGTCTTAAAAGGCCCACAAGGCACTCTATTTGGCCGAAATAGCACCGGTGGTGCACTTTTAGTGAGAACTAAACGACCTGATGACGGTAATTACGGCTATGTTAAGCTCGGTGCTGGCACAGATGATTGGTATAGGGCACAAGGTGCTTACAATGCGACAATAAATGATGAGAGTGCGGTCAGGTTTGCGTTCAATCATACAGACTATGAATATACGAGTTACAACTTACTTGAGACCTCTCCAGAAGCTGGGCTGACACAAAGCGATTTAAGACTCAGTTATTTGGGGGAGTGGGATAAGTGGAGTGCTTTTGTTAAAGGGTATTATGGTCATTGGGATGGTATCGTGCAACCGGTTGGCAGTATTGGTGTTTTTAAAGATCCAAACCCTGATAGCCCTGTACTTTGTTCTCCTAGAGAGGCGGGTAGCTTAGGGTGCGTTGATAATTTCGGTTTCAATGATGGAAGTGATGATTTTTGGGCGGTGCGCGTTAATAATGATTCGCCGCATTTGAGTATTTATAAGGGGTGGGGGCTTGAACTTCAATGGGAAGTGCAAGAAGGGTCCTACTTGACCTATATAAATGGGTTTAATCGGTTAGATAGAGATCATGCATTTAACTGTGACGGTAGTCCTGCGAGATTGTGTGAAGGGGAGTTGGGTTTAAAAAGTGAGCTTGTTACCAATGAACTTAGGTATCAAGGCCAATTTGATGATGATTATTGGACTGTGGGCTTATTTCACCTTGAAGAGCGTATATACCAGAACAACCACAATGATATCTTAAGAGATTTACGTGGGGTATTAGCCCCAGAGCTGACAACCACGTTTTTTTATGACAATGAGATTGTAACTAAGACAATTGCATTGTTTTCTCAATATGAATGGCGTTTAAGTGAACAGCATATGATCACATTCGGTGCGCGCTATTCGGACGAATCCGTCAAATATGATTCAATATCAAGATTGAATTTTATTACTACTCCAGGTGAGCTCGACGGCACTATTATTCCGTTTTATACGGCAAATGGCGAGGTAAAAGACGACAGAGTATCAGGCAAACTTGCATGGAATTATTCCCCAAATGATGATCTACTCATTTATTATTCACTGGCAAATGGCACAAAAAGTGGGGGATATAACGGTGGTTTGCTGTCATCACCAGAACAGGCTGAATTTGCAGATTATGAACCCGAAGAATTGATAGCACATGAAGCTGGGTTTAAATTGTCCAACGACGATGTTTACTTATTATCTGGCGCTATTTTTTACTACGACTATAAAGAACAGCAAGTGTTCATGAATCAGGCTTCATCAACGCCGAATGCACCGCCGCTTCAGCTGCTAGAAAATGTCGGCAAGTCAACAATCTATGGCGCTGAGTTAGAGTTAGAGTATCTAATAAGTAATCATTTATCGTCACGATTGGCGATAGGGTATATTCCCGAGGCTAATTTTGAAGAGTTTATAGACCCAGTCGGTGTTGCGCTCACGGATAATCGCTTACCTTTTACATCAGAGTGGAATATAGCAGCAGAACTCGCATATACATATCCATTATATGAAGGCGAATTAAGTTCAGTAGTGGGTGTTGATTATCAGTCAGAGTACTACTTTGATCAAAATCAAAACCCGTACGCAATGCAGTCAGGTTACGCTTTATGGCGAGCAAATATTACGTATCAGTATAAGCAATGGCAATTAGGCGTATGGGGTAAAAACCTTTTCGACAAAGAGTATAGCCATTTAAAATTTGATTTAAGGTCGTTTCTTGGCATGTTGGAAGACTTTAAAGGAGAAGGACAGAGAATTGGCGTTGATATTACGTATAACTTTTAGTGTTGTATTAGCATACAAATAGGGTTTTTAGGTCAATAATGCATCTAATTAGATTAACTTTCAGCTTTATTGTGTTGTGTTTGTCGCTTTCTGTGAGCGCGCAACAATACGTATATGATGGTATAGAGACGGGTGTTAATTTACATGACAAGGGATTGGTCCTTGCTGCAAAAGACGACACTCGGTTCCCCGTTTCATTTGATGAAGTTGAAAGTTGGGCTAGTCAATTAACTTCTCAAAAAGAGCGTGCACTGTTTTCTGGTCGATACTGGCTTGTTACCAAAATCAAAAACATTTCTGACTATGAGCAGTTAGTCTTGTACCCATACAACACGGTATTATCTAATATAGAAACAAGAATATACTCCCCAACGGATGTTAAGCGGTATTATTCAGGTGGTATGGTGCAGAATGAATTTGCTTTTCATTATGGCAATACCATCGAGCTGATGCCAAATAAAGACTACTACGTAGTCACTCTATTTGAGAGTGATTATTTCTATACACCAATTAAACTTGAACTTGTACCAATAAAAGATTTTAAAGAGCAGGTCATCATTGATAATTTAATTATGATCATCTGCTTTAGCGTTGGGATAGTTTTGGGCTTATACAACCTGCTTATCTATATTGGCTCTAAAGATTTAACACACCTTTACTACGCAATTTTCGCAGCAACCATGGTTTTTGCATGGAGCCATTTTTTTCATATCTCTGACCAGCTTTTTGGGTTTTATTCGGCGCACTTACACTGGCTTGGCTTTACGTTGTCACCAATCAGTAATGCACTGTTTTACAATTGCTTACTTAAACTTAAAGAGAAGCACCCTAATTTATCTTCAGCATCTATTTGGGTTGGTGTGATTGCTGCAATTGGTACTCCATTTAGTATTTTATTTCCGGGCTTTGGTTTTTTATGGGCAACATTATCGACTGGTGTGGCTTTATGCCTAGGTTTGTATATCGGGATTCTACGGATCTCTGAAGGGTTTAAGCCTGCTAGGTACTTTATACTTGCCTATGTCTGTATGGCTGTACCAAATATGATTGGTAACTTTACTAACCTTGGGTTGCTGCCTCCTATCGCCGTTAATTTGTATTTAATTGGGTTGGTTGGGGTAGCGCTAGATGCTATGTTTTTAGCTTTTGCTGTTGCTGATAAGGTGAGGTTAACCAGCGAAGAAAATATAGAACTCAATAAAAACTTAGAAGCGAAAGTTTTGAAACGTACTTATGAACTTGAACAGCTCGCTTCTGAACTTCGTGATGCAAGTGAAGCCAAAAGTCGCTTCTTAGCTAATATGAGTCACGAGATAAGGACGCCAATGACTTCGATTATTGGGTATGCGGATGGGATAATATTAGGTGATATAAAGCCACATGAACGCAACCATGCGATCACGGTGATACTGCAAAACTCTCGTCATGTACTCGGCCTTATAAATGATATTCTTGACATGTCCAAAATTGAGGCAAATCGGCTTGAGGTAGAATTAATAGAAGCTAATCTGTTTCAGTCAATTGCCCATGTTGAGTCATTGCTTGGCAAGCAAATACGTGACAAAGGACTTGAGTTTGACTTGAACTATCAGTTCCCTCTGCCTGATTATGTCGTAATTGATCCAACTAGGCTACGCCAAATATTACTAAACCTAACATCAAATGCATTGAAATTTACTTCTGTGGGTAAAATCTCCATAGAAGTCAGCTGTAAGGATGACAGACTATATATTAGCGTTAAAGATACGGGTATTGGTATGACGACTGAAGAGCAAAAAGAGCTATTCAGTGCATTTTACCAAGCTGACTCTTCCACCACGCGTAAATATGGTGGAACAGGTCTTGGCTTGAATATTTCAAAAAGTTTAGCGCAAAAGTTAGATGGTGATATCGAAGTTGAAAGTGAAGTTGGCTCGGGTACATCTTTTACCTTGTCACTTAGCTTATTTACCACTGAGCGTACTAAGTGGGTAAACTCTTTTGAAGAAATACATCATCAACATGAAACTTACGTTGAATCAGATTCTGAGCTAGATGCAGAAGTGTTGAAGGGCGAAGTACTACTTGCTGAAGATCATAGTGATAATTGTAGACTAATCACCAGAATTCTAGAGCGGATGGGACTGAGTGTGACTGCGGTCCAAAACGGCCAATTAGCAGTGCAAGCAGTGTTAGACAATGAGTTTGATTTGATCTTGATGGATATTCAAATGCCAGTAATGGATGGAGAGCAGGCGTTTAATTTTATCCAAGCAACAGGTTGTACGGCGCCAGTGATCGCATTGACAGCAAATACAATGAGCCATGAGGTTGAAAGATATATAAAACTTGGGTTTACAGACCATTTGGCAAAGCCAATCGATAGGGCACAATTTGCGAAGAAAATCTCTCACTATTTAAATATCACCGTAGAAGATGATTTAAACTTACCAGATGAAGAGTTCAAGCAATTGAAAATGCAGTATATTGATGGTTTGCATGAACAGTTAGTGCAACTTCAGAATCAGCTCAAATATAAGGACTTTGAGGGGCTAGCACGTTCGATCCATGCTCTAAAAGGTACCTCAGCAATGTTCGACTGTCATGATATTTACCAAACTGTTTCACAGATTGATGCCTTGCTAAAGCAAGACAATTTACAAGATGTTGAAAAAGTGCTGTCAAGACTATTTGACTTGATTAACAAAGTGATAGACGAATCTGATTGCGGCGAAGCAGTATAGTTATTTAGCATGCAACTTGAATAATCCGCGTTTGAGCTTCAAACAATCAAAACTTTATAATCACGAAAAAGAACTAAAATGAAATAAGGAAAGGTTATGAAGTATTTATCGATATTATGTGCGTTAGTCAGCCCTCTTACCTTAGCAAATCCACTCGTGGGTACTTGGGAGTTTGTCAGTGGAGAATATGCCACTAAAGAGGGACGTGTTAAGGCTTCGGCACCTCAAGTCACTTCGACTAAAATCATTAATAAAACCCACTTTAGTTATATCACTAGCAGCGATAATAAGTTTCATTATGCTGGGGGGGGCACATATGTACTCAAAGATAATCATTTTATTGAAACGGTCACACTGGGTAATGTAGAAAGTTTGATAGGTAGGGAAATGGCGTTCACTTATGAGGTGAAGGGTGATCTTTGGCATCATAAGCTTGTTGAGGATGGCAAATTCGTTGAATACGAGGTTTGGAAGCGCGTTAAATAAGTGCGTTCGCTTCATTAAGTAACACATTTAGATAAAACGATTGTTTCAATTATGGGTTAGGATCAGGCTGGAAGGCCTGACTTCGCTCTTCATAGCTCGCCTTTGAACGAGGTGCTCTCCAAAAAAGTTCACTTATTGATGTAAGAAATTGTATAAAGCATGTTCTTATGAACTAACATTTAAGAATATTGGAAAGTGTCGTTAATTCTTTGCGTTAGGGATTTTCTTTAACTAATTATCATTTTTTATGAATAATTATTCTCATTTACTGGTTTAAATCTCATTCTAAAGTGGGTGGTTTTTGAACAGTAACTGACAAGTGTTAACACTCGTCGTTTTGTCCAATTGTATTTTTTCGCATAAGTTATTTGTACAGGTTAGGCAAAGAAGGTATGCAATTATGAAATCTTACATTCCACTTATTATGGCTTCTCTAGTAATGGGGTGCTCATCATCTGAAAGCGACAATTCAAGCCAATTGAATACTGAAGCACAGCAAGATACATCATCTCAACAATCTGATGCTAGTCAGGCTAGCAGTACAGATACGAGTAATAGCACCGACTCAGATGTGAATAATGATTCATCTAGCTCTGATGATTCAACGGATCAAGGCAGTGGTGAAACCAACGATGGCACTGCAAATAGAGGAATATACTTCCCTCAGTCTTTGGCTGTGGCCTCGCCATTTTCTGATAGCAGTGATGAGCAAGATAGGCAATATACATATAGAGCGCTTGAGTCTAGAGGTCCTGCTTCACCCACCTATTTTTGGGCAACTAGGAGAATTAATGCACTGCTAAGTGGTGAAACACCGCTTCGTGACGTATTCAGAGTAGGTTCTTTTTATAGAAACAGCACGAATGCAGATTGTTTTGGCCCGCAAGTGAGTTATCAAGGACACCCTGATGCATCCAGCTCCGCAACCAGTGCAGGTACATTGCCCACAGGGGATTTGGGCTTATGGCTAGCGAGCGCAAGCAATGGTAATGCGTGTGCTGTTGCGCAGACAAATGCGCAATTGCGGGCTGTCAGAGAGCGCTCAAGAATGGCACTGATGACTCTAGCGAGCTTGGTGTCTGCTGCGATTGACGATGGAACTGGCTTACCTACAGAGGGCAGTTCAATTGACCTAACCTCACAAATGAATAGCAAAGGGCTGGCAGATATAAGCTTCAATAGTGCAACAATAGAGCTTGCATCAGGTGTATGGCAATACAGTGTAAGTTTAGCTTACACGGTCTCTGGCTCAAATTATGACATTACTATGTCAATGATGCATACTCCCGGCTCTGATGTCGTGAACTATACCGGTTTACTCAACTTTACTGTAGAGGGGGAGGTTGGTGTGTCTGGCATCGAGTTTCCTGGAGGAAATTGCAGTCAGAATGAGCGTACTTTAGTTGGCTCTCTGGCTTATGAACGCAGTGGGGAGCAGATGTCTCTGCAGTCTAGATCGGCGACGCATTGTGGTCATAGTGTTGCGAATGAATTTAATAGCGACCAGCAAGTGGATGTGGGCAACAAATATCATAGTATTGATAACCCTGATGGTTGGAGCGAAAATTTTGCGATATTTGGTGCTAACTTTAATTTGATTAGCCTAGCAGGTGATTATGCTTATGTATGGCAAGCGGGCGTCAATGATTCTAATAGCCGTATATTAAACATCGGGTTTAATGATGCTTCTCTGGAAAATGGTGAGGCTCATTTTGGCTATGGGACGGATATTGATGAAACAAATGGGTTGGTCCAAGGCTTTATTTGTAATTGGGCTGGACCTGGGAACAATCATAATCTTCAAGATTTTACCCAAAGGCAGTTTTTTGAATTCGACTCTTCAACAAATGTGTATTTAGGCACTGAACATCGCGCAAATATTGAATATGCACCGACAAATTCATGTGGGTATGACGGTATGGGTACGTTTGTATTTGATATTGATGCAAGCGGTGTTTTAGGCGATATCGCCAGTGAGTCTGCTTCTGAAGTGTTCAACACTGATCTTTGGTCACCTACAGATCCAAGCCTGACGGTTGCGGAATCAGTATTAGCAAGAGGGTTATCAGTGCCTGTAGTGCCATTTTCTTGGCCGAGTAATGAGTGACAAATAAAAAGAGAAGGCAATGCCTTCTCTTTTAAATACATTTAGCTGGTTTAGGCAGTCCCGCAATTTTAGTAGCTTGTTTCGCAGGGCCTTTAGGAAAAAGCTTATATAAATAAATGCTTTTTCCTTTATCCTCGCCAAGCTTCTTTGCGATTGCCTTGACTAACATTCTAATGGCAGGGCTTGTGCCATACTCTTCATAAAAACCGCGAACAAATCGAATAACTTCCCAGTGCGCATCTGTCAATGTAATATTTTCTTGAGATGCAATAACTGGTGCTACACTCTCTTCCCAATCTAAATGGTTTAAGAGATAGCCCTCTTTATCTGTTTCAATTGTTTTGTTGTTTACTTCTAACATAGTTACCACGTTGTTGATTTATCACTGTTTGCAATAAGGTCGACCCAACTCAAATCATCTATCAATGTAATTGAATCAAGAGGTAAAACGCCTCGTGCTAAGGCGCATGTCTCCAGCATGAAAAGCGGGGCAGGGCAATTTACCAAAAAGTTTGATTGATCATAGCAGGCATCTTGTTGAAGCAAGATTTTATCGTCATGACCAATTAAACCCATATCAAAATTATGATAGTAGCTTCTTGGTTTAGAGAAGATATGTACTATTGAACTCATAACTTAACCACATGATCTTGTTGTTGAAGCAAAGCTTGTTGCTGTTGAATATTGACTGTATCGGCATCAATCATAAGCGCTTCTGCCGACATCGAAAACTCCACAAGGGCGTTTTCACAAACGAAAATACGGTCAACTTCATAAATTTCTAATGTTTTTAGCTGTTTTAAAAAATCTTTAATACCGAGTTGACTGGGATGTTGAGCTGCTTTTAAGGCAAGTACTGATGCGCCTTTAAATAACCAACTGACTTCTTGATCAACAGCTGCAAAAATCAGAGCCATATCTAAACTATCTCGAAGAATTTGCGCATCAAATGGCGCAGAGTCACAAACAACTAATATTTTTTTTGTCATTTGAATTGCACCCACTTATCTGATTTACAGGTTTCCATGGCAAACTCAGCGAGTCCTGCGACGGTGAACAAACCTGTATTAGATGTGTCAAGGCCACGTTTCTCTGCAGCTGTAACACATAATTTTAAAGGGATCCCCAGATCATGAAGTGTTTGCCACACCGTGCTTACTTGCAACTCATCACTGGCAAGAGCGAAGTGCTGATTGGCATGCAGTACCGCATCTTGGTATAAAAAAATACACTTTATAGCGTGCTTTTGCTGAATCACAGCATGTGCGAAGCGCTCTAAACATTGTAAAGCGTCATGGTCAGCAGGACCAAAGTGTACGGAAATAATAAATTGGCTCAAAGAAAACCTATAAAAAAAGCCCCTAATGGGGCTTATTTTATCAGAATGATAAGATTAGTCATCACTTGACATAACGCCTAATAGCATCAGTAGCGAAGTGAATAAGTTGTAGATAGCAACAAACAAACCAACAGTCGCTAGGACATAGTTAGTTTCGCCACCATTAACGATTCGGCTTGTTTCAAACAAAATCATTGCTGACATAAGTAGTACGAATACAGCATTAATAGCAATAAATACAATTGGACTACCGATGAAGATATTTACGATTGAAATACCAACAGTTACTAAAATACCAATTGTTAGGAAACCACCCATGAAAGAAAAATCTTTCTTAGTTGTCAATGCATAAGCTGATAAGCCAAAGAAAATCAATGCTGTTGAGCCAAGTGCTTGAGCAATCAGCAACCCGCCATTAGGTAGGTTTAAGTACGAGTTAAGCATTGGACCTAATCCAAAGCCTAGAATACCGGTGAATAAGAACACCAAGCCAATTGCTGAAGAAGAGTTAGCCTTCTTCTGGATAACAAAGATGAGACCCATAGCAACAAGAGAACAGACAAGGCCAGTAAATCTAGGCAATGCCATAGTCATTGAAATTGCAGCAGTTAAGGCACTGAATGCCAAAGTCATTGCTAAAAGAAAGTAAGTGCTCTTAAGCACTTTATTTGTTTCAGTCGTTGACATTACTGCTTTTTCAGTAGTGTACGAATGATTGAACGCCATATTATAGCTCCTTAATAGAAACACGATGTTCCGATAAATAAACTTTCCAAAGATTACCAAGAGTTACATAGTTGAGCAAACCTTTCTCGAATAGTAGACCATTTTTTGAGGTAAATAGTTCAAAGATAACAAAACATTGATAAAAAAATCGTCAGGTTAGCTGGAATTGTCGGCAAACGAGTCGAAATTTAGTCAAACGATAAAAAAAGCAAAAAAAAAGCTTCACATTCTAAAAAGGTTTCCCTATTATTCGCCCCGCTGCGGAGAGATGGCTGAGTGGTTGAAAGCACCGGTCTTGAAAACCGGCATACGTTAATAGCGTATCTAGGGTTCAAATCCCTATCTCTCCGCCACTAATTTCTATGCTTTGCATAGGCAAGTTTCGGAGAGATGGCTGAGTGGTTGAAAGCACCGGTCTTGAAAACCGGCATACGTTAATAGCGTATCTAGGGTTCAAATCCCTATCTCTCCGCCACTACAATAAACATCGTGCACAGATTGGTAAGACACGCTGTTTTATAAATTCGGAGAGATGGCTGAGTGGTTGAAAGCACCGGTCTTGAAAACCGGCATACGTTAATAGCGTATCTAGGGTTCAAATCCCTATCTCTCCGCCACTACAATAAACATCGTGTTAAATATTAAGACGCTGTTTTATAAATTTGGAGAGATGGCTGAGTGGTTGAAAGCACCGGTCTTGAAAACCGGCATACGTTAATAGCGTATCTAGGGTTCAAATCCCTATCTCTCCGCCATATTTAGCCCAAGCTAGTACATAGCTTGGGCTTTTTTATTTAATTTACACTACGTTTTTTATAAAACCTTACAGCTGGAATGAGACTAAAGTCGCATTGATGCGATAGGGCTAAAGCCAAAGACTTAATTATTGACATAGTTTTGTAAGGTATTTGAAATGAAAAAAGTGGCAACCGCAATTGGGATCTCAATGTTTTCACCTTTGATAGTTGGTACTATCTTAGGTGCTTACTTTTACATTGTGACTGGTCAAGGGCAGGTGTTTTTGCAGTTGTTAACCACGGCTATATCCAATGCGCATATTGTGGGTATTGTTATGGCTCTGTGTGTGCTACCGACATACTTGTTTTTGTATAAACGCGATAAGTTATCGTATGCAGCGCTTACTACCGCAGCGATGTTAGGCGGCGCGGTGTTTACATTCTTTTTTTCTATCTCCGGTGGGCCGATACTTATCGCAAACGCGGTTATGTGCGCACTGGCATCTGCGCTTTTTTTATACAGCTTGCGTCGCCCGCAATAAAGCGGTTGCATGTAAAATGAACAGTTTAACTTGTAATGAAGACAAATTGGGACTTTTTGCGCGTAAAAGGTTTCATTTGTTTTCATGAAAGAGTACCTTTACTGTTTATATGTAAGAATGTTCAGTATCAACAATGCAAAAGCAAAAATTTTATGAACTGTTGAATCAACAGGCAAAGGGATTAATTGATGGTGAGCACAACCATGTTGCTAACATGGCTAACTTGAGTGCTTTGCTATTTACCAATATGGAAGACATTAACTGGTCCGGTTTTTATTTAATGGACGGTGACAATGAACTTGTATTAGGCCCATTTCAGGGCAATCCAGCTTGTATTCGTATTCCTGTCGGTAAAGGCGTCTGTGGAACAGCTGTTTCTGAAGCAAAGACACAGCTTGTTGAAGATGTGCACGCATTTGAAGGTCATATAGCGTGTGATGCAGCGTCTAATTCTGAAATTGTGATACCTGTATATAAGCAAGGTAAAATATTTGCGGTACTGGATATCGATAGCCCTAGTTTGGCAAGGTTTGATGAACAAGATAAACTGGGCTTAGAAGCGCTGGTTAAAAGCTTCGAGGAAACACTTTAAAATGAAAGATATGCTTAATGTACAAGACTACTTATTTTCTAATTTCGATGTTGGAGATTGGGAAGGTGATGAAGAGCAAGTAGCTGAAACGCTCAATGAGCTGATTCATTTCGCTTGGGAAAAGTTACCTGAGGATCTTGGAAGTGAGCAAATTGATCAAATTATTAATGGTATTTGGGAACATCTGCGCGGTGATATGGCATTAATTGATACCGAGCTGGATGAACTCTTAGACTGGGTTACACACTATATTAATTCATCACTAGATGAAGATATTTAAATAGGTTTAGACATGGAAACCACAAACAAGCTAAAAGATATTAACGAGGTATTGGAGTTTTTATACTCAGAATTTCCTCAGTGTTTTAAACAAAAGGACGGTATAAAGCCACTAAAAGTCGGCATCTTCAAAGACATCGCTGAGAAGATTGAAGGCTCTGAAAAAGTAAGTAAAACGCAAGTTAGACAAGCTCTAAGAAAGTACACTTCAAGCTGGCGCTATTTAGAAGCTGTCACTAAAAATGAATTCCGTGTTGATTTGGAAGGTGGTCAAGCTGAAAAGGTTGAGCAAGAGCATGTAGAACATGCGCAAAAAGCGCTAGAAGAAAGTCGTGCGAAAATGGCAAAACGTAAGAAGCCACAAAGACCTCGCAATGATGGTGACACAAAATCTTACAAATCAAAAGGGCAAGGCCAACCACGCCATGCTAATAAAAAGCCTAGAGTTAATAAGAAGCCTGAGCAACAACAGCAGCGCAGAAGTTCAGGAAAAGTTGAACCTCTTCCAGCAAATGAGGTCAAGGTAAATAACAAAGTTAAAGTTAAACTTGGCCAAGCGCTCGTAAATGCAACAATTACTGAGGTCAATAAAGACGAAGTACATGTTGAACTTGTAACGGGTATGCAGGTTAAGACAAAGGCTGAAAGCCTATTTATTCTATAAAAGGAGTAGTGTATGAGTAGAAATTTACCACTCATTGGGGCCGTTGCATTATTTGTTGCAAACACATGTTTTGCGGCAACTAGCGTTGTAACAGAAAAAGATATTCCAGTGCTTAAACCTGAATTACAGCACGCAACTGCTACGAAGAGAGTGACAAGTAAATTTACTCGTGACCACTACAAACGTTTTAAGCTCAACGAGACCTTGTCTGAAGAAATATTTGATAGATATGTAGAGACGTTAGATTACAACAAGTCTGTTTTTCTTCAGTCGGACGTTGACGCTTTTAAACAACATAGAGCAAAGTTCGATGAAGCGCTGATGAGCGGTAAGTTGGACTTTGCTTTTGAAATGTTCAATACCAGCCTGCAAAGGCGATTCGAGCGTTTTCAATATGCCATTTCTTTATTAAATACAGAAATGAAGTTTGACACACCAGATGCTTTCTATTACGACCGAGAAGATGCTGCGTTTGCAAAAAACCAAGCTGAACTCGATGAGTTTTGGCGTCAAAGAGTCAAGTCTGATGCACTCCGTTTGAAGCTTACAGGTAAAGACTGGGAAGGCATAAAAGAGATTTTAACTAAGCGCTATAAAAATGCTCAAAAGCGGTTAGTACAAACAAATAGCGAAGATGCGTATCAAATTGTCATGAATGCATACGCTAGAAGTATTGAAGCGCATACTTCTTATTTATCACCACGCCGTGCTGAGCAATTTAAGATGGACATGGACCTTGAGTTGGAAGGTATTGGTGCAGTTTTAAGTTACGACGAAGATTACACAGTTATCCGAAGCTTGGTGCCGGGTGGACCCGCTGATAAAACTGAAAAAATTAAAGCAGACGATAAGATCATCGGTGTCGCACAAGACGGTAAAGAGTTTGTTGATGTAATTGGTTGGCGCTTAGATGATGTGGTCGATCTTATCAAGGGACCAAAAGGCACCAAGGTAAGGCTTCAATACTTAAAAGGTAGCGATTCTCACGGTACGCCAAAGGTCGTGGAAATTGTTCGTGATAAAATTCGCCTTGAAGATCGTGCAGCAAAGTCGTCGGTATTCGAAGCCCAATACTCGGACTTAACAAGTAAAATAGGTGTAATTGAAATACCTAGCTTTTACAACAACTTATCTGAAGACGTATTGAAAGAGATTAATGCGCTTAAAGCTGAAAAAGTAGATGGTCTTATTATTGATCTTAGACAAAATGGCGGTGGTTCGCTCTATGAGGCCAAAAAGCTATCAGGTTTGTTTATAGATAAAGGGCCAATTGTACAAATTCATACCGCTAAAAATCGTATTGATGTACAAAAAGATCAAGACGGCAAAACCTATTACAATGGACCTTTGACTGTTTTAGTTGATCGTTACAGTGCTTCGGCATCAGAAATATTTGCTGCCGCAATGCAAGATTATGGAAGAGCGGTTGTTGTTGGAGAGCAAACCTTTGGTAAAGGAACGGTTCAACAGCACAGAGGCTTGAGAAGAACATATGACTTATTTGAAAACCCACTTGGCAGCATTACTTACACAATAGCGAAATTTTATCGCATCAATGGTGGCAGTACACAGAATAAAGGTGTGATCCCTGATATTTTATTACCTTCCTTCATTGAGCCGGAAGAGTGGGGTGAAAGCCAAGAAGATAACGCGCTGCCATGGGACAGTATCGCTAGAGCGCAGTACAACACAATTGACGACTTATCGTCTGTGATAAGCCACCTCAATACCAAACATAGCAAACGTATTGCTTCGGAGCCTGAATTTGCTTATGTTTACAGCGATATTAAGCGTTATAAAGAACAAGAGAGTGAAACGTCAATTTCCTTGGTTGAAGCTGAGCGTGAAAAAGAGCGTGAGGAAAGAGATCAAAGAGCACTTGTACGCACAAACGAGAGATTGAAGCGTTTAGGGTTAGAAGCCATTGAGAATTTGGACGATGTGCCAGAGGTCATCTCTGATCTAGACCCGTATCTAGAGGAAACAGCCCTCATTACTCAGGATATGATTAACTTCGGCAGACTTGTTAAAAATGAAATTTAGTGTTTGCTAGTACACATGTATAGACTGGAAAAAAGGCGCGATAGCGCCTTTTTTCGTTACTCCTGTCAGCAAATTTGTTATTATCGTCAGCCGCAACAAGACAACATAGACTATGTTTATCAATCCGTCTTGATAATTGGAACAGCTTATTGGGCCAAACTGATACTGGATAACTGTTTTAATAGGGAATTGAATTTGTTAGGTAAGACAAGAAAAAATTATCAAACCGGATTGGTAAAAGAGTATTAATACTCGGTCAAATAATAATACGCACTAAAATGAGTGCGAGGGGTACATTAATTTGAAACAACCAAAAACAGCATCGTCATGGGATGCTTTTATACCAATTATCGTGTTAGTGAGTCTATTGGGAGCAGCTGTCTATCTGTATGGTGATAGTTCTTCATCAGGTCCAAATCAAATAGCATTGTTGTTTGCGACCTTTACCGCAGCGTTAATCGGCTTAAAAAACGGCTTTACTTGGAAAACTCTTGAAGAAGCGATGATTAAGGGTATCACGATCTCTTTAGGTGCGATTTTGATCTTACTCATGGTTGGTGCGCTAATAGGGACGTGGTTGTTATCCGGAACGGTGCCAACACTGATTTATTACGGTTTACAAATCATTAATCCAGCTTGGTTCTACGCAGCGAGCTGTTTAATTTGTGGTATTGTGGCTATGAGTATCGGCAGTTCATGGACTACGGCGGCGACCATTGGTGTTGCTCTACTGGGCGTTGCGAATGGTTTAGGGCTTGATCCCGTAGTGACGGCCGGAGCGGTCATTTCAGGCGCTTATTTTGGTGACAAGTTAAGTCCTCTATCAGAAACAACTAATTTAGCACCTGCGGTGGCAGGAAGTGATTTATTTGATCACATACAGCACATGCTATGGACAACCGTACCGAGCTTTGTCATTGCCCTTATCATTTTTATTATCATGGGTTTCAATGCAGATGTTGCGAGTGATGCGAGTAAAATAGATGCGATAAGCACCATTTTACAAGATAACTTCAATATCAATATTTTTATGTTAGTACCTTTGATTATTTTACTCGGCCTGGCGATTAAAAAAATGCCGGCGTTCCCTGCAATCTCGATTGGAGCTGTAGTCGGTGCTATTTGGGCATTATTATTCCAAGGAGACTTGATCGCGAGTCAAATAGATGCCTCTCAAGGTGAACTCGTTGGGCAGTTTAAGCTGGTTTGGGCTACATTTTTTGATGGGTTTAGCGTGCAAACTGGTGATGCAAAAATGGATGACCTTCTCAGTGGTGGCGGCATGTCAAGTATGTTGACGACGACATGGCTGATTATGACGGCGTTGATGTTCGGTGCCATTATGGAAAAAACGGGTTTGCTAGAAGTGTTTGTTCGCAGTATTCTTCGCATCGCAAAGAGCACAGGGTCGCTAATAGCTTCTACAATTGCTACGTGTTTTGGCACCAACTTGGTTGCTGCGGATCAATATATCGCAATCGTTGTTCCGGGTAGAATGTTCAAAGAGGAATATAAAAAACGAGGTCTCCAAAGTGTGAATTTATCTAGAACACTTGAGGATGGCGGGACTATTACAAGTCCATTAATTCCGTGGAATACATGCGGCGCTTACATGCAAAGCGTACTTCTAATTAATCCACTAGATTATGCGGTATATGCATTTTTCAACTTGATAAACCCACTTTTAGCGATAGTTTATGGCTACCTTGGTGTAAAAGTTTTAAAACTTAAGCCTAGAGACCAAGAATGAGTATAAGGCCCCACATGGTTGGGGCCTTTTTATTGTTTAAACAGTGAGATAACTCATCTATTCTTATTTGCAAGCTACATTTCCCTAATTTAATATTATAAAATCCTGTCTAATAGAAACATGTGCTTGCACGCGCGTTTATTTAAACGTATTTAGACATTAGCATTTCATAGGCCGCACAGATTGCTCATTAGTTGGTATCTACCTTAATTGATCATCTTGTGCGATGAAGGAACTTAAATGACTCAGAAACCACAAGCTAAATTATTAGCAAATTATCAACCTCCCAGTCACCAGGTTGAGCACATCGATTTAGTTTTTGATTTGTCACCTCAACATACGCGTGTTACAGCGAAATACAATTTAACAGCCAATAATGAGCAGTCTTATATTGAGTTAGATGGTGTTGACTTAAAACTTATTACATTAAAAGTCGACGGCCAAGTGCACACTGATTATACGCAGTTAGTTGATGGTATTAAGATTAATTCAGTGCCCAAGTCATTTGCTTTAGAAATTGAAACCGAAATTGCACCTGAACTAAATACATCGTTAGAAGGACTCTATTTGTCTGATGGAGCTTACTGTACGCAATGTGAGGCAGAAGGATTTAGGAAAATAACTTATTTCTTCGACAGACCTGATGTTTTGGCGACATATAAAGTCACCGTGATTGGAGATAAAGAGTTTCCTTTTCTGCTCTCTAATGGTAACCAGGTAGATGCGGGTGAACTAGAGGAAGGACGTCACTTTGTCACATGGGAAGACCCATACAAAAAGCCTTCGTATTTATTTGCATTGGTTGCAGGAGATTTTGACAAACTAGAAGACAAGTTTGTAACCAAAAGTGGTAGAGAAGTAAAGTTACAGATATTTGTCGATAAAGGGAATTTATCTAAAGCACCACATGCAATGACGTCATTGCAAAAATCAATGAAATGGGATGAAGAACGTTTTAATCTCGAGTATGACTTAGATATTTATATGATCGTGGCCGTTGACTTTTTTAATATGGGCGCAATGGAAAATAAAGGTCTAAACATATTCAATAGTGCTTGTGTGCTTGCCAATCAAGAAACTGCAACTGATAGAGATTATCACGTTATTGAGTCAATTGTAGGCCACGAATATTTCCATAACTGGACTGGTAATCGTGTAACTTGCCGAGATTGGTTTCAATTAAGTTTAAAAGAAGGGTTAACGGTTTTTCGGGATCAAGAGTTCAGCAGTGATTTAGGGTCTCGAGCACTGAATCGAATTGATGCGGTTAATGCAATGAGAACCCATCAGTTTGCTGAGGATGCTGGACCAATGGCGCACCCAATCCGGCCTGAAGAAGTGATCGAAATGAATAACTTCTATACCGTGACAGTGTATAACAAAGGCGCTGAAGTGATCCGTATGATGCATACACTGCTTGGGGAGCAAGGTTTCCAAAAGGGGATGCAGCTATATTTTGAACGTCATGATGGCCAAGCTGTGACATGCGATGATTTTGTCAATGCGATGGCTGATGCAACACAAACAGATTTAAACCAGTTTAAGTTATGGTACCGCCAATTTGGAACACCTACTTTACATATTGAAACGTATTATGACGCTGAAGCTAGAACTTACCAGCTTGATATTAAACAAACTCACGCTACGAATGACCCAATCAGTGAACCTCTTCACGTGCCTGTTGCTGTTGAACTGCTTGATGAACAGGGTCAACCAATTGTACTTGAAGGCGTAAAGTTAAAGCACGGTCGAGTGCTTGAATTAACCGAGGAAGCGCACAGGTTTGTATTCAATAACGTAGAGTCAGAGCCGACGCCTGTCTTGTTAGAAGACTTTTCCGCACCTTGTTTATTAGAATATCGTTATTCTTTGGCCCAGCTTAGCCATATTGCTAAGTATGCGACTAGCTACTACGCAAGATGGGAGGCTATGCAAATATTGTTTACTCAGCAAATACGTACTTACGTAAACACGGAAGCTCAAAATGGCAATATGTTCAGCGAGCTGTCTTCGGTGCTTGTGAGTTTATTTGAAAATAAGCCAGATGATCTCGCAATTTTGGCTGAGTATATTTCGGTTCCAAATTTTGACACATTATCAGGCGGCTACGATGTAGTGCCTGTGGATGCCTTGTGTCGTGCGATTAAGCATTTAGAATTACAAATAGCGCAATTACTAGAAACTTATCTAATCGCGTTTTATACAGATACTAAAGACAGCGGCGGGTTGAGCGCAGAAGATGTGGCTATTCGCGCATTACGTAACAAAAGCTTGTATTACCTTGCATTAACTCAGGTCAATGTATCTGATTGGCTGCGCGAGCAGGCTTCCTCATCAAATATGACAACCAAACTTGGTGCGCTCAATAGTGCATTGAATGCTCAGCACGCACTTTCAGATGCAATGATGCAAGAGTTTGATGTGCAGTGGAATCATGATTTATTAGTGATGGATAAATGGTTTGCGCTGCAGGCGACGAGTCCAACGGATAAATGTATCGATGTTGTTCTTTCCCTATACGGTCACCCTTGTTTTGATAAATCTAATCCGAATAGGGTAAGGGCTTTGGTTGGTACTTTTACAAGGTCAAACCCACAGCAGTTCCATAGGCCGGATGGCAAAGGCTACGAACTGTTAGGTGACTTGATTGCAGAGCTCAATGAACTTAATCCACAAAACGCCTCACGTATTATAACGCCGTTGTTGTCGTTTAAACGTTTTGATGAAAATAGGCAATCAAAAATGCGTGCCCAGCTTGAGCGATTGGCTGCAATTTCGAACTTAAGCGATGATCTATATGAGAAAATTGATAGAGCATTAAACTGATACATGCAAGAATATTACTTTTTTTTAAGACTTACTCACGAACAGTGCCTTGCTTACTACGAAGGGGACGTTGAATTCATTCAGGTTGTGGAAGATGGTGGAAAACGGATCCGTTTTCCCGCAGCTCACATCAGAAGATTCGTGTCCAGTATTGGGGTGAGTGGTCGTTTTCGATTACAGCTTGACGATAGTAATAAATTTATCACACTTGAAAAGGTGGCTTAACTGCCAAAAAGGCTTTGTGAGATAAAGTATTTTTGTTAATTCGGTTTGTTTTAAACTTAAATTACGTGTTATAACTATTCTGGTAAGACGTCTTACCAAGGTTAAAAGACGGGCTAAAAAGTTAAAAATGCATCGAACGAACGCGTAAAATTTGTAATTTTCGATTTTCGCTTCTATCGTTACGACAACAAAAAACAATAACTTGATTAGATTTACCCGCCAGAGGGGGGAGAAATAATGATAAAAAAAGCGCGCTTTACTAAGAACAAGATCATGCTTGGACTTGGAGCAGCCATTTTTGGAACTGTTGGCATGCATGCGCAAGCTGCTAATTTCCAAGTCGGTGATTTTGAGATAACGTTTGATTCGACGTTCTCATATGGACAAAGTATTCGAGTAGAAGATCGAGACTTTGGAATTATCGGTAAGAGTAACCACCCAAGATTTAATTGGACTGGATACAATGCGTCTACTGGCAATACTTTGTATTCTTCTTCTCAGGTGTGGAGCCAAGAGGGTGCATACTCAAATAATGGTGATGCGGGTAACTTAAATTTTGACTCCGGCGATACTTTTTCTCAGCTGCTAAAAGGCACGCACGAATTCGCAATTACAAAGGACAACTACGGTTTCTTCTCTCGCTTTATGTATTTTTATGATTTCGCGATGGAAGATGGTGACTTTGCATATAGCAACCCTGTTTCTGGCCAAAAAGTAGACCCATGCGCTGATGACGATACAAAAGAGCAGGTGTGCTCCGATGCAAGATTGCTAGATGCATTTGTTTGGGCTGACTTCGATTTAAATGACGGCAACAATCCGCTGTCTATTCGTTTAGGCCAGCAAGTGATCAACTGGGGTGAGAGCACACTTATCTCTCACGGGATCAACGTTAATCCAGTTGATATTGATCGTTTGAAAGCACCAGGTTCCGAACTTAAAGAAGCTTTCATCCCTGTAGGTATGCTTTGGGCATCATTGGGAATAACGGAAAATATCACTTTAGAAGCCTTCTATCAGTATCAATGGCATGAGACTCGTCTTCCTGCAACTGGTAGCTACTTCTCTACTAACGATTTCGCATCGGCGAATGGTTATGCACAAAATGTTCAGCTTGGTTTTACATCAAACCCTGATATTGATCTACACCATTTAACGAATGCTTTAAACTCACTTCAAGCGAACTGGGTTGGCGCGCTTGCGGCTCAAGGCTTAGATGTTACCGACCAGAACGTGTTAGGTAGCCCTGAAGCATTGCAAATGTTGTCGTCCATGTATCTTGCTTATCCAACACGTGTTGCACTCAAAGGTAAGGGTGACGCGGGTAAAACGGATGCTGACGACAGTGGCCAATTCGGTATTCGTTTAGGTATGTTTGTGCCTGAGCTGAATGATACTGAGATTGCGCTTTATCATATCAACTACCACAGTCGTCGACCGTTGATTTCTGGTAAGGCATCAGACTTCACCACTGGCGCAATTATGCAGGACCTTGCTTATATTCAAACGAATGAGATCACTGAAGACAATATCACTAACTTGAATGCGTTTACTCAAGCTGTGATTGTGTACCCTGAAGACATCAAACTATACGGTTTGAGTTTCAATACTGCGATAGGTGAGACTGCGTTCTCAGGTGAGTTTGCTTACCGCCAAGACGAGCCATTACAGATTGATGACGTTGAGTTGCTGTATGCGGGCATGGTAGAGCAACTAGCTGCTGCAGGCATTCGTGAAGATTTCGAAGGTTTTTCTCAGTTAAGCCAAGGCAATGATGTTTCGTACGTTCAGCCTGGTGAAGTTGCACAGGGTTTTGTACTAAAAGATACGATGCAGCTTCAATTTACCGCGACGCATTTATTCGGCCCATCATTGGGCGCGGACAGCTGGGCGGTTGTTGGTGAAGTCGGTGCTGTTACAATCAAAGATATGCCTTCTTATGACGAGTTACGTCTAAACGTCGCGGGTACTGGACGAAGTGGGACAATTGAAGGCATTGAAGGTCGTAACTACGACTTGATCCATCAAGCTGTATCTAATGGCCCTGAAGTGAATCCGTTCCCTACGGCATCTTCGTGGGGTTACCGCCTAATTGCTAAAGGTGAATACAATAACTTGTTCTCTGGTGTGAACTTCTCACCGCGTATTGTTTTTTCTCATGATGTAAACGGCACAACGCCTGATCCTATGTTCTTATTCGTAGAAGATAGAAAGTCTATGGGTGTAAACCTTAACTTTAGCTATCAGAATGCGTGGTCATTTGATTTAGGTTACAACACTTTCTGGGGTGGTGGCGCAACAAACACATTCTCTGATCGTGATTTTGTATCATTTAATATTAAGTATTCAATTTAAGGGCTTTCGATATGTTTAGAAAACCTACACTATTAGCAGCATCAATAATGACAATAATGGCTGCACCAATCTCTTTCGCTAAAATGACACCTGAAGAAGTCGCGCGTCTAGGTAAAGATTTGTCACCAATCGGCGCTGAGATAGCAGGCAATGCAGATGGATCCATTCCAGCATGGACTGGTGGTATTACTAAGCCGCCTGCGAATTTCAAACCAGGTATGCACCATCCGGATCCTTATGCAGATGATAAAATCTTGTTTACCATCGATAAGAGCAATCTTGATAAGTACAAAGATAATTTGAGCCCAGGCCAAATTGCACTGTTTGAGACATACCCAGACACATTCAAAATGAATGTCTATCAAACGCGACGTAGTGCGGCTTATCCTCAGTTTGTTTATGATGCAACTAAAAAGTATGCGTCTACAGCAGAGCTGATTGAAGGCGGCAACGGGATTAAAAATACAGCGATTGGTATTCCGTTCCCAATTCCAGAAAATGGCTTAGAAGCGATTTGGAACCACTTATTAAGATATCGTGGCTTGTCTATCGCACGTAACGGTGGTCAGGCGATGCCAACCGCTTCTGGTTCATATAACATTATCGGCTTTGATGAAAAACTACTTGTAAAGTACTCGGATCCAAGTGCAACGCCAGAAGAGCTACAAAAGTCTAATGTTTTATTTAAGTTCAAGCAGAAAGTAACTGAGCCTGCTCGCTTAGCGGGTACAGCACTACTTGTGCACGAAACAATGGACCAAATTTTAACACCACGACAAGCATGGACGTATAACACAGGTCAACGCCGAGTTCGTCGTGCACCTAACGTTGCCTACGATGCTCCGGGAACTGCGTCTGATAGCTTACGTACAACAGATGACTTTGATATGTTCAATGGTTCTCCTAACCGTTATAACTGGACATTAAAAGGTAAAAAAGAGATGTACATTCCGTACAACAGCTATAAATTACATAGCGACTCTTTGAAGTATGAAGATATTTTGAAAGCCGGTCATATTAACCCAGAGCACGTTCGCTATGAAAAGCACCGTGTATGGGTTGTTGAAGCGAACCTTAAAGAAGGCACACGTCATATTTATAAAAAGCGAGTTTTCTTCATTGATGAAGATAGCTGGCAAATTCATGTAGCGGACTTATATGACAACCGTGACCAAATGTACCGCGTTGCGATGGCACATGGTATTAACTATTACGACGTACCGACACATTGGAGTACACTAGACGTATACCACGACTTAAACTCTCGTCGTTATCTAGCAATCGGCCTAGACAACGAAGAGAAAATGTATGACTTTACACAGTCATTCCAAGACAATGAGTTTACTCAAAGTGCACTTCGTCGAGAGGGAAGACGTTAATATAACGTCTTTCGGGATCAATTAATTTGGTCTTTCTACACTCTATTAAAACTGGACATCAATATGTCCAGTTTTATCCCCCCAGTCATTCACGACATTTTTATTTGAGTATTCATAATGATTAAGAAGTTAATTGCAACCTCGATTGCAGTGTTCGTTATGCAAAGTGAAGCTATTGGCAGCGCCTCAGAAGCGTTGAGAGTTGCACACCCAGAGAAAACCTTGCTAACTGATATCACCAATAGCGGAAAGAAACTTGTTGCCGTAGGGAAGCATGGGACAATAGTGTACAGTGATGATGGTTCAAGTTGGGAGCAAGCGCATGTACCAATCCAATCTCTTTTAACTGCGGTGGAATTTGCATCGGCAAAAAGAGGCTGGGCGTGTGGTCATGACGCTTCGATTTTAAATACCACCGACGGTGGCGTCTCTTGGCAAATCCAACAGTACTTGCCTGATATAGAAAAACCTTGTTTAGATATTGAGTTTGTAGATGATAAGCAAGGTTTCGCAATTGGTGCATATGGCATGATGTATCAAACACAAGATGGCGGTAAAAGCTGGACTAAACGCTTTTTAAATGAGTTTGTGCACCCTGATGACGTTGAGTATTTAGCTGAACTAAAGCAAGACGATCCGCAGGCGTATGAAGAAGAAACGCAATTTATTTTACCTCACTTCAATCGAATGCTGATTGATGGCAACGATATTTTTCTTGTTGGTGAGATGGGTCTATTTGCGGTAAGCCGTGATTTAGGCACAACATGGACAAGAATTGACGAATTTTATTCAGGCTCACTGTTTGCTATAAACAAAAACAAAAAAGAACAGCTTATTGCAGCAGGCTTACGTGGCAACACATTTATTTCTGATAGTAAAGACGTCTCTTTTTCACCTGTAAATGTGGAAAAAGCCGCGACGATTAACAGTATTGTTTCAACTGATACTGCACAAATTATGTTGGCGAACAGCGGTTTCGTTTTTACTGTAGAGGGTGAAAATGTGAAAACAAAACAGCTGAAAAACGGTAAATCTATTCTTTCAGGTGTGCTGCACAATGGTCAACTGGTGCTTGCTACAGAAGAGGGTATTCAAACAATCGAGGTTGATCGCTAATGCAGTCTATTTTAAATCAACTAGTGTATGTCGTTTTTAGGCATCGTTTTATGGTTATAGCGCTGTTTGCGCTAGCGACGGTCTTTTTAGGTTATAAGTCTACACATATCCAGCTTGATGCATCTTTCAATAAAAATATACCTTTAAACCATGATTACATGAAGGTGTATCTCAAGCATGAAAAACAGTTCGGGGGTGCAAACAGTATTTTAATCTCTGTCTGCGATGCCGATGGTGATATTTTTAATCCGGAATTCTTTACACAGTTAAAAGCTGTTCATGATCAGCTTTACTTTATTCCTGGCGTGAATCGCCCTCTGGTTAACTCTATTTTCGCACCGAGTGCACGATTTGTAGAAGTCGTTGAAGATGGCTTTGCAGGCGGTCCAATCATTCCCGCGAACTTTACGGCAGATACTACTGGTTTAGCCATTGTGAAGCAGAATATTGAAAAAGCCAAAGTAGTAGGTCGCATGGTAGCCAGTGACTACTCTTGCGCAATGGTGTCTGCTCAGCTTATGGAAACCGATCCACAAACTCAACAGAAGCTGGATACGCTGGCATTTGCAAAGAAACTAGAATCTGAGATCCGTGACCCACTCAGCACAGATAAGGTATCCATCCATATTATTGGTTTTGCTAAGATGGCTGGTGACATTGCCGATGGTGCGAAAGATGTCGTGATTTTTTTCGCAATTGCGATTTTATTTACCTTTATCATGGTATGGCTATTCTGTAAAAGCTTTAAGCTGACATTGCTTCCTATTGCATGTTCACTCATTGCGGTTGTATGGCAGATGGGTTTACTTTCAGTGCTTGGTTTTGGCCTTGATCCGATGTCAATTCTGGTCCCGTTCTTAGTATTTGCGATTGGTGTGAGCCATGGTGTGCAGATGATCAATGCTATTGGCAAAAAAGTCTCTGAAGGGGTAAGCAGTAAAGTGGCTGCCGAGGCAAGCTTTAAAGCACTGCTGATTCCAGGCGGTATTGCATTGCTCTCTGATACAATCGGTTTTATGACGTTACTTGCTATTGATATCGGCATTATCCGAGAACTTGCAATCACAGCGAGTCTAGGTGTGGCGGTGATCATTTTTACTAACTTGATTTTACTACCAGTACTTGCGTCTTATTATAAGTCGTCAAAAATGCATCGTGTAGATGATGGTAAAGACAAAGCGAACAGTGTATTCACGAAGCTAAGAGAAAGCCTTGTCTTGGCAACAGACAAACGCTATGCGGCGATTATCCTTCTAATCTCTGCAGGTTTATTTGCGCTTGGTTATTGGCAATCGAAAGATATGCGCATTGGTGACTTACATGCTGGTGCACCGGCGCTGCATGAGGACGCCCGTTACAACCTAGATACGTTCCTTATTTCAGACCGCTATGAAATATCATCAGACATTCTAAAAGTATTGGTTGAAGCTTATCCCGCAGCTTGCACTGAGCATGACACTATGGACAGAGTAAGCCGATTCCAGTGGAGAATAGAAAATTTAGCAGGAGTACAATCTGCGGTGTCTTTGAGTTCAGTCGCTCAAGCTGTCAATGCTGGTTATAACGAAGGAAATTTAAAATGGCAAACGCTGCCAAGAAATGGCGCTTCTCTTGTTCAAGCAACATCACGCGTTGAGACCAGCACAGGTCTGTTAAATGGTGACTGTTCAGTGATGCCAATCATCATTTTTATGGATGACCATAAAGCCGAAACCATTGACCATGTGGTGTCGCAAATTAAGTTATTTGCTACAGAAGAAGGTACTGATCGCGTAAGCTTTAAGCTGGCATCTGGCCCTATCGGTGTTATGGCTGCTACAAATGAATCTGTCGCGGCTGCACAATTGCCAATGATGATCTATGTTTATGGAGCGGTGATTATTCTGTGCCTTATCAGCTTTAGAAGCATACGTGCGACAATCGCAGTTGTCTTACCTCTGTACATCGTTTCTACTTTGGCGCAAGCACTCATGGTTAAGCTTGAGATTGGTTTGACTGTGTCGACTTTACCAGTCATTGCTTTGGGGGTCGGTATTGGTGTTGACTACGGTATTTACATCTTGTCTTCAATGATGAATCAGTTGAAGCAAGGTATGCCTTTATCAGTAGCATACCGTAATGCACTAGCTGAACGCGGTAGCGCAGTATTATTTACTGGTATCACATTAGCCATTGGTGTCAGTACGTGGATTTTTTCTGCATTAAAGTTCCAGGTAGATATGGGAATATTACTGACGTTTATGTTCTTGGTGAATATGCTCGGTGCTGTACTGTTGTTACCTGCGATAGGGACTTTTATCTGGCCTGACCAGAAAAAAAAGTGTGAATAATTGTGCTCTTAAATGGCCTTAATTGGCCATTTATATCTACAATTTGTGAATATATGACCAACTGGCTGAAAAGCCTCAAATGTTTTTGTCAAAAAAGCTTTTTATTAGCGCCAGAAAGGTTAAAATCCTCTGGACTCCACGCTAATAATTGGCTGTACAAATAATCTACCGTTCAAAGGTGGTATAGATTAAGGAACACATAATGACACAAAGTGAAGGTCCAGCATCGGTTATCCTTGATAACGTTTGCAAGTTGATCCAGAAAAAAGTTCATGCCGATAACGTGTCGCTCGTTGAAACATTTGCCAAAGCCTTGTACAGCAACATGTCTAAAGAGGACTTGGCTAACCGAAACGACAGCGACTTGTACGGCGCTGCTTTGAGTCTTTGGAATTCTCTAGAGAAGAATACCTCAGATGAAGCAGTGATCCGTGTATTCAACCCTGAAGTTGCAAAAGATGGCTGGCAATCGTCTCACACGATTGTTGAAATCATTTCAGATGATATGCCATTTTTGGTTGACTCAGTGCGTATGGCGCTAAGCCGTAAGAATATTGCTTCGCATCTACTTTTACACTGTCCTCTCAAGATCAACCGTGACCAAGATGATAAAATCTCAGCTGTTTCAGGCTTAAAAACTGAACAAGAATCTTCATCTACAAAAACTGTTTTCTTCATAGAAATTGATCGTCAAACAGACGAAGCAGTTATTGCTGACTTTACCCAAGAACTAGAGTCGGTGTTAAAAGATGTTTCTGTAGCGGTTGAAGACTGGTTATTGATCAGAGATAAGCTGGTTGCTGTTGGTGAAGATATTCCTAATCGCAAGCACAGTTCTTCAAAACAAGAGCTCAATGAGGCGGTTGAATTCCTTGATTGGCTTGCACGTGATAACTTCACGTTCATGGGATACCGTCAGTACGATCTTGTGCCAGTGCAAGGTGACTATGAACTTAAACCTGTAGCAGGTTCAAGTTTAGGCCTAATGAAAAACTCTTCTGAAAGCAGCCGCCTATTATCAGAATTACCAGAAGTAGCTCGTCTTGAAGCCCGCAGCAAGAACCTATTGATCCTGACTAAAACAAATTCTCAGTCACGCGTTCACCGTCCAGCGCATATTGATTATGTTGGTATTAAACGCTTTGACGAAGAAGGGAATGTAATTGGTGAAGATCGCTTCATTGGTTTATTCTCATCAAGTTTTTACAACAACAGTGCATCAGATGTTCCTGTGTTGAAGAGCAAGATTGCTCGTATTATGGAACAGTGTGATTTTGCTAAAGGAACACACGCTTATAAAGCTGTCTTAAATATCTTAGAAACGTACCCACGTGATGAGCTAGTGCAGGCTCGTGAATCTGAGTTATTAGATGTTGCTATGGGTGTATTACAAACCCAAGAGCGTGATATGTGTCGTCTATTCGTTAGAAGAGACGTATATGGACGTTTCTTCTCTTGTATGGTCTACGTGCCGCGTGAGAGATATAACACCGCGCTTCGTCGCGAAACTCAAAAACTGTTAGGCGATGCCTTTGGGTCTAACGAAAAAGTTGAGTTCACTACATTTTTCTCAGAGTCTACATTAGCAAGAACGCATTACATTGTTCGTGTAGCTGACAACAACATTAAGTACAACGTGAAAGAAATCGAAAATAATCTAGTAGAAGCTGCCCGTACTTGGGAAGATAAACTACAAACAGCTTTACTTGCGGGTGAAGGTGAAGCGCGCGGTAATGATCTAAACCGCAAATATGCTACGGCTTTCCCTCGTGCATATAAAGACGAAGTGTTGCCAAGTGCAGCTGTCGTTGATATCTCAAAACTTGAAAAGTTGAGTGATGAGAATAAACTTGAAATGCTGTTCTACAGACCTCAAGAAGAAGCAAATTCACAAATTGTGCGTTTGAGCTTATTCCACAAAGACGAGCCAATTCACCTTTCTGATGTTATGCCAATGCTTGAAAACTTTGGCCTACGTGTAATTGGTGAAACACCTTACGCTGTTAAGACAAGTGATGGTCAAGTCAACTGGATCATGGATTTCTCCATGCTGTTAGACAGCAAAGGCCTAGCCGACTTTGATAAAGTCTCTGCACGTTTCCGTGCGGCACTTATCAATGTATGGAATAACCGCCTAGAGAATGACGGCTTCAACCGTTTAGTTTTAAAAGCGGGCTCTACAGGCCGTGAAGCATCTATCCTTCGTGCATACGCTAAATATATGCGTCAGATTGGTGTGACTTTCTCACAGTCTTACATTGAAAATACCTTCGAACACTATCCTCATATCGCAAACCAATTGGTTGAGCTTTTTGAGAAGAAATTCTGTCCGCAGAAAAACGTTGCGCAAAAATCACTTGATAAGCTAGTAGAGAAAATCTACCACGAGCTTGAAAGTGTCGCGAACCTTGATGATGACCGCATTATTCGTTTATACGTAGCAATGATTGATGCGACGCTAAGAACGAACTTCTACCAAAAAGAAGCTGACGGTTCTAACAAGTCATACGTGTCATTTAAAATCCAGCCAAGCGCAATTCCAGAAATGCCGCTGCCATTACCTGCATTTGAAATCTTTGTATACTCTCCACGTATCGAAGGTGTTCACTTACGTGGTGGTAAGGTTGCTCGTGGTGGTTTACGTTGGTCAGACCGTCGCGAAGACTTCCGTACAGAAGTACTTGGTCTTGTTAAAGCACAGCAGGTTAAGAACACAGTTATCGTACCTGTAGGTTCTAAAGGTGGCTTCGTATGTAAGCAGTTGCCAAATGACCGTGAAGGCTTCTTCCGTGAAGGTCAAGAATGTTACAAGATCTTCATCCGTGGTCTATTAGACATTACTGATAACATCATTCACGGTGATATCGTTCCTCCTGTTGATGTAGTTCGTCATGACGAAGATGACCCGTACCTAGTAGTGGCAGCCGATAAAGGCACAGCGACATTCTCAGATATTGCTAACGGCATTGCTGATGAGTACAACTTCTGGCTAGGTGATGCATTTGCATCTGGTGGTTCAATTGGTTACGACCACAAGAAGATGGGTATTACAGCAAAAGGTGCTTGGGAGTCAGTCAAACGTCACTTCCGTGAAATGGATATTGATTGTCAATCAACTGATTTTACAGCAGTTGCTATTGGTGATATGGCGGGTGATGTATTCGGTAACGGCATGTTGCTATCAGAGCACACGCGCTTAGTTGCTGCATTTAACCACATGCATATCTTCATCGATCCAAACCCAGACGCAGCGAGCTCTTACAAAGAACGTGCTCGTATGTTCGAATTACCACGTTCATCGTGGGAAGACTACGATGCAAGCTTAATTTCTCAAGGTGGCGGTATCTTCTCTCGTGCAGCGAAGTCAATCACACTAACACCAGAAATTAAGAAAATGCTTGGCACTAAGAAAGCAAGCATGACACCAAATGAGTTGATTAAAGCGCTTCTAATGATGCCTGTTGACCTACTTTGGAATGGTGGTATCGGTACTTACATCAAGGCTAAAAATGAAAGTGACGCTGATGTGGGCGACAGAGCAAATGATGCACTTCGTATTAATGGCGCTGAACTTGGTGCTAAGATCTTCGGTGAAGGTGGTAACTTAGGTGCGACGCAACTTGGTCGTATCGAGTTCGCAGCTAAAGGCGGCCGTATTAACACTGACTTCATCGATAACGTAGGTGGTGTTGCGTGTTCAGATAACGAAGTAAACATTAAGATTTTACTTAATGGTCTAGTTGCAGAAGGTGACTTAACGAAGAAACAACGTGACGAGTTACTATATGCAATGACTGACGAAGTATCAGAACTTGTACTTGCAGACTGTTACCGTCAAACACATACGTTGTCTGTTACGAAGTCAAAAGGTCCTGCGACGCTTAAAGAGAAAATCCGCTTCATTCACGCGCTTGAAAAAGAAGGTAAACTTGACAGAAACATCGAGTTCTTACCGAGTGATGAAGAGCTTGCAGAGCGCGCAGCGGCAGGTCTTGATTTAACTCGCCCAGAGCTTTCTGTTCTAGTTTCTTACTCTAAGATGGTACTTAAAGAAACGCTAGTGGTTGATGAAATCACTGAAAACCCTTATTACCGTCAGTTACTAGTAAACTCTTTCCCTGTGCCTCTACGTGACCGCTTTAACGCGGCAATGGATGAGCACCCGCTGAGAAAAGAGATCATTGCCACTAAGCTTGCTAATAATATCGTAAATGATATGGGCTTGAACTTCATGATCCGTATGCATGAAGAAACAGGCGCAACGGAAGCTGAAATTGCACTTTGTTACTCAATCGCATGTGCAACATTCCAGATGTCAGAAACATGGGCTGAAATCTCATCGCTTGATAATAAGATCCCATCTGCGGTTCAAACAGAGATGTTGTATCAATTACGTCGTACAGTTCGTCGTGTAACACGTTGGTTCTTACGTCACCGTAATAAAGCAATGACGATTGAAGAAACAATTGAGTTCTTCGCGCCAACATTTGCAGATCTAAGTGCGAATCTGACCACTTATATGGTTGAAGAAGAGAGCTCACGTCTTGCTGAGAAAGCCGCAGAGTTAACTTCTGAAGGGGTGCCTGAAGCATTAGCTAACCGCATCGTGTCGCTATCTAGCTTGTTCTCAGTCATGGATCTTGCAGAAGTTGCAAACAATGCGAAGCGTGATATCTCAGTGGTATCTAACACGTACTTCAAGTTAGGTGCAAACATGGGTCTACACTGGTTCCTAGAGCAGATCACTGCACAACCAGTTGCAAACCACTGGCAAGCGCTAGCACGTGCTTCATATCGTGAAGAGCTTGACTGGCAGCAGCGTGCATTGTCTGAGGTTGTTCTTAATAGCTTCGAAGGTGATGGTGAAGTTGATGCGCTTATCAATCAGTGGATGGATAATCAGTCGTCATTACTACACCGTTGGCAGCAAATGCTTGCGGAGTTTAAGACTTCTCAAAACCATGACTTTGCGAAGTTCTCAGTAGCATTGAGAGAATTAATGCTACTAAGTCACAACTGTGACACTTCCAAATAAAAATTAACACGTTAAAATACCCCGGCAATTGCTGGGGTATTTTTTTGCCTCAAACTGTTACCAGGAACTTAAGGAGTCACGATGTTTTACGATTTAGCACGTCGTTATATGTTTAATAAAGATGCGGAATGGGCCCACGACTTTGCTCTAGGCAACTTGCGCCGTTTCAAAAATACCCCATTAAGTCTCGCTTGGTCACAGTCTCTGCCTAAAAAGCCGGTTAACTTTTTAGGTTTAGAATTTGATAATCCAGTGGGATTGGCTGCTGGTCTAGATAAAAATGCAGAATGTATTGATGCATTTGGCCAAATGGGCTTTGGGTTTATTGAAGTGGGTACTGTTACACCTAGGCCTCAGGCTGGTAATGACAAGCCACGTATCTTTCGTCTTCCAGAGGCACATGCTGTGATAAACAGAATGGGCTTTAACAATAAAGGCGTAGATAATTTAGTTGCTAACGTAAAGGCTTCAAATTATACCGGGATCCTTGGGATCAATATTGGTAAAAATAAAGATACACCAAACGAGCAGGGCAAAGACGATTACATTCATTGTATGCGTAAAGTCTTTGAACACGCATCCTATATCACTGTAAACATCTCATCACCTAATACTCCGGGTTTGCGTGATTTACAATATGGTGAAGCGCTAGATGATCTTTTACAAAGCCTTAAAAACGAGCAAGTCGACTTAATTGAAAAACACAAAAAATCAGTGCCAATGCTGGTAAAAATTGCGCCAGATGTTGATGCGGTGCAATTAACTCAAATCGCTGAATCACTTGTAAATAACCGCATTGATGGTGTCATTGCTACGAATACAACCTTAGCGAGAGATGCTGTACAGGGCTTGGAATTTGCAAATGAAGCAGGTGGCCTATCGGGACGTCCAGTACGTGAAAAATCGACACATGTTGTTGAAGAGCTAAAACGTCTAACAGAAGGTAAATTACCGATTATTGGCGTGGGTGGAATTGACAGCGCTGAAGCTGCGCAAGAAAAGCTCAACGCGGGTGCAGATCTTGTTCAATTGTATACCGGCTTTATTTACGAAGGGCCACAATTGATCAAAAGGATCGTAAATTCTTTATAAGGATCAGTCATATTACAAAATGATCCTAAACAAATTGTTATTATAAATATTTTTACACTTGCAAAAATCGCGATATACTTCGCGTTACTGGTTGAATTAATTTAATAGTAATGCGGAGGGCGATTTTGCAAGCATCAAAAGAGTGGCGTTGGCTCCAATGTCGCACACAAAACCGTTTGCTTGTTGATTTGGGTGACGAGTTACAACTTTGCACGCCTTATCGTTTACGCCAGCTTACAGCAGATTCAGACGCAAGTCCCACCTTTAGCGTAGAAGAGGCAGCATTCTATCAAAATGTATTTGATTACTTGTGTACTTATTCTGTTTGGTCAGAGGCACAGTGTTGCCAAATTGCACTTAATGCCACTGCGGCAAAATTTCACTTGTTGCCAGTTCAGGCAAAAAGTTGGTTTTTCCAAGCGTATTTTGGTAATGAAGTACTGTGTAATGCCGTAATTAGTCTCAAATCTAAAGTTATGACAGGCGAATGCTTGATTGTTGATCACGAACGCGACGCAAGCCTGTGCATAAATTTAACCGCCAACTTCCAACTTGATGAAAATATTAGCCTAGAGCAGTTCCAAGCCATCAAAGTTTTAAATGACCGTATTCACCCAGTCATGGTGAATAATAAAGTCAGTAGAAGCGCTTAATCCAATCCCAGTCTTTACATAGCTGTGTTATACTCGCGTCAATTGAAATTACAGGGTTATCACATTGCAGTTTATTGCGCTTACATCGATTGGCATCGAAAATTTACTAGTCGAAGAACTTCAATCTTTCGAAATTAAAGTTACTAAGCAAAGCATTGGCTCGGTTCGCTTTGAAGCCGACAATCTTACCGCTCAAAAGTTTTGTATGATGACGCGATATTCGACGCGCGTTATGCTGTTAATTGATGAGCATGAAGATATTAAAAATAAAGATGACCTGTATAAGTTTGCTCGTTTTCAAGGTTGGCAGGAGTGGTTTGGTCCGTCACAAACCTTTGCCGTTGAGTTTAACGGGACGAATAAAGAATTAAAAAATACGCAGTTTTCAGGCTTAGTCATTAAAGATGCGGTTGTGGATTATTTCCAAGATCTATACGAGCAGCGTCCATCTGTAGATAAACAAGACGCTAATGTTCGAATTATTGCGAAGCTTAATAAGCAAAAAATTGCACTATATCTTGATTATTCAGGTCCAAGGTTGTCTGACCGCGGCTATAGAACCAAGCAGGGTAAAGCGCCAATTCGTGAACACCTTGCAGCTGCGCTTGTAACTCGAAGTGGCTGGCTGAATGACACTTCAAAGCCTCTATTTGATCCGTGTTGTGGTTCGGGTACATTGTTAATCGAAGCCGCGAGCATGGCCTTAAATTTGCCAACAAACCTGCATAAAGCATTTGCTTTTAAGCGCCTTCCTAGCTTCAGAGAAGCCAAGTTCAAAGAAATCCAAAAAGAGCTGAAAGCGGAACAAGTCGACTCAAAATTGTGGTTAATTGGCCACGATATTGATGGACGAGTACTCGATACTGCTCAGTCTAATGCAAACCGTGCAGGGGTGGGCGAACTCATTCAATTTAAAGAAGCGGATGCGGGCAAATTGCAGTCTGTAGCAAAACGCCCAGGTACGATTCTGAGTAACTTACCGTATGGTGAGCGCTTGGGCTCAATGGCCGAATTGATCAATCTTTATCGCAATATGGGTGTGAGCTTCAAAAAGCATTATCGTGATTGGAACGCTGCACTGCTTGGTACGGACGATGAGTTATTTAGATTACTCAAACTTGCGTCTAAAAAACGATATAAGTTTAAAAATGGTCCTATTGATGTGACCTTGTATATGTATGAGCTGAATGAAAAGCAAGTTGCGCAAAATCAACAAGCGTCAGAATTGCATTTTGAGCAGTCTCGTGCGTTTGCTAACCGACTCAAAAAGAATAAGCAGGGTTTAAAAAGTTGGTTGAAAAAAGAATCTGTTGAAGCTTACCGGTTATATGATGCAGATATTCCGGAATATAACGTTGCTGTTGATGTATATGGTGATAACGCAGTTATCTTTGAATATGCTGCGCCAAAAGAAATCAACGCAGATGTTGCAGATAAGCGTCTACAAGACGTGATTTCTTTGACTGCTGAAACCTTAGATATTTCACCAAGCAACTTAGCGGTTAAAGTACGTAAAAAACAGCGAGGTGATGAGCAATATACTTCGTACGAGAAACAAAACCGCTATCAGATCATCGAAGAGTTTGGTGCAAAGTTCAAAGTTAATTTATATGACTATTTAGATACTGGGCTGTTTTTAGACCACCGTCTTGCACGTCGATTTATTCAGCAAAATGCCCGAGATAAGCGAGTATTAAATTTGTTTGCTTATACGGGATCTGCATCGGTTCACGCGGCAATAGGTGGCGCTAAGTCGGTTACAACTGTCGATATGTCAAAGACTTACCTTAAGTGGGCAGAAGAGAATTTCGCACTTAATAACCTTAAAAATCCACGTTTTAGATTTGAACAAGCGGATTGCTTGAAATGGTTAGAGCATGCCAAAGGTCAATATGATTTGATTTTCTTAGATCCACCTACTTTTTCAAACTCGAAGAGAATGAAAAATGTATTCGATGTTCAAAGAGATCATATTCAGTTATTGACTTGGGTTAAAAGTATTTTGAGCCCGGATGGTGTTTTGTTGTTCTCGAATAACAAACGAGGCTTTAAAATGGATGAAGTAGCCTTAATGGGATTGGGCTTGAAAGCAGAGAATATTTCAGCAGAGACGCTGTCTCCAGATTTTAAACGAAACAAACAGATCCACAATAGCTGGTTAATTACCCATGGCTAAAGTGATTTTATATCACACAGATGGGTGTCATTTATGTGAACAGGCATACCAATTGGCGGTGTCTGTCCTTACACATGAAGACATTCATCATCAAGATATCTTGGATGATGAAAGTTTGATGACACAATATCAAACTTCTATTCCGGTACTGAAAAATATAAAAACAGGTAAATTGCTAAATTGGCCATTTACCCAACAACAAATTCAAGAGTTTATATAAGAAGATGGATTTAATTAGAATTGCTAAAGCACAACTTGCTTTTGGTTCTCATCCGTTACTAGACAATGCCGACGCCCTAATCGAAGCTGGCGAACGTGTGTGTATTGTCGGAAGAAATGGAGCTGGTAAGTCAACCTTATTAAAAGTACTTGATGGGCAGGTGTTATTGGATGATGGTGAAATAAATCGTCTGACCGGCTTAAAAGTATCTCGCCTAGAGCAAGATCCACCTAAAGGTGCGCAGGGCAGTGTATTCGATTATGTTGCTCAGGGCTTACCTGATGTGGCAAGCCTTTTAATTGAATATAACCATGTCAGCGAAGCGCTTCAAACAGACCAATCTAACAGTTTATTGAATAAGCTTGAGCGCTTATCTGCTGAAATCGAAGCCGCAGATGCGTGGCGCTTTGAAAGCCGAATTAATCTGGTCCTAAGCCAGCTTCAGCTGACCGCGCAAATGCGCCTTGAAAAACTTTCTGGTGGTTGGCTTAGAAAGGTTGCGCTCGCCAAAGCGCTTGTCAGTGACCCCGATTTACTACTACTTGATGAACCGACGAACCACTTAGATATGGCAAGTGTGGAGTGGCTAGAGTCATTTTTGAAAGATTTCAAAGGTGGCATCGTGTTTATTTCTCACGACCGTGCGTTCATCAGAGCCGTTGCGACGCGTATTTTAGATTTGGATAGAGGAAAGTTGGTCTCTTACCCTGGCAATTATGCTAAGTACTTAGAACAAAAAGCGCATGATTTAAAAGTTGAAGAAGCGCAAAATGCGTTGTTCGATAAAAAACTTGCCGAAGAAGAGACTTGGATAAGGCAGGGGATCAAAGCGCGTAGAACACGTAATGAAGGGCGTGTTCGTGCGTTAAAAGCGTTACGTGTTGAGCGGAAGCAGCGAATTGAGCAAGTGGGTAAAGCGGACTTTAATATTGAGTCAGCAGAGCGCTCGGGCAAGTTGGTATTTGAAGCCAATTTTGTGAACCATGCATTTAAAGACAAAGCCATTGTCAAAGATTTTTCTACGCTTGTTATGCGTGGAGATAGAGTCGGTTTAATTGGTCCTAACGGGATTGGCAAGACGACGTTATTGAAATTACTTTTTGGTAAATTAGCAGCAGACAGCGGCAAGATAAAGCAAGGTGTTAATTTAGAAGTCGCCTATTTCGATCAATATCGAGAAAAGCTTGATGAAGAAATGACGGTGCAAGATAACGTTGCTGAAGGTAAACAAGAGGTCTCTATTGGTGGCCGAAGCCGTCATGTATTAGGTTATTTACAAGATTTCTTATTTCCACCTGCGCGCGCTCGAACGCCTGTTAAAGCCCTTTCTGGCGGTGAGAAAAACCGATTGCTTTTAGCTAAGCTGTTTTTAAAGCCATCAAACGTTTTAGTATTGGATGAGCCAACCAATGATTTGGATATTGAAACTTTAGAGCTGCTAGAGGAAATCATTACGCAATATCAAGGTACAATTTTGATTGTTAGCCATGATAGGGAGTTTATTGATAACACGTGTAATAGTGTTTGGGCATTTGAAGGCGATGGCGTTGTGACCGAGATTGTCGGTGGTTACAGCGATTTTGAGGCGTATCGAGATAACAAGCTGGCTCAGCAAAAAGAGCTTGAAAAGTTAGACAAAGAGAAGTCTGCATCTGCACCAGTTAAACGCGATACAACAAAAAACAAATCAAGTAAGCTCAGTTACAAATTAAAACTTGAATTAGAAGCTTTGCCGAGTAAAGTAGAGGAACTTGAAACCGCGCTTGAAGCGCAGCAGACATTAGTTAACTCGCCAGAGTTTTTTAAACAAGAATCTGATGTAACACAACAAGCATTGAACCAACTAGCGGATTTGGAGTCCAAGCTCGAAACCGCGTATGAACGTTGGGAAGAATTAGAAGCTTTACAGAATCAGCAGTAAGGATTGAAATGAGATATTCACTTTTAGCCACCAGTATTGGTTTGTGCTTTTCAGGGCAGCTTTTTGCTGCAACGTATCAGTTAACTGAGTTACCTTCACATAGTACCTCGACAAACACCCTTGTTATCGATGCAAATGAATCTGGCGAAGCAGTTGGCAGGGCGACAGGCCTCTTTGACTTAAAAATTGATACAACATATATCGATTTTAATGATGATAATCTAAAGAATGATTACAACAACTTTAAAGACGCACGTGAAAGAATTGACGACCCAATAAACTTTACATTGGATGACATTGAAAATAATAATGCCGCTGCAACTGATCCTGATGCACATGATTTCATCCGTTCTTATCTTAATCAGCGTAGTGGAAATGCCGAATTTCAAAAGTTGAATTCTAGTGCAAGTTTGTTGTACTCAACAACGACAGCAGATGAGAAAGTACTTTTTGATGTGGAACGAGATTACACCAACAATGAATTGTCTCGTTCAGTGGTATCTTATATCAATGGTGTGGCTTCGGATGGAGCGATGGTTGGTTGGGGTAGTGCGCCATACTCAAAAAGAACAGATTTCACCAAAGATGGTGAAAGTGAGCCTACGGTATTTTTTGAAAGAACGTTTTCTTCTCGTGGTGTGTTTATCACGCCAGGCGGAGAAGTAATAGAGCTACCGCCTGCGTTTGTTGGAGAGTATGGTGGTTTCAGTATTGCGAATCATATTGAGAAGCTGGACGACGGTACATACTTAGTTGTAGGGCAAAGCTCAATCGATGTTGCGATTGATGGTCAACAGCGTTTTGATGATTTGTGCAAAGGCGAAAACGAGCCGGTAAATGTGTGTGTATGGGAACTGCAAAATGGTTCGATTTACTATAACCGCCACGCTTACCAGTGGAAGCTAGATGCGAATTTCAACCTGGTAGAAGGCGAGTCTAAAATTCTCGGTTTAGGTATTGAGCGCGAAGAAAATGAAGAGAGAATTCATTTAGGTACTGCTTTGTCAGCAAACCAGTCAGGCTATGCTGTAGGCCACTCGCAAACTCGTAAAGATGGTGATTTCATCAGTAGGCAAAGAGCGGGTTACTATAAGGATGGTAAGTTCACTCAAATTATTGACCATGATAAGATTTATGAAGCCAGCCGTGGTGTTGATATCAATAACAACAATATCGTAATCGGCTACCGTTTTAATGAGCTTAGTACTTTTCAGCAAGTAAAAGGGTACTACTATGACATCAATAATCAGTCTTTCACTGAAATGGAGTCATTCTTTAATAGCTCTGACATGTATCCTCGAGACATCAATGATGCGGGATATATTGTTGGTCAAGCCGAAGCTGAAGATATTGGTGATACCCCAAGAAGAGAGGCTTTTCTATACAATATAGAAACTGCAGAACTGCAAAATTTAAATGACCTGATACCGTGTAAAAGTGCGGATTTTCCTTACCGTATAGGAGATGCAGTTAAAATTACAGAAGATAATAAAATCTATGCGATTGCAACTAAGACAGTTAAGCGCAGAGACAGCTTAGGTAATGTAACAAAAAACAGTGCCGGTGAAGATGAGTATGAGTCTGTATCGGTGCCTGTATTGCTTACGCGAACTGGCGGTCAGCCGGATACATGTCCGGTGGAAGAAGCTGAGACTTATGAGCGAAGCTCAGCATCGTTTGGTATGTTAGGCTTTTTAGCGTTGCCATTATTGATGCTTAGAAGACGCAGAAATTAAAAATTGAAAAAAGGGCCGAAAGGCCCTTTTTTAATTCATTCATTTATTGAACTCACCCTATTGATTTCTCGCTTCCCATGCTTTGTTGACAGAGCGTCGCCAAAGGTAGTCGATTCCGAAAAATCCGATAACAGCAGCGATGGATGCACAGATCAAAGAGCCAACGATAAAAGCTGGGCCTATCGTAGAGATGCTCTGCGTTAACCATTCCCAGGTAGGTTCAAACTGGAATGGCTGAATTTCTTGACCCAGTGCGAAAACACCGACAAGATAAGAGCAATAAAAGATAGGTGGCATTGTTAATGGGTTTGTGATCCAAACCAATGCAATAGATAAAGGTAAGTTGACTCTAAAAGGGATTGCTAGAGCAGCTGCGAGTACCATTTGAAAAGGGACAGGGATGAACGCAAAAAACAGTCCAACAGAAAAGGCGCCTCTGGCTGAGCGTCGATTAAGATGCCAAAGATTTGCATCGTGCAGTAAACTTCCAAAAATTCTTAACGATTTTTGTTCTTTGATCTTATTGTGATCGGGTAAAAAGCGTTGGATCGTTTTTTTTGCCATATAGAGCAACCATTTACTTCAATATTGATTTGCTGCGGCATCATTTTCGGAAGCCTGATATCCGTATTTTACATGGATACATGGCAGTTACCCGTCAGTGTTGCCTTGCTCGTTTTTGTTAGTAGCTATTTTAAGCTTTTTTCGAACGTTTTGGCAGGTTTTATTTTAGGTATTTTTGTTACTAGTCTTAATTACATTTTGTTTTATCAACTTTCATGGAAAAGCTTGGTTGTTGATAAGCCAATTAAAATTGACGCCAAGGTGAGCCAAATCATTAAAGCGGGCGACAGACCTTATATACAAGTAAAGATAAATAAGCTTGACCAGTTGAAAGTGAAGTCTTGGCAAACTGTACATGCTAACTTGTCAATCGTTGAAGGTGAAAGCGCGATAAAAGTGGGAGATACAATTAGCGGGACTGCCACACTCAAACCATTTTACTCACGAAAAAATCAATATGCTTTTGATAGTGAGTTATATGCATTTCGCAATCATATCTTCTTTAAAGGGAAGCTAAAAGTCGACTCTGTAGCTCGACATCACGGATCTTGGCGTCTTCAATATCAACTTTTTATGCTAGACGTTTTTGATGGCTATCAGTTTGGCTGGCTTTATTATGTCTTGATGACAGGGGATAAATCAAAAATTCCTAAAAGTGACAAAGCGCACTTTCGTACACTGGGCTTAAGTCACTTGTTAGCCATATCGGGCCTACATATCGCTATTTTATTCTCATTGAGCTTATTGTTAATAAAAGTATGCTTGTTCCCTTTTAAATCTTTTTTAGGTCAAACTGTCAATACACATTCAATAGGGCTCATTTGTGCGCTGGGGTGTGCTGGATTATATGTGGTGATGAGCGGTATGCAGATATCGGCTCAACGCGCTTGGTTTATGGCGTGTGCAGGTGTTCTATGTTATTTACTTGGAACACGGTTGAGCTTTATTAGGCTATTGATTTACACGCTAACGATAGTGACTATGGTATCGCCATTTGCGTTGTTAAATCTTGGTCTGTATTTTTCATTTACTGCGGTGGCTGGTATTTTTTGGTTATTATCAAAGCGTAAAGCATATCAGTATGAATTCTCAAGTTGGCTCAATAAATGTGTTTGGTTGTGCAAGGTACAAGTTGTCTTATTTATCGTACTATGCCCGTTGGTAGTGTACGTATTTCATGGCTTGAGTGTGAGCGGTTTGCTCATCAATCTCATTTTTGTACCGCTCCTTTCTATCGTGATCTTTCCGCTTTTGTTAGTACAGATCGTTTTACATAGTGTGAGTGAATCAAATGCGATAATGCTACTCGATAACTGGCTATTTAACTCATATCACTTTCTGATATCTTTTGATTTTCATTGGTTTGATGTGCAGCCAATTTCAACCAGTCAACTGTGCTTGATGATGTTATCATTTATTTTATTAGCTCATGTTTTAACTCGTATCTACGCGCTTATTCCATTAAGTTTACTGTTGGTACATTGGCTGTTATCGCCTAAACCCAGCTGGCAAATCAATGTTTTTGATGTAGGCCATGGCAGTGCAGTACTTATCTCGCAAGATAATAAAGCCGTTTTGTACGATTTGGGTGCGAATTACTTTGGTACATATTCTATGTTTAAGCACGTTGTACTCCCTTATATTAAAGCGAGAAATCTTAAGTTAGTTCATACAATTGTAAGCCATGATGATGGGGATCATGCCGGTGGGCTAATGGACCTTTATAAGCTGGGGTTTGGTGAGTCGTTGAATACTTTTCACCGAGCTACGTATGCGCAACCGTGCTTACTACAAGATGTAATATTAGGTGACCTTACGATACGATCCATTTGGCCGAAGACTTTGCAAAACAATGACAACAACAGTTCCTGTGTGGTTGTGGTCAGTGACGATCGATTTAAACTTTTATTACCTGGAGATATTGAAGCGGATGTAGAGGCTAAGATTATTTCTAAATATAGAAATGACTTGAAAGCAAACTTTTTGTTAGCGCCACATCATGGAAGTCGAACTTCTTCAACTAAGCAGTTTATTAAGGCAGTTGAAGGCGAGCTCGTTATTTTTTCTAGGAGTCGAAATACGGCTTGGCAATTACCTCATACTGAAGTTTTGCAGCGATATAGAGACGCTGGTTATGAAACATACGATACTGCCTTAGATGGAGAAGTACAGATCCGAGTTTTTAATGAACACTTTGAGGTTTACACCGCAAGAAACGCGAAAAATCTATGGTTTTTAAGATAATGCATTCAGTTTTTGCTTGATGGCAGATACAATAAGGGGGTTTTGAAGTTTTAGAGTAACACTATGCAACAGTCTGGAAAGCAAATATATAAAAGGCTTTTGGCTTACACTTACGAATTTAAAGCAGCGTCTTTGTTTGCGATAATTGGCATGCTCGGTTATGCCGCAATGGATGCACTGTTCATACAGTTAATGAAACCTTTTATGGATGATGGCTTAACGCAAGGTAATCAAGAAGTTCTGGCAATGGCCCCAATCGTTGTTATTCTTTTGGTTTTGGGTCGAGGTGTATTTAACTATATGTCCTCATACTGTTTAAGTTACGTTGGCTCTCAAGTTGTTAGAAAATTACGACAGCAGCTCTATGAGCATATGCTGTTTATGCCAGTCTCATTTCACGACAAACATTCCAATGGAGAGTTGGTTTCAAAAATTACTTTTGATACAGAGCAAGTACAGCAAGCTGTCACGCGCGCGCTTCAAGTGGCAATCAGAGAAGGGGCATTTGTCGTCTTCTTACTGTGGGGCATGTTTGCAATTAGCTGGAAGTTGTCATTGTTATTTTTAGTGATTGTGCCATTTGTAGCCATTGTTGTGAGTGTCGTTTCTAAACGTTTCAGAAAAATTTCAAAAAGTATTCAGGATGCCATGGGTGCAGTGACAAGAGGCTCAGAGCAGATGCTTTCTGGTCACAAAGAAATTCATGGTTTTGGTGGTCAGGATAAAGAAATCGCGCAATTTGCCAAAGTGAATAACCACAATCGTCAACAACGTGTGAAAATGGATGCGACGAGGGCTTTGAGTGTTTCTGTCATACAGCTTATTGCAGCCAGTGCGATGGCGGTGGTTTTAGCGATTATTGCTATGCCTGAGGTGCATGAATCATTGACGCCAGGCGTTGTCGCTTCATTGATCACGGCAATGGTCATGATGTTACGCCCTTTGAAGCAATTGGCAAATGTAAACAGTGATTTTCAACGCGGTATTGCTGCTGCCAAGAGCATTTTTGAAGTGCTTGATGAAGAGAAGGAGAAGGATACTGGGACGCACACTGTGGAAACCGTCACTGGCGCTATTTCCGTAAAAGGTGTCACGTTTACGTATCCAACAAAAGACGAGCCAGTTATCGAAAACCTTTCGATTGAGATCCCCGCAGGTAAGAGCATAGCACTAGTGGGCCGCAGTGGCTCTGGTAAGTCGACACTGTCAAGTTTATTACCGAGGTTTTATGACTTAGATAGCGGCTCCATCACACTCGACGGCGTAGAGCTGAGCGAATACACTTTAGCCAGCCTTAGAAATCAATTTGCGCTTGTCTCTCAGCACGTCACTTTGTTCAATGATACGATTGCAAATAACATCATGTACGGCTTAGATGAAAAGCTCAGTGAAGCTGAATTAATTGACGTTGCTAAAAAAGCGCATGTTTGGGAATTTGTTAAAGATTTACCACAAGGTTTAGACACTGAAGTCGGTGAGAATGGTGTGATGCTTTCTGGTGGCCAAAGACAGCGTATAGCGATAGCCCGTGCCATCGTTAAAGATGCGCCAGTATTGATACTAGATGAAGCTACATCGGCGCTGGACACTGAGTCTGAGCGCTTGATCCAAGAAGAACTAGATAAATTAATGGTGAATAAGACTTCCATTGTGATTGCACATCGATTGTCAACCATCGAAAAATCAGATCAAATTTATGTACTAGACAAAGGTCGTGTACTTGAGCAAGGGAAACATGAAGATCTACTCGCCAATGATGGTGCTTACTCTGCACTGTGTAAGATGCAATATGGTGAATGACAATGAGAAAAATAGAACAAAGTTGGTATAAGCCAATGAGTTTAATCAATGTTGTACTGTTACCATTGAGCGCATTGTTTTGGCTTGTAAGCTCCACTAGACGTTTGTTGTTTCGTGTCGGTATAAAATCAGCATATAAGGCGTCTGTACCAGTCATGATTGTTGGCAACATTGGTATTGGAGGCAACGGCAAAACACCATTTGTACTTTGGCTAGTGCCTTATTTACAATCACTTGGCTTGAAAGTGGCAGTTATTAGCCGAGGGTATGGTGCAAAACCGCCTCATACTCCTTACCACGTTACAGATGACAGTACTGCGCAGCAAGCTGGAGATGAACCGCTGTTAATTTATAAGCGATTGGGTTGTGACGTGGTCATAGGTGGTGACCGCAAAGCAAGCATTGAGTACCTTATCGCACACAATGAACCTGATATCATCGTGAGTGATGACGGCTTGCAACATTACCAGCTCGATAGAGATATTGAGATATGTATAGTTGATAATGAGCGTCGTTTTGGCAATGGTTTTTTGTTACCTGCAGGGCCACTGAGAGAGACTCCCAAGCGTTTGAAGTCAGTTGATCTGACGGTGTTCAATGGTTCAATTAAAGAAGATGGGTACTCACTCAATACAACCGGTATTTACAGTGTGAAAACAGGCGCACGAGTGACACAATTTGAACCCAAAGGCATTGCCGTGAGTGCGATAGGCAACCCGTCGCGTTTCGAGAAGTCGCTGAGTGTAAATGGGGTGACAATCACACAAAGCAAACATTTTGCTGATCATCACATGTTCACTGAACAAGACTTTGAGATATACAACAAAAGCAACGTTTTTATGACAGAAAAAGACGCGGTAAAGTGCCAGTCTTTTGCAAAAGACAATTGGTATTTCTTGCGCGTAGACGCTGTTCCGTCAGAGAGGCTTGTAAGCAAGCTTCACAACTTATTAGATAAAAAGGGGATTATTACCCATGGCGTTTGATACAAAATTACTTGAAATCATTGCGTGTCCAGTATGCAAGGGCAAATTGGTATACGACAAAGACAATAAAGAGCTGATTAGCACAGCGGCTAAACTTGCCTATCCAGTTAGGGATGATATTCCAGTTTTGCTAGAAAATGAGGCAAGAGAATTATCTCTTGAAGAGGTAGAAAAGTGGAATTCATAGTTGTCATACCTGCAAGGTATGCATCAACACGTTTGCCTGGTAAACCGCTGGTCGATATCTGTGGTAGATCAATGATCCAAAGGGTTTTTGAGCAAGCACAAAAATCAGGCGCAAAAGCGGTTTACATCGCGACTGATCACCCGCTGGTTTTTGATGAAGCAAAGCGTTTTACCGATAACGTATTAATGACCCGTGAAGATCATCAATCAGGTACCGAGCGCCTTGCTGAAGTGGTTGAACTTCTCAATTTAGATGACGATACATTAATGGTGAATGTGCAAGGTGATGAACCTTTGCTCGAACCAGAAAATATCTCTCAAGTAGCGGAGTTACTGTTCAACTCTTCTGCGCCTATGGCAACATTGAGCGTTGATATTGAAGATGTGGAAGAAGTACTTAACCCCAATGCTGTGAAAGTAGTTAGCGATATTAAGAATAATGCGTTGTACTTTTCTCGCTCACCGATCCCTTTTCAGCGTGACAGCATGATGACTTTGGATAAAGACAGTATTCCACTTGCACACTTTAAGCGTCATGTGGGGATTTATGCTTATCGCGCTGGGTTTATAAAAACCTATCTGGATTTGAGTGTATCGCCACTGGAAGTGCAAGAGTCTTTAGAGCAGCTTCGAGTGCTCTATCATGGCCACTCAATCAAAGTGACCAAAGCGTGTAAACCTGTACATGCAGGCGTTGATACACCTGAAGACTTAAACCGAGTGATTGAGTTTTTAAATGGCTGATATCAAAGTCATTGCGCAGCATGAAGATTTTGTTGTTGCTTATAAGCCTTGTGGTATCAGTTTTCATAGCGAAGAGCAAGCTGGGTTTGTCGCTTTGTTGGAGCAACAGTTGGAGATTAGTTTATTTCCAGTGCACAGATTGGATAAGGTCACATCTGGCTTATTGGTGTTGGCAAAATCTAGTCAAGCGGCTGCTAAACTAACAGAACTGTTCACAAGTCGCGAGGTAGATAAATATTATCTCGCGCTGATTTCAGATAAGCCCAAGAAAAAACAAGGGTGGATAAAAGGCGATATGGCCAAGTCTCGGCGTGGCACATATAAACTTTTAAAAAGCCAAGAAAACCCAGCGATAACCCGGTTTTATTCTATAAGCATTGAACCAGGTCTAAGGGCATGTTTACTGAAGCCGTACAGTGGTAAAACTCATCAATTACGAGTTGCCCTGAAAAGTCTGTCAGCGCCGATTTTAGGTGATGATAGCTATGGTGGTAAACAGTCCGATAGAGTATATTTACACGCGTATTATCTCTCGTTTAATTGGAATGACAAGCGTGTGGTTTTTAGTATTGAGCCTGAAGAAGGCACTAAATTCATGCAATTAATTGAGCATGAAGTATTTTTATCATGGCGTCAGCCTGAGCAGTTAGAGTGGTAATATGACAGATCAAGATACGTCACTTCGATTTGGTGGCATCGGCAGATTATATGGTGACCAACAATTAGCATGGTTAAGTGACGCGCATTTTTGCGTCATAGGCATCGGTGGTGTGGGCAGCTGGGCTGCTGAAGCATTAGCAAGAACTGGTATCGGACATATTACACTGATCGATCTTGACGATATTTGTGTGACGAATATCAACCGTCAATTACACGCAGTGACGCAAACAGTGGGTGAAATTAAAGCAGAGGCAATGAAATCTCGTCTTGAAAGCATCAATCCAAATGGTCAGGTCACTGTAATTGACGATTTTATTACGCAAGAAAATATCAAAGAGTACATTCAAGGCTTTGATTATGTGATTGATTGTATTGATGCTGTAAAAGAGAAAGCGGCACTGATAGCGCATTGTAAGCGTAACAAAATTCCCGTCATCACAACTGGGGGCGCGGGTGGACAAACTGACCCCAGTCAGATTAGTTTTGGGGATGTTGCTAAAACAACTCATGATCCGCTACTTGCTAAAGTACGATATTTATTGCGCAAGCAATATAACTTTACCACTAACCCGAAGCGCAAGTTTGCCGTAGATTGCGTGTATTCTACAGAGCAACTTGTATACCCAACAGGGGATGGTGAAGTGTGCAAAGCGAAACAACAAGCTGATGGCAGTAAAAATATGGATTGTGCGACAGGCTTTGGTTCGGCAACCATGGTGACTGGCAGTTTTGGTTTTTTTGCCGCAGCAAAATCTATACGAAAATACTTAGATAAAAAAGCGCGAGCAAGTAAGTAGCTCCAATTACTGGAGCTTATTTACCTGCTGTTGAATACGTTCGACAATCGCTTTGACACCATTACCTCTCGATGGGCTTAAATGTTTAATTAGGCCCATGTCTTCAAATAGCAGATAAGCGTCGATGTCTTTTGCTTCGTTTGGTAATGTATGGTTGTAGCAGGCCAGAATAATCGCCAATAATCCTTTTACGATACGCGTATCTGAGTCAGCAATAAGCACGAGTCGTTGTAAAGACTCGTCTAGGTCAATGTGTAGCCATACGTTGCTTTCGCAGCCTTTTACAAGCGCCTCAGAGGTCTTCAGCGGCTCTGGCAAATTTGGTAGTTGTTTACCAAGTAACATGATTTCACGGTATTTTGCTTGCCAGCCAGATAAACTGTTTAGCTTTTCTTGGATTTGATTGATATCCATTATTCTTCCAACATCTCAATGGTTTCTAGAAGTGCACTGATAAAAGTGTCTATGTCTTGCTTATTATTATAAAACGCAAGACTTACGCGAATTGTGCCGGGAATATTTAAATGTGTCATTAAAGGCTGTGTGCAGTGATGGCCACTTCTTACCGCGACGCCGTAGGTGTTTAATAGGGTAGCGATGTCAAAGTGATGCTCGTCTTTATAAGTAAAACTGACAACACCGATATTATGTGTTGTGTCGCCCCAAATTTTAACCCCTTCGACATCTTGTAGGCGGGATACCAAGTATTGATACAAAGTATGCTCGTGCTCAATTAACGCATCTCGTTCAATATTATTTAAATAATCAAGTGCAGCACCAAAGCCGAGGACACCGCTGATATTAGGTGTACCGGGCTCAAACTTTTCAGGTGCCTGTCTAAAAGTTGTGCCTGAAAAGCTAACTGTGTCAATCATCTCGCCACCGGTTTGGTAGACAGGCAAGCTATTGAGCAGATCAAAGCGACCGAATAGGCCACCAAGTCCCGTTGGCCCAAGCGCTTTATGAGCTGAAAACACGAAAAAATCACAATCAAGTTGTGTTAAGTCTGGCTTTAAATGCATAAATGATTGGGCACCATCAACGACAGTGATTGTTGAATAGGATTTTGATGCTTCAATCAATGATTTGACGTCATGAATATTGCCCAGCGCATTTGATGCATGGCAAATACTTAAAATAGTCGGTTTAACCTCGTGTATGAGCTCAATAGACGCAGTGTGATCTAGCACCCCATCTTTTGACGCGGGTAGAACAACGATTTTAGCACCTGTTCTGGCGGCTGCTTGTTGCCAAGGCACAATATTGGCGTGATGCTCAAAAGGGGAGAGTACAATGACATCATCTTCAGTTAACTTTTCTGATAGACCGTGGGCGACTAAATTAAGTGAATCGGTTGCTCCTTTGGTCCACACAATCTCATTTCTATGAACATTCAAGTATTGAGCAAGTTTGTCGCGTACCGCTTCATATTTTGTGGTTGCATCAGCACTAAGCGTGTGTGCTCCGCGGTGTACATTGGCATTTTCGAGCTGATAAAAATGGCTTACAGCATCAATTACACTCTGTGGCTTTTGTGTAGTGGCAGCAGAATCAAAATAACACAGCGGCTGCTCATCCACTAATTGGTGTAATAAAGGAAAGTCTTTGCGAAGTTGCTCAATCAAGATAGTTGCTCATTAAGAACCGGAAACCGCCGAATTTTACCTAATTGAAATTCCCTTGCAAGTCTGAACAATTAAATCAGGTGGGTAAATTGAAAAAGGCAGCTTGTTGCTGCCTTAATTGTGCCTTTAGTGCTCAACCTTTGGAGGGAAGTTGGCGAGAATATCTTTGACGGTATTATTAACCGACTCGGTGCGTTTTTCAGGCGATTGCTTTTTGCGTAAGCGACCTTCTTTTGCGCCGCGCCAAACCAGTTGATTTGACGCACTGTCGATAATATCAATAACCAAAGTACCTACTTCGTATTCGCGTGCTTGTGTTTGAGTATGCCAGCCTACGCCCCAGTAGTTCCAACGTGCGGAATAGCTGGTATTAAAAGTATCCACGTCAAGCTTTGTATCTACTGCCGCGTGGAAGTTTACCATCACATCTGCTTTAGCACCTTCTACAAGGGTGATACCGTGCTGCGCCATTTCAGAGATAATTGCATTGCGAACGCGCTTTTCCATCAGCTCACTGATTTGGTAATTGTCTGCACCCTTATCAAAATTGGCAGTATCGGGAGACCACGAAAAAGTTTTGTAATTGGCAAACTCGACAGATTTGTCATAGTCCCAGTCAGGGGTGTTAGAACAAGCACTTAATACAATTAAACTTAGCGCTACGAGCAGGTTACGAGTCATTTTTTACTCCTTAATTAAGGCCTAAAGCCTTGTAATACTAACTGGACCTAAGTCGATAAGCAAAGATGCAAATAAACTCTATAGTCCAGTTAATAAGACCATTTTTAACTACGAATGTTCCACTTCAATCCAGTCTTTTTCATCTACCCAGTTTTGGCTGCCTTTATTCACACTGCGAATTGGCACTAGGTAATCACAACTGATCTGTGGCTTCACCGAAGCAAAGATTGGTACAAACCCAAAGCTTAAAGCAGTCTCTATAATTGCTTTTTGGTTTTGTGGGTCGATATCAGCCGCTTCATCAATATAAATAGGTATACGGTACAAGGCTTGCTCTTGATCAGAAAGCAGATAACGAATAAACAACATACCACACAGTAGCTTAATGGTGATACGCGTCCCGTTTGAGCCGGCAGAGTCAATTTTATCAAAATGCTCGGTTTCACCAGCACGATTGACGACTTCAAAGCGGATGTCGAACAAATCTGTTAGCGTCAGGCCTGCTTTTTCACTCGCCAGCTTGATAATGTGATCTTTTGCTTCATTTACTGCATTTTCGTCCGCTTTGGCTTCACTCAGTAAATCAAAACTTTCCCCTTGCTCGTAGACTTCAGAGGTGCTGATGATGGTATCAATACTGTCAACCAGCATCTTGCGAGGGATGACATTTATCTTAAACGCTTTTAAATTGGAGATACGGTGCTGGCTGATCCCACGGTTGAAACTGTTCATTTCGCGGCGTAAGCGATCTAAGTCTTCCCTCAAACCTTTAATTGTTGCCGCAACCTCTGTCAGTGCAACACGTGCTTGACGCTCTACCGCATCGCGCTCGTTATCAATATTATGATAAGCACTGATCAACTTAGCGTATTTTGTAGATTCATCGGTTTCGTTATCAAACTTTGTGATGCCCGCATTGTAAATGTGTAAATAGGTATTGCGAACATTCACATCAAGGTTTCTAAGCTCTTGGCAATCTTTGTTAAACTGGTGCACAATTTCCGAGAGATTATCAAAATCAATTTTAACATCGATTGGGTAAGGGGTTTGCTTACCTTCATAAATCGCCAAGGTATGGTCGATACGCTCAGACTTAACTTGCTTTAAACGATCGCTTTGTCTTAGGATTAGATCTTGTTTGCTCTTGATGATCGAACGGCGATCTGAAATGGATCCCGCATTGCGTTGTACATCTTGCAAATAGTCATCGACTTGCTCGCGTTCAGCCGTTAATTGGTCTTTAAGCGCAAGCTGTGCTTCAGCTGATTGCTGCATCGTTTGGAATTGCTCGAAGCGTTTTAGAGCTTCCTCAGTTGACATAAGTTCTTGATATAATGCATCGCGCTCTTGCTGTTTATCGGCAACGTTTGCAGCAACCTCTCTTTGCTGCTTAAGTTCTGCCAGTGAGCGTTGCAGGGCTTCAAGCTGAGCTTGTAGCTGTGCTTTATTCTCTCCACTTTGCATTTGCACAGGTGCTAGTTTTTTCAGTTTAATGCTGACACCCGGCAGTTTAAGTTCACCGCCTTTTACAGCGTTTGATAGAAGCGCCAAGAAGTCAGCAAATGCATCTTCATCTTCAATTGTGACTTCACCCTGCGAGGTGGTGGCAAAAGACAGCAGATCAGGATTTAAAATTCGTGAAATCTCTTCAACTTCTTTTAGTGAAAGATCCTCACGCATTCGCGTAAATAGGTTAAATTCTAAGTTTTTAAGCTGAAGCTTTAAACTCTTGATTTGCTTTTGAGTTTCACCAATACGATAGTCAAGTGTATGTAAGCTTTGACCTTGTGCGCTGTTAATTGAGAAAGACAGTTGCTCATATTCTTTTTTCAGCAGTGTAAGGTTAGTTTTTAAAGTAGCATGATTGGTCAGCTCAAACTCAGATTTAAGGGCTTGGTAGTCTGTAAACCACCGCTCAATTTGCGTTTGTTTACGCTCGATATCACGAGATTGTTGGACATAAAGCTGCTGTTTTTGCTCAAAATCACGCTTTTCTTGTTCGATATTTTCGAGTTGCTCGTTTAGCTCATCAATCTGTGTCGTTTGATATTCATCAAAAGCAATAATGGCTTGGTCAATTTTAGGCGCATATGCAGCTAGCTTACCTTTAATGGTCGCTTCACTTTCGATCATTTGCTCAAGGGCTGCAATGGGCTCTTGCATAGACTCTAGTGCATTAAGCTCTCGCTTAGAGCGATTAACCTTGTCGAATGCGCGGCGCCATACTTCGTAAAAATCGACTTTTGAATTTGACATATGACGTTCAAAAACACGTAACATAAAGCGTTTAACATCATGAGCACCCAGTTTGTGCAGGTTTAAAATACGCCTAAAGATCTCTTTGTAGATCGCGGCATCTTGCACATTATTGAGTGGGATCATTTTAAGGTTAATGTCACCGTCATAAGGTGTCGCACCACCGGTTAATAATGCGTTTAATTCAGCTGCTTTGAGTTCAATTGGTTTAAAACCTTTTTCACCAAGGTGATTAAATAACTTGGTGTATTTGATAATGCTTTTGCCTTCGGTAAAGTCATCAAGGTTTAATTTGCCGTTGTAGCAAAAAAACTGATGCGCATAGCCTGCGATTTTACCAAGACCAGCAACACCAATGACAACGTCACCGTGAGGCAGATTGGCTTCGAGCAAAATATATGATTGATCACTAGAGAAGTAGAACTTTCTGGTTTCCTCTAGGTCGTGACCATCCCATTCAGTCAAGCGTAAGTCATTGACTAATGGAAATTGTAGCGCATTAATGACCGAGCTTTTACCCGTGTTGTTAGGCGCACAGATTGATGCGCTTTTATTTAGTGGGATAACACACTTGGCATAGCCCGCTGTGTTTAAAAGCGCCAGTTTGCTTAGTCCATATAATTCGCTCATACTTCTTCCTCTAGCGCTTCAAAATTATCTTCATTGACTTCCATTAAGGCGTCGATATATCTATAAACTGGTGCCAACAATACAAAACCACGCTCGGTTTCTTTACAAAGGCCTAATCTCAACATTCTTAAAAAGACATCTTTTCTTAAATCTGATCCTGAGAAGATCTCTAATTGATCAAATAAGTGTTTGTTAAGTTGGATGAGGGTTTGCATTAGTTCTAAATCGATTTGCTCATCAAAAAGTGCACGTAAAGGATCTTTGCCTTGGTTTGCGTAATACTCGATGAGGATAAACACGGTTAAAGCGATCGCGCGGCTGATTTTACCCATGTTAGGTGTGCTTTCATCACTAGCAAGGTAATAAAAACCGCGAGCATCATGTTGAAGGTCATGGCCAAGTGCTGCAAACAACGCCTGATAAGCTTCAATGTGCTGATCAAGTTCTTGCCACAGTGTCGTATCTTGTTCGCTAATGTGGTAACCACCAGCAAGCTTTTTATTGATAGCTTGCAGCTGTGTTAGGTCATTTAGATTAATTTGTGTCATGGTCTTGTACTTATTACTTTGCTTTTTCAGCGTCGGATTGAGAGTGTTCCGAAGCGCTAAATGGATACAATTTAATTTTGGTATTTGCTAATTGCATTGACTCTTGAGAATCAGACTGCGTGACCGAGAGAGCAGGGTCGCTGATAAGCTTTTGGTATAAAAACAGCATCTCATCGGCTTCTAAATTCGGGTAGCTGTCACTTAGAAATCCAAGTAGGGCCGTGCGCTTTTTACCGCTGGTAGAGAATGACTTTCTAACATCCTGATAGTCGGGGATGTTAGGACTTTGGTATGCGGGTACATCATCGTGATCTGGGAGCTGATATTCTTCATGCTCAAACTCTGCGAGGCTTGCCATGTAAGCAACCATATGGCGTTTTTGACCAAGATTGAAACGTTGTATATCCGATACAAAATCTGGCTGTACAGGCGTGAGCATGCGGTCGACACCATTTTTACGAATAAGCCCCAATACCTTGGCTGCCTGACGGGTAATTAACGTATTGCGCCTGAGCTCTTCACGCAGCGGCATCAGCATATCAGCGCTTTTACTTAAGCTTTCACGACCGATTAAGTGCATGTCTAAAATTCGCGTTCTCAACTGCTCTAACATACGTTTATCATGTGCGCCACGACCAAGCTGCTCAATTTGACTTATTTGTTCGCTGATCTGTAATTCAATTTGGCTAAAGCACGCTTGGAAAGGACCATGAATGTCGACCATTTCAAGCATAGGCTCAATATACTCATCGAATGCTTCTATTACAGCTTGATAGCGTCGTTTGAGTGATAAGTTACTGTGATCAGATTTTGCTTGCTCAACTAAATTGAGTATTGCGCTTTCGTTGTGTTGATAAAGCTTTACAATTTTTCTGACTCGTTCATCCATTATCCGGCTGAAACGTCTTAGCTCGCTGTGGTCGCCTTCATTGCCGGCCTGAGAAAGTCGCTCGCCAAGGCGTTGCAAATCTTTCACCAATACAGTGATCTCTTCGGCTAAACCTAAGTGCTCTTCTTGTAATAAAAAACTTGTAAAATCAGCGACTGCACGATTGATTTCAAGTTGAGAAGACTTGGCCAGTGGAATAATAATTTCTTGATTTAAGAGTCGATTAGTCTCTTTGTAAATCCGCTCACTTGACCAGTTTGGATTTTTTAATTTTATTAAGTTTTGTACATCTTTTATACTGAAATCAGACATTTTAAAGCGTTTAAATAACAGCTCTAAAACACTCCAATGCTCATTTAATGTATTAAGAACTTTTTTAGCTGGGATCATAACTTTCCAGTTTGTATCATTTTTGTGACATCACTAGTTCACTAATTTGTCATAAAGTGTAATTAGCGATAGCAGTCACTTGCCCATAGTGTTAGACTCCGCGCCGATTTACATCGCCTTTTACAAAAATTACATATTATTACAGGTTGTTTACGCGTATGGTCACTTCCATAATCCTAACCCTAATAGCGCTAGCTTTTGTGCTTATCGTTATAGAGGATATTATCCATGTAAACAAGGCCAAAACGACGCTTTTTTTTGGCACTTTATGTTGGATTATCGCTTTTATATCTCCAATTCATGGTGAAAGCTCAGAAACTATACAACATCAGTTAGATCACAACATTTTAGAAATCGCGACCTTATGGCTTTTTTTAATGGCTGCGATGACCTTTGTAGCTTATTTAAACTCCAAAGGCTTTATTCAAAATATTGTGCATCGGATCATGCCAGAGCAAATTAGTGAGAGAAAGTTAATGTTTCTCGTCGGTGCATTTGCATTTGTTTTTTCTTCGATTTCAGACAATATTACAGCGACTTTAATTTCGCTGGCAGTTGTCATGTCCTTGAAGTTGGATGCTAAAAAGCTTGTTAAGTATGCCACATTAATCATATTTAGCGTAAATTCTGGCGGTGTCTCTTTAATCACTGGTGATGTGACGACCTTAATGATATTTTTGGCTGGTAAAGTCACTATCCCTGATTTATTGCTGTTGGTGATGCCCGCTATTGTAAGTGTATTTGCGTTGGCTGCGATGTTATCCATTGGCATGAATGAGCAGTTGTATTTTGCTCGCCAAGAAGTGAGAAGAATCGAAAAAACAGACATCACCATAGCTGTTATTTTTATGTCTACTGTGCTTGCCACATTGTATTTAAGTGTTCAGTATCAAGTACCGCCCATGCTTACGTTTTTGTTTGGTTTGTCTTTTATGTTTTTAGTCGCGCAGTTTCTTATGCGTAAAAAAGACGTCAACAAAAAGATTATTGATTACATACGAGAGATAGAATATGACACGCTGCTTTTCTTTGTAGGTGTGTTGTTGTTAGTGGGCGCACTTAAAGAAGTTGGCGTATTGAGTATGTTTACTGAGTTATATCAATTTTTGGCACCAGAGTATGCGAATTACTTAGTCGGGATATTGAGCGCGGCGGTTGATAATGTGCCACTCACAGCAGCTTTACTTAAAGCGCAGATAGAAATGACTCCTCAGCAATGGTTAACCTTTACGTATGCAACAGGCGTTGGAGGTTCGATGCTTATTATCGGTTCTGCTGCTGGGATTATAGCAATGAGCAAAGTCAAGGCACTGACTTTCATGAGTTATTTAAAAATGGTGTTATATCTACTGGTGGCCTACACCATTGGTTATGCGGGTTCATTTTATATGGGACAACTCATTTAAATAAATTTTTTGATGTCTAGGTACAAAATAGCTTGACACCTAGACGTCTAAAAGATAGTTTTTAAAAGCCTGCTCCAGAAGCAGGCTTTTATTTTGCTCTTGTTCAGCTTAGAACGCGCAAAATAAACAGAAGAGGTGCGATGCTTAGGTAGCTTGTTAGAGGACACGACATCCAAAGACAGCAAGTGAGGGAAGTATTCGCCGAGGAAAGTGATTGGTCGTCACAATGACTTTTCGGTTTACGGGGTTGAATCCCTGGAACTGTCACCGATTATTGGTGGAGAGCTTCTGGCAGTGGTTTTTCAATGTAGTTCTGCATCCTCTTGCCAATGAGTTCTCCTTATTTTTTTGACAGCACTCATGTTGTCACAAGGAGATAAAATGAATTCCCAGTATGTAGTTGCTAAGTTTGGTGGTACAAGTGTTGCCGACTACACAGCTATGCATCGTTGTGCGCAAATAATAAATGATGACCCGAGTGTTCGAGTAGTCGTAGTCAGTGCCAGTGCAGGTGTTACCAATCATCTAGTTGAGTTGGTACAACAAAAGGCCGATGAGACTCAGCGACAAATACTGGTTGACGCGGTAATGCAAATTCAGCAGCGTATTTTGGAACATGTGACACTTGATGCGGATTTACAGTCTGGTTTTGACGACACATACAAAGAGTTCAAAGAAATAGCGCTGTTACCTGCTTTAAGCACACAACAATGCGATGAAGTATTGAGCTTTGGTGAGCGTTTCTCATCCTATATTTTTACCCAAGTGCTGCGTAACTTAGGCGTTAGTTCAGTGCGTTTTGACATCAGAGAAGTTTTAAAGACTGATGATAATTTCTCTAAGGCAACACCAGATATTGCCGCAACAGCAGCCGCATCGTCAGAATACTTAAAGCCATTGCTTGAGGAGCACGTTGTGGTGACCCAAGGGTTTATTGGCAGTGACAAATATGGACAAACGACCACACTTGGCCGCGGTGGTTCTGATTACAGTGCTGCGCTTATTGCAGAAGCAATCAACGCACACAGTGTTCATATATGGACAGATGTGGTTGGCATATTTAGCACAGATCCTAGGTTATGCAGCAAAGCAAAACCAATTGCTAGGTTGAGCTTTGACGAAGCTGCTGAAATGGCAACTTTCGGTGCAAAAGTGTTGCATCCAGCAACGATTCTTCCTGCAAGTCGCAAAGGCATTTCGGTATTTGTTGGTTCGAGCAAAGCACCTGAGCAAGGGGGAACTTGGATTGAAAAAGAAACACAATCACAATCTGGTATCAGAGCTGTTACACAACGTAAAAATCAAATCCTATTGACTTTGAAGAGCCCTGAAATGCTGCTAGCAAGCGGCTTTTTAGCAAAAATATTTACCATACTCAGTAACTATAATATTTCCGTCGACCTTGTTACGACTTCTGAAATCAGCGTTGCGTTAACATTAGACAACGCGCCAAATGCTTCGCGTCCGGAATTGGATCAAGCTTGCCTTGATGAGCTAGGTGAATTTTGTCACGTGTCAGTCGAAAATAATCTCACACTAGTTGCCATGATAGGCTCAGAGATTCAGTTGAGAGGAGGAGATGACTGCTTGGTTGATGTGTTATCTGAATTTGATATTCGTTTGATTTGTCATGGAGCCAGCCGTCATAACTTATGTTTCTTAGTTGAACAGTCGAAATCGGATTCAGTGGTAAAAGCAATTCATCAAAAATTATTAGAAGCAGCATAAACGTGTCTTAATTGAAGAGAGTATACCCGTGTTCCGTATACTCTCTCTAGATATTGCCGGAAATACATAACTTTATAACAAATATTAATGATAAAGTTGCAATAATAGGCGTAAAGTGACAAGCTTATCCAAGAGGAGAGTTTTTACACTGAGGGTGACTTATGCAGTATCAAGATATTTACGAGTTTTGGTTTGTTACATGCTCCGAGCAAGATTGGTGGCAAAAATCTTCTGCATTTGATCAGAAAGTAAAAAGTCAATTTTCAATTCTCCACAAAATGGCACACAACGGTGAACTTGAAAAGTGGCGTGAAACGCCCGTTGGTTCTTTGTGCGAGATTATCGTATTAGATCAATTTCCAAGAAATATGTATCGTGATACACCCCAAGCTTTTGCCAGTGATGCATTGGCCTTGAGTCTATCACAACAGGCTATAGAGAAGGGTTTTGATAAAGCATTGAATGATACCGAAGTTGGCTTTTTGTATATGCCTTTCATGCATAGTGAGAGTGCCGTTATTCATCGTCAAGCGGAGGTTTTGTTTAGGGAACTTCCTGGTTACGAGTTTGAATTAGCACATAAAACGATTATTGATAGATTTGGGCGTTATCCGCACAGAAATGATATTCTTGGTCGCGTTTCAACAGATGAAGAGTTGGAGTTTTTGCAGCAGCCTGGTTCGAGCTTTTAACTGTTGTTTTTAAATCACCAATCCACTTTTGGAGTTCCTGTATCGGGGTTGTAGTGCTCGCATTCTTCGTTTAAAAAGGTATAATCGCTGGCCACAACAATAATTATATTTGTGTTCAATTATGGCTCAGGTACGTGATGGTTTTCAAAGCCGACTTGGCTTTGTTCTTGCGGCGGCAGGTGCTGCTGTTGGTTTAGGTAATATTTGGGCTTCCCTACGCAAGCTGCCAATCATGGCGGTGGTGCATTTTTACTCGCATATTTTATAGTTATCTTTTTATTGGCGTTGCCTGCTTTATACACCGAGCTTTATCTCGGTCATCAAGCGCAAGCAAACCCTGTTAAAGCATTAAAACAAGCATGGCAAGAAAAGCAACCACGGGTGGGTGCTACAGCAGGCTATGTGGGGTTAGCTGGTGCCATTGTGATGCTGAGTTTTTACTCTATTGTGGCGGGGTGGATGCTCGCACATTCTATTGAGCCCGTCACCTCTATGTTAGGCTTAGAGGCTGCTAGCCAGTTTTTGACTGGTGACTCTACACATAGAAACTTTATTTTCACGCCTTTAATGTTGCTACTAACAGCTGCGATTATTCTCAAAGGCGTGAAATCGGGTATTGAGACGTGGTCACGTCGTTTAATGCCTTTGTTACTGTTACTTTTATGCTGTTTGATTGCCTATATGGCGACACTGGAAGGCGCTGAAGAGGGCTTTAGAGCATACTTAGTGCCTGATTTTAGCAAAATCACAGATCCTGACTTAATCATCGCGGCAATGGGTCAAGCGTTCTTTTCTTTATCGCTCGGTGTAGGTTGTATGATGATTTACGGCTCATATTTAAAACCAAATGAAAATCTACCAAAGCTGACTTTTAGCGTTGCTATGCTAGACACAGGCGTGGCATTTTTAGCAGGCTTATTGATTATCCCTGCCATTTTTGTTGCGCAGCAAAATGGCGTTGAAGTATTTCAAGATGGCAAGCTAGCAGGAGAAGGGCGGCTTATTTTTGCAATTCTACCTGAGCTTTTCTCAAGTATGGGCCAAATTGGTATTTGGGTTGGTTTAACATTTTTTGTATTAATGTCAATTGCTTCTCTGACCTCGACAATTTCGTCAACAGAAATACCTGTCTCATTCTTAGTTGAAAATCACGGTATGGAACGAAAGAGCGCGACTTGGGTGGTGACGTTGGTTATTTTACTTTGCTCTAGTTTGATCATCTTGAATTTCGACTGGCTGTTTGGTTTAGTGATTTCGGTGTTTACTCGCTACCAGCTTCCTCTGATGGGCTTGTTCTACTTTGTGACAGTTGGTTGGATGTGGAAACGCGGTAATAAATTGACCGAAAATGCAACCGGTTTACAATACTGGTTTGCACAATACCTTCGTTTTGTCTGCCCTGTCTTAATGACGGCAGTATTTGTCAATGTTGTTGTAAACAAATAAGTTAAGTTTTGAAGGAAAAAGCGCAGCCTGGCTGCGCTTTTTTTGTATTTAGATTCACACAATATTGGGTGTATGAGTTTTATGCTTGAGTGCGTATAGGTTTTTAACCGTCGTCATGGCGATTTCAGTTAATGCTTCTTGAGTAAAGAAACCTTGGTGACCTGTGATTAACACGTTGGGAAAGCCACTTAGTCTTACAAAGGTATCATCTTGGATAATTTCTTCACTACGGTCTTTGAAGAAAAGCTCTGATTCTTGCTCGTATACGTCAAGACCTAAATAACCGATTTTTCTTGCTTTTAGAGCGGCAATACAGGCGTGTGTATCAATTAATGCACCACGACTGGTGTTAATCAACATAACGCCTGATTTCATTGTATTAAAGGCGGCTTCATCGATTAAGTGGTGTGTCGTTTCAGTGAGGGGGCAATGCAGGGAAATAATGTCGCTTTGTTCTAACAGCATCTCTAAAGAAACTTGTGTGTAAGAGCCCTCACCGATATTTGGATCATATACAAGCGTGTGTGCACCAAACCCATTTAAAATAGAAACAAGCGCTTGGCCTATTTTTCCACAGCCAATGAGACCGACTGTTTTGTTATGAATGTTAAACCCTAATAAACCGTTGAGATCAAAGTTTTCCTCTCTCACACGGTTATAAGCCTTATGCGTTTTTCTTGATAATGTCAGGATAAGTGCCATGCAATGTTCAGCAACTGCTTCGGGGCTGTATGAGGGAACCCTGACTACTTGAATCCCTAGTGCATGTGCAGATTCGATATCCACATTGTTATAACCTGCGCACCTCAATGCGACAAATTTAACCCCAAGCTCTGCCAAGTCACTCAACACGCAGGCGTTAAGATCATCGTTTACAAAGACGCACACGGCGTCATAGCCTGAAGCCAAAAATACGGTATCTCTATTTAAGCTATTTTCTATATAGCTTATCTCAATACCACTAAATTTTGAGATAGCGCTGGAAAAAAATGGGTGTTCATATTTTTGCGAACTGAAGAGTGCTACTTTCATCTTGCAACTGACCCTCGATGATCTGCTTTAAAGACTCTGGTTTGGTACGTGGTGCATAGCGAGAGAGCAGTTCACCATCTGTACCAATTAAAAACTTAGTGTAATTCCACTTTATCGCACGATTCTGTGCAATGCCACGAGTATGTGACTTCAGATAATTAAATAAAGGGTGAGCATCGGGCCCGTTTACTAACGTTTTTTCTGCAATTTTAAAGCTTAAGTTAAAGTGTGATTGGTAAAACTCTTTAAGCATTTCGTTTTCTAACGGCTCATTTTTACCAAACTGATTACATGGAAATGCAATGATCTCTAGCCCTTTTTTGTTATATTTACGATACATTTTTTCTAGGGCGGTAAGCTGTGGTGTAAAACTGCATTTGCTGGCTATGTTCACCAAAATAACAGGCCTGTCTTTTAACGACTTTAAAGCAAGCGTCTCACCTGTAAGTAATTTAACACTGTATCTGTAAATATTTTCCATGCTGCAAGGTTCCGTGCATATAACGAGTTCTATTAATGTTCTTCATGTGGCGCTTTTGTATAGTCCACTGACTGCTTTTGAGGTGAAATCCCCTCCATTGTTAAAGCATAGCAGTCATTTTGGTCAATTTTATGTCAAGTCAGTTTAAAATTAACGGAAAGTACACAATTGCAGGTAGGTTTGATTTTGAATGTAGGAAAAGTGCCACGGGTGTGGCACTGAAATGGGTTAAACTAAGCGCTTGAGTAAACTTGAGGTATCCCAGCGGTTTCCGCCCATTTTTTGCACATCAGCATAGAATTGGTCGACTAATGCTGTTAAAGGTAGAGTAGAGCCATTCTTTTTTGCTTCATCTAGCGCAATAGCTAAGTCTTTTCGCATCCAGTCAACGGCAAAACCATGCTCGTAATGGTCATCCAACATACTCTTATGGCGGTTTTCCATTTGCCAGCTACCCGCTGCACCTTTTGAAATGACTTCAACAACAGCTTCGCAATCAATATTGGCATTTTGACCAAATTGCAAAGCTTCAGCGAGGCCTTGAACAACACCTGCAATACAAATTTGATTCATCATTTTTGCTATCTGACCTGAGCCCACATCGCCAAGTAGCTTAGAGAAGCGTGCATAAGTTGCCATGACGGGCTCAACTTGATCATATATGTCTTTGTTACCACCACACATAATGGTGAGTTGACCGTTAACGGCGCCGGCTTCTCCGCCAGAGACTGGGGCATCAATAAAACCGATATTTTGAGCTTCACACGCTGAGAACAGCTCGCGAGCAACATCAGCAGATGCTGTGGTGTGGTCAACTAAAATGGTATTTTCTTTCATTGATTTTAACACGCCGTCTGCACCCGTAGTGACTTCACGCAGATCGTCGTCATTACCTACACATACAAATACAATATCTGCGTTGCTAGCGGCAAGTGCTGGTGTAGTTGCAAGTTGACCCGAGTATGTGTCTAGCCAAGCCTGTGCTTTGCTCGTAGTACGGTTATATACGGTGACATTATATCCTTGATTTGCTAAGTGACCAGCCATTGGGAATCCCATTACACCAAGACCAACAAAAGCAACATTTTTTTTATTTGAAGTCATATTTTACAATCCAGTTGTGGCGAATGACTCGATTGTAACTTAAGTAGAGGATTTGTGGCTGAATATTTTGCATGAAGATGTGAATAGGTCATGCTTTTAAATGGAAAAGTTAATGTAGAGTAGCTTCAGTATTAAGCTACTCTACATGTTATGCAGTTAAGATTTGGTTGTACTTAAGTTTTCCTCAAGCTCTTTTGCTGCATTTGGGTCATTAAATACTGAGTGATCTAATTCACCTTCAGATTTAGCGACAACGCAAGTTACCATACAATCACCAGTGACATTCACAGCGGTGCGGGTCATATCTAATAATCTATCTACACCCATGATAATGGCGATGCCCTCTACAGGCAGACCAACTTGGTTTAACACCATTGCCAGCATGATTAATCCAACGCCAGGCACACCGGCTGTTCCTACAGATGCTAATGTCGCGGTTAAAATAACCATGAGGTAATCACTTAAGGTTAAGTCTACAGCAAATACCTGCGCGATGAACACGGTTGCGACACCTTGCATGATTGCGGTGCCATCCATATTAATGGTCGCACCAAGTGGTACCGTGAAAGACGCCACAGAGTTTTTTGCACCCAGCTTTTTAGTTGCAGTCTCTAGCGTAACTGGCATGGTTGCACTTGAACTCGAAGTACTAAACGCAAACATACAGGCATCTTTCATTTTCGTTAAGAAAATGATTGGATTGAGACCTGTTAGGGTCTTAAGCAAAACGGCGTAATTGACAAGTGCATGGAAGAACAGTGCCGCGACAACCACTAAGAAGTATTTACCCAGTTCGACAATGAGCCCCATTTGAATATCAGTAAATAGCTTAGCCATTAAACAAAATACACCATAAGGCGCTAAGTTCATCAGCAAGGTAACCAGTTTAAGGATAACGGTATTTAAGTCATCAAATACAGCTGCAACGCGCTTACCTGGTTCACCACTGAGTGCCATCGCGATACCGAAAAGCAGGGCAAACACGATGACTTGTAACATATTGCCACTGGCCATTGCGTCAATCGGGTTGGTTGGGAACATACCAATGATGACTTGCGCAAGCGTTGGCGCTTCTTTGGCATCAAAGCTGCTTGTTGTTGGCATATCAATGCCAGCACCTGGGCTAACTAACAGTGCTAGGGAAATCGCAACAGTGATGGCAATGGCTGTAGTCGTTAGATAGAGTAAAATCGATTTTCCGCCTAAACGACCTAACTTTTTGGGGTCACTTAAACTGCATGTTCCACAGACCAGTGATATAAATACCAAAGGTACGACTAGCATCTTTAAACTTGCTATAAAAATCTGTCCGCCAACGTGGAATATCCCATCGACGAAAAAGCCTCTAACAGGAAATTCCGCAAACCCTAGTGGGATTAGAAACTCTGGTTCACCTGCAAGGATTTGCTGCAGAATTATACCGACACCAATACCCGCAATCATGGCTATCATGATACGGGTTGTGAGGCTAAATTTATTTTTATCAGTCATTGTTTTGGAGACGCCCTAAAACTTCTTGTTGTTAAAATGGTTATAGCCTAACAGGATGGCTCAAAATGAACAAAAAAAATTGTCTTCTACTACGAAAAAATTGTGATGTTTTGTCTGGTTTTGAGTTAACATTGTGCAAATAACTCTAATTTTAAATTGTGCGAGGGAGAACTGCGGATGTTTTCAATGCGTTGGTTTAGCACCATATTTATGATATTCCTTCTAACAGCCTGTGGCGGAGGTGGCTCAATTGAGAAAAGCTCCTCTGGTGACGGCGGTACTGATACAGACGATTATGCACTTGCATTAAGTCTTAACTCTCCAAGTGGTTCTTCCGAGCTAAGTGTTTCAAATCCGATTCAAGTTCAGGCCAAAGTAACCAAAGATGGTCAAGCTCAAGCTGATAGGTTAGTCAAATTTGTTGGGGATGAATTCTCTGAATTTAATGGCTCGTCATCAGTTCTAACCAATAGTGAAGGTATTGCTATTGTTGGCATCGTTGCAAACAGTAACCAAGGGGCAGGTGCCATAACCGCATCTTTTGATGTGAATAGCCAAACTCTTACCCAAAGTATCGAATACGCAGCGATGGGCGATGGGGGCATTCAAATTGCACTTGAGTTTAAAGATGCCAGTGGTAATGAAATCAATACTGAAAACAAACTGGCTGGAGAAAATGCGGCAACAGTGATGGCGACTTTGACAAATAATGGAGTCGCTCTATCTAACCAGTTATTGACCTTCACATTTGACGAACTGATCAGCACAACCAGCAATGGTAAAATCGTCACGAACGCCAATGGTCAAGCCAGTGTGCAAGTTAATGCCACGCAGCAAGTTGGTGCGGGGACTATTTCTGTCACTTATGAAGATGCGTCAACAGCCTTAAATTTTGCGTCTGATGGTTATGAGTTCTTCAATCGGCAAGTTTATGATTTGTCTGTTGTGGGATTAGACGCGCAAGGTCAAGAAACCAGTGAGTTATCTCTTAATACACCAATCGCTATTCGCGCCACGTTGACGCTTAATGGTAAGCCTGTCGCTGATGAGCCACTCACGTTCAGTGTTGATAAAGCACTTATCGGCACTGTGACAAACGTATTGAAGACAGACAGTAACGGTTCTGTGACATTCAACCTAATTGATAATAATGAATCTGGTGTGGGGGTATTAAATGTATCCTTTGATGCGCCTGGCGATGTTGAAGATGTGTCTTCCGCATTTAGCTTTGAAAGTGAAGGAGATGGCGGTTTACAGCTGGGTGTATCTATTACAGATTCAAACGGTGCGGTTATCTCTGATCAAAACAGGCTTGGTACAGGAAAAAATGGCTCTGTCACAATCTTGCTTGAAGATAACGGTCAGCCTTTGTCCGACGTGATAGTGACTGTAAATGGAGGTACTAAAGCGGTAACAATTCCTTCAGATGGCAAAGTGGCGACTAATCAACAGGGGAAAGCGATTTTGACACTTGTGCCTAATACGTTGTCTGGCGTTGATACACTGACTGTAACTTATGCGACTGAGTCAGAAACGGTGACTCGTACTGTAAATTATCATTCTAATGGTGATGAATTTTTCGGTATAGAAAAGTATGAAATTGCACTTACTGGTGAAACCGCAAGCGGTGCAACTTCAAATCAGTTGTCATTTTCGAACCCACTTACAGTCCGTGCTTTATTGACGCTCAACGGCTCGCCTGTATCTGGTCAAAACATCAATTTCACGGTTAATGACAAAGGCTTGTTATCGAGCAGTGTTTTGGAAACTGGTACGGACGGCTTTGCTGCGGTGGTATTAAGTGAAAACAATGTTGATGGTGCGGGGGTTGTCACTGCAACTTATACGACAGAAGATAATGTCGTTATCACGAAGGCGTTTAATTTTATCAGTGCCGGTGACGGTGGATTGCAAATGACGTTGACGGTTAACGACCAAACCACTGATAAAAACCCGATAAGTCAACAAAATCCGCTTAACGGCACGACTCGAGGCATGATTGAAGTTACGCTTTCTAATAATGGCACTTTGGTGAGCGGAGCAATTGTTAACGTGGCCGCTGGTGGAAAAGCAGTAACGGTACCTTCAGATGGGCAAGCCGTGACCCAATCCAATGGGCAAGCATCTTTAGAGCTTGTCGCTAATAAAGAGACTGGCATAGGTCAACTGTCTGCTACTTATACCGATCCGGTCACCTCGGAGACTGTAACTGAGCAGTATATCTATTATTCAGAGGGAGATCCTGACTTCAGTGACTCTGAGTTTGAGTTATCAATTGTTGCACGCAACGCCTCGGGCATTGAATCGAACGAGCTATCAGGTGACTCTGAATTGACGCTAAGTGCGACTCTATTACAAAACGGTTCTGCGTTTGAAAATCAGCTAATCCAATTTTCAGTCAATGAATTTGGTACTTTAGACCCTCAATCTGGCTCTGTTTTAACAAATTCATCTGGCGTTGCCGTTATTAAGTTAAAAGACAATTCGGTACAAGGGGCGGGCAGAGTGACTGCCACGTTTACCTCAAGCAGTGGCGTGAATGTATCACGCAGTTTCAACTTTAATAGCCAAGGCGATGGCGGCTTACTATTGGTTATTGAGTCAATCATAGGTAGTAACGGCCAGGCAATTTCACAAGATAATGTGATTAGCAAAGACCAAATAGGCGTAGTCACAGCACGGTTGACGGAAGATGGGCAACCGGTGACCAAGTCACTGGTTACGTTCACGGTAGATGACGTTGCAACTATGGATCCGGAAAGTGGACGTGCAGAGACTGATAGTGAAGGTAGGGCTCAGGTTAATTTATTGACAACACGTGTTGCGGGTGTCGGTGAAGTCTTTGCTGAGTATGAAGGACTGAGAACGAACAATGCCTTGTTCCACTCTAAAGGTGATGCTGAAACGATAGATGGCAATTACAGTTTTGATATTCAGTTGCTGACAGGTTGTAACGATGATTGGGATTCGGTTCGAAATGATATCAATAACCCGATAGATCCCATTACTGGCGGTTGTACTATTGTGACAAGTGTAGATTCAAGTGTGATCCCTGAGTTATTTATTCGCATAACACCTGTAACAGATGATGCAGAAGACGTTGACAATCAAATCATTGAAATCACCACTGATAAAGGGCAGGTGTTGCCTAGTTCAGGTAAAGTACTCACAGATGTCAATGGAATTGCGTTACTGAAATTACAGCCCGGCGACAGTGACGGTGCTGGGACAATTAGTGTGAGTTTTGATAATGAAACAGCCACGGAGAACTTCTCCGTGGGTATACAAGAATTGTATTTGCAGTTGACAGCAGAATTACCATCTTCGCCAACGTCTGAGCAACCTCTGCCTGAATTAGATTCAGGTGACAGCTTCATTATTACGGCGCAAGTTTATACGGATGAAGCATTGACTCAACTGTATCAACAACCCGTTGATATTGGCTTTTCGTCAATTTGTGCAAGCCAACAGCCAGCTGGCACATTAGCTACAATTGACAGTCCTGTTCGTTCGCAAGCTGGTGTGGCAACTTCAACGTATAGAGCAAGTGGTTGTAATGGTAATGATACAATCACAGCGAGTATCTCAGCTGCTGATCCAGCCAGTTATGCATTCTTCGTTAATACTGCACCTGTGCAGTCATTGAAGTTTATAAGTGCAAGTAACCGCTTTATCGGCCTACCACCGGCAACAGGAGGTGTACCGGTAACATCTACGATTACATTCCAGTTGATTGATACTGACGATAACCCGTTGCGTCAAAAGCAAATTGAATTTAGATTTGCGGATTTGACTGGGGAAGCGACTTTAAATACGTATAAAGGCAACACAGACAGCAATGGTGAGGCAAAGACCTTAATTGAAGGCGGTGTGGTCCCTGGTGGGCTGGTTGTTGAAGCGTGTTACCTGCCAGATGATGCTATCGAAGCCGCAGCGCAAAACCTGCAATTTCCTACCTGCTGGCAGTCGAAGATTGACCAATGTACAGCCGATCCTAGCCTAGAGTTTTGTGAGTTACCAGATAACTTATCTAACGGGTTTACGCTTATCCCAGCTGGAGATCAAGTCAATGCGGTTTCCTCTGGTGTTATATTATCGTCGGGTGTGCCTGACCAAGATAGTTTTGATGCAGCGCCGGACAAGTTTATTCTTAATACTCAAAACTATATAGGTGTCACGGCAAATATTAGCGTTTTCTTTGGCGATCAGTTTAATCAGCTCTCTAAAGATGACCTAGTTGCAAATGTGCAAGCTGAAGCGGGGGTTATCGGCAATATTGACGGTTCAGGTGGTGATGAATCTTATCAATGCTTTGCGGATAAAGGGCGTTGCCAAGTGCAATGGCGCTCTCAAGGTGAATTGCCATTTACGGACCCTAAATGGCTTAACCGAATCGGTGATGTGTGTGACACTTATAAAGGTGCCCCTGTGCCATGTATAGGAGACTATCCAGAGACAGTGACCGACGGTGGTGTAACTAGAACAGTGGTGCGCGGTGCGCGTGTGACGATACTTGCGACAGCAAAAGGGCAAGAAAATTTCCACGATAAGCCGTCTACAGATACGATACCACGCAAGAATGGCCTATTTGATATTGGTGAGTTTCAGCCGCTGAATGATGATTTACCTGAAGCGTTTGCCGACTTTAATGGTAATAACCAATTTGATGCGGTTGATTGTGTAGCAAATAATGACGACCCAGCTACAGATCCTTGTGAGCCAACACTGAGTAACGGTGGACACAACGAATTTTATTTAGATGCCAACAATAATGGCGTGTACGATGGGCTGCCGGATGACCCTACAATGGGCATATACAATGGTTTACTGTGTGGTCAGGCTGCTGAAGTAGCTGGACAGTGCAGTAAGGATTTAGTCGATATTAGGAAACAATTTGAAATTGTTGCGTCAAGCGATGTGGTTTATACGCGTTTTGTCGTCAATAAATCTCATATTGATGGTGGAACCTGTAGCAACGATGTCGGTAGAATTGATCCTGGAGATCTAGATTCAGACATTGTGACTTTCCCTAAGGAAGGTTTATTTGGGCTAGAGGACACTGAAAATGCCAATTATTGTGATATTGATGGCATCATGCTCGGCGACTTTGATAATGATAATGAGAATGAAACTGACTCAGTCACGGTTGAAATTTACTTTTCAGATTTATATGGCAACTCATTGCCTGAAGGAACTGAAATTAACATCGCTACAACCAATGGCGTAGTAAATATCATTGAATTATCTAGTACTGTATACTCTAGTGGTGGCTTTGACCGTGGTAAAGCGGTTGTTCAAGTGACGCCAGAGACGTCAGCGAATAGCCAAGATACTGGTAACTTAACGATTACGTTTGAAATTCCCAGTCCATCGGATGATGGAGAAACTATCACGAGAACCAAGTCAATAATTATCCAAGACAACGGTTAAGATTGTGAGTGAAAAGGGCCTTTTTTAAGGCCCTTTTTTATTAACGCTTGAATTTCCTCATATATCCGCTATATTCGCCTTTTTAATGAGTCCAGAGATGCAATTGAGCAAAATAGCAGCAAACATTGCTTAATAAATCGCTGTTCAGATAAAAGTTAGAATGAAAAGCTTGTAACAATAGGTGTTTGTGGATATACCTATAAATAATAACGCCCAATGGGGCACAACAGACAGAATTAGTCAAAATAGGCAAATATGGGCAAATCGCTAGTAATCGTAGAGTCTCCCGCAAAGGCCAAAACTATTAATAAGTATTTGGGAAAAGACTACATTGTGAAATCCAGTGTGGGTCATGTTCGTGATCTACCCACGTCAGGTGCGGGCAAAACCAAAGGTGTTGCTACTAAGTCTCCGGCTGAAGTACGTAAAATGTCACCTGAAGAAAAGGCGGCATATCGCAAACAAAAGGACTACGCTAATTTAGTTGCAAGAATGGGTATAGACCCAGAGAAAGGCTGGGAACCGCATTATGAAGTGTTACCTGGCAAAGAAAAAGTTGTTCAAGAGCTCACTAAGCTTGCACAGGATGCTGACCATATCTATCTCGCAACCGATTTGGATAGAGAGGGAGAAGCAATTGCATGGCACCTTGAAGAGATCATTGGTGGTGATGCATCTAAGTATAAGCGTGTGGTATTTAATGAGATAACAAAAAATGCCATTCAGCAGGCGTTTGAAGCACCAGGACAACTCAATACGGATATGGTTTATGCACAACAGGCGCGTCGATTCCTAGACCGTGTTGTTGGCTTCATGGTTTCACCATTGCTGTGGCAAAAAGTTGCGAGAGGCTTATCTGCGGGCCGTGTACAGTCAGTTGCTGTTCGTTTGTTGGTTGAGCGTGAACGCGAAATTAAAGCTTTTATTCCTGAAGAGTTCTGGGATATCCATGCAGACACTAAGCTGGCGGCGACGGATGTAAGATTTGCTGTTACTAAATACCAAGGCCAAGCATTTAAGCCTGTAAACGAAAAAGAAGCGCTTAAAGCGGTTTCAGAAATTGAAAACGCAAGCTTGTCAGTTGTTAAAGTCGAAGAAAAGCCAAGTAAAAGTAAGCCGAGTGCGCCTTTTATTACTTCAACAATGCAGCAAGCAGCGAGTACACGTTTAGGCTATGGCGTAAAGAAAACCATGATGTTGGCTCAGCGTTTATATGAGGCTGGCTTCATTACGTATATGCGTACTGACTCGACAAACTTGTCTAATGACGCTGTAGAAATGTGTCGTGACTACATTCAAGGCAACTTTGGCGACAAGTATTTACCTAAAGCACCAATTAAATACAGTGCGAAAGGCAATGCACAAGAAGCACACGAAGCAATTCGTCCTTCTGATGTAAACGTGTTGTCGGGACATGTTGAAGGTGTTGATGCAGATGCTAAAAAGCTATATGAGCTGATCTGGCGTCAGTTCGTTGCATGTCAAATGACTCCAGCGGAATATGACCTAACTAATATTACGCTAGGGGCCAATGATTACACGCTTAAAGCACGTGGTCGAGTACTGAGATTTGATGGTTGGACAAAGGTGCAACCCGCTGTTCGTAAGAAGAGCGAAGAAGAGCAAGCTCTGCCGGCTGTGACAGTTGGTGACAGCGTTGACCTTGTAGGTCTAGATCCTAAGCAGCACTTTACTAAGCCACCAGCAAGGTACAGTGAAGCAAGTTTAGTTAAAGAGCTTGAAAAACGTGGTATTGGTCGTCCTTCGACATACGCAGCTATTATTTCGACAATTCAAGAACGCGGTTATGTACGTGTTGAGAATAGACGCTTCTTTGCAGAAAAGATGGGCGAAATCGTCACAGATCGTTTAGTTGAGAACTTTAATGATCTAATGAATTTTGATTTTACCGCCAAAATGGAAGGTCGTCTTGATGACATCGCCGAGGGCGAGCGAGAGTGGACACAAGTATTAGATAAGTTTTATGCAGACTTTTCAAATCAACTTGAGTTAGCTGGCCAAGATGAAGCCGAAGGTGGCATGCGTCAAAATGTCATGGTTGAAACAGATATTGACTGCCCTACGTGTGGTAGAAAAATGGGTATTCGTACTGCTTCAACGGGAGTATTCTTAGGGTGTACTGGTTATAACTTACCACCAAAAGAGCGTTGTACGACGACAATGAATCTGATCTCTGGCGATGAAGCAATCGATGCGGATGTTGAAGATGCTGAAACAGAGAGCCTTAGACAAAAGAAACGCTGCCCAATCTGCGAAACAGCGATGGACTCATACTTAATTGATGAGACTCGTAAAATTCATGTTTGTGGTAATAACCCTGCATGTGGCGGTTATGTCGTGGAGCAGGGCACATTCAAGATTAAGGGCTACGATGGTCCTGTCATTGAATGTGACAAGTGCGGTGCAGACATGCAGCTTAAGTCAGGTCGTTTTGGTAAGTACTTTGGCTGTACTAAAGAAGAGTGTAAAAATACCCGTAAGTTATTGAAAAATGGTGAGCCTGCGCCACCAAAAGAAGATCCGGTTCCGTTACCAGAGCTAGAGTGTGAGAAGTCAGATGCACACTTTGTCCTTCGCGATGGTGCGTCAGGTATTTTCTTAGCAGCGCATACTTTCCCTAAATCAAGGGAGACACGAGCGCCAAAAGTTGCTGAACTGAAGAGATTTAGAGATCGAATTTCTCCGAAGTTTTATTATTTGGCAGATGCGCCAGAAAAAGATGGTGACGGTAATTTAGCGGTTGTGAGATATTCTCGTAAAACAAAGACACAATATGTCATGACGGAAGTTGAAGGGAAAGCCACTGGCTGGAAAGCAACGTTTGTTGAAGGCAAATGGGTCGAAGAAGAGAAAAAGCGCAAGAAGTAATGAGTAAAGGCCAGCAAATGCTGGCCTTTTACTTTATACCGATTGACACAATGTCAGAACAGCCCAGCCAAAGATCACTTCTTAAGTTAGCCACAATATAGACTCTCCGTGTTGCATCTAAATTGGAAACGCTTCCAGTTGACTTGCCAAAGCCTGCCCTCTATCCTAACGCCGACTGTATTAATCGGTTAATACAGGAAAATATCAGCAAAAAAATAACAATACTTGTTGATTAGAATAAGGAAAACAGTAATGAATAAGTACGGCAGTCATTTCGTTAAGTTGATTGGTCAAAGCTTAACATCCCTTGCCATTGTCTATTCAGGGGTATCTTTCGCACAACAAAACAACACGCTTGAAGCCTGTTATGTTGAAGGCCTTGCAGATCGTTTAATGTGTGGCTCTGTGAGTCAGCCATTGTCGAAAAAGTCACCTTCTGAGAATATCGATATCCATTTTGCTGTCATCCCTGCGATAAAGCAATTACATCCCAAAGAAGCGGTACTCGCATTCGCTGGTGGGCCTGGACAGTCAGCCATCGAAGTCGCATCCATTTTTGCTCGAAATTTAAAATACGCTCGAGAGAATCGAGATATCATTCTAGTCGATCAACGCGGGACAGGTAAGTCGAAACTATTGCAATGTGACACAGGTACAATTGAAGAGCAATTTGCGTTTAACGATCACGCTTTGTCATTCGTCACATTCACAAAAGAAGAAACCAGCGTATGTAAAGCACAGTTAGAAGTAGATCTATCCCACTTTACTACTGTTGCTGCGGCCAGCGACTTTGAAGCCGTTAGATTGGCATTAGGCTATGAGAAATTGCATTTATACGGCGCGTCTTATGGCACTCGTATTGCGCAAGAATATCTGCGTCAGTACCCAAGTTCTGTATTAAGTGCAACTTTAGATGGTGTCGTGCCTATGCAGCAGAGCCTTGTTGCGATAGGCGATGCCATAGATAGTGCACTTAACGAAGTGTTCTTAGATTGTATGGCGGATAAAGCATGTTTAGAACAATACCCCACTTTGGCTGATGATTATCAAGCTTTGTTGCTGCAACTAAAAAATGAGCCAATAACGGTAACAGTCAGGCACCCGAGAACACATAAAGAGATCACTCTTGTGATCACTGAAAGCAAATTGCGTGGTGCTGTCAGAATGGCGCTATATGGTCATACATCTCGTTCTTTAATCCCACTAGTTATTGATTCTGCCAAAAAAGGAAACTATCACCCGTTAGTTGGCCTACTCGGAAATGAACAGACTGTAGGTAGTATTGCAATGGGCATGCATAGTGCGATTACTTGTGGTGAGGATTGGCCTGTTTTAACGCAGTCTGACAGACAAAAATACGGTCAATCTTATTTCGGTAAGATGATGATTGAATCACTTGATATGGTTTGTCCAATTTGGCAGGTAGAGCCTGTTGAGCACGATTTTTACAAACCAGTTAAGACCAATATTCCTATTTTGTTGTTATCCGGTGGGCTTGATCCTGCCACTCCTCCTAGCTGGGCAGATCTCGCGATGGTGAGCTTTAGTAACGCGAAACACCTAGTTTCACCTTCTGCGACACATGGGGTTGCGTCACAGACATGCGCAAATAAAGTCATTGGGCAATTCATTAATACCTTGGCGTTTTCTGAACTCACTACGGATTGTCTCGATAAAGATAACAGAAAACAATATTTTATGAATATTAATGGACCCGTAGCTAATCACAGTAATGAGCATAAAAAATGATTGAAGTATTCGAATTAGAAAAGAAAATCGGCTCAGTACAAGCGCTGAACAAACTTAGCTTTCGTGCTGATGATGGAAAAATTACCGGCCTACTGGGACCAAATGGGGCAGGTAAAACAACGTGTCTTAGAACGGTATTTGGACTGCTCCAAGCCGATAGTGGTTATGCAAAAATAGATAACATTGATGTGTATACAGATCCTATGGCCGCAAAACAGCAGCTTGGGTTGTTCCCTGATCCATGTGGATTATATGAGCGTCTGACGCCGAGGGAGTATGTACAGTTTTTTGCTGAGCTAAGCGGTCTTGGGAAACACGCTGCAGCAAAAGCAACTCAAAGTGTACTTGAAAAGCTACAAATGACAGATATTGCAGATCGAAAGTGTAAGGGCTTTTCACAAGGTCAGCGGATGAAGACCGCATTAGCACAAGCCATTGTGCATCAGCCTACCAATATTATTTTGGATGAACCGACTCGTGGTCTAGATGTAATGAGTACGCGTATTTTAAGAGACTTACTTCTGATGCTCAAAGAGCAGGGGCATTGTGTATTGTTTTCCAGCCATGTTATGCAAGAGGTCGCAGCACTGTGTGATCATGTTGTGGTCATGGCTGACGGTAAAGTAGTGGCTGAAGGCTCACCACAAGCGCTATGTGAACAGACACAAAAGGATACGCTAGAAGAAGCCTTTATCGCATTGATAGGTTCAGATGAGGGACTCGCAGCATGATGAGGCTAGTACAGGTTTTATATAAAAAAGAGATGATAGATGCGAGTCGTGATAAACGCTCGGTGATGGCGGGTTTGTATTATGCGATTGGTGCTCCGATAGTGATGTGCTTGCTGTTTACAATTCTACTAAAACAGCTGAGCTCTCCTGAAGCACTTAAAATTAGCATTGAAAATCCAGACGCAGCGCCTAATCTCGTCGCTTATTTAGATGGATTTGATATTAGTCATAGTGATGATGACAGTGTTAAACCGATTAAACTCGTTATTGATTTAAAATACGCAGAAGACATGTCCGAAGGGCGAAGTGCACTGGTCACCATTATTGCGGACAAGTCTGATAATAAGCTGATTAAATCCGTGCGAAGGCTTGAGGGGGTTCTAGCAAGGTACAATTCGGAAGTGGCTGGGCTCAGGTTAATTAGTCGAGGTATTGACCCAAGTATTATGCGTGCAGTTAATGTCCAAACTCAAGATCAAGCAACCCCTGATTCAAAAGGAGGCATGTTCCTGGGCATTGCAACGCTCTCAATTATTATCGCGTTATTTTACTCCGCAATGAATTTGGCTATTGATACCAGTGCTGGGGAAAGAGAGCGAAATTCACTGGCACTGTTACTCAGTCACCCTTTGAGCAGCACACAGATTGTACTTGCAAAAGTCACTGCGATTGCCAGCTACTCTATGATTGGCCTTGTGTTAGTGCTTATTGTGTCAAAATTTGCTTATGGCATGGTGCCATGGGAGCAACTAGGCTTTAGTATTAACCTAGACTTGATGTTTATTCTATTTTGCACACTCATTGGCCTGCCAATTGCCTTGATGTCAGCCAGTTTATTGGTGTTTGTATCGTTTATGGCTAAATCTTTCAAAGAGGCGCAATCTTATGTGGCGTTTGTTTTGTTCGTGCCGATTGGCTTAAGTATGATGACCACATATGACATTGCAACCGACTATGTGCAGTGGGCACCTATTGCGGCTCAGCAATATGCAATGATTGAAGTAATTAAAGGGAATGAGTTGCCCTTGTTGCAAGTAATTTTATCATCGTTAAGTACGTTGGGGCTATTTGCGTTATTCACTATGTTAAGTAGCAAAATGCTTAAAAGTGAAAAGGTTGTTTTTGGACTTTAAGGCGACTTGGTTGGGCATACTTTATGCTCAACCCGCTTCTCCAATAGAGCAAAACCGAAAGCTTGTGGCTTAACTAATTATAGTCTGTATTCCTTGATACAGTTTAAACTCATCTTAAACAGCGCAAACCACTCGATTTCTGCCTGACTTCTTAGCTTGATATAGAGCGACATCTAATTTGCTGTATATTTTGTCCAGGCTTTGTGGCGATGTTTTATAGTAATAAGTTGAAAAGCTCGCCGTAATATGAATTGTCTCTCCAGATTCTGCTTCAATGGGAAGTTTGCTGAGTTCCTCTCTGAATTTCTCAATGACATTTTCGTTATGAGAATGTACTAAATTGGGTAAGAATAGCATGAACTCTTCACCGCCAAAGCGAGACAAAAGGGCACTCTTGCCAAAAAAGTGTTTGGCAAGCATTGCGGTTTGTTTTAAGGCTGTATCTCCGGTTGGGTGACCGTATTCATCGTTAACTTGTTTGAAATGATCTAAGTCGAATAGCACCAAACAATGCTGCTTGCCTATCGCTGGGACGGCAGAGCGCGACACGACATTGAGGAAAGTACTTCGAGTTAGCGCGCCAGTTAAATTGTCATGTTGTGCCCGATATTTGTGCTTAGAGTACCCTCTTAAGCTGATGAACAGCAGTAACAATGAAAATAGAATGATGATGGCTTGAAACTGCTGGCGCTCCTCTAGCTGAGAAATTTGGGCGAGTTGCTTGTTATTATGCTTTTCTAGCCGAATATTCTCCAGCTGCTGTGCTGTGACTTCAAGTTCAGATTCCAATGCCAACATTGCATGCATGGTCTTATGGGTATTAAATTGCTCTTTTTGCGCGACTAATTCACTTTGTAATGTATAAGCTTGCTCATAGTTGGATTGCAGCGCGTATAGATCTGATAGTAACTCTAAGCTGTGAATTAAGTGGGTTTTGTCGCTCACATTGCTTGATAGGTTGTAGGCCAAAGTTGCTTGGCTAATCGCATCCTCATATTGGCCAATAGCTCGCATATTTTCAGCCGCTTGCAAGCGAATGTCTGTGATTAAATTAATGTTATTCGTTAAGCTAATTTTAGATAATGCGCGTTCAAGTGCAATGTTAGCAAGATCGATTTTTTGTGTATTGGTATACACCTTCGCTTTTTGTACAAGGGTATATGCTTGGCGATAAGGGTTGTCGAATTTGACGTAGTACTGATGCGCTTGATTTAGCCACTGCAATGCAGTTTCATAGTTTTGTGCCTTGTTAGCAACAATTCCCAGATTTAACATCGTCAATGCAACCTTAAACTCATTGTTTTGTACTTTTCTTAAGGCTAGCGATTTTTCTAGGTATTTGGTTGCGTCATTGTAATTACCAATTTCTAAATAAGTCAGGGCTAAATTATTATAATAAGGTGCTTTGTTACCTTCATAATTGGCGTTTGCAATGGCTTGTTTGTAAGTTTCAATTGCCTGAGCATGATCACCTAAAAAGTTAGCATTCAGAGCTTTCGCATTGTGTAAAGAGTTCAAACCCCAAAATGGTTTATCAAGGGCATTTGCGTTGCGCTCTACTTCTTTAATATGGTGTTCGAGTTGTATGTAGTTCGCTAATGTAATCTTCGCGTTGATATAAAATAATTCAACGGTTGCTATTAGTGCGGGGTCGTCAGTTGTATAAGCACGCGTAATTGCCTGTTTAAAAGCATGCATGGTTTGCTCATACTCATTGTCATGCGCACTGTGTAAAGCGGTAACAAGGTTTTCTAAGATCTGGTCATATACATTCTTGTCATAGTTGATGAGCATACTCAAGGTGTGCTCTTTTTTTAATGCGAGTGCAGTTCTAGCAAGTGTTGCACCAATATAGACTCGTTTTGCACTGGGGTCCGTAGACTTTATTTCCTCACTTAAGAACTCGAATGCAGAGTGGGTATCTTGCGCGCGTAACATGTCATAGGTTTGTTGCCATGTGCTGTGTGTGCTGCTGAATACGGGGAAATTAATTACTAATGCGAGTGCAAGTACAACAAATAAGCGCAAAGATTTAGCCTTTGAAATAAAATAATTGCAAATAGTAACATAATAGCTTGGTGCTTTTACAGCCAAAACCTTGTTATCATTTGTAACTAGCATGCGGTAAAACAATAAACGCCAGTATACTGGCGTTTATTGTGAAGTGTTAGGCTAGGTCTTCTTGTGTGTCCGTGTGGTCGCGTTTATGATGCGCTGCGATTTCAGTGGCCAGCTCTTGTTTCGAGCGTTTCTCGGTAAACTTTCTTGTGGTTAACCAGTAAAAAAATAGTGGTACGAAGAATACCGCTAAGAAGGTAGCAGCCATCATACCACCCATCACACCGGTGCCAACGCTGTGCCTAGCGCCAGCCCCAGCACCAGAACTGAGAACGAGCGGCACCACGCCTAATATAAACGCCAGTGATGTCATTATGATGGGGCGGAACCTTAGTCTGGCAGCCTCAAGTGCAGCAGCGCTGGCACTCCAGCCTTGTTGGTGTTTCATCAGAGCGTATTCGACAATTAAAATGGCATTTTTACTAGCAAGCCCGAGAAGGGTAACAAGACCAATTTGGAAATACACGTCATTGGTAAGACCTGCTATCCAAATTGAGACAAGTGCGCCAAAGGTGCCAAATGGCAGTGCTAATAAAACGGATATCGGTAAAGACCATCGTTCGTACAAAGCGGCAAGAATTAAAAACACCATGACAACGGCTAGACCAAGCGCAAGCCCAGTTGTGCCAGAACTTCGTTTTTCTTGGAATGCAGACGCAGTCCACTCAAACGTCATATCTGGTGGAAGTACCTCAGCTGCAATGCGCTCGATTTCAGCGATCGCCTGTCCTGAACTATAGCCTGGCGCCGCATTCCCCATTAACTTGACTGCTGACAGGTTGTTATATCTGTGTAAGCTTTCAGGACCGCGAGAAAACTCTATGTCAGTAAACGCAGAGATGGGAACCATATCTCCTTGATTGTTCTTTACATAAATGCGGCCAACATCTTGTGGTGACATTCTAAATTGAGCCTCTGCAGACATGATGACCTGCCATGAGCGACCAAATTTATTGAAATCATTCACATAGTAATTACCTAGGTTTGCTGCAAGCGCATTAAATGCAGCGTTAATATTCACGCCCATCGCTCTGGCTTGCTCTCTGTCCATATGCACTTGGAGTTGCGGTGCATCAGGTCGCCATAGTGTTTGTAATCCCCCCAAAATAGGGCTTTGCTGAGCTGCATTCATCATTAGCTGCATACCTTGCTTTAACTTTTCAGGGTCGGCACCTGTCTTGTTTTGTAAGTAAAACTCAAAACCACCAGTAGAGCCTAAACCAAAGATTGCAGGAGGGTTAAAAGCGAGGACTAATGCTTCTTTGATGTGAGCTGTTTTCATAAACAGCTCACCCACAAGTGCCTTTGAGTCAACTTCACGTTCATCCCAATGCTTTTGTGTAATGAATAAGGTCGCAGCATTATTTTTATAGCCACCCCCTAAAAAGTCAAAACCGGTGAATGCAACAACATTCTCGTTTGCAGGGTTTGACTGCGCAGCTTCAATAACTTGTTTTGTCACCTCTGTCGTGCGCTCAAGAGACGTTCCATCAGGTAAGAAAACAGCGCTGATGTAAAACCCTTGATCTTCATCTGGTACGAGTGAGCCTGGCGTTTTTTGCCACATAAAGATGGTTGTACCAACCATCGCTGACATGAGTACAAAACCCAGTGCGCCGCGACGGATCATAAAGCTCACTGAACCGACATACTTACCTGTAATGCGGGTAAACCAATCATTAAACCATAAGAAGAATCGTGCGGTTTGTTTATCTTCATGTTTTAAAATCAAAACACATAGGGCAGGCGTCATTGTCAATGCAACTACACCTGATAAACTGACAGAGATTGAGATGGTAATGGCAAACTGTCGGAATAGTTCACCGGTTAACCCGCCTAAAAAGGCGATAGGAATAAACACCGAGCATAATACGAGTACAATTGCGACCACAGGACCACTGACTTCTTCCATCGCTTTGTAAGCGGCTTCTCGGGCGCTGACATGTTGCTCATGCATGATACGCTCGACGTTTTCCAATACAACGATGGCATCGTCAACGACAATACCAATTGAAAGTACCATACCGAATAGGGTCAAAGTATTGATTGAATAACCCAGCATGTACAGACCTGCAAAAGTCCCAATTAAAGATACAGGTACGGCGAGCGTTGGAATTAAAGTCGCACGCCAGTTTTGTAAAAACAGGTATACTACTAAGAAAACCAGCACCATGGCTTCACCAAGTGTGATTAAGACTTCGCGAATAGATACTTCTACAAAGCGTGTTGTATCGTAAGAATTGATGTGAGCAAGGCCTTGTGGAAATTGTGCTTTTAGCTTTTCAATTTCAGCTTCAACTTCATTGGCTACATCTAACGCATTGGCGCCAGGTTGTAAGAAGATACCCAGTAATACAGCATCTTTGCCATTGATAGTCCCGTTGAAGTTATAATCTTTTGAACCGAGTTCAACACGTGCAATGTCTTTGAGTCTTAAAGTTGAGCCATCTGCATTCGTGTAACGCGCGCTTTGAAATTGGAAAAAAGTACGTTTGAATTTAGACATACTCATTCCCACCTTTAATTATGTTAAATAAAAACTGTTTATTCTTTTAGCCAACCAAGCGGAGTAGTTGAGATAGATACTCCAAAGCGAACTTTAAAACCATTGTTATCTATCATTGAATTTTGCTTATCAGAAAACTGAAGCTTATCGTCATCTCCCCACGAAGCACCATCAAAGCGCAATTCTTTATAGTAATACTTTATATATGCCTTGCCTTTATGAGAGCATTTTGAAGTTATGAATTTAACTGCAGAAGATGTTTTTAATTGCGAATTCAGTCCTGCTGAGTGATGAGTAACAATACTTTCATGTTCTTCATTAACTGAATACGATGTGATCACATATTCACTGCTTCCAACATTTGCAATGGCAGGCTTGTTAATCAAGCTATGCGCTAAATGTTTACTATCTAAACCCGCTACCTGCACAAAACTTGGTTTCAATAGAAGAGTTGATGTTGTTGGTTGAGTTAGGTTGGCTAACGTACTGTACAGCAAAACAGTAATAGAGTTAGTAGGAGCTACAAACGTTACTGAGCCAGATGTATTATCAACAATATTGCTAATACCAAGTGGGGACCATGTTTCACCTAAATCCGAAGAAATTGCTCCTGAAATGTCTCCTGCAATTGGCTTTGACACTATAAATGATTTCTCTGTACTGTCGGGCGGTGTAGGGATCCACTTACCAACCCAGCCGCCTTTTAAAGTATCACAACGAACTATTTGCTCAGGGTGGCCTATTACGTCACAATTAAGATACTCACCAGAAAAACCATCAAACAAACTTATCTTTACAATGTAGCATTTATCAGTTTTATTTAAGCTCCCTACATAACTTCCAGCATCTTGAGTAATCACGTTGGTTTCATAACTTTGCAATTTGATATGGCCGCTTTCGGCGTGTAACGCACCATAGCCAATATACCCAGTATTCGGTTGGACAACGATAACGCTAGATCCGGATTCAAAGCCCAATGCGACAAAGTCTATTAATGTGCCGGAGTTGTTTTGTCCTGATTTAAAATATACGTTACTGTTTACGTTGTAATGTGCAAAGTAGAAATGCGTGGCTGTCAAAAATTGCATATGAAACTGATTTTCATATCCGCGCCATTGCCCCGACTTGATGAGAGTGTCTGCTTTATGAATTGATTCAGTACATACAGGCAATGAAGAATAGCGCATATCTTTGCAAACCCCACCGCACCCCTCCGCATATATAACACTATGCACTTTGCCATCTGGCCTGCCTGTAGTCGATACATCTTGCCCCCAATCCTCATGACCAAATCCATCAGTGCCAAATGAGAAACAATCTTTGGTAGCAGTTGGGTTTTTATATTTTGGTTCAAACCACTTTGCAGAGCCATTTTTTGATGCGCTGTAAAAACGACTAGTTCCATTTGGGTTAAAAGATGGGTGATAAATACCAGAGTTCAGTCTATTCACTTCCCCGCAAACTAGAAAATATGTTTCGTGCAGTTCGCTTGTAAACACTCCTTTGTTTTCATTGTTGGAATTAGACTCATAAATCGCTGCAAGCTCACTATTCGAAGTCGCCTTGACTTTGACGGTAGAACTATTATTCCCATCGAACGATAAATGTGAGTGAGCTGTTGAATCAATGTGGCTCCAGTTACTATTACCTGAACCTTGAAATGAGCGACCGCGAACACTCCATTGGTAAAATTTACCACTCAAATCATCAAAATAAATATTATTCTTTGGGTCGCTTGCGATAGCGATACGCTGTGATTCGCTGGCAGTTTGCCAATTAATCCCTTTGCCGACACTTAAATCATCTCCTTCAAACCAAGCAAAATACGCTGCAGGGCGGATAGTATCCAAACTTGTTGCAACTCCATTAATTTCATTGGCTTGACTTTGGATAACCCCGTACTTGTAGACAAAAGGGTCGGCATCATTAATTTCCCTTGAAAACAACTCAAAACCGAACATATCACAGCGCTCTGTGACTACTTTATTCGAATCTGTTTCACTTGCAAAAGCGACATCAGATGCAGCGTGAACAACACTTAGCCCTGTTGCACCATCGTAAGTTCGCAAGCCTTTTTCAGCCGGTGGCAACTTGATTGTATTGAACGCTTCGCCAATATTGCAAAGCTGTGATAAATGAGTGATGACGCCAGCTATGTGTAGAACAGGCTCATCAGTAGGTGAGGCCCCCGCATGTGAATAACTAGCACCTAATTGTAAAACATTCAGCTCAGTAGTTTGTTCATAAAGCCCCTCATTGACAGATTTAGCAGAAGCCAAATGTTTACCAAAATGCACAAAACCACCTGCCGCATACTTTTCCAGATTTTGCTGCCTACGCGCTTCAAATTCGACTTTCCGCATCGCCCAAGGGTAGGGATTTACAGCGTCAATTTCGTTTTGCATTTGCCTGAGTGTTTTGACTGTTTGCGTATTTCCATCTAAATCACTGAATTGCACAGATCCTGTTTTTGTTTGCCAATCCAACATGGATTTGTAATTATCATTAACCATTTTGGATGCATTATTGAGTGCAGAGACTGCGGTATTAAAATCCCCTGAAGTGGGCAAAACCACACAAGGCACTTGGCTTTGTGTGGCGTTTGGCCAAGGCTTAATGAGTTCGATGAATGTGCCATGGGTTGTCACGTAAGCTTTGGATATTTCGACAGGGGCAAATGCACCCAGTACTAATGCATCGCTTGCTCGTATGTTCGCAACGCTCTGATTATCATTGATTTTGATGATATTACTGCCATTTGTGGCGTTTGAATTTGTAGAGTTAAACCAGGTCATTTTTTATTATCCTCGTAAGTAGATGACTGCGATTTTTTTAATTTGCGTTGATGATGTGAATGTCACTGAATGCCGAGCTTGGGCGATAGTGAAGGGGCGTTCATAGTCTTGTTCTGCTTGGCGCATCGCTTTGCCAGGCAGGTCACTTGAACAGAGGTAGTCCCCAGATTCGATGTTGCCGCCTTGGCCACACACATTGAGTAGACCTTCACCAAGCGCGTTAAACTCAATGATGTCGTGGCTATCTTTATACTGATTAAATTTAAGTGAGCCTTTAAAGCCTCTTAGCCCTTCGGGAAGATTTTCATTAGTTAGTGCTTTACGGCTAACGTAAATACCACGCACGTTACGTTGTGCGCATTTGGTGGAGGGCACCATTTTAAAGATGGCATTTGAGATATCGGACATATTGACGAGCACATCATCACACACGATATCGCCTGGTGTTAACTGTATAAGTTTCGAGATTAGACCTTCGTGCAAACCCGTAAAAGGTTTAAAACCTTTACCGGCATACACTTTTAGGGGCGTCCACAGTGCAGTTGCCCCATTATTGTTGGCTCTGACATCAATGACGTTATTATTACCGCCAGTACCAACAGCACGAATTGCGTGTTTACCGCCGCTAACTTCCAATCCATTGCCGTAGTTACTGCCAAGCACTAAAGCCGTTGAAAGCGTTGAGCCACCTAAATTTGCAATAATTGCAGCTCTACCAATTCGACTCGCGTTGACGTTTATAACATCAACACTTGTATTATCAGCACTGACTAAAAGGCGACCACTAAACGTGCCTGTAGCTGCTGCTAATTCATGCGCAATAACAGTACCGTCTACCAGTTGATTGCCATGCACATGTAAAGCAAAGGGGAGCCAATGCGTTCCGTTCCAACTTTTTGTTGTTTGGACGCTTGGTTCGTCTTCTTTATACAGCGTGACCACATCATAATGGACCGCTCGCCCTGCGGTGCATGCGGCGTGGGCTAATGCGTCTGTCCAAACACCGTTAGAAGTTGATGTTACAAAACGACCAGCTCCCCGAGCCCCATTTTGACCATTAGTGCCGTTGGTTCCAGAGTCTCCCTTATCACCTTTTTCGCCTTTACTTCCACTTTCACCTTTATCCCCTTTGTTTCCCTTGTCACCTTTTGCACCAGGCAAGCCGTCTTGACCATCTTTTCCATCAAGGCCCCGAATATCTTGCTCTGAGTCAATCACGAAATCACCAAGCTCTAATCGACCTCGAAATACATGAACTGGATTTTGCGGGTCGCGGTTATCAATGTAGGATGTAGGGACGAATGTCTCTCCAACCATGACGCCTTGACGGATGACATCGCCAACTAAATCCAAATTACCGATTTGCCCATCGTTCAAACCAACTACACCAGTGGCACGATCCTGATTGTTTATCAAAAAACCACCACGAGCGATAAGCCTACCGTCTTGGGTTTCAAACGCTTGACGAATATCAGAAATGCTGGCTTTGTCGCCTCTGGCATTTTCAATTTGCAACTTACGAATGAATTCAGCGAGTGGGCCGTCTACCCAACTATGGCCTGCAGCCACACACAGGGTGGCATCGGTCTCACTCGTGAGATTGCCTTGTGCATCGATGCAATATCCAACGGCAGCGCGGGTGTAAGTAATAGCGCTTGCTAAAGTAGCCGTGTCGTCTTGCTCGATTTTGGCAACCAAGTCTTGGCGTTGAGTGGCCATAGCTGAGTCTAGGTTAGAAATAAGCTGAGTCGTTTCTTGAAAAGCCGTCTCAGTGTTAGCTGCGAACGCGGTGAATACTTGGTCTCGCACCAAGTTTGCTTGGTCTATATCTGCAATAGCTTCGGTTACGTCACTAAACGAAGCTTTTGTTGATTGCGTGAAAGCCGCAAAACGCTCATCACGCGAAAGAGACGCTTGGCGTTCGTTGGCAAATGCTTTGGCAACGGATGTGATAATTGCACGGTTTTGCTTATGTATGGCACCCAGCTCCATTGTGTAACTGGCAACACTTTCCAGCTCATTGGTTGTCGCTTTTAGTTGGTCTTGCGCCAATGCCAATTTGACATCTAATTGCTGCAGCTCGTTGTTTTGAAGTAGTGTGTTATAGGCGGTGATAACCTCATTGAGACTATTTTCATCAGCGCCTAATTGCAAACCTTGAACTTGCACGATATTACGGTTTATCTCGCCTTGAATGGCATCGAGTGTATTAGACACGTTCGAGAACTTTTCATCCACACCGTCTTGCTGGGCATTAAATACGGTAATTTGGTCTTTGATATAACCAGCTGCGCCCGCGATAAAACGCTCTGCGGCGTTGGCTTTCTCTAACGTGCCATTGTCGTAAAATGACTGTAGCGCGGTGGTGACTCCGTAAGTCGCATCAAAGGTGCTGATCGCTTGGTTCACTTGACTGGAAGTTTGATAGCCTCGGCTATCGACCATCAGCGTTGCCAGATTCATTGAGCGCTCAACCACAGGGCCATCTACCCACGTATGGCCAGCTAATTCACAGGCGGTGGCATCTTCAATATCAACTCGATTGCCATCACCGTCTATGCAGTAGCCAGTGATGGCACGAGAAAAGTCTTTGGCTTCAGCAATAGACCTTTGACCTTCTTTGGTAATTTCAGCGCGCAGTGTTTCTGAACGCTCAGCACTTGCTTGGCGCTCATTAGCAAAAGCTCTGCCGAGAATATCAATACTGGCGGCACTTTGATTGTGCAGTGCAATCAGTTTGGTAGATTGTGAGGATAGGGCGCTTACCTCATTTGTGACTGCAGTTAATTTATCTTCTGCATGGGCAAGGGTGATAGACTGCTCAGCCAAAGCGTTATCACGTAAAAGTTGGCTATATGCGTCTAGTACTTCATTTAAATTTTTGTCGGCTAAATCAAGCTGAATGCCTTGGATTTGCGTGACCGATTGTTGTATTTCTCCCGCCAGCGCATCTATGTTTTGCTCGGCCGTAGCGAGTTTTTGGTTTATACCGCCTTCTTCATTTAGGTAGCCAATGACTCGGTTTCGAATAGTAGCATTTGCGCCATCAATCCAGGTCTGGGCGGCATTGGCTTTGATGATGACATCATTGTCGTCGAGTGCTTGGAGAACCGCACTGATACTGTACTGTGTATTAAACGAATCAATCAGTGTTTGGACGTTACTTTGAGTTTGAAAGCCTTGATTTGATACCCACGCGGTGGTGGCATATTGACCCATACGGCCCGTACCGGCATCGAGTTCTTGTTCTATAACCGTGGTTCGACTTGTTATATCTTTAAGCGCTAAATCGTTTGCCCCGCGCTTGCCGATTTCAATAAAATCAAGGTCGCAATGGCCCAGAGAGAATTGTAGCCAAGTGATAATACCGCTATAGCCTGCCGTGCCAGTTGCATCAATTTGGATGACTTCCCAATCAAAACTAGTAGGTTCAGGTAAAAACAGTTCGCCATTATTGAATTGGATATGACCTAACCAGGTGCTGTTTTGATGTTTGCGCACGCGTAGCCTGAACATCGGATTGTCGATAGCATCGAGAGAAATGGTAGGGCTATTTAGCGTATTTTTACACACCAAATACCCCAATGCATGATGACTCTCAATCCCAGTAAAACCCTCAGCGCTGCTGTTGAATTGCCAGCTATATGCTGGGGTTAGCGCTGCGATGGCCCCGGCAATGTGGGCATCGACTTCTGTGTGAGTTGCACGCTGTGTAATTTGGCCTGCCTGCAGCTCGATTTGAGCGGTCGCATCAACGAGCTTTTCTTCAGCCTGCTTTATGCGTCGAGACTCAAAATTGATGCGTGCGTGGGCACCGTCTATCTGGCTGACCGCCTCATTAAACTGGGTGTCGGTATAAGAATATGCCCGATTCACGATAGTGCCAGACTCAGCATCCACAAATACCGCAGCGTCAATAAGCCGCTCATTATTGAGCGTGCGTCGCTCGTACTCATGACGAAAGTTGGTGTATCCAGCTGTCACATCTAAGACGCTTTTTTGCATATCAGTCACAGCCAAAGCGGTTTCATCCAGCTTGATTTTATTCAGTGCTATCTGCGTTGGGATACCATCGACAATCGATGTATCTAAAATCTTAGTGACATCTTCCAAACCCTGTATCTGCTCGATGTTTTTAGCAACAAGCGAGGGCAAGTTGTTGTCCGTTTCAGGCCGCAATCTATCAACTTGGGTGTTCAAGTCGTTGATGAGGTCTTGTGCTTCCTGGCTTAACTTAGCCAGCGGTATGTCGTTAATAAACTCAGTTAAATCTACCTCTGTGGTTGAAGCAGATATCTGCACCCAGTCACTGTTGCCAAGGTGGTTTACTGCACGACATTGAAAGTGATACTCAGTCTTCGACTGTAAGCCAATGCGGTTGTAGATTTGCACAAAAGCGGTGTCGCTTTGTTGAGGTGCGTCATTAGAGCCCAAGAACTGCCACTCAAACTGGGTGCCTATCCCAATAGCGGGTAAAGTGGCGGTAAGCGTGATTTGGTTATAGTCTGCAACAAAGGATATCCGGGGGTTAGTCGGCGCTGAAACAGTAAATTGAATGGCCACCGATTTAGAGCGCTGACCGAATATGTTTCTGGCAAAGACTTTTGCCGTATAGGTGCCAAGAGCGAGTTTGGGAATAACAACTTGCGTATAGGTTACGGACTCTTTATACACACGCGTGTCATTCGTGCTGTAAAACTCCACATCGAATTCGTGTACCGCCAGCGGAGCGGGGTGGGTCCATTTAACAATGCCATTGCCATCTCCATCCATCTCCACACGCGCTTGCTCAATTGGGGACGGTTTGCCAATCACATAATCACTGTTTGGGGTGATATCAGACGCTCCTGGCACTAAATCATCTGCCCACAAAAGCGGGCTGTCTTCCACGCATGTCAGTGTTATACCGCCATCTAGCCGAAAGCGCCTTGCAACAACGCGATAGACTTTTCGATTAATACGCTCGTTGGGCAAGTCCACATACACAGTGCGTCCCACAGCAGCACGCAGTGCTTTATGCTTTAGTGGCAGCTCAATAGAGCCCAAGCGAGTTTGCTCAAGGTGAATGGTCGCCAAACGCTGAGCAGCCGTGGCACTGCGAACAAAGGGTAGAGAAATGCTGGTTTCTAATGGTTGATTATCTTTTTCAATGTAGCCTTCAGCGCGCACAGGCGGTGCATCGGTGCGTTCATAATGCTGATTAGGGTCGGTAAAGGTGGCACGGACAATATTGGCTCTATCACGTAGGTCCGCATGCCACTTGATTTTAACGTTGCCCATCACATCCGATTGATTAATCTTATACGTGGGATTGCCATACCAAGCACCAACGCGTACAAACCATTGACCCATTTGGCGGAATATCTTGCCTGCAAAGCAGCGCTCAAGCTGGCCTAACACTTCAATGGGCTTGCTGGTAAACCGAAAGGTCCCGTTGCAGGTGTAGCGAGGCTCATACCTATCAACGCCGTCACTGTCTTGATAGATGGCGTTTTCATCACACACATTGGCTGCAGCTATCCACCAGTTGAGTGGAATACGATGATAGGGCACTTCGTGGGCCCCATAGAATCGAATGTAGTGCAGGGCGCAGAGTACTGCGTTTTGTGACCAGGTCCAAGTTGTTGCATCATCCGGGGTTTGCTCACTATCACGGGGGTCCCAAATACGCGAGCCGCGTATTAAAAACTCACAATCGGAAATACCATCGGGGAAGACTTCACGATTGTTTTCAAGCTCGATAAACACATGGGCTTGCCCATAACCCACATGTTTACTGGTCCAGCCCGCCATCTTAAAAACAGCTTTACTATTGGCAGACGTATGATTGCCATCAGACAATGCATAGTCCCAGCTTTCGGCTGGGTAGTCACTTAGCGGCTTATTGGCAATATACACATCTTCTAAGGCATCGATGGGCGCACCGTTTATAAGCACGATCAACTGCACCCAGTTTTTCTCACCACGTTCAACCGTTGCTTGATGCGCAATCACGCCCCCAACGCGGTCACGACCGAACGTGATACGCCTTGGCTGGTCAATTCCTTTTTGCAAGCCCTTGGCCAGCGTTGCATAGTCTTCTTCAGGTATCTCTGGGCTCATACTGTCCCAGAGTGCGCCCACGGTTTCATCCCAGATTTTTTCGCCGATATCTAAAATCGGGTCGGCAATATCTTCAATAACATCGGCAACTTTACCCATGTGACACCTCACTTTCAGAGCAAGGTAACACTTGAGAAAAGCAGCAATTGACCGCGCTCATTTCTAGCGCGCTTAAGCCAATATTCGTGACACAATAGACATAGCCAAGGGCCACAATGCCGCCTATCAATTCACCCTCATATTCAACCAAGGCGACATCACCGCGCTGAGCATAGGATGTTTCAATGGACTTTAAATGGTGTTTAAACACACTTTCAATACTATTAAACCCTAAGCGAGTTAAACGACGTTTTGCGCCAATGGCCGTGCTGTAATGACCCCGAAAGTCTTGCGCTACATCAACCCCGTTTCGGGCAAGGAGCCAATCAGCAACGAACAGGCAGCAATCAAATTTACCCCATGCAAACGGCTTGTTTTCGCACGAATCTAAATAGCGCTGGAATATAATCGGGCGAGAATTAAGGCAGTGCATAACCATCCCTCTCACCAATTGGAGCGCCTGGCTGTGTGTCTGGTAACACAGTTCCAGTTGCCTCAGCATGCTCATTAAAAAACATGTCGTCTGGATATAACGCTGTTTGCGTCGCATGGTTCCAACGTTGATGTAAACGCGATTGCTTCCAACGCTCAGACTCGCCAGCCACTGACAAGCTCACTTTACTGACTTGGCCGCGCTCTACATCACACGCCACGATATAACCGCTTTCTAATAGCTGAGACTGATTAACACGATAATGTTTGTCGACCGTGGCCAAATAGATTTCAACACCCACGCCAATGGGGTCATTCTCGGCGACTTCAGCTAACACAGTTTCGTTTTGCGTGTGTAGCATTAAGCGAATACGTGCCGCATCATTTTTATCGTTTGCAGGGATTTCACCAATACGACCAAGCATACCTAAGCCATGCCAGGTGTAACCTAAGAACCGACGCTGGCCCACACCGGTATGTAATAACACATCGCCACTTTTAAACGCCAAGCGCACAAAGTAACGGGGGCGGCAATTTGCAAGCTCGGCCACCAACGCGGAATTTAATGCTTCCATACTAAAACGCCTCTCTGCCTTTGATTTTCCATGAGGTCACAAAGCCGTTTTTCACCTGCGCCTCAGCCAACCCTTGCTTGTTATCAAGTAACCTAAAAACACCTTCAGGGCGCTTAAAATAGACTGGCGTATTGCTCGCTGGGATTTGACGCAAAGGCGATTCAAACTCAAGCTCGCACTCACCTTGGCTATCAACCACCACATCCGAAGTAAGAATCTTAAGCTCGGCGTTTTCGCCCGTACCAATCTGAATGCGGTTACCGGCTTTGGCATACACGCTATTCACTGGTAAACCAGTAACTTTCAGCAAATTACCGTCCTGGAAAGAGCTAGTAACGCGGGCAAAACTGTCCAAGTCATCTTGTAAAAACCGATAGTCAAAACACAAGAACCGACCAACTGAACCACGGCACTTGGCCAAGAACGCATCCAACGCCAAGGCATCGGCCTCTAACACGTTGGTCAGCTCAATCTCAAACTCCCAATACGCACCTTCGTGGTCATACACCTCGGAGGCATTATTGGTTTTACTCACATGCAAGTGACTATTAGGAACCAGCCGAAAAACACAGCTTTTTGGGGGCTTAGGTAGGGGAAGGTGCTCCATATTTTTTATCGCTCTTTGCTTTACTGTGTGAGCGAGTTTAAAAAATTAGGAGCGGGGATTTAGGTGGAAAATGTTTTACGTTGTGTGCTCTATTTGATTCCGAGCTTTTCAAAAATCCTTATTCTGCGTTGTTTATCCGGCCATGCATTGAAGTAAAGAAAGATATTACTAAGCTGGTGATCTGTAAATGTAGCTGTCAATTCATGCCTAATATGCTCTAATGCCAAAGCTTCGGCATGTTCAGCTATTGAAATAAAACTCGTTAACGTGCGGGTTATGTTAGTTTCTAAAGAGTCGATTGAATTCAAGTTCGCTTCTGATGCATTCCAAAGCATAATGTCAAAGGCTAAATCCAAATGTCCGCTATTAACCCAGTATGAAGACTTTCGTCTCAGTCCGCTATTTCCAGTATTCAAATGTTCCAACCAGCTTTGCTGTTGAACTCGGTAAATAATATAGTTACTTATATCAATAAGGTCACGCTCTAAACTCTTATTGTCTACTATTGTCATTGGTATTGAGGCAGAAGTACCACTTTTAAAGTCTTTTGAACCCTTGACAAGGTTTAGAAGCTTGCCAACATGTTCAGGTATATATGCTAATTTTCTATCTACTTGCATAGCAACAATTTCCGCATATGATTTGGATGCGTTTTGAGCACAATAGTGCTTCAACTCCATCAATTTTTTTAGTAATAACTCATACTGAAACTTTGCTGTATCTAATTTTTGCTGGTTTTTCAACTGCTCCTTCGTCTCATGCAACTCTGACTTACTTGTTTGCCAGGTTAGGAAAATCAAAAACGATGTAATGGCTAACAACGGTGGGGTCAATAAATTATTAAAGTATGTAGCTGTATCTACCCAGGATTTATGGGGTGCATCAAGGTCAAGGTCAAAGCGATAGAAGTACACTGTGAGCGCACCAAAGAAGATTGATGCCAAAGTAAGTAGGTATATTAAACCGGCAAGTCCATAGTGCTTATCTCTTTTCTTAGTGTAATAGATTAGAGATACAAAAAGCAAAGCTAAACACAACACTGTTAATTCAATTAATGTGTGTTCTCCAGCTAAACATTTATCTTTCAGTAAAAAACACGATAACTTTTGATTGTTAGGTGTTTTGACGGCAAAAAAGTGAAGTAATATCAAGGCAATAAATAGATACAACACGCATGCTGATATAACATTTATTTTCCTCTTATGTGAGTCATTTAGAGACGCAAACCAAGCAGGCTGTGGTAACTCTCTTTTTGAACACAATATTTCAATAAAAAAGTCTCTATGTAAATAAATGAGACCCGTTAAGCCAGGCGAAATTACAATCAAAGCGAATAGAATGTAAAAATGGAGTTCGTTCATAAATATCCTTCTCGACTCTTAAGGTTCGTGTTTAGCAATTCTAGAAACCCATTTTATATGAGGTCAAAATTGACCTCTTACTTGACCTCAATAGGCTTGTTGCACAAAATACAACAACTGTATATATAACCAGTTTTATTATGCCTATAATTCGATATCTACACAATTTTGGAAATCTCTATTTGGGAAGTGATGGTCTTGCTTCGCCTACCAAATGTATTACGGCTGACTACGTCCGGTGTACACTTTTTTATGGCGGTTTTAGATTAGAGAATTTACTTACACGTTTAGAACCAAACAATTCAACCCTGTTGCAGTTCATAGATTAGACGCTGAAATTGAATTAGCGTAAGAGGTGACAATGTTGGTATTTTCATTGAGGGTTGTGTTAACCATTGTAATGAATGATAGAGGCTTTCCGCTTCTAGAGCTTAGTTACTGCAAATCAGATAAAAAATTCTAGGGACAGTAGCTTACTAATCATATTAACGATAAATTTATTATGATTAGTAGTTAAAATGCACCCAATATGCACTATATCAAAACAAATAATACACCGTGTTTACACTCAGCAAATTTCATGCAACGATTGTGTGGTTACTTATCTAGTATTTGTCAAAGATTAAATTGACGAAGAGATTCATTGATTAGGAGAGTTAATTGAAATCTTCAAAAGTAAACGCAGGTGATTGGATCAAAGTCGGCGAGACAGGTATTGATGCCTACGTATTTCATGTTCATAGTGAAGATGAAATCTCGGCTGGATACTATCAAAACAAAGAAAAAGCTATAAGGGAGGACTTTGTCTGGGATGGTCAAAGGTGGCAATTTAAAACAATGATGCCATGTGGTTTATATCTGAGAGGTCATGACGCTACGATTGTTAAAAATGGTCCTTACTTCAACAAACCCTTTAAATAGTAAGATGGGATTAAAATCGTAACTTTGTGTCACCATAGTATAAGAATTCCATAGTAATAATTTTAAGGAGAACACAATGGCATCATTGGAAGAAGCATATAGCACTGAGTATCAGGAAATCATTGATCCTGAGTTAGCATATGATCTCTATTGGGCAGGCATCATAACTGATAAGTCAGCTTTTGAGTGCCCTGGTGATAAATGCGATGCAAAGGTTACATGCATAAACCTCGACCAGGAAAAACAGGATATGCGTCAGTCTCCGCATTTCAGAGGATACAACCATTCTGACAGTTGTGACGCAACATTTGGCCAAGATCGCCCCCCTGGTGAAGAGTCACCTCAAACACCTGCTCAATCAAAATTTGTAAAAAGTGACGTAATATCTGATATCTTTCACTTAAAGCGTCCAAAAAATCAATTCGCAAAGAAAGACCCAAAAGGTATAGACCCAACGAAGGAAAAGAAAAAAAGTCGTCGAAGGGGAAGGAATATAACAGGGGATGAACTCTACGGAGGTTCTAAATATTACTCTGTCCGCTCTCTAGTGTCTAAGTTTATTCGATATCGAAAAAATGACTCATTAACCGAATACAACGTTAATATTAATGGCAAAGATGTTAGCTACAAGTCATTGTTCAAAGGAGTTTATCAACAGCCTTTGGAGGCATTACCTGATGAAAACTTAATTTATTGGGGAGTTGCGTTTATTGATTACTTGGACAAGCAAAAATGCTACAAGATTAGTTTTGTTCAAACATTAGAACATAATGGAGACAATTTACGACCTTCATTTTTTGTATCTGAAAATATGATTGCTGACTACCCAGTAAAAAACCTTGTAGTTAAAAGGTTAAACAAATTGTCTAAAGAAAAAGATAAAAGAGCATTTATTTTCATCTATTCAAAACCCCGCTTTGCTGGAGGAAAATATATTAACTTTCAACTAGATAGTCTAGACTATCTTGAAATACGCTACTTGGATCTTTTTGAAGAGCTGGTAAAGAAGACATAATAACCTGACTTTTCCTTCAGCTTACACCACGCTCCTAATAGCTCTAAACACAGCACCACGGGAGTTCACGCTCTCAACAAATACAGCCTCTATCTGCCGAGTCAAGTTTGCACCAATGACATTGCCTTGCTCGGCATTGGCTGCGCCTTCTACTGTGATCTGATTCGTAATATTAAACACCACATTTTGACCTGCACTTTGTCTGTTACCAGCATTGTAGTGTCTGGCCATGTGGCTAATTTCAACGTTTTGCTTTGGTGAAAGGACGCGTTCACCGCGTTGTAGTACATAGGTGCTTTCGTTTGGTACGTAGTCTAAACCACCATGTGCGATACCTGCTGGTTGCTGCGCCTTTATCATACGCACTTGTTGTAACCCCATGGCTACGGCGGCGGCTGCTGCAGCGGCACCAAGGGCAGGGCCAACGACTGGAATAGGGGCTAATGCTGCATAAGCCCCCGTTGCGGATTCATAGGTCTTAATCATCGCTTGAGTGATTGAAAACGCTTTATACAGTTTAAACGCGGTTTTACTTTGGCCTGCCATGGCTTTAAAGCCTGCTGCACCAAGGCCGACAACAGCGGACGTTTTCTCGCGGGCGTTTTTAGTCTCCCAGTTTGCAAACTGCGTGAGATGTTGTTGCATCGCACCGGTATTGCGGGTGCGGGCTTGCATTAAACGCTCCTGGTGCGCGTATTCATCCGCTTCGCGCTGACTATGGAAGCCTCTCGCCGCGTTCAGCTCTTGCTGGCGCTCTAGGTCTCGAATTTGATTATCAGCGTTGTGTTTGATTTCGCCGACTTCATCGTTAGCAGCAAGGCCGAGCATGCTGCGCCGTTTTGCATCAATACGTGCTTGTTGCTTTGCTTCTTCTACTGCAAGCTGGTTATTGTAGCTGGCCAGTGCTTCACGGTTTGCATAGCCTTTGATTTGCGCTATGCGGTCTTCTAGCTCTGCACGTAAATCGTTTTTACGCTTCTCCACTGCTTGGTTTTGTATACGTGTTTTTTCGGCTTCATGCTTGTCTGCTAGTGCTTGTTGGTCTGCGTGAAGCTTGGCGTCTAGCTGCTTCAAAATTGCATCGTATTTGGCTTTATTGCCCAGGTCATTTTCACGGGCTTGTATGACCATATCTTTACGTTTTTCATAGCTGGCTTTTAGCCTGGCTTCTTCATCCAGTAGCGAGAGTTGCAGCTGCTGAATGTTTTGGGGCAGGGCGTTTGTTGCTTGTTTTGAGTTTTCAGCGATTTGCTTCCAGTCCAGTGCTTTGAGGTTTTGCTGCAGGTTTGCTGCCTGTGCGGCGGTTTTCATTGACTCACTGCGCAGTTTTGCTTGCTCGTTGATGTAACGCTCAATACCTGCAATTTGATTTTGATAGGTGAACTTGGCGCGGTCACTGCCCGCATTATTCATTTGTTGGCGCAACTGCTTAATACGTTTATACGCGTTTTGAATGTTGTTTGTGTAGTTGATTGTTTGCTTTGACGCAGAGGCTATTTGCGCTTTAGCGCTGACGTTATTGACGGAATCGAACGCATCACCCAAATCATACAAATGTGTTTCAAGTCGTTTCGAGCTGGTACTAGCTTTGTCGCCTTGGGTCGCAAAGTAGGCGATGGCCAAACCTGCAGTAACAGCTAACCCAACTGGGCCACCTAGCATGCCCATTGCACCGCCAAGCACTCGGCTGGATAACGCTGCGCGTTTAGACACGACAGTATAAGTGGCAGTTGCTGCGTTTAGGTTGGTTTGTGCAAGTGTCGCCCGTTGATTAGCAAGGGCCAGTTGATGAATGGCTTTTGTTCTAAGGGCTGTATTGCTAGCCATCGCGAGTTGGCGCTGAGCTGCAGCTTGCTCTTGAATTGCCCGTCTGTGTTCTTCTGCGGCTAAACGTTGATTGGACGCAGCTAGCTGTAGGTCTGCTTGCAGTGCTTTGTGTTTTGCCATCGTCGTGGCGGTAAATGCCGCTGTCGCTTTAGCTGCACCGCCTGCAAGCTTACCACCGAGTACGATTGCCAAAGTTGTGGCTGAGGTTGTTAGTCCTTCAACCAGTTCTTGGTTTTCGCGCAGTTCTCGCATACCTGCAGTGACGGCATCGGCTACGCCTGTCACAGCAAAGTTAACTGGCTTTTCATACTCACGAATAAGGCGCTGATATTCATTACTCATCTCTGCGAACGACGCATTGATTTTACCCTCAGTGGCTTCAGCTGCGCCTGCATATTCGTTTAACGCTTTAATTAAATAGCGTTTAAACATTTGGCTGGTTATGCGGCCATCGTTGACCAGTTGCCTAAAACCACCTGCAGCAACACCCGCCGCTTTATCAAGCTTTTGCAAAAGCCCTGGTAAAGGCTCGGTGACCTGGTTAAGTTCCTCGGCTCGCAATACGCCTGCGGTCATACCTTGCGTCATACCAAACAGCGATTGCTCAAGCTGTATATTGCTTGCGCCCGTTTTGGCGGCGGCATTGGCCATGCCTTCTAAGATTGCTTTGCCTTGTGTTTGAGTCACAATACCTGCTTGTTGCAGGTTGAGGATTTTAGAGTAGGAGTCTGAAAGGGTCGTGTAATACGTATTGAGTCTATTAGCCGCTTCAAATAGATAGCTTTGTACTTGTTTGTATTCGCGGGTAGAATCGGTCAACCCTTGCAGCCGAGTATCTAATTGCTGCGCTGCGCCTGTATCGCGAATAAACATGGCCGCAGTACCAATGGATGCAACGCCTGCGAGGGTTATTCCCAATTGCTCATAGCCGCTTTGTAGAACCCCCAGCTGTTTACCCATTGCAGACTGTTGCTGCATCACTTTTGTCTGACTTGTACCTAGTCTCTGATTTGCGGCCACCTGATTTTGGATTGTCTGTGGTACGCGATTTAAGGTGTGGATATGTTGGTGAGCGCTTGAAGCGGCCATTTTACTCATGGCAGCTTGCTGTTGCAGTACTTTAGCTTGGCTTTCACCCAAACGTTGATTTGCTGCTATTTGATTTTTAATAGCATCAGATAAGCGGTTTAAGTCATTAATCGTTTTGTTAGTGCCAGACGTCACCGCTTTGCTCATGGCCGTTTGTTGCTGCATCACTTTCGCTTGGCTTGCACCTAAGCGCTGATTGGCCTTGACCTGATTTTGAATGGCACCCGGTAATCGGTTTAAGTCTTGAAGGTTTTGATTAGTGCCCGTTGAAACAGCTTTACTAACTGCTGTTTGACTCTTCGCGACTTTGGACTGACTTTCACTTAAGCGTTGATTCGCGCCGACCTGACTTTGAATTGCTCCCGGCAGGCGATTTAGGTCCTGAAGATTTTTAGCTGTCCCTGTTGTTACCGCTTTACCGTCGTATCGTATACGTAAGGCCAAATTCAGTTGGTTTTTCATCAGTCTGCCTCAAGAGCTTTATTATTGTTCGTTCTAGATATTGGAGCTTGTCAAAATCAGTGGGGGTCAGGGCAATACCTGCATAACGCCAAGCGATTTCAGCCCTGGCATAATCAAGGGCGAGTTCGACCCCATCTTTGCAGTACTGCCATTGTGTATTTGCTCTTGAAAGCGCTTTAACCGCATTCCAATTTTGTGGGAGTACGTATAAATCTGCTTTGCTTTTTACTGGCTCAACCGGCGCACCAAAATGGGCTAAATCGTCATCCAAGTGTTTGCTATTTGTTGCTAAGTCGCCCACAAACCACCTAGCAACATCGATTAGTTTTTTTCTTGGACTCGATATTGCGCGTTTATACACTCTGCAGATAACCGCCCAGTAATACCGCCAAATTCCAGCATTTCGTGAAGCACGTCTTTTGAAAAAGGGATACTTTTTCCCTCATCTACAAAGTCGTCCCAACCTACAAGTAATTGTTCAACGATGACTTTATCTGTGGTGCTGTGTGGGTCGGTCAGCTTTTCAATGTCGCTATCTGGCACCAACTTGATGTGTGCGTTGAATTTAAACTCCACACCGCCGTATTCAAAATGAAGTGGTGCGTGAATGGTGGCGTCTTTTAATTGCTCTAATTTTTTTAATTTCATAAGGATCACTCAAATACTAAGGTTAATTCGTCATAGCCACTGTCTGAAGGCACCAGCTTGCCGTCCAGTTCGTAGCCTGTGAGCTCGCTTTCTAAGCTGGCATACTTGGGCGTGGGCATTTGAAAGCGTCCTAACAAAGTCACTTTGTTACCTGCGCTTTGGCCATGGTTAAACTCAAAGTTTTGGATACTGCCAGCGAGCTCAAATGGGTTGAAAATGGATAATGAATCACTGGTGACAGTGATATTCGCCGTGGACTCATGACCTGTGATGAGGATTTCTTCGTGATTAATGGCGCGGTCAAACACAACGTTATTACCCACATCGATAGTCAACTTGTGTAATGTGCGTGATAGACCATTTAACTTAAATGCACTGCTATTGGTCACACCCAGTGTTGAAGGTTTTTTCCAACGAGACCAATCCGTGGCAGGCGGGCCGCTTGATTGTACCGGCGCACTGAATAGGCCTTTAAATTGCCAGTTAATCATTGGCTGACCTTTTTCAAGGTTAATGCTGAACGTGCCTAACATCTCAGAGATTTGATGTGTGTTTTGGCCAAAGCGCATTAAACACGTGGCTTTAGTAGCCGCGCCTTTGGTGAAGGTGACTGCATTGGCGCTAGATACTTGTACCATGCCACACGCTAATAAAAGAGGTGCAAGCGCCGGCGCAGAGCCCGCACTACCACTCATGGCCAGTGGCGTTTTAAAGTTCAGTGTCACATGCTCGCCATAGATAATTTCAAGGCTAGAACCTGAATGAGCGCGCTCAACTTCGTCTTTTTCGGTTTCAGCTTCGATGTTAAATTCAACTTCACTGGCGTATATTGCATGATTGCCTGTCAGCGTGGTCCCGAGTGAGTCTGCCATTATTAAACGGTCTTTAAATCGCCAAGTCATGATGATGCTCCTGGTTTAACGGTGTCACCATCCAGTACGAATGCACCAGCGGCATGACTGCGATTGCCGTTTTGCTTCAATGCTTGCTGTACTTGATTGGCTATTTGACTAGGACTGAGCTTTTTAGGTTGTTTGTCTTCTTTCATGTTGGTTCCTTGGTGTTGACTGTAATGTGCCCACTTACTGAAAACTGGCACTGATAAATGAGGTTTTTTGTCTGTTGGTTCAGCTCGACCATGCGGCCCCTGTGTAATTTGATGGGTTCATAAGGTGCGACAGTAAGGCCAGCAAGCGCCGCTTTTACGCGCTCGCGCAGCTGTTCAATTTGTGCGTCGGTTTGCCTGTTGGCGATATGACAGGGGACAACTATCATGACCGCAAACAGTTCAGTAACGGCGTACTCATCCTGGCCTGTTATGCTGTTTGTTGGCTGGTAGTCTTCATCCAACGGCAAAACGTACAACAAAGGGCTGTGCACGGGTTTGCTTCGCGCTTGATTAAAGTCAGGGGCAAAGCCTACTTTGGCAATTCGTGCTTTAGTCAACGCGCTTTCAATGTGGTTTAAATCGAAATTAAACATGCTTTAAACTCCGTTTAAACAAGCCAACTAGTGAGCGTTTCAACAATGGCACCGGCTTGATATTGCTCAATACCAATAATCGGGCGAGCAGGGAGTGTAACCGCATGGCCACGGCCCGTCTTGCCGCCAAAATGGTGAATGGCGGCATAATCCTCGCCCAAGCCATGCACCAATTCATCGCCTTCAACGTTATGGGTAACTGAGCCTGCAAGGTTACGTTGGTCAGTCAGAGTTAAACCTCTACGTTCTTTGGCTGCTTCTGATTGCTCCCACCGACTACCATCTGGCGCAAGTTCATTTAAAAAGCGGGTCGTGACATCCATATCTAGAAAGGCCCCGATATCATCCAGCACATCTTCAGGAACTTGGCTTTTATGGTTGAGCACTTGTAACTTCTCTAACGCATCGCCCGAGATATCAATGAATACGCCCGCCACGGTTTAGTACCTCGCCCAATCAAAATTGCTAGAAACAGGCTTGGTTTGAATAGGCCCAGAGGCAACTGGTGACGGAGTTTTGATTTGAATGGTTCCCGCCTCAATTTTACCAAGCTCTTGCATGGCGTTTTTACGTCTGACCATTAAGCCTTCGTCAGCGTCGTTGTTGCACAGTTCGTAGCGCATGAGATCTGCGGCAATGCCAAGAAGGGGAGAGGTATCAATCTCGGCTTGTGTCAGTTCAAGCTTGGCCACGTAACCCGCAATCGTGTTATTTACATTGGTCGAGGCAGTTTCAAACCAATTTAAAAGGGTGGTTTGAATGTCTGTTTCAGGCGTGGCTAATAGCGCGTTCTCTATGTCTTCTGCTGTGATTTCTTGCGAACCGTAAGCAAGTGAAAAGCGGCCATTCGCGTACTCAACCAACTGATTGACACCCAAGGTATTTACTGTGTGTTGTGTATTTACAAACATAGGTCTTTCCTTATTTATAAAGGGGCCGAAGCCCCATAGGGAGTTAATAATTAGGGTTTAAGTAGATTGGTTAAAATCATGCCGTAGTCTTTTGCGATAGAGAGCTCTTTGACTTTTTCGCCCACCATCACTTCAATAGCACCATCAAGGCCAGCTGCTACATCGCGCCTGCCAGAAATTCTGTCGCCAAACTGGGCAGTAAAGGCAAAAGTCATACGGCCATTACTGGCACTGGCTAAGGGGTCAGAGCGGGTAAAGCTAATGTGGTCATTGCCCCATGCCTCAACAAAGCTCGGGGTTTCGCCTTTTTTGGCTGTGTTTACCCAAGCCTCACCCACGTGCACTTTATCTATACCCAGCGTGTCCTGAATAAACCCGATTGGTACGAGGCCGCTATCACCTAACGAGCCGTTATACGCTTTAATCACATGCTTACATGAGCGGAGCTTAGTTAGGATTTTGCGGGGCAACGTCATGTGATTTGGCGTTACTAACATGTCATCGATGAGCTCTTGAAAGAACTGCAAGATATCGAGACTGTCATCATCCAAATACTTTAAATTGTTCTTACCTAGTTCTCGGTGGTAGCCATAGTTAGTAGGGTTTTTAAATAGCTCTGCCACACGGACTTCACGCGCCAAAAGCATTAAGTCTGAGATACCTTCTGTGGCATGGTGCAACGGGTTGTAATTATGTGGTGCTTCTTTAATGTCTGAATTTGGCACTACATCCGAAAGACCGTGGTCTTCGCAAGATGCACTACCTTCTTCTGTGGTAAATTCAACCTGATTAATGGCAGACTTACGGCCAACGCGCGTATTTGGAATGGTCATACGCTCTGCTTTATCGTACGTTCGATACTCAAATGTGCGCTTACCGACAGGCATACGAGGGCAGACTTCATCCGCAATCATACGTCTATTTCGATAGGCAATAGCAATGGCTGTTTGCTCTATATCAGGGGTAAAGGGCATTCCGTGACTCATCATCTCACTCCTATTTCACGATTAACTGTGGGGTAACAGTGGTTGTGCCAATGGTCCCGAGCTTGCCGCTTTCTTGGGCAACGCCCAAGGTCCATACTTCGGCATCTTCAGCTTTGGCGCTCATATCCAACTTAACGGCACGGCCTTCAGTGTCAGGAACCAGCGTATCTCCTGCGAGAATGTCACCGCCGTACTCAACACTGGCCAGTTGAGTCATAACGACATCAACACGCCCAGATATGTTCTTACCCCATTCAGTCACGCCTGCAATGGCAATATCGCTACCAGAGGCTTGAGTTACTTCAAAGTCAGCGCCGGTATACACCGCCACTCTGAACTTCCCAACTTCACCAGAAGCCGTGTAGTTTTGAATAAATCCAGGATTAGCCATTGTTAGCCTCCTTTTGTACGTGACCGAGTGCGTCACTCACGCTAACCGTAATGCCTTTTTGAGACTGAGCATGTTGATACTCCAAAGCCTTTGCAGCCAGCGCATCAGCCGAGTTATCAATTTCTGTCTCGTCGCTGTCGTCTCCACGGCTAAAGTCTTTGGTAAGTCCGGCTTGCTCAGGTAATGAGAGCAGCAAAGTTTTAAAGAACTCGGCTGGCTTGGCCGACGAGGTTTGATTGCCATCGCTAGCAGCAAATTCAAATGTATTGGCACTGTCTGTTTCAAGGTGTGCCATGAATTCGGCCAAACCGTCTGTTTTGGTGATACGCGGGGCATTGCCACCATTGACCTTGGTATCAATAAACGTTTGCGCATCAAACTTACGTTGATTGAATTCATGCTGGGCGTTTTTTGCGTTCGCCGCGTCCAGTTGCGCCTGCAATGCTTTCTCGGCTTCGGTGGGTTCGTTTTTAGTTTTGTCACTCACTTCTAGTTCCTCGGGGTTATTGGTAGGGGCGCTAAAGGCATGATTGCCATAGCGCTGTTTGTCTTGTTCGTGTTCAGCGATGATGGTTTTGCGGATAAGCCAGTCGGCTTCCCAGTTTGGGATGAGTCGGTTTGCGGTCTCTAGGTCATGCTGCTCAATAACCCACTCACGGAAATTACCCATAAAGTCGGTAAGTAAACGCGCAGTTTGCATGGCAACATCTTCTATACGCTCGCTTGCTTCACTGGCAGCAAACTCAAATACTGCGCCTTTTGTTTCATCGTTAAATTGCCAAGGCATGCCAGCAACAGCAGGGGCTTTGCCACCCAAGTAACCAACGTGACCTAAAAAGTAGTTACCTGGTTCGCCTTCTAAACGAACACTGCGGTTTGGGTAACGCTTTGCTTCGACTGCTTCTGCAAACTCAGCGGCCACGTCTTCGGCTTTAGCAAACAACTTACCGTCTTCGACTTTTAAGTCACTTACCCAACCCCATGCGGGGTCGTTAGTCTTAGGGTGGCCAATGACCAAAGGGCTAGTCTTGGGGATAAAGTTTGTGACCACAGAGTCTAAATCTGCGGCGGTAAACTCCTGTGTATTTCCGTTTGAATCGGTGTGGGTGCCAGCGGTAAAAATCTCATACCAGTCAAACTCAGTGTTTTCCATTGTGGGTGCTCATCGTTGAATCAATGAGCTCAGAGTAACGAGGGAGGAATAGAAAGTTAGGCGTAAAATGTTTTACATATAAGTTAATTAGAGCAATTTAATAGATTAAACAGGCAATCAATTTGGATCAACAAATTCCTATCTTCGTACATGTTTTCTAATAAAAAACCCAACAATTTAGTGCTGAACCTGACTTTTCCAGCCTGGTGAATAAAACCCCTTGATTGTCTGTTGACATATTTATTACATTTAATTTGCCGCCAAAGTCCGGCGCGATAATTTTTATTTAAGGAAAAAGTATGTATAAAAAAACGATGCACACAAGCAGGTTCATGGAGTTAATAGGCCTTTTAGGCGTGCTATTTTTAATCCCGTTTTTACAGTTTCAAATTAATGAAATTGCTAGCTATGAAGACAAGTATCACAGAGAGGAGATAAAGGCCGTTACTCGACAGGTATATAACGATGTACAAAAGCTGATTTGTGAGCAGCTAGGCGAACAAGCTGGTAATCATGATTGCACCAAAGGTGTCTATCAAGATGGAGTCGTTAAGGTCGCGATTGAAGCGCAAGAAGAATTTGCTGAATTTCGTGCTGAGTTTGTTAGAGATTATTGGATTACGGTGGGCATTTTTGGGTTTGTTATTTTGACTGCAGCATATATTGGATTCAGGCGAGAGTACCGTCTTCAAGCTAAAGAAAAATAAACCTAAAGCAGGAACTATGGTAACTTTCACCCGCAAAGTTACCACCTAAACCAGAAACAGACCTTAAAACCAAACTGGGATAGTGTTTAGAAGGTGTTTAACAGACTCTCAGATTGTTTAACCCACTTTTAAATAAGCTACCCTACATAAAATTCCACTTAAACGCTTAGAGCGGCTTACAAGCTTGAAAAGCACATAATTGGTAACTTATTAAGCTACATTTACCAAAAGCGTAAAATCCTACTCATTGCAGGTACACTTATCGCAGTGTTAATATGGTTTTAATTAAATGCCATTGTTAGTAACAAAGGAGTCGGCATGTCTAAGTTATTTGCGCTCATTCTATTTTTTATCTCTAGTTCAACATTTGCCATAGTACCACCATACGAACCAGGCGATTCTATTTCAGACCCTGTTGCGTTCTCAAAGCTCTCGCCCGAAGAACAAGCTAAAGTCGAAGTACTCAGAGTAGAGCGAGAACGGCACATGGCCACAGTGACATTTTGGCTCATTGTGATAGCAACCATAGGAACGCTTTGCCACTTACTTTTTGAAGGTTACAGAGCTGGGAAGTTTGATCGCTTTCTGCGTATCTCTTTTAAATATTCTTGGCTTCGATATCGAGACCCCGAGCAGTTCATAATGGAAATGACGATATTCGTATCGCTACAACTTGAAGACCCTCCATCACAGAGGATCTTCTCTAATGTCATAAGAAACTATTTCACTGCGCTTCACTCTGTAGTACATAAAGACAAAATTAAAGATGATGAGTTACATGACCAACTAGTTGCGCTTGGAAAAAAGCTTCATTACCAAAGCCAATTTTGGATTTCAGATAAAAATTCGAATGTAGATACTTCAGATAGCAGATTCACTTCAATACACCTTGAATTTATGAAGACCATAGAATTGATGTCAGAAAAAATTAGTTACTTTGAATCTGTCGAAAAGCAGTACGTTAAGTTTTTCTCTGAGGGAACAATCAAGCTTCGTATGTGACAATATTCTTGATATTGAATTTGTCTCTTTTCTTTTTTGTGTAAATACTTAATAAAGTGCTGCTTAATTACCACAGCGCTACAAACAGGACCACCTGAATTTATGATAAAAGGGAGCTAGAACATATGAAAGAGCAAGAAGGACAACCAATTGAAATATGCAATGAGTCATTTAACGAAGCATTAAACTCGGGTAAGTCTATTACTCAAACCAATAAAACTGAAAATATGATTATTTATGATCTTACAATCTCAGGGGTTAAAGTGAGTGTAGAACTTGCACCCAAACATTCATTGAGCCTTTCGCTCGCTGACAACAAATAAAAGCCGCAGGTGCGGCTTTGTCCTTTAATTAGTGTTTTTGCTAACTAACCCTCAAGAATACGTAATTCACTGTATGTTTCATCCAGCTCCACAACCTCGCACTCTTTGACTGTTTCTGCAACAAATCCGTTTATCATTTTTAAATTGGTCCAAGAATACCAAGCATCATCTGACTTTCTTCCAGAAGACCTTAAACTATCCTCAATAAAGAGGATTTTTTCTTCTCCCGTTTGCCTCGGCGAAATATCTAAGAGTGAACCATTTTCTTTTATAACAGCGTGAAATTCAGCCTCTATAAAAGACTTTTTTGGATCTTCCCAAATCTGCCAACCATAAACTACTTTAGCGCCAGTTTTCTTGCTCTCCAATTCACAGTTATTGAAACAGTAGCCTGCACGATAACTTTTGTCGCGTGCTGTTAACCTCAAAAACGTGGAGTTCTTGTGATCTAAGTTTAATTCTTGAATTAATGATTTTACTCGCCCATTGATTTTTTTAGGCGTTTTTGGTTTTAAATGCATATTTATATCTAGACTTCTTTAACTTATTTTACGAGAGCCAAAACAAAGCTATCGTTTGCTCTCGTACTTTTTCTACTTCAAAAAAGACTACTGTTGGCCAGTACACTGGTACTCTTTTGTAACCAACCAAGAGTTACAACCATTGGCCGACGGGGAATTACAGTTTTTTGTTATTCCGCCGAACGCCTCTGCGCTTGAATAACCCCATGCCTGACACCGTTTTGACGCGAGTCTTATTGCTTGCTCTTCATTTACTGTAGGCGACTCAAATAACCCATATTGATAAGAAAGCTTTACTGTACCGTCAGATTTACTTCCGCCTGTAGCAGACCAGTCTTTTTGAGTCGACATACAACCCGTTGCGAATAAAGCTACTAGTGATACCATCAATGCTTTTTTCATTTCTATTTTCTCCTCGTCCTGTGAGTGCAGAGTTATTAGGCTGGACGTTAAACCTAATAATCATCAAATCCTTTCAATAAGCTTTTTATTATCGCTACTTTCGCCAACGGGCCTGTTTCGCTCGATAATTGGAAACACCATGCGGATCGTAGAGCCTTTTTTTGAAGCTTTGATACTAAACTTAGTTTTGTACACTTTGGCAATTTGCTTCATGTTGTAAAACCCAGAGCCAAAATTTAGCTTGTCCAATAGAGTGATGCCTCGGCCATCATCTTCAACACATACTTCAATGGTTTTATGTTGCAATATTAAGCTAGCGTTTACGTTCTTGGCTCTCGAATGCTTTATTGCATTTCTTACAGAGTGATATAAAACCAAGTAAATATCGTGCTCTAGTTGGTTATCGAATCTCTCATCTCCAACTGTAGATTTAATTTTTACGTTCATAGCTAGCTGCATTGAAGCATGTATTTGCAATATATTAATACCAGCGGATAAAGGCTGCTTTCCTAAACTGGCAATGTCATGAGCTATTGGTTCTAACTTTTCTATGATGTAGGCCATTTTGACCAACCCTTCCGTTAGCATCGTATCATTCCCGCTGCTGCAAAGTGATTTAGCATCAACCATATTCACGTATGCTTCAGTTACATTAGATTGTTGGAAGTGTTTTTGATTTCTACGATACACACTGTGAAAACTCTGCACCCATTTATAGACTAAATAGAAAGCTGATATACTTAAAATGAACGTAAGTAATAAATATATAGCCAAAGCTGCATTCGATTTATAAAAAGGAGCTATAACCTCAAACATATACTCAGTTACATCACTTATTTCATTTCCCTGGATGTATCTAAACCTCAAAGTATGAGTTTTTTCTTTGAGCTCACTTAAAGTCAATATGGCTGAGTCTAGTTGAATCCAATCACTTCCGTTATGGCTATATTGATAAGTGCCTTTTTTCTCAGACACAAAGTCAAAAGATGAGATCGCAACCTTAAGCTTACCATCACCGAGAGAGAGAAATTCAGGCTCAGGAAGTAGGCCTAATTCAGATTCTATAAACACTATTTTGGGCTGTATAGGTTTATCATCAATTGACTTGGGTATTTCAATAAGACCTTTATCACTTACAGCTATGAGCTTATCACCAACAAGCTTTATACTGCTGGTGCTAAATGAGTCTTGTAAAGTACCTTGTATTGCAATTGTATAGTTATGCGCATTGCTTACTTTGTGAAGACCATTCGTCGTTTTTATAAAAAGCTCTTCCCTTGTTACATTCAATTCGACTATATAGCTAGGGGAGGGAACTGATTGCCATGTATTATCAATTTTCTTGAACAAGCCTTTTCCATAAGTTGACAAAAACAGCTCGTTATTAAGCTCCGCAACATCCGTAACCATTACAGATTGTTCAAAATCCAAAATAGAATTTCCTGAACGGTCTGCAACGATTAACCCACTAGCAGTACTTATATATGTTTTTCCAGAATGCCTATCAACATTTAAAACCTCCAAGGACGGAAGCGAATTATTGTATTGTGATGAATCAAGTTGAGTGAAGTGACTACTGAAAAGTTTTACCCCTTCGCTGTTAGTGGCCAAGTAAAGACTGTTCTCAATTACCGATGCATTAATGACATGACTATCAATTAGCCTTGTTACGGTTTTTGCTGCAACATTAACCTTGAAAGCTCCCAAGCTTGTAGAAACAATTAGGTGACCACTAAAAAGTTCGAATGAATTTATTGAATAGTTCATTTTTGGCATTTTTTCGATTAGCCAGCCAACTTTAATAAACTCGTTATTAACATATTTATATATCCCTTTACTCGTACCTATCCATATTTCACCATTTACATACTCAATAGCATTGTATTGAGAGTCTAAATGAAGGTCCGCAATTTTATTTTGGCCATCAACACGTACAAAGCTGTTTATACCTACTCCCCATAAGGTATTACTTTTATCTACGAATAAGTTACGGTAAGACATTGGTTGGCTCGCAATGTTTTTACGTTTTATTTTTAAGGTATTTATGTTCAACTCACTCACATTGCCAGCACTGGTATAATACAACTGATCAGGTGGTATGAAGGTAAGGTTCTCAGCTGAGCTGATGTCCTCATTTTTTATTGATGATTGTTGACCATTAGAGTAATAATACAATGTTGAATTAATGCTATACGCTACACCATGTGGTGTCGCTTCTAAGTTTCCTTTATGTACTCGACCATTTTCCAGCTTTCTTACACCTAATTCAGAGTACACATACAACCCATCTTCACTTAGAAAATATACATGCCCATAGCCAGAGTCTATATCAAACAACTTGATATCTTTATTAAATATAGTGTGCGCTAATCCGTTATTTACGTTAACTTTTACAATCTGCGTGTCCATCATAGCGAAGATGCTGTTGTTGTTTACAGCCAACTTATACGCACCAATGTCAGATACCTTTGTTGCTTGATAGCCATTTAAATTAACTTTCCAAAGCTCTCCATTTTGGTACAAAGCAATTAAATAGTTAAGCTCAGGCATAAACTGTACATCTATGACCATCCCATTAGGCAACTGCGTAAATCTACTCATGCTCGTAAAATGTTCACCATCGTAGCGGTAAACTCCATCATGAGAAGAAAAATACATCAGTTGCCTTTCATCTTGTGCAACTGTATTTAAATGTTTCATTTGCATAGACAAACAGTTTGCACTGAGCACTAGCGCAAATAGGAAAAATAGACCACGCATAATATTATATCCGTTAATGATCGGCCCTCATGTAAAGGGCCTCACGTCCTAGTTCTTTATTGATTATTTATTGTACTTGGTGAGGGTTATGTATTTTAGTCCCACATCCTGCCGCTAACACTGGCACAAATGTGTCTATGGAAGTTTCACTAACATCTTGACTGTCACCATTATATGAACCCAGTGTATCACGAGTTAACACTTTGTGAACTTTGTTGGTGTATTTATTTTGCCAAACGACAGGTTGCTCTCTTGGAGCAATTACAAATAAGTAGGTTGGTTTTCTTGGGTCGGACTCGTGTTTTTTATTATTCCAAGCGTCCATCACTTGTTTACCGAACTGTTCTCCATACAAATGTGTATAAGCGGCTGCAAGTATTTTTGCACCGGAATCGCTCATGATCATCATTGCAGTATCTTGGTAGTCACTACCACAATCAAATGAAACATCTACATTCATTAGTCTACCATCAGGTAAAAGTAGATCTGCATTCATATGTTGTACACGAGCTCGGTCAGGTAATGGTTCAATGGCTTGTGTGTTTGATGCCAAAGCCCCAGCTAGTAGTGCGAAAATTCCCGAAAGTAATTTCATTTTATCGTCCTTTAAGCCATGTATAGAGCTCCCTCCGCGGCTGTTTTTACCATGACCTCATTGAATTGATATTCAAATGTTTTTTCAAACAACATCGGTCTCAGTTTACCACGAATGAATAATTCCCTATCAGCGGGCAAGTTTTTTACAAACATTAAGTCATCAAGTATTTTTTCCACCAATGCATTTGCAGCAACAGCATCAGATACGTCAAAGGCTTGGGTTTTATCTTGTGACTCCACACCTTGGTTATTATCCCGTTCTACATTCACACCAAATACATGGTTGAGATCGATTTTCCGATCTGCGCAAGTTTTCACGATTCCTTCCCAAGGCAAAGATTGCCTATTTCTTGCGTTCCTGACAGCTGAAGGGGATAAACCTAAAATTTCAGATAGTGCACTATCGCTTGTTACATTGAGCAATTTATACAAACGTTCGTACACAGCCTCAATATCAAAATTAACGGTTTCAGATAACATAGCACACCTTTAATACATATGTATAGTAAAATATATTTGTATCATTTTACTGTAAATAACTTGACTCCGATTGATACAGGTGTATTGTTTATGTGTAGTTTAAATATACAAATGAACCAATGGAGTCATACAAATGAGTAACTCTCAAAAGTTAACATCTCGTGAGATTATAGAAAAGTTAAAACCGAAAGATATTTGCTTAACAGACATAGCTGAAGCCCTTGAACTTAGTCCTAGTCACGTTTCTAGAATAGCGTCAGGTGATGCAAAATCTCTTCGTGTCGCACAAGCAATTTGCAACGCTCTAGAAATGCCAATCCATGAAGTATTTGGCAAATCCTATGAACCTAAAAATAGAGGCCCGAGAAAAAGCCAAATTGTCAAAGCCATTAGGCAGGGCACACCAATACCTCCTCCTCTAACAATTACACAGCCCTCAGAGTAGAGACAGGTTTATTTAAGGAGATTTTTACATGTCTAATAATGAAAAGTTCGACAGCGTTTTTAGTTGCCATACACCACCCGATTGCGTGGTTTTACACCAGTTTATACACTGCGTTAACGCTTGTATGCGTCGCTGCGGCTACACTCGTACTGGGCTGGCGGAAAGAATGAATGAAGCATTAAAAGTGCATCAAATTGAAGTAGATGAAGGTAAATTGAATAAATGGTTCGCTCCAAGCCAGCCTACAGCTATGCCAATCCATTACCTACCAGCGTTACTGTGGGCTGTTAAAAGTACGGAACCTGCTGATGTTTTACTTGCTCCATTAATGTATACGGCTGTAAATGAGCGAGCCCTTAAGCTCAAAGAAGTTTCTGAGTACGAAGTTCAGATCAGGAAGTTACAGCAAGAAAAAGAGTCACTCCTCGACGATATCAAAATCGATACTTAATTTTGAGGTTTATACCTATGCCTATCAAAGACCAAGATCTGCCTAAAATTTGGAGCTCCTATGTCTAATCAGCATGTAAAGGAACTAGTAAACCAAGAGTCTCAAAATGAAATCAATCATCAGATTGCTCAGATAGATTCTCCACTTAACATTGTGATGCCAAGCACAATAGAAGAGGCGATGGACCGTGTTGTTTTTCTCGCAAATAGACAATTTACTGACAATGCCGAAATGGGGTTTCTCTTACTTAAAATCAAAGCTGAGACAGATCACGGGAAATTCAATTCTCTGCTACATGAGCGAGGTATTCATCGCCGTACAGCAAGTAGGACTATGGCAATAGCAAAAATGCTAAATGGGCTACCAAAATCCAAAGTGGACACAGTGTCCCTTTTGAATTTTAGTCAAAGACAGCTTACAGAGCTTGCAAAAGTTCCTATAGAGACTCTTAAAGAGCTAGATGATCAAGATTACGAAATCTTAGCTGAAACCTCTGGAAGTGCTATCAAGCAACAAGTTGCAGATCTGATGAAGGAACGTGACGGCTTTCAGGAAGCAGCAGCTAAGGCCATCAACGAACTTGAACATGAAAAGCTGCGTAAAGTGCCTTCTGTTCGGTTCGACATGCCTGTGTTTATAAGCGAAATGCGCAAGGACGCGATTTGTAATACGGAGCTTTTAGATGAAGCACTGGTAAATACGATCACGCAAGTGGGCCAGCTTTGCGATAACCGACAATTGGACTTTGATACCCGCGTGAGCGCAGCGCAAGTTTTGCACCACACCTGGGCCGCGATATATAGCCAAGTTGGCAATATTCTTGAGCGTTTAAGTGGCGAATTCTCGGGTCATATTGAAGGCATTGAACACCTACCAAAATTTACCAAAGCAGAGTGGCAATACGTAGATACTGAACGTAGTCGGCTACTTGAACAATTTCTTTTAGAAAAACAAAGCAAGGAGGTACGCTAATGCATCCTGCTGTTATTAAATTCAATAGTTTAAAGCTCGCAGACAGTGATATCACTTGGGCTAATGCGACTGATAAAGCACGTAAAACAGCGCAGAATAGGACCATTTTTGTTAAGCATTTGCTGTCTAGTGGCTTAAGCATTGATAAAGCAAGACAAGCTCTTGTGACTGCATTGGACCAGCACTTGGTTACGCCTGCATTACACCAGGCAATAAGTTATTTAGGCAAAGTGCCAACACGAGCCACGGCACATAACTGGGTAAAAGCCTATAAAGAAAAGGGCACTGAGGGGTTACTACCTAACAATAAAGGGAGGGTTGCAGCACCGCCGCCATGGGCTGCAAAAGCGCTCGAAATTTATCATAGTCCTAACTCTTTAAGCTTTGCGTTTGTAGCAAGGGACCTAAATAAAATGGGCTATAAAGTCGATGCGGCCCAAGTGAGGCGTTTTATAAACTCTATGCCCCACGAGCTAGGCCCACAAAGCCCGTATCGGGTCGGCACTAAAATCTATGCTGATAAACACAAAGATTTTAAGTTGCGAACGACAAAGAATATACCCGCCGGATTCATATATAACGGTGATGGCCACACAATAGATGTGCACCTTGAGCACACCGAAAGTGGCGAGTCATTTAGGTATGAGTTAACGGCATTTCAAGATGTTCGCAGCCGAAAAATAGTCGCTTGGGATTTGAGTATTGCTGAGAACTCGTTAGCAACACTACGAGCACTGACTGACTCAATAAAAGACTTAAATCATAAGCCTTATTTGATTTATGTTGATAACGGCTCTGGCTACAAAAACCACATGATGTGCGATGAAAACTGTGGTGTGTATACCCAGTTAGATATTGAGCCTATTTTTGCAATCCCTGGGAACGCGCGTGCTAAATGGATTGAGCGTTTTTTTCGAAACATGGAAGAAAACGTGGGTAAACGCTTCGAGACATATTGTGGCCGTGGCCATGATAACCGCCACTTGCTTAAAGTGCTCAAAGAAGTGAAACAAGGCAAGCGCAGTTTACCCACACTAGAAGATTGGATTGCCGAGTTTGAAGCCTGGCTTGAGGAGTATCACAACAGTGAGCACCCAGAAGAAAAGGGCAAAACGCGCAATCAAGTCTGGGAAGAAAGCTTTGAGCAAAGTATCCCTGAAACCATCAATTTTGAGTATTTACCTAAGACCATTGTAAACGTACGCAAAGGTCAAATTAGGTTCGATAACCGCATCTATTCAGCTGACTTTTTATATCAGTTTAATGGCAAACAGCTAGTTGCTGGCTACAGCATGAAGTCATCTGAGCGCATACACCTGTACGAAGTGACGGGCGAGTTTTTAATGTATGCCTTTCTTAAAAGCAAGGTTAAGGCTGTGCCTGATTCTCGTATCGACCAACGTAGGCTTGAACGTAAAGAGAATCGCAAAAAGCGCTTGACTAAAGAAATCCAAAAAATTGAGCGTGAAGACTCTCTCACACGCATTGTGGATGTTGAAGAAGTCGAGCTCATTGAAGCTGAGACAAAAACACTGCCACTCAAGGAGCCTGAGCGCCTTGATATGGATATTGCAGACTTTGTGATTGAGCCAATACCAACACCGAAGCAACCCAACTCTATCGACTTATTTGGAGAAGACCAATGAACTTTACTGAGCACTATAGCGAACTGCAGCAAAAACAAACCAACCTCGTAAACGCAGAAATTGAGTTTTATAACTTAGGCCCAGAGGACTATACATGCGGCTTTAACTTAGAAGATGTAAAAACTGTATTGGCAGGCAAGTCACCAATTAATCCTAAGAAGATTATCAATGCAGTATGGGAACTGTGCTTTGGTGACTGCGACCCAAAGGCGTTTTCAGAAGAAAGTGGCTTTAGTCCCGTTTATAAAGAAGATGATAAGTTGATGGTTGCGCGTATTAAGAAGCGTATGCGAGCCTCTGATATTAGCGGGCAAGGCATAACCAGCGCAGACTTAGCGCGCAAAATGGGCCGCACAGCAGGCTTTATTAGCCAACTATTAAACGGAAAATACACAGCAAACCCCACACAGCATCTACATGACATTTTTGCACAAGTATCACCGATAGATACCAGCGAAGTTGAGGTAACAAATATCGCTGAAGAAGAGCGTATACGTCTTCGCTACGGTGAATACCCATTCGTCGAAACCAGTATTTCTAAAACCATTAATGTGTCTTGCCAACAAGCAAGAGAGCGCCGCCGTATTTCTGTTTTTGCAGGTCAAGCTGGCCTTGGAAAGAGTATGGCCGCAAAGCAGTATGCTGAACAACACAGTGACGACACGATACTGATTGAAGGCTCTGAGCTCACAACTGTGACTGAAATATTAGAAACGCTTTGTATTGCATTGAGTCTTACGCCCAAAACATCTGGCTCACGTAACGTTAAAGCAATTTGTAAGGCGCTGCGTGGCTCTGACAAGTTAATCATCTTAGACGAAGCAGATAAGTGTAAACCGAATTCTTTGGACCCGCTAAGAACCATATCTGACCAAGCCTATGTTGGCGTGATGCTGATTGGCAACCTTGAGTTAGACGAACGTATTCAAACCAACCCTAGATACAACCTTATTCGAAGTCGTGTGAGCTTTTTCTATAAACCTCTAGGCGAAGTGCCAGTGAACGATTTAAAAAGCATTTTTTATGGCTTAACGAGGAACACCGTGCCTGTTGAAGACGACAGCGACACATTTTGGAATTGGTTGCACAAGCGTGTCGAAGGTAATGCTAGAACACTCGGAGACAATCTGCTCCCCCATGTGCTTACGCAATTTTATAAGTACCCAGAGCGCAAGTTTAATCAAACCATGGTGAATCAAATCCTCACCACGTATTTGAATAAACCGTATTAATCGAAGCTAAACGGACATGGAACCAGGTAATCGAAAGGCCAAATCCCTTCTTTAGTGAGGTGGCAATTTTGCTGTATTTCGCTCCAACTAAAGATTTGATCGGGTTTTGTATCTTCCAGTTCTAACAAAGTTGAATTGACCAAAGGAGTTAGTAATGAAACAGCCTCAGACAAAACATGCATGCAAGCTAAGCGAATTTTTAACTGATGAACAGATTGCGGTGATCTGCAGGAGGCAGAATTCGCCTTGTATAAAAATTCCTTTACGTGTTCGGCATGCTCGTCGCGCCAGGTTTCAAAGTCGAAATAATCAACGCCATCAAGCTCAAGTCGAAGTTGATCAACCTCATCTTGAGAAAACGCATTCTCCATCTGAGACAGGAGATCAGTCGCATAAGAAAGATACTTTCGATGATTAGGGTATCGAATCATTTTATTAAATCCCTTTTTTGTAAAGCGAGCCTAGCGGCAACTAGGCTCATCATTAAATAAGGAAAACACCATGATAAGAGTGAAAATTTATCAGCCCATATTCGGCGGTCATTTTGTCCTAAATGACACGCTGACCGATCAACATATGCTCAATGTGCTCGCCATGAACGACCCAAAAGGACGTATTCTGGATAGCGTAGAAGGCAACGTTGCCGTGGCTTTTTGCATCTTCCTTGGGGAAAGGTTATACGAGTGCAAGCAATTAGTGAAGGTAAAACAACAGGTAAGTTTTACCACGCTTTTTACCCGTCTATATTCAAACGTCGCAAAAATCTGTATCGACGATACAAAGCCCTGGGACTTCGAGTTAGAAGAATTTGCTGTATTCCCGAATCACCAAGTTTCTCAAGTGGAGCGTGCAGCATGAACCCGATGATTAAAGCAATAAAAGCAGCACAACGCGCAGCCGGTATAGATCAGGTATGCCATGTAAAAAACGTTAAACAGATCAGCGGTGGTCTCACAAATAGTTGTACTGGCCTTACTAAGAACCAACAAAAGGCATTATTACGGCGTTATCAGTATATGGCGCCAAAGTATGAAATGCCAAAGCAATTGAAATTGATTTACTCGTTGTGGGGGCAATTGGCCAGTGCAGGGAAAGTCGAAAAAGACTCAAAACAGGCATGTGATGCTTTTTGTGAGAAGTATTGCAATGGACTGCGCTTGTATAAAGCTGAGAGCCATTGGTCCGCCATTATAGAAATCCTGAAGCAATGGTTACATCGTGGAGGGCCAGATCATGCCTAGAGGTGAATCTATCGTGATCAACCCCGACAGACCGCTCTATGAAGAGGCCGAGTACGACAACCTGCCATTGGAAATTAGGCGTGTTGGCAAGCTAAGAACCAAGTGGGATGAAGTTCGTGAAATGAAAGCGGCTTCGAATGAGCATAGTTTGGAATCGTTGCTAGAGGAACTTGAAAATGGCTGAGCATGATATTGACCTGAGCTTGTTACCGCATGGTGTGCGTAAGTTCGTCGAAGTTCTTGGGGTTGAGAGGGCTGTTTCTTTATTAAAGCAGCATCAGCTAAGGATGATGTATATCCCGCTAAACCCAAAACCAGAACACGAATTTTGCCAGGTCTTTGGTACTGAGCTAGCTATGCACTTAAGTGAAAATCATGGTGCAAAAAGTTATCAGATCCCAAAGGTAGATAAAGTGCTCTTGCAGTTTAGAAACCAGGAGATCATTAAAGCGCATGAATTAGGCGTACAAGTTCAAGAGTTGGCTGAGCAGTATGGCTTAACCAGGCAATGTATTTGGTTAATCCTTAGTGGCACAGCATTAAGCACTGGTGACCCAATTGCTTTAGAGGCTCAACTGGATCTGTTAGGCGATAAGCACAGGCAAATAGATTTACCGCTTTAGGAGTAACAATGCACAAAAATAATTTTGTGTTACTCACCGCGCAGCAGCTATCTGGTAAATGCTTACCTTCCAAGGTGCAATGTCAGATAGCGCTGCAGATAACCGAAAATTACATAGCTGGTAGAAAGGACTTAAAGCTACCGCTAAATAACCTCGAAGCTGATTTAGCTGAGGCGAAAAACGAAATAGGAAATTGATATGTTAATACAAATGAAAGAAGAAAACGGAAAACTCGAAATCAACGATACATTGGTGCATGGCAAGGAGATTGAGATCAGAGGCAGTGAACTTATTGTTGACGGTAAACAGCTTAAAATAGATACCGACCAAAAAATCTCTATCCATGTATATGGTAACGTGGAAAATTTGGGTGTGTTACACGGCTGTGTAGAAGTTCACAATGCCACCACGGTAATATGCCGCTCTGGTGATGTGATATGTGGTGATGTCGTAGGCTCCGTAACTAATACCTTTGGCAACATAGAATGTGGTGAAGTTGAAGGAAGCGTGTCGACCATTGTAGGTGATGTAAATCACGGCAAAATTGTTCCAGGCTTATTTTGAGGTGATGTATGGGTATTTGTAAGAAAACACTTTTCAATTCAGCCATCGAAAAATGGGGTGTTAAAACCCAAGCAAGTATGGCAATGGGTGAATGTGGTGAGCTAACCGCTGAATTAAATAAATTGTTCATTCAAGAACGAATGGGACACCGCGACAATGTGATTGAAGAAATTGCCGATGTTGCGATTATGAGTGAACAAATTATACATATGCTTGGGGCTGAAGATGAGCTCGAAAAAGTGAAGCTCAAAAAACTAGAAAGACTCAGTGGCATTATCAACGACACCATTTATCACCCACATAAAGAGGTGCATCATGACGAAATTTAGTAAGCTAAACCTTGGTGAATGGACAACGGAACTACCAAACAAAGACGGTATGTATTGGCATTGGTGGGGAGATGACAGCGCGCCTTTTGCATTTCATATTGGGAAGGCAAGCAATGGACGTTGTTTTATCCAAATGGGACAGGCTGGGTATACAGAGCCTAAGTATTGTGACGAATACGGTGGTTTATGGGCCCCGTGTTTACCACCAAACACCTTTATAATTGAAAATATGATTTGTGAACTAACTGAGTTTGCAAAACAACTGAATGTTTAAACTCACTTTAAACATCATTTAAACGGTCATTATTGCAGTAGACCGTTTTTTGCTTTAGCCTAATATATCCACATCGCTTCAAATCACCGCAAAACATTTTACACCTAATTTCCCGAACTTAATTTGCCAGACTAACCATGTAACTCACGACATGGAAATGGCATGGAAAAACTAAAAAAACAATTAATCAGCCATGAAGGGTATGAACGAACCGTTTATATGTGCCCAGGCGGCTACAAATCGATAGGTGTTGGCAGGAACCTTGAGCAACGAGGCCTAACCGACGACGAAATCAATTATCTCCTTAACAACGATATCGCTTATTTTACTGCCCAAGTTGAAAAGCATATAGACACATCAAAATGTAACCCCGCACGCAAAGCTGTACTCATCAATATGGCGTTTAACCTTGGCATTCATGGGCTACTCAACTTCAAAGAAACCATTGCCGCCGTAGAGCGCGGTGATTGGGACAAAGCGGTAATTGAAATGTTCGATAGCCGCTGGGCTGTTCAAGTTGGAGAGCGTGCAGACCAATTGGCTGAACAGATGAAAACAGGGGAATGGTATGACGCCTGATAAGGAAAACGAACTATTCCAATCTATTGGTCAAATTCAAGCAACCCAAACATCTATTTTGAACGAGGTCAAACAGATCAAAACAGACCTCAATGCACGCGTAGATAAGCTAGAAACCCGTGTAGATAAAGTGGAAGGACAGCTCACTAATACTCGCCTAAAAATAGCGGGGGCAAGTGGCCTTACAGGTATTGCTGCGGCTATTACATCTGAGCTGATGAAGCTAGGAGGCGGTTAATGGCTCATGGTGATGAAGTGATGACTGCGGTCCGTGATAGCTATGTGAACGGCCTTTTAAATATAACCCTTTCAGCACGTAAGCACGATGTGCCCGAAAGCACAGCACGGCGCTGGAAGCTTGATGCTAAAGCGGCTGGTGATTGCTGGGATTTAGCCCGAGCAGCTGCTAGAAAAGCGACTGGCCCAGCTGGCGAATTTACCGAAATGTTCATTCAGGAGTTCTCGCTTGAAGTAAGTTCAGCACTTGAAGCCCTGAAAGAAAAGGGCGATGACATGCCTTTGGCCGAACGAGCAAAGGTGCTAAAGCAGCTAAAGGATATGTACACATCTGTCATAGATTTAGCTGGCGGTGATAAGAAGATCGGTAAACTTGCTGTAGCTGCAACGGTTATCAAAGAGTTTGGCCAGTACATCACGCACCATCACAGTGAACACACCGAAACCTTTGTAAAAATCATTGATGGTTTTGGGCCATACATAGCTAGAAAGTTGGAAGAGTAATGGCCAAAGACATCAATTCAAAAGACTTTTTAAAGGAAGTCGAAGAGCTTACCTCGTCACTCAGAAGAGACATTGAAGCAAAGCACCGTGATATAGATCCCAGTCCAAAAGCCATAAAAGAACGGCGTAAGCGTGTATTGAGAGGCGACTTTGAATTCTTTGTTTATACGTACTTTCCTCACCATATGTGGTTGGATGAAGGGCAAAAACCGAGTGAGTTTCAGCAATATTTTATGGATTGGTTTCCGGAAGCCATTGCGTTAGAGAACGGTTGGAAAAACTGGTTTGTAGCACCCAGAGGCGAAGGAAAATCAACGCTAGGCGTTAAGCTAGCACCTGTTTATGTATCTGTTTTGGCCTTATTACAGGACGAAGAAGTGTGTAATGATCTTGGCCTTGTAAAGCCAGAGCTGTTTATAGATTACGTTATTTTATTTGGTGCTGAAGCCAAAATGCCAGCCAAAACGCTTGAGGTGGTTAAAACTGAGCTACTAAACAATAGTAACTTAATGCTCGACTTCCCTGAGGTTTGCCAAACATCTCCTGTATGGAAGATTGGCGAGTTTGTTACAGCGCAAGGCGTTCGCTTTGAAAGCCGTGGTGCTGACCAATCAGTTCGGGGCGCTTTCCATGGGGCAAGCCGCCCTAAGTTATTGTTAGCCGATGACATCATCACCGATAAGGAAGCACGCTCTGCAACTGAGCGAGATAGCCGCTGGGCATTTCTTGAAGCAGCAGTACAGTATCTTGGCCCACCAGATGGTTCGGTCAAATTCTTAGGTGTTAACACCGTACTCAACAGTGACGACCCTATCTCTCGTGCGGAGCATGCACCTGGTCATTTAGTTCATAGATTTAAAGCCATTTCTCAGTTCCCTGAAAGAATGGATTTATGGGAGCAATGCCGTGAGCTCATGCTTTACAAAGACAAAGAGTTTGAGAAAAAGGCAGCAGCCAAAGGTCGAGCTGTTTCAAAAGAAGAAAAGCCCAGCTTTAAGTTTTGGGTTAAGAATAAAAGGCAAATGTCTAAGGCCGCTAAAACCAGCTGGCCTAGCGTACGGTCTTTGTATGACCTAATGGTGATGTGGGCATCAAATAAACGAGAGTTTAACCGTGAGATGCAAGGTATTGCCAAATCAGATGAAGAACAAATTTTCTATCAATTTGAGTTCTGGGTAGACCGCCTTCATCTCTGGAAGCCATATGGCGCATGCGACCCATCAATGGGGAAAACCGCAAGTGCAGATCCAAGTGCTCTAATGGTAGGTTTTTGGGCTCCTGAGCTTGCAAAACTTCATGTCGAACACGAAAGCCGCAAAGTACGCGGCCCAAGCAAATTACTAAACGATTTAATACGGCTACAACGCGAATACAACTGTTTGGTATGGGGGTTTGAAAATAATAATGCGTTTGAATACATGCGCCAAAGCTACATAAAAGAAGGTCTTGAGCAAGGTATAGCTTTACCACTTAGAGGCATAACTGCAACCGTATCACAGGAAGAGCGGATCGAAAGCTTAGAACCTTATATAACTAATTCACCAGCCCAAATTGCATTCCATAGTCGGTGTAGGCAAACCATAGATGAGCTCGAAAACTGGCCTGATAAACAGAGTACCCACCATTACGATTTAAGCTGTGCACTCACACTTTTGTGGATGGTTACAAGCACAGGAGCAGGCGGCATTCCAAAAGTAAGAAGCCGTAAAGTAACCAAATCAATAGGGGGCTACCATGTCTAAACCCCATTTAAGTTATAAGGGCTATCGAGCACTACAAAAAGCCTTTTCAATGAGCAAAACAGACCCAGCACTATGGGCCATGATGCGTGAATTACCAAACCCTGACCCGATCTTACGCAAAGCAGGTAAAAGCTCACTGATATATGACGAGATAGCCCGTGATGCCCATGTAATCGGTGAATTACGTAGTTTGCGCTCTGGTATGTTCGCATTCAATGCTGAACTGGTGCCTGGTGGTGATGATTCAGCAAGCATGAAAAGCTATGAGATTGCAAAGACCCTCATGGCATCAAGCCCTGCCAAAAATACTCAATGGATGGACATCGACTGGCACAACTATAGCGCGATTTTACACGGGTTTGCAGTAACCCATTTAGGCAAATTCGAAAAACAAGATAACGCCTGGATACCTTCCTCCATCGAACAGTGGCAAGCAGGGCGTTTTGCGTTTAACTCTGACCATGAGTTGCTCGTTAAAACCCGCGAAACTCCCGAAGGTGAGCATATCAATGAAGACCGTTGGACATGTGTTCGCCACATGCCAGAGGCTAAAAACCCTTACGGAATTGCCCTACTCAGTAGCTGTTTTTGGCCTTGGATGTTCAAGCATGGTGGCTTTAAGTTTTTCGTTCAGTTGTGCGAGCGCTTTGGTGTACCTTTTCCTGTCGGAAAGTATCCAATTGGTACGCAGGACAAGGAAATTGGAGAATTACTTGAAGGCCTAGCTAAGTTGATCACTGAAGGTATTGCCGTCATTCCAGATGACTCAAGTTTAGAAATCATTGAAAGCAAAATGTCTGGTGAGCCTGTCCAGTTGCAGCTTATTAATTTGTGTAACTCAGAAATGAGTAAAGCGCTGACTTCCCAAACACTCGCCACAGAGCAAAAAGCCGGTGCACGTGCAGCAAGTGAGACACACGCTAAACGCGCGGGTGAAAACCAACGTGCCGATAGGGCGCTCGTATCTGGTTATCGAAACCAGCTATTAGAAACCATCCATAGAGTGAATTTTGATGGTGGCGAACCACCCAAATACGTCTGGCGAGACAAGAAAGAGATCAACCTCGAAACAGTAAACGTGATAAGGGAGTCAGCCCGTATGGTGCCTGTTTCAGAGGACTATGTATACAAGACTTTGGGCATTCCAAAGCCACAAAAAGGCGAAGCGCTGTTAGAAATAAAAGACGACGGCCAAGGCATTGCTAGCGCACCAAAACAAGACTTTTCGAGTGATAAGCAGGGCGCTGACGTCTCTGTTTTTGACGAGTTTGACCAAGCAACTGACGCCGAAATAAAGCAGATTTTTGAGTTTGCCAAACAAGCAAACAACCTCGACGAACTAAAACAAAACGTCCTCAATGAGTTCCCAAATATCTCTAATTCAGCCCTAGCAGAAGTAGCCACAAAGGCCCTTGAATTGGAGGTTTTAGAGGGAATGAACGAGGCAAATCAACAGGAGATTTAATATGCCAACAAACAATATTGTAGTGATTACTAAAAAAGAAGATGGTGAAACTAAAAGGAAAGCAGCACCCGCCTTAGCTGAACTTGCGCAACGTGGGTGGGAGCTTAAAACAACCATTGATAATGCACAAAAAGAAGTGAAAGAGATAAATACTGAGATACTAAAGAAACTGAAACCTGGTCAAGCGGTAGTCATTGAAGAAGTAGGGCGTTGCACCGTTGTTGAAAGTACATCCTATAAGATATCTGATGCTGATGAACTTAAATCCATTCTTGGCCCTCGCTTTAAAGATTTAACCAAACAGACTGTAAATTATTCCGCAACACCAAAGCTAAAAACAATGTGCATCGACGCTGACGAACCTAAACAAATGCAAATCAACGCCTGTTTCACAGTTTCAAGCTCAACAGCTGCAAAGTGGACTGGTGAAAAAACCAAAGCTAAAGAAAAAGCTGCTTAAAAAAGCTAACAAATGTCCGATACAACACCTCAATATGGCCAACTCGTGAAATTCGATGAGGCCATTTCAAATCTAAAATCAAAAGTACAAATACCAAGTGAGTCATATAAAGATTTACTTGGGCACATACATGCAAGAGCGTTTACTGTTGCCGGTGCAACAAAAACAGAATTGTTAAATGACTTATACAAAGATGTACTTACTGCAATTGAAAATGGTGAGACAATCACTGACTTTAGAGCGCGCTTTGATAAAACCATTGCCAAACATGGTTGGTCATACAATGGAAAACGCGGTTGGCGAACTCAAGTAATTTATCAAAACAATAAAAACACCGCGCGTGCAGCTGGCCGATGGCAACAACAAGAACGGATCAAACATCGTAGACCATATCTTTTATATTTAACTGCAGGTGACTCGCGAGTAAGACCGCAGCATAACGCGTGGAATTACATTCTTTTACCAATTGAACATAATTTCTGGCACACGCATTATCCGCCTAACGGTTGGAACTGTAGATGTAAAGTCGTGAGCTTAAGTGATGCTGACATAAAGCGCATGGGTTTAACTGTAACACCTGATTCCGCTTTGACCTCATATCAAAAACCATTTACCGAAGTTGATCCAAAAACAGGTGAAGAATTAGAGCGATTGCCTGGTATCGACCTCGGTTGGGATTACAATCCTGGTCTTGCATGGTTAGGCGCAGACAAGTCAACAGGCCAAATGCTAGCGAAACTCGATCACCAAATTCGAGAAGTGGCTACGCCAATTTTTAATGCCGCAATTAACGAAGGCCAAAACCATTTTAAATCTCAAGTTGCAAAGGTCGCAGCCAAACAAGCCTTAGGAAAACCTGACTCTGGAACAAAATTAATAATAGGGTACTTGCATCCAAAATTATTCAAATCAGTTTTAGATGTTGCGCCTGAAACAAAAAGCACGCTGGTAGTTATTGATGAAGCAATGCTAAAGACAGCGATTCAAGTTATCGGGTTTGAGCAAACGACCGAGTTAATGAAGTTAGTCCAAGCTCAAACAAATTCTACATTTAACCAGAGTGTTTTGCAGTTCATAGCGAATGGAATTCAGGTCACAATTCAAGTCGACCCAGATATGAACCGGATTGTTGAAGTTAAGCTTCTTGATGTTTAAACCGTATTTAAAGCGGCTTTAAAGTCTTTTTAAAGGGCGTTTAAACGTTTTTAAAAATGGCGATTTTTAGTCTAATTCTAAACGTATTGTGAGCAGGAATGAGCGCAAAATGATATGGAATGAGCGGGTTTTGTCTAAAAACAAATGTATTTTTAATATTTGAGATTTTGGCTCGAAAATTTTAAAGGTCTAGTAACTACGGGGCTTACAGAGGAATCAAAAGTTGAATTTCATGGTTTGGCTAAATCTAGAAATGAACGACCCCTTACAATTCGCACGAATGATGATATTGTCAAACTCTTCAGGTGTAGAGAGTCGCCCTTGAGCGGTGACACTGTAAACCAATTCTTGTGCGCTTGTTGATGTGGGTGTAGCGCCAATGCTACCCGCTGCATATTGTGAATTTTGCTCACGGATTGCGTTGGTGACTTCTTCAACTGTGACTTTCAATTGACTCATGATGTCCGGTCTAAGCCATATACGCATCGCGTAGTCACGCGCACCGAATATCTGTACATTGGTCGTGCCAGGAATACGTTTAATGTTATCCAATATATTCATGGTGACATAATTCGATGTCCATAAACTTGAACGGCTGTTATCAGGCGAGTAGAAAGCGTGAACTTGCAAGAAGCTGGATGAACCTTTGGCAACAACGACACCCTGACGCCTAGTCTCTTCAGGTAATCGGGCTTCGACTTGTTTTACTCTGTTATTGACATCGACAGCTGCTTGGTCAACGTCTGTCCCAATCTCAAAAGTCACTGTGATGGTCGTTGCGCCTGCGCTACTGCTGATTGATTCCATATACATCATGCCTTCAACACCGGTGATGGCATTTTCTATAGGGGCAGCAACAGTCTGCTCTAGTACATCGGCCGATGCACCAGGGTATACTGCGGTAACTTGTACTTGAGGAGGGGATATTTCAGGGTATTGTGCCACAGGTAAAGTTCGCATTGCGGCAAGGCCTGCTAGCACGATCACAATTGAGATCACAAAGGCAAAAATAGGCCTATCAATAAAGTATTTAGAAAACATAGGGCTTATTCTCCTTGAGCCGCTACGTTAACGGGCATGCCGGGGAAAAAAATACGTGCCATGCCTTCAACAATGACGGGTTGATTTGGTTGAAGCCCGGAGCGAATGACCCACATATTTTGACCATTTAATTGTACCCACTCACCGACTTCAACTGGGGCAGGCAAGGCAACCTTCATACCTTGCTCATTCTCAGCAGCAATGTAAACGAATTTACCCGTACCATTATCTAAAACGGCACGTTGAGGCACAACGATGGCGTTGTTTCTAACCGCACCACTGAGCTGCACACGTACAAATTGACCAGGCCTTAATTCACCTTTTGGATTGGCGATACGCGCTTGCAATTCAGAGGTACCAGTAAAGCGGTTGACTCGAACATCTGAGAAATTCACTTTGCCTTGCTCTGAGTATGTTGAGCCATCTTGTAAAATGACAGTGGCGTCAAACTCGTTATTGTTTGGTAGGGTTAATGTACCAAGCTCTACATCTTTTCGCATAGCGAGCTGCTCACGCTCAGAAAATCCGAATCGCGCTCTCATGAAGCTGGTGTCAGTAAGTTCAGTTAACAGCACCGTTGGGCCTGAGATGTAACTGCCTTGAGATTCTCGTTCACGGCCAATAATGCCGGATACAGGCGCTTTAACTTGTGCATATTCAAGGTCAAGCTTGGCTTCGTTTAAAGCAACTTTTGCAGACTCTAAATTAGCAAGTGAGATATCGTAAGCTGAAACGGCATTATCGAAATCGCGCTTAGAGACGGAACGCTCATCTTTAAGTTTTTCTAATCTATCTCTTTCACGCTTCGCTTGTGCCACATTTGCTTGTGCGGCGTGGAGATCAGCTTGTGCTTTTTCAAGTTCTAGTTCAAATGGTTTTAATTCGATGGTGAACAGGGAATGTCCAGCTTTTACGTATTGTCCCTCATCAAAGTTTCTGGATTCAATCAGCCCTGATACTCGAGCACGTATTTCAACTTCTTTGTCGCCAAGAAGTGTCGCTGGTAATTCAATTTTAAACGGTACGCTTTGTGTTGAAACATGAGTCACACTGACTTGAGCAGGTTGCATACCGAATCCTGCTTGTTGCTGTGGAGCTTCTGAGCAAGCACTTAAAATGCCTGCTGTAAAAAGTGCTAAAGAAAGGTGTTTAACTTTGCTTTTGAATGATGCTGGATACATGAACACTCCAAATCCTATTAACTATCGTGCTTCCAAACTGTCGCTGGTATTGCTCATCACAGTTTAGCTTACTACCTTGTATAAATTATTCCACATAGGGTGTTAGTGGGCAGATTGTCCATTTGATACCTTCCTCACACCAAAGTAAAGGTTATAAACTCGACAACCATACAAGTAAACGCTAGTGTATACTTGTTTAATATAAAGGTAAACGATATCGTGTACTTTTTATTTTATAGATAAACGCAACCGTATACTTTTTATTGTCCCGATAATTGGTTAAACTGGTGTTAATTGTTAAAAGTGAGAGAAATAAATGACACAATTGTCAGCCAAACAGCAAGCAATCGTTAGTGCCGCGATAGAACAATTTGCGCTAAATGGGTTGCAGGCCACAACAATGGAGGCGATTTGCCAAAAGGCTGAAGTATCAAAAAGGACTTTATATAAGCACTACCCGAATAAAGAAGCGCTATTTGATGCTGTTGTTAGTTTACTTATTGAAAGAATAGAACCATTAACTGCAATTCAGTTTATTCCGAACTATGACTTTGAAGTGCAATTAAAACACTTAGCGACCAGTGTTGTAAGTTTGCTGTGCGACCCTGACTATATCCGGCTATCCCGTATTGTGATGATTGAGTCAATGCGAAGTGAGACACAAGCACACCGATTAAATGAAAAGTTCAGTCACTGTGAGCAGTCAATGGTAGTGTGGTTTGAAGAAGCATCGAGTGCAGGCTGCCTAGGCGATCATGATGCCCACTTTGCAGCAGCCTTTTTTTGGGGTGGGTTAAAAAGACTCACATTTTGGGAGATGGCCATCAGGTGGCAGCCCCCCGTAGATGATCAACAACTTGAAGCATTTATTGAACAAGCCTGTAAATTGTTTTGTCGTGGTGTTAGTCCACGCCAATAAACCCGCCTGTTTGATGTGCCCAGAGTTTGGCATATATGCCATTTTGACCTAGTAACTCTGTATGTGTGCCTTGCTCTACAATGGCGCCTTTTTCAAGAACGATCAAGCGGTCCATTTGTGCAATAGTCGAGAGTCTATGGGCTATCGCAATGACCGTTTTTTCTTGCATTAGCTCATCTAAACTGGCTTGTATCGCTTGCTCTGACTCAGAGTCGAGGGCCGATGTCGCTTCATCGAGCACCAAAATAGGCGCGTCTTTAAGTAAAACGCGAGCAATGGCAATGCGCTGTCTCTGGCCTCCGGAGAGTTTGACTCCTCGCTCACCAACTTGTGCATCCAGTCCTTGATTACCCTGGCTGTCTTCCAGATCCCATATAAATGAGCTGGCTTGTGCTTTGTTGAGTGCTTCTAGCAGCTCTTCTTCAGTTGCTTCAGGCCTGCCATACAGTACATTATCTCGGATACTGCGATGTAACAATGCGGTATCTTGAGTGACCATCGCAATCTGCTTCCTTAGGCTTTCTTGGGTTACGCGGCTGATATTTTGGTCGTCTATTGAAATATTGCCTTGTTGAATATCGTAAAATCTGAGCAGGAGATTCACAAGCGTTGACTTACCTGAGCCGGAGCGTCCTACAATACCGATTTTCTCTCCGCTCTTTATCTCTAGAGATAATCTATCAAACACTGTGGTCGATAAATTTTTATCCATGCGCTTGTAGGCAAAAGTGACATCTTTAAAGTTGATCCGTCCACTGGTTACGATGAGATCGTTTGCATTGGTTGTGTCGGCGACTTCGATGGATTTTGAGAGTGTATTCATACCATCTACGACGGTCCCAATATTTTCAAACAAGCTGCTAATTTCCCACATAATCCATTGGGACATGCCATTTAATCTTAACGAAAGGCTAATAGCGATGGCAATTTCACCCGCTGAAATCACGTTTTTTGACCAAAGGTATAGGGATAGGCCGGCAATGGAGAAAACCAAAAGGTAATTTAAGACTTGAATACTGACATTTAGGCTCGTGACTAACCGCATTTGTCTATAAACGGGTTGCATAAACACATCCATGCTGCTTTTGGCATATTCTTCTTCTCGTTTGGTGTAAGAGAAAAGTTTCACTGTAGAGATATTGGTATAGCTGTCTACGATGCGTCCTGTCATTTCAGATCGAGCATCGGCTTGCTCTGAAGAAACCTGTTTAAGCCTTGGCAAAAAATAGACTTGCACGCAGATGTAAAAGCATAACCAAATGAATAGCGGAATGAGTAAGCGTATATCACTGCTCCCAATAAGCACCAATGTGGCACTAAAATAGACAACAATATAGACCAATACATCGAGCAGCTTCATGACCGCTTCTCTGATTGCTAAGGAGGTTTGCATTAATTTGGTTGAAATTCTGCCAGCATAGTCATCTTGATAAAATGACATACTTTGTTTGAGCAAGTATTTATGCGCTAGCCAGCGAATTGACATGGGGTAATTCCCGAGCAAACTTTGATGTAAAAATGCGCTATGTACAAAAACTAATATTGGAATTGCTATTACGGTTATTGCAGCCATAGTCATTAAAGTCTGGCTTTTGCTGCTAAAAAGCTGCTCTGGGCTCATGGTTTGCATCCAATCAACCATGGTACCCATAAAACTGAATAAGATGACTTCCAGAGTTGCAAGTGAAGCGGCGCATATTGACATAATGATCAGTGGGTATTCCATGCCACGGCTGTAATGTCGACAAAAAGCATAAAGGGAATTAGGAGGTTGGTTTGCATCTCTTGTGGGAAAAGCATCAGTGAGTTTCTCAAACAACTTATACATTAATACATCCTTTTTTATTCCAACTTGCGCGAATAATTTAGCGCTATTTTTCGAGGTTAGCAGAAAATGAAGGGTATAAGTATGCGTTTATGAGAATAGTATTGATGAGGGTGAAATGACGAAAAGGAGGAACTGTAAAGGTGAGTAGTGACACTCACCTTGAAATACGTGTATTGACGATGCAGTTTAAGCTTGCTCATCCTCTATATCATGTCCATATGTTTTACGCATTATCAGTACGTAAGCATTAGTGAACGCTTGTTCTTGGTATTTTCGTAAACCAGTGTCAGCATAATCAACAGGAACTGGATTGCGCTTTAATTGCTCTTTCACTTCAGTTGCGTTGAGTAAGTGCACCTCGGTGTTTGGAATAAGCTGAAAAGCCGCTTCCATTTTAAACCCTGCAGCACTACCAGCAAACTTTCCCTTGTGTGCTCTTTGACGAATAGCAATGGTGTCGATTTGGTAATCTTCTACCAGTTTTGATACATCAAAGTGAAATTTGCGCATTGCTTCTTGGTCTTGGCCGATGTTTGCCAATGTGAAGCGAGTTTGTCGAATATCCCTAATGTCGAATACGTCGTTCTCTTTTGATAGAAGACAAAGCATCGCTTCGCTACCAGTAATTTCAACACCTAATGTTCTCATTATATTTTCCAATTTATACCTAATGGCAGGGATAATAGCATAGCTTTTTTATTTAATTGTAATTTCTATCGCAATTGCTGCATGATCTGAATATCTTATGTCCTCTTCGTCTCTTTTAGGGTCCAAGTGGCTCGCATAATTGTGATAAGTGAGCGAGTTAACACGAGTATTTGGATCTCTTGGTGAAAACTCCTTCGACGCCAAAATATAATCTAATACGTTACCTTCACCATGGTAGTAATGAGTTGGAGGCTTTACTCCCAGCTCAGGCTGATTGTCTGCAATGGCAAAGCTTTCAAATAACCCAACACTACCCAATTGAGTAGATTCACTAATAATAGGAAATTGCTCTGTCATAAATGACAAAGCAGGGCTGGTTATGTGCGCATTGAAGTCGCCCATTACTAATGTTGCCGAATTTTTCTCTCTTTGTGCTTTTAAGGCGTCGTAATACACAATGGACGCTTCTAAAGAACGAGATATTTGCGACTGCATTGTTCCCACGGTTTGATTGAGCATGACTAAAAAGGGATCTTCTTGGTCTGGATCTCCAAGTAATTGCGCCATTGAATGAATACGCTGAGATTTAAAGTGTACGGCGTAAATTGTTAGCAAACCAAAGCCATCTAGTTCAAAGGTGCACTTGATAGGCGTGCGATTAAATTTAAAGTGCGCGAGGTTATTTAAATATTCCAATAACTCATGACAAGGTTCGAGTGGTTTGCATTGCTTAAATGGTATTTTTGAAGCGATGGCGACCACTGGATTAAATAGCACATTAGAGTAAACGGCATCCGGTTTGGGTGAGTCAACTGTTGCAAAGTAACTTAGGCCCAAGTCCTCGCAAAGTGAGGCTAATACATCAGGGTTGAACACCTCTTGGAATACGATGACTGTTGGGTCAATGTGTTGGATCAGGCCTGTAATGAATTGCGTTTTTGTGGCCCATTGAGTGTCATTATAGGTTTCTTCTGGTTGATAAAAAGCATAAGGAGGCGATGCAAAATTCAAAAGATTGAAAGACGCAAATTTGAAAGTTTTTCGCTGCTCCATAAAAATCCCTCTGCTTTCCATTAATAATGACTATTTAATCTTAGTCTTTTCCTTGCAACTCGTCACGCATCAGGTCACAATAGCCGCAGGATTGAAAGACCCCAGTCAAATTTAGCATATCACTGAATAACCAATGCTTATTCGTAAAAGCGTTGATGGGCAACACTAACACTTAAAATTGATAATAGATACATGTGACGCGGCGTAGGTGTCACCACTGTAAATAGGATTAAAAATGCCAGTAATTACTCTTCCTGACGGCAGTCAGCGTATTTTCGAAAACCCTGTTTCTACTCTTGATGTTGCTAAAGACATCGGCCCTGGTCTTGCAAAAGCGACCATTGCTGGCCGCGTAAATGGCGAGCGTGTAGATGCATGCGACATCATTGAACAAGATGCGAATCTTGAAATTATTACCGCAAAAGATGAAGACGGTTTAGAGATCATTCGTCACTCATGTGCGCACTTAATTGGCCACGCGGTAAAGCAGCTTTTCCCAGAAGCCAAAATGGCGATAGGTCCAACTATCGATAATGGTTTCTATTATGACATCGACATGGAGCATTCATTAACTCAAGAAGACCTTGATGCTATTGAAAAGCGTATGTTGCAGCTAGCTAAAACAAATTATGATGTTGTTAAAAAGAAAGTAAGCTGGCAAGAAGCGAGAGACACGTTTGAATCTCGTGGTGAAACTTACAAGATGGAAATTCTTGACGAAAACGTTGCTAAAGATGATCGTCCAGGCCTATACCATCACGAAGAATACATTGATATGTGTCGCGGTCCTCACGTGCCGAACATGAAGTTCTGTCAACACTTCAAAATTATGAAGGTTGCAGGCGCATATTGGCGTGGTAATGCAGACAACAAAATGCTTCAGCGTATCTACGGTACTGCTTGGGCAGATAAAAAGCAGTTAAAAGCATACCTTAAGCGTTTAGAAGAAGCTGAAAAACGTGACCACCGTAAAATTGGTAAAGCATTAGATTTATGGCACTGGCAAGAAGAAGCGCCAGGCATGGTATTTTGGCACAACGATGGTTGGAGCATCTACCGTGAGCTAGAAGACTTTGTGCGTGAAAAATTGCGTGAATACGACTACGAAGAAGTAAAAGGTCCATTGATGATGGACAGAGGACTTTGGGAAAAGTCTGGTCACTGGGATAAGTATTCAGATGCAATGTTCACGACTGAATCTGAGAAGCGTGAATATGCAATCAAACCAATGAACTGCCCAGGTCACGTACAAATCTTCAATCAAGGCTTGAAATCATACCGTGATTTACCACTGCGTATGGCTGAGTTCGGTTGTTGTCACCGTAATGAGCCGTCAGGCGCTCTACACGGCCTAATGCGTGTCCGTGGATTTACTCAAGATGACGCCCATGTATTCTGTACAGAAGAGCAGATCATGGATGAAGTTTCATCTTGTATTAAAATGGTCTACGATACGTATGAAACATTTGGTTTTGAAAAGATAGTTGTAAAACTGTCTACTCGCCCTGAAAAGCGTATTGGTGAAGACGAAATGTGGGACAAAGCTGAAGCTGCACTTGCTGAAGCGCTTAAGTCTAACGACATTGAGTTTGAATACCTGCCGGGCGAAGGTGCGTTCTATGGACCTAAGATTGAGTTCACACTGTACGATTGCCTAGAGCGAGCTTGGCAATGTGGTACAGTACAGCTAGACTTTGCGTTACCGGGTCGTTTGGGCGCGACATATGTCGCTGAAAACAACGAGCGTAAAACGCCTGTTATGATCCACCGCGCAATTTTAGGTTCGATTGAACGTTTCATCGGTATTTTAACCGAAGAGTATGCTGGTTTCTTCCCAACATGGTTAGCACCAAAACAGGTTGTGATCATGAATATCACGGATAAACAGGCAGATTATGTCCAAGAAGTTGTGCAAAAACTAAATAAACTTGGAATAAGAGCTTGTGCTGACTTGAGAAATGAGAAGATTGGCTTTAAAATTCGCGAGCATACTTTAAAACGTATACCTTATTTACTTGTTGTTGGCGATAAAGAAGTCGAACAACAAGAGCTAGCAGTAAGAACGCGCAAGGGTGAAGACCTTGGCAAATTCTCTGTAGATGATTTTGTTGCTAAAATTAGCGAAGAAATCAAAAACAGAGTTTAATTTTTGAAACCCGTGCGGCAAACATATTTACAACAGTGCCGCACGTTTAATTTTGGATTTTTTGGAGGAACGTACCATTAGAGGCGGCAAAAAAGGGCAAACTACTGCTCAAAAGAATCGTATCAATGATGAAATCACAGCGAAAGAAGTTCGCTTAATCGATGCTGAAGGTGAGCAAGCGGGCATTGTCTCTACGAGAGATGCGCTAGCGCAAGCAGAAAACGCAGGTTTAGACCTTGTTGAAATCAGTCCAAACGCTGAGCCACCAGTGGCTAAGGTAATGGACTATGGTAAGTTCGTTTTTGAAAAAGCAAAATTACAAAAAGAACAGAAGAAAAAGCAAAAACAGATCCAGGTTAAAGAGATTAAATTCCGCCCTGGTACTGACGAAGGTGACTATCAAGTTAAACTTCGTAACTTGCGCAAGTTCTTAGAAGGTGGCGACAAGGCGAAAATCACCATCCGTTTCCGTGGTCGTGAAATGGCTCACCAAGAAATCGCAATCAGCATGCTTAACCGCTTAAAAGCAGATTTGGAAGAGATCGCTCAAGTTGAGTCTTTCCCGAATCGTGTTGAAGGTCGTCAGATGGTTATGATGATGGCACCTATTGCAAAAAAAGCATAAGTCAGGCATAATTCGCGCCGATTTTTGAAAGAATTTAACACAGGTATTGAAAGTACTCAGGTTTTTAATCTGAAGTCACCTGTGTTGACCGGTAGTAAGTAAGCTGTTTGTTTACATTCAGCTTCGCCGGAATAGGGTGTAAGTTGGGCCTTAAAAGTGATGTTCGCATCCGCCTACTTACATATATTAAACGCAATATCATTTGGAGTTATTGCAATGGCTTACAAGCTAAAAACACACAGAGGTGCTGCAAAGCGCTTCAAAAAGACTGCTTCAGGCGGTTACAAGCGTAAACAGTCGCATCTTCGTCACATTCTGACTAAGAAGTCATCTAAGCGTAAACTACACCTACGTGCTAAGTCTATGGTTCATAAGAATGACCTAGGCCTTATCGATCGTATGTTACCATTCGCTTAATAGAGGATATCAGAAATGGCAAGAGTTAAACGCGGTGTTATCGCACGTGCACGTCACAAAAAAGTATTAAAGCAAGCTAAAGGTTACTACGGAGCACGTTCACGTGTTTACCGCGTAGCGTTCCAAGCTGTAACTAAAGCTGGTCAATATGCATACCGTGACCGTCGCGCTAAGAAACGTACTTTCCGTCAACTATGGATTGCACGTATCAATGCTGCAGCACGTCAAAACGGCCTATCTTACAGCCGCTTCATTAACGGCCTTAAAAAGTCGTCAATTGAAATCGATCGTAAGATCCTAGCTGATATCGCAGTATATGACCAAGTAGCTTTCACTGCTCTAGTAGAGAAAGCAAAAGAAGGTCTTGCAGCTTAATTTATTAATTAAGTATAGCGATGTTTAAAAGGAGCCTGTGGCTCCTTTTTTAGTGTTTACCTATTCAGTTCAGTCTGTCCCACAGGCTTGGTTTTCTTCACGCTATCATCAGCGATTCTTTAGTAATAATTTGTCTAACCAGCGTGAACTTAAAATGCGTTTTAAGTAACCCATCAAATAAGTTGGAAACGTCACATAATATCTCGCTTTTGCTTTTGGCGACTCAATTGCATGTAGAAGTTTGTCGTAGACCGCTTCTGGGCCGAGCGTGAATTTCTGCGGCGCTGTTTGGGCTTTGAGCCTAGTTAATTGTGCTTGATATTCATCTTTATGATAACTGGATTCAATATCGATATGTTGTTCAAATGCTTGGCGAGCATTTTTTCTAAAATCAGATAAAATTGGTCCTGGCTCAATGAGACTAATTTGTACATTGGTGTCTGAAAGCTCCATTCTGAGCGTGTCAGTAAGTCCTTCGAGTGCAAATTTGCTGGCGTTGTATGCACCGCGATAAGGCAATGCCACTAAGCCAAGAACAGAAGAGTTTTGAATGATTCTACCTTGCCCTTGCGCTCTCATATGTGCGACAGCAAGACGGGTTAGGGTATGCCATCCAAAAAAATTAACTTCAAATTGTTGTCTTAGCACATCCGTTGGTAAGTCTTCGACCGCGCCGGGTTGACCATATGCGCCGTTATTAAAGAGCACATCGAGTTTTCCGTCACATAAGTCAAGTGCTTGTTGGAAACCTTGGTTTATTGACGTCTCGTCTGATAAGTCGAGCAAGATACAAGGAATCCCGAGTTGTTCAAAGTGCGAGAGGTGCTTTGAGTTTCTCACTGAGGCGATAACCTTGTACCCGGATTTATACAGTGTTTCTGCACAATACAAACCTATGCCTGTAGAGCACCCTGTGATTAAAATACTTTTACTCATTGGTTTTGTTAAACTTTCCTTAAGTTGACCGCGAATTAGTGCGTTTAACTGTGAATTTTTGTTGAATCACCGCACATTGTAAGCTGTTAAATAAAATATTGATATAATCATCTTTATACAAAAAAGACACAAAGAATGTTTATGAGTTTAGGTATTGTTCTGCTTTCCGCAACGCTTAATTTGAATAGTCATCTCCCTCCATTGCAACTTTGGCAAGGTCAAAGTGAGGCTTTGATGCAGCAAGAGGGACCTCTGACAACAGACTTTGAGTTAAGCGGTGGATTAGAGTCCCCGAATTACGAGCAAACAAATGCGTTTTTAAAGCGCTTAGTCGCCTCTAATCCAACGCAGTTCCAGTCGGTCAAGATTGGTGTGAGTGATCAGGGAAGAGACATTAATATGCTATTAGCTGTTGAAGATAGTCAATTTTCTCCAGCGATGATGAAAAATAATAATAAACCGACACTGCTGATCCAAGCGGGTATTCACGCTGGAGAAATTGACGGTAAAGATGCCATGTTTATGTTGCTAAGAGATATTGCTACAGGAAAGCGCCGCGATATCTTAAGTAAAGTGAATATTTTGTTTATTCCAATACTGAACGTAGATGGTCACGAGAGAAGCAGTGAATTTAATCGTATAAATCAACGTGGCCCCGTGACCATGGGCTTCAGAACAAACGCAAAGAATCTAAATTTAAACCGCGATTACACAAAATTAGACACACCAGGTGTGCGTTCGGTGTTAAAAGTCATTAATGATTATGCCCCAGCGTTGTACGTAGATGTTCACGTCACTGATGGCGCGGATTATCAGTATGACGTGACCTATGGCTTCAATCCTAGTTTTGCGAGTGAATCTCCAGCAATATCGAAAGTACTAGAAGAGCAATTTACGCCAATCATTGACACAAAGCTGGCAAAAAGTGGACATATACCTGGTCCGCTTGTATTTGTAATGGATAAACGTGATCTTGAGAAAGGTCTTGCTGGCTGGGTAGCATCGCCAAGATTTTCAAATGGTTGGGGTGATATCAAAGGGTTGCCAACTATTTTAGTTGAAAACCACTCATTGAAGCCTTATAAACAGCGTGTACTAGGTACCTATGTATTTATTGATGGTGTGATTGATGCGCTTGCGCAGCAGCATAAAGCATTACACAGCGCCGTGGAAGCTGAAAAACAGTCTCACCCTAAAGAACTTGTTGTCTCAAGGTCTTACAGTCAACAGCCTGATTATATACCTTTCAAAGGCATTAAGTATAAAAGCTTTGAAAGCGCTTTATCAGGGCATAAAGAAGTAAAATACCTCGGTGAGCCAATCAATTATGAGAAATTGCCCGTATTTTGGCAGAAGGATGTTAAAACGATTGTGCAAGTCCCGGAAGCGTTTTACATTCCACCACAATATGCTTATTTAGTTGATAAACTAAAGCTACATGGTGTAGAAGTTGAGGTACTACCAGCAGGGACGTCTCTAGTAGGTCTAACCCAGCTCACGGTCGATGATCATAGTTTTGCTCACACACCATTTGAGGGACGATTTAGAGTAGATGCGACATTCAAATCTAACCTGTTAAATGAAGAAGTTTCTCTTTCAGGATGGACTAAAGTTTCGACAAAACAAGCGTACTCTGAACTTGTAACACACTTACTTCATCCAGTAGCGCCTGACTCATTTTTTGCATGGGGAGACTTCCATAGTATTTTCCAGCGTACAGAATATGTTGAAAATTATGCACTTGAGCCATATGCTAGGAAAATGTTAAAAGAGAGTCCTAAGCTTGCTTTGGCATTTGATAAAAAGATCCGCGAAGATAAAAAGTTTGCTAAAAGCGATAAACAAAGGCTTGAATGGTTGTATGAAAAAACACCATACTACGATAAAGCATATTTAAAGTATCCGATTTTAATGTCGTATACGGGGCAGTAACATGAAAGTTTTAACAATACCGGTAACGCCGTTTATGCAAAACTGTCGAGTTATCGCTTGCGAGTCTACAGGAAAAGCTGCCATAGTAGATCCCGGTGGCGATGCCGACAAGATTATTGCAGCTGTTAAGCAATACAACCTTGATGTAGATCTGGTTTTGCTCACACATGGTCACTTGGATCATGTGGGTGTCAGTGAGGAGCTTGCCAAACAGTTTAATGTAGACATTGTTGGACCTCACATTGATGACACGTTTTGGTTGGAGGGGTTACCTATGCAGGCGCAAATGTTTGGTTTTGCACCGCATGAACCATTTTTTCCCCAACGTTGGTTGAATGGAGGGGATATTGTTGAGCTTGGAGAGCTAAGCTTACAAGTGAGACATTGTCCAGGTCACACTCCTGGGCATGTTGTTTTTTATGAACCTGCAAGTGCGACAGTACTGGTTGGTGATGTGCTGTTTAAAGGTTCGGTGGGGCGTACTGATTTTCCTAAAGGAGATGCCTCACAACTTAAGCACGCTATTAAAACACAGCTTTTTACCTTGGATGATGAAACTCGGGTATTGAGTGGTCACGGAGAAGATACCACAATAGGGTACGAGAAGCGTAATAACCCATTTATGAGCGGTCGCTTTGGGTAACGCTACGTGAATAGCGTAAAATTTAACATTAAAATATAAAGAAAAATATGTCATTAAATCAAGTTGATCGTCAGATACTAGCGTTGTTACAGCAAGATGCAAGTTTGTCTACTGCAGAAATTGCAGACAAAGTAGGATTATCACAATCTCCTTGTTGGAGACGCATCGCTAAATTGGAGCAAGATGGGTTTATCAAAGGGAAAGTTGCGCTTCTAGACGAAAAGCAACTTGGCTTCGATATGTTAGTGTATGCTCATGTGAAATTGTCAAACCATGGCCGTAGTAACCTTGCAGAATTTGAAAAGTTGATTATGAGCTATGATGAGGTTACTGAGTGTTACACTATGGCCGGCACTATGGACTTTATGCTTAGGATAGTTTCAAAAGGCATAGAAGGATATGAGCTATTTGTTCGTGATAATTTATTAAACCTAGAATATGTACAAGAAGTTCACTCTAATGTGACCATGACATGCGTTAAGCGTTCAACTGCCTTACCAATTATATAGTGTCATACAGACATCTCAATTTAACACTATAATGTATCATGTTTGTTAAAAGCGCTGGATTTTGATAGGATCCAGCGCTTTTCTGTCGTAGTAAAAACACTTGGGGATATAAATGTTTAATCTTATAGGCAAAGCGCCAAGCTCTGCTAAGAACGACGTGCTTTCTGGTTTAACTGTTGCATTAGCATTGGTACCAGAAGCGGTCGCATTCGCATTTGTTGCACAAGTCGACCCATTGGTTGGCTTGTATGCAGCATTTATCGTTGGATTGATCACGTCTATTTTTGGTGGTCGTCCAGGAATGATTTCAGGTGCAACTGGTGCACTTGCAGTAGTTATGGTAAGCCTTGTGGTTGAACATGGCGTTGAATACCTCTTCGCCACTGTATTATTGATGGGTATTTTGCAGATATTAGCGGGTATATTTAAGCTTGGTAAGTTTATCCGAATGGTCCCGCATCCTGTTATGCTTGGCTTTGTTAATGGTTTGGCTATTGTTATTTTCTTAGCGCAATTAGGTCAATTTAAAGTCATGGATGAGTCAGGCACACTTCAGTGGATGCAGGGATCTGAGCTTTATATTATGGCGGGTTTGGTTGCTTTAACTATGGCAATTATTCATTTCCTGCCAAAGCTGACAACGGCTGTTCCATCAAGCTTGGCAGCTATCCTAGTGGTGACGGGTATTGTAATTGGTTTTGATTTAGATGCGCGCAATGTACTAGATTACCTAAAAGACATGAGCGGTAATGCAGATGCAACAATTGCTGGTGGTTTCCCTGCTTTCCATATCCCTGATGTACCATGGAACCTTGAAACACTTAAAATTATCTTCCCATATGCACTTATCTTGGCTGCTATTGGCTTAATTGAATCGCTACTAACATTAACACTGATTGACGAAATCACAGAAACTCGTGGTAATAGTAACCGTGAGTGTGTTGGTCAAGGTGCTGCAAACGTAACATGTGGTGTGTTTGGTGCGATGGGCGGTTGTGCGATGATTGGTCAATCTATGATTAACATTAACTCAGGTGGTCGTAGCCGATTATCGGGTATTACTGCGGCTTTGTTATTACTTGGTTTCATTTTATTTGCGGCAAGTTTAATCGAGATGATCCCACTTGCGGCACTTGTCGGTGTGATGTTTATGGTTGTACTTGGCACATTTGAATGGTCTAGCTTCCGTTTAATGAAGCGTATTCCAAAGAGTGATGCGTTTGTCATTGTATTGGTATCTGGTGTGACTGTGATCACAGACCTTGCAATTGCAGTTTGCGTGGGTGTGATTGTCTCAGCGCTTGTATTTGCTTGGGAGCACGCAAAGCACATTTACACAAATAACTACATTGATGATGAAGGCTCTAAAGTATACGAGTTACACGGTCCATTATTTTTCGGTTCAGTTAAAAACTTCGCAGAATTGTTTGACGTTGCAAACGATCCTGACGATGTGATTGTTGAATTCAAGCATAGCCGTGTTGCGGATCACAGTGCTATTGAAGCCATTGATGCGCTAGCTGAAAAATACACTAAAGCAGGAAAAAAACTTCACTTACGTCACTTAAGTGAGGACTGCAAGCAGCTACTTGATAACGCATCAGACTTAGTTGAAATCAACGTAATTGAAGACCCTAAATACAAGGTGGCTTCAGACAAGCTAGCCTAAGTATTAATGAATTAGACAAGCCCGCTCGATGCGGGCTTTTTTTGTTATCAAGTTACTATCTCGGTATTTTATTCATTAGGTGGCTGTTACCAATTCACGTATACATGTTTGAAGCAATGATCTACAGTAGCGTGTAATTAAATATTAAAAGCGCACACTATGAAAACAAAACTTGTACTCTCCATAATTGCTATAACATGCTGGCTTAGTGGCAGTGCCCTTGCTGATAGTAATACAGTGACGGTAAAAACTTTAACAAAAACGTCGCAAAGCTGGGATGGTACACCTTTACCATCATACCCTCTAGGTAAGCCGGAAATTACATTGCTAGATATTCATATACCAGCAGGTACTGAGCTGCCGGTGCACCTGCACCCAGTCATTAACGCCGGGGTTGTGTTATCGGGTGAGTTACATGTTACTAAGCAAAGTGGTGAACAGCTCATTCTAAAATCAGGAGAGCCTATTGTTGAGCTTGTAAATCAGTGGCATAAGGGTAAGGCTGTCGGTACAGAAGATGTACGTATCATCGTGTTCTATGCTGGTGAGCAGGGCAAAGATATTACGGTGAAAAAACACTAACTACATATAGTTTAAAAAAGCCAAGCACTTATACCATTGATAAGTGCTGTGTGTGCTCAACCAAATACTCATATAGTGCACGTATTTTAGCATTTTGCTTGAGATCTTTGTGGTAGGTATACCAGAGTGCGCCAACGTTCTCTGTACAAAGGAGCGGGCAGTCATCCAATCTTACTAAATTTGAATGTTTAATGGCGTCATTCTCAGATAGCGGACCTATGCCCATACCGCTGACAACAGCCGATTGTATATCCGAAAATTGATTGCTGGTGTACACAATGCTGTCGTTTTTTAGGTGTTTGATCACTTGGTTGATAAACGGAATATGGTGCTTTGAACTATCGGGCATTAGCCAATGGAATTGATTAAACTCATCTTCGTTTTGCGGTAAGCCATATACTGTCATATATTCTTTTGATGCAAAGTAAGACATTTTTAATGAGATCACATGTTTTGCAATTAAATCAGGCTCTTTTGGCTCAGGGCCTGCCCGTAATGACACATGAATATTGCCACTTTGGGGTGGGATCACTTCATCGGTGGCCAGTAACTCTATCCTGACTTTTGGGTATTGCTTTCTAAACTGTTGCATTGCTGGTGCTAACAGGGGAGAGTATGAAGTCACGGTTGTGATGCGAATTTTACCACTAAAATCTTGTTGAATGCTCTGGAGTTTGTCTTCTAAAGCGATAAACTGAGTCTCAAGATCTTCGAGCGTTTCACTCATTATTTGGCCTGCATCAGTAAGCTGATATCCTCTTTGATGGCGGATAAACAAAGTTACATTGAGTGCGTCTTCCAAGCGATTGATATGTCGCAATACGGTGGTATGGTTACATTTTAAGATAGTCGCAGCCTTTGCAAGTGAGCCTGCTTTAGCAACTGTATGGGCAACTTTAAAATCGTCCCAATTCAATTTCTGCATAAATATAATATTTTTCACTTCGTCTAGAACCTGAGTATATATTTTTTTGCACAATAGTTCTTTATTTTGTGCACTACTCAATATCACTTAGGCACGGTAACCTAGTCTCAGTTTTTCAAAGGTGTGGTTTGTATATGCTAAAAAATAGCGATCAGGGTTATGGTTTGGTAAGCATCGCGGTGCATTGGCTCATGGCCATGGCCATCTTTTTCATGTTTGGTCTTGGGTTGTACATGGTGGAGCTAACCTATTATGACGCTTGGTATAAAGGGTCATTAGATTTACATAAATCACTGGGCATTATATTGATGGGGGGTGGCTATTTAGATTGGCGTGGCGACAGCTGAATACAAAACCAAAAGCATTACCAGGACCTAAGTTAGAACAGATTACTGCGAGGGTAGGGCATCAGCTTTTATATATTTTAATGTTGCTTCTTTTACTCAGTGGTTACTTTATCTCAACCGCAGACGGCAGGCCGATAAGCGTTTTTGAATTGTTTGAAATCCCAGCGTTGCCTTGGTCCTTTGACAACCAAGAAGACATCGTGGGTGACATACATTTTTGGCTTGCATGGAGCTTAATCGGGTTTGTGGCAGTGCACATGTTAGCAGCACTGAAACATCAATTTGTTAATAAAGACGGCGGCTTAAGTCGTATTTTAAAAGTATCAAAACAACGTATTTTAAATGATAAATAGAATATTTAAGGGCAAATTATGAAAAAGGGTATCGTGAGTGCGCTGTTAGCGACAGGTCTACTTATGGCTGGAACAGCGAATGCTGCTGAGTACAAAGTAGATAAGGCTGGTGCACATGCATTCATCAACTTTAAAATTAAGCACCTTGGTTACAGTTGGCTAACAGGCCGATTTAATGACTTTGATGGCCAATTTAGCTATGACAAAAGCAAGCCCAATGAGTCTAAAATCGATATAGTGATCAACACAGCGAGTATTGACTCAAACCATGCTGAGCGTGATAAGCACCTACGTGGTAAAGACTTTTTAAACGTGAAAAAATTCCCACAAGCAACGTTTGAAAGTACCAAGTATGAGCAACTAAACGACAAAGAAGCTAAGCTTACAGGCTTGCTAGAGCTGAACGGTGTCAAAAGAACCATTACATTCCCAGTTGAAAAAATTGGCGAAGGGCAAGACCCTTGGGGTGGCTACCGTGTTGGTTTTTCTGGCGAAACATCTTTAAAATTGAAAGACTTTGGTATCGACTATAACTTAGGTCCGGCATCAACACATGTCACGCTTGAATTACATATTGAAGGTATTCGCCTTTAAATCTAAAGTAAGCTAATTGGTTAAATTAGGTCTGTTGATTTAGGCGAGTAGTTACAATTCAGTACCAAGAATGATAAAGCCTCAGAAAAACTGGGGCTTTTTTGTGTGTATTCGCAGAGGGGATGGGGTTTAATAATCAATTGTTTATTTATGCAATTGTGTCGCTCGAACAAGTCAACTCGTCGTTTTTTAGGCCACTCTGGCAATAACGTTGTGATTTTTGATGTGTATTTGGATTTACCTTTTAAAACCTTTGTGCTGCTTATTTGACCGTAATTAGTATAAAAAAGGTGAGCTCATAATAAGTTCCAAATAAGTTTGCGTTTTTAAAGTATGCCTGTCCAGATTCTTGAATAATGACGGCTCACAGAGAGGAGCCCTAAGTTGTAAAGTTAGCTAGCTGAAAAGTTGAATTTATTTTGTTGCTCATAAATATATTCTATGAATTTTATATTTGTTACAGTGGGGCGGGGTGAAATGTTAATTTCTATAAATTAATATTTATGTTTTTAGCTTCATGGTATTAAATGAGTTTGCTTTATTTGGTTTTTTCTGGCTTTTAAAGTTATATATTAAAATGTTAGTGTTTGTTTTACATTTGTTTCTAGGTTGGATAAAATAATTTAAATTAAAGCCTATGGCTTTTACGTTTTAATAAATATATTTTCTATAAAAAAATTGAAGTAGGGCCTGGAAGCATGTTTGCAAGGTTATTAACAATAACAACAGCACTCGTATCGTTAAGTGGTTGCGTATCTCACGTATATCAGCCATACAATCTTTTAAGTGGAGGCTTTTCGGAAAAGAAAGTGAGTGAGAAGCACTATTCAGTTCAATATAAAGGGAATTCGAATTTAAAGCTCCAGAAGACACTCGATTTTACTTTGTTGCGTGCCGCAGTTATAGCGCATAAATCAGGTGCGCCAAGCTTTATGTCTAGTCAAGTCAATGCAAAAACGACTTATGTCCATGGTCAATATGGCACCTCAGAAATCACAGATGCAACTGTCGACATTGAGTTATTGAATTACAATGTTCGTTCGTCTAAATCAGGTTGTTGGATAAAGCCTCCTAAAAAAGAACAAAACCAAAGATATCCCAGATTTATACATGATACGGCTTCATGTATTGAAGAGTTGAAAGAAAAGCTAGATTTGACCGATGATCAAATTTACAGGGAGAGTCAAAGCTGAGCTTTAAAGTAATAAAGTAATAAAGTAATAAAGTAATAAAGTAATAAAGTAATAAAGTAATAAAGTAATAAAGTAATGTGAAACAGGCACAATTTATTTTAAGGAGAGAAATTTGAGATTTTCAGAAAAGGAAATGATTAGTGCGTTAATTGAATTAAAGGAAAATGAAAAAACCTGTCTATGGCTTTTGTGCTGCATTTTTTTCTTTGATCCAGCTGTTTCTATGTATTTTTTATTTGCAGAAATTGGAGGTGCACTTTTTATAATGCTAGCAATTCCTCCTGCTGTGGTTGGCTTTGCTGCTAGATTTGTTGGTCGTAGTTACAAGCTAAAGCATCGTTTACCTGTTGGGTGTCTCGGTGCCTTAGTTCATTTGGTAGGTTGTTACCTCCTAAGCTTTAACCCATTTATCTACCTAATGGCACCTGTAGCGTTTGTTATTTCTGCTAGTGTTGCAAAGGTTAAACTTGAAAGAGTTCATATTTGGGCATTAGATCAAGAAGAACTGGGAAAAATTAATACGAATAAACCGCTAAACTAGAATAAAAGTAAATAAGATCGTTGCCCGAATTCAACATGCAAGTGCACCACATATAAAAACAAGATAGAAATAAGGCACTTCTCAGATTTTGCTAATGAAATGTGCGGCCAATTACATTTTAGGAGTTAAGAAATGTCTTATGAACATCTGAACAGCTTTGAACGAAAGGCAATCTTTTATTGCTATTAAAAAGTAATATGGGACAGACACAAATTGTTTGCTTAAACCAAGTTACTTAACCATTGTTTAAATATCCAGTTTTAACTTTTTGAATAAAGGAATGACCAGAGAAAGAAAAGCACTTATCGATTTGTCGTCAACGTCTTATTACCCCTTAATAGCACGGTGTGTACGCCGTGCTTTTTTGTGTGGAGAGGATAAAAAATGTAAAGAGGATGGAAAAGAGTATGGATGAAAA
>NZ_JWIC01000006.1:464559-580337 GCF_000814765.1 Pseudoalteromonas luteoviolacea
AGAGTATGGGACAGACACTAATTGTTCAAAAGTAATATGGGACAGACACAAATTGATTGCTTAAACCAAGTTACTTAACCACTGTTTAAATATCCAGTTTTGATATGAGGTTAAAGGAATGACCAGAGCAAGAAAAGCACTTATTGATTTATCGTCAACGTCTTATTACCACTTAATAGCACGGTGTGTACGCCGTGCTTTTTTGTGTGGAGAGGATAAGTATACAGGTAAAAACTTTGACCATAGACGAACGTGGTTGGTAGAGCGGATAAAGTTGTTAAGTAGCTTATTTGCCATTGAAATAGCTGCGTATGCAATTATGAGTAATCACTATCATTTGGTCGTGAAAGTGAATAGACGGCAAGCACTTAGTTGGTCAGATAACGAGGTGATATCAAGATGGCATAGGTTATACAAGGGTAATCCAATCATTGATAGATTCTTGGACGGGGGTACCCTCAGTGAGGCAGAGCAGTTACTGGTATCTGAGTTAGTTGAAAAGTGGCGAACTCGGCTGTATGACATCAGCTGGTATATGAAAAACCTCAATGAATTCATTGCCAAGAAGGCAAACAAAGAAGGCAACTGCAGGGGAAAATATTGGGAAGGTAGATACAAATCACAAGCTTTGTTAGATGAAACCGTCATTGCTCAGTTGTATGGCCTATGTAGATTTAAACCCAATTAGAGCAAACAAGTCTAATAAGCTAGAGGACAGCGACTTTACATCGATTCAAGAGCGCATAAAGCATCTTCAAAATAATGAAGCTTTGCACCAAATAAAACAGCCTAAATTACTAAAACCGTTTGGTACAAGAGAGCATGAAAATACATTGCCTTTTTCGTTGTTAGATTACCTAGAGTTAGTTGATTGGACAGGTCGTCATATTCACCCCAAAAAGAAGGGGCACATACCGAAGAATGTGCAGGATATACTTGTTTTACTAAGAATTGAAGAAGCGACCTGGCTGGATAGGATCCAAAATTTTGGAAACCACTATGGCAATTTTGCTGGCTCGAAAACCGTATTAAGAGTGCATGCAGCTAAAAATGATGTAAGCTGGTATAAGGGCGTTGGCTAGTAAAACTTAGTTTAAAGTTCCTTCAAATTTCTACTCCTATAATTTATTAAAATTAAACTATTCATAACCTAAATGTATCTTTAATATCAGATGCCTTGTAGCCGCTTTTCAAAGGTGAATGTCTTACTTTGGAAAAGTGTGGGTCCAATGACAGTGCTTGTTTAAAATGTGCCTGTCCATATCTAAACCACATTCATGGCCAATATGACACTTCACAAGCCACCAACGCAACTCTTGATATTGAATTGTTAAGTCCTAATGTCAGTTCTTCAAAGTCGGGCTGTTGGATAAAATTAGCTAAAAAATAGAAAAGTTATAGACATCATAGGTTTCTGCACGATACGGCTTCGTGCATTGAAGAGTTAAAATAAAAGATAGATTTAACTGGCAAGTAAATCTATAGAGAAAAAGAAACACCCTGAGATCAAAGCGCTTGTATTAGAATATAATTTGGTCATGTTAAACTTAATTGAAATGACATTAAAAGAGCATATTACGATTATCGTTTTTAAAATGTGTCTGTCCGATTGATTTCGATTGATTTCGATTGATTTTTCCGATTGATTTTATTTCGTTTATAAAATGTGCCTGTCCAATTGCCTTTCATTGATTTTAGCCTCCAATTGGCTTTAATCATACCATTTAGACTTGATTTGAGTTTATTGAATAACAGCACCTTGATTACGTTATAGTTTTTGATCTGATCATATAAAGGGGTAGAAGTTCAATCATTTAGAAAATAAGACCCTTATGAGTTGAATTTGGGCATCATACCAAGTAATAAATAAAGTTTAAAATCAAAAAAAATACAGATATAAAAAGGTATCCGACTCCTTTCATATCAGGGATTAACCTATCAATTTCTTGTACATTTTTAGATAGCAAAATCCTTGGGTTGCTAGATAAAAATAAAAAAAACCAACCACCAGAAAATAGAAAAATCGAAAAACCAAAATTAGAGTTTATAAAATTAAGGCTTATGGCAAAGTTTAAAAAAGATATAAAAACTAATAACCATACAATACTTTGTTCACTCATCTTAACCACTTCCAATTAAGATCTGGATTATATGAAATAATCCAGATGAATTTTATTTTACGTTACAATCAAGTCTTATCTTGTTGCAAACTTATAAAGCACTGTACCAACACCATAACCGAAGCCAAAGGAGAAGCCAAGCGCCCCTCCAATAACTCCCCCTCTTGTTGCTCCGGCTGATGAACCAGTCCAAACAGCTCCGCCAACAGTACCTATCGCGGCTCCCCAATTAAAACCTCGCAAAGCATCACCACCACTTACTTGTTGAACCTCTCTTACATTTAATTCACGCATAATGCTATACTCTATTAAACCGACTTAACTTTTGCATGAGTTGTCGGTGTTGTGCTCATTCTCAAAGTGAGAGTAAGCATTTAAATAGGCTGACTTTAGCGCCCCGTCTAAAGTTGACTAAAGTCAGCCGCCCTTATTTTTAACAAAGGTTTCCAATAAAACTCCGTTAAAAAATCTTGCTTTTTATAAAAATCCCATAAGAATATTTTTCCACAGAATAAAATGTATACAATGAAAATTTGCTGGCGATTTTTAAGTTTCTTTAAATAAATTATAAACATATCAAGAAAAACAAAAAGTACTTTTAAAGAAAATTTAAAAAATCTAAAAACTAAATTTCAAGTCTATGATTTAACAATGTATAAATATGGAGACGTCAAATCAAAGACCTAAATAAATTAAAAAAATAATAAAAAACACTCCCGTTTTTAAAAAATAATGAAATTAAAAGCTCAAAGTGAGAAAATAACTACCCTAAAATTAAGATACGTCTATATAAAACACCTTACTAAGACAATTACATGTTTCAAGCAATACACACTAAAGAACAAAAACCGTTTGTGAAATTTTTCTGGCTTGATGTGGCTTTGTTCCCTAAATAATTGAACTTCCAGCCTTGTGCGAGATCAAAAAACTTAACGCAATCAAAGCAATGATGACAAAGAAAATTAAAAATTGGCCTGCTATTAATCGTGCATTGATGCAATGTGGCAATACTGCTATTTGGCTCAGTGATGAAACGATTTAACAACTGACAAGCAGGAGGGCGTGGCTGTTCAAATATATATTCTGACTTTGTAATTGAAGCTTGCCTGACATTTCAGTCTGTTTTTAATGTGCCACTTCGAGTACTTTAAGGGATGCATCTATCCAGTCAATTGGTTACAGCTGCCTGTGTAAACGAGGAAAGCAGCTTAACCTTCAGTACCGGTCCAAGCCCACAACACAAGGGATTACTGAATTTGTTATCGATATCACTGACCTAAAAGTTTATGGCAATGGCAAGTTGTATGTCGAAAATTCGTTCTGACTTTGTAATTGAAACTTGGCTGACATTTTGGTCTGTTTTTAATGTGTCACTTCGAGTACTTTAATGGATGCATCTATCCAGTCAATTGATTACAGCTGCCTGTGTAAACGAGGAAAGCAGCTTAACCTTCAGTACCGGTCCAAGCTCACAACTCAAGGGATTACTGAATTTGTTATCGATAGCACTGACCTAAAAGTTTATGGCAATGGCAATGGCAATGGCAAGTTGCATGTTCGAAAATGCTGATTGAGCAATTGGTCATGACATTGTCAGTGCAGAGCTATTAATGGTGAATGTAATTGATAAGTATTAGGTGATCGACTGCGGGCACTAAGCGGAAATGATAACCGATTAATCAGTGATGGAGCTTATGATACGCATGATTGCTAAGGTGAAATTGGGGCTATAGGTGCCTTAGACCCCTAGGAAAGCATCCAATATTGGGAGAAAGGTCATCCGAAAAACAGCGCCATAATATTAATGTATCAACTTGGTTTAAAGTAATGAAAAGAAACGCCTGGCTATTATGATCGTTTATTGGCTGAAACGAACGTTTATCGTTTTAAATAACAAGCGGGTGACACTTAAAATGCCGCACCTTCAATAGCCAACACGCAGAAGTGATGATAAAAGCCAAGATGAACAGGTTAGGTATGCCTGAATATCAGTAAAAATAACAGGGCCAATAGGAAAGAGCTATTTGATCAACAAGGCTTTAACGCTGTACTTTACTTACTTTTTCTAACTTAATTTGCCTAAGCTTTTAGCTTAACTTAGCAGTAATAAAAAAGTGTCTGTATTAGCTTTAGGGTGCACAGTTTGAAGCCGAAAAACAGTCGGCTAATTTGAATTTTGAATAGTTAGCCAACTGTCTTTGGCGTTCAGGTTTGCTGGGAAAATTAATAGCAAGCTCGTTCTTCATTCGCTGAGCCTGTCCCTGTTACCTGTAGTTTTTCCTCAAAACGTTGGAAATCACTGTTGCTATTTTCATCGGTCACTATTGCCCAACCAGATATAGTAAATGTCTGATTATAATCTTCAGTAAAAGATAGAGTTAGTGATCCGGTTCTTGAGCTTTGCCCGAATGCCTTTATGTATCTCTCTAACTTCTGACCATCTGCTGAGTATTGAGGTATGCTAAATGTAATTGTAATTGTAGATTTGTCTCGGCCCACTGATTTTTTAGTCACTACACGCGCATTAGGCCCTGAGGCATTAATTTTACTTCTGGCATATGCATCGACTGCATAAGTGAATTTTTCTTGTTTCTAATAGACTGGTAGTTTTTATATTCTCAATGAGAAAAAGATTTTAAAATTAAGTATTTTAAATTATAACTCAATCAGTTTTATAATGTAACTAAATTGGTTTTTGTAATTTAATGCATTGGTTTTACTTTTTATTATTTAGGTTGTTTATTTGCAAATTTAATATTTTAAGTTTTGGTTGAATAAATTATTAGGACCAAAGGGTTGTCATGTTTTTATAGACATAACGATGCGACTATTATCTGGGTCTTCTGAGAGGGGAGTTATGAAAACTAATTTGATGAGCCCAATGAGTAGAAATAAAAATATAATATTACTTTAATATTATATTTTATGATAAAAGCCCAACTAAAGAGGGCTTTCAAACCTACCAATTATTGACATGCGCTAATAAATTGCCAAACTTGCCATTTGCCAGAGTATTGCGCAGGGTGCTGGTTATTTGTGTACCATTTTGCTTCATATAACCGATTATCTATGTGTACTTGATCGCCTTTTAGATAGACATCTGCGGCGTGCCAATTGGCAATTCCTTTGCACACCCCAACGCCATCGCCAGGATTCGAGTTGCCTAGCCATTGATTTCCGACACCGTAATTCATAGCGCTGAGAATATCGCCATTATCTTGGGCGTATTCCCAAGCAAAAATGCCACCTAGGTTGTTGTTTAGAACATATTGCGCTTTTTTAATAACGCTGGCTGGGTGATCAAAACCGACAAACGCAGCATCACTTTCTCGCCATGCATAGTGACAATCGCAGTCTGCATCATAACGGACAGTAAATCCATTAATGCCTTGCCCATTTTGTCCTATGACTTCTTCGACGATACGCCTGTATGTACCAACACCCTCCTCATCCCATGGCTGAATAGCTTTTGGGAATAGTCCTGTTGCACTGCCTCCGATATGTGTACCTGAGCTGCTCAGGCTGACCCCGTCAAAACCGCGAGCGTATTTGGCCACGCCAACAACCAACTTATTTGCCGGAACGCTTTTGTTCAGTAAGTTTTGCACACCTTGAATGACACCATGGGCCGCCATATTTTCACTGTGTGCATCCAAAGAGGTGTGGTGACCAATGTTACTTTTTGACCACCCGCCAAAAAAGTCATAGGTCATTAAAAATATATGATCAAGGTAGGGTGCTGCGCGCTCGTAATCTATGTTTTTAACATTATTGGAATGTGTTCCTATTGCACTTGTGATCGAGTATTTCCTACCTAACTCTACCTCCAAGGCATCGAATGCAGTTCTTAAATCCTGCATTAGGTCAGCATAATGTCCGCCTTCAGCGGGTGTATTTGGCCATTCCCAATCTATATCAATGCCGTCAAAAGCTTGGTGCGTCCGCAAGTAATCTACAACTGATTGAACAAATACCTGCCTGGCTTGTGGGTCTTTAGCCATGGGAGGAAATGTGTCTGAGCCGCCCCAGCCTCCAACCGAAGGGAGGATTGTTAGGTGAGGGTACTTTCGCTTTAACTGTGAAAATTTGGCTGCAAACTCTTTGTCTATAGTCGAACTGTCCTCTGCAAGTACATAATCGGGCTTATTGGCGCATACAGCTTGATCATTGGGCAGTTGCCCAGGTCCGCATGCCCTGAGAAATGCGTATAGGATATGCGTTAAGTTATCGCCAGGTACATCATCAATGGAGCTTGGGTTAGACCAATTCGCAATGTATGTGCCAACCACTTTATCACTGGTTTGCTTAAATGGCTGATGAGCGCCTGTAAACTCCTGATACTGTGTTTGAGCCAAAGTGGAATGAGTCGCTGACATCAGCATCAGGCTAAATAGACCTGTGTTTCTGAATTTATATATTTTCATAATTGTCCCTTTACATGTTTTACTCGGCAGAACACAAAATAAAAGCACGTTGCGCCAAGTTCTTTTAGATTGACTGTGCTGACATTAACCGCTCTGTGAATCAGCTTTTTGAGAATATTTTATACATTTGGATTTGCCAAGTTGAACTATGGTCGAATAAATTATTCATTAAAGGGACGGGTTGGCATCGCTTTTGGCAAAGTGATGGCGCGTAAATGGCTACGTTGTGATGTTTTACATTAATAAAATGAGATAGCGCAAACAAGGACTCATAAAGTCAATGTTTACTTATATATTCAAATGGTATATGCGTTCATTGTGCTGCGGAAAACAGCTCTTTTAGCCATCTCTTAGGGCTTATATTTAGTATTTTTAGCATCTCTATGGGAGTTATTGATTTTCAAGTCTAAGGGAAAACTTGACAAGTTAGAGAAGTGACTCAAAGACCTCGATGTATTGTAAAAACGCTAAATAAGCATGCTTTTTTTTCGTATAAATAAAAACACACAGTCATCTCTTTGATAACATGGTATATACTATAGGCTATTAAACGGGGTGGTTAGTTTTTTTTAACACTATTTTTAAAATGTATATTTATGTAGTTAAGGAATGAAATATACAGTTTTTGTTGTATGTTCCTCGATTGTTTCGAAGTAATAATTGTAATACAGTGATGAACGTAATTAAGAATAATTTCACTGGAAAAACGAAGCTATGGGAAGTGTTTTGGGTTCATTTTATTTTCTTGAGTATGGTATTAAATATCCTTACGGATGTCATGTCAACGATTGAAAGCTCTGCATATCTATTTGCTTGGATGCCTTTTGTTACAGTTTGGCAAGTTTGGGTGGCTTGTGGATTATGGCAATGTGCTTTTAATACAAAGTACAGGTTCTTTGCATATATGTCTCGCGTATTGTCTGTAATATCTATCATTATTATTTTGTATTACTACTATGAGCTTGCGTTTACAATGAGCGATCTGTTTTAAAATGAGGATAAAGCTAGAATATAAAAAGCATCAAAGAGGGAAACTAAGTTGCACGTGTTTTAAAATTATCTTAAGAAACAGGTATAAACGTTATGCTGATTAGCTTTATGGATACTAAAACATAAATGGTAAGGTTGACGTTGTAATAAAAGTGACGTGACTTTTTAATTTAAAAAATATGCTTACACTTCATTTTAATACTACTAATGTATCGTTATGTTGTGTTTTGTGCGGTTGTAGAGCCCGACTAGTGTTTGAACAGGCAAATAAGGTTTATGAAAATTATTTCAAAAGTATCAGATCCGATTGAAAAAGCAGACTTATACTTCGGTATTCAACCTGATAATTTACAAAGACCGTTTGTATTTGGTGCTGAATGCAATAATCGCAGTATGCCATCGATAGCACGCTGGGGCGCATCTTCGACATTTGGTCTGGATAATTTAGATAAGATTGATGGAACTTTTTGGCATGATTGGCGAGCGACTTTACGTCAGCTGAATTGTGACTGGGTAATTCCGATTATTGAAAAAGCGGAAAACACCAAAAACATAGAGGCCGCAATTGCCGAAATATTGCAAAGGTCCAGTGATAGCAAGCCGTGAGTGGGAAATTCGGTGAATAAGTGACATATTGTATGCTGCTCAGTTAAGTATCTTAATGCGTATGACAAAAGGAGTTGTATTTATGTTTAAAGTGGTTAGTTTAGTCACACTATTGTGTTTCGCTTATCACACACAGGCACAGACAAAAACATGTGATTCGCTGGAGTCTTTGGCTTGGTTGCTTGGTAATTGGAGCGCCCACAACAGTAAGCTAAAAATAGATGAATCTTGGGAAAAAATAAGTAATCAAACTTTTGAAGGCAGTGGCCAAACGTATTCAATCAAGAAAGATAAAATTGTCAGTAAGGAAACCTTAAGGCTCGTCGAGATGTCTGGTGAGGTCTTTTATATTGCAAAAGTTTCCAGTAATGAATTGCCCGTTGCCTTTAAGCTAACCTATTGTACTGCTGACACTCATGTGTTTGAAAATTCAAAGCATGACTTTCCAAAAAAGCTGCGTTATCAAAGATTTGCAAATAATAAAATGAAGGTCTCAGTATCAGGAGATAATGGTAAAGGCTTTTCAATAGATTTTATAAGTAATTGATATATTGAGTGCACAGTTTGTAATGATATATTAAAGCGAGTTTTGACGAAAGGCAAAGTGTAAGGTATACACTGGGGTCACGCTGATAATAACAGACACGCATTGTATTTTATATTGCTCATGAGTCTTACTTTTTAAACTTTGGTGAGTCGGTAAAAGGTTGAGTCACGTTCATTCGACGTGGAGCAAAATTGTCTTACCGTTTATTTGCTTACAGGGCTGGTGATGTGTATCTAAAGAGACATACGCAATTAACGCTCTTTGCGTCGATAACCCCAGTTGAGTGCTCTCAGAAAATACTGAAACCGTGCATTAACCTGTATAAAATCCAGTTAGACGGTTCTGGCGCGCTCGGTGATTTCATCAACTATATGACTTTATCACCGAGACGATTTTTATTTTTTTGTGATCTTGAGCCCCCTTGGGAGCTGCTTTACATCGTGTATTAAGGTTTCGAGAGGGCAGCAATACCTTGCCAGTCTTCTAGGTCTTGGTCGGGCTTCTCTTTTCTATACTGAGCGTACTGGTTTACACCCATGTCGTCTTCAAGTATATCGACAACCAATCCTTTTTCTCTTAATAAGTCTTCATTCCCACTTGCGTTGGTGATATCACCAACAACAACTCTATGAAAGCCGCGCATATACAGCAAGGTTGCGCATACATCGCACGGGCTGAGGCTGGTATATAAAGTCGTATGAGAAAAGTCGATTCTACCCGCATCTCGAATTGCCGATGTTTCACCGTGGTTGTAAGGGTGAGATTCTTGAACAAGTGTATTGTGGCCTTTGCCAACGATTTGCTTTGTTTTGTCATTGACAATAACAGCCCCAATCGGGCAACCACCTTCGTCATAGCTTTTCTTGGCGAGCAAAGCCGCAATTCTCATGTAGTCTTTGTCCGTCAGTTTTTGATTAAAGTCCTTGCTAAGGAGTGTTGATAAACTGAGGGTGGGCATATGAGCGATTACATTAAGCGTGGTGTCACTGACTTCAGTATCACGATTGAACAGAGCAGGTATCATGTTTTTATCCAAAAAAGTACAACTGTCTCTTATATAAAAGAACAATAAGGAGCAATTGTGAAGCTTGGATACGAATTAAATGTTTTCTATGACAATACCGTTCTTTGTAATGAAAAGAGTAATGATAAGGCTTGTATTCATACGGAACTTATCTCAACATGACATGAATAATAAAAAGGAGTGTGTCATGTCAAAATATGAAATGTTAGTTGGCTTAGAGGTCATTGATGATGTAGTTTACAGCGAGTATCGTGCAGCAATGAAACCTATTTTAACGGCTATGGGCGGAGAATTCGGATATGATTTTCGTGTTTCAGAGGTACTCAAGAGCGAAGTTGAAGACAAAATAAATCGTGTATTCACCATTCGTTTCCCCAATAAAAATATCATGAGCGCATTCTTCGACGACCCTGAATATCAAGCTATAAAAGCGCAATATTTTTCTCCCTCTGTAGGCAGCTTCACGATAATAAGAGGATACGAAATAAATTAGCTGTATTGGCTAAGGTCGTATCTTAAATATGCGCTTTGGCTAGATTAAACAATATTTATATTATGAAAAAGAGGGGCTGCTTAAAATCTCATCTATCATTTACTTTTATTTAAAGTAAAGGTGAAGTTTGCCCTTTTTTGTACATGAGTTTAATTGTATCTTACCGACTACTTTAATCGTGCTGATTTACAAGGATAAAAGATGAAAAGATTGGTGTTGTGTATGGACGGAACTTGGAATAAACCTGCGCAATATGATCGAGGAAAAAGAAAGCCAACCAATGTTGTTAAACTTGCCAGAGGGGTTGACCCTGTATGTCCTGACGGAGTGCATCAAGTTGTTTATTACAGTGAAGGTGTTGGTACACATTGGGGGATGGACAAAATCTTAGGTGGCGGATTTGGTTTGGGCTTGTCGCAAAATGTATTACGTGCTTATCAATTTTTGGTTTTAAACTATCAGCCAGGCGATGAGATATATGGTTTTGGCTTTAGTCGCGGCGCTTATACAATTCGCAGTGTGATAGGTCTTATTAACAAAATTGGATTGTTGCCAAAAGATCATGCTTTTTATATGCCTGAAGCCTACAGGCTTTACCGCAATACAGCACCAGATAGCAAAGTTGCGGCATTTAAATCTGAGCATAACTGCACGGATGTGTCTATTAAGTTTGTTGGAGTGTGGGATACGGTCGGTGCGTTAGGTGTACCTTTTGACTTTGACTTTATTAATGGTCGATATCGCTTTCACGATGTGAGTCTAACTGAAAACATCGAGCATGCATATCATGCTTTAGCAATTGATGAAAAACGTGGCCCATTTAAACCGGCTATTTGGACGCTACCAGAGGGCTCCAATCAAACTTTAGAACAGAAGTGGTTTGCGGGTAGCCATAGCAATGTAGGTGGCGGATATTCGCAAGATGGCTTAGCTAATATCTCACTACATTGGATAAAAGATCGTGCCAAAGAGCATGGATTAACTTTTAATGAGAAGTTTTTGTCATATTATCGGCCGTATCACTTAGATGAGTACCGAGATTCAATGAGCTGGCTATACAAGATCACAGAACGCGTACGCAAGCTTGGTGTTGGAAAACGTACCAATGAGTCCTTACATGAGAGTGTTTATAAACGAATAACTGACAGTGATAATTATCAACCAAACAACGCTATAGAGTTTATGGAAAAGCTCGAAGATAAGTTAATTGAAAAACTAAACTAGTTAAATTAAACCTTTAACATGCCATGCCATCTCTAGGTTATGTCAGCCGAATGGTCAGGCTTTATTAGCAAAAGCCTGACTGTTTGATAAGAGTTAATGTACTTTATGGTGTAAAAGAAATGGTGTCAGATCATTTAAATGAACAGAGTAAGCAGATTTCTTATCCTTTAACGTGAGCATATTATTGTTTTGCTCCTGATCTCCGATAACAATGCAGTAGTTACATTTTTGCTTGTAAGATGCTCTTACTCGATAGCTGATGCTATTATCTGAATTATCAATGTTGCAGGCGATACCCATTGAAATGAGTTTGTTGTGCAGCGAGTAGCAGTAGTTTAAATGCTGTTGACTGATTGGCAGCAATATAATTGCATTAGGGTTAAATTCTATGGGTAATCGTCCGTTGTAATGCTCTAATAAAATGGCAATGAAGCGTTCTATTGAGCCAAGCACTGCGCGGTGTAAGATCACCGGGTGCTCAGGAGCAGCAGATTCATTTAGGTAAGTACAGCCAAATTTTTCGGCTAAGAAAAAGTCTAACTGAAATGTGCCACATTGCCATTCCCTGTTTAATGAATCCTCTAGTGTAAACTCGACTTTTGCGCCGTAAAAAGCCCCATCTCCAGGCACAAGTTGATAGGATAAGTTGAGCTCATCTAAACCGCTTTTGAGATACTGTTCTAGTTCGTCCCACAGGGCATCAGAGCCGATTTTGTTGTCTGGACGTAGCGAGATTTTTATCTTTATTTTTTCTTTCTGAAAACCAAAGTGTGCATACATTTCAAATAACATATTACAAAATTGCTTGAGTTCATTTTTAATCTGGCCTTTTCGACAAAATATATGACCATCATCCTGGTTAAAAGCGCGAAGTCGGAAAAGACCATTGAGTGAGCCTGATGCCTCATTGCGGTGACAAAGACCAAACTCGGCAATACGATAGGGCAGTTGTTTGTATGACTTTACAAGACTATTAAATATATTGATATGAAAGGGGCAACTCATTGGTCTAACCGCTAAGTTATGCTCATGAAGGTGGAACATGTTCTGCTGGTACTTGTCGCTGTGTCCTGAAGTGTGCCAAATATCTTGATTGGCTAGAACAGGGCTATTGACTTCATGATACCCGTATTTTAGCTGCATAGTACGAACATAAGATTGAATACGTCGATATAGCTGATATCCTTTCGGGTACCAGTCGACCATACCTGACGCACTGCTCGACATATCAAAAAGCTGTAGTTGTTTACCTATTTGTCTATGCTCATTAATCATTTTTGTCTCATTTTTCGTTAATTTAAATGTGTGACATGAGCTGAGCAAATAAAAAAAAGCTGGCAGTTCATGCCAGCTTTTTTCAATCAAATGAATGCCAACACGACAATTAAGTGGTTGTCGTGGTGGTGGTTACTTGTAAAACAAAGAGAGTAATTTTCATTTGATAGATAATTTATTTTATATGTTCCGAGTCTATTCTTTTTGTGTTTTAAATGTCAATAGATATAAGTTTTTAAATAATGTTTGGCTTTTAATATACCTAATTTAAATTATTGCAAATAACAACTTAATTAATGCTGATTTTGATAAGGTATTCCACCATAATTAACATAAAATAATTTTCTTTTTCTAAAAAACAAGAACATATCTCATTCTAATAAAAAAGCATGGTTTCATCATGAGTTGAGCCGTAATTAATTCGATTTGTTGGCTTTTGAATATATTTCAAGGGGTTACCGTTTGTGTTGTTTGTCTCGTCTATGAAAGGTGGCTAAAGCCATTCCTATAAAGCAGCTGCTTATTATTTGGGGTAAGTAAATTCTGATTTTAAAATTTTCATGATGAGATTTTTGCATATATAGCATTTAAATTTTTGTTTGTTAATTTTTTTATAATATGAATATAGTGTTTAAGGCATTTAGCCACGCGAGTGTTCATGACACTCTTTGCTTAAAACACAATAAATATAAGGAAACTAATGATGTTAAATAAAATCTTAATTATTTCATTGGCTATACTCACAATTGGTAACGTTGAGACGCTTAATGCTCAGCCTAGCATGACTGCTGATCATGCCCGAGTTTCATGTCATAACCCAAGATATGGAAATAGTTGGAGCGTTTATGTATCTGGTAACACTCAAATTAACCACTATGCGAGAAAGTGTATTTATGAAGGCGGTGCCCCGAGAGTTACTAGATACTGAGCTACTTTATTACCTGCTTAATTAAATCCAAACAGTGCAATGTGAGTTTGATAAATATGGCATTACATATTGCACTTTTATACTGGATTAACCTGCTTACATTTCATTCCCAAAAATGACGTGAGCTTCCCGAAAGTGGGAAAGTAGTGTCGCTTGGTTTAATAAATTGACAACAAAATCATATAGTTAATTTTGGCATGTATTTGGCCTTGATAAGTAAAAATAATTATCGAGACTGAGTATGGATATCAAAGATTCACTTGCCAATAATAAAAAGCATACACTTTCATTAAAAAAAATTGCTCTCAGCATAAGCGTTTTTGCTATTTTTATTGCTTTGACTTTTATTAATTTTGATGGGAATAGACTAGATTTACACGACTTCGTCGTTGCTGAGGTTCAAAGCGGCAAGCTGAAATTGTCGGTATCTGGTTTCGGTAAGCTACGCTCTAAACAAAGCCGCTTTATTACGGCCACCCATCGCTCTCAAGTGGAAGAAATTTACCATCTGCCTGGTAGCCGTGTGCAATCAGATACCATCATTATGCTGCTCTCAAACCCGGAGTTAGTGCAACTTTTAAATCGTAGCCGGCTTGCGTTAGCCAGACAAAAGGCCAGCTTTGAAGCCTTAAAACTCAGTCAACATAATGCACTTTTGGCCCAGCAGGGCCAACTTACACTGCTTAAAAGTGAACTTTCCAATGCACAAAACCGTGAAGAAGCTGAAGGTAAATTAATTGAGACAGGGATCGTATCTGCACTTGACCATAAGCGCTCGCAACTTGAGGTGAGCCAACTCGACGCTCGCGTAAAATTAGCACAGCAGCAGCTCATACAAACCAAAGCACTGCATGCGCAACGGTTACAAATAGAGCATGAGTTAACGCGTGAAGTAGAACTCAGTTACGCAGCAGCCAAAGCCGATGTCGAAAAACTACACGTGCGAGCAGGCATTAAGGGGATGCTTCAGGAAGTCAATGTGGAACAGGGACAATCTGTTCAAGTAGGCGCACCCTTGGCATTGGTCGGCAGTGAGTTATCTTTATTGGCAGATCTTCAGGTTCCTGAAAAGCAAGCGAGTAGGGTGCAAGAAGGTCAGATAGGGATTATCAATACATTTAGTGGCGAGGTTGAAGCGCGAGTAAATCGTATTGATCCTGTTGTTAGAGATGGGCGCATTGCCATTGAATTAGAGCTAACAGGGGCTTTACCTGATAATGCGAGACCCGCACTTTCTATTGAGGGCCGTGTTATCACTGACACAAAGCAAGCAGCCCTTTCTTTACAAAGACCAAGCTATATTGCTGAGCGTAGCGTCGCTTCTCTGTTTGTCCTCAATTTAAAAACAAATCAACTAGTTAAAACCCCAATCGAGTTTGGTACACTCGCAGGCAACGCCATCGAAATACGATCTGGTGTAAAAGCCGGCGAGCACGTTGTCATCTCGGATATGTCTGATTTTAAACACCTCGCACAAATAACAATAACACAATAATAAGGAACCACTATGGCTAGTACACCAGTCCTCGAACTTAGAAATGTCTCGAAGGTATATTTTACTGAAAATGTAGAGACTCACGCACTTACTAATATTAATTTGAGTATTCACAAAGGTGATTACGTTTCTATCAGTGGGCCTTCAGGTTGTGGTAAATCAACACTCCTTAGCCTGATGGGTTTGCTAGATGACATAACTGAAGGCATTTATAAAGTAGAGGGGGTGGATACGCAGAGCTTAGATGCAGATACACTTGCAGAGCTTCGTAACCTTCATATCGGCTTTATTTTTCAGTCATTTAATTTGATTGATGAGCTCTCTGTATTTGACAATGTTGCATTACCACTTATCTATCGAGAGCAACCTTTAAGCTACGCAGATATCGAAACACGAGTCAATCGTGCTTTGAGCCAAGTAGAGATTGAGCACAGAGCAAATCATAAACCGAATCAATTATCGGGCGGTCAGCAACAGCGAGTTGCGATTGCTCGCGCGTTGGCAGGTGAGCCAAGTATTTTACTCGTCGATGAACCTACAGGTAACTTAGATTCTAAAAATGGTGATGCGGTGATGGCCATTTTAGAGTCTCTGAATCAACAAGGAACAACGATTTGTATGGTAACCCATGACCCCCGATATGCCGGATATGCGAAAAGGCATATAAAATTGCTTGATGGTGCAGTATTGCAATCTAATGATTCGGTTATCAAAGCGTCAAGGGAGATGGCATGAATATTACCCGTTTCGCACATCAGTTAAAATTAGCAGTGAACTCTTTGCGCCAAGCAAAAGGGTTTTCAATCGCGATTATTTTGACGTTGTCACTGACACTGGCATGCTTTTTTGTCGTCATGAGTTTGTTTAGTAGCTACTTTATTAAGCCGCTTAAAGTTGAGAGTGAATCTCGCTTAGTCATTGTCGAGCAAGATAATATTTACGCGGATAAAAACAGCGCCGGTTATCAAAGTTTTCAATCGATAGAGCACTGGTATAACACCCAGCAAGTTTTTGATAAAGCGGCGGCAGTGAGTACATCTCAACGTATTGTAAAAAGCCTGCCAGGTCAGCCAAAAATAGATGTGACCTACGCAACAAGTGAATATTATGAGCTATTTAAAGTACCGCTAGAATTAGGTCGTCACATGATACCCGCTTCGACGTTTGAAGATAAAGTTCAAGAGATGCTTATCTCTTATGCATTTTGGCAACGTTATTTCGATGGTGACGAATCTGTGATAGGACAAAGCTTACAAATTGAAGGGCTGCAAGTACAATCATTTAAAGTTGTCGGTGTTGTTGCAAAAGAATTTGTAGATCCATTTATGTTTAATGATGGTAAAGCAAAAGTGTGGTTTAACTTTTCTTCAGATTCACGCTACTTTCGTGCAGAAAACCGCAGTCCGTGGTCAAGCCTATATCGCTCATTGAAGTTGGTGGGAGTCTTAAAGCACGGCGTAACACATGACAGCGCAAAAGCACATCTCTATCAATCTATTCAACAAGTTAAAGCGCAGTGGAAAGAGGGTTTTCCAAGTTTAATTGATTTGAAACCCATTGTAACGAGTTTCCGTGAGGCGGAACTAGGTGACAATGATAATTTAGCAATTTTACTATTGGCAGGTGTCACTGGGTTATTGTGCATCGCATTATTAAATGTGAGTAATCTGTTTATCTCAAGAGCGGTTGTCAAACATAAGCAATTAGCGCTTCAAGCTGTATTAGGGGCTAAACAACGTGTACTGTTTCAAAGTATTTTATTAGAAACAAGCATATTAATGATTGCGTCTGTGCTGGTGGCATTGTTTTTAGCTGCATGGGGTATCAAACTGTTTGTCTCTATAAGTGAAGGGTTTCTTCCTTTAATTTCAGCGCTGTCTCTTGATATGACAGTGATGATAAGTGCATTACTGGCTTGCTTCTTACTGTCTACTTTATTTGCATTTATTACGAGCCGACTGATTAACTTTAACAAGTTACGTATGCAAATCCAATCTTCAGGCAAAGGAGCGGTGAATCAGGTTAGTGCTCGCACAATACAATTTATGGTTGGCTTTCAACTATTTTTAGCAACAGGGCTAGTCATTAGTGCAACCATGGTCTTAAGCAAAAGCCTAGAAACACTTAATCGGCCACTTGGCAGCGACACTGAAAACCTTTATACGGTCCAGTTTTTTATACAGAATATGGAAGAAAGTATTCCTGAACGTTACCCATATATAAACGCTTTCAAGGAGGCCCTTAATAATATAGAGGGCGTTGAGAAGGTGGCACATGGAGGAAGCCCTGTTGAAATGAATGTGCGTTCAACCACAGTGACGGATATGTCAGGGAAGGAGAGTGTGTTTACTCCGCAAGCATGGGTTGGTAGAGATTACTTTGATGTCACGGGCCTAAAAATCATTGAGGGACGGACATTTAGTGAAGCCGCAATTCGTGGTGAAAAACATGAGTTTTTGGTTTCAAAAGCGGTTAATGACTTACTTAAACCTGGCGGTAGTTTAGTCGGAGAGACGTTTATCAGTTTCGACCCCGATAACCCTGTAGAAGTGGTGGGTGTCACGGAAAACTTTAATCACCCTAACTCTTTCGGTACTCACCAAGGACGCCAATTCTGGTTTGCTGCTCAGCCATATTCTTTTCCTTATGTCGTCAAAATGGAAGATGGAAAAAGTTTGAGTCGCGAATTAGTATTTCAGGCGGGCAGGACTATTGATCTGCGCACAGGCGTTTGGCGACTCACAGATATACACCATGAATATGGCATGATGACACATATGGAGCGTATGACACGTAATTTATCAATTTTACTCGCGGTGTTTACTTTATCGCTCGCTGGAGTGGGTATTTATGGAGTGCTTAGTTACAACTTAGGCTTGCGCCGCTATGAACTTGGGATCCGAATGGCCTTAGGTGCAAAACGTAAAAGTTTGTATAAGCAGTTGTTTAAAGACACTATACTGCCGTTATTCAGTGCATTTATATTGGCAATATTAGTCTGTATATCAAGCTATCGAAAGGTCATTGAGCATGTAAGTGATTATATGATGTTCAATTCCATCTGGCTAACAGCGGTATGTGCGGGGATTATATTATTTGCACTGTTTGCGACTTTATATCCAATGAGCAAAATAATAGGCTCAAAGCCAATGGCATCGCTTCGCCAAGAGTAAAGAGTATGATGGGCTAATACATTCAGTTTTAGCCCAAAAATAAAAATTAGAAAGGCAATATGAAAACAGTATTAATTGTTGATGATCTTATCGATGTTCGTTTGAGTGCGCGTATCGTGCTTGAAAGCCATGGTTTTCAATGCCTAGAGGCAGATCATCCAAATTCGGCTTTGACCTGTTTGGCTAAAGATAAAGTGGATCTGATTTTATTGGATATGAACTTTAGCCAAGATACCACTTCTGGACAGGAAGGGTTGGCGTTTTTATCTAAATTGGTAGAGCGTAACTTGAATGTTCCTGTGATAGTGATCACCGCTTGGGCAAAAATAGAGTTAGCTGTTCAAGCAATGCAAAAGGGCGCTTGCGACTTCATCGAAAAGCCTTGGAAAAATCAAAGGTTACTCGAAGCGGTAAACAGCCATATTACATTTCCTACCGTGCGTCACGAAGGTCTTGAAACGTTTTGGGCATTTGGTGCTAATAGCACATTACTGTTAGAAAAAGCTAAGCGTATAGCAAAGACGGATGCAAATATACTGATCACCGGCGAAAACGGCACAGGTAAAAGCTTATTGGCGCAATATATTCACCAAAATAGTCAGCGATCCGCACTTGAGATGGTGAGTGTCAACATGGCTGCTATACCTGATAATCTGTTTGAAAGTGAACTATTTGGACATAAAAAAGGGGCTTTTACAGATGCCAAGGCGCATCGCGTTGGTCGATTTACTCTAGCAAATGGCTCAAGCTTATTTTTAGATGAAATCGGATGCTTACCAACATCGCTGCAGGCAAAACTTTTGCGTGTGTTGGAAAGTGGTGAATATGAAGAGGTAGGTTGTTCTAAATCTAAGCGCAGCAATGCGAGAGTCATATCAGCAACCAATGCTGATCTTGATAGGCTCATAAACGAAGGGCGGTTCAGAAAAGATTTATTATTTAGGCTCAATACATTAGTGATTGAGTTACCGCCTCTACGGTCGCGTTTAGATGAGTTGCAAGCGTTTTCAGAGCGGTTTTTAGCTAATCACACCAAAAAGTATGGCCTAACTGCTCGGACTTTGAGTGAGCAAGCATATGATAAGCTCAAAGGTTATCATTGGCCTGGCAATATTCGAGAGCTTTCCCATGTCTTAGAGCGTGCGGTGATTATGGCAGACTCTGATACGATCACCGCGCAAGACATTCAAATACAACAAGTAGATAGCACCCAAGTAAGTCATTTACCGCTGATGTCATTAGAGCAAGCAGAGCAAAAGTTGATCCACCAAGCGATTAATCATTTTGATGGTAATGTCGCTCAAGCAGGCGCATTTTTAGGGTTGAGTAAGTCGGCGATCTATCGTCGGATTGATAAATTTAACATTCCAATCAAGGGTGAATAACCACAATGTTGCCGACATCGCTCGAAAGACAGTTAATTTTCCTGTTCAGTGTGCCTATTTGTTTTCTGATATTCCAGAGTATCGCGATTTCTCTCTCTTTATCATTGGGTGGCTTGGAGTTTTTAACACTTATATTAGTGGTTTTGTTACCGAGTCTGTTTGCGCTTTATAAAGCTTACAGATGGGTGTTTGCATGCCTAGATGGTGTTTCGATGCAACTGGATAGTTTAGCCAATGATGAATTTACAATTTGGCAATTGGCATGTTATCAAGCTGGACGAGTTGCCTGTATTAAAGCAGAGCTTAAATCTATTGCTTGGCGAATGAAACACAAGCGTCAAGAATATGCTCAAAACGAGTCATTTATTTTTGATTTTATCAACGAGCTTGATTTACCTATTGTGGTGCTCGATCATCATTGTCAGGTTTATCATTACAACACCGCAGCTGGACGATTTTATCAAGGTGTTCATATTACTGGGTTTAATACTGCACAGCTTGCGCTTGAAAAGGCAAATGGGCGCTGGCAAACGATATCAGAGAACACGCGTTTCAAAGTGGTTGAACATGCGCTACTCAGGGGGAAAAGGCAATATAAGTTGATGGTGTATGTGTCTATTGAGCAACAATTAAGAAAAAATGAACAGCAAGCATGGCAAAAGCTGGTACGGGTTTTAAACCATGAAGTGAGAAATTCGCTCACGCCAATTTATTCGATGGCACAGTCTCTAAAAGCACTGCCGGGTGACTCGAATAGTGACTTAAAACACACTATGTTGGGCGTGATTGAAAGGCGCGCGGAGCATTTACTTGGTTTCGTTGCTAGTTATTCAAAGTTATCTCAATTACCAGCGCCTACAAAGCATTTTATCGCGTCTACAGAGCTTCAGCAGCGCTTAAAGGCATTGTTTCCTAATGTACATATACAACAGAAACTTGGGCAAGAACTTGATCTGTATTGTGATTTAGAGCAGTTAGAGCAAGCGTTAATTAACCTAGTTAAAAATGCGGAACAGGCCAATGAGGTAACAGGGGCAACCAAAATTGAATTAGTGATCAGGCTCACTGAAGCATACAGTTGCATTGAAGTTATAGATAGAGGAGAGGGAGTGACTAATACAGATAATTTGTTTACGCCGTTTTACTCTACAAAAGAGCAGGGCAACGGCATTGGCTTGGTACTCAGCCGAGAAATTATTCGTGCGCAAGGTGGGGAGTTAACGTTAACGAGTAGAGTTGATAATCATGGCGCTGTCGCAAAAATTGAGCTACCAAATATGATTAAATAGCCAGTTTTTTAAAAAGAGTTGTAAAGGCGGTTTTTTATTCTACTTGAAATGTATTTTCTGAGAAATTTATAAGAATATAATAATCAAAATTTATTAATAATATTGGTTTATTTACTAGGTATAACTAGACGGTTAAACTTCTTTTAATTTAATAAAATGGAATTATAACAGAGTGTATAAAAATAAAGCTTCTCTAACATTGGTTGCTGCGGCAATTTTATCTAGCCAAGTCAGCGCGCAAGAACTTACGATAAATAATGGCTTTGATGTTGATGTTTTGAATGAAGGTCAAGTGCTTAATCAAGTCAGTGGCTGGAATGCAATAAATTCGGCTGGCATAGTGAACCCAGAAATAACCCAGTTTACAAATGAAGCTGGCATAGAAAACGTTGGATTTGCCAATCAGGGCGGGATACTAACGTAAGATTTGGGTGTCCCACTTCGCGCAAGTCATGAGTACACAATCAGCTTTGCGGTTGGACAAAGCCATCAAATTAATTTTGGCAGCTACGCAGTGGGTTTACGAGTTGATGGTAGCTACATTCCAGTGTCTATTTCGGGGAGCCCTGCTCAAGGCACATTTACCAATGTAACGGGCAGTTTTACCCCTGATATATCACATCAAGCATTGATAGCATCTGGGGCAAGCGTCCAGATAGAGCTTTCAAATATGAGTTCATCCTCTTCAGCTGTTTATTTTGATAATGTGTCAGTAACACAAAGCGCAGTCTTAACCGATTATCCGTATATCAATGATGGTAATACTGAAATCAGAGGCGCATTACGATTAAAGCCAATGGGTGTTGCGCCTGTAGAGTGTCTACAAAGCCACGAAGGCGTGATGTATTACTCAGCTGACCTGCATCAAATTTTGATATGTGATGGCGTCAAGTGGCAAGAATTTAAAGGCGAGCAGGGTGAGCAAGGTATTCAAGGAGTACAGGGGCTTACAGGTCCGCAAGGCGAACCAGGCATCCCTGGCATTGACGGTCAAATTGGCCCTCAAGGCTTACAGGGATTACAAGGTATCCAAGGACCACAGGGTATTACTGGACCACAGGGGCTAAAAGGGGAGGCTGGCACAACTCACTGGACCGATGGCAGTAACACAGTGACTACAACGGTGAGTGTTGGTGTGGGTACTACAAGTCCGAGTGCGGCGTTAGAAGTTGTAGGCAATGCGATTGCAGATACACCAACGCAAAATAATCACTTGGTAACCAAAGAGTATGCGGATTCAAGAGACACCATTACGCGCAATGAGTTACAAAATCAGATTAACAGCTTAGTTGCACTAGTAAACCAACAAAGGGCTGAACTGGATGTGATTAATAGAAAAGTACTTGGTCAAGATGGCACGACCTGTAAGGCAATTTTAGCGAATAATCCGAGTTCTACATCTGGTGTATATGTTATTGACCCGGACGGTCAGGATGTGGGCACTGACCCTTTTGAAGCGTATTGTGACATGGAAACTGACGGCGGCGGTTGGACACTCGTTGGCACGTATTCAAAGTCAACTCCTGGTGGAAAAGCATATTTAACACAATATGCAAACTCACCTGATACTACACCTAACAATCCGAGTTTAACTGGTATATATAAAGGGGATGTCTCTGAGTTTAGTGCGGTAAGAGAGCAGTCTGGTTGCTCATCTTCTGGATGTAATAGTGTTTATGCGATTGATTTAAACGGTGGTGACGTTGAGACTATTCGTCGATCTTGGGCATATGAAGAGCAGCAGGCACAATACACGAGCGGACAATTGATCCCAAGCTGCTCAACTTCTATAACAAATTATGATCCTAAACATGAATCATGTGTTACCAGTGCAAGCTATAAAAACGCAACTGTGGTTGGTTGGCAACGCAATGTACATAACACAGCATGTTGGGTTGCACTGGGTACTGCGAGCGGCGGTACAGGTTCGGGTCAATGTAATGGCTCTAACTCCAATGGCACCCGTTGGGCATTATTATGGTTTAGATAATTTAAACTAGCGGATTGAGCTCAATAAATGGGGCACTGTTATGCCCCATTTATTATGTGAATAACATGAAAGGCGAGACTATTCATTATTGAATTATCTTTTTCCTGAAATACTTTTTCATGTGTGTCTTTATGTGGTATCAGAGCCAGCGTGTTTTTAACTTAATAGATAGGTAACATCGCGATTTAAGAAATAACGAGAGGTTGTCAACAAGACAGTTTCTCGTTATACATGATTACGATAAATCCACTCACTAATTACGTTTTTAAATTTATTCAATTCAAATGAGTCGCTTATCGTCTACAGCGTTGGCGTTGCTTCTATAAATGCTTTAAGTTTGGTGGCGATGTCACTTAATCCGTCATTAATCGCTTTTACCTCAGCATGTTTAATGGTTTCATAGAAGCTTAAATCGCTTGCATTGCGATTGGCTGTATATCGCTTTGTAGATGTGATTGTAAATGGCACAACGCCTGTTCTGGTATCTATTAGGACTGCCTCTGTGGTGCAAGATGCGCGTGTACGGTCTTTTTCAAATACGTTCCATTGTTTGAAATTATCACAGCTACTTTTGTACACTAAAATAAGGTCCGCTTGGTAACGTGCCGCTGCTTCTCTCAAAAATGGCACTGTTTTTTGTTCTGGTAATAAGAGGGTGGGCATAAATGACGCATCGTAGACTCTGTGAGAGCTTTCGAGTCTACCAATAAAATGGACCACCAAATCACTGTTTATTTGAACGAAATTACTTTTTGATGAGTTATCTTTACGCGTTAAGTTAACGATTGCGATACGATTGACCTTTGCAAAAGAAATAGTGTGTGCAAGTGCGCGTTCGATTTCTTCATCATTCATAACCGGTGTGTCACTTGAAAATAGGCTGCTGCTCGGTTGTGGCGTATTGGTTTTCACTTGATAGTCGGTAGGCCTGTGATTTGAACTCGTAGTGCACCCTGATAACAGCAGTGTGCCCAAAAAAGCGGCTAAATATTTCATTTTGTTCCAAAGATTATAGTTATTCTAAATAGTATGCTTTGTACAAGATTAATAATATATTAATCAATTAGCTATTTATTGGTGAATTAGGAGGCTTTATGGTCATTTTTCATCGTGAAAAATTGAAGGGCCCTAATCATTGCATCATAGGGCTTTGATTATTTCAGTTTTCATCAAGAGCGATTGTATTGCCTGATTGATTATCCGAGGATTTTGTTGAGCACCTTGGTGTGTTTATCAAATAAAAAGTGTTTGAGTGCACCTAAAATATGTGCGCCTAGAACAAGGTAGATTAAATAGGGTAATAAATACTTGTGTATCACCCCCCAAATAACCACACCACGCTCACTAGATTGCCAAAGAGGTTGTAGTTCCCAGCCAAACAGGTAGGTGGGTGCCCCAAAATAACTGGTCATGATGAATCCAGAGATAGGAATAGCGAGCAATAAGAAATACAGCACAGCATGAACAGCAGTTGAAAGAAAACGTTCGAAGGTGCTTAGCCCTGGTGCTGGTTTTGGCTGGTGGCTGTAAAGCTTCCATGCAAGTCGAATAATGACCAATATAAAAATCAATACACCTATGGTTTTGTGCACGACATAATACTCAATGCGGTAGGGGGTTCCTTCAGGGATCATGGTCGAAAAAATACCCAGAGGTATCATCAAAATAAATAAAAATGCTGTTGTCCAGTGCAGTACTCTTGCAACTAGCCCATATTTGACGTCGTCATTTGTATTGTTTAAAGGCAAAGGTGTACAGGAGCGGCTTTGTTTGAAGGCGATACAAAGCAAGCCAATGCCAGCAATAAGTGCGAAGGTGCACTGGAGCCATAAAAGCGTCGGTTTGAAGGCATCTAGCGGCGTATCATAGGGTTTGGGGTTGCTAAGAAAGCCAGTATTGATAATAAATAAGAAAAACCAGCATGCCATAGCCAAACAACCCGTAGAAGCGAGTAAAGTGCCAAAGACCCTAATTTTTGGCAGACGGTGATTGATAAACCACGCGGTAAAGAGTGAACTAAGTATGATTGTCAGTGAAATGATACTTTCGCCATGGCCAGGTAGACGTTCCGATAAATCTTGAATCGCTTCGCCAAATATCATAGATAACAGCGCGATGACTGATATAACACTCGATACAATTATCAATAAGATCATGGTGTTCCTTAAAACTTCTGGTTTGCATCGGAGTAAATGGTTCGACTCGATAATTTTACTGAAATACAATGGCCAGAATTGTAGATAGTCTATAAGGTTGATGCTGACTTTGACCGGGCAGCATCAGCTATTACTGGAGCAAAGTGATGATAATTATCACTGTGTACCGGTAAATCTTAATTCGGACAAAATATATCTGAATTAAGATTGTAAGTAAATAGGAGCATTAATGAAGATTGGAAAAGGGGTAGAGTGGGTTGCGCATGCTTGCGCTATTTTGGCGCTATTGCCACCTAAACGTGCATTGTCAAAAGAGTCTCTTGCAGAGTTTTTAGGTGTGCCTGCACCTTATTTAGCTAAACAGTTACAGGCGCTTAGCCGTGCAGGTATTGTACTGACTCACCGAGGTGCTAAAGGGGGATACCGCTTGGCAAAAAGTGCGGACTTGATCTCACTTTGGGACATCACTGCGTCAGTTGAAGGGACAGCCCCGAGTTTTCGATGTACAGAAGTAAGGCAAAATGGACCTTGTGGCGCTTCAGAAAAAGAGTGCGTAGGCCCATGCCACATTGCTTCTGCTTTTGCTCGAGCAGAGGCCCAGTACAGGCATTCCCTAGGAAAAGTGCTGCTAACTGATCTTGTTGCAGCGGGGGCAAACGAAGCCACAAATAGTCGTAAACAAGGTATTAGTGTGTGGCTTGAGCAACATGCCACAGACGTGGCGTAGAGTATGATATACATTGTGTAGTCTGTATGTTGATTAGACTACACAATGTAAAGTTTTATTGTGCGTTGATAAAATGAATTGCCAGTTATTTATTGAGTGCGATAATCTTTTCTGCATGCTTTTTGGCACCAAATGGAAAAGAAGCTATTGATATTAGCGTTTTAAACAACATTAACGCGATCCCTGCGATAAATATATTGATTGGCAAAGCGATTAAAAGTGGCGTTGTTTCATAACCAAACCTCATCATTTTTGCAATTGACGATGAGTTATCATGGATGAGTTGGTCGAGGTAGTGACCAAGCATAAAACAAACCAAGCTTAAGATGAAAGAAAGTAACGGAATAAAAACTGCCTTAAGAGGTAAATGTTTGACTTTAATATGCTTAGATATGAGGAAGAACCAAAGTATCGAAGCTAAACTGCCAACAAAGAATATCACGCAGAAACCACCGCTTATTATCATGGAAAAAAGCCATACTTGTTTAGACATTCCCAATAAACTCTCTGTATTGGGTTTGTAGTTATCAATACCCAAATACACATAAATTGATAAATAAATAATGATAAAAACAGCGATAAGCGGTAAATGTTTTACAACTTCTATTCGCTCTTTTCGTTTTATTTTTTCGTATTTCTTGTTTCTTTCAGTCAGTTTTTCTAATGGGTCCACTTTTTAATTCTCATTCGTTCTTTGGTCAAGTATTGCCCAGCTGTGCTTTTGTCTATTTATCACGTTGAAAGCTTGCAGTGAAAGTACCAATACTATTTTTTACCTTATTGTTTATCTTGTTATTTGTCATTTTTATTGAGTATACCGTGTAGACAGTGTTTTGTGATCAGGCTTTTATCTTACATTGGAGCAAAGCAAAGTGATTAAGCCTACATAGTACTTATTTTTACGTGCACTTTTTAGTTTTTTGGTGACATGTAGCAAGAATCTTAAGTGCTAGTGTTAAAAAGTTGAGATTTAAGCACCAAAACACATTACTGCTGAAAAGCAGGTTAATCGCTTAGGGCGAAAAAGTAAAAGGCTCTCTTGAATAAAATCCTCTAGATTAGTCAATAGTCTTACGACATTGAATAACTATTTTATTCCATGAGTGGTTGAAATGTGCAAGAACTACGGTTTTTTTGTGATTGATATATTAATAAAGAAGAGGGGTTTTTGTTTAGGACTCACTTGACTCAGGTGTATCTGCTTTCTGTTCTAGAGATTATGACTATGGGTGCCGGAAGGTGATCAATGGCGTTTATTTTTTATGGCATAAGAGCCAAGCAATGATGCTGATATATTGCTGGCCCATAATAAATACTTGTTCAGTGGTTTTTATTTTACATAGAATTTTTTATGTTTAAATTAACAAGCAACCCACATAATACCTAGTTTATTTTGAACTGCGTGTTTTAACCCATTTCTAAAAGTAACAAAATCAGCACATAACTCGGATAGTTCAATGTCACAGGGTGTATGTTCAGGGTAGTTTACTGAAAACCACTCACAGTAACTTGATTTTATTTTTGAGTCGGTTAATTGATTCACTATTTTTAATAAGTCTGGGATCATTTCACTTTTAAATGCGAAGTTTTCATTCATGTTATCCATGTTAATGGCACTGTGGGTATCAGTAGATAACCATGTTTGAAATATGGTTCCAGCCCCTAATATGAAATCAGTTGTGCCATTGAGTATAAAGTGAAAAGCTGGAACGCTTTTGTGGTTTATATCTGGGTTAAATGTCTCTACAGGCTAAGTTGGGAAGTCAATGTTTTTGTGAGTCAGGTTTAACGCCTTAAAAATTAACCTTTTCAGCTTTTGGGTGGTTTTTCGGCAAACTAACTCACCATCCATATACTCGAAAATTTCGTCTTCATTTTGTTTTAGATAATCAATGTGATGGTCAGGGAGCGAGAAAATTGTAAAATAAGATGCCATAAGTTTTTAATTTTATATTTTGCTTAAGTCTATTGTATATGAGGGGGTTTATAAATCGTATTAGATTAATGTGATCTTTTACAAATAAGAGTGTTAAAGAGGTTTGACTATTTTTCGTGCTGATTTTTAAGCGAGTTTAGAAATAAATACACCAATCATTTTTAAAGGTTTCAACTAATTTAAAAGTACAAGTTTATAAAAGACTAGACAAATAACATCCAAAAACCAAGAGCGCGTTATAAATCGTACAGACCAACATACTACTAATAGTTTTACATTGGCCTCATATTTGAAAGTTTTACAAAGTCACTTTAAAAGGTTGTAATATATGGACTTTAAAGAGCCTAATTACAACTCACAATGCGTCGATTTACGCTTTTCCATCATCACTTTGATCGCCTGATTTAAATTTTCTTTTTTAATATACCGTTTAGGTAATGGTTTTATTTTGTATACAAAGTCACCGACAGACCAATCAATAGCTTCATTTTTAAACTGTGGGCTAATAACGGCAATATTAAGCTTAGGATCAAGCTTTTTAAGCGCATCGACCGTACCGAGGTGGTAGTTACTATGGAAAGCACCATTAAAGTGAATGACTTGACCATTTTTAGATTGCTTTAGCGCGTTAAAGATTGATTCTGCCATGGTGTTATCACGCGCAAGCTGAGCATAAAAGCTATTACTCATTTTGACGGGCCCTGATTTGGCCGTTTTTGAGCCGTGATGACCCATAGCAGTTTTAAATTTTTCTTGATATGCAGTCGAACTAGACGTGATATCCTGCGCAACCCATTTTTTTTGCGGGGCTTTAAATTGCTGAATATATTCAGGCCCTTTTCGAGCAACACAGCGCACAATACTCAGGGGCGTATTTGCTGCAATAGCACGTAGTTTGTTTTCACGTGCGAATTCTACTAAAGGGCGATAGTCACTTTGATAGTTGTCCCAAGCATCAGCTTGTTTTATCAATGTTTGTTCACCAATTTCATTGTTCAAATATTGATTCAATATAGTTTGTTTATCGCGTGCAAATTGCTCAAAGCTCAGTATCAAATTCGGGTTTTGTCTGAATATTAGAGGGAGTAAATTTGCTTGTAAACGGTGAGAGGCACTGTGGGTGTGGTATTCGCCTATAAATATTACGTCAACGCTATTTAATTTTACAGCTAGCTGTTCAGCTGTGATAGGTTGCTCATCACTTGCACTGAACAAGGTATAATCATTTAGCATGGTCGTGCGCTTGGGCGACGGCATATCTTGTTGTGTCGTCACACACCCCTGAGCCAATACTATAGAGGTTGATAGCATCACTGTTGCTTTAAAACGCCTGATTATTTTCATTAAAATTCCGTGGAACTCACTAGTTTGAATTGAACAATTATTAGTTGTAATGATAACTGTTCTCATTAGTGGTGTCGAGTTCGGTTTAATGTGTTGTATTGGCACTATTTCTTTATAAAACAGTAGTCCGCGTGAAACTCAAGGCAGGCTTTAAGTTGATAAATTCACTTTTTAAGTTTTTTGGCCTTTCAAATGGTTTAGAAAAACACCATATCATCATTGTCATTACTTAGATCTTTTTCTGAAGTGATGGCTGCTAAATCATCAACTAACTCATTAACTAGGGCGAGGCTTTTATCATCGTGTCTATCGGCTAAGTGCTCTTTTATTTCCTGAATTATTGAGTCCATGTGTTGTAGTTTTGCAATTTCATTAAGCCTAATATCGATTGCTTCGACAACATAGTGAAAAATATCTATTAATGATCCTTTATTATAACTGTCAGTTGGCATATTTTTGACAATCAATTCAGCCTGATGATATTTAAAAAAAGTAGATTGCCCAAAAGACTGAACGTTGGCACTGTTGGCCTCTAAGTCATTGAATAGTTCAAGTTCCATATCACATATGGCTTCATCATTATTCTTAAAATGATACTCTGTACCATCTGTGAGTGTTAACCTGGCGATGTAATCAAGCTCCCAGCTCTGCATTAGTGAAGATAGGTAACCAGAAAATTTGTTGATGTCGTTGAGGTTTAAACATTGGCGATAGAAGTGAATAAGTGCATTGTGATCAAGCTGGGTTCTAAACGTTCTGTCTGTTTGTATTTGAGAATCTTTCTTTGCGCGCTTTAAAGCGCGCAATCGCTTAGCTTGATAATCTAGCAAGCTGTCCAGTTTAATTTTTAAAACTTCTTTGCCAATATCTTTTTGTATGTAATTTTCTGCTCCAGCTTCAAATGCTCGTAGTCGCCACTCTAAATCTGTTTCGCCACTTAAAAATACGGTTATCGTCTCTTCTTTTTTAGGCGTGTTAATACGTCGACAAAACTCGATACTATCCCCATCTGGTAAATAAAGATCCAGAAGATAAATATCAAACTGTTGGTTATCTAAAGCTTTATTTGCCGCTTCTAAATTGTGACACCAAGTAAACTCGGCTCTATCTCCACCTAGTAGCTGGACTAAGTTAGCGTAAATCTGGTTGTCTTCGACTAATAGCACAGAGAATTTTTTCATCGTTTGCAACTTGTGATCAGATTAAATGAAATCTTGTTTAATAAGTATGAGCAGCAATACCGCAAAAGCAATGGTTGTACCTGACATGTCTAACAGTAACGTTAAAGAGTAGAGCTGAAATTACATTTTTTTAAATTTGTAATTATTTTTGTAACATTTATTCGATGTGTACGGTCTGCATCTTAGCGCAAATGAAAATAAGGAAAATAAGTATGTTTGAGCTAGTAACTGATGTGATTAGAAATTTCTATATTTTGAGTTTAGTTTTAGGGTGTATTGTCTGCCTGTTGCTCTTTTTATCCAAAACTAAAACGCTCGCTTGTAGCCTCATAAGCATTTGGATTTTGTTGTTTGTGACAGAGCTAACCCAAGTTGCCTTTGTTATGACGGACATAATGGCATACACCAGTTTCATATCATTTGATGCTTTCTATGGACTGGTATTTTATTTTTATGTTCGTTTTCATGTAGAGGCGAAAAAAGTCTCTTTTGAAGATGTATTTCATGCGCTGCCTATTTGTGCAAGTTACTTGTTCAGTATGACTTGGGAATTTTGTTTTGGTGTTGTGTGCGCCTTGTCATATGCGATTTATATCGTTTATTACTTAAATCAGCATCAGCCAACCCTTAAAATTGAGGTAACCAATCAACAATACGACAATTACGCTTGGCTTGTCGTTATGGCTAGGTTCCAGCTTGTATGCTGGTGCTTAGTTCTTTTACTTTTGTCTGTAAACGATATTTTTTCTGTGCCTGTAAGTAAATTAATTGCGTTGGCTAGCTATGTACCTATGAGCTTTTGGTTATTTTATTTGTCCTACTTTAATCAAATTAAACCGCTTTACGTACAAGGTAATGCATCTGAGCTTAGTGATAGTCTTCGTACACATAAGCATCAATGCAAGTCCTATGAGCACATAATTCGTCAACTTAATAATTCAATGCGTAATGATAAGTTATTTTTAAACCCTCAATTAAGTATTTCAGAACTAGCTAAACATATTGATTCAACAACCGCTGAAGTATCATGCACACTAAACACGCATTTAAATATGAACTTTTACGACTTTGTGAATCGTTATCGTGTTGATGAAGCAAAGCTTTTATTGTGTAAAACATCGCATAAAATACTCGCAGTGGCTTTTGACGCTGGCTTCAATAGCAAATCTACGTTTAATAAGTTATTTAAATCTTATACAGGCTTAACTCCAAGCCAATTTAGAAAAGAAGCGTGTGGCTTATTTCATGATGACTCACAACGCGCTGTTAAATCTCTCACTCATTTATTGGTTGAATGAGTGTGCTTATCAAAAAAAGCCATCTATTAGATGGCTTTAACCGAAGAATGATGGGAGATAGTGTTTACTACTGGTTAGAGAAGAAGTTACTGCCTGCTCGGTAGTCATGTATACCTGTTGTTGAGCGTTTGAAGCCTCCTGCGACGGTAGATGCTTCTCCATTTGCTTCATTAAAGCGCCCGCCAAGTACAACCGCAGCTGGGCTGCCTGATTTATTGTCACTTCCGCCTACAACCACAGCATAAGGCGCGCTGATAGTTGTCTGGTTAAATTGACCGCCACTGATAGAAGAGGCGATACCAAAGGCTGAGTTGTGACGACCGCCCACGACACTTGCAAGTTGCGCGTAAACTCGGTTTGTTTCACCACCTGAAATACTTCCCCAAGTTGCATCTGCGTATATTGTATTGTTAGTGCCACCAAAAATACTGGCATGGTTCGCTTCAATAGTGTGGTTGCTACCTGACATGATGGCAGAGCCATAACCACTGATTTGATTGCCAGAGCCAGCAATAACCGCGGATTGACCAGTCACTGTATTATTGCGCCCAGTAATTAATGTGCCTGTTGATTGATAGCTATGACCATCACCTAAAATGACATTGTGCGAGCCTCTACGGTCAAGTTCAGGCGTTTGGCTACCATATTTGAGTGTGTTGTATCCTAAAATTAAGTTTCCGACTCCATTGGCTGCGCTGACATTATTTTTCTTGTGTGTATAACCTGTACCATTTGCGATATGTAGGTTACAGCCATTGATCACCAGTGTGTTATCAACTTTAGTCATGCATTGTAAAATCGCGCGTAATGCATGGTCACTGTTTATTGGGTCGTTACCGTGGTCGTGTGAACTTGCAAAGGAGGTAGTGCTGATAAGTGCAAGGCTTACTAGGGTAAATGATTTCTTTAAATTTAACATGTTGTTACTCCAAAAATGGTTTGTTTTAGGTTATTTATCAGAGAAAAAGTAGCCAGCTTGATAGTCATCTTTACCGCCGATGGTCCGACTAAGGCCGCCACCGATACTGGAAGTAAACCCATTTGCACGATTGAATTCACCACCTAATACGGCGCTGAGTTCACCATTGGCTTCATTGTTACGACCACCGGTGATGCTTGAAAGCGGACCTTCTGTGAAGTTGTTTTGACCGCCTAAAATCATCGAGCTCTGACCTTTTGCAACGTTGTTTTCACCGCCATAAATCGAAGCAAAAAAGTTTTTAGCTGTGTTGCCTTTGCCACCTGCAATTAAAGCGAAGTTATGAAACGGCAAGGTGTTATTTTGTTGTCCACCTAAAATCACAGAGAAAGCCGCTTCAGCTGTATTTGACTCACCGCCCCATATTACGCTGTTAAATCCTGAGACTTGATTATTTACACCAGCCACGGAGGTTGAATTTGCAAAAGCTGAATTGCTGTCACCAGCGATGATGCTGCCAATTGAAGAGAATTGATGTCCATCTCCAATCACTAAGTTATGCGACCCTGTGGCTGTGTGTTGAGAAGCAGTTGTTTGTCTGTTGTATCCAACAATGACATTACCCTTACCATTTTTAACCTCGTTACCGTGAGAGCCATTAACAACTTGCACGTCACACCCTCTCACAATCAATGTGTTGTCTACACGCTCTAAGCAAGAAAGAATGTCAATTAAAGCAGTTTGTTCTTGTTCAGTGAGTGTTGTTGCTTGTGCGTTTATAGAGGCGGCTGAAAGTGCAACAACAGCAAATTTAGATAATAGTTTCATGTTCGTTATCCTTTAATTTTGTCTTAATTAGTTTTGTTGGTTTAAAGCGTCCGCTCTATATGGGTCTTGTGAGTTGAAAGTACCCGCTCGGAATTCGTGGTCATTGGTTGTTTGTCTGTCTGCACCACCTGCGATGGTGGAACGGAATCCTTTTGCGGTGTTATTTTGTCCGCCCAAGATGGTGGCAGCTTCTCGCGCTGCGGTGTTGTTACGACCACCGGCAATAACTGTCTGTTGTACTGTGGCTGTATTGTTTTGACCGCCTAGAATATTGACTTGTAGTGCTTTAACTACTTTGTTGTTTACGCCACCAGCAATTGTGCTGTATTGACCATCTAAATCATTACTTTGACCTCCTAAAATGACCATTGCATGGGAGAATTGGTCTGAAATGGTGTTGTTATTGCCCCCTAAAATGCCGCTTAAAAACGCTTTGTTTGTATTGCCTAGTCCGCCAGCAATGGTACCTCTGTCTGCATTTGCACCCTCTACCAAGCCACTAGAGCCTGTAACGAAACTAGAAGGGGCATGTACGGTATTTTTGGTGCCTGCAATCAAAGAGCCTGAACGGGTGTAAGTATGTCCGTGGCCAATGATTAAATTATGCGAGCCAGATTTAGAGGCAGGCGGCTCCGTACTGATATCGTTATAGCCAATAATTAGGTTACCAGTACCGTTGTTAGACTGTGTATCACTGAGTCCATTAGTAATTTGTAGGTTACAGCCATGGATGTGAATCGTGTCATTAGATTGAGACATACAACCTAAGATGCTCGATAATTTAGCACGCTGATCAGCGCCCAAATGATGGGCACTTGCTGATATTGATATGCAGGTTAGCCCAGTTAGTATGGCGAGTTTTTTAAATGTGTTCATATTAATTGCTCCAATTTAATATTGTTCTCACCTTGCGTATCCCTCATGTGTAGATAGCTTGATGAAGTGTTTCGTGCTTGTTGCTAAGCACTGGAGCCACTTTACCCAGTGTGTACTTGCTAAGCGTCTCAGTAATTCTAAATAGACTCTTTTTACATAGGAGGATTTTAATTTGTTGAATATATTGAATTTATTTTAATTTTTGGAGGGTGCATATAAATGTAGACCTGAAAAGTAGCCGTTTTTAGTCCTTTTTAAGCTGGTATTTCAGTTGGTTTTTTGTTTAAAGTAGAAATGAGTATAAAAAAGGAGACAATATGGTTATATCTGATGTTAAATATGTAATGTTGGGATGCCTAGTTTCATCTGGCGCATTGGCAGCCCCTGTATTTTCGGACTTTAGTGATAAGATAGACATACCAAATGTGCAACCTGTCACAATTGAAAATCAAACACAAAAACAATTCACTTCTTATCTCGTTGACATTAAGAATCAACAACACAATACATCAATTGGTGCGGCGTATTCCGCCCTCACGCCAGACGAACAAATCAAATATAAATATAAAAAAGGTATTTTACGTGAGACGGTGAAGTTTGAATCTATGTATAAGTACATTTTTGATGTGAGAACTTCAACCAATAGAATTGAGAAACAAACACATTATGTATTTTGGGAGTAGGGTACAGTTTGGTGTAAAAAAGCGATTTGCTGTTAAGGCCAGTTAAGCAGCAAATCGCAAACAAGGTTAGATTAGTTTTACTTAATCACATCCTTTTTGAATTGGCGTCGTCCACACTCTCACGACAAAATCATTGTAGTCATTGTCGTTTTGATCTTCCCAGTACTGTTTGTCCCCATAAACAGTGTAGTTGGTTGTCAACTGGTTACTATTTCCGTTGATGGCGAGAACATAGTTGTAACTGCTGCCAACTAGCACATCATAGCTGCCTGAGCCGCCATATTCGTCAAGTAGTTTGACGTAGCTGCCGTTAACTTTGACACCCCAATCATTATTATATCCAGCGCTTTCACTAACAAATTGGTAGTTGATACGGGTATATTCATCAGGAATACACTGAGGGTCGTTCTCAAGCACGGTACCAGGTAATGAAGCTGTGCCTGTTACATTTTGATCCGCGGTTGCTTCTAGAGTAAATGTCTCGTCGCCTTCATAATCTTGGTCATCAGTCGTGTTGATGACTACGCTGCCTACTGTCTCACCACTAGGTATGGTGATGCTACTTTGGCTTAAGCTGACGTCCGAAGCACTAGTGGAACCATGCGTAATACTTAAATCAATGGACACATCTTGATAATAGTCATCACTTAATGTGATTTGATATTCAAGCTGAGCACCTTCAAAAGCGGAGTCTTTAATCGCTTCTAAGGTAAACGATGGAATAGGATCGGTTTCACATGTTGGCGTAGTATAACAAGCAACTTCACTATCGGTATTTGTTGCCAAATCATTTAAGCGTACCGGCACTGTTGCCAGTAGACACGTGTTACCAGATTGTGGGTTCATTTTGTAAAGCTTGGAGCGATTTACATGACCATAATCATTGATGAGTGTTCGACTAACAACGACTTCTCCAGCTTGGTTCAGTGTCGCGCCTGTAGCAGCAGTCAACGAATGATTTGCCAGCTTAGTGACTTCATATGTTGTTCTGTTGATTTGATAAACAGAGCGACTAGTAATTAAATAGAGGTTACCATCTTGGATAACCAAGTCGCCTCTGAATTTACCTTTTAATGAACCTAGAGCACCTAATTCAGTGGCAGCACCAGTCTCTTTGTTGATTTGATAAAGCTTTTTAAAGTCAGTACCAAGTAACGCGTTGCTATCAGGGTCAAAGACCATACTCAACACTTGTGTCGTTCTGTCGACCACGGTATGTGAGTTGGTATTGAAATCGTAATAAGCAAGGCGTAAATACTTAAATCGCTGGCCTTCAATAGGTAAGTGCGCCTTTTGTTCTTCAGTGAGTCCGACTAACCCACTTATATCTACTTTGTATTCGATGGGTCTGGGTGCTGAAATGTAATACATGCGCTTATCTTCACTATCATAAGCTAAAGCGGAAGCGCTAAATTCGGCAAGGGTTTGTGCATATGCACTATTATTCTGCTCATTTAAGCCAAATAAAATCCCCACATCGCCACGTCCTGCATTGATACCAAAGAGCTCGCCTTGGCAAGTGTTTGCAACACTGAGGGAGGGGAGTGACGCGGTTGCGAGGGTTAAAATGGTTAGTGATGTTTTTAGCATGGTAACAAACTCTGTTCAGTTTATCCTAAGCAAGCTAACACAACACAAAGTAATCACACATCTACATCCACTGTACGATGTGCATTCTTATTCCTTCGAGACAGACGCATCCATTATTATCTTTGCAATCTCATTGTATCATCCTCCCATATGAACAAAATTGCAACAATAAAATACAACTAATGGATTAAAAATTAGGGGTGATCAATTGTTTTTCTGAGATTCCAGATAGTTAGGGAGCAGTTCTTCAACAATTAATTTTGCAGGGAGTGTATAGCGAACGCCTTGGAACATGACAGAAGTGTGTTCCTCGATGCCTGTAATACCAGTTAGAGTCCAACCTTCCCCTTTTTCTGGACACAAAACTTTTGTAGTCGGGGGATAACCTTAAATTCGTCACTTTTTTCAGTCATATTTTTATCTTCACTGGACTTTAAAATAAGATGGGGTAGTTTATACCAAAATAATAAAAAATCGACCCATAAACCAGATGGAACTACGAACAAAAAGGCTAATATTGCGCCTCGTCTCCTATAGAGACTGCAGCGCATTGCTGGAAATTTTGAATGACCCTAAAGTGAGTCATTATAACGACTACGGCACTGACTTATCCTTACAAGATATTAAAGCCATGATCCAAGGTGATTTAGAGCTTTTTTATCAAGGGGTGGGGGTTCGTTTTGCGTTGTTAAATGAGGGGGCTTTGATTGGCTCCATAGGCTTATTTGATTATCAAGAATCAACGTCAGAAATATCAATTGGCTATGAGCTTGCCCCTGAGCAGTGGGGGAAAGGGTATATGCGCGAAGCGGCTAGTTACTTGGTTGAATCATTGCCGAGTATCTTACCTAAAGCACTGATTGGGCAGATTAATGCAAACGTCGATAAAGAGAATAAAAGAAGTATTAAGTTGCTTAAGCATTTGGGCTTTGAGCAAAAGCACAAGCACTATCGCTTATGCATTTGCCAAACCGATCCTAAAAGGCGTGTTTTATAAACCTTTTTTACTAAATAAAGTAACGCGACCAGAAACTAACGTCACTGTGATGTTTTTAGATTCATTGCCCCAAACACAATTGGTATGAAGTGTTTTTTCTTCACAAGAATCTGCTGAACCCAAAACCTGCTCAAGTTCGGCTTTTTCCATACCAACGGATATTTTTTCATAATTTTCAATACTTACCTTTGAGCAAGCTGTAAGTGAGATTAAAGCGGCAATTGCTAAAAGTTTTTTCATATTTTTTATCCTGTTAGTGTTTATATTTTCTTATCTGGAAAATAATGCCCATTTTGGGGTGATCCAAATAATGGATATCACCGCTATATACCCTAGTAAACTGAGACATTCTTGCAGACTCCAGCTCTCCGATATCGGATATATAGCGATAATCAAAATTACTTGTTACATAAAGGTAGTGACGAATATGGATCTTCATGGTGCCGTCTAGCTCCCATAATGAATCACCACCAGATTTAATAGTCGGTTTTGTTTCTCTTTCAAGCAAGCTTATAAAGTTATCGTCATGCGTTTGATTATAGATATAGCTAGCAGGCTCAGTGTATTTTTTACCACCATAAACGACGACGTTTGGTGCGCGCTTTTTACTTTGATCAGGAAAGCGCCAGCCAGTATGTAAGATGGCCGTATGGCCTTTTCGCTCAAGTTTTTTACGAATTGACTCGAACTTAAGTTGCTCAGGGGCCAATAAATACATCGATTGCATATGCTCGAGTGGCTCGCTGACGGGCATGACCGGTAGGATGTCATAACGTTCAACATAGTTAATATCGTCGTCACAATACCAAGAGCTTTGTGATTTAGTGAATCGCTCGGTTACGCTACGCGGGTCATAGTTTGGGTCACCAGACAAGCAAGATTGATGTCCGACATTATTATACCCTTGAGTTAGCAAGTCTAAACGCTTCTCAGTGGGTAAAGGAGGCGTTTCAACGGAGAAATCTTCTCTAATTTGAGACGCATCTTTTTGAGCGAAAGCGATTAACTCCACTTCAAACCAACGCACTGCAAAAGCGGGCATAGCTGAGGTGCTGAGCGCCGCTAAAAGTCCCCATTTAACTATCGATTGCTTCATGCAACAGCCTTTTTCTGAAAGTCATCCATCATGGCGTTAATGAGCTTCAAACGCTCTTGGCCATTTTTTTCTTCTATATTAAAGCGTAGTTTGCTCGCGCCTTCCATACGATATATCGCAGGGTTGCTTTGTATCAATCCAATGATGAACGTTGGGTTAACACTGGTGTTATTGCTAAATTCAAAATAGCCACCTTTTGGATTGGCTTCAATTTTTTGAATGCCGATTTGTTGCGCTTTGCATTTGAGTAGTTGGATTTCGAAAATGTTTTTAGCTGCGTCAGGCAGCAGGCCAAAACGGTCTATTAGCTCAACCTTTAACTCGTCTAGTTCATTTTCAGAAGACAGAGTAGCAATGCGCTTGTACATGCTCAGTCGAATATTTACATCATGGATGTAATCATCAGGCAGTAGAGCGGGTAGTTTCAAGTCTACTTCACTTTGTTGCTGTAATAAGTTCTCAAGCGTTGGCTCTTTACCGTCTTTGAGTGCTTGCACGGCTTGTTCTAACATCTCCATATACAAGGTAAACCCGACAGTTTGGATTTGGCCACTTTGGTCGTCACCTAAGAGTTCACCTGCACCACGGATCTCTAAGTCATGTGTTGCCAATGCAAAACCTGCACCTAAGTCTTCAAGAGACTCGATAGCTTGTAAACGTTTTACCGCATCTTTTGTTAAGCTTTGGCTATTTCGAGTCAGTAAATATGCATACGCTTGGTGATGGCTTCGACCGACGCGGCCGCGAAGCTGATGAAGCTGTGCCAGACCAAGTTTATCTGCGCGATCCATGATGATGGTATTTGCTGTTGGAATATCGATGCCTGTTTCGATGATGGTAGTACATACCAGAACATTGTGCTTTTGATGATAAAAATCGCTCATCAAATGCTCAAGTTCACGTTCACGCATCTGACCATGCGCGACGGCGATATTGGCTTCTGGCACCAGTGCTGAAATATCCGCTGCGGTTTTTTCGATGGTCTCAACGTTGTTGTGCAGGAAGTAAACCTGACCACCACGTTTGGTTTCACGCAAGATGGCTTCACGGATCAGCTCGTCATTGCGCTCACGAACAAAGGTTTTAACTGCGAGACGCTTAGCTGGTGGCGTTGCGATGATAGACAAATCGCGCATGCCACTCATGGCCATATTGAGTGTTCTTGGAATTGGTGTTGCAGTTAGCGTTAAAATGTCGACATCTGCACGCAGCTTTTTAATTTTTTCTTTTTGACGTACACCAAAGCGGTGCTCTTCATCGACAATCAATAAGCCTAAGTCTTTAAACTTAATGTTTTCTTGAATGAGCTTATGGGTGCCAATAACAATGTCAATTTTACCGTCTTCTAGTGCAGTAAGTGTTTCTTTTTGCTCTTTTGTACTGTTAAAGCGCGATAACACGCCGACCTCAATGGGCAGATCTGCAAATCTATCTTTGAAATTTTCAAAGTGCTGCTGTGCTAGTAGTGTTGTTGGCACGAGCACGGCAACTTGTTTATTGTCGTTAATAGCAACAAAGGCGGCACGCATAGCGACTTCTGTTTTACCAAAGCCCACATCACCACATACAAGCCTGTCCATCGCTTGATTGGTTTGCATGTCACCAATGACAGCTTCGATGGCGTTGCGTTGATCATCTGTTTCTTCAAACGGGAAGCTATTACTGAAATCTCTGTATGCACTGCCATCAAGTTTAAATTGATGTCCCGGTTTGCTTTGACGTTTAGCATAAATGTCTAATAGTTCTGCCGCAACATCTCGCACTTTCTCGGCTGCTTTGCGTTTGGCTTTCTCCCAAACATCAGACCCCAATTTATGGAGTGGGGCAGAGGCTTCTTCCCCCCCAGAATAACGACTCAGCATATGCAAGGATGACACCGGCACATAGAGCTTGGCATCACCAGAGTAAATAATTGTCACAAATTCTGTGGCAACACCCGCAGCATCGATAGTTTGTAAACCAAGGTAGCGTCCAACACCATGGTCTAAATGCACAATTGGCTGGCCTTCTTTTAGTTCTGCTAGGTTGCGAATAAGGGCATCTTGTCCTTGCTCGTATTTGTGCTTACGGCGCCTGCGCTGGGAAACTTTAATCCCAAGCAATTCTTGCTCGGTGATCAGTGATAAAGGTTTCGCGCCATCAAGAAAGACAGATGCTTCTAGTGGACTGACAACCAAACCAACATCAGTACGACCTTTTGAAAACTGCTCAAAGGATTCGAACTCTTTTAGTTTCAAACCTGTTGGCTTTAGCAGCGTTAGTAATGATTCTCGACGACCGTCTGATTCAACGCTAAATAGTACTTTACCCTTTTGCTGTTTTTGTTCTGCGATGTAACTCACAATGGCTGAATATGGATCGGCTTGCTTATGGTCAATACGCACATCATCAATAAGGGCAGAATTGACGTTTGTGTGACCGGCTTTGGTCCCTAGTGATGCTTGGCTTAATCGAATTCTCGGGTAATGTGAAAACGCCTCAAAAAGCGATTCGACATTAAGGTAAAGCGCTTTTGGTTCTAGTAATGGCCTTAATGGATCAACTCTACGGTTTTCGTATCGTTTACTGACATCTAACCAAAAGTCGCCGGCAGCGTGTTCGATGTCGCCTAGGTGCATAAACACCGCATCTTTTGGTAAATAATCAAAAATGGTCGCCAGCTTGTCATAAAATAACGGTAAGTAGTATTCGATACCTGCTGGCCAATTACCACGTGTTACCTGCATGTAGATGGAGTCTTGTTCAGAGCTTGCTCCAAAGGTTTCGCGGTATTGAATACGAAAGCGCTCAATGTCACTGTCATTAGTTGGAAACTCGTGTGCAGGCAATAAGTCAATTGACTTTATGGTCTCGCTTGAGCGCTGTGTTTCAATGTCAAAAAGACGAATACTGTCGAGCTCATCATCAAAAAAGTCTAATCGGTAAGGGTGCTGACTACCCATTGGGTAAAGGTCAATGATAGAGCCGCGTACAGCGAATTCACCATGTTCCATTACCTGCTGCACGTTACGATAGCCCGCTTGAGTGAGTGTTTCTTTTAGACCTTGCGCATCTAAAGTATCACCCACTTTAAATTGCAGTGCATTGCCATAGATAAATTCAGGCGGCGCGGTTCTGAGCATTAATGTTGCAACAGGGATAAGCAGTACACCCTGTTGTTTTGTGCGTAGCGCATTGAGACTGGCTAAACGCTGAGAAATAATGTCTTGGTGTGGTGAAAAGTGGTCATAGGGGAGAGTTTCCCAATCAGGAAACACCATGACGTTGTCTTCTCCAAGTAGATAGCCAAGTTCAGTTTCTAAACGCAGTGCACTGGGGGTGTCTGGCGTGACTAACACAACAAGGGATTGGTTTTTTTTCACTCCCTCGCTAATAGTAATTGCCAAACTACTACCGAGTAACTGACCCCAATGGATCTTGTCCTTTGCTGATTTTACCCAAGGTAGCTCATTCCACTGCACTAATGCCATTCTTAACTCCTAACTACTTAATCTCTGTATATTTTACATAGGTCTTGATAATGATCTATACGTCTATCACGTAAATACGGCCAGATACGACGAACCGACTCACTGCGGTCTTGATCAATATCGACGACAAGCACTTCCTCTTGATCTTCAGTACCATGAACCAGAAGTTCACCCTGAGGACCGGCGACAAAAGAATTGCCCCAGAACAAGATACCTTCGCTTTGCGCACTTGGATCAGATTCGTGTCCGACGCGATTAACACTAATAACAGGAACGCCATTAGAAACTGCATGTGCGCGCTGTGCAATCATCCACGCATCTCGTTGACGAATTTGCTCATCTTTATCATCACGAGGGTCCCAACCAATCGCTGTTGGGTAGATGAGCAGCTCGGCACCAGCCATGGCCATTAATCTAGCGCCTTCAGGGAACCATTGATCCCAACAAACTAGAACGCCTAATTTGCCCACAGATGTTTGAATGGGCTCGAAGCCTAAATCGCCAGGAGTAAAATAAAACTTCTCATAAAAACCTGGGTCGTCAGGGATGTGCATCTTACGATATTTTCCGGCAATGGTGCCATCTGACTCAATGACGACGGCGGTGTTGTGATATAAACCCGTTGCTCGTTTTTCAAACAGAGAGGCAACAATAACAACGTTGAGTTCCTTCGCAAGTGTGCAAAATGCATCTGTACTTGGGCCTGGGATCGTTTCAGCCAAATCAAATAAATCAGTATCTTCAGTTTGACAGAAATACAGGCTGCGGTGAAGCTCTTGTAATACAACTAATTTTGCACCTTGTGCTGCCGCGCTTTTAATGCCTGATATGGACTTTTCAAAGTTACTTTCTAGGTTGTCGCTATTAGTGTGTTGGATTAATGCGACTTTCAAATTATTGTTGCTCATTTGGGTTCCTATTTAAAAAGCCTTGAGGTAGTTGCATTGTGATACAGTGCAAGCTGCCAAATTGATGAATAATTGGCAGGCAGTCAATGCCAATAATGGTTCTTTCAGGGTGTGCCTTTTGCAATTGAGTCAGTGCGAGGGCGTCTTTTTCATCCCCATAAATAGGGAGTAGCACAGTGTCGTTGATGATTAGGTAATTGGCGTAAGTTGCTGGTAAACGCTCATTCTCATCATTGTATTTAGCACTTGGCCAAGGCAAAGGCACTAAGTTATATGGTTCACCCGAAGGAGTGACAAACTCTTTAAGTTGAGACTCCATCGCATTGAGTGCCTGATAATGTTCGTCTTGTTCATCGTCACACTGCACATACACTAGGGTATTATTTGGTGCAAATCTAACTAGCGTATCAATGTGGCTGTCCGTGTCGTCACCAGCAAGGTAGCCATGGTCTACCCACAAAAACGAAGTTGCGCCTAGCTCTTTCGTAAGCTCAGCTTCAACTTGCTGCTTGTTCAGGTGTGGGTTTCGATTTGGATTCAGTAAGCACTCTGATGTGGTTAACAACACTTTGTGCTCGTTAATCTCGACACCGCCGCCTTCTAAAACCAAGTTGACTTGTTGAACTTGGTTACGTTCGTCTGCAATTTGCTGACACAAAGCGGCATTGATCTGGGTATCTAAATCGCTTTCGTATTTGTTTCCCCAGCCGTTAAAGATGAAGTCTTTAATGCTGAGTTCACCGCATGTATTCGCTGTCGTCAGCGGACCATGGTCACGTGCCCAAGTATCGTTGCAAGGCGCATCAACAAATACGATTTGCTGCATATCTACGCTGGCATCAATCAGTAGGGTGGTAATATGACTTTTAAGCGCTTCGTCGTGGGCAACGATAACCACTTTTTGAACTTGCGATATTTGCTGACATAGGGCGATATATACAGGTTCAACTTGCTCAAGAATATCAGCCCAGTCAGTATTTTTGTGCGGCCATGTGACCATCACCGCATCTTGCGGTGACCATTCAGGTAATAACGTAAAACTCATGACGATAATAGATCTTTAATTGCTAGGGGCTAAGTGTATCACTGCACGGCGCTGTGTCAGCTATTTTGATCACTTTCGGCGTCTGATTGACGTTTTTTTAATTGCCTTGTTTGTGCATGTAAGCTGGCTCGAACTAATAGCTCTTGATCTGTGTCTCTAATTTGAGTGAAAGCTAGGGTATATTGAAGTGCATCATCATCTTGTTTTGCAATCTCAATCACTTGGCTGTAGCAAAAAATGGCACTTGCTTCATATTGCAAAAAAACCTTGGTTCTAAAGTTTTGTCCAATTTGAAATTGCTCATTTGTCGTGACCTTGATCCCGCCACCCCCATAGCTATCACAATAACTGGTTTCATCTTCAGGTTGCTCATTAGCCAAAATATGGCTCATGATGAGGTCAATTTTACGTGATTGAGCCTGCAAATACGCGGCTAAGTCTGACGCAACATCACCCAGATTTCGCAAGGGCCTGAGTGCGTTTAAATCTAGTTCATTAATTTCATTAGCAAGCCTGAATAATGGGGGGATTGCAGCTTCAAGTTGGGCTTGGTTTTTAGGCACCATATTCTCATCAACAGGGTACAAGTTGATTTGGTTTGCTTCGTCTATCTGAAAATATTGTTCAAAGTTTTCTTTTAAATTCGTTTGCATGTATGTATGCCGATATTAATGTTGCTAGAGTAGCTATCTCTTTATTCTCGCTACTCCAGCCATTTAAATCAAGATGTTAACTCACTTATACCTTAAATTGCTCTAGCATGTCCTCTTGTTTTGCGATTTTATCAACTTGTGATTTCATGGTGTGATCTACCACTTTTGCCTCATCAACAACGGTATTTGAGAGGTTACGTATTTCAGAAGCGTTGTGATCGACGGCCTCTACCACTGCTTTTTGTTCTTCCAGCATGCTGGCTATATTTACATTTAACTCAACAATATTGTTAATTGACTCGCGAATAGCATGCAGGGCATCTTTTGTTTCTTCTGCTTTCACAACGGTCTTTTCAACGATGGTTTGGCTTTGCTTCATTACGCCTACGGCATTTTCGGCGCCAGATTGCAGTTGGTCTATCATCGATTTAATCTCAGTAGTGGCTTCTTGGGTACGCTGAGCTAAAGTTCTTACTTCATCTGCGACAACTGCAAAGCCTCTACCAGACTCACCAGCTCTTGCAGCCTCAATTGCAGCGTTAAGGGCGAGTAAGTTTGTTTGCTCTGCAATACCATTGATCACAGAGAGAATTTGTTCAATACCAGACGAAGAGACTTCTAGCTCATTGACCACCTCTACAGCACGCTCAATTTGAGATGAAAGTTCGCTAATTGAGCTGGTTGACTGAACAACGATGTTTTCTCCATCTTTTGCAAGCCCATCAGTTGTTTTAATCGCGTCTGCTGCAAGTTGTGCAGTGCTGGCTACTTGTTGTTCAGTGTTAGACATATTAGCAGTTGAGTTAACCAGTTCATTGAGTGATTCAAGCTGCCTTTGAATTGCTTGAGTTGCATGGTTAGCGCCTGCAGAGGTTTGCTTGGCATCATCAAGTACTTCATGTCCCAACGTTTGTATTTCAGCGATGATGTTTTGCAGTCGAGAAGTAAATAAGTTGAAGTTTTCTGCTAAGTCAGAAAACTCAGGTTCACTCGAAGCCTGCAACCGAACTGTCAGGTCTGCGTTACCCTTGGCGATATTAGACATTGCAGTGTTAATCGCTTCAAGTGGTTTTAATAAGATATTAATGACGTAAGATAAGGCTAAGAAGCTGGCGATAACAGCGATGATAGAGACAATTGTTGCGTTATAAGTCAACGTGTCCATAGCAGAAAATACTTTTTGTTTTTCGAGTGCGACACCGACATACCAATCATATCCTTCGACCGCTTTAAACATGACAAGGTAGGTGACACCGTCAATATCAATTTCTTGTGAGGATTCCCTGACAACGGTGTTGCCTAAAAAGTTACGCGCGGGTTGACCATTTAGCGATACGTCTGGGTGTGATATGGTACTGCCGTTCGAGCTCACCATAAACGAAAAGCCAGCATCAAATAGGTTAAATGAGTTAATCATATTACCCAGCTTCGCGAGGCTTACATCATAAAAGATGGCGCCGTGAAACTGACTGCCTTTGAAGACAGGTGCACCGATAGACACAACAATTTCACCACTGACTGCATCCGCATAAGGATCGGTTACAACTAATTCTTTGGCTGCTTTTGCATCTTTATACCAAGGTCTTACTCTTGGGTCCCAAGTTGAGCCTGGGTTCCAGTTTGGGTCACTTGCGACATATTGTCCGGTGCTTTCTTCTCCGTACCCGATAAGTAAAAATTCAGAGGTTAGCTTAGGCTGAGAAATCATAGGTCGTGCTTTTTCTAGTCCATCGACTTGAGAGACTAGGCCTGTTGTGAGGGCTGCAAGGTTCATCGCTCCTTGCATTTGTGCGGTGACAGTATTGCTGATCCCTTGGATTACTTCTTCCATACTGTGTGTGACTTGTTGTTCTAAGTTTTCTTTAAGCAGGAAGTATTGCTTGACGGACAATAAGAATAAGGCAAGCACTAAAACACTCGCAGAAACGGCGACTACTTTATATTTAAACTTCACAGAACGTCTCCCAGATGTGAGTCTATTACTAAAGGTAAATCATAAGGAAATAGTTGCAATGATTTACGGCAGTTTAATGGTTTTATTTACAAATTAGCATCAAAACTTCAAACTATAATGCGTTAATTTGATTCTAAAGCGCTATATAGCTCATCTAACTCTTCTTCAGACATATTTATAAAATCTAACACTTCATCGCTGATGGCTTGCCATTCATGATCGCTTTCTATTGTGGTGGTATTTTTAAAGAGGAAATTGCCGTGACGGGCAAGTTTCAAAATAGAAAGTAGCTCTAGCGCAACACCATCTAATTCGCCTGAGCTGAATATGCCATTGGCATCATGTTGATAGTAGATGACATTGATCATGGGCTTTGGGAGCTTCCATTGCTGCGCGAGGAGTGCACCTATGGTGGCATGGCTGGTATTATATTTACCAAATTCAAACTCAGTTGCCTTGCTCCAGCCATCGGCTTTAGCAACGTTTATCACTTCTGTGTAATCATCAAAGTGCACACACAATAGAGGGATCCCAACTGTGTGGAACAACCCAAGCATGTATGCGTGGTTTGATAAGCCGGGTTTGTTTAACTTGAGGCATAGCGTTGAGCAAAGCTGAGCAATGTCACTTTGATCTTGCCAAAAATTATCCAAAGCGGGAGGTGTTTCAACTGTTGCTTTAACTGCAACCGCTTTAACAAGCGGTATTAAACGCTTCAGGCCAAGGATCATAATGGCTTGTTCAAGTGATTCAATTTCTTTACTGCGGCGAAAAGCCGCTGAGTTGACGACTTGCAGTATTGCCGCACTGATGGCAACGTCGCTTTGCAAAATTTGCGTGATTTTGTTGATGTTTGGTTCCGGAGATTTTGTTTCTTGTGAAAACTGAACAAGTGCTTCAGGTCTTGGCGGGATGGATATAGACCTGAGAATCTGTTTTTCTTGTTGGGTTAAAGATATGGCCATAACTTCTCGCTCACTGCATTATCTTACATTGATAAGAATAGCCAAGAATTATAAAAACGAGAAAAATAGCAGGGATAAGGATAAGAACAATTGATTTAAAATCAAAAAGGCCCGCGAAAAACGGGCCCTTAAATATTCAATGCTGTTTGCGATTAAGCGTTTTCAACAGCTGAACGTGGCTCAACAAATTCCATATTGAAACCTTCAGCAACTTCTTTACAAGTTACTTGGCCCTTAAGAACGTTAAGACCGTTTAGGAAGTGCTCATCAGAAAGAAGCGCTTCTTTGTAGCCTAGGTTTGCAAGCTTGATGATGTACGGCAGAGTTGCATTATTAAGTGCAAACGTTGAAGTACGAGGAACCGCACCTGGCATGTTAGCAACACAGTAGTGAACAACGTCATCAACGATGTAAGTTGGTTCTGCGTGTGTAGTCGCTTTTGAAGTCGCGATACAACCACCTTGGTCGATTGCAACGTCAACGATTGCAGCACCAGGCTTCATCGCTTTGATGTGTGCTTCAGTTACTAGCTTAGGAGCAGCCGCACCTGGGATTAGTACACCACCAATTACAAGGTCAGCTTCAACAACGTGCTTTTCAAGAGCGTCTACAGTCGAGTAAATCACTTTTGCTTGGCTACCGAACTGCGCGTTAAGGCTACGTAGTACGTCAATGTTACGGTCAAGAATAGTAACGTCAGCACCCATACCAACAGCCATTTGCGCTGCGTTACGACCAACCATACCGCCACCGATAACAACCACTTTAGCTGGCTCAACACCTGGTACGCCACCAAGTAACATGCCGCGGCCTAGGTTTGACTTTTCAAGCGCCTGAGCACCTGCTTGAATAGACATACGACCAGCAACTTCTGACATTGGCGCTAGAAGTGGAAGACCACCACGTGAGTCAGTGACAGTTTCGTATGCAATACAGATTGCGCCGCTCTTAATTAGATCTTCAGTTTGTGGAAGATCTGGTGCTAGGTGAAGGTAAGTGAAAAGAATTTGGTCTTCACGTAACATCGCACGCTCAACAGCTTGTGGCTCTTTTACCTTAACAATCATTTCAGCTTTAGCGAAAACGTCTGCAGCTGTCGGTAAAATTTCAGCACCCGCTTGGATATAATCTTCGTCAGTGAAACCAATGCCGATACCTGCATTTGTTTCAACAATAACCTGGTGGCCGTGGTTAATTAGTTCACGAACACTTGCTGGAACCATACCAACACGGTACTCGTGGTTTTTAATCTCTTTAGGTACACCAATAATCATAATAAATCGCCTCAAATAAGAACGGATAACATTTTCGACTATTATAATTATGCAAAGCTAGTGTGTCCTACCTTTTTTGTGTTAATTTAAAGATGAATTGACTTTAAATTTTATAAAAATAGGATAAAACACTTTTCATGCATACTCAGCTAGATAGAACTGATAGAAAAATTTTAGTCGAATTACAAAAAGACGGAAGAATTTCTAATGTTGAATTAGCCAAACGAATTGGCTTGAGTGCAACACCTTGTCTGGAAAGGGTAAAAAAACTTGAGCGAGAAGGGTTCATAAAAGGGTATAAAGCAGTGGTCGACCCAGTTAAGCTTGGTCAAGGGCTATTGGTGTTTGTTGAAGTTACCATAAATAAAAACTCGCCAGATGTATTTGAGCGTTTCAATGAAGCAGTAAAACAGCATGATGAAATCATTGAATGCCACCTAGTATCTGGAAATTTCGATTTTTTATTAAAAACACGTGTAACTGACATGTCCGAGTACCGAGGCGTTTTAGGGGAAATTCTACTTAAATTACCGAATATCAATGAAAGTCGTACCTATGTGGTCATGGAGGAGGTGAAAGGGGAGGAGGGTGAGATTATAAAACCTTGTGCACCTTAAAGAATTTCTTGATATGGTGTAACCTATAATAGAAGTTTACAATAAAAGATAAATACAGGTTGAATGTAATGCGCTTAAATGGTGTTCAGCGCCTACTAGAAACGGGACTGATTGTCAGCACGGCTGCGGCAATTTTTACTCTCTGTGCCTTAATTTCCTTTGATCCTGCCGATCCGGCATGGACACAGGCTGGTGAGTACGTCAAAGTGAATAATATAACCGGCGCCGCAGGGGCGTGGGTTGCTGATATATTGCTGGTAACGTTTGGATGGTTGGCATTTTTGGTGCCGGCTGCCATGCAGCTATTTGGCTACTTAATATTTAAGAAACCACATAAAATATTGCAGCTCGATTACACAACCCTAGGATTGAGAATTATCGGTGCGACACTGTTTATTGCTTCTTCAAGTGCTATAAGCAGTATCAATTTTGACGATATTTATACTTTTTCCTCTGGTGGGATTGTTGGGCACGTTGTTGCAAGCGCTATGATGCCTGCGTTTAACTTCACCGGCACGTCTATTTTACTGTTATGCTTTTTCTTCGCTGGTATTACTTTATTGACAGGCGTCTCTTGGGTTGAGGCGGTTGATTACTTGGGCGAAAAAGTTGTTCAGCTGGTAAAGTTCTTATTTAAAAAAATCACAACTAAAGGCGTTAAAGTGACGCCAACTTCAGCGCAAGTTCTTGCCGAAGACACAGAAATAGCGCCTGAGGTTGAACCTCAATTACGTAACCACGTTGAGGATAATGTTGAAAATGAGCGCGCTCAAAAAGAGCGTGAGGTTGCGAGTCCAAAAGGCGATGTTCCTGATACGCAAGAAACTGAAAAGCCGTTGAAACTTAAAGACAAACTGTTCTCTGCTGTTAGTCGTAAAGATTCAAAATCTGAGGCTGAATCAAAAGTTATAGAGCCTGTTTTTGAACAAAAGCAAAGTTTTAATGACGCAGTTTCTGCAGACGTTTTTGATGAGCTAGACCACATCCTTGAGCAAGAAATCAATTTCTCTGCGATTGACGATGAATCGCTCGATACGGTTGCAGCGTTAAATGCCTTAGATGATGCAGCAGTAAAAGACGAGCCAGTTACCAAGGTGGTATCACCTGCAAGACCCATTAAAAAGCCTACTCAAGAAGCTGAGCAGAAACCAACTTATCAGCCACCGCCATCTGCTAAGGAGCAGTTTGAAGCATTGTTAGAAGCGCAGCCGCCAACAGCTCCGTTACCTTCTCTCGATCTGCTAGATAGACCTGACAAGGCGAAGAATCCTATCACCAAAGAAGAGTTAGATTCAGTTTCTCGCCTTGTTGAAGCGAAATTATTAGACTTTAACATTCAAGCTGCTGTGGTGGGGGTATATCCAGGACCTGTTGTTACGCGTTTTGAGTTGGATCTTGCACCAGGTATCAAAGTAGCCAAGATAACTGCTTTAGCAAAAGATTTGGCTAGATCGTTATCTGCAGTGAGTGTGCGAGTGGTTGAGGTTATTCCGGGGAAAACCTATGTTGGATTGGAATTACCGAATAAAAACCGGGAGATAGTTAGGCTGTCAGAAGTGATTAATGCGCCTAAATTTGAGCAAAATGCTTCACCACTGACTATGGTGCTTGGTAAGGACATTGCAGGCGAACCCGTTGTAGCCGATCTCGCAAAAATGCCCCATTTACTCGTAGCAGGTACAACTGGCTCGGGTAAGTCAGTTGGCGTTAATGTTATGATATTAAGCTTACTTTATAAGTCACCGCCAGAAGATGTTCGTATGATCATGATAGACCCAAAAATGTTGGAACTATCGGTATACGAAGGTATTCCGCACTTGTTGTGTGAAGTGGTGACGGACATGAAAGAAGCGGCCAATGCACTTCGATGGTGTGTCGGCGAGATGGAACGTCGTTATAAGTTAATGTCTGCTTTAGGTGTTAGGAACTTAAAGGGTTACAACCAGAAAGTAACAGAGGCTAAAGAGGCGGGACATCCGATTTTAGATCCGTTATTTAAAGATACAGATGGTATGGCTGATGGACCTGAGGAGCTAGATAAACTACCGAGTATTGTGGTAGTAATCGACGAGTTTGCAGACATGATGATGATTGTCGGTAAAAAAGTTGAGGAGCTTATTGCTCGTATTGCACAAAAAGCGCGTGCAGCAGGTATTCATCTTGTGTTGGCAACACAAAGACCATCGGTTGATGTGATAACAGGCCTGATCAAGGCCAATATCCCGACAAGAATGGCGTTCCAAGTTTCAAGTAAAATTGACTCGCGCACCATTCTCGATCAGCAAGGTGCAGAAAATCTGTTAGGTATGGGTGATATGCTGTATTTACCGCCAGGCACAAGCGTCCCAATTCGTGTTCACGGCGCTTTTGTTGATGACCATGAAGTACACGCTGTTGTAAATGACTGGAAAGCGCGCGGCAAGCCAAATTATATTGAAGACATTCTTTGTGGCGAAGCGACTGAAGAAATTTTGTTACCTGGGGAGCAACCTGAAGGTGCTGATGATGAGTCTGATCCGCTGTATGATGAAGCGGTAGGGTTTGTTATTGAGACTGGTAAGGTGTCTGTTTCAAGCGTGCAACGTAAATTAAGAGTGGGTTATAACCGAGCAGCACGTTTAGTTGAGCAGATGGAAATGTCAGGGGTAGTGAGCGCACCAGGTCACAATGGTGCGCGAGAAGTATTAGTACCGAAAGGTGGAGCAAATTAAAATGAAGTGTAAGACATTAGCCTTAGTACTAGGTTTATCGTGTGGTTTTATATCACAAAGCTTTGCAAGTGAAGCTGACTCTTTAAAAGCGAAGTTAAAATCTTTAAATACATTTGAAGCACGTTTTACCCAACAAGTAAAAGATGAAGAAGGTACGCTACTACAAGATGGTACAGGCAATATTGCGCTGAAATATCCTTCAAAAATTAGATGGCAACAGCTCGAACCAGATGAAACATTGCTGGTATCTGATGGCGATAAAACGTTTTACTTCGATAGCTTTGCTGAACAAGTCACCGTGATGAATACGGCAGGTTTAATAGACACGACGCCATTTGTTTTACTGACTACGCAAGATAAGTCTCAATGGGCAAAATATGAAGTGAGCAAAACAACCGTCGGTTATCGCGTATCGCCAAAACCAGATGTCGAATCGCAAGTTGAACAGCTGGATATTGTGTTTGAGCGTGCTGGTCTAGCTATTGATTCTTTGAGTATTAAAGATGCATCAGGCCAAACTTCAACTTTTAAATTTGTTGATGCGAAAACCAATATTGAGCTAGACGATAAGTCTTTTACTTTTAAGATTCCACACGGAGTGGTCATAGACGACCAAACAACAGGTGAGTAATCTCGGTTTTGATTTTGCCCCAGATGTTAGACCTTTGGCCGCTAGAATGCGGCCAAAGTCGTTACAGGGCTATATTGGACAAACCCATATTATTGATAAGGGCTCCGTACTTTACCGGGCGATTGAACAAGGTAGATGCCATAGTTTGATTTTGTGGGGCCCGCCGGGGGTTGGAAAAACGACATTAGCCGAGATCATTGCAAATCATGCTGATGCAGAGCTTGAGAAACTATCTGCCGTAACATCAGGCGTGAAGGAAATTCGCGAAGCTGTGTTAGAAGCAAAAAGCCGGTTGTCGCAATCAGGTAGACGTACTTTACTTTTTGTTGATGAAGTACATCGTTTTAATAAATCTCAACAAGATGCTTTTTTACCCCACATCGAAGATGGCACATTTGTTTTTATTGGTGCAACGACTGAAAACCCTTCATTTGCCCTGAATAATGCTGTGTTGTCTCGTGCCCGCGTTTATACTTTAAAACCATTAACGCAGGATGAGTTACTTTTTACATTGCAAAACGCCATTGAAAATGATGAGCAACTCAGTCAGATAACAATTCATATCGAACAAGACGCATTAAGTGCAATCGCTCAAGCAGCAGATGGAGATGCTAGAAAAGCACTCAACTTATTAGAGCAATCTGTTGATCTTGGCCATCGCTCTGGCAACGGCATCCAGATTGACAGTGATGTGCTTTCACAAATTTTACCAACTCACTTAGCCAAGTACGATAAAGGCGGCGATATTTACTATGATTTGATTTCTGCTTTTCATAAGTCAGTACGTGGTAGCAGCCCCGATGCTGCACTTTATTGGTACTGTCGCATACTAGCGGGCGGAGGCGACCCTCTGTATGTGGCAAGACGCTTACTTGCCATTGCCAGTGAAGACATCGGCAATGCAGATCCTAGAGCACTTCAGGTTGCGCTTAACGCATGGGATATCTTTCATAGGGTAGGACCAGCTGAGGGCGAGCGTGCGATTGCACAAGCGACTATTTATATGGCCAGTGCAGCCAAGAGCAATGCGGTATACACTGCGTTTAAGCAAGCGAAACGAGATGCAGCAACGGATGGTGATTTACCGGTTCCTGAACATTTGCGTAATGCACCGACGCAATTGATGAAAGAAATGGGCTTTGGGGCAGAATACCGTTATGCACATGATGAGTCGGGTGCTTATGCTGCGGGTGAAAATTATTTTCCAGAAGCGGTGGCAGATAGACAGTATTATTTTCCAACGGATCGCGGATTAGAAAAGCAAATCAAAGAAAAACTTAATTACTTAAAAAGTCTTGATAGTACAAGTGCTCAACAAAGGTATGCTAAAAAATCAGGGAAAACGTAAATGGAAGTGCTCAAAACTTATCTCATGATTGCCATTGGTGGCGCATTTGGTGCTTGCTTACGGTTTTTTATTAGCGATATTGTGTTAAAACTCATGGGTAAGGGATTCCCTTTTGGTACATTGACCGTTAATATTCTTGGTTCATTGTTGATGGGCATTCTTTACGGATTAATCGAAAAGCAAATAATTGCAGTTTCTCCTGCCAAAGCGTTGATAGGGGTCGGCTTTTTAGGTGCTTTGACGACATTTTCAACATTTTCCATGGACAGTCTTTTGTTGTTACAACAAGGTCAGTTTGTGAAGGTGGCACTGAATATAGCGTTGAATGTCGTCGTATGTATATTTATGGCCTGGATAGGTCTTTGCTTAGTCATGCAAAAAGGTTAAAAGAACAAACATGTTAGATCCAAAGTATTTAAGACAGGACATCGAAGAAGCTGCTGCGCGTTTAAAGAAGCGTGGCTTTGAGCTAGATGTTGATGCAGTTAATGCGCTTGAAGAGCAGCGTAAAACGTTACAAACAAAAACACAAGAACTACAAAGCGAGCGTAACAGTCGCTCTAAAGCGATTGGTCAAGCTAAAGCAAAGGGTGAAGATGCTCAGCCATTGTTAGACGCAGTGGCTAACCTTGGAGACCAATTATCAGCGGCTAAAGCTGAACAAGATAAAATTCTAGCTCAATTGCAAGACCTTGCATCCACACTACCAAACTTGCCTGCTGAAGATGTGCCTGAAGGCGCTGATGAAGATGATAATGTTGAAGTGTCTAAATGGGGTGAGCCAAAGCAATATGACTTTGAAGTAAAAGATCATGTTGATTTAGGTGAAGCGCTAGATAAGGGCCTTGATTTTGAGACTGGTGTTAAGCTCAGTGGTTCGCGCTTTACTGTTATGCGTGGCGGTGTAGCCCGAATGCACCGTGCACTAGTACAGTTTATGCTGGATACTCACACTGACAAAAATGGCTACACAGAAATGTATGTGCCGTACTTAGTGAACAAAGCAAGCTTATACGGCACTGGCCAGTTACCTAAATTTGCAGCGGATTTATTCCACACTGAAGTACTTGAAGAAGATCAAGCTGGATACAGCTTAATTCCTACAGCTGAAGTGCCTTTAACAAACTGTGCTCGCGATGAAATTTTCGATGAGAAAGAGCTGCCTATCAAGATGACAGCACATACACCTTGTTTCCGCAGTGAAGCGGGCAGTTATGGTCGTGATACGCGCGGCCTTATCCGTCAGCACCAGTTTGACAAAGTAGAATTAGTTCAACTAGTGAAGCCAGAAGATTCGATGGCGGCACTTGAGGAGCTTACTGGCAGCGCTGAGGGTATTCTTCAAGCATTAGAGCTGCCTTACAGAAAGGTTGTGCTATGTACTGGTGATATGGGCTTCGGCGCTGCGAAAACATATGACCTAGAAGTATGGCTTCCAGCTCAAAACACGTATCGTGAGATTTCTTCTTGTTCTAACATGCAAGACTTCCAAGCACGCCGTATGCAGGCGCGTTTCCGTCGCGCAGGCGAGAAAAAACCTGAGCTACTTCATACATTGAATGGTTCTGGTCTGGCTGTTGGCCGTACACTTGTTGCAGTATTAGAAAATTATCAACAAGAAGATGGTTCTATTATCGTACCAGAGGTGCTTAAGCCATATATGGGCGGCTTAGAGGTTCTTAAGTAATCGAGCCAAGTGATTGATATCAGGCCGCTATCTAGCGGCCTTTTTTATGACAAAATAATGAATGTTTTTTTACTGTACTTTTAGTAAATTTAATTCCATTATGTTTTAAAGGTAAATTAAAAATCTTTTAAAATTTCTTTTTGTGATTTTTTTATGCAAATGAAAATTTCCAAAAAAAGTTCTTATCTATTCTATGTTGCATGTGCTTTCAAACTATGATTAATTGGTCATTGAGGTTTGGCCATTCCTTCTGAGTAAGTCTTGCACGCTTTGTTTGAAAAGCGAGCTGGAGTCTTATTGTTACCATTATTGCAAAAATTATATTTGATTCTATCCAAAATAGTTAAGTACGTTTTGCTCGCTCAGCGTCGCAGCTCATTTTATTTTCTCCAAATTAAAAGAGGTTGTTGGTGCTTTTGAATGACATGCGAAAATGAGTTTGCAAATTACAGTTGCGTTAACTATTTATTAAATGTGGATGTCGGTAAGACGAAGCAATCAAAAAATTTGAAGGTGAGGAATTTACCTATGAAGAGACAGAAAAGAGACCGTTTAGAAAGAGCACACTCACAGGGATTTAAAGCAGGTTTAGCAGGGCGGTCTAAAGATTTATGTCCATATCAGCAAATTGAGCACAGATCAGAATGGTTAGGTGGCTGGCGAGAGGCCATAGACAATCGCAACATGTTTAAAACATAAAATAGAATTAATAGAAACGAATTTGAAAGAATAAAGCCCCGAAAGGGGCTTATTTGTGTCTAAATAGCAGCTTAAAATGCGCTGGTATCTTGGAAAAGGCCTACTTTAAGATCTTTTGCTTCATAAATAACACGGCCGTCAACTTCTACCACACCGTCTGCAAGACCCATGAACAGCTTACGTTTGATAACACGCTTCATGTCTACGCGATAAGTTACTTTTTTAGCCGTCGGTAAAATCTGACCTGTGAATTTAACTTCACCTACACCTAACGCACGACCAAGACCTGGACCACCAGACCAGCCTAAGAAAAAGCCAACAATCTGCCACATTGCGTCTAAGCCAAGACAACCAGGCATTACTGGGTCGCCTCTGAAATGACAGTCGAAGAACCAAAGATCTGGGTTGATGTCTAACTCAGCAATGATTTGACCTTTGCCATATTCGCCGCCATTGTCGTTGATTTCAACGATGCGATCCATCATCAACATGTTGTCGATTGGTAGGCGACAGTTGTTTTCACCAAACATTTTGCCTTCAGCACAAAGGATTAGTTCTTCTTTTGTATAGCTATTTTTAGGTTCCATAGTATTCAATCTTCATTTTTTAATTGCGGGTACTCTAGCGTACAGTTGTACGCTAAACAACTCTGAACAGTTAAATTTTTATCTCAACAATACGTCAGAAAGATTAAAATCAATTCTCTTTATGAATTACGCGATTTTTAATTGAAAAAACTTTATAATTAGTTTGTTTGTTAGTAATTTAATGGAAATTTATGATCCTTTTTGTAGATGCCTTGACGGTAATAGACTTTTCTTACTTGTGTGCTAAACGCGGAGCTGTTGGAGAAAGTTGGATTGTTGATATGACACTTCATGGTCAACTGAACGAAGAATCCATGGTTTTAGACTTTGCAAAAGTAAAAAAACAAATCAAAGCGATTATTGATAATACAATAGATCATAAATTGGCCATTCCTTCAGCGCTAAATTGTCAGCTTAACAGCGATGATGGCCGAACGTCTTTTGACTACGAATTCAATGGACATCATTTAGCAATGAGTGCACCAGATGAAGCAGTTTGTATCGTCGAAGGTGATAAAATTGACGAAGAGTCTGTCATTGCCTTTTTGAAGCAGCAAATTCTACCTAAGATGCCTGAGAATGTGAAAGACATCGACATTACGTTGCGTGCAGAAGAGACGAGCAGCTTTTATTATCATTACAGCCATGGCTTAAAAAAGCATGACGGTAATTGCCAACGTATCATCCATGGTCACCGCTCATTAATTGGTATCTTTTTCGATGGCGTGAGTATGCCGAGAATGCAAAAAGAGTGGTCTCAGAAGTGGGAAGATATTTATCTTGGTACACAAGAAGACTTAATTGAGCATGCTCAGTTAAAGTACATCTCAGCAAAAGATGGTGACTATTCATTTGCTTATGAGTCCTCTCAAGGCTACTTTGAAATGTGTATTAGCCAAGCCCGTTGCGATATTTTGCCTTGTGATACGACGGTTGAGTGCATCGCAGAATATCTAGCGAATGAAATTAAAAAAGAAAACCCAGACAAAGAAGTTAAAGTAAGAGCTTACGAAGGGGTAGGTAAAGGAGCAATTGCGTATGCATAAACTGCTGCTAGCGCTGAGTGCATGTTTTGCATTGAGTGCGCAAGCAATTGAGTTGAAAGGACACTTAACTCAAGGTGGTATGATAACAGGCCAACTTGAGGGAATAAAATCTGTTTCTTTTAATGGTAAAAAGCTAGACATCACTCCTGATGGTCAGTTTGTGTTTGGGTTTGGTCGTGATGCAAAGTCTGAACACACGCTCACTTGGATAGATAAAAACGACAAAAGACATACCAAAAGCTTTTTAATTACGAGTCGAGACTACGACATTGACCGTATCACTGGCGTTGCTAAAAAGTATGTATCGCCGCCCAAAGAAGTACTCCAACGCATTCGTGATGATTCGGCGAAAGTTGGCGCTGCGAGAGCGAAAAGCAGCAAATTAGAGTTTTTTGATATGCCGGTTTATCGGCCTGCAAAAGGTCGAATTTCTGGGGTTTATGGTAGCCAAAGATACTTCAACGGTGAGCCTAGACGGCCGCACTTCGGTTTAGATATTGCAAATAAAACCGGAACACCTATTTGGGCACCGTTATCAGGTAAAGTCGTCCTAGCTGAGAGTGACTTGTATTACAGTGGTGGTACGCTTATTTTAGACCACGGATATGGAATAACCTCGACATACATCCATATGAGTAAGTTGCATGTCAAAGTCGGGGATATGGTTTCAACCGGTGATGTAATCGGTGATATTGGGGCAACTGGTAGAGTAACAGGGCCGCATTTAGATTGGCGTTTCAATTGGTTTGGTGAAAGGCTTGACCCTGAATTACTTATGATTGATAAACTAGCAAACAAAAGCAGTAAATAATGACAGAACAACATAAAGACGCAACCATCGCGAAGCGTATTGAAGAATCAACAACTTCAGTAACTAAAACAGTTTTCCCTGGCAGAACGAATCACCACAATACTTTATTCGGTGGTGATGCGTTAGCTTGGATGGATGAAGTTGCATTCATTGCGGCAACGCGTTTTTGTCGCAAGCCACTGGTAACAATTTCGTCTGATCGTGTGGATTTTAAAGAAGCGATCCCAGCTGGTACTTTTGCTGAGTTGGTTGCCAAGGTTGTGCATGTTGGTAATACAAGCTTAAAAGTAGAAGTACAAATCTTCTTAGAGACAATGCATAAAGATGATAAGCACTTGGCTATTTCGGGTAACTTTACATTTGTTGCCGTTGATGACAACCACAGACCAACGCCGGTTGTCTGTGATAAGATGCTTAATGGCTTCTAAATAAAATTTATGAGTAGGGGGTTTCCCCTACTATTTTTACTTTCCTCCGCTGAAAGCTTAACCACTCTCTCCAATTTAATCATTTCTGTTGTAGACAGTAATCGAAACAAATATACGCTTTTTTTTCATTTTGGTTTTAACACCTAGCCAAGGGGATGTCTCGAGACAGTCACATAGGATAAGGTATTGTTAAATATGATTATTACAGGTAGAAATACCTTATATGAGTTTTATTAATGGGTAGTGCTTTAGAAGTGTCTTGTGGATATTTGCCTTAACATATTAAATGTCATACATTTTGTACGGTTCTTTTAGTTTGGTTATTTATTAATTGAATTTAAAAAACCTTGTTAATTGAACATTGTAAGTAAGTTCAAATGATATCCAGCACACGTCACAAAAACTTAATGTGTGGATTTTTCATATTAATTCTGATATTTGCAATAGCATCTCATATTTTCATTTTCAATGAATGCACTTATCTGCTCATCGTGATCTACACTTGTTGTTGGCTTTAATATAACAGTAAGGAGCTTGTCATGATTACGATACATAGAGAATATTGCTTGTCAGGGGAAAAAGGTTTACACGCCCATATTGAGGTCTTTCCGACAGGTCAGCTTGACGTTGATATTGTTGAGCTGCATGAGCACCATTCAACCCAATTCGATAATATAAAGTACGAACATACCGGTGCGGACATTGTTATTACTGGTATTGAGGGCTCAACAAGCTGGCAAGTAGTTTTAAAGGAGCGGGATGCCAGAGAATTATCTCACCTTATTTCTGATGCCAATGAAGAGTACGAGATACTAATGCGAGATCTAGGCTAGTCCTCTAAGCTTGATTACTATAATTTATCAACGACTAGATACTATGATAGGTCTTGTAAAATTGGAAGGATTGGATCTAGTCGTGTTATTTGATTTTACCAAAAGCGCAGCAACTTAGTATCACCGTCATGATGTGTCAATAAGCGAGAATGTGGTTCGTCAATTAGTTCGTATTACTAACTACTTAGATAAGCAGTGTGTTATTAAAATCAGGATGATGAGTCAACATACTTAAGTGAAAAATATTCAATAACCAAGAACATTTTTATCTTATCTAGTCCTAACAACTCTTGGAATGTTCCAAAATGTGCAGTAATTTTCTTACGTTCAGTATATAATTTCTTTTTTTGAAATAAATGTCCACGTAGTTTCCATATGCAGGCAAAGGCGTAAGTAGGTGTTTTGGGTTGTAGTGTATGCCTAGTTCTGTATTCTTTTTAATTTTAATCATTGGTACTTTACACCACTGGATTGGCTATAAGCTGATACTGAGTGAAAAGGCGTTGAGACGCCTAGAGCCAAAGCGTTTGTTTGGACGGGTTTGTACGAAAACTGTGCTGACTAATATGTGGCACTTTTCGACGGCGTGTTGGTTTGGTTTTGCGGCGATTATATTTATGTTCACAGCATTTGAAAATCCGTCAAAAGAAATAACATTGTTTGTGACTTTGAGCGTATTTTCTTTCAGCGGTTGGCTATGCTCTTGTTCTAAGGACCATAAGTTGATCTATTGGGGAGTATTTTTAGTGATAGCTTCTATCAGCTTTATCGTGGCCAAGCATTAATTAGATCTCAACTTCCTGAGCTAGATAGAAGCTGAGATCTAAATTCGATTTTTCAGTGATTCAGTATGTAAGGCTCATACCTCACTTTAGTTAATTAGTAGAAATAACGGATCCCATTCCACAATGGAGTCTTACCCCCATCTAAACCGATAAATCTTACTTTACCTTCGATAGCCGATGCTGGGATTGTATATTCGATGGTTTTACTTGCTTCGCCATACGCGCCGATATTTACAACATCCACTTTGACATCGTTTAAGTAAATTTCAACGAGCTCGGTATTGGTCACTTCGATCTCTAATGTTCTGCCTGACGTGTTTAAATCAGTTTCTCTCGATTGTAAAAAACGAACTGTAGAGGTGTTAGGCGCTTCACTTAGTAAGTCTCTTGCAATGGTTTCGAAGTTACCTAAGCTGCTGTCTTTAATGCTCTCTAGTGTTTGCGGGACATGCTGGTCTGCAACACAACCGAAATCTTCGATAATGGCATTTTTATTGTGACCATGACGAACCATTTGTCTCCATGAAACTGTCATTTCTTGATCATATGGTAAAGCTTCAAAATAAGGAGCACCAATATATCGATTAAACACAGAGTGCCTTAGTACGTTTGCACCGCCAGCACCGGTTCGTTTGTGCTCGCCATATACTTTTGCAACACCATTATCTTGTATTGAACATGTGAATACATCGCCTGAAGAGTAAGTTCTTGCGTCTGACCATATGCCTACAGGTTTGTAATATGACTGTCCGAACTCATTGTTTTGAGCAATCGTAATGTAGCTGGTTGTATCGGTGTAACGTGCATTCGTTCCATTCACATCTGCAAGCACTTTTTGCCATTGTGGGCCGAATGAACTAAAAACAGTTTTGTGCAAAATATCGTAGTTAAGCTGGGTATTGAGAAACTTCAATTGTGTCGGTACGGCAGGCTTAGCAGAGAATAATTGGACTAGTCGGTCTGCATACGTGATAAGACCACCAGGGTTATTTCTTACATCGAATACTAATGCATCGGTTTGGGCTAATTCATCGGTCAAAAGTTCACTGAGTTGTTTTAGCGCATCGTCTATTTCATTGACAACTCTAAAACGAGCTAATTTGATATAGCCCACTTGTTGCCCATCTACTTCACGGATTGCCCAAGATAATTGTGGATCTGCAGTTGGATTCGTTACGAAAGGAGAGCCTGAGTCAGTATCCAATTCTGATTTAATGAGTTGATGTTGGGCGGCTTCTATATTAGTGCTTTCTTCAAGTAAGTGTGCAACATTTGCATTTGCATTGCCTGTGCTGTTCGTAGCTGCTGCTGGTAATCTGGTCACCCACGGAATAGTGGTGGTATATGTCTCACCAGTTACATGAGATAAGAACTCGATAGTTACATCGTTACGTTCTGGCACAAGAGAAACTGCATGGCCTTTACGGGTGATCGTGGTCAGCGCTCTGATGAAGCCAGCGTCTTCGTTAGAGCCATAACCTACATATAAGTTATCTTCTACAACCTTGTGAATTGGTTCTCCATTATAAGAAATAACTTTGTCGCCAACTTCAGGTAACCTGCTGTCTGTGACATAAGGAAGCAGGCTTTCGAATAAATTAGAGACACGTACTTCAGAGTGACCGAAGACATCTAGTGTTTTGTCAAATTCAAAAGGCAAGTATGAGGCATAGCTTCGCACTGGTTGTGGATGAAGGTAGACTAGATGTAAATCACGTTGTGCTTTAAATATTTTTGTAAGGCGAGCATGTAATTGGTCTGTATCTAAAGTATCAAGCTCGTCAATGACTTTATAAATCTCAGAGACTGCATTTAAGTGTCCTGTTGGAGAAATACCATAGTAAATATCTTTGGCATACTGATGTACATAAAGGTCTTCCAAGAAGATCCTTGCTTGCTCAACAACAAGTTGTTTCTCTTGTTGTGTATATTCAGGAGATTTGATTTGATCTCTTACTTCAGATAGAAGTGCATAGTTGTTTGCAAATACTGAAGAACTCAGAACGAGGGCGAGTGTACTAGCCAAAATTGACCTTTTCATTAAAATATCCTTAATTTATTTTTAGTCACATATGCCAAACGTAGTTTTATCAAATAAATAACACTTGGTTGTTTTTTTAAATGTTTTTTATTAGGTAGTGAAGGTTTTAAGTGCTTTTAAACTGGCTTTATGAAAATCACAACTTGAATATGTTAATGATGAGAAGTTTGCTGCTGAGTATATGGAGCTATGATGCATTTCGCACTAGACGTGATTAATTTGTCTATAGAGTTATTGTTTAAAGCCGAGGCTGTGACAGTAATAAAGAGATATAAGTGATATTGGCCAGCACGAAATTTGTTCGTGCTGGCTCAAAAGTTATACGATTTTAAATGTACCTTTCATAATAGCGAAGTGACCCGGGAAAGAACAAAAAAAGTTATAGTCTTTATTCTTGCTCATCCCCTTAGTTGAAAAAGTAATTGATGTTGATTCACCACCACCAATTACTGGTGTGTATGCAAACACTCTAGCGTCATCAGGTTTTACATAGCTATTTTTAACGCCAGCTCTCATGCCGTCAGAAGCAACCGCTTTTACGTTTTTCTTCTCTGTTAATACCCAGTTATGGCCCATCACAGTTGCAGGCAATTTACCGGTATGTACCAGCGTTAATTTAACTTCTTCACATTTTTCTGGCACGGACAATGATTTAGCAGAAAATTGCATCATATCGTTCGATTCGATTGTTAGTTCGCAGTCGTTGGCTGAAGCTTGGAAAGCTGAAATACAGAGCGCGGCAACGGCTAGTTTTTTAATGATTTTCATTGATGTTACTCCTTAATGGAAATTATTCTCATTATCTTAGAAAGTGTATGATGAGTAAATCCTAATTGTATAAATTACTTATATTTAGTTTGATCTTGGTTATTTATAGAGTGAAGATTTCTTTTAATTAATTGTTTTAACCGAGTGCTAATCGCCTACTGTGCAGGCGTGTTTGACCTAAGCGCTTTAATCAAGGGTGTAACACAATGATGCGTGTTGTTTAAAAAAATACCTCCACCATTGTTATTTTTTTTTAACTTTTCTGTTTGTATTAAATGCTCACGACTTTTTTTAAGCTTCATTTAGTTTTTAAAGTTCAATAATTGGTCAATTGCATATTTGTATTTATTGCTTTTTCATTTTTAATGAAATAAATATGAATTTTTGTAAATAAAAGGTTGAAAGTTTGATTTTCATTGTGTAGGGTGTTTGCAAACAAGGTACACATTGCTTAGGCAACAGGAATCCACCGCATTGGATGCGGATAAAAATAATAATTAGGAAACAACATGAAAAAGACATTTAAATTAACATCGGTTGCGTTTGCAGTAGCAGCGCTTTCTGCAACGGTTGCTCAAGCACAAGAAACAAAACAATACATCTTAAAGCAAAGTGATCTAAGTATCTTTGCGCCAGAGACAAGCCGTTTTGCTAGAGCAAATATTGCAGAGAGTTTTCACGCTGAACCTGCAGCAGAGGTATTATCTGCAGATACAGATGGTACAGTTGTAACAATGGAGCTAACGCCGGAGCAAGTTGCGAAACTTAAAGCGTCTGGTCAATACGCGTACATTGAAGAAGATTTTGAGTATGTACCTTTTACACAAGACTTTGTGGGTGAAGCATCGCCTTATGGTCTGGCAGAAGTACAAGCAAATCTTCTACAAGATACAAATGCCGATTTATTTAAAGTGTGTGTTATCGACTCTGGTTATGACTTAGGTCACCCTGATTTACCACAAAATGCAACCGGTTTCACTGACCTCCCTGGAGGCTTAAATTGGTATCAGGATGGTTCTGGTCACGGTACACACGTTGCAGGTACAATCGTTGCGATTGATAATGGCTTTGGTGTAGTCGGTGTGTTACCGAACGATAAGGTTGGTATTCACAATGTTCGTGTTTTCGATAATGACGGTAAGCAAGGTTTAACATCGCGTATTGCTCGTGGCGTTGATAACTGTGTTGAAAACGGCGCGAAAATTATCAACATGAGTTTAGGTGGCGGTAGTCCAAGTCAGTACTTCCAAGATCGTTTACAGGCAGCTTATGACAAAGGTGTATTAATCATTGCAGCAGCGGGTAATGATGGCAACGCGACGATGAGCTATCCGGCGAGCTACGATACAGTTATGTCAGTGGCAAATGTTGATGAAAACCGAGTTAAGAATCCATCGTCACAATATAATGCTCAAGTTGAAATCGCAGCACCAGGTACTGATGTACTTTCAACCGTACCAAGAAGCTCTGGGATCCTTGCAGGCATCACTGCTGGTACTAATTTTGTTAAAGCAGGTGGCATGACGCATTCTGTAGAAGGCACAGTGAGCGCTGAACTTGTTGATTGTGGTCAAAGCTTAACGGCGTGTGCTGCGACCCAAAGTATCTGTTTAATCGAGCGTGGTGGAGCATCGTTCAAAGTAAAAGCGGAAAATTGTGAAGCGGGTGGTGGTGTCGCAGCCATCATTTATAACAATGCGCCTGGTGAGTTTGGCGGTACGTTAGGTGATGCAAATCATGGCTTAACAATTCCAGTATTGTCTTTGTCTCAAGAAGCTGGTACAGCATTGAAATCTTCAGTGGGTAGTACAGTAGAAGTAGAACTAAATGCAGTGCTTGATTATGGTCTTATGACTGGTACTTCTATGGCGAGCCCGCACGTTGCAGGTGTTGCCGCATTGGTTTGGAGTCAGCATCCAAGTTGTACAAACGTCGATATCCGCAACGCGCTTAATGCGACTGCCATTGATTTGGGCACAGCGGGTCGTGATGACGAATATGGTTACGGTTTAGTTCAAGCGAAAGCTGCTTCGGACTATCTTACTGCAAATGGGTGTGGTGGTGCAGTTGATAACCAAGCACCTGTCGCAGATTTTACATTTAGCTGTAGTGCATTAGCATGTGATTTTAATGCAAGTTCAAGCCGTGATGCTGATGGCCAAATCGTAAGCTACGACTGGAATATCGGTGGCTTCAACACGACGGGTGCAACTGTTTCTCATGCGTTTGCAAATGCAGGTGCTTACCAAGTTTCTGTGACGGTAACTGATGATGCTGGTGCAACGCACAGTGTAACTAAGTCTGTAACAGTGACTGATGGTGCTAACAACACAGGTTGTACTGGCTTAACTGAGTGGAGTGCAACGAAGACTTATGTTGCTGGTTCTGAAGTGTCTTACCAAGGCAGCAAGTATCGTAGCAACTGGTGGAACAGAGACGCAAATCCAGCTCAAAACTCCAATGTTGGTAATGACTGGAAAGTGTGGACCGACCTAGGTGCGTGTAACTAATTCCTTAAAAACCTTGAGATTAAAGGTGCAAGGCGACAGGTAATGTCGCCTTTTTTAATGGCTGTTAAGATATGTTTAGTCATTTTTGTGACTGATATGATGGCTTCGTTTTAATTCTTCAATAATCGCATTAGCAAGGGGGGAAGCTGAGTTGTTTTTCGCTGTTATAAGCGAGACAGGAATGGTATACGCATATTTTTGCGGTAAAATGGCCTTTAATATGCCTTTATCAACCCAATAGCTGGCGTAGTGCTCGGGTAAGTAACCAATGAATGCGCCAGATAAAATTAAATGTGCAATCCCTTCATCATGATAAGCAATGGCAGTATTCATATAATTCAGACCATCATTTCTGACCTCTTTATCTCGCATATAGTTACTTGAGACAACTTCTGCACTTTTAAGCAGTTTATTGACTTGTGAAGGCTTGCAGTCAAATAGAGGGTGATCTTTGGCGCAATATAGAAAGTTTTTTTCATCATAAAGGGGAATATACTCTAGACCACGCAAATGATGCCGGCTGACGCCTAACCCTACGAGAGAGCGCCCGTTAATCACTGAGGTCTCAACCTCTTTCGCTTCACATACATTGATATCAAATTGAATATTATCGCTTTGTGTTTTCAATGACGCGATAGCATTTGCGATTCCACAGCGCGGATCGCTGGCCATGGTGTCGATTACCGCAATGGTTACACGCCCAGATAATTCGTTCTTGGAACTGGCGACCGTCGTTGCAAATGCCTCACATTGTTGTAAAAGTTCAAGAGAGGCTTGGTATGTAATACGACCGGGCTCTGTGAGTTCAAAGCCGCCTCGACCGCGTTTGCACAGTTTTACCCCAAGCCTTACTTCTAAGTCCGACAAATGTGAGCTAATGGTTGAGCGACCAATGTTTAAGCGAGACTCTGCGGCGGATAGACCACCAGATTCGACTATGGCCACAAAGATCCTCAATAGGCGTAGGTCAACGTCATGAACTTGCACAGTTTTTCTCCTAAAAGCAGCACGTGAACTGGCTAAAAAGTGGTTGGAATTTAAAGCTGGGCTTATTTTAATGGAAAGTTTGCCGAGGTAACACCATTAAGTTTGATAAAACCGGAATGAATTACGATTATCTATAATTTATAAAACATCATTACAGCGTTAAAATTGCGCCATCAAGCACATAGTTGCTTAGGAAAAGCATATATTTAGGAGAATAAGATGACGTTTAGATATGGTGTAGATCGTCTAAACCTTGATATTGTAAACGGCATAGCCGATGGCAGTATTGAAGCAGAGCTTTGTCAGGAAGCATTAGATAAAATTAACAAAAGCCGTCAACGAGTAGACAAAATGGCTGCATCTGATAAAGCAGTATATGGTATCAATACTGGTTTTGGTCCGCTGTGCGACACGCAAGTTTCCCCTGAAGAGACCAAACTTCTGCAAAAGAACCTACTAATAACGCATGCCGTTGGTGTGGGTAACCCAATTGCGAAACCTATCTCTAAGCTAATGCTTATCACTAAAGTACACGCACTTAGCCAAGGCTTTTCAGGCATTCGTCTAGAAGTGGTTGAGCGTATGCTTAAGTTTATTGAACTAGACATTATCCCAGTTGTGCCAGAGCAAGGTTCTGTAGGCGCATCAGGTGACCTTGCGCCGCTTTCTCATTTATTCTTACCTTTATTAGGTGAAGGTGAATTCTGGGTAGGTGATGAGATCCAGCCAGCAGCTAAAGTACTCGCAGATAACAATTTAGAAGCCATGGACCTTGACTCAAAAGAGGGACTTGCGCTTATCAATGGTACGCAATTTATCCTATCTCATGCCATTACTGGTTTGACTAAAATGCGTTACTTATTAGACCTTGCTGATGTAGCCGGTGCGCTGAGTATTGAAGGCATGCAGGGCAGTGAACAACCATTCCGTGAAGAGCTACATGCTATCCGTGCATTTGAAGGTAACATTGCAGTTGCAAAACGCATGCGCCGTTTATTCAAAGATTCACAGAATATGGCTGATCACGAAGAGTGTGATCGCGTTCAAGACCCATATTCACTTAGATGTATCCCGCAGGTGCACGGCGCATCGCGCAACGCATTTAACCACTTAAAAGAGCTTGCTGAGACAGAAATGAACTCAGTGACAGACAACCCAATTGTTATCAGTGAAGAAGAAGCCATCTCTGGTGGTAGCTTCCACGGCCAGCCTTTAGCAATGGTACTTGACTACGCGTCAATTGCAGCCGCTGAGCTTGGTAACATCTCTGATCGTCGTTGTTATTTGCTACTTGAAGGCTTACACGGACTACCTCGACTGCTCACCACATCAGGTGGTCTAAACTCAGGTATGATGATCCCTCAGTATACGACTGCGGCCTTGGTAACAGAAAACAAATCCCTGTGTTTTCCACCGTCTGCTGACAGTGTACCAACATCGATGGGTCAAGAAGACCACGTGTCAATGGGCAGTATTTCAGGTCGTAAGTTCAACCAAATCTTGGGGAACCTTGAAAAGATTTTTGCAATTGAGTTGATGTATGCAGCGCAAGCGGTTGATTTTAGACGTCCGAATACATGTTCAGATATTATTGAACAGAATCACGCCTTGATCCGTACAAAGGTCGCGAAACTTGAAGAAGACAGACTGCTTAAGCCAGACATCGATGCCATGGTTGAGTTTGTTAAGTCACAAGCATTTACGGTTACAGTGAACTAAGGAAATCCGACATGAATTTTCAAGAACAAATAAAGCAGGGTATCCCTAGCGTATTGCCTGAAGCAAAGCCATATCCGGCAGGGGCAAACCGTGCGCCAAAGCGTAAAGATATTTTAAGCCCAGAAGAAAAGCAGCTAGCAGTTAGAAACGCGCTGCGCTACTTTCCAAAAGAGTGGCATAAAGAACTTGCAGCTGAATTTGCGCAAGAATTAAAAGATTTTGGTCGTATTTATATGTATCGTTTTAAGCCTAACTATGAGCTTAAAGCGCGTTCGATTTCAGACTATCCAGCTAAATGCGAGCAAGCTGCGGCAATCATGTTGATGATTGACAACAACTTAGATCCGGCAGTTGCACAGCATCCAGAAGAGCTTATCACTTATGGTGGTAACGGTGCAGTATTCCAAAACTGGGCACAATACCTACTTGCAATGAAGTACTTAAGTGAAATGGAAGAAGACCAAACACTTCATATGTACTCAGGCCACCCAATGGGGTTATTCCCGTCATCAAAAGATGCGCCACGCGTTGTCGTAACGAACGGTATGATGATCCCGAACTACTCTCAGCCAGATGATTGGGAAAAGTTCAACGCACTGGGTGTAACACAGTATGGCCAGATGACAGCGGGTTCTTTTATGTACATTGGCCCTCAGGGCATTGTACACGGCACAACTATTACGGTAATGAATGCATTCCGTAAAGTACTTGAAAAGGGCGACAGTCCAAAAGGTAAGATCTTCTTAACTGCAGGTCTTGGCGGCATGAGTGGTGCACAGCCTAAAGCTGGTAATATCGCTAATTGTATTACTGTATGTGCAGAGGTAAACCCCAAAGCCGCGATTAAACGTCACGAGCAAGGTTGGGTGGATGAATTAGTCGACAATATGCCTGATTTGGTTACCCGTGTTAAAAAAGCACAAGCAGGCGAAGAGGTGGTGTCTATTGCATTCATCGGTAACATCGTTGATGTATGGGAGTCATTCCTTGCAGAAGACATATTTGTACACCTTGGATCTGACCAAACATCCCTTCATAACCCGTGGTCAGGCGGCTACTACCCTGTGGGGATCAGTTACGAAGAGTCAAACCGCTTAATTCGTGAAGAGCCAGAAGTATTCAAAGAAAAAGTACAAGCGACACTTAAGCGTCACGCAGACGCTGTCAATAAGCATACAGCCAAAGGCACTTACTTCTTTGATTACGGTAACGCGTTCTTACTTGAGTCTTCGCGCGCTGGTGGCGATGTGATGGCCGCAAACGGTATCGACTTTAAATATCCGTCTTATGTTCAGGATATTTTAGGTCCAATGTGTTTTGACTATGGCTTTGGTCCATTCCGTTGGGTATGTACATCAGGTAAACCAGAAGATTTAGACAAGACGGACGCCATTGCTGCAAAAGTGCTTGAAGAGATCATGGCTGAATCCCCAGAAGAAATTCAGCAGCAGATGCAAGACAACATTACTTGGATCAAAGACGCAAAAGAAAACAAGCTGGTTGTTGGTTCACAAGCACGCATTCTATACGCAGATGCTGAAGGCCGTATCAAGATTGCCAAAGCATTTAACGATGCCATTGAGCGTGGTGAAATCGGTCCTGTTGTGCTTGGTCGTGATCACCATGATGTATCTGGTACTGATTCGCCATTCCGTGAGACATCTAACATCTATGATGGCAGTCGTTTCACAGCTGATATGGCGATCCACAACGTTATCGGTGATGGTTTCCGTGGCGCTACTTGGGTATCAATTCACAACGGCGGCGGCGTTGGCTGGGGTGAAGTTATCAATGGTGGCTTTGGTATGTTGTTAGATGGGTCAAGCGATGCAGAGCGTCGATTAGAATCTATGCTGCTATTTGATGTAAACAATGGTATTGCTCGTCGTAGCTGGGCACGTAACGAAGAAGCTAATTTTGCAATTAAACGTGAAATGGCCAGAACACCAAAATTGAGAGTGACACTTTCAAATAATGTAGATGACGATATCTTAGATAACCTATCTTTATAATCGGATTCTTATATGGAGCTTAAGGCAATCTTAGGCTCCTTTTTTATGTTTAAAAGTATCATGCCCAAATAAAAGTCTATATTTGTATTCCCTTATTTCAATCCCTCTCTACTATTTAGGTACTGCCAAGCTCATTTTTTACCCGATTGCTACCTAGTGATTAAGTATTTATTTAAAGAATAATCTGATGCCTTTTATCTAATAGTAAATTGCTAATTTTGTAACTAAATGAGAAATAATATTCTCATTTTATGCTGTGTTGTTAAATCTGCTTAAAATAAATACATTATCAAAATGGTAAGTTCAAAAAAGCGGTATAATATCGAATTATAAATTCATGATAATGATCAAAAAAGAATATATTTTTATATAAATATTGTTTTTATGAATTAAAAAACCTGATATTGTGACTGCGTTGAATGTAACTAACCAAAGGAAATTATTATGTTACTTAAACTAAGCAAAAAGAAAGTGAAAAACCTAAGCGCGTCTAAAAAATCATTGAATGGTCAGCAAACGCCTCAAATAGGTGGTGGTAATGGTTTAGATACCTTAGGATGCCTGCCGACGGCTAAGTGCCCGGTTTCTTGGCAGTGTTATTCAGACGACTGCTAATGAAAAAACAAGCATAGCTTGTGTTTGAAAATATCCTTAACCCTTGTCGTAGGTCTTAATTGACCTACTTTCAAACCTTAAAAAATATATCCCTTCAGAACATTAAAAATAGAAAACGAGTGTATACTCATCTATAGCCTTTTCCATACTATTCCCAAATTTGGCACTAAGTTGATGGCGTATGCCATTCAATTTAGCGATATGAAAGTGTTGAAGTATAGTGTTTAAAACAGTCATAAAATAAAGGAATGATTATGTCACAAAGTCAGATAAAAAATGTGGTGTTTGACATAGGGAATGTGGTTGTGCGCTGGTCTCCACAGGAAATAATTAACCTGACATTTCCAGAATTAAACTCGTGCGAACAATTGGCCCAGTCAGTGTTTGGTTCAGAAATTTGGTTAGACATTAATAAAGGCATTACCACTGAACATGAGACACAATGTAGGTACCAACAAGAGTTTGGCTTCAGTACACAAGATACTGAGCGACTTTTTTACTACATAAAACAAACGCAAATTCTACTGTATCAATCTACAGAACTGATCCAGCGGGTCAAACAAGCTGGTTATGGTGTCTATGCGTTAACAGATAATGTCCATGAAACCGTTGAATTTTTGAAAACAACCTATGATTTTTGGGGTTTATTTGACGGCGCTATCGTATCGGCTGAGCTGGGTACATTAAAGCCGCAACCTGAGATATATCATGCATTAATGGCACGGTATGGGTTAATTGCACAAGAAACGGTATTCTTAGATGACATGCCTCACAATGTTGCTGGTGCAAAAGCAGTTGGCATGGAAGCAATTCAATTTGAAAGTGCACAACAAGGTGAGTTTGCACTTAAATCTTTGGGTTTAGAATTGTAATTTAGGTAAGCATATAACTTTGTTTTATGCGTTGTATAAGCATACGAGATGTGATTAAGGGATACATGATAATTAGAACGATTGAAGATATGGACTGGGACTGTATATTAGACATTCAGGAAAAGTCTTACCAAGAGATTGGCACAGAGGACTTATCGGTCTTACAAAGTAAAAATGATGCTTCACCTGACACGTGCTTTGTATGCGTATCAAACGATGGGGAAGTATTTGGGTATGTGTTAGCTCACCCATGGTGTGGTGTTGCTCCTCCAAAATTATTTGAGTCTTTACCTTATATCGAAAATTGTGACCACATGTACCTTCATGATATGGCCATAAGCCCTCATTCAAAAGGAAAAGGAGTGGGTCGGGCGTTAGCCTCAAAATTGATAGACGTGGCTAAAAATAAAGGCATGACTAAAATAAGCTTGGTAGCGGTGCAAGGCTCGGAAACCTTTTGGAGCAGAGTTGGATTTCAAGAAGTCAAAGGTGTTGAAGTGTGCTCAAGTTATGGTGAACAAGCCGTGTTAATGGAGATTGTGTAATGCACATGGTCCAGTACAAACTGGATAAATACGACTGATTTAATCTAATTGTTCAAAGTTGATGAAGCGTCGGTCAAGTTTTATACGCATGCTAATTAGGGGGCTTCAAGCTTATTTTAATAGCTTATGGTGCAATATTTTAGTGCACAGAAATATTGTTCTCGTGTATGGGTAAACATCCCACTCTATGAAATTAAAAAGCTTGGTTACAATGGGGGCAAGGGGAGCTGTGTAATCTACTCGGTAAAAACATCTATTAGTAATATCGAAAATTATTGAAGTATGTCGGTTTATATTGAAAATTCAATAACGAATAATTTGTTCAATAGACAAAGACTAGGTAGATTATATCCAATGTAATAATGTTTAGTCGTGTATTACCTAGGTAAATAGGCTTATAAATTTCCATGAAAGTATTAGATATCCGAGAGCCAATTGCAGTTCAATTTGTACTTGGTACAGCCATTATTTTTGTGTTTTCATTGTGGGGAGTTGGCTTTCAATTTATCAAAGGAGAGGCGTTAAAAACACTTGAGTATAACTTTGACGCTTGGCAAAGCAATGCACCATTTAGTTATACCTATCAAGTAGAAAGTGGATGCATGCTTACCTTTTCATCTCGCGTTTTGGTTGTTGATGGTGTGGCATTTTTTGAACATAGTAGTGGGCATACTTTTGAGATAACGATAGAAAAAATGTTTAAAAAAGCAGAAAAGGCGATAACTCAAGCTGCAAGTATAAAATTAGATTACCACCCGGCATATTTATTCCCAGAGGATATAAATGTTGATTGGAATAAAGATATTCACGACGATGAGTGTTTCTATCGTATTCGCAATTTTGAGGTTATCGAAGAAACACGCTAATAATTTTGGTTGGCGATCGGCCTTTTTAAATTTTAGTTAAGTACTGATCTAGGTTGTACAAAACGCTATCGACATTGGGCGATAACTAATCGCATTACAATTATCTTGATTAGCTTGAATTTCAATATTAAAACGTCTGATAAAGCCTCATATTTGAGGAAATGGCAGTGGTTCTATGAAATATTTTAGAAAATTAGTTGAGCATTATATTCCTGTCGATGATGAAGAATGGGCAAAGGCGTGTGGAATCTTTGATATAAAGTATGTTAAAAAAGGTACAACCGTTCATCATGCAGGCGAAGTGTTTAGTGAAATATGGTTTATTAAAAGTGGTCTAGCCCGGTCATATCTGAGTGATTTGAACGGCAAAGATCATACATGGCAACTTTATTTTCGTGGAAAAAGTAAGCATGGATTAAACCATTTCATGGATGATAGTGTGAGCTTTTATGAAAAAACCGGGTCCATGCTGAGTTTTGAAATTATCGAAGATTCTGTTTTTTATGTTACGTCTCTGGATGCACTTGATAAGCTTATCTCTCAAGATGAAAAGTGGGGGCTGTTAGCGAGAATTTGGATACATAATACTTATTACTCTGCAACATACAAACGAGTGCTTTCACTCATGTCAGAAAGCGCTGCTCAAAGGTATGAGCGTTTACTTGATGAGTACCCTTACATATTTAAGCAAGTAAAGTCATACCATATTGCTTCTTACCTCGGAATTGCACCCCAAACTTTAAGTAAATTAAAAAATGAATCTAGGTGAATGAATTCTGGTATTTCGTTATCTACCATGTGTTTTTTTATGGAGATTAACGATGAATGCCTTTCAAAAATCAAACACACAACGTGAACACTACCGTAGGTTATACATCAGCAACCGCTTGAATGTCCTAAGCCCTACTGAAATTTATGAGATCTCAGCAAGGGGCACATCATGTTAGAACTTACGCAGATAGGTGCACAGCTTATCTTTATAGGAATAATCTTGTTTCTTGCTGGATTAATACAGGGAGCATTGATACCCAAAGTCAAAAATTCGCGGATGGCACTTTCAGGCCATTTGACTGCTGTGCAATGCGCTATGGCTTTAGCGATCCTAGGCGTGATGTGGTCACTGGTTGAGCTACCTGCATTGGTAGCCAAATTAGCAGCTTATGGATGTGCATTTGGTTTCGTATTTATTTGGCTGGGTATAACGGTTGCATCTGTGACAGGTGCAAGCAAGGCGCTTCCAATTGCTGGCGCTGGATACTCGGCAAATGTAACGAGCGAGTTGACGGTTAAAGTTATGGTTAGATTTGGGTCATTGCTGTCACTTATTGCCTGTACTTTGTTGGTGTTTGGTTTGGTGCCTATCTTTTTGCAGTCTTTATAGCTGATCAGTTTCCAACTTTTGGGCGCGGCCCTAGTGTGTTAGTCATTTCTTAAGGTTCGTTGTAGTGAGAACCAATAGGGCCGATTCAGATTTACGACAATACTATGAATTACTTTTTGGTTGTGCATTTTGCGATTTCTTGAACTAATAGTGCTGCGGAACTTAATGCCCAGCTCGCGGTCTGAACCAATATTCTTAAACTGAGTAATGATTTTAGTTGGCCTGAAATAAAGGACGAGCCCGCTGTTCAAAAGTGTTTGCGTTGTAAAGCTCATAAGTTGTTTACTCTAAAGTGATGTGAGTTAGATAGGGAAGTTGTATGAAAATGTTCAAATTTACAGTTGTGATTTTATTGGCCACCTCCGCTTGTACTATTGTTTTTTATAATAAAGCAGCGTTGGCATGTGAAGTTGCAGCGCTCAGTGGTTTCGAAAAAATTCAATCAGATATTTTTGTCGATGACTCTTTAAATAAAGCTGAGCGAACACAGCTTTTGACCTTGATCCAACAAGCCAAAAGTAGGGTTGATGAGACTTTGTTAAAATGAGTGCCTCACCTAGATATATCGTATCTAAACACGCTAAATATAGGTCGTTAGGTTTTAATCCAACTGGCATGGCACGTAGCGCATTATCAAAGGAATGTGTTTTTATTTGCCCTAAAGGTATTAATATAGATGTAATTGCACATGAGACCGCGCATGCAGAAGTATTTCACAGAGCGAGCTTTTTGACTAAATATTTTAAATTGAAGCCATGGCTGCTTGAGGGATCAGGCACATATGTGGACTTCAGATCCCCTTTACTTCTAGAGAATATAAATATTGATAACGCTGAAGTAGCAAAAGTGATGGGGTTATCAGATTTTTCATCTTCAGATATTCGGGCTTATCAGGCGTCAAGAGTTGCATTCGAGCGCGTCAACACAAAAAAGCTTTATGAGGGTATTCATAGGTTAAATTCAGGAGAAAGCTTTGACGCTGTGTTCGGCCAGCAAAGCAAGTAGATAAAACTTAAACTAAAGTGCCTAACCGAGTTTTAAAGCGTCTAGGCAATGTATTTGTTCAGAGGGTGCACTTCATCTAATAGAAGCTGCATGACAAGATAGATAAAGCCAATATAAAGGCGTTTTGTGACCATATTAAAAAAGGAAAAAATAATGAAATTTAAGGATAAGATTATTTTAGGAGGCTGTTTAGTTATTTTGTCTCCATTGGTATGTGCTGACATCAGCTATGATGATAGAGCGACAACTTTGAATGAGCTCAACAAGCGTATTAAGCAGCAATATGTTGAAGTAAACAAGCTAGATGAAATTTCAAATGCACTTGCTAACTTAAAGTCGAGTAGTGCGTTTTCTGATAGCCAGTCACAAGAGCAGTTTGCTTCGTTACTGACTAAAGAATTGCAAAAATTTGATAAGCACTTTAGTGTGCAGTGGCGAAACCAAAATAAAAAGCACACTCATAGTGCCGTGCGTGAGTCTTGGTTTGCTAAGTTAAGTCGCAAGAACTCGGGGTTTAATCGGGTAGAAATACTTGACGGTAACGTTGGCTATGTAGATTTTTGGGGATTTGATGCATTATCAAAAGATTCAAAAAAAATAGTAGAAGGCGTAATGGGGTTTGTCTCCAGCGCAGACGCACTGATCTTAGACCTTCGAAAAAACGGTGGTGGGAGCGCAGAAATGGTGCAGCTGATCAGCAGCTATTTTTTAAAGCCGAATACTCACTTAAATAGCATGTATTGGCGCACGACCGACTCTACTCGTGAGTTCTATACCCTTAATAACATAGCTGGCCCAATTAATTTAACTACCCCAATATATATACTCACTAGCAGCGATACATTTTCAGCAGCAGAGGAGTTTGCTTATAACCTCAAGCACCTTAATCGAGCTACTCTAGTGGGAGAAATAACAAAAGGTGGGGCAAATCCTTGGCAGTTTTATGAGTTAGGGCAGGGTTTTAGGGCGGGTATACCGATAGCAAAGTCAATTAATCCGATAACAAAAACCAATTGGGAAGCAGTTGGCGTTAAGCCACATATTGAAGCGTCTAGTGATAATGCCTTTGATGTGGCTTATCAAAGCGCACTTAAAAAAATTAAGAACGCTGCTTCTAATGAGCATCAAATAAAGGAAATTAATGACAAACTTACAGAGTTGTCGCTTGACGAACAGCCCCTCGCGGATTAAAAAAGCAGCGCACAATCGTGAAGTACTTTAAAACCCCCGAGTTGCTTCACGAAGTACTTGGAGAGAAGTAATCAATATTGCAGGTTAGTTGCATCATCATTTAATTGATGTTTGAATTTATCTTGAAGTACATTCAACCGCAGAGGTTATTCGTTTACTAAGCATAGATTGGCTTACGTGTTGGCGTTATCTCAAGCTTAATACGGCGTTTATTGCACTATGAAATATCGGGTTAGATTAAAGTTAAAAACAAAAATAAAGCTCGCAGTTTTGGCCACTTTTTTAATTACATTTGTGAGTGTATTATTTTGGTCGTTGGTTCACTCTGAATTATTTCAAAAACAAGATTTAATTACATATCGTCAATTTTCATACATAAAACCGTTTAGTTATGGGTTCAGAGGTAGTCGATCGGGTGCGATTAAAGTCGTTACTATTAAGCCTCTTACGAGCGCCTATGTAGAGCTTGTCATTCAGTATAAGCCAAATGAGAAAGGAGAATATTGTATCGGTAAGCGATATAAAAATGGCCGTTTTGATGGTTATTCAATGGCACATACTAAAAAGTGCCTGTAGTAAACGAATAAGTATGGTGAAAGCTAGATGTGCGCTGTACTGACCTGTTTTTTCATTTAGATACTAAGTGTGACAGTATTGCTGCAACAACATTTAATACATATTGATACGATGCTGTAAGTTCAGAGAGGTCTAACTTAAGGTTAATCGGGTTTACCAAGTGGTGAACTAAAAATCAGTTATCCAATTCATAGCACATTTTATTTTGCCATAAGGAGTAGGCATGCAGAAAAATCTAATAGTTGTAGGGGCTAGTCGTGGCATTGGCTTGGCTGTTGCGCAATTCTATCACGCAAAAGGAGATTACGTTTTTTCTGTCTCTCGAACGCCATCTACAGTTGGTAAGTGGATCGAAGCGGACATTTCCGAGATCGATGGTATTCAAAAAGTATTGCATGAAACATCAGATCACACTATTGATGCATTACTTTATATGGGTGGGGTTTGGGAAAAACATGCATTTACTGAGCATTACGATTTTGAGACAAGCCCATATTCTGAGACTAAAAATATCATCGATATTAATCAAATTGCACCGATTGAACTTGTCAAAGGCCTGTTGCCAAACCTCAGGAAGTCCAAAAACCCAAGAGCAATATTCATAGGGGCTACGTCAGGGCTAGAGCTTTCTACTACCTCTGAGGTTGCTTACTCTGCGTCTAAGTTTGGGCTAAGAGGGGCAGTACATGCCCTTCGAATTGGCTGCAAAAATCAAGGTATCGGGTTCACAACCATCAATCCGGGGCTAGTGGGCACGGATGAAGTTTTAGAAGATATTAGCTTAAATGCGCAGTCTGACCTTATTCCTATTCCAATAGAAGATGTTGTTAGGGCTGTTGAGTTTGTTCTCCAATCGAGTAGAAACACAGCGATAGGTGACATCACATTGACTCAAAAATTTACTTGTTAATTTTTATCCAAGATAGGGTTGGTGATAAATGCAAGGTTTTAATGCCAGCTTGGCACTTCGTTGTTGAAAAACACTATCATTGTCTATGGGGTTCAATCGGTCATTAATGGCTGAGGTAAAATACATTACCTCAGCAGAAGAGGTTCTAGGTTTTTTGATAAGGGTTATTAAAAAAACAGCACCAACTAAGCCTTATCTAACGCTTGTGAGACATCGTTAATAATATCGTCAATATGTTCTATACCCACTGAAATCCGAACCAGATCTTCACTCACGCCAGCAGATGCGAGCTCTGTTTTATTTAGTTGTCTGTGTGTTGTTGATGCTGGGTGGCAGGCCAATGATTTGGCATCACCAATATTGACTAAACGCAGGATCATGTTTAACGCGTCAATAAACCTTGTACATGCTTCGATACCTCCGGTAATGCCAAAGCTTAAAATACCGGATGCTCTGCCATGTGTGATTTTATGGCAATTATCGTAGTCGGGGCTGCCTGCAAGTGCAGCATAATTTACCCACTCCACTTTAGGGTGCTGTTTTAAAAACTCAGCCAGCTTTTCTGCGTTATCACAGTGACGGTCCATTCTCAGTCCAAGCGTTTCGAGACCTTGTAATATCTGAAAAGCATTCATTGGAGATAAGGCCGCACCGGTATTTCGAAGTGGTGCTACTCGACAGCGTCCGATGTAAGCTGCTTCGCCAAAAGCTTCGGTGTAAACAACCCCGTGATATGAAGGGTCAGGTTGATTTAACACGGCAAATCGGTCTTTATTTGCCATCCAGTCAAATTTACCAGAGTCGACAATGATACCACCGATTGATGTGCCATGGCCTCCAATATACTTGGTCAATGAGTGGACGACTATATCAGCACCTAGCTCAAATGGGCGGCATAAATAGGGCGTTGCTACCGTATTATCTACAATGACAGGCACGCCATATTTATGCGCTATGTCTGCTATTCGAGTAATATCGACAATATTGCCAGCAGGATTACCAATCGACTCACAAAATATTGCCTTGGTGTTATTATCAATTGCGGCCTCAAACCCTGCAAAATCGTCATAAGAAACCATTTTGACTTCTACACCTTGTCTTGGTAATGAGTGCGCAAATAAGTTATAGGTGCCCCCGTAGAGCTGACTTGTACTGACAATATTGTCGCCCACTTCAGTAAGGCATTGAATGGCGTACGTAATTGCCGCCATACCTGATGAAACTGCAAGTGCACCGATCCCACCTTCCATTGCTGCGACCCGTTTCTCAAGCACATCATTGGTTGGGTTCATGATGCGTGTATAAATATTCCCTGGAACTGCAAGGTTAAACAGATCAGCACCATGCGCTGTATTGTCAAAAGTATATGAGGTTGTTTGATATATGGGGACGGCTGCGGATTTGGTTGTTTGTTCTGAAGTATACCCTTCGTGCAATGCAATAGATTCTAATTTCACAGAGTTCTCCTTAATACAGTGTCATTAAAGTACTAGCCTGTACGAATACACAAACGCAGAGTTGGTTAAATGAGAAGTCGCATTAGGCTTATAAATTTAATAAAAATTAGACTTCAACATAGCATACTTTCTTTCCGTTGAAAGAAACAATGTGGTGTAAGAAAAATGGAAGGTCAACTGCTGTGCAAACTGTATGTATTTTACAGTTATGTTACTTGGAGCAACTCTGGCATTTTTCGGGTTTGCATCGCATTGAGGCTATGCGATCGTCTCAGTTTGCAACTGAGTGAAGTGCTATAGTGTTGCTTTGGATTTGAAGCAGAGAGCAGTTTCGACGTGTTTATTGGGACTGCTTTATACAGGAATCACACGGTTTTTATTTGACGATTTAAAATGTTCTCTGAATTAATGACGAGTAATGTGCAAATTATTGAGTATGTCTCTTAAATACTGAGTGCCTAATAAATAATTGTTTATAGTATAGGGGTTATATAATGTGTATATTAAAATTTATATGAAATTTCGTTAAGTTTTTCTTGTTTCTACCGATAGAAATAAGAGTGGAATGGTTATAAGGATAATGACATGAAAATAGATGCTAATGCAGGAGTTCTTTTGCATGCAAATAAATCAACTGCAGATCAAATCAAAAATGTGATTTCAGAGAGTAAAAACGTAAAGCAGGTGGATTCAGCCTCACCTCCTTTACATTCTCAGCCTGCGCGCCCTGCAGAAGAAATGCGTGCTAAGTCAGATAATGGAAAGCTAGAGACCATCATGTATACAAAAAGTGGCAAGCTTGATTTACCCGCACGGTATGAGCAACATAGAGAACTGATAGAACGGGTTGCAAACTCTACGAGTAAATTATACTTGCATGATACCCCTGAGGCTGCAAATAGAATGGCCGAGCAGTACAAAAGTATTTCTTCTACCATATATGAATTGGCACCTGAACTTAAAAACAAAAGTTGGGGCTTCTCGATTGACACTTCTGGACAGTTAGTTGCAACGGGTCATTTGAATCAAAAACAAAAGCAGATAATTGAAGATAGTTTGAATAGTAACACTAAATTGGTTGAGGCAGCGCAGGACTTTAAAGCGCATTTTATCGAGGGGATTGAAATTGAACGAGGCAGCGCTGGTACTAGTCAGTACTGGGGTAAATATGATGTCAACAATGATAATTTTGCCGATATATTTAACTTTAAAGAAATGCTAGATCATAGCCTTAACAGTGCTGAGGAGGTAAAGTTCTCGGGATATGCCTTGAATAAATGGGACTGGACTATGAATGTGTCTGATCAACTCAGAGAAAAAGCCGAGCCTCTGTTTGCAAAACAAAATTAAGCGGAAGGAAGTTCCTTCCGCCTTTTTATCCCTATTGACGGGTGCTAGATAATAAGTCTTGATCGCAAATATGTCCTAACGTAACAACCGAATGGTTAGGACCGCCGATACCAATACTTTCCGTTAAGCCGCTGGGTATTTGGACTCTCCATGCACCTATGTTATAGCGGGAGCGCCACTCATTTGTATAACCTAAGCTGCGCTCTATGTGATTAGTTTCATACCTACCGCTTGTACACCTTCCTAAATCGATGACTTGTGTGATTTTACCTTGTGCATCTGAAACAGCAGTTGTGAGCTCAAAATTAGATGTGGTCATATTCCAATAGTCGCTCCATCTAAAGAATAGCGCTTGGCCGCCAGCAACAGGGTGTCCAGTGGAGTCTTGCAATGTTAGGCTCCAAGTTAGTTTCTGGTAGGTTTGTGTCGTCATGTAAGGGGAGCTTTCAGCTGAATAAGGAACACGCAATACATTCGGGTCTGGTGTGACAGAATGTTGTGAGAAAGATGCAACATTTGACCCAAAAGTGAGTTGGTAGACGTTTTCAGGGTTATTAGGAAGCGCGTAGTTTGGTCTTACGCGAACTACTTGTAATTCTCCTGCTTGGGTAGGAGTTATTAATTTCCCTTTGCTGATATCTACTTCAACCCAGGTGCCGGCTTCTAAGTACTCGAGAACAAATTCAGCAGAATTATTTGGGTCCAAAAACTTTAATAATACTTCCTGACCTCTTTTTGCTTCGAATACATAATGATCCATATCGAGAATACTATCTAGGTTACCAACAACCGTGTTGAGCTGATCGGCCAATATCGATGATTCAGCAATAGTGTCATTGACTTCATATCCGTCCACATATTGGCTTGTCATTACCCCGAAGTTAAACTCTGAACCATCGGCTTGTGCATAATCTAAAACCCAGTAATAGTCACCTGGTTGAGAAATTGCATTGATGATTTCATCTGCACCAGCGACGTTTGATGAAGTTCCTACGAGGGTGAGCGTATCATCAGAGTTATGACGTATAACTGATAAATTAACATTTGTCTGAGCGGATTGCGCGGACACAAATGCATAAATTTTACTCGTGTTAGCTAGCTTAAAATGAAAACAATCTGAATTACCAGTTTGCGCTCCAGCGAGCGGGTAAACTGTGTCGATGTTAAGGGTATTTGGACAAAGTGGTGTAATTGCTGTTGTAGATGCTTGCTCCAGAGCTTGTGTTGAAAAGCGATTAAGTCGCGGCTGAGGTGTTAACTGTTGATTTGAATGAATAACACGATCGCCCGAATCAAGCGAGTCAGTAAACCCAACAGGTAATGAAGTCGGTTCGCTTGCAATAGACAAAACTGGTAAAAGCGCTAAAGCGACACCTGTCATTGTGACTTTTTTCATAAATTCTCCTTTTATTTATATAAAGTCGACTTTATCTACTCATAAAATAAACAATAATTCAAGACGGTCTATTAATTATTAATGTAATATTATTAATATATTTATTCATGGTATTTAATGGTTGAGGGTGAGTTGAGAGTTGGGTATGTTTTATTGGAGTTTTTATTTTTTATAATTTTTTATTTGATGGTGTTTTTATTGGTTTTTATTTTAGTTTATATGTAAGGTTTTTAAATTATGGATTATTAAATTTAATATAGATATTGTAAACCCCAGCCACGTATCCATATTGGCTGAGGCTATTTTATCTAAGCTTATGTGTCTAATTCGACATAGACTACTTTTGTAGCCTTTGGTCCACACCCGTTACTATTACAAGGTGTAATAGTAACTTGATAGGTGCCTTGTGGGACAGAGCGGGTGTAAAAGCGTGCATATCCACCACCATGTTCACTGTAAGAATAAAAAACACTACCAGTATAATTTATCGCTTGTCCGCTAACCTGAAAGCGATATTCTGTGGCGCGGGCAACTTTTCTAAACTCAAACTCAGCGTCACCAAGGTACTCCGTGAAGGCGAGGGATTCTATATAAGGCGACTCAGTTGGCTTGTTTCCTTCAGCAATTATGTGATGGTGTGTAAGCGTAACGGGTTCACTGCAACCTCGTTCATTACAAGCCTCTACCTCGTATTGATAAGTACCAGTTGAAAGATTTTGCTTGAGCGACTCTCCTTCATGATCTCCAAGGCTTACGCCATTGCGGCTGATTTTTACATATTGAACTTGTATTTGCTTATTCCAGCGAAGATAAAACTCTTTGTCTCCGGGAGTTGAATCGTCTATGAAAAGATCTGGCTCTTGTGCTTTTTGTAAAACTGAGTAAGTTTTCGCTCTAGATTCATTAGAGCACATGGCATTATTCCAGCAGGCTTGTACGGTATACCGATAGCGGTAACCATTTCTTTTTTCGGTTTCAGAGTCGCCGAAATAGATCTCAAAGGCATCTTTCCAGTACGCGTCAGCGTCAATCCGATACGTATTAAACTCCCCAGCATCTAACTGACCATTCTGATTAATATCGATGAATTCCTCTGATGTTTCATTAACTCTGAAATAATCAGGGTAATCGTGTACTTGATACCACACTACTGAATATCTGAGGCTGGCTTTTTCTGTGTGGTCCGGCCCTAGTATCGTGGGTGTTTGTGATCGGTTTCGGGCATAGACTTGTCTTAACGATCGTAAATCTCCTTGTGATAGCCTAGTGTTACCGGTATCTTCAAAAGCTTCCCCTGTACTAATACTTTTATACGTAAATGTTTTGCCAACTTCACCGGTTTCACACCCAGTGCGGCTATAGTTTCTGTAATGCATTATCGATTCGTGATCATAGGGCAGGGTGCGCGATACATAAATTGAGGTTGAATATGCTCCTTGCACGCCACAGGGGATGAATTCCTCATTGACAGTCATGGAGTAATAGTGCCCATCTCGTTGATGGTAATCGCGATCCGTGCGTTGATGTTCATGGCGAAAGCCAAGAATATGCATTAATTCATGCGTTGCAGTACTTATCCCACAATAGCTTGGGATCCAAGTTTTACGAACTCCGCCGTTGCCATAGCCGACTTGGGCGTGACAGACTCTATATTTTTCTGCTTCAGCGTTATATGCATTGCCATAAATGGCCAAATAATTAGTGTGACTGGGTGTCTTTCGGATAAAGTTTACGCCAGAAGCACGCTCAAGGTTCTCCATCGCTTTTAAGATGTTTTTTTCGTGTTGACTGCCATTGACGATATTAACCAGCTGGAATGGTACAGTTCCACTTGGCCACGCGATAGCGCTATCTAAACCCGAGGTTTTTATGGTACGCAGGTTGGTATGTCGCGCCGACTCGTCGAATACCATATCGCCTTCAACATAATACTCAGTCTGAGCGTTAAAATTATGGTCAATGGGTTGATGTTCATTTTGCGACGATATTGTTGCATTCGTGAATACGGGTACATTTAGAAACCCGAGAAGTAAAAGCGTTCGTTTTTTCATTTTATTTGTCACTTATATGATTATTTAAATAAATGTGAATAGGTTGAATTTAAATTACACTTTAAATGGTCTCCTTTCTTTAGCTACTCGTATTAGATCATATTTTCTATTTGTTAAGCTTTTTTGTGCTTGAGTGTGGGGAAGGGGGTTATTTTGGGTTTTTCGATGATTTTATGATGTTTTTAATATTTATAACTTTAGCTGGTTGTTTGAGAAAGAATTAGTTGCTAGTCCTTTTTGTGTTTTTTACTGTTAATATATTGATGTTCAATAGCATTGCTTACCTTGCTATTTATTTAAGTTGTCATTTTCAATGACTTGAGTGCGTGGTTGAAATGTATGGTGCTAATGGCTGTTTTTATTTTTTCACTGGATTGTGTGAATTTAATGTTTATTCGTTGATTTTTTATTCCTAACCCCAATGTAATTAGATTGTGGAACGTGTTGATGTTTGAAAGATTGTGAGAAATATTACTCATTCTAAATTAAATAATATTAAAATAGTGTCTTATGCGGTATCCGTTAGCCCTTTACTATGCTGGTGGTTCTTAATTAATAAACATTGCAAGTATTGGGGTATGTTTTAACTTGTTTTACAATTGTGGATGTTTGTAATACCCGTACTGACTTTTATTATGCCTAAGCATACGTATTTTCCTGCAAGAACACTTTCTATTTTAGCACTACCGCTTCATCTCCATTTGATTATGCTCTATGGTTTTGTGCGTTGCTTTCATTAGCGCAGACTTGGTTTTGAAGTTTTATAAAGTTATGGCGTGCAATTGATGGTTATTGTAAGGGTCAACTGTGAGTATGCTGACTAAGATAAAGGTATATTTTAATCGTTATAGCTTAAATAGCGTCATTGACACATAGCCAATGACGCCAAGCTTATCTTTTTAGATTAAAAGCGATATTTTAAATTAGCAGTTACAGTGCGGCGCTGGCCATAGAAGCAGTCACCACGATATAAGCAGCTGGTAATGACCGTCTTGTCTGTTAAGTTGTCAATGTTTAAGCTTAACTCGTAGTCATTAAACTGATAGCCGATCATCATATCATAAAGAGTAAAGCTGTCAGTTGTTAAGGCCTTATGATAGTCAACCCCGCCAATCGATACAGAACGGCTACCGTCAAATGTTTTACCAACATATCGAATACCAGCACCAAACTTCAGGCCTTCAACTAAATTATCGGCACGATAAGTTGCCCATACCGATGCCAAATGTTCAGGCGTTGCAGATAGTGCCACATCGTCAGTACCTGTCATTAAGACTGCGCCAGCCATGATTTGTTGTTGCATAGCAGGATCTTGAACTTGCTGTGCTAATAGTGAAGCTTGCGCGAAGATTTCTTCAGATGACAGCGGCGTAGTGTCCATTTTTGAGTCGGTATAGGCATAAGAAGCATATACATCAAGGTTTTCCCACTCTAATTGCGCTTCTAATTCAAAACCGTCTACTGATACTTCTCCATCTTGTACGTGCTCAAGAGGAGAGATTTCTCTCACGTGGTTTTTGTCTGTGATGTGGAAAACACTGGCTGTGATCAAGTGCTCTGTGCCTGCTGGTTGGTATTTAACACCGTATTCAATTTGCTCACCTTCTTTAGGTTTATAGCTTCCGCCTTGTGGCTTTGAGCCATAAAGTGGCTGGAACGACTCAGAGTAACTTGCATACGGAGACAAACCATTTTCGAATTGATATAGCGCGCCGATTCTGCCGGTTAAAGCACTTTGTGACTTTGACACTTGAGTGAGGGTCGCGTTGTTACCTGCCGTTTCCCATGTTTTTTGTTCAATATCGTCATGACGAAGTGCTGCATTTAAAACAAAGTGCTTGTATTCGAACGTTGCCTGCAAATATCCGCCAAGCTGACTGTCAGTTTGCTCCGGTGCGATATTTGTGATTTCGGTTGGTAACGGATCGTGTAGTCCATATACTGGGTTATAAAGATCGAGTGGAGACGATACCCCCCCACGCAGGCGGCTTGTGCGAGTTTCAGCATCTTGGAAGTCAATACCTGCAACAATGTTGATCTCTAAGTCATTAAACTCTACATATTGATGAACTTGTACATCACTTAACAGGCTCTTTGATTCACCATCAGACATGCTGAATATACGATTGATCGATCGCTTGTCCGCTTCAAATTTAGGTGGCCAAGAAAAAATAGTACGGTATTCAGATGAGCTGTCACTGTAACGTGTTGACCAATTAATTTGAGTATCTTCAGAAATACTGTGTTCTACAATCGCAGTAATAGCGAATTGTTCTGTGTCATAACGGTCCCAGCTAGGCTCACTGACAAAGCGCTCGCTTGGGATCTGTCCATATTTAGCTGGTAAAATCGTGCCTTCATGTGGAAAAAACTGCGTTGATGAACCTGATTCATTTTCCTGTATATTAGTCAAAATTGTTAAACGTGTATCTTGATTGATATCCCAAGCGAAGCTGGGTGCAAAAACAAAAGTATTATCTTCAACGAAATCAGTCTGGGTGTCACTATTACGGTATACCCCCACGAAACGTGCTTGGTATTCATCGCTTTGGCCAAACGCGGTATTGTAATCACCGGCAAGTTGTACTCTGTCATAGTTACCAACTTGTGCCCATATTTCACCTTTCGTTTCGCTGTGTGGGCGTTTAGAAACAGAGTTAATAATCCCACCTGTAGAGCCTTGCCCATAGAGTACTGATGAAGGACCTTTTAAAATTTCAACGCGCTCTAAAGTATAAGGGTTGGTACGGGTATTGTTATAGTGGCCAAATTGCATCTGCAAACCGTCTACATAGACTAAAGGGTCTACACCGCGAATTTTCGACCAATCGCCACGTGTATCAACACCATATGGACCGTTATATACGCCAGCTACATAACCAATTGCGTCTTGCAGCGTCTCAGCGCCTAGATCTGAAATTCGCTTTGATGTAAGTACAGATACTGACACAGGCGTTTTTGTAATTGGTACATCCGATTTTGATGCACTCGCACTAACATAAGAAATTAGACCTTTTGGACTGACTTCAATGATTTCTAATTCATTGTTCTTTTTTGAGTCATCAGCAATGGAAGCTCCAGAGAAAGCAATTGCAAGTGCTGACAAGAGCATCGGGTGTTTGGTTTTGAATGAGCGCATGATTTTCCCTTATTATTTAATAATCGCGCGAATAGTATTGTAAGTGATAACGATTATCAATGGTGTTATTGCTGTTTTTTAAGGCGTAAACATATCTATAGATGAGCTGTAACAGATGAGTATAAAATGTCATTTAATATTTACATATGTACCCCTATAGCCTACTGTCAAAGTTCTGTGAAGGCAGACAGAAGGAAGAGATTTAAGAGTGTACTCTGGTTGATATTAAAGAGAGAACCTTGTTCGTTGCGTAGGTGTTACAGTGTTTCAACATGCTATGTGTTTGCGGTTAATTGTTGGAAATACAAGACTATTGGTAGTGCTTATGGTGTTTTCTATAGGATATAATCCAAGGTAAGTTAGAAGAGGTAAATGTAAATTTGAATTGGCAAGCTTTAGTCGATAATCGACAACGATTTTTTTGGGTACTACAGATTTCAGGATGGATTGGCTATGCGCTGGTCAACTATATAGGCTCAAAAGTATTTGAAATGCGTGACATATACGTCTTTGTCATCGTGCTCAATGCGTATGCTGGTTGTTTGATGACTGTGCCTCTCAGATATCTTTATCGCCGAGTATGGAATGCAAAACCCTGGGTACTCATATTCGTTGTTTTTAGTGTGTCGTATATTACTGGCACTTTGTGGTCCGTGGTTCAAAAGTACAACCTTTGGGAAATATATCGACATGGTTATCGCCCTGAAGAATGGTTTTATTATCTTCAACAAGGACTCGATTCGGTTTATATTGTGTTGTGCTGGAGCGGCCTATATTTTGGTATCAAGTATTATCAGTTGCTACAGAGTGAACGGCAAAAAGCGCTTAAGGCAAATACAATGGCACATGAAGCGCAGTTAAAAATGCTGCGTTACCAGCTTAACCCCCATTTTTTATTTAACACATTAAACGCCATTTCGACGCTTATTTTGGTCGAAGAAAATAAAGACGCAAATCAAATGGTGTCTAGGCTCAGCGACTTTTTAAGATACACCTTAAACACTGATCCAATTAAAAAAGTGCCGCTTGAACAGGAACTACATGCACTTCAGTTGTATCTAGAAATAGAGAAAGTACGTTTTGATGAACGTCTCGCGATAGAATTAGATGTTACGGAGCAAGCAAAAAACGCACTTGTTCCAAGTTTGATTTTGCAGCCGCTGATTGAAAACGCCATTAAATATGCCATTGCGCATATGGACGAAGGCGGCAAAATTGAAATTAAAGCGCAAGTATTCGCCAATGAACTATTGTTAGAAGTTGGTGACAATGGTCCGGGTGCAGAGCTTACTGACGGTCAGCTAAGCAATGCAAGTGGTGTTGGCATCGCCAATACCAAAGATAGATTAAAAACACTATACGAGAACAACTATTCGTTTGTGTTATCAAATAATACACCTTCAGGATTGAAGGCAAACATACGAGTTCCGTTTGAAAAGGCCGAGAAGTGAAGTAATGAGCAAGATTAAAACGATAATTGTCGATGACGAGCCGCTAGCGAGAAAGGGCTTGTCGGTCAGGCTAAGAGAATTTGAAGAAATAGAAGTAATTGAACTTTGTAACGGTGGACAAAAAGCTATAGATATTTGTCAGCAACAGGATATTGATTTGGTCTTTCTAGATATCCAGATGCCGGGTTTAAATGGCTTTGAAGTAGCACGCATTTTAAGTGAAAGTGTAAAACCTTTACCTGCTATTGTCTTTGTTACAGCGTTTGATCACTATGCGGTCAAGGCGTTCGAAATCCACGCTTTGGATTACATCCTTAAACCAGTCGATGACAACAGACTAAAACAGGCGATTGAAAAAGTGCAAAGTTATTTGAAGAATCAACAAGACAACGCCCATAAGAAAAAGCTTGCCAGCTTTGTGGCGGGAATAACCGGTAATAATTGCGAAGAGATCCTTAAAAAGTTAGCTACGGGTGACGCAATTGAAGACAAAAAATTCCCAGAATCCCTTGCTGTAAAAGAGCAGGGCGAAATTATTAGAGTATCGACTGCCACAATTCAGTGGATTGATGCCGCTGGCGACTACATGTGTTTGCACTGCGCTGATGGCCAGACACATATTTTGCGCAAGACAATGAAAGAACTTGAGCAGGAACTAGATCCTAAACTATTTGTTCGAGTGCATCGTTCTGCGATAGTTAATACGGGACAAATCAGCAAGTTAGTAACACAAAGTAGTGGTGAATATTTACTTGTATTGGATAACGGTCAAGAGCTAAAAGTGAGTCGAAGCTATAGAGATAAAGTTAAATCTGCATTAGCAAGTTAACTTAGCCCTTAACACGTTATTTAGTCTGGTGACCTGGTATAAAAAAGCCCAACATATCGTCGGGCTTAGTTTTGAGCTGTTAACGTAATTGGTTACACAGTGACAATTTTCAACGTATTGGTTGCGCCAATAGTTTCCATTAAGTCGCCGTGTGTAAGAATTACAGTATCACCTTTTTCTAGAGCGCCACTTTCAACAAGCGAGTTTAGTGCATCCCTAACTAAAGAGTCTGTAGTACAGCTTGTTGAATCAAAGTATACCGGGTACACACCACGATATAATGCAGTCTGTCCCAATGTTCTTGCGTGACGAGAAAGCGAGTAAATTGGTAAACCAGAGCTTATCCTAGACATCAATTTAGCGGTGTTACCAGACTCAGTTAACGCTACGATTGCTTTTACAGAATCTAAATGGTTTGCAGCATACATAGCAGACAGCGCTAATGTTTCGGACGTATCAGAGAACATGCTGTCTAGTCTATGTTTAGAAATGTGTGTTTCTGGCTGAGATTCTGCACCTAAACAAACACGCGCCATAGTCGCAACGGTTTCTTCCGGATAGTCACCAGCAGCCGTTTCAGCTGATAACATCACCGCATCGGTACCATCAAGCACAGCATTTGCAACGTCCATTACTTCGGCACGAGTCGGCATTGGGTTATCAATCATCGACTCCATCATTTGCGTTGCTGTGACAACTGTTCGGTTTAATGAGCGTGCGCGGCTGATAATTTGTTTTTGCTTACCAACAAGCGCTGCGTCGCCAATTTCAACACCTAAATCACCTCGAGCCACCATCACAGCGTCTGATGCAAGTACAATATCATCGATTGCTTCAACTGTTTCAACTGCTTCTGCACGTTCGATTTTTGCTAGTAATTGAGCGTTAGAGCCTGCTTTTTCTGCAAGGCCTCTTACATAACGCATGTCATCGCCACTACGCGGGAACGAAACAGCAATATAATCTACGCCAATTTCAGTTGCCGTGAGTAAGTCTTCTTTATCTTTGTCGGTGAAAGCTGGAGCAGTTAAGCCGCCACCTAGTCGGTTAATACCTTTATTATTTGATAAAATACCGCCAACGGTGACAGTACAAATCACTTTTTTACCGACGACTTCATCAACGGTAAGTTGAATCAAACCGTCATTCAATAATAATAGGTCACCTTTATTTACGTCTTGAGGTAGCTCTTTATAGTCAATACCTACTGCATCAACAGTACCTTCAGCTAGACCTAGCTCAGCATCCAGTGTAAATTTTGCACCAACTTCTAGGTTAACTTTACCGTCTGCGAAAGTTGAAACGCGGATTTTAGGACCTTGCAGATCCGCAAGGATTGAAACGTGTGTGTCTAATCTTTTAGCGATTTCTCGAACAGCGTCTGCTCTATTTTTGTGATCTTGCGCTACACCATGTGAAAAGTTTAGTCGTACTACATTAGCACCTGCGCGAATGATTTTTTCTAAATTATTATCTCTATCTGTAGCTGGTCCCAATGTGGCAACTATTTTCGTGCGTCTTAGCATCAGATTCTCCTGTAGACTGTTCTTGCTATCATCTTTCTTTAAGAAAAAGTGATTAATTATTGGTCTTAAAAAGCACAATTGAGCAAATATTCTCAGATAATTACGCTTTTATGTAAAGTTTTGCCCTTAAACCCTTTTTCATACACAAATTAAATTATATGATCTGTATGACGTGATTATGACACCGGTGTCAGTGGGCGTCAATCTTAGAGTGAAAGAAGATTAATCTAAACACTCTGACTGACAACGTGTTTAACCAGTGTGTAAAGCAATCTTTTGCTTGTGTTAAACCACGTTGTGAGTAAAAAGTACTAAACTTCAAATTGTTTAGTACTTGAGGTGGCCCGAGCAGAATATTATTGAATGCTAAGGTATAATGTACCGGACATCGTGTAGACGAATTTAAGTGTGGTTGTTACCGAGGAGGAAACTTAATGCAAGTTGCATTAGTTGGTTTAGGTGTAATGGGCAAAAACCTTGCACTGAACTTAATTGAGAAAGGTATGACATTAGTCGCCTATGATAAAAACCCAGACGCTGGTGCGGAGCTGATTAGTTGTGCACAGTCGTTGGGTGTAGAAGAGCGTCTCCATATCGTATCGGATCTCGGTGATATGGTAAGAAGGCTAGAGCCTCCTCGTTCGGTATTATTGCTAGTACCTGCAGGCGAGCTTGTAGACAGTGTATGTAATGAACTAATTGAAGCTGGCGTGTCAAAAGGCGACATTATTGTTGATTGCGGAAACAGTAACTACAAAGATGGTATTGCACGGAAACTTAAGTACCAAAATAAATTTGAATTTGCCACTATGGGTATCTCTGGTGGTGCTGAGGGCGCAAGACACGGCCCAGCTATGATGGCCAGTGGCTCTGAGGGGGGCTGGGAGCGTTTGGTTCCATGGTTCGAAAAAGTAGCTGCAAGTTACAATGAAGAGTCATGTTTTGCCCGTGTAGGTCAGTCTGCAAGTGGACATTTTGTGAAAATGGTACACAACGGTATTGAGTATGCACTGATGCAGCTTATTGCTGAAATTTATCACTTGTTACGCATTGGTACTGGCCGCACGCCAAAAGAAGTTGCTGAAGTATTTGAATCTTGGTCTGAAGGTGAACTGAACAGCTACTTGTTATCAATTTCGCGTCATATTCTAAGCCTAGAAGATGGTAATCAAACACCGTTAGTTGATTTGATTGACAATAAAGTGGGTGCAAAAGGCACAGGCCTGTGGACTGCACAAAATGCACTAGAGTTAGGTATAGCAGTTCCATCATTGGTTGCTGCAGTACAGGCTCGTCATTTAACAAATACCATTAGTACACTTGCAGCTAAGGAAATGACGTATCAAGCAAAAGAAACGCAAAAAATTGATATTGATTTAGCAGAATTAAAATCAGCTTTCTATTTTGCAAGTTTACTTTGTTATCGTCAGGGCCTTGCGCTTATTAAAGGTGCATCTCGTTCACATCAGTGGAAGGTTGATTTAGCCAAAACATTACAAACTTGGCGAGCTGGTTGTATCATCCGTGCAGACTACCTTGATGATATCGCGAAAGGTGTTGATTTTATCGATACACTTGAAGCAGAAGCGAATGCCTTGAGAAGTATTACAGGGCAAGCTATCCAGACTGGCTTAGCATTCCCAGTACTTGCTTCGACGCAAACGTATATTGCGACACTCAGCACACCGAGCAATGGACATTTAGTTCAGGCTCAGCGCGATTACTTTGGCGAGCACGGTATAAAAACACACAGTGGTGAGACTTCTCACTTAACTGATTTGGTTGATCTTCCTGAAAAGGTACGTTAATCAAACGAAAAGGCCACATTATGTGGCCTTTTTTAATGCGTGATTCACTCAGAATTATGTTACTGAGCTTTATCTAGTTAGTTCTCCGCGTAAGTTATCCTGCATTAGATGGCGAATTGTTTCTAACTCTAATTCCTGACTGAATAAGTAATGCAACTTAGTTAAACAAGATTCTAACGTCATATCGTAGCCACTTATTACGCCACAGTTTAGTAACGCATTACCTGTAGCATAACCCCCCATGTTGACTTGGCCTTGAATGCACTGAGTTAAATTTACAATGACAACACCACGCTCAGAAGCGTTTTTTAGAGTAGTTAAAATATCGTCCTGTTGAGGTGCATTTCCAACACCAAAGCTTAACAAAATGAGCGCTTTAACGTCTGAAGATAACACGTTTTCAACCATAGTGGCGCTAATACCTGGGTAGAGGTGTAGCACGGCAATTTGCTGAGATTGAATAGAGGTGACGTCCAAGTCTTGATCGACATAAGGACTCAACTTGCCTTCTTGTAATTGGATATTAATGCCCACCTGTGCAAGCGGCGCTAAATTTGGCGAGGCAAAAGCGTCAAAGCCATCGGCATGCGCCTTAAGTGCTCGATTTCCTCTAAATAGTTTATTGTTGAAAAACAAGCTGACTTCAGCAATTGGGTAATTTGCAGCCAAATACATGGCATTCAACAAATTCACTTGACCATCCGATCTCAATTGAGAAAGTGGAATTTGAGAACCTGTGACAATGACAGGTTTGGTCAGGTTCTCAAACATGAATGACAGAGCAGAGGCTGTATACGCCATTGTGTCAGTACCATGTAGTACCACAAACCCATCATAGTCATTATATTTAGATTGGATGTCTTCAGCGATAAGTTGCCAGTGCCTAGGTGACATGTCTGAAGAGTCAATGAGCGGACAATATTCATGAATATCAAATAACGGCATTTCTTCTCGGGTGAACTCAGCGTTATTTTTTACAGTTTCTGTGAGGTAACCAGCAACGGGTACGTAACCTTTGCTTGATTGCTTCATGCCTATGGTACCGCCAGTATATGCGATATAGATTTTTTTTCTTTTCATAAAAAAGCCCAGATTTGAGTCTGGGCTTAGTATACCAACTGCAGCATCACATTGCAGTTTATTCATTAACCTTGTAACTATGAACTATTGCGACACATCACACATAGTACACAGACTATATATACTGTTCGGGTCGTTATATAGTTCAATCATATTTGCACTTTGTTGTACTTTGTAGATTAATTGATTGATGCTTTGTTGCGTTACCTTTTGTAGCGTATCCTGTTGAGTTGCTCTAGGTAACAGAGATTGGACTAACTCAGCACCAAAAATTTGTTGCATAAGTTGCTCTTTCTCACTGAGCGTTTGTTCTACGGTGAACACTTCGTAATGTTCAAGACTCGCAAGGGCAGCAGCAGACTTTATTGCTTCCTCTTTGGTACCCAGCTTGTCAATTAATCCAAACTCTAGCGCTTGAGGAGCAAGCCATACTCGACCTTGAGCAACTTCATTGACATCTGCTTTGTTGAGATTCCTAGCTTCGGAAATCATTGATAAAAACTTATCGTAAGCGTCTTCTACGCCCATTTGTATAATGTCAGCGTATTGAGGGTCGATGCCTCGTGAAATTGATGAGGACTTCAACTCGGTTGTTGCAACCCCGTCAGAGTATACACCAAGCTCTTTTAATGAATTTTCGAAAGTGAAAATTGTACCAAAAATACCAATAGAGCCAGTGATTGTCGAAGGAGATGCCCAAATCTCATTTGCTGAGGCTGCTATCCAATATCCGCCAGAGGCTGCAACTGAACCCATCGACGCAACTATCGGTTTACCAGCTGCTTTGATAGCCAATACTTCATTACGGATTTGCTCGGAAGCAAACATACTACCGCCGCCAGAGTCGATACGTAGTACAACTGCCTTAACATTGTTATCTAGACGCGCTTTTCTGAGTAGTGCTGCTGTCGAGTCGCCACCAATCATACCGGCTTTGCGTTTACCGTCTACTATTTGGCCCTTAGCAACGACTACAGCTACTTTATCAGTGAATGGGTTTGGTTGAGTAGGGAAGTTTGAAAGTGAAGCTAAATACTCTTTGAATTTTACTTGTTTGTACTTATTACCTTTAGCGTCAGCACCAACTAATTCTACTAGCTTGTCATTAAATTGTTGGTCTGTTTCCAAAGAGTCAACCCAGCCATATTTAACTGCGAATTGAGCCGAATCCCCTGCAACAGTTGACATTTTCTCGCCAAGCTGGGTTAGCGTTTCATCAAAATTATCGGTATCAAATGGTCTGCGTGTTGCTACGTCTTCTTTATACTGTGCCCATAAGCTATTTAGCCAAAGCTTGTTAGCTTCTTTTGCAGCATCAGACATGTCATTTCGGATAAAGGGCTCAACTGCCGATTTGTACGTACCGACACGGAAAATATGTTGAGTAATTTGCAACTTATCTAGTGCATCTTTGAAGTACATAGGGTAGGTGCCGAAGCCCTTGATACTTAAACCGCCATACGGGTGCATAGAGATCTCGTTCGCAGCAGATGCAAGGTAATATTGGGTCTGTGTAAAATAAGGTCCATGGGCATAAACAGGTTTGCCTGCTTCTTTGAATGCATCTAATGCCGATGTGATATCTCTCAATTTATCAAGATGTCCATGGTATAAACTTTTAAGATCTAAGTGTATAGCTTTGATTCGATCATCATGGGTCGCCTTATTGATGACTTTAACGACGTCATCGACAAGTACTTCCATTGGCTTATCACTCGGACCGAATGCATCATCAAATGCGGCATCAACTGGGTCAATGTATGTTAACTGTTCAACCAACATACCCGATAGATTTAGACGTAGTACGCTATCTTGAGGTACGAGGATTTCCTCTTCTGATGACATCATAGCGACGACGACGCCGACGATAAGTACAACAAATACCAAGTTTACAAGTAGCCTGCGAGAGAAGTTCAACGCGTGCCATATGCCTTTAAATAGTTTTGCGATCAGCTTCAATGTTTTTCCTCTGGTTTTAGTACCGAAATGCTCTCATTATTATCATAACTTAGTTGCGAGCGGAGTGTTACTTATAAAACGTAACGAAGTATTACTTCGCTCACTTTAGTCGCAATATTGTGGAATTATTATAAATTTATCTACTTTCGAGTAATAAATTTTTGCTTTTTACTTGCCAAAATCTAGAAATTGGTTAATGTTCACAGGTAAGACCAGTTACATTGGGGCGAGCAATGTTAGAACAAAAATTAAAACTTAAAAACTCTGAGCTACGTAACCGCTTGGTCATGGGATCAATGCATACAGGACTTGAAGAGGGGTGGCACAACCGAAAAAGGCTGCGTGCTTTTTACGAAGAAAGAGCAAAAGGGGGGGTTGGTTTAATCATTACCGGTGGGTATAGCCCAAACATTCGAGGTAAACTAACACCTGTCGCATCGTCATTTAACTCTCGTTACGACGTTATCAAACATAAAGCATATACTGACGCTGTGCATCAACACCAAGGTAAAATTTGCCTACAGTTGCTGCATGCTGGGCGTTATGCTTATCATCCGTTCAATGTTGGACCGAGTAAAATTAAAGCGCCTATCAATCCGTACACGCCCAAATCAATGTCTATTAGCATGATTAAAAGCACCATTAAAGACTTTGCAAAATCAGCATATATGGCTGAGAAAGCGGGTTATGATGGCGTAGAAATCATGGGTTCGGAAGGATACTTAATTAATGAGTTTATGGCGCCGCACACTAATCATCGCACTGATGAATACGGTGGAACACTTGAAAATCGTATGCGACTGGCTATCGACATTGTAAAAGCGGTCAGGGCGCGAGTATCTAGTAAATTCATCATTGTCTTTAGGCTGTCGGTGATGGATTTAGTACCTAACGGCTCCACCAGCGAAGAGGTCACAGTGCAAGCCAAAGCGCTGGAAGTTGCGGGGGCGGATATTTTAAATACCGGTATTGGATGGCATGAAGCACGCGTGCCTACCATTGCCAGTATGGTGCCTCCCGGTGCATTTAGAGAAGCCTCAAAACGTTTAAAGGATGTGGTAGATATACCTGTTGTCGCTGTTAATCGGATAAATACACCTGAACTTGCAAATAATATTTTAGAGAAAGGCGAAGCTGATCTTATATCTATGGCAAGGCCACTGCTTGCAGACCCTGAATTTTTTAATAAATATGCCGAAAATAAATCTGAGCAAATTAATATTTGTATTGGCTGTAATCAGGGGTGTTTAGATCATGTTTTTAAGGGTAAGCGAGCTACTTGTTTGGTTAATCCACAAGCTGGCTTTGAATTAGATTATCCTCTTGAACAAGCCTCAAGTCCAAAAGATGTTTTAGTTGTCGGGGCAGGGCCTGCTGGCTTATCAGTGAGCTGCTATTTGGCTAAAAAAGGTCATACAGTTACTTTAATTGATAAAAATCAGCATGCAGGGGGCCAGTTTAATTTGGCAATGCGGATCCCTGGCAAAGAAGATTTTAAATTGGCGCTGAAATACTTTTTAAATGAGGTCACAAGGCTAGGCGTTAAAATGGAACTTGGCACACCTTATAGAAAGGACATGGATGCTGATTACGATGATATTGTGTTCGCGACTGGGGTAAGCCCGCGTATGTCCAAGATAGAGTGTAACGATGGTAAACGCGTATTTGCATATGACGAAGTGATTCGTAAAGAGGTGGAGCTTGGTGAGAAAGTCGCGATCTTAGGTGCTGGCGGTATAGGCTTTGATATGGTGGCATTTTTAACAGAGCCTGAAAACCAGTCCATAGAAGACTTTAAAGGGCAGTGGGGCATCGAGCAGCCCGTTGTGCCATCTAGTGAGCAACGTAAAATATTTATGCTTAAGCGAAGTGCAGGTCGCTTCGGTGCAGGATTAGGGAAGACAACAGGCTGGATCCACAGAGCTGTGGCTAAGCATCACCAAGTTGAGCAAATATCAGGGTGCGAATATGTTTCTTTTTCAAATAATGGCCTAGTGGTTCGTATTGATGGTAAAGAGCACACTCTTGATGTTGATACAGTGATAGCTTGTATCGGTCAGACTTCAAACGAGACCGATTTTGATAAAGAAAGTTTACCCAGTAACCATCATGTGATTGGTGGTGCATTGCTTGCCAGTGCCATTGACGCCAAGCGCGCGATATACGAAGCACTACAAGTCGCTAGAAAGATATAACTAGCCAATAAAAAAGGAAAACGGCACATGAGTGTCGTTTTTTTTACCCTGCAATAAAAGTTGGCGAGCTTCGGTCTACACTGTATGAATACTATTAAAGGTGTAAATCGTTATATGATTAATAAAATCCAATCCATTTATCAAACTAGCATCGAAAGAATCGATATTCTAAGTGGACTTGCCCCACTTATTTTGAGGCTGATCGTTGCGCCTGTCATGATCATCGCTGGGTATAATAAACTCAATTTAGCGAAAGAAGATGCTGGCTTTTTTGAAAGTCTATTAGCAGATGAAAACGTGGTTGCTTGGTTTGGTAACCCAGACTGGGGCCTAGGTTTACCATTTCCTGATTTACTGGCTTTTTTGGCTGGTTGGACAGAGTTGTTAGGTGGCTGGCTAATTTTAATTGGCTTAATGACTCGTTTGATGTCCATTCCGTTAATGGTGACGATGTTTGTTGCAGCAACACAAGTTCACTGGCATAACGGCTGGTTTTCGGTCGCACCAGCAAATCCTGATACCAGTGCTGCCCAAGTTTTTGCTTGGCTTGGCAGTGATACAGCAAAAGCAAGTTTGGAAAACAGCTTGGAGGTCGCAGAGCGATTAGACAGGATAAAGTCAATTGTCAGCACGCATGGGTTTCCAGAGTATCTGTATGAGAAAGGGAATATCGTAGTCTTAAATAACGGCATTGAGTTTGCGGCAATCTATTTTGCGATGTTTTTAAGCTTATTTTTCACTGGAGGTGGACGTTTGTTCAGTTTGGATTACTGGATAGCAAAGCGGCTTGGTTCGAAGGAGTAAAAATATTAGGGAAAGTGCTAAACTTTCCCTAACACTTCACGTTAAAATAATAAGTGTTTGTTTATTATTAAGGAATTATATATGGATGCCATTGAGCTTTTGCTGACACGTCAATCTGACAGCAAATTGTCCTTTCCAGGCCCGAGTGAATCGCAACTTGATATCATTAAAAAAGCGGCGTTAAAAGTGCCAGATCACGGCGGGCTAGCACCATGGAAGTTTATTGTCGTTAATGAAGACGCACGAGATAAGTTGGGCGAGATATATTACAAAGCTGCGGTTGAAGAAGAGCAAAACGAGCGCACAGTATCTCGCGCAAAAGAATTACCACATCGTGCACCGATGATGATCATTGCTGTTGCTCCTTATCAAGAGCATCCTAAAGTTCCCCGTGTTGAGCAAATTGAAAGTGCAGCATGCGCTTGCTTTGCAATGCAGCAAGCGGCATTTGCACAGCATTTGTCAGGTGTGTGGAGAACGGGTTACTTTGCTCAAAGTCCGGCAGTTAAACGGGAACTTGGATTGAATGAAAAGGACGAGATTGTTGGCTTTCTGTATCTAGGCACACCGACTATTCAATGTACGAAACCTGTACGCCACGAACCAAGTTCATTTTTCACTGAATTATAAATTTTTACAGAGGCAAGTTATGGCACTTCATGTTGTTGAGCACCCGTTACTACAACACAAAATAGGTTTATTACGTGAGCATGGTATTTCGACTAAAAAGTTTCGTGAGTTGGTGTCGGAAGTGGGCAATTTGCTTACTTACGAAGCGACACGAGACTTACCTACAGAAACCACCACGATAAAAAGCTGGACTGGTGATGATCTAGATGTACAAGAGATCAAAGGCAAAAAAATCACACTTGTGCCAATATTAAGAGCTGGCCTTGGCATGTTAGACGGTGTGATGCAGTTGTTACCCGCCGCAAAAATCAGTGTTGTAGGACTGCAAAGAAATGAAGAAACACTGGAACCTGTCTCATATTTTGAGAAGCTAGTTGGCAATCTAGAGTCAAGAAGGGCACTGGTGGTTGACCCAATGTTGGCTACAGGCGGCTCACTGATCGCGACACTTGATTTACTTAAAAAATCTGGCTGTAAAAATATCACAGCGATAGTGTTAGTTGCAGCACCAGAAGGGGTTGAGGCAGTCGAAAAAGCGCATCCAGATGTAGACGTGTACACCGCAGCGCTTGATAGCCACTTAAATGAAAACGGTTATATTGTGCCGGGCTTAGGTGATGCAGGTGATAAAATATTTGGTACACAAGGCTAATTTAATTGGCTGACAAGCTCGTGTTGTCAGCCATGTCTTATTAAGAATGTGACCCTTCAGCTTTGGTTCTACTTACTTGCTTATTGAATATCCACCAACATGCCCAGAAAAAACCAGTTAACCCGATGGCAGTATAGATCGCCGGCTTGGGGTTTTCCAATGTGCTGATCGAGCCCGCATAGGCCGCTATGCATGCATAGGGCACGGTGCTTGTTATCCAACAACCAATAAACTGCTTAAATGGCATTTTGGTCATCCCTGCCATACATGCTGAAATCTCTGGTAAAATTGGACTCGCTCTTGACAGTAAAATTACCACGGGACCTCGCTGCTGAAATAATGCAATGGCATTGGGTCTTTCAGTAGGATCTTTAACGAGCTTATCAAATAGCATGTTACCGTATTTATAACTTATTACGTAACCAGTAACACCTGCGAGCAGTAGGCCGATCATTGCGCTTATTCCGCCCGCATAGGGGCCTAGAAAATAACCACCGAATATAATCAGCGTCAGTGTCGGAACTGCAATAAATAAATCTAAGAAAAGCAGACCAACCACAATGAGCGCCACCAAATATCCATTCAACTCTCCAGCGACAGTTAACCAAGTTTTAATATCGTCAATACTCAGTAATCCGCTGATTTTAATTGCGATGAAGGTAGATGCGAAAAAGCAAAATAGTATCAACATAATTTTTAAAAGTGATTTCATAAAAAATACGCCTGCTGAAAAATGTTATGGATAATTAACTGAGATTGAAATGGGTGAGCTAAGATCAGTCAGTGATAGCTTTGCATCTTTAAACTTGGGAGGGCCACGCCAGCTTATTTTGGCACCATTTGAAAAACCAAGACCCTCTGAAGGGATGATACCAGTCCAGTTCTTTGAGGTTGTTTGTGAATTGTCTTCATCATGCAATACTTTAATTGCAAACTCTGCTTGAGTGGTTTTAAACTCGACGCTCAATGACTCAGCGTTTGGGCTGTGAAACTGAGTTTGTAATGCACTTTTATGTTTTACAGGAAAGCCGTTGTCTTCGAATAACATCACCATGATTTGGCCCGTCCGTTTGGGATCTATACCATTAATCTCTACTTGCACAGTGGTTGCGATGGCGTTTTTAGTTGTCATTAAAAGTCCCCCTAAAATGAGTAATTTATATAATGTGAACATCGTCATTAAGATCCTTTTAAGAGGCGTTTGGCTAAACGCGGAGTCAAGGCATTTAAAAGCCTAAGTATCTTAATTTTGCCAATATCATGCTGTGGTACTTGTTTCTTTAACCCATTAAGAATTGACTGAGCAGCATATTCGGCAGACATTTTTTCGCCGCCGCGACCATGGGTCATGGGTGTGTCTACTAAAGGAATAAATGCTTGTAGTACCTTGATATTTGTGTGTTCTAATTGGTAGCTTAAGCTTTGTGAAAAGAGGTTGATGGCTGCTTTTGAAGCGCAATATACACTGGCACTTTTTTTGGCTACAAAAGACAGTCCAGAGTTGATGTTGAGAATAATAGACTCTGAGTCACTGGCTTTGAGTGCCGGTAGTAGTAAAAATGACAGTGAGCAAACAGCAGTAAAGTTCACATTAATTTCCCGTGAAATTTGCTCGTATTCAAAGTTGGGATCTGTAAAAAACGGCTCGTTTTGTACAGCCGCATTATTGATTAACACATCAACGCGAGCATATTCAGCTTGAATGCGTTCAGAGAGAGGTTTATAGCAGTCTGGATCAGAAAGGTCTGCCGAAAAACAGATGACGTTTTTGTATCTCTTTTTGAGTTGTTCAAGTCGTTTACTATTTCGAGCAACAACAATAATGGTATTTTGGGCGTGTAACTGCTCGACAATTTGCCGACCAATACCAGATGTACCGCCAGTAATCACGATGATCTTATTTACTAAGTTCACGTTCGTATCTCCAGTGATGAAACTGTTGGATACTTTAAAAGGCCAATAGCGAGACAGCATTAACCTATGTTAAAAATAACGAAATATTTTTGAGAATCAACGCGCCGTAGATACAGGTTTTTATTTGCTTATTTATGGCGCTCAGATCTGATGTGTATGTTGTTTCGTACGAATAAGTAAAGGGATCAAAATGGAACTCCAAAGTTATATAGCAAAAAATGGTACGACCATAAATATTGAAAAAGGACAGCAAGTATTTACGCAAGGTGAACTCTGTGAACATGTCTATTTGGTAAAAACAGGGTTATTAAAGGCATTTTATTTAACTGAAAATGGCAAAGAGACCATTAAGTCTTTTATCCAATCAGGTACCATCATCGGAAGCTTAAATGCGGCCCATTGCCAAGTACCAAGCACTTTTAGTTTGGAGGCGTTGGAGCAATGCAGGCTCGTACAGATACCCTTAAACGAACTGTTAGCGTTAAGTAAAGAGTCTATTTCAATCTCACAAGAATTTATCCAAATTCTATTGTCTCTATCATTAAAAAAAGAACGCAGAGAATTTGAGTTACTCACTTTATCTGCATCTCAGCGTTTTGATAATTTACGTAATACAGATCCTGAGCTTGTTAAAAAGCTCACGCAAAATGACATTGCTAAGTATTTAGGGATCACACCTGTGGCATTAAGTAGAATCAAACATCAGTAACTTCCGATAAGTCTACGCTGGAATTTGCAAGGCGCTCACGAAGTAAGCGGTTGTCGTAGTTAATTGGGTTTTAGATAGTGCACTGCTAAGCTATTTCTATGGTGTGATGTTATGTGCTAGAAAAAGCGCTGTAGGTATGTCATCTTTATTGATGATAAATATGAAAGGCCATCAATGAGAGTCTCCAGTTTATTAATTTGTAGTGTTATTCTATTTTCAGAAGCCGTTAGTGCAACAAACTTTTTTAATCAGTGCAAACAAGTCAAAGCCAATATTACATCTCATTTAAATGCTGATTTAAAGTGGTCTAACTACACAGTACGTATTTTTACAAGCCTAGATAAAATTAGATTTGAAGGCTTTGATATTCCGTTAGTCGTTACCGAAAATATGGAAGAAAGCGCTTTGTTATTTGACGAAAACCCCGAGTTCGTCATGTCCTCTCTAGAAGATGATGAATATTTTAAAAGCCAGATAGTGATACTCAATTCGAATCTATTAGAAACTTTTCCTACTAAGCAGCCATCTTTTATTACAGGTAGTCTTTTTGATATATTGAAAAAAAGCTTGGATATTTCGTCTAGTGACTTTGTTTGTGATAAATCAAAGTTGGATCGTGATAACCTGAAAAGTGTTGCGGCGCTTGCAGAAAAATCTGTGTTAATCACATTAAAATCAGTCGTTGCTCCTTATGGTGCGATTGATGCAATCCGAATAAAGAATAAGAACGCATTTATAATCAGAACTGCAACAGGATTCGAGTATTATGAATTGCTCAATGGAAAGTCCTTGAAAATCCTAGTTGAAACACATGAAGAAACTGACCTCGATCAATTTATAAATGCACTCGGGTCCACTGGCATATATAAAGAGTCTTCCCAAGTTACAGCTGCGATTTTGAAAGCGATTAAGTCAAGACAAATCAAAGATTGGGAAGATGTACTTCAAGTGATGATGGACAAAGACTATTCACATTCCTCTCAAGCCTCAATTAGAACAATCATCCAAAATCTAAGCAGTCATTAAAAGTACTTCAACTTTAGCTTGCATTTGGGGACAGAACACCTAAGGTGCTTAATAGTTTCAAATAAGAAAGGTTATTTCATGTCGAACAATAATAAAATGACGGATGAAGAGTTTTGCCAAATGATCACCTTGCTGTCTAAATTTGCAAATACAGAAATGGATCAATTTGAGCTGTGGAAGTTCAAAAGCGATTTTGGAGAGGTATTGGTGAGTATGTCTCTGAATACAAGCGAAGATAGTTCGGCCTATACGGATGTCTCTGAAGCGATTAAATAACAACTTAATGTAGTGGGTTTGACCCAATCAGCCATACATCTAAGCGAATGACAGCCGCGAGCATTAAAAACCCAGTCAAAGTTCCAACCAACTGTACAACTTTATTGCATTTTATTTTGTCTGTAGTGAAGGCAATAGGCCTATTTATTTTTGGCCTGACAGCCTCTAGGTAGGATCGCAAATTTTATACTGATTACCTTTTTCAGGTATTGTAGAATGCGAGTCAATCATACTGGTTGCCTCCTAGAGTAGTGGATCACACTCTATAGCTAAACTTCAATTTTGGTAAAAATATTAATGATAAAAAGCTGCTTTAACTTTAATTTAAAGATAATACAAGTTGCCATTTTGGCACTAACATTAACAGCTTGTGGTGGAGGGGGAGGTGATAAAAACACTGCACCCAAATCAGATTCACAGGTGACATCAACTCAGGTAAATATAGATACGACTGCGCCAGTTATCACATTAAATGGTGACAAACATGTTGAGATCTTGCTTGGCAATAGCTATACGGAGCTCGGCGCATTTGCCAAAGATAACGTTGATGGTGATTTAAGCGTCAGCTTATCTGGTTTAATTAATGTTAATCAAGTTGGTACTTATACGCTGACATACACTGCAACAGACAAAGCTGGCAATTCATCTAGTGTGCAAAGAGTCATTACGGTTATTGAATCTCCTGACAGTGAAGCGCCGATTGTAACACTCAATGGTGATAGGGAGATAACTTTAAGTTACGGTGAGGCCTATCAAGAGCTGGGAGCAACCGCAACCGACAATCTAGATGAATCTGTTCATGTTGCAGTATCGGGTTTTGTAGACTCTTTTAAGCCTGATGTATACAAAATTGCATATACTGCGAGGGATAAGGCAGGGAATACGGGCACTGCATCTAGAGAAGTAACGGTACTGCCCCAAAAAGACATTACTGCGCCAGTAATAAGCTTAAATGGTAATAGTTATATAAAACTGTTCCTTAATGAGTCTTACGAAGAACTTGGCGCATCCGCTATAGATGACTTTGACGGCGAGATAGAAACCACTACGTCCGGAAGTGTTGATACGCAGGCGGTTGGTACTTATACGGTTACGTATACAGCTATCGACAAAGCAGGTAATTGTACAAGTGTTGAACGTACTGTGGATGTAATAATTCAAAGAGCCTTTATTACTACTTGGAAAACGGATAATACTGAATTCAAATCGACAGATGAGTACACGGTAAAGATTGCGACGATTGGAGATGGTTACAACTTCAATGTAGATTGGGGGGATGGTAAAGAAGATACGAATGTAACCAGCTCAATATCACATCGCTATGAAGCTGCGGGCACATACACTATTAAAATTACGGGAGATTTTCCTCGATTTTATTTTGATGAAAATGAAGCTGATAGAAACAAAATTCTCTCAGTTGAGCAGTGGGGAGATATTCGTTGGTCTTCTATGGAAAGAGCATTTTTTAACTGTGCGAATTTAGTCGTTAACGCCCTTGATGCACCTGATCTTTCAAATGTTACAAACCTTTCTTATATGTTTGGATTTGCGGCTTCTTTAAATCAAGACATTAATCATTGGGACGTATCCAACGTCACTGACATGACTGGTATGTTCCAAGGGGCTTTTATATTTAATCAGCCAATAGGCACTTGGGATGTATCAAATGTAGAGCGTATGGGCACTATGTTTAATGAGGCCTATAAATTTAATCAACCAATAGGTGATTGGAATGTCTCTAATTTACAAGTTATGTCTAACATGTTTAACCGCGCGACTGATTTTGACCAGCCATTAGGCAGTTGGAATGTTGCTTCAGTCGTCTACATGAACGATGTGTTTCATTACGCAGAGTCATTTAATCAGGACATTGGAGACTGGAATACATCTGCGGTATTTTACATGGGCCGTATGTTTAAAGGCGCATCTTCATTTAACCAGGATATTGGACGATGGAATGTATCCGGTGTGGCTTATATGAATAGTATGTTTAAAAATGCGGATTCATTTGATCAAAACCTCAGAAACTGGGATGTTTCAAACTTGGTTAATATGAGCAGCATGTTTGAAGATATCACTCTGTCAGTGGAAAATTATGATGCAATTTTGCAAGGCTGGAGTGAGCTTCCTAATCCACCGCAAGGAATAGGGTTTCACGCTGGACATAGTCAATACTCTGAGCGTGGTAAAGTAGCTAGAGATATATTGACTGATATGCATAACTGGAACATTGCCGATGGAGGCCTAGTAGAGTAAGTATCCATTTCATTTTAAAAAGGCTCGTGTGATAAGCGGGCCTTTTATTTACCTAACTTAAAGTAATAGGCCGTATTTTCAGCTTTTAACTCGTTAGTTCAATATCTCTTGATGAGCACTATAGTTAACGCTTCATCTTTATTTGATATCCTCTCAAATGAGTTTGATTTTACGACTACTCACAGTTTCTCACATCAAAAGCATTTATAGTGTCTTTGACTTTATCTGTTAAGGAAGCAAATGGTCATGATTCATTATAAGTTTTTGATAATATTACTTGTGTTTACTCTTACCTCTGTTCTAACTGCTTGCAATAATAAGCTAGCAGACAGTGATCTCGAATATACATCGCATACTTTTGATTCACTTAATCACCAACTCTCAGGACGTCTCTACAAACCAAAACATCATACAACATCCGATCCTATCGTTATTATGGTACATGGAGATGGTGCAATGGATAGGACGGCAAAAAGCTATTACTTACCCATCATTCATGCTTTGGTAGAAAAAAATATTGCGACATTTTCTTGGGATAAACCGGGAGTTGGCAGGTCAACAGGTCATTGGTTATCACAATCTATGGATGATAGAGCGTCTGAAGTCAGGGATGCAATTGATTACCTTCGTTCTGCAGGCTACCAACATAATCAGATCGGTTTACTCGGGTTTAGCCAAGCTAGCTGGGTGTTTGCAAACTTATATCATGATACGCGTGTTGAGTTTATGGTGCTCGTTGGTGGTGCTGCTAATTGGTTGGCTCAGAGTCAATACAGTATGTGGATCCGTCTTGTAGAAGAAGAAAAAATTAGCATGGATGATGAAGCAGCACTGTTACGTATTGAGCAATTAAGTGCTGAGGAGTATAAATTAATAAAAGCAGGATACGATCACTACCTCGCAGCTATACTTCATCAAGATCCATTGATGCCTGAGCCGATAGGAGATGAAGCGCGGTTTAACTTTGTTCAAAAGAATATAGATTCAGATGTGCTTGAAGGTTATCGTCAACTCAACCTACCCATGTTTGCAATATATGGTGATAGTGACGTGCATGTGGACATTGAGCATAGCCAAACTGAATTTGCCTATGCCTTTGAAAATTCTAAACAACCTAATGCTAGCCTAGAGCAAGTGGTGATTAGTAACGCTTCGCATGGTCTACTAAAGCCTGAATTACCACTTGATGCTATTTTTTTCTATAAAGAATAGCCACTTCTCACCCGGTGCCATTGACACTATCGTTGATTGGATAGAATCACAACGAAGCAACGAGTGAATAAAAACTGCAGTTGAATAACAACGATATATATTTATCAGTTTGCAGCTAGTTTGCAGTTGAATGCCATTATGTAAATAGGGCGCAACTATTATATGTTGCGCCCTATTTGATCAGAATGATGACATGGGTAATCGAAGCACCAATGCATACCTGATAAACCTGAATAGGTTGCATAAAGAACAGCTTCGAAAAACAAGAACTCTGAAAAAAACGATAAAAGCGGTCTTAGAAATGACACAATATGAACAAAAGTGCTGAACACAGACTTTAATCCTTACAATCCACTTTATTAATATGGTAACCGCAAAAACCACTTTTCGTTCAAAAAGTCAGAAATTAAATACAAGTTGAATGTACCTATATAGGTTAAATATTCCTTGGTTGATGTTATATTATAATTAATAATAGGTACTAAGCAGTTTGCGAGAATAAATCTCATTACTCGCTTATAAAAAGTGAGGTGTTATCAACAAATGGCTAAAAAGATCAAATTTTTCGCTAAGAACGACAAGTATTATCAGTTCTCGAACTTTGCAGGCTTTGGGTTTGAACTAGATGGTCATTATTGGAAAACCATGGAGCACTACTTTCAAGCTATGAAATTTGTGGGTACAGACCAGTTTGAGAAAATAAAGAACAGTGGTTCACCAAAGCAAGCAAAAGATTTGGGTCAGACGAGGGCAGTTCCAATACGCTCAGATTGGGATACCGTTAAAGAAGATGTGATGTTGGTTGGTTTACGTAAAAAGTTTCAAGACGAAGCTTGAAAGAACTGCTAATTGGGACGGGTAAAAAAGAGCTAATTGAAGATTCACCATTTGATAAATATTGGGGGATCGGTGCGAGTGGGAAAGGTAAGAATAGACTGGGGTTTCTTCTAATGAAACTTAGGGACGAACTAACGTCTTAAGAAGCCAAAAAAGTAGGATGTTTACTGGTTGGATATGGTTACTTTATTTATAATAGTTAAATAATATGCCTACCAGTGAGGCATCTCAGTTCTGTTGAGGAAAGCTTTTTGAATCGTACATTTAGAACGCAATTAGATTTTGTATCTGTAATAAAGTTATCTGCGACTTTGGGCTTTGGAAGTGGTATTTTTATTACTATATTAACTGTTTTACCTTTTTTCCACTCTGATCAATCATTATTGGAGGGGGGATTGGTATTTTTGCTTACACCACTGGCTTCTGCGTTCGGTGGGGGAGTGACAGGTGCTTTTGGATTTCCTTTTTATTACTGGTATAGCAATAAGATTAAAGGGCAGTATTTATCAGGAAAGTTCGCTGAAGAAACAGAGAATAAAGAGTAAAGGCACATATAGTGAGCCAGGTTGTATATTTAAAGCAAATGAGTATTGATCTATAAGCTTAAATGCTGATTTCAGAATTAGAAAGTTGTTACTATTTTTAAAAAAATCAAACCACAAGCTGAACTTATCTATATTTAAAAATAACTAGGGCGATGTGCAATCGCCAAAAACAGTAGTATTTTATTAAGGGAGTATATGAGATTTATAATGCTATCAATGATTTTTTCTACACATGTCAGTGCAGAAGTTAATCTAGTTGATGTTGTTAATAAAATTGACTCAACAACGAGTTATAAATTATTAATAGATAAGTGTCCCGCAGATTATTTTCCCAAATCGAATTTATCTTCTCAAGACTACACCGACACTTGTTCAGTCAATCCTAATTTATGCTTAGAGCGTTGTGAAAGCGGTGATGCAAATTATTGCTCTTCGCTGGCAAACGTTATTCAAAATAATTTACAAAGCGGATATTACTCGGAAGCTTTATTTTCAAAATCTTGTCAATTAGGTTTGGTCATCGGTTGTACAAATAGGGCTTCAGGCTTAATTAAGCATAATGGTGACTCATCTTTAAACTGTGCTGTAGAGACTTTTAAGTTAGCTTGTGCTCAAAAAGATGAATGGGGCTGTACTATGTATGGTGCTTTTTTAGCACAAGGGAAAGGCGTAAAAAGAAATTTCGATAAAGCATTAGAAGTTCTCAAAGTCAGTTGTCAAAATGGTATTGACCATCCGGCATGTCAGCATGCCAAAAATATTAGTAGTCAGATTAAAACCGTCCTTAATAACAATCCATAAAACACAAGGCCCATTCAGGTTAGATGTTTGACTGTGTATTTGCATTTAGCTTGAAAGGGACGTCCAAGATGATTTTTTTGCCTGTAAATAAAGGCGATAATTACGTGTGATGTATCTTTCCTTGATATTGAAATCCATAGAAATATTTGTACCCTCTTTAACTTTAAGTACGCTTGCATTGTGGTTGTGCCCTATAAAAAATGCCAAGACCTATGTGTTATTTTTTAGGTTATATTCTCATTTTTTTCAGGTACTCTTATGATTGTTTTTATTCGATCTTTTATTAAATATTTGATATTAGAGAAAAGGTGTGGTTTTACAGAGTTAATTATAGAGGTTAGGTTTTTCTCAGTTTCTCTTATGGTTTTTAAATTTATTTTAAATAAATTTATTTTTACTTAACTGAGTGTTGAATTTAAATTAAATTTTAATTAATATCGATGTGGGTTAAGTTATAAATAAGGAAATATAATTATGTTTAAACGTTTTTTAATGATTGGTACTTTGGCTTTATCTTTACAGGCAAACGCTGGAGGTAGCACTGAAAGCGGTAAAATTTCTCAAATGTATGTTAATGCGGGCTGGACTATGGTTCACTTGCCAAATTTAGTAACTACGGAGAAAGGAACAAAAAATAACCCTGACAGTTGTGAGAATAACCATTGGTATGCACTTGAGCCAAGTGATCAAAACTATACTACACTGCATTCTACGCTCATGACTGCACAGATTTCAGAAAAGTCTGTACACTTTTGGGTTTCTGGGTGCGGTGGGCAAGATGGTAAATATCCAAAAATAACTAGTATTTGGCTAAATACTTAAATATATATAATCCGCCACCTTATTGAAAAGTGTGGCGGCTATAGAAAAAATAAGATTAATAAATTACATGTGTTTTATATTTATAATTAAATGGTTTTTACTTGATTTTTATGGCGTAATCTTTGTAAACTAATCTCTGATATATCACATCTGCTTAAAAGTAATGTTCTCAAGATTACTTAGAACCCTCAAAATTCTTATTATTATTTCTGTAAATGCAATATTTAAAATGAAAAAATATAAGTGTTATGCCTAGTATGTATACTGGACAATAAAAATGCTTAGTAAATCATTCATAATCATTGTATTAAATTCTTTCAATTTACACGACATAGACTTTGTGTGAAGAATACAGTTGAACGTTTTTTAAACATGCAAAGGAAATTATGATGAAATTACAGCTTAGTAAAAAAAACCTTAAAAACTTATGTGATAAAAAAGTTGTTGAGTCCGAGCAAACCCCATTAATAGCGGGTGGTGCGAGTGCTATCCCGCCAACTAGAGTTCAGAAAGGGTGCCCATATTTCTCGTACTACCCAGTTAATACTTGTCGTCCACGCTAATAACGTGGCGAATAGGGCACATTGAGTGCCCTATGAAGTCTCATCTGCATTGCTAGAATAAGTATCGATACGACATAGTGATTTTCGATTAGTCTTCGCTTTCTTTCTGTCTAAACCCGTTTATCAGCTGTTTTATGGGTAAAGTACCACGTAATATATTGTAATAGGATTAAATAATTACCTTTTCTATAGTGATTACTCCTAGCTAACAAGGAGCGAAATCATGTCTTTCATTTCAATGCCAAAAAATTTACGTAAAAACAAAGCTGATGCTGATTCTAAAGGGTTTGTGCCCAAGTCTATGATCGATACGCTGTTTGACTATAAAGCGTTTCTAGATAGTAGTGATTCACATGGTTCTATTGCATTAAAGGCCCCAGAACAACAAAAAAGTATTGCTGTTATTGGCGGCGGCGCTTCAGGATTAGTCGCGGCATATGAGCTATCAAAAATTGACAATATTAACGTGACTTTGTTTGAAGCCGCTGATCGTTTAGGTGGTCGAATGGATTCAGTTTATGTCGAAGATGGAGACCTTAATCAAAAAGTGTTTGAACTTGGTTGTATGCGCTTTCCGCCAACTTCATATACTTTGTACCATTACTTAAACAAGTTTGGTTTAAAAGCAACGCCTAACTTTCCTGATCCAGGCAAAGTACCCACAGAACTGCTTTATGAAAATAAAGTTATTCCATGGCATGCAGGTCAACCGACCCCATCCGATAAAGATTTTCAAAGAATAGGTGATGACTTTAATAATATTATCAACTTTTTACTCGGTGATGCGTCGGCACCAGATATTGAAAACCCGAGTAAATTGTTTGACTACTGGGCAATTTATCAATCAGATCCTTCTGAGCAAACAAAACAAAAAGTCGTTGATGCGTGGCAGGAGATCCTTACACAATATGCAGAGGTGACTTATTTTGATGCTGTATTTAAGTTAGCACAGAACAGATCGCTTGTAACTCGTCCATGGACGCAAGAAGATATGAATAAATTCGGTGCCTTGGGTGTCGGTGCTGGCGGTTTTGGACCGCTATATGGTGTCGATTTTGTTGAAATTTTGAGGCTTTTTGCAAACGGCTGGGAAGATAATCAAGAGTTGCTATTGGACGGTATTGGCGCATTAACTCAAGCTTTTGAGTTTGCACTATTAGGGGCAAAAACAGCAGACGGAAAACCAAAAGTCTCTATTGAATTAAACGCTAAAGTTAAGAATATTTCTAAATCGGCTGATAAATACGAGCTATTAGTGAGCAATAATGGGGGTCGTGTTGTTTCTTCTCAATTTGATTCAGTGATAGTCGCAACGACGACTAGAGCAATGGAGTATATGGGGCTCACCATTGCAAATGATATTGGTGATCAAAATTGTGAAGAGCAACAAGATTTGGTATCACAGGGTGTTAAAGTAGCGATTAGAAATCTTCATTTGATGAACTCATCAAAGTTTTTTGTCACTACCGAGCGCAAATTTTGGTATCCAGAAAATAATCCGCAAGGAAAAACGCTCCCATTTAACATTCAGACAGATGAGCTGATGCGGGGGTTATATTGTCTCAATTACGATAAAGATGTTGACGGTAAACCAAATACGCAAGGTAAGGGCGTGGTGTTGATAAGTTATGTTTGGGGAGATGATTCATCAAAATTACTCGGGTTAAGTCCTGAGGAGCGTTTTCAGCAATTTTTGCCAGCGATTTACGCGGTAAACGCTGAGTTTGCTGAGTTATTAGAAAAGCAAACACAAAAAGTATCTTGTATTGATTGGGAGAGTACGCCGAACATTTATGGGGCGTTCAAATTAAATTATCCAGGGCAGGAGCAAAGCAATAAAGATGCATTCTTTCAATATCAGCAAGAGCACCTAGGGCTAGTTTTAGCTGGAGACAGTATCTCTTGGGCTGGTGGTTGGCTTGAAGGCGCAATGCCTACAGGTATTAATGCTGCCTGCGCTGCGGCGAAATATGTTGGTGCACAGATCATTGATAATTCTCCGTTAACAGGCATTTCTAAAGATATGTATGATTATTCACTCGGGGAAAATACGGCTTTTTGTTTACTCAAAGATAATGGGTATCTGAGTGCGCCATCAATCTCAGCTTATCAATTTGGACAAGGAGACTTTAGCATTGAGGCCACTATTTCTACCTCAAGTTCTGGGACCATCGTTGGCAATAAATCAACAGCAGGTGGCAGCGGTGGTTACTTGTTGGTTATTCAACCTGACGGTTCGATTAAGTTCGCAACAGATAATGGTCAAACTTATTACCAAATAGAGAGTGCGCCTTCCACCGTCGTCATTGATAATACCTGGCACAGTGTTGTAGCTGTTCGTAAAGATGGAAAACTGACACTTCACCTAGATGGTAAGCTACTTGAATCTACGCAGTCTGGTGCCAGCGATCAAAGCCCGCTTGATGTTTCTAACCGCCTAGATGTGTTAATTGGTTCAGTACAACAAGCGCAAGAACCCTACATTCACTATACCGGTGGTATTACACAAGTAAGACTGTGGCGCCGGGCTTTAAGTGAGCAAGAAGTAGCGTCTCAGTATGAGCAAGGCACGATTATAGATAAAGAGGGCTTGGTGGCACATTGGCCCCTGGCTATTAATACCGACGATATTTCAGAGAATGAGAATAACGTATCTGTGAATGGTGACGTGAGCTTTATCTAGCATTCATAATATGTGCTGTTGCAGGTAGCATTTTAGTGTTATCTGCAACATCTGTTGAGTTTAACCAAATTAGGTGTTCTACTTATTTTTAACCCACTTTCTATGTAATACGTCACTCTTTTATATGTCTCAATTTATGTAATGCTTTGTAATAAAACAAAATTTTAAAAAGTGCTAACCTTGTTATTTTAAAATAGGGTGTACTTATGGATAAAATTAAAACGCCACAAGAGATTTCTAAATCAATCAAAGATAAACAATACATTAACCTGTCAATAGTCAATTTAGCACATGCTGGCGTTAGTTGCTTTACAGGCCTGAGAAATGAAAGGTTGATCCACAGCATTTAAAAAGGGCCGGATACTTATAGCCGTTATTTAAAAAACTCTATGGGTAAGTATTTGGCATTGCAAGGTGGTGCAGCCATTGCTTCTGTGGTTTTTCAAATACTATTTGGCGTAGATGATCCAACCTACACTAAGTTGATTGAAATAGAAAATAAAATTGATGAACTCTCAAAGCGGATGGATCAATGGTTTGAAAAAGTCATGGCTGAAATAAAGCACAGAGACGATATTTCAGATTACAAAAGTGAGCAAATCGTATTAAATAATATTTGGAAAAACATCTCTTATCTAATGGCTTTAGATAGAAATGACCTTTTTCAAGCCAAAGAATACATCATTCAGTTAACACAGTACTTTGATAAAATTTCGAATGACTCTTGGCCAGGTGATAAGAAATCTCTTGTTCATAACTTAGC
>NZ_JWIC01000006.1:580562-706006 GCF_000814765.1 Pseudoalteromonas luteoviolacea
ATAAGAAATCTCTTGTTCATAACTTAGCAGAAGTTAATTTTTTGACGATGCGCAAACTCAAGCTTTTATTATTGAATGGCTTAACCATCGTTTAATCGTCAACATGTTTATAAGAATGAAACAAACTTAAACGACGTTGACGTGAATAATGCAGAGGTTTGGTATGATGAGGTATTATCTACCATGCAAGAGTATGAGATATTCTTTTCTACGCTGAGTGAAGAATCATTCGTCAAAGCAAGTTTACAGGGAGATGCTGCTGATATTATCGACGACTTGCAATCGAAGTATGAAGCTGAGTTAGAGTTGCATTTTCAAGCAGTGTATAACAAGCCTTTAGATAATCGGACACTTAAATTTGACAAAACTAAAGAGTTGTTTAACGAAGCGAATGACTTATTAGCGACTGCAAGAGAGTATTGTATAGAGCACTTTAGATCAGACTCTAAACACTTTGGCTTAAAAAAGTTTATTGAGTTTGACAAGGTATATAAGGTGCCTTCGAGAACAGAGGGCACTGCCTTGATGGTTCATAAATTGAAATCAAGATTCCCCAACTACGAATTTATTGCATGCATAGCGGATAAAAAGAAAGGCGGTGTATTTTTTGATTGTGCTGGTCATGCGATTAAATATCAGAAGAATAATGTAAAAATTGGCAAAGTGCCAAAAGTCATTACAATTATTGCACTACATCATAGTCATATAATTCATGAGCAACTAAAAACTGATAATTGGCAAGAGAATACAAAGTTTGTAATCGATGGTGATATAAATAAAGCGGTCAAAACTTTGTGTCAAAATAACCCTAAGTACGCAGCTAGCCATTCTACTTCGATCACATTAGCTGGCGGTAATATAAAAACTTACCAAGGCTATAGTAAATACAGTAGTAATTCGAACAACGAAGTCTCGATTGAATTTGATAGAAAAGAAGTAGTGGCACCTCTACCAAAGTTAGAATCGAAATTTTCTTTTCCAAAGAAAATGATTAACCACGTCTCCTTATATTACAGTACATCTAAGGGGTTACAATTAGAGGCAGGGTCTGTTGTGCAATGGAATCACTATATCCCTTGGAATTCGTTCAGTTGTGTATTTTATGCCGTTTTCAATGTGACGCCTCGGAAGGAATTAACTGAAACCGAGAACTAATAAATACCATGTAGGGCCAATAAATTAAAGTTGGCTCTATTTTTTAAATTACTTAGATTTTAAGGTATATTTGATTAGCTTTAGTTTTTATTGTTTTTTATTGAAATATTTATTATAAATGAAGCTCCTAATTTTGAATGTAAAGTATAATTTTATATGAAAATTACATTAAGATCTGCTCAAGAAGCGGACTTAGTCTACTTGCTTGAGCTTCGGCGACTTACTATGGATGAATATTTGCTTCAAGATGGTGTTGATACTAGCGATGAAGAACACCTTTTTCGGATAAAGTATAATTTTGAAGATGCAAAAATCATACTTGTAAATAACATAAAAGCGGGTCTTTTCAAAGCAAGTTATATAGCACAAAGTAAGCAGTGGTACATATATCAAGTGCAAATACATCCAGAGTTTCAGGGGAACGGGATCGGCGGTGAGTTGATCAAAGGATTGTGTATGGATGCATTAAAACAAGGCTGTACAGTTGGGTTGAGTGTGTTAAAAAGCAACCCAGCTAAAACACTATATGATAGGTTAGGATTTACAGTGGTTGATTCAAATTGCAGTGAATATGAGATGGTTTATAAAAGTAAAATAATGACACAGACCTTAGAGTAAAGATTTTTGATTCTTGTCTGCGTCTATCGTATTTAAATGTGCCTTATTACGACTTAACTATTGATCTTAATTACACATGTTTACAACTCTACATCATTCAGTTGCTTTGAGTTCAATTGAAAAGGTGTGGTCAGTATGTTTGTATAGAAACTCCCTATGACTTTTCATTATGCGCTTGATGCAAGCGTTATCATGACGAAAAGTCGGCATAGAGCCGACTTTGTTATGCTCTTAACAAATGGTGAGTTACTGGGCTTTTACTACAGCGAGTGCGATATTTGCGAAAATGTTTGGTGAGCCATAGCCGCCAGGTAATCTCTGGGCTTGATTAATCAGTATTTCAGGTTCGCCTTTAGGTGACACATTGATACCTTGGGTAGATAACCAATATAAATAGATGTCTAATAAAGCTGGATCAAATTGGGCTAGCTTAGCCCATTGGCTCTGGTATGCGCCTATATTGCGGTAATATGGATCGGTACCCCTGTTATAGCTACAGGTGTCAATTGAACACACATTAGACCTAAACTTCTGATCTGAATCAGAAATAATAAGCTTTTTCACTGTGTTGGATAGACGTATTATATCCTGTTGATCAAAGACACCAAAGCCACCTGCAAGATATGCTTCTATGATAAATGAAACTGTGTCACCTGCATGGCTTACATCGATTGTGCCTTGAATAGGCAAGCTTGCAGTTGCACAATCTTGACTAGAATGGTCAGAAGGAGCATAACACCGAATGTTATATGCATTGGCTTGGTTGGTTGTTACATATTCAAGCGCGCTTTTTAGAATTTGTCCTTTTTGTTTTATAAAATTTTCATATTGATTTTTAAGTGTTTGGTTTGAACTGTGTTTATTCAGAAATAATGCAATTGTCCCAACTCTGCCTATAAAGTGAGTTACTCTCAGGTTATTGAATTGGTTTGATTTAGCGTACCATTTTTCCCATATATGTTGTTCCGCAAAAGCTTGAAGATGGGTAGCCCTGTCATGCAAGTTGGCAAGGTTCGGGTCATCTAAAATGACAGCGGCTGTACGAGCCACCCCAGAACCTGCTCGCCACTCGTAGTGGTCATGATCATACATCTTGCCGTTGTATTCATACAGAGGAGTGCTAAACCAATCGAGATAGCCATCGCCATTATGGTCTTGACCTGTACTTTTGTATTGTTCACTTAATTGCAAAGCCAATTCAACTAGTGTTTTATCGCCAGAAGCGAGGTAAAGGTCTAGTAAACCGTCAATACCGAGCCAAGCGTTATACATAAGTTTGACGTCACATACTTTTTGCTTTCTACCATCAATAATGACTTCAGTATCACAATGTATATTATCGAGCCAACGTGTCGGCTTCCTAGCCATAAAGGCCTCTTTTAAGTTGGACACTGTGGGATGCTCTTTGACTCTATAGTGAGTTAACCCTTGTGTGACACCGCCTCTGCCTTGGCAAAAAACTTCTAGCTCATCATTATTTACCAAACTAGAGCGAGGAGGCGATGTCCATTGGTAGGACCCATTTTTTTGTTCACCTTGGTAATAAATGACTTCATTACCAGCGTGGTTGTAGGCATAGCACTTACTGGCATGATTATAATTAAAGCTCAATGTTTGTCGCTGGCCGATATAAGCAGTCTGTGGTGAATAGTGTAGATTAGTGATAGTGGGCTTTGCAGCGGGTGTCAAAGTGTATGAAGCGGATGTTGTTGTGCTGCCACCTTGCCCAGAACATTTAAAGTTATAACTAACAGTACCTGATTTATTACTGGTAAAAGTGTAGCTTCCTGATGTGCCAATTTCTGTCCCCCAAGGGTTTTTGCATGATGTTGCATGCTGTGTTGACCACCTTAAAGTGATTGGCGTTCCAACTTCTGCTGAGCGAGGGCTGTATGCAAAGTATGCTGTTGGTAGTGGGTGAGGTTTAACAGTACGAACTGCCTTAAATATTGTGCTTCCGCCGGAACCGGAGCAGGTAAATTTATACTCAGTTACCCCAACTGATGGGGTGGTTGTATATGCACCATGGGTACCTATCTCAGTTCCCCATTGATTTTTACAGCTTGTTGCATTGCGTATATACCACCTCAAGGTACTGTTTTGTCCTACTGTGATAGTACTTGGTTGAAAATAGAATGACCCCGTTGGTTTTGGCAATGCGTATGCATTATGCATAGCTATCAGTGCCAACGCAGAGATACCATATAAATACTTCATGTCCAATTTTCCTTAATTGTGTATGTATTGAAGACGAAATTATACACAAAATTAAGGTTGTTAACTTTTAGTGAAAAGAGCCCCCTAAAATCTGTCATTTACATACAGTGACTAAGAATCATATTAACTACTTTGGTTACAGCCCCGCTAAAAGAAGAAGCATTTCGATGTCATGTAAGGGTTTGTAATACTTAAAAATCGCATTCTAATTTAGAGTAAAAAACTAAAAAAGGAGTGCTTAATGAATACAAACACATCATATGACCTTATTGTTATAGGTGGTGGCCCCATCGGCCTATCTACTGCTTATCATGGTGCTAAACAAGGTCTGAAGACACTAGTCATTGAAAAGTTCAGCTACTTTAATAATCTGGGAAGTTCAGCTGGATATTCGAGACAATTCCGTTTGCAATATGAGCAAGAGTATATGTCTGAACTCTGCTTGTCATCGCAGCCGTTTTGGCGTGATTTGCAACGATTCTCCAGTTTACCTTTGGTGGGAGATCAAGGAAGCTTGTGGTTTGGTCAGAATATCTCAGGCACGCAAGAGGGAGGAATTGATCAAGCCAAAGACACAATGAATACGCTGGATATTCCATATGAACCTTTGGTAGATGCAAAAGCTATTGAGCAAAAGGCCAGTTTTGCCAATTTACCTTCCAAATATTATGGCTTTTTTCAAAAAGATGGTGGAACCATTAATGTCAAAGAAACTGAGCAGGTGCTATACAACGCGGCACTCGCAACAGGACATGTCACATTTAAGGAGTGGGAGAGTGTTGTTAACATCGATAGTAGTGAAGAAAATTGCATAAAAGTCTTCACTCAACGCAGTGGTCAAAGCCCTGAAACTTCAAGTTACTATCAATGTGCAAAGCTTGCTATCACCACTGGAGCGTATGTGAATGATACGGTCAGGTCTTTAGGATTATCAGTTCCGATTTTAATTTGGCAAATGGCCTCTGCTTATTTTAAAAAAATAGATGAGCATGCTCATTTTCCATCTTGGTTTGCGTTTCAATCAAAACCAAAAGATGATCCAAAGCAAGAAGAGAACGCAACGAATTCTCTCCTTTATGGTTTCCCTGAATTAGATTGGGCGAATCCAGGATATGTGAGAGTCGCAACTGATTTTCCTGACTACAAAATCATTTACGATCCGAGTGAGCGTCAACTGGCTCCTTCAGAAAAGTCACTGGATATTGCATCATCTTGGGTAAAGCAGTTTATGCCGGGCCTTGATCCAACACCTATGCACACTTCTACATGTTTAATCGCGCTATGTAATTCCCCGAATCTTGAAGTGCAACCCGAGTTTTTCTTAGATTACTTACCCAAAGAGCTACCAAACTCAAAGAATATTGTGACATATACAGCGGGTTGGGCAGGTAAGTTCATTCCGATCATGGGAGACATGATCATTAAAATGCTGCAAGACCCAGCGCTTGAACAGTTTACCTATGGTGAGGACGAGCGCATTTACACTATACCCCGCAGTCATTTTGCAATTGACTGGCAACCAGTTGGCGATTTAACCCCAGTAAAAAAGGAATCAAAATAATGAAAAAATACACAATTTTTGGTGGTGGACCATCAGGCTTATATACAGCTTGGCGTTTATTAGACAGCGGCAAGGTAGTAAAAGGTGATCAGCTAGAAATAATTGAATGGGGTGATTACGATTATGCACAAAATGGAGAAGGTACCCGTTTGCCAGCTGGTCGTATTTGTACATATCACTATCAAAATGACAGCTCACAGTCTTATATCGAAGTAGGCGGGATGCGTTTTATAGAGTGGGATGATGAAAATAAAGAAGGGCATCAGCTTGTTACTACAACGATTCATAAATTGGGTTTAGACTGTCATAAAGCGCCTTTCAACACGACAGAGGATCCGCTGTTATTTGTGCGTGGGCAACACCTGTACCAAAGTGAAATAAGTGTTTCAAAAAGGGCTCCCTACGATACCAATACCTACGTTGACATATCAAAAACTGAGAGTGTACCTGCAAATGCTGCGCCTGCAGATGACTTAATTGGTAGTATATCAAATTCGATTGTAACTAAAAAAGTCAAAACCAGAGTACAGCAGTGTGAGTTTTATGCATCGGGAGAGTTACCTGATGGGTTTGAATCATACGTGTATAAGCCGGGTGATTTGGCAAGTAATATTGGTTACTGGAATATTTTGTACGATCAGGCGTATAACGAAGGGTATCAATATGCGGCCGATGCCAATGGATACAGCTCAAATGTGATTAATTGGAATGCAGCAGATGCGGCTGTTTATAATGGGGAGTTTGCACCAGGTGGTAAATTTAAAACCTTGAAAACAGGCATGTCCTCGCTGTTTGTAAGTTTATACAAAAGGTGCAGCTCACTTGCTAACAACAGTGGTGTTGACTTCAACATCACTAAATCAACTCGATTGCATTCGATTTGGAGCAAGTCTGGTAAAACACAGTTTTACGTTGCTACAGCATGCAAACCAGATGTGCCTGCCGGTGATGTAAAAGAAACTGATTATGCCTTTTTGGCAATGCCGCCTCATGCAATTAAAGCGGTTGCTGCTGCTACTCGGTATTTACCAGATGAAGATGATCGAGTTAATTTTTTAAACCAAGCCAAAGTTGCGAATTACTTAGAATCTGTCATTGAGCAACCTTCCTTTAAGGCTGCGATGTTTTTTGATACACCGTGGTGGGAAAACAGCGCATTGCCATTTAAGCCTAAAATTGACACACAAACTCAAACCTATGGGCCGACAATCACGGATTTGCCGATAAGACAGGTGTATTATTTTGGCAATAACGCAGCTGATGAGAATGCGAAGCCTGTATATGGTATTTTGGCATCCTATGACGACATGCGGTTCACTAATTTCTGGCGGGAGCTGGAGTGGTCAATTGATGAACAGCATACAGTGGCCCCAAGCACCGATACCCAGCCACTCATCGGTGCTAAAACAGCGACGAATGCCATGCAAAAAATGCTTAGGCTACAATTGGCTAGATTGCACTATGGAAACCAGCATATTGATCCAGAAGTGATCCCAAAACCATTAGAAACCACTTTTATGGACTGGGGACATAATCCATTTGGCGCTGGCTACCACGCGTGGGCATCTCATTATAATATTTGCAATGTCATGCAAGATATACGTACACCGGAAGTACTTGCAGGTATGGATAAATCGCCGAATGTGTTTATCATTGGTTCTGCGTTTTCAAATGACCAAGCATGGATTGAAGGTGCCTTTTGTACCGCGGAGTCGGTGCTGGTGGACTATTTACAGATTAAAACAATAGCAACAGACTCACAGGATTACCCGTTAATTTGTGGTACTTGCGATATAAGGACATAGTTTGAAGCGCATAAATATAACAATTGCTAAAGGATAAAATATGCGGGAAGTTAGATTATGGTTAGTGGCATTTACCTGTTTTATGTTGTCTGCGTGTCAGTGGGCCAAAATTGCCCACCATGATCCACAAGTCGAATTACTGTTGGTTCAGGCCAAAGTAAAAATTGATATGCATTGGCAGAGGATGTTATTGGCAGAGAAGCAATCGCGTGACTTTATTAACTATAAACAAAATTACCATGACATTGAAATTGATATTCAAGTTTTAAAAGCACTTAACGAACATAGAGTTTATAACTCTGAGTCTGTTACTCAAAGCGAACATCTACTTGAATTGTGGCGACAAGATATAGCAGCCCATCAACAACAAAACACGATGAGCGACTTTGTAATAAAACGTCGAGTTAAACAATATAATCGAGTATTAACAGCAATGCTGGTTGCTGAAAATGTGAAACCAGAATAAAAGGAAGGTGAATATGAATGTAGATCAACTTTTAAAGGACACCGCCGATTTTCTGTGTAGTGAATTCTCACCTAATGCCGCAGATGTTGCCGAAGGTATTCATAAAGCACTGTCTGCGAGTAAAGAGTCCATTGCTGAGTTGGTTACTGGGCGAACCAATGGAAAGATATCGGAGGATGATTTTGCCTATGAGCTTCAAAGGGAAGCAAAGGTGTTTGAAACAGAACTATTGACTTTACAAGTGATAGCAAAGGCAACGGTTGTTAAGATGTGTGACGCGGCAATCCGCTTTATTTTGAAATCCGTGAATCCAATCTCTTAATTTAAGCGTCTCACAAACTATCCTGGTGTTATTCAACGGTGATAACACCAATTTTTATATATTTCTATGTATACGTGTTCATATAACATGCACTCAACTTCGCTATTAGCGCATTTGTTAGCTTCACTACTTTGAGAGCCAAAGCTTTTCACACTGTGGTTGGTTTTTAATTTTAGCTTTAAAAGCGAAATTCGATTCCATTATATTACACCTAATTACACTTATTTGAAATTTAAAGGTATTTTAATTAATTTGAAATGCCGGTGAGGTTAAGTGTGGCTTTTAGAGCGCGTGATATTTTTAATTCTGTGGCCCCATTTAGATCAAACTGTTTTAGCAATATTCCTATAAAAAAGTGGTTAGTGAGAAGATGAATCTAAAAAGAATCTTTGTTTATTGGTCTGAGCCATATGCAATTAAATATTGTTTGAAAGAAAACGTTTATAATTTATGTAAAGACACACCGAAAGAGATATCTCAATCTTTTGGTGTGTATCAGATATATGGAGATCACCCAATTTATGGCCTCAACGTTTTGCTTTATATTGGTATGACACAGTTGTCTAATAAGCGTAACTTTGAGAAAAGAATTCAGGAACACCTAGATGGGAGGTTTTGGCAACATCATGGATTGTCAGTGCGTTTTGGTGAAATTTATCACAAGCAAGATCTTGTTACAGACGTACAACAAATTAAAGATGTTGAATCGCTCTTAATTGCCTCAAATATGCCAGCATTGAATCGGCACAATATAGACAAAGCATCAAACAGTTGTACAAACTTGCTCGTCAGAAACGATGGGTTTAGAGGCTCTATTGTGCCTGAATGTTCGGGTGAGTTTTGGTGTTGAACCTTAAAAGCGAATTCGTTGAACGCCTGACTAAACGATATTCGAAAGAGATCTGAGGATATGCGTTTGCTAAAGGCTGAGAAGGGACAATGAGCAGCACATTCAGATAAACAAGCCTCCTTCGTGTTATCAAAGAGCAAAAACTAGTTTTTTGGTATGGATTAATGTTGCTTAAAGGTAATTATCGTGGTTTATTTGTTTAACGCTTTTGCGTTTTTAAGCTATCTTTAAATCGTAGCTGACAACAATTTCTGGTTTGTTGTGTGATGACTATTTAGAGAGTCAAAAAGCAATTAGTCAGTTACCGTTAGCAAATCAATGTAGTCCATACCGCTAGTTTGGTGCTAGCACGTTTTTTAGCATAACAAGTAGAGAGTGAATATGAGCACAAATAATGTCAGTATCGTCAACTTAATTTTTGCAATTTTCCTTCCTCCTATTGGTGCGTTTTTACAGGTGGGCTTTAGTCTGCACTTTTTTATCAATATTGTGTTGACCCTATTGGGCGGACTTCCGGGTATGATCCATGCAATTTGGTTAGTGGTGACCAATAAAACAGGCGACTAACTTATATTGTACAAAAGAGCTAATCTATAGCTTGGTTAGCTCTGAGACTAATCCTTTGTGTAAGCTTTAGCTTGTCGGTGCTCATGCGTAACTATGTAACAGGTGTACTCCAAACATTGACTGATACGAGCTCACCCTGACGGTAAGTCTGATTAATGAGCCTGCCAGCAAAATGAAACCCAGCTTGGTGTAGTATTTTGTTTTTATCATAATTGTCAGATGAACACTGCGTCTGTATTAGTGAGACCCCCAAAGCCGTCAAATGTGATTTGGTGTGTGTTATCAGGTCACGTTTTACATCCAGTGTGTCGAGATGATCGGCAATGACTATGTTCGAAATAGCTGCCACCGCCGACTGCGATGAATAAGTGACTCTAACGTAGGCGACAATATTATTTAGAAATTCAAATACGAGATAATCATTACCTTGTTGCATATCCTCGATGATCGCACGTTCGCTTTGGTTAAATGTTGTGTAATGACAAGCCTTGCTAAATTGTAATTTGGCGATATCTATTGCATCACTTTGTTGTGCTTGACGGACCATAGATAAGCCAGAAGGTATGATATCGTTTTCATTTGAAGCAGAAGTAATGACGTCTAGTACAGAATCATGCTCTGTCTTACCAATTTCTTTTGCTCTCGTATTGTCAAAATATTTTGCAATGTATAAAGCGCTGCGAGAATCACAGTAATAAGGGATAGAGGCTTCTACCTGATAATCTTTTTTTATAAACAGATCGAGTTGAGACTCGTGGATCATGTAACTAATTTTAGTATTACATACTTTATGCGTTTCTTGTTCAATTGACTCGATCGTGTTCTCTTTTAACCTGGAGTGGGTCAAATTTGCAGACGTTAGTCTGTTGGCAGTACTAAATTCCAGGGTGTTATCTACACTCATGTGGTTTTTCTCATTTGCTTTAAATTGTTGCTTTAAGCTTTTAGTTAGAGTTCTAATATTTTTTTTGGCCTTTTATCATGGCATGTTTGAGAGTTAATTTCAATTTTAAGCGATTTTTAGGCGTGAGATCACAGGGCTTTACCCCTAACCTAAAAATTATTCATTTGAGTTCTAATTAAATGTATAGATGAGTAAATACAAATGTGCATAATTAAATAAATTTAATTATTTAAACTCTGACGGTTGATAAATAAAATCTATCAAAATGATAACCATTAGTTGCGCAAATAAGGGAAAAGCATCAACGAGTCTTTGATAAGATCTGCCTTGCTACTTTTAGCCAAATACATAGCAAAAATCTCTCTGGTATAAATTGGGGCTTTTTCGACTAAAAACAGTTTTTTCTTGCGGATCAAGTCAAAGCACATTTGCCTCGGCAGATACGCTGTGCCGCCAGCTTCTGTAATAAAGTTTAAAGCAATTCTAGGTTGACTCATGGTATGTTTAATTGTTGTAGAGTTAAAAAAGTCACGAATGAATTGGCTGTTCACCGCTTCACCATAATCAACCTGTATTATGCTTTCAATTTGGTCTAATTCTAAATCTTGTTGGGTTGATACTAATTGTAACGGCACTGTACTTACTTTCTCTGTGACGATCTCTTCGATATAGGGTGGCTCGAATATGAAAGCAATATCTATTAATCTTGCAAGCAGCTGCTTTCTTAATTCTAAAGGCGAATAGTTTTGAATATGAAGCTGGACATCATCTAAGTTTCTATCAATTTTTTGCAGCCAATCTTGTAAAACAATGTCCCAAATGGACATCATTGACCCGACAAACAACTGGCTTACATTGCCTTCACTGACACCAACGTCTTGCTTTAGCTTTTGCCACATAATCATCATTTCATTGGCGTGTTTCACCAGTCGATGCCCTTCAGGTGTAAGCTTAAGGCGCTTTTGACTTCTATCGAATAGTAATACCCCCAGCTCTTGTTCGAGTAATTTGATTCGGCTGCTAATGGCTGCTTGCGTTATATAAAGGTTTTCAGCTGAAGCCCTAAAATGCAGAGTTTGGCTAACTTCTAAAAAAGTGGTAAGGAGCTCAATTTTCATTCATAAGTCTCAAAAAGAGTCAAAACGCTAGCTTAGTTTAATAAAAATAATTTATCAAACCGTGAATTTTATTTCGTTTTTCTTTTCAGTAAAGCTGGCTTACATTTGCGTCATTAAACACACAGACACAGTGACATTATAAAAATGAAGATCGCAATTTTATCCCGAAGTGAAAACTTGTATTCAACACGCCGTTTAAAAGAGGCGTGTATAGAAAGGGGCCATGAAGTGGATGTAATAGACACCCTACATTGCTATATGGATATCACAAGCAGTAGGCCTGCGGTGCGTTACCATGGTGAGGAGCTACCTAAGTACGATGCAATTGTGCCACGCATTGGTGCATCAATTACTTACTACGGGACGGCCGTTGCAAGACAGTTTGAAATGATGGGGACATTTAATGTCAACGAGTCTGTCGCAATCAGTCGTTCTAGAGATAAATTACGTTCGTTGCAGCTTTTATCTCGCAAAGGCATTGGGCTACCTAGGACGGGTTTTGCTAGCAAGCCCGATAACATCAAAGACTTGATTAAAAATGTCGGTGGCGCACCGCTTGTTATTAAGCTACTTGAGGGAACTCAGGGAATAGGGGTTGTGTTGGCGGATACGGCAAAAGCGGCCGAAAGTATTATTGAGGCTTTTATGGGACTTAAAGCAAACATACTTGTGCAAGAGTTTGTTAAAGAAGCTGGTGGAGCAGATATCCGGTGCTTAGTGATCGGCGGCCGTGTTGTCGCCGCAATGAAGCGCCAAGGTGCAGAAGGGGAGTTTCGTTCAAATTTACACCGAGGCGGTACTGCTGAGATTGTAAAGCTTACAAAAGAAGAGCGAGAAACTGCCGTGAATGCAGCAAAAGTGATGGGGCTAAATTTTTGCGGTGTAGATTTATTACGTTCTAACAATGGGCCTATGGTCATGGAAGTGAATTCATCACCTGGCTTAGAAGGTATTGAAAGCGCAACGGGGTTAGATGTTGCTGGTAAGTTGGTTGAGTTCATCGAGAAAAATGCAAAGCCAAATTCAACGCGCACCCGTGGTAAAGGTTAATCAAATAGGACTGTAAGCGTATGTCAGTAATAACCATTGGTGGTAAAGACATCTTGCTGGGTCAAACGTGTCAGGTTGATATACCCGTTGCGAAACTCTATACAGATGCTGATGTTCATTTACCTGTGCACATTGTGAGAGCCAAAAAACCGGGACCGACAGTGTTTGTCAGTGCAGCAGTACATGGTGATGAGTTGAATGGCGTTGAGATCATCCGACGATTACTTACGCTAAAAAACTTCAAAATAACAAAAGGGACGTTAATAGCGGTACCAATTGTGAATGTATATGGGGTGGTAAATCAGTCAAGGTATATGCCTGACAGGAGAGATCTCAATCGTAGCTTTCCTGGTTCTGATAAAGGTTCATTGGCGGCAAGGCTAGCCAATACGCTCTTAAAAGAAGTCGTGGCGCATTGTGACTACGGGATTGATTTGCATACAGGGGCGATCCATAGATCAAATCTGCCGCAAATACGGGCCAATTTAGCGGATGAGGTAACGCTTGAGTTGGCTAAGTCGTTTGGTGCTCCAGTGGTGCTAAATTCGGAAATTTTGGAAGGGTCGCTTCGTGAAGCTGCTGCAATATGTGATACCAGAGTGCTCGTTTATGAGGCTGGTGAAGCTTTACGGTTTGATGAGCTCTCTATACGCATGGGTATAAAAGGTATTGTGAATGTGTTGCGCTACTTGAAAATGATGCCCTCTAGGGGAACAAGAGCCAAGAAAACGACGAGCTTTATTGCTGATAACAGTAGTTGGATTAGAGCCAGTGCCAGTGGGATTGTGGCCAATTATTTCAACCTTGGCGATCAGGTAAAAATGGGCGATGTCCTAGCCGATATTGGCAATCATTATGGTAAGACTTTAGGGCAAGTCATCGCGTTGAAAGATGGCGTGATCATTGGAAAACAAAATATTCCATTGGTACAAGAAGGTGAAGCGATGTTTCATATTGCGTTTTTTTCAGGGCCTAGTCAGCAGGTATCGAAAAAGATAGAACATGTTGAGCAAGAGTTAGTTGTCAATACAGAATCAAGTGAGCAGTTATTATGAAAGATAAAATGATTATTGGGCATATTGAGGCGATTAACTTACCCGAGTTTGGTATTTCATCTTTGCCCGTTAGAGTAGATACTGGCGCGCAAACCTCATCACTGCATGTTGATAATATCAAGCAAGTGTCAGTACAAGGCAAGCCCGGCGTTGAGTTTGATATTCATCCAGAGATTCACAATGTAGATAAAGTGATTCGATGTAGTGCGCCGCTTCATGATGTAAGAAAGGTAAAGTCATCAAATGGCATGAGTGAGCAGCGCTATGTGATTAAGACGCGTGCCCAGCTGGGTGATTTTGAATGGGATATAGAAGTAACGTTGACCAATAGGGCCGATATGACATATCTGATGTTGTTAGGTCGGCAAGCGTTAAGCGGTTTATTTTATGTTGATGTCTCACAAACATTTGTTATGTCTAGCGAGGTGTAATTATGAAAAGTGACAAAATTGAAACATTTGCAAAAGCGTCTCTAGGCACTGAAGGCGATGAGTTAGGCCCTGTTGAAAAAAGTGTTGTCGACAGTATTTCTTCACAAGAAGTGATTGTCGCAAATATCAATGAGAGCTTTCATGATGAACTGACGTTTGGTCAACGCATGGCTGATAAAGTGGCTGAATTTGGCGGTTCTTGGCGTTTTATCATTATATTTGTGTCGATTATGGTATTTTGGGTAGTGCTAAATACGGTGTGGTTGACACAGGAAGAAGCATTTGACCCATATCCTTTTATTTTGCTGAATCTCGTGTTATCGACGCTTGCAGCAATTCAGGCACCGATCATTATGATGTCGCAGAATAGGCAAACATCAAAAGATAGACTGGCGTTTAGCAAAAGTTATGAAGTTAACTTAAAGTCAGAGCTTGAGATCATGCGGCTTAACCAAAAAGTAGATGAAATTCATAAATTACTGATAAAAGAGAGTAAAAAATGACAGACAGCGCTATCGTTGATACAGCAATACTTTGGGTACAACAACAAGGCGTTCCCATATTTTGGTCGGCCATTGTCGTACTGTGTTACATAGTTCTGACGAGACAGTTGTTTCCAAAAATTGATAAAAGCGTTGATGAAGGTGGATTCAAAAACGACGCTCTGAAAAAAGCCTATTTAACCGTCCGATTTTTAAGTGGCATAGTGGTCGCTGCGGTGTTGCTGGTGGTTTGGGGTGTAGACATCAGCGGTATGATGTTGGTTTCTACCTCAATTTTAACTGTGACAGGTGTCGCGTTATTCGCTAATTGGTCTGTACTTAGTAATATCACGGCATATTTTGTATTGTTATTTCACAGTGCATACAGACGTGGCAACTTTATACGAGTGATTGACGGTGATAATTACATCGAAGGCTATATTGCAGACATTGGCGTTTTTAATACTCAGTTTATCACTGAAGATAGAGAAGTTGTGATTTACCCTAATAACTTATTGTTGGGGCGGCCAACGCAAATAAATCCAAGAACGCGTGTTGCTGGTATGGGCAAGATAGCTCAGGTTTATGAAAAAAAGGGTAGTGACACCAAAGAAAAGGAAAGCACTTAAAATAAAAATGCTGCCCCGAAGGACAGCATTTTGGGTCTCTATAAAAGAAAGGAACTGGTTAGAAGTAAGCTCTGATACCAAGCTTAACATTGCGCCCAGGCAGAGGCGCTTGATCCTTGATGAATGAGCTATGCACGAAGCCTAGCTCGTCAGTCAAGTTTTCTAGGTTAAGGTAACCGACCATGTCGATACCTTTAACAGCAAAGTCGTAGCTCATGCTAGCATTTACAAGTGTGTAACCTTTCGTTTCAGTCTCGTATGATGTGATCTTGTCTTGCTCTAAATAACGAGTAATTGTCATATCCGCTGAGAATGGGCCTTTCTCATAGCCGTAGCTTACACCTAGTTTATTGCTAGGAATGCGTGGAAGATTTTGACCATTATCTAGCTTAGCACGTAAGTGATCACCAAATACTTTCACACGATTAAAGTCATTAATCTGATAGTGGACATCAAACTCTAAACCGTATAGCTCAGCATCTTGGCTAACAAACTGGTATACATCGCGTGCACCTTCATGCTCGTGATCAGCAACTTCTAAACCATGCTCAGAGGTAAAGAAGTAATTTGTTTTTTCCTGATAGTAGAAATCAGCAATGTCATTGTAGAAGAAGTTCACTGTGTAGCCGAAGTCACCGATGAAGCGACGGAAGCTAACATCTAAATTCGTTGCAGTTTCTTTCTCAATATCAGTTGGCTCAAAATGAATTTCAGTGCCTTCGATATGGTAACCAAGGCCTAACTCATAAGTGCTTGTTGCGATATGCAAGCCGTTAGATAACAGCTCTGCAGTTAGCGGTGCACGTTCCGAACGCGATAGGCTAACAGCGACGTTATGGCCTGGTGCGTAAGTATAAACACCACCAACCGATGCACTCACATTGGTCATATCAAGCGTGTAGTCAGTAATTTGAGTGGTTTTTACTAAAGCCTCTTCGTGTCCGTGGTCATGATCGTGTTCTTCGTGATCATGCTCATCGTGGTCTTCTTCATGTCCAATATGCGTTTCAGTGATACGGCTAGATAGCTCGTAATTTTCAACTCGAGCGCCTAACTCTAACGTAAAGTCGCCAAACTCACGCTCTTCTAATACATAGAAAGCATGTGTCGTGGTGTTAGTTGCTGGGGTAAATGCTTCTGCACCTTGTGCTTCATAATCACTGTCAGAGTAGTGGTAGCCAAAAATACCGTGCCACTCACCGATACGGTGTTCAAAGTTTGTTCTTAGCTCAGTTGTTTCGTTTTTGAATACTGTGCCAACCATACCAGCTTCGATTTCTGCGTGCTCATAGTCTGTGTAACCAGCACGGATCTGGATAGACTCTAACCAGTTGTTGTGCAATGAGTAGTTAAACAATGCCTGCCAGCGGTCTTGCTTTACGCGTGCAAATACGTTGTGGTTCTCTTCTTCATGATCGTGTGCACCTTCGTCACCATGATCGTCGTGATCATGCTCATCATGGTCGTGCTCGTCGTGACCGTGCTCATCATGATCATGTTCATCGTGGTCGTGCCCGTGATCATGGCTGTGTGCAGGGATACCATAATCAGTCTCGATGCTACCGTACGAGAAGCCTACTGTCATATGGTCTGTGACATAGCTTGTGCCAATGTTAAATACTTCAGAATCGATGAACGTATTATCTACTTTTTCTGCGTACTCAGCTGCGTGCTCCTCACCTTCATGCTCGTCATGGCCATGTTCTTCATGGTCATGATCATGCTCGTCTTTGTGGTGTTCATCATGATCACCAGGTAATTTAAAGCTAGGAGTTTCATAGTCACCGCCTTTGCGCTTAACGCCATCAAAGTGGAAGTTGAAACCGTTATGGCCGGCTTCAAATAGTGCAGCAACTGTATTGGTATTTGAATTTGTATCATGGCTGTAATCAACAGCACCTTGAGGCGCTTCCACTACATCTGTTGGAATACGGTTATCAACAACGTTTACAACACCGCCGATTGCACCAGAGCCGTACAGTAGGGTAGCTGGGCCACGAAGTACTTCAATTTGTTCAGCGCTTAATGCGTCGTTGGTGTTTGCATGGTCAGGGCCGATGCGAGAAGCGTCACTGCTGTCCAAGCCATTTTGTGTGATTTTAACACGAGGGCCATCTAGGCCACGGATAATTGGGCTTGAAGATACTGGACCAAAGTAGCTCGCATTGATACCAGGTAAGTCTTTTAATGTCTCGCCAAGAGTTGGTTTTGCTGAATTCTTTAATTTATCACCACTGACAACTGTGACAGGAGATGCCATTTCCATGTTACTTTTGTGAAGCGCTGAAGCATATACAACAATGCTTTCAATAGAGCTTGGTGTAAGTGTAACAGTTACAAAAGGAGAATCAGGGTTTACGTCTAAACGTTGATCGATAAAGTTGTTTTTGGAAACGTGAAGCTCAGACGCTGCATCTACCGCAATAGTAAAGTTACCATTGTCATCTGTTTTGATGGTTTGAGACTTACCATGTAGGTGTACATTCGCGTTGCTAATAGGGAGGTTGTTGTTATCAACTACTTTACCGCTTAACTCACCAGCATAAGCTGACGTTGACAGCATTACTGCGCTGACACTCAGAGAAATCAAAGATTGTTTAAACATTATACTTCTTTTCTGTATGTGATTGTGAACGTGTAATAATATAACACTGCAAAACACATAAAACAATGATGTTATACTATCACTTTATATTTGAATTATGATTGTCTGTTCCTATATTTAAAATAATAAAGTGTTTATAGGGCGCAACGATGACAGGGCCATTTGTCTTCAAAGTAAGATTGAAAATTGCTGATTTATTTCATCAAGCTAATCATCTTGAGACTTTTACAGCTGCGCTTCAAAAGGCGGAGACGCTGCAGCATTTTGTACTCAAGCTGATCGCTTACTGTGCTTTGTCATATAAAAATGAGGTTCGTTGGTTAAATAGCAGAGAAAAGCACCACCCAGATGTTTGGCACGAGCTCGACAATGGCGAAATAGAAAACGCGCTTTTTGTGGCAAGTCCAGATTTGAGTGAACTACAGAAGTACGCGCGTCTTTACAGTAAACTCATTATTTTTAACACCCATAACGAGCAATGGTTCGACGAGTTAAAGCCCCATCTTGTTGCTTTTCATAACCTAAAAATTTTTGCGATTGAATCACGTTTTGTTGACGAGTTAGTGGAAGCATTAACACGTAGCTTGCATTGGGATGTGATTATTGAAGATGGCGCCATCAGCATCAGTAATGGCGACGATTATTTCCAAAGTGATGTTGTTCGTTTAAGTTAATTTAATCACAACATCCGTAATTGGTTGAGAGCAGCACAGCAAAACTTCTCCATCTCTTACAAATGCCAAAGGCTCCTGATTGTAAGCAACTTGCCCATCAATAAGTTTAGCTCTGCACGCACCGCAGTAACCTTCACGGCATTGATAGGGAATTTCGATATTGTTTTGCTCTAAAGTACATAGTAGAGAAGGTGACTGAGCCGAAAATTTAAGCGGCTCATCATGGTCTTCAATTGAAATCTTCAGTTCTGGCTTTTCTTCCATTACAGGTCGAAATCACCAAAGTCTGAAGCACTGACTTCAGCATCGATTTGACCTACTAGATATGAACTGATCTCTGCTTCTTGTGGCGCAACCTGAACGTTATCAGATACTAACCAAGCGTTGATCCAAGGAATTGGGTTGCTCTTGCTCTCAAATTGAGCTGGTAGACCAACAGCAGTCATACGCACATTTGTGATGTATTCGACGTATTGACATAAAATATCTTTGTTCAAGCCGATCATTGAACCGTCTTTAAATAAATATTCTGCCCATTCTTTTTCTTGCTCAGCGGCCTCAACAAACATCTTGATTGCTTCTTGCTCACATTGTGCAGCAACGATTGACATTTCTGGGTCGTCTTTACCTTCTTGCATAATATTAAGGATGTGCTGAGTACCAGATAAATGAAGTGCTTCGTCACGAGCAATTAGCTTGATGATTTTAGCATTACCTTCCATCAGTTCGCGCTCAGCAAATGCAAATGAGCAGGCGAAGCTGACATAAAATCGGATTGCTTCAAGAATGTTGACAGACATGATGCAAAGGTAAAGCAACTTTTTAAGCTCAAACAAGTTAATGTGAACTGTTTCACCGTTTATTTGGTGTTTACCTTCGCCATACATATTGTAGATAGATACTTTCTCGATCAGCTCATCATAGTATTTGGTAACCGAGTCCGCGCGTTCACTGATCTTTTCGTTTTCTACGATATCGTCAAAGATCACTTCTGGCTGCTTAGTCACGTTTCTAATAATGTGCGTGTATGAACGACTGTGAATCGTTTCACTAAATGCCCATGTTTCAATCCAAGTTTCAAGCTCGGGGATTGACACTATTGGTAATAACGCTACATTAGGTGAGCGACCTTGAACACTATCAAGTAACGTTTGATATTTTAAGTTACTTAAGAAGATGTGTTTTTCGTGCTCAGGTAAGGCTTGAAAGTCTAATCTATCTTTACTTACATCGACTTCTTCTGGACGCCAAAAGAAAGAAAGTTGTTTTTCAATTAGCTTCTCAAATATTGGATATTTCTGCTGATCATAGCGAGATACATTAACAGATTGGCCAAAGAACATTGGCTCTTTTAGTTGGTCATTATGTTTTCTGTTAAACGTAGAATACGACATAAATAATACTCGACACCAAAATATTTAGCGGCTATTGCCATAGCTCTAACCGCGGAAAAGTTTACAATTTATCATAACTTGAAGTGGTTAAAACCACACAAAAAGTGTGTTTAGGTTCTGCACCCAAACTGGAACCTACTCACTTCATGTCATCAAACCCAGAGTGTGTTTTTCAATATACGAATGTATCACAGAAATAGATTTTTCACCGCAAATATATTTCAGACAATTGACACTTTCGCGTCTTGACAAAAGTGTACGGATAAGTGTAACAATATATCGAAAAAAGGCGGTTAGGATAATTTTTATACATAATAACAATGGCTTGTGATTTAATAAAAATGACTACACAACAATCGTAGTTGAAAATTGAAATAAACGAAAATGAGAAATTACGTTTTTGTTGTCTCCACACATACCTGTATTTTTGGTTAAGTAATCCCATCGGTGATTGATTAAGTATCAATATTTAAACCACTCTTAACAATATGGAAATTTTACGAACAACGAGCGAGTGGAGCGGACTTTACATGATACGCAGAGAAAAAACACGATTGCTTAATTCTAGTTGCATTCTTTATTAGTTCAGGTGGTGAGCGCAAAAAGGCCATAAGGCCTTTTTGCAAGCAAAGATAGTTTAACCGCCACTTCCTCCAGTGACAGAGACAACGGTCGTCGTGACATCAATATTTTCAGTTCTATATCGATACTGTATCATCTTAATAGACTGTAAATCTGTGTTGAGGAACAGCTGAATAACTTGACCATCATCATCAGCACCATAGCTAATTTGAATTCTAGGCTCATTTTCTATGTTTCTTCTATCAGCAATACTCATAATCATAGAAGCATCGAAACTCACGCCGGTATCAAAGTCAACTGTGCCGTTTGATTCAATAATCACAGTGCCTCGCTATGTCCATCACCAGTGACTGTATAGGTGTTCGCGAACGCGGTTACCAACTCAAGGTTCTCGACTGCACCGTCGGTTGATTTTTCTGTAAACTGTCCTAAGAAAGTACTTTCTGATGTACTCAAATTTACTTCATGGAATTTATCGTTAAGAACAGCAACTGCATACTTAAAGCCATTCGCTTCATCGTTATATATATACTCAGATCCGACCTTTTCAAATTCATTAATTTGAATCTCGGAGCCGTCATTGGCCTCTGGGTTAGGATCAATAAATAGGGCACCTGAACTTGAGAATGTAAATTGTACAACTTGGCCGTCGCTATATGATGAACCACTGGCACTCATGGCAAAGGTCAGTGAAAAAGACTTGCCTTTTAGAGCATCAGGCAGCATGTCACTGCTATCATCAGAATCATCATCGCTGTCACCTGAATAACCAGGTGTCCAAGTATAAGTAAGGTCCGAGGTTGAGGTGACGCCTTGCGTAGAAATGGTGTACTGCACACTGACAACTAACTTACTTTCATCTGCGCTGACTAGCTGAAATGAAAAGTTAGACACAGTAATGCCTTGAGACTCGATTTGGGTTTTGATTTCTTTCTCAATCTCACCTAGGTCTTCAGGGTTTGGTGCTGGAATATTTTCGAGTTTAATCTCAGGCAAGTTAACTGAAATACCTGCGGTAGTCGATGTGCCTGTGATGGTTAAAGTTGGTACAATGTCATCGCTACCTTGGTCATCATCATCATCGTCATCACCGCCAGGTATGAGGCCCCCGGGGATAAAGTCGAAAGATATGTCATCTAAGTTCAGATCTTTTAATATTTCTTCAAGACCTTCTAAAGTTTTTTTAATGTCATCAAGAGAGAATATGCCATTCACATCTGCTGACAAGGCCTCTACACCAAAGCTATTGGCATAGGCGCTAATTTGGCTTGATAAATCAGATACAAAAGTTTCTGCGTTATATACCGGATTTTCGAAGACTTGATCGCCTACCTTTCCATCTAGCACATTATCTAGAAAATCAGCCTTTAAACTGTTTAAAATTGCAATTGCGGGATTGTCTTGGCTGGATCCTAGTTTGGCAAGGCCAGCAAGTGTTGTTGCGTATATGCCAGCTTGGTCATTATTAATTGAGCCTGCAACGTTTTCTGACACAAGTTGTGGTGCTTGTAAAATAGAATCAAGCGCGGGTGCAAGGGCGTTTTTTATTTGCTCGTTGACTGCATTCACTGACGTAGCATCGACCACATTTGCTGAGATGATCGAATTAGCAGCTATTTCAGTTAAGGTGGTGACACCTACTTGGTTTTGCAGTGATGCCATGACCGCACGTAATGTCGTTGTAGATGGTAACGGCAAAAATTGGCCTTTTGATTCGTCGAAATACTCAGACTCGCTGGTTGGTTTTACTTCAATAATGAAAGGACCCGTTGTGCCACTGGGTACGGTAATGGTGGCCGTACCATCATCACCGGTTGAGCCTGTTGCTCCTTCAACCACTTGTTTATTTGCCAGTGTGAGTAATTGGACGTCAGCATTTTTTATCAAACCTAGTGATGGGGTAACAGTGACTGTTGTACTTTGATCGACAGGATTAGTGACTGGATCGTCATCGTCGTTGTCTAAACAGCCAGACAACGATAATAAGGCCAAACCCAAGCATAATCCTTGGAATGGTTTATACATGTTCATAGCAATGCCTACAAGGTTATTAAAACGGTTTTGCTATTGCATCAACCAACCTGCCAATTCCTTGTAATTACTGTTTAATACCCATGTTCGCTTCCAGCTAATGTTGATTGTGCGATCCAATAGCTTAATAGAATGTAGCCCAAAATTGCTATTTTAGAAGTAATGTGAAAAAAACAGGTCGTTAAAGCGTGTCAACTCTATCAACGATGACTTCACGGTGGCTGAATTTACAGGTGCTATCCGTCACTATTAAGTCATCGAGATAGCGACCAGCTATCACGGTTGTTTCACCTTCATTATTTTTATTTTTTTGGTACAAGATAAAATTGGAATTAGCCCTAATACGTGCATTTTCATCTAAAAAAATTCGACTACTGGTCATAAGGTGAATTGATTTCTTTTGCTTTTTTGCCGATTCAAATCTTGCTGCTAGTGCTTGATGACCAACTAAGGATATATTTAATTTTTCTACATTAAACGTGGCGTTTTCGGTAAATAAACTGACGTACTGCTCAGTGGTGCCTTTGTCCCTTATCTCTGGATATTGGTATAACGTTTGCTCGCATTGTTGATGCACAGATGGGTCTATTGGTTTAGTGAGCGAACATGCGGTAAGAAAAACGAAGGGGAAGACGCAGAGTTGTTTCATATATTTCCTTGTTATTTTTGTAGGCTTCCTTTTCGGCGTTATTTCGAAGAGTGCTTACTTTTTTTCTTAGCAGCAACAAATCTGGAAGCAAGTGCATATACAACATACACCAATACCAAAGAATTGCCGAGTACTAATACGTCCTTGTCTTCCGTCATTAACCACAAAAAAGCAAGTGCAACAGCAGCAATGGTGAAGTGTGTCACTAAGGGATTAGTTTTACTCTTTTTACCCATTAAAAAACCCTAAACTAAAATTAAGACGGCATTATAAAGTGAAACAAGTACACAAACCATGCTTTTGGAACGTTTTATTACGCCAAAATTGCTAAGTAACTGTAATCAACAGGAATTGATTTTAACCGTCTTTATTGTGTCATTAACTCACTCGAACTAAAGGATTAATCTTAAAGTCGTACTAATATGATGGTTCTTGACCTAGGTTAATTTTTTACCTGAATTAGGGTTTTAAAATATAGGTAGAGCAGGGAAAACACATGACCTTATATGGCTAAAACAAATTTACTGGATGTGTTAAAGCACATTTTTAGAATCGATTTAAAAAAACTCATATTGGCTTTGGCAACGTGTGGTGTCGTATTGTCTCTATTAAATACACTTTTTGCCAGTTACCAAGTGCATAGACAAGCGTTTATCCAAGATACTTTGCATGCTAATCAGACTTATGCAACAAAACTTGCAGAGGTTACACAACTTTTCTTACAGTCAGTGAACAGTCAATTAAATGTCAGTGCATTCCATATTGTCGAGCATATTGATGACACAGTATTGGTTAACGCCGAATTAGAGCGCTTGTTGTCACAAACGAATAGCTTTGACTCTCTCGTTGTGGTGAACCGCGCAGGTAAAATTATCGCAGTGAGGCCTGAATTACCAGTGTTAGGTGAGTCAATCTCTTCACAGCAACTAGATAAAGTGATGTCACAAAAACCCATTGTCCTTGATCCCTTTGTCTCTCCTGCTGGCAATTTGATGATCAGCCCAACATATCCGCTTATTGATAGCCAAGGTCAATATTTGGGTTTTGTTGCCGGGGGCATTTATCTCCACGGTGATACGATCCTGAATCGTTTACTTGGGAAACATCATTACGCAGATGACTCATATTCATATGTCGTGGATAAAAAGAGACGTATTTTGTATCACCCAGATCCAAAAAGAATTGGAGAGCAGGTATCTAATAACATTGTTGTTGATAATGTTTTGGCTGGGCAAACAGGTGCAATGGAGCTAACCAATAGCAATGATATACAGATGCTCGCTGGCTTTGCGACAATCCCAATGACAGGGTGGGGAGTTGTAAGTCAAAGACCACTTATTTCAATTTTAAATCAACTCGCAATTACACATAAATCCGTTGTTTACTCAAGCATACCTTTTACCGTTGTGCTTTTAGGGTGGGTTTTTGTGGTTGGTGTTCTAATTGCTAGGCCACTGACTTTATTGGCAAAACAACTAATTACCGTTGAAAATCAGAGTCTATCTGGCTCTGGAGTGAACGCCTGGTATTACGAGGTTGCGAATTTAAAATTTGCTTTACTGCAAAGCCACCGTGCGGTCCGACAGGTAATTAAATCACTAGATGCTGACCGAAAAACAGATAAACTCACTTCTTTACACAATAGGCTTTCATTGGATCTATGGCTTAAAAATGCAATCAACGCTAAAGTCGGATTTTCAGTATTGGCGATTGATATTGACCATTTTAAATCAATCAATGACAGTCATGGACACAGTACCGGTGATAAAGTACTCAAAGAACTGGCGAAGTTAATGATTCAAAATGCGAGAACTGATGATTTTTGCAGTCGGATAGGCGGCGAGGAGTTTTTAATTTTTATGCCAAACCAATCGATTTCCCAGGCAATGGTAACGGCTGAAAGGCTGAGAAAATTAATCTCGAATCACAGCATGCCTGATGGGGTCAGAGTGACAGTCTCTATCGGCGTATCTCAGTGGCCAAATAACTCTATGCGAATTGATAAAACAATCGAAATGGCTGATAAGGCTCTTTATCAAGCTAAAAAGATGGGAAGAAACAGAAGTTGCTATCTTGAAGCGGCATAAAGGGCTTTTTGTTCATAAAATAGCTAATCATTTACAAACTTTTAGCTTAGACAATGATCTTTGTCTTAAATGTGGGTAAGATGCGCGCCAAATTGTAATATTATTGATTTGGAGTAGTAAATGGGACAAACTTTGAAAGTGCCACACACACTCGTGCTGTTGCTCGGCATGATGGTGGTTGCCCTGTTAGCCACATGGGTGGTACCTCAGGGCTTTTTTGAAACAAGCGTGACCGAAAGCGGCAGGCAGATGGTTGTCGCTGGTACTTATCAGCTCGTAGAGCAAAAACAATACCTTACTCCATGGGATCTGCTAACTGCAATTCCAAAAGCATTTGCTCAAGCTCAAGATGTTATCTTCTTCGTATTAATCGTAGGTGGTGTACTGAGCATTGCTCGTGCAACAGGTACAGTTGATGCGTTGATTGGTCGCTTACTGGAAAAGCATGGTACAAAGCCACAACGCCTTATATTTATGGTTGTGTTTTGTTTTGCTCTGGCATCAAGCACAATTGGTACTGCTGGTGAATATATCCCATTTGTACTGATCTTAGTTGCGCTCTGTAAGGCAATGAGATTAGACGCAATGACGGCTGTAGGCATGATCGTAGCAGGTTATGGTATCGGTTATGGTGTTTCAGCGTTTAACCCATTTACTGTTCTTATTGCTCAACAAATCGCAGATATCCCAGTATATTCTGGTATTGAACTAAGACTCGCTATTTTTATTCCATTTGTTTTGATCGGCTTTCACCATGTGTGGAGCTACGCAAAAAAAGTCTCAAACGATCCTAGTAAATCAATGATGATTGGTGTGCCTTGTCCACTAGAAGGACAAGCGAAACCAAATTATCCTAAACTTAATAGTCGTCACCAAGCTGTTTTATTCAGCTTTATTGTTACTTTGTGTATCGCGGTATGGGGTATTGCAACCAAAGGCTGGTATTTATATGAACTAGGTGGTTTATTTGTTGCTTGGGGTATTGTGATTGCTGTCATTGGAAAATTATCTGCTGATGAGACTGCTGAGCGCTTTATCGATGGTGTATCAGATCTTGTTACCACTGCTGTTTTAATCGGTGTAGCACGTGGTATTGCACTTATATTAGAAGATGGTCAAATTCTACACACGTTGGTATATAGCCTTTCGTCACCATTGTCTCACGTAGCTGCAGAAATATCGGCTGTAGGAATGTTGATTATTCAAACTTTCCTGAATACGTTTATACCTTCAGGTTCTGGACAAGCATATGTGACCATGCCGCTAATGGTGCCAGTGGGTGATTTGGTCGGTGTACCACGTCAGGTTGCCGTGCTAGCGTACCAGTTTGGTGACGGGTTCTCGAATATGATTATACCAACTAATGCAGTATTGATGGGTATTCTAGGCATGGCTGGTGTGCCTTATACACACTGGTTTAGGTTCTGTTTGCCTTTGATTGGTAAGTTATTATTAGCCGCTTCAGTGGTGCTTGTCCTTGCTGTAAGCTTTGGCTATGGCTTGGATGTTCAGCCTATTATTGAATAAAATTAATTTTTTCTACAAAAAGCCGTCTTTAATAAGACGGCTTTTTTTTGCTTTTTAAATAGCATTTCTTAGATAAAAATAATATGTTTGTGTCTATAAGTGGTAAAACTGGTGTTTAAAGGTTGAAATATTGTTAGATATATATTTCAAATCCTTGTTATTGATATTTTATTGATCTATCTTCATATTTCTAAATATTGATTATTTATCATTGTTAGTTGTATTAATTCCGGTTCATATTAATAACTATAATTATTAAAAGATTGTTAAACGATGACGCTATCATTCAGTACTTTTTATAATTTGCCAAGTAGCGAGGCTCGCTATGAATTGGCACTCAACCTGATTTACGAGAAGTTTCAACCAGCTCATTGTTTAATTGGTAAATTCATTGATTCAGATACTCGGGTCAAAACCGTTGCTTACTCGGTCAATGGAGAAAAGTCCAACTACATTATCTATGATCTTGAAGGGACGCCTTGCAAAGATGCTAAAGACAGTCAAAGTGTTTGCTCTATCAGCTGTAATTTACAGCAAATGTATGCTGAGGACGAAATTTTAAAGATATTTGATATCGATGGTTACCTTGGGGTAACGCTAAGAGCGTTAGACCATAAACCGATAGGTATCATGGTCTGTCTATTTGATGAAAAGATTGAAATTTCGAGTGACGACAAGCATTGGTTTAGAGAGTTAAGCTTGCTTGTTGGTGCGGAGTTAAATCACAATTTAGAGTTGGCATCTCAAGAAATTTTAGTCAAGCAGTTGGCCAAAGGCGAGCGTATCGCCAGACTGAGTTCTTGGTCTTGGAATATAAGTAGGAACATTCACAGTTTCAGCCAAGAAATGCAAACCTTAGTGAATTTGCCTGATCAAACTGTTGATTTTGAAATGTTTTGTGACAGCCTAAAAGACAAAGACCAAAAATCTCTAAGAGTCTTGATGCAGAAATTGCGGCATGGGCAAATAAACCATATAGACATTCATGTGTCTCACCGAGATAGAAGTCAATTCAAAGGGTTATTTCGAGTTATTGGGCACGTAGAACGCTCAGATGAGCAAGAAGATGAGCGGGTTTTTTGTGCGTCGGTTCAGGATATTTCATATATTTACGCCCTTAACAAACAGCTTGAGTTAACCAATGTTGTATTTGAGCATGCTACAGAAGCTATCATGATCACTGATCATAAAAACCGTATTGTGATGGTTAATAGGGCATTTGAACGTTTAACGGGTTACTCAGATACTGAACTACTGGGTAGAAACCCGTCGGTATTATCTTCAGGCAAGCACAGCCCAGAATTTTATCAAAAGATGTGGGATATTCTCAGTAAAGAGGGCACATGGAAAGGTGAAATTTACAATCGACGAAAGAATGGGCAAATTTTCCCCGAGGAATTAACGCTCAATATCGTTCGGGATGAAGACGATGAAATTGTCAATTATGTCGCTATTTTCAGGGATATTACCGTTTGGAAACGCAATGAAGCTCAACTGACTTTTTATGCCAACCATGAGCCTTTAACAGCACTCATTAACCGACGTTGTTTTATGGATATTCTTGAGTCAAAGATATCTCAAAACCGCAGTACTTTGCAGCCGTGTTCGTTGCTCTTTATCGGGCTAGACCACTTCAAAGAGGTCAACGATATTTACGGGCCGGAAATAGGCGATAAAGTACTTATTTCTGTCGCACGGAGATTAAAAAATGGTTTAAGAAGAGCGGATACGATTTCTCGATATGGTGGAGATGAGTTTGCGATACTGCTTGATGCCATGGATGAGCAAAGTGCCTATGATATTGCCTTTAAGTTAAATGAAAAGCTGAAGCAGCCTTATGTATTTAACGATTAACCATCGAACTGACTGCCAGCACAGGTGTTGCTCAGTTAGATTGCCGAAAGCGGATCACAGCTGCCAAATTTATTCGCAATGCTGCACATGCATTAGAGAGTGCAAAGAAAACCAACAGAGGCAGTGTGGCGCTGCACAACCAAGAAATACAAACTGCGTACCTCAATAAAATTGCGTTGAGAGATAAACTAAGACACGCAATTAAACATGATCTATTGAATGTCTATTATCAGCCAATTGTAGATCAATCTACAGGGTGTATTGTTAAGTTTGAAGCTTTGGTCCGGTGGTTTGATGATGAGCAAGGGATGATATCCCCTGGGGCATTTATCCCGATTGCAGAAGAGTTTGGTTTGATTCAACAAATAGGCCACTTTGTATTAAAAAAGGCATGCAGAGACTTAAGTAAGATGCACTCGCTTGGGTATGCTGATGTAAGTATATCTGTTAACCGTTCGGTTAATGAATTCAAAGTCAGTAACAATCAATTTGACTTGGTGACTGAAGCGATTGAAAGTGCAAATATACCTTTTGGTAGTCTAACGGTTGAAGTAACTGAGTCGATGGCGACCAATCATTACACTTGGCAACTACTGAGAGATTTAAGAGAAAAGGGAGTGAAAATTGCACTCGATGATTTTTGCACTGGTTATTCTTCTTTAAGCCATCTAATTGAAAATCAAGTAGATTATTTGAAAATCGATAAGTCTTTTGTAGATAGCTTATTACAGGATAAAAGTAAGCAAATTATGATCTCATGCTTAGTTGATATGGCAAAACAACTTGGCATAAAGGTCATCGCGGAAGGGGTCGAGTCAGAGAATCAGCTGACTGTACTAAAAGAGCTTGGGTGCGATCATATACAAGGTTATTACTATAGCCCTGCAAGACCGATAGGTGCATGTATACATTTACTAGAAGAATTTAACGGTGAAAAACCGATTGAGCTTAACGTGTTAAGTGTCACATCAAGCCGGGTATAGTTACGATATAAAAGCGTAATAAGTGTAAAGGGTTATGAAGAGGGCCTGATTTGTCAGGCCATCTTGCGTATTTACATCGTCAGTTAAATATGCGGCTTTAAGATGTCATAAAATGCTTCGATATGATCATCTCTATCGTTGAGTGCGGGAATATAATCGTAACGTTGACCACCTGCGTCGATAAAATACTCTCTGTTTTCTTCTTCTAATTCCTCGAGTGTTTCTAAACAGTCTGCGCTAAATGCAGGACTTAATATCGCTATGTGTTTTGTACCTGCTTGTGCTAACTCTTTCAATGTAAAGTCGGTGTATGGCTTCAGCCACTCTTCTCGGCCAAATCTGCTCTGAAAGGTTGTCATAACCTTTTCTTTATCTAGGCCGAGTTTGGCAACCCACAGCATTGGTCGTCAGGTGGCAAAAACAATGATATGGGTCACCGTTGGTCAAAAACTTTTTCGGCGTACCGTGATAAGAAAAGAGGATTTTATCTGGGGTTGGGTTGTTGTCTAAGTATTCTTGTACTGAATTACTTAATGACTGAATGTACTTTTCATTGCCATGATAACCGTTGATAAAATGTAATTGAGGTACCCAGCGCCATTTCGTTAATACGCGAGAGACTGCATCAAAGGTTGAGCCAGTAGTTGCACTTGAGTACTGTGGGTATAGTGGTAGTACAACAATTTTTGTGATGCCTATTTCTCGCAGCTCTTCCAACCCAGCTTCAATTGATGGGTTGCCGTATCGCATGGCCATCACAACTTCGACATCGTTATGATTATGTTCGATTAAATACTCTTTTAATTTTTGACATTGCTTTTTAGTGATGTCAATAAGTGGAGAGCCTTGTGCCGTCCAAATGCTCTGATAAGCCTTAGCTGACCTGCTTGGGCGAATTCTTAATATGATGCCATGTAGTATCATCATCCAAATAATGCGAGGGATTTCTACAATACGCGGATCTGATAAAAACTCTCTGAGATACACTCTAAGTGCTTGTGTAGTTGCTGCATCTGGGCTGCCTAAGTTGGTTACAAGTACACCAACTTTATTGTTGAAACGATTTTCATGTGGGTTGTCTGTAATTGCCGAAAATCTGGACACTTAGCACTCCTTGGTGGCGTTTTAAAACGGGTAGTATTTTACAGTAAACACTATACGTAAAACATGCTTATTTGGATCTAACACACATGTTTTTAATTTAAATCACGTCAATACGTCTTAAAATTGTAGTACTAGAGTGAAAATAGGTTGCTTATGTACGGTATAAGTCGTATGTTCCTCTATCCGGCGTCGAGTTTTAACGTAATTTGCAGAGAGTTCTAAGTTAAATGCGAGTTAATCAACCAGTTACAAATCGTGAACAGCGATTTGCACCAGCAGATAAACTCATTTCAGTTACTGATTTAAAAGGCACAATCATTGACTGTAATGAGCACTTCATAAATATAAGTGGCTACTCAAAAGAAGAATTAATAGGCCAACCTCATAACATAGTCAGACACCCAGATATGCCTGAATTGGCATTCAAAACCATGTGGACTCAGCTAAAAGCGGGTAAGCCTTGGATGGGGATGGTCAAAAACCGTTGTAAAAATGGCGATTTTTATTGGGTTGATGCATATGTGACCCCAATGACTGAAAATGGTCGAGTAATTGGGTATGAGTCTGTCAGAACGTGCCCTAGTCGCGAAAACATCGAAAGGGCTGAAATGCTCTATCGCTCGGTTCAAAATGGTCGAAAATCAAGCTTTAAACTACCTAGACTAAGAACAATCTGGCCGGTTGCCGCATTTGCAAGTTCTCTCGCGATATATGCATTAGGTTCTGAATCCGGTGCGTTCGCATGGCTTATGCTCAATAGTGTTGCTATCTTTGGATACAATCGATATCGCGATAATGAGCAACTTGAAAGAATTAACCAAGTTTTAAAACATAGTTTTTGCGATGACGTGTCAAAACAAGTGTATTCTCCTTGGCAAGGGAAAATGGCCGAGTTACATGTAAAATTGCTTAGTGAACATGCACATTTAGACACTGTGATCACTCGAATTGAACACGCATCAAAACAAGTGACCACTGGTGCTGAGCAAACGACAGATAAAAGCCGTTCGACGACTGAGCGACTTACCCAACAGCAGCAAGAAACTGAGCTTGTTGCAACGGCAATGAATGAGATGGCCACGACCATTCATGAAGTATCGCAAAATGTGCAATCTACATCGGCGGATGCCACGGATGCACTCGAACTTGCCAAAGAAGGGGCTAAGAGTTCAGAAGAGACTAAATCTTCTATTGAAAGCCTGGGTGCGACCGTGATTGATATTAAAGATTCTGTTCTTGGTGTTGCGCGTCAAACAACCAAAATAGCTGATGCGGCACAAATAATTGAACAAATCGCTGAACAAACAAATTTATTGGCACTGAACGCCGCCATCGAAGCGGCAAGGGCAGGTGAACAAGGCAGAGGCTTTGCTGTTGTTGCTGATGAAGTGAGACATCTTGCGCAGCGAACTCAGGAGTCCACCAAAGAAATTCATGCGATTATTGATGAACTCACGCAGAGCACACAAGAGTCCGAAGTAATCGCGCAGCGAGGCGAAACAGAGTCACAGTTAGGAATCGAAAAACTAAATGCATCTACACAAAAAATTGAGCATATTTATTCTCTAATTGAAACGATGAGCGTTAATAGCATGCAAATTGCAGCAGCTGTTGAAGAGCAGGCCACCGTTTCTGAAGATATTAATAAGCAAGTCGTGAATATTGCTTCGTTGGCTAATTCAAGTGTTACAAGTTCGCTTGAGAGCCAAGAAATAAGTGAGGACCTTACACGTGTTGCTAAAGATATGCATGAACTGGTAGTTAGGTTTAAAAGGTAAAATGTTATTAAGGGCCATATATAGGCCCTTAATAACAACTCGTAAAGAACACATCATACCTAAAAATACTTTATTGAAATTTGGCATTGTGCTTTTAAGTAAAGCCTAAACTGACAAGCTAGAGCACAAGTGTACCGATTAAATCATATTTAGCTAACCAAAACCTGTTGGGAAAAGGGCTACAGCTTTCTTTTAACCCCAGACTTAGCACGTTCTTTTATATTGGTTTGAATATAAATCTGGTCAGTTGTCGCGATTTTTGAGTGACCGAGATCTTCAGATAAGTGCTTCAAAGGGCGAGTCTGTGCATCATGGGTAGCGCCTGTGTGCCTTAACCAATGACTGGTTGCGGCTTCTAGGTTTTCAGACTCTTCACTAAAACCATCTTGCTTTAACTTATCAATGGCTAAGTCAAAGCTTTCTTGAACAATTCGCCTTAGTTGACGCACATTCATACCGCCTTGACCGCGCAATTTATGAATTATAGGATGTGGCTCATCGACACGGGGTAGGGACGTCAAGCCACGTGATTGCCTATATCGCTTTAAATACGTCACAAAGTCATCGCTTAAAGTGACATCTCGCAGTTTATTGCCTTTACCCATAATTCTTAAAAACCAAAAACCATCCTGATCTTGCCAGAAGTGGCTCATAACAGGAGACCACTGTGGGCGCTCAGAAAGCTCTGATATACGAAGGTAAAGCCCTTTGAGACAAGCTAACGTAAATAGATTCCTTTCAAATTTAGGGGTTTGCTCACATAAGTCTTTGGTGACACCAAAAACATATTCCCACTGCAAGTCACTTAGCGTGTCTGGCAGTTTAATTTGCGATTGAACAACCAAATAAGGACAGTTCTTTTTTACAACTGGTACAAAATTGGCGAACGCCTTTTCTTCTAAAATCGCAAATTTATAAAACACATTTAGCGCGGTGAACATTGAAGCAAGAGTCTGTTGGCTAACGCCATTCTCTTTATAAACAAATGGGCGCCAGTTAGGATTAACTTGTCGTGTCCCTTGGTGGTTTTTAAATCGCCACTGAACAGAGTCCGCAAGCCATGCTTTATCAGGCTCTACAACAAAATCAACATATGCCTCTATGTCTTCACGTTTCAACTCGAATACTGACTTTTCTTGTATAAGCCAGCTCCATAAATGGAAACGCTCAATTTCATTCCTAAAACGATTAAATGTGGCTTCAGATTTTCGCCCGTACACATACAAAAATTGGTAAAGGAATTTCAATTCATCTAAGCAAACATGCTCCGCTAGTCGATTATTGTTTAAAAACTCAGCCATTGTAGGGTATTCGCTTGGCAAGGTATCGTCATCTAAATGAGCGATAAGATATCTGAGTTGTTTTAATGTATCGACTAACGGCGTCATATATTGTTGATCCAAGCGGTATGTTTGTATCAAATTATATGTATATTTATTCAGTATTGTCTAGCACAGTTTGTACCTGGCTAATTTGTTGATTTTTATACCGTGTTGAATGCCAGCAGAGTAAAGAGCCAAGTGTGACTGAAACAACACCGAACCAAAAGCTCTGTTGTAAGCTTATGCCCAAAATAAAGGCGGCAAACACACCTGAAAACACCGGGGTAAAATAAGAAATGGCGGCGAGTAAAATCATATTCCCGCCGATGATTGCCTTGTTCCACAGCCCATAGCCAAGCGCCATGCCACCACCTGAAAGTGCGAGTAGAAATACGCTTGAAAATGAAAACCCTGATTTAAAGCCAACATCAAGAAGATACCATTTAAGCCATAGTGTACATGCAGTAAAAACAAAAAATAGTGAAATGGCATTATGTCCACCGGACATAGATTTGGTTAAGTTGCAGTATATGGCCCAAATTACTGCGCCACTAAATGCAAGAAAAAATGCTAGGGGGTTGCTAATGATGTTGTTTACTATGCCCTCAAACAAGTTTGAGCCTCCAGAAACAACTAAGCACACGCCAACAAATGCTAAAATGCTGCCCGGTATCAACAACAGGCACTTAGCGTGGCTGTTCTTGCTGATAACTGCACCTAAGATAGTAAATAGGGGCCAAAGATAGTTAACTATTAACACCTGTGCAGATTGTTCACGAGAGTTTGAAAAGCCTAAAGAAAGTGATAAACAAAGCTCATATGCTACGAAGAGCGCTCCGCCAACAACGACATAACGTTTGGGATACTCTTTAATATTTGGTATGCCTGAGAAGGCGACTAAAAACAACGCCGAATAGGTGTAAACAAGCGCCGCACCACCAATTGCACCAAAGTCCTCGCTCACGATACGTACGATATGCAAAACACCGCTCCACAGTAGCACGGCCATAACGCCAAATAGTGTAAACTTGTATCGAGATAGCAAACTTCAGAACTCCATTAAAAACGCTTGATTATATAGGTTTTGAATTATCCTGCATCTGTTTTAGTTATATTTTCAGGTTAGGTATGAATAAATTATCTTCACACTGATATACTAGATGTAAGGCTGTTGTCGTGTGTTACGCGAAATCATAAATATGATGTTTAAAGCTTTTTTAGCGAGTGACTTATGAACAATAAACTTGGTTTAGGTGGAAGCTGTTATTGGTGTACCGAGGCAATATTTCGTTCTATCATCGGTGTTCAAACGGTAGAGCAAGGTTGGTTAAACAGTTTTGAGGATCATATCTCATTTTCTGAAGGTATCTTCTTAGAATTTGATCCACACATCATTACGCTGAATGAACTGGTCGAAATTCACTTATTGACACATAGCTCAACGTCTAACCATTCACGTCGCGATAAATATCGTAGTGCGGTGTATTGTCAGACTATAGAGCACCAAAAGGAAGTCGAGGGTATCATTGCAACGCTACAGGGGGAGTTCGATCAACCCATAATCACCCGAGCACTGCTAATCAATGAATTTAAGTTGTCTCCAGAACATTATCAAGATTACTTTTATACTGCGCCTAAAAGGCCATTTTGTCAGAAGATAATTGTTCCTAAACTGGTTAAATTAATGGAGGAATTTAAGAGCAAAGTAAATTTTAAGCAAGTGAATAAAGCGATAAATTGACTTTCAATTCTTTTAAATAGAATTTCATTTTGTCTAATACCGATATTTTTTACAGTACCATTCTATTTAAAGGAATAACTCGTCGTTTTGTGACTAAATCCTGACCAATGCCGCTATGAATTTGTATATGTGTCATTTAAAGCTTTACGCCAGCTTCTGGTGTTGTGCTTATTCATTGATATAGATGATAACGATACAATTTATTATTGAAATTTAATTATGTTAAATTGGGTGGGGTGTAAATAATTTTGATAGTTAGGGCGGTTATACTTTAAAAAAGCCCAGCTTTAAGCTGAGCTGTATATAGTGTGTTAATTAACCATGGTTTTCATGGAAGTGTTCACCATGTTGATGATGCCAGTGCCCATCATGGTTATATTCAACTCGACCTTGCTCAACTCGTCGTTTATGACCACAATCTAATCCATGACCATGTTTGTGCTTGTCATGAACTTTTACCTTGGCTTCATGAACTTCTCCAGCATGGTTATGGTGATCATGTCCACTGTGATTATAATCAAAGTGGTCAACGTGCCATTCAGCAGCATGACCACAGTTGTAAGCATGTTTATGTTCGTGTTTATCGTGCGATACATGGTCTGCAGCGACGGCAACGCCTGTTACGCCAATAGACAATGCTAAAATAATTTCCTTCATAGAGTTGCTCCGATTGTGAGTATCAGTTCTAAAATAGGATGCATATAACATTTTTGCAACCTAAATTGGTTGGTAAATGCTCTGCAAGTTTTAGGTCCAATCGATTGCTATAGAGCCTGCGCTTTCAGTGAAGACTGCGTGGCTCGATTTCAAAATTAGACAAGCTCATCGTATTTGCATGGGTAAATGCATAAATGACTCAAATTTGACCTTGTCAGTGACATGAAACAAGGCTTAAGTAACAACATTATCGTGACAATAACAAACTCATGTTTTACTTAAGTTTCTATAAGAATCTTACTTTTTGTGGATATAACCGAGCACAGTTGCACCTGGGTGCTAGCAGCGTTACATATGTCATTTGGAATGACAAGAGGGTAGCTTGAATCTAAAAATTAGCCTATGGTGTCCTAAAATAATGTGTATGTCGTTAAAAAATATCCACATCTATTTGAAGAAAATGCATAAAGAATACAAATTAGAGCAATACACCTGTTGAAACTTGATGTTTCTTTACTAAAAAGCTCAAGAGTAACTACGGATACGCAAAATAGTTTTATCGTATAAAACTAAAGTATCTGATGCTATCACGTTCTTTTAATCAATAAATATCCAGTTATTTTTGTTTTGAAAAACACACTTTCACCCTATGGTTTATTTCTTTATTTTTAACATTTTTAGTTTTTTTATTGTTTTTTTCGAACTTTTAGCCGTTGCGTTTTAGTTGCTGTTTGACCGTCTTGGTATTTTATAAAAAATAACATTTCATTTTTATGTCAGTGACTTGTTACTTATCATAGTTTAAAGGTTAATGGTGATAAATATGTTGTGTGTGATTAAGCAATCGTGATGATTAGACAAGCTCGTAAATTTTTATTGCTGTATAAAATGAAATTATTTTTCAGTAATCGTCACACTGTTTAATAAAATCCAAATAATAACTCTATTCTTCAAAGTGATATAAAGTATGTCGAATGCTGCCTTTTTAGCTTTTCAAACAGTTGAAAATTAATAATGGATTATTGACATGTTTCTAATGTATTTATTAATGTGTTAATGATTTTACGGAAAAAAGGAAAAGGAAAATGGCAATAAAAGCTAAAAAATATCTCTCAGCAATATTCGCATCTAGCGTTTTATTTGCAGGTACGGCCAGCGCTCAATTAGAGTCACTACCATCATCTTTTAGTAGTATTCAAGTTCCATTTAAAAGCGAAGTAGCTGAAGCTCAGAGCAATGTTCAATCACCAATCACAGTTAGCAGTGGTGCATATGCGAGTAGCGGTGTTTCACCAACTTTATATAATACAGGCATATTCAGGTTTCTAAATTTACCCGTTGTCGGTTCAGTGCCTTCAAGTGCAAAAGTAAATGTTGTTAACTATTACTATAACTATTCTTCTACACCTGCTGGCATGGTCGCTTATCTGTGTTGGAATGACACTAATAACTGTGTAAATGTCAGTAACAACAAATCTGGGCGACTAACTCAGTTTGGTAACAAGGCAGCGAATAAAAGTTTCTTCTTTGCCTTCGGTGTCAGTGGAAATGGCAGTGCACTACCTCGTCCTATTTATGGCGGAAAAAGCCAGGTTATCGTAAATTACGGGTATTAAAAACCAATCAGGCCTTACTTTAAGGCCTTTTTCATTATGCATACGCATCTACCGCCAACATACCAGCCTTGACTTGATAATCCAGTGGCAAAGAGCGGTTAAAGTCAAGAATTTTATTAAAAATATCGGCATCTGAGGCGCCTTCATTTTTCATATTGTTATATATTTGAATTCGCTGTTCTGTGACCACTGCCGCTTCTTTATCGAAATCATCTGACTTGCTAGCCCATTTTTTAAAAGCAACAGGATCAGTCAGAGGAGGAGCTTCGTTAAGATTTACTAGCATTTTATCAGGAATAAAGGAGACAGCTTCTGCCATATCGGCTGCAAATGAAGGGTCTGACTCTACTTGATCTTTAAAAACATCCCAATTGAGCTTTCGATCCGATGTGCTAGGGGATTGCTCTGATTTTTCAGTTTGTGTTGCAGGTGACGTTACAGCAGTTTTATTGGCCGCTTGCGTAGTTTGATACTGCGATACTGCACTCGTTACTTGGTATGGGTTTGAGTTCAAAATCATGACTTATCTCCTTATTCTCAGTAACGTCTAACATGCAAACAACAAGCCAACTTAAGTAATAAAAAATTCACATAAAATACAAGTGGTAACGAATTTGTCAGCCTGTAGCGGAAAGGTTTTGCCGCCCAGTAACACTTAAAAAATAATAATGTTGCCGCTATAAACTGGGAGTTAGGTGATCGAGAGACACGAGTTTACTTACATTGTGTCAAGACTGAATCTGAACAGGATTAAAATGCACAAAGGCACAAACTCATGTCTTGCTCAGAGGTTTAAAAGGTTAATCGCATATCTGTTAGCACAGTGTAATGGGAAAAAGGCTGTCTATTAACTAAGCTAAAGTCTTCATCATTTTATTTCATGCAGATTCGAGGAAGAGTTCATGAAACATAACGTACGGATCTACCCCAGTAATACTACTAACCCCACACTGAACAATTCAGATTCAAAAAAAGCGAATCTCGCATTTTGCTTTTCTGGTGGAGGGTCTCGTGCGTTAACTTGCGCATGGGGTCAGATGTTAGGGTTAAATACACTTAACTTACTTGAAAAAGCCCGGTATATCTCATCTGTGTCTGGTGGTACTTGGGCATCGTCTATTTATTCATTTTTACCCTCTCAATACACTGATGAGCAACTACTTGGTAAGTATATCCAACCACAAAACTTGGCGGTTACTGCAAAACCAGGCAAGTTTGATATAACTAGTCTCGGTGAGCATAGCTTTGGTAATGTTCCAGCATCTACTGGTATTGATAATTTATTGGTGACAGCTGCCGCATTTATAGCTAAAAATGAAAGTAAAGATCATCAGTGGCTTTGGACAGATATTGTTGCCACTCACATACTGTCTCATTTCAATTTAAGGGCTGAAGGACAGCATTCATGGACATCAACTAAGTCCTTCTCTTTATCTCAAAGCTATGCAGAAAACACATTTCCGTGTATGACGCCTTCAATGGACAATTTTTTTTACTTGCGTCAGGGCCGACCATTTCTCATTATGAACAACAACATCATGCAGCCAGTTAAGTCGGTCGATAATGCTAAGGTAAATATTGTACAACTACCGAATCAAGCAACAGCGGTTTCTGCCGGCGCAAGAGGGAAGGTTCCTACCTGTATGACTTTGGGGGGCGGTCAGGTTGAGTCCTTTGCTTATGCTTCTAATTTAGAGCAGACAGGTGCAAGCACTTCACCGGTTGAAGTCGATGTTACACAACCCTATGCACTAGTAGATATTGTAAGTACATCTAGCTCATTTTTTGCAAACGCGCTGGCAACCATGTTTTCAGCTAAAATTAATGACCCTATGAGTCTTTCGCAAATATTAGATCGAGTAATGCCTTTATTAAGCGATTCGGACAAGACAAACTTGCTGACTGAATTTAAAAACGGTGTTGAAAAAGATGCTGTAACTAATCTATCAGCCGCTTTGGTGAACAGATTTAAAAGCTTTATTGATAAAAATAAGCTCAATGAGATCGCAGATTTTATACCGAGACATAATTACTGGCCGATTGACGAAAAGAGCCAAAACTACCCAGATACTTTATACACCGATGGCGGAACATTAGACAATACGGGAGTGATAGGAATTTTATCTCAAACAGACAATGGGCAGGAACAACAAGCGGCGATCAAATTAGTTGTATTTGACAACACAAGTGCCCCTTTAGTTAAAAAGTCAAAGATAGTTGCAGCGGGGCAAGCAGCGCCTTTATTCGGTATTGACTACGATAATACGACCGGAAATTATCAACCATTTAATGACAGTCAAAAAGATCCCACACACCCTGCTTTTTGTGCCACCAGTTTGATACACGTATTCGACAATACTGCGAATAATTCGGTTACGCCTTTTGAGCAATTAGTTAAAGGTTTATATGAAAGTAATGCAAATAATACTCAACCTGCATTCTTCCGAGTGGTATTAACAACTGTAGAAAACCCGTTAGCAAATATCTGTGCAGGCCGTACTGTTGAGGTTTTATATATTCAGAATGCGAAAATGCTTGATTGGCAGAATAGCCTCACTGACGCAAGTCTTCAGTCGCAAATTTTAGCCGGGCAGCAAGTCCAAAGCGCGTTTGGCTCTGAGATGGAAGATGCTGCCTTATTTGTCGACGCTCGATACAGCTTATCGTGGGATAGTAATAAAGTACTTGAGGATAAAACTTTATCTTTACTGAAAAATCCAGCAAAACCGTTTGCTAACTTTCCTTATTACAGTACATTTTTCAAAATCGGGTTAGAGCCTAAAGAGTCTAACGCCCTGTCACAAATGTGGGCATGGGCACTTGCAGATGATGCAAGCTCATTAAAGGAGCAAATTAAGACATTTATTGAAGAGGGGTGATTGAACTCACCTTTGATACATAAGCGTGCCTTCAACGGCCAACTACAACACTTGCAAGCTGGCTGTTGATGTATTTTATGCTAGCGAGTAAATCGTATTTAACTGTTATGTTGGCTTTGACAATTTAAATCGTTGCGTTAGTTCATTTTAATTAAATGAATTGTTCAACATACTTTTTAAATTAGCAAATTAACCCTTTGAGTAATACACTGGCTTTAAATTTAGTTAAGCAAATAAACCGGTATGAAACACATTGAGCATTTTAAATTAATGGCATTGTATAACCAGCGTATGAATTGTCAGTTAGTCAGCGCTGCAAAAACGCTCAAACACAATCAACTTAGAGATGATAAAGGCGCCTTTTTTGGTTCAATACTGGGCACGCTGAATCACTTAATCATAGGGGATATGATCTGGTTACTTAGGTTTGCAAAGCACTCCAATCGCTATCAAGCGCTTATACAGCTGAGCGAGTTGCCTTATCCAAACAGCTTAGGCGATATATTATATGACCAATTAGAACCATTGGTTAAAGTGAGAAAGCAATTGGATCTGGCAATTTTGGAATGGCTGAATAATGAAGTACATGAAGCTGATTTTCATACCACTTTGACTTATAGAAATACAAAAGGTGAAGTCAGTGAAAGGGAATTTAGTGAGCTTTTATCTCACATGTTTAACCATCAGACACATCATAGAGGCCAAATATCAACGTTATTTAATCAGTTAGGGGTTGATATTGGCACTACAGACTATTTAGTAGATATACCCGATAACAAAAGTATTGGCTAAATTATTAAAAGTATGATCATAAATAAGGATAGTTAAAGTAAAGCATTGAGCCTTAGCAAATCATTGCTACACTTTTTTGTACGAATCACAATTTGAAAGGCAGTTAGCTAAGTGGAAAAAAAATCAAGCAAAGCGTTAAGCACATTACGTTTGAACTTTTCCCTTGTGATTTTGATTGGTTTAGGACTCACGCTTGCTTCTTTATTTTTTTACCACAAGGTAGAAACGCAATGGCGATACTACTCAACCAATATTTACGAAGTGTATTATTTACATGATGATTTAGTGCAGCACTTCGGATATGGAGGCTTCATCCATAACTTTAAAAACTTAGTCCTCAGAAAAGATAAAGCGCGATATGAGCCTGAGTTAAGAAAATCAATTGTTGAGATCAAGGAAATCATTTCAACATTAGAGCGTTTTGAACAATACGATAACCAGTCCTTAAAAATCATTAAAAGCGTTGTAAATGAATACGAAGATAATCTGTCGCTCGCTTTGCAGCTAATTGATAAGGGTGCTTCAAGTGAAGAAATCGACAAAGCTGTCCAAGTGGACGATACGGATGCGCTAGCTGCTTTAGCGAAGTTTCATTTAGATAGCCGAGTACGGATCAACGAGGAAGAAGACCAATTAAGCAATAACTTTGTCATAGCCCATACCGTTAATGTAATCAGCGTTATGATTTTTATCGGTGTACTGGTGCTTTATTTTTTCAGACTGAAAAGTGCATTTGAAAAAGAATATATTCTTAAGTTAGAGGCACAGAAAGCATCACAAGCCAAATCAGATTTCTTGGCCAATATGAGTCATGAAGTGAGAACACCACTGAATGGAGTAATGGGCTCTTTACAGCAACTGCATTCAGACCTAACGAGAGAAAAAGATATTGAAACGGTATCTGTTGCGCTCCAATCTTGCAAGAGCTTACTTAAGATTATCAATGATATACTCGACTTTTCAAAAGTAGAAGCCAATGAATTGTCGCTTGATAATATTGAGTTTTCATTGGGTAATTTGATAGATAACCTAAACTCTGACTTTTCTTTATCCGCAAAAATAAGTCAATTTCATTCACAATCAGCATAGATAGTGAGCTGAAAAATAGCATTTGGAAAGGCGATCCAATCAGAGTTCAACAAGTTTTGAATAATCTAGTATCAAATGCAATTAAATTCACTGATAACGGGGGAGTCACCGTCGAAATATACACAGACGATACAAAGCTATCGCCTATGATTGTATTCAAAATTTCCGATACCGGCATAGGTATGTCAAAAGAAGGTCTAAGTAATCTATTTAAACGTTTTCAACAAGCAGATAACTCCATAACTCGTCGATTTGGTGGTACAGGACTGGGGATGTCCATTACTGATAATCTCGTTGAGCTTATGGGCGGCGAAATTATTGTTAACAGTCAAGAGAGTAAAGGTACGAATGTCGTCGTTCGTCTGCCATTAATAAAGCAACAAGCGAGTAAGAAGAAACACATTAAAAATTTTGAAAACAAAATAGTGATCCCCGTTTTAGCTGAAAAGCATATCCTAGTCGCTGAAGATGATCCGATTAATATCCGAGTGATAACTGCGATGTTAGAAAAAACAAAAGCTCATGTAACGATTGCAAAAAATGGTATTGAAGCTGTCGAGGCTTTTAGAAATAATGTACCTGACTTAGTTCTTATGGATATTCAAATGCCTCAAATGAGTGGTATCCAAGCGTGTGAACTTATACGGCTAGAAAATAAGTGCCTACCCGTTATTGCCCTCACTGCAAATGTAATGAAAGGCGACATAGAGCAATATGCGCAAAGCGGATTCACTGCCCATGTCGCAAAGCCAATAGACCAAACACTGCTATATAAATCGTTGAGTGAACATATTAAAGAATAAATTTAATACAAGTGGTATTGGCACACAATGGCGCCAACACCATAAATGCTGACAAGTTAGTCTCCTAGTAAACTTTTATACACAGAGGCAACCACAGGGTTTGATTCTCCAACTTTTTTCGTTAAATAAATTGTGATTTGCGTAACGACAACTGCGAAACACAGCGAAGTCACTTCCAAAATTGGCAAAGGTGAAAACAGCATCAACAGTGCGAGATTACCCCAGCATAAAACACAAAATAGCCATGCTGCAATTAGCTTTTTCTCATTAGTATTTATCGAATTCATAATCATTGCCTCGTATTGATTAATCTTTAAGGTCTCGTTGTCCGGTGAGTTTATTTTTAATTGCACGAACAATGGCTTTCCTGCCATCTACAACAGCAACACCGAGTACTGCTGCAGTACACCAAACTGCGACTTCAGTGGTAATGGCTGCAATTGTTACCGCAGTAATGTGCATGCTTTTAGTTTCTGTTGTGAAAAGTATGACAAGCATAGCCACCCAGCTGATTGCCACGACAAACCAAATCGTGCTTAGCACACGCTTTTTATTCAATTGTTGTAACTTTTTCAAAGCTTGCATTTTTGCTCCTTTGATAATTGTGTGAATGTATTGTTTGATCTGATTAGTCGTTGAGGAAATAAATCTATTACAAACTTTTTAAACTTTTTTTGTTCGATATACAATCAGCAATAATTGACACCATAAAAATATTTAAGATTTTTTGTAATGATTGTGTTTCTGTAACGACTAATAATAAAAACAACTTGGAGGCATAGATCGTTGGTAAGTATCACCAAGGACATAGATAAAGAAGAAGTCATCGCGCAATTTTGGCCACAAATAAGCCGTGCCGCATCAGGTTACGAAAGTCGACCTGCTTTATCAGATGAATTAGCACAAGAGATGGCGCTATCTGTTTGGCGATCGCTAGAAGGGTTTAACGATCAATGTTCACTCAATACGTATATTTACCGTGTAATTCACAATACGGCCATTGATCACATAAGACGACATAGTAGAATTTCAGAAGATGAATTAGACGAAGCAACACTTTGTGAATCTCCAACACCAGAAAAAAGCGCTTTACAAGCGCAAAGGCAACATCAATTGATCATTGCGGTCAACAAGCTGCCACTCAGTTTGAGGCAAGTTATGCTGCTGAAATTAGAGGACTTAAATAACATAGAAATGAGTGAAGTGTTAGGGATAAGCGAAGCAAATGTCGGTGTGAGGCTACACCGAGCAAAAGAGCAATTATCAACATTACTAGCAGGTATGAACTAATGGATAATAATGAATTTGAACAATTGTCATCCCTTTTGGCAATCAACGGAAAAAAAGCCTCAACCACACATGGATCAGTTGCTTAAACGACATAAAAGGCAAAGTGCAATTTTAAAGTTTAATGTGTGCTTTGAAGCGTTGGCAATCCTCAGCGTTTGTTACTTGTTAGTGTGGGCATATATCGACGGTAAGGGGTTACTTGAACTTGTCTGGATTGGATTTGTCACTTTTTGGGCGATTGCCATTTTTGTTTTGACTGTAAAAAGTCGTTTAGATAGCTTGAACCAACTGAAAAGTGAAAATATAAGCACTTCTCTTGAAGTTCACAAAAAATTGTTGAGAAACGAGATCTATAGATGGACCCTATATGCCAAAGGTACTTGGATATTTATTTTAGGTTTTGGCCTCTTTAACTTGAGCATATGTTATTCCGATGTATGTCAAATAAACAACTTCGCCCTTGAAGGGGGGTTATTACTGGGATTGCTTGCATCCATTGCGTTCTATATATTTAGAAATCGAAAAGCCAAAGAAGTTTTAAAAACTTTAGAGCAGTAGGCTGAAACGGACAGAATGAAGAAAGCATGACCGTTTGTTGTGCTTTCAAAATTATAGAATTTTAAATAAGACAAATAAATCCAATTTTATTGTAATAAAGTGGATTATAAGACTTGTTGATTCGATTATAACGCCTGTGTTTATCATCGATATTTAAATAATATATTTTGTGGCTCTAAAAATCTTTCATATGCGCTTGTATTCCTACAAGTTTGTCTAATACTTAACGTCAATCATTGTAGTAGTCATGATATTTTCATAGGTAACTGAAAGACGAAGGAAATCAAATTTTGACATTTGACGAATGTGAACTGCAAAAACTATTTGGACATGAAGCGGCAGAGGATGAAGATCCAGAAAGACTAAATGCATACTATTTTAAGGGAAAAACATATAACCAAGTAGTTAATGACCTACCTTTAAGAATTGTTGTAGGACATAAAGGAATAGGCAAGTCCGCTTTATTTAAAATTGCAATTGAAGAAGAAGCTCAAAACAATAGGTTAACGATTTTAATAAAACCAGACGATATAATTTCAATTGGTGAAGATACTGATGACTTCTTAAGACTTATTCGAGATTGGAAAACTGGAATCAGTGAAATTATTTCTCGACAAGCTTTACAATCGTTTGGTTTATTATTTGAAGGTTGGAGGGGAAAGCTTAACAATTTTGGTGGACTAACATTAGAATTCTTAAGTTCAACACTTAATTCAGGTGCTCATGTCGACCTTGAACCTTCAAAAAAACTGATACTAAACAATTTCCTAAAAACAAATAAGATATCTGTTTACATTGATGACCTAGATCGTGGGTGGCAAGGCCGTCGTAGCGATATCTTAAGAATTTCAGCACTATTAAATGCTGTACGAGATTTGTCTACGGAAAACAGAGGAATATATTTTAGGGTTAGCTTACGTTCAGATGTGTATTATTTGGCGCGAACATCAGATGAGTCTACTGATAAAATAGAAGGTTCTGTAATTTGGTATGCATGGACAAATCATGAAATACTCGTAATTTTAGTCAAAAGAATTGAAAGCTACTTTGGACGCGAGGTCAATGAACAAGAGTTGTTAAGTAAACATCAATCAGAGTTATTTAAATATCTAGCTCCAATTATTGAAGAAAGGTTTACAGGGAAAGGGCACTGGAAAAATGCCCCTATGTACAGGGTGCTGATGTCTTTAATTAGAAAACGCCCTAGAGACTTAGTGAAGCTTCTTACACTTGCTGGTAGGCAAGCAAGAGTGAATGACTCCAACATAATAATGACAAAACATTTTCTTGAAATATTTGAAGAATACTCACAAGGAAGGCTCCAAGATACAATTAACGAATATAGATCGGAATTACCCCATGTTGAAAAGCTCATTTTAGGAATGAGACCTTCTAAAGTACAAAGAAAAGCTTCACAAGGATATGTATATAGTACTGATAACTTGATGAAAAAAAATTCGAGATATTGAAGAGCAAGGTAGATATAGGATGAGCAATGGTTTGGTTATGGATACTAAAGGAATAGCTGCATTCTTATACAAAATCAATTTTATAACTGCACGGAAGGAATTACCTCAGGGTATAGATCGCAAGTATTTTGAAGAAAACAGGTATTTGTCAAATAAGTTCACGGAATTTGGTTATGATTGGGAAGTTCATCCAGCATATAGGTGGGCCTTGCAACCTGAAAACCCACTTCAAATATTTCAAGAGCTGCAACTAAATAGTGATGATAGCTAATAAATGTATAACTGAGCAATGTTCTCATTAAGCACATTGCTCATACTTAAATTTTTTAAAAAAGCTTATAAAAAAGAAACTAGCTTAACAACTTGAATTATCGCAACAAATGCACCGCACATAATTAAAAGGTTGGCGCGATTTTTTAGCTTTTGTGCTTCTTCTTTCTCTTTGTCAGCTAGGTTAGATTTAAGCACTTTGCCTTGGAAAGCCATGCCTACGGATACTAAAAGAATGATAAATGTGATGGTTAAATCTGTCATTGACTCAGGTGACACTGAAAGACCTCTAATAAAATTGACGAATTACGTTAGCTTGACTAAAAGCAACAAGGAATTTTAAAAGATATCCCTCAATAATTAAAGGATTGATCATCATATTTGCCAGGGTAAGCTATCCATTATGGTGCGATAGCAAAAGTCGAATGCAAAAGACATCTCCAGCAGATTTAGCGAAGTAGGTAATTTTACTAAAGTATACATTATGTTAAATTGGTTGTTTTTATTATTTATTACAGTAAAGACTAAGGTTTTTTAGGGGAGTCGACCTTGAGAAATGACTTATCTTGAACTAGATTATGTTCAAGATGCATCAGTTCAGGGAGTGACGACTATGGTTAGAGATCGCTATGAAAAATGGATCGAAAAGAAGGTTACTTTAACTGTATCTGAAAACCTAAAAATTTATAAAGTGGCTTTCTGGTCATTTATTGCTGGGTTTATGTTGTTTCTAACATTGGGTTTAGTCAATGAAGGGGCAATCTTTAGAACTATAATTAAATCCCTGTATCCACCTAAAGAAATTTATAAAGATGTAGTCAATGAGTTTTTAAAAGATGAAGAGTTTAAAAACTCATTGGTTCATAAGACAGATTATTCAAAGTTAGAAATTAAAGGTGCAAGCTTTGAAACATTTCCGCAGTTAAATGAAAAACTCCCTGAAAAAGTGTGGAATACAATGGCCAAAGGCAGTTCAGAAGATTACTCTGAATTTGTATCAAGAGATGAGTTTTTTGAGGCCCTTAAAAGTTATCATACCGAGCTAACTGAATCGTTTTTAGCGCCAAGCAATAGTAAGGTTGAGATTTTATCTAAGCTTGAAAAGGTAATGGATATTGAAATCGATGTTTTAGTTTTAATGGCCGGGGAAAATGCACATACAGCACAAACAGCGAATTGTTATAACTGGTTTGAAAATGATAGTTATCATGTGGAGCTAGTCATTCCAAAAACATATTCTGCACAAGAGCTTTCTTGGTTCAGGTGTGACTTTGCTTGGCCAGAAATGTATTTAACCTTGACAGTGGATGGTTCTAAATTACCAACGCCGGTAAAATTGGTTGGGGCTAGACGAAACGGAAACTCAAATAAACCTGTGCTTTTGATTTCACAAAAAATTGCTCAAGATTTAAAGTTGCATAGCTGGGAACGTTTTCTAAGCAAGGCATATGGATCTATATCAATCAACGAAGTTAAATAACAACAAGTAAACTAAAAGTGCTTGCATAAATCTCTTTAATGTCCGATACCGTCTAGTATTGGACATATTTAAAATATTACGTATTTGTCTTAAAGTAGAGCTTATCTAGATTGCTTTATGTGATTATCATAACTCAATTTAACATAACGTAAATTATGGGCTGTTATTGGTTTAGACTCTCTGACTGTCTATACTATGTGAATTAGCATGCTATAAAAAAAATTGACTTCAAACTATGGGCTTTTTTGATGAGTTCAACCCTTTCAAATACGTTCTTTATCTTTATCGTACTCATTATTCTCATCGAGATTTTTGCAAGCTCTTGAACTGAGATAAACCCTCAAAGTTATGGCTAAGCTTTGTCAAGCGAATATCCCTTTTTTGATTGATACGTCACGTGGAGGTTTTTACAGGCTTTCGATATTGATGAAATATAACCGTAGATAGATTTTATAGCCGTCATGCGAGATAAGCATTTCTAATTGCTACCTAACAAAACGTTTTACTACATTTTATCAATGTCGGGATATCACTTAAGTTGTTCGTTTTTCACGCAAAGTGTGAGGTATATGTGCGTTTATACGCTTTGTAGTTCATTGTAGGTTGTTTTTTTGCTGATTTACATGCCTAACATATGGCTTTTAGCAGCACATAAACCTTCACTTTTTAGCTTTTATGCTTATTTAACATAAAAAGCACTCTATCTCAGAGTGCTTTTTTTTAAGGTTAATGTAATGCAGCTGTGAATGGTATGCTTGCGCATATTTCCGCTTCAGCAATTAATATTTCTTCAAGCCTAGTATCTATCACTGATTTATCGAAATATTCATAGCCCAGCTCGACAAACAAATTTTTGTGTTTTTCTTCAGATTTTGCAATTGCCACATAAAAATCTTTGTCTTTTCCTTCTGGCAAAGCTTCTGCTACCAAAGAGAAACGTTCATGACCCCTAGCCTCAATCACTGCTGCTACGAGTAAACGGTCAATCAAAAACTCATCGCTGCCTTGCCTAAATAAAGCACGCATTTTTTTTATATATGGATCTTGTTTATCATTACCAAGTACTAAGCCTCGTTCATTAATCAGTTTGAGTACTTGTTTAAAATGGATCATTTCTTCTATTGCAAGGTCTGCCATAGCTTTCACTAATTTAGTTCTATCCGGGTAGTGCCCTAACATTGACATTGCCATACCCGATGCCTTTTTTTCTGCAGCAGCATGGTCTTGTAAAAATGTAACGAAATCATCCATTACTTTGTGTGTCCATTCAAAAGGAGTGTGATATTTTAATTCAAACATTTGGTATTTATCTCGCTTGCTACTTACGATTTTTAGTGATTTTAATTGTACGCGTACAGTTTAGTATCGGACATTAATATTAAAGCTGATATAAAACAGAATCTTTATCAACCTTACCTTTTCTAGTCGACTCAACCTTTAAAGGATGTTTGATGTCATTCCAAGCGGTCACCTTACCCCGTTTATTAACATGTGGAATATTAACATTTGGTACTGACATAAATTTTGCGAAGCGTATATCAGAGTCAGGATCAGATAAGTTAACTTTCAAATACTCTACGCCATTCATCTCAATAAAAGATTCAACCCGTTCCTGGTGGGCATTATAACACTGTATTAAATAAGCATCATCGTTGATGAGTTGTTCATTTAAATTGGGGAAAGTTTCGAAATAACAACGTTTTAATGTGTCGTTAAAACCACCACCCTGTTTATGTAACTTTGGCAGCATTCTCTGTAATAAGCGTCTAACTGACGGGACCCATTGTGTTAATTCCCGCTCAAGGTAGACAAACTTTGCATTAGGAAATGCTTGGTAAAGTTGAATATAATCATTGAAAACGGGGGTGTCAGCAATGAATTCAGCGGTATTTAATGCACTTTGTGTGTAGGCGGTATGAGCGGTTTTAAGTCCAATATCAAGACTTGCTATACATAAGCTTGTCGTTCCAGTCCTCGGAAGTCCCAGAACGAAAATTTTTTTATTCATATGAAGTATAAATAGATATTAATCAATGCCATAGCGATTAATGATAAAAATGTACACCCCATGCCGGCAACTCTTAATTTTAAGTTGGCTGTGTATAAGGCTTTGGCATGTAAAAGCCTTCCAACTAAAAACAACACCGCAAGCGGTATTAGAAGTAGTTCTCCAATTAACTGGTACTCAAGAGTAAAAACGAGAATCACAGCAAGTGGGGTATACTCAATGAAGTTTGCATGAGCACGAATACTTGACTGCAAATCTTTATGTCCAGCATCACCAATACCAACTTGGTGAGACTTACGTAATTTTATTACATTAAAACTGAGTTTGATATACAAAAGCGTACAAATTGCCGCAAATAGACCGCTAAACATTGTTAAGTCCCCTATTCCTTGTTTCATTTAAAGTATACGTTGTTTTTAGGGGACTTTAAAAGAGGCTATTGTTTGATATAGTACACGGCATAAACCTCAGCAGTCAGCTTGGTATCTCCAGTACTGTATGAATCTTGTAAGCTCATTGTTTCTGCAGCCATAACCTTTCCTCTTGCATAAGGTTGTACAGGTACATTCATTGGTGAAAAAGAGACTGAATACAAATCACCTACCTTGACACCAAATCCATCGGCCAATTCTTTAGCGCCTAACTTTGCTTGTTTAATCGCGTTTTGTTTTAGCTCGTTCATAATGTCAGCTTTGTCTTCGACTATAAACTGCGTATTGTTAAATTGGTTGATACCACTATCAACAAAAGCCTGAAGCAATTCTGGATACCTATCTACATTTTTAAGTTTTAAAGTGATGTTTCTCGACACTTTGAACCCTGTAAACTCTTCTTCGTTTGTCGCGCGGTTGTAGCGAGTTTGTTTATATACGTTTAATTGTTGCGCATGAATGTGATTGCCTTTTACACCAAAGCTTTTTGCAATATCGAGCGCTCGCGCAACAACTCGGTCAACATTGGATTTAGCGTCCTGAAGGTTTTTATTCTTCTCATTGATTGCAACATTGATAATGGCAGTATCAGGTTGTACCGAAACTTCAGAATACCCTTTTACGTATAAATGCGGTGAAGATGGAATACTCTCAGCAAAAGCGGAAGTACTCAAAAAGATTGACAAAGCAGCTGTGAACAAACGCATAAAGCCTCCAAAACAAAAAATTTCATCTCATATTAATAAACATCTTTATTGAATCACACACAAATTAATCAATACTGAATAAATAATATAGACAGCTAAAATGGTGGTTCTGAGTACGTCAATTAGAACGTCTGAAAATTGAATCTACATATGTAAGTTGACTGATTTTTCAATAAAAAAGTTAATGTCGGTTAGTAATTGTGCATAACTTCAACTAGCCTATTAAGATAACTAATAATTATTCCTACGATACGGTTTTTAGACTAGCTTATGGGATCACGGCGTTCAATCAACTTAGCCTTTTTGGTATTAGTAACCGCATTACCAAGTGTATGCTTTGCAGACATACCGCTCTTAACTAATCAATATTCAGTCAAAAAACTAACTGCTGAAGACGGCTTTGTCTCATCTGAAATCTATTCAATTATTCAAGATCACCAAGGCTTGCTCTGGTTTGGCACTGCTGAAAATGGCGTGATGCGCTATGATGGCCGAAAAGTTACCCTCTTTGAATTTGACAGTGAATCGGATAATGGATTGTCGCACAACGATGCAGGCAACTTAATGTTAGACCAAAACGGCATCATTTGGATAGGGACATGGGGAGGTGGCGCTAGCCGATATAACCCGAAGACAGGACAATTTGAAAATTTTTTCCATGATGTCAACAACCCTGATTCCATTTCTGCAAATAGAATCCAATCACTGTTTCATGACCTAAACGGTACAATTTGGCTAGGCTCTTATGATGGCGGTTTAAACAAATACATACATTCAGATAAGTTTGAGCATATCAAAAAAGCAACCAAGACCTCTGCTGGTTTATCACATAATAGAATTTGGGGGATTGAGAATCAGGGGGTGGACAGTCTCTGGGTTGCAACCAGTTACGGTTTGAATTTATATAATAAAAAAAACAACACATTTGAGTATTTTTTTCCTGACCCACAAAATAAAACTCCCACTGGTGCTAATGAAATTAGACATGTTTTAAAGTCATCTCAAGGCGTCGTATATGTTGGTACTCAAAAAGGCCCCTTTATTCTTGATCACGTAACTAAAACTTTTAGAGAAATTGGCTTGGACAAAGGGGAGCATTTAGGTCAAGTAAACTCTATGATCGAAGACCACGAAGGATATATTTGGTTCGTAACTAGCCGAGGTGTTTTCAGAAGAGATGAACGCACAGATAGCATCATGAAGTTAGATTTGGAGCATAGCAGTGGGGCGAGAATTATTTTTGAAGACAGTGCTAATATAATTTGGATAACGAATGAATTGCACGGGATTTTCAAACTGGTTCCTCATCGCAAATTCAAGTCCATTGATAGTGCTGAACTCACTGCGCCAAACGAAATTGTGGCAGACCATCAAGGTGACATTCTAATTGCTAACTCAAACTCTAAGCTATTTAAGTGGGACACGTCTGAACGTAAATTAGAGGCTTTAACGAATGAGGTATTTAGTCAAGAGTATGGGTTTGACCCGAATAGACTCTTGGAACAACCCGTATTGTATTTAGACGACAGTAATATCGTTTGGATTGCCCAAGATGATGGGTTAGCAAAATTTGACCTTAATACTCATCAACTTGAGCTAATAACCTACCCTAGAGATCAAGAAAACTATGAACAATTTAGAGAAATTAGAGCCCTCTGTATCGATAAGCAAGGAAACCTCTGGATTGGTACTTATAAAAATGGCATTTATATCTACAATGTAAGCTCGCAAAAATTTAGACACTTGGGTGAGGAATATGGTTTGTCCCACCCTGAAGTGCTAACAATCTACAAAGATAAATCTCAAAATATGTGGGTCGGCACTGGGGATGGCATCAACCTTTGGCTTGATGAACGGCAGCTTTTCCAACCATTTGTGAATAATAAGCAATCCTCAAATAGCCTATTAGGCAGTATTGTTCAAGATATCTATGAAACACATGATGGTGAAGTTTGGATTGCAACTCAACAAGGCCTAAATTTATATAAATTGTCTGAAAATCAGTTTGTGCATTTTAGTACTAAGAATGGACTGCCTAGCAATTTGATCCGCTCTATTTCGGATGATGAACAAGGTAACTTGTGGCTAACTACTAATAAAGGAATTACGAAATTCTCTCCTAGCTCAGGAAAAATCGTTAACTTTGATAGCCAGAACGGCTTACTAGGGCTCAATTATTACCCTAACAGCTTGATCAAAGGTGAACAAAATTTGTTATTTACCAACAGCCAAAGAGGCATTGAGTATTTCAGCACTCGGGCACAACAATCTACTTTTAAGGAGCCATCTTTAGTATTAACGGGATTTAATAAGATGGGGTTGCCCATACAGTTGGATAAACCCTACTCTTATATCAAAGATATTTATGTTTCTTACTTAGACTATATCTTCTCATTTGAGTTTTCAGTGTTAGATTTTCATTCACCAAACAAGAACCTGTATGCCTATAAGTTAGAGGGATATGATGACAATTGGATAGAAATTGGCAATAGGAATACCGCTTCTTTTACTAATTTAGACGGTGGTACTTATCAATTTCAAGTAAAAGCGACCAACAGCAGTGGTGAATGGGGAAACAACATATTGTCCGTGAATGTCCATGTTTCACCTCCACCATGGAAAACTTGGTGGGCATATTCCATATATACTTTCATCGTGTTATCTAGCATTTTTTTAGTCGTATACCTGCGTACTAAATTGCAAAAAATGGAAATCCGAAGACAAAAACAGTTTGTTGTTCAACTTGAAAAACAAGTATCAGAAAAAACGGCGTCTTTAGAGACGCAGGCAAGAAAGCTCGAAGGAGCCTTAAAAAAAGCAGAAGAAGCTACGCGTTTAAAGTCTGAATTTCTAGCAAATATGAGCCATGAAATTCGCACGCCAATGAATGGCGTGATCGGTATGCTTGAACTGCTAAAAAATAGCGGCTTATCGTCCGAACAATCCCATTCAGTTAATATTGCCAGTACCAGTGCGCACTCTTTACTCACTCTTATAAATGATATTCTCGACTTTTCTAAAATAGAAGCAGACAAGCTAGAGTTAGAATTTGTTGACTTCGACATCAGATTATTACTGGAGCACTTATCAGAATCTATGGCCTTAGCGGCACAAGAAAAAGGCGTGAGTATCATTCTCGATTTTGCGGATATCAAAACGCCCATGGTCAAATCAGATCCTGGTCGAATTAGACAGATAATTACTAATATTGTCAGCAATGCAATTAAATTTACAGAGCGTGGCGAAATTATCATTACCGCGTCAGTTCAACAGAGCAATACGCCTTATCATTATGACTTTATTTGTGCCGTGAGCGACACGGGGATTGGCATACCAAAAGAAAAACTCCCTACATTATTTGATTCCTTCATACAGGTAGATGCATCCACAACGCGAAAGTACGGCGGCACAGGGTTGGGGTTAAGTATCACTAAAAAGCTTTGTCAGTTACTTGGCGGAGATGTCACAGTCACTAGCAGTGTTGGTGTCGGCAGTTGCTTCAAAGTAAATTGTTTACTCAAACAAAGCTATGACGACAATCCGAAAGAGTTCTCTTTGGCTAGCATGAACATTACCGCCTTATTGGTAGATGCTATTTCTGCCAGCAATCAAGCAATTAGAAAGCAGTTAGAATCGTGGGGAGTTACAGTATATGATGCGTCTAATGCAGATCAAGGGCTGAGAGTTATTGCGAAGATGCCTGTCGATATTGTGTTGTTTAATAAAAGATTGCCTGGCTTAAGTGGCGAGTTAATGGCCAAAGATATCAAAAAGAAAAATCCATCAATCAAATTAGTTATGATGACCCGACTAAATGAACAGTACGAAACAATCGCAAACTCGTCTATTGAACTAGATGGCTATTACACGAAACCAACCACAAAAAAAGATCTAATTAAAGCGCTCGCTACTGTTAATAGTGATATTCAGTCACTCATTCAAGTTGCAAATAAAGACGCACAAAAACCGCCTACTCAAGATAAACGTAAATTTGATACTCAAACGCGTGTCCTTTTAGTCGAAGATAACAAAGTTAATCAGATGGTTGCAATGCGAATACTTGATAGCTTAGGTCTGACAGCAGAAATCGCGGAAAACGGCGTAGAAGCACTTAAAATGCTCAAAACTGAAGAGAACAAACAAAATTTATATTCCATAGTATTAATGGATTGTCAGATGCCATTAATGGACGGATATGAGACGACGAGAAATATTAGGTCATCAAAAGAAGATGAACAAGTAGCCAGAATCCCAATCATTGCAATGACTGCGAATGCAATGCAAGGAGATAGACAGAAGTGCCTTGATGCTGGCATGGATGACTACATAACTAAACCAATTGAAACGGACAAAATATATGAAAAAATCAAATATTGGTTAGAGAAAAAAAGCGAACGTCCCACATAGTGAACACGTAAGCCATTTAAGAGCAAATGGGCCAAAAAGGCCCATTTGTTATTTACAAAGATTACTTGTAAATTACTTGGTCGACAACAAGGTTGATATCATTTTCACCCGTTACTTCCCATACTGTTTGATGCTCTGTCGTGCCTGCCGGGTTATGACAAGAGACAGTTTGTCTAAATGCACGACCATTGAAGTTATATACTTCCTCGTTCAATGCAAAGTGGTTTGTATGGAATAATGGCGTCATATCATTGCCACTGAAGACTTTAGAGACCAAGCCATCATTGATTTGAGAAGTACAATAACCGTCTTCCGTACCATTGTTTACAAGCACTGAAGATGTATAGCTTACTTGGTCGTACCAGCCTGCGCCACCACAGTGTTGCGCTTGACCACTACAGTCAGGAGTTTGCCAAGGACCAACACCCGTTAAACTTGCATCCCAAGTGATTTTTGGTACTGCTGGGATTTTGTGTTTTACAACATAACTTTCGCCCAACTCTGATTCACAGCTCAAAGATAAAACACGAGTACGCTGAAGTTGCGCTTCAGAGAAGTAGCCTTGCAATACAACTCTGTCAATATGAGAAGTGTTGTGTCCAGCTGGGCCAATACCTACATTAGCAATAAACTCGCCAGAAACTTCATCATACACTGCACCCGTTGAACATGAGCCATACTTATCTGCGCGGAAAACCCAAGCTCCAAAGGTACGCGAATGCTCTGAGTCTGTTACGATTCGTTCCATTAAATTACCAGTATAGTTAGACTCACGGTCGTAACCATCTAGGTCATTTAGTGTCACACTTGCAACAGCACTGTTCATTGCAACTAAAGATATAGCAGTAGCGAGAAGTTTAATTTTCATTTGTAATCCCTTTTATTAGATTAATTAATTTGAAGCCTTATAAATAAAGGCAAATCGTCGAATTTTTACGGCGCTGACACATCATCAATAAATATATTTTTGTATGTGCCGACGTTTGTCTCGCTATCTAAGTTAGGTGTTTGAAATGAGCTTGTAAACGCTATAAATCTCTGGAAACCAGTCACTTTAAAAAGTGTGTATGCAAATTGAAATTACTAGAAATTCAGTCATGTTACAGTGAGAAAAAGTGGAGGTGAGAAGAGTTTTAATATTTTATATTTAATAAATACAGGTGGTTATATAAATAAAACGCATTTTAAGTAAGATTAAGAAAAAGCAATGTGATACTTATTGAAAAATAAAAAGTAAAACCAAAAAGTGATGTAACCTAATAAAAATACTAAATCATATTAAATTCTACTCTGCCAAGAAAATTTAATTTGATAACTAAGCATAGTGATTCAATAATTTGCCAACAACAACAAAGTCACTAATTAAAAAATGTAATCCATTAAGCAGTTAATCTGTGATACTAAATGCTTTTTTCAAAGAGTTAGTAATAAACACTTCTTCCTGTGGAAGGAATAGGTTTGCATGTGCTTGAATGATTAAATCTTGAATTTTTCTTTTTTGTAAAGTGCGTTCAAAAAGATCTACTGCCGCCCTTCCAATTCTTGAGTCGGAACATGCGATATAACCAAAAATGGTTGCTTGGGTATCACCTATTGCATGGAATGAGATATCTTGTAAAACCTCTTCTGATGGAAAATCGGTCACAAATACGGAGCTATATTCGATGATCCCATCAAGCCGCCCCTGAACAAGCATTTGCCTTAACCTAAACGCACTATCATTGCCTTCACCTATGAACATTCTGTCTGCGTTTGCTTTGATAAAATCGTCTATCTCTAGGCCATATGAGCGGCCTTTCGTAACACCAATTCGAAGACCCATAGCAAGCGCCTTTTTAAGAGAAATTTCAATAGACACGAACTTTTTATTTCTTAAGATAAGGCGGTTAGAAGGAAATGCCATCAGAGGGAATGATACAAACACAGCCATCGCTTCACGCTCTGGGGTTTTTACTTTATTGTAAAGGCAAATATTTTGATGGTGCTTTAATTCGCGCCACTCTCTCTCCCTGCTTGCTGGAACAAACTCAATTGACATTTCTTTGTCTAGATTACGTGTAATAATGAGCAAAAGTTGGGTAGCTAAATCGCCTGGAGATTCTCCAAATGAAGGGTTGTAATCAGAGACAATTTCGATTTTTAATGGTTTGGCAAAGCCGCAAAAAGACATAAACAACAAAAAAATAAACACAAATCTGGACAGCATAGTTACTCCGACAGCATGCAGTCCGTGCGATTATTTATCTTTTGAGTATAGCCTTAAAACGTTAGTTTGCTATTTCGAAGGGCACTTCTTAATAAAAAGCCCTCAATAAGAGGGCTTCAAAAAACAACTTTTACTGTTAGAGACTACAACGTTTGTAGTTTCTGTATTCAGGCATCCAGTAGTTTTTATCGATCGTAGCCCAGATACGCTCGTCAGGCATATCCAAGCACACCCCTTCTTCCATCGCTTTTTTGGCAACTGCAAACGCTATGCGCTTACTAAGTTGTTCGATTTCAACGAGAGAAGGTAATAAGCTACCTTTACCAGTATTTGCCCAAGGTGATGATTCTGCTAGTGTTTCACTCGCAACCATCAACATTGATTCCGTAATACGAGTCGCCTTTGCGGCAAGTGCACCTAAACCAATGCCTGGGAAAATATAACTGTTATTACACTGAGGAATTACATGTGTTTTGCCGTCAAACTCAACAGGCTCAAAAGGACTACCAGTAGCAACAATCGCCTGACCTTGAGTCCATTCAATAACATCTTTTGGATGTGCTTCCACTTGGCGAGATGGGTTACTCAGAGGGAAAATAATCGGTTGCTCACAGCCTGAATGCATTGCTTTAATGACTTGTTCAGTGAACAAACCAGGTTGGCCAGATACACCAATTAAAATGTCAGGTTGTGCACAGTGCATCACATCTAACAAAGATGCGTATTCTCCACTATAGTTCCAGCTTTCTAAGTTTGCTGAAGTCTGTACGAGCGCAGCTTGGAAGTCTCTTAGGCCTTCCATTCCTTCTGTCAATAGACCAAATCTATCGACCATAAATACTTGGCTACGCGCTTGATCATCCGAAACGCCTTCAGACACCATTTGTGCGATAATCTGTTCCGCGATACCACAACCTGCAGAGCCCGCGCCTACAAAGACAACTTTCTGGTCTGAAAGTTTGGCTCCTTTAACACGACACGCTGCAAGCAAAGAGCCTACAGTGACAGAAGCTGTACCTTGGATATCATCGTTAAAACAACAAATTTCGTCACGGTAGCGTTTTAACAATGGCATTGCGTTTGGCTGTGCAAAATCTTCGAATTGCAGCAATACATTTGGCCAACGGCGCTTAACTGCTTTGATAAACAGGTCTAAAAACTCATCGTATTCTTCTTGGTTAATACGCTTATGCCTTGCCCCCATGTACATTGGATCGTTTAATAATTTCTCATTATTAGTACCAACATCCAACATCACAGGTAGCGTATATGCAGGGCTGATACCCCCACACACAGTATATAAAGCGAGCTTACCGATCGGGATCCCCATTCCACCGATACCTTGGTCACCTAGGCCAAGAATACGTTCACCATCAGTGACAACAATAACTTTTACTTTGCCTTTTGTCGCATTTCGTAAAATGTCATCGATGTTATGGCGATCTTCGTAAGAAATGAACAATCCACGAGAGCTACGGTAAATATCAGAGAACTTTTCACATGCATCACCAACAGTCGGAGTGTAAATGATAGGCATCATTTCTTCTAAGTGATCTCTCACAAGGCGGTAATAAAGTGTCTCGTTGTTATCTTGAATAGCTCGTAAATAAATATGTTTGTTTAGATTATCTTTGAAACTTGAAAATTGTTGATAACAACGTTCTACCTGCTCCTCAATTGTTTCATAACGAGGAGGTACTAAACCTGCAAGGTTGAAGCTTTCACGCTCACGCTGGCTAAATGCACTGCCTTTATTTAGAAGCGGAGTTTCCAATAAAGTTGGGCCAGAATATGGGATGTAGAGGTAATTAGGGTCGGTTTGTTTAGTCATATTTACAAGCTGTGACTCTTAATTTTTTGATATAAGGGATCATTATTGTCTAAGTACACAAATTTTCAATATCTTTAGTGCACATCAGACCAATAAAACGGCCCTGTAAACGGAAGAGAGATCCGTAAACAGGGTTATACATTATAACTGAATAATCTGTAATATCCTACGCTTACTCGCTAGATTCTCCAAGTGCGACCCCTTCTCTTCGGGGATCTGCACCACCAAAAAGAAGGCCTTCTTTAATTTCGATTGCATGGATCCCTGAATTTAGGTCAGAGATACGTACTTTGTGCCCTTTCGACTCAAGCCATGGCTTCATTGCTTTAAGCGCAGTTCCTTTCTCCAAAGTCGTATACTTATTCCTATTGGTCACTCTAGGCAGGTTTATCGCTTGTTGAGGAGTGAGGCCCCAGTCCAGTACACCAATCACTGTTTGGGCAACATAATTTATAATTCTGCTACCTCCGGGAGAGCCAACAACTAACTTTAAACTCCCATCTTTATTGAAAACCATTACTGGCGCCATTGAGCTTCTTGGCCGCTTATTTGGTTCTACTCTATTAGCAACCCAGTTTCCCCCGACTTTAGGCGCTAGCGAAAAGTCAGTAAGTTGGTTGTTCAATAGGAAGCCATTAACCATCACCGTAGATCCAAAACCCATCTCAATGGAGCTAGTCATAGAAACTGCGTTACCTTTACTATCTACAATGGAGAGATGCGTGGTTGAGGGTAATTCATAGCTGTTATCTTGCGCATACGCTAATTTGCCTTTGGTAGGATCGCCCACTGGCATATTTTGATTGTCCCTATCGCCAATTAATTTAGCTCGAGACTTCAAATAAACAGGGTTAAGTAGCCCTTGTGTAGGTACATCAACAAAATCTGGGTCCGCAATGTAAAAGTTGCGATCAGCAAATGCTAAACGAGAGGCCTGTGTAAATAAATGAACAGCTTGAGGGTCATTTGGCTTATATTGTGCTAGCTTTTTACCTTCCAACAGCTTTAATATTTGCAATACCGTTAAGCCTCCACTGCTGGGAGGTGCCATTGAGCAGACTTTGTAGTCGTGGTAAGAAGTACAAACTGGGTGACGCTCTTTACTCTGATAATTAGCCAAATCTGACATTGATAAATGACCTGGTGCTATTTCAGAGTTTTGCACCGCCTTTACCATATCCTCAGCATACTTACCTTCATAGAAGGCCTTTGGTCCATACTCTGCGATTTCTCTATACAAGCTAGCTAATTCAGGATTTTTAACTAACGCACCAATTTCTAAAGCTTTTCCATTAGGATAAAAGTACTCTTTGGCTGGGGACAACTTTGTGAGACCCGGATTAAACTCCTTTTTTAACAGCATATGCAATCTGGGTGATACCTTAAACCCTTTACTTGCAAGTTCGATAGCGGGCTTAAATAACTGTTTCCACTTAAGTACACCATATTTATCATGTGCTTGCTTCATTGAATGAATGATACCAGGTACACCCACCGATCGCCCACCAACAACCGCTTCAATCCATCTTACAGGTTTGCCCTCTTTGTCTAAAAAGAGCTTATGGTCGGCTTTTTTAGGCGCGGTTTCTCGGCCATCAAAGCTTGTTAAATAGTTATTTTGTTTATCATAATGAAGAATGAAAGCGCCCCCTCCAATGCCTGAAGATTGCGGCTCAACCAAAGTAAGTACAAGCTGTGCAGCAATCGCAGCATCAATAGCGCTACCGCCTTGTTGCAGCATCAACTGGCCTGCTTTACTTGCATGGGGATTAGCTGCAACAACCATGTATTTTTCAGAGATTTTTTCTTTTTTAAGAGTAAATCCTGTCGCCGCCTCCGGCTCCCTCGCTTCTCTTTTTTTAGGGTCAGCTTGATCTGCTAGCGCAGGAAAGCTAGAAGCAAGTATGAGTGCAATGAATGTTTGCTTAAATTTGATTGTATTCATTATTTATTTTCGATCTTCGTTGGCATCATAAAAGTTAACAGGCACAATATATAAAAATACCTTTATTATTGTAGACATAGCATGTTTGGTTTCAACCTTCCTATCAGCCCTCAATACATAATTCCACCGGTAACCCTAGCGATAATCGCAACGCTACTCATGGTGTTTGATATGCGAGATACCCTTGAGTTTCATCGTCAGTTGATCAGTGAAGGTCAAATTTGGCGAATTTGGAGTAGTCAATATATCCACACTAACTGGATGCACTTGGTTTTGAACCTTGTCGGCATTTTATTTATATGGGTACTGCATGCGGAGCATACGTCAATACGCCGCTATTTTACACATGTATTATTACTCGGATTATGGACCGGGTTAGGTATATGGCTATTTTGTCCAGATATCAGAGTATACACAGGATTGAGCGGATTGCTACACGGAATTATTGTTTGGGGCGCGCTCAAAGATATTCAAATGAAAGAGTCAACTGGTATGCTTTTATTCCTGGGCATAGCGGGTAAACTCGCTTGGGAGCAATATGCTGGACCCAGTGCAGAGGTCGGCAATTTAATTGCTTCTCGAGTGGCAATAGAATCGCACCTTATTGGGGCAATAGGTGGTCTTGTGCTGGCAATTCCTCTCTTAAAAAGTAGCCAACGCAACGATATCTCTGACTCTTAAACAGGCAGACAATAACGCAATTTAACTGGTGTAAACACTGACCAATAAAACTTAAAAAAGCCAGCAGTATGCTGGCTTTTTGTATTTTATTTAAAGGTTTTCTTTAAATAGTTTGTAGATACGACGATATTCATCTAGCCAGCTTGATGGTTGAACGAAACCGTGCGGCTCTACTGGGTAGATGGCTGTTTCAAAATTTTCTTTTTCAAGTTCAATGAAACGCTGTACTAATCTAACAACATCTTGGAAAAATACATTGTCATCAATCATTGGGGCATTGATTAATAGAGGTTTATTTAAACCTTCTGCAAAGTAGATTGGTGAACTTCGCTTATATGCAATTGGATCTACATCAGGTCTGTTCAAAATATTAGACGTGTACGGGTCATTGTAATATGCCCAATCAGTAACTGGACGAAGTGCAGCTCCAGCCTGGAAAAGCTCAGGTTGTGTGAACAATGCCATAAAGGTCATGAAACCACCGTAAGAGCCCCCATAAGTACCTACTGAACCTGCATCTACATTGGCATTCTCTGTCATCCACTTAACGCCATCAGCCAAGTCTTGAATTTCAGGTGTGCCCATTTGACGATAAATTGCTGTACGCCAATCACGGCCGTAACCTTTAGACGCACGGTAATCCATATCCATTACCACATAGCCTTCGCTTGCAAGTAGTGAATGGAACATAAATTCTCGGAAATAAACCGACCAACCCATATGTGAATTTTGTAAGTAGCCAGCACCATGGTTAAAGATAACCGCTTTACGCTTTTTACCCGTTTCACCAGGTTTGTAATCAGCTGGATAATATACCTTCGCGTAGATAGGCTCGTCGGTGTGGCTAGATGGTACAGCAACTATCTTCGGGGCTATTAGCTTTTTGTTTAAAAACTCGTCTGATACTGTATTTGTTAGGCGCTTAGGCTGAGCATTAGGCTTTGCATCAGCAACATACAGCTCTGTTGGCATCATAATTTTCGAGTGCTTAAGCAATACTTTTGACTCATCAGGACTTAAAGAATAATCCGTCAAGCCATTAAGATCTGTAATCGCAACTTTCTCTTTGGTATTTACATCAACCGTGTAAATTTCATAAATACCAGGGTGATCAACGTTTGCCTTAAAGAAGAACTTACTGTTGTCACGGGTCAGCTTTGGTTCAGAAACAACAAATTTACCTGAAGTCAGTTGTTTTGCTTTGCCATCAATAGGCTTTACATATAAGTGACTGTATCCTGATTCTTCGGATAAGAAGAACAGTGTATCTTCGTTGTTCAGCCAACCAAAATCATTGTAAGCATAGTTAACCCAAGCTTTGTCATGAAGCCTATGCTGAGGTTCAAGCTCACCTTTATCAAAGTCTAATGTGGCGATCCAACGGTCTTTGTTGTCCCATGCTTTGAACATTAAGGCAACTTGATCGCCTTTGCTATTCCACTGGATTGGAGACTGCGACCAGTACCAGTCTAACATCATCTTGATAGCTCTTGGCTCTTTCACAGACTTGTAAGTCTCACCTATGGCCTCAGCATTTTCTCTTTTAACATCCGCTAAGACGTCTTCATCAAACCCAGGTAATGTTTCGAAACCAATCGACTTTTCAACACCCGTCTTTAAATCAAAATAACGTACTTCTACTTCTACTGGTTTGTTATCAGCGACTCTGCTTCGAGCTTGCACTGGATCGATGTTACCATCTTGCCCAATGTAGTTTGGCATAATGTCTTTGCTAGTCGATTGAGAGAAAACATCATCTTTACTTACTACCACAATGAGCTTGTCGCCGCTTGGCGAAATACTTGACTCTACAAGTCTATTTCCTTCGCCAAGGTATATTTGCTGATTTGCAATTGAACCATTTTGCAACTCAATATCTGCTTGACGCGCTTCTCTATCCAGTGCGTTTTTATGAGTTAGCGCAACATAATCAATGAGTTTATGTTGCTCTTTAGCGATGTAGGTTGATGGCTCTGGCGTACCCTGTGGCTTATTGCCTAAGTGTATCTTTACAAGTTCTTGTGTAAGGCCTGTTTCAACATCAACCGAAAAAATTGTATTTTTTACTTTATAGGCAAGCTCTCCAGAATTCATGAACTGGATAATTCTTTCTTTTTCACTTGAACGAGTCAGCTGTTTAATCTGTTGCGTTTCGGTATTTTTGACAAAAATATTGCCTTGAAACGTGTATGCTTGCAGCTTACCATCGGTAGAGTAAATTGCGTTATTACTACCAATCTTATGCAGGTTTGACAAAGCGATTTGCTTTGTACCTTTACTATTGATTGAAAAAGTATCCCTAAGCTGATTTCCAACCTGTTTTTGATTAAAGTAGATTGTCTCGCTATCTGCCCCCCAGTACGCACCTTCTGGTGAGCGACTTATCCAATCTGGATCAGCCATAGCTTGCTCGAGCGTAATATTTTCGCTACCAAAATCAAGCGGTGTTTGCACGTTTTCTACAACAGTTATCGCACTATTATTTGCGTTTTCAAGATCAGATTGTTGGCTTGTTGTTTGACAGCCCGTTAGCAGTAAACCTGCTACGGCAATGCTCAAAAGGGATTTTTTCATTAGAGCTCTTCTTTTAAGATTTTAATCGTCGCAATTTAATCAAAAGATAGAACATTATTCGATAGGTTTAAGACCAATAAACAAAGTTTTTAGCTTGTTTGCAGGTGCGTTCACAAAAAGGAAACAATGAAGAGTAAAAAAAGGCCAGTAAAGCTACTGGCCAAATACTCTCTGCGCTCACATAGTCGTTGATGAACAACGAGTATGAAATGAGGCATATCCAAGCCTCACATAATAAGACTAGTGCAAAATTAAAAGGTTCAAAAAAATTTAGTAATTTTATTTAATAAAACCGTCAATAATTAATACAAGTATGACAGAACTGACGATGACCCATAAAATCAATGCCATAACAAAAGGTTGCCAGCCGCATTGCGATAAAACTTTCTTTGAAATCCCAGAGCCAATCAAAAACAAGGTGCCAACCAACAGTGCTTTAGCGCCCTCGTAACTTAATTCCCAAATTGGTTTGAGCGTTGGCACCCAAGTGTTTATTGCTGCGGCTAATAAAAAGCCAATAATAAACAAGGGGATACTTGCTCGCTCCTCCGATCGCCAAAACACACCTGCCAACGCTGTATATGGGACAATCCACATTGCACGAGTTAGTTTAATTGTTGTTGCCATAGCAAGTGCTGCTGGGCCGTATGCCGCTGCGGCCCCAACAACACTACTCGTATCATGAATGGCAAGTGCACTCCAAACAGCAAATTGACTTTGACTGAGTTCAAAATAATGACCGAGCCAAGGGAATACCAACAAACCAACAGCATTAAGTGAGAATACAATGGCCAGTGCCACTGCAATTTCGTCTTGTTTAGCTTTGATCACCGGCGCCATCGCTGCAATAGCGCTGCCACCACATATGGCAGTACCAAACGATATCAAAGTTCCCGTATTTTTATTTAAACGAAAAAGCTGAGTTAAAATTTCGCCAAGGCCAATAATTGCAGTAATGCTTACAATAGTTAAAACAATGGAGCTTCGACCGACCTCCAATACTTGCATGATGTCTACATTGAATCCTAGCCCTATCACCGAAATTTTAAGCAACAACTTTGATAAATTCGCACTTTTGATTTCGAACGGATTTCCTAAAAAAAGTGCAAATGCAATACCTAAAAAAAGCGCGCTTGCAGAACCCAACAGTGGGCTAACAGATGCAATGAAGCACAATATGTATAACGCTTTAGGATAGTTTGGGTTATTCGTGAACATAGACGAACTTAATAAGTACTTAATACAATAAAAAGCCGAGCTATTGCTCGGCTTTTTTTAATTCAAAATCAAAGTGTGGCTTGTAGCACCGACACCAGGATAATCATCATCAGGGAGTATATCAGCGAGCTCTGCTAACCTTTCACCTAATTGATGTAGGTTGTCTGCCGACACATTGATATGCCCCATTTTACGACCTGGTTTTGACTCTTTACCATACCAGTGGCTTGTACAATCAGACACAGCTAAAACACTGTGTGGAATGCTTTGCTGTCCGAGTACATTGATCATCGCTGTAGGCCTAACCAACTCAGTTGAGCCAATCGGCAACCCAGTAATTGCGCGCATGTGATTTTCAAACTGACTAGTATGCGCTCCTTGTTGTGTCCAATGGCCTGAGTTGTGAACACGAGGTGCAATCTCGTTGACCAGTAATTGACCACCAACATCGAAAAACTCGATTGCTAATACACCAACATAATCTAACTCTGTTGCTAGCTTTTCAAATGCTGATTCAGCTTGGGCTTGAATAGCGGCTTTTTCCTTACCTGCAATAGATAGAGTTAAAACACCGTTAGTATGCTGATTTTCAGTTAAAGGATATACTTTGTATTGTCCATCCTTGGCACGCACGCCGATAATAGATACTTCTCTATCAAACGGTATCATTTTTTCTGCAATGATAGAATGTGGTGCATCGCCAGTGCCAGCATCTAAAAAGTCTTTCATTTCAGACCAAACTTGCTCTGCATCATCTGGTGTTTTTAAGCGCCATTGCCCCTTACCATCGTAACCTGCTTGGCAGGTTTTGATCACAAGAGGTAAACCAAGTTCATCTATGGCGTCAATGAATGCTTGTTTTTCTGTTATTAATGCGTAGGGAGCACAAGGAACTTGCGCATTGTCTAACAAAGACTTTTCTTTACTACGGTCGCCGCCTGTCGCGATAGACTCAGCGCCAGGGAAGAATTTTCCGCTTTGTTGGCAGACGCGTAAAACATCTTCAGGAATATGTTCAAATTCAGCCGTAATAGCATAAGACTGTTCGACTTCCTGTTCAAGTGTGGTTGGTTTTACTTCAAAAGTCACCGGGTTTATCACTTGTTTAGAACTTACATCGTAAGCTAAAACATCTATACCCAAGTGTGTAGAAGCTAGGCTCATCATGCGGGCCAATTGACCCGCGCCTAGAACTAGTACCTTCATATTACTCAGCAGGGTTAGGGTTAGCTAGAATTGTTTCAGTTTGTGCTTTTCTGAATGCTTCTACCTTCTCAAAAATTTCTGGTTGCTGACAACCTAAGATTTGAGCAGCTAGCAGACCAGCATTTGCGGCACCAGCATCACCAATTGCCAGTGTGCCTACTGCAACACCTTTTGGCATCTGACAAATAGAAAGTAAAGAATCAACGCCATTTAGCGTTTTAGATTTAACAGGAACACCAAGTACTGGTAAGCTTGTAAATGCAGCAGCCATACCTGGTAAGTGCGCTGCACCTCCTGCTCCAGCAATGATAACCTTAATACCGCGATCTGCTGCTGATGATGCATAATCGGCCAATAATTGAGGAGTACGATGCGCCGAAACCACCTTTGTTTCATACTCAATGCCAAACTTATCTAACATATCTGCCGCATGTTGCATTGTAGGCCAATCCGACTTAGAGCCCATGATAATGCCAACCGTCATAATAAATCCTCAATTCTAAATTAAACGATACTTACTACAGCGCTAAAGGGGTTGCGCCGAAATCGGGAGTATTATACCCGAGTGATACGTTAAAGCGAGCATCAATAATTAAAAAACCGCAGAGTGCGGTTTTTTGGCTGCAATATAACTCATTGCAAAGAATACGTTTTTACCAAATATTATCCAATCGGACTTTCTTGGACTGATTTTAGATCAGCACTACGCTTTTCTGAAGCTAAGCGCCAATGCTTCAAAAACGCTTCTGGACCGAGAATAAAAATAAATAACATCAGCCCGCCTGGAATGAGAACTAATTTTAGTACGGGTCCAAGTACATAGCTATAAAAAGCAATAAACGGGACAAATAAGATATAGCCGATAATTCGCGTTAGCATTAAATACCTCCTAATAATTGAGCGCGCTCATTTAATTTAATGAGCGCGCTCAATTTTGTCAATATAAAGATTAGTTTGTTACATTTGTGGTAATTTATGATAAGCTTTCATATGTACTCAATACGTTGATTTAATATGAAAAAAAGAGAAATAACAGCTCAAAAAATACTAGATGTTAGCTGGAACTTATTCCAAGAGTATGGCTATGCAGAGACAACAACTCGCCAAATTGCGACACATGCGTCTGTAGCCACTGGCACGGTGTTTAGCCACTTCCCTAACAAAATTGATATTTTGAAACTTGCAATGCACCAACGTATTGATGAAGTACTCAAAACTGCACATCAAGAAAATGAGCAGACAAGCCCTCGTTTGCGCCTTAGGCATTACGCTAAGTTTTTATACCGTTTTTACTGTGAAAACCGCCCTTTTAGCAAAGCACTTTTGCAGGACTTAATGTGGCATAGTGCATTTTTTGAAGAACAACTTACAGAGTTTAAACACATGCTTTTTGAAGGTCATAAGTACGATGAAATAAAAGCTACAGCGATGATGGATTGTTACTTTATGACGCTTATCTATGGACTAAATAATGAACACTTATCTCCTGTCGACTTAGTGTCACTTCTTACTGCGAAGCTACAAATGATACATACATAACACTGTATGATGTGTTCTTTTATATTGTTTTTGCTCAATCGGATATCCACTTCTAAGCTTTAGGTAGAGTCATTACCCAATCTGTCGCTTGTGAAAACCATATTCGTGTTATTGTTTTGCTTCCTGTCCTCTGCCCACGCAGCTGAGTCAGATCTTACGTTAACTAATGGCAAATACGTCAATCTCAGCGCTGGAAGTCAGTATCTACAAAATAACCAATTTGGTATCGTAGATGTGCTTTCTTTACCTAAAAATCATTGGACAACGAATGAAGTCAATAATTTTAACTTGGGTTATACCGACCATGTTTATTGGGTAAAAGTAGATTTCTCACTACCCAGCGACGAACAAACTTACCTAGTAGAAATTGCCTACCCGGTTCTTGATAGTTTAAAACTCTACTTGATGGATAATGATGATGTACTCAGCTATGCCAAACTTGGAGACAAACAGCATTTTGACGACCGCCTAATCAAACACCACAACTTTATTTTACCCATACGTAAAGATATAAGTGGCCCTCTGACTTTGTTTATTCAAGCAGAATCTACCAGTGCTTTACAGTTACCGATACGACTGTGGGAACAAAAAGAGTTCTATGAAACCGATCAACTCAACACGCTTTTTCTCGGAATCTATTTTGGTTTAATGAGTATTATGGTGATTTACAACATATTTATGTACATGTCTCTCAAAGACGAAACTTTTCTATACTACGTTGTTTACGTCTCGGCCATAATCGCGTTTTATTTCAGTTTATCTGGACTTGCCTTTAGGTACTTGTGGCAAGGGAGTTTATGGTGGAACGACCAATCCATTCTATTTTTCTTGGTGGCAGCTGTTTTAGCGGGTACATTTTTCATTATCAAACTGTTAGAACTCAGAAAAAATAGCCTTATTTTATACAGAGGCTGTCTCATCATTATAGGGTTAGGGATCTGTTTGTTATTTGCATCTATGTATTTTACCTATGGAACTATGATAAGAGTTATCATTTTATATGCTTCAATAGCCTGCTCCTGGGGAGTCATTACGAGGACAGTAAAACTTTTTGAAGGCACACATTTCTCTACATATTATTCATTGGCATGGAATGCAGCATTATGTGGTGGACTTATCCTTGCCGCAAATAAGTTAAACTTCTTACCTAATAACTGGTTTACCGAGCATGCGTTAACCATAGGTACTTCTATAGAAGTTGCGTGTTTGTCCTTTGCTATGGCAGAAAGAATAAACTCAGAAAGAAGGAAGCGTTTTGTTGCGCAGGCAAGAAGTATGACAGAAATTCGTAAAGCTAATCAACGTCTAGAAACAGAAGTCATGAACAGAACTAGAGAGCTTCAAACTGCATACGACAAACTCAAACACATCTCTCGTATTGATGAACTCACACAAGTATTTAATAGACGAAGCCTCAATGATGCACTCAATACTGAATGCATGAGAGCGAAGCGATTCGGACATTCTGTCAGCTTATTAATGATCGATATTGACCATTTTAAAAAAATTAATGATACCTATGGCCATCAGTGTGGTGATAAATGCATTGCCCATATCGCGGATATACTAAAAAAGACATGTACTCGAGCTGGAGATATTGTTGCTCGTTATGGTGGAGAAGAGTTTTGTATTTTGCTCCCCGAATGCAATGAAGGTGATGCATTTGAGTTGGCCGAGTTGGTAAGAAAGCACACTGAAGCATCATTCGTTAGATTTGAAAATACAGTAATTAAGCTGACTGTAAGTATAGGCATTGCTACGCGTTGGGGTATAGACTTAGAGCCACATGAATTGGTTAAACAATCCGATATGGCCTTGTATTTTGCTAAACAACACGGTCGCAACCAAGTGTCTCTCGGTTCAGTTCTAGACTCCTAAATAGCCGGCATACCTTCCGGCCAAACGAGGTATTATGCTACTCTACTTCGAACGTGAGGCTGCTTACTCATCTTAGGGCAATACCAAATACTGTCTACTTCACCTTCATAAACTCTCTGTCGTGCTCGCTTTAATGCATAACAAGCGGCCAGTGCAAATCCAATCGCGCCCATTTCAATTCCAAAATCGGCCATCGAGTTAGGGCTCCAAATCCCAATTGAAGGTAGTGCTAAAGCAATCATTGAATTAAGTGGTATCATAATACACAATGCAATAAACAAGCTTAAGCCAATTATGCTGAACCTTGCTGCGCCTATAATAAATGCGCTCGCCATTGTGCTTAAGAACAATGTATAGTAAACCCACATATAAGCTATATTAATATTCCAATCAGCTAATGTCAGCCATTTGCTGGCTGCAAAAGTACCCGCTAAACCAATTAGGCATCCCAGCGTCACACCAATTGTTAAATTAGCCATAAAGTGACTTGAGCGACTTTGCTTAGTAGATTGTTTTTTACGCCTTTTTTCGAGCCAGATTAGGTTTCCACTGTAAAACAAGAATGCACCGCCTAAGCCCATTACAAAATAAAGCCATCTGCCTAGCTCTCCGCCATAACTCCCAAAATGTAAGCCAAAAAAGCTCGTTACGACTGCGCCCCAGATGCCTTGCTGCCCATGATCACTTGTGACACTACTCGAATTTATCTCTAATGTGAAAGGGTTCATAAATACATAATCATTATGCGGACCGCGCATCAACGTACGCTCACTGACTATCATTACCGTTGCAGAAGGGTGTGCTGTCGTTAAACGGCTTAAACTAATGCTTTTTACTTCATAACCTGGTGCATACGTTAATGTGGCTTGTTTAATGTCATCTAACGATGGTAGATCTTTTAATTCATATCGAATCTCTTTATGCGTTTCACCACCACCAAACATGGGTTTATCACCGTAAACTTGGCTCAAACCACCGTAAAATAAATCATGAAATGAAAAAACGATTACGGTCACAGCGATAATGATATGAAACGGCAAACTCGCAATACCTACAAGATTATGTGAATCTAGCCAAAAACGGTTTGCACCTTTTTCTTTTCTCAAAGCAAAAAAGCTTTTTACTAAGCTTGGTAATAAAAAAATCACCCCGGACACAAGCGCAATAAAGTATAAAAATGCGGCGACGCCTAGCACATACACACCCGCTTGGTCATGGCCAAGTTCACCAATGATCCCCGCCGAGCGATGTAAGTAATCCACTAGCATAGAAAGCTCGTTCACATGACGTAACTCGGTGATCATATCTCCTTGTTCATTTAGTGTTGCATGCCAAACTTGGTCGTCCATCGAAAACCCACGCGCTGAACCATGCCCATACCATGATACGGGTGAACTAGCTTCTTCAAAGCTGACTGAAACCCCTTTGAGTGCCTCAGGGTTTAAGGATAAAACTTGTTGTAATAATACATCGTGCTGACCAGACTCTACCTGAGGTAATTGATAGTCTGGTGGTGTCGCCCAGTCGTTAATAGCAGAGCTAAACATAGTTAACGAACCAGCAAAAAAGCCTATGAACAGTAATAAACCGGCTGTGATACCTGTCCATGTATGCAAGCTCTGGTATGTCCTTAAAATGTCTGACCTAATCTTCATAGGTAACTCCTTAATGCATAGACAATTGCAATTGATAAAACAGCGCTACTGCCAAGATAAAACCAAGCTTGCTTACCGGTTTTAAACATATAGACAAAGCTTAAGATCAAGCACCAAACAGGCGTGATCATCCACATATTAAATTGTGTTTTCCAGGACCGCTGCTCTGGGGTAATTTGCTCTGTAAGACCTGTCGGGCCAACCCACGCAAAAATTCCTACCAAGCCTAGCGCCAAGAAAAACCCTGCAAACACCCCCGCTAGCGTCTTACTCCACCAATGTGGTTGGATTTTATCTGTTTGAGACATGCTTAATTCCTTTTAATAAAAAGCGCGACAAACGGAAAACAAAATAAAGCTGCCATTAAGATAAGGAGCCAGATAAATACACCTGCCGAACCAACAAAATTAAATACCCCTACCAAAATCGCCGTGGTAAACAATCCATAGCCCAGTTTTTGGTATGTTTTAGAGAGTGGCTTTTTTAAGAGCCTTTGGTGTCTGTTAGACAAATATGACAAAATTGCACCATTGCTTATCAATAGCACCATCAGAAACGCGTACAAACCTATGCTCCTATCCTTAGTAATGAGAGTATTTGGGATGCGGGATTATAAACATAATAGGAACATCATTGCACAGCTTAAATATAATGAGAATGGTTTTTATTACAATAATAATATGAGATTTTCTAATAAATGAATTTGTTCATATAAAACAAGCTACGATAACATTATGTTAAATAAAGTAGAGATCTCGCTTCATTACTCATTCCCTCCTTCCAAAACAGAAAATAGCGCTTCTTGTATAGGCGTGGTTGACAACCGACCCTATATTTAGTTTCCTCTTGATATTCTGTGTTACGCTTTAGTATCAACCAAAACTTAAACACTGCCTTCAAGGTAAACAATAATGGCAAGCAAAAGAAAAATGACGACTAAAAATAACAATATGGGTTTGTGCATCGCTTTAGGTGCTGGTACAGGGATAATTTTTGGAGAATTTACTGATAACGTAGGGCTTGGACTAATGCTTGGTGCAGCAGCTGGCATGATAATTAGCTTGAGTAAAAAGCCAAATTCTTAATATTTGCGTTTAATACAAATGACACACAAACCAACTTAGCATCTTATTTTTATCCGGCCCTCATTTTTTGCTGGCCTCAAATAGTCTTTATGCTTGATCATTAATCTTTATCTCGTATCAAAAATAACACTATTCAATAAATTATCTCAATCGTGCAAATTTAGAACAAACTGACTAGATACTGCTCTGCTCATGTGAGGTGATGACGACTTTTTTATTTTCGATTTAATGTTTATTGAGATACCGAAGAGCAGTATTCAAAGTCAATTGCAATATATGGATAAGTGACTTATTTTTGAGCTGTTGTTATAGTCGGGTTTATTAAAACACACAAAGATAAATCAAATTTTAACACTGCTGCAAACAAGCTAAAAATATAGCTTACGCCGCAAAAAACTTATCGCAGAGTAACAGTATAAATGATATGGAATCCGCTAAAGCTTGACGATAGAGCCCCACTGAATCAACACACATTATTTTGGTGGCCTATATTGTTTTTCATAGGAATAGGACTTTACCTTTCATCTCCAATTTGGTGCTTTTGCATTCCAAGTGCTGAAAATTATGAAGCGATTATGAGCTTTCTTAAGCTTCCAATTTTTGTTGCCAGTATCTCAGTGCCTGTTTCTTTATTAATAAGCAAGTTTCACAGTTCAAAGTTAGCCGCAAAATCTAATGCACTAACAGAAAAAAACATCGCCTTTAATCACTACTTCGACCTTAAAAGGCACTTCAAAGAACATATAAATACAGAATTAACAACCTCAGATAACTATAAGAGTATCGAGATTGTAGACATCGAAAAACTTTTCGAAGCTATATTTCCTCATAACTCTTGGGATCAAACCGATTTAACACCATCGATAGCGGCTTTGGCTATAAAGTTCGTCGAGTGGATTGAATCAATTGAGAAAAACCTAATGTGTATAAACATTGATGGAAAAGTAGGGACATCACAATACGATGAAGTTTCGAGGAAGCTTGCTCTTGCAGCATTGAATGGCGCATTTAAAATGACACCATTACAATTTAACCAGCAGTTTGTATCCATAGCATGGGCCGATAGTGAATCCCCTCTAATACATGCTATTGAACTACTTTATGATATTACAATGATCTCAGGACAATTTTCGAAACTCCCTTTAGCCGAACTTGCAGCGCGCTTAAGTGAAGAAAAGCACACAAGTACTCATCAATTATTTAGTAAAAAAAGCAATGCTATAGATAACTTTGAATGTATGTTTTCGGTTCTTATAAAAGACTATGATGATGGATTAAAGCAGCAAGCGTAAACACTTCAAATTCTTAGAATGCGTTCGCAAAAACACCTTTTAGCTTAATCACAGTCACGCACGGACATCAACAAAACGAATCGGTTATGTTGCGTTTATAAGTGCTAAGCAAACAGTTCGGTTGAACTATGAACATAATGATTTTAAATGGATGGCGGTAGAAAAAGCATACACGTTTTTACCCGATTACACGCATGCATATATCAAGCATATAGAAGATAACTTTATCAAGAGCAAACCACAGCCAAGCCAAAACCTTTTATAACCAGAGGCATTCATAAAGTTAAAAGCATCACTATTTAGTGTGTTGGTAGTCTTTACCTCACTGTTTTTCAGCTTTAGAGACCATCAACATAAATTTCAAGTCTACTCTGCTTATCCCGCCCTATTACAAACAGTATCAGCGTTAAGAACCGGTTAGGTGCTTTACTATTTATCATGAAGTATAAATAATCTACATTCTCTATCGTTATAAAAGGAAAGATAATGTTTCTTATAAAATATAAAAAGAAAAAAGCAATCAGAAGTTACATATCTACTCTGGGTAAAGATCTTGCTCGCAGATACGGTAAAAGCAAAACATATACTACTGGACAAGTTGAAAAGACTATTCATGATGAAGGCTATAACTGGAGGCATATTTGCTACGCTCATGCTCTATATACTAGCATGAAACAGTTCGATAAATGGCACAGTGATCGTGGTGAAGTATGTGACTATAACAGTATGCGAGAAGAAATATCTGATTCATTTTTTAGCGGGGATATGTCACCCATAGAGTCAGGCAGTTTTATGGAAGGAAGTGCTGGCGGCTCCTCTGGTGATGGTGGTTCAGATTAACATAAACAAAGTATAAGCAGTCAAAGCATTAGCAATATGCTTTGACTGCTTATATCCTATTTTTACTTTAACAAAAGCCTAATCAAGACTAAGGTACAATACTTCTAGCTCTTATTACTTGGAATAAAATCCAAAACATTAGCATTAATACAGTATCTATCCGCCCCATTAGGCCCTTCTTTTTCAAATACGTGGCCTAAATGGATGCCAGTAGATTTAGAGCGTATTTCGGTTCTGACCATGCCGTAACTTAAGTCTTGATGATATGTCACACTGTCTTTTACCGGATATTTAAATGATAACCAACCAGTACCTGAATTAAATCTATCTTTTGTATCAAACAAAGGCGCACCACTGAGCTTATCGACAAACACACCCTCCCCTGTATTTTTGAAAATATCGTATTGCTTGCAAAATGGTCTCTCTGTGCCTTTTTGAAAGGCAATTTTATAGGCCTCTGTATCACCTAACTTAAAAGCGCCGAGCACTTTGTAAAAGGTTTCTCTATTCATAAAACCTTGATAACCTGCAACCTCTTTGCCATTTTCAATCAACAAAATAGTCGGTGTTGCCCACGTAGCCGACATAATATCTATGCCTTGCAGTTGATCGGCATATCTATAATGAAGTGGTATAGAGCCTTGATAGTCATTCAGTACCGTGCTTTTCAACTTTTCGCAATATGGGCAGTAACTGCGAGAATCTAGAATGACAATATGTTTACCGCTCTTCAAAGCATCGTTATCAACAAATTTTGCTTCTTTTTTTTCAAACGTCACCCCTGTACTATGATCTGGACAATATCCATTGGGATTTTTTGCTAAATAGTTTTGATGGTACTCTTCCGCTGAATAAAATCGTTCAAGCGGCTTAATTTTAGTTTGAATATCTCCGTATCCTGCTTGTTGCAATAAAAGTTGGTAACGCGCTTTTAAATCATGAGCTTGTTTAGCTTGTTCATTTGTATCAAACAAAATAATTGAACGATATTGAGTACCCACATCGTTCCCTTGGCGGTTCTTTTGTGTGGGGTCATGACTTTCAAAATACGACTTAATCAAAGATTCTGTAGAAATTAAATTAGCGTTATAAGTTACTTTCACCACTTCAGCATAATTGTTTTCGTCAAATCGTCTACGCGGGCTAACGATGTTTTTGTAAGTCGCTTTGAACCCTCGACCATCGGCATAACCAGACTCTGCATCAATCACGCCTTTCATTGCTTCATAGCGCTTCTCTGGTCCCCAAAAACAGCCAGAGCCAAGCACAAGCATTTGTATATTCACACTCGCATTTTCCATTTCAGGTTTTGGCATATCAGCGCCATAGCTAAAAGCCGAACATAAACCGAGTAACAAAGTAAAGGTAATCTGCCTTTTCACTTAAATGCTCCTATCATAGTCATCTAAACATTGAGACCGTGTTTCCCTTAAAACCATTTCAAAATTTTGTATAGTAATGAGCATTATGACCAGTCTAAAAATTGCGCCATTCGATACTTATCTAGAACATATATGAATAAAACCCTTATTTTTTAACTAAGTTTTCATTCGCTATGCAAAATTTAAATCTGATTGCTACACTCACTTCACACAGGCTATTTATTCGCTGCAATTGCAACTCACCCTACAATACGAGCAGTTCAACGACATTAGATTAATATGCCTATGAAAATAAGGTAAAACGTTGCCACGCAATATCCAGAGGATTATAAAAATGTCTTTTATCTCTCGCCTTTCAGCGATCGCAGTCGCACTTGGTACATCAATTTCGGTCAATGCTGCAGACATCCAATTCACTTCTACACTTGATAACGCAGATTCTTTAGTTGTATTCAAAACTGAAGATAAAAAAGCGGCTTTTAAGTTTCTAGACAAACCGACTAGAGCGCAATTAAACAGAGCATTAGAAAGTGAAGACTTCCAAGGTAAATTTGGAAAAACAGTTGAAGTACTTGCGCCAGTATCCTCTGACTATAAACGCATTATTGTGGTTGGTCTTGGTAAAGAAGACGAACTAAATGCAAGCAAAATGACAAAAATTGGTGGCAACTTACACGCCAAGTTAGAAGACAAAAAATCTGCCAGTGTTGCAGTTGCTTTTGAAGACTTTGACGGTGAAATTAATAACTCACAGCTTGCGGCTCAACTAGCGCATGGTATCAACCTTCGTGACCACACTTTTGAAGTATACAAAAAAGAGCCGAACAATTTTAAAGTAAGCTACAGCATCGATGTAGACAGCAAACGTAAAGCAGCTAAAGAGTACATTACGCTAGAACACATTCAATCAGGTGTTTTCTTAGCGCGTGACCTTACATCAGAAATTGCGTCAGAAATGACACCAGTTGATTTTGCACAAGCGGCAAAAGAGCTTGAGCAATATGGTGTAGAAGTAAAAGTATTAGAGCCTGCTGAAATTAAAGAACTAGGCATGGGGGCACTAGAAGCGGTAGGCCGCGGTAGTGCGCAAGGTTCACGCCTTGTTATCGCACACTATAAAGGTAACAATGACACGCCTATCGCATTAGTTGGTAAAGGCATTACCTTTGACTCAGGTGGTTATAACGTTAAAACAGGCAAATCTATTGCGCTAATGAAAGTAGATATGGCTGGTGCTGCTGCCGTACTTGGTACTGTGCAAGCTATGGCAAAAGCAAAAGCAGACGTAAACGTAGTTGCTGTTATGCCTATGGCTGCAAACATGGTATCAGAAAACTCTTTCGCACCAGGTGATGTGCTTCGCACAGCGGAAGGCCTAAGTGTTGAAGTCCTTAATACGGATGCTGAAGGTCGTCTAATTTTAAGTGATGCTTTATGGTACGCTCGCGAGTTCTATAAGCCAGAAATCATGATTGACCTTGCTACATTAACAGGCTCAAAAATCCGTGCAGTTGGTAACGACTACTCTGCTATTTTCTCAGAGGACGATGAGCTAGTTAAAGAATTCACCATTGCCGGTCAAACAGTTAACGAACAAGTATGGCGTTTACCACTTGGATATAAAGACGCACTTAAGTCTGATATCGCAGATATGACAAATGTTGGCTCATACGGTCCAGGTGCGACAACTGCTGCAACCTTCCTACAGCAATTTGTTGGCGATACACGTTGGGTACACCTTGATATTGCAGGTAATGCAATTTCAAAGAAAACCAAAGATGAAGTACCAGCAGGTGGTACAGGTTACGGCGTACGAATTCTTAGTGAATGGCTGTTGAGCGGTAACTAATCTACTTTCAGAAAAGGCCATGCAATTGCATGGCTTTTTTTGTTATTTCTAATAGTGTGGCCTCGCACACCATAAATATGTATATTAAACACGCATATTCACCTAATATGACAACGCAAAAATAATTAAGAATATCGTGTTGCAAATTATAATAAAGACAACGTAATGACTAACAACAAGATCTATATCCTAGGCGAGCGTGCACTCGTTTTAGAGATCACACAAGGTACCCTATCCCAGGAACAACAAAGTAAGCTTTTCGCGCTTCACGCGTGGATGCGAGAACAAAAGGCCTTTATTGATATAGTCCCTGCAAAAACCACAATCACTGGCTATTTAATGCATTCTCAAGATCCAGAATATTGGTTAGATAAAATGCAAGATGCTTGGCAAAACATAAAGCCAGAATCTTATGCTCCGACTGTCCATACAATTTTGACACATTACGGTAAACATTTTGGGCCAGACCTTGAGTCTGTTGCTAGTTTAACCGGCCTTTCACAGTCTCAAGTGGTAGAACTTCATAGTCAATGCCGATATCAAGTTAAGTTTTTGGGATTTTTGCCCGGCTTCGCTTACCTTGGAGAATTAAGCTCGGAACTACACCTGCCGAGATTGGATTCACCAAGAACGCATGTTCCGAAAGGGTCCGTTGCCATCGCACAAGACTTAACCGCTGTGTACCCTAGCGAATCTCCGGGTGGTTGGCGGTTAATTGGTCATACAGACACCGTATTATTCAATCATAATTTAGATTCACCCAGTATTTTACAACCTGGAGACGTGGTGAAATTTATACCTAGCACGGAGGGCATATGCTAACAATCTTAAAATCTGGTATTCAAGCGTGTATACAAGATTTAGGAAGAGAAGGGTTTAGGCACTTAGGGGTTTCACAATCTGGCGTATTAGATCCATTGGCAGCAAAAAGTGCCAATATACTTCTAAACAACCAACAAGAAACACCAGTCATAGAAATTACAGTGGGTCTATGTCAGTTTAAGTTTGAGAAACCAACAAATTTTGCAATTACAGGGGCTGATCTCGGTGCAAAGCTTTCTGGTCAGCAATTGGCGGTTGGTTGGCGCTATCATGCTAACCAAGGTGATACGTTAACGTTTGCTACAAGTAAAACTGGGCTTAGAGCCTATTTAGCGATCCAAAATGGTTTTTCCAAATTATCCCCTGTCATGAATTCATATTCTACAGACTTACAAGCTGAGTTTGGTGGCACAAATGGCAAACCACTTAATGATGGTGACGTGCTTGAATATGAGACCAACACAGCGCTAAGCTCCATCGGTGCTGCACTACCAGAATATACTGACACAATACGTGTCATTGTAGGGCCTCACATAGATATCATGTCAAAAGACAAACAACAAAGTTTGTTTGAGCAAAATTGGGGGGTATTGCCGCAAAGTAATCGTATGGGCGTTAGGCTATCCAGCAAGACAGACTTTACCCACAACATCAGCATTGCAAGCCAAGGCGTTTGCCCAGGAACAGTGCAATTGCCGCCAAATGGCGACCCCATTGTGCTGTTAAATGACAGCCAAACAACAGGTGGTTACCCCATCATTGGTCAAGTTATTGAGGCAGATCTTAGACAGTTTAGTCAGCTTGGTGCTGGCCAAACATGCAAGTTTCTAGCCGTTGATAGGACGCAAGCTTTACAGGCAAAAACGCAACAATTACAACACATAGCACAGCTTGAAATCGCTGTACAACACCACAATAAGAAAAAACATGACTGAACTAAACTTACTCCCATTAACGGGGATTTTGGTAGTCGTATTGGGCTTTGCCCTGCGATTCAATCCCTTATTAGTCGTCACCGCAGCCGGTCTAATTACTGGTTGGGCTGTCGACCTAAACTTTTCTGAATTACTTGCCACGTTTGGTGAAAAGTTTATGAATTCAAGACAACTTGCCAGCTTCTTACTCATCCTACCTGTGATTGCAATTCTAGAACGCTATGGTTTACAAAACCGTGCTAAAAACTGGATAGCTAACATTAAAGGGGCAACCACTGCCAGAATCTTAGGTATGTACTTTGTTGTGCGTGAATCCTCTGCAGCTCTAGGGCTTTTAAGCCTTGCAGGTCAAGCACAAACTGTTCGTCCACTACTTGCTCCCATGGCGCTAGGCGCAGCCGCGAACCAACATGGTGAATTACCAAAAGAAGTAAAAGATATGATCAGTGCACATTCGGCTGCGTGCGATAACATTGCAGTCTTTTTTGGCGAGGATATCTTTATCGCCTTTGGTGCAGTTTTATTGATGGATGCGTTTTTGAAAGAAAATGGCATTGCGGGTATCGAACCTCTGCACATAGGCTTGTGGGCGATCCCGACAGCGATTTTCGCGCTTATCGTTCATTTATTCCGCCTTGCTCGACTTGAAGCCAAGATTTGCAACAAAATTGCTGAAATCAGAGAACAAGAAGCACAAAACAAATCAGCAACGTCAGAGGAACCCGCATGAGCGCAGTAAATCATTCATCACAAGCTGAGGCACCGGCATTACTTTCCATTGAAAATATTTATTTGCTGATCGGCTTTTTAGTGTTATTCCTCGTTATCAAAACACTTCAAGATAAAGGGCACCCAAAACGCTACACCACCGCCCTGTTTTGGATGTTGTTTGGTAATGTATTTTTATTTGGTGACCTCTCCATTGCTCTGATCGGTGAAACACTTACTTATCAATGGGTAGGTGTGAGTGTGATCATCATCGCCCTGCTAGCAGGTATGGGGAAAGTCTCCATGGGGACTTATTACACCCCAAGCGATGAAGAACTCGACCAAAGTGCAAAATCAATTGGTAACAAGCTATTTATACCTGCAATACTCATCCCAATCATCACCGTAATTTGTACCTTATTTTTAGGCGGCATTAACCTAGGTGGTACCTACTTATTTGATCAAAACCACCTAACTTTGGCGTCATTAACACTCGCTTGCGGTGGCGCTTTGTTAGTGGCATGGAAATTCACTTCTGGCAGCCCTATTCAAGCAATTGGCGAGTCTAGACGCCTTGTGGACTCCATTGGTTGGGCTGCTATTTTGCCGCAAATGCTGGCCATGCTTGGTGGTGTATTTATTGTGGCGAACACAGGCACCGCGATTCAAGATATTGTCACTATGTTTATTTCGCCAGATAATCGCTTCATGCTCGTTGTGCTTTATTGTGTTGGTATGGCACTGTTCACCATGGTTATGGGTAACGCGTTTGCGGCATTTCCGGTAATGACCGCAGGTATCGCCGTACCATTTTTAATCCAGGGACATGATGCAAGCCCTGCGCCTCTAGTTGCGATAGGCATGTACTCGGGATATTGCGGTACGCTTATGACGCCGATGGCTGCGAATTTTAATATCGTGCCTGCGGCGCTTCTTGATTTAAAAGATAAATACCAAGTGATCAAAGTACAAATTCCGACTGCGATCGCCCTGCTCATCATCAATATTTTCTTAATGTATGGGGTAATATTTAATGACTAAACCGAATCACCCTACGGTATTAATTACTGGTTTTGAACCTTTTGGTGGCGAAGAGATCAACCCATCATGGCAAGCTGTGCAAAAACTAGAAGGATTAATCATCGAAGGCCATATGATAGTGACACGTGAACTTCCTTGTGAATTTGATACCTCACTTGAGTCTCTTTACAACAGCATCGCACTGCACGAGCCAAACCTGGTCTTATGTGTCGGTCAAGCTGGCGGCAGAAGTGACATCACCATAGAGCGTATTGCTATCAATATCAACGACGCTAGGATCAAAGACAATGCTGGCCACCAACCAATCGATACCCCTGTGATAAAAGGCGGTCCAGCGGCGGTATTTGCCAAGCTGCCGATAAAACAGATGCTCTGGGATTTACATGAAGCGCACATTCCTGCCAGTATTTCAAATACCGCTGGCACCTATGTATGTAATCATGTGATGTATGGATTATGCCACTATATTGAAACACACAAGGCAAATTTAAAAGGCGGATTTATCCATATTCCCTATTTGCCTGAGCAAGCAGTGCACCACAGTGGTGCACCAAGTATGGCAGAATCTACAGTCATTGCAGCACTAAAAGCCATGATTGCGTCTGCTTTGACTCACGATCAAGACTTAGCCATTGCTGCGGGTACAACCCACTAAGCCCTTGCCTTATTTTGGTGCAGAAATGCACCAAAATCCTCCTCTATTTTCTTCTCTTATGTTTAAAATTTTCTGTGTGACTTAGCCAAAGTTTTCTGTTAGTTATAGTTTAAGCTTTATAAAAAATAACAATATATATCGCAGTGATAAGCCACCAAGTCAGTGTATAACAACTGGGTGTCGTAACAGGAATGAGGGTACTATGTGTTCAATATTTGGTGTATTAGAAATTCAAGGCTCGGCTGATAAGTTAAGAGCACAAGCAATAGAAATGTCTAAAAAACTTAGACATCGCGGACCTGACTGGTCAGGAGTATATTCAAGCGAAAAGGCTATTTTAGTGCACGAGCGCCTTGCTATCGTCGGTGTCGCCAGTGGTGCTCAACCACTCTTTAACCCCGAGAAAACACATGTACTTGCGGTAAACGGAGAAATTTACAACCACAAAACATTAGCAGAACAGTTGGAAGTACCATTCGAATTTCAAACAAAGTCTGACTGTGAAGTTATTCTGGCACTGTATAAACAAAAAGGACCAGAGTTTTTAGATGATTTGAACGGTATTTTTGCTTTTTGTTTATATGACGAAGAGCAAGATGCTTACCTTATTGGTCGAGATCATATTGGGATAATCCCACTGTATACTGGCCGAGACCAACACGGTAATTTTTATGTTGCCAGTGAAATGAAAGCACTGACGCCAATTTGTACTCAAATAGAAGAATTCCCTCCTGGCCATTACTTATATTCAAAAGAAGGGACTTATCACAAATATTACCAACGCGATTGGGAAAACTATGATGCCGTCAAAGAAAACCCAGCCAGTGCGCTCGATGTTAAAAATGGCTTAGAAGCAGCCGTTAAAAGACAATTGATGTGCGACGTGCCCTATGGTGTGTTGCTCTCAGGTGGTCTAGATTCATCAGTGATTTCTGCAATTACACAGCAATACGCCGCCAAACGAATAGAAGACAATGACGCCAGTGATGCATGGTGGCCCAAATTACACTCTTTCTCTATTGGCCTTGAAGGGTCGCCAGATTTAGCCGCTGCACAAAAAGTCGCAGACCAAATTGGAACCGTCCACCACCCTATTCACTTTACAGTGCAACAAGGTTTAGATGCGCTTAAAGAAGTTGTATATCACTTAGAAACATACGACGTGACGACGATTCGTGCATCCACGCCCATGTATTTGATGGCAAGATATATTAAAGCCATGGGGATCAAAATGGTGTTATCTGGTGAGGGAGCCGATGAGCTATTTGGTGGCTATTTATACTTCCACAAAGCCCCAAACAGTAAAGAGTTCCACGAAGAGCTTAATCGTAAAGTGTCAAAGTTACACATGTTTGATTGCCTGCGCGCGAACAAATCTATGGCAGCATGGGGGGTTGAAGCAAGGGTGCCATTCTTGGATAAAGAGTTTGTAGATATCGCCATGCGTACTAACCCAGAATATAAAATGTGTAAAGATGGCCGAATTGAAAAACATGTGATCCGTGAAGGCTTTGACGGTTATATCCCAGATGACGTGCTTTGGCGTCAAAAAGAGCAATTCTCAGATGGCGTGGGCTATTCTTGGATTGACTCTTTGCGTGATTACGCAGAGGCACAAGTGTCTGATCAAGATATAGCTAATGCGCATTATCGTTTCCCAATTAATACACCGGATAGTAAAGAAGCGTACTTCTATAGAACTATTTTTGAAGAGCATTTCCCGGGTGATGCCGCAGCTAAATGCGTCCCTCATGGCAAATCTGTTGCGTGCTCTACGCCTGAAGCACTTGCTTGGGATGCAAGCTTTGAGAACAATGCGGATCCGTCGGGCCGTGCTGCAAACGTGCACAACGACGCCTATAAGCAAAAGTAGCAGCCCCGATTCCATTTGCCAACTATTCAAGCAGCCTATCAAATAAATTGTTAGCCTGCTTGAATAACCCTTCACATTATCGGTTTTTATCTTTGCTTTTACATACTACACTTGCAAATATCTTAATCTAAAAGAGAAAAAACAATGATTGAACAAGGACAACGCATTCCTGAGTCGGTGCTAACAGAACTTACCTCTGATGGTATGCAAAACCATACGTCAGACACACTTTTTGCAGATAAGAAGGTGGTTGTATTTGCTGTTCCTGGTGCTTTCACACCAACCTGCTCTGCTGCGCATTTGCCGGGTTTTGTCGCACTTGCTGACAAAATTAAAGCAAAAGGCGTTGATAGCATTATTTGTGTATCTGTAAACGATGCATTTGTTATGAAGGCGTGGGGCGAAGCACACAATGCGGAAGCGTTGTTAATGTTGGGCGATGGTAATGCAAGCTTTACCAAAGCATTAGGCCTTGAAATGGATACTGAGACTTTTGGTGGCGTGCGCTCACAACGCTATGCAATGATTGTCGATAACGGTGTTGTAACCCAACTAAATGTTGAAGCACCTAAAACATTTGAAGTCAGTAAAGCTGAAGTTATTTTAGAAGCGCTTTAATCACTGATATTGTCAAACGAAAGAGCCATTCTTTCGTTTGACTTATTTTTATTAGGTAAATCCTTCTTGAGCGACTTATTAACGTTTCAATCTTGTCTACTGTTCCAGTAATTTCTCCAAACATGACTTCGATGCCACGAGTACGCTCACCCTTTAAAGTACAAAACTTGTTTTTAAGCGTAATGAGCTGACCACTGGTCAAGGATCGTTTGATACGGCTTAATAAAGTTTTCTTCAGCAAATTTACCCTGTTCAATTGCCAGACGACTGCGCTCTTCACGGTCATAAACAATTTGTGTCAGTGAATGGTCCAAGTTTTTCAAATTTGGCTTATACACAGCACCTGCGACTGCATTGGCATTATAAATTTCTGGGCGATATATTCTTTGGAATGTGCCCATCGTGCTAATTGTGCTGATAAGCTCCAAATTTGAATAGTCATTCAATAAGTCACCACAGAAATAGAACGCAAATGGAGCAACACTATTTGGCGGCATGAAATAGCGAACTTGTAATCCCATTTTCTTGAAATACTGCTCAGTCAATGAAGACTCATTGGGTAAGTACTCGAAACCTAGCACCGGATGTTGATTTTCAGTTCTGTGATAAATTTTATTATCAGAAACACTTAAGCAAATCACTGGTGGCTTTTTGAAGTTTTGCTTATACGCCTCAGAAGTGACGAAATACTGAAACAGCTTTCCGTGCAAATCACCGAAATCTTCAGGAATACTGAACTGTGGCTTATCTTTATTGTATGCACGCAGTCTTACGCTGAAATCGTAATCTCGAACATAAGAGGAGAAGTTATTACCTACAATACCTTCTATACGCTCGCCGGTCTTGTTGTCTAGGATATATGTTTTTAACACCTCGATAGAAGGGAAGCTTTCACCACCTCCATCAATATCAATATCTACTGAGATAATCTCAAGCTCTACTGAATAACGGTCGCCTTGTGCGTTATCCCAATGAGCCAACGCATTAAAGTTATTATCAATCATTGTTAATGCGTTACGCAGGTTAGCTTGTCGTCTTTCACCCCGCGCTAAATTTGCGAAGTTAGTCGTAATACGCGTGCTAGTTGCCGGGTGGTAATTTTCGTCTAATCGAAGGCTTTTAATTGTAAATGTGAAATCTTTGCTCATGGTACTATTACATCCAAAATTAGTTAGGTAACCCTAAGTTTATATCTCGCTCTATCGGGCTTTTTAATCCAGGCTGTGACTCATCCTCCTTAAATTTTGCCCTATGGCGAACTTAAGATTTGGATTTTTGGACATTTAGACGTCTAGAGCTTCTTGATAAATTATTTATACTCTTAAAGCTAAATAACTAAAAATGTTATTAATTCAAATCGAACATGAGGAAAATTAATAAACCATAAAAATCAATATCTTTCCGCTATATAAACGCATCATTTAAATGCATTCTAAAAGTCACATACTGAGTTGATCGACATCAAAATACATATTGTTACCTTCGAAATTACGAGATGCTAACCACATTTCAATGCTGTAGTATTGCAACCTCAAATATAAGAAGAGATAAATTGAATGAGTGAATCGCTATTATTGGTCCTATACTGCGCATTGCTTGGCAGTGGTGTTGGTTTCCTTGCTGGCTTGCTTGGTATAGGGGGCGGATTGGTGATAGTACCAATTTTGAGTATTATTTTACTTCATTTTGAAATACTGCCACCAAACCAAGTCGTTATAGCGGCCATAGCAACCTCACTTGCGTCGATATTGTTTACATCGACTTCCTCAGCACTTGCGCATCATAAAAATGGAAATGTGCCATGGGAATTGGCACCTTGGATCATGACTGGTGTCGCATTTGGTGCATTACTCAGTGGATTTTTAGCCTCCCTATTACCAGAAGAAATGGTAAAATGGGTATTTGCTTCATGTGTAGCGCTCATTGCCCTTAAAATGCTCTATAGCAGTAACAAACACGAAGAAAACGAAGAACGAGCAATGCCAAATAAGGGCATTTTAACCACTTTAACAACCATCACAGGTGGTTTATCTGCCATGATTGGTATTGGCGGTGGCGCTTTGTTAGTCCCTCTTCTCACATATTTCTCTGTAAATATGAAAAAAGCGATTGGCTGTTCATCAGCTTGTGGAATTGTTATCGCTCTATTTGGTTCAATAGGTTATATAAGCTCAGGTGTTAATCACTTTGATTTAAAAGATGGGTTTGCAGGATTTGTTTATCTTCCTGCGCTCTTCGGCATAGTTTGCACGTCTTGGTTCACTGCTCCTCTGGGCGCAAAAGCAACAAATTATTTGCCTGTATCGACAGTGAAGAAAATCTTCGCTGGCCTATTGGTTGTCATGGCTGGAAACATGGCTCTGAGTTAGGCTCTTTTATCTATGCCCAACAACCCCAGTTTGTATTTGGGGTTGCTTACCTATAGTTATCTCTTTCGCGTTAATCGTTGTTAATTCCCAAAGTTTGAATTTATCCTAATCTTTTTGCTCTAAATTGACTAAAGCCTGCAAACATTAAGATGAACATATAAAAATTTAAATAAATCCACCATTCAATTAAACAAACTATTTACAAAAACAAAAAAATAAACAAAAATACTCAACAGATGTGATAACAAGTTCGAAATAGCGATAATAATGATCAAGCCCATATTTTTGGCACTATTTACGTTGATAGTGTCTATAACGTCACTGTTAGCAGATGCGCGTTCATCTACTTATGTACTCTGTTACAAGCAAAGCAAGGTCGCATGGAGTGAAGAGTACTATAACCCGCGCTCAGTGCAATCGGCGTACTATCGTTGTGTAAACGAAGGCGGTGCACCACAACTGGTTATTTACTAAAATCTAACCGGTTATGATGTTGGGTATTGCTTTGTAGGCATGTTAAAAACCTCGTCTACATGCTTACTAAACACGATGGCTCTATCCATTTGTTCACCTCATTTTGATATCTAATCAACCAACGTTTGGCTGCTTTTCTTTCTTTGTGACCATCAAACACCACAAACGATGAGGCATCAGCTATCATATCTGCTGTAAAATCAACTTTCTTAATTAAGTCATAGACACACGGGTTTGCCCTCTCTAAACCAGGCCAGCCAGCTTTTCTCAACCACCCTCTTTTTGGATTGCCGCAATCATTAATCAGAGCGGAATTTATTCCCCAACTTGCGTCTGTTTCACATTCAATTGAATACAGAGGAAATTCAACAAAACGACCCGGAATATGCAAATCTGTCCAGTTGGGTGTCCAATTGATTAGTACAATTGGCTCTTTATTTTGCCAAGCAATCTCAAGTTTACGCCATAGCTGTTCTTCATTTTTTAGCCTATCAATTGTAAAGTTCATCTTTAACGATCTGATCAAATCTGCATCTTGATAATCCCAATCAATAGTATAAAACACGCCTTTTTCAGGATTCGCCTCCTTGGCAAACAATAGTGCGCACTGGTCTAGTGCTTTCCAATCTGGTAAGCCCGGGCATACTTGCTCAACATATTCTGGGTACCACCACTCTTCACGCACAACCACTTGGTGAATACCTAAGTCTGCTATCAAGTTATTTGCAACCATACGATTAAATTGGCCAGCCATTGACTGTTGCCAAATCTCTATTTGAAAATGAACTAAGCCCTTTTGCATTGCGCCCCATTGATCACTTGCTGGCATATCGTGGTAGGTCACTGTGTTGCCATATTGCTCGACAATATCGCCAATGGCATATGATAAAACCCGTTGACTCATCCAGTTATTTAATGGAATTGCGATTTCAGATAACTTTTCTGATGCACTCAACTTCGAAAATGGCAAACATAACGTGAGAAAAAAGAGGTAAATTGTCAAAGTGTGTCGCATAAATGCATTACCGAAAGCAATAGGAGATGTTTTAGTTAATTTGCGTATCAAAGGCCGCACAATAAAGTATAGTTGAGGTTTAAGAGCTTACTAACTTTCAACCTTGACATAACTTTGCGTAGCCTGCTCAATTAAAAGTGGAATAAAACAGCGCGTCTCTTAAAATCGGATTATTTTAGGTAAAACAATGAATTGAAGATATTTGGGAAAACAAGACAAATACAAAACCGCACTGCCAAAAGCTATGGCAGTGCATTAACCATTATCTTACCAAATATAAGTTCCTTGGATTGGATAGCTTCCAGGCATGTCGATTTCACGAGAAATACTCAAAGTCTCTAAATCAATTTCTATGATACGGCCATCATCACTTGCTGCAGTATAGAAATATCGGTCATTTTTTGGGTCGAAAGAAGACGTATGTGACTGCGTCTTTCTACTATTTGATGATGCAGGCGGACTGACTTCGATATTCGCCAGTTTTGTATGACTGTTTAAATCTATTACTGTCATAAATGTATCTGAGTGATTGGTAGAAACAGCCAACATACGTCCTGGGATCATCGTTGTATGACCATTCCCAGTCCCAGTATCGATAACAGACACAATTTCCATTGATACTTTATTGATAACATATGTTTTACCTTCATTTGATCCAAGATAAATATGAACGCCATCAGGATGGAAAGATGCATGATGCGCTCCCATATCCTTGACATCGACTTTGGTCGTTGGCATTAACTTTATCTGCCGCTGGTATATTTTTCTATCTGACAGTTCAAATGCCATGATCCCAGGCGCGATCCCCTGCTTTGGCGCTCCTTCTAGTACAGCATAAAATACATTTTTCTGGGCGCCTGTAGAGTTAGGTGCAGCTAAAATATGATGTACCGATGTGGGAGTAGGTAACGTATATTTATGGGAAATAGAGTACTCTCCCTGTCCTGTTTTCACCTCATATAGCTCTAGTGTTCGCCTAGCCCTATCTAAAATTAAAAACTGACTATCTGTTAACCAAAATGGATGCCCAGTTGCTAAGCTACCGCCAAAATCTGAAGGCACTAAAACGCGCTCATTTCCTACGGTTGCGATGACTTCATTGGTCGTTGTATCTATGATACTTGTCACCGCTTTTTTAGTGCCAGACACCGCAGCTAGTCTTTTATTTTTATTATATGTGACTGAGCGAGGAAAGTGAGTTAATGGTATTACCCCACCAATTTCTAACGACTTACTCGCGAGTATATCTAGAGATTGCGTATTCCTTGTAGTCACGTACACTTGCTCTAAACCCGCTTTATCGATTGGATAAGGGCTATCACCAATCGTATTTAAAACCTCTTTCAGCTTCATAGTCTGAGGCTGAAATGTGACGACCTGATTATTCTCTTTATCAGCGTAAAAGCCAGTACTATGGCTGTGCGCAATAGCAGACTGAATGTTAAATGTTGACAATATAGAAATCAGTAAGACCGTTTTTCTCATTTTTTTTCCTTTCTTTTTTGATTTTAACAATGAGAGAAGAACGAACAGATTTAAAAGTCAGGGTAAGTATCTAAATCCCATAGATTTAAACCTGACAACATTCTTCCTTGTTCTAATGATTATTGCAGAATCGCATTGAACAGGTTATACCCTTTATAGGTTCAATGATAGAAGAGAACACAGATTATGAGTAAATATCAACTTGTTATCTAAGTGCTGGAAATCAAGGTTATGTATTCTCCACGCTACCGAGCTTGACTTGATTACGACCGTTACTTTTTGCTCTGAACAAAGCCATATCCGCATCGTCAAATAACTGCTGAGCATTAATTTCATCGTGATGCGACCAGCAGGCAACTCCAATACTCACAGTGACCAAATCATCTTCTGCGGCTTTATGTGGGATCGCGAGATCACAAACAGCAGCACGTATTCTTTCAGCTATATTCATAGCCGACTTTTCACTCGTATTTGGCAGTATTATCGCAAACTCTTCTCCACCAATACGGGCTAACAATGCATTTTTGACTGTGAGTTTGCTAGAAAGAGCCTGACATACATTTTGCAGGCAATAATCCCCTAACTGATGTCCATAATGATCGTTGTATTGTTTAAAGTTATCAATGTCGATCACCAGTAGGCTAAAGCTAGATTTATGTTTTTTACTGTTCTCAAAAGTTTCACTTAATTTTTTATCATATACACGTCTATTTGCGATGCCTGTCAATGGATCCAAGCTCGCTAAACGGAGTAACTCATCTTCTCTGGCTTTAAAGTGCTTACTTGTATGATCAAGTAAATAGTTATAAGTCATACACAAAGAAGCGTTGTTTGAACCATGCTCCACATTCAAGTGTTGAGGTGTATGTTCACTGCTCGAGATATTGTCAAATTGCTCCATCAACTCAATCAGCTCATCTTTCATACCATGCTCACCAAAATTCAATCCAATTGTTTCTGTTTGAGCTGACACACGCAATGGGTGTACCTTGTTGACTAACCACAAAAAGCTCAACCCAATCCCACATACCCAAAATGCACATGCCGCAACCCCAGTTAATTGAACGAGTAACTGCTCTGAATGAGATTCCAGTTTGAGCTTTTCTAGAGGGACAAACAACGCCACTGAAATAGTGCCCCAAACACCCCCTCCTAAATGCACAGGTACAGCACTGACAACATCATCGATTTTACACTTTTCTAATAGGTCACCGAGCAAAACACTGATACACCCAGAAATGGCTCCAATCACAATTGCAGCAGGTAAACTTACTAAATCCGCACTTGCAGAGATTGCTACCAGCCCTGCAAGCAAGCCATTTAACACATAACGGATGCCTTGCATAGAATGCAGGTTCCATGACAGCAATAATGCGCTCACTCCACCGGCACATGCTGATAAGGCCGTGTTCGAAAATACCCTCGCGAGCTCAGAGTTAGGCGTGTGAACACTGCCACCATTAAAACCAAACCAACCTATAAAAAGTAAAAAAGTGCCTAGTGCTGACAGGGGCAAATTTTGGCAATACATTTCTTTTGATCGCCCTTCATGGGTAAATTTTCCAAGCCTTGGGCCGACCTTGATCAATGCGATTAACGCAATCCATCCCCCTACAGAGTGAACCACTGTAGCACCTGCAAAATCAATAAACCCAATGTCAAATAACCACCCTACCTGCGCCTGTTCAAAATGTTTACCATTCCAAATCCAATGACCAACAACAGGAAATAAAACGGTTGCTGTAAGAAAAGAACAAATGATGTAACCCGAGAAGCGCATTCGTTCAGCAACAGCACCTGATAAAATAGTCGCGGCTGTACCACAAAACATCATCTGGAATAAAAAATGCGCAAGTACAGTGGGATTGTCATAACTATTCAATGCAAAACCATCTGTACCAAACACACCACTTTGGCTTGCACCATACATCAAACCATAACCTACAAGCCAAAAACAGACTCCGCTGATGCAAAAATCAGCCACGTTTTTAAGGGCAACATTAATGTTATTTTTGCTGCGTACCAAACCACTTTCAAAACAAGTAAAGCCAGGTTGCATTAGTAACACCAGCGCGGTGCACAGCAGTGTCCATGTGATGGAAATTGTTTGTGAGTCTATTTCAATATTTGCCAAAGATGCCCCATGCGATCAGATGGTTCATATATGCAGCTTAGACAAGCTCTTTCTAATTCTCCAGATGAATAACGTTGTATTCTTTCAGCTATCTTGAACGTGCAAGTTTATTCAAAAACAGATACAAACTTGCGTTCCAAAAAACCCTTCCATTTAGATTACATAAATTAGTTAAGCCGAGACTGCAAATATTTGGTATAAGATTAGTTTGTGATGATAAAAATAATACCATGTGATTTTAATAGATATCTTTAAATTTTAAAAAAGACTAATTTATAAAAAATAAAATATGACTTATAAAAACGCAGAAAAAGAGATGCCAAATAATATATACACCGATTATTAGCAACTCTAAAGCATTTAATCAAACGGTGATGCCGTTATAAATACCATAATAGACATCAAGCTAGCTTAGGTTATGCGACCATTCTCATCAACCAATACAATACTACCGGCCACCACGACCACCGCTGATTTTTTCCAATACTTCTTTTGATTTTAAGTTTGCTTTTGTAGACTTAAACCCGACTTTTAGTTTTGTGTTTAGTAACATAATTACTCATCCTTAAATTAATGTAATTTAACATATGACCGAGAAAATAGGTCAAAAACACCTTACCACCTTTAGGTTTGATTAACATATCATTAAAAGCTATCAAAAATAATAAAATCGAATTTTAAAAGACCAAAGATGATAGATTTTTATCTAGCACAAAAACAAATAGTATTGGATTATAAATTAATCAATAAACTCTGTTTTTTTACAAATTAATTCTTTAAATTAAAGCCTAATTTCAGATAAAAAAAGCCCTAGCAATGTTTGCTAGGGCTTATCAATTTAGATTTGCATGCTGATTTACTAGAGATTCTGTAGGTATACTCTCATAGAATGCAACACTACAGACTAGTGTACTTGATACATCGCAGATGAAGTTGAGAGAAGCAAGTTCAGCTTACCTTTTTCATCTAATCGAACCTTTAATGCATCTTTTGAAGGACGACCAAGTAAATCAGGGCTGCGACTTACTTTATTACCATTAGAGTCAGTAAACAGTACGTTAGAATGTAAATTGTCACTCCATCTATCACCACTTTGTGTCGCGAAAATCAGCTGTTGATAAGTCATACTAGTTGGTGAAACAGCAAAATCAGCAACATACTCGTTAAGTGATTTTTTGTGTACCTGTTCGAGCTTATCACCATTCACTTCGTAAATAATGAGCGATGTGTTACTGGTTGCATAATGATCGTTTTCATCATATAAACACGCAATTTCTAACTCTGCATCGCTGTCATAATTAAAGTACTCTACCTGTGTACACCTTTTATTAAGGTTACTTTTTTCAGAAAAAGTACCTTCTGTGAAGGTAAGTAAGGTTAGCTCATCAGACGCAACGACCATATTAACCGCATCATTTACAGAAACACTAAAATCATTTATCTGAGTTGAAGTTGTAAAATTGGATAACAAAGATTGGTTATTAACATCAACGACTTTAACATAGTTTTGAGTGCTATAAATCGCATCAGTAATGTTATCACCATTAATATCAGCAGCATTCACACCAACCAGAGTGTCATTAGAGTCAATTGGCAACGAATAAGAAATATCATATGTGCCAAGGTCCATGACGCCTAAAGCAGTGCTATAAGTTTCCGTGTTAGGAGCCAACAACTCAGAAATTCCGTCGTTGTTAAAGTCCGCAGTAATTACTGCACTGTCGTCATTCCAATTAGTTGAAATTTCGTCTGATGGTGTAAATTGACCATTTAACGCCATTTGAACTATTCGCCCACCATCGTAGCCAGAATTGCTGTTAGGAACAAAAAATACGGCTTTTTCTGTATTTCCACTCTTCTTTGCCCAGCCTGCTGATACAAAATAGTCTAGCTGAGGTGCAATTTTATCGTGCCTTACCTGTATAGTATCTCCGTCTATGTCTGCTGTTAGTAACATATCAGCACCCGTGTGAGAAGTACCAGATCCCCATATTACCTCTGGTTTGCCGTCGTTATCACTATCGCCCACCTGTAGGGACACAGCACCATGATCTACAAGGTCAGCTTGCCATACTTCAGAAAATTCATTTTCACTAGTAAAGTTATAAGCAGTTACATTGCCCCATTGACAATCTCCGACAATGAGTTCGTCGCTTACATCATTATCTAAATTTACGGCTGCTAAAGAACACTTGCCGTAAAAATCAGACAAGTTTGCGATTTGCGCTTTATCAACTGCCGAATAAACAGTTACACCGTCTTTGTTACCAACAATTTCATCAATTCCATCGCCATTAATGTCAGCAGTAATAAAACTGTTGTTACCGAATGAGTCGCTGCTTAACCATTCATTCACCCAAGTTGCGGTATCGTATACTAGACCTGAGTTTAAAATAACCTCAAGGTTTTCATCTGCATCAACATTACCAAAGCGGACTGTTGTGGCGCTATCTAAAGCAGTTTCAAATAGTGATTCATCTGGTTTGTTTAAAGAATATACAGCAAGCGTTTTTGTTGAATAATGACTGTCATCTTTTTGAAGCATAACAGCCAATTCAGGCACACCGTCATTGTCTATGTCTTCAAACGCACCAGATATCGCCTCTTTATCAAATGTTAAGAGTGCACGGGCATGTGAGTCTAAATCATCAATAACACTTAGACCACTCTCTGTAAGAACATAAATTTCTTTTTCAGCGTCGTCATCTGTATTGGCTGCAAAAACTTGCTTAACATTACCTTCTGTTGGCAACACATAAGGATATAACCATTTTTGCTCAGGCGTCTCATTGTTATAAGTGATTAACATCACCCGATTAAAGTTATCTGTCGTGAGTATTTCATTCTTGCTGTCACCGTCGAAGTCATCAATTATGAAATTGTTTTGCATTTTTGGTACTTCAATACCTGAGCGTGCTATCGGTAGAGATTTCTGAGAGTTAACAGTGACTGCAAAACTCGTCTCACTCGCGTTTACTTCATCACCATTAGCAAAAGTAAAATAATATTCTTGAGATGAAAACAGCGTTTCAGATGGCGTAGTCCAAGTTATCTGACCATTTTCGTCCACTGTGGCACCATCTGGTAACGCAATTAGCGTATCTGATTGAGTGCCTAACTTATTGTCAGGATCAACAACTTTCGCAGTAAACACAACGCGTTGCCCAGGTGAAATCGTGTCAGGAAGGCCCGTTACTTCAATGTAATTAGGCGCGTCCTCTAACATAATTGATGTACGATAACCAAGAACTGAATTTGCCCCATCAGACACCCTCATAGCGACTTCTAATACATCGCCATAAACGGCAATACCTGCAGGTAGCGTATTTGTGTACTCTCCCTCAACTAATTCATCATTCACATACCATTCGAAGCTAACAACTAAGTCTTCTATCGCTGTATCTTCATCCGAGTAATCACCAACTTCAACGGTGATAGGCGTGGTTGTGTCTACATTATAACCGTAAAAGTTAGGATAACCGACCCAAGGTGGTAATGACATGATATCAAGCGGCACTGGATTAATGTTTTTGAAATCACCAGATATAAACCCGTGAATATTCGTGATATAGGTACCTAAATCATTCACATTATCTAAGTCAGAGTCTTGATAATAGATAGGTAAATCTTCAGAAAATGAAATCGTTGTGCTTGAGCTGTTACCAGTAAATTTAATTTCACCACCACTATAGCTTGGCGCATAACCGGTTAAGTCTTTTGCATTTATCGTCAAAGAACCAGAATCGTTAAACATGATGGTGCCAGACACATTAAGATTGTCATCCCGGTTGTAATCTGAACGCCCACTAATGCTCATATTAGACACAATTTGATCACCATTATGATCCTCAAGCAAAACGTTTTGGCTAACGCTAATAGAACCGTCCTGCACGTTAAGGTCGCTTTGAGCCGCTTTTAAACTACCCGTTAACTTTTCTGATTTCCCTTGAGAAAACACTGTAAGATCATCAAAATAAATACCGAGTTCATTAGTATCGACAGAGATTTTAACCGTCATACTACCTGAGATAGTCGTATCGTAATAATTAGCGCAATTAGTAAATTTTGCAGAGATTACGCCACTACCAGACTCACTAGCAGAACCAGAATAATTTACTGTACCACCATTTCCACAGCGCTCAGTGCCGCTTATAGTGCCATCACTTTTTACATGATTTTCAATACTGGGAAAGTCGAAGTCTGTAAATCCACCAGCAGAATCATCGAGCATGTAAACAAACGCTTTTTGTACTAGTTCAGGCGTTACCTCTGCTTTACTTTTCTGTCCAGTATATCGGCTTTGAATTAGAGTATTCGCAGCTGATTCCAATTCAGAAAAGGTTTTATCTTTTGAGTTACTCAAAGTGTTAGATGCTGCGGTTTCAGTTGACTCGCTTTTGCCTCCAGAGCCGCCTCCACAGCCTGCAAGTACTAATGATAAAGCGATTGCTATAGACGAGTGTTTAAATTTATTCATACTTCTAAAGTCCCTTTTAGGCCTTCTTGTTAATTTTCAAGGCGATTGTACCCAAAAAGAGAATAATTTTCAAAATATATGAGTAAATGACGAAATAACAGCCAGACTTAGGTTTAAATCCACTCTATTGTAAATATTAATAAAATTATATTTAAGAAATATCATTAGTTTGTGGGTAGTTATAGACAGTGTTGCATCAATTTGCGAAGCTGTAATATTTTTGAAAGGTTGAGCAAATATTAAATAATAATGTTTAAACTATATTCTTAACACACTGAGCGTATTACATATAAAAATGAGACACTGCCTAAAGCGCAGTGTCAAGTAAAGATACATCCTTGAAAACTATTTCAATCAATGCAATATGTTAGTTGAGCCTAAACTCTTCTAACAACCTAACTAACTCTGCTGATTGCTCCTTAAGCTTATTCGCAGCAACTTCTGCATTTTGAGTATCTGATAAAGACCGCTTGCTTGAGTCATCTACTTTTACTATTTCTTTTGACATATCAGCAGCGACTGTGGCTTGCTCTTCTGTATCATTGGCAATAGATTGGATCATACCCGCAATTTCTTGCGCACCGCCGACAATTTCATTTAAAGAACCGCCCGCTTGCTGAGCAAGATCTACACTGTTGTTAACTTGCTCAACACTCACATTCATCGCATTCACGGCTATTTGCGTTTTATCTTGGATAGCTTGAACTGTAGAGGATACTTCTCCAGTGGCTTTTGTCGTTCTTTCTGCCAATGTTCTTACCTCATCAGCAACTACCGCAAAGCCTCGACCTTGCTCACCGGCTCTTGCTGCTTCAATCGCCGCATTCAATGCGAGTAGATTGGTTTGCTCAGCGATACTCCCGATCACGCCAATCACATCGCCAATTTGCGCACTTAAATCCCCTAAACTAGTGATAGTACTGGCCGTTTTTTGTACTTCGCTCGCTGCATTCGTAATTTCTTCTACAGTCTGTCTTACAACGCCTCCGCCTTGATCGGCCAAATCTCGGGCACTTTCCGCATGATCTGCAGCATCTTTTGCTCGTTGTGCCACTTCTGCCACTGTGGCACTCATTCGCTCAATTTCAGATGCAATAATGGTTGACTGCTCTGAGCTGCTTTGACTTAAACTCGCTATTCTCTGATTAATCTCCGCGATATCTTCACCGGATAACTCTACGTTGCTGGCCACCTGATCAACGTTTCGAATTAGGTTGCTCAGTGACTCTACCATTTCATTTGATGCATTCGCTAATCCATCAATTTCATCTTTTCCATCATGTTCAAGTGGTTGTAGAGATAAATTACCTCGAGCTGTTTCACTCGCTACGTTAAGCACTTTGGTAATTCTTGAAGAGATTGAGTTGCTCAATATAAACGCAACAACTCCACTACCAACAGCCGCAACGACTGTCAATACCACAATAATAGTGAGCATTGATTGCATATCTTCATCCAACTGAATCAACGCATTTTCCGCGTCAGCTTTTTCTTCGTTTGTCGATTTATCTAAAATGGCTTCCATTTTTTCAAATAAGAGCACCTCAAGTTCATGTACAACCTTGATAGACTTTGATTTTGCACTGGGATCAAAACGCTTAAAGACCTCATGAGCACCTTCGTACAATTCATCGTGAAGTTGCTTAATTTTATTCAAATTAGTCACTTCAACTGGTTTTCTTTCTAGGGGTCTTAATAATTCAAGATACTTTATAAATCGCTTGGAGCCTTCCTCAAACGCTTCTTTCTCATCCAGTTCACCAGTCATGAATTCAGTGAGTGATGCAAGCATATCGCCTTTTTCATCGACCATTTCTAGGTATAGTCGAACGCCTGGCAGGTCATCTGAAACAGCTTCTACGATATCAGTCGTTTTTAATGCATCAGCAAACTCTTCTTCTTTTAGACGGTCAAGCAACGATTCAAGTTCAGCACCCACCGAGTTTTCAAGCGTATCGACAAATTTAAACGCCCATCTTTCTGTGACTGGGTCATATACATCGAATACTTCCCTTTGCGCCCTTGACTTAAATTCATTAACAATGCGCTCAATTTCAGCCATCTTAGCTCTGTCAGATTCAGTCGCAGACTCAAGCGGTCTTAGACTTTTAAACACATCCATGAACTCGTCATAATTTTCATAAAATTCCGCTTTTTTACTCTCATTACCCACCACGTAATCAAGTAACTCTACATGCATATCGCCAATTTCATCCATCAATTGTAAATAATAAATTGCTGCGGGCACGTCGTCACTGTGTACCTCTTCAGTTACACGAGATAACGAGGTGACTTGAAACCAAGTTACAGCACTGGAAATGACCATTAGCATGACAATAATGCCAAAAGAGAGGTAAAGTTTTTTATCTAGTTTCATAGGGCGCAACTTTATGTGAATTTTCTAGAAAGATAGCTCTACAGAAAAACAGCGCAAAAGACGGTCTGGTTTAGTCCCTATGATTATGAAAAACCGGATAATTCAAGTAGAAGCGTCCATGTCTGAATGACCATCTCGCCAATTCAAGTGTGAGAAATCAGTCAGTCGAGATACATAAAAGTTAGTCTAAAAACAAAATGTTTCAAGATTCTCAACTTTGAACCTTCGTTTAGAAAAACAAGTAACTTAAACAAACATTGCCAACAAACCTGTTAGGGGCATGGCTTAGCTATCTTTTAGTTCATCGGTGATGCAGTGTAAATATCAGAATTGACGTAATGCACAGAGTTATATAACAGTTTGTCGTTATGCCAGTCAAAATCGCTGCTGTCTGAAGTAATCAATAATTTTTGTCTATCTTTTAGCTCATCATATTGATATAGCTGGTACCTTCGGGATTTGACTTGCTGCCAAAGCCAACGGCTTCCCCGTTTTTGCAGATTAAACCGGCTTTGTACAACCATTGGGATCGCGTTTATTTTTTCTGAGGTGACTGGCGTATGATCTAGGCCTGTGAAATATTCACCATGGATATCTTGCCAAATGATATCATCCACAACTTCTGAAAATGATACAAACTGCCAGTTGGGGTCTTCACTAGTGAGTTTATCGCTAAGAATATCATAAGAGTGTACTCGCCATTTATCACTCTCTTTTAAACTGAACGCAATCGTATTATCGTCTTTCACTGACAATCCAGCAATTTCAGTTTGAGGAATTTTTAATTGTTTGATGTGACCACTATCGACTGAGATTTGAAAAATCATATTATGAGTTAAGACAAAAATAAACCTGCCATTGAAAGCCCACTTTAAATCAACTATCTGATGTTGCTTATCAAATTTTGTAAGTAATGTTCTGCGCTCGGTATTAAAGTCATACAGCCATACTTGTTCACGACCCGTCGCCAAACTTATATAAGCAACCGAATGATTATGATATGAAAACCTAGCAAGTCGCTCATCAACAGAAGTGGCTGCTAAAGTACTTTGAGACGCCGTTTTCATCGAATAATACGTAATATTCCGATCCCGTGAGCCTGTACTAAACAAGTACCCCACACCATTAGGGTGACGACTCAGTCCAAACAAGGCGTGACTATTAGAATAAACCACAGCCCTGTCACCGCCATTTAAATCCAAACTCACTATCTCATTTGTGGGATAACCACCTAGTAAAATAATCCGCTCTCCAGAGTGGTCCCACACAGCACCACCATCACTGTTAAATAAGTGATAAAATGTATGATTTTCGATATCTATGACGTACAAACCAGTCAAGAACTGGCTATCTGTAGCACTAATTAACAACTTATTTTCTGTTGGGTGCAAATCTAATTGGCTGTAGCCACCAAGCCCTACAAGTGGTTGTGCTAAGCGTGTTTTGACACCCGTTGATAGCTGCAAGCTAAATAAATAAAACGGCCCACCTGGGTAAGCAGCTTCATTAAAAATCAGTAAATCATTGCTGTGTGTAAAAATAATTTTCCCATAGCTGCCAGTACGGCAGTTATGTATCAACTTTGCTTCGCCAACACTCCATCATTAAAGCTTCTCAAATAATACTGACAACTATTCGCTTTGGTGGTCAGATAGACAAATGCTTTACCATCTTTACGCCATGAAGCCGGCCCCTCCCAAGTGTCAATACCATGATCAATGATTTCAACCTCTTCAGTAAGGAGTGTTTTTAGTTTGAGACTTATGCTTCCATCATGCACTTCAGTAAACAATAGGTATTGACCATCAGGAGACAAATGTGGGTTGAGCTCCAAACCTGGTTCACGCGTCAATGCGCTCACATCGCTGAGCCGATCTTGATTGGGTATGCCATCGCTTGAAAGTAGAAAATAGAAAATAGATAACAGGCCTATAACCAAAGCGCTCATCAAAACTTTATGCGTTTTGTGAAGCAATATATTGTTTGTATGCTGAGGAGGGTTAACGGGCCTCTCATCATCCACAGCCCTAACAGCCGCGATAAACTGATACCCTTTTTTTGGGTAGGTCACAATAAACGTAGGTTTTCTTGGGTCATCTTGCAGCGCTTTTCTTAACTTGGTGATCACACGATTGACGGCATTATCTGTGACTATGCGCCCTTGCCACACCTGATCAATTAATTCGTCTCTTGATACCAACATATGCGGATTCAAACAAAAAAATCGTAAGACCTCTGAAACCATAGGCTCAAGCTGGGTCTTTGCACCATCAGAAATCAAAGATAGGGTTTTATCACAAAACGTAATCTCACCAATTTGCCAACGCATCACATCTCTTTATTATTATTAAGTGATTGTATTATATACTTAATATTTTTTAGTCACTAAAAGTCATCAAAAGTTTCCTGACCATCACTACTTTACAGCCGACCAAAAATAAGCTGATTTCGATTATTAATATAGGAAATCAGCAATGTGCATTTTATCTAAATTAACTGCGAAAGTAATTGCTTTTTCAGCAGTTTTATTATCGATGAGCTTATTTGTGCCATTAAAAGCAAAAGAAAATAAACAGTTTTTATTCCCTTCAAACCTAAAAGTGCTTTTAGCGACTGACAATATAACCATGACTCAGATTGCAGACTCTGAGTTGTTTTTTGAATCTGTATTACCATTAGTTAATCAGTTGCCAAAAGAATTGATATCTAAACAGCCAGCTGACGTTAAAATAGGTTTAAGCTTGTTGCAGCAAAATAAAACATATTTAGACGCGACACTTGGTAAACAAGGTACATCGTCACAATTCATTCAATATCAGCAATTTTATCAAGCAAACAGCACATTGACACTCAAGCAGATAATAACGCAAGAATTAGAAACACTAAGCTACGCAGCTTTGTACGATTATGAAAACACCTTAAACACACGTTATAAGCAACAGCGTAAACAGCTCGCAAACGTCATCAATAATATAAAGCGATTAAACACACTCAGTGGGCAACAGTTGAGTTTACTCGCGTCAAGTGCAATGAACCTAAAAGCCCTCAAAAGCGTCTATGTCATAGCGCACCCAGTTATTCAAAAAAAATGGCAAAGAAAGTACATTATTGAACCTGCAAGGCTTATCTCAACAACACAAGGTATAGAGCATACAGCCACCATAGTGAGACCAAAAAACAGCAGTGAAACTTATCCAACAGCTTTTCAATTTACAATTTATGCTGATGAAAGCCGACATATTCAAACCGCGAAATACGCTGTATTACAAGGCTATGTAGGTATCATCGTAAACTCTCGAGGAAAGAGGCTCAGTAACAATAAAATCGAGCCTTGGATAAATGAAGGCAAAGATGCCCATAAGATCATTGATTGGATCAGTACACAAAGTTGGAGCAATGGTGAAGTAGTGATGTATGGAGGAAGCTATAATGGTTACACTCAATGGGCAGCTGCAAAGTACAAACACCCTGCTTTAAAAGCAATAGCGCCCTACGCTGCAGCCCACCCAGCTCTTGGGTTGCCCATGGAAAACAACATCTTCTTAACGGCCAACTATCAATGGGGGTTTCATGTTACGAACAATAAAACGATGGACAATAGTGAATATGCAGACCGTGCACATTGGGACAATGTAAACAAAACTTTATTCTCAAGCGGCAGAGCATTTAAGGATATAGACAAAATTGAAGGACGCCCAAATCCATTGTTTCAAAAATTTTTAAGCCACCCTAGCTTCGATGATTACTACAAAGCCATGGTGCCATATGGGCAGGACTTTGCTGATATTACTATTCCCGTACTCTCTATAACAGGTTATTTTGATGGTGGCCAAATATCCTCTATTTACTATATGCAAGAGCACTATAAATATAACCCAAAAGCAAATCACACCTTATTGATAGGCCCTTATGACCATTGGACAGCTCAAAAAACTCCTCTCAGTCATGTGACTAATTATCGACTTGACCGCGTAGCCGCTAAAAAAGACACTGAAAAAATAGTGTTCGAATGGTTTAATCATATTTTAAAAAACGCGCCATCTCCTGAACTTGTGAAAAACAAAGTAAATTACCAACTCATGGGCAATAACAGCTGGCACCATGTAGATAGCTTCGCTCAACTTAACCAGCAAGGAATTAATTTTTATTTAGGCACTCCTTCAACATCGACATACCAGGCATTAGTGACAACAAAGCCAAGACAATTAGGCAAACACACGCAACAGGTTAACCTGTCTGATCGCAGTATTCAGCATAACATTGATCACATGAATGTTATCCTGCCTAGCCTCCCAGACGACACTGGTATTGTGTTTACCACGGATGTATTCAAACAAGATATGCAGTACGCAGGGACACCCACTGGGCATATTTCTATCTCTATTAATAAGCGTGATGTCGACATTGGCTTTAATATTTATCAGATCCAACCTGATGGCGAAACATTTCATTTAGCGCATTATCGTAGCCGAGCCAGTTATGCGAAGAATAGCGCAAAGCGTCAACTATTAACCCCTGGCCAAAAAACAAAGCTACCACTTGTTAATACACGGATGAGTGCAAGAAAACTGGCCAAAGGTAGTAAAATCGCGTTGGTATTAGATGTAAATAAAAATGAGCACGCTCAAGTTAATATGGGAACAGGTCAAGACGTTAGCCTTGAAACCATTGAAGATGGAAAAGAACCGTTGATTTTAAACTGGTATACAGATAGTAAAATTCATCTTCCGATCACACCGATGTACAATCAAGCCATAACAATGTCAATCAAACAATAACGCGCAGATATCATAGGCATAAAGGAAGTTTAACAAAAATTAGGGGCGAATTAGCCCCTTTTTAGAAATGATGGTTATCACGCAGTTGTTAAAGAAACAGCCACCATTAAAAAGACAAATGAGGCGACTAAGTAAGAAATTATCCCTACTGGCTGCTTAAGAAATTCCGGTACTTGAGGCCATATCTTTTCCTCAGCGGTTATGTGTTTATAGTAGTCATAACACGCAATTTGAGCACAGATGACATTGGGAACAACCCAAAAAATAACAGATGGAAAAGTGAAGCCCAATAGGCCTTCAACGATAGATAGTAAACCATTGAAAACCCATATACTGGCAAACATAAAGCCAGCTTTCATCCACATTTTTTTGAATAAATAATACAATGGTCCAAAGAATAAAACGAAAAAGTTCAGTGACACACTGATTCTATCTGAGTTCGATAACCCCTTAAATTCAGGTGTTTTCATAATAGAAAACATGGATTGTGAGTCAGCACCGAGCTTTTTTAGTAATTTGAATCGCTTAAGCCACTTTTCTGACAATTGATATTGCTCAAACTCCGATGATGATTCTGGCGCTGCCGTGGTCGATTCCGGATTCGTTGATTCTGTATTTGTAGTTTCACTCATAATTTTCATCCCTATAAAATTTTGCTCTGAAATATTGTATTGCCAGCAGGCATGAGAAACTCGCGGATCAAAGCTAAGTAATACACGCAATTCCTTTTGCTTGTTATAAATCTGACAGTGACGACTTCGGTCCTGTTGAAGTGAGTACGCTTTTACGAGCATACTTCCTTTGTATAAAACCAACACCAACTGTACACAATTTAACCATGATTTTATTAATAAATTACGATACTTATGAGAACTTGTAGGAATACGATATTTTAAAGTATTCATTATTCCAAAAAAAATGCACACGCAACAAAAAGCGTATGCATTTTTTATACTCAAGAACTCGTCTTAATTATGAACTTTTTTGCTCATCAATCCATGTATTTACACGTCTTTCTAAAATAGAAAGCGGCATTGCTCCACCGCCTAACACCGTGTCATGGAAGCCTCTAATATCGAATTTATTTCCTAACTGGCGTTTAGCATGTTCTCTGAGCTCTAAAATTTTAATCATACCGATTTTGTATGATGTCGCTTGCCCAGGCATAATCATGTATCTACGGATCTCTGAGCGTGCCGCAGTTTCATTTATTGGCACATTGCTCATAAAGTAAGATACAGATTTCTCTTCAGACCAGCCTTCAGCATGAATTCCCGTATCAACAACTAGTCTTACTGCGCGCCACATTTCATTCGACAAACGACCGAAGTCACTATATGGGTCTTTGTAAAAGCCCATTTCTTTAGCGAGCAGTTCAGAATACAATCCCCACCCTTCAGAATAGGCTGTAAAATGTGCTTTCGTTCTAAACTCTGGGATCCCCTCTAACTCTTGTGCGATAGAAAGCTGCATATGGTGGCCTGGGTTACCTTCATGATATGCAATCGACTCCATCGTATTTTTAGGCATGGATGTCATGTCAATCAAGTGGGCATAATAAACGCCTGGACGAGAACCATCTTTAGTGCCTGGCATATAGTGTTGTGCAGCACCAGGACGTTCTCTGAATGACTCGACTCGCTTAACTACCAGTTTTGACTTAGGTAAGATCCCGAAATAGTCAGGTAGCTTCTTGTTAAGCTCGTCTAAATATGCAACTGAGTCGTCAATGTAACCTTGCCTACCTTCATCATTATTTTCATAAAAGAACTGCGGATCACTTCGGAAAAATTCAAAGAACTCTTGCATAGAGCCTTCAAATCCAACTTGCTCGATGATTTTTTCCATTTCAGCTTTAATACGCGCTACTTCATCAAGGCCAATCTTATGAATTTCATCCGCCGTTAAATTAGTCGAAGTTTGATCTGCAAGTCTGTAATTATAAAAAGCTTTACCATTTGGTAAATCGCCCACACCATAGCCATCTTGTTGCTTTAAGTTGGCCATATCTTGCTCAAACCAATCTATCAATGAGGTATAACTCGATTTGAATGCACCTCGCAACGCAGCTTTGGTTTGCGCAAGTAACGCGTCCCCTTCTGCTTGACTAATCTTTTTATCGTCAATCAATTTTTGCACTTTAGCTTTAGCATCTGCCCATAAAGGCGCATCCTTTTCGCTGTCAATAAACGGCGCACCATCAATGATGTTTTTAGATTGAGCGATAACACCTTCATACGAGAATTTAGGTGGTCTGATGCCTTTTTCAGCTCTAGATTGCGCTTGACCTAGAAGCTCAACAATCGTTTCGGCTCCTCTCACTAGACGAGTATTGTAAGCCTGCATGTCAGCCAGAGTATCTACTTTGTGGTAGTTAATCATGAACTGCGCAAAAAATGACTGTATGCCAAACATGTGATTAAACACATAAGTATTTTCAAAAAACTTTGCCTGCTGCTTCTGCTTCTCGTAGTCGTACAACCACAAATCGTAAGAAATTTTTGCCTCAGCATCTAGCTTGGTGTAATCAAATTGCGATCTTAATTCAGCCACAGTGCCAGCGAGCCACGCCAGCTTGCGTCTCTCAGCCTGCTCTGACACTTCATCGATTTGGTCATATTTATCTTTTCGCCCATAAATCGTCATCGTGATTGGGCTCATTTGCAATTCTTGCTCGTATTTTTCAGCAAACCAAGCGTTCAGCCTTTGGGTTTCTTTTTCTACTGCACTTTGGCTTTCGGTTTGTACTGTTGTGGTTGCTGAGTTAACCTGCGTGCCCGCTTTATTTGCTTGACACCCAGCTAAAACGGCCACGACAGACATTGCAATAATGGATTTGTACACTGTAGCTCTCTCCTGTGACTTTTTTAGCTACATTAAATAAAAACTGCATTCAATCCAACACATTACATACGTTTAAATGTAACTAAAAATGAATATGGTTACAAAGTTCCCCTCCTATCGTTATTGTAAAATATTCAGTTAAATTAACCGTACTTTTCTGCATGGAAGCTGATCGTCAGTACTATCGCTGTTTCATTAACGCCACGGCGAGACCAGAACCAATAAAAGTTGCGCCAGCAGAGATATTTAAACCCTGTAACACTTTTGGTCTATTCATTAAGCAGTTTTTCAATTGAGAAGAAAATACCCCCATTAATGTAAAGCCGATGGTGGTCAGTAAAGCGAACCAAAACCCGTAAACCAACATCTGCATTGATACACTACCCAAATTTGGGTTGATAAACTGCGGTATGAATGCCAATACGAATATGCCAGGTTTAGGATTCAGAGCAGCTGAAAGAAAGCCTGTGGTAAATATTGATTTCAAAGATTTTGCTGCGATGGGTTCAATCGTAATTAAATTGCGATTGCGTAGCACTTTTATCCCTAACCAAATTAAATAACTTGCACCAATTATTTTCACAATAAAAAAAGCAACCATTGATGTTTGAATTAAAATGGTGAGTCCTGCGGTTGCCGCGATAACATGGAACAATATTCCGACTCCGGAAGCACTTGCTGAAACACACGCTGCCAAACGGCCTTGGCTCTCGCCTCGAGCTATCGCTAAAATATTATCTGGACCGGGTGAAATCACGAGTAAAAGGCATGCAGCGGTATAAGCAACAAACACATCGATTGGAAACATAGTCCTTTCCTTATTTTACATAAATAAAATAAGAAGACTTATACAGCAAAAAGTTCAAATAAAAGTAAAAGCTAATTGGTTAATTATTGAAAGCATCAATTACAAATGCAGTAAAATGGCTTGTCGATCGCTTTTTTTCATTTTGTTTACAACCAGCAGATACGAATTATCAATCATACGTTCAATTTCACCTTTAGGAATTGAGCCATCCAAAATTACAGTATTCCAATGCTGTTTATTCATATGATATCCAGGAATAACTGAATCGAAGATATCTCTTAGCGCCTGAGCTTCATGAGGATCACATTTAAGATTTAGCCACCAATACCCTGTGTGCGATTGCCGCATTTTTTCTGGTGCAAGCGTTGCAAACATTTTATCTTTCACTTTGTATACATCTACACCTTCTCCAAATGGCTGGCTTACGCTGCTCAATGGTTTAGATAACAAATACTCATGAACGGCATCTTTTTTTTGCATCAGTCATTCCTTCCCAACAAAACTAATTTGAGCGACATTAAGGCGTGCTATTAACACCGAATCTTGATTAAACAGCCTGCTATATTCTTTGGCTAAACGGTTTGCAGACTCAATATCAGCTTTGGAAACGTTATAGATTGTCACGACTTTTGCAGGTTCTTTTTCTCCTTTGTAATAACCCACCGCATCGACCACACTGAACCCAGTAAAAGCATTGGCCAATTGGTTCGACTCAAATTTTTGCCACTGCTGAGGTGTAATCAATCCCCCTGTAGGGATCGATAATCCGAAATACATTTTAATTCCATCACTTTTCGATGCAACACTCGACGAGGATGCAACCATACTGTTGTTTGTCTCTGACACACTTGTGCTGGCGCATCCTAAGAGTGTTAAAGCTACTAAACATATTGCCGTATTGAGAAATCGCATCGGTTGGTCCTTCGTTCGTTTTGCAAATAACAGTGTGGTTAAGAATAAACCATACAAGATGTATTCGAAGCACTCAAGGCTATAAAGGGATCAAAGCAGCATTGTCATACTGCTTATCAAAAGAATAGGATTAAGCGTGAAGCTTTAAGTACTTCTTAACCTTTTTCATTGCCATTTTTTGTTTTAAAGGTGAGAGATAATCAATGAATAAATTACCGTGGAGATGATCAATTTCGTGTTGCATCACAATTGCCAAAAATTCATCATTTTCTATTTCAATTGGGTTGCCCTGCCTGTCTTGCGCTATGACTTTGACTGAGGTGAAACGTTCAACTTCAGCAAAATAATCAGGCACAGATAGACAGCCTTCTTGTCCCTTTTCTTTGTTTTTACCTTCAGACACTTCAGGGTTAATCAAAATAATGGGTTCATTTCTTTCGTCTGAAATATCAATCACAACAACCGCCTCGTCTCTGCCAACTTGTGTTGCGGCAAGCCCAATGCCATTGCTCGTTGCGTACATCGTTTCTAGCATATCATCTACAAGTGACTGTACTGCATCAAAGTCTGTGACTTTCTTGGCTATCGTTTTTAAACGAGGATCAGGGGCTGTTAAAATCTCAAGAACTGCCATGGTTTACTTCCGTTCCATAATTCATTTTGAAAATTGAAATGACGTAATGTCATAATGCTTAAAGCGGGTTTATTAGCACAACGTTTTATGTGCTATTTTGCTGGTGGATCAAGCCAGCGTAGGCAAATTTATCGTACTCAAAATATAATTGCAATTTAAGCGTCTTTGCCTTCATATCAAGCGGGTCTGGGCAATGTATTGCTTATTGTACGACTAAACGAGCATGGCTGAATAGGCAAATAAGGATGGAGTCCCTCCAGTATGCCAAAATAACACCTGTTTATCCCTTGGTAAATTGCCGCTTTTAATCTTATCGACCATGGCGGCAAAAGCCCTCCCCGTATAAACTGGGTCTAATAAAATGCCCTCAGTTGTCGCAAGTAGCTGAATAGCTTCTCGCTCTTGCGCTGACAACACACCATAGCCCTCGCCTAAATAATGATTATCTAAAACCACCTCTTGCGCTGTATATGCCAAGTCTAAATTTAAAAATGAGGCAGTTGCATTAGCCAGCTCTAAGACTTCTTGTTTAAATGTTTTACCCGCTAACTCAGCTTTGTCAATCTGGATTCCTGTCAGAGAATGGTTTTGATTTAAAATAGATTTTGCAATCATCAAACCAGCATGAGTTCCCCCTGAACTGGAAGCAAAAAACACCTGACTTAAATTCTCCATATCAATTTGTTTACTAAGCTCCAAGCCAGCTTCTATGAAGCCACATGCCCCCAAGTCATTCGATCCCCCATAGGGGATAACATACGGCGTATGGCCAGCTAGCTTTAACCCCTCAACGACATTTGGAATATCTTCGCCTTTTCGATTTTCTTTAGTAAAATGAATGTGTGCACCGAACAAAGAGTCTAAAAGCAAATTCCCTCTAGCTTCGTTGGGCTTATCTCCGCCTAATAGCAAGTGGCAATGTAGGCCGAGTTTGGCCGCGGCCCCCGCGGTTTGCCGACAGTGATTAGACTGCTGCGCACCAGCCGTAACGACGCAATCACATCCTTTAGCGACAGCATCACCTAAAATGTATTCAAGTTTGCGAGTTTTATTACCGCCAAGGGCAAGCCCAGTTAAATCATCACGCTTCATTAGTATGTCGGGGCCACCTAAAATACGAGTAAGATTTTCTAATTTAATCACTGGTGTTGGCAGATAGCCAAGTTTGGCTTTTGGTAATTGCTGCAAGATTGAGTATTGTTGCATGATGAAGTCAGCTTTACAGATCATTAAGACACTCTTTTTAACACGGTGTATAATTAGTATGCAACATTTTCAAATAGGTGTTTATTCTACAGCCATAACTATTATTTATATTAATGATGCAACTTAACTAAATAGTGACTTATATAAACAATGTATAATGGATTACCCTAAAAAGAGCCTAAAACGCGTTTTGGTGAATAGTAGATATTTGTACATATAATAAATTTATAACTAAAGACCCTAGCTCAACTGTCGATACGTAAACCAATGACAAGTCTTCTGTATAAGGATTATGTAATGAAGATAACGAACCAGACCAACTTTCAACCACCATCCCCCAGTAACGCACCAAACAAGAATCCTTCATCTATGGATGCTAAACCCATTACTGATGAAGTCAGTACACTAGCAGCGGCACACATTCAAAATACATCACATGACGACCAACATATAATCAATGACCCAAATGTTGGTGAAATGACGCTTGAATCCCATACCTATGACCCTGAACGACTCAACAAAGTCTCCCAGACGTTGTATTTTGGTGGTGTAGCAGACCTATTTAGAGGTATGCAAACACACTACCAATCATTTATGAGCGAGTTAAAAAACACAGATCCAAAACTCGCCGAGTCTACAAGTTGGGGGTTTTCGATTGATGAAAAAGGGGAATTTGTCGTCAATGGCACCATCAGTGACGAAAATAAAAACTATTTAGAAGAAAAGCTAAATGCAAATGAAGATCTACTTAAATTGGCAAAGCAAGTTCCTGCCCTGTTCATGCAAGGTTTAGCGTACGACAGAGGCGCTGATGGCAAAGGTCAAGCTTGGGGTAGATTTGATATCAATGCAGAAAACTTTAAGGACATCATCGATTTTAAAGAAGTGTTTGATGAATCTTACAGTTCAATGGGAGACATTAGCTTTTTCAAAGGCAACTTTGATGTTTTAAAATACGCGCAAAATGTGGGTGATCAGCTGCATAATAAAGCTGAAGCCAAATTTGGTTATTAACTTGATATAAAACCGTTAGACCTCGCTAATAAAAAAGAAGCCTCATTTTGAGGCTTCTTGAATTGTTTTATTTAATGTCAAAGTAAAAAAGTTTGAAGTTCTTGATGTATTATTTTTCAAGAGTCGATTCGGCTACTGGGCTGACTAGTAGATCAGTATGAATGAAAATCACGTTTTTGATTTTCACTCTATCCACAAAATAATGGAAGATTCACTATGAACACACCCGATTTCATATAAAAAAAGATTTTTCAAAGGATACTATGAGGGTAAATTCAAATTATAAGGGCTAATTTTAATAAAGGCTTTAGATTTAAATACACAAGTTGCCTTGTTTATGTCATTGATTCCCGTCTAATAACCGATGAGATTCTCATTCATATAAATTAATGTATCAAACACCCTGATTTCACATTTACATTTAAAAAAGCAGCTAAACAATTGCACAGCAGTTACGTCCTTAAAATAACTTAAACAAGGAGTAAACTTATGAAGCAGTTCGCTTTCCTATTGATGTGTATCTGTAGTTTTTTAACCAATGCCTCTTATCTTGACTATAAATATGAACATCTACCCACTGAACATACTATTTCGTCTTCAATACTCGGTGAAGAGCGTACTGTGTGGGGTAATTTTACCTGAAGGCTACGATGCGCCAGAAAATAGCGACAAGCAATACCCTGTTATTTACACCACTGACGGCGAGAACTTGCAATATTTAACGGGTCACAATATGTGGTTTTTACAACGCTCAAACATGCTACCAGAGGCAATTTTGGTCGCTATCAATACTCGTCATCACAGAGCGCGCGATTTAACCCCAACAGAGCCTAAAAATAGTCCAATCCCCGTCGCAACCGGACAAAGCCACCAACTAAAAGCGTTTATCAAAACTGAAGTGATCCCGTTTATTGATAGCACTTACCGCACTGATGACTTTAGAGTGCTGTCTGGTCATTCACTTGGCGGGTTATTCACAATCACTAGCCTATTATCAGAGCATATGCAGCCTTTATTTAAAGGCTATGTCGCCATTGACCCTTCACTGTGGTGGGACGATGGCATTGTTGCAAAGTGGGTTGAAGCAGCAGAAGACACATTTGATGAAAAAGCCTTCTCTGTGTATATCATTGCTGCACATGAAGAAAATATTCCTCCTGAGCATCAAGCGCTTTACTTGCAGCACATCACCGCAATCGATGACGCCGCAAAAAGTCTCATTGACACAGGTGCGACCACAATTCGATACGACATTACCCATGACGAAAACCATCGTTCGGTATTGCATGTCGGTGTATTTAGAGGATTAAGAGAAGTTTTTAAATGCTATCCAAACGTTTGCCCTAAAGCAGACGAAGATGAGTCAGAACAGGACTAAGCAAGACCTGATAAAACACATTATAACTGCCATATAATGAGGTGCCCCTTTGCACCTCTTTTTCAAAGCAGACTAACCAATAAACCCATCGTGCTGCTGACCTTCATCACCAATTTCCTCCCAAGAAGCTTTTGAGCTCACCCACATGTGGTGAACCACCTTGGCACCCGCTAAATCATCATTGGCGATTAACCCAACTGGCACGTACATACGCTGCTCATCGTTTTTGCCAGGCAGGTTTGACCCACACTGTGTACAAAAACTACAAACCCAGTCGTGGTTGGGTTTGTGCCAAGAATTGATTTTGTCGGTGCCTATCAGCCAAGTAAAGTGTTGGTTATTCACCACAGCAACCGACACACCATTTCCGCCACTTGCTTTTCGGCAAATTGAGCAATGGCAAACATAGATATCCGTTATTGGTAAACTGATTTCAAACTGCACTGCGTTACAATTGCAACTACCTTTGACCATATTCAACCTAATTACATCACACACTATCTGTTTCTATTGTATGAACATTTTTGAAATTTAAACAGCCTCTATCCCGCTTAATCTTAGCGAACCTGACATTCCTTTTCTAAACTTAGAGCATTCAACCTGCATAGGCACAGTACTATGGCATTTAGCACAGGGCTGTTGATCCTGCTGTTTGTGATCTTCGCACTCTTTATTGGCGCATTTGTGCGCCATATTTTAAAAGGCACACAAGTCCCCTACACGGTTGCGCTCTTATTGTTAGGCATCGCAATCGGGTTGCTGCAAAGGGGAGATTTATTTAATGCATATGCCCCAGAGTTTGGCCAAAGTTTATCTTTGGTTGCCGAAATAGACTCTCACCTATTCTTATATCTGTTTTTGCCGACGCTCATTTTTGAAAGCGCATTTGCCATGGAAGTGCATTTATTCCGCCGCATGTTTACACAAATCGCGATTTTAGCTGTCCCTGGTTTAATGCTGGCGATTTGGTTAACTGCAGAGCTCATATTTGCCATTGTACCCGATGGCTGGGGCTGGAGCTGGGCCATTTGCCTGATGTTTGGTGCTTTGATCAGTGCCACAGATCCGGTCGCTGTCGTCGCGCTTTTAAAAGAAGTCAGCTCTCGAAAGCGCCTTGAAACCCTCATTGAAGGCGAGTCACTACTCAATGACGGTACCGCAATCGTATTCTTTTCACTCTTTTTTGCGTGGGTTACCGCAACTTACAGTGGTGATATCAACGCTGGACTTTCATCGCCTTTACATGTCACTGGCGAGTTTTTGCAAGTTGTCTTGGTGGGTCTGGCAATAGGCTTAGCCGTGGGTGGCCTATGTATTATGTGGATTGAGCATGTATTTAACGACCCAATGATCGAGATCTCTTTAACCATTGCGGCAGCTTACTCAGTTTTTTTTATTGCGGAGAATTTTCACGTATCAGGAGTTGTTGCGGTTGTCACGTTAGCCATAATGTTTGCGAGTATCGGTCGAACGCGGATCAGCCCTGAAGTCGCTGGATTTTTACATCATTTTTGGGAAATGATGGCCCATATGGCCAACACACTCATCTTTTTACTGGTTGGCATATTGGTCGCTATCCGTGTACCACTGAATGATATGCAAGCATGGAAAATGCTGGCATTACTTTACGCTGGTATTTTAATCATTCGGGCACTCTCTATCACCGTGTGTATGCCGGCCCTAACTAGATTAGGTATTGGTATTAATTTTCCAAAAGCCGCGGTGCTGTGCTGGGGTGGACTGCGCGGTGCGGTGTCATTAGCCTTGGCACTGGCCGTAGTCGCCAGTGATGTAATACCAAAAGAAATTGGTGATCGGGTGCTGTTTTTATGTGCAGGCATCGTGGTCTTAACCATTTTGGTTAATGGCTCCACGATGGGCTGGTTACTTAAAATACTCGGCTTAAGCTCATTACCTCCGGCAAAGCAAGCGACCGTAGACAAAGCCCAAGGCACTATCAGTAATGAGCTACACGAGATGCTGCCGGTGATGATGACCAACCCATTCTTGCAAGGCGCAGACTGGGAAACCGTGAAGCAAAAGTCGCAGCTACAAGTGCTCAATGAGACTGAATCAAATAATAAAATAACCACAGACGAGCTCAACACGGCATACAAAAGACGACTGCTCGAGACTGAACGCAAACATTATTGGACGCAATTTGAACAAGGGATGTTGAGCAAACAAGCTACTAGCAAGTTAGTCGAAGCAGTTGAATCTGCCCTTGACGGTGAGCCCCAAATTAGCCCAAGAACCTCCATTTATACGGTATGGCAAACCCCAAAATGGCTGCAACCACTTAGACAGTATTCATGGTTAAACAAGCTCTTATTGACCTTTTACTTTAAGAAGCTTGCCTTGGGTTACGACATTGCTCGGGGCTTTATGCACGCACAAGAGGCACTGCAAAGTCATGTCCAAACGTTAGCACCTAGCCAGTCTGCAGCTGATTTAGTGTTGAAAGATGTCAAAGATAACAAAACACGTACACTAGAGCGCATGAATGAACTACACGAAAGTTTTCCAGAAATTATTCAATCCTTACAGACACAAGCTGCCACTAGGTTATTACTCAATCGCGAACGTGCAGTCATCAACGCACAACTTAAGCAAGCTGTGTTAGATAAACCCGAAGCACAAAGGTTATTAGCATGCGTTGAAGACAAGATGGCCAATCTTCAAAATGAGTCAATCTTCAAAACGACCAAGCAACAGCAATTTACCAATGATATTCCTTGGGCTAAGAACTTACCGCTCACCACACGTGAAAAACTGTCCGCTTTTGTAGAACATCAGGTTTATGAAGCGCAGCAAGTAATTTGCAACGAAAATCAGCCGATGTCGAAAATTGGCGTTATTGTAAGAGGAAGCGTTAAAGAGCAATGGAACGTATCATCAGGTAATGACGTAAATCACACTTGTACAAATAAAGGGCCGGGCGAATCAATTGCTCTTACAGCATTGCTAAGCGGTGCATGCGCAACCGACATTACCAGTGACACACCCTGTGATATTATGTGGCTACCTTGTGATAAGCTTAAGCAATTAATGCAAAATGATAGCCAATTAACCCAAGTAGTTTGCAAGTTAATGCAAGAATATACTAACTAATTGTTTTAGATATCCGTTTCGCTATTACGTTTTAGCTGCTCAATTAACTGCATAACAGAGTGTTGGCTATAGACTTTGATGCCTTTGGATCTGAGCAGTTGTGCAGTGACGCCAGCACCGTTTACTTTCTTACCAGAAAAAGTGCCATCATATATTTTTTCACTTCCGCAAGATGGGCTACCCTCTGCCAAAACCGCGAATTTTATTTGTTGTTGCAAACAAATTTGCAGCGCTTGATACGCACCATCTAAAAAAGCATCGGTCACATCGACTCCATCATCTCCGACAACACGCGCTTGTTGGTGGATGACATCACGCCCTTCGCCTCCGATAATTTCCGCAGGCGCTCTAGGTATCGGTAAACCAGCAGAGACTTCTGGACAAAAACCAACAAGCTTAACGTTTAAATCTAACCAACGCTTATCTGACTCATCCAGCCGATAAGTTACTTCCGTTATACCTCACTTTAATTACCCATTAAACAGGCGCTTACAAAGACCTTTTGCATCCATACTCCAGATTAAATACTGCACTAACTTCTATTTACCCATAAAAAGTACACCGAGTTCATTATAGTAGAGTAATTATTTAACACTAAAGAAATATTTATTCTTTTAATAGATAATAAACAACTTAAACCACCTAATTCATAGCATTATAAAACAACAACATGCAACTTTGATCCTATTTTGCATACGTATTCAATGGAATGTTCCTCAAAGCACCTTATATTGTAAAACTCATGTAAATGAGAGGCACAATAATGAAAAATATAATACTACCAATCGTCGCAAGTGTTTCGGTACTTGCATCAAACTGCACCTATGCTACGCCTAGTAACACGGGTGCACCCACGACATTTGTTCACCTGTTTGAGTGGTCTTGGCCTGATGTCGCCAAAGAATTGTGAAACCTTTTTAGGGCCACAAGGCTATGCGGCAGTTCAGGTTTCACCGCCGAGTGAACATATCACCGGGAGTCAATGGTGGACAAGATATCAAACCTGTTAGCTATCAACTTGTCAGTCGCGGCGGAGATAGAGCTGCGTTCATCGACATGGTTTCTCGATGTAAAGCTGTAGGGGGTCGATATTTATGTTGATGCGGTGATAAATCATATGGCACACGGAAGCGGTACCCGGGTCGCAGGCAGTCAGTTTGGTAACAAACAATACCCCCATCTTACAGCTCAAATAACTTCCATCAAACCTGTGCAATTAACCCTGAAGATTACGGCAATAACCCGTGGCGCGCTGCAGCATTGTGAATTAGTGGGATTGCACGACTTGGACACCGATGCACCTTATGTGCAGTCGCAGCTTGCAAATTACTTAAATGACTTGCTCGATATTGGCGTAGCGGGTTTTCGTTTGGATGCAAGCAAGCATATGCCTGCAAACGACATCGGCGATATTCCCGGTAAACTCAATAAGCAATCTGTGGTGTTTCAAGAGGTCATAGATCAAGGGGGGTGAAGCAGTTCAAGCGTCTGAATACTTTCAAAATGGCTTAGTCACTGAGTTCAAATACAGCATTTAAACTCCAGCGAAACATTTAAAACAGGCCAGCTTGCTTGGCTTAAATCTTTGGTGAGCAACTGGGGGCTTTATGCCAAGCTATAAAGCCGTTGTATTTTCTGATAACCCATGACAATCAACGCGGGCATGGCGGTGCAGGCTCTATTGTCACCTTCCACGACGGTAAACTATATGAACTGGGCCAATGTGTTCATGCTTACCTACCCCTATGGCTATCCAAAAGTAATGTCTAAGCTGATGAATTTAATGGCAATACCCGATGCCCGCGCGGTCCAAACGGTACCCGTTCATCAAAGGTAATAATCTAAATTGCAACGCGCACAGCAATGGCAATGTGAGCACAGAAAGCCCTTTATTGCAGGCGCAATGCGCTTTAGAAATCATACCCAATGATGACTGGTCAGTACAAAATTGGTGGGACAATAGCAATAACCAAATTGCTTTTTCGCGCGGTAATTTAGGGTTTGTGGCCATCAATAGAGAATCGAACAATATGAATGTGAGGTTGGCAACCGGTCTTCCTGCGGGCACATATTGTGACGAGCTTTCTGGCGGTAAAACTTCGGGATATTGCAATGGCAGAGCAATTACGGTTGATGGCGATGGGACTGCTCAAATATCACTATCCTCTATGGATGCAATCGCGATCCATCACCAAAGTATGACTACAGATACCCCTAATGACGGCGACGAAGATTGGCAAAGAACGGTTGTATTTATAAAGGCACAAACACAAAGCGGCCAAGATATGTTTGTACGCGGCGGCTTGGACCACAATGCAGCGTCACAACGAGGATTGCAATGCGACCAAAACCCCATACTTTGCCAAATTCCAATTAGACATCTAAACCTCAGAAATCAAACCACTGCACCATGGAAATCAGGAGATACCTACCTAGACTGGCAGGCAACTGAGCCTGATCAATCAATTCATGCCCAAGGGACTGCTTTAGATTGGACAACCAATATTTGGCCTGCAAATTGGGGCGAAAAGAAAACCTACGATCTTCATGGATTTGGTGAGTCGGGTTTAAACCAATGGGGGACCACACTACTGGAAACTTGATGTAGAAATGGATTGCAATCAAACTCACCAAGGCTGGTTTGAGCTAAAAGCATTTGTCAAAAATGGTCAAGGATGGGAAAGTGATATTCTTCAAGCAAACCGACCTTATGCTAGCAATAACCACTTCGCGCAGTGTGGCAAACTAAACGTATTTGAGTTTGGTAAAAACACACACCTCATACAGGCTCTCTAGTGTTAAGATAACACCTTAAAATTTGTGTATGGCAACCGTTTTTGGTTGCCATTTTGCATACGTATTCAATACGATTATTCCCATAAGACCGATATATTGTCTTTCTCCAAAGAAATGAGAAATATAAGAATGAAAAATAACCGACTCCCTACTCTAGCTGGACTTGCACTCATTGCATCTTCCAACGTGAATGCATCAGGGCATACCCCTACCACATTTGTACATTTGTTTGAGTGGTCTTGGCCCGATATTGCCACTGAATGCGAGACATTTTTAGGACCTCAAGGTTATAAAGCGGTTCAAGTGTCACCGCCTAATGAACATATCGCAGGCGATCAGTGGTGGACAAGATATCAGCCCGTCACTTATGAAATAAACAGTCGCAGTGGCGACAAAGCGCAATTTGTCGATATGATTAAGCGATGCAAAGCGCAAGGCGTGGACATCTATGTCGATGCAGTGATTAATCACATGGCCCACGGTAGCGGTAAAAAGTATTACTGGCAAGTCGTATGGCAATAAGCACTACCCCATTTACTCTCCTAAAGATTTCCACAAACCCTGTACTATCAATGGCACTGACTACGTAAATAACGCGTGGCGCGTGCAAAACTGTGAACTGGTTGGCCTACATGATTTAAATACTGACTCTATCGGTGTTCAGGCAAAAATCGCCAGTTACCTAAACAAACTTACAGGCTTAGGCGTGGCAGGATTCAGACTTGATGCCAGTAAACATATGCCCACTGAGGATATCGCCGCAATTTTAAAACAGCTCAATGACTCACCGCTTATTTTTCAAGAAGTCATAGATCAAGGGGGAGAAGCAATCTCATCAGTGCCGTATCTCAGCAACGGTATGGTCACAGAGTTCAAATACAGCGTCAAACTGAGCCATGTTTTTAAACAAGGGGAACTGGCTTCACTGAAAACCTTTGTTAAGGACTGGGGTTTAATACCCAGTGAAAAAGCCATTATATTCACAGACAACCACGATAACCAGCGCGGTCACGGTGGTGCTGGCGACATCGTCACGTTTAAAGATAAAACACTGTATGACCTTGCTAACGTATTTATGTTGGCCTATCCGTATGGTTATCCAAAAGTGATGTCCAGTTATGAATTTAATGGCGATACTGATGCTGGCGGACCAAAAGTGCCTGTTCACCAATCTGGTAAACTCAACTGCCAAGACACCTTGTGGCAATGTGAACATAGAAAACCCATGATCGCCGGCGCAATGCGTTTTAGAAGTTACACGGCCGACCAATCCAACCATTTCAAATTGGTGGGACAATGGTAAAAACCAAATTGCGTTTTCACGCGGAGATCTTGGGTTTGTCGCGATTAATCGCGAAGATAAAATGATGTATGCCACGTTTCAAACCGGTTTACTACCCGGCACATATTGTGATGAGTTGAGCATGGATACCAATCAAGGGCCGTGTATAGGGAAATCTATCACTGTAAAGCAAGACGGTACTGCTTTAATACAACTAAAACCGATGGATGCAATCGCCATACATCACCTTGCAAGATTGAAGTAGTATGGCCTTGGTGCAAAGCGCTATCGTACGAAAGGTTAATGACACAGCACGAAGCGCTGACATTCTTTTCGCGCAAGGTGATTAACGTGCAAAATGTAACGACTGCGAGCGAAGCGAGTACGTTCAATTTGCGCAAGGTGAATATCGTGTGAAAGGCTAATGATACAGCGCGAAGCGCTGACATTCTTTTCGCGCAAGGTGAAGTGAGCAATTTAACCAAAGGTAGTCGTTACGCCCCTATTAAACCAAAGCAGATTCTCTCTATGTCATTCCGGACTTGCTCCGGAAACCATAGAATAGTCAAAGAAAAATTGATCCTGAATCAAGTTCAGGATGACGGATTTGGAGATTGGTGTATTACCAATAAGAAATCAACATCATGACACCGCAATTAATTTTGAGCATGTTCTCTCTACGTCATTCCGGACTTGCTCCGGAAACCATAGAATAGTCACAGAAAAAATAGATCCTGAATCAAGTTCAGGATGACGGATTTGGAGATTGGTGTATTACCGATAAGAAATCAACATCATGACACCGCAATTAATTTTGAACATGTTCTCTCTATGTCATTCCGGACTTGCTCCGGAAACCATAGAATAGTCACAGAAAAAATGAAAACTGTGAAGCGGAGCGAAACCGAGCTAAGCTTTAGCATTCCCGCTTTAATAACATGTTATATGTACTAAATACCCACAAATATTAGAAATAAAAAAGTCAGTGTTAGAGTAAAGTTCAAGTACAGTGCGCACTTAATATTTGTTTGTTTAACAAAACGCCAAATTTTAGGGTTATATAGAAAGTTGGTTGCTTTTTTTTGGTGCTCCCATTTTGAGCTAAAGGCAACACCACCATATAACTTCGTTGCCAATTTAGGGCTTAGTCTTCTGAAGCTAGATAATATATAAAATTGCAATAAAACAGAACTGAAACCGATAATTATTGGTGAATATTCGAACATAAAGAACATCAAACCTTAGAGTGTATATAACGCCTTAATAAACGGCGAAAAATAGCAGGATAAACTAAGCGAAGAATGAGCGAAAGCCTGCTGTTTTGCGTCCAAAAGCAAAAGTGAACCACGAACAAACGAAAACTAAAACGGACATTTCCAATGTACTCGCCTTGTTCAATCGCTTTTTCACAAGCATAAATCAAATTTCTTAAACCAGATTCATCACCAACAATATGGTGATCTATTTGAAAATCACTTCCATCTTTTAATTGAGGCATAGTCTTTCCTAATCAGCAGACCAAAATTCTTAGTACATAACGTCGTTGCAACCAGCTAATAATAGTTGGTGATAATTTGTGAGGCACGAACAAAGCCAACTGTTTTTGTACGACTTGAATGACTTGTTATGCACCCATTTCTACTAGGTACTTACCTTTTATTTCTTTCACTTTAAGACTTTGGTTTATCTCTTGCATCTTTGCTAGTTGGGCGCGATTCATGAAATTATTTTTGAATATATCCCGGTAGCCACCATTTTCATAATCATCCAACCATGCCAAATGCTCATATGAAACTTTAACAGACAACCCTCCCAGAATTCCCTTTTTAATCTTTGTTTCCGTGCTAATGTTATACCCAGCTTCGATTTCTAGTTCATATGCATAGCTAATGACACAACTACATATCAAATCACGAATTACCTTTTCAAAAGTTAAATCGTAATCCTTCGGGTTATACCAAATAATTAATTCACTATACGCATGTTCATTGTAAACTGCATTAAATAAGAGTTCGAATCCTACAACATTTTCAGTAACACCACTTAAAGCATAATATTTATCGTGCCCATGTTTTTCGAGTTTATTTCTAAGAGCTTGAATGCCACAAGATGAGCCTTTTCTTATCCCATAAGGACCGCCGATATCAAAATCCAATGGTATTTGTAAATTATTCTCGAAAAATAACAGAATGAAGTCCATCAACTTAGGTCTATCTATTTTATTCTGGTCATCGTCAATAATATAGAATTTATAAACTTTGAATTTTTCACTTTTCTTGAAAAACACAGCTTAACTCCCATAAGGTGCATAACGCCCCGCTAACCCCAGACAAATACGGATATTGCCTTGAAATAAAATGAGCGAAGCGAATCACAAGGCAGCTGGAGTTTTGAGCTTCTGTTCAAGCGGTTTGTTATGTGTTTATTTCTAATTCTTTAAAGTAGGTTTCGAAAAGCAGGTCTGCCTCTCATCTAGTGATAAATAATTTAAAACATGTCCTAATTATTAGACTGTATTCCACGCTAAATGATGTGTTGTATCAATTGTGAATTTAACCCACCAACTTTCTTTCTCTTCAGAGCCATGCACTATCACACCTGTGACAGAGGGTACTTTTTCTAAGAACTCAATTAATTTTGAAAATGCTCGACTATCCATAATTCACATAACGCCCCAAGCAGTGTTGACTAGTATTGGCGGGCTTTTTGCCCGCGAAGTGGGAAAGAAAAAATCGTGACAATGTTACAAATCCGGCTGACTTGGCTTGTTATAGCCACTCACCACGTCCACTACCGAATTTAAAACGGTCTGGTTCAAAAACAATCTGTGATCGCCATCAATTACATGGTAATCAACTTTTTTACCTGCTTTTTTAAGTGCAATAAAATACTCATTGCTCAGATATGGCCTCGTTACCTTATCATCTTTACCAACGAATAATGTAATACCGATATCATTAGCCACATTGTCAATCATCTCAATTGGTGAAATAGTAACTAGACTCTTTTTAAAACCTTCATAATGAGAACTTTTATACATATCCGCTCTCCATTGAGGGATGTTGCATGGGCAGGATACAATAAATGCATGGTTAATAAGTCTAGGGTATAGAGCAATTAACTTAGCTGTTATGGCAGAACCTCCGGAGTGACCAGCAAGGATCACTTTTTCTGAATTGTGGTATTCCTTCAGTTTTTGAATCGCTTTTGCTATTTGATGGATTCTTGATTCATCATAATTATCCCCAACCGTTTCACCTCGAATGCCATCAGAAGTACGTTTTAAATGATCAGTATATCCAGGGCGAAGCATACCCACGCTTACAGTATTTATAGAATGCAGAGCTATTTGATTTGCAAATTCATATTGATAAGACGGGTTATTAAACGGTGAGTCACCATGCAGTGCAACTACGAGTACTGGTGTTTTTGTGATTTCGCCACTTTTGTAAGTTTTTATTTTAGTACAAACACCCTGAACATTTACGTCATTCAAAGAACTATTACATTGAGCCTCAACCGTATTTACGAAAAAAAGACTAATTGATAAAAATAATAAAAATTTCAATGATACTTCCTGATATCTATTGTGGTAATAACAATCTAATATCGACCGAATAGGTCGTTTTTCTACCAAGCCATGGGGCATTGTTATCATTGCACCCAGTTTTATCACAATAACTAACCTGTTGCTACAGTTATATTTTTCAATCATTATAGACATTAAGGAAAGGATAAAAGCGACCCAAAGGGTCGTTTTCTTGACTATGGTAGGAACACAGCAAGACTTTATATAAACACAGCTATCGTTTAGCGCTAACTTAATGACAACTCGTTCAGCATTTTTAAATCACATCGTCGAGTTTATGTTGACTAAGCAATATTAACACAGAACCGCTGATACATAACTTAAGTAGATTTCTCCCTATATTCACTGTCATGGTAAGCGCCACCCAGTTTCAATGCTTGGTAGCAACGTGCAAAATGTAGCGACTGCGAGCGAAGCGAGTACGTTCAATTTGCGCAAGGTGAATATCGTGTGAAAGGTTAATGACACAGCGCGAAGCGCTGGCATTCTTTTCACGCAAGGTGAAATGAACCATTCTAACCAAAGGTAGTCGTTACGCCCCTATTAAACCAAAGCAGATTCTCTCTATGTCACTCCGGACTTGCTCCGGAAACCATAGAATAGTCACAGAAAAAATAGATCCTGAATCAAGTTCAGGATGACGGATTTGGAGATTGGTGTATTACCGATAAGAAATCGACATCATGACACCGCAATTAATTTTGAGCACGTTCTCTCTACGTCATTCCGGACTTGCTCCGGAACCCATAAATTAGTCACTGAAAAAATGGATCCTGAATCTTGTTCAGGACGACGGATTCGGGGAGTGGTGCATAACTGATAGTAAATCAACACCATAACACCTCTATTTATCCAATGCAGATTCTCTCTACGTCATTCCGGACTTGCTCCGGAAACCATAGAATAGTCAC
>NZ_JWIC01000007.1:0-469120 GCF_000814765.1 Pseudoalteromonas luteoviolacea
TACTTTTTCTAAGTGTTTCAACGAAAGTGAGGGCTTTGCCAAAAGCTTCATTAGAGAAGGTAAAATCGCGTTTACGCCATTTACGACCGACTCAAGTGTAACCATCAGTGATGTACGTGTTCAAGTAAGTGGTATTTCAAAAATCAAAGGTGATTTGGTGACTTTGAATGCCCAATTAAATGCTTTGGGAACACATGCTGGTGAAGTATTGACTCATGCCGTTGAGCCTAATATAACCTACTCAGTAAGTATTATTGAAAATAATATGACTTATAATGATAAAGGTGATAAGTATCGCTCTGTAGGTATGAGTTATATAAATGATCAGGGTGAAAAAGAAATTAAATCTGTTAATGGTTTTTCTCCTGGATATATCGAAACTCAAGGTGAGATCGAACTGTTTTTAATTGGTGATGATACTACTAGTAAAGGTGATGTATCTATTAACATTAAAAAGGTTAATATAGATTAAGATAATGTGGTTTTAATTTAACCTGTTATTTTTAATGAAAGCCACCTCTGCAAAGTTTAGTCTCTGTATTAGTGGCTTTTTTAATGTGTTTTATATATTTCTGTTGGAAATACGTTAAATTTACAGTGTTTAAGCGCTAATGTCATTTTACTTTCCCCTGTATGTGTATCTATTTATGATAGGGTATGACGTGGAGTTTGGGACATTTTAAACTGTTAAGTGTGAATTTGATCTCTCTCAACTTTAACTGTTCATTTATACAAAGTTGGTTCTCTTGTTAAGCATAAATACGTTATAGTATTTTCGATTTATTCATTACTGAACCTCTGTGAAAGTCAAAAGGAATTTTAAAATTCATTCAGCCAAAGATGTAGGGAGAATTAATGAACACCTGTGGTTATATCGAAATTGACGATGCCTCTATTTATTATCAAGTGTCAGGTAACCTAAGAGGTAAACCTCTTGTGTTACTTCATGGTGGACTAGGTTCGATGAAAGACCTGACGCCGATACATACATATCTCGCTGATGAATACTGTCTAATTTACATTGATTTGCGAGGACATGGTAAATCAACACTGGGTAGTGTCAAACTGAGTTATGAGCTATATCAAAATGATGTTTTAACCATATTATCTTTCCTAAAAATATCTCAATTTTCACTGTTTGGGTTTAGCGATGGCGGCATTGTTGCCTATCGAATTGCCGTTCAATATCCAGAAAAAGTAAGTCGTCTGATAACGCTTGGGTCACAGTGGCGTTTGGAGCCAGGGGATCCCTCAATAGAGGTGCTAAAAGGCTTAACTGTAGAGTTTTGGTTGGAGAAGTTTGCAGATGATGTCGCCAATTATCAATTATCTAATCCACAACCACACTTTCATAAATTGGTTGATACAGTCAAAGCGGTTTGGCTAGATACAAGTGAGTCTGGGTACCCAAATAGTGCGGTAGAGCAAATTCAATGTCCCACTCTTATCATGCGAGGAGATCATGATTTCTTATTCTCGTTAGATGAGGCCGCTACTTTACAAAACAAGTTAAAGGATGCTGATTTTGCTAATATCCCATTTACAGAGCATGCTTCTCATCAAGAATCACCTGAAGTTGTGGGTAAAATACTGCAACAGTTCATGTTAAAAAGACGATGTGATCTCTAGCTATATTTCACTTTAAAATTGAGAGTACTAGTTACAAAAGTGAATATAATTTTTGATTGGTTACCCGTTAGGTGTCCACTTTAATATGATGAGTAAGGTGGGGGGGAACATTTATTACAAAGATCATTGATTTAGCATTTTTAGCTACTTATCGTCAGCGTTTTTCCTAATCATAGTTAATGGATTACTTAAAGCAATAGAGTCACACAGATTGAAAAAATAATGCAATCAAAAAACCATCATGGCAAAGGAAATCAAAAATGGGCCTGCTTCCCTCTAATCGCGCATTTATACAACGTGGCAATATGGCTATTCTCGGAACTTGGCGTAAGTAGTCATAACATTGTCGGTACAGAATTATCGTTGCTAAATGTATCTGATGGTGAAGTGTTAGGTGATCTACTGCGATCACTGTGCCCAAATGCGGACAGATTGACCAGTGATGGTGCTTATGATTCACGAGATTGCTATGTTGAAATTGCAGCTAAGGTACTGTAGCTTGAATCCCGCCAGGGGAAAACGCCCAATATTGGTAGAACGGGCATCCGAGAAACAGCGCCATAGTATTAATGCATCAATTTGGGTTAAAATAATGGAAAGAAAGTCTGGTTACCATAACGCTCACTGGCTGAAACGGGTGTTTATCGTTTTAAGCAACTTGTGGGTGACACGTTAAAAAGCCGTAGCTTTAATCGCCAACAGACAGAAGTGATGATTGAAGCCAAGGTATGCCGAGTTATCAGTAAAAATGACAAGACAATTAGGAGGTCTATTGCTGGTGAATGTATAAGGATCTAATCCTATTTTATTGTTTATTATTTTTGTGGTAAAAAATTAGTATTGGTTTGGAGGGCGAGTCACTTTGGATTGGCCTAGTCTTTAGTTAATTGTAAAACTTAAACTAAGGTGTTTGCAGGTAATCGTTAATCAGTTAAAGTGCATGGGCAAATTGGATGTCGCATGCCAAAGTAGTCGTTTGAAGCTTGATCTAACTTTGTCGGTTAGTGATTCCACATATATAACAGATTTAAATATTTTAGGTTCTAACCAACTCTATGCAGTGATTAGAATAGTATTTATGTGACGATTATTAAGGCGTTAGGTTTTATGGTAGAAAATCGGGATAATAATTTTGAAATATAGAAGTGATATAGACGGTTTAAGAGCTATAGCAGTAATGTCAGTTGTTGCTTTCCATTCGGGAATCACAGCACTCTCTGGAGGCTACGTTGGTGTTGATGTGTTTTTTGTAATAAGTGGATACTTGATTACAACATTAATATACAACGAAATGAAAAATAACGATTTTAGCTTTGGTCGATTTTATAAAAGACGAGCTGCAAGGTTGTTACCCGCGTTATTTATAACACTATTTGTTGTGCTTGTATTTGGGTTTATAAACTACAACAATAAGACATTTGATAATTTAGGAAAAGAAATTTTCTTTTCATCTTTTGGTGGCGCAAATATCCTCTTTGCTCAAGGAGTGAACTATTTTGCTAAAGATGAAGCTTATCAGCCATTAATTCATATGTGGTCTCTAGGTGTTGAAGAGCAATTTTACATAATTTGGCCTGTTATTTTGTTGCTTACTTATAAGTTTGCAAAGAAACTAATCATACCCGTCGCTAGTATTTTATTTTTTATTTCCTTAGGCCTATCGATTAACTCTGTTGCTGAAGGTCAAACCAAAGGCTACTTCCTTCTGCATTACAGAGCATTTGAATTGTTAGTTGGTGTTATCACAGCATTGTTGATATTAAAAAATAAAGGGTTTAATTTCAGTGAGAATGTAAAGCAAGTTTTAAGTTATACAGGCCTCTTTTTGATCGCCGTTCCAATGTTGATTCTTGATGAAACCTCTAAATTTCCAGGTGTTAATGCTCTATGGCCCTGTATTGGTACGGCGTTGATTATATCTTTTCCTAACAATGGCTTGGTTACTAAACTCTTATCTCACAAGTGGATGGTTTTTGTAGGGTTAATTTCATATCCATTGTATTTGTATCATCAACCTTTAATATCATTTATTTACTTTTTCAATTTACAATTGTCTTCACTAGAAATGTTTTCAGTTGTTACGCTTATTTCAACAGTTGCAGCTTGGTTGACATACAAATATGTAGAGAAGCCTTGTAGAAGGATGGTTCACTCAACTGAGTCTAAAGCGTCTACTATCAAAATTGCTTCAATGGCTGCACTAATCCCTATGTTTGCTGTCGTAGGCCTATTTATTGCGAAAACCAATGGGTTTGAAGCTAGATTCAAGTATCTAAACCCGTTTGCCCTAGAGATCAGTGCTGCACATTCACAAACATTCCATGAAAACTTTGAGCGTGGATTTAAGGTCTCAGATTCTAAAGAATCAAGCGTATTATTTGTTGGCGATTCAGTTTTGCAACACTACATATTACCAATGAAGTTGGCGCTTAATCTTGCGGATGATGATGTGGACACGGTTACTAGAGGTGGGTGTGTACTACTCAAAGGCGCCGATTTTATAGATAAATTCTCAGATATATCATGCAATGATCTACGTGTTGATTTGTACAATGTAGAGAAAAAGTATAAGTATGTTGTATTATCACAAGCATGGAGCAGTTATGGCTCGTCGGTGTTAAATTTCGACGACGGCGCTAACGGTTATTCAAAGTGGTCGGGACTGCTAGATAACACTGTTGAGCATTTCTTGAAGATTGCCGATAAGGTTATAATTTTTGGTGCGCACCCTCAAGTGAATGGTACTTTATCATTACAGCCCTCCATTACAAGTAGTAAAGAAACTTTTATTAATCACTTAAATCGACTTGAGGTCACTAATATTAGTCAGCTAAATCAAGCTAGCTCTTTCTTTGAGAGATATAATCAAAATAAAGATGTGCTAGTCATCGAGCCGTCTGACATTTTCTGCCAAGAAGCATGTACTTTACATAATGGCGAGTGGTCATTCTATAGTGACTCTCAACATCTATCTAATGCCGCAACGGACTACGTCAGTAGTCATATCACGAAGAGTCTTTTATAAAAATAAGATAGAAAAGTCAGTTGGCGTTTTTGCGCCGCTGACTTGAACTTTTCGGGTCAGAGGGTTACTCATGTAATATTTTCATTTTATTGCTTTGAGTAAAAGTAGCTTACGACTAGTGTCACTTTTGCAATGTTTAGGCTATGTAACTGTAATACTGATTATAAAAGAGCGCGATATTAATAATTTGGTAAATTTTAAAGGCTTTTAATGTTTTATAATGAGTTTTAAAAGGTCTATATTTTTGATGAGGACTTGTAAAAATAATTTAATAAATTATGTAGAAATTAAAAGTCATTATTCTGAAGTGTATATTTCAATGATGCGTGAACCTGCCAATTTAATGTAAAGTTAAAAGTAACACATACTAAAATAAAAATCTTTGAGTCGTTTTAGAGCTTGTTTTTAATATATTCGAATGTTATAAAATCTACCTATATTTTTTAATTATCATTTTGGTGAACTCGCTCTTTGAGTGATATATTCATAGGTAGTTAAAAATTGCTATCAACGAACACTTCAAAAGGGATTTTGTATTTTGAAAACTCTTGTCTATGCATTTCTATTCCTTGTTTCAACCATTGTTGATGCATCTAATTTTAAAGTCTTACAACTTCCTAAACCCCAAAATTTAGCTGAGCCTCCACATATCACTATTGCATTACCTGCATCTTATGCAGCCGACACAACAAAGACATACCCAGTATTGTACCTACTTGATGGTGAACTCAATGGTGAGCTAGTTGACGGCATGCTAACTAGGTTGTACCAGTCTAACGGAGCGAATGAGCACATTGTTGTCGGTATTACGAGTCGCGATCGTCTTAGAGATTTCGCGCCAACTGTTAATAAAGATCCGCGAGGCCTGTGGGAGCGGGTGGGGGCGGTGATAAATTTTTAGATTTTATTGAAAAGGAGCTCATTCCACAGGTCAATAAGACTTATCGAACTAACAATTTTAACGTTGTAGCAGGTCACTCAATTGCTGGCTTATTAGTTGTTCATAGCTTTCATTCCAGACCAAAGCTTTTTCAAAGTCATTTAGCCTTTAGCCCTGCAGTTTGGTGGGGAGCCCGGGAAACATCTAAGGCGACGAAAATGTATGTGACTTCTAAGCAGCCTATTAAAAATTACTTATACATGAATATTGGGAGTGAAGGTGGAGAAATGCGTGAAGTTTATAATTCTCTATCACAAGCAATTTTGAGGAATCGCAATCTTGATTTAGAGCTCAGGCTAAACGAGTTTAATGACGACTCCCATGACTTTACAATGGCGGCGGGGCTGTTTAATGCGCTGACAGGGCTTTATCAATATCAACAACAGCAAGGCATGTAGAGTGCGTGTATGATAGCAGGTGCTGCGATGTTGGGGGGTTTCCGAATGTAATACGTGGTTGACTGCTGATGCTCAATGAGTGCATACAATGAGCATGCCAATACTCTAATATCACTTTGATTATATTGATTTTTATTTCGGCTAAACTATCAGATAGCTTTGGCCGAATTTTAACCCATGAACATTTTTAACGAGCTAGGTTACACGTCATTTTTAAAAGCCAAAATATCTCCTGGCTGACAATCCAAGTAATTACAAATTTGCGCTAGAGTTTCGAAACGAACCCCCTTTACTTTACCTCTTTTAAGCAGGGATAAGTTGGCTTCTGTGATACCGATGGCTTTTGCGAGCTCCTTTGATGAGACTTTTCGCATAGCCATAACAACGTCAAGGTTAACGATGATCTCCATGACTAAATAAACTCCTTATTTTCATCTTCGATCTCTTTTGCTGCTTTTAGCAAGTAGGCAACAATTGCCAGCAAACCCAGTGTGATCAGCTCATCAAAGTCGATGGTTAAGACCACTTCAGCATCACCAAAAATAGCCTTATGCCAAAACCCCACACCTAATGTCAGTGCGATGTAGTAAACAGTTGATGCAATCTTAAGGAAGATAAAGTTGATGAAACAGCGAAAGCACTGATGAGAGAAAAACATCCCTTTTTCAAATAATGACAACAGCTTACAAACCCAATAAATGGCAGCGACGACAAACAGCAGTATTGGTGCGCTGGCTAAAAGTAACACCCACTGGTTTACCTGATCAGACGTCCATAAGATATTGAACAGTGCGTTATCAAAATAATTAATTTGGTTGTTGAACACAAGTTGGTAAAGATTAAACACAATAACCAATGCGGTTATGGCGATGACCACTAGGCGGATCGTACCGCTCTTTCTTTGAATTGTTTCTATTGTTTGCGACATGAGTAATCCGTATTCAGCCCTGCTTCTTGTGATGAACTATATCACACATAAATTTATTTCTGAAAAAAAATAAAAATTTATCGTTTTACAATAATTTTATTTCATGTAATGATGTTTCCAAGTTACCAAGGAGAATCAAATGGAGAACCAAATAATGAATAAGAACCTATCTGCATTTAAATCGGTCGTTATCAGTGCCGCTATCGGCTCAAGTATTTTATTAACAGGGTGCCAATTTACCAATACGCTGGACAGCACCAAGGCGATACAAGCTCAGCAAGTCACAGAGTTGGTAGAGCTCGAAAGTTTATTCAGCCAAGATCAGATCAATAAGGTATCTCTATCAAACGATGGAAAGTGGATAGCCTTTATGCAAATGAATAACGGCGGTCAAAATATTTTTGTATTACGTCAGGGCGATCAATTAGAGAATGCAGTTGCACTCACTGATTTTGCTGACGGGGTCGACGGGTTTGTCTGGTCGGCAAATAGTAATGAAATACTGTTTAACAAAGATTTTGAGGGAAATGAGAACGACCAAATTTTTACTTTACGTTTTTCTCCAAAGCAAGCGAAGTTAGCACCTGTTATTAATCGGTTAACTCACAGAGATGATGTTGATTACATGTTTGTCGAGCAGGTAAAGAATGACTCTAATAAAATAGCGGTTTTGGCTAATCACAGTAGCAGCCAATTGGATCTGTTCCATATTGATATCAACACACAAGCAATCACCTTGATGCAAGATAATGATATTTCATTTTTTACTGCCCAATTGGATGATGATGGCTATGCTGCGGTTGCCGCTAAATTAAACTCCGACAACTCTGTCACAGTATACAAACGTTTTGGTGATGGTTGGCAAGAAGTGTTTCAATCTGAAGTGGGCGAAAATGTCAGTGTGATCAGTTACGACAGTGACAGTAATAAGGCCTTTATTTCTGGCAGTATTCAGGGCCGGGATAAAGAGGAGTTATTGGAGCTAGACTTAACGACTCACAAACTAAAAACCGCACATAAAGATCCCGAAAATCAATCTGATTTATATCAAGTTATATTTGATAAAGTGGGTAAGCCGATGATTGTTTCGTATTATGGTGGTCGCTTGCGCAATTATGCTTTGAGCAATAGCACAGCCACAACAATGCGAAAAATAGAAGCACAGCTTAGTGGCGACTATGATTTGTTAGTCGAAAAGATTGAGCATGATAAAGGGCAGTGGTATCTCAAAGTATCATATGCTGATAGGCCTGACGAAAAGTTTGTGTATAACAGCAACTCGGGCACATTGACTGATTTGTTGAACCAAGCACCAAGTTTTAACCCGATTTATTGGGGGATAGAAGTTCGATAACTTACACGGCCGCAGATGGTGTTCAAATCCAAGCATATCTAACTTTACCAAAACAAATAAAGCAAAATTTGCCTACGATTATCCTGCCACACGGAGGCCCATGGGCTAGAGACGAATGGGGGTATTCAAGTAATTATTTTGTGCCTGTCGCTCACTTTTTTGCAAACCGTGGTTATGCTGTTTTGCAACCAAACTTTAGAAGCTCGACAGGGTTTGGTAAACAGTTTATCGAACTAGGTAATAAAAATTGGGGGACTGGCGCTATGCAGCAAGACTTAACCGATGGCGTTAATTACCTTGTTGAAATGGGTATTGCGGATAAACAGCGTGTAGGGATCATGGGCGCTTCTTACGGTGGGTATGCCGCTTTAGCTGGCGCGACTTTTACACCCGATATATACAGTGCAGTGATTTCATATGTTGGGCCTTCTAGCCTTACGGCGATGGTTGAGTCTTTCCCTGCGCATTTTAGGCCTTATATGGGCACTGTTTTTGCGGGTGTTGGAGACCCTTTAATTGAGGCGGACAGAGCGGATATGGAGTCACGATCTCCCATTAATTTTGTTGACAAAATAAAGGCGCCAATCATGTTAATTCAAGGTGCAAATGACCCGAGGATCCCACAATATCAATCAGATACGATTGCTAAAAAGCTATTTGAAACTGACAGAGCTGTTGAGTATATCCTAGCGAAAGATGAAGGACATGGTTTTAGGTCACAAGATAATAAGTTAGCGTCAATTATTGCGATGGAGGCCTTTTTTGCGAAGCACTTAGGAGGCATGCAATCATCTAAGGTTAACCCAAAGGTGAGAGAACACTTAACTTCATTAAAGGTAGACGTAAGTAAGTTGTAATGACTTATCTCTCACTGTGTAATGCGCACTGGATAGTGCGCTTTTTTTATTCAAAATTGAGCCCGCAGAGAGCAAAATAAAGGAAGCGTACTTTGTGCTCACTGTTAGCCCGTCGAGCTAATACTATACTCGACGACAGCAACAGAACATAAAGTGCGTGATAATAAGTACATATAGCATGTTCTATTAATTGCTATTGCAAGGTCTTTAATTGAAAAAGCTAACAATCACTCTTGTAACTATGTGCTTTTTAACTAATAGGTTGGTAATAAAGCCGGAGTGATATTGGCCTATATAGTGACCTTGCTTCTAACTAGTCGATTTGGTTAGCAATCGAAAGGCTTGGGAAAAAATCTAAACTGATAGAATTTAAGTTCATTACAGTTTGGTTATTTAATGAATTAAACTTAGGGTAAAAGGCGGTTTGGGCATCAGGGTTATATGGGGCAATTGTGTTGAACTGTCGACTTTTATTACAAAGGTTTTTAATGATGATTAAAAAGTCATTCTTATTTTATATATCAGCTAATTAAAAGTTTCACTGCATTCATATTCTAATTCGTTTTTACTAGAGGTTTCGTTTTGTCCACAACTCAAATTGCTCGATATGTTATCTGTTTCGCTTGGCTGTACCATGGTATTTTTCCAAAGTTAGTTCATGTTGCACCATTGGAGCGCCTAATGGTTTCTAGTGCAGGCTTTTCAGAAGAAGTATCAATTATGATTACCCGTGCTGCTGGAGTAGCAGAGGTATTATTTGGTTTGATGTTTTTCTTTCTTTATAAGCATAAACTCATCAATGTGTTAAATATACTTGGTTTAATAGGTTTACTCATAGCTGTGTATGTATTACAGCCTCAGTTGTTAATTGAAGCATTTAACCCGGTTACGACCAATATACCACTGATTGCTTTGAGCTATATCTTACTCAAAGAAAGCGCCGAACATAAAAAGTCCTAGCCGACTTTTGACTTTCGGCCCGTTGTCAAAATAGCGTGTTTTATCTAATTTATTGAGAGTTTGGCAGTGTAGAGCAAAGTCGTTTGCTCATAGCACAAGTGACTTAAACGTGTGTTGTGCTAGAAAACTGGCGTTTTCCCAGCCAAATTTCTGATTGCCAACAATATGAAAGTTAATAATTATAAGTATACTTTTCATGTAGTTAGAGTTTAATGTACACGGGTGCATATAGTGCTGTCGTATAAGTGACGTAAAACAATCGGCAAACTTGCGTAACAGCATACGAGCGCTTTCCACATAATAAAATCTCAAAGAATGAACGGTCACAACAAATATGAAAATAAATGCTGAATTAGTGCTCAGTGCAAGACAAGATAAAGCGTGGTCTCAAGATGAGTTAGCAATTGCATCTGGGCTTAATCTAAGAACGGTGCAAAGAATAGAATCAGAAGGCACTGCGTCGTTACAGTCAAAAAAAGCGATTGCATCGGCATTAGATCTGAGTATTAGCGAGTTGGACCACGAGGAGCCAAAGACAATGACAAAATATGAATATAAAACGTTAGAACTGCCGTTTAAATTTGGGATTTTTAAACAGGGCACACCAGACATTGACGAGGCATTAAATGCAGAAGGCAAGGATGGGTGGCGTTTAAAGCAAATGGTTTTACCAGCTTCATCCAATATGGGGCAGTCTGAAAAAATGATTGCAATTTTAGAGCGCGAGTTAGTTGAATAACCACCTCAAAAAACGGTATGTGTAGTTAAAGTGAGTTTGATTAAATTATTTCAATGACATTAGAAAGTCAAACAGCATACCGTAAGACCTTTATTGCAATAAAGATTATAGCGCTCAAGGAGACTCAGGCTTGCATCAGCACCCAATGAGAGCATACCGGGTTCTTACCGCACCAAGTACAAAGAGCGTGCAATATTGTTTAATTACTAATAGTATGAGCGCGATACGCTCAACAGGTGACTTGTTTTAGGTTTATTGGTCTAAACAAAACAAACAGAGCGAATAGTATTAACGACAGAAAATCAATCTTGAGAGGTAGTATGATTCAAAAAATAGCGGGTTGGGCATTGGTTACATCAGGGGTAGTTGGATTGGGTTTGACTGGGTACTTGATTTTTACGTCTATGGAACTGAATTTGCTATTAGCTTTTTTACTGGCTGTGTCGATTTTGCCTATTGTGTCCGGGATATATACGCTTAAAAACCAGCGTTGGGCGTTATGGATTGGTTTGCTTTATTTCTTGGTACAAGTCATACGTATCGAAACTTCGGGTTTTGCCTGGTCATTTGAAAGCCCTATTTCATTTTCCTTTGCACTGACTCATGAACATACACATATTGGGTTTAACTTATTTGCGGCAATCATGTTGATTATATTTATTAAACTACTTCGAGCTAAGCCCAATACCGATAATACTGAGCAAAGCATTTAATCAACACATTGAATTAGAATCGCATACTACCGTGTGTCCCAGCCTATATAAAAGTAGGTAAAGACAGGAGCAAGGATACAGATGCATCATTGCTCCTAGTTTAATTAAGGTGCTAGAAAGCCAGGTCTATAACTCGAAGCTTTTGTTGGGTCGCCTTTACCATCATAAATCGCTTGCAGTGGGTAAGGATAGACTGGTTGCGCCCTGATCACAGCACCTGTGTATTTTCCTTTTGCGTAAGCAGGCTATCTGGAGCAACACCACCAATTATCCAAGCTTCCAAAGCGCTGATGGCATCGAAAGTGGCATTGCCTGGTCCATCTATACCACAGTGGATAACACCAGGTAATAAAAAGAGTCGCGCAAAGTCTCTGACTTCGTGATCATGGCTCTGCATAAAAGCATCGACATTTTCATACCAATCAATTGTTGCATAGGCGGGGATCGCTGCATCAGCCCAGCCATGTAACACGATCATTTTACCCCCACTTTTTTTGAACTCGCGCAAATCGGGGTCGTCTGCATCAATTAACTGGCTCACTTCCTGTAAGTTCTGCTTTTCATCTTGGTAAGAAAAGTCCCGCCAATCGTAGTCCACATCAAGCGCTTCTGGGTACGCGATATATTTGAGGTACTCGGTAGCAGCGTAATAGGCGAAAGGCTTCAACTGTTCGAGCAGTGGTGTGACCCAGCCAACCCACTCAGGCTCTGAACCATAGGGTAATCCACCATAAATTACTTCTCCTTGGGCGTTTTTAGATGGGGCGTAAAGGGCCTTTACAGCATTGACCTGTTGGCTAGATAAACAGTTGGTGACTTGCCCAGGATCGCAAGCCAGAGTTTGTGGGTCAAAATCACAGAGTCTGGGGTCGTTGATTACACCGTCTATCACGCCATCTTTATGATCACATGCTGCCATCACCGCGCCGGCTATCATTGGGATCTCACTCGAAGATAAAATGGGTTCATTTCTGTCGTTGAGCACCGCACGTGCATTATCCATACAGTTAACAAGGTTTACGTCTGTATAATTGACGGTAGGCCCTCTGGCAATCACGCCATCGAAATCATTAGGGTATCGTTTGGCTGCCATTACACCGGCGTGACCACCTTTGGAGCAACCAGTGATAAATGAATATTGAGGCTGTGAATGGTAAAACTTTTCAATAATTGCTTTGGCGGCAACGGCGACAACATGGTTTGCACGATACGCAAAGTCTATTTTGAGCTGTTCGTTGTTTCGTGCCCATTTACCATCAAATCCATATGCGGTATGGCCACCGTCATGACTCATCGTGGCGTAGTGTCTAACAATGCCAGCCATAGGAGGGTAGGGACTAACATCACCGCAAAAGCCCATACACGCATTAAGTAAATACTTTTGATTCCAAAGTGCTCGGGAGGGCAGGCGTAACTCAAAACGTATTGTTGGTGTAACATAGCCGCGCACGAGGCAATGATCAGGCAAACTTGTTTGCGATTTAGGAATAGGCGCCCCCATGAGCCTACTGTGTTTATATGCCCACTCTGATTCCGTGGCATTCATTGTGTAGCCTTTGATAAAACTGGATTCAATTACATTTGTAGCGGCTTCTCCACGCTCGAGTTTAGAGAAGTCATCAAACCTAAGTGACATACATGCGCGCTCTTCAGCACTGAGTTGCTGATCTGCAGGTGTTGCCATTGTGAAATTTGAAAAGCCACATAGACTCGTTAGGCCCAGTAACCAAATCGATTTACCTTTCATGATAGTTTTTATCGACATACCCATTTATCTCCTTTTGGTATCGCAATTGATAATTATTATCAATTGCGGGTATTGTCTTGTATTCGGTTTAGAAACTCAATAGGGGACGGGTTTATTACTTGTTAATTTGCGTACGCAGAGGCACTTATATGACGAGTTGAGTTGTTTTTATTTCAGGCTCGAAATACTCAATGTGATGGTGATATTAACGCCACCCAATTCACTATGAGCAGCGGAAATACTGCCACCATGGCGGGTAACTAAATCTTGGCAAATAGCGAGCCCAAGCCCAGTTCCCCCTTTGTAGAGAGATTTATTTTTTTCACTTTGATACATTCGTTGAAATATCGTCGTGAGCTCAGAATTTGATACGCTAGGCGCACTGTCTTGAATTGATATTACCAGTTGCCCAAGTTTTAAATAGGCATTTAACTCGATTGTTGTAGGCGGCGCAGTATAGCGAAGACTATTTGATAGCAAATTAGAGAGCACCTGTGTTAAACGATCGATATCGGCATGAATTTTTGTCGTTATTGGTACTTTTATATTGAAATTAAACTGTGTATTGGGTCTCTGTGCTACTCTTGCTTGCGCATCTTGGCACCATGCTGTGAGCCAAGGCTTAACCGCCATATCTTTACAGTTAAGAGCTCGCTCTTCAAGTTCAGTCATGGCCAGTTGCTCGATGTCCGTAACGAGCTGATTAATATCTCCAATACGTCTGTGCAGTAGCTCGTAGGTTTTTTCACTGTCGTCTAATAAGTTGTATTCCAGACCCTCTATGGACATTTTCAATACACTTAAAGGAGTGCGGATCTCATGAGACACTTCAGCAAGCAGTTGCTTTTTTCGAGCTAGTAATGCTTCTGAAAACGCTGCACGATCTTCGATTCTTTGTTGCGTCGCTAAAATCTTAAATCGCCACTTCATAGCCTGATACATAAGCATGAATAAGAGGGTTAACATTAACGCATACGCCCATTTTGTTTGCCACCAAGGGGCTAACAATTGGAAGGAGTAGCTAACAGGATCTCCAACCTTTCCTTGTGAACGGGTTCTCACCTGAAACTCATATTCGCCAGGAGACAAGTGATTATAAGTGATTTCGCTTGATGTGGACGGCTCGCTCCAGATTTCGCTGCTACCGAGAAGGCGAGTTTGGTACAAGGCTCGCTCTGGTGAAGACCAGTCATTGTGCGTGAACTTAAATAAAATTTGCAACGTGTCTGGGGAAAACTGAGTAGGGCTATTTTTTGAATCGGTCGTGGGGTAATTGTATTTTCCGTCCTTATCTAAGGATACGATTTCAAGTAATTGTGTGTTGAGACTCGGAGTAATATCTAGGTGCTCAGGTTTGAAGTAAGTGAGACCGCTGCCCGAGCCCCAGTAGAAGGTGTCATCAAGCATGGTTGCTGTATTGAGGGTGGCATCAACCGCCAAATAACCATTGTCATACACAAAAGCGTCTAATTTGAGCGGACTGGCTGGATCGAAGAGTGATTGTGTGAGAAGACGGTTATTACCTCGCTCTGTGCCTATCCACAGATAACCTTGGTGATACTTTAGCCCAAGCACGATGTTACTACTGAGCCCTTCTTGAGTACTGATATGGCGTCCAAGCCACTGATTTTTCACTTGTGTTAATGCCAAAACGCCTGTTCTGGTGCCGAGAAATAAAGTATTGTTTTCACTTTGTTCGATGCTGTATGCCCAATTACTGGGCAACCCACCTGACTCAGTAAACCGATACACAGTGTCATTGTCCACATAAAATGTACCGTCTCCGTTTGTAACAAACCAAACGCGCTCAGAGTTATCAATAAAAACATCGATTATATATTTGCGCTTAGACACGTCTAATAGCTGTAATTGATTGCCACAGCTACGATAGAGCCCGTTATGTGTTGCCATATATAGACAGTTGTCTGGAGCGGGCACGATTTGATGAATAATATCAGCCGAGAGTCCTTGTTCACGCCAAATATGCACACTATTTTGTTTGCCTAAAACAGTTACCCCTTGGCGACTGCCCAACCAAACTCGACCGTGTTGATCTTGTGCAATACTGTGTATGTAACGATTGTAAATGGGGGCAGCGGGTTCAAGCCATGTTTTATTATCGAGTATTTGTATGCCGGTACCATATTGACCTAACCACAGCCGATCATGAATGTTGGCTAATGCACTGACACGTTCATTGAGCAATCCGCCGCGTCTCGTCAGTAACTTAAAGCCTGTGTCTTTTATTCGATTTACACCACCACCGTATGTGGATACCCAAATATTGCCCTGAGTGTCTTTCATAATATTGCGTATGTGTTTGTCACTCAGTCCGTTTTGTTTATTGAAATTTTGCGCATAGTGGTGACTGACCTTAAATACACCTTGGCTGTCGTCACCCAGCCAGAGCGTATTTTGCTCGGTATCAAAATACATCGTGGTGATATTGGGTGTGTTTATTCCGCTCAAACGTGCCGTAGACAGTGTTGATTTATTAATATGGCAGACATTGCCTGAACGCAGCGCAAAATACACATCACTTGGTGTGCTTGTTACTGTATTTATGGCACCTAAACACGCATTGTGGAATTTAAATTCTGCTAATTTATCTTTGGATAACTGAAATAGGCCGGAGTTTGCGGCAATCCACAGGGTATCTCCGTCAACTTCTAAGTCATTAATTAATTTAAAGGGTGTACGAGGGGAGATTTGCTCAAGGGTATTACTTTTCAAGCGATATAAGGCGTTATTGCTGGAGAAAAAGAGCGTTTCACCAATCGTTGCGACATGGTCTACTTTGCCAGAAAAAGGCTTGTCATCAATTTTTAAGGTATGAAACTGTTGCCCATCGAAAGTATTAAGCCCGTTGTCAGTTGCCAGTATTAATTGCTCTGACGCTGAGGTTTCAATATCCCATACTCTGTTGTTGTTTAAACCATGGCTATCATTGAAACACCTGAAATGATCACCAATATACTGACAGAGCCCTTCACCATTGGTCGCCAACCACAACATACCTGCCTTGTCTTGAACAGTTTTATACACCGCGCCAGTCGGTAAACCTTGTCGAGTAGAAAAGTGTCGTATATCTGACAATGAATTCAGTTCATATTGAGCGGGTTTGACTTGTGTCCAACGTGGGGCGCTGGTGCTATTGTCGACAGCGTCAAAAGAAGCAATAAATGAAGTTTCAACAAAGTGAGATGGTTGTCTGGTAAAGAGGCCTATCTCTGTCCACTTGATGGCATCAGGCTTGTCTAAGTCTATTTGATTAGACTTTTTAAGCACTGGGCTACCTTGGGGCAAGGTGAGTTTTGATGTATCGATCCAGGTAGCCGTTTGGTATTTTTCTGCACTCAATTTGTAAACAGTATTATGCGGTGAAGCATTGTGTGAAGCCACAAAACATGCTGTTATCGCGCATAGTAAGCAAATGATGTGTCGATACAAAAATATACTTCCTAAAGAGAGTTTTTATATAGCCATTAATGAGTGATAAGTTTATTTTTTTATTATGTATTCTGATACATTTTTAGCCTATTTTTACTGTTAAGGCCAATCTACAATTTGAATTTTAGTATAGCTAATTCAGATACATGGCAATCCTTTGAAAGCAAGATTATGTTATCACATTCGATGGATAAGGGAATTAGAAAGTATTGATAAAAAGTAAGAGGCAGTTGGTTCACTATGGCGTCGCCGATGCTTAGAAATTGAATTAATGGGTAGGTCGTTCTATGAGCATGGTAGTACTTTACCCGTAATGGTCGATGTGAACACTGGATCTGATAAGGTTATTGATATTAATATATTGATTCTTAAGCTTTCTTTTGTAAGTGGGTGCTAACATCAGCATTGTTCAAAGAGACACATATATTTGATTTGTCAGCAACCACTTGTTTTACTTAGGCAGAGCCTGTAGGCATGTTTCTCTACTTTGTTAGTTATTTTAAATAACACAACTCAACGAATGAAAACTCAACGCTAGATTAATTGCCTCACTCTTCTTTTTGCTGGGATTTTCTCTGGGCTTTGTTTTCATAGAGGGCTTGATCCGCCAGTTCTAACAGCTGCTCAATTGCAGCATTGGCTGTAATCTCACAGACGCCAAAGCTCATTCCCAACGCAACACTTTCGACTGATAATTGAGACGGCACCAAGTTTTGAATACGTGCAATAAAGCTTTTTGCTGTCTCGGCATCCATGCCTGGGATCAGAAGCATAAACTCATCACCGCCGAGTCGAAATAACTTGTCATTTTTACGTGTATATTGGCTAATCAGCTTGACGAAGTTAACGAGCATTTCATCTCCAATACCATGCCCCAGCTTATCGTTTAATGTTTTAAAGTTATCTAAGTCAATCATGATGATAGAGCATGTTTGTCCATATCTGGTGACACGCTCTGACTCGAGTTCAATATTTTCTATCAGCGTGCGTCGGTTAAGTGCACCTGTTAGTGGGTCTTGTGTTGCGACGCTTTCTGCGGCATGAATTGCTTCGTTATAGGTTCTTACAATCACGGCTGTCAGGAGCAAAACAAGCCCTGACGACATGGCAGATCTCAAGGCAATTTCCATATGCAAACTGATAAAGTTCAGGTAGGTAATGACAGCCCAGCAGCATGAAGTTGTTAAACAGGCCATTTTGAAAGGGAACACCATAAAAACGCCAACTAAGAAAGCGGGTAACCAAATGACAGCAATGATGGGGGACTGGAATGAAAAGTATATGAGTGTACTACCCAATACTGCGCTTAAAACTAGGCACTTTAATACACTAAGCCGCCCTTGTAATAGTCTGACTGAGGTAAAAAGCAATGCAACAATGACAATAACAACCGCGATGGCTAGCCCATAACTATGATCTATGGCGTAATGAATAGGGTAATACAGCAAAAACGCAGCCGTTACGATAAGTAGGTAAGCAGCATAAGTTGGATATCGATTAATGAGAATTGGCTGTGCTTTAGTCAAGGCGCCAAAGCGTTCTTTTAACTTAAGGATAGGAATACCTTCAAAAAAATAAAATATCTACAGGTATAAGTGTAAATCACAATTTTAAATCATCAACAGTGTCCCTTTTTTGAAGGCAGTCATACGATGATTTGTTTGTACTGCTCTGCTGCTTGCGCATCAAAGCTAGGTGCTGCCATGAATGACATCAGAAGTGCTGCACTTACAGTTACTAGCGTTTTCATTTTTAATTCCTTTTGATTGTTTGATAATTGTCCAGTCAAAATTTGCCACCAAAGGATAGCGTTATCAATTTTGTATGTGGAGTTAGTATGACATGTAGGGATCAAGCGCTGTACTTTAGCTTCACAAAGCGCAGCGCTTTTCAGTTATCATCGATAAAGTCAGAGGCTTAAGTTTACCAAGGCTAAGCATCTGCTTTATCCGGTAAAAGTTAGCTCAGCCGTCTAAGGTAAGACTGCGAGTTATGTGTGGTTTCAGCTACAGAGACTCCGCGGATTTGACCACTTTTTGCGGCGCTTCTCGCCATGAAAATCGGCCATCATAAGATTGGCAAACTAATGTGGTATTTCCAGCATCCGCTAAGTATATCTGATTTGTTTTTGATGCTGGGTAACTAAAGTAATCACTGCATTTAGCACTTTGCCCGGGGCCAACGACGACTTGCGTACCGACTTTAACTTTACAACTGACGAGCATATCTAAAGGGGAGTAACTCGGGCAGATCACATTGTCTCGTCGATATTGAGAGATAGAGCCTCGAGGTTTGTCGAAGGTCCACCACTTTCCAAGTTTAGAACCACTGTACTCACTGTTCCATGCACGCCAGATGGTGATCTCTTTTGTCGTAACAAACACCTGCCCTTTACATAAGCCACCTTGTTGCTGCGGCATAACCACGCCAGGTGGGAGCTTTTCATTTGGTAGGAGCTTAAGCCCGGTATGCTGCTCTATTGTACCAATGCAGTCATTCTTTGCCGTTTCCAGTGCGTTTGACTCGCTCGTTAAACTGGTTGTAGTACAACCAAATAGCAATAAAAAGCTGGTAGATATCGCGAGTGGCTTTAATCTACTAGTGATTGTTCTGTAGTGAGGTTGTTGATTTGGCAAAGACATTTCATTGGCTCCCTGTGCTTTTCATACCGACAGTTTAATGTGCATTGATAAAAATGTATCTTTCACTACATTACACGAGCATTTATTTGATCAAACAGGGTACTAACGTTTGCTAAATACACTCTGCTGTTTTGCTTGGGTAAAGCCAAGTCGGTTGTAAAATTCATGGGTTTCCACACGTTTGCAGTTGCACCTAACTCTAAGCTCCACATTTAGCGTTTGAGCATACTGATAAGCTTGTTCAACAAGTCGTCTGCCAACACCTTGCTTTCTGACTTTTGGGTCAACGACTAAACCGCCTATTTCATAAAACATAGCAGAGGCTAGTCGGTGCGCTTTAAACCCGTGAAGCCACCCAGCAATGTGTCCATTTACCTCACATACCCAAACATCATCATTGGTTGATTCAAGTAAATAGGCCAGCCGTTGCTGAGCTTCGTCATAGGTCGTGTTTGAGTAGCCTAAAAAGCTCGATAGTGTATGAATTTTATCGGCGTCAGTGATGGTTGCTTGGCGCACATGTGCCATTAAATACTCCTTATAAAAACATGGGCTTTAATAATACGTGTTTGGATGTTTTGCGCACAAAATAATAGGCGATTGGAACAGTACTGTTCAAATAGAAAGCGATAGATAGCACTCATTGTTTGCACGTAGTGCAAAATAAATGAAATTCGTCATATGTGAAGCAAAGGTGCCCTAATAGCTGGTATCATAAAATACATAATTTTTATGGGCGTGAATTAGCATTTGACCTGCTGTTTGGCTAAATAAGATGGCCAACGCTTATGCTCACACATCACAACGAGACACTTTATGCATCAAGCAGATATACACCAGACGCTAGACCAATATTTTGGATTTAGCGCTTTTAGGGCTGGGCAAGCACAAACCATTGAGCAATTAATTGGTGGCCAGTCTAGCTTGGCGATATTTCCAACGGGCTCGGGAAAATCCTTGTGCTATCAGCTAACTGCTTTGCATTTGCCCAATCTCACGTTAGTGGTTTCTCCACTGCTTGCTTTGATGCAAGATCAAATCGAGTTTTTAAATAAAAAGGGGATACCAGCTGCAAGTTTAGATTCGACGCAAACCTATGAGCAATCACAAAGTGTGATGCAAGGTGTGAGAGATGGTCACATCAAAATTTTGATGGTGTCTGTTGAGCGTTTTAAAAATGAGCGCTTTCGTGGCTTTATCAAGCAAGTGCCCATTTCTATGCTGGTGGTCGATGAGGCGCACTGTATTTCAGAGTGGGGTCATAACTTTAGACCGGATTATTTGAAGTTACCGCAAATTCGCAATGAGCTGAATATTCCTTTGGTCCTGCTATTAACAGCAACCGCAACAAAAAAAGTAAAACGAGATATGGCGCATCGATTCGCCATAGATGAGCAGCATATTGTACAAACTGGGTTTTATCGCGCCAATTTAGATTTGAGTATTCAGGGCTGCACCGAGAGTGAGAAGCTGCCGACGATTTTATCGTTTTTAAGCCAGACACAGGACAGCGGCATTATTTATGTCACGTTGCAGCAAACGGCAGAAGATGTTGCAAAACAGCTGCAAGCGGCAGGGCAAGACGCGGTTGCCTACCATGCAGGATTAAAAGATGACGTAAGGCAGCAGATCCAACAGCAATTTATGCACAATGAAAAACGTATCATCGTGGCCACCATCGCATTTGGTATGGGGATTGACAAGTCAGACATTCGCTTTGTTATTCATTATGACTTACCAAAGTCTATTGAAAACTACAGCCAAGAAATTGGCCGTGCTGGGCGAGACGGGCAGCCGTCAAAATGTATTACGCTGGCAAATTTAGACGGGGTGTCAACCCTTGAGAATTTTGTGTATGCAGACACGCCAGAGCTTGGCAATATTGAATCATTGCTTGATGAAATTCGCTCGTCAATGTCGCAAGGGCTTTGGGAAATGCAAGAGCTGAGTGTATCTAAGGCGACAAACATTCGTCTGCTTGCACTAAAAACGGCACTTGTACAACTGGAACTGTTTGGTGTGCTGGAAGCCAAATACGCATTCTATGCTGATTTTCGTTTTAAATGGCTGCACCCAGAAAACAAAGTGCTGAGCTCCTTCGACGCAAATCGCCAAGCGTTTATTCAGCAGCTCGTGTCAAACACCGACTTTAAAAAAGTGTGGGGAACGGTTGATATGGCCGCTTTGGTCAATCAAGGTCTAGAACGGGGCCGCGTGGTAGCAGCATTGGATTATCTACATGAGCAAGGCATGATCTTGCTTGAATCTAAGCGCATGATGCAAGTCTACCAAGTAGATGAGACGGCTTTGAACGCCCCTGAGCTCGCTAACAAGTTAAGTGATTATTTTTCTGATAAGGAGCTTGGGGAAGTAAAGCGCATAGCCGCCATGCTGCGCTTTTTTGAGTTACAAAACTGCTTGTCTAATAACCTCGCCAGATACTTTGACGATCAGCAAGTGCCGCAAAGCTGTGGGCATTGTAGTGTTTGTCGTGGAAGCTCTGCGCAACTGCAATTTAGTCAAGAGCCGCTTTTTCCAGATGATCAGCAATTAAGAGATGACATCAACGGGTTAAAAAACTACCTCAACCAAGCAGGCATTGAAGCGACAGCCGCAGTACTGGTGCGCTTTTTAACAGGCATGACAACACCGATGTCGACGGCCAATAAGTTTAGGCAGAGAGCTGGTTTTGGTAGTTGTAGTGCTTTGAGATATAAACAGGTTGAGAGTAAGCTTTCTCAGCTTGGGTTGGTTTAATCTGGTTGCAATCGCCTAGCAAGAAAAAAGAGGCCTACAAGGCCTCTTTGTTCAGCTGACTAGAATTTTATTATAGTTGCCATGTGATGGTGGCACGAATATCACGGCCAGGCTCTGCAACACCCGTGTCAATTGGGCCGATGGCTGCGTAAGTTGCGTGGTCGTAGTAGAACTTATCAAAGACGTTCTTAATGGCGATATCTAGCTTCACATTTTCGTCGTTCGTGATGTACCAAGTCGCTTTTAAATCATGGACACCGTAACCTACTTTTTCAGGCAGCTCTGTGTTATCCCAAACATAGGTCCCTGAATCATCCAGTCGCTTCACTAAGCGTGCTTGCCAAGCCAGCTCTATCGAGTCTGTGAGTGAGTAGTCTGCACCAAGTGTCAGAGTGTCACCGACAGAGGTACCGATTGACCAATCTTGATCCGAAATCGCGGAGCCCGCCAGTGCTGGGTTAACGTGCGTTTTCCATTCAGGGCGGCTGCTGTTGAACGCCAAAGACACAGACACACGGTCGAAGCTGTAACGCGCATTGATGTTTAAGCCTCTGTTTTCTAAATCGCCGACATTGCTTAGGAAGTTTGCAGGTTGGCTTTCGATGTTTTTCGCAGTAGACACGGCATCATCAATGGTCGACATATACACATCAGCTTGGACAACGAGGTTATCACCAAGATATTTGAAGCCCACTTCGATGTTTTCAGCCACTTCTTTACGTAGGTTTTCATCGTTGTCATAGTAGCCAAGTACAAATAACTCTTTTACTTTTTGACCACGAACAGCTTTAGCATACCCTGTGTTGACTGATAACTCAGGCGTTAGCTCATAAGTTAGATTCAGGTTAGGACTAAAGCCACTTGAGTCAAAGTCAAACCCGTTATCGTCTGTTAGCTCATATTTGTCGTATCTGACACCGGTGCTGATCTGGAATTGATCCGTCACTTGGAAATAATCTTGGATATATAAACCCAGTACTTTGCCTTCTTCTACCCCTGATAGCTCGTAATTAGAACCGATATCTTCCAAAATCGCCTCATCACTTCGGTAGTCGAAGCCTGCAACAATTTTGTGCGTTTCAAATAGCGCCGTATTTTTTAGATCAAACCCTTGTGAGTCATACTCTGCAAAATAGGTGTTTTGGACAACAACACCGGCTCTATTTTCACCTTCAGGATGAGCATGCGTGATAGAGTTCTTCGTTTGATATGCAGAGAAAGCAACATCAATAAGGTCATCTTGTGGCGCATAGAAGTAGTTTAATGTACTTGTAGTGCGCTCACTTTCTTGCGGCAGGGCAAAGTTCTTACGACTTGGGTGCCAGTGTGCGCGAAGTAAACGCGTGCCGTCATCATGGCGCACGTCATGGCTTAAGCTAAACGATTGAGTGCTGGTTAAGTCACCACTGATTTTTGCAAACCCGACTTCTTGCTCTGATTGTGAGTAAGGGATCTCGTCGCCATTACCATCTTCCATGTTTTCAGTGTCGCGTTTGATCAGTGACACAAGTGCATCTATATCTTCAGTTACACGGCCATATAGTGTTGAGCTTGCTTTAAAGCCTTCGCTATTGCCGTAATAGCCTAACTTGAATAACGCGCCAAATTGCTCGTCTGGGGCAAGTAAGTCCGAAGCACTTTTGGTTTTAAATCTCAGTGCACCACCAAGTGCACCTGACCCCGAAGTTGCATCACCCGCACCAGCGACAACATCAACTTGCTTCAAAAGCTCAGGCTCAATAGATAAACGACCTTGGTGGTGGAATAAGTAGCCTGCTTGTAATGCGCCATCAATACTGACATTCAGCATGGTGTCTTCAAGACCACGCACGTAAATTTTCTGTGCGACTGGGTTTGAGCCACCCACAGACACTTGTGGTAAAGATCTAAAAATGTCAGATAAGTCGTTGGCTTGTAACTGGGTTAGATCAGTTTGGTCAATGATCATATCGGCGTCAGAGACTTTTCCATGAACTTCGATGATTTCAATCTTTTGCTGTTGATTGTCTGCCAAAGTAGCGGGAGACGCGAAAGTTGCTGCAGCGACAGCAAGGGCGATAGATGTGCGAGAAAAACCAAACTGCATTGGTGTGTTCCTTTATCTTAAATGAAAATAGTTATCAATACGCGTGTATTATTCATGGTTCTGTCCCAAAACAAAGCACTTTTACAACTGTTACATTTACAGTGACAATTGGCATGTAATTGGGACTAAAAAACCAGCGTTAGAGCTTTATGACGATACACAGTCCTGAATCTGAATTGTTTTTCGCATATATTTGCCCGTTGAGTCGCTCCATTTGGCGTTTGCAAAGCGCAAGCCCCAAACCGAATGAATCGCTTTCTGGCTGCGTATGTGAATAGCCATGGCTGCGATAGAAGGGTTTGAAAATATCTGTCAGTTCATTGTCTGACACACCAGGTCCATCATCAATGATTTGCATGGTGGTGTTGTCGAGCTTCACGAAAATGCTGCTCTTGGCAAAACGGCTAGCATTTCTCATTACATTTTCAATGACTTGGCCAAGGACTCTGGCATCACTATTCAGCGTTTTGGAGTCGGGTAATTCGAGGTTAATTTGTAAATGAGGGGCTTCGAACTTCACCTCTTCCGCAATACAGTCAATTAAGTCGACCAAATCAAAAGGGGTGTTTTCTGTATCTGTATGTGGGCAGAAGCGCTCATTTTCGAGCCAAGTGAGTGTTAAGGTGTTTTCGGCAAGTTCTCGCATGGTATGGGTGTTTTTGGTTACACGACTGAGCATATCTTGCTGATCTAATCCTGATTTATGGCACTCCAGCGCAGTTTCAATACGGGCTATGGGGGTGCGTATTTCATGAGAAAAATCCGCAATGAACTGCCTTTGTGCACGAATGGTGTTGGCGGTACAGTTAGCCATTTTGTCAAAAGTGGCTGCAATTTGCTTAAATTCGGCATCGCGACTCGAGATTTTGTCACCAATTCGGCTGTCTAAGTCACCATCTGCAAAGGCGCGGGTACTTTGCTCTAGTTGTTTGAGTGGCTTCATAATGGCGCGATATAACAGCCAGCAAATGCCCGTTAAAACTAAAAATGGCACACAAAATTGCAGCAAAATATAAGCAATTTGCCAATAATTACCCGGGCGCATATGACTGGGTAACTGGATCAAAAAGTGGGTTTTGTCATCTGCAAACGGAATGTCCATGACAGGGTTACGGGCAAAGTATAAGTGGATTTTCCATCGTACATCCCGACCAAGGGTAAACTCGTCTAGGTAGTACTGCTGAAGCTGCGTGCCTGCCAGTGGCGTCAGTTCGCGCTGTACCACCGCCGCCCAAGTATCATGGTCTCGCTCTATGTTTTTTACATATTTACTGAGTGCAGCCATGTCTCCTGACAAATATAATTGCTCGGCTTGCTTGCCCAGTGCGATGAGCTCTTGCTGATGCGCGACTTTAATTTGGCTCATCCTAAACTCAGTGTGGTTGACCAAGTAGTCAATCACGGCAAAGAGTAAAATAGAGCCTGCAATGACTAACGCACATAGGCGTAAAAAGTAAGAAGCTCTAAGATTGAACATGCAAACGATACCCTTTGCCATGCACTGTGGTGATTGACTCGGGGCTGAGCCCAACTGCAACGAGCTTTTTACGTAAGCGGCTGAGGTGCATGTCTAAACTGCGGTCATATCGGCTGAATTGACGTTCAAGCACGCTTTGATATAAAAACGCTTTACTGAGTGTCTCTTTATGGTTGTGTGCTAACTGCCATAGCAATTTAAATTGAATGGCAGTAATGTCTAGCGGCTCTGTGTTATAGGCAGCGAGCTGTTTTTGTCTGTCCAAATGTAAGTCAGACAGCGTAATCTCAAAGGGCGTTTGCGCTTGTGTGTGGCTCGCATGAACACGTCTTAAAATCGCTTCAATGCGCAATACCAGTTCATCAAGGTTAAAGGGTTTAGATAAATAGTCATCCGCTCCTAAGCTTAAGCCTTTTATGCGTTCTTGCTCAGCACCACAGGCGGATAAAATCAAGACTGGTGTGTGTTTTATTTTTCTTAACTGGGCCAAAATTTCATAGCCTTCCATGCTCGGCAAGCGAATATCTAGGATAATGAGGTCGTAATCCACCGCGAGTGCTTGACTAAGTCCTTGTTCTCCATCATGAAGACAGTCGACCTGATAGCCTCTGTTATTAAGTAGGGCGCAAACTTGCTGGTTGAGAGTAATGTCGTCTTCTACGACTAAAATACGGTTGTTCACAGATCTGTGTCTTCTAAAATGAGAATGATTGTATTTTAAGATTATTGCACTTGTGCATACAATAGTGACTAGGTCGAATTGTGAACAGATGTTTGCTGTATGAGTTTTTTTCAAATGAAATGGGCTGTATTTGAGGGTGGTACTTAATGCTGACTAATTTGGCGGGCACTGTGTGCATTGCATATCGATATGTGATGTTGAAATACGGTCTCGGATACAAACTAAATTAAGGAATGACACATGTTAAGGTTAATATCTATTAAGTTATCACTGTTAGTGGCTTTTCTCAGTTGCAGTAGTGCGCTGTTGTCTAGCACCGCGTTTGCAAAAGCTATCAAGCGACGCACCATGCCATTGTTTATGAAGGGCGAGTCAGCAAGCATTACAGTAAAGGACAGGTTGAGTTTAACTGGCCAGGCACGCAGCTTAAAACCAAGTTAGTAGGCAAATCACTGAAGGTGACACTCGCTGGTTATGGCGATCAGTTTGATGTGTTGGTGAACGGTCAGCTGCATAAAAAAATTGTGACCAATGCAAATGGCAATTTTGAAGAGCATGTTGTTTTTTACACAGCAGGAAGCCAAAATGGTCGAGATTGAAATCGTCAAGCGCTGGGAAAACTATGGTAACAATACCAAAATACTGAGCTTTTCAACGGATGGCCGCTTAGAGGGTATTTGGCAGCAGCAACCCCATATTTTATTTGTTGGAGACTCAATTAGTGCCGGTTTTGGCAGTGAATCCACTAAACGCCAGTGTACTTGGCAGGAGATTGTAGATAGCAGCAATGCCAGAGTGGCTTTTCCTTATTTGACCGCATCCATGCTTGAAGCCAGCTTCACACAAGTGTCTTACTCAGGGCTGGGCTTAATTCGTAATTGGAGCGGTAACGACCCACACCATGATCTTCGTACTTATTTAGACAAAGCCTCTGCGGTATTTGGCGATAATAAAGCGTATGAAGATACACATCCAGATTTGGTTGTGATTGAGGTGGGCACGAACGACTTCAGCACAGATCCCCAGCCTCATGAACCATGGACAACCATTGAAGAAGTCAAAGCCGACTGGATCTCTACCATGGTCGAGTTCGTCAATACGGTACGTTATCGCTACCCGAATGCACCCATTATATTTATGCCAAGACCGGCTTATCCCTATGACTTCATCATACCTGCGACATTAGAGGCAAAAACCAAGCTTGAAGAGCAAGGGGTTGATAAGTTGTACTCACATACCTTCTCATCACCATTAGAGGGTGTATTTGGCATCCGACCAAAGCAGAGCACACGGATATCGCGAATAAACTGTCTGCGTTTATCAATTCGAATGACTTGTTAAATTAAAGACAATTTTAAAACAATTTTACATAAGCCTATCTGTTGTATAGCAGATAGGTTTTTTGTTTTTAGTTATTCAAGTGAGTTTATACAGCAAGAAATATCAAAAAAACGCAGTCGTTATTTTTTAAAGTACACCTATCAACGCAACACACACAGGTGTATTTATGAAAGTAACTAAAAAAATCATCATTAATAAATCCGCAGAGCAAGTTTGGCATTTGATTGCCCATGAGTTTGATAAAGCCCACTTATGGATGGTACCTATTCCTAACTCTGTGGCAATGGGCCGCGGCAATAGTAAAACAGGTGCACCGATGGAAGGGCGCATTTGTGATTTAAACGCCGATCCCAATGGCGCGAAAGTCAAAGAAGTTATCACCGACTTTAATGAGCAAAAAAAGCAGTTGGCATTTGATGTGTTGCCCGTAAACAACCCTAAAATTGTGCCAATTAAGCAAAACCATGTATCCATGTCTGTGCGTGCACTTAATCCAAACCAAGCTGAGGTAATTTGGGTTGCTTCTCCTGCGCTTAAATTATTTGCTTATCCATTTTATCCGTTGTTAAGGCTGGTATTTCCGGTGGCGTTTGGCAAACTACTCAAAGGCCTTAAAGCGTATGCTGAGTCACATGTGCTCAAAGTAAATACGGCACAAGCGTAATTATTATTAACGAGGTATGAGATGGACCGTTTTTTTAAAAGTATTGAGTACATAGAAGCGCATCTATATGACAAGATAAGTGTACATGAAATTGCGACATCCGCTCATTATTCAACTTATCATTACAGTAGGGTGTTTAAAGCTTTGGTTGGAGATACACCAAAAGAGTATTTACGTAAAAGGCGTTTAACGCTTGCTGCAAAACGATTACTCACAGACGATGTCGGCATTTTAGATTTGGCGATAGAGTGCCAATTTGAGTCACAAGAGGCATTTACCCGTGCGTTTAAGGCGTTATTTGATATGACGCCTGCCCAGTATCGCAAAATAAATGAGCCATTTAGGTTGTTGTATAAAAAGCCGGTAAGCCAAGAAGATCTCGCTTTTTTACAAAACAACTTGAGCATGGAGCCTGAGATCATTGAGCAACCCGCGATGAAAATCGTCGGTATCGCCACTCAGTATGATGATGGAGACCTAAGCCTACCCAAGCTATGGTCAGGGTTTAGACCCTATCGGGATAAAATTCCTAATCGTGTCGGCAGTGACTTTTTTGGCATTTATGAAAATTATGAAGAGTCGGAAGAGGTAACTCGGTTTGTTTATATTTGCTCTGCACAAGTTGAAAACTTTGACGATGTCCCTGAAGGCTTGATAACCCGCGAGCTAGCGGCGCAAACCTATGCGCGTTTTACCCACATAGGACCGATCGCAAAACTAGAAGAAACCCTGCGCTACATTTGGGGTAGTTGGTTACCTAAAAGTAAGTATGAGTATGCCAATAAGCCTGATTTTGAATTGTTGCCAGCAAATTTCAATGATGCAGATCCAAACAATAAGATTTACTTGAATATTCCAATAAAACCCAAAGCCTGATTTATCAGGCTTTTTTTATGCCTGAATTTTAAAGACCGCAAAAAATATCAAAAGTGCATTTCGCGCTTCATTTAATCTAACCTCATTGAGTTTTGACGTTCTTAAATGAAAAGGGGTTATGATGATTAAGCGTGTTTTAATTACAGGTGCAAACGCAGGTTTAGGGAAAGAAGCGGCTTTGCAGCTTGCAGCACGCCCAGAGGTCGAAGTGGTTTATTTAGGCTGTCGAAATAAACACAAAGCCGCTGCTGCGCAACAAGCACTTGAGCAAATCACAGGGCGGAATATTTTTGAGGTGCTCGAAATAGACGTCAGTAACATCGCTTCTGTTGAGCGTGCTGTACATGATTTACCGCAAAGTGTTGATGCGCTCATCATGAACGCTGGTGGCACAGGGGGAAAGCGTTTTTCAGCAATTAATAGCGCTGGCGTGACAGAGATCTTCGCGGTGAACTTACTCGGTCACAGTGTGCTGACAGAGAGGCTTTTGAAGTGTGGCAAGCTGACACAAGTTGCCGTTTATGCAGGCTCTGAAGCTGCCAGAGGAGTACCGGAAATGGGCATGCCCAGACCGAGCTTAAGCACCTCATCTGTTGCGGAGTTTATAAGTATCTGTGATGGCTCTGCGTTTGCAAAAAACCAAGATGCAACAGCACATTATGGCCCAATCAAATACATGGGCGCGCTGTGGATGTCAGCAATGGCGAGGCGTCATCCTCATATTAAGTTTGTGACTATGAGTCCAGGTGCGACCAAAGGCACTGAAGGGTTTAACACACTCCCGTTTATCAAACAGTATGCCATGAAAGGCATGATGCAAGTCATGTTGTGGCTTGGCAAAGTGCACCGAGTTGAGACAGGCGCAGCGCGGTACTTAACGGCGATATTTGATGCAAATTTAGAGTCAGGCCGATTTTACGCCAGTAAAAAAGGACTAACTGGCGCGCTCAGTGCCCAGCATCATGTGTTTGCAGATTTAGATAACCCCCAGTTTCAAGACAATGCGCTGCTGGCGATTGAGCGCTTCGGTGTTAAATAAAATATAAATGTCCCCAATGAGTGGGCGATGTGTAGATGATTATTTAGTTGGGAAGTATCCGCCAATGCGTTGCTGTCTAGGGTCAGAGCCTTTACTTGTATTACTGCCTGCAAAGATCTGTGTGAGTAGCTTTTTATCTTTAATTGGCTGTTTTTGTTGCTTTAGTTTTGTGTTTTGCATATCAGTCCTTTATGCGTTTTTTAAGGCGCAAAAACTGCGCCTTGGTAGTGGATTATTTGGTAGGCTTAATGTGAAGCTATTCTCTATTAACATACTCATTAGCTAGATAATAAAAAATAAATGCTAATCGTGTTTTTTAGTGAGCTTCACTCTTTTTCAACTGAGAGTGCTTCTTCTGAGCGGTGGGCATACACACTGGCGAACAAACAAATGCCAGCCAAACTCAGCAATATTGAATTATAAATTTCTAGATTGTAATACATATGTGTGACTTCCCAAAGATGGCGAACTTCCTCTTCAGGGAACCCGAGCCTATCCAAATTACGTATGAAGTTTTCACCTAATGCGTATAAGTCTACAAAAAGGTAAAGCATAAACACATAAAATAAGCTGTTTGCCATATCAAATAGCTTTGGCTCTTCTCTTAAAAAATAAACTGCTGACCTCCTACAGTATAAACAGATACATAGATTTAATATTAATGAAGAAGAAAAATACCAAGTGTTTTCTGTAAAGCCAGTATATTTTCCATATACAAAGTTATCCAGCGCTGCAATTGTTATAATCTCAATTAGCGTGAATACTATCAAGTATAGAATAAATATATTCATTTTTGGCAAGTGGGTTGTTTTATAAAAAGCAAAAGCCAAACAGACTATAAATATACTTCCTTCATAAATAGGCATGTTCATGCTGTAAATGGCAAAACCAACCGCGATAAAGATAAGCAATAGCTTGGTAAATGGTTTCACTCAACCTCCTTGGAATTCATTTTGGGTAATCGTTACTGGCGGATAGTCAATGTCTACGCTTTGTTGCCTAGGTCCTGAACCTTTACCTGCGGTCAATCCAGCAGCATAAACTTGTTTGAGCTGATCTTTATTATTGATCAGGTATTTTATTTTCATTTTTTTCATCAGAGGCCTCTAGTTCGGGTTCTTTTTCGATACAAGCGTTATTGTATTTTCCAGCAACTCCAGCCATGAGTCGTTTTATAAAAAGCAAAAGCCAAACAGGCTATAAACATACTTCCTTCATAAATACGCGTTTTCATGCTATAAACATACTTCCTTCATAAATACGCGTTTTCATGCTGTAAATGGTTTCACTCAACCTCCTTGGAAATCATCTGGAATAATCGTTACTGGCGGATAGCCAATGGCTACGCTTTGTTGCCTGGGCCCAGAACCTTTAGCTGAAGTATATCCAGCAAATACCTGTTTAAGTTGATTATTATTAATCTTTTGTTTTATCTTCATTTTTTTCATCAGAGGCCTCTAATTGGGGTTCTTTTTCGATACAAGCGTTATTGTATTTTCCAGCAACTCCAGCCATGGAGGCCAAAAAACCGTACACATCTATCTTACACCCATTGTGTAATTTAGTTAACACGCTTTGAGGAAACTCAGACGTCCCATTTAGGTAGTTATTCATTGTACTGCGTGACACACCCGCTTTTTTGCAACCTTTTGAAACAGAGCCTTGTTTTGCAATGAGTTCTTTCCTTACAAAGTGCCTCAGCTTTTCCCCGAATTTAAACGGGTCAATTTCATCCATAACCTAAACACCAGATTAAAAATTAAATGCATGTTAACTTCTTGTGTTTGTTTTATCAACAAATGTTGGTGGTGGTAATTGTAATTAAGTTGTCCAGATTCTGGAACACGGGTTCTGTTAAATTGTGTGTACTCATTATTTTATAAGGTTTGGAAGGAAATCATCATGACCTTTGAATACGCTATTGAATCCAATTATACGACGACTGACTGTACGACGAAGAGAAGCTTCATACATAATAGGCCGGCAAGGCAGCTACGTGTGTCGCAGTTTAAAATGAATATGCAAAAATCAATTCGCCGATTAAGAAAAAGCAAAAAATTAACGCAAAGGCAGCTGGGTAATATTCTGGGTGTTGATCAGGCGACCATCAGTAATTTTGAGAGTGGCAAAACGATTATGACGTTAGATTTAGCCTATGAGCTTATTCTCGTTTTTGGCTGTGACTTTTATGTTGAGTGTGATTTATCCGGGATTATGAGTTTACCTAAAGCCAGTTAGAGATATATTCAATCTTGTTTAAATAGCACTGTGCAAATCCATTATAAAAAACAAGTTCTGTATATAACTTGTGTTATGGCTTGGCAAGTTGCTCAGCATTATTTATTTGCCGGAAGTTAAATAACCCACCGTTTCAATACAACGCCTTGCTGGCGATTGAGCGTTTTGCTGTGAAATAAAAACGCCCACATTAAGTGGGCGGTGTGTTTAGCGTGACTCTGTAAAGTCGTATTATTCAGCAGGTGCGACCCAGAGTACGCCGACGGACTTTTCGACGACCTTCACTTGCACGCCTTTTTCGATTTCTGTTTTACTTTTCAATTGCCATTGAATACCTGAATATTGATAAAAGACGGGGCTTTCATTGTTCAGGTCTTGCTCCAGCGTAAAACTAATATCTGCAAAGTCACTGTCTACTTTTTTGCTATCTTGTTGTAACTGCATTGCTTTGAGTGGTTTCCATAACACACCAGCAAGTAAGGCTGTCAGCACACCATTTATCCATGCGGCATTTAATAAACTGGGCTCAACAAGCCCAAAGTACATAAATATACCGCTGGTGATGAGGGATAAACCTAAGAAAAACAGTACAAAGGTTGCAAACCCCAAGATAATGACTTCAATGCAAAGTGCAACTAGGCCAAAGATGATCAGTGCTTGGGGTAGATTGTCAGTTATAAACGCCATAACTTACCCATTTCTCTTGCTATTTAATGTGTTAATTATAGACATTCCCTGAGCGACAAGAGAGCTCGCATCAGTGCCGTTGTCAGGAAGTAAGACAACGGAAGACTCTTTTGCGATGGCTTCTTTCGCAGAGATTGCCTTAGTGGCTAAATCAAGTTGTATGGCTTTTTGACCTTCTTCAGTATTGGCGGCCTCACCGACTTTTTTAAGTGCATCAGCTTGTGCTTCTGCGACGGCAATAATGGCTTTGGCTTCACCTTCCGCTTTGAGAATTTGCTCGGCTTTTTCAGCTTCAGCGGCGAGTACTTGGGCTTGCTTTTTACCCTCAGCAACATTGATTTCGGCTTGACGGTCACCTTCAGACTCTAAAATTTGTGCGCGCTTAACACGCTCTGCTTTCATTTGCGCTTCCATGGCTTCCATCACTGAATTTGGTGGCACAATATCTTTGATTTCATAACGCAGGACTTGAATACCCCAAGGTTCAGAGGCCGCATTGATGGCCGTTACTATATTGGTATTGAGCATGTCACGTTCTTCAAACGTTTTGTCCAACTCCATTTTACCCAGCTCACTACGCATGGTCGTTTGCGCTAATTGTGTTACCGCAAACACATAATCATCGACGCCGTATGTTGCTTTGTATGGATCAAGGACTCTGAAATAAAGTACTCCGTCTACCACAAGCGAGATGTTATCGCGGGTGATCGCTGATTGAGAAGGCACATCAGTCGCTTGTTCTTTTAAGCTTCTATCGGCAGCGACTTGATCGATAAAGGGGATGATAAAGTTTAAACCAGCTTCTTTAGTAGATTGGTATTTACCAAAACGCTCAATGATCCAAGCGCGATTTTGCGGTACAAACTTGATTGAACCTTTTAAGATAAAAATGACGAAAATCAGCAATACTGCTTCGATGGTGAACAAAAAGTTCAGTATTGTGGTAACTGGATCCATAAGAAAATACTCCTTTTTTATGCAATTGCTATAACAATAGCATGATGTTGACTAGAGTTAAATTGGACAGGCTTGTTGTCATTTTTTTGTTATACAGTTTACCTAACATAGATACTAAGAGTAGTTTTAACTTTACGAGGCACAGAGAAATGAGTGCGCAGTACTATGAGCAAAATGCATTAAAGCTAGCAAAGCTATATCAGTCAGACAACTTTGAGTCATTACATGCCAATTGGTTGACCCATTTAATTCCATATTTACGAAAGCAAACAGTACAGTTTTTGGATATTGGTGCGGGGGCTGGACGAGACGCTAAGTTTATCGTCGAGCAAAACCAAGAAGCTGAAGTGGTCGCTGTGGAACCTGTTAGCTCGCTCAACAGATTAGGGCAAGCTTATACTAGGGAGCTTCCTATCACTTGGTTACGAGATGAGTTACCTTGTCTTTATGAGGTAAAAAAACGATACGAATCTTTTGATGTAATTTTGGTGAGTTCTGTTTTTAATTATTTGGACGACAGCGCTTGTGTTCAAGCGCTGATCACAATTAGGCACTTACTGAAGCCGCAAGGCTTGTTAATTGTAAAGCTCCGTCATTGCGAAGATCGCGTGCATTTAACTCAGCGTGGCCTAAGTAATATCAATGCTGAAGTACTCATTGCCATGGCCGACAGTGCTGATCTCACTCTAGAGCTTTTGACTGATCTTGAGCCAGATGCACAAGGCAGAGCCCATACAACTTGGCAAACGTTATTATTTAAGCCGACATAGCTGCATGATATATATAGCATTAGTATAAAACTATATCGCGAGTATCTCTTTTTGGTTACTCGCTGACCATACTTTATCTGCGGCCTGTTGTTGGTCCAGCCAAACATAGTCAGTGTGCTCTTCATCACACAAGGTAACTTGGATATCATTGGGGACGCACACGCTGAAGACATGTTCACAATTAATGAGCGCGTTACTTTCGTAGCGATAGCGCCATTGTGGCCTAATCTCATAATGATTGATGACGTCGTGTGATTTAATGTTTAGTCCTAGGGTGTGTGCATCAATACCGTTTCTTCCTTAAGTTCCCGATAAGCCGTTGTTAACGGCTGCTCTCCACGGTCGACCCCGCCAGTTACAGATTGCCAAAAATCAGGGTCATCTTTTCTTTGTAGAATTAAAAATTGTTTATTTTGATTGTATATAACGACGAGTACAGAAATGGGTTGGCGTAACATTATATTTTCCATGAGGATGTGTACCAAATTATTATAACAAATTGATACGCAGGAAGGGGGAGTTAAGGTTATAAAACAATAAAAAAAAGGCAGGCAAACGCCTGCCCAATCTCCAATAGCAATAATCTTTGCCAAGGAAATACCCAATAAACCAATATCCTTATCAGTAAGCTCTACTTCTCGGGAGTTCTAGGAGTCACTTAAAAAGGTGGTGTCTCCAAAGGAACAACTTCATCCTACATGGATGTTTTTAAAATGTAAACCATTTTGGGGTAAAAATTGTAAATGTGTACATTTTGTGTTTTTTGTTCTTTTTGTTGTATTTTTATGCGTTTTTTCATATGGGTTGAAAAAATCTATTATTTACAGTGCTATAAAAATACTCAAAGTAAGATTGTTACAGTTGGTACATTTATTGGGTACTTAACTGTGTTTGTATGGTAATGAAAATAAGGGTTAATTTTATTGGGGATATTTATGTTTGTATTAATTATTTTATTTTGTTAAATAATTGTGTTTTAACTTGGTGTCGTAGGGGCCAATTTAAGCGCACTAGATGCTTGCAAGGCAGGCTGTGAGCCAGCGCAGAAATTCTGTGGTCTAGCTTGGTTTTCAGTATGTTCTATACATGCTTAAACTAGAACATGAAAAAATACAGACACTATGTTTATCGCATTTTGGTTATCTGTGGTTGTTGTGATGTCGCGAGCGAAATGTTCATGACCCTCAATAAATTAAAAGAACTGAATAGTAAAAACCCACAACAAGCTGCGCAGGTTTTTCGATCTGTGCGTTTACGGTTACCCAAAAAACCTAGCAGAGGTTTACTCGAGCTATTATTTGGTCGGATTAGAGTCTGGCGTGAGAGTCAATGATGCTGACGTAGTACAGCATATTGTGTCGATCCTTGAAGGAGAAAGCTGGCGTGATACTGTGGAAGGCGCAGAGCTTGATATTGCCACAGCTGTGGCAATTTACCATCGCCGAATCTTCGATTATGCGTATGCTGAAACATTAAATGAATGTTGCTATTTCGTATGCCGCTGATCCGAAAGAGTTTGCAAGAGTCGCAAACAATATGGCTGTTGTGTATCGATATAGTGGTCAACCAAAGAAAGCGCAAAATATATTAAAAGAGTCTTTAATGTTGGCCGAAGACAGAGAGGTTGTCGCAAATATCAAAAACAACCTAGGCAACATCTATTTTGACCAAGAAAAATACCGTCATGCGCAACTGATGTATATTCGGGCCTTTCGCTTTCATTCTGAAGTAGGGCAGGCGGGTTATGCTGCGGGAACGGGCTTAATTTATTAAATACACAGATATTTTTGGGTGATTGGCCAAGCTTTGAACGGTATCAATCGTCAGTCGCACTGGAAGTTAAGCACAGTGGACAACAGGCTTTTAGGTTGTTTTATATGTGGCAAAGCTATCTCAATGATCACGTTAACAAACATGCGCTTTTAGACGATGACAGGGTCAATGCGTTAGTTGAATCAATACCAATATTGCTAAAGAGTGAGTTAGGCCCATCACTTTCACACTATTCGGGTCTTTTCAAAAACGCAGTGTTGCAAAGCAAGCTTGATGAACAGTTAACTAAAACACCAGATATCAAGGGGATGAGTGAACCAAATGGCATCAGAATTAAGCTCGAAAAGCTCTGTACGACCAGAATAATTGCAAAAAAATACTTTTCTAATCGTTAATATAGTTTGAAATTGGTTAAAAAAAGGTCAATAATCTAGTTTCCTAAATCGGAAAACATGTAAAGGAAACTATAATGAAGTTAGTAAAATCTCTGGCGGCTGTCTCGTCGCTTATGATCCCCACGCTTTCACTGGCGGCAATTCCATATCAAAATGAGGAATACCAATTCACTCAGCCTAATGGCGAAGTCATTTCGATATTTTTGCAGGGAAATACGTACTATGCAGAACAAAGAACCCGTGATGGTAGGTTAGTCATATTTGATAAAAGCAAAGGCGGTATGGTTTACGCGTCGGTTAATAAATCAGGCACTGATTTTGTCTCATCTGGTATTTTGGTCTCTCAACAGTCTGACATGGCGCTGAGCACGTCACAGATTAATGCTGAACAAGCCAGTGGGTTATCTACCGAAGCAATTCAAAACTTAGTGGTGCAAAAGCAAAATGAACTTCTGCCTGCTTTGGAAAGCCCTTTGCTTGTGCATACTCAAACTGCTGATATGAGTACGCAGGTTGCTGGTAATATCAAAGGACTGACCATTATCATCGACTTTCCAGATGAGAGAGGCAGTATAACAAAGTCACAGGTAGAGCGGTTTCTAAATGATAGAAATTATACTGAATTTGGTAATGCACAGTCTGTACGCGGTTACTTTTTAGAAGTATCAGATAATAAACTGGATTATACCAATACGGTGACAGCTTATTACACGGCCAAAAAAAATAAGTCTTACTATGCGGATTCTAGTCTGAGCTCCACTGTACGTTCACAAGAGTTAATAAAAGAGGCGCTAGATTGGCTGGAGTATCAACAGGGGTTTGATTTTTCCACGCTTTCTACAAATGGTAGTAGTCAAATACGTGGCTTAAATATTTTCTATGCAGGCAACTCAGACAGTGCTTGGTCTAAAGGGTTGTGGCCTCACATGGCGAGATTAAGCCCGCGCTTTTGTGCAGATGGCGTGTGTACGGACAGGTATCAAATTACAGATATGAGAGCCAGTTTATCAATTGGTACATTTGTTCACGAATCGGGACACCTGATCACAAATTGGCCTGATTTATATGACTATGACGGCAGCTCTCACGGATCGGTAGCAAGTTACGGTGTGATGGGGTTCGGTGCGATTGGTACAACCAATAAATTTAGACCGACTCCACCTGTTGCGCACTTTAGAGCCATTGCCGGTTGGGATACAGTGACTGAGCTAAACCCTGCCATTGATGCAAATGCGCCAACAGGGACACTCACTCATACGTCAGGTAGCCACACTTCATACAAGTGGACTAACCCAAGCAATCGAAATGAAGCCTTTTATATTGAGGCAATTCATCAGTCAGGTCAAAACACGGAACAGCCAAGTCAAGGCCTTGCAATTTGGCACGTTGATACGCGCGGTAGTAACTCCAATGAATGGTTCCCTTATATTCAGATGGAACATGCAGACGGAAATCGTGACCCCGAAAATAATCGCAATAGAGGTGACGGTACAGATTTATTTGTAGCTAATGGCGAGTTTAGCAACTTATATCCAAACAGTTTGTCATCGAAAGGGACTAACTCTCTGTGGTGGAATGGTGCGGATTCTGGGTTGGCTATTTCAAGTATCTCAGCGCCTGCTCAGACGATTTCGTTTAATCTTGAGTCAAACGTTGTCGAGCCACCTAAAGGAGATACATATCGAGGAACACTCAGTGATAAAGGGCAACAGATCCAACCTAATGGCAGTTGGTTCCAATACTCTGGTGGGACGATTAAGCTCGATTTAACCGGTCCGAACAATGCGGACTTTGATTTGAAGTTAGAGCGTTGGCAAGGTGGACGATGGACTCAAGTGTCTATTTCAGAAACGCCGACGTCGGTTGAATCTATCTCCTATACAGCTGCAAGCGGATATTACCGCATAGTTGTGTATTCATACTCTGGCGCAGGGGATTACACTTTAACTGTTAATAAGTAGTGACTTAACAGAATAGCTCACAATCATACGTGGACTGGGTGTTTGACACTAGGTCCACTTTGTAACTTTTACCTACATAATTTTCATATCAATATTTCGTGCACATTTCCTTGATACACCTCAATAAAGCGAGCAGGTAGTCCGCATTTACATTGTGCGATCAATATAAACGAATCTCACAAGTTAAAATTTAGTGAATTATTTGTTTGATCTGAAATTGAAAATCATTATCATTATTACCTGTAAAGGGGACTTTGCAGTATATAGCGTGCTTTTTACACACAAAATGATTAAGGAGTAATTATGTCTCGTAGATTTTTATTGACTGGCGCGACCGGTGTCGTGGGGCTCTCAATGATAGAGCTGTTATCACCAAATGATGAGATTGTTATTCTAGTAAATCAACGATCTTTTAGTGAGTTACCTCAAGGGGTAAGTCAGCAAATTCAGGGTGATATCCGTAAAGCCAACTTTGGCTTAAATGATGAGCAAGTTGCTCAACTCAAAGGTATTGATTGCATAGTGCACAGTGCAGCATTGACCGACTTCACAGCCGATCCAGACGTACTGGCCGGCATTAATGTGGCAGGGCTCAAACATGCTATTGAATTGTCTGAACGTTTAGATGTGCCATTGATCCATATAAGTACCGCATTTGTGAAAGGTCGAAATGGTCATGATTTTAATAATTATGAGCAAAGTAAGCGCGAAGCAGAAGCCTGCCTAAGTGACAACATTACCGTTGTACGTCCCTCTGTCATTATTGGTGACAGTACCCTTGGTTTGATGCCAAAAAAGCAGGGTTTGCATAATATGCTTAAACTAGCGACGAAGGAAGTTATCCCGATCGTACCTGGAGATGCAAACACGCTGGTTGATGTGATCCCGCGTGATATTGTCGCTAAATGTATTTTGACGATAGTGGATAAAAAACTATCGGGAGAGTTTTGGTTAACAGCGGGCACTTTGGCTAAAACGTTAGGCGATTTGCTTACACTTGGCGAAGATGATGATATCACATCACGTTACGATGTGCGTTTTAAAGCCCCTAAATTGATGAGCCCGACCACATTTGAGAGGCTGGTTAAGCCTGTGTTTATGCCTGCGCTACCAAAGCGGTTTAAACGCATGTTTGAAGAAACTTCTATTTATTTAAAATATCTTGATATGTCAGAAGGGTTTCAATCTGATGTTCCCCAACTCGCTGAAGTTGCAGGCGAATGCTATCAGTTTGATGTACGTCATACGTTAGCTAAAAACTTGGTTGCCTACGATCATCAGCACCCTTTGATTGCTGAGCTTTCAGGAGCGCAGTAACGTGAGAGAGGAAACACTCGAACTACTCAAAGCCCACAGTAATCGTTCAAAAGCGCGGTTGTCTAGCATGATGAATTTGCCCATTGAACACAGTGCACACGGTGCCGAAATCGTCGATGAAAATGGGAAAACCTACTTAGATTTTGGTGGTTTTGGGGTATTTATTTTAGGTCATAAACATCCTCAGGTGGTTGCTGCGGTAAAGTCTCAATTGGACATCATGCCTATGAGTTCGCGCACTCTGGTGAGCCCTAATTTAGCGACTGCCAGTAAAAAGCTGATAGATATATGCCCCGATGCAATTCAATATGCCTTTTTTACTAATTCTGGCGCGGAGTCGACAGAGCTTGGTTTGAAGCTTGCCAGAGCCAATGGCTGTAAACATATTATTGCGGTCACGGGCAGTTATCATGGCAAGTCATTAGGTGCTTTATCGGTGACACATCGTGATGAATTCCGTACGCCATTTGCGCCTTTGTTTGACAATGTGGAGTTTGTTGAGCGTGATAATGTTGAGGCCTTAAAAGCCGCATTTACCAAGTACAAAGCGCCTGTCGCGTTCATCACTGAGCCTGTACAAGGTGAGGGCGGTGTTTACGCCTTGAGCTATGAATTTTTGCATACTGCCAAGCAATTATGCGAACAATCAAAGGGACTCTTTATCTGTGATGAGATCCAGTCAGGGCTGGCGCGTACAGGCACCATGTGGGCGATCGATAAACATAATATTGTGCCTGATGTGATGTTAGTCGGCAAAGGGCTCAGTGGTGGCGTGATACCGTGCGCTGCGGTAGTTGCAACCGAAGCGGCTTTTGCCCCTTTAAATAAGGATTTCATGCTGCATTCGAGCACCTTTGGTGGTTCACCCATTGCACTGAGTGCCGCTGAAGCAACCATTGACGTTTTAACATCACAAAACATAGCTGAGCGCTCAGCCTATTTAGGTAAAGAGATTGTTTGCAAATTAAATGAGATTGTCAAAGCACACAATGAAACTGCATCTCAGCAAATTATCATCCGTGGCGAGGGACTGTTGATCGGTATTGACGTTGGCACACCTGCGCGAGCAGGTCAGCTGACGCTGTCATTGTTAAATCAACAAATCCTAACCAGTCATTCACTCAGTAACGCATCCACTGTGCGCTTAACACCGTGCGCCTTTTTAACTGATGACCAGCTAGCACAGTTATATACCGCGTTTGAAAACGCAATAGACAAGATTTAAGGAAATACCATGAGAGACGTAAAATATACCCAAACTGTGAATGCTTCAGCAGAACAGGCATTCACTAAAATTGCCGATTTTAAATCGTTCGAAAGTCATTGTCAGGCTGTGATTTCGGTTGATGTGACTGAAATTAATGAGCGTGAGTCAGAGTCAACGTGGTTAGTCCATTTTCATGATGGCAAGATGTCTTGGCGTGAGCGTGACCTATTTAATAAAGACGCGCTTAAAATTGAATTTACGCAAATCGAAGGTGATGCGGATATTTTCGAGGGATTTTGGGCGATTGAGGCTGTGTCAGACACTGAATGTACGGTCACATTTGACGCACGCTTTTGTATGGGGATCCCGACACTTGCCGATATTTTAGAGCCAATCGCTGAGTCTGCGATTAAGCAAAATGTCGAACAGATGTTAAATGAATTATTCGTCCCTCAGCAAGAGGCTGTTGCATGAGCACATTTCAAAAAGCGCAGCATTTGCTGCGCGGCACCTTGCCAGAGTTAGCGCAATATCTTACTGAAACGCCTTTTGATGCACTTGAAAGTGAACAGAGCCAAGCGATCAATATCTTTCGAGATACCGGTGGCGCTTCGACCTTAGTTAAGCAAAAATATGGAGGCAGAGGCCTGAATGCTTGGCAGGCTGTGCAGTTGCAAATGGCCATTGGTGCCGCTTCCCCTTCATTGGCAATCGCCGTTGGCATGCATCAGTTTTCTATTGCAACCTTGCAAGAAATGGCAAAAGTCGGAAATGGGCTTGAGTCACTGATGTTAGAGGGGATCTCTCGCTCAAATTTACTTGTTTCTTCTGCATTTAGTGAAGGACAAATTGGCAAAAGTATTTTAAAGAGCTCGATTATCGCTAAAGAAGTGGATAAAGGCTACGTCATATCAGGTGTGAAGAAACCATGTAGTTTAGCCCATTGCATGGATTTATTGACAGCAAGCGTTCAAGTAGAACCTAAGGATGGCGAGCCTTATTTTGCCGTTGCCATGATCCACAAAGCGTGTGAGGGCATTACCGTAGAAAAATTCTGGCAAGCGCCGTTTTTGCAAGCAAGCCAAAGTGAGGCTGTGGTACTAGAAAACGTCTTCGTACCTAGCTCAATGTTGGTTAATGTCGATGAAAAGTCTGCATATCAGTCTCATGTGGCGGGTTTTGTGTGGTTTGAACTCATTACTTGTGCGTCATATTTGGGCATGGTGTGTGGTCTTGTAGAGCGGGCTTGTGAATTGGGTAGGTTACAAGGTGCAGATAAAGCACATGTGCATGTTCAACTGGAAGCATGCGCGTTGTCACTTAAAGCCATCGCTGGAGATATGGACAACCAAACTCAAGACACGCTGGCACAAGTGTTGAGTGTGCGTTATCACTTGCAGGATGTGCTTGCAGAGGTGACTCAAAGTACCTTGAGTTTGGTTGGCGGTATTAATTACATTAACAATGGCTATTTCGCAACGATTGCGCAGGTCATCCATGCATTTAATTTCCACCCACCAGCTAAGCACGCAATGTATGCGCCGCTAAATAATTATTTTGATGGACAAGAATTGGAGATGGTGTAATGCGTGTAGCGCTGTGCAATATTGAAAATTTGGCGACACAACCCGCTATCTTGCAGGTTTTAGAGGCACACAAGAATGAGATCAAGTTGGTTATCACCAGTGATCCTTATTCAAAGAAAAATGGCGGTTTTATAGCGCAAGCTTATAGAAATATGCGTTTTAGAGGATATGGTTTTACAGAGTACTTATTTGTAAAAATGGTATTTTTATCTGTTATCCGGCCGCTATTAAAACTCTTAGGTATGGATGTGCTGCCGAGCATTGAACAGCGCTGCAACGAACTGGGTATTGCGTATATCAAAGTGAAAGACATCAATGATGTCTCTGTCGTTCAGTTGCTAAAAGATAAGCAAATCGACTTATTGAGCATTTATTATTTTGATCAAATTTTACATGATGAAGTCATAGAAGTTCCTAGCCAAGGTGTGGTGAATTTTCATCCGGCCTATTTGCCAAAATGCCGAGGGCTATTCCCAATTATGTTTAGCTATCTTTATAATGAGCAAAATTATGGCATCTCAGCACACTGGGTTGAAAATAAAGAAATTGACGCGGGACCTGTCATTGCTCAAAGTGCGATTAAGGTGAGTAATGCAAAGTGCTTATTGGAAATTGATAGGAAAGTGAGTAACCATTTTCCAGCTTTGTATACGCAAGTGCTTGAAATTTTGCAAAACCAACAGGTCAATGCATCAGTTCAAGCACAACAGAGCAGCTATTATTCTTATCCGCAAAAAGCACAGCTGCGCGAGTTAAATGAGACGCTGCCGCTCATTAATTGGTGTTGGGTACTTCGCGCATTAGGGAACAAAGATACACAGCTCGTGGATAAACAAATATCTAAGATAAATTAATAATGAAATATCATCAGTACATCTAGTATAAAAATCAAACAGGGGTACAATGAAGGTTGGTTTAGTCTATTTATTCTAATTTGGGTTGTGCCACATATTTTTTGAGCGGGTTTATAACCCGCTTTTAGTATTTAAAAGCTTTATACTGGAGTTTGACATGCTTTTGACACAATGCACTAAACTCAAGGCTGACTCGGCAAGTATAAAAAGTAAAGAAATTCGCAAGGATCTATTATGAGAGTTTTATGGAGCTTAATGTTGTTGGTGAACGCACATTGGGCGTCGGCTACAGATGATGTGCAAAGTAAAGGCTTGCCTGTAGCAGCTTATAGCGTTCAACAAGCAACGGGTTTTTATCAATTTCGTCAAGTAACTGGTCAAGTTGTCAAACACCAAGAAGCAGAAATTGGCTTTGAATTTAATGGCGTATTAGAGTCTCTTTATGCCGACCAAGGTGATGCGGTTAAAAAAGGCCAATTACTAGCGAAACAAGATACCCAGCTCCTAGCCATCGAAAAGCTCGAATTACTTGCAAACCTAGACAAGGTAAAAGCACAATTGACACTTGCTGAGCAAGACAGTGAGCGCCTTTTGAAGTTAAGTAAGTCTAATTATTCAGCCCAGCAGCAACTGGATCAAAATCGTTCGCAAATATCGGTCTTAAAAGCCGAGCTTCAAGTATTAAATGTGAAGTTACAAGGCATGGACGTTAGGCTAGAAAAAGCAAACTTAAAAGCCCCATTTGACGGTGTCATTGCGGCGCGTGAAGTGTCAATTGGCGAAGTGGTTGGCCCTGGTAAAGTCGCGTTGAGAGTGCTTGAGCAAAGCAACTCAGAGGTACGCATTGGTGTGCCTCAAGGCCTGTTATCTGATATTCAAAAAACCATGCCTATTACGGTTGGTGGCACTGTTTATCAGGCTCAAAAGCGCTCTGATGGCACCAATCTAGACCCCGTCTCTCGCACGGTACAGTTGCGATTTTCTCTACCTGAAGATGCACTGGTTTTTTCTGGTCAAATGGCGGTCATGACCATCGCCAAAAAGCAACAGAAAAACGGATACTGGGTCCCAATCAGTGCGCTTACGAACGGTACTCGAGGCACATGGCAAATATATCAAATTGAACAAGGACGCTTGCAACCTACGGCTGTTGAAGTGCTGCATAGCGATGGTCAATATGCTTACATTGATGGCGATTTTGTGAATGGCACTGAGATTTTGGCAAATGGCACTCATAAGGTCGCCGCCAATATAAAGTCGATATTGTGCAATCTGTTGCTACCCGAGGTGAGCAACAATGATTCCATTTTTGTTGAATAATGCGCGTTTTCAAGTTCTGTTGATTGCGCTGCTTCTCGTATCTGGTTTTGCTGCTTTAAGCAGCTTGCCTCGTACTGAAGACCCACGGATCATAAATCGTTTTGCTTTTGTAACCACTTATTTACCAGGGGCATCAGCTGCGCGTGTTGAAGCGCAGGTTACCGAGAAAATAGAGCAAAAATTAAAGCAACAGTCAGAAATTAAAAACCTCATTGCCATGTCTCGTGCTGGGATCAGTGTGTTGAGTATTGAGCTGGAAGATGACGTCACAGACAGCACGCCTGTGTGGTCTAGAATGCGTGACTTGCTGGCAGATGTGCAAATAGAATTGCCAGAAGATGCATCGTCGCCGCTGCTTGAAGATGACAGAGGGTATGCGTATACAAAAATAGTGGCGTTGACCATTGAACCCGATGAGAGTGAGTCGCAGTCTTTACAGCAAGCCAAACAGATAGCGGTCAATCGCTATACCAAAGAATTACGTAATCAGTTGCGTAATCAAAGTGGTGTGGAGGTTGTCCATTTATTTGGGGTAGCGAATGAAGAGGTCAGAGTCACGTTAGATCCGGCTAAATTGAAGTTAGCAGGCCTATCGTTTGAGCAAGTCGCACACGCGGTTAAAAATGCGGATGCCAAGGTCTCTGCTGGGATGATCAGCAATCCCCAAATTCAAATGCAGGTGGAGCTCAGTGGCGAGTTTAAGTCGATTACACGCATTAAAGCAATTCCTATCCAAAGTGATGACCGTTATGGTCAGATCCAACTAAGTGACATCGCTAAAGTAGAGCGTATGTTGGTCGAGCCCCAGCAAGAAATTGCATGGGTTGATGGGTTGCCTGGTGCTTACTTAGGTATTCGAATGCTACCCGATGTACGCATCGATAAATTCTCTGAACAGATAGATGAGTTGTTAGAGGCGTTTAAACTCACGTTACCTAACAATATTCAATTGCTCAGTTTGTTTGATCAAAAAGGGTATACCGAAGACAGGCTAGGCGGCTTACTCGATAATATTTTACTGGGCTTTGCGCTTATTCTGGGTGTGTTGTTTGTCACATTAGGATTAAGAGCCGCAATTATCGTAGGCTTAGCGCTGCCACTCACCGTGATGTTTACGCTTGCGTGCATGAATATCTATGGTTTGCCCATCCATCAGATATCAGTAACGGGCTTGGTCGTTGCACTGGGTATTATGGTTGATAATGCCATCGTTATTACCGATGCAATTCAACGTTACCGTCAGCAAGGCATGGCGGTACTCAAAGCAGTTACAAAAGCGGTCAATCATTTTTGGCTGCCGTTATTGAGCTCAACCTTAACGACCATTTTGGCGTTTATGCCCATCGTACTCATGCCAGGGCCTTCTGGTGAGTTTGTGGGGGGCATTGCATTGAGTGTTATTTTTGCATTAGTCGGGTCATACCTTATTTCACATACGCTTATTGCTGTCTTTGCGGGCAAATATGTTCAATCAGACAATCACACAGCGACTGGTTTTTTGTCGCAAGGGATCAGACTGAAAAGACTGAGCAATGTATTTGAGCAGCTCCTTAGTCGTTCTTTAAAAAGACCTTTAGTCACTGCACTATGTGTCATGGTACTGCCAGTACTTGGTTTTATTTCTGCTGGGCAATTAACAGAGCAGTTTTTCCCGCCAGCAGACCGAGACATGTTTCATATTGAAGTGCGTTTATCAGACAACGCCAGTATTCACGCCACAAAAGCGCTTGTTAAACGTATGGATGCCCACATTTTAAAGCACGAGGGTATTGAGCGCTTGGACTGGATGGTAGGGCGAAATATCCCCATCTTTTATTACAACCTAATGCAAAGAGATAAGGGGGCGCGAAATTATGCACAAGCCATGGTCAAAGTAACCGACTTCGAGCGTGCAAATACGTTAATTAGAACCTTGCAGGGCGAACTTGATCGCGCCTTCCCAGAAGCACAAACTCTGGTTAGAAAGCTAGAGCAGGGACCCCCTTTTAATGCGCCGATTGAAATTCGAATATTTGGGCCAGATTTAGATAATTTGGCTGAATTAGGTCAGCGCATAAAGCAAACCGTTATAGCGCATCCAGAGGTAACGCATACGCGCACAACGCTGCAATCAGGCGCTGCAAAAGTCGAGCTGTTAGCCCATGAATCACAACTTACTCACGCAGGTGCACAGGCACAGCGTGTTGCTGCTCAGCTTCAAGCGCAGTCACAAGGCGTGACGGTGGCCAGTGTTTTAGAAGATACAGAGACAGTACCGGTTAATTTAAGGTTTGATGATCAATATCGTGACGGGCTTGATGGGCTTGCTAACGTTGAAGTCATGGGCAGTCAGCCATTGTTGTTATCGGCTTTTGCGACCAGTCGTATTGTGCCAGAGCAAAGCACCATCCACCGACGTAATGGTGAGCGGCTGAATGTTGTTGAAGCATTTTTACAGACTGATGTTTTACCAGCTAAAGTGCTGAAAGATTTGCAAGTTCAATTAGAGAAAGAGCAATTTACATTGCCCGTAGGTTACCGCTTGGAAATTGGTGGCGAGTCTCAGCAGCGAGACCAAGCTGTGGGCAGTTTGTTAGGCAAAGTTGGCGTTATTTTTGTGCTATTGATCACGGTATTAGTTCTTACATTTAACTCGTTTACAACAACGGGGCTGATACTTATCACGGCGTTTCAGTCGGCCATGTTAGGCATTTTAAGTGTGTATATCGCAGGTCATCCGTTTGGTTTTACGGTAATAATCGGTCTGCTCGGTCTAATGGGACTCGCCATTAATGCGGCCATTGTAATTTTATCTGAGCTCAGAGCGAATGAAGCCAAGACCGTAGATGAGATTGTCACTGGGGTTATGACATGTGCTCGACATATCACATCGACCACCATCACTACAGTGGGTGGGTTTTTACCTCTCATTTTGGCGGGGGGAGTTTTTGGCCGCCATTTGCCATTGCGATTGCGGGCGGTACGGTACTAACAACCGTATTATCATTTTTCTTTGTGCCAAGTTGTTATTGGTTAATGCAAAGGAAACGTACGCCAGCGCTGATGACTAAATTAAAAAATCTAAAAACCTAGAGCATTTAGATTAAGTATGGCCATTTTATTGGATGGTCATACACTGTTTTATTCTGTTAGCGTGTTTCGTTGTCTCCATTTTGTTTGCATATTTTATGGCTATGCTTAGGGTATTAAAGCATTGCGGCTTTTAATACCTTCCAAGCAAGCAGAGTCACATGGATGTGACTTTTTAATTTGTCGCTTCCATGTATCTCCTTCTAGAAAAAATAGAACATCACAGTTTTATACTAATCTGTCAGTTTTTGAAAAGTGAACGATTTGTATTCTTTCTGCTTCTACATATTGAAGCGTGTTGATGACAGTTCATATTGAGTTTTATTATTAGGTAATGAGACTGTCGCAATAAGTTTAAGTGGGGACTTATGAATAATAGTAGATGGGGTTGAGTGTTTCTGTACAAATCCTATAACGGCTTACTACAACACATTTTTTGGTCAAAGTATTCAGTAGAGTGAAAGGTTTAAAATGGTAAACATCATGGGTTTTCTATCCATTGCAATTTGCTTATTAAAGACCAAGTGATGCTATTTTTAGGATGCTTTGTGCAAAACAGGAGTTCACCTTCAGCTGTCTATACTATCACCATAAACCTGATGGTAATTATTTAGCTTTAGACTGACTAATCGTGCCTGTGCTTATTTTTCAGGTTTAGGTGCGTCAAAAGCATTTTTCATTAGTTTATTGAAGTTATAACAATCTAAATGATTTGAGTTCGGGCAGTTAGCTACTTTAACTAACTCTGCTTTGACTGCTTCTAATTGTATGATCTTATTTGCAATATCCTCAGATTTTTTAATTAACATCTGTCTGTCAATTTCAATACTTTTACCGTTAAAAAATGAAGCAATTTCATCTAATGAAAAGCCAGCTAATTGACCTAGAGATATAATAGAAAGCTGATCAATGATGTCATGGGTATAATATCTTCTCAATCCTTGCCTGCCAGCAGGCTTTATGAGCCCTTTTGATTCGTAATATCTCAATGCGGACGCATTGATGCCCGTTTTTTTAGTGACTTGGCCGATATCTAGCATGTATAGCCCTTAAACTTGTGCGCGTTAGTTTTGTTACTTTGTCACATTTTTCCAAGCTTGTTAAGCATAAGCTTGTTTTAAAATTAATCCGTAACATAGGCTAATAAACAGTAAGGTAAATAAACCAAGCTTAAATCTAAATAAGGCTTAATCAATACACAATGGTGTTGCAATAAAGTCAATTATTTCGATATGATTAATATGTTAAAAGTTGAAGTGCATAATTATAGAGAGCTCATGTTTGACGTATTCAACTGACCCTGTGTTATTAAATATTATTGCGCATGAAGGGTTTAAAATATTATTATTCTTTACATTGCTGTATTTTCTGTATGAAGTGAATCGTAATGGTTTTGCGAGACTTTATGATAAAAACCATCAACTAAAGAGTGACTTTGATAAACAGTTTGTTTCTTGGAGCATCACCTTCTGCGTTATTTCTATTCTGCACTTTACAGATCAGCCTGTGAACGACGCTGTGCTCGATGCTGATATTGATCAAACTGTAAGGCGAAGACTTTTTTATTTTTTGAAAATGTGTTTTAGCTTTATAAGTATTGTGTGCATTTATGCCTTGCATACTCTTCGCGACTGCCCATTTTCAAAGACCGCTAGAAATTGTATTTATGTCATCATACCCACGATGACGATTAGCTTTATAGAACTCTTTTTGAGGGGATATTTGGACATTAATACGTTCATTCCAGTATATCGATTTTATGGTGTGTTGCATTATGTACTACTTATGGCTGCGCTCATGGCTTTTCCAATTCGTCAGTTATGGATGTTACGAAAAGCAGGTTAGTAGCATACATAAGCGCACATTTTCATAAACGCACCACACTCAGTCTCTTCGTCTGTTAAGCATAGTTGAAATGGTAATTTTTTTGACTCGTCTTGAGCTACGATATACATATCAGAATATACATAACCTTAATTACTCCGGTTATTATTGAATTTAATATTTCCTTCTGTTGGAATTTAATATTCTTTTTATCTGGTTGAAATACGCAGTTGTATCATAGAAAGGGTTAGTGTATTTTGTGCAAGTTTTTACATTATAGGGATGTTTTTGACGTGGCTGAAAATTGCTCTTCATCGTTATGAGCATTGGATAACGTCAAACCAATATGTGTTGCAATTCAATATATATTGATAAGGGAAGTGCAAAATTATGCGAAAAACTTGCTTTATTGAGTGTGCGCATTTTCTATCAGCCCAGTGAACAGTTGAGAGTACTTTAGTGTCGCTACTAACCGAAACAGAATTATTGAACACGATTGCTTTCAGGGGATTGCAAATTAGTTTAGTGCTGGTTTTCATATATTTCGTAGTTACCGCCAAAGGCCAACGAGTTGTTCGAATTTATGATAAACGATTTGAGATAAAAACAGAGCAAGAACAGTGTTTTGTGTCTTTTTGGATTACATTCTTTTGTCTTTTTATTCATATACTCATAGATGAACAGGTTTCGAACACGATTATTGCGGCGGATCTTGATTACTTATTGAGAAGAAAGATTTTCTATTTCTTAAAGCTCAGCTGTACTTTGGTGTTTATAGTCTCTATTTATGCTGTGCATTTATTGAGAAGGTGTCCTTATTCACCTGCCACGAGAGTCGTTTTTTACATCTCTATCCCCGTTGCTTCGATCTTTTTTGTACAACTGATCTTACGTGGATACTTAGAGATTGAAGCGTTAGTGCCGTTATATCATTGGCTAGCCATCGTTCAGTGTTTTGTGCTCTCGGTCTTTGTGTTGTCATACCCAGTTAAAGAGATATATCAATCATATAGAAAGAAATTGATGTAAGTATATTCATTAAAACGACAGAGTTTTTAGGGCGCTTGAGTGAACGGGCCCGTGCAGTTGTACTTACGCTATTGATGAAAGAGGGCGGTTGCTTTGATTTTTGACAAGATAACAATGCAACTGAGCCAGATTTTCTGTGTTTAACGAAATTACTTTTAAAGTAGTTACTTACATTTAAAGTGTTTAAAGATGGATCAAATTGTAGATTTTTTGATAGTGTCGGGTGTTTTGTACAAGGGCTTACAAGCCTCTTTGTTTATTGCCTTTTTATATACATTGTACGTAACGCGTCGGCGTGGTTATGGTTTTTTTTGCGATAGAAGACATAAGCTAGATAACCCGGCCGATAGGGATTTGGTCTCTTGGCATATCACCATTGTGACCTTATTTGTTATGCAGCTAATTGATCATATATTGCAATATTCGCTTGTTGCTTTAGATTTGGATTATGTTGTTAGACGACGCCTATTCTATTTTTCTAGGTTGTTTTCTATTGGGATTTTTATCGTTTCTGTTGTGGCATTGCATTCTCTTAGAGGGTGTAGCTTTTCTCGATATTCGCGCGCGATAGTGTATGTATTGTTGCCAATCTCCACGACGACCTTGATACAACTTGTATTGAGAGGGTATTTAGATATTGAAGTGTTTAGACCTTGGCATAGGTTGGTTGCGTGTATTAGCCAATTAGCGTATCCGATCATCATATTTTCGTTTATTGCATCGCAGCTTTACGCTGACTTCAAACAGCGTGCGAGCAGACGTGCAGCCCAATAGGCGCTTTGTCATTTCACAGTTCAACGCCGTTAGCGTAAGTAATTAAATACTTTGCACTGTTTGGGTTTTCTTGCCAATTTAGCTGTTTAGTAACGGTGATTTGTACGCCATAGTATTCGGCCATACCAGCCAATACGCCTTCAACCAGATCGAACATTCTACGTGACGAAGTATAAATAAGCTGCGCTTCAAATAAGGACAACGTGTTGTATTGGAATTTTGGCGGCAGTGCATCTGGGTAAAGCTTTTTGAGTTCGATATGATGTAAGTCATCCAATTGTTGTAATACATACGCGGGGTGTGCGTAATCAGTGAAATGCTTAGGCAGTAACCCTGACAGCCTTGGGTAAAGCCATTTACCAAAGCTAAAATGCGCTTGTGCGAGCGTAATGCCTATTTTATTGATGACGATATCGACCAATTCAATAAGATGTTCGTCAGGGTAGTTTTCTGTCCGCACAAATGCGGTGTTAGTATCAAACGAGCAGGCTTCAAAAGCGTCGTATAATACTTCTTCACCGGCAACTTCAGTGACAAATTCTTCAAGTAACATAAAAATATGACCTTTCATTATGCAAACTCCGGTTTGAATGGCAGACTAATGGTAAAGCGCGTACCCTTACCCTCTGTACTTTCAACGGCGATTTTACCTTTGTGTTGCTGAATGATTTTATAAGAAATCGAGAGGCCCAACCCTGTGCCTTTTCCGACTGGCTTAGTGGTAAAAAATGGGTCAAATATATTGCGTAGATTTTGTGCTGAGATCCCCATGCCGTCATCGGCGATAGTGATGTAAATATTGCGCTCATCAAAGCTGCTGCTGATGTCAATTTTGCCTAGCTTCTCAATTGCTTGACCAGCATTGATCAATAAGTTTAAAAACACTTGGCACAGCTTGTTACCGCTACATACAAGCTTGGGTAATTTGCCTAGTTGGGTGTTCAAGGTCGCGTGATGTTTAAAGCTGCTCTGTGCTAGATTGATGGCTTGGTCAAGGACTAGGTTAAGATCTTCAGGTACCATCTCCTCGTTGTCGATGTGTGTGTAGTTACGCAACTCAGTAACGATAGATGCGATCTTATTCAAGCCACACAAAGACTCATCCATTAAATCGGGAATGTCGTCTTGAATAATGGCGACGTCGTAACTGGATTTGAGCGCTAACATTGCTTGCTCGTTTGGTGCCATTTTTTCAAGATCTTCCTGATACGCCAGTAACGTGATGAGATACATTTTTAGCGTCTCAATATTAGACTTAGCATAGCCGGTAGGGGTGTTGAGTTCATGTGCAACGCCCGCAGATAGCTGGCCTAATGACGCCATTTTTTCTTGCTGAATTAGTTGCACCTCCTGCTTTTTAAGGGCTTCAAGTGCTTCACAAAGCTCTTCATTGGCTTTGTACAAGCTGCGAGCTCTGGACTCGAGTAAATCTTCAGCATGTGCTTTACCTGCTAGCGCACGTTGCAGCTTTTTTTCAAGCAGCGCGATGGTTTTACTTGCTTCTAGTGTTGTCATGCAAATCCAATCTAGTTGTTACATTTATAAGCAACGAAGCAAGAATAGCTCCAATTTAGCTCTCAATATCAACTTTGTATTTTTTACCTATAAAAAACAGCAAGTAAGGAATAGCCAGCCTCAGTTTGACGGCGAATGTAAATGCGTTTTTTGCATTTTGCAAAGACCTAAAAAGGCGTAATTAATTCTCAAAATGCAAAATTTCACGATATAAAAGCCGTGAGTCTCAATTTGCGAAAAGCAAAGCTGTTTTGCAAGTTGGTACTGGCAGATGCTGCCAAAATACATGCCGTTTACGCCAAAAAGGGCTGGGAGTTGCGGCCTTCACTTTTCTTACTTATTTGCTTTTTAGCTTCCTCAAGAGTAGGCAGGTAAAGGAATAAAAATGCCTCTATATCAATCATATTGAGGAAATAAAATGATGTTTAAAAAAAGTACACTCTGCGCAGCTTTGGCATTGGGTTTGTCAAATTATGCGATGGCGGGCTGCGGCGGCTTAAGTGATGGCGCAATCGCTTACATTGACGGCGATACACTAAAAATTAATGGCACGAATAGCAGCGAGAAGTTCACGCTGAGTGTGTCTGGTGACAACTTAAAGGTTACTCGAAGAGTGGGTAACAGTAGCAGTTGCGATAATTTTTATTTGAGCCAAATTGATGAGGTTTATGCCGTACTCAACAGTGGCAATGACACCTACAACGGCAAGGATGTCAATGTCATTCAAAAGGTGTATGGCGGCGATGGTAACGATCACATCACTACTGGTCGTCAGAATGACTATATTCGCGGTGGAAATAATAACGATACGATTTTTGGGAACAGCGGTAACGACACCATTTTAGGTGACAATGGCGATGATGAAGTGGATGGCGGTTATGGTAATGACTCTATCCGCGGTGGGAGTGGCCATGACAAATTATTGGGCTCGTACAACAACGATACGATTTTAGGTGACAATGGCGGCGACCTCATCATGGGCGGTCAAGGCGAAGATAGACTGTACGGCGGCAATGATAATGATTACATTGGCGGCGGGTGTGTGCTTGAAAACGCCAATGGCGGTGATATTTACGATGCACCGCACTGTGACCACAGTAAAGACGGCGCAGATAAGCTGTATGGCGGCAACGGCCATGACGTGCTAAGCGGCGGCAGAGGCAGCGATACTTTACATGGTGATGACGGCGACGATTACCTTGCGGGTAACGAAGGCCGTGAAGACCGCTTGCATGGTGGCGACGGCGATGATGCGTTGTTTGAAGATGGCGACGGCAATTCAAACAACAAGCGTTGGCACAAAGCCTGGGGTAATGACGGCGACGATATCCTCGTGACCAACGGCGAGTTTTCTGATCAAGAAGGGGGTAAAGGAAACGATGTGATCATCGCGCTTTCAACGGGATATGATGCCAAAATTGAAGGCGGTAAAAACGGCGATTACATTTGGACTGGCGACAGTGCTCCACAAGGGTCATGTGGTCAGGGCAATGACAAAGGTATGGTCTTCCTGGACAAATGCGAAGGCACGACTTGGGTAGATGACTATCAAGGCTTGCTGTCAAAAGTGGATAAGCGCAGTAACTTTGATAATCCATATTTTGATGCCGCTGATGCCGTAGTAGAAATGGATAACTCGCACTCAGGTTTTAAAAACGGTTGGCGTAGTTATAAAGAAAACCAAAAGCCCCATGCCTTGTATGACATAGTGTCATCGTCGGTGTTTTACCGCTGGTTAGATAACCGCGCGACCACGCCTTGGTCATATTACGAGTGGAAAGTGTCGTTCAATCCAGGCAATGGCATGTATGGTACATATACTCACTGTATGGAAGACAATGTGGCTTATAACTGTGTATGGCAAATCGGCCAAAGCCAGCAATGCTATAACAAAGACGGCAATACAATTTCATGTGACTAACCTGATCTGGTAATTAGGTTATCAACCCAAGCCCACATTTGTGGGCTTTTTTGATGGTGGGTGAGTGTGGCTTTGGTATTAGGGATTGGGTTCTGGATCTTAGTTGAGTGCGTGCAGTGGTGTATTAACTTTCGTCATCCTGACTAAGGTCAGGATCCATTTTTTGCTCACCCAAAGCGCTGACTATTGAGATTGTTTAAAAGAATGGATTGCGTGGCAAGCCCACAATGACGGGTGTTTAGATTGAAGCTGAGTTTCATCTGCGTCATCCTGACGAACGTCAGGATCCATTTTCTACTCACTCAAAGCGCTGACTATTGAGATTGTTTAAAAGAATGGATTGCGGGGCAAGCCCACAATGGCGGGCGTTTAAATAGAAAGCAGGTTTCAACCCCTTCATCCTGACGAGCGTCAGGAACCATTTTCTGCTCATTCAAAGGGCCAATCATTCAGATTGTTTAAATGAATAGATTGCGGGGCAAGCCCACAATGACGAACGTTTAGATTTAAACAGAACCCAAACTGCGTCATCCTGATGAACGTCAGGATCCATTTTCTGCTTACCCAAAGCGCTAATCATTGAGGTTGATTAAAAGAATGGCTTTACAATGATGAAGTGGAGTGCTTGCAGATATAAATTGTATTTAAGCTGCTCGGAGGGAACTATATAAGGTGTAATCCTATGTAATGTAAATTTTTAATTGTTATTGCTACCTTTAAAAGTTTTTTAATTGTTTATTGGCTTCGTATTGCGCAAACAAATTGATTTAAGGGAAGTTAAGTGCTCAAAACTTGAGCTGAAGCACTACAAATGAGTAAAAAATTCGTGTTTAATACGTCAATAATCAGAGTTTTATATTAAATCTCTGGCAATAAGTATTTACGTAACGCGGTTAAGGACGAACGACCGTGTGATAACAGGATTTTTATGCGCCTAAAAGAAGCCCTTAGTGTCATGTCAATGGCATCACCTTATGCTGTCTCTACAGAACGTAGTGAAGGTGAAATGAATCATCATCGCAGAATTAAAAAAGAGCTCTTCATTGAAATGCCGATTGAAGCTGATGTCCAAAAGCAACTTTCAAGTATGGCTTCAGGGTCCAAAGAAATCTTCTTTTTTTGTGGTAGTAGTGGTGATGGTAAATCTGAGTTACTTACCAAGTTTAAAAAGAAATTTGATGCTCGTATAAAATTTCATTTAGACGCGACACACAGTTTTGAACCAAGTCAAAATGCTATTCAAACATTGGATAAAGTATTTGCTGACTTTGATGAAGGCACCTACCCACTTGTGGTCGGTATTAATACGGGCATGCTTGGTAACTACGCCGAAGAAGGTGAAAATGTTGCTTTCAAACAGGCAATAAAATCTTATTTGTATGAAGGTGTTAAAATAGTAGGTAATATAACCTTTATTAGCTTTGAAGATTATCCAAAGTTTTACATTGACGAAACTGGCTACACAGCTGAGTTTGCGCAGAAGTTTGTTGCAGCGTTTAACTGCGAATGACAGCTTAATCCACCAGCTTGTAGACAAAGATATTCTTGAAAACAAAGATAAAGAAAGTCGTCGTATTCAAGCCAACTATAAGTTATTAAGCTTACCCGCAGTCCAAAGCAATATAATTGAGCTTCTTTTAAAGCTCGTTTAATGCGTGACCAGTTTTTAACTGCACGTGCTTTACTAGATTTTACTTTCTTGTTAATTACCGGGGCCAAAATATTTATTTGATAACCTATTTGCTGGTGGTGATAACGAACTGGCAAATAAACTGGTAGATTTCGACCCCGCACACAACCGCACTAAGAATATCGACTCATTTGTTATAGAAAAAGACTTAGGGCTCACAGACCAAGCTTTTGATGAGTATTGTGATTCACTTTCGCAATTTGGTATTGAGCCATTATCAAACGCGTTTTCATATTTACGGCTTTTCTATGTACTTAAAGGAGCTGAGTTTAGTAATAATTATCATGCAAAGTTTGTTCAAGATTATAGTCAAAGCCTAATTGAGCAATACGTACAAATTTATCAGTTACATAGAGATTTTGATAATAGTGGTAAACAACGAAAGCAGTTAAAACCTTTCTATAACGAGTTACTCCGCTCTGCAATTAGAAAGTACAACAACCGCAATGCTCCGCAACTAGATAAAGGGCAATACTTAATAAAAGAACTGAACGGTTATCAGCTAGTTGCTGAGCTTGAAGTGAAAGCAGACCATAAAAACATCATCAACCATCCGCCCAAAAGCTCTGCCAGTTTTACAGCGTGTCTAAATGTACAAGGTGAGTCTCTCACAATTCCTGTGACTCTTAATTTACTCGAACTTATACAACGAATAGAAGACGGCTATCGACCAAATAAACACGACAAAAACACAGTTGTGTTGTTAGATGAACTCATTGAAGACATCTCCAAAGTCGCTAATAAAGTTAACACACTCAAAATTTTGAAGGGCAATACTAGCATTGGTATTAAAAAAGTTGATGAAGATGAATTTGAAGTGAGTGGCATTTAATATGTTAAAAGAAACACTAACACCACCAGAGAAAAATGGATTTGGTTCATTTTTACCTTTAAGAACAAAGACAAACACTATAAGTTTTGCTGGGACACAATTCTTGGTCTTTTTGTTCACCTGCTTTACGACAAGGCGCTAGTTAAAGAAAACGTAGATAGCTTTAAAGAGTTATGTGAAACGCGGATAACAGAAAAAGTAGATGAAGTTGAGCTATGGTCAGTGCTTGAGAAAATGTACTTTGTGAACGACCAGCTTTATAAAGTGTCACCCGAACTACTGATTTTTAAAGCTGTAGATAAAGAAATTAGTGAAAATGATAAAAAAATGGGAGCGATGTTTGCTGGTCTATTAAATGGCTTTAGCCTTACAAAGTCCCCTGAGAGTGAATTAAACTTTTTAGAGCAAGAAATTAAAAACGAGTTTGATAGCTTTTATGTAACTGGTAAAAAAGCTGAATCAAAGTATAAAGAACTGCCCACCTACCTACCGTTTTTAACTGGTTACTTTAAAAAAGACTTAACCTTCTTAAACGACCACCCTAATTATTTGATTAATAACTTTAATGCGATGATCAGACTATACGGTTTTTTATATATTTCGCAAATGGCACTGAATATAAAAGACTGGACTAACGGTGAGCCTAAAAGTAAGCCTTGCTTTTTTATATTAGATAACGAAAGAGCAAGTGAAGAACGAACACAAGTAAAGGCATTTGGTTATAAGCAACTCCACGAATATATACACTTTTTATTTCCATATTTGTTTATGAATGAAGCGCTACAGCCAAATGATAAAAATAATAATATTCGACCGCTTTGGCAGCTTTATACAGAGTTAAATGAGCAGAACAGCGATGAACAACAAAGCACGTTGGCAAAGCTTAACCAATTCGGTAATGAGTTTGTACAGCAGCGTGTCGCTGCGAAACGTTTTAACAAAGAACAAATTTGGCAAAACCAAGATAGCATTGAAGATGCTATTAGAGCTTTGTTAAAAGTTACTTATGCCCAGTTTGATCGAAAAACAGGGCGATTAGCGCAATATAACGAAACACCTGTAAAAGGCATGGTTAATCAAATATTAAACCCTTTCATTCAAAAAAGAGGTAAAGCAGGGCAAGTACTCACCTTTAATCAAGATTTAATTGTGTTACTTACAAACCTAGCTATAGGCACACATGAAAAGTTACGTTTTCACGAGCTTGTAAAAGAGTTCGAAGCAAGAGGCGTATTTTTTGATAAACAAAGCCAACAAACCTTAATAGATTTTTATGAGCGCATGGGCAATGTAGAAAGAATGAGTGATAGCGGGGATGCAGTGTATGTTAGAAAAACAGTTTGAAGAGTTTTTAGTTGCGCATTTTAATCAATGGGCGACGAATGAAATAAAAGTAGGTTTCAGATACCAGTTCACATGCCCTGATGCAGGGAAAGGGTACAAACTTTATCAAGCGTTTACCAAAGAATCACAAACACACATTAATGTAAAAGGTATCAACTTACCTACATTAAAGTATGGTGATGTTGAGCTAATTCCTGTTTATGAAGGTGAAAACTTTACCGAAAACTACATTGCACATTTACGTGATGAAGTTTCAGCCCTTGAGGGCGAAACTAAAGGCACGGCTTTACTTGTTATACATAATTCGTTACTTGATACACTTAAAAATTCAACCGAAGACGTTGCGCAACAAGGTGCTGTTTGGCATCCACAACAAATAAAGCAGCTTTTACATGGGTTAATTGACCAAAAAGGCGACCTTGCACAAATTTCAGAATGCTTACTTGATTTTAGCTTTGAAGAAATACTCGAAGATGAAGCCACCATGTTTGGCTTTGAAAAGCTTTATTATGCGATTGCCGACGGGGATTTACGTTTTGAAGAAACAGGTAGACTTCGAGATGAGCAGCTTATTAAGGGAACTTGGGATGATAAAGACGCGATTAGAGAACGCCTAGAGTTAAATAGTAAGTTAAGCGATAAGCTCGATTTTATTACCCATCATTTCCCTAATGAGCTAGAAGATAAACTCGCTGCGGAAGACTTAGGCGAAAAGTTCGTTAAAGAACATTTCCCAAAAGACGATGTTGAACGATATAAAACAACGCTAGATCTAGGCGAATGTTTAGCTGAGCAAGATAAAAACCGTACTGAGCTATTAGAGCTTGAGAGTATTAAAGCCCCGCATTTGGAGTATGTAACAAAAACCAAAACAGAGAGCGGTGCAGGTCTTAGAGAAAACCATATACTGTTATTTTTAGAAGCTGATCAACACGCCTTTGAGTTAGATTTAAGCTTTATCAAACAAAAACTAAAAGACAGTTATTGTTCGGTGCAGCATGATAACTACGAGCAAAAAGCAGTAGTCACAATTAAAAATTTAGGCGGTGTGCGTAGCCGTGCAATTGTAACAGGCAGCTTTAACGGGCAAGCAAGATATATTGCAGTACAAGTTAAAACTGATAAACCCAAAGAAACCCACAAGTTTAAAATTTTAGTACTGCGAAAAAATGACTTTTTCGAAGAAGGTTTCAAACATAACTTTTTAGTTGAACCTGATAAGAAAAAGCAGTACATCACTTTACAAACAGACGATAACTCCCTGCAAATAGCTGAAGAGGGTAATGCTGCTACCGTACAAAGAAACGAAGAGTGTTTGAATAACCAAGAGTTTGCCACGGTTGATTTTAAAAAACTTGCCAGTGAGTCAGACGAAGTATGTTTTACGGTAGAGGGTAAAGAAACAAAACTGACCTTTAATGTTGAAGGCGAAGTATCAACGGACTCTTTATCATTACCACTGCTGCTGGATCAAGGCCGCTTCAACCATATATTTGAAGATGATTACTACGGGCAATTTAATCGCAGCAAAAATAAAGTTCAAATAGATGGTAAAGAAATAGCGCCCAAAGCAAAGCGTTTAACCTTACTGCAATATGAAGCACAGCTTGTTGATAAGTCAACTTTAAGTAAGCAGACTAATGGGCAAACACTACTGCATGACATAGAAGGCGTATATAACGAGTTATTTTTAGCGTATCGCGATTTATTTGATTACTTACATAAAACTAAAACGCTTATTAGCCTGGCTGGTTGGGGAGCTGAATTACGACAAATCATCACTAAAATTGTAGCGGCTTACCAACAAGAGATTAATCAAATACCTTTTAATGCGCCATTAAGTAAGGCTCAAAAAACCTTGGTGAATATTGGTTTTGCTGAATTTTCTGAGCAGGAATATATTACACCTTTACACCCACTTGTTTTAGCTTATAACGCCAATCTAGCAAGTGTGTTAGCGGAAGATAAGAAGAACATTGGCAGTTTTAAAAAACTACCGCCAGTCACAATTAACCGCTTAACTGTGCAAGGTTTAATGCCGTTTGTGTATGACGCGAAAAATGATTTCTCATACAACCATTCTGAGAAAGAAAATGTTTTTTGGTCAAAGCTATTCCGCAACAAGAAAGCAGTTATGACTTTGTACGTAGTTTAGTAAAAGACAAGGTAAACAAGTTCACAGCAGCCTTTAAACCTGTTTGTAGCTGGTAATAAAACTACCTTGATTATTAACTCAGTTAACAATCAACAAAATAAAGAAGTGTTCTTAGGGTTAATTGACTACATCAAATTGAAAAAGGACAAAGTCACAAACATACATGTGAATTTGTACGACGAAGCCGAAAGCTACTGTTGGTTTGATAAATTTGCAGACACAGCAAGTTATGACGAGCTAAAAGACCTGTGCGAACTCAATAAAGGATCAGCTAAAACACAAGCTGATAGCATTATTGATTTGCTACGTACACGTTTAACCTATAGCAAGTTTACGCACGACAAAGGTGAAAAAGCACAAGCCTATGCGCATATGAGCTTTTTCAAAAATAATGAGCGTGTGCAAGCAACTGATGTTGACGTGTTAAAGCAAAAAACGGGTGTTGCGTGTCATGGTTTGATGCCAGGCGAAGCAGCAACCAACAAAAATGGCCGTTACTACACCGCATTTGGTTTACATGGTATTGATACTAGCGAAGCGCCGCAGCTTGAACTTGTTGCTAAATACAGTGGGCTAGTTAAACCTGCGCGCAGCCAACACGAAGAATACAACCCATCACGTTCACAAGCGCTTGTGGTGACCGAAGAGTTTAAAACGCTACTTGAGCGCTCTTACGAAAACTCTATTTGGACAACCATTATTGACCCGAAAGTCACCTTAGAGTTTTTTGAAAACCAAAAGAACATGGTGCTTATTCATTACTCAGACAATTACACAAACTCAGTGAATTACGACGCGATCACCGTAACTAAGCAAACTGGTTTGTATAACAAGGTACTTGAAAGTGATGATGGCGGTATTATTGAAGAGTTCAATGCCTTTAATGGCGAATGGTTACTTAACCTAGTTACAGCCAATGACAACGAGCGTAAAGAAAAACGCGGCATTATTTGTGCCTACAAATATGTAAATTGTTTACTCGCTAAAAGTGATATTACTTGGGTGCCTCTTTCAATTGCAGAAGTAATTCGTGTGGCAGGCAACCTTGGCTTAAATATGGCTGATAGTGACTTGTCACGTTTGGCGCAGGGCTTTAAAAAAGGCGTGATCTCTGACGACATCTTGTTTGTTGGCTTTAAAGACCAACAAATTATTCTATTACCTGTAGAGGTAAAAACAGGTAAACGCCAAACCCACAGTAAAGGTGTTAAACAAGCACAAGAATTAAAAAGCTACTTTGAATCTTTACTTGGTCAACAAACATTAGCAGGGCACTTATACCGTGGCTTATTTATGCGCCAAGTGCTGATGCAAATTGATAAATACAAATTGTATAACGTGTATGAAAATGATTACTTTGATGTGATTGAAGACAACAGCGCATATTGGTTACAAGGTGATTATCAACTTGCAGAGTTAACCGATTACCCAGCTGGGTTATTGTTTGTAAATGTAGAAGATTCTTATTTCGCCCAAGCTAAGTTTACTCTTGAAAGTAATATCTTAAAAATTGAAGTGCCTGCAGCTTGTTTAAGCCACTGGGTCAAAACACCTATGCAAACATTATTTGCTGAACTCACACCAGCAAAACTCCACCATATAGATGAGCGGTACATTCTTAATGAAAAAACTACAGTTAATTTATTAAGCGAGATACATAAAGTGGCTGATTCTGCCACAAAACAACAGGTTGAAAAACAGGCTACTGTTGACTTGAAGGAGCCAAATACCAGTCAAAATGGAGAAACTGAAAATAAAAGTAGCAGTGAAGAACTACAAAGCAATGAACACTTAAAAGTATTAGTAGGTCATGTATTATCCCAAAACACACCTGTATACTGGGAGCCCACAAACACCGCTAAGTTTATGAATACTAACTCGGGTATTATCGGCACGATGGGTACTGGTAAAACCCAGTGTACAAAATCGGTAGTAACTCAGCTTTATCGTAACCAGCATAATAATGTAGATGGTAAACCAATTGGTATTTTGATTTTCGATTACAAATCTGACTATGTTGATGATAAGTTTTTAAATGCTACTAACGGCAAATCATTTAACTTAGATTGCTTACCATACAACCCTTTGAGCTTGTTTGGGAATAAGCCAAAGCTGCCAGTGCATACAGCTAGTGCTTTTGCTACAACAATGACAAAGGCTTTTGGGTTAGGACCTAAACAGCAAACAAAGCTTAAAAATCTGATTTTAGAAGCTTACCAAAATGTTGGAATTGATCGTTCTGATAAAACTACGTGGAATATACCCGCACCGACTTTAAGTGATCTTTGGGACCTTTATCTTGAGCAAGAAAAGGTCGAACAAGACTCGCTATATGCCGCATTAGATAGTTTAGTTTCTTTTGAAGTATTTGAACCTTGTGCTAATAAAGTTAAAAGTTTGTACGACTTAGTTGATGGCGTAACGGTTATTGAGCTGGCTGGTTACGATACAAGCATCCAAAATCTTGTTGTTGCACTCACACTAGACTTGTTTTATTCGCAAATGCAAAAACAAGGTAAGCCAGAAGTTCTGGGGGATTTTAGGCAAGTGACCAAATTAGTGCTAGTTGATGAAGCCGATAATTTTATGTCACAAAACTTTGCCAGCCTTCGCAAAATATTAAAAGAAGGCCGTGAATATGGTGTAGGTGTCATTCTATCAACACAAGATATTACCCACTTTAAAACCGGTGAAAACGATTATTCATCCTATATCTTAAGCTGGATAGTTCACCGAGTAGCACAGATTAAAAACCAAGATATTAAGAGTATTTTTAATGTGGATGATAAGCAAGAACAAGAAAGACTCATGAAGTATATTCGCGAACTTGAGAAACACACCAGTCTGTATATTGATGGTAAAAAAAGTATTAGAAATATCAAAGATAAGGCTTTTTGGGAACTAGTTTAGTTCTAATCAAACGAGGAAAAAATAATGAACGTTGGAGTTGAATTAGAGGATATTAGAGTTTCCCTCGATCAGCTAATGCTCGATCCGAATAATTATAGGTTAGCCTATAAAGGTATTGAGCCTGTAACTTCTGATGATCAAGTTGAGAGTCTTCAGAATGAGTTAGAAAAAAAGCTTTCCAAAGAACAACTAAATGACTTAATGGAATCTATATTAGTTAATGGTTTTCTAGATGTTGATAGAATAGTTGTTAGGAAATTGAAAGGTTCTGAAAATAAGTATGTTGTTATTGAAGGCAACAGAAGAACAGCGGCTTTAAAAAGTCTTTATAGAGATCACATTGATGGTTACATAGTCTTATCAGACTCATTACTTGATAAAATGTCATCTTTAAGCGTCGTATTAATTGATGCGATTAGTTCTGAAAAAATAGATGAACAGTTTAAAACTCTGATGGGAATAAGACACGTTTCTGGTCCTAAGCAGTGGACGGGCGTACAGCGCGCGAAGTTAGTAGATGATTTGTTTAAACTAGGAAAGCCAGCTAACGAAGTTGGTAAACTATTAGGTATATCTGGAATCGAAGCCAATAGGAGAAGGAATGGTTACCTTGCATACCTTCAAATGGCAAGTGACTCAAAATATGGTGAATATATACAGCCAAAGCATTATGCGTTGTTGCTAGAATTTGTATCTAATAAATATGCTAGGGAGTGGTTCGGTTGGAAAGATGGCAAACAATTCGCATCGAAATCAAAAAGAAGAATCTTGTACCGGCATATTGTTAAATTAAATGATGCGACAAGTGCTGAAATCAATAACCCTACAGAGGCTCGCAGTTTTTGTAAAACTATTGTTAATGAGTCTGTAAGCAGTCAAATAGAAAAAGGGTATTGCTCAGTGATATCACTAACGAACAAGCTGAGGAGAGGATTAGAGCTACTACGAGTATTGATAATTCATCAAACTTAAATATTACTAAGATCACAGAGTTTATTAGGTTTCTTAACCGATTAGACAGTGTAGATTTGGCAGATGAAGAAGCTGAAGAGTTAACTAAAGTAGTTACTGCAATAAAAGATTTATTGGAGGAGCTTTAGGTGAAAGATTGGTATGGAGCGGCCTTAGAAGAGTTGAAGCGTGAAATAAATACTAGCCCCACAAAGCGAGTAAGTGGATCTGACTTCATTCGTTCATATACAAATGACAACGACCTTATTGGAGAGGAAGATAACGACGATATTGAAACGTGGCTGAATTTAGAAATCGATAACTTCGAGGGGTGGTTAAAGAACAACCATTCAGCTGTGATCGTAATTGGCAAGAATTACTATTGGAGCATTGTAAGCCCTTCTCACGTTAAAAAACAAAATGTTCCAGTTAAGACTACATCTTATGATTTTTCTGTTGCAAACCAGCTATTAGATAAAGAATTGAACGATTTAAATACTTCTGATGCAAATATGTTATATGAAGCTGCTTTAGAAGCAAATAAGCGCAAATTAGATAAAGCATTTGAATATGCAATTAAGAACTTTAATTATAGAGACCATACCAGGCAACCAAATACAGATAAGTTAAGAGCTTTAGATGCTGTGCTGAGTGCATGTAAACTTAATAGTGAACAGCATCGAGCAGACACTTACAAATACCATTGTAAGAAGGCTGAGATATTTACATCACAATATTCACACGATGTTGCGGCAGAAGAATATAAAGCAGCAATTCAGTTTTTAGAGAATGAATTCAATAGAAAGTGTTTGATTAAACAATTATGGAATAAGACTTACCGGTTGTTTAGTAGCAGTCAATCTAACGGAGAGGAAGAACACAGGATTGCAAATGTAGAAGAAATTTTAAAAAGTGTGTACCGTAAATGTAGGGTTCAATACCAAGAAGCGGGTATGAGTGATGAAGCTTCCGAAATATATGTTCAAGAAAGTAAACACGTGCAAAAAGGGCTTAGTTTAAGCTTTAAGCGCATTTGGATGTTTATTTTGTGGGCATTGGCTAGATATGGAGAATCTCCTAGGCGTGTTTTTGGTTGGGGTATTATAGTTATATTTGGCTTTGCACTGATTTACATGAAAACTGGCGTTAATGCTCCATCAGGGTTAGCTGAGTTCATATGTAATGGAGATGTAACTTTACATTGCACAGAACAAGAAGGAAAACCGGCAGCTACTCCAGGTTATTGGACTCATTTGTATTATAGTGTCGTTACTTTTACAACACTCGGGTATGGTGACTTTTCACCTGTAGCTGGTGAAAGTAGGTTTCTTTCTGCACTTCAAGCCCTTTTGGGTCTGGTTTTAACAAGCTTGTTTTTAGGTACGTTGATAAAGAAGTATTCGCGATGAATCTCATAGCTCAAATTAAAAAGTTCGCCAAGCTTGGTCTTCTTGTTTTAATTTGAGCAGGCTAACAGTGCATATTATTGACTTAAGTAGACCACACCTCTACTCAAATGCAACTTAACAAAATCACCAAAGTGCACACCTTCTAGTTGTGCACTTTGTTTTTGATAAGCTTCTCTTAACACCGCTAAATAAAGATCACCGTATTCGCCAGCAAATACCTTCCACGTCATTTCAACATTGCTGTCGCTAGGGACTTCTTCAAATGGCGGCACTGACTCTTCAGCTAGAGACATGCAGAGTGCCCAGCGGCACAGTACATTCCAATTTTCAATCCCTGTTTTGCTTTTTAAGCGAATAAGCTGTTGCTTTTGTTTTTCAGAAAGTTTGATGGTGTCGATTGTGTGTAACATTAAAAATACCCTTCTGAAATGGTCGAGGTGGTGGCTTGTTCGTTGTAGCGAATGTGGTATTCGCGGCTAATTGCGGGTTTAAGCTTGCTGTAGTAATCGCTCATGATTTCTTCATCTGTCGAAAGCAGTAAAACTTGATTTGCTGCAAACGGGAAGTAACCTTCAATTAAGCGGGTACGGTGTTTACCGTCTAGCCGCCCAAGCGGGGTGTCGATAACAGTTGGTAGCTCTTTACCCGACGCTTCTGAAAGCCCCCATAAAATAGCAATCGCAAGTAGCTGGCGTTCACCTGCTGAAAGTCTGCTAGGAGAGAGCTCTTCACCGGTTTGTGCTAGTAGTGTAAGTGAAAAGCTTGTAGAGCAAATATGCACGCCACTGATTAGCTGCTCTTTACGGGTAAGGGCAATAAATTTTTCAGTAATTTTATCTTGCAGTAGTTCGATATTTTCTTTTATTAAGCTTTTAGCAAAACCTTGCATGGTCTCTTTTAACTTACCAATATGGTCAACCACTTGTAGCGAACGTTTTTGCTCAAAAGTGTCTTTACTTTGTTGTGTAAGCAGGTTGGTGTAACGCTGGTTTAGCACTGCGTGTTTTGCTTGTGCTTGTTCAAGCTCAGCTGATTTGGCTTTAATTAGCGTTTGTGCGTTTTTAAATTCAGCTTCAAACTGTGCCAATTCACTCAGTACATGTTTTACCGTTTCGTAATCTGGAATTGATTCTTCTTTTTTTTCAAACAGGGCCTTTTTCTCAAGTAGTATTTCGCGCTCTTTAATAAGCGCTTCACGCTCTTGTTGGTCAAGCTCAAGCTTTGCTTCAAGCCCATTAAATAAGTTACTTGGTAAACCGACATAGCTTTCAACATTAGCAAGAGCTTGGCGCTCTGTTGCCATGCTTGCCATAGAGTTTTCAAGCGCAGTGCGCGCTGCTTCTGGCAGTGTTTGCCCTTCAAGCGATTTGAGTAGCGTCGCCTCGTAGCTTTCAATGGCTTTATTAAGCGCGCTGGCTTCGCTTGCTTGCTCTTCAAGTACAGCTTGTTTGTGTGTTTGCTTAAGTAGCGGTTTAATTAAGCCAAGCGGCCCTATGCCGGCATCTAGCTTAACGCGTTGTTGTAGGCTGTCTTTTAACTTCTGAGCAATAGCACCCAATTCAAAACGAATTTGGTCACGTTCTTCAATGAGGTGTGCGCCTGAGTCTCGGACTTTTTGCCTTGCTTTGTTGATATCAACATTTATTTTGCCTTGCTGGTTTTTCAGCTTAGCAATTTCAACGCTTAGCGCTTCAATAATATCGTTGTTTGCTTCAATATCGGCTTCGCAGGTTTCAACCTTTTCAATTACGCTTGTATCTAGGTTTTCTGCTTTGCGTTTGCGCTCAATATTATTTAAATCTAGGTGTAATTGGCTGAGTAAATCTAACCCTAGTAGGTTTTCAATGCCTGTTTTTATTAGTTCATTACTGCGCTCTGGGTGCGCGAGGTTTTCTATTTTTTCACCGTCGAAAAAGAATAAGTCGGACAATGACATAGGTATAAACTCGTTTACAAATTCATCCCAGTGCTCGCCGATGTATTGGTCGTGTTCACCATTACAGCTTACTGTGACTTTGTCTTTTGAGTTTTCAACTTGCTTTGCTATCTTCCACTCGCGGCGTACAGTAAATGTTTGTGCTTCTGTGTCTGTGGTGTGGCTAAATGTCAGCTCTAATGATACTTGTTCAGTTTTAGAGACGTAACGGTTAAGTGTACTGGCTAGGTATGTACCATAGGCGAGATTACCTCGGTTAGAGCATTTTGCATGCTTACCATAAAGTACTAGCTGTAATGCATCTAAAAACGTGGTTTTACCGCCACCATTTAGCCCGCCAAAAAGAATTACAGGCTTGTCGTTTGAAACGGTTAAATCAACCGAGTGTGTGCCTTTGTAAATACCAAAGTTATGTAAGGTAAGAGACTGCAATAACATTATTTTACCTCCACAACTTCAATTTCTGGTAGGGAGCTATAACCTTGTTCTTTAATACACTTAGTGATCATGTGGATCTTGTCTTTAATCTCTTCTTGTTCTTTTGCTGTGAGGCTTTGATCGTTTGTGAGCTTAATGTGTAAACGATGACGTTCGCGCTCTAGGGCAAATTCTTTTGCTTCAAACATGCTGTTGAACGCACCTTTGTCTAACACATCATTGAGCTCATCGCCTAGTTTTGCTCGGCGAAGTTGGTTGCGGTATTTATTTGCAACGCTCAAGGTGGCGCGAATTTGCTGGTAAAGTAAGCCTTCTTTATCGCCATGTTGCTCACAATAAGTTTGTAATTTACTTAAGGTGTCATTGTTTAAAATAGGGTGGTGCGCGCGGCGTTTACCTGGATATGGCTTTTTAATTACTTGCTCATATATTTTTGGCAAGTTGTCTTCAATTTCGTGTTTATCTTCAAGCCAAATTTTTCGAATCGCTTCTAACTCTTCAATTGGGAGTAGCTCTAAGTTTTTGACTTCAGGCGGTCCCATGTGCTGCACAGCTACTTGTGCTTCAAGCACTTTTTTCAGCATGTGTTCACGGAATGTTTGAATATAAGGGCCGTGTACTACGTCTGCACCATGTTTAGATACGTGCACGGTAAGCGTACCATTCATGCGGCGGAAGTCCCGGTTGTTGCGATCTCGGCGCAGCTTTTCGAGCTTTTTCTCTCGCACTGCATCATTTATCTCAAGTTCATTACGAAGTGAAACAAGCGGGTACATCCACTCTTTTTCTTCATCGTTTGAGATCATGGCGTTCATTGATTTGTCTTCAGTTACCATAGTACACACGTAACAACCAAACCGGCTATCGCCACAACTCTGCGTTGACTTGTCTACTACCAGCGGGCATTCGCCACCTTCTGTTGCGCCTTGGTACATGCCCATTAAATCGTGATTAGGGAAGTTCCATGGATTTTTAATGCTGTTTAAGTAAACCCAAACATCATCATTACTCCATGTTGAAATAGGCGTATATACCCAAACTCGCTCTAGTGAACCATTCTCGGTTAGACCAAGCGCTTTACGGGTGTTGGTGGTTGAGCTCTCAAATTTCTCCATTACAGCAGCACGGGCAGTGCTTTCTGCTTTACGTGTACCGAGTATTAAAATAGCTTCACCATTTTTATTCGCAAGGTTTTGAATAAAGGTATTTGATGGCGATATTTTTAAACGATCAGTACACCAACGAAACTTCATACGCGGGGCAGGGTAACCTTTACCAATTAAGTTAACCCAAAAGCGATCTTTAATTTCTGGTGTTAGGCGATGTGGCACGATAGGTAGTTGTTGCTCATCGGCTGACTCTTTCATTCTGTCGAGTGATTTTTCAACCCATAAAGCAACAATTGGGTTTTCAACCAACGTATCGGTACTAATTACATGTACTTTTTTGTTTGCTTTGCCTTCTTTTTTGAGCTCTTGCAGGGCATACCAAACCAACTGCAAAATGGCTGTTGAGTCTTTACCGCCACTGTAACCTAATACCCATGGAATACTATCGCTCATGTAGAGCACTTTAATATGATCGATACTTTGCTCAATGGCTTCTTTTAGCCCGCCAGCAAAAGCAGAATGTGACTGTACTACACTATCAGTCATTATTTGCCCCTTGGAATGCTTGTTCAGCACTTTGTTCTTTATTCGTAAGTGTTACGTTTAAAAATTCTTTAATTTTAATACAAGTAAGTTCAGCAGCTTTGCGGTTATTGGTCATAGCATTGTTGTTTACGCAGCGTCCGCGCCAAGCATTATTGCTACGCGACCAATTAATATCACTCAAGCCTTTGAGGGTTTTTTGCCATTGCGGATCGTGTTTAAGTAAATATGCACCAAGCATTCCTAAAGCATGAAGTGTAACAGCGTGTGCGTGAATTGATTCGTCACGTAAATCACCACCAGATGCTTTGTCTTCACATACCAGCTGCCATGCAGGCATATTGTTTAGCACTTCGTGCCAAAATTCAGTTGCTGTAGGTATGAGTGACTCATAGTTTTTCTGATTTATGGTTCCGAGTAGGTACTTGGTGGCTTTATTAATTGCGCTGTGACTAACTAGCTTTTTAGAACGTACACCTAGATTACTTTTTTCCATATGAACAAGCTTTGTGAACTGTTCACTTCTAAACACGACAGTTTTTGAAAGTATGGCGTCAGGCTTATCATCGTAAGTGATACTTAGTGAGGAGTCTGTTTTAACCGGGTAAAGATTTAAGTCTTTAAAAATGCGTTGGCGCTCTTCGAGTGTTTTATTACTAAAGAACACCACTGAAATAGATTCATCAGCAAGCGATGGATCTGCCTTTATGGCCTCTAAAATTGCGGCGTTACGGTGTTGCCCGTCTGTGATAAATAGCTCAGCGTCTTCATCTATTAAAAGAGTACCAATTTTTTGTTCGTGTTTACTTTCACCAATTGGTACAAACTCACTTGCACCGCTAATACATGCGGTAAGCGCAGAAAAGACGTAATTATCTCTGTTATCTAAAATATAGTTAGCTATATCAGGTATGCGTTCTTCGTTAATGATACGCTGTGCTCGTTGATCTACAGGTAATTTGCTTTCATCAAAGGTAAATATCTTATTTAACCTTTTTAGTGGGCACATAACGATGTAATATTCTGTTTTTGCTTGGGTTCCCCTGATTGCAGGAAAGGAAGTACCCGATACGATTTGGCTCATTGCTACTTTTTGTGTTATGCCTTTGTTGCGTAGTTCGTAGTTTATTGCTTTTGTTCGTACGAACAGGTTGGCGCAAATTCTACAGTATAGTGATTAAATTGTCTGTGAATATTTATAATTTTTTTGGAGAGAAAATGACTGCCTATCTAGATATGAACGCAACTTCACCAGTCTCGAAAGAAGTTGCTGATTTAGTGTACAGATTGATGGTTGAAGAGTATGGCAATGCTGGTAGCCGGACTCATGAATTTGGCGCACTAGCTAAGAAACACGTAGAAACGGCAAGAAAGCAGGTTGCTGAAGTTGTTGCTGCTGATAAATCAGAAGTCATTTTTACTAGTGGTGCTACAGAGAGTAATAATATTGCAATTTTAGGTATAAAAGACTTTGCGGAGCAAGAAAATAAAAAACATATTATTACCACACGAATAGAGCATAAAGCTGTTTTGGAGCCAATTGAGCATCTAGAAAATAATGGCTTTGAAGTAAGTTACTTAGATGTAGGCGAAAGTGGTTTGGTTGACCCTAAACAGCTTAACGCATTGTTAAGAGACGATACTGTGCTTGTCTCAATTATGCATGTAAATAATGAAACAGGTTGCATTCAGCCAATGAACGATATTTGTGAGGCGCTTAAGTTTAATGATGCGTACTTGCATGTAGATGCGGCGCAAAGCTTTGGTAAGCTGAGTGAGTGTTTAAAAAATGACCGTGTCGATTTAATAAGCGCTAGCGGTCATAAAGTTTATGCCCCTAAAGGTATTGGTGCACTAATTATGCGTAAGCGCGGTTTTATAAAACCACCATTAAAACCAATTCAATTTGGTGGCGGTCAAGAGAAAGGCCTTCGACCCGGTACTTTACCTGTACCTTTGATTGCAGGGTTTGGTTTAGCTTGTGAATTGGCGATTAAAAATGCTGATAAATGGCAAACTTATGCGAGTTTACTAAAGCAATCGCTCATGGTTGAATTAGATAAAGTTGGTGCACACTATAACGGCGAGAATACTTCTCCTTATGTTTTAAACTTTTCTGTTTCAGGCGTGAATTCAGAGTCGTTAATGGTTAGCTTAAAAGGGATTGCGGCAGTTTCAAATGGATCTGCATGCACATCTTCAAGTTATACTCCTTCACATGTATTAACAGCTATGGGGCTTGATGAAGATAGGATCACAGGTGCAGTGCGTATATCATGGGGATATATGACAGAATCCTTACCAATTAATGAAATAGTAGAAAAAATTAAGCAGATACAGATATGAGTAAAGTAACAATTGCAGAAGCCGCAGTAAAAGCTTTATCACTGATTGGTGAACCTGCAACTTACAAGGTCGTTTACAGTAAAATTATGGAACACTCATTGTATAAATTTGGAGCAAAAGACCCGCTTTCTGTGCTACGTGTTCAAATGGAGCGACATAGTGATAGCACTTCTTGGAACAATGAGTCACAAATTAAACTGTTCACTAAAAATGAAGTTGGTGAATTTTCATTATTGAGCGCTTCTTCAGCTGATAATAAAGAAGAGCAAGTTAAGATGACCAACAGTTTGGAGCTGGTACACCAATTAGCTAACAAATTAAAGCAAGATACGATACAACGTATAGTTGATCATCTTTATTCACTTGAACCTGAAGAGTTTGAATTTTTCTGTAGGCGCTTTTTAGAACGTTATGGTTTTGAAAGTATGGAAGTTACTCAACGTGGTCGCGATGGTGGTATTGACGTCTATGGTCAATTAGAAGTAGGTATTTCAATGCTCCATGTAGCAGCTCAATGTAAGCGCTACAAAAAAACAAACAAAGTTTCTCGACCTGATATTGATATGTTTAGAGGTGCAATACAAGGCGAGTTTCAACAAGGCATATTTATAACTACAAGCAGCTTTACTAAAGAAGCACAAGATAGCGCCTTTAAACGTGGTTGTGTACCAATAGTTTTAATTGATGGTGAAACGCTTGCAGAGATTATGATTGAACGTGGTATTGGAGTATCTACTAGCCACATTCCAATCTATGATTTCGAGCTAGATTTGGTGTAAAAATAGTTATTATGAAAGGGAATGAGTTTTGAATTTATATAACAAAATTAATATGTCAGATCTATCAGTACTCACTGATAAAAAGTTTCAAAGTGTTGAGTTGCGGATATAGATTTCACTTTATTACAGGAATGATGAGAGCTGAATTTAATGATTGTAGATTTACAAACTGCAATTTTGAACGAAAAAAACTTAAAGACCTAAAAGTTACTGATTCACATTTCGTAAGTTGTTCATTTCTCAGGACTGATTTACTGGGGAGTTGTTTTGAAAAAGTTATATTTAGAAACTGTCAATTCGAAAGGTCGAACTGGAATAGGACTGAGGTCCTGAATTCTGAATTTATTAACTGTACATATAATTATGATTCAGGCTTTCATATATGCCATTTTTACTAATGTGTTAGGTTTTCCTGAGAGATACTTAAAGAGAACAGGGAAAATGGACCTTGGTCAAATTTTTTAGTTTTTTTATAAACTTGTCTCCCTTAAGTTTCACCTCCCCAATACTCAAACACCTTTTGTAGAATATCCCAATTGGGCCATTCTGCTTTTGGTACGACCCTTCGAGCATATCAGAGAGTCGCTTATCAAATCGTTGCTGTGCTTTGTATTCGTTTATATCCGCCTCAATAAAGTCCAGTTTGTTGTAAAGCGGTTGTAGCGGGTATTCGTTACCCGGTAGTAAAAGTAGTCTATGCCTTGCTCGGCGAGTTTTTACTTTTATACGCTCGGTGAGTAGCGGGAGTTTTTTGCTGTAATCATCATATTTTAATAGCGTTACTTTGCCTGAGCGCATATGTATTTTTATTAGGTCAATGTCGTCGATGTCTCCATAAAGTTGTGCGGCACAGCCAATATACACTCGTAAGATTGCTGGTAATTTGTTTAGGTAGTGTTTGGGTAGTGTATAACTTTGGCTATGGTTAAACTCACCAATGTTGAGTTGTTCAAAAACTTGAGAGCATGCATTGGCTATGTTGGCTGGCGATGAAATTGAAAAGAGTAGTACTTTTGCTTGCTCAAGGGCTTGGTTTAAGCTCTCAAAATGCATTTTTATGTCACGTTGTAGCCTATTGGGTAAATGGCTTTTTGTTTGGCGCTTGCCAAATAGGCTTAGGGCAAAGTATACCAAAAGGTCTTGCTGTCGTTTGTGTTGAGCAGCTTCAAATTCAGCATATTCAAATTGGCTTTGTACTAGTTCAAACGCTTTGTTATGGCTGCCGATCACCGCTCTTATTTGCTCGCTTTGTTCAAACTCGTCGTTAGCAGGTATACGGCCATAATGTAGGCAATGCTGCCAAAAGGATTCAAACAGTTCAGTGTGCTTTTCAAATACGCTTTGCTTGATTCGTTCGGGTAGCTTTTTAGCAATAGGGCGTTTTGTAATATGTTGCCATTCGTGGTTATTAAATTGCAGCTCAATGTGATGTTGCTCTAGCAAAGCTGGGCATTTAAACACGGCGATGACCCCTTGGCCAAATGGTATGGTGTTTACATTGAGGGTGTGTTCAATAAACTCTCTGATTTGTGCTTGACTGTAGTACTTTTGAAAGGTGTTACGTTTGGTGATCACACCGTCTTTATAAGGTTTAAATTGCTCGAATATACTTGAGTTAATAAGCATTACAGAAACGACAAGTAACTTATCGCATAATGAATAGGCTTGTTTAAGCGTTTGCTCTCGTTCGTCATAATCTTCAATGACATTAAGCACAAAGCCAAGATTTACAATGTCGCTCTGCACTTTTTTGCCATCGGGTTTGTGTACTGGGTCCCATGCGTTTATGTTTAGCCCGTGGCTAATGCATTCATTGTAATCATCTGAAAAACCGCATCCATAGTCGTGAATTGAGTAATCACCATTTAAATATCCATACTTTGCAAGCTTTTGAAAGGGGGCTGAGAGCCTGTCGCGATTTATCGCGGTTAGGTGCCGCTGAATTTGAGCTGTTTGTTGTGGCTCAGTGATTGCTGCAGGTTTAGTTATTTCGACTTGTTCGAGTCGACCATATTGATTTAGTTTGTAGCCTTTACGTTGTATCAATCGAGTCCATTGTTGTTTAAAACCGATTGTTTTGGTGTTTTGATATAGGCCGATTTGCTCGCCTTCTAATGTGATGGCTTTAAACTCCGTAAAGTGTGGGTAATTAGGTAGCACAAACGCTTCTTTACGATGCAATATTGGTGGGTTATCTGATTGGGTGTAATCGGTTATTTTGGCTGTGTGTTCTGTTAAATCAATGGTGATACTTTTGTTGAGTGCTGGGTAAGCGTAGGTATCAAAATCTGGGTAGTTGAGTAGAGTGAGCTTAAAGTCTCTTTTTAGTAGTTTGACGATGTTCCATGTATTACCTTCCGCAAACACATTTGATGCATTGTTTATGAGTGCATTCAATTCAGGCGTGAGGGCTTGTTGTAAAGCAGAGCGGTGAATGTAGATTGCATTAGGTAAGTGTTTGCCTAGCTTTAAGCTTTTTATTGCTTTTTTGTATTCAGGAAAGGATAGACTCATCGACTTGCTCAAAATAATAGAAATACGCTCGACCTCGTTTTTCGAAGACTAGTTCGCCATGTTCGCGTTTATGCATGAGCTCACAACCACTGACTTTTAAGTGTTTTTGAGCTTGTTTGGTGGTAAGCCAATGGCCTTTGTTTTGGTTTTTGTCCATGAAAAACGTTTTTTGATTATGTTTAAGGTTAACTTACGCCAATTTATGTATTTATGCGAGTGGTATAGGCAAAAGCAGCCAATCGTCGTTGCGGGCTTGCCCCGCAATCCATGTTTGAGGGGGGGTCCTGAAGTGAGTTCTGGACTCCACCACATCTCACATACAGTGTAATGTGGTGTCGACCAAAACAAAGGAGTCCATATATGAATAATCGTAACGTGATTGCGCTCTATCTTGCAAAAAATATTATCCAAGTCGCAAAAGTCTCTAAACATGGCGAAATTATTTTTAATAAAGCACAGTCTCCATCTAAAGTTCGCCAGATACTCGCTAACTCTGCTCCTAGCATTGTGGCAATGGAGGGATGTGGCAGTTTTCATTATTAGGGGCGGGTTGCTCAATCCTATGGTCATGAAGTGAGAGGGATGCCTCCGAAACATGTTAAGCCTTATATAAGCAAACAAAAAACAGATGCCAATGATGCTATCGGGATTGCGATTGCTGCTATACAACCAAATATGCCCTTTTCTCCAGTAAAAAATATCGAACAGCAAATTCTCCAAACGCTCACTGTGAGTCGTAAGTTTTTGGATAAACAACTTACACAACTCAGTAATCATATTAGGGCCTTATTTTATGAATATGGCATCACTATTCCTCGCTCCAAAAAAGCATTGAAAGAGGTTTTAACAGAGCGCAATGATTTACCAGAGGTATTATTGCCATTACTTAGTGTCTTAAAAGCTCAATACCAGCAAATAGAGCAATCTCTGAATAAAGTCACTAAAAACCTAGAACTGCTTGTTTCTCAAAATGAGCAATGCCAACGTGTTATTGCGCTTGAAGGTGTGGGTGTTTTAGGTGCTGCGGGGCTAATTGCCAGCTTGAGTCAAACGAAGCACTTTAAAAATGGGCGATGTGCTTCTGTATATTTAGGCGTTACCCCAAAACAATTTAGCAGTGGAGGTAAAACCGTGATGCTGGGAATTGATAAAGGCGCTGGAGATAAACAGCTAAAATCTTGTTTATTTTTGGGGGCATTGTCATACATTTCTAATCTGCCGGAGAAACCCAAGACATTGAAGCAGCAATGGCTCTTAAGGTTGGTTGCTCGTTCAGGTGTGAAGCGAGCTTGTATTGCGTTGGTGAATAAAAATATCAGGACGGCTTGGGCAATGTTAAAACAAGGTACGAATTACCAGCCAGTTATGATTTAAAAAACATTTTAAAAAGAGTTCGACAACAATGTAATTAAAACGGTAAGACCAACCTTCTGAAAACCTGTCTGAACTGGAAGTGGTAATACACTAACGAAGCGTTTAGGGCAGAAGGTGCGAATAAATCCAAGGTTAGAGAGTCGCGCTCTCAAAAGAAACCGCATATACGCAAGCATCTTTAATTTTAAAAAACATGTTGTCAAACAAGTGGAGTCCATATACGAGTTCAGGGTGACGGGATTGGATTTGGTGCTGTTGGTTTTAATGAGTAGAAAGGCAAATCCAGTCGGTTATATTTTGTGATATAGGTCTTGCCACTTAGGGTTAAACGATTCTATCAATTGGATTTTCCATGCTCTTTTCCAGTTTTTAAGTTGCTTTTCGCGTGCGATGGCTGTGGTGATTGAATCGTGGCATTCAAAATAAACCAAATGATGCACATTGTATTGGCTCGTAAAGCTTTTGGTTAAATTATTTTTATGCTGATATACCCGCGCTTTTAAATCTTTTGTCACGCCAATATAAATGGTTCCATATGGTTTCGATGCAAGTATGTATACACTTGGTTGCATATTTCACTCCTTGAAAATGATGAGCATACTCGTTTGTGTGTATAAATTTCTTTCTATTTGAATCAAAAGTGGGCGTGAAAACGAGTTCAGGGTGACGGGGTTTGGGTTAGTGTTATTGGTTTTAGTGAGTTGCTGCATGTTTAGTTGTGTTTAGAAAGTTTAAACAAGCAGCGTTTTACTTACCTTCGTCGTTGCGGGCTTGCCCCGCAATTTATGTTTGATTACTTACCATATGCGCACGCTTAGATTTAAGGCTATAGTTATAAAAACATCGAAAATTTATATTTTTAATGACATAACATATGTTTAGGTAGGCGCTAACAAAAATATCGTGCGAGCATGCTATGAATTTAATCCTGCGTTTTGGTCTTTCTATTTTTATTGTGATAACTGCTTTTATTGTCTCGGCAACTGTGGCGGGTATCTTCGCGGAAGTGGTCGGTATTTGGAAAAAGCCAACAATTGGGTCAGTGGCGGCAGTTTGTGTGGTGCTGAGTGGTTATGCATCGGCGCCTAAGTTTCAATTGGTCTGTGCTGCGCTATGGTTACTTGTTGGTGCTATTGCAGCATGGGTGTTGTCTAATGCATTTATGTATGCCGAGGATGTGGGGGCTCAGACTCCACTAATAATTACGTATATCAGTGGTGTGTTTAGCTTAGCTGTGTGTCTAGTTTGGCATAAACGAAAGGCGCTGCGTGTTTCAAAAGGATGAGCCACGCAGCGAGAAGTGTTTTGCTACAGTAAATTTATTAAATTCAATCTTGTCTTGGGTATCTTAGTCTGCCGCCAACCCAAGTTTGCTCAACGCTGATGTCTCTAATTTTACTCGGGTCTTCAATAGTCATGGGATCTTGCTCTAAAATCACATAGTCGGCTAATTTCCCTGTATCTAAACTGCCAAGCCATTTATCAACATGGCATTGCCATGCAGCATCAAAGGTAATAGCACGAAGCGCTTGGGCTCTAGTTATACACTCAGCTTCATTAAGTACAGTCTTTTCAGGTGATTTCTCCATAACTCGGGTTACTGCTTGTTCCATCATGCGTAGCGGTCCAAGTGGGCTCACGGATAAATCACTGTGTAATGTGATCCGTGCATCAAGGCCTAGCATGGTTTGGCAGCGATCTAATAACTGAGCTTTTTGTTTAAAAATAACCTGCTCAAATGCATAACCCCAGTAGCCAACATGGCCGATTAAAAAGCTAGGCGAGATCCCAAGTTGCTGCATACGTTGTGCGCTAAGGTCACTCAACAGTGAGCAGTGTTCTATCCGATGGCGCGAGCTTAGCCCCGATTGACCTTGAAGGGCGTTTTCGTAAACATCCAGAGTAATATCAATGGCATGATTGCCATTGGCATGAATGAGCATTGGCCAGCCTTTATTGATGACGGTATTCACCATCGTTTGAAAATTAGGCTTTGAGGTGCCTTGCGTATGAGTGTCACTGGATGTTGCTGGAAGTGTATTAAAATTAAATATACCGTAGTTATTCTTAGGGTTACAGCTGTACTGTTCACTTTGATAGCCTGTCAGCCCCTGATTAGAGCCGTCTGAAACGAGTTTTACAGCGGCTTTAAATGGCATATCTAAGTCACGTTCCTTGACTGGTTTATGGTCAGGTAAAGTATTGGCTTGCTTTCATCTGTACATAGTTTGGCGTAGCCGACACGTGCCCACTGTGGGTTAAGTGCCTGATAAAGCTCAAGAGCTGCTTCCATAGCCTTTTGCATGCCCGCTTCAAACATCATGGTAACACCGCGTTCATTTGCTGTTTTAAATATACAGTCGATGTTCTTTTTTAAATCACGGATCACTTGCTCTTTTTGTATCAGCGGTATCGCATTGAAACCAAGTTGCATTTGATCAAGTTCTTGCAGCGCACCTTGTTCTTTAATTTGGCTTTTTAGCCTATCTTGATCATCCTTGTCGTCAACGTTATTTAAGATTATGTCTAGTGCAGCCTGATTGATGTAGGCGGTATGCAGCGATGCTGCCAACCAAAAGACAGGCCTGTCTGGAAACTCATCGCTCAATCTTGTTATGTCGATGACATCGAGCTGATCATTAATAAATGGCATAAGTGATGGGTCAACGTCAGTTCCCAAAAGCCATTCATCTTTATTGGTTAATTGACTTTGCGCTTTTTTGGCCGAATCAATAATCGTATCTGGGCTGTAATCCTGTTTTAATGTTGTCCGTCATAGGGACCTAAGTTTGGCCAGCTCATAGTCATAGCTGTCGCACAATATGAACATGAGGTTCAATTAATCCTGGCAGCAAAGTCTGCTGGCCTTGGAGTTTTATATGGTCTTCTGGCTGCATGCCAAGAGCATGCATGTGTGTGCTGACCGAGTCCGATATCACCTACAGCGACCACTTTACCTTCGGCAAAGCCAATGGCTTCAACTTGTTCCGTTGAGCCTCCAATCATTGGGCGGATGTACCCACCTGAATACATCACTCGCTTTTTAAAGGCTTTGTTATCTTGCTCAGTTTTGTCAACAAGTGACTGGCTGATTTGTTCTTTTATTTTGTCTAAACTTTGTTGGTTTTCAAATGCTGTCCAAAGTGGGTTATGGCATGCACATTGGCGCACTCGTGGCAGTCGTGATGGCTCATTGTTATCTTCCTTTTGCTTGATTGTGAGTTTTCTAGCATTGCCAAAAAAGCATACAGCCAAACCTCAGCACAAAAGTATTACACTGTCTTACATCATTATTCTGGAAATATTAACGCTAGGTAGGGGAGTCGTGTTATCTGAGAAAACGCCTTAATACTGGTGAGAGTTCAACACACAAAAGGCTGAAAGATATGGAACTGTCATAATCAGGCACGTTGAATAAATCTATAATCGTCAGTCACAAGTCGATAGTGTGGCTTGAGCCATTGAATGTTAATTAAAAAACCAGAAGCCTTTAGTTTATAGAAACTTAAAAGCTTCTGATGCACAGTGTTATGGCTGACAGTCTAAAGCAAACTCAAGATGTGCTTGGCGCGATCCCTTTTCAAGCAGCTTTTTATCGGCTGCTTGCCAAATTCATCAGATGCGACTTCTATTTGCTTACTTTCATGCAGGTTCCCTTCGTCGTATACCTTAATACGACAGGTGGTTTTATTTTGCTCTTGAGAATAAAGTAACTCCACTTTTTCAGCTTTCATAATTAAGTTTTTATAGGGTAACCTGCGTCAGTAAATATCTTTTCTGTATTTAACTGAGTGGCTGCCGACGTAAATGTCACCAGCGGAAATGCTAGGATAATTGCGTATTTCACGATAAAGACTCCCTTTGTCTCTGATATTCTCATTAAGTATCGAGCGCATTCATAAAACTGACAAACGAGAATTTATGATCCATAGTTAAGATTTTCTTAAGTATAAAGTGATGAAAACACCACCATTAAAAGGGCTCTGGTACTTTAAAACAGCAGCGCAGTTAGGCAGTTTTAAACAAGCCGCAGAAGCGTTGTTTGTCACTCAGGCTGCGGTGAGCCAGCAAATCCGAATATTAGAGCAGCAGTTAGGTTGTACTCTGTTTGAGCGGCAAACCAGAAAAGTGTCATTAACGCAGCAGGGACAAGCGTTGCTACCTTATCTTCATACCGCGTTTGGGCAAATTGAAAGCGGCTTATCTGCTCTAAAATCAGATCCTAACCCCAATACAATTAACTTATCGGTATTACCTTCGTTTGCAACCTGTTGGTTATTACCAAGATTGACAAGTTTTAATAATGCGCTGCCTAGCTATCAACTTCGTATCGATCCGACTGAGCAGCTTGCTGACTTTAATCGGGAAGACATAGACATTGGGATCCGGTTTGGTTTGGGTGACTACCCAGGGCTAAAAAGTGAATTAATAGCCCAAGATGAGCTGGTTATTGCGTATCGACCTGGAGTAATCAATCCGCGTAAGCCTTTACGACCCCAATTGACTCAACTTAACTTCATTTATGATGAAGGGCGTGACAATGAAGTTGCTTGGCAGAATTTAAGTACCCAGCTTGGTCTAAAGGGCCACACTTTAAGCAACCTTAAAATTGACAATGCGGCGCTCGTGCAGCAAGCGACCGTTGCGGGGCAGGGGTTTTCTTTATTGCGTAAACGTATGGTTGCGCAGTCTGTTGAGCTGGGTCAGTTGGAAATACACCCTGAGTTTGCTTGGTTGTGTGAATATAGTTACCACTTAGTTGCGCCTGAAAGCCATTTTGTTTGGCCAAAAGTTCAAGCTTTTAGAGAGTGGATTGTTTCTGAGTTGAACGGTATGACACTCAATAAAAGCTAGGTTTAAACAAGTAGCACTATCGTACCTACGTCGTTGCGGGCTTGGCCCGCAACCCAAGTGTGATGAGGTCTTAGCCCAAAATGTTCGTTTATTTAATCTGCAACCAATAACGTGCGATATGTGTCATAGGCAAGCTGATCAGTCATGCCACTGACATAATCTTGAAGCAGTCTGCAGCGGTAATAAAACTCATAAATAGGTTGTGTTTGTTGTTCTAAGTGCAGCTTTGCAATGGCTTTTTGGTAAACAGAAATATACTGACCGGGTATGCGCTTAAGCAGCCTGACTTCAACGGGGTAATCATGACTGTGTTCAATAATACGTTTAAAAGCAGCTTCAGAGACATCCAGTAAGCGGCGGTATTCATTTAAAATCCCCGAGGTGATTTTATAACCTTGTAGCTCTAACTCTTCTACTTCAGGGTGACAAAAAACATGCTTTAAAGCGACTTGCTTCAATGAGCGAGTAATCGCATGTTGATGGCTGTTATCTTCTAATAATGCTTGATTAAAGCTGCCCTCAAAGATTTCTTCTATATTGTCAATAAAACGCTTTGTCGCATGTTTTACTAACGGGTGAATGAGCTCGACTCGTAAATATATGAAAAACTCAGTACTTAAATTGGCTGGGTTTTGATTCGCTCTGTTTAGGGCTTTGCTGCACGCTTGATCTATCAGGTCTTCATGGCAGCTCAATTGCATGTCTCTTAGTTGACGACGATACTCTTGTTGTAAAAGTATAATCACTTGCTCAACACTGAGAAAATTTTTAACTACAGCGTCTTCGATATCTGCTAAGCAATAGGCGATGTCGTCAGCTGCTTCCATGATATACGCTGCTAAATGTCTATGACCTAAAGGCATTTCTAATTTGTCGCACAGCTGTTTTACAATGGATTGTTCACTAAAATAATATCCCACCTTTTTATTTAAGTAGTTGTTTGAATTGCCACTTGGCTTAGCTGTAGTACCACAGCGCGTGTATTTCAAAATAGCAGCAATTTGAGCGTAAGTTAAATTCAAATTAGCCAAAGTGGTTACAATACGAATAGCTTGGGCGTTACCCTCAAAGCTGCAAATATCTAGGATCAATGCTGACTGTTGATTAGTCGGGGTTTTTACGTAGTCGTACGTTGAGTGGGCGGTAAAATATCGCTCAAACCAATCATTGATTGCGGCTTCGCCAAAGTGACCAAAGGCTGGGTTACCTATGTCATGCATTAGGCAAGCCATCTCAACCAAGCTTACTAAGGCATTAGCGACTTCTGTTGTTAAACTGCATTGTATCTCTTTATTTGTGTTTAATACTTTAACGATAGACTGAGCAATAAATCGGCCGTTTTGCTGTACTTCAAGGGAGTGAGTGAGGCGGGATCGCACAGCAGCGTTTCGTTCAAGCGGAAAGACCTGAGTTTTTTGCTGCAGACGTCTTAGTGCTGCACAATTAATGATACGTCCTCTATCGCTTTCTATGCTGATAGAGAGGTCTTGCTGCTCCTTATAAGCACGCATCGCATTTATTCTTTTATTAAAATCCATTTTGTTACTCGCTACCCACTGAGAGAACTTCATTGTAAACAGATTGTTTAACGATGCAAACTTATGACCTTTTGTAGATAAGAAAGCGTAGTTAGATGCCAAATAGATTAACCTTGACTAATATTAATTGTGACGACTTGCAAGTGTTTACCCATGCTGGCAGTCTTGGCCTTAGCATCATCATGATTAGATTTTTGTATGAAATTCTTAGTATTAGCTGTTCTTATCACTTTTTTATTTGGCTGTAAGGTCAGCCAAAACACCGTCGAACCTCACTTGCTTTTTCATAAACCAAATGATGTGTCCAACGACGCTTTAGTAGCGCAAAGCTACTTCTTGCTGTCGCAAGAGGCATATCGGTTACAGGACTTTGATTATGAGTTTGAAATACTCAATGAGTTAGCTGAGTATGAATATGGACCAGCCCAATTACAGATCGCAAAAAACCTCTTAAAAGGTCATGGTCAAGACTATGTACAAGGCAGTGCACTAGAGTGGGCGACTAAAGCGACTGAGCGAGACTATACACCAGCAATTTTATTTTTAGCAAAATGGTATCGCTTCGGTGGCAATGGTGTGAAAGCTGATCTAAAAAAATCAATGACTCTGTATGCGCGTGCAATTGAGTTGGGTGAGCCATCGGCTGCGACTGAGCTTGGTTACATTTTTATCAGACACTGGAGAGAAGAGAAGGGGTACGAAACTGCACAGCAACTTTTTGCCAATGCCGCTTACCAAGGAGATATAAAAGCACTGTGCGGCTTAGGCGTTGTTTACCGGGAGTCAAAAAAGTTAGGTGATTTAGAGAAAGCTAAGGATTACTTTCAAGTGAGTTATGCCCGTGGTTACCAAGAGTGTGCTTTTGAACTTGGGTATTTATATCACAGGCATTTACCTGATACCGCTCAAGCACTAAATTGGTACACAATTGCCGCCGAGCATGGCTCTAGTGATGCGTTAAATAATTTAGGGATGATGTACAACAATGGAGATGGTGTTGCCGTTAATTATGCATTAGCAAAGACGTATTTTGAGCAAGCGATTGAGTATGGCAGTACATTAAGCTATGGGAACTTAGGTCGTCTGTATGAAGTAGGCAATGGCGTCGTGCAAAACTATGATCAAGCCATTTTGCTATACAAGCAAGGCGCACAAAATCAAGATGCACAATCGATACATAATCTGGGATCTATGTATAATTCGGGTACTGGGATAGAAAAAGACCGCGATAAAGCACTGACTCTATTTGAGCAAGCTGCGAATTTGGGAAACCAATTTTCCGCATTTAATTTAGCTAATGCATATCTGTATGGTGATGGGAAAGCGCAAAATAACCAACTAGCGCTTGAGTATTACTTGCAGTCGGCCAAGGCGGGGCATGCGCCTAGTTATTGTCATGCTGCCGATGTAGCATTGGCTGAGAGTTGGGCGCTGGCAAAGTCTTATTATTTCGAAGGGGCAAAATTAGGACAGCAGAATTGCTTAATTAATTTAGTCAGAGGGATGCGTGTAAATCGAGAACAGGATCTGCCAATTGTTGAGTTGTTAAAGTCGTTTGCAAGTCGTAATGATGTCTCTGCCATAGAGGAGCTTGGTAGAACTTACCAAAACGGAGACTTTGGCGAGCTGGTGAATTTCGATGTTTCAAAATCATATTACTTACAAGCAGGTGTGTTGGGAGCTGGTAGTGCATTTGCGCATTTGGGCTTTTTATACGAACAAGGTGAGTTGGTTGAGCAAGATCTAGAAAAAGCCACTTCTTTATACATTCAAGCCGCTGAGGCCGGCTCGGCGCTGGGCAAGAATAATCTGGCCACATTCTATCTCAACGGCGTGAGCGTAAAAAAGGATAAGGCGAGAGCGGTGGCGTTATATCAGCAAGCGGTCGAACAAAATCATATCATTGCAATGATCAATCTTGGTGATGTGTATTTGGCCGAACGTACGAGTGAATCGTTACACAAGGCATGCACATTGTTTTCACGGGCACATGAGCAAGGCGCTGTGCATGCGGTTATACGCTACAGTAATTGCGTGATAGAACAATCGGGCGATGCGCTTCTTGCATTTAAATTGCTTGGCCAAGGCGCAGTTGACGGGTGTCAACTTTGTATCGTAAAACAAGCCGAACTGATCCAAACCAATAAAATCCCAGGCAATGCGATTGAAGATGCGTTGCTATTGCTCACAGATGCGGTCAAGTCAGGCAATTCCGCAGCTGCATACAAAATTGCCAATTGGTATGAGTCTGGTGTGTTACACCCTAAAAATATGCAGTTGGCACTGGATTGGTACCGCACTGCGGTCACGCTAGGCAAAGTTGATGCTTTAAACAAAGTGGCTGAATTTTACTGGTCTGGAAAAGGCGTTGAAAAAAATGAAGGCAAAGCGTTAGAGGCCATCTCTCAGTTGGCTAAAGCTAAAGACTTTAATGTTGCATCTTTTATTGGTGAACACTTTTATCATGGTATAAATGTTGACAATGACTTTATTAAGGCTCGACAGTATTTTATTGAGGCGGCCGAACAAAATGATGGCATCGCACTTAACTCATTGGGCGTGATATACCGTGATGGTTTGCATGTGGCTGTGAATACTAAACTGGCACTTAGCTTTTTCGAACGCTCTGCAAATTTGGGGTTACCTGACGCAATGCATAATCTAGGGGCTTTAAAATTAGCATTGGACAAAGATAAAGATGGCTTAACGTGGTTACTGCGGGCAGCTGATAGACAGTTTGTACAAAGTTACATCTTACTTGGTGATTATTATACAAGACTAGAGACGAGTGAAGAGTCAGTCCGTCAAGCGCTTAAGTGGTTGCAGTTAGCTGCGAGGGAAGAGGAGCCTGAAGGCATGTATAAGTTAGCCTTACTACTGAAGAAGCAAAATAGCGATGTATACACATCAGAAGCAAAAAAGTTACTCAGAGCTGCGGCTTCAGGCGGTCATGAAAAAGCGGAATCTATCATTAAACAGTTTGATATAGAGCCTTAATGAGGTTATATCATTTTGTTTGTGTACTGGCGAAAAAGAAAATGTATATCTTACTGTTATTTTTTGCAGGTTCCTTCGTTTAATCATAAAGTAGGTAAAAAAGAATAATCTCACAAAGTAATAATATTAAATATAACAACTATCTTTGTTAATGGCTCTCAGCTTTATACAAGGCCAGTACTCGATATGGGAGTTCTTGCTTAAGTAAAGATAGTCCTTTTTATTGCACTTTTATATGAGTTTATATTCTATACTTGATAAGTCGTGGAAACAGTACGTTATTTTTATGTATAAATAATGCGGTTACTCATGTATGATATTAATATAAACATAAAGTTAAGTGGCTTTTAAGGATTACGAAGCATTAAGAAAGTTATAGATGAGCTGTCTTTTTTATCGGAAGAACAGCCTGATCCATTTTTCATTGAAGGGTATATAACAGGGTTAGGTTTGACGCCACAAACAGTTTTGCCAAGTGTTTGGATCCCGCACCTCTTTGCAGAAAAAGTACCGGAAGACGAATTAGAATTAAAAGCTATAATGGCATTTTATAATCTTTGTATGGATAAAATCATACAAGGAGACTTTTCGTTACCAGAAGAATGTATCCTCACTCAGCCTCACCTTAAGAATGCTTTGCTAAGTGGCATGCCTTTACCAAATTATTGCTCTGGTATGCTTTGCTCACTTTCTTTTATCAAACAGGCAGATTTAACTGTCGAACAAGATACTCAATTAAAGACACTGCAAACTGTGTTAGAGGGGTTTCAAGGGTATCTAAATGCGTTTAGAGCCTTTCCTCAAATGAGCAAGACTTTACAACTGATCTTATCTCTGCGTATCAAAGTCTTGAACCATGTATAAGCAAAACAGCCTATGAGTTACGGTTTTCTGAGCAATGTATATCGCAAGCCGATGAAGTTAACTCACTGTCTGGATTTGATCGTAAACAAATCGAAAGTCACCTTAATGACATATTGAGCAAAAACAACGCATCCACACTGAAGTTTATTGATGAACTTATTAGTGTGCTCGAACGGGAGCTCATTACAACGCATTTTATTGAACAATATGGGAATGAACTAGAAAATCTCAGTGAGATACAGCCCTATTTCATATTGAAGGCGCGTAAAGCACAAATACATTTTAATTTAGAGCATTATGATTTAGCCCAGAAGGAACTAGAAGAGCTGCTTAATCTTGCGCCTAATGACTATTATGAAAATCGCTATCAACTTTATAACTGCTACATTAAACAAGGTAAATGGCATTGTTTGACAGCACTTTTAAACAAGTATAAATCTAATGTATATAGTGAAAACAAGTTAATGGATAGTGCAACGATTCTTCTCAATGAGTATGCTCAGCACGGTAGCAATCCAAAAACGAATGCTTTAAAAGAAAAAGTGAAAGGCTTATTTCCTGATATCGTGTCTATGAGTGGCTCTAGCGCTGAACTGGGTGCTGATGAAAAGTCTGATTGTGTAAATGAGTATATTAATAAAGGTGGACTAACAGCCTGGTGTTCAGTAGAAGGTAGTTTATTTTGGCTTAAGTCTAGATAATGAGTGTTCAAGTTAGCCGGTTTTTCCAACATAATGAAAAACCGACTAAGCACATTTTTTAGAAAAACGAATTAAGCTGCATCTTGTTCTTGTGATAAAAATTCATTCATTGTCAGCGGTACAGATGCGAAGTAACCTTGAATGTAGATGTTCGGGTAGCGTTTCATGTACTCATATTGAAACCTATTCTCAACGCCTTCAACTATCACCGTTTTTTTACTCTGCTGTGCAGTTTTGATCACTAAGTCTAATCTCGGCGCTTGTGCTGCCTTGTCTTGAACATGTGTAATGAACGTTTTGTCAATTTTGACAGCATTGAAATAACGGCTATTTAGAAGTTCATTGCCATTCTCACCCTTACCAAAATCGTCAATAGCAAAACTAAAGCCTAAGTTAGACATTTTTCTTAACGTGTTAATTGCATTATCACTTAGCGTTAGATCGCTGCCTTCGGTGAGTTCAAAAGTGATGAATGCAGCGATAGATGGCGTGTCCCTAATCACTTTTTTCAAATAAGCAAGTAGGCTTTCATCCTCCAGTAACTTAGCGGATATATTCATGTGAATGGGTTTAAGCTTTTCGTGTGCATCCAGTTTGATCTTCAACATGGAGTAAATTTGGTTGATCACAATTTTGGTGAGCTCGCTATGTAGCTCCGGTTTATCCTCAATCATTGGCATAAAGGCTTTGGGGCCGAGGTTTTTAGTATTTCTCCAACGTATCAGGGCCTCATAGCGCTTTGGGTTGTCAATGTCAGATGATTTGAATATCGGTTGGAAAACAAGATAAAAGTCATCAGGGTTGAATGAGATACTATTCATGAGTTTCAGCAATACATGCTTTCGATACATCTCTGCCTGATAGAGCTTTTCATTATGAAAGAATGTCCCTGTTTGAGATTCCAAAGCATACTTCATTGAAAAAGTTAGTCTTCTTTGCACTTTGTCTATGCCATATAAAGACGATTGTCCGGTAAGGCTCATAGATGATATTGCGTAATCAATGGGTACTTGCGTGTTATTTACCCACACTTGCTTTGGCAATTTCTCGAGGATTTCTTTTTGCTTCGCTTCAGCTTCTTGTTGGTCTGATCCTGTGTCATGCGTAACAAATGCCATCACCATATAATCAGAATCATGCAGTGCAAGTGCAAACGGCTGACAGGCTTTACCGACTTCTTTAAACAATTGAGATAAGGTGTCTTGGTTACTTTCAATGGAGTCAAAAACTGGCGTTTTTCCAAGTTTAATGAGAGAAACATGGAATTGAGAAAATTTCCTGTCTACTTTCATTAGTTTTTGCATGAAAAACAGGTAATTAGGTATGTCGCTAGTGCCATGATACAAAACAGACTTGCTCAGCGCTTCTTTTGCTTTTTTCAGCTCATTTAAGATTTTCAAATCCTTTTTACGCAGTTGGTTTGTTTTTATCAGTGCGATTAAACTAATTGCAGCAATAACGATTGCGATGCTTAAATATAAATTGTCCATAAAAGATAAATAGTTGAGAAATGTGCATTTCAGATTTAAATACACAAAAATGGACGAATTATGTGTTTTTCAGTGTTTATCGGCTTTTTATATTACAGTCCATTACACTACCACGTGACTAGATGTCTATGATTAGTGATAAGTGTGCAACATTAAAGCGGTGCTAAGCGCCAAAAGAGCGCTTGATATGTTCTTCAATTTCAAACTCATGATTACGAAATGACTTTAGCAGCTTATAACTTAACGGCAGGCGACGATGAGGTCTAGTCTCTTTAACCTTGCGGTAAGAGGGCTCTTTGTCTAGGTCAATTAAGCCCATAGCCCATTTTCTAAAGTTACGCTTCCCAATGGGATTACAAATTAGCGCCTCGACTTCTTTGTGCCTTTTATCTTGCTTTATATGCTCAAACAACTGTTCTACCTTAGATTTATCTCCCTCAATGACTTGCATGAAGTGATGTCTATCGTAGAGCAGCATGCCAGATATACTGCTTATTTGATTTGCTGCAGCACATTGTCTTCTTAGTGTTTCTAACTCTGCATCGCTCAGTGGCGTTGTGACGGTGCTGATATAAATGAGCTCAATTAATTCCATAGTACGATTGAGGTTATTGCGATACATACAAAGATAGTCGCAAATATATTGGTTCGCACGAAAACAAGGCTGATTTATGGTAGGCAAAAAATTGAGGGAAATGTTCCCTCAATTTTACTGGACGAATTATAGTCCAATCTTGTGAGATACAGTTACTTCACAAGGTGCTGAGTTTTGACCAAATGCAGACTGTACAAATAATTGATCGCCTTGCTTAAGGTTTGACAAGATTAATTTGGTTGTATCGTAGCGACGCTTTGCAACTTGATCATTCCAAGCGGTAGAGCTGTCTTTGTTTACGTCATAGTAAATACTACAGCCACCTACCGCACCGTCATTCGTTACCCAATCAAAATTGATTGTGTAGTTAGAAATGCTGTAGTTGAATTTTGCATTGTTATGTTGACCATAGCTATCTGTGATATCAATGTAGGTCCATCGTGCTTGAGGTACACCTGGGCGAGGTTTCTCGGTAATGTTCACACCTAAACCTGAGTCTGCATATACTGCTGATGTTGCCGATAGCGCTGCTAAAATTAAGGCCACTTTTGTAATTTTCATTCTAAAACTTCCTTTTTAATTTTTAATTAATTTATGCCATTAAAATATTTAATTGCTGATATATTTAATGACGTCGCTAAGTTACCACTTAAAAATTAAATTTTCATTTGTGGATTTGTAACTTTATATTTAATTGTATCAATAGGTCGATTCTCTATACTGAGAAAAATAATCGCAGGGCAGTCAAATTAGATTAGATGCAATAATTTATTGAAGTTTCTAGATATATTTCTTTACTTTGATGCTGCTCTCTCCTACTTTTTTAGTAATCGAATTGATACTTCACTATATTCAAGCGAGGGCTGATGCTGGCGCTATCGACACAAACAATATTGTTGATGTGTGCAGTTGGCATTGTTGCATCGGCAACTGCACTTACCTTTCTATGGATGGCAAATCGTAATATTAAAGCCACGGCTTTTTGGGCAATAGGGCCTTGGTTGCTCGTAGCTAACTTCGGCCTTTTTGCAGCCCAAAATGCGCTACCTTATTTTTTTAAACATATTGCGTCTAATTTATGTGGTCAGCTGTCCTTAATCATGATGTTAATCGGTTTGTATTATGCCGTAGATAAGCGTCCTCCCTGGCGAATATTGGTTGCATATGTAGCCGGATTCTTAGTGTTGTTAACGGCTTTTACGTTTTGGTTCGACTCTTACGAGTATCGATTAAAGCTCGCTGTGTTCACGATTTTGTGCACATCCATATGGATGGTGGTTTTTATGCTTGAACATAGAAGAAATCGCTTTGAAGTCTCGGGTGCACTGGTTGTTTTGGGTTTAGGGTGTTTAAACACGGCGGGTTTTTTTAGGATCAGCGCCCCAATCAATGATGGCGCAACCAGTATCATGACAGATACCAGTATTTATATTCAGTTATTTTTTATTACCATTATGGTCGCGCAACTGGTGTTTAACTTCGGTTTTGCCATCATGGTGGGTGAGTTACATAACTTTGCGATTAAACAAGCGCAGCAAGCATTACTCAATACGAATCATGAATTAGCGATTGCGAAAAAACGAGCGGAAGAAGCCTCTCGACATAAATCAGAATTTTTAGCCAATATGAGCCATGAGATCCGCACCCCTATGAATGGGGTGATCGGTATGTTAGATCTTGTTGAGAAAGAAGGCCTCAACGAGATCCAGCATAATTACGTAATGACAGCAAAGTCCAGTGCAGACGCGTTGATGGTGGTGATTAATGATATTCTAGATTTTTCGAAGATAGAAGCGGGCCGGCTAGAAATTGAAAAAACAGAATTTGACCTGATCACTGAAAGCGCATCGCTAATACAAACGCATGCACATGCCGCTCATGGGAAAGGACTAGAGCTAGTATTAGATACAGTCAATTTGAAGACGCGTTATGTAAAAGGAGATCCGGTCCGTTTTAAGCAGGTACTTGGTAATTTAATTGGCAATGCATTGAAGTTTACACACAAAGGAGAAGTGGTTGTTACCCTGAGCACTGAAAATCACAATGAAAAAGAAAAAGTGAAGTTGATTGGCCATGTGAAAGATACAGGTATAGGAATTGAATTAGAAAAGCAGAAAAAATTATTTCAGTCATTTTCACAAGTGGATTCAACCACAACAAGGCGGTTTGGTGGTACAGGGCTTGGTTTAGCTATTGTCAAAACCCTGTGTAAATTGATGGAAGGGAATGCATCTTTGCGCAGCGAGTTGGGCGTTGGGAGTATTTTTAGTTTTGAAATCATGCTGGAGCCTGTGGATGTTGAACATAGACAGCTAAGTACTCAATTCAATTCAGTGTTAATCATTGAAAGCAATGTTTCAGCTGCGAATGCACTCAAGGGCATAGTCTGTCGGCATGCATCAACGGTTAATATTGCGAGTGAATTAAAAGCGGCTGAATCTTTTATAAATACGCAAACAGATCTGGTTATTTTAAGCCGCTATATGAACGGTAAAAAGTCGGAACAGTGGCTTAAAAAAATGAATCTCCAGCCTAATGCGAAAGCCGTGATTTTGACGCTTTTAAAAGATACGGAGAGTAGCCATTATTTTAGTGAATGTGGGTTTTACCGACGGTTTAATAAACCATTCTCACAAAGTGAATTTGAAGGGTTTATGATGTCTATTAAAGGCACTGAACAAGCACCTTCGATAAATGAAAATGTCTCTTCAAAGGCGTTTGAACAACAGGTCGTGCTACTTGTTGAGGATAATCCAGTTAATCAGCTAGTTGCTAAAAAAATGCTTGATTCGTTAGGACTAAAAACAGAGCTTGCAAATAACGGACAGGAGGCATTGGATAAACTATTAGCAGCTAAACACCAATATCAACTGGTATTAATGGACTGTCAAATGCCTTGTATGGATGGATTTGAAGCAACTCGACGTATTCGCCGCGGTGAAGGTGGGCAGACCTTTTTAAACATTCCAATATTGGCATTAACGGCAAATGCAATGAAAGGAGACAGAGAAGCTTGTATTGAAGCGGGCATGAATGACTACATCACAAAGCCAATTTTGTTAGAACACTTGACTCGCGCTCTGTTGCGATTTTTGACTCCGACTAAAGTATATTAGTTTTCTTATTTAACAGTCTGTTTTTTCTAATTGCTCCTTTCTTTAAAAATGATTGGGTCATCCATTTTCTATTTTTCCTCTTGACTTAAAGTCGACTTTAAGTGGCATAGTCTTCTTCCTTCTAAATGTCTTATTAACAATATTGAGGATGAGGAGATTTGTATGTATTTGGAAGAGGGGATGCTTCAAATGATAGGACTATCTATCATTGCAGGCCTTGGGGCTACCGTGTTTATGGATATATGGAGTGAATGCTTAAAGCGTATTTTTGGTGTTCAATCATTAAATTACGGTTTAGTTGGTCGCTGGGTATTACACTGCTTGCAAGGCGAGATATTCCATCGCAATATCATGAGTGCTAAGCCTAAAAACCTTGAGGGAGTGGTCGGCTGGATTGCCCATTATCTGATAGGTGTATTGTTTGCACTTTCTTTCATATTTCTCACGCACATGGTCAGTAGCTCATTATTAAACCCATGGCTCGCGATATTCTTTGGCACATTAACGGTATGTTTTCCTTTTTTTGTGATGCAGCCATGTTTTGGTATGGGCATCGCAGCAAGCAAAGTGCCAAGAGCCAATATAGCGAGGTTAAAGAGTCTTGGGGCGCATACTTCTTTTGGTGTTGGCTTGTATCTAACACTGTTATGTATCTCGATATTTTATACGTAATTTTTAATTTTTCCCTAATGTATTTAAGGTAAAGGAATGAATGATGGATAAAGCAGAGAATAAGATACTAGTAAATGGCCCAAATAGCGGGTGTTACGTAAAATCGGCTGGCAACTTATACCGTGAAGTTATCAATGGTGAACAGACGGATGGTCAGTTTTCTCTAATTGAGTCAATTATTGAGCCTGGACAAGGTGGGCCATTTCATACTCATGCCAATGAACAGGAGTCCTTTTTGGTATTGAGTGGCACGCTGACTATATTTGATGGCTCTGATCGGTATGATGCAACCCCTGGCACATTTGTTTTTTGCCCGCCAGATACACTGCGAGGATTTCGAAATGAGACCGATGAGCGAGTTAAGGTATTGATTTTATATACGCCTCCGGGTATTGAAAAAATGATACAGATGGAAGGGGAGGTTTTGAATTCTGCTGAAGATTTTAATTTTGAAGCCACTGAGCAGAGCTTCACATGTCCAAGGTTAAATAAAGCGTTTGGCATTGTTGAAGATAGCCGTCCGTTACCTTAGTTGATTCGCTCCTGTGTAGTAAGGCTAGTACATTGATTTGTGTGGTTTCATAGTAGGTTTAAAATGATATATTCTACAGTCGATAGTGCAAGTATAACGGACTTAATAGGGAAGCTTTATGATTGATTTTCGCTCGGATACGGTGACATTGCCTTGTAAAGATATGAGGCGTTTAATGAGTAATGCGATGGTGGGTGATGACGTGTATGGTGATGACCCCACAGTGAATGAACTAGAGCAATATAGCTCGGTAAAACATGGATTTGAGGCGTCTCTATTTGTTAGTTCGGGTACGCAGGCTAACTTACTAGCGATCCTTGCACATTGTGAGAGGGGAGATGAATATATTTGTGGCCAAAATGCACATAACTATAAGTATGAAGCTGGTGGGGCTGCTGTGCTTGGTTCTGTGCAGCCCCAACCGATTGAGAACCTGCCTGATGGACGTATTTGTTTAGATAAAGTCGCAGCTGCTATCAAGCCCAATGACTTTCATTTTGCGAGAACTAAAATGTTAAGTCTAGAAAACACCATAGGTGGTAAGGTCTTAGGTTTAGATTACTTAAAAGAAGCGAGGGCATTTACTAAAAAGTATGCGCTTAAGCAACACCTTGATGGTGCGCGGGTGTATAACGCAGCGATTGCACTAGGAGTGGATGTAAAAGAGATCAGCCAATATTTTGATTCAATGACAGTATGTTTATCGAAAGGGTTAGGTGCACCCGTTGGATCGTTGTTAATGGGCGATCGTGAGTTTATAGAAAAAGCACGGCGACTCAGAAAAATGCTCGGTGGTGGTATGCGACAAGCTGGTATTTTAGCTGCTGCAGGCATATATGCACTGAAAAATAACGTTGATAGGTTGGCTGAAGACCATGATAATGCGCGCTACTTGGCACAGCGCCTTAATGAACTTCCCGGGTTTGATAGTTCATCATATGATGTTCAAACAAACTTAGTGTTTTTAAATGTCGATGAGAGTATCGATATGCAAGCGTTTGCTGAGGTCATGTTTAGCAAAGGCATCAACTTAAGACCAGGGTATCAAGGGATGCGTTTAGTTACGCATTTAGGCATAAATAAAGACAAAATTGATGTGTTTATAGAGACAGCTAAATCATATTTTAAAATTGATTAACCTGTCACTTGCTATCAAAGCTTCATCTTTAGGGCTTATGTATCTAACAATATAAGCCCTGCACTCGCTATTCTCGATGAATTACTCAACCGATAAACGGCAATATTACCTTTCTGGTAAATATTAGCATGTGTTTTTGGGCGTGTATGCAAACTAAAAATTGAATTCTAAATTAGTAAAAGTAAATAGTGACATCAATCGCTGAAGACTGTTTTTTATATTTACGTAATGGTCATTGAGACTGTATTGGAATTTTAAGTTAACGTGATCGTACGGTTTTAAGTTGATGATTTTTATACTTATAATTTGTTTTCTTCGTCTTCTTAGTTAGCTTTTTGAAGTGGTATTTGTAAATGAATGTAAATGAATGGTCCGATTTTTTTTAATAATTGGCTTATTTTTGATGTGCCTTTAGACAGTTTGAAACGGTTTTTCTCAATAAAGAGGTTTAGCATGAATACCAATACTTTAAGGAGTCACTTTACATGAAAAAACAATTATTAATGGCTGCAGTCGCAGCATGTAGTATTAATGCCCAAGCTGCGGATCTGAGTAACACTTATATTGAACTAGGCTATTCAAAATCAGATTTTAAAGATGACATGTATTTTGATAATAAAACAGATCTAGACTTGGTTGGTCATCAAGTTAGCTTAAGCTATGAATTCGAGAATGGCATATATGCTGGTATACATACTAAAAGGCATAAAGATACGTTTCTAATCGCGTTTTTTGACCGAGACATTGACCTCAACGAAAATGTGTTGGAGCTAGGCTATGTAGCTCATGAAACCGAGAACGGGCGACTTTCTGTTGGGGCATTTGCCGGAGAGCTTGAGCTTGAAATTGAAGATAGCAGTAGTGATGCTGACCTGTATCGTTTATATACGGGGTATGACTATCGATTTAATCAGTATTTTTCGGCGTTTGCCAAGCTTGGATATGAATCTTTAGATGGCAAGGAAGCGAGCAGTGAAAATGGACTTTGGACCGAAGTGGGTATTCGCGCACATTGGGGCGCATCGAGTTTTTCTTGGGAATTCTCAGAAGGCAAGCGCATTGAGCAAGTTGCTTTTGTATACCGCTATTCATTCTAACGATTTATCTTAGATTTCTCCTCTGGGTTGGTACACATCATATCAGCCCATTTCTTTATTCCTTCTCCATTAATTGGGTACTCATGATTGAGTCATAAATTTTGACCTAGCAGCTTAATTATATAGCTTGATAACGATTGAGACACTTTGATACAGACCCTTTTCTGTATCTTCTATACCATTTTCCCAAGCGTTAAATGAAGGAATAAAGTAATGAAAAAAATGTTATGTATGATGATGTTATCGGTTTCAGGGTTAAACGTACAAGCGGCTGATTTGAGCAAAACATTCATTGAGTTTGGATATGTACAAAGTGATTTTGGAGATAAATCAAAAGTAGAGCCAGATGGTATTAAGCTGGGTTTTGGCTATGAATTTGAGAATGGGCTCTACACCAGTTTCTCGGTAAAACGTCAAGGAGATACGATAGAAAGTGGCCCAAGACAACTAGATATAGACATAGACGAAAATTATTTTGAGCTCGGTTATATTCTATATGAAACAAGTGATGGCCGATTCTCATTTGGTGCAGGACTTGGTGAAATGGACTGGCATTTGAAACATTACACACTGGAAGGGGATTTTTATCGCTTTTTTACCGAATACGAACACCGCTTTAATGAATATGTTTCGGGGTATGCTCGGCTAGGCTATGAGTACTTTGAGCCTAAAGGGGCAAAAAATAATGAGGGTGCGTGGGCTGAATTGGGCGTGCAAGCTCACATGGGCGACTCAAGCATTGTGCTGAGTTATTTTGATAGTCAGGGGATTGATCAACTAGGTATAACGTACCGCTACGCATTTTAGCCAAATAAAGTAACTACTTGAATCTGTTTTATGGGGTCGAGGCTTAGTATGGAAAACAAAATAATGAGTAAATGCTAAAGATCGACTTATATTTTTTATTATCGATTGCGGTGTATTTTATCAAGTGTATGTTTATAGTAATACTGTTTTACTCATGGTTGCAACGTCGCTTAAAACATACATTTCAAAAGGAATAAAAAATGAAAACAATTGGTTTGCTTGGTGGCATGAGTTGGGAATCAACTTCTAATTATTATAAGTATATAAATCAGGGTGTTAAAGATGCTTTGGGTGGGCTGCATTCGGCTAAAATAGTGATGAAAAGTGTCGACTTTGCGCCCATCGCTGAGCTTCAGCAGGCAAATGAATGGAGCACAATGGCTAACATGCTCACCCAAGATGCCCAGGACATTGAACGCGCTGGCGCTGACTTCATACTCATTTGTACAAATACCATGCATTTGATTTTTGAAGAGGTACAAGCCGGCGTAGGCATTCCTCTCATTCATATCGCAGATCCAACTGGAGAGCAATTAAAACGAGATGGCAAACGAAAAGTTGGACTACTTGGTACACAATTTACGATGTCAGAGTCATTTTATAAAGACAGACTTAAAAACAAATTTGATATTGAAGTGATTGTGCCTGATGAAGAAGACCAAAACGTAATTCATGATGTGATTTATAATGAACTGTGTGTTGGAATTATACAGCCTGAATCTAAGCAAGCGTATGTAGAAATCATTGCAAAACTGCAGGCACAGGGGGCTGAAGCAGTTATTTTGGGATGTACAGAGATTGCATTACTTGTTAACGAAAATGACACAGATATCCCGCTGTTTGATACGGCTATATTGCATGCGGGTAGTGCGGTGTCAGCCTCTTTAACATGATGAATTTCATTGTTTTATATTTTTACTTTGATGGTTTTTAGAATGTTTTATATGTTCTTTTGTATATTCAATCATAAACAATTCAAAAATTAGAGCTTTTATTTTAATTTTGTGTAAAAATTTACTCGTTTTAAAAGGAGTAATTATGAAATTAAAATATCTTTCATGTGCAGTGGCTGCAATGGTCACGAGTTCTTCAGCTATGTCATTCACTCAATTGGGCGGGGCTGGCGTGATGCCAATTGGGCATGAGTGGCTAACACGCACCTCTGCATTAGAGCTGATGGGGCAAGATACACGAGTCAGCGATAGCCAAGATCCAAGGTTAAATTGGAATAATGGCTTAGCGAAATCTATTGAGCTAAATGTCGCTCAGCACGAAGTTGAAAGGATCTTATCTAACACCAATGATGATGGGACTTACTGGTCAGGGTATGATGCCATTTTTGCTGCAATTGTTGGCGAACGATGGGTTGATATTGCCGGATTTAATGTGACAAATGCCAGTGCAGATCCAACAGGGCCAAACTGTTTTAATGCCGTTGCGCAAGAGCCCGCAGATTTACAGCAAGATCATTTTATGCGTCGCTATGACGATATAGGTGGTATTGGTGGTGTCAACGCAGCAAAACGTGCGCAAATTCGGTTCATTAATCACTTTGTAAATGCCGCAACTGCTGAGTCTAAAAAGATTAAAGTCTGGGATGGGGGCGGCTATGCCAAAGCTGTTGAAGTTGACCACAACTACTTTTTATTTGGTCGAGCAGTTCATTTATTCCAGGATTCATTTAGCCCTGAGCACACGGTGCGTCTAGCAGTCGATAATTATGAAAAAATTTGGCAAGTTAAGGCATACCTTTGCTCAGAAGGCGCAGAGCAACATACCCATGACACCAAAGAAGCGATTAATTACCAAAGTGGTGACGTGATATGGAAGCCTGAGTCAAGAGGCCAAAGTGGCTGGCAAGCTTATAAGCCCAGTAATATAAAGCCCGTTGCTTTGGTGTCTTTGGAAGCCAGTAAAGATTTATGGGCGGCGTTTATTCGCACTATGTCACTACCGCAAGAAGAGCGAAGAACAAAAGCTCAGCAAGAAGCACAGCAGCTGGTGGATAACTGGTTGTCATTTGAAGAGCAGGCCATGCTCAATTGGTATGAAGATGAAGCAAAGCGTGACCATACATATGTTTTGGCCCCGGGTGAGCAAGGGAAGGGTAAGTCTTTAATCAATTGTATGACTGAACTTAAAGTGGGCACGACAAGTCAACTTGATCGAGTTGCACAATTAGAGGAAGAGCGTAGACACTGCTTATATAATATTGAAGCCGAAGCTGGTTACAATGATGTCAACGACCCCTTAATTAACATGCCATACAATTGGAAGTGGAAATCACTGACATGGAAAACACCACCGTCAGATTGGCAACCAAACCAGCTTAAAGCAGACACGGGTGATGTTGTGCATCTCCATAATGCGAGTAACGGTAAAGCCATTGGTTCACAAAGTGGCGAGCAAAAAAATGCGCTTCTATACGTTGAACATGCAACGCCAATCGATTTTATTTTGGTCAAAGGTGAGGGCGGTGATTCTTATTTTAGAACAAGGAATAACGCTGAACTGTTTTTAAGCTATAAAAACAACTTCACAGGTGATACTAAACTTTGGACGTCGCCCAATAAGGCATCTTTTCATATTGAGCCGTACGGCACGCGTGTAAATTTGAAAAATAATTTTTGGCAGCAATATGTTTGGGCTGATATTGAGTCTGGGCAAGTGCATTTATCTCGTAAAGGTGATGCAAGTCATGAAAATGCGCAATGGTTATTGGTTCAACAATAATTAGTTAGGATGAGCCCAAAGCTGGAGTTACGCTTTGGGCATTTATTCAGTAATAGAGAAATGAGTCACAGTGGCACTGTGGATCTTCTTTGAGTAAATCAGCATGTAAATCTATCTTCCTTTGACTGCGTTCATCCCACACGGTCACGACGTGGTTACGTCTATCTACAATTAAAACTTCGACTGGATGGTCTTGATATTCTAACCATTCACCTTTTTGAATTTCTTCAATATTCATAAAGTTCACTCCAGCACTTGCGAAGCATAGTATTGAGCAGCTTTATTGTATTGCTAACAAGTGAAAATCATTAAAATTTGCAAAGAGTACTATTTGTCACTTTGTTACAAGCTGAATGATTACATTATGTAAAAAAGCGCATTAAGTATTTTAAAGTGTAGTTAATGTAAGAAAAAAGCCCAATATAAAGGTGATCCTCATTGGGCTTTGGTCGTTAGTTTTAGGTATGCCCACCGAATGATGGGCGAAATTTGGGATTAGAAGCTATAAGCAACACTTAACTTAACACTACGCGGCAAAATATAGCGTCCGTTCGCTGCTGCAGGGTTACGTGGGTCCCCCTCAGTTAAACCTTGCTCGTCAGTCAGGTTATCAATAGCGACTTGTACCTGTACTTGTTCCATTGGTTCAAGGGTTAATCCGATATCGATTTTTTCATAGCCATCTAAAACGGCACTGGGTGTGTTTTGAATATCGCTATAACGTGAGTCAACAGCAGAAATCGTGCCGTAAACTGTCGCGAACATGTCACCAAGTTCAAATTCATAACTTGGTGTGATACGTAATTGCCAATCAGGGATACGTTGTGACTTGTTACCCGTAAGTGTTGCGTCTGGACTTTGTGCTACTTCGCTGTTTTGCAAGGTACCATTTAGATTGACACTGAAACCTGAGTCATGATTGTAATTAAAATCTATTTCAATACCATGTGCCTCAGTGGTAAAACGCTGTGCAGGTAAATCTGGACGAATAGAGAATGACTCACCCTTTACTTCATTTGCAAAAAGTGTTGCAAAGAAGTCCATGTTTTCACCCATAAACTTGTAGCCGACTTCACTTTGTGCAACTTCTTTGATCAGTTCATCACCAGCAGAATAGTCATCAAAGTTATCTCTGAAATCGTCAAAATAAGGCATCTTAAAGCCTTTATTGAAACGGACAAACACACCACTTTGCTCATCTAGTTTGTAATCAGTGCCGATTGTCCATGAGGTTTTGCGCGCGCTGTAGTCAACCGATTTTGTGATCACGCCATCAAGGCCTTCATCAACGGTGTAGTCAACCTGGTGGCGCTCATTACGAAGGCCTAAGTCAATCGTTAAATTGTCAGTAGCGGCGTAGCTATGTGTGGTATAAAAAGCAAGTGTTGTGGCATCACCGTTACTGTTGATGTCGTAGTTAAATCCACAGCCTTCAAGCGAGTCATTACAGGCGATGCCTGTCAGCATTTCGCCGCCTTGCTCTAAGACATGGTAGGCGGTGTTGCCTAGGCTCCACCAATCTTTCGCTGAGGTAGTTGCGGTGTAAATACCAAAGGCGCTGTTAATTTCGCCAAAATCTTTGCTGAGCGCTAAGTCGTTGGTGAAGGCTTCGATATCTTTAAGTACCACCCAACGGCCATAGTCCTGAACACGTGTGTCGGCACCATACTCTTTACCCGTTGCCACGCCTGTTGCGCTTACGCCGTTATCAGCAACTTCGGATAAGTTCATGGCATTGCCTGCAGGCACAAGACCATAAGTATTTGCTTTACCTTGAGTTAAACTAAAGCGGTCGATAAAGTGCCAGTCATTACCAAGCTCCAATGAGATGCTACCACCAGAGACATGTCCGTCCCAGCCTCGACCTTCAGCTAAATCAATGTCCACTTTACCATTACCAGCAGAAATAGTCGCTTGGCGGTTCAGTGTACCTAGTTGAGTGTATTTTGCATCGATACCCGCCTCATTCAGTGGCGTAGGTAGATACCATGCGCCGGTGTCGTCAGTTTGGCGAGTGTAAACGTTGATTTCACCATTCTCTAATTCTTTGGTTAGTTTTATGGTGAATTGATGACCTTTTTCAGAGGTAAAACCTGCGTCACGGATCCCCGATGAGCGTTTGATATAGCCGCCTACCATATAATATAGGTCTTCGCTCACTTCTCCACTTATCACACCATCGATACGTTGTAAGCCATAGTCTGAGGTGGTGTATTTAAAGGTGCCTTCCGTATCTGCTTGACCACGTTTAAGTCGGAAGTTGGTTGTTAACCCCGGTTGTCCATTTGACAATACAGGGTTTGGGCCGCCCCTAAGTCCTTCCATCATTGAAATGGTTTCATCGATACGGAAAATAGACGAATTTTCTAAAAATGATAGCGTTGGAGCAGGGTAAACCGGCGAACCATCCAGACTGACAGTTAAAAAAGGTGCATCACCACTTGATGTGAACCCGCGTACATTAATATTGGCTCCTGATTCGCCACCCGAGCTTTCTACCCAAACCCCTGGTATGGCTTTGAATAAGTCAGCTGTACTTTTTGGCGCAAGTCGCTCAATTAAAGATTCATCCACGTTGGTAACGGCGTATGCGGCATCCACTTTACGGATCCCCATACCGCCAGGGGTACCAGAAATAACAATGGTTTCTACCTTGTCTTTGGCTTTATTTTGTTGCTCAGCGTTGGCTACATTTGAATATGTAATTGCGGCCATAACCGCTGCTGCAAGTGCAGAATACTTCTTGCCTAGGTTCACAGGAGCTGCTCCCTTGGTTGTGTCATATGTGTTGTCATAATGGCCAACTTACGCGTTGGCATCGCTTTTCGCCGCATACCTAAACGAAATTAATGATTCATTCAGTATATTTTTAATTGGTTTCTACTGGGCGTTATTTTAAAATAGATCTTTATGCAAACGTTTGCAATAGGGCTGCGATATTTTTTTACTTACAGTTTACCTAATGCTGCATGTCCATGCTTTTTTATAACCTGTGGCGTTAAGGCGGAGATAATAAAAACAATAGGTTAATAAAAAGTGTGTCTTAAATGAAAATATCTGAGGAGAAGAGTTGTTCACTGTAGATGAAACTTCTCGGTTAGTTTAATCTAGAAGCATGAAGGTTACAGGGTATTAAAGCCCATTGAGTCATGCTCAAGCATTGCAAAGTGCTTTATGAAGTAGTGAATAAGCTATGCACCAAAAAAAATTAAAACTGGCTGATCTGGCTAAGTTGGCTGGAGTGTCAACCTCGACGGCGTCGCGGGCGCTCAATGACAATCCATTAATTAAACAAGAAACGCGTGAGCGGATCCAGCAGTTAGCTAAAGAACATAATTTTAGCTTAAACGCCGCTGCAAGTCGGTTACGGTTACAAAAAACAAAGGTTATCGCGGTTTTAATAAACCTTGATTCGGAAACGGAGCAATCGATTGATGATCCATTTTTACTTAAAGTGGTGAGTGATATCAACCTTGCAGTGAACCGACAAGGCTATGAGTTACTGTTATCAAACTCGTTTATGGCGGGCGATGATTGGCATGGTTACTTTATAGATGGACGTCGTGCTGACGGTGTCATTGTTGTAGGTCAAGGCAAACAGCAGGCGCTGATAGAAAGCGCATCCAAAGCCGGTATGCCTTTGGTGGTGTGGGGTGACCCCAAAACGGAGGCGGATTATGTGATAGTAGGCAGTGATAATTACCTCGGAGGTAAACTAGCGGCAGATCATTTGATTTCGAGAGGCTGTAAAGCACCTTTGTTTTTGGGAGAACCTGAGCATGCTGAAATTGGTGAACGGTACAGCGGCTTTTGTGCAGCGATAGCAAGCAAAGGCATTGAAGAGGAGTGCCAATTATTGAAAATTGATATCACCAGTCAAGCGGCTTACGACGCGATAAACCTTAAGTTACGTAGTGATGGGCTTGATTTTGATGGTATTTTTGCCTGTAGTGATATGGTCGCTTTAGGCGCGATGAAAGCACTAAAAGAACGATATGTCAGCATTCCAAACGACGTACATATTGTCGGTTTTGATGATATCGCGATGGCAGATGTTAGCTTTCCCTCTTTGACCACAATTAGGCAGGATACTAAACAAGCAGGCGAGCTTTTGGTAAACAAGCTATTGGCGCAACTTGACGGTGAGCAGGTGGTATCCAGCCAGTTGGCTATTAAACTCGTTGAACGCCAATCAAGTTAGCGTGTTGGTGCCAATTAAGTGTGAAAATCAAGATAAAAGCGGCTTAAAATGATTAACAGCTATTATTAAATTTTAAAATGCAAACGATTGCATTGTTCGCGCATGAGCGCTAGACTGAATTAAACTTACAGTATTTACGAGTCTTTCAATGCACAATATGCGAACTATTTTGGCTATGGGAGCCTGTTACTTTTTATTTGCAATCTTGCTCAATAGCGTTGGCACTGTGATTTTGCAAGCTATCAATACTTTTGGCGTTTCCAAAGCGCAAGCCGCATCGCTAGAAGGGTTTAAAGATTTACCGATAGCGATTGTGTCTTTTTTAGTCGCTTCATTTATTCCTCGGGTAGGCTACAAGCTGGCATTATTAGGTGGCTTATCTCTGGTTACTGTGATGTGCATGATCACGCCAATCGCAGGTAGCTTTTGGGCGCTTAAAGCGTTATTTGCTGCTGTTGGCTGTGCATTTGCGATTGTTAAAGTCTCCGTTTATGCCCTAATCGGTCAAGTCACTGACTCAACAAAATCTCATTCTAGTTTATTAAATACCATTGAAGGTGTATTCATGGTGGGGGTGCTCAGTGGGTACTGGGTATTTGCCGCCTTTTTGAGTGAAGATATTACCTCACATAATTGGTTGAACGTATATTACCTGCTTAGTGCACTATCTATTGCCACAATGTGTTTGGTTTGGTTTGCCAAAATCGAAAAGCCGGCAGAGCAAGCACTTGAATCTGGCAGTGCTAAAAATGACTTCTTAGACATGTTGCGATTAACTTACCAGCCTCTGGTGTTGGTGTTTGTGATCAGTGCATTTTTATATGTGTTGATTGAGCAAGGTGTCGGCACTTGGCTACCTACCTTTAATAATCAAGTACTCAACCTACCCGTTGATGTCAGTGTGCAGCTGAGCAGTATTTTTGCGGCCAGTTTGGCCATTGGCCGTTTGGCAGCAGGTCAAATTTTGAAAAAAGTAGATTGGTACTTATTTTTGAACCTATGCCTTTTAGGTATGGCTATTCTGGTTTTATTGACTTTACCTATGACCAAAGACTTGCCACAAAACCAAATCACAAGTGTATTTGATGCGCCTGTAGCCGCGTATTTAATGCCATTACTTGGACTATTGATGGCACCAATTTATCCAGTGATTAACTCAATTATGCTGAGTAGTCTTGAGAAGCATCGCCATGCTGCGATGACAGGCTTAATTGTGGTCTTTTCAGCACTCGGTGGTACGACTGGTTCATTAATTACAGGCTTTGTATTTGAGTATATGAGCGGTCAACATGCCTTCTATATGTCATTAATTCCAATGGCTATCATCACGATTACCTTATTTTTATTTAAAAAGCGTGCTCAACAAGTAGCGTGCTCGTCAGCAGTTTAAGTCGAGGAAGAAGAATGAAGTTTGAGCACAGCCGCTTATTTAAGGACGTTCAATTGTCGGGGATTTTCAATGATAGCAAAACGTTTGCTGATGCGATCCCAAAGCAATCATGGCAAGCCGTTTGTGACTTTTATGAGGAGTTGCAGCCTAAAGATTTGGCTGAGTTTGTAGACGTTCATTTTGAGTTTGCACAGGCACCTGAGCTGGATGCATTAGATGATGTTAGCTCTGTACAAGACTATATCGAGCAGCTTTGGGGCAGGCTAACAAGGCAGGTTTGCGATCAAAATACGAGCTCTTTACTAAGCTTGCCCAAGCCGTATGTTGTTCCAGGTGGTCGGTTTAATGAAATCTATTATTGGGATAGCTATTTTACAGCGCTTGGTTTGATGGACTCTGGCCGAGAAGCGCTTGTTGAGCATATGCTCGATAACTTTTGCAGTTTGATAGGCTCATTAGGTCACGTACCAAATGGAAATCGTAGCTATTATGCGACGCGCTCTCAGCCTCCGGTGACGGCTTTAATGGTCGATTTGCTATGGGATAAAAAAAGTTCTGACAAACAGTGGCTGAAAAAAGTAACGACTGCATTACGCCGCGAATATGATTTTTGGATGAAAGGGCAAGGGGAGCTTTCTGCAAAAAATAACACGCACGCTCGTGTTGTGATGATGCCTTGTGGTGGTTTGCTGAATCGTTATTGGGATAATGAAGCGTTGCCTAGGCCTGAATCTTACCGAGAGGATTTGGAAGACGCAAAACACCTAACGGCACAGCAGAAACTTTCATTTTATCGAAATATACGTGCGGCTTGTGAGTCTGGTTGGGACTTTAGTAGTCGCTGGTTGAGAGATCCAAGTGATTTAAAAACCATTGCTACAACAGAAATGGTGCCGATCGACTTAAATGCTTTGATATATTTTTTAGAGTTACAATTAGCTCGATGCTATCTTGCTTTAAGCTATCATGCTGAATATAAAAAATTGGATAAAAGATCAAAATCGCGCGCTGATCTAATAGAACAGTATATGTGGGATGAGCAGGCAAGCTGGTATGTTGATTATGATATCGCTAACAAGTGTCAGCGAGAAGTGCAGACGATGGCTGGCGCCACGGCATTATTTTTCAACTTGGTAAAAGATGATGGCCATGCGTTGCGTATGTCGAAGAAAATTATGTCTGAGTTTTGCAAAGTAGGTGGACTTGTCACGACGCTCACTGAGACTCTTCAGCAATGGGACAGTCCAAATGGTTGGGCACCATTACAGTGGTTTGGTGTTAAAGGGCTTTTAAATTATGGTTTTGAACAGGAAGCAAAGCTGATTGGCACAAGGTGGCTTCATACACTTGAGTCGAATTTTGCCATCAACCAATGCCTGTTAGAAAAATACAATGTCATCGAGTTGAACAAAAAAGCACAAGGGGCGAATATATCGTACAACAAGGCTTTGGTTGGACAAACGGCGTCGCTTGTCGGTTGTACAAGTTGTTCCCAGATAAGTAGTTTTATCTACTCTTAGAGGTTGGCCGTTTTATGTGCTTTCCTCTGAGGGTTGTTTTATCAAGTGCTATGCACTCCCTTGACCCCTCTACCATTTCACAACACTTACTAGAATGGCTGCAATGTAGTAGCACTTTTAATCTTTTTGAGGAAAAATTAAGGCAGGTTAAACTCTGAGTCTGATTAGGGATTGAAAAGAAAAAAGCGCCTTAAAAAAGGCGCTTTGGCTCACAATCAAGAGACATACACGTTATACTCGGGAGTATTAGTGTGCGTGTTCGCCTCCTTTTTCAATACCTAACCAAACTAAACGTTCTGGTGTAAAATCTAGCTCAATTTCAACTTTTACTTCAGCTGTTTCAAGGTCATAGCCAATGACATGCTGTGCAGTTGAATCCGTTACGTAAGCAATGTTTTCAGCGCCAGAGAATGCAATGCTAAATACAGTACCTTCAGGGATTGCTGACAACTCATGCTCATGTACTTTAACTGAGTGTGCAATTTCCCAATGATGCTCATCACCTTCGGCGTGTTGTTCGAAAATTGTTAAGACACCGGCTGTGTCTAATACAGCTGCATGAGAGCCGTCATAATTGAAGTTACCACCAGCAAATCTGTGGCTTTCTGTGACTGACCATTCAATCTTTTCGATTTCGCCATGTTCAGCATCAACAACGACAAGCTCAGTACCTGCAACACCAATAAATTGGTGGCTACTTTCATGTCCAATTAAGTAACCGATGCGCTGGTTTTCAACAAAGCTTTCTGGGTTTGCAATTTTAGAAGCGACAAACTCTCCATTTTCTTCAGCGATAACGACAACACCGTCACCACAGGCAAAAGACACATGCTCGTGGTTTTGCGCACTACCATGCAGCGCTGGACAAGTGACATCGAATACTTTTTCTTGGTCAAAGTGGCCGTCATGTTTGTGATAAACACCAATTTGTGTAGGCAGTGTAGACTCAGTTTGTGGATCGCGAATTGTACTGAATGTGTACTCGCCGCGAGACTGAGCTGCGCCGTGCATGTTTGTTTCGTAGTGAATTTCAGCGACTTTGTCTTTATCACCGCCAAGATAAGCTTCAGAGAAAACAACGACTTCTGCATTAACAGCATCATCGCCACTGCCATCGAAGAAAATCGCAGTGCTGTGCTCGCCGTTAGTAACGTGCGCAGGTTTTACATGGTCAAAAGCAACATCGCTTAATGTAGGTGCTTCTTCATAAGGATGCATGTGGTCGCCATGATCCTCTTGCCAAATACCACCGTCTACAAATTCGACACGACCTTGCTCGGATTGAACTAAAATAGCGTAGCGGCTGTTTTCAGTTGCATATACTCTGCTTGCATAGTTACTAGAAGCAAGTTCACCTGCGACTTCTTTGTGCTCAATATCTAGAACATGTACAGAGTTTGACTCTGGAGAAGTTACCAATAAACGACCAGCCTCACCAACTGAGTCGTGATCATGGTCATGTCCATCATGCGCGTGGTCGTCATGGCCTTTGTCTTGCTCAACAGGTTCTACGACTGGAGCATGTTCAATAATAGTTGTTTCTGTGTCACCACAAGCTGCTAGCAATGCTGTTGCAACTGCAACGGAGAGTAATTTGTGTGTGTGTTTCATATTTCTTTCAATTATTAGAGTATTTAAGTTGCAGGAAATGGGTAAATACGCCTGCTTTTATAATGTTATAAAATAACAATTTGAGATTATGTTATACTATAACGTTGCTGTTGTGCAAGGCGCAATTGGCACTAATTTGAAAATTAGTCCCTAAAAGTGGATCTATGAGTATGTCGATTAAGGCAATTAACTTTGACTACTTAAAAGTGAGTCGATTTATAAGTTATCGATGTGATGTGTTTGCAAGGAACGCGTGAAAGAAGAGGTGAAGGCGGAGAGCCTGATCACACTTATTCTGATAAAAATATGACTCTAACGGCAATGGCGATAAAAACGATAAGAACCAGAATTATTTCTATTTTGTGTACTAGCGATTTTGTTTTTTGGTTTTTCTTTTCATTTTTGTAGGCCATTTTATACTCCTCATTAGGGTGGCGTTTTTCATAGGCAGCATTGGCTTTTTTGGCAAATTCGGAGCGTTTTTTTGGGCTTAAGTTTTGGTTCATCGCGTCTTGATAATCGACCACTTTACCCTTTGACACTCTCGCTCTGGGTGCGCTACACATAATTACCTCGGTTCGTTAGCTCCACGGCAATAACGTGCAATCATGCTCTGCCGAGTGAACTCCTCGCTACGACTTTTTAATTATAGTACTTTTAGATTGCCCTGTCGTTTATATTTTCTAAATAAATAAGATTTATGTCCGATAATATAGGTAAGAGACTAAAACTTAAAGTTTAGAATATAGCTGTTTTGAGGCGAAACAAGGAATGAGCAGTATTGGGAGAACGCCTATGTATAAAAGTATCATCCATATCTTATCAACCGCTGTTCTGGTGACTCTGTTGCTTGGGTGTGATGGCGTGAGTGAAAATCCAAAGCAGGCTTTCCATCAAGTCAGTGAAGTGCCAATAGATCTTGGTGTGTTTTCATCACATGCCGACCTAGTTGCTTTCGTGGCTCAAGGCACATTGAACATTGCAAAGACCGATGGCAGTGGTGTTTTGGCTCAGTTTAAATTGAACGAGACCAAGGTAACAGATATTGCAATATCACAAGACAATCGGCTGTTAGCCGCAAGCTTCACAACGTATGTGGTGGTCTGGGATCTCGTCGACAAGGTGAGGTTAGGCCAATTCGATGTTTCAGGAGAGTCAGAATTTGCTAAAACGTCAAAGATAGCCATTTACGCAAACCCAATGCAGCTGTTAGTGGGGATGACTGATGGCACCATCAGTGTGATTGACTTTGAAAATAAACTGACTAAGCGAATTAAGTATCATGATGCCAGAGTGAGCTTTCTCGAATTAGGTACGCAGCGACAACTCATACTCAGTGCAGGACATGATGGTGTAGTGAATATTTTAAATGCGAGCACATTGCAGCCAACATTCGAGCACCGACTGTCAAAACGTGTGACGAGTGTCGCCTATAATTTATCGCAAAATCTACTTTTTGCATCTGATGCGCTCAATGAGCAAATAATCCTCAGGCCTTTCTCATCAGAGCGGGCGTTAATTAAGCTTGCTTATCGCGAGCGATTCAGGTGGTTTCGCGCTGCTGCATTTAGTCCTGATGGTCAATACTTAGCAACTGGGTCTAGTAAGTCTTGGTGGACATTGTGGGATGTAAATACGGGGCAAGAAATTGACGCTTATGGCATTCAAGCGGCAACTTCTACGGCATTGATCGTTGATATGCACATCAATAGAGAGCGTAAACTGGTCACATTGAATAGCGATGGGATTATTGAATATTGGGATATCAATATCTTAAAAAATTTGACTAGGTAGTGGCGTAGACTTTGCTTATTTTGCCTACAAATCTTGCTGCTCACTGGGCTGTATCAAAGAGAGCAGACAATACACTGTACAAAAAAGTAAAAGGCTATACTATTTGCACAGATTATTTATTGCCCTTTAACTTAGAGAGCTAGAGCCATGTTGTTTAGACTAATCCCATTTCTTTTAATGCTGTTTTTAACAGGTTGTGAGGATGAAATCTTATTGAGTAAAGGCACCATCAGTCAACTTGGAGATAAGGGCGTGCTTATCGGCCATTTTTCACAAGATGGCAGTAAGTTAGTTACTATAGATAGCACAAATACTCTAACAGTCTGGGATAGCAAATCGATGACCGAGTTGTTTTCGGTTCCGAAGGATAAAATGCCTGAATTATCTCGGATGTTGTGTTGTCAAAAGATAATAACATGTTGATTGTTGTCGGTGATAATCAGCTTCAATTTTGGTCTTTGTCAACAGAAAAGCTAGTGACTAAAGTGAGCTTTACAGGGGTAAGTGGGTATGCGCATATCACCTCGGTCTCTTTGTCACCTTTTATGGATAAAATAATCGTGGCCATGTCAGATGGCACGGTTAATATGGCTCATCTGCATACTCAGGTGAATAATCAGTTTGCCCCCCATAGCCGACCAGTCATGCATGTTGAATGGGATGATAAAGGGGAGTTGTTTTTAACTGCTGCGCAAGACGGAAAATTAGCACTTTGGCAATTTGGTTCACCAGAGCCAGTCTTTACCAAAGAGTTTAACCACCGAGTTACGAGCTTAGCGGTGCGAAAAGACTTCTCTGAGTTTTTTGTATCGGATGCGTTAGACAATCAGGTTATTGCATCGCTCATTGATGGAGCAGATAAAAGTGAACTTAAGTACATGGCGCGTTTTAAGGTATTTCGCAAGGCGTTATTTATTGAGAAAAGCCGTCTATTGGCAACCTCTTCATCTAAATCTCAGCTGACAATATGGGATACGCAAAGTGGTAATGAGTTAGGTACATGGCAGATTAATACGGTGAGTTCAGGTGCGACGATTGTTGATATGTATGCACCGACTAAAGAAAAGCTGGTGACTTTAAGTAGCGATGGATTGTTGGAAGAGTGGGCATTAAATATGTTGGCCAACAGAAAGTGACTTAAATCTCCCACTGGGTTGACGTTTAAATTTATGTAATTTAGGTACGGTAAAATGAACAGATGGATTTTGTTTTTACTAATTTATTCTGGTTGTGTGGCGTCAATGTCAACACAGCTTGATGTAAATCAGTGTGATAGGTATGCCTCGGAGCTGGTGTTTCTGCAAAACAACAGCAATTTGACAGGCTCAGAGCAAGCTCGTATCACACGATTGCTAGAGCGGGTAGCGCATTATTGCCAATCGCCTTCAGACATTGAGCGCACATCTGCTGAAATACATGCACGTCAGCCAGTATATGGAATCAGTCAGTTTAAAGACCCCAAGGTATACCAACAATGGCAGGCCTTTTTTCAAAAGCCCATTATATGTCATCACGGTGAGCAGAACTTTCAAAGTGCGGTTAAATGCGCGGAGCAAGTTGCCAAACAAAGGCAAGCTTTTGAAGCCCAGTTGGCCAAAAAGAATCGACAAAATGAACATAATAGGCGAACTCGGATTGTTACGACGACGCCTGTTATGTCTGAATCAGTTGCTTCTGTGAATACAATCGATCCAGCTCAATATAAAACTCGTCATTCTCCCTCCTTAGATATTAATCAAGAACCTGAGCACTTTGCACGATTTGGGTTTTGGCTAAGCATTGTTTTATGCGGTTATGTTTTAATTGAGCTTGGAAAACGCGCTTTTAATCATACCTCCTGTGCGTCATATAAAACCAAAAAAAGAGGTTTTAGACGTACTTACGATGCGCTTAGCAGCAAACTAGATAAAAAAAAGTATATTATTGTTCCACGTAGTATGAGCCCGCTCTTGCAAGAATTAGATATTGATGGGGTGGTACTGTCACCGTTTGGCATTTTTACATGTGTGTGCATACATCATGAAGGGGACATTGAGGCCAATATAAGTGGTGAAATGTGGCACGCAAGCAAAGAGGGGAGTTCACAGTTTTTCTTAAATCCATTGAATGCATCAAAAATACGTGCAAGTAAACTTGCCGATTGCATTGGTGCGAGCTGCGGCGTAAGGGACATTGTGACATTTAATAATGGTGTGCGCTTTTATCCTGGACGGCCCGCAAATTGTTTTGATAATTCGCAGGTCCCCATTGAAGTCATGCGTTACACACAATGCATATTCAGTCACGAACAACTGCGTTACTTCGAGCAAGGTTTGTACGCTGCAAGCCATGGGCTGAACCAATCACGACAAACAGCAAGTTAGATCATGCTTTTAGATGAAAAAAATAGTCTATTTATTTGCTAAATATTGTGATTTTTGATGCGTCTGAAATGAAATAGAGTTACAATTATCGTCCTTTATCATAAGGCACCCTCTAATTTATAGTTACAAAGGTTTCTCAAGTTTCGAATGACCGATCTTACAACTCATGAGGCTTCTCGGAAGCGCCTACTTATTGCGCTTGCATTAACTTGCACGTTTATGGTTATCCAGGTTATTGGTGCATACTTTGCCAATTCCTTAGCCGTGCTGGCTGACGCCGGGCACTTATTTGTACATAACAGTTCTTTGCTTATCGCATTGATAGCATCAAGCATTGCTGTAAAACTGGCAAAAAACTTTAACGAAGGCTACAAAAAAGCAGAATACACTGGTGGACTCATTAACGGCGTATTATATGTCTCTATCGCTGTTATTATTCTATTAGAAGCGACGGAGCGCATTGAATTGCACTCTCAAGGTCACATTCATGAAGTGAATACATTTGTAATGTCTACCATTGCTGGTGTTGGATTTTTATTTCATGGGGTAGCTGCTTGGGTGTTATACAAAGGCCGTAAAGACAGCATCAATGTGTATGCCGTATTTTTACATTCCTTCTTTGATTTATTATCCACAATTTCTACCTTTATCGCAGGTATTCTCATTCATTTAACTGGCTGGAATATTATTGACGTTCTTTCAAGTATGTTAATTTCGAGTTTTGTGTTATTCACGGGTTTTAAAGTGATTAAATCTTGCTTGACCGGGCTACTAAGCAAAGATAGCGCGTTACCTAATGTGAATAAGCTTGAGCAGGCGATTGTGGATACAGAGCATGTTGAAAGCGTGCACAATGTGACGGTATCTAACACAGACGATGAATTAATTGTCGGTGCGCATATTGTATTAAAGCACCATTGTACTATTGAAATGCATGATGATGCATGTCGTTATCAAGTTGAAGCCCGCTTAAAACAGCTATTTTCAGTAGAAAAGTGTGTGCTTCAAATAGAAAGTCACGATTGTCCCCACCATTAAACTTGGCAAATAACCAGCTTTCCTTTATTTTTTAATAGAATATAAAGAGGAGCTGGTATTGCTGAATCAATTCGTTAAGTTACCCAAGGTAATTATTGCACTTTTTTTAGGAGTGGTTGGCGGGATCGCAAACCTACTGCCTATCTGGTTTTTAGATAGCTCCGAGTTTTTGTTTGGGCAGCTGTTTGTCATTTTGTGCTTACTTGCTTTAGGCTGGCGTTATGCAATCATTGCGGTGGGCATTGGCGCACTGTTCCTGTTATACCGATGGGGGCATTGCTGGGCTTCTCTTGTATTTTTATTCGAAATAGCGTGGCTGCAAATCTTTTGTATTCGTGCCAACAAACCGCTGTTTATTAGAGGGCTTGGTTACTGGGTGCTCTTTGGTGTGCCCATTTTATTTATTGTCGGTAAGTTTGTGCTTGGATTGACTTTACTGGTTATTTTCACCGCACTTGCCAAGTACCTGATTAATGCGGCGGTTTACCTTGCAATTGTCGACTTGATATCACTTTTTTTGTTCAAACGTGTTTGGCAAGCAAAAGCTTTGTATCAAATTCTCAACTACATGATCAGTCAATTGATTATATTGGTGGTACTGATCACGACGATAGTGCTTACAAATAGCCATTACAAGCGAATTGAGTACGAAGTCACCGCTCAACTGCAAGACGCATCTGGCAGTGCATTAAAACAAATAGATGATTACCTCGAAAGCTATCGTAGAGCCATTATGGTGGCTGCGCAGGATATTCAATCAGGCGTTGAAAAACAGCAGGTAATTAGACGGCTGGTAGAGACTTACCCTAACTTTCGAACAGCGATTGTGGCTGATCACAGCGCGATGGTCACACACTTTTATCCTAAAGCCTTGAAAGTGAGTTTAGTGGGTGAAGTGCCTTCGGTGGCTGATCGTGAATACTTTCTTCAAGCACCTTACTATCCTAACGGTTACGTGTCTGGAATATTTCAAGGTAGAGGGTTTGGTAATGATCCAGTGGTGGCGGTATCTGCTCCGCTATACGAAGAAGGGGAGTTCCAAGGCATTGTCGAGAGCTCACTCTACTTTGAGTCTTTTGAACAATTTATTCCTAGGGTGCTGGCGCAAAAAGGGCACTTACTGATTGTTGATCATGAAAATAACATCGTTTATAGCTCTTTAAAATCTGATTTCAATATTTTAGATAACATTGCAGATAAGCAATTAGATGAACTCACAGAGACAACCGATCAAATCTATATCAGTAACAATCGAGATGTGTACTATAAGCAAAGTATGCAATCAGACATATTTCAGTGGCGTGTAATTAGCTTAATAGAGCGAAAACACGTTAACTTGGCGGTCGCTTCAGCGTGGATCCAGTCATTTATTTTGGCTTTGTTTATCATTGCTATCAGCAGCTTTTTGGTGAATAGAATGACGCGTGTTTTCACTAAACCCATTGTGGATTTAAGTCATAGTATAAACTCCTTTGACCCCAGCAAAAAACTGTCTGACGTCAATAATACGACAGATGGCAGTTGCTTAGAGGTGATTATTTTACAGCAGCAGTTTTCACAGTTGGCGTTTAAACTCTCGATGAGTTTCACTAAGTTAAATACAGCGAATGAAGAAAATGCACAGCTTAATCGTAAGCTACAAGATTTTAATAAAACGCTCGAGTTGGAAGTGCGGCAAAAAACCGAGGAATTGATCACTGCACTTGAAAGTGCCAATCGCGCAAGCTCCGCAAAAAGTCAATTTTTGGCTAATATGAGCCATGAGATAAGGACACCGCTCAATGGCATTATTGGAATGTCCGAAGCGCTGATCCAGTCTGAGCAAGACGTTAAAGCAAAAGAGCAGTTAGATATTATTTATCAGTCAGCCCATAAACTGTTACTCATTCTAAATGACATTTTGGATTACTCGAAAATTGAAGCCGGGGCTTTGCATCTATCTCAACAAGACACTGATATTAAGAAGTTTGTCAGGGATATCTCTACATCATTTGAACAGTCAATCAAAAAGTCAAATGTCGAGTTTACCTATGTACTATCAGACACCGTCCCTGAAGTACTTATCATTGATGACTTACGTGTCGGACAGGTGATTAATAATCTATTGAGTAATGCAGGTAAGTTTACTGAAGAGGGCTTTATTCGTTTTGAAGTGAGCTATCACAATGAGCGGCTTACTTGCAGCATCAAAGATACTGGTGTGGGCATTTCAGAGGCAGCGCAAAAAGATTTGTTTGACGAATTTACACAAGCGGATTTGTCTACAACACGCAAATATGGTGGCACAGGACTTGGTTTGACAATTTGCAAGCGCTTGGTCTCACTGATGGAAGGAGAGCTGACGTTTACCTCTCAAGAGCATCAGGGCAGTGAGTTTTCAGTCGTGATCCCTGCAAAACGAGGCGGGCGAATAGAACGGTCTGTTCAAGACAGCGTTGGTATTCCAAACTTAGACGGTGTGCGCTTATTATTGGTTGAAGATAATCCAATAAACCAGATAGTTGCAATGCAAATGCTGGCAAAAACGGGAGGGGAAATCGTCAAGGCGCAGGACGGCATAGAGGCGCTAGATGCTCTAAGCGTTCAAAAATATGATGTGGTACTTATGGACTGTCAAATGCCGAATATGGATGGGTTTGAGTGCACACGCGCCATACGCTCTCAGCCTGATGAATACGGCACGCCATATATTATCGCGATCACTGCTAACGCGTTCAGTGAAGATAGGGCAAAGTGCCTGCAAGTCGGCATGGATGACTTTGTTGCGAAGCCTATTGAGTCATCGGAGCTCTATCAATGTTTGATTAAGTGGCAAGTACAACACTTGCAGAAATAGCTAGACTCTTAATTTTTATCGTTTTCAGAGTTCTGTTTTTTACATTTGGTTAATTCATTATTTGTTTCAAAGCTTGAAATTTCTGTTTTTGGGAAGGAAATCAAAGGCTGTAATAATGAGGGCGTGTCAGTGATAAGTAGCAGGCATGTATATTTTATGTCGCTCATACAAGTCAGTGAAATAGTATCATCATTTCGCTTTCAATCTGTCCAACACATTACTTCGATGCACATGAAACAGTCTTGATCTTTTTCAGAATTAAATAAACATGTGGATTTGAACCCAGTAAATAGATAAAAATTAGGCTAGGCGCCATAGGTTGATTGAAATTTGCACTGTCATTTTACAGCTGAAGGCTTGAACCATTATAAAAAGTGAAATAAAACTCTTTATTGATCAATGCTATTAGTAACTATTCTCATTTTTATGCGTAAGTGAGTTGATAACTATTTTTGTTTAGATTAAACTTAGCCTCAGTTGATGTAATTGAGATTGGTTTTCATTCATGTATATTTGTATCTGCCACGGAATAACAGACAAAAAAATAGCGCAGACGATAGATGACGGTGCTCGTTCTATGAGAGATCTTAGCAAAGAGCTAGGTGTTGGCACCCAATGCGGTAAATGTTGTAACTGTACTAAAAAGATATTGAATGAAAAGCTGATTGATATTGTTGATGTGACTGAACAAGTTGCATAAAGAATTGAATAACGAAAAAGGCGCTGAATTAAGCGCCTTTTTTAATGGGAGTAACTTACATTTGTGATTGTAAGTAGTTTTCTTTCCCATTGTTTTTAGTAACTGTTGCTGAGTTTCAAGCCAGTCTATTTGCTCTTCTTGCTCGCTTTGGATGTTGTCTAAAGCTTCACGGCTGATATAGTCTTGCTTTTCTTCACACAAAGCGATAGCAGCTTGCAAATCTTTTAAAGAGACTTCTTCAAAAGCATGGTTGGCAGCAATCATTTCAGGTACGTTCTCACCAATGTTTAAACGACCTAGGTCTTGTAGGTTAGGTAGGCCTTCCAAAAATAAAATACGCTCGATAAGTCTGTCCGCATTTTTCATTTTTTGGATCGACACTTTATAGTCTGCTTTATCCAGCTTCATAAAGCCGAAGTCTTTAAACATGCGAGCATGTAAAAAATACTGATTGATACCTACAAGTTCGTTTGCTAGAACTTTATTGAGTGCGATAATAACTTCTCTATTACCTTTCATGTATTAGCCTTCCTATGCAAGTTGCGATTGTAGGTAGTTTTGAATACCGATCTTATCAATTAGACCAATTTGTTGCTCTAACCAATATACGTGGTCTTCTTCTGTGTCAAAAAGTAGCTTTTCTAGTACAGCGCGTGATTGGTAATCTTGCTCTTCTTCACATGCTTTGATTGCATCTTTAACGCATGCGACTACTTCAAGTTCAAGTGTTAGGTCGTTTTCCATCATCGATTTGACGTCTTGACCAATTAATAAGTCGCGACGCTTGGTCATATTTGGTACGCCCTCTAGGAATAGAATGCGTTTAATTAGCCAATCTGCATGCGTTGTTTCTTCTTCCATCTCATGATTCAAGCGCTCATATAATTTATCAAGACCCATGTCTTCGTACATACGAGAGTGGATGAAATACTGGTCAATTGCAGCAAGTTCATTTGCCAGTAGTGCATTAAATGCATCGATGATTTTTTGTTTACCCTTCATAGGATGTTCCTCAAACTCTGACTTTAGGGGGTATTCTATATATGAGAACTTATTTGTCAATAAAAACCCTTTAAAATCATAGGTTTAACAATTGATTCTTATTCTCATTATCGTTGTCTTTTATGCTTTTAACTGAGGTTGTTATTTAAGCAGTATCTATGTTTGGGTTTGATATGGATGGTATTAGATAAAATAACCACTCGTAAATTATGGTAATAATGCAAATAAAAACAATTTGCATTAAGGTGTTGGTTTTGTTTATAGTTGTCTGGTGTAAAGCAACCTAAGGGGAGCGTAATGGCCCTAATTGAGCAACCAGAAACTTCAGTTGATACTCCATTGGAGTACGCCCTTGCCCCGTGGCAATACGCTATTAAAACTGGTAACGATGCATTCCAGCACGGTCAATTTGATTCGGCCAGAGATAAATATCAAAGTGCTTTAAATCTGGCTGGTCATTTACTTGAGCGCTTTTTAAAAAGCGAGGCAAGCGATGAGCAATTAACTGCAATTGAACATTGCTGTCCTGCACTGGTGGTCGCAGCTCATAATTTAGCTGATTGCTTTTTAGCATTGTCTAAGCCTGAGCGAGCTTGCCAACAGCTGATCGAAGTTCATACGGTGATCCTCAACTTAGTAGAAAACGCGTCTATAGAAATCGTTGAAATTGCTTGTCATCACTTACATAAAACGCGGCAGGAGTTAATCAATTTTGCGTCCTGTCATCCTCACCTTCCTGAGTTAATTGAACAAGTTAACATAGCAATGGAAGGTGGTTTTAACCGTCCACATATCGTCCATTAAAGTAAATGAGGAAAAATCATGGCTTTTACATTGCCACAACTACCGTACGCATATGACGCTCTAGAGCCACATATTGATACAAGAACAATGGAAATCCACCATACACTGCACCATCAGACTTATGTTAATAAAGCCAATGCAGCTTTAGAAGGCACTGAGTTCGCTGAGCGTGGTGTTGAAGACTTGCTTGTTAACATTGAATCTCTGCCTGAAAACCTAAAAGGTGCAGTGAGAGACCATGTTGGTGGTCATCATAACCACAGTTTATTCTGGACCATTATGTCGCCAGATGGTGGTGACTTGCATGAAGGGGTACTTTCTAAAGCAATTTCAGATACGTTTGGCAGTTTTGATGTATTCAAAGAGCAGTTTACTGCTGCGGCTGTCAGTCGTTTTGGTAGTGGTTGGGCTTGGTTAGTTGTTGATGCTGACGGCGAGTTAAAAGTAACAAGCTCTTTAAATCAAGATAGTCCACTTATGAGCAACCAGACTCCAATTTTAGGTCTAGATGTTTGGGAGCATGCTTATTATCTTAAATATCAAAACCGCCGTCCGGAATACATTGCTGCATTTTATAATGTCATTAACTGGGTTGAAGTTGAGAAGCGTTACTTAGACGCTAAATAACGCAAGCGATTTTTCAGTGCCTGGTATAAGCTACATACAAGGCACTTTTTATTTGCCTCTCCAGATACCTAAAGACATCAAGAAATCATTTTATTAAACGACATACAGAACAGGGTAAGCTATAGTATTAGTAGCATCAGGCATGCAACTGCAATGCTTAAACCTTAAAATGAGCTGTGAGCTATATGCGTCTGTTAGCGCTTTTAATTGTATTATTGTGGTCTTCATCATCATATGCTACAACCTTTATCACTTTGTGCTACGAAGACAAAAATATCCCTCCCTTTTTTCTTGGTAGTGGGTTTGAAGTACCGAGTCATCGACCAGGTGCCACGATAGAGATTTTACGAGGGCTTGAGAGCAAAGTTCAAAATGTGCGTTTTAACTTTGTGCGCAAACCTTGGCGAAGGTGCCTACATGATATCCAAAAAAATAAAGTAGATGCTGTCGTCGCTTCGTATCGCTCTGAAAGAGCATCCTTTCTCAATTTTCCGATAAATGCCCAAGGTGACGTTGACGAAAGTCTCGCTATAAGCATGTTGGGAACGTGTTTGGTCGGGCAGCAAGGCCTTGCTCAAGACGTGGCGAATAATAACTATCCGATCAGTTTGGCTGTACCTCGTGGGTATGCTGTCTTACACGCTTTGCATCAGGATTTGTATCGTGTCATTCAAACTGATTCACAAGATGATGCTTATCAGCTTGTGTTGAAAGGATTAGTTGATGGGGCGTTAGGGTTATGCCAAGTTTATAACGAGCAAGTGTCTGGCTTTCCATATAGCGACGCACTTGAACCTGTATTCCCTCCTATTGATATTAGTTATGGATATTTGGCTTTGTCGAAGGCGTTTTTACTGCAAAGTCCTGATGTTGCCCAGACACTTTGGCAAGAGTTAGGAGTAATGCCATTGCATGAGTACTATTTAGATTATGTCAACAACCCGGTTAATCATAAAATTCCAAGATATTGATTATGGTCAGAATAGGTAAGTTTCTGTAGACTTACGCACACTCGAAACTTTCATTTTACACCTATGGCACAACTTTATTTCTATTACTCAGCAATGAATGCGGGTAAATCTACGACTTTATTGCAATCGGCATTTAATTACCGTGAGCGAGGCATGACGCCTTTTATTCTAACGGCTGCCATAGACAATCGTTCAGGTGTTGGCAAAGTTGCATCTCGAATTGGTCTAGAAGCTGATGCAAGTACATTTGAGCCGACGACGAATGTATTTGAGCTTGTAAATAATGAACACCAAATGCAAAAATTAGATTGTATCTTGGTGGACGAAAGCCAGTTTTTATCTAAAGAGCAAGTTTCTGAATTAACCGATGTTGTTGACTCTTTAGGTATCCCGGTACTGTGTTATGGGTTGAGAACAGATTTTAGAGGTGAGTTATTTGAAGGGGCTCAATATTTATTGGCTTGGGCAGATAAGCTAATAGAACTAAAAACAGTATGTCACTGTGGTCGAAAGGCGAACCACGTATTGCGTTTAGATGAGCAGGGTAATGCTATTGCTGACGGCGATCAGGTCGAAATTGGCGGTAATGATCGCTACGTCTCGGTTTGTAGAAAGCATTATAAAACAGAACTTAATAGGTTGTAATTTTAACTTTTTTTGCCATGCTTAAGGCTATCAATACAGACAATTGGTAGCCATGCCTAACTCAACTTTTTCTTTTCTTGCAAGCGAGTCTGCGCAAACAACTCAGACATCTCAGCTTCCTCCATGGAAAGTACTCGTCGTCGACGATGAGCCTGAAATACATGATGTGACGATCATGGCTTTATCAAAATTTACCTACGAAGGCAGAGAGCTGTCATTTTTACATGCATACTCTAAAGCTGAAGCAATGAAGCATATGCAATCTGATCCTGAAATATGTGTTGTTCTACTCGATGTAATTATGGAAACAGACAACGCGGGCCTTGAATGTGTTCGCCAAATTAGGCAAGAGCTTAATAATCATGATGTGCGCATTATTTTGAGAACAGGGCAACCCAGTACGATTCCAGAACACGAAGTGATGCTCAAATATGATATTAATGACTACAAAAATAAAGTAGATCTGACAAAGTCCCGTTTATATATCACGATGACAAGCGCCTTGCGGGCTTTTCGTGATATCAAAAAGCAATCAGAATTAGCGCGTGAATTAAAAGAGCTAAATGAAACTCTAGAAGAAAAGGTAGAGAAGCGAACGGCTGAACTGGTTGCGTCTAACCGTTCTCTTAGAGAAGCGAAAGACAAGATTATTAGACAGCAGGCAACATTAGTACAATCTGAAAAAATGGCGTCTGTAGGCTATTTAGCCGCAGGTATGGCTCACGAGATCAATAACCCACTGGGAGCATTGAAATGTAACTTTGCGGTTTTAAAGGATTATATTGATTCTTTATTCGAAAAAGTTGAGGGCTTTGGAGAAAATCAGCTAGTCAGTGACTTTACTGATATAGGTGAATTGCTCGAAGACAATGCAATTGATTTAAATAGAATTGAACGCATAGTTGCGGCGCTGTCGGTGTTTAATGGTGTATCTGATGAACAGCCTAGGGAATATGATTTAAATGAGATACTCACGACGTTTTGTAGTGAGATAACCGACCAAAAGATATATGAAAGCACTCATGATAAAAGTGTTCAGGTTATGTGTTGTAGAGAGCAGCTGCTGAAAGTTTTTGAAGCTTTATACCTCAACGCAAAAGAGTCGGGATCGGAGATAAGTGATGTCAAAATAACAGCCAGCAAAAATGCAGGGATTGTACGTATTGTGTTCGAAGACACAGGCTGCGGGATCGAGCCAGATAAACTAACACGAATATTTGACCCTTTTTACACCACTAAGCCTGTTGGCTCCAATGTTGGCTTGGGGCTGACGATTGCCTTAATGATGGCTAAAAACCAAGGAGGGGATATTATTGTGGCGTCAAAGCTTGGTATTGGCAGCCAGTTTGAAATTCAACTTCCTGCCGCTGAAGTTGATTCGTCTTTTGACTAAGTGCTGGGGAATAAGCACAACCTGCTTAATTCAAATAATCAGGGTTTACTCCTATATTTATTCCAATTGGTGAAATAATTTTAGACTGAAGCGCATATGGAGCTGCTATGTCTCGGACAAGATGTGCAAATTTAGAGAATGAACTGAAAAGATTACGATCTGAGCTTGAGCAAGTTACCTTTGAACGAGATAAATACAAAAAGCTATTCGATGTGTCCGGTGATGCGCTTTCTATTGTTGATCTTCAGTCTGGGACATTCGTTGAGTGCAATACTGCGGCGATTGAAATGCATGGGATCAATAGTAAGGAAGCGTTTTTGCAACTGACTCCTGCTGACATCTCACCAAAGCATCAGCCATGTGGTCAATCATCTGAACAGTTAGCGAAGCAATATATTGAGAAAACGCAGCAGGAGGGAGCTCAGCTATTCCAATGGACCCATTGCCGCCCCGATGGTTCGACTTTTCCTTGTTTAGTATCTTTAACATCCGTGCAATTTCACGGTGAGGAACTTATTCTCGCAATCGGAAGAGACATCACAGAAATAGTGCAAGCCCAACAAAAACTTGATGAAGCGCATTCGGATATTAAGCACTATCAGAAGGCATATCAGAGAGAGAAAGAAAAATTTGAGCACTTTGTTAATTTGGCACCCGTCGGCATTGCCATTAATTTTATGCAAGATGGTAGCTTTGATTATGTCAATCAGGAGTTCGGTAACATTACGGGGTATTCTGTCGAAGAGCTGAATCAAATGGACTATTGGCAATTGACGCCGAAAAAATATGAACAGCAGGAGTATAAACAGCTTGAAGACTTGAAAATGAGAGGGCGATATGGACCTTATGCAAAGGAGTATATTCATAAATCTGGCAAGGTATTTCCAGTCTTATTATCAGGTATCAAAATTACAGATAGCGATGAAATAGATTTTATCTGGTCTGTGGTTCAAGACACTACGCGCCAAAAGGAAGTCGAAGCACAAATTCAGAAAGCGAAAGATGAAGCCGATTCTTTTGCTATTAGGATGCAGCTTGCGAATGACTCAGCTGAGATTGGCGTTTGGGAATGGGATTTAATTTCCAATGAGCTTATTTGGGATGATTGGATGTTTAAGCTATATGGTGTAACGGCAGGGCAGTTTTCTGGTGTGTATGAAGCTTGGGAAAATAGTGTACACCCTGATGATCTCGAATTTGTACGTTCTAAACTGGCTTCAGCTGTACAAGGTGAAGGCGTTTATGATCCGGAGTTTAGAGTTGTGCACCCAAATGGTGATATAAGGACTATGAAAGCCAGTGCCGAAATCATTAAAGATAAATTGGGTGTGCCAATTAAAGTCATTGGTGTAAATTATGATGTAACAGACAAGGTTGCCGTTATTGAGAAACTTGCTGCAGCTAAGCTAGCTGCAGAAAATTCAGTGAAAGCTAAAAGCGATTTTTTGGCAAACATGAGTCATGAAATCCGAACACCTATGAATGCTATTTTAGGTGGGCTTCAGTTATTGCAAAGTGCAGAGTTGGACTCAGATAACAGAAAGACGCTGGCTAACGCCGCTTTTTCAGCTCAAAGTTTGCTTACAATTATCAATGATATTTTGGATTACTCAAAAATAGAATCCAATAAACTTGAGCTTGAGAATGCGCCCATTTCATTTGCGGATATATTGGATTCTGTAAAATACGATTTAGATGCATTGATCAGTAATAAAGGGCTCGAGTTTGCCATCATTATTGATAAGCAATTTAAGGACCAGTGGCTTGGGGATTTGGTTAGAGTCAAACAGATATTACTGAACCTTGCTTCAAATGCCGTAAAGTTTACGGAGAGTGGATCTGTAAACATACACTTAGCTGAAACGGTACTGAATGAAAAAGCAGCTGTGATTGTTGAGGTTTGTGATACTGGTATTGGCATGAACGCGGAGGCTCAAAATTGTATCTTTGATCGCTTTGCGCAAGCGGATACGTCAACAACCAGAAAGTATGGCGGTACAGGGCTTGGTATGTCCATTACAGCGAGTTTAGTTAAGCTTATGCAAGGCAGTATTGAACTCAGCAGCGAGCAAGGAAAAGGCACACATATCCGCGTTATCTTACCAATTGATAAAAATACTCAAGCGTCGAGAACACCCCCTAAAGAAATCATTATCTCCCCCCAGACTTAGCGGGTAAAAAAATACTCATTGCAGAAGATAACAAAATAAATCAGATGCTTGTTGAAATGATGTTAAAAGATACACAAGCAGAATTAATGGTGGTTGAAAATGGCATCTTGGCGGTTGATGCTTGTCGCTCTCGCCAATTCGACTTGGTTTTAATGGACATTCATATGCCTGAAATGGATGGCATTGAAGCACAGCAAGTAATAAATGCACACCAACCTAACTTACCCGTAATCGCCCTTACCGCTAACGTCATGTCGAGTGATGTCCGACGGTATTTGTCTCAAGGGTTTGTTTCCCACATCGGCAAGCCAATTGATATGCGAGCGTTGTTTGGTGTTTTAAACAAATTTTGCTCGAGATTATAAGGGGAGATGAAAAGTGGGGCAGTTAATTAAAACTGCCATGCGATAAAGCGGCTTTGTTTGTTACCCTGAAGCATTTTTATGACTTTATGACGTTTGACATTGTGTTGTTTTAAACACTTTGTTAGCGCAGGTAAATTATCTTTTTTAGACACTAAACTCGTGAACCAGCCTACTTGTTTACCAAACTGCGCGCTCTCTTTTATCATACTCGTTATGAATGATAAGGCTCGCCGCCTTCACACCAAAGCTCTGGTGCATGACCGCCAAAATTGAGTTGTTTGGCTGTTTTGCTGATACCTAAATTTTTCCACTTTCTCTGTGTACCCTGCTGCGCTTCTTTTTCACTAGCATGAAATGGGGGGTTACACATTGTGATATCGAAATAGCTGTCTTTTGTGATGATACCTTTAAATATCGCATTGCTATCGGTTTGTTGCTTTATTTTTACTGGAAGCTTGTTTGCTTTTGCTATATTGTCAGCCACTTTCACCGCAATAGGGTTTATATCACTGCCAATAAACTGCCATTTATACTCTGCACTGCCAAGTATTGGGTAAATGAGATTGGCGCCTGTTCCGATATCCAAGCACTTTATTTTTTTTCCTGTAGGTATGATGCCGTCATTGTCCTCTGCAAGCAAGTCGGCTAGAGCATGGATATAGTCTGCCCTTCCAGGAATAGGTGGACATAAAAACTGTTGCGGCAGATCCCAAAATTTAATCCCGTAATGCCTAAACAACAAAGCTTTATTAAGTAATAGCACTGCACGAGCATCAGAGAAGTCAATGGTACTTTGATGATTTGGTTTGTCGATTATGAACTGAGTCAATTCCGGGGTGGCCTCTGATAAGTCTGACAGATCATAGCCGTTGGCATGTTTGTTTCTAGGGTGCATGATTGAAAATGTATATCACAAAATTACTGCCTGAAATTATACCTTATTTTCAATGTCTCCACTAATGGGTTTACTTTTAAATATATCTACTGGTACGATGAGTAAAAAGTATGGATATATCATGATAAAACAAGAATCAATACAAGTACCTTTATCACAGGGCAATGCGTCATTACACCTTAGATATATTCATAACCCAGATAAACAAGGACCTATTGTTTTATGTCTTCATGGTGCAATTGAAAATGGTAAAATTTTCTACACTCACTCCAATAAAGGTTTTGCGCCTTATTTAGCAAAGCAGGGGTATAGATGTTTTGTTTTGGATTTACGGGGACGAGGTGATAGCGAGCCTGCTATAGACAAAAATCATGATTATGGACAAACAGAGTCCATCTTAGAGGATATACCAACAGCATTAGATTTTATTTCTTCACGATTAGGTAGAAGGCCTGAATATTGGGTTGCGCACTCTTGGGGTGGGGTGATTATGAATAGTGTGTTTGCCCGCTTTCCAAGTGAAATTGAGCATGTGCGTGCGTGTGCCTACTTTGGTTCTAAACGAAGTTTATATAACAACCATCCAGAGAAGTTATTAAAAGCCAATATACTATGGTATTGGTTGGCTTACTATTATACCAAAAAGTATGGTTTTTTACCTGCCAAAAAACTGCGGTGGGGATCTGATAGTGAGACTGCTAAATCACATAGGCAAAGTGCGCAATGGGCTCAGATAAGCCCTTGGGTTGATAGTGACGATGCTTTTGATTATGGCGCTGCTTTAGAGAACATCACATTGCCGCCAACGCTGCATATTGCAGGCGTGAGTGACAAAGCGTTGGCTCAGCCGATCGACATTACAATGTTTATGAAGGAGTCAGGTATCGGGATCCAAGAACTCAAAATTTATGGTAAAAAATATGGCCATAAACATAATTACGGTCATATTGATATGTTAACTCACCCCAATGCCATCAACGACCAGTTTCAAGATGTACTATATTGGTTTGACTATTATAAGGGGTGAGATAAGCCTTTGTTGTTACGTTGGTTTGTCTAATTCTTTTTCAATTTGAGCTTCAAAAATTTGCCATCGACTCAAAGAACGAGTGTGAATAGGCTGCCTGACTTGAGTTTTACTTAACGTCGATACCTTTGCTCGGCTTTTATAAAACTCCATACACTCTGGTTCATATTTTAAATAGATAAAATTAAGAATTTTTTGAATGGTGCGCTCAGGTTCTTCAATTAACTTTTCGTAGCTTACCTCATATATATTTCTTTTTATTCGGGTTGCAAAATGAGACATCACCTGTTGTTCAATGTCTGCATAGAGTTCAAATTCAGTAAGCGAGCAGAAATAAGGTTCATTCTCAGCGAAATGGTTACTATAGACAGACCATGCATTGGCTTTAAATTCACGCGTTAAATGTATTACTCGGGCATTAGGAAATAATTTGTATATTAAGCCAACATTTTGAAAGTTAGAGGGTAATTTATTGATCACGGCTTCTTCTTGCACGCGATGTTTTTTTATTTCATCAACATAGACGCTGCGACAGTAGTCTAACATTGATGTTGAGGGGTCATAGATACATTCAGGGAAATTACGCTCCGTACGCATTTCAAGGTAAGGGACGATTTTGTCACTCAGCACAATGCTCTCGCCAATGGTTCCAACCTGAGAGTGTTGAGTAAGGATCTGCTCTAATAGAGTAGAGCCGGTTCTTGGCAAGCCAACAATGAACACGGGAGTAAAGGTTGACTTGACCTTATCAATTGGTTTTGAGAAGAAATCATCATCGCAGGTATCCAGTAAACGGCTGAAAAAAGGCAACATATCAGCGGTTCTAAATGTACATTGAGTGAGCTGCAATTCGTTGGCTTTTTTATAATACTCGAATGCTTCTTTGTTCTCGCCAAGTGCTTGATGGGCTGTTGCATAGGCATGGTATGCAACAATATGAAATGTGGGATGCTCGAATTTATTCTCAAACTCTTTAAGGCGCTCCATTAAAACTGGAATTTCGTCCGGGCGCGCAAGTTGCATGAGTTCAAAAATCATGAACACCGAAACACCAGAGACAGGACAGTCTAGCCCTTTTTTAAACACTTGATAGGCATTATCTATAAACCCATGGTCTAAATAGAATTGCCCAAGGTGGTAATGGATTTGTGCATTATGTCGTGCAACGCTAAGCGCGTATTCAAGCACGGTTTTTGCATCGACAGGAGACCCTACTGCGATAAAAGCATCGGCTAATGCATAGAGGGGATCAAGCATTTTAGGCAGGTGTTCGCACGCTCTTTTGAGATAATAGATGGCATTATCATATTGCTCTAAGCGCATGCATATTCGGCCAAGTCCGAATAGGGCTTTGCCATTTTTTGGGTTTTGTTTAAGCACTTGCTTAAACATAAATTCAGCTTCTCTAAGCCTATTTTCTAATAGTAATTCAGTTGCACGGTCTAAAAGTAACATGTTCTTAAGCAGTTTATTTTAATGATAAAAATAAAAAGAGGAAATAGCCATCGCTAATTCCTCTTTTGCTTCTGGGTTACAGATAAAGTTTAGAACGTATAAGTTGCTTTGACATAGTAGAAACCACCATTAATACCAAATGGAGAGGTTTCATAGTAGATACCCCCCCATGTGTTTGAAGGCGTAAGTTCATTGTTGCCCTCTTCAAGAAAGTCAATGACTTTCTCTGCATCTTGGTCAAAGATGTTATTTGCACCTACCGTTAAGCTGATATTCTCTGTCGCGTAATACGTTAGCTCGGCATCAAAAGTGAAGCTGGGATCGGCCATGATTGCTGTAGCATCATAGTCAACGTGAACACCTTGGTATTCACCAAAGTAGTTGTAGCGAATAAAGCCAGAGAAATCTTCCCACTGTTGCGTCCACGTGTATGTAGCGCGATGCTGTGGCAAGTCTTTTTCTAAGCGTTCTACCTTGAAATCCCCCGTAATCGTCGAGAACTTATCAACTTCAGTTTCATTCCAGTTATACGCCATGCTAAAGGTCGCGAAGCCACCTATCAAGTCCATTGAATAGTTAGCCACAACGTCCACACCTTGTGTTGTGGTATCAAAGTCATTAGTAAAGAAAGATACCTGAGCTATACTGTCAACATTTGGCACGCCGTCAGCTTTTAATGCTTCTTTTTGTGCAGGTGTTAAGTCAATTTTATTTGATTGACTGAGTCTGTCTTCAACTTGGATGTTGTAGTAATCGATGGTTAAGAACAAATCGCCCGTTTGATATACAAAACCCAATGTGTAACTTTCAGACTCTTCAGGTTGTAGCTCAGTACCACCTAGAATTTCCGAAACTGGGTTTGTTGGTGGAAGAAGGGCTGAGTCAACGAGAACGCCGCTGCTTAGGTTTGTTTGAACGTTACTAACATTTGCCTGACCCACTGTCGGCGCACGGAAACCTGTGCTAACAGAGCCACGCACTGATAAATCATCAGTTAACTGATATTGACCCACAATTTTGAAGTTAGTCGTCGAACCGAACGAGTCATAGTCCTCATATCTTAGCGCCCACCCCATTAAAAAGTCATCTGTGAATGGGGTTTCAACATCTACATATGCGGCATAGTTACGTCGAGTAAATTCGCCAGCGGCAGAAGGCTGGAAGCCTGGGAAACCATTAGAACCAATACCGAAGTTTTGTTGTGTAAGAGGACCTGCAATGAAAGATGCTTCATCTCCGGCAATAACTTCAAAGGTTTCTTCATGCCATTCAAGGCCAGCTGCGACATTTACTTCATAAGCCAGATCAAAGTCGAAGCCTTTTGATACATCCAAATTAAAGTTTTTCTCTAACTGAATATATTTACCTGGGCTAAACTCCATCGGTGTTTCCGCACCTAGTGAAGCATTCACCGTATTGGTGATGAAGTAACGAGATTCATTTCGTCCGACAGAGCCACTGACATCATAGAAGCCGCCTTCCATAAAGCCTTCAGTAAACTCACCTTTTGTGCCGATGGTCAGTGATGTATCCGTGATGTTACCGCCAAAGTTAGGAGTGAAGCCACCTGGCAGAATCTCATTGAATGCAAAGCAATTTCTGCCTAGTTCTGTGTCAGCTGCAATTTGCTGGTATGCGACGATGTTTGAAACATTTTGTATGCGTTTTTCATCCGCACCTATGAGGTTTACAGTTGGGCACTCGATACCTGTGCCAACGCCATCTAAATCAGCAACAAGCAGAGTATTACCGCCATCACCAGAGTAGACTTGCGGACGGGTTTGTGGATTACGATAATAGAACCCACCTTTTACATCACGCTCGGAATAGTTACCAAACATATAAAATTCAGAACTATTACTTAATTCAAGTCCAACATTACCAAACAGCGTAATATCGTCTTTTATCTCTGGTGCACCCCAAATCTGTGCTGGATCTCTCACTCCTTCTACGCTGGCATCTATATATGCTTGTGCATCAGGTCTTTGAACACTTCGGCTTGTTGGGTCTGCCTCTTTATATTGAAAACTTAAATTTACAAAGCCTTGATCAGTGAATGGTAGGCCAATGTTACCTTCAAATGTTGTTGTATCACCATCCCCTTCATAATACTCGCCCTGTTTAACAGAAAAACTGCCGCCTTCTGAAGCATCTTTAAGTACAAAGTTCAAAACACCTGCTATTGCATCAGAGCCATATTGTGCAGCAGCACCGTCACGAAGCACTTCGACCTGCTTAAGGGCGACACTTGGGATAACAGAAATATCTGGTCCTTGTGCACCATCATTGATACCACCACCTAAAAATGCAATAACAGAAGAGCGGTGACGACGTTTTCCGTTAAGTAGAATTAATGTCGAATCAGCAGGCAAGCCGCGTAAGTTAGCAGGTCTCACAAGACTTGCAGCATCACTGATCGGGTTTGCATGGACATTGAGCGAAGGTACTGATCCTTTAAGAAGCTCAAGCATGTCATCGCCACCAGCCTTACTTAATTCATCACCACCAATAATATCAATCGGTACCGGTGATTCCCCAATTGACCTTGGTGCTGCCCTCGAACCAACGACGGCGATCTTCTCTATATCTTTATTGGCGCCTTCTTCTCTGGCATCCGCTTGAACACCAAATGCTAAAAGCGCGGTTGTTGCTGCAGTCGTAGAAATAGCATACTGAATAGCCTTTCTTAGCTTGCATCTCTGTAGTTTCATCCTGTTTCCCCAGTTTTTCTAAATTTTTTGTATACTAAATTGCAATATGCAATATTGTGTTTTCACATAGTTTTAATCAACCAATTAACACGTGTATAAATGTAGCAGTCAATTTGTTAAGTTCAATCTTTTGTTTGATTTAATTGTATTTATTTTTAAATAAAACGTTTTTTTAGACTTTTTGTGATGGTTTTAACTGTTTTTTGTTAATATAAAAGGTACTGGGATGGGTTGTTAATTGCAAAGGAACGCTATTTTAAATTGGTTTTATTGATAATTTTGGGATTGTATTAACCATTTATTTAACACTGTGACATTTATTAATTTGTGTGAGTGCGATCGAGGTTTAAATGCCACTTTGGTTTGGACCAAATATCCGCACGATTTTTATATAGAAGTTTGCTAGAATGTCAGAAAATAAGCTGATTTTGGTTGTCAATGCGATTGATAAAGGTCGTGCATAAAGCACCTATACGGGTGGCACGAATAAGTAGAAAAAGACAAAGGTTAAGGATCAAACGTACCCTGATTGCTTTGAAAGGAGCCCTAGCGCAAGAAAAGCAAGAAACGGAAGAGATGCTTGATATCTATAAAAGATACACGTTAGGGAACGCAACGAGATCAGAACTCAAAGTTGCTAATAAGCAGTTCGTAGATGTTTTAAAAGGATTAGGCCTAGGCGTGTTCGCCATTTTACCATTTGCGCCAATCACCATCCCTTTAATCATCGCGCTAGGGAATAAGTTTGGTGTAGAAGTGTTACCTAGCTCTTTTGCAATTAAAAAAGCAGACAAAAAGAAGTAATAGCCATTTAAAAGCTTATTAAGAGGTTTCGTGTTTTGTGGCGCTTTTTCTATTACGTTTAATTGATATTGTGTTTACGAAAATATAGAAAAAACTTACCCTTATAACGGTGAATTGTGTGTCAGTTATTGTTATCCTTGAGGCAATACAACTTAGAATAAGAGGCACGTATGAGTACTTTACTCGTTCATTCCCAAGAAGGAACACCAATTCATCTTACCACAGAAGCAAACCTTGATCGTTGGCTATCAGACCACGCAGAACCGTCAAAAAGCTTTGTATTGGCGACTCGCCAAGAAGGTCAGAATGTATTGCTGATACCTGATTTGACTAGCGGTGAGTTATCAAGTGTTGTCTGTGTTGTTGAGTCGCTTGATGATCAATGGCTCGCTGGAGACCTTGCTAAGCAACTTCCAAAAGGTCTATATCAATTTGTTGGCAGTGAAGATCTAATTGAAAGAGCTGCAACGGGTTATATTCTTGGTGCATATAAATATAACGCTTATAAAAAAGCGGCACCTATTCAAGCTAAATTAGCCATTTCCAATGAGCAACTTTGTAAAAAAGTTTCTGATATTACAACTGGCATATACTTGGTTCGCGATTTGGTAAATACGCCAGCGGCTGACATGATGCCTCAACATTTAGCGGAAACGTTCATTGAATTAACTGAGCAATTTGGTGCTGAATTTAAACAGTTGATTGGAGATGAGTTACTTGAGCACAACTACCCAACTATTCATATGGTTGGCCGCGCCAGTGATAACAAGCCTCGTTTGTTGGATTTAACTTGGGGTGATGAAAACGCGCCAAAATTAACTTTAGTTGGTAAAGGTGTGTGTTTTGATTCGGGCGGATTAGACCTGAAACCTGCTGCAGGCATGCGCAATATGAAAAAAGACATGGGTGGCGCTGCTCATGTACTTGGTCTTGCACATATGATCATGTCGGCAAACCTACCTGTTAGATTACGTGTATTAGTGCCTGCGGTTGAAAATGCCGTTTCGAAAAACGCGTTTAGACCTGGTGACGTCATTGTGACTCGTAAAGGGATCACCGTAGAGATCGATAATACGGATGCAGAAGGGCGCTTGGTATTATGTGATGCATTGGCTGAAGCGCAAACTGAAAACCCTGATCTATTGATTGACTTTGCTACTTTAACAGGGGCATGTCGTATTGCTTTAGGTACTGAGTTACCTGGTTTTTATAGTACAGATCAGAAAATCGCCAATGACATCATTGCTGAAGGCTTGGAGCATAATGATCCAGTATGGCAACTGCCTCTGTTTGATCAATATAAAGGTCTTTTCAAAAGCGATATAGCAGATATTTCAAACTGTGGTTCGACGCCATTCGGAGGCTCTATTACAGCTGCGCTGTACCTAAAAGAGTTTGTTGAGCCTGAAAATACGCCGTGGCTACACTTTGATGTGATGGCGTGGAATGTTCGCCATTTGCCAGGGAGACCTGTGGGTGGTGAAGGCTTGGGCCTTAGAGCTACATTTGCATACTTACAAAAACGCTTCTCCTAATTAATATACATAAAAACGGCTCATATGAGCCGTTTTTTTATTATTTAAGCCGTTTTAACTGGTATGTTTGAAAGTAATGCTTTCATTTGTTGCCAGTACAAGCCGACAGATTCAATATGTACTTTCTCATCAGGAGAATGAGGAAACTTAATGGTCGGGCCGAACGATATCATGTCCATCTCAGGATATGGTTCTTTAAATAAACCACATTCAAGCCCTGCATGTATCACCATGATATCTGGCTTTTTACCATAAATGCCTTCGTACATGTCTCTGAAGATATGAATTAGTTCTGATTCAGGCTCAGGTTTCCAACCAGGGTAAGCACCAGAAAACTCAACTTTTGCACCGGCAAGCTCTGCCAATGAAGACAAAGTACCTTCAACATCTTTTCTACCTGAGTCAATCAAAGAGCGGATCAGGCATAATATTTCTATGCTGTCTGCTTGTGTTGTAATCACACCCAAGTTTAATGAGGTTTCTACGACGCCTTGAATATCATCACTCATTCGAACGACGCCATTAGGGCATGCATTTAATAGGGATAACAGTTGCTGAGTGCTGGTTAATGTCAGTGGATTTAGCGCACTCTCTGTTTGACTAACATTGAAAGTGAGGCCCGTCTCAATAGCTGACAACTCTTGGCGCATGAGAGATTGTACTTGCTCAATATAGGTAGAGACTTTATTGATGTCTGCGTCTTGAATGGCAATGGTTGTGTAGGCTTCACGTGGGATTGCGTTTCTTAAAGAGCCACCTTTGAATTCAACAATTTGGAACTCAATATCTGTAAGGTGATGTTTCAATGTGCGAGCTAACAGCTTATTTGCGTTGGCACGTCCGGTATGAATATCTACGCCAGAGTGACCTCCTTTTAGGCCTTTCAAAGAAATTTCTAAATAAGTCTGCTGGGCTGATTTTTCTTGTCTCTCGATATCAAGTGTTAGGCCAGCATCAATGCCGCCTGCACAGCCCATGTAGATCTCGCCTTCTTGTTCAGAGTCGGTGTTGAGTAAAATCTCACCCTCTAGCCAGCCCGCTTCTAAACCAAATGCGCCAGTCATACCCGCTTCTTCGTCAATTGTTAAAATGACCTCCAGTGGTCCATGTGCAACGTCATCTGAAGCAAGTACCGCAAGACAAGAAGCCATACCAATACCGTTGTCTGCGCCTAGCGTAGTTCCGTCTGCGGTTACCCAGTCACCGTCTATAAATGGTCTAATTGGATCGGTTTCGAAGTTATGCGCTGTATCATCATTTTTTTGAGGCACCATATCAATGTGTGCTTGCAAAACGACAGGCTTTCTATTTTCCATGCCTTCGGTTGCAGGCTTTTTGATAAAGACATTACCGGTTTTATCACGACGCGTGGCTAAATCTCTTGAATTCGCCCAGTTAACAATAAATTGAGCAAGTGCTTCTTCATGTTTAGATGGATGTGGGATGGAACAAATTTGGTCGAAAAATTGCCAAACGATTTGTGGTTCGAGTTGGCTAATCTCTGAATGAGGTTTAAACACCATATTCCCCTAATAACTAGCTTGTTGTCAGTAATTTTGATTGTGTAGCAAACACCAGTTGTCTATTTACTACTCTAATTGAAATAATCAAAAGTAATTCTAAATGTAAGACGATTATACAGCGTCAAAATAAGGAATTAAGCATTATTTAAAGTAGTCAATGTAACAAAGCAGAGTGTTTAAAGACGTAGTGGTCTTTCGAGTGCTGAAGCGCTAATACTATCAGGTATGATGGAGTATTTCGAGCAGTAGCTGACGCTACTGCTCACAGTGATTAGGAGTTATTTTTACAAGCGGTGACGGCATCTTGAACGAGTTCAAGTCCTGATTGTTCACAAGGCGTAAATGTATAATCTGAAGTCGCGAGAGGTGTAATGCGTTCGCCCCACTTTATATAACTTGCAGCCCAAGTTAGCCCGGCTCCAAAAGCGGCAGACATAATGTTAGCATGTGGCTTGATCATCCCCTGTTCGACAGCTTCACATAGCGCGATTGCAATTGTTGCAGCTGATGTGTTGCCATACTTGTCGATGTTGACAATCACTTTTTCGTCTTCGATATCTAACTTTTTCTGTATTGCTTGGATAATACGAAGATTAGCCTGATGAGGAATAAGGGCGTCAATGTCATCAAGGTTGAGCTTCGCTTTATCCATAACGTCATCGCACGCCAAGCTCATACCGGTTACTGCGCGCTTGAAGATTTCACGTCCTTCAAACAATAGGTCAGATGGGCCAACTGCCTCATATTTATTTAAGTCTGTTCCGTAGTTGGCTATGTGTAAAATATCTCTATCTTCAGTATCACACCCTGTTTTTGTACCCAGTAAACCGCTTGGTTCTGAGCTCGCTTCCAGTACAACTGCACCAGCGCCATCACCAAACAACACTGCACTGTCTCTTTTAGCCCAGTTGATATACCAAGTCATGCGCTCCGCAGCGACAACGACTGCTTTTTTGATCATACCAGACTGGATCTGTGCAGTTGCATTTTGTAAAGCATAAAGAAACCCAGAGCAAGCGGCATTGGTATCGCAGGCTGCAGCACCGGTAGCGCCAATGTTTTTTTGTACCAGAGAGGCTGTATTGGCAACCATAGTTGAAGGTGTGCAGGTAGCAAGCAACACTAAATCAATATCCTCACCACTCACATCTGCGCAGGCTAGGGCCTGTTTACTGGCGATGGTGGCCAATTCAGCTGTGCTTACGTGACTAACGCGACGAGCACGGATCCCAGTACGCGTTGTTATCCATTCGTCAGTGGTATCAACAATGGTGCTCATTTCATCATTGCTGATAGAAGCTGGTGGTAATGCTTTACCCCAACCTGTAATTTTTGCATATATCATAGTGTCTCTTAATCAAATCCGACCACTCGGTTAATTGCATATTTATAACAAACTATTGATTTGTACACAAAGAATACCTTGTTGAATTGGTACATTTGACTAGAATTGTATGAGAAACAGGTCAGATATCAGCTGTTTATGACTCAGAAAATCACTCAAGAACTACTTGATGAACTCATATCCTTAGAGCGACGCTTACTTGAACCACATGTGAGAGAATCTAAAGAGCGCTTATCTTTGTTATTGGATGATGATTTTTACGAAATTTCTGCCAATGGGTTATTGTTTGATAAACGGCATGTACTGTCGCGGTTGCCAAGCGAAAAAGTACCGCAGTTTTATAATCAAGACTTTAGGGGACAAATGTTAAGTGAGACGATAGCACAGCTTACTTATCATGCGGCCTATCGACGTAATGCTTATTCTAACTTACAGTTTTCTCTCAGAATGTCTTTATGGCGTAACAACGGAGCAGGGTGGCAGTTACTCTTTCATCAAGGTACTCCCAGCCCAGAGTTTATTCTCAAATATGATTGAGCATTTCTAGTTCTGATGCCTTTAAGTTGGGAGATTGATCGGGTAAAGTACGTCCTCATTTGCTTTTAGGCTTGCTACATGGTTATTGCTTTCTCGCCCCAATCTGCACTTGGACAGCTGCTTTTACTGCGTTCGATTGCGATTGTCTTACAGCTTATTTTGGTGTTAATTTCAATTTTATTGCTCGACAAAAGCATCCCCCATCAGCCTGTTTTTACGGTGATAGCATTAGAATCACTGTTTCAACTCGTTAGCATTGTTTTGTATCGTAGAAGCAGAGAAATCTCAGAAAGGGCCATGACTTTACAGTTGATGGCAGACATCGTCTTTTTATCTGTTTTACTGTCTTTTTTAGGCGGTGCAAGTAACGCTTTTGTTTCATTATTACTCTTACCTTGTATTATAGCCGCGGTTACCGTTTCAATTGGTTACGTGTTATTTGTATCAGCGAGTGCTTTGCTCTCATATGGTTATTTGTATTTGGCTGTGACTATGCCAATGCATCACCATGGTATGCATATGGGCGAGCACTTGCTAGGCATGTTTGTGAATTTTGTTTTCATGGTGGTTGTGACTGTCGGTGTTGTCGCAATACTTGTGAAGCGGATTCGAGAGAGAGAGGCGCTGTTGGCGAAAACGCGCGAAAAGCAATTGCAACAAGAGCAGCTTTTAGCACTTGGTAGTGCCGCAGCACAGGTAACGCACCAACTCGCGACGCCGATTGCTCACCTAAATTTATTGTTGGAGGAACTTCGTGAGGATTTCCCTGAACATCCTGCGGTTTCTGAGATGCACGGACCGCTTTCGCAGTGTCGTATTCAACTAGATAGTTTTAGAGAGCAAACAGAGCTACTTAAGTTAAAGCGTCAAGAAAAGGCGCAATCTACACAATTTGTGATAGCGCAACTAGAAGAGTTAATGACGCTTCAATATCCAGAACAATCTTTGTCCATTGTTGAAAAGACATCTTCTGTTGAGATCAATGGGGATCCAATGTTAGTGCCTTCACTGTTAAATTTGATAGTCAATGCGGCAAAAGCAAATGAGCGTGCCGATAAGTACCATATTGAATTGACTGCATATGCAGAAGGGGGAAATGGTATTTATTGATCAAAGATGAAGGCAAAGGAATTGCTCAGAAGAAGTTAGATGACTTGGGCAAATCTATTGTCGAAAGTGATACTGGTTTTGGTATGGCGCTGTTGTTAACTCATGCAACGTTAGAGAGAGTAAATGGTGAATTACACCTTGAAAATTTGGCAGAAGGTGGCGTCCTGTCTACCGCTGTATTACCGATAGTAGGTTTATCATGAGGTTATTAATTATTGAGGATGATGTCGCCTTTTCAAATACGCTCGCAAGGCGGATGTCAAAGATGGGATTTGAGTGTCAAGTCGTGAATTATGAGAGAGACATCTTATCTCAGTGCAGCGCATTTTTACCTGAGTATGTGCTGCTAGATATGAAGCTTGAGCATTCATCTGGTTTGCAGCATATCGCACAAATTAGACAAGTGCTTCCCAACTGTATATTGGTTTTGCTAACAGGTTTTGCCAGTATCGCGACCGCGGTTGAAGCAATAAAACTGGGGGCGGATGATTACTTGACAAAGCCTGCTGACACGAAGTTGATTGCAAAAAAACTACTAGGTGAAGAGGTGGCGATTGAAGACTCGTTTGAGTCAACAATGTCGCCAGAGCGATTGGAGTGGGAACATATCCAACAAACATTGCAAGCAAATGAGGGCAATGTGTCGGAAACGGCTCGTCAGCTCAATATGCACAGAAGAACTTTACAGCGTAAGTTGCAAAAAAGACCGGTATCAAAATAGTCAACTTTGGCGCTTACATTGCTCAATTGGTAGATTTTAACTAAATTGAAAATAGTTAAACAATGGAGCAAATGCTAATGTATGTATTCGAAGTAAATATAGTGGCAGTACTGTTAGCTGCATTGAGCTCTTTTTTGCTCGGAGGCCTGTGGTATTCTCCATTGATGTTCCAACAGGCGTGGTTAGAAGGTGCTGGATTAACTGAACTCGACTTAAAACATGCCGATCATAAAGCTATATTCTTAGGCTCATTTATGCTCTGTATTTTGGCTTCGGTTGCTGTTGCGATGTTAGTTGGAAAAGGCCCTTCAGTATTGGATGCGATGACATTTGGTCTGTTTATTGGGGTTACTTTTGTCACCACGTCGTTTGGGATTAGTTACTTGTTTGAGCAAAGGCCTCTAAAACTATTTCTAGTGAATGCGGGTTATCACACATTACAATTTACTTTAATCGGATTTGTGGTTGGGAGTTTAAATTAATTGGCCAAACCTAATAAAAAGGGCCCTACTCGGACAGTCGATGTGTTTTGCTCTAAGTGCAAAGCCAAGTTGTTTAAGTACCGAAAAGGCGGTAAGGGCAGCCTCATAAAATGCTTTGTCGAACGAATAAGTGTTGATCATACCATCAATCAAACTCATTGCCCTGATTGCGAACAAGAGTTTTCCAGAAAGACTCTGATAAGGGGGGCACCTGCACTCAAAATTGTTGGCAATAAAGTGACTTTTAAATAAGTGATTTCAATATAAGGACAAATATCCTGTCTCAATCATCATGATTTTAAGATAATTCATGAGTTTGTGCTGTTTCAACGATTGAAAGTCACCCTACCCATGGAAAAGGGCCAGCGTGTTTGGGTGAGTATCCACAAAATATATGGACAAAAACATGATTGACATTTTATTTGATGTAATAGGTATGACTGGTACTTTTCTTGTAGTTGGAGCGTTTTTCTTACTGCAACTTGAAAAGGTCACACCAGATGGCCTCAAATATAACCTCATGAACCTCTCTGGTGCAATCCTGCTACTTATTAGTTTATGCTACAACTTCAACCTAGCGAGCTTTGTAATTGAGCTGTTTTGGATAGTTGCTTCCTTGATTGGCTTGTATAAGTATTTCAAGGCAAAGAAGTTACAGGCTGCATAAAACTTAAGTAAAAACTTGCACAGTTACATTTCATGCGTATTATTTAGATGTATGAACGGTAACTGTGTAAGCAAAATTTGGTGAAATTGTTCACCTGAGTTGAGCTTGTTACGGTATCAGTAGTCAGGCTCAATATGAAAAAAACAGTCCCGCTTATTTTTGTCTTTCTTTTTTGCTTTAATGCAATTGCTTCTCAAGAAGAGCTATTTGAGTTGAGCTTTGAGGAATTGCTTGACGTTAACATTACTTTAGCCACTAAAACCACTGAATCACCTACCACTGTGCCATCGAGTACGACCGTTTTTAATCGTCAACATATTCAATTATTAGGCGTCGCCAATGTATATGAACTCATGAACTTCGTGCCTGGCATGCAGTCAACTCGCGGCGATTGGGTTGGTGCTGTGCCAAAAGAGCACGCACGCGGTATCTATTTAGACAGCGGTAATGTGCTGGTCATGCTCAATGGGCAAAGACTTAATGATGCGTCTTTTGGCAAAGCTTCTGTTTATGCTCCTTTTATCCCCGTTGAAATAGTAGAACGAGTTGAGTTTATCAGAGGGCCCGGTTCCGCTTTGTATGGCAGCAATGCCTTTTTAGGCGTGATGAATATCGTTACAAAGAAAAATTCTAACCAATTTATGGCTGCTGTCGGCGACAATGGTATGTATCAAGGCGCATTAAGCGCTCATCATACGTTTGAAAATGGTCTGTCACTTCAAGCTAATGCCTCTTTATACAGAGATGATGGAGATGAGTATTTTGAAGCGAAAGTGCGAGATCCGATTGATGGTCGGTTCGTTGAGGTTGAGTTAAATTGGGAGAATTGGCGATTTGCAATTCATAACTCTGAGACGCGATTAGATGAGTTTATTAATTTATCAGGTGAGTCTAAAGATAATAGGCACACCAGTCGCAATCTGGGTATGCAATTGGAAGTCAAATCATCATGGAGTGACTCACTTTCAAATACGACAAGATTGGAATTTATAAAGCATGACATAAAAAGTGCAGGATTAATTGCCAGTGCTGAAGAACTTCAATTAGACCACGATTTTTTTGTAGGCCCACGTTGGCAATCAAGAGATCTTACTTTAAACAGCGAAACTGTGTATGGATATAACCAGTCTCTAAATATCATTTTTGGTGCTGAATATTCTTGGGAAGAGCAATCTCGTGCTGATGTATACACTAATTATTATAACCCTGAGACTGGGCAGATTTTTGTAGATGAGCCTTTTTACCTTGGCGGCCTTCAAGTTATTAGCAATCATAAGCCTTTTGAGCCGCTCGAAGCTAGCTTCGACTCTTACGCCGTTTATACACAAGTTAAATATACCCTCACTGAATCTATCACAATGTTTACAGGGCTTCGTTATGATGATGTGATTGACATCGATCGTAAATTATCACCAAGATTGGCACTCATTTATCAATTTAATCCTGTGCATACTTTTAAGCTACAGTATGGCGAGGCATTTAGAGCCCCTGTTAGTAATGAGCTGCATTCAAATGACGAAGTGACCGTTGGTAACCCAGATCTAAAAGCAGAATATTTAAAAACGACAGAGTTAGTATGGCATGCAAAAAATGATAATTGGCAAGTCGATTTGGTTTTATTTGATAATGAATTAGAGGATTTTATTAATTTAATTCCTGTGGACGAAGCATTATCTCGTTTTACGTTTGACAATGTATTTGAAACTAGCATGCAAGGTTTTGAATTTAGCGGCACGTTGCATATAAATGAATCAGCTTGGTTATCTAGCACATTTACCCAATACATCGATTTACCGTTTAACCCGAGTTATAAAAAGTTTGGTTCTATAGTATTCAATTATAGCCAAGGAGATATGCAATACTCCGTCAACGGGATATGGAGAGACAGCATCACGGTCATCCCTGCTGTGTTACCTGATGATCCTGAATTTTCACCTTACCATCAGCCAAGTCATTGGTTATTTGGCGCAACGATTGGCTGGAAAATAAATGATAAACAAGGGGTTGCGTTACAAGTTCAAAATGCGTTTGATAAGTCTACCGATGCATTCGATCCCAGAAGATACGATGGCAGGGTGCCACAAAAAGGCAGGCAGCTGAGACTGCGTTATACCTACGAATTTTAACTCCGCTGTGCAAAAGTTTATATAAATCACCTGTTCAACTTTATCATAAAACAAATGAAGATATCGCTTTAGCCTACTTAAATGGGAGAATTGCACGCGCATAAATCCCATTCGTTTATGCCCTTAAATCGTTATTGATAATCTAATATTGATTTTGTAGTATTTTGTTTACATTTTGGTCATATTTAGACTGTGAATTTTGTCTTAATTTAGCTAACTTTATGAAAGTATTGATTAAAAAATACAACTGGCCATAGGTTTAATTTATGTAAATTAAAGGTTTATTTTTTGTTTTATTTGGCTAGTCTCAACTATGCATCCAAACACGGTGCACATTCAGGTATTTTTTGAATGTAATACACACAATCAAGGAGCATAAAGTGAAAAACCATAAAATAACTAAATTAACTCTCGCCACTCTTGCGGTACTGAGTTGTGCTGCAAACGCCGCGCAGAAGCAGTATTTAAATCAACATAACAATTTAAATATCATGTTGCAGTCAGGATCGATGAGTTTACTCTCAACACCCGCAAATCAATTAATCGGCCTTTCTGCTGATGACTCGCTAAAAATACTCAAAAGCTTTAAACACAAGAATGGTTCGGTGACCCACCGTTATCAACAAATGTATCAAGGCTTGCCTGTTATTGGTGACACAGTCAGTTTAACTTTTGATAAGCAAGGTCTGTTGAAGCACGCGCATGGTGCTGCTGTATACGACATTAATGCAGATGTCATGTCAGTTAAGCCGAGTTTGGCCGCGGCACAGGCTAAAGCCTTATCGACTGCCTCATTACCAGCAACGCAGTTGGCGCAAAAAACATTCCATGAGACAGAGCAGCTCGCTATATGGGTAGATAAAAATAATCAAGCTCGTTTGGTTTATGAGCTTTCGCATGTGACGTATGGCGACTCACCATCCAGACCATATCAAATTGTTGATGCACATACTGGGGAAGTGTTACTCAGCTATGATAATATTCAACATGCTAACGCAACAGGTCCGGGTGGCAACCAAAAAACAGGCCGTTATCAATATGGTACTGACTATGGTCATTTGGATGTTAGCCAGTCAGGTAATACCTGCACAATGAATAATGCCAATGTAAAGACCATTCATTTAAATCATGGAAGTAGCGGTTCTAGCGCGCATAGTTTCACTTGCCCAGAGAATACAGTTAAAGAAATTAATGGCGCATATTCACCGCTTAATGATGCGCACTATTTTGGTAATGTGGTGTTCAATATGTACAGTGATTGGTTAGGTACGGCACCACTGAGTTTCCAATTACAAATGCGAGTTCACTACAGCAATAATTACGAAAATGCGTTTTGGGATGGACGTTCGATGACTTTTGGTGACGGTAAAGACCGATTTTACCCACTGGTAAGTTTGGATGTGTCTGCACACGAGGTGAGCCATGGTTTTACAGAACAAAACTCAGGGTTAATCTACCGTAATAAATCTGGTGGTTTAAACGAGGCGTTTTCTGATATGGCAGGCGAAGCTGCGGAATTCTATATGAGAGGGAGCAATGACTGGTTGGTCGGACAGGATATCTTCAAAGGGAGTGGTGCACTTCGATATATGAATGATCCAACAAAAGATGGTCGTTCTATTGATCATCAATCAAACTTTACTTCAGGTATGGATGTGCATCACTCATCTGGTGTGTTCAATAAAGCCTTTTATCATTTAGCAACAACAGCGGGCTGGGATACTAAAAAAGCTTTTGTGGTGATGGCCAAAGCGAATCAGATGTATTGGACGGCAAGTACAGATTGGGATCTGGCTGGTAATGGGGTGATGGATGCTGCATGCGACCTTGGCTACAACCCAGATGATGTGAAGGCTGCTTTGGCGCTAGTGGGTGTCACATCTCAACTGAGTTCAGGCAGCAGTTGTGGCACACCGCCTACTGATGAAGAGTTAACAAACGGTGTAGCTCGCACAGGCATCAGTGGTGCAGCTAAATCACAGCAATTCTTTGTACTGAATGTGCCAGCAGGGTCAAGTAACCTTAAATTTACCACAACTGGGGGAACTGGTGACGCCGATTTATATGTGAAGTTTGGTGCCAGGCCGACCTTACAAGCTTATGATTGTAAGAGCACTTCCTCTACGAGTAATGAGTCTTGCTCAATCGCGAATATTCAAGCAGGTACTTACTTTGTGATGGTTGAAGCATGGAATCAAATATCTGGTGTATCACTAACGGGAAGTTACTCAGATGGAAGCAATAATACACCGCCTATAGATCGTACAGAAAGCAATGTATCTGTGTCTACAGGGCAGTGGGCTAGGTATACACAAGAGCTCAATGCTGGATACGCAAATTTAACTGTATCGATTTCAGGGGGAAGTGGTGATGCTGACCTCTACGTCAACTTTGGTTCAGCTTCTTCTACATCTTCATACCAATGTCGTCCATATAAAAATGGCAATAGTGAATCTTGCACTTTCACGAACCCGCAATCAGGAACGTGGCACATAGATTTACGTGGTTATAGTAATGCCAGTGGCGTGACACTGAATATCAAAGCAAATTAGGATTTACTTGATAAGGCGGCGACATGCCGCCTTTTGATATCTTCCAAAGGATAAATTATGCGTTCAAACACATACTTATGTTTGTTGGCGTGTCTTACATTTTCCTCTTTATCAAATGCAGTATCTGAAAAAAAATGGATAACGTTAGGTGCATCAGCAAGTCATCACTACCAATTAGAAAACTCAGTTAAAGGTCGTTCATATATCCAAGCAAGTCACACTCACCAAGAAGCGGATATTTTATTAATGCATGAGGCAGAGCATGAAAACCTCAGTCACTTTATGCATGAGCAGTATCACAGATGCGGAGGGTTTTGGTCGCTCATGATAGTGAAGCAGAGGCAAAGGCTTATTTGACCACATTAGAGTATGCTCATAATAACCAGCCAGAGTTAACATATTCAATTGATAATCCTGAAACAGTGCAAGCTTTAATGGGAAAAGTATCGACCACGGATTAGTTAACACCGTGAGTGCGATGACCGGGTTTTATAATCGTTACTACATTCAACAATCTGGTGTTGACGCGTCAAACTGGTTAAAAGCCACTGGCAGAGCTTAGCCAGTACGCGCCCGGATATCTCTGTCGAGCATTACACACATTCATGGGCTCAGTCCTCTGTGGTGGTGACGGTCCCTGGGAGCGAATTGGCCGATGAAATTGTGATTATTGGTGGGCATTTAGATTCAATCAATGGCAGTAACCCAGCAGTGGCAGAGCGCCAGGGGCCGATGACAATGCGTCAGGAATTGCGGTACTCAGTGAAGTGCTTAAGGCCATTGTGGATTACAAACTATAAGCCGAAAAGAACGGTGAAAATAATGGGTTTGCAGCAGAGGAAGTTGGCTTAGAGGCTCCAAAGCGATCGCCCAAGATTATAAAGCATCGGGTAAAAATGTAGTAGGTATGGCGCAATTTGATATGTCTGGGCATAAAGGTGGTCAGTACGATATCGTATTCATTACCGATTATACCAATAGCGCACAAAATAACTTTATGAGCCAGTTGCTTGATAGGTATTTGACGAACGTGAGCTATGGCTTTGATCGCTGTGGTTATGGTTGTTCTGATCATGCATCTTGGTATCAACAGAGTTTTCCAGCGTCATTTCCATTTGAGTCACGGATGAGAGAGTCAAATCGTTTAATACACACTGCCAATGATACTGAGTACGACGCGGATCATTCAATTCATTTTGCTAAGTTGGCGAGTGCGTATGTTGCGGAGTTAGCTAAAACAGCTGGCAGTGTAACGCCACCACCAACAGAGCCTACGCCAATTGACCAGACATACACAAATTTGAACGTATCTTCTGGGCAGTGGTGGCGAACGTCTCTGGCTATAGGGAGTAGCTATCAAGAGCTGACAGTGAAAATTTCAGGTGGAACGGGCGATGCAGATTTATATGTCAATTTGGCACTCAGTCGTCAACCTCCCAATTTCGATGCCGTCCTTACAAATATGGTAATGAAGAAACGTGTACCATTTCGCTTCCCGAATCCGGCAATTGGTATTTTGATTTGAGAGGCTATACGCAAGCTGCTGGTGTGACGATGACCATAAAGGCAAGGTGATGTTATGCGCTGCTGCCTGGCAGTAGCGTTTTCAATTACCTATTTTACATTGTGGTAATTAAAAAGTTCGGTTTTATGTAACTTAGAGGTGTTGTGGGCTTGTGGAAACGTAGGGGGTCATTCATACTGCCTCCTTATTTTAAGTGCACAATTATAAAAAATAGAAAAATGACGGATACAATGGTTAAAGGCAGTTCCATATATAACAAGTTTTGGCTATTTCTAGGCCCTTTCCTTTTTTTAATGACATGTATCACCCATGGCCCTGAAGGTTTATCAGAGCAAGGCTGGCGCACAGCTGGCTTGGCAATGTGGCTCGCTGTTTGGTGGGTAAGTGAGACAGTCCCAATTCCTGTTACCTCATTGGTGCCCTTATTGGCTGTGCCTCTAGCGGGGATAAACGACATAAAGAGTACTTCGTCTGCCTATGCGCATCCTTTAATTTTCTTATTTTTAGGCGGTTTTTTGATTTCAATTGCGATGGAAAAGTCGCAGTTGCACAAAACGTATTGCGCTGAAAACAATGCTTAAAAGTGGCACAAATCCTAAGTATCAAGTACTGGCTATGATGTTAGTGAGTGGCTTTTTGTCTATGTGGATAAATAATACGGCCACCACATTGATGTTATTACCGATTGCGTTGTCTGTGATCCATGTTTTGCAAAAAAACGGTGCTCACTGTGATAACTATGCCAAAGCTTTGTTATTGGCTATTGCCTATAGTGCAAGCTTAGGTGGAGTAGGTACTATTATTGGCACAGCACCAAATGCGTTAATGGTCGCTTACCTGTGGACAACCATCAAATAGAAATAGGGTTTGGACAATGGATGATTGTTGCGGTGCCATTTACATTTGGCATGATTATTTTGTGTTGGCTTTGGTTAACTAAGTTTGCGTTCAAACTTGCTCCGCAACAAAACAACAGTCAGATGACAGAGGTATTTTCCGCTCAGCTCAAAGCGCAAGGTAACATGACGATTGCTGAGAAAAACGTCATGTACGTTTTCTTATTTGCTGTATTTGGTTGGCTATTGGAGACCCTATTTACAAACATGGACAGGGTTAAACATAACGGATACGGGAATCGCTGTTGCAGCGTCTATTATGTTATTTGTTTTACCTGCAGACAGTAAAGGCGAGCAAAAAAGTCATGGACTGGCCTGCTGCAAAAGAAGTGCCATGGGGCATACTCTTATTATTTGGTGGCGGGCTAACTTTAGCGAGCCAAATTAAAGGATCTGGCCTGGCTGAGTACATCGCAAACCTATTAGCGGGAGCGAGTGCTATTCCACTTGTATTGAGTGTAATTGCTGTGGCTGCTTTAATTACATTTTTAACTGAGCTGACAAGCAATACGGCAACAGCTGCGGGCTTTTTACCTTTACTTGGTCCGGTTGCTGAGCAAGTGACGGGGACTCCCTTGGTGTGGATCATTCCTGCTGCCATGGCTGCAAGTTGCGCGTTTATGATGCCTGTTGCAACTCCACCCAATGCGATCGTATTTGGCTCTGGTGAGATAAAAATTAGGGATATGATTAAAGCTGGATTTGTATTAAACCTTATTGCTATTGCAATGATAAGTCTTCTAACCTTAACGGTTGCTCGGTGGGTTTTTGTATTTTAAGCGCTATTTATTTTAAGCCGTTGTAAGGCCACCTAAATGAAGGTGGCCTTTTTGTTGAACTGAAAAATACGTTATCTTTGTTCAATCTTATTTTTATCGTCGAACTATAAGTTTGGTTTATTAATGATTGATATGATTTAATATCTAAAAACTTTCTAAGCCTGCTTTAATGGATGAATATTGTTTTAACGTTAAATAATGGCATGAAAAATATGAGCGTCAGGACTTTTGAAATTGTGACGGTTGCGTTCCTGCATGAACTAGCTGAACATTAGGCTCAGTAATGGGTAAGTCTTAAGAGGCTGAAAATGGCACGATAAAAAGGTAAGTTTAACTGTTTAGTTTTGATGGAGAGCAAACTTGTGAGGCTGAGAGAGTGAATCAAGAACAAGTGATTGAGCAGGGGTTAATGAGCTTAAAGTCCGCATACTGTCTTGAGCCATTCCCAGTGAGCGCGAAAAGAAAAGATAAACTAAAAAAGTTAAATGCTGCAATTATTGCAAACAAACAACGTTTCGTAGAAGCGGCTAATCAAGACTTTAGCGTTCGGGCCGAGTACGACACGCTTGTAGCTGACTTAATCCCTACCGTAAGCCATATTCGTTACTTATGTCGTCATATCGATGCATTTATGAAACCGCAATCTAAAACAGCAGGTTGGCAGTTCTTTCCTTCCAAAGTATGGATTGAGTATGTGCCTAAAGGGGTTGTTGGTATTATTGCGCCATGGAATTATCCGATCCAATTGGCGCTGGTCCCGCTGGCGACAGCTATCGCAGCGGGTAATAAGGTGATGATAAAACTCAGCGAATTCACTCCGGCAGTAAACAGTGTGATGAGGGATGTGCTTAAATCAATAGAGGATGACTGCATTGTTGTCGAAGGCGATGCTGCTATTGCATCTGCCTTTAGCCAGCAAAGTTTTGATCACCTATTTTTCACCGGATCTACGAGCATTGGTAAACAAGTGTATGCAGCCGCCGCACAAAATCTTGTGCCGGTCACCTTGGAACTTGGAGGTAAATCACCCTTGGTGGTGTTAGCGGATGCGAACCAAGACAAAGCCGTATTAGATATTATATTTGCAAAAAGTATGAATGCAGGGCAAGTGTGCGTGGCACCTGATTATGTGTTGGTAGAAGAATCTATCTATGATGCTTTTATCACAAAACTAAAACATCAGTTGCTTAGTTGCGAAGGTAAGGAAACTAAAACAGGTGTTTTAAACGCACATCATGCCAAAAGGCTAGCGTCAATCGTAAAAGAAGCGATTGAAGCTGGAGCGCAAGTTTGCCACTCTAAGCCGCTTGAAGATGTATGTGCTGAGCACTTTGGAATACACTTAGTGCTAAATCCCCCGCTAGATTCACGTATTATGCAAGAGGAAGTCTTTGGCCCTGTACTGAGTGTCTTGAAGGTGCGTGACTTAGCTGAGGCTAAAAGCATCATTCAAAGCCAAGGAAGTCCACTGACGTGTTATTTATACTCGGACAATATTGAAGATCAAATCAATATCAGACAATCTTTGCAAGCGGGTTCTATCAGTATTAATGACATGCTGCTGCATGTCGCGGTCACCGATCTGCCATTTGGTGGAGTTGGGCGTTCGGGTATGGGGCAATATCATGGTCAGGAAGGGTTCGTGACTTTTAGTCACACGAAATCGGTATTTCAATCCAGTAGTCGGATTTGGCGAAGTAATTTGTTCAATCAATATAGCCATGCCATTAAAAAGCTGCTGACGTGGCTATATTTGAAGTAACTTTACACTTTTATTCGGCGAAGCCACTACCTGCGATATAGGTTTTGGCTTGAATTTTGTGATAAATCTCGTTGGCGATGCGCTGCCCTCTTTCTAACTGAGAGCGAGATAAGCTTTGCTCATCTAGCTGGCGGCTCTCTGCTGCTTGTGTGTAACCGTTAAATTCGGCAAGCAGATTCCAAATATACGAGCGTTCTACATTTTTTTGTACGCCTAAACCTTGGTAGTAGAGCAGGGCAAGATTGTACATAGCCAATGTATAGTTATTGGCTGCTGCACGTTCGTACCAAAAGCGCGCTTTGACATAATCTTGAACCACGCCGTCACCGTTGGCATTCATTACACCAAGGTTAAATTGTGCGGCAGGTAAGCCTTTTTTTGCAGCTTGAGTAAACAGGTCTACGGCTTTTTGCTTATCTAGTTTAACCCCACGTCCATCTTGATAAAGCACAGCAAGGGCAAACATCGCATCAGCACTTCCGAGTTTCACAGCCCTTTGCAGCAGTTCAGCTGCTTTTCTAGGGTTTTTCGGTACGCCATAACCACCGTCATACATTTTGGCCAATTCATACATACCGGGTGCAAAGCCCATGTCTACTAAATATTGAAATTCTTTAATGGCAATATCAAATTTACCTTGATTTGCAGCAGCGATGCCTTCTTCTAACCCTGCAAGTGTTGGCGTAGAGCTTAGAATTAGCCCCGAGAATAAAAGTGTTTGAGTTAACTTTCGCATCTTAATTTCTCCTTATGGCACAGGGTTTTTCGTTTAGTTTAATGCACATAGTATAAATATGCAGTTTAGACTATAACCTTATGAAGGGAAATAAAAAAAGCCCTTTCGGGCCTTTTAATTTTCATATCTACCGTCACCGATATGAGCAATGTAGCAAGTAAATGAGTTTGTGAATATACTGGGTCGAATAGCAATTCACTTAATGAAGTAAGTCTTGTGCGTATAATCAAAACCACCGCTTCATTGAGAATGATTATCAATAACTTTTTATTGATTGTCAACTGCAAATGATAATTAATTGTGTTTGGGAGGGGTTGTGTTTAGGTTTACTTGGGTTTTTTTAGCGTTGTTGATGCTGACAGGTTGTTTTTATGGGACTGTGTATAAAAACTCAGACAGGTTGGCGTTAAATCAGCTCGAAAAATATGTAGCGCTCACAGACGATCAACAAGCATGGTTTTTAAAAGAGTTTGGGCAAGTGCAGGTGATACACCAGTCTCGTTACTTGCCAACTTATCAAGAGTGGTTAAGTGTGCTTAAAAATGGCTGGAAGGACATGGATGAGCAACAGCTATATGAACTCAGCATGCGGGTTAACGCACATTGGTATGAACTCATAGAGAGCCTAGAGCCAGCCTCTATTAAGTTTCTGATGTCACTGGATAATTCGCAAAAAGCACAACTGATCGACAGTATTAAAGAAAAAATGCAATTGAGACAAAACGATGTCGATAGGCAGGCGAGGGCCCTAACACGTTTTGAAGATATTTTAGGAAGTTTAGATAAAAAACAAAAAGACATGATAGCGAGACATGTCGATAAAACTGCTTTTTATCAAGAAATAAGGGCATTGAATAATCAAAATAGACTTGCAGCAATCGAGTCACTATTAGCGCAAAAACAGCTAGGTGAAGCTGACATTATAAAACTAGGGCGCTACGTTGTTAACCATCCTCGCTATTGGCCTGAACACCGTATTGAGAAAAGGGAGCGACGTATTCGAGATCAAATCAAGTTCATGTTACGGCTTAGAGAAACGCTATCCAATAATCAACAAGAGGAATTAGCTCACTATTTTGATGAGTTGAGTGATTTACTCGTGGTGCTTAAAAACACTAAATTGTAAAGTCATGGGATAAATGCTGGATTTGATTCCAGCATTGATTGAAGTTTGCTAACAGCAGCGTGTCAAGAGGTTATGCTTTTCGCGTCACAGGCAAATCCGGTTTGGCGTATTCCAATCTGTCTATCTTGCTGGTGGTGTGATAACAGTCGAGTCCTGATACTGCCACTGTGTCTAATTGTTCAAGGTTAATAAATCCATCTTCTTTTACAGCAAGGTCAGCGACTTCAACATGAACAATTTCGCCAATAACCAGTACCGTTTTATTAAGCTCAATGGTTTGATGCTGTCTTAATTTTAAGCCAATTTTAACTTGGCTCTGTGCAACGAAAGGCGCCTCAAAACTCTCGTGATAGCATGGCGTTAGTCCTGTTTCATCAAATTCAGACTGGTCTTCGTCGTATCTAGCCGATGTCTGATGTGCTTCTTGCCAAATAAGTGAGTTAACGTGGTTTATTGTGTATGTTTCGGTTTCTAATATATTCTCTAATGTGTCACGTCTTACGCTGTGAGGTCTGAATATGACACCTAGTAAAGGAGGATTAGCGCCAAGATGAAAAACAGAGCTGACGATAGACAAGTTCTCTTTGCCATTTAAATCACGTGTTCCGATCAAATTTGCGCTTTTATACCCCGATAAGCTGTTTATAAAGTGGGCTCTATAACGTTCAGGGAGATCGAGTATGTCTTGGTTGTTAACAATCATTTTATTACCATTGTATGTTCTTACCTTGCCAGTCAATGAAGTCGACGGCACCGTTAAATTCTCTGTTGTTTTGAAAGATATTGAGTTGCTCAGCAACAAATTCAGGTTTAAATAATTTTTCTGCTGGCACATTGTTTTGAAATGGTTTTGAGAGTGCTGAGTCCGTTGTGCCAGGGTGAAACAACATTAACTTTGCATTGCACTTGCGTCTTTGCAGTTCAATGCTAGCGGTTTTGAAAAGCATATTGAGTGCGGCTTTCGACGCTCTGTAGCTATACCATCCACCAAGTTGGTTATCTGAGATGCTGCCTATACGGGCACTGAGTGCAGTAACGACGCACGGTGTTTGTGTTGAAAGTAAGTGCGGCATAAATGCTTGCAACCACATGAACGGGATTGTTGTATTGATATGCATGAGCATGCCAAAGTAATCAATGTCAAAAGACTCAAGACGTTTTTCGGGCATGTGGTCTTCTGTGTGCAGTACTCCATTGCATATGCTTATCGAATGGATTGCTGGGTATATACGAGATACCCGAGTGGCCAACTCGTCAATATTCGATTTTGTATAATCGGTTTCAAATTTATTTAGGTGCGGATGCGATGTATTTATTATTTCACGGCTTATAGCGACAACATGGTCATTGTGACGTAAGTGTAAATTGACCAGCGCTTTGCCAATTGCGCCGCTTGCCCCGATTACAACGGCCGTTTTCTGAGCCATGATGAAGGTACCTAACTTATGTTTTTGTAGTGTACGGTATTATTCGGGAATTGGATCACTAAAGCGTCTTTTCGCAGTTGATGTCCCTATGTGCATAAATCGTGTTGGTCAAAAAGTGTAACCAAATGGTCTTTTCATTTATGTATGTTTAACAGTATATTGGATTGCATAAAATGTATTCAAAGGAAAGTGTATGGATCAGCAATATACAAATCTTCGCCGTAATGTGAGCCTGCTAGGTGAATGTCTTGGGGCAACCATAGAACATGCTCAGGGCTCAGAATTACTTGAAAAAGTTGAACAGATCAGGCATCTCGCTAAAGCATCGAGAGGGGGCGATGATCAAGCCAGAGAAATGCTAATCGATACGCTCAAAGCGCTTAGCAACGAAGAATTGTTGCCTGTGTGCAGAGCATTCAATCACTTCTTAAACTTGGCGAATGTAGCTGAACAATATCATACGATATCAAAAACCGGTGCGCCTGGCGGTTCGTTTGATACGATTGAGAGCACGATTAAAGAGCTTGCCGATCACGTAGACAAAGGGACCTGTTCTCAAGCAGACGCATTACAAGTTTTGTCTACGCTACAAATTGAACTGGTTTTAACTGCTCATCCAACAGAGGTTACTCGTCGGACAATTATCAGCAAGCATGTTGAACTCAGTGACTGTTTGAAGGAGCTTGAGAGTATAGCGTGCTCAGGTGTAGAGCGTGAAACAATTGTTTCTAGGATAGCGCAGCTCATCTGTCAAGCATGGCATACTAATGAAATTAGAGACAAACGCCCGACGCCACTGGAAGAAGCCAAGTGGGGATTCGCTGTAGTGGAAAATAGTTTGTGGCATGCCATTCCTCAGTTTGTGAGTGAACTTAGTAAGATGGCTAAACAGCATTTAGGCATTGATTTACCGCAAAGTTTTTCACCGATTAAACTGGCTTCTTGGATGGGGGGAGACAGAGATGGTAACCCCAACGTCACAGCTAAAGTTACTCAGAGTGTGCTGGATCATGGGCGTTGGATGGCATTGGATCTGTATTATCGCGATCTAGATAAGCTCAGTGCAGAATTATCCATGAGCGGTGCAAATCAGTCGCTGCTGTCGCGAACTGGTGAAACAAATGAACCGTATAGAGCGTTGCTTAAAAGTTTAAAAGCAGATGTACGTGAAACCATCGACTTCTTAGAAAGTAAAATTAAAGGCTCGCCGACGTCATGCCGAGATAAAATTAAAGACACAGAGCAACTACAAACTCCGCTGTTAATTTGTTTTGACTCACTCAATGAATTAGGCATGGAAGTGGTGGCCAAAGGCTTGTTATTAGATGTTCTAAGGCGCTTGAACTGTTTTGGTGTTAACTTATGTCAACTTGATATTCGCCAGGATTCGGCGCGTCATACAGAAGTGCTTTCAGAGCTAACTAGGTACTTAGGCGTGGGTGATTATGCTCAGTGGTCAGAGCAAGATAAACAAGCGTTTTTACTGTCTGAGTTAAGCTCTAGGCGGCCTATAATTCCAAAACATTGGCGGCCTAGTGAGTCTGTCAAAGAGGTCATTGATACGTTTGATGTGATTGCACAGCAAGACCGCGCATCTTTAGGCATTTATATCATATCGATGGCGCAATATGCATCGGATGTACTTGCAGTTCAACTACTTTTAAAAGAGAGTGGTGTGGGATTCAATTTGCCTGTCGCGCCGTTGTTTGAGACGCTGGACGACCTCAATCGTGCCGACACGGTCATGACCGAGTTATTTAGTTCGAGCTGGTATAAAGGTCATTTGTCTCATCAGCAATATGTCATGATAGGTTATTCTGACTCTGCAAAAGATGCAGGGATGATGGCGGCCGGTTGGGCGCAATATCGAGCGATGGAATCGCTCATTGAATTAGGTGATAAACACAGCATTAAAATGAAGTTATTCCATGGGCGCGGTGGCACCATTGGACGCGGAGGCGCACCAGCACGCCAAGCATTGCGCTCACAGCCTCCAGGCTCATTGAAGCATGGTTTGAGAGTGACGGAGCAAGGTGAAATGATCCGTTTTAAATTTGGTCTTCCACCGGTTGCAATTCAAAGCTTGTCCTTATATGCCAGTGCGATTATTGAAAACAATTTATTCCCTCCACCAAAGCCAAAAACACAATGGCGCGAGGCTATGGACCTGCTCAGTGAAGCGTCATGCGAAAGGTATCGCAAATATGTACGAAATACGCCAGACTTTGTGTCGTATTTCAGAAGTGCAACGCCTGAGATTGAACTGGCCAAACTACCACTCGGCTCGCGTCCCGCAAAACGTAACCCAAAAGGGGGGATAGAGAGCCTCAGAGCCATTCCCTGGATTTTCGCTTGGAGTCAAAACCGCCTTATGTTACCTGCTTGGCTCGGTGCAAATGAAGGCTTGAAAGCGGTTCTAAGTTTGGGCGGGGATGCCCTCATCGAGGAGATGAGTGAACTATGGCCATTTTTTAGAACTCGCCTAGAAATGCTTGAGATGGTGTTTTGTAAGGCTGATCTGTGGTTAAGCGAGTATTATGATGAGCGATTAGTGCCGGAAAACTTACAGATCATTGGCAAGCAGTTACGTGCTGAGCTCAAGGAAACAACGGAAGAGATCTTACGCTTGGCACCAAAGGGGAGCCTATTATCAGCTCAACCATGGGTTAAAGAATCAATATCATTACGGAACCCTTACACAGATCCGCTGAATTTATTGCAAGTAGAGTTGTTAAAAAGGACGCGAAGTACGGATGCGGATACTTTAGATAGCGCACTGATGATAACCATGATGGGTATAGCGGCAGGTTTGCGTAATACTGGCTAGTGCTTATGTATTATTTGTATTGCTTTATCACATATATATAACTTGTGGAAATAAAAAACCAATCCTTTGTGGTTGGTTTTTTATTTTTTACTCATTTTTAAATCTTATTTCATTGACAGCAGCGAGCTTTAAATTAAAATCCTTGCCCTCTTTATTAATTTATTAATCGATCTTTCTGCAGAGTTCTATATGTCAGCATTATCAACCAGTATTACTTATGATAAAACAACGTCACTCATCTTAATGACCGTGCGTGGCAAAGCCGGAGCTGAAGATGTGGTGAATGCTTATAAAGCTGCTAAAGCTTATTCTGAGCAACATGGTAGTAGAAAGGTACTGGTCGACGTGTCTGAGCTAGAGCACAAGTTTGCTGCAATTGATATCGTTAATGTCATGCCTAGGGTGGCACATTACCTGACAAATATACAGATAGCTCGGGTAGTAGGGTTTGAGGGTTACATGCACGATCTCTTCTTACAAAAAGTCAAAAGATTTGGCATTCATGCAGAAAACTTTGAATGTTTTAAATCTGCGAAGGAATGGTTGAGTAACGCATAAAACCTGCGTAAACTGGCATGCCATATTCTATAATAATTAAATTATGGTAATAATAGACAACAAAACAGAAGAATATATTTTCGATATTGCGAAGCAATCCAATGGTACGCTCAGTGCGAATATCGTCTCCCAACTGACAGAACGGCTTCACTGTGAGCTAGAACAACTGCAACAAGCTTTATTGCCAGTCGCCGCAAAATTCTCCCAAGCACCCATCTCACAATTTCTTGTTGGCGCTGTCGCTTTTGATAAAGTGACGGGAAATATGTACCTTGGTGCTAATCTAGAGTTTAAACATCAAGCGTTATCTTTGGTTGTTCATGCTGAGCAAGCAGCCATAAATAACGCGTGGATTAATGGTGCTCAAGAAATCACTTCAATTGCGATTAACGCGGCACCATGCGGATTCTGTCGCCAGTTTATGAATGAGCTAAGCTCTGCTGGAAATTTAACAATTTTACTTCCGACTGGGACATACTCGCTCAGTGAGCTTCTTCCTTGTGATTTTGGTCCAAATGATTTGGGTAATGCTTCGTCGTTAATGGCAAATACTGCATCTAATATTAATATCGATCTACCTATCTCTGATGCGCTTAAACAGCATTTACGATTTGCTTATGTTCCATATACTGAGAATCTATGTGCCGCTGAGTTAGTATTGACTGATGGGAGAGCATTTTATGGCAGATACGCTGAGAATGCAGCGTACAGCCCAAGTCTGTCGCCAATGAATAGTGTTTTGAGTCAATTAGCGCTGTCTGGTGAGCAACTGGATGAAGCGGATGTAGAACAAATTACCCTGGTTGAAAGGGCTGGGTATGAGAATCAAAAATCCGTGGCGCAAGCTGTATTAACGAGCTTAAAAGGTAATGTGCCTCTCATTCACCACGTATTTTAGTAAAGTAGGCGCTAGCCTACTTTTCTTGTGTCAGTAATATTTCAGCTGCTTTAATAACAACAGACACTGCACGTTTTTCGACAAGCTGATGGTCCACATCTGGGATCTCTTGTCGAGTTCGATTAACTAAGACGCCTGCGACACACGCTGCTTTAAGTCCCAGTGCCGCACACATAGTGAACAGGGTCGCGGACTCCATTTCATAATTCATGACGTTTAGCTTTTGCCATTCCTCGCATGAACCTTGGAAGGCTTTAGAAACATAGCCTGAGAAAGTATCGTAACGTTCTTGACCTGGGTAGAAGGTGTCACTGGAGGCAGTAATACCGGTATGGTAAGGCACACCTTCAAATTCACATGCTTGTACCATAGCTTGCGTGCTATGGAAATCAGATACTGCTGGATAAGCCAATGGCGCAAAGTGCTGACTCGCACCGTCTAATCTGACAGATGCTGTACTAACCAGAATATCGCCTTCGTCAATTTGCGGCTGGATTGCGCCAGTTGTGCCAATTCGAAGGAAAGTTTTAATACCAAGTTGAGCCAGCTCTTCAACGGCAATTGACGTAGATGGACCGCCAATCCCTGTTGAGCATACTACAACAGGTTGCTCTTTGATTGTCGCAAGGTAAATGTGAAATTCTCGCGTTTGCGCTAGGCAAATTGCATTATCTAGCTGTTGTGCAATACGCTTTGAGCGTTCTGGATCACCAGGCACGATTGCAAGTGTGGCCCCTTGAAGATCTGCTTTGGTCAACCCTAAGTGAAATACCTTTTCCATAAAAAACCTTTTTATGTTCTAAAACGTAATGGTTAAAGTTAGCGAGTTTTAAGTACAGGACACATGTCCGCTACGTTCATTCAAGTTAACCAATTGCTCACTTTAAAGGCGAGCTTGGTTTCAATAAAGGTAAACTTGTTACTTACGACCAGATAATATCGATTTGATCAATAAATACTTATATGAACTATTGCAATGCTTGCATGTTGGGCCTCGCTAATCTAAACCTTAATATAGCAATGTAGAGAGGACAATTTTATGCCAACATCTCACTCAGTAGATAAAAATCCGGAGTTCGCACGGTGTTTGGAGAGCAATCAGATCGCCGCTCTAGCACCATTTCACTGGCTGTCGTTAGCTTGCAAAGATATTGTTAGAGCGCCTATTCTCAGTCTCGTTTATGGTTTAGTTTTTAGCATTATCCCTGCTTTTATTATGTGGCTTGTCTTTCAGTCTGGCACGCATTTAGTGATATTACCGGCGTCAGTCGCCTTCGCGCTTATTGGTCCAGCGTTTGCTGCTGGGTTGTACGATGTTGCATGGGAGTTAGAGAAAGGACACAAACCAACATTAATACACAGCCTGAAGTCTATGTTTCGAAACCCTGCGGGTGAGTGGGGCTTTGCTATTTTATTGATGGTCATTATGATTGTATGGATGCGGTTAGCTGCCTTGATACATGCGCTATATCCAAATGTACCCAACCCTAATTTTGAGCAACTCTCTGCTTTTTTAGCTTTGGGTTCCATAGTAGGGGGTGTGCTCATGATGGCTGTCTTTGCTATTTCGGCATTTACGCCGCAAATCATGATGGAACGCCGTGTTGATATCATGACAGCAGTCGTGTCGTCTATTCACGCTGTGGGCACCAATGTGCCTGCGATGATTGTCTGGGGATTGACGATTGTTACGCTGGTGCTCATTGGATTTTTGACTGGCGCAGCTGGATTTATCATTATAATGCCATTGTTATCCTATGCGAGTTGGCACGGCTACATTGCGATTATTAAAACCAAAAAACCTAGAGGGTACGAATAACTAGACAGGTTCTGTGAATATTCAGCCGCTGTAAGAGAAACGCATTTCTCTCTCAGTGGTTGACTTATATTTCTGCCATGTTATATCAGCGTTATTCTTATTGTAATTTTCTCTCAGCTCAATTTATTAATTGTACATATCTTTGAATTTAAATAAGTTTAGTTTAAATGGCTTTGCAGTTCTTGAGATGACATTTGATTATATTTGGGTCGAATTCAATAGCGGATTACGTTTTTGAAGTAGAGTTAATTTAGCATGATTATGCAAATTATTGAGGAGCACGCTATGAGCAACAGCAAATCACAATACCTTGAAAAACTAGAAAATTGTTTGTGCCCACCAGGTGATGGTGTTTTTACTGTAAACACAGCTAAGGAGCGTAAAGACGCACTTAGACAAAAGCTATATGGTCAAACTGAAGGTGTTGAAGCGCTTTGGAAAGAGTCGTTACAGAATATCGATGATAGCGAGCATAAAGCAGCGATTTTGGGTATCAGCTCAGACTGTGGCGGTGGTATTTTGCGCGGTGCAAATTGGGGGCCACTCTTTTTAAGAAGTACTTTAATAGAACAGCAACCACAAACTTCTGCGTTTGATCTCGGTGATGTGCGTGTGATACCTCATTTACTTCATGATAAGTATTTAAATGAAGGCACTATCTCAAACTGTCAAAAAGCGCTTTATCAGGACGAAAATAGTGATTACTTTGTCGCACCGCTTTCAATTACTGAAGACGTTTGCGACGGATTTTACAAGCACTACCCTGAAAAAGGCGTGTTTGGTATTGGTGGTGACCACTCTATCAGTTACCCGCTGACAAAAGCATATTTGAAAGCTAAAAGAGAGCAGGGGAAACGCACTGCAATTATTCACTTTGACGCACATACAGACTTACTGGTAGAAAGATTAGGTATTGATCTGTGCTTTGGTTCATGGTGTACCCACATTCTTGAGTTCTTACCTGCTCCACATCACTTGATTCAGTTCGGCATACGCTCAAGTGGTAAAGCGAAAGAACATTGGGAAGGCACGTTTGGTGTTAAGCAACACTGGGCGCATGAAATTCGCGAGCAAGGTGCAGATGCAATTGTTGCCGGTGTCATTGAACAACTTAAAGCTGACAAGGTAGATGAACTTTACGTGAGTTTTGATATCGATGCGCTTGACGAAGAGTTTGCTGCGGCTACAGGTACACCAGAGACGGGTGGTTTGACGCCAGAGGAAGCGTTGACAATCTTGAAAGCACTTGCAAAAGAGTTTCCAATTACAGGTGCTGACATGATGGAAATTGCACCGTTTACAGACAGTTCTTTAGCTGGGCAGTCAAGTTCAGAAACGACTTTACGTGAAGGGGCTAAAATCTCTGCATTCTTAATTGATGCGATGAACAAAGCATAACACGTCTGATTAAGGGGGGAAGCCCCCTTTTTTCCTACTTTATACTCCAGGTTGTGAGTGTATTCACATATATCCTCTGCAAATTTCACAGAGTTGTATTTCTTACCTATAGTTTATAGACATAAACCTAGTCTGATTGGAGAGATGAGTTGTATCGGTGGGTGCTTGGATGCTATTTCCTTTTATTCGTAGCGGTCGCTCAGGCTAATTATACGCTTAATATCGTGACCGAAAATTTTCCAAAATTCCAATACTTAAATGGTGAGGGAGAGTTGGTTGGTAGTGCGGTAGACAAGGTAAAATCTGTCCTGGATAATTCTGAGATAAACTATCGTATTTCAGTTGAAAGTTGGACGACAGCATATAATACCGCTGCACGAGATGATAATACTTGTATTTTCTCAATGGCTAAAAATGAGATACGGGGTGAAAAGTTTAATTGGATTTTCCCCATTAGTAAGTTCACTACATCTTTTTATGCGCTAAAGTCGTCACAAATCTCCCTAGAATCAATTGAAGATACGAAACAGTATAAGGTTGCGGTGATTAAAGATAACTACAGTCACCAATTTTTGGTTAAAAATGGGTTTATTGAAGGGTATAACCTAGTACTGATAAATTCATTTGATCGCGTATTTGAGTTACTTGAAACGAGGCGAAAATTTGTCGATTTGGTTATTTTAAGTGACAACCAGTTTGAGTTTAAACGTCAACATGAACCATTGAGCGAGTTATTGGAGCCAGTTTTAACTTTACACAATTTAGATACTGAACTTTACTTTGCCTGTAATAAAAGACTATCTCCCCATGTTGTTAAGAAAATCATATCGAGTTATGAGCAGTTACAAAGCGGTAAAGTCATGGAGTAAGAGGTAGTTACCTCTTACTCACTTGCACTTATTTAGACTGAGGGCTAGTTGGCCACGAAAAGCTGTGGAAAGTGTCTAGATAAAGTTGCTCGACTTTTTCTCTGGCCCATGGGGTTTTGCGTAAAAATTTTAAGCTAGACTTAACCGATGGATCTTTTTTGAAGCAGTTTACATTAACGTGTTGCGCCATTTCTTCCCAGCCAAGTTCAGCTTCAAGTTTTTCCACTATATCTTGCAGTTTTACACCATGAAGAGGGTTATTTGGTTGCTGTGTACTCATGTTTAAACCTAAAATTCGCGACGCGCTAGTGTACTCTTATCTTACCTCTGAGATCCAGCCTTTTAGGTATCCCATCTTTGTCAAGCTGCAACCAAACGAGCTGGCTATCCGGTTGGTTGGCATATTTATGGCTACATACATAAAGTTTATCAAACTGTTTGATTAATGCGCCTTCACTGTATTGAGATGAATTGAACCAGCAAACGCGCTGTGGTGAGTCAATAAATACCCGAGGTGAATTTACTTTTGCATATACCGGCAAGCAACATAAAAAAAGTATTAAAAATGATAAAAAATTGATCTTATACATGGCATTACTCATAGTCTGGGCTAATGTTTATTAGGTCGAAGTACGTTTATCGGCACTAATGTTACGGTATTAATTTAGTAATGGTAACGGCTGTTCAAAAGGATTGTCAGCGGCAACACCGTCTGACCGATTATATTTAAATGTAAGCACAAGTCATGCCCGAATGGTAGCTTGATTGTAATAGGGGGAAGTATGGCATTTGACACTCAGTTAATGGCGGAACTAGAACTATTGGCAAAATTTCCAAGGAGTAGTTTACACCAAGGCCTCAAAATACATAGTAGTGCGGATCAAAGCATATTAGCTGCAGCGGAGCGGTTATTTGCAAAAGGGGTAATTGATAGGCCTGATGGAGGATATTTGACAGATTTAGGCCACGACTTGCTCGCTCATATTGACCAAGTTCATGGGGCATTAAAGTAACACCCCACGACCAGAACTCTAGTTAAGCTGCATCCGGTTGATTCTCGGGTGCTGCCTTAATAAACGCTTCCAATGTATTACAGTGAGCGTAAACTGCTGCAATCTTCGGGAATTGCGTCATGTCCACTTTGAAGCGTAGTGCATTGAAGACCTGTGGAACCAAGCAAAGATCTGCCAGCGTTGGCTGCTCGCCGAAGCAGAACGGGCCTTCGCCTAATGTGGGTTCTAACTTTTTAAACCCTTCGATAATCCAGTGTTGATACCATGTTGTTTTTTGCTCATCAGTAACGCCTAACTCACCGCTTAAATATTTAAGTACGCGCAAGTTGTCAATAGGGTGGATATCACATGCTATGGCGTAACTGAAATTACGAACCTGTGCTTTTTGCCAAGGATCAGACGGTAAAAGGGGCGTATCTGGGTGTGTTTCTTCTAACCATTCTAGGATAGCCAAAGACTGTGCCAAAGTCCCTTGCTCAGTTTCCATTGCAGGTAAAAGGCCCTGTGGGTTTTTATCTGTGTAAGGTGCTTGCTGCTGTTCAGATTTAAGAAGGTTAACCCCTTCAAGCTGGTGCTCAATGCCTTTTAAGTTAAGCGCGATGCGGACGCGATAAGCCGCAGATGAACGGAAGTAAGTGTATAGTTTCATTTTTAATCCTTATTCACGACAAAGGCCACAAGTGAGTGGCCAGTATAAATGCGTTTGTTAGGGCAAGTTTTTCTATTATGCACCTTTATAGTACTTTTTAATGCCTTTCCAGCAATCTGAATAGTTTGGCTGACGCTCTTTGCCTTCTAATGCATATTTCGTCGGAGAAATAACATAGCGTGACTCGAACATAAATGCCAAAGTATTCTCATAGCGCTGAGGTTCAAGCTCTGCATTTGAGGCTTTTTCAAATACATCTGCTTCAGGGCCATGCGGAGACATACAGTTATGTAAGCTCATACCGCCTGGAACGAAACCATGCTCTTTTGCATCATATACGCCTTCAATAAGCCCCATAAATTCACTCATAATGTTACGGTGATAATATGGTGGGCGGAATGTATTCTCTGCGACCATCCAACGAGGTGGGAAGATAACAAAATCAACATTCGCTACACCTTCTTCGCTAGAAGGAGAGGTTAAAACAGTAAAGATTGACGGATCTGGGTGGTCAAAGCTAACCGTATTCATCACATTAAAGCGAGAAAGGTCATATTTATAAGGGGCGCTGTTACCTGTCCATGCAACAACATCCAGCGGAGAATGTCCGATATCACAGCGGAATAGGTTACCGTTAAACTTAGCAACTAGCTCAAAGTCACCTTCAAGGTCTTCAAAAGCAGCGACAGGGTATTGGAAGTCACGTTCGTTGGTATACCCATTTGCGCCAACCGGTCCACGCTCAGGTAAGATATAAGGGTGGCCATAGTTTTCGCAAATATAACCACGTACTTGTTCACTGATAAGTTCTACGCGGAATTTAAGACCTCGTGGAATAACTGCAATTTCTCCAGGTTTAATTGCAAGCTTGCCACATTCAGTGTGCAGTACGAGTTCGCCTTGTTGAGGAACAAATAGCAACTCACCGTCTGCGTTGTAAAAGTATCGGCCTTCCATTGAAGCATTTGCGACGTATACGTGAATACCGATGCCGACTTGACCATTGGCACTGCCGTTAGCAGCCATTGTAATAAGGCCATCAATGAAGTCTGTTGTTTCAGCTGGTACTGCCACTGGGTTCCAACGTAACATTGACGGTGGTGTTGGTACCTCAGTGATAGGGCCTGTTCTCACTAGACCATTGTCCATTGGCTGGTATTCGCCTTGTACAACTGAAGGGCGAATACGATAGAACCAATTTCTGCGGTTTTCAGCGCGAGGGGCAGTAAATGCGGTTGTATTGTATTGCTCAGCGTATAGGTCGTATTTCACTTTTTGTGGTGAAAACTGACCTACTGGTAACGCACCTGGTAGGGCTTCGGTTTCAAATTCGTTACCAAATCCTGTCAAATAGTCGAATTCTGTACTCATTTTACGTAGACTCCATTGATGTTTTCTGTAAGATACTCTCATGTGAGAGTAATTGCAAACATCCTGAGAAAGATGTACTGTAAATTAATAATTACAAAATAGAGAGGCGCTTTGCACCGTGAGTAAATCAGTGATTTTAGATATTAGTCAATTTTTGCCTTACCAACTGGTTGCACTATCTACAAAGGTAAGTAATGATTTTGCGCAAGTATACAGTCAAGAAGCAGGACTAACGCAGGCTCAATGGCGCGTCTTGTCACATGTGATCAATATTGAATTTGCAACAGCAAAGCAAATTTGTGAGCTAGCTAATATGGATAAATCCACGGTGTCACGCGCTATTAAGCAATTAGAAGAGAAGCAAATTTTGACACTCACCAAGCACCCTGAGGATAAGCGAGCCACAGTAATTGCATGCACAGATGAAGGTGTATCGTTATTTAAACAGTTAACACCCAAAGCACAAGAGTGGGAGCAAAGTTTATTATCTAATTTTTCAGACAGTGAGAAAAGTACATTAAAAATGCTGATTGAAAAACTATCGCAAAGCGTTGATAAAGCCTAGAAAAGGATTGCCGTATTGATAGATATATACGCCAATCCCCCTTAAGGTTATAAGCCGCGCAGTTTGTTTATGACCACTTGAATACCATCAAATTTAGTTTTTCTATACTCCGCTTCTTTGGCTCTTTTTAAGTTTTCCCAGTAGATTTCATCATCTGGATATTGAGGCTCGATAACATAAGACGCGAGTGTATTGCCATGCGGATCTCTTAAAGAGCATTTGTATTCTACAACTTGGCCGTAGGGATCTGGTGATTCACATTGCTCACGTAAAGGTAAATCGGCAGTTTTTTTCTGCCTAAGCATAGTGTCGAGTATATTGGCAAGGTTATGTGCTTTGGTTGAAACGACACTTTTAGACACGTAACCCTGTAAATAGCGTTCGGTGTAGATAGCGACTGTCACGGATGCTGCTAGGGCATAGGTATCTGCCATATAATAAAAGTCATTATTATAGCGAGCATTGAGCGCTCTATGATTAATCACATCTTCTGACTTAACCAGTAAGCTACTCAGTAAAGCAAGATCAGGGCGACCATATCTGGCAGTATCTGAATAGTGCTCCATGGATGATTCTAAAGCGTTAAACTCTGAAATGAATTCAAACTCAGCATCGCGAATAATTTCAGCTCTTACGCGCTCCTGAATTGCCTGTAAACTTGCTTCGCTTAACATGACGTAATTTGGCCCACCAGAACCAAAAAAGCGATTGAACAGGAGTGACCCGACACCCGAGAGTAATTGGTCTTTAGCCAGATCTAAAATTTGCTCACCGGCACTGGCTGTGGCTGCTTCTTGTTGAGTTGCGTAGGTAGGAGTGGCAGTAATACTGCCTAACATGATGACACTGAATAGTCGTGTTTTTAGTTTCATTTGAACTTATCCTTTTCAAAAAAACATAGCTGTATTTATATCTTTTTAAACACCTGACTTCATAAATATTATATTCCTAAAGTGTTTCTGTTGTGTGAATTGAACAATAAGTTTAGCTGGTGTTGTAGGTCAAGTGATCACTCAGTGAAAGACAAAGAAATAAAAAAGGCCAGTATTAAACTGGCCTTTGACATCTAATTACATGTTTAAGTTAGATATTAGAATTTGTAGTTAACACCTAACTTGATACGCCATGAAGAACGCTCTGCGTCAAATGTTGTAGGAGCTTCGTCTTCATACCCTTCGCTATAAACGTACTGGTTAGTTGGTTGGTCATATTCAACACCGACTAGTTCACGATTGTTGAAGAAGTCTGTTCTGTAGACTTTACCTGCACTGCTGTCGATTAGGTTAAGTAGATTCTTAACTGAGAAATAGACCGACCCTTTGTGACCTTCCATGAAGCCAGGGATTTCTTGCGTAAATTTAAAGTCTAAACGCGTTGTCCACGGACCAGTTACTGTATTACGGTCAACAATACCGCCAGCATGACCACCTAAACCATTTTCGTCAATGACAGCTTTTAATTGCTCATAGCTATAGCCGTCAGCATATCTTACTTTAGTATCATCAGCACCTGTAGGGATATAAGCTAGGAATTCACCGTCGTCGAAGTTGTTTTGGCCACCGAACGTATCGAAGCCGTTTGCAAATATCCAGCTATAAGGTCTGCCAGAGCTACGTTCACCTTGTAGTGAGAAAGTAGACTTGTAGCCTGCAAATAGCTCAGTAGAATACGACACATTTAGCTTGAAGCTATGTTCAATTTCATAACGGCTGCGGCCAACGACAGGGTTGTTTCTGTCAGCTGTGTTGTATTTCTCATAGTTTGAGTTTGCAGTAGAAGACGTACCGCCAACCAGAGATGATGCGTCTTGATTTGCGTAAGAAGCATTCACATACAAGCCATTTTCAAATGCTTTTGCAAGACTGAAAGTAAATGTCTTACGTGTACCACCGTCACCATTTGTTAGCATGATATCAGCACGGTCGCGCTCGTCTGTACCTACGTAGATATTACGGCCATCAGGACCGACTACCACTTCTTGTGTCTCACGGTATAGTTCGTGCCAACGGACAGCATCTTTCTCTTTTACATACATGAAGCTTGCTTCAAGGTCCCAGTTATCACCAAGGCCAATGCTAGAGAAATCCGCTGAGTAGTTTGCTGTAATACCGTAACGCCACTCTGAAGGTAGCTCGAAATTAGGGTCGATTAAATTAACGTCGCCATCACCTTCAGCCAGCGTTGCACCTACAGGAGGCTGGGTAAATCTATTATCGTTCTCACTCGTGGCTTCCAGGTCAACAAGACTGGTGTCTGCACGTACATTGATTTGACCATCGTTTGAATATGAGTTAGAAATCCAAACATTTGGTGTACCACCGTAGTAGCGACCAACACCACCACTGATTGTTAGGTCTTCAGCTGCTGTCCAGTTAAAACCTAGACGAGGTAGAATGATGTCTTTACCATCTAAACTGTTAGTGTTTGAAAAGCCATATAATCCAGTGAAAGTGCTATTTTCACGGATTAGACCTGATGTTGAAATACGCTCGTAACGAACACCTGCATTGATCCATAGGTCGTCACGAATGTCCCAACGATCTTCCACAAACATGTGTAGGTTTTGTACTTCGAAATCTGCCGCAGCGTCGTTCGGGTTGCCTGTGTGTGCATTTGAGTATGAAACTCGGCTTGCCTTACCTGCTTCGAAGTCTGCTAAAGAGTCAAAGGTCCAGTCGCCGCGAGAGAAAGGTACGAACTGGTTGAATACGTCAATCTTTTCAACACCAATACCAAAGCTTAGTGTGTGGTAGTCAAACAGGTATTCACCCTCAACGTCAATGGTGGTCGTTGTATTTTCTAGTTTGTTTGCGTGACGGTATGGATCTGTACCGAAGTAAAGTCTATTGTCGTCAAAGTCAATACGGACTTGAGCTACTTTAGCATCGTTTAGCGCATCAGAGAAAGGGGCTTGATCAGTCTTAGTGTCTTTGTACGACACTTTAACCTGAGTTGAGAACTCATCAGTCCAATCTGAATAGAATTGTGCGGCGTATGAGGTAATTTCACCTTTTTTATCATACCAGTTACTCAATAAAGAGAAACGGCTACTGCGCGTATTCTGCGGCGTAATTGAGTTGTCCGTTGAATCTTGGTATGTGAATGCTGCACGGTGATAATCGTTGATGTTCCAATCAAGTTTTAGCAATAGCTTTTCACTATCATCGTTCAAGCCGCTAGGTACATCACCTGTGTTCACACCATATTTACTGCTTGCTACGCTTTGAACTTTTTCAATATCCGCGTTAGTTAACCAGTCAAGCTCGTTTGCTGCACCAGAACCTTGCACGCCCCATTCAGTAACATATGGTGTTGTTGACTCTTCATAAGCAACAAAGAAGAACAGTTTGTCTTCGATGATTTTACCGCCCAATGCTGCACCAAAGGTTTTGCGCTCGTATTGTAAATCAACGTCTGTACCATCTTCACGCTTTGGTGTGCCAGCTAGAGAGTCATCTTCATATTCGTAGAAGAATTCACCAGAAAGCTCGTTGGTACCAGACTTAGTAACTGCGTTTACTGATGCACCTGTAAAGCCTGACGCTTTTGCATTAAATGGTGTGATATCAACAGAAACTTGGTCAATAGCAAGAAGAGAAATTGGAGAGCCGTTAGTCGGGTAACCGTTGTCGTTTAGACCGAAGTCATCATTTTGTTTAACACCATCAATAGAGATGCTGTTGAAGCGAGGGTTTACACCCGCCACTGACATTTCACCACGAGAATCATCAGAGATGTTTACAAGCGGGTTTTGGCGAACAATGTCTTTTAGGTCACGGTCAAATGAAGGCGCACGTTCAATATCAGCAGCACCATATACACTACCGATAGTGTCTTTAGATGCATTGATAATTGAATGACGAGAAGAACCTGTGATTGTGATTGTTTCAACATCAGAGTTAAGTTCGATATCTAAAGCAGATGTCTTACCTAGTGTTAGGAATAAATCTGTTAGCGTTTTGTCTCTGTGTTTTTGAGAGTCGATCACGACAGTGTAAGGACCACCTACGCGCAAACCAGACGCATTGAACACACCACTTTCATTAGGAGAAAAAGTTTTCTTCGAACCTGTAGGTTCGTGAATGATAGTGACAACAGACGACGTATCAGGGTTTCCTTTTGGTCCTACGACCGTACCTTTGATAGTTGCTGTTAAAGAGTTCGCGCTAGCAGCACCACTAGCACCAAGGCCAGCGATAACCGCTAGAGAAAGTGCCGTTTTGCGTAGTTGCGTTTTCATTATGTTGTTTCCCGTGTTATTAGGTTTAGTAGTTAGTTTAAATATCATTTCTCAAAACTTTTATTTGTAGCAAGCGCATTAATTAAAGGCTTTGATTGAGTGTCAAAAATTTGGTTTAGTAAACCCGCTAATCTATAACCGCCTTGTTGAAGGCGTTGTTTTATAGTTGGCGTGTATTTATATATATAACTCCAACTTATTTCAGTTTCATTGCTCTTATATATTTCTTCAGCGATTTTATTCGATTCTAATAACCAATCAGCAGGTGAACTGTTTAAATAATTAGCAATTAATTGTTTATTCGAGGTTGTTACTGAGCGAGTAAATTCTGTGTAAGATAGCTTTTGATGTTCCACTAGCTCCGTGTCGAAAACTTTATGAAGGTTAGTCGACTTTCCAAAAAATTCTACTTCTATCTTGTTTCCGCCAAGGTCTTCGGCTCTTCCTGCGTGAAAAGGCTGGTGCGCGTCACCCACTAAATGAACGAGGAACTTTAGCGCAAACTGTTTGTCTTCATGTGTAGAGGAAGTGCTCTTTAAAACGTTAACAGCATAGTTAATACCGTCAAGAATGTGTTTTACTTCATGTTTATGTTCAATAGAGCCATTGTCGTAGCGATGCATTTGTGAAGGGTCATCAATATTGATGTAGTGCCATTTACCGGATTGTTTTTTCCAGAAAGGGCTCGGGCTTGAACGCATTTCATCTGGCCATGTAGATACTTCGGCCAAGGAGTCATCACCTAAAAGGAGTTGCACTTGGGACATAGCGGTATGGCTGAGATTGTTTTGCGCAAGTTCACCGATCACTCGATGTCCATTTTGGCCCCAAGCAAAGGCAGAGCTGCTCATAAGGCAAGTACTTAGTGCTAAAACTGTAATTGAACTTCTAAACATCATTCACTCTACAAAATGTAAATCAGATAAAGACCTTGTATTCCAATGCGGTCAATTGTCCGGTTTTTTAAGGAAAAAAAAAGGAGTCAATAGAATTCATAATTTCTTGTTAATAAAGTAGTAAATTCAATGACTTACTTTTGATTGGTAAAATTACCTATTGCAATAAGTAAAGAAAGTTGATCTAATAAGCTTGTAAGGAATAAAAGAATCTAGTTGATGTGAAATACAATCTCAAATTAAGCAATAATACAACCATTGTTACAGTTTTGTTTCTGTCTGTTTTGGCATGTTTTTACCTCGCAAAGCAGTTAAATAGCCCATCTGTTGTTGTATTACCAAACCTGTTGGAAAAGCACATTCAATGTCAAACTCGTTCAGTGTCGAATAGTCAATCATTTAATGTGCATGTACCGGTAAAAAAGCTTGCGGATACGCTGGCACCTAAATTGTGTTCGGATCCGGTGTTAGCCAAGCAATATGGGTTAGTGAATATCTATTGGAGCGGGAACTTAGCTGAGCAAATTGATTTTATTGCCAAAGGTTTAGCTGATTTGACACTGTCAAAGGATAATGTCATGAAAGCATTAATGGCGGAGTCTACATATAGCTACCGCTCTGTGATTGGTTACCCTGAATACACCGCATTTTTTATTTCTAATCGAGAAAAGCCTAAGCTAGAAAAAGCTTATTTCTTGGACAAGAAAATAGGACTGTTAGATTATCCGACTAGTCGCTCAGGGCATATATTGCCTAAACAGACTTTTAAATCGTTGGATATTGATATTGATGCTTTGGACATACAGTATGTTACTTCTCATGAAATTTTGAGAGAGAAGCTGTCATCAGGTGAGTTAGACATCATTGCTACCTACTGGAATGAGGAAGATGAAGCGTATTTTTCAAAAAACTATATTACGCCAACGGGAAGTAATATAAGTGGGAGTAAATGGTATTTAAAGATGGTGAATGATAACACCGAATTGGCCTGCTCCCTGCAGGGCCTTTTACATCAAGTTATGAAGGATACTGGCTCAAGTTATTTCGATAGCATCAAACAGTACTGGCAGTGTAGCGTCTTTCCCTATGAGTTTTTGGGAGAAAATGAATGAAAAAGCTAAAGAAACTCGCCACATTTACGTCTTATCTAATGTTCTTTTTAATCATTTTTATCGTGATGTCAAAGTCGACAATCGACGATGTTATTTATCATGACCTACAAGAAGTTAAACTGAGGGTTTCTCTGGATAAACATCGCCTGCCATTAGCTGATCCTATGCTAAATTACTCTGGTGATCCAGAAGCGTTGGCCAGCTATATAAGTGATATTAATCAAAGTTTAAAAGAGCAAAATAGTCGGGTTAAGTTGATGTCAATTTCGAATACGCCTTTATTGCCATCTGAAGGCCTGAGTGTTGAACATTTAAATGCGCCCGGAAATAGAACCTACATGCTTTTTAAACTAAATACGGAGCAAAATAATTTTTTACTGATTTTTCCTCTGGTATTTGCCATATTGAATTTTGCGCTACTAAAAAATGTCTCTAGAAGAAAACATAAGATTCAGGTTCGCGATAATATAAAACCGGTAATACCAAAAAAAGTGATATTGCAAATAGATTTATATTCGAAAACTTTGCAGTTAACCTCTGACAAAGAAACCAAAGTACAGTTAGCGAATAAACCCTTATGTTTTTATCTCGCTTTATTGGAATATTGCAGAGCTTACCCTGACGCATCTTTGAATCAAAATAAAGAGCTGCCGGATGAATTACTCGATTTAGCAGATAAATATTTTCACCGACTGATATCATTGGGTCATACGATTAGAAAAAGGCCGAACTTTTCTAATAGCTTAGAGAAAACGTTGAGCGAGATCCGGGCTGCACTCGATGAATTGCTCGTAAGCACACCTGATTTAAAAGCAAAGTACTACCCTCCAAAAGCGCATGGTGAGGGATCTCGTTCTAAGTTGCACAGTTATGCACTTACAAACATCGTGGACAATGATATAGATATACTAGGAAAGTAAATAACAAGCATACGGCGCTAAACCGTATGCCTGAATTTAAATGGTTTTATAGCGTGTTGACGTCTATTGGAGAGTATTTTTCTATATATGCTCTTAATACTTGAGCATCTGTACTATCTGTATTTTGAAAGCCTTTCTTTTCAGTGAGTATTGGATAGCCATCTCCTCCAGCAGCATTATAGCTATTAATACTCATTCTATAGGTCGCATTAATATCAAATTTTTTGCCATTAATAGATTTAATGACAGCTTTTGAGTTTACTATACTAAAATCGATTTTATGGTATTGAAGGTAAGCCCCCGCGTCAGGTGGGAAACTGCCCACGATAGATAAATATTCGATTAACTCAGGGCCCTGCCAGTCGATATAAGCAACGCGATTTTTAAAAGGATGGACTGTTAAAATGTCTTTATAATTAACGTCGCCAGCGTTCATGCTTGCGCGTATGCCACCACCACTGATAATGCCAAAGTCTGCACCAACCGCTTCCGTTTGTGCATTGATAATTAAATCAGCGAGTTTGCTTTGCTCAAATCTGACAAGATCTCTACTGCCGTCAAGGAATGCGTTTATAGAACCTACTGCCCCGGCAAGTTTTTCAGCGCCTTTTTGTTGATAAGGCAATAAAAATTCATAGAGTGATTTGTCTTTTTTAATTTCATCAGCAATAAAGTCGCCTTGTTCATTTTTTAAATTAACAGGAACTAGCTCATAACTGATGAGTGTTTTTCTACTTTCTTCGATTTTAAAGACCGCTTTACCAACATATTTACCCCACTCATGAGCTTGCATGATCCAGGTACCATTTTGCTTATCGGGCCAGCATGCTTTCCCTGCGGAAAATGTCGCATCTGGCTCCCCATTTTTGTCAACACAGATTGGCTCTTGCGAATGGCCACCGATGATCATGTCGAGTGTATTTGGCTTCAAGCTTCTTGCTAATGTGACATCACCGGGTGCATTAATACCATGATTTGCGTCATGGTAGTGACCCATGTGCGTCACCGCAACGACCACATCTGGTTGATACTTAGTTTTGATCATATCAACTAAGGGTTGTGTTGCTTTTGCTGGCGTAATGAAATCAAGGTGACCGATATATTGAGGATTAGCAATTTTAGCGGTGTCTACTGTTGTTAACCCAACAACGGCTATTTTAAGTTGACCTTTGTTGATAACGGTATAAGTTTGATAGGCGGGTTGCTGAGTTTTTTTGTCTATGATGTTGGCAGACAAAAGCGGGAAGTTGGACCAGGCAATTTGTTTATCAAGCACACTGAGTGGGTTGTCAAATTCGTGGTTACCAATTGCCATTGCATCATAACCAATGATACTCATGCCTTTAAAATCAGGTTCTGCAATTTGTAAATCTGATTCAGGGACGCCCGTATTGATGTCACCACCAGATAGTAACACCACACTGTGACCACTTTTTTCAGCTTCATTTCTTAGTTGATCGATAAGTGTTTTTCGAGCCGCCATACCATATTCACCACTTTCGTTATGCCAGAAGCGACCATGGTTATCATTGGTGTGCAAAACCGTTAAATATCTTACATTGTTACTTGCTGTGAGAAGTTGACAGCCAGCCAAAAAAGAGAGTAAAAATAAAGAAATAATTATGCGCATAAATTATTTTAAAAATCTGAACTTATTTATGCGCGTAGTTTAAAGCAATTACACAAAAATGGCATTACAAAGTTGTTTGGCTTTGAGTGTTACGAGAATTGAGTACGGCTTCTTCTCGTCTATTAAGCTCATTTTTAGCCAAATCTTGCTTTTCATGCTTGGTTTCAACCATCCAGTTTAAAAAGCAAGCGGGTAACTTATTATATGGCTCTCCCGCGTGTAAGCCAAAGTCACAAATTTGCTCTTCATTCATAATTTTGCCCCTGTATTTTTAAAAACTTACCTTGTTGCGTCAGTGTGGTTGCTGTGCGTTTTGCATGCAGTGTAGAGCGTTTTTAAAGTAAAAAAAACACTTTTGATCATAAAAATTAACTTTTGAGTTTGTTTTTCACCCCGGCGGTATGTTTGTTAGTTTTTCAAACAGTATTGGATTAGAGAAGGTAGCTATTGCGCTTGTTTATATTTAACAAACAGTTACATTTTTTCTAGGCTTGTACTTGTACGGGCAGAACTTTAATATCAGTATATAGATATATGTTTAATACGATAAGCAAATACGTGTTAATAACCTAACCCGGAATGTAGATGCTTTAAACTGGAAATTTTATGAAAAAATTATTGGCAATAGGTGCTATTTCTCTCGGTATTTTGACAGCTTGTTCAGCGACGAATACGACACAATCTTCAATTCAACTTATTGCACAGCAGTTGGTGGTCAGCCCTAATGACGATAGAGAGTATAAAACACTCACACTTGAAAATGGGATAGAAGTTGCGTTGGTTTCAGATCCGAGCGCTGAGAAATCAGCAGCCGCTTTGAGTGTTGGGGTAGGCTTGCTACATGATCCCATGTCTCAGCAGGGGATGGCACATTATTTAGAACATATGCTGTTTCTTGGCACTGATAAATTTCCTGATCCCGATGAATACGCCGCATTTGTTCAAAAAAACGGTGGTACTCACAATGCGTATACTTGGTTAGATGTGACCAATTATATGGTGAAAATTAACAACAATGCATTTGATGAAGCGCTTGAGCGGTTCTCTGACTTTTTCAAATCTCCAAAGCTTTATCCTGAATATACAGAAAAGGAAAAGAATGCGGTCAATGCTGAGTGGTCTATGCGTCGTGAAATGGATTTTTTTGGCCAGTTCAAATTAGCACGTCAATTATTAGGTGACCATCCTTCGAACCGATTTTTAATCGGTAACCTAGAAACTTTGGGTGATAAACCAGACAGCAACTTACATCAAGAGACCGTTGCATTTTATGATAAGTATTACTCTGCGAATATCATGAAATTGGCCATGGTGTCTAATGAGTCAATTGCTGAAATGGAAAAAAAAGCGGTTCAGCATTTTAGTTCAATTAAGAACAAAGAGATATCTGAGCCCACAGTATCTACATCGCTGAACTTTGAGAGCGTCGGAAAGAAGCGCATTCACTATAAGCCGAATAAAGATGTGAAGTCGCTAAACGTCGAGTTTATCATTGAGAACAACCTGTCTGATTTTGCGGTTAAGCCTAATTACTTTATCAGCTATTTGCTCAGCAATGAAATGCAAGGCAGTCCAGCTCAAGTATTAAAAGAGCAGGGGCTCATATCTTCTTTGACTGCATATGCTTCACCAAACCATTATGGGAACTATGGTGTGCTTAATATTGATATCCAATTGACCGATCACGGCATGCAGCAACGAGAAGAGATTGTTGCAACAGTGATGCAATATATTAATTTGATAAAAGAGCAGGGTGTCGATAGTAAATATTTTAATGAAATAAAAACTTCTCTGAGTAATCAGTTTAGATTTTTGGAAAAAAGCGATGAGTTTTCTTATGTAAGTTCATTAACTGCCAATATGCAGGATTACCCATTAACTCATGCAGTGAATGCCAGTTATCACTACGCCAAGTTTGACCCGAGAGCTGTGAATAAGGTACTTGAGCAACTTGTTCCTAATAACATGCGTATTTGGTATATCAGCAAAGATGAACCGGTCGACAGTAAACTACACTTCTATGATGGTGAATATAAAGTAGAGCAAATAACTGAGGCAGAAATTGCGTCTTGGGAGAAGAAAAGTCAGTTTGCTTTAGCATTACCTAGTGTTAACAAGCTACTGCCTGAAAACTTTGATATAAAGCGTGCTCAATCGGCAGGCGTTGAGCAAGTATATCAAGGGCAACGTGTACATGCTTGGTTAAAATCAAGTGACCGTTTTAGTCATCAGCCAAAAGGTAAGCTTGAAATTTTCTTAAACAGCAGTTTACCTATCCATGATATCAAAGCCCGTGTTGTTTCGAGTTTATGGGCTGATCTGTATCAAATTGAAAAAGCTAAATTAATCACTGAGGCACACGTAGCGGGTATGAGTTTAAATGTAACTAGCTCTACTGGCATAGTGTTATCTGTGTCAGGTTTTACAGATAAACAAGCCACGCTTCTTGATGAGGCGCTTCAAGGGTTTGCAATTACACCTAATCAAAAGCAGCTAGAACAGGCAATTGATCGATATGTGAGAGGCCTTCAAAACAAAGGTAAGCAAATTCCTTATTATCAGGCATTTGATGTTTATAAGCAGACAGTAAGAGAGGGCAGCTTTGATACTGACAGCCTAATCACTACTGCAAAAAGTATTACGACAAAGGATTTTCAACAAGTACAGGCTAATTTATTGGACGATAACCTAATTCGAGTTTTTGGTTATGGAAACTACGATAAAGAGGATATTTTGAAGGTTGTGTCTCGTATTGAGACTGTTACAGGTAGCGAAACGCGTCAGCAAGCATATATGCGAGCTGGGTTTTGGCAACCTAAGTTAAATGAGACCCTTGTAGTTCAAAAAGACGTTGATGTTGCTGATGTAGCCATCGTTGATGTGGCCGTACACCCGCAGCCGGGCTATGCGCAAAAGGCAGCTGCTTTAATTTTGCAATCTCATTTAAGGCAATCTCTGTTTAATACTCTAAGAACAGAAGAGCAATTGGCCTATGCTGTTGGTGCATTTGCAACCAGTATTGATGAGCGCTCTGCAATGGGATTATTTATACAAACACCTGTAAAAGGTGTGCAATCAATGCAAGCTCGCTTTGATGCATTCAAAATAGAGTATGCTGAAAAGTTAGAGAAGTTAACTGACGATGAGTTTAATCAAATTAAAGCGTCTGCGCTTGCCAATTTAAATGAAGAGCCAAAAAACCTTTCTGACGAAGCAGAGCCAATTATTTCGGATTGGTATAAAAACACTTTAAGCTTTGACTCGAAAGCACAGTTAATTAAGGCGGCTGAGAATGTTTCAAAGGAGGATATTCAGTCTTATTACAAAAGTACTCTTTTGAATGAGGCTGCGCCTCGTTTGAATATTCAGTTGCGAGGTTACAAGTTTGCAGATGAGCCTTTTGCAGATATGCCGAATCAAAAAAAGATTAGTTCTATGGAAGCACTCTATCAAGATGTCACTTTTAAATAAGCTGATATCTCGTTGAGCTTTTAATAATTAGAAAGCAAATATTAAAGGCAGTGTTTAAATACACTGCCTTTTACATAATTAAAAATCGGTCTTAGCTATGATAGATGGAGTCACTACTGCTTCTTTACGATGTGAAATTAGAGAAGCCAACGTCAACGATGTGAGTTTTATTTTACGGCTGCTTAACCAGCAAAGCTTTATTGAACATATAGGAGATAGACAAGTAAAAGATCATCAAAGTGCGGTGGAGTATATTACTCAGTCTTTTTTGATGAAGTATGAATTGGAAAGCTGTGCGCCTTACATTATTTGTTTAAAGTCGGGTGAAGCAATCGGTATTGCAGGCTTCTACCAAAGGCCGTATCTCCAACATCCAGACTTGGGCTATGCTTTTTTAGATGAATACACTGGGCAGGGGTATGCACTAGAAGTGTGTGAGCAACTGCTGGCTTTCGCAAAGCAATATTTTAATCTCACTCAGTTGCATGCCATAACAGGGAGTCACAATACAGCCAGTCAGAAACTTCTAAATAAATTGGGGTTTAATCAAATAGGAAAAATATACGTACAGACTACAGATAAAGCTGACTATCTATTTACTCATTATTTTGATTAAGTCTTAGTGCGAGTACCGCTTCAATGTCTTGTAGTAATACTTCCCAATTGGTTTGATGTGCCGTTATTAGCGCATTGAAGCCATCTGCTTTGAGCGCATTGTCTATGGCAAATCGTTTACTGTGAACTAAATGGCTAGCTCCACGTTTTAATTGATATAAATACCAGCTTCCGTTTAAAACGGCACCTTTTTCATAGTGACCAGCGAAGTCATTAATCACGAGTTTTACGCTGTATTGTTTTGTATCTATATCACCAGCTAAACTTCGAGGTACAACCGTAAAGCCTTGCTTACTTAAATAGTTTTGTGTCAACTGGGTTAACATGATTTCTGGGTGTTCTGCCCAAAAATGGAAACTAGCGATGTTGACCACATTTGGTTGAGTGTATTGCACGATGGCTTGTTGATTAGCGACCCCTAGGATAGTAACGTCCTCTAGGTAAACAACTTGGTTGTTAAACTCATGGTTTGAAGCCGCATTTTGATGCTGCTCAGAAAATTTATAATACTGATGACTGGTGCTGTTGTTACTGCACCCAACCAAAAATAAAGATAACAAACAAGCGTGTATAGCTAATCTCATTAACGCTTCCTCGGTACTGGGTCTTCTGTGGTACTTTTATCAAAAATAAGCATATTAGGCTGTTCGTTCAAGCCTTTGGTCACAGGTTTTAGTGTGTTTGATAAACTTTCCAATTCACTCAGTGTATCTGTGAGTTGGTCCATAACACTGGAACCTTGTTGGTAAGTTGATAATGTTTTTTCAAACTGTTTTAAGCTTGAAGTTAATTGAGTCAACGTGCCTTGTAATTGAGTTAAGTTTTTGTCCACTTTTTCTGATACTTTTTTGTTGTTTAAATTTTTAATCAAACGCTCTGTTTCATTGCCTAATTGTTTGTAAGCTGTGAGCGTTTCATGTGCTTCGTTGAGCGTGTCATCTATCGGTAAATTATTAAGCTTATTAAGCAGTGCCATAACTTGCTCAGAAAGCGCCGTAAACCCGCTAGGTACGCTTGGCAATACAGGGTATACCAAGTGTTTTGCGATTGCTTCTGGCTTAGCCGCATTATAGAAGTCTAGCTCTATATATACCGCACCTGTTAACAAATTACCACTTTTTAATGATGCTCTAAGTCCATTTTTAATCCATTTTTCTATATTTGATTGCCAGTACTTTTTAGCTTGTTCGTCTACTTCATAAATCCTGCCGTATTCAACCTTAATTAATACAGGGATTGATGTGTTATCTTGTTGAAAGTAAAGAGGTTGGCCATTTCTTACCAGTTGAGCTGGTACTTGCTCAACAGTACCTATGCGCATGCCTCTGTATTCTACCGGTGCCCCCGGTTTTAGACCTTTGATTGATTGTTCAAACTCCACAAGATATAAATCAAATAGGTCAAACCGTCGTTCCAATGCTACGGCGAAGTTTTTATGTAGTTTATACTGTGTGCTTTGCTCTGCAATTGTGTCTGCCTCGGTATTTGGCGGGTAGTCAACAGAAATCCCGCCTTTGATGAGTTTTGACAGAGATCCAGTTGATACTTTGATACCTTCAGTAGATAAATCAACTTCAACGCCAGAATTTACCCAAAATATAGCATTTTTCGAAATCAGTTCGTTATAAGGAGAATTTATGAAAATACCATAATCCATCTCTAACGTTTTTTCATTGAAACTGGCTGTTTCGACTTGTCCTATTTTGTAGTTTCTGAAAAAAATACCAGTGCCTACATCCAGTACTTCCGCATTTGCTGCTTTTAACTTATATCTGACCCCCTCTATGTCTGGGGCAATGAGAGCTGGCTGATTTTGCATGGTAAAGAGGGTTGCGGTATTTTGGCTTTCGCCAGGCAGTAATTCTATGTATGCACCTGAAAGGAGTGTATTTAACCCCGATATGCCAGACTCATCGACACGTGGTTTGACAGTCCAAAATTTCGTATCTTCGGTTAAAAGAGTGTCGTAATCCTTGAAGATTCGAACAGTTGCGATAACGGCATTTTGATCAATTTGTAATTTCAGTGACTCAACTAACCCAACCTGTACGCTTCTTACTTTTATTTCGGTTTTGCCAGCAATAAGGCCATCGGCGTTTTCCATTTTAAGAAAAATCGTATGTCCTTTATTCGCTTGGTGTTGATAAAGCATCCAGCCAGTGATGATGATTGCAATCACAGGAACAATCCAAATAACAGAAAACTTTGGCTTGGATTCAATATAAGCTTTTTTATTCATTTTTATTTAAATTATCCCAAAGTAGTCGAGGGTCGAAATGATTAACTGAAATTATCTGACATAATACCATAGCTGTGAAAAACACAATACCTGATTGAGGTTCAACGCTTAAGACCGTACCAAGCTGTACAAGAGAGACTAAAAGAATAACGACGAATACATCGATCATGGACCATTTACCCATAAATTCCAACGCTCTATATAGTTTGCTTGCTAGTTTGGGCTGAGAGCAAACCTTGACTTGGTATATTAAGTAGAACAAAGCAACGCCCTTTATAATAGGAATACAAATGCTGGCTGCAAAAATTAGAATAGCGACAGGGTAGGAGCCTGCATGCCACATTACTTCAACGCCACTATATATAGTGGCTTTGGTATGTAAGCCTAAATTAATTGTGTCCATGATTGGTAAAGCTAGAGCTGGGATTAACAAAATCATGGCGGTTATCATCCAAGCTGCGCTTTTTTCTAAAGAGTTAGATTTGCGAAATTTGAGTTTCGTTGTACATCGTGGGCAGCGATGTTCGTTACTAAGCTGTCCACATACATGGCACTTTTTTAAAGCCTGTTGCTGAGCTCTTGGAGCACATGTACTTTCGTCTGGGCAGTAAGTAATTTGCTCTCTTTCCCATAATTGCTCTTTACTGAGCAGTGACAGTGTTTCTATAAAACATAATACAAATAGAATGTACGACCAGAAGCCAAGACCGACATCTATCTCAGCAAACTCTGTCAATTTAAATGCGCTAATTAAGACAGCAACAAGAAATATATCTGCCAGATTGAGCGGTTTAAGCAGCATCAAAGCTCTTACAATAATTCGTGCATGTTGAGGATTTAAATGACGCCAAAAAGGTGAGTGGGCGAACATAATGAGTATGAGCGCTGCTAACGGCATAACTAAAATAGTGAATGCTAATAACCCCGCAAGGAGCGCACTAAAATGAGTGGCAAGTAAAGAAATCGCCTCGATAAGACTAATTGATTGTTTGAGCCCATGCTGTGCGTAGGAAATAAAATGGGGGTGTAAGCTAACCAGAAGAAATAATATTGATGACAATCCAAATGCATTAATGCTTTGGTTATAGTCAATTTTACAGTTAGCTAGTGTATTACCACAGTGCGGGCATATGGCCCTCTGGTGCTTGTCCATATGTGCGATAGACACTAAATAATCACAATGTTGGCAAGCAGTTATCACAATCAGAAACACAATAAAAAATATTTATACCTTATTGTGTTCCAGCAATTCAATAATATCAACTATCAAATACAGCGACTGTCTGCCGACTTAGTGCCAGTAGCTCACCTGTTCTTGAGAAAATTTTGGCATCTTCAATACCATAACCATTATTGGCCATATGGGTAATAGCTTCATAGCCCAGCCAATTAAGCTCTTCTATTTTCATCGGTTGTAGAAATTCAATATACCAAGACACAGAGCTTGCCGGAGAGGGTTTATCGCATAGTTGCAATAACGTTGGAGGCCAAGCATCTGCAAGAGCCAGTATATATAGTTCAGGGCAGGTGTTTTGAGGGGAGTGTTTGAATTTCATCCAGCCGTGCAGTTCAGTTGAATTTGCACCGCTAAATGGCAAGGCACCTGATTGAATATTGAGATCCACATGTTGGATAAACGCGGGAAAAACACCTTCGATATAGTTAATGGTTTGCTGTGGTTGGATTTGCTGGTTGAGTATGCTTGGTTGGCAAGATGAGCTGACTTGAACTTTAGAGCTTCTTTGGGTACCAAAACAAGCAAGCGACACTAAACAAGTAGCACCTTTTTGCTCGATACGAGATTCAATTTGAGTGACGTTTTTTCCATTTCTTAAAATATGAGTGCTAATACTAAATGGCTGTGCTGCAATTAGCGGGGCAACAAAGTTGCAGCTATATGAAAGTAGCTTTCTACTTGGGTCGTTTAATTGTACATACATATGTTTGAGCATTAATGCTGCACTAAGCCCACCAAAAACAGTTCGTCCTTGACTCCAAGTAATAGGAACGCTGCCTGTACATGGCTGTGCATTAAGCTCAAAAGAAGAAAAGAGAGTTTCAAAATCCATCGTAAATCCATACCTCGTTATTTTTGGGTTAGAATATATACTCTAAACAGATAAATACAGATTTTTTGCCTGCTTTTTGCCCTGTTCATCCTAAAAATAAAAAAAATTGAAAAAAAATGAAATTTTTTTCTTGTTTTAGCTTGAAATAGGATTTGCCGCCCTTATCTATCAAATCATCTAACAGAACAACGAATTTTTTGAGGTCGGAGAAGATTCACATGGGTAAAATTATTGGAATCGATTTAGGTACTACTAACTCTTGTGTAGCAGTATTGGATGGTGAGAACACGCGCGTTATCGAAAACGCTGAAGGCGATCGTACTACCCCGTCGATTATTGCATTTACAGAAGAAGGCGAAACGCTAGTAGGTCAACCGGCAAAGCGTCAGGCAGTTACTAACCCAACAAACACGCTATACGCAATCAAGCGACTAATCGGTCGTCGCTTCGAAGATGAAGAAGTACAACGTGACATTAGCATCATGCCTTTTAACATTGTTAAAGCAGACAATGGTGATGCATGGGTTGAAGTACGCGGTGAAAAGCGCGCAGCACCACAAATTTCTGCAGAAGTTCTTAAGAAAATGAAGAAAACTGCTGAAGACTTCCTAGGTGAAGAAGTAACAGAAGCTGTAATCACAGTACCTGCATACTTCAACGATTCACAGCGTCAAGCAACTAAAGATGCTGGTCGTATTGCTGGTCTTGATGTTAAACGTATCATCAACGAGCCAACTGCTGCTGCACTAGCTTACGGTATGGATAAAAAGCAAGGCGACAATGTTGTTGCTGTATACGACCTGGGTGGTGGTACATTCGATATCTCAATCATCGAGATTGACGAAGTAGATGGTGAGCACACGTTTGAAGTACTTGCAACAAACGGTGACACGCACCTGGGTGGTGAAGATTTTGATAACCGTGTTATCAACTATCTTGTTGAAGAGTTTAAGAAAGAGCAGGGCATCGACCTTAAAGTTGATCCGCTTGCAATGCAGCGTGTTAAAGAAGCTGCTGAAAAGGCTAAGATTGAGCTTTCATCAGCACAGCAAACTGAAGTTAACCTTCCTTATGTAACGGCTGATGCAACTGGTCCTAAGCACATGAACGTGAAACTAACGCGTGCAAAGCTTGAATCACTAGTTGAAGATCTAGTCACTCAGTCTATCGAGCCGCTAAAGCGTGCACTAGCTGATGCAGACCTATCTGTAAGTGACGTTAATGACATCATCCTTGTTGGTGGTCAAACACGTATGCCACTAGTTCAGTCAAAAGTTGCTGAATTCTTCGGTAAAGAAGCGCGTAAAGATGTAAACCCTGATGAAGCAGTAGCACTTGGTGCGGCGGTTCAAGGTGGTGTTCTTTCTGGCGACGTAAAAGACGTTCTTCTACTTGACGTTATCCCACTATCTCTAGGTATCGAGACGATGGGTCAAGTAATGACTGCGCTAATCGAGAAGAACACGACTATTCCAACGAAGAAGTCACAGGTATTCTCTACAGCTGAAGATAACCAGTCAGCAGTAACAATTCATGTGTTACAAGGTGAGCGTAAGCGTTCAACTGATAACAAGTCTCTTGGTCAATTTAACCTAGAAGGTATTCGCCCAGCTCAGCGTGGCGCACCTCAAATCGAAGTTACTTTTGACGTTGACGCGGATGGTATCTTACATGTATCTGCAAAAGACAAAGATACAGGTAAAGAGCAGAAGATCACAATCCAAGCTTCTTCAGGTCTAAGCGATGATGAAGTAGAGAAAATGGTACGTGACGCTGAAGCAAATGCTGAAGAAGATAAGAAGTTCGAAGAGTTAGTTGGTGCACGTAACCAAGCTGACGCTTTAGTTCACGCTACTCGCAAGCAAGTTGAAGAAGCAGGTGATGCACTTCCAGCTGATGACAAAACTGCAATTGAAGGTGCTCTATCTGAACTTGAAGCAGCGATTAAAGGCGACAGCAAAGAAGACATCGATGCAAAAACTCAAGTGCTTGCAGAGAAATCTCAAAAGCTAATGGAAATCGCTCAAGCAAATGCACAAGCGCAGCAAGCAGGTCCTGGTGCTGATGCTGGCGCACAACAAGGTTCAGCGAAAGCAGACGATGATGTTGTTGATGCTGAGTTTGAAGAAGTTAAAGACAACAAGTAATTGTTGACTGTTAAGGGCGCGCGGCGACTTCGCTAGACGCGCCCTTCGTGTTTTTAAATTTTGGCTCACTACCGATCATATGTGTCGGAGAGTTGTCTTGTAAGAGTAGTGTGATAACTATGTCCAAACGTGATTATTACGAAGTATTAGGTGTTTCAAAAGACGCCGGTGAACGTGATATTAAAAAGGCCTATAAGCGCCTAGCAATGAAGTATCACCCAGATCGTACTGCGGGTGATGAAGCTTTAGAAGCTAAGTTCAAAGAAGTAAAAGAAGCGTACGAGGTCCTAACGGATAGTCAGAAACGCCAGATGTATGATCAATACGGCCATGCAGCGTTTGAACAAAACGGTGGTGGAGGCCATGGCGGGTTCGGTGGCGGAGCCGACTTTGGCGATATCTTCGGGGACGTATTCGGTGATATTTTTGGTGGCGGTGGTGGCCGTCGTCAGTCAAGACAGCAACGTGGTGCCGATCTTCGTTATAGCTTAGACTTAAGCTTGGAAGAAGCTGTTAAAGGTAAAGACGTTGAAATTAAAGTACCTACATGGGTAAGTTGTAAACCATGTGATGGCAGTGGTGCTAAAGCGGGTTCTAAACCTAAAACATGTTCTACCTGTCATGGTGCAGGTCAAGTGCAGATGCGCCAAGGTTTCTTTGCTGTTCAGCAAACGTGTCCTACGTGTCAAGGTACTGGTCAAGTCATCTCAGATCCGTGTGATAGCTGTCATGGTCAAGGCCGCGTAGAGAAGACTAAGACACTATCAGTTAAAATCCCTGCGGGTGTTGATACGGGCGACCGCATTCGACTTTCTGGTGAAGGTGAAGCGGGTATGCACGGCGCGCCAGCTGGTGACTTGTATGTTCAAGTAAGTGTTCGTGAACATCCGATTTTTGTTCGTGACGGTAACAATTTGTACTGTGAAGTACCAATTAGCTTCACAACCGCAGCGTTAGGTGGCGAGATCGAGGTACCGACATTAGATGGCAGAGCAAATCTAAAAATTCCATCAGAGAGTCAAACTGGCAAGATGTTCCGCATGCGTGGCAAAGGTGTTAAATCTGTCCGTAGTGGCTCTGTAGGTGATTTAATTTGTAAAGTTGTCATCGAGACGCCTGTGAACCTCAATGAACGTCAAAAAGAGCTTCTGAAAGAGCTAGAAGAAAGCATGAGTGGTGACACCAGTAAAAATCGTCCTAAAGCACAGGGCTTTTTTGATGGTGTAAAAAAGTTCTTTGATGACTTAACCAAGTAATTACTTATTCGTGCACATCAAAACGGCGCCTATGGCGCCGTTTTACTCTCAGTCTAATATTACGAGATAATCCATATCATCGTTGCACCGACATAATAAATCTCGTCGGTTCTCTCCTGAAATCAGTGTTCCAGATTGACACCCTAATAATTCGCATTTTTGATCGCATGCAAGTTTATCCGTCCAAGCGTCATATTCACTATTTAAAAACAACACAGCGGTTAAAACACTTAAAGCGACACCGGTGATACTCGACAAACTCGTATACATATACCTTACCCATGTATAAGGCGCAACCAAATTGCGTATGAGCAGCATTATTTAAAAAATATAAAATATGCTGACACATACAACTTTAGTCGACATTGGCGTAATGTCGAGCATAATTTAGTACAATTTTGACGAGTAGATGACAAAAAGTAGAGCATCAGCAATTTGGTACTGATAAAGACCGTTCAGAACAAAAGAAGTTGTGCTTGCTTGTATCTATATATCAGAAAAATAAGGATTTTTATGACTCCAGCAATTAACCTGCTAAAACAAAATAAAGTGAACTTTCAAGTTTTAAAATTTAAACATGATCCAAATTCACTGAATTATGCACAAGAGGCCGCTACTAAATTAAACCTTGATGAAAATAAAGTATTCAAAACATTGGTAATTGAGGTAGATGGTCAATTATTTGTTGGTGTCACGCCTGCTAATCAGCAAGTTGATTTAAAATTATTTGCCAAGTCTGCTGCGGGTAAAAAAGCCCAAATGGCTGATAAAAATAGTGCACAAACGGCAACTGGGTATCTGCTCGGTGGGATTAGCCCCTTTGCCCATAAAAAGCGAATTCCTATTTTGGTGCATAAAAGTGCAGAAAAGCATGAAGAAATATATGTGAGTGGTGGTAGGAGAGGGTTAGAAATTTCAATTTGTCCGCAGGCACTTATAGCAATCACCAATGCAAATTATGCTATTTTTTAGTATTTATAATCTATCTTTTCAAATTTATGCTTATTCATGCAAAAAAATATAAATTCAGCGTACACGTGTAAGCCATTAATTCTTGTAAGGTTTTGAAGCGATATTAGCGTCCATTGTAAAAAATTAGTTATTTATTTCATTTGAGCAATTGATCTAAATTGATTTTTATGCCGTAATGTAGGTATATCTATCTGGTCGGATGAGTTTATTATGAGTTTAAGAACACAACTAAGAAAAATTTTGCCAAGCATTTCAGTCACTGAACAAGAAGCACTCGACGCGGGAGATGTATGGCTGGAAGGTTCTGTCTATCAAGGAAAGCCAGATTTTTCTGCATTACGAGCAGTGACAGAAGCCAAGCTATCGGCAGAGGAACAGGCGTTTTTAGATGGCCCAGTTCAAGAGTTGATGGCAATGATCGATGAGAACCATATTCAAAACTCGAAGCATCTGCCTGAACATATTTTAGAATTCCTTAAGAAAGAAAGATTTTTCTCTCTGATCATCCCAAAGCAGTATGGCGGTTTAGAATTTAGTCCATATGCAAATTCAACGATTGTTGGGACCATTGCCACTAAATCTTCAGCTGTCGCTGTAACCGTTATGGTACCAAACTCCCTAGGACCTGGTGAGTTACTTCTTCACTACGGTACATCTGAGCAGCAAGCTCATTATTTGCCTAGACTTGCAAACGGACGTGAAATTCCATGTTTCGCGCTTACCAGCCCTGAAGCTGGATCTGATGCCGGTGGTATTCCAGACCAAGGCATTGTTACCAAGGGTATGTTTGAGGGGAAAGAGGTTCTAGGTCTTGAGGTTACTTGGGATAAGCGCTACATCACTTTAGCACCAATTGCCACTGTACTTGGTTTGGCTTTTAAAGTGTTCGATCCCAATGGCCTACTCGGTGGTAAGGAGTCATTGGGGATCACGTGTGCATTGATCCCTAAATCTCACCCAGGTGTTGAACTTGGCAACCGCCATGACCCCATGGGTATACGCTTCTATAATGGCACCACTCGTGGCAACAAAGTATTTATCCCGATGGACTTTATCATTGGAGGCCAAAAAAATATCGGTCGCGGTTGGCAGATGCTTGTGAGCTGTTTAGGTGCAGGTCGAGGGATTTCATTGCCAGCATTGGGTGTATCGACAAGCCAAGTTGCACTTAAATCTGCATCTGAGTATGCGGCTGTACGTGAGCAATTTGGACTGGCTATTGGTCAGTTTGAAGGGATCCAAGAAAAGTTAGCAGATATTGCGGGTAAAGCATACTTGCAAGAATCCATGCGTGTTTTAACAACTGAAGGTTTGGGCATGGGTTTAAAACCATCGGTTGTTACCGCAATAGCCAAATACCACATGACAGAGCTTGGTAGAGATGTACTTGATTCTGCGATGGATATTTTGGCTGGTAAAGCAATTCAAACGGGCCCGCAAAATACGTTGGCAAGCGGCTACGTTGCGCAGCCTATTGCAATCACGGTTGAAGGGGCAAATATCCTTACGCGAAACTTAATGATATTTGGTCAAGGTGTGATGCGTTGTCACCCTTATCTACAGTCGATGGTTGAATCCATTCATAGTGAGCAACCTAATGCGGACAAAGAATTCAATAGAATCCTCAGAAGAACAGTTGGGTACAGCATTGGTAACGGACTTCGCGCTTTCAAGCTTGGTTTGTTTCCATTCTTAGCTGCTGGTACTTCACGTTTACCTGAAGTAATACAATACGAAAAAGCGGCTCAGCAACTTGCATCAAAGCTAGCGGTGTATGCTGACTTTTCTTTGTTAGTCCTTGGCGGAAAGTTAAAACAAGCTGAGCTATTGTCTGCGAGATTGGGTGATGTGATGAGCTTTGTCTATGCTGCGATGGCATCAATCAGATACTATGAGCAAAAAGTGTCTGAGCAAGATAGGGCGCAGGCAGCACCTTATTTTCATTATGCGACTCGCTATGCGTTAATTGAGGCTGAGAATGCGTTACATAAGTTTTTAGATAACTTCCCTAATAAGGCTGCAAGACGCTTTATGCGTTTAGCAACAATGAACTTTACGCATCGCATGCCAAAAATAAGTGACGATATGATCAGAGAGTTGGCAAAAGCTGCACAGCTTGATACTGACTTTAAACAACAGCTAACTCATTTGGTTAAGCCAACAGAAGGTGATGGGCATCATATCAACGAACAAGCTTACAAAGCGAAAATGAGCTGTTTAGATTCATTGGCTAAGGTAAAAAGAGCACTTAAAAAGCGTGAAATTAAAGCTGGGGTTACATTTAGTGACACACTCAATAATGCGTTTGTTGGCAATGTTGTTAACGAGCAAGAATATGTCAAGTTGGTCGATTACAATCGCAAACGTGAAGTTGCGATTAGAGTAGATGAGTTTGACTTTGATTTAAATTTAATTGATGACTCAAAAGAGACTGAGTTGCTTAAATCAGCTGTAAATCAATAATGATGTAATCACACGCCCGTTTATTTATATAAACGGGCGTTTCGTTTACACTGCATAAAAAAACGTTTGGCTTTTTTATGCAGTATCCTCTTTATACATACTATCTAAACTCTCTCAACAAAGATAACCTCGATGCAAAGGCTCTTTGGAACGGCTGTGGTACGCTGGAAAAGTTTCAGTTCGGCAATAAGAAATACGCGGTTAAAATCTGCCAAGTGCCGGAAGATTTGGCCCATGTAAATATCAAACAAACGGCGTTTTCTTTAAAACGAAAAGTGAACAGTTATGTAAAAGAGCAATATTTTTACAGCCAGTTCGCTAAGGCATTGCCAAGCGTTTGCTTAGCACCAAAAGCGTTAGAATTAATAGAGTCGGATGGCACGTTCGTGACTTTATTGGAAGACTTCGAGCAAAATGGCTTTAGCAATATAGAGCTTGCCTCAAATACACACATCAAAGCGATGCTAAGTTGGCTCGCTTCATTTCATGCTAATTGGGTAGGGGAGAACTTAACCACTACGCATTTTAGGGTGCTAGGCTATGGAAATTATTGGCATCTCGGAACTCGACCCGATGAATTTACAAAAATGCCCTTGTCACCTTTAAAGCAAGCCGCATATATAATCGACGAAACGCTGAGTAACACTCGCTACAAAACGCTCATACATGGAGACGCCAAACTGGCCAATTTTGCATTTAATGAATTGCAAGTTATTGGTTATGATTTTCAGCATGCAGGTTTGGGAAATGGCCTCAGTGACGTAATGCTGCTGTTTACAACAGTACTAGATGAGCAGCAGATGGAGACAGAAGCATCCCGTTTGTTAGACTATTATTTTTGCGCATTAAAGCATGCATTGAAATCGTTGAATTCATCCATAGACAGCGAAGCCCTTGAGACTGAGTGGCGCAGCTGCTGGTGTTTTATATGGGCTGATTTTTATCGTTTCTTATCTGGATGGCGCCCTGAACATCCAAAAATTAACTCATACATGAAAACTCAAACGCAAATAGCGTTGAGTAATTGTTAGGTAGTATATGGAATTTGCCATTTTAAGTGCCTTTTGTTGGGTGGGGTTTGACTACACTCGTAAAAGATTATCGGCTCATTTTAGCGCCCCGATGATGTCGGTTGTTTTTAGTGCGCTTGTTTTACCTGCTTATTTTATTTATTGGGTTGTTGTAAGTAGGGAGTTCCCTCAACTCAATTACTTTGCTCCAGCAACGCTCAGTGGAGTTTTAGCTGGGATTGGCAGTGTATGTTTTATTCGCGCATTGGCGGCTGGGAAAGTCGCCCTGATGTTGCCGATGTTATGCCTCACTCCCGTTATTTCTGGCGCGGTTGCTTGGCTATATTTGGGGGAGGCACTGAAACATGTAGAGCTCATTGCTGTTACGGTACTTGTCATCGCATCTTTCATTCTTCAAGGTGGACGTTTTGCTATTCGTGAACCTGGGGCGGGTTATATTGTCGTTACATCCTTTTGCTGGGGGCTCTGTATTGTTTTTGATAAACAGGCATTACTACATAGCAATGTCGACTTTCATATTCTATATGTGACTTTTATTGTGCTGGTGCTTAATTCTGTGTTGTACAGGCCTGCACTAAATTTAAAAGATATTCGTCGGTTTATGCCTACTTGGGTTGCAGCCGCGGTTTGTTTTTCAATGGCGGTTACCTTTCAATTTATCGCGCTACAAAACATTCAACCAGGTATTTTAGAAGCGCTTAAACGCGCTATTGGGATCATCGGTGCTGGGTTAATTGGTGTTTATCTGTTTAAAGAAAAACTAACCCCAACACAGTGGATCTGCGTTGGGGTTATCTTGTTAACGAGTGTTATATTTTCTCTTTAAGAGAAAAATTAGTTACACTTGCCAACTTTACTCCATACGTTTGTGAATACTGTAGGCTCTGCACCACGTGACCACCAAGTTGATTTGTATTCATAACCTTTATAGGAAACACGGTCACCAACGCGGTAGAATGTTGATGCACTCCACTCACTTAGACCTGTACAACCAGGAGGTGTTACCGCGTCCTCTACAGTTACTTGCTTAACGATTGAATCAAAATCACCCGCTGAATTAGTTACTTTAAGTGTTACGCTATAAGTACCAGCTTGAGCATAAGTGTGCGTAGGTGAAGTTTGTGAACTGCCGTTTCCATCACCAAATGTCCAATTGTAAGTACCCGCAGTAGACGCATTTGAGAATGTCGCTGTTAAACCGCTTGTTGAGAATGAGAAGTTAGCGACTGGAACTGGGTCGCCGCCACCACCACAGCTTTGAGCTAGATAGTCGTATGCCGCTTTTGCTTGAACAATACCGTGACCGTATGAAGTATCACGACCAGCTGCACCTTTATCTTTTGCACTGGCATTAAGAGCAGCACGGATTTCGGCATTTGAACAAGTAGGGTAGTTACTCCATACAAGCGCAGCTACACCAGACACGTGTGGTGTTGCCATTGATGTACCACTGATACTTCTGTAACCGCCGTTGTTCCATGTTGAGTTTACGCCAACACCAGGACCTGCAATTTCAACTTGGCTGTTGTACTGTGAGAACGACGCTTTATTTTCTGAGCTGTCTACTGCAGCTACTGAGACAACATTGTCATAAGATGCTGGGTAACTTAGAGAGCTGTTACCACCGTTACCCGCTGCTGCAATATGAAGCATGCCGCGCTGATAACTTTGGTCGAATGCATTTCGTTCTGCTGTTGAGCTGCCACTTCCGCCTAAACTCATGCTAGTGATGTGTGCACCAGCAGCTTCACACTGGTTAATTGCTTCAATTAGATCTGAGCCGTAAGCCCAGCGACCTGAGTCGTTAAATACTTTAACGATGTGTAGTTTAAGGTTACCTGATGCATTCACACCAACCACACCAGTACCATTACCACCTAGCGCAGCGATAGTACCAGCAACGTGGGTACCGTGACCGTTACCGTCGTTATACCAAAGACCCGTATCATTTGAGCCGTAACCGTCGTCACCTGTTACGCCAGTGCTAACTAGGTCTTCGTGACTGCGCATGTAACCTGTATCCATGATACATACTTTACGGTTAGCAGCTGCTGCATCGCTTACTAATTTTGCTTGAACCATGTTAATACCATATGGTGTAGATTCAGCAAAAGGTGCGATTTCTGCATCGATAAGCTCAGGTACGTAGCGCTTTGGATCGACTTCTACAGTAACGACGTTACCATCTTTCTCAAGAGATGATAATTGCTCTGGAGTAAGCTCCATAACTACCGCATTGATGCTTGGTAGTGTTTTAATCGCTTGAGCATTGATGTCGTTTGCAAATAAACTTAAAGACTGTGATTTGTAATCTACTAACTCTGCTTCTGACAATGCGACTGGAAATGCATTTGCCATAGATTCTTCTTTTAATGTGACGATCATGCGTTCAGATGTTGCTGCATGTGCAGTCGCAGCACCAAGCGCAGACGCAACGCCAAGGGCAAGTAAAGTGTATTTCGTGCTTGTTAGAATGTTATGTTTCATTTTGTTTGTCCTAGTTACATGTTGTTAACCAATTTAACTAAAACAGGTATTGCAAAAACTGTCAATAGTGCAAAAAACACGCGAAAAAAATGATTGGTTAATATTTCTATAACTAAAACTTAATTAGAAATGCAAATTCATTTAATATGGTAATGATAAATAAATTTGTTTGAGACTGGCTAAAAAAAGGTCAAAAATTTAATTCTTTGTTTAGTGTCATAATTGTGTAGTTTTTCTTTTGATTGACAAATTGTGAAAAGTCTATTTGATTTAGGTTATCGTCATGTATTGCTTTGTAAATTGGTTCAAAAGTATCATTGTAAGGCCTAAATATTGCTACTTTCTGCGTGCCAATATAGTTGACTAGACTGTGCTGATATTTTTGAAGCTCAATGAGCAAGTAGCCACCTAAGAGTACATGGCCTCCAATAGACACATCTAGTTTGTCTTCATGTCCATGATCCCAATTTATACCTCCAATCTTTAATTTTTCTCTGACCCCCAGTTCGATAGCTGCTTGATTTACTCCGAAAGCAATCGCATCATTGGCACACCAGATCAACTCGACATTGCGATATCTTCGTAACAAACCTCTCGCTAATTCATGCGCCCTTTTTTTTGACCATTGCGCGTCGACTTTATCAATTACTTTGATGTGAGAAAGCCGATTCGTGTAGCTGAGTAGTCCTTGTTCTCGCTCGAGCGCGGCATTTGTAGCCACGTCCCCAAGAAAAGCTAACATCGAGAATGACTCGGTAACTCCGGCTGGGGACTGTGTTAATTGAACCAACTCTCTAGCTAATTCTTTTCCTGCTTGGTAGTTATCAGGTAATATTGCCCCCTTAATTCCGAAACCTTTGGCACTCAACCTGTTGATCTCTAGCTGTGTAGGGCTGTTTAACAAAAATAAGATGTTTGGATGGGTTTTTGTTGAATTCAGTAAAACTTCAGTAATAACACGTTTTTCATCAACCAGTATGATGTAGTCTGTATCTGATTCTAGCGCCTGCTTCGTGAGTTGCTTCATCAATATATGGTTGCGTTCGGCGTATAAGATATTAAGGTCAATATTGGTATCTTGCGCCACAGCATTCATTACTTTTGAAACGTTTAACCAAAAGTTGCCTGTGGGGTTTAGGCCACTTGAACCGGGGTTTACGAAAGTGACCTTAAGCGGGTGGGGTGTTTCTTGTTCAAGTGCTATTGTTAAAGGTAAATAAATAGCGAGAGCTAACACGATGAATATTAAAACTTTTTTAATCGAAAAAATCATATTTATCACCGCTCATTATTTACCTTGAATGCAAAGCTGATTTATATATACTAGCCCAAACTTTAAGGGGAGTGTTATGAAGTTTATTCTTGTTGTTTTACTGTTTTCTAGCTTTGCAGTGTGTTCACAGCCAAGTGAGCTTAATCGACTTATGAAAAAAATGGGTCATGAGTATAAATTGGCCATCAAAGCACAGCAGCAAGACGTTATGATAACGCATTTAGATAAATTTATAGCATTGGTTGAACAGGCCAAGGATCAGAGCTTTAAAAAAGACAAGAAAGCAGAGTCTATTGAAGGCTTAAATCGCACTATTGGGCTTGCAGAAAAAGCCAAAGTGCTTGCCAAAAACGCACAATCGAATCGAGCTCGTCAAGTTTTACTTGAAATCGATACCCTTAGAGAAGAGTACCACAAACTACATGAGCCACCGAGCATTTGGCAGCTTCTTTTCGGCAGCTAGTCGAAGAGAATCAGGTGTTGAGCCTGGTTGATAATGCTTCCTTCTTCATCTGTTTTATCATAAAAACCAACAGAAACAATGGTTTGTTTTTTTGTGTCATCCGCCGCTGATAATCAAGTGAACGTCTTAGTAAACTTTTTATGGTTTAATGGCTGTTTATTACTACACTCTAGTCGGATACCTATCTGAAAAGAACGATGTTAAATGTAGTGATAATGACGCGCTCAGGCATGTCGAATGCGAAACCTGGCTTAGTTGCGTTATCACATGAGGTTATATTTAAGAAGTCTCGACCTCTTGCCTTGATAGGCACTCTAATCATTAAAATGTGAAAAGGGATAAATCAATGAGACTTCTTCATCCTGTTAGTGTTGCTGTCGCGATTGCACTCGGCGGAGCAGCTTATCTCGCGCTGCATGAGCAAACATTAACGCCTTACGAGCGTAAAGCCGAATTTCTAGAGAAAAAAGCGCAAGCTAAGACACAGTCACCTAAACGATATGATAAGCCCAAAGAGGCGCAAGAGTTCTATGTCCTTCAAAGGCTTCCTGTAGGCGAAACGACACTGCCAGTAGAAAAGTATTCAGAGGCACTGAAGCAAATTAAGCAAATGACACACTTTTCAATACCATCAAATAGTGTTATTGCTGACTATACGCCTCAATTGAATGCGCCGGATGGACAAAATCAAGAGCTAGGACAGTGGCAGGAACTTGGACCTGGTAATATTGGTGGACGCACACGAACTTTAATTATCCATCCGACTAATCACGATATCATGTATACAGCAGGGGTCGCTGGTGGGGTCTGGAAAACAACAGATGCAGGCGCATCATGGCAACCTTTGAGTGATCTGGCTACCAACCTCGCTGTTACCACATTGACATTTGATCCAAGTAATTCAGATATTTTATATGCGGGAACAGGTGAAGGCCTATTCAATTTTGATGCGCTGCGTGGTGATGGTATCTTCAAATCTGAAGACGCCGGTGCAACTTGGACTCAAATGTCTAGCACAGCAAGCAATACGGACTTTCAATATGTAAACAAAATTGTTTTTAGTCCAAATAATGCAAATACGCTATACGCAGCAACGCGTTCGGGGGTTCATAAGTCTTCAGATGGGGGGGCTAGCTGGGAAACAAAATTTGTACCTCAAGGAGCCCCAGTTGGTTGTACAGATCTTAAACTAATATCTCAGTCCAACACTGATGTTTTGCTGACTGCATGCGGATCATTTAGCTCCGGAGGCGTGCACAGGAGTGCTGATGCAGCAGAGAGTTGGACGCAAGTGATTGCGGGCACTAATCAAGGCAGAACAACGATTGCGGTGGCCCCGTCAGACAACAACATTATTTATGCACTGGCAGCAAATCGTAATGACCATGCAATGGATGCCGTCTACAAGTCTACCGATATGGGGGTTACTTGGGTAACAACGGTAACAAGAGACACTGCCGATAGGTTTACAAGTGTGCTGCTCAGTAACCCTTATTTTGGGTTGCTGGACTTGTGTACAGGTGGAACTGCTCAATCATTTAATCAGGGCTGGTATGATAATATAATTGCTGTAGACCCTATCAACCCTGATGTAGTTTGGACTGGGGGTATAGATACATTTCGTTCAGATGATGGCGGTCAAACATTTGTGCCTGCCAGCATTTGGTGGCTAAGTCCCACAAATCCACAATATGCCCATGCAGATCACCATGAGTTTGTATTCCACCCAGATTATGATGGAATAAATAATACGACTTTATTCGTGGCTAATGATGGCGGTATACAAAGAACAGATAACGCCCTTGGCGGGCGCTTAACGATTGATGAAGTGTGCGGCAATGCGAATGCGGATGCGAGCCAGCGCGTGAGTTGGTCAACATTGAATAATGGTTATGCAGTGACACAGTTTTATCATGGCACGGTTAAACCAAGTGGTACGAGCTATTTCGGCGGTACACAGGATAACGGTACACTGGTTGGTGAAGATGGTGGCTTTAATAGCTGGGTTGAAATACTGGGCGGTGATGGTGGTTGGACTGCGATAGATCCGACTGACCCCAACATTCTTTTTGCAGAAACTACGGGTTTATCATTGCGTAAATCAACGGATGGCGGACAAAGCTTCGCCAGCTCGGTCAATGGGATATCTGGTGATAGTGGTTTCCCATTTATTACACGATTTGAAATGGCGCCTTCTAACTCACAAGTTTTATGGATCGGTGGTAGCCAACTTTGGCGCACAGATGATCAAGCTGCAAATTGGTCAGCGGCATCCGGCGCGTTGAACGGCTCAGTTTACTCAATCGCAATAGCGCCAAATACTGAAGCCGCAGTTGCTGCTGGTACAAATGGCGGATCTATTTATGTGTCTTACCAAGCTGATCAAGCCACATCCGCTTCGACATGGACAACCGCAACACCAGAATCGGGTGTAACGATCAGCTCTCTGGCATTCGATCCTACCGATAATCAGGTTATCTATGCCACCGTATCAAATTTCAATGCAACACATGTATGGAAATCAACGGATGGCGGTCAAAATTGGCAAGCCAGTGATAATGGACTGCCGAATATTCCTGCGATGACGATTGCAGTAGACCCACAAAATACACAAAGGTTATTTGTTGGTACGGACCTAGGCGTATTTGTTTCCGTTGATGGGGGACAAAATTGGATGGCTGATGGTACAGGTTTAGCGAATACTAACATTGCCAAACTTGCTATCAAGGGTAATGAATTGTTTGCATTTACCCATGGGCGCAGTGCGTACAAAGTGCCAATAAGTAACCAAATTGAACGCACTTTTTCAACAGATGAAGATACACAAGTGAGTATAGGGTCCGCTTTTGTTGACAACCTCTCTAGCGAATTCGCTTCAGTCGAAATAGTGCAGCTCCCTGATAACGGTATGCTCATGCTAGGTGAAAATAAACTAGAGCAGGGTGCCGAAGTGGCGTCAGGGGATTATGCGAATGTCATGTACATGCCTAATGAGAACTATTTCGGTGATGATACATTCATATTCCAAGGTATGACCGCCGATACTCAACCAGAGCCAACAAATGATACGCTGCCTGAAAATCAGTTTGCAGTAAGCATCACAGTAAACTCGGTTAATGATGCGCCGATTATTGAGCCTCTTGAAGATATTGAGCTGTTCATCGGTGAGCTTGCAGAGGTGGACTTTAATAGTAAGGTTGAAGACGTAGAAGGCAGTGCGTTATCGCTTCAACTAGAACCATCTGTGCCTGGCATGTCGTTTATTGATGGTGTACTCGCGGGAAGACCATTCACTGAGTTTGCCGCAGATATGACATTAACAGTCAGTGACGGTGAGCAGGAGAGTCAAACCACATTTGCATTAAGCATCACCGAAGCGCCTGAACGTGCACCTGTGATTGATCAGGGACAGACATTTGAAGTCCTAGAAAATAATGAAGTTGGGGTGTCTATTGGCATACTTAGCTTTACAGATCCAGATCCTGACATTTCGCCTGTAGAAAGTTTCATGATTTTAGATGAGGTCCCCTTTACGATTGAGTCCACCGGCGAAATCATTGCTACGATGGAACTAGATCACGAAATGCAAAGTCAATACAGTTTCTTCGTTCGCGCAATGGACTCATTAGGGCATTATTCTGACTACACCGAAGTGGTTGTAGAAGTATTGGACGAGTTAGGTGATGAAGATGTGGCGCCCGTTATAAAAGATGAGCAGAAGTTTGAAGTGACAGAAAATTCAGCGATTGATACGATAATAGGCGTATTGGAGTTTGAAGATCCAGACCCTGATGACTCACCGATTGCCTCATTCACTATCCTAGGGAACGTGCCATTTGATATTGATGAAAATGGCAACATCAGAGTCACTGACTCGATAGACTTTGAGACACAATCTATGTTTGTTTTTGTGGTCAAGGCAATTGACACTGATGGCAATGAATCTGACTATGTTGAGGTTTCAGTTGAAGTTATTGATGTCCCAGATGATGAGGATAATCCAGATCGCGTTCCATCAATCCCAAGTGGGCAAACTTTTGAAGTACTTGAAAATGCAGCCTTAGGTACAATCATTGGCCAATTAGAGTATTTTGATCCGGATCCAGATGTATCGCCTGTTGATGCATTTATGGTGATTGGTAATGCGCCGTTCAGTGTTGCAAGTAATGGTGATATTGTCGTTCAAGGTGAGTTGGACTTTGAGTTTCAAAGTGTGATTCGTTTTGGCGTAAGAGCGCAAGATTCATTTGGCAATGTATCAACTTATACAGAGGTCACGGTTAACTTAATTGATGTTAGAGGTAATGATGACGATGATCAGGATGGTGATTCGGGTTCATTTGGGCTTTTAGCATGGTTGAGCTTGCCATTGGCTTGGCTCAGAAGACGTAAACGTTAAAAATGAAATACAAAGAAAGCGGCGAAAGTCGCTTTTTTTATGAGCGTTTTCTAAAAATAAATTGACTAATAGAATAAAAAGAGAGGAGTATAAATGAGCACTTTGTTGAAAAAGCGCTCTTACAGCTATTGAGGTAATTAGCGTTTTTTCTTCTTATTACCTTGTACAGCTTTGAATCGTGGATTTGTTTTACAAATCACGAAAACACGTCCGCGGCGCTTAACGACTTGACAACCAGGTCTTTTCTTTGCGCTTTTTAATGAACTTAGAACTTTCAACTTATGCTCCTTAGTATATTTGTTACACCATGCTGGCGTTTTACACCACTGCTTATCGCAGTGGTGTAAAGCAAAAACCAGATCTTACTTAGTTGAAGCAGATAGGTTTTTGAAACGGCGGTTGAACTTAGCAACACGACCATCGCTAGCAACGATTTTCTGTTTACCAGTGTAGAATGGGTGCGATGCGCTTGAAACATCGATCGGCACATATGGGTACTCAACACCATCGATTTCAACAGTTCTATCAGACTTGATAGTTGAACCAACGATAAAGTACTTGTCTACTGCCGTGTCATGAAATGCAACAGCTTGATAATCCGGGTGGATATTTGCTTTCATAGTAAATTTAAACCTTACGAAATGTGATAACGTCACAAATGGTATTCTATTTGAGAATGGTTTTCAATTGCTTATCTGAAATTTTTTTTACACTTTTTGTATATTGATTATACGAATAAGCAAATTGTTACTGGATCTTCAATATCAGACTGTTATAACTAGATTCGAGATTGAGAAAGAGGACAACACTGTGAGCGAAGAATCACAACAATTAGATAACAGTGTCATTGCGGAACTGCAAAATAGGGATCATTCGACGCTAGCTCAGCAATTAGATGAGTTAAGTTGCGAACACAGTGACATTATTGAGTTGTTAGCCCAATATCAAGTTTTGAGTGAACAAGATGATGACGATAAATTTGATACCTGGTATGACAATTTATGTGAAGATAAATTGAGGGTATTAAAAGGATTTGAATTATACAGAGCGCATTACGAGCAGTTACAATCTGTAGAAAATGATTAATCTAATTTAACTTACCCTTAAACTATTAAAGCCGCTGAGAGTAATCAAAGCGGCTTTATTTTAATCAACAAAAATATCAATCCAGATACATCTGGTTACCTATTGGACTATTTATAAATTACAACCTAAATACAAAAATGTGCTACCTCATAGATAAGTCATACTTTTGAATAACGCTGTCTATATACTTGTATCTTAATGAATCTTGCTGTTCGTGAGCTGCATTGTGACTTAAGGCCTTATTAAGAAGCTTTAGCGCTTCATGCAGTAATAAGCGATGCTCAGGGGGGATATTATTACTGGTTCTATCGTCAGTTAAAGCGTCAACGATTGAGCGACCTAGGTCAATAAAAACGACTTCTTCTACAGCCCCATTTTGACTAATTACCCCGTATTTACTGCAAAGAAACTGTTGCCACACTTGCTGAATATGCTCTATCACATCATCGCCAAATTTATCGTCTTCACTGACAATACCTTTATCAGCGCAGGCTTTTAGCGTGGTGATGTATTTGTTTTGGAAAAGCTCGTAAGCATGACTAGAATGCTCAACTGCGTGTTTCATTAACATTTGACCCCAGTCAAGCGCACCTCTAGGGTAGTAGTCAGTGACTTCTATACACTCGTATAAGCCAAGATATGAGCTACATTTTATTAGATTTTCAATGCTGTAACTTGCGTTTGGAAAGATACTGTTTTCTTGCCACACGTGTAGTTGGTCGTGTTCAATTTTCAATAATGCGCATAGCTCGCTGGCATCATAAAAGTTTGACTTCAAATATTCAGATAATCGCATAGTGATACTGGTTATTTATACAGTTGTTTTAAGTTTGTATGATTTTTATCACTTAAGCAAGAAATTTTCTAAATCTTGCTCTTTTACCCTCGGCATACTGAGTCAATTGTGATAAAACATGTCGTATATAAACAATGATCTAAAAATTGCATGCGAAGTATACAAACGATAAGAAAAGCTAGCCTAATCACGGCCATCAAAACTCCATATCTCATGTCAGGTGAAATTGATCTACCAGCGTACGACGCATTAGTAGAGATGCAGATTGCTGCGGGTGTCGACGGTATTATTGTCGGTGGTACAACCGGCGAAGGTCAGCTCATGAACTGGGAAGAACATTTGATGCTTATTGCACATAGTGTCAATAAGTTTTCAGATAAGCTGGTGATTGTTGGTAATACAGGAAGTAACAACACACGAGAAGCCATCAAGGCAACCGAGTATGGCTTTGCTTCCGGTATGGATGCTGCTTTACAAATAAACCCATACTATGGTCGCACGTCTGATGCCGGCGTATTGGAGCACCTTAACCGAGTACTTGAAATTGGTCCTGCGTTCATCTACAACGTGCCAGGCCGAACAGGGCAAGATTTGACGCCAGACGTTATCGAGCCTATTTCCAAACATAAACACTTTATTGGCATGAAAGAATGTGCTGGTAACGAGCGAATTGCTCACTATGAAGCGAAAGGGATTGCGTGTTGGTCGGGCAATGATGACGAAGCACATGATGGCCGCCACAAATTTCAATCGCATGGTGTGATTTCGGTGACATCAAATTTGGTACCTAAACTATTTAGACAGCTTATGGATACGCCAAATGAAACACTGAATAAGGATCTTCAGCCATTAATGGGTTGGTTGTTTTGTGAACCCAATCCAATTGCTATCAATACGGCTTTAATAATGACAGGGGCAGTAAGCCCAGTATTTAGGCTGCCATATGTTCCACTGAGCAAGGAGCAACAGATAGAAGGCCAAAAGTTAATAAATGCGGTAGATGAGCAATATATTGTTGGTGGAAAGGCAAATTTAGTAGATGAGACGCTACTTAAGCTTTGTTAATCCTAATAATTGACGTATAATCTGCGACCCTTCAGTATTGGTCGCAGGTTTACCGTTATGAATTTTAAATCGTTTAGTTTTCCAGAGCCTTTGTTAAAAGCCTTAGATGAAATTGGCTTTACTGAGCTCACACCGATCCAACAGGCGGCCATCCCTGTGATCAGAAAAGGTCACGATGTGCTTGCGACAGCACAGACAGGTACAGGTAAAACCGCTGCCTTTGCTTTACCGGTAATCCACAACCTTTTAAAAGGTACGTCAACTAAATCACCTCGCGCTTTATTTTTAGCACCGACTCGAGAGCTGGCAGAGCAAATCGCTAATAATTGTGAGTCATTCACAAAGTATACTGCGTTGCGCACCGTTGCTGTGTTTGGTGGCGTGAACGTTGATGGTCAAACTCAACGATTGGCACAAGGTGCTGATATCGTTGCTGCTACACCGGGTAGGTTATTAGATTTAGTTAGGTTAGGTAGTGTTGATTTAGCAAACATCGAGCATTTGGTGCTTGATGAAGCTGACCGTATGCTGGATATGGGCTTTATCGATGAAATGCAGCGTGTCATTGCCCTTGCGAAAGAAGACAAACAGTTATTGTTGTTCTCAGCAACTTTCCCATCTGCAGTAAAACAATTTGCCAAACAGGTACTAAAAGAGCCTAAGCTCGTTCAAACTGCACCAGAGAACACGACGGCAGAAACAGTACGTCATGTGGTATATCCAGTTGAACAACAACGTAAAAAAGAGCTTTTATCTGAGCTTATTGGTAAGAAAAATTGGCAGCAAGTTCTAGTTTTCGTCAATATGAAAGATGATGCTGACACAATTGTAAAAGAGCTGGAGCTCGATGGTATTGCTGCTACTGTTTGCCATGGTGATAAAAAGCAAGGTGCGAGACGTCGTGCGCTCAGGGAGTTTAAAGAGGGTAAAGTTCGCGTCCTTGTTGCGACTGAAGTAGCGGCCCGAGGCATTGATATTGAAGGCTTACCTCGCGTAGTTAACTACGATTTACCATACCTTCCAGAAGACTATGTACACAGAATTGGTCGTACGGGTCGCGCAGGCAATTCTGGTCAAGCAATTTCATTTGTTAGCCGAGAAGAAGAGCAGTTTTTACTGCATATCGAAGCTTTGATTGGCCAAAAGATAAAGCGTTATTACCTGCCTGGCTATGAAGTTGCTAGTCGTGAAAACTTAATTGATAACTTGAGTAAAAAGCCGAGCCATCAAAGACGTAAAGTTCGCACTAATAGACCTAGCAACCAAGCGAGTGGCGAAGCACGCGTTAAAAACCGCAGTAAAATTAGCTCAGTGAGAAGCCGGTTGAAAGGCGTGAAGCTTAAGCTTGATAAGTAGTTATTTAAGCTAAGAATACGAAAGGGAAGCGAGCAAATAGCTCGCTTTTTTTGTGCTCATAAAATGTTTCTAAACCAGATTTAAGCATGACAATCTGAGCAGTGAAGTGTGTGAAAAGTAACCAGCTAAAGGGTTTGGCTGCTGGATGGGAGAATTGATTTGATATTTTTTATTTAAAACTGAATTGAATAATCAGCAAATATAGTTCGGTCGTAGATATTGTGGTTTTCAGTATTAAATCCAAAGAACCTTTCTAGCCTCACTTCGGGGATTATAGCGAAAATATTTCGCACTCTGATGGTAAAACTGCCGTAATTATCGCTTTGATAGTTAAATCCCAGATCGACTTCTGTTGCGGATGCATAGTCATCCAACTCTCTGTCTGCCAGTAATCAATTGTGACGGCTGTATTTGCTGTCATGTTCCAGACTGCACCGATGGAGAATTGCTCAGATGTTTCTGGTTTTAAATTAGGCGTATCCATTGCTGTTGCAGGTAGGTTTTGTGTATCACAAGTTGTGTTACTGTAATCAGTTAAATTGTCATAGCCACTACTTGCATCGCCCACTAATCGATTTAAGCCTGCGACGCTAAAGCCTGCCCGTAAAACTAAGTTTCGATTGCTTCATAGTGTACATTGACGCTACTTGATAATTCTCCTGCATCTGGCAGACTGTATTCGTCACAACGGCTCGAAGCTTTGGCGACTAACTCATCAAGTAAAGGCTGCTCTATCTCGATATATGCGGCTTTGTAATCTTGCTCTCCGATTACATCGCCACCAATTCTAGCCCTGCATTAGAGTGCATTAGAGTGGGCATCCATTTCATCAGTTAGCTGTGTTTGCCTGTATTCAGCTTCAATTGCATAGCCTATTTCGCCACTGCGATATGCAGTATGACGGATATTGTCCAATGTTTGTCTCGAGGCGTTGCCCCCGGGTGCAATGGGCCTATTTAATAAGTCATGTATCAGGTAACTGCCATGATTGCATTTCTACTAGTCGGCTTTTGGTACGCTCAAATTCAAACGCTAATAACTCTCCTGTGTAGAGGTTATTTAGGTCACACAGTGAAGAAATAACAATGAGCTTTTTACGGTCATAAAACTCATCAATAAGCGCGATAAAGCGCCTTGCCTCATCATCAAAGTGCTTTGCTTCAAATGCAGGCTTCGTTCTTATATAACCATCTTCTATACCTTGAACAACTGAGCTATGAACTACTGAACAACCCATTGCGGGTATATTTTTAATGAAAATCACGTCATAGTCTTTTGCTAGTTGAATATAGTCTTGGGTTGCACGCGGTTCAGCGCACAACGCTAAAAACTCCATTAATAAGCCTCCCTTACATTCACCCAAGATCTCTACAGGTCGGTTTTCGATATTGATGTTGGTCAGTTTCTCCGAGCCACCGAGTGATGAAAAAAGAGATGAAAAACCCAGCTCATCATTTTCAAAATAAAAGTTTGCTGAAAAACCATTTGCAAATCTGTGGTCATTTTCTCCACAAATATTGACCAGTTTGCAATGGGCTAAGATTAAATCAATAGTCGGTTCAAAACGGCTTCGTTGGAGGCCATTTTTGTATAGTTCATTGGGATGCGAATTTGAAGTTGCCACAAATACAATGCCTGCTTTGAAAAACGCATCTAATAGACCTGCTAGGATCATGGCATCACCGATGTCTTTTACAAAGAATTCGTCGAAGCAAAGTACTTTAGTGTGTTTGGCCCATTGCTTAGCAATCACGTTTAATGGATTCTTTTTTCCTTGGATCTCTTTAAGCTGCTGGTGGATTATTTGCATAAAGTGATGGAAGTGAAGCCTTTGCTTGCGATTACTCCCCAAAGTGTCAAAAAACATGTCCATTAGCATGGACTTTCCTCGACCAACAGGCCCGAAAAGGTAAATTCCTTTTGCGCGATCCGAAAGTTCAATTTGATTGCTAAGCTTGTCTAGTTCGTCAATGGCTGATACTTGTGCTGGATCGAAAGTTAAAGTGTTGCTTTCTATAAGTTGATTATATTTATCTAAAAGGCGGTACATAAGCAGTGGGGTAGGGAGTTTGAATTATATAATACGTTGAGTTGCGTGAGAGATAAAGTTAAGTAGACGATTAAAGTATTGCTAGAACAACTCAGCCTTTAATAATGAGGTAGATTAAAAGCCAATTACATGAAAAATCTGATTATGTAAAATTGGCTTTAGATTTGTATTTCCGATACAAAGAACAGGTTTTATTTGTAAGGGCTTAAATCAGTTTGTTCAGTTTCGCAAACTTTTTTAATGACAGGGTGCTTGGCCATTTCACGAAGATATTTTGCTAAATGTTCAAATTGAAGTGGAGGAGTATTTAGCTCATCGGCCCAAATACATAGCATAAATAAATAGCAATCGCAGATAGTGAATTGTTCATTTACTACATAGCTTTTACCTGCCAAATGCCTATTCACAATAGTAAACATGTCAGTGAGGCGAGTTTGCTGGGTTTTAATGATATCGTCATACATCAAAGCGCTTTGTGTATGGCGCTCAGGGTAAAAATAAATCATTAATTCAGCTTGTATTGTCGTTGTAAAGTACATTAACCACTGATAAAAAACACCTTTTTGCACAGGGTCAGTTGGGATCAACTGACTTTCTGGATGTTTCTCTGCAAGGTATAAGCATATTGCACCGCTTTCAAATAGCACAAATTCATCATCGACAAGTGTGGGGATCCTGCCTGTAGGGTTGAGTCTTAAATATTGTGCAGATTTTTGAGCGTGCTTTTTACGGTCAACAAGTTCTAGTTGGTACGGCACTTTGAGTGCTTCTAATACAAAATGTGGAGCAAGACTGGCATTGCGAGGGTAATAAAACAAAGTGTACATAACTGGCCTTATCATCAAGTTTTTATTGGTGAGAAAGCTCCTTTTACGGTTATTCCTCTAGGACTTTAGGACAGCATTTGAATAATAACAAATGCTTTGACGTATTTTTATTCAAAAATTTAAATCGTCCAAAGGAAGTTAACAAGATTAACCTGGGGTTTCTCTGCCGTTAATGATTTTACCTTAAATAGGAAAGTTATCTACGTATTTAATAATATGTAGCGAAAATAATGAATAAAGTAATTAGAGGCATTTTTGAGGCGTATTAAAAACAGAAAAATAAGAGCATTTTTGCAGTTTCAAAAATGCTCTTACTATTAATTAGGGCGTGTAATATATTGGTGAATTCGGTCCTACAGGTAGACCAAATCCAAATACCCAGATGTAGAATAGTGCGACCCAACCGACAAAGAAGAACATACTGTAAGGCAACATAGTCGCTACCAAAGTACCTATTCCCATGTCTTTTTTGTATTTTGTTGCGACAGCTAAGATAAGTCCGAAATAACTCATCATAGGCGTGATCAAGTTAGTTACAGAATCACCGATACGATAAGCTGCTTGAATTGTTTCTGGCGCGTAACCAACAAGCATTAACATTGGTACGAAAATCGGTGCAGTTACAGCCCACTGAGCTGAAGACGAGCCCAAACATAGGTTAACCATTGCGCACATCATAATGAACAAGATGAATACTTCTGGACCCGTAAGATTTAGGGCTTGCAGTAACGCAGCGCCATTGATAGCCAGAATAGTGCCAAGGTTGGTCCATTTAAAGAACGCCACAAACTGAGCTGCGAAGAAAACAAGCACAATATACATGCCCATTGAGCTCATGCTCTTACTCATTGCATCAATGACATCACGGTCGGTTTTCATAGTGCCGACTACACGACCATATACAAAACCTGGGATTGCAAATGTTACAAAAATGAGGACAACGATACCTTTTAGGAATGGGGAGCCTGCTACAGCACCTGTTTCTGGGTGACGCAGAATGCCATCTTCTGGCACGATAGTTAGCGCTAAGATGCTACATACGATAAGTAGAGAAACACCGGCCCATTTTAGACCGCTTTTTTCTTTGGCAGTTAAATGCTCAATATTGTTTTCTGATAAGTCAACGCTTGCATCATCTGGATTGTATTTGCCAAGGCGTGGCTCAACAATTTTTTCAGTCACTAAAGTACCTACAATGGCAATTAAGAAAACTGAAATCATCATGAAGTACCAGTTTGCTTCAGGGCCTACATGATAAGTTGGGTCAATCATCTGTGCTGCGGGTGTTGTGATACCAGCTAGCAACGGGTCGATTGTGCCAAGAAGTAGGTTTGCACTGTATCCGCCTGAAACACCTGCAAAAGCCGCGGCAAGACCAGCGAGAGGGTGTCTACCAAGACTGTGGAAAATCATGGCAGCTAGTGGAATAAGCACAACGTAACCAAGCTCAGACGCGGTATTTGATAAAATTGCCGCAAAGACAACCATAAAGGTTACAAGGCGTTTAGATGCGCCCATGACCATACCACGCATTGCAGCTGATAGCATACCTGAATGCTCAGCAACGCTTACACCAAGTAGCGCCACTAATACCGTACCAAGTGGTGCGAATCCAGTAAAGTTGGTGACAAGGCCTGTCATTATTTTTTGTAGGCCCTCTGCACTCATCAGGCTAACGACTTCGATGACACCGTCAGCATCACGTCCTTTAGCTCCCTCTGGACGAGGGTCAATTGCACTCAAGCCCATCCAGTCGGCAATGCCACTGAAGACCACGATTGCAACACACAACATTGCAAAAAGGGTGATTGGGTGTGGGAGCATGTTCCCTAAAAACTCTACGGTTGCCAAAAAGCGATTGAATAAGCCGCTTTGTTGTTCTGGCGCTTGAGAGTTTTTATTCGCTTTAGTCTCTACTGCATTCGACATAGCAAGTTTTCTCGGTTCCAAAAAATGCGACATACCATATCACTTTTTCATCCAGCGGTCATTTATAAAAGTTAACTCAAGGTGAAAATGAGATAAAATTACAACTATCGGTGACGAAGAGCGGTCAATATTTATGATGTAAGTAAGTACTCTGTTTTGACTGCATAAATATTGTTCTATTCAGGTTGTGGGTTGTGTTTTTTAATTTTTTATTCTGATTTTTGAGATTGATTGACGCCTTTAAAAAGCAGTGGATATTGACGACATTTATTTCCAATATGGTCATCAGCCATAATTTGCTGGCAGATACGCTCGATGTCATCATCTGCTGCAAGGATCCACTCTAGGCGTTCAATGGTGCGCTTAAGTCCTTTTTTTAAATAAGCTTGCTCTTGGTAGTATTGACAATTAGCTTTAATCACGCCAATAGCGGTTGGATTTTGCCTTAAGGCGTCGACGACCTGTTTCATATATGTTTGTGATGACTGTGTAGACGCTCTGTTTCTACTTCTAGTCATCTAACATACTCGCAATGTAATTAATTTTTTTCATGAAATCGGTTTTTTGAGATTCTTTGTCATAATTAAATTGGTATGTGTTATGAAAGCCAAACCTTAAAAAAACACCACTGCCTTTTAAATAAATCGTGTAACCGTCGGGATCCGAAAATGCGGTGATGCCTTCAAATTGTTTTCCTTGTTCATAATCTTGACCTTGTTGCCTGATATGTTCGTACACTTTTAAGATGAGGTTGCTATTTAGTTCATTCTTCATATTTCACCAAATATCTGAAACTGATTGTTAATATTACTATCCGGGCGGATTAACGGATCAGTTTTGATATGGCTTTAAAGTGAGGATGTTTTGCATCTTTAAGCATGTCAAATAGCACACTTTCTAAACTCATAATCACTGCCCCATCATACCTTAATTGTTCAATTGCCCATGTTTTATGTTGAGGGTTTCTGGAAGCTATCGCATCTGCAACGACGATAACAGGTTGTCTCAACCGTAATAAATCTCGAGCGGTTTGATAGACACATACATGCGCCTCAAGACCAACAATCACTTTAATTGTTGTTGTATTTAGATTGACGGCTGAGTTTGACGAAGGATCGTTTAGTGCACTAAATGTCGTTTTTTCAAATCGACATATGTTAAAAGCAGTAAGTAGGTCATCTGTGTGCCCTAATCCTTTTGGGTATTGCTCAAACAGTAAAACTTCATGTGATAACAATTCAGCTGCGTGTAGTAGCTTTTGAGTGGTCGCCACAACGTCCGAATATTGCGCTATGTGGGGTTGAAAACTCTTTTGTATATCCACAACAAGGATTTGATAAGCGTCAGTATGGTCCATGGATTAACCCTTTAGCTATTGTTTGACATCACTTAAACTATGTACAGTAGTATCATCATTATGGATTTAAGTGAGTTATGCAATTGGAGTTTTTGGGGACGTCATCTGGAAGCCCGTCCGCTTTTCGCAATGTTTCAGGCGCTGCGGTTAAATTTGAAAAGTCAAAAAAGTGGGTATTGGTTGATTGTGGTGAGGGAACACAACATCAAATACTTAAATCTAAATTATCTCTGTATCAACTCAGTTTGATCTGTATTAGCCATATTCATGGCGATCACTGTTATGGGTTACCAGGCTTATTAGCATCTATGGCCATGTCGGGTAGAAAAGAGGCGGTTCATATTGTGGCGCCTAAAAAAGTGATTGAGTTTTTGCATGCCACATTTTCACTGACAGATTTGGCGCTGCCTTTTGATCTTAAAACTAGCGCCATTGAAGCGCTCAATTGCGCGAGTTTGAACTTTGACTTCTGTAAAATAGAAGTCATCACACTAAAACATCGAGTACCCAGCTTTGGGTTCAAAGTGAGCGAAACCCTCATACCGAATAAATTAAAAACCAGCTTGTTGAAACAACATGGTATTGCGACAGGCCCTCACTTTAATCAATTACAAAAGGGTTTTGACGTAGAGTATCAAGGGAAAGTACTCGCATCTAACACATATGCTTTCCCCAGCTGGCAGCCTCGTTCAGTGATTGTGTGTGGTGACAATGAGAAACCAAGTCTTTTAAAAGGGCACATAGACGGTGTAGACGCGTTAGTTCACGAAGCGACTTATACTCATAAAGACCTCAAGAAAGTCGGTCACCACACTGGTCATAGCGATGCGAAACGGATTGCAGAGTTTGCTAACCAAACTCACGTACCATTACTAGTATTAACACACTTTAGCGCCCGCTATCATGGGCCCGGATTGTTGGATAATTTGGAAGAGGAAGCTCACACGTATTATCAAGGTGAGCTTGTCCTCGCGAGTGACGGGCTTGTGGTTGATATTCCAAAGGTACTACTTTCTGAGAGCCTTGAATAATTCCCAGTCTTCATTTACTTGCTGCGCATATTGATTCGCTTTTTGTATCAGAATGGTAAACAGTGGAGGCAGGGCGGTTATGCAATGTTCTTGAAAATTCATTGACCGTCTGTCGCCTCTCATATGTGCGTAAGCTAACACTTGTGCACAGCTTTTAGCATATTGTTCAAAGCCATTTTTGTGTGCTGCACGCTTGCCCAAGGTGATATGCTCAGGATCAATACCGACTCGTGCATGATGACGAGAACGTACCAGCCAGTGGACACCCTGCCAAAGCGCGTCATCAATGATTAAATCAGGTCTACGCTGCATTTGTCGTTGGCAGTTGACCGTTAAGTGGGCATGGTTGAGGCGATTTATTGGACTTAAATCTTTAAAGTAGTGCAAAGGAGCTGCCAGTGTTTGCTGTTTGACTTCGACAATATGGTAAAGCGCCGGTGTATGCAGATCTTTGGGGCCTACCAGCAAATAAAAGCGCTTTAAATGGTTGCTGCCTGTGCCTGCATCTAACCTTTCAACACAGTCAATGATATCGTCGTCGACATAGGGCCTGAATTGCTCTATAAGATTGGTTCTAATATCGCTGTGAATGGGTTCAAACTTTAGTGGATCAAGTTTAAACCGCAATGGCACTGAAGTGAGTTCGACGTCTTTCGCTAAGGTACTTTTGACATTAAATGCCGAGCCACCTACCAACCGCTGCAAGCCTTTTTGCCAACGCTTGTGCAATATATGGTCTTTGTCGAAGTCAGTCAACGCGCTTTGGCTATTATTCTCACCACGTAAAGACGCTTCGCAAGTTGCAACATAATGCGCTAAAAATTCAGTTTGAGCTTGTGGTATACGCTCTGTTAATACCGCAGGCTTTTGTTTGATGTTCATCGAGTCAGTCGACTCTTTAATTTCAAGTCCGGTTTGTTGCGCTAAGTTTAAACTGACTAAAAATCGGAAAATATCCCAAATCGCATGACCGATACAGGCATCATCGAAGTCATTTGGGGTGAATACCAGTGTTTCACCATGAGAGCCCTCTTCGCTTAAAAAACCGAAGTTACTGGTATGACAATCTCCCATTATCGTGGTGACTGGAATATCGTAAACAGAGGCTGGCAGATCAATCAACCCGTCAAAAATGTCACTGTACATCAGTGGTGCAGTGCCGCGGAAAAAATGAAATGCGCTTCCTGCCATTTTTTCATGCTTGTTTAACTCTAATGATGGCACCATACCGTCATGGCGTTCAAAGTAAGATGTTAGTAGGTTTTCACGATTCATTTTACGTCCTCTTGTGCTTTATTCCGAGTTGTTGCTCTGCAAGCGCTACAATATTTGCGTCTATTGGAGGTGGTTCAATCTGCATATCTTTGCTCAATGCTTTAGTAAGCGCTTTGAGTACTTCCACACGAGCAAACCATTTATGATCGCCAACAATGACCGACCATGGTGCGCCAGAGGTATGTGTTTTTTTAAACATATCATCGATGGCCGCTTCATACTCAGTGCGTTTGTTTCTATTTCTGATATCTTCTTCGGTTAATTTCCAACGTTTGTAAGGGTTATTTAACCGTTCAGAGAATCGTTTCAGTTGCTCGTCACTACTTATATGTAAAAACAGTTTTATGACTTTAATGTTATCGTCGAGCAAAAGCTGCTCAAATTCATTGATTTCACGATAAGCGCGTTGCCATTGTGCATCTGACGCATAACCTTCAATTCGTTCTACTAAGACTCTGCCGTAATAGGAGCGGTCAAATATAGTTAGAGTGCCTTGTTTAGGAAGTTTATTGAAGAATCGATATAAATAATGCCTGCCTTGCTCATCGTCTCTGGGTGCGGCAATCGGGTAAACTTGGTAGCCACGGGGATCGAGTTTTTCAGTAACGCGGCGGATTGCGCCACCTTTTCCTGCTGCATCCCAGCCTTCAAAAACGATAACAGCTCTTTGCCCTTGGTGGTAATAGGCTTGCTGAACATGAAGTAACTCATTTTGCCAATATTTAAGCGCCTGTTTATACGCTTTTTTATTATCAATAGCTGGATATTCATTGATGTGTTTTAAAGAGGGGGACTGTGTTGTTTGTTGATTATCTATATCAATTTGGCTCACATTGATATCCTCTGTTTATATTGCTTTGGCGTTATGCTCATCACTTTTTTAAATTGCCGCGTGAAGTGAGATTGATCAGTATATTCAAGTTCATAAGCTATATCAGTTAAAGAGCATGTTGGTTTTTGTCTGAGTAAGTTTCTTGCTTTCGATACTTCCACAAGGGTTGCATACTCTTTAGCCGTCATGCCTAACGCTTGGTCAAAGGCTCTTTCTGCACGTCGGCTATTAATATGTAGGGTGTCATAAATATCAGCCAGCTTTATTGATCTCGGTGATAGTTGGATCTCTTTGGTAATGGTTTCGAGTAAGCTCGATTGTGGCTCGTAGCGCGTTTTAAAACGTTGTTCGAGCCATTGAGAAAGAAATATTATTTTCTCTTTTAGAGTGTACTCACTCTGAGTTATTTTTGTCATTAAACTTTGGCAATTTGAAACCACATCCAAAAGCTCGATGCACTGATTTTTTGTCTCTTTTAATGGCATAGTCGTAAAGCTTTTGGCCCCTAGAGGTGTCAGTCTGACGCCGATGAGATTTTGCACTTCATTTTGAAAATACCACATTGTTGTTTTAGTTTGCGGACCGATAAAATAGGCTCTATTAGATAGGTTAGTCTCGTTCATTTTCGATTTGCCTGAAGCAACAAATAATACCGATATGTACCCATCACTATGTAAAGCTTGGGGTAATAAACGATGGGTGTTGGCATACCAGAAGTTAATAACAAAGGGGCTGAGTTTCGCTGGGGGAGGTAAAATAGTATACATGCTGCCCTCATCCTTGTAGGTTGCGTTAAACTAGAAGATTATTTAATAGGTTATATTTTTAAATTTATCTCTTTAATTTATCTGGCGCAATAAAAAAGCAGCCATAGGCTGCTTTGGGTGTTTAAGTTAGTTTACTTCAATTCATAACAACACAGGATGTTTATCTAGCGTTGGTACTTTCGAAGATTTTATCTGCAGAAGCCGCTACGAAGCCCGTATACAATTCACCGTCAGGTTTGTTGTAACGAAGGGCAAACTCGTAGAAGCAACTTGGGATTTCAAATTTGCCGTCAGAGAATTCAACAGGGTGGTGATCAGCAAGTGTAGAAGATTGCTCAAGTAGTACTTCAGGTGAGCCTTTGATTTCACCACCAGATGTATTTAGAGAGAAACCTGCATCTTTAAGTGCTTGGTTTACTGCTTCTATGGTCTCAAAATTAGCGAGGTAATTGATGTTTACCGTGAAGTGGTTTGCACGGTAACCCCAAGCTGACATCCAAGCTGCGTATTCACTTTCAGCAAGTAACTTTTTATAGGTTTCATGGCTCACTTGCCAGTGCGTACCAGAGTACAAGAAGTTTTCTGCAGTAACGGCACTTTCGTCGATACTATCAATCATTTGGCCAACGATTGCTTGAAGTTCATCTGAGCACTTTTCTAAAAGTAGTTCAGAGATGAAAACTTTTGGCTTACTTGGATCGCTGTGCTCATAGTGCTTCGCATACAATTTCTTAGCTTCAAAGTGGTATTCACCACACTCTTTGTAACCAACAGCTTTGAAATGTGCAGCCAGCTTTTCTAAACCAATTTTTTCATGATTGAAAGTACGTAGTGCAATGTGGTCGTTGATGACATCGTCTTTTTGAGTTGAACCTAATAGCTCGTGTACTTTTACAGCAGATGGAGTAACTGCTAAATAGTTGCTCCAAAGGTTCTCAAATAAGCTATCTACATTGTTGTGCATAATGACAATTCCTTAATATAACGGCTTGGCCGCGTTGTAAATGTTACGACAAAGCACGACGTATTTAATTGTTATAAAACAAATCCACTGATCTTATCACCTTGCTTTAACTGCAATGCTTCTGCCGTTTTTGAGGTGATTGTGAATGTTTGTGTATGTTCATTCCATACTACCGCAGTAGTAAATGTGGCTCTAAATTGCGCTAGTTGGCCATTGGATAGCGCCCAGGTTGTTTCACTGTGGGGTAGCTCTTCAGCGATATCTAAAGTCCCGTTTTGAGTTTCCCGTACAGTCCGGATATTTTCTATTCTTGCTTCCACCGTTGGACCTGCATCAAACAAGTCAACATATCCCCTGTGCTCAAAACCTTCTTTTTGCAGCAAACGCAGCGCAGGTTTTGTTTTTTCATGCACATGGCCAATGACTGCTTGGGCCTCTGGGCTGAGTAAGTTAGCGTAAATAGGGTACTTCGGCATTAATTCAGAAATAAATACTTTGTCACCTAGGCCTACTAGGTGGTCGGCTTTTGGGAACTCAATGCTGAAAAAGTGTTCTTGTAGCCACTGCCAAAATGGACTGTGTCCATGTTCGTCGCTTACACCACGCATTTCAGCAATGACTCGGTCACTGAAGCGTTCAGCATGTTCAGCCATGAATAAAAAGCGGATACGCGACAAGAAGCGACCAGCTAATCCGCGCCTAAATTGCTCACGCAGAAATAAAGTACAGATCTCAGAACTACCCGTGTAATCATTGCAAATCGATAAAATATCAACAGTATTGTATACATTTAGAGTGCTGGAGTGATGAACCGTTTTACCCTGATGATAATGGTACAAAGGTACCTGCATACCCACTGCTGCCTCAATGGCTGTCGTTCCACTGATCTCGCCTGTTTCTAAATCTTCGAGTACAAATAAATACCCTTCATCGATAGGGGTACTTAATGACTTGCTAAAACTTTCTTGAGAACGCTGTATTTTACTTTCCAATAGCTCGTCGTCGACAGGCAATGATGTAAAGCCATGTCCTGATTCTACTGCGATGTTTTTTAAAGCAGCAAAGTCTTTGCTGCTAATAGGTCTAAGTACTTGCATAAAAATATCATTTAGGGCGACGAGTCGCCCATAAAGGTTAAGCGTTTACTACATCAGCGACAGCCAGCTCGAAGCGTGCTAGACCTGCTTTAATTTCTTCTTCTGTAATGACTAAAGAAGGTGTGAAACGAACTACATTAGTGCCAGCGACTAACGTCATTAAGCCATGCTTTGCACTTGCTACTAAGAAATCTCTTGCTTTACCTTCGTAGTCACCTTTTAGTACGCAACCTAACAACAGGCCTTTACCACGTACCTCGCTGAATACATTGTACTTTTCGTTAATGGCATTTAAGCCATCACGGAACAGTTGTTCACGCTCTTTTACTCCATTTAATACTTCAGGCGTATTAACCGTATCAAAAGCCGCTTCGGCAACGGCACATGCCAATGGGTTACCACCGTAAGTAGAACCGTGAGTACCGATTTTTAAATGCTTTGCAATATCAGTTGTGGTGATCATCGCACCAATTGGGAAGCCGCCACCAAGCGCTTTGGCAGTCGTTAAGATGTCTGGTGTTACATTTAAGCCTTGGTACGCATATAAATCACCTGTACGGCCCACACCTGTTTGTACTTCATCAAAAATAAGTAAGGCATTGTGCTTGTTACATAATTCTCTGACACCTTGCACAAACTCAACGTCTGGAGAAATGATACCGCCTTCACCTTGAAGAGGCTCCATCATAACGGCACACGTTTTGTCTGAGATTACTTTTGCAAATGTTTCTAAGTCATTGTAGTCAATGTGAGTGATATCTTGTGGTTTTGGACCAAAGCCATCTGAGTAAGCAGCTTGACCGCCGACTGTGACCGTGAAGAAGGTACGACCGTGGAAGCCTTTATTGAAAGCAATGATCTGCGTTTTTTCTTCATTATATTTATCAAGTGCAAAACGACGTGCCAGTTTTAACGCTGCTTCATTTGCTTCAGCGCCTGAGTTTGCAAAATAGACTTTGTCTGCAAATGTCGCATCAGTCAGCTTTTTAGCTAGACGCAGTGCAGGTTCATTGGTCATTACGTTTGATAAATGCCAAATCTTTTCACCTTGCTCTTTCAGAGCGTTTACCAATGCTGGGTGGCTATGACCTAGGCAGTTTACTGCGATACCGCCAGCAAAGTCGATGTACTCATCGCCGTTTTGGTCCCAAACTCGTGCACCTTTACCTTTTACTGGTATAACCGCCGATGGATTGTAGTTAGGTACCATTACTTCATCGAATAATTCGCGATTCACTTGCATGACGTCGTCCTCATTTAACTTCAACTTCAGGGACACATAGATTGTGCCTATTCTTATTCGGACATTATTGCGTGATATGATGAAAATTTGCAGTGTAATTTTGTATAAAATGAGTAGAATGTTCGTCAAAATGACATTGGTTTTATGCAAAATGATAAGTAAACAAGATGAGAGATTGATTTCTGTACTGCGTAGCAACGCAAGGGCAAGTATTTCAGAGCTGGCAAGGTTGTTGGACATGTCTAGGACAACGGTACAATCGAGGTTACAAAAACTAGAGCAAAGTGGTGTTATTCAAGGTTACAAGATTGATTTTGGGCAGGATTATTTGGGAAACCTTGTTGTGGCGCATGTTTCTATTAAGGTCAAACAAAAGCTAACAGCAAAAACCAATATTGCTTTGAAACAGCTCTCTCATATTTCTGCTTTATATGCGATAAGCGGTGAGTACGACATGATAGCCATTGTCGAGGCGCAAAGTTTAGAACAATTAAGTCAGTTATTGGATGAAATAGGGAATCTTGATGGGGTAGAAAGAACGAATTCAGCCGTTATCTTAGAGACGAAGTTTCAACGCTAATTGGCTTTGGGCAACCATACACTCGTCCCAGTGGTGGCAATGTGGTTGACATTGCCTTTAAGTACTTTATCGCCAACATTGCGTGAGGTCTCTGGGCGACTGACTAGGTAACCTTGCACACAACAAATACCCATATCTTTGACCAACTCAAACTGATCAAGTTGTTCAACACCTTCAGCAACGATTTTAAGTCCTAACTGTGCACCAAGCTCACTGATTGAGTTTAAAATTTTGAAGTATTTAGGGTTGTCTTTTGCCTGTGAAATAAAGAGTTTATCAATTTTAATTACATCTATCGGTAAATCAGCCAGTGTACTTAAAGAGCTAAAACCCGTGCCAAAATCATCAATTGCAATCGTTACACCTGCACTACGACAACGCTCAAGCTGAGCAATAATTTCATCGCTTGCTGTGATTAACGTTGACTCGGTGATTTCGATCATTAACGAGGTTGCGGGCAACCCTGACTTTTCAAGTGCTTCTAAAACCCAATCATAAACAGGGCGATGTTTAAGTTGAATACCAGACACATTCACAGAGATTTTTACTTTTTTCATCCCCGCATTGTGCCAGGCAGACATCTGTCGGCATGATTCAAGTAAGATCCAATCTCCTAACTCTAAAATTAAATTTGATTCTTCTGCAATGGGGATAAACTCAGATGGTGGAATTAACCCCTCAATAGGGTGGTGCCAACGGGTGAGGGCCTCGAAATAATCTATTGAGCAATCTTCAACATGGACAATAGGCTGGAAAGACAGTTGAAAATTTTGAGAGGCAATCGCAAGTCTCAATTCTTCTAATAAATAGTGATAGCGTCTAATCTTGTTCCCCATTTCCGGAGAATATACTCTGAATATACCCCGACCATCTGTTTTAGCACGGTACATTGCGACATCAGACATTTGTAACAGGGCATTCGGCGTGGATGCGCTATCTGGGAATACTGCAATACCGATACTGGCACTTATTTTTACAAGCTTGTTCCCAAGTACAAAATCGCGCTCTATTTCGCTAAGAATAGTTTGTGCTATCTCAGTACAAAAGCTAGTGTCATTCAAATTAGGCACAAATATAGAAAACTCGTCACCGCCTAAACGAGATAAGTTTTGGTCTAAGCCATGCACTGGGTGAGCGTCATTGAGTTTAAATTGTCTAACCACTTGCTCAAGCCTTCCAGAGACTTGGATCAATATCTCATCACCAAAGCTATGGCCAAAAGAGTCATTAACCTGTTTAAATCCATCCAAATCAATAAACAGCAATCCACACTTTGACTTGCTTTGATCTGCAATGGTGAGTTGCTCACTGATATGTTCAATATATGCATGTCTATCTATGAGCTTAGTGAGCTTATCTTGATAAACGTGACTGTCTGATTGTATTTTTATGCGTTGTAAGTTGTCACTTAAAGATTGCACTGCGTAACAAATTTGCGTAACTGGGCCACCTGAATGCAGCTCTTTATGTTTGATATCAAGCCCATTAAGTAATGCATTGAGATCTTTATTAATCGCATTAAGTGCGTCTAACTGCGTTTGTTCACGCTTATTGCGCTTTTGCTGGGTAATAAAAAATAGTACAGCGAGTATGCATAGCATGAGTAACGTGGGCGATGACCATACCAGTTTAAATATGCTGGTGGTGGGTACAACCTGATACTGAGTAGGTTGCTTAGTGATAACAACAAATGTGTGGTTATCTACTTTGATGAATTTTTGGTCGTAATAGACGAAATGATACCAAGGAGAGGTTTTCTCTATTTGCTCTATATTTTTGGTTTGCGTGTGTAAAGAGAGAAGCCCGGATTGCGCATTCAGGACGTGTTTAGCAAAAGTCAGATTTGCAGCAATACCAATTACTACAACACTGACAACAGCATAAGCTAAATTTTTTAAAACATTCTGCATGATTTACACAATCCAAAATTAACCGAAAACCGGATCCTTCATGTTCCTGTAGTATACATCAATTTGACTTCAGGGATGACAACCTTTTACACGCTTTTATTTACAAGTGCAATTATCAAAATTATTTCAATTTAATTTAGGGACAATCATTTACACTTCTCTGAGCAAGATCAAATATCAATATAATTCACTTTACACGATAATGATTCTTATCTACTTTTTTAAGTCATTGGCCTAATTATTGCTCAAATTCAGATGGGCATTAAAAAGCAATGGGCTTACTGTCCAAAAATGTACTTTTCTGGTGCAAAATTTTGCTGTATTGCACTGTAGTGAGGCGTACAAGGTTATTTTATGTACTAAACTATTCTCACAAAGCGTGTTCGTGTAGCGATATATTATACGACATAGTTTTGTGGCAAGGAACACCAACCAAGTTAGGTTTTTGGAGCCAAAAATGTTAACAAAACGTTTTTTTAAAACGAAAAACGAAGCTGAAATCACATTTGAGTTTTCTCACCCTGAAGCAAAAAAAGTAGAGCTTGTTGCAGAGTTCAATGATTGGCAGCCTCTTAACATGAGATTCAACAAAAAAGAGCAGCGATTTAAACTCAAGCACAGGCTGCCTACGGACAAGCAATTTCACTTTCGATATTTAATCAACGGCAACCAATGGGATAACGACAACTGTGCTGATGGTTATGCTGCGAATGGTTTTGGCAGCGAAAACAGCATTGTTGATACGCAAAGATTGGCTTAGTCGCCAATGGAAGGATTACAGCAACTTTTTTATCTTCATGGTATTGGGTTTGATTTTGTTAAATACGATGGAGAGCATGTCGTTTTTGACAATTTAACTAGGCAAGCTGCACTTGAGTGCTGCGGTGTCAATCTTCATGATCCGCAGACCATTGAAAATTTGAACTTCGAGTTGGATATTGCACCTTGGACGAGAGTCGTTGAAGAAGTTACTTTATGTAGTAGTGAGTCAGGTAAATTTTTGCTCAAGATCCATGAATCTTTTAAACACTCAATGGTGGGCATAAAAGCACAAGCTGCAGGTATCGATACAACGATTTTACTCAGTGCGTGTGAGGAGGTCGGTGAGTATATTCACAACGGCGAGCGCTATATCGGAGTTGATGTTGTTTTGGGCCAATTACCCATTGGCTATTTTGATATGACACTGGAAGGCGCTTTTGGTGAAGTCTCATCAGAGCTGTGGTCAGTGCCTAAACATTGCTACAACCCATATTATAATGACAGCAACAAAAAACCACTTGGGATATCTTTACAACTCTATACACTCAAAAGCGACCGAAATTATGGCATTGGAGATTTTGCTGATTTAAAGCAACTCATTGATTTATTCGCTTTGCAAGGAGGTGATTTTGTTCTGCTAAATCCACTTCATTTGCTGTTTTCAGATAGTCCAGAAGAAGCCAGCCCATATAGCCCGTCTCACCGTTGCCTCATAAACCCTTTGTATATTGCCCTTGATGATATTGAGCAGACTGTTGGCAATGATTGTACGCAGCGATTCACGTCGACGGCCGATGTCGGGTCGGGCAGGGTGACCTCAAGCAAGTTTATTGACTACACTAAAACGTCAAATTTGAAATATAAGCTGTTTGAGCGATTGTATGAATGCTGGTTAGAAAGCCCCTATAGAATGGATTGTTTCAACCAGTTTATTGATGAAAAGCAAGTCATATTAAACGGCCTAGAATTAAGTCGTTTTGAATGGTTCTTGCAATGGCTTTGCTCGGAGCAGTTGGCCAGTTGTCAAGCTTTGTGTATAGCAAAAGGAATGGAGATCGGGCTGGTTAATGATTTAGCAGTTGGGTGCACCGGAGGGGGGGTAGAGTTTGGTTGTTACCAGTCTTGCTTTACTGAAAAAGCAAATATTGGCGCACCGCCTGATCCATGGGCAGAGCAGGGCCAAAACTGGGGGATGCCAGCACTAAACCCAATCAGAATCAAGCAAAACAAGTTTGCTTATTTTAAGTCGCTTGTCCGCTCTAACCTGAATCATGTTGGTGCATTACGCATAGATCATGTCATGTCATTGAGACGGCTGTGGTGGTGTTTTAACAGTGAAGGGCGAGATCTTGGTTGTTATGTTTATTATCCATTTGATTATCTTTTGGCAATACTCAAAATTGAATCGCACTTGCATCATTCTCTTGTAATAGGTGAAGACTTGGGTGTGGTACCACCAGAGGTAACTCAGGCGCTCCACGAATCCGCTATTTTTGGGAATACGCTATTTTATTTTGAAAAGAATCATGAGGGAGAGTTCAAGGCGACTGAAGAACTTAGGGAAAATGCGTTAATTATGGTTGCCAATCATGACGTACCACCTTTTCATGGCTGGTGGACGGAAAAAGACATTGATATCAAGTATGAGTATGGGCTGGTTGACAAACATCAATCCCATCACCAAAAACATGCTCGTACAGTAGAGAAACAACGCTTAGTCAAGTGGCTTAGTGAGCACGATGGAGCTGATTTTGATATGAGCGCAGATAGTCAAGATGTCTACAGAGCTGTCATGCAGATATTGGCTAAAAGCCCGAGTAAGTTGTTGGCTATTCAGCTAGATGATCTGGATTCGCAAGCGTTTCCCGTAAATATACCGGGTACGAATAAGGAGTATCCGAACTGGCGTCGCAAATTAAATCATGAACTTGATGAATTATTCGAATTTAATAAAAACTTTATTCAGCATCTCAATGCAACCAGGAAGCAATAATGAATACCGTAAGTAAAAATGTTGAGATTTTAGAAGATTACACAGATCAGGTCAGTGCTTTACAAGCTGGCACATTTTCGGATCCTTTCAGTTTTTTGGGGCCTCACAGTGTGAAGGTTGGACCAAAGGTGTATACGGTTTTACGTGTTTATATCCCCAGTGCCCACAGTGTTTCCGTTGTATTAAACAAAAAAACGAAAAAGCTTGCGCGTTATTTGGAAACTGACTTATTTACTATCGTCTTAGATACTGAGCTTGATATTAGAAATTATCGACTAAAAGTAGAGTTTGAGTCGGGTCCTTTGTTTTTTAAAGACGTTTACAGCTTTAGCAGTGCCTTAGATGTAGATGCAATGTATCTATTCAATGAAGGGACATTAGAGCATGGATACGATCATTTTGGCGCGCGCTTTATTGAGCATCAGGGCGTACAGGGGGTTCAGTTTAGTGTTTGGGCGCCAAATGCTAAATGTGTATCTGTGATTGGTGAATTCAATTATTGGCAAGCTAGCCAACATTTTATGCGTCATCATCCTGCCAGTGGCGTATGGGATTTATTTATTCCAGGCTTATCAGCGGATAGTTGTTATAAATTTGCCATTACCACTGTAAATGGAGAAAAGTTAGAGAAAGCAGACCCTTACGCTAGAAAAATGCAGCAAGCGCCAGGCACTGCAAGCGTACTGCAACAAAGCCTAAACTTACAACCTTTGGACAAAAAAGAGTCGCAGTTGCGTGCAAAGCGTAATCATGTAGAGGCTCCGATATCGATTTATGAAGTGCATTTAGGTTCTTGGAAGCGCAGAGAGCACGAGGGAAACCGCTTTTTAACTTATCGAGAACTCGCTGATGATCTAGTCCCTTACGTAAAAAAGCTAGGGTTTTCACATATCCAGCTGATGCCCATCAGTGAGTTTCCTTTTGATGGTTCATGGGGGTATCAACCTGTCGGTTTATTTGCCCCTTCAAGCCGTTTTGGCTCTGTAGATGACTTTACATATTTCAGCAAAGTATGTAACGAGTATGAAATAGGACTTTTACTTGATTGGGTGCCAGGTCACTTTCCGACTGATCCTCATGGCCTTAACCGCTTTGACGGTACACATTTGTATGAACATGCTGACAAGCGTCAAGGATTTCATCCTGATTGGAACACATGTGTTTTTAATTATGATAGGCCAGAAGTAAAAAGCTATTTGCTCTCTAATGCAAACTACTGGGTTTCAGAGTTTCAATTAGATGGGTTGAGAGTCGATGCAGTGGCATCCATGTTGTATTTGGATTACTCCAGAAATGATGGTGAGTGGGTAGCAAACCAATATGGAGGCAGAGAAAACCTGGGTGCGATAGATTGCTTACAAAGAAGTAATGCCGTTTGTTATAAAAATTCGCCTCATGCCATGATGGTTGCTGAAGAATCTACCGCCTGGCCAGGTGTAACACAAAGTGTTGATCATGGTGGGCTCGGATTTGGATACAAATGGAATATGGGTTGGATGAATGACAGCCTAGGTTATATGCAGCGAGATCCGATTCATAGAAAATTCCATCATCATGAAATGACTTTCTCAATGGCGTATGCATTTTCTGAAAATTACATATTGCCATTAAGTCATGATGAGGTTGTCCATGGAAAAGGATCGCTATTGAGCAAAATGCCGGGAGATGATTGGCAGCAATTCGCAAGCCTGCGTGCATATTATGGTTTCATGTTTGCTCATCCAGGTAAAAAGTTACTCTTTATGGGGAGTGAGCTAGCACCAAGAGAAGAGTGGGATCACAATCAACAGCTCAATTGGTCTTTATTGGAAAGTGATGCACATAAAGGAGTTTTTGACTCTGTAAAAGCACTGAACGAAGTATATCATTCAGCACCTTCATTATACGAGGTTGATGGTTCGCCAGCTGGTTTCAGATGGATAGATTGCGATAATAGTGAACAATCAATATTGAGCTTTGTGAGATATGGTAAGCAGCAGTCAGAGATTATGGTTGTTGTAAGCCACTTTACGCCTCAGGTGTTCCATCATTTCCGTTTGGGCGTGCCCAAAAGTGGTGTTTATCAAGTTGTTTTTAACTCGGATGAGAAGCGTTTTTATGGCAGTGGTGTAAACGTTGTGGCTCATCGGCAGCAACTTGTACAAAGCAAAGCGGTCTCAAGTCATGGTTTAGACAATAGTATTGAAATTACGATACCGCCTCTCAGTACCGTCTATTTAAAATTTATATCGGCATAAGCATGGTTATATCTCATAAAGGTAAGATGTTTCCGCTTGGCAGCACAGTGTCCGACGCCGGCGTTAATTTTGCGGTCTACGCGCCTAATGCAGACAGAGTATGTCTTTGCCTATTTGATGGGTTTGGCAGATGTGAGCGAGACAGAATAGATATGTATGGCCACGAAGGGGGCGTGTGGAGTGTCTTTGTAGACTCCCTCAAGGAGGGGGCTCTTTATGGCTATCGAGTAGATGGCCCTTACAGCCTCTCAGATGGGCACTTTTTTAATATTAATAAATTGCTTCTTGATCCTTATGCAAAGGACTTCAGTGGTGAGTTTACTTGGAGCGAACGTCACTATTGCCATTTACCTGTTGGAGAATTTAATACCTTAGACAATGCCATTGATATGCCGAAGTCTAAGGTGGTTAAAGCGCAGTTGTATACAGGTAAAAAGCCAAATATTGCTTGGTGCGATACGTTTATTTATGAGTGCCATGTGAAAGGCGCTACGCAATTACACCCAGAAATTGAAAAATCCCAAATTGGAAAATTTTCCGCACTGGTGCAGCCGAGCTTTTTGCAACACCTCAAGTCACTGGGAGTAACTGCGATAGAGTTGTTACCTGTTCACGCTTTTGTTAGTGAACAGTTTTTGACTACTAAAGGTTTACAAAATTATTGGGGGTACAACACGCTGAGCTTTTTCGTGCCCCACAAAGCTTATTGTGTAAATGGTGATATCAATGAGTTTAAAGCTATGGTGCGACAATTTCATGAACATGATATTGAGGTGATCATAGATGTTGTATACAACCACACTGCAGAAAGCGGCATCGATGGCCCTATGCTGTCTTTCAAAGGGCTAAATAATAACGGATATTATCGAACATTAAATTCTTCAGAATCTGCTTATATCAATGATACTGGCTGTGGTAACACGGTGAATATTGATGACCCGATAACTTTAAAACTTATTATGGACAGTCTCAGATATTGGGTCGAAGTAATGGGGGTTGATGGGTTTAGGTTTGACTTAGCGACAATTCTTGGACGAACCTCAGAGGGCTTTACGAGCCGCCATGCATTTTTTCAGGCAATTTTACAAGACCCAATCTTATCTTCCGTGAAATTAATTGCAGAGCCTTGGGATGTAGGACCTGGTGGGTACCAACTTGGCGCGTTTCCGCCTCCTTGGCGAGAGTGGAATGATAAATATCGCGATGTAGTTAGGCGCTTTTGGCGAGGTGATGGTGGGACGTTGCCTGAACTTGCAAAGCGGATCCATGGCTCTAATGATTTGTTTGAACATAATCAACGGGGACCGCTTAATTCAATTAACTTTTTGACTAGCCATGATGGTTATAGTCTCGCTGATTGGACGAGTTTTGAGCATAAGCACAATGAAGCAAATGGTGAGAACAACCGCGATGGACATAGCGAAAACTACTCGTTTAATTGCGGCGTAGAAGGTGCGACAAGCAATAGTGAGGTCAACAACCTACGTATCAAAATGCAATTGAATGCGTTGGTTACCCTGTTTTTGTCAAAGGGAGTACCGATGATAGCGGCTGGGACCGAGTTGAATCATAGCCAGCTCGGTAACAATAACGCTTATTGCCAAGACAATGAAGTCAACTGGTTAGATTGGTCAGGCCAAAATATGACTCATTCGTTGAGTCAATCTATCTCAGATTTAATTAAATTAAGAAAGCAATTAAGTGTGTTTCAGCACCCATTCTTCGTGCATGCTGATGATGAGCGGTTTTCGGTAGAATGGTTAAATAAAGACATGCTTCCGATGAGTGAAAGCGATTGGCATGACGAAGAGAATAAAACGCTTATGTATGTCCTTGCCGATAAACTCAAATCAAAAGCGGTGATGGTGATTTTAAATGCAGATAAAGAGCACTTGTCCATATCGCTTCCAACTTCCCCTTTTTCTAGTAGCTGGGAATGCATGTTTACGTCAGAACACGCTTTTGACGCAAAGACGCTTCCTATCTCTTTTTGTCTAACTGGACAGAGTGCCTGGGTACTTGTGTCAAATTTAGAGGAAAACACGAATGACTGACAAAAAGTCTAATGTGTGTGTTGTTAAACACTGGCAGGACGCGCCGAAGCTTAATGAGAGCGCACTAGCAGATGATTTAAATCGGCATTTTTATTATACCTTAGGCCGCGATAGGGTTGGAGAGTCAAAGCACTATTTATTTCAAGCGCTAGCGTTAACAATCAGAGATAGGATGGTGGCTCGATGCAGAGCGACGAACCAGCATTTAGCACAGCAAAAAACCAAAAAAGCGGCTTACCTCTCACTCGAGTTTTTGATGGGACGTGCACTGGGTAATGCTATTTTGAATTTAGATCTTGAAGGGCAAGTAAAATCTGCACTTAAAGAATATGGTACAGACTTGGAAGAACTCGAGTCTGCTGAACATGATGCTGGGCTAGGGAACGGCGGTTTGGGAAGGCTTGCAGCATGCTTTTTAGATAGTTGCGCATCGCTTGGTTTACCCGTGGTTGGTTATGGTATTCGCTATGAGTACGGTATGTTTAATCAATCTATCGAACATGGCGTGCAAATAGAGCAACCGGATAAATGGTTAAGGGAAGGTCACCCTTGGGAGCTCAGCGCGCCTGAGCAAGCGAAAGTGGTTAAGTTTTTTGGTAACGTAGAAATCCATACTGACAAACATGGCCGTACTCACCACCAATGGGTCAACTCGCAAGATGTTTTAGCCGTGCCTTTTGATGTTCCAATCCCAGGTTATCGAAACGGTGTAGTGAATACGCTGAGACTGTGGAAAGCAGAAGCCACAGATGAATTTAATCTGAAAGAGTTTAATGCTGGCAGTTACTCCGAGGCTGTGGCGAAGAAAAATTTAGCTGAGCAAATTACCATGGTGTTATATCCGAATGATGCCAGCGAAAATGGTAAAGAGCTACGATTGCGACAGCAGTACTTTTTATCGAGCGCAAGTTTGCAAGATATATTACATCAGTGGACTGAACAGCATGGCAATGATTTTAGCGATTTTGCTCAATATCATGTGTTTCAGCTTAATGACACTCATCCCAGTGTTGCTGTTGCTGAGCTAATGCGCTTATTACTGGATGAGTATGAGCTTGAGTGGGAACAAGCTTGGCAAATAACCACGACGACTATGGCCTATACAAATCACACTTTATTGCCAGAGGCTTTGGAGAAATGGTCGGTTTCGTTATTCAGTCGTCTACTGCCAAGAGTGCTCGAAATAATTTACGAAATAAATGCGCGATTCTTAGCTGAAGTGGCACTGAAATGGCCAGGAGATGTTGATAAACAAAGTCAACTTTCTTTGATTGAAGAGGGTCCTGAGCCACAAATCAGAATGGCATATTTGGCCATTGTTGGTAGCTTTTCTGTAAACGGTGTCGCCGCTTTACATACTGAATTGCTTAAATCAGGCCTATTTAATACTTTTTATAATTTATGGCCCAACAAGTTTAACAACAAAACCAATGGCGTCACACCAAGAAGGTGGCTTGCACATTGTAACCCAGATTTAGCGGCATTGATCACCGATAAAATTGGTGCAGGGTGGCAAGCAGACTTTTCCGAGATCAGTGCGATAAGAAGGTACTATGATAAACCTGCTTTTCACACACAGTGGCAAAAAGTGAAGGAGGCTAACAAGGCCAAATTAGCTGAGTTAGTTAAAGCGCGGTGTGATGTTGAGTTTGATACTAGCATGATATTTGATGTGCAGGTGAAGCGCATTCACGAATATAAGCGGCAGCTGTTGAACATTTTGCATGTTATTGCGTTGTATGACCAGATCCGTCGAGGCGATGTAAAAGACATTGTGCCAAGGTGCGTTTTATTTGGTGGTAAGGCGGCACCCGGTTATTACATGGCTAAGCTTATCATTAAGCTAATTAATAATGTGGCGAATGTGGTCAATAAAGACAGTGCTGCCCAGCCTTATTTAAGAGTGGCTTTCTTGCCAAATTATAATGTAACCGCAATGGAAACTATTTGTGCTGCCACTGATCTATCCCAACAAATATCTACAGCAGGTAAAGAGGCCAGTGGTACGGGTAATATGAAATTCATGATGAATGGAGCTGTGACTATTGGCACGTTGGATGGTGCAAATATAGAAATTAGAGAACAAGTTGGAGATGACAACTTCTTTTTGTTTGGGGTCACTGCAGAGCAAGCGAACCAGGTAAGGCAGCACTATGATCCAACAGCCATTATTGATGCATTTGCGCCATTGAAAAATGCCATGAAATTGCTGAAAAGTGGCCATTTTAATTTGTTCGAACCTAATATTTTCGATGACATTATCGGATCAATTACAAGCCCAAATGACCCGTGGTTGGTTGCTCAAGATTTTGAAAGTTACTTTGAAGCTCAAAAGCGGGCAGCAAAAAGTTATACGAATAAAACACTGTGGAATCGTATGAGTATTTTAAATACAGCGGCTAGTGGCACTTTTTCTAGCGATCGTACTATTTCTCAGTACAGCGAAGAGATTTGGCGATTGAAACCAATGCAGTAACCGCCGTGAACAATAATATGGAGATAAGAAATGCCGAGTTATGCAAACCGTTATATAAGTAACCTGACAAGAGACACTTATGCATTGATCCTTGCAGGTGGACGTGGCAGTCGGTTGCACGAATTAACCGACTGGCGCGCAAAGCCGGCGGTGTACTTTGGTGGAAAGCACAGAATCATTGATTTCCCGTTGTCTAATTGTATTAATTCAGGGATACGTCGAGTGGGTATTGCAACGCAATATAAATCTCACTCACTGATTAGGCATGTAAATAGAGCATGGGGACACTTTAAAAAGGAGCTGGGAGAATCTGTAGAAATCCTACCTGCTTCACAGCGTTATGGCGATGAATGGTATTGCGGTACTGCTGATGCAGTATTTCAGAATATGGACATAATCCGTCATGAGCTACCAAAATACGTCATGATATTGTCGGGCGATCACGTGTACAGAATGGACTATGGCGCATTGATCGCGAAACATGTCGAAACGGGCGCTGATATGACGGTTTGTTGTTTAGAAGTTGATTGTGATGAAGCGGCAAATACATTTGGCGTCATGACTGTAGATGAAGGTAAACGGGTCCGTCGTTTTGATGAAAAGCCTGCAGAGCCTGCATCTATTCCAGGTAAGCCAGGCACTTGTTTAGCCTCTATGGGTAATTATGTATTCAATACAGAGTTCTTGTTTGAACAGCTAAAACGAGATGCGCAAAGAGAGGGGTCAGGGCGGGACTTCGGTCACGACATCATTCCTTCAATAATCGAAGAGCATAATGTATTTGCTTTTCCATTTAGGGATCCTAGTCATCCTGGACAGCCATATTGGAGAGATGTGGGCACCATAGATTCTTTCTGGGAAGCGAATATGGAGTTGGTATCTGTTCAGCCGCAACTTGATCTGTATGATCCATCTTGGCCTATTTGGACTTATCAAGAGCAGCTTCCACCTGCCAAATTTATATTTGATGACGAAAATAGACGTGGGATGGCGGTAGACTCTACGGTCTCTGGCGGCTGTATAATTTCAGGTGCCGTGGTTCGTAAATCTCTATTGTTTTCAAATGTTCATGTGCATTCTTATTGTGAAATAGAAGGTGCAGTTGTGCTTCCAGGTGTTAAGATAAACCGTCATTGTAGGATTAAGAACGCAATTATTGACAGAAGCTGTGAGATCCCAACTGGTATGAGAATTGGATTCGACCCAGAGGAAGACCGCAGTAATGGTTTCAGAGTCTCAAATAAAGGTATCGTACTCGTTACTAGAGATATGCTTGCTGCCTTGCAAGCAAGCCAAAAACCAAAAGAGTCAAGTTTGGAAAGCGCTTAAGGTTAAATTATGCATGTAGTAATGGTGGCAGCGGAAAATGATAGGTTGCCAAATTGCAAGGTTGGGGGCGTCGCGGATGTTATTCGCGATATCCCTTACGCTTTGTCTCGTCTTGATATCAGTACCTCTGTCATTGTGCCTGATTATGGGCAAGCTAATTTAAATAGACAGTTCGTTGCTGACATTGCAGTTCCTTTTAAACAGCACCTAGAAACTGCTGTGTTGTGGCTAGTTGAGAAAGCTGACGGGGTGTCACAGTATGTTATCTCTCACTCTCTTTTTTCTGAGCATGGAGGATCTGTTTATTGTAATGATGTAGACAGGCCGTTTTATACCGATGCTAATAAGTTTGCGTTTTTTAGCGCCGCAGTTTGTGAAGTCATCGAACACGGGCTTATTGGCAAGGTAGATGTGTTACATTTACATGACTGGCACGCTGCTTGTGTGGCCGTTTTACGACAGTTTAGTCCGCGATTCAATGTTCTGAAGCAAGTAAAAACCGTCTTTACAGTGCATAATCTTGCATTGCAAGGCGTGAGGCCTTTTAACGGGGATGAATCTAGCCTTGAAGCTTGGTTTCCGACGATGAGCTATGATGGTCAACAGATATGTGATCATCTTTATCCTCATTGTTTTAACCCCATGAGAGCTGCAATAGGCTTAGTAGACAAGGTGCACTTGGTGTCGCCTACTTACTGTGAAGAAGTGCAAAGAAGTAGTGACCATCAAGCGGGCTTTTTTGGTGGTGAAGGCTTAGAGCATGATATGCAAATTGCGGCGAGTAAAGGGAAACTTGTCGGGATCCTAAATGGCTGTGAGTATTCACAGCAGCAGCCTAAACCAGATCTGGCAGACTTATTTAGTAGTGCTGAGTCTAATATCTTTAAATGGATGGCAAAGTCAGCGGAATTGAAAAGTGTTTATTACATTGCACATCAACGTCTGCTTGCATGGCAAAAAACACCCTGTGAGGGCCCTTTAGTAACGAGTGTAGGCCGATTGACAAATCAAAAAGTATTTTTGCTTAAACAAGTAATCGATGGCGATATGACTTTTGATCATTTAGCAAGGGCACTCAGTGATCAGAAAGGAAGGATGATTGTACTTGGTTCAGGCGATCATGAATTAGAATTTTTGTTTTCACAAGTTATGGCTCGTAATGAAAATGTGCTTTACTTAAATGGCTATGGGCAGGATGTTGGTGATCTGTTGTACGCATTGGGCGATTTGTTTTTAATGCCGAGCTCTTTTGAACCTTGCGGGATTAGTCAAATGTTGGCAATGAGAGCGGGTCAGCCATGCTTAGTTAATTCGGTTGGAGGACTCGCCGATACGGTATCTGATAATGAAAATGGGTTTACTTTTTGTGGAGATAATATACAAAATCAGGCTTATAACTTATTAGAAAGGTTTAAAGCGTGTATAAATGTATTTATCCATCACAGAGATGAGTATAATAGAATAGCCGCTGGTGCATCTCAAAGTAGATTCACTTGGGAACAAAGCGCAATTCAGTACAAGGAAAATTTATATGAGTAGATGATATCTACTCATCCTAGTGTTACAAAACTAGTACTTTAATGTTTTAGTTTGATTTTATTTATCAGAAATTCGGGTTAAAATAATAAAAAAGCATAAAACAAAAGTACTGTTATTTATACAGTATAGCTAGGAGCGATGATTTGAAAGTGTTTGTGGCTCGACAAGCCATTTTTAATCGCAAAAAGCACGTAGTAGCTTATGAGCTATTGTTTCGTGATGGCACAAAAAACAGCTTTCCTAATGTCGCTGAAAATGCTGCTACAGCTAAGTTAATAATGGACAACCAACTAAATCTTGGGACGCGTTATTTAACTTCAGGGAAAAAAGCACTAATAAATATTGGAGAAGACTCTTTAAATCAGGAGCTTGCTCGATTTTTACCCGCCGATGATGTTATTTTGGAGCTGCTAGAGACGATTGCTCCAACAAGCGAAAACTACGAGAAAGTCAGGCAGCTATTTCACAGTAACTATCGCTTGGCATTAGATGATTTTAACTATTCGAAAGAGTGGGAGCCATTCTTAAAACTGGCTCGTTTGGTCAAATTTGATCTGGTTGAAACGCCGTTGGAGCAGATAAGACCGTTGGTTGAACAGCTTAAAAAACGTAAAAACTTAAAGTTATTAGCTGAAAAGGTTGAGACGGAAGAAGAGTTTATCACTGCAAAAAAAATGGGATTTAGTTTTTTTCAAGGGTATTTTTTCGCGAAACCGACCATGATCGCACAGAACGATATTGAGATAAATTACGCGATAGTGATGCTTATATACGCAGAAGCGTTAAAACCCAATATGAATATACCTAGAATAGCTGAACTTTTTGCTCAAGATACCGCACTAGCATATAAGTTGCTTAGGTTAATTAACTCTGGTGTATTTCCGATTAAAAACCGAATTGAGTCTCTGAAACAAGCGTTGGTATATCTTGGTCATGAACGGATAATTAAATTTGTAAACTTAATTATGACAGCGCATGTAGCCGAAACCAAGCCAACAGAGTTAACGCGTTTAAGTATTGTACGCTCTAGATTTTGTGAGTTATTGAGTAGGCAAGTAGCGCCGTCACTTGCCAGTATGAGCTTTTTAACAGGTTTGTTTTCTTTACTTGATGCGATTTTAGATAAACCAATGGATGTCGTCGTTGAGCGATTGCCCTTTCCTGAAGTGCTCAGAGATGCGTTAGTTGGAGAGCCTAACACGCTATATTATATATTAAATACAGTGAAAGCTTATGAAAGTGGGAGCTGGTGGGCGATGCAAGAGGCATGCACCATGCTGAATATTTCAGATGAGAATTTGCCAGATTTCCATGCTCAGGCTGTAAACTGGGCTGATATGTACCGTGACCATGTCTATTAATGCGCAGAGTAGAGGCGATTGACTTTATTAGAGGGGTTGCCGTGCTCGGCTTGCCCCTCACGAACTTGATGTACATGTCGAATTTTACTTCCGGCAGTGTTGCGCCAAGCACTCAGTGGAATGATGAGCTGATCAGTTACTTAGTGGATGTCTTCGCACATGGTAAGTTTAGAACTGTTTTTAGCATTTTATTCGGAGTCTCACTGTGCTTGGTCTATGCAAAGCATCAGGAAGGTAGGGCTGCTGAAATTAAAAGTCGCCTTTTCATCTTAGGCGCGATTGGCTGCGTTCATGGCTTTGTAGTGTGGCCGGGGGATATTTTACTCAATTATGCACTTTCTGGTTTGCTTGTGTTATCTGTCATGAAGTTAGACACGCGCACTTTGATGAAGCTTGCCGCTTGTAGTATCTTAATTCCAATCGGAATCCTCATTTTATTAATTTATCAAGGGGGAGAAACAACGAATAGTTACCAACTGGATTTGGATGAAGTTGGATTTAGTCTTTTAGGGCTCCTCGCGTTTAACTTTGAAAATTACTTATCGATGTTGATGCTGCTTCCTACGATTACGCTTTGGTATGTCTTTGGTTTGATGATAATTGGTGTATTACTATATCGGGCCTATTGGCAATTCAAAGCGGTTGTACCAATAAGGTTCTGTCTATTCCTATTGATGCCCATATCAGTGGTTAGCTCTAGTATTGCTCGAGCGTTGTTGTCAGCAGATTATCGAGTGATATATGAGTTATTGAACTGGTTATTTGCCATCCCATTAAGTGTTGCTGTCGTTTGCATTATACTCAATTGCCGTAACAGTAAAGTTTTTCAGGGATCGCTTCTCTCACACGCAGGCAAAAACGCTCTTTCACTCTATTTGATGCAGTCTGTGCTTGGTGTAGGTCTTTTTCAGTTTGCTTTCCCTACATGGAAGATTTATTTCACGCATACGGACTATTTTTTACTATTTATAAGCTTTACTATCCTACAATTAGCACTAGTGTGGTGTTTGTGGCGAGTGTCATTGAGGGGCCCTGCGGAGTGGTTCATTGCACACTGTCAGGCCTATTTAAACAGAAGAGAGTATTAAATGTCGTTGATAAAAGTGTTTTGTCTCATACTCACGCTGGGGTTTTCGTATGTGGCTCAAGCCAAAAGTAATTTCTCTGTGCTGTTTGTTAACCCTTCTTTAGAAGGAGAGCCTTTTTGGGGGAAAGTTCAGAAGATCACAGAAAATGCGGCAGCTCAGCTCGACGTTAACATTGATGTGATTTATGGGGATGGTAATCGTCACATTCAATTGGCTGAGCTTAAAAAATACCTCGATTATCGAGCGAGCCCTGACTATGTCATATTAATGCTTTATCCTGGTGGAGCGGAACAGACCCTAACAATGCTTAATAATTATGGCATTAAGTTTATAACGCTTGAGCAAACCATTACCGGGCTTGAGAAAGAAGAAATAGGGTTCCCCAAAAAGCGTTTTGAGCATTGGTTAGGTGAAATATACTTTGATAATTACCAAGCAGGTTATGATTTGGCAAAATCATTACACCAAAAAGTGCTTGCTGATGGACATAAGGGACAGGTCAATGGATTAGCAATCAATGGGCATTATGGAAGTGAGTCAGATAAACGAAATCAAGGTGCAGCAGATTACTTCAAAGAGCATGACATAAACCTTCAGCAAACGGTGCATGCAAGTTGGTCAAAAGAGCAAGCTTACTCAAAAACAAAACGTCTATTTAAGCGTTATCCTCAAACTCACATTATTTGGAGCGCTTCAGATTTAATGGCCATGGGTGCGCAAACAGCAGTCAGACAATTGGTAAAAAATAACGCTGATAAAGTGGCAATTGGGGGATTTGATTGGTTGTCTGATAGTTTAGGACTCATTGAACAAGGCACACTAACGGCTTCAGTGGGCGGACATTTCATGATGGGGGGCTGGGCACTTGTTTCTCTTTTTGATTTTCATCATGGCGCGAAATATTGGCTAGAAAGCAATGCAATTACTTTCCACCTTTCTGCAATTACAAGTGACAATGTTGATGAATATCTATGGATTTCGTCTTCTCCTGATTGGTCGAAGCTTAATTATAAGGATTTAAGTATTTTAGATTCTGCATCGAAGTCATATGATTTTTCGCCTGAACAGTTGAGGAAAACGCAAAACTAACTCTTACTTCAGCGAAAGTCACGACCTCTTTCGTGATAAAGTGATGTGTACTAGAGTGTTCTGATTCATTTTAAGTTGGAATCATTATACAATCAGCGTTTTTTAGAACATTGAGAATGGCGTGGATACACCAAAACGATTAAATAAGTATATCAGTGAAACTGGATTTTGTAGCCGCAGAGAAGCAGATACACTCATCAGTGAAGGCCGCGTGTCTGTGAATGGTCAGATTGCCGAAATGGGCTTAAAGGTCACTGATGCAGATAATATTTTGGTAGATAATAAGCCTTTAAAGTCCAAGCCGAAACGCGTTTATATCGCTTACAACAAGCCTGTTGGCGTGACATGCACCACTGAGCGCAAAATAAAAAGTAATATTGTCAACGCAATAAATTATCCTGAACGTATTTTTCCTATTGGCAGATTGGACAGGCCTTCTGAAGGGCTGATCTTTTTAACCAATGAAGGTGACATCGTTAATAAAATTTTGCGTGCTGGAAACAATCACGAAAAGGAATACATCGTTACTGTTGATAAAGCCATTGATGATAAGTTTATTCATGGCATGCGTTCAGGCGTGCCAATTCTTGGCACTGTGACAAAAAAATGTTTTGTGAAAAAAACAGGGCCTAAAAAGTTCACAATCACCCTTACACAAGGGCTAAACAGACAGATCCGTAGAATGTGTGAGTACTTTGGTTACGAAGTACAAACGCTGAAACGAGTTAGGATCATGAATGTAAATCTCAATGGGCTTAGAGCAGGTGAATGGCGTCATTTAAGCGAAAAGGAAATGTCTGAGATCAATGCTTCTATAGAAGGTTCTTCTAAAACGGAAGAAGCATCGGTTGATAATAAAAAAAGAACAAGGCCAAAAGAGCCGTTGAATCAGAATCGTAGTGCATCAGATAAGCCACGTGGCAAGCATCAGAATACTCAAACACGACCAGACAAACCGAAAAGAAGATCAGGTAAAAAGCCGGATCGTGTTAAAGGGACGCTTTCACTGAAAAGATAAAAATGGCCGCAATTGCGGCCATTTTACTTTGTTATTGCGCGTTTTCTGGTGCTTTAATTTTGAATGCCAAACAATAAACAACCGGGATTACAATTAAGGTTAAAACGGTGGCAAAGCCAAGTCCAAACATAATTGTTACCGCCATTGATTTAAAGAACACATCAAATAACAGTGGGATCATACCCAATATCGTAGTGATGGCAGCCATCGATACAGGTCTTACACGGCTTACCCCAGAATCAAAAACGGCTTGATAAGGCGTTTTACCACTGTCGATTTCAAGGTTTATTTGGTCCATCAACACAATTCCATTTTTAATTAACATACCAGAAAGGCTAAGCAGTCCAAGTAGTGCCATAAAACTAAATGGGGCTTGAAAAGCAACTAACCCGGCTGTTACACCAATAATGGCCAATGGCACAGTACTCCAAATGACTAAAGGTTTTTTAACGGAGTTAAACAGTAGCACTGTGATCATAAACATACTTAAATAGCCCAGAGGAAGCGAGCCAAAGATGGCTGTTTTCGCTTTAGACGAAGATTCATACTCGCCGCCCCATTCCATTTTGTAGCCAACAGGTAGCTCAATGGATTCAATATCTGCTTTTATTCGGGCAAATAGTTTGGCAGGTGTTTCGTTGCCAATAACATCATGGTCAGCCATGACCGTGATAGTGCGCTTTCGGTCTCGACGCATGATCAAGCTGTCTTCCCAGACAACTTCAAATTTATCTACGATTTGGCTTACCGGCACGTATACATTGAGTACAGGGCTAAATACTTGTAAGTCCTGTAAGTTCTCAACATTGTACCTTTCTATTTCAGGAGAACGTGCGACGATAGGTAACATTTGTGTACCATCACGGTATAGCCCAACTTGTTTACCAGAGATGCTAGTCAGCAGTAACTGGTCTAGATCGGTTTTGCTGATCCCTAAACGACGAGCTTTTTGTTCATTAAATACGGGCTGAAGCACTTTGCTTCGTTGACGCCAATCGTCTTTTATACTGTGCGCGCCAGGGTCATTTTCTAAAATTGTTTTAGCTTTAGCTGCCAATTGGCGCAAAACCACAGGATCAGGACCTGAGAAGCGCGCTTCGATTTTAGCATCCGTTGAAGGGCCTATCTCCATACGCTTTATTTTCAGTTGTCCATCCAGTTCATTTTCTCCGGAAAAAGCACGGACCTTTGCTATCATGTCAGTGACATCTTCACGTGTTTTTACTCGGATAATGAGCTGTCCATACGCGTCATATTGCTTTTCAGGGCTGTATGTGAGCATAAACCTTGGCGCACCTTGACCAATTGTTGCTGTGACGTCTGTTACGGCATCATGCTGTCTTAGGAATGTTTCGAGCTTTTTAACATTGTCTGAAGTTGCGCGGATATCTGCACCTTGGTAGTTCCAATAATCCACATAAAACATCGGCGTGTTTGATGCAGGGAAAAATGATTGCTTAACAGATTTAAAGCCAACCACCGCACTGCCAAGCAAAATAACCATGAAGACCACAGTAGCCCACCTATTACGTAAGCTAAATGCGAGTAATGTCTTATATGCGGTAAAAATAATCCCTTTATAAGGATCGTTCTGGTGCTCGCTACTACCTGATTTAATCTCTTCTTTAAAAAGTATGTTTGCAAAGAAAGGAGTAAGTGTAATGGCGGTTACCCAGCTAAGTAGCAGTGAAATAAAGAGCACCCAAAATAATGAACCTGCAAACTCACCACTGGCATCTGAGCTCAATCCAATTGGTGCAAATGCTGTAATACCAATTACGGTTGCCCCCAATAGCGGCCACTTGGTTTGCTCGACAATATTAACCGCCGCTTTCACTTTCGTTTGACCGCGCTTTAAGTTAATCAAAATACCTTCTGTTATTACGATGGCATTATCTACCAACATACCTAATGCGATGATTAAAGCACCCAGTGAGATCCTCTGTAGGTCGATAGCAAACAATTTCATAAAAATGAAAGTGCCTAAAACGGTTAGGAGGAGTATACCGCCGATTAAGATACCGCTTTTTACACCCATAAAAATGAGTAATACTATGATAACAATTGCTACGGCTTCTAATAAACTCACAATGAAGCCATCCACTGACTTTTTAACTTCAGCGGGTTGATTGTAAACACTATTTACTTCAATACCATAAGGCTTTTGATATTCTAATTCTGCAAGGCGCTTTTTAATTGCTACGCCCACATCAACCACGTTGACGCCGGAAGTGAACGAAATACCGACCAATAAAGCCCTGTCATTATTAAAGCGAGTAATGTGGTTAGGTACTTCTTGGTATTCTCTTGAGACCGTAGCAACATCGCCTAAATAGATCAGTTCTCTCGCACCTGGTTGAGATATTAGTAAATTCTCTAGCTCAGATACATTTGAAAATTCACCTGTAGGGTGTAGGCGAATTGATTCTTTGCCTACGCGAATTTTACCTGCATTCGACACGGTGTTTTGCGTTTGCAGTAATGAGAAAATATGATTAGGAGAAATCCCTAACTGTGACATTTTTTGGGTCGAGATTTCGACAATGACTTGGGCTTGTTGTTCACCTGCCACCGTGACCTTACTGACACCATCTACTAATACAAGCTCTCGACGTAAAAAGTCGACATAGTTTTTGAGCTCATCATACGTATAACCAGCGCCAGTAACGCCATATAACATACCGTATACGTCAGCAAAATCATCCATAATTGTGGGCGGTTGTACACCAGATGGCAGTTGCGGTGTAAGATCATTAATTTTGCGTCTTAATTCGTCCCATATTTGTTTGAGATCCTCTTTCCGGTAGGTACTTTTCATTTCAACTGAAATCTGAGACTTGCCTGGAGAAGAAATTGAGGTGACATAATCAACGTACGGCAAGCTCTGTATTGCATTTTCAATTGGGTAGGTGACTTCCTCTTCTACTTGCTGTGGCGATGCGCCAGGATAGGCTGTGATCACCATGGCTTTTTTTAATGTAAACTCAGGATCTTCCAATTGGCCGAGACCAAAGTATGAAACACCACCTGCTGCAAATAGCAGCACGGCAAACATTGCGCTAATGACTTTATTTTCAATAGACCAACTTGCTAAGCTCATAATTATAAGCCTCGCTCTTTTGTCCAAGGCCTCACTTTCAAGTTTTCTTTTAGGTGATGTACGCCAGCGGCTACCACAACTTCACCTGCTTTAAGTCCATCTAAAACTTCAATACTCGACGCTCTCATTTCACCCAGCGTTATACGACGTTTGTTGACTGTGTTTGTATTCGTGTTAAACACCCAAACGTAGTGATTATTATCTATTTGTTCATCCTGAGCTGAGAAAACGGCTTCGTTAGGTACTAACAGCGCGCTCTTTTGTAAGTTCATGACTTTGCTAGGGTCGATATAAACATGGCCAGTCATACCTGCAAATAAATTGAAATCTTCCGGAATTGGAAGTGAAAATACGACTTTATATGTCAAAGTAACTGGATCTGCTTGAGTGTCCCACTCTTTGATGGTTAATGAGTATGATTTATCAGGAAAACCATCAAAAATAACGGTTGGGTGATAGTCTAAATCTTTGTTTACACGGGCAACAAGTTTTTCCGGCACTTGAATGACAACATCCATGCGGTCACGGGTTTCCAGTCTGAGAATGTTTTGTTTGGCAACGATATTTTCAAAGTTTTTGACAAATACTTTCGCAACTGTGCCATCAAATGGTGCGCGTAGTTCACTGTTTTGTAGATTTGTTTGAGCAATTCTATACGCAGATTCAGTGACTTGTTTATTTGCGAGCGCTTGATCGTATTCAGCTTTACTTGCTGTTGACTTGTTGAACAACGACTCAATACGATTTAGCTGTAATGTAGCGAGCTCATATTGGGCTTTGCGTTGTTGGAACTGTAACTCAAAGTCTTCAGGATCTAATTTGGCCAGTAGTTGACCCTTCTTCACTTCTTGGCCCGCTAAAATGGGAAAGTCGATAAGCTCACCGTTGACACGAAATGCGAGGTATGAACCTTGATTTGCGACAACTTCTGCTGGGAAATGTCTTATAGCTGCTGCCGCTGGATCGCTGACCGTATGCAGTTTGACTGGCCTAACTAAGTCTTGATTTGGTGATTGGATAACTTCATCTTGGCAAGCACCAAGTAAAAGTGCGGAAGATAATACGAGTACGCGTTTAAACACTTAAGTTACTCCGAAATATATGACTCCTAAGATAATGTAGTGCAGGATATATAAAATAGTACTAAAATAAAAATTATAAAAAATTAGAGTTTTAATAAATAAAATTTATGAAGTTGTCGGATTTAGAAGTGCTCCATGTGGTTGCGCATTCTCAAAGTCTCAATGATGCGGCCAAACGTCTATTCAAAACACAACCCGCGGTAACACAAGCTTTAAAAAGGCTTAGTACCGAGTTGGGATTTCCCTTGGTTACTAGAGAAGACTATAGAATTAAGCTTACAGAGCAAGGGCAGCGCTTTTATAAAGAAGCGGTAAAGTTGATTGAGCATCATGAAAACCTTAAATCAATGGCTGCGGATTTTGCTCAAGGAAACGAGCCCAAGTTTAATATTTGCTATGAAGCAATGAGTTATGACTACAACTGTAATGAGCTTATTAAACGTACGTTTAGGCAGTTCCCGTCTACAGCGTTTGAAATCACCAGCGGTAAGCGCTTTGTTGCACTCGATAGAGTGAATCAAGGACTATCAGATATCGGAGTCGGACCTTGGTTTAATTTGTTTCATGCAACCGGTGACTTAGAGTCTGTCGCTATTGGTGAAGTAAAGTTGGGCCTGGTTGCCAAAAAAGGTTTGTTGCCGCGCAAACTAACATTCGAAGCGTTAAATCAGTACCCTTGTTTAGCAATGACAGAGAGTGGATTTGAGTTTGATAGCGACCGCCTAGAGTACTCAAAAAGTCGCAGTGTCATGAAACTTGATGACATTGCAACAATCAAGATGTTTTTATTACAGGGGCTTGGTTTTGCGATTGTGACATTAAACCACTGTGAGAAAGAGTTAGAGCAAGGATTGCTTGAACAAATAAGGGTATCAGATAGGCAAGATCAGTTCACTGTCGATATACATGCGTTTAGAAGACAGTTACCGCATCATGGTTCTGTAGCACAGTATTTATGGGACGGATTTAAAGAGTTAGGTAAACAGTATCGTGAACGATGAATTCAAACAAAATGTATACACACTTATAGGCGCTATTCCGAAAGGGAGTGTCGCTACTTATGGGCAAATAGCAAAGCTTGCAGGCGCACCGAAGCATGCGCGTTCAGTGGGCTACCTATTGAAGCATTTGCCTAATGACAGTACTTTACCTTGGCACAGGGTGATTAACAGTCAGGGAAAAATTTCTTTCCCAACAGGCAGTGAGAAGTTTAATACTCAGTCTTTTAAGCTTCAAGCAGAGGGTGTACTGCTGCTAAATGGAAAAATATCTCTACAAAAATATTTGTGGCGTTAATTAATATCTTGATAAGAAAGCATCGAGATAATTTCGGAAATTGGGTTGATCGGTTTAGAACACGTTGGCGTAAATAGACTTAGAGATTATCACAACTAAGTTAATATGAAACGAGCACTTTTTCCTTTATCAGTATATATTTTACCGCAGGGTTACACACGGTTACGCATATTTGAGCCTCGCTATTTGCACATGGTCAAAATGGCCATGAAAGAGCACAGTGGCTTTGTGTTGTGTCACAGCGATAAAACGTCTGCCACAGACGTGTCGAGAGAAGGTGTATTTGTTGAAATTGTTGACTTTTCACAAGACAGTGGTGGTCAGTTACTCATAGACGTTTATGCTCGGCACAGAGTAGTGATCTCGGATGTAACTGTTGACGATATGAACTTAAAATATGGTTCATGTGAGACTGTCGATAAGCCATTGTGGGAGCTTGGTAGCGAGAGCTTTGTTTATCACGAACGCTTGGCTGACTTGTTGAGAGATTTATTTGTGGTAAACACTGAGCTCAATGATTTGTACAAAAAGAAAAATTATGCGGATCCGATTTGGGTCGCAGCCAGATGGCTGGAGCTGTTGCCTCTCACGCTGCCTCAAAAGCAAAAAATTCAAAGCTGTCGAACATATCAAGCGGTTGCAGGTGTTTTGTTTGAAGTTTTTGACGAACAAGAGTGATCTTAATGTTAAAGCGTGCCGTATAGTCTACTATGTTACTGGCTGAGAGTGTTACATTATGGTTAGTTTAGAGCAATCACGTGATTGCCGCACAAAAAAAGGTATAAACCAAGGGATGCAAGAAACCCCTTCAGAGCAGTTAACTCAAGCATTAGTTAAAGTTGCAAATGATGCGGACAAAAAAGCGTACGCATATTTGTTCTCTTATTTTGCGCCAAAAATAAAGCGTTTCGGTATCAAGCAATTTGGTTCAGAAGCAATGGCAATGGAATTGGTGCAGGACACAATGACGTCAGTGTGGAGAAAGGCCAAGCTTTACCACCAAGATAAAGGTGCAGCAACTACTTGGGTATACACGATTATGCGAAATGCATCATTTGATGCGCTTAGAAAAGTAAAAAGCAATCGAGAAGATAATTTAAGTGAAGAAATATGGCCCTTGTTCCATGACGAGCAAGTGTGTGAAAAAAGTTTTAAAGACCATCTACAAACAAATCAACTTAAAGAAAAAATTAAAAACTTGCCAGCTGCGCAAAGAGATGTGGTGGTTGGGGTATATTTTGAAGACATGACACAAGAACAGCTTGCACATCATCTAGGGATCCCTGTAGGTACGGTAAAATCTAGGCTGCGCTTAGCCTTGAAGAAGTTAAAAGTTGAATTGGGAGAGCAGCATGATTAAGTATCATCCCTCTAAGCAGTTAATGCACAAGCACCTTGCTGGAGAATTGCCAGCAGGGTTGAGTGTGGCCATCGCTGCTCATATTGAACTTTGTGACAAATGTCAGTGTGAAGTAGATGCGATTGAAGCAAAACAAGCGGCGCAGCTGTTTAGTAATCAGTCAGACATACTTATTGACTGTGATGAAGCCTTGTCAACAGAGGATGATTTATTGTTTGACGCTATGATGGCTGACATTACGTCTCTTGAAGTCGATTCACAAGTTGTTCCTCACGAAGTAACGATGTTTGATTATCAAGATAAATCTGTACAACTGCCAAGAGCCATTGCTGCGTTGAAGTTAGGTAGTTTTATCAATGCTGGCAAGGTATCTCGCGCCCGTTTCGAACTGGATGAAGGTCCAATGCGAAGTAGTTTACTTCATATTAAGCCTGGTGGAGAGATCCCAGAACACACACATACTGGTTTTGAGCTAACATTACTCTTAGATGGGACATTTGAAGACGAAAGTGGGAAATATGTGCCCGGTGATTTTATCATGTTAGATGGGCGACATAATCATACTCCCAAAACTGAAGAAGGCTGTTTGTGCTTTACGCTAGTCGACAATGCCCTGCATTTTAACAAAGGGTTAAGTAAACTTCTAAATCCTATTGGTAAGCTGATTTACTAGGGAGAGATTTAAGTATGCAATTTAATACACCTATACAGATCGGATTAAGTGCATGTCTAGGCGGAGACAGAGTGCGCTTTGACAAAGGACATAAACGCTCAAACTTTTGTATGGATGAGTTTAGCAAGCATGTAGAGTTTGTTAAGTTTTGTCCTGAAGTAGCCATCGGTATGCCTGTTCCTCGTGAGACCATAAGGCAAGTTCGCTTTGGCGATACAATTAAAGTATGTAGACCTGATGGTTCACAAGATGTTGGCCCGAAACTCACGGAATACGGTAAGAAAATTGCTGAAACAAAAGCGAAAGAGTTGTCTGGATTCGTTTTTTGCGCCAAAAGTCCAAGTTGTGGCATGGAGCGTGTGAAAGTATATAACGACACAGGCACTGGTGCGACAGCTGAAGGCGTTGGGGCGTTCGCCGCTGAGATAATGCGTCATAACCCGTTACTTCCATGCGAGGAAAACGGCAGATTGAACGATGTGCACTTGCGAGAGAACTTTGTAATGAGAGTGTTCGTGTATAAGTCTTGGCAAGAATTAATGGAGCAAGACGTTACGAAACATATGTTAACAGAGTTTCATGCCAAACATAAATATTTGCTTATGAGCCATAATTACGCTGCATATAGAACGCTTGGCCGTTTACTTGCTGAAGGTGATCCTAATGAGTCACTTGTAGTGGCGCATCAATATATCTCAGGATTAATGACTGCGTTGAAAAAGCCTGCAAGCAGAAAAGCACAAGCAAATACGCTGGCGCATTTACAAGGTTATTTTAAAAACGAATTATCAAGTATCGAGAAGGCGGAAATGGTTGAGGCCATTGATGAATATAGAATGGGGCTGGTGCCATTAAATGTGCCGTTGACTCTATTAAAGCATCACCTACGAGTTCACCCTAAGTCTTATTTAGAACAGCAAGTGTATTTTGACCCATATCCACATGATTTAAAATTAAGGTTCTCAATTTGAGCAAAGCACTTTTTTGGTTCAGGCGCGATCTGAGGTTATCTGGTAACCAAGCGCTTGAAGACGCGATTAACAACGGCGCCACTGAGGCGCTGTTTTTTGTTTGTGAAAAACAATGGCAGATACACAATACCAGTGAAATACAAATTGATTTAGTTAAAAGGCGTATTGATTATCTTGGTGGTCAATTGGCAGAGTTAGGTATAAAGCTTCATGTGATTGATGCACAAGATTTTAAGCAATTACCAAGTAAACTTGAAGAGTTTATAACTCAGCATGGTTTTACTCATATTTATGCCAATAGAGAGTACGAAATTAACGAGTTAAACCGTGATGAACTGTGCACGTCACTCGGTGCTGAACTGCGTTTATATGATGGTGACGTTCTTTGCCCACCTGGTAGTGTCGTTACTAAAAATGGAGAGATGTTTAAGGTCTTTACCCCGTTTAAAAAAGCATGGTTATCGCAGTATTCACAGTATACCTTCCCAATAAGTCAGTATATTCGCTCAGTAAATCAGCCTATTCCTTGGCAAACTCCAGACTTGTTAGTTACCAACGGTGCTTCTGATAAGTGGCCTGTGGATGACCATATACTTTCACAGGTCATCGAGCAGTTCTTAGATGAAAAGTTAAACGAATATAGTGAATATCGAGATGTGCCTAGTATTAAAGGGACTTCAGGGTTGAGTCCCTACCTTGCGTTAGGGGTTATATCTGCTTCGGATCTAATTGGCCGAATTCAACAACGGATCCCGGACGTATTATATAGAACTAAAACTTCTGCATTTACTTATATAAATGAATTACTCTGGAGAGAGTTTTATCGTCATTTAATGTATATCTTTCCAAAGCTGTGCAAAAGCAATAATTTTAATGAAAAATACAATGCTGTGCAGTGGCTAGATGACGAAGAGGCCTTTTCATCATGGTGTGAAGGTAACACAGGATATCCTATTGTTGATGCGGCCATGCGACAGCTGAATCAAACCGGGTGGATGCATAATAGACTGAGAATGATAGTTGCGAGCTTTTTAACTAAACATTTATTAATTGATTGGCGTAAAGGTGAAGCTTACTTCATGAGTAAGCTCATTGATGGTGATTTGGCCGCAAATAATGGTGGTTGGCAATGGGCAGCGAGTACGGGGTGCGACGCACAACCTTATTTTAGAATATTTAATCCGATAACCCAAAGTGAAAAGTTTGATCCTGATGGAACTTTTATTCGTAAATATGTACAAGAATTAGAATGGGTGCCAGCTAAGTATATTCATTTTCCCCATGATTATATTAACGCTGTTGGCAGGCCTTGTTATACAGCACCTATAGTTGAACATAAAGAAGCGAGAGCCAGAGCGCTTGATGCATTTAAGGTATAGAAATGGAACAACACCTTAACAACTTTGTAGATATTTATAATCAGCTGTCAGACAAAAACCTTGGTTTATTGAAAAATATTTATGATGATAGTGTGGTATTTTCGGATCCTTTACATAAAGTAGAAGGAATTGAAGCCTTAACTAGATATTTTGAGAATTTATATGCAAATGTAAATTCAATCTCTTTTGATATCAATGAGCACTACGTTGTAGACAACAAAGGTTTTTTATACTGGGAAATGCACTTTTCTCACAGCAAACTTAACAACAAGAAAAACATCACAGTGGCTGGGCATAGCCAGCTGACCTTTAAGGGGTCCAAGGTTATCAGCCACAGAGATTACTTTGATGTGGGCGCGTTGTTGTATAGGAACATCCCGCTTCTTGGCAGCGTGATTAAAACGCTAGAGAAAAGGGCTGTTTCATGAGTGAAAGTAAAAATCGTGTACTGGTCACTGGCGCAACGTCTGGTATTGGAGAAGCGTTGGTTTATAAGTACGCCCAGTCAGACATTGTAACAGCTTGCGGCCGTAATCAAGACAAGTTAGCTGAATTTGAGTCGAGAGGCGTGTCCTCGTCACGTTTTGACATGACGGATAAGCAACAAGTCTTTGATGCCGCAGAAAAGCTTGAAGCGCACGATATCATCATATTAAATGCTGGTGTATGTGAGTATATCGACAACGCAAACAAATTTGATTCGGCATTATTCGAACGAGTTATACAGGCCAATTTGATTGCGACAGGATACTGTCTTGAAGCATTCATTCCAAAAATAAAAAAAGGCGGCCAACTCGTTATAGTCAGTTCTAGCGCGAGCTTTTTGCCGCTGCCTCGAGCCCAAGCGTACGGGGCATCAAAGGCGGCATTAAGCTATTTAACGCGTGTTATGCAGGTTGAACTTTTAGATATTGATGTAACTTTAGTTCACCCGGGATTTGTAGAGACTCCATTGACGAATAAAAATGATTTTCCGATGCCTTGTTTAGTCAGTGTTGAACAAGCAGCAGAAAGGATTTATGAAGGGGTTTCTAAACGTAAAAATGAAGTGCATTTTCCAAAGCGTTTTACGCTGTTTTTAAAACTGTTCTCATTATTACCATTTAATGTATGGCTGCCATTAGCCAAAAGGATAAAACGTTGAAAAATATTGCAATCATTGGTTCTGGCATTGCGGGACTCAGTGCGGCTTATTTACTGAATAAAAAACATAAGGTCACAGTGTTTGAGAAAGAAGACAGGCTTGGAGGTCATACTGCAACAATTGATGTTGACACGCCTGAAGGCGTCCAAGGTATCGACACCGGCTTTATTGTTTTTAATGACCGTACATACCCTTTATTTGAAAAACTGCTTGATCAGATAGGGGTAGGGCGTAAGCCTACTCAAATGAGTTTCAGTGTTAAAACCGCAGACAGAGACTTTGAATATAACGGCCACACTTTTTTCTCTTTATTTGCTCAGAAACGCAATGTGTTATCGATCAAGTTTTGGCGTTTCTTATACAGTATTATCAAATTCAACCGATTAGCTAAAGCGCTATATCACAGTGGCGATTATTCAAATCATACAAATTTGGGTGATTTTCTCGATGCTCACGGGTTTGATGAGTTTTTTAAGAAGCATTACATTTTGCCGATGGGCGCAGCTATTTGGTCAACCAGCTTGAAGGGAATGCTTGATTTTGAGATCCAGTTTTTTATTCAATTCTTCTTTAACCACGGCCTGCTAGATGTTGCTGGTCGGCCTCAATGGTATGTTATTCCTGGCGGTTCGAAACAATATATTGACCCTCTCATAGGCTCTTTCAAAGAACGAATCAAGCTAGGCGTAAACATAAAGACCGTGATGCGCTTTGATGATCGTGTTGAAATCATATTTGAAGATGGCAGCATCGAACATTTTGATGAAGTGGTGTTTGCGTGTCATTCAGATCAAGCCTTGAAGTTACTTGGTGATGCTAGTGAGATTGAGCGAGAAGTGCTTGGCGCAATTCCATACACTCCTAACAGTGTGGTTTTGCATACAGACACATCTATCTTACCTAAAAGAAGAGCTGCGTGGGCAAGTTGGAATTATGCCCTAGACGAGAGTCAAACAAGGCCAGCAAGTGTTACTTATCAGATGAATATTTTGCAAGGGTTATCTTCTTCACAGCAGTACTGTGTAACATTAAATAATGATGAACAGATAAACCATGACAAAATAGTTCAAAAATTCACTTATTATCACCCTGTGTTTAATACACACAGTATTCGAGCTCAAAAAAGAAAGTCTGAAGTTGACGGTATCAATCGGACGTACTTTTGTGGTGCGTATTGGTTTAATGGCTTTCACGAAGATGGTGTGAGAAGTGCTGTTGATGTAGCTGAAAAGCTCGGAGTGAACTTTGAATAGTGCTATTTATTTAGGTGATGTGAGGCATCGTCGCTTTGCGGTAGCCGAACATCATTTCAAATATCCTATGTATATGATGTGCATTGACTTGGATGAACAACATCTTCTAGACGACATCCATCCATTATTTGGCACTAAAGGAAAAAAGCTACTACGGTTTGAACAGGCAGATTATTTAACAGGGTCTATAAAAAGCTTAAAGCAGCGTGCATTGGACAAGAGCTTAGAAATGGGTGTAGATGCATCAGATAACAAAGTATATTTGATGGGTCAGTGTCGTTGTTTTGGATATTATTTTAGTCCAGTCAATTTTTATTTTTTTTCAAAGGAAGATGGGGAATATACCCACATGATTGCTGAAGTTAGTAATACACCATGGAATGAACGGCATTATTACCTTGTACCACTTGGGAAAAAAGTGAACTTTGAAAAGACCTTTCACGTATCACCTTTCATGAATTTAGATATGGAATACCATTGGCATATAAAAGCACCTTCACAGTATGCTTTTGTCCATATTGAAAATAAAAAAGAGCGTGAACTTTTATTTGACGCGACATTGAGACTGCAACGAGTACCACTAGATAAACCCTCAATGAGTAGTTTATTAAAGCAGTTTCCTGCAATGACCTTTTCAATTTTAAAAGGCATTTATTGGCAAGCGTTAAAGCTTTTTTTAAAGCGAGTTCCTTTTATCAGTCATCCAGGAAGTTTGTAAGATGGAAAAAACGACACAATCCTATAGTAGTCAGAGCAACGATAGTTTTTTAACCAAAATGTGTAAGGCACTGGTGTTAAAAGCGTTAGAACAAATCACATGGGGACAAATCAAGCTCATCGACGGAGGGCAAGAATACATCTTCGGCGATAAAAACAGTGCAACTAGTACGGTTATTCATGTAAAGTCGAGCCAAATGTACAACAAGTTTGCACTTGGTGGCAGTGTAGGTGCTGGAGAGTCGTACATCGATGGTCAGTGGTCTTGCTCTGACTTAACGAGATTGATTGAAATATTTGTCGTAAACCAAGACGTGTTAGATGCGTTCGAAAAGAAGTTCGCCTTGATTTCTGGCCTGTTTAACAAATTAACGCACTTTAAAAATCGAAATACCAAATCTGGCTCAAAGAAAAATATAGTTGCGCATTATGACTTGGGTAATGACCTATATAGTTCGTTTCTGAGTGAAGAAATGCTGTACTCTAGTGCGGTATACCCAACACACACCGCCTCTTTAGAGCAGGCTCAGCAACACAAGCTCAAAGAGATATGTGAGCAAGTGGATTTACAAAAATCCGACCACGTGATTGAAATTGGCACTGGGTGGGGCGCATTCGCAATCTATGCCGCTCAAAATTATGGATGTAAGGTCACTACAACAACCATATCAGAAGAGCAGCACGCGTACGTTAGCGAAAAGATTATAGAACTTGGCTTACAAGACCAAATTACACTGCTCAAAGATGACTATCGAGAATTAAATGGTAAATTTGATAAGCTTGTGTCTATTGAAATGATTGAGGCTGTTGGGCATGAGTATCTTTCTGGATTTTTTGAAAAATGCAGTAGTTTACTTAAGCCTAATGGCGTGATGTTAATACAAGCGATAACAATTGCATGCCAGCGATATCATCATTATTTAAAAAACTCAGACTTTATACAGCAGTATATTTTTCCAGGTGGTTGCTTGCCATCCGTTACGGAGATGAGTAAACAAATATGCAGCAGTACGGACTTGGTTGTCCACTCTGTTAAAGATATAGGCTTGCATTATGCCAAAACATTGTTTGATTGGCGTGAACGTTTTGATAAAGCGTGGCCATCATTAGATAACCAAAAATTTGATCAGCGTTTCTATCGACTTTGGGAGTTTTATTTGTGCTACTGCGAGGGTGGATTTAAACAAAGAGCAACCAGTGCAGTACATTTGGTCGCTAGAAAACCAAGGTATTTAAGCGATGATGAAAAAGTATTCTGTCGCTATTAACTTTGTATTGTTTCAGCTAGCCTGGTTTTCCGTCTTTTTTTTAAAAGAGGATGCTTTATTTCCGGTGGCTGCAACTATTGCACTGATGTTTTTATTAAGTGCACACAAAGGAAGGGACGGTAAATTTGTTGTTGTAGGTTTATCGGTTGGCTTAGCAATAGAAATAATCGCCGTTGCTGTAGGTGTTATCAGCTATGGTGCAGCTTTAATCCCCGTGTGGTTAGTTTTGCTGTGGGTCGCTTTGCTGTTTTCTTTTAGAGAGTCATTGAATAAGCTTTTTCATTTGCCAATAAAGTTTAGAGCGCCTATTGTTTGGTTGTGCACGCCAGGTAGTTATTACGCTGGCTCAAAAGCTGGCGTGTTGAGCACACTCGAACCCCTATGGCTATTTTGGGTTATTTATGGTGCGATATGGTTTGTCGGTTTTGAGTGTTTGCGTTGGCTTGACGCACAGTCACACATAAGAAGGAATGCTGAGGTATTGAGCTAAATCGTTCCTTTTTTAGCTAAATATATGTGATGCAAGTACAATTTGTCAGATTAATTTCGAATATAGTTGAATTTTGGCTTGCACTAATGCTTAAAATGAATAAACATAGAATTTGCTCCGGCAGAAAATAAAAAATATAGGAATTTTTAAAATGAACAAAGCTCAACTAGTTGAAAAGATCGCGAACGACGCTGATATCTCTAAGACGGCAGCTGGCCGTGCATTAGATGCTTTAACTAGTGCTGTAACTGAAGCTCTAAAAGAAGGCGATTCAGTAGCACTAGTTGGTTTTGGTACTTTCTCTGTGAAAGAGCGTGCAGCACGCACAGGTCGTAACCCTCAGACTGGCGCGGAAATCCAAATCCCAGCTGCTAATATCCCAAGTTTCAAAGCGGGTAAAGGTTTAAAAGACCAAGTAAACCTGTAATTCAGTGATGAATATTTTCGGTTTGAGTTTAAAACTTAATCCTGTAAATTAAAAAAAGAGCCAGATGGCTCTTTTTTTAATTTTGATTAGTATAAATTTTTAATCTTTTGACTTGCTTTCGAATGTAAAGGCTTGGTTTATTACGAGCGTTACCGCTCGTAATAATGGTTATGTATATCAGCTTTTAAGGGCTTTATCCCCTCTACCAATACCTACTGCACCTGAGCGTACTAATTCAATTAAATCGCTTTCATGACGCAACATATCAAGGAAACTTTCTATTTTATCCGTGCTGCTTGCCAATTGCAGGGTGTAGCTCTGTTTACCCATATCCACGATTGATGCGCCGAATACATCACTAACACGCGTCACTGCTGCTCTCATTGCTTCATTTCTGGTGAATACTTTTACCATCAAGAGCTCTCTTTCAATGTGGTTGATTTCTGTTAGATCAAACACTTTAAGTACATCGACAAGTTTATTGACCTGCTTAGTGATTTGTTCAACAACTCTATCATCGCCATGTGTTGTAATGGTAATACGAGACAAGGTTTTGTCATCGGTGGTACCGACTGTTAAGCTATCGATGTTGTACGCTCTTTGAGAAAAAAGGCCAACGATACGCGAGAGTGCGCCAGGTTCATTTTCTAATAATATCGCTAATATACGTCTCATTATACTTTCACTCCTTTTTTCAACCACATCTCATCAATTGCACCATGTTTAATTTGCATTGGATAAACATGCTCGCTCTCATCTACTCTGATATCTAAAAAGACAAGGCGATCGGTAATTGAAAATGCTTTTTCAAGGGCACTATCGAGTTCATCAGGGTGATCAACACGGATCCCGATATGACCATAGCTTTCTGCTAAAGCAACAAAATCTGGCAGAGACTCCATGTAAGAGCTTGAATGGCGGCCATCGTACAGCATATCTTGCCATTGTCTCACCATGCCAAGAGAACGGTTGTTTAGAGAAACCACCTTAACATTCAGTCCATACTGTAGACAGGTTGAAAGTTCTTGAATATTCATTTGAATAGAACCATCTCCCGTTACGCATACAACTTCATCTTTAGGAAAAGCAACCTTGACGCCCATCGCAGCGGGGAGTCCAAAACCCATCGTGCCAAGACCGCCTGAGTTGATCCATTGACGAGGGTTTTTAAATGGGTAATATTGCGCTGCGAACATTTGGTGCTGGCCTACATCAGAGGTTATATATGCATTGCCATGTGTGACTTCGTATAATTTTTGAATAACGGTTTGTGGCTTGATTTTGTCAGCGTCAGTTTTAAAATCCAAGCATTTTTGCGCTCGCCATTGGGTTATGTCTTTCCACCAAGCTTCCTGTGCACTGCGATCAATAGCAATATTGCTATTGTTAATGCCTTCTAACAGCTGTGAAAGCACGGTGTCTAAACAACCAACGACAGGAATATGTGCCTGAATTGTTTTTGAAATTGACGTTGGGTCGACATCCACATGAACAATTTTTGCATTTGGACAAAATTTGCTTACATTGTTTGTTACGCGGTCGTCAAACCTTGCGCCAAGCGCCAATATTGTATCAGCATTGGCCATTGCTTTGTTTGCTTCCAAAGAGCCGTGCATACCTAACATGCCAATGAAGTTAGGGTGGCAGCCACTGATCCCACCTAAGCCCATCAGGGTGTTGGTGATTGGGGCATTCAGTTTTTCGACAAGCTCCGTCAGTTTTTCAGATGTATCGGAAAGAATAATTCCACCACCAGAATAAATAACCAGCTTTTTCGCTTGTAAAATAGCTTCGACCGCTTTTTTAATTTGCTTTGTATGCCCCTTTTTATTGGGGTTATAGGTTCTCATGTCTAATTGATTAGGCATGGAATAGTTAAATTTAATCTGAGGGTTTAAAACATCTTTAGGCAATTCGACAACCACAGGCCCAGGTCTTCCGGAACCTGCTAGATAAAAAGCTTTCGCTAATATAGCCGGTATGTCTTCGGCGTGCCTACAATTAAAGCTGTGTTTTACTATCGGTCTGGAACACCCAACAATATCGGTTTCTTGGAAAGCATCGTCACCAATCAAATTTGATGGTACTTGTCCAGATAGCACAACCATCGGAATAGAGTCCATATATGCGGTTGCAATCCCTGTAATGCAATTCGTAGCTCCGGGGCCTGATGTGGCAAGCACAACACCTGTTTTTCCAGTTGCACGAGAATAGCCATCAGCCATGTGCGTAGCGGCTTGTTCATGACGAACGAGAATATGCTCGACATCACTTTGTTCAAACAGGGCATCATATAGATCTAAAACAGAACCGCCCGGGTATCCAAAGATAAACTCTACTTCTAAATCGCTCAGCGCCTTTACAACTAACTCGGAGCCGTTAAATTGCTCATTCATTACCTCATTCCTCAGCCAAGTTAAATCTTGGCATAAAAAAACCCCGCTGATTGGCGGGGTCGATGAAAGCGTATACTCACACAGGCCCCTATGGACTTAATACTAAGACCACCACGAGAACCATTTGTACAAGCTTAACTAAAGTCATTTCAAATCTGCTAAATTATTTAAACACTGTTTATTTAAAGGCCAATTGATGTTTCTGTCAAGCGAACCAATCCTTAATGTGCATAATATATCCCTATTTTGTGTTGATAAATTTGAAATGTAGTATTTCATTTTATAAAAACAATCAATGTTGCATAATTTAGCGATGCTAATATTTAGGAAAAAGAAACAAAAACTGCGCTTTATGAATGAGGCACTGAAAAAAAGCGTTGAAGGTTAACATGTAATGATAAAAACGGTTTGAAGTGAAAAAGCTGGGGGAAAGTAATTAGGGAAGTAAGTAACGAATAAAGAGATAGTGCAGGGCGCACTATCTCACAAGTCTTATAATTAAAGACGCTCAATCACAGCTTGTGTGAAGTCAGTTGTGCCATGGTTACCACCAAGGTCACGTGTTGTACGGTCGCCAGATTTAATTACATCAGCTACTGCACTGCGAATACGCTCAGCAGTGTCACCCATATCTAAATACTCAAGCATTTGAATAGAAGCTAGGATAACAGATGTAGGGTTCGCTAGGTTTTTACCAGCGATATCAGGTGCACTACCGTGTACAGCTTCAAAAATAGCTGCATTTTCACCAATGTTAGCACCTGGCGCCATACCTAAACCACCAACAAGGCCAGCACATAGATCAGAGATGATGTCACCGAATAAGTTAGTTGTTACAACAACATCAAATTCATCAGGGTTCATCACTAGCTTCATACAAGTTGCATCAACGATCATTTCTGCAGACTCGATGTCTGGGAAGCGCTCACCAACTTCGCGTGCAACTTTAAGGAATAGACCTGAAGTTGATTTAAGGATGTTTGCTTTGTGAACCGCTGTTACTTTTTTACGACCTTCGCGCTGTGCAAGCTCATAAGCAAAAGTAACGATTTTTTCTGCACCTTCACGAGTGATTTTTGACATTGCTTCAGCTTCAGTACCATCTTCTGACGTTACTTGACCAAGGCCAGAGTACATGCCCTGCGTATTTTCACGTACAGTGATGATGTCAATGTTCTCATAACGCGCTTGAGTACCTTCGAAAGACTTAACTGGGCGTACGTTTGCATACAGACCAAATTGCTTACGTAAAGTAACGTTGATAGATGTAAAGCCTTCACCGACAGGTGTTGTTAAAGGACCCTTTAATGTAAGCTTATTACGCTCGATTGCTTCTAGTGTTTCAGGTGGAAGAAGTTCACCTGTTTTTTCTAGCGCTGCAAGACCTGCGTCAACGTATTCGTATTCGAAGTCACAGCCAGCTGCGTTTAAGATTTCAATTGCTGAGTCGATGATGCTTGGACCGATACCATCACCACGAATAACGGTAACTGTTTGCTTAGCCATTTAGTTTTCCTTTATCAAAATAAATTGTACACACATTTAAGAAAGACCTGTTTATTGTAGTCAATCAAATAAAAAGTGTGTGTTCGCTTGAAAAATTAAGCGCGTTTTATAGCAATTTATTCATATATATTCCAGCAAGGAATGATAAAAAGGCATAAATTAAAATTATGTCTAGTATATTCTACATTTATAGAATAAATATTATTCAATCACGCTATGTAACGAAAGCTCAAGAATTGCCTGATGTAACTGTTTTTCACTTTCCCAGCCAAACTTTTTTATTTGGTTTTCTAAAACAAGGCGTTGCCATGCAGTTGGCTGGAAATAGGCGCTATTCCATGTCATTGCAAGTACCTTTATAGCTACAAATGTCTTGGCTTCCTCGCTTAATGAGTTGTTTTTTTCTCGCTCAGACTGTTTAAAAGCACGGTGTGGCGCACTGTTATTAAAATGATGTTCAAAGTAGCTATCTAATTTTTCTGAGTTGAATTCTAAAAAACCAAACAATCTTGCCAACGAGTAGGGGATAGCCGTATCACTTTGCTCACTTACGCAAGTAAAGCGTTTGATATCGATGTCGTGGTGTTTAAGCATAAAAGCAATGACCGCACTGATTGGCGAGAGTATGCTTTCATAATCTTGGCCATAGGCTTGCTTGGTTAACGTAGCCAGTATTAAAGAGAGTTGTTGGTACTTGTGCCAAATGTCGACTGCAAAAGGGTGCTTTAATTGTGAAATCACTTGCTCTATCAGAACTCTCTGGCACAACAGGCTAGCGGTGTTTAAGCCTACCATAGTCAAACAATGACGGGTATTAGCGCCTTTTTGGGATTCTCTATTATATTGTTTAGCGGCTTGTTGCAGTGCTTGCTCTATATATGGAAAAGGTGCGATGGTTTTCTCAATTGCCCTAAAGCTGCTAAAGCTGCTTTGTCCCAGTTTATCAATAACTGAATAGGTTGTCTCAAACCCATCTGCACTCAATTCGATCGGCTGAGATTCAATATGACTCCAAACTTTAAATAATAGATGTTTGTCTGCGCTGCTGATAGACGTAAATTCAAAGCAGAGTCTTTGCTGTGTCTTGACGAGTCGGTCTATTTTATGATCTTTGAATGTACAAATTATCTGGCTTTTTTCATTCTTTTGCAGCAGTAAGGCACGTTGCCCCTTGTATTGGGCACTGCAGCCTACAGGGTAATGACTAAATTGTGTCGCTAACTTATTTAATGTATCTCGAACAAAGCCATTTTGGCTAGCAAGGTAGAGTTTTTTTACTGTATAAGCGAGTGCGTTGGGCTTTGGTTTTTGAACCAAGGCAGTCGCAATGATTTGCGCAATAGCAACGATAAGTGTGATGTTGTCATATAGCGGAGACAGTCGCTTACTTTTCAACGTATCGCAATAGGGGGAGAGCCTAGACATCATTCGTGCAGCTTGTTTGTTTACTGAACCACCATGTTGGAGGACTTTCACTGCAAGTTGATATCTAATTTTCCAGATTTTCTTTCCTTGTTCTGTTAATGGTTTGGCTGTAAGTAGTTTATCACTTTCATTTTTCACGCATAAGAAACTTGCAAGACAGGCCACAAGAAGTTCCTGCCGTATTTTATGAGAATAGCCATGCCCCTGAGCAATGATGCAAACTAGGATACATTTTTTTATTACCAAATTTGTAGTGGGGGACAATTGTTCAAACTGAAACGTTAAATAACTGTGCAGTGCGTTTGGCGTATTTTGATAGGTTTCTGTATACAGTTGTGCCAGTTCAGCAAGTGTGGGAAATATACTTGGCCACTTTTGTTTATTGTAATAGAGCCTTAGAGTTTGCTCCGTTTTATTCACTAGTTCATGAAGTTGTTTTGATACATCTTTATTATTCGTCATTCTTGAGCGCTTTCTCGTAGGCTACTATGGCACCAGCACCCCATAATATTAGCTGACCATTTTTAAACAATAAACCAGTGCATTCGTCTTGTGTGGTTATGCCATCAGGTTTCATCAATTGTGTTCTGTAATATACGATTTGAAAAACGGTATCCTCGTCTGACTTAACGTAGGTTAGGTCAGGGCTGCCTAAATTGTCTAACACAGTTTCTAAGTCCATTTGTGTATCTGGTTTTAATTTGCTAATGAACCTTTTATTGAACGCTTCTCGGTCTTTCCAAAGCATTGCTCTTGGATCATCTTTATAAAAGTTGATAACAAGATAGACAATGCCAGCGTACACTGCGAGGCCTAGAAATATATATTGTAGAACTTTTTTTATCATTTAAGTCACCTGAGAAGAGCACGGTAAGACTATCTGAAGCTTGTATCCATAACAAGTAATTTGAGTTTAACGTAATAACTAGAGTCTCAGTTCTCTGAGCGTAAAACCCACTTCAATGTCTGTCCTTAAGGCAACTAATGATTTACTTAAAACAAAGTTGTCGATGTCAGCCTCTATTTTTTTCCTGATAGGTGATGGCAGTTCAACATCAGCGAGGGCATCTTCTACGGAATCAAATTGGCTTAATACTTCAATCGCTGTTTTTTTTTCCAACCCCTTTTACACCAGGGATATCATTGGTCTTATCACCCATTAACCCCCAAAAATCATGGAGTTTACTTTTATCTATAGAGAATTTATTCGCAACATCATCTGCTGAAATGGTCTGCTGTTTAAAATAATCGTAAATTTTGATGTGTTCGCTAATGAGCGGTAAAAAGCCCTTATCGGTGGATACGATGGTTGAGGCAACACCATGGTTTGACGCTTTGAACGCAAGTGTCGCAAGAATGTCATCAGCCTCATCTTGTGTCGGGAAATAGGCCTTAACATTGTTATCCGTAAACGCTGTGGCAACATTTTCTAGATTAACCTTAAGCTCGTTAGGCATTGGTTTTCTTGTAGCTTTGTACTCTGGGTAGAGGTGATATCGCCAACTTCTATCGCCATCAAAAACAGCAATGGCATGAGTCGCCTGAGTAATTTTCAATAATTTACGAGTGGCATTTTTAACTCTTTGGGAACAACTTTTAATAATCTGCTCATCATTTAAACCTGCTTGCTCGCAGTCAACGGCATAAATGCGACGTATTAAGTTTAGTGCGTCTATGAGTAATAAATGAGCCATATAAAAATAAAATTAACATAAAGAGTTCTGAATAAAGTGGATTATATCAGAGGGGCAATGAGAGTTCATCGCCCCACAATGTTTTGTTTTCGCTAAAAAATGCAAATTATATTGATTTGACTATGGCTAGGCCTGAATTTTATAGCATGGAGTATACTTGCTGCCCGGAAGCTTCATGCGCCCTTGATTAACAAAGGCTTGTAATAGTTTATCCATATCAGACATCAGTGACTTATCACCCTCGAGAATGTAGGGCCCATGCTGTTTAATGGCTTTGACGCCATTGTCTTTAACGTTGCCTGCAACAATACCCGAAAACGCTCGTCTTAAGTTTGCCGCTAATATCTCTTTAGGTTGATCTAAATGAAGATTCAATGATGCCATGTTTTCATGTGTGGGTTCGAATGGCATTTGGAAAGGCTCTTCTATTTTTAAGGTCCAGTTAAAGTAGTAAGCATCACCTTCTGACTTTCGATACTCTCTTACATTCGGCATTTCTGATTTAATGTGTTTTGCCACACGTTCAGGGTCATCAATGATAATTTCAAATTTATCAAGCGCTTCTTTACCAAGCGTTTTTTCTACAAACTTTGCAATCTCATCAAAGTAAGCAGCGCTCGATGCTGGGCCTGTTAGTATAACCGGGAGCACTTGTTTTTTATTTTCTGGGTGGAGCAAAATCCCGAGTAAGTAAAGTAACTCTTCTGAGGTCCCAGCACCGCCCGGGAAAATGATAATCGCATGTGCCGTTCTAACAAAGGCTTCAAGGCGTTTTTCTATATCAGGTAATATAACGAGCTCATTAACAATCGGGTTGGGTGGCTCGGCAGCAATGATGCTTGGCTCAGTCAGGCCTAAATAACGGTTGCTGGTTATACGTTGCTTAGCATGACCGATGGTGGCGCCTTTCATGGGGCCTTTCATTGCACCGGGCCCGCACCCTGTACAAATATTTAACCCTCTTAGGCCAAGTTGATAACCTACTTCTTTGGTATATTTATATTCTTGCTCATTAATTGAATGGCCTCCCCAGCAGACGACCATATTAGGGTCAGTATTCACTTCTAATGCGTCAGCATTTCGAAGCATATCGAATACCATATGGGTAATCTCTTTCGGGTCAACGAGCGCATCCTGGTGGCGTTGACATATGAATAAAATGTCGCGGATCACGGAAAAAATATGCTCGTGAATACCATTTATGATGGTGCCATCGACAAAAGCAGATTCAGGAGGATTAGTCAGTTCGATTTTTATGCCGCGTTCGCGAGCGACTAATTTGACATTAAAGTTTTCAAACTTCCTGTAAATCTCATAGCTTGAGTCTGTATGGCTGCCTACGTTCAGTACGGCTAAAACGCAGTTTCTAAATAATTGATATCTTTCGAAAGTTGAAGACTGCTGTAGCAAGTCTACTTCTAATTGTGATAATAAATTAAGAACTCCAGTGGGGTTTAGCTGTACATGCATAGGCATTCTCCATGTTATTCTCTAATGCAAAGTTTATCTCTACCTGAGTTTTTGGCGTCATACAACGCATTGTCTGCACGGTCAAATGCAGATAGAGTTGTATCACCTTTTTTAAGTTGAGTCGCTCCCAGTGAAATCGTAATTTGTACCTCTTTTTCTTTAAATTTAAAGGGGATCGATTTAACTGTATTGCGTATTTTTTCAAGTGGGCTCTGTGCTGAGCTCAAAGGCATTCCTGGCATCAATAAAACAAACTCTTCGCCACCATAACGCGCGATAAAGTCTGCTTTTCGAATTGATTTTTTCAGTGCGCGAGCGATGACTTGTAATGTTTTATCGCCAGCACTGTGGCCATATTTATCATTGATTGATTTAAAGTGATCAACATCGATGACGACGAGCGTCACATCACTGTTGTGAACTTCAAACAAGTGAAATTCTTGATTATATCTGTCATCAAACGCTGTCCGATTGGGCAGTTTGGTAAGGCCATCTAGTAAGCTCTTGAATTTCTGTTCATTCAAGCGCTTTTTGTAATTTGTCACTTTTGTCTCGAGTAAGTTAATGCGGTCATTAATCTTGTCGAAACTTTGTAGTAAAACTTCTTTATCGCGCCTTTCTATGTTTTCTCTTTCTATGAGGTCTTTACTCAGTTCTTTTAACTCATTGTCAACAAGTTGCTTTAGCTCGGTAATTGACGTTGCCTGCTGAGTTTGGGTATTGAGTGTCGAGATCTTTTCTTCAATTCGCTTGTTTAAAGCAGACACTTCTTGGTTAACTGACTTTGACTGACTCGTTGTTTCTACAATGGATTTGTGTAGCTCTTCAAGCGTTTGATTTAAAGAAACGAGAAACCCTTGGGCTGACTGGCGTTCTCTTGCAATTGACTTTGCAAAAATACGAATAATACTGACCGCATTATCAAGCAACGAGTCTACGGAGTCATCAGACGACAAACTTTGTTTGATTTGCTTTATTTTTTCTGAGACATCTTCTTCAAAAACCAATTCATTTGTGAGAGAGAGTAGCTCAATAGCTAATTCTGGGTTGCTCTGAGATGTATTAAATTCAGGGGCAGCTTTAGCTTGCAAAGTCTGCATATAAAATTGTAGGACTTTTTCAAGCAACGGGACAAATTCAGAGACGGCTTTGATATCGCCTAGTTCATGGTCGAGTACATGCCTTAATTTGCGGCGTGTGTCATCTGGTAAGCCTTTTAGTTTTTGTAATTGTTTACCAGCAGATTGGATGTGTGTTGTTAACGCACGTTCATTCGCTTCATAGACAGTTTCTTGTTGTTTTAGCTGTGTGATGGCACTTTCGATAAGTGGGGTTATCTGTTCTATTTCCATGCCTTTATTCAAAGCACTGCGAAATTTTGCTAGTTGATTATCTAGCGCAACATCTTGCCCCCTACAACTAAAAGAAAGACGAGTGGCGAAGTCAGACAGCATCGAAACTTGTGTCTTTTTTGCCTCTTCTAACGCTTTTCTAGCGGAAATAGCTTGAGAGAGCTTTTTTTCTAATAGTACAGTTTTATCAGTCACAAAAATCCAACATCTTTTTTTACTATAACATTAGCAAGTTTACATCAAATTACTGAAAAATGTGGGAGAATTTAATGTTCAACTTAGCTTTTTATCATGTAGTTTTAACGAATTTATTAACTCAAGTATAAGGAATTTTGCTAATTTTAAGAAAACTATTTAATTTTTTATGATATGAAAAAAACTCTCTCGCTGATCTCATTGGCACTTTATAGTGCATTTTCTTATGCGGATGTTGAATACACGCTTTCTATTACTGAACCTGCGCATCATCTTGGTAATGTTGAAATCACTTTCCCAAAGTCTGCACAATCATATGTTGACGTGATGTTGCCTGACTGGCGAACTGGTCGATATGAAATACTTGATATGGCTAACGGTATTCGATTCTTTTCAGCCAAGACGCGACGAGGTGAAAAATTAAAATGGCATAAAATTGATAAAAATACTTGGCGAGTGCATTTAGACACACCGGCACAAGTTTCTGTCTCTTATCAAGTGTACGCTAATGAGTTAGCACTTAGGTCACGACATATAGATGACAGTCATGCCTTTATCGACGCTTCAGGGTTCTTTATGTTCAGTGACTCTTTTAGGCAAGAACCTGTGAAGGTCAACTTAAACGTGCCTAAAAATTGGCGCTCCGTATCAGGTATGGATTTTGCCGACTCACAACACAGTTTCAAAGCAGCAAACTATGATGTGCTACTTGATTCGCCAATAGAAACAGGTATCAATGAATTACATAAGTATTCGGTTGACGGTCGAGATTATGAATTGGTGATCTGGGGAGAGGGGAATTATGATGTTGAACTCATGATACGGGATTTAAAAAAGCTCGTTAAAACAGGTAGTTTGATTTGGCATGATTACCCTTATGAACGATATGTTTTCATGGTTCATGCCACCAGTGGGGCGAGAGGCGCAACGGAACATTTAAATTCAACGATTATCCAAAGACATAGAGACAGCTTTGCATCAAGAGATGACTATCTTGGTTTTATTTCAACGGCAGCTCATGAGTTCATTCATACTTGGAATGTAAAGCACTATAGACCGGATGGGTTAGTCCCCTATGATTATATCGACATTAACTATAGTGACTTGTTGTGGTTAGTCGAAGGCTCAACAAGCTATTTAGAAGACTTCCTATTATTGAGTGCTGGTATCACAACTAACCAAGAGTTTTATAAATCTCTAACGAGAACGCTTAATCGCCATTTAAATACACCTGGCCGAGAGGTGCAATCAGTTGCTGATACAAGTTTTGACAAGTGGATCAACCAAGGGGGTGACCACGGCAAAAACTATAGTACTAATATCTATTTGGAAGGCGCATTAGTGTCAATGGCATTAGATATCGATCTTATCGATAAAAGTGACGGTAAGGTCAGTTATCGAGATGTACATGGCGAGCTGTATAAACAGCATAAACTCCCAAGCTCTTTTAATAGCGAAGATGTTAAAAGGATCCTTAAACAGTTAAGCGGTCATAGTTATGCTATGTGGTGGGACACATATGTTGAAAAGCCTGCCATTATAGATTTCGACGAGCTCTTCAAAAAAGTCGGCTTAGAATATGTCTACCCACCTAGCACGATAAGGGTTGCCAGTATTGATGGAACTGCGAAAAGTGTTGGTCAAATGTTAGAGCTGACTCACGTCGCCAGAGGCGGTAGTGCATGGCAGGCTGGGTTAACAGCAGGCGACAAACTAGTCGCAATTGATAACCACCATGTTAGAAAAGATTTACCTCATACATTAGCTTTATTCCGTTCAGGGCAAACCGTGGAAGTATCCTTTATTCGTCGGCATAAACTCATGAAAGCTAAGATTAAATTATCCGAAAAAGCGAATATGGATAAGTTTGTTAGAGCGGTTGATAGGCCATCAAAAAGACAAACCAGACTTTACAAAGCTTGGTTAGGTGTCGCTCATCCAAATGCAAAATAATTAAAAAAGGGAGCTTTGTTACGCTCCCTTTTTTCATTGCAATGCTGTTGATTACATGATACGAGAGAAGAAACGAGAGCCTTTAGAACCTGAACGGTTTCTACGCATAGAAGAACGAATTTGAGCTCGAGTGCTTGCAAGCCAGCTTTCACGGTTTACTTTTGCATGATCGCCACGTCTTGCTTCTTCAGTTGCTCTAAAGCCGCAGAATTCGCGATACGCTTTTAAGTCTAAAGATAAGTCTTGTAGCACTAATTCAATCATGATGGCATCATCAATGTAACCAAGTACTGGCACATTGTCTGGGACAATATCTTCAGGCTCACCAAAGTAGGCTAAAGAAAGCATGATTTCTTTCTTTTCATCTTCTGGCATCTGCCATTCATCATCTTGAACTGCATCAATAAGTGCTGAGAGTGACATCATTCTTGTTCTGACAAATTCAGGTACATTGGTGCCTTCCATCTGCTCAACAAGTTCACGCGCTTTGGCGATAATTTCTTCTTCACTCAGATGAGTGCTTCGTTCAATGGCAGATTGCATCATGGAACGAAAGTGTTCTAAATCAACATCAGTGAGTTCAAAGTTTACTTGGATGGACATTATTTCTCCCTTACGCACTTGTTTATTTTTATATCCGTTGGGTAATACACTGCATGTGATTACCCACTATAGTTACGACACTATGCCATTAAATCATCACTAATTTAAGCTCAAATTAACAATAATTGAAAAAAAGTCAAAAGTTGATTGTGTAGTGTTCAACCTTATAAATATCTTAGTAAAAGATATGATTTTTGGCAGTGTAACGTGTCACTTTTTTAATGTTTATTTGTTGAAATGTAAAATCATCGCTCATATTTGGTTTAATAAACGCACTTTGGGGTTGGGCTTTGCGCTGTTGGTTGAAACAAGCTGCACTTCCTAACCTTTGTCGTTGCGGGCTTGCCCCGCAATCCATTTTGAGATTGATATGGATCTTAAAGCGATATATGGACTCCACCACACTTCACATACAGTGTAATGTGGTGTCGACCAAAACAAAGGAGTCCATATATGAATAATCGTAACGTGATTGCGCTCGATCTTGCAAAAAATATTATCCAAGTCGCAAAAGTCTCTAAACATGGCGAAATTATTTTTAATAAAGCACAGTCTCCATCTAAAGTTCGCCAGATACTCGCTAACTCTCCTCCTAGCATTGTGGCAATGGAGGGATGTGGCAGTTTTCATTATTGGGGGCGGGTTGCTCAATCCTATGGTCATGAAGTGAGAGGGATGTCTCCGAAACATGTTAAGCCTTATATAAGCAAACAAAAAACAGATGCCAATGATGCTATCGGGATTGCGATTGCTGCTATTCAACCAAATATGCCCTTTTCTCCAGTAAAAAACATAGAACAGCAAATTCTCCAAACGCTCACTGTGAGTCGTAAGTTTCTGGATAAACAACTTACACAACTCAGTAATCATATTAGGGCCTTATTTTATGAATATGGCATCACTATTCCTCGCTCCAAGAAAGCATTGAAAGAGGTTTTAACAGAGTGCAATAGTTTACCAGAGGTATTATTGCCATTACTCAGTGTCTTAAAAGCTCAATACCATCAAATAGAGCAATCTCTGAATAAAGTCACTAAAAACCTAGAACTGCTTGTTTCTCAAAATGAACAATGCCAACGTGTTATTGCGCTTGAAGGTGTGGGAGTTTTAGGCGCAGCGGGGCTAATTGCCAGCTTGAGTCAAACGGAGCATTTTAAAAATGGGCGATGTGCTTCAGTATATTTAGGCGTTACCCCAAAACAATTTAGCAGTGGCGGAAAAACCGTGATGCTGGGAATTGATAAATGTGCTGGAGATAAACAGCTAAAGTCCTGTTTATTTTTGGGGGCATTGTCATACATTTCTAATCTGCCGGAGAAACCCAAGACATTGAAGCAGCAATGGCTCTTAAGGTTAGTTGCTCGTTCAGGAGTGAAGCGAGCTTGTATTGCGCTGGTGAATAAAAATATCAGAACTGCTTGGGCAATGTTAAAACAAGGTACGAATTACCAGCCAGTTATGATTTAAAAAACATTTTAAAAAGAGTTCGACAACAATGTAATTAAAAGGTAAGACCAACCTTCTGAAAACCTGTCTGAACTTGAAGTGATAATACACTAACGAAGCGTTTAGGACAGAAGGTGCGAATAAATCAAAGGTTAGAGAGTAGCGCTCTCAAAAGAAACCGCATATACGCAAGCATCTTTAATTTTAAAAAACATGTTGTCAAACAAGTGGAGTCCATATACGAGTTCAGGGTGACGGGGTGGGGGTTGGTACCGTTGGTTTAAACAAGTTGCACTTTCTCACCTTCGTCGTTGCGGGCTAGCCCCGCAATCCATGTTTGAGATAGTTATGGACCCTGAAGCGAGTTCAGGGTGAAGGGGTGGGTTTGGTACTGTTGTTTAAATAAGTTGCACTTTCTCACCCTCGTCGTTGCGGGCTAGCCCCGCAATCCATTTTGAGATCGATATGGACCCTGAAGCGAGTTCAGGGTGACGGCGTTAGGTTTGGTACTGTTGGTTGAAATAGTTGGGTTTGGTATTGTTGGTTTGAACAAGTTGCACTTTCTCACCTTCGTCGTTGCGGGCTTGCCCCGCAATCCATTTTGCGGTCGTTATGCTTGTATGCGGTCAATACGCGGACCCTGAAGCGATATATGGACTCCACCACACTTCACATACAGTGTAATGTGGTGTCGACCAAAACAAAGGAGTCCATATATGAATAATCGTAACGTGATTGCGCTCGATCTTGCAAAAAATATTATCCAAGTCGCAAAAGTCTCTAAACATGGCGAAATTATTTTTAATAAAGCACAGTCTCCATCTAAAGTTCGCCAGATACTCGCTAACTCTCCTCCTAGCATTGTGGCAATGGAGGGATGTGGCAGTTTTCATTATTGGGGGCGGGTTGCTCAATCCTATGGTCATGAAGTGAGAGGGATGTCTCCGAAACATGTTAAGCCTTATATAAGCAAACAAAAAACAGATGCCAATGATGCTATCGGGATTGCGATTGCTGCTATTCAACCAAATATGCCCTTTTCTCCAGTAAAAAACATAGAACAGCAAATTCTCCAAACGCTCACTGTGAGTCGTAAGTTTCTGGATAAACAACTTACACAACTCAGTAATCATATTAGGGCCTTATTTTATGAATATGGCATCACTATTCCTCGCTCCAAGAAAGCATTGAAAGAGGTTTTAACAGAGTGCAATAGTTTACCAGAGGTATTATTGCCATTACTCAGTGTCTTAAAAGCTCAATACCATCAAATAGAGCAATCTCTGAATAAAGTCACTAAAAACCTAGAACTGCTTGTTTCTCAAAATGAACAATGCCAACGTGTTATTGCGCTTGAAGGTGTGGGAGTTTTAGGCGCAGCGGGGCTAATTGCCAGCTTGAGTCAAACGGAGCATTTTAAAAATGGGCGATGTGCTTCAGTATATTTAGGCGTTACCCCAAAACAATTTAGCAGTGGCGGAAAAACCGTGATGCTGGGAATTGATAAATGTGCTGGAGATAAACAGCTAAAGTCCTGTTTATTTTTGGGGGCATTGTCATACATTTCTAATCTGCCGGAGAAACCCAAGACATTGAAGCAGCAATGGCTCTTAAGGTTAGTTGCTCGTTCAGGAGTGAAGCGAGCTTGTATTGCGCTGGTGAATAAAAATATCAGAACTGCTTGGGCAATGTTAAAACAAGGTACGAATTACCAGCCAGTTATGATTTAAAAAACATTTTAAAAAGAGTTCGACAACAATGTAATTAAAAGGTAAGACCAACCTTCTGAAAACCTGTCTGAACTTGAAGTGATAATACACTAACGAAGCGTTTAGGACAGAAGGTGCGAATAAATCAAAGGTTAGAGAGTAGCGCTCTCAAAAGAAACCGCATATACGCAAGCATCTTTAATTTTAAAAAACATGTTGTCAAACAAGTGGAGTCCATATACGAGTTCAGGGTGACGGGGTGGGGGTTGGTACCGTTGGTTTAAACAAGTTGCACTTTCTCACCTTCGTCGTTGCGGGCTAGCCCCGCAATCCATGTTTGAGATAGTTATGGACCCTGAAGCGAGTTCAGGGTGAAGGGGTGGGTTTGGTACTGTTGTTTAAATAAGTTGCACTTTCTCACCCTCGTCGTTGCGGGCTAGCCCCGCAATCCATTTTGAGATCGATATGGACCCTGAAGCGAGTTCAGGGTGACGGCGTTAGGTTTGGTACTGTTGGTTGAAATAGTTGGGTTTGGTATTGTTGGTTTGAACAAGTTGCACTTTCTCACCTTCGTCGTTGCGGGCTTGCCCCGCAATCCATTTTGCGGTCGTTATGCTTGTATGCGGTCAATACGCGGACCCTGAAGCGATATATGGACTCCACCACACTTCACATACAGTGTAATGTGGTGTCGACCAAAACAAAGGAGTCCATATATGAATAATCGTAACGTGATTGCGCTCGATCTTGCAAAAAATATTATCCAAGTCGCAAAAGTCTCTAAACATGGCGAAATTATTTTTAATAAAGCACAGTCTCCATCTAAAGTTCGCCAGATACTCGCTAACTCTCCTCCTAGCATTGTGGCAATGGAGGGATGTGGCAGTTTTCATTATTGGGGGCGGGTTGCTCAATCCTATGGTCATGAAGTGAGAGGGATGTCTCCGAAACATGTTAAGCCTTATATAAGCAAACAAAAAACAGATGCCAATGATGCTATCGGGATTGCGATTGCTGCTATTCAACCAAATATGCCCTTTTCTCCAGTAAAAAACATAGAACAGCAAATTCTCCAAACGCTCACTGTGAGTCGTAAGTTTCTGGATAAACAACTTACACAACTCAGTAATCATATTAGGGCCTTATTTTATGAATATGGCATCACTATTCCTCGCTCCAAGAAAGCATTGAAAGAGGTTTTAACAGAGTGCAATAGTTTACCAGAGGTATTATTGCCATTACTCAGTGTCTTAAAAGCTCAATACCATCAAATAGAGCAATCTCTGAATAAAGTCACTAAAAACCTAGAACTGCTTGTTTCTCAAAATGAACAATGCCAACGTGTTATTGCGCTTGAAGGTGTGGGAGTTTTAGGCGCAGCGGGGCTAATTGCCAGCTTGAGTCAAACGGAGCATTTTAAAAATGGGCGATGTGCTTCAGTATATTTAGGCGTTACCCCAAAACAATTTAGCAGTGGCGGAAAAACCGTGATGCTGGGAATTGATAAATGTGCTGGAGATAAACAGCTAAAGTCCTGTTTATTTTTGGGGGCATTGTCATACATTTCTAATCTGCCGGAGAAACCCAAGACATTGAAGCAGCAATGGCTCTTAAGGTTAGTTGCTCGTTCAGGAGTGAAGCGAGCTTGTATTGCGCTGGTGAATAAAAATATCAGAACTGCTTGGGCAATGTTAAAACAAGGTACGAATTACCAGCCAGTTATGATTTAAAAAACATTTTAAAAAGAGTTCGACAACAATGTAATTAAAAGGTAAGACCAACCTTCTGAAAACCTGTCTGAACTTGAAGTGATAATACACTAACGAAGCGTTTAGGACAGAAGGTGCGAATAAATCAAAGGTTAGAGAGTAGCGCTCTCAAAAGAAACCGCATATACGCAAGCATCTTTAATTTTAAAAAACATGTTGTCAAACAAGTGGAGTCCATATACGAGTTCAGGGTGACGAGGTGGGGGTTGGTACCGTTGGTTTGAACAAGTTGCACTTTCTCACCCTTCGTCGTTGCGGGGTTGCTCCGCAATCCATTTTGAGGTTGATATGCTCGTATGCCATCAATACGTGGGCTCTAAAGCAAGCTATGGATAAAGGTTTGTAATGTAAGGTGCTGGTGCGAGAGTGTTGTAGGGGGCAAATTTATGGTCATAGCATATAAATAAAAGCCTTTATGTTAATTAAGGCTTTTATTTGACCCTATTGTATGTCTCGTTAAGAGAATTGGTTCAGGGCTCTTTCTAAATACTTTCCTGACTGAACGTCAGCTTTAACGCGTGCTACATTGCGTTTCATTTGTTCAATCTGATCTGGATTAAGTTCCGCTAATTTATGCTTTATATCGCGAAGAGAGCTGATACTAAAACCAATACCTTCTCGTTCCACAAAGCTCGCCATTGCCGCCTTATCCCAAATAATAATTGGCATATCACAGAGCAAATATAACGAAAGCTTATGCGGGTTGTTGTACATTAAGTACTTGCCCGTTACGCCATCACATGAGTCCAAGGTATTGCCATACCACACTAAGCCAAAGTCACCATCAATATGGTCAATAACCTCATTTGATGGAAAGCAGCCTTTGTAATCTAATACTGTGTCTTCGACATTTTTGACTTTATTTTTGTCGTAGCCCACACCATACAGATCAAATTTAAAGTTGCCACGGTCAAGGTTATCTAACTCATAAATAAATGGACCCATATTACCTGCAAACACGACGCGGATTTTTGCATAGTCAGTATCCGTTCGTTTTGCATTGGGGCTATCTGTGTGTAAATAGTCAAAAGCCTCAATATTGGTAATTAGGGCTTGAAAATTTTGTTCGGTAAACCATGCGGCCATTTTGTCATTGTGGACAATTAATTGATCAGACTGCTTTAAAAGTGCCACTTCCTTATCTGAATGACCATATTTACCTTTTAAGCTTTTCAGGTCATGCACAAGGGTTAAGACTTTGCTATTTTTCAGTTTTGCGCCCCATAAACAATAACCATAAAACTTATTGAATGGATATTGTAGGCATACGGCACTGCCGGGCTTTAATTTTAAAATCGCCCATGTAACGCCCAGTGCGCTTATTAACGTGCCAAGAATCGAATTTGAGATCCATGTTTGCTTGAAACCAATATTTTTCCAGCCATTATTTTCTAAAATGGTTTCACAGTCCATTTTAGCTTTGCCAGCTGCATCAAACTTAGAGCGATAGTTTCTAGCTATATATACTTTATTACTCATAACCTAAACAAGCTCCTGAGTTGTTAATGCAAGTGCAGCTTCAATGGTGTCATCCATGTCGTAGTATTTATAATTGGCAAGACGACCCCCAAAAATAAATTTATCAGCATAAGGTGCTGTTTTAGCCAACTCCTGATACTTGGCTAATAGAGCATTATTTATTTCATCATTAATTGGGTAGTAAGGTTCGTTGTCCTTACTGAACTCATGCGGGTATTCTTTAGTGATGACAGTTTTATCACTTGTGCCAAATTCAAAATGTTTATGTTCTAAAATTCGAGTATAAGGAACGTCACGCTCAGTATAGTTAACCACTGCATTACCTTGGTAGCTGTCTTGATCTAGCACTTCGGTTTCAAAGTGTAAGCTGCGATATTCTAAAGCACCGAACTGACAATCAAAGAACTCATCAATCTTACCTGTATACAATACTTTATCTGCTAGTTGATTATAGTCATCAGCTTTATCAAAGTAGTTTATGCCTGTTATCACTTCGACGCCCTCTAACAGCGCTTCAGTTAATGCATTATAGCCACCGACAGGGATCCCCTGATAAGTATCATTAAAGTAATTATTATCGAAAGTAAACCGGAAGGGGAGGCGCTTGATAATAAACGCAGGTATTTGTGTGGCTGGACGGCCCCATTGCTTTTCAGTGTATCCTTTGATTAGTATTTCATACAGATCTCGCCCACCTAAAAATAGAGCTTGTTCTTCTAAGTTTTGTGGCTCTAAGTCAGCATAAGGAGCGCGCTCTGCTTCGATTTTATCTTTTGCTTGTTGTGGTGTAGTTACGCCCCATAATTGATAAAAGGTATTCATATTAAAAGGCAAGTTATAGAGCTTGTCTTGATAGCGGGCAACCGGGGAGTTGACATAATGATTAAATGTAACAAAACGATTTACATAATCCCAGACCAGCTGATTGCTGGTGTGAAATATATGTGCACCATACTTGTGGACGTTAATACCTTCTATATTCTCACAATAGATATTACCACCAGTGTGGTCGCGTTTATCAATAACTAAGACTTTTTTTCCTTGATCTGTGGCCTCTCGGGCAAACACTGCACCAAATAAACCTGCACCAACTATAAGATAGTCGTACTGCGTGTTTTTCATTCGATTTAGCCTCACTTAATAAATATTTAATAACTAACCTAAAATAATATCACATAAGTGAGGATTTAATTTAAATAAAATTAAATGTCGCTAATAATTAATATTTTCATAATTCGGTTGTTTTTAAATTTAATATATTAATTAATGGTGGAAATTAATGAGTCTGTTGTAGGGTTGGAAAACTAAATTATGTGTTTTTAAGATAGGTAACGTTTTTTGTTTTTAATCTTGTTTTTACTTTTTATAATGATGAGGTTTTAATTATTAGGGTGAAGTGAATTCACCCCATAATTTTATCTTTCAATGAATTTATTAATAATTCGACGCGTATTTGATTTATTTAACGCTTTATATTTTAGCTGTTGTATTTTCCTTCTCCAAAAAGCGGTTTTAAAAGACAGGCCTTTACTCATATTTCCAATTGTGGAGTCAAAGTCTAGATCTTGTTTTAGTGGACAAGGAGATAAGGTCAAAATTTCTATGTTCTTTTCCCACCAATGTTGGTAATCAGTATCGACAGGGCGACCAAACGGAATACTCGACTGTAGGATTTTTTTTGCACCATCTAGAGTGACAGCTTGTGCACAAGTGCCTGCAGATACTTTCTTTTGAATTTTTAAATTAAAAGTAGCATTGAGCTTAAACTCATAAGCGGTTGGGCGAGTGCGATCACCGTACTCAGCTAACTTTATCATATCCCATTCAAAATCAATTTCTGATAGAGCGGAGATGGCCTCATTAAGGTTGCCTACAACTTCAAAGTCATCTTCTAATATGATGGCCCAAGGAATTTCATTGTCTACAATGTGTTGCAGTACTTTTAGATGGCTCATGTAACAGCCGATCTCTCCCGGACTAAGTGGTTTATGGTAATCACTGCTGTTTTTTTCTACTGAATAAAATCTGTCACGTGTTGTTTGATCTACTTTGCTTCCCAATACTGCACTTATACGCTCAAATTTTATATCGAAAGGTGCGAGTCTCTGCGTTACCGCATCCAGTCTATCTGTGCTCTTATCTAAGTTTATTAAAAATATTGGTGGTTGAGTCATATTATTTTACTATTTCCAAGCTGACCGCCCAAGGTTTCTGCTTATCGAGGGTGGTACCAAAATTGACTGCAACTTTAGTTTCTGAAAGCTCACTCGTAAAAGTGGATCGACTGCTTTCGTTGCCAAAGTGCTGTTTTTCTTCCCAGTCAGGGCTTAGACAGGTTTTAAGCTGTTCATTTACTTGCTCAAACCTAACTAGCGCTTCAGTTTTACCTGAGAAAGATTTATTACATTCATAGGCTGTGTTGCCACTTGTGTACAAATTAATCTGGCAGCTGTTTTCAATTAGATGTGCTTTGGGACGCCAGCTTTTCATTAACTTGCCGTTTATTTCGCTGCCTTTCAAAATAGAAAAGCCATCACCCGCACCCGTGATCAATGCGTTGACTTTTTCACAGTCAGTCATGTTTTCAACTTTTTTCTGAACGTCGTTAGGTAATGAGTTACATCCAACTAATGTGATAAAACCAAATGAGTATATGAGGTGGCGAAAAACCATGGCAGCTTCCTTATCGAATTTTCCCTAAGCATACCATGGTCATTTGGGATGAGGTAGGTTATTGGTGCCTTTTGGCTAATGTCTCGACAACTTGTGATAAGTCGAGTTCACTTCGTTGTAAAAGTACTAATAAGTGGTAAATTAAATCCGCAGATTCGTTAAGTAATTCGGCTTTATCTTGTTTCATCGCAGCCAGTGCTACTTCAACACCTTCCTCACCGACTTTTTGGCAGCTTCGGCTTAAGTCTTTGGCAAACAGTGATGCGGTATAGCTGGACTCGGGATCAGCGTTTTTACGCTCCTTAATCACTTTTTGCAGTGTGCCTAAAAAGGCGAGTTCGGGTTGAGCGCCATCAAAGCAACTTTCGGTGCCAAGGTGGCAAGTAGGGCCGGCAGGCGTTGCCAAAATTAATATGCTGTCTTTGTCACAGTCAGTGTGTGCTTCTATGAGCTTGAGTACGTTGTTTGAAGATTCACCTTTGGTCCACAGTCTTGACTTAGATCTTGAATAAAAGGTGACAAGTTTTTTTTCAAACGTCACTTGTAGTGCTTCTAAGTTCATAAACCCTTGCATCAAAATGACGCCCGTTTCGTAATCTTGTACTATCGCAGGGATCAACTCTGATTTACTAAAGTCGACAGAGCTTATGTTGTCTGGTGTTAATTTCATAATCTTGTCGCTACCTTATTCTTTTTCAAATACTGTTTTAGTTTTGGTATTTCAATTACTTGCTTGTGGAATACACTGGCTGCCAGCGCACCATCTACATTTGCTTGGTTAAATACATCCACAAAATCTTGTTCTTTGCCTGCGCCACCAGATGCAATAAGCGGGATGTCACACAGTGATCTCATTTTACTTAGTTGTGATAAATCATAACCTTTGCGAACACCATCTTGATTCATGCAATTTAGTACGACTTCACCAGCACCTAAATCTTGCACTCGCTGGATCCATTCCTGTGTTTTATAGCGTGTTTGGCTGGCAGCGTTCGGGTCGCCGGTTAGCTGATATACTAAATACTCACTACTTTTATCATCATAAAAACTGTCTACACCCACAACCACACATTGCTTACCGAATTCATCGTGCAATTCTTTGATAAGTTCAGGCCTAGCTATCGCAGGGCTGTTAATAGAAATCTTATCCGCGCCTTGTTCTAACACTTTTGCGGCATCTGCAACGGATTTAATGCCACCTGCAACACAAAAAGGAATATCGATATTTCTCGCGATGTCTCTGACCCAGCTTAAATCAAGCAAGCGTTTTTCTACGCTGGCACTGATCTCATAAAAAACCAGTTCATCCGCACCTTGCTCGCTATATAGCTTGGCTAGTTCAATGATGTCGCCAACCACTTCGTGTTGTTTAAACTTGACCCCTTTGACGACTTGGCCATTTTTTACATCAAGACAGGGAATTATGCGTTTCGATAACATGCAATTGCCTCCTCAACACTAAATGCGCCATCTAATAAAGATTTGCCTAAAATAATGCCTGCGACACCAATTTCAATAAGCTGTTTGATGTCGTCCAATGAGCTTACACCACCTGAAGCTTGTACTTTTGCGGCTGGACTGTATTGTACTATTTGCTGATACAGTTCAAATGAAGGACCAGTCATGGTGCCATCCTTACTGATGTCCGTACATAGGAAGTCATACACGCCAAGTGCCAGATAAAAGTCGATTAACTCAAATAGTGAAACGCTTGAGTCACTTTGCCAGCCGTGCGTAGCAACAGACCAGCCATTTGCTGTTTTATTTACATCTAATGCAATGACAAAACGTTCCGCGCCAAACTCTTGGATCCACTGAGCTAATTGCTCTTTTTGGTCAACGGCTAATGATCCAATAACTACTTGGTTTGCACCTGCTTTAAGCCACTGTTTTATATCTTCATAAGCGCGGATCCCACCACCTACTTGGTATGGTGTATCCAGTTTGCTTGTCGCTGTTTGAATTTGTTGCCACTGCTTTTTACTTGGATCGCGCGCGCCCTCTAAATCAACAAGGTGTAATTTTATTGCTCCTGCATCTTGGTATTCATGCAAGCGAGTTTGCAAGTCAAACGGGTAAAATTGCGCTGTATCGTATTTGCCCTGATAGAGGCGAACAATTTGGCTATCTAAAACATCTAGTGCTGGAATTATCATGTTCGTTCCTTATTAAACTTGCCATTGCATAAAGTTAGTTAAAAGCTGTGCGCCCACTTTGGCGCTTTTCTCAGGGTGAAATTGCATGCCTGCGTAGTTATCTTTGGCGATGATGGCCGAAAATGCTTGTCCGTATTCGCAACTCGCGAGCGTTGTGTCATTGAGCTCATGGGCAAAGCTGTGCACAAAATACACCTGATCATCATTACTGATCCCTTGTGTTAATGGGTGTGCCTTGGTGACATTGATGTTGTTCCAACCCATGTGCGGACTCGTTAGTTCACCGGTTTGCAGTGCTTTAATGTTGCCGTCGATGACCCCAAGCCCTGTAATATTACCTTCTTCATTGTCATCACAGAGCATTTGCATACCCAAACAAATGCCCATGAGGGGTCTTTGGTAAGCGTTAATGGCGTCTTTCCACCCTTGCTCATTCAATCGTTTGATGGCCATATTAGCGTGCCCAACTCCCGGGAGGACAGCGCGGTCAAATTTAGCTAACTGACTAGGATCAGATAACACTTCAGGTGTCACGCCTAAACGTTCGAATGCAAAGCGAACTGAGTTGATATTGGCACATCCGGTATTAATTATGGCTATCATAAACACCCCTTTGAGCTAGCAGTAAGTTGAGACGCATCTTTAGCAATGGCCATTCTTAATGCGCGAGAAAATGCTTTGAATAACCCTTCAACTTGGTGGTGGCAGTTGCCGTCAGAGACACTGAGTATTAGGCTTACTTGGGCGTTATCGGATAGCGACTTAAAAAAGTGCTCGACCATTTGCACATCTAAGTCACCGACATTATCGCGAGTAAAGTCGGCATTGAGTACAAATGATGCTCGGCCTGATAAATCTAATTGGCACTCTGCTTTACATTCATCCATCGGTAAAGCAAAACCGTATCGCGCGATTTGAGATTTAGTGCCAAGTGCTTCTCGTAATACTTGCCCCAGCGCGATACCGACATCTTCGACTAAGTGGTGCTCATCTATGTGTAAATCGCCCTGTGCTTTTATTTCAAGGCCAATATTGGCGTGGGTACGGATCTGATCAAGCATGTGATCGAAAAAACCAAGGCCAGTATTAATTTCGCCATTGGCGGTTTGGTCTAGGTTTGCAGCAACCGAGATCTGCGTCTCTTTAGTATTTCTGATCACACTGGCTTGACGGTTTTGCGTGGTCAGCTCGGTGACAATTTTGTTCCAATCATCGTCGTACAAGATGCCTTGAATACATAGGTTTTGTGCAAGTTGGATGTCTGTTTGACGATCCCCAATCACATAAGAGCGTGCTAGGTCCACTTTTCCTGAGCGCATCAGAGAAGTGAGTAAACCCGTTTTGGGTTTGCGACAATCACAGTTGTCTTCGTCAAAGTGCGGGCATATCAGCACTTCGTCAAACTTAATGCCTTGTGATGAGAAGATTTCCATCATTTTGTTGTGCGGTGCGGCAAAGTCTTCTTCTGGGAAACTGTCTGTGCCCAAGCCATCTTGGTTAGATACCATGACAAGGCGGTATCCTGCGCTTTGCAAAGCCAGCATGGCTGGGATAACATTAGGTAGAAGCGCTAATTTTTCTAGGCTATCTACCTGCTTGTCTGTAACAGGTTCTTCGATTAATGTGCCATCACGGTCGATGAATAGATATGGCGTACTCATTTTACTTCCTTACTCGCTTTGCTCTAGCCAAAGTTTGACTTGTTCTAATTCTTGCTCGCTACCGATTGATATTCTTAGCCAGTTGTCTTCACCAAATAGTGTAAACGGGCGCATAATGGTGCCGGCTTTCATTGCTTGTTCGATAAGTGCTTTGTCGCTTAATTGCAGCGTCACGAAATTGCCCTCACCGCAAAGAACCTGAGTGACTTTAGGTGAGTTACTCAGCCATGTTTTTAGTTTGGCTTTATTACTATTTAAGATATTTACCTGTCTGCGCATTTGCGTGACTGCATCTACCGACAGCGCCTGTTCTGCTATTTTTGCTACCGCGGTTGATACTGGGTAGGGCGCGATGACTTTGCGTACAGGGTTTAATACCGCATCATTGGCCAACAAGAAGCCTGTTCTAAGTCCTGCGAGGGCAAACGCCTTAGAAAGGGTTCTTAGCACTACGACATTATCGAAATCTTGTAGCAAAGACACCGCACTTTGCTCTGGGGCAAACTCAATATACGCTTCGTCCACGACGACCAGTGCAGAGTTCTCAAGTGCTTTGGCAAGCGCAGCAATTTTGTCAATCGGTGTCAGGCTGCCAGTAGGGTTATTTGGATTACAAATAAATACCAGTTTAGCATCGCCGATAAGTGCGCTGAGTTCGCTGCTTTGCGCTTCTTTCAATTGAGCTTGTGAAAGGGTGTTAATGGCAATGTTTTGTGTATCAGCTGAGACTTTATACATACCGTAAGTCGGTGTGAAAATCGCGATACTGTCTCTGGCTGGTTCACAAAATGTGCGCATTAATAGCTCAATGCCTTCATCGGCGCCTCGGGTCATCAACACCTGCGTTGGCGACAATTGTGCGTACTGACTGTATGCATTAATTACGGATTCTGGTTGAGGCTCCGGATAGCGGTTTAAATCATCAATAGAGATCTCAATGCTTTTATTAAATGGGCTCTCGTTGGCATTTAGCCACGTATTTCCTGTGAGCTTTTCGCTTTTTGCTGAGCTATATGCTTTCAAGCTCTCGATATTTTTTGGTAATAATGAAGTTGCCATTATTGTTTTCCACCATTTAATCTAACTGCAACGGCATTCGCGTGTGCATCAAGTCCTTCGGCTTCTGCTAATGGCAAGATAGCCTTACTTAAATCAGATAAGCCTTGTTTAGTGATGGACTGAACGGTATAGGTTCTAAAAAAGTCCATTAAATTTAAACTGGAATAGGTTTTAGAGTAACCATACGTTGGTAGTACATGATTGGTTCCCGATGCATAGTCGCCAGCTGACTCTGGTGTGTAGTCACCGACAAAAACAGAGCCTGCGTTTTTCACCAAATCAACACGAGACTGCGCATCTCGAAGTTGCAGTATTAAGTGCTCAGGACCATACTCGGCTGACAATTCAAATGCTTTATCAATTGAATCAACTAAAACCAATGCACTGTTGTTCATGGCTTGTTTTGCGATTTCAGATCGAGATAACTCAGCCAGTTGCCTTGTGATTTCAGCTTCTACTTCAGTGATAAAGGTTTCACTGTCACTTAGCAGTAGTACTTGAGAGTCCGCGCCGTGCTCAGCTTGTGATAGTAAATCAGCTGCAGCAAAAGCGGGGTTAGCGTTTTCATCTGCGATGACCAGTACTTCTGATGGACCTGCAGGCATGTCGATAGCAAAGCCAGGGACAGACTGGGATAACAGTTGCTTTGCCATAGTGACAAACGCATTACCAGGGCCAAATACTTTATCGACTTTTGGTACACTCTCAGTACCTAGTGCCATCGCCGCTACCACACCTGCGCCACCGCTTTCAATGATGGTATTTATGCCGCATTTTTTTGCTGCATATAAAATAGCAGGGTGGATCGGCTCTTCACCTTTCACTGGGGTTGCGAGCACCACGGTTTTTGCGCCGCTTAGCTGCGCACATACACCTTGCATTAACACAGAAGAAGGCAAAGGTGCGCTCCCGCCCGGTACGTAAATTCCGACAGCTTCAATGGCTTGATATTTTAGCTCGCATATCACGCCAGGCTGCGTTTCAAGTTGTTTAGGCTCAGGTAGTTGAAGCTCGTGAAATGCGCGTACGTTGTTGTAAGCTTGATCGATGGCACCTTTTAGCTCATTGCTGAGCAGAAATTCACTTTGTGTGATTTCATCTTCAGGTACTCGTAGTCTATCTGATTGGCGGTTATCAAACTGCTTGGCCATTTCCAGTAGGGCTTGGTCGCCTTTTTGACGCACGCTGTCAATGATGCCTTCGACTGCTGCTTGCACTCCCGCACCTGCACTAACGGCAGGGCGAGTGAGTATTGCTTGCTGTGCTTGTTGGTCAAGTTGATCCCAAACTAGCATAATTTACTCCATCATTTTTTCGATTGGCATGACGAGGATAGAGTTCGCACCTAACGCTTTTAACTCTTCCATGGTTTCCCAGAACAATGTTTCGCTGCTCACCATGTGTAGGGCAACGTAATCTTCACTGCCTGCAAGTGATAACAGTGTTGGTTGACCAGTGCCAGGTAGTAGTGCGCATACCTCTTCAAGTTTTGCTTTTGGTGCGTGCAGCATGATGTATTTGCTTTCTTTGGCTTGGCGAACGCCTTTTAAGCGTGGTAGCAATTTGTTAATTAATGAGAGCTTACTGTCGTCATTCAGGTTCGCATTTTGGATTAAACATGCGTTTGACTCTAAAATGGTATCACCTTGCATTAAACCATTTGCTTCCAGTGTTGCGCCTGTAGATACCAAGTCGCAAATTGCATCAGCAAGACCTGCACGCGGCGCAACTTCAACTGAACCCGTTAGCATAACCACGCTGGCATCGATGTTTTCTTTGGCAAGATATTGCTTAAGAATTTCTGGGTAGGTGGTGGCAATGCGTTTACCGTTAAACCAATCTTTTGACTGTTCACCTAATTCTTGTGGCCAAGCAAGCGCCAGCCTACAATAACCGAAGTCAAGCTTTGACAGCTTTTTAACCGCGTTGGATTGGCCTGCGCGTTCTCGCTCTGCTTGTGTTTCTACCAGTACGTTTTCACCAACAATGCCTAAATCACATACGCCGTCCATCACTAAGCCTGGAATGTCGTCATCTCGAACACGAAGTACATCGATGGGCATGTTTGTTGAGTGCGCGATTAGACGTTGTTCACGCAAGTTCAGCTTAACGCCTAGTTGTTTTAACAAGGATTGGCAGTCTTTTGACAATCTGCCTGATTTTTGGATTGCGATACGTAAGCGATTAGATGTATTCATAATTTATTTCCTAATATTCAAAAACGAAAAACCCCGAGGGAACCTCAGGGCGAAATAAATTTTAAATACGTTGAATGATTCGCCGGAGGTTCCTTTTAGGAATAACCCACCAGCGAAATACCTGACAGGCTATCCCGATGTATGATGGTGATGATGTACTGCTGTCAGATTTAAAAACATGTTCTTACCTAATTGTAAAATTTTCTGTAATTCGATTAACTTTTTATAGATAATCATGAAATTACCAAAGCATGCAAGTACTTTTTGAAAATAAATAAAGAATACATTATAGCTGCCGATAATAAGTATATAGGTCAGTGGTTTATTTCTTGGGAGGATAAGCTTATGGATGTTTTTAAACCTTACATGGCGCCTATCGTACGATTAAAAGTTGCGCACAATGGTCCGTTTAAAATTGTTGGTGTGCTCGATAACAAAGCGGAAAAGATCAAAGGTAAATCTCAAACTAATAGTGTAGACAGTGAATTAAAACATCAGCGGGAGCTGCCTCCAGATGAGGACGATGAAAATAGTCACAGCTCAGATGATGAAAAACATCTGGATACTTGGGCTTAGTTTGGCCATGAAGACTGGGTAAAACGTATTTAATTTAATAGAAAAATAACGGCAGAGTTTGTTGGGTACCTTGCTCTCGCTTAGATTTAAAATTAGAATTGCCTGAGTTATTTAGTCAGGTAATATTTTTCTTTGTCCATAGAACAGTACTTCTCAGCGACCGGTCCACTTGCTAATCATTTTAGTGGATACCAACCAAGACAACCTCAAATTGAAATGGCTGTTGCGATTGATGATATCGTTAAAAACGGTGGTCAATGCGTAGTTGAAGCTGGTACAGGGACTGGTAAAACATTTGCCTACCTCGTCCCTGCTTTGATAAGTCCCAAAAAAGTCGTTATTTCAACGGGGTCTAAAGCGCTGCAAGAGCAGTTGTATCACAGAGATTTGCCGAGCCTTTTAAAGGCACTTGGTAAAGGGCGTAAAACTGCTTTGCTTAAAGGCCGAGCCAACTACTTGTGTACTTATCGTCTAAATCAGCATGTTGCCCATGTGCCAACAGATGACCCGGACGTGATGCATCAACTTGCAATGGTTGCGAAGTTTGCAACAGAAACGCAAAGTGGTGACCTCGCTGATTGTGTTGGTATAGAGGAAGATGCCAAAGTCTTACCTTATGTGAGTTCGACAGCAGATAACTGTTTAGGGAAAGAGTGCCCAGATTTTGCTGAGTGCTATATACGTAAAGCGCGCCTTAAAGCCATGGAAGCCGATTTGGTGGTGATAAATCATCATTTATTCTTTGCCGATATGGCGGTCAAGGATTCTGGCTTTGCTGAATTAATGCCTACCGCAGATACCTATGTTTTTGATGAAGCGCATCAGGTCAATGAGATTGCGAGCGATTATTTTGGTGAGTCAATCAGTACCAAGCAACTCAATGATTTAGTGAATGACATTCGTGTTATCTATCTCAGTGATATGCCAGATATGCTGCAATTAGGTAAAACCCTTAATAAGCTCACCACCAGTATCGCTGATTTAAGACTGGTGTTTGGTGGTGATGGTGCGCGCGGAGATTGGCGAGAAGCGCTGCAAGACAAAGTGATCTGCGAGGCGCTGCACCGAGTAATTGGTAATTTAGACTTTTTGTATAAAGTACTCAAACTGTGCCTTGATCGTAGTGACAAAATCGAACACCCCTTTGAGCGCGTATTGGCCTTCAAAGGGCAAATGGAACGTGCGTTTGATGTTGCTCAAACGGGTTACAGTTATTGGTTTGAAACTACGCGTCGATTTGTGACCATTCATATCACACCATTGGATGTATCAAATCGTTTTCAAGAGTTGATAAAAAAAACAGAGGCTGGTTTTGTTTTTACCTCGGCTACCTTGTCTGTTGATAATAAACTTGACCACTTTAACGCCAGTCTTGGTTTAGAGCCTGATTTTCATAAAATTGTAGATAGTCCGTTTGATTATCAAAAGCAGGCGCTATTGTGTTTACCAAGGTATTTACCAGAGACTAAAGATGAACTTATGCCGCACTCGTTAGTTAAAATAGCGAAGTCGGTGATTAATGCGGCTGAGGGTCGTACATTTTTACTCTTCACTAGTTATCGCGTGATGCACCTTGTTTATGAGGGGATCAGCACGGCGACTGAATACCCCGTCTTTATGCAAGGTCAGTCGTCAAAGCGTATTATACTTGAGCAGTTTATTCGCCACGGTAATGCTGTTTTGCTTGGCACTGCATCGTTTTGGGAAGGGGTAGATGTGAGAGGGGATGCCTTAAGCTGTGTTGTTATCGACAAACTGCCTTTTACATCGCCAGATGATCCATTGTTACAAGCTAAAATGAAAGATGCAGAGCTCAGTGGTAAAGAGCCTTTTGAGGATATTCAACTACCACAGGCGGTCATTGCACTAAAGCAAGGTGTAGGGCGTTTGATCCGCGATAGATCTGATAAAGGTGTGCTTATTATTTGCGATAATCGCTTAGTTACGAGAAAATACGGTGAAACGTTTATTAAAAGTCTTCCACCGATGACGCGTACGCGAGATTTGGAGAAGGCATTGAATTTTTTAGAGAACATCGATAAACATGAAACATAATTTGCTAGCAATAGATGCTTCTACAGAAGCTTTGAGCCTTGCCCTTCACTTTAAAGGTAAAACTTTTACTCACTTTGAAGTGTGTCCACAGCAACACAGTCAGAAAATTCTGCCGCTTGTAGATGCGTTATTATCTGAAGCAAATTGCACACTTAAAGATTTAGATGGCATTATATATGGTCGCGGACCGGGCAGTTTTACTGGCGTTAGAATCGGCGTGGCAGTCGCTCAAGGTCTAGCGTATTCGGCAGGTTTGAAATTACATGGTGTATCAACTTTACAAGCCATGGCGCAAGAAGCATTGCAAACACAGGACTGTGACGAAGTTATCAGTGCTATAGATGCACGTATGGGCGAAATTTACCTTGGCCATTTTGGTAAAGATGAGCTGGGTAACGCCATTGCAAAACAAGCAGAGATTGTCGTTAAGCCTGATGCTCTGCATGATAGCTTTAATGGTGTGAAAGGTGTCGGCACTGGTTGGCAAACTTATGCAGATGATGCACAACGTCTGAATGTATCAGTCATTGATTCAGTATCTTTACCCAATGCGTTATATATGTTGGCAAGTGGCGATATTGCATTTAGCAATGGTGATACGGTTATGGCTCAAGATGCTCAGCCGCATTATGTCAGGGATACGGTAACTTGGAAGAAGTTGCCAGGTCGTGAATAAGGCACTATCCTTAAATTAGGCACAAATAGTGGGCGCGTAGCATGCGGATTAATCAAGTAGTTCAAAATCAGGACACTTATCAGTTCAACTCCAAGGTGGTTAAAACTCAGGAGAATGCGCGCCCGAATGACAATAGCAGCCCAGTCAGTGACATTAAGTTCAGTCCTCAAGGTGTTAAATTGGCGGAGCAGTTTCAACAGGACAAACGCTCGGTCATCTACGATCAACCTTCCTTCAACTCCAGCAAAGCAGTCCAGTCATACTCGGCCGTTCAAAATGAAACTAGACGCTCAGAAATACAAGCGCTCATAGGTGTTGATTTATACGCTTGATCAGGTTGAATTATTTTCAGTAAAAAATTGCAATAACCGATTGTAATCTAAATTTATTGGGGTAATGTAAAAAGAAAAACCGAGTTGTGACAAGAACGTTGCTTAATAAATTTAACCAATATGCATTTAAAATTTCCTCCAACACAGTGATACTTTCGCTGCGTGAGGGCTATATTGCGTTAATTCCATTTTTCATCGTGGCGTCGTTAATCACACTCATCAATCAGTGGCTCAACATATCCATGAAAGGCGTTGAGCATCAATTTTTAGAAGACTTTAATGTTTTGGTCTGGGGGATATTTCCAGTACTGACCTTAATGTCTTTTAGTTACTACCTGTCTAAAAATCTAAAAGTTCATTCTATTGCCAGCCCCATATTAGTATTTACTTGTTTTACGGCAACGACAGGGTATATCACGATATCAGATGGTGATCTGGCCATTAATCATCGTATGGGGGCTTTATACTCTTTGCTCATGCCTGTTGTTTGTTGCTATTTTCTGTCTTATTTAGAGCGCTTGAGAGTGTTCCGTTTGGTCGGTGTAAGCTCGATTAGTTTGTTTTTACGCAAACATTTAAATTTGATTTTACCTTACCTGATTGTTACCAGTGTTGTGCTGCTACTGTTTCCTTACATTGATATGGTGGCTGATGCCACCGTAGAACTTTTGAGGTCACTTAACCCCCATTGGAATGTATTTGAAAAGTTATCAATGCAGCTGATCATCTCTCATTTGCTCTGGTTTATCGGTGTTCATGGTGATAACACTTATCAACTGCTCGTATCAAGTGAGCTAACGGGCTACTATGTTTTGCCCGATTTAATTAGTTATAACTTTTTTACTGGGTTTGTGATTTTAGGCGGCACAGGATGTTTGTGGGGATTGATTGTGGCTGCGATGTTCTTGAAAAACGGTCAACATGAAAAGCGTATTGCAGCTATCTCATCTCCTTTGGCATTGTTTAATATCAGTGAGGTGATGATTTACGCACTCCCCATCGTATTTAACCCTTATATCCTTTTGCCGTTTTTACTTTGTCCATTAGTTAACGCATCTATTGCTTATTTTGCGTTTTATAGTGGATTTGTTTCGGTCGAGTATGCCGATGAAATTCCTTGGTTTACCCCTATTTTTATAAACGGTTGGTTACTTACAGAGAGTGTAAAAGGTATTGTGCTACAAGTGGGCTTAGTACTCATTAATGCGCTGATTTATTTCCCATTTTTAAAGGCAAATAGAGACAATAACTTATCGGGTAAAGCACTAGATGTGCTGATGAAACGCTACACTGCCGGGCGTTTAATTGAAGAGGGGGCTGAAGGCTCTTTCAGTGAAACGCAAAGAAAAGAGCAAATTAGTGCGCATAGCTTAAAAGAAGTAACAGAGGCCTTGAATCAAGGTGCATTGACGTTATTTTATCAACCTAAAATTAATCCATATAATAAGCATGTTGTTGGTTTTGAGGCACTATTAAGGCTTACAAATAAAGATGGTACTGTTTCAGGACCGTGGTTTTTAGAAACACTGGATCAGCATAATTTGTTGCACATCATCGACAATTACGTCATTGACCAATTAGAGATAGATTTAGAACAGTTTGCCAAGCATGGCCTAAAACCGAAAATTAGTTTTAACATATCACCACAAAACCTGCTCACTGGAGGGTATCGACGAATTATAAAGGCATTTGCTAAGTTTCCAGGACAGGTTGAAGTTGAGTTACTAGAGTCCAGTTATATTGAAGATTTTAATAAAACAGTCACCATTGTAGATGCACTCAAAAAAAATAAAATTGCCTGCGCAATGGATGATTTTGGGACGGGTTATTCTTGCCTGTCAGTATTATCCAAGTTAAATATTGAAACTATCAAGTTAGACCGTAGTTTGTTGCCAGAACAATTGAATAGTAAGTCGATTTCGTTATATACCAATTTATCTGAGATGATCTCGAAATTAGGCTTTAAGCTGGTGGCTGAAGGCGTTGAAACTACCGATGAAGAAAAGGTCGTAAAACAGTCTCATATTGAGTGCGTACAAGGCTTTTTATACTTTAAAGCCATGCCGGTGGAAGAGGCTATTTATTTGTATATGACCAAAGGCGATTTAGTCGACTCCAATAATATGGCAAAAGATAAAGGCGAGCCAGTTGAGGAGTAACCCACAAACTTTCATTTATGCTTTAAACTATATTTAAGTCACTGTTATAGATAAAAAGTGAGGCAGTGTGTACACAAGTCAATAACAGGATCGATATGTTAAATACGCAGAGAGTAAAGTCGCAACAATCAACAAATGCGTACGATGGCGATGTAAAGTGGAAGCCAATTAAATCCATTTGGTTCCTAACTCATCTGGCTCTGGCTGTATTTATTGCGCCTTTTGTAATCTCTTTTTCTTCGGTGTTTATATTCTTTGTTCTTACAGGAATTACATTATGCTGTGGCCACTCTCTTGGCATGCACCGGTTGCTTATTCATCGTGCATACGAGTGCCCTAAATGGATGGAGTATTTATTTGTCTATTTGGGTGTGTTAGTTGGTATGGCGGGTCCCATAGGTATGATGATCCAACACGACCTAAGAGATTGGGCTCAAAGGCAAAATAAATGCCATGACTATTTACTACATGGGTCAAATCTTATCAAAGATGCTTGGTGGCAACTTAATTGCGATCTCGTCCTAAATAATCCCCCTAAATTTGAAATAGAAGAGCTCGTTTCTCAAAATAAATTTTATCAATTCATTGAGAAAACTTGGATGTTTCAGCAGTTAACTTTAGCCATCCCTTTATACATGATAGGTGGTTTTTCATGGCTAATATGGGGTGTTTCCGTACGAGTAGTCATCTCTGTTGGAGGGCATTGGTTAATTGGGTATTTTGCGCACAACCAAGGAGATAAAACATGGGAGGTTGAAGGAGCCGCAGTACAAGGGCACAACATCAGAATAGCAGGGTTCTTGTCTATGGGAGAAGCTTGGCATAACAATCACCACGCTTATCCAGGATCCGCCATGTTAGGGCTTTATAAGGATGAACCTGATCCTGGCTGGTGGGTTTTAAATGCGTTACATAACCTTGGCATCGTTAAAAATATTAAGTTGCCCAAACAACTTCCAGTTCGCAATGAATTGGTGAATGTGTCGAAAAATATAGACAGTCGGATTGAACGGACTCCAGAAGATTGTAAAGTTGCACAGTTTCTCCGAAAAGGCACTTAACCAACTTGGTCGCTAGACGAACGCATAGGTTTGTAAAAGACTGTTTTCCCAAAGCACAAAATGTACATTAAATACACGGTTAAATTGTTGTGTGGCCTGAAGACTCACCTGATATTAAATTCTAATGGGTGTGGTAACTAGTATCATAATATGAATGTTTTTGATGTTCTGTGCTAGATCTTTTTCTCCATTTCCCATGTTCAATTTACTAATCTTGAAACTTTGTAATATTACATAAAGTTAATTGTTATATAACTTAATTTTAACGACAATGGGTGGACCTTGTACTGTAGTCCTTTTGGGCGAGGTATTGAAACTCGTGGAAGGGTATGAGGCTTGACGACCCCTAAAGTTGATTACATATGTTGTGGTCAAGTTTAACTAGCGATAAAAAATATAGAAGATTCTAAAGGAGAGTTTCATGATTAAGTTAGCTGCAATATCACTAGCAATTGCTTCATTGATGTCACTGAGTGCACAGGCTGCCTCTATCACGACGGTTGAAGTAGAGGCTGCACAAAAAGGCTGGGGTGAAGGGATCGTAAAAATAGGGCAAGCGCAAGACCCAAAAAAAGCAGCGATTAAGCATTTAGAGCAATTCTATGCGTTTAATGATGGTCAGGTACTGTTTAAGCCGACTTTGGCATCAGTTGATCAATTTAGAGGCACTCAAAAAGAGGCACTTTCTTATTTTGTAGGCCAAGATTTAGCTGAAGATAAAGGGTTTGCGTTAGCTCCTTATGTTAAGGTTCGCTGGGAAAATGAAGGGATCATCACAGATGGTAACTCAGCTATGTCGATGGGTAATTACTACTTTACAAAGAAAAATGGTGAAGAAATCAAAGTAGAGTATTCATTTGGTTACATCAAAGACAAAGAAGGTAATGTCAAAATTAACCTCCACCACTCTTCATTGCCATTTAAGCTGTAACTGTTCTTAAATGACGTTGTCCAATACCTGCGCTATGCAGGTATTGGTTACGCCTGTTGCTACACGCCCTTCACACTTATACTGGTTGTCTTGTTACCATCTTCATTTCTTAAAATAGTTATATTTGAGTCAGTACAGACATGACATCGAGGTATATAATTAATGGCTAAACTTTACGTGATTATCTGCAATAAATTGAAAGAGTTTTTAGTTTTTACCTTCTAATTTTAGCCGGACGTTTAGCATAAAGTAACGTTAAAAATAACACTGAAAGAAAGTTTTATGCGACCAATTATATATACGTTGATTTATTTTTCGTTTTTACTGCAAGCGTCGCAGGGGGTTGCGAACCCGCCTGTATCTAAAGTAGTTACCACCGAGCACCTTGAATGGGGGTATCTCAACCCGTTAAGAGGAAAGTTGAGCCCTGGAGCGGTTAACTTATGGGGAGATAGGACAAAAAATAGCGCCACTGGTATGCTAGTTCGCTTCAAGAAAGGGTTTGAATCACCGCCACATATACACAATATCACCTATCGAGGCGTGGTGATTGATGGCCTTTTGCACAATGATGACCCAAGTGCTGAAAAAATGTGGATGCCTAAAGGGTCGTTTTGGACACAACCTGCGGGGGAATCTCATATAACAGCAGCAAACGGTAATACTAATCTGATTTATCTTGAAATTGATTCAGGTCCATACTTGGTGAAACCGATGAAGCAAGCATTTGATAACGGCGAAAGAGCGCTCAACCTGCATAAAAACAATATTGTTTGGCTTTACCAAAAAACGTTGAAATATCTAAACACACCACAAGTGAAAGCAGTACAGCTCTGGGGAAGTGATAGCGCAGTGAGAGGTCAAATGATAAAGCTGCCTAGGCAATTTAGCGGTGTGATTGCGAGCACATCAAGTGAATTTCGAGCCGTACTTATTTCTGGTAAAGTGAGCTATCGCTCTAGTGAGCAAAGCGTTATTACATTAGAGGCAGGGAGTTATTTTGAATCCACAGCTAAATTTGATCATATTGTGACGAATCTTGGTAATGACGATGCACTCTTGTACATCCGTGCGGACGAGCAATTTGAGGTCAGATAATTTGATGTATGTCATGTCATTGTCATACTCGTGTCAGGTGTTTGTCGCTGTAGAGTCAGTCTATTGTCAGGTAATATTTTGATTCAAGTTGCTATCATGACCTTTTATGATCACTTTAAAGGAATGACAAATATGAGTCAGGATGTGAAATTGAATAAAGAAAAGATCTATACGCTGCGTATGGCTAGCTGCTGGAGTCAGGATGAACTCGCTGCTGCCAGTGGCTTAAGTGTAAGGACCATCCAAAGAGTGGAAAAAACTGGTTCTGCATCGTTAGAAACAGCAAAAGCACTTGCCTCTGTTTTTGCTGTAAGCCCCATGGCTCTTCAGGGATCAAAAGGGGTTGAAAATATAGCGTTTAGCTTTATATGCAAATATGCATGGTTAATGGCATTTGCTGCTGCAAGCCTGTTCTTTGGACTGTGGGTAATCGATATTTTAATACCGACACTTAAAGGGGCTGATTTTAATCAACAGTATGAATTACATGGCAACTTTAGGTATCTGGACTTCGGTGGCATTGCTTTTGTAGTGGGCTTTGCTTTGTTAGGACTGAATATCTTTTATGATTATATGTCCCAAAAAAGATTGCTCAATGGCACTGACAACAAATAATGTGAGCGTGCTGATAATCTGGCATATTCATGCGAATAGGGCATATATTGCTTTATCGGGTTGTGGTTTTGATTTGCCAGATACTGAGCTTACTTTAGATCTGACAAATCAATTTTCTCTATTCAGTTATCATTTGTTTTTTACTTCAAACAATAAAATCTGGCTTAACTGTTTGCCATGAATGTTGAAGTTATTGTCAGACACCATGAGCAGGCTTGGGTTTCCATTCGAAAGCTGTGGACCAAATGTCATGCCTTCTAAATTATCAATATGTTTTGAACCCAGTTTGTGTTTGATTGACTCCATATCTAATACCAAGGTTTTCTGCGCAGCGTGATATTGACCTGTTTTTAATGATGCTAGCTTCGATGTGTCGGTTACACCTTTGATATCAATGAGGAAAATACTAACGCTATTTCCACCATCAGGAATACCCGCGGTATAAGAGCGCTCCATGGTCAAGAATTGATGCTCATTGATTTGTAAAATTTCGACAAGGCCGGTTGTGCGAAATGCATCAGGCTTTGCTTCAGGTCGATTAACCATAGGCTCTAGGAAGTAAGCAAACTGTTTTTGCATTTGTTTTGAAGCAAAATCAAAATAAGAAATACGGAGCATACTGCCATGTTTGATCGTTGCTTTTTTGCCATCTTGTTTAAGCGGGCCTTCCATTGATACCCACATTCCTTTTCCAGAAGGTGCAATTGTTAGCCCTTCAAATACGGCATTATGTCTAGGGCCCGATGACTTGTTAATATCAAACATGCTTGGTAGTTCAAACTGAGTCAATCCAACGTCTGTTTGCAAAAATACAGCCGGTGCTTTGCTGAATTTTATACTGCCCTCACTACTCCAAGCGATACCGCCATTATTGGGCAGTGATCTCAGGCTTTCAGGATCTGCAACAACGGATTGGTTATTTTTATCAATGAGTTGGACAGATTTTTCAAACGTTACATTTTTAAACTTGTTTTCTTTGATTTGAATATCTGCACTGAAGTACCTTGGTTTGTCAGCATCATCCGCTATCATCAAATACTTACCATTGGCATATTCGATACTCGATAAGCCACCCACAGTGTCGCCATCGACCTTTAAGTCCGCAGATACAATGAACTCATCTAAGTAAGAAAGCTCAATCGTGTTTGAGTAAGTAAAAAAGGGGGCTAACAAGGCCAAGAATAAATAATTGCGCATAATGTTTTATCAACAAATGAAATAGAACCGAGGAATATACGCGGGTAACGTTAAGTTTGCATCACAAAACGAATAAAAAATTAGTTAATTTAAACTTTTTATGGTGTGTTAGGTGTATTTTCGTGGATTGTGGGCAAAGCGTTGATGGTTTGCAAATGCACTCATTACATGCTGCTGAGTAAACACTGGTTAATTCTGGACATCAGGTTTTATCAAAAATGTTTTGTGGAAAGATTTCAGTCCTTTGGCAGAAAATGCAATAGCGCGACTATCTAAACCTCTTTCTGCCCATTGCTTTTCAAATGTGAAGTCCAATATCCACTTTCCTAAGCTGCCAGCTAAGTGGTTTCTTCTTTCACTCCAGTCTAGGCAGGATTTACAAATAGGTCGTTTCGCTTTTTCAAGTGCTGCGACATCAACACCTAAGCCAGTAAAGTGCTTTTTACCTTTTTCAGTGAGTACAGACTGCTCCCCCATATCTTGAAGCATATCCTCCGATACCAATGCGTCATAAAGTTTAACGCCTAACTCACCAGCCAAGTGGTCGTAACATACTCTTGCAAATTGCAGCCTAGGATCACTTGGGCCTGTTGCTGTCTGTGGTTTGGATAGGGAGGTGATAACCAATAGCTGCTCTAGCATCACAGCAATGTGTTGCCCTTTTAATTGAAAATACTTATGGCGACCTTGCTTTCGAACTTGCAGTAGCTCGCCGTCGACTAATTTTCCCAAATGACTACTGGCTGTTTGCGCAGTGATGTCTGCTTCAATTGATAGCTCGGTTGCAGTTAAGGCTTTCCCACCCATTAGGGCCATTAACATTTTTGAGCGAGCAGGATCTGCAATTAACCCGGCGACGAGAGAGATATTTGGTTCCATAACTTCTTAATAGTTCGATGTGCATCGAAGCATAACATTTTCAAAGCGTTAGACTGCCTTAAAACAATAAAGGAAGCAAATCTAATGTATATGACCTGTTTTATAGAATACGAAATCGACCCAAGTAAATTAGCGCAGTTTAATCAATACTCGAAAAATTGGGGTGAGATTATTCCTAGGTTAGGGGGCGAGTTGATTGGCTACTTTATGCCTTATGAAGGGGACAATAAGCGAGCTTATGGTCTAATTGCATTTGCCAGTCTTGCTGAATACGAGGCATACCGCCAGAGATTAAGGGCTGATGAACAAGCTCAAGCAAACTTTGAGTTTGCGCTGCGAGAAAGTTTTATTTTACACGAAAGGCGCTACTTTCTCAGTGGCGTTGAGAGCACTTTAAAGCAAATTGGAGCCATGTGAGATGATAGCAGTCATATTTGAAGTCACGCTAAAACCTGAGGGTAAAAAGGCCTATTTCGATATCGCAGCTGAGCTTAAAAACCTACTTGTTAAGCAAGCTGGTTTTATTTCGATTGAGCGCTTTGTCAATGTTTCTGATTCGGACCGCTATGTATCTTTATCATTTTGGGATAACAAAGAGTCGGTCTTGGCCTGGCGAGACCAATTTGAACACAAGCGTGCTCAGGCTCTGGGCAAATCTGAGCTGTTTGTGGATTTTAGGTTACGTGTTGCGAATGTCATCAGAGATTATGGTATGAGTAATACGACGGAACCAAATGTGGTCTAAAATGCAGAACAATGCCTGTAATTTGTCACTGATTCAGTATTTAACAGCGCACTTTTATACCGGTTCAGAATTACTAAATAGGAGTAATGTGTCAGAGTACGAGTTCACTCAATTACAAATGCGCTCTATTATGCCAAAAGCGTCTTACAAACTTGATATGTCACTGACGTGTCATTCTTATTTTGGCAGTCATGTTAGCCAACAGCTTGTGTATTTTTACCCCAAAGCATACGCAGGCTGGTTAACAAGCTGCGTTAGTTATGACACACAGCAACGTGCATTTACTGAATTTTCTCGGTTATTCTATCAAGCAAAAGACACACTATCAGAAAATGTGTTTTGGTTGGATGATAATAAAATCATGACAGCATTTGATGAATTTATTGCGCAGCAGTGGCCGCACTTTTTAGCCGGAACCTATGGTGTGTGTACGAAAAGGGGATTACCATTTGATATTTTAAGTAAAGAATTGGCGGTGACAACCATCCGTACTTTACTGGATAAAACATCTTTATCTGTCACAGAACAAGGTTATTTGTCGCGAGCAGTGGGTTGTTTAAAAAAGGTGGGGAGTCAATTTGCGCCGCACGAGCGTGCCTTGTCTAAACAGCATCAATTATTAGCGCGGTTAGAAAGTTTATCTCGTTGAGGTTTATGAATAAAACATAAAGCCACTCAAAGTGGCTCTATGTTTTTCGGTAAAAAGACTGAGTTAAGCCTTTATCTAATTAAATGCCATTTGGTCTGCCTACCTGCCAAATACCAAACTTGTTTACCATCAAACACAGCGTCTTGTTCAAGTTTGACTTGGATCCATTGGTTATCCCATTCCGGCAATTGCACCTTAATGTTGCCTTCAATTGCGTAAACGGTATTTGGATAAAGTTTCCAGTCACCTTGGATAGGTGTCGGGCCTTGGTTGTCCCACATACCAATTGTTGGGCCAGGAGCATGGCCAACAAAACCCAGAGGGTGTGTGTAGGTACTACTGATAATATTAGCAGCTTGGCTATCTTTGATGGTCTCGGCTAAAATTTGATTGCCCGTTAGCCCAGTTTTAAAGTTGTCTGTGAGGATGTCTTGCCAGCGATTGCCCACGGACATCGCATTTTTCAGTCCATTCGGTACATCCGTTTCATTGAGCTTTAAAACGTAACCCATCTCTTGCGTATCAGTACATTGATTTAAGTAGCATATGCCAACATCAGTATGAATAATGTCTCCGGGTAAAATAACGCGATTGTATTTGCCCATAAACACTTCATCTTTTGGCGGATTATCACCACGGCGCTGAATATTCACATAAGGTTGGAACCAAGGTCGCAACTGCAACTCTTCAAAACGTTCACGAAGATACCACTCAACATCTGTTGTTGTGGTGACGCCTGGAGTGATCACTTTATTCGAGAATGCTTCCGCTATCACGCGTCTTGCAATGGTAACAGCCTGCGGATAGACGTTAAGCTCTCTTTCACTTCTTGTTTCTAACCATCTAATTACCAGGTTTTCTGCACTCACCAAGCGTTTTTCATATTTTCTAGGTAAATACTTTTTCAGTTGATTATGCAGGCCAACACTTAAGCCATCAGCGAGTGCCCAATCCTCACTGATGTTTATACCAATGCGTTTTGGATCTTTTTCAGCAATTACCTCAGCTAGGCGCTGCCATTGCTCTTCTTTGCTGCCGCCTTTCCAGACAGTCGGGTATAGATCTCCAATTGGATAGCGGCTCACGCTGAATCGCTCAACGCTGCCATCTGGCTTTTTAGAGAATACTAATAAAGTTGTGCGTCTCGCAGCAAACGTGGGTTGTGGCACAAGAGTATAAAACAACTTGTCTTCACCATACTCACGATTAATGACGAGCCACATGTCTAAATCGGCTTCATCCATGAGTTTCGGTAGTAGATTGTCAAGCCTATCTGTGACCATATGATTTATCGGCTCTACACGCTCTTTAAAACTGAGGATATCGGGCAGCTCTGTTATTTCGCGCCCTTGTGTAAATTCTTGTGCAGACAATGATGTGCTCAGGCCTAATATGGCCCCAAATAGTCCAAAAAACTTGTGCATAATGGTCCTACCGTTTATTTGCTTATATAGAACTTAAAGGTCTGCATTGAGTTGGCTTACCTAAAAGGTCGAGTATTTATTGTTAGTAAGGGCTTAAAATAATATGGCAATACGTGTTTAACAGCAACCTAGATGCTACGAATGACAGCTAAGTACTATTTACATAACTAATTACACAACTAATAGAGAGTAGAAATGATGATATGGATAATATAAACCTGCCATTTAGTCATTATCCATAATGACTTAAAGAGTTAGGTTTAACTATGATTTGTGTAGTTAAGTATTTAGTTGCAATAGGTGTAGGTTTTAACGACCTTAATATGCCAATTATGGCAAATATTGAGTCTAGTTTTAAACGATGTGCTGATGCCCTGCCATTTGGGTACAACATCAGCCATATAGCACCTCCTGCTCCAAGAGGGGAGAGTGGCATTAGGTTGACATTATATTTGCCCCCACTAAAGATTATTCCATGGCTTCAAAAAGTCGGGTGGGGCGGTTTTATGTCAGATGTAGCAACGCTCTTCATACTTGCTGGAGATGAATGGCCTTTAATAGGGAGCCAGATTGAGGTCAATGAGCAGGTTGAAACTTACATTGGCTTTGAATTAATTGCTGGTAGAGGTCAGAAAAAGCTAGAAGCGCTAGAAAAAACATTATTGAGATTGCAAAAAAGAGATGTTTTCGATGCTGCAAGAGTAAATACCGTACTGCATTGGAATGACTATAACTTACGCCCGAAAGATGATGGATTTAGAAAAGACACAAACTTAAAACTCGTTGTCAAAGAAGCGGGTAAAGTCGAGGCAAAGGTTTATTTGGGAACCAATAAAAAATAATGAGTGTTATTTTTACTGATATACACGCATACATAGTTTGCTCATCGTATTAACCCCCTCGCTTTTAATCATGACTTTTTAACTTGTTATCTTTTCGTAGGTTATTTAAAACAATCAACGTCAGTTTTAGCTAGCTAATGGGCATGATAATCAGATTTGTCTTCCAGTGTGTTAAACCTAAACTTGCTTTTTACATAATATGTATTTGCTCAGCGAGCTGAGGCCTGCACTTATATATTAGATTGTACAATCTTACTCATCGCCTATTGATACACAAATAGAAGGCCGACTCCATTAGCGAGTCGGCCCAATATTTATTTAACGTAGTACAGTAAAGTGTTTTGTTCCGCACCACTGTATACGCCGCTGTTATATGGCCAGAGGTCAAACTTAACATTATGCTGATATAACGAAGCGCCATTGCGCGTGTAACCATCTCCGCGGCTTGTTGGCTTTGTGCTTAAGCTGATAAATGAGTAATCAAGACCGGATAGGCTACATCCAGTTCCTTCGTGTTGCCATAGTACAGCTGTATCGTAGGGGACTTTGGGCTGGCTTAAATCGGTATTTTGTTGCAAAGAAACACAGTTAGCGTTGGTTAATTTGGCTTTACTGATCTGTGAAACCTGACTGTATTCATCTATAAACATCATACCTGAAGTCATTTGCTTTTGAATCGCTTGCCATTGTGCTGCTGGCAATACGCCATTGGTTGTTTCTGTTACCGGAGAAGTCACAACCAGTTCATTTAGTCCATCCGCATGGTTTGCTACGAGTGTCCAGCCACCCCCATTAAGTGTCATTTCACAATGCGCATAGAATGCAGGCTCACCGCCATTTCCATCTGGGTCTATTTGATAAATCCCGGTGGTTGCATTTGGTGTTTGTTGTTTTATTGAAGCACATGTGGTGCCTTCGATCGGTGTTGGGTCTTCAGGTTCTATGACAGTATCATGTGTTACAAAGCCGCCGTAGTATTCCAACTCACCAATTACGCGGTAGGAGCTGCCATGCGTAGAGTGAATTTTTAGTCTGACGTACTTCCCGATAGCAGGCTCTATTAAAGTTACAAGCTGGTTGAGACCCGTTGGGATTGTCAGAGTCTCGTGGTCGCTAAAGTGTACATTATCTTGCGAAACCTGCAGGGTAACTTCTTTTGGACCCATAGTTTTAGCGGTTTCATAAAGCATAACTCTAAAAGAAGTTATGTACGCATTACGCTCAAATGCGACTTGTAGCCAGTGTTCTTGATTAACTGTAGAGAGCCATACCCCACGCCTGATTCGCTTTTGAGAGTCAATGTTTACTTTTTCACCGTTGTTAAAGCCATCAAATGCGCCTGCAGGACTGTCTTTTGAATAAGAGTTGCTAGCGGTGTAAGAAGCTTCAGTTAGCCCATTGCTGCCTAGCAACGCTATGTTACCATATTGCCCAGTGGCTTCTCCTGGATCTATAGCAAATTGACTTCCAGTATCTAGACGAAGGGCCATTGTATCTTTGCCATAGTGTGTAATGTCTTGAGCAAACAGCTTATTCTTAACGGTTAGGATATTTATAATCTCAAGTAAATGGTCGGTTTCTGCGTCACGTGATTGTTCCTCTTGTACGAGCAGCTTTCCATTGACGGTTTGAAACCCTTCTTGGTTAATGGCCTGGTGCGTTAACTCATAAGCTTCATTATTGTGCGTGATCCCTGCATTGGTTGGACTATACACGGCAAGGTAGCCAATCGACTCTTCAACATGATTATTTCCCGCCTCTTGCTCATTGAGTGCAACACCGAAGGTTAGTGCTGATGTACTTGAAACGCGCAATGAATAGGCATCTGCGTCATTTTGTGTTTGGCCACTGAGTAAAATATGCGGTGTATGGGCAAAGCTTTCGTTAAAAAATTGATGCGTGGAACCACTTGTCATGGTGAACTCACCAACTTCCCAAAAACTGCCATCTTGAAGCTGGTGACGCCCTTTTTCCGCAACCAAAAAGGCCACACGTTCTTCACCATGCAGACCATCTAAATACGGCCACTCTTTAAATTGAACATCGAAACTTGAATCGGTCACATTTGAAATTGATACAACACCCGCTTGTGGATCATTAAGAGTGGGGATAGATGCAAATACAACTGGATCATTAAATCCATTGATTGGTACAGTGATCTTTTGGTCCGATATTTTGACATCTTCGATGAGAGTAAAGGGTTGAGCGTAAGCAGCAGTGGCAAAAGCCAAAGAACAAATACCAAGAAGTTTAAACATAGCCGTCCTTATTAATTATCTTGAGAGGTTGTTTATTTTTGCAATGCGCATAATATCGAATAAATACGTTTTTATGAATAGGGTTTGCAACTTAATGCATTGTTTTATATTAATAACTTTATATTGTGAAAATAGTTTTCTCTTACGTTAGAACATGGGTCAATGAAATCATATAGTGAGCCCATGAATTATGATGACATATGAGCTCATAAAGTACTTAAGATATATTGGGTTATTCAATTAAATAGGTGGATTTTTGGCCTTCTATTGACTTAAAGCTACCGGTTTTTCCTATCATATCTCGATTATATTCACAGTTTATGATGGAAAAAGTACTCGATGCTATGCCATCTTTAAATCTACCCTCATGACGAATAACCAATGTGTTTTCTTCGTTACTTTCGTGTTTAAATATTTCTAAACCATTAAACGCAGCGTTTCCTTCTTTATCATAGTAGAGCAGATAGTGCACAGTGCTGGTGCCGACAAGGTCGCCTTTATATGTTTGTTGTACAATGGCATGAGTTATTTTTGTTTCGTTAGTCAGTAAATCGACATCTGACTCTTGCCAATCGATTACTTGAAATATACCTGCAAGTTTCATTGTTAGCTTCTCTCGGTAGTTAGTTTTTTTGCAGGTTAGCATCTAAATGCACATCTGGTATTGTATAAACGCGACAGTTAAATTCTTGGGACAGTTTTGCTAGAAAATAATAAAGAGGTGACTGGTGTGCTGCATCAGAAGGCCAGCAAGGAACACTATAAGTTGCGTCGATATGAGCCGAAGGCTGAACTTAGCAGCCTTATTGAGCAATTTTGGTTTGTAGACTGGCAAATTTCGGAGCAAAAGTCGCATACGCAAAGGAATTTACCAGATCCGAATTTTCATTTGGTGATAGAAGCACAGCAAGTACAAGTGATAGGCCCAGTCAGTAAAGTGTTTTCCTATAGTATGTCCAAACAAGGGCGTGTGCTTGGAGTAAAGTTTAAAGTCGCTTCTTTATTGCATTTGTTAGAAAAGCCGCCCAGTCATTATGTCGATAAAGCGTTACCGGCAAGCGATTTTTTTGGAGCAGAGGTAGATCACTTACTGTTACCTTTGTACACTTGTCAGAGCGATGAGGTGATTTTTGATTCACTGAGTTCATTCTTAAAAATCTACAATGCGCCAATGAGCTTGTATCAGTGTCAAGCGTTAGAGTTGTGTTGCCTGATAAAAAACGATCCGAGCATCTATACTGTCGAGGCGCTTGCCGCTAAAAGCAACTTGTCAAAAAGATCTATTCAGAGAGCCTTTAACAAATGTGTGGGGTTGACACCTAAATGGCTTATTCGAAAGTACCGTTTACATCAAGTCCTTAGGCAACTCGAGCATGGTAACTTGGATATGCTGGATATTGTTAATTTGCTTAAATATACAGATCAAGCACATTTAATCCGTGATTTTAAAGAGGTGATAGGGGTTACACCTGGTCAGTATCTCAAATAAACATTTTTTTAAGAAGCCAGTGTATACAGAAAAGAACACGAAAATAGTATTTACATGAAAACTAAGTCAGGTGATTAAACAGGTTGATTGTCAGCGTATTGATGACAGGCTTATAATTACTAACCCTCGTTGTGGTAGATTAGCCTTTAGACATGGAAATTAAAGCTGTATATACTTAATCATTAAATCAAGGGCATATTTAAGCTTTGAATATTATATAATTAAAGTTTATGAGGTGATGCAAAAAGCGATGACGAGAAAGCAAAGAGATTTTAGAATTAAGTGTTTAAATGCTTTAAAAAAAGGAGCGATAACCACATTTTTTTTGTTTATTGTCACTGCGTTTGTGTATCAAGCCCAAGTTAACGCAGATTTTGTGATTGAGTCACAAACTTATGACTGTAGGTTAGGGCACTGTGAGGTAACAATTGTCGCTGCAGCAAGTGTTGATAAGCGTGTACCAATAAATATTAGAGTGATAGGCGTGCAAACTAAGTGGATTGGTGATGCTCAAGTCAATAAGCAGCTATTTACAGAAGTGTTTTCTGAAGAATTATCAGGTAAATCCAGTCAAACAATCCGGCTTCGTTTTAAAATTCCATCATTGGACCAACCAGATTACTTACTTATCTCTTTGAAGCAACCCCCAGGCTGAGTTGGCGTTACTCAACCTTTATTAGGTAAAGTTTTTAGAATATATACCCTAGACAGTAATCATCATATCGATTTCTCTTTGCTCATTTTTTTGCTCTAATCCAGTCCCGTGGGCATTCAAAGCATAAGGACGTATTTCGTCTCTATTAAATGTTAAGGCCAAATTATATTTAGTAACATGTGGAAAAATGCAATTCTGGAACTAGTTAATGATAAGAAAATTAAAGTCTGCCAGCTCATCGAGCTTGCTATTGCTTGCAATGACACTCGGTGTATGGCATTCAAATGCGATAGCACAAGGCGAACAAAAAACAGGTTTGATACCAGAGGACTATTTTGACTTTGTGTATATGCATACCCCGGAAATCTCCCCCAACAATGACGTGATTTTATTTGTTAAACAGACTGTCAACGATGACGCTAGTGGAAGAGACAACCAAATCTTTAAAATTGATAAGCAAGGTGGGGTTTCTGAGTTTACGCAGGGGAAACGAGATAGGTCGCCTAAATGGTCTGCTGATGGCAATCAAGTTGCGTTTATTCGTTCGGTCGATGGGCAATCTCAAGTCTTTGTGATGCCAGCAAATGGGGGGGAAGCAAAAGCGGTCACATCACTAGAACAAAGTTTGTCTGGGTTTGAGTGGTTTCCATCGGGAGACAAATTACTTTTATCTCTCAATGTAGCGAACAATGACTCTGAGAAGAAACACAATTCGAAGGAGTCTAAAAAACGCGCAGAACCTGATACGGTTATCGTCAAACATGCTAAATACTTATCGAATGGAAGTGGGTATTTAAGTGATAAGCGCACTCATTTGTTTGAATTTGATCTTAAAACAAAAGTTTTGACACAGCTTACGTCTGGTGCAGATTGGAATGCAAACAGCCCTGTCATCTCAAACGATGGCTCATCTATTTATTTTCATGCCAATAAAACGGGTCAAGAGTATGAAGGTAATGACAACAGTGATATTTATCACTTAGAAATGAGTTCTAAGCGGGTGACAGCTGTCACTCAGCACCCTCATGCTCAATTTAGTGCGAGCCAGGGGACTGACAAAAAAGCGCTTGCTTACCTACATATGGAAGACTCATATGAGCAAGTTGACTTAATGTTGCTGACACATGGCGCTAAGAAGCCAGTTAATTTAACCAAAAACTTCGATAGGAATGCAAAACCAGCAATTTGGTCAGCAGACAATAAGCATCTTTATTTTACGACAAACGATCACGGTGCCAATCGTTTGTTTGCCGTTTCTGTTGAAAGTGGTGAAGTAACAAGGTTATTAGATAAAAATCAAAAAATAGGCAATCTTGCTGTATCAAGTGATGGTCAGTTTCTTGTTTTTACGGCTGAAAGCAGCACAGAGCTACCAGAACTCTATCGTCTAGATCTTGGAAGTAAGAAAGTAAGTAAATTAACGTCGTTCAATGATAAATTACGTAATGAAAAAGCGTTATCACCGGCTGAAGAAGTATGGTTTGTGAATGAAAAAGGTATGAAAGTACAAGGTTTTGTTCATAAGCCACTGAACTTTGATAAACGCAAATCATACCCCGCCATTTTAAATATTAAAGGCGGTCCAGGCGGTATGTGGGGGCACCAGTGGTTTTTCGAAAACCAAATGTATGCTGCGCAGGGCTATGCTGTCGTGTATGTAAACTATCGTGGAAGCAGTGGCTATGGTATTGCTCACAGTCAAGCTGTACGCAAAGATTACGGTGGTGCTGATTATCGAGACAATATGCAGTTTCTTGACAATGTCTTGGCTAAAAACCCTTGGATGAATAAAGATAAGTTATTTATTACAGGTGGCAGCCATGGTGGTTTTTTAACTAATTGGATCACCACTAAAACAGATAGATTTAAAGCGGCTGTGACTCAACGCAGTGTGAGCTCATGGATATCAGAAGCGGGTACTCAGGCATATACGCCGAATCAAATGACCATAGAGTTCGGTGGCCACTTATGGAATAACTTTGATGCTTATTGGGATAGGTCTCCTTTGAAGTATGCGGATAACGTCAAGACACCCACGCTTATCATTCACAGCGATGCGGATATGATTACACCTATCGGGCAGGCACAAGAATGGTTTTATGCACTTAAGGTCAATGAAGTCCCTGTTGAAATGGTAATATTTAAAGGAGAGACGCATTCATTATCTCGTTCAGGTAAACCAACTAACCTGGTCGCGCGCATTGAGCACATTTTACAGTGGTTTGAACGTTATTCTGATTAATTGGGATCAAGTTTATTGAGTATGAAATAAGGGCGGTGTAATCGCCCTTTTTAATAGTGTCATTTATTTCAACTAATACTGTCCTTTTTTGTTCCTAGCCAACTGAGCAGATTTGTTAAGTACACTGCTAATTTTCATCTTTTCTGGTATGATATTCTTCGAATTTTAATTCGGTGGAGTAGGTGTTTTTTTCACTTGCAACTGTTTTTTATGTGGTTTTCTTTAACGTTTATATGTATGAAATTCAACTAAATAGCTTTGTACGGCGTATTGACCAAGCCCATTCTATAAAAGCCATCATCAAGTCTTCAGGCGCACATTTAAGCCGAATAGGGCGTTCAAGAAATTGGCGTATTCGAGGCAGCCGGTCACAATTCGAGTTTATCATTGCGCACGCACAGCGGGCCGAAGAGTCTAGCTGGCGGTGGGTAATTGAGAGCTTGATTAACACATTTCCAAAGCCTGATTTAGCTGAGTTAGTAGACATGGTACGTAATAACCCAGCCATCACACATCAGCAGCTAATAGCTGAAACCGAGTGTACCTTGATTGAAGCAAGAAAAGCGTTTGATATTGCTTGGGAAGATTAAGAGTTAATGTTCAATTTCACAAATTTATTTTTCACTTTGAACAATTCATGGCCATGCGATTCACATGCCACTTTTAGCTTCCATCTATGTGAATAATGAAAGGTAAAAGTCCTATCCAAAATTTTACTCTTGATCAAAGGCTTCTATTAAGCAGAGTTAGGAGTGGTTTAGGGGAAGTCAAAGAGTAGACAAAGGATCCACACTTCATTCGCACTGATACACTTACACTCTAATTCTTTACTAAAGCTTATCAGATTGCTGCATTTATAGTCGTTGTAAAGCTTAAGCATCTGATACTTTAGCTATACTATCGTTTATCTGCATTCACTATTATTATATTTAATCTATTGATTAAAAGTAGCTTATTATTCACTTTAATTGGTCATTTAATATATTAATTTTTTAATTTTGTTTCGCTTTTCTGTATCACTTTTTAAGGTTTATTCTGTAATAAAATTGCTTTTATTTTTTAAGTTGTTGTATTATATAGGTAAAATTGACTTTTCTAACTAGGTGGTTCCCTCTTAGTAAAATTAAGTGTTTGCATACATTTTTGATTTTTAATCTTATAATATATACTAAATGTGTTTTTAATAGTTGACCAATTACATGGAGGTGTCAATTGATTATGGTGGAACAAGTTAACGTAATAAAAAGGCTTTTCCTAACAATAGTGATGTTAGGTTTGGTTGCTTGTGGCGGTTCGGACAATCACAATGATTCCAGTGGAGATGAAGGCAGAGATGCGCCGACCACAAACTTACCACCTACTGTCAGTATTGAGGGTGCATCAGAGGTTTATTCACAAGAATCTATTACCTTAAATGGGATAGCAATTGACACAGACGGCAGTATTGAAAGCTACCATTGGAGTGTTGATAAAAGTCTACCACTTACATTGAGTGGTGAGTATACGCCCAACTTGACGATTGTTAGCGGGCCTCTTGACGCTGATATGACTGTTAATGTCAGCTTACAAGTCGAAGATAATTTGGGCAAAAAAACGTCTGCAACTACACAGCTTGTGATAAAAGTGAAGCCCTTTCCCATTTCAATTTCGGGTGTTGAAAGCGTCAGTGAACAAACTACTTTTTCTCTTTCTTTATCCGGTCTCAGCGATGATGATGACATCACATCTATTACTTGGAGTACTGACTCTTCACTGGCTCTTGAGTTAGTAGGGACGAATGATTCATCTTTAGTAGTGAAAACACCTGATATAGACAGAGATGAAACGCTTCATTTTACTGCTAAGGTTGATTACAAAGGCCAAATATACACTTTAACTCATGCAGTGATTGTCAGAGCGTTACAAGCTCAAGTGCCAAGTATTACAATTAATGGTGTTACGACGGCGCAAGAGCAAACTACATTTACATTGTCAGTAGCTGATTATAATAATTTACACAATGTTTTTTCAGTCAAATGGGCACATGATTCTGACATTGGCATAGTGCTCAATGGGGTGACTGACAGTGAGCTTAATGTGTCGGTACCAGATTTAGTCAATGATGGCAGTGTCACTTTTACCGTGAACATAGAGTTTAATGACGGCACTACAGTGAGCGCTGCTCATAAAATAACGCTGGTAGCAAAAGCGAACTTACCACCCACTGTAGCTATTATGGGTAGTAAGCAGGCCGAAGAGAGGACTACTATTGTACTGCAGGCCGATGCTAAAGACTTAGATGGACAAATTGTCTCTTATGCATGGACACATAATGCTGGCTTTGATATTGCTATAGCTGGAGAAACATCAGCGCAATTGGTCGTTGATATTGGTAATGTTGCTGCTGTTCAAACTGTAAACTTCGCTGTATCGGTCATAGATAATCAAGGCGCAGCTTCCCGAGCCAGTATAGATATAACCGTCTTACCAATACCAAATATATTACCAACCGCAGAAATTGTAGGCCCTGCAAAGTTTTTGGAGCAATCTTCAGTGACCTTAACCGCCCAAGCTTCTGATCTGGACGGCACAATTGAGGCTTTTATATGGTCATACGATTCAGACGTAGTATTGGTTGCTTCTGGTGCTGATGAATCATACACGCTTGAATCGCTCGACATTACACAAAACCACCAAGTGACAGTTTTCTTAACGGTCAAAGATAATGAGGGTGGTAGTTATACTACGCAGCGGGTTATTGAGCTGGAAGCGTTGGAGAACACAATACCTAGTGTTCAAGTGCAAGCTCCCCGCAAAGCAATCGAAAAACTACAATTTTCATTGCAAGGTCTTGCTACGGATGACGACGGAGAAATTATCACCCATTTATGGACGCATAACTCGCCAATTGAATTAACAATCCAAGGGCAGAATACGGATAGTATTTCTGTATTGAGCCCTGATCTGGCAGAACCTTTAGACGTAGTGTTTACTTATACCGTGACTGATAATCAAGGTGCACAAGCAAATGCTTCAGCAATGGTAACAATTGAGAATATTGAACAAGAGTTAGTGATTGCTGGTAAAGTTACAGATGGACCCATAGCAAATGCAAACGTGTCTATGCAGATTGGCGAAAGTTGGTATCACACTAAGGCTGACGCAAATGGTGACTATATTTTGCCTGTTGATGTACTTGATATCACGGAAGCTCAGTTGGTTAAGCTGTATGCAAGTGGTGTTGGTTCACAAAGCTCAGTGTCTCTTGTATCTCAGCTTGGCTCGATAGGTTCTCTTGTTAATGCCGCTGGTGACGATAAAGTACTCACTGCTGATGAGCTGTTCGATATTAACGTTACGAACATGACGACCGCTGAATATGCAGTACTCGCTAAGGTGACACCAACTTATACAAATGACCAAGAGCTTTTAGAAGCAAGAAGTCAAATATCTTTTCAAAGTCAGTTGATGCTCTCGACGCTATTGAAGGCAGTGATAGATTATGATTTTGAGTTGCCTGACGGCGTTAGCTCTACTTTAGAGCTTGCGCTCAATTCTGATGTTGCCGAAGAACAGTTGGCCCTTATACAACAAAACCAGCCTGCATTATTGGAACAGATCACCCAAGAGATCCTCAATGACAGTGATGTAATCCATAATGATGAATTTGTCGATGATGGGGAATATATTGTATTTGATAATCACAATATTGATGAGTTGGGCTTTAGGTTAACATTTCTATCAGGAAGTAATAGAGGCTCGATTAGTAATCATTTATCGAATAGCTTGTTTGATTACACCAAAGAAGGAAACAAAATCAGAATTGAGTTGGAAGAAGGCTTTTACGTGTTAAGTAACAAGCTTAAATACGAATCTGGCTTTTTTGTTTCTGGCCTCACTATCACGACCCATGAATATAATGGCTGGTCATACAACGCACGAATTGAGTTTGACTTGATCACAGGCCTAGAGGAGATTCCCTCAGGCAAGTACTCCACTGCTGTGCAAATGCAATCAGGTAAGAACTTAATTGAGCTAACAAAAGAAGATATTTTAGGCACGTGGTCACTTTCGCTTGAAACTGGTGTGCCTTATGCCACGAAGTATAAATTTATGACAGGCTCTCGTTTGTTAGCGCTTAAAGGCAGTGAAGTCATTGATGATAGTGATTGGACCTATAATGATGGGCGAATTGGCTTACATAGTAATGATTATATATTACGAGTCCTTAGTAAATTCAATTTTGGATATCGAGTTGCAGTATATTCTAGGCTGGGTGAATATTATCAAGATGCCTTTATGATTAAGCATCAAGATACTGATTTTAATGAGATTAATTACCAGAAGAAGTGGGAAAGACAACACAGTAAGTACCACAACTATGAGCTTAAAGTCGATGAAAATAGCTTTGATTTTAGCTGGTTTGCTGGTGCACGAGTCATAAACGAGGAAGGTACTCTAAGACGGTTCGACTATTTACTTAATGGAGAGTCAGTTAATTATTGCAATACAGAGTTAACTGGTTGCACAATTAATAAACGCTATGATATTGAATTAGTATCACAAATTGATGATGTTATCGCAGTTTCAATCACTTCAGGGCAAAGCTCCTTTTTTGGATTGGTTGAGAACCATATTCACTTTTATAAGTTGAAAGATGAAGCATTGAACGTTGATAGATTTGATGCATCTTTTTTTGAGCAGAATCAACTGACGGAGATTTTCAATATTCACTCTGTGATGTATTCGCGAAGTGGCGGAAATGTTACAAAGTTATATGGCGAGCTTTCATGCCCACCAAGGCAGGACCCTGACTATAATTGCTCCAATACACTTTCCTTTTTGGGAGAGAAATATCAAGCATCGATTGAGAATGATGTCCTTAAATTAACCCATGATGTTACAGGGGGGGTAACTTATCTAGGTATTTCTGGCAACTCAAATGATGGTCTTGTGCTTTGTCATTTTGAGGAAAATAGTACTTGTGATGCAGGAACAAAATTAGATTTCAAATTTGAAAAGCCTCGACTTGATATTAATATCAATACGTTGGGGGATGGTAAAGTCACCACGTCAGCAGATACATTCTATTATGGTGAAAGCTTTAATGTTCATATTGAAGAGTTAGTCGAAGGCTCATTTAATGGCGTATCAGGGTGTGATGGATGGCTGAGTGATCAAGTGACAGAGGAAATACTTTATGTTGTTACCAAGCCAACGGAAAGCTGCGACATCACTGTGAACTTCACACCAGATGCCCCGCCGTTTTTTGAACACAAAGCATTCACTTTAATTGAAATTTCGTCAAACGAACTGATGAACAGTTGGCAGTTTGAATTAGAGACTGATCACGATGGAACATTTTATGGCTTAGATGCCAATACAACATTCTCAAAACATAACTTGTCTCCGACAGAGTATGAATTTCAGTTAGCTAGCCGAGTAAAAGTGCGTGTCCACGGAGATGTATTTTATACAGAGAGATTTAAACTCAACTCGGACCCTAATGAAAAGACACTTTGCTTTTACGGTGCGAACACACAAAACAATGTATCAACGGAAGCTGAGTTTTGTACGTCCTTTGAATTTGCTTCTGACATAGAGGTATTACCCGTAACAGCACAAGAGCTAGTTGGTAATTGGTATTTAAATCAAGATGTATCCGATAGAGGTTACAAATTATCATTGTCGATAGATGGTTCGGGTTCACTTTTAACGTATTTAAACAATGATTATTTGTCTACTGTGCAGATTGAATGGTGGATAAACGAAGATAATGAGTTAGTTCTAAGAGATGACGCACAGAAACTTGCATATTGGCAACTAATTAAGTCGGGGAACGGTGTATTTACTTTTGTATCTGATATGACACAACTTGGTGATGATGCAGTTATACCATGGGTTAAACAAGGAGTATGGTCCTTCATAAATATCGAGGATAAAACCTTCAGTTTGGCTGAATTAACCGGGGCATGGCATAGTGAAATTCGTCCTAACGATAACAACTTCTTACTCTATGCATATACTGCACAGATCAGCAATGTACGAAATGGTCAAACAAATGGTGCTGCATATGCCGAGCTCAATGGCAGTAGATTGCGTATTTCGGCTACTTATAATAAAGAACTAAATGATTACGATCACAGATGCACGATTAATGATTCTGATTGTGAAACTGTGCTGATTGCAAGTTATGACATCATTGCTTTTGATGGCACAAGGGCATTTTTACGTAAATACGGTGTCGATGAAGAAGCGGATAGATTATTCGTTTATAAACTTGAAACAGGACCGCTTTCTGAAGGGTTTAAGACTCATTATCTAAATAATACTAAATATTACCAAAACAGTAATGGAAACATTATTACTTGGCGTTTTTCAGTTACAGAATCAGGTCAATACTTTGTCCAGATAGATACAAATGAACCTCGATTGATATCGTCAGTCGGCTCGACTTTTCAATTTACTTATGGCGATGAAATATATGAATATCAACTAGTTGAAGCAGACTCTCAGGGAATTAGATTGTGTCGCTTATCGTCAGGTAGTTGTGCACAAAGTGATTACGTACGCCTTATGTACCATTTACCTGCGACAAAAGTGAAAGTGAACGTAGAGGAACCCTATAGATTGAGTGTCACACACAATGCTGAATCTGGTTTTATTGAGTATGGGGATAAATTGTCTATTACAATACATAGACGGGAGACCGATACATATTATGCAAGCTCATTTTCTGGTTGTGGAATAGTTAAACCTAGTCAGGTGTTGTGGGATAAAGTAATATTTGAGTCAGGCCCGATAACGAAAGCGTGTACATTTACAATTTCGGCTAGCCCTAAGCCTGCATCTAATGCCGACCGATTGGGGATCACTGATCCGGCTTTAAAAACTTGTATTGATAAAGGCGGTCGCAGTGAATACATCGAGTATGAAACTATTTTTGGCTGTATTTTTGAAAATGTTGAAACAAGCTTAGATGGAATTCAAAAGTTGGTGTCAATGGAGCAGTTTTTCCTGACGTCGTACTCTTATTATGAGCTTAAGATAAATCAGGCTGCCGCTGATAATCTTGCAGCGTTAGAAAATCTCAATTATCTTCAAATAGAGCTAAAAGGGACAAGTGCTGATGATGAACCCATTGATATTGACCTATCCAGACTGAATCGTTTAGAAAACTTAATCTTGAATGACTTGCCGCCAGGCTCTGTTAAATTACCTAAATCAGAAATCCTCAAAAAGGTAGACTTAAAATCCTCACATATTACTGAAATAGACTTATCTGGGTTAACAGGTCTTAAGAAACTTGTAATCTGGAATTCAGATATTACTAGCTTAGACTTAACTGACAATAAGTCCTTGGAGTATATTGAAGCAGGCCATTCTGAAGTGAGCTCAATCACTGGTGTTACACCTGAGCACCGTATAAAAACGGTGTTTCTAAACAGTACACCGATTAAGTTTTTTTCGTTAGCTAATTTCACCCACCTTGAGAAAATTTATTTGGGTGATACCCAGCTTCAGCAGTTAGATATTACAGGTGCTAATGCATTGAAAGAGTTAGATATTAAAAACTCGCCTCTAACCTCATTACGAATTGATGAGCCATCTGCGGTTTCTGTGCTGAATATCAGTGGAACACAGCTATTAGAATTGAACACTGAATTTTTGCCAGCTTTGCAATACCTAAATGCTGAAAACAACATGTTTTTGAGCTTGGATCTTTCATTTCAAAGTGAATTCAGATCCTTAAAGGCCAATACTGGCAGTATTCGAAGTATTATTTTGCCTGACTCTGAACCTAATGCTTATTCCGGTTTAAAGATTGAGCTAGAAGACAATGCCCTTGAACGGTTAACAATTCCAACAGGGCTGACTAAATCTACTTTTAATTTAGACGGTAATAAGCTGTCTACTTTACAGGTTTTAGACAGTCCAGAAAGTTTGAGTGCAGCGAATAATCAATTAAGACTGGTCTCTATCAATAGCAGTAACAGAGATGCTGAGATAAATTTAATAAACAATCAGATTGAAGAAATTGCTTTGTCTGGTACGTTTAAAAGTGTCGATTTATCCAACAATTCGTTGACATACTTTGAAATTAACAATTCGACTGATATCAGTTATCTTAACTTAGCAAACAATTCTATTAATAATTTCAAAAAGCTAGGGCAGATATCGATGAGTCTTGATTTATCAAATAATGCGTTAGAAGCCTTAGAATTTCCAGACTTCAATTATGTGTATTTTTCATTGAAGGTTAATGATAACCCGTTAAAGGAGTTGTCTTTGTTAGGTGGCGGGTATTATGATATTGATGTGTCAAATACTGGGTTGGAAACTCTGGATCTCTCTAAAGTTTCAGGGTTAAAAAAATTGAATATTTCAAATACACAAATTGCTGAGTTTGATATTCCAAATACGTTATCAGAGTTTTTTGCTGACAGTGTACCAATGACAAGCTTTTATTTAACCGAAGGTCTGAGTCTATCCAGAATGTATTTCCGTAACAATACGCTAAATGACATAACTGGATTAGATAATGGTGGTTATATAGGCTACATTCACGTCAAGAACACACAAGTAGATGAATTATTGAGGTTGAAACTAGGTGTAAGATCTCATCCTATATTAATAGATAATTAGTTCATTAGAACCCATATAGGCTCTAAGCCGTAATATTAAATTATAAATGAGCTTTAATACTTTTATTGAAGCTCATTTATTGTGTTAAGGGCATGCAAAAACTTTTCTTTTACTACCAGCTTAAGCGAGACGCAAAATCTTGGAGAATGTATTAAAGGAAGAAAAGTTAGGTTGTCAGGTAGACCGTTCCGTGTGTAGGTTACAAAGCCTTAACCGAACAGAGGAAAGTTATTAATTTAAGTGAATTTAAATACGTAGTATCAGAAAAAAGGTGTTTGGAAAACCCACTATTAAAACTGTGAGAACAACTGATTTTTGTGCTCTTACTGTCTACGGTTAGTGTAAAAAACACTGTTAAAAACTAAAGAGCACACAAAAATATATCAATACTGACTAGTGAAAGCGCATTCCTTAGCTTTCTTTAGATTGCTTCTCTTTCAGTTTTCTGTCCTGATCGAAATGCCACTTAACGGCAAAAAAGCCTGCTATACCCAATGCAATCACTTTAACCCCCATAAAAATATAAGGAAAAAAGTCAGACCAATGTTCCATCACTATACTCCACGTTATCTATTAATAAGAAGAGCGATGTTCCAAATTATTTGATATAAAAAACAATGTGTTACTTACTATGTGAATCTACTTACACTGAAAGTAACAGATAATTTTTCACCGTATTTAAGGCTTTGATAATTTCAAGACCATTTAGCTTAACTATTGAAAGCAAACATAGTCCTAATCACCGCTCACTCGCGAATACAATATATTGATCTAAGATAAGCTTGTCAAACTAAATTAGAAAGTGCAGAACATTTAGAAAATATTGAAACTTTGGGGGTTACTCATCTTACCTTGTCTAATAGTCAACTTGGCTGGGCTTTTCGTGTTCGTGAAAGTGTGGATTTAGTGTTAAAGAAAGGATTTTTTATCTCTTGGTGAATAAAAAATTAGCATTAATAACCTGTGTGCGATCGTCCGTTGCGTATAGCGCTATCCAAACCAATAATTTTCTCTTTGCGACGGCTCTGACATCTGATAGCGTAAGTGCCTATGTATCAATGTGCATTTGTTAGGTATTACATGCAGCCAAAAAGCACTACTCATGATTGTAAAATTGCTCAATTAGGTCACCCTATTTTGAAGGCACGAGCACAAGAAGTCGAAAGTATCCTTTCTCCAGATTGCCAAACATTAATTAAAGAAATGATGGCGACAGTGGAGCAAGCTGGTGGTGTGGGTATTGCTGCACCACAGATATATCAAAGCTTACGAATTTTCATCATGTGTTCAAAGCCCAATGCTCGATATCCAAATGCACCTCTAATGGCACCGACTGCAATTATTAACCCAGAAATTACTGGTTTCAGTGCAGAATTAGAAAAAGACTGGGAGGGATGTTTGAGTGTGCCAAGTATGCGAGGATTCGTGCCCAGGCATAGAGAAATTACGATTAGGTACACGGATCAGCTTGGAACATTGAAAACAGCAGTATATGAAGGTTTTATCGCACGGATTTTCCAACATGAGCTGGACCATCTGAATGGTTTGACGTTTGTCGACAGGCTAGATTCTAATCAAGATTTGGTAAGTGAAAGTTATTGGTATCAGCACTATGCAACAAAGCCGTAACTGAAAAGTAGAGCACAACGAGAACGCTTTAGTCATTTTGTAATTTTTGTTAGTGCTCTACAAAGAGATCTTATCGATTATTGGGGCTGGTAATTTACAACATATCCCATCATTCTGGTAAATCCATAAGAGCCAGCCAATGCCTCATCAGACACTCTAGGCAGTTTACAATTGATGTACGCTGTGACATCTGAACCAAAGCTATGATACGTAGATTGATAGGACTGTAAATTGGCATCATATTCATCTGAAGGCCTCATTGTCAGCCGAGATGTGAGTTCGAAAACCCCACCGGTTGTGGATAGTTTTACACTAGGGTTTGCCATTCCTCTAATTTCAAGGGTACAAGATGCATCTGAAAACTGATGTTTACTTGCAAGATTAAAATACGCATGCACTGAATCAAGAGTTCGACTCTGATCTAAGTTGATTGGACAATATACGTGTATGTCTCTATTGGTGGTGTTTTCAATGCTAGAATTTGAGAAGTGTCGATATTTAAGCGTTTCTTGACCTGCGTTTACATATCTTTGACTACATTCTGTTGCGTTGTATGAAATAGACTGTGCTGAAGCACTCACACTAAATCCGGCACTTAGTCCAATGAGTAGAGCGATTGAAGTTCTCATAATTTCCCTTTTATATACTTATTGATTTATTTAAAAGCATAATAACACTAAGCTATTTCCTTTAGCTTGCCAAATACTATTGTAGCATTTATTACACTTTATAAGGCTTAATCATAATTAACCTGTATCAGGCTTCCTGTATCAAATGCGAGCTAGTACCTCAGTTTGTTATATTGAATATATGCTTTCACTGTCTTTATAAGTTACGCTGATTTATTTTTTCAAGGTGCTAAGGCTTAATCGTCTTTGGATGGTAAATTGAACTTTATTCCTAGAGAGAAAATTAATCTGACACATAAGCAAATAGATGAACTAGGTTAATTGTCATCATGATTAGCTGTTTAACAACATCAGCATTATCTCAAGCTCCGGATATATCTGCCACATATTTGCCGAGAAAGGCCAATGACACAATGTGGTTATAGTATTGTAATGATGTGGGTGAACTCGGAATAATTTATAGGCGTATTTGAAAACCTTTAATCATTTGAGGGCATAGAGTAGTGAAAGCGCATTTATAATGCGCTTTTTTTGAATTACTTAGGTATGTTATTTGGCACTGGTGGCCGATAACTCAGCCGGTTTTACAGAAGAAATGTTTGTCACTCTTAATTTCTCAGCGTCAATACCGACGTAAGTATCAGTGTCATTACCAGGGACACACAATAGCGTGGTTTGTGGGCCTGTATCTAGGGTTGGTTGAGGGTATGTAACACGCTTGATGGTATTGGTCGTCTTAGGTAATAAAGCTAAGCTCATACATCCAGCTAACATTGGGAACTTCTTACCATTTTGCATATCCCAGCGCTCCATTGTAGCGATATGGTTGCCCAAGTTGTTTGAGTTTTGAGTGGTTTGTAAGCTTCCGTACCCATACATCATTGCTTCAAAGGATGTACGGCCATAAATCTGTACCGAGCCATCATAAGGCTTGTTATCTACCATGTAGAAATGAACGTTACTAGATGGAATTAAAACGTTAGCAGGAGAGTATAGGTTTACGTTCATCCAACCTGCGATCATTTGGCTCATCTTTCCAGCAAAAAGGCCATTCCACTTGTATCTTACTAGATGATTTCCGTTGTTGACTCCCTCTAATACACAGCTATTTTCGCTGTAGTTAATACGGCATTTTTTTGTGGTGCCGTATTCATAGGCCATTTCAATATCGAAAGAATAGGCTTTTTGGCCTGGTGCTGATGTTGGATTAGAGGGTTCACCAGCATCGTTTGTCGCTGCAAGTTGAAAGGTAACTGTTTGTGCTTGGGCTGTCATCACACTGCCTAGAAGCGCTGCAGCAATTGATAATTTACGTAAATTCATCGTATTTCCTTGTTAGTTTTACAGTAATTTATGAGTGTTAATCGTCCTTGCAAGTGCAAGTGAATTATTTAGGTTGAATTGCACTTACAAACGACTACAAGATACATAGTAGACGCTCTAATAATTCTAAAATAAAGAAAAGTTACAAGTGTTACAAATATATGTTCTTTTAACTTCAATCAGTGTTTAATGATATTCATTAAGCTCAAAGACCTTAGTAAAGCAGTGCTATGCTAGCTTAATTATTGGTATCGAGAACACTTAATTTATGGGAAGTGAATCACTATTTTAAGAATGCGATCTGTTACTCTGAATTATGTCTACATCGAATTTTCATTTATAAACAATTGTTTATATTTGGCTTTGTTTTTTGTTTGTGATTTATTAACGTTCAGCAAAGTTTTTTTAATTATTTTTGATGGTAAATTATTATTCTAAATGGAATTTATTATGTCATCATAGGTGTGAAAATATAAGGATGAAAAATATGAATAAAATAACGGCTATATTATTGGCGAGCATAACCTGTGGTGCCTCTGCAAGCGCGCAGTGGGAGTTATTTTCAGATACAAACTTAAATGGGGTGCTTGAGTCCTCTAACGCGCATGTCCAAAAGTTAGAAATGACGATTTTGGCCAACAAATTCAGTGCGACAGATCTGGTAGCTGCTGAGTCTACGCTTATTCAAGGTGAGTTCGAACACCCAAATACATTTGAATTGGGATCTGGCACTGTTCAACGTGTCCAATTTACTATCTCTAAAGATGGTAGACGTTTTTATTATCTTGGACAGGGTAGCTCGCAAGAAGGTTACCAAGGTACTTGGTATGGCCCAAATAACGACTCGGGCGACTTTACATTAGGACCTAAACTTAATGTGGTTAAGGTTCCGGTAAGTTGTGCAGAAATTCTCAGTGAAAACCCTGAGGCGACTTCGGGTGTTTATTCAATTGACCCAGATGGTGAAGGTGTACACGATAGCTTTGACGCCTATTGTGACATGGATACCGATGAAGGCGGGTGGACGCTAATAGGTACGTACGCGAGAACTGAGCCAGGTGGGAAAGAGCGTATCAGTGAATACAATCCTTTGCCTGGTGTGACGGCAACAGATCCAGCAACGGGATTATACCAAGGCTCACTGAGTGTATTTAGAGATATTAGAGAGCAAGTTGCATGTGACTTTGCTGGTTGTAAAAGTACTGCGTATCAATCTTCGTTAAACGAAGCTGAGCTAGATATGATCCGCTATACATGGGGCTATAAAGACCAACAAGAAAAGCAAGCGACAACGCCGTTACCTGATTGTCGTACAAGATATGTAGCAAATGGCACGACGTATACAAATTGTTTGATTAATCCTGATCGCAACAACATGAATGTAATTGGCTGGCAACGTGATGTTCATACAAGCCACCACGCATGTTGGTTAGGTCATGGCTTATATTTGCCTGCTGCTCAAGGTAGTGCACGTTGTAGTTATAATGCGCATGCAAATGGCACTCGATGGGGCCTGTTGTGGGTTAGATAATACAAACTCATATAATTAATCTGCAGTATTATAGTTATTTATAATACTGCAGGTTTTACTATGTACTTAAGCAATTACAGTATTTGGACTTTGATTGTTTTTTCGCTCCTTATACAAAAAAAAGCCGAGCGAAAAGAGCGTTAACAAAGTACCGACCATGCCAGTAAAATAGCTCAAATCTCGCAAAAAAATATTCCAATCAATCGTGTGATTATTTACGCTTTGATAAACCATGACTCCGACCGTGCCTAAATAACCAAATGAGTCTGCAAGGTAAGTTAAAAAGCCAACATTAGCAGGGCGGTTAAATGTCGCTATAAGCCGCTCAAATAAAGAAGTGGTGAATGGTACATACGCTAAATATAAACCAATACCATTAAAAATCATCCAATTGATGGGGCCGAGCTTATTGTGTTCGTATGCAAGCGAGCTAATCAGTGTGATAACAAAACCTAGGCATATCAATAGGTGGTTAATTATCATCGCGGTATGATTATTTTTTACTAGCTTGAGAAGCGCAATGATGACTAAAACAATTAAAGCAATGGGTAACTCTGTGAGCGTGAATAGTACAGGTTCGCCGCTGAGTCCAGTCGCTTGCCACACATCTGCTGCAAAGCTGTCGCGCAAGTCGCGTAGAATCGTTAGCAAAATATAGCCTGCGATGAGCGTAATGATCCCTAAACCTAATAGTTTGAGCAATTCAATACGACTTGTGTTATCCATTGGCACGCGCTGACAACGCTGATCTATGTCGCTCTGACTGGGTGGCGGAAGTTGGTCTAGCATCCATACCGATAAACACAAAAAAGGCAAGAATATCGAAGCTGTTACAAACGGCATCCAAATTTCACTTACGTGATAATTTTGCAGTAATATACTGGCCACTGTTTTAACCATGCCTGATGCAAGAATAAAGCTGGTACAAAGGCCTGCGGCGAGTATTTCGGTCACTCGACGACCTTCTAGATAACTGAATACGATGCCCCAGACCATGCCCAATGGTAGCCCATTCAATAGCATAAATACTGCATTCCAAGGAGCGGGGAAAACAGCAAACCCTAATAGCGCCAGCCAAGCAAACAAAACCAAAGCGAGGGTGGCTTTGGCACGGCCATGACTTTGAAGCTCAGAGATCACTTTAATGCCGATAAATTTAGAGAGCGCATAACCCAGAATTTGTGCCGTTAAATAGAGCGTTTTTAAAGATAGGCCTAACCAAGCTGTGTCCTGATATAGACCGACTGCTATCGGCTTTCGAAACCCATACATCAATGCATAGGTGCTGCATGCTGTAACAATGGCGTATAAGCAGAAAAAGAAAGTATTGGCATTCAGTTGATTTTGGATTTGTTTGCCCAATTTGTAATACATTTGACACTCATATTGGAACGCTCAATTTTGGTACGGACCAAAATTATGCTTATCTGAATTTATGTAAAGTTTAATTGGGCGATATTTCAGATTTTTTACAACGCTATTATTGCTAAAAGTGTAACTTAGCTTTGTTCTCTATCATCAATGCGTCATGACGCCAATATTCTCGGTCAAACTCGAAGGCGGTGCCGTCCAAATCTCTTACAATTCGAGTCACTTTGAGTCCTAAAGCACCGTCATAGGTATTTAAGTACTGGGCAATAGGGTTAAATAAACAGCATGACTCTACGGAAATATCGTATAATACATTGTGATGGTGATACGTGTTCTTCAGCAGCACACTAATGGATAAAGACAAGTCATGTTTATCAATATTGGGCAAGTGTTTATTACTAAAATTGAGTTCCTCTACCACAACTGCACGACCATCTACTGAGCGTACACGTAGTATGCTTGTTAAGCTTGTTCGACCATCTAATGTCAGTGCGCTGGCGATTTCTTTACACGGTTTTTGCTTTTTTTGTTCGACTAACTTTGTACTTGGTTGAAAGCCCTGAGCTGTTGTGTATTGTAAAAAAGAAGTATGCTGCATAGGGTCATACTTTAGTTTACGAGGACAAACATACCACCCACTTCGGTTCTTCCTGTAGATTAATCCCATATTTTCAAGCTGGCCAAGTGCTTGTCTTAATGTAGAACGAGCAACATCATATTTGGCACATAACTCTCGTTCTGACGGCAAACTGCCTGTCAATTTTTGTTCAACAATTTGGTGGCTAATAGCCTGTCTTACTTGGGCGTAGGCAAAACTGGTGTCGCTCATAGATGACTTATTCTTCGCAGTGTGTTGATGATTTAATTGTTATCACATTACAACATACTTAACAAAATAGAAACTCATCTTAATAAATTTTGGTCCATACCAATTGTTTTTAAACTTACATATTTCTGTAAAGTCCCTGTAATGATACAGAATTAAGATTTGCCCCGTTCGTAATTTTGGTATGTACCAATCACTTTCGGGAATTATAATGAAAACTCTATACTCTACAGGCTCTACAAAAATATCCATGCTGGCAATGGCGGTTGCAGCCGCTTTATCGGCACCGGCTTTTGCAGAAGATGACCAAGCAAAAGCAGACCAGCAAATCGAAGAGATTATGGTTGTTGGTAAAAGTGTTTCTTACGCGAATAACGCAACTTCTGAAGAAATGTTTAAGCAACAGTCATCCATGACCAGTGCGATGGCGATGATCGACAATTTACCTGGTGTGCTTATCAACGAGGGTGATACATTTGGTTCTGACGATTGGTCAACAACAGTGTCAATTCGGGGTTTCCAATTAAGCCTAGATGAGCAACAAGTTGGTATTACTATTGATGGTATCTCAAACGGTAATTCAAACTATGGTGGAGGTGCTAAGGCAAACCGTTATATCGATACTGAAAACCTAATGGCGGTTGAAGTGTCTCAAGGTACGGCAGATATCGGTTCTCGTTCTAACGAAGCACTTGGTGGTACGTTAAACTTTACGACAATAGACCCAAGTACAGAGCAGGGGATTGTTGCAAGTGTGTCATTGGCAAACTTCGATGCTCAAAAATACTATATGCGCATTGAAACTGGCGAAGTCATGGATGATACCTTTGGTTGGTTGAGTTATTCAAATTCAAGCAATAGCGACTGGATCACTGGCACAGCAGAAAATACACGTGACCACTTTGCTGCTAAGTTTGTAAAAGGTATGGACAGTGACTTGGAGATCACTGCGTATCTTTCTTATGACGACGTCCATGAAGATAACTATCAGCGTGTTTCTTTGGAAAGCTTCAAACAAAATCCAGAGTCAGATGGTTTAACTGGTGAGTGGACAGGTGTTCCTTATATTGATCAGGTGTATCGTCGTGGTTGGTCAACACTGCGTGAAAACTTATTTGGTTACATCGAAGTGGACACTATGTTTGGCGAAGTAGAAGTCACCGCAAATGCGTATTTTCATAAAAACCAAGGCCGTGGTGACTGGGTACCACCTTATATTGTAGATGTGAATCATGATGGCGCTAATGGCCATTCTGAGCTCGTGTCTGGTACAACGTATCAAGGCGGAAGCTCTCTAGGTAAGATTTATTTTGTTGATGCAGATGGTAAATCACTTCAACCAATGAATGGCTGTGAAAGCTCAATTACTTTCCCTTATGGTGGTGCTGACGCTGAATATGATCCAAATTGTTATGAAGCGAGCGCACGCCCAGTGGGTTCATACCGTAACAGCCACTATGAAAAAGAGCGTTTTGGCATCAATGCAGATCTTACTTGGGAGACCAAGATTGGCGACTACAACAACGTCTTGCGTGGGGGGATCTGGTATGAAGATTACGAGCGCTCAGAGTACCGTGATTGGCACAAAATCATAGACTCAAAAAGCAGCTTTGACTTTGACCACAACCCATATTGGATACAGTACGATCGTACATACCCAGTAGAAACAACCATGTTATACCTTGAAGACTCAATTGAGATGGATACGGTAACATTACGTGCAGGCGTGAAAAAGTACTTAGTTGATTTAGATAGCCATGACAAATTCACAAATACCAATAAGTCAGTTAATTCTGATTCAGATACATTGCTATCTGCGGGTGCTGTTTGGTATACGCCAGTTGAAGGCTTAGAAGTATTTGCCGGTTACGCTGAAAACTTTGCGGCAATTAAAGACCAAGTACTAGAAGCTGATGCATCAGCCCTTGGTAACATCGAACCAGAAACGGCTGAAAACATGGACTTTGGTATCCGTTATGACAATAGCGATTTCGATGCCAGCATCACCCTTTATAGCATTGACTTTCAGAACCGTTTGACATTTGTCGCACCTGAATCTGCATCTGGTAACGATTATCTGGTTGGTACTAGCGGCCAGTACATCAATACAGGTGGTATCGAATCATCAGGTGTTGAAGCGTCACTAACATATTATCCAACGCAATCTCTGTCTGTGTATATGTCATATACCAGTAATGACTCAGAGTACACAGATGGCACTGTAGATATCAAAGCCGGTAACACTGTATTTGGTTCTGTAGAAGACATGGCGGTATTGTCACTTGATTGGCAATCAGATATTTATTCAGCAGGTCTATCTACTAAGTGGATTGGTGAGCGTTGGATGGATGCAGATAATACTCAACGTATTGATGCTTATGCGGTAAGCGATTTGTATGTTGCTGTAGATTTAGAAGAAGTTGGCGCGCTAAAAGGTGCCTCAATCCGCTTAACAGTGAACAACCTATTTGATGAAAGTTATATTGGTAGTGTTGCAGGCGGTTGGGGCGGTTGGATTGGTGCACCACGCACTGCCGCTATTAATTTCCAAACTCGTTTTTAACCTTATTGGTGACGGATGATAAAACACATTCGTCATCTCTTTTGTCCATTACTGCGGTAAGAAAGGAAATTGATAGTTGTTGATAGGTGCTGGGGTTGTGTGTACCGCGTAAGCATGGATATCACTGCACAACCTGTTCTAAAACACTATGCCGCACAAGAGCTAAGTACTTTCCTTCCCCCTGGCTACTTAGCTCTTTTTAAGCAATGAAAAACACATTTTAGAAATCAACTTAATATAAGTAACTACCTACTCAGCGTGGGAGCTTTTTTGCTTAAAGCTAAATCTGACTTGCGTCTGTACGATTTATTCTCATGACGTGTATCACTGCTAGGTAGTGCTAATTTGAGGTCATTAACTTATGAATTTCAAACGCTCACTATTATTTACTCTATTTGTCTTGGGTTGTTTAGCGGCCAATGCTCAAGCGACGGGATCCATTGATAAAATTTTATTTGGTTCTTGCAGTCACCAAGATAAAGATATTCCGATTTTTGATGCCATTAACACAGAGCAATCGGACCTGTTCGTGTTCCTTGGCGATAATGTATATGGCGACACTGAAAATATGACTGAATTAGCCGCCAAGTATCAAAAGCTGGGAAATAAAGAGGGGTTTAAAACACTGCGCTCAACTACACCGACCATCGCTATTTGGGACGATCATGATTACGGAGAGAATGACGCAGGCAAAGAGTACCCATTCAAAGAGCAGTCTCGTCAGATCATGCTGGATTTTTGGCAAGAGCCGGAAAATAGTCCAAGGCGGACTCGACTGTCCGGCATTTATACTGCTTATATGTTTGGCGAGCAGCATCAAAGTGTGCAAGTGATCCTGCCTGACTTACGTTGGAATAGACCTGAACTTAATTCAATTGGTCATTTAAGCTACTGGGTTGGCAGTTTTTTTAACAATAAAGGACCTTATAGGCCTGTTGATCACAAGGTCTCCATGTTAGGTGAAGCACAGTGGAAGTGGCTTGAGAAAGAACTTTTAAAACCAGCAAAGGTTAAGATAATCGCTTCAAGCTTACAGCTCATTCCAGATTTCACAGGGTGGGAAAGCTGGGCAAATTTTCCAGCTGATCGCCAACGATTATTCGACTTTATTAAAAAGCATAAAATTGGCGGTGTCATAATGATCAGTGGTGACACGCATTGGGGAGAGTTATCTAGATACGAAACTGAGCATGGTTATCCGCTTTGGGAGATCACGAGCTCAGGTTTGACACAAAAGTGGAAAGACGTGAGCCCTAATCGCCACCGAGTTGGCGCGTACACAGCGCAAGTTAATTATGGATTTATAGAAATTAATTGGCAACAAGCTGACCCACATATTCAATTTGGGCTAAAAGATATTCAAGGAGATATCACGCACCTGCAAAGCATGCCGCTTTCTTCGTTGCAATTTAAATAGCTGGTGAATGGGAACCTAAAAGATGTCAGGATTTAAAAAATTATTATCGTTGTTTGTTGTTTTGCCATTGAGTCTTTGTGGATGCAAACTGATTGAAAGCAACGGGTACGATGAAACGAAAACATCGCCACAAATCAAAAACGTTATCTTATTGATCGGGGATGGCATGGGCCCACAGCAAGTCGGTTTGCTGGAAGAATATGCGACTCGGGCTCCGCAGTCAGTTTATCAAGGTAAAAGTAGCGCAATCGCTAAACTGGCCAATCTAGGCGTGACAGGGTTATCTCTGCATGGACCTGCTGATAAATTGGTGGTCGATTCTGCGTGCTCGGCAACTCAATTGGCGACAGGCGTGGCATCGGGGAGTGAGATGATAGGGTTAAATCGTGCGGGAGACAAAGTGCCGACTATTTTGCAACAAGCAAAAGCACTCGGTAAATCGACGGGGTTAGTTTCTGATACACGATTGACGCATGCAACACCAGCGGCTTTTGCGTCACATCAAATTCACCGCTCTTTAGAAAATGCCATCGCGGAGCAAATGGTACGTAGTGATTCAGTCGACGTTATGCTATCTGGCGGACTACGTCATTTTATACCCAAAGCTTATATGTTGCCGGCGAAACCCGCAGCTTTTGAGGCCAAGCTGGCAGACAGTGATTTATCACTAAAGTCAAAACGACGAGATAGCAAAAACATTTTGCAACAAGCCGAAAACCAGGGTTATGAATTAGTGTTTAATCAAAGCCAACTTCAAGAGGCACAAAGCGACCGTCTATTGGGCTTGTTTGCTAATAGTGCGATGGTAGATGGCATTGAAGCGACTCATAAGCGCTATTTAGGACAGCCTAGTTTACGTGACATGACGGAAGTGGCCATCAATAAGCTATCAAAAAATCCACAAGGGTTCTTTTTAATGGTAGAAGGTGGGCAAATTGACTGGGCCGGTCATAACAATGATGCAGGCACCTTATTGCATGAGATGCTAAAGTTTGATAGCGCTGTTGATGTGGTTTTGCGCTGGGCTAAAGACAGAGATGACACCGTTGTGATTGTCACCGCTGACCATGAAACGGGTGGATTTGGTTTTAGTTATAGTGGGGTGGACTTACCGCAAGCAGAACAGCTCAATAATTTAAATCGCGACGTATATAAACCAAATTATAATTTTGGGGAACTTGCGATATTAGACAAGCTTTATTTGCAAAAGCGAAGCTATGCTGCGATGTGGAAAGCTGCTAAGGGAGGCAAAGCTCACCCTGTAGCAGAACAGTTAGTGCAAACGGTTAATCAAAACAGTGAATTCAAAATAGATAACACAGATGCTCATGCTATTTTAGCAGAGCAGAAAAATGCGTTTTTCAAACGAGGACATAAAAGCTTAGGCGTTAAAATTGCTGGCAAGATAAATGATTTTTCCCCCTTTTATGTTTATCTTAACGAGCGTCCTTTAAACCTGATTGGCAGAGCGCTGTCTGCTAAACAAAATATTGTGTGGTCGACTGGTACCCACACGCATACACCCGTAGGTGTATTCGTTTTAGGCCCGTCTCATGCCATTGAACAGTTTAGTGGGCTTCATACTCATGTTGAGCTTGGCAAGAAAATGCAGCAAGTTCTCACTGTGCAATAAATAAGGTCAGATTTTTGTTTGGATAATCATTTAACGAAAGAGAGATTAAACGGCCCCAATAAATGTTGGGGCTACGAGAGTTTAGCTGAGTGTATCCAACTCATTTGAATCATTGGGAGCGGGTAGGTTTCCTGATCGTTAAAGACCTTTAATCACTTAGGGGAACCCTCAGCAAAAATCTATTTTTTCATTTATAGGACAAAATTTAACTTTTGAAGTTAGAATACACACGAGTCGAGCAAATTAAAAAGGAAGTAAATTGAGTATGCATGAACACAGTGAGTTCTGGTCAAATACATTTGAAGGTGAAGATTTCTCTACAGATGAATTCATATCCAAAGAATTTGAAGGCTGTACTTTTATAGGCTGTAACTTGTCAGAAACGAGTTTTCGCAGCTGTAAATTTATTGATTGTGAGTTTATTAAGTGCAATTTAAGCCTTGCTAAAATGCACTATAGCCAGTTTTCCGACGTGATCTTTCGTGATTCTAAAGCAATTGGCATTGACTGGACTAAAGCGGCTTGGCCGAGATTAATGCTCAGCGCGCCAATTAAGTTTTACGATTGCATGTTAAACGACAGTTCTTTCTATGGCTTGCAGCTGCAAGGTTGTGTCATAGAGCGCAGTGTCGTGCGTGGCGTAGATTTCAGAGATGGAGATTTTGCAAGAGCAAGCTTTAGAGACAGTGAGTTTGCCGGATCGATGTTTTCTAGCACTAATTTGTCTGCCGCAGACTTTTCAAATGCCACTGGCTTCGATATCGATATATTTAGCAATACAATCAATAAAGCTAAATTTGACCGTTTTGAAGCGACTCGGTTGCTCAATTGCCTAGAAGTTGAACTGGTATAATTTTTTTGGTCAACGGCCAAATAAAGGCCTCATCAATTAGCGTCACAGTGGAGTAAGGCCAGTTTGGAACTTGCGGGTCGACCAGATTGAGGTCACTTTTATTTTTTATGGAAAGGTGCAACTGCGGTAAAAAATACCGCAGTTTTTTCAATGCAATGCAATGCAATGCAATGTTAAGGCTATCGCACTTTAAACTGACCAATAGAGCTTGATAAAGCGTGTGCCTGCTCAGAGAGCTTATTCGCTTCAACCGAAGCTAATTGGGTATCATCATACGTAGATTTACTACTTTCTTCTATTTTTACAACCTCTAGTGCCATTTCTCTCGAAACGACGGACTGTTCCTCTGTCGCTGTTGCAATAGATTGAACCATGTCCGCAATACTCGTTGCGCTGTCTACAATTGCATATAGTGAGTTGCCTGCTTGCTGCGCTGAATGAACACACCCTGACACTTTATCCACACTGCTTTGCATGGCATTCACAGCGTGTGTTGTCTGTTGCTGGATTGTTTGCACTGTCTCAACTATTTGATTCGTTGCCTGCGATGTTCGCTCTGCGAGTGTTCGTACTTCATCTGCAACGACAGAGAACCCTCGGCCTTGCTCGCCAGCTCGCGCTGCTTCAATAGCTGCATTGAGTGCAAGTAGGTTGGTTTGTTCAGCAATACTACTGATAACACCCATGACTTCTTCAATTTGTGCACCCAGTTCACCTAGATTGATGACTTGTTCAGAGGTTTTTTGCACCGCCTGTGAGGCATCATCAATTTCCGAAATAGTCTGATCGACAACTTTTCCGCCTTGTAATGCAAGTTCTTTAGCCTGACTGGCTTGTGTATTGGCATCTTGGCTTTGCCTTGCGACATCTGCGATACTGGTACTCATTTCTTCTATCGCTGTGGCAATTAATGTTGACTGCTCTGAGCTCGCTTGACTGCGTGTTGAAATACTGTCGTTTGAACGCGCAATTTCTTCAGATGCCACATTCACCAAACCAGCTAGCTGTCCTATTTGTGAGATTAAGTTGTTTAAAGAACTTGTCATATCGTTAGACGCGTGTGCTAACTCATCAATTTCGTCTTTTCCTTTAGGCTCAAGTTTAGGCGTAGAAATGTCTCCATCAGCGGTGCGCTTGGATACGGTCAACAGCGTGTTAAGCCTTTGATTAATTGAGTTGCTTAGTTTGTACGCAATCAACATGCTTAGCAGTGCTGCAATGAATGTAGCGATAACAATGACGTTGCCCATCAATGACATACCTTCGGACAGGGTGGTTAACGCACTTAAGCTATCGCTCTTTTCTTCGTCAGTAGAGCGATTTAATATGGTTTTCAGTTCTTTAAAGTGGGTGCCCCTAAGTTGTCTAATTATCTGTTTTGCCTGCTCTGAAGCGCTTGGATCATATTGTTCAAAGACAGATTGGGCACCTTGGTATATGGCTTTAAACAACTGTTCAACTTGTGCCAAATCACGGATTTCTTGGTTTCTCTTTTCAAGTGGTCGTAATGCGTTTAAGTGGTTTTTAAACTGAATGGATGCCTGTTCAAACGAAGCCTTTTCATCCAGCTCTCCTGTCACGTATTCAGTCAAAGATGCGATCATCATTGCCTGAGTGTTAAAGAGATCAAAGTAGAGCTTTACCCCAGGTAAGTCATCCGCCAAAGTTTCTTGAATATCACCAGATCTCATTGCGTCATCAAACTCTTCTTGTTTCAGTCGGTTGAGCAGTCTTGATAATTGAGCTGCTTGTTGATTTTCTAATTGGTCTACCATCGAGAATGCAGATTTTTGCATTGACGGTTTAAATACATTGAATACATGCGTGTTTACTTGGTTTTTAATGGCTTGAGATAAATCCGTAATTTTTTGCATTTTGTCTCTATCACTGATTGTTGCAGACTCAAGAGGTTTTAGGTCAGATAGTACTAAATTAAACCGTTTATGTGCTTTGTGAAATTCGTGTTTACTGCTTTCTTCACCTGCAAGATAGCTCAACAAGTTAGTCTCGATTTCCGCTAGTGTTGTATTTAACTGCATGTAGTAAATAACACCAGGCACATCATCTGTTTCTATTTCGGTTTGGGTATCAGTGAGAGTTTGAGATGTAGTCCATATAATGACACTGCTGATGAACATTAAACTTACGACAGAAGCAAATGATAGGTATAGTTTTTGGTAAAGCTTCAAATTGGAACCATCTAATTGGTGTGTTTAGCGCAATTATAAACTTAATAATTAAGTATTTCATTACGATAAATGATTATATAAATTATTTCATCCAATGGTTATCTTATATTTTAGTTAAAAATTTTGATTAAAATTGGAACGATTAGTGTCGTCATGGTTGAGTGTATTTTATACCTATTCTCTGGTTTGAGTTAGTTTAACATAGCGAGGAATACTGCAATTAAACTGCATATAAAATTACGAGGAAATGGATATTGGGTTAATTTGATGTTGATTTTAGATTAAATTTTGATCTATCTTAGAGTTGCATATTAAAAAAGGAAAATTGTTATGATGCGAATTATTAAATTATCTTGTGTGTCGAGTGCCATATTATTATCTTGTTTTGCTAATGCTCAAAATGTGAGTGCTACTTTGCATTTTGCTCAGCAAATTCATAGTACTGATGGTGACGTACATGTAGAGTTGGAATTAACTAACCATGAAAACAAACCTGTTAATTTACTAAAGTGGGCGACTGCTGAAGAAGGGATTTCAGGAGATTTATTTACTGTTAAACGTGACGGAAAAGAGGTTAGTTACTTAGGTGCACTTTATAAACGTAGGGCGCCTAATGAAAAAGATTATATTGAGATTTTACCAGGCGAGAGTATTAGCTATAAAGTGGAGTTGTCAGCGCTGTATGACTTTTCTGCACCTGGTCAATATGAGATAAGCTACAATGCGGAGTCTGTGCATTTGTACCGAAATGCTGATTTTCAGATTGCCACTAGCAAATCGATCCCTCGCAAAGTAAATGAACTTAAATCTAATACTGCGGTAACTTGGTTAGATGGTGAAGTACAAGTTTTTGAAAACGACCAATTGCACACCAATTCTGTGTTCGCAGCCACAAGTTATGCATCTTGTAGTAACAGTCAAAAGTCTACGATAAACTCTGCGTGGAGCAGTGCAAAAACGATGTCGGCAAATGCGACGAGCTACTTGACTGGCAGAAGTACAAGTCAACTAGAGAATTCGGCGCGCTACACAACTTGGTTTGGTGATCCAACCGTAAGAGTCGGATTTTTGTGGTTAACCAAAGCGCACGAGCGTGTTGAGGAGAACTTCACAGCGACCACCGACGCGATTAAAAATAAGCCTTTGTCATTTGACTGTAGTTGCACAAGCTCAGGTACTTTTGCATACGTTTACCCTTCGCAGCCATATAAAATCTATTTTTGCGGCGCGTTTTGGGGTGCACCACGCACTGGCACAGATTCTCAAGCCGGTACCATTATTCATGAAGTCAGTCACTTTAACGCCGTTGCTGGCACTGATGACCATGCCTATGGACACAGCGGTGCAAAGCAGTTAGCATCATCAGATGTTAAAAAAGCAATCGAAAATGCTGACAGTTACGAATATTTTGCTGAAAATACCCCTTATCAAAATTAATCGTAATTAGTATCAACGGAGTAGGGTGCGCACCGTCGTGCCCTAGAATATATGAAAAAACAATGGATGTGCTTGATAGCGTCACTCTTTATAACAGGGTGCAAAGATAATACCCCAAATACAGATATAAATAGCAATTTTGACTGTTCTATCGCGTATGCGAGTACCCCCTTTCCAGATATGAAGTACCCTGTTGAGTTTAGGTTTACTAACTTATCTGATAGTTCAGTGCGGGTATTAATATGGCATACGCCATTTGAGGGGTGGTGGAGTAAGTTTCTACTCGTTGAGCAAAGCGGTGAGCGGCTTGATTATTTGGGGCCGATGGCTAAACGCTCTGCTGCAGATGAAGATGATTACGTTACCTTTTTACCCAAAGAAACAAAAGCGACGACCATAGATTTAGCACAGGTGTATGAGATTGATGTTGAGGCGCCGCTTAAAATCACTTATCAAAATAATTTAGTGCACCCAGATAAGCTAGAGGCATATTGCTCAATTAACCTAATGCCAAGATGAGGTTATATACTAGTAATTAATACGTTCTTTATTGACGGTGGTTTTATAGTCTGTGCATAGTTTAAAGAATGTGTAAATTACAACCTACGTGTATTTAAATTGAGCATTTAAAGTTATAGTCATTTTGTTTTGGTACCCAATATTGCTAATTCTGACATACAATGGCGCAGTTTTTTTTATCAAGTGCTTATTATGTCTTTTAGAACGACCAAACCAATTCATCAGTTTATCAAAATAACCAACCCTGTACGCACTCTAGTGGTGTGTGTTTTTTTTCTGCTGTTGAATGGGTGTAGCAGTACCCTCGATTTATTTCATGTCTATGCTGACCTTGATAATATTCGTCAATCAATAGAGCGCTCAGGAAACCCGGTAAATAATGAGATTCGCCTCCAAAATGCGGTTAAGTTATGTACTAAAGAGGAAGACAAAGCCTGTTTATCTGCAGCACATCAATATTATGGCCACCTGTATCGTTCTAAAAGAGTCATCGCAGAGCAAGACTATTACTTAAAAAATGGCTTTTTAGAGCCAAATGTCACTTATGAAAATAAATTCCATTACTCAGCCAAGCATTTTGAAAAAGCAATCAACTTTCTGGATAGCACAAAAGAGCATGAAGCCATTGCACTGCTTTATATTCAATTATCTTTAAGTTATTACTTAATTGCAGACGCTGCTAAAGAATGTGATGCACTGGATAAAAGCTTGGTATTTCACTTTAAAGCTTACCCGAATGATGATATATCAGTTGAAAAAGTACCTCTGAGTTTTGAGCGACTGAGTGATTTTATAGCACATCAAAAGCAAAGAGCAGGGTGTGAAAAATTCATTACCCAAGACTAAAAACTGCGTCGTTAGTATCAAAGTTGCCACTATTGAGTGCCAATTATTAAATGGCTAACAGAGTCTTTCTGTAAGGATAAATACAACCCTTTCCAATTACGCCAAATAACTTTGATGCCCAGTAGATAAAATCAAGGTATCAAATGATGCGTTTTGCTGCAGCGTCAGTAGGACCAAGGATAGTAGAGAAATAATGAGTATAAAAACAACTTTATCAATAGCCGTGGTGGCTACAATATTGAGTGGTTGCGAAGCAACATATGATCAGGCTAAAGCTGATAAGGATATTTTCAACGCAGCTCGTCTGTTAAAAAAGGGCGTTACCCCAGGTCGAATTGATTATAATCTTAATCGGGTGATTGAGTATTGTAATCAAATTCAAAATAACGAATGTTTGGTTGTTGCCCATAAATACTATGGACACTTTTATGTATCGCCGTTGCTTACCAAGCATAAAAAGTTTTTTAGCCTCTGGGGCTTTCATGACCCCGGCGGAACTTATGAAAATAGATATCAACATGCGACTGAACACATTTTGAAAGCACTATCTTATAACGGATCTGAGGTCAATTATGACTTACAGACTCAGTTGTATATGAGTCTATCGACAGCATATTACGCTTTAGGTGAAAAGGACAAAGAGTGTGAAGCGTTGGCAAATGCATTACTTGCAAGAACCAAGTCATATCCTGAAGGGAATGAGCCTATCGAGCATTTACCTTTTAATGTCAATCGAATGACTGAATTTATAAAGCATGAACAAAAACGTGTTGGATGTGCTGAAGTTTTGCCTGTGAAATAATCATATCTTGTTAATCTGACATAGTTTTTATGGTCAAAAGAAAAAGGCCAACATGTGTTGGCCTTTGAATTACTATATAGTCACGCTATTAGAAAGAGTAGCGGATACCAATTTTAGCTTGCCACGCAGATGCACCTTTGGTGATCTGAGAGTAGTTACGAACGTCTGAACCTTGGTAACGTGGATCGATAACCAGTTTACCGTCCTCTAAACCACCAAAATCATAAAGTTTTTGGTCGCTGTATCCAAGTCTCTTCTCAACACCCCAGTCACTGTTAAGCAGGTTCGCGAAGTTCTCAATCATGAAGTAAACTTCACCTTTGTGCTCTTTATAAATGCCTGGAATTTCTTGTCTGAAGCTTACATCCATTGTAGTAACCCAAGGTTGAGTACCTGTGTTACGGTCAAGTAATTGGCCACGCTCAGAAATACCAGCTCTGTTAAGAAGTGCTTCTAACTCATTCCACGATAACTTAGATTCATTCCAATCTACGTTTGCGTCATCAGGACCTGTTGGAATATAAGCAAGGTAAGCTGACGTTCTGTCTAGACCGCGCGTATCACCAAAATCACCATCATTGTATGAGCCCATTGTGTAGCTAAATGGACGGCCTGAACGGCGCTCGAAGAACATGTTGAACTTCGATGCATAACCTTCGAAGAACTCAGTTTGGTAACGTAAGTTTAGCTTTAAGCTGTGTTCAACTTCATAGTGACCACGGCCAACTAAGTCTACGTTACGGCTGTGTGTAGTTGCATGCTTGTAGTTACCTTCAGCTTGTGAAGCGCTACCAGGTGCAATGTCTTCCACGTCTTGATGAGTATAACTTACTGATACATAAAGACCGTTCTCAAATTCTTTAGCAAGTGCTGTTGAGAAGATGATTGAACGTGCATCAAGATCTGAGTTTGTCATCATGATGTCGTGGTTATCTTTACGTGCTGGGTCATCTGCATAAATGCTTTCATAGATAACACGGCCAGTGTCTGAACGAACAACTTCACCGTTTTCCATCATTGGGCGAATAGCCGTATTGTGCCAAACAGCTTCGTCTTGCTTGTTTTGGTATGCAAGTTCAGCAGACCATTTGAAGCCATCACCTAAAAGCGCTGAATCGAATTCATATTCGAAGCCAATCTGAGCACGGATGCTTGAAGGTAGTTTGAAGTTTGGATCTGTATAAGCTGTGTTACCTGCGCCTTGAGTAAGCGTTGTTTGAATACCCTCTGGCACTCGCGTGATATCAACTTGCTCTACATTGGCAAAGTAGGCATTGATGTCATCTTGATTTGCAACAACCTGCGTGATGCCATCTTTTTGGAATGGGTTGTTAAACCAAACGTTAGGGATACCACCTTGGAAGCGACCAATACCACCGTTAATGGTGAGTGCATCCGTTGCGTAGAACTTAAAGCCAATACGCGGAAGGATGATGTCTGCACCGTCTAAGTTTTCTTGGTTAGTGTAGCCATAGGTCTGAAGGAAGTTTTCGTTCAGGTTTGGCTCATCACCTGATGATAGACGCTCATATCGAACACCTGCTGTGATTTCCAAATCATCCGTTAGATAGAACTTATCTTCAACATAAAGAGCAAGTTGCTCGCGTGTTGCATCATACGCTAAATCGTTTACATTGTTTGAATATGCATTCATGTATGAGAACTGATAGTCGTCCCATCTGTTTTGGTAAAGCTTCTTGCTTTCAAAATCATCAAGACTTCCGAACTTCCAAGTACCTTTTGAGTTTTGACCAAATAGGTTGTAAAGACGCTTGCTTTCAAGTTGAGCACCAAAGTTGATCTCGTGATCGCCCATTAAGTATGTCGCATCGAATGTGAAAGCGTACGTTTCAGTCTCAGATACGTTGATGTGACGAATATCATCACGACCAAACTGGATAGACTCACCACGGTCGCTATTATTTAGATAAACTTCAATTTGACCTAGATCAGAATTTGTAAGGCTGTTGTTTGAAACATCTTTATAAGCAAAGCCAATTTCTGTCGAGAAGTCATCAGACCAATCTGAATATAGTTTTGTCGCAAAGTTGTTGAACTTTGTTACATATTGATAGCGGCTTGAAGCCATAGTGATGGTGCTACCACCCGTTGCATAACCTTTGTCACTTTCTTCGTCTTGCCACTGGTAAGTAAAGTCTGCACGGTGCAGATCACTGATGTTCCAGCTAAGTTTAACAAGTAGGCTGTCACTTGTATTCTCTGGATCGCCACCAAGCTCGTCTTGAAGACCGTAAGTGTCGTTTAAGATGCTATTGAATCTATTGTAATCTTGCTCAGAAATATCAAATTCATGTGAAGTACCTGAACCATCAAAACCATAGTCCATTTCTCGCTCTTGTTTCCAAGAGGTGTAGTTCACGAAGAAAAATAGCTCGTCTTTGATGATTGCACCACCAGTGTTAAAGCCCATTCTTGCTTCTGTTTCAATCGGATCTGTGCTTGAAACTTCGAAAGTTTTGTGACCATCTTCATCTAGAATGTTAGAGCCTGCATAGTGAATGATCTCACCGCTTTCGTCTTTAACATGCTCTTTATATTTAGCTTCAGAGATGTTATCTACTTTGCCAGCTAGGCTAGGTGTACTTGTCTCGTAAAAGCCAGAGAAAGTAAATTCGTTAGAACCTGACTTAGTTACGGCGTTGATAGTACCACCACCGAAGTTGCCTTTTTTCGCTGAGAAAGGAGAGCTATCTACAGAGATCTGTTCAATCGCATCAAGTGCAACTGGTGGCTGAGCTGTTGGGTAACCGCCAAAATTCAAACCAAAGTCATCGTTTTGACCGATGCCATCAACCGTCAAGCCGTTTGTTCTTGGGTTATTACCAGCAATGGTTAATTCGCCGTTACCATTGATGCTCGCAAGTGGGTTAAGACGTGCAACGTCTTTGATATCGTTGTTAAAGCTAGGTACGTTATTAATGGTGTCTTCACCAAATACACTGCTTGAACCACCCGCTTGTTGTACTAGTTTATAACCGCTTACCTGAATCTTTTCGATTGTTTGTAGTGGCTCTAGCTGTGTTGCGATGCGATGCGTATCACCTAGTTTCAGTGAGATACCGTTTAGTTCTGCATCTGAATAGGTGTCAGAGTCAATAACTACTCGGTAAGGACCACCAACTCGAAGACCTTTTGCGATAAACGCACCTGAGTCATTGGTTGTGAATGTGTTAACTGTGCCTGTTGGCTCGTGAATAACCGTAACTTTAACGTTAGCGGCAGCGTCACCATTTGGAGTCGTAATCTTACCACGCATTGCAGATGACGTGTCAGCAGCGAATGCACTGGTTGACACACCAATAGCAAGTGCTAAGGCGCCGGCCACTTTCGATAAGCGAACGTTTTTCATTGTGTTGTTTCCCGTGTGTTTAGGTTGTTACAATTTTAAATTTACTGAACTAACTAACTGATTTTTATCTTTTAGTTAGTCAAATACTGCTTTCCTATCTTTGTTTTCAGACCAAAAAAAAGCGAGCTTCCGCAAGGAGGCTAACTTGGGTTTGGTGAGTTGAAGTTCAAGAGATAGGGTTACTGCTTATAGTTATACTTATACCCAAAAGTTGATTGACCACGATGAACAGAGATCAGAAGAGAAAGCTGAACTACCAGTGAGCGCTTAAAACACGCATTGACGAAATTTGTAATTTTATTTTGTAACAACATTACGTACTGACTTACCACTTTCTAGTCTATCCGATCTTCTATTACAGGCTCACACACTGTTAATTAATAAAAATATTGAATTTACCGGACATTCATCCTGTGTATTCAACAACGTGTGCTTTAAAGTTCGCTCCCCTCGCTTAAGTCAGTAGTTTGAAAGTTACATTCAAACACCGCTAGAACAATATAGAGTAGAACTAATCACCCTTTGGTTTTGTGCAATTATGGGCGCGCATTATAACGCAAGCTTGATTAAGTTATCAAAGTAATTATCATGTAAAAGAATAAAAAATACACAGGTTTTGTATATATATTTTAGTTGTTAAATACATGATTTTATGATCCACTGTGGTTGTGTACAGTGTTTTGAGCGCTATGTAAGCATGGTTGTAGGGAAGTAGTAAGTTTGTCTTATATGTTTGTAAGTTATCATAATTATGTTTATTTTTGATATTGCTCCTTGATTTTACACCTTTGAATATCCCAGGAATGACCAGCACACTATTTCTTTTACACCTGAAAATAACTTATCATCATAGTTGTGAATAGTTGAAATTTGTTTGTTAACTTTTTTGTTTTTATTTATTGAATTTTTGAAGCAGATAAAATCACTTAGGTGTATATTTAATTAAGGTTTTATAAACAAGCGGGGGATTTCCCCGCTTATTAACGTTTATAACGCTTATTTGTATGCGTAATTCAAAGTGACACCACTGTAGTTGCTATATCCGAACAAGCTGATATGCCAAGTACCTGACGTTGGATTTGTAAAAGTACATTGCTCTTCGTTGCCATCTTTCCAAGGTCGGCAGGTGTAGTTATTGGCATCTGGTTGAGCATTATATCTAACGTATAGATCTGCATCACCAGTACCACCAGTAATGTTTAAGCTCATCTCTTTTACGCCTTGTGGGATATTCCAAGTATAATGCGTCCATCCATTTTGCGTGCCTTGTAAGTTAGGTAATGAGCCATTTACTGGTGTAACATCTCCCGGATTACCTGGATCGCCACCGCCTTGACATCCATTAGCTGTTAAGTAGTCAGACGCACTTTTTGCTTGAGCAATACCATGGCCGTAGTAAATGTCATAACCTGCTGCACCTTTATCCTTGGCCGTTGCGTTAATAGCTGCACGTATTTCTTGGTTTGTACATTGTGTATGGTGGCTCCAGACCAATGCCGCGACCCCAGCAACGTGCGGTGATGCCATCGAAGTACCACTTAAACTTCTATAGGTATTAGTTGGGTATGTTGAATTAACGTTTGAACCAGGACCTGATATTTCGACTTGGTCGTTATACTGGGAAAACGATGAGCGAGATTCGTTCGATGTGACTGAAGCAACAGAAATTACAGAGTCATAAGAAGCTGGGTATGATTTAGAGCCATTACCGTCATTACCGGCCGCCGCAACTAACATCATGCCGCCATTAACAAAGTTTTGCATGGCTGTATTTTCACTGCTCGAATAGTTACCGCCACCCAAACTCATATTCACAACATCAGAACCCGCATCTTTACATTGCTGAATTGCATTTATCAAGTTAGATGCATAAGTCCATTGACCGTTATCATCGAAAATTTTAACAATATGTAGGTCGACACCTGGGTATACACCGACGACACCTTGGTTATTGTTTTCAGCTGCGATGGTACCCGCCACATGCGTACCATGGCCATTACCGTCATTATTCCAGCGACCCACTGCGTTATTATTAGCAATACCAGTCACATTACCATAAGGTAAATCTGGGTGGCCCAAGTTGTAACCTGTGTCGATAACACACACCTTTCTTGCTGACGTGTTAGTTTGAGACAAAAGGTTGCCTTGTACCATGTTTATACCATACGGCGTACTTTGCGCATAAGGTGTAATGGCGTCGCGAGATGTTGTTTTTGCTAGGTAGCGTTTAGGATCGATTTCTATAGATTCGATAGATGACATGTTACGCAGAGTCTTAAGGCTGAAATCGTCTAGCTCAGCTACCATGACGCGCTCTTCATTAATCGAAAAGAGCGGTTCAGCGCCAGCTGTAAACAAATAATTTAGCGCTATAAAGTCGTTGAATGTTCTTTTTTCACCGAGGTTTTCTTTTTTAAACTTAACAATATAACGGTTACTTTGCACTGCTTTAGTCTGTAGCTTTTGCGCTGACTCATAGCCTTCTAAAACGGGTTCACTTGCTATTGTTGGGAAACTAACAGCGGTTGCCATTAGGGTTGTGATTGCTGAAAGTTTAAATCGCTTGATACTCATGTTTTGCTCCTTCGTTGTTTAAGAGTTTGTTAGCTGATAAACACCGTTACTTATTCAGCCTTCTGCATTGAATCTGTTGACTCGAAAGCAGCAGGGTGTGTCTGCAATAAGCGGTATACATATCGGTAACAATTTGTGTTCTTTTAAATAACATAATACTTGGAACGGTCTAATGGCAATATTATTCACGCATTTAAATCATAAAGTTCCGTCTGGTGTGGTTGATTTTTAATCAGAAATTGTTGTTATATATGAACTTACGCCCCAACTTGAAAAATATTAATATTGAATTTTTAGCGTGATTTGTGGGTACAAAGAATACCGTTGAGCGTAAATTTTGAAATAAGGTTGCTTATTATCTGCGTGTATTCAATGTAAAAATTGAAAGGAGTGACTACTATTCTATGACATTTTTTTGCAAAAACAGATTGAGCTAACCAGCTTAACGTAACGGCAATCTTGCCTGCTTGGGGGTTAAGTGAGCAGTCGTTTGGGGTGTTTTATCCCAAATTGTATGAATCATTTGATTCTTGGTGGTATTTTGCATTTTTTTCTTAATAGAGGTATCACATACCGATGAAAACTCGTTTATTTCTGTTGTTTATACTGTTGATTGGGTGGGCGTTTAGTGTACATGCAACTTCATCACATTCGAACACGGCGCTTAATATTGAGCGCTTATGGCAGTTACAGCGACTAGGTTCGCCTGTTGTTTCATCCGATGGCAATTTTATCGTTGCACCCGTGACTAAGTTTGATGTTGCAAAAGATAAAGGCGATACGCAATTATGGTTGTTTGATGCGAAAGGGAAACCTGCTAGAGCGTTAACATCTGCAAAGCTAAGAGCAAGTGAGCCTGTATTTTCCCCTGACTCAAGTCAATTGGCTTTTATCAGTAAGCGTGCCGATGATCAAATGGGTCAAATTTATATTTTGCCCCTAACTAAGCCAGGAGAAGCGAAAAGGTTAACGAATGTGCCAACTGGTGTCAAAGGCATTAAGTGGGTCGGTCAGCATCTTTATTTTATTAGCTCAGTGTGGCCTAAAAAAACATGGGTCGAAATGGAAGGCCTATTAAAAAAGCAGAAAGAGACGACAGTGTCTGCGCGCCAATGGAACGCGCTGCCTTACTCTTCCTTTGATCATTTCATTAATGAAGACAGACAAGCGCATGTTTTTCGAATCCCAGCTGGTGGCGGTCAAGTTGAACCTATCACTGAGCCTATGGGAAGACAGTTGGTTCGATCAAGTCAATCGGGGCTAAGTTATGACATTGACCCAAATGAGCAAAACATTGCATTTAATTCAAATGGCTGGGAAAACCAAGTTTATACAAAGACGGATATCTTCATTGGTAAAATTGGTAGTCATCAAGTCGTAAACATTACGCCAGAGAATAATGCACCAGATTTTTCACCGAAATTTAGTCAAAGCGGAAAAACCTTAGCTTATTTAAGTCGCAGTATTTTAGGCTTTTATGCCGATACAGCGGTTATAAAACTCTATGACTTAAAAGGGAAAGAAACGAAAACACTGAACATTGATAAAGACCGTTCAGTGACAAATATCATATGGGCTGATAACGGCCGTGATTTTTATAGCTCGATAGATGATGCGGGCACCAGACGCATTTATCATATCAATGGGAAAACTGGAAAAACGCGTGCCATCACAAAAGATACAAATTTTGGTACACCCAAATTATTGGGTTCGCGCAAGTTGGTGACTACCAATGAGAGCTTTTTGTATCCGAAAAGATTAGTGGTGATTAATGCGCGTAGTGGCAAATTTAATCGCATAGATAGTTTGAATGAAACAGTTATGGCTGAGGTTGAGCTAGGTACTTATGAGTCTGTGACTTACAAAGGTGCCGACGGACAAGACATACAAATGTGGGTTCATTACCCTCCTGGGTTCGATAAAACTAAAAAATATCCATTGATGATGTTGATCCATGGTGGACCGCATAATGCAATTACTGACGGGTTTCACTACCGTTGGAACGCGCAGACGTTTGCTTCGTGGGGGTATGTAACTGCTTGGCCTAACTTTCATGGTTCAAGCGGCTTTGGGCAAGCATTTGCGGACGCAATCAACCCTGATTGGCGAACTAAACCTTTAAAAGATGTGCAATTAGCGACAAAATGGTTTGAGCAAAAGTCTTGGATAGACCCAGAGCGTATGGTTGCGGCAGGGGCGAGCTATGGCGGTTTTTTAAGTGCTACGCTACTCGGGGATAAGCATAATTTTAAAGCATTCTTAATTCATGCCGCGGTGTACAACATGTATTCTCAAATGTCAGCCGACTTTGCTGTGCATTCACCTCGTTTTGGTAGTTATTGGGAGCAGCCCGAGATTTATAAAACCATTTCTCCGCACTTTTATGCCGAAAACTTTGATACACCGACATTGATAGTTCATGGTCAGTTAGATTATCGCGTGCCTGTTGGTCAAGGTTTTGAGTTATTCAGAACATTGCAAACTAAAGGTGTTGAATCAAGAATGATTTATTTTCCTGATGAGAATCACTGGATTATGAAACCGAACAATTCAATCTATTGGTACAATGAGGTTGAGCAGTGGATGACTCAGTTTGCCAAACCTGGCGGAATTTAAGCTTATGGTGTAATAAGGGTTATGATGTTTTTCTTGCTTTAAAGAGCGACTAAATCTGATTATTACTAGCACATTGCGATTTAAAGCAAAGTGTATTGGATACACGTCTAAACACCAACAGCATTTTAGAGCGCCCAATTAAACTTTGAGCGCTCTTATATTGTTAATGGTTAATTCGTATTTGAACAGTTTATTTATTGTCAATGTACAGAGTAGGGCAATCATGCACTCAAAAAGCGTGCTTTGAAAAATCGTATTTTTATTATCCTCGACTATTGTAAAAAGCTAGGCAAACCCACTTATTTAAAAATATGCTTAGCTGTGTTGCACTTCAATGTTTTTTATCTTATTTCTTTTATAAATGAGTTTGGTATATACGCGATGCGTCTTAGGAATTATTGATTTTCGATGAGTTTTTATCGAATAAATAAAGGTTTAAGCTTTGCACGCCAGTGAAGCAAGCCTTTGCAAATGCTGAATTGAAGCGTCGCCTCGGCTTTATGGTTACAAATTATTTCAAATCCGCACTTGAGCCAGAGTTTCTGATAAATTCATGATTGATATTTAGACAGCAAGAAGATTATAACTATGAAAAAAATTGCACTGGCTTCGATCATTACTCTGCTTTGTGGTTGCTCTGTTCAGATAAACGAATCAAATTTTATTGCTCAGGCCGAGACTGTTACGCCATATTCATCTGATTTTATTCACCAACTAAATGTGGCTACGCCTAATCACATCGTGAAGCATATAGTTGTGCCAGCAGAGCAAGGTGCAGTGACATTGCATGGTATACATTTGGACCGACCACACACCAACAATACAATATTGTATATACCCGGTAATGGCATGAGCGTTGAAAATGCAGCACAGAAGGCGTTACTCAACTTAGCAGAATATCATGCTGATATCGTTGTTTTTGATCGCAGAGGCCTAGGTGCAAGTAACGGTGTTTCTAAAATTGCCAGTTTGGTCGAAGATGCCCAAATGAGTTACGACTACGTCAAGAAGCAACTGAACGCAGATAGCGTGATTGTGCACGGCTTTTCTTTGGGGAGTTTCGTTGCTGCCCAAGTGGCAAAGACAAGGCCAATTGATGGGTTGATCATGCAAGGTTCTGCAACAAATATTCAAGAGTGGATAGATAAAGCAATTCCTTGGTATAAAAAAGTATTGGTTGACGTTCAAGTAGATGACGTCTTTTTTACCGTTGATAATAAAGACGTAGTGAGCAGGTTTTACTCAGGCCCTTTATTGGTAATTGGCGGTGGTGAAGATAAGCAAACGCCTGTTTCTTTGTCGCACGCATTGTTTTTGGCAAGCCAAAGTAGTGATAAAAAAATTGTGATATCTGATGAAGCAGGACATTATCAAATGTTTGATAATGAAAAGGTGAGGAGTACTTATAAAGGCTTTATAGAAAAATTATTGTAAGGTGTCATTAATCCGACAAATGAATACACGCATGTTGTCGATGCGAAATGGTTATTTTTCGTTGTAATAGTATGGTTGTATTTTAAAAAGTATATTTAATTTCTTATTTTTACCTGTGTGTAATATTATATTAGGTGTATTAAGTTTGGTCGCTATTATCAAAGGGCTATGCTTAAAAGTTCATTGAACTCAATAAAGCATGTTGAAAGGTTGCTAAGTCTGTCAAATAAATAGCTCATTTTTATGGCAAATATGGCCTTTCTCCTAAATTATTTAACTTATTCCGACTTGGCGATAGCAATCTATCTGACATTAAATGCCGTGTTTAAATGACTGCTACGGGCATTGTAGGGCTTTGTTAACTAATACACGGCTTAAGTTGACAAACGCTCTCTTGCAATCGTAGGTGTCAGGTTACAAAGCCGAGACTTGTACCACTTATACACTGAAGCCAGCTCAAAGTAAAAGTAACTCATATTATGAACAAATGAGATCTGCCTGACTATGAGGGTCCAGTATACATTGTTATACCCTCCACGGATGGTCTGGATTAATCATCAATACCGAAAAAAGTTCACACTCAATGTTAATGTGGTATGTCGCTCGTATGTATACCTAGCTGCTCGTAAACTACTCGCATTGTTTAAATATTGGTTATATAAGCTAAAAATAAGAAAATTTTTATTTTTATCTCTGCGCATTTAATTTAAAATACCTAGAATAGGTACTAAGGTTTGAATCGAGATTAATTCTTAGCCAAGTCCAGACATGTTTAAGCGCAATCGCTGAGTCATATCAAATGTCATTGCAATTATTCTGTCATGACTAAGCGCAATTTATCGCCTTGTTCTCTCAATCTCGGTGACCTATAAAATCGGCCATAGTGGCCTGCGAATCATTGCTCAAATTTATTTACTTGGTATTTTTTTGAAACAGATACTTTTATTATTGCTGTTGGCCAGTTCAACTGTGGTTGCTGCTGTACCATCAAAACCCTCTATAACAGGGCCTGCGTACCATATTTATCGTGGTACATATGATTATTCTTGGACTAAGCCTAGCGGAACCACTTATTTTGAAGTGCAAACCACATGGGCTGGAAGCACATCAACGAGTCGATTTACTAGCACCAGTTTTACAAAAACACATACTGACTTAGGCTACTACACTGCGCGAGTTCGGGCTTGTAACAGCAGTGGTTGTAGTGGGTGGAGTGGTTATGAGGTAAATCGGGTTGTAAAGCACTGGAAACCAAATCAAACCGTCACCAGCGGGCCATCCACCTCTTCTTCTGGTTCATTCACGCTTACATGGTCAAAACCTTGGGGTCATGGTATTAACAAATACATCGTTGAACGCTCAGACAATGGCGGGTCATGGCAGGTTGTATATTCAAGCTCTGGACAAAGCTTGTCTCAAAACTTAGGCAACGGTACCTACAGGTACCGAGTGGAAGTGTGTAATATTGATAATGTGTGTTCTGGCACAGGCCCGGAGCGACAAGTTGTTGTAAATATTCCACCACCCGTACCTAGTCGACCTTCAGTGCCTTACGTGAATTGGGATTTATACCACCCATATGGGAGTAGCATTCCTGTGTCTGTACCAAGCATTTCTGGTGCGACGTCATATTATATTTATAACGGCAGTTCAGAAAGCTCGCGGGCAGTTTCAAAGCAGGTGAGCAGCAGTGGCTGGACCAGTGTGCCATCGGTGGGGATTGGGTATAATTACCTCAGGATTGAGGCGTGTAATGCGTCTGGGTGTAGTGGTGAAGGCCCATCACAGCGCGTAAAAATTTTTGAGAGACCGTCCGCAGCAAGTGTCTCGGTAAGTTCTCACTTGCCATCAAAAAATGCGGCTGTCACCATCACGTGGAATGTGCCCAGTGGCACCATTTGGGAGCAAGCATACTTTAATGTTAAATGTCACACTGCGACAAACAGCCGTGTTTGTGACCAGCATATTCCACATCGTGGCAGTGAGAATAAGTCACAGTACTCTCATACATTTACCGCAGATCATGTGGGTGTTTACGACATAGAAGTGCGTACTTGTAATAAGTCTGATAGCTATTGCAGCACAGCAACTGCCCAAGTAACGGTGTTACCTCAAACCCATGGTAAACCACAATACAATTTGAACTGGGATATACATCATCCTATAGGCAGCGACATTCCTCTTGTGATCTCACAAGGTATTGATGGTGCTGATGCTTTTGATATTTATTATTACCCTGCAGGCAACCAGCCGAAATTCCTTAAGCGCGTACTTAAGTCAGATGGTAGCACCACAATCTCGGCATCGACACTGGGGAATCACACTCTTCAATTGGCATCATGTGTGACATCTCGTTCAGGCCAAGTTCGTTGTGGTAATTTAAGTGACAGCGCACGTATTGTAGTGTACGACAAGCCTCAGCCTGTTCAAGCCAGCATTGACAGCAACAACGTATTAAGTTTGACTCCACCAGCAGGCATGCTTTGGGAAAATGGGTACTTTAAGGTGCAATGCACCACGCCATCGGGTCAGCAAAGTTGTAATGAACAGATCGCTTATCGAGGTGATATGGCCCTGCCACTGGTGAAAAGTTTGAGCTTCAATGGCTATGGTCAGCATACTGTTACAGTACAAGCATGTAATGAAAATGAGCGCTATTGCAGTAGCCCAACGCATAAATATGTTGATGTATTGCCAGCAGTGCATGGTCACCCAAAATATAATGTTAATTGGGATTTTTATTACCCAGCTCAAAGCCTTATGCGTGTGAACTTGGCAAAAGGGGTTTCAGGTGCAACAGGGTTTAAAGTGCATTTAAATAAAGTCAATGCCCCAGACTCTGCAAAAACCGAGGTATACGTTAAGGCGACAGAACCACACGTTGATATTTTGATACCGGAGATTGCGCAGTATCACTTAAAAATGGCGACTTGCGTGGAAGGGGTAAACGGTCAACCTGTGTGCTCGCAATGGAGTCCTTCACAGTTAATCGTTGCTTATGATAAGCCTCAGCCGGTGTCTTGGTATTTCTCACACCCTGAATTCTGGAATGGCACTGTGCCTATTCCCGCGGGCGAACAAGTGACATTAAATTGGGCGCAACCTAGCGGCACCATCTTTGAAACCGCCTATTACAAATTTACATGTACGCCAGCTGGTGGCATTGGTGGATGTGATGGCACAGTGCGACAAGTCGGTGATAAAACGACCTACACCAAAGAGATCACACTATTAAAACCAGGCACATATTCTGTGAGTATCCAATCTTGCAATGAGTCAGAACGTTATTGTAGTGATCCACAACTTAAAACACTCAACGTACTTGAAGGTAAAACACACTTTACTGCTCCAGCTCACGTGTCCATAGGCACACCATTTGCTCTAAGTTGGGATATTCCAGCAGGTATGAGCTGTGCTCGTAACGGGTCGGTTTACACCAACAAGGGCAGTGAACAAGTGACCTTGTATAGCACTAAATCTGATTTGAGCTTTGAGTGTACGCAAAACAGCACGATAACCCATCAGGTTTTATCAACACAGATCCGTAAACTTGCAGCCCCTGTACTTAAGCAGCAATAAGCGTATTTGTGTGTTTTCGAAGGTCGTTAATAAAGACCTCGAGTTTAAAGTTATGTCTCTGTCTTGCTGTGCTTTTAACACGTAAGGTAGATAGAAGAAAAAGGCATTTAAATGCAGTTAAAAAATAAAACCATAGCACTGGGTGCGCTCGTATTGCTGGGCAAGTTCAATATTGCTCAGGCAAGTACGCCTGTGCAGTTTATTTTAAGTTGGGGTCAAGTGGCTAACGCGACACATTACTCCTTAGAAGAGCAACAGCTAGATGGTTCCTGGAAGTCAGTGACGCCATCTCCACTGACCGAGTTGTCCCGAGCCATTAGCAAGCAGACGCTTGGCAAGTACCACTATCGAGTTGGCGCATGTATTCGTGACGCAAGCAATGTGGTGCAGTGTGGTGAAGATGTTGGTCATTACAGCAGTGTGCTGACGGTAGATACTAGCAACTTGGGCGATCCTAACACGGTTGCTTTATTCCAGTCTAAGCCTGGCACAATTGAGTGGACCCCTGTGGCAAGCACACAACACTATAAGCTAGAGCGCGCTGTTTGTGCGAGTAACTGTGCCATAGAGAGTGAAATCACTTGGCAGCCAATATCAACTCAAGTGGGCGTGTCTTACACCATGGGTACCCAAGACACCGGGCCAAGAGCGTACCGCGTGCAAGCATGTTCAAATGGAACGACCTGTTCTCAGTGGAGTAATACGTTGCTCATTGATGTGGCGTCCAAAAAGCGAGTGATATTTATTCACACGGACCTGCTCGGCAGCCCAGTAACAGAGTCAAATTAAGAAGATTTGATTCATCAGTGCCTCAAAGTGCCCCTGTGTATATCACAACAGGCAATTGAAGCATGTACAAATGAAAGGCATTAGCGCCTTTAAAACAACACATAACAGGTTTTGGTTAAAGAATGTCTTTATTTCAACCAAAACACAGAGATAATTATCTAACGGAAATAGTGAATGAAGTTTAATTTACTCACGAATATAGTGCTGCTTGGGACTTTGCCCATGCAAGCTATGGCAATAGCAGATCCATCTAAATTGCCAGACTACGCGTACAATTATAAAGAGTACACAAATAACAGTACTGAGGTAAGTACACTTACAACGGACCTATTGGGCGATAAAGTCGATTTGGCAAATGGTGGGTTTAGTATTTCCCACACCGATTTAACTTTGAAAGTGAATGGCGGCTTAACTTTTGATATCACTCGAACGTTTGGAGATCCCGATGGCTGGTATCAGCAAACAAAAGAGTTTGGCGCTTGGAGTTTGAAACTACCTCATATTCGCTCAACTTTTGCTGAAGATGTTAATGGTGTTTATGCGAATACGTCTGCATGGAAAAAAGGTAACGCGTGCTCAGCCAATGTAGGTAGCACGCCTAGTATGAATTATGATGACTGGTCTGAACATCCAGATCCAACTCAAGTTAAGCGGATCCCTTACTGGTTGATGCGTGACCAGTATTGGAGTGGAGATTCATTGTCTTTAATGAATGAACCCACATACAAAATATTGGAGCAACCGCTTGGTGGTCCCAATGAAAATAACTTTAGGAAAACGACTAAAGCATCGCACAAATTTAGCTGTTACCAAACGAGCGCAGGCAGTGAAGGGTTTAAAGTAGAAAGCCCCAGTGGCATTACCTATCACCTAGATAACATGCGTATTATTAAAGCCCGAACCACACCTTATATGGGCGTTTTTACAGAACGCTGCGTTAAATTGGGGTGTTCAGACAGACAGCCGCCAAGTTTTGGTGGTGGCGATGCACCTAGCATGCCATCAGGCATTAAGGTCCAAAAATATCACGTGTTTATGCTGCCTTCTAAAATAGAAGATAGGTTTGGCAATACGATAGAATTTTCATACTTAGACAACGGTAGGATCGACAACATTGTAACGTCTGACGGCCAAAGAGTAGACTTTACTTGGAGCTCGACGGAGCCAAGAATTGATAAGGTCACCTTCAATGCCAGAGAGTGGTCTTACGATTATCGAATTTTAGCGTATTCAGATGCTCGTCGTTATAATTTATTAGAAACTGTCACACTTCCGAATAAGCAAACCTGGAAAATGGCATATGGCCACGATCAAATTTTTGACGAGGAGCGTTATGAAATTCCAGGCACTGATAATTTTTGTGCTGCTAATGAAGGGCAGAGGCTAGATAATTATATAACCGTCACACATCCAAACGGCACATCGGGCCAATTCAGTATAGAGGATCAGTGTAAGGGCCGCACGGGCGTGCCAAAAATATTGAAAGTTCATCCTCAAGGGTTTACCGAGCATGATGAAGTTTGGGTGCCTCATACCAGTTGGGCTTATTCCCTGATTAAGAAAACGTTGAGTGTAGCGGGTGAAACTAAACCACTGATTTGGTCATATGAATATACGGGCAGTGATGGCAGCTATGATACACAGCTGGCAGACCATACCAAAGTAACGACGGTTCGCAACCCAGACAACTCCTACACTGAAAGCCACTTTAGTCGAAAGTATGGCCGTACACTGAATAATTTGGAAAAAGAAAAAGTATTTTCTAATTCAGGCGTGTTACTGCAAGAAACTAGTTATGATTATCATTATGGGAAGTCACATGGTGATGACAGAGCATTTGTTTATATCCACCTCTCTTTAAAACCTTGGGATGCGCAGAGAAAGGATTTTACGTCAGACATTAATGTTGAAGTGAAATCGAAAAAAGTTACAACCTATTATGGTGCGAATAGCTCCCTATATTCAACAAGCATAACTGAGTTCAATGAGTATGATAAACCAACACAATTTAAGCTCACCAACCACAGTGATGCGAAGACAAAACACGTACGACTGACATATTTTCATGATGAAAATACGAATTGGCTAAACCAGCCGAGCAAAGTATTTGTTAGTGAACAGTCACTTGCCAATATTGATGTAAGCTCGTCCACTGATCTCGCAGCTTGGACGAAGTATGCGTCATTTCCTCTAAAAAACTCAGATAATATTAGCCGAGATATACAGTTACCAAGTACGCTTGAAGTACATGGCCAACTGAAAAAAACATATAACCAGTACCATGGTCATGGTGGCCTAAAAAAGGTGACTTATAACGATGGTACAGGCAATAGAACTATCGAATATGATAATTATCAACACAATGTAGCTCAGTTAATCACATTGCCAACCCGCTATGATGCAGGCAAGTTTATGTCGATGGAACGGTTGCTAGATGGGTATGGCAATATTAAAAAAATAACCAATCTTAACGGCGTGGTTACTCGATATACTTATGATGATATTGACCGGATCACAAGTGTCAATATGAGTGATGACCCCAATATTTCACATGCGTGGTTGGATACCAAGTTTACGTGGAACGATAGCGCAAGAACTCGAACTATCCAGCAATGTGAGCTGAGCACAGCCAACGAGTGTGTGGCTGGGACTGTTCAGTATAAAAATGTTGAGCACTATGATGGCTTGTATCGTTTAGTTAAAAAAGTAGAGACAGATTTATCTGAGCAAGCAGATGTAATTAACCCTACGCGTTATCAAAGCTTTGAATACGACTATAAAAACCAACCTACGTTTCAGTCACATGTCCGTTTTAATGATGATAAAACGTATGGTGTTACCACCGTTTATGATGCACTTGGAAGAAAGGAAAGCATTAAATCCAGTGGTATGGGTGAAACCTTGTTCACATATTTGAGTGGACATAAAATCAAAGTCACAGATCCAAAAAAACATGTCACGACGACAACTTATCAAGCTTTTGGGAGTCCAGCATACGAACTTGCAACTTATATTGAGTCTCCAGAATTTGTCATAACAGATATTCAGCGAGATATTTTTGGGCAAGTGCGAACTATTACACAAAAATCAGCTAATAGTGGAGCGACCCCTTTAAATGGTGTGGACGCGGTGACAGAGACGCGCGAATACGATGACCATCAAAACTTATGTTTAATCAAAAGACCTGACGTGGGCAACACCATTATGGGGCACAATGCCCTTGGTCAAATAATGTGGCAAAAAGCAGGCGTGGCCGATAACACTTGTGTGACAGCCGAGCCACAGGGCGCAACGCGATTTAAGTATGATAATTTGGGTGATAGCCACACAGTCACCTATCCTGACACAACACCTTCAGTTACATATACCCATGATAATGTCGGTAATTTATTGTCACTTGTTGCAGGCAGTGTGCGACATGACTATCAGTACAATAACCAAAGTGTATTAGAGCTTGAAAGGCTTTCAATTGATAACCAAATACAGTCAGAAATTGATTATGGCTATAATAATGCGCTTGCGCCATCGTATATTGCTTATCCTGATGGTACAACGGTGCACTATAGCCCAAACGGGTTTGGTCAACCAACCAGAGCCGTGACGCTTACAGCGCAAAATCAAGTTGATTTCACCATTGCAAAAAATGCGCGTTATCATGCCAATGGCACGTTACATAGCTTTGAATACGGTAATGGCATTAAACACACACTAGAGATAGACAAAGTCACGCAGTTACCTGAGCTTCTCAAAGACTCGGGCGCTCATGGTGATCTTGTAAACCTAACATACGGCTATGATTACAATGCAAATGTGACTTCCATCATTGATGGTGTCGACCCAAGTTATAGTCTTATATCTTTGGTATATGATGACCTTGATAGACTTAAGAATGTTACTGGTGGCACTGCGATAGGTAACAGCGCAATCAACTATGATGCCATTGGTAATATTGTTACTTATAAAGCGTCATCTCGTGACTTAACTTATTATTACAATGATCGCACGAACCTACTTGACAAAGTAACTGGTGAGGGCACTGACGGGAAATACTCTGTATTTTCCTATGACAGCCGCGGTAACGTAACAAGCAACGGCGGCTTCAATATGGATTATAACATGGCAAATCAGATGATTAGTGCCAAGGGAAATACATACCTATATGACGGTTATAACCGCCGAGTGAAGCAAAAAGATGGCAATGGCACCAGTTACAGTTTATATAGTCAAAGTGGTAAATTGCTCTATAGAGAGAAGGATACATTCTCGGGCGATGGTACAAACTTTATCTATTTAGGTGACAAGCTAGTTGCCAAATACGGCGACGCCACGCCATCACAGGACACGCGTCAGGCGTATCGCCCTTTTGGTGAGACAATAAATACACCAACGGATAGTATTGGCTATACAGGCCATAAGTTTGATACCGACCTAAACTTAAGTTATATGCAGGCACGATACTATGATCCAGTCATAGGTCGTTTCTATTCGAATGATCCTGTGGATACTTTAGGGCATTTTGAAGCTGGTAATGGAGCATTTGGCTTTAATCGATATGCATATGCTAACAATAACCCTTATAGATATACCGACCCAACGGGAATGGCGCCAGAATCATTAGAGGAATGGGGTAATTTGGCTGTAGGTACTTTGGGTGCAGTAGGCGCTTTAGGGGAAGCTGCTGCTGGAGTAGTTTTGACAGGAGTTGGGGCCGTCGATTTGTTAGCAGGTTCGAAAGTAGGTGGATCATTAGCAATAGCTGGGGGTATTTACTTAGTGCATGATTCAAAATATACTTTTGATAGTGCAAAAAATAAGATAAAAGACGCTTGGAATAATGAAACAGGCCAAAATAAGAGTTCTACACCTGAAGGACCTTTGCAATCGACCGCTCAAGATTTAGGGTGTTCAACTATTTGTGTGTCAGTAGCCGAATACATTGATAAAGGAATAGAAGCTGTAGCGGGGCGTGGTGCTTCTCAAGCAACTAATGGAATGACGTTAATTGAAGCTGCCAATACAGCAGGAGATGCTGCTTCTGCTGCTGATAAAATTCAAAAAATGGTTGAATAGCAAGATGAGAGGTAAGTTTAAAAATGATTCATGCGTTAATTTTGATCCTCATAGCTCTAGTAGGTAGTGCTATTTGCCTAGGGTATATACAAACAAAATCGCAATCATATGTTGTTACCTTTTTAAAAGGTAATAAACTTATGTTAATTTGCTTTTCATTGATTCTACTCATTGGTGTTTTTCAGATTTTGGGTCTGATTTAGTAATAGTGGACAAGATTATTCTAAAAAGGTCTTACTTTTGAATCTAAAGCTTCGCACTATGAAGTGACCCCATAAAGCTGGACTCATTTCTAAGCGGCTACCAAGGCCTGATTTCGATATGCTATCGGACTCAGGCCATTTAGTTTGAGCTTAATTCGTTTGTGATTCTAATATTCTATATATCCTTTAATGGCACTTACCAGCCCGGTAACACTTTTATACTCATAACCGTGGTACATTTCCTTTTCAATATGTCAAAAAATTTTCTGCTACGGTATTGTCTAGGCTGTTTCCTTTTCGAGGCATGCTTTGTGTAAGCTTGTTTTCAGCAATGAATTTTCTGGTCAACTGAATGTTGATATTGTCAACCTTGGTCAGAATGAATGAGCGGTCGTTCATGCCATGCCAACTGCTTAACAGTATTGTTTAATGTATCTGTCTCTGCCCCGATTTTTACCACAGCTCATGACTAGAATTATACCACCTCAAGATAGCTCATTGGAGTTTGCTCTCCAAGCGCTTTGTGAGGCCGTTCATAATGATAAATATCTAACCATTCATCTGTAATATCACGAACCTGCTGAAGTGACTCAAACAGATATAAATCCAATATTTCTGCTTGGTAGCTGCGGCTAAATCGCTCAACAACCCTGTTCTGAAATGAATTACATGGTTTAATCAGCTTAAGTTTTATGCACTTTTCAGTGTATGGGGGAGTTATATAGGACGCGACAAAACACTCGTCATCACACATAGTTTTAAATTAAAACGGCTGCTTATTTGCAGCCGCTTTAATTTTCTAACAGAAAAGCAATTATTCAATAAAGGAAATGAGCTTTTCTGCAATTTGTGTATTGTTTTGAGAGCCTATGAAGTGCTCACGACCTTTACCGTGGGCAAATACTTGAACGTCAATCGCAGTATGACCCCCTGTGGTCCAGCCGGTATAACTGGCCTCATTAATCAATTCATTGATAGCCTTGTACAGCGCTTTGTCACTTTCAGCTTTGGCTTCTTTAAGCGCTTGCGCGACTTCAGATGTGTAAGCTAGACCGGTAAGGGCAGTCCAGTCTTGTTTGATATTTTTGCTTGCTTTGAGCTTTTTAGTGATGGTTTTCACTGACGCTTTAACATTAGCAACAACGTCTCGCTCCCATTTATAGTCACCGTCAGCGCCCAGTGTTAATCCACCGGTAGAGTGATCTGCTGTGATAACTAACAGTGTATCTGGGTTGTTATCAACGTAGGCTTTTGCAAGCTCAATTGATTGGGCGAAATCATCCATTTCTTTCATCGCACAAGCAATATCATTTGCGTGACCGCACCAATCTATCTGGCTGCCTTCTATCATAATAAAGAAGCCTTCTTTATTATTGTCTTTTTCAAGTAAAGAAAGCGCTTTGTCAGTCATTTGAGTAAGTCTAAGCGGGTGCTCGTCGATTGCATGGGCCATACCTCGCTCGGCAAACAAGCCGATTGCTGGGATGCGGTTGACTGAGTCAAGGTTGCTGAGGTTGTCAATATATTGATAACCAGCTTGCTGGAATTCAGAGACGATATTTCGGTCTTCTCTTATAAAGTACTGCGTGCCGCCACCTAACATAAGGTCGACTGGCAGCTTCCCCGCAATTTTGACGTCTACGTAATCGTTGGCGATTTCATCATAGTTACGACGCGATTCGTTGTGTGCTGCAAAGCTTGCTGGCGTTGCATGGTTAATTTGGGACGTTGCAACAAGCGCCGTGGTCATGCCTTGTTCTTTGGCCATTTGCAGCATGGTTTTTAGTGGTTTCTTTTTTGTGTCTACTGCAATGGCGCCGTTATAGCTCTTTGTTGCGGTGCTCAGAGCGGTTGCACCAGCAGCACTGTCTGTCACAACCGTGTTATCGTCTGGGTATGTGTGTGCCATACCAACTAAAATTGAGTCAAATACTGTCGGCTCAACTACTTTTGTTGTTTTGTCATCTTTGTAGTATCGATACGCAGTTGTGTATGCTGGACCCATGCCGTCACCGATCATGTAAATGATATTTTTTGGTGCAGCGTACACTTGGCTTGTTGCCATCAGTGAAATTGCCGCTGCAACTGCCGAAATTTTGCGTGACATAGTTTTTCCTTTGAATTCCCGTGTTTGATTTAAACGCTACATGTCATAATTGAATTAATTATTTGCTTAGGCGTCTAGATTTTATCGCGTATGATCTTAACTAAATGTGTTTGTGAAGAATATCAATAAATGCTGATTAATAAAAAAAATGAGATGAAAGACCATAATAAAGCTGGCTTTGCTTGGCAACAGGTGGGAAGTGGCGCTCAAGCTGTCGTTTGTTTGCACGGTTGGCTAGATAATAGTAACAGCTTTCAACCGATGGCTGAGATGTTGAGCGAAGCAGAGTTAGACAAGTACACATGGTACTTGCTTGATTTGCCAGGCCACGGACGCTCTGCTTGGAGATCGGAGGATGCGCAATACTACTTCGTTGAGTATCTTTATGACGTCATACGCTTTATGACGGTTATTGATATAAAAAGCGCGCATTTTGTAGGTCATTCTATGGGGGCACTTATTGCTAACCTGTTGTCCAGCACTTTTCCGAACTATGTTCAGTCGTTGAACTTAATAGACGGTATCGGGCTCATATATCAAGGTCATCAACATGCAAAAGCCAATTTGATTAAAGCGTTTGAAGCGCGGCTAAAATTATCTAATCAAGATAAACGCTGGTTTGATGACAAGCAATCTATGATTAAGGCGAGGGCGAAAGTGGGTGATTTCGACGACACCATTGCTGAGACTTTGATGGCGCGAAATATACTTGAAGAGCAAGGTCGGTACACACTAAGCTCTGATCCAAAATTAAAGTTGCCATCAACGATAAGATTAAATCAAGAACAAGCAATGAGTTTATTAGATAAAATTTCAGTAGACACTATGCTTATCTTACCAGACGAAGGATATGCTCAAATGCGTGATAACATGAAAAAATTTCTTCCATGTTTTGATAAACTTAGCGTTTCCAAAGTGTCTGGGGGGCATCATTGCCATATGCAATATCCCCGTGAGATTCTGAATGAGATCATTAAACATCTTGAAAAGCAGGCGCTTTGTTGATTGTAACTTTGCTTTAAATATGGGAATATCCCTCAGTTAGAGTATTTACTCAATTGTTTAAGTGCCTTATTTGCTTTAAGGTTAATGTAAAAAAAGAACGAGAATACAGGAGCTAAGAGTGGAAAAAATCTGGCTAAAGCGCTATCCAGAAGGCATGCCGGCAACGATTGATCCAGAACACTACAACTCGCTGCTAGAATTAATAGATGAATGTTTCACCAATTATGCTCAGTTACCCGCTTATTCGAATATGGGCAAAACACTGACGTATAAAGACATTGATGAGGCAACTAAGTCGGTTGCAAGTTACATTCAAAACACACTTAAACTTGGTAAAGGCGATAAAGTTGCGGTTATGATGCCAAACTTATTGCAAACGCCAATTACAATTTTAGGTGTGTTGAGAGCTGGTTGTACGGTCGTAAACGTCAACCCGCTTTACACAGTTAGAGAATTAGAACATCAATTAAATGACTCTGAAGCCAAAGCTATTTTTATTTTGGCTAACTTTGCGAGCACGCTAGAAAAAGCATTACCATCAACGCCTGTTAAACACATCGTTTTAACTCAGATCGGTGATTTGCTGGGCGGTGTGAAAAAGCACTTAGTGAACTTTGTAGTTAAAAAAGTCAAAAAGATGGTGCCTGCTTACAACTTACCATCGGCTATCCCATTCGCAAATGTAATGAGTTCTGATCCTAATGGCTATAAAAAGCCTGAGGTGGGTCAAAATGACTTGGCATTTTTGCAATATACCGGCGGCACGACAGGTGTGTCTAAAGGTGCAATGCTAACTCACGGTAACATGGTAGCTAACCTTGAGCAGGTTTCTGGTTGCCTAGATAAAGTATTAGACAAAGGTAAGGAAGTTGTGGTGACGGCACTGCCGCTTTATCACATTTTTGCATTGACTGCGAATTGCTTAACCTTCATGAAATACGGTGGTCATAATATTCTGATCACCAACCCACGTGACATGGCGGGTTTTGTCAAAGATTTAGCTAAGTATCCGTTTACGGTTATTACAGGTGTGAATACGCTGTTTAATGGCCTATTAAATACGGATGGTTTTGCGCAGTTAGATTTTTCAAAACTGAAGGTGTCTTTAGGTGGCGGTATGGCCGTTCAGCGTCCTGTGGCGGAACGTTGGCAATCGGTAACAAACTCACGTTTATTAGAGGGCTATGGCTTAACTGAGTGTGCACCGCTTGTGACAATTTGTCCTTTAGATCTAGAAGGCTATAACGGTTCGATTGGTTTACCTGCACCAAGTACAGACTTAAAAGTTATCCTAGAAAATGGTGAAGAAGCACCTAAGGGTGAACCTGGTGAACTCCTAGTCAAAGGCCCTCAAGTGATGGCGGGTTATTATAACCGACCAGACGCAACGGCTGAATGCTTGCAGGATGGTTGGTTTGCAACGGGTGACATTGCAACTTATGATGATGAAGGCTTCTTCTATATTGTTGACCGTAAAAAAGACATGATTTTGGTTTCTGGCTTTAATGTCTTTCCAAATGAGATTGAAGAGGTGGTCGCAAGTCATGATGGGGTGCTTGAAGTTGCCGCTGTAGGTGTGCCTCATGAAGTAAGTGGCGAACAGGTCAAAGTTTTTGTTGTCAGAAAAGACCAATCTTTGTCAGAAAAAGATATAATAGCGCATTGTCGTGAAAACCTAACAAACTACAAAGTTCCAAAAATGGTCGAGTTCAGAGATGAACTACCAAAAACGAACGTAGGTAAGATATTACGTAGGGCGTTAAAATAATGAAAAACCGGCAGCAGCCGGTTTTTTTTCGCTAAAAGCGAAGGAGTCAATGTGCAGTACCAGTTTATTCAAAATCAAGCTGAGCTAGATGAGTTTGTTAATCTCATTTCTTCAAGTAAAATTTTAGCAATAGATACTGAATTTATGCGTCGTAGAACGCTTTATCCGGAAAGTGCGTTATTTCAAGTATTTGATGGCACGCATCTCGCTTTAATTGATCCATTAATTGACATGGACTTTTCAGCTTTATGGGCACTGTTTACTTCGCAAGAAGTGATAAAAGTTATCCATTCTCCTTCCGAAGACATTGAAGTATTTCAAAAGTTTGGCGGTATTGTTCCTTCACCGTTATTTGATACACAGTTTGCATTACAGCTTTTAGGCGAGGGGAATTGTGTTGGCTTTGCAAACATGGTTAAAAACCTGCTGGATGTAGAAATTGATAAAAGTATGTCGCGTACAGATTGGCTGAAACGCCCATTATCTGACAAGCAGCTAGAGTATGCTGCGGCTGATGTATTTTATCTTTTACCTTGTTTTGAACAGCTAATTCAAAAAATTAAGGATAAGCAGCTTTTTGATATCGTTATATCTGAAAGTGAATTAATTGCTAAAAAGCGCGCATTTAGAACACCCGATGAATACCTTTACCTGAATATTAAAAATGTTTGGCAGCTGAGAGGGCGCGATCTTGCGGTATTGAGAGAACTGGCAGCGTGGCGCATGAATAAAGCAGAGAAAAAGAACATCTCTGTTAATTTCATTTTAAAAGAGCTCAACATGGTTGAAATTGCCAAACGCCGTCCAAGTTCTCTGTCGAGCATGAGAAACATTCCTGAAGTTGAAGCCATGGAAGTAAACCGTTCTGGCAAAGAAATTTTAGCGTGTATTGAGGCTGGTAAAGCCGTTGCTGATGATGTACTACCTTCAAAAGTGAAAAGACTTATTGATTTTGCCCAGTATAAAAAGGCAGCCAAAGAGATTAAGTCAGATATTACGGATGTTGCTAAAAAGTTTGATTTACCAGTAGATGTGATTGCATCAAAAAAACAAATTAATCAGGTGATCAGTTGGAACTGGAAGCTTAGCGCTAAAGAGCGTGAAGTGATGATAAAACCGGACTTATTCCAAGGCTGGCGTAAGCAACTTATCGGTGATGCATTGAAAAAGTGGGAAGTCTAGCTTCTTGCGTTGGTAGAGCGAAGCAAGGGCTTCGCTCTATTTATTGAGTCACAGTTTAGCGTGCTCACCCTCATTTAATATATACAGTGGCGTGCGCGTTTTTAGTTCCTCTTTCATATGTAAAAGGCGGAATAGTGCAGAGTGGGATGTATGGTCGCCCATTTTCCAACTCATATTACCGTGTCCCCAAGGGATCATTATCCCGCAGTTTAGCTCATCAGCAGCAATAAGCGCATCCTCCGGCGTTAAATGGACATTTCTATACCACTTACCGTGCTTTTCATGATGATAAGACGCAATCGGTATCAAGCAGACGTCCATATCACCATATTGGTTATGAATATCTTTGAAGTGTGCAGAATAACCGGTATCACCGGCGTAAAATAACTTCCTGCCTTCACTTTCGAAGACCCAGCCTCCCCACAGCGTTTCATCATCATCACTTGTGATCATGGGGACCACAATACGGCTGCTAAAGTGGTGCGCTGGCACAAAGTGAACGTTTGTCTTACCAACGTCATACTGTGTGAACCAAGGCATTTCGACTATGTTATAACCACCCGTAGGAAAGTAATCTGCAAAGTTTAATGGGGTTAGATAGGTTGGATGATTGCCAATGTTTTCAATATCGGACTTATTGAAGTGATCATAGTGAATGTGTGAGTAGACGACCGCTTGCGTGGATTCAAGTGTTTGTTTGCTATATGCGTTGGGTTCTGTTCGATAAAAGCCACCTGCCAAATGAACAAATGCCCAATCAACGGGCCAGTCAAATTGACCTGTAACAGGATCAATCAGTATGGTTTCACCACTAGGTGTTGTAACAGAGAAGCTGGCGTGACCTAACCATCTAACGTTGAACGTATTTTCTGAAGTATTTGAAAGGACAGGGTTTTGGCCGACATACTGGCAGCGTTCCATGTCATTCTCGCACTGGATCTCTTGGCTTTTAGGGTAGCAATTGTCCTTACAAGTATAGGGATAATCTTCAGGCATCTTATAAGTATTGGCAAACTGGTGCGTATAACCTTCCGTGACTTTGTATTTGATGTCTTTCGTCGGCTCCAAACGATTTACATTATTTTGTGACGCACATCCCGCTATTAGTAAGCACAGAGGAAGTGGTAGGTATTTGTTTATCATAGATATAAATTTCTTATTGTATTTAGTGATGTCTGTCTCTATCCTGAAATTGCGTTAACTACTAAAACGTTAATTAACATCAAGTCACTATGGGAGTGTTATGGAACGAGTTTCAGACGAAACCTGGTACGCAGTATTATTATTTTTCTCGCTAATAATAGTACCTTTTTTAATAGGGCTCGCAATATTTAAAATGTATCGAAAAGTGTTTCCTGTTAAACCCTCTGAGTATGACTCAGTAGTTGAGGAGCTAGACGCGAATAGAATCGGTTTTTTTAAACCTTTTCTAATCGGGTGGTTGATATGCGGGCCAATCGTTTTTTGGTTTTATAATGAGTATTTAGTGCATGTCTAGAGGCTAAATAGGCTCTTCCGTGAGCCTGTCTCACACTTAGGAAATTTGTTTAGTCTATGTCGTGGTGACTTGGAAGCGATGAAAAGGAGCCATATCTGGTTACAGCATATGCGCCACATTTAGCTGAAAAGTTTACTAAATCCAATATTTTAGCTTCACAACTTACAATGTCTGTGAATGAAGTTTGAGATAGTTTCCTTGTCATATCTGCCAGCAAACCACCAACAAATGCGTCGCCACCAGCAGTTGTATCTACAGCATTCACTTTGGGTGGTGTAATGTAGCCAGAAAATTGCGCCGTAAAATAACGAATATCATTTGCACCGTCTGTGATGATCAATAACTTAACTTGGCTAGAGAGTATCGCTTCTATGGTGTTTTGTTCATCTTTAGATGGATGCGCATGAGTATTTAAGAATATTAACTCTTCTTTGGAGAGCTTGACTACATCAGATTGCGACATAATATGCCAGATTCTATCAAGGCAATGATTCATCGATGGCCATAGGTTTTCTCGCAAATTCATATCGAAACTTTTGATTAAACCGTGTTGTTTTGCCTTTTCCAATGCAGTTACTGTGCTGAGGTAGATGTTTTTCTCTGTCAGACTGTTTGAACAGACGTGTAAAATTGTACCTTGCTCAAACATGTTGTCTTCGAAATCTTCTGCACGGAAAAGTAAATCTGCAGCAGGTGGTCTATAAAAGCTAAAGCTTCGCTCGCCCTCGCTATCTAGTGAGACAAAAGCCAGCGCTGTTTTTGCTTCAGAGGTAAATTTTACAAATTGAGTATTTACCTGATGACCCGATAGCTCGTCTTTTAAAAAGTGACCAAACATGTCATCGCCTAACATGCCACAAAATGTGCTTTCTACGCCTTGCTTTGCAACAGCAACAGAGACATTTGCTGGCGCGCCGCCTGCATACTTTGTGAAAGATTCAGGTGTGCCACCGTCGGACAAGAAATCTATTAGCGCTTCACCAAAACAAACAACACTCATTAGCCATTCTCTCTCAAATTATATGCTCTTAACACTTCGTAACAGGCACCCATCGTGTGGTAATCAGTTTTACCTGCGGGGCTCTTTTCATCACTGTAACTGCGGTTGTCTTGCGTGAGAATTCGATACCAAGCGCCATATTTATGGTCGATCATATTATCCCAGCTGTATTGCCAGATTTTCTCATACCATTGCCAATATTGCTCATCCTGAGTCTCTAGTGCTAGCAGGGCAGCTGCGGCAAAGCTTTCTGCTTGAACCCAGAAATATTTGTCGCCATCGCAAATGCTTTTATCTGGTGCGAAGCCATAGCAAATTCCGCCATGCTCTTTGTCCCACGCATGCGCAAGCGCCTGATCAAATAAGAACTTAGCCTTTTCTACCATCCACGCTTCTGGTTTGTGTCTATTTAAGATAAGCAGCAGTTTGGTCCATTCTGTTTGGTGACCTGGCTGGAATCCCCATGGTCTAAACAAATGCTTAGGGTTCTCTTTGTTATAATCCCAATCGATTTCCCAATCGCTGTTGTAATGCTCCCAAACTAGACCATCCGCTAAGCTTGCCTGTCTTACCGTCATATTGTGGGCAAGTGCATAAGCGCGGTCTAAAAACTTGTTATCATTGGTTGCTTCAAAGCACATTAGTAGCGCTTCACACATATGCATGTTCGCGTTTTGACCGCGATACTTATCTGCTTCTGTAAAGTTGGCGTTAAACTCATCTAGGTATAAGCCAAATGCTGAGTCATAGTATTTTTCTTCTAAAAGTGACCAGACTTGCTCGATAGTGTCTTTTGCTGAGTTGATACCGGCTTTTACAGCCATCGCATTTGCAAGCAATACAAATGCAAGACCATAACAATGGTTGGTGAGATCGCTTGCCTCGCCATTTTCGATAAGCCAAGCATATCCGCCGTTTTCTTGCTTATGGACCTTTTCTAAATAATCTAAACCGTGTTGGACTAATTCCAGATATTCCGTTTTATCCGTGTTGATATAGGCCATGGCATAGTTAAATACAAAGCGCGTGCTAGAAACCAGATGACGAGTGCTGTCATCATAAATGTCGCCGTTGTCCTTGAAAAACTGATAAAACCCACCCTTGTTGTCTACGCACCTCGGATGATAAAACGCCATGGTTTTATCAATATGTTGCTGTAAAAAATCTCTACTTCTAAAATCTAGCGACATTATTTGTGCTCCACTCTCAAATCGCGTAGCGGTCAATATGATATAAGCATCATAAAAGTGCGAACAATGCGCATCATTCACCTGAGCTTATTTTATTTGATGTATTGACCGTTATTTTCTCATTTATTCATTTACTGTAGCATCTTAAAAAAAATAATGGAACGATCCAATAAAACATTTGTGATTTTCTTGTAACAATGTGTAGAATCATTACATCCTTTAACATGGAGTAATCCGAGTGAGTGAAATCAACATGAATCAAAGCTTTGCAGCAGGCGCCCAGAACAACGAAAAAAACTACTTTTTTCCGCTTGCTGCAATGACAACCCTGTTCTTTTTATGGGGTTTTATTACGGTATTTAACGATGTTTTAATCCCGAGATTAAAAAGCGTTTTTGACTTAAACTACACAGAAGCGATGTTAATCCAGTTTTGCTTCTTTATTGCCTACTTCGTTGTTTCTCTTCCCGCCGGTAATTTAGTTAAGCGATTAGGTTATCAAAAAGGGATCATCATCGGTCTTGTCGTTGCCGCTGCGGGGTGTTTACTGTTTTATCCAGCAGTGATTGTGCATCAATACTGGGTATTCTTAACCGCCTTATTTGTGATGGCGTCTGGTATTGTTATCTTACAAGTGTCAGCTAACCCATATGTTGCAGCACTGGGCACGCCAAAAACTGCTTCAAGCCGTTTAAACTTGGCACAAGCGTTGAACTCATTGGGTACCACTTTAGGTCCAATTGCAGGCGGCATGTTGTTATTTGGTGCGGGCAGTGCGGCGGTGGTCGAAGCTGCTAATGCTGATTCTGTCAAAGTACCGTACTTGGTCATTGCAGGTTGCTTGCTCGCAATCGCGGTGGTATTTGCGTTTTTGAAGCTACCAACAATCGAAGCGCATATCGAAACTGAAGACTGTAAAGTCAAAGACAAAAACTTAAAAGAAGCGCCGCATTTAATGATGGGGGTTGTCGCTATATTTTGTTATGTCGGTGCAGAGGTGTCTATTGGCAGTTTTATCGTAAACTATTTTGCTGAAGAGCATATCGGCGGCTTGGATGCGCCAACTGCGGCTAAATTGCTTGGTTATTATTGGGGTGGGGCAATGGTTGGTCGCTTTATTGGCTCCCAAGCACTTAAATATGTGGCGCCTTCAAAAGCATTGGTATTCAACTCAGTATTTGTCATGCTGTTGTTGGCAGCGACCATGCTAACAGAAGGTAATGTTGCAATGGTGTCAGTGTTAGCAATTGGTTTGTTTAACTCTATTATGTTCCCAACAATTTTTACAACGGCAATTGAAGGTCTTGGTTCACTGACAAGTAAAGGTTCAGGTTGGTTGTGTTTGGCCATTGTTGGTGGTGCTATTATACCGCTATTACAAGGGGTTGTAGCAGATACAATGCATATTCAAATCAGTTTCATTGTGCCACTTGTTTGCTACATTTTCATAGCTTGGTATGGCTTAAATGTTGTAAAACTATCAAAGCAATGGCATGACAAAATAGCGTAACGCGCAAACTTCTTTCTAATAAGGCAAGTGTTCACTTGCCTTTTTTAACTTAAATTTATAAATTTCTATCTCATAAGTATTGAATACGTATTCATAGACGTTGTATATTAAACTTAGTTGGAACGATCCAATCATAATTTAGAATAAAGGAGAGGCACATGCATCGCTCTATTTGGGCTGCAGCTATGTTGTCACTTACCTCAGTTTCGTCGGTAAGTGTAGCAAGCGAATCAAACACGCAGTGGGTTGATACATTTATTGGTACTGGCGGAGATGGTCATACATTCCCTGGTGCAGTTGTTCCATTCGGTATGGTCCAATTAAGTCCTGATACTGATAATCCTATGCGCGGCGTTTCACCACAACCAGAAATATACAAGCGCTGTGCAGGTTATCACTATGATGATCATACGATAGTAGGTTTCTCTCATACGCATTTCTCAGGTACTGGCCACTCTGACTTGGGTGACTTGCTTGTGATGCCAATTACAGGTGATGTAAAACTAACAGCGGGCACTGCTGAAAAGCCTGATACGGGTTACCGTTCACGCTTTTCTCACGATAAAGAGTGGTCTGAGCCAGGGTACTACGGCGTTGAACTACAAGACTACGATGTGACAGCTGAGCTCACAGCAACGACACGTGTAGGTATGCATAAGTATACTTTCAATAGTCATGATGACGGCCATGTTTTATTTGATTTAACCAGCTCAATTTATAACTTTGAGAACAAAGTTATTTGGAGTGACATTCGTAAAGTTGATGACAGAACGCTAGTTGCTTACCGTGCGACCAATGGCTGGGCGCGCAATCGACAAATGTACTTTGCAATTCAATTTTCACAGCCAATCGATGACTATGAGTTCATCAACGAAGACAACATGCGTTATAGATGTATGAACTGTCTAAATACCAAGCAAAAGCACTCAACGATTGAAAACAAAGCTGTCAAAATGACTGCGGGTAAAGCCGTTAAATTTGTTGCTTCATTCGATGGCCTAAAAGACAAGCCGCTTTACGTTAAAGTTGGGTTGTCAGCGGTGAGTCGTTCAAATGCACTTGAAAACTTAAATGCTGAAATCCCGCATTGGGACTTTGATAAAGTACGTGCTGAGTCAAAGCAGCTGTGGGCTAATTACTTAGACAAAGTGGATGTAGAAGGTACAGTATCTGAAAAGCGTCAGTTCTATACAGCGTTGTATCATGCTTTACAAGCACCAAGCATTTACCAAGACGTAAATGGTCAATACCGAGGTGTTGACGGTGAGATCCACGATGGTAAAGGCTTTGAACACTATACATTATTCTCTCTTTGGGATACTTACCGTGCACTTCACCCATTACTGACGTACATCGATCCAGATCGTGTATCGGGTATGATCCAATCAATGTTAGTTCACTATCAACAGAGCTACGAAAAAATGCTACCTATCTGGTCTTTCCATGCACACGAGACATGGACAATGATTGGTTATCATGCAGTATCTGTCATTGCAGATGCTTACCTAAAAGGTATTCGTGACTATGACATTGATTTAGCGGTTGAAGCGATCACTAACACGGCAAATAACAAGGTGTACGACGCGATCCCAGAGTATAAAAAGTATGGCTACGTACCTATGGATGTTTTGCCAGAGTCGGTGTCTATTACTCTAGAGTATGCGTACGATGATTATGCTATTGCACGTATGTTTGAAGCGATGGGTAAAACAGAGCTTGCTAAAGACTACTATGCGCGTGCAATGAGCTACAGAAACGTGTTTGATCCTGAAACTAAGTTCATGCGTGGTCGTGATACTAAAGGTAACTGGAACCCAGATTTCAATGCATATGAAGCGAAGTATATGGGCGCATTTACAGAGGGCAACTCTATGCAGTACAGCTTCTACGTACCACACGATGTTGCAGGCCTAATTGATTTAATGGGTGGCGATGATGCATTTGAGCAACGCTTAGATGATTTGTTCGATACGCATTTATCAGCAGACATGATCAAAGAGCACGAAGATATTGCTGGCTTGATCGGTAACTACGCACACGGTAATGAGCCGAGTCACCACATTGCTTATCTGTACAACTATGCGGGTAAGCCTTGGCGTACACAAGAGCGTATTCGCCAAATCATGGATACATTAAGCTCAGATAAGCCAGATGGCCTTGCGGGTAACGATGATGTTGGTCAGATGTCTGCATGGTATATTTTCTCAGCGATGGGCTTCTATCCAGTAGCACCAGGTGATTTGTCATACGCAATTGGCGCGCCACAAACACCTAAAGTCACCTTAAAGCTTGCAAATGGTAAAACATTCACAACGACTGCTAAAGGCTTAAGTAAAACACATAAGTATATTCAATCTGTGAGCTTAAATGGTAAGCCACTAAACCGTAACTACTTAACGCACGCAGATATTATGGCTGGTGGTGAGCTTAAGTATGTAATGAGTGATAAGCCGAACAAAGCATGGGGTAGCGAAATTAGCGCACGTCCACCGTCAATGTCGGAGTATAACTAAGCATGAAAGTGAAAACTGCAATTTCTTCGCTTGCAGTGGCTATGGGCCTTTTGGTCCATAGCGCATCAGCGTTAGACAAAATTGATACCGCAATAAAGCCAATCCAGTTTCAAGCAGACATTGCATGGCAGCAGTTTCCTTTGCCGAATGTGCAAATCAGAAACTTCAGCAAAGAAACCGTGCCTGTTTGGCAGCACGTTAATGTCAATTTGATAAAGCAGATCTCGTATAACGTCGCACGTATTTTATATAGTGAAAAACAGCGTGCACCTAAGTTACCACTATTGGAGATCATCATTGAAGATATGAATGGCGTTGCATACAAAGAAGGCGACTTCAATGGTGCAAAAATTCATATTAGTGCTCAATACCTTAATAAATATGCACAAAGCCACAGTGCACAAGCGCTTTATGATGAGTTAATCGGTGTGCTTTATCATGAGATTGCCCATGCGTATCAACTGGATGATCATAATTACAAAGAAATTGGTCCGATTATTGAAGGGATCGCCGATGTTGTAAGAATGAAAGGTGGTTATGTTGATTTTGAACATCGTAAAGCGGGTGGCAATTATGACACGGGGTATAAAACCACCGCGTTTTTCTTGCATTGGTTAGAAGAAAATCATCACCCGAACTTGTTGGTAGAGCTAAACGCCCAATTAGATCCTTCTGATAACAAAAAGTGGAGCTGGAAAAGCTTTTCCTCTGAGATGGAAATAAACCTCGATACAGCTTGGTCACATTATCAAAGTAAACTCTAATTTTAGTTCTTTTTTACTATATCAAAGGCAAGTAAAACTTGCCTTTTTTATTGCCAATTAAAAATAATTCAATAAATTTATAATATAAAGATAAAAACTGCCGATAACAGGGGGACAAACCCGTAAAGATTTGATACAACCTACTTAGTAGTAGATAAGAACAACAACAGGATCTGCATGTTTAGCGCCTTTAAATTTACCACCAAAATTACACTTGCGGCTTCGGTCGTACTTGTTATCGTTTTAAGTCTCTTTACAGTGAATAACTTTGTCTTGATGCGTTCTCAGACTCAAGATCAGTTAACACTTGTATTACAAGAAATTTCTCAATCAGTGTCACAAAATATTGCTAACTGGCTAAATGACCGCTTAGACATCGTTCAGTCGGTTGCACAAGGTCATTTAAAGTCTGACAGCAATGACGATGTGCGTCGAAGATTGCAAACAGCTGCTGCTGCAGGTCATTTCAAAAATACCTTTATAGGCACCCCGGATGGTCAATTTGTGTTAAATGATGCGTCTATTGTCTTACCAAGCGATTTTGATGCCACAACACGCCCATGGTATCAACTTGCGGTGCAGAAGCGTGACACGGCGTTTACTACACCCTATACGGATGCAACAACCAATGAGCTGACCATCACAGCCGTAGTACCTGTATACAGTAACGGTGTTTTGTCTGGCGCCGCCGGTGGTGACATCGATATGGCCACTATCACAGAAATCATTAATGAAATAGATTTCCTTGGCTTTGGTTATGGGTTTTTGCTCGATGGTGAAGGTCGTATCTTAAGTCATCCAAATACTCAGATGAATGACAAAGATATGCGTCAGTTATTTGGCCAGCAACTTAATTTGCAACAGGAATTTGTTGAACTTGAGATAGACGGCAAAGAAAAGCTGGTCTCTTTTGTCAAAATGCACGGCATTAAAAATGTAGATTGGTACCTAGGTGTCGTGATTGATAAAGAGATAGCATATTCGTCTATTTCTTCGTTTAGAAATATGGCCTTGGTTTATATGTTATTAGGTGTTGTCGTCATTGTTGTGATGATGCAGCTGCTATTGAAGTATTTGATGAGGCCTATGACACACCTAAACGAAGCGATCAAAGACATTGCACAAGGTGAAGGTGATTTAACCAGACGCCTGATTGTTGAAAATAATGACGAATTCGGGGAATTGTCTAATTACTTTAATTTATTTGTCGAGAAAATACATCAAAGTATTTCTAAAGTAAAAAGCACGACGGATGCACTTGAAAGCGTCATGGAAGGGCTGCAAAAGCAAACGCAAGAAGCGTTAGACATTTATACTGAGCAAACTAAGCGTACAGACAATGTGGCAACCGCAATCAATGAGCTGTCTTCAAGTGCGATTGAGATTTCTAATAATGCCAAACACGCATCGGAATTAGCAACGGGGGCCAATAATTTATCTGATCAAAGTCAATCTGCACTCAATTCCAATATCGAGGAAATTGGGGCTTTGAGTTCTAAAATGCAAGAAGCACAATCGACCATTGATGGACTTGATAGATTGACCGCAAGTATCGGTCAGGTATTAGAAGTAATTAAAGGGGTGAGTGAGCAGACAAACCTACTTGCACTGAATGCGGCGATAGAAGCGGCTCGTGCTGGTGAAGCAGGCCGTGGCTTTGCTGTTGTTGCAGATGAGGTTAGACAACTTGCTCAGCGTACTCAGGAGTCGACGCAAGAGATTGAAAATACCATTGGTGAATTGCAGCAAGGTTCTGCCTCTGCGGTTGCTGTCATGAAACTGAGTATTGAGGACTCAAGTGCCAGCGCTGAACAGGCACAGTCTGCGGGTACCAAAATGCAAGAAGTCTCCCATGCGATTGAGTCCATTGATGGTATGAACCATGCCGTGGCAAACGCAACTCAAGAGCAAAATACCGTGATCCAATCCCTTGATGGGGACATTCATGGCATTAGCGATTTATGTGTTCAGGGGAGTGCAAGCTTGCAGCAAACGCTGGATGAATGCAAAACGCTAAAATTGCAATTTGATGAATTAGAACACATGATGAATAAATTTAAAGTATAACAATTAAAGGGCTGCATTAATGCGGCCCTTTTTAATATTGAATTTATTAGTATAAATCTCTTTTTTAAACTTATATTACAGCTGTCACAGTAATGTATTAATTGCGCAACACGGTTGTCATTTTTCGTATTTAAACTGCACACACTTCAAAATTGGAACAAGCAAATATTATAAAAGGTGTGTGAGATGAAGTGCGTTAACCAATTGCTTTTAGCGGGCGTGTTTGCAGTAGCAAGCAGTGCGCAGGCAAACGATCTCAATCAAGTAATAGACTCTAGCTCTGCCATTAATAAATCAGCGCTAACTTCTCAAAATAAAATCGATGCGATTTCAGATAATATGCAGTCTCGTCTGCAGCAATTTAGAACGCTGAATAAGGAAATAGAAGGCCTTGTTGTATATAACAGCCAATTAGATAAGCAAATTAATAACCAATTAGAAGAAATGGCCGCAATTAATGCATCGATGGACCAAGTGTCTGTTATCGAGCGTCAGATCACGCCATTGATGTTGCGAATGATTGCTGGCCTCGAGCAATTCGTGGCTTTAGATGTACCTTTCCTACCAGAAGAGCGTGCCAATCGTATCGCTTCTCTTAAAGCTTTGATGGATAGAGCCGACATCACCTCGAGTGAAAAATTCCGCCGTGTATTAGAGGCTTATCAGGTTGAAGTCGAATACGGCCGTACCATTGAAGCGTATTCAACCCTGATAACGATTGATGGGCAAGAGCGTGAAGTAGACATGCTGCGAATTGGTCGTTTAGAACTTCTGTATGTGACGAAAGATGCTGCAAAAGCAGGTAGTTGGAACAAAGAATCCAAGCAATTTGTCGCTCTGCCTAATACCAATATTAGTCAAATCAATAAGGGTGTTCGCATTGCGCGTAAGCAACTTGCCCCAGATATGTTAACCCTGCCAGTCCAAGCTGCTCAATAAGAGGTATAACTAATGAGCTTTTTAAAATCATTTAGCCGTAAAGCATTACTTGTATCTTCTATGGCATTGAGTGCGTCAGCATTTGCAAATAATGAAGCAATGGATTTAGACGCGTTATTGAAAACACTCGAATCTGGTCAAGCTGCACAAACGCAGCAGAATAAACAGCGAGAAGCTGAGTTTAAATCGCGTGAAGATCAGCAAGTAAAAATGCTAAATGCACTTGTATCTGAGCGCAACAATCAGTTGAATCGCTCAGAGCAAATGGAAACTCAGTTCGAAGAAAACGAAATTAAATTAGGTAACCTAAGTGACACGCTTTCAAAGCGCATGGGCTCTTTAAAAGAGTTGTTTGGGGTGCTTCAGCAAGCATCGGGTGATGCAAGTTCTAAATTCAGAACATCAGTCGTCTCTGCCGAAATTCAAAATCGAACTGAATTGATGGACGACATGGCTAAGAAGATGGGCTCTACATCAAAACTCGCTTCGATTGAAGATATCGAAAAGGTGTGGTTTGAACTACAGCGTGAAATGACCGAGCAGGGTAAAGTCACTCGCTACAGCACGGATGTGATTGTCGCTGGCGGTGAAAAGGTAAACAAAGAGGTGATGCGTGTTGGTGCATTTAACTTAATTGCAGATGGCAAATACCTGACTTTCAACCCTGAAACAAACACGATCTCAGAGTTGACTCGACAGCCTGTATCACGCTTCCAACAAAGTGCGGCTGACTTGCAAGGGGCAAGCGCAGGTAATGTTGACTTTGCACTGGATCCAACAGGCGGTTCAATCTTGGGCTTATTGGTTCAAGCGCCAAATAGGAAAGAGCAAGTAGAGCAAGGTGGTGTTGTAGGTTATGTCATCCTCGCCGTTGGTGCACTGGCTTTATTAATTGCACTTGAGCGCTTTGTATCACTTATGTTGATAGGTGCCAAAATTAAGCGTCAGCTTAAATCAGATGTAGCTAAAGATGACAATCCGCTTGGTCGTGTCATGAAAGTCAAAGAGCAGTACCCAGATGTGGCCTACGACACATTAGAGCTGAAGTTAAGCGAAGCCATATTGCGCGAAATGCCAAAAATTACACGTAACTTAACGTTAATTAAAATCATCTCAGTGGTCGCGCCTTTACTTGGCCTATTAGGGACAGTGACCGGTATGATCAATACCTTCCAAGCAATTACTTTGTTTGGTACAGGTGACCCTAAACTCATGGCTGGTGGTATCTCGACAGCACTTGTAACTACGGTACTAGGTCTTGTCGTCGCAATTCCGACGGTATTCTTATACACCGTATTGAATACACGTTCACGTAACCTGCTTCTTATTCTTCAAGAGCAAAGTGCTGGCATTATTGCAGAGCGAAGTGAAAAAGGAGCGTAATCATGGTGCTACTAGTAGATGCTATTACCGCACTACAAGAGTTCCTTGATACGGGTGGCCAGGTACTCCTGGTCATCGCAGTAGTCACCTTTGCAATGTGGCTACTTATCCTGGAGCGCTTTATGTACTTTTTTGGTAAGTACAGAAGCTATAAAAAGCAGACGGTAGAAACTTGGCAAAACAGATCTGAGCGAAATAGCTGGAATGCAGAGCAAATTCGCCAAGGCATGATATCCAAAGCAGGAATTGAACTGAATAGTAATTTGGCTTTTATTAATGTCATGGTTGCACTATGCCCTTTACTCGGGCTGCTCGGTACGGTTACTGGCATGATTGAAGTATTTAACGTAATGGCAATTACTGGCTCTGGTAGCGCGCGCTCGATGGCAGCCGGTGTATCAAAAGCCACCATACCGACAATGGCTGGAATGGTAGCGGCACTGTCAGGTGTATTCGCTTCTACTTATTTACAGCGTAAAGCAAAACGTGAAGTTGAGCTTTTAGAAGATAAATTGCTGTTAGATCATTAAAGAATTTGAGGTATTAAAATGAGAGCTCCTCTAGCAAAAGTTTTCCAAGAAGAAGAAACCGAAGAAATTAACATGACTCCCATGTTAGACGTTGTATTTATCATGCTTATCTTCTTCATTGTAACCGCTTCATTCGTCAAAGAAGCAGGTATAGATGTTAACCGCCCAGAAGCGGCAACGGCTGTGAAAAAACAACGTGCCAACATATTGGTCGCGATATCTGATAAAGGTGAAATTTGGATTAATAAACGTCAAATTGATATTCGTGCTGTGCAAGCAAATATCGAGCGTTTAAAGGCAGAAAACCCACAAGGCAGTGTCGTTATTCAAGCAGATAAAAAAGCGACGACTGAAATTTTAATTAAAGTCATGGATGCATCACGAGCAGCAGGTGCGTTCGATGTGTCTATCGCTGCACAAGAATCTTAAGGGCACACGATGCGTTACATAATTGCATTATTAGTTGCAGGCGTCGTCACTTTCTTCTTGTTTCTTGGTATGCAGGCTTTGATCACAGGAGGTCAAGGGACTGCAACAGAACCTGTTAAGGGTAATGTGCTTGACTTTGTCAGGTTGAAAAAAGAAGAAACAGTAGAGAAGAAAGAGCGTAAACCAGAGAAACCGCCAACACCTAAGGAGCCGCCACCGCCAATGGATGCGCCGCAAATGCAGGCAAATAATCTTGATGCTGCCGGTGCTAACTTTGATTTTTCAGCAAACGTTGATGCGGATGTGGATTTAGCGGGCGGTTTGGCACTTGAGTCCAGTGATGGAGAGTACTTACCGATTGTAAAAGTTGCACCAGTTTATCCTCGGCGCGCACTTTCACGAGGAATTGAAGGTTTTGTGATCGTTGAGTTTACAGTCACTAAACAAGGCACAGTGCGAGACCCTGAGGTTGTGCAAGCTGAGCCAGAAAATATCTTTAATCGCGCAGCAATGGATGCCGCATTGAAGTTCAAGTATAAGCCGCGCGTTGTAAATGGTGAGGCTGTTGAAGTGGCTGGTGTACAAAATAAGATCACCTTCCAAATTAATGGTTAGTGAAGTTAGGAGTTTGTATTATGAAATTAATCAAAAATATACTGGTTCTTAGTGCGACGACGTTAGCCATAAATGCTTCTATCAGTATGGTCTCTTTGGTACCAGAAGTTTCACTATCTAGTGCTTATGCTGCGACCAAAACAAAGCGTGTGCCAGCTTTGAGGGAAAAGGTGTATAGCCAGTTAGCGAGAGCCCAAAAGCTTGCTGACGATGGCAATGTACAAGAAGGTCTCGAAGTTTTAGACTCGATAAAAGGGCGTGCTTCTAGCATGAACTCCTATGAAGTTGCGATGATGCATAACTTTTATGGGTTTATTTACTACAACGAAAACCAATTAGACAAAGCAATTGCGTCGTTTGAGAAAGTGGTTGCCGAAGAGGCTATTCCAGAGTCTTTAAAGTTGTCGACGACCTTTAGTTTAGCGCAGCTTGCTATGGCTAATGGCGATTATGGTAAAACGGTTGCATATTTGGAGGATTGGAAAGCTTTAAATACCCAACCGATTAAAACCAATTACTATACGTTAAAAGCGCAGGCGCTTTATCAGAATAAACAGTATCAAGCTGCACTAGCAAGTATCAATACAGCAATTTCATTAGTCGAGTCTAAAAATGAAGTACCAAAAGAGAACTGGTTAGTACTTCAGCGTGCTTTATATTACTCGTTAAATCAGCCTTCAGATGTCGTTAATACATTGGAGAAAATGGTTAAGCTGTTTGATAAGCCGCAGTATTGGATCCAGCTAGGTGGAATGTATGGTGAGATTGGCGCTGAGAAAAAGCAACTTGCTATTTTAGAAACTGCAAAACAGCGTGGGTTTATAAAGACCAAATCTGAAGTATTACAGCTTTCACAAGTTTATTTATACAATGGTTTGCCGTTTAAAGCCGCACAAGCTTTGCAAGAAGGTATAAAGAATAAGGTAATTGATAATACCGAAAAAAACTTATCTTTTATTGCTGAAGCCTATGTACAAGCGCGCGATGAGAAAAAATCAATCGAGTTTTTTGAAGCAGCTGATAAACTGTCGTCACATGGACAGTATCAACAGCGCTTGGCTGAAGTATACATTAATCTTGAGAACTTTGATGAAGCGGCTGATGCTGCAAGGGCTGCGTTAGAAAAAGGTGGCCTTACTTTTGAGTCAAATGCATATGTTGCACTTGGTATGGCGCAGTATAATTTAGAAAATTATGATGCATCTATACTGGCATTTGAACAAGCTGAAAAGCATAAAAAATCAGCGCAGTTAGCTCGTCAATGGATTAAATATGTAAAAAATGAAAAGCTTCACAAGCAAAGCTTAAAAGAAGTGTTAATGTAAATTATAATAATAATTCGCAACACCAAAGCTGCCTTCGGGCGGCTTTTTTATTTTAAATTTATTATATTTTGTCATTTTAACTTATAAAAACTGTCACCCATTTGTAACACGATAAATCTATTCTGGCTCCATTAAATAAATACGGTTATAACAATTATATCTTTGGAGACCAATATGAACCTTTCTGGTTTATTTAAAGTAAGCTTAATTTCTTCTGCTCTTGTACTAGCTGGTTGTGGTGGCGGCGACATCAATATCACTCCTACAAATAACGACAATCATGTAGACAACTCAGTTGAAAATCCGGTCGTTGTTCCAGATACAGGTAATGACGGTGGTAACGATAATGGCGGCGACAAAGTTGTAGAATTGCCATGTGCAAGCTACACAATGGACGGCACGACGTTTAAAGGTGACCAAGACGGTATCCATTGTAAATATAGCCAAGCGTTCGCAAGTAATGCAAAAAGCATCTCTTCTTCATTCTTACTAGAAGCATTACCAGACGGCGGCGCACACGTTTTTGAAGGTGCATTATTCATCGGTGATGATGTGGATACATCAAAAGGTGGTTCAATCGACCTTGACGGCCCTACTTTAACTATCGAAGCAGGTGCAACCATTGCATTCACAAAAGCTGAGAACTTTGTACGTATTGGTCGTGGTTCTAAAATCCACGCTGTTGGTGAACTTGGCAACCCAATCACTTTCACTTCAATTAAAGAAATAGACGGTGATGCAGAAACAGTACCAGCGATGCAAGACTGGGGTGGTATCCAAATTAATGGTTTAGCGACAACCGTTGAGTGTACTAAAACTGAAGCTGAATCAGGTATGTGTAACGTAGCCGCTGAAGGCGTTGTGTCTTACTACGGTGGTAACAATGATGCTGATAATAGCGGTTCACTAGAGCACGTTGTTGTTAAGTATGCAGGTAACGGTGTAGAAGGTGACGAGCTTAACTCAATTACTTTAAACGCAGTTGGTTCAGGCACTAAGGTTGAATACATTCACATTCACCAAGGTTACGATGACGGTATCGAATTATTTGGTGGTCAAGTTAACATCAAGCACATCGTTGTAACAGACACTGCGGATGACGGCATTGACTGGGATACAGGTTGGAAAGGTAACGGCCAGTTCATCCTAGTTCAAACACTGAACCAAGGTAACCACGGTTTCGAAACAGACGGTGGTAAAAAAGACCCGACAACTGATGCTGGCGCAGACAGAGCAACAACGGTTTCTAACCCAACAATTGCTAACGCGACAGTTGTGAGCAATGGTGTTAAAGGTCCACGTGGTCACGGTGCTGGTATGGAAATGAAAGAATGGGGTAAAGCTCAACTTCATAACATGCTTTTTGTAAGTAAAGGCACTGAAGACGGCGCAGCGTGTTTTGACCTATATGACAAAAACGAAGGTTCAGGCCCAGTAGGCGTTCACGCAAATGCAATTGCTGGTGACATCAAGTTCCACAACTCTATCTTTGCTTGTGCGAATAACTTTGAACCTGAAAATATTACTTTAGACGGTGACCTAACAGGTTTTGATATCGCTCAGTGGTTTACAAATGATGGCAACCAACTCGTTGGTTTCAGCGCATTTGAAAACGTACTTGGTGCAGATTTAGCGACTACTAACGGTACTATCAAAGATAAAGATGGTAACAATGTAAGCGTTGAGTCATCAAAGCTTAGCGACGAGAATTCATTCTTTACTGACGTAACATATGTTGGTGCATTAGGTGAAGACGAAACAGACACAAACTGGGCAAAATTCGTAGCGCAGTCAATCGCTCGTACAAAATAATCTAAGCCATAAAAGAAAAATTGGAAGGGCGCTTTAATGCGCCCTTTGTGAATCGAAATTTTGGTTTAGAGGAATTACAAATGAAACCAATCAAAGTGTTTAAAACAAATTTGATAACGATTTCTTTGCTTTCTCTTTTAAGTCCTTTGTCAACACAGGTTTTGGCACAAGAGACGGCACAAGAAATTGAAGAAGTTGTCGCGGTAGGAAGCCGCTTAAAAGGCAGTGCAAGTGCTGTCATTGAAGAGCGTAAGAATCAAGCTTTTGTTGCTGATATCATGGGGGCAGAGCAGATTTCACGTACTGGTGATAGCGATGCTGCATCTGCACTTCGCCGTGTGACAGGTTTGAGTCTCGTAAACGATAAATTCATTTATGTGCGTGGTCTTGGTGAGCGTTACTCCAGTGTTCGCCTAAATGGTGCTCAAGTTCCGAGCCCAGACCTAACTCGAAATGTCATCCCTTTGGATATTTTCCCGTCTAGTATCATTGAGTCTTTAGCCGTTCAAAAAGCATATTCTCCAAATATGCCAGCTGCGTTTGGTGGTGGTGATGTAAACATCCGTACTAAGAGCATCCCTAATGACCGAGTGATCAAGCTGGAAGTCGGTTTAACACACAAAGACACAAACAGCACTGGCTTTGTGTATAACGGTAGTGATGATGACTGGTTAGGTGAAGATGACGGTTTACGTGCAATGCCAAGCACGATGAATGCTGCGCTGAACAAGTATATTAATGGTATTTCAGATATTTCAGTATTGAATATTCGCGATATTGAATCTAAAGAGCGCGGTGAAGCTGTCTCTCAAGCAGAAGCCATTGCAATCAACAAATCACTGACTAAGTCTTTGCACCGTGATTTTGGTATGGTTGAAAAGAGCCTAGATCCGGATTTTGGCGGCAAGCTTGTTTATGGCGATAGATTTGACGATGTATTTGGTTTTGGCGGTTCGCTAGGTTTCTTAATCTCTGCAGCTTATGACCATGAATGGTCTCACAGCAAGGGATATTCAGCAGTTTTATCATCTGTTGATGTGAAGCCTGAAGATTGTGGTAAGTCTGACTTAGAATGTTACTCTGCCAGAACAGATAAGGAATCGACTAAAAAGAACGTAAAGTTGAACAGCTCTCTTAATGTCGGTTATAAGTTAGATGGACACGACGTTAATGCATCTTACATGATGTTAAGAGATACTGAAGACGAAGCGTCAATTTCGCTATATCAAGAGCCGTCAAAGTCATTAAGCATTGCAAATGGAGAGCTCCAGCGCAAGAACTTAACATCGTTCGAGCAGCGTGAATTGGAAGTGATTCAATTCCGTGGTACGCACAATATCGAATACGACTTCATTAAAGGTGTCGGCTTCGACTGGCAGTATACAGACTCGACAGCGACTACTGACATCCCAAGTGAACTTGAGATCACAGCCAGAGACCGTTATACAGACGGTGCTTACACAGATACGTACACGAGTGGTCCATTAGGTGGCGATCCGTTCTTATACCGCTTTGTTGACATGGAAGACAAAGTTGAAAACTTTGGTTGGAACTTATCTAAAGCATTTTACTTTGACTCTTCCGAAATTGAGCTAAAGGGTGGTGCTTACTATGTTGATAAAACTCGTGAATATAAAACCGATTTCTTTAAATATCGTTTTGGCCCGACCGAAAATATTATTCTTGCTACCAATAAAAATGAAGCATTAGGGATTGGCAGCATCTTTAAAGACGATAGCCGAGTTGATAACACTGAAATCGAGATCCTGTTCCAGGAACCAACCGCAGATGATTACATCGCCGCACAAAAAATCGATGCTTACTATGGTAGCTTTGATTACGTGTATGCAAACGACTGGCGTTTTTCTGGTGGTTTAAGATATGAAGACTTCAGACAAGTTGCGTTGGCTTTCTCACGCTCTGTATTTGATGCAGAATTATTGAATGACAAGTTAAGTGCCGAAGCAATTCAAGAAGCGTCTGTGATGGAAGATGAGACGTTTGGCTCGTTGTCTATGACGTATAGTCAACCAACCTATCAGATTCGTGCTGGTTGGGGTCAAACGATTGTTCGCCCAGATCTTCGTGAACTGACGCCTGTTCAATATCAAGATCCATTGACGGATTATAGAACGCTTGGTAACCCGACTTTACAGTCGAGTCACTTAGACAACTTTGATGTGCGTGTCGAGTTCTATTTTGAAAGTGGCGACAACTTCTCCGTAGGTGCATTCTATAAAGATATCGACAAACCGATCGAGGCTCAGCTTAACGAGCGTGATGGTCGCTTTACGTTAGAGTTTGAGAATGCTGACTCTGCATATGTTTATGGACTTGAAGCTGAATGGCTGGTGGAATTGTCTTCAGATTTCTTAGGCGGCGCATTCTTTACTTCTGGTAACTTAACAGTAAGTGACTCAGAAGTAGAAATACTTGAAAGTGCGAGAGGGGATTTAACCAATCTTCAACGCCGTATGACAGGTCACTCTAAGTATGTTGCAAACTTGCAGCTGAACTACGACTCACATAATGGTAATCACCAAGGCTCTGTCATTTACAACGTATTTGGAGATCGTATCCTAGCAGCTGGTGTAAATGGTTTTGACGATGCGTATGAGCAACCGATCAACTCATTAGACGTAGTGTATAGTTACTATCCAACGTTCAGCACGACTGTAACGTTCAAAGTGAAGAACTTGCTTGGTCAAGATTTTGAAGTTGAACAAAACGGTGCGCTTATTCGATCTCAAGAAACGGCGCAACAAGTTAGCTTAGATTTTGCTATTGAATTCTAAGAAAACATAATGACTAAAAAAAGACCACTTTTGTGGTCTTTTTTATTTTTGCCATTATTAAAATAATCATGGTTTTTATTTAGTATAATTATTTTAAAATCATCTAAATATGTTTCGGTTTTTATCGTCTTTATTTTTAGGTTTAAGATTGTCTATAAAATTTAATAACTTTCACGTGAGAAATATTACATTTACGTAAGCGTAAACATATATTAGATTTGGATTTTTTTTATAATCTAGATCAATATTTAGAATGATTTTTACTTGAAAATAGCAGTAACCTGACTCATAATAGCTAACACAAAAAGGTTATCGCATATCCTTACCATATTCAGGTATTTTGTTAACATTAAATAAACATTTTACCAAAACAGAGTTCTAGTTTGATGCGCAGCATCAAGCTTGGACGCAACCTTTACATGTTGTATCCAAACCCCGCATTGCGGGGTTTTTTTATGCCTAATCACCGTTTTATAACTTGATATCTCACTACTGTGTTTGTCTAAGGTTAATGCGATATTTTTCGCTAGATGAGTAATTTTGTAATTGCCCCAAAAAGTACTAGAGCTCATAGCTATATTTTGATAGGTTAGACGTCTAGACGTACCCCTCACGCAATGAGTAATTTTAATTAAATAAAGGGTAATGTAATGAATAATGTAGGATTTGTGGGCTGGCGTGGCATGGTTGGCTCAGTACTCATGGAGCGCATGCAACAAGAAGGGGACTTTGCTCACCTTAATGCGCATTTTTTTACCACCTCACAGTCAGGTCAACTAGGCCCTGATTTTGCGGGGACAGCCAAACCGCTTAACAATGCATTTGACATACCTTCTTTAAAAGAAATGGATATTATCGTGTCATGCCAAGGTGGTGATTATACAAAAGAGGTTTATCAGCCTTTAAGAGATGCTGGCTGGCAGGGTTACTGGATAGACGCAGCATCGGCATTGCGTATGTCGAGCGACAGTATCATCGTTCTAGATCCAGTCAATAATGATGTGATCCAACAAGGGCTAGAGCAGGGTGTTAAAACATTTGTAGGGGGTAACTGTACAGTCTCCTTGATGTTATTAGCACTTGGTGGCCTGTTTGAAAAAGACCTTATTGAGTGGGTTAGCCCGATGACATACCAAGCTGCCTCTGGCGCTGGCGCACGAAATATGAGAGAACTAATCACACAAATGGGCGAAATTCATAGCAGTGTGAGTTCGCAGCTTGAGAACCCATCTTCTGCGATTTTGGAAATTGATAAAGTTGTTGCTGATAAACTTAAAGATGACAACTTGCCGAAAGATCAATTCGGTGTGCCGCTTGCTGGGAGCTTAATCCCTTGGATAGATGTGCCTATGGAATCAGGCCAAAGCAAAGAAGAGTGGAAAGCTGAAGTTGAGGCAAATAAAATCTTAGGTTCGATTAAGCAGCCTATTCCTGTCGATGGCCTTTGTGTTCGTATTGGCGCAATGCGCTGTCACTCACAAGCGTTAACCATTAAGCTTCGTGAAGACGTTGAAGTGAGTGAAATCGAACGTATTCTTGATGAACATAATGAATGGGTTAAGGTGATTCCGAATGAAAGAGGGATCACTGAACAAGAGCTTACACCAGTGAAGGTGACTGGATCGCTTCATATCCCGATAGGTAGGATCAGAAAACTCTCTATGGGTGACAAATATATCAGTGCCTTTACTGTTGGTGACCAATTGTTATGGGGCGCTGCAGAGCCACTTCGTAGAATGTTACGTATCATCACAGGCTAACCCTATGCAAACGCCTAGCATGTCCAAGCTAGGCGTTATTGTCTTTATAATGCCACTTTAAAAGTTAAACTGATGCACACTGTACGTGTGTTCAAGGCCATCACAGTCAGTTGCTATCGCAGTTACTGGCTTAAAAGCACTATCTAAAAACCATTTTGCAGTCATGTTTGATCCATCAGAGCATGCCGCACCTTTTGTATACGCCACTCTTTTTCCAGCAGATCTACCTACGGGGACATTTTCATTCCAATAAATTCTGACCTCGGAATGTGGAGGAACATCAGCAATAAATTTATAAAATACGCTCATTTTGTACCAACGAGTGATCGCACCATTACAAGATGCAGACTCGCACTTTAAATACACAAAGTTGTATGAGTACTTGAGCAATCCATCATCTGCGCTTTTTTTCACTTCAGTTGCGGAGCCATTAACGCTGATGATGCTTGCTAAAAGTGTACTGGCCAAAAATAGTGTTTTCATATCTCACTCCTTTTGATTGTCTGAATGAACAGGTTAAAAACAATCAAAAGTTATAGCAGTAAAATGGGTAAAAAAATACTCAGTAAATGTTACATTTTGTTTACTTTTCTGCGGGGTTTTACACTGAATAGGGTTTAAATCTTAGTATAAAATGAAGGTGTTTGGTCTAATTTGTTACTAATATTTATATATTAAAGGTACAAGTATGTTTTTTAAGTTGAGAGATTTACCTCAAGAATTTACCCATTATAGAAAAATTTTTACTTTTTTATGGTAAGGTTGTTAAAAAATATAATTATTAATTTTGATATTATTATTTTAAATTTATATATGTTTGTATTCTTAATTTATTTTTTAGAGTGAATTTTAATCAGTGGTTTTTAAATAGTAATGTATTCATCGGTTGTTTTTTCATCGTGCTGGGTGGTGTAGTATCTAATATAGTACTAAAAAAAGGAAAGTTTATGAAAAATATAATTAAAATTATATCACTGCCTTTGTGCTTATTTTCAGTAAATAAAGCTTATGCTGAGCATACTCAAGCACAGTGGGTTGGTAAGTTCGATTTGTTGAGTCAGCAATATCAGGCACAGTATCCAAATAGCTTTAGCCGTTCTAGCAATTTAGCTTGGGCAGAAGCCTACTATTTAGATGCTTTAATAGAAATGTATCTAGGCACAAACAATCAAAACTATCTTGATACATTCATTTCACGTGTAGATAAAGCGTTTGCGCTTGCCAAAGATGATACCGGAATGGGTGTAGATGGCTATAAAGGCTGGGGGGAGTGGGTTTATTCTATTGACGCAATTGAGAATTTTGGTGCAGAAGAAGCTGACTCGCAAGACAGTTCATTACCTGCAAACTGGTATCGCTGGCAGTCGACAGCTGAAACAGCCTATAGAAACACTGCAGATAAAGTCGATGACGGGAAGAGCCGTGCTGGATTTACTATTAAAACCGCACCCGACACTAATCGTTGGCATGTATTGCAAACCCCATTAAGAAACCCTCATAAAGCTAACGAGCATTTTGATCCGAATGGTAAGTACCAAATTAATTTTCATGCAAAAATTGAGAATTGCGATAGTGGTGTTAAAGGCCTTTTACAGGTTTATGATTTTACTGAAAGAAAGTTGCTATTAAACACATACGTTGAATCGCATAGTTTCACTAGCCATGTCGCGGAATTTATTGCGCCTTCCGATCCTTCTAATAATGTACATATCAGGTTATACGCAACAGATTATAAAAAGCACTGTACAGTCCACTTCGATAATATTCGTGTGAGATCTTGGCGTGAATACCTCGTCCACGATGGCATGATAACAGCACCGATAGCCAAGTTTATTAAATTGGCAAGGACAGGGCGGCTTGATGCACGTTTCAACTCTTGGGCCGATGGCTACTATGATTTTTTGATAAATCATACATTTCCGAAGTGGGAAAAAGACCTACACAATACGTTAAATGGTAATTTAGTTTATTTGTTTGCCAATGATTCATCTAGCCGAAAGCCTGGCCAATCCTTACCTCATAACCAGTATCTTGCATTGCAGCGCACCTATGCTGAACTTGCTCAGGTTGAAGACAGTGATCCTAATCACCAATTTATGGCTAAACAGTTGATTGAGGCTTTTAAAAGTAGTCTGACGCTTGGTCAATATCAGGCAGATTCGGGCTTGTCAGTGAATAAATACGAATGGAGTTATTGGAGCCTGCTGACTGACAAAGATACAACAAGTGATGGTTTTAATTGGACTGGAACAGAGGATACCAGTCACGGAAACTTAGATGTTGCAGCGGCTGTAAGTAGTTATCATGCAGGGCTTGGATTCAGCAAAGAGGAAATGAACTATTTTGCTAATACGGCTGACTTTATGATTTCACATTGTGCAAACTTTAGTAGGCATGTGAACAAATGCTATGACTCCGAATCGCTAACGTCTTTAAGATGGTGGATGCAACTAGCTGAATTTAAGCCAAGTATTTATCATGACTCGGAAGTCAAATTAACCTCAGTGTTTGATGCCATTCAAGGTGTCAATCAACGTTATTACATGGGCGCTATTGCACAGCTTGTTAAAGGATATAGGGTTTATGATCAGTCATTTGATGTTGGGTTTGCAAATGCGTTACCAGCAGAATGGCGTCACTGGCAATCAACACCTGAGACTGTGTTTTTGAGCACGAACAGTGCATTTAGTGGTGCACAAGGGTTAACTGTAAAAAACAAGCCAACTTATGGCTGGCAAGTTGCACAGAAGGTATTTAAGTACGAGCCTGGTGCGACGTATAGATTGGAATCTATGGCACGCGTATCATCTGGAGATGCAAACGGACGCATTATGATTTACGATGCAACGAGTAAAAAATCAATCGGCCAAAAGATCACCACAAGTAGAACTTGGTCGCCATTATCTATGGAATTTACAGTGCCAGAAACTGCAGGCCATCAGTTACAAATTTATTTGTACTCAACAAATTGGCAAGTTGACAGTGAAATCCATTTTGATGATTTGGAGATATACCGTATTAATTAACTGATTCGTTGTGGCCAGCACAGCAAGGGCTGGCCACATTCTTTTAAAAAAGTGCTGTATAAGTTTGTAGGGTAAAATACGAGTGTGAGAAAATGGAACCTTGCTACAAACTGGATAGTTGATCACTTATGTTTAGCGCTGAACACTGTTACAAAAGCGGGGCCCATTGATTTTTAATAGGGAGATGCAGGTTTACAAACCACGATAGTTAAAACCTAAACGATGGTTATGAAACACAATATATAATATCCGATAATTTATATTATGTTAAATAAGATTTTAACTGCTTAAAGCAAGGCTATGCCACTACTTTATTGACGCTTAAAAATGATTTTTAATTCAATTAAATGTCCAATACTTACCAGTATCGGACTTAATGGGGCTTTTGAGAAATGACACATGTTCGATATATCTTGCACTCGACTTAAGATATTAAGCTGTGTCTATTTTGGGTATGCTTGGGTTTCTCTAATGCCAAACAGATACTGGAAATGACAAACGCATAAATGTCCGTGATATTAAATCGAGCTTCTCACCAAATTCGATAATTTCATCGTTAGTCCAACCATCTGGGTGCAACCAATTTTCGTCTTCTAGCTCGCACAGTATACCTAGCTCTTTATCTATCATGCTCAGTGGCGCTGCGGCTAAGCCCCAAAGCATCACGAGCTTGCCTTCGGTCTCGTGGTTTCGGGGTGTATTGGACTCCAATGAGCGAAAATACTTTTTGGTTTCCATCAGTGCCTTTGACACTTCAAGCAAAATTGCATCTCTGAGATAATGTTTATCCATTGAGATTGAATACAGTTTCAATGCCACTTCGTTGAGTTTATCTATTAACTCATTGTGCGCTTGGCTATGGTGTCTTTCAAACATTTCAACGTAAGCATCTTGTGCTGTGGTTGTTGGTTTAAGTGCCATCTTATCTACTTCCTCTGCTTACATGTTATTAGAGTTGAACTGATTGAAATCGCTCTATGCATTGTTAGGTTTAGCAACTCAAAGCGCAAAATGACAAATAAAATTATTGATATTTTTTGATTAATTTTTGTGTGAGCTTTAGTTGGTTGAATTTATTAAGATTGGTGCAAGTGCCCTACTGTTGATTTGTTCCTTAAATTTTTACAGGTTTGTTGAGTATCTTCACGTTTTTAAAATCAGAACCTTAAAAAGTGTTTTTCCTTTCAAATTACCTTTGGCCTGTGGTCGTTACACAAAGCTATCTACAATACCTGAAAAAGCCGCGCAGCGGCTTATATCATAATTTGTTTGACTGAGGGGGTCCTCCTTGGTCGCCACCACCAGTCACACCACCCACTACTTTTTTTAATTCTTTTGTAGGGATTAATTCGATCATAAGACTTTCCTTTTTAATTAGAGTTGGGTTTTATTTAGTTGAGAGCGGAAGGCTATCGATACCTCTGTTACCAATTCAACTTTTAGCTTTCTGTAATTCTTTAGCCGTTAGACAGTATGAAGCTGGAGTGCCACCACACGATCCCCAACGCTGTTATCTCCAGTGACAGCCCATTTTAGGTCTTGAACTGCTATATTTTTATTCATTTTATTAATGCCCTTTTGTAAAACTGAACCTAATCGCTGTTGATGTGAATTCGAAAGGTTATTGGTTAATCTGTGAATATTTAAAATTTCAACTAACATATTGTAAATATGGAAAATTATGTCAGCCAAGGTCTAAATGTTCAGAATTTAGTTTGGTCCAATCGTAACTAGTAACTAATATGCTCCCAAAACTTAAGTAAAAAAGCCGCACATAGCGGCTAATATATCTACTTACGGGTATGAGGAGGACCACCTTGGTGGCAATTACCAGCCACGCCGCCAGCTATTTTTTTTAATTCTTTAGTTGGGATTAATTCGATCATATTGTTTTCCTTTTTTAATGACAGATAATTTTATTGAGTACGGTGCGGTGGACAACCTAAATGTCAGCACCCTTTTCACTTGCAACTTTTTGTATTTCTATAGTCGTTTGAATGTAAGAAGCTGGAGGGCCACCACGATCCCCACCGTTGTTAATGCCAGCGACAACCCGTTTTAGGTCTTTAACTGCTATATTTGTATTCACTTTCTTAATCTCCTTTTGTGAAATTGAAACTACTCTGTCACGTGCATTTTGCTTAGGTAAGTAAAATTACTAGGAGTAATTAAAAGCATGTGTATGGCGGTTTAAAGCATGATTTAAAACTAAGTAAAATCCATGCTTTCTATTTAAGAGGTAATTTGATTTAAAAAAGTTCCCTAAATAATTACTTTATACCTTGAAGTAGCTTTTTCGATAGCGTGTCCAGCTCTTCGATTTCCCAAGTCGGTTTTTCGTTCAGACCAAAATGTTCGCAGGTTGTATTGAGTTCTTCAATCATTTGTTGCTCCCTATTATTTAGATTTTCTTTTTCCACATTTTCAATTGGGTAATGCTTAACTTCCCAGTTTTGTTTGTGTGCTAGGGCTAACACTAGGTGCACGTAACGATATTTTAGATTGCTAGGTGATTGCGGTTCACCGTTACGTTTTGTCTTTGGTCGCCTTGCTTTGCCATCTAAAATTCTGGCGACATTTCTGCGGTATTCATTTAATCTAGATTTTGTAGATGCTTTTCCAATGTAATTAAACTCTGTTTGACCTGTATTGATGCAAATATGGTAAAGAAATGGCAGTCGAAGGTTTACTTTTTTGGGGTTAGTCCATTTGTAGATTTTCATATTACACATTTAGTTGTAGTTTGTACTAAGCATAATATTTGTACAAGTTGGAAGTGTTAACCAACTAATATGTAGAATATTTTTACGGCTAATTTTCTATTCCAACCCTGCTATTCTAAACTCATTGATTCAAAGATGAGCACTCAAAATGGGAACTCTAAGTGTGACCATTACGGGATTTTCAGCGCTGGATTACACCGACTAAAACCTTAATGCGTATGCGCTAACAGTTGTTTGTACTTTCAAGTATTTTGAGTTTGCCCAATGTAGAGTAGATCGGAAGTATCTGAATTAATGCGGATTTCTTCAATGGTGTTGATCGTATTTAGAATATAGTTTAACCGGTTCAACTAAAAACCTTACCGGAAAGCGCATCACTTTCCGGCAGAGTGTCTGTGTATTAGTTCGAAATAACCACGTTGTTGTGCCTTGTTAGCACTGGGCAATCCCACAAATGTGTTCTTGTGAAATTGTGCGGTGTTGGTGCATCTACACAGCGAGATGGTTGTAGAACCGTTTTTAACTGGCCATTAACATACTCAAATTGCTGTGTTGGGCTGGTGTTACAGTCCCAAATCATCAGTTTTTCACCGTTGCTTGTTGCTGAGTTTCTGTAATCTAAGCACTTGTTATAGTCTACTTTGCTTCTTACTTTTCCATCATTGGTGAACAACCATTTTTGGTTCGCACCATTGTGACAGTCATGCAGCATGATGTCTTGACCATTGCTAGGGTGATACCCTGCAATATCTAAACACCTATCGAATAGTTTCATCTCAACATGTTTTTCAATGCCTAGATAATTGTCATTCCAAGTGTGTGGATCTGCGGCTTCTAACCATCTTACTGTATTTTTCATATTACCTTTACCAGCACTACTCCAAGAGAACAAATAGTCTGAGTCATTAGGTAAACAAAGGTAATTATCTTGCCATGTATGCGGATCTGCTAATTCGATGATTTGCGTACAGCGCATGCCGTCAATTGGGCCTGCAAAAGACCATTTCATACCAAGATCTTGGGATGAACAAAAATAGTTGTCGTGCCACGTATGCGGATCTGCGGGCTCTACTGTTTGTACACAGTACATACCATCCACTTTACCGAATGATTTAAATGTAAATGATACACCACCTAATGCAGTGTGCTGGTCCAAAGCATGGACACCGGTAAGCGCACTTATAGACAAATCTTGTTGATTACAATCAACGCCGTTCGCTTGTAATCGACCGTTTTGGCATTCTTTAAATACAACTTGTCTCGATGTGCTACCAGCTTGCAAGCTAATTGGGTTTGCACTGACGCCAACCGCAGTCATTTTATGTTGATTTCGCAAAGCCTGCACGTCAACCAGCGCAAGGAAGTCACTGCTATTCAACGAAGCAAATGCAAGGCTGACTTTCATTTTTTTAACTGTGCTTGATAGGCTTACGCTGTTTCCGGATACCTGTAAAGGCGGGTTTTTGTGGTAGCCAACAGAAAATTTTAATTGGTTATTTGGCGTCCCTGGGTTCACAGCCTGAACAAAAAAGCTCATGATTGGTTCGTGGCGGTTTGAATGATGGCCATACTTGATGCGTTCAAGTTCGTTCACGTCAACAGCAACCCCTACTCCTAGATTACCTTTATTAACCATAAACATCAGAGATTGTGCGCCATCATATGTTTTTACCTGATCGACGACCAGCTTTAACGTATGATAATCAATGTCTTTTATTAGGCTGTGTACGATGGTTCTTGCCACTTCAACGTTGTTCTCATTCACGCCATCAACTAATGCTTCTAATTGACCTAAGTGGTGTGCATTGGTGACTGCAACAGTGGCAAAATGTTCAAGTGCGGCGAGTTTTTGTTGTTGGTCTGCTACAAATGTACCAATGTTGTCCAAAGTAGCAAGTTGCTGAGCAAGTGATATGGCTTTGCCAGTAATCGCTGAAGAATCAACACCAACCAAATTAGTTGCACTATTTACAACATTTGCACCGTGTCTCAATGTGTCAATTGCAATAGTTGTCACAGGGCTTGTAACATGTCTAACTACTTGTGCTACTTGTGAAACGGCACCACCAACAGTCCCGATTGGATCTTTAAAGAAGTCACCTATGCTCCCCCAGCCAAATGCATTTGCTTGGTTAGTCATCACCATAGAACCCGCCACCACAGAGGCAACGACTGCTGAATTTACGATCCCTTTTCGTGAACCCATTATTTACTCCAAATTTATTATTGTTTAATTACACGACGCTCAAAGACATGCACAATGGCCTTGAATTCGTTTTGTAAATTACATCAATGAGGTGGGGTGTTCTATTACACTGTATTACAGATGTAAATAATGTGACTTTTTTATTGCGTTGGCGCGTTGAAGTAATAGACAGTCTTACAATCAAGCCTGTAAGCAAAGGAGTTAGGTATTTGGACTGTTTTGTCGTCTTTAAATAAGGCGTTTTATTATGACAATATATACAACCGCTCAAGCTAAGCGCTGATATGTGGCTTTAACATGATGGTAAGTCTTACAAGAGTCAGGTTTGATGATTCTCTCTTTGTAAACAATTGGTCAAATGAGTGTGGTGAAATCCGATTGTCAGCTACAATTTATAAGTGGCTTAATGATTGAGGCATAGATAGTGAGTTGCAGTGATAAGTTAGCTTGCATGTTATTGGTGGCTGCTTGTACCTTTAGTTTAAGTGTATACGCGCATGGTGTGCACATATATCTTGATGATCAGTTAGATTTTGAGCTACTCAGCTCTAAAGTCAGGCAACCTGAAAACATCGCGGGTGCAACTAATCTGCTTGTACTCTCAAAGATTGAAGACATGAAGGTGCACTATGTTAAGTCAAGCCGCAAGCGCGCGATTAAATCTTTGCAGCAGTCTAATGTTGCGGCCTGTAACCTCAATATGATTAAAAATGAGGAAAGGAAAAGCGAGTACCTGTTTAGTTTACCTGTCAATTTTTATTGGGCGCATAAGTTGTATTCACATCATGACTTATCACTGGCTCCACTACCCGTTTTAAACACGCAAAATGAGATATCTTCTCTTGTTGAGCTATTTAAATCATATAATCAAACCGCGATTGTGATAGCTGAAAACTTTTCTTATGGTGACTTCCTAGATGCTCAACTGGATAAAATTGACCGAAAAAACCTGATATTCAGGGGCGGTGCGGATCATTATGAGACTGTATACCGTATGTTCATTTCAAAACGTGTTGATTTTCTTCTCAATTATCCTGCTGAATTTCATCGATTTAGCAATCATGTTAATTTGCCGGTGCGCTCATATCACATTGCTGGATCACCCAAGATCATAGTGGGGCATTTTATGTGCAATAAAACGGAAGTAAGTCGTCAGTTTATTGCAAAAGTTAATCAAATTATGTTGAGCGTGTATGATAAGCCGCCATTTTTAAATGCACACTTTGACTATTTACCTGAAAAAGAACATCAGGAGCTCAAAGCATTTATAGAGCAATATTTTAAGCGCAGCTTGCAAGCTGATTGATTGTTAAAACGAGCTCGTAGTGAGAGTAGCGCGTCTACAAGTACATCAGTATTGGTTCTAATCATTACTTATTTAATTGTGTATTCAGTTTTGTATACTATATTAAAACCGAATAAATAATAGACCATAGCCTATTCGCTCATTTGATTTAAATAAACCATTGAGCTCGTTGTCGCCATGCCTTAGTATTGAGTCAATTGCAGTCAGAAAGTATTACAATATGGAACTTGTTAGACCCCTAGAACCTATACTTATTATTGATGATGTTGAAGAAGTACGCAGTTACTTGGTAGACATCTTAGAGAACTTAGGATTCGAAGAAATCTACGAATCAAAGGACTTCACCTCGGCTAAACCTTTATTAGAGTCCAAAGCGCCCAACGTGCTCTTTTTAGACATTGAGCTGCCCGATACAGACGGTACGCAAATTCTAGAATATGTGAATGACCAGTTTCCAAACACACATGTGATTATGTGTTCTGGCCACAATAGTCTGGAGAATGTGCAAAACACATGGGAGCTCGGAGCCAAAGGTTTCATCGCAAAACCCTTCAATGCTAAAAAAGTTGATACCGTAATGAAAAGGTTAGAAATGATTGCATGAGCCAACTGACAACAAAGATAATTGAAGATCTCTCTCAACTTATTTTGGGCAAAAATGAGCAACTTAAGTTAGCTTTATGTTGTTTGTTGAGCAAAGGACACTTGCTTATTGAAGATTTGCCTGGAATGGGCAAGACCACCCTATCCCATGGTTTGGCAAATGTACTTGGCTTGAGCTATCAGCGGGTTCAGTTTACGAGTGACCTGTTACCAGCAGACATTACGGGTTCGAGTATTTTTAATTCTCAAACTCATACTTTTGATTTTCATCCTGGGCCCATTTTTAGTCAGATTCTATTAGCAGATGAAATAAACCGAGCCAGTCCAAAAACACAAAGCGCATTGTTAGAAGCCATGGAAGAAGGCCAAGTTACGATAGACGGACAAACACATGGACTTGCCCAACCCTTTTTTGTTATTGCGACTCAAAATCCATTGCATCAGTCTGGTACGCACCCGTTACCAGAGTCTCAGCTAGATCGTTTTTTCATGAGAATAAGCCTTGGTTACCCAGATTCAGAAGTTGAGAAAAGTTTGATTTTGCAAGGTAATAAGCGAACCTTCGAGACACGACAGCTCGAATGTAACATGACAGACGAGCAACTTTTTGCGCTTCAAGATGAAGTGATGAAAGTGAAGCTTTCAGATCCAGTTGTTCAGTACATTCTTGATTTGGTGAGATACACTCGAGACTCTGGCGAGTTTAGCGACCCACTTTCACCTCGTGCGAGTATCGCGCTTGGTCTATCTGCACGCGCTTATGCGCTCATATCAGGTAGAGATTACACATTACCGGATGATGTACAGGCTATATTTGGCTGTGTCGCTGGACATAGGTTAAATATCCCATGTAGTGAGCAGTTGGATGTTGTAAATTCAATCTTCAAACAAGTACCGGTGCCTGTGTAATGACATTGCCTTTTTATAAGCAATGGATCGAAAAAGTCATAACTAAGAAGCATAGCGCAAACAGTATTACACTTGCGCACAACAATATTTACGTGGTGCCCTCTTTGCGAGGCTTGTATTTTCTCGTCTTTGCACTTTTAAACTTTGTTATCGGTATTAATTATCAGAATAATTTGATCCTTGGTGTATCATATTTGATGTTAATGCTACAAATATCCTCATTATTTTATGGCTACTTTAATTTGCATGGTGTCAAACTTGAGCTGTTAGACATACGCAACAATTTTTGCGGTAACCATAATGAAGCGAAATTCCGGGTCTTCTCAAAAAAAAATGTGATCTCTTTGTCAGTGATCAGTGCCGAATATGACAGCGATGGATTAACAGAGTGTAACTTATTTGAGCCAACCACTGGGCAGGTTTCGGCCCTAAGACTGCAACAAAGAGGGAAGTATCAAGGGGGTAAATTTAAAATCCACAGCTGTTACCCTTTCGGCTTGGTTAATGTCTGGAGTTATCTAGTGAGTGACAAAACCTTTTACGTTTACCCTTTACCACTAAAGTGCCCATTAGATTTACATGAAGTACAAGACTTGGGAGAAGATACCGAGTTACTAGCAAAAAGATCAGATAGTCTGGATGAATTCTCCGGTCTAAAGTCATATCAAAAAGGTATGAACAGAAATCGCATTTCATGGCGTCACTTTGCAAAAAATCATGAGCTTTTGGTGAAAGACTATACAGGGGATAATCACGGTATTAGCTTAACGTTAGACTACAGCTTAGTGGAAGGTAGCAAAGAAACCCGTTTATCAAAACTTTGTTATCAGGTACTCGAAGCCGATAGGTTAGGACATGAATTCGCTTTAAAATTACCTGGGTTTCACATTCAAGCCAGTAATGGAGAAAAGCATGTGTTGGCTTGTTTGGAGAGTTTAAGTGAATGTTAGAGACTTAATAGCGAAAAATACGCTCATTACGTCATTTGTTTACTGTGGCGTCTCATTACTTCTGTTCCAAAGCTTAGGGTATGTATTTTGCGTCTCGATTCTACTCATCTGTATTTTTAAACTGAGTGTGTCCACTGGTGCTGTTAAAAAGCCGTCAAACATCATCATTAATTTATTGGCTATCACGGTCATCGTTGTGGTGTTTCTGTCTCTTGGATTTCAAAAAACCATAGAAATGTTTGTGGCAATGCTATTGGGTGCCTGCTCACTAAAAATGCTTAAGGTAGCAACGAAACAGCAGGCTCAAAGCGTCTATCTACTGAATTTTTTTACCTACCCTTGTTTTTATTTGTTCTCGCAAAATATCTTGTCCTTTTTATTTGTCGCAGCACTTTTGTTACTTAACTTGTCTCAGTTATTTAGCGTGACACACCACTTGCCAATCAAGCAATCAATAAACAACTCGGTTAGAAAGTTTATATTTAGTTTACCTCTTGCCATTTTGATGGTTGTCCTAGTGCCTAAACTGCCCCCTTTTTGGCAGTTACCTAATGCTAAAAATGCGGCTACAGGATTATCTGAAGATGTAGACCCGTTTCAGATATCCGATTTATCTCGTTCTTCTGAACTCGCATTTAGAGCATTACTTCCTGAATCTAGTGGGTTTCAACCGCCTTTTTATTGGCGAGCGATTATTCACGACAGTTTTGATGGAAAAAGGTGGGGAATGTCTAATTTGCAGGCTAGACCTTTGGTGAAAACATACGAACCAGTTGGCTCATCAACTTACTCTGTTATATCTAACCCTTCTAATACGCGTTGGCTTTACACGCTTGGCGCAGGTTTACCGGCTAGCAATGGCACTAAGGTGAATTACTTTGGCATACTGTATCAAAAGAATTTGAGTAATAAGCCGATGCAGTACGAGGTCTCGCCAATAAAACTGGATGATGCGAGAGCATCTCAGTGGGAGCTTAACTTAAATACGCGTCTACCGAGCGATATAAATCCCAAAGCCATCGCTTTAGCGAAACAGCTCAATCAAACAGCCTCTTCGACCGAAGCGTTTATTATTAATATGAAAGCATTTTTCTTGGCGCAGAGTTTTCAGTATAGTTTGTCCCCTCCCAGTATTAATTCAAAGCATGCCATTGATGAATTTTTGTTTGAAACCCAAGAAGGTTTCTGTGGCCATTATGCTTCTTCAGCCGCTTTTTTGATGCGCTCAGTGGGGATCCCGACGCGTCTTGTTTCTGGCTACTTGGGGGGAGAATTTAATGATGAGAGTAATTATTATGCGGTTTATCAGTATGATGCTCATGCTTGGGTTGAGTATTACGTGCCACAATTAGGGTGGCAAAGGCTTGATCCAACCGCTTGGGTTTCACCACAAAGAATACTGGGCTCTTTATCCGATATGGTCGACTTAGAACAAGAATTTAACGAGAACCTAGGTTTTAGCCTACATGCCTTTTCTGACATTGCTGCTGTAAATTGGTTGCGTCTGAAGTTAGAACAAATCGATTTTCAGTGGACTCGCTGGGTGCTGAATTTTGATGATAAAAAGCAGTCTTCGCTACTGGAAATGCTTTTTGGTCAAAAAAATAAGCTGTTACCCGCTCTCAGTGTCGTTGTGTTGTTGATCATCGTATTTGGGCTCTGGTTTATATACCTCACTATGAGGTCAAAATTTCGAGAGCCAAAAGAAGTCAGAATTTATAATCACTTAATGATGTTGAGTGACGAAAAATCTGATAAATTAACGCCAAAGCAGATATTTGAGCGTCTAAAGGTACAATGGCCTAGTGCGGCTGATGAGCTCACTGAATTTTATAGATTGTTCGAAAGTGCACGATACAACGCACAGCCACTTTCTTCTCATCAGTATCGAAGGTTGTCTCAACTCAATAAACAAATAATAAAAAAGGCAAAAATAAAATAATATGAATGCAGTACTTATTGGGGTCATTTTAATGCTTGGCCTCTCACTATTTCGAGTTAATGTAATAGTGGCGATGACAATCAGTGCCTTAGTCGCAGGCTTAACTGCTGGCTTAGGGCTTGAAAACACACTCAATGCTTTTAATAATGGCTTGTCTGGCGGTGCTGAGATAGCGCTAAGCTATGCGATGCTCGGTGCCTTTGCGGTCGCAATATCTAAATCAGGCTTGACCTTAATTCTGGCAAATAAGCTATTAAGCTTGGTGAACAGTAAAAATAAAGACTCTGCCTCATACCTCAGTATGCTTATTCTGTTGGTGATTATGTGCTGTGCAATTGCGTCTCAAAACCTCGTGCCAGTCCATATTGCATTCATACCCATTTTGATCCCTCCTCTAATTGTTATTTTTAATAAGCTAAAAATGGACAGACGTGCCATTGCATGTGTTTTGACATTTGGTCTTGCCACGTCATACATGGTCTTGCCTTATGGCTTTGGTGGGATTTATTTATATTCGATTTTGCATAAAAACTTAATTGACAACGGTCTTGAGATCATAAACACAGATGTACCTTACGCAATGATAATACCGGCAGTAGGCATGTTGATAGGCTTATTCATTGCCGTGTTTTTCAGTTATCGAAAACCAAGAGACTACCAATCAAGCGAAATGACATCAGAGCGCAGCGATTTGGTAGTAGAAGATCAACGTAAAGTATTGATTGCTGGTGGTATCGCTGTTGTATGTTCACTACTTGCGCAGAATGTCAGTGGTTCAATGATTTTAGGTGGACTTGTCGGTGTGATGATGTTTGCTTTGTTCGGTTTGATAAAATGGGAACAAAACTCAGATATCTTCACCAAAGGTGTGGCGATGATGGCAATGATTGGCTTTATTATGATCTCTGCACAAGGGTTTGCTTCAGTGATGAAAGAAACCGGTGATGTCGCTTCTTTGGTACAAACTTGTGCAAATCTAATTGGAGATAGTAAGCCTATCGCTGCAGCGGTCATTTTGCTTGTTGGGTTACTCATAACTATGGGGATTGGCAGTTCATTTTCGACAGTGCCAATCATCGCGACATTATTTGTACCGCTCTCTTTAGAGGTCGGTTTCTCAGCAATGGCAACCGTTGCATTGGTTGGCACTGCGGGAGCATTGGGCGATGCAGGCTCCCCTGCGTCAGACTCAACATTAGGACCCACTTCAGGATTAAATACCGATGGTCAGCACGACCATATTTGGGATTCTGTTGTCCCAACCTTTATTCATTTTAACATACCGCTGCTTGTCTTCGGCTGGATTGCAGCCATGGTGTTGTAAAGTTAGAATGGGGCCATAAGGGCCCCTTTTTATTTTAGTCTCTTGTGCTTATTTTCATAAACATCAGTGTTTTTCAATGTGCGTTTCAAAATGAAAATATCAAACCATCCATAAATTTTTAAAGAAATAAAATCAACAGCTTAAATGTTGGCCTGTTAACTGCAATCGTTTTGACAAGAACAAATGTGAGGACGAAAATATGAATGTAGTGTTCATTGGGGCTGGACAAGAAATGCTTGATTTAATGAAGTCGCTCAAACCCCTATGCCAAAGATTAAGTGCAATATGTGCGACCGCAGAGCCGAGTTTCGATATTGATAATAAATGTGCCCTGCTTTCCTATTCTCAGCTCGAAATTTTGCAGAGTATGAGTCTTGCGTTGAACTCATCTAAAGCGCAGGAGCAAACAAGCCATATTGCAAATTTAGAGCTGTTGGCTTTACTTTGCCACACGCCAACCGAGGCGATGACCGTATTTAATCAATCCCTCAATACAGCTAACAACGTATTACCTATGTCAGACTTTGCAACTGACCTTATCGCCATTACTTATGGAGGAGAGACCGTTGTAGGCTCAAAGAACATTAATAATTTAACGGCGTTACCAAAAGAGGTTTTCCTTTCGAAAGACGTAAACACGTCCTTGGATGCAGTGTCTGTGATAGAAGATGCTGATTTAATCATATTTGGTCCTTGCAACCCAATTACCGATTTAATGCCGTTATTATTAATTCATGACATAAGAAGAGCGCTTTTAGAAACGACCGCCAGTCGATTATTCATTGATATGCCTAACTCCACAAGTAAGCTGGTGAACAGCTGTACATCATCAGAATATTTGCATTGGATGAAATGCCAAATTGGCTATCAGTTCTTTGATGTGACGATTTCGAATCAATTTACTGAGATTGTAAAGTATCACTATCAAGAAAGTATGTCAGTGAGTCCTGAAGATGTCGTGCATAATAAGACGCTAGGTATGATGAGTACACTTTTTGATGTACCTAGTGCGTTGTCTGTCGAAGCAATGATTAATGCACAATTAAACATTGCACCTGCCAGATATTAGTGACTAGTCATGTGCTTCAGTGATTATTTGTGCAAGACATTGCATTCTTTTGTTCACAGTAATGAAAATCTAGGTAGTATGAATCTTTATTGGTTTTTTTTCCTGTTTTAACATAATGATATAGAAGCTCAGCACTTTTCATGCCCATTTGATACGGTTTTTGACCGATGTTAATTGTGGATAATCCGAGTCCTAGGGCTTTCAGTTGAATGTTTTCTGTGTCTGCGGAGATGATAATCACTTTTTGTGCCGTGATATCGCCTTTGTATTTGTTTAGCGATGGTATGTAATCTTCACTGAATTGAGCAAAACCCGCCACCGCAATAAAAATTGGTGGGTTTTCGTAGTTTAGAATGGTGATCAATTGGTTTAGTGCTTCGTCACGTTTACCCAAAGTATAGAGAGGGCAGCGTTCGTATTCTATCCACCCTGATTGTCCTTCTAGTTTCTTAGTGCCATCTCCTGACAATGCAAATCTCACCCCTTCTATTCTTTTATTCAAATTGGGTGTTGTGTAGTGACCTGATTGAATACATATAGGTTGAGGATTTTGGCTTTTGTACTTTCTTGCAGCTTCACCAAGTGCTACCCCAAAATCGAAGTTGTTGGTGCCCAGATAGGCCATACGAAATTCACGTTGTTGCACAAGCAAGTCAGAGTCAAATGTGACGACAGGGATCCCTTTTTTTTGAGCATACTGCAATGCCCCAGCGACAAGGTGGTTTGAGTCAGTCGTCGATATTAACAGCCCATCTATGCCTTTATCTATGTACTCTTTCACAATGAGTACTTGTGTCCGAACATCTTGGTAGTCATCTGCCCCGTCATAGACACATTTTAGGTCATTTTGTTTGCGAGCGAACGCTTTACAGCCAGTAAACGCTTGCTGATAAAAGCTGTCGTTTTGTGTTTTGCCAATTAAGGCAAAAGTAAATTGTGCAAGTGCACATGGACTTAATAAAGCTAGTCCAACAGCTAAGTAGTATGTAATACGCTTCACATCAGTCACTAATTCTAAGTCCTTGACTAATTTATGATATGTCACCTTAACGTTTAGAGTGTAACGTGTTTTTATGTGATAGCAATGAATTAGATCATGCAACTTGAATGTACTTATGTACTCTTTAATTACTATTTATGATTCCACTTTTGCTTTTTGATTACTCAGTGCTAGCTCTAGTATGGTGATATGGCGAGACACTTTAGAGGCAAGAAGCCGACTGAATGCACCGAAAAAATAAATAATCGGGATGATATATGCGATGGACAATACCCAATCGAGCTCAATTTCACTGAGTTTATCAAGCGAAATAAGCAAAGCAAGTATGCCGGGAGCAAAGCCGATCCGTTCTATTGACCCAACCAACAATGCCGTTTTTTGTTCAAATATATGCTTTTGAGCTTTGACTTCGAGTAATACCAGTTCAAGTTGTTCTGGGCGTTTTGTCGCAAGGTAATTGATGTATCTTTTGTCTATGCTTTCGGTCTCTTGGGCGTTTGCGTAAATGATGTTAAATGGGTTTTTGAAATGCTTGCTAATTTCCTTGCTTCTGACAATGAACAACAGTGCTGGATGCGCAATAATCCCAAAGTAGCCTGATAACAGCAGTACTAAAGAAGTAATTTTAAAAGTCTCTAATCGCGTCAATTGCCATATAAAGGCGATAATGATGGCGAACAAAATGAGTGATAGATAAAAAGCGTATAGCTTAAATTCAAGGTGCTTAGGCAGTCTGCTGCCTTGTTTACATAAAATAGTTTCTCGTCGGCTTAAGCCTTGTAATGCCCTATATATCGAGTCAGACACCACGCTACTCCCTGTTTTGTTTGTGTCATTAAATACAAGGTGCCTTCTAAAAGAGACACCTCTATATATTAGGTATAGAACAAAACGATTATTTGTCGCGTAGTGCTTTGCTAAAATCTATAAAGCCTGAATCCATCTTGATAACGCCCTTGTTTGGTGTTTTACATTAAAGTTGTCTTCTGCGTATTTTCTCGCGTTTTTACCAAGTAAATGTTGATGATACGTGCTCAACTGCATAAATGCTGTCAGCATATTGCACATCGCATCGATGCTATTAGGCGGGCACTTCATACCTGTATTTGAGCTTGTTATTTCTTTACAGGCCGCGATGTTTGACGTTAATACAGGCACTCCACAAGCCATTGCTTCTTTTACATATGTAATATTGTTGACTTGTGCAAGGCTAGCATCGGAACAGTAAGGAGCAACTATGGCACTGTATTGAGGTAACTTTTTTAATATCCAAGATCTAGGTTTTGCGTCTAAGAAGTGTACTCGCCGATTTAGTCGTTTTCTAATTAATTCATTCACTAAGGCCTTTTTCATTGGTCCATCACCTACAATGTCGAGGTTAACTTCAACGCGCGCAGGTAAATTAGCAAGTGCGTTCAAAATCGTTGTGAGTCCAGACTCTTTGACGATATTCCCTATAAATATCAGTTTCAGGCTTGGTTTATTTCTTTCATAGGGTTTGTATTTAGAGATGTCTAACCCTCTGTTTAATACCAATGGCTGTACATGCTCAGGCAGCCTTTGGCACTCAAGTTCCATGAGAGGTAAATCACATTGCTCAAAGAGCCTAAATTGTTTCTTAACTAATTTGCTTTGGCCCGTGACATCCCAAAAAGAGGACAGCGATATGTTGTTACACTTTGTACTGGCCAAGCTGACGTAATAGTCGCTTTGATTAAAGCTACAGTGCAGATGGTCGATTTCCTTTTGTTTGAGCACATTTGAAAGCTTTGTACTTTTACCAATTAAGTCGAAGAAGTTTAGGCCTTTGAACTGTTTCCAAATAGCGTAACAGTGGCGAAGAAAGCCAATGGTCGAGCCCAGGCCGCTTGCTTCAATAATATTTGGCGCACCCAAATAAAAAATAGAGACTGATTTATGTAAGTTACGTATGTTTTTATACTTTACTTTGGTAATAATCGTAACTTTATGTCCAATCTCAGCCAGCGCATTTGCTTCACTGAGCATCATAGTGACTTCGTCGAGGTTCCTCGATGTTGTATATATTCCAATGTGCTTCATAGACTAGCCTACTCAATTTGATTAATTAATATTGAATTTCAAGAAGTAGGCCAGTTTTAAGTGTTTGTTTTAAAATGGAAAATATTTATCAAGGTAATGAAAAAGTGCAAATTGCATTGCAAATTAAAAATGCTTGGCAGCTTATATGTATGAATTTAACCAATTTTATTGACTGCTATCGACATAGGTATGAAGCGTATTCCGTTAAATCTACCTTCAGGCTCTGTTGCACAAAACCCGAGTGCTTCGTAAAAACTGCGCGCGTTAACTGACGCTCTTAAAGTGACTTGCTTGCCATTAGCGAAGCCCAGTAACTTGCTAACTAAAGCCTTCCCGACTCCTTTCCCTTGCGCATTTTTTGAGACAAAGACATGCGTTATGTAGTTTTTTTCTCGAATTGCTGCAAAACCAACTATGTGATCATTCTCAGTGGCGACAATGGTATCAAATAGGGCTGAATTCATTGTCGCTTCTAGGTCGGGAATGACACGAGTTATAAACTCACTTTTTCCTTGCTTACAAAAATGCGGCAAAATATCTATGTTTGAGACTTCAGACACAATGTTAGAAACCTGAACAAGGTCTGCACGTTCTATCGTTCTATATTGCATAGCTCAACTCCTTGAATTGCTACGAAAGAGATACGTTTTCCACCCTATCATAAAAATATACATGAAAGGTAGCACCGCCCAGCTCGTTGTTGCAATCCACGTCTATTTTGGCATTATGGGCAAGAGTGACTTCGTGCACAATGGCCAAACCTAATCCGCTACCGGTTAGTGTTGATTGCTCTTTTCTCCAAAAACGCTCAAACAGTTTCACTCTATCTTCTTCTTTGATACCGGGACCTGAATCTTTCACTGATATGCGGTCGTTAGCAACTTCAACAATGATATTCGCGCCTTCCTCTGCATGTTTTAGCGCATTTTCTAGGAGGTTTTTCAGCATAATAATAAGCGCGGCTTGGTCGCCAATGACGGTTGCATCTTTATCGATTTCTTCAAGTGCCAGTTCTTTGTTATGTGTCACCGTGAGTGGGCCCAGCAACATACACACATCTCTTGCTACATCAGATATATTCACTGGTTTGTGCAGGTAACTATTTTGGTTTTGAGCACGTGATAAGTCTAAAAGTTGCTCTACGACTCGAGTCATATAGGCAATATCGCCCATTAACTCACAGCCAACTTTTTCAGGGACATTGGCCAACTCAAGCCGAGTGCGTAATACGGCAAGCGGTGTTTTTAATTCATGGGCGGCATTGGCCACGAATCGCTTTTGTTCTTTGAAGCCCTTTTCAACTCGCTCCATGGTGTCATTCAACGCATTAACCAGAGGCAGCATTTCGCTTGGTACGCCTTTTTTGTCTAAGCGTCTATCCAGTTGAGAAGGTTCTATGCCGTCTAGCTGTTCAGCGACTTTATTTACTGGTTTTACAACTGCTTTAATCGAGACATATCCGACACAAATGAATATCAAAAATGCCGCAATCATTGTGAGCGTGAGTACTTGACCTAACATGGGAAGAACCGCTTCATTTGCTAATTCTCCGATTAGGTCGTCTCTGGCTAAATCAACATAAAGTGCTCTATCGTCTAATGTCACGGCAATACGATATCGATCAATGCCGTTTGAAAAGGAATAACCCTCAGGTAAATCAATCGGTAGAGCTAATAATGCGGCCGATGTCTCCAAGTGTTTATTAGAAGTCAGAATGACACTATTTGATGCACGGTCAATCACCTTAAATGCCAAATTATTAAATAAGGCATCGTACCCCCATTTTTTTGCCATGTTGGTAGATGAGTATATGAGTGTACCTTGCTCGTCGAAATGGAGGCTTTCTGGTATGTCTTCAGCCATGCCATGCATGCTTTTTTCGACAGCGATGTTGGCGAAATTGATTGAAAACAAAAAAAGGATGCCACCGATCAGTGCAAATACAGCCCCGCCCATTACACTAAATAGGATGAATAATTTACGTGCCAATGAATCCTTGTTGGTTATGCCTGACTGTTTCATGACAATATGTATCCTATACCTCGGATGGTTTTGATGTCTGCGCTTGCACCAGCTTGTTCCAGCTTTTTTCTAATTCGATGCATTGCCACTTGGATTGCATTATCTGTGACTTCAAAGCCCAGCGCGTATATTGCGTCATAAATGGCATCTTTGCCTACCGTTAAACTTGCATGCCTTATCATGTACTCCAAAATAGCAACTTCAGTTTTGCCCATACTGATATTCTGATCATTGACCATAACGCGTCGAGATTTGCTATCTAAAGAGACATTCCCTCGCGTTAACACGTTACCTGCATATTCAACAGGGCGTCTTAAAATTGCGCGTAAACGCGCTTTTAACTCGTCAATAGCGAAGGGTTTATTGAGATAATCATCGGCACCTAAGTCGAGTCCCTTTATTCGATCTTCTACTCCGCCACGAGCAGTTAAAATTAAAATGGGGATTGGATTATCAGCACCTCTTAGCTGCCTAATTACATCGATGCCATCTGTGTCTGGTAACCCAAGATCGAGAACCATCGCATCGTATTGCCAGTTAGACAGAAGATGGTTCATTTCAGATGCACAGTTGGCGATATCTGCTGCGTGACCATCTTGCAAAATGGCTTGTTGAATAAACTCTGCAAGTTGTTGATTATCTTCTGTGATTAAAATGCGCATAGATTCAAATTTTCCTTTTTTATTGTTCTATATTAATTCGTAGTAAGTGCCTTTTTGGATCAATTAACCAGTTCATACAGATTGGCATTACAAACAGCATAATTAACGTGGAACTCAGTAACCCGCCGATCATCGCCCATGCAAGTGGTGGCCAAAGTGGGCTTTGTCCAAATGTTAAGGGTAATATACCTATGATTGTGGTGATGGTCGTTAATATAATCGCCCTTAACCTAGTTGAAATTGCAAAATCAATAGCTTGTATTTTTGTTTTACCAGCTCTGATTTGCTCAATGGTGCTCTCAATTAGTAGTATTGCAGTGTTTACGACAATGCCCATTAATGCGAGTATGCCAAGTAGTGACATAAACCCAAAAGGAATGTCCATGACTGACAGCATGATTGGCGCACCTATCGCACCAAACGGGATACTGATCATGACCAATGCGGTTAATTTATAAGAGTTAAATTGTATCATTAAAGCTATAAACAAGAGGATTAACCCTGCGGGTAATGCCATAAGTAGCGCTGTATTTGCTTCTTGTGACTCTTCCAATTCCCCGCCAAATTGCATGCTTACATCGTATTTTTTTACAATTGCCTCTATCTCAGGTTGCAATGTTTTAAGCACGTATTCTTCGTCGAAGCCTTGTTTTACATCAGCAAGAATACGCAGTTCTGAGCGACCATTGCGACGTGTTTCTACGGCGACTGTACCCTTGATATCAGCAGATAAAAAAGTCGAAATTGGTAAAAACTGTACATTTTTATCAATGACTTGTAATGACATTATACGCGCTAGACTTTGGTCTGAAGTCGTATCCTGTAATACGAGCGTAACAGGCTCTACTTTATAATTGAGGTCAGTTATTGGTAAGCCTGTTCCTTGCCAAGACAGGTAGTCAGATATATCTGATTCGTGCAATCCTGCGAGGGCGAGAGATTGTTGGTCTATTCTCAGATCAATATTGGCAACACCATAGCTATACGCCCTTCTCACATGTTGGGTAGAGTCATGTTGTTTTAAAAGCATAAAAACTTTTTCAGCTGCGCTTAAGTTTGACATGTGATTATTACTCATCAATCTTATTTCGATAGGGCTTTCAATCGGCGGACCTTGTCCAAGCTCTCTTGCTATGATGAGCGCCTCAGGAAAGTTGGGGGGTAAAAACACGTTAAGTCGTTCAACAATTTCTTTGAGGTTAATATGTTCTTCCACCTCGAAAACGATACGGGCGATATGGCTCTCACCAGGTTGCTGTACAAGATTGTAGTAAAATCTTGGTCCAGAAGAGCCACTAAAAATCAGAGTTTGTGTGATGAAGCCAAGCGCTTGAATGCTATCACTGACTTCGTTGGCGACTTGGGTGGTTTTGCCAATACTACTTCCATAAGGCAATTGAATATCTATGTACGCTTGATTCCGATTTGTTTTGGGGAAAAATTCACCATTTTCTTTTGGCAATATCACCATGAGTGACAAAATGCATGTTACGCCTGCCAAAACCATTTTTTTATTGGTGAGTGAAAATGTGGTGATCTTAATTCCAAGTTTTTGAAGTTGACTATTTTTAAATTTATTTTGAGTCATCTTTTTAAGCGTATAGGTGGCTAAAATGGGTATGAAAAGCAATGCAATGAAATAGCTAATGCCAATACACAAAATCACCAAAACAGGAATAGACGCAATAAAATCGGCGACACTACCTTTTGCAAGTAGCATAGGTAAAAATGCGGCAATGGTAGTAAGTGTTGCAGTTGCGAGTGGTTTGTAAAGGGCCTTTACGGCTTGTTTGCTTGCCTGCACCCTGTTCATTCCTTGGTCGATTAGCTGCACTATTTTTTCTGCCATGACGATACTGTTATCGACCATCAAGCCAAGTGATATAACCAGACCTGCAATCGTCATTTGGTGGATCACGCCTTGAGCCGCTGTAAATATGCCGACAGCGATAAGTGTGATGGTTGGAATGGATATCACTACAATGACAGCAGTTCTAACTGACATGAGTAAAATTAGTATAATGGCCACAGCGAGACACCCAGTTGCTAATGATGACAGTAAATCTACTTTTCTCTTTTGCGTCCATTTAGGCTGAAAAATGACTATTTCCGCTGGTGGGGATGAAAACCGGCTGTTAAATTTGTCCACAGCTTGCTTTATTTGTTCCCCAACGTCCGTCACACGTACTGTATTGGCTGGTAAAGTGATAGCAAGCCCTACCGCTTGTTTTCCATTAACCATGAAACGTTCAGGTGCAATTGGGTTTGGCCTGTAATAAATGTTTGCCAAAGTCGACATTGAAACTGGGGGGGCGTTTTCTAAGTTTATTTGGCTGCTTGCAACATCTTGCAGAGATTTAACTCTACCAATCGGATTTGAGCTGGTTGCGAGCCCTTGATTTTCAAACTGTATCGAATTGCCAGACGGATTCTGAAATCGACCCTTAATTTGTGATGGTGTTACGCCAAAATTTTGCAAGGCTTGTTGTGAGTAATCAATCACGAGCTGCTCTTGCGGATCTCCTACTAGGCTGATTTTGCGTATACTAGAAATTTGCTCAAGCTCAGTTCTCAGTGACAGGGCAATTGAGCGCTGTTCCAACAAGTCATTTGGGGTCGAGATAGCGATGACGATGCCTTGTGTATCTTGTGCCCTATCAATAAGCTGTAGAGCAACATTTGGCATGGTTCGTTGTTTATGAGCGATCGTATCTTTTATTCTTTCCCATACAGTATCTGTACTATAGATGTGCTCGTGCAGTTCAATGTCTATTGTGGCATTGCCATGTTTTATGCGCGATTGGTAGGTGCTCACTTCATCAATTTCACTGAGCGCTCGTTCAAGTGGTAATACCGCTGTATCTCTGAGCTGCGATATGGTCATATTATTAGCGCTTAAGGAAATGAAACCATTACGGTAAGGAAATTGAGGGTCTTCTTGTTCGTTGGCATTGAACCACCCTGCCACGCCTACCATGACTAAAATCACGATGATCCCTAGGATCAGTCTTGGGTTTTGATACCAATTGGGCGTATTATTACTTGTCATTATTATCCTCCAAAGCAGCCATTAAATTTGTATTGATAGTGGGCTCTGGTGATGTATCAAATTTAATGTCATCTACGTTTTTGGTAACTGTAAATAGTAAGTCCTCACCTCGCGTTCCGATCAGTTCAATATGAAATAGGTTTTTCGCGGTATCCAACATATAGGGGTTGCCATTTGGCATAAATCTGACTGCGTTCGCGTTAATACGGTATACCTGTTTATTTGAAGAAGGTATATGGAATTGAGCCGTTAGACCCAGTAATCTGTCCGCTGGGCTTTTTATTAATACAGAGACTTTAAATAAAGATGGGCCCTTTATTGTAGGGATCGCTTTTTCGCTTACAATACCTTGGACATGTTTGTTTAACGTAGGGACCAATATTGATACTGTTTGCCCAATATCCAGTTTAACCGCGTCCTTCTCTGGCACCCAATATTCAACCTTGTGTCGCCCTGCCTCTGCAAATTTCACAATTGGGTTTTCGGACGGGACAAATTGTCCTTCCCTTGCGTAGAGGGTGGCGATAACCCCATCTTGAGGCGCATAAATAGAAAATTCATCTAGCTCATTGTTGGCTTTCGTTAATTGTGCTCGCATTTGCGTCACAGTGTCTTTTGCAATTTTTGCTGACTTTTTTGCTTGATCAAGTTTTGCGAGCGACGCCAGTGATTTTGCGTGTAAATTTGTGACGCGCTGAAGTTCATTGTGAGCTTCCTCAGCGGCTGCAAGTGCAGCGCTGAGTGTAGCTTCTTGTTCTACAACTTTTGATTTCAATTTCGGTGAATACAACCTGGCAATAAGCATATTTTTACTAATTGCCTGCCCTTCTTTAACTGCCAAGTGCTCTATTCGCCCGCTATTAAATAAGGCTATGTCGTAGCCATTCTCACTTTGTATTTTTTCCATATAAAACTTTTGCTGGAGTGGGCACCCGCTCAGCCTGAGTTGTTGGTAAAGCTTTTATTTGCTCTATTGGGCGTGCGGAGATCTCAGCGCAGCCTGAAGCGAGCGATAAGATGGCAACTGCAAGTACTCCAAGAGTTTTGGATTTAGAAGACATAGACATACCCCAGCAACAATTGGTAAGTCCCGGATTTATCCACCAGCGGAGAGTCTTTGATTGTGTTATCAAAACTCGTGTAACTTGCATCTGCTTTGATCATATGATTTTCACCAAAGAACCAGTCACTGCTGATGCCGATTTCAAAATTGGTAGCGCTATCTACCTCATAGAATGCTCTTGTTGCTGTGGCCTCTGAACGTCTTACACCATAGTAGTAATCGGCTAGATCTTCGCTGGCAAAGTTGGCAGCAATATAGGGCATGATCCGCCCTTGCTTTACTCTCATTGGAATACCGTAGGACAGACTTGCTTCATAACCTTCGTGGGTGCTGGTTACATCCTGTGTGTACTTAACCCCAAATTCACCAAAGTCAGTATCTATTTCCGCTTCAAATCCAAAGTCAAAGCTCATATCCCTGTCTTCCATACCTAAAAATAGCGGATCATCAGATTGTTCATATCCGTCTAATCTGAGCATACCGATCGCTGCTATTTCGAAGTTTTCAGTTTTATAGAAAGTGTATGAGGCATAGGGTCCCAGTAACCTAAAGTTACCATACTCGACAGCGATAGCGGGTACAAATTCTGTTTCATTCCCCACGCCTTGGTAACCCTCATCTTGAACGATAAACGCGCCGCCAAGACCAAATTTAAGTTCTGGTTCTTCAGAAGCGGCGGCTGTACTACAAGCGAGTGCTATCGCGCAAAGGTATGTTGAAAGTTTCATATGTTCTCCTTAATAAGTCGTAAGCTTTGTCAATTGGGTGTATTTGTTTCTACAAGGCAAACAATAATTCAGGAAACTTTCTCGAAACTTACAAGTAGGTAATTTTTTTAAATAATCCGAAATAAGGTATCAATTCATAGGGTAAGTTAATCATCTTAAGTTGAATCGAGTTAACTTTATCAAACTGTTGAGTTGGTCTTAGCGTTCTTGAAGGTGGCTAGTTGTTCTTGGTGAATGAGGTTTTTTACAGTGGCTTTATTACGGGACACACACTATTTGAGATGTGTATTGTTATACATGAGGTATGGAATGGAGTGGCTGTACCAGAAAAAAAGTGTAGATGTTAGATATGAATTTTAATTGGTCGACATCTGGTTCTTTAATGCGTTTGTTGGTTGATGTTTTAGTGACAGACCTTATATGGGAGACATATTGCCTCCCGTCTATCTTGTCAGTACATTAACATTGGCATGCCCAATATCTATTGCCTGTTTCAGACACTGGTGGTCGACAACGAAGTGTATTACCAGCACCACCTACATTAGGTGTTGCATTCACATCAAGATTTTTATCTTTGCTTAATTGCTTAAGTTGTTGCTTTTTGATTGCAAGTTTCATTTTTATTTCCTTATTTAAAATTTTTCAAATGAATATGCAGCTTGTTAAACACTCCTTAACAAGCCTAAAAATATAAATAGCATCGATTCATTGTTCATTACAAGTGAAAACTTGAATAAAATTCACTTTTGGTGTGCTGTTGGTCAAGAGCTTCCTTGGTGAGTATGAATTCAAAGCTATGATTTTAATGGTTTTTTAATTTCTATGCTGGAAGATTTTTATGAATTTTATATTCTTGAATCATTGTTGTTTTGAGTTTTTATATTGGTTTTAAAAAATACTGTCATTATTGAGCAGATATTCAACTAGGCGAGCGAAAGATGTTCCTTGTAAAAGTGACTCCGTATTTATGATAATGGAAACCCAGCTTTCATAAAACCAAACCTAGCTTAAGACAAAAGAGTACTGGCGTTATGGTTAGTTGGAATAGAAAAATTTGACCCTTACATATATCCCTTCCAAAGCTAACAATGGTTATTTCAGTCTCGATTTAATATTTACAGCACATATGATTGACTTAATGTCCAATGGCTTTATTAACAACTGCTAAAATCTCTTGTTTGGTAGAGGGTTTTAAAATGTATCCGTCAAGCCCATGTTCAGCCCATTTTTTTACGAGCTGTTTATTCTTATTGCCAGTCAGAGCGATGACTGGTGTTTTTATGTTTTTTCCAACATTGCGAATGTGCTTAGTTGTATTGAGCCCGTCTAAATTTGGTAGGAAAAGGTCCATGACGATAAGGTCATATTGGGTAAGTTTGATCTTTTTGATGGCAGCGAGGCCATCATCTACTTGCTCTATATCATAACCGACATTGCTTAATACATCGCTTATCATCTCTCTGTAAATGTGATTATCTTCGACTAACAGAATGGAGTGCTGATTGTTCGCTTCTGTACTCAAAAAGCTCTGCTGGTTTGTACTTTCGTTTTCGACAGGCAGCCTTGTTTGTATGGGCTGTTGCAATTGACTGACCAGTTGTGCGTTTAAGTTTTGAGAGTGTTTCAGACCTTCAACTAGCCCCATCAGTTTGCTAGAAATTGAGGTTTCTAGTGCATTTAAAAGTGGTTGTATGTGTGATTCGTTTAATTCTGACATGAGTTGTTTATGCATGCTATCAGGCAATTGGGATAGAATATTCTGATTGATTGAGTTCACTTCTTCTTTTCGTTTATTTATTTCATCGACAAGTGATGTCTTATAGCTCAAGCCTGTTTCAATTAGGTCATTCAACTCTTCATTTTGGTTTTGAACGATCGAATCTAGTGATTCGATATATGTGTCAGAGTTTGCAAACTGTTTTAAACCTTCATAAACGATGAGTTGAAGCCTGAACTTTTCGTATAGTGGCTGGTATACAAAGTAACTATCAAATAAGTTTCGTAAACAGCACTTAAAGGCCAATCCAGATTCTTTATTGTTACAAAGTAATACACTGTAGTGATTGTTAATGAGTCTGTTTTCTTTTATGAGTAAATTATATAAACAGATGCTTTTTTTAACGTCAGATAATGCGAATAAAATGACTTTTGGTGCCAGTTGCTGGATATCATCTAATGCGGTTTTTCTTACGATTAGGCATCTAAAATCAGAAGTTTGTTCTGCAATCAGTTCTGTAACACCCTGCACATCATCTTCCCTGTGGGCCAAAACTAATACGGAGGGGTGGCGCTTGGCAATTCTGTTATTACTTGTCATGTCTTAGCTCCTTTTTAATCGCTACAAATTCGCCATTTAATTTTATTATTACTTGTTTAATGGCGGGTTTATTCTCATCTAAGCTATAGTTCTCAATGGTTTCTAAAAAATAGGCACATCGCTCTGCGCCAACAGCTTTTGCAGAGGTTTTGAGGTAATGAGCTTGGCTTTTTAACTCATTGAAGTCACTGATATTAAATGACTTAACAATACTTTTTAAAACAACAGAAGCTTGTTTTAAAAACTCGAAATGAAACTTAGCAATTTTTGCTGGCTCATCGCCAACCAACTCCTCAATAGTGCGTCTATTCAGTGTTTGCAACTCATTAATTTGAGTGTTCATACCAACGCTCCATAATAGATTTAATGTCATTTAACTTGATTGGTTTACACAAAAAGTCATTCATACCAATGGATGTGCATAGATCTTTTTCACCCTGCATGACAGCGCCAGTAACAGCGATGATAGGAATGGGAGGGCGTTCTGTTTTTGCTTCTTCTGTACGAATTTGTTTTGTCATTTCATAACCATCAACTTCAGGCATGTGACAATCAGTCAAAATAAGTTTATATGAATGGCTATACCAGCAACGAAATCCCTCCGCTCCATTGTTTGCAATGTCACAACATAGGCCGAGTTTTTTTAATTGGCTTTTAATTAGTTTCTGATTAAATGGGTTGTCTTCAACTAACAGAATATCGCTATTGTCAGGTTCCACCGCTATATTGGTGCTAGTACCGTGATCTGTATTGGGATCGGAATTGTCAAAATCTAAAGAAAAGTCGTCAATTGACAGCATTTCTTGCTGGTGAGCTGTAATGTGTTTGTCTAGCTGGTGCAGCGTGATGGGTTGATTTGCATACACAGCAAGGTGTGGTGCCGTGAGTGCCAAAGTTTCAACAAGTGAAGGCTCTGTATACACTAGCGCATTATTTAGTAATTCCAACTTTGGAGCTAGCCTTAAGAATTGCTCATCATCACTTGTCAGTATTAAATTATTTGTAGTAGAGGAGTCATCAATAAAATCAAAATCAACGCATATATTGATATTAAAATTGGCTTGAACCAGCTTTAAGATATGTTGATTATAAATAGACAATTTACCAATTTGATAGCAATTAAGCATAGCTTTTGGCTTGTCAGCTTGCTCTGATAGCGCTAGCCAAAATGGCGCGGTCACGGTGAAGGTGCTGCCATGATTGAGTTGGCTGTCAATATGAATTGCTCCCCCCATCAAGTCTATTAATTTTCCGCAAATAGAGAGACCTAAGCCGGTACCGCCAAATTTTCTTGTAGTTGATTTCTCTGCCTGAGTAAATGGCGTAAATAGCTTTTGAATTGTATCGTTTGTCATTCCAACGCCGGTGTCTTCAACAGATACTACAACCTCACTTTGGTAAATATTCAAACGATTATAGTGGGTGTTAATCGTGATTCTTTTGCTCTCGTTCTGGTCGCAGTTTGTAAACTTGACGGCATTACCAAGAATATTGAGAAGAATTTGACGAAATCTATTTTCATCTCCTTTCAATATTAAGTTTTCTTCTGGGGACTCGAAGACTATAAGCTCGATGCCTTTTTCCTTGGCCGATGCACTGAATGTGCACACTACTTCTGAAATGACAGTAGGTAAATCGAATTGAACAGTTTCTAGTTCTAGTTTTCCTGCTTCAATTTTATTTAGATCGAGTAAATCATTTAAAATGGTAATAAGATGATTTGCAGAACTTGATGCTGTATTTACCAGCTCTTTTGGCTCCCCAGAAAGTGTACTGTGTGAGAGTAAATCTAAAGCCCCGATAATGCCATTCAGCGGCGTTCGCAATTCATGACTGATCATTGATAGAAATTCAGATTTTATTTTATTCGCACGTTCTGCTTTTTGTAATGTATTGTACAGTTGGGCAGTTCGATCGTTTACACGTGTTTCTAGCTCTGAATTTAATTTTTTAAGTGCCTGTTGTGTATTGTGGATTTCAGTTTGATCTACGCAAACACCATCTATGCGGCAATATTCTCCTTTGTAGTTTTTACCAACTCTACCTTGGGCAAAAACATAGATTATTTCACCATTTTTTAGAATGCTTCGGTAATGTTGTTTAAATTCAACACCGGTCCGCAGGCTATTTTCTAGTGCTTCTTGTACACGAGGTTTATCCTCGGGATGCAGTAATTCAACCCATTTATTTAAATCGCCGATATCATCTGGTGATAACTTGAAGATGGTATTGGCAAGCATATCCCATTTCCAGAGCCATTGATGCCCTGATTTAGTTGCCCGCCAAGTGCCAATTTTCCCTGCTTCTATTGCAAGTTGCTTACTTTCATCCGCATCGTTCAGTGCAATGACGGTGGTCTTTTCTACTGTACAGTCTTGCAGCGTGCCATTAATCCACTGGCCGTCAGATTTATTGACACAGCTTCCTTTTAATGCGAACCAAGACTGTTGCCCTGTTTGCTTTAGTCTAAATTCGAATTGAAGTGGTACGCCGAACTGTGCGTTATTTTCAAAAAATAGCGGGAATAAAGCACGATCATCAGGATGGACAAGTGACAGTATTTTGCGCCATGTCAGTTGTGCCAAAGGTGCGAGCCCTAAAATAGTTTTAGAGATCCCTGATAAGTAAACGGCTTTTGTCTCCACGTTGTAACGCCAGATACCAATATTTGAGCTATTAATTGCGTCGTTTAAAAAACGAATATGGTCATTGTTGGTTTTATGCAGTTCAAGCACAAAACAGAACCCACCTTCATAGTTGCATTTATTGAAACTGACTGGGGAAGATTGGTAATGACCTATGGCAAAGTTGTCTGTGATGGTTTCTAGTTTGAACTCTGTAGCTATGTTTAAGCCTATTAATACCTAACCTTGAAGTAAGTTAAGTGCAGCTTGACTGACAAACTCAATTTGTAAATTGTGGTTGGTGAGTAGATAAGGCGTGTTACTGTCCATGTCTTCCTTGCCATCATTGCACTGTATGGATAATTTTAACTATAGCAGTAATTCTAAGCATGACAGTGCTATGTTCGCAGAGTTTCTGAATTGATTCTTACATAAATGAAATACAATATAAGACCACAAAAAATTGCCAAAAATTGTAGGTTGAATAGCTGTTTCTGTCGAAGAAAAATAATGGGGTTAGTGCATGTGAGCAGATATAAAAGAGGCAGTCTAATGCTGCCTCTGAAGGGGAACTAAATTTGTCACTAATTTTTTGATGGTGAATAGCTGGGAGGTCTATTCTCCTTTGCTTGTCCAAAGACTTTATTCGGTTCTTCACTCAGAGAAAACTGTAAAGTCACAGGTTTATTGATGTACGTTTCATCTATCCAACTATTTAAGCTTGGCTTGCCATTAACCCTTAATGCATCGATATATATTTTATCTTCTGATGCGTCAGGAGCATTAATCGTTAAATTACCGATTTGAGCAAAAGTAAACTGGGGACTCGATAAAGCCAAGTCCGCACGTCCTGGGTATTTTGGATAAATACCAAGACTGCTGAATACATACCATGAAGACATTTGGCCGAGGTCATCTTGACCTGGAATACCATCTGGTGCGTCTAGCCATAATTGTTTCATCGTTTCACGAACAGTTTGCTGTGTTTTATAGGCATCGCCCGTATGCAAATACATCCATGGCGATAAGATTGAAGGCTGATTTGACACATCTGCATATTCAGCTGAATCTCTGTAAAGTACCCACGTGCCATCTGGCTTTTTAAAGTGAGCGTCAAGCCTTTTACTCATGGCCTCATCACCGCCAAGTATTTCTGCTAGCCCGGCACCATCATGTGGGATCATCCATAAATATTGAGCCGGACTTCCTTCAACAAATAAGTGTCCAGAAAATGCATCGAAGTCTTTTTTCCAGCTGCCATCTTTATTTCTACCTTGTATATACCCTAAAGACTCAGTAGCTGATGCGTTATATATGTTTCTCCAATACCCTGCTTCATTAATAAATCGAGTCGCATCTTCTGTTTTGTCTAGGCGGTTGGCAAGTTGACCCAATGAGAAATAGCTAGATGCTTGCTCCAATGTCTCCGAAGCACCTTCCCAGCTATTAGATTCGTCAGCAATGTAACCTAGCGATTGCCATTGGTCTAAAGAGGGCTTTTGTCCTCTACAAAACACAGGACAGCCAATATCCGATAAATCAAACTCCGTCGGGTTTATCGCGGCTTGTCGAAGCGAGTGATATGCGCCAGTGACGTCAAAATCATCAGCACCGAATGCAACGAAGTTTGCGATAGCAATGGTCGAAGGATCGCCACTCATTACCCCTGTTGGGCCCTGCGTTATGAGTCCAGCGATCCCATATACCATTGAATTGATTTGCTTGATTAAATAAAGATTGGGCAATATCGCTTCCTCTCTTTTTATCCAGCAAAGTCACTAACTGCAACTGAGACCGATAAACATCCCAGCCAGAGAAGTTTGCATATTGTGCAGCTTGAGTAGCCTCTATACTATGTACTTTTTGAATCAAAGCCCATGTATTCGCCATTGACGTCAGAAAAGACATTCGGGTGAAATAAGCTATGGTACAGCGCGGTGTAAAATACTCGTAATTTACTTTGATCTTCAGACGCGACTTTGACCTTAGATAATTCATTTTCCCAAGCATTTTTCTGAATGGGTACGTATTTGTTCGAAACTTTGTTCTGCTTGCTCTTTTGCTAAGTTTTCTCTTGCATTGTCTAAACTGACATAAGAAATACCCACTCGCATTTGAACTGTGTCACCATTATTAAGGCCAAGGTCGACCCATACACCTGAGCCTTTTCCAATGTCTGGCCATCCGTTGTCTCCGTAACCCATACCTCCTTTGGAGGATTTGGCACCATGTTCAATTACGTCATCTTTCCATGCGCCTGAGCCAGTTATTGGCTTATCTAGTTTGGCGACAAAATGCAGGGTGTAATAATCTCTTTGATTGTATTCACCTAAATAACCACAGAAGTTACCCGATGTCACATAACCTGTGATTTCGCCTCGTTCGGTATCAACTTTTGCATAGGCATCACCACTTCCGAGTTGGGAATAAGCGGTTCTAAATAAGAGTTTTGCATTTTCCGATTTTTCGAAGGTAAAGTTGGCAATACCGCTTCTAGTTGTTGCAGCGAGCTGAACGTTAACACCATTGTCTAGTCCTACTTGGTAATAACCTGGAATAGCGGTTTCATCATCATGTGAAAACGCTGCACTGTAATAGCCATTGATTGGATCAGTTGCAGGAGAAAACGTTATGTCTTTGGTAAAAGGCATGACAGGAATGTCACCTGATGCGCCAAGGCACCCTGTGCCGGATAAGCGCGTGAATGAAAAGCCTTTTACGCGGCTAGCTTGATAGTTATATCCACCAGGTGAAACTGGAACTCGCTTTTTCTCTTCGAGTATTTTTTTTGAGATGCCTTCAGACTCCGCGAGTAAATCTTCTGTATAGGCGTGTTCAGGTCCAAAATTGAACATACCAAAAGGGACTACAGCACCCGGCGTTACGTTACCAGCTTGGCGGTGGTTATAAGGCCCTTTAGTGCCTATTAATGGATTAACATATGAAACAACGTCAGAAACGTAGTGTGGTTCAGCCATTTGTTCCGTTTTTTTTAGCTGCTCCCTTGGTCCATTACTGCAGCCAGAGAGTAATGCTGCACTGACAGATAATGCAATTAGATGTTTATTCTTAATGTTGTAGTTCATGATAAACCCTTAATTAGAACGTTCCAATTTGTATGTAATAGGAATTAAGATTATTTCCATAAGATGCCATTGTTTCGTTGCCTAGTACAATTTTAATGCGCTTATTTACAGGTTTTTAGCGATAGTTAACAATTATCCAGCAAATTCACTAACAGAAAAGGGGCACTTAAGTGTTTCCTTTAGTCGGTTGAAAACTCGCCTGATAGTAAGTTACGAAGCTGGTTGTTGTTTTTTAAAATAAAAATACAAATACTCGTTTTTAAAATTCCATCTGATTTTATTTCACTTGGCATCAAGGTTTTTGGTTCTGATGTGCTATTTATAATTTCGTATGATTTATATTGTTAATTTTTTCTTTGAAATATGTTTTATTTTATTTTTTATAATCTCTTGTTGACTCTGTCATATTTTTGAAATAATTTGTTTTTCGTAGTCATAACTACATTAATTTATAGATGGAAATAATAAGGATTTATCAATGAAAAAACTATCTTTAGCAGCTCTGCTATTATCTTCCCTAGCAATTAGTGGTCAAGCGCTTGCAAACACTTATACGATCACTAAAGAAAAACAGCCAAATAGAATGTTAGTTTTTAGCTCAAGTGGCGGTACAAATGTAGAGCTATTTTCGATTTTAAATCTTGATTTGAATCATATCCCATATAGAGATAAAACTGGTGTAATTACAGGAGTTTCATATACATCAGCAAGTTATAGCAATTCAGTAGATGAGACAGCAGAGCTATGCTATCATCGTGCATATAATAACAACCCATTTAAATGCATTCCAATCACACCTAATTTTTCTGACAGCGTTAGCGACTTTAATGGTTTAGAGTTTAAAGCTGGTATTACTATATCTGTTAGACATAGAGTGGAACCTACAGGTAGTTTCCAATTTTTAGAGCCTAACAGAAACGAGAGCATTAGTTTTACTTATCGTACAAACTAATATTTATTAGCTGCATCAATAATATTGATGCAGCTTTTTTAATAAATCTGATTTTTATAATTTTAAATTTCTACTTTTTATTAAGTCATAGTTAACTTGCAATGTGTTCCTTAAAAAGGAATTTATAAACTCTTTACACATATCTATCCCCAAGTGATAAGTATATCTCGCTAATACCCACAAAGTTGCTAATTTGTCGTGAATAATTATGTTATGCTTTTATCGTTTATTACATGTACAACGATTTAACAAGGAGGCGAATTGATGTCGGAACTTAACAGGTTTGACGAGTGCTTTGTATACGTTATTTACGGAGAGCAAGAGCGTCACTATCTAGAGGCACAGTTAAGCATAGCAAGTCTTCTTTTTCATAACCCCAACGCGAAAATTTGTTTGTTGGTAGAACGAGATGATTTATTTGACGCACACGATCAAATACGGGTTATTCCTTTCACTAAAGCCATGCAAAACGAATGGTTGGGTAGCGATAAGTATCACTTTAAGCTGAAATTAGCAGGATTAAAGTTCTTACTTGAAAATCATGCCAAAAAGGTCATTTTCTTAGATACTGATACGTTAATCAGAGCTGACATTACGCACCTAATGGATGGCGTATCAAACGGATCCATGCTTATGCATGAGTTAGAAGGTACACTGAAAAGAAAACGGTTTACACGGCAATATGCCGCAGCGATTGGCAAGACATTTGTAAGCCCAACCTATGGGAGCTGGCAGGTTGAGCATGATGCCCCTATGTTTAATTCAGGCGTAATTGGCATCACAGAAGCGCATGTTGAGCATCTAGATATTGCGCTGTGGATGATGCCATTATTGGATGAACTCATTGATATTCACTCAGCAGAACAGTTTGCTCTGGGTATTATTTTGTCTCGTCATGGCACAGTGTGCGAAGCAGGTAACAGGCAAATCTATCATTATTGGCACAAAAAGCCTCGTAAATACATTTTTGAGCAAATGAAAATCTTGGTCAGTGAGCTAAACGGTAGCAGCTTGTACCACCACCCTCAACGAATGGCTTCTTTTAAGTTTAGGCGTCCTTTCAATCGCTGGCTTCAAGACAAACTCACTGGAAAAGTACCGACGAATTAATTATCAGGTCAGCACAATTATGTGCTTTGCTTTATATATAAAATTTCAGCATCTAACTAAAGTTAGGTGCTGCTCCGTCGCTTTAAAATTAGCTAGCCCCCCTCTTCATAGACGACGCTGATGCGAGTTCATGTTCTTGTCTTTGGCTTAATCAATTTTACTTTTCTTCTGTATTACAAATTTGTATATTTTTAATCGGTTTTAATGAGTTAAACTTTAGAAAAAGCACTGTAGAGTTAGCTATGAATGTGTTGTTTGTAGAAGATGATTTAGAGATTGCCTCATTTATAAAAAAGGGGCTGGCGCAATACGGCGATTCAGTAAAACATGTTTCAACCGCTCAAGAAGGCTTGATACAGGCGTCTTCAAGTGACTTTGATGTGATTATTTTCGACAGGCTATTACCGGGTATGGACGGATTAGATGCGGTCAAAGTACTGAGAGCCAGTGGAGTAGCGACACCTATTATTATGCTGACAGCGCTGGGGGATACTTCCGACAGAGTGAGCGGTTTGGATGCCGGAGCAGATGATTACTTAGTCAAGCCCTTTGAATTCTCCGAGTTATATGCTCGATTAAAAGCATTAACACGAAGGAAGCCACTCACAGTACAGTCGGTTTCCCTGACACTTGGAGAACTAGTTGTCGAGAGAACAAGCCGCAAGGTAACGAGAGCAGGACAAATAATTGAGCTAAATACAAAAGAATATCAAATTTTAGAATACTTGATGCAGTCTCCAGGGCAACTTGTGACAAAAACCATGCTCCTTGAAAAAGTATGGGGCTTTAACTTCGATCCAAAAACGAGCTTAGTACAAACCCACGTAAGTAGACTTAGAAACAAAGTGGATAAACCGTTTAGCTTTGAGTTGATCAAAACCGTACGTGGAAGTGGCTATATTATATCTGATGAATAGATCTATTACTTTTACCGATTTATATAATTCCTTAAAATTTACAGCTGCAATGACTGTGCTTTTTGCAGCGTCGTTTTTAGTTACTTCTATTTGCATACTGTCTTATATCAAGTCTTCGCAAGAGAAAGAGCTTGTTGAGTATGTAGAAGAAATTAAAGGCCTCTATATTGAGGACGGTTATGAAAGCGTGTTACATGAATTTGATTTGGAAGAACAACCAATTTGGGATCGAGTCGAGAGTATAGAGCGTTTGGTTGACCATGAGTTTATTTTTGCTCTGGTTGATCGTGGCGTTTTACTTGTTGGAAGTAAATTAGAGTTTTCGTCAAATACAGAGCCAGAGTGGTCAAGTTTTGATTTAAAATCAGAGCATGATTTTCAATTACTGACATTATCTATCGCCCTAACGGAAGATGTTTCTTTAAGCATTGCTCAGCCTTTAAGTTATGAATATATGTTCAGCAAACAATTGCTTTGGCAGGCGAGCTTAATTGGTGTGGTGTTAATTGCATTTATATTGTTTTTTATACGCTTGCTTTTCAATTACAGACGGCGATTAGAAATACAAACATTAATGACTCAATTGGATGAGGTTTCACGCTCTCCGGACTCTGTGCGCTTGAGTTGTGAGGTAAACGACAGCGTACTGCACGATTTAACCGCTTCTGTAAATCTTATGCTGGATAAAGTCTCTAAGTTACATGGTACAACTAAAACCATGTCTGTTGGCATAGCCCATGATTTGAAAACGCCACTATCCAGAGTTGCTAATCGATTACAGAGTATGGCCCAAGATGTGGGTGACGATATTGCAATTACATCTCACATCGGCCATGCGACCAAAGACCTTCATTCAGTTATTTCAACCTTTAATAATTTAGTGAGACTAAACAGCATTGAATCTGGAAAGCACAAACAAAATTTCCAACTAATTAACTTATCTGAGTTAATTAATGATTTGACGCTTAGTTATGAACCTGTGTTTGAAGATTCTGGTAGAGTGCTATCACATTCTACAGTTGACTGCGTATGCTGTTTTGGCGACAAAGACCTTTTGAATCAACTTTTATGTAATTTATTAGAAAATGCGTTGGAATATAGCAATGAGGGATCGCATGTTTGGATACGATTACAAAGTCATACTAACTGTGCTCTATTGCAGGTTGGTGATAATGGTCCCGGTATTGATAAAGAGGATCAGCCGTATATTTTTGATCGTTTCTATCGCGCAGATCTGGGCAGAACAAAACCTGGTAACGGTCTTGGTTTGAGTATCGTAAAAGCCATTTGTGATGTTCATGGTGCTAGTCTGGTTTTGTTGCCCGATCAATCTGGTGCTGTATTTAATATAGAAGTGCCAATTTCTAATCAATAATTCTAAATCATACAATTTTGTATTATGGGTGTATGAGACATGTAACACACAAATTGAAAAATCCCCCTAAACTTAAGCTATTGATGTAGCGTTAATAGGTTGAGAAATGATTAGGAGTATTAATATACAGCGTATTGTATTTACAATCCTTTTGTTGTTTTTATCGGGATGTGGAGGCGGTGGGTCTAATAGCGAAGAGACCGGTAATGGCCAAACAAATGTAATTGGCAATACTAACCAAGACAATCAGGATTCTGGTAATAATGAACCTGATGATAGCAATGTCGTAGATGAAGATGATTCTGCGGATAACGGTGAGCAAGAGCCGCCTGCATTGTCAGGGGACGATACTTTTTCTTCCCGAGAAAAAATCTCTCACTTTGTACAGCATGCCACATTTGGTGCGACTCCTACTTTACTTGATGACCTAGAGGATAAAAGTGCATCTCAATGGTTCATTGATCAGTTGGCCCTTCCCCCTAGTTTAATACTGCCCAGTGTACAAGCCGCTGCGCCGAGCGATCCCGAAGAAGACTTTAGTTTGTTCTATATCGAGCAAACAAGTTTTACCTTTTGGAAAAACAGTATTGAAGCACCGGATCAACTTCGTCAACGCGTCGCTTTTGCGTTATCTGAGCTACTTGTTGTTTCAAATGGTGGTGGTGAAGTATTAACGGATGTGCCTGAAGCCGTGGCTGCATATCAAGACCTGTTAATCAACAATGCATTTGGCAATTATCGATTGTTGCTGGAGCAAGTTACTTACTCACCCGCTATGGGGCACTATTTAACTTATATGGGCAGTGAAAAAGGAAATGATGAGACAGGCAGAATGCCTGACGAAAACTACGCCCGTGAGTTACTGCAATTGTTTACATTAGGTGTAGTCGCGCTTAATAAAGATGGGACAGAGCGGTTAAATGAACATGGTAACCCAGTTGAGCTTTATACCAACAAAGATATTACAGGTTTAGCACGCGTTTTTACTGGGCTAAATTTAAATGAAGATGATCCTGAAGCACACTTAGGAAAGCGCTTCAGCCAACCTATGTCCATTTTTTCTGATTCACATTCAGAGAAAGAAAAAGTCTTTTTAGGGTTTTCAATTGCTGCGGGAAGTAGCGCTGAAACGTCTATTTCCCAAGCGCTGGACCACATTTTCAATCATGAAAACCTTGCGCCCTTTGTTACTAAGCAACTCATACAGCGTCTGGTTACGTCAAACCCAAGTTCCGATTACGTACTTCGTGTCGTGAGTGCTTTTGAGTCAGGGTTGTTTACATTGCCAGATGGCCGCGAAGTAGGAGAAAAGATTCGCGGAGATTTAACGGCAACAATTGCAGCAATTTTATTTGACCAAGAAGCGAGGGATCCCGGCACCCCAAATGGCGGTAAAATTCGTGAGCCCATTCTGAGGTTTACACAATGGGCACGTGCATTTGAAGTGCAAAATGTAGCGCCTCATTTTGTACCTCAGTTATGGGATACCAGTGCAAGTGCAGATCTAGGACAGCATCCTTACCGCTCTCCCAGTGTGTTTAATTTTTTTAGGCCAGGGTATAAGGCGCCAGGTAGTCTGACCGCTGCTGAGGGGCTGGTCGCGCCAGAGTTGCAAATCACCAATGCAAGTTCGATACCTGGATACGTAAACTTCATGACCTACTTTATTACAGGGCAACAGCAAGAAGCTGATCTTGAAGAGCTAAAAGAAGAATACGAGGATTTAGGAATTGAGCTTGATTTGGAGCAAGCCTTACTCAGCTTTAAGCCAAACTATGAACAATTATTGAGTATTGCGAAAGAGCCAAGCGCCCTACTTGATCAATTAAACTTACTTTTATGTGCTAATCAACTGAGTACAAATAGCTATAACAATATCAGCCAAGTAATTGCTTCTATTGAAGAAGATGCTGAAGATGGTTTTGCTTCTCGAGTCCATTTGGCAATTTTAATGGTGATGTCTTCACCTGATTATTTGGTTCAGAAGTAAAGGATAAGACAATGAATAGACGTAATTTTATTAAATCAGCAAGTGCTGGTGTTGTTGCCTCTTCTTTTATGAACATGGGCAAAGTGTTGGCAAATACACAAGTAAACGCCACGGAATATCGTGCACTGGTTTGTGTTTTCTTATATGGTGGCATGGACAATCACGATACGCTTATTCCCTATGATAACGAGAGCTATAGTAAATGGGCCAAGATAAGGCAATCGCTGTTAAACCAATATACCACTAAACGAGAGCTCAATAATCTGATATCAATTAATGTACCGAGTCGCTTCGCAGAACGCCAATTTGCTTTACCGCCGGAAATGCCCTCTATAGCAAGCCTTTATCAACAAGGTAAGTTGTCAATAGTGGGCAATGTTGGCCCCTTATTAGAAAATGTCACAGCCACCAGCATTCGTAATGAAACAGCAAAACTACCATCTCGGTTATTTTCCCATAATGATCAGCAAAGCACTTGGATGTCAGGTAAAGCTGAGGGCGCTCAGTATGGTTGGGCTGGCAGATTAAACGATGCGTTAATTAATCAAGGGCAGATCCAAGCAAACACTTTTTCTGCGGTAACAACAGCTGGTGGAGAATTACTTGTTACAGGCACGAATACCGCCCCATATCATGTGACAGATGGACGTGCTGCAACGGTTCAAGCTTTAGAATATTTTGAAGATAATGATGCTGTTAAGGCACATTTTAGCGCTTTAGGCCATCAAAGTACTAATTTAATTGAGCAAGACCTTTCTAATAAGATTGCTCAATCGTTCGACGCGAACAATATGTTTAACAAAGCAATCTCGTCACAATCAAACAGTGTAGGAGAGTTTCCAAAGACTGGATTAGGGAGGCAGCTTGAGTCTGTTGCTCGGACGTTAGCGGTCAAAGAACAACTGGGTACCAAAAGGCAAATTTTTGTTGTATCCATGGGTGGGTTTGACACCCACTCTGGACAGGCTCAAACCTTACCAAAATTACAGTCTGCATTAGATAGCGCACTTAATGCTTTTAACAGTTCTATGGAAAGCATGGGTCTGACTAACAATGTTACATTATTTACCGCTTCTGATTTTGGTCGCACGCTTGCGATTAATGGTGACGGGACGGATCATGGCTGGGGTGCGCATCATTTTGTGATGGGCGGCGCAATCAATGGGGGTACTGTATTTGGTGATATCCCCCCTGCTGAGCTTAATCATGAGTTAGATGCTGGCAGTGGTCGATTAATTCCAACCATGTCTGTTGACCAGTACGGTGCTGCTTTGGGTCAGTGGTTAGGAATATCTGATACTGAGTTAGAGCAAGTATTTCCAAACTTAAATAAGTTTGGTGCACGCCCTGCGTTGTTTGCATAGTTCCTTGATATAGCAGGTGCACTGGCCTGCTATACTTTGACTTAAAATTTAAGAGGCCTATTATGCACACTACAAACAGTGGCAGCCTGATCTTGATTTTGGTTATATTTCTAATTGTTCTCTGCTTTTTATACGGTCGCCGTTATAAATCAAAGCTTAAAAAACGACATTTAAAACCGCCCAAAGAAAATGATGATTAAACACAGGCAAGCGTAACTATTTAAAGTGAAAATGACTATTTTAATCAATTGTTACGCTATTAGCCCCAGTTTTACCCCCGATATCTGGGTAATACATCATTTCAACTGTTGCTGAAGGTGTTAGAAACTCACCGCTATAACGAACTTCAGCTAAATACTCAAATTGCGTGGTGCCTGCGGGCAGTTTATATCTATGCCACGATGCCAATGTTCGTCCATCTTGACCGAGTAAAACCGTCACAGCTTGAGTGTTCTTTTGCTTCAACCAGCGCCAATAGGTTTGATTTTTTAGACTTGGGTCCAATATTAATAATCCAGAAGGTAAAAAGTCCTTAATGAGCACATGCTCTCGTTCTATTGGTGAAAACACAGTTATAGTGACCTTTATTAGTTGCCCAACGCTTAATTTATCTTCGTTAACAGGTTGCCAATTGCTGCCTTGTTTAATGCGATATTCTCTAGTTATCTCTAAGCCATCAAACGACGGCGTTTCTTTTGATAGCAAGGCTTTTTTTTCCAGGTGTAAGTAGTAAGGCATTGACGGCGCATGATTGATACGATGTTCGGACATCTCATTTACAGTATTCAGCTTGTCTGTTTCTACTTCAGTTAATGGCAAACCTTTGAGATCTTTGAGCGCTAATGTACATATACTATCTATTAATGTATTGCCAAAGTGCCCGATTTGAAGTTGTTTGGAAATAACAGGTTTAAAAAGCAGTGCTTTTACATTTGGTATTTCAGTTAATTGAATTGCCAAACATTGATTTAAAGTCGACCCTAGTGCATTGAAAGACTGGTCTTGATAACCCGCTCCTATGATATTTGTTAGAGTTGACTCAATGTCGTCTTGGGGTGCTCCTGCTGCTTTTAGTGCTTGTAATTGCAATAGGTGACTTGTTGTATCAAGTACGCCCAAGGCATATATGTTTTTAATTTCTGACAAATCTAACGCGTTATGCTCTGACAATGCCCATAACAACCACTCTCTGTCATATCGGTTATGGTGTGAAGTGGAATGCGTATGGTCTATTGTGTTCATGAGCTGACTTTTCAGCTCGTCTAACAATTCAGGGTCAAATTCAAACTGATAATTGCTATTTGAAAGCCATTTATTTGCCAGTAAAGTATAAGCACTCAGCATCAGATCTGTGCCTGTATTCTTAAAATACCGATAGCCGCTGTAACGCACATTCTGCATTAAACTGGTTTTGAGCAGCTCGGCGAGCTTGGTGTTAGGTACCGCATTTGTAATCGGGTTATACGTTAAACTCACCGCCCTTGAAAGTGTTTGTTCTAAACATTGATGGGGATAGTGATGGTGGTAATTGGCAAGTAGCGCCCAGTTAGGTGCATTACTATTTAGGGTACTTACTTGAGCGTGCTCAATCACGGATGTACTTGGTACAAGAATCGTATTTGAATGGGCAGGATCCATCTTAAAAACACTGCGCTTGTGCGCTGTATTTTTTAACACCTGAATATCTTTGCGATAGTGCCTTTTGCTGTCGTTCAAGCTTCGTATTGATATGGTATTAAGTCCCAATTTTAAATCGTTTAATGGTATTTCAAACCTTTTTAATTGCATTGCCTCAAGTTGTGGACTGTCCCTTTTTATTATCATACCGTTAAAGGCTATCTCAACACGATCTTGAACAGAGTGCTGATTGGGATTATTGATTTTTACAACAGCAACGGGTTTATCTCTGAGAAATACTTTTTCGGGGACGTATATCTGATATTCAACATCAGCTTGGGTGTTCAAAGTATGTGTATATTTTGCTTGATTGTGCTCATTAATTGCTAATACAAATAAACGCCACCGACCATTGAGTTGCGGTAATTTGATTTCAATATTTTTAGTTTTGTTCGCCGTCAAAGAGGCGGGAGTGAGCCATACCGACTGTGCTTGATCTGACATTCTGTGTGCTGAATTTGACGGCGCTAATGCCGCCATACGACTGCGTTGTTGAACACTGTTGGAGAATAAGGCTGCAAGAATATTATTATTCGTATTTGTGTCCAGTAGCCAATCTGTTTGATTATGAACTGAATGCCAAGGTTGATGGTATGAAAACCTATGATATAACTGTTGGAAAGAGACTGAACTCGGTGATTCATGCGATACATCGAACAACGCGTCGTTCACTATCCATATTTGAGCGTCAGCGGTTTGGTTGCTTGTAACGTTAATTTCAAGAGTGCCGTTAGGCTCAATGATGTTAGGGTGTTCGACTTCAAGAGTGAGCTTGTCTGCTGGTTCTACATGAATAAACTGACTTAATTCATACCCATAAACGCGAGGCTTTGTAGGCAACGAAATTTCACTGAGGCTATTTAGGTTGCGTTTCGCATTTTGCCGTGCTGCATCCACTATTTTTTTGATTTTCTGATTGAATTCACTTTTTTTATTCGCAATGTGCTCTGTAGTCGATGGTAAAAATGCAGTCACTTCAAAGCCAGGTATCAATGCATCATCAATTTCTATTTCTATGTCGTTATTGCCCTTATTGACCTCGACGATAAAGCTTCTCATCAATTCGCCTGCTTTTATCATTACAGCAGCCTGCCCCTCAATGGGTGAGTCAATACTTAAAGTATACACTTCCCCTACCGTGGCTGAAGACTGACCAATGAGTTGTGGTGTGGCCTGTTTAGTTGTTGCTTTTGTTTGTTCTTTGTTAAGTTGATAGCCTCTTTTCCAAACGTATTGCTCATCTCCACTGATGATCTTTAATTCAGCATAGTCATCGATGTGTTTGGGGATATCACAATGCAAAGGCGTTGTGCCTGAACACAGTGCCAAAGGTGTGAAACTCTCATCATCCACAGACTGTAAATTATTGATTGAAATGCTGACATGCGCTTTAATTTCAGCTCCATCTTGAGTCAGCGCGATCACTTTTAGCTTATTTTCCTCTATGGTTGTTCCTATATAGTGGCTTCTTGAAAAATATGGCAGTGTCGTGTGGTAAAAACGAGTCTCACCAGAGCTTGAAGTGACTTGAGAAGACAGTGAAACACCGATGAAAGGTGCATCCATGTTTAATATAATTTCCCCTTCGCCTTGCTGATCAAGCTGAACCTTGTGCGTTTTATTTTGCGATGGTGCTTCGTAAAAGTGACGGTAGTCGTAATCTTCAGGCCAAGAATCCGGGTGTGTATAGACGGACTGAAACTTTACTCTCAACTCGCCGGTAAAATTGTTGACGTCTTGCCCATTATAAGTAACGCCCCGCACTTTAACGTTAAAAGGTTTGTTGATGTGCACGTCTTGGTTATGTAACCAAGAAAACTCGATTTCCGGTGGAGTGAATTGGGCAACTTTAATATAGTCATAAGTGTCTACACGGTGTGAACCCACGTATAGTTCGATTTTATAACTACCCACCTGCTTAAAACCTGCAGGTATGCTGAAATGCACTAAGCCTTGTGGTGAAATAAATTTAGGAAAGATCTCAAAGGCTTTCAACGAAGACCTGTTTGGGTTTTTGATGACAGCACGAATATCTTGAGTGAGTGCAACTAAGCCTTCTTCAGTATGCTGCTTCATGGCAATGCTAAAGTTCACAGCTTCATTGGGTTGATAGATGGGTTGGCTAAATATGGTATGCGCTGCAATGGCATTTGTCTTGCTCATATCCAAGTGCACCATGGCTTTTTTGCGGTCAGCTTGCGCCCAAAGCCAACATTGACTATTTTGTGCAAGCATCATTTTTTGAAGTGCTTTATGTGATACGTTCAGTTTGCCGTATTTATCTGTGGTGCCCAAAAATTTAGGTTTTTCAAACTGTTCACAGGTTAACCAAACACGTGCTTTAAGTGGCAAATTGTCTTTAAATGAATAAGTTGAGATTGAGAGCGTCGCACCAATTTGGGCAAATAAGTTAAAATCTGATAGTGATAACGTTTCATGGTCTGATATTTGTTTTATGTGTAACGTTTCTGTCTTCGAGTCGACGCTCTGACCAGATACCTTGTATATTAAAATGCCACTTCGGTTGTTCATCAAATGCGATATTGGTAACTGTTCGATATGGAGTATTTTGGGTGAGCTATTTAGTAAGGTGAGCTCTTTAAACTCAGTGTTATCGCTCTCAATCACTGTCGATTGCCATGCGTGTAAAGCGTCTAAGTTGTCTATTGATTTATATAGTATTTTAAGGTTTTTGCTATTCCGGTGTTCAAGTAATAAGTGTCCTTGCTCACCTGTTTGTAATTGAGTGCCAAGATAATTTGAAAGCCGCCAATAAGGGGTACTTTCACGTGTTGAAAAATGCACTACAGCGGATCTATTTTCGTAGGTCTTTCCGGATACCCCTTCAACACCTTCAAGGTTGAATTTATATTGGGTGTCACCATCGAGTGCTATGTTATACATGGCACCTAATTTGTGCTTTTGAGGCATATCAAAAGCAAAAGAACGTTTTCCCAATTGGTTTTGAATAATGTCGCTCAACGATTGGTGATTTTTAAGTGGTTCTGAAAACGCAACAGCTAAAGATTCAGGTGCGCAGGTTTTTAGCTTGCCTGGCTCTAGTGCAATGTAATCACTGATGTACTTATTAATTCCAAAAGGCTGACAAAAAAGACCGTAAAACTCAGGTCGTTCAGGTTGTGCGCGTTTACTGTATATAACAATATCCTGTTTGTTAGTAACGTGTTTATCGCTTAATTTCGTGCCCTTAGGTAAAACAATTTTTAACTTTGTGTGCGCTATGTCTTTTTTAAATTCATAATCTAAACGTATGTATCCATTCGTTTGTTCTGATGATACTGAAATTGGCTGTAATGATTCATCATCACTAAAAAAGACAATCGTGTTTTGAAGCTGTTCGGCTATGTTTTCATTGGCGACCAAACTTGCATCATAGCTTAAGGTGACTTTATTGTTCTTAGCTTCAGCATACTGAATTGGTAAGTCTCGTCTGAACCATTGTTGTTTAAAATCTTTGTTCAGAGATTCTGTTAGTCCACTAAATCCGCGGTTAACACCAGCTGTGATTGGGTACAGAGTTGGCACTTTTGTGTAGAGGTCGCAGCTGAGAGACTTTAAGCCTTCAAATCGCCAGCGGCACATATGTTTGTAATCTGCCGTTAAATAAATGTGTTCTATTTGCCGGGCATGCGGTATATCACCCGATTTCGCGATATTTTTGTTAAAAACAAACAAGATTTGATTAAGGTGATTTTCCTGATAACTGAACTTGATATCAGAGACTTTGAGTTGCCCTGCGGTGAGATTAACGGAAAATAGACAGAAAAATAGCAATAAAACTCGAATCATGGTCTAGCCCTTTAGGTACAGGCGCTAAAGATAACAGAAACCTGTATAGATTTTCTATGTTTAGAGCCAAATAAGTCTATAAACGGTGAGATGATAAAAAAAGGGTTATCCTGCTTCAAAAATGGCTGTTTTAAATTGGGTAATCTCAGATGCTGAACGCTTTGCGATAATTTTCATGAAGAAACTTATATCGTTAGCGATTTTTTGACTATCTTTTAAGTTAAGGAACAATTATTAGCCTGTCTTTGGTGATTGGCATCAGGATTACGCCCCGGAGAAATAAATGAATTTGCTAAAACGCTTATCCATTTTACAACTTACCATAATCAGCTCTCTTGCACTTATAGCCTTCATTTTTATTCTTCTTGCAAAAGTAGCCACCCAATATTGGCATGATTATTCATCGACATCGCAGGATATTGAATACATTAAGTTGTTGGATGCAATCGAAAAAATAGCGCATCATCATGCGGTAGAGCGTGGTTTATCTGCTGGGTTTTTAGGGAACCCTACGGCAGATAAAAAAAGTGCAGTCTCAGCGCAAAGAGCTAAAGCCGACAATGCTGAAAAAACAGTAAGGGATTTGTACTCTGGTCAATTTAGAGATGATGAAAAAGTCAAAAAGTGGCTGCCTTTTTTGTTTAAAGAGCTAAATGATAAGCCAACAATTAGGCGTGAAGTGGATAATAAAAATGGCAAAAATGCATTTAAGTATTATAGCCACCTCAATCAAATTGCCATAGACACTGCCACGCGTATGCAAGCGTATATCAGTAATCGAGATCTAGCATCTAAACTGTCCATCGCATTTTTATTAGCAAAAAGCAAAGAGCGAAAAGGCCAACTACGAGGTAAAATTAACGGCGTGTTGTCTAAAAAGAGCATAAATTCACAGATAAGGGGCGAGCTTACCTATTATCAAACACAATTAGGGATCTTAAAGGAACAACTCGAAACCTCTTTAGAAGGCGAGCAACTTGAGGCATACAATAGAGCCATGTCTGATTCGAGTGCAAAAGAATTGGATAGCGTGATCAATTATCTGATTAATAATGACAACCCAGATTTCAATACTTTGATGTCGAGTAGTGATTGGTTTCCAAAAGCGACCAATCAAATTGTTGCTGTTAAAAAGATTTTAGACAAGCAATGGCTTAAAACTGTTGACCACAGCGCAGCGGTCAAAAGCGATCTAGTTAGTCAAAGTTGGTTTATTACCATCTCGTTTATAGTTGCGATGAGTGTGATTGCCGTCATAAATATGCACTTAGTGACTTCCTTGAAACATGAATTGAATCACTTAACTGGCATCTTAGAAAAAGTAGCAAGTGAGGGTGATTTAACTTTAGATGTGAGACTAAAAACCAGTGATGAGCTTGGGCAGATATCTGAGTCTATTCATAATACGGTATATGCATTTAAGGATTTGTTATTAGGCTTGTCAAAATCAATCAACGTTGGTACAGACTTGGGCGAAAAAATGGATAAAGCTGCGAGCCATGTTAATGAAGATGCACAGCGTACTCAAACAATGGCGTCTAGTATTGCTACTGCGATTGAAGAAATGGCAGCCACCAGTGAAGAAATAGCGCGCTCAGCATCTGACACGCTGGCAGCGAGCGATCAATTAAACAATGAATCTAAAAAATTATTAGAAGATAATCAAAGAAACCTAGACGCAATGAATGCCCTTTCCGAACATATGGATATGGTCAATGAAATGGCCGCAAAAATGGAAAAACAAGTTGCTGAGATTAACACTATTTTAGATTCAATCCGCAGTGTTGCAGATCAAACAAATTTACTCGCGCTCAACGCTGCGATTGAAGCTGCGAGAGCGGGTGAGCACGGAAGAGGTTTTGCTGTGGTAGCGGATGAAGTACGTGGGCTTGCCAACAATAGTAAGGAATCTTCAGAGCAAATCTCGTCTTTATTAAGTAATTTGAATGAGATCAGCCAAAGTGTGGTTAATGCCATTAAAGAAAATACGCAGCTCGCCAGTGAGATAATGAGCGAGGTAGAGGAAACGCGTCTTGTTTCTATGCAAGTGAGTGAACACAGTAATAATGTTGAGCAATTGACCACTTCAGTAGCAACAGCAGCACAACAACAATCAACAGTGGCTCAAGATATTTCTACGAATACGTCGGCCGTTTTAGAAGCGGCAAACGATGAGCTAGAGACGTCTATTGCTTTAAAAGAGCTATTTGAAGATATGAAACTCAATAGTGATACATTACAAAGAACCATGGATAACTTTAAAATAGACTAGTGTCGTTATGATTCATTTTAATTGTATTCAAAACCAGATTAGCACCTTATCGTAATAAAACTAATTCTTATTCGTAATAATTGAGGTGAAAGTCTTTTCATGAAATAAGTAAAGTGATAATGTTGCAATATTATCACATAACAAAATGGTTTTATGAGCGTTAATTCTGAAGTAAGTGTTCCCTCAACAAGCACTAAATATTTAATCGAAGACTCGGCAAGTGTTCTTTCAAAAATATATGAAACTGATACCGCATTAACTTGTTTTTGTTGTCCATCAAGTTGGGCAAAAAGTAACGCTGCCATTCATTATGTTAAAAAAGCCCAAGATAGTCATTTTCAATATCAGGGTGCAATTGACAGAGAGTTATTTGACAGAATTAGAGCGATGTTTTCGTCGACCACTCATGGTGACTTACTGTTCGAGCATATTGAGTTGATGTTAGTTATGTTTGAAGAACTATTAGAACCAAAAGAAATAGGTTTACGTATACTGCCATCTCATTATTCGATCAGCCCTGCTTTTCACTTTCAAAATGGGATTGTGAAAATGATGTCAACATTAGGTGGCAGCGGTGAACGCTGGCTCGAAAAAGACTTTGTGCAATACCACCCGCTTGAAAAGAATCAATTGGCGCCTGCGATAAAGCAACCTAAAGCATGCGATGTGAACACGTTATGCAATGGAGATATTGCTTTGGTAAAAGGAAAAAACTGGGTCGACCAAGAACATAATGCAGTAGTTTGTGCGTCACCTACGTTTGACAATGAAGAGTCAAAACTTTGCATTTACATAGACTATATCAGCTAGTTCTCTTTCGTTGAGTGCAGAAAAGAGGAGTTAACTCCTCTTTCTCTTTTTAGTGCTACCTATTTTGCTTGTCCGGTCCAACTCCAACCAGGGTATAATTTTCCATTTACATGGGCATTATTACCGATAATAATTGAATAAGGCTTATCGACCGCTTTCCAGTTGTAAGCAGTTGAATGCTCTAATTCAAAAACAACATTTCCCCATAGTGAGTAAGGCCCAGCGACAAGGGACTCTTTGTAGGCTGCAAAATGACTTTGCCCCCCCATCATGATTTCACCTACTCGACTCTTATTATTGATCTCAGCTGCACCTTTACTCCAAATCATGAGTAAATTCACATTACTTTGGTTGTCACCTAAAAAATAGCCATTACCAGCTACTTGAACAGAGCGGAAGTGGTTACTTTGTGCAGATTGTGCCGCTGATGTATCGTACACTTCCAACTTAATTTGATCGCTTCGTTTCGAAAATTCAACAAAGGAGCTGCCATAGACACCTACTGAGTTACCAGACATTCTTTCAAAATAAGCAGTGCTGTTGTCTGTGATTAAAAACTGTAAAAAAGATGAATCATTTGGCGACTTTGCATTAGTACTTACGTGATCAAATTTCGCTAAGCTATTAGCTTTGAGCTCAACAGCTGGCATATCGCTCGGCACATCAATGTGTATATTTTTAAACACGACATTACTAGCGTTTAACAAGATAGCGCTTTTTTGTGGGTATTCTTGATTATGCCGAACTCTTATTGAGCCGGTTGACCCTGTGTCATTTATAATTTCAAAGCGTCCATGTTGAATATGCAACGGTGCTGCACATTCGCCAGACACGGTCAATTGGACTAGTTGCGCTGAATAAGCCTTATCAAGTGCGTGTTGAAGTGCACTTGCGTCTGCTCCGCAGTCAATATCTAAATTTAGATGCTTTTCAATTTCATACTCATCATTATCCAAAATTGTTGGTGTTTGATGAGCCACAGCGTGTTGTGTGCTTAGTGCAGTAAATGATAAAAATGCTAATTTAATCAATCGATTGGATTTCATTTAATTATCCTTAAATAAAGTTACTTTACATGTTGTTATCTAGCCAGTTGAGAGTAACTGGTTATTCCTTTTTTAAAACCTACAGTCCCAAGCAATTATTTTGAGCCTCTCCTGTAACGGCTTATGTTTTTTAGGTTAGTCAAATTATTTGACTTTTAGACATTAACTTATTTGACTTTTAGACATTAACTTATGTGACTTTGCCTGGTCAAAATATAAACGAATAAGTGCAGGTTTTAATTGTTATAAGATATCAAAAATAAATTTATTAATGATTTTGAAAGATTAGATTTGATGCGGTTATCCATTAGATTCAGTTACAGAGCTGAGCTATTGAACTTTATACAGCGCTTTTTTATGACTCTTATTTATATTATTCCTTCCTAGAGCAGTAATGCATGAATTTATGACTATAACAAAGGACTAAAATAATCAGTTTTGAAATATAAAAGTCACACAAATATTACAATTGAAATATTTTTCATATAGAGTGGCATCCTCAATTACTAAATAATTCATTATAAAACACGGTAAACGGAAATAACTATGTTCAAAAAATCCCTAGTCGCGTCAGCAATTACATGCTTTTTGCTGCCAGTCCATGCTGAAGTCATGATTTCTGAGTATGTTGAAGGAAGCAGTTACAACAAGGCTGTTGAAATTTATAACAATTCAAATTCCCCAATTAACTTAAGCGACTATCGTCTTCAATTTTATTTCAATGGTAATACAAATTCAGGAACTTCTATTGTTTTAGAAGGAACCGTTGCCCCTAAAGATACTCATGTCATTGTCCATGCAAGAGCTGCTGAAGAGCTACGTTTAAAAGCCCAACAACAAAAAGACGGCAGTTGGTTCAATGGCGATGATGCAGTTGTTTTGACAAAAAATGATGTCATTGTCGATAGCATTGGCCAGATAGGTGTTGACCCAGGTTCGTCATGGAGTGATCAAGGGGTTTCTACAAAAGACAGAACATTAGTTCGCTTTGCGTCTGTATCTTCTGGTGATGCAGTGGCCACTGATGAATTTATTCCATCAGTTGAATGGGAAGCGTTAGCTAAAGATGACTTCTCAAATATAGGTATTCATAACTCAAGCGACCCAGTAGAGCCACCAGCAATAACGTGTAATGAGAACAATACTAAGATCCACGCAATACAAGGCGAATCCAATGAAAGTCCACTCGTTGGTGAGCAAGTAGAGTTACAAGGTGTGGTTACGGCCGCTTTTGTTGGTGATGATCAGCTCAAAGGTTTCTTCGTACAAGAAGAATCATTTGATCAAGATGACAATGCGCTTACATCTGAAGGTATATTTGTTTCATACCAAGATAATTCTATTGTAGAAGGCCAAGTTGTGAAACTAGCCGGTAGTGTTCGAGAATCATATGGTCAGACTCAAATAAGCAGTGTGACGGGCTTGGTTTTATGTGGTACTGAGGCGGTAGTGAGCACGGATATTACCATCCCTTCGCAGCTAGGACTTGAAGCTTACGAGGGTATGCTGGTCAACATCACGAATGAGTTATTCGTCAATGACAGTTATGGCTTGAAACGTTACGGTGAGCTAAAGCTGGGCTCTGAGCGCTTATATCAAGGCACTCAGGTCGCAACACCCGGTGACAGTGCAAATGAAGTTGAGCGACTCAATCGAACGAAAGAAATTACGTTAGATGATGGCTCTTCACTGCAAAACCCTGAAGTTATCCCCTACCCTACTGTTGAGCTTGATGCATACAATACGCTTAGACTTGGAGATAAGGTCACTGGTGTTGAAGGTGTCGTGGGCTATGGTTTCTCTCAGTATCGAGTGCACCCAGTTAATCAGCCTAATTTTGTGTCAGAAAATACGCGCACTGACGCCCCCACAGAATTGCAGGGAAATCTAAGAGTGGCGAGTATGAATGTGCTCAATTTCTTCAACGGTGACGGTTTAGGTGGAGGGTTCCCAACAGCACGTGGTGCAGACTCTATCGAAGAGTTTGAGCGTCAGAAGGCCAAACTAGTCACGGCAATATTGAACTTGGATGCAGACGTAATTGGTTTGTTGGAAGTTGAAAACGATGGTTTTGGCGAGTTTAGCGCAATAGCCGAGTTAGCAAATGCTTTAACCATGGCGGATGCTAACAACACTTATCAGTATGTCGATATGGGTACTGATGCGATTGGTACTGATGCAATCATGTCTGGCATAATTTATCGCAGTAATAAAGTAAAAGAGGCCGGTACTGCTGCATATACAGATGCTGTGCCATTTGACTATGGTAACCGCCCACCTGTCATGCAAACATTTGAGGATTTACAGACTACCGATGTTTTCAATGTGGTTGTCACACATTTGCGTTCAAAAGGCAGTTGCAGCAAGGCTGAAGGGTTGGACCAAGACCAACTAGATGGTCAAGGTTGTTGGAACCAAACTCGAGTTACAGCTGTTGATGAGCTCAATCGCTGGTTAGCAAGCAACCCAACTTCCATATTAGATGATGATACGATTATTTTGGGTGATTTCAATGCTTACAATAAGGAAGACCCGATTGCGCAAATGACAGTCAACGGATACGACAACCTCCGTGATGTGATCAATTCAGATAGCACAAGCTATTCTTATGTGTTCAAAGGTCGTTTAGGTAGTTTAGATCATGCTTTTGCTAGCAGTGCTATGACGCAAAAAGTGCGCGCGGTTTCAGATTGGCATATTAATGCGGATGAGCCTGTTGCGCTTGATTACAACGTTGAATATAAGTCACATAAGCATCAGCAATCTCTATATGCTGATCATGCATATCGCTCATCGGATCATGACCCAATTGTTATTGACTTGCAAACCCAAGACCCGTACCCGGTTATCGAAGGCCAAATCGATAATATTTATGGTTGGTTCTGGTGGCAGCGTACTTCAATTGAAGTCCCTGAGGGATACAATAATTTGGAAGTTAAAATTGAAGGTCATGGAGAGGCAGATTTATATCTACGACATAAACGTAAGCCTAGATTTCACAAGTTTGACTGCCGACCTTACCTCTGGGGTAGTAACGAGCAATGTGTTGTAGATGATGTTCAACAAGGTATATGGCATGTAGGTTTAAGGGGCTTTTTGCCTTACCGCAATGTTACCTTGAGCTATAAAATTTCACGAAATTAAACAGAGATTGTACTTCGAACGCGATTCAGTTTTAATCGCGCTTGTAGTAGTCAACAAGCAGCCCCTTGTTCTTAAGAATAAGGGGCATTTCTTATGATTCAATTATTTTATACTTGCCCTACGAGTGCCTTTTGAACTTTGAGCCTCAAATTATCCGGATCTGGGGTGTGAGGACTTGGCTCAAATTTTCTTACACAGCGAGGATCTTCAGCACATCTATCTGTCAGCGCTTTTAAGAATTCAACTAAATCGCTTTGTTGCGCTGCATCCAATGGTGCTGAAACAAACGGTGACAACTGAAGTAACGCGAGTGCACTTTGGCTATTAGATTCTGCATTATGGTTTAGTGTTTGACAGCTGATATCATTTTTAAATTGCGATAGCCCACAAGCTCCTCCCTTTTCGAAAAAGTGGCCAATTGCAGATTCAGGATCAACATAGTGTGCAACGACTTCTTCTAATGTTTCATATGCGCCTGAATGTCCATATGGAGCTGTTAGTTCAACATTGAGTAAGCTTGGCACTCTAAAGGCAAATGAATTACGTTGTTGTGAGTCAATGTTAAATCGGCCAAGATCCGCATTTTGCTCATCAAGCCCGATCCCAAACTGGGGAAACGCTAAGTTAAAAAAGCCGTCGTTACTAAATCGGCTTCCACCATGGCAATTTACACAGCCGGCTCCCCCTTCACTAATTTGTGTAAAAAATAAAGTGGCGCCGCGTTTTTGGGCTTGAGTCATTGCGTTTTGATTGCCGCGCAAATAGGCGTTCCATGGAGAATTAATCAGATTTACTGAAGCCTGATATTTTCCCAATGCCAGTGCAATACTATCGAAAGTTATTAGTGTTTCAGCGCTTTCGGTACTGTTAAAAGCACGTCTAAACTCAAGTAACCATTGGTTCTTTTCTAGTTGGTCGGTTTGCGAACCGTAGTTACCCAGGCGCTGTGCAATATGCTCCCGTACAGACTGGTTATCAAAAGCGTCAGGAAACGCTTGTCCACGCATTTCCTCAACCGAGGTGACAGGGAAGCGAGACAAAGCACCAACTAAATCATTTCCAACCTTTTCATCAGCCACTTGAAATCCAGAATCTGGGGTACTAATGACTTCAATTTGCTGCCCGTTAGCATCGGTGGTTGTAAAGCGTTGAACTCTTCCATCCCAAAATAAACTTGAGTTAGCTAAGCCGACATTAAAGATCGTTGGCGAGTTTCTTGGAATATTAATTGAGTCTGCGGTTAATCTAAGCGGACCGATGATATCTGGGTTAACGGCATTTGTACCGATTGGTAAAGATAGTCCATCAGCGCCACCGAGTCTTGGGTGATGACAGCTGGCACAAGCCACGGTTTTTTCGCCGCCAAGCGCTTTACTAAAAAAGAGCTTCATACCTAGTTGAGGTAATGGATCCATGATATTAGGCAGGCTAGTGGTATCTGGTAATGTCGCTTGTAAGTTTTGCTGAGTGACGATTTCTTGTAATCGAATGTCTACCTCAGTTTGTGTTTGGATGACATTGTGCCTAAATGTCTTTTTTGGTTTGTTATGGTCATGACTTGGTTTCGCGTACAAGTGGAAACTGGGTGCGTTGAATAAAATTAACGCCCCCAAGTAGGCTAGGTTTTTGTATTTCATATTTTTGCCCCTTAATTAGATCTACCACTTAGCTTGGTTACTAAATGTGCAAAAAATATGTTTTTTTAATTGCAGTCCAGCGCTAGTTCTTTTTATGCGTTCTGCTATGCCATCTGACTATTTCTTTATGATCTCTTGTCACAGCCTGTTCATTAGACTCACAGTGTTTCACTTCATTTGCTAAAACGTCTTCTGCGTTAAGTTCTAGTTTTTGTAGGAGTGTACTTAGCATACTTTGTTCTGTATCAGACAATGTTTCTAGCAGTTTCTCTTCTCTTTTTTTTAGGTGCGTCGCTACTTTGCAATATATCTCATTTCCTAGTTTTGTTAACTCAACCGGTTTGCTTCTAGTTTGTGTTTGCGTCTGTGCGTATTGCGCCAACCCCCGCTTTATAAGCGCAGTTATCGCTCTGGTGGTTGAATATGGGTCCAAGCGTGTTTGATAGGCAATATCAGAAGCTGTAATTGGACCGTAGGATCCGATATTAACCATTATTCTCAGTTCTCTTGTGTCTAAGTCTGTTAAATCTCGGATAATCGGATCTCTTGAAATCGATAACAGGTTACTAACTACCGCGACTTGGAAAGGGATATGTGTTTCTAACGCTAATTTGCTCTGCTTGTTTTGTGTAAAGCTTGCCAATCTATTTTTTAATGCATTTTTATTTGAGATTTCACTAGACAAGTAGGTTCTCCAGAGTTATGTTATGTTGCATATGCAACAAAAAATATAAATTCAACAGGAGCTGATTATGCCTTTAGTTACCCCACTATCACAAGACCACGATCAGGAAGTCACTGAGCTTGCAAAATTCTTCAATGAAACGTTGGGGTTTTGCCCAAACAGCGTACTCACTATGCAAATTCGACCCGCTATTGCGCGTGCATTTATAAATCTCAATAAAGCCGTGATGGAAAATCATGGTCGTGTTACATCAGAGCTTAAAAGGCTAATTGGCTACATCACTAGCGCAAATACGGGTTGCCGATACTGCGAGGCACACACAATCTTAGCAGCTCAACGATATGGCGGTACTGATAATCGATTGGCGCAAATTTGGCAATTCCGCGAATCTGACGTTTTCACTGAGGGTGAAAAAGCGGCGTTTGAGTTTGCATTGGCTGCGTCAAGTGTTCCGAATGCGGTAGATAACAATATAGAAACAGAATTGAAAAAGTACTGGGACGATGGAGAAATAGTTGAAATCTTAGGTGTCATCTCATTGTTCGGTTACTTAAACCGCTGGAATGACTCAATGGCTACGTCTTTAGAATCAGGCGCTATCGACGCTGGCGAGACTTTATTAAAACAAAACAACTGGGAAGTTGGAAAACATCAGTCTTAAACCTACCTTTACATCTCAACTACCAAAGGCTTTATCTTAAGGTAAAGCCTTTTTATTTTTCGTCCTCTAAATTAAAATAAATAGCCCATCATCCACGCGAAAATGTGAACCTTGTCACTATTTAAAAGTAACCGTTCTGCGGTGAGTTGGATTTTATAAAAGCAAATTTGAACAGTTTTAGTTCGAAAGTTTCATTATTTACCAAAACTTCTAAAAGATTTTCTTTAAGCGATATACAAATAGTTTAAAACCGACTAGATTACAGTCTGGCTTTAGGTACTAACTTAATTGTTCAACTTTACATTACAGTTTTATTTGGAACTTTCAGAAAAAATTGAAACTTTAGTTGATCTGAGTCAGTTATCTTTGTATATTTAACTTTCAATAATTACTGAACGTTTAGAATTATGAATTTATCACCAAAAATCGAAAACTTCGTGCTCCATTGCGGTGAAATGGGCAGTCGTTGGGGATTTAATAGAACGATTGGGCAAATGGTGGGGTTACTCGTTATTAATGAGCACCCACTCACTGCAAATCAAATTGCAGAAGCACTTAAGATCTCTCGAGGCAATGTCAGTATGGGGATCAAAGAGTTGCAGTCATGGCAACTTGTAAAAGTTCATCATATTCCCGGCGATAGAAAAGAATATTATGCGCCGAACGGTACTATTTGGGATCTTGCGAATAAAGTGTTCGAAGAAAGACGCAAGCGAGAAATTGACCCTACCCTGACGTTGTTACGCGATCAAATTTTAGATACAGCGAACTCGCCAGAGGAAAAGTACGCTCAGGAGCAAATGCAATCCATACATGATCTTTTAGAAACAGTGACTAAATGGTCAGCTGAATTGCAGAGGTTGACACCTGAACAATTGCAATCATTGATGAAGCTAGGCTCGTCTGTTAGTAAGGTGATCGACCTCAAGGATAAGTTATTGAAAAAGTCATAACTAACAGAGGTGTGTCATGCTTGATACCTTATTGCTGTCGCGAATTCAGTTCGCGACCAATATAAGTTTCCATATACTTTTCCCGACCATATCCATTGCGCTTGCATGGTTCTTGGTTTTTTTTAAAGTCAGATATGTTCAAACAAAGCAGCCCGTTTGGCTCCGGGCTTATCGGTTTTGGGTTAAAATTTTTGCCCTTACCTTCGCTTTAGGTGTTGTCAGTGGTATCACCATGTCGTTTCAATTTGGCACAAATTGGCCAGGTTTTATGGAGCGTATTGGCAATATTGCAGGCCCTTTGTTGGGATATGAGGTTCTGACTGCTTTCTTTATGGAGGCGACCTTTTTAGGGGTTATGTTATTTGGTATGAAGCGTGTCAGTCCAGCTGTACACACTTTTTCTACAATAGTTGTGGCCATTGGCACAACGATTTCTGCTTTTTGGATATTATCTCTAAACAGCTGGATGCAAACGCCAGTGGGTTACGAGATCATTGATGGTGTATTCTACCCTAAGGATTGGTTTGCCATTATTTTTAATCCATCATTTGGGTATCGTCTTTCTCACATGTTGCTTGCATCAGGTATCACCGCATCCTTTTTAATTGCGGGGATCAGTGCTTATCGTTTACTTAAAAATGATCACAAACATGCACCAAAATTAACACTTCAAGTGGCGCTGACGGTAGCAATAGTGCTTACTCCATTACAGGCGTTTGTTGGTGATTTACACGGGTTAAATACTTTTAAACATCAACCGCAAAAAGTCGCAGCAATGGAAGGTGTTTGGGAAACTGAAAAAGGGGCACCTTTACTGCTGTTTGCTGTACCTGATGAAACGAATAGGACGAATCATTTTGAATTGGCGATTCCAAACTTAGCCAGTCTGATTCTTACGCATGAATTAGATGGTGAAATAAAAGGCCTCAATGAATTCAAAGATGCTCACCCTCCGGTTAAGCCTGTTTTTTATGGTTTTCGTGTCATGGTTGGACTTGGTTTATTAATGATTTTAGTTACTGTAATAACCAGAGTAACTTTGTTCAAACACAAAGAGCTACCCATTTGGCAGCTGAAATTACTGGTTGCTATGACATTCTCTGGTTGGGTAGCAACACTGGCTGGTTGGTATGTAACTGAAATTGGTCGACAGCCTTATATGGTACAAGGATTAGTTAGGATAGATGAGCTCGTAACAAAAGTCCCATCAGAACACGTTCTATATACACTGATAGGTTACTTAAGTGTTTACGCGATATTGTTGACAGCTTACATTAAAACGCTTTTCTACACAGCGGATAAAGCGGTCGAAGTCGAAGAATATGAATTGAATCCGCCAATGCGAGGTCAGCAATATGCTTAGTAATGAATTCTTGGCTTTGTTTTATGGTGCATTAATGGCTTTAGCTATATTAGTTTATGCTGTGCTTGATGGATATGATCTTGGTGTTGGCATTCTGTTACCACTTAAAGACAAACAACAAGCAGATACCATGATTTCTTCTATTGGCCCATTTTGGGACGCTAATGAAACTTGGTTAGTACTCGCTGTTGGACTTGCTTTAATTGCCTTTCCACTCGCTCATTCCGTCATTTTGCAAGCGCTTTATTTACCGGTTGCTTTAATGCTATTGGGGTTAATTTTAAGAGGCGTTGCTTTTGACTTTCGTGCTAAAGCCAAAACAAAATATCAGGATATCTGGGATCTGAGTTTCAAATTAGGCAGTTTTCTCACAGCCTTTTCTCAGGGTTTTATGTTTGGTTTATATGTCATGTCTTTTGAGAAAAGTGTAGAAAGCTATGGCTTTGCGATTTTAAGCGGGTTTGGTGTTGTGGCAGCATACGCATTAATTGGCTCAGCTTGGTTAATTATGAAAACAACGGGTCAATTACAAAAAAAAGCAATTAAATGGTGTAAAAAGGCCAACTTTGTTGCAGCGTGTGGTGTGATTGCGGTTTCCATCGTAAACCCCTTAATTAACGATTTTGTTGCTTCAAAATGGTTTGATATAAGTGAATCAATCATACTTTTACCTATTCCTGTTTTGTGTATGATTTTATTTTTTTTACAAAATACGCTATTAAGTAGTTTTAATAATGCTGAAGATATATCAAAAAGTTGGCGGCCATTTGCTATCGCGACATCAATCTTTCTTTTGTGTTTTTCAGGTCTGTTACATAGCTTTTACCCTTACGTTGTGCCAAATCAACTCACCATTTATGAGTCTCTCGCGGATCCTTCGGCGCTAACGTTTATGCTTTACGGTGTCGTTATGGTGGTCCCCGCTATTATTGGTTACACATTGTTTTCTTATCGTGTTTTTTGGGGAAAAACTCAGGCCCTTTCTTACTATTAATTTTCTTTCATTAGCCCAACAAAAAGGCAGCTTAAAAGCTGCCTTTTTTATAGTAAGAGTAGGTCTAAATTTTTGGGTAACCAATTCTGTCAGACAAATATCCAACACTGGTTACAAAGTAATAGCTGCGGTTCCAGTTCATTAATGCTTTGTAATTATCATAAGCTAAATACATTCTACCATTGATATCATCGGGCATGACTAAGGCTGCGTTGATATTTACATTAGGTAAATCAGTGCCGTCAGTGCGTCTAACACCTAGCGCTTGCCAGTCTGCTAGAGAGCGCTCTGAGTTTGAGAAATACTCAAGCCACTGACTATGGTTTTTTGTGCCTCTCTTTAGCACGTAGTTTTCAGAAAAGCCCGCTGGAAGCTGAACTTGTCTTCCCCAAGTTAAGTTGTTGTTCCAACCAACACTTTTAAGATAATTAGCAATGGATGCAAAGGCATCTTCTTTGGTCGTCCAAATATCTTTGCGGCCATCTTTATTGTAATCAACAGCATAAGCGTTAAATGAGGTAGGCATAAATTGAGTTTGGCCCATTGCGCCTGCCCAAGAACCTTTAAACTTGTCTAAGCCGATATGTCCGTCGCGAAGTATATCTAAGGCAGCCCAAAGTTGGCGTTTGTATAAAGCTTCGCGTCTGCCATCGAATGCCAAAGTGACCAGTGAACTGATAACCGGATATCCGCCTTGTACTCGACCGAAACTACTTTCTAATCCCCAAAGTGCAATAATAAATCGACCCTGAACGCCAAAGTCGCGTTCAATTTGATCTAACAACTCTTTGTTTTCTTGATATAACTTTCTCGCGCGTTTGACTTTCCAGTCTGGTACGCGTTTTGGCAAGTATGTTTCGAGTGTTTCAACGATCTCCGGCTGCGTTTTATCTGCTTTAATTACTTTCTTTTTAAATTTCGCAGTGGCGAAGGCTGAATCAATTAAAGATTGTTCGTAGCCTTTAGCAATGGCTTCTGATTTTAGTTGTTGAACGTATTTATCAAAGTCGGCTTGCGTCGTAGCACTGACTGATGCTGAAAAACACAGAGATGTAAGTATAACTTTTAAAGTCTTAGTCACTCTTTGCTCCATTTCGTTTTTTAAATTCATCCAGAAGATTTTCCTCTGGAGGTGGAATCTGCAAGTAAAACCCTTGTTCAGTTAATTTTTCCTTAACCAAGCTTAAATCTGCAACCCCAAGTTTTTCTCTTCTGGCAAGATCAACTAACATTACAAATATTGGGGTGCCAAAAGTGCTCATTAAAGGTTCAGGAACATTGCTGAAATCGTCTCTTTTTTCAATAAAAAGGTAGGTGTCGGCTTTTTTACTACTTTTGTATACTGCACTTAGCATTATAACCCTATAAATTCTTGCTTATCTTAGAGCAGCACTATACCATGACATATATAATAATTGGAAAGTTTTGCTGCTCTCAAACGTACACAGTACGGGGTCAAAATAAGATTTAATAAAGAGTACGCAGTTATATTTGAGCGCTTATGTCTACACAATCTTTCGAACTCAAAGGGAACCTCTTCACTTTATCTGTGTTGCAACTTTTTAATGGCGATTTAAGTGTCGTAAAAGCACAGTTAAATGAAAAAATCTCCCAGGCGCCTAAGTTTTTTCAAGGCGCGCCTATCGTTATAAATCTGGCCGAAGTTCAAAATGAGCCTTTGGTACTTTCAGATTTAAAGACTATCTTAAGTGAGCTATCACTTAACCCTGTTGGTATTTGTAACGGCAGTGATGAACAAAATGAAACGGCTAAATCTATTGGCATGTCAGTTTTGAATTACACAAAAGATGTCGCCCCTGCTGTATCAACGAACACCAAGACAGAAGTGGTTGAGAAGCACGTTTATGTTCCTGCACAGGTTGTCAATGCAACCGTCCGCTCTGGGCAACAAATATACGCCAAAGACAGGGACTTAATTATTATTGGTGCCGTCAGTCACGGTGCTGAAGTGATAGCTGATGGTAATATTCACATTTACGGGACATTACGGGGCCGTGCTATTGCTGGGGCACAAGGTAATGATTCTGCGAGTATTTACTGTCAAAAATTAGAAGCTGAACTAGTATCTGTAAATGGTAGTTACTGGATTAGCGATTCTCTTCAAGGGGAGTTTTGGGGCAATCCTTGTAAGATTACTCAAACAAATGAATCTTTAGAATTAACAGCATTGGTCAAAGGATAAATCTAATGGCAAAAATTATTGTCGTAACTTCCGGTAAAGGTGGTGTGGGTAAAACTACATCGAGTGCAGCAATTGGTACGGGGTTAGCATTAAAAGGTTACAAAACAGCCATCATCGATTTTGATATTGGCCTTAGAAACCTCGACTTAATTATGGGATGTGAGCGTCGCGTTGTGTATGACTTTGTCAATGTCATTAATGGCGAAGCAAACTTAAATCAGGCGCTAATTAAAGATAAAAGAGTCGAAAAACTATACATTTTGCCTGCTTCTCAGACGCGCGATAAAGATGCGCTCACCAGAGAAGGTGTGGAAAAAGTCTTAAACGAATTAAAAGAAGATTTTGACTTTATTATTTGTGACTCTCCAGCTGGCATAGAAGCAGGTGCAATGATGGCACTTTACTTTGCAGATGAAGCGATTGTCACAACGAATCCAGAAGTGTCTTCTGTGAGAGACTCGGATAGAATTTTAGGTATTTTGCAGAGCAAATCTAAACGTGCCGAAGAAAGCGCGTCCCCAGTAAAGGAGCACTTGCTACTTACTCGATACAATCCAGAAAGAGTTGCAACTGGTGAGATGTTATCTGTAGAAGATGTACAAGAAATTTTAGCGATTGACCTGCTTGGTGTAATACCTGAGTCAAAATCTGTTCTCAATGCTTCAAACTCTGGTCAGCCTGTGATTTTGGATAGCGATTCTGACGCTGGGCAAGCCTACAGCGACGCTATTGACAGGTTGTTAGGTGAAATTATCGACTTTAGATTCCTAAATGTTGAAAAGAAAGGCTTACTGAAAAGAATATTCGGAGGTTAATTTGTCTTTACTCGACTATTTCCGTTCAGAAAAAAAGAACAGCGCCTCCTTAGCTAAAGAGCGTTTACAAATTATTGTTGCTCATGAGCGCTCTAAGCGGGGCACGCCAGATTACCTTCCGCAACTTAAGCAAGATATTCTGGAAGTCATTAGTAAATATGTGAAAGTAGATTCAGATGCAGTGAATGTTCAGTTTGAACAAAACGAAGACGATTTAGCAGTACTTGAATTAAACGTAACTTTGCCTGAAGACGAACAAAAATAAGAAAAAAGCCCATGATATTCATCTCATGGGCTTTTTTATGCTGTGTATTTTTTGATATTAGTCGCAGTCAAACTCCGGCCACTCGACGATATGTTCTTCAAACTCTTCTTCTAGGTCGACCTCAGTTTCTTTTACGACTTTGCCTTTTATGCTCACATTTAACTCATGCATAAGCGACTTTGAACCGCTGTTTTTTAGCGGGTGCCATGCAGCTAGTCCCCTCCCTTCATGAAGGCGACGATAACTGCATGATTGCGGCATAAAGAAAATATCTTTGAGATTATCTTTCGTTAATTGTACACAGGTAGGGACAAGTGTTTGACGCTCACTATAACGTGTGCATCCACCAGTTTGTATATCACTGTACTGACAGATCACATCTGTGTATAGTAATTCTTCACCTTCTCTCAATACATCGGTGCTTTCGAAATGCTCTTCCTCTTCTTCACTATTTATAAACGAGTGAAGGCAGCATTTACCGCACCCATCACATATAGCTTCCCACTCTTCGGTGCTCATGTCTGCTAAAGACTTCGCTTCCCAAAACTCTATACTGCTCATAATTAACGCCCCAAAAACTGAACATGGGATTTTACTTTATAGTCAGTTATAGCGCAAAGGGATAAAACTGCTATATTCAGCTGGCCCTGGCTGCATTAAGGTGAAGAGTGTTGTCCAAAGGCAACGATATTTCGATACATAGACCACCTAGTAGACTATTATGTGATTCGATTTTACCGCCGTGAGATTCGACTATCTTTTTGCATACTGCTAATCCCATGCCTTTTCCGCCCATGAGCGTGCTTCGAGACACTTCTTCTCTAAATAACGGCTGAAACAATTGCTGGTGGGCCTCATATGACAAAGGCATGCCAGAATCTTCGATCCTGATAACGAGGAAGTCGTTATCTAAGTAGGTATTTAATGAGATCTCTACGCCCTCTCCTCCAAACCTAAGCGCATTTTTTACTACTTCACATACTGCATTTTCAATAGTTTGTTTATCTAATGTCACTGACAGTGAGCGGTCTAACTTGTTGGTGACGGAAAAAGAAGACGTTTTGGGGTCGCCTTGACTAATACATGTTTGGAAGACTTCATTTACATAGACATGTGCATTGGTTGGCTCTTGATTTAAAAGTGATGCGATGTCTTTATCATCTGTCACTAACATAAGCTGGTCTATAAAGTTGTTGAGCTCATCAATCTTACTCATCAGCTTGTTGTATGAGTCTTGCACATTGTCTACGATATTGTACTGTAACGATTCAACTTGAATCTTCATTACGGTCAGAGGTGTTCTTAATTCATGTGATAAATCAGTAAACAGCTTTTCCTCTTTTTCTTTTAGTTTCTCTTCTTTATAGCTTACTTCACGGTGTTTCGTATTCACTGTTTGATTTAATGCATGCACCTGATGTTGCAGCTGATTTAGCAGTCTTGATTGCAGTGATTTGTGCTGCAATGCTAATGCGACAGTAAATAACAATACTTCGATTAGGTAGCCAATTTTGATGAATGAAGTGATATCGAAGACATCGATAAAATTACCATAGCTCGCACCTAAGATCGTGAATATATTCAAGAACAATAAATGATTGATCAAACTGAATGTGAAGGTACGCATACCTGGACCTTTTTGTTTGATGCTCCACGAACAGGTGTAAACAAAAACAGGGATGACCAATGTACTTAAAATAAGATTGAAATAGACCGTATTGAGTACCAATGCAGTTGGTACAGTGATTGTGTAAAGTGCGATAAAAGCAACATAGACTTTATTCAATGTAGGATGGTAATGGTTTAGCTGTAAGAAGCCTCTGACAAAGAGCAAATGGAACAGTGGAACAGTGGCCATTAAAAAGATTGAGAACTGACCAGAGAAGGCATTATGCGAAGGCCAAAAATATTGAAAGCTGAAGCCAGCAGTATCAACCACAATTAAAAAGAACAAAAAAGTCCAAGCTGCATAGAAAACGTTTGTACTGTTTCTATTAAAAAATAAATTTACTAAAACGATTAATAAAATAGCGGCAACGACACCCGTCAAGCTAGCATTTGTGATAATGCTTTTATGTGATTCTTTCAGGTAATTTTCTGGCGTATGAATTTGTAAATTAGCTGGGGCATTTGCAAACGTCTGATACTCGATAAGAAAGATGTTTTCTCCAATATCCATGTTCAGAGGGATGTACATTTGTGGGTCTTGAACTGGACGTTTGCTGAATGGGTCGGATTCGTCTAGGTTTAACAGGTCTTGCCATCCGTTTGGCAGCTTTTTATACACTGACAGTTTAGCTAAACGGGGAAAGCCAAATGACATCTTCCAGTCCGTGACATCACTCTGGTTATCAAGTTTTATATATGCCCATTTCGAATAAATGCTTATTTTTGGTTTTTTATTGATGTCGCTAATTGGTCTGAAATGGTATGAATGGCGGTCGAAATCAAATGCACTGCGAAATTCGCCCTCGTAATCGAAGTAGAACATCGCTTCATTATTTAGAGAGAGAGCCTGTGTGTTTGGTTTGATTTGTGTTGGCTCAATATTTGTTAGTGGACTAGCAATGATTGGTGTACAAAAAAAACACAGCAGTACCAGTAAAAAACAACGCATTACTTATTCTCTTCATTCTTTTAGTCAAACTTTAGCCTTTAATCATGTAGCAAATATGGAGGCTGAGAATGATTTCTGTTTAAGCCAAGGTGGATTGTAAAGGATTGTAACACATTTTCATTTGATAAAAACGCAATAAAACAGTCACATAGCTATCTTCAGCTCAATCGCCCTGTTTATTTACTTGATTTAAGACATTAATCAGTAATGGTTTCTAGGTACAATTATCGCGACTGAAATATTTCTGTCATATTTGTTTGTTTAAATGCGTCCTGAAACAAAAACGTCATCAAAGTGCCATATAAAATGGCATTGACATAACGAGATAAATCAATGAGTGAATATAGCCAAAAGTCATTACCATCAAAGTTACTAACCTGGGGTGCAATTGCATTTCTTGTTTATTTAGTGCTAGTTGCCGTAGGTACAGTTAGTGGTGGTTTTAAACTTGCTTCCGGCGGTTCTGAAGGTGCGAAAGAAATTTTCGCCTTTGCTACTAATCCATTCGTCGCACTTTTATTGGGTGCACTTGCTACAGCCTTAGTTCAATCATCTTCTACTGTAACGTCTGTTATAGTTGGTTTAGTTGCGGGTGGTTTACCACTGCAAATTGCAATTCCGATGATTATGGGTGCAAACATTGGTACTACTATCACAAACACACTGGTATCAATCGGTCATATTCGTTCTAAAGAAGAGTTCCAAAGGGCTTTCGCTGCATCAACGGTACACGATTTCTTCAACTTATTCGCGGTAGCGATTTTCTTACCGCTAGAGATCATGTTCGGTTTATTAGAGAAGTTCTCTGCTAGTCTTGCACATTTGTTTGTTGGCGACGCAGACTTATCAATTAAGAGCTACAACTTCATCAAGCCTTTAGTAAAACCAGCTGTTGGCGTTGTGAAAGATGCAGTCAGCTTCTTAGATGGCAAAGCGGCTGGCATTGCAATGGTTGTTATTGGTATCGCATTAATTCTTTTTGCTGTAACAACTCTAGGCAAGCTTTTAAAACAAGCACTTGTTGGTAAAGCCAAAGACTTACTTCATGGCGCTATTGGTCGCGGTCCAGTTGCGGGTATTAGCTCAGGTGCAGTAGTGACTGTTATGGTTCAGTCGTCATCAACAACAACGAGTTTAATGATTCCACTGGCAGGTAGCGGTGTGTTCACTACACGTCAAATCTACCCATTCACACTGGGTGCAAACATCGGTACTACGATTACGGCCCTACTTGCTGCAACTTCTATCACAGGCCCTGCAGGTGAGGTAGCATTAACAGTAGCACTTGTGCACGTAATGTTTAACGTATTCGCAGTTGGCTTAATTTACGGTCTACCACTACTTCGCGAAATCCCAATCAAGTGTGCTGAAAAGCTTGCTGAAGTTGGTGCTAAGAATAAGACTGCTGCGTTCGGATATGTACTTGGTTCATTCTTTGTAGTGCCTGGTCTTATCATGCTGGCTGTTCGTTAATTTTAGCTAGATAATATACCACCTCGGTGACTTAATTTGTGTCACCGAGGTTTTATTCATATAAATGCAATAAAAAAACTTCACAATAAAGCTGTTTAAAATTTTCAGTTGTATCTAATGCGAAATACTAGAACCATTCAATTTGAATTATACACACACACAGACCCTCTTTTTCCAATCGGAAAAGCGTCGGCGCTTGATGAAATCGAGTTTGAAGTGCAAGGTAACGAGCTTGTATTAGACTGCTTATTGCCAAGTGACGCTACATCAGGCAACACTTTGGTGATCACCTCTACACATTTAGACGCGCGATATGTTAACTTCAGTGGCAGTGTTGTTCTTGATGATCTTGATATTGTTTCAGGCTCTGTTGAACTCATTTTGAAAGGCAGTGGCGAGGCTGGGACTTACATGACACAGCTTAGTCTATTAGGTGAAACCGGTGGTGTTAAAAATATAGTTGATGCGCAAGTAGAATTGGCCTGCAGCATATACAGTAAAGAAACAGATACAGCGACTTATCAATCTCAGCAGCCTTTCTTTAAGATCCTATCTGCAAGATTGACTGCCTGGAAAAATGAGCTAATAAATGGTTTAGCATTACAAAGGTAGTGAAAGCTTACCCATCGTTAATCCCCCTTGTGTATCTTCATCTGCACTCTTGCTCATAACACATTCATTCGCAAGCACGGCAAACAGTACAGCTTCTTTGGAGTCTGTATTTATCCCATCATTATCAAGCTTTACGACCTCAAAGTTATTTGTGAGCTTATCCTTCAGTTTATTAGTCAGTGTGACATTATGTGCGCCTCCGCCACTGAGTAAAACCTCGACTTTGCCTGATGTCTCAATCTTATTAATGTGAGTCACGATGCAACAAGCGGTGAGTTCATTCAAGGTTGCAAGTATGTCGTAATGTGATAGCTGAAGCTTTTTGTCATAAATTATGGAGTCTAGGAAGTCGATATTAAATAATTCTGGGCCAGTCGTTTTTGGCATAGGTTGTTCAACGAAGTCTAAGGACATCAATGCCGATAGCAACTCTTTACTCACAACGCCCTTAGAAGCTAATTCGCCATTTTGGTCAAAATTCAGGTTGAAATGTCGTCTGACATATTGGTCCATTAGGGTATTACCCGGCCCAATGTCTGAGCAAATGATGTCGTTAATACTATGGTTTTTGCCTATAAAAGTGAAATTAGCGATACCACCGATGTTTAATAGCAACGTGTTTTTTTGTTGATCAGCGAAGAGGTAATAATCTCCGTACTGTGCTAAAGGTGCACCTTCAAACCCTGCTGCAATATGTTTTTGTCTAAAATCGGATATGGTTATAATGCCTGTTTCCACCGCAATATGATCGCCATCTCCAATTTGCAATGTACCGTTTTTAAACTCGGTAATATTATGGAAACTACTGGGGCAGTGATATATCGTCTGGCCATGGCTTGCTATCAGATCAATGTTTTTATGATTAATTTGCCACTTTGACAATTGCTCATTGATTAAACGCGCGTGTAAAGTCCCTATCCAAGGGTTTAGAAGTGTGAGATATTTAAGGTCGACATTGTCTTTCGAGAATACAGACAAAATCTTTTCCTTGGTTGCATCGTCATAATCTACCGTTGCAAAATGAGTGACTTTGCATTGTGTTTGTAATCCGGCCCCAGACACCTCGCAAACGGCGATATCTAATCCGTCCAAAGATGTGCCGCTCATTAACCCTATAATGGTTCTGTGTTGTTTTGTCGTTATTTTGTAAAGTTTTTCTATATGTGGATTCATACGTACTGCTAAAAATTATTGGTTGTTAGGACAGAGATAACAGGGTAGATATTATGCCCTAGCTCTATAGTCAAATTGACCGCTTCGTATCCATCGACGATGACTTTTTTTGGTAACGATGTGAGTGTTTGTACTTCACCGCTTGCATATAAAACAATGACCTGTTCAGGCTCCAATATCCTTCTACCTGAAGACAAGTTCTCAATGTTTACAAGGACTGCCCTATTCCCATCTTCCGTCGACATTGCAAGGGTACTGTTTATTTTAAAATCACTTTTCTTAGGTCTAATGTTATCTTCCTTGTAGAATTCGTTTAGACTAATTTGTGGTAGATAACTGTCTATGGAATATGGCTTTTCTTTTGACAATACTGATAGTGATATGAACAACAAAGTAGAAGATAACAGATATTTCAAGTGTTCTCCTTAGCCAGCCTTTTAGGTTGTGCCGCTTTTAGTATTTTTTCTATTTCAGGTTTCAAACTTTCAATTGCTTGATTAACGGCATCAATTTCTTGTTGTGTAAAATTGATACGACTCAGCATAAAATGGATTGCATTATCGTTGACGATATATGAGTGTAACCTTAATTTATCGTAGCCTAGGCGATTGATATAGTAATATCCGCTGTATTCATCTTCTATTAAAAAGTCGATTCTTTTTTTGTTTACCAGCTCCATTCTTCTTGATGCGCTTGCTACCTCTACGAGTCTTTGCTGATACCAAGAAATCTGTAGAATTTGTCTGAGTTCTTCTCCGTAATAAGCCCCAGGGTTTGTAACAAATGTGTACTCTGCTGCGAATAATTCAGTTAGGCTCTTGACTGGCGCAAGTTCAAGTCTTGTAAATAATCTCATGCGTTCCCGCCTATAAGGAACTGTAAAATGTGCGTTTTGCGCTCTTTCGATATTAAAACTAGCTGAAGGCAAAACATCGATGAAACCTTTATACAATTCAACAAGCCCTCTAGCTGAGCTAGGCAACCGTAAAAATTGTATACATAATTGTGCTCTCTCGAATACCAGCTTAGTTATGGCTATGTCTACGCCTTTTGGTACATCGTTTTCATACCGAATATATGGAGGCCAAGTACCACCTATCCCAACCTTTTTTTCTGTTTTACAGTTTGGGGCAGCCTGAACAAAGCTTGAGAAGAAAGCAATTACAAATAAGATCTTTTTCACATGACGTTTCTGAATGGAATTATAAACTTAGTATGATTTATTTAGAAAAAAAAACAAAGGTGCTTTGCACCTTTGTTTATAATAGGGTTGGCCTATCCATCGGTCAATTCATAGCTTACTTATGAATATCAACCCTAACTTTTAATACTGACGGATTAAAGCGCTTTCCAAACCTGTGCTTTACCTGGTTCTTCACCTCTAGTCCACCATTTTGCTTGATATAGTGAACCGTTATGAGTCACTTTATCACCGCCAACGTAAACTGTATTTGCATCCCAAGCTGGTGCACCAGAGTCTACATTTGTGATTGTCACATCAAATGACGTAGACGTTGTATGCGTACCGTCAGACACTGCTACAGATACTGTCACTGTTGTATCTTGTGCTACTTCTCCTGCGGTGAGAGATACTGATGCACCCTGCCCCGAAATTGTAAGACCCGCTGGTACATTCCAAGTATATGTTAGCGGGTCATTGTTAGGGTCTGTAGCAACGGCAGAGACATTTACTGATTGTGTTTCTTGCACTGTTACATTCGCGATTGGCTGTACAACTGGTGCACCTGCAGGTACGTCTGCTTTAACTAGTACAGATACTGTTTTCTCCGTTGCAGCATTTTGATCATCAGTAACAACAATCTTCAACTGGAAAGTAGTATCAGTCGTCACTGATGGTGCTGTAATGCCAACCGTTGCTGTGTTTGCAGAACTTAATGTTAGTCCTTGACTTGACCATGCATATGTTAGCGCAGCGCCTTCAGGGTCAGTTGCATTAACAGTAAGGTTAGCTGATTGACCAGAGTTTAGTGTTAAGTTCGCGTCAACAGTAACAACAGGCGCTCTATTTACTGGCATACCACCAGTTAAGCCATCATACATCGCATTTAAAATATCACCGTTGTCTGCATCCACTTCCCAAGCGAATAAACCACCTAGGTTATGTAGGTTAACGTATTGACCTTTAGCGCGAACTGAGCGAGGGCTATCATAAGTAAGAAGCTTACCTTTTGATTTGTTCCAAACCCATGCTGCTTCTGCTTGTTCGTCATAGCCGACTGTAAAGCCGTTCAAACCATTTCCACCACCAACTAGATTTTTAGCAATCGCTTTGTAGTCCATGATACCAGCTTCCCATACACCTTCGCTGGTTGAACCCGAATATTTACCGTTACCTGGTGCTGTCATTGGGTTACCCGGAATAGTTGTATTTGAGTCAAATACACCATCCCATCCACGACCATACATAGCCGCACCTACAACGATTTTCTTCGAGTTAACACCTTGGGCTAATAATGCTTTAACGGCGTTATCAAGTGTATATGCAGGCCCTTTTCTTGGCTCACCTTTATCGTCTAAGCCTGTCCCGTCACATTCACCTTGACTTAAGTGCGAACCACAGTAAATACCAGTTTGATGTCCTGTTACGTTATTCCAGCCACCGTAAAAATCGTAAGTCATCGCAAAGATGTAGTCCATATATTGCTGAGCAACTTGGTAGTCTACATCCTCAATCTTGTCATAACCTGAACCAATAGCTGAAGTAAGCTCATATTTACGGCCTGTTTCAGCTTCTAATTCGTCAAGCATCACTCGTAACTCTTGCATTAACGCGATGTAAGCTGGACCATCGTTTACAGGGTCTCCTAAACCAGGGTTTGGACCATCACCACCTGGGAATTCCCAGTCGATATCAACACCATCATAGAATTTCCAAGTCTTCAAGAACTGCTTCATTGAAGCGACAAACGTATCCCTGTTTGCCTTAGTTGTGAAACCATGGAATGGGTCTGATAGCGTCCAACCACCTACTGATGGTAAAATTTTCAGGTCAGGATAACGTTGCTTAAGTGCCATTAACTGAGCATATGTACCACGGATTGGGTCGTTGTTGTCAGTGCCAGGTAAAGTTTTCTGTACTGCCGCCCATGGATCGTGAATTACAACTTCATAGTCTTGAGAGTCAGCACATGCTTTTTGCAACGCACGCCAGCTATTACCATTTTCTATTTCTTTAAGAGATTCATTAGGACCACAGATTGGAATGAAGCCATAAAGAAGGTGAGATAAGTTATGCGCAGGAATATTCGACACATCGAAATCACGGCCGTAAATACCCCATTCTACAAAGTACGCACCTGTTACCATGCCAGGAATAGTGCCATTGTTTGCGTTATTAGGATCTACATCCATTGTTAGTGGCTGCAAATGACCGCCGTCAGTATCTGCAATTACAATTGGCTTACCGGCACTTTTAGCACATCCAGTTGCGTCACAGATCTCTAGATAAAGCGTGTGACGACCTGATTTAGTATAAGGGAACGACACAGTTCCGCCCTTAGTGCCTGCTGCGAGAGAACCTTGATTGACTACTTGGTTGTCAAAATAAACTTTGTAACTGTCGCCGCCAGTGCCACTCCATGAGTTCCACTTAATGTTTACTGTAACAACCTCTTTAGCTTGTACAATCTGCTTATATGAACCATTACCTTCTAGATTTACATCTACAAAAGAGTACGTTTGTGGTTCCCAACTGATTTGTGGAGCTGAAGGTGCTGCCATCAATCCAGTAGACATTAACGCTAGTCCTATAGCTGCAGTTAAATTATTGATTTTCATTACTATCTCAACCTTATTTTACATGTTATATCCAAACCCCAATAATTGGAGCGACCTTTACATCTGTTTAAATCTTTTTCCAAACTTGAGTTGTGCCAGGCTCTTCGCCTCTGTTCCACCATTTAGCTTCATAATCAACACCGTTATGGCTAACCTTATCGCCAGCGACGTATGTTTTTGATTTGTTCCACGGTTTGAGTGTACTTGCGATGTTTTTAACTGTGATATCCGCAGTGGTTGTTGAAGATAATTCACCGTCAGATACACTTATGCCAACTGTATAATTTGTGTCATTAGTGACATCAGCGGCTTTTAATGTAATTGTCGCCCCTGACCCTGTATATGTAAGACCTGCAGGAACATCCCATACATACGTTAAATCCATCGTGTCACTATCAAAGGCATGTACATGTAGCTGTACTTCGGTAAGCTCATTCATCACTATGGGGTCGGGCTTATGCACTGTAGGTGGCGTGTTAGGCTGCTTAACTTGAATAGTTAAGTTGTACGTATTTGCTGCATCTGTTACGAACACTTCGTTAGTTAAAATATTGTTTTGGTCAAAGTTTATGTTTCCGTCAGCACCTTTTACACCAACCTGCACATCTGTTGAGTAGTTAGTGTTGAGTATATTTGCTAACTCTGCCTGCCAATTTGACTCATTAGTCGATGTGACTTTTAACGATTGTTTTATTATTTCTTGGCCAGTGGCATTAAATACTCTTGCCCAGACCGTATCGCCAACAGCTGCGTTTTGTCCTTGCTTAACGAAATAACCTGCGCTAAACCAATCCACAGGTTGAACATCTGTCATGATGTTGATATCTGAACAATTATAAAATCCTTCACCTGCAACATCGTTACGCTGCCAACGCGTGTAAAGAATTGCTCTCCCACTTCTATCTTGTGGAATATTGATCGTCATTTCATAAAATTTCTTACCGTCTGGATCTGTGACAAAGTTGATATTGCCTACTTCTGTAATTAAATCTAAATCGTTCCAGTTAAGTACATCTGTATTGGTATTGAATGTAGGTTTGGTTAAATAGAACTTCCAAAAGCTTGGGTTATGCGGAGTTGTAGCCCTAAATCTGATTGCAACGTCGCCGTTTGCATTTGGTTTAACATCGGTTGTTTGCCAATCAGCATGAGGCAGGTTCATACCTCTTTTTTCATTAGAACCTGCTGCACACAATGTGCCATTTGGAACTGCAGCTTCAACGGCTGCTTGATTGTTGTAGTCAGCAATAAGTGATGCAAATTCATGCTCCTGGACAAATTGAACATAGCCTGATTCTAAAAATGCGGCTCTACATGCTAAATTTGGAATGTTTGATCCGTCGTCTGGCCACCAATACCCGCCTTGTGCTTCACAGATTGATTGTCTTGCCTTTGGATAGTCCATAAAGCCATGCGCAGATGCATTGATTGAATGTAATGTCAGATAGGCTGTACAAGCAACTGAGACTGACGTTAAAACCTTTCCTTTTAGAGTTTTCATTTCGCTCACCTTGATACTACATGCTGATTTATTGTTATATTGACTTGTTTTGTGGAGGAGGTTGCCCTCCTCCGTTTACTTTCTAAAGTGAACAGACTTTTTGATAATCTGAACTTGTAGAAGGTTGCTTGTTACTCCACCATTTGGCTTTGTAAACACCCTTGCCATCGATGATAAGGTCACCTTGGCCTGCGTGTGTACCGCGAGGGAATGTTGGGTAAACAGCTATTTCGGCAATAGGTGTGCCTTCACAGTGAGTGATAGGACCGCCGTTACCATCTCCAGGCTTAGCTGCTGGCAGTGTCGGATGTTCAAACTTGAACGCGTAGCGCTTGCCATCTTTTTCTGCCGTAAAGTTCACAGGTCCTGTTACTGGCATGTAGTACATAACTTGGGCGTTAATAGACTCACCTGGTGCGAACGACTTAGGTTGATTGCCCCATTCGTTTATAAACGTGATGGAGAATCTGTGGAAGTCATTATCGAAGCCACCAATGTTGTTCCCTGCCGCATTGGAGCTGTTTACATCAACAGCCATTTGCAATTTCTCTTGTGCATTCCAATTGGATTTGAAAATTGCAGAAGTTGAAACTGGAACATCAAACGATATCTTCGCACCAGATAAGTCAATATTTGAGTTATTGGTGAACGTAAATGTTGGTGCTATTGGGTAGTTATCATCGCCAACAGGGAAGTTTTTCGCTTCAAATGAGACATCTACTTGCTCTGTAGGTACTTGGAAAGCAATATCTCCACGATGTACATCGTATTGAGACCCTGACTGTTTGAACTTGTTATAAGCCAACGTTGTCATGCTAGAGCCCATGAAGTATTCGCCCTTAGCTTGGTCGTAATCGAAGTCACCAGCTAGTTCCCAGAACATGATTCCGCCTAGCCCTTTATTGATTACGTAATCAACTTTAGTGCCCATCGATTCTTCATCTTCGATAGAGATGAAAACATTCTTCTGCGCATTCCATAACCAAGGTGCGACTGCCACAGAATCATAGTGACGTGTATAAGTTCCAGTTAATTGGTCAGCTGGGTCTGTGTCAGGTGATAAGCCGTAAATAGATAGATAGCTTGGTAACACGCCGTTTTGCAGGTTTTTAGCGTGCCACAATGGGTTCGAGCCTGCTGGAATTTCTAAACCAACATCATTCTTATCGTGCCAAAGGTTATCAATACCAACGGCACCATTACCGCATTTATTCTTCTCACCTACACCAGTACCCGGCGCACAGTCTGCTTGATTTGGCAGTGCTGCTTGACCCCAAAGACCATTAGTACCACCTTGAACATCTTTGAAACCACGCGTGTAATATGGGATACCGATATTAATTCGACCAGCTGATAGTCCGCCTTGGAAATATTTAACTGCCCAGTCTGTGTTTAGATAACCAATTCCTTCGAACTCTTTCGTACCATAAACATTCCAAGCTTTAAGCTCTGAATCTTCGCCTGTATCATAAAGCGCTGCGTTATGGCCGACGTGCGAGTTCCATGCACCGTGTAAGTCGTATGACATAATGTTTACGTAATCTAGGTATTTAGTGACCTGGAATGTCTCCATGCCGCGTAATAAGTAACCAGACGAAGGAGATGCAATTGTTAACATGTAATGTACGCCGTCTTGTTGACCAGCTTTGTCTAGCTCTTCGCGCAGACGTTTCATCAAGACTTGATAAGACGCGTTTAACCCTGCACGTCTTGCATTTGAAATTGGGAAATCATCCGGGTGACCTGAGTCTTTCATTGAAGAAGGATATTCATAGTCAATATCGACACCATCAAATCCATATTTGCGGATAAATTCAACAGAGCTCGCTACGAATGTTTCGATACCAGCGTTGTTAATAGAACCGTCCGCATTTGTAGTCATGGTATAGAAACCACCACTATTAACTCTTGAGCCATCAGGTCCAAAGAAACCGCCTGTTTCTGCCCAACCACCAACACTGATTAATGTTTTGACATCTGGGTACTGCTTTTTGTATTTAGTTAACAGGTTGAAGTGACCTTTGTACGGCAATGTTGGGTCTAGCTCAGCGCCAGCAACACCTGGCCATTCCATGTTTGTTGCAGGGTTACCAGCAGCGTTAGGATCTCCAATCGAAACTTTATTGGCAGCATCGACATGAGCAAATGCATAGTTGATATGGGTAATTTTGTCCCAAGGAATATCATTTACTAAATACGAAGGCTGGCCATTAGCACCATTTCTCCAGCTTGTGAAGTAACCAATAACCCTACGAGGATGGTCTGCGCCCATAAGCTCGCGGCCATTTGCATCATAGATTGTACAGTAAGGTGTATTTACGCCAGGAGTTTGGTATAGACCATCTGGTTTACAAGCATCTCTATCGCCAGGAACTTGAGCACCAACTTGAAGTTGAGTTGTAACACTGGTACTTGCATTCTCATTGTCAGTAACAGTCAGTGTGAAGTTATACGTACCGTCGGCTGGTGCAACCCAAGTGTGCTCAGTGGCAGTACCGTTAGTTGAAACGACTTCAGTACCATTTACAGCAAAGCTTAGTTTACTTAACGTACCATCAGCATCAGACCCAGAAAGTGAGAAAACAACATTGCTACCAACAACGAGTTCTACAGGTTTTGATTTAATGTCAAGCGTAGCAATCGGTGCCTCATTCACAGGCGTTGACGTTTTTACTGTCAAAAGATTAGAAAGTATATTTGATGCTTCGTTTTTATCATCAAATGCTTTTGCAGTTACTTGATATTGACCAGGCTGGCCAGCAGTCCAAGTAGCATCAAATACGTCTGAAACGCCCGTTGTGTCAGTAGCGATAAGTGTATTGTCAACATAAAACTCCACTCGATTGACGTTTCCGTCAACGTCAACTGCTTTTACGCTAATGGCAACGCTGTCATTTTGGTTAAATTCAGAACCTGTTACTGGCTTTAACTGGCTGATAACTGGTGGGTTATTCACACCAGAGCCACTACATTCACCAAGCTTTTTCCACTCTTGATTTGGGCCTGAATTCAACGCTGGTTCCGATCTTGTCCACCATTTTGCCTCGTATGCAACATTAGTTTGAACTACTTGATTACCACCTACGTAAGTTGAACCGCTTTGCCAATCTGCTAAGCCAGTACAATCGTATGCGTTTGCATATGTTGTGCTAATTGCAATTGCGATTGAGCTCAACTTGAGTGCATTTATTATATGATTTCTCATTTTCATTCTATCACCAACCTTTACATTAATTGTGATTAACATTTGTTAAATAAAGCTAACATAGAAATTAAACACGTCAATGTTGGTGTGGTTAAATAGTAACCGCATTTTCTCTTCAATTAGTACTAATGTACTGCTTTTTTTAGCCCTCTATGAATAAAACTAATTTTTGGCGTCTGATGCTACATATGAATCCAATTCATCTCTTTTATAGGTAAATTTTAATACTATTGCATAGATAACAGTTGCTTATTAGGGTTGTGTGTCTGAACTGGGTCTAAATGTAAACTTTCGCATAAATAAAAGTTATCCGAAAGTTGACGTGCACGTAAACCTATGTGGGTTATAAGCTATATCTAATAGTTATATAAATTAATGATTAAATATCTGTGAATTTGATTCACCTCACAGATATTTTTTAATTTTATTTTTACTAAGCTGTAATAAGGTTAGACTTAAGTCTAATGAGTTTTGAGGATTTTGTAATTATGACAGGGGATTAGTTGAATCTGACAGCGGTATTCGAATTGAAACTGACGCTCCACCTTCACTATTATTGCTTATTGATACTACTCCATGATGGTTTGAAATTATTCCGTAGACAACAGCTAGGCCCATGCCAGTTCCTTCTCCTAATGGTTTAGTAGAGAAAAATGGATCAAACACCTTATTGATCACCCCTTCTTCAATCCCTTTGCCATTATCTCTTATGTCGATAACTGCATGGTTATCTCGATTCCGAGCTTTTATTTTTAGTGTGGCTTTATACTGCGGGTCTAATTCTCTTTTCTCGTTACACGATTGAGCTGCATTAACTAGTACATTAATAAAAGCTTGTGTTATGTTTGCTTTATTACCGGTTATAAGTAGTTCTTTCTCACAGTCAATCGTAACCTGAAGTTGTTTGAGTTTGTTCTTTAATAATTCCGTTGCGTGGTCAATGACCTCATGTATGTCAAATTCTGTATCGGTTTCTATTTTTGGCTTAGCAAAGTCAAGAAGATTAGCTACGATTTTGCTGATCCGTTGGCAACCTTCTATACAATCCTCCGAAATATCGGATACATCTTGAATGAGATCTGTCGTTGTCACACTTTGTTGTAATTGGTCAATTTCACTTTTGAATTGTTCAAAAGTTTGTTCATTGTTAATTAGCCTTGTGATGGCACTTAAATAGCCCCCTATGTCCTCAGAGTAACTCGCTAAAGTGTCTAAATTACATGTAAGATAAGCGAGTGGATTATTTATTTCGTGTGCTACCCCAGCAGATAATGTTCCAAGCGTTGCCATTTTTCCGGACTGGACCACCGCAACTTGCTGCTGTTGCAGCTGTTCAAGCTTTTTCTCAAGTTCAATATTAAGTGCATAGAGCTTACTTGTCTTCTGTTCCAATAGCTCTTCTAGCTCATCACGAGCTTGCTTTTCTCTTAAATACGCTTTGTAATAGTTTTGCATAATTAGCCATGATTTATAATAAATGTACAAACTTCATCATCGTTATGGGTACATGTAGCTTGTTCTATGTTTACTTCCTCGTTGAAATGTTCTGCGCAACCATAAATGAGCCCTTCAGCGCAAAAACATAGCTTTCGTGGTGAGTTATAAATTAACTCAATCGTATTTTTGTTAACCACCTTAGCGCTGATAGTTGGTAAATTCGGCTCCTCGTAAAGCTTTTGAACTTCACTATGTATCACTTCGTCAATAGAAAGAATAAGTTCCTCAAAAGATTTAAACTCTGAGACGATCGCTGGGTGCTTTTTGGCTAAAAAGGAAAACAAATACGTTCCAAATGCCTTTAAGGTGTCAGGTAGCGACAGCTCTAAGACTTCAGAAACATTAATAGCCATATTTACTAACTCTTCATCCGGGTAGGATCTCGCACTTATATAAACTCTGTCTTCAGGGCAGTGTTTTTCTAATAATTCTTCCCATAAATCCATTCCTTTAGTTTCAATTACCAACTCTTCTAAACATCTAAAAATTAAACCTTTCATATAGAGCCCTCTTCGATAGAGTTAGTTTGTTTTGAAGTCGACAAGAATTCACATAGGCTGTCGATATTTGAGTGTTCCGAAATTAAAATGTCCGATATTGTTTTTTCGTTGTTTGTGTTAATGTTCTCCAAAACGGTTTTACAGATTATTGCTGAATCTGAGCTTGGGCTTTCAACTATCATTTTTTGTCTTTCGTTAATAAGGTTTTCATCAACGCCCCATATTGATGCGTACCTATTTAGAATCGATAATTCAAAAGACTTTCCAAAACCAGCTTTTAAATATAAGTACACCACTTTGTTTATCCAGTAACTAAAAATAATACAAAATATACCAATTGATTGTTCTTCAGTTACGTTATGGAGCCTTGAAAATACGAACGATTTAAGCGCCCAATCGAAAAAAAACTCTATTTCTTTATTGATTTGTACCCAACCAACGGAATCTATAAACCGGTCTAAAAACTCAATATGCTTATTTAGTAAGTCAGAACTCGCTTCTAGAATGATAGTTCTGTCATTATTCTCTAATTTAGAAACATTTATATAAGATTCAAAATTAGAAGTTGTATTTAAATAAGAATGTTGTTTATTTGGCGTTTCAGCTGTGTTTTTTTCTGGTAAAGGAACGTAGGGAACAAAGCCTTGTTTGAGTTCATGGTCGTCAGTCACATCAAAGCATTTAGCCTTGTGATAAATGTAACCCAAGAAATTGATATCATCTATTGAAAAGGGTTTGGGCATAAATATATTTGCAGACACTTCGTTAAAATCGTTATGTATCGAACCAATGTCTCCCGACATGAGTACTCTGATAGTCGTTGGGCTTTTGACTTGTACTATTTTTAATGCCTGAGCTCCATTGATTGAGGGCATTTGATAGTCGGTAATAAATAAGTCATATTGCACATCAGAATTAGAAAGGTACTGCTCAACCAACGTAGGGTCGTTTATAGTGACAATATTGTCGACGTTTAATACACGAGATAGTGATCTCGAAAGAGATCTGAGAACGAGTTTATCATCATCTAATATCAAAACATTCGTTGGTTTTATTTTCATTAAAAGCGTGCCTATTATATTGTTTCTTATTAAAGTTTAGTCTAGTTTTAAAACTAATAACAAATCAATAAATGTGTGCTGGAGTGCATCTTATATATGAATGACGAACCAATAGTCGTACTTTGTCTTGATGACGAAAAAAGTGTACTGAATTCTTTAGGTCGTCTTTTGAGACAAAATGGGATAAAAGCTGAATTGTTTCAGTCCGGTCATGAAGCCTTAGATCGAGTTCGAGAAATGGATTTTGATGTCATCATTTCTGATATGAGAATGCCAAACATGGATGGCGCTGAGTTTTTAACGCATGCAAAGGCAATCTCTCCAGATGCAAGAAGGATCTTATTAACTGGCTATTCAGATATTCAAGACACAATCAATGCGATCAACAGTGGCGGTATACATGGGTACCTTCAAAAGCCATGGAACAACGAACAGCTAGTAAGAGAAATTAACAAAGCAGCTGAGTTAACGAAGTTAAAAAAACAAAATGATGCCCTACAAAAGCAGGTACAAGCACAAAACGAAGAGCTTAAAGAGCTTAATACAAATTTGGAAAGTTTAGTTGAAAAACGAACTTCTCAAATAAGGCAAGTACTTAAACAGCTTGAGTCCGCAAATGAAAATGAGAAAAAAGAACACCGCAGTACAGTAGAGTTACTCTATAATTTCATTAATGCAAACCCGTATCTGGATGCAGACAAGGCAAAGCATATTGCAAAACTCTGCTATCAAGTTGCTAAAGGGCTTTCGTTGAGCGCTGAAATTGCTGACATGGTCAGGATGTCAGGCTACTTGTCTCAAGTTGGCTTGCTTGCTATGGATCCTACTTTATATGCTCGCCCCTTTCATGAATTAGATAGTGAAAAGAAAAAAGTGTTTCTAACACACCCTGCAACTGCACAGCTTATGTTAATGCCTGCTCAGCATCTAAGTGATGTTGCTGAGTCAATTTATAGTCAATTTGAAAAATACAATGGCCAAGGTGTTCCAAAGGGCATAAAGGGCAAGGAAATACCGATTGGTGCACAAATACTTGCTGTTGCAAGAGATTATATTGAACACCTTTACCAAAGCCAACGACCCATGGAAGAACGAAAAGAAAATGCTTTGGAAATTATTAAGATGTACAGTGGTAGTTTTTATCATCCTAAAGTCGTTGAATCACTCCTTAACGTATTGTCTAAAGATCAGGTTGAAAATGATAAAGTTGGCAGCATGAGTATACTCACCGCACACCAATTGAAACCTGGTATGGAATTGGGCTTAGCAATGCATAATGCGCAAGGTATTATGCTATTACCTAAAGGGCATGTTTTTTCGGACAACTCCATTTCTAAGTTGCAACAATTAGAGTCCCAAAAGCCTACCCCATTCAGAATCATGATTGTAGACAATTAATTATGTTAAATGATGTCTCAATTTAAAAGTTGAGACTAATTATACTTATTTGTGTATCGTTCTACCCACATAAAGAACACATCATACTATATATCTTTATAAGCGCAATTTATACTATTGTTAGTTTAATAAATTAAAATTGACCAATAAAAAGTGAAGTACTGAAAGTGAACTACTGAAAGTGAACTACTGAAAGTGAACTACTGAAAGTGAACTACTGAAAGTGAACTACTGAAGTGAACTACTGAAAGTGAACTACTGAAAGTGAACTACTGAAAGTGAACTACTGAAAGTGAACTACTGAAAGTGAACTACTGAAAGTGAACTACTGAAAGTGAACTACTGAAAGTGAACTACTGAAAGTGAACTACTGAAAGTGAACTACTGAAAGTGAACTACTGAAAGTGAACTACTGAAAGTGAACTACTGAAAGTGAACTACTGAAAGTGAACTACTGAAAGTGAACTACTGAAAGTGAACTACTGAAAGTGAACTACTGAAAGTGAACTACTGAAAGTGAACTACTGAAAGTGAACTACTGAAAGTGAACTACTGAAAGTGAACTACTGAAAGTGAACTACTGAAAGTGAACTACTGAAAGTGAACTACTGAAAGTGAACTACTGAAAGTGAACTACTGAAAGTGAACTACTGAAAGTGAACTACTGAAAGTGAACTACTGAAAGTGAACTACTGAAAGTGAACTACTGAAAGTGAACTACTGAAAGTGAACTGCACCTAAACATTAGGTGCAGTTTGTAATTGGTTACTTATTGAATTTTTCAGCTAAGTATAACCAAGTTTCTAATACTGTATCTGGATTTAGTGAAACAGTATCTATCCCTTGCTCTACAAGCCAAGCTGCAAAGTCTTCGTGGTCAGATGGACCCTGTCCACAAATACCAACATACTTGCCTTTATCTTTAGCAGTTTTAATCGCCATTGATAGAAGCTTTTTAATAGCAGGGTTTCTTTCATCAAATAAGTGTGCGATCAGCCCAGAGTCTCTATCAAGACCTAATGTTAACTGAGTCAAATCATTTGAACCAATTGAGAAACCATCAAAGTATTCTAAAAACTCATCAGCAAGGAGTGCATTTGAAGGCAGTTCACACATCATGATTACACGAAGGCCGTTTTCCCCGCGTTTCAAACCGTGCTCTTCAAGTAGCTCAATAACTTTGGCTGCTTCTTCAAGTGTTCTTACAAATGGAATCATAATTTCTACATTTGTAAGACCCATTTCGTTGCGCACTCGCTTAATTGCTTCACATTCTAATGCAAAACATTCTCTAAAATCTTCCGATATATAACGAGAAGCACCACGGAAACCAATCATTGGATTTTCTTCTTCTGGCTCATATTGCTGACCACCGATTAAGTTTGCATATTCGTTTGACTTAAAGTCAGACATACGAACAATAACTTTTTCAGGAGCGAAAGCTGCGCCAAGTGTTGAAATACCTTCAACTAATTTTGCGATATAAAACTCTACTGGTGAGTCGTAGCCGGCAATAATATCGCTAATTTCTGCTTTAAGTTCGTCAGACTGATTATCGAAGTTGATTAGTGCCTTAGGATGAACACCTATCATACGATTGATGATAAACTCTAAACGAGCTAGTCCAATACCTGCATGTGGTAATTTTGCAAAATCAAATGCTCTGTCAGGGTTACCAACATTCATCATGATCTTTAAAGGTAGATCCGGCATCGAGTCAATACGTGAAGAAATAACTTCGTACTTCAATTCGCCTTCGTAGATATAACCAGTATCACCTTCAGCACATGAAACGGTTACTGCATCACCGTGTTTAATTGTGTCAGTTGCATTACCACAACCAACTACAGCAGGTATACCTAGTTCACGTGCAATAATTGCTGCGTGACAGGTTCTACCACCGCGATTAGTTACGATCGCAGAAGCACGTTTCATGATAGGTTCCCAATCAGGGTCTGTCATATCAGTAACAAGCACATCGCCTTGTTGAACTTTATCCATTTCATCAATTGATGTTAAGACTCTTACAACACCAGAACCTATTTTATGACCAATTGCTCGACCTTCGCATACTACATTTGATTTCTCTTGTAGTTGGAAGCGTTCCATAACGTTTGAATCTTCGTTAGAACGTACGGTTTCTGGTCTAGCTTGTACTATATATAGTTTTCCATCATTACCATCTTTTGCCCACTCGATGTCCATAGGACGACCGTAGTGTTTTTCGATGATAACTGCTTGCTTAGCTAACTCTTGAACTTCGTCGTCTGTAATTGAGAACTTGTTCGAAAGCGCCGGATCCATGTCAACTATCTCTACTTGTTTACCATGTGATTCGTCACTTGAGTAAATCATTTGAATAGCTTTTGAACCTATGTTTCTTCTTACTACAGCTGGTTTGCCATTAGCTAAAGTCGGCTTATGAACATAAAATTCATCTGGGTTAACAGCGCCCTGCACTACCATTTCACCTAGACCATAGCTAGATGTTACGAATACTACATCCTCAAAGCCTGATTCAGTATCGATAGAGAACATGACACCAGAAGATGCTTTGTCTGAACGCACCATTCTTTGGATGCCAGCAGAAAGTGCGACACCTCTATGGTCGTAACCTTGGTGTACGCGATAAGAAATTGCTCGGTCATTGAAAAGCGACGCGAATACGTGCTTGATAGCAACCATAACTGCGTCAATACCACGAACATTGAGGAAAGTTTCTTGTTGGCCAGCAAATGATGCATCTGGCATATCTTCTGCAGTTGCAGATGAACGAACAGCAAAAGATACGTCGTTGCTATCGTCACCGTGGAGGGTCTTGTAAGCTGCTCGAATTGCTTGGTCTAATTCTGGTTGGAAAGGAGTGTCGATGACCCATTGTCTGATCTGGCTACCTACTTTTGCCAGTTCGTTGACGTCGTCAACATCTAGGGTGTCTAAAATAGTGTGGATTTTTTCATTAAGTCCTGATTGCTCAAGAAATTCATTGAACGCATCTGCTGTAGTTGCGAATCCACCTGGTACTTGTACACCAGCGTTAGCAAGGTTAGATATCATTTCACCAAGAGAAGCGTTTTTACCACCAACTCGAGGTACGTCATGCATACCCAATTCTTGATACCAGAGAACGTAGTCTTGCACGGAACTGTCTCCAAAAACAAATTGTAATAAATGTGAGAGATTAATTGACCTTCCTTTAGGTCGAAGGCATTCTACAACGGTAAGTATAGCCGCGTAAACCAAGACTTGAAAAAATACTAAAAAAGTAATGAAAAGGTTAAAATGAGAACAGCATTTTATATATCAGATGGCACTGCCATTACAGCAGAAGTTTTTGGGCATGCAACCCTGTCAATGTTCCCGGTAGAATTTGACCATAAAACAATGCCTTTCATTGAATCAGTAGAAAAAGCCCATGCTATAAAAGCGACTATTGATAAAGTTGCACAAACCAGTGGTGAGCCACCTCTGGTATTTTTTACATTCGTTAACCCTGAATTGTCAGACATTATTTTGTCTTCAAAAGGTGTTTGTTATGACTTTTTGTCTTATGCAAGTGAAATTGTTAAGCGAGAGCTAAAAGTGAAACCAGTGCCTAAGGTTCACCGAACTCATAGTATTCATGAAAAAACCTATGACTTCAGGATATCAGCTGTCAACTATGCGCTTGCAAATGATGATGGTGCGAATATAAAAGACTATGATGAAGCTGATATTATTTTGGTTGGTGTTAGTAGAAGTGGAAAAACACCTGCAAGCTTATATTTAGCTTTACAATATGGTATCAAAGCAGCTAACTACCCTATTACCGAAGATGATTTAGAAAAAGGTAACTTTCCTAAATTTTTACTAGAACATAAAAGCAAATTGTTTGGATTGACGATAGATCCAGACCGACTCGCGTCGATTCGACAAGAAAGAATGGCTAACTCCAAATACGCATCAATTCGACAATGTCGAATTGAAGTTCGAGAGGTGGAAATGTTATTCAAGAGACATAAAACACCTTTTTTGAATTCAACAAAGTTTTCTGTTGAAGAGATATCTGCAAAAATTATTGCTGAAGCTGGACTATCAAGAAATAAGTATTAAAAAAGGCCGCTTTTAAGCGGCCCTATTTATTAAACTCTGTCTCTAGCATCTTTAAGTAAGTCTGCTACTAGGAAACCAAGCTCTAAAACTTGATCAGCATTTAGTCTTGGGTCACACTGAGTTCGATAGCGTTGAGCCAAATCTTCATCAGATAAACCATAGGCTCCACCAATACATTCTGTAACATGTTGGCCAGTCATTTCTAAATGCACACCACCAGGGTAAGTTCCCTCTGCTTTATGAACTGCAAAGAATTGGCTAATTTCTCTTAATATATTGTTAAAGCTTCGAGTTTTATAGCCTGTGCTCGCCTTCTCTGTATTGCCATGCATTGGGTCTGATGACCATACGACGTTTCTACCTTCCGATTTGACCTTTCTTACTAAGTTAGGCAGTTTCTCAGGCAATACATCAGCCCCCATTCTGGTGATTAATGTCAGTCTACCAGGTATGTTTTCAGGGTTTAACGCGTCAATAAGTCGGATTAGCTCATCAGGATCCATGCCTGGACCAACTTTTACACCTATCGGGTTTTTGATGCCTCTAAAGAACTCGATATGTGCATGGTCTAACTGTCTTGTGCGCTCGCCTATCCATACAAAATGCGCTGAACAATCATACCAATCACCAGAAAGATGATCTCTTCTTGTTAATGCTTGTTCATAGCCTAAAAGCAGTGCTTCATGAGACGTATATAAATGTGTTTCTTTTAAACTTGGAGCAATTGACGCATCAATACCGCAGACTTCCATGAACTCTAATGCGTCTTGAATGCGATTTGCCATTTGTTGAAATTTATCGCGTAAAGGGTTGGCTGCAACGAAGCTCATATTCCATCGACTAACCTGGTGCAAATCTGCAAGTCCACCCTGTGCGAAAGCTCTTAGCAAGTTTAATGTTGATGCACTATGGTGATAAGCTTTCATCAACCTATTTGGGTCAGGGATCCTTGATTCTTCGGTAAACTCAAAATTATTTATGATGTCTCCCCGATATGACGGAAGTGAAACGCCATTTATCGTTTCATAATCAGAGGATCTAGGTTTAGCATATTGACCAGCCATACGTGCAATTTTAACTACTGGGCACTTGCCACCATAAGTTAGGACGACTGCCATCTGTAGTAATGTCTTGAACGTATCTCTTATGTTTGTAGCGCTAAAATCTGAAAACGATTCTGCGCAATCTCCACCTTGCAGTAAAAATGCTTTTCCATTACACACATCGGCAAGGTTCTTATATAGACTTCTTGTCTCTTCAGCAAATACAAGAGGCGGCGCTGCATTTAGCTCTGACTCTACATTATTCAGAAGTTTTTTATCGGGATATTCCGGTTGCTGTACAATCGGAAAATCTCTCCAGCTATCTGGACTCCAAGGTTTCATTTCTCATTCCTCATTAGTTACCTCACAATGCACGTTATCGTATAGGACGGTAAGCATCAAGCACAAATTAGTTAAATTTCAATTATTTTAACGATGCACCAATAGAGCAATAAAGAACACATCATACTATTTTGATTAAAATGAGTAGTAACAACTCAGATAATAATTAGGATTAGATTAACAAATAACTAAGTTAGCCTTAGAAATTCAAATTATTGCTTGTAAACTTTGAGTCTCATTTTTTATTATGTTAAATTGTTGGTTTTGATAAAATGCTATTAGCAACTCTAAAAGAATTTCATTTGTTTTAAATTAGCCTCATGGTCTGTGAAAACTAACTAGATTCGCGTCTGACATTAAAAACTTTAATTACTTTATTTTCGGCCAAACAATAAGAGATCCTAACAATAGAATTTCATATTTTTATATGATTTTTCCCTAGTTAAAATCAGGATGACTCATCTTTTTCGATTCTTTTTTACTAAAAAAAGTAAACTCAAGTCGTTCTTTACAAGAAAAATGAATAATGAAAATTTTTAGTCAAGTTTTAAGTGCTATCTGAAAATCACTAACAATGTTGTGTACTCCAATAAGATAGGTAAAAATTTATTTAAAACTTAAGATAAATATTCAACTATGTTTTAGTTAAAACTCTATATGAGGTGTTAATTTTTATACCATGAAAATTTTCTAAATCGAATTGATTTCATTGAACCAATGGGTCCTTAAACAATTTTAATATTTAGTCTCATTCTTTATGTATATTAAAAATTTTAAATAGCATATGTGACGCTTTTTTAGAAGAGAATATTTTCTTTAGAATATGAAAGTGGAACATTCATTTATGGCTTTACACATATGCCCTTTCATTTTTCTTTTAGAGTCAAATTTTCTTAGGGCCTATGCCTATCAAATTTAGAGTTCACTGAACCTTGTTCGCTATTTTTTTCATCACAAGCTAAAACTTCTTTCAAATAAAAATTTTTCTCGATTTATGTAATCTCCTATTTAGTAGATATTTATCTCATTTTAGTAAGATAAATAAATATTAATGCATCGTTTTCTACTGATTCATAAAATACATTTTAAGGCTAATTTTTTATTAAATTAATCTTTAACGATCTGTCTTCTTTTTAGAGAGCAACTTGTTTAATTGTACCATAAACGCTATATTATAAAGGAACACATCATACATTTGCTATTAAAGTTAAATTTCATTAGTGATAAAACTTTTAAGGATCAATCTTGCAAAATGAAAACTTACTTCTAATGAAAAAGTTGCTACCACCAGTCATTATGTTAAATTACTTTTATTTTATGATTTGTTCTATGACCACTATTATATTTATGTTTTTTAAAAACTACTCTAAACACATAGTCTAACAATATT
>NZ_JWIC01000007.1:470080-597970 GCF_000814765.1 Pseudoalteromonas luteoviolacea
CCATTTATTAAACCCAAACTCTTTACTCTAATCCAAACTCTTTACTCTAATCCAAACTCTTTACTCTAATCCAAATCCTTTTTTATATTTGTAGGCCTAGCGACTATGAAGTTACCTAACTCACTACACATATTATTTCTTATCAATAAATAATTTGAAAATAATACAAAATCTGGTATTTTAAAAAGAACACATCATACTTTTTGTCTTAATGTAATTTATCAACTATTTATAAAATATTAAAAAAGTCGCCAATAAGTTCTCGAGGTTGTCATCTGAATATTTTTCGGATGATGTGTTCTTAAACTGAAACCAATTTCAATTTTATAAATTACATTAGAAAAGTTGTCTATATTTTTATATAATAAAAGGAACACATCATACTTATACATTTATAATGGCTTCCAAATTTGAATTAAGAAGTAACTTTGATTACTTAAGTGAACAAATAAACTTATTATGTGAGGATCTTAGAATAGCTGAGGTTGTTAATTGTAACTACTTTCAATTACCCGACGTAACACAAGAAGATGAAAAAAAAGCACCAGATTATATTCAAGTTAATTCCCTATCCGGGAGTGATGCTTTTGAAAAATGTCTCACAGGCTATAAAGATCTATTTGTAGGTGAAAAAAAAAGCAGTAAAATATTAACGCGCCATCCAGGACTTATTTCGGTAAATGATTTTGAAGGGAAGTTAAAAGCTCGACTATTAGAAGTCAATAAAGCAAAAGATAACTTAAAAGAACTCATTCTAAAAATATCGAGCAACGACGCAAGATTCGAAGCAGTACATAATGCAATTCCAAACTTAATTACACTAGCAGCTTATCGAAAAATACACTTTGAAGATGCAATCCCCTACTCTGTCCGATTCACATGGATGAAAAAACATTCAACAACAACACTGTCTAAAAAACAGGCACTCGAAATGCTCCATAAATCTTCTGGATACTCTAATCCGAGAGTTATTGACCAGCAGAGTTGGCAACAAATTGTAGAGTCAGAAAAAATTCGAGTATCAAGTTTAAGCGAAAAAAGTAAATTGCGTATAAAAAGGCCAACAAGAGTAACTCCAGAGGTAAACATTCGGTTTACTGCCAAAAATCGTTACCATGTCAGTGGCGCACTGCCTTTCATCTTATTAAATCCACAAAAAGAAACAAAGGTAGGAACTCTTACTAGCTACAGTGCAAAGAACATAGACGTGAGGAAAAAAGATTATTCTTATCTTATAGAGAGGATATATCTTGAAAACTTACAAGATTAAGTCTCTAAGCAGTATATTTTTTAAAAAAGGCTAATTTAACATAACTAGCCTTTTTTACTTTATTTCTTAACTATTTCTTCTAGAATGTCTTCGTCGATAATTTCAGCAGTTTCAACAAGTCTTTTTCCACCCTGAATTTCAATTCGCTTATTGTGTTTATTTAAGGCTAAAATTTCTTCACAAAATTGAGTAGAAGGATGCATTTCATAAACATAATCTACGATACGACCAGTGTCATCATCTTTGACATTTGAGATATTATATTCAGATATAGCACCTTTTTCGATTAAGTCTTTCATCGTAGTGGTCATATCTCGACGCAATGCTTTTTAGCTTGTTATCAGTTATTTCGTCTGTAGAGTATATAGAACCATATTTTTCCATTATAGAAAGCAGTCTAAAATGATAGGTTTTACCGGGAGCGGCATATCGCCACAAATGATAAAGTCTTAGCATCATCCATCTTGATAATCCGCGTTTCAATTCTTGTGCACTATTAAAGTAGTAACCTTTATACTCTAAGTTATCGATCATATTGTGAACAAATGCGTTAAGACAAGCAACGCACTTAATATTACCACCCTGACCTTTTTTACCACTAAAATGCAAGGAAGATAAGAAATTCATATTAGATTCATAAAAAGAATCATCTACATCTGTATTTTTTGTATCAGTCGCACGATACTTAAAAGACAGTTTAGAACCCTGAAGTGCTTCTAATGACTCTTTAATTTGTGGATAAGGCATCGATTGCCCAACAGCTTTTAGCTCTTGGGCTAGTTCATTCATAGAAAAAATAACGGCATATTGAATACCGGACTTAAAATTTATTTTTACTATCTTTCCTTTAGAAGCAAGACGAATTAGCGCTCGCTCAACCTTTTCTTCCCTATCAGATGGCCAAACCAAAAACTCTGTTTCTTCACCATCTTTCTTACTACTTACTACCGCAGGTGTAATTTTTATTTCACCATCGTATAAAATTCCATCTACCTTTTCGGATATTCGTCTTGTAATTATGGTTTTCTTAGGCGCTTCTTCTAATGGCAACTTTTTATACCCAGAACGAACAAACCTACCCCACAAATCATAATGATTAAAAGTATTTGAATATGCTCTCAGGCCATGATTGGTATTTTCGATTGAAATTCGTACATCTTTGTTATCTGTAAAGAGGGCTAAACTTTCGTTATCAATTGCACTCTCAACGCCATGAATTTGACCACGCAGTGAGTCTGGCAAATTGTCAACAGAGATGTTTACCTTGCGGCTCATGTTTTTACTTCCTGATTCTTCCGACAGCTAATAACAACACATTCAAAGCAAAAAGTTAATAATTAAAGTTAGTAAAAAACTGATCTGTTCTCAAGTTTTTTCATAGATCAGTATTTTACTTACTAGTACGCTTTCAAAGATCAATTTTTTACTAAGAGAAGACTAATTTTATGTTTTTTCGGACCAAACATTTTCAAAAAAGGCCTATTTTCCCCTTGTTTGACGCAGGCTTGTGCATAACAACAAGCTAATTTAGTAAAGATCTGATCTATTCGTAGTAAAGATCAGATCTATATATACTAATATTTGTTATTTTTTAAAGGTTTGTTGATAACTACATCATTTTGCTTAGTATAATTTTGATCTAACAGGTCAATTTTGTTCATAAGATTGTGGATAAGCTGTTATTATATAAATAACGTTGGGTGCTGTTAGTATTATTTTGATCTGTCAGTAGTAATAGATCTGATCTTTACTACGTATTTTGTTGATCTAGATAAAATATTAAAATATATAAAAAACAATGCGTTATGAAACAATTATGCTCCTTTAACCTTATATACCTATATATTTAAACATACTTAAACTTCTTTATTAAACTTATCAAACTTTAGAAATCACAAATTTTTCGGATGTCTTCTATTTTATAAGTTTACCTTTTAATAAGTGGACATTATAATATTATGTATAAACTTAAGGATTATACGTATGTCTATAAATAGCAACGCACTTTCTACTTATAAATTGTTGAAAGCAACCGCTGAAGTTGCAGAACAATCTCTTGAAGGTCGAATACAACATTATCGAGCACATCTGAAATCTGATGATAAAGAGCTCCGAACTTATACACAAAAAGCTGCAGCTGATTTATTAGGTGTAAATAATCGCACATTGAAAAGAAGACACGATCAAGGTGACTTTGATCTGTTACAAATTCAAAAAGGTGCCAATGGTCACTATGCTTACACTTTAAGTAACATTTTTGCTATGGCTGATATCCTTGGGATCAAAGCTGATCACAGAGACACCAGTGACAAACTCCAAGTTATTGTGATTAACAGTTTAAAAGGTGGCTGTGGTAAAACTACTTCTTTAGTTAATCTCGCTGCCGCCCTGGCAACAACGAATATTAAACGTTACAGGATCGGCATAATTGATCTAGATCCTCAGGGATCATCTTCTAGTTTCTTCCCTTCAAATGATCATGAGCCGATCACTGTTGGCGATCTAATGCGTGACTGTATCGAGTTAGATGAAGGTGAAACGTGGTCACAGCTCGTTGGTGACTCTTTCCAAAAAACACATATACCTAATATTCGAATTTTACCATCTGGTATGGATGACTTTTACTTCGAGCACGAAACTGCGACTGAATTAAAAGAATCGAGTGGTTATGAACAAACAAGACATTACCATAAACTTAAGGAACGCGTCATAGAGCCAGTACAAGACGAGTTCGATATTATCTTAATAGATACAGCGCCTTCTCTTAATTTTATGTTCTATAACGCACTCATGGCGTCTACAGCGATGTTAATTCCTGTTCACCCTGAAGCTGTTGATTTTGATGCGAACAACAAATATCTAAAAAGGCTTGGGGAGATCTATCATACCGTCGCAGCCCTTGGTCATGAAGGTTGGGACTTCATGCAATTTTTGGTGACAAACTACGTTAAAGGTAATCACTCCCAACGTGATATTGTGAAAGATGTTAGAACCGCATTTGGCCGCCAAGTTATGAGTTATCCCATTAATCATAGTTCTGCAATTACAGCAAGTTCATCTTCTTTCAATACCATCTTCGATCAAAAAACTTCTGATTCACTAGCAAGCAGAGAATCTTTGCTCCGTGCTCAAGAAAATATTAAAGATGTCGTTGATGAATTAGAAATGCTAATTCGTTCAAATTGGGCCTCAACTCAGTCAAGCTTAGATTAAAAAAACCAAGGTTAAACAATGGCTAGAAAACGTAAAAATGACACTCGATTAGATCCCTTTGCAACACCTGTAGAAAATAGCAGCTTGGATGAACTTCTTGGTCAAACAAACGTAGGTGAAGTTGTAGAAATGCCATCACCTAGCGATCCTAATAGAATGATCAAATTAAAGTGTGAAGTGATCCCATTTTCAAAAATTGAGCATAACACAGCTGTATTTGGTCAAAACCGACGAGAGCAATCTTTATTAAACGAAAAATCAGTTGCTGACATTCTGCCTGCAATTAAAAGTGACGGTAGAAATATGCATCCGGCACTCTGTTGGGAAAAAGATGGGCAGCTTCAAGTCTTATCTGGTTCTAGAAGGCGAAAAGCTTGCCTGATAGCCAAAGCAGACTATGTAGTTTTAACTTCAGAAGACTTTACCAATGAAGATGCTAAGGTATTAGCTGTTTCTTCAGATCAGTATATCGCTCCGAGCTTATGGGAATTAGGTAAAGCTTATGAACAAACCCGTGCAAAGTTGCAAGAGGTAGGTAGTAAGGGCTCATATCGTGAAATTGCTGCCATAGAGGGCGTTTCACATACCGCAGTTGCTGATGCTATTAAAGCATACCAACACATAAAACGTGATGTCGTTTTGCTTTATCCTACGCCAAACCATTTAGGCCGGGAGGTTGCTAAAAAGCTTATAAACGCCAGTAAAGAGCAACCCGAACAGTTTAATACAAAGTTAGCTCAGTTCTCGGAGCAGTCACTTCTTAGTGAAGAAATGAGTGATGAAAAGCGAGCTATTGCTATTACAAAGTACTTAACGACATTTAATGATGAGTCTATTAGCCGTTCTGAGGCATTACTTGAAAATAAGTACGTCAAAGTGCAACGCAGTCTTAATTCAGGCGCTATAACTGTAAAAATTGATGATAAAGTACTGACAGATAAACGTTTAGAGCAGTTGCAAAAACTGTTAAGTAGTTTTAATTAGTATGTTGCGGCCTAGATCTTCTAGGCCTTTTTTATATTTTTTGACATCCAACCAGTCAATTTTTCATAATTTAGTCCCATTTGGCTCTTTAGCTCAAAACGGTAATTTCATATACTGGCCCTTTACGTTTTATTACTTGTTAAGAAATGTCCTCGCAGTTATCTAAAGAGCAACTATTAGCTTTATTTGAAGAAATTAAACAGGAACAGTCGTCACAGTTTCCTTTGTCAGATCGTTTTTTAAAGCAGTATTTTAATTCTGCTATGTTAACGAAGGCTAAAGAGTACCTAAATGATGACCAGATATCTTTTTTAGAACACAGTGAAGACTTTTCTAGAATAGATGCACAAGTCCTAGGTAATTATGGCAATACCTTTACGCAGCACATTAAAATTGAGCAAGTTAAAGGTACACCTTCTGTAGAAGCACAGTGCTCATGTTCTAATAACCCCAAATGCCGTCACATTGCGGCTGTGTTATTAAAACTGAAGGTTGATCACTCTGGTGGTTTTGGAGAGTCTTTCTTAGTCAATGATTGGTTTAATGAGCTTTCAGCGCTTCAACAATCAACAGATTTAGATGCATCTAACGTACTTCTGTTTGTCTTAGAGCAACGTGGCAATGAAGTATTATTAAACCCAAAAATGTCACCGCATAAGCCGGATGGCCACTACCCGTTAGGGCGTGTGCTCACTGAAAAACAACTTAATGCGCATGTTCCACCCAAAGACATTCTTGAAAGTGATTACCGATTGTTCAGTTGGGTACGTTCTCAAAATACACCCGGACATTTTGAATTATCAGGTAAGTGGGGGTTCGCAGCACTCCAACAACTAGCCTCAACCAAGCGTTGTTTCTTTGGTAATAGTCGTAAACCACTTCAGTTTGGCCATATGCAGCATTTGCACTTTTCTTGGCAAATAGAGAATAATGACTTCAAGTTGGTCAGCCACTTATCTGAAGTTGAGCAATGGCTGTTAATTAAGTCTGATCCGCCCGTGTATCTTGACACTGAAAATATGTTGCTTGGACGAATCGAGTCGGAACTGAGTGCTAAAGAAATTGCGCATTTACACACTATGCCGACTATCCAAAAGGATAAAATTGAAGCAGTAATAAAACGTTTTCAGGATATCTTTGCTGACAATGTCATTCCACCTCCACAAGGTTATGAAAATTTAATCGATAAAAATAAATTGGTTGCGAAGTTATCAGTCAATGAACGGGAATACACACACCTTACGTTGTCATTGTTTGACTCTGCCAAGAAATATTCAACCGAAAAGCAGCTAAATCGATGTGAAAAAATGCTGCTCGGCTTAGGCTTCGAAGCTCAGGGAGGTGGGTTTAAGCTGCCTGTAGAGGATGAGGTGGCTTATCATTGGTATAACTGTGAAGTAAGACCTTATTTACAAGGTAAGATGTGGCAGGTTGAAGAAATACAAAGTGCCAAAAAGGTGTTATTGCCTAAAGTCACATTGCAGCTTAAACGTGATAAAAAGCATCATGTTATCGGTAGAGTTATGTTTGATGATAGACAAATTCTACTTGATTGGGATAAAGCGCCTTGTCATGAAGTGAACTCTATCGCCAATACATTCCAGTACGTTCAAATAGCTCAGCAATATTATGCTATTTCGAAAGGCGTGTATGAGGAGTTACTACTACTTAAATCTAGATTTAGTTACTATTTATCTAGTTCTCAATTTAAATTCCCTTTATCTTATGCTAAGAAACTATTCGAGTTAGATTGTGTAGAAAGTGTCTCAGATGATGCTCGACTCTTAGATTACTTAGCTGAACTTGATAAACCAATAAACACGAATGCCGCTGCCTTGGCTGATGGACAAGGTCGATTCACTCTAAGAGATTACCAGCTACAAGGTGTAAATTGGCTTAAATTCTTAAACCGGCATCAGCTGGGGGGGATTTTGGCGGATGATATGGGCCTTGGTAAGACCCTTCAGGTAATCGCGTACTTTATTTCCCAGCACAATACGTTAGTAACTAAACCATCGTTAATTGTATGTCCTACCTCTTTGGTGGGTAATTGGCAAAATGAATTTAAGAAATTTGCGCCTCATTTACCTGTACTAACTGTCCATGGCAGCAATCGAGACAAACAATTAAATCAAGTTGCACAAGCACGTTTTATTATTACAACCTATCCGCTCCTAAAACGTGATTTAGCTCATTACTCAGAATTACATTTTGATTCCATCGTGCTTGATGAAGCCCAATATATTAAAAATGAAACTGCGCAAATTTCGAAATGTGTAAAGCAGCTTTCTGCGGAGTTCAAACTTTGTATGAGTGGAACACCTGTTGAAAACAATTTAATGGAGCTTAAATCCCTCTTAGATTTTGTGATGCCAGATGTACTTGGCACTAAGCAGCAGTTTAAACAAAACTTCCAACTCCCTATTGAAAAAGAGCGAGATAGTAAGCGAGCTAAAGAGCTTCAATCTCTCATCGCGCCGTTTATTTTACGAAGAACAAAGTCCGAAGTGGTACGAGAGCTACCCGCTAAAACCGAGCTGATTAAAAAGCTTGAGTTTATGCCAGAGCAAGCATCACTCTATCAACATGTACAGGGACAAATTGAAACCAGTTTAATTGACCTATTTAAAGAGCAAGGTGTTGAAAGTAGTAAATTGGCTTTCTTAGATGCACTGCTTAAATTGAGGCAAATTTGTTGCCACCCTGAGTTAGTGGATAAAACTGGTGCACATCAACAAAGTACTAAATTTAAGTGGTTAAAAGAACATTTACCTATCTTATTAAAAGAAGGTCGAAAAATTATTATTTTTAGTCAATTCACCACGGTTTTGGATATGATTTCCGAGTTGTGTGAAGAGATACAAATTCCGTTTACTAAGCTCACAGGGCAAACTCGGCACAGAGACAAAGCGATAGCTCGCTTTACTGAAGGCGAGGTTGACGTTTTTCTGATCTCTCTGAAGGCTGGCGGCACGGGATTGAATCTAACTCAGGCTGATACGGTGATTCATTTCGACCCCTGGTGGAACCCTGCAGTTGAAAACCAAGCGACTGATAGAGCGTACCGCATTGGGCAAGATAAGCCTGTATTTGTGTATAAGTTGATTGTTGCCAACTCTATTGAGCAGAAAGTTTATCAGATGCAAAAGGATAAACAGGCGTTGGTTGATGCGCTATTTGCTGATACCGGTGTTAATCTTAATCAATTTAATGAAGCACAAATGCTCGAATTGATAAAAAGTTAAAATTATTTTGAACTAATGACTAAGTGGGCAGTCTATTATTATGCGCATTGTGAGAGTACATAGCAGTGAGCACATGTTGATTTCCCCCTTTATTAATTACATAGCAAAATTTGTAATAACCAGCTCAATTGAGCTGGTTTTCTTTTTTCTGCCCTTCAACTTCTTTTAATAAAGCGGTGTAATGTTGTGTAATGGTATTGGCTGTCATTTCTTGCTTTGTTCCACATTTGATCCACATTCTTTCACTTTAATACACTCATAGGAAAACGAAAACCAAATGAATTGGACTTAAGGGTGGGTTATTATGTTGTGCTATGAAAATACGATTTCGCAGTTAAACTTTATTGAACCACAATCGCTGTGCGACTATGATCTTATTAATGAAGTTGCAGGCTCTGAAGATTTGACAAGCATTTTAACGACATTGTTATTTGACGATACATTGTCATCAGATCTTAAAAACCAAGTGAAGCGGCAACTACGAGTGTTAAAAGCCAGTAAGAGAAACTAATGGAAGAAAAAAACCACATTTTGATCGTCGAAGATGATTTTGATATAGCAGAACAAGTTATGCTGTTTTTTAAGGCTTCAGGTTTTGAAATAACGCATATTGCCGACGGTGCAGAAGTGGTGAGCTGGGTAAGAGATAACAGCCCAGATGCCATCTTAATGGACATAATGTTGCCAAATCAAGATGGTGTTGAGTGTATGAAGCAAATCCGAGAGTTTTCCATGGTGCCCATCGTGATGCTAACAGCGAAGGTTTCTGAGTCGGATAGACTTAAAGGGCTTGAATTTGGCGCTGACGATTACGTGTGTAAGCCGTTCAGTGCGGCTGAACTTGTGATGCGCATCAAAGCAATTTTGCGCCGCTGTAGTGCCCCTGTGCTAGCTGATGCACCTGATATTGAAGTAAACGAGTCGCAACTGTTAGTATCGCTAAAAGGCCAATCACTGAGTTTAACCAAAGTAGAATTTGACGTCTTTGCCATGCTATACAATGCACCGAATCGCGTGTTTTCTCGTCAGCAAATTTTAGATCATATACAGCCAGATAACTTTGATATCTCTGATCGGGTTATTGATAGCCATATTAAAAATATCCGCAAGAAGATTAAAAATATCGAAATATCCCCCAAAATCGTTGAGTCCGTGTATGGTGCAGGATATCGATTTAACGAACAACATATTAATAGCTAGACTCCCTTTTTATATGTGCTGGCGTCGGTTAGCACATTATTTTATTTCAGTTATATTGCTCTTCTAAGTGATTGAAAGCTGACTCTGATGTATGATTTAACTAGATTTAATTGTTAGAGTCATATTATGCTTTGGACTAGTTTTTCCTCGCTGCCTTGGCAAATTGCATTTGGACTTTTCGGCTCTGGTGCAGTGTTATCCGGTTTAGTTTTTTTTATTCTCTCCTATTTATCAAAGCAACAGGCGCGCGCTTTACATGCATTGTCTCAAAGTAAAATTGAGGCATTAGAAGCGGCACATGATGAGTTGAAAGCGCAACTCGCCTCTGCACAACAGTTGCAGCTAAAAACTCATGGTGAAGCACAACAATATCAAGCTAGGCTTGCAGAAAAACATGCCCAAATAAAAGAATATTCTGGGTTATGGCAACAAGCACAATCTAAGGCGGAATTAGCCCAAAACGAAGCCCATCAGCTGGCTTTGCAGTTAACAGATATGGAAACCAAACTGGCTGAAAAGCAATTGGCATTTGACGCGCAAATAGCGCAATTGGAACAAGCAAAAAATACCTTAAAGCAAGAGTTTGAAAATGTAGCGAGTAAACTCTTTGATGAAAAAAGCCAACAATTTGCACGACATAGTCAAGAAAAGCTGCAAACGATATTAAACCCAGTACAGGGAGAGATTAAAGGTTTCAGAGATAAAATGGAGGCCATTCATAGTGAGGAGTTAAAGCAACGTGCCGCGTTAAGAACAGAGCTACTTCACTTGCAGGCAAATAACCAAGCAATGACAGATCAAGCGAGTAAATTGACGACAGCGCTGCAAGGTCAGACTAAAACTCAGGGTAATTGGGGTGAGTTGATGTTGGAAAATGTCTTAGACAGTGCAGGCCTTAGGCCGGGTTATGATTATAAACGTGAAGTCAGTTTCACGACGAATGAAGGGAAATATCGCCCAGATGTAATTGTGTATCTACCCCAGAGTCGTCATTTAGTCATTGACGCAAAAACATCTCTTAATGCATATACTCGATATGTTAACGCTCAGGATGACATAGCCGCACAGCAGGCTCTGAAAGAGCATGTTATTGCTGTTAAAGCGAGAGTTAAAGAGCTTGGAGACAAATCCTATGAGCGATTACCAGGCCTAAATTCTCCAGAAGTGGTTATCATGTTTATTCCAGTTGAATCAGCATTTGTTGAAGCGATTAAGTATGACCCAGAAATTTATCAATATGCACTTGAGAATAAGGTGTTAGTGGCGACCCCGACAACCTTATTAACCAGTTTGAACATTGTGAAACAGCTGTGGCGCTTTGAGGAGCAGAGCAAGCATAGTAAAGAGTTAGCACTACGCGCTGAGAAGTTTTACAACAAGCTCAACAGCTTTTTACACAGTTTAGAGGGCGTTGGTAAACAGCTAGACAAAGCGCAAGAAACGTATGACAAAGCACTGGGACAATTGTATTCAGGTAAAGGAAATTTGATAAAACAAGCTTCTGAGTTTAAAGAGCTAGGGGTTTCAGTAACCAAGGAATTGCCTGAAGAGATGTTAGAAAAAGCGAAGCTAGAGCTCAAATAAAAGGCATAAAAAAAGGGCTTAACGCCCTTTTTGACTTATTACACACTTTATCTAGTACACAACGCATAATCACCATTTCTTGGTTTATCTGAGTACAGATAAATGAATAGTGAGTTGTTTTTAACATCATTCCACACCGTACTCTTAGGGTGTGGACAAAGAGACTGCTTTATATAGCTTTTAATCTCGCTACTGGTCATTGCTAAGGGTGTAGGGATTTGAACAAACACATTCAACTCACCGTCATTAAAGCTAATTCGGCTAAGTTTCCAACTACCCATCATATATTGCTTAGAAAAGTAACGGTCAATGCGCGTTTGGGCATCTTTACTTATTTCAGCATGCACAACTTGATTTGAATGATTGTCTACCCAGTAGTTCCATGCAGAAGCCAGTATTAAAAAGCCAGCTAATAGCAAAGACCAAAAAGGTAATACATTCTTCTTGGATCGAACTTTGTTCTTATGCCTTTTTCTTTCGGCAATTTTGACCCATTCATTGTGTTTCATTGTACGCTGTGTCATAAGTAAATTCCTCCCGTTGATGTTGCTTATTAAAACAATGCAATGTGGATAAAAAATGGATCAATGTGGAGGAGTAAAGAGCTCGGATCAGTTGGGTAAAAAATTTCCTTTATTAATTCTTTTGTATTAGCTTTACTTTTTGACCCTTTAGTTGGAAAAAGCCACCTACATTGTTGTAAGTGACTTTTTGTAAGTCGTGTCTTATTTCAGCGGTAAAGCAATAGAAATATCTAATCCGCCTAAATGACTGCGTTTGATGTCAATTGTGCCAGACATCAATTCTATTAAACTTTTACAAATGGATAGGCCAAGGCCAGACCCTCCTGTTGCTCGACTACGAGAACTTTCTACTCGATACAGGCGTTCGAAAAGTTTAGGCAATTCTTCGTCAGATACAGTCGGTGATGAATCTTCAATCCGTATATTTAAATGGCTTTTATCTTGATACATCTTAAAAACGACGCGTCCTGGGCTGTCTGTATACAAACACGTGTTTTTACATAAATTATTGACGACCCTATCTAGTTTGGGTTTATCAATATTAATGGTCGCGCCTTCTGGGATGCTGATCTCACTGCTAAATGATAGCGCGTGATTTTCCGTCATTCGCTTAATATCGTAGCTGTAATTTTGCGACAAGGTTTGCACACATTGAATTTGCTCATTGAGCGCTATGGCATTATTTTCTGCCTGGGATAACTGATAAACATCTGTGATGAGAGAGTTAAGCTGAGATATTTTCTCATTGATTTTACTATACGCTTTGTTGTTATCTTCAAAAAGCCCATGCTCTAGCGCTTCAATATGCAGTTTCAATACACTCAAAGGGGTGCGAAGCTCATGGGAAATATCGGCCAGCATTTTCTCTTTTTGTTTTAAGTTTTGCTGATATAACTTTGCTGATAAATTCGCTGTGCGATGTTTTATAAAGTATATGTAGGTGAGTAATGAGAAAATAAATAAAGCAGACATCCCGGCGATTAGCCAAGACTTTTGCATAAGCTTTGTATGTTTTAGCTCGCTTTGCGCCAGTGCTTTTTCTTTTTCTGAGACCTCAAGTTGCTGACGCTGAACTAGGCTACCAATACTATTGCGATAGGTCTCAGCTTTTTGATTATTGAACTTCTCGCTTGTTGCTTTGTGGGAACTCAGTGCTTGATATATGTGAGTATATGCCATTTCCATATCACCGGTTTGTTCAGCGAGCTCGGCAGCAACCTCATGATAATGAATGGCCAAAGGACTATGACTTTCAGCATTAACCAACCTCTCCAATTCAAGGACATAGCTTTGGGCGACTTGTGGCTGCTTTAAGTGCAGATATACTTGAGATACGCTGATATGTGCGTAAATAAGCTGAATTTGGCTTTGTGCTTTTTTGGCAAAGTCTAAACTTAAGTGTGCATTTATCAGTGCTGCATCGCCTTGATCAAGCTTCATATAACTACTTGCTAGCATATGGTATGCACGAGAAAGGCTTTCATTGGCGGTGGTTTGTTTTAAGTATTTAAGCGCTTCATATATGTTGTCGATAGCAACTTGGTGATTATCTTTCTTGTAGGAAACTTGAGAAAGGCGCAGAGCACTGTCTGCAATTGCCACGATATTGCCGTCTTTTTTATCTTCCCCGAGTGCCCAACGGAAAAATATTTCGGCTTGCTCATAATCATCGAGCCTGACAGAGATATCGCCTAAGTTATAGAAGTTACTGGCTTTAATACCGTGATCACTGCTGTCTTTCAAATAACTTTGTGCTTTGAGTTGAAATTGCATGGCTTGGGCAAGTTGATTCTTGTGGTCATACAATGTGCCCAAATTACTATAAGCCAGTCCAATGAGCGTTTTATCCTCTAACTCTTGAGCTGCTTTTAATGCCTTATAATAATGTTCTTCCGCCTCAATGAGTCGAGACATGCGGCGGTAATTGATCCCTTTTTCATTATTAATTGTGCGTATTAGCTGAGTATCTAAATAATGATTTTGCTCAATATGATTGAGTGTGGATAGCGCTTTTTCAAATAAACCTTGTTTGCGGTAAATTTCTGCTTGAATTAAGAGTACTTCTAATGCCTTCTTTTGAGGTAGGTTTTCTAATCGCCACGGCTCTATTAAGTCGAGCGCTATTTGATACTTTCCTTGCTTCTCAAGTTGCTTTAATTCCTCAATATCTATACTCGCACTAGCTGTTTTAGAAGATACTATGCAAGTCAAAAGCAAAGGCACAAATATTTTTTTCATATTTTTTCATTTTAAATCAAGACGCTCGCATCCTATGCAACAAATGTGTGACAAATATGGATCATGTAAAGGGGGTTTACAGCATAGGAGTAAGTAAAATCGAGCCCTGAAATATGCTCTGTTAGTAAAAATATGATTTATAGAGAAAAACACTTAGTAAAAAGTAGATCTGTTTGAGTATGGATGTTAGTAAAAAATTGATTTGAATTGAAAAAAAGGGGCGTGGTGCTTGCTACTATTGCTAACATTGCAGCAAATCCCTCATTTTTGTAGATTAAGCAGAGTGAAAAAGTGGAATTATTCACATTTAACGACATTGATGATGAAAAATGCATGGGGCTAGTATTTTTCTGATCCGTAGTGAGTAAAGTGGGTAAAAACTTGATCTTGATATCTTATACTGAGAGGTTTTACTAGTGGTAAAATCAAAAAGGGCCCTATGGGCCCAAGTTGGGATTGTGTTTGTTAAAATTGGTTCATGGTGTTAGCTGCACCCCCTGCTTTTAGGGCATTGTCACCACTAAAGTATTCTTTGTGCGTATCACCTATGTTGGAGCCAGCTAAGTCTTGGTGTTTGACTGATGCTTGCTCACGACGAATTTCTTGCCTTTGAACATCTCTTACGTATGCGAGCATGCCTAGTTCACCAAAGTACCCTTCAGCCAAGATATCGGTACTAAGGGCAACAGTGTGATATGTTGGCAGCGTGATTAGGTGGTGGAATATACCTGCTTGTTTTGCACCATCTAGTTGGAAACTTTTTACTTTTTCATCAGCCATTGTTGCTAATTCAGTTGAATCGAGTTCCGGTGCCATTAGCGCTTTTGGATCGGCTTTTGGGTCTGGGTAGGCGGAGAGATCTTTACCCTGTGCCTTGAGTGTTTCGTAAGCTTGCTCACGGAACTTCAAAGTCCAGTTGAATGAAGGCGAGTTATTATAAACCAGCTTCGCATTGGGCACTTGCTCTCTAATGCGGTTCACGAGCTCAGCAATTTGCTCAACGTTGGGCTTTTCGGTTTCAATCCAAAGTAGATCTGCACCAGCTTGCAAGCTTGTTACACAGTCCAATACTACTCTGTCTTTTTCAGTGCCAGCTTTAAATTGGTATAACCCATTGTCTAATCTGATCGGCTTTTGCAGCTGACCATTTAACTTGATGGCCATATCCCCATCTTGTAACTGACCCAAATCATCAATAAGTTGCGTGTCCAAAAATGCCGTATATTGGCTTGCAATATCACCCGGCTGCCTAGATACAGGAATCTTTTGCGTCAGACTTGCACCCAGTGAATCCGTTCTCGCGACAATGATACCATCTTCGATACCCAGTTCTAAAAAGGCATATCTGACGGCATTAATTTTTGCTAAAAAATCTTCATGGGGCACTGTGACTTTGCCTGCTTGGTGGCCGCATTGTTTGGCATCCGATACTTGGTTTTCGATTTGAATCGCGCAAGCACCCGCTTCTATCATTTGTTTTGCCAGTAAATACGTTGCTTCTTCATTGCCGAATCCAGCGTCGATATCAGCAATAATTGGCACAATATGTGTTTCAAAATTATCTATCTGAGATTGTATTAGTGCGGTGTCTTGTCCGTTTGACTGAGCACTATCAAGTGCCTTATACAAGTGGTCTAATTCTCGTGCATCAGCTTGTTTTAAAAAGGTATAAATTTCTTCGATTAGTTTAGGTACGGCTGTTTTTTCATGCATGCTTTGGTCCGGTAGTGGGCCAAATTCAGAGCGAAGCGCAGCTACCATCCATCCGCTTAGATAAACATAAGCTCCCTTTGTGGTTTTTTGATGCCTTTTGATTGCCATCATCATTTGCTGTGCTGTAAAACCGTGCCAGCACCCTAAAGATTGCGTATATTGCTCAGGATCAGCGTCATAACGTGCCATATCTTCACGCATAATTTTGGCGGTGTACTTGGCAATATCTAACCCCGTCTTAAAGCGATTTTGTAAGTGCATTCTGCTGGCATATTCAGGGTTAATAGACTGCCAATTATGATCTTTGGTTGTACACAGGGTAGTAAAGCGGTCAATTTGAGACTGATAGTTGCTCATGGTAAATATCCTTCGAACGAGTTGTACGCAAATTTAAAGTTGGTGCGCCAAAGCGTTTTTGTGAGAGTCGCTGCGGCTTAATTAAACACTAGAACGGCTTTTAAAATTTTTTAAATTTATAGTTGTTATTGTGGGTATATTTACTGTGAATGGGTAAAGGGGTTTGTTTTTGTACAAATTGCTTTATTTTTGAATAACCCGTTCAAAATAAATCGCACTAGGAACACTGCTATGAATGCCACTGTGACACATGCTGGGCTGAGCATTGATGCTGACTTTTATGACTTTGTGAACCAGGAGTTGTTGACTGGTTTGCCATTGAGCTCCGATGCTTTTTGGCAAGGTTTAGCAAACATTATTGCCATACTCTCACCAAAAAACCGTGCTTTGCTCGATAAGCGCGATGAGTTGCAAGCCCAAATTGACAGCTATCATGTACAAAACCCCAATTGGGATGCAAAAAAATATCGGACATTTTTAGAGTCTATCGGTTACCTGTTACCTCAGCCCCAAGATTTTGAAATAACGACTGAAGCGTCGGAACCAGAAATTGCTCATGTTGCAGCGCCGCAGCTGGTTGTGCCTGTGAATAATGCGCGTTTTGCGCTTAATGCTGCAAACGCTCGGTGGGGGTCTTTGTATGATGCGCTCTATGGTACTGATTTAATTAGCGAAGAGGATGGCGCTGAAAAAGGTAGCAAATACAATCCTGTGCGTGGTTTTAAGGTGATGGCTTATGGCAGACAATTGCTCGATAAAATATTGCCTTTAACTACCGGATCTCACATTGAAAGTACGCACTACGGTATCGTTAATGGCGGGTTGACAGTCACCTTGAATGATAGTCGCCAAGTGCAGCTTGCAAGCTCGTCTCAGTTAGTGGGCTATCAGGGACCACAGCATAATCCTACGGTGATCTTATTTAAGCACCACGGTCTACATTTTGAGATCTGTATTGACCATGAGGATCCGATCGGAAAAGTGGATAAAGCTGGGATCAAAGATATCACTTTAGAATCGGCGCTGACCACAATCATGGACTGCGAAGACTCTGTGGCAGCGGTAGATGCTGAAGATAAAGTTTGGGTTTATCGAAACTGGCTTGGTTTGAATAAAGGCTCTCTTGAAGAGCAATTTCATAAAGGTGGTCAGCAAGTAACGCGATGTTTAAATAGCGATAGAGAGTATATTTCACTGTCCGGTGAACCCATCATTTTGAGTGGACGGGCGATGATGTTTGTCCGAAATGTAGGTCACTTGATGACGACGCCTACTGTTCTAGATACTCAAGGTCGTGAAGTGTTTGAAGGTATTTTAGATGCTGTTGTCACATCGACAGCTGCGCTTCATGATTTATATGCAAAGAGTCCATTTAAAAATAGCAAAACGGCCAGCATCAATATAGTGAAGCCTAAAATGCATGGTCCTGAAGAGGTCGGGTTTACTGCCGAATTATTTGACCTAGTTGAACGTATGCTTGAGTTACCTCAAAACAGTATTAAATTGGGGATTATGGACGAAGAGCGGCGCACTTCAGTTAATTTAAAAGCGTGTATTGAGGCTGCTAAGTCTCGTGCTGTATTTATTAATACAGGATTTTTAGATAGAACAGGCGATGAAATTCACACGTCCATGTTAGCTGGCGCAGTTAAACCAAAAGAAGAGATCAAGGTGCAGCCTTGGATCTCTGCCTATGAACGTCAGAACGTTGAAGTGGGTCTGGCATGTGGGTTCAAAGGTCGTGCTCAGATAGGTAAAGGCATGTGGCCTAAACCAGATGAAATGGCACAGATGATGCTCACAAAAGGCGCGCAACTAGAAGCCGGCGCAAATACCGCTTGGGTTCCCTCTCCTACTGCGGCTACACTTCATGCAATTCATTACCATGAGATAGATGTTCATGCTCGACAAAGTTCTTTACTACATCATCAAAGTCATTGTTTAGATGATTTATTGACACCTCCGTTATTGCTAGACCATACGATTCTGTCAGCTTCTGATATACAGTCTGAATTGGATAATAATATTCAGGGGATATTAGGTTATGTCGTACGCTGGGTTGATCAAGGTATTGGTTGCTCGAAAGTGCCTGATATTTCGCATGTTGGGCTGATGGAGGATAGAGCAACATTACGAATTTCAAGTCAGCATATTGCGAATTGGCTTGAACATCAAATTTGCACTCCAGCACAAGTCAAGGCAACGTTTGCCAAAATGGCGAGTGTGGTTGATAGTCAAAATAGTGATGACCCAAATTATACGACATTGTGTAAAGATGGTCATCCCAACCCTGATAGTCTTGCATACCAAGCGGCTATGGCGCTTGTTTTTGAAGGCAAACAGCAGCCTAATGGCTATACAGAGCCCCTACTACATTATTATCGCAGGCTGAAAAAGCAGGACAATTAATCTGTAACACAAAAAGCGCTCTGAGATTTAATGTTCAAGGCGCTTTTTGTAAAGCCCCTTTCCAATTACCTATCTTATTTTTATGATTCGTTTTTAGATACAAATTGATACAGTTTGTTATAATCTCACACGCTATTTTTTTCATTAATTCAATACATTAGTTAGCTAATAATAAAGATAAGAAACAGCTATGTACTCTAAAAGAAAGTGGATGCCTATATGTTTGGCTGCTTTAATTTTTCATTTTCCAACCGTTTACGCAGAAGAAGAGGCCAGCTTTTGGGAAGGGTTTTCAAATAAACGCGAAGCAGGCGGGTTTTTGTCGTTAGGTTTTGGTGCTTCATATGGCGGAGGATTACTGACAAATATTGCTACTCGGCCAATTTTAAATATCAACGGTAATTATTACTTTGAAAATGGACTTTTTGTTGAAGTGCCTGGGAGTGACAGTAAATTTGAGCCGCAATGGGCGATGGGCTACAACCTTTATAATTCTAGCGAGTGGGAGTTTGATGTCATTTTCTCGGCTGCGCATGCACACATTTCTTACTATGGATATGTATCAAATGCATATGATGAGCGGGATTTGACTGGGTATGTGGGGCTTCGTGTCACTGGTGCCATAGGCAGCTATCAAATTCAAACCATCCTTGCGCCAAAAGCGGACAACAGTGAATATGACGGAGGGGCTTACGCCTCTTTTTGGGTTGCGAAATCATGGCAACACAAAAATTGGCACTTTTATAGTTCGGTCGGCTTTCAATATCGTAACAGCGCTATGCTTAATTATTACTATGGTGTGCCTTACAAATCAGCAAGAGTAGATCCTTATCAAGCCACTGGTGGGGTGAACACTAAATTAAAGTTAGGCTTTACGACGCCAGTTGGCAAGCACTGGGTGGTTGATGGCGCTATTGGACTGACTGATTACGCTACCAGTATTGACGATAGTCCTTATTCGTTAGATGCACTTAATACCTTCTCCAATCGTAGCAGGCTTGGTCGCCATATCAGTGTCACCATGAGCTACGTGTTTTAGGGGGCGAAATGAAAAAATATATTGCACTTTTTTTCTTTACGCCAGCCCTAGCATTTGCAGCCTCCAACGAGCCAAAATTTACCATTAAGCCTGAGCAATGCGTTGCATTGGAGCAGGGACAAGAATGCTATGTTGATGTTTCTGTGAGCTGGCAAACGAACAGTGTCGGTAACTATTGCTTATTTGCCAACGAGCAGCAGTTGCATTGTTGGCAAAACGTTGCACATGGAAAATGGCAAAGCGAAATTATGATGACGGATAATTTAGCCGTTAGCCTAAAAAGCGGTAGTGAAAAAATTATCTTTAATAAAACAATAGAATACGCTTGGATTTATAAAAAAAGAAAAAGCAAAGCGGTACGATGGAGAATGTTTTAAGGATGTGTAGATGAGCCAGTGCAAGGTTGCTTTAGTAGAAGATGATATCGAGTTGGCCCAGTGGATAGCGGATTATCTCAGAGCAAAACAGTACCATGTTGATGTTTATCACGATGGGTTAGTTGGCTTTGAAGCGATTCAAAAGACCAAGCCCGATCTCATTATTTTAGATGGTATGCTACCCAGTATGGACGGCTTAGATGTGTGCAAAGCGCTGAGGCAATTAACGCAAACGCCGATTTTAATGTTGACGGCCAGAGATGAAGAAATTGACGAAATCTTAGGCTTAGAAATGGGTGCTGACGACTATTTAACAAAGCCGGTAAGAGGCCGATTATTAGAAGCCCGAATGCGGACCTTACTGAGGCGTGCCACAGTGACTAAAGTAGTGAATGATGAAAAATTAGTGTTCGGTACCCTTGAAGTCGATGTGGGTAATCGACAAGTGCTACTCGGAGGTCAAAATATTCAAGTATCAAGCAATGAGTTTGATGTATTATGGGTGCTCGCCAAGCATGCTGGGAGCGTAGTAACACGTCAGGATTTAGTGCAAGAGCTGCGAGGTTTTGAGTATGATGGCTTTGATCGTACCATAGATTTACGCGTATCCCGGCTACGGAAAAAACTCGGCGATAAAGAAGCGCCTTACAAAATAGCCACTGTGTGGGGCAAGGGCTATCAGCTGTCTAAGGATACTTGGTAATGGATCTATCTAGAAGGCAGTCTATTTAAATGTGGCGGTTTGTCATTGCGCTTGTGAGTGTGCTGATCATCGCAAGCATAGCCCTGGGTCAGATATTTGATGTCCTCTATTCCTCGGAGGAGTCTGCACAATCCGATGTATCAGAGCAACTTGCTTTGGCATTGCCATTATTAAAGATGATGGCATCTCAAGAAAGTCATCTCGTTTTTGATAAACCACTTCAGCAGAGAACGCTAGGTGATCGCAATGTATCTGTGCGCCTTCACTCTATGGACGAGTACCCTTTACCGATTCAATTGCAGCAGCAGCTTCAAAAACAAGAGCCTGTATACCTTGAGACGCAGGATAACGTGAAAGTTCACCTGTTGACCAGAGATCAGAATATTTTGGTTTATCAGTACAATAAGCTGGCCGAACAAGATGATTACCGCCTTTCTTTAACGCTTATTTTTTATTTTCTTCTCGTCATCATTTTAGTGCTTTTCTTAACCCCTTTTGTTCGTCGGCTAATGCAGTTAAGCGATACAGCCGCCAAATTTGGTGATGGCCAATTAGATGTCAGGTTAAAGGTGGGCACGCTTTGGTATATTCGAGATATTGAGCTGTCATTTAATCAGATGGCAAACAAGATTAACCTGCTGATGGATGATATTAAATTACTTGCGGGCGGGTTATCCCATGAGCTAAGGACGCCATTGGCCCGAATACGCATGGGCCTAGATACCATTGTTGAAACACAAGATGAAGTGCTTAGAGCTAAATACGAAGCGCGCGTAAACCAGCAATTAGATGATATGGAAGGCTTACTGATCCATATGTTGGATTTTGCTAGATTGCAGCATAGTTTAGATGAGGCTACGCCTCAGCCGCTAGATCTGGTCACGGCCCTCCCTAATTTGGTCGCTCTCTCTTTTGATGGTGCCGTTGAGCTCAATATCACACCGCAACAAGCGTTAATTCATGCTGATCAACGTTATTTTACTATGGCTATCTCTAATATCATTGATAATGCGCTGAAGTATGGACATAGCCGTTGTGTGGTGACGGTAACGCAAGAGAAAAATGAGTATGTGGTTGCAATCCGTGATGATGGAAACGGCATTGATGCGAGCAAAGCCGCTGAAGTATTTAAGCCGTTTGTCAGGCTTAATCGCCAGCACTGTACTGGATTTGGTATTGGGTTAGCGTTCAGTGCGAAAATTATTGCGCGCTATCGAGGGGAAATCTTTGCGGGTGTTTGCGCTGAATTAGGAGGAGCCTGCATAACCGTAAAATTCCCCGCTTTGTAAATGTGCTTATATTGGTGAATAATTATGCTGCCGATTTCATTGCACTTGTCCGCATTGGAGCTTTGGTAGATCTATAACTTCGTTGTTTTGTACACAAAACAGTACCTAATAGGCTGATGTAGGTACCTTTAAAAGGGAATATTTTATCTGTAACATAAGTTTAATAATTTATAATTCCTGCTTGTACAACGAATTAGGATTTTTGCTCTAATTAATAATTGACCAATTTGGAACCTTCCTATACATTTCTCCTGAAATTTACACACACTGTAGTTACTGGCAAACTAGGTGAAAGCCTAGGACGCAAAGCTTCCGGTCTAAATGCGCTGTATATTCATGCAATGCACACGATAGCGGGGTTGCTTCATAGTTAGGGATACTGTGAATATTCACGAGGGATGTGACTGCCAGATCTACTCAATACCACTACTAAACGTAGTTATTTGAGGATAGATATGAAAACATTTTCTAATAAACCAATGCTAGTAGCACTATGCGCTGCTACAGGTTGGCTTCCAATGCAAGGCTATGCAAACGATTTCTGGCATAGCTACCTAGAGTCTAGATCATCACAATCAGATCTAAGAGATCCAAACACGCAAATAGCAGATGATCAGATCATCTCTAACTTTTCATACGCGGGTTACCAGTTCTCAAACCAAGCGATCCCGAGTGTTAATGAACTGGGCTACCGTATTTTTGATGTAACTGGCTACGGCGCAGATATCGCTCCTGGCCGTTCTGACAAGCAGGCGGTACGTGATGCCATTGCGGCAGCTGAAAAGCACATCGATGAGGGGGGTAAAGGCGCAGTTATTTACTTCCCGAACGGTACGTATGACTTGAACACTTTGTCTGATGTTGCAGACATAGATAAGTCCGATACTGTTGAAGGTCGTAAAAGCCGTGAAAGCGCAACTATTAAGATATCACGTGGCAACATGATATTGCGTGGTGAGAGCCAACTCAGTATTTTAAAAATGGATCAACACTTAGATTTGATTTATCCAAATAAAATGTGGACAAGTCCTTATCTATTTGAAATTGGTTATAACTATGCTAACCGCGACCCTAAAGTGAAAAGTGTGCGCGAGTCGGTAACCTCTCCTAGCAAAGAGCGTTTTATTACTGATATTACTTCTAGCCACCCAAGGCAATCTACACGCTCAGTGCAAGTTCGTGATACATCTCTACTTAAAGTCGGTCAGTGGGTGCAACTGTCTCGTTTTGACCCTCGCCCAGAGACGATTGCCAAAGCATTATCACCTTATAAGTTAGATGGTAAGTGGGGCATGATCAAAAAAGGGGTTCGTTCACAAGAATTTCATCAAATTACTGCCATTGAAGGTAATGAAGTGACATTCGCCGCGGTTATTCATCATGATGTTGAAAACGATGGCTACTGGGGCTTGAAACAAGCACGTCTGGTACAAAATATCGGTGTTGAAAACCTGACGATTCAAGGTAATTGGCAGGAAGCATTTAAACACCATAAAAGCGGTGTGCATGATGGTGGGTGGAGCGCTATTCGTTTCTCTCGCGTTGCGCATGCATGGCTTAAAAACGTGGAGTTTATCGACTTAAACCAAGGTGTTTCTGTGGTAAACAGTGCTGCGATGACCCTAAAAGACTTAGCGTTTACGGGTAATCCTGGTCATATCAGCTTAGACATTAATGCATCGACCCATGTTTTGGCACAAAACATTGATGATCAAGCTGAGCACTGGCATGCGGCGGGCTTTTCTCATAAAGCTGCGGGTAACGTAATTTCTGGCTCAACGCACTCGCCTGATCGCTTCCATAACTTGCATGCCAATATGCCTTACAGCAATTTAATTGAAAATAGTACTGGCGGTTGGAATTATGGCTTTATGGGCGGCTCTGTCGGTGCACAGCCTAATCACCTTAAGCATTTGGTATTTTGGAACATCACAAACACAGCACAAAACGAGTCAATTGATAAGTGGGCGTTTATGCGCCATGACAGCAAGTATGGCCGTGTGATCATGCCGTATGTTGTTGGCTTAAAAGGCGCTGGATTTAATGGCTTCGAGAGTCAGCAAAGATACGACACAAGTTTGGCTGATAAGCCACAGGCACATGTGCAAAGTCACACTGATATCGAAAGTTTATACGCACAACAGTTACAGCAACGCCGCTGTGCAAAAAAAGTGACTGGCGACAATTTAATTGGTGCTTGGTCACTGAAAGGCAGTGTGTGTGACCTGTCTGGTCAAGGGCTAGACGGCAAAGTGTATGGTGAATACCAAGGTACGTTTAACGGGGTTGATCAGCGTATTGAGCTCGGCGATATCGACCAATTCAGCAAGATCGAACTTGAGTTTAAATACGAAAATTTCAGCACAACTAAAACGGGTTTCATGTTATCGAAAGGCAATTACGGTACACAAAACGCGTATTACATCCAAGTAAATAAAGAAGGCGTGATCAGTGCGCGTATTAATGGCAAAGGCGTTAATGCAGGTAATTTCGCTGACGGTCAATGGCACAAGCTTGAAATGCAGTTAGAGGGTAGAGTTTTATCACTGAGCATTGATGGTCAGTCAATGGGTAGCAAGAGCATTGTGTTACCAACACAAAATGACGTGCCACTCAGCATAGGCTCCACACCAAAGAACACATACCCGTTCAAAGGTGAAGTAAGAAATGTTCGCGTATATCGCTAATTTTTACAAGGTGCCTACCAAGCTGGATACAAGTAGTTGGCACCTTATTTCAAGACTTATTTGGCCATAATAGAAGGCCGATAAAACAGTAGTAAGGTATTTAACATGACAACATTACCTCCATATAAAAAGTATGCAATCGTAGCTTTGGCATTGGTTTTTGGCTGGTTTTCTAGTTTTATGATCAATGGTATCGAAGTGAATGAAACGTCTATGTATTGTTTAAAGCTTAAAGATAAAGCAAACATGGATCTATGCAGTAAAGAGATATTGTAAAGTATGTTTTGAAGCTCGGTACATACATAGTGTGCCGAGCGTTATAACCACATTGTGCCTGTATATAAATGCTTAGGCTTACTGCTTTAAATTTCTCAATTTTATTCATCCCTACTCTGCTTCATTTACATCCTTTTTAAAAGAGGTAGCCAGTTTCACTCCCCTATTTTATTGCTTAAATAGTCTACACACTGTTACAAATTTCGTTTATAGAGTCTGCTATATTAATTGTTCAATTAATATGTGTGAGAGTGTTTTGAAAAACTATAAACAGAGCCTAATGTTAGTGACTGCGCTGGGGTTGAGTGGTTGTGTCTTTGCACCAAAAAAAACGACTTATTTAGATGAACATTGCGATATTGTGCGAGAAAAAACGGATATTGATGTTATCGTTTTTGCTGATGAAGCATCTAATGTGACGCCATCTTATCCAAGTGATATCTATATTCCTGCATTGGTGGCCGCAACGTCTGCTGCCTTTTCAACGGTCACTTATGTATATAACAATATACAGGACTCAATAGAGTATAAAGAGCAGTGTGGTAACAGAGCACACTCAGAGCAGGGCGGCAAAAGTACGGTGGAATTAGCAAAGCCATGTGCAAGTAATGAACTGTGCGGAATAGAAAGAAAGCGATAAGTGATTTTTTGTAAAGGGGGTTTACGAGAGCAGAAAAAGCCGCATATAGCGACTTTATCCAGGGGTAATCAAATAGGTTGCTTGCTAAGATTAACTTTCGTTTTCTAGTAGCTTACCTTTGCCGATTTCAATTTTTCTCGGTTTCAATGCTTCGGGCACTTCTCTTTCTAATTTGACTACCAGCAATCCGTTTTCTAGTTCTGCGCCAATTACTCTGACATGATCACCAAGTTGGAAGCTTTGTTCAAAATTACGTTCAGCGATGCCTTGGTGGATAAATTTACGCTCTGCACTCTCTTCTTTATTGGCTTTTTGACCTGTTATTCTGAGTGTATTGTTCTCAGACTCTATGTGAAGTTCATCTTCGCTGAATCCGGCCACAGCCATGGTGATTTGGTACTTGTCTTGGTCAAGCGCTTCGATGTTGTATGGTGGATAACTTGCCTGCTTGCCGTTATGGGCAGCACGGTCCATAAGTGATGCTAAATGATCGAAACCAATGAAAGAACGGTAAAGTGGAGTTAGATCTACGTTGCGCATAATAATATCCTCTTAATAAGCGATAATGTTTGTTTACCCTTCTTTTGAACTGATAAACAAACTAAAAAATAACATTTGTTTTGGTTGGGACCCTGTCGGCGTCCTCACAATACTATCTATGGACGGGGCAAATAGTTTTCAAGTAAAAAATTAAAATAAATTTTAAAAAGCCCATTTATCGGGCTTTTCAGAAGAGTTCTAGCAGAGTTTGGATTTACCTGAATACACAGTAAAGCGCTTTCCAATATGTACTTGGTCATTTTTAAAACCGACAAAAGGCACGTGATGCCAATTGGCTTGTAATTGTTCTTCGTTGATTTCCAATGTCACGAACCCGCGGTTTGCGAGATCTACATATCGAATATGTGGGTTTTCGGGCATTAAGATTTTGCCAACGTCTCCAACTAGTTGCTGTAAACCTGGCACAGGAATCGAGGGGGAGGTCACCGATGAAGTCACGATTTCCACAGCAACAGCACCATCGTGGGTAAAGCGGTTATATTTGCGCCAGTCGTAAGGATCTTTACAGATATTGGCTGCCCATGATGAATGCACATCTCCGGTCAATATAACGGCGTTATTGATGTGATTGTGCTCAATAAAGTCTAATAGTCGATTTCTGGCTGCCGGATATCCATCCCAAGAGTCTGTATTAATAGGTTTACCAAGCATCTGAATCTGCATCATTTGCACTTGCTGGCCAATCAACTGCCATGTCACGCCATTGTGTTTGGCATCCAGTAAATTGTCCTGTAGCCACTGTTCTTGCTCATAGCCGAGTAGCGTACGCTGTTCATCGAGGCGTGCAGGGTCTTTGACATCGACTTGTTGATCTCGACCAATAAAGCGGGTGTCTAACATATTAAGTTCAGCGAGATTACCAAATCGAAAACGACGGTATGCTTTTTCTCTGGTTGCGTGTTGAGGTTCTCGTATTGGCATCCACTCATAGTAAGCTTGAATGGCGGCATTACTGCGTGCTTGCCATGTGCCCTCTCCATCATTATGGTTTTTTGCACCTTCTCGCCATGCGTCATTAGTAAACTCATGGTCATCCCAAATACAGATCATCGGGTGGGTTTGATGCAATTTTTGCAGATCAGTATCCGTTTTATAACAAGCATGCCTTTGGCGGTAGTCGGATAATGTGACCATTTCATGGTTTGGGGTTACTGTGCGATTCCATAAAAATGGATTTCTGTAGATGTCTTTGTTGCCATATTCATATAAATAATCACCGAGATGCAGTACCGCATCTAAATCTGTTATTTCAGCGATGCGTGCATACACATTAAAGTAGCCGTAACTGAAGTGAGAGCAGGATGCCATGGCCAATTTAACATTTCTGACATCATATTCTGGCAGGGTTTTGGTTTTTCCGGTTGGTGAGATAATTGGCTCATCGAGCTCATCGATAATAAAACGATATACATATCGGGTATTTTCTTGCAGGCCTTTGGCATCTACTTTTACAGTGAAGTCTTGTGTTTGGCTCGTTATTACGTGACCACTAGAAATGATGTTAGAAAAACTGCTATCTGCCGCAACTTGCCAAATTACTTTGACTGTCAATGTGTCGATATCAACGCGCTCTTTTACTTCTTTTGGAATGGTTACCCTAGTCCACAATATCACGCTATCTGATAAGGGATCACCACTGGCTACACCATGGCTGAAAGGGTTTTCAGAGAAGGTGCAGCCTGATAGTGAGAGACTCAGGGGTAAGCTTGAGATGATCATGCTGCTTTTAACAAATTGGCGACGGGAAATGTTCATAAGTATTTACTCTAATTTTGGTGTTTTTTGTCTATTTAACTCCGTAATCGTTAAACTTTTATTTCTGAACTGTAAATTTGTAGGAAAGTTAAATTTATAAGTGTGATTATTTAAATAGTGTGAATGTCGACCTTGTATTAACCAGTAGGACGATGAGTATGATTTAAATCGCAAAAATGATAATATTATGTCATTAAAAATAAGGTGTTATATAAAAATTGATACTTTTATACGGGTTAACTTTCGCTAAATGGTATCGTCTTTAAGCGATAATGTTATCTACCGCTTATTGTGTATTTTGTAATTTTACTGGGTTAAATATTAATTTATTGTATTTCTCTTGAGGAAACATATTGTTTAACCAGTGAGTTACACTAAACTTGTTGCACATGCAGTATGTAGATAGCGCTATTGTGACTTTTAAAACTAAATAGGTTCGGGAATACCGTACGTTTGAGATAAATATTATGAAAAAAAATCTGCGACTCACTTTATCCACATTGTCTGTTTTGATGGTAACAAATACGGTTATTGCGAGTGATTGGTCTTCAACTATTACCGGTGCTTCGGATTATACATTTAATGGTATTAGCCAAACTGAGAATGACTTTGCTCTGCAAGCTAGCCTTGATTACAGCAACTCTGAAACAAACTGGTATGCAGGCTCTTGGGCCTCAAATGTTGATTTTGATGATGGCACAGATGTGGAAGTGGATATTTACTTTGGCAAAACGTGGTCATTAACCGATGCGATTAGTTTAGATGTTGGTATGGCATATTACAGCTATTATGGTGGAGATGATTCGAGTGATATTAACTATCCAGAAGCGTACACCAAGTTTGGCTTTGATAATGCATTAGGGACGACAGAGTTTAACTTCTGGTATAGCTGGGATTATGCGGGTCAAGATGAGGAGCATGTAATCACGACCCTCTCTCATACTTTTGAAGTGGCCGAAAATCATGATATTGCTGTCAGTTATACCGTGTCTAATTATGTGGGTGGAGATCAGACTTGGGATGGTACTGACAGTTCTTATCACCACTATGAAATAGCTTACTCCACCAGCTTGTCAGGCTTTGACTTATCGATTGCCGCTGAAGATACTTCCATCGATTCGGATACATCGGACGAACGAATTGCGTTTTCAGTATCACGTACTTTTGACTTCTAATATCTAGACACTAAAAAGCCGGACTGTGTCCGGCTTTTTTAGAGTAAGCTTGTCGATTATTTCTTCACGATAGCGTTGTGGTAAACGTTTTGTACGTCATCACAGTCTTCAAGCATACCCATGAACTTTTCGAAGTTTGCAATGTCATCTTCGTTTTCGATTTCTACGTGAGTTTGTGGGATCCACGTGATTTCGTCTACTTCGAATGTAATGCCTTCAAATGCTTCAGTTAATGCCGTTTTTGCTTTGAAGTACTCAGTGTTAGGCGCAAATACAGATACTTTACCGTCTTCTACTTCAACATCAGTCACGTCAACGTCAGCCATCATTAATGCTTCTAGTACGGCTTCGTCATCATCACCAGCAAAACCTAAAATTGCAAAGTGATCAAACATGTGAGCAACACAGCCTGGGCTACCGATTTTTGAATCGGTTTTAGTAAACGGAAGACGCACATCTTTGATTGTACGATTTGGGTTATCTGTTAAGCAGTCAACGATAACCATGCAGTTACCGGGACCATAACCTTCATAACGTGCTGGAGAGTAATCTTCACCAGCACCACCAGCCGCTTTTTCGATTGCTTTGTCGATTACATGTGCTGGAACCTGATCTTTTTTAGCTTTTTCGATCAAACGACGAAGAGATAGGTTTGTTTCAGGATCTGCGCCGCCATTCTTTGCAACTACATAGATCTCTTTACCGTATTTGGAGTTTACCTTAGTTTTTGCCGCTGCCGTTTTTGCCATGGCGTTTTTGCGGACTTCAAATGCTCTACCCATCTTAGTTCTCGTTATTTGAAATTCAATTGCACAAGATTCTAACAAGACTCGACGCGTTGGGCTATACCCTATTGGGCATGAGCCCTGCGATAAGCGGGTTTATTACTATAAAATGAATTCGTCAGGCCAGTTGGTGCTGAAATTTTAGGTTGTTTTGTTCTATCAGCGGTAAAAACGCTTCCCAGTGGCGAAATATGATGTCTGCTTTTTGAGCATACTCAGGGGTTATTTCTGGTGAATATAAACACGATATCATGTTTGCATTATTCGCCGCTTCGATATCATACAGATAGTCCCCAACATATACGCAAGCACTATTGGGCAAGCCCCATTGTTTTGCGACGAGGTTAAGTGCTGCAGGATTGGGTTTAGCGGGGGCATCATCACGCGTGAGGATCAGCTCTATGGGTAGATTGCAGCGCTCAAGCTTGATTTGCGCCGCTTTTGCAAAATTACGGGTCACAATGGCCATTGGAAAGCCTTTGTTAGACAGCTCATATATGGCTTGCTTTACGCCAGGTAAAAACTCAGCTTGGTGTGCGTCTTGCATTTCATGTTGGTGAATAAGCGACATGGCTTCTTCACGCATGTATGGAGATGGTAGCGCATTGATGAATTCAAGCAGATCTTCCTCTCGTGGACAGCCAAGCTGCGCTTTCATCATTGCGAAATCAAGATTGGAGGTCACTAATGTGCCATCCAAGTCGAAAATAATTCCTTTAATCATGCGTTTCTTACCTCGTATTCCATAGCAAGACACTCTGCTTGCCTTTAACCATAGAGTACGTCAATTAAGGTTGCAAAGATCACAGTAAAAAATAATCAAATGAGGTAACAGGACTTACCTGAGCGTCATAAAAAGCGCAAAAATTACGCGCCTGAAATATTGAAGCAAAGATGCTTGCGTTGCGTGTTTATCACGAACGCGTTTATATCATCATTGGCGTGCTTTCATCGCAAGTGTGTATCAATAAAGTTTTGAGATATGTGGTGAGTCATCAGTCTACGTATTTACTACTGACAGATGTTTTCTAATTTATCTTAAAATTCATATCATTGGCTGTTAAAGTAATAAATAAACACCACAGAATAACGACAAATAAAGGTGTCTCCCAATGGCTTATTTAATTACTACTGTCATTTTAATTGCATGCTGCACTGTATTTTTCATACCGTCTTTAAGGCGGTTTACTAAAGATAATGAATTGGCAAGTAACTTTGCGTTGACGATGGTTGCAACGCTTATTGGTGTTCTATTGGCAATAGCCATCAGTAATTACGATGAAGATGAAAAAGAGCGCCGAGACTTAATAAAATTACTTTATGCGGCCAAAGCGGTGGCGACAGAAAGCTTGGAATATAGTCAAGCTGTCATGGCATTTTATGAGAGTAATGAAGCGAGTGAACCAACTAAGCGCTCGAAGCAACAATTTTTTAAAGATAACCCCCTGCCCTACCCCGAGTATCTCGATGCACTCATGTCTCAGCAATTGTTCATCAAAAACTTATCTCAAGAGTCACTGACAGAATTAAGTGAATCACTTATTTTAATGAAACGCGCAAATACGCTTAGGCCTGACCTTTTTTTGTCGAATTTAAGTTTTGTGTTGTATGTCTTAGAGCAAGAGCACCGTTATCAAAAGGGTGAGATTTCATTACATGAATTGGAAAGGACTTTAAGGATACGAGAGGCTCAACTTGAAAAAGAAGGAAATTAAATTGATGTTTAACAAGCCACGTGATGCCAAAGCATATATAGCAAAGACGATTATTTTTAGTGCAATGGCGGTTTCTAGTTTTAGCTTTGCAAAGGACAGCACACAGAGTTTATCCACCCAGCAAGTGAATGAAGACATTACAGAGTTTGTTGCACTTTTAAACCAAAGGTACGCCTACCTTGACGAAAAAAACGTGGATCAAACGTCATTTGAAGCGTGTTTGCAAAAAGAAGTAGATCAAATCAAAACAGTCAATGCCTTATCAGGGCATTTGAACCGCTGCTTTGAGTTTTTTTATGACCAACACAGCGAAATTCGGCCACGTCCTAGAGACTATTATTTGCCTATGCCGACCGCTTTAACCATGTGGGCTGAAGTTGGCAATGATACCGCGACCATTATTTCTATCCCGCATAATGGGTATGCACAAAAAATTGGTTTTAGAGCGGGTATGAAGATTGAACAGATAAACCATAAACCTGTTTTTGAAGCAATAAAGGCGGCCAATATTTCAGGACAAAAAAGTGCACAGACTTGGGTGCTTAATCGATTATTGACCGGTACTCGTCATGAGCAAATTGCACTGACTGTAAGCTGGCAAGGACAATCACAGACGCTCACGATCGATACCCGACAAGTCGTTGCCGACATCTTAAAAGATAAACCAATCTTGACCAGCCAATGGTTAGGTGACATTGCGTATATTCGGCCTGAGAACAGCCTAGGTAATAATGCGTTGATCTCCGCGTTTGACCAAGCGCTGTTTGAATACAAGGACGCGTCTGCTTTAATTTTGGATTTACGCAACACCCCAAGTGGTGGTAACAGCGATGTGGCGCGTGGCATTATGAGCCGCTTTATCTCTGAGCGTTTTCCATACCAAGAACATGAGCTGGTGGCGGTAGAGCGTGAGTTTGGAGTGAAAAGGCGCTGGCAAGAGTTTGTGTATCCAAGAGGGGAAAATACCTTTACCAAACCGTTGGTGGTGCTCAGCAACCGCTGGACAGGAAGCATGGGTGAAGGCATAACGATCGGTTTGCATGGTATGAAGCGCGCAACTGTCATCGGTACACCCATGGCTCAGTTATTAGGTGCGATTTCTGGACATACACTGAGACACTCCCAGTTGAGTGCAGTGATCCCTGTTGAAAAGTTATTTCATGTCAATGGCACGCCAAGAGAGGCATTTTTACCTGATATTGAGATTGATCACACTAATAATGTGGACAATGAAGATCTTGCTTTGAAAGCTGGGCTACGTCATCTGTCAAAATTGGCGCGCAAAGTAAATTAACAGAGTGATTTGATCTCTCTATTGACCAAAACAACCAGAGCACTGGCAAGGTGCCTTAAGATCAATTATGTATTATCACAGCTTGGTTAAATGCCAAGCTGCGACTTATTTAGTGCATTAGGTGGTGTGGCTATCCTGCATTGAGCCTTAACATGCTTCGCGATTGTGGGGCTGGTAATAGCTCTTGGTTAGATTGGGACTGAGTTTTAAAGCTGGCGACTTGTTGCAGCAGATGCTGTGCTTGCTGCTTCATTACTTGACTGGCATGGCTCGATTGTTCAACTAAGTGCATGTTATTTTGCGTTTCATTGTCCATTTGAGCAATGGTTGAAGACACTGCTGCGACACCTTCGGATTGTTCTTGGCTGGCGGAAGTGATTTCTGTGATCATCACATTCACCTCTTTTACCACGTGAATGAGCTGATTAAAGGTATCACCCGATGCAGAGACAAGCTCGCTTCCTTTAGAAACGGCCTGAGAGCTGTCTTGAATCAACCCTTTTATTTCTTTTGCCGCAGAGGCACTGCGCTGCGCTAGGTTTCTAACTTCACTGGCTACAACTGCAAACCCTCTGCCAGCTTCTCCAGCTCTTGCCGCTTCTACAGAGGCATTGAGTGCCAATAAGTTGGTCTGAAAAGCAATTTCATCAATCACACCAATGATGTCTGAAATTCGATTGCTGCATGTCTCTATTTCATTCATAGCTGCAACCGCATTCGCGACCGTCTCGCCCCCTTGTTGTGCTTTTTTCATAACCTCATCTGCATGATCGGAGACATCTTTAGCACTTTTTGCATTTTGTTGCACCGTGACCGTTAACTCTTCCATGGTCGCTGCTGTTTCCTCAATGCTCGCCCCTTGATTTTCGGTGCGTTTATTGAGCTCCTCGTTACCATTGGCGATGCTTTGCGCTCCTTGGTAGACATGGCTAGAAGCGTCAGTGATCTCTTTGACCATACGACTTAGGTTATCCATGAGGCTATTCATGGCATCTTTTAAGATATTAAATTCTGCGCCTAAGTCTTCATCAATCGTATGAGTGAGTTCTCCGTCTGAGAGCGCCATAATAGCGCGTTTGATGCTTGAAATAGCATGCTTTCTTGCGGTGATATCGGAGGCATACTTGACGACTTTAAATGGATTGCCTTCGGCGTCAAAAATGGGGTTGTAGGAAGCTTGGATCCAAATTTCCTTGCCATTTTTGGCTATGCGTTTGTATTCTCCGCTGTCGAACTGACCCTGCCTTAGCTGCTGCCAAAACTGTTGATAAGCATGACTATTAGCGTAATCAGCTTCAGCGAACATTTTGTGGTGCTTGCCTTTTATTTCCGACAACGTATAACCGGTTGTCGTTAAAAAGTTCTCGTTGGCGTCGATGATAGTGCCATCAAGATTGAACTCTATGACTGCTTGGGACTTATGGATAGCGGCGAGCTGGCCGGCAAAGTCAGCACTCTGTATTTTTTGAACGGTAATATCTGTGGCAAATTTAACCACCTTGAAAGGCCTACCATTGGCATCAAATATCGGGTTATAGGTGGCTTGGATCCAAATCTTTTTGCCGTTTTTACCAAGTCTTTGATACTCTCCAGAATCAAACTGCCCCTGATTCAATTGCTGCCAAAATTGATGGTAGGACTGGCTTTTGGCATAGTCTTGCTCTGCAAACATACTGTGATGGCGTCCTTTTATTTCATCCAGCGTATATCCCATTGCTTTTAGAAAGTTGTCATTGGCAGTAATAATGGTGCCGTCCATATTAAATTCGATTACCGCTTGTGATTTTCCGATGGCCTGCAATTGCCCTTCGTAATTCGCTGCTTGGCGTTTTTGTTCTGTGATGTCGGCTGCATACTTGACGACTTTAAACGGTTTACCATTGAGATCTAATATAGGGTTGTAAGAAGCTTGGATCCAAATTTCTTTACCGTTTTTCCCTTTGCGTGCATATTCTCCAGCAGAGTAGTGACCCGCGTTTAAATCAGCCCAAAATGCCGCATATTCGGCGCTGGCTGCATACTCAGCATCTGCAAACATGCTGTGGTGCTGGCCTTTAATTTCATCTAGGGTATAACCCATGGCGGACAAAAAGTTGTCGTTGGCATTTATGATGGTGCCATCCATATTAAACTCTATCACTGCTTGAGATTTACTGATTGCTTCAAGCTGACCCTGATAGTCTGCCGCTTGCAGTTTAGCTTGGGTGATTTCGCTGGCATATTTAACGACTTTATACGGTACACCGTCGGCATTAAAAATAGGGTTGTATGATGCGTGGATCCATATTTCTTTCCCGCCTTTTGCCAGTCTTTTATACTCGCCTGTACTAAACTGTCCCTGATTGAGTTGTTGCCAGAACACTTTATATTCTTCGCTTTGTGCATAGGCAGGTTCAGCAAACATGCTGTGATGCTGACCAATGATGTCGTCAAGTGAATATCCCATTGCTTGTAGGAAGTTCTCGTTGGCATGAAGGATGGTGCCATCCATATTAAACTCTATCACTGCTTGCGATTTATTTATGGCGTTGATTTGCCCGAGGTGATCAAACAAAGCATGTTTATATTCGGTGATATTTGTCAGCATTAGCGTGTAATGATGGGTGCGTGAAGGCTGATCAAAACTGGTGTGTATATTGGCTCTGAACCAGCTGATAGTGCCGTGTTCATATTGTACCTGTAACTCAACCGGATTATGGTTGTCGAGCTTGAGTTGAGTTTTAATGACGCGGCTGTAATGTTGCATTTTCAAGTCAGCATTCGGGCAGCCTATTTCCCTTAAAAAGTGTGGGCTTACTTGTGTGATTATCCCTTCATCATTCAGTTCTAAGATAGATTGGTTTTCAAAAAAGACGTTAAGTTTGGCTTCGAGGGTGTGTAGTTTCTGACGATCTGTCCTTGATGAAAATATCATAGGGCACCTAATTAATGAATGTTGTTATTAGTCAGAAATATAGTAGAAATTTATCTGCGTGCCACTTGTAAGCTGATTGATAAGCTTTGCGGTTCTTTTGGAGCTTATATGCGTCATGTGCATGGGTCTGTGAAACGTAGACAAAGAAAAAAAGCGCACCAATGGTGCGCTAAAAGTCTTTTAAGACAGGGAAATCAACATGTTAAATAACTACAATTAACGTCTCTACAAACTGCAGGTGTATATGTGTTTACTCAACGAAGTAAAGTCTATCTAAAACCTGTGTTGCAATCCCGACGCAGTGTGCAAATCCTTGTGAGCGCTTGTTACGCTTTGTAACTTTCTTTTCAAATACTGCCTTTGTGAATACAAAACTAGCTCTACACTGAATATAGCGGCTTTGACTTCATAGTTTTTTATTCGTACAGTCATGTTCTTATTTAAGAAACATCGAACGGATTTGCTTACAAGGAGGCATGTAGAGTAATGACTTTACCTAGTATCCAATTAATGTCACTGGGGCTGCACCATAGCACCGAACTATATAATGCAGTAGAGCACAACCGGATAAGCTTAGAACGCAATTTGCCTTGGGTGAAGCAAGTAACCTGTGATGACAGTGCACAGCAATATATTGATGAGCGCGTGAATAGTGGCGAGCCAAGCTCAAAATGGGTAGCCATTTATGTGAGCGGTTGCTTCAGTGGTGTCTTTGGTGTGAAGTACGTAGATCCGGTAACAAGCCAGTGTGAGCTCGGGTACTGGCTATGTGAGAAGGCGCGAGGACAAAAGGTCATTCCGCGCGTTTTAAATGAACTGATCCCTTGGATAAAATCTCAAGGTGCTAAAACACTTGAGTTTCATTGCTTAGAAGACAACATAGCCAGCATTCGAAACGCTGAAAAAGTGGGCGCGATATTGCAAAGCACTGCGCCAACCACGTTAGATATTTCGGATACAACCAGAAAAATGTGCGTTTACGCCCTTCAACTTTAATATAGCTGGTGTCGTTTTTGCAGGACTCCATAGAACAATCAACAGCATTGGCTTAAAAGGCAAGTGCTCTTTGGTGCTCTCTATCGTCCAGACGTTAAACTTCCTCTAATGGCTCGTATTGATATGCGTTATGCAACAGCGCGTTCAGTGTATCTGAGTCAGTAAAGACAGTACTGTCAATGCCCTTTACACTTACCCCGGGCGTCCATGAATTCATCACCGCCGCGCCGCTGAGTATTGCAAGGTCGGTCAGCTTAAGTTCTACTGTGCGCTGTGGTATCTGAAGTTTGGTGAGTTGTCGTTGCAACATGCTCATCATGGTCCCTTGAAGCATTGGGGCTTTTGGCCAAATAATGGCATGTCCGTCCCAAAAGGCGAGATTCCAAATCGTCCCCTCACTTATTCTTGTTTGCTCATCAACAAATACCGCGTCATCAAACCCTTTTTCAATGGCCCTATGTAAATAAAAGGTTTTACCAATTTCTCCTACATGCTTTATGTCAGGCATAGGTCGCTGGTGTTTAATTGCGGTGAGGTGTAACGGTCCTACGGGGCCGTTTGAAGGCGCACTGGTGCGCACGAGTACTTGTGGAAGCGTGTCCATACTTTGGGCGGTAAATTCACCGTGAGAAGAGTACAGCGTGATAGTCAGTGAGCAATCTAATGGACTTTCTCTAATTGCGTCTCTGATGTATGTGCGTATCTGCTGATCTGAGAGCGCGTTATTAAATAACTTTTGCGACGCTTTACGTAGACGCGTTAAGTGTAAGTCTATTCCTCTCACTTTTCCTTCCCTGACTTGCATCGCACTGAAGTGCGCAAAGCCAGAAAATGCTAAAGGGTTTAGTGCTGAGTTGGGTTGATACTCACCATTGATAAAGGTATTTGCTGAAAATTCATTATTAGTCATTGTGTTACTTCCATTGAGTCCATATTTAGAAGCCAATACGATAAACCCTGACAGTGCTGTGAAGGTCAAGGAGTAAAGGTGAGAATAGGTGAACTATCTGAACAAACCGGTGTGAGCGTGCGCATGCTTCGGTATTACGAAGAGCAAGGGCTTTTAACACCACGTCGTACCGCAGCGGGTTATCGTGACTATGACCAGCGTGAGGTGCTGGCATTAAAGCGCATTAAGTTGCTCAGTTCAGCAGGTATGACACTGAGTACCATATTACAATTTTTACCTTGTATTAGAGGCGAGCGGCCCATTTTTGAGCCATGTGACGAGTTAAGAGTGCGATTACACAGCCAGCTAAGAGAGGTTGATGAAAAAGCGGCTCGTTTGGCAAAAAATCGAGCCGTGTTAAGTGGGTTTATACAAGAAATTGAAGCAGCTGATAAAGTATAAGTTGGGTTTTTTATCGTGCTAGCTTTAGCAGGTCGATAAATTTACGTATCTTTGGAATATGTATGATGTCACGATGTACCAATATCCAAGTGTTTACGTGCCATGAATCCCCTATGGGTAATATATGTAGCATAGGGTTGTTTTGTGCTGCTTCTTTTGTACTAACAGAGATCCCACACCCAGCATGCAGTGCATAGTCGAGTACTTGATGAGTATTGCTGGTGGTGACAATATGACTTGTTTCCACCTGCGTGTGGATCCACTCATTCCAAGGCAAATGTGCAACGCGTTCGGAATTGGCGATAAATTTATGTTGTGACCAATTGTCTTTAGTTGGCAGACCATGTTGCTCGACATATTTTTGATGCACACACATAACCACCTCGATGCACTGGAATGGGATCACGATGTTATCAAGTGTCTGTGGTTTCTCACCCATGCGAATGGCTAAATCTGCTTCGCCATACTCTAACGCATATTTTCGTATATCACCTAAGATCTCGAATCTTACGTTTGGGTATTGTGTTTGGAATAGGTTTATTACTGGGAATAACAACTCGGATAGCTCATTGACACAAGTGATTTTAAGTACACCGCTCATCATGGCGTCGGGGTTTGTTGTCTTATCGACAAACTGATTAAATTGTACGTCTGTGATCTCCCCCAATCGCATCACTTCCAGCCCTGCTTCTGTTGGAATATATCCTTTGTCATTGCGTTGAAAGAGCTTGATACCTAAGTGCGCTTCTAAGCTATCTATTTGCCGCATGACTGTTGAGCGGTGTATACCCAGATCGGTTGCTGCGGCACTAAGCGTCCCTAGCTTCGCTAATCGGTAGGCGGTTTTAAACTCTGTCCATTTATCCATGACAAGCCTCTGTTGCATAATTGCACGTTAGGGTATTTTAAATGCGCATTAAAAACAAATTTGCAACGGTATATGCTATGTCTTATTCAGTGAATTGAGGTAAGAGAGATGAAAACGCAAGTACTGATCATTGGTGGTGGTTTTGGTGGCGTAGCGACTGCACAGAAATTACAGAAAAGTGGCGTACAGACCACACTTGTAGACAAAAAAGATTATTTTGAGGTGACTTATGCCGTGCTCAGAGAATCCACAACACAGGGCCAATTTCAGGGGCAATCACGTCGATATTATCGAGATATTTTAGCTGGTCAGTTTGTTAAAAGTGCTGTGAAAACCCTTCAAGAGCATACTGTACTGTTGGAAAACGGTGAGCGTATTGAATTTGAACAGGTTGTGATTGCAAGTGGGTCTAGATATCCGACTTTGCCATTGGCTAAGAGCATGGATGCACATAGCTTAAATGACAGAGAATTTGAGCTTAGACTGCATTATGCGCAGCTCAAAAAAGCCTCAGAGATATTAATCATTGGCGGCGGTGTCGTTGGCGTAGAGCTGGCCGGTGAAATTGCTTATACCTTCAAAGATAAAGTAGTTACCTTAGCTCACAAAGACAAAGCACTACTTTCTGGCTTTAATCAAAAAGCGCAGCGCAAAGCACATCAACAGTTGGAAGAGCTAGGCGTTCAAGTCAAGTTAAATAGTGATTATCAGCCATGTACCAAAACTCAGGGTTACCAAGACAAGCGTTCAACGGATATGTTAAAGCCTGATATGGTGTTATGTGCCACAGGTACCAAACCGAACAACGCATTTTTGCAACAAAACTACTCTCATATACTGAATAATAAGGGTTTGATTGTGGTGAATGACACACTTCAAGTTGTGGGCCAAAATAACTTTTATGCACTGGGTGATATTGCCGATGTAGGCGAGGCCAAACTGGGATATTTGGCTGTAGAGCAGGGGAAATATTTGGCTAAAAGGATAGTGCGAAAGCGTCAAGGTAAGTCAGTGAAAGCATATAAACGTAATTCGTTTATGGCGTTAGTTCCCACGGGGCAAAAAACGGGCATAGTGCAAACGCCGTTATTTACTTCAACCTGCAAACACCTCGTTAATATCAAACAAAAAGACTTATTTATTACTAAAACCTATAAAACGTTCACACTGTAATTTGTGGGATTGCGGGCTCGTTATAAATATTCATCTATCAATTTAAGGTTGGGGCTTAAACTGATAAGTGTATCGCCCTGATGGTTGAGTTAGTAAAATTTACACCTGAGTGCTTAGCAGCTTCGGGCTGCCAGAAAATCCAAACTTTTCGTATAGGCTATGCGCATCATCAGTGACGAGGAATTTAAATTTAGTGCACCAACGCGGATCATTGACGATCGTCTCTGTAAGCCAAACTCCGAGCCCTTGAGATCTATGATCCGGGTGAATGATCAGATCGGCGATGTAGGCAACTGTTGCAAAATCAGTGACTACTCTTGCAAAGCCTACTTGGTGCTCGTGATAAAAGAGCGAAAAGCATTCACTGTTTTTTATTGAGGTTTTGATGGTTGCTAAGTCGCGTTTGCTGGCCCAATAGGAGTTTCTCAGTAATGACTTAACCTGATCGAGTTGAATGTCTTCTCTTGAATCACTAATGAGATAATTGTCTTTTTTATATTGCATGATCTCTGATACACATTTGTTTTTATTTTAATCAGTAGAGTGCACGATTTTTTGATGTAAACCAAGTACAGGATAGGTAATAAGACTTTTGAAAAAGCGTTCAGAGCGGCAAATTATCATGTCACTCACTAACATTGATATATTGGGTTATGTTAGTGAGCTGTCTGTATAAGGAGTTATCCGCCACATGGGCTACATACGGCCCATGAGTTACAAGTGCCATCTAAATGCGCAACTAATTCACTTAGTCTGACTTGCTCTTGGCCGACAAACTCATGGGTGACTTTATTTTGTGTTGTAAATAAGACATAACCCGGTGCATCACCAAGCTCAATGTCTTCTGGATCTGACTCTATAAAATCTGCACCGTGTAATTTCTCAGATATTTCATTTTGCTGGTGCTCGCTCAGTGGCCAAGTCTTAAATTCCAGATAAAACTCAATCGTGTGTGTGGAGCCAAAATCAAAGCCTCTTTCGTCTAGTACTTTGAGTACTGCTCCATCGGCATCTGCTGGCCACGTGTGTGTATCTGTCATAAATATGTACTTTCCTACTTATCGCTCTATTTATATAGGTCGTATGACAAATCGATAAATTTAGTGTTTTTGGCGATTTATCGTAAATATTAAGGCCGAAATAATGAGTAAGACTTTAAAATAATTAAGATTTATATACATCTTTGGTTTTCAGCATGTCATATACGCGTTTCTCTCTGACTTCATCAAAGCCGACCTCACGCACATAACCTTTGGGGTTTGAAAATGTGCCAAATAGCAAATCCCACAGGGCAAGTCCGTAATTTTGTTTGTGATGCATGTTTTTGTGATGGACCCTGTGCATTTCGGGTCGTTGAATAATAAAGCCTACCCAGTAAGGCGTTTTTAAATCTGCATGGATATAAATATTATAAACAGCGGCGATGATTAAGCTGACGCTGGTGCCGTATGCACTCAATCCTAAGATAAGGTAACAACACATGGCGTTGAGTAAGGTCGCGGCAACACTGTCAAAGGGATGTAAGTAAAAGGCAGAGAGTGATTCTATACGGCGAGGGCTATGATGTAGTTGATGAAAAGTACGCCATAAAAAATCGAATTTATGCATCGCCCTATGCCACCAATATGCAACGAAGCTGGTTAATATAAACCCGATCATACCTTGGATGAGTATACTGTTTGACTCTAAGTTCAATATGGAAATGTGGTTAAAGAGGTCGGTGAATATCAGCCCTGCACCGATTGCACACATGGATTGAAAGAAACTAAGACCAGATGCCAGGATCAGCCAGCGACGATCGCAGTTATTTTTAGATGCGGGTGCAATGACTTCTAGGGTAAAAACACCTATAAATGTCACAGTGATGATGAGTAGTGTTATAAGCTCCATTGTCACTTCGCCTTTTATTTTAATATTTTTTTAAGTGAAAACTGTTAGACTGCGAATAGCAGGATTCCCTCACATTGATAACTAAATTCTAAGCGATATTGAGGCTTATTATGCTAATCAAATATCGACATTATTATCGCACCGTAGTTTTGATTGCAGATTTTCTTCTCTTATCTATTCAATGGCAGTTTAATTGAGCGCTTTAAATCTGCGTTGAGTCTAGTATTTGGCTCATGATGGTATGCAATACCGCCCAACATGCTGTTGGATTACTTTGTGCGATAAAGTGGCCTCCATTAATATGGATGATATTGAAATCCATACAAAGGTGTTTAAAACAGCCAAGTACTTTTGGGCTTACCAAGTAATCTCTATTAGCCTTGATATAAGTGACTGGCAGCATAATAGGTTGCGTCGGTTTCTGAGCGTGTTGAATGCGTTTTAAGCGCCGCTTACGTGTTTTGATAGAGGTATGTTGCAATGACTGATAAAACAAGTCCACCAGCTCTTTACTCTTATGACCACCGAACAGGACATAGCTTAACATTGCATCGGGAATAAGGCGCTTTTGTATCAATGAGATTGGCAGTAAGTGAGCAAATTTACTCAGCACTGATGGCCGCTCTAAAAAGCTTGCCGCAAAAATAATATGCTTGATATTCAGGCCTTTTAACTGACATAGTTCATAGGCAATGAGCCCTGAATATGATTCCGCGAAGATGATAACTTCTTGGGAGTTTAATCGCTGTGCCAGTTCTTTTGCTTGTTGCTTAGGGCAATCAGCGCTAAAGGTTGATAGCGGCACAATTTCAAAAGGAAGGCTTTTCTGGATATGTTCTAATAAAGGCGTGAAAAGTACCCCTGTACCATCCATACCTGGCAGTAGTATGAGTCTAATGTAGTCTCTCCTTCGATTAAATAGGCTTTGCTATGTGTTCAACAAAAATTATCAATAAAGCAAATGTTAATCAAGATTACGAGTGAAAAGCAGGTATTTAAATGGTTTGAAAGGGTGAGATTGTTGATATTGTTATCGTTATTCAGTAGTAAAGGGGCTTTACACCCCTATTATACTCAAGTCATGCAATTTGATGAGTGTGACTAAGTGATTTGAAACGTGAGATTAATAAGCTCCGTCACTGTATATCAACTCATAACTGTGGCTATAAATTTCTAGGATATTGCCAAATGGGTCTTCCATATAAATCATGCGATATGGCTTTTCACCGGGATAGTAGTACCTAGGTGCTGCCATGCGCTTTTTGCCACCCGCTGCGACAATGCGCTCGGCAAGCTCTTCTACATTAGGGTCTTGTACACAAAAATGAAAGATACCGGTTTTCCAATACTCAAAGTTGTCATCTGGGTTAGTTTGGTTTTTGAATTGAAATAACTCTACGCCAATTCTGTCACCCGTTGATAAATGCGCAATTTTAAAGCTGTCCCAATTTGCACCAAATACATCGGTGCACATTTGGCCAATGGCACTGTTGTCTTCAGTGATCTCTGTGGGTTTCATGATTAAATACCAACCCAGTACTTGGGTATAAAACTCAACGGCCTTTTCAAGATCTGGTACTGAGATACCAATATGGGAAAAATTTCTTGGATAAACCTTGTTCATAAAATGTGCTCCTCACTGTGATGTGAGCAGGTTACAAATCAAAGTTCATTAAGTAAAATTATCAATAATTATTAATTTGAGTACAAAATGTAATGATTAATCTAATCTGGCTACGTACTTTTTGCACCTTGGTTGAAATTGGTCACTTCACGCGCACCGCACAGCAACTTCACATGACACAATCAGGCGTGAGCCAACATATTAACAAGCTAGAGCAACAGTTGGATAAAACTCTGCTGTTGCGCGAAGGAAAGCAATTTTCACTTTCAGAAGCCGGTGAAAAGTTATATGTGCATGGGCAAGATATACTTCATGGGGTATCTTCGTTGGAAAAGCTCATCGGGGAAGATCCAGCTTACAAAGGCAAAGTGCGAGTGATGTCACCTGGTAGTGTGGGATTAAAGTTGTATCCGAGTTTACTCAATTTACAGCAGCGCTATCGCGACCTCACGATTGATTATCGGTTTGCTCCTAATCGTGAAATCGAAGAGGCCATTGCTAGTAAACATGCCGATATTGGCTTGATGAGTAAAAAGTCCAGTGATGCCAACGTGCACTGTGAAGCCATTGCTCAGGAGCAATTATTACTTGTGACGCCAAGAAACTTGGGCTCACCTGATTGGCAGTCGCTCAGTACGTTGGGCTATATCAACCACCCCGATGGCAGTCATCATGCAGAGTTATTACTTGGCGCAAATTTTCCTGAGTTCCAGCACAGTGACTTACTAAAAAATCAAGGCTTTTCAAATCAAATAGGGTTAATTCTAGAACCTGTCGCACGAGGTTTTGGGTTTACGGTATTGCCTGCCCATGCTGTCGCTGCCTTTGCGCAGCCTGAGCTTATTGCGGCTCACCCTTTAATACATCCTGTTTATGAGACTGTCTATCTAGGTACACATCGAAATACAGCGCAGCCACAACGTGTCAGTGTTCTGATTAATGAGATTAAAGGGTGTTTGGGGAGCAGCGCAAATGGGTGATGCATAGAAGTACCCCCAACTTCCTTTACGTTTAATTTATACTGCGCAGCATTTTTTGGAAGAAGCTGTCTAGCTCAACGACTCTATTTTGTTCTAGTGGCGGTGCTTTTTTACTGCCTTTAAATTGACTCAGTTGCGCTTCAATAAATGCGTTCAGTTCGGGGATCTTTGGGCCCAGTGTTTTCTCTGTTGTGCGCTTTTTCTCAGTGACGAGTGAGCAAATCTTATCGAGTAATATGGAGTCATCAATCACCTCACTTGCCAAGGTTTCAAACTCGATAGGGGGTGGACAATGAAAGCGCTCTATCCATTTTACCGCGCATAGTGCACGCAACACGTAGAGGTACTTCTTATGCGATACCAAATCGGCCTTTAAATGCGCACGATAATTGTTTTTTGCCATGTTAAAATAGTGGTAAATACCACGGTCAACTCTATAGTGCGTTTTAAATAGAGACATGGCTTGATGCTTAAAGTGATCGCAATTGACATACACAATAGAGGACTGCAGCCACTCTCCGATAGCAGGGTTTGATGCGTGCAGCAGTTTAAGTGCTTTACGAAGCTCCCAGCCATTGATGTCGATGTCATCAATTATGGGGTATTCAATAACATCTCGTTTATCTTCTAGCATCACCGACAAGTACCAGTCTTGCTTGTGAACATAGATAAAGCGTACATCAAAGTCGCTATTTGGAGACTCAAACCCCCATGCACGACTGCCCGATTCAATGGCGTAAAGGACCTTTACATTGTACTCGCGCTCTGCGTTTTTGATGCGCTCCATGATTTCATCATGGATTTCTGGTGCGATTTTATTTCTTTTTTCAGTCATAACTAATCCAAATACACTTTCCAAAGCGTGTCGCTGAGCTGTTGCGTCTTGATACAAACTCCGCTGAGTTGTTCTATTACATCAATGTTGGTGGCAGTATGGCTACTGAGCTCATTGGTGGTAAAACTACCTCTGCCTGCCAATGCCATGGGTAACAAAAGCTGATCAGCCAAATGTTCTTCTACCGCAGCCCCCGACTTTAGGTAGTGTTTGAGTGACTTGACTGTGCGTCTAGCGACTTGCTCTGCGCGCAGGCCAAGCTCACCCATTTGCTCGAACATGGCTATTTGCTTTTTATTTCCGACACTCAGATGAAAGCTATTGCCTTGCCCATACGCTTTTGCCTCGAGTACCTCTGTTTTTGGCGCATGCCACCCTAATAGTTGTTTTGCTTCTTCTATCTCTCGTTTCGCCACCGAATGCTTAACCCCAGCAACGATGGATAAAGCGCCGCAGTGACTTTGTTGCTGTTCAAGTTCTGCGCCCGGCTTTTCGAACATACACGCAGATAAGCCTTCGATTGGAGTGATGTCAATTTGCCAGCTCCCTCCTCCTGCAGGGAAAAAGCCTAACTTGTGAGTGTTAATTTTGCAGTCTAGCCCCATAGATTTGAGCGCAGGTAAAAATGACTGCTCAAAAAAGGTTAATGATGGCGACATACCGTTGTGTGTTCCACCGTGTAGGATGACTGTAGATGCTTTCCCTGCGAGCGCAAGAGGCAATAAAACAGTTTGGCAAACCAGTACTGTGCTACCGGCGGTGCCTATTTTAAATTCATATTCCCCGGGCTTGGTAGTAGCAGGCGTAAATTTAATGTGCTGTGAGCCTAACTCTGCGCCTTCAACAATCGCATCACAGATTTGCTGTGCCGCGAGCACACACGTTAAGTGCTGTCGCATCAGTCCCGGTTTTTTCCTACCTGCACGAATATTTTGAATTTCTATGGGCTGATTTAACAGCATAGATAAGCTTAATGCGGTTCTTAAAATTTGTCCGCCGCCCTCGCCTTTAGAGCCATCAATTATTATTGTTTTTTTGTTCATTCTTACCCTTTTACACAAACAACTTGTTTTAATGTGTGTACAACTTCGACTAAGTCTTGTTGCGCCGCCATCACCTTATCTATGTCTTTATAAGCATGTGGGATCTCATCAATCACGGCTTCATCTTTGCGGCATTCAACGCCTTTGGTCGCTGCGACTTGATCTGCAATGTTAAACACTTTTTTTGCTTTGGTACGAGACATAACACGTCCTGCACCATGGCTACAGCTATTGAAGCTATCTGGGTTTCCTAAACCGCGGACAATATAAGAGCGTGCGCCCATGTTACCCGGAATAATCCCCATTTCTCCTCGCTCTGCACGTAAAGCCCCTTTACGAGTGACATAACACTGCTTACCAAAGTGTTCTTCTCGAGAGATATAGTTATGGTGGCAATTAACCGCAACATCCATGGTATCAAATTGAATAGGGATCTCAGAGCGCAGTGCTTTCAATGCATTAAACATCATAATGTCACGATTTTTTGCAGCGAAATCTTGCGCCCATTCTACCGCCTCAACGTAATCATCAAAATAAGTACTTCCCTCTTTTAAATAAGCGAGATCCATATCTGGTAAGTGCTGTTGGTGGCGCTGCATTTCTTTTTTAGCGAGCTCTATAAAATAAGTACCGATACGATTACCGACCCCTCTACTGCCTGAGTGCAGCATTATCCAAACATGCTCAGTTTCATCAATACATAGCTCCAAAAAGTGATTACCTGTGCCCATGGTACCTAGGTGGTTTATGTGATTACTTTTTGCAATCGCTGGATGCTTGGCACAGATTTGATTAAACCTAGCTTCTAAATTAAGCCATTGCTGTTCGACCAACTTGGGAATATTCCCCCAAGCACCTACGTCGCGCTTTCTGCGATTAGCTGTGCGTCCATGCGGCACCGCTGCTTCAAAAGCACTGCGAATAGATTTTAGGTTGTCGGGTAAATCGGCTGCTTTTAGCGTGGTGCGGGTTGCGACCATACCACAGCCAATATCGACGCCCACAGCAGCAGGAATAACAGCGTCAACAGAGGGGATCACACTTCCTATGGTTGCCCCCTTGCCTAGGTGGACATCTGGCATCACAGCAATGTGACTATGCACGATGTCCATCGCCGCAATATTTTCTAGTTGTTGTTTTGCCGCATTTTCAAATGGCACCCCTTTTGTCCATGCCTTAATGGGGTGTTTATTGCCTGTTTGTAATACTTCGTAGTGAGACTTACACATGCGCTTCTCTCCTCTTTTGCTGATCCCCAAGGTTTACCACGTTATTCATTAACCCATCTAACCCGCCGTAGACGGTCAAGCTCTCTATTTTGTCAGCAATCTTTTCTAGTGCCTCTAGCTCTTTTAGTCGCATTAAAGTGGGATTGTTTTCCATCACTTTTGCGGTGTTATGCAAGCTACGTGTTGCAGCGGTTTCTTCTCTGCGCTTTATCACGTTTGCCTCAGCCGCTTTTTGCGCTTCAACAACCTGATTTAAAATCGTTTTCATCTCTCCAGGTAATATAATGTCTTTCATTCCCACGTGATTTAATTCAACACCTACTGCATTTAAACGTTCATCAACGAGTTCTTTAACGGTTTCATTGATATAGAGTTTATCAAGCAGCAAGTCATCTAAGTCTTGAGTGCCTACGGCCTCTCTGAGTGCTAATTGTAAAGCGTTATAAGCAAATGATTCGATGTCTTCAACGCTTTGCGCGGCGAGTTTGGTATCAATAATTTGGATACTCGCACTTAAATTAATACGCAGACTCACTCTGTCTTTACTTAAGATCTCTTGACCAGATACCTCTAGCATTTGTGTTCTACAATCAAATATTTTCAATTCAATATTGTGGTTAAATTGCCATAATCCATACTGTCCCGGTGGCAACTCACGTACCAGCGTGTTATTGACATATAAAAGTCCGATATGATCACTTTCAACCGATATATCTATAATTGGCGCACTCGCTTGTGTTGTTGGTGCTTTAAACAGTTGACTGGCGTTGTTGAGGCCAGATTGATTAATACTTGTCAAAAGGCTGTCGTCTACATATAGATTGTGACTGATATCGAGCCTTTCCATATGGATATCACCAGCCTCTTTCCAAAGGTATAGGTGCTCTCCTGGTGGCACAATGCCTTTTAAGACTTGATTGACATACAATAGTCCCACTTCTTCAGGCCCCAGTACTTGATGAGAAATACTTGTGACTTCTTTATGTTTATCATAGATATGTGCGCCAGCTTGTGCCGAAATTGTGCGACAGTCAAAGGTTTGTAATTCAAAGTCACGATTGAATTGCCAAAGACCATAGCGACCTGCTGGCAGCTCACGAACAAGTTCGTTATCGGCAAATAAAAAGCCAATGTGTTCACGTTCGATGGTGATTTCATAAATCGGCTTACATGCCATGGTTTTCGGGCTTTTGATCAGTTTTGAGGCGAGATTAAGCCCCGCTTTTTCGATGAGCTTTAGAGTGCTTTCTTCCACGTAAAACTGCTCACTGATGTCTATTCGCTCTAAGCGGATCTCACCTGCATCTTTCCAAAGGTATAAGCTCTCACCCGGCGCAACAACCCCTTTTAAGGTGTCATTAAAATACAACAATCCGACTTCTTGCTCGGTCAGTTTAAAATGACTGATATGTGTATGAAGATCTGGGTGCATGTGGTACATGCGAACCGCATCAGGCGCAGCAAAATATAATGAGTCTATGCTGTAAGTGACAAACTCAAGTTGATTATTAAAGTCCCAAAAGTTGTGCTTACCAGGGCCGAGTACGCGCTCAAATTGCTTATTTTTATATACGAATACGCGCTGTGTAGGTGACACGATATGTTGTTTTCTAAATTTCATTTTTTTCCTTATACAGCATCGTAACGGCCAACTAGCTATCTACAATTTGGCTAAGTAAGTGCGTGGCTGGGGAGCATCCGGCTTGCCAACCTCGGGGTTTACTTAGCAAAAACTGCCTTAGTGTTAGCGGCGGTTACTTGCAAAGTGATGAGCTATTTAGCTCAAATATTTTTTACATCATCATGAGATGAATTTAATTTTTGGTGATTAGAGCGGGATTTGAACCCGCAACCCACGAACCTAAGTCGCTGCTCTACCGTTGAGCTATCTATCAAATAAGGGGAGTTGAACCCCGCACTTGCGTGCTATCCAAATCAGTCTCTTGACTGAGGTAGCCAATATCGGAATACGTGCTTACAGAGTAAGTCGCACCGTTGTGTTATCTCGAAACACGACATCATGCTACGAGGTTACTATTCCAAGGTACGTGCCAAGCTTAAAATAAATGTAAGATTTGTTTTTAACTTGTTGTTTTATAACGATTAAAAATTTATTTTGGTTGTTTCTTTTTTAATTTTTACTTGTTCTTTTTTCTCTAAAATGTTTCCATAATTATAATTTTGTATCTATTTGGATATAGGTTTTGAAGGAAGTTGTAGTAGTAAGTTTGTTAGGCACTCAGTTAGATTTTGTGGGTAAGCGAGTTGATCGTTGGCACCGTTGGCGGCCAAATGTATCCTTGGTGAGCCAAGAAAACCTCATTATTAATAAGCTGTATTTATTGCATGGTTCGCGCAGTCTGCGGCTTGCTCATAATGTCGCGGTGGACATGGAGACGGTATCGCCTGAAACATCCGTACAATTGGTTGAGGTTAACTTTGATGATCCATGGGATTTTGGTGAGGTGTATGCCAAATTGTATGACTTTTGCCAAACGATTGAGTTTGATTTAGACCATCAGGAGTACTTGTTTCATATTACAACCGGGACGCATGTGGCGCAGATCTGTAGCTATCTACTCACCGAGAGTCGCCAATTTCCAGGTAGATTAGTACAAACATCTCCTGATCCAAGCAATGACAATAAATCTGTCGGTCAATTGCATACTATAGACTTAGATCTGTCTAAGTATGATCAGTTAGCGCAGCGGTTTGATATCGAGCGCCAACAGGGTGAGAGTTTTCTTAAAGGCGGCATAGAAACAAAAAACTTAGCATTTAACCGTTTAATTTCTCAAGTAGAAAAAGTGGCTATACGCTCAAGTGCGCCAATTTTACTCATGGGCCCAACTGGTGCTGGAAAAAGCCAATTGGCTGACCGGATTTATCAATTGAAGAAGCAGCGTAATACCCTTCAAGGTGACCTCGTTGTGGTTAACTGTGCGACTTTAAAGGGTGAAAATGCCATGGCGGCGTTATTCGGTCATACTAAGGGGGCGTTTACGGGCGCGTTGCAAGCACGTGAAGGGTTTTTAAAAGCGGCGAATAAAGGGTTGTTGTTTCTTGATGAGGTTGGAGAGCTGGGGTTAGAGGAACAAGCAATGTTGCTTCATGCAATTGAAAATAAAAAGTTCTACCCTGTTGGTAGCGATCAAGAGAGCCACAGCCATTTTCAATTAATTGCTGGCACCAATCGAGATTTAAGCGCGTGTGTTGCTGATGGTTCTTTTAGAGAGGATTTATTGGCCCGTATCAATTTATGGACTTATCACTTGCCTGCTCTGAAGGATCGGCGTGAAGATATCGATGCCAATATAGACTTTGAGTTGGATAAATATAGCCAAGAGTATGGCCGTCGCGTTCGCTTCAATAAGGAAGCGCGTTTAGCATATCTTAAATTTGCCCACAGTGAGCTGGCAACTTGGCAAGGTAACTTTAGAGATCTGGGATCGTCAATGATCCGCCTTGCTACACTTGCTGACACTTCTAGGATCAGCACGACTGATGTGACTGAGGAAATTGCGAGACTAAAAAGTGATTGGCAAATACATCAGCCTAACAAGCACAGTTCTTGCTTAATTTCTATTCTGAGCGACGAGCAAATCGCACATTTAGATGCATTTGATCGCCAACAATTAGAGTATGTCGTCACCGTTTGTTTGCAAAGCCCTAGTATGGCAGCTGCGGGGCGCGTGTTATTTGATGTCAGTAGAACGCAAAAAGCCACCATTAACGATTCCAGTCGATTGCAAAAGTACTTAGCAAAGTTTGGTATTAAGTGGCGAGATATTGCAGCCAGCAAATAATGCGTTGTCCGTGTAGGTAATTGTCTGTAATAGCCCTTTACAGAGTTTTTACTACACTAAACAAGGAATTAGTGACGCAAACTAGAAGGAAAACGACAATGCGAGTTGTGAGTATATTGTGTGGGCTGTTGGTATTGGCCAGTTGCAGTAGTCCAAAGCCAATAAAAAAAGCCGAAGTGATCACGGCTTATTCAATGCTGGCCCCCAGTAAATCAGGTGAAACACTGATTTATGTGCGTGCCATCATTCCGGGTGTGCAGAGTAAAGATCAAGTGTGCCCTTTACTTGAAAGCGAAAGTGGAGAGCGCAGTCAAATGAAAATCCGTGCTTTCCACCCCGGTAAAAATTTTCCAATTACAGTGTGTGAATCTGCCGTGCAGGCCGGTATTGCATATCAGGTCGGTGGCACCGAACTGCAGTTTGATGCAATGACACTCAACCCTAAGCGTATTCAAGTCTATGGTGACTCTGGCTGTAAATCACATGTATGTGATGGCAATGGGCCCGCGGAGCCGTTCAAAACGTTGATCTCTCAAGGGTCTAAGCGCGATGTTGACCTGATCCTACATATGGGGGATTACAATTATAGAGGTACCAGCGGCAGTATCAGTAAAGGTGTTTATGCTTACGATGCAGGAGATGGAGGCTATGGTGGAAAAACCTGTGGGTTAGAGGAAACCTACTATAGTCAAAACGCACAAGGTAGCCCAAAACCAGACACGTGGCGCGCTTGGCGAGCTGATTTTTTCAGCGCTGCGGACGCTATTCTGACTAAGGCACCTTGGGTCTTTGCAAGGGGAAATCATGAGTTATGTAGCCGTGCAGGGCTTGGTTGGTTTTACTTTTTTGGTCCTGGGTCCGGTTTGGAGCAAGGCATAGCCCAACGTGCGTGCCCAGCACAAGGCAACTTTTCTCAGCCTCTTAATTCAGCAGCTTCTGCCATTGCGATGATAGATCCATACATGCTGAAGCTTGAAAAAATGAATATTTGGGTACAGGATTCGGCCAATGCATGTGATGATCGGTTTTCTAATGCACTTACTGCACAATTTCAGAGTCAGTATGAGTCTTTACAGAAGTTTGCAAGTAAATATCCAGATAAGCCGATTTGGACGGTAACACACAGGCCGCTGTGGGGGGTGAACAATGTAGCAACTGACAATACGTTAAATATTATGTTGCAGCGGGCGCTAGCTGACACACCACTTGGACATCTTCCGCAACAAGTCGCTTTGGCATTATCGGGTCATATGCATATTTATCAGTCATTGAGTTTTGATAAGCAATACAAACGTCCACCACAAATAGTGATTGGAAATAGTGGGGTTAGCTTGAGCGAGGAGCTACCCTATACGAGCTTTGAGGCTGTTGTCGATGGGTTAGAAGCCAATGGCAACGAACAAGCCAAGTTTGGCTTTTTAGAACTGGAATTAGATCGTTATTCTGGATGGTATGGACGCTTTTTCGATGAGCAAGGTGAAGCATTTTTACGCTGTGACTCGCAGTTTTCGGCTCGAAATGAACAAGTTTGTCAATGAGTGAGAGGCGTATAATTAAGTGTGGCGTGATGGATGGAGTTAACGTCGCGCCGACTTAACCACGGATTAAGGCGTCATTGCTTGTGCGTTTATGATAGTTAGGGTCATTAGTCACTGAGCTCGAACAAGGTGTAAACATGGGTGACTTTTTCAAAACCCTCGACATGTGGCGTTACTATTTAAGTTAACTTTAACGTTGCACCTTGCAAAGGCTATCGAACGATAGACTAGGACAAAAACCAAGGTTATTGAGTATGGGGTTTTTGTTCATCAAACTGAACCTTTAGCCAGTTGTCATCTTGATCAAAATACAGTGTTTTGACAGGTCCCATCCCTCTAAAGTTGACCAAATTAATTTGCTCAGGCCAAACATCCCTTAACGTCCCATGTCGCATTTGCAAGCCCAGTAGTGGCGCATCTTTTTCATACTGTGCATCTTGATACACTCTAAAATATTTGCGATCGACTTCAAAGGTGGGCTCTGATAAAGCCAACGCTTGGCCGTTTAAACGCCTCAATGAGGTGTGAGTGTATACGTACTCAGAAAATTGCTGTTGTACTTTTTTGTCTTGATAAATATTTTTTGAATCACTAAATAGATGTACCACGGCATGCTCTAGGTCATGCATATGAAAACGGTATTCTATTTGGATGTGCCCACTCTCGGGCAATATTTTTGCTGTTGCTAAAGATACTTTTAACTTGTGTGCCTGCGCTGGTGTTATCCAAACTAAGCTGAGCCCGGCAAAAAGCCAAGTTCTCATAAATCCAACTCCTTATACGGAAAGTGATAGTGTATACTCACTTACATATAGTGTACTGTATTTTTTGTGTTTATGAGAGGATTATTGTGTTTTTTTCCAATATGTTGCAAGTGAAATGATGTTTTTTTGACCCTTTTTATGTGTTGTTATATCATAATTTTATTGGTTTTGTTTATTTAACTTTATATATATCAATACATTAATTCTATTTGTAATAAATTGTATGAATGAATGCTTGGTTCAGAAATTGTTCAGTTCAATCCGATAGGCTATAACGAGGGCCGAAAGCGATGAAAAAATGACAATTTTAATTGTATGCCAAGTGTGCATTTTTCGTATTTATTGTCTCTATTTTGAAAAAAAATTTAAAAACCTCAAGTTTACTGTTGATATTTGGCATTATTTATCATTAAAATCGCGCTCTTCCTTATTTTGGGTAAAACTGGCGTTAGTTTTGCTCATTGATTAATACCCGTTTATAGAAAAAAATGTGGTGAGCAGTATGGACTTTTACATACTAAAAAAACAAGAGAAGCTTGTAGCGATACCTGCTGACGAACAAAATTGTAAAGCGTACATAGAAGATGGCTATTGTTACGTTGATAAAGTAGCCGCATGTAATGAGCGTGCTGCAATTAAACGCTTAGAAGCAAAGCAAAATAAGCTGTATAGAGCACCAATGTTACTCCTTTTGGTGTTACCGCTATTAATTTTCGCTTGGTGGCGATTGAGCTATTAATAAATAGGCCCAAGCAATGTTATATTAGCGTTCCTAATTAGGAAAGGAACGCTGTATGAAGGTTGTACACACGTCGGACTGGCACCTCGGTCAACAATTTTACGAACATAATCGATTTGAAGAACATCAGGCTTTTTTAAACTGGCTCACCCAAGAGTTGGTAGAAGTCGATGCTGACCTGCTTGTTATCAGCGGCGATGTTTACCATACAGCTACCCCGCCAGCGGCCGCTGAGCAACAATTATATACATTCATTAAGCATGTAAAGTCTGTTTCACCGCATATACATATTGTGATTATTGCCGGCAATCATGACTCCGCCAATCGTATTGAAACCGCAAAGCCATTATTACAGCAATTTGATACGCATGTTGTTGGCAGGTATGACAAATATGCACCTGAAGATGTTGTAAAGTTGATAGAAACGCGAGCAGGTGCTGTGTATGTGGTGGCGATGCCTTTTTTACGCAGTGCTGATATGACTCAAGTTGACAGCGACGACTTTGGTTACGCACAAGCTGTGCAGCAGGCTTATCAGTCTGCGTATGAGCAGATAAGCGACACGTCACTTCCAGTGATCACTATGGGTCATTTACATGCCAAAGGCGGGGATATTTCTTCAGATTCTGAGCGTAATATAACCATTGGTGGGTTTGATTCTATTCACGCTGATGTATTTGGGGATACGCCAGATTATGTGGCACTCGGCCACTTGCATAAAGCACAAAAAGTAGCGAGCAATAATGCGATTCGATACAGTGGTACGCCTTTTCCTATGTCGTTTTCCGAGCGTAATTATAAACATCAGGTACTGCTGGTGGAGTTTTCTGGTAAGCAAGTAATAGAAATCACACCGAGATATGTGCCGAGACATAAGGAAGTGATTTTATTACCAGCGCAAGGAGGAGCGACATTAGAAGACCTTTGCCAGGCGATTCAAGAATTAGAGTTGTCTGCGGATAGTATCATGCCAAAACCTTATTTAAGGTTACGCTTGAACGCCAATGAAACCGATAGCCAATTTCGTCATAAAATTGAACAGGCATTGGCAGATAAACGCGTTCATTTTTGCGGAATAGAGCGTGTATCACAGGTGGCAGACAATGAAAGCGCTGTGTTGTTTGAGGACTTAAGTAAAGTCAATGACCTTGCCCCTCTCACTTTGCTGGAGTTGGCCTATAAAGAACAAATAGATAAGGAATCTGCGTTGCCACAAGAATTACAAGCTTGCTTAGAGACCGTATTGGTTGCATTGAATGAGCAGGGGGAATTATGAGGATCCTCACAATTGAGGTTAAAAACTTAGCCTCTTTGCCAGAAGCGCACATTGATTTTAACGCCGTCCCTTTAAAAAACACCGGATTGTTTGCTATTACGGGTGAAACCGGAGCGGGTAAAAGCACCTTATTGGATGCCATTTGCCTCGCGTTTTACGGCAAAACTGCGCGGCTGAAGTCTGATTCAAAGAATAAAGTCGCATTTAATGGCGATGAAATTAAGCTCAGCGACCCACGGCATCTATTGCGAAGAGGAACTGTTTCAGGTTATGCACAAGTTGGCTTTGTCGCCCAAGATGGTGAGCAATACACTGCCCGTTGGCAAGTAGCCCGCGCCCGCAATAAAATCGATGGCCGTATTAAAGAAGCGGAGCTTGTTTTATTAGATGCGTCTGGTGAACACGTGTTGGCGCAAAAGTCTAATGCGAAGCAAAAGTTACTGCAGTTAATTGGCTTAAACTTTGAACAATTTACCCGCGCAGTATTGCTGGCTCAACATGATTTTGCCGCATTTTTAAAAGCCAACGCTGACGAACGAGCACAATTGTTGGAATGTTTGACTGCGACTGAACAGTTTAGCCGAGTCGGTAAAATGATTTTTGAGTTTCATAAACAAAAGTCTGAAGCACTGACGTTATTTAAACAAAAACTCGGTGACATTGAACTGCTCAGTGACGATGATTTGGCTTTAAAGGAAGGTCAATTGACTGAGTTACAGCAGCAACAAAACCAGCTGCAGGTAAAAGCAAAAGAACTGGACCTGCATCTAGGGTGGTACACGGCGAAATCGAAATTAGAACGACAAATCACGGTTTTGACGGGCAATCTCTCAGATCAAGAAGCACTACTTACCGGCCGTAGCGAAGAATTTAAGCGGGCGTATTTAGCGCTGTTAACTCAGCAGATAGCAGATAATCGTATACAAGCGAAGCAACTAAAGGTGAATACTGCACGTGCACAAGAAGATTTAAAAGCACTGGCAGCCCAAGATTTGCAAAGTGATATTGCAGCACAAGAGCAAGTGGTACAGGCCAATATTGCACAGCTATCGAGTGCAGAAGCCTTGTTAGAAAAGCACCAGCCAGATATTGCAAAGGTCAGAGAGCTCGACCAAGTAGGTAATGAACACACTAAACTTGCAGCTCAATTCAAAGAGCAAGTTGCACAGCAACAGGCATTAGAAAAGCAATATGTGCAGAGCCAACAGACCCTGCAAACGCAATTGGCAGCGCTTGAAACTGAAAAAAATCAGCTTGATGCGCAGCTAAGACAATCACCCCAACTGATATCTTTGTGTGCATCGTGGCCGCAAACTTTTGAAGTGCTTCAACAGTATTTACGTGAGCACAGTGATAGGCAAGCGTTATTGACCGAGCAATCTGCACTTCAGGCGCAGCATCAAACGGCACTTCAAGCTGTTATGCAAGTTGAGCCAAAGTGTATGAATCTTGAGCAGCAGGTGAATGCGGTTCAAGCGGAGGTGAGTCAACTGCAACATAGTTTGGGCGAATTAGATTATGAAAAATTGCAGTTTCGGCGCTCACAGCTAAATAAAGCGCAACAAGCGCTTGACCAGCAACATCTATTAAATGATGAGTTAGTACAGTTACAGGCGCAAATTGATGGTCTCCGACATCAACAACATAGTGCAGAATCGCAGCGAAAAGACGCTGAACATCAGGATGAACTAACTCGTCAGCAATTGAACTTAACGCAGGAAAACTTGCATCAAGTAAAGTTACGTGCCAGTGATAATATTAGTGCCTTACGTGGACAATTAGAGCATGGTAAAGAGTGTATGGTATGTGGTGCTACGGAGCATCCTTACCGCGTAGATCACATCGACAGCCACTGGCAGCAATTGATCCGAGACTTTACTAGCCAATATCAGGCCGCAGAAAAAGCACGCCAGCAAACACAAGCTCGCTATCATGAGGTCGTGTCTCACCTTGAGCAAATTAACGGCCAGTTACAAGCTGCATTGCAACAAAAAGCACAGCTGATGAAAAAACAGCAAGTTAATCAAGCAGTACTGGATGAATTGCCTGAATCACTTCGACACGTGGATCAACACGCAGAGCAGCTGCGTTTAATTGATGAGCAGTTAGCTTTGTACAGTGAGCTGAGTAAAACTCAGCAGCAGAAGTTTCAAGTACTACAACAAAGTCAACAACAGCTCCACACTTTACAAAGTAGTTTGACACATCAGCAGCAGCAGCTTCAGGCTATTGAGCAATCACAAACGACATTAAATCAAAGGGATAATGAGCTTATTCAATCTTGCGAGCAATTGAGCAAAAGAGTTGCCGAAGTTTACGATGATGAACAGTGGCTCACACAGTTTACGAATGCGCCTGAATCTGCCGTTAATATATTGTCTGAGCAAGTGAATGTGCTCAATACTCAACAAGAACTTTACGCGCAAGTGGTTAAAAGTATTGAGCAGTGCATACCACAGCAACAGACTACGCAAGCCCTACTCGATAAAGTAAGGCAGCAATTAGACAGCTTAAATGCGCAGTTGAGTGAGCATCAACAGCTTTCTGAGCATGCAAAGACACAGCGTAGTGCATTATTGGCATTGGATACGACGCCAGAGCAGTGGCACCAGCAGCTGCAAGATGGGGTCTCTGCTATACGGCAACAAATCCAATCTCACAAAGATACACTTGCGCAGTTACATAAGCAGCATGACGAGAAAGTACTGCGCCAGGCCCATTTGAATCAGCAGGTAGCCGAATACCAGAGCACCCTAGAAGAAAACCAACTGCGATTTTTAGATTGGTTTACGCACGCACAACAGCAACATCCCGTACTGACAGAAGTGTTGGTTGAAGAACTGTTGGATTGGCAGCCTGCGATATGGCAGCCTTTGATAGAGCAAGCCAAGCTGCTAGAGCAGCAGCGTGATACGACCAAGTCACAGTTAGCGCATGTAAAAAGCAATCTCGCTGAGCATCTAGAGCATGCTAAACCCGAGCATTTACTTTCAGAGATTACGGCCGCATTGAAGGATGTCAATGCACAACAGGCCGAGCTGCAAACACATATCGTTACGGTGTCTGTGACACTGCAAACTCATCGAGATAACGCTGAAAAGCTTAAATCGCAACAAGGTGTATTGCAGCAAATGCAAGCTGACTATGAGCATTGGCATTTACTGAATCGATTGCTGGGGGATGCGACAGGGAAAACAATGCGTAATTTGGCTCAAACGCAAACATTGAAGATTTTACTGCATTATGCCAACCACCACCTATCTAGTTTGTCGCGCCGTTATCGCCTGACTGTCATTGGTCAGTCGCTGGAGATTGCGATTATTGACCGTGATATGGCTGATGAACAGCGAAGTGTGAACACCTTGTCCGGAGGTGAGTCGTTTTTGGTGTCGCTTGCGTTGGCATTAGGGCTTGCATCGCTATCTTCTAACCAAGTGCAAATCAACTCTCTGTTTATAGATGAAGGGTTTGGCACACTCGACCCAGAAACATTGAGTGTTGCGCTGGACGCGCTGGATGCATTGCAGTCACAAGGCAGAAAAGTGGGGGTGATCTCTCATGTGGCGCAAATGACCGAGCGGGTTGCAACACAAATTAGGATTAAAAAACAGTCCGGCGGTTACTCTACCGTGACAACAAAGGAAAGTTAACGAGGAAATTTATGCCAACATTCACCGGTGACGAAGCCCTGAGCTACGATAAACGAATAGGCAAACTTGTGCCAGGGTATGAGCTGCTGCATCATACGACTGCGGCACAGCTAAGTGTAATGCTTGAAAAAGAAGCGACGATACTTGTAGTAGGTGCTGGTACAGGTAAAGAAGTCATTGAACTTGCTAAGCTCAATGCTCATTGGCGTTTCATCGCACAAGATGTATCAGCTGATATGCTTGACATTGCAGATCAAAATTTTACTAACTTGGGGTTGAATGACAGAGTGACCATTCATCATGGTCCAATTGAAGAAAATACATATCAAGCAGATGCCGCTTTATGTATTTTGGTCATGCATTTTGTGAAAGATGATGGCGGTAAAGCGGCGCTCTTGAAGCAAGTTGGTACAAACTTATGTGCTAACGGGTACCTGTTTTTAGCCGATCTGATGCTACCCGATACAAGCTTTGAACGCGCGGCCCAATTGCAGTATTGCCAAGCTGAACTTGGGCTATCAAAAGCGGGCGCGGAGACGATGTGTCGTAATTTTCAGGAAGCATTCTACCCAGTAGCAGATATTCGATTACATAAATTGGCGCACCTTACTGGGTTTGGCTCCCCTACTCTCTATTTTAAGGCACTAGGATTTAGCGCCTATACCATGGAAAAACATGCCTGATCAGTTCAAGTAAGTTTTGATAAGCGCAACCAGCTTAGTGATTTTAATATTGCTGAGCTGGCGGTAGTCAAAGTAAGGGCATACGATGATTTTATTGATGCTATCTATGGCGAACTCCTCATCTAACCACACCATTGACTGGGTTAAATCGTGATCTTTTAAGAGCTGCTTGGCATAGGTGCGCCCAGCAATAATATGCCACTGATAGTTTTTTTGAGCCAAATCTGGAGGAGAAAACAGCAAAGCTTCCTGCGACCCAGCTTGGAGTAACGTGGAGTCTCGATATTGTTGCCATGTTTGGGTAGCATGTTCACCGTTAGTAAAATGATGATCTGGATGCCGCAGCTCAGCAATAAATTTGCTATACACGTTAAATAATTTTCGCCACCCATTACCACATTCTTGGTTGATATACTCAATCTCTCCTGGCTGTAATGGCATGACATAATTGATATTTTTATATTTGACAAGGTTCGGGCTATTTTCGACATACACAGCCAAAATGCCATGTGAGGCGCCAAATCCGTGAGTTAGTATTTTCATGAACTGCAAAGTAATTTCAATGACTTAATATTATGCCAGCAAATAGATCGCGTGGCGCGAACAGGTCGTATAGACCACAATATTAATTGTATCAGCCTAATTAACGATATAGGAGCAGAGTGTTGAAAATGAATTATTTTTTAAAAGTGTGCGTATTGAGTTCCTTCGTTATTTTGTCCGCATGTACCGGAATACCAGAGGGAGTTGCGCCAGTAAAAAACTTTGATCTTCAGCGTTATCAAGGCATGTGGTACGAAATAGCGAGACTCGATCATCGTTTTGAGCGGGGTATGAAAAATGTGACAGCAACATACTCTTTGAATCAAGATGGCAGTGTTGCGGTGATTAACCGTGGGTATGTGACGGATGAAAAAAGTTGGAAGCAGGCCGAAGGCGTGGCTAAATTTGTGTCTGACGAAAGTACCGGTCATTTAAAAGTCTCTTTTTTCGGACCTTTTTACGGCAGTTATGTGATTTTTAAATTAGACCAAAAACACTATCAATACGCGTATGTGACCAGTTACGATAAAGATTATTTGTGGCTATTATCTCGAACACCGCAAGTGCCTGCTGAGGTTTTGCAAGACTTTCAAGAGACTGCACACAAACTTGGCTATGCAGTGGATGCGTTGATTTATATGGAACATCAAGCTGTTGAGCCACTGTAATCCCCCTTTACAGTTACATTAATAGTGTCTTGTTAGTGACCAAAAAGATTAATATTTCATAAACTTAATTGTCATTACTTCCGGTCAGGCTAGTTGCGCTTATAAAAACCCAATGTAGCAACAAACTAATCGGAGTAATAAAATGAAGCGCATAGCCTATTCGTTAATTGCCACTGCCGTCGCTTTGGCATTAACAGCATGTGATGGTGATGATGGTGCACAAGGTGTTCAGGGAGAGCAAGGTATTCAGGGCGAGTCTGGTTCAGCTGGTGAAAACGGGGCCAATGGTGCAGACGGTAAAGATGGTGAGAATGCACAACCTAACCTAAACACAGGGACAGGTTTGGTGCGTATTGCAACAGTGCCTACTGGCTCAGAGGTAACGGGAATATTTTTAACTGAGCAAGGTGACTTGTTTTTTAATGCCCAGCATCCAAGCGACAGCAATACTGCTGAAGATAACTTCAACAAGCGCCCATTCAACACCGGCACTGTCGGTGTACTTACAGGGGTGAACTTCAATGAATTACCACGCAATTTGGTTGATGCGCCGCTTCATTCTAGTGATTATGAAAAGCAAACCGTGGTAACCGCAATTGGTCAATATCAAATATTGGGTCAGACTGGAGATAAGTTTTCCGACCTTGGTGATAAGGGGTTAGCTGGCGGTTTAGGCGTGATTTACGGCATGACTTCCGGTGATGAAATCATTAAGAATGATATGCCAGATTTTAACGGTTTCATTTTTGAGTCTGAATCAACAGGCTATTTATTTACTAACTGGGAAGATTATCCCGGTGGAATGAGCCGCTTAAAAATGTCGAAAAGCGACAGTGGTAAGTGGAATGTAGAAGAAGCCATGATGCTGGACTTTGATGCTGTCAAAGGCACAGCAGCGAATTGCTTTGGTTCGGTATCTCCTTGGGGCACGCCCTTAACGTCAGAAGAGTGGATCGTAAATTCAGAAGTGGATACGACGACAAACCCTGAGTGGAATGCACCTGAGGTGAATTCACGCCTCACGCAATTTAGAGACTTTTTAGCACCTGAATCACCAAACCCATACCGTTATGGCTATATCGCAGAAGTTAAATCACCATTAGCAGATAAGCCTGTTGTAGAAAAACACTACACCATCGGTCGTTACGAACATGAGAACGCGGTTGTTATGCCTGATAGACGCACTGTGTATTCTTCACAAGATGATACAGGTGGTGTGCTGTTCAAGTTTGTAGCTGACACGGCGGAAGACTTAAGCGCAGGTACTTTATATGGTGCAAAATTGACTCAAGACAAAGGGTTAAATGATCCTGCTGTTACTGGGTTTGACATTGAGTGGGTGGAAATTGCCTCAGGTACGAATGCAGCGATCTTGGAGTGGATTGAAGAGTATGATGGCATCACGCCTGATGCATATGTGGATGGCAAAACGAATTACATTGCCATGGCCGATGTACAAGCGTGGGCGGATGGTAAACAGACTTATCCGACTGCTGAGGAAGGTGGCTCACCCGTTACTGCGGGTAAGCCAATGGATAATCGCGTGGCATTCTTAGAGTCTCGTCAGGCTGCACGCTTAAAAGGTGCAACAGCGGAGTGGCGAAAGCTAGAAGGGTTGGCAATTAATCATGACCGTGTTCTTGAGGCGATCACTGGACAGGATATGATTGAAGGTGAAGTGGTAGATAAAGCCTACCTATATATCGGAATTGCTGACATCAATAAAACCATGGTCGATGATAAAGGCGATATTCAATTGTCGTCTCGTGTATTGAGCTGTGGTGGTGTTTATCGTGCTCATATCGACAATAATTATAGCTTAACGCGCATTGAACCTGTGGTAATGGGATCGACGTATCGCTCGTCACTTTATGAAAGTGAGCGTTGCGACGCCAGCTTATTGGCACAACCAGACAATGTGATCGTTATGCGCGATGGACGTATATTGATTGGTGAAGATCACAGTGCGGATTGGAAATACAATAATACCTTGTGGATGTATGACCCAAAATCAGAATAAAAACTAACGACTAGGCGGTGCTTTGCACCGCTTTTTTGGCACTAAAAATGGAAGTCATACAAATGCAATACCCGTTACTTATTTCGACCGTGGCTTTGACCATGGCATTGAGTGGTTGCTCCGATATACTTGAACGGAGCAAAATTTTACCAACTAGCGCTGAGCAACCAAGCCATACAGCGCCTTATCGTACTGGCGATGAGATCCCTGCAACAGCCTATTTAGCGCATGGTGAGGTATACAACCCTGAGTCGGTTATTCCACCACAGTGTTATACGAAGACGGATGGAGTCAATAACCCGTGTTATGCTTGCCATCAGTCATATCATGACGAAAAGGCGCGCCCAAATGTGATGAAAGATGGAGATTTACAAGGCGACTATGCATTTTCAGATCTTGGTCTAAAAAACCATTGGAAAAACCTCTTTATCGACCGCACTGAGTTAATAAAAGGGATCTCAGATCAAGAAATTACTAACTGGGTAGAGCAGGATAATTACACCCCTTTCATTGAGAAAATGGCGAAGCGCAATGATTGGCACGGTGAAGTGACACCCCTTGCAAACTTGGCTTTTCCAGAAAAAGCGTTTGATGAGCAAGGTTTTGCACGCGATGGTAGTGGTTGGGTTGCATTTAACTACAAGCCTTTCCCAAGTACATTTTGGCCAACTAATGGCTCGACTGGGGATGTCATGATAAGGCTTCCTCGCTCTTTTCAAACGGTAAATGGTCTATATAGTAAAGATGTATACCTTGCTAATTTGAGTTTAACTGAACTGGCTGTTAAAGGTTTGGAAGTGATCTCCGTGCCTTTGATTTCAGAGCGAGTGGTTGGTCAAGATTTAAATGGTGATGGCCAGTTAGGCCAGATAACTCACATTACGAAACAGGCGCGTTATGTGGGTGATGCACGTGATGAGTTGGCTTATATGCTATATCCTGAGGGCACGGAGTTCCTGCATACGGTACGATACTTGGGGGTGGATAAACAAGGTAAGATTTATAACGCCCCTAGGTTGAAAGAGTTACGTTATATGAAGAAGCATAACTTCAAGTCAAAACAAGAAATTGCAGGCTCATATTACCGTGAAGCCAAAGAAAAAGAATTCGAGAAATTGCCTGTAACACTTTATATCGGTGATAAAGGCGTGAATAATACATTTGGCTGGACAATCAATGGTTATATTGAAGACAGTCAAGGTGCACTTCGTCCGCAACACGCACAGGAATTGGCATTCTGTAATGGGTGTCATAAAACGGTGGGGGCAACATATGATCAAACCTTTTCATTTGCGCGTAAGGTTGAGGGTGCAGCTGGCTGGGGTTACATCAATTTAAAAGCGCAAACGGATGTGCCTAACGTGGGTGAAGAACAAGGTGAATTCTTTACTTATATGTCTCGAGTGGGCGGTGGGGATGAATTTCGTCAAAATAAAGAAATGCTTCGAAAATGGTTCACAGGGGGCAAGGTCGATATGCAAAAAGTTGAAAAAGCCGTGAACCTGTATGAGCTGATAACACCATCAAAAGAGCGAGCCTTGGCTTTAAATAAGGCGTATCTGACCATCGTCAGGGAGCAAAGCTATTTATTTGGCCGTGATGCGACTCTGGTAAAAGCGAAAAATGTACTTGAAAGAGTGGATGATTCACAAGCGCCATTGCAGCAAGACAAGCAATTTAAATGGGATATGCAATTAGATTGGTCTAAAAACTAGTTGCTTTAAACCGCTATATCCGGGGACGTAAATAGGTAAATAGGCTTACTTTCCCGGATGTATATGTTGTTTGTCCCTACAGATCATGATTTTACCTACTTAGATTGAAGTCAGTCCACATCTATCTTTAAAGTGACATCTGACAGCTCATATTTGCAGGTTCTTAGAGTGTTTGTTGCTCTGAATGTGCTTTTTTATTTTGAGATCACTTTTTTACTAAGTGCAAGTCGTATAGATCACTTTTTTACTAACTTGAGCAACGCTTACTTAGTAAAAATTTGCATCGATATTTAGTAGATCACTATTTTACTAACTTATTCAGATATTTTGTGTTCTAGTCACACATTGGAAAATAAAATTACTACTTTTCAATGCCTTGCCCTTTTGGTTGGTTTTTATAGATCAGGAATTTACTAACACAGGGTTTATCTTTAGTCTACAGAGATCATATTTTTACCAAGTTACTTTAGACAGATCAGCATTTTACTAACTGTGCATGTGGTATTTAAAATATAGATCAGGTTTTTACTAGCTGAAGATAATGAAAATAGTTCTGAGATCACATTTTTACTAACATTAGGTAATGAAGTGGCGAGAAAAAGAGCTTGGAGTGGCAGTATTTGGAGGAGGAGATAGTAAAATAATGATCTCAGCGGCTGATATTCATCTAATCAGCCGCCGAAATTGGTTAGTACAGGAGCGCTAAAATGATGAGTACACAAGTTATTGCGGGAAGTACGTATAAAAGTGATCTCAGCCAATGTGCTCTATAAGTCATACAAAGTGAAATGATGATGACAGAGAGCGCTATTTGCCCACAAAACATCAAACTGCCATAACCAATAGCTTGGGATAGGTTGACGCCCAAGCTTAGTAAAATAATGATCCAAGCGGAGTAATTAAATCGCTGAGTTTGTGTTTGATCTGGACGTGAGCCAAATACACTTTTGTAATGGGATGTTTTGGCCATTGCAAACGCGTAAAAGGCGCTAAAACACAACAGTGTCGCTAAGCTATAAATCATGCTTTTTGCTCCCGACCTAAACGGCGGTTTTGCACTGAGCCTTGTTTGACGGTATTTGGTTGAGCGCCTAATTTGTTGCCTTGCATATAAAAAACAGCAGCCGTTGCTAAAAATGTGAGATCAAAACTGGCTAAGATCCACTTTCCGTCCATGATATATGTGATTAAATTTCCATCTGTTGTCAGCGCGTTACAGATAGGCAATAGTAGCCACACTGCGGCATTAAGATGAGCGAATCTTTGCCACGCACGACGAGATCGCCAAAGTCCTGCTGTCACTGTTGCAGCAAGCCAAATTAAAAAGAAAGCGAGTATCTCTTTATCAGCCCGACCGGTGACTTCTGCTGGCAATAACCTGTTAGCATAGAAGAAACCTGCAGTTGCTAGTGGTAACCCCATGATTGTGCCAAGGTTTAATGCTTCTACTAATTTGAGCCCAAAACTAGGTGATTGATTTGGCTTTAAACGTTCTCGAATTCGTTTGGCCCACATTATACAGCCCGTGGCAATCATCACACATCCGGCTATACCGCAAATAAAGTAAAGCCAACGTAGACCAGGGTGAGCGAGCCTGCCACTATGCACTGCTATCATACCGCCATATAGCACTTCCCCGCCACTTGGATCTAGGCGAGCTGTTTTTATAAGCTCTCCGGTTGAACCTGAGTATTGCCAGTACGGATATTCATCACGAATAAGCGTACCATTGTCGCCATAGATTTTAATGGTGGCACTCAGGTCAGTTGGATAGTCGACGATCACGCGCTTAATTTTCTGCTCTGGCCAGTTATGGTAAAAGTGTGCAAAAGCGTTTTCGAAAGCCGGTGAATTGAGTGTTTGCTCTGACTTCTCAATGCCCTGACGCTCTGGATAAAAGTCGGATCTAAAGCCTTTTACACCCTCCTCATAGAGTGTATTGGCAGGACCCGGAAAGAGCATAAAGATTAATGTGACTAGGCCTGTATAGGTGATCATAAGGTGAAATGGCAGCGCCAGCACAGAAGATAGGTTGTGTGCATCGAGCCAAGCTCTTACTCCCTTTTGCGGCCTAAATTGAAATAGGTCTTTAAAGATACGTTTATGAATAACAATGCCAGAGATGAGCGCGATTAACATAAACAAGGACGCCAAGCAGACTAACCATCGTGCTAATTTGCGGTCCATGTAGTGTAAATCGAAGTGCAATCGATAAAAAAAGTTACCGCCCCGAGTATCAACGATGCCGTCTACTTGGGTTAACGTATTTGGGTCAAGGCGCTCGTCTATCCATTTATCCCTTTGCCCATCTGGTTGGCTGTGACGATGAGAGACATGGACTTCTGGTTGTCTGGGAGAAGGCAAGCCTATCCACCATCTATTTGCCTCGGGGGCTTTTTCATGCAGGTAATCCAACCCTGCGCTGATTAAGGCTTTTTGATCCGTAGGTTTGTTATCAATGCTATGCACAGCAGGTTGATTCCAAAGGCTAATCTCATGACGAAAGAAGCTGATTGTACCGGCGAAGAAAATTAAAAATAGTAGCCAGCACATTAAAAGACCAACCCAAGTATGTAGCCAAGTCATTGAGCGAAAAAAACTGTCTTTCATATACTTCCCTGAATATAGGTCGTGAATAGCGCAAATACGCCAGTACTGATTATTAATGCGACCCATACTTTAAATAGGGAGCGGGCAGCAAAAACGGCAATAAATACACAGCTATAAATTAATATGCTCGCACATACACTGTATAAAACGGCATCTACTTTACTCGTAGGCAGTAAGAGACTCAAAAGCGAAACACAGTAGGCTGTGAAAAAATATCCCCCTAAAATTGCAGCGCAAAATCGGGACGTAACGCTCAACCTATATTGAAAAGTCAAAGCATTATCGGCGTGTGACATAACGTTCCTAAGTTTTTTGATTAGGTAAATTATTATCTACGAATAGTTTTGTAAATAACAGTAATTATCATTGCTAAATACACTTAAAAGTATGGCTCGTCACTGGAAGTGAAAGAAGTTAAAGTTTTTGCTACAAGAAAACAGAAGAATTAATTTTTTGGTAAAGTTTAATTTGTTTGTTGGGGTAATTTATTCTTTATTTTAGTAAGTGATCCTATATCATTAAAAAAGTTAGGGCTGGTGTGAATTAATAGTTGGTTATGGCGGTCTACTTAAGCAATGATAGCGTACTTTTTTAAGAATGCAGAATAGCCATGAAGTTATTAGATGAGATAGCAGCGTGCCGTTTGTGTCATACACAGTTTGGTCATGTGCCCTCCCCTGTTGTGCAAGGCAGTGCCAACGCTAGAATACTAATCGCAGGGCAAGCGCCTAGTATGACAGTGCATAAAACAGGGAAACCTTTTAATGATGCCAGTGGTAAAAAGCTTCGGGATTGGTTGGGTGTTACGGAACAGCAATTTTATGATCCATCATTGTTTGCCATTATCCCTATGGCGTTTTGCTATCCGGGGAAAGGTAAAACCGGTGATAAAGCGCCACCTAAAATATGTGCTAACACTTGGCGCGAAACATTATTGGCGGAATTCAATCAGGTTGAGTTTACAATATTAATTGGACAGTATGCGCAAGCTTATCACTTGGCGAGCTATACAAATGTCACCGAAGCGGTTCAGAATTGGGAAATGTTTATGCCAACTAAGATGCCACTACCGCATCCAAGCCCACGAAATCATTATTGGTTGAAACGGAATCCTTGGTTTGAAATAAATGCAATTCCTGCATTAAAAAAACGTATATCAGACGTTTTAACGAGTTAGTCAATAAATATGTCATCTCAAAGGAGTTGCTAAAATGCCGGACATCTACCATAATCGCCACAGACTTTGGTTTACAAAAAATAACATTTCAATTCAAGGGAACTGAAAATGATTTACCACCTATCGGGATGGATCTCGGTGTTAATTTCGATTTTTGCCATATACCCGAGCTATCAACCAGGCGCAGGTTCTGTGATTGGTTTTTATTTGTGCTTATTTGCCTTACTAGTCTCTGCTTTTGCCAGTCACCTTGGTCACTCACTGTACTATCGAGCTGCGTTTGTATTATCAATCATAAATGTATTGTTTGTGAATGATGGGACTAATTTATCATTGCTAACCAGCGAAAATGATTGGGTTTACATTGGATCCATGTATGGGATCTATATTGTGGTAAGCAGCATATGTGGATTTTTAGTTAGCCGAGAAGATTTGCTCGGTAACAGCATAAGCAGAAAACAGACCAAGAGAGAACAAAAGCCTGCTGCATATCGGTAAGCAAAAAAATTAATATTTTTATTGTAAATGATTGTGAAAATTCATGTTTTTGCATTTGTTTACATATAGATTGTTATTCTAATGTGTATTTGCTCGTTAATATAGCCACGTTTTATTGGTCAACTTCAACCTCGGAAGAGCCTCGATTTCAATTTACCAACTATCCTGCTCTACATTTCAATAATCGCCTTAATTTAGATCAAAATTGTCCTAAACTGAGTGTTATAGGTTTAATAATGACATGATGAGTGTCTAAAAGTGAGATTCACACTTCAAGAATAGTCCGTAAGGAGAAAGTATGTACTGGGGTCTAGTTGTTTTGGTAATACTCGCTGGGTTTTGGCTACACAATCGTTATAGCTCTGAATCACAAGACTTTCCGCCAATAGAAACAGATCCGAATGATCCTCTGGTATTGGAGGCCGTTGCACTAGCGAAAGCGACAATCGATGAATTTCGGGTTTTGTTCTTAAGATATCCAAAGGATGCATTCGTCAAACTTGGCTTTGAAAGTGATAGAGGTGTCATTGAACATTTAGGTGCGCATGTAGAAACCATTAAGGGCAATGAAGTGAGTGTATTTTTGGTTACACCCCCGATCACGCATACTGGAAAAATGGCCCACAATTATGTCTGCCAATTGGAAGACATAGAAGATTGGCAGATCACGGATAATGCCGGCAATATTTATGGTGGGTATATTCAACGGGCCATGTTTACGATTGCTGAGCGTGAAGGCATTGCTCTTCCACCTGAGCTCAAAGCAATGCAAGATAAATACGTAGATGTTTAAGGCTGTTCTGCAAAGTCTTTAAGTGCTTGTCCGGTTAGGCGATAAATTATCCATTCATCTTGCGGCTCTGCACCTATGCTCTGGTAAAAGTCTATAGCGGGCTTGTTCCAGTCTAAGACCACCCATTCAAAACGGCCGCAGTCTTTTTGTATTGCCGTTTGGGCAAGGTGTTTCATCAATGCTTTACCCGCACCTACGCCGCGCTTGTCTTGTGCAACATATAAATCTTCAAGGTATAAGCCATATTTGCCTAGCCACGTTGAATAATTGAAAAAGTATACTGCAAAGCCAATGGCTTCGCCGTTTTGCTCGCAGATAAGTGCATGGGCCCGCACATCATCGCCAAATAGTTTTTTTTCTATATCTTGTACCGTATTTTCAACCGCATCAGGTTCTTTTTCATAAATGGCTAATTCATTAATGAAGTGCAAGATAGTGGCTGCATCTTTAATTTCTGCTGGTCGTATAGATAAGCTCATGGTGGTTTATTCCTGTTTGACTTAGATGCGTATCAGTGTACTGTTTAGTAACACATGAATAAAGTGCATGGTTTGCACTTAGTATATGTATTAAATGCATGAATAATATACCCAATATAGATTTAAACTTGTTGAAGCTGTTTGCTGTGTTGTATCAAACTGGCTCAGTGACCCAAACCGCGAATATTTTACATATGAGCCAGTCAGCATGTAGTCATGCTTTGACTCGGTTGCGGTTAGGGTTAAAAGACGAGCTGTTCGTCAGAGAAAATAATCAGATGTTGGCAACGGATTATGCCAATAGACTAGCCGCTGATGTGTTGCCTGCATTTGAAGCGATCACTGTGGGGCTGCAAGAGGCAAAACCGTTTGACCCGCAACAAGTAGAGCGACTTACACTGGCTGCTACAGATTATACAGCATGGTGTTTGAAGCCATTCTTAAGTGACATATTGTCTCGGTTTAAGAACTTATCTATTCAGATAATTCAATTGGAAGAACGTATTCCCGTTCAGGCATTGAAAGACTTAAAACTAGACCTTGTTTGCGGGTTTGAGCACCAGCAAGAAACGTTAGAAGGGTTGGTACAGTTAAATTGCTTCGAAGGGAGTTATGTGACGTTGAGTTGCGCAAAGCAGCGATTACCCGAGCAATTGTCTTTGGAAACTTTTTTGTCAAAATCACATGTGTTGATTGCACCTTGGAATGAAACAAGAGGAATCGTGGACCGTATTTTGGCGCAGTCTAAAAAGTCTCGTCATGTCGTTATGGCGACGCCGCATATGCTCAATGCGCTAGCGCTTATAAAAGACACTGATTGGCTGATCACTCTGCCTGCAAGGTATGCTGCACACGCTGCAAAAGAGTATCAGTTATCTAGCCATATCCCCCCCATCAACGTACCAAATTATCGTGTAAAACTATATTGGCATAAGACGCGTCAGCGAGACCCGAAGTTACAGTGGTTTATATCCCAGTTTTGTCAATTTTACGGTTTACATCACGAACCACATTAAGCTCTCTGTAGTAGAAACGATACTTTCCTAGACACCCCGATACACATTCTTACAAGATAGCCACTTGCTAAGTGAACGATACATATAATACTTGCGTATAAGCTGTTGAACATAAATGATGGATTAGAAATGAAACAGTATAAAAATAGTGTATTGGCGTTTTTCCTTGTTGTGAGTGGCTTGGCCAATAGCAGTGAAAATATAGGACTTGATTTGATAAAAGACATGACGCAGGTTGGTCAAACTGCGCGCATGACTTATTTGTTTTGGGACGTGTATGATATTCGACTTTATTCGCCTTCCGGTCAATATGAACGCCTAAAGCCGTTTGTCCTGCATTTAACGTATTTACGTGATTTAGATGGACAAGAAATTGCAAAACGCTCGTTAGAAGAAATGCAAAAGCAAGGTTTCGATGATCAAGCGCTAGGTGATATTTGGTTAACACAAATGCAGTCGATTTTCCCCGATGTTTCCAAGAACTACTCGCTGTATGGCGTTAGAGATGAGAAGGGCGCGACACGTTTTTATGATTCTGAAAAGTTATTAGGCGAAATCACAGATCAAAATTTTACTAAGTGGTTTTTTGATATTTGGTTGGGTGAAAGAACCACTGAACCCAAAATGCGGATGAAATTGTTGGGAGAGAAATAATGAGATTTGTGATTGTATGCTGCGTATTGGTTTTACTGTCTGCGTGCCAAAGTTCAGTGCAAAGCGATGAGTACCAAAATATGAATCCCAAAATTGACGTTTTTCGCTTTTTTGATGGGCAGGTCAATGCATGGGGTATCGTTCAAAATCGCAGTGGCGAGCTTGTTCAGCGTTTTAAAGTGAGCATAGACGGCTCTGTCAATGTGCAGGGAGAACTGGTACTAGATGAAACGTTTACTTACGGAGTTGGTGATGGTGTCAAGCATCGAGTTTGGACCATAGAAAAGCGCGGTGACGGTTTTACGGGTCGTGCACCTGACATTGCAACACCCGCTGTTGGGACTGTCTATGGTAATGCGCTTAGATGGCAGTATGAAATGGATTTACCCGTTGATGATAGCACCTACCGTGTTGTTTTTGATGATTGGATGTGGGCGTTTGATAAATGCACATTAATGAACCGCTCGTATATAAAAAAGTTTGGCTTAGTGATGGCTGAAGTTACTATCTTTATGCAGCGCAATGAGGCCACTCAAGGCTGTAAAGGGGCATTACACCCCTAGCACCCCAAGATATAAAAGTAAGAGGCAGACAGTGGCATTGTGCCTCTTACTCGCATTGCGTGATGCACCTTCTTGTTGTCACACTCTATTTTGTACACTATGACTTGCGCTCAGTTTTATAAAAATTATTCAGCGCATATTTATGCCCATATTTTATAATGTTGTCCTGATTACGAAATCACGAGCGTATCTGAATTATAAATATTGGGAGTGAGTGCATGGCACCAGTGACTCATTTATTATTGAGCTGGACGGTGTCGGTTGCTGCATTTAACAGTCGACGAAACCGTATGTTAGTCAGTTTATCTGGTATTGCTCCAGATTTGGATGGGCTGGGGATTGTGGCCGATGCCATCACGGGTAAAACCGCTTGGTATAGTCAATACCATCATGTGTTAGGGCATAACCTGCTCGCTGCGTTTACTATTTCCTTGTTATGTGCATGGATAGCAAAGACAAATAAAACTTGTGTCTGGTTTGCATCATTTCTTTGCTTTCACCTGCATATTTTCTGCGATGTATTGGGGTCAAAAGGCCCTGATGGCTTCCAATGGCCTATTCAGTATGCGTATCCAATGATGACTGAGTTTACTCTAGTTTGGTCTGGGCAATGGGCATTGAATGCATGGCAAAACCAAATGCTAACTGCATTATTGATCGTTTTGAGTTGTTATATTGGGATAACAAAGCGTATTTGTTGTTTTGAAGTCTTCAGTACGCGTATGAATATAACTGTGTTTAATTTATACGATAAATATATTAGAAGGTGACCGTGTATAGATCACCCCATGGTAAGTAGGTTGATATCGTGATGTGGAGTTTTCTGACTAAAACTTACCCTGCATGTAGGCATCAATCTCTTCGGCCATATGAGATTCAATGTCATCCTCTAAATCTGATTTAGTTGTATCATGCATAGATATAAACTTAGTGGCTTGTTCTGCGCTCAGTAATTTGTTTTTTACTCTATATTCCCACTCAGGTAGGGTTTTGTCATATCGAGGTACTACGCTCACCGTGGCAAATTGATTTTGCCAAGGAGACGCGTTTTCCTTTTTACAAAAAGCTTCAATATGGTCTTTTCCTTGCGGGCCCATACAACCCGGTTCTAAGCGTAGTTGGACGTAGAGTAATAAGTCACTCATAAACACTCCATAGATAATGGTTTCTTTGAGTCTAGACGTTCATAAAGATAATATAAATACCCTATCTGATCTACTTTGTTGATGTATTGATATACCGCACAGGTGATCCCTTGCCCTTAAGAGGTTAAACACCACTATATTGTTGTCTGTATTGTTGGGGGCTCATGCGTGTTGTTTGAGTAAACGCGCGCCTGAACTGACGGCCGCTTGAGTAACCGCAGTTTTGTGCAACAATTTCAACGCTATTATTACTGTGTTTCAACAACTGTTTTGCTTGGCCGATTCTGATGTGCTGGAGGTATTCTCGGGGAGAGATGCCGAGGTGTACAGAAAAAAGACGACTTAATTGACGCTGTGACAAGTGTGCAATATCGGCGAGTTGTTCGAGCGAATAGTGCTCAGTGACATTACTACAAATTGCGTCTTGTACTTTGTGAATACTGCGATGCATGTGATTACGATATTGCAGCCAGCTACTGAGCTGAGGGTCTTGGCCTGTTCGACGGAAATAGACAAGCATTTCTTGCGCCACTTGAGCGCCGATATGCTCGCCGAATTGAGTGCTAACAAAATAAAGTGCCATATCGATCCCCGAACTAATGCCTGCACTGCTAATGATATTCGTATCTTCAACAAATATTCTATTATCTAATACGTGGCTTTCCGGAAATGCTATGCGCATTGTATCTATGAGTTGATAGTGCGTGGTGCAGGATTTGTTAACTAATAACCCCGCTTTTGCAGCCAGCACAGCGCCAGAGCAGATGGTGAGGACCGTGTGATCTGCGATGACGTTTTTTAGCCATTGAATAGTCTCTCGCGCATCTTGAGTTGAATATGCATCGAAAGCACGATGGCAACCAGGCAGTACTATGATGTCTTCAGGCGCTAATGTTGGCGGTAAAGATGCTAGGTTGGCTAATTGCAACCCCCCATCGCAGCTTAGCTGTTCAGATGCACTGACATAGCTTATCTCGTAGTCTAAACCTAAGCGTTTAGCTTCTATGAACACTTGCAGAGGGCCTGCAAAATCGAGAGGGAGTGTGTCTGCAAGCAAAACAAAATAAATAGTCACTGGTTGTCGCCACATTGTAAAAGGATGGAATTGTTAATATAAAATGGCGATAAACCTCTTATAAACAAGGTGCACCGCCAACTTTAAGCACTAATAGTCTTGATGAGAATGAATGGAAGCGAAACGATTAGCAAGTACTAATTCTGTTCTGGCTTTGATGTCATCGGATGAATAATCTGCTCCCGTTATGGGGCAATTCATATCAAAGGTCAGTGTGGCATCAGTCACAAACTCAACGTTGAAGCCTAAATCAAAGGCAATACGTGCAGTGGTCTCACAGCATTGCTCTGTGCGTATGCCGCTGATCACCAGTGTATCTATGTTGTATCGTTTCAACCATGTTGCCAACCCAGTGTCTGTAAAAGCGTTGTGTACGGACTTGTAAAACACTTTCGTAAATGAGTTTGGTAAAAAGGCCATCGGTTCAACTAAACCTGAAGCTGGATTGAATGGGCTGTCAGTCGCATCCTCTCGGCTATGCAGTACTTTAATAATCGGCAAGTTAGCGTTGTGAAAATGCGTGATCAGACTCCCTAGATTTTTTTTGAAGGTGAGGAAATCTTTTTCCTGCCAATAGTCCGTTTTAAAAAAAGAGTTTTGTGTATCAATAATGATCAGTGCTTTGCTCATTGCGTTTGTCCTATATCGGTTACTTTGTGGTGGCCAGTATAAAAAGTGAAACAAAGTAAGTAGATACCTATTCTCGACAAGCATCGGACAGATTAAGACATGTATAATGACAGCACAAATACTGTACAGATTAATCGTTGACATAGATGGTAAATGTATATACGTTTGTATATACATTTAGGGGAACGTATGGCGAAGAACAAAGATGCACAGTTGCTTGTGCGTATTAATAAAGACCAGAAAGATCAGTTTATTGCGTTATGTAATGAGCTAGACACGAGTTCATCAAAAGAAATTAGAAAGTTTATAAAAAGGTTTGTAAATAAGCATAAATCAAAATCAACAGGAGATCATAATGGCTAAGAAAGTTGAAGTTAAAAAGCTAAAAAAAGAAGTTAAGCAACGCATTAAGAAGATCGCAAAGCATGAAGCAAAAATCAAAAAGCTGAAAAAAGCGATTAAAAAAGCGTAAGTTCAAATTCCATCTAAAAGGCAGCACAGGCTGCCTTTTTTGGTTGTGTGAGTTTAGTAAAACGCACCTTACAAACGAGGCGATTGCATCTACACTTTGAATGAAGTGAGGAAATCCAATGATGCTCAAATTCGCGTTTTATTTACTGGCTGTGATGTTAACGCATTCGGCTGTGGCTAAAGGGCCGAAGCTTGTCTGGTTTACTGAAGACTACCCGCCTTTTAATTACCATGTGAATGGCCAAGTGGAAGGCATTGCCATCGAAGCGTTGAAGCTCGTCTATCTTGATTTAGGTTGGGATTTTGACGATAACGACGTTATGCTATTACCTTGGCCTAGGGCCTACCAGATGACGCTGTCTAATCACAATGCTTGCATTTTTTCTATGACTTACACTGAAGAGCGTGCCAAGCTTTTTCAATTTATTGGCCCGACCATGGATAATCATATTGCAATTATTGGCCACAAAGAAACAAGCTATCACTTAGCGAACTTGAAAAGCATTGGCGATTTAAAAATTGGTGTGGTGAAAAATGATATTGGTCATCAATTATTGCGTCAATCTGGGATTGATAAGGAGAGTTTAGTCTTTTTAGCCTCAGGCTTTGAGTTGGTACAAATGTTAAAGCTAAAGCGTATAGATTTAATTGCATATGGGGATGTGATTGCACGCTATCAGTTTAAACGAGCGGGGATAAATCCAAAGCACTATCGAATAGTGATGCCGTTGCGTTCTTCCTATTTAGGGTTCGCTTGCAACAAAGCAATAGATAAAAAAATCATTAAAAAAATGAATGACGCGCTGAAGGTAATAAGAAGTCGTCGGCCAGAGATATTTGATCCCGAACTCTTTTACAGTCAGACCGAGTGAGCATAACGCTCACTCTTGGTATGTTGAAATAAAATGGTCTTAATTAAGCGCCAGGACCGCACTCTAAACAATGCTTAATGATATCTGGGCCAAACTTCAGCTTTGCATTGACGTTGCGTAGCGCCGTTCTGACACCTTCCTCTATTACGGGGTGATAAAAAGGCATATCCAGCATTTGAGGGACGGTCATTTTATTTTGTACTGCCCATGCCAGTAAATGCGCAATGTGCTCGGCAGCCGGTCCAATAAACTCAGCACCGAGAAATAGCCCTGTCCCCTGCTCTGCATAGACGCGCATATGGCCTTTGTTTTTCAACATGACACGACTTCGGCCTTGGTTTTCGAAACTAACTTCACCAATTTCATAGCATCCACATTCACCATAATTTGCAGTCAATTGAGCGTAGTTATCACCTACCATACCGATTTGCGGATCACTAAATACAGCAGCGATTGGCGTACGGCGTAATCCATTTCGGATATCAGGAAAACGCCCGGCATTAACGCCCGCAATCGTGCCTTGATCAGCCGCTTCATGCAGTAGCGGAATTTGATCGCTGGCATCACCGGCTACAAATATGTGGCTATCACCACATTGCATGGTGTGAGGATCTGCGATTGGTACACCATGGTCTTCTAACTCTAATGAGGTATTCTCTAGGCCAAGCTGATCGACATTCGGTACCCTGCCCGTTGCGGCCAACACATAATCAAATTGTTCAGTTTGAGATTGACCTTGTTTATCGATATAGGTGAGCTGGGCTTTACCATCAACGACTTTCATGTCAGACACTTTTGCATCCGTATCAACATAAAACTCTTCGGCAAATACGGTGTTTGCGTAGTCACGGATCACGGGGTCCGTCAGTGGGCCTATATTGCCGCCAACGCCAAATAATTTTACATTTACCCCAAGTCTATGCAGTGCTTGTCCAAGCTCTAACCCAATAACACCAGGGCCAAATACAGCGACCGAATCTGGAAGATCCTGCCAATCAAACACATCATCGTTGATGATGAGCCTATCTCCAAATGCTAAAAATGGTGGCGGAATGTTGGGTCTAGAACCTGTGGCAACCACAAAACGTTTAGCGGTAATAATGGTATGGTCATCGATTTGAATGCGATTGTCATCAAGAAACTTAGCATGACCAATGATGCGATCTTCATTTGGTAACTCTTCGACAGCTTCGACTACAAATCCGACAAAACGGTCTCTCTCGCTGCGTACTCGGGCCATAACTGCTTTTCCATCGATTTTTGCCGGTTCACTCATGACGCCAAATTGAGGGGCTTGTTCGACATGATGAGCGGCTTCTGCCGCAGCAATTAACAGTTTACTCGGCATGCAGCCAACACGCGCGCAAGTTGTACCATATTTACCTGACTCGACCATCAACACGTTGGGTGTGTATTGCTTTGCATTACGATAAGCACTCAGGCCAGCAGTACCTGCACCAATCACAACGACATCTGTTTCAAGCTGTTTCATTATTACCTCACTAAAGATTGAAAATGTGGTTTATAGGGGCTGTCATGCCCCTTTACAGTGCTAGGAGTTAGTTATTTTCGAAGTATGTGGTCAAGTCATCTGAGCCGCCGATGTGTGCACCACCGATGAATACCTGAGGTACTGTCTCGCGACCAGACAAAGCCTTTAAGCTGGTCAAGCTCGCCTGTTGACCAAGTACTAGCTCTTCATATACCAAGCCTTTTTCGCTTAGCAGTGCTTTTGCTTTAGCACAGAATGGGCAACCAGGTTTAGTAATAATGGATACTGGCTCTGGCTTTTTTTGCTCCGGATTGATGTACTCGAGCATGGTATCAGCATCAGACACTTCAAACGGGTCGCCAGGTAAGTCTGGCTCGATGAACATTTTTTCAATTACGCCGTCTTTCACCAGCATTGAATATCTCCAGCTTCGCTTGCCAAAGCCAAGGTCGCTTTTGTCGACAAGCATGCCCATACCATCAGTGAATTCGCCATTGCCATCTGGGATGAGTGTGACATTCTCTGCTTCTTGATCTTTTGCCCAAGCGTTCATGACAAACGTGTCGTTGACAGACATACATACAATGTCATCTACGCCATTTTGCTTAAATACATGAGCAAGCTCGTTGTATCGCGGTAAGTGTGTTGATGAACACGTTGGTGTAAATGCACCTGGTAGTGAGAATACGATGACGGTTTTACCTTTGAACAACTCATCAGATGTGATGTGTTGGAACTCTTCACCTACGCGCACTGGAAAAGTAACTGATGGTACGTTTTTGCCTTCGATGTTATTTAGCATTTTTTGATTCTCCTCTAAAGTTGATGGAGCTATTATGTCGCTGAACGTTTAATTTGTATATTTGATTGAATTAATCAAACCAATCCAAAAAATTGATGGGTTAGTTTTCATATATCAAAACATACTCAAAATATAGACGTTAAATGACAAATTGATTAGCTGACTTACAGCGTATGGGCCTGAAAATCCGTCGGTAGGAATGAGGAAGACGTGACCAAACTGGATAGACGTTTGATCACTGGAGGTCAGTTGACAATGTCAGTGAGAGAGCGATTTAGTTAAGGCTTGATTGGTAAAGTAAATTGAATCACTACTCCCCCCAATTCACTGTGCATAGCCGCGATATGACCTTTGTGTAGTTCAATGATCTTTTCACAGATTGATAAGCCTAGACCTGAGCCACCTAAATCTCGGCTGCGAGATTTATCGCATCGATAGAGTCGCTCAAATAGTTTTTCCAGTGCGTCCGAGCTGACCCCAGGCGCGCTATCTTCAAAGGTACATACCACAGTTTGTTGCTGCTGAGACACCGTTATTTTTACTTGTCCCGGTTGATCGGTGTAATGCACACTATTACGCGCTAAATTATTAAACACTTGATTTAAACGACTGATATCGCATTCAACTTGTAGCTTTTCTGGTAATTGATTGATGTATATCACCTCTAAATCAGATGAATCAATGATTGGGGCGATAGCGATAGTTAAGTCATCGAATAAAGCTTTTGCTTGGCACAGCTCAAACTCAAGTCGCAAGTTATTTGTGTCGGCTTGAGCTAATTCATAAATGTCTGCAATTAGGGTATTGAGCATATCCAGTCTGCGCTGCAGTACTTTATACGTTGTTTTAGGGTCTTCAGTTAAATTATATTCGAGCGCTTCAATATTTAGCTTGAGTACGGTTAACGGCGTACGCAATTCATGAGACACATCAGCGAGTAGCTGTTGCTTCAAGCTCAGACTTTGGTTTAATAACTCGGCTTCCTTTTCCATCACACGGCGGCGTTTTAAATGGTAAAGATAAAATAGTAATATGAAGTTAATTAATACGATAATGGCAGCAGCCAACACGACGGTGCGTGTTTTTGTGTCTTGCTGTTGTTGTGCTAGACCTGCCTGTAGTTCATTGACCTCCAGTCGTTTGAGACCTATCTCACTATTAAGCTTTTTGGCCTCTAACCTTGTGGTGATTGCTTGCTGGTTTATGTGTTCTTTGGTTGCAAAGGCGCGCTCTTGGTAATAAAGGGCTTGTTCAAAGTCATTGAGGCTTTTATGTGCCACTGCAAGGCTTTGTAATACCGTTAAGTTATCTTCTTCATTGACTGTATCAAGTAATGTCGATAAGAGTTCAATTGCCTCTGAAGGTTGTTCATAGGCTAATGCCATGCCCAGTTTAACTTGAAACGCTTGGTAGAGCTTTTCATTGTCTTGTGCATTTAGCTTGTCTAAGCCCAAGGTAATCAGTTGGATGGCTTTCACATAGTCGCCATCGGCCAATGCGATTTGCCCTTGTACAGCTTGTGCTCGTGCTTGGTTTTTCTCATTATTAACCAATGAAAATAATGAGCTTGCTTGATCAATGGCTGTGCGTGCAGCGGTGAGGTCTTCCAGTTCTATATATAACTTTGCAATATGGAGCTGAGTTAAGCCCATATAATTTTTATCATCGAGCTTTTTATCTATATCGTACGACTTGTTTAATGCTTCAATTGCGGCATGATGGTCTGACAGTTTTTCATAAATACGCGCCAAGCTATAGTAAGTAGATGAGATATGCGCAAGACTGATGTCTGGCTCACCTAGCTGAAACTCCAATTGTTGATTGAGTACATCTAGTGATTTGTCTAGCTGGTGAAAATCTCTATATACCCTTGCTTCTGTACTTAATGCAGCACTAAATAAATGTGCATTGTTGATTTTATTTGCCGTGTCTTTGGCCTGAAAAACATGTGCCAGTGCGGGAAAGTAATCTTGCTTCTGAGACAGTACATTGGCCAGCATGCGATGAGCGTGACTTTTCATACGAAGGTCGCCAGATTGCTCAAATTGAGATATCGCCTGCTCAAAGTGACGCTGTGCATCGGTATTGTTGCCAAGGAGTATAGCCAAATCCCCCGCTACCCAGTGATATTTACCCAGAAAATTAGTGTCAGGGAACTGCGCTAAGTGAGCAGCAAATTCATCCAGTCGCCTAGCGGCTTTTTGAAATTGATTCGTCCTTACTAAGTGTAAGGCACTGCGATGCAATACATAGGTGCGCTGTGTGTGCGTTAAAGTGGGATCTGCGAGTAAGTTCTGCGCATCTTCTAAGAGCGCGTTTCGATCTTTTTTGCCCTTGGCCTCAGACTGAGTTTTATACTGTGTAAAGTCTTCAGAGGCATGTGCGATAGAGTTGATTGCTGCAAGCGACAATAAGCACGTAGAGATAAAAACCTTAAACACTGAATTCCCATAGGTATAACAAGCAAGAGGATTATATTATGAGAACTTAAAGGGATGGGATATAGGTAATTATTATTAACAATGCTTGGTAGCTATGCATTTTTTTCAAATATGTGATCACTTTAGCATAAGCCCTAGTAGCAATTTATGGCGCTAAGTGTGCAGGCTCGGTATTTTTCAGTGCTGCGCGCATGAAATTGGGCGCGCAGCTGTCGTGTTTTGATTAAAACAACACAGTCATTATCTATCTAAATTTAGATTCGAAACATGTGTGACATTTGAGATTTTGACATCACCAGAACCATCTTCAGTAATTTCTAGTTTGTGGCTGTCACTGACGGCGATATCACCTGACTCATCTTCTATAGATACCTCGCCTTTTGCCTGTGTTACCCAGATATCACCAGAGCCGTCATCGATGGTTACATTACTAGCAATGTTTGAGATTTGAATATCTCCGGAGTCGTCTTTGAGTGTCACAGATTGGCCGCCGACAATGTCGACTTTTCCCGAGCCGTCTTCTACTTGTATCTCTCCAACAACGTTTCTTAACGTAATATCTCCCGAAGCATCTTCAATAGACACAAGTTGAGCAGAGTTTATTAGGATATTACCGGAGCCATCTTGCACGCGAACATCTTTTGCGGCGTTGGCAATGCTAATGTTGCCGGAGCCATCGTCAATGTCGATATGGCCATCAATATCTGTCAACTCTAGGTTACCTGAACCGTCCTTTATGCGAATATCTTGAGTGGCATTAGTAATGGTGATATCGCCTGAATTATCGTCAATCTTGATGTGCCCATCAATGTCTTTCAGCTCAATGTGGCCTGAACCATCGTCAATGGTAACATTGTCAACATCAGAGACAAACAGCGTACCTGAACCATCGTCTATATCGAGGATCATAGAGTCAGGCACCGTAACCTCAATACTAATTTGTGGGCTTTTCCCTGAGTACCAAGCGACGCCCACGAATGCGTCATGTTTTGCAACGAGTTTTGCCGTATCGCCGTGTTTATCTAATGTTAAAGTATAGCTTCTATCAGGGGCTGTGATGATGTTTGCAGTGAGTGAAATTGATGTGGCATCTTTATCACCTTTGACAATAATATCGCCAGAACCATTATCTATGCTTAATTCAGATAGACCTGCAGATGGTAGAGAGAGGGATTTTGTGTATTGTACTAAGTCGTCTTGCGCATTGCCGTTGACGTGAACCACACAGCCACTTAGCAATAATCCGGCGATAATTGGGGTAATTATTCTTTTCATCTTTATAGTCTTTTTTAATTTTGTTTGGTTTGAGATATTAGCAGCAAATATAGGACCAAATTCGAAAATATTTTAATTAATTGATTTTTAATAAGTTAATTGTTTTTTGCTGATTTTTGAAATGGTTTTTTTGACTAAAATATAGTGCTTTACGTAACAGGTTCGTCAACTTCGTGTCATTGCTCTGTCAATTTGATGCTGCAAATTGGCTCAATAGCTTCTAGTTAATGAGGTCGATGGTGTTGCAAGATGTGACTATGCCAGAGTCATTGACGCCGATGGTTGAGGCGCAATGTAAAAAAGAAATCAGGCCTGATTCAGCCTTGTTTTTAGGGGTTGGTGATGCAAGCGCTATGGAGTTGGGTAACTCTGCGTGTTTATTGCAGCATCAGTCGAGACCTTGGCTGTTAATTGACTGTGGTCATGATACATTGCATCGATATGATGCAGTGCTGCCTGATGAGCTGCCTGATAGCGTGTTCATTACACACTTACACTATGATCATGTGGGAGGTCTTGAGCAGCTTTATTTTAAAGCGACGCTATCTGAGAAAAAGATCAGAGTATATGTGCCTGTTTTTTTGGTTTCGCAGTTATGTGCCATGCTTCGTTACACTAAGCTTGCAGAGTTAAAAACAGATGTTTGGCATACCTTTATTTTGCATCCTGTCTGTGAGTACTTTTGGCATCAAGGGGTGAAAGTGTGGGTATACCCTGTTCGTCACCATGCACCAAACTCGGCTTTTGCGTTACATATTCCAGGTGTTATGTTTTATTCTGGAGACACACGTCCAATCCCTGAGCTGCTTGCGCATGTAACATCAGATAGTGAAATTATTTTTCATGATTGTGCTGTAAAGGGCAACCCCAGTCATAGTGGCATAGATGATTTACTTCGCGAATACCCAAGCTCATTAATCAGCCAGTTATGGGTTTACCATTATCATAGTAGGCAAGATATTCGTTGCTTTGAACGTGCCGGAATTAAATATGTCACGGCTTTAAGCCCCATCCGCCTCCCCTGACGTTATGGTTGTTTTCTACTCATTTTGTGATGTTTTGTACCCATTTGGCGCAAGAAATCGCATTTTAATAACATTTTAACTATTTTCCGTTATACTTGCGTCAATTTAGATTACACTGAGTTGTTTACTTGAGTGACTCCCCTCGTTTAAAGGTGCATATGAGTGCCTTGGAGTACGACTTAGAGTGTGTTGTGACTTTCTATATATGAAACCAATCACAATGTATGTGCACACTTTATGAGCGAAAAAATAACAATGTAAAAGGGACCCTATGCAGCTAGTAGAGCTAAAGCCAGATGATCCTAATGTTCAAGATTTATTTGCAGAAATAGATCGTCTAATGAACACCCTCTATCCAATTGCCAGTGATCAATCGCTTGCTCTAGAGGAGTTGAATCAGCCCAATGTGAGAGCGGTTGGTTTAAAAGATGAATCAGAAATTGTGGCTTGTGGTGCCATTGTGAAACAGTTTGATAAAAGGCTTTATGGCGAAATAAAGCGTTTATACGTCAAACCCAGTTATCGTGGCAAAGGGCTATCGAAACGTATTATGCAAATACTATTGCATTACGCAGGTGATGCTCAAATTCCATTGATCCGTCTCGAAACGGGTGTTAAGCAAGCAGAGTCGATTAAATTGTATGAGTCTTTGGGCTTTGAGCGCTGTGAGCGATTTGGTTTATACAGAGATAATCCGCTCAGTGTGTTTATGTCATTATCTCTGCAAACCGATTAAGTCTTAGCATTAAGCTTAATCGTTTGAAAAAATGGATTTTGTGTCAGTGCTGTAACCTCTGAGACTGTGTCTAGCGCTATCTGAGTGAGCGCTCTGTTTTGTTCTATGACAAGACATTGTATGCGATGTTCGTTGTATACAATGTCTTTCGCTTTTCCTTCATATGTTTTTGTATTCGTTGTAATCTTTAGTATGAAAGACTTCATACATGCAATTTCAATCAAATCGGTATCTTCACATCGCATTGGCGTTTTTCGCAAAATATTATCTCGTTCAATCTGATTATAGCCGTTATGACTTGTTGTCAGCACATCCGATGTCACTGTAAAGGGGTTAGACAAGTGCTTAAAAGTTGGCTAGCTTTGAAGCTCGGCACTTATTCTATACGAGTAATAAGGATATAAAATGAGAATTTTAGTGGTAGATGATATGACATCGATGCGTCATGTTATGATAAATATGCTGAGAAAACTGGGATTTGACGATATTGATGAAGCGACAGATGGCAAGCAAGCGTTGGTTTTGCTTGGTAAGCGCAAATACCATTTGGTTGTATCGGATCTCAATATGCCACATATCGATGGGTTAACCTTACTCAGTAAAATCAGAGAAACACCTCGTTTAGCTCAGGTGCCAGTATTGATGGTCACGTGTGAAAATAGTAAAGAAAAAGTGCAGGAAATTTTGCTCAAGAAAGTTGATGGCTTTGTTGTGAAACCATTCAATATGTCCACATTAATACAGCAACTCAAAAGAATTAATGTACTGGATGAACACGGTCAGCTTTGTCACTAACGATATGAAAATAAAAGGGCGTATTGTGTACGCCCTTTTTTAGATATAAAAGCCAATATTATTTGGTTTCAGGGAAACCTCTGTCGCGCATCAATGCGCTTACATCTGCATCGCGACCGCGGAACTTGCGATACGCTTCAGCTGGGTCCATCGCATTTCTAACTGCAAATAAGTAATCTACTAAGCGTTTTGCAACGTCTTTATCGTAAAAACCACCTGGTGCATTAGCGAACGCTTCCGCAGCATCGGAGGTGAGTACTTCTGCCCATAGGTAACCGTAGTAGGCAGTGGCATAGCCTTCGCCTGAGAAAACATGACCAAAATGTGTTGTTCTATGACGCATAACGACTTCGCTAGGCATGCCAATCGCTTCAAGTTGTGCTTTTTCAAACGCCACAGGGTCGCCAATTTTATCTGGATCAGTTGTATGGAACTTCATATCCATAATTGCAGACGCCAGGTATTCTGTTGTGGCAAAGCCTTGATTGAAAGTTGCAGACTCTTTGATCTTCTTGACTAAAGATTGTGGCATTGGCTTGCCAGTTTCATGGTGCACTAAGAATTTATTGATCACTTCTTCGGTAGACAGCCAGCGCTCAAGCAATTGTGACTGAAACTCAGTATAGTCACGTACACCTGCGTTTGAGCTTGGGTATTTCACGTTTGAAGAGAGCGCGTGTAGTGAGTGACCAAACTCATGGAAGTAAGTTTCTGCATCGCTCCATGAAACAAGTGTTGCTTTACCTTCAGGGCCCTTAACGAAGTTAGAGTTGTTGGTACTGAGTACGTTAGTTTTGCCATCCATAGAAGTATGACTGCGGAAGGATACCGCCCACGCACCGGAGCGTTTACCTTGACGAGCAAACGGGTCTAAATACCATAAACCAATATGCTTGCCAGTTGTTTTATCTGTGACTTCCCATACCTTTACATCTTCATGATAAACTGGCACTGAGCCGTCTTGGATAGGTGAAAACTCATAGTTAAACAAGCGCCCTGCAACATAGAACATGGCATCAGTGAGCTTGTCTAGTTGTAAGTATTGCTTAATTTCATTTGAATCTAAGTCATATTTTGCTTTACGGACTTTTTCAGCATAAAAGCGATAATCCCAAGGCTCAATGGTGAGGTTTGCACCTTCTTTGTTTGCAATCGCCTGCATATCTGCAACTTCTTCTTTAACACGGGCAATAGCAGCAGGCCATACTTTATCCATTAAAGCGATGGCATTTTCTGGGTTTTTCGCCATGCGGTCTTCAAGGCGCCACTGTGCATAATCTTCGTAGCCAAGCAGTTCAACACGTTCGCGACGTAGTTTAAGTATTTCTGAGATCACCGCTTTGTTATTGTGCTCACCGGCATTGTTACCACGGCTATAGTAGTTTTGCCAAACCGCTTTACGCAGTTCACGCTCAGTCGAGTAGGTCAAAAACGGATCCATTGATGAACGTGTATTGGTGATCGCATATTTGCCTGGTTGACCTTTTTTCTCTGCGGCACTTGCTGCTGAGTCAATAAATGCTTGTGGCAAACCAGATAGCTGATCTTTGGTTAAGAACGTCGTATAACCTTCTTCATCAGCAAGTACGTTGTTGCCAAACTGAGTATACAGCTTTGATAATTTAAGATTGATTTCAGCATAACGTTCAGCATTTTCGCCTTCTAACGTTGCGCCGTGGCGAGCAAAGCTGTTGTATTGACTCCAAGTGACACGTTGTTGTTCAGGCGTCAATGTTTTGTATTCAGCACCTTCATATACGGCCTTCACACGCTGGAATAGCGCTTTGTTTTGGTTACGTTTTGATTCGAACTCTGACATCTTTGCCATCACTATGGCTTGCTGTTCACGCACTTCTGGTGACGACAGGTTCGTAATATAGGTAACAAAATAAGGGTACATATTGTTTACAGCACCGCCTGAGCGCTCAAGGGCTGCAATGGTATTCTCAAACGTCGGGGATTGTGGGTTATTAACGATGGCGTCAAGCTCTGCAAGTTGTTCTGCAAGCGCAATCTCAGCTGCAGGTACTAAGTCTTCGAGTTTCATGTCGCCAAACTGAGGAACACCTTGATAAGGGCCTGTGTACGCTTTCAATAAAGGGTTTGAATATTGTTTTTTTACTTGTTCAACGGATGCTGAGTCTTGTGAACTAGGTGTAGTACCGCACCCAGCCAGCGCTAAACATACCGCAGCGCTTAAAAATGACATTTTTAATTTCATAGTGTTCTCAGTTTGTTCGATTGATAATTGTGAGTTATAGAGTTGCAATATTGACCAGGTAATGGCCCCCATATCTAATTTTACAGGAGATATAAGCTTGCTAATTCGGGGACATACTACTGTAATCAATATAAAGTGCAAATGTGATCAAGCGTAAAAGTATTGCAAAATGTGACGGTCAAATCATAGGGTGACTCTGCCGCTTTTAAACCGCTATTCATCGAATTTTTAATGAAATTTACTATTTTTTATATTTTTTTATTTCTGAATTTTAATTTTATTCATAAAACTTTCTCTTGATTGTTGGTCAAATTTGAGCCACTTTAATTACACATACTTTGAACCCGTGATGACATCATGGAAATTGGTATCTTTATTTATAATGGCGTGGAAGCTTTGGACTTTTGCGGTCCGTTAGAAGTTTTTACGACTGCTTCTCGCATTTCAAAACGCCCTATCAATGTGAGTTTGATTGCGCCGAGTAATTCCCCGATTAGAGCGCGCGGCGACTTATCAATTAACCCTCATTTTTGCATTCATGGCCACCCTAGGTTTGATCTGTTAATTGTAGCTGGTGGCAAACTTGACCGTGTGATAGATAACCAAGCGGTGTTAGACTGGCTGGCAGAGACTGCAACACATACTCGTCATTGTGCATCTATTTGTAGTGGTGTATTCCTGTTTGCAAAAGCGGGGCTCATAGAAGGCAAAACCGTGACGACGCATTGGCAGCGTATCGAAGAGCTGCGTGAAAAGTATCCTCATCTATTGGTTATTAATGATAAACGGTTCGTAACGGATCAAAATTTTACTAGCTCGGCAGGTGTAGCGTGTGGCATTGATATGAGCCTAGATATGGTTAAAAAAAGGTTTGGCTTTGATGTCGCCAGGCAAACAGCTCATCAAATGGATTATCTATGGTCAGAGTTATAAACAGGCTGGTGGTCTTTTTATATTAAAAAATGTATCAAAGCTGCTAATTAATCTAGACTTTTAGCCGATACTTAATCATTGGATAAGGTGGGCGGTTAAGGTAATGAAGACAAAAAATACAGTATATTTAGCACAGAGCTTGGATGGGTTTATTGCCGATCAGCACGGCAGCATAGATTGGTTATCTAAAATAGATAATCCGCAGCATAGCGATCTTGGGTTTGCTGACTTCATGGCGCAGATAGATGCCATTGTTATGGGCAGACACACCTTCGAGCAGGTTATGCGATATGGACAGTGGCCTTATGATAAGCCTGTTTTTGTGTTGAGCCAGTCTTTAGAAAAACTACCTGAGCAGAGCAAAGGTAAAGCCTACTTGGTGTGTGCGAGTGAGCAAGAAGTATTATCTCAGCTTCATCAATTGGGCCATTACCGCCTGTATATAGATGGTGGCAAGTTAGTACAAAACTTTTTAGTTAAAGAATTAATTGATGAACTAATCGTCATTACAGTGCCTGTTGTTCTGGGGCAGGGGCTAAAATGGCTGCCAGAGCGTCCACTCAATAGTAAAATAAGTTTGCTGGCGACGTCTGTGTTATTGGGGCAATTAGTACAGTCACACTACCAAGTGCTCAACAGTACGTCTATGTAAAGGGGGTTGACAGTTTTTCGACCCGTCTTTAGGCACGTTTGAGTACCATATAATATTCAAATTCATCTTCAGAGTATGTTTGGAACCCCAACTTGTGATAGAGGCGCTGTGCTGGGTTTTGTTTTAACACACTGAGATGCGCAGGAATGGTCGGATAACTATTTAAAATAAATTTAAGTACGGCGGCACCTATCCCTTTATTCTGATGCTTTGGCGCAATTTGAAGTTGCATGATCTCAAGATGGTGCACTGTGGCCCTATATCTTAAGCAGCCCACTTTTTTCCCATTAATGAATACGAGGTTGGCATAATGATAATACTCTTCCAATCTGCTTAAATGGGCTTCATGACACAAAAAGATACCTAGCCGCTCTAAGTGCTCCGTCATTGTTTCCTCACGTAGGGCGAGTAAATAGGGTTTGTCGGACTCTAATGCACGTTTTAGGGTAATTTTCATGCTTTATCCTTGCGATTTTGAGCTATGTACTTGGCATGTGAAACGCAATAAACACAACTATGAATGTATGCCATCAAGATGACAAACTGTGCATAAAGCAATGAGATTTACTAAGCACCACTATATTAATTTTGGAAGGTTAAAAAAATTGTGGCAGTGCTCGTCAGGTAATTATGAGGTTTTTGAGATTACATTATGAAAGTCGAATTAGTCAGTTACGATGAAGCGTGGCCTAAAGAGTTTGAGCGAGAGCAAGCATATTTATTATCGCTTGTAAGGCCTTGGCTTCATGGCACAATAGAGCATGTCGGTAGTACCTCCGTACCGGGTATGTCTGCAAAGCCTATTATTGATATTATGGTTGGAGTGCGCAGCCTCAATGAGTCAATTGATGCGATAGCGACTTTGCGTACACATGGATATTGCTATTACCCATATAAACCTGAACACATGCATTGGTTTTGTAAGCCTTCACCGGAATTTAGGACACACCATATTCACCTGATCCCTTTTAAGAGTCCATTATGGTACGAGCGGGTCGAGTTCAGGAATATACTACGTACAAATGATACCATCGCTAAGCAATATGCACAGTTAAAACATTCGCTTGCACTTGAAAATTGTCAAGACAGAGAAGCGTATACTCGAAAAAAGTGGCCATTTATTCAGAAGGTATTAGGTTATTAACTTTTCGCCATACCCAGCATTTTTCGCCTGAGCATGGCAACTTGTATTGATTATCGACTGACAAACCCACCGTTCACGAACAAGATTTGTCCTGTAGTCCATTGCGATTGCGATGAGCAAAGAAAGTCAACCATCGGTACAATGTCTTTAATGGTGCCAAGCCGACCTGCTACACTGGCAGTACTCAAATAAGCGACAGAGTCTGTATCTTCTTGCCCATGGAAAAAATCCGTATCAACAGGCCCTGGACAGATCATGTTGACTGTGATGCCACGTGCGCCTACTTCTTTGGCCAGCGCTTTGGTGAAATGTTCTACAGGTGCTTTAGAGCCAGCGTATAGTGCATAGTTACCGGTAAATGCGCCTAAAAGTGAAGTACCAATATTGATCACTCTGCCATTATCTTGAAGTGTTTTGGCGGCTTCTTGCATAACAAAAAAAGCACCTTTGGCGTTTACATTAAATAGCGCATCAAAATCAGACTCTGAATAATCTATAAATGCTTTTTTGCACACTTGACCCGCATTGTTTATGACGATATCAATTTTGCCGAATGCTTCTAACGCTTGTGCAAAGAGGTTTTTGACCTGAGCCGTGCAGCTTAAGTCGGCTTGGACAACTGAAGCCCTACGACCTAACGCAATGATTTTCTCTGCGGTATCTTGTGCATTTGTGCGTGCACTTTCACTGTGATAATGAATAACAATATCACAGCCTTGTTGGGCGAGACTGAGCGCAAAAGCTTGACCCATATTTTTCGCACTGCCTGTAATGAGCGCCACTTTATCTTGTAATGGAGGGTTCATACTCTATTCCTTTTGATTATTTTTTAATTACTAAAACTATAGCGATTTTTGACTGTGTTCAATATTTTCTTTAATGGTAGACTTAAACTTTTCAACGTGTGTTATGTGTGCGAGAGGGTTTAATGCAAACTGTGAGTATTTTTGTCGACGTACAAAATATCTATTACACCACGAGGAGCGCCTACAAACGCAACTTTGACTACAATCGGTTTTGGGCAGAAGTAACACATAATAGGCGAGTTATTAACGCTTATGCTTATGCCATTGAGAGAGGGGATGAGAAGCAGCGGCAGTTTCAAAATATTCTCAGAGCCATAGGATTTGAAGTTAAGCTCAAGCCGTTTATTCAACGTGCAGATGGGTCTGCGAAAGGAGATTGGGATGTGGGGATCACCATTGATGTACTTGAATCCGCTAAGCAATCTGATGTAGTTATATTGGTCTCAGGGGATGGTGATTTTGATATTTTGCTCAATACAGTACGTGAAAAATATCAGACTGAGGCACATGTATATGGCGTTCCGTCATTGACGGCGGCAAGTTTGATGAATGCCGCCTCTGAGTATTTTGCGATAGAATCGGAGTTACTCTTATAGTATAGGCTGCAATAAGCGGCTGTAGTGGAGCCACTTATTGTAAACCATTGACATCAAGTTAATTGTTTAATGTGTCTTTTAGAGTGGGGCAAGTCTTGCCATGCAAGTACCCTTTAATCAAAGTGACCATTGACTGTTTTAGCCAAGCAGGGCCCTCATCTGTCATATCATTGTGCTTTGAGTTAGGCACCTCTATCACACAGACTGGGTAAGTTTGCGATTCTGGTACTGTATATAGAACGTTTTTATCGGCTGGGAAATCACTGCCGCGAATTGAGAGTACTGAGATGGCTTTGTTCCGAGGAAGTGGTACACGTCTGTGATCGAGCGTCACCAACCCAGAAACATATGAAGCACCTTGGTTAATTAGCAAAGAGGATATGTCTCCTCCATTGGAATGGCCGAGTAGTAGCAGGTTATCAAAATCATAATGTGGATAGTCAGATTTGAGTGTATTGCGCACAAAATCCAATGTTTTTGCGCCTCGTTGCCAATTTTCCAACCGGGTTTCGTATAGATTCCCCGTAACTGATAGAGGGGGATCTGTCTTGAGTTCATGGCGAATGGCAACGGAGAAATAGCCCTGATGTGCCAATGTTTTACTTAAAAATTGATAGTCTTGGTGTGATACCCCATAGCCTGCACTGATAAACGCAACGGGACATGGTGTGTTGGTTTTACAGCGAGCTGCGTTGGTGGGAAAGGTTATTTCAATTGGAATTGATCTGCTGCGTGCCTTATCATGTAGGACACTCACATCAGTGTGCTTGGCGTTTGCATTAGTCGCTATCAGTGTTATCAACGCAATTACTAACTTGTTCACTGTATTACTTTCCTTATTATATTGAGCGCAGTGAGTATAAGCTGCACTCAATCAATTGTAAATTAATGAAAAGTAAGAGTTTGTTGTATGTAAATGGGGTTTACAATGACCGTGTTAAAGTGTACCAAACAACCCAGCATGATAGTCTTTGACTGCTTGTTGCAGTTCAGCTTGTGTATTCATAACAAATGGGCCCATATGTGCGATCTTTTCGTTAATGGGTTGACCGGCCAGCAATAATAACCCCGCTTCATGTTCTGCGGTTTCTATAAGGATCGGAGATTTGGCATCTAAGGTGAGTAACTGGCCAGCCTGATGAGACTCGTCTTTTAATGAGCCTGAGTGAATATAAGCGATGACTTTGCCAAAGTGTGATAAGTCGAGCTGGATTGAGCTATGCTTTGACAATGTGATATCGCTGATAGCCCCTTCCCCTGATAAGTCATTTAATCCTGAAGAGATGGTTTTTTTTCCTACCGACCACTCACCCGCAAGCGCTTTGAGGGTTGCACCTTGTACAGTTGTTAGTATGGGCAACGCTCGCTCACTCGAATCTTGATATTTAGGCGGATCCATTTTGTGCTTTGCTGGCATATTGAGCCAAATTTGAAATCCATGCATACCGTATTTCGCGTCAGCGAGCGGCATTTCAGAATGGACTACGCCACGACCGGTGCTCATCCATTGCACTTCTCCTGCTCGAATGGCTTTCTTATTTCCCATTTGATCTTGGTGCTCAAAGCCGCCTTGTCTAATGTAGGTAAACGTTTCAATTCCTCTGTGAGGGTGAGGAGGGAAACCACCAATATAGTCTTGGGCGTTGTCAGATTTAAGCTCATCAATCATTAAAAAAGGGTCGATACTTTTACCGTCAAACCCTGCGATCCGCTTAATTTTTACTCCAGCCCCATCTTGTGTTGGTTGCGCTTTGGTTACCTTTAAAATCTTCATAGCTGTCTCACTGTTGTATGCTAATAAGCATACTTTAGTCGGCTTGAAATGCGAATGAAATTGATAAAATACGAAACAATCATTCTTTAAAAGAGAATGGTTGGATGAGATAGCTGACGTTACTTATTGGCGTGAAGACATCACTTGTTCTTCGGCTGATCTAATCAGCCTAGCGAGTTCTCCTGACTCTTTCATCTCTATGAGTTTGTTGTTTACTAAAGGGACTAAGTGTCGCTGTGATTCGTGTATATAGTGGTATAGGTCGAGTACCGCTAGGCTTGGGCTATGCATGACATTCTTTATGCCCAGTTTTTTTAAATACATGAGCCCGTCAGTTTTATTTGTTAAGGCAACATCTGCTAAGCCTTTTGACACCAGCTTTAGGATCTGCTCTGTGGTGTCCATATCTTCAACATGCTTTAGGCCTTTGGTGATATTATTGGTGTGTTTTACGCCTCTGACCTTAACAATGTGATATTGCTCTAGGTCTGCAGCAGTTCTTATGTTGATGTCGCTATCTTGACGAACAAATGCGGTGGTTTCTAAATAGTAATAGGGGGTCGGTACTCTGATCGTTGCGGGGTTCTCTTCACCATAGCTAAAAATACGCATTATTTCGCCATTTTTCATGCCTGTTTTAGCCTCAAATTGAGCGCGTTTACCTGGCAGTGGTGTAATGGTGATGTCGATGTTAAGTTGTTTGTAGACTTCGGTGAGTACAATTCTGCCCACTTCCTGTTCTATCAGATAGTTAATTGAGACAAAGTGATATGTCTCGCCATAGAGTGGCTTGGTAAACATCAGAAAAACAGCGGTGAGCAAATACTTCATTAGTAACTACAGGAATATCCCAAAAATTAATCAAATTATAGCTTAGACGATTATTTATAAAAGAGGATGTTTCATTGATAGGGCATGTAAGTTGATTTTGATATACTGACACCATTGCTTATGCGTTTTTTGTATTTTGAAAGGGGATTATTGATCCAATTTGCAAAAAACACAGTACCTCTATTTCGCACGTATCAACATGGGTTTGATTGGTTTATAAGATGACAGATAAAAGTAAGCGGGTTCCTTCCTCACGTATTTCTCGACTGGCTCATTTAGGTGGGTTAGCAGGAAAAGTTGCGTCAAATGTTGTACTTTCAGGCGCAAAGCAGGTGCTCACAGGGCAATCTGTCACAAAAAAAGACCTACTCTTACAGCCTAAGAACATGCATGCCGTTGCTGACAAACTCGCGCATTTGAGAGGAGCCGCGATGAAGTTGGGTCAATTGGTTTCAATGGACTCTGGTGATCTGTTACCTAAAGAGCTCGCAGTGTTGTTAGATAAGCTGCGTGCGGATGCTCAGCCGATGCCGCATAAGCAGCTGGTTCAATTACTTAAATCGAATTGGGGCCCTAATTGGCTCGATAAATTTAGTCACCTTGAATTGAGAAGTTTTGCACGGGCATCTATCGGTCAAGTCCATGAAGCAACGACTGAGTCAGGAGAAAAGTTAGCGTTAAAAATTCAGTATCCCGGCGTTGCCAATAGTATCGATAGTGATGTTGACAACGTGGCTATGCTGATAAAAATGTCGGGCTTGATGCCTAAACAGGTGGTGATCGATCCTTTAATTGCGGAAGCTAAACAACAACTTTTAGTAGAAACTGACTACCTTGCAGAAGGGAAGCGGTTACAAGAGTTTAAGCAAGGCTTAAAAAGCCACACACAATATCGAGTGCCCGAATTTTATCCGCAATATTCAACAGATCATATTTTGGCGATGGAATTTGTCATCGGGAAAGAGCTTGTTGCATTTGAAAATGCCGCGCAGGCACAGCGCGATAAAATTGCTGAAGATTTAATTCGCTTGTTTTTCATTGAGATGTTTGAGCTTGGCGCCATTCAAAGCGATCCCAATTTAGCAAACTATCTGTACGATGACGGTGCGCAGCAAGTTGTATTATTGGATTTTGGGGCATCTCGTTCTATTCCATTGCCGTTAGCGCAAGGTTACTGGTTACTGTTAAAAGCTGGCCTGGAACAAAACAAAGAAAAGATGATCGAAGCCATTTATGCTATTGGTTACTTCGGTGATGAGATTGATGAAGCATATCAAGAGATTGTGTTAGAGTTGTTTTTTATGGCGACCGAGCCTTTAAGAGCAGAGCAGCCTTATGACTTTGCACAGAGCGATATTGCGACTCAGATCCGTGATAAAGGCATGGCACTGAGCACAAAAGAACGACAATGGCATACTCCGCCAGTCGATGCGTTATTTATTCATCGCAAGCTAGCTGGGCTGTATCTCATTGCTGCAAGGTTAAGGGCTAAAGTGGATGTCAGGGCTTTATTTGCTGAATTTTTGGCGCCCAAATAAAGGCTTTTTGATGAGTAAACAGGCGATGAAAAAGTCATCGTCCCTGAAAAATAATGCATATAGCATTTGTCCATCCCAATAGTGAGTTACTTATAGCATAAAACACGAGAGCGATAATTCCGTTATAGAGTGTGTTAATAAGTAAAAAAGTGTAAGTGAGCACTGACTATATGACCTCACTATTTTTGAAAAAAAGAGCGCATGTCAATTTTTGTATTGAGGCGCTACCACATAGTTGTATTTCAAAATCTACTGTCCATACTTCTTCCATAATTTCAATTCACACTGTTTCCTTTGTGGTATTTAAAGGTACTTTGGGGTAGACAATGAAAAAATCCATGTATGGACTGGCTTGGTTGGTATTGGCGACAAGCGAGCTATCAGCAGCAGAGTTTGTTGATATCACGTCCAAAGTACCAAATATTCAAACAGAGATCCGCTATTTCACCACAGACAATTTTGTCGGCACAAAAATCGATGGTTACTTGGCTCCAAAATGCCTACTTAGCGAGCCTGCCGCGCAAGCAACTGCAAAGGCGCAGTTTGCATTAAATGAATTTGGCTTAGGTTTAAAGGTGTTCGATTGCTACAGGCCACAAATGGCGGTTGATCACTTTGTTCGCTGGGCAAAAGTGTTAAATGATACAAAGAATAAAGCTGAATACTATCCTGATGTACCTAAAAGTGAATTGTTTGAGCGTGGTTATATCGCAGCACGTTCAGGTCATTCCCGTGGCAGTACTTTGGATGTCACCTTGGTTGATCTGGCCACCGGTAAAGAGTTGGATATGGGATCTGGGTGGGACTACTTCTCTAAAGTATCGTGGCCAAGCTATCAAGGCATCAATGCGACGCAGCGGGCTAATCGTATGTTGTTAGCTAACGTTATGAAGTCTGCGGGGTTTAAGGGTCTAACAGAAGAGTGGTGGCACTTTACATTGATAGATGAGCCTTATAATGAAGTGTACTTCACGCTACCTGTCGAATAAGTTATGACGGCCAAGGGCGCTGTTTGTAAATCAACGTAAACGTATAATTTAATGCAAGTTATTGAATTTAATGTGTCAAGTATATTACGTATTTCCAATGTGAAAATTTTGTGATTGATAATAGGCTTTTATTGCTTGATTAACTGACTAGCACCATTTAATGTACCTAAATAACTGATAATTGTTAATATAGTGATATGTATAAGGGAATAGCCTGCGCTGTAGCACTGTTTATTGCATGCCTTCTATGGGGAGGGCTCAGTAACGTATGTGCAAATGGAATAAAGCCAGAAGCTTTAAGCGTCACAGCGGAAAGTATAGTGTCACTTGAGCCCGCTTTATCTCGAAATCATGCAGAGTACTTTGTTATTAACAAAGCTTCATCAAATGCAAGAAAGGCACTATTTGATAATCATCAATACATCAGTCAGGCTTATATTGAATTTGATATTAGACGGATTAAAAGTTTAAAAGTATCTGATTTAGTAGCATTTTATGTCCCTCAGCATGCACGTAGTTACCTCATTGTGATTAATGATATTGAGCAGTCAAAGCAAGGTGGCCTCAATGTTTCTGGTTACTTTGTTGATGATATGCAACAACATATGGCGCTTGAACTGACCTTGGAAGGGCGCTCTGTCGCTGGCCGATTGCAAACAACGAATGGAGAATACTTGTTCCGATCTCATGCGCAATATGGTTGGATCGCAGCGCAATATGAAGGTAAAAAGCAATATTTTAAGTATCCTGATAGGCTTTCTTCCCCGATTGATGTCATTGCCAAAAAGTAGTTTCATATTTTTTTGGGCCGCTTTCATTCCTCTAGACTTTAATTTTATTATTTACATTCAGTTGTTTACATCTTTTTAAAATCATTCCCACAACAAACTTCTACATCTCACTGGAAAAAGAAAAAATATTGTTAATAATTTTGTAATCTGGAGTATTTACTCTTTAAATGACAAAATTATGATGAGAAAGAAGATGAAATTATTTGGTTATATGGCTTTGCTTGCCGGATTTAGCAGTGCAGTGAGTGCACTACCTACTTGTCCAAATCTGGCATGGCTAGAAACTCAGTTTGTCCAACCAGAGTTGCCTGACTCAGGGTACAGAAACCGATTAAATAAACTCATAACTTGGCTGCCCGCATTTCATATGGTTCATGATCAGGTTGTGGCTGAGGGACATGCAGTGACGGTTACGGCAAAGTTTGATTATGGTGCTGTAGCACATAAAGATTTAGAGTATGAAGCCGTAAAATTTTATATTCGCTCAGAGCAGGATACTCAATGGCGGTTTTTGGCCAATGCTGTGACAGACCACGATGGTAAAGCCAGAGTGACATTACCCGCATTACAAGCTGGGCAATACCGAATTTACGCAGGTGTACCGGCAGATAAATCCGGTGCTGAAGGTTATGTGACGGTTGTACAAGCAGGGACTCAAGCGGTCTTGTTTGATATTGATGGCACATTGACGGAATCAGATGCCGAGCAAATTGGTGACTATACGGGCATTAGCCGAGCGGATGAAAAAGAAGGTGCATACACTTTAGTTCGTCGATATTTAGATCTTGGTTATCAGCCCGTATATTTGACTGCTCGAGTATATTGGTATGCAAAAGGTACACGAGATTGGCTGAATTGGATGGGATTACCCCAAGGTTTTTTACGCACTTCACTGAGTAACGAGACCAGTTTATTCCGTACCGCAGAATATAAAACGGCAGAAATAAACCGTTTACAGGCACAAGGTTTAGACATCGTGCGTGCCTATGGCAATGCAAAAACGGATGCAGAAGCTTTTATTCGTGCAGGGCTGGGTGAAAACAGTAGCTTTACGATTGGGCCTGATGCTGGACATTATGGCACGACGGCGATTGATCAAAATCATTACTATCAGCATATTCAGACACATGTCGATGATTACCCTACCGCAAAGTGTGAGTAATAGCGCGATATGATCAGGTAAAGGCGGCTTGTTTTAGCCGCCTATTGGTTATGTTGATATGATTGAGCGTGTTGGATACGTGCCTCAAGGCTTGGGTGCGTAGATAGATATTCTAGCCACTGTGCACGCTCTGATGTTGAGTCTTTATCAGTTTCCGAAAGCGTTTTTAAATGCTTGAGGGCGTCGGCAAAATCTGTGTTTGAATGACCAAGTTGAGTAAGCCGTTCCAGTGCGAAATTGTCTGCTTCCCACTCCATTTTTTGTGAAAATTGTGCGCCCATGATTAAGTTTCCAGACCCTATGAGCAGTTCCAAGATCCCTTCCATATCGCCAAATATAAAGCTCATGGCAATGGTGCCTGCAAATGCCTGTGCAGCAAGTCGAATGCTATGCTTTCCTTCGACATGGCCTATTTCATGTAGCAATACAGCACGAATTGCATCGGGGTTGTCTTTAAGTGCCGAGATCAGGTCGTCCGTTATGACAACTTGCCCATGGGGTAGCGCAAACGCGTTGGCACCAAAATGCTCAGAAGCATAAATACCAAGTTGATATTGCTCTTGTGATAGAGCAACTTTGACTAACGCATCCTCCCAAATGGCATGTATTTCTTGCTGCGTTTGAGGCGGCAGTGCGCTCGGTGATAAAAAGTTTTCTTCAACCACATACATAGATTGCTCACCCATGGTCTCTACAATACTGTCAGGTACATAGTCGACTATCAGCACGGCTGCCATCGGGGTCACCTTAAATAAAAGAACGTAAACTAATAAGGGTGTGAGTAATAATGCCGATAAGATCATGCCATAGTGACGTTCAAACTTGGCCATCCCTTGACGGTGAGCGCTAATAGGCCAAATAAAGTCGGGACTATGAGGCACAAAACGTTCTCCAGAAGGTAGGGTGGCTTGTACTGGAACACCTGGGATCTGAGTGGATAGTGACACATTATCAAGTGCACAACGAGCAGCGCGATTTTGATCGTAATGGATCACTAGCTGCCCATTTTCGAGCAGCGCTTCTACTTCGTATGCGGTGCTATTCGAAAATGGGTAAAGCAGGCCTGAGACTCGCATAGCTACGTCAGAGACACATCAACATCAAACAATGTTGCTGCCTCATCTCCTAGCGAGGATTCCGACGAATCCATTGTGTCTAAAACGCTGTCAGCTGTTGGTAACACGCTAATTGCACTGGCTTTAGCAAGCACATGGGTTTTGCGTATTTTTGCCCAAGGGTAAGCAAGCCCTAGAGTTGCGCCAATTGCAAGTATGTTCGTGGCCTCGACATAGGCATATCTCACAGGCGAAAGGTCTGAATGTAGCTCTGCAACGTCATTAATGGTTGTACTATTGAAAATATGATTTCTGATTAGCGCTTGGTAAATTGCCTTTAATAGATAGATACAAGCAAAATAAGCAGGTACAACGATGAATAGGGCATTTGCTGAGTTCTCGAAGCTGCCACCTGCTGCAAATATAATCGCAATAATCAATGGGATGGAGGCAAGAGAGCTTAAGAATGTAATGAGTATTGCACTTAAGTAGGTACTTGTTGAAAGTTTTGCTGAAAACGGTTTGTCTCCAAATTGCATATTATTACACAAGTATTCATCGATTTTTTTTAACGCCCATGGCGTCAGTAGGTAAAACGTCAATAGGCACAGAATAGGCAGGAGAACAAAGACCTTAAATGCTTGGCCATAGCTGCCTTGAAAGTTGAATCGGATATTTCTGAACCGAGTCATCCGCATATTAAATTTGAAGCTCTGATTGATGAGCCAAGGTGCGGCTATGGTGAGTGCGAGGGCCATTATTAAACCAATAACTGGAAAGTAATTGGCACAAAACAAGTAGGCTACGAGTAGCAGGGCTGCGACAACACGTCCTTTGAGAATTTGCATTGGGGTAGCCAAGTACTCAAAACGATGACCGTCAATACTGGTATTGCCATAAAAATATTGTTTAGTTCTGACTGTTGCCCAGGCAGAGTAAATGCCTAAAGTGGCAATACTTAAAAGTAGGTTAACAATCCATATGCCAAAGAAATCTTTGGCATTGCCCGTAAAGCTAATAAGTTTGGGGGTGTCTTGACCTACTTGTGTAGGTTGGTTCGCTGAATCCATATATATCATACTCCTAGAAATGCCAATTTATGATACACACTATGTTTCAATAAAAGCAACAAACTGCCAATTTCTATGTAAATATTTATGAATGAAAAATAGGCCACTGTTGAATTTAATTTTTCCTTGATTAAGCTAGAGAAAAATTAAATATCAGTGATGAATAACGCAGCTAAGGTAAAGAGATGAGTAAGGATAATTTTGTGATTAGGGCGATGACTCATGATGAAATAAATATCGCGATAGATTGGGCTGCGGCAGAAGGCTGGAACCCAGGGGAGTGTGATGCCACAAGTTACGCATTAGCCGATCCACAAGGGTTTTTGATAGGGCTTCTCAATGATGAACCTATCGCGGTTATCTCTGCAATGAAATATGATGCGAGTTTTGGCTTTATCGGTTTTTATATTGTGAAACCAGATTATAGAGGGAAGGGCTATGGTTACCAGATCTGGCAAGCGGCGATGTCATACCTGTCTGGTTGCAACATTGGCCTAGATGGTGTTGTTGAACAACAAGCAAATTATCAAAAATCAGGGTTTAAACTTGCCTATCGGAATATCAGATATCAAGGTACATTCACGGAGAGTGAAATAGTAAAGATCAGCACTTCAGTTGATGGAGATATCGAGGCGGTAGATGAAACATCGATCACTCAATACGAACGTGATTTTTTCCCTGCAGATCGTGATGAGTTTAATTATCGATGGCGCACTCAAGCTAATGCACATGCTGTGAGTATACAAGCCCAACAAGAAGTACTTGGATATGGTGTTATCCGAGCCTGTAGAACTGGATATAAAATTGGGCCTCTTTACGCAAATGATGCAGAGCATGCTAAAGCGCTGCTCAAAGCCTTGTTGTTAAAAATCGCGAAGGGTTCAGAACAGCCGCTAGACGTGTTTTTAGATACGCCGGAGCCAAATCAAGCAGCGGTGAATTTAGCCGAATTATTAGGTATGAATATGGTGTTTGAAACGGCAAGAATGTACACAGGAGACTCTCCAGCTTTGCCAATTGCGCGCACGTTTGGTGTCGCATCATTTGAAATTGGTTAGCACGGCGCTGCGCCAGCGACATAGTAATACTTCTTTAGAATAGCGCGCCCGACTATATGGGGGCTTGAACGTCTTGGTTAATTAAGGACTTGTATGACAAAACATAACGCGATATTTATCCTATTTTGTGGTGATGAGATCACGCCCAATAAACCGGTTTATGCGCCCCCCTCTTTAAGTGCAGAGGGTTACATACATGCGTGTACAGCAGAGCAAGTAAAAGATGTGTATCAGCATTTTTACGCAAGCTTGGATGACGTCAAAGTGGCTGTGGTTGATCCGCGCCTTATTCATGCGCAGTTGATTTTTGAAGCGCCTAGTGAGCCGCTTGGCAGCCATGCATTGTTTCCACATATTTATGGCAAGCTCAATACAGATGCGATTGTCGATGTTGTTGAATACCCTCTCTTTGCGCATCGAGAAGTGTCATCCACTCTGTTAGATGTGCTGGCACATTATCGCTTTCTTCGTCTGCCCGTTGAAGGGACTCTATATAAAAGTACTTGGCGTGCTAAGACAGAGCTTCATGATAATAAACCTATTGGCACAGCCATGATCGGTATGTATTGCCATGCGCTCAAAAGCGTATCGTGTTTTCACCGACTCACACATGAAGAAATTTGGCACTTTTATCAAGGCGATGCGTTCAATCTGTACTTACTTTACCCTGATGGGCACGTTGAAACTGTGGTGATGGGCCCTGACTTTAAGCAGGGGCAACAGTTACAGTACCGTATTCCTGCTGGTGTTTGGCAGGCTGGGGAACTGAGTGAGCGTGGACAATATGCGATATTTGGCTGCACAATGGCACCGGGGTTTACAGGCGATTGTTTTGAAGCGGCAGATCATCAGGCTTTAAAAATTGACTATCCTGAGGTTGCAGACATATGCGATAGACTTGCAGTCAATCATCATCAAACCAAAATGCCTTCTGGCTTTGCAAGTTAACTTACTATTTTGGCCTCGGATGAGTGGATAATTTGGTCTGTTCATATTGTTCCTCTATATTCAATAAGTAATTAACGACTGGGAACTTGATTTGATAGGTAAGGCTGTACTGTTCACTATTGGGTTGTTTATTTCTTTTACACCTGAGGCAAAGCCGTCTGTAGAGCAACAGATGGAGAGGTTGCTGGAGGTTGAAGATTATTTAACGGTGAAACCTTCTCACTCTTTGTATTTGCTTAAAACAATGCCTGATATTGATGTATTACCTCCGGCGCTCAAGATCCGCTGGCATGTTTTACGGGTACGTGCATCAGTGCCTACCAATCAACTCCTTTTGCTAGAGCAGTCTCTTGAGACTTTGTTTACGCATAGTACACATCCATACTTCATCAATAAATTGACCAGTATTCTAAGTGCGCTTGGAATTTGGCTGCGTCGAAAAGGGCACTTGAATGAGGCGGACATGAGTCTGCAATGTGCACTCAAATACGCAGAAAATGCATCACAACGCTTAACATTGATAAATAGCAGAGCTTTGGTTGCAAGACATATGGGAGCACACCAAAAAGCGATCGCGCTCTATCAGCAAGCGGCTTTGTTGGCTCAAGAACAGCACAATGTATCGATGGCTGCAACCATCAATAATAATTTAGGTGCGATAGCATTAGATTTGACTCACTATGATCAAGCGGATGGTTATTTAAGAGCTGCGCTAGAAGGGTATCAACGTGTGGATAAACGCTCTGGACATATTACTGCGGGAACCAACTTACTTTTTTTATTCGTGTTAAAAGGTGAAAGCATCAACTATGCGCGTTTGTATTCGCCTATAAAAGCGCTGACTGATGCTTTTCCGAATCAAGCAAAAAAGGCTTTTTTACAATGGATCAATATCACTTATTTAACGCAGCAAGGCCAAAAGCTATCAGCACAAGAGCGCATGCAGTTACAAACATTATTTAATCAATTAGAGAGCGATCAAGTCCGGCGGTTAGTTGCAACACATTTGGCACCGAAAGTAAAAGTGACAGTCCCGGCTTTAACTGAGCAGCGTATTCAAGCATTTCAGGCGAAGTGGTTTGAACAAGTAAGGCGATGTGATTGGTGATTAATTATTTAATTATCATTACGGTGTGTTCGTCAAAGCATGTATCGATAGTTAAGCGTTAGCATCAATGAAAAAAATAGAAGTGGTAGAGTATCAGCCTCGATGGACAGAAGAGTTTATTGCTATTCAGTCAGTTTTGCAGCAGGTATTAGGTGGGTTGGCTGTGCGTATTGATCACATAGGTTCGACCGCAGTTCCCGGTCTTGTAGCGAAAGATGTAATAGACATTCAAGTGAGTGTAAAGGACCTTGACAACCCGTATTTAGTATCTGTTTTGCGTGAAGCAGGGTATGTTTTCAGGCCCGACATTACCCATGATAATTTAATCGGTTATCAAGCGGGAGATGTATGCTTGGGGAAGCGATACTTTCGAGAGCCACCTGGACAGCGACAAACTCATATTCACATCAGAGAAGTAGGTCGAGTGAACCAAGGCTACGCTTTACAATTTCGTGATTTTTTGCGTGATAATAAACCGATCGCAGATGCGTACGGTAAAATAAAAAGTGCGCTGGCTCGGCGTTTTCCAAATGATGAAGCCGCATACTATGAATTCAAAGACCCTTATATGGATTCACTTTTTTATGCTGCCAGTTTGCTTGAGAGTAAAAATCAGACACAATAAAATCAGCTAACAAAAAATGGGACATTCATATGGATATACATACCAATTGGCTCGAAATAAAAACCCTGTTTAAGCGCTCTTTTAAGTCCTCCTTTCATTATGCGATTGCCAGTGTTTCTGCTGAGGGGGAACCACATATTACGCCTATAGGCTCGTTAATTTTGACTGAACCAGGAAAAGGGTATTATTTTGAAAAATTCACAACACACTTGCCCAAATCTGCCCATCTTCAGGGGAGAGTTTGCATTTTAGCGGTCAATGGCAGTATGTGGTATTGGCTAAAGTCTTTGCTTAGAGGCGAGTTTGTCAGTCGGCCCGCGGTGCGTTTATATGGCACTTTAGGGGAGTTAAGAGATGCCACTGAGCAGGAGAAGGCAAAATTTCAAAAGCGGGTCAGTAAAACTCGTTTTACTCGAGGTTACACATTGCTTTGGAAAAATATGTCTAAAGTACGTGACATTGAATTTGATAAAGTTGAACAAGTCAAAATCGGTGCTATGACTAAACGCTTTTTCTAGTCGAAAATTACCCTCTGCACCGCTCTGTATTCATAGTGCAGAGGTCGTAAGATTAGGTCGAGCTCCAAAGTAGCAGAGACAGTGTGGCTAACCAAATGAGTTTGGCCCAATATGAAATACGCTGATATAAACCTAAATAGGTTTTTTGTTTGAACGCCTTTGCCATTCGGTATAGATAAAAACAGGCAATGGCGGCAGACACACCTGAAAAAATACGAAATTCAAAAGCCAGATCACTAAACAGGACTAGCAGCGGTGCGATTAAGAGTGATAGCAGCATGACAAGCCCTGCGTGAGAGTGAATTTGGCAATTTAGTGTTGGGGTTTTTGTGTACGGATCTTTATCCATAGGAAAGTACCCCGCAACCCAGGTCCCAATACCATGGATGATGATTAACCAACCCACTGCGGTGAGCGTTAAAGCTTCGTTTGCATGCGCTATAACACTCCAGCCAAATAAACAAAATAATAGCCCTAAGGGGTAGTTGTTAATGAGCGGTGAGAGTTTTTCTGTGGGGCTGCCTGTTGCGCCAAGCTCACTGCAAAATTGCGTTTTATGGTTGTAGTTCGGATAGAATTTACCTGCGATATAGACACCTATCGTTATCCAAATAGTGGCAATAAAGCCTGTCAGTAGCACGACACTACCTGCCATGGAATTCTCCTTATGGTTATTGGTATTTTTTTTGTTGATGTTGAAAATAAAATACGTGAATAATAGTTGGCGGTCAATTCCTATTGAAGCATTACCAACCAACTTTATTAACAAAGCATGAGGAGAAACAAAGGTGAGTTAAAGGGTATCTTGTTGCAGTTTTATGTAGATCTCTTCGAAAACGTGTTTTTGCTGGGGAAAGGCATGCATACCTTGTTTGAACACTTCACTGGCGCGCACATAGTCTTCCAGATTGATATAACACATGCCTTTATAATACAGCGCTGTCATCCCTTGTGGATTAACGACCAAAGACTGATCAAAGTAGTTGATGGCTGTTTTAAAATCTCCCATATCCATGTAAGCAAAACCGATATTATCGATTGCTTCAAAGTACATTGGGTAGATATGAATGGCTTGCTTATATGCTTCAATCGCTTGCTTGTATTGGGCTGCTTGATTTAAAGCATACCCTTTTGTGTACAGCGTATTAGCTCTGAAAATGAGGTCATCAACTTTTTGGTTTGTTGCCTCAGCGTACTTGTTAAAGTCATGACTTTTTAAGTAGTGAATGTAGCCTTTCAATTCAGCCTTAAGGGGCGTGTCATTACCGATAAATAGCCACTTTTTCTCAAGCTTGGCATGTGCAATGGTGGAGTGATATGTTGCAACTGATAACTTATTCACTTCTTCAAGCTTTGGCTTGTGTTTCGTGCTGTTGTACAGCAAGGCATGAATAGTTGATGATTGCTCATTTGTATCAATATCTAGAATTTTAGCGGTTCGCCAAACACCATTTTCTTTCGTTGTAAATACATCACCAATGTTGTAGTGGTATGTTACTTTATAGTAAGCATTACTTGCTTGTACGTGTAAGGTCAGTACGGGGAGAAAGGTAAACAGCAAAATTAATGACACTAGGGCGTTACGCATTATTAAAAGACTTATAATTATAAATTACTATGTAGTAAGTAAATACTGACTAATTCACCGTTTATGGGGCGGATTCTCTCAGATCCATTTCGGTTTGTCATCCTAAAAAACAGAATTAGAGAAATTTTTATTAAGAAATGAGATTATTCATAATAACAAAACAAACATCTGTTGACGTTGTGTATGAAATATGTACTTTTCGAGTGAAAAGATATGTATAAGAAGGGCGGATTATCCGCGCACTTTGCTTTGTTCAACCAGTTTAGCTGTATCAATCTCAACAACAAAAAGCATAGAAATTAATAAGGCACATATTGACGCACGTAGCGTATAGGCAATTATTTCGTAGCTATCATAAACAACGGTTAAATGTGTCAACGTGCCAAAAAAGTGGTTTGTGAAGCCCAGATCAATGGTATTTCTGACAAAGTTTTCTATGAGCATGAGCGCCATTAACATCGTCGTCATAAAGAGACAAAAAGCGATGAGTCCCTCTGCGTAGGTCGGGGCAATATTATGTGTTTGTTTGAAAAGTTGTTTGGTCAGTCTAACTCTGAGCAAAAGGACAATACAGGTACTCAAAAATAGTAACAATTGCACACCATATACGATTGAACCAAGCCAAATCATGGGGAGCGTTTCAGACTCTAGAGGGATCAGGTAATTGAATGACACAAATTCAAATAAAGACATGGCGAGAATAAGGGCAGTAATCGAGACCGCGTTGATATTGTCTATTCTAAGTAGGAGAACACCAAAACAAAATGAGATGGTCGCAAATGACATAAACATCCAGTCATATGAATAGACAAATATCAAAGCGATGATCATGAAGGCTGCACAAGAGATGCGCAAAAGACTCATGATACAGAGAACTTAAAGCTGAATAATAGGTGGTTGTTTGGGTTTTACGGGTTTAGTTGTCGGGTATTTGGTTTTGTAGGCACCATTTACAAGTCGACATGTATCTTGAGAGAGTAGTTGAGTGTTCAGTGGTATTTTCATGGTTATTTTCCTTATATTTATTGCCCTTTGGGGACATTTTATGGTTTTTGAATAAGGCCTGATGACTACTTTTCGTGCTTTAGCTTGTTGACTTTGCGGTATCGGTGCAAGTTATTTTCGATAACAAGATCACGTAAAGTTTGAAGCTGTTCTTCAATAGCGCTTAAATCGAATTTGCATGCGAGTGACCATTTAAGGTAATCCTTGTACTTAATGTCACTTACGCCATTTTCATAATTAATAATTGTTGCTTCGCTCGTCCCGAGCACTTTGGCCATTTGCTTCTGAGTCTTGTTAGCTGCGAGCCTCATTACCTTTAAGTCACTTAAGCTTTGCTCATCGTGCGGCCTAACAGTTTTATTCAATGTCTCGCCCTAAATACAAAAATGTTAATTAATCTAAAGACTTTTAGATGTTTAAGCATTTATTATAAAAATGTTAAATTATGTAAATACTATATATGGAGCATACCGTAATGACAAGGATAGAACATGACATTAGGCTGATAAACCAATTTAGAGCCAGTGTGGAGCAAAGACTATCTCACCAAGTACAGTGTGGATTGATAGACATGTTGTCAACCGATAGGTGCCCAGTAGTTAATTATCAACCTTTGTACAGTAAGCAGTTACCAATTTGGGTGATATACACTCAGATGGGAGAGTATCAATTTCAGGCATTGGCTAGCTTATATATGTCCATGCCGCCGCGGCTATTAAGTGTAATATTAAACACGGTGAGCCAACCAAGAAATGTGCTGGTGTGCGTCACACTAAAGGGCATTGGCAATAAATGCAACAGTGGTTTCTTTTTAACGCTAAAGGAACTGGTAAATGGGATTGATGAATATGAAGCACAAAGTCGTGTTCAATCAGACTTTGGAATTGCTGCACAATTAATTGACTTACTCAATGGACTGGATCCACAGATTAAAGCGATGGCAAAAGTGTCCAGTCTTGATTCAGTGTAGTATTTTCTTAATTTGGGTACTCGGGAGCCTTTTTTGCTGTTGCGTAAACAAAGTATATCCACTAAAATCGGAAAAAAGCTGGATATTTTTTGGAGTTTTTATGGCGGATGCAAAAAAGACAGAAGTTAGGTTTTCGGTTGATGCAGATTATTTAGCGGCGCTACAAAGTCGTTTAGGACTGAAAAAATCAAGTGATCTGACTAAAGTCGCTTTGACGTTACTTGATTGGGCATCAGATGAGGTTGTCCACGACAGAACAATTTTATCCGCAAATAAACAAGGCAAAGACATACATCGTCTTGTCATACCTGAATTAAATAATATTTCCAAAACCAATTTATAGAACATTAATTATTAAATGAGTTAAATCATGTCTTCAAGTGCACAGGACTGCACACAATCAAACGCAATCCCATCATCAGAATCCTGGCAGGATATTGATCTTGCATCGGCACAGGACTATACGCCTGAGGATGCCCCTGTCTCTGAACCCCTTACAGGAAAAGAAAAAGCAGGCGTTAATTTAACGTGGGGGATCATCAGTGTATTAATTGGTTTTTTAGTCATCATCTTATGTATTTTTATGTGGGGTGAATATCAGTTCTTTATCGCGATGAGAGAAACGCAGCAACTGATGTTAACGAATCAAGTGATTAATTCGGATGTCCTAAAACAGCTAACGCAGCAGAGAAGCGACTTTAGAGCTTTTTGGTTTGATACTTTGCAATTAATTTTGCTCAATGTTTTATTTCCGACCCTGACTGCTTTGCTCGGTTATGTCTTTGGTACCAGCCGTAATGGTAATAATAGCTAGTCACGGCAACTCAATACTAACGTATTGTTAATTAATTAAAAAATCTTTACACAGTGTGCTGTTTGCATTTTTATTAGTGTCTATCAACCAAATTACTATGAATAATACTGCAGTATTTCCGTCATTGAATGAATAAATACTTCTTTATTCTTGTTGTTTGTATGAATTATTTAACGTTGATAAAAATCACGAGGCTTGTAATCTGAATTCATTCTTTATAATGGATTTTGTTTAAAGGACTCGTAGGTTTGTTTGATTTATAACAAATGCACTTAAACAAAATCTGTATTTGGTAGCGAGATCATTGCATTACTTTGCTACCCCTCTATTATCTGGCTAGCCGTTTGGCCCTGATTTAAGAACGCATTTCAAGGAGCTGTTTATATGCGTGTTGAGTCTTATGATACCGAAAAGAGCAATAACCCTTGGCTGGTTTTGTGGTCAATGTGTGCTCGATATAAAAGCAAAATGGTGATGGCACTGAGCTTAACTGCGCTGGCAAGTTGTGCTCAATTACTGCCTATATATTTACTATTTATCGCCATAACTGAGTTACTTGACCCGATTACCACATCAGTCAACACATTACTTTGGGTCGCAGCAGGGCTAGTCACGGTTATCGTTTGTAAGACACTGTTTCGTATTAGCGCGTATTATTTGAGTTACCAAGTTGCGCTTAGAGCGTTTGCTGATGTTAGGGGGACACTGTCAACACATTTAGCCAGTGTCACACTTAAATGGTTAAGCCAGCAAAATACAGGCGCGTTAAAGCAGCAAATGCTCCATGATATTGAAAAACTAGAAAACTTTGTCGCTCATAATAGTGTTGAGTTATTTAACGCCTGTTTGTCTCCGATATTTTTATTGTGTGCGTTGTGCCTGATCGATTGGCGGCTTGCTTTGAGTGCTATCGCCATTGTGCCGCTGTGCTATTTCGTGCGTGGTTTTTGGGAATGCAAAATTACCGAGCGCTATGCACAATTTAGCCATGAGGCAGCGGACTTAAACTCCACACTCCATGATTATGTAAAATACGCCCCTTTGATGAAGTTACATAATTTAGATAGCCAACGGTTTGAAACACTGCATCACAAGCTGGAAATCCATCACGGTACAGTGAAGTCGGTTACTCACCAAGCGTTACCTGGTTGGGCCGCGTATAGCGTGTTATTGGGTTCGTCTTGTTTATTTTTGCTACCAACGGCTATCTGGTTATACAGCTTGCAGCTGATTTTAATCGAGCAGTTTATATTAGCTGTTTTGTTGGCTACCAGCATGGTGAGTCCACTGTTACAGGTGAGTCGCTTTTTTATGGAAGCCAACGATATGCTGGCCAGTATTGCTCGGATCACGCCATTGTACTGTATGGCGCCTACTGAAAACGATACCACACCGGTTCAAGGGGCTTCAAAGTACCCGATGCTACAATTTTATTGCGTCGATTTTTGTTATGCACAGGCTTCTGTACTGAAGAATGTGCATTTTAAGCTTTTACCCAACGCCCTCAATGTGATTGTTGGCGGTACGGGCAGTGGCAAGTCGACCATCGCAATGCTTGCAAGCGGGTTACTTGCGCCCAATAAGGGCCGCGTCCAGTGGTATGGTAAAGATGTATTTGAACTCTCTGATGGCGATAGAGCTGGGGCGATGAGCGTCGTAATGCAAGAAAGTTATTTATTTGAGGGGACAATCAGAGATAACATCACATTCGGTCGAAGTGGCATCACAACAGAGGCACTAGAGCATGCCATCGTTGCGGCTCAGCTCAAATTTTGGCTGGGACGACAACCGAATGGGTTAGATACATGGGTAGAAGCGCGCGGCATGAATTTATCAAGAGGAGAGAGCACCCGTATCGCCATCGCTAGAGCATTATTGAACGCACCACCTTTGGTGATTTTAGATGAAGCTTGTGCCGACATGGATAACCTGACCTACGCGAAGTTTTATCAAGGCTTAAAAGGGCATTACCCTAACACCACATTTTTAGTGATCACACCTCATTATTTTGGTCTTGAAAATAGCGATCAAATTTTCACGTTAATGGATGGCATGATTGCAGCCCAGGGCACGCATGAGGCAATGTTAGCTCGGTGTGAGCACTATAAAAAAGGGTGGCAGTTACAAGGGGGTGTGCACCCTCAGAAAACACCGGTTATACCAGCCCAGTTACCAAGTTACGAGCGTTAAATGGATAGACAGGTCATCAACAGTATTCGCCGTGTACTCGGTCATGTAAAGTCAGGCAAGCAGTCGTTTATCATTGGTATTATATTTAAGATATTGGAGCGATGCTTTTCAATTTTGCCATGTGTTTTATGTTGTTACTGGCTCTATGCAGAGTTGAGTAAAGTCACCATTGCCACCATGCTTCTGTCGACACCCAGTGACTATTTTATGGCACTGAGCGGTGTATTTTTACTACAACTCATCTGTGCTTATGTGGGCCAGCAGCAAAGCCTTATAGGCGGTTACCAAATAGCGCAGGATTATCGTAGTAAAGCGATTACGCATTATAGGCACCTGCCACTAGGGGTTATGCATCAAATACACAGCAGTGCATTTTTTGAGTTACTCCGTGATGATATCAAGAAAGTAGAGCGCATATTTTCGCATGTGTTGCCCGATCTACTGTCAGCCCTGATGGCGGCTTTATTTGGGTTGGTGATCTTGCTGTGTATTGCCCCATTGTATGCGTTGAGCATGTGTTTAATTTTGCCTTGTGCATTTGGGGCAATGCACGTATTAAAGCAGCGATTTATCCACGTTTCTAAAGCAAAAGCGCATGCTGATAAGTATACCCGTAGTACCCTAATAGATTATATTGAGGCACTCAAAACCCTTAGGTTATTTGATCAAACACACCATTGGTTGGCTCGCGTCCAAAAACAGTTGGATGGTGCTAAGCAACACGTGTTACAGGCTGAAATGTGGGGTGCAGGCCCCTTACTAGGCTATCGGGCTGTACTCAATATGGCACTGGTTTTATTTGTTGTGATACTGGCTTTATCACTCCCTGAGGCAGACACATCTGCGATGAATTTTGATGCTATTGTATTTGGGGTATTGATCATCCCATTACTGATGATGCTCAATGAAGTTGCAGAACATTGCAGTACGTTGCGTATGGTAATTCAGTCTGAATGTACAGTCGAAGCATTCTTAAATAAGCCCAGCCTAAGTGAACCTTGCGTTCCAATTACACCTCAGAATCATAGTATCGAATTTGAGCGTGTATCATTTGGTTATGATGATATTGATACTATAAATAATATGTCATTTTATGCACCAGAAGGCGCCATCACCGCTGTTGTGGGAGAGACAGGGAGTGGTAAGTCGACTTTGCTCAACCTATGTGCTCGCTTTTTTGAACCAAGCAGTGGCTGTGTAAAAGTAGGCGGGGTAGGGCTGCAAGAGATAGGCTCTCAGAACTTACATAATCTGATAAGTATGATCTTTGAAGATGTACAGCTCATTGACTCCAGTATTTTAGAGAATATTCGAATTGGTAAGGCTGATGCAACGGATGAAGAAGTATATCAAGCATGCGTTGATGCGCATTGCTTTGAGTTTATTAATAAACTCCCTGATGGGATAAATACTCAGGTTGGGGAGAGTGGTATTTTGTTATCTGGTGGGCAACGCCAGTGTATTGCCATTGCCAGAGCATTGCTTAAAGATACACCGATTGTTTTATTAGATGACATCACTGCCTCATTAGATCCGATCACACAAGCGGATGTGGTCAGCGCGATACAGCACTTATTACAAAACCGCACCGTGATCACCGTGTCGCATCGTTTATCTAGTATTGTGCAGGCGGATAATATTTTAGTGATAGAGCAGGGAAAAGTCGTGGAGTCGGGCTCGCACCGTTGTTTGCTTTCAATTGGTGGTTACTATACTCGCCTTTGGAGAGCTGAATCTCATGTCGCGTAAAGGGGCTTTACATAAAAGTAGGCGACTCAGCTGAGTGCCTATTAGTGACCGATAATGAGATCGGTAATATGTTCTTTAAAAACTTGGGAAATATAGGCAAGTCGCAGTGAGCTTGTATCCACTAAAAAGTGGCAACCTAGACAAGGTGAGTTAAAAATAACTCAATTGTTAATTTTTTGTGTTTTTGATAGCGTTTTATGGTCTTAATTTGATACAGACCATTCAAGGAGAAACCATGAAAAAAGTACTACTCACTGCGATTAGCTGTTTAGGAATGAGTGCAGCTGCTATTGCAGTCGATACACAATCGACCACTGTAAATCAAACTTTAACAGTGGATGGTGTGACTTCTGCTACTTATCCAGCTCAGCCTAATGTGTTAGCGTTGTTGACGCCATCAAATGCGTGTGAGGCTCGATGTCAAAGTGACTATAATGCCTGTGTTAAGTGGGCACCACCTTGGACAAACTGTAATGATTTTATTAGACGTTGCTTGAACAACTGCGCAAATAAATAAAGTTAAACCTTGTTGTTAAATAATAGGTGATATGAAAGGCCGGTAAAGCGGCCTTTTTGGTGGGTGCAAAAATACCAAAATACCTTTTTATTTTTGTTTAGTATCATAATATCTAAAATCAATGAGTTACAAACCACCTAAAAAACATGGTGTTTTTTGAATTATTTAGTTAGGTGCTTGTATTCACATGTTTTTGTGTTAAAAACTCATAGTTCACTGCCGTACAGGCAGCTTAGAAATTTAAAACTCGGTCGTCATTGCTTGCCTTAGAGTTCACTGCCGTACAGGCAGCTTAGAAAATTAAGATGCGTTAGCAAGTCGTGAATATCAAGTTCACTGCCGTACAGGCAGCTTAGAAAGACTTTAGAGCACGCTTTGATAAAACTGTTTCGTTCACTGCCGTACAGGCAGCTTAGAAATGAAAAAAGTCGAGTCAAAAACCAAATAGCACGTTCACTGCCGTACAGGCAGCTTAGAAAACCACCATCGCCGCCCCCATTCCCGCCGTCTGGTTCACTGCCGTACAGGCAGCTTAGAAAGTTATACAATTTCTTCTATAGAAGTCTTGAGAGTTCACTGCCGTACAGGCAGCTTAGAAATTTTTTATATGAGCCAACCAAGCGACCGCTCCGTTCACTGCCGTACAGGCAGCTTAGAAAGATGATGTTTAAATTGAGTTCGCCTTCAAATAGTTCACTGCCGTACAGGCAGCTTAGAAAAAATACGGTGACCGCCCAGCCAATCGAATTTTGTTCACTGCCGTACAGGCAGCTTAGAAAATTACAAGCTTCTATAGGGTCAACATCCCATAGTTCACTGCCGTACAGGCAGCTTAGAAAAAACTTGTCAAAACCCCTCATATTCGCATACAGTTCACTGCCGTACAGGCAGCTTAGAAATAATAACTTTGGAGGACTTCTGGCAAGCTTCCGTTCACTGCCGTACAGGCAGCTTAGAAATTTATTGTATCTAGAAAATCAAAACTTTTAGCGTTCACTGCCGTACAGGCAGCTTAGAAATCCTACTAAATCATTCCACCACCCTTTAAAAAGTTCACTGCCGTACAGGCAGCTTAGAAACTCAAAAAAAGCTGGTCACCCAGTCACCCCTGGTTCACTGCCGTACAGGCAGCTTAGAAAATCAAATCATAGAGAGAACGCACGCTAGGCCAGTTCACTGCCGTACAGGCAGCTTAGAAATTCACCACTATCGCAATTCTTAAACTTAACTAGTTCACTGCCGTACAGGCAGCTTAGAAAACAATCAAAAAACCCAGACGTTGAAAAGGCCAGTTCACTGCCGTACAGGCAGCTTAGAAATTCACCAGAGATTTGGATGTAACACGTCTCACGTTCACTGCCGTACAGGCAGCTTAGAAATGAAAAATACATAACTGGAAAATCTTTGGATAGTTCACTGCCGTACAGGCAGCTTAGAAAGATCGCAAGAAACGTTAAGTCACTGGAATGTTGTTCACTGCCGTACAGGCAGCTTAGAAACGAATATATAAGCGCAACTCCCGTAGATGGTGGTTCACTGCCGTACAGGCAGCTTAGAAATATCGAATTCCGTATTTCTCATGATGACCACAGTTCACTGCCGTACAGGCAGCTTAGAAAATGTACTTGCGCGCTCGGCTGCATCTGCGGGTGTTCACTGCCGTACAGGCAGCTTAGAAATGTAGCAGTAAAGCAACTCTTTTTTTCTTATCGTTCACTGCCGTACAGGCAGCTTAGAAATGTAGCAGTAAAGCAACTCTTTTTTTCTTATCGTTCACTGCCGTACAGGCAGCTTAGAAAGCAACAGTTAGACGTTCTAGCTGTGTTAACTCGTTCACTGCCGTACAGGCAGCTTAGAAAAGTAATTAAAATTGATAAGGACTCAGTAAAAGGTTCACTGCCGTGCAGGCAGCTTAGAAAAATTGACCCCACCCCCCCTGTGTCACTGATATGTTCACTGCCGTACAGGCAGCTTAGAAAATATGTGACCTCGTTATAATCTGACGCAGTGCGTTCACTGCCGTACAGGCAGCTTAGAAAGTTCATCTAATTATGAGCTGTACGCAGACCTCGTTCACTGCCGTACAGGCAGCTTAGAAATTTTTGCGCCGGGATAGTCTTCAGGTGGCTTTGTTCACTGCCGTACAGGTAGCTTAGAAATAGAGCAGCATTAATCTCATCAGACGTGGCGTGTTCACTGCCGTACAGGTAGCTTAGAAACCACGTGATAAAGGCTTTCACGGTTATCAAAAGTTCACTGCCGTACAGGCAGCTTAGAAAAATTCAAAAATGCTCAAGTGCGGCTGGATAATGTTCACTGCCGTACAGGCAGCTTAGAAAAATTCAAAAATGCTCAAGTGCGGCTGGATAATGTTCACTGCCGTACAGGCAGCTTAGAAAGGTAATGTATTTTTCGGGCGTCAACAAGCCTAGTTAACTGCCGTACAGGCAGCTTAGAAATCACAGGTTGCTCAAATCATTGGTGTTCCGAGGTTCACTGCCGTACAGGCAGCTTAGAAATGACAACGCACTACACACTGGCTCACATACCTGTTCACTGCCGTACAGGCAGCGTAGAAACATACGTTGTACATTGCAGCTTGTAGTTGCTGGTTCACTGCCGTACAGGCAGCTTAGAAATCAGGCACTGGACTTCTGCCAGATTCCCAATAGTTCACTGCCGTGCAGGCAGCTTAGGTGATGAGTGACCGAAACGAAGTTTCACAGCGCAAGGGGTGAGTCGCTTAGAATAAGGTCATGGATGAGCGATGTAACCCAGCTCCATGGATGGATTTCAGCTCCGTGTAGGAAGTATTTCGGTTCACTACCGTATAGGCAGCTAATATATTCGTGATGAATTGTTAGGTTCAACGATAAAAAATTGGATCCTGATTTTGATCAGGATGACAGGGAGTGGGAGGTATCGTACAGGCAGTCTTGGTGGTGCTTATCCACAAGTCTACATATTCTCCCCCCGTCATTCCGAGCTTGCCTCGGAAACCATTGGTTTTTTCAATGAGAGGCTATAAATAAAACCTGTAAACACAATTTCCCTGTTAACCGAGCATCATGGAAATCGAGAACGATTCTCACTGATAGGTTTGTGAAAAATGGTATTTATTACGGTGAATACAGCGAGTAATAAAACATACAACCAATTGTGATGAATAGGTACCACCTGTTTGAGGATGTGAAGATAGAACCACGAGTGAGTATCATATCAATTAAGTGATCAATTCTATCCATTGGTAGTCTATCCATAGGTTACTTAACTTATTTGTTCAGTTTATACGATTTAATTTAGCAGATAACAGCTGTTCAATGAATTAGATTAAAACAGACTGTGAGCTAGTTAAAAAATAGCGTGTTGCGCCTTATTTTTGTCGCGGATCAATGACTTCAACACTTTGTTTTGATACATTTTGTTCACGTTAATTTTACTAAAAGTGATTTATGCAGGCTAAGGAAGAGCAATATTTTAGATACATTGAGGCGGTGTTATTTTGGCAAGGAGAGATCCAAACAGGCACTTTTCAAGATAAGTTCAAACTATCAAGACCCAGCGCTCGGCGTTACCTAACAGACTTTATCGCACGCTACCAAATTGATGCGCATTATAACGAGTCTGAAAAAGCCTATGTATTGGCAACCCCCTTTACACCAAACTATATTTCCCAAGACTTTACCGAGTATGCCAATTTAATTGGTGAGCAGTATGTACACAACCTAAGTACCTCGACGATTGCAACGCTTCCTTTACCCCATAGAAAACTCAATCCCACTATTTTACGGCCCATATTAAACGCTTGCCGTCGGCAAAGTGTGCTCGATATCCGTTACCAGTCGATTAAAGAAGGTGGAGAAACGGAGCGTATTATTCGCCCACATACGCTAGTGAACTCTGGCCTGCGTTATCATTTAAGAGCATATTGCGAGGACGCTAAAGGGTTTAGAGACTTTTCACTATCTCGCATCTTATCGGCATGTCCTGAATTCAAATGTAAGGCACAAAAGTACAAACAAGATGATGAAGCATGGCAACAGGAAGTCACGTTAACCATCATGCCAGATCAGCGTTTAAGTGATTATGCTCAGCAAGTCATTGCCCATGACTTTGATATGAGCGGCAACAAAAAACAACTCAAAACCAATGCAGCGTTGCTTAATTATTTAATAAGTATCTTGCGTTTAGATGTGCAGCACCCAAGCCCAGAAGCCCAGCAAATTGTAATGGACCCAGATTGCTATCGAACTTTGAGAAAGCAAAAGCTACTTTGGAACTAAACACCTGTAAAAAATTTCACTGGTGAAACGTGCAGCATTGAAGCTGCACTTGGATATCAGTAACTTATGTCTAAACCCAAAGGAAGTGGAAGACGATGGAAGACTTTAGCCCTAGCGATTTAAAAGCCATTTTGCACTCAAAGCGCGCCAACTTATTTTATCTAGAATATTGCCGCGTCATGCAAAAAGATGGCCGCGTTTTATACTTGACCGAAGCCACCAAAGAGAACCTCTATTTTAATATCCCTATTGCTAATACCACGGTTATTTTGCTGGGTAATGGTACTTCAATTACACAAGCTGCGATGCGCATGCTTGCTCAAGCAGGTGTATTAGTCGGTTTTTGTGGCGGCGGTGCAACGCCTTTGTACATGGGCTGTGAAATCGAGTGGATGACACCGCAAAATGAGTATCGACCAACAGAGTACCTGCAAGGCTGGATGGGATTTTGGTTTGATGATGAACAGCGCTTAGATGCTGCAAAGCACTTTCAGCAGGCGCGGATCGCGTTTTTAAAGCAAGTTTGGCAAAAAGACCGAGACTTAAAAAATGAAGGCTTTAACTTTGATGATAAAGCTATTCAAACCGCGCTGGATACCTTTTTTACACGTACAGACAAAGCCACTAATTCACAAGAGCTGCTGTTAACCGAAGCACAGCTCACCAAGGTACTTTATAAATATGCGGCCAATGCCACCAATTGTGAGGGCTTTAAGCGCCAGCATCAATCATCAAAACCTGTTGATATAGGCAAAGCGAACGACTTTTTAAACCACGGCAATTATCTCGCTTATGGTTTGGCTGCCTGCACTTTGTGGGTGCTCGGTATTCCTCACGGTTTTGCGGTGATGCATGGCAAAACCCGCCGCGGAGCTTTGGTGTTCGACATTGCCGATTTAATCAAAGATGCCTTAGTACTGCCTTGGGCATTTATTTGTGCCAAAGAAAATGCCACCGAGCAGGAATTTCGCCAGCAAATCCTACAAGCGTTTACCGATCACAAAGCTCTTGATTATATGTTTGAACAAGTAAAGCAAGTGGCATTACAAGAATTAAGTGAAGAGCAAATAGCCGCCATTGAAAATGATCAAAAAGGTGACGCCTTATGATGGTCACATTTGTATCTCAATGTGAGAAAAACGCCCTCAAGAAAACCAGACGGGTGCTGGATGCCTTTGCCAACCGCATTGGCGACAACACATGGCAAACCGTGATCACCCAAGACGGGCTTGATACCGTTAAAAAGATGCTGCGCAAAACTGCCAGTCGTAGCACTGCTGTGAGTTGCCATTGGATCAGAAGTCGCGCTCGCAGCCAGCTTTTGTGGGTTGTGGGGAATAAGAGTAAGTTCAGTCTAGAGGGAGTTGTACCAGTGAATTACACCACAATTAATGATCTTAAAATGGATGAAACAAAAATAATGTCAGAAGTCGTTTATGCAAATACTCAAAAGCAATTACTTTCAGAACATCTTTTTGCTGTAGGCACTGTCGCCTCTCTATTAGTAGAACAATTATTTGGTAGCGGACAATCCGGTTTAAAACAAGCGGCGTTTGTCAGTGGGTGTTTACATGATATCGGTAAATTAGATCCTGAATACAGAACGTGGCTTGAAAAAACTATTAACAAAAATGAAAAGCAAGTGATTGAACTGCATGAAGATGGTTTGCATATTGATGCTGCTAAATTCTCATTTGAAAAGCACCCTAGGCATAATGAAATCTCATTGTGGATATGTCAGTTTATTGATTTATCGCCAGTACTACCAAATAAAAAACTATTCCAACTCATTGAACATACTGTTTTTTGGCATCATGCCAAGCCAATTCGCAAAGATGAATATTTAAAGCTCAATGATGTGCACCGTAAATTGAATGCGACCTATAAAGAAAAAGGCATGCAAGAGTTGGTGGCGCATACTGAGCTTTTGCTAAAAGACGTTGTCAAACTCCAAAATAATTATGAACATCCTAGAACGAATGCTGACTTCACAAAATGCCGAATAAAATATGATGAAGATCTAACTTCGGGTTTTCGAAAAACTGATTTACCACAATATAAGCAGTATGAATGTGAAGAATTGTTTAAGCCTTATCTGAACGATATTAATTTTAACGCCAAGGCTAATATTTTAAGGGCATGTGTGATCAGTGCTGATCGTCAAGTCTCTGCATTAAGTGCAGAAGAGCTCAGTAATTACATTACAACTGCTACGCTGGATTTACTAGTTGAAAAAACACTTCAACAGCATAGTAATTTAACTCAGCAGATACAAATCTGTTTAGATGGGTTTGAGCAAACATACCGAGGTAGTGAGCGTAATCAAGCGCAAAATGCCACAGCCAAAGAGTTGTTAGATGTCGAGCATGTAGCTGTACTTAATGGCCCAGCAGGGTGTGGTAAAACTAAAATTGCTTTGGAATGGGCAAAATTAAGCGATGCTAAAAAAGTCATTTGGATTTGTCCACGAGTACAAGTGTGCGAAGGCCTTTATCATGACTTAACTAGTAACGAATATCTTCCATCTGGCAAGTTAGAAATATGCACAGGGGAATTCAAATATATTAATAATCAAGGTGAATCAGAGCTAACACCACAAGGGCAAGAGTTTTCTGGTGATATTGTATTAACGACGATTGATCAGGTTATTAATAGCATTACCACACACACTAATGTGACCGCATTTACTGAATTTTTAAATAGTCACATCGTTTTTGATGAGTTTCATGAATACATCCCCATGCCAGCGTTTAACTTGCTATTTGCGGAGTTAATTCAAGCGAAAAAATTAATGGGGAGCAGCGCCAATACATTACTTGTTTCAGCAACGCCAAATTACAGTTTTATTGAGAATATTTTAGAAATCGCTAAACAAGACATTAAATCGATACAGAGCTTTAACCCTAGTCACTATCAAATCAATTTTGAGCTATTCGATGAAACACAACAAAACGAGACGAATCCATTATTTAAAGCACAACCTAAAAACACCATTGTTATCAGTAATACGGCAACCCTTGCGCAACAAGCTTTTATACAAAACCAAGTGACAGAAAACGCCATTGTGTTTCATGGCAAGTTTAAAACAAAGGATAAGCAAGCTATTTTCAACAAAGTTTATGAAAGTTTTAAAGCAGGTGGCACGAAAGAGTTTGATGTATTGCGAAGTGGCCCGATTGTTCAAGCGGCGCTGAATATTACCAGCTTGCAAATGACCAGTGAATTTACCTTGGCAGAAAACTTTTTGCAGCGATTAGGGCGCTTAGACCGATTTGGTAAGAGCCAGACTGTTAATCAATATACCGTTGCTGTGCCAAGTATGATCCCAGAATCGAATGGCAAAATAACGTGCAGTTGCGCCCGCTTTTTAAATGGTAATAACAGTTATCGCAGTGCATATGCTTGGTATGTATTTTTACAAAATCATATCAGTGAACATCCACTAACAATCAACGAAATTTATCAACTTTATGAACGTTTTTATCAATCCAGTCAAGGGGTTGCTGCTGTTGAGCAAGATTTGATTGCGGGATTAAAAGAAAGTGCAAAAGTCATTGCGGCAAAAGTACATGATCCAATTCGCTTTATACAAAAACAAAAAGCCAGTGATAAAAAGAAGTTAAAAAAGTCGTCGCTACGTGGCGATAGTCGTTTTGTGCAAATGGTTGTGATGGAAATTGAAAGCTTCGATAACTTCACTATCACAGATGATTATGCGATGGATTGGCAAGAGTCAGACGGCGACTTTGCAAATTGCTATACGGAGTCACTTACTCTCCTAAGAAACACAGGCATCATCGATTACGCAGCGAAAAAGCACCATCAAATAGATGAAACAAGCCCGAGTAAAGGTATTACAGCTAAAAACATTGGTTTGCGTAAACAGGTTTTAGAAGGTGCTGCTGTAGAACCACAACATCCAATTTATTTAAGTTACACGCCGTCAGATTTACTAACGAAGTTAGGTGAAAACGAGTGCGATGAATCAGCAATTTATTACTTAAAAGGCACCAAACAAGTAATTGGTGCCATGCCACTCAACAAAATTATTCAATCATAAACTTAGAAAGGATAAACACATGGAAAAAGTAACAGGAATTAAAAGTGTCGATTTTAAAATTGTCGCCTTAGGTCACGGAGTAGTGAATTGGAATGGACCTACAACACTTGCGGGTGATGACGGAAAGACAGTTGATAATCATACACTGCCTAAATTGCGTGGCTACTCAAACTTAACGGGTAAAATAAAAGAAGAAACAGGGTACAAATATAAAAAGCAGGCGACCGATATAGACTTTAAGGAAACGCCGCTTTACATCAGCCAAAACTGTATACGCCATCATTTATTTAGATCGCAAGCATTTGATATTCACTATGCAAACAAAGCGAAGCTGGATAATTTAACTAAAGTGCTGTCATCGGTAACAGGTTTAGTACGTGGCTATGTTGTACCAAATAGCCAAAATAAGCGTACAAGCCCGTTATTGATAGAAGATTTTGTTGACCAATTAGGTAATGGTAATTTTGAGCAATTTGGGCAAGCGGGTGAACGTGATAATTCATCGTTCTTTTCAAAAACCACCTTTGGTGACACTAAATACATTTCATACGGTTCAATCAGCATTGAGCAATTACAATTTATTTCTCTTGATAAAAAGTTTGACCGCGAAGCAATGCAGATTAAAGAAGGACAAGGTGAAGAAGTAGCTAAGTCAGTTGAAGAGTTTATTCAAAAACTGAATCCTGAGTTATCACCCAAAGCCACTTTTCACACGAATTATGTGCGTAAAGGTACGATTTTCGATGAAGGTGAAAATGGCATTTTACTCAATCAAGATGCAATTAAAGTACTAGTACAATTTACCCTTAACCTAATTGCAGAGCTGTCCATTCGACAAGCGAAATCATATATGTATGTTGATGAAATGGTTATCGATTATAACGACAGCAATAAAATGATGCGTATTAAGCGTGACGAAAGTGAGACCAGTTCACAGCCGCAAACAGATTTTGCAACCTACTTTGAAGCTAAGTAGAGGTGGTTATGAAAATAACCATCGAATATGAATCCAGTTGGCGAAATTCATTTTTAGAAGGAAGTAACAATGAAGTATTGCCTAAAACAGGGCGTAAATTTATTGGGTCGATGACGAACTTAAAAAAGCCTGAAAACTTTATCAAACGCAGAGTGACACTTGATACAGTGATGGGGGTACTAAATCGTTTGATTGGTGACCAACGTAAGCTTTATCAATCAAGGAATAGTGATAGTTACTTTTTTAAAGATATAGAGCAGCTTGTTAGTTTCGTTGACAAGCCCACAGCAGTTAATGCTGAAATGACTTATATAAGAAACATTACAGGTAGCACTGATCAAAACGCGTTTACTGGCATGATCAAAGTTAATGACCCCATTTTTACCTCAGATTATGCAGAACGTTTTTGGGGGGTCTTATCGTTAGATATGCCTAATTTAATTAGATTTGTCTTAGGTCAAGAGGTAATTTTCTCTCCAATTTCAGCTGAACCGTTGACATTAGTTGCACGATTGGAAGAGCTAAATAAGGAAAAGCCGTTAGAAAATGAAGGCGAGCTCGCACAAGCTTATCAATACCTTGCAGATAAATTTGAAAAGTTCAAAGGTATCAATAATAAAGGATTGGTTCTACCCATTAGCATGTATTGTTCAGCACTCTACTTGCAGCTCGAAAGGCTTAGCAATAAATATGATATGAGTACAGCCAAAACCAAAGTTGGTGGTATCGGTGGTATCTCTAATAATGGCTTCACAAAAAAGGATTTTATGGGGCGATATACTACAGGCGAAAAGAAAAAAATATGGGGTAACCCATATATACGAGAAGAGATGGTAAAAGGGGTGGGCAAAACAAAGCACTTAATGACCAAAGCTTCAGGTGAACTTGCCATTGAAATTGATATTCCCCGTGAAAAGGCAAAAGAACTCTCTCAGCTTATCGAAAATGCGGGGGTTTCATCATTTTACTTAGGTAAAAAAGGGTTGGCATATGTCAGTAATATACGGATATAGGAGGTGATAGTGGATAGTTATATTGAAATCACAATAAAACCAGATACTGAGATGCGTGAAAATGTTTTATTGAATAAAGTGTATACAAAACTACATAAAGCTTTGTTTACGTTGAAATCAGACTGTATTGGTGTCAGCTTTCCAAACTACCAAGTGAAGCTAGGGCGTGTGATGCGTATACATAGTAATGATGCCATGCTCCATGATTTAACAGGGTTGAATTGGTTAGGTGGGTTGGTGGGTTACTGCGATGTGAGTGATATTCAAGCTGTACCAAGTGGGTGTGAATACCGAACAGTTTCTCGAATTCAAAGCACGATGTCTCACTCAAAATTGAAACGCCTAATTAAGCGAGGCTCTATTAGTGATGAACAGGTGAAAAGCTATAAAGCCAAAATGTTTACTAAAGGGTTCGATAATCCATATTTTGAACTTGAGAGTGGTTCAAATGGGCATAAGCATCGTCGTTATCTGCAATTTAGTGAAATCAAAAAATCACCTGTGCAAGGCTGCTTTGATCAATTCGGTTTAAGTAAATCAGCTACAGTTCCGTGGTTTTAAAAAAACAGTATGTAAGAAAGTGATAAAGGGTAATTTTACCCTTTATTTTTTGCTCTTTAAAAATGTGTATAAAATACAGCAGGTTGCAATATGCTATTTTAAACAAGGTAAAAATAGGTTTTTTGCCTTAATAGGTTGTTGCAACTTATCTTTTTTCATTTATTCTATACTTCACTGCCGAACAGGCAGCTTAGAAATTATAATCAACACTAAACTGAGGAACGGGTATCTTCACTGCCGAACAGGCAGCTTAGAAATTAATACATTACTCAAAGCAATTCAGTTTGCTCTTCACTGCCGAACAGGCAGCTTAGAAATGGACTTTCTTTTGGACCCGATGTTTAAGCTCCTTCACTGCCGAACAGGCAGCTTAGAAATTAAGTTACTTGCAAATATATCTGATGACCGACTTCACTGCCGAACAGGCAGCTTAGAAAATTCGGCGTTAGTACTTGCATAGTAGTCAGAGCTTCACTGCCGAACAGGCAGCTTAGAAATAAAACTTTGAGAGTGGATATTTATTTTTGGCCTTCACTGCCGAACAGGCAGCTTAGAAATAACTAATTGAAGCCATCCGACATTTACATCTCTTCACTGCCGAACAGGCAGCTTAGAAATACGGCTTCAATAACGAGCATTGAAAGAGTAGCTTCACTGCCGAACAGGCAGCTTAGAAATCGATAACTTATGACGTTGCCTTAGAGTTAAACTTCACTGCCGAACAGGCAGCTTAGAAATCTCTCAAGCCGAAGCATGACGTTGATGTTAACTTCACTGCCGAACAGGCAGCTTAGAAAAGAATAAAGACGGTATGGCAACCAAGAGACAACTTCACTGCCGAACAGGCAGCTTAGAAAAACAAACTCAACTTTTCCTCCCAACTCGACTACTTCACTGCCGAACAGGCAGCTTAGAAAATTTATTTAGACCTCCCTATCAACACAATACCCTTCACTGCCGAACAGGCAGCTTAGAAATTGAACCTTTACCAAAGTAAGCTGTTGTATCGCTTCACTGCCGAACAGGCAGCTTAGAAATCGAATGTTACAGCGCTTAGCTATTCCTACTACTTCACTGCCGAACAGGCAGCTTAGAAATGTAAGTAATTTTGCTGGACTTGCTTTGAGTTCTTCACTGCCGAACAGGCAGCTTAGAAACATATTCATAGGGGAAAGATAAATATTCCCACCCTTCACTGCCGAACAGGCAGCTTAGAAACCAATAGAAGCGCACCACCACCGACCAGCACTCTTCACTGCCGAACAGGCAGCTTAGAAAGTTAGTAGTGCTAGATTTCGCTTCCTGCCCGCCTTCACTGCCGAACAGGCAGCTTAGAAATGAAACTGCTCATAATGCTGTCTAAGTGCAAACTTCACTGCCGAACAGGCAGCTTAGAAAAGTTAATATAATTATTATTAAATCCATTATAGCTTCACTGCCGAACAGGCAGCTTAGAAATTTCCCATAGTGGAATATCAATGTCCAAGAAACTTCACTGCCGAACAGGCAGCTTAGAAATTGTTTTCTGATTCCCAATATCTAGCAGTGTGCTTCACTGCCGAACAGGCAGCTTAGAAATGGAGACTTTTGCTCTTGGGGTGCGGGGGTGTCTTCACTGCCGAACAGGCAGCTTAGAAAAAGAAACGACGAACGAATCTTCCCATACAATGCTTCACTGCCGAACAGGCAGCTTAGAAAAATAAAAGGGTTGCCTGTCGGCACATGTATCACTTCACTGCCGAACAGGCAGCTTAGAAATTTTGCACCTTCCATTTCAGCCATCCAGAAAACTTCACTGCTGAACAGGCAGCTTAGAAAATAATAAAAAGCGCAAGGGTAATGCTTAACTACTTCACTGCCGAACAGGCAGCTTAGAAAGTTAGCTGTTATCGACATTAAGAAATCTTCTGCTTCACTGCCGAACAGGCAGCTTAGAAAGAGCACTTTTCTAGTCATCTTGATCTCCTTATCTTCACTGCCGAACAGGCAGCTTAGAAATTTATCGGCAGAGCTGCTGGAGACTCGATGAACTTCACTGCCGAACAGGCAGCTTAGAAAACGGAAGGAAGTCTTTTTTGCTTAACATCTTTCTTCACTGCCGAACAGGCAGCTTAGAAATCTAGCACTTTTACACCGAACTTTTTCCTGACCTTCACTGCCGAACAGGCAGCTTAGAAATAGCATAATATCAACGGCAGTTAATATGGTGGCTTCACTGTCGAACAGGCAGCTTAGAAAATAAGTGGACTTATTCTTTGACGTTCGGACTACTTCACTGCCGAACAGGCAGCTTAGAAAAGAACCCATTGGGAAACGAAGGATAACAATATCTTCACTGCCGAACAGGCAGCTTAGAAATAGATGACCCCTAACAGTTGGGGTCACTAGAACTTCACTGCCGAACAGGCAGCTTAGAAATCAAATGGGGTGATAGAATTTCATTTACTTTGCTTCACTG
>NZ_JWIC01000007.1:598499-1302814 GCF_000814765.1 Pseudoalteromonas luteoviolacea
AGGCAGCTTAGAAAGCTATAACAGTACCTTCAACGAACTGGCTTCCCTTCACTGCCGAACAGGCAGCTTAGAAATAAAACCGCTTGTTTACTCATTCCGACTCCGTCTTCACTGCCGAACAGGCAGCTTAGAAAAAATTAATGCTACATTCCTCTCGGCTGTTTCTCTTCACTGCCGAACAGGCAGCTTAGAAAGCTGGACATCTGCCAATATACGGATATATTTTCTTCACTGCCGAACAGGCAGCTTAGAAATAGAATAATAATCAAAGCTGAAATAGTGGCGACTTCACTGCCGAACAGGCAGCTTAGAAATATGTTTTGGGTTCCTGAAGAACAGGTGTTCACTTCACTGCCGAACAGGCAGCTTAGAAATCTACATAATTTAAGGACTGAAAATGACACATCTTCACTGCCGAACAGGCAGCTTAGAAAAAAAGCTTTTGTCTAGTTTGTCCAGCCATTAACTTCACTGCCGAACAGGCAGCTTAGAAATAGATCAGCATTGACCTTGGAAAGTTCTCTAACTTCACTGCCGAACAGGCAGCTTAGAAATTCGATTTTTAACCACTCTTGGGGGATTTCTACTTCACTGCCGAACAGGCAGCTTAGAAAATGTAAGCTTGGCTGTCACCGTTCATCATTACCTTCACTGCCGAACAGGCAGCTTAGAAATTGGAGCGCAATGATTATCTGGGGTACATAAACTTCACTGCCGAACAGGCAGCTTAGAAAATAAACGTCAGGGTAATACTGTCGTCTTTTGGCTTCACTGCCGAACAGGCAGCTTAGAAATCCAAAGAATGATATATAGAGTTCACAAGTTCCTTCACTGCCGAACAGGCAGCTTAGAAATATGGGGTAATTTTGACATCCTTGTATATCAACTTCACTGCCGAACAGGCAGCTTAGAAATGTAATAGCTCTTGCTCAAGTTAATAGGTCATCTTCACTGCCGAACAGGCAGCTTAGAAAGATATTGTTTCTATTTCAACTTGCCTGATTGACTTCACTGACGAACAGGCAGCTTAGAAATTGATTCAACTTTACCATCAACAACCCTGTGACTTCACTGCCGAACAGGCAGCTTAGAAATGAAATTACATTAACGGTCTGCCCGTTAGTCACTTCACTGCCGAACAGGCAGCTTAGAAAATCATAAACATACTCTCGATACGTATCGAAAACTTCACTGCCGAACAGGCAGCTTAGAAATTGGTCTCAGCATCATCATCAGCGCAAATAACCTTCACTGCCGAACAGGCAGCTTAGAAAATGAACTTCTTGAACTCGATATCATTTGAGAACTTCACTGCCGAACAGGCAGCTTAGAAATTTTTTTTGGAGCAAAATTATGTATACACCACCTTCACTGCCGAACAGGCAGCTTAGAAAGAGATTGATAACTCGGCTGATGCATTGGCTGCCTTCACTGCCACGCAAGCAGCTTAGGTGATGAGTGACCGAAACAAAGTTTCGCAACGCGAAGAAGTGAGGTCATGGATGACCGATGTAACCACACTCTATGGATGGATTTCAGCTCCGTGTTGGAAATATTTCGCTTCACTATCGCGCCGCAGGCCTATGTATTCTTGATGGATTGTTGAGTCTAACGAGGAACTGATTGTGCAACGCAGTAAAAATGGATCCTGATGTTCATCAGGATGACGAGGGTGAAGTCGGTGTGTTGATTTATCATAAGTGGCGCGTATTAATCGTCGTTATAGCTGTGTTTTCCTCTCCAACCAACAAACGAATCACATGCACAGAACCCAAAATCGGATCCTGATATTCATCAGGATGACTAGGGTGAGGTCAGTGTGTTGATTTGACATAATTAGCCCATTTAATTTTGTGTCTACTGAAGAACTATTTTCTGTTGCATTAAAAATGGATCCTGATGTTCATCAGGATGACGGGGGTGAGGTCTGTGTGTTGATTTGACTTCAATGGCCCATTTAATTTTGTGTCTATTGAAGAACTATTTTTAGGTGCATAGAAAATGGATCCTGATCTTCATCAGGATGACGAGGGTTATCTAGGAGCGTTGATTTGGCCTAAGTTGTCCTTTTGCCGTCATCCCGAGCTTGCCTCGGGAACCATATATAGTTAGGTCACTGAAATCGATATTTGTAAACTCACTAAAACTGTAAAAGGGGTTTACACTTTGGCACCTTTGAATGAAAGTTGTCACGTTTAAACTAAAGTTGTCACCTTTTGCATGTTGAGTGTCACGATCTGTCAGTGTGTGGCGCGTTCTGAATGTCTATACTGAGCGCAATGAATCAACGGGGTTTAAACAGAGGTAAAGCACATGGCAAATACGGCATTGATCACAGGCGCATCCAGCGGCATTGGTTTGGAATTAGCGCACTTACATGCACAACAAGGTGGTGACTTAGTGCTAGTTGCGCGTTCACAAGATAAGTTGGACGCTTTGGCGAAGGAATTGGAAGTCAAACACAGTATAAAAACGACAGTGATCAGTGAAGATTTGTCGCAACCACATGCTGCGCAGCGTATTTTTGCTAAAACGTCTGCTTTGAATATTGAGGTGGATGTCTTAATCAATAATGCCGGGTTTGGTGGCCATGGTGTCTTTTACCAACGCGATATGGTGGCTGATCAGCAGATGGTACAAGTTAATATAACCGCGTTGACGGATCTGACTCACCTATATTCAAAAGAGATGGTTGCGCGCCAGCGTGGTCGTATTCTCAATGTGTCATCCACGGTGTCATTTTTACCGGGTCCACTTCAAGCGGTATATTATGCGACCAAGGCGTATGTCACTTCTTATACTCAGGCAATTGCTGAGGAGTTGTCTGGCACTGGCGTCACCGCAACCGCGCTGTGTCCTGGGGCGGTTAATACTGGTTTTGTGGCTGCAGGCGACTTGGAAGGGGTTGATGTGTGGAAAAATGCTAAATCGGCAAAGTCGGTGGCTGAGTGCGGTTACAAAGCGATGCAGCAAGGTCAGCTGATTGCATTTAATGAGCGCAAATTACAGTTTTTGCTTAATTGGATCACCCCATTACTACCGCGTAAAATGGTATTAAAGTTGTCACGACAATCGATGGAAAAGTAACGAGTTATGAAAATTGCGAGCAAGTTTACAGTACACGCAAACTGTAAAATATTATTACAGGACATGAACATTGATGTTGAGACTGTGGTGGCATATTCAAAGCTGCCAGCGGATATTTTGAATCGTGAGCCTGTTATGTTATCACCAAAGGAGTATTTTGCTTGGTGGTTGGCGATTGAAAAGGCCGCGAACGGGCGAGATGTCCCATTACTGGTTGCTGAACATTTATCGGTGGAAGTGTTTGATGCCCCTTTGTTTGCGGCGCTTTGTAGTCCTGATTTAAATACTGCTCTGTCGCGCATAAAACACTACAAGCCATTGATTGGACCCATGAAAATGGACCTTGAAATGAACGACAAAACCACAACAATGGGGTTATCTTGTTACGGTTATGAGGGGGCTGTTCCCGCCGTACTTGTACTTACTGAGATGGTGTTTTTTACCAAATTACTGCGCATGGCAACGCGTTACAATGCGATACCGGTATCGGTTACCTTGCCAGAACTGCCTGGCAATATTGAAGCATATGAAGCGTTTTTTGGTTGTACACTTAAACAAGGTGAGCAGCTTTCAATTGCCTTTCGAGCCGAGGATGCCGCGCGTCCATTTTTAACTGCAAATTCAAGTATGTGGTCATACTTTGAAGGCGGCTTGAATCAAAAGCTCGCAGATTTAACCGCAACCGCGACGACAGTTGAACGTGTTCGAGCTGTTCTCATAGAGTCATTGCCTGTTGGTCAAAGTTCGATTGAGATGGTGGCGCAAAAGCTCACACTGAGTAAGCGGACTTTGCAGCGAAAACTGACCGATGAAGACACGAATTTTCATAGTGTTTTACAAAATGTACGCTCAGAACTGGCTAAGCACTATTTGCAAAAATCTCATATATCGCTCAGTGAAGTGGCATTTTTATTAGGGTATCAAGAGTCGAACTCATTCATCCGCGCATTTACTACTTGGTTTGGCGTGTCGCCGGGCAGTTATCGGGAACAATTGGCGTCTTAATGGGTAAGGCGCACAACAGTCTAAACTATTTCATTATAAATATTTACTTACGTTATTCATTTTGTCGTGTAGCTGTGTTTGTGCTCCAATAAATTAGAGCACAAAAGTAAAAGGACAGTTATGCAGTTTTCGGATCTCGACATACAGTCAATTCATAAAGTCGTTGGCGCATTTGCGCCCAATACCGAGCTGGCCGTGGCAAAGTTTGATGCGGGGCGCTGCGCATATTATGGTGCAAGGCAAGGTGGTAAAGAGGTTGAGCAAATTGATAATCACGCATCGGTGTTTGAAATTGGCTCGTTAACTAAGCTGTTTACCAATGCTGTGCTAGCGCAATTGGCCTGTGAAGGAAAGTTGGCATTGGGCGAACCTATCTCATCGCATATTGATTTAACCACCCGAGATAATGTTCAAATCACCTTCGAGTCTTTGGCCACTCACACTTCAGGCTTGCCTAAATTGCCACCTGGACTGCTCTGGCAGGCACTGTTCAAGCGCAAAGATAACCCATATGCAGCCTATTTAGAAGCTGACTTGTTGGCTCACCTTGCCAATGACATCAAAATTAAAAGCCAAACTCAACACGAATACTCGAACCTTGGTATTGGCCTGCTCGGATATGTACTGGCCAAAATAGAACAGATGAGTTTTTCCGAGCTGCTGCAAAAACGCATATTTGAACCACTTAAGATGCCGCATAGCTTTTGTAATTGGCGCGATGTGCATGGCGAGTTAGTTATGGGTTTAAATACACGGGGTGAAGCAACATCAAATTGGGACTTAGGTGTGTTACAAGGCGCGGGTGCTATTCTCTCGTCAGTACAGGATTTGGGGCAGTTTGCGCTTGCCCACTTTGATCGTATACATGATTGGGTCAAATTGCAGCAGCAAATCACATTTGAACAAGGCCACACAAAAATGGGCTTGGGCTGGTATGTAATCGACAGTGCTGATAAAACAGATAAGGTCTATTTTCATGATGGTGGCACTGGGGGATATAGCTCAGCAATGATTCTGGACATAGATAATCGGTTGGGGTACATCATCTTGTCGAATATCTCTGGTATGCATAAATTAAAGGGGCAAAAGGTCACTGAGCTCGCATTTGAGTTGATGCAAAATTAAATGAGAGGTGAGTTTGGTCTCTGATGATATGTTCTGTAGCGTGAATCGGTCAGTGACAATTTATGTCAGGTGTAAAGGTCCTTTTACTTACTTTGCCATCATTTACCAATAAAATTTTGTAATTATCTCACTGCATTATTTGTCATAGACATAAGATGTTTTTACGCGATTAAAAAACAAACTAACGTTAAGGGTATTATAAAATGAATAAAAGGATTGTACTTGCTTCACTTTTTTTGGCGCCACAGGCATTTGCACAGAATGTGGTTATCAATTTTGATGATGTGCTCGATGGTGTAAATAACCCGACAAACACCATTGCTGTTAACGTCGTTCAGCAGGGTAATATGTTGATTGGTAATGATGGTAACTTTGTGACGCTGTTAGGGGAAGTTGAAGAAACGAATAACCCATTTTATGGCAGTGGACTTGAGCCGCGAGTTCACTTTAAATTAAATGAAAATGGTAACGTTAAGTGGTTTACCGGTACTCGAAATGCAGCAAATATATGGACTGGCACTTGGTATGGATCAGACGGCAGTCGAGGAGATTTTGGATTTGAGTTTAGTAATGCGCTCACCACACCACCCGTTTGTGATGATGTGATCAACTTTAGCTCAGATGCTGCATTCTCAGGCGGGGAGTTTGATTACACCAGAGCATTGGATGAAACCTGCCTGACGGATACCGATGACGCCACAAAAGGCATATATATGATGTCTGATACCGGAGGAGTACCTTTCCCAATGTCATTTTCTCTAGAGTTTAAAAGTAACTTCACTCTACAGTCGTTTAAGTTAGGTACCTACAATAATGGGCAAGGTAACCGTCTTACAACATTTACCGTGGAAGCGTGGGAAAATGGCACATGGGTCAAAAAAGGTGAGTTTGAGTTCACCTCAGTTATACAAAATAAAGCATTTGCGAGAGAACTGTACAGATTGCCTCAGCCAGTGACGACTTCTAAAATTAGGATCTCAGCAACCGGCACAGTTGATTATGTGGATGCTGGGCGTGTATTAATGTATGGCCTGTCGTTTCACTAGTTAAAATACACACAACCACCCAGGGCGTGGGTGGTTGTGTGAGTCACACCGTCTTTTTGGATAGCAGCTTCACGGCAATGGGCATCACACAATATGAAATCAGCGGCACAATTAATGCCAAAACAGTGGCCACATGCAGTAATTTATTGGCGCCAGTAATTGGGGCGATTAAATCTGGAATAAAGTAAACCAGAGGAAGTAATGCAAAATAATTGACTAAGGCTAATATATGCTCATTGGGTGCCGAGTTTTTCATCTTGTTCGCTCCTATCGATTATTGCTCAATTAGTTCTGTGTAACGACGAGTAATTGCAGCTGTGCAGTGGCGGTAATTTTTTGTGCATGATTGCTGATTAAGTCGCCTTCTTTTACCAGCGTCTGTTGACCGTTATGGTGCAGTTGGGCTTGACCTGTAATAACATAGATCAGGGCCTCTTGGTTAATATCGATGCTGTCTTCGTTATCTAAATGGACAATATCCATGATGGTTGCACTGGCAAAGGTGTCTTGTTGATTTTCACTACCACCATAAATGCGTGTTGCACCTCTGGTTTTGGGGGAGTAAGACTTATATTGTGCAGGTTGACCCGCAACTTCAGGCAGCGCCCAAATTTGCAGCATACGGTTAGGGGCATCATCGGGGTTAATTTCATTGTGACTAAAGCCTTCACCTCCTGCTCTTTGTACTTGCACATCACCTGCGACTAAGTCTTTGCCATGCTCTAATGACCCTTCATGACTTACGCGTCCTTCTAACACAACAGAGATGACATCAATTTCACTATGAGGATGCATACCTGATTGACCTTTGGGCAAATAACGAGCATCCGCCAGATATACCATACTGCCAAGCCCTTCAAATGTTTCTGGCTTTTTGCGCCCTGCAAATACACGGCTATCCGTCACTAATCTGTGCTCTGTAATGCCTGCAAACCCGCCTAATTGTAGTGAATCTCTTGAAAGTATTTTCATGGTTTTTCCTGCTTTATTTAATCTGTTTCGAAGTGATGACTAAAGTGTATGAAAGCTGGGTTGTTTTATATATACCTATAAAATAGAATTACTTTTCCATATACAACAACAATAAAGTCAGGCAATGGAAAAAACAGATATAAACTCGATGCTGCTATTTTTAGCCGTGGTTGATGCCGGTAGTTTCACTTTGGCCGCTGAACGTTTGAACATGCCTAAGGCCAATTTGAGTCGAAAAGTATCGCAACTCGAGGCGAGTTTGGGGATCACATTACTTGAGCGTACAACTCGAACGCAGCATTTGACCGAGGCTGGCAGCGTTTACTTAGAGCATTGTAAGCAAATAAAGGCACAGATAGAGCTTGCCAACGCCAGTGTTGCACAAGCGCTGAATGAAATATCAGGCGAGTTGAAAGTTGGCATGTCTGTCGGTATGGGCCATGAAATTCTAAAGCCAGTTTTAAGTCAATTCATGCAAGAAAATAAGCAGGTGAATTTGCAGTTGAGCCTCTTAAATCGCCGAGTGGATGTGATTGAAGAAGGTTTTGATTTGGTGATCCGAATAGGTGAGCTGGCAGACTCAAGATTGGTAGCAAAACGTTTGGGCCGCGTATCGCGAAGGTTTTATGCAAGTCGCGAATTTATTGCCCAGCACGGTGTAATAAAGACACCAGAGGCGCTAGCCAATTTTGATGTGTTACTGATGAGCAGTATCCAAAAATCAGAAGTGATTAGCCTAGTCAACGAGTCTAAGCAATGTGATGTGGTTATTTCGCCAAGGATGCGTGTTGATGATTATATTGTACTTAAGCAAATGGTGGTGGACGGGGTTGGACTTGCGATACTGCCAGACTATATGTGCTCGCAATATCCAGAGAAAGACTTGCTTGAACCCGTCTTGGCGCAGTGGCAATTGCCTGCTGTAGAGGTATATGCACTCTATCCTAAAAACCGTATTCACTTACCAAAAGTTGCCGCATTTGTGGCGTTTATCCAAGCGGTATTTTTTGAGCGTTTATCACAGAGATAAAAATATTTAAAAAAGCCTTTACCTCAAGTTAAGTTGAGCTTTTAAAGTGCCACTCAACTTACGGAGGGAAGACAATGAAAAAGCTGATTAAAACGTATGTAAACCTATTGGAGGCAGATAAACATGCCACGTTTCAATACACCATGGAAAACAAATAGGAGGCACTTATTATGTATTTAGAACACGTCAATTTGGTGGTCAAAAATATTGACTCTGCACTGCAATTTTACCGCGCTGCGTTTCCACATTGGAAGGTCAGAAGCAAAGGTGAGGGAGAGTGGTTTGGTAAACCCAGACAATGGCTTCATTTTGGTGATGACCACCATTATCTTGCCTTTAGTGATCATGGTGAAGGTGAAAACAGAGTATTAGAGGCGCATCAAGTTGGCCTTGGTCACTTTGCCTATGTAGTCAATTGTATTGACAGTGTGGTTAAACGTCTTAATGAGGCAGGGTTTCAAGCAGATAAACTTGGCCCCGACCACCGATATCGAAAAAACGTCTACTTTATTGACCCCGATGGCTTTGAGGTGGAGTTTGTGCAATATTTCAGTGATATTCCTGCGCAGCGCAACAGTGATTAAGCGTGTTTAAATCTTCAAAAATACTTAATTTACTCATGAGTCAGTCTATGAAAAACTAATGTTGGTTGCTGGATGTATCTACCGCATGCAGCGCACAACTCAAACTTCAGGTAAAAGGATCCTTATGTCAGGTATAACGCTTTATAGTTTTTCTTTGTCCGGTAACGGTCATAAAATCAGACACTTTTTATCTATCCTTGGGCTTAAGTACGAACTAAAGCTACTAGACCCACATGAACAAGAGCACAAAAAAGATGAATTTGTAGCCTTGAATCCACTTGGGCAAGTGCCTGTATTGGTCGATGGGGATGCTGTTATTTGTGATTCGAGCGCAATTTTAGTTTACCTTGCACAGAAGTATGATGCGGATAACACATGGTATCCGGAAGATGCTTTACTGCGTGCAGAGATACAAAAGTTCTTGTCGATGTCTGCGGGAGAAGTCCTTAATGGTCCAAACTTATACCGCGGTATTAAGGTGATTGGTAAACCTGGCGACCTTGAACAAACGTATGATAAAACCATTAACTTTTTCACGTATTTGGACAACCACCTGAGTGACCGTGATTACTTACTGGGTGCAACACCAAGCATTGCTGATATTGCTTTGTACACTTACCCTAGACTAGCAGTTAAAGCGGGGGTGAATCTAAGTGACTTTAGGCATATTGCTAATTGGTTTGCGCGCATTGAAAGTGGCCTGAACTTTGTTGATGCACCAGAAAAGTAAGCGACCTGTTTAATGAGAGATTGCCGTATCTTCTTGTAAGATACAGCAGTAATTGAGTTCGAGCGCCCTAAATATAAAAACAGTGGCATAGAAGGGGTCGATTAAGGGGTTATCACACTCTGTTTATGAGCAAATTGCACACCTTTATTCCTCGGTTACTTTTTGACAACTGGCATGTCTTTGCACATCATTTTGTTGACTCACTGAGTCAAAAAACGTGCATGTATAGCCCTCTTTAGCTAAAAACTGACGTAATACGGACTCAACTGCAATAAATCGATTTAATTCATCCAGTGCCTCTCCTGATCCTGCATATTGCACTGTAAACTCCTTATCAGATAAGTATGTAAACTGAACTGTTTCACCGATTGTACAATGTGGGACATGGACAACACAGACAGCAAGTGGTACCAACTGTCCTGTTTTTTTATCTCGATATTGAGTTACCATCATATTGTAAGGGTCAATGTCAGGTTGAGCACTGTGTGATGTCGATGATGAATGCTCACCTTTGAGAACGGAGTTATCTTCTGGTATTTCACAGTCATTGGCTGAGTCTGTACAAGGATCTGGATGCCATTGACACTGGGCGTATCGTTTAGAAAGAGAGGAGGAGCTTTTCTGGTTTGTATAGGTACAGGTATAACCAGCAAACTCGAAAAATTCTCTTAAAGCTAATTCCGTAATTGCAAACAGGCTAAATTCCCTTAATGTTGAGCCATGTCCATCATACATTACCTGCAGCTCTGATTTTTCTGCTGATTTTATCTTAACCCCATTCACCGGTTTGCACCCATGTTTATCTATTTCGCAGATACGCCACGGTACGTGTTGGCCAGTGGTAAGTGTTTTGTACAAGATAACTATGAATCTGGGCATGGTATCTTTGTTATTATATTCTTTCAGTAAATCTGCAATTAATGAGATGTCTTTGGTTATGATTGGCTTTTTACCATACTTTTTTGAGGTCGATTGTTCTGTGTCGATTTCTGACGGTGTGCATGTTTTGTCTGAATCTTCGCAGACTTCGTGTGTAACGTAACGGTATGTGTAATATAGATCATTAAGAGACGCGCTAAAGAACGCCTCGATAATTTCCGTCATATGTTTGTTGGATTCGCAATGCGGGCTTGTTTCATTACATTGTGACTGAAATGACATACCTATACTTTGTCTACCACTTTGAAAAGCAGCGAATCTGATTTCTTCATCTTGTATTGTCTTGAAATACAGTCCATCAAACCCCAGCGATGGATATGATATTAAAATGCTACTGAGCATCATGCTTAAAATGACCAAAAACTTCATGTTATTTCCTTTTAATCGTGTTGACTCACCTTTAAGTGGTTAATATATTTTGACCAGTCACTCACCCTAGAGTGCTAACTTTGTATTTGTTGTATAGGGTATTGTAGGTATATAAAATCGAGGAAAGGCATAAGGTCAAAAATGTGAGTAAAGATAAGATATTTTACTCACATATGGGCGTATCTATTAATATACTAAACAAGCCTTATGCGCGAGGTGTTAATAGGGGTTCCACATACAAATCAGCTGTCCTCTCATGATATTTTGGGATTCAGTTCCTGTATTACCTACAATACATGTATATTCACCAGCTTCAAAGAAGTCCCAGAGAGATTGATAAATTGTCTGATAACGACTCCATGCAGCTGCTGAGTCTACACGCTCTCTGAAAGTGACCGTGACACCTGAGTTTGTATTAATCGTCACATCCATATCAATATTATCACACCCCTGGTCTGAAGGTCGGCATATAGACAATGGCACTTTTTTTCCATTAGACAGTCTGTATTGGTTAATAGAAATCAGAGGCGCATCACCTTGTCCATTGAATGATTTAAGGTATTCAATGAGTAATGTTGCAGAACTGGTTCCTAACTGCTGAAAAAAGTGTTCAAGCCCAGTTTCAAGTGGCCCTGATTTATTTTGCGGCGCATTTGATTCTGTACGTGAGCTAACCGTTCGCATTGGCGATAATTGATCTGGCCCTTTGGTAGAGTCAGTCGATTGTATTTCATCGCTACTAAAAGGTGTACAATGGTTTCTAGGATCCATACAGGGATCAACAGTTACATAACGATACGTATAAAGCCGTTGGTTACGAGTACTATTGATAAACGCCTCCAAAATATCATCAGTATGTTGGTTGGATAGACAATATCCATTATTGGCAGAGCAATCGGTCTCAAATGAAATACTGGTGATACGTTGGTTCCTATATTGAGGAATAACTTTAATTTCTTCCCCTTCTGAGGTTCTAAAATACAACCCTTCAAACCCCTGCGATTGATATGATATTAAAATGCTACTGAGCAGCAAGCCCATAATTACAAAAAACTTCATGTTATCTCCTTTTAAACTTTTTTTGTAAAAGCGAATTTAATGGTAATAAAATGGAAACAAAATGTAAAGTAACACTCTGATTTCAGGCGTATTTCAATTGATCATGTGTATAAATGACCTGTTATATGACGGGTGAGGTAATGCCTGGCTTATAAGCAATGAGCATAGTTCGAACAGGAAAGGTGTTTTAAACATTGCTTTCGAGTAGCGTCAATTTGAGATACTTGTGTATCTTGTCACTGACTTTTAATTGCTTACTGAAGGATAGGTGGCTTAACTAGATATGCATGCAGCGAAGCAATTTATGTTAATTTGCCGATAGACTTATATTTTAGAGAAAGACCCCAGTTAAAATATAAGCTTTACTTTCAGTGTTTTATGGTTTTTTGTTTAATAAGGTTTGTTAGGTTTTGTCAATTAATTATTAAGTAAAAACATTTGACTTATTTTTTTTTGTCGTCATTATAAAGTGACACAACGAAGCCATGTTCCCATATTGGTATTCATGTTGGGCTGAAATAATCAGGATGATCAGTACAAACATGACGGCTCATAAGTCGCTTTTATGGGTAACTATGAGCATGTGTGTACCTAAAATAATTAGTAAAAATAATAGACTTATTAAATGGCTGATTTCAAAGGAGACTAAAATGAAAGTAATCTATGCCCTAGCCGCAGGTGTTTTAGCAACATTTAATACACATGCGCTTGAGACAATCTACGATGCCGACAGCAATGCAGGAAAAGTAACGCAATACCAGTATGGTCCGGTACACAGTATTTTGATGCAAAGCACCTCATCACACTATTTCACGGCATTTTTTGATACTTCAAGCCAAGCAACATGTAGCGAGGCTGCATTGTTTGACGAAATCAGTGGTGCACTTTTAACTCAGCTAACGGTCGCTGATAATAAAGTGATTTATGGTGCAGTTGAGCAAGGCAATGAGACATCCGCTAAAGTAATTAAGCTGACGTGTCATGATGACAATCGTAGTTATCTTGTACACCATAAGGTACCTGCAGCGCCGGCCATTCATTTAGATAGAACGTTGCTGTTTGATAACTGGAAAGAAGGGGGGCGATACCCTGGTTATTATCAATCAGTCACTATGGATACGCAGTTGAGTGTGAATACATTTGCGCCTGATGGTGAATGCCGTGTGGTCAAATTTGGTAATGGTGGCGTACCCGGCCTATTTAATGGTCAAACGAGTGTGAGCAATATACACAGTGATGTGTTTACGCACTCAGGTAAAGCGCTTTATGATGCGTATAGCTCATCATTGACTTACGCTATTCGATGCACAAATTCTGGCGGTACTACGATGCTTTTTGATGAGTGGCGGATCACTCAAGATACTCAACAGGGTGAATTGAGTACCAGCTTTTATTAATCTTATTTATGTAAAGGGCGAGAAATTCTCAGCCCTTTATATTGCAATTTTATTACGTTTGTAATTTTTGTAAACAAAACCTTAACAACACCCTTCAAGTCCATTATGCTAGTGGCGATATTTCACCCAAATATTTATTCAAATTAAATAACGATAGATTTTTATTCTCAGGTAGGAATTATGCTGAAGACCGCCAATAAAGGACAATGGGTTATAAATCATCGGCAGTTGAGCTTACAAAATGGCACGAAAGTAGTGGAGTTGGATCCTAAACAATATGCGCTGTTAGTTTTATTATTAAAGTTTAAGCATCAAGATGTCAGCAAATCTCAAATTTTATCCGAAGTATGGGGGCAACGGGTTGTTAGTGAAGATGCAATATATGTGGCAATCAATGGATTGCGAAGATTATTAGGTGATGATGCAAAGTCTCCTAAGTATATAAAGACGATTTCTGGCGTTGGATATCGTTGGGTTGGCCCGCCAATGTGCGATGCATTGCCCTCATCGTTAGATAGTTTTCTATTAAAAGCCGCGCTGTGTCTGGTCGCTGTTTCTTTTGTGGTTTTTTGGCAGATGCCCAGATCGCCTGTGAAGCAGGTTATCCCTGACCACTTAACGGAGCCTTTCAATCATGCGCGCTTTATTGTTAACAATCACCCTGAGCAATTAGACAAAGCCATCAGCTTACTCAAATCGATTTCGGTTGAGCAGCCTGATCTGGCAGACCCTATTTACTGGCTTGCTAAAGCGCACTTTTCTCAGTTGCAGCCTATGAGCACGAGTTATCAGCATGATAAACAGCATATAAAAACCATTTTAGAACGCGTGTTATCCAGTCACCCAGAGCATAAAGGCGCCAACTTGTTGTATGCCAAGCTTATCTTTATGGGTGAAATGAACATACAAGAGGCTGAAGCGTATTTTTTAAATGCCTTACCACAAAGCGAAGCACATCATATGTATGGTCAGTATTTACTGGCTGTCGGCCGAACAGATGAAGCGATGTATCATATTGAGACCTATCAATCGATGGAGCCAGATGGTTACTCGAGTGAAAGTGTCGCTTGGGTATATATGATGAGTCAGCAATTTGATAAGGCGTTTGAAGCGCTTGATAGGCTTAGGCCCTATTCACAAAGCAATAAGTTTTACCATGTGTGTTTAAGAGCGATTTATGAGCAGCTAGGTCATTTTGATTTGGCTTTAGAAGAGTTGATCTGGGTGATGAAATATGAAGGTTATTCAGATTCAGACATCAACATGATTGAAAAGCACTTTGCTGCACATGGCATGAAAGGGGTATATCGTTGGTTACTCTATCACGATACGCGCAAAGCGGATGTCGGCCATTACAGCGCGCCTATGTCGCAGGCGCGTTATGCCGCAGCCATTGGCGATACACAATTAGCGCTGCATTATTTAGAGCAATCAAGATTGGCGGGCCAATACGCTTTTATGTGGATAGCTGCTGACCCACATTTTTTATCGCTAAAACAAGAAAAAGGATTTACTCAACTGGTGCAAAACCACATTTTAAAAGTAGGTATATCAGATATTTAATATAAATTAAGAATGTTTTAGTTTAAATTCAGGACTATTTAGAGCGTACCCAATAGTGTTGCTCCCGAGCTAAATAAAGGAGCACACTATGGCTTTACAACGAAAAATTGCAGCGCTTGTTTGGGCGCTGTTCATAACATTAAGTTCAACACCTGTGTTCGCAAAAAGCGGGCAATATTTATATAGCTTTCAAACTGGAAGTGAAAACTGGGGCAGTATTTCTGCGAAAAGTCACATTGCTTATTTTGGCAGTGATAACGGCAATTTGTATGCATTTGATGTCGACCAAGTCAAAGTCCGCTGGACTTATCTTACGGGCGCAAAAGTGCGTTCAAAACCCTTTATTGATAACCATCGGATCTTTATTACCAGTGATGACGGGTTTTTATATGCATTGAATCGCTGGAGCGGAAAATTGCTATGGAAAGCCAGTTTAAACGATGGTGGACATCAGCGTATTTTGCCAGCCAATCATGCGCCATGGGAATTTGATTACACTAAATCTAGTCCAATCGCAGACAGTCGATTTGTTTATGTTGGCAGCGCGGACGGTTATTTTTATGCATTTTCAAAACGTAACGGCGAGATGCGCTGGCGTTTTAAGACCCAAGGTATGATCCGAGCAACCGCAACTATTTATCAAGGTAAGGTGTTTGTGGCGAGTTGGGATGGTCACGTGTATGCCCTCGATAAGCACTCAGGGAAGCTGATATGGCAGTATCAAACACAAGGCGCGATCCCATCTAGTCCTGTGATAGTGGACGATATTTTGGTCGTGGGCTCTCGTGATACATATCTTTATGGGTTAGCGCCGTACAACGGGCAAATTATTTGGCAAAAAGCGCTACCCGGTGGTTCTTGGGTAGAGTCCAGTGCTGTCGCGGATAGCGATGATGGATATTTTTATATCGGCAGTTCAGATGCTAAGTTGCTGTTTAAAATGAAAACTCAAACTGGGGACATTGTTTGGCAAGTGGCCACACCTGGTTGGAGCTGGGGCCAACCTGTGGTTGATGAAGATCGCGTGTACATTGGGTCAACAGGTCACGATGAGCCGGGGTGGTTCATGACTCAGCGCGGATTTATGGCCGTTGATAAAGAGAGCGGAGAAACCGCCTGGGATTACCAGCCGAGTATGATATCAGGCTTTGTGCATGGTGGGGTTTACGCCTCTCCTGCTGTCAGTGCAGGTAAAGTCTTGATCCCGGATCTTGATGGCTATATTCACGTGTATCGCCAGTAAACGACTCATTGGGTGTTGCAGAGATAAGTGGGCATCTTTTGATGCCCTTACGCTTTTTCTGCTGACGTAAGTTCGCCGCGCTTGCGTCTATACAGAGCCGTGAGGGAAATCAAGCCCATTATGATGACAATGCCTGCCAATAACATCGCATTGTTATGGTTGGCGGGGGGCGGTTTGACGATGTCATATGCTGAGTCAAATGCAAAGCTGAGCGTTGAGTCCGTCGAAAATGTCAGGCTTTGACCATCTCTTGTGCCAAAGTCGGCCTTCTCGATTGTGACATCGCTTTTGGTGGCATTGCTATGCGCTTCAAAAAACACCCTTGCAACGCGGCCGGAGCCTGAAACACTGTTCGCGGGGGCCATCTGGCTAACGATATAGTCGATTGTATTACCTTGCACACTGACAGCATTTTTTAATACAAATAATCTGTCTTCATCCAAAAAGTTGCCATGCTCGAGTTGAATTTCTGGCATTTTTTCATCTTGGTCCAGTACTTTAAGTTGGGCGGGGTCATACTTCAAGACAAGGTGGACACCATAAACTTCTGGCACATCGTGCACGTTAATATCGATATAAAATTGGCTGCCTGTTTTTACTTTCTGGCTCGGGGTTTCTAAAGTCACCCGGCCTTCACTGGCGAGTGCGGCAGTACTTAAAAAACAAAATATGGCGGTAATTAGGTATTGCATGTAGTTCCTAGTCCTTGCATATAGGCCATACAGAGTATGGCCTTAAACTAATATTGGCCTAAAGGCTACTGAGCCTGTTTGCCAAAGTTTTTGCCGAGCAATGTCAAGTCTTGTAAATCAACTTTATTGTCTCGGTTAAAATCGACCCCGATTGAGTAGTTAGGATCTGTGCTGGTGGTACGGTAAGCGCCGAGCAGCTTCGTTAAATCACCGATATCAATCTTATCGTTACCGTTGCTATCTCCAGCAACTAGATCAATTTCGCCTAAATCAACGTTAGCCTGATTTGGCGACAGTGTGATGCTTTGCTCTTTACTGAGATAACCTGGCGCAGAGAACGTCAGTGTTGCCTCACCAATGCCCGCTTGAACGCTGAAGCTTCCATCTGGATTGATTTTAACAATCTCACCATTGATTGTAATGGTAAAGTTGGAGAAATCACCGTCTGGTGCCAATGACGCCACACTGCCACTAATTAAGACGGATTCTAATACGGTTACAGTATAATTATCTTGGCTTTGATAAATATATTGACCATTTTCATCAGTGAATTGTGATTGCACCGTGACCGTCACAGTCCCCGGATTATTGGCAATTAATGAGGCAGTACCATAATGCCCTTTACCTGTTTTTGCTTTATAGGGAGATTTTAATGACAGTGCACTTTCCCATCGCTCGCCAGTCACATTAACTGGAATTGTCAGGCGCTCATAGGAAGGTAAAAACTCTCCATAAAGCCCGTCACTAAATTGCGCAACTTGAGTGCCATTCATGCTAAGCACGGTATCAACACCGTAGATGTTGGTCCCTTCGATTGAAAGTGGGATCTCAAAGGTATTTCCAACAAAGATTGAGCGTGTAGGGAGTGTGGCCGTTACGCCATTGACTAGCTGAGTGTCGACTTTTAATAATTGGCCTCTAACATCATTAACATAGCCTCTACTTACATTGTGTGTGTATACCCATGTAACGAATAAATAGCCATTCGCTAACTCATCTATGCTTGGGAATACCAAGCTTTGCATATCTACCATTGATGCACTGATGGTAAATACATCCCCATTTTTTGTACCATCTTGGTTTAAAGCCTGAGCCTGTAATCCTTTGTTTGTCATGAATGTAATGATAATTCGCCCATCTTTTAGGGTGGTAGTGGCTAAGTTTTGTTCTATCGTCTCGAATTCGCTCAAGTATACTTCGATTTTTGAGCCTTTTAGTTGACCGTCACTAGTATATGAATAAGCTATCGGTCCAGTTTGTGATGGCAAAACGACAAGGAAACCATCATTTGTCGCTGCTAACGTTCCTGGATACTCACCGTCAAGCAAGACGTTTATATAGTCAACAGTAATTGCGTTGCTGACGGGAATGCCTTGGTTATTAAAACTCTGCACATGCGATTTTGCAATTGAATGCTCTTTACTTGTCCACAAAATTGCATAATTACCGTCCTGTAACGTTTTGATTTGCAAGCCAGTGTGATCATTTACTGAGGATGCGACTAATTGTGTCGACTCAATAGTGATGTTCTCATTAGCATCAATGATCGATGTAAAAATATTTTTTTCAGGATTTTGTGAATAGCTTACAAAAGCAACAGCGACTTTATTGTTAGGCAATTGGCTTAATCTATAATATCTATGCGGGGCGGCTACATCATTATATTGTCCATTAAATATGTCAAAACGCTGTTCAGTTCCTATTGGATTAGCATTATTGTCAAACTTTTGGATAACGAACTCTAACTTTGGCTCTTCCTGTATAGAGACAGTTAAAAATCCACCGCCATCGAGTGCGACTACTTTCCCGCCTTTATTTGCTGCGGACAATTGAGAAATTGAACCCGATTTGAATCCATCTGGTGTGTAAAGCTGTGCATTAAGAGAGTGCATACCAAACATACTATCAGCATTATCGGCCCAAGATACGAGACGATTACCATTCTCTAGCCTTGTGATCGTTGGATTAGCTACAGGATATTCGGAGGGGATATTGATAGTAAATTCACCGCCAACTGGCTCAGGCGTTGTCGCTTGACCAATCATCGGCAAACTAAACATACTCATGAGCAGTAGGTTTCGACTAAACTTACGCACGGTGTTTAGCTTTGATTTTGTGTGTTTTTTTAGAATGGGCATTAAAATTTCCTTTTGGGCAAAAATGAGGCAGATGAGGTTACTCAGGTGCCTGTTTTATTAAAGCTTCCATAAACTAGGGGAAGGCTTGTTCAATTAAAATAGGGGTTTACCTTAAATTGGTCCAAATTCTTTTGCGAAAACACAATTGTAAATACAGTGTGTATGTTGCACTTTGTTTTGTTTGAATTTTCACTTTTTCTCCTTATTTCTTGCACAATGAGTGCGATGCATAAGTTGATGTACAGTTTATTCTTCAAAGCCCAATTTCGGCTCAAGGGCAACCTATCTCGCAATGGCTAAGTTAGGGGTTAATAGGTTGATCGCCGAATTTACCAAAATGTTTTCCCAGTAGAGTTAAGTCTTTTATGTTGATTTGACCGTCTTTATTAAAATCAGCAATAAATAGGTATGTAGGTTCACTGGCGTGCGAACGGTAATGACTCATGAATAACGTAAAGTCGGCAATGTTAATGGCATTATCTTGATTTACATCGCCAGGGATAAGCGCGATTTCGCCAAAATGGATGTCCTTTTGGCCTGTTTTAAAGTGATATTCTGCTTTCGCTGTCAAAAATCCAGGTGAAGATATTGTCAGTAGACCAGGTGTTAATTGCGCTTGAATATAAAAGCTGCCATCCGGCTTTATGGCTACAGGTTGAGTGTTGTAAGTGAGCGTGATGTCTTGATAGTCGGCATTTTCAGTGAGCGTTTTAATGTTGCCAGTCAAGATCACGGATTCATAGATGGTCAGTGAGTGAGCAGCGCTGTGTTCAAACATCAGTGAGCCATCTTCACCGGTAAACTTGGTTTCGATACGCAGGCTTACTTCTCCCGTTTGTTTGGCTAATAAAGTTGCTGTGGCAAATTGACCCTCGCCAGTTTTTGCTTTGTGCGGTGGGACTAATGTCGCAGAGGCTTCCCAACGGGCATCGGAATACTGCAATGGACTATCGAGGCGCTCATTTTCAGGGATGAAGCTACCAAGGTGACCACCTGAAAAACTGGCTTTTTTAGGCGCGTTGACTGTTATGATGGCTTTAATGCCATAAATATGACTACCTTGCACGTCAAGGTTGAGTGGTATCGTATCCCCTTCGTAGATTGGGCCTGTTGGCAATGTGGGGATCACGCTATTTTTCGGGCCGCTTGGCAGTTGATATTTTTGTATGTGCACAGTCCACTCATCATTGTTATTGGGACTGCTTAGCCAACTAATGGCGAATTGCTCATTTGATAGCGCTGTGAGGTTGGGCAGTTTTTGAGACCCTTTTACGGTATCATTGACTTGAAACGCATCGCCAAGCTTATCGCCATTTTGATTAAAAGCTTGTGCGAAAACACCTAAGCCATCAGCATCTGGGGCGGTCCAGGTAACGACCAATGCACCAGAATCTAGCACGGTGATCTTTGGCTGTGTATGAGTTGAGCTGGATGTATTTTGCACTAGGGTAAAGTTTTCTCCGGCGACACTGCCGTCGGCATTGAATCTTTGTCCATGGATCCCGTAGGAATCTGAGTGGACATCAAAACCCCGCCATACAACCAAAAACCCACCATTTGGCAAGTGCTGTATGTCAGTGTCTTTGCCATTGGTTAGCCCCTCTCTATTAATTCTAAGTTCTTGGCCAAGAGGCTTGTGGTTTGCGTCAAATCGGCGCACGTAGATGTTGGATGAAGCCGCCCAAGTCAGTACAAAACTATTGTCATCAAAGGCAATGAGAGAAGGGTTCTCCCGATAAAGTTTTTCATTTGAGCTGATAATATCAATGCGCTGATCAAATGGAATACCAGAAGGAGAAAACGCTCTTGCATACACCACTGGGTTTTGCCTATCTCTATCACCCCACCCGATGATAAACCAGCCGTTTTTTAAGGCCGCGGCTCTGCGATTGTAATTATTTACAGGTGCAGTAATGGGGGTCAATTCAAACTCGCTGGAAGCAAAGCTCCCATCGTGATTTAACTTACGTCCATTGATACTTCTAACCCAATAGTTCTGCCATGTAACCAGGAGTTTACCATCTGTCAGAGGCAAGATATGGGGGGCTCTCGAAGCTCTTTTCGCATTGGTATTTATACGAGTAGGATGGCCTATTTTGACATTGTTTTGATCGTATCTTTGTCCATATATATATGAATTCCCAGATATTTCAGCGGTCCACAAAACAATGTAACCCCCTTCATTGAGCGAGGTGATTGCAGGCATTTGATCTAGCACTTGTGAACGGTATTCAATGTCGACTGTTTGCATGTCCCCCACTTTTACTGGGGAATGTGCTTCAGTCAGAATTGGCAAGCCACATAGTAGTGCTAAAAGGGAATGTTGAGAGTAGGTCACAAATTTGGATTTGATGGATGTTATACAATTTAGGTGCAATGGCATTAGCTCTTTCCCTAGCATCATTTGCAATCAATGAGCGCGTTCAACGTAATAGTAAAGCCGGCAGGATAGTGCTCAGTAACAAATAGAGAAATAGGGTATTTACCCTAAATAGGGAAAGATATGTATAGTTTTATAAAACAAGGCCTTCTTTGACGGCAAATCGCACTAACTCGGCCGTTTTATTTAATCCAAGCTTTTTCATAATCCTGGTACGGTGATTATCAACGGTCTTAATTGAGATACATAAGCGTTCTGCTATTTCGCGATTAGTAAGACCTGAAGAGATATGAGTAACAATTTCTTGTTCTCGGGCCGTGAGAATAAAATCCTTAGCACAGAGCTGGTATGCTTCTAGTTTTGTTTTTAAGCGTGGGCTTATGAATTGCTCTCCATTACAAACGTGCTTTATGGCTTGCGTTAACGTGTTAAATGCGTCACTTTTGGGAAGATAAGCGTGTGCGCCTGCGGCAAAGGCGCGGTTTATTATTTTAATATCTTCATGCATGCTAAGAAAGATAACTTTGGTGCTAAGTTGACGCTGCTTTATTTTATGGCATACCTCTAAACCACTCATGTTACCCATTGAAATGTCTAAAATTGCAATCTCAGGCTGGAGAGTGTGAATACATTGCCATGCCTGTTCGCCGTCTTCGGCATCGAAGATGGCGTTGCTTATATTCGCTTGTACGATAAGAGCGCGGATCCCTTGTCGTACTAGGTGATGATCATCGGCAATCAAGATATTTAGCCTGTGTCCGAACCCGTAATTCATTGTACTTCCCTATGCACGATAGTATGGTGCATCTTCTATGATATATGTAAGTGTGTTAACGCATTGAAAAAAACGAGTGTTTCTAATCCTTAATCATTGGTTTTATTAGTTTTTTATGCGCTTTAGAAAGATTTTATACGCTCTGTAACCGCAAATAAATACAAGTCCATGATTGGCTGAAACCAACTGTTCTATCAGTTAGGAATAATAAGGCATCAAGTTGAAAGGATGTCGCGAGTGACATGAAAGCCGAAGAATATTTTATTGACTAGGTAAAGCTCTGTCAGCTAAAAGGAGCACCGTTTAAGATGCTCCTCTCTATGGGTCACGAAAAAATATTCTAACCGGTATGAATACTTTTCGTGGGTCTAAAGTGACTAGTAAACAGTCATATAGTTGACCGCTACATCTCCTTCTCTATACAGGCCATGTTCTTGATTGAAATTCACATCAATCGTGACCTTTGCATAGTCTGTTTGAAGCGAGTAGTTGCCACCACTTGGCGTCGAGTAAGTGCATTCAGTTTTAGCATAAAGGTATTCTGCCTGCATCGGTGTCACGAAGTAATTGATAACTTGAGTATGACAGTCGTGGAAGCGATAGCCTGCTTCTTTAAGCTGTGTTCTGATGGTTTGATACTTACGACCATATTCAAGCACTTCTTGAACACTCGCATAACCCGCTTCAGTAGGTAGCTCTTCAGCTGAAACATTTGCAGCGGCAGCAATGGCAATTAGTGAGAATAATACGCCAGTTTTCATAGTTTGTTTCCTTTTCTTGAGAATAAAAAGCCATATAGGCTGGTAAAAAGTTTTATGTACGAGGATGTTTTTGTCGTGCGGTTTCCTTCACAACATAAAACTGCAAAGCAATTGCTTTGCGTTCGCACACTATTATTAAACGAATTAATGAATATAATATTTATGATTAAAGTCAAAAAAATGAAGAAAAAATTTAATTACTTAAACTTTTGAGCATTAAATAGCCAAATTATTTCTATGTAAGAATTATTGTTTCTTTTTGTTTAGTGTTGAAATTAGCCTTGTTTTTAAATAGGTAATAAACAGTCTGTTTTTTGCTTAAATAGTGCACTTACTCATAATGTCTGTGAAAATTATGCTAAGTTGATAAAGGGTGTGTTAATAAGAGGCCATTATGCGCGCTTGGCTTGGCTTTATCATTTTTCTATATTCATCTGAGGTGGTCTGTGAGCATTACACCGTGTTGGTTTACCATGGTGCAAATCCACCTTACAACTATATATCTGGCAATGAGCAAGCGGGTATATTTAGTCACTTGTTTAATCGGTTGGGCACATTGACGGGCCATACCTTTGAGCTAGTGCCTTGGTCGGTTGCCAGAGGGCAAAAGTTATTTGATATGGGTAAAATTGATATTGAACCCGGCGTTAACCCCAGTTGGCGGACTCAAAGTAGCAACCCGGGGATTTATTCTCTGCCTTATGCCTATTCGCGTGAAGTGGTTTTAGGGCGAGAAGATGAAAGTGTTACAGACAACCCTAAAACCTTTTATGGCTCTGTTTTTGGCAGAGTAAGAGGGTATCGATACGGGGAGTTTGAATCTCACTTTGGGCTCATGAAAATCATGGTCTATGACAATGTCTCTGAAAAGGAGTTGCTTGCTCAACTGGCTCATCAGCGTGTTGATTTTATTATGTTGGGAGACGTTACAGCCGCTTATTATCAACATCGTTATCCCGATTATGCCAATTTTAAGGTGGTATACGAGATCAGCCGTTTACCAGTACATATGCGATTACAACCACACTTAACGCAATTACAGCGTGAATTAAATAACGCATTGAAAACAATGATAGACAATCAAGAGATTGAGGCCATTTATCATAGCTATGGCACCAGCTCAAAATGACCAAGACTGTTACACCGCAAGTTGCTCAGAGAGTAAGTCGATAAAGTATCTGACTTTAGGTGACAAATGCTTTCTGCTTGGGTAAACAACATACACGTCGACGGGTTTTTGCAGGTATGATTCAAAAAGCACCTCTAGCTGTCCATTTTTGATGGCATCTACAAGATAAAACTCTGGTAACCGAGTGATGCCAACACCATCAATGGCCATGGCCGCTTGCATCTTTCCATGATTGCAATTGACACGTTTACGTACATCAACAGTAAAAGATTTGCCAACTTGATCGGTAAACTCCCATCGATCAGGGGTTTTTAAATTACTATAGCAAACACAGTGGTGCTTAGTGAGCTCTCTTGGGTGATATGGCTTTCCATACTGTGCGATATAATCAGGGCTCGCAACAACGAGAGTTCGACATTGATAAATGCGCTTACAGATAAGGGTTGATTCTTCGAGCTTAGTGGTCGCTCGAATTGCCAAGTCATATCCATCTCCTACAACATCAACTGCGCGGTCGTTGAGATCCCACTCGATGGTGACGTTAGGATACTTTTTCAAATACTCTGTCACTGCAGGTCTCAAATAGTCAAGGCTAAATGCGACCGGGCAACTGATTTTAAGTACCCCTTTGGGTTTGTTATCTTGGTGAGTGAGTAATTGCAGAGTTTGCTCAGCATCTGAGATCAGCTGTACACAGTGTTGAAAGTATATCTCACCGTCAGGTGTTAACGCCAAGGTGCGAGTTGTTCTGTTCAATAGCCGCATGCCGAGGCGTGCCTCTAGGCGGTTGACGACTTTACTGACATGAGACGGGGAGTGCCCGAGTTGCTGCGCAGCTTCTGCGAAGCTATTGCATTGCACAACTTTGGCGAAAACTTGGATACCTTCAAATAGATTATAATTCATATGGAAATAGTAACTTTACATTTGCCCTATTAATGTTTATTAAAACTTAATCTACACTGTTTGTCATCAGGTTGAGCAAGTATCCTCGACTAAAATAGAACAGTTAAATTGGAGAACGTTATGAAAGTATTAGCATTTGCAGCAAGCAGCAGCCGTCAGTCAATCAATAAAACACTGGTGGAATATGCAACATCTAAGATTGAGCAGGCTGACGTAGAAGTTTTGGATTTAAACGATTTTGAAATGCCGATTTATAGCATCGACCGTGAAAAAGAGAGCGGTATCCCAGAACTTGCGCAAAAGTTTTATGACAAAATTGGCGAAGCAGATGCGATTGTAATTTCATTTGCTGAACATAATGGCTCTTACACTGCAGCGTATAAAAATATCTTCGATTGGACATCTCGTATCAACATGAAAGTGTATCAAGATACGCCAATGCTATTATTGGCAACTTCTCCAGGGCCAGGTGGTGCACAAAGTGTACTGAATGCAGCAGTAAACTCTGCCCCTTATTTTGCAGCTGATGTGAAAGCGCATTTGTCAGTACCCAGCTTCTTCGACAATTTTGATTTAGAGACACAACAACTTACTAATGTACAGTTAAGCGAAGCTTTGAATAGCGCATTAACACAGTTAACAAACTAGCACGATGTGTTTGTTCCCAATGAAATTGAAAAAGTAGCTGAGTAAATCGGCTGCTTTTCTTTTTATAAGGTAAAACATTAGTTATCAAATAAAATACAAAAACAGCTTTACAAATTAATAAGATATAATAGAATCTTAGTCTCTAACTTGGGGCTATAGCTCAGCTGGGAGAGCGCTTGCATGGCATGCAAGAGGTCGGCGGTTCGATCCCGCCTAGCTCCACCAAGTCTTACCTATCTAGCATTTTATCTGCACTTTTAAATATTGTGTTAACGAGTTAAAGGCCACCCCATGAGTAATGGAAAACAAAATGTGTTCAATGCACTGCCAAGCGATCTGACTGACGAATTTTTTGAAGTGATCGCAGGTAATGGTGATGTGAAAATCGAACGCATTATTTCAAAAGGGCATGCATCGCCAGAAACTGGATGGTATGACCAAGCGCAGCATGAATGGGTAATGGTAATGCAAGGCGAAGGTGAACTGACGTTTGAAGATGGTCGAGTTATCAGGCTTGGGGCCGGAGAGCATATTAATATTCCAGCCCATTGTAAACATAAAGTCAGTTGGACACAGCCTGACACAGAAACAATTTGGTTAGCTGTTTTTTATTCCTAACCATTTACTTAAAATGGATTCTAACTTGGTCATTTCGACCGGTTTTGCAATAAAATCATCCATGCCGGCACTGTAATAGGTAGCAATATCTTCTAAAAAGACATTCGCCGTGATGGCGATAATGATCATCTGACTGTGTTGTGGGTGTGCTCGGAGTTGTTTAGTTGCCTCAATACCATCCATCTTTGGCATATGCACATCCATTAGAATGAGATCGAAATAATCTTTATTCACTTTTTCTAAAGCTTGTACGCCATCTTTGGCAACGTCGACACGTAGACCCAGTTTTTCTAACATCGCACTGATCACGACTTGATTTATGGCGTTGTCTTCTGCAAGTAAGATATGCCCGCTTAATTGTGCACATTGATCTTCAGCGGATCGAGTTTGATCTATTAAACAGCAAGGCGCGTAGGGCCAAGTAAATGTAAAAGTGGATCCCTCATTGGGCTTGGACTCACATAAGATGATGCCACCTGCGAGGCTGACAAGTTGTTGGCAAATACTGAGACCAAGGCCCGTTCCTCCGAATCGTTTAGTGGTACTGTCATCTTCTTGGCAAAAAGGGTCAAAGATTTTATCCTGCTGATCTGGCCTAATGCCTATGCCGCTATCTTTGATTGTGAACAGTAATTGCTGGCCATCTTTTGGATTGAGTTGAATGAAAACAGAGATCTCACCTTGTGCTGTAAACTTATAGGCATTACTTAACAGGTTCAGCAGGACTTGTTGCAGCCTGTGTTGATCGCTGGCGATCTCAAGCGGCGTATTGGGCGCAATGGTATAAGTCATGTAAATGGGCTTGGAGTGCGATCTGTTTTGCGTTAATTGAATTAGGTGCTCGATTGTACTTTTGAGTTCAAACGGCTCCGCATACAAACTGATCTGTCCTTGCTCTAATTTTGAGATATCTAAGATATCATTTATTAACGTTAATAAATTACTGCCTGATACATTGGCCAGTTTTAATAGTTGTTTTTGTTCTTCACTAAAGCTTGCTTCTTGCTCTAGTAGTTGGATAGTACCTAAAATACCATTCATTGGCGTTCGAATTTCATGACTCATGTTCGCTAAGAATCGGCTTTTGGCAGAGACCGCAAGTTCTGCGTCATGCATGGCTTTTTCCAACGCTTGGGTACGCTTTTCTACTCGCTTTTCTAGGTCACTTTCTCTTGCAAAAATGGTGTCGCGCATAGACTCGAACGTTCGACTTAACTCGGCTATTTCGTCGTCTCCTTTAATTTTAAGGTGAACATCATATTGTCCCTCTGCCAATGAGTTGGCTGCACGAGTCAGCTTAGAGATGGGGCTATACAGCCGATAGGCAATCCACCAAGCAACTAGCATGCTGAGTAATGTGGCCAAAATTAGCGTGATAAGCAGTTTCTCTTTGAGCATTTCAACAGAAGCAAACACGACCTGCTCGGGTAATACGACCGCTAGGCTATAATTTGCTGAAGGAACCGGGGCGTAAAAGACAAAAGCTTGGGTTGACTTATCGAGCATGAATTGTCCGTGCCCTTCAAATCCTGCAATCATTTTTAATCCAATCGCTTGTAAAGCCGAATCTCTTTCTTTCGTTACACGGGTAATGATACTGGTTTTTTCTCCAATATCATTGAGCACATATTTACCATCAATGTATTGGTGTTGAACGGTTTTCTCTTTGTTCCAGTGATACATGTACACACCAGTACTTGAGACCAGCATAAATTTAGTTTGTTTGCTAAATTGCTGAAGTACATGATCATGGACATTGGTGATCAGTCGATCAATTTCTCGCCACGCAATGCTGCCACCTATCAGCCCTACTACTTGATTGTTGGTACCTAAAATAGAAGCGGCAACAACAATCTGTTTTACGCCTGTGGTGTAAGAGATCATAGGCTCAGAAACATAAACTCGAGGCTGATCGTCGATATTGTTACTCACAGTGTGTTGCCAGTAATCACGCTTAATGATGGTTTTATGCTTTGAATGCGGATCTGAATCATCAAAAGTGCGACGCATACCTTGATAGGGGTTACCCCCTTCTGTGTTATGAAAACTTCCATCGGCTCGCCCTAAAATGAACTTTTCATAAATGTTGTGATGTGATTTTTTTTCTGTTTGGAGTATTGGCTTTATCTGTTCAAAGTTCATAGAACGCACAGTCGGTTGACGGGCTAACGTGGCTATTTCAGACTTTCGCTGGGAGAAATACGCATTGAAAATGGCGGCTGCGTTTAAAACTTCAGACTGTGCAGCCCTGATGCTCATTTCTCTGGCTTGCTGTGCACTATGGATCATGGCTATCAAAAACATGATCAGCATAGGCATCAGTGCTGTGATGGCTAACACGAGAGGAAGTCTGGTTTTGAGCTGCATAGGTACTGCTTTACGATTTATTTAACTTTAATTTTAGTCAAGAATTGAGTTGCACGGAGAAAAACTCAGTATGTCTGTGGGGAATTAAATAAAAGTCTTAATTATCAATATTTTATTTTTTCTATGTCTTTGTTGTTGCTTTAAGATTTATTATTCTAAATCAATAAAACTTGTGTGTTGAGATGCTACTGTAGTATTGAAAAGCGAAAGGAAGTCATAAAAATTAAAAACAACCATTCCTTTCATTTAGTCATATTGTTCGTATGAAAATAAAATGGTCATATTTGTGCTGTATTTTTAATAGGTAAAGTCATGCGGTTAATTCGTGAAGTAAATAATGTATCCAGCACACAGTTTTGTTCAAGGTTGTCACTATTGTATAAGGTAATCCTATTGTTATCTAAAAAGTAGAAAGCTCGCTGATTAAATCGAATGGATATTTTTTGTGCAAGATGAAGAGAAATATCTACTGAAATACTGAGTTCACGATAAGACATGTCATAATTACCGCCAAATAAATAATGTATTGGCACATTTAGACGGGACAAAGAGGTAATATTTTTTTTCTGAGTTAGCTTATTTTCTTTTTTAGATAAAATATCAGCGTGTGAGTTCCATAGGCTAATAATTGCGCCGTTCATATAATGAGCGATGGGTGAAAAAGGGTAAAAATAGACATCTTTATATAAATGCCATAACGACGTTGGAATGAAATCATTTTTTATATTTTTGTCTATATCATTCATTGTTCATATTTCGATATTTTAAAATCAATTTATAATTACTGTTCGATCTTTAAAGGTAGAATTTTTACACCAAAATTAAGTACATCATTTTTTATTGTATTACTCCAAAAGTATGGGAATACAACGCTGCACAATGACGAGATTATTTTGTTTTACCTAACGCTATTCTATACACTTCACGGTCCTTTCACATCACACATTCTATTGTAACACTCTCAACCAAAAGGAGAGTCGTTATGAAAAAAATTGCATTATGTGCAGGTTTATCAGTTTGCAGTACGTTGGCATTTGCAAAAGCGCAAAGCAATGTTTTGATTGTACTTAGTAGTTACGGTGAACTTAACCCGCAGCAAAAATTGGTTAAGCCGGGCTATGAGTTTGGAGAATTAGCTAAGGCGTATTATGTATTTAAGCGCCACGGTATTGAAGTCACATTGGCGTCTCCTCATGGTGGTAAGCCTGTTGCAGACGAATATGATAAAGCTGCGATGTACAACAAAAGGTTTTTAAATGATGAGACTGCTGTCTCTGCGTTATCGCAGACCCATAAGCTCGATGAAATAGATATTGATAAATACGATGGTGTTTTTGTGGTGGGTGGTAAAGGCCCAATGTTCGACCTATATCAAAGTGAGCCACTGAAAAAGATAATAGCAAAGTTATATGAAAATCAGGGGGTTATCGGGGCTGTCTGTCATGGGCCTGCGGCATTAGTCGATGTTAAATTAAGCGATGGTAGATACTTGGTCGAAGGTAAACGGATTAATGGTTTTACCAATGCAGAGGAGCATGCGTTTGGGTCAAAGTGGCTGAAAGACTTCCCATTTTTACTGCAAGATAAATTAACCGAACGAGGGGCTAAATTCGAACAAGATGCTGTGATGCTGAACCATGTAACCATTGATGGCAGCGTGATCACCGGACAAAACCCATTTTCGACCGTGGATACTGCACGTGCTATGGTTGACGCTATGGGAGTTGAATTACTTGAAGCACAATCTTATCAAGATGATGCAACCGTTAAATTGTATGAGTTATTTTTACGAGACGACAAAGCAGCCATTGATAAGTTAGAACAAGCGCCACAAGATTATGACGTAAAAATGCTTGCGATGGTGGCTGTAGTTCAAATTAATAATGCGACCAGTGAGTTTCAGGTGAGCGCCAGTGCAAAATTATTAGAGTACATTTTACCTAAGTTTTCGCACCCTGCGATAGCCATGTCTTTGGCAAAAGCTTTGGTTCGATTAAACCAACCGGAGAAAGCACTTGAGGTGCTAAAAGTGAGCGCAAAACAGTTCCCTGACAATCAAAAAATAAAATCTTTTATTGCATCTCTGTGAGTAAAATTGAGGGCCTAATTTTTGGCCTTTTTCTCTAAAATTACGAAAAAAATACTACATCATGAATTTTCTTAATACGGGTGAAAAAAGTCTAAATAATCGACTGTCATCAATACCGGAATAAACTGCAATTTTATAAAATAAAGCGTGCGTTTTTTGTTCTCATATGTGTTTTTTTTGTATAAAACTTGTTTAATTCAGGTTGATCAAGAAGCTTTTTTGTTTCTTTTATGGACAATTGGGTAATATGTTTCTATTAACAAAAGTCATGTGAAAATATGACTTAATTCATTCCAATATACCTATATGAGCGATAAAATAAAGGTGCTTTTAAAGTCATATATAAAGGAAGTATATTGTTGATCATGAATTTAAGTGATAAAGAAAATACTGACTTTACCTTTGCGGTATTTGGTCATTATGCACTGAATAAAAGGAAACGTTCGTTAACATTCTGCGGTGAACGGGTGAAAATTGAACCCCTGATCTACGACTTGTTAGTTTACTTTATTCAGCACAGGGATCGCGTTATTAGCCGCGATGAGTTGTGTCGAGAAATTTGGCAACAAGAATATGTTGATAACAATGCGATAAACCGGGCTGTGTCAGAGCTTCGTCGCAGTATTTCAAAGCACAACCTTGAAGGTGAAGTAATCAGAACTCATTACAAAAAAGGGTACAGTTTTAATTTAAACGTGAAACTTGACCCGCGTCCCAGCCTATTTCAGTGGCTGTCACGACTGTTTAGTCAGTCCCCAATGAGAAAAGGAAAGTTAACGTAAACAAGCACAAAGGTACATTTAGCATAAGCAAATTTTGCTTAACTATAAAAATAGGTATAAAAATTTTCATATTTCGTGCTTAGGTTATGAGTAAGTGTTGCTTACTTAAATAAGGGCTTTTTTGAGAATAAGCCACCTTCAAAATATTGCTTGGTAAAATAGTGTGTTCACACATCTAATTTTTACCAAGCGCTTTGTTATTTCACACCCACTTCACATGTCTCCATGATAAGCTGTTCGCACTTTGATAATTGAGTGGTATCAGCATGGAAAGACACGCCTCATCGCGCAGTGCTCAGGAGCAATTTAAAGTTTTAGTGGTAGAAGACAATCATGAGATCAGTTGCAATATTGCTGAGTATTTTGAGCCGTTAGGGCTGATTTTAGATTTTGCTTATGATGGTCAGCAAGGAGCACAGCTTGCTATGGACAACTACTATGACTGTATCATTTTAGACATTATGTTGCCGAAAATGGATGGGTTGGCGGTGTGCGAATTTCTGCGCACCAAAGCAAACAGACATATTCCCATTATTATGCTGACTGCACGTGATGCGCTGAATGACAAGCTGGCTGGGTTTAATATGGGAGCAGATGACTATCTGACTAAACCCTTTGCTTTAGAAGAGCTGTATGTAAGATGTTTGGCGTTAGCTAAGCGTCACTTACTTAACTGCGAAAAAACCTTACAGATTGGTGATGTGAGCCTGAATGCGCAAACACAAGAAGTGAAGCGTGCTGGACAAGTGATCGTTTTGCAGCCTATTCCACTAAAAATCTTACAACTACTCATGGAACACCACCCTAGACCTTTAAGTCGCAGTGAGCTGTGTGACAAAATTTGGGGGGATGATCCAACCGACTCTGATGCGCTTCGTTCTCATATCTATCAGCTTAGAAAGGCCATAGATAAACCCTTTGATACCGCAGTGATTAAAACAATTCACAGTGTTGGTCTGGCATTGGATACAGTATAACTTATGAAAGCACGTCAATTACGCACTAGGATCATCGCTTATTTTGTTGGTATCTCTTTATTTATCAGCATATTATTTGGGTTTGTGTGTTTCTTATTCGCATATACGATAGAAGACCATTTATTCAATGTCATCCTCAAAGACGAAGCCGCTTATGTTTCGAAGCAACTGAGTGTGGGAAACATACCTCAACCGAGGTTAGAATTTATCCAATATTTAGAAAACAAAGAGCGATTACCTGAGTTTATTAAAAATACACTTGTTGAAGCCCCTGGGGCTAGGGAGTTTTCATCTGAGGGAGATAAGCACTATCACCTAATGTGGTTGGATCAAGGCCTGTTGTTGGCAGAGGTGAGCGAGCAACTGGTTGTTCGAAAAATTAAGCTCGGTATGTTTAATTTTATGCTGGTAGCACTGTGTATTGTGTTGGTCGTGGCTATTTTATTGGCCTATCTGTCATTAGCGATGGCGAAAAAACTACTGACCCCTTTGGATAAGCTAGTTGATATTGTGGCGCAAGCACCAGTAGAAAAATTACCGCAAAACTTTTCTGATCAATTCGTTAATGATGAGATTGGCGGTTTTGCGCGCACCTTAGAGCAGGCATTGGATCGTATTCGTCAATTTATAGACAGGGAACAGGCTTTTACGCGAGACGCATCACATGAGCTACGTACGCCAATCGCGGTGACTCAAGGTGCGCTGACACTACTAAAACAAGAAATGCTTAATGATAAGCAACGTGCATTGGTAGAGCGTGCTGCGGCAGCGCAAGAGCAAATGGCGCAAAGCGTTGAAATATTGTTAGCACTGGCAAGAGAAGAAACCATTCAACAGACCGATGTCACGTTATTGCCTATTGTTGAAAGCTGCGTTTTACAACAAGTACATAAAATCGCCGATAAAGATATTACGGTTGACATTGATATACCAAAAGAAGCAACGATCTCACTTGGTGAGAGCCCACTCAGCTTGATATTGAGTAACTTAATTGGTAATGCATTTTCACATGTAAACCAGGGCTTGGTCACAGTGCGCTTTTCACACAATACGTTGAGTATCATTGATACAGGGGAAGGGATCCCTGAAGATATTCAAGCACGTATTTTTGAGTCTGGTGTAAAAAGTGACAGCAGCTCAGGGCTTGGTATGGGCTTATCTATTGTTCATAGGTTATGCCAAAGGTTGGATATTGACTTATCGCTTGATAGCAGTGAGCACGGAACGGCATTCCACCTCACTTGCGTGTCTTGTTAACAGCTTAAGGCATTTGCCTCAAGCTTGTTGTCTTGTGAATGCGTCTACTTTGGATTTGATGAGACTTGTTTGACAAGCCCCTTGTTGAGGAGTTCTTTGGTAATGCGCTTAGATATTAATGAAGCCATGGTTTTGTTGTGATTAAGCATGCCTTGTTGTGCATTGATTGCACCTGTAGCGACCATCACTTTACTTTGGTCACCCTTATCAAATAGGGTAATTTTAAACGTATCTACTAGATGTACAGTTGTTGTACGTGATGTATAACTTGTAGTTGGCGTTGAATACGAAGACTGGTTAGATAAATATGAAGGTTCAGTATGTGTGGTGGTGTGATGCGATATGTTGCGCTGTTGTGAAAGTAGCTCTATTTGCAATCGTGCTTGTGCCCCTGTTTTTGCAAATGTTTGTTGCCAAGTTTGCTGATCATACTCTCGTGTCGGAGCAAAAGTGTCGATTGCTTTTATACACTGAACTGAACTTAGCTTAAGATTGATTTGTTTACACACGCGCTCTTCGATAAGTGTTTTCGCTTTTAAATCAGTGACGGCTACTTCAACCATTAAGCTTGAATACTGAGTGGATCTAAATTGCGGATCTACATAGCTTTGCATATCAATCGATGCGCAGCCAGACAAAGTCGCCATCGCCATGCCAGTTACAAAAACCTTTTTCATTTTCATTTCCTTAAGATATAACTTCCTTAGAAGGGAATTGTTTTATTTTTAAACGGATCTGTGAATACTTAATTTGTAATGAAATTGTACCCAAAATGTTGTTTTAGGTGTATAGGTTATTGTTATTTAAGTCATTTTTTGGGTTGTTATGATTTTTTCAACCAAGAATCAATTTGCGCTTCCATAAAGTCTCTAATGAGCGGCTGAGCTTTTTCATTGGGGTGTAGGTTATCATTTTGCATTAAAGTTTTGTCTACGGCGACTGGCACCATAAAGTAATCCATTAGGTATGCTTCGGTCTCTTTGGCGACTTTCTGGTAGTTGTCCGTAAACATTTTTGTGTATCTTGGGCCTAAATTAGGTGGAATTTGAATCTCCATGAGTGCGACCTTTGCGCCACTGTGCTGGCTTTTTGTTACCAGTTGAGTTAAGTGTTTACGAATAAGTTTGATTGGAAACCCTCGAATACCATCATTACCCCCAAGCTCAATCAGTACGTGGCTAGGCTGGTGGGCTTTTAATTGTGCGTCAATGTTCAGCAATGCGTTGTCTGTGGTTTGCCCTGATACGCTCATATTGATCAATAAGATCGATTTTTTCTGTTCAACGTACTTATTTTGTAACAAATTAACCCAATCTTGGTCTTGTTTAAGTCCGTAACCCGCACTTAAGCTATCACCTATGATCATAATTTTAGTTTCGTTTGCGACAGCGCTAAAAGGCTGATAAAGGCAGGCGAGGAACAGCATAAGTTTTAGGAAAATTCGAATCATGTCAGTACTTTCTCAGTTAAATGTTATTCAAGTCAAAGGGCTTAACAAAACAGTCAGTACCTTTGAAGGTGACTTAGATATCCTTAGCGATATCAATTTCACTGTCAAGTCGGGAGAGTCTGTTGCGATCGTCGGCACATCCGGTTCTGGTAAATCAACGCTATTGAGCTTACTTGCAGGGTTAGATACGGGGTCTGCTGGCGAAGTCTTTCTCGATGGCGCGGCGCTCAACAAGCTAGATGAAGAAGAAAGAGCACGCTTGAGAGCTGAAAAAGTGGGTTTTGTATTCCAATCATTTATGTTGGTACAAAGCCTGACAGCGCTTGAAAACGTCATGCTACCAGCTGAATTGGCCGGTGACAGCGGCGCTAAGCAGCAAGCCAGTGAGTTACTCGATAAAGTAGGTCTTTCGCATCGCGTCAGTCATTATCCATCGCAATTGTCTGGGGGGGAGCAACAACGTGTGGCAATCGCACGTGCATTCATTGGTTCACCTAAAATACTCTTTGCGGATGAGCCTTCAGCGAACTTGGACAGTAAAAACGGTCATTTAATAGAAAAGTTGTTATTTGATCTGAATAAGCAAAATGGCACCACCTTGATATTGGTTACCCATGACGAAGCATTGGCGCAACAATGCGATCGTATTATTCACATTGAAGGCGGGCAGTTAGAAAAAATCCGTGATGGTGAAGGAGCAACAGTACATGTGGTTTAAGTTAGCACTTACTTTATTTTGGCGCGAGTTACGTCGGGGTGAGTTAACCATTATCTTTGCGGCAATCGCGCTTGCGGTACTGACGGTATTCAGTTTGTCATCGGTGACTGAGCGTATTCGTCTCAATATTGAGCAAAAGTCGGCAGATTTTATCGCGGCAGATAGACGCTTGGCGAGTAACCATCCGCTGAATGAAGCGTTTATTACAGAGGCACAAAGTCAGGGATTAGAAACCGCAAAACAGATGTTTTTTGATTCGATGTTATTCGCCAATGATGAGCTGGTACTCGGTTCAATCAAGGCGGTATCCCAAGGTTATCCGCTTAGGGGAGTTGTGACACTCAAGGATAATTTTGAGCAAGTTGACTACGACATTCGAGGTGTGCCTGAGCAAGGGGAAGTTTGGCTCAGCGAGGGGATGTTTTATAGTTTAGGGTTGGCCGTTGGAGACGAAGTTGAAATTGGTGCAGGTATTTTTAAGGCCAGCAAGATCTTAGTCAATGAGCCTGATGCCCCGTTTTTCTCTTTAGCAGGTAACAAGCGAGTGCTGCTTAACTACAATGATATAGAGGCAACGCAAGCAGTCCAGCCTGGGAGCCGAGTATTTTATCGCATGTTATTCGCTGGAGATGAAGCGACTTTAACCAACTACTACGCTTGGCTAAAACCGCAAATGCGGGATAACCAGAGATGGCAAGGGATCAAAGATCGCCAATCACCGCTTGGTGAAAACTTAGAGCGTTCGGAGCGCTTTTTATTACTTGCGGGTCTATTTGGGATCATGTTGGCAGCGGTTGCCATGGCAGTGTCTGCGAAGCGTTATTGTGAGCGTCAGTATGACCCTGTCGCGATGATGAAAACCTTGGGGGGCAGTCGCGCGACTATTCGCAATATCTTTTTGTTACACCTGTCGATGGTCACTTTATTCTCAGTCGCAATTGGGTTGGTGATTGGCTACATATTGCAAGCGGTCGCAACGGATTATTTGGCCAACTTTATGGATACACAGCTACCACTGGCGGGTGTTAAACCATGGTTTTTAGCCATCACCATTGGCATTGTCTGTGCGTTGATGTTTTCTTTAAAACCGTTGCTTGATCTATTTGATATTCCTCCATTACGGGTATTACGCCGCAATCTAGGTGATAAATTGGCTGTGAGCCGCATTCATATGGCGTTGTCTGTGAGCACTATTTTTGCGCTTATGTGGTTTTTCAGCGGTGAATTAAAAACCACATTATTGCTATTTGGTGGTACAGCTATCCTGATGTTAGTGCTATTCGGTGTGTCTAGGCTCTTGTTCAGTGCTGGGAGGAAGTTGGGGCTAAGTCCTGGCAGTAGCTGGTCTTTGGCCATTGCAACTTTGCAAAAACGTGCCAATGCGAATGCGGTTCAGTTGATAAGTTTCGCACTGGCTATCAAGTTGATGTTGTTTTTGTTTGTGTTGAAGAATGATTTGATCTCTGACTGGCAAATGCAGGTTCCAGAGGACGCGCCCAATGCATTTTTGATCAATATCGGCGAGTCAGAAGTGGAGAGAATTGAAACGTTTTTTGCACAAAATAATATTTCTCACGCTGATTTCTTCCCTGTTTTCCGTGGTCGAGCAAATGCCTTAAATGGTGAAAAATTTGCTCGCAGTGCGTCAAAACAAGAAGGAGAAGAACAAGATGAAGAGGCAGCACGCGGTGCTGGCCGGGAGCTTAATCTGACTTGGATGACGACGTTGCCAGAAGGTAACGAAGTCGTGGAAGGTACATGGTTTGAGCAAAATAGTGCTGAACTTGAGGTGTCGATCTCAAGAGGGATGGCTGAAGGCATGGGGATTGAAGTTGGTGACACACTGAGCTTCTTAGTGAATGAGCGCAGTTTTGACGCCAAGGTAACCAGTTTACGCAGTGTGGATTGGGGCTCACTGAAACCGAACTTCGTTATGATCTTTAATCCTGTTGTTGCCGGACAATTCCCTGTTACTTATTTCACCGCCGCGCAGTTTGCTGATGGCGATGAAAAAACAGTGAGTAAGCTGTTAAGGGAACATCCGACGATGAGTATGATCGATATTAAAAGTCGGTTAGAGCAAGCCCAGTCAATGATTGCCCAAGTTTCATTGGCGATCAGCTTTGTGTTAGCCATTGTGTTAACCAGCGGTGCTTTGGTTTTGATTTCTCAGGTGCAAGCAAGTTTAGCTGAGCGTATGCAGGAAATTGTGATTTTGCGCACTTTAGGTGCCAGAGGTCGGCTTATCAAGTTAGCTACTTTATATGAGTTTTTACTGCTCGGAGCATTGGCTGGGTTTGTTGCTGCGTTAGTCAGTGATGTGACTTTGCTCATCATACAAAGAGAGCTGTTTGAAGTGGAAGGTAAGTTACATCCCTACATTTGGCTGTTAGGCCCTTCGAGCGGTGCGCTCTTTGTGGCGCTGATAGGTTACTTCATGGTAGCCAGTACCATGCGACAAAATACCCAAGGCTTACTTAGGAAGTTAGCTTAGGCCTATACAAAAAGAGGTAACGGTGTTACCTCTTTTTACTTCAAATTTAGCTTATAAAATCCCCAGTTCGCTGAGCGTTGCTTTTGCCTTATTGACGCGTACTTTCACCATGTCGTTAAATGTCGGCGCATACATATTAAAAGCAAAATAATGTGTTCCTTGTGCGTTTTTAACTTTGCCTACATACCATCCTACATACGTTTTTTTGGCAATGGGGCCAGTACCCGTCTTGGCAAATAGGGTATGTTCTGGGGAGGCTTCTTGCAAAAAGATGGCATCAAATGTTTGGTAAGTATGTGCACTTAATCCCAAAGTTTTGTTATCTAGACGGCGTAGGAAATCGACTTGTTCAAATGCCGAAATTTGCATACTCGAATTCAGCCAAAAGCTATCCAGTGGCCCTGTAACATCTTGATTGCCGTAATTAAACTGAGACAAAAACGTCTTGATTTCTGGTTTGCTGAGTGTCTTGGTCCAAGTTTGATATAGGGGTAAAACCGAGTAACTAAATGCATCGCGTAATTTGATGTCTTCTTCTTGCCATTTGACTGGCCACCACTTTTTCGGAGGATACTGGCTGGTATCTACTTGGTACGTTGCTTTGGTATTGATTTTATTTTTCTCAAGCAAAATGAGCGTATTGGGAATTTTATAGGTTGAAAATGGACTAAATGGCCGCTCGGCGCGAGATTTATTGATAACTTGCCATTTATCAGATTGTTCGCTGTACACCACCATCGTACAAGGGTCACCTTTGCGACACCCCTCCTCAGAGTATGCTAAATGAGAAGTTGAAAGCGCCAATCCAAAAATGACTCGTGAAGACCATTTAAATCGCATAATTTGCCTTGGTTTTATGATTGTTTGGTGCGCAATTTACAAAAGATATACTGACTTTTACCTGAATCATGAGAGTAAATAGAAGATGTTAGACCAATTTAAAATTGGTCTAACAGGGCACTACAATAGCGCTTTATGTTGAATACGAGAACGAAACTGACTCGGTGTACATGCTTTAATAGCCAGAAAGCGACGATTAAAGTTTGATAAATTATTGAATCCGCATTGGTCGCTGATCACGGTTATCGGTGCTTTGGAATTGATAAGCAATTTGCAGGCTTTGGCAATGCGCAGTTGATTAATAAATTCGGTCACTGTTTTTTCTGTACGTTTTTTGAAAAAGCGATGGAAATGATTGGTGCTCATATGTGCTTGTTCTGCGAGTAGGTCTGCATTTAATTGCTCTGTATAGTTTTCATAAATAAAGTTGATTACTCGGTCGAATTTATCTTTAGCAGGATCTTGTTGATTAGCATAGTTAAACTCCATACTTGATAGAGTGTCATAGTCACTTGTCGCCATTTGATTAAGCATGTTAAATAATAATACATAGCGTTCCAGTGGGTTTGCTTCAGCCATTTTGATAAATAGCTGCTCGGATGTTTTGGCCAAGTTTTTACTGAATTTTAATCCGCATTTGGCTTTGTGAAGCAAGGTGTGTAGGCTTTCAAATTCTTTGTTTAATCTGAGTTGCTGCTCTAACCAAAGGGCAGGTATTTGTGCCACATACACTTTTTGCATACTGCCATCCATGTTTGGCTTTGATTGCCACGTATGTGGAAGCTCAGGTCCAAGCAATACTAAATCATAGTCTGAGAAAGGGGCAATATAGTCACCAATATGGCAAACCCCTTTGCTGTTTAGGGTAAGACAAATCTCGTACTCTGGGTGATAATGCCAATTAAATGGAATTTCATTTAATTGATATAAACAATATCGCCAAGAGCAATTGGTTGAGGGAATGATTTTTTCACACATCGCTCTCATAATATTATCCTTAATGTTTATCTTTGTTTGTTATTAAAGTATTTCTGAGCACATGTTTTCGGAGAATACACCAACGTTAAAGTTGGTTATCCTTATTCTTCTTTTACATATAATTAAATAATTTATCACCTTTCGACTATATGGTGATACATTTCAAATCAATCATGATACTTATCTACCCACTTTAATTTTGACTAAAAAAGCACTCAAATTCAGCGGATATAACGCTAAAAAGTGATCATTTTGCGATGACAGCGCTGTTTATTGATAGTTTTGTACCTGTATGGGATAGAAAATGCAAACATCTTGACGCCTGTGCTGCTCAAATAGGTAGTGAACGAAATTAGAGTTGTTAATTTTAAGTAGCATTATAGCTAAGTGATTTTTTCAGTAGCTCTGCATTATCGAGTGACTAGGTCAATGTACTTACTTGGTGTTAAGTATTGAGTTTTCTCTAATTTTCTTTTGCAAAAACAGATAAAAAATAGATCAGAGAGAATCATGATGAAACAAAATTTATCTCCATTTAGATTGTCGCAAGTGTCTTTTGCCGTTTTAGCCAGTATTTTGCCTCTCGGTGCGATTGCAGCGGATACTGGTGTGCAAGCAGAGCAGGTTGAAGTCATTGAAGTACGCGGTATTCGAGCTTCAACTGAAAAAAGCTTAAATACAAAACGCTTTGCTGATGGCGTGGTTGATTCAATTACCGCTGAAGACATAGGCAAGCTACCTGATGTGACCATTGCTGATTCACTGCAGCGTGTACCGGGTATACAGATCCGACGCAGTGCAGGTGAGGGATCGACTATTAATGTACGAGGTATGCCTCAAGTCACAACATTACTCAATGGTGAGCAATTTTTAAGTGCGGGGTCAATTACTGAGGTTCAGCCTGATTTTACTGATATTCCTTCAAGTTTGGTTGGTGCGATGAATGTAATGAAGTCGCCAACTGCGGATACGCTAGCAGGCGGTATTTCTGGCACGGTTGATTTAATTACTCGCAAGCCATTTGATCTGGAAGATGGTTTCAGTGGTGCGGCATTGCTTGAAGCGTCCACCGGTTCTTATTCTGAAGAAACGGATCCTAAATTTATGGTGTCGGGCGGTTACAATGGCGACCGGTTTGCCGTGTTAGCGACCGTTTCATATGATGAAGCAAACCTGGCCAATTATCGTTTTGGTGCCCTAAATGACAAATGGGGTTACGCGCCATTTGAGAATCATGAAAAAGTAAAATGTTGGTACTGTCCGAAGACAGATATGAATGGGGATGGGGACTCGGATGATGCCGAATTTACGTATGTAAACTACGGTATTATGAACCGCTTTACTGAACGGGAGCGTTTAGGTGCAACGGTCAGCTTCCAAGCGCAATTAAGTGATAATTGGACATTAAGTAGTGATGTATTTTACACCGATATGGACGATGCAGATCGTCAAAAAGGGATCACCGCAGATAATGCATGGAGCGGTCATTGGGATTGGCAAGAACAACATGATCCAATCAATCGAGGTCAATTAGATAACGGCCATAATTTGTATACTGCGCAAGATATTACGCTACATGCGCCCCGCGTTGTATCGCACTCTGAAAGTCACACAAATAAACGCGAATCAACCAACTTTAATTTTGAACTAGAGTACAAAGGAGATGGCGACTTTTCGGGTAAAATACGGTTTATTACCGCAGAGGCATCGCGCAGCCATACAGAAAATGTTGCACAAGGTTATTTAACCAATGGCCTTGCTCATGGTTTGAGGCGAAATGATGGTACTGGTGCAATTGCGGTAAACCCAGGCGGATATGGCCCAGAACCTGTCCCAATGCGCCTAAATTATACTGGAAAACATCCTACGTTACGTGGTCCGGAGCAATTGCAAGGTGAGGCATTTGGGTCAAATATCGACCGTTACGCGATAGTGTCAACATACTCTGAAAATAACTATGACGAAGATGCGAATTTAGACATTTTACGTTTTGATGGTGAATATTTGTTTGATTTTGGCCATTTAGAAAAAATGTCATTTGGTTTGCGTGCAAGTCAGCGTGATGTGACTCGCGAGCAATATGTCTTATTGGCACCATTCTCTAATCCAGTCGGAGAAGGGAGCGTCAATGTTATGTGGAAAGACCAAGGGTTGGCTGCATTTGACACTGATGGCAACGGTGAGCTTAATACGGAAAAAGGGGATATCACGATAAGCGCAGATAACCCTCTAAACTTTAGTGGTTTACCAAGTGGTTGGGTATCAAAGAGCGGTGACTTTGGCCCTATATCTATGAATGAGTATTACTTTATTGATCCTCGCCAGCTTGATGATCATTTTGGGTTTCAAAATGCTTTATACGCGGGCAATATCAAAGGCGGTGTACCGGGTAGTTCATATACTGTTGAGGAAATGACTCAATCAATTTATTGGAGTGCTGATCTTTCCAATGATTTTTATCGCGCTAATGTGGGTTTTCAATATATAAAAACTGAGCTGGATATACTCCAAAACGTGGTGGGAGAATCTATTTGTTCAAACTGTCCTGGGTCGGTCGCTACGGATGGTGGTGATATTGTTACAGATCGCTCGTTCAATGACTTTTTACCTGCTGTGAATGTCGCATTTAATCTCAGAGACGATCTGATTTTGCGTACATCATGGGGTAAGACCATGACACGTTTGGATCTTGAGGCAATTGCAGGGGGGTTGAGTATTAGCCGTGCGCGAGCAGGGGATGACATTGCAGCTGAAGAGGGCGTGAGTCCAGACTTATTGATTGCTACAGATGCACAGATGCAGGGTAATCCAGACCTTGACCCTTGGCGTGCAGATAATACTGATGTGACATTAGAATGGTATTTTTCTTCAAGCGGTTTAATGAGTGTTGCCTTATTCAAGATTGACTTAGAGTCGTTTATTGAATCAGCGCAATGGCAAATACCTGCTGAAGATGGCGACGGTGTGACTCGTCGCAATGTCAATGTAAATGGACAGGTTAATGGAACTGGTGGCACGATGGAAGGTGCTGAGTTTAGTTACCAACAAGCTTTTGATTTCTTACCTGGATTTTGGAGTGGCTTTGGTGCAGCGTTTAACTACACCTATTCAGAAAGTGAAAGTGGTAAGACAGGGTTTGGTGGAGAATCGCTCCCATTAGAGGATAACTCTAAAGAGTCCGGTAATGCTGTTTTATGGTATGAGCAAGATGGTTTGCAATTTAGGTTAGCTGCAAACTATCGTTCTAAACGTTTACACACGGTATCGACACCAGGTGGTATGGGTAATGTAGGGATTTGGACCGAGCCAACAACCTATATTGATATGTCGGCAAGTTATGATATCAATGATTCTCTGACCGTTTACATGTCTGGCAGTAACTTAACGGAAGAATATGAATCACAGTATGCGCAGTGGAAAGATAACCGTATCGCCCAGAACATTTATGAACGCCGCTTTACACTAGGTGTGCGTGGACGTTGGTAGTGATGTATTTCCTTTAATCATTAAAACCTGAAAGGCCTATCGGCCTTTCTTTTTTGCTAAACGGCTCACAACATTCCCCCCTATCTTTAATGGCTTCTTTAGCGCTTTTATATTCAATCACTTGCATTCTGTGAATTCATATTTGATTGTGAAGTAAGTCATTGATGATAAAAGTATCCATTTTTATGGCGATATGTCAGTATTGATTGAATTTTATTCACCACATGGTGTGTGGAAAAGAAAATTATTTACTACTTAGCTTTCTGGGTCAGGCTTGAACAATTGCATTTTTGAAAGCGAGTAGTTGAGTAATGGCATTAAATTAAATGATTAATTAAGGAAAGATATGAATTTAAGTAAAAGTGCACAGCGTGTTCAAGATGCAATTATTGCGGCAGGGTGCAAATTTTCAGTTGTTGAGTTGCCTGGTAGCACAAGAACGGCAGATGAATCAGCAATCACCATTGGTTGTGAGTTGGGCCAAATCGTTAAATCACTTATTTTTAAAGGCAAAGAGAGTGGTAAGCCTGTTTTGGTGCTGGTGAGTGGAAAAAACAGAGTAAAAGAAAAACGAGTCGCTCAGTGTTTAGGTGAAAAGTTAAGTAAGGCAGACGCTGACTTTACAAGAACTGTAACCGGGTTTGCTATAGGAGGCATACCGCCATTAGGTCACTTAGAGCCTCTTATCACCTTCATAGATGAAGACTTGCTAGAGTATGAGACTGTGTGGGCAGCTGCAGGCACGCCTCATGCCGTGTTTTCTCTGCCATCGTACAAGCTACCTGAATTAACGAGCGGGCAAGTAATTACAATTAAATAGTACGTATAAAGGTGATGCTCACTTAAACTGTCCTTTGTGCAATCGGGCTTCCCCTTACTCATTATGCCCCTATTTGGGGCTTTAAATTTTTTAATACAGATGGCGCTTTTTCAGAAACTAAAATAGCAGATAACTCAATCGACTAAGATACCAACCTAAATTCCATCAAGCTCAAATTTCATATCATGCTGCACTGAAAGAGATGCGCCCAAGTTATATTTTGACCCGCTATAATTAAAGTAATAAACAACTTATTTTTACATTTGAATCAGTTACGTTTTGACTCTCAGTTAGATAAATTGACACCCTAAATAGGAATTTTATTGAATAGTTTATCTTGTGATTTTCTGTGAGCTTGAATTGTATTGATAAAGGTTTGAAAAGTGCCTCAATATTCGTTTATTTGACGGCAAACTAACCTTATTTGACGAGTTAAGGTGATGGTGGATTCCCCTTGGATCATTTGTCTGCCAACAAAAGGATCCTATTTTTGCCATCACCTTTTTATTAAATAAGGTACTAGTAATGAATAAGAATTTGCCTGCTGTCTTTGTGATTCTCGCGACGTTCTTTATGATCTCTTTTATCACCAATATTCTTGGTCCCATTTTTCCTGAATTGATAAAAAGTTTTGCTATCGGTATGACGTTGGCTGGCTTTTTTCCATTCGCTTTTTTTGCAGCTTATGGCGTGATGTCTATCCCAGCTGGCCTTCTGGCCCAGCGAATGGGTGAAAAATTTGTCATGCTTTTGGCCTTTGGTATTGCCATGGTCGGTGCGCTGTTATTTGCTTTTTGGCCAACATTTGAGCTTGCCATGATTGCATTATTTTTGGTAGGCAGCGCAATGGCATATATGCAGGTAGCCATTAACCCCATGTTACGACGGGCTGGTGGCAGTGAGCATTTTGCTGTTTTATCCGTAGTGGCGCAATTGTTATTTGGTGCGGGAGCAACCTTATCTCCGATTGTCTATGTTAACTTGGCTGAGTGGTCGCAGCAGCCAAGCAGCATTTTAAATAGTTTGGTACCGCAACACATGAGTTGGTTGAGTATGTATTGGCTGTTTGCCGCACTGTGCTTAGTGATGTTTATCTGGGGGGGCATGACTCGGTTTCAATCATGCCGCCATCCTGAAGATGACGCAAAGACATGCTCATTGGCTGAAAGCATGGCACTGTTTAAAAATAAAGTGGTGATCAAGTATTTCTTTGCCATCGCAGCGTATGTGGCATTAGAGCAAGGTATTGCTAATTCTATTTCGATTTTTATGTTGCAAGTTCATGAGATGGATACTCAACAAGTTGGCGCCAGTGTGGTGAGTAAGTTTTGGTTAATGCTGACCGTAGGATGCGCTGTCGGCTTAGTAATGATGAAGCTATTCGATGTACGCAAAGTTTTGGCGTGGTTCTGTATTGGAGCGGGGGTGAGTTTAGGTGGGGCGATATTCGGCTCAGCAGCCATAGCACTGTGGGCATTCCCCGTAGCGGGCTTCTTTTTATCAATTATGTGGTCAGCTCTATTTTCTTTAGCATTGAACTCGTTTTCTAATGGCCATAGTGCGATTGCAGGGATCTTGTGCACTGGCATTGTGGGAGGCGCTATTATCTCTCCACTCATTGGATTGTTAGTACAAGTCTCAGGTTCACTACAACTCGGATTGCTAGTGCTCTTTTTGCCTTTGGGTTATATGTTGCGCGTGGCTTATTCATCTAATCCTATCGTAAACAATCATACAATCCGTTTTTTTGAGAAAAAATCAGCAGAGCAGGAAGCGTAAACATGTCAGGGATGGTTGTCTGTATAGATTTAGGGGGCACTAAAGCCCTATGTGGAATCGCAAAGCAAGGGCATATTGCGAGTGTAAAACGTTATCCTGTTCCCGCGTCTGGGAGCAAACAAGCAGTAACAGACTATATCATTGAACTGGTTAGAAAAACCATTACTGAAGAGTGTGTAGGCGTTGCAATTGGGATCCCTGGCGTGGTGAACAGTGCCACTGGTGAAGTATTTGAAGTGACCAACATTCCAGCGTGGCGTGATGTACCATTATCGCAAGTGTTATGTGAGCGATTCAATGTGCCTGTATTGGTACATAACGATGTGAATTGTTTTACATATGGTGAGTATCGTTATGGTGAGCACGGTGGGAAGTTGGCACCATGTAAAAACATATTAGGGGTATGTCTTGGTACTGGGCTAGGTGCCGGCGTTGTTATTGATAGACAGCTGTATACAGGTCGATATGGTCTGGCTGGTGAATTTGGCAGTGCCCCTTATTTAGGTAAGACCATTGAAGACTATTGTAGTGGTCAATTTTTCAAACAACGGGGAACTGACGGAGAGTTAGAGTACCTTTCTGCAAAAGCGGGCAACGTCCAATCACTGAAACTGTTTGAACAATTGGGGACGCATTTGGGGATTGCCTTTGCTCATATGCAGTTGGCATATGATCCAGATGTCATCGTAATGGGCGGGTCTGTTACACAGGCGTTTGATTTATTTGGTGAACGTATGTTTGCCTCTTTTACACAGTACGAGCAATGCAAACAGTTGAATATTCGAGTTAGTCAACTTCCTCATGCGGCACTACTGGGCGCATTTGCTTTATTTGAACAAAAATATAAAGTGACGTCCCCTGAATTAGATTGCACTTAGCTATGTAGTAGAAAAAGGTATGGCGAGCCTCAAGAGGGTGCCATACCAAACTCAAAGGAAGGGTAATTTAGTCAACCGACGTGATAACAGTGTCAATTAAGTGCACAACCCCGTTGGCGGTGTAAATGTCTTTTTGAATCACATTGCTGCCTTCAATTTGCAGACCAGAGGTGGGTAGCATGACGTGAGACCAGTTATCTATGCTACTACCCATCATATCGCCTGCTGCTGTGTCGGCAGCATAAAGGTATAGCGGGCGACCTAAATAAGCCACTTGCATTGTGTTGTCTTGTCTTGCGACTAACGACAGACCAGGTATGTTGGCGATTTGTGCTTCTGTGGCGATCACTGGTGGCCATGTGGTCGCGCAAGCGTCGTTACACTGGCTTTGCGCGAAGGTTAAGTCATTATCAAATGTATAAAGCGTGAATCCAGCTTTTTCGCTGCCATTACCTGCTACTAGTATTTGCTTGCTTGAGTCGTATGCGACTGCGTCATTTTCACCATTATTGGTACCTGCAAAATCGACGACGCTGATGTCAAGCATGTTTGATGCAAGGGTGTCTACTTTCTTGCCATTTAACTTTAATGCGGTCATAGCGGACGCTTCGAGCCCCAATACATGTTGAGTAAGCACTTGCGTTAACCCTGTATTGTCAGCAAGTAAGGCATTTAGCGTATCTGCGGGTATTTTTTGGAACGCTCTATTTGTAGGTGCAAACACGGTAAATGTCGCTTCTTTGTTTGACAATGTTTCCACTAAATTAGCTGTGGTTAGAGCGGTAACTAGCGTTGATAGATCATCCGTTTCAGCAGCGACTTCAGCAATGGTTTTTTCTGATACGACTTTGTCTGCCGGTGGCATAATGACTTTGTCCAGTACATGGATAACGCCGTTGTCTGCTTGAACGTTGGCAGTTCTGATGACTGCATCGTCAATAAAAAGCTTACTATTGACCGTGCTCAGTGCTGCCATGTCGCTGTTTGCCATTGTAACCATGTTCGATTCTGACGAAGCGATGGCGGATGCAGCATCAGACATGACGCTTTGTCCTGATACTACATGGTAGAGTAGGATGTCTTTTAGCTGTTCTGTGTTTGCCCCAAGTGCATCAAGCGTTTCTTGTCCTAGTGCTGCAAATGCCGCATCAGTTGGTGCAAAAACCGTGAATTTTACGGTGGGATCTGATAGCACTTGGTCTAACTCTGTTGCGCCTAGCAAGCTGATCAGCGTGTTGAATGACCCTGCTGCAGTCGCCACTTCAGGTATTAAACCAAGGGACTCAGGAACCGTGACATCCCCAACAATAACCGCATCGAGCACATGTATGATGCCATTGGACGCTGCGATATCGGTTTGTGTGACGGTGACGCCTGCAAATTTCAGCATATTTGAAGCGGTATCAATTGCAACGCTTTGTTGGTTATTAAGCAAGGTGGTTGCACTTTTTCCATTCAACGACATTGCGGTAATGGCATCCACGTTGCCAGACACAATGTGTTGTTTGAGGATATCGCCAAGCACGTCCGAGTTTGCCAGCAACGTATTAATCGTTTTTGTACCAAGCGCTGCAAACGCGGCGTCTGTTGGCGCAAACACTGTAAGTGCATCGGATCCTGTCAGTGCACTGGTGAGCCCTGCGGCTTCAACAGCTTTGAGCAATGTGGTGAAATTACCCGCTGCGATGGCTACTTCTGCAATATTTTGAGTTGATGTTGCATCTGTTGGCGGAGTTAATACCGCGTCGATAACGTGAATGATGCCGTTGTCGGTTTTTATGTCTGTTTGAGTGACGGTGGCTGTATTCACGAGTAAGTCATCACCAGACAACGACAGCGCTATTTTTGCACCGTTGACAGTCGCAGTCGTCTGTCCGGCCAATGATATCGCTGTTTCAGCATTGACTTCAGAGCTAAGTACATGATATGTCAAAATTTTCGTCAGTGTGTCTGTGTCGGCAAGCAAGCTGTCGATGGTGTCTGTGCCTAATAGCTCAAAAGCGGCGTCGGTTGGGGCAAACACTGTGAATTTATTGTTCGTGTCATCTAGTGTTGCGTTTAACCCTGTGGCGTCAAGCGCTGCAACGAGCGTATTAAAAGAGCCCGCTGCTTTAGCTGCGTCATAGACAGAGGTTTCAGGTTGAGTTTGTTCTGGGGTAATTACTGGGTCATCATCATCTGAGCAAGCAGACAAAAGACCTACGACGGCAACAAGTGCCAGTTTTGCAAGTACTTTCACAATCATCTCCATTGGAGTGGCTAATTTTCCAGCAATACGCGCTTCACGAGCAAGCAGATCAAGAAAAATTTTGTATTGAACAGCCATTTACGCTCTCTGTGGCCCAAATATCGAGCTAAATAATGAATGTGTACCCCTGCTAACTTAATGCTTTTAATGATTATATTTTTTTACTTCTTAAGCAGTTTGTAAAAAATTAATAACAGGAAAAAAATATGTTTTTTTTAAAACAGAATTAATCTAGGTGAAGAAAATTGCCATTTTTTCATAAATAATTTGGGAGCAATCTGATAAATCAGGTCTTTTGGGATTTGGTAACACGGCTCACTAAATTGACCGATATAGCGCGAAGTATTGTTTTTGGATATTAATTACATCTTTAAACTATTTATGGTTGGTCTGTTATCCATTGTCCCCAAATTGAACTATCAACGAAAAGCCGAGTCATAAACAAACTAATTGTATTTGAAACAAGGAGGTGTAATGCGGGTTCATTTAGTGGTCGCACACCCTGAGGTGTTATCGTTTAACTGTGCGCTGCACGAAGTTGCAAAACACACACTCACTGAATTAAACATTACTTATAGTGAATCAAATTTATATGTGGATCAATTTGAAGCCATAGCGGGGCCTGCGGATGTAGCGGGCTATGAAGGCACGCAAGAATCGTTCAGTTTGGCTAAAGCGCAGCGATATGCAATTGCCAATGATGCATTTACTGAGCAAATTACCACAGAGCAACGAAAGCTCTCCGAATGTAATTTGTTAATTTTGCAGTTTCCACTTTGGTGGTGGTCGTTTCCAGCTATTTTAAAAGGTTGGATTGATCGTGTATTAACTTCAGGGTTTGCTTATGGTCAAAGTGCTAAGCTTGAACCAAAAAAGGTCATGTATTCAATCACAACAGGTGGTGCATCTGATCAAGATGAAATCGATTACTATCAAACTAAGATTGACGGTCTTTACCAAGATATATTTGGCTTTATGGGGTGGGAAATAATACCACCATTTATCGCACATGGTGTTCAGCAACAAGGTTATCAAGCGCGTCAATTGATATTGCGAGATTATAGCGCCTATTTAAAAACGGTTTTAGATAAGCGGAAGCTCGTTGATGATTCAGTGATGTAATAAGGAAATATTATGCACAAATTAGTCATTATAGTCGCCATTGCCCTACCTAATATCGCCTTTTCTCAAGCTGAGTTGACGCATGATGATATCATAGCCAAGGCACATGCATTTGTTACAGCCAAAAATGCGCGCCAACAGCCTAAGTCAACTGATAAAGACATAGACAAGTTTATTGCACTACTTGCTGATGATTTTGTCGATGAACATGTGAAATATAGCTTTACCTATTCAGATAAAACTAAACTTCGCCAAGACATGCTCGCTAAGTTAAGAGATAAAGTCGTCCATAGTAAAATCGATATCTTGGATATTATGGTCGGCCACAACGTTGTTTTTATCAAAATGCGGGAGTCAGGTAAGGTGAAGCCTGCCCATTTGGATAGCGAAATCGAATATAACAAGACGAATATAGTGTCGCTAGAATTCAATGATAAGGGATTGATAAAACATATACGACGACATCATGGTTGACCGATTAATTTCTTTTATCCTTAATGAAGTGGATACGCTGTACTGTAAAGCCATTTAACAATACAGTCGAGGTGGCGTCCATCGGATCTTGTTCTGGTCGTGTTTAGTGATGATCCTAGCTGTCTCCCTTTGCAAAGACGACCATGACATCGATTCTGTGGTTTAAACAGTTGGGCTCACTTCACTGCTTTGTCAACGAATTTGGTTTTAGTAAGTACCTAGTCCATGTCGTCACTTACATACACAGTATCGCTGGGTGTATGACCCAATTCGCTCAAGCTTCTCAACTAATGAGGTTCTCTCAAGTATCAACCCTATATAATTGGATGATGCACCATGCACTTACCTGCCATACTCTAGTCATCATTTTATCCTCAAGCTTGATTTTAAAATATTACCGACTGACCTAACAGTGGTGGCGCCTTGTTTTATTCAGAGTCGATTAAACCAATTCATTTGATGACGTTGAGTTAACAAAATGAGCCTGAATATACAGATCGATTCTGGATCTCTGAGCAGGTTTGGCATGTGAGTAATATCAATAAGAGTACAGTGCATGTTTTAAATCGTTTTCACCTGATATTGAGGTGTGGACAGTGTGTGTCCAGACGCGTGTAACAGTGACACCTTTGGACAGCTTATGTGTCCGTTCGGACACTCTATAAAATTAAATTACAAAAAATTCTTTATAATTCATGAGTTTAATTTTTTATCATTATTGGCATTGTCCTCGCTTATATCTGAGTATCGAAATCAATAGGTATTATAAAATGATTAAAGGAACTCAGTCCCAGGATGAAGTCATCGCGCCAAGCACGCGTTCAAGCAAACTGAAATTTGTTGTTTCGGCGGTATTTATGACGCTGATCACGGTCGTGTCCATCCCTGCGATTAGTCAATGGTATTCAGGTATTAAAACGGTATCTTACGCGCAGCTGGTGACTGCCAAAGTGATTAAAAAAGATCTAGTGAGAGATGTGTCTGTTTCTGGACGTTTAGTGGCAGCCAATGCACCGCAAGTTTACAGTCCGGAACCCGGCCAGGCGACGCTGTTAGTTAAACCTGGGGACAAGGTGGAGCAAGATGCTTTGCTTGCAACGATCCACAGCCCAGAACTGGATGCCCAGATTGACCAGCAAAGTTCGCTGCTGGCTCAGTTACAGTTGGAGTCCAATAGAGGGTTATTAGCAGACGATGAAGCACAACTTGAGCTAGAGCGCAGTTTAGATGAGGCGACTGTGCGTTTAAATGCAGCTCAGCGTGAGCAGCGTCGCTCCAAAGAATCTTATGACAAGCAAGTGATCAGTGAATTGGATTTTGCACGCAGTAAAGACACGCTCCTTGAGGCGCAACTGATGCATAAGCATGCGCAAAAGCGTGTCACCATGGCTAAAAAGCGCTTAGATTTTGAGGCACAAACGCGAGCGTTGTCGGTTCAACGTCAAACACAAATTCTCGACGAATTGAAGCGCAGGCAACGAGCTCTGGAAGTCCGAGCACCTGTTGCCGGTGTAGTGGGAAGTTGGCTAGTTCAGCAAAAAGAGCAAGTTGCAGATGCCCAAGCACTGATGACCATCGTGGATTTATCTGAATATGAAGCAGAGTTACAGGTACCAGAATTCTATGCGGATGATTTAGGCATAGGGCTTAATGTGGAGATTTCCCTTGGCGGGCAATCTTATCAGGGAGCTGTGAGTTCCGTATCTCCAGAGATCCAACAAAACCAAGTTGCAGTGCGTGTAAAGATTGACGCCAATAGTGATTTAAAGTTACGCCAAAATCAGCGCGTGAATGGGCGAATCGAATTTGAGAAAAAAGCTCAAGTGCTGCAAGTCAAACGCGGCCCGTTTTTATCTAGCTTTGGAGGCAAGCAAGCCTTCGTCATTCAAGACAAAATGGCTCAGTTACGCGACATCAAAATTGGCGTATCTAGTGTCGACTATGTCGAATTGATCAGCGGTGTTCAAGAAGGTGAAGAGATCATCATTTCTGATTACGACGCATTTAATCAAAGCCAAATTTTTAAAATTTCAAAATAAACAACAAGAATTAAGGACCTAATTATGCTTTCAATGAACAATATCAGCAGAGTTTATCGCAGTGAAACGATTCAAACGCATGCGTTACGTGACTTTAACTTACAAGTGGATGCCGGAGAGTTTGTGGCAGTGACAGGCCCGTCAGGCTCAGGTAAGTCGACATTTTTGAATGTGGCGGGACTACTGGATGAGTTTAACGAGGGTGAATATGTCTTGGATGGCACTGCTGTCAAAGGACTGTCAGATGATGATTTATCTCGTCTGAGGAACGAGAAAATCGGGTTTATTTTTCAAAATTATAACCTGATCCCAGACTACAGTATTTACGATAACGTGGATATGCCACTACGCTATCGTGGTTTAAGTGCCAAGCAAAGACGCAGTCGTATTGAGCACGCGCTTGAGCTGGTTGGGTTGGCAAGTCGTCATAGTTATTTACCGAGTCAGCTGTCTGGGGGGCAACAGCAGCGTGTAGCCATTGCAAGGGCACTGGCAGGTGAACCTAAGATTTTATTGGCCGATGAACCGACGGGTAACCTTGATTCATTAATGGCTAGGCAAATCATGGACTTGCTGAAAACCATTAACAAAGAAGGTAGCACCATTATTATGGTAACGCACGACCCAGATCAAGCCAGAGAAGTGAACCGCAATATACAAATCATTGATGGTCAAATCACGGATTACAGCATATATGCGCCAGTAGAACAGGCACACATTGTAAATCAGAACCAGCCAGTAGCTTAGGAGATGAACATGGATATGTTTTACTATTATGTGCAGCTGTGCGTGCGTAACTTTAAACGCACACCGCTGTTTTTTTCCTTGATTATATTAACCCTGTCGATAGGGATTGGTACTTTGCTGGCAAATTTATCCATGTTGTCTTTGATGTCGCAAGACCCTATTCCTGGGAAAAGTGATCAAATATTTAATGTCAATATGAATACTTACGCAGGGTCAACGAATAACTTTGGTAGCATGCACACGCTCAGATACAGTGATGCAAAAGCGATACTGGATGCCGATGTCGCAGAAAATGCGACGATGCACTACGCAACACATGTCTATAGTCGCCGCGCGGACTCAGAAGATTTGACTCGCTACTCAAGCAATACGCGAGCGACCACCGCTTCATTTTTTGACATGATGGGTGCTGAGTTTGCCCATGGTAAAGCGTGGGAAAATGAGCATGGTACAGAGGTTGTGATTGGCCATAAGCTCAACATGACCTTATTTGGTGGTGGAAATAGTGTTGGCAAGCAAGTAGAGCTGCAAGGTAAAATTTATAACATTGTCGGGGTGTTGAAACCTTGGCATATGAGACCGCTCTTTTATCATGCCTCTGAAGGAAAAGCATTTGATGAAACCGATGATTTGTTTGTGCCTATTGAAGTGGCTATAGATAATAACTGGGCCATCTATGCAAGAGCGTTGTCGACAGATAGCTATTCAGTATTGAGTGAAACAAGGCAGATCAATGCGTATTATATTCAGACCTTTGTTGAGCTGATAGACGAGCAGCAGCGACTGGCTTTTCAAACCTTTATTGATAGCTATGCACAGCAGCAAAAGGACAAAGGTAATCACCGCCATGAAGTGGATAACCGACTTTATGATGTTAATGCTTGGTTGGATGAGAATGAAGTCGTCAATAAAGACCTTTTAGCGTTTACTTTTGCCACGGGTATTTTTCTGCTGGTGTGTATTTTCAATGCCAATAGCTTGATGTTGTCTCGTTATCAAGCTGGGCAATTTGAAGCGAACTTGCGTCGAGCGGTTGGCGCCAGTCGCAAGCAAATATTTTATCAAGGCGTGATAGAGAGTGTGATTTTAGGGATCACCTGTGCCTTGATATCTTTGGTACTCGCTATTAGCTTACTCGCATTATACCGTCAGCTATTTGAGGATTTAGCGCCTGTGGCCGAATTACCGTTACACATGATAGTGATCGGGGTAGGTGTTGCACTGGCTTCAAGTCTTCTAAGTACCATTTATCCGTTAGTACAGGGCGCTCGTACGCCATTAGCCAGCATTCTAAAGTAAGGAGTAGCACTATGAACATAAAAGCATTATTTAAATCCATGTTATTGCGCAAATTTGCTACTGGCTTGCTGATTTTTCAATTAGTTTTAACCATTGGGCTCGCCTGCAACAGTTTATTGTTGAGCATTGAGGCCAACGAGAAGTTAGCGCGTGATGTGGGTTTTGACATGGAAAATGTACTGGTATTTCAGGTCCGTCCAACTTCCGAAGCCTTTTTAGATGCCAACTTCTTTCTATCTGTTGTAGATGAAGATATGGCGGCATTGAATAAACTTGATGTGGTTGAAACGGTGAGTTTTACTAACCAATTACCGCTGATGAAAGGGGGTAACTTTCACTCTATTGAAGATGCGGATCATCCAGAAGATGTACCAGTAGAAAGGCAGTTTAGTGGTGTGCCAATGTATTATGTTGGTGAGCAGTTTTTTGAGTTGCTCGGCGCATCAATGCATCTTGGGCGAGACTTCACTTTTGATGATGACGCAACGCGAGGCTATTTAGACAATTATGAGTTTGAAGCCAATATCATTTTAACTCGTAGTTTAGCTGAGGCGCTTTACCCGGGAGAAAGCGCGGTTGGTAAGCATACCTCCGAAGGGCGAGTGATTGGCGTGGTGTCAGATATTGCAATTAGGCCATCGAGTCTACGTCCACATTATGGCATCTTTACGTTTAGAAATATGGCGCGTGCTCAATCACGCTTAATATATATGGTGAAAGTCACCTCAGGTGATGTGCAAAAGACCAAAACGGCGATCACTGAGGCAATTAAGCAAGTACATCCTGAACGAGAGATCCGAGAGATCCTGACCATGGAAGCACATCACAGTGACTATTTTAAAGAGTCTAGCAGTTTGGCAACCTTATTTAGTTTGCTGACCGGAATGATGTTGTTGGTGACCATGATAAGTTGCTTTGCCCACGCACACTTTCACGTGTCTAAGCAAAAGCGTTTAATTGGTATTAGACGCGCACTGGGCGCACGGAAAAAGGATGTATTAGTCTATGTGTTGAGCGAAAATTGGCTGGTCAGTGGCATTGCAGCACTACTTGGGGTCGCGAGTGTGATTGCAGTGAATATGTTATTGGCAGAGGTGATTGTGATGCCAAAACCGGATGTTATCAGTTATTTGTCTTGTGTTATCATCGTGTTTATATCTGGTACTGCGGCAACTTGGTTGCCTGCATGGAAAACAACAAAAATAGCGCCAGTGGTTGCAACCCGCACGTTATAAAAATTAAGGAAAGACATGTAGTGGCCAGTAAAACGGTCACTACATGGTATTTAAATGGTTATGAACACAATTCTTGTTGTCGATGACAACCCTGATATTTTAGATGCGTTAGACTTATTGCTGAGCATTCACAATTATACTGTATTGACGGTCACTAACGTTAAAGATGCCATTTTGACCGTCTCTCGACAAAAAGTGGATTTGGTCATTCAAGATATGAACTTCAGTGAAGGGACCACATCAGGGGATGAAGGAAAGCAGTTATTTGGCACATTAAAAGAGCTAAACCCCACTTTACCCATCATTATCATCACCGCTTGGAGCCAATTAGAAACGGCCATTACGTTAGTCAAATCAGGTGCAGCAGATTATCTCCCCAAGCCTTGGGATGATAAGAAGCTACTAAAAGCAATTGAAGAAAATATCACTGTGCAAGCTGCGCCTACCCCTGAGTGTAAATTGATTTATCAAAGTCGTGAAATGAGTGAGCTTATCTTTACCTCGACTAAAGTGGCCGCGGCGGACATCAATGTGTTGATCACTGGACCGAATGGCTCAGGTAAAGAAAAGTTAGCTGACTTTGTCCACCATAAATCGCAGCGAGCGAATGCGCCATTTATTAAAGTGAATATGGGCGCGATCCCGCAGGAGCTTATGGAAGCTGAATTATTTGGTGCAGAAAAGGGCGCGTTTACTGGCGCAAACCAAGCAAGGGCAGGGCGTTTTGAAGCAGCCGACGGTGGCACATTATTTTTAGATGAAATTGGCAACTTACCACTTGCAGGTCAAATGAAACTATTACGTGTGCTGCAGACTGGTGAATTTGAGCGATTGGGCTCTAATGTGACGCAAAAGGTAGATGTGCGCGTCATTAGTGCGACTAACGCCAACTTATTACTCGACATTAAAAGCGGTGCGTTTAGAGAAGATTTATTCTATCGCCTCAATGGGATGGAATTGCAAATTTTACCGCTCAATAAACGCAAAGCAGACATTATTCCATTGGCTCAACACTTCATAGGCGTGGAGCATACACTCACCAAGGAAGCTGAGCACTTTTTAATGCAGCAAACATGGCCAGGTAACGTTCGAGAGCTGGAAAATAGCTGTCGACGTGCGTTGATTTTTGCGGATGGAAATCAAGTGGATGTCAGTGCGTTTCAAGGACATGAGCAGACAACTGCATTGAGCGAAAAAGAGCACATGCAGCAGGTACTCGAGAAGCATAACTGGACGATTGCGCACGCGGCACAAGAGTTAGGCCTCAGTCGTCAAACACTGTATCGTCGTATTGAAAAGTTCAAATTGGAAAAGCATGATGAGTAAAACGCTAATTTTACTTTTCTTGGCTCAAATTATATTTGCTTTGGCGGTAGCAAATTATGGGGGGGCACACCCTTGGATATTTTTGGGTGTTGGTATCTTATTATTTGGTGTCATTGGATACTTGTATTACCGCTATCATCAAACTCAAGCTAATATTCAGCGCAGCATTGAACAGGGGTTTTTGAGCCTGATCGATGGTGACTTTTCGGTTAGTATCGCGCCCAAAAATGATCCAACTTATGACCGTGTGTTTAATTTATTCAATCAATGTACTGAAAAACTAAGAAAGGAACGCCAGCACCTTTATCAACGTGAGATGTTGCTTGATAAAGTGCTCAACACCTCACCTGTCGTGACGTTTCTGGTCAGCCCTGAACATAAAATTATTTTTGCCAATCGCGCTGCAGAACTCATGTTTAAAGAAGGGGATTCTTTGTTAGGTCACAGTTGGCATGATATCAGTGAAACGCTAGATGATGACTTTGCGCACGCCTTGCAAAATAGCGGAGAGAGTATTTTTACCCTTAACGATCAAAACGGTGATGAGCAAGCTTGGCACTTGGCTAAATCCAGTGTGCGTATTCATCAAGCAAGCCATACGCTTTACCTGCTAAAAAGCATCACCCATGAGCTTGGGCGTCAAGAAGTGCAAACGTGGAAAAAAGTGATCCGAGTACTCAGCCATGAATTGAACAACTCTATTGCACCGATCAGTTCCATGTGCCATTCAGGGCAATTATTGGCACAAAACTTATCTGAGCCAAGATTAGATAGAGTGTTTAGTTCTATTTCCCGTCGCATCGCGCACCTTAATGAGTTCATAAAAGGGTATGGCGAGTTATCAAAGTTAAAAATGCCAAATAAACAATGTATTAACTGGCCTGTTTTAGTGGAACAGCTAAATGCGCTATATCCATTTGAGCTGACTACAGCGTTACCTAAAACCTCGATTTATGCAGATGAGCATCAGCTAGAGCAGGTGCTTATCAATATTTTGAAAAATGCCCATGAAGCGCAAAGTGAGCAGCTTGATGCACCAGCGGTGCAGGTCAGCTTTGCAGATCATGAGCTGCAAAACTTAACCATTGAAGTGCGAGATTTCGGCGCTGGCATGGCGCCTGAGGTGCTTGAGAATGCGTTACTGCCTTTTTACTCCACAAAACATGCAGGGACGGGGCTAGGGTTGGCATTATGTAGAGAAATAATTGATGCGCACCAAGGCAAATTAGCGTTTCGTAATTGTGCCACCAGTGGTGTTGTCGTCAGCGTATCTTTACCTTATATCGTGTCGACAAAAGCGCACTAAATTGTTGCCATATAGGGCAACCATACCCAATTTTACAACAGGCAAGCGCCAAAATGGCGCTGTTTAGTTTATTGGTAGCGCCAGAGTAAACTGAGTAGGTGGGTGCCCATCAGAGGTCAAGGTTAATTCACCACCCAAACGCTTACTGAGATTATAACTGACAGATAAACCAAGCCCACTGCCTTGCCCAACCGCTTTAGTGGTAAAGAACGGGTCGAACACTTTATCTTGAATATCTGGCGGTATGCCGGGCCCATTGTCTTTGACTGTAATTACTAGTCTGTCATCAGCGTCTTGTGTACAGACTGCCACATAGGGAGAGTCAGGCTGGTTCTGCTCTATTGCCTGAAACGCATTTTTCAATAAGTTGGTTAAAATTTGCTGGACAAATCCAGCGTTAGAAACGGGTTGGCAGGTGTGTGTTAAGCTGGTCTCGACTACAATATTGCGCTTGTTATGACTCTCTAGCAATGACAAGCTTTGATTCAAAATAGCTGGGATGTCGAGCTGACAGTGATGCTGATTTTGTACCACGGTGAATGACTGTAAATCTTTAATGATGTCACTGACTCGACTTAAGCCCATTTGTGATTGAGCAACGATCTCACGAATATCATCATAAATAAAGTCGATGTCCGATTGGCCCCGATAATCTGTGATTTGGCTTTTTAGTTTTGCGCCGACATGCTGATTTCCGCCCTCCACGGCACTTAAAAACTGATCATGTAAATTTTGTAGATTGAGGATGCTATCAAGGTAATTGTCCATCGAGCCAAAGTTACTTAAAACCGACGATAAGGGGTTATTTATCTCGTGGGCTATCCCCGCGGCAAACTGACCGACGGTGGCCATTTTCTCGCTGTGCGCCAGTCGGTTTTGGGTTTCTTTTAGCTCAAGTAGTGCTTCTTTTAAGCGGTTACACTGTTTTTTAAGACGTCTTTCTGACTCTTTTCGTTCAAGCAAAATAGTGAGTTGTTCTGCCGCTTTACTGACGACATCTATTTGCCGCATTGAGACAGACTCCATGGCGTGTTCATCAATAAAAAAGACCATCATCTCAAGCACTTTATCGTAAACAACGATGGGGAATATTAAATAGCTGCTGAGCTTTGCACCGAGTAATTGATTGAGTGGTTGAAAGGCGTCGTCGTTTGGTAGTAAATCTATCTGCGGTTTTTTCTCAGTCAAAGAACGGGCTAAATATGCAGGCAACGAGGGCAGTCCGAAGACACGAGTTAGTGTGTTTTCAAGAGACTCCTTTTGCGGCCACACATGGCTTAAACTGCCTTCGTTTTGGGTGCTTATTTTTATTCTGCAATGGGTTGTGGCGCAGGCTATATTGGCCAAAGATCGCATAAAGGTTAACATGACCTCGTTGATATCGTTATTATTACGATGTAAGTGCGCCACGCTCATCAACAGATCGCTCTCAGCTTTGTGCTGGGCATTGATCTGTTCTAAACGTTGCCAAGCTTTGAGGTTGCGCTCAATCACGCTTAAGTTAAATTCATTTTTATCGGGTGATAAGCTAATAAAGCTAGAAATATCATACTTTTCAATCCAGCTTAGCGCATCAGGCATGCGTGCTGGTGGGTGTGAAACGATGAAGATCAGATCTTTATCTTGGCAGCCAATTCGCACGTATTCCAATACTTGCTCGGTCAGCGCCTCAGAATCAGTATCTTCAACATAAAAAATAATTAATCCGGGCTTTTTTTTCCGGATGAGTTTTTTACACGCCCTAAGGTTATCGGTGGCTTCGAGTTGATAATTACGTTGCGTTAAAAGCGCGTCAAGGGCGTCAAGGGCGTCAAGGGCGTCAGAATTAGGCCCAACGTGTAAAACGCTCTGCTGTTGTCTTTCCATAATCGTTGCGGTTCTTGCCTTGTAATTTTGATAACTATAGCCAATGATTACACTTTCTGTGTAATGGCATGTTCAATGAAGAAGACTAGGAGTGTATGGATATGAAGCTAGTAAGATTGGTCTATTACAGTCAGGCATCTCGTAGTATGAGTTTGTCGGATTTACGCAATATTTTAGAAACCGCGCGCGCTAATAACGACGAAATAGAGGTGTGTGGCATGCTGTGCTTTGAAAACCAGTTTTTTTTGCAAGCACTCGAGGGAGACAGAGAAACGGTAAATGAGCTCTACTTAGATATTGCAGACGACCCAAGGCATGAAGAAGCCACCATTATTAGCTATGACGAAGTATCTGAGCACACATTTGCGAAGTGGCAAATGGGCTATGCCGGTGGCTCTGAGTCGTTTTATGAATTACTGCGAAAAAACGGTCAAACAGAGTTTGATCCGGAGCAAATGACACAATCTCAAGCCATTTCTTTTTTAGTGGATATGGCGGCTTTTCAAACCAAAATATAAGGCGGCACGCTGTGCCGCGCTTATCTAAATATCTCGAATACTGACACGACTGTTATCTTCGACATCAGAAATATTGGGTTCTTCAGACTCAGAAGGGCTTTGCGGTGATTCAAAGTCATACTCTACCGGTCCATCTAGTATGGTTGCGGCCTTTCCTTTTAACGTCAGTAATTTTGAAGCGATAATCTCGATATTGCCGCTGGTGTCTAGGGTGATGGAAGCGCCTTGGCTATATAGGCCGAGTGTACCCATACCAAGACCGCGTATAGTGATACCATCGTCACCATGGAGCACTTGGCTGCCGTTAGGCGCTGAAAGTACTATCCCACCGACACTTTCAAGGTTACAGTCTTGCCCTATTACGCAGTTAATATGTTTCCCTGATTTGATGCTGCTATGGGTATTGGCGCTGGCTTCGACTTTACTACCGATAAGGTTTTGAGTGCTATTGCTGTGCGTTTCAATGGTACTTCTATCTGTACGCATAGCGACGGCTTTTTTTGATTTCAGCTGGGCACTTGCGCGTGCTTGCACCTGAATGCGGTTACCACTTTGAATGGTGAAGTCATCAGCGCTGATCAGTGTCATTGCGCCTTGTTGAGCTGCTATTTGAATAAAGGGGGCGCTGCAGTCGCTGTTTAGTTCGATATGCTGCTCGCCGTTGAGGGTTTTAAGTAGCACCTTTGGCGTGCGCTCGTTATCATCAAAAAGCAATTGGTTATTGGTACGCGTTTGCATGATATTGTGCTCCGCATTTTGACTGGTGACTAAACTTGTTTGCTGCTGGTCCGGGGCAAACCCCATGATAAAGGTATTGTCCGGGTCGTTATTGATGCAACCTATCAGTACTTGGCTGCTCGGCAAGAGTGGAAAATGCCAGCCTGTGGCTTGAGCTTGGCCACTGCAGGCATAGCGTGTGAGTGCTTTAATTGCGTGTGGCACAACCGAGATATCCTCTGCATATTGGGGTTTATAGTGATAGTGCCCGTTGCTGTCTAGGGCGACTTGCGTCGGGTCATTGCCTGCTTGCTCTGTGACAACGTGCGATCTAAATACCATCGGCTTTGGCAAATTTGGTTGGATGGGGAGCTTAAACGGCTTGCTACGAGGAATACAGGTAATCTTGCAATGATGATTGGCGCTATCTGGCTCTTCGCTGTTACCTGCACTGAATATGTGCTTTGCTTCAATGCACAAATAATCTCCACTGACTTGGCCAATGGCATTGCATACGAGTGAGAATGAATAACCAGGTAATGCGTCTGGCACATTACCTGTGAGGCGTAGCACATCATTTTTAGTTTGCGCGGAGAGCTCAAAGTCTGTGCTTAACTGGGCAGTGCTTTGAGTATTTAGATTGGGCTCAAAGTAATTTTTTGTGACGCTTGTTCCTGTGCTTGGTGGGCTGGTGGATTGGTGAACTTGACTGCCTACTAAATGCCATGATACTGCTCGGTTAAATTCAAAAAAGCCAACATATTGGGCTGTGTTGTTGCGCTCAATACCATCACTATTGCGTAGCTTTAACTGGCCTCGACTAACATAAGGTGAGTTGAGGTTACTATCACTGATCACCACTTTTTCGTTTAACCCTGTGCACTCAAACCAGTAAAATAACCCATACTGCTGCAATAGTCGGAGTAAAAATTGGTGGTCTTGTTCCAGGGGTTGAACTCTGATTTTTTCAAAAGGAAGTGGGTGTGATAGGCGCCAATCAATCTGTTCGGCTTGATAACCAACTTGTGTCAGTAGCTGCTGGATGACAGAACGTACATTGGAGTTTACAAAAATACGACTATGATGGGAGTCTACCAACCTGGAGAGCTTGGGTTTGAGCGTAAGCTGATATTGGTGCAGTTCTGAGTGCACATGCTGAGCTGAAAAATCGCTCAAGGTTGCAGTGAAAAATGTACTCTTACCATCCTTATGTATTGTTTCAAAAGTAACAGCATTTCCTAGTACTAAATCATTATCAATTTTGAGTTTGGACTCTATTTTTGCGCTTAATAAAAAAAACTCACTAATACATGAAGTTAATTCGAAGTGTGTAACAAAAGCTTGATGACTCAGTCCATATATCTGCATCCTTGTTTGTGCCATTTTTCTATCCTTAATCGTTGAGGTTTTTCATTTTTGCTTCACTTAAATGTAATTTTTATGTAATTAAAATTTGTTTCTAAGCTATGTTTTTAGCGCTTTAATATGAGTTTAACTCATTCTTTAAGATTGTTTTTGATCATAAAGTACGTATTTTTGTTAATCAAATATTTTATTTTTGATTAAATGGTTTGATCTGGAGAATTATTTTATGTATTGTCTGTGTCGATTTTTGGCAAGGGTACAAATATGGGTAATTTTTTAATCAATTAATTAACATTAATTAGTTCTTTATAATTGCTTTTTGATTCTGAACAAGCATTGGTGTTGAAGTTTAAGATAGCTAAATGACATGGTTTTTAAATAAGACGAATGGGTGGTTACTTATTTAAGGCTAGCGTAGTGAATGGCACCTTGGACTGGCATCAAACACTGTGGCTGTCGCCTGCGCCAAATAACAATAAAAATTGAGTTAATCACTACAAGGAATAAAATCATGGCGAGGTTGATGGTCTGTTTTGTGGCGCTGCTAAGTTTGTCTGCATGTATGACGACTCAGGTTAAATTAGATGTTCAGGCGACCGATAACATAAACTTAAATAAGTTTGATGAGCCATTGCCTGTGGTGTTAAAGGTGTATCAGCTCACTGATGTACAAGCCTTTAGAAACGCGACGTTTGAACAGCTGTGGAAAGAGGATAGGTCTATTTTAGCCAGCTCTCTGATCACGGTTGAAGAGCGCACCATTAACCCCTCTGAACGTCTAAAAATCAATTTCGAGCGAGCTGATTCCGCAAAATTTGTTGGCTTTGTCGCGCTTTTTCGCGAGCGCACAGATGGCCGCTGGCGCACGTACTATGATTTAAACGATTGGCCCGTGCCATTATCAACGTCGCTTGATATTGAAATCCAGAGTAATGCATTACATGTTCCGGGCGCGGAAGACTAGCTCATGATGTTCGATAATCTGTCATTTAAGCCTGTTTGGGCTGAAGGTGTGATGTTAAGTCAGCAGCATTTTCAGCACTTGGATAAACATTTACAAAGTGAAATGGCCGCGCGCAGTCGTTTATCGCAAAAAGTGCCTTATGGGTTTTATCGCCTGCAATTTGATGAAAGCGCCATTGCAAAAGGCGTGGTTAAACTATTGGCTGTCAGCGTTATTTTCAAAAGTGGCCGATTAATCGAAATGTCGTTTACTGACTCAGATGCGCTCACTTATGAGCTCGATGACGGTCAGCAATCTGTGACGCTGAGTTTAGCACTGGCAACCAATCATGCAGTGAGTGACATAAAAGGGTATCCGCAAAATGGCCAACTCAGTGCCTACCAATGTGAATTTGTAGAGTTACAAGATGAGCATGACCCTGCACGAGGCAAAGAGGTCATGGTGGCTAAGCCCAAACTGATGTTGATTGAAAGCTCATCCAGCCAAAGCTTTATTGAACAGTTACAGTGTGCAAAGGTGATAATCAATGAGCAAGGCGAGTTTGCATTTGATACACATTTTGTGCCCTCACTGCTTAACGTGCGTGTCCATGCACCAACATTTTGTCGGCTAAATAGCACAGGCAACATTTTAAACGCCAAGTATCAAGCGCTGCAATCAAGTCGTGCACAGATGGGCGTCGTTGAAGATTTTGGCCCCAGTGATTTAAAGCAATTTATGCTGCTTCAAGCCATGTCTGCAAATATGCCTTATCTGAATCACTTACTGTTGTCCCAGTATACCCATCCAGAAGACATATACATTGCCATGAGTACATTACTGACTCAGTTGGCGCATTTTGAGGCAGAACAACAGATAGATATACCGCCTTATCAACATGACAATTTAGGGCAAATCTTTGGCTATTTTGAATCTCAAATACAACAGCTTATCGGCAGTATTAGTACCAAGCGCTCCGATAATTTACCACTTGAAAAGCTCTCTGACTCGATGTTTGAAGTCACTGGCTTTGAAGCCGATCAGTTTAGAAATAATGAGTTCTATTTAGCGGCTTTCTTTGAGCATGAATCAACACAGTGGATAGAGTTGTTTGCCGACCAAGTAAAGGTTGCCGCATCGTCACAAATTGAAATGCTGATCGCCTCAGCGCTGGGCGGCGCTGAGTTGACCCACTGCCAAAGACCCCCCAGCAAGGTGTCACTCAAAGGCGGCTATGAATACTTCAAGATCAATGCCTCTAGTACGGCATGGGCGCAAATAAAACAAGAGCTGACAATGCGAATTTTTGTGCCATACGGTTTGCAAAGCGTACAAATTGAATTGGTGAGCGTGACCAAATAGGAGTGAATGACGGTTATGACAAGGACATCAACACACACTGAATTATTGGCCTGTATTTCGCCTGTGCTAGACATAGTGCACTCGGTCCGACAAGGGGGGTGCCAGTCAACAGACATCGAGGCATTGCGTGAGCAAGCGCTGAATGCCTTTGATGAATTTGAGCGCGACTGTTACACCAATGGGATCACCGCAATTGATATGCAAGAAGCCAAATTTGCACTGACGGCCTATCTTGATGAGCAAATTATGGCCTCAGAAATGGCATCAAGAATGGCTTGGATGGCTCGTCCATTGCAACTTGAGTTGTTTGGTAATTCAAGAGCTGGGGAAGCGTTTTTTGAAAAGCTGACTCACATTCGTCAAGCCGGTGCTAGCAAGCGTGCGGTTATTGAAGTGTATTTCGTCTGTATGCAGCTGGGTTTTGAAGGGGTTTATAAAATTAAGGGTGTAGAGCAGCTTAAAGCCCTGATGTTGGATGTGCGCGCCCAGTTGGAAGAGCTATCAGGCAAAGTACCACTGAATTTATCAGACACCTGTATGCCTGCTGAGCATGTTGTGACGCAATTGGGCAGAAGGCTTCCTTATTGGGTGATCTTCAGTATCACCGTGGCAGTGTTGCTGTTGATGTATTTGGGCTTTCACCAATATTTGCAAGGCAAAGCAGACGAGCAGTTTATTGAGCTTGAGCAGCAGGTTGCTGTATTAACGCAGTTAGAAAAAACAGGGAATATTAGGTAGTGCTATGGCGGGTTCAGTTAACAAAAGTGGTTTAATTCACCTCTTACTTAATTTCTTTTCTTCACGGGCAACGGCCAAATGGATAGGACTTTTTGCCTTATTGAGTTTGGCTTGGTTTGGCGGCCGCTTCATTGGCTTAGGGGGGGTGGATCAGCGACTTTGGTTGATGGGCGGCATTTTTGTCGTCTTTATGCTGGTGCTGTTTGTGCGTTGGCTGTGGGCAAAGCGATCTGGTGATAAGTTGGCGTCAGAACTGGCTAATCATAATGCCAGCTCTGAAGCGGAAGTGGCGGAAATTAAAGAAAAAATGCAAGACGCTTTGGCTGCATTAAAGGCGTCTCACCTCGGCGCTGGATATCGGGGCAATACGGCGTTATATGCGCTGCCTTGGTATATGATCATCGGCCCGTCTGCGACCGGTAAAAGCACCTTGTTTGCCAATTCTGGACTGCATTTCCCCTATTCTAAATCGAATCAAATGCATATTCAGGGCTTTGGCGGTACGCGCAATTGTGATTGGTGGTTTTCTGATCAAGCGATTTTAATTGATACGGCAGGCCGCTATACCACTGAAGAGCGCGACAAAGAGCAGTGGTTGTCGTTTTTAAAATTGCTTAAGAAAAACCGTCCTAAATTACCCATCAATGGTGTGATGGTCGCCATCAGTATCGCGGATATTTTAACTTCAGATACTGAACAAGTACGAGACCATGTTAAGCAAATTCGTACTCGTATTGACGAACTTATCAACCAACTTGGAATTATTTTTCCGATTTATATCGTGTTTACCAAAACTGATTTGATTAGCGGGTTTGAGCCGTTTTTTAACGAGCTATCAGAGCAAGAGCGCTTGCAGCCCTGGGGCGCTTACTTGTTGGATAAAAATCAAACGCCAACCAGCGATGAAGCATGCGACACCTTTAATGCTGAAATGGAGAGTATGTATCAGCGTCTGTGTCAGCAGCGATTGGTCAAGATGACGCGCGAGCGCGATACCCAGCGTAAACAGCTTATTTACGACTTTCCAAATCAGTTTAAAGCGGCATCTGATAAGGTCAGCGAGTTTGTTGAGATCTTATTCAAAGAAAATCCATTTCAAGAGATCCCTTGGTTTGCGGGTGTCTATTTTACTTCAGGCACGCAAGAAGGGGTGCCCATTGAGCGTAGCTCTAAAACCAAACTGGCGACCTTCCGCTCCGTGTTATTTGAGTATCGTCAGCAAAGTTTAACCAGCGCATTTTTTGTCAATAAAGTCTTCAATGACGTGATGTTTAAACTGCAAGACCTCACTAAGGGTAACCGCAAAAAGCGCAAGATACAAAAGTGGGTTAAAGGCTTGGCAATCTGCACCAGCATCACAGCGATTGGCTTGATGTCTGGGTTGTTGTTTAACTCTTATACCCATAACACGCAATTGCTTGATACCGGTGAGCTGTTGAGTAAGCACGTGATTGCCACCAGTGTGGAGCACCAACCCGAGGTTGAGCAGTTTAATGCCGTGTTGGCTTTGTTTGAGCACTACCAAACGCTAGAGGCGTATGAGCAGAAGTTACCTTGGTACTTTCTATTGGGCGTGTATTCAGCTGACACCACCAAGGCACCGATTAAACATATCTTGCAGCAGCGCGTGCAATCATTAATTGGTGGACCTGCAGCGCAGCAAATTGCAACGGCTTTAGCCAGTTCACATACCCAGTGGCAAGATTTGCAAATGGCTGAAGAACAAGTGATCAAACGTGTTGAGCCGCAACTGCGAGACAGCTATTACAACTTAATGAAGTTTCAGCTGATGATGAGTGATGAGTTTGCGCGTTTAGATCATGGGTTTGTGAGCAATGCCATTTTGAGTATGGTCGCGCAGCGCTTAGAGTTGGACATTGAGGCGGATGAAACGGCGCAAACCACAGAGAAGATGCGTGTCTTGGTTAATTTTTACATCGCACAATTACGCCAAGACACTGAAGCGCCAGGGCTGGATGTATGGGCGTCACAGGAACACCTCATTGCACAGGCCAGAGCCAACTTAACTACAGATCCGCAGCCTGATGTGATCTATGGGCAGATCAAGGACAAAGTCTCCGTTTCAAACCCTGAGCTGACGCTCGATCAAATGATGAGCCAAAATAATAAAACCTTTTTGAAAAGTGAGTTGACTGTGCCGTATGTCTTTACTCAAAAGGCATGGCAATCAGAGGTATACAGCGAGATAAAACGTCGCGCAAACATTGCTTTTTCTGGTGATTGGGTGATGGGGACTGAGCAAGCAGGTGCTGAAGGTGCCATTGATGAAGCCAAAGCCAATGAACTGGCCAGCGCTATTCGGGCGTTATATTTTAAAGAGTACGCCACGGCGTGGTTTGATTTCATCAATGCAGTTGAAGTAAGACCATTTAATACCAGCAACGCAGCCAGTCTAACCTTAGGCCAACTGTCTTCTACGCAAGGGCCTTTGGTGGATTTAATGAAGGCCATAGACGCCAACATAAACTTGAGTAATGCACCGTTACAAGAGCCTGAAAAGCTCAGTGGCGTGAGTGAGAAAATCATTGATAAAGTGAAGTCAGATACCTTGCTTGGCAACAGCAAAGGGCTTGAGAGCTTAAGCAGCAAAAAAGTGCCTGAATTGGCACAGCGTTTCGCGGATTTAAGACGCTATACCTCAGTCTCTGAAGAGGCACAGATCTCAGACTATCTGCAGCAATATTTGGGTGCATTAAGTGCATTCCATTCGGATATCAAAGGCATCGCAGCCAGTAATGATGATGACTTCATGGCGATGGCATTTTCACGCTCGCTATTAACGGGTGAAGACAAAGAGAACGCATTGCAAAGTGCGTGGGTGGTGGTAGAAAGCCAAGTGAGAGCGCTTGACCCAGATAGCAAGCAAGTACTGGAGCGACTATTAAAAGCGCCGCTATTAGCCAGTGTGCAAACCGTGATGAACGAAGCGAGAAGTCAGCTGAACGACCGTTGGTACAACAATGTGTATATCAGCTACAAGGATAACCTCAAAGGTAAATACCCATTTAACTTAACTGGGCCAGATGCCGCAGTTGAGGACATCTCTGAGTTACTTAATCGCGACTCCGGTATTTTTTGGGAATTTATGGATGCAAACTTGGCACCGTTTTTAAAGCTTAAACGCGGTGTGTGGGTAGAAAAAACTTGGAATGGCATCGGTCTTGGTTTTGACAAGCCCGTGCTGGATAAATTAACCAAGGCGCGCAAAGTAACGCGTTCATTGTTCCCAAGAGAGGGCTCTGAAGTGGGGATCCGCTTCCAAATGATGCCTGTTGCGCAGCGCGGTGTGCGTGAAACCTACATAGGTTATAGCGACCAAAGCTACCGCTATCGCAATGAACCAGAAGAGTGGCGCAGATTTACTTGGCCCGCAAGAACAGGGGCAGAAAAGGCGACCATCTATGGCATGGACCGCAAAGGCAATCGGATCGAGATCCAAAAAGACGGCCCTTGGGCGTTACTGAAAATACTCAATGAAGCACGTGTTAAATGGGTTAAAGGCACAGAGTATATGGCGACGTGGGAGTTACTATTGCCTGAAGAAGAAAGCAGCGAAGCACCTGAACATATTCAGGTACAGGTAGCGCTTAAATCTAGTCGCAATAGCGGTATTTTCAGCAAGTACTTTATGTCGTCTTTTGCCTTGCCAGAAGCCTTGTTCACAGGCCGTGTGCAACTGGCCAGTCAAGCAGCAAAGCAGGTGCACTAAAGGATGAGTATGTTCAGCTTTTTTTCCAATAAAAAACCCAACAAGGTACCGGTGAGCTTGCCTTTTGGCTTTATGGGCAAAAGCCCGATACAAGCCGATTTTGTGAAGTATCACGTAGACTCGCGTGAAGTCATCAACATGGATCATTGGCTGCAAGAGGGCTACGCCCATGTATGCCGTAGTGCGTTGCAAGGCGATAGTCACTTTGACGATCAATTGACAACGCTGTTTTTTATTGCTGGTGGAGAGGCTGACAACAGCATGATGGGAGTATTGCAGCCAAGCCAAGACAAAAGCGGCAGGCAGTATCCATTTAGCTCATTTATTTTGTGTAGTAATGCGGACTTTAAAACGCATCCGGCGTTTTTATTGTATGAACGCTTTAACATTATTCGCTCTTTGATTTTAAACCATGAGCTGATCAAAAGTGCGAGCACTTTAGAGATGATGCAAAAAACAGCACATGAGTTACAGCCTTTGGGTGAGATGTGCGATCAGGAATTGGACTTTAATACCTCGATGGAAGCGCTAAGAAAGCAACCCATTGAGCGCATCTGGTTTGCACTGGGCTTATCGACTGTTGAGCAGCGCGGCGCACTCATTGAGCAGTTGATGCATGCGCTTAAAGGCTTATCGGCGCAGGGCTGCAAGCGTAGCCAATTTGGGATCAAGTTACCGATGCCACAATTGGGTGATGACAGCAAGCTGGTCGCCGCATTTTGGCTGCATTTGATCACCAATACAGTGGCAGATAATCATTGGCAGCCTTGGTGCTTTTATAACTTTGGACAGCTCAGCTGCTCAGCCTCTTTGGTGGTGTATTGCCGACCAGTGCCTGCCTCTTTTTTTGCATCGGTTTGGCTTGATTTAGCAACAGGCTCTACGGTGATGGATTTTACCAAGCTCAATGACAATCAGCCGGTATCAAGCAAAGCATTAGCGCTGGCAAAAGCCACCAATATGAGTGTGTTTGATACCTTGCGTAGCTGGAGCAAAGTGTAATGACACAACCACATGGTTATCCGTCTTGGCAAGCGTGGAGCAGCGCACTTCTGAGCGAATTTGAGCCAGATAAGTGCGGTGAAGATGTGCGCTATGACGATGACTTTAAATGTGTGAAAGCCTCATCATCAGGCGCGTCAGAAGTTGATTTTAAAGAGATATTTATCATCTCTAGCAAGTTACTGGCTGAAAAAACCAAAGATTTACGGGTGGCATCTTATTTGTGTTTAGCAGCCACACAAGAGTTTGGGATCAATGGTTTATTGCCCAGCTTGGGGTTGTTTAATGACTTGGTAAAGCAGTTTGATAATGCCCTGTACCCTGAAAAACCGCGAGCGCGAGCATCAGTGCATACGTGGTTCTTGCAGCAACAGCAGCGTTTGCTCAGTGTGGCGGATAACATTGGCGGCACGACCCCTGAGCATTGGCAAACACTCGATGAAATATTGCAAATTTATGCCAAAGAGGTTGTGCCATTTTTAGATGACCAAGCTGGTCCTTTGGCAGATTTAGGGGCGTGGTGTGAAAAAGGCAGGATCAGTCAGCCGATGCCAAAGCCAGAACCTAAACCTGAACCAAAACCAGTTACCCAAGAGCAGCCGCAGCCAGCGCCTGTCGCTGACCCCGAGCCTGCGGCGGTAGCTACCAAGGCCGCGGAGCCTATTGTGGTACCGCCTAAGGTGACAACGCAAGCAATAGACTCAGACAGCGATTATATGGCGCAGGTTCGCACTTTGTTAAAGCATGATAGAGCGCAGCAAAGCTGGCCACGAGCCATGCACTTAGCACGTGCAGTACGCTGGGGCGCATTGGCCTTACCGCCTCATGACGATAATTTAAAAACACGCTTGCCCGCACCGCGAGAAACCGCGTTTGCACCAATAAAAAACGCGTTGGCAAACGAAGAATATACCGAAGCGCTGGCAAAAGCGGAGGCGCTGTTTATGGAAGGGGCCATGCATTTTAATTTGGACTTACAAAAGTTCACCTTGGATGCGTTGGCAGGGCTATCAAAGTCCACTTTAAAAGGTTGGTTGGAGCTGCAATTAGCGGCAATTGCACAGCAATTTCCTAAATTGTTGCAGCTGAAATATGAAGACGGCAGTGACTTTTGCAGCGCGGCAAATCGTGAGCGCATTCAAGAGCACGCGCTGTTTCAAGGCGGACAAAGCCAAGACGCTGGCCAGCAGCAGTGGCAGGCGGCGATGAGTGAAGCACAAAAGCTGGTGGATGATAACGAACTAAAAAAAGCATTGCAGCTGATAGATGCTCAGCCTATGAGTACGGCCTTTGATAAAGCTTGTGCGCGCCTTCATCAAGGGCGATTGCTACTGAGAGCTGAACGGGCCAGCTTGGCAGTGCCGATTTTTCAGCAATTGCTGTCAGATATTCAAACTCATCGCCTTGATTTGTGGCAAGAGGATTTTGCAATGGACGTTTGGCGCTTCGCCAAGCAATGCTTTGAGGAGATGTCTCAAACACAAGGAGATGAATTTGATTTACAAGTGGCTGCTATTGAGTCGCAGCTATTGGTAACCAAAGTGAGCTCAGCGATCGACTGGGTGTAAATCGATACACGATGACCTTTCTTTATGGAAAGCGTAAAGAGTAACAATAGGGAAGAGCATGACAGATACATTTCAAAAAGAAATACCCAGAGCGCGGATCAATATCGCGCTAGAGCTGGACACGGATGGCGCCACACAAAAAAGTGAGCTGCCAATGAAAGTGCTGGTCGTTGGTGACTATTCAAATGGTCAAAATGACGCTGACTTAGCTGAACGTGAACGTATTTCGATCGACAAAAATAACCTCGAGCAAGTACTCAAAGATATCTCGCCTAAGGCGCAATTTCAGGTGCGCAACCGCATTGCAGGCGATGGCGATATCAGCGTGAACTTAAAGTTTGACGAGTTTAAATCTTTTGACCCAGAGCAGGTTGCCGCACAGGTACCTGAGCTCAACAAAATGATGTCGATGCGTAACTTGTTACGGGATTTGAAATCAAACCTATTGGATAACTCATCACTGAGAAAAGAGTTAGAGCGCATCTTACAGAGCAAACCTGAGCTCGATGAACTCAAGGCGAAATTGGATGAGCTGGCACCGCTTGCCTCTGAACAAGACAAGCAGCCTAAGCAACCGCAGGAGTAAGGACACCCTATGAATATGCAAGAAAACCTAAATGTAGCTGCACGCGCAGAAGAAATCGAAGCGGTTTCTACGTATGAAGCCATTTGTGACTTGGTGGATATTGATCCGGTCGGCAGTGAGATCAGCATAGATACATTCAGAGATGCGAATAACTTGGCTGAAACCAATACCAATGAGCGTTTAACTGCGGCCATCAACGTCTTTTTAGACATGGCAAGCTCAGATGGTCAGCAAGTATCCCGCATCGATAAGCTGCTACTGGATGATTACATTGCCAAAGTTGACCGTATTATCTCAGAACAGTTAGATGAGATTTTACACCATGAGAACTTTCAAAAAGTGGAATCGGCATGGCGCTCTTTACGCTATTTAATTAATCGCTGTCCGAATAATGCCAACGTTAAAGTTGAGCTATTAGATGTAGATAAAGAAACCTTGCGTGATGATTTTGAAGAGTCACCAGATACCACACAGTCTGTGTTATACAAACAGGTCTACACGGCTGAGTATGACACGCCGGGGGGGGAGCCAATTTCAACCATGGTGTCTAACTTTGAATTTGACTGCTCAGCGCCGGATGTCTCCCTTTTACAAGAGATCTCGCGCGTGTCTGCGGCCGCACATTGCCCATTTTTAGCCAGTGTTGGCTCGAAGTTTTTCTTGAAAGATTCACTGGAAGAAGTGTCTAAGATCCAAGATTTACGCTCTTACATGGAACGTGCTGAGTTCCAGCGCTGGAAAAACTTTAGAGAGTCTGAAGACTCACGTTACATTGGCCTTGCGTTCCCAAGGTTTTTACTGCGCTTACCGTATGGGGATTTAAACCCAATTCGCAACTTTAATTACCAAGAAGAAGTGACCAGTGAAGATCATGAGCGTTATTTGTGGGGTAATGCCACATTTGCCTTTGCAGCCAATGTGATCCGCAGCTTCCACGAAAATGGCTGGTCAGTGAACATTCGCGGGCCGCAATCAGGTGGACGCGTAGAGAATTTACCGCTGCATTCATTTGAAGCGGGCCGTGGTCAAGAAACTAAGATCCCAACAGAAGTCCTGATCTCCGAAACCAAGGAGCTGGAATTTGCGAATCAGGGCTTCATCCCACTGAGTTACTATAAAAACTCTGACTTTGCGTGTTTCTTTTCGGCAAACAGTGCGCAGAAACCACAAATTTATGAAACGCCAGAGGCCTCTGCAAACGCCCGCATTAACTCACGTTTGCCATACATCTACTTGGTATCGCGCATTGCTCATTACATGAAGGTATTGCAGCGCGAAAACATCGGTTCGAGCAAGCCAAGACATGAGCTTGAGCAGCAGCTCAATGATTGGTTGGGCGCTTTAGTTACTAAGATGAACAACCCTGATGAGTCGTTGATAGCGACACACCCATTGAAAGATGCGGAGGTCAATGTTGCTGAGATCCCCGGCAATCCGGGTTATTACCGAGTCAGCACCTATGTGGTGCCGCACTTCCAAGTTGAAGGTATTGATGTACGCCTCGCTCTGGTGGGGCAAATGCCTGGTGAGAAATGAAAACCAGACATGAGTTCAGTGAAGCGTATTTGAAAGCGGTATAGCCGCTTTCTGACAAGCTTTGCAGATTGCATCGTTGTTAATTGGTTTGCTTGGCACAGTGTGCATCTAGACATACGTATTTGCAGGGAAGTAGGTATCTCTAGTTGTAGAAATTGCCCTGGATTGGCGGCAACCAACCCAGGACATGTTCCCAAATTGGCATGAAGCGTGGCGCTTTTTTTGGGATCTAACACAGCCAATGCGGTGTTAGAGCGATGCCATTAATTATCAGGAAACAACTTATATTAAAAGGAGAATATAGAAATGGCAATTCCAGCGTATTTGTGGTTAAAGGATGACCAAGGGAATGAAGTAAAAGGTTCAGTCACTGTGGCTGAGCGTGAAGGGTCAATTGAAATTTTACACTTTGACCATGAACTCCGTATCCCAACGGACAATGACACAGGAGAGCTAACAGGGACTCGTAAGCACGAACCTTTCATCATCACAAAAGCGGTGGATGCATCTACACCGTATTTGTACAAAGCGTGTTCAAATGGTCAAACACTAAAGCAATTAGAGCTTAAGTGGTACCGTATTGATGACACGGGTACTGAGCGCGAGTATTTCCGCCACACGCTTGAAGATGTAAAGATCACATCTATTACGCCAACCATGCACAATGTAAAAGATCTGGACAAAGAGCGTTATCCGCATCTTGAAAAAGTGAACATGCGTTATAAGCGTATCACCTGGACTTACCTAGACGGAAACATTGAGTTTTCTGATTCTTGGACTGAGGGTCGTTAAGACCACTCATCAGAGGCAAAGCAGTGCTTTGCCTCTTTTTAAACAACTCCATGGTGACGCAATATGGCTTTATTTGATCTGTTGGCGCAGTCTCAACAACAAGCATATAACCCCAATAAAACAGCGACGCGCTCATTGAGTGTGTGTGAGCATCTAACGCAGTTGCTCAACGCTCGGCGCGGTGTGTTGGGGCATTTAGAAGATTATGGTTTACCCGATGTAGAAGATATTTACGAGGGACTGCCTTATTCACAACATACGTTGGCCAACGAAGTAAAAAAAACCATAGAAAAATACGAGCCACGTATTGCCAATATTGTTGTGCGCCCAGTGGAGATTAAAGAACATAATTGCGTGATCCGCTTTGATATTCGCGCAGAGCTAAAAAGCGGTGAGATCATTCGACTGAATACCCGTTTTGCATCAGGCGGCAAAGCCGATGTAGATACTCAGATCAAGGACGAATAAACATGGATATGCAACAGTATTTTGATGCGCAAATGCGTCTCTTAACACAAGCTGGTAAGGAGTTCGCTCAGCAATATCCAGAGCATGCGGGGCAGCTTAACATTGATGCGCTCAAAGACCGCGATCCGCATGTTGAACGTTTATTAGAAGGCGTTGCCTACATGACGGCATATACGCAAAAGCGCCTTGATGAGTCATTGCCAGAAGTCTCGGAGCAAGTATTGCGACAAGTGTGTCCGCTGATGCTGAGTAATTATCCGTCCACGACCATTATGCAATTTACCCCTAAGATGACGATGCAAGGGGCCACAACGGTCGAATCGGGTACGCAAATTAGCTCTCATGGGGATAAAACCACCCCAGTGGTATGCCACTTTACCACATCGACCGATACACCGATTGCTCCGTTTGAAGTGTATGCGGTGGATTATCAGGAGTTTCACAGTGGCGCCAAATTAAGTTTAAAGCTCAAACGCTTGGGCCAAGGTGTGGTCAGTGACTATGAGTTAAAATCGTTGCGGTTTTACTTGTGTGGTGACACGCCACTGTGTGCCAGCTTATATCATTTAATGACCAACGCCAGCGAACACATTGAAGTCAGTTATGGCAGTCACTTTGACAAACTCACCCAGCTGCTCCCTAAGTCATCGGTGAGCAGTGCCTTTGGTCATGGCGAGTTTGGTATCTTACCCAACAGTGATCAGTGCCATCCGGGCTACGCGCTACTGCTTGATTACTTTAATAGTCGTGAGCGCTTTTATTTTGTAGAGCTAAATAACTTCCACCTTTTGAAGTTTGACGCCAATCTCAATACCCTCGATATTGAGATAACCAGCCAAGTGAAGCTGCCACCTGGGCATAAAGTCAGCCATGAAAATATCATGCTCAACTGTGTGCCCGCAGTCAATTTGTTTGCGTGTGATGCAGAGCCAATGCGCTGCTTAGATAATCAAACCGAATACCCGATTACGCCAATACAAGAAAAGTCCGCAGAGGCATTTTGCTTTGAGGTCACTGAGCTCAAGGGGAAAAACCGCAGCTCAGGAGAGAGCGTTGATTTTCAGTCTCGTTATACCAGTGTATTTGAAGACGAAAAGCACCTTTACAGCTTGGTATCCAAAGACACAGGCGGCGCTGCCCCCAAGGTGTATGTGCAGATCTCCATGGATGATATTGATGCTGTGCAAACGCTGTCAGCGAGCACCCTGGCACACAATGCCGTGTGGCCAAGGCAACTGTTAAAAGAGGGCGACATTCATGTTCCCAAAGCCAATGCCCCTTTTGCGCTGACGATGAAAAATGTGATCCGCCCAAGCAAGATGCTGCACTGCCCCAAACAGCAAAAACACTGGCTGTTGATTGGCCTATTAAATATGCGCTTTTCTCAACTTGCCGATCCGATCCAATTAAAAAAACTCTTAGCGCTGTTTGACTGGTCAGGGCGCTCAGAAAACCAAAGCCGGATCGCCAGTATTGTTGATGCCCACTCAAAGCCCATTTCAATGCTGCAAAAAGGGGTGTTTGTGAAAGGGCTAGAAATTCATTTGACCATCAATGAGAAGCAGTTTGTGTGCTTGTCAGATGCTTATCATTTTTGTGATGTATTGCATCAGTTTTTTAAGCTTTATGCGCCCATTAACGAGTGTTTGCAAACCAAGGTGACATGCGTACCTAGCTACCACACTTGGTGTTGGCAGATAAGTTCCGGCGAGAGTTATCAGATATAGCCATGACAGAGCAAAAAAAACACCCAATTTGGGCCAAACTGCCCGCCCCGATCGCCGCATTGCTGGACGCGCCATGGCAATTTAGTTTGTTTAAGGCCATGTCGTTAATCGAAAAGCATTGGGCGATGGAGGGAGAGTTAGAGCAAGGCGCAAGCCAACGTGTACTGGTGAGCACCTTCAAAGAGTTAGGCTTTCCAGCGTCGGATATTCGCGCTTGCGAATTGCTGCTCAGCCAGCGCGGTAAGCTGAAGCTAGAAACCGCATTTTTGGGCTTGTATGGCGTGGATGCGCCCATGCCCCATTACTTGCTTGAGCAGGCCGCTAACGATGAAGAAATGGGCGCACGTACACGGGCATTTTTAGATATTTTTAATCATATTTTGTACTGCCAGTTGTACCAAGCTTGGAAAAAATCACAGATCAATTTAGCGGGCGTCGGCGCGCGTCAATTTGACCAAATGGTGGCGGCGATTTATGAAAATAGCCAAGGCGAAAGCAGCAAGCTCAACTTAGCCAGCGCCAACCAAACCAGTGCAGCTGGCTTGCAACAAGTGCTGCGCCAAGGGCTAAAACAGCCGAATTTGCAAATTGCTGACAACATGGTGGAGTGGCAAGAAGTCACAGAAAAACCACCAATCAGCGCTGAGAATAGTGTCACATTAGGCCAAGACAGCTTGCTGGGCGGGCAGGTATTGATCACAGGTAATCGTGTGCAAATTGATATTGGCCCGTTGAGTGAAGCACAGGCTCGCGCGTTGTTTCCCAATGGCGACGAAGGTAAAAAAATGCATAAGTTACTGACGTGGCATACCGGCAGCAAAATGGCATGGCAGGTCAAAATTTTAATTGAGGTGAAAGAGCAGCATCCAGTGCCCTTGGGGGAGTGTGAGCTTGGCACCAGCAGTTGTATGGGCATTGTAGAAGCGCACATTGCGCAAAGAAACTTTTTAGACAGTGATTATCAGTCATAAATAGGCGTCTTCAGAGCGCGCTCTGAAGTAGGAAAGAGTCAGAATAATTTTAAATCGCAAGGAAATAAAATGGACGCGACAGGCATTAAGCAACTTATTGATAAATTAAACGCACATACCGCAAGCGCGCTTGAAGCAGCGGCAGGCTTTGCCGCTAGCCGCCAGCACTATGAAGTCTTGCCAGAACATTTACTGCTTAAGCTGATGGAAGATCACCACGAAGGTGATGTGGCTAAAATTCTGCCTTTTTTTGAAATTGACCAAGATACTCTGTGGCACGAAGCGCTCGGCTTTATTAATCAACAAGACGCAGCCAATCAGGGCAAACCTGTGTTTTCCCGTCGTTTATATGAATTATTAGAGCGTGCTTGGCTCACTGCTAATGTGAAGCACTGCAGTGAGTGGATCACTGGGGCTGCCTTGCTTGATGCGTTTAAAGATCTCGTCCCGTTTAGCCCTGCATTTGGGTTGGCGCGAGAGCTTGATAAGCTCGATATTCACTTTTTAAAAGACAATCTCGATAAAATTTGCAAAGGCTCGACTGAGCGCATGGCGTTTCAACCTGTGGATACGGGCAGAGCGAGCACTTTGCAGCAAAATGGCCAAGATACAGAGCAAACGGCATTGGACTCATTTTGTGAAGACCTAACCGCAAAAGCGGCCAGTGGCGGCATTGATCCGGTACTGGGACGCAGCGAAGAGATCCGTTTGGCAATCGATGTGTTGTGTAGAAGGCGCAAGAATAACCCGATTTTTGTCGGCGACCCAGGGGTTGGCAAAACGGCGGTGGTGGAAGGCCTTGCACAGCGCATCGTTGCCAAAACGGTGCCAGATGAATTGGTGGGTGTGCGGATCATGGTGTTAGATATGGGCTTGCTGCAAGCGGGCGCTGGGGTAAAAGGCGAGTTTGAACGCCGTTTAAAGCAAGTGATTGACGATGTGAAGTCATCTAGCACGCCGATCATTCTCTTTATTGATGAAGCGCATACCTTGATCGGCGCTGGTGGCGATGCCGGTATGGGCGATGCAGCGAACTTACTGAAACCTGCACTGGCGCGAGGCGAGCTGCGTACACTGGCGGCCACTACTTGGAGCGAGTACAAGCAGTATTTTGAGCGCGATGCCGCCCTTGAAAGACGCTTTCAGCTGATAAAAGTAGACGAGCCCAGCGAGCACAATGCCAAACTGATGTTGAGTGGCATTAAAGAAAAGTACGAGCAACACCATCAAATTCATATTACCGACAGCGCCATTGAAGCGGCAGTGAGTTTATCGGCGCGATATATCACGGGCAGACAGTTGCCAGACAAAGCCATTGATGTACTCGACACTGCGGCAGCAGCAGTGAGAATGGGCGCCGCCACCTCTCCTGTGATCATCGAAAATGCCCAAGAGCGTGTCACCTATTTGACCGAGCGTTTGGTGCGATTAGAGCAAGAGGCAGAGCTGGGCATTGAGAGCGATGTGGTCAGTGCAGAGCTAGCCGCTGAACTTGACCAAGCGCAATCAGAGCTTGCTGCAATGCAAGCGCGCCGCGCTGAGCAACTAGACACCCATGCCTCGATTGCCAGTGCACAGCAAAGCCAATTGCCAGAATATCGCCGCCAATTGAAATCGTTAAACGAAGAGGGCAATGCGGTCTTTTGCGAAGTTGATCAAGATACCGTGGCACAAGTGATTGCTAACTGGACGGGGATCCCAGTGGGCAATATGGTCAAAGATGAGCTGCAAAACCTCCTTGCGCTTGAGCAAAGCTTAGGTGCGCAGGTGGTTGGTCAAGAGCAAGGACTAAGTGCGCTGGCGCAGTCATTGCGTGTGGCCAAAGCTGGGGTATCGGCATCTTCAGGCCCGCTTGGGGTGTTTTTATTCAGTGGCCCATCTGGGGTGGGTAAAACAGAAACCGCTCGACATTTGGCCAATGTGCTATTTGGCGGTGATAAGTTTTTAACCACCATTAATATGAGCGAATACCAAGAGTCACACACGGTGTCGCAGCTTAAGGGTTCACCACCGGGTTATGTGGGCTATGGTGAGGGCGGTGTGTTGACCGAAGCGGTGCGCCAGCGTCCTTATTCTGTGGTGCTGCTTGATGAAGTTGAAAAAGCCCACCCAGATGTATTAAACATGTTTTATCAGGTGTTTGAGCTGGGCATGATGCGCGACGGCGAAGGCCGCGAAATTGATTTTAAAAATACCGTGATCATCATGACCTCCAACATCGCCGCTGAGCAAATCGCCAAGGCGTGCCGTGCGCCAAATCAAGACGACGAAGACGTGTTAGCCAAAGCCATCAATGAGGCGCAAGGCTTGTTAAACCAGCAAGCAGATGAGACGCCAACCGCTGACGAGGGCTGCGAGGAAGAGGCGCAAGCGCCTTGGACCATGCCAAGCCTATCTGAGCTCAATAATTTGATTAAGCCTGAGCTATTGAATCATTTTGCGCCTGCATTATTGGCGCGTATGCAGGTGATCCCATTTAAGCCGCTAGACAGCGATGCACTGGAGAATATTGTCGCCTTAAAGCTTGAGAAAGTGGCTGCGCGCTTAAGTGAAAATCATCAAATTACACTGCGGGTTGATCAGAGTGTATTGAGCCATTTATCAAAGCAATGTGCGCTGTCTGACAGCGGCGCTCGCTTGGTTAATGCCACCATAGAACAGCAAATATTACCGGGTGTTGCCCGCTCAATTTTAGGCTTTTTGAGCGAAGAAGATATGCCAGATCTGCTGACTTTAACCTTAAATGATGACGGGCAAATTGAAGCTGTATTTGCCGATCTGGCCTAATTGAGGGAGCAGCACCATGTTTGGACTAGATGCGGGGAAACTGACCGGCGCCGATGAAAGCCACTTTGGGGTGACAATTGCGGGGCTGAGTGATGCGCTGTTTCAGGTGCAATCCTTTCAAGCGGATCTTGATGCCTTGTGTGATGATTGCATATTTGACATTCAAGTACTGAGCGAAGAGCTGGTGGAGCCGGATGTATTGATCGGCAAAGACATCAGCTTGATCATTGCGTGGAGCACTGAAGATCTCACCGTGACCGGGCTTTTAACCAATTATATTTGCCATGGTCAGTCTCATCAGGGGTTTGTGTATACCTTAACTTTGCAATCAGGCCTTGCAAAGCTTAAGCAGCACCGTTCAAACCGGATATTTACCGATATGACCCCCGGACAGATCATCCAAAGCGTGTTGCAAAAGTGTGATTTCCCATCGGCTCAGCTCGACTTACAAGTCAGCGGCCCAACGCTTGATATGGTGGTGCAATATGACGAAAGTGATTACGACTTTATCACTCGTTTAATGCGCCGATACGGCTATGTATACGGCTGGCGAGAAACTGACTATGGCATTGCCAAGCTGGCCATTTGTGAGTCGAGCGACAAGTTTGCCAGACCACTTAAAGAGATCACCTTGCCTTTTGTTTCACCGAGTGGGCAGGTGCGCACATGCGAAAGCGTGTTCGCGTTTTCTAAAAAAGCCACCATGCTCAGCGAGCAAGTGCGCTATTACGACAGCCATTACGAGCGTGGTGCCCAGATACAGGGCAGTAGCCGCAATAACACTGACATTAGCGGCTTTGGCGAAAGCGCGCATTTTGGTGACAACTTGGCCAGTGACGGTGATGGCAATGATTTAGCTGAAGTGCATCAACGCAGCCTAGATTGCCAACGAGAAACCCTGATCGCAGATACGGACTGCCGAGCATTGCGCCCGGGCGTGTGCTTAACAGTCACTGATCATCCCAGTTATTCCGGTGAATACCTAGTGACTCATGTGTCCCATCAAGGCTGTCAGGCTGGCAGCGTGGCATATGGCAGCAAAGTTACTGGGCTGACTTATAAAAATCAGGCCGTGTTACTGCCAATTGCGCAAGATTATTGTGCCCAGCCCAGACCAAAAAGACGGGTCTTTGCCACCTTTAACGCCACCATTGAGCAAGAGGTGGATGAGACAGGTCAATATCAAGTCAAACTGCCTTTTAACCAAGATGGCGAAGGCCAGCAAAGCAGACCAACCCGATTAACACAAACCTATGGTGGTCAAGGCCATGGCATGCACTTTCCGCTCACCCAAGGCACAGAGGTCTTAGTGTGTGGAGAAAATGGCGATTTGGATCGTCCGGTGATCTTAGGTGCACTTTATAACGCCCAAGCCCCAAGCCCTGTGAGCAGCAATAATCCCTATGAAAATAAAATTGTGACCCGTGCTGGCAATACGCTGGTGATGAGTGACAAAGAGGGAGAGCGCAAAATAAAAGTGGCCACGGCCAGTGATGACAATAGCTTGCTGTTAGATGCAACCGATGGACAAGAAAAGGTCATGTTGCAATCTAGCCGAGGAGAAATGCGCTTGCAGGCGCAAGAAGATCTGACTATGCAAGCGGGTGGCAATCTCAATGTCACCGCCTCAGACGAGCTGACCGTCAAAGCCGCAGATCGCATTGCGATTCAAAGTACAGATGCAGAACTTGAACTGCACGGTGCGCGGGGGATCCGTTTAACCGCGGACTTAAACTTTAAAATTCAAGCAACGGATGGCGATATTGACCTCGAAGCAACACAAGCATTGAGTATGGAAGCAGCCCAAGAGATCAATGTTCACAGCCAGGAAGGCAACATCGAGATGAGCGCAAACGCCGGTGAAATTACCTTAAGTAGTGGTAACAACCTGACGTTATCAACGCAAGGTCAAGGGTCTATTCAATTGGTGCAAGGGCGTGGCAGCATCGAAATTGATGGGGCTGGCAATATTACCATTAACGGCACTAACCTGACCTTAAGCGCGCGCAACATTTCTATTTCTGGCAATGCATTAGCGAACAATTAAGAGGAGATGGGAAATGCACAGTCATAATTTGGCGTATTTACCAGCGGCCAGTCAGTTGGTGGCCAGCGTATTACTGGTGGATGAGGTGGGTAAAATAGTCAGTGTGATGTTGGCCAACAGTGGCCGAGAGATCGATGTGGTGGGTCAGCTGGAAAGTGTGTCGCGTGCTCAAAAAGGCGATCAAGTGGTGCTACTTAGCATTAAAGAGCCAGTGGTGATTGGCAAACTGGCAACCAGCGGCAGTTTTCCATGTGCCAAGTTTGATGATAATCGAGGCAAAGTGAGCATCAAAGCCGACCAAAGCATTTGCATTAAAACGCCCAAAGGCTCGATTGAGATTTATGGCGATGGCTCGATTTTACTGGAAGGCGATAGCTTATCCGCTGAAACCAAAAAAGACCTGAGCCTGCAAGGCTGGCCAATTAGATTGAACTAGCAGGATAGGTATGTTTTCAGCAGTCACCAAGGTGCCACTTCACAAGCAACAGATAAAAAAGTTGTGGCGACAGCTTTGCGAGCTTGAAAAGTCAGGGGTAGTGCGTCAGCAAAGGTTTGATGATTTGCACTATTTTCTGGTTAACCATATTTACACTTTGGCACAGGCACAGCCTAGTGAGGTTGAGTGGTTAGATGAGCAAGCGCTCAATGTAATGATAAAAGCGGATTGGCAGGCGCTATTGCCTTGGCATGAACAAAACGCGCAGCAAGCCCCTTGGCTAGATACTTTTTTAGCAATGTGGTTGGCAGAGGCCAAGGTGCCCAGTACAGATCTGCCCATTTGGCGCCAGAGCGGCGCAAGTGCGCTGTTTGCAATGAGTGCACAAGCGTGGCTGAGCGATTTTAGCGACGCTGAGCGCCAGACCATGCTGACCAGTATTGAAACGCCAGAGCCTTGGTTAGTGAGATTGGCGTTTGCAGGCCAACCGTTAAATGCTTTACAGCTTCAGCAAGCCCTGCAAAGCACGCATTTTGAGTTTGTTCATGCGGCGTTAGTCAACATGTGGCTGTTTGCACATGACGAATTTGCGGCGCAGTTATTAAAAACCTTCAGTGCTACCGATGAGGCGGAGCATAAGGCGCAGCTGCTTTGCCTTGCAGGTATTACACAGCTGCCAGATTGGCAAGATGCCTGTGTGGCATTTTGTGAGCATTACCCCTTGCACAGTGCCCATGTACTTAGCCACTTTACTCATAAAAAAACGCTCAAACTGTTAGTCAATTGGCTCGATACGCAGCCTATGAGTGAGCCTGCTTATCAGGCATGGCAAATACTCACAGAAAAAGAACTTAAACTGGTGGCAGCCATCAGTTTGGCAAAAGGGGAGGGGCAAGTAGAAGATGGGTTGCAGATCCCCTGTGTGAAACATGCAGAGACCTGTCGTCAGACAATGTTGTTGGAGCAAGGCGGTTATGTGCTGCAAGGAAAAAGCTTTGCGGCTTTGGATGCTCAGCTGATAAAGCAATTTAAGGGCACATTGGCACAAAGGCTGACGGCTGCAAAGTATGAAAACAAAATTGCCGCCATGTTGTACTTTTTACCCTGTACGCCAAGGCACTGGCAGTTTATAGAAAGGAGAACAACGGATGTTAGTAAATGACTCAGCATGGTTTGCTGAAATTGCCCCAAGCTGGGACAAAGATTCTCAGCCATGTTATGTGGTGGTGGTAAAGCAAAACTTTGAATACAGCAATCAAGGCGAGGTGAGCGTTGAGCCTTCGGGTCCTGACATCACAATGGGTGATGGCTACCAAGGGGAGGGAGCACTCTGTGAGTTGATTGCCGCCAATGATATGGTGCCATTTAAGCAAGGGTTTGAATGGTACGGTCATTTAACGTGCTTTCCGCCAACAGATCGCGTAGCGCAAGTGATGGAAGTGAGTGTTGAGTTAATTAATGAACATGGCGTATTAATGAATAAAACTTTGCGAGTGACTGGAGAGCGTCGCTGGCGTTGGTCTTTATTCGGCGCTGTAGCAAAAGACTTGCAGCCGCTCACACCTATTCAGCTTAATTATGCTGTGGCGTTTGGTGGGCAAGCCCCTAATAAGCCACAAAACATGGATAGAAAAAATCCGATAGGTCGAGGCTTTAAGCTCAGAAACCGAGACGGTATCGGGCAGCTATTACCGCAAGTGGAGTATGCTGATCAGGTGTTAAGAAAGCCGCGAGATACTACTCCGGTTGCCAGCTTTGCACCCATCCCGCATTTTTGGTCACCGCGTTTAGAGTTGCAGCCTGAGTTGGATATTCAGGCCGTGGTTGCAGGTGACTATCCATATGTTGAAGCTTTATGTGCCAATTATTATAACTACGCACCAGCGGATCAGTGCTTGCCTTGCACCTTAAAGCCACATACCACAATCGCATTGAGCGGCTTAACCAAGGGCCAGCCTTATGGCCAAAAAGTCACTTTTGAATTGCCTTATATCAAACCTGAGTTGGTGATGATGCGCGGCGCGATGCAAACGCCGTTAAATATGGTGTGTGATAGCTTAATTCTCGACACTCATACTCAGCAGTTTTCTTTGTTATGGCGCACCACGGTGAAACAAGACGGGATCCACCCAATGGATACCTTGATAGTCATGCCAGAGCAAACACCACTGCCGGATACAGAGTCAAGCGTATGAGCAGCGAACGCTACATTAGCTATTTAGGCCATATAAATACGTCGGGCACAACCTTAAGCGCGTTTTATAGCGCCATTGAAAATGGCATGACTTATACCGCCACCAGTAACCTAGAGGAAGAAGAAGGCATGGCGAAAGCCATTGTCGCCAAGCTTGGGCCTTTGGCCAATTTACCGCGCGTTGCCCGTATTGAATTGATGCTGGGCGACTTGATGACAAGACTGGCCATCCCTGCGTTGCTGAGAGGAGAAAAAACGGGTGCCATTGCATGGTCTAACCGCATTCATTTTGTGCTCCCACAGCAAGGCACAGATCCGTTAATTAGTGATGAAGCCCTCAGCGCACTTTGCCAGCAATGCGAGTTACAAGATGTGTTGATAAGTCAAAGTGACAATATTGATTTAACCCTGCCCGATGGCACTGTGGTGGTGGCGGCAGATGCCTGTACAGGCCATGAAATTTTGTATGACAGTGATTGGCAAGACAAGCTACAGCGCCAAGATGGCACTGAAGGCATGATCATGAGCGAAGGTGCCTGTGCGTTACTGCTTGGTAAAAACAAGCAAGCCATGTGTTTAAAAAGCAGTAATAACCCGTTAAAAAGCCAGTTAAAACAAGTAAAAGCAGACCTAAAAGACGTTTATATTTCCAATATGGCGAGCACCAAGGCATGGCACAACATGTGGTTTGATGCCAGCTGTCATCTGTATCAAGCGGCAACGCAGTCGGACAGCAGCGGACCCGCCTCTTTGATTAAATTAAAAGAGCCGGGCAGGTTATGTGGCCATGCAGGGGTCGCGCAAACCTTAATGGCCTTGGTACTTGGCTTTGCCTATTTAGATTTACCCATTCAGTACACATCCCCCAAAGTGTGGTTGATAGTTGAGCACACGCAGCCACAACTTTGGCAACTGACAAGGAGTGATGATGAGTTACATTAATGCCGGCCAAGGAAAGCAAGCCGGAACGGTACAATATGACATTGATGCTACCAGTGCAGAGCTGCGCAGTGGCGGCAGCCAAACTTGGCGTCACAACAACCCTGTTTTACTGGGCTTAACCGCAGCGGCAAAGCGCAATGGCGCACTAGGCCAAGCCAGTGGCGTGGCGATATTTGCTGATAAAAGCAGTGGCGAAAGCGCATTTCGTGACGAAATAGATAGGCCCAAATACAGCGACCATACTTTGGGCGATCTGATCACAGAGTTTATGCCTGACTACATTATTCCGCCTCCAGAATGGGATGAAGAAGCCAATCAGCCCATCTTGCCACACATCGAGCCTGTAACGGGCATGGACGTCAACAAGCCAGTGAACGATGCCGATGCCTTATTGCGCCTTGCCAGCGAAGAACTTGGTTGGGAGGCCGGTGAGCAAAGTGAGATAACTAAAGACACAGAGGCAAATGAGCAACAAGTGCGTATGGCCAGTGGGAAAAATGTACTGATCAATGGCCGCTCCGCAGTCCATGTTGAAAGCAAGGGCAAACTGATGAGTTTGGATATTTGCTTAACCACCATAGGCATTCCTGTGGTGCCCATTCCCTATTGCAATGTGGCAAAAACTGATGACATCACCAACACCGCCAGCTCAGTGAAAATTAACGGTAACCCAGCAGGAACACGAGACAGTGAATTTACCGAGAGCACAGGCGATCAACCCGGTGACAAAAAAGGCATTATGAGCGGCGTGACCGAAGGCAAAGCGGAGTTTATGCTGGGCTCATTCAATGTGTTTATTGAAAACCAGCCAGCGGTGCGCCAAGGGGATATCATGATATCGAATAACAAAAATACCCCGCCTTCGCCATTAATGCAGTCAGGCAGTATGCCAGTGCAGCGACTCAGCGATGAAAACCGCCCCACTCCAGCACCGCAAGAGGGTGATAAAAACATCACCTTGGTGGTATCAGGTGTCAGTAATTCACAGGAAAGGATCAGGATCGGATGACAAGTACAGCTCCCACTAGCGTCAATGAGCAAGGCGCTTATCGCGAATTGGTGTTTGAAGGTTATGCCAGTGACTCAGAGCAAGTCTCATTGATGATCAAAGATTACAGCGAAGATCAGGCCAAAACTGGTTTTTATAAAATTCCACTGGGCTTTGCCAACACCACACAAAACAATAACAACGCCGATGTTGAGTTGGTGTACATTTACCCCTTGTGCGAGTGCACCCCAGATGGCGCCGCAGAGCGCAAACTAACGAACTTAAGACCCGGATATTTATACATTTATGTAGACGGTCACTTATGGCGCGAGTTGGAAGTTACAGAGCACGAAGAAGAAGACATTTCTTATTTTAAAGATGTGAACCTCGCGTACCAAAAAGGCCCGCAGGCGTGGCGCATTGATGAGCACGGCCAAGTTGGTGAGCGCGTGGCAACGGGTGAGCAGCTTAAGCAAGTTTTGGTGCCCAATAAATTGTATGGTCAGCCATGCCGAGTAGAAATTGCATTCAGTGAAACCCAGTGGTGCTGGCGACAAATTGAAGCTTTTGGCGGCATGAGCGAAAATGATCCGCGCTTAAACTATGGCCCAAGAGTTCAGCCTGGCACCAATGATGACGCCGCGAGTGAGCGCCGTAGCCAACGTATGCAAGTGCTTGATAAATTGGGTAACTACGCACAAGGCTACAGCAATGATGAGGCGCCACAGCACATCCCGCTACCGCGTATGCCAAAAAATGGCCTGCACCGCCCGGTATTAAAAGACCCAATAGGCGTGGCCCGTTACCTTGCCGCTGAAATCGTCTCAGAGCGTAAAAACATTCAGCAATTGTCGATGGAGTCTATCAAAGGCGCGCCCCTCACCCCAGATGATTTTGAAGACTTTGCACCAGAGCAAAAAAACATTTCTAAACATGTGCTGGCGACCACCATTCAGTCGCAGTTTTTTGCGTTTCCCAATACCACCCAGCAAAAAGTGGACCTTGGCATGTCGGTCTCTGAGCATGAGCAAGACATGGCACAAAACTACAAAAGTTGGGTGCGTGCTGGTTTTTCAAAGTATGAGTTTAGACGCTACTTAAAAACCGAGCAGGCACTGACCTCTGCCCGCGCCATCAATGTGCAAAAGTCATTTGGTTTTGACCATATCACCCGCGAAGACGCGCCAATGAGCTTTTACCAAGCGGTGAAGGACTACGGCTATTACGAAGATGTAAGACGCAACTTTGTGTATGAGCTAATAAGCGATGTCACCGCGCCTTACACCGATCTCACCAAAACCTTAATTGAAAGCTTTTTAGTACATGACTCAGATTTTAGGGCTGCCAAGCAAATCGACGAAGAGGACATGGGCCAAGAGCTGATGTTAAAAGTGCTGGGCACGCATCCCTTAGATACTGAAAACGCAGCCAACAGTTTAAAACTGACGGCGCTGATGTACCCGAAAAAGACCGGCACTGCATTGAGCGATTATGAGTGCGCGCGCAGAGAAAGCAGCGACCCATTCGATACGGTTTTTTCAGTTGAATTACAGCAACAAATTCAGCAAGACATAGACGAAGGCTTAATGTCTGGCGAGCAGCGCGAGTTTTGGCGCCGTGCTTCGCAAATGATTTGGGGGGTGTTGGCGATTAGTTTTTCAGTCCCCACTAGTTACTATGCCATGGGGGGCGCTGGTGCGGATATAAAAGCCAGTGCTAAAAATCGCAATGAGTTAGAGCAGCAGCTAAAAGACCAAACGCAGGAGCTGGAGCGTGAAATAAAAAGCTTGGAGCAAAATATTGCCAGTAAAAACAAGCAAATTAGCGAGCAAGAGCAGCTGCGAGCTCAAGTATATGCGGAGATGAAAAAAGTAGCGGGTGCTGACCCTAAAGCCGTCGAGTCTCAAAATGAGTTTTTAAAGCAGCAAATACAAGCTCGTATTGAAGAGCTCGAAGCCCATAAACGCAATCATGGGCGGGCGAGAACACAATTGTTCAAGTCACGCCAAGGTCTTAAAAATCTGCAAGCACATTTTGAATACTTTACCGCAATGAAGTTTCATACCATTGCGAAGCCCATGAGCTTGTATGACAGGTTTCAGCACTTGGCCAGTGTGCTCACGGGAGATTTATTGCAAGAAGTTGATATTGACGTTAATGACTATTACAACGGAAAGTTGCCAGACGGTAAGTTACCGCTTAATTTTCAAGACAAAGCAAAACGGGCACAAGTACAGCTAGAAAAACTGACGAGAGCAACTGAGGAATTTGATGAAGAATATTATAAATCAACTCAAAGTGTTGCCGAGGCAGATTTAGTGATAGACGACCAGCATACAGTAAAAAGTCGACTTGACCACATCATCACGTTAGATGGCTCGCTAGATGAAGTGCTTAGGCTCATCAGCAAGAGTCAAGTACATGCTGGCGTGGGTATAAAACGATTACGAAAAACCATGCTGATGATAGATGAGAATGCGATTTCAGACCTTTATAAAGAAAGGAAGGTTGCAACAAAAACACTCGACGAGACTTTACAAAAACAGTTAGAGGCTGATTGGCATTTAGAAGGTCTAGCTCACGAAAATGAAGCGTTAAACAATATGGCTAGTAAACGCATTAGCCCAGAGGTATTTAATCGCGCACTCAATGGCACCTTGGCCTTTGTCAGTATTTTTGAGGTGATCAACGCGTTTAAAGTGCTGACAGACAAAAACGCCAGTGGGCTGAGTAAAACTTCGGCGGTGTTAGATTTGTTTGACATTGGAATTAATGTTGGCCTTAACATAGTCGAGAGAAGAGCAGGCCTACCTTCACCCAAGCAATGTTATGCCTTGCTCAGAAATAAGCCTGTGCCACCGAGTGCGTTAACAAAGCGGTTTTGGTGGATGTCCCAAATGAAGGCCAAAGCTGTTTTCGTTTTAGCAGGTAATGTGTTTACGTTTTTGGCTGGCGCGGTGAGTACCTATGTGTCTTTTTATGAGATGAGTAAGGCAATGCGCCGGGGAGATAACGCGCAGTTCATTGGTCATGGCCTGATGATGCTTGGTTTTGCTGGTATGACGACCTCTGCTGCACTGGGTGTTGGGGTAGTTACGATTAAAGCCTTACAGACAGCGGCCATTGCTGCCTGTATATCTGGGCTGGCCATTTTTGGTTTGGTTCTTTTATTGATAGGCGCTGGGGTTGTGTGGGCATTTGCTGAAAAGCCCATTGAAGGCTGGCTGGAAGCATGTCATTGGGGCAATGGGCGTACTCGATTTAAAGATGACGAAAGCAACGACTCTACTGCTAGGGCATCGCAATGGAAAGACAAACCAGAGTTGGCTTTATTAGATTTATACAGCGCCTTGTATGGACCTAAATTAGAGATAGCCAATGACCCAAGGATGCAGTATGTGCGCTATAAATTTTACGCGCCAATGGTGCACCCAATTAACGGCGCAAGGGTAAAACTGATGTGGCGGCGAACGACAGGGCCTGATAAGGAGTTTAAAGTACTCACTTATCATCAATTGAGTAAGTTAATGTCAAAAATTAACTTATTTCCTGCGCGAAAAGGTTGGCATTTTGATGTGAGTTATTACCGTTTAAGGCAGGTTTTAGGACTGCCTTATAACAGTAGTATTGAGCTCAAGGGAGAATACAAAGTATATCCGCAAGGGGAAGGCGCTAAATTGGTTGAGGGAACTGAAACAGAGTTTATGCTGCCGTCGTATGTCAAACGCCAAGCAGGATCATTTTGGGAGTCTTTTTTTGGGGAGGGCGAGTATGAACAAACCCAAGGGGGGATGTACTTACAAGAGGTGTTTTTACGTCCGTCAGGTCGTTACTGAGGAAGGAATTACTAGATGAAAACCGAACAGAAAAGTGGACACAGTACAGAAAAATCGATTTTAGAGCTTTGCGAGGGGTATGAAAAAAGAAAAGCAGAAGCGACAGGTGAAAGAAAAAAATTTTATGATGAGATAGAAAAAAAGAGTGACAACGAAGATAAATATATTAAACAAGGTAAATACTTCGAATCGTTAAATAAGGACCATTTACATCATCAAAGTTATGAGGAACGTTTAGCTAAAGCTACTGAACTTAACGGTTGTGATTTTAAAAAATCGACCTTCAAAAATGAAGCATTTGTTTCTCGGGAGCACACAGATATAGATCATTATATCGGCTGGTGCGATGGGCAAGTGGTTGGTATAAGAAGAGCCCCTGGAATTTGGTTAGTATGTCTATTAATTGGGTGTATCTTGTTCATATGTGGTGGCGCCGCATTGCTCTTTGGTATTACATCAGGTCCTATTTGGTTAATTTTTTTTACGCCTTTAGCCATTGCAGGGCCTTGGTTTGCGGATCAAGTATTATGGAAAAACCTAGATTGGTTAGACAAAATAGAGTTTAACCGCCATACGGGGCTGGTTCGCACATCCCATACTTTATTAAGGCGGCCTTTTTATATCCCCATAGAGGATATTGAGCTGTGCCAAGGACCAGTTGTAAAAAATGCCCGTGGAAGTGGTGAGATACCCACAGGCAGTCTCGTACTCACAAAATATCCAGCGAAGTTTTGGTGGCGCCCGTCTCTTGTTATTTTAGGAGGTATGGAAAAAGATCATTGGACAGCCATTATAAAGTTTATGGATATTAGTCAACCAATACATATGAATATCCAAGAAAGTATTGAAGAACACTTTAAGAAAGATAAAAACGCCATGGGCACAGGCCCGTTTCCTGAATCGATGAAAAAGTACTTGGATGCAGAGGATAAGCAGATCAACCGATTTGAGGTTTGGTAGCGGTTTTGCTGTCAAACCAAAAGGATTGAGTTTGTAGCAAGGAATGTCATGAACGTGAAAAAAGTTGGTTCACCTTCTTCTGAAAGTTTGTCTAAAAAAGAGCGACGGAGACGAGAATTTGAAAAAGAGAAAGCGAATGCCCCGAGTCATATGCGAGCTGCTTATGATGAGCTTGAGAAAAAAAGTCGCAATCGAGAGAAATATGATAAACAGGGGGTATTTTTCGATGAGCTTTCAAAAGACCACCTTCATCATCAGACATATGAGCAACGCCTTGCAAAAGCTGCACAGTTAAATGGCTGCGGGTTTAAAGAAGCTAAGCCATTTAAAAAGCCGTTTTCATCGCGGGAGCACCATGGTACAGATAACCACATTGGCTGGTGCGATGGACAAATTGTTGGGATCCGCAGAGCGCCATTTTGGGGCGGGTTTTGTTTTTTATGGTTTATCTTATGTGTCTATGTGCTTTTTTTTAGTGTTGTTAATGTTGTCTTTTTTTGGGAGTTTTCGTACGCATATTTAATCCCTGTGAGTATATTAGGTCCCATGGCCGTTCACAAAGTCTGGGAGTGGGGGGCATGGATAGATAAAATAGAATTTAATCGCCACACCGGATTGGTGCGTATGCCATTTTCTTTTCTGAGACGACGTTTTTATGTGCCAATTGAAGACATAGAGCTGTGTGAAGGCCCTGTTGTACAAGCCGCAAGAGGCGGCGGAGAAATGGCTACCGGCAGCCTAGTGTTAACCAAATACCCTAAGCGTTACTGGTTTAGGCCAACCATTACGGTATTTGGTGGGATGGAGCAAGAGCATTGGGCCAGCATTGTAAGGTTTATGGATATTTCTCAGCCAATACATCGTAATATACATAAAACAATTGAAGACCATTTTCGTGATAATAAAAACGCCATGGGTACAGGCCCGTTTCCTGAGTCAATGAAAAAGTACTTGGATGCAGAGGATAAGCAGATAAACCGATTTGAGGTTTGGTAGCAAATAACGGAGATTTACAAATTTAAGGATGAAGATGAGTCAAGAAGCGCTAACAGAAGAAGAGATTAGAGAGCAGCAGCTAGAAGCAATGCGTTTAAGAAATCGTAATATTACAAAATATTCTAAGTTAGGGTTTTATTATTTAGATCTTTCAAAAGAGTATTTGCATCATAGTAACTATGAAGATCGTTTAGCTATGGCTGCAAAACTTAATGGCTGTGAATTCAAAGTTGCAAAACCTTTCAAAAGACCATTTAGTGATAGAGAACATACCGATGAATTCCATCATATTGGCGATTGTGATGGACAAGTGGTGGCTTTGCGCAGAGCCCCCGCCATTTGGCTTGTTTGTTTTTTTCTTTCTCTTTTTGGATTTTTGGGTGGTTTTGGCTTTTTTGTTTTTGGACTAATTACAGGGCCCGCTTGGTGGATTTTGGCAGGTATAGCATTATTTATTATCGGCCCTTGGTTGACTTATAAATTATGGGAACAGCTGGATTGGTTAGACAGAATTGAGTTTAACCGCCATACCGGACTTGTGCGCACCTCACATACTTTATTGCGACGGCCATTTTATATCCCGATTGAAGACGTTGAAATGTGCGAAGGGCCAATCATTCAAGCGGCGAGAGGGGGAGGTGAAATGGGTACGGGTGGCTTAGTCTTGACTAAGTACCCAGCAAAGTTTTGGTGGCGCCCAACCATTGCCACTTTTGGGGGGATGGAAAAAGATCATTGGACAGCCATTCTGAAGTTTATGGATATCAATGAGCCGATACATGAAGACGTACATGAATCAATAGAAAAGCATTATAAAAAAGATAAAAACGCTATGGGCACGGGCCCTTTTCCTGAAGTGATGAAAAAGTATATTGATCCAGAAGACAAGCAAGTAAGCCGCTGGAAGGTTTGGTAGCTGCTTTGCTGCCAAGCCGAGCTAAGAGGATTGAGTTTTAATAGCGAAAGGAAAGTTATGGTCCCACAAAAACGGTTTAACTTCCTAATTCGATATATTTATAAAAATGGTTCGTAATACTGTATGCACTTAATTCGATAAATTTATAACAAATGGTCCGTAAAACAATATGCACTCAAGCGGTTACAGATAAGTCGGCCAGAATATCTCGCGCTGATCAACGTACCTTGCAATCACAATATGTAGACTTTTGCGCTTCTTCCAAAAGCCTTTTATACGCCAATGGTACACCCCATTAACGGCGCAAGGGTAAAGCTGATGTGGCGTCGAACGACTGGGCCTGACAAGGAATTTAAAATACTCACTGATCATCAATTGAGTAAGTTAATGTCAAAAATCACGCTATTTCCTGCGCGAAAAGGTTGGCATTTTGATGTGAGTTATTACCGCTTAAGGCAGGTTTTAGGGCTGCCTTATAACAGCAGTATTGAGCTCAAGGGGGAGTACAAAGTATATCCGCAAGGGGAAGGCGCCAAATTGGTTGAGGGAACTGAAACAGAGTTTATGCTGCCGTCGTATGTCAAACGCCAAGCAGAATCATTTTGGGAGTCTTTTTTTGGCGAGGGTGAATATGAACAAACTCAAGGGGGGATGTATTTACAAGAAGTATTTTTACGTCCATCAAATCCTCGTTAGGTATTAATCGAATAAGGATCATTATGTCTCTAAATAAAAGTGAGAAACCAGTCAAATCTATCGAAGAAATGCTTGATGAATTTGAAAAAGAAAAAGCAGTAGCAACGGGCGAGGATAAAAAAAGATTTGATGAAATAGAACAGAGAAGTGTAAATAATACAAAGTATTTTGAACAAGGCATTTACTATGAAGAGTTGTCTCAACAGCATTTGCATCATCAAAGTTACGAGGAGCGTTTAGCTAAAGCTGCTGAACTTAACGGTTGTGATTTCAAAAAATCAAGCTTGAAAAATGAAGAATTTGTTTCTCGGGAGCACACAGATATACATCACCATATCGGCTGGTGCGATGGACAAGAGGTTGGTATAAGAAGAGCCCCAGGAATTTGGTTAGTATGTCTATTAATTGGGTGTATCTTGTTCATATGTGGTGGCGCCGCATTGCTCTTTGGTATTACATCAGGTCCTATCTGGTTGATTATTTTTACGCCCTTAGCCATTGCAGGCCCTTGGTTTGCGGATCAAGTATTATGGAAAAACCTAGATTGGTTAGACAAAATAGAGTTTAACCGCCATACGGGGCTGGTTCGCACATCCCATACTTTATTAAGGCGGCCTTTTTATATCCCCATAGAGGATATTGAGCTGTGCCAAGGCCCGGTTGTAAAAAATGCCCGTGGTAGTGGTGAGATACCCACAGGCAGTCTCGTACTTACAAAATACCCTGCGAAGTTTTGGTGGCGTCCTTCTCTTGTTATTTTAGGTGGCATGGAAAAAGATCACTGGACAGCCATTATAAAGTTTATGGATATCAGTCAACCAATACATATGGATGTTCACGCAACCATAGAAGACCATTTTCGTGATAATAAAAACGCCATGGGCACAGGCCCATTTCCTGAATCGATGAAAAAGTACTTGGATGCTGAGGATAAGCAGATAAACCGGTTTGAAGTTTGGTAGTTATAGATTGCGGGGCAAGGCCGCAATGACGGGGTTTTAGGGTTGAGTAGTGATTTAAGTTATAGGTTTTCAATGCCCCTAGTTTTTGACTCTTCATGGCGGTTGCTACACTTCAATAAAACTCCCCCCTTCGTCACTCTGAACATGCTTCAGAGCCCATAACTCGATGAGACTTTTTAACCCGTTTTAGCAACTTAGCTTCCTTTAGAAAAACATGGATTGCGGGGCAAGCCCGCAATGACGGGGTTTGAGGGTTGAGTAGTGATTTAAGTTATAGATTTTCAGTGCCCCTAGTTTTGGACTCTTCACTGCGGCTGCGACACTTCAATAAAACTCCACCTCCGTCACTCTGAACATGCTTTAGAGCCCATAACTCGATGAGACTTTTTAACCCGTTTTAGCAACTTAGCTTCCTTTAGAAAAACATGGATTGCGGGGCAAGGCCGCAATGACGGGGTTTGAGGGTTGAGTAGTGATGTAAGTTATAGGTTTTCAGTGCCCCTAGTTTTGGACTCTTCACTGCGGCTGCGACACTTCAATAAAACTCCACCTTCGTCACTCTGAACATGCTTCAGAGCCCATAACTCGATGAGACTTTTTAACCCTTTTTAGCAACTTAGCTTCCTTTGGTAAAACATGGATTGCGGGGCAAGTCCGCAATGACGGGATTAGGCTAAGTGTGAGTTTTTTATCTTTTAAACTGAACGAGTATTCTACCTTTGCCACATCTTAGCTCCCATAATGTATCTGAAATATTTATCCATTTTTAATTACATAGCTTCCTTTGGCAAAACATAGGTTGCGGGGCAAGCCCGCAATGACGGGTTTTGAGGGTTGAGTAGTGATTTAAGTGATAGGTTTTCAGTGCCCCTAGTTTTGGACTCTTCACTGCGGCTGCGACACTTCAATAAAACTCCACCTTCGTCACTCTGAACATGCTTCAGAGCCCATAACTAGGTGAGACTTTTTAAACCGTTTTAGCAACTTAGCTTCCTTTAGAAAAACATGGATTGCGGGGCAAGCCCGCAATGACGGGATTAGGCTGAGTGTGAGTTTTTTTATCTTTTAAACTGAACGAGTATTCTCCCTTTGCCACATCTTAGCTCCCATAATGTATCTGAAATATTTATCCATTTTAATTACATAGCTTCCTTTGGCAAAACATAGATTGCGGGGCAAGCCCACAATGACGGGGTTAGGGCTGCGTTGTGTGGTTATGTTCGTGGCTTTTGTATAACTCTAATCAGAGCATCAAAGCTTATTTATTGAGAATTATTATCATTAATGATATTGTCATGCCAGTTTTGCATTAATATTTACTTTTTCATTTCAAGCCATAGGGTCTATCGACTTATCTATCATGGATCATAGCTTTTCAGTGGCGGCCCGTTGTTTTCAGTTTCGAGTTTTAGCTAAATAAGTTGAAGATAATTGACTTAAAATACTGGTTTTTAGAGTTAAAGAGCGGTTGCTAAGGATAGCAGCTGCTAAAACAAGGAGTAAAAGTGACAAATATAACTAAGAATGAAATTTCATCTGATGAAGTGCGACCGTTTAGCACAAAAGCGCTGATGTTTGAAACCTTTGCATGCACTATGGCGGTAATGGCATTTGCTGCATTAGCGGGACCAATTGCTCGAGTGATTGGGTTAGAAGCATGGCAAATAGGTATAGCGATGACAGTCGCTGGTCTAGCATGGGTATTGATGGCTCGTTTTTGGGGGCGATTGAGTGACAAACGAGGGCGGCGTCCAATCATATTATTTGGTCTCTGTGGGTTTGTGATCAGCTATGCAAGCCTTGCGCTATTCATCGATTTTTCAATGAAAACCGCTATGGTACCGACTTTGGCGTTTATTGGCCTTGTTGTTGGGCGGGGAGTGGCAGGGATCTTTTATGCGGCAGTGCCGACAACCAGTGCTGCACTCGTGGCAGACCATGTGCCGCCTAAACAGCGTACAGCAGCTATGGCAGGGATAGGAGCTGCTAGTGCTGCCGGTATGGTGATTGGCCCTGGCTTTGTGGGGCTGATTGGAGCTTATAGCTTGAGCATTCCTTTATACATTACGGCTATTTTACCAGCCATTGCATTGTTGGTGCTTTGGCGAGTGTTGCCGAAAATAGAGCAGCATGCAAAGCCTGATGTGCAGTTAGTAAGATTAAGTGATGTGCGTTTGCGAAGGCCTGTTGCTGTGGCTTTTGTTGCCGCGTTTAGCGTCGCTATAGCGCAAATTACAGTGGGCTTTTTTATTCTCGATCGCCTGCAACTTGAAACATCGGCTGCCGCCCGTTCTGCAGGTATTGCGCTGGCCATTGTGGGAGTTGCTTTGATTGTCTCACAGGTGGCAGTGCAAAAGCTTGCGTGGCAACCGCAGAGGTTAATTTTGTTTGGCGGATTGACTGCTGCACTGGGCTTCATTGTGGCGTATTTTTCGCTATCATCCCTCATATTGTGGGTAGGCTATGGCTTAGCTGGTTTTGGTATGGGCTGGATATATCCATCGCTTTCTGCACTGGCTGCTAATTCGGTTGAACCCCATGAGCAAGGAGCTGCTGCTGGTACAGTCTCCGCGGCACAAGGGCTAGGCATTGTTACGGGTCCTATTGTTGGCACTGCCATTTATGGATTAGATTATGGATTACCTTATGCGTTGATTGCTGTGATGTTAATAATTACAGCGCTTTGGCGAACACCTAAATAGCTTGCAGCGCTTTACTAACCAAGGTGCGCTTCTATTTTTATATAATTTTTATAGGAGTAAATTAATATGGATTTTTATTATATATGAGGTCGCTATAAATTATTTTTATGGTGTTTTTATATTGGTTTTAAGTGTTGTTTAGGCTTTGAAGTGCTTTCCTTGATGTCATTTTATTAAATTTTAATTTATTAAAATGCATTGTCATTACTCTCCGAAAAACCGACATTTTATTTCATATATTTTTCCATAGAGATCAAAGCTAATTATTGGTACCCGCAGCCGCAATGCTTTTTCCAATTTCAATAGCTTGTTGATGTGTTGCCCAGCCATTACTCTCACTTGGAAAAAATGTCACATGAGCACACAATTTCTGCATTGTTATTCACCATGGGGCAGATATGGTACGAGGCTGATTAATAATACAATTTTCTGTGACAAGGCTCGCCAGCCACTGCTAAGGGTTTTATTATTTTCAGATAAAATAGCAGCTAGTAAGGAGAGTTGCCGCTTTAAAAGAACATTATAATGTGCATTTTTATATGTGGTGGATAATGCTGGGAAGCTTGTTTTTTAATTGAGTTTTTGGGTTTTTATTGTTGCAGATTAAAGTTTCTAACTTTGATTTCAATAAATATAAATTTAAAGTTAATGTATGGGTTTGGTTTTTACGGTTTTAAAATGTGAGATTGGCTTTTTATGTATGGTGTGTAGGGAAATATAAGGCTTAGTTTTAATAAAGTTTATTATAAAATCAGGTGTTTTTTTACAGAAAAATGGGTTAGTTGCCAAACAATTAACCCATCATCTTAGATCAGGCGGTTAAGAATAAGCCATAAAAACTTTGCCGCCTAATATGTTATTAGTTAGGGCTTACAGTGACTGTAATAGTATCTGAGTAAGTACCAGCGTCATTTAGACCATTTGACTGTGGTGTGATTTTTAGCGCAGTTGCTTGTGTCTCACCAGAAACACCAGTACCGGCAGCTGTTGCTTTTGAATGCTTGTAAGTACCTGTTTGTAAGTCGATTCCAGTTGTGTCACCGATGTTAAGTGTATATGCAATTTTGCTGCCTTTAGCATTGTTGGCAACTAAGAAACCACCATTAGCTGATGTGTATTCAGTCGTCGCGTTCTCGCCAGTGTTACACCAAACATCTAGAGTACCGATATCTTGAGTTTGTTGTGAAGAATCAAGTTTAAGACCAGTTACGCTGTTGCTGTTGCCGCTGCTGGTTTTACACATTGGCTCAATAGTACCTTCAAAAGAGAATTTTGCTTCAGTTCCGGTGATGTCTGTAACGACAGCTGATGCTGAGATTGATGTAAATGCAGTTGCAACGAATAATGTTTTTAGTAATGCGTTCATGGCTTTCCCCTTTAATAAAACACGAAGTAGTTTTTATTTCCAATTTTAATTTTTAGGTGTTCTCACCTTGTTGATAAATTAAAAGCAAAGGCTGTGCCAAGAATGAAATATTATTCCAATTTTTTTGAGTTGGTTGAGATAAAAAATAATTTAATCTTTTTATATCATATGTTTACCTTGGGTATACGGTCAGTGATAAATTATCTCGATAGTAGCCAGCAGGCATGAGCTCCACATTGCCTAAAATGAATTCAAAGCCATACCACTTATTTTTGACGCCGGGATAAAAGTTGTAGCTACGGTATATCTGCTCAGATGACGACATTTTGACGTTATCAAAGCTCACAGAGTAGTTGATAAGCGCACCAGTGTTGGTTTCATGACGCAAGCCATTGAACTCGGAGTCTAATACAATATCGTACGAGCTATTACTGAGGATTTTTACGCCCCAGTAAAAGCGCATATTGCTTTGTAGCTCACCTAAGTTCACTTGATAGTGTCCATGGCTACCGGCCACTTTACCCTTACTGTTATTGTCTAAGGTGATTGCAACCTGTGGCTCAGAGTAATAGGTCATGTCAAAATATTGTTCTTCAACAATTTGATTGTTTTTTACAATGGACACTCTAATGGCCCCATTGTATTCGCCTGCAGGAAATAAACTGTAGTGACGAAGACGAACCCACATTTGGGTCGTTCTTTCATTCAATGGGGATTTCCAGATCCCATTTCTCACTTTAATTTTTTTGAATTGAGCATCGTAGAGCTTTGCGTATTTATCTTGCGTTGGTCCTTCGAATACCATTGAATAGTAGTAGACGTCTTCTACCCATATTTCGTCAGCGCAATTTAGGAGTTGATCGGAAACTTGCACTTTCAACGGCAAATAGACGGTAACTCTATTATTATGTTCGGTAATGATGTCTGTTGAATTAGAGGTGACCCACAAGTTACCGTAGCAGCTGTTCCAATTTGCATATGCCTGTGCAGTAAGCATCATATAAGTCAAAACCATTAACGCCAAGATTCTGAATTTCATTATTCTGTGCCTCCTTTAGGCTGCGCGGCTTGTAACGTAATCGTGCCTACCCTGACAAATCGTTGCTCTGTGCCAGAAATATTGATCAGGCCTGTCATATCCCCTAATTCAACGAGATATTGTCCTGTACTAATTCCTTCAATGACAAAGCGGCCAGTTCGATTGGTAAAAAATGGCCAGCTTTGAGGTTGATTATCAGCGTCAATGTCGGTTTGTCGTTTTACAATCCGACCACGTTGCATTGCAATAGCTGTGCCCGAGTTGTCTGCGAATTTACCAATGACGGTATAAGAGAGATCTGAACCAATTTGAATGTGGTGCCCAGTTGCAGCGCCGCCGACTTTAACATACATACCGGGTCCCCAGTCATAGCCAAGTGGTGCATCGGGTACATCTATGTTGAGTTGAGCTTTACTGTATCCGCTTCCTAAATCAATGAGTGAGCCAACTTGGCTACTCGGTTTGGATTGCGCGCGCCCGTTTCTGTCGACATTGACCAGTACATTAGCGTCATTTAAAGTTTTATGTTTCGTAATGACTGCAAATGGTGCTGTTGTTGTGGCGCTCAGGCCAATATGGCCATCAGCGACCCCAAGGCTGGTAGACAAGTTCACGCTGGCGCTGCTTTCTGAACCGATGCCATAGCGAGAATAGTTACTGGCGCTGATATCTGTTCTCATAAATGAGCTGGTGTAGCTGGCTTCTAATTGCTCTTGCCTAAAGTCGTCACCTTGCTCAGCCAAAACTTGATAGCCATAGTCGTTTACAAAGTTATAATTTGTTTTTGCATAGCTGGCACTTGAGACTTTGGTACGGCTATTATACTGAGCTCGAGTTCGGTGGTTGGTTTTTCGACTGTCATAATTCCATGTAAAGGTAAGAAACAATTTATTGTCAGAGATAAACCGCTCATCTTCACTGTCACTGAAGTTGTAGCCTATTCTCATGCGAATATCTTCATAGCGCAGGTTTAACTCAGTACTGACATTATCGGTAGTAAGATTGTTTTCATCTTTTGCACGGGCCGCATTGAAGTTTAAGTCTATATGCTCATTGATAAAGAAGCTATAGTCGACAAATGCACGATTTCGGTTGTTGATGGTGTTAAACTCAAGCCAAGGTGTATTGGTAAAGTTATGGCTTATCTCATAGCCAATGCGTAAGTTAGGAGATCCTACATTGCCATCACCAAACACACTGTGTTCAGTTTCAATCGAATATATACTGCCTGTTGTATTATCGACTTCACTTTGAGAGTAGCGTATAGAGATGTTACCCACAGGGCTGTTTATTGTTGCGAGTGATCCAATGACATGACCTCGAGGGTGCACTGCACCATTGAAGCCAAAGGTAAAGTGGTCACTTAGACCGTATTCATAGCTACCAGATACAAGTAGGTCATCATCATATTCAAAGCGCCTTTCTTCAAATGAAGATAAATAGCCAACAGATAAGGTGTAATCACTTAAACCTTTTGCCAGCAATCTCGCATTATAGTGCGTGGTAAAATTAAATTCCTCTTGTTCACCATTTGGATAAGTGGCGATGACGCGAATATTGTTCTCACCTGAAGTGAGTGGCAGGTCACTGAGATCATATCTTCCTGCTTTTACGCGGATCCGAGAGATCAAAAAATCATTAATATAGACTTCAAGAATTGCCATACGCGGAAGAACAAACTGTTGGCTGTTGCCTGGGGTAATTCGCCGTTGAGGCTGTAATTTGGAGTATGCTTTTTCAATACTGAAGCCTGCCAGTTGGGCGCTTGAGAGGTGGCCTGTGCTATTGATACTTGTATCACCAAGGGTAATGCGCAGAGGTTTGTCAGGTTGATCGTAATATAAAGCAGTTTCTCCGCGATATACTTTGGTCTCTCTGCGACTGCCATTTTCCCAGAATAATGAACTGCGCATATTAACACCATCTCCGCCACCAACATTTGCGTTCATCAGCCATTCAAATTGTGATCTATGGTCATTATGATTGTTAAAGCGCTCATGGTTTAAGTTGAGGTTATTTAACATAGCCCAATAAGCTTCACCTTTGGGTTGTTCAAAGTGAGTCTGCCTGCCATAAGACAGGTTATCAGTTGCCATTGCCGCTTCAGAAAGAGACATTTCTATGGTGAGATCTTGAGCTTGAAGTTTAAGCTCTATCCCTTGCGCTGCAAATTCTTCAGGTGAAATAGGTGTTTCGCCTTGTCTCGTTAGCCAATCAATGACGTTTTGGCTGAGAACACTGTGTAACTGTTTTTTAAATTCAGAGGCAGAAATAGACTTCAGCTCAAAGCCATCTGTAGCGGCAGAAATTTGCCCCACTTCGGCAACATTGAGCCGCACAGGAAAATCCATTTCGAATGTGGTAGCAAAAACACGGGTGGCCCAAAGCAAAAGAAGTGTGAACAGTACACACTTCTTTTTGATAGGCCGAATAGTAGCGCCTAATTTAGACATGGCTTAGGCTATTTTTTATCAAGTAAATTGACAAGTTTTACACTTTTACTGGGTTTCTCTTTCAAAACTGGCTGTAAGTCGACTGCCATTTTGTGTCCGGGCATAATGAAACGGCCGGAGGTAATGGATTGAAGCTGTGCCCAGGCGATGACTGTTTCACCTTCATGAAACTGATAGTCGAAATGTGACAAATCTAATACCCGTTTTCCAGTATTAGAAATTGTTAGGGTACAGTCATCAAGCTTGTCACATTGGATATCACTTTGCTGTTGACTTGCAATGCCGTCAGGGCTCACAAACACTAGGGTCGCAAAGTTAAACACCATTTTTACGCCAGATTTGTCATCTTCGTCTGGCAGCGGGAGTTGCTTGAATACAATACGATATGAATGCGTCTCTTTTAATTCTGGCGAACCTAAGTATTTTGCGCGAAACACTTGATAGCTTTTTGCTGCGACTTCAACTTGTGGGGGTAGCACAATAAAGTCGTCTTCTGCGGGGACTAAGACTTCTTGTTGTTTGTCATTAAAAGTACGTTTATATACCTCTATTTCAATTGGTAATGCGCTGTCACTTGGATTTTGTAGTCGATAGGTCACTAAAGACTTTTTACCATGTGCAGCAAGATCAACAATCATAGGCTGAACTTGATAGGCCATTGCAGGGATGGATAACCAGAAAAGGAGTAACATGAATAAACGCATTTGACTTCCAACAAACAAGCTTGATTAAAAAATTTGCTATACGATACCTGTACTATTAGCTAAAACAAGAGCAAATTACCTTTTTGATAAAAAATTTAGGCCTGACTTTCCAAATGTTGTGACACTGAAATCACCGATGGCGTTTTTTAATTCAAATTACCAATAAAGGTATGTATATATTATCTATTAATTACCTTTTGTTGAATATTTTATAATTGACTCCTTAATCACTCTAGTACTATGAGTAAAAATTAAAAAGTACATAAAAGTCATATTATTAATTTAATTATGAACAAGAGGGAATTGTTGACAAGTTAAATATTTTGTTACGAATATAGGGGCGAACATAAATAAAAAAGGAGTTACTATGCTATCTAAATTTCTTCATCATGCAATTTATGCTGGTACTTTACTCGCAATGAGTAGTGCATCCCACGCAAGCTTAGTGAGTGAGCAAGTCTTTCAAAATAGCACTGCAACTAAAGCGCAGTTAGAGCAAGCATTACCTGATATTTTAACGTTTAATGAACTTGTGCATCGAGTGCGGTACTTTTATCCAAGTGAAGCTGTATCACAGACTCGCTGGGAATTTTTTCTTGAGAAAGTCATCGATCAAATGGCGGTGTTACCAGAGCAGGAACGGTTGGCTTTTGCGTTAGCAGAACTTAAAAACATCACGCCACACATAGTGACTCAACCGAGCGAACTGCCCGTTATTGCACATGACGATGTTGCACATACATGGGTTGCGACAGGCGCACGGAATTATCATGTGTATGAAAGGAATTTACGCTCAGGTAGCATGTCAGAACTCTTCAATCATATACATACGCCCAAGTCTAAATATTACAACGATGTATATGGTAATCAAACGCTATATTGGCCTTTGTATTTAGATAGTCAAGAAAGCCAAAATGGTGCAGTTTTTAGGCCTGAAAAGAGGTTGTCTACGATGACTAACCCCGCAACATGTATGGCCGCAGTAAGCTATGTTTGGGCTGAAATCTATCATTTTTGGCCTTATTTTGAACAGGTGCCTGTTAATTGGGAAGATAGTCACATCACGTTATTAAAAGGCTGTTTGGGCAATTTTAGTAACCTTCAAAATATCATTAATATTGAATTCAAAAAATTACAAGATAACCATGTTTGGGTTGCCCTCTCTGAAATGCTTGAGCGTCGTGGTGACTATTTGTTGCCGCTTAGAGTGGAGTATATTGAAGGTAAAGCCATTTTAACGAGTAAAACGGACTATTTGTCACTGCAAATAGATATTGGTGATGAACTTGTTGCCATTGATGGTAAGACAGCTGGTGAGATCATTCAGCAAGCTGCGAAGACGGAGGCGGTCAGTGATCATATGGAAGAAGTCTATGCCGCTTACGGTATAACTCAAAACTACAAATCTCCCAAATTGGTTGATTTAGTGTTTAGAAAACCAACTGGTGAAATAGTGACGACTACGACGGCAACAATTCATAAAGATGTCATTGGTGAGTTTAAAGGGAATACGTTAGAGCGGCCACTGATCCAAGATTTAGGAGAGGGTGTTGTTCGGTTGAATGTTTATGATATCGCAACTGAGGCGCAATTTAACGAGGCAAAAGCTGGGTTGAGTAACGCCAAGGCCATTGTTCTGGATATGCGAGGGTATCCACGTAACTTCTTTTTAGTACGTGAGTTTATGGGGTACTTTTCTAATGAAGCGACAACTGTAGGTCCTTTTATGCACTTCTCTCAAAGGTTACCAAATCAGGAGGATGTCTATGTAAATACTTATCCTGTAGGTATACCGTTGAATGAGCAATTATTTAATGTTCCAACGGTCGCTATTTCTTCAACTCAAAATGGGAGTGCAGGAGAGCACTTTTTAATGATCGCACAAAATTTGGATATACCCATTGTGGGTGATGTGACTGCGGGGATTAATGGCGATATCATTGCCGGTTGGGCCTTTGGCTCTTTGGCAAATGGTGGTATTTATTACTTGTATACTGGTGCTCGTTCGGATCAAGTGGATGGCAGTAAATTGATTGGTGTTGGTATCCAACCCGACTACTTGGTGCCTGTTACACAAGCTTCGATAGCTAACAATGTTGATATCCAGCTTGAGAAAGCACATCAAGTCGTACTTGATATACTGACACAGGGGTTGAGGTAGCTTAAGTTGACGCTTAACAGTGATGTGTTTATTCACATCACTTTTTTAATTTAGGTGATGTATCAATGATAGCTCTATCACGTGAAAGTCATCAGGTATTTAAAGTGAGCAAATATATGGACCATATTATATGTAATGACGAGGGTTGTGATGATAGGGCATAAAATATTTTTGTGTGTGTAGCCAGTTACAAAAATTAAACGGTGGCGAAGTGGCTATTTTATTACTCAACTTAATCTAATAGTAAATCTGAGCAATAAAAAGGAACAGTATACTTCCGATGCTATATTCGACACTTTATTAAGATATCTGGTATTGTTTTTTTACGGACAAAATGAAAGAAAAATTTTATAAAAGCGCTGTTTTCTTGATTTTTTCTCATGATAGTCAGATGTTTAGCTATTTTTGACTATGCTTAAAACGTTAAGTTCACTCGTATTAGAGTGGACTGACATTGGTATGAGGTGTGTTCAGGTTATGTGTTTATGAGAGTAGAATCTTCATTTTATCTTTACACACCTATCTTCATTACGTCTTCAGTAATTTATCGAAAGTTGCCACTGTGTGTGTCAGTGAGAATATAATGCGAGCCAACACTAGGCTGACCTATCTTTTCCTGTCAGCCGATCTGGTAGGGGCATGTCTATATGCCCTACCTTGTTGAAAAGTACTCGCATTTATTAAAACGTACTGTTTATTTACTACAGTACTCGGCACCCGTATATTGCCAGCTGTTTAGCCCTTGCTGAATATGCTGCGCAGCTTGCTGTGCAGTCTTTCCAGAAAACACTTGCTTGATGGCTTCTGAAACAAGTTGCTGATAACTTGGTGAGCCTTGATTTAATGACGCAGCCGTAAATAGGCTGGCACTGTAACTTTGCTCGTTTAAGCGCTTTGCTTGTGCTCTGAGGTTCGCACTATTGATTTGCACTTGGCCACCGTATGCCGGGATTTCATTTAGCGTATTGGCAAATAGGTTGGCAAATGCTTTTGTCGTCGTAAAGTTAAGCACTTTTTGGGCATGCTCAGCATACTTACTTTTGGCGTTTGCCTGATAGGTACCATCGGCAAACCCGTAGAATTTGCCGCTTTCTCCGGGTATTGGCCAAAAGCCAACTTGATAGCTTTTGTCTATTTGGTAAAACACGGAGTTAGGTCCTGCACGCCAACCGCCATCTAAAGCTAACGCTGAGTTGCCAAGTGCCTTGCTGGTACCCATACCATGATAATCTTGCTTTAACACATCATGATTGATGTAGCCTTTTGTGTGCCAGTCTTTTAACGTGTCCAAAATATTGACGTAATCAGCGTCCGTAAAGCAGGCCTGACCATTTGCGAGTGCTTGTGCTCGTGACGCTTTGAGTAATCCTGCAGTCATTACTTCGGCGACTACTTGCGATAGGTACCACTGATCGCTGGCCATTTGCAGAGCAGTAATATTTTGGCTTTTTAATTGGCTGAATACATGCTCGAGTGCAGAAATAGAGTGAGGTTGTGACTCCAAACCATGTTTTGCCAGCAATTTCTTGTTGACCAATATGCCCTCAAGTTGCATCGCAAACGGCACACCATAGATGTTGTTATCTGCGCCTGTTGCTGCTGGAAGTGCATTTGGGTTGATTGATTGTAATGCCGAGTGCTGCGGTAATATCAAATTATGTTCAATCAGTGGCGCGAGTGCCGCAGGCCCCGGCATCCATTGAAACAAATCTACGCGCTGATTTTGTATCGCCAATTGGATATGTGATTGGTATGTATCAAAGTCAATGACTTTGACATTGACCTGCACACCGTCAATTAAGTTCTGGTTGTTAATCTTATCCCATAACAATTGTTCTTGCTGACGCCATGTGTAAAGGTCAAGTTGCTGCTTTGCACAGGCTATGGTTGGCCAGATCAATAAAGCAATAAGTAAATAGAAATATTTTGTCATGTTCACCTCTTATTGCACCTTAAACTGCTCGTTCATTGTGACTAGGGCATTTGATGCTTTGTCTAGTTCATTGGCTGCGGCATGGTTATGTTGAATTTGATCGAGTGTTTGCAGCGAAAGTTCATCGATGTTTTCGATGCTGGTACTTATCTCTTGCGCGGCAATATGTTGTTGTTTAGCGGCTTCAGCAATGACTTCGTTAAGTTGGTGTGCATCACTGACACCTTGCGCAAACGCTTTAATTTGCACATCAATTTCTTTCGCCATTTGAGTACAAGACTCTGTATTGTTAACGGAGCTGCGAAGCGCTTGTACCGCCAAATCAGAAGATTTAAGCAGTTGATTTATTTTAGTTTGAATTTGTTCAGTTGATGTTTGTGTTCGCATAGCGAGTGTGCGCACTTCATCAGCAACAACGGCAAATCCACGGCCGTGCTCTGCGGCTCTAGCTGCTTCAATTGCAGCATTGAGCGCCAGTAAGTTGGTCTGATCGGCTATAGTATCGATAACATTGACAACCTCTTCAATCTGTCGACATTCTTTGTCAAGAGAAGCCACCACGTCCGCAGCCGATGTCATATCACAACGAAGTTGTTCACTGAGCGTTTGGTTTTGCTGAACTAAACCTTGAGATTGCGTTGCCAGTGCGTCAGCTTCCGCCATTAGCTGAGTTGCTTGCTCAGCCGTATCTGAAATTTCACTCGATGTTGCGGTCATTTCAAGTACAGCGCTGGCTACTTGAGTGGTTTGATCTTTTTGCTGATTGGCGATCGTGGTTGTATGTTGTGCACTATTAGACAAGGTATCGACAGAGTGATTGATTTGCTCCGATTGTGTTTTGATGTCAGTGATAATTGTTACAAACGCGATCCTCAAACTTTGTAGTGATTGACGCAATTGTGCAAATTCGTCTTTGCCTGATACATCTAACTGATCTTGAAGATTGCCGGTCGCTAGCTTTTCTATGTCCGCAACGGTTTGCTTTAACGGGCGACTAATACTGCGTGTAATATACAGCGCTGTCAAAATACCGAATATCAGAGTGGTAAGGGTTGCTAAAGAAATCCAAGTAAAGCTTGATTCAACCGACGCAGTCGTTTGTAACTCGACCGAAGCGCTAAAGTCCTGACTTAATTTACTGATTTGTGCCATATCAGATTTGAGCTGCTGTAACCCTGATTCCACTTGCGCAAGATTACTGATAAGTACATTTTTACTCGATAAGTAGCTGCTCTGAAGAGATTTTATGCCATCTTGTTTTCCGATTACCCAGGCTAGTTCAGTTGCTACGGTACCCAGTGGTTTAATGATGTTTCGCTCTAAAGGAGCACTGGGTGAGAGCGCTTGCAATTGATAACCACTTTTCACATAGTCACTCAACCACAACTTGTACTCTTGTGAGAGCGCTTGTAGTTCTTGTAAGTTGTTTATCAATAGAAACTGTTTAGCGATAGAAATACCATATCTAAGTTGGCTTAAAGAGGAAGTAACCGCCTGATTTGGTCGGTAGCGTGTGTAACGCTCTGTAATATCAGCAAGCTGTTTATCGAGACTGCTGATCTGTGCCTGATATTGTTTTAACGTGGCTTTGTTTTTCAGCGCCGCACTGGCGACACTCATTGACTTTTTCTGTGCGCTGAATACTTGTGCTTTGCTGGCTTCAAACTGCTCAACAACCTGAATTTTCTCACTGTTGTTTGGTAAATTGGCAAACAGCTCTGTCATTGCATCGAGCTGCTGTTGTATTTTTTTCTGATATGCGTTGATGGAACCTTCCAACCTTAACTGCTCAGAAATGTCGTCAGCATAGTAATGCTGATACACAGATAGGTTAAGTTGATCAAGTTTACTTTCGACAGAATTCACTTTTATGTCGATTGGTTGAGCGACTTGAGTGACTTTTTTTAAGTTGCTGTTGATCTCTGACATTCTAAAGAGAGAGAAGACGCTTATGGCAACCATTGCCAGGAGAACTACCGTGTATCCGACTGATATTCTTGATATTACGGATGCTTTGAACATGGTATGGGTAACTTATTGGTGAAACAGGTTTAAATTTTGCGCAATGGTAACACTGTCCATTTTAAAATAATCTAGTATTTATTCAGTATATTTAAATAAATAATTGTGATGGGAAGTATGAAACTTGTTGAGTAAGTGTTTGGTCTGTATGTGGTGAGTAAAAAAGTAACTTTATTAGTAATTCAATGATAATAGAAATCATGAAAATGAATGTGAGTGGGTGTGTTGTTACATTTTGGTTTCTTTGAAATGGGGCTAAAAATCAGCCCCATTGGAGAGGGCGTTATCGTTGATATACAATCTCACCATCCAGTAAGGTCATAGTGACTTGCGTATCGGCGATTTCTTTGACTGTACTTTCAAACAGATTTTTATCAAGCACAACTAAATCAGCGAGTTTGCCAACTTCGATACTGCCAACTAGGTGATCCTGTCGCATGGCATAGGCGCTGTTTAATGTATAAGCTTCAAGTGCTTGAGCGAGAGTGATTGCCTGTGGCGCCCTTGATATCGCATTGCTGATCCCAATGAATGGATTAAATGGGCTAACATTCCAATCACTTGAGAGTGTTAGCGTGGCATTACTGTCGACCAAGCTTTTGATAGGCACGAGGTCTTGTGAGCGCTCTACACCTAGTAAAGGGATGTTTTCTGGCCAGTGACTTGGATCAGTAAAATCTCCAGCAACTTGTGCATCCGCAATGACACCTAATTTAGCGAAGCGTTCGTAATCAGCTGGGTCAACGACTTCTAGATGGGTTAATCTGTGACGTGCTTTACCAGAAGATGCATTTTCAATGGCGTTTAATGCTTCATGGATCCCTCTATCACCAATGGCATGAATATTAAAATCGAAGCCTGTTGGTTCAAGTGCTTTGATGTATTTCTCAAGGCGAGCTTGAGTAAAGTAATTAAGACCATTATTACCATCTAGATCCAACCAGTTTTGGTGATATGGTTCGTGCATGGCTGCTGTGGTATTGACCAGAATACCATCGACATAAAATTTCACCTGATTCACTTTTAGCAAACTATTCGGATCGGCTTGGTAGAGAGATTTTAGCTTACTCAGTTGTGTCGCATCACTCATTTGTGGGTATGCCCAAAGACCTAAGTGCGCTCTAAGAGTTAATTTGTCTTCGTTTGCGATCTTTAACCAGGTTTCTAAGTGGCCGCGTTGCCAATAAGTTCGTGCATCGCTGATAGATGTGATCCCAGCTTTATTAAGTGCAGGCATCGTATACTCTATCAGTCCCAAGTAATCGTTTTGCTGTGTGTTGGTCAGCGAGCGCATCGCTAGCTCCATTACTTGGTTACCCGCGTTATCATAAAGGATCCCATCAACGTTTCCTTGCTCATCTTTCCCAATGACACCGCCAATAGGGTCTGGGCTATTGGCATGGATCCTTGCTAATTCTAGTGCTTTGCTATTGACCCACATAGAATGAGAAGTTTGTTCCATGATGATCACGGGGCGGTTTGATACAGCCTCATCCAAGACTTCAATTGGACTGTCTTGCATGTCCAAAAGTGTGCCGATTGAATGCCCATAGCCAATTAGCCACTCAGCATCAGGGTTTTGAAATGCAGCATCTGCAATGAGGTCAATATAAGTCTCGGTAGATGCTTGTTCAGGAAGTGTAAATTGAGTCGCGTCTGAGCCTGATTCCAATGGGTGCATATGCACATCATGAAACCCTGGCATCATCATCTTACCTTGTAAGTCAATAACTTGTGTATTTTCACCAATATGTTGTTGCACTTGCTCTGTAGAGCCTACAAAAACAATCTTATTATCTTTGATTGCAATCGCCTGTGCCCAAGGTTTAGCTTCATTGACGGTATAAATATCACCATTTACAAACACCATAGTAGATTGAGCTTGCGTAGTTTGATTGGGCGCCGTGTTTGGTGTATTGCTATTTATAGTATTATTTGTGGTAGAGCTCGAATCTGAATTACAGCCTGATAAACAAAGGCCAGCTACAATTAAAGGAAGTAAAGACATATTTGTGACTCTCATGGTTGACTCCTATTGGTTGGCGCTACAATATCAGTGGCATGGTAACTGTAAGGTAACAGTGTAGAGGCTTTATGCTTGTTTTGCTGGTGGAAGACGATACTTCTTTAGCGGCTCAATTAATTGATTTTTTGCAATGTGAGGGCATTGAGGTGGATTATGCCATGTCTGTCGCGAGTGCAAAAGAAATCGCAGTACAAACAAATTTGTATAGTCGATATGATGCGGTGATTTTAGATATGGATCTGCCTGATGGCAGTGGCCTGAATTTATTGTCAGAAGATATTCTGGGGCAAGGCGTACCAGTATTGTTTTGTACAGCAGCCACCGCGCTTGAAGACAAACTCGCGGCTTTTTCTGCGGGAGCATTGGATTATATCACTAAGCCATTTGCTTTACCTGAGCTTGTAGTTAGGCTAAAAATACTGGCGCAGAAACAACCGAAAAAAGCCGATGTCATGTTCGAGCTAGATAGCTTATGTATTGACTTCTCCATGAAGATAGCCAGACGAGGAGAACGCATTTTGGTGCTATCTCCGCAGCAGTGGCAACTGCTTTCTTTACTGGCAAAGCATAGTCCGACGCCGGTGAATAAAGATCAGATCTTGATACATATATGGCCAGATCAGGACGTGAATAATAATATGTATAAGTCTTTATTAACGCGTTTGCGGCGCAATATAACTAAATATGATGAGCCAGAACTCATCCACACGATTAAAAGCCAAGGGGTGGTATTGAGGTGTATTAATGGCTAACCCACAAAGCCTCGGGCGTTATTTTACGCTGAGATTTGGCATTTTTTTTATTGTATTTATGGCGATATGGATCCAAGTTGCAACCTGGGTATATCACTATGCTTGGGATGATACCACTGAGCATTACCTCTATCAGGACTTGGCGCTAGCACACAGTGGTCAGCTTCAACTACCTTTCGAATCAGCAGAAAAGTACATTGGTGCAATGCATACTATGCCAATTCAGTATCAAAAAATACTGAGTATCCACGATATAGAATATGAACACACACTACTTTTGCCCTATGATAAAGGGGATATGTATTTACTCAAAAGTGAAGATAATTTAGGTCGAGAACTATTTGTTATTCATGTTTTTTCACAGCAGACATCCCCCAGCCTATTGCCTATTTTTTTGATCTTAAGTGGTTTTATGCTTGTGCCTATCGGGCTATTAATTTGGCGGATCTGGCGTGCAATTAGCAGAGATATCGGGGGGCTTAAACAACATTTGGATGAACAGCAAGAGAGTGCACCAACAGCAAGGTTTGTAGAATTTGCAGAGCTTCAGTCTTCATTAATATTGGCACGCTTTGCTCGCCAGCATGCGCAACAGAAAGAGCGGTTGTTTTCGGCATTTTTGAGCCATGAAATACGAACACCATTGACTAAAATCAACCACAGTATTCACCGACTTCAGCAGATAGATGATATCCCTTTGGCTGCGCTAGATATTTTTGAAGAATTAGAAATTGGACAAACAGAGTTAACTGAGGTAGCAGATGCGGTTTTATTACTGAGCCAGCCCAATAAAGCGAAACTGGTGTGTCATGCTCTATTACCCATCTTAATCACGTGGCAAAAAAAGTGGGCTGGTCTGGGCTTAATCATTCATTTTGATAATGAGTTTGTGCTTAATGAGCAAGCCGTTCAACTTAAATTATTGCAGCTACTTTTGACACAGATAGCAAAAAATGCGTTACAGCATGGAGAAGGAGCGTTGTACGTGAGGTGCGATGTCACGGGCATCGAGTTCGAAAATAGTATCAATGTCAGTGCAGTACGAACAGGTTATGGTCTTGGTAGCAAGATAGCGACGCAAGTATGCGATTGCTTTGGATGGCAATACAACGTGACTGTGAATGATAAATATAAAGTGCGTATTACTTGGGGAAGCTAAGTGGAGGCAGGGACTGAGAAGTCTCAGTAGTTGTGTAAATGGTTGTCTTTGGCATCATTGATTAGGCCAATATGACGATTTTGCATTACTATTTTCCTATTGAGACTGTTAGGTTGATAAGCTCTCCTTTGGATAAATCAATGCCCACTTATTTCGGTTGTATTCTAGGTATTTGTGTTTTTGTCTTGTCTATCCGTATTTATGGTGAAGAGCAAAAGGTCATACTCGCCCAACCCATCACTCAGCCCACCATCTATGCTACCGTGGCCAAGGAGGTGTTACTGACTGTGTATGCCCAAATTGATGAAAGTGTTACGTTTGAGCTGTATCCTGCAAAACGCGCTTTGCGCATTGCTGACAAAGGTTTGACAGATGGACTGCTTGCCCGTACACCAGGTCTAGAACAAGACTATCCCAACCTGAGGATGCTGAGTGTGCCAGTTGCGTTTGAAAAAGTGTATTTATTCACGAATCAGCGATATGTTTCTCCCATAGATTGGCGTGAACTAACCAAGTATCGCGTTGCAGTTGTCAGAGGGTTTATGCTTGTGGCGCAAAGTTTTCCACCAAGTATATTGGTGGAAGTATCGAGTATTGAGCAGGCATTTTACATGTTGTCGCAGCATAAAGTAGATTTTGTCATTGACTTAGAAAGCGGGCAATGCAGCTTAAAAAAGCTGGGTTTAAGTGAAATAAGAAAATTAGAGCCCGCCATGACAGAGTTAATTGTTTACCATTATCTTCATAAAAATAATAAGGCGTTAATGACACGTGTAGAGCCGATATTAAGGAAAATGGAAACACAAGGTAAGATAAAAGCTCTATATCAAAAAGTGAACAGAGCTTTTAATTGCGATAACTTGCCTTATGTTCCATGATTTTTTTAGGCTGTTGCCATGTCAGCACTCTGTCAAAGCGTGTGATTGTGTGTGACCAAGTGCGAAGTCAAGCGCTATGGTGTATCTCTACGCGTGTTCTAATGTGTGTAATTTAATCGTACAGAGACATGCTGTGAGTTTAACTCTACTCAATGTTCTATTTTTATCAGTGTATTTACTGAGTTTGCAATGAAGCAAGCGCAATGTGCTTGGTGATGTAGTTCAGAGAGCACTTTTTCATTGACGCGCTGTGTGTGTTGCCATGTTATTTGTGGTTTGAGCGTTACTTCAACCATTGCCATGTTCCCGTGAGCATTTCGGGCCATAATACCTGAGGCCTTGTCGATATAGGACTCGACAATGAGTCCGGCTTTTGCAGCAAAATGAAGGAAAAATAACATATGGCAGCTGGACAGTGATGCGACGTATGCCTCTTCTGGGTCAACATGGTGTTCTACAGAATATGGTAAGGGTACAACAGAGGGAGATGAAGAGGCTGCAACGATAGCGCCCCCATCAAAAGACCAGGTGTGTGCTCGGCTATACTTCGCATCAATAAATACTTCATTGGGGTGTCTTTGCCAAGAAATGGCTGCTTGATAGGTAGACATCTTTCCTCCTGTGGTTCCGCTGGTGTATTGGTGTAAGTGCTGGTGTTAATATAGAGCATTATGAAATTGACAGAGCAAGAGTAGAAGCGATAATAGCTCAAAGTGACTTGAGGTAGTTTCATATCATGAGCAATCTAAATCTCTCCTTAACTGCATTACATACGTTTTCTGTGGTTGCAAAAGAACTTAATTTTACAGCGGCTGCTGGGGTATTACACATTTCTCCAAGTGCTGTGAGTCATCAAATGAAGCTATTAGAAGCTCAGTTAGGTATGAGTTTGTTTCATCGTAAGTCTAAAGGGGTCACATTAACCAGAGACGCTACTTTGCTGGCTGAGCATATCAACAAAGGGTTCAATATTTTGGAGTTTGGTGTTGATAATGCACGGCGTTCCAGTCAAACCGAGCGCGTTGTACTTGCTGTGATCCCCTCTTTGCTTGAACATTGGCTAATCCCTAAATTAAGTGACTTTTACCGATGTTACCCAAATATCGAATTACAATTGGTGGCGAAAGATCAACTGGTTGATTTCAATCGTGAACATGTTGATGCACATCTTCACTTTGGTCATGGACAATATCAAGGTCTTACTTGCCAGCAACTCGCTGCAGAGTGGGTTTATCCTGTATGTGCACCACACTATTCAAAAAAGCTGGGTGAAGGTGCACACTTATTGAGTTATCAAGGTGGCAAAGAAGATGCACCTGGAAGCATTGACTGGCAAGCATGGTTTGAGTTGCAGTCGCTTAATTACGTTTCTCGAGATAGACTGACTGTGTTTAGCCACGTTGGTCATACATTAACTGCTGCGAAACATGGCCAAGGAATAGCGCTAGCGTGGCATCATATTGCGACTGAAATGATAACTCAAAGCGCATTAATCAAGATGCCATATACACCTTTGAAGATGCCTTTCTCGTATTTCTTGATCATGCCAAACAAGGCTAATTATACCAACGGGTTAAGGTGTTTAGGTGAATGGCTTGAACAGCAATTTCATGATTTTAATTTGGTAAACAAGCCTGTTAGATAACCTATTCACATCATTTTGTTTGATTATTTATAGTGACCCAAGGAAGTATTACCTGCCACAAAATTTGTTATGTTTATTTAATTCAATGTGTTATGTTTTTTGTTACGGTTTAGTTTATCAAAACTGCTTTTATATCGTTCAAGGATTGCAATTTGACCTCATTATGTGGCTAAATTTAGTGTACAACTTTTAACAGTGACTCTGTCTGATTAAAAAGGCACCGTGTTTAATGTTGGTTCAAGGAAGCGTGTTTATTTTCAGGTCTGATATAGAGGTGTAGGTACAAGATGTCTCAAACGAAAAACAATATTACTTTAGGGATTGCTTCAGCGGCACTGGCGCTGACGTTATATAACTTTTCAATGCAATCAAGCAGTAGTATATCCCCAGCAGCAGAACACCAATCAAAAACGGACAACACTCAGACTGTGCAAGAGCTTGCTCATGTCGCTGAATTTAAACGCAAGCAAGACTATTCAGAGATGGATAATAGTGCGCTGATCGCTCGCATTGAATATTTAGAGGAGCGCCTTTTAGATATTGAAAATCAAGCTTTTGGAGCTGGCGCATCAAGTGGGGCAATTGAAGAAACTATTCTGGCTGTTTTGGAAGAAAAAGAACGTCAAGACAAACAAAAACGAAATGAAGACAATCCAGTTTATGGTTTCTATGAAGATTTACCTAAAGACTATGATTTAAAATTAAAAACAGATCCTGAATATGCAAATCGAATCAGTCAAGATCTAAGAGTAAAAGTGCTAGATCAAAGCTTGACGCCACAAGAGCGCTTGTCTGCCATGGGGCAGTTACAGATGAACATGTATATTCTCAACCGTACTCAGGATGAGATGTTTGATTACGAAACTGTTGACGCCGTGCTTGAGATCAGCCGCAATAGCGCTGATGACAAGTTAAAAGTTCAGGCATTGGAAGTCGTTGCACACTCTCCCGTTGTAGATAGGCGTATCGCAAAATCCTTACAAGATATTATTGAAAAAGAGCCTAATAAATATATGAAAACAATGGCAGCTGAAGGTTTGATGGGCCAATACTATCAAGCAGATGAGAGTAATCCAGAAGTAAAACAGCAGCTGGCCAATGACATTTTAGCAATGTACGACAATGCGAATAGCGCAGAAGTTCAAGCGGTAATGCAGCGTTTGATCAGGGATGAAGAGTTGTTGCGACAAATACGTAGAGATGCTGGTAGATAGGTATTTATTCTTAGCTTTTTTACTTTTTTAGGGAGTTACTTAGACACGGGTAAAATTCAGCGATACAGGTTTTTACAAGGAGTTTGTATGAGTTATTTTTTAGTATGTTTGTGTGTGGTTTTAACTTTATTCTTGCTGTTGCCATTTTATAAGAAAATGTACACAGTTGTGAAAGACATGGATAAAGAATTTTCAATAGGGATGAAGCAGGAAGGTGGCTTCACCAATGGCGCGCAAGGGAATTTTTTTATCGCTAAATTTTATGTCATGTTGTTACCGATTGTTTGTCATTTGATAGCGTCATTCTTACTTTATTTATTACTATCTAAGTTGATTTAATTGTTCGTATAAACGCTGGGTAAAAACAGGCTTTTTTCTTTTAGTTTTATGCTTGTATAGCGTTAGATAACACTGAAAAGTCGCCAATTTTGTAACCCTAAAGGTAAGTGAGGTTGACTGTTTTGAGGTTGATGAGTTCAGTGGTGCACCTTGGTGCAGTTGTAGGGTGAGTGGCTGGAGGGTTTAAGGTCACTCAGCCACGTGAAAAATGTTTTAACTTTGATGTTTGTCGATATGCCCCAAATCTCGGGTGGGATCTAAGAGGTCTCTGACACGTTTTTTGAGTTCTTTGGCCTCAGGGAAGCCCCCATCTTTAACCCGGCACCAAATTAATTTATCATCGTAAAAAATTTGAAAAACCCCTTTGCTGGCGGGGGATAGTGAGACTTCTGCGAGATCCATTCCAAAAGTTGATAATAGTTCTTGTGCCAACCAGCCACTTCTCAGTAGCCATTGGCATAGTACACAATAATGTATCGTGATCTTAGGTTTATTCATCGGTAATTCGCTACTTATTAGTATCTGTACTGTACTTGCATAAAGGCGCTACTCACCTTCACGCTGCGCATTTTGCACAAATTCAGAATAAATTGTATCTTTGATCAGCCTATCTGGTGTGAATGCGTAATAATGTTGGTACACGTTTTCAATACTGCCAATAAACGTGACATCATAATGGCGTTCTATTTCTTCTCTAATAGACAAAGGCGCAGGAAAGATACCAAACCCTTGCTGACCTAAGGCTTTCATCAAAGCGCTATCATCAACGTGGCCTGCAACAGACATTTCAATATTCAAGTCTTCAAGCCAGTACTGAATGGCATTTGTGACCGGACTTGCCTTTGCGGGCAAAATAATTGGCATATCTTTGAGTGCATTTGGATAATCTTTGCTGAGCTTTGAATAATAGGTTGAGTTGCCGTAGAGACCGAGCTGACTTTTCCCTATTTCATGACAGAAAGCTTTGAATGGCGTTGAGCTATCTAATGGTTTATCAGCTAATACTAAATCGATTTTATGGGTAGCCATTTGTGCAAGTAATTCAGACTGCTGACCATCGATACAGTGTAAATTGGTAATGCGTTCATGTTTGATAAGAGGAGACAGCCATTTAGAAACGAGTGACTTAGGGAGTGCGTCAGAGATCCCTACTTTTAAAGTGCGATTGATATTATCCAGATCACCGCGGGTTGTTTCGAGCCACTCTTCTGCAACATTAAACATGTCGTTTGCATACTGCTGAGTAAGTTGTCCGTATTCTGTTAATCTCAAACCTCTGCCTTCGCGAACAAATAATGGCTTACCTAGTCTTTGCTCTAAGCTGGTGATTTGTGCACTGATAGTTTGTGGTGTTAGGTGTAACACTTTACTTGCGGACGCAATGCTGCCTAATTTACTTACTTGCCAAAAGTAATAGAGGTGGTTGTAGTTTATATTCATCATACTTCGTAAATTTCGATGTCTAAATAAGATTTAATCAGCTTTTATCTTTGATTCCACCTTAGTAGATTTAACTCAAGGGCGCAATCATTTATTTCACCATGACACAGTGGTAAATGCGCATTTATGAGCGAGGTCAAAGATATGAAACTTAACTTAAGAATGACAGGTAAAGCAATTGGTAGCGCGGCAAAGGCTAAAGCATCAAAAATCGTGAGTGACCAGTTATTAAAATATGTTGCCAATATTCGTAAAGTTAAAGTCCACATTGATGAAGTCCCATCGAAATTTCACGGCACATTGACACAATGCAGTATCGAAGTACTTTTACCGGGCTTGCCTAGTATCTCTGTAAAAGCAAAAGGAAAAAACTTAGTGCAAGCGATCAGTCGCGCCGTCAGCAACAGTGAAACCGTTCTGACACAAAAACTATGTTAATTATTCTATGCAGAGGCGACTATGCTTCTGTTAAATCAAAATTATCCCTTTGACTCTGTTGGAAGAAGAGTAATTCCCACGCACTTGCTGCAGCATGGAAGCTGCATCTTTCCTCTTTTATTTGTTAAATTCACATTAAATTTTACGCTAACATATAAAATATTTAATGTTGATTAAACTCTGTTGACGTTCATGTTAATATCCTTTTTGCCAATATTTTCTATATAAATATTCAAATAATATGCCTATATAGAGCAAATAATTGGTCATTAGAGAGGCCGCACATTTATACTATTTTTTAATGAAATGTTTATTTTAAGTGACATTTTGGGGCTTCTTGTGTATTTTAACCAATGAAAAAGCAGTGACATAATGCTCAAGGAAGTAACATGACATATATATCTGATACCAGTGCCCAAGACACGCAAATTGAGAAAAAAAGGAATTATAAGCTCTACATCGCAATTGCAGTCGGTATCGTTATTTTTTTTACTTTGATAGTGCCACAACTGTCCATTTGGATGAGTGGAAAAAGTGCAGTGCGTTTAGAGAATATTCGTATTGCTGAGGTTCAAAAGGGGCAATTTATTCGTGATATTTCAGTGCAGGGGCGCGTCGTAGCTGCGAAGCGTCCAACACTTTATAGCCCAGCGCAAGGAACCGTGACCTACTTAGTTACGCCGGGAGATACAGTATCATTAGGTGAGCCGTTAGCTTCCATCGACAGTCCCGAATTAACGAGCTTGTTAGCTCAGGAAAAGTCTGAATTGACAAGGCTGAAAACACAATTAGAGAGAGAAAAAATTCAAGTTAAAAAGCAAGACTTGGAGCAAGAGAATTATATCGGAAAAGCACAAGTTGCGTTGAATGCTGCGAAACGCGAAATGCGCCGAAATGAAGAAGGTCACAAGAACCAAGTCGTCAGTGACATTGATTTTCAAAAGGCCAAAGACGATTTGGAGAATGCACAAAGGGAATATCGCTTAGCTGTTAAAGAAGTTGCATTATTGAAAGAAAGTCAAAAGTTTGAAATTAAAACCCGCGCACTGGAGTTAGAAGCACAACAGGTAATTGTGAGTGAATTGCAAAGACAAGTTGCTTCACTTTCGATTGTTTCTCCAGTGTCAGGTATCGTCGGTAATTTGGCCGTGGAGCAAAAAAACTCAGTGACCAAAAATCAACCACTATTGAGTGTGGTAGATTTGTCGCAGTATGAGGTCGAAGTGAACATTCCAGAGAATTATGCTGATGACTTAGCTTTGGGAATGAGTGCTGAATTAATGCTGAATGGGAATACGTACAAGGGTGAATTAATTGCTATTTCGCCTGAAATCGTTGGTGGTCAAGTAGAGGGCAAAATTCGATTCAAGGAAAAGAATATCAAAGGGTTGAGACAAAACCAGCGATTGACCAGCCGAGTTGTATTAGAAGAGAAAAATGATGTTTATTATCTTCCTCGCGGACAATTTACAGAGTCTGGCGGCGGCCGCTTTGTGTATGTTGTAGAGGATGATGTTGCAGTTAAAAAATCTATCAAATTAGGTTCAAAGAGTTTAGGGCAAGTTGAGGTTATTTCCGGCCTAGCAATGGGTGAAAAAGTGGTAATTTCAGACCTAGACGTATTCAAAGAAGCAGGAAGTGTAAGAATCGTTCAATAGGGGACAGTATGTTAAGAATGGCGAATTTAGCGAAAACTTATCGCACAGATACAATTGAAACTAAGGCGCTTAGTCCATTTGATTTAGAAGTGAAACAAGGTGAGTTTATCGCTGTTGTCGGTCCTTCTGGGTCGGGAAAAACAACCTTTCTTAACATTACGGGCTTACTTGAAGTATCCAGTGAAGGACAATACTGGCTTGATGGCGTTGAGGTATCGACATTGGGAGATAAAGCGAAATCTCGTTTGAGAAACGAAAAAATAGGCTTTATCTTTCAAAGTTTTAACCTTATTCCTGAATTAAACATTTATGACAATGTGGAAATGCCATTACGTTATAGGAAGCTCTCTGGTGCACAGCGGAAAAAGCGAGTAGAACAAGCGCTTGAAAAAGTGGGGCTTGCTAGTCGCCAAAAGCATTACCCGTCTCAATTGTCTGGAGGGCAGCAGCAGCGTGTTGCAATTGCTAGAGCATTGGCTGGCACGCCTGCTTTCTTGTTAGCGGATGAGCCGACAGGTAACTTAGATTCAAAGATGGCTGCGGGGATCATGTCGCTGCTAAAAGAAATTAATGCCAATGGGACGACCATAATTATGGTAACCCATGACCTTGAGCAAGCGACACAAGCTGGTAGGGTCATAGAAGTCAAAGATGGAGTAATTAGTGAAATAAAAAACTTAGCTCAAAAAATTGCTTAAGGTGGTGAATACATGATCAGCTATTACACCAAATTAGCCATTTTGAGTTTATGGAAAACTCGCTATATGAGTTTGCTGGCCGTCATTGTGATCGCAGTTGGCATTGCAGCGACCATGACTACTTATACCATCAACCATATGATGACAAAGGATCCTTTACCGTCGAAGTCCGACTCTTTGTTTTTAGTGCGACTTAACAACTGGAGTCCTGAGTCAGCTTATAAAAATCGTGATGTAGAAACCGCCCCGGTTTATTTGTCTGTGCAAGATGCGGTTAATTTAATTCGTCATGATAAAGCACAAGCACAGATCCCCATTGCGGGTTTTAAGGATATGTTGAAGCTGCCATCTCAAGATGCGGTTGACGCGAAAATGACGTTTGTTCGCAGCTCTACAAGAGACTTTTTCTCTTCTTTTGAAGTGCCCTTTTTATATGGTTCAAGCTGGCCAAAAACGAGCGACATCAATGGTGAGCAAGTCACCGTTATTTCGAAAAAGCTCAATGATAAACTATTTGATGGTCAGGACTCGGTTGGACGAACAGTTGAACTGGGGGAGCACCAATTTACTGTGGTTGGTGTATTAGATGATTGGTTTGTATTGCCACGCTTTTACGGCGAGTCAACGCGAGCATTTAAAGCACCAAGAGATATAATTGTGCCTTTTCAGACCCAGTTAAATTTGGAGCTGTGGTCACCGAACTTACAGGCTTTTGAGTGTTGGAAAGAAACGGAAGATGCTTCCGTAGCGGCTTTTTGGGCATCTGAGTGTGTTTGGGTGTTCTTTTGGGTCGAACTCAACGGAGAGTCTGAAAAGCGCGTATACATGGACTTTTTGAACTCTTATGTTGAACAGCAAAAGGCATTGGGGCGTTTTCAACGGCCAACTCTGAATCAATTACAGTCTCCATCAGCGTATTTAAAAGAGCGTGATGCTTACTCGTCTGACAGTGAAATCGCGGTGTGGCTTGCGATATGCTTTTTTACTTTGTGCTTACTCAATGCAATGAGCATTATTATGACTAAATTCCAAGGAAAGGCGGGCGAGGTCGCTTTGAGACGGGCTGTAGGCGCAAGCAGTATGGATTTGTTCCAGCAATATATGATTGAGACGGGGATCATCGGCTTACTAGGAGGGGGGCTGGGATTGCTATTGGCGCAATTCTGTCTATTTTTCTCCAGCCAACTGTACACTCATCTCAGCAAAAATATTATGGCAATGAGTGTGGAGTTAATGGTGATCACAGTGGTTTTATCAGTGTTATCAAGTTTGGTTTTTGGGTTGTTTCCGATTGCTAATGCGATCCGCGTGCAACCTGCCACTCAACTTAAAAGCTTGTAACGGGGAGCACAGATGAAAGATTTTTTGCCAATTTTAAAGTCGTTGAAAAGTAATTATGGCGCATCGCTGCTTTTTATTTTTCAAGTGGCGATCACCTTTACAATACTGGTCAATGCGATTTACCTTGCGTTAGACAAGCGAGAGTCGATAGCTCGTCCCTCAGGTCTTGATGAGCAAAATGTACTTTATATTGCGACTAACTTACCCGTTGAAGAAGCATCTCAAGCAAGCCAATTGGATCAAGACCTTGATAATCTTCGAGCATTACCAGGTGTTGAATATGCGTCGGTTTCTTCTGGCGTACCGCTCAGCGGGTGGGGAAGGTTCATAGAAATAGCAACTAAGCCTGATTCTAAATATGACACTTTTTCTGGATATTATGGCGGAGATTTGAGCTTATTAAAGGCATTTGGGGCAGAGCTTGTTGCTGGCTCTGAGTTTAGTCCGAGCGCAGAATTGACGGTGCGAACCGACGGATATAGAGATGCAATAGACATCATGATCACCAAGTCACTAGCCCAGTCACTTTATTCAGAACAGTGGGAGCAAGTGGTTGGTAAAACAATCTATATTAATAATAAGCCGCAGCGTGTTGTTGGCGTGATTGACAAGCTTCAAGCCGCATGGCCAACGTGGGTTGTGGTTGAACATGTAGTGTTGGCGCCAGTCAAAGAAGCTGATTCTATGGTCTATTACATCATACGTACTCAACCGAATCAGCAAAGCGCTGTTTTGGAGCAAGCGCTGGGTTATTTGACTTCTTTACATGGGCGAAAAATTGATAAATATGAAACCTTTGAACAAGTAAAAACAAATGCTTATAGTGCCGAAAATGCCGCAAGTAACACATTATTTAGTGTGATTGGAGGTTTACTGTTGGTGACGGCGTTGGGGATATTTGGCCAATCCCGTTACAGCATTATTAAGCGAACTAAACTCATAGGGATCAGACGAGCGATGGGAGCGAGTAAAGGGCAGATAGTAAGATATTTTGTGCTAGAGAATGCAGTATTGTGCGCAATCGGTATTGTTATCGGCATCATTGCTGCAATCGTTTTAAGTAATGCATTTAGCAGTGCGTTTGAACTTGGTACTGTGCCACCAAGTTATATGTTTTTTGGTAGCCTCTGCACGATTCTTCTTGGCCAGATGGCCGTGTTATACCCTGCGTTTAAGGCCTCGCAGCTATCACCAGCGATTGCGACACGTACAGTATAAGAAAACACAAAGTGGTACTTAGCTTTTAGCCATTATTGCTAAAAGTTGAGTACCTAAAAACCACCTTCTTGGATACCATTTTTGTTATAATAAAGTATGTACGCTTTATCACCGCGAGTGCGCACCGTGGTAGTGAAGCACAGGGCTTGCTGCTGCGCTTTGATTTTTGCTAAGCAGTTGAATAAAAGAAGGTTGGTTTATATGTTACGTCTATCAAATAATGTGGAGTTGTCTGCTTGGGAAATCGAGTTGTCAGCCATACGAGCGCAAGGCGCTGGTGGACAGAATGTGAATAAAGTGTCGTCTGCGATTCATTTAAGGTTTGATATTAATCGTTCGACGCTCCCAGCTTTTTACAAAGAAAGGTTATTGGCTTTAAAAGACAATAGGATCAGCAAAGAAGGGGTGATTGTCCTAAAAGCGCAAACTTTTAGAACTCAAGAACAAAACAAAGAGGATGCACTAAATCGGCTCAAGCAATTAATTTTAGATGCAATTAAAGTGGAAAAAACGCGCCGTCAAACGAAGCCTACAAAAAGCTCCCAGAGACGACGCCTTGATACTAAAAATAAAAGAGCCCAAACAAAAGTGTTGAGAAAATCAGTTAAGTTTTAGTTTTTGCTGATAGGTAAGGACACGTGAAATGAGGCGCCGTTTATTTCAGATTCGGTTACCCAGCATGCGCCGCTGTGCCAGCCAAGTATTTTGGTCACAATAGCAAGACCAAGCCCAAACCCTCCAGTCTCTTTACTGCGACTGCTATCAAGTCGGGTAAAAGGGTTGAAAACACTGTCCCGTTTATCTTCTGGTATGCCAGGCCCGTCATCACTGACAATTAGGATGACGTCGTCATCATTTTCTTGTTTCAGTTCGACCAGTATCTGTTGTTCGCCATATTTTTCTGCATTTTGCAGTAAGTTCTGCAGTACACGTGCTAGATAGTGATCATTGCCATCGACAAAAACATTGGGTTTGAGGTGGTGGTTGATTTGCTTGTTAGAAGAGATACTGACTTTGTCTATTTGAGCTTGAACGAGTTCGCTCAAGTTAATTTTTGCTCTCGTCATTTCCCGTTCAGAAAACTCCAAGCGAGCATAGCTGAGCATCTCGTCGATTAATAGTTCCATTTCAACGACATCTTGGTTCATGGCTTGAACTTGCTGTGGATCTTTTGGGGCAAGCATAGCCAGTGCAAATTTGAGCCTTGCTAACGGCGTTCTAAGCTCATGTGATACGGCATTAACGAGTTGCTTTTGATTTTGCATCAGGCTCGCAGTCTGCAGGGCTAGTTTTTGTATATGCTGCGTCAATGTTGATATCGCAGAAAACCGAGAGGGTTTTGTTTCAATATCTAATCTCCCTGTTGCTAATTGCTCAGTGACTACTTTAAGTTGCTCCAAATCACGCCATAGCGGGCGTAACCATAAAATCAACAATAAGGCTAAAATCGAAAAAGAAACCAGTTTGAAAGCATATTTCGTCAATATAGAGTTTGGCTTGGGTGCAAATGGTCCAAGTTTGACGACGGTACTTTTGTCATTTAAAAGCATGAAAAATTGATAATTGTCATGGCTATCAAATGATATGACAACATCGCCTTTATTAAGCGCAGCACGTTGCTCTGGAAACCATGCGACGTCGTTTATATGAATAATATTAAGGCTATTTTTTTGAGGGTAATTGTTGATGCCTATAGTATTTAGTACATCTCTTAAATTCACCGCTACTTGTTTGGCATAGTCCAATTCACTTGGGGCTGGATTGCCCCAGTTTTTCCAAATATATTCACTGCTTTGATTAATGGCGATGATACTAAAAAAAACAAAGAAATATAGGCTTGCTAGCAGTCGAAGCATTGAAAATTAATCCCAAGCTGACTTAGAACATAAATAACCTTTACCCCACACAGTCACCAATCTGAAAGGCTGATCTGGATTATCACCGAGTTTTTTTCGCAAACGTGAAATACGCACATCTACACTGCGGTCTAAACCATCATACTCACGTCCAACTACTTGATTATAAATATGTTCACGACTTAAAGTTTGCCCAGCATTATTGGCAAGTTCCCACAGTAAATCAAATTCGTAACTCGTTAATTCGACCTCTTGCCCTGATAAATAGGCTTTTCGGGCCGCTTTGTCTACTTCTAATTGACCAAGCTTGAGTTGATCAACGCTTTCTTCTTGCTGTTTCCCTCCGCGTCGGAGTAAGGCGTTTACTCTAGCTAAAAGGACGTAAGGTTCTACAGGTTTGATGACATAATCATCTGCGCCAATCTCTAACCCTCTTACATGGTCGAAGTCACTGTCTTTTGCGGTCAAAAACAATACTGGGCCTGAGTAGGTATGACGTACCTCGCGACAAATGGAAAAACCATCCATATTAGGAAGCATGATATCAAGTATGACGATGTCCGGTTGTTGCTCAGTAATGGCGTTGACTGCTTTGGCACCATCATTCACTAGAGTAACTGAAAATCCGTTACTCTCAAGAAATTGCCCTGTTAGGGCTGCGAGTCTTTCATCGTCTTCAACAAGGATTACTTTAGCCATTAAAAAAAGCTCCAATCAGATTTTAATTTTCGTCTATATTTTCGGTTTGCTGCTGCATTTATCTTCACTTTCTGTTTAGCTAATACATGCATATCTTTGTTTTTAAGTGAAAAAACCATATCTTCAGAAATCGAGATATTGATATTAGCTTTTGCTTTTCGTTTGTTTTTCCAACACTGCAAAGAAGTATCGTTTTTGAATAAACATACATTTTGTGGTGTTTGAATAGACCAATCGACTGAAATAGTCATCTCACAAATTTGACCCATAGATTTAACCATGCAAACGATGGGTTTGATTTCAAGTTTTGCTTTTTTGTCTGGTAATGTATTCATTTCAGCGTTAGCAACTTTCGAGAATAACAAACATAAAACAAGAGTAGGGAACTGCTTAAAACTCATATAATCCCCCAATAAAAATATTGGACGAAGAGCTTTGATCTACAAGTGGGCTGTCTTTAATACCAGTACCGAGCCAAGTATGTCTTGCACTGAACTTTAGTTGCCAGTTCGAGTTTAACTTATAATTAAAAGCAATACCTACATAAGGATTTACAGTGGCCTTACCCTGATATAAGTGGTGTTGTGATTGTGAGTCTTTGAGACTGATCCCATAATAATAATCGACTAAATGTTTGTCCTTGTACTCTGCACCAAGTTTGACTTTTAAGCGAGAGGGGTTATCCGTTTGGATTGGGATGACAAAACTGTAATCGAGGTGGCCATGATACCCTTGATAAGTATTTGTTACATCATGCAGCAAAACGAGGGTTAATTTGGCAGAGTTTTCAAAATACCAATGTGCAAGTATGCCGCCATCCAACGCCCAATCTCGTTTAGAAATTGTATCAAGGGAAATCGTTTCTGCAGGCTCGTTTGGTTCCGGCTCTTCTTTATCATTATTCGAATCATTGCCATCACCCGTAACACCATTATCATTATCAGAGTCCCCGCCATTGGGTGGATTCGAACCATCTGGTTCTGGCGTTATGATCGGGTTACTGGACTCTCCAGTGAATGAGTTTTTGACTAATATATTGCTTGGGTGGAAGCGTTCAAAATATGCTTGTTCAGTGTTGAGTTGGGTGATGAGACTGACATCAAACTTTTTTTGCTCTATAAAAGTGTAGCCTGCAGTTGTATTGTCAAAGAAGAACTTATCACCGTAATAATTAATGTAAGGTAATATCACTAAAGGCACATTATCCCCGCCCCTGACTGGGTTGGTCGCAACACCCGCACCGATGGCAATAGAAAAGTCCCACCTGCCTATTTCTGCACATTGCTCATTATTCTCACTGCAGTTTGCAAAGCTATCCTTAGCGAATAAGCCGCAGCACAGAGATAACAAAATGAAAAGTCGTTTCAATCAATTTACTCCTGTTAAACCTAGGGCTAAATTTACCAGTAATTTCTGTAATTACCAGAAGCGGTTACATAAAATAACAAATAGATCGAGCGAAATAACAGAACAATGGCGTCACTGTATTAAAGTAAAGTTACTTTTAATCAAGGAGCACAACTATGTTTTACTCAAGAGTTACTCTTTCGTTAGTACGAGCAGGCCTTGCTTTGATCGCATTACCTGCTTTGGTCGCGTGTGGAGGAGGCAGTGATAGCAATAGTGATAACAAGGTAGATCAAGGACAGACAAAATTACCAACCAGTGTACCTGACTTAAATTGGTTGGGTGAGTCATCTGCTAAATTAAAAAAAGCATCGTCCAGTGAGTTTAGTGCACTTTTAAAAAATGGTGCTTTTCTAAGTCGGGTGCCAGTTAATGAAACTGATTCTTCAGTGCCCGTCAATGCTTCACCCGTTTCAGATGGTGAATCGAGTGCAGGGTTTTCTTCTACTAATGTGGTTGAAGCAGGTGTTGATGAAGGTGATCGCATTGAATATGATGGGAACTATCTTTATATAGCCGCACACTCTGAACAAGAACTCTCACAAAATGCTGTGTTTAGGCAGTATGTACGTGTCATGAAACGAACAGACCAGGGGATTGAAGAAGTTGCACAAATAGAGGCCTCTGACTCGTTGTATAGTCATCAGGATTTATATTTACACGAGGGGCGCCTTGCATCCGTGTTCAAATATCCTGTTCTCACTCTCGACACGCCTAGTGATTCCAATGACATTGCCTCTACTTCTCCTTCAACGAATACGTTTTCTAACACGTTTGAATTGAGTTTTGCAGATGTCAGTTCACCAGAGCAACCACAGGTTATTAACCAGTATCGCATTGACGGAAATATCCTTGATAGCCGAGTGATAGGTAACGAGCTGTATGTGATCAGCCAATACCATGCTGCATTTGATACTGATGAAACGGATGAACTGGCAATTTATCAGGCAATTTATCAAGCTAATGTGTCCGATCTAATCCCTAAAATTAAGGACTTAAACTCTGGAGAAGCGTCTCCATTGTTTGATGCAAGCGCTTGTTATATACCAACAGATGCGACTGAGTTAGACAGTGCAAACATTGTCACGACCATCACTAAGATCTCTATGCAGAACCCCACAAGCATTGAGTCTACTTGCATTAATGCGCCTTCTGACGGTGTTTATGCTTCTCAAGAGAGTATCTATTTACATAAGCGTCTTTGGCCAAGTGACGTATCAAGCTTCAATGATTTATCGCAAACTGTTTTGCATAAGTTTTCACTCAATGATGGAGAGGTTGCGTATAGTGCATCCGGTGCAGTAGAAGGGACGCTCGGTTTTGGCGGTAATTTGATAGGTATGATTGAACCGATTTTCGTGGCAAATGTCAGCAATGCCGCCTTTAGACTGAGTGAGTATGGTAGCCAGTTACGAGTTGTCACTACTCGGTTTAGTGAGTCTAAGGGAATGGTTCATCAGCTATTTGTATTGCAACAGCAAGGGACTGAGCTTGAAGAGTTAGCACGTTTGCCAAATGAAGCTCACCCAACGCCGATAGGTAAGGTTGAGTCAAATGGTATGGTAGAGGAAAATATCTACGCTGTTCGCTTTATGGGTGAGCGAGCTTATGTGGTTACTTTTCGACAAATAGATCCACTTTATGTATTGGATTTATCAAAAGCGGATGAGCCTATCATGGCTGGTGCACTCGAAATCCCAGGTTATTCTGCGTATCTTCATCCTGTATCAGATGACCTGCTTATCGGTGTCGGGCAAAATGTTGAGGACTTCCCATTTAATGCCTCAGATGATTCATCCACTGATATAGAGCCCACTTTTGGTGCCAAAGTGAGTTTATTTGATGTGAGCAATATGGCATCACCAAGCTTAATCAAAGAACATGTTTTTGCAGGTGGATATAGCCCCGTCGAATTTGACCATCACGCTTTTAGTTACTTAAAAGCCAGCGACCAAACATTTCGTATGACATTACCTGTGGAGTCATGGGAGGTCACGATTCAAAATGACAATACGAGTACTTGGGGTAACAAAAATGAGCTGGCAGCATTTGAGGTTAGTACTGAAGGTTCAGGCTCTTTAACTTACATTGGTAGTAGCGTTGCAACGTATGATGAGCCCTCTCAAAGCGTTCCTTATGTGCGCGCAGCAGATGATAGAGGCGTTATTCATGGAGATACTATCTATTATGTCCATGGAAATTTCGTCTGGTCTAGTTTATGGCAGTCGCCTGATGTAAACACTGGTCCTTTCTAAATCGCGCACATTCAAGTTCCAAGCGAAATCTTGGACAGACCAAGCGCCACCTAACTTACGCAGGGTGGCGCTTTTATGTTTTATCGATGTGGGTTATGTAAAGTAAGTTGAAGATCATCAAATATCAGTCCACCGATTTGATAATTTTGTTGAATGACTTGAAAAACAGAAAATCCGAGTTTGTTAAGTAACTGCTCAGATGCCTTATTACCGACCGTGACAGTCGCCAATAATGTGTCATATCCTTGATGAGTAAATGCATAGTCTATAACGGCTTTGGATGCTTCATACGCAAAACCGTAGCCTTGTTGAGTCGGGCATAACATAAACCCCAACTCTGCAATGTTTGGTTTGTCAGAAAAGCTTTTAAACCCATGTAAGCCGATGCACTCTTGTGTATCCACTCGCTCTATGACGAGAGTGAGCCACGCATCGGTTTGTTTTTGCCAACGGGCACAGCGTTCATCAAAAAGTGATTTCAAAGCTTGCTGTGCTGGTATATCTGCGACGTAAGCCATGACATCTGGATTTTGGTTTAACCTTTTAAACAGCTGCCAGTCATTTTTAGTCAGCGGCCTGAGCCTTAATCTCGGTGTGAACAGCTCCATCGTTATCCCTACTTAAAATGCAAACAGTTACTGTGGATCGTTGAGTATTGTTCTTATTTTCTCTATTTGTTTTATGGCGTGAAGGTTATCACCGTGCACGCACAGCGTGTCTGCTGCCAGCGCTAGCTTGTGTCCGTTTGCGGTTATCACGGACTGACTGCCAGCGAGGAGTTGTACTTGCTCTATTAACTTCTCTTCGTTGTGTACTGCGTTAGGCTCAGAGCGAGGTGTGAGCATCCCCTCATCGGTATACAACCTATCGGCAAACGCTTCCATGAGTAAAGTTACTTTATATTGCTGGGCAAGGGCGCGGTGCTGCTTTGCTTGTGATGTGGCTAAAATCATTAACTTCAGATCACTTGGGTATTGATGGATGGCTTCAATGATCGTCGTTAAAATAGACTCATCACGCATCATATCGTTGTATAGTGCGCCATGGGGTTTAACATAACTGAGCCTCATGCCAGCAACTTTTGCCATCCCTTCTAGCGCTGCTATTTGATAGTGGATACAGTTGATGAGCTCTTGTTTAGCCATAGTGAGTGAGCGGCGGCCAAAGCCTTGGAGGTCAGGGTAACTTGGGTGTGCGCCAAGGAGCACATTATGTTGCTTAGCAAGTGCAATCGTTTTTTGCATAACACTTGGGTCACCTGCGTGAAATCCACATGCAACGTTTGCCATGTCTATGTGCGGCATCGCCTCTTTATCAAGCCCCATTTCCCAAGCACCAAAACTTTCACCCAAATCACAATTTAACAGCATGCCAACCTACTTTTTAATTATTGTATTAACAGATCCATATCTGGCCTATCTGTGACCAGCATATGTTGAGGACTGTTTATAATACACAATTCAGGCGCTGCACGGGTAATTGCGAGATGAGCGGTGAGGCTGGTTGTCCAAAATACAGGCTGTTTATTTTCAGGTATGAAGATGGGGTCGCCAAAATTGGGTTTTTGCAGATTATTAATACCTATCTCTGCTGGGTTGCCAAAATGTACGGGAATACCATGAGGTACTCGACTGATACTACCGGCTTGTATCGCTCGGATAATCTCTTGTGTGTCCATCGGTCTTAGGCAGACTACTTTATTGCTTTTAAATGGACCAACTTGCAGGCTTGGAATATTACTGATGTACATAGGTAGTGTATGTGCAGGGCTGGAGGTTGTGGTATCAAAACCATAGGTATTGAGGACATAGTCAAATGCCACGTAACTTGCCAAGGCAAAGGTGACAAAGTCTTCTCGCCAAATTTGTTTGATGTCTGTGACTTCATCAACTAGTTGCCCATCTCTGAGTACGCGGTATTTAGGCACGTCATGACGGATATCTATGTTGCTGCCAAGCGCATCTAAATGGAATTCACCATCATTTACACTGGTTGCTAGTAATGGGCAGCAGTCATGGTTATTCTGGCAATATCTTTGAAAGTCAAAAGCATATGCTTTTGGTAAAATCACAATATTACATTGTGTGAAGCCGGGAACAAACCCATTAGTGGGACCTGAGTAGTCACCGGCTCGAATCATTTCACGAATCGCGTTAGGTGCCGTTAAGGACGCCTTTGGATCCATATTACCCTCACTAAAATACACAAGTTATTGTACTAATGCGGGGCTGGTACTTGGTGAAAGTTAACTGAATTAATCACTCAAGACCAATGCTCACAGGCAGTTGCCCATGTGCCTTTGCATGACCGACAATCACTTTTGCAAGTGCAGTAAATGCAGGCCCTCGCACATCATTTTCAGTTGCTACATCCACATTATAGGCATAGCTTGCCAAAACCGCTTGATTGAAAGGTGCATATTTTGCAATTTCGTATGGGGCGCGCAAGCTGATAAATAAGCTCGCTTTTTTGTGCGTATGAGCAAACAGCATAAGTTCATAGAGTGCTTTGGGCTGTTGCTGCTTAGCGACTTCGTAAGACTCAAGCTCAGCTAAGTCGTCCATTCCACCAATTTCTGCGGCACTTTGCAAAGGGGATGCGTGTGCGCTGATCACCCAGTTAGCCTCTAAAATGGCTTGTCTGGCACGCTGTGGTTTAAACGCTTGCAAGCTTGTTATTGATATAGTGAGTTTTTTGTCAACTTCGCTGAGTAAAGCTTGTTTTAAAGCGGTGGCTTTTTGTCTATCTGGCATAATCAAGTGGATATGCTCGCCATCCTTTATTTGCATGGGCAGCAAGCCTACATTTTTCACTTCGGTGATCGCATCAAGCGCTAAGTCCGCCTCAATTTGTCTATGTTTGGGATTGCCAAGCATGCTGTTGGCAATTGCAAGACTCGGTGTTACTTGCTTGCTGAGCATATTGGCTTTGAGCTTCGCGATCCGCTGATTTGATTGAATAAGCTCTTGCCTGTTCAATCGTTCAGATTCTACCGCGCTTTTCAGTGCTTCAAAAAACGTTTTAAATTGATTGAGGTCATCAGGGGTTCTGACTTGAATTGGCATCAACGCAATATCCACACCTGCGTTAAAGGTTTCTAATACAGCGTCGAGCGGTGTAAAGAAGTCACTGATCCCAGCCATATCGAGCGCATCGGTAATTGTCACACCTTGATAGTGCATTTTTCCTCTGAGTAAGTCATGCATAATTGCCCGTGACATCGTAGCTGGGCGGATCATGTTTTCGCCTTGTTTGTTGGTGACGGTACTGCTATCTAAAGCGGGGTATTGTATGTGCGCAGTCATGATCATGCCGGGCTGTTGCTGTTTGATAATTTGACTAAAAGGATAGAGATCTTGCTGCTTAATTTGGGTCAGCGTATGGTCTACTCTAGGGAGTCCAGTATGGCTGTCGACATGGGTATCACCGTGCCCTGGAAAGTGCTTTAACGCCGAAATAACCCCATTTTGTTCAAATGCTTTGACCTGTGCAGCGCCTAATTGTGCAACTATCTTAGGATCTTCGCCAAAGGCACGCACGTTAATAACGGGGTTAAGTGGGTTTGCGTTAACATCGACTGTGGGGGCAAAATTGACATTAATGCCTAGGCTATTGAGCTCTTTTCCAATGGCACTTGCCACACTCGTGGCATACTTTTCACCGTGTTTTTGATAAGTGGCGCCTATGCTCATGTTGCCAGTAAATGAGGTCGCCTCAGCGCGATTGATACGCGCGACTCGGCCTCCCTCTTGGTCGATTGAGATAAATAGCGGGGTATCGCTTGCTTGTTGTAATGCTTTGGTCAAGTCGATAATTTGACTGGTTTTTTGTACATTTTCGGCAAATAGTATGACACCGCCAATATGATACTGCTTTATGAGCTGAGCCAATTCTTCAGGCAGTTCGGTCATGGGTTGGCGGCAATGTGTATCTTGCTGACAAAAGTAGCGAAAATCCAGCATAAGCTTTTGTCCAATCAAGTGGCGAATGTTGGTGTCAGCGTTGTCGGCGCTAACGAATGTACTTAAAGTCATAATACTGAGTAAACCTAATTGTTTGATGTGATTTAAAATACGCACGGTGCTGAATGATCAATTTTTTGTTTACTTTATCATGTGATCTGACGAGTTGAGAGACTTTCATGCTAATTCAGCGATGTTTTTGAAAGAGACAGTTTGCACAAGATGGTCATATATTCGTTTGAGAATAGTCTATAACTAAGACTAGGGATCTGTGGGCACGAGAGCCGCATGAACAAGCACTGTTGCATATGTCTATTTTTTTGTCTTTTTAAAGGGGTCGCCAGTGAAGCGCAATGCACACAAATGCGCCTGTCTGGTAGTGCTGATATGCCACCAATTAGTTATGCCATTAATGAAGAAAAGTTGGTTGGTATTGGCTTCGAGTTTGTCCGTACGATTGTTCAAAAGGAGATCAGTGTCGAGGTGACAAGACCTGCACCGTTGCAACGCGTTATGCAGTGGGCACGTGATGGCCATATTGATATGTTTGTTGGCTTGCAAAGTGATGAGTACCCCAAAGAGTGGTTTACTGTACTTCATCCTGCAATTACGGACTCTGCCTACGCGGTATTTTATCGCCGAGGCAAGCGGGTCATGAACATTGATAAGTTATATGGCTTAAGGGGGGCAATTCTGCGTGATATGGAGCTCAAACCAAATCCAGTAATTAAGCTTGAAATTGAGAACTTACAACTACTTAGAACAGATAGTATTGCTCAGGCAATCCAACTCATTAAACTCAAAAGGATCGATTACTTTATCGCGCCACAGTGGCAGACAATTAATACTTGGTTTGAGTCAGGGCGAGCGGTTCCATTGGCTATGCTGCCTGAGCCAATCCAAATCAATCACGTGTATTTAGCGTTGTCTAACTTCAGCCCTTGCATAGAGCAAAAGGCGGCAATTGAATCGGAAATTGTCAAAGCAAAACAAAGTGGGGTGATGGAAGCTCTACTAGAGCAGAGCTTCTTATATACTAAAGCGATTGATCAGTTTTATAACCTGATCGAGTCTCCTTAAAAGGACATCAGCACTTTTACACTGCTATTCGCGCTGCCACTGCTGACATAACCTATTACATTCGGATTATCAGCCACTAGCTTCATGACCTCTTGATCATTCGCCATACTTTTTGGTGGTTGTCCTTTACCTGTAAAGAGCAATTTAGACCAATATGCTTTGAGTTGACTGGCGCTACGGCCAACCACTTTGGTATTAAACTCTTCAGTTACTGGGTTGCTGTCTACTTGGCTAATTGGAATGACTTTCGCCGAACCATCAAAGGTTTTTAACTTACCGAGAAAGATCTGTTCGATTTTACCTTTATCAAGTGTGGCATTATTAGATGGATGAACAACGACATCAACGGCCAAAGCCGAGGTTGATAACATTAACATAGTTGTAAGTATGATTGATTTCATGTGTTCACCCCACTAAAAAACAATATCTACGCCAGCACTCAAAACCGTAAAGTCCTGAACGTTGGGACGTGTGTCTTCGCCAGATAAATACTGGAACTTGAATGCTGCATTGGAGTGAAAGTCATAACGTACTGAGACACCTATGGCATCAAATTCCCTGAGCGATAGTGTGTTTCTCAGTGCTTTTGCTGTTGCAAATAACGTTGGGTGAGAAATGCCTTTAAGAAATTCTAAATCGCCTTCATCTTGAATGGATTTTTCGTGGTGAACCGTCACGATGGTTTTGTCCATGAGTCGATAACCAAATGCGGTATACCAAGCGCGGTTAAAGCCATCGGATGAGTCTTCTACGCCATAGTTGGCAAATTCAAAGTCGACGATAAACTTCTCATAATCGATATGGAAGCCTGAGTAGCCGTATAATCCGTCTTTGCCACCCCATATGACAGCATCTTCATATTCTTTGACTTGTTGCGCCGTTGCACCTTGACTAACGGCCAGATCAACAGCGCTTTGTGTCGCTCCCAATATGGCATTGCTGTCGACACTGCCACCCTCGATTTCAACCATGAAGAAACCAGCAAATACGGTCCACCAATCTTTACTTAATTCAACACGTACTGAGATTTCGTCTTTAAAGCCAAAAGTCTCATCATTTTGTGTCGCAGCAAGAAAGGTGGTGCCATCCCAATTACCATAAAGCACTTTGGTAACAAGCGAGTAATCACCAAATGTGAAGTTACTATCAAGCGCGATCCCCTCAATGGTTGAGAAGTCAAAACCGGCATAAACTGCCCGTGGTAAGCGACCAAAATTATTGGTAAAGCCGACGTTTTGATATTCAGATTGATAAAAGCTCGGATTAGCAAAGCGCCCCATACTGATGGTGTGCTGGGGAGACAGCTCGTAACTGATATATGCCCAGCGTGCTTCCGCGTCAAAGTCATCAGTGCCTTCTGCCATGATTTGAATTGTGGCACTAAGGCCTTCGCCTAGGTCTGTTCTCGCTTGAAGCGCAAATAGAGATTCGTCTGAAAATGATATATCGCCATCGGCTTTATGTGTGGGAAATGCAGATGTTCCGCCGTCACTGTCCGCAGAGGTTGCGCGAAGTGATGCGAAGCCATTAAAGACGACTTCTGCATAACTGCAGAAGCTGCATGACGCTAGCGCTCCTCCAATTAACAACTTTACAGCATTATTAGATTTCATAGTTTCACCCTGTCCTGTGGTTGTATTAGGTGCAACCGACCACATGCACCACTCTAACCGTAGAACAAGATTGCTTATTTACTAGTTTGTAAAAAAAATTTCCTGCTTCAGAAACGAACCACCTTGTTTATCGGAAATTGTCGAATAATTGGCAATTTACGTAATTTTGTCCAAGATTATATCTACAAATGTACGAAATGAAGCTGTGTGGGTTACCACTACCGCTTTTCTACTGACGCTCATGCAGGATACTGAACATGCTGTGGTTCAAAAACCTACCGCTTTTCTATAAAGTTTGTCTCATTGTGGCTTTGTCCATTTCTGTGTTTATCATCAACTTATTAATTAACTTTGCGGCCTTTAAAAGTACACAGCAAGAGTTACTCTTGCTGGAACAAAAAATATATAAAACAGTACAGTTATCAACTATTAACAGCGTACTGATCAAAAGGGCTGACGAGTTATTTAGTCAATCAGTGTCGTTTGCTGATAAGGACGTGTTGGCGCAGGCATCTCAGACGGTGGCGGAGCTGACTGATAACATTACACAGCTGGCTGATTTAGATGATAACAATAGAGCGATGCTGAACGAGCAGTTAGTGGTGATTGACCAATATAGAAAGCTGTCAGAAAAACTCGCAGATGGCATGATCACAAATACTATTGACTTTAGTCAGTTACCAACGCTTGCGAAACAAAAAGCCAGTTTGTTTGAACAAACAGACAATGACTTAACCAGTTATAGGGAGTTGGTCGGTCAAAATTTTAAAGAAACCATTGAAAAAGCAAACAAAAGCGGAAACGACGGGCTATGGCTGTCAGTGCAAGCAGGCTTAGTATTGAGTATTTTATTACTGGTGGTCGCACTGTCGGTGGCGAGGAATATTAGTAGTACGGCTAATGCGTTAAGAGGCTCATTAAGAGAGCTGGCAGATGGTGAAGGTAATTTAAATCAACGCTTAACGGTCATTGGTAAAGATGAATTAGGGCGCACGGCATATAACTTTAATAAGTTTATGGATACGCTGACAGAGTCGATAAAAGGCGTGATGGCGGTTTCTCAACCCCTGTTGGACACATCCAAAAAACTGGTGCAAAGTACTGAAAGTGTTCGTAATCTAACCGATGAACAGGCGTCTCAGGCGTCTCAAACCCAGCAATCTATCCATGAGCTTATTCAATCTATATCGAGTATCAGTGAGGCTGCTTCTGCGGCCAATACGGCAGCGCAAGAAACAGAAGTTGAAGCACAAAATGGATTAACAGCGGTGTCTGATAATATTGCGAATTCAAAAGATCTGAACTTGCAAATAGGTGAAGCCGCAGACGCGGTCAATGATTTGGCAAAAGGTACTGATAGCGTGTCGTCTATTTTGGATGTGATAAGCTCTATTGCTGAGCAAACTAACCTATTGGCGCTCAATGCCGCGATTGAAGCGGCGAGAGCGGGTGAGCAAGGACGTGGCTTTGCTGTTGTGGCTGATGAGGTGCGGACACTCGCATCAAGAACCGGGGATGCGACGACAGAAATTCGTACATTATTGGACTCTTTGCAAAGCGCAGCTGATCGCAGTGTGAAAATGATGACTCAAGCGAACGATCAGGCGAGCAGTAATGAAGCGCGTTCTCTGAATGCGGGACAGGCGCTTGAAGAAATCCAAAGTAAGATTGCAAATATAACAATGATGAATAATCAAATCGCGTCAGCGGCTGAACAACAAAGTTCAGTGGCTAATATTGTGGCAGAAACCATTGAGCGTATGAATCAGTCTCAGCAACAGGTTCATGCCTCATTTTCTGATTTAGATGAAGTCTCTCATCAATTACATGACGCATCAGATCATTTAATGGAAGCAACCGGTAAGTTTAAAATGTAATGGTGAAATGATGACACACTTTATTTTGTACCATGTCATTTCGTGGCTTGTTACTGCGCGCTTTGATATGCCTTAATCTGGTTTTTTCTTGTCAGAAATCGTGATGTTATTATACTTTTCAACCACATTGAGCATAGGCAATTACTGACGCTAAAGTGCGCAAATTGACGCGAGCATCGCGGCTATTTTCCTAAATACGTCCTTTTTTTAGTTCACCCATCCATCTTATTTTTTATTGATAACGTTTGGACTTATTTGATTTTTTCACAGGTCTTTGTTGGGCTGGTTTGAATCTACTTACAAAAAAGCAGTGCTTTTTAATCATCGTTTTGGACGATTCACTTTCGTTATCCGTCACATTAATAAGTAACTGAGTCTAAGTAAAAAAATGGCAAAAGTATTATTGGTCGAACGCGACAACGTTTTAGTAGATAAATTAGAGTCATCCATGAACAGTGAAGGACATCAATGTTATCGATTGACGAATGAGAAAAGCATTGTTGATTGGGTGCTATTGAATCGTCCCGATCTGGTTGTACTCGATAAGGGAACGCTACAAGGCAGCGCCATTAGACTATGCTGTGAAATTCATCATCGATCAGATACTTTGTTAATTGTGACCAGCAATTGCGATCAAGTTATGGAGCAGCTCATCGCACTGGAGTCTGGTGCAGATGATTATATCAATAAGCCTTATTGCCCAGAAGAATTGGTTTCTCGTATTAACGCTATGATACGCAGGTTACAAAAACTCGCTGCGATAAAGCGCCGTTTGCAGCTTATTGAGCATGGGTTTAAGGTAACGTTCGCTGACAGAGAAGTGCGGCTGACTCAAGTTGAGTTTTATTTATTTCGTTTGCTACATGGGCAGCCTTATAAAGTGTTGACCAGAGAGGACATTAGTCGACAGATCTACAGTGATCATCGGGTTGTATCGGAAAATACTGTGAATAGCCATATTCGTAATTTGCGTCGGAAGTTAAAGACGATTTCCCCCCATCACATGTTGATCACCAGCGTTTATTCTGTAGGTTATCAATATCAGCCTCTCTTGGACTCGGCCCATGGCGAACTAAGCGTGCCATCATTGCGTTTTAGTAAATTTGGCTGACTTGTCTAACGTGTGGACTGAGTGATAATATTGCGCATCATTTGGCCATTAACTTGCCTTTGTTTTACTTTTTTGAGCTAGAGAGCACACATTTGTCTGAGACAGTAAAGACAACTTCCAAAATCAGTTATTCAAAAAGTCATTTACTCTCTCGTTTGTACCACAAATATAGCCAAGAAATTGGCGCTTTTTTAAAGAGTAAGTTTGGCGAGCCACCAGACTCTGAAGACATAGTGCACTCAACATTTGAACGTTTTTCTCGGTTGGAGCACCAAGATAAAATCGAAAATCATCGCGCATTTTTATATAAAATGGCGCAAAACTTGGTTCTAGACTTCAAGCGTTCAGAAAAAACACGACAGGGTTATATTGATGAAAAAATCTCTGACCCTGATATCAGTTTAGATGACAGAGAACCTTCAGCTGTTTTAAATAACAAGCAAAAACTGGCATTGATAGATAAAGCCTTGATGCAGCTGCCCGCGCAGCAGCGACAATTATTCCTGCTCAACAGAGTTCATCAAATGTCTTATGCCGAAATTGCCAGACGTTGTGAGATGTCGCAAACAGAAGTAAAGCGTCAGGTCGCTAAAGCCGTGCTTGTTTGCAGTAGTGCGTTAAATCACCAGACAAAGGTAAGTGCTAATGACTAAATCCAATGATGTTTTCGGTACTGTTGATACTGATTTAAATACAACATCTTCGAAGCAACTTATCGAACAACAGGCAACCCACTGGTTACTCATACGAGATGAATTGGATCTTGAACAAAAGGTGCAATTTGAGCAGTGGCTGATTATAGACCCTGAACATGAGCGTATTTATAGACGCCAAGAGGAAGCGCTTTCATTAGTAGAGCAACTACCTGTGGCACAAAGCTCAGATCCTGAGGCGCTGGTTGCGCAATTAAACAATTCGTCAAGAGTTACAATGAGTACTGATAAGTTAGCAGCGAATAACCGTGTATATCGTTGGTTTGCTGTTGCAGCGAGTACCATGTTGATAGCTATGTTGGGTTGGTTTGGGCAAAAGCCGCAGGACACGGGCCCTGTAATAGCACAGCAAATTTATCAAACTGAAACAGCGCAAGTTGAAACCTACTCGTTGGCTGATGGCAGTGCGGTTACACTTGGTCCTGATAGTAAGTTGTTGGTATTTATCTCACATCAAGCACGGTCATTGAAGTTACTTTCTGGTGAAGGGTATTTTGATGTTGTGAGTGATAAAGCTCGACCCTTTGTTGTTTCTTCTGGGCAAGTGAATATTACCGTCATAGGCACAGAGTTTAATGTACGTTTCAACCCGAGTTCGATTCAAGTGGCGGTTGCTGAGGGGCAAGTTGCAGTGGAGCTGCAAGACAAGCATGCCAAACTTCAAGCAGGAGAGGTCATTATTGCAGACAACAACAAAGGGTTGAGTCAAGTTACTTCTATTGACCCGACGTTGATTGATGATTGGCAGCAAGGCCAGTTGATTTATCAAGATGCGCCTCTTAGCCATATTGTCGCTCAGCTAAACCGATATTACGCGGGCCAGATTATTGTGGTTGGTGAAGATGTAGAACAGCTGAGAGTTTCAGCCTCATTTTCAACCCAAGATATTCCGTCTGTGATACAAGATCTGGCTGCGATGTTGTCCCTTGAATACACGCAGTCAGGCGATACATGGTTGCTTACTAAGTCTGCCATGGTTAAAACGAATTAATGTAAGAGTGTAATGCGAAATCTATTTTTATTGTTGAGTGGTCTGCAGTTAAGCACATTAGTAACTGCAAGTGAGCAAAGTCTTCGTGTTGATATCGAGCCACAACCCCTAGTACAAGCGTTATTTCATGTGGCTAAGCAAAGTGAGCAATCTATTTTTACTCAGCCAGCTTTACTTCAAGGCTACCAAACGGCACAAGTGAAAGGCCAATTTACACTTGATGAACTACTTCAACTATTGCTCAAAGATACTGGCCTTAAAGTTAAGCAAGCAAGTTCTGGCTACATAGTCTACCGGCCAAAAAAGGCAGATGGTGCTAAAAGGAAAAAGCGCAAATCTGGGTCGAAGAATAACAGTGAGATCGAAAGAATAAGCGTCTTAGGTCAAAAAGGAGCAAGCACTGAGGCGGTATGGCTAAAGCATAACTATCAAGTAGGCCTCGTTGATTTAATCGCTGCGGATGATATTGGCGAGCTGCCGGATATTAATGTCGCCGATTCATATCGTCGCATCGTGGGTGTGCACACCATCAATGATTCGGATGAGGGCCAGCTAGTGACTGTTCGAGGTGTGCAATCAGGCATGAACTCCGTCACATTAGATGGCATGGCGCTCGCCAGTGATAGGCAGCACACTCGAGGCGTCAATTTAGAAACTATTCCGGCTTCTTCTGTGGGCCAGTTGTGGTTGTATAAAACCCCTGATGTGAGCTTTAACGGCAACTCTGTTGGGGCGGTGATGGATCTTAAGAGTTACAGTGCGTTTGATAAACGATCTCCACACTTCAGGTTTGATGCTGAATTATCTCAGTATAGTTTTCAAGATGTGCCCGATGATGACGATAAGTTGGGCTTAAATATTCGTAGCCAATACAGCCGTGTTTTTGGGCAAGACTCACAGTTCGGGTTGGTTGCATTTGGTATGTATTCAGAAAAATCACGAGATCAAAGCAACCTCAGTAATCAATATCATGTCAATAAAGAGGGGCAAGCGTTTATTAGTCGCTCCCGTCAATCGGCATATTCAAATGTCTGGGTACGTCAGGGCGGTTCAATCAAGCTTGAAGCGGTTCCAACAGAACAAAGCTATGGGTTTTGGCATAGTTATTACTACCAACAAACAGAGAATGAACCGCGTAATAGCTTTGCATTTGAGCAAGTGCCCAGAACGCCAGTAAAAGTAAGTCAAAATAAGGCTGAGATTGAACAGGCTGATTTGGTGCTGGATACCATCTACAGAGACACTGCACGAAGACAGCTTGGCAGTCACATACACTTTAAAAATGAGCTTAGCTCACGTCAAAACCTCAGCTTTGATGTTGCTTATAGTGAAGCTAGATCAGATAGGCAAGATGAAGAAAGCGTGTGGCAAAGCGCAACCAGTCCAAAAGAATATCACTTGTTGGGGTATCAATATACGGGGTTCGACAGTGATAGGAACTGGTCAGTAAACGATCCTCGTTTTGCACAGAGCCCTCGTGCCATCAAGCTTAACGAATTTGAGCTACAACGCAGAGAAAATAGCAACACCATATTAGACTCACGAGTATTGTATAGCTGGCATGCCAACGGCAGCAGGTTGGGTTGGAGCGCAAAATCTGGACTGCGCTATACGCACAGCAAGGTGCGATCTAATAGAGATGTAGCCCGATACGATGTCAAAAAAGATATCTCAATTGGTAAGCTTGTCGGTGACAGCAGGTATTCGCTAGATGCTTTTGGACTTAATTTACCTTGGTTGTCCAATGAGTATGTAAGTAATTACTTTCATGAACAATTCAACAATTTTAAGTTAAACAACAATGCCAGTGAGTTTGCAAGCTTGAGGCATGACTTTAATAGCGTCGATAAAGTCAGTGCTGCACACCTTGAGTTAATTAACCAATCTGATAGGTGGCGCTGGTCTATCGGTGCTCGTTACGAAGCATGGCAGCAAGAAACGCAAGGGCAAGATATCAATATGAACACCCGAAGCGTGACGCCTAATACACTCTCTTTGAAAGACTCACAGTGGTTGGGGGTATTGCGCGGTCGTTATGATATAACTGACAATTGGCGCATATTTGCCAGTGTTGGGCAAAGCGTTGCGAGACCTGATTATTTTGCCAGCAATAACCTAAACTCTGTGAATGAAAGGCGCGACTATACGGTTATCAAGCGCAGCGATCCAAACTTAAGAACCAGCCTTGCAGAGAGTTGGGATTTATCAACTGAGTATTATTGGCGAGATGGCAATCTGGCCTCAATGGCGCTATTTAAAAAGTATATTGATGATACCGCAGTGGATACCCGTACTGTACTGGGTGAGCAAGATAACAGAGTGATACTTGAGCAAAAGTCTAACTATGGTCAATCTGAAGTCAATGGCATTGAACTCAGTTTAACACTACAGGATTGGTCTGCATGGTCAAAGCACCTAAGAGGTTTCGGGCTGGTGGCAAATGCGACGATTTTGTCACATGAGGTGTGCTACGAAATACCCAATCAAGCAGTGTCTTGCTTAGACTATCAATTTGGCCAAGCTGATAAAACGGCGAACGTGATTGCACATTATCGATTTGGTGGCAGCAAAACAGAGATCCGTTTAGGCTATCACTACGCAGGAGAGTACTCACCTTATCAGCCTTTGCCGCTTACTGCTCAAACCCGAGAGGTGTGGCAAGCCTTTTCACAATGGGACATGCAACTGCGCTATGACGTTAACAAAAATTGGGTGGTGAAAGCCAAAGTGCGTAATCTCACCAATGAAAAGCGCCGCAGTATGACAGGTGAACATCAACACATGTTGGCCAGTGAAATTGAATTTGGCCGCTCTGTTTGGTTTGGGTTCTCTTACCGTGGGTAATAGAGCTTATGATCATTAAAGCCCGATTATTCGGGCTTTTTTAAATTCTAAGTTAATTATTTAATGTGGCGATTGGTACACCATGACTTCCCATTGCTGGTGCTGTGCGCCAATATGATTACTGAGTGTAGGGTTGTTGATGTAAGTCCAAGCCACTTTGCCATCACCAATGTAGATCAGGTCATCTAGGCCACCCCAACCGTAATCTGTGAATGACAATGTTTCTGTGAGTTTGTCACCTTGCTCATTAATTTCAACCAAGTGATATGTTTTTGGTATGAGTGCGCGGCTGGAGCCAAGTGGCTGCAAGCTTTGGTTGTCATCAACACATTGGAACTTGGCATAGCCCAGTAAAAATCGACCATTATGTAGGTTAACCAATTGCGGATCTGAGTATTGACAGTTGTCATCGCCCACTAGCCAACGCGTGGAGCTGGTGGCACCTTCTCTAGGCGTATTATGGGCACCGCCAATTGGCATGCCAAATAAGCCAATTCTTGTGGCGCTGGTACTGTCCATGTGTTTTTCGCCAGCCAAGTTTTGTGTTGATTAAGAGAGGATAGTGCTGGATGTTTATTTCTTTATGGCGCAGGGCTGATAAGTAATCAAGCTCGCAGTTTGAAAATATTCCTTTGCTTAAACAGTTGGTGCTGTATACATCTGGTTGTGGTGTAATATTTAAATGAGAGATGAAGTTTTTCAGATCCGATTCGGCCACTTTCTTTGGGGCTACAGCAACAGACAGGCCGTAATTGTCACGTACAGGCACAAAATTATGAATGCCGCCTCGGGTAAACGCGGCATTATTGGCCGGTACGGTGAACAGGTAGGTGCCTGGGCCTTTATTGGAGTTAGCCTCTGACTTTATCGCAAGTAACCCATGAGCGCGTTTTGGGGCTTTTTTATGGGGTTTGACGGCCATGGAGAATTCTTTGTCGGTCATGTCTGTTGTGCAGACTGCGCCAAATTGGTCGTTATTCGGGTCATAATAGCCGCGAATGTGCAGCACATGTCCTTTGCCACAATTCCACTCCCAACCACGCTCGTCATAGTCAATTTTAAATGTTTCCCCCGAGCGTTGTAACACGATAAGCTGCGCAGACTTATGTTTGGTGCCGTTGATATGATTGTACACCGCCGCCACATTGGCGATGGCATAGCTTTGGTCCTTTTCTGAATAGTTTAATGACACGTTTCCTAGGTGTTGAGACTTCATTTTAGTTGCTACATAGCTATCATATTCGTGGCTGAGAGGCTCGTTGTGCCATTCAAGCAGCCAGGCCTCGGTGTTTTCATTTTTCGCCATCGCTTCGACACACGTTAGAAATTGCGCTTTTTGCTCATTATTTGGTAAAGCGTTTAGTAAGTACTGCCATCTATCTTGTTGTTTAAACGCATTACCTTGTACGACAGTAGAGAATGATTTGAGCTTTCTGCGATTTGCCCCAAATTGATTAACCAGAGTGTCGATGTAAGGCGTAACAGACAGGGTATTATGTGGGTTATTGTCCAAACACCGAGAGACATAGTAGCGGTTGCTGGCAATCAGAGAGGGAAGTGTCATGGGGGATTTTCGAGATTTGCGAATACTCAAATCACGCATAGCTCTGTCGATGGTGGCGTGATTATCGGCGTTTTTATTGACAAAACTGCCTTCAGTTTGAGCTGGTAAATCAACCACATGTTTATCCCGTTCTGATGCGCCATGCGGTTTTTCACACACCACGGCAACGCGTTTACAGTCTTTACTCACGCTAATGCCGTGGCTTGCAATGCACTCATTGAGTACACGTTGGTTTTCTGTGTTTTCAAAGATGCCGCTTTGTGGATTGAATTTGAGCTCGTAAACAGCCCCCAATCTTGGAGAATTTGTATCACCACTGGTTGACTGAACGGTCGTTGATACAAACATGCTGGGCGAATCTGTGTGGGTATTACAGCTGGCGATATAGTTGCGGTGGGGGATTTGCACTTGCGCTTGTTTTATCTCCTGCGCGGTCCTGCCAATATAGTGGGCAACGGCAGGTCGCTCTTTGGCGTTGAACATATAATCTGGCAGCGAAATCATCGCACTGCTCACTGTACCAGCAGCATCCTTTGTCGTTGCATGGCAGGCCAGTGAGGTGAAGAGTGCGGTGACTAATAAGGATGACTTAAACTTTATTCTAAACATCAGACATTCCCTCTTTGTAATTAACATTGATTGGTTTAATGCCTGTTTTAAGCGTGCAAAACAGGCGGTGACAGCCTGAGTATACTGACGAGTTAGAGGGAGAAAATGGTTCGCAGTGATGTTGCATACAATCTGCATAATTGACGCAGACTTTCTGCACATTATGCAGACTTTTTAGTGATTTTATATGAGGTTATTTGGTTATGCTTGGAAGAATAAATGTGCGTTTTGCTGAGTATAGAAATAAAAAAGCCCCGCATGAGCAGGGCTAAATTGTGATTTTTTAACGCTTATTAATTTTTGGACTCGATAAAACTAATTTCTCCAAGATAGTTTTGCAGCATCATTGATATGTCTTCTGAGTAGATAAAGGTGCTTTTATCTCCCCTTTCAATGATGATATCCGACTGCAACAAACCGAGTTCAGACAAATCAATACGATCATGTTTACCAAAGTCTTCTATGACATCATTGCCCAGACTCATCACGAATATATCTCGGCCAGAGCCACCAATGAGAATATCATTGTTTGCGCCACCATTGAGTGTATCAGCCCCTTTATCTCCTACTAATATGTCTTGACCATCATGGCCAAATAGCTTATCTGCGCCGTGGCCGCCGGCGATGAAGTTTTCTAAGTGGTTACCATGAAGTTCATCCACATATGGAGTTCCCATTAGGTTTTCTACTCGGTCAGAAATTTGTGATAGTTTGACTGTCTGTCCGGCAGCTAAAGATTCCAGAGTTATTGTATCTATGCCTGTACTTCCGTAATAAAAGTCATTTCCTAAGCTGGCGATAAAGAGGTCGTTCCCCATACCACCATATAAGTTGTCATCACTTTGCCCACCACGGATCACGTCGTCACCTTTACCACCTTTGAGGGTATTATTAAGTGCTCCCCCAATAAGGACATCATCTCCAGAACCTGATAAGAAAGTAACGAGTCCACCTTGTCCAGTGAATACTTGATTTATGTTAATATTGCTTGCATCAACAGTGAAGTGTTCGGGTATTAAGTTTGCGTCTTTAGTCTCAACAGTTTGCTCATGATTTAAAGTTGGTAAAATTTGTCGCCAATGCAGGCTCTCAATGTTACTTATTTCCATAACTTGTAGCGCGTCAGATCTGACTTTTATCTGGCCATTTTGCAATTGGTTAGCTTGAGTTGTACGCATTAATTGACTAATTTTTATCTCAAGGGCATCTTCACCGAGGCCGCCATTGACGATTTCAATTTTGTCACCTCGTGTGGCGTCTAGTCGCAGAATATCGTTTCCATCACCACCGTCTAAGGTATCTAACCCGTTACCTGCTTCAATCAAGTCGTTACCAAACCCCCCCTCTAATACATCATTTTTATTGGTACCAACTAAAAGGTCGTCCTCAGTACCACCAAATCCGTTTTTGACCCAAATGAGTTTATCCTTGCCACTGCCACCATAAGCTTTGTTCACACGGCTTATAAAATCGCCTCCTTCACCACCAAACCCTGATATTTCCCCATAAATTGATTTACCGATAATGATGTCATCGCCCTTTTCTCCATACATACCACCACTGTTGAAGTTAGTGATAAGGTCATCACCATCTCCTGCAAAGGTATTACCTTTGGCATTGGATGCCATATACAAAAAGTCATCACCGCCACCACTTCTTACATTACGAAACTTGATATACGCGTCTGAAGAGTCAGTCGGCATATTAATACTGTGCTTAGAACCCGCAATATACACAAGGTGATAATACTTGTGTGGACTATCATAATGGTGCATATGGTCTTTAGATGAGTCACATGTATGCTGTTGTAACTGCGCTGTATCGCCATACTGTTGGTAATACTCTGGCCGTTTTTGTTTTTTGGTTTGTTGAGGTTGTGAGCTTGAAGAATTATTACAGTAACCCGTATAGTTGCATGTTAGGCCAACTCCTACATCTTCATGCATATCAATATATTCCTTTGCGAAATCAATAGGATCATTTGTGAGCTTATAACTTAACTCTGAAAATGAGTAAGCAGTCCCCAAAATAGCTTGATTGGGCACATCAATTAACTCGTCTACCCATTCATACTTACCCATATCTACATCTTGACCAAAAAATGCTTTACTCGGTGCTTGGGTTGCAAACTGCTTATTTGGAAAATAAGCAGCTGCATTGTCTTGGCCTGCGACTCGCAGGACGCCACCGATCACACGACCGGCGTAGTCTAATGCATAATATGTCAGATAAGTGCCCGGCGTGGATACAATAAAACTGCCTTTAAGCGCTGGGAAGAATGTACCCATATATCCTTGCATTGTAGTGAGAGCATACATAGTGCCTGAGAAAATATAAGAATTGTCATCGCTGATGTTTTCAGTTTGCATAGACTGGGAAACTTGTAATAAGTGCAATTGTTCTGGGAGCTCAATGTCATAAAAGTGCTGAAATTGTTGCTCTACTTCACTGAGTGTATCAAGCTCAGCGGTGTCATCAATATGTGTATTTGCCAAACTTTGTTGAGTTGATAAGCTCAATAGCAATGCCAAATGGATTTTGCTTAACTTCATAATTTTTCCTGTATGAATGAAGAATTTATCCATAAGACGGTCGAGCTATTTCAATCGTCCAACTTTTGTATGGTGAGCGCGCTGCGTGTATTTTGAGTACCTAATAGGCAATGGATCTTTTACTCTTTGTTTAGCATATTCACTGATGTAGTGATCATTTATCGCTACGAACTTTTGTAAAAAAAACTGATGATCTTTTGAAGAAAGGACCACGTTGGGGCTGTCGATTGGGAGTGAAGGGGTCTGTGAAAGCCCTACAGAACCATTACTTCTATCTGTCCCTAATGGCAATTCTATTGTCATTTCACACACCATGTGTGGTGAGTTTGCATGCATTGAGGAATGCACTATGTATGTGCTAATGAGGCACAGTATTGAAACTATGCGAGTGAAATTTACGCTTGTCGGAATCATTGCAACTTCTAAATCTATCCTTTATGTTGCAATGTGACGATCAGGCGCGCTTGATCGTCCAACAAATTATTTTTGCTTACATACTTTTAAGTCCTTAATGCAAATGACTTACACATATACAGGTCTCAAACCAAGCTGGAAGGGGCACACATTAATTGTCAAAAGCTCACCACCTTTTAACAAGGTAAATAAAGTCATGTGCTTATGGCTTCTATTTCGCGGCGCTGCCCACATCTAACTTGTCAAACCATTCTAAAAACTCTTGAACTTTTTCGCCTTTATAGAGTTTGCCATGGTTCGGGGCGAGTACTTGAATGTCAAGCTCTCTTACACGGGCAATCCAGTTAGCTTTCGCTTGGTTTGAGGGCATCCAGCGTTTATGAAACTGCTCTATATGTTTAACATGTTGCGAGAAGTCTTCGACGAATTTATTGTCATTGGGCGCATTGATTGCTGAGCCAACGTTGGCACTCATAAGGATCTTTGCCGTCGGGTCAAATAGCTGAAAATTGCCCGCAGAGTGCAAATAATGTGCCGGGAGTAAGCGCAAGCGTATGCCGCCTAATTGGATCTCTCCACCTTCATCACTGATCCCTTCAAAATGTAAATTATCGAGGTCGAAATGACCGATAAACCTTTCCCATAGTGAAGGTGCGTACAAAGTGGCATTAGAAATGGCTTTGTCCCATAAGCTGAGCGTGGCAATGAGGTCTGGATCTTGATGCGACGCGAATAAGGTGGTTAATTTGTCAAGTTCCGTATGTTGTAAAACCGCAGCAAGCATAGGTGAAAATAGCTCGATTCCACCAGGGTCCATGAGCATGGATTCATACTCTGTGTGAATGAAATACTGATTTATACTGCCTTGCGTGTTTTGTGTTGAGCCATTGCACTCTAACATCATCCAGCTGTGTGTTTTACCTTTAAATAGCTCCGCTAGTTTCACTTTAAAACTCCCCGTAAGGTATGGATTTCACTTAAGTTATATACAACTGCGGTTTTAATTGTTTTCGCTGCGCTGGCGATGAAGTCTGAGACTGATTGTAAGCTATCACTAAAGTCCCCAGCATTGGTTGCTTCGACTCGGCTTGTCACTGCGATGTATTCAGCGCTTTGCATTTGTTTTTGAATGTCTTCAAAATGATTTTCTAGTTCACTCAGTGCGAGAGAAAGTTGCGAAGCTGCACGACGTTGTGACTTGAGGGCGTGCTGATACATCGCTTCTACTTGGTTTGATTTCACGAGCGCTTTTAGTTCAGTCATTTGATGGAAGTACTGGCTGCTTCTGACAAGTTTATGCGCAACTCTAAATAGTTGATTTGAGAGTTCAGCTATTTTGGTCGTCGAGGCGATTGTTTGTTCCGAAAACTCATCAATGAAATTAGTGATAGGTTTAAAGCCAAGCGCGGCATCACCGGCTCTTAGTGCAACAACTCTTGCATTTTTAGCTGTTAAAGAGAGGTTTTTTGCTTGCGTTAATATCGACTCCAAATTAGCGATTATCTGCGCCACGCGCACGAAATTCTCAACTACTTTTGCATCATCGCCTAAAGTCATCATAGCCTGATCCCGATAATCTTACCCCTTTTAGATTTAGGACAAAAGTCGCTTAAATTCCAGAAATCTAAACAATCAATTTTTTAAACTGGCTGTTAAAGTTCAATAACAGTGTCTACGCTTAATACATACTTAAGGAACTAATCGTAACATCGTGATTTTGCGTAAATGCATATGAATCGACTCACTCAAAAACTCTTACTTAGTTTATTTTTCCTGCTCGTTGGTCTGTCTTTTGGTGTTCAAATTAGTCAGTTTGTTGAAAATTGGATTTTTACTGAAGTTGGGCATTATGGCAATGAATCTTTGATAGAGCTGTTTAACTACTTTTCACTCGGCATTATCGGCTTTGTAATGGCTATTGTGCTCGGTGGTGGCGTGATTTATTTTGCTCGAAAGAAACAGCAAGAAATAGGATTTGGAGAGCATGGTGAGCTGTATTACGAAGTATTTAGAGAGTGTCTCACTGCACAGTTTTTAGTGTGTGAAAACGGGACTTTATATGCAGTGAGTCAAGGCTTTTGCAAGCAAATAGGTGAATCAGAGGAAACGCTGATTGGCAAAGGACTTACAGGGTTAGTTGACCAGACTAGCTATGAGCTTTTCATGCAATGGCAAGCACAGGGTAGTGATTTTGAGCAGCTTGTATTGACCTTAGCAGAGGCTAAATGTGAGCAAAAAGAAATCACCGTGTCGATCAATCATACCCATTTGCACGGTGTGTTTTTAGGGCAACTTGTTGATGTAGCCAAGCAAAGTGAGCTGCAAAAACAGCATGAATTGTTAGCCATTACCCTCAGCTCCGTTGGAGATGGTGTTATTTGTACTGACACGCATAACCAAATTACTTTTATGAATCCCGTTGCCGAGGCTGTTTTAGCATTGCTCACCGAAGAAGTGAAAGGAAAAGAGTTTATAGAAGTCATGCCGCTTTATCATGAAGATAACAAAGAGCCCATTGATGACCCTATGCAACAAGCAATGACAGAGCTTCAAACTGTTTGTTTAAGTGAGCTTATTTGTTTTAGGAATCATCTCGGGTTAGATTTTGCTATTGAAGTGTGTTGCTCACCTATTTTTATTCGTGGCGAGAAAATTGCGGGAGCTGTGCTGGTGTTCCAGGATGTCACAGAATCTCGGTTGATGCGTAAAAGGATGAATCACTTGGCGCATCATGATGCATTAACTGGTTTGCCAAATAGGTTGCTTTTACAGGACCGGCTTGTTCAGTCATGCAAACGAGCAAAACGACATAAGCACCAATTTGCGCTGATTTTTTTAGATTTGAACAAGTTCAAGGCAATTAATGACTCCCTAGGCCATGACAGTGGTGACGAGCTTTTAAAACAAGTAGCCAAACGTTTAACCGCCAGTATCAGAGCATGTGATACGGTTTCACGTATAGGGGGAGATGAATTCGTACTCCTTATCGATAGCATGGACGATAGAAAGCATGTACGCCATGTCGTTGAAAAGATATTTCAGGCGTCGAGTGGAGATTACGAACTCAGGTCTACGCAGGTCAAAGTATCCTTTAGTGCTGGCGTTGCATTGTATCCTGAGGATGGAGAAAATGCAGATAGTTTGATGAAAAGTGCAGATACTGCTATGTACAGGGCCAAAAAGGTGGGACATTCAAACTATCAATTTTACTGCGCTGAGTTGGATAAAGAAGCAGAGCTGTACTTAGAAAAAGAAACGGCGATGATAGCAGCCCTGCATCTAAAGGCTTTTTTGCCGTATTTTCAACCTATCTACAATGCCCAGACTTTAGAGGTTGAAAAGCTTGAAGTGTTGGCTCGTTGGCAGCATGGAACAGAACTTATTGTTGCTGAGCAGTTTGTGGATATTGCCGAAAGTGCTGGTATCAACGGACATCTCAGTATGTACGTTTTTGAGCTTGCTATGCCTGACTTCGTTCAATGGAGTGCTCGGTACCCAGCTCTCAAGCTGTGCTTAAATTTATCGATAAAACATTTACTCAATGGCCTGTTCATAGAGCAATTAATGTCTCTACTTGATAAGTTTAAACTTAGTCCAGAACAGTTTGAGTTGGAAATTGCTGAACGTCCGCTATTAGAACGTGCTGATGAGCTTAAATCGACTTTGGATGCGTTAAGTCGACTTGGATTCAATTTGGCCATTGATGATTTTGGTCTTGGACACACCAATCCTTCTCTATTGAGGGAGCTACATTTTGATTCAATTAAAATTGATCCGAGTTTCATTACTGAACTGGGGGGAGGAGAACACCAAGATGATCTTGCTCTGGTGATGATTAATATTGCAAAAAGTTTGGGCGTTAATTGTATTGCTGAAGGCGTGGAATGCGAAGCGCAAGCCAAAACCTTGGCATCTTATGGATGTGACCAATTGCAAGGGCATCTATTTTCAAAACCTGTTCCAAGTGTGGAAGTTGACGCCTTGTTAGACAAAGCTGTTAAGTCGTAAAACTTGCAAATAGCTATGTATGAATCTTTTCTTCGCAGCCGCTTATAATTGTTTGTTAAATGGTCGGTTTGTTATTGTAAATTAGTCTAGAAGGTTTCACGCTATACTTTTTCAAAAATTTTATGTCGCAGGTTAAATAATATTTAATTGCTATTTTTGCAATTTTCAAGTTGGGAAAGGCAGGTTTAACCTCCAGCTTGTTTCATCGCATTATGGCCTTAAATAAAGTATTTATAAAGTTACGCAAGCTGATTTATGCAAAGGCACACAAACACTATTTTATGCATAAACATCAATAAAATTTAAATTGGCTAATCGTCGCGCTAGGCCCTGTTTTTACTGGGGTTATAGCTGAGTCTTTAATTGTTCATATTGCTTATGTGTTTATGTCATTAAGCATTCACAAATATGTTTAAAAATTAGTTGACTTAGAGGGGCATCCCTATAAGATGAACATAGACAGAATTTCGGTCAGTGTTTATAAATCTCCATTACGTTGTTGTATAAGTGTTAGCTTGTAGTAGTACCGTCCTGAAGTTTTATCACCGGCAAAATTTAGGTCTATGCGCCCACAAGGGCATAGGTTTGCCAGTTTATAAAGATGGATTCTCTTTAAGCAGTTTAGAATTTGCTTTTAAGGATTGGCATTTATATTTTTTATCAGGATTTATTATTATGTCTAATACTTTAACAGGTACAGTAAAGTGGTTTAACGAGTCAAAAGGCTTTGGTTTTATCGCTCAGGAAAATGGCCCAGACGTTTTTGCACACTTCAGTGCAATTAAAGGCGACGGTTTCCGTACTCTAGCTGAAGGCGAGCGTGTAGAATTTAAACTTACTACAGGCCAAAAAGGTCCTCAAGCTGAGGAAATCGTTAAGCTGTAACTGTCACAGTTTATACGAATTTTAAAAGGCAAGCTTGGCTTGCCTTTTTTATTGCCTAGCTTCTGCTGTTTTTATACTTACTGCTTCTCACCCTGCTCATTACCTTATCAACGTTTAAAATCAGCTTCTTTGTCTGTTAACTAAAAGCGTGTCACGTTAGTTTATTACTTTACTAGTACTATTAGATTGGCAGATGCTTGCTCAGCCATAATAAATAAGATGAATAGTGTGAATAACAAGATTGTCGACAATTTGTCTATTTGTAGGTTGACGTTAACGTAAAGTGTATCTATATTGTTGGCAATTGATAAAAACTATTGCGTGATCATTTGATGAACTTCTTTCAAGAAAAAGCTGTAACCTCTTCAGATAAAACGTTTTTTCAATTGAGGGAAGAGATCGTTGAAGGCCATATATCAGCGGGCTCAAAGCTGAGCGAGGTTGAATTGTCGACAAAGTATGAGGTTAGCCGTGCAGTCGTTCGTGAAGCAATCAACCGCTTAGAAGCATGCAATATTGTTGAGCGTAAAGCCAATGTCGGTGCGCGTGTTGTGACTTTAACGTCTGAAGGTTTATTAGAGCTGTATCAGATCCGAGAAGCGTTAGAAGGCATGGCGGCAAGGCTTGCAGCACAACATATGCCTGATGCTGAGATCAATCAATTGAGCAGTTTGTTAGAAGGTCAGCAAGATGAGGTAAAGCAGCGCAACGTCTACTATCAAGAGGCGGGTGATTTGGACTTTCATTACCGCATTATCGTTGGCAGCCAAAATCAACAATTGATCACTATGCTGAGCAATGGGATTTACCACTTAGCAAGAATGTATCGAGTTCAGTTAGGTATGACTGGACCAAGAGTGACAACAGCTTATGACGAGCACATACATATCGTAAGAGCCATCGCAAATCGTGATGGCGAATTGGCAGAGATTTTAATGCGACGCCACATTCAATACTCAAAAAATAATATCGCCGTCAAGCTATCAAACATGAAGTAAACATCACAGGAGAGTACACCATCATGAGTGCAGGAAAAAAATTTCGTGACGCATTAAATGCAAATCAACCAGTACAGATTGTGGGCACGATTAACGCTTACAGTGCGATTATGGCAAAGCAAATAGGTCACCAAGCAATTTATTTATCTGGTGGTGGTGTCGCAAACGCATCATATGGCTTACCTGATTTAGGCATGACCTCTTTAAATGATGTCATTGCAGATGTTCAGCGTATTACATCTGCTTGTGATTTACCCCTGATGGTGGACATTGATACAGGATGGGGCGGTGCATTTAACATTGCTAAAACTATTCGCGATATGGAAAAAGCTGGCGCTGCGGCGGTACATATTGAAGACCAAGTGGCACAAAAGCGCTGCGGTCACAGACCAAACAAAGAAATCGTATCAACAGAAGAAATGGTCGACCGAATTAAAGCGGCGGTGGATGCGCGTACTGATAAAGACTTTTTCATAATGGCGCGTACTGATGCCTTTGCTCAGGAAGGCTTAGACGCTGCTATTGCGCGAGCAAAAGCCTATGTAGAAGCGGGCGCAGATGGCATTTTTGCAGAAGCGATTCAAACTGAAGAACATTATAGAGCATTTTCCGAAGCGTTAGATGTGCCAATTCTAGCGAACATGACAGAGTTTGGTAAGACTGAGCTATGGAGCAAGCAACAGCTTGGTGAGTGGGGCGTAGGCATGGTGCTGTATCCTCTGAGCGCATTCCGTGCGATGAATAAAGCCGCCGAGCTGGTATATCGTACTTTATTGAATGATGGTGACCAAAAAGCAGTTGTAGATACCATGCAAACACGTATGGATTTATATGATTATCTTGGTTATCACGAGTATGAGCAAAAGCTTGATGCATTGTTTGCTCAAGGTAAAAACAAGTAACAAATAATATAAAAGAGCGTGTTTTAGCACGCTCAGAAAAAAGATTCTAAAATTCAGCAGGTAAAAAATTTTCAGGAGAAAGTGATGGCTAAAGTACTAAGTGGTGCAGGTCTACGTGGTCAAGTAGCAGGGAAAACTGCATTATCAACAGTAGGAAAATCTGGTTCAGGGCTAACTTATCGCGGTTATGATGTGAAAGATTTGGCTGAAAACTGTCAGTTTGAAGAAGTTGCCTACCTCATTCTTAAAGGCAAACTGCCAAATCAAAGCGAGCTTGACGAGTATAAAGCCTTATTGAAGTCAATGCGTGGTTTACCTGTGGCACTTAAAGACGTGCTAGAGCGCATTCCAGCAGATGCCCACCCAATGGATGTATTGCGTACAGGCTGTTCTATGCTGGGTAACTTGGAAGGCGAAGCTAGCTTTGATGAGCAAGGTAAAGTGACAGATCGTATGCTGGCGTGTTTCCCAAGCATCATTTGTTATTGGTATCGCTTTAGCCATGATGGCGTTCGTGTTGATGTTGAAACGGATGATGATTCTATCGGTGCGCATTTCTTACATCTTCTGCGTGGTGAAAAGCCATCAGAGCTTCACGAGCGCGTTATGCATGTATCACTTATTCTTTATGCTGAGCATGAGTTCAATGCATCTACTTTCACTGCGCGTGTATGTGCGTCAACACTATCAGACATGCATTCTTGTGTGACAGGCGCAATTGGTTCACTGCGTGGTCCACTTCACGGTGGTGCTAACGAAGCCGCGATGGAAATGATTGAGCGTTTTGAATCTGCTGATCATGCCGAGCAAGAAATGATGGGCATGTTAGAGCGTAAAGAGAAAATCATGGGCTTTGGTCATGCGATTTATTCTGAGTCAGATCCACGTAATGAAATCATTAAAACGTGGTCTGAAAAACTGGCTGCAGATGTTGGCGATACGGTGCTTTATCCTGTGTCTGTTCGCTGTGAAGAAGTGATGTGGCGTGAGAAGAAGTTATTCTGTAACGCGGATTTTTTCCATGCATCTGCATATAATTTCATGGGGATCCCAACGAAGCTATTTACCCCAATTTTTGTGATGTCTCGCCTAACGGGCTGGGCTGCACACGTGATGGAGCAGCGTGCGGATAACCGTATTATTCGTCCTTCGGCTGAATATACAGGTGAAGACCTTCGTCCAGTGCCTGCGATTGCAGCGCGCTAGTTAGCCGACGACTTATATAGACCGTAAGTCGTGAGCACGCGGTGCTTAATAGCGCTGCGTGCTAAGCACACCGTCACATCTTCAGTTGGAAAAAGCAGTTATGAACACCCAATACCGTAAACGATTACCTGATTCTACTCTATGTTACTATGATACGCGCGAGGCCATCGAAGCGATAAAGCCAGGCGCATATGATGGACTACCTTATACCTCAAAAGTCCTCGCAGAAAACCTAGTGCGAAGAGCTGAGCCTGAAAAGCTTAATGACTTCTTGACGCAAATAATTGAAAGGCGCAGAGATCTTGACTTTCCATGGTTTCCTGCGCGCGTTGTGTGTCACGATATTCTGGGTCAAACAGCACTGGTTGATTTGGCTGGCCTTCGTGATGCCATCGCAGAAAAAGGGGGCGATCCTGCCAAAGTCAATCCAGTGGTACCGACTCAGCTCATTGTTGATCACAGTTTGGCTGTAGAGCATGCAGGTTATGAAGAAAACGCATTTGAGAAAAACCGTGCGATAGAAGATCGCCGGAACGATGACCGTTTCCATTTTATAAACTGGACTAAAACAGCGTTTAAAAATGTCGATGTGATCCCACCGGGCAACGGTATTCTTCACCAAATCAATCTAGAAAAAATGTCGCCAGTGGTTCAGGCGCGAGATGGTGTTGCATTTCCTGATACGTTAGTCGGTACCGACAGTCATACCCCGCATGTTGATGCATTGGGTGTAATTGCCATTGGTGTAGGTGGCTTAGAAGCGGAAAGTGTCATGCTTGGCCGTGCATCCTATATGCGACTACCAGATATTGTGGGTGTTGAGCTGGTAGGTAAACGCCAGCCGGGTATCACTGCAACGGATATTGTATTAGCCATTACTGAATTTTTACGTAATGAAAAAGTGGTCTCAACCTATTTAGAGTTTTTCGGTGAAGGCGCAAATGACTTAACCCTTGGCGACCGAGCGACGATTTCAAATATGACACCCGAATATGGCGCAACGGCTGCTATGTTCTACATAGATCAGAAAACCATTGATTACTTGAAGCTCACGGGCCGTGATGATGAACAAGTCGAGTTAGTAGAAAAATATGCCAAGCTGACTGGCCTTTGGGCAGATGCCATGACTGAAGCCAAGTATGAGCGCGTATTAAAGTTCGATTTATCCAGTGTAGGACGGAACTTAGCGGGTCCATCTAATCCGCATCGCCGTGTGGCAACGCAAGATTTGGCAAAGCAAGGCATTGTGGCTGATTACGAAAAAACAGAAGACCAAATGCCGGATGGCGCGGTGATCATCGCTGCAATCACCAGCTGCACCAATACCAGTAATCCACGCAATGTGGTCGCAGCGGGCTTGCTGGCAAGAAACGCCAATAAACTTGGCCTGAAGCGCAAACCTTGGGTCAAAACATCATTTGCACCGGGCTCCAAAGCGGTGCGTTCTTATATGACTGAAGCAGACTTACTACCAGAGCTTGAAGCGCTTGGCTTTGGCATTGTGGCGTTTGCATGTACTACGTGTAACGGAATGAGTGGGGCACTAGACCCTAAAATTCAACAAGAAGTCATCGACAGAGACTTATATGCAACGGCTGTATTGTCGGGTAACCGAAACTTTGATGGTCGTATTCACCCATATGCTAAGCAAGCATTCTTAGCGTCACCGCCATTGGTTGTGGCTTATGCTATTGCAGGTAGTGTGCGCTTTGACATTGAACAAGATGTCCTTGGTCATGATCAAGCGGGTAATCCGGTAACACTGAAAGACATTTGGCCAAGTGATGAAGAGATTGATGCGGTTATAGCAAACAGTGTGAAACCACAGCAATTTAGAGAAGTATACGACCCGATGTTCAACCTCACGGTTGATTATGGTGAAGATAACGACCCATTGTATGAATGGCGCGAAATGAGCACCTATATCCGTCGCCCTCCATATTGGGAAGGCGCGCTTGCAGGCGAGCGTACGATGAAAGGCATGAGGCCGCTGGCTATTTTAGGTGACAATATTACTACCGATCACCTCTCACCTTCTAACGCAATTATGGCAAGCAGTGCAGCAGGTGAATACCTGGCCAAAATGGGCCTACCTGAAGAGGACTTTAACTCTTATGCGACTCACCGAGGAGATCACTTAACCGCGCAGCGTGCAACGTTTGCGAATCCGAAGCTACTCAATGAAATGGTGAAGGAAAATGGTGAAGTGAAGCAAGGCTCTCTTGCACGTGTTGAGCCTGAAGGCCAAGTGACCCGTATGTGGGAAGCAATTGAAACATATATGGATAGGAAGCAGCCGCTTATTATTGTGGCAGGTGCGGACTATGGTCAGGGCTCCTCGCGAGATTGGGCGGCAAAAGGGGTGCGTCTTGCGGGTGTTGAAGTGATTGTTGCTGAAGGGTTCGAACGTATTCACAGAACCAACCTAATTGGTATGGGTGTATTACCGCTGGAGTTCAAAGCTGGCACAACAAGATTGACACTTGAGTTAGATGGCACAGAGACTTATGACGTTGTGGGTGAACGTACACCGGGTACAACGTTGACGCTGGTGATTAATCGTCGAAATGGTGAGCGTATCGAAGTGGATGTAACGTGCCGATTAGATACCGCAGAAGAGGTGTCAATTTATGAAGCGGGTGGCGTATTGCAACGTTTTGCAAAAGACTTTTTAGAAGCCAACGCTTAATCAATATTATCAATATAAACCCAAGCAATGCTTGGGTTTATTGTTAGGAAGGATTATGAGTTTTAAACCACAAATAAAAATACCTGCCACATACATGCGCGGCGGGACTTCAAAAGGTGTATTTTTCAATCTAGAAGACTTACCGAAAGGCGCACAAGTTGCCGGTAAATTGCGGGATGATATTTTACTTCGTGTGATCGGCAGCCCAGATCCGTATGCGAAGCAAACTGATGGCATGGGTGGGGCGACTTCCAGCACCAGTAAAACGGTTATTTTGTCAAAGAGTAAACAAGCTGACCATGACGTAGATTATTTGTTTGGGCAAGTGGCGATTGATAAACCATTTATCGATTGGAGTGGTAATTGCGGTAATTTAACTGCGGCGGTTGGTGCTTTTGCCATCAGTAATGGTTTAGTTGATAGTACTCGAATACCTGAGAACGGCATTGCAGTTGTTCGTATTTGGCAAGAAAATATTGGTAAAACCATCATCGCGCATATTCCAATCACTCATGGTGAAGTACAAGAAACTGGTGACTTTGAATTAGATGGGGTGACGTTTCCCGCCGCTGAGGTGGTTGTTGAGTTCTTAGATCCAGCCGATGCCGATGCTGATATGTTCCCAAGTAGCAATTTAGTGGATGTACTTGAAGTGCCAGATGAAGGGGCCTTTGATGTCACCATGATAAATGCGGGGATCCCAACTTTGTTCTTTAGAGCTGAGGATTTGGGCTTTAACGGCACTGAATTGCAAGAGGCAATTAATGGTGATGCAAATACGTTGCAAAGGCTTGAGAAAATCCGCGCTTATGGTGCACTGAAAATGGGCCTGATCAACGACCTAGAAGAAGCTAAGGTTCGTCAACATACGCCCAAAATAGCTTTTGTTAGTGGCCCCTGTGCCTACTCAGCATCCAGTGGTAAAGCCATCAGTGAGCAAGACATCGACCTAAATGTACGAGCGCTGTCTATGGGTAAGCTGCACCATGCGATGATGGGCACGGCCGCGGTGGCCATTGCAACTGCAGCGGCAATTCCGGGGACTTTGGTCAATGAAGTCGCAGGTGGTGGACAACGAAATCAAGTCACGTTTGGGCACCCGTCTGGCACCTTAAAAGTTGGCGCTGAAGCTGAGCAAAATGGACAAAGGTGGATAGCTAAAAAAGCCATCATGAGCAGAAGTGCACGTGTATTGATGGAAGGCGTTGTTCGCATACCTTCACCCGAATAAAGCGCATAGGTTGAGGTGTTCGCCTCAACCGTCTATCGTCATTTTATCGACAAACTCAACATAAGAAAAACATCACATAAAGAAAAGGAAAGTTTGGAGCCTTCATGTTAGAAGCCATTATTTCGCTCGCATTTACAACATTTTTGTTACTTGGCTCACCTGGTCCGGCCCCACTGGCGCTCGCCGCTGTTGGTGCAAGCTCTGGGGTTAGAGAAGGCGTGCCATTCTTACTGGGTATTTTGAGTGGCTTGCTGGTCGCTATTGTCGCGTCGGCAACAGGGCTAGGTGCGTTACTGTTAAGCTTCCCGCAATTAACGCACGTATTGCAAGTCGCAGCTTTACTCTACTTACTTTACGTTGCATATAAAATTGCTACCAATAAAAGTGCTTTATCTTCCACTGGAGATAAGTCTGTTGGTTTTATGGATGGGTTCATTTTGAATTTGTTTAACCCTAAAGCATATGCTGCCTGTATCGCTATATTTGCTAATGTCGCCTTGCCGTTTGAATCTCAAGTGCAGGCGAGTGTGGTGGCGGCCAGTATACTGTTTGCGGTTGCAATCGTGGCAGATGCGCTATGGTTATATTTTGGCGGGGTTTTACATCGTGTTGTCAAAACTTCGCAACAGCTCAGATATTTAAGACTGTTTTTTGCAAGCCTTTTAGTTTTACTTTTGGGGTATGTCACTCTATCCTCAACGTTAATTTAAGTTTATAAAAAATAGGGAAGTTATGGGATTATCTAAATCACAGTTTGTCGATGTTACGCAGATTTTACTGAGTGCGCCAAAAGGAGCTGTCGATAAAGCTGATATCAAAGCCATGGTGGACTACTTAGGCACTGTTACTGGGATATTGACCAGCACAGATATGAATCAGTCTGATAAAACAGAAACCGCGTCAGGTGTTGCGATTTCTCCCGTGCAAGCGGCAAAGTGTTTTGAAGAAACAGTGCGAACGCAATTATTTGCTCAGGGGGTTGCTCAGGCGATAAGCGAGCACACGGCAGCAAACAATACACCTGCGAGAGTGCTGTATGCGGGAACTGGTCCTTATGCTACTCTTTTAATACCTTTGTTAGCAGTGAGTGATAACTTACCTGTTGAGGTTACCCTAATTGATATTCATCAAGAGAATATTGATGCGGTGCATAAATTAATTAATCACTTTAATCTAGGTCATTACAATATTCGTACGCATCATGCGGACGCGACATTATGGCAACCACAGTCCCCTCAAGAGCGCTTTGATATTATTATTTCAGAAACCATGACTGCCTTGTTAAAGCGTGAGCCGCAAGTGTACATTTTTAAACATTTGGTTCAGTTTTTAGCGCCTGAGGGCGTACTTATTCCGCAGCAAGTAAGTTTAAAAGCATGGTTGACTCAAGGTGAAAATGAAGCTGCGAATACGGAGTTACTGGGTGAATTTTTCTGTTTGGAAAAATCAACATCTTTGGCTTTAAGTCAGGATGATTTTAGCTGTTTCTCATCCGGTCTAACTATCCCAGATAAAGATTGCTCAGGGTATACAGTTAAGCTGACTACGGATATTCGAGTATACGGCGATCTTGTATTGACTGAGGGTGATTGTAGCTTAAATATTGCATTTAACTTTAGTCCTTATGATGTCGTACTGACGGCAAATGAGACTATTCAGTTTAATTATGTAGCACCAAGTAGCCCAGACTTTTCGATTGTCTTCCCAACAGCACAGTGGCAGTACAGTGATTACACATTACCGAAAAGTGATGACGTTGGCAGGCTCGGATTGATGCAGCTGAAGCGCAGTTTTCAAAGAGCTTTTATGATAAAACGAGGAGAGCGGTTTGAGGTACTGGATGCAGAATGGCACGCAGAGTTAGTGATCTATGACATGCTTGCATTAAACTGTGCTGAGGTAACAGCAAAAATGTTTGAATTAGAGAGCTTCGCTGATTTTGAGTCATGGGTTGAGGCAAGCACAGGCGCCTTGTCACATACGAAAGTAGAAGCCATCAATGATGCTTTTCGTCGTCGCATATACTAATTCGACGGTTAAAACTGAGCTTGCATAGACATCTCTAAGGATTGCTCATCATCACTTTGCTCTTGATATCGTGCTTTGACAAAAAAGCTGTGATTAACGAAATATTTGCCTTCGACAAGTAGATGTGACTCGTTGCTGCCCAGCCCAAGGGCAAAGTGCTGGTTAAAATAATAATTGGCAATAAAGTTATTGTGATTTTTACTGTTTGAGTTTTCGTGAGTTAAATCAAGCGTAAAGTATTTTTGCTCTCCAAGACGACGAAAATAGCGTACTTCAACCTGCCAATTATCGAATTCATCATCACTGATTAAGGTGGTACCAATATACGCATTTTCATCAATATCGATGTTGAGTTGCCCTTGTAACCAAATAATATCATCGCTGCCAGTTTGGTGTTGATGTCTAGCACTGACTTTCAGGTTTTCAAAAAACAGATAACCCAGCCCAACTGTGTAGTTATCGTCTGTGTCTCCTAAGTCTTCAATGCTTGCTGTAGCAAACCAGTTAGAGATAAATAGCTCACCTTCGACACCGGTAAAAACAGACTGCTCATCATTTGTGTAAGATAGGAGTACATTCGTGTCAGTATCTAAGTAGCCAAAGTCATCCCACACCCAAAAATTAGCCTGAGGCGCAAAGTAGTAATGTGTACTCAAGTGCAAGGTGCGTGTATCAGCATCTTCAAGTTTGGTGTAACTAGCTTGATTAAACCATGTTTTTTCAATTTGCGCATAACAGTGTGAAGTGACCAAACTCACAAGAAAAAATATTAATATTTTCAATGCTTTTCCTATTTTTTTAGTTTTACCTGACGTCAAGGTTTGAATGAGCGAGTAATTTTAAGAATAGTCGATTTATAAAAATGTGCGTGATGGATAATTTTGGACTATTGTAAAAAAGAGCATTGTTTACTTTTTTTTTACTTTTATAAGCGGAACATGTAAATGAACGAATTCCATGGTATTTCAGTCGGCACGGAACGTCGGGATTTTGGTTTATTACTGAGTTTTAAAGCGGTTGGCCGGCTTACCCATGAAGACTATGTCGTTGTGCTACCAATCGTTGACCATGTTGTATCGCAAAATATAGAAGAAGACATTTATGTCCTAATTGACCTGACTGAACTTAAAGGCTGGGAGGTCGGCGAAGTTTGGACGGATATTCGACTTGCCAGTCAATATAGTGAACAATTTACGCGGACCGCGGTTATTGGGTGTAATCGATGGCAGCGGATGATGTCTATCATTGGGGGCTGGATACTTGGCGGTCAAACACGATACTTTTCTGAAGCATACGCAGCAAAGCACTGGCTGAATCGCCACTAGCCTTCCTTAGATACTCACCTTAACTTGATTTTCTAGCTTTTATTAGTTCAAATTTGCCTAACGTTTATTAGATTGGGGGTAAGTAATGCCAAGTGTATTGATAACAGGTGCTAATAGAGGAATTGGCTTAGCATTAGTCAGGTTATATTTGGAGCATGGCTGGCATGTACATGCCACGGTAAGAAATATGAGTTCATGTAGTGAATTACGTCATTCTGATACGCTTGGTTATCCTGGTAATCTTGATATTTATTCTTTAGATGTGACCGACTATGTGCAACTTAATAATCTTGCTGGCACTTTACAGCATCAGGCGATTGATATTGTCATTAATAATGCAGGATTGTATGGACCTAAAGGGTACGGTTTTGGGCACTGCGATGTAGAGGCGTGGCGAGAAGTGATGGAAGTGAATGCGATTGCCCCAGCTAAATTGGCAGAATCATTTTATCCGCATTTGATGTTAGGGCAGAAAAAAGTATTTGCAGCACTTTCTTCAAGAGTTGGCAGCCATACCGAAAATACCAAAGGAGGGGGTTACATCTACCGAAGTTCAAAAGCAGCACTTAACTCAGTGATTAAAAGCTTATCGAATGATTTGCTGCCACAGGGCATAAAAACGGTAGCGCTGCACCCTGGCTGGGTAAAAACAGAAATGGGTGGGCCCAATGCATTGATCTCACCAGAAGAATCTGCACAAGGACTTAAACGCGTGATTGATCAACTACAAGAAGCGCAAAGTGGCTGCTTTTTAAGTTTTGATGGCTCTGAAATCCCATGGTAACAGGGTGTTTCAACATCAATAATAATCTATAGATTAACGTGATCTTACTATTAAAAAACGCTCTATTTTTAGTTTGATGCTGTTACGCGCTTTTGACTTATATAATTATCGTATTTTTATTCAAGGGTGATTATCTAAATATAATCACTTTAATGAATACGTGTCTAATGCAGCTTCTGATAATGATGTGTTTAATTTACAAAGCGTTAATGTTTATGTAGCATAAATTTATTTATGATCTTTTCTTACTATATGGAATATGTAACGAGCATTGGTGAGTGAGAAAGGAAGTTGCGGATGAATAAGGTATAAGAAGTACGATGTGGGCTGCGAACTCAAAAACAATGAACATTACGCAAGCTGGATTAGCTAAGAAAATGATAAAGCTAGTCGATCAGAACATTTTCATCAGTTGGGTAAGTAATAAGTCAGACACCCCATTTATTAAACTACTCATAATATTAATGCTCCATGGGCAATCATCGGCAACTTATTTTGGCTCTATAGATAGACTTACAAACAAGAACAAGGAGCATGCGTAATGGAATTTGTTGTCTTTCTTAATTTTCCTATATATATCATCGCGTTATTTTTGGTTTGGGGGAGTGTGAACGGTCGATGGTTCATTCTGTCATTACTGTTTTTAGAGATCATAGATATGACACTTCTTCCATTGTTCGCACATTTACAAACTCCATACTATGCGCTGGTTGTGTTATTAAATACGGTATTTTTGATTGGGATATTAGGCCGCCAATACTGGGCCAGTATACTGTTTAAGTATACGAGAGTTAGTTACTTTTCTGAGGCAACCCGTCAATACGCACTTTCTCCACACGAGGCGGCAATTTGTTTGTTGTTTTTTATGTCTCTCGTAGTTAATTTGGTTGCAGGCATTGAAGTATGGTTATACCTTAGTTATTTTATTGATCGTACTTTTGTCGTAGAGTATATTTTAAATCCTGTACAGATATTGGTTCATATATTAGAGTGTTTGGTGGTGATTGCGTATATCACTAAACCCTTTAAAGCAAAAAGGACTAATAAATATGATTATATTAATTAACAGACAAACTTTGTTAGTAACGGGAGGTGGAGCTGGTTATGCAAATAGAGAAACTCCGATCAGACCTCAGCCAACAAAATGCATTGATGTAACTATGCGAAAAAAGTCGGCTTGATGGGAAAGTAAAAATTATATAATACGTTGCTTTAGACAGTGGGTTTACGCCAAAGCGCGTTGCAGTTGGGCGAATATGTTCGTCACCTATCTTCTCTGTTATAAAAAATAGCTTCCCATCGGCTCATTTTTCGTACCTGATTACGCCTGTTTTTTGCTCTGCCCATGTGTTCGAAAAACCAGAACTGTGTTTTTAGGTCAAAATAACATTAAGCACAGTATGAGATAAGCAGTCCCCCTTTTTTTGAGATCTATTTAGTCTGACCTTTTAATCAAGTAATGTGTAATTACTGATGTAGATCAATTGTAATTTCTTGTGTTTGGCAATAATGAGATCAAGCCTACAAATATGCATAAGGACCTATCAATGAGCATAGAAAAACACGATTTATTACATGAATTTCCGGATCATCATCACACCATCCGTCACCTCAAAATGAATGATAACCATTTTGCTAAACTATTTAATAAATACAATGATTTAGATAGAGAAGTGCGTCGTATAGAGGATGGAGTTGAAAACACGACAGATGATTACTTAGACACAAAAAAAATGGAACGTGTTCAATTAAAAGATGAGCTGTATGGCTTGATTAAAAAAACGGAAGCGGCAATATAAAAGCGCTTTATCTAGTATGATATAAGGAGGTCATTGACCTCCTATGATCGCTGAATATAGGCAGTGTTACATTGAAGGCTTATTCAGCGATTACGAAATATTATTGGCACTTGATAGTTGCATATAGTTGATAGCATTGATTTTTACTACCAGTGCTTTTATACACCCAAGACTTTCCGTACCAATCGTAGTTTGCATACGATGACTCATCTTCACCACATGTGATTGTGCTACCGCTGACTTCCTGGTTATGACCACGCTCTTCACAGAATTGGTTACCGTTTGTAGAGCCAACAAAGAACTTTTGAAGACGACCATTCACCCATACACGTGGGCTGTAGTATGTTACAACACTTGATGCAAATACGCCTTGGTTAGGAGCAATTGTTACTTCTGCTTTTTCGAATGCAACATTGCTGTTTTCCGCAGTCTCTAGCTCAATTACATTCGCAGCAGCAACACCAGAAATACTTGCAAATAAAGTAGCGATAACGAACTTTTTCATTTTATTTTCCTTATTTATGTTTAATAGCCCGTTTTATTAAACGGCTTAAACATTGAAATAAGATGTGTTTTTTGTTTAATTTTTGATCTATTTTTGTGGCTTCTTTGTGTTGGTTCAATGATATCCCCTGTTAAAACAGACTATCTTTGAACTGTGCATAGTGGTAATACGCAAGTTGACCTAATCGACTAAACCTAGCAAATGGCATTGAAGGAGCAGGCTTACTGTAGATGGGTAATGAAGGGGTCTTATTTGATGTTGCCATTTGTGCTAAACGCAAAGCTGCTTGTGCACTAAATGCGACACCGGCTCCGCAATAACCAATGGCGTAACCAATATTATCTTTAAAATAAATATGTGGATGGTCATCTAACGTGGCTGCAATATAGCCATGCCAGTAATGATCCGCAGTCAGTGATTTTAGTGCTGGAAAACCACTGTGCATGGCGCGAGTAAGATGCTGCTGGTATCTTACTTTGTCCTGGTCTTTACCGTATACCGCGCCCCTTCCTCCAAATAGTAATCGGTTATCAGGTAAAAGACGGTAATAGTATTTTAAGGTTCGAGTATCCATCATAACTTGGTGTGTTTTTAGCCCTGTCGTGGCTAACTCATCATTGCTTAAAGGGCGAGTCACTAGGATACTGCTTAAAATTGGTAGATATTTTTTACTGATTGTGGAGTGAAAATCCCTATTATTGTATGCATTTGCTGTGATTAGCAGGTTTTTGGTCTTTAATTGGATACTGTTTACATCAACAATATGATCTGCGCCTATTTTGCCGACTCGCTCAGCTAAACTCTGTTCAAATACATCAACACCTACCTGTTGAGCCATGCGTTTGTATGTATAGAGTAGTTTGAGTGGATTTAACCCAAAACCATGTTGGTTTCTAATTGCACCGTATGTATTGGGCATATTGATAAAATTGGCACGAAGTTCTTCAACATTGATAAAAGACAGGTGTTCATCAGAGAATATTTTTTTTGCATATTGAAAGCTGTCAAATAAAGACGTCATTGCTTGTTTTGAGTGAGCTATCTTCAGGTAACCATTTTCTTGCTGATCACAGTCGATATTGTGAGTGTGTATTAACTCATTTATGCGTGACACACCACTTTGGTATTCCTGATAAACCTGTGAAGCGATGTCTTCCCCCCATTGCTTGACCATACTTAGTGGGCTCAATCTACCCGTTGTGGGCAACGCAAATCCAGCATTTCTGGCACTGGCACCGAAGCCAACTTGATTTGCTTCTAGTACACACACACGTTGGTTGTAAAGTGTGGCCATGTAATAAGCTGTCAATAAACCTGTAAAGCCTCCGCCAATCACAATGGTATCGTATTTTGTCGATTCTTCTGGTTTTCGGATTACCTTGCTTTGTTTAACTTGAGTCGCCCAATAAGTGGCAGGCAATGGCTGACCTTTGCAGTTAGCGTGATATAGTGGGTCGTAAGTATTCATCAAAATTCCAATACCATTTCAGCTGCTTGACAGTGGCATTCGTTACCGCAAATAGGGCACTCATAACCATCATTTATGCAGTTTTCCAGCCATCGATCATCGTGTAATTTTACGAGCTTTCCGCCTGATTTAGTGAAGTATTTTACAGCACCGTTGCCAGGGCTTTGCTTCCAAAGGTGAGCAACTCCGGCTTTGGCACCTTGCTGCTTTAGTACGTTTACAGAGGCTGCTAATAATTTCGGCCCAATGCCTTGACCCTGTGATTGAGGGTGAATGGCGATGCATTTAAAGTACGCCATAAACTCTGTGCCAACCGGCCATTTTGAGGGCGTACACCACTTATCAATTGTCCATTGCTCAGCACAATAAGTGAGCCTAAATCCGACAACGTGATCTAACTCGTTGATTGCAACAAAAGAGGCATTGAGACCATTTTTTAGGCCCATTTGATAAATTTGCTCAAGTTTCTTGTCGTCTAAATAGTTTTCTCCATGCACTAAGTTTCCAAGAGAAATAACTTGAGAAAAATAATTGTGGCTAAGTTGTGTCAGCTTCATCATGTTACTTATTCTTTTTTCTAATAATATTTCCCTATTTTGCAGAACATATAGTGATAATCAAGTTTGCAATTGTTCGAAAAACAGGTAATTCACGTTGACAGCGATGTCAATGTGTAATATTTGTTAAATTGATGAACATTGATATTCATCAAGTCGAAAGCAGCTGGTTACTGCTTTTTAGATACAACATATAAAGAGAAATTAAATTTTAATTTTATTTAATTCAACAACATGTAAAGGTAAATTATGAATAACAGCAAAATTGGGGTAAGTAAGCTTACCAAAGTCGCCACCGTGTGTTTGCCAATTTTATGCGCGAGCGCATTTACTCATGGTATGAATGTTCAGCCTGATCCTAATAACCCCGGCGGATATGTTGTATCTAGAGCAGATTTAAACGCCGCTGAGCAAGCATTAACAGCTGATCCAATGTATGCAATTTGGTCTAAAGCACTTGAGACTCGTAGCAATACCATTGTTGAAGCCATTGTGCCTGGTGCCGCGAGTAATCCGAGTAACGTAAAACGTGTTGAACGTGTTTTTGGCCAAGCCGAGTGGGATTTTTTAACACAAATGGCTGCGCCAGAATACACTTACACGCGTTTCTTACGTGCTATTGGTAAGTTTCCAGCGTTCTGTGGTGAGTATACAGATGGCCGTAATGCGGACGCCATTTGTAAAAAATCAATCGTGACGGCATTTGCTCATTTTGCACAAGAAACTGGTGGTCATATTTCTAAAGATAATATCTCTGATAATCCCAATAGGTTAGAAGAGTGGCAACAGGCACTGGTACATGTTCGCGAGATGGGGTGGTCTGAAGGACAAGGTGGCTATCGTACAGGGTGTGGACAAAATGATTGGCAAAACCGCCGTTGGCCTTGTGGTGCTGGGCAAGGGTATTTCGGCCGAGGTGCAAAGCAGTTATCGTATCACTTTAACTACGGCATGTTTTCTGAAGTGATGTTTGATGGAGATGCAACAGTCCTTTTGAATGACCCAGGTCGAGTCGCTGATTCATGGTTAAACTTGGCATCAGCCATTTGGTTCTTTTTAACGCCACAAGCACCGAAACCTGCGATGCTACATGTCATTGATAGAACGTGGGTGCCTTCACAAGTCGAACTTAATGCAGGTATTGGTTATGGCTTTGGTACCACTATCAATGTTATTAATGGCGGCATTGAATGTGGTGAACACAATCGCAATAAAGGGCAACCTGTCAATCGTATTCGTTATTGGGAAGGACTATCTCATTATTACAACATTCCAATTGAGGCTGATGAAGAAAATACGTGTTGGCAGCAAACTCCATTTGGTAGTCTGAACCTAGATGGTGCCAATGGCGTGTTGTATACAAACTGGGAAGCCAGTTGGGCCCATTATTCAGATAGACCTGGGGGTCACTCTTTTGAGTGTAAATTAGTGGGTTATCAAACTGCTTATTCAGCACTTGTTCCTGGTGATTATGAGAAGTGTGTGACGAACTTTTATCAGTCGCACACTGGCTGGCCAAGTGTATCTGTCGTTGATACGTTACCGCCTGTCGACGACAAGCCTCCAGTAGGTGGAGTGAAAGCTTGGGAGAGCAATAAAGTGTACCTTAAAGGTGATCAAGCGAGCTACCAAGATAAAATCTACGAAGCTAAGTGGTGGACCCGAGGTGACACACCTAGCCCTACAAATACGAGTGGACCTTGGAAGTTAATTAAGTAACAAGAGGAGGGGAAACCGAGGTTTCCCCTAACATTATGTCTTGTAAGTGAGGCTGTTACTGGCCATTTTATCAAACAGCTTAGACCCTACGCGTTTCTCGAAGCTTATCATACTGTTGAGGTAGGCCTCTCTTAAGTCATTAAATGTGTGCTCTGTATTGAGCGCGCTAAGGGTTAATGTGACTGATAAATTACCATGTTCAACTACCTGCACGACATCATCAAATTTTAGCTGTGGAATCGTTTCTTCTCCATCATTGATAATTTGCCAGTGAGTTTTGCCTTGTATGTCATTCTCCCATGCGTAGTTAACAGTGACGAGGTTTACTCTGTAATCTACCGCACTAAAATCTAACACAGCCATGTGGGACTCTCTTTAATCGAATTAACGAATGACTCATAGGTTGAGGTGAGCACATCATCTAGTTGGATATGGGTAAGATCTGATATTTTTCCTTTATCACTGACACGATTCATCGCAGTGAAATATGAAGTAAATGACAGAACATCAGTAAGCTGCATATGACGTGGGCGATTTAAAGATAAATAATTGACCGTTTCTAGGTCATTGAAAATCACCAGTTGGTTCTTGTCTTTATAAGATGGATGTGTGTATGTGGCTTGATTAACCACCACTGAGTGTACTTCGTTATTACCCGAATAGGATGAGAAGTTAATTGTCTCTTGGTCATCAAACTGCATATTATTTAAATCGACCAGTGTCCCAGAAGCTGTGATTTGCTGATCTGATAATGTGATAGTTGCCGCTTTCGATGTATCAAACAATCCACCTTTGTGACCAGCTTCCGATTGAGTAAATACAAGTGTTTGGGCTTCAGCTGTGCATGTGTTGAACTGCGCTTGTGCCTCTGATAATAAAACAGGTGTTGTGCCGACATTAAACACTATTGAGTCAGGCGATTCGGCTTTAAGTGTCGTCAAGTCATATGTGATTGCAGTGCATCTACAAGGTTCTTTATCGTTAAAGCTGAGCGAATCGATTTTGAAACCTTCAGCGACATTTAATAATGTTTGGATCTGGAGGTGCTTCTCACCATTTTCAGTTGTGGCATTATAAACGAGAGAAACATGTTGCGTATTCTCAGGAAGCGTTGATGCTACTTCACCAGACGTAGATCTTTTCTCTGAAGAGATAAAGCTTCCATCAGCACTGTGATAAATAATGTCGGCAACAATTGCTTCACTAACACATGCATTGCTTTTAAATGTAGTTAATGAAAAATTTGGCTCTACAGTGCTTGGTGGGGTCTCTGTACTTGGCTTTTCCGCGACTGGAGGGGTAGCCGGAGTATCATTATCATTCCCTCCACACCCTGTGAGTTGCATTGCACCTAGTATGGCAATCAAAAGTCCATTTTTTTACGTTCATTATATATCCTTTGATAAGTAGAAATTTGCTGAAAAACAATCATACATCAGGGTGGTGGTTTATAAATAAAATATAGTGGTTTATAAAATATAAATAATAAAAAATTATTTATAATAAGATTCTTTGTAAGGGAGTTTAAAGTGGAGGGTTTAGGAGAAGCGTAGCTTCTCCTAATTATGTGTTGATTATTGCTCTGAAGATGTAAATGAATAACTTGCCATGCCATCAAATAATTTAGAGTCTACGCGCTTTTCAAAACTTTCAGCGCTCTCAAAATACAGCTCTCGCATATCATCAAAGTTTTGTTCAGTATTTAAATCTAGCAAAAGGACTTCCATAGATACATTATTAAATGACATTGAGTCACTAGGTAAAATGCTTCCAAAATCAATATCAGGAATAACATCTTGGCCATCAGTAAAGACATTCCAGCTGACATTTCCGTGGTCAAAGTCAGACCAATTCATCTTAATCATAACCGCATCGAGATTACTTACCGTAGATTTTATGTTAATTGCCACGTCATTAGATTCATTTGCGTTCATTTGCATAAAGAAATTATACACACTGCTATACGCATCAGTGTTATCAAAGTGCTGTGGCCGGTTGGTATTACCTTCGTTATCAATTGGAGTTAATGCATATGAATGTGTTCTGATAAAGCCACTACCTGTAAACTCTTCGCTAAGTTTTGAAGTAGATAAATAGCTGACGGTATCAAGGTCACTAAAGATCACTAACTTATTGTGAGGCTCACTAAATAGATTATTAATCGCTGCCCTTGGTAAATTCACATTGTATACAGCTTCATTTCCAACATAAGATGTTAAGTTAATACTTTCATTAGGCTCAAAGTTATAGTTACTTAAATCTAATGGTGTGCCCGAAGCCATTAACTGGTCATCAGATAATGCTATAGTGGTTGACTCAGAGGTGTCAAATAGACCTCCTTTATAACCTGCCGCTGAATGAGTGAATAGCAATTTTTGTTGCTCTGGCACACATGCGTAAACCTCATTTTCTGTGTTTGACAAGTCAATAGTACTGTTTGTAGCGTTGTGCAAGTCAGCATCGGGGGCCTGTGCAATCAATGTCTCAAGGTTATATGTAATATCGCTACAGCCACATGTATTAGGGTTGTTAAATACGAGTGCATCAACTTCAAAGCCATCTTGAACATTCAGTATAGTTTGTACTTGAGTATGCAGTGTATTTTGACTGTCTGTTGTTTTTAGTATAAATGAAACATGCTTTGTATTTTCTGGTAACCCAGTATCTATTTGTCCATTTGAATTGGTTTTTCGACTCGAAATAAATGCGCCATTTTGGTCGTGAAATATGACATCAACAGATATGGCTGTGGAGCTACATTGATTATTTTGGATAGTTCTTACAGCTAAAGGGGCAAGTTGTACGGGTGCCGGTGTCGGTGTAGATGTCGATGTGGATGATGCTGTTGGTGTCTGTACAGGCCTTGTTTCTGTACGAGGTGTTCCTTCATCGCTTCCTCCGCCACCACATCCAGTTAATTGAAGTGCAGAGATCATGGTCAGCACGAGTGCATTGTATTTTAGTTTCACAATAGTTCCTTTAAGATGGTTATTTTTCCTAAAATGGAACCATACCGTGATTTATTATTTTTTTGAAATAAAATCAATAAAATATTAATATATTTATTTCTTTATTACTTAAAAAGGAACTAAAGGCATAGAATATTGCCCTTAGCTCAGTATAAAGGATTTCTAGTTTAATAATGTTTCAATTTTAACCTTTCCTTGTTTATCTGCGTATTTAAAAACAAAGTCTTCTTTGCCATTCTGATCTATATCTACTAGTACAATATCGTTTGGGTTTTTAGGGAGAGGGCGGTTTATTTTCGTGCGTTCTTTACCTAATAAATGATTAGAGGTTCCAAAATATATGCTTAAGGTTTCACCGCCAGACTTAAAAACAAGGTCATGTTTTTTATCTCCATTTATATCCCCAGTATAATAAGGCATACCTTGCATCGAGCGTTTCATATCAATTTCAAGTTCAACTTCTTTTTCGGTGCTCGGAGTGCTTTTAAACAGCGTATGCGGGTGCTGTCTAAAAAAGTGCATGTCGACGTCAATGTCCGCTTTTCCCCCACCCAGTGCCATCGCTGCGATGGTTGTTAAGCCAATGTCGACATTGAGTGTTTGCAAGTCAAGTAAGCCATCACCATCAAAATCATATTCGATGCGCATGCCTCCAGCTCCGATAGTGTGAGGTAGTTTTATTGCGCCGGAGTTAAAACCTTTAGCCTGTCCAAGGTATAAATCATATTCTACTTTGGCCTCAAGGCCCGAAATACCCTCTGTAACGGGTCGGATCCGAGTGACTAAATCTAAGTGCCCATCTTGGTTAATGTCTAATAAATTTTGTGTAGTACGAGTCCGATTCCCCTCAATTTTGCCAAATGTAGTAGGGAGGTGAACATACTCTACCTCTTTCGCATAACCTGATTTATTACCATACAGCACTGCGACTTCTTGGCGTGTACGAAACACCAAATCCATGAAACCATCAGCATTAAAATCATGAACAATGGGTAAAGAGGTAAAGTTTGTGCTGATTTCCAGTGATTCATTATAAGTATGACTTCTTAAAGGTAAGCTATATTCAAAGTCATGTTTCACAAATTGTCCATCGGACTGCTGAACAAACAGCTCATTGCGAGTAAACCCAGGTAAATAGATATCACTCAAGCCATCTTTATTGACATCTAAAATAAATTCCACTTTTTCAAAGTCATCCACTTGCAGACGAGTAAGTAAGCTCGTGGAAGCGACCAGACGTGTTGTTTTATTGGGGGTCACCAAATACACACCGCCTTTATCTAGCACAAATGCTTGTACCTCTTTAGAGTGAGCTATATACCCATAATGAAACCCTTTTGAAGTGGTACTTATGGGGAGTTTGTGCGAGGTGGTTTGGTTTAAGTTGATCCGTTCTAAGGCTTTTTGTTCTGTATTAACTGCGAAAACGATCGGTGAGTCTGTTAAGAGTAATGGGCTATTAGTGTCTATTTTTAGTGGCATTTGAGCACTATATCCATGGCTTGATACGATGATACAAGCAGCCAAAAAAGCGTTAAACTTCATCATTTTCTCCAAATCGAAAATTGACCTTTTGAGTGAAAAGGTTTTATTGGGTTATTTTTCTCTTTTTATTACCGTCCTGAATGACAGGATTAACATTCTTAGCTTGGTATTAGTCTTTGTCGGTCAAAAATAGTTCGATTTAGATGCTATGTGAGCAGTCTTGATTACGCAATGTAGAGGTTGTAATTATTTGTGACGACCTGTGCGAAAGGAGACGTTAATTGAGTGGTGCATGACGCATAAAAGCGCTACAATTCGCGCCTTGTACTTCACAAATGAGAAACCACCGTGATAGCACCCCGTCAATTGCTAGAGAGCTTGAATAGCGCCTTATTACAGGCTTCAACATTAGAACAATATGCCGACAAAATAGTGCAGCAGCACTTGCAAGCAAATCCAATTTGGACTGTCGAACAGCGCGCATATTTTGTTACAACTCTCTACGATTTGATCCGCTATAGTCGAAAGCTGTGCTGGGGACTAGGACGCAGAGATTTAGTGGACTCTATTACTGGGTTAAATTCTGATGATGCATGGCACATATGGGGTGCATACACTGTGTTAAGCGGTCAAACGCTTCCGGAGATACCTGAAGTCTCATCATTGAATATAGAAGATATCGAAAAAGAACTCGCCAGTGCGCCTGAAGATGTGCTGCTTAGCATGCCAGCTTGGCTGGACGAGCGAGCGAGAAAGGAGTTGGGCAGAGTATGGGAGCGAATTGCCAATGCACTCAACCAATCAGCTGAACATTTTATTCGAGTGAATTCACTTAAAAGTGATGTGGTGAGTGTTCAAGAGAGTTTGGCTAAAGAGCATATAACCACTGTCGCTGTTGATGGTTTACCAAATACGCTTAAAGTTGAGAAAATGGGGTATTTGTTTAGAACCGATGCATTTCAAAAGGGTCATTTTGAAATGCAAGATGCGGGCTCTCAGCAAATAGCCAGTTTATTGGATATAAAGCCTGGCATGAAAGTAGTGGATGCATGTGCTGGGGCCGGTGGAAAAAGCCTGCACATTGCTGCCTTGCTCGAGAATAAAGGGCGTTTATTATCATTAGACATCCATCAACATAAGCTGGATACGTTAAAAAAGCGTGCCAAGCGCGCAGGCTCTCATGTGATAGAGACGCGCTTAATCCAAAATAGTAAAACAATTAAAAGACAAAAAGAAAAGTTTGATCGCGTGTTGTTAGATGTGCCTTGCTCTGGCACAGGTATATTTCGACGTAACCCAGATGCAAAGTGGCATTTAAATGAGAAAAATGTGGATGATCTGATTGCTTTGCAAAAAGATATTTTGCAGCGATACAGTCAGATGTGTCGAGTTGGCGGCAAGCTGGTCTATGCCACTTGTTCTATTCTTCCCTCTGAAAACGAGCAGCAGGTGCACGCATTTTTAGCTAACAATTCAAACTGGGCCCTAGAAGAAGAGCTCAGCTTAGTCCCGGGTGTAACCTGTGAGTATGATGGGTTTTACGGCGCAGTATTAGTAAAAAAAGATATTTCATAATTGACGGGGTTGAAGTTATGCACTTTCGACCCAACAAAAAAAGTATATATTACTAGGCGGAGTATTCGGCTGCGCCTAGCGAACACATTAATCGTTTAAGGTTTGACTATGAATCCAATCATCGCGCTACTAAAAGAGCACAATATTTCTGACGAACAAATTAAAGCGGTATTTCAGGCGCTGACTGAAAACCCTCTAATGGCCATGGCGACTGTACAGCAGTTACCTATTCCACCGGAAAAATTACAGCAATTGATGGGTCTGGTGATGCAAAACCCTGGCCTAATAAAAGAAGCGGTCGCGGAACTCGGTTTAGATTATTCGAAAGTGGAAGCGGCAAAAGCACAGCTTAATAAGTGATTGTCGATGACTTCAGTTAAAAAAGGCTTCACTGTGAAGCCTTTTTTATGCGTATTAAAATGTTACTTGAGTGCCCAACTTAATAAAGCGTCCACGCCCGCCACCATATGCACTGTGAAAGTTGCCGTTGCCACCGATTATAAAGGCCCCTTGATTATCAAAAATATTTTTTATGCTGGCAGAGAGCTTAAGTTTCGTCTCTTGTATTTTTTGTTGGTAAGTCAATTGAACAGAGTGGGTCGTGTAAGAAGGCAGATCATTACCCCAAAGCGGTTCAGGGTTTGAAATACAATCACTTGACTGAAGCGTACAGCGTTCTCGATTGGCATTGATAAAATTAAGCCAGTTTTCATATGTTTGCTTACTGCGTTTTATGGCACTTTTAAATTGTGTATGCCATATCACCTGCCATTGATCATGTTGCCATGAAATAGACGCTTTCCCTGTATCCTCAAAAATGTGGTGGTTTAAATACCCCTCGTGTATCTCAGGTGCGCGAAAGTTGATGGAGTCAGATAGCAAGGCATGCTCGATAACATGATTCCAATTGAGCTTAAAGGCGAGTTTACCACTGTTTTTGAGAGTGTATGCATAGTTAATCGCCAAATCATAGCCTTGGGTAGTAAGCCGATTTGCGTTGACTAAGCGCTGTTGTAGCTCAATGATTTGTCCTTCATTGTCTCTTTTAATGGCTTGGCAAAATGGATTGTTTGGGTCAAATACTGTGTCAGTTTGATAGCACCTTGTCATAATATCTTGATGAGAGAGCGAGGTGATGACATCGTTGATAGTAATTTTATAGTAGCTTGCATTTAGCGCTAAATTAGTGATGAATATAGGTGAAAACTGCACCTCAAAGGCGTAACTATTGGCTGTTTCTTCAGTGAGTTCGGGGTTACCTAAATTGGGAGAGTAGCTATTGTTTTGATCATGAAAGGTTCCTTCTTGTGTTATTACAGCATGAATGCTCGGCTCTTTTCGACAATTTTCATGGCCACGTTGCGTTGATATTGAAGTTACGCCATCACATATATCTTGAAAGGCATTGTAATCGCCTCGTATTGGTGACATAAGCTCGGTGATGGTAGGGGCACGCATGGACTTTGCCCAGTTAAAATTGAACGCATAGTGTGCGGATGGGGCGTAATGTAAGCCAAGGTTATAGCTTTGAATTAACCCCATATCTGACCAGCTGTAATCCGCAGCACGTGCAGCTAAGGAAAGATCTAACTGGTGCGCAAGCGGTTTGTTTTTGAGTAGAGGGACAGACACTTCTGTAAATACTTCATAGCTGGTAACATCACCCGAAAAAGTAGGGATATAGTTAAATGTCACACCACCTTGAGGTACATTGGTGGATACGTCTTGACTATCCTTTCTGTATTCAGCCCCGAATACTGAAAATATCGTACCTGACGCTAAAGTAGCAAGCTCCCCAGTTATCGTGGCTGTTAAGTTAGTTTGCGAGAGTTCAGTCGTTAACTGAGGGTTGGCGCGAATGTAATTGGCCGCTGCCGAACTGATGGCGCCTTCGCCAAATAAGTTGATTGGTACACAGCCATGTTCCCTTGCATCTAGATCTGCACACCGAATGGAACCATCGCTTAACTGCTCAGCGTTGAGCGCATGTTTGACATGATCCACTTTTAGCTCGTTATAGCGGATCTGTTTTTGTTTGAACTGTCCAAACCCTGCTGAGACATCCCATTGCCAACGGCCCCCAACGATCCCATTTAGGCCCACCCATGAACGAAAAGTTGCACGTGAGTTTTTGTTGGTGACGGCGCCAACTTCGTAAAATAAACGATCCCATTTTATGTCTTGATGATTGGCACTGGTGTGTATTTCTTCCGGCACATAAGGGTTAGTGTGGGGAATTGCGCCAATACAATCGGAATTGAACAGCTCTGTGTTTGAGTTATAGGTGATGACGAGGTCACATTCATCTTCGTTTTCTGGGGATTTTACATTGAGGCTATCATTTTTGCTGTAGTGTAATTGCAAATAGGCTTGGTTGCCTGATTTAAAATCAAATTCATTTTTTATTGCTAAACTGAGCTGCTGGCTGGGCAGTTGTAGCATACTATACTGATTAAAATGTATGCCATGTACTTCTTCCTGCCAATCATCTCGCAATGCTTGGCCATCATACCAAAAGCCAGAGTTAGGTTTAAAACTACTCGATTCATTGAACACGCCACCGGGTAACGCATCGCTTAACGAGGTCCAGTCGCTTTGCTCAATATTACGCATACAATGATATGCACTTCGCTGTTCAGCGTCATATATCGCTGTGAGCATTGTGTTGCACATTCTTTTTGGGTCATACCGCCAGTCATCTTGCTGTTGAGCACGCGGCCTGTCCCAGTAGTCTAAGCCAAGGTGTTCGATATAAGAGGCACTAAATAATAGCTGCCCTTGTTGGCGAGCGTATTGAATACCGGTATCTGCATCGATTGAGATTTCCCTTGCGCCGCCAGCTGTGCTTTCTCCAGTGGCAAGGTTAATCGTTGTGTTGTTTTTGTTTTGTCGAGTAATGATATTGACGACACCGGAGAGTGCGCCAGAGCCGTAAGCTGCTGAAGCTCCCCCTGTTATTATTTCAATATTTTTTATTATGCCCTTTGGTATCGTGGAAAGGCTGACAAGATCGCCAGAATAACTGTTTGATACGACACGCCGACCATCAATCAAAGTCAGTGTTCGGTTTAGCCCCAAGCCACGCAAATCGATGGTAGAGAGGCCGGAATTATGGGTGCTATTTTGAGAATTAAAATGACTGATCCCTTCATTAATCTGTACCACTTCATCAATCAGTACATCTGATAAGGAAGCAAATGCAGAGTGAGCGATAATGTCGTCAGATATATTTGTTAGTATATGCGTGTTATTGTTTTGTGTAATACGCGACCCTGTCACAGCGATCCGCTCGATATTTTGGTCTTGTTGCTTATCTGCAAGTAACGTTTCGGGCGCTGCATGTCCATTGTTTATTACACATAGAAAGCCAGTACCAAATACAATTATCGAAAAAGCGCTGTTAGGTTTTTTACTTAATGACACCAAACTTCCTTAAATCCACTAATAGGCAGTAAAAAATTGTTCGTGTAGGAAAGCGCCTTTATCGAGGTGCTTCTTTCCACGTTTTCTGGATACGTTTTGTAGTATAGCTATTGTTTATTAAATTATAATTATATGTATATTAAATGTGAATTTAAAGTGCTGGGAGAAAGTGACTGCTACATGCTGTAAATAAATGAGGTGATTTTAATTGAAAAGTAAGGTGGAAGAGTAACTCATATTTATATGGTCATAGAAACGATAAAAGGGCCATAAAGGCCCTTTGGGAAGTATCGTTCAAGTTAGTATGATTACCCTAACCCCTTAAGGTAACCAACCAATTGTTTTGCAAAAGCGGCATATCTCGTTAAGTTTCTAAGCTAGCGAGAGGAAAAAACCTGCTATTGCTGCGCTCATTAGGTTAGCCATTGACCCTGCTAAAACCGCCCTGAGCCCTAAGCGTGCGATATCCTTTCTGCGACTGGGGGCCATACCACCTAGTCCGCCTAGTAAAATTGCAATCGACGACAGGTTAGCAAATCCACATAACGCAAATGTGACAATTGCTTGGGTATGTTCAGATAACCCATCGCGATAATTCATAAAGTCTAAGTAAGCAACGAATTCGTTAACTACTAATTTTTGGCCGATAAAACTACCTGCCGTTACAGCTTCTGCCCAAGGTACACCAATCATCCACGCCACTGGTGCAAAGACATAGCCTAAAATTTCTTGTAATGTCAGCTCTGGGTGATTAAACCAGCTGCCAATACCGCCAAGTAAACCATTCATCAGTGCAATTAAAGCGACGAAAGCAAGTAACATAGCACCGACATTCAATGCTAAATGCATACCGCTTGAAGCGCCTGCTGCCGCTGCGTCGATGACGTTAACAGGTTTGTCTTCGCCACTGTCTACTTCAGCTAAATTTTCTTTGGTTTTTTCTGTCTCTGGCACGATCATTTTGGCCATTAAGAAACCACCAGGTGCTGCCATGAAACTTGCCGCGATTAAATATTTTAAATCAACACCAATAGCAACATAACCCGCCATTACTGAGCCTGCGACAGTCGCTAGGCCACCAACCATAACGGCAAATAATTCTGATTGCGTCATTTTAGGAATAAACGGTTTCACGATAAGTGGCGCTTCTGTCTGACCGACGAAAATGTTCGCAGTTGCAGAAAGTGACTCAGGTCGTGATGTTTTAAGTAGCTTTTGTAAACCGCCACCCAAAATTTTAATTATCCATTCCATAATTCCCAGATGGTATAAAACGCCAACCAACGCTGAGAAAAAGACAATTACAGGTAAAACCTGAATTGCGAACACGAATCCGATGGATTCTTGCGCGGCCAGAGGGCCAAATAAGAAGCTGATCCCGTCATTGGCATAGCCAATCACCGAAGAAACCGCAGACGACATTGCTGCCAGTGCGTTTTTACCCGCTTCTATAAAGAGTACAAAGCCGCCAATGACGACTTGCATTAAAAATGCGATACCTACAGTTCGTTTGTTTATTGCGCTGCGGTTCGTTGAAGCCGCGAAAGCAATACCTAATAGCATCATCATGCCTACTAGGCTCATTATTGTTGTCATGCCAAAATGTTCCCGTTTTATTCTTGCAGCAAATATTTTATTTTACTTTTAATAATATCAATCGCAACGCGATTCATACCGCCACGGGTCACGACCAAGTCGGCATTATGCTTCGATGGTTCGATAAATTGATAAAACATCGGTCTCACCGTTGCTTGATACTGCTCCACAACAGACGAAATACTTCTGCCTCGGTGCTCGATATCACGCTGCATACGACGTAATAAACAAATATCAAGCGGGGTATCAATAAATACCTTTATATCAAATTCTTCTATTAATGCTGGGTCGCTTAACAGTAAAATCCCTTCGACAATTAAAATTTTTGCCGGATTTACTGTGCGTGTCTCACTACTGCGCGTGTGTTGAGCATAATCATAAGTCGGGACTTGTACAGATTTACCTTGACGTAATTGTTCAAGATGCTCTTTCATCAACGCATGCTCAAACGCATCCGGATGGTCATAATTTGTTTGAGTTCTATGCTCAAATGGCAAATGCGATTGATCTTTATAGTAAGCGTCTTCTTCTATAACTGCGATAGCACCTGATTCAAGTTCATTTACTAATTCGTTATATATTGTTTGACTAAAAAGAGACTTACCGGACGCAGAAGCGCCAGCTATGGCTATAATTGTTCGTGTCACTAAAGTTCACACCCAGCTATTGTTGACGTTGGAAGATCACAATAGCAAAAAAGACACGATTAATCTCTTTTGCCTCGCTTAAGGATCAAATTTAAATGTTTTGCCCCATTCAAAACAGGACTTATGTCCGCTGGTATAACCAGATTTTTTATTTATTTAAAATGGGAACTAAGAAGATATATTATGGTTTTGTGACAGCGGACTAATGTCCTGTACGATATATTTAGCTATCAATAAAGTAACGACCTCTGGGAGCAAAGATGCTTTATAAAAACAAAATATGGCCCAGACAAAAGATGAGAGGTGATATATGGCAAGAGCAATTATATTAATGGCGGATAGCCTTGGCGTTGGTGCAGCACCAGATGCTGAAAAGTTTGGTGATGTAGGTGCCAACACGCTCGCTCATCTTTTGCAAGCATATAAAGAGGAAAAAGGTAACGCATTATCTATCCCTAATTTAACGAAATTAGGCTTAGTAGATGCATGTGAGGCCGCTGGTGGGAAAACATGTGAAGTTGCTGAGCGCATTGAGCCAGTAGCAGCGTGGGGTTATGCCAAAGAGCTTTCTAGTGGTAAAGACACTCCGTCTGGACACTGGGAAATGGCAGGTGTGCCAGTTTTATTTGACTGGGGCTACTTTCCAAATACCCAACCTTGTTTCCCGCAAGAGTTTATTGATGAGTTGTGTAAAAGAGCGGACATCCCTGGCATTTTAGGGAATTGTTATGGCTCAGGCACAGTGATTCTAGAGCAACTAGGTGAAGAGCATGTCAAAACTGGCATGCCTATTTGTTACACCTCAGTTGATAGCGTATTTCAAATAGCCGCTCATGAGCAGTCATTTGGCCTTGAAAAGCTTTATCAAGTATGTGAAATCGCACGGGCACTGCTTGATGAAATGAACATAGGGCGAGTGATTGCGCGGCCGTTTATAGGCACTTCGAGTGCCGACTTTATTCGTACAGGTAATCGGAGAGATTATTCTGTTTTACCACCGGCACCAACTGTTTTAGACAAGTTGGCTAATAACGGTGGTGAGGTGATCAGTATTGGTAAAATTGCAGACATTTATGCGCACCAAGGGATCACCCAAAAACACAAAGCACCTGGTTTGATGAATTTATTAAATAAAACCAGTGAAGTGATTGATTCCGCACCGGATAATAGTCTGATTTTCACTAACTTAGTGGATTTTGATGAAAAGTTTGGTCATCGTCGCAACGCAGTCGGATACGCCGAAGCGTTGGCTGAGTTTGACGCCTACTTACCGACAATTTTGGGTAAGCTAAAAGATGACGATGTGCTATTTATCACGGCGGATCACGGTTGCGACCCGACTGCTCCGGGTACCGACCACACAAGAGAATACGTGCCTGTATTGGCATACCGAAATGGAATGAATAATACTCCATTAGGTGAAAGAAACAGCTTCGCAGATATAGGTCAAACACTTGCCCAGTGGTTTAACCTAGAAGAATTAGAATATGGTGACGGCTTTGCCGACAAGTTGGTTACAGCTTAAGTTAAAGGAAACATGTTATGAGTACTCCGCATATTAATGCAAACCCAGGTGATTTTGCTGAAACGGTATTAATGCCAGGTGATCCACTACGTGCTAAGTATATTGCTGAGAACTTCCTAGAAGATGCTCGCCAAGTGACAGACGTTCGCAACATGTTTGGATTCACTGGTACATATAATGGTAAGCCAGTGAGCATCATGGGCTCTGGTATGGGTATCCCATCGATGTCAATTTACGCACGTGAGCTGATTGTCAGCTTTGGTGTTAAAAACTTAATTCGTATCGGTACTTGTGGCGGTATCAATCAGGATACAAAAATCCGTGATGTGATCTTTGCACAAGGTGCAAGCACAGACTCTAATGTAAACCGTGCTCGTGTACGTGGCTTTGATTTTGCTGCTATCGCCGACTTCGGCCTGCTTGAGAATGGTGTTAACGCAGCACGTCGTCTAGGTATTGAGGCGAAAGTAGGTAATGTCTATACCACAGATACTTTTTATCAGGCTGACAGCAGCTTCTACCCTGAACTAGATAAGTTAGGTGTTTTGGCTGTAGATATGGAAACAGCTGGCCTTTACGGTGTTGCTGCTGAATACGGTGCAAAAGCAATGGCTTTATTCACAGTCAGTGACCATGTTATTACAGGTGAAGCAACGCCGCCAGAAGAGCGTCAAAGCACGTTTAACGAAATGGTTAAGATTGCTCTAGAATCAATTTAATTTAAAGTAGCGCACACGGTGCGCTATTTGAACAGTTCCTTGGTAACGTAATCGCAGAGTTTTGGAGACACGCCTAAAACAAAGCGAATCACACCCAAAAAGCCGCACCTAGTGCGGCTTTTTTTTATTTTTATAAATCTTAACTTACCAATATTAAGTCACTTTAAATTTCTTATAATGAGCAATTTAACAATGGCTATGTGAGTGGATACGGCGAGCTCGTTTTTTTCAGTGCTATGAGATAGGAGCAAGACTCCACAGTTTATGATGCAAAGTTGCGGTGGGTAATTTCATCATTTCTCACATGCTGATAGAAAGTGGCTGTGGTCAATTTGATGTATAAATATTGAGTTATGCACTATATTTTGTTTAGCCTCATAACTTTGATAAATTTAAATGAAATACATTGGCGTAGTAGTCGCTGTTATTTTGTGTTTGGCAATACATAACGTCGTGGCGATTGACTCTGTAAACTATGAATACGAGTCTGACTCGGAAAAAATCAAAGATCTCTCCTTAAATTATCCTGCTAAGGCCATTGAGCTTTATAAACAAAATGCGACTCAGTACCTGTTAAGAAGTAATGAAGATACGATGTCAGCATATACGAGTGCACTGATTGCAGCTAGTAATGCGCAGAACATCGATCTTATCGAAGAGATCATTGGCTTGATAGCTGACGATAGGCTTGCCCCTTTCAGAGAGTCTTATCTTTTTACTGTGATCAACGTGATTGGTGTCTCTTACACTATGAATATGCAATATGAACAAGCAATAAAAACCCATAAATGCGCGTTGAATTACACAAATAGCCACATGGAGAAAATGATATCCAAGGTGAATTTAGCGATTACGTATCGTATGTATAATCAACCAGCCCTGAGCTACCAAATTTTACAGACCGTCGATGAGGCGATCCTCAATGGCAGGAGAGCTGCTGGAGTACTTGTTGAGAAAGGAAACACAGCGATGGTGCTAGGCGAGTTTGATGCGGCGATTCGAGCATATAAAGCTGCTCGGGTACAGTACATAAACGGAGGTCATCATAGAAATGCGATGAGAGTGGTTGTCCATCTGCTGGGGGCTGCATTATTAGATGAACGCTATGAATTATTCACTGCAAGCCGAAAAAAGCTTGATCCGCAGTCGAGTAATTATCTAACAGAAAATGAACTTATTTATTTAAAATGGTTAGACTTAATTTATCCGAGTATCCAAGATAATCAAATATCTGAAATGGTAGTTACTTATACGTCAGATAACTTTGCTTTGTTTGTTGAAGCAGGGTTTCAAGCACCAGTTGAAAGTTTGCTAAAAAAAATGAAAGCGCAGCATATTGTCTCAGATGACCCATCGGCAGCCAATGTGGTAATGAAAATAAACGATAAGCTTGCACATGGCTGGTGTGATGGGGATAAATAATTTTACAACATGCGTGATGGCTATGGACTGTTTGTAAAAATGCATTGATGTACTAGTATCAACTAGGGCAAGTGAGTTGATGGTGTTGATGAAGTACTTTATATATTTGTTTGGCCTACTGTTACTGAGCTATGGTGGCGCTTTTGCCAATGAAAAGCATGCCAGCACTTTTGAAACAGAGTCTGAGCGCATTGAATACCTCGCATTAAATTATCCAGCCAAAGCCATTGAGCTATACAAACGCAATGCAAATAAGTTATTGATAACAGACAACGCAAAGACGGTATTTTTTTATAATCATGTGCTTGTTGCTGCCAGTAGCGTGCATGACACTGCTTTAATAGAAGAACTCGTCGGTTTGCTTGCACATCGTCGACTCGATCCATTTCGGAAGCCTTACCTTTTTGCAATTGTAAATGTCCTTGGTGTCTCTTATGGCACAAATTTACAATATGTTGAGGCCATTGCCGCATATAAGTGTGCTTTAGTGCTCACAGACAATAAACTTGAGAAGATGATAGCCAAAGTCAACTTGGCAATCGCGTATCGGATGGCAGAACAACCCGCATTGAGTTACCAAATATTGCAAAGTATTGATGAGTCTATCTTGAGTGAGCGAAGGTTGGCTGGCGTTTTGGTTGTTAAGGGGAATACCGCGATGGCATTACATGATGTGGAGGCTGCAATTGCGCATTACATAATGGCCAGAAAACACTATATCAAAGCCAAGTATCGTCGAAATGCAACTAGAGTAACGGTGAACTTGCTAGGGGCAGCTTTGGCCGATCAGCAAAGGACACTATTCGAAAAGTTTCGAAAAACATTGGATGCCAAATCCGAAAGTCATTTGACAGATAATGAGTCTGCCTATCTACTTTGGTTGGATACGCTATATGGTAGCGTGAAATATAAAAAAATCTCACCAGAGGTGGAGCGCATCACATTAAATTTGGCGCCTAAATTACTAGCCGGTGGTTATATCACACCAGTAAAAATGATTTTGGACCGCTTTGATGCAACACATCTTATTTCGTTGGAAGCGCAGACTAAAACTAACAAAGCCAGACTGAAAGCAAGGTTAGTCGATCATTGGTGTGGGTCACCGTAATTGGCGGTGATACAAATTTTTTACCGTGTTGCTACTGTTTCTATAAATACATTGATGTACTATGGTTAACTCAATAAAGTGATTTGACGACTTTGATGAAGTATTTAATTTACCTGTGTGGACTGCTTTTGCTAAGTTGCGGCAGTGTTTCTGCTGTGGAGAAAAACGAGAAAACGTTTTCGTCAGAGCCTGAGCGGGTCAAATATCTTGCTTTAAACTACCCAGACCAAGCTGTGGCCTTCTTTAAGGAAAATCAAGGTAAGTTGCTTGAGCAAAGCTCCGAGCAAACCGTTTCCATTTACAGTAGTGTTTTAGCGGCTGCGAGTAACATTGGTGACATTAAATTAGTTGAAGCCATTGTGCGTTTGCTGTCAGACACAAGACTGACCCCATATAGCCAGCACTTTCTCTTTACCATCGTCAATGTCATCGGAGTGTCGTATAGGGTCAATGGTCAGTTTGATGATGCTGTAGTTACTTATAAATGTGCACTGAAGCTTGCTCGAAATAATGTCGAAAAAATGACTTCCAAAGTGAATCTGTCCATTGCATATCGCATGAATAATCAACCCGCTATTAGTTTTCAAATACTTCAAAGCATTGATGAAGCCATTTTGAGTGGAAGAAGAAAAGCGGGCTTATTGGTTGTAAAAGGCAATACTGCGATTGTTTTAGATAAACCCAAAGAGGCCATCAGTTATTTTATCGCAGCAAGGCAGCACTACCTCAAAGGCCAACATCATCGCAATGCGGCTAGGGTCACTGTTAATCTCTTAGGTGCTGCATTAATCGCGAGACGCGCTGAAGTATATGAAAAATATAGGAGAAAGTTGACTCCTGCATATGAAGCCTATCTGCCACAAAGCGATAAGCTATATTTACACTGGTTAGACTTGATGCATGACAGTGTTAAGTCCAATATTGTTGCAGACGGTACTGTAAATTATACGAAAACCCACGTTACGCGTTTACTTAAAGAGGGCTACACCGAGCCTGTAAGCAAGTTACTTCACTCTCTCAACGTTGAATTTTTGATGCCAGAAAAGCAAAAAAATAGCTTGGTGAATACTGCTTTATCTTCAAATTTGGCCAAGCCGTGGTGCCAAGATCTTTGACAAGTTTTTATTCTATGCCATTGTTTTAGTATATGCATTTATTATGGTGCAGCCATGACAAACTGGGTAATTGGAAAAGTAGTTGAAGTAAACTGGTGGACGCCAAGCTTGTTTAGTTTGAAAATTGCGGCAGATATAAAGAACTTTACCGCAGGGCAATTTACTAAATTAGCATTGGATGTGGATGGAAAGCGCATTGCAAGAGCCTATTCATTTGTCAATGCACCTTCGGATCCGTTATTAGAGTTTTATGTGATAGAGGTCCATAATGGCGCGCTTTCACACCCTCTAGCACAACTTAAAGAAGGGGATAATGTCTGGGTATACAGCAAGCCTTCCGGTTATTTTACGTTAGATGAATTGCCTAAAGCTGATACGCTCTGGATGTTGTCTACGGGGACGGCTATCGGACCTTATTTGTCTATTTTGAGCGATGGTAAACTGTGGAAACAGTTTAGTCGCGTTGTATTAGTACATGGAGTGAGGTTGAACACTGATCTGTGTTATCAGGAGCAAATCCGTGCCACAGAAAAACTATTTGAGCAATTCACATACGTCCCTCTTGTAAGTAGAGAAAAACCAGAAGTCGGCTTGGGTGGCAGGGTGACAGACATCTTGAAAAGTGGTCAGCTATTGAATTATTGCCAGTTAGACGCATTGCCAGCAGACAGTCACTTTATGCTATGCGGCAACCCAGACATGGTGAAGGATACAACCTTATTGTTACAGCAACTGGGGTTCAAGAAACATCGTAGAGTGGAGCCCGGACATATCACCGTTGAGCAATACTGGTAACCTGAACCTAGGCTGTATTACGCAAACTAAACTTGATATACTTTACTTGCCCGTACCAAATAGGGGGAAGTATGAGGTATATTTTTTTGTTGGTGCTTTGTGTTGGTTCTTTAGGTGTATTTGCGAACCCTGCATTTGAAGACAAAGCGCGTGAATATAATTTACAAAAATCAGAACAAGAAAAAGCAGCGGAAGCGGTCATTGATAAGTTAATATTAGCGTATAACAAGCAGAATATACGCCAGTTTTTAGCTTTATACGCTGAAGATGTTGAATTTTATATGTATCCACAGACGTTGATGTTTAAAGGCAAGAAGAAGCTGATTAAGCGTTATGGTTTGATGTTTGAAAAAATGCATTGTATGAAATCAACATCCATCAAAAGAATCACAAATGGTAACATTGTCATTGATCATGAGACATCTGAAATTTGTACAAAAGAAGACGGTGTTGTTGATAAACGTTCTGAGTTTGTTACGAGTTATCAAGTTGAAGATGGTAAGATCAAAAAAGTGGTGTTTTTCAGATAATTCTCCATAGCTTTGGCGCTCTGAGATGGATGGCTCTCGGAGTTGAAAAAGTCTTGCAAGTATTTGCTTATTTTATTTTTATCATTACTTTTTAGCGTCTATCCTTTAAGCAACACTCAACTATAATTGTGCGATATAAGCATTATCATTTATTCTGACAAAATGAGTTGGAGGGGTGGTGTGGTAAACAATGGGGCACTTTTGCTAGTGCTGTTATGCTGCATTAGCAGTGGTAAAGCTATTGCGGATGTGCCTAAACTTCAGGTCGTGACTGAAGAATGGGTTCCGTATAATTATGCCGATAAGCAAGGGGTAATTGTTGGTAGGGCGACCGAAAAAGTTCGAGAAGTACTTGAGCTTGCAGGTATTGAGTATGACATAAAGCTCTACCCGTGGGCGCGTTCAATGAAGTTAACGCAAACTCAAGCCAATACCATGATCTATTCGATCTACCGAAGCGGTGATCGCGAGCACTTATTCGAATGGGCATGTCCGCTAATGCGACCGGTTCGACAATATCTGTTTAGATTAAAAAATCGGAATGACATAAAAGTTGCGACCCTCGAAGACGCAAAAAAGTATGTGATATCGATTGTCCGAGGTAGCGTTGTACATGAGTTTTTAACAAAGCAAGGGTTTGAAGCTGGTGTGAATTTAGATATTACCGCAGACCCAAGTGCTTCGCAAAGAAAGCTGTTGGCTGGAAGAATAGATTTCCTATTGACGACAGAATACACCATGCATGCAACCCTTAAGTCAATAGGCGTTGCTTATGAAACCGTAGTGCCTGTTTTAGAAGTACGTAACAACTCGGATAGACGTGCGTGTATGGCGTTTAATCTAAATACAGATAAAGAACTGATTGAACGCGTACGAAGGGCTTTAGCGGAGCATAACAGCCGATATGTAGGCCCTTGAGTCGCGATGAATCAAGTATTCATTTTATTATTCACCATGGTTTAAGCGTATTGCGTGGCTTCTTGGGCTTGTCTACCAAATATTTGTCAAAAAGACGCTTTCCGTTATCGTACTCTGTTGGTGTTCGTTTGACACCTGGGTTGGCAATGATGGCGAGCAAAGCCAATAAAATTGTTTTAACAAAATCCATCTCTATTAGATAAATAAATGATAGCGTTGTCATCGCTATGCAGGTAATAAAACGAACTAAAAATATCATTGCCTTTCCCTTTGCAAATTTAACTACGTCACTTTAAAGTCTTTATTCTATCCTTTCAAGAGGTCTGATGAGTAATTGAGCGTAATTACACCCATTGGCACACATCGCCTACAGCCTGCATGGGTAATCTCTTACATTTAGGTCTGGTTGTTAAGTGCGTTAGTGAATAACAAAGGATAAAAAGTTGTTTAATTATCACGCAATCAGAATATCAAAGACTATGCTGTAGTTAATAACATACAGAACTTGGAATGACTTATGGTGAAATATCTTCTGATTTTTTGCTCTGCATTGTTACTTTCATTTAGTGTGAAAAGCGCAACAAATTTGTGGTCTGACTATCCATTAAAAGGTCAGAGCAAGTCGCAAGAAGGGCTCAATAAAACGTATTTAGATACTGAAAAAATGGCAGAGGTGTTCACCGGTGATGGAGACTTGCGCTTGGCGCTGCCAACACCCAGCGGTGAGTTAATCATGTTTGAATTAACGCCCTATTCGGTGATGCCAAAGCCGTTAGCTGAGAGGTATCCAAAAATTAAAACGTATCTTGGAAAGCATGTGAGTGATCCGTCTATTTCAGGTACATTTGATATCTCACCAAAAGGTTTTTATGGGGTTTATGACTTATTTGGACAACGGGTATTTGTAGAGCCAGAGACAGGCTATGCCGATGAGAAAAAAGCGTTGTACCGAGTTTACTACAAGCATGCCATTGCTGATACTTATGCAAAGTCTGATTACATTTTACGACAGCCGATTAAGCACGATTTATTAGATCATCAGGCTCGAAATACTGATTCTCCAAGCTTTAACACGCCACTCACGAATGACGTCAAATATCGCCTTGCGATTGCCACAACTGGGGAATATTCAGAGTTTCATGGTGGCACCAAAGACAGTGTGATGGCGGCCTTAGTTACGTTAGTTAATCGAGTAAACCAAGTTTATATGAGGGACTTATCGACTACGTTTGAACTGGTGGCAGATAATGATGATCTCATTTTTCTAGACGCGTCGACAGACCCTTTTTCAAATGATGATACTGACATTGATAAAATTGCGGATGTGATTGATCCTGTGATCGGGAGTTCAGGTTATGATATCGGGCATTTGGTTGGAACGGGCGCAGGTGGGCTTGCCGGATTTGGTGTTGCATGTACGACTGCCAAAGCGGAAGGGGTGACAGGTAACCCACAGCCTATCAATGACGCTTTTTCGATCGATTATGTTGCACATGAAATCGGTCATCAACTTGGGGCAGATCATACATTCAATGGGTTAGTGGGAGCATGTGATGGAAACAGAGTGAGCACAGCTGCATTTGAACCGGGTAGCGGCTCTACGATTATGGGGTATACGGGGATTTGTGAAACGCAAAATTTACAAGCCAACTCAGACCCTTACTTTCACGTTCATTCTTTAGAGCAAATGGCTGCATTCACGAGACAAGCTGGTGGCAGTGCTTGTGGGGTGAGAACAGCTAAGACTAATCAAGCACCAGTTGTAGATGCTGGAAATGATTTTACAATCCCCGCTAGAACACCGTTCAAGCTGACTGGGAGTGCAACAGATGCCGATGGGGATACATTGACCTACAGTTGGCAGCAAAGCGATTTGGGGAGTGCCACCAATAGCCCACAAGAAGATGCCACAGATAGTGGTGACGGCCCATTATTCAGAGTATTCAATCCGTCATCTGATGGTACGCGAACTTTTCCGCAAATGTCAGATGTCATGTCTGGTCAAGTCAGTTATGGTGAAGCGTTGCCGACGACCAGTAGAGACTTGACCTTTAAATTACTAGTAAGAGATGGCAATGGCAATATCGCGGACGACTCTGTGACGATCACCGTGGTGGGTAACCAGCAGGGATTCGCTGTGACTGAGCCAACCAGTGGGACGCTGTGGACTTTAGGAACGCATACTGTGCGCTGGCAAACCGCAGATACTGAAAATGCGCCAATTTCATGCTCGTTCGTCGATATTTTATTGTCACTCGATGGGGGAGAGTCCTTCCCGACATTAGTTGCGGATGATGTGCCAAACGATGGGCAGCATGATATTACGCTCGCTAATCTGGCCAGCTCAGCAAATGGCAAGCTGAAAGTGATGTGTAGTAACAATGTATTTTTTGCGGTCAATGCAGGTAATTTGCAAATTCAAGGCAGCACTGAGCCTGTCGCACCCAATATAACAGAGCAAGAAGCTTTAGTTGTTACAGAAGATGGCAGCATCACTTTAACCATTTCTAACTTTAAGTATCAAGGTGGGTTTAATGCAGAGTCACTCACGATTGCTGGTGGCGAAAACTACACGGTTAATGGTTTGACGGTGACACCTTCGGAAAACTTCAATGGCACCCTGGCTGTGCCTGTTACGGCAACTAGAGCCACACTGACGAGCGACCCATTTAACGCATCTATTACTGTGACTGCTGTAAATGACGCACCAGTCGGACAAAATGACTCTTTTAACGTCAATACCAACAGCCAGTCAAATTTGCTCAACGTATTGGCAAACGATACAGATATTGATGACGATAGTTTGGTGATTGGTACGGTGAGCTATCAGGGAACGGGCAGTGTTATTGTGTCTAATAACCAACTAGCTTACACGCCAGCAGCAAATTTTTCTGGCAGTGAGCAACTCACTTATGTGGTAAGAGATACAGGGGGGGCGGAGTCTAGTGCACAGGTCACTATCACGGTGTCAGTACCTGCTAGTACTGACAGTGGTTCATCAGGCATCATGTCGTATTTGATCTGGATGATGTTAGCATTGAGTTTATTAAGAGTGCACATAAGGAGGGTTATTTGAAAGTATTAATGGGCATGGGCTTATTATGTTGCTTAACTACAGGGTGTGCTAATGATTATGCTCAGCGTCAAACGGATTCTTCTGTGAATGACAATACCACAGAGGTCTCTGAAGCTGTAGCATTAGCATTGAAAGATAAAGACTATAGGCTCTTTGCAACTACGGGTAGAAGGCCTATTTTGCCTGGCCTTGAAAAAATGGCGTTTTCGACGCTCAAGGCAAAATGTGGCGTGAAGTATCTATCCGATGCAGGAGATGTACTTAAGTCGGAGCAAGATAAGCAACAACGCCTTGAAAGGTATGAGTATGCGAAAGCGTATAACATACAAATGTATGCCAAGTGCAAAGCGATAAAATAATGCACGACTAGGCAAGATAGACGTTTGGCGTTATTTTAAACCATATGCTAAAGCGCAAACTGTTATTTTAGGGAGTTGAGAAGCTGCTTTATGTCGCTTCTCACCCTGTCTATGTCTTTCACTATTAACTCAATAGATCCACTATCGTTTGAAATGCTTTCCCACTTTTGAGCCCAAGTATCATGAAGTGTGGTTGCACTGGACTGTACGCTGTGATTAGTTAAGTAGCTAAAATCTTTGATAAGCCCTACTTTGACCCACCCTTTGCGAGGGCTTGCTGTTTGCATATCGTTGTCATAATGGGCGATATATATCAATTGTTCTAATGCAGCGAGTTCTTTGAGTACTTCAAAACAGGCCAGTCTGACGTTATTATTGTGCTCAGATGCTTCAAGTCGCCATATGTTATAGCTGAATCCGACCAAAGCAAACAACATGCTAAATATGACACTTATTTGATATAGCTGTAACCGCTGTCTCACTTTCATCAGCTCACCTATGTTTTACGTCACAGAAGTTTTTAAAAACCAGCCTAGTTCAATACCTTGTTGAAGTAATTGCATGACTTCAATTGTGCCTTGTTGTTGGTCCCCTGCGACACCCGCCGCTGCTTCGCACACAAAGCCAAATGGTAAACCCTGTTTGATGCTAGTTAAGCATTGAAAATGACACTCAGAAATAGGGTAGAAGCCCGTACGCTTATCAGGTGCCCGAGCAATGAGCCAATGGCGATGGGTGTGTAATTCAGGAGCTGGTGGGGAAGAGTCATTTTTTAAAGCCTGCCAACTTTCAACTGCGGAAAATTGGCAAGTAAGTAAGTGCACGCTGTCATGTAGTTTAAGAATAATGTTGGGCCATGAAGCTTGCTCAATAGATTGCAAGTCAGTCAACTCTAAGACAGGGCCATCCGCAGCATCAAACGCGTGTAGTAATAATCGCTCAAATTGGGCCATCTCGGATAAAATCCCATGTTCTTTAAAAGGAGATTGCTCGCGAAGAAGTTGTGGTAGCCGTTCACCAAATTCCCTTAATGAGGCAGATTTTGAAGGGTAGGTGGATAAATAGGTCTCTACCATAGAGTCAAATAACTCATCCCCTAAATAAAGCCCCAGCATTTCATGATCTTGTTCGAGTACTTTTTTTAATCTTATTTGGTAGGCGTTTTGGTAAATTTCACTGCGCTGCTCGCAAGATAAGCCTTTTTGTTGTGCTATGTGTTGCGCAAAATCCGCGTTTTTTCCTTGTAACATAGCGACAAAGTCATGTTGTAGTCGTTCAAGCGTACTCATTCATCCTCCAGGATGTGGGGGCGAGGGATCTGGCCTGCTCAAGCTCACTCATTAACTCTTTAAAGGCTGGAAAGTTATCGTCCCGTTCTATCATGGTGTTGACGGGGGGATGTGTCTGCGCAAAATCTGCAAACAATTGCCAAACCTCGTCACAAATAGGTTGATCATGCGTATCGATGATATGTGTGCCAAAATCACTGTGTCCTGCCAAGTGAATTTGCGCGATCGAAGAGGTGGGCATTGCGTTTAAAAATTCACTCGGGTCAAACTGATGATTTCGAGCACTGACGTAGACATTATTGATGTCTAGCAAAAACTGACATTGTGTACGTTGATGTAGCTCAGTCAGAAACTCCCATTCACTCATTTCTGATGCTTGGTAAGTCAGGTAGCTCGATACATTCTCTAGAATTAAAGGCCGTTCTAGGAAGTCTTGCACGATTAATAGTCTTTTACATAAATGATCAAGAGATTCCTCTGTATACGGCATCGGTAGTAGATCATGGCTATTGAAGTCACCGAGTGAAGAAAAGCAGAGGTGATCAGATATCCATAATGGTTGCACACGCTCAATGGTCTGTTTTAATTTTCTGAGGTAGTCAAAATTGACCTCTGTTGTACTCCCTATCGACATAGAAACGCCATGCATTACGATGGGGTAACGTTCTTTAATTTGCGATAAGTAATGCCATGGTTTGCCACCTGAGACAAAATAATTCTCAGAGATAATTTCAAACCAGTCTACATTGGGCTCTGTGGTTAAAATCTCTTCAAAATAACAAGTTCTTAAACCTAGGCCAAAGCCAGCAAAAGAAGGGGGGGAATATTTCAATCTATTCTCACAGCTTTATTAAAATTTAGAGCCCACTATTTTGTGGACTCCAATGATACTGATTAACTACCGACTTTGCCGCCGATATCTTTACATGCCTTTGCAGGCATATTTACAAAACCAGTGCCTTTGCAAGATGCTTGTGCAGCACAGGCGTTGTTTGCAGTTTTACAGTCGTTGTGACCACCGCATATGTTTACATCATGGCAGTGGACTAAATCGGCTTTAGCCACGCTACCTACCCAACTATCTTTTTGTTTACCACCTACATCTGCGCAGGCTTTTGCTGGCATACCAACAAACCCGCTTCCTTTGCAAGATGCCTGACCTGCGCACGCGTTACTTGCTGTTTTACAGTCGTTGTGACCACCACAAATATTCACATCATAGCAATGCACTAAGTCAGTTTTAGCACCGCCTGAGCTTGCTGTTGCGCTGGCGGTGCTCGATTGGCTTGAGTCTGTTGCGTTACAACCAACCAGACCTGCTACCATTACTGCCATTGCGGCGCCTGTTAATGCTTTCATTGTCGTTTCCTCGTGTTTTGGTTTTGCCAAAATGTAGAGCTAACCAGAGTGGGCTGTATTTTATTTAGGAAAAGCACCACCCCAGCGCTCGATTTATTGACTTTTTTTGCAAATTCGCGCGATACAAAAAAAGCAAACTTATTGCGCTCCGGACGACTTGCTACAAAAGACCTTATGAGCTGCAGATTAATTTCAGTGTAGACGAAAAAATTATTTTGAGGGTAGGCATGGAATGAGAATTACTCGGTACATAGGGGGTTAAATGTACACTTTGGTTGGTACTCCAAAATCGAATAGGAGTACCCCTAATATCAGTTTAATTTTGAGTATTCACTTTCATTTCTAACAGTGACGGTTTAAACCCAAGCTTTTGGTAGGCATTAATAGCAGCTTGATTGTCGTTGTACACATCTAAATAAAAGTCATAAATCCCTTTAGACTCTGCCCAATCGATCAATAATTGCATAATATCTTTGTTTATACCTTGCCCTCGAAACTCTGGGTTGACGAACATAAACCCTAAATACCCATGGTGCGTATGTTCTAGAGATTGTTTAGAGGGACGAATTTGTACATAACCTGTGGCGATGATGTCACCATTACACTCAGCGACTTGTACACAGGCTTGCTCACTTTGAAGCAGGTTATCTAAATCATAGTAATGTGCATCGGTCTTAATTTGGCTGTTATATGGTCGCTCTGCATTGACAACAGCTTGTTCTAAAGATAACAAAGCGGCTTTATCGCTCAGTGTGGCTTTTCTAAATTGAATTGATTTTGACTCTAAGGTCATAGTGGGATCCTAGTTTAAAATATAGGCTTTTATTTCATGTTTAACACGAGATATTAATGTATTAATATATTTAATATTTTTTGCTTATTTTATATCAAAGTGTCTTTATTAATATCACAGCATGGTTTACTTGAATTGTATTTATTAGCGTAACACGTAAAATAGATGCTTTGAGTTCAACAAAAGTTCATTATGTTTGCAAAAAAATCTGCACCAATTGGTACTATTTTTAGTATTGTTGCCGTTATTGTATTTTTCCTTTTTGGATTAGGCTCGTGTAGCAACCCAAGTACGCCAGCTGGCCATGAAGGGTACGTTTACGAAAAACCAAGAATGTTTGGATCTGGCGGTTATCAAGGTTCACTTCAGGGGCCGAGTAACTATGGTATGTCTGTCTTACGCAATGAAGTGATCAATATAGACATGCGCCCGAATACCTATACTGAAAAATTTAGAATTTTGGCCAATGATGATTTAAATATCGTTTTTGACTTTCATGCCGTCGTTTCAATTAGAGCGGGCACCGTTAAAGCCGTGGTAGAAAACTACGGTGGAGAACATTGGTATGAGCGCTTTGTTAGAGAAACATTCAGAACATATGTGCGTAATGCGGTGCAAAAGTTTGACAGTGGAGAGTTAAAGGCTCGTCGAGATGATATTGCAAAGGAAGTCACCATTAAATTACAAACGTATTTAAATGCCACTCCTTTTGAAGTTAAAAACATTGTCGTGGGTAACATTAATTACCCTGATATTGTTGCGAAAGCAGTTGAGAAAAAGCTTGCAGCCCAGCAACTACTCTCTGAAAAAGAAACGCAAAAGCAAATAGCTAAAAAGGATGCTGAAATACGTATTGAGGAAGCCAAAGGTATTGCTCAAGCACAAAAAATTATCAATTCAACGTTGACCGAAAATTACTTACAGCATGAGGCAATTAATGCCCAGCTTAAAATGGCTGAATCACCAAACCATACAACGGTTTATATACCCGTTGGTACTAACGGTATGCCGCTTGTTAAAGGTCTAAAGTGATCATAAACCAAATTTCATAAGGCTATGATTTAGAGGCTAAGGTGACAGTACCTTAGCCTCTTTTGTTACTACTGTCCCACTTTAAGCGCGAAATCAAAAATGATGCCTTTGTCATTAATATCGTAGTGCATGTGCATTTTGCCATCTTGATCAAACATATTTTTAAGGTCATCAGGAATAGGTTCACCGGTCTGCTCAGCAGCTTTAAGTATCATTGGTAGTATTTTACCGCTATCGATACCAAAATTGGCTATACCATTGGCGATAACAGCTTGATTACTTAAACTATCTGCAGCTTGTTTTGCCATATCGCCTGTGTATAGAGCCAAGTGTTGCCCTTTTAGCGCTAAGTAGACAGGTTTTGATATGGTGACCCCAGGTGGAAGATAATCATTCATTTCGATAGCAGTGCCATCACTGGGTAAAGTCAATGAGGCAAATTCAGGTGTAAAACTTTTTGCCATATTAAACAACGCCAGTGCGTCGTCTGCGGATACGGTTATTAAAGTATCAAAAGAGGTCGCATCAATGGAGTGTGTTTGATTGAACACCGCTGCGTCCATATCGAATATAGTGGCACTCACACCTTTAAATGAGCCCAGCATGCCAGTCACCATAGCTAGCGGCGCAGGGTTAGCATCTTTTGTTTTCCCTTGTAGTGACGAAAGTTGTTCACATTTAAATTCGGCACCGCTAAATGCCGCCCATAACGTATTAACGGAAGGGGAAAGTTGGCTGGCATTAAGGCCAAAACCGGCGGTCATGACTGCATTGTTATCACTTTGCGTATGTTGAGGCAAAAATCCACGCATGTTTTGTAGTGCAGTCAGTATTTTGGTATCGGTAGATGCAATCACTGTCGAAACGTGAATATCAGCAAACTGATTGGTGATTTCAAGCTTTTGTGTTCCAGAAATAATGGCAGGCCATTTTTGCGTGATGTCAGAGAAGTCTTGTTGGCACTCAGGCGTTCTGATGCTGTCAAAAATACCTTCCGCTTCTGCCAAACTAGTCAGTTTATCCAGCATTTGTGTGGCTTGATTGTCTGGGTTTTTGGCTGTCAGCATGTCGACAATAAGCTGAGTATCAAGATAAGCGAGGCTATGTCCATCTAGTTGATGATCTTGTATATAACCTTCGACTTTTCCACTATTGCTGAGCGGGTGTAATGGTTGAATTAACCCTAATGCTATTTTTACATCGTTTGGTTGGTTAAACGGTGTATCTATTGTTAATGTTACCCAATTCCCACTGCTTGTTACCAGCAAGTCAAATACCCGCTCACTTTCGGTTTCAATTACATATTTGGTAACTGGGTGGTTGTCTATCTGTGTCTCTTCGTATCTCAGGCCTGCATTATCAGCGGCTTGTTTTATGGTGGCTTTGAACACCTCAGGATCACCAAGTTCTGCACGCAATACGGGTAGTAAGCCTACAGTGTATGCTAATGCCTTGAAATCATTGTTGACACCCCATGTATCTTTAAAGCTTTCAGAGGATACCATGCTGTTGGAGTATTGCTTGAGTACGTTGAGTAGAAAGCGCCCATTTGCGTCTACTTCTTCGCTTTCCATTGATGCAATAATTTCCTCAAACTGATGCGTATTTTTATAGCTGCTGGGCAGTACGTCTAAATACTGCAGGTAGGGAAGACCTTTCAGTTGAGACCAAAGAAACAAGGAATCAGCAGGTATATAGTCCAATTGCGCTAATTGCTCGGGATTATTGTCTTGTTGCGCAATAAAGTAGCCGCCTGACGCAATGGCAGTACCGGTAACAAGTGCGAGAAGAGATTTTTTCATTATAGCTCCATTTTTTAGGGGGTCTTCCAATTCAAGGTAATGATATCAAGCTATACAACTCGAACAAATAGGATTTTTGTCACTTATTCACTTGATGATCTCATGGCGGGCATATCGGATTGACTAAACTATACAAAGTAGTAGGCCAATCATCCTTAGTTATCTTCATCAGATTTGAAGGTGCTCGTCTTTGAACGCAAAAATTCAGGTGTTATTTTATGAGTTATAAATGTTTTTAAAGGCACTGGAAAAGTGATGTAGGTGGTTTGATTTTAAAATAATTATGTACTTTATAGTTAAATAATTCAGTAATCGTGCGCTAAGCACAGTGTTAATTATGAAATCATACTTAAGTTGATTTTATTTTTTCTTAAAAATATTTTTCTATTTTTTAGGGGGAGTTTATTTATAAATGATGGTTTGTTGGTGTGGGTTATTATTTTATTTGTGATTTAAATTTATTAAGGTACATTTCTCGTAAAATTTTTGTTCGGATTTTTACAACTTAACATCTAAAATAGTTGTGTTTTTTAAACGAGTTTTGAGGTCAAGTTTTAATTAAAACCTTGGAAAGGGTACATGTGAAGTACCCTTAAGTAACTATTATAGCCACACAGTCGTGTCTATTTCATAGCCATCAGATGTTAAGATCTTCTCGACGACATTGTTACCACCTAAGAAGAAGTCTTCAATAATAACGCCTGTATTTTGTTGACCATCTTCCGCATCTGCTTTGGTAGTCACCATCAGGTTATTGCCGTTACGTGTGACAAATAAATCAGCCAAAGCAACGTCTTTCATAAATAATAGGTCGTTGCCTCCACCAAAACCAGTTTGGCCTGTTGGTGACTTATCATCATTAATCATATCAACACCGCCAGAAAAGTGTGTTTTGACAATGTAGCTATCGTCACCTGTGCCGCCCCAAAGGCGGTCACTGCCTGTGTCACCGTATAGTATATCGTTGCCTTCACCACCGAGTAGTAAATCGTTACCACTGCCGCCATTAAGACTGTCGTTGCCTGCTTCGCCTAACAGAACATCGTCACCGCCCATACCCCACAGTTGGTCGTTGCCGTTACCACCGTGAATATAGTCAACATATTGATTACCTTGAACTTGGTCGTCACCACCTAGTGCCATAATTGAGTTGGCAGTTTCACCACCAGTTGGAACTAGGTTAGAAATATAAATATCATTACCTTGTGTCAAAGTTTCACCGGCCATAATTAACTCCTTTAAGTATAATTTAATAGTTGTTTTAAAAAACGCAATTAAAATATTTTTATTTCCTTGCGTTTTTTGATTTTTATATAATAAATTTGCTTGGTCAAGTGTAATTGTAATATAAATAGTGCTTATGTTTTGATTTTGAAATCTAAGAGAATAAAGATTATCTAAGTGGGGAAGTTTTGCGGTCTTCTGAATTAAAAAATGAAATAGTAGGTATGGGTAGGAGCTTTTTGGCCGTTGCGGTATTCAGTGGTTTTCTGAATCTATTAATGCTCGTGCCTGCATTTTATATGCTCCAAGTATACGATCGAGTTGTAATGAGTCATAGCATCTCGACTTTGATTGCCTTGTCTGCAATAGCCGCAATTTTATTTGTATTTATGGGTGGGTTTGATTGGATCAGAAATACGCTGTTATTACGTGCGAGTCATCGAATATCTCAGCGTTTGGGCAGTCGAGTATTTGCAATTACATTTAGAAAGTACCTTTCAAGTAATTCAGTTGCAGAGGCTGGGCAACCGTTACAGGATCTCAGTGGACTGCGTCAGTTTTTGGCGAACCCCGCTGTTGGTGCACTTTTTGATGCTCCTTGGGTGCCATTATATCTTTTGGTGATGTTTCTAATGCATCCCGCATTAGGGTGGTTTGCACTGTGTGCATTGATATTGTTAGTCATACTCTCAATGCTTAATGAATGGAGTAGTCGTCGGGTTCAAAAAGAGGCGAATGTGAATGGCATGCGGGCAGCAGGTTATAATCAAGCATGTCTGAGAAATGCAGAAGCAATCGTTGCAATGGGCATGACAGATACCATTACCAGTCGATGGCAAGCCCATGTGGATCGTGCTGCATATAGCCAGTATGTGAGCGGCCGTCGTGGTAATGTTTTTGCTGCACTAACCAAGTCTCTTAGGTTTGCGTTGCAATCGGGTATCTTGGGGCTAGGCGCTTATTTGGTGATCCAGCAAGATTTAACACCAGCGTTAATGATTGGAGGATCTTTGTTATTGGGTCGCGCTTTGGCTCCCGTAGATCAACTTATTGGTGCGTGGCGCTTGTTCTTTAATGCGAGAGAGCAGTTTACAAGGCTGTCAAATGCTTTGCATGATTTTCCAATCGACGATAAGAGAATGACACTACCCACACTGGCAGGCGCAGTAGAGGCGCAGCGTGTGATCGTGCATGCACACAGCAGTGGTAATCCAATTATTAAGGCGGTCAGTTTTACGCTTAAACCAGGTGAGTCCGCTGCATTGATAGGGCCCAGTGGAGCTGGTAAATCTACTTTAGTTAAAGCGATGTTAGGCTTGATCCCTTTGAGCAGCGGTGAAGTGAGGTTAGATGGGGCATCTATTTCTCAGTTACATGAACATGATAGGCAGTATTTGGGGTACTTACCACAAGACGTTGAGTTGTTTGATGGGACGGTCGCACAAAATATTTCTCGCTTTCAAGATGTAAATGAAGAGTCTATCTATCGGGCGGCTCAACTTGTGGGTTTACATCGATTTATATTGAACTTACCTGATGGCTATAACACGCAAATAGGCCATGGTGGATGCATGTTATCCGGTGGTCAGAGGCAATTGATTGGGTTGGCAAGAGCGGTATTTGGAGAACCCAAGTTTATCGTGCTTGATGAACCTGATGCTAGCTTAGATGACAGTGGTGAAAAAACGCTTATTGGCGCTTTGCAAAAACTCAAAGACGCGTCTGTCACTGTGTTGATTATTTCACATAAAAATTTGATTTTAAAAGCCGTTGACTCTGTATTGGTGATGAATTCAGGTGCAATTACTTTAGGGGGACCAAGAGATCAAGTTTTGGCTCGATTAAATGGGACTAGAAATAGCTCGGCGACACCGCCAAAAGCAGTTAGTCCGCAGGAAGCGTAATGGAGCAAACAAATATGCATAAAAGTACGCCTGTGACGCAAAGTAATTATTGTGATAAATCACTTCGAAGGTTTGGGTATACATTAGCGATGGCCATGTTACTCACCTTTGGGGGATGGGCTGGGTTCGCGCCATTAAACAGTGCCGTTGTGGCACCCGCGACGGTTACCGTCGAAGGCTTCAGGAAGAAAGTTCAGCACCTAGAAGGAGGAATAGTGAGTGAGATACATGCTAAAGAGGGTCAGTTTGTAGCTCAGAATCAATTGCTTTTGACTCTAGACAAAACACAGCTAGAAGCGCAGATACAAATATTAGACACTGAAATCTTATCTGCGATGGCGTTACAAAGTCGATTAGTGGCTGAGCGAAATAATGACAGTGAGCCTGATTTCTCAAAGCTCAATGCTAATGGGTCTGTTGGCACAGAGATCTATGCTAGTCAATTGGCTGTGTTTCATGCCTCTCGAGACTCCCGTTTGGGAGAGCAACAGATATTACAGAACAAGATTGAACAATTGCAGGCGTCAAAGCTAGGCCTGAAAGCCTTAATCACGAGTAAACAAGCGAGAATACAGTCTTATCAACTTGAGCTTGAGGATTTCGGCAAGCTGGCGGATAGAGGGTACAGCAGTAAACAACAAGTGAGGCATATTGAAAGGCTCAAAGCTGAGATTGAAGGAGAAGTCGCGGAGCATCGTTCTCAAATTGCCAGTTTGGAAATCCAAAGTGGTGAGACAGAACTACAAATATTGCAGTTGTCTAGGCAGTTTTTACTCGATACTACCTCGCAGTTAGATGAAGTGCAGAGTCTTATTTTGGATAAGACAGAGCGCAGAAAAGCGCTTTTAGAAAAGTTGACTCGAAGTGATATTGTTGCCCCTGTGGCTGGAAGGGTATTGGGTACATCTGTACATACAATCGGCGGTGTGATCATGCCAGCAGAGACGATCCTGGAGCTCGTGCCAGAAGAAGATGCGTTGATTGTCGATGCGAGGGTATCGCCTGCAGAAGTCAGCCGTTTGACCCCAGGGCAACATGTTGATCTGAGGTTTAGTACCTTAAAGCAGGCAAAAACGATGGTTTTATATGGGGAGGTTTTGAGCGTGTCCGCAGATAAATTAACAGACCAGCAGCAGGACTATCCTTATTACCTTGCTCGAATATCTGTGCTACCAAGTAGTCAGGAGCGTTTATTAAATGCAGGCGTTTCGCTATTACCTGGGATGCCTGCGGAAGTCCACATTAAAACTGGTGAACAGACGTTAATGGCTTACATGATGCAACCGGTACGAGATATGTTTGCTCGTTCTTTAACAGAGCAATAATTGTTGATGTGTTAATTGGTCGCGGCAATACAATGAGCACGCTGCGGCCGGACTGGCAAAAGTTTGCCTATTACCTAAAGTGTTTATGCACGGTGTTCCCCCTCAAGTCTGAACTTATTGCACAACTTTGCCGTTGGGGCGATAAGGCACGGATGGTCCAGAATTTGCTTATATTATTCTGTACGTTTTATCTGCTTTTAGTTGAGAGGAGCAACTACGCAGCCAAGACACTCTAGACAGAATCTCAAAAGGAGCTGAATTATGCAAATTTCCCATTATCTAGGTGCGGGAGAGTCCTATTACAATCGCACTCAGTCTGTAAAACACGACCAACCAGTCAAAGAGTCGAGTACGTCATCACGCGAGGCGCCTTTTTCTACTCGCCTTGAGGGCAAAACCAATTTGACTTACCAAATCTCGCCGGCAAATGTCAAAGTAGCCGATCAAGATCAGTTGGCCATTCTTAATCAAGACATGCGTCCGTTGTCGTACAGGCAAGCAGACTTGGCTGACTATTATAAACAAAATGGTGAACAGCAAGATGTTGTTGGTATGATCAAGGTTGATGGTCAAGTCATGGCCTATTTACGTGGAGATGGGTCTTACGCTGGTCGAAGTGGGGTACAGGATTTGTTCCGTCAGGCTGGCGGTGATGTGGAGAAGTTGAAGTCGTTAGTTGAGCAGCATTACCCAGGGAGTGGTGAAGTCGAATTTTTTGAACAAGGTGAAGGACCAACAAATGCTGAGGTCTTTGAAATGTTTAATGGCAGCTCTTACCAAGCTTACTCCCAAGAGCAAATCGCTATTCAAAAAGAAACTGAGTTCAATGAGATGTTGGCGCAAGATCAAGCATATCGAAGAAAGCTGATGTTCGATCAGACGCCTCAAACAGCAGTATTTCGTGTAGGTGGTCAAGTGGTTGGCAGTATGGACGATCAGGGGTTTGCTGATGTAGGTCAAGCTTTGACTACCATGGCTGATCAGCGTGGTGTTGATCGAGAACAACTTAAATCTCTGTTTACATTGGACTTTGATAGGTCTCCAGAGGACTTTAAAGCGATGCTCAATGATGTGTTTGGTGATGATGTACAACTGGAAACCTTTAGTTCACAGCAAGCGCCAAGCCGTGCTGAAATCCGCAGCATGAGTGCATAAATATCATTGAACGTGTTGTCAGGTGTATCAAATAAAGACACCGCTACCCGTTAAAACCAGCGTGGCTCCAGTAGGTACACCGCCTCAATAGTTAATCTGTTTAAATCATATGAAAAGCCAGCTTTGTCTGGCTTTTTATTTTTCTAACGGTACACAGATAAAGCGTCAGTTGAGCTGGTGCTGCTTTTTTCCAAGTTACCTACACTGCCAGTCTAGATTGACCATACCACTATAACTTTTGGGCGTAAAAACAGCCATTTGCTTATGTCTTCTTATTCTAAACCCCAATTCATATGTGCGTAATTGACATAGCACTCTGATACCTTTTATACCGTGTATAAGAATAATTAATCCCACAAAAAAACAATAGAAGGAAACGAAAATGCATAAGGCAAAAAATAATTCGGTGAGTGATGTTGCTCACTTTGAGCATAAGACAGTCTATGAACTGATAAATTGGCAATCACAACAGACGCCTGAACGCACGGCAATAATAGATGGGACAGAGGAGATCAGCTATGAAAAGATGATGCTTGCAGCTTGGGCAATTGCGGTTGAAATTGACGCTCAAAATATCCCAAGAGGCTCGTTGATAGCGGTGTGTATGGCAAGAAAGTGGCAATTGATCGCTGCGATGATTGGCATACATAAGGCGGGTTGTGCGTATATTCCGCTTGATCCGAACTACCCAAGCAGCCGTGTGGAATACATGCTCTCTCATTCTAGGGCTCAGGCTGCGATTGTCGATAGTGTTGATACTGCTGCGTTGTGTGCAAAAGTCAAAACGCATATTTGTTTAGATACGCTCGATTTATCCCAACAGTGTATTGAACCAAAAACAGATATAAACAGCGAAGATTTGGCTTATGTGATTTATACCTCTGGTTCGACGGGCAAGCCAAAAGGCGTTGCCGTTGAGCATCACAGCTTAATCGCGATGAGTAAAGCGCTTAGTTGTGTATTTGGTCCAACTGAGCTTCAAGGTGTGCTCGCGGCTGCGTCAGTCTGTTTTGATACGTCAGTGATGGAAACGTTGGGCACATTATCATTGGGTGGGACCGTTTTATTGGCTGAAAATGCGCTTGAGTTGACGACCTTACCATATGCAAATCGGGTCAAAGCTTGTGTAATGGTGCCCTCATCAATGCAGGCCATACTCAATTCAGGATCCTTGCCTGAGAATATCGAATGTATTGTTTTTGGAGGTGAAGCGCTCAAGCTATCATTAGTAAATAAAGTACATGCACTTATTCCCAGGCCTCGTGTGATTAATGCTTATGGTCCGACAGAAGATACTGTTTTTTCTACACTTAAATTTATCGATGTGGGTGAGCAAACCATCACTATCGGAAAGCCTGTAGAAAACTCAGCAGCCTATATCCTCGATGAAACTCTCAATCCTGTGAGTGAGGGCATGGCAGGAGAGCTTTGTCTGAGTGGAGATAAGTTAGCCCGAGGCTATTTAAATGATATTCAGCAGACGCTAGAACGGTTTGTTGAAATTAATGTGGATCACCAAGCACTCAAACAAAGGGTATATAGAACGGGCGATTTGTGCCGATGGACCGACGACGGGGAAATAGAGTTTTTAGGGAGAATAGATCAACAGGTAAAGATACGAGGATTTAGAATTGAACTGGGTGAGATTGAGTCAACCTTAGAATCGTTACCGTTTATAAATGCAGCGGCGGTAAGTGCACTAGAGACTGATACAGGGCAAAAGCTACTTGTTGCGTACATTGTAGAACAGCCTGAAGCGCCAGATCATGAGGCGTTAAAGTCACAGCTACAAGCGCGGTTACCAAAATACATGGTACCGCATTTGTTTATGTCTTTAGACTGCTTACCACTTTTACCAAATGATAAGCTAGATCGCGGCAATCTACCTAGCTTGGCGCAAGTCAGGGCTGCAAATCTAACCCAACCTTTGGCTAAGAATGAGCCTGTTGTATCAGGTCAAAGTGCAGATATGATCGCGCGTATTCAACAGGTGGTCGCGACGCTTTTAGGTATTAAAGATGGCATGCTTGTCGAGCATGATGCAAGCTTTGAAAGCCTTGGCGTAGACTCGTTGAATTTGATTGAACTTACCAACAGGTTAAATAAGATATTTGACACATCTTTAACGCCAGCGATGATTTTAACGTTTCCAACAATCACGATGCTCGCTGGCCATTTATTGGCTGAACAAGCCAGCTCTCCCAAAGAAAAAATGCCACATACCAGTGAGACTTTGAGTCAGTTTCAAACGTTATTGCAGTCTAGTCATCCAACGTTTGGCTGTGCAAGCGTACAAGCTTGGAGCATAGACGACAAAAGCCTATTGGTCGAGGCAATCTTGAGCATGGTGAATCGTTTAGGGATAAATCCATACGGAAAAATTTTGCGCACGGGCAGTGCGTCAAAAGGCCTAATTGGAGACAGTTATAACGATGAGCAACGAACATCAATCATTTGGTCTACGAATTTGTACTTTGGACTTAACCGTGACCCTCAGGTTATTAAGCAAGCGACTGATGCACTGCGCAATTACGGTACTGGTATGGGGATTTCTGCTGCAGCCACTGGCATGACGGATCAACATGTTGAATTTGAGAAAGCGTTTGCAAAGCTGGTTGGCAAAGACAGTGCGTGTCTATTTCCTACCGGATATACGGCAAACCTTGGCGCCATATCTGGCATTCTGAGTGCAAATGACATCGTGGTTATTGATCAACTTTGTCATGCCTCAATCGTTGATGGTGCAAGACTCAGTGGCGCCACAATCCGCACCTTTAAACACAATGATAAAGATGATTTAGCCAATGTGTTATCGCAAGAGCAATCGGCATATCGCACAACATTAGTGGTATTAGAAAGTGTTTATAGTATGGGCGAGGGCACTGCGCCAGTTGCAGATATCGTGAAAACCGCGAAGCAATATGATGCTTTAGTATTGGTAGATGAAGCACATTCTTTTGGGTTTTATGGTGAGAAAGGCGCGGGGGTGTGTGCAGAACAAGGTGTGAGCGACCAAGTTGATTTTATTATGACGACTTTAAGTAAAGCGATGGGGAGCATTGGTGGGGTGATCGCTGCCAGTGAAAAGCACGTCAATTTACTTAAATCAGCATCGAGAGCTTATATTTTCCAAGCTTCGATTAGTCCTGCTGATATCGCTGCGGCACTGACGTCTTTACGCATTTTACAAAATGATGATTCAATGCGGGCCCAGCTTTGGGATAGAACGCGTTATATGCGCCAAAAACTATTGCAAGCAGGCTTTGATTTAGGGACTGGTGACGGGCCGATAATAACGCCGCATTTTGGAGACAAAGACAAGTTATATGCGATTGTCCGGAGCTTGTATCAACGTGGAGTGCAAACTTTAGCTGTGACTTACCCGATTGTTGAAAAGGGGCGTGGACGGTTACGTTTTATTTGCTCAGCATCTCATACCTATGAAGACATTGATTATACGGTGAATGCGCTCATCGAATCTGAAAGGGAAGTGAATACTTGCTTTGATAAAGCTACTCAACAAGCCTTGAGTGATCAGTATGCTAAATCAGAAACCGAATTGCTCAGTCTAAAAAATTGGCGAGAAGAGTTTGTCCGTTACCTTAATGGAAATTTGCCAAGTGAAGAAAAGCCACAGCCTGATCTTACGATATCTGTTTTCCTTAATTCAGCCAATGCCCCAGTAACTTTGGCAGTTAAAATTGGTCGAGCATATAGTGTGTGTGATGAGGTGAGCCGCTTAGCGGGTTGTGAGTTGCATATGGCAAGTAGTGAAGCGTTAAGCGCTTTATTATCTGGCAATGTCCAGGCCTTGCTCGAAAATATCTGCCATGCAGGTTGCTTGTTAAAAGGACAAACTGAGGTGTTTGTGTGGTTTGTTGCAAGGTTGATTGAGCGCAGTGTGAGTCGGGTGCATAAAAACGATCTAGAAGATGCGCTTGTAGATATGTAAGCAAATTAGGCCACTTGTAGGGTTTTATCATGTAAGTGGCCTAATTTAATATTTTATTTCAGTGTTTTACAGCTCGTGTATCGGGTTAAATTTGTCATGTTGTTACTGTCGACAGATGTGATATTAAGCGGTAATGCTGATGTCACTGTTTTATTCCTGTTTACTAATACCAATGGGTTGTGGTCGGAATATTGATATGGATTACCACCCGCTGCAATTGCGACGAACTTAGAATAAGTAGACGCATTATGAATTGAACGAATATAGTTAAATTCACATAACTCATCAAAATACGTGTCTGGACTATCTACTCGAGGGTGCATTAGTTTCTCGGTCAGTCTGCTTGCATGTCCCTCACCCTGATATACATCACTGCCTTTTGTCGCCATCACAGCGATGGCACCACCAGCGAGTGCATTGTTATAACTGGTATTTAAATTTTTTAAATCGCCATGCACTGTATGATCAGGGGTTTGTGGGAAGTATACATCGTAAGCGCTTTTATTTGGATCTGATAGCACCAGGGTGCCAGATGAATAGCTGTGGTCAACATCGTTACTGATTTTTTCCTGAGACCAGTTATAGCCATCATAGAAGGACTTTGCCAAATAATGATGGGCTGTTAAGCTTGCATCAATACTGGTGTCATTATGCGTCACTCCGACATATAAAATCATAGGTTTTTTGTGTGCACCACTGCCAGTAAAATTAATGTCCTTCATAAATATTTTGCGAGTGACAGGCTCTCCTTCACGAAAATACTTTCTCGCGACAATTTGCTCATAGCCTGCTTCTGATTGAATTGGAAACTGAATATTTTGATTTTTCGCGTTTTGCCAGCTCAATCCACCATCCGATGAATGCATGTAATATAAGTTTGTTCTATCGTCGATACTCCCGCCATGTACATCTTCATTGAGATATATATTGAAGGCCAAGACAATATCATTACCTTTCGCATTACCCACAACATAGTTACCTCTGTAATTGGCTAAGACTTTAACGTTTTTCATTTGTATTGGGTTTGTGCCGTTGGGGTGTAGCTCTGCCGTGATGAGTGCATTTCTCGCTTTTCCATTGCAAGGATCCGTTTTATACGTTCGGTTTTTGCAATGCATGGTGTAAATCACTCTAAAATATCCATCCGGTACCCAAAATAGTTTGGGGTAGGTAATGCCTCTGTAGAGCGGTTTACTGCTATTGTTTTTAAAGGGGTCCGTTTGGCTGTAGTCAAAAGTCGCGGGGGAGACATCGACAAAGTCGTCGATATTGTTCGGGTATTTACTTCTAAAAATAAATGAGCCGGAATTTGCAGCTGATCCTGCAATTAAAATATAGATATAGCCCTGTGCATCGACGTTTAGTACGGCATTTTGATGCGGGTCATCCTTGTACAGCATATGGACGAGCGTCGGCTTGGTGACTTTATTACTGGCTGGATCTACTTTAGAAACATATATGCCTAACGCATTCGTTTTACCATCTGAGCGTTTAAAAGAAGATATGCTTCTGCCTCCGCCACTTGTTGAGCCGTATTTACCCAGCCCTTCCACCACCACAGGGCCTGAGTGGACAAAGTAAACATTATTGTTGTGTTCGACGGCTGTTGGATAGTGTTTCGCTGTGTAAGTCCCTAAGTTACCTGAATATTTACTTACGGTTTCGTTTGTACCATTTTGGTCAATATCTATTTCTACATCGGCCCAAGATAGCCTAAAACTAAAGCCATTGAATCCATCTCTTTTAGAAAACTGTGTAACGGAATAAGCATTACTGCCGCAAGATGAGTCGTCCCACTGCGTTAGGCACTCGCCTGTTGGTGACTTTAAATATGAATACACATTAAAGCTATCTTTCCATGGTGAGTGTGTGATTTCACTTTGTACATCAGCATAGCTCATTGAGCTAAATAAAAGTGCTGCTAGGGATCCCTTTAAAACTGCTTTTAACATTTAATTCTCCTTAATTTCCTTATGTTGTATTGAAGGTGGTAAAAGCGATTGGGAATAAAACTACCCGAGATTGGCAGTTAATTAAAGTGTCAAAAATAACAGGTTAAATAGTGAGCGGTAGTGTCATTGAGACAACGACATCAGCTAAATGTCAAATGGGCAGAATTGAGTTTTTTGTTGAAAGTAACTCATTTTAGATAGTGAAAAAACAGTGAAAATGAATCTGAAAGCTTGGTCTGATAAGGCGTGTGGTCGTCATCTTTAATATCAACTTGGGTCGTCATGTGATTAAGACACTGTGTTCAATAAGGTGCATCCCCTTTATTGTGGTGTTATTGCCCTGTTTTTGGCAGAGCCTTGTATTTTATAAGCAGAGAGCTTATTCGAGAATGACACCACCTAAGCAAAGTATTTTATGCTTTTTAGCTGTGATATTCATCGAACGACTAACACTCGGGGGTCTAAATTCGTACTTAGTTATATTTACCTACCTCATATTTATGGTTAGCTTATTTCTCTAGCCTGCGCTGAAATGAAGCTGGGTCAGTGTATTTCAACTTGCAAGGGGGCTCAGCACTAACTCAAAGTTTGCCGCATCTTTCGTCCTCCCACGGGGGTCAACCCATTACGCTGATAAAAGCTCAAAGTGCGTTCGAACTCAGGGAGAGGCGGTGTACAGAGTTCAAGGCATGCCCAATCACGTTTGCGACCAAAGTCTTTGACTTGCTCTATTAATAAGGCACCTACCTGCTGCGATCTGAGCTCATCCGATACGTAAAACTCTTGAATAACGCCTATTTTTCCTCCCGCATATAACGCATAAGTTTCTGTCATGGTGGCGACGGCAACAGGCTGGTGGTTGAACGTGCCGATGATCGCTAAGTAATGCCCACCTTCGAGTAAATCTCGACAACGCTCACTGGTACTTTTCACATCAATATTAAAATGCTTGGCGTTGGTTTTATGACAAATCTCAGTGGTGAGTTGTACAACCATTTCAGCAATGATTGTGCAGTCTTGGGCTGTGGCAACTTTAAAGTGTATATTCATCGTTCACCTTTACTTTAGTTACAGGGTAAGGAAGTGAGTGGGTATGTTAAATCCAGCGTTTTAAAACATCACTCACAGTAGTGGTTCTAAAGTAAGTGATGCTTGATTTAAGCTCTGCAATGAAACCCGTTAAGCGCATGCCTGCTGAGCGCACAGTACACATACGTGTTATTTGTCTTGTGCTCTTGGCACATATTGCGCAACTTTACTGGTGACTTGCCATTTTTTGCCGTCGAACACCAAGTTTAGATAGTCTACATAGCCATGCTGCTTATGTTCGCCCCACGTAAACTCGACAGTCGCGTTAGCCACATTTTTGGTTTTTAGGAGTTTGGTTATTTCAACGTTGACATGCCACTTATTACCAGTATCAATTAGTTTAATAAATTGGTTGCGATTAAAACTATTGAAGTTGTCGCGCTGGTCAAAAAATTGAATGGTTGCAGATTCTTGAAAGGCCATTTCAACATTTTTACCGATACCTTGTGTAACACCCGTAATATAGGAGTTTATGGCTTCTTGTGGTGTGGCAAAATCTTGGGCATGTGCCTTGAACGCAGCGCAAATCAAGATGAGTGAGCTGGTTGCGTATAGTGATGCGATATTCATGGTCATTCCTTTTTGTTTTTATTTTAGCCTTTTGTGATATTACCGTCTGGTTGGCGGTTCAACAAGTAGACTTCAATCTTAAGTAGCTATGAGAAAGGTATGATTTAGTTTGCTTTTTGATATAAATAGCGAATATTTTTTTTGGAAAATTAAGCATGATGAACAAAGGCTTTAGGCAATTGGATATGCGAGTGGCTCATAGTTGACTTACCCCCTTTGCCATGAGGATAAGCCAATATGTAGACCTTTTTAAATTTGCACCATTTAAAGGGGTTGGTATACAAAGCGACTTAACAGGTCTGAATAAGGGTAATTAATCTATGCTCAGTGCTTCAAAACGACTCTGCGTACCAGCGTTGCACTTTACGTCATTTGCATAAATGGTGACTTGCTTTTGGTGGTTGTATGCAGATAAAGCTAAATCTTGAAGTGTCTTCCAAGTGTGCGGATCTGTATCACCAATGTAGCTATAAAAATACCCTGAGCCACATGGTGAGTTGGCAGTGCCTTGAAGATAAATGTGGAAGTTATTTTTACCAGCTCCTATTTTTGTGATCTGTCCAGTTGCAACATTTGCAGACATTGCTGAGGTTGATATGACACACCCTGCGAGTATTAACAGTAATCTTTTCATTGAAAAAGCTCCTTTTATCATTGTTAAGACACCCAAATATAGACTTTTGGACGTGTTTTTGCGAGTGCATCAAGTGACGATGTTTTAGACTTGGGCATGGTTGATATGACAGGTGGTCTAGTATGTGGCTCAGGATAGGCGGACTCTGATTTTGTCCCAGTAAATTTGAAATTCAGTCATTTTGGTTTCAAAATTGCTGTCTGCAACAGTGTTGTTAATTGACTGGCTATTAATCGGTTCTTCAATAAGTTGGGCACATCTTTTGGCCAGAGTGCGCCCGTATATCATGTCGTAAAGCTGCCTATCAATAACTCACATGACAGTCTATTTGCTTTTGTTTTGCTTCATTTATCACTGTCTTTACTAAGGCTTTTCTCATTGGGTCATCTTCTATACTGCTAAAATCAGCAACCGTACATGAGGCACAAATGCCTTGTTTGGGGCTAAAGTCGTATAAGGAGCGGCGCATCAAATTCAGCTTTTTTGACGTGTATAAGTCAAATATGGAGGCTGTTGCCACATTGCCTACTTGCTCTAGATTGGTGTCGCTGTCATGAAAAGACTCACAGCAAGGTTGTACATTGCCATCATAGAATATGGTGAACTCTCTAAACGGCCTTGCACAAGGCATGATGCGTTTATAGCTTGACGAACTATGATCTTCTAACGTCCCACCTCGGTTTGTACCGTGCTTACGCCAATCTGGCCATTGAATAATTACTCGGACGCCAAGCTGTCTGAAATCAATGAGCTCATGGTTTTCAATATAGGATAGTGACATTTTGTCATCAAAGGCGGTGTACTCTAACTTATTGAGTAATTTGGTGACACGACGCAAAATGGTGGCTGGACTTTGCTCAACATTAGGTAATGGATGCAAAGTAACGCATATCTGATCGAGCCCACTGGCACTGAGCGTGATCAATCTACTGAGTTTTAAATAATCACCGTTTGAATTAAAGCCAATGTGGCTTGCAGGTAAATGTTGCCTAACGGTATGTATTTTGGATTCTAATGAAGGATCCATAAGTGGTTCATTATACAAGTTTAGAGATATTTTATTGTCGTATCGAATTTGCGCTAATTCTTTACAGGTTTTCTCTAGTACTGAGGTGTCTAAATATGTTTGCGCGTCATGCCGATCTGAAAAGCTAACGGGGCAATAATCGCACTTTCTATTACATTGATAAGAAAGTTCAAGGTTAATAATCTCGACATGCTTTTTAAACAGTATTTTTTTTTCAGTATAAGATAGGCGTTCACTTCCTGCGCCGCCCATCAATAACTTTAAATTTTCATTTCCATTAAAGCCAATTAGCTCAAAGTAATTCATATATAACCTGTCCATTTACAGCTAGTCAGGAGGTCAAAGAGATCTTTAAAATCGCTTTGTTATTCTTGTCTTTATCGTATCTATTAAATTTCTTTTCTACAGTCATTGGACATGTTGACTTTTTGGCTGTAGATACATTGAATTGTATTTTATGCACTATTCATGCCTAAAGTACAATTATTTCAATAGGTTTGTTGTGTTTTATGAAGTAATTTGTACATATCATACGCAGTGTATCATTCGTCATGCTTTTTTTTGAGCGATTATATGGTCTTATTTAATTGGAAAGAATTAAAAATACGATGAAGATAAATTTGCTTACTTAATGAACTGTTCATGTATTTTAATATGCTAGCTCATATTTTATAAAGTAAAGCGTTACTGCTTAAAAAAAGTGCTTTTTGAGGATGAAATTTTTACTCATATGAAGCTAAAATTAAATCCTTTTTTAAAAACTTATATTGCATTTATTTAAATTTGAAATATATTTTTTACAAGTTGCTCGGTTTTTATGTTTTTGTGATTGGTAGTAATCATAATTTATGAATATATTCACTGGTGCCAACGTTTTTGAGATAAAGAGCCGTATGATTTTTCTATTAAGTCATTTTATGATTTTTTTATGTATCTGTTCGGGTAATGTGCTATTAACTTAGGTTATTTTTAACTTATTTTGCTACGTCTTTATGTTGTTATTCATGTTAGAAGCCTAAACTTTGTCACCAAAGGGCATGTCAGGTAGAGAGTCTGTGCCGTAGTCGACATCGCAAGGCTTATGAGCCTTGCTGGTAATGCGTATTACTGACAAGTTGAAACCAGTGTGTCTTTTAAAAACTTTCCGACTTGGTTTTGTGTATCTAGACTAAAGCTGTAGTGTCCACCTTTAAGCGCAATATGCTTATAAGAGTGAGGGGAGTTAACTTTGTTTAACTGCGCCATGATGTCATTAGACATGCTATATGATGGCCAGATTTCATCTTCTTTAGCCGAAACGAGTAAAATAGGGCCATTGTTTTTTTCTATGGGAATGCGTGCAGCGCTAATAATATCTTTGTGCGTGTTGGCGAGAGCTTGGTTGAAAGCTGGTGTAAATTTACCTGTAAAATTACCTTTTTGCATCTGCCAAGTTAGTAGGGGGGCATCAACATAATTAAGCGGCTTTTCGCGTAATTTCCAACCTGAGCGCGAAGAAGTGGTTTTCACCGCGTTCCAACTGACATGTGTAGGCATTACAGCAACAATGTGATTGATATTGTCAAAGTAGCTCTCCAGTAGCAGGTCTAGTTCGGCTGTTTTTTAAAAACCATATACGGTGATGCCGCTTTTTGTTTTTTGGTTCCTGAACCAATGTATTGATACGCTTGGCTATCACATTTAGGGGTAACTCCATCGGTTGTGCTGGCGTTGTTTACGCAAAAGGTTAGTACTGATAAGTGCCGAAAATGCAGTAAAAATAAATCGTAATCGTCATTTTTTGGTGGTGACAGGTTAGTGGTGGGGCTTTTTGCCCTGTGCCACACTGGCAAATGGGTAAGAGTGGCAAGTTGTTGCCACTCTATTTGGCAGCATTGCGAGTACAGCGCTTTAAAAGACCAGGCTAGTTTTGATTATCGTAGGCTTGCCATGCCAGTAATACGATAATTGTATGGGCGCCAATGCTACCTGCTTCTGAAAGGTCATCATGAAGTGCCATTGCCGCATCTTGATACATCACTGAGGCATCAATGAGTTTTTGCTTGTGTTCGTCTTTACATTCAAGGGCTAAATTATCGTCTGGTAAATTATCGCAATCACGATAGGTTGCATCCAATGTATCAACGATATGTAACTTGAAGTGGTCCGAGAGATCGCCAACATAGTGTCTGACCAGAGGCTCAGAAATAAATTCAATCGCTTTTAAAGATGACGGTAGGCTCCAGCAACGTTGCCATATTGCAGGATAGGATAGCTCCTTATTTTCTAAAAAGCTGATATGCGTTGTTGCATTGGGGCTGTGCTGGCTATAACTGAGCGCGATATCAAAAGCAGCACAGTTTTGTGGTGCAATACTTAGTGCTCTATACGCATTGTTATAAACACTGATGTACGACTTCCAAGCTGGCGCATAGTTGCTTGCAAAACTGATCCACAGCTCTTGAACTGTACTCACTAAAGTGTCATGAAAACTTGGGTCGTAGGAAACCCCGTGTCTGGTGAGCCAATTTAGATTATCTAGAGCAGCTCTGTTTTCGTTGTTTTGAATAAGTTCAACTGTTTGGGTAAGCACTTGGTCTACATCGATTGGATCTGCAGTAGCTTGACTTGCAGTACTGGAAAGTGCAGCGAGTAAAAGACAGGATGATGAGATGAATTTTTTCATATTTCTTTTTTCCTTAAAGAATCATTTTGTCATTTTTAAATTGTGCCATTGATGACATGTTTACTAACCCTCTAGTATTTAGGTACTAATAGGTTGGTTATCTATAATAAGCAAGTCGTATACCAATTAACAAAGTCTGCAAGTATTTGGCTGTTTAAAAATACCCTACTCTCGAACAGTTTGAATCATGTACTTTCTGACTTTATAGGTGGCTTGTTATCCAAAGGGTTAAGTCTGACTTTATGAGCTATTTCAGATGGGTGAAATGAGGTATGACGGGTTATTAATGAATATCGCGTGTATTTCAATGCGCTTTAGAGAGTAAGCTGCGCAATTTTGTACAAGCACTTTTGAACTACTTACGTTAAGCTGAATTTTAGTAAGGGAGAAGTCTATGCAGCAATCAAAATTTAGTATCCATCACGACTTAGGTGGTTTGGAAGTTCTTCATAATATTGATAAAAAATTTGATTTTGGTCGACATAATCACAGTGGCTACACCGTGGCACTAGTCGATTGTGGTGCACAGCGCTTTTTTCGCTCAGGTGGGCAGCACTTAGCAGGAAAAAGCAGCTTAATATTGATCAATGCCGAACAAGTCCATGATTGTCGAAAAGCATGTGAGGGGATCTCCTCCTACCGTTCTTTATACCCAACGCCTGAGTTATTTAATAGTTTGATGGATAACTCAAAACGTCGTGCGCCTTATTTTGATGAAGCGGTATTGCACGATGCTGCTTTAGCCTCGCAGCTCAATGGATTATTTAGCGTTTTAGACTCCCCAACGAGTCAGTTAGAAAAGCAAACGCAGTTGGTGGGCTTTTTAAGTAACTTGTGTGCTTCGACCGGTAGACTGGTGCTTTCTGAAGATAAACAGTCGCTTAAGTGTCGTATTGCAAAGGCTGCATCTTATCTATTAGATAATCTGTTCAGTGACATCGCGCTCACTGAATTGGCTTCATTGGTACATATGAGCCCATTTCATTTTGTGCGTTCTTTCAAGGCACAAACAGGACTGACACCGCACGCGTTTCAAATCCAGCATCGGTTAAATCATGCGAAGTGCCTGATACGTAATGGTAAGAACATTACCGAGGTGGCAAGTCATGTTGGGTTTTATGATCACAGTCACTTTAGTCGTCATTTTAAGAAAAACATGGGGATCACCCCAAACCAGTATAAGCAGGCGTGTTAGTACAATGAAAGTTGCAATAAAAAAAGGGTTGTTAGATATGCTGCCGCTCAACCTTGCGGTACTGCCATGGGGGTTATTATGTGGCTCGTTAGCGATTCAAAATGGGTTTACTGCATTGGAAGCACAGTTGATGTCGATACTGGTTTTTGCAGGTTCTGCGCAATTGGTCGCCGTGGAGCTGATGGCCAAAGAGGCCTCCTTGCTAACGCTGATTGTGACGACGTTTATCATCAGCGCACGTCACTTGCTTTATGGTTTGGCCATACGTAATAAAATGATTGATAAGCCCCTTAAGTGGCGTGGCCCAATCGCATTTTTTTTAACAGATGAGTTATTTGCTTTTTCCCATCATCATCGTGCATATCAAGGAAGGTTGCGTCTTGTGTATGCATTGGTGGCAGGCGGCAGCTTTTACCTTGCGTGGAATGTATGGACTTTCTTTGGCATCGTAGCGGGGCAGTTTTTACCAGATCTGACAAATTTAGGCTTGGATTTTGCCATAGCAGCTATATTCATAGCGCTGGTAGTGCCGGGCGTGTCAAACCTTCCAGTTTTGTGTGCTTGTTTGGTTTCAGGGCTGAGCATGTTGTACTTCAAAACTGTACAGTTTGAATTTGGCTTAGTCGCTGCCGCTTTGCTTGGTATGAGTACAGGGTATGTTTTACAGGCAAAAGAGGATAAATCATGATAACCACCATTGTTGTACTTGCATGCGTCACTTTTGCCACTCGGTATTTGTTTTTAGCAAAAAACTTGCCTTTTACCATTGGTCCTAAATTTCAACAGCTGCTGAGTTTTAGTGCGCCTTGTGTTCTCACGGCCATATGGGTACCGATTGTTTTTATGCCAAATGGTGAGTTTATCTCTCAGTTGAATAACCCCTATTTATTAGGTGCTGCAGCGGCGGTTTTTTTAGCGTTTAAGTTTAAAAATCTTTACCTCACCACCTTCGGCAGTTTGATTGTATTTTATTTGTTTTTTTGAGTCACTTTAGCTTCTTTAACTATCAGCATTGGAGATTGAGTGCAGGGTGAGGAAGTTTATTTTGTTCAGGGTGGTTTAGTGTTGTTGGTTTAAACACGTTGCACTTTCTTACCCTCGTCGTTGCGGGCTTGTTCCGCAATCCATGTTTGAGAGTGGTATGGGCCCTGAAACGAGTTCAGGGTGACGGAATTTGGTTTGTTCAGGGCGACGGAGCTTATTTTGTTCAGGGTGGTTTAGTGTTGTTGGTTTAAACACGTTGCACTTTCTTACCCTCGTCGTTGCGGGCTTGGTTCGCAGTTCATGTTTGAGAGGGTATTGGGCCCTGAAACGAGTTCAGGGTGACGGAATTTGGTTTGTTCAGGGTGACGGAGCTTATTTTGTTCAGGGTGGTTTAGTGTTGTTGGTTTAAACACGTTGCACTTTCTTACCCTCGTCGTTGCGGGCTTGTTCCGCAATCCATGTTTGAGAGTGGTATGGGCCCTGAAATGAGTTCAGGGTGACGAGGTTAATTTTTCTAAGGGGGGATTAATTGAAGGTCACCATAAAAAAGCCCCTGAAGCCAAAGGCGACAGGGGCTTATGGTTATGGCTTCATGTTATCGTCTACGATGCAGTAAAGCAGGTACTACAAGTAACAATAGGAATAAAGGCATAGAACCGCTTGAGGAACGAATTGTTCTGGTTTCTACACGTTCAATCACGTTTGCTTCTTTCACTGTTATCACCAATATGCCAGATGCGCTTGCACCTTGCTCGTCAACCACAACATAATTGATAGTGACTTCACCTTCACTATGTGGTGCGGGTTTAAAGGTAATTGCAGTTGCAGTAAAGGTGACTTCACCTGAATCGGCAGTTGCACTGAACAGTGTTAACTGATGGCCTTCAGGATCAGAATCATTGGCAATGACATCGACCGTGACAGTATTGTTATTAAATACTTCAGCCACGTCATTCACAGCGACAGGTGGTTGATTTTTTTGCTGAGCTTGTGCAACCACAGTGATCTGTACTGTTGCAGTGCTTGTTCCACCTTGACCGTCACTGAGGGTATATTCAACGGTATCAACACCGATGAAATCTATCGCACTTTGATATTGTAAGCTTGAATCCGCATTGATACTCACTGCACCATGCCTTGCAGTTGCGTTCACGATATACAGTGTGTCGTTATCGGCATCCGTGTCATTTGCGAGCACTTGGAGTGTAACTGACTGATTGAAAGTAGCTTCCAGTGTATCGTCTACCGCGACAGGGGCTCTGTTGTCAGTTTGTGTGACACTTACACCGCCTGGGTCGACAATTTTACCATTCTTAAGGCCATCTGCATCGTATTCACCACCATCTACCAGTGTTAGCTTCACACACCACGCACCTTCGACTAACCCCTCTTGCCAACTACTGTCATTCATACTTGGGCAGTAACCTTGTTGGCCCAGTGCAGAATGCAGCGCGTTACCGTTTTGCGCAGAGAAAGTAACCCAACCTTGGTTTGGCAGGTACTTACGATATTGTGCGTTTGCTGGGGTAGCCGCTTGCTGTGGTAAAACGATGCTGACGCTGTCTACACCACGAGGTACATCAACCACAAAGTCAAAAATACCACCGCGATTTTCCATCCCTTCGTCCGCAGAGATTAAACCTGTTTGCACTGCCTCATCGACATTGAGCAAGGCTGCATTTTTGTTGCTACCCAGACTCAAGCTACCAAGAGACATACACACTCCAGCTTCTACTTCAATTAGACCAGACTCCCAGTTATTGCCAGAAGAAGGTAGCACATTACATTGCGCATCAATCGGGTCTAGGTAATTAGGGATACCGTCAGCATCGTCATCTCCGTAGCCTTCTTGTGCATCACTAATGAGATCGCCATCTGTATCCGTATTCGCGTCCAGTGTTGGCTGTGCTGAGACCACCTTGAATATCACAGTTTGTGTATCAGATAAGCCATCGTTATCAGTGGCAGTTGCACTGACTTGGTAAACCCCGTCAGACAGCGTAGATGCATTGACACTGAACTGCGTTGGGTCATTACTTTCATTGCTCAAGCCAGTTTGTGTCTGCCACACGATGGTATGGGTATCTGCACTATTTTGATCCATTACATCAGCTGTAATTGTAATTAGACCGTGCTCTGTCACCATAATTGAGCGCACTTCATCTTGCTGCTGGGCAGTCAGAGTTAGAGTGGGTGCAATGTTCGATTCTACAATGGTGATTTCATGGCGCATCTGAGCACTTGAGTTGAGATCACTGCTATCTAATGTGATTACAATGGTCTCATTTGCATCCTCGATATCATCCAACACAGTTGCAACAGCGATTTGACCTTGGGTACCAGACTCGATAGTGATCTGGCCAGATACTGGCGTGAAGTCTGCTTCACTTGCAGTGCCAGACACCGTAAAGTTGATCGCGAGTGGGTAGGCGAAATGCTCACCGCTCAGTACCACTGGAATTGTTGCTGTTTGACCTTCTACCACCATTTGGCTTGGAGAAGGAATACTTACCATTGGGTTCACATTGACGATTTGTGCCACGCGTTCACATACATTGTTGCTACCGCATGCTTGCCAATACACCCTATTGGCGCCGGACGGTAGGAAGTTACTGCCAAGTAGCTCAACTGAGATAGGCTCACCGTTGCCATCAACCGCTGTTGCAACGCCTAAATCGACCTGAGTAAGTTGGCCTGTTGCATTGACCGTCAGATCAGCAGGTGCGGTGATCACAGGTGTCGAGGGCTGATTTTGGCGAAGCTCTAACACAGCTTCAGCGCGGCCACCAAATCCATCAGAAATGGCATAACGAACCTGAGCGATGCCATTAAATGTATCATTGGTGCTAAATACAATCTGATTATCTTCAATTATCGCATTACCGACATCGGTACTAACAGCCACCAGTGATAAAGCATCACCATCTGGATCGCTGTCATTGTCTAGTACCGCAATCGTTGCTGATGATTGACCCTCAGCCAGTTGCACAAAGTCATCTTTGGCGACAGGTGCAAGGTTGGTTGTGCTAATTTGCACATTCACAGTCGCCTGTGCCGTCGCGGTACCATCACTGATTATGTAGTGAATAGTTGCGTGACCTGTATTCAATGCAGGTGCTTGGTATTGAAGCACATTACCGTTTACTTCAACGCTACCTACATCTGCTTCTGCAGAAGTGATGTTAAGCGTATCGCCATCGATGTCAGTGTCATTTGCAAGCACATCGATGTTAGCAAGTGACTTTGCAGAGGCCACAGCTGAGTCTTGAACGGCTGTCGGTGCGTCGTTTTGCGGTGCAATCGTGATTGCAACGTGTGCAGTGGCGCTTAGCCCAGCATCATCACGGATTTCATAGGTGATTTGGGCTGTACCATTAAAGTGCTCAGCTGGGGCATAGGTAATGGTTGAGTCTGAATGCGTGACTTGGCCCAGGCCAGAATTCAGTGTTGCACTGGTGACTTTTACGCTTGCTATGTTCTCGTCGGTATCATTATTTAATACCGACACCGTCACACTTTGATCTTCAAGTGTATTGGCGGTGTCATTGATTGCAACAGGGGCTAGGTTTCTGGCGATGACATTGACGTGGATCGTTGCTATAGCAGTGCCACCATTGCCATCAATGATGGTATAGCTAATGGTTGCTTCACCAACGAAGTTGACATTTGGTGTAAAACTGACTTGTGCATCAGAGTAGCTAACCTCACCTTCGCCTGATATAAGCGTTGCTGCGCTGATGGTGAGTGGATCTGAGTCTGCATCAGTGTCATTAACTAACACATCGATTGTAATGGCTTCGCCTTGCTCTGCTTCAGCGGTATCGTCATTCGCAACCGGTGCTTGGTTATTTGGTAGAACAACATTTGTTAAATCGAAGTCAGTAATCACTGGATCGTGATCAGATGAGCGATAAGGGGAATCCGAGAACCATTTATTCTGTTGATCTTCAGATTTATCTTCAACATTGTAGTCCAAGCCCGCTGCTTCATCGGCGTTAATATGCCAGTGCATGGATTGTGCAATACGATCCATTGAACTGCTCGCTGTAAGCATGTGATCTAAACTACCTGCCACACCGTTGTAGTAGTATGAGTAATTGTCGCCAGCGCCTTTTTCAAGGCTGATATTTTTGAAGTTGGCATTGTAAAACTCAAGCATTGGCGCTTCATATGCGTAGGCATTAAAATCTCCTAAAATGGCATAAACAGGTGAACCTGTACTTGTGTCAATGTTTTCTTGTGTTACTGCTGTAGCAACTGTTTTAGCCGCTAGGATGCGTTGACCATTACACATACCCTCTACCGCGTCATCTGTTCCGTCATCACATGCCCCAATTTTTGAACGGAAGTGATTCACAACGACACGGATTTCTTTACCGCCGTTCATTGGTTTGAATGACTGCAACATTGGAGGTCTATGTGCACGTGTTGCTTCGTCAAATGGTGACTTTGTGATCACCTGTGCATTACCTTGAGGTATAACGCGGTTTACACGGTAAATGATACCCACAGTGATTGTGTCTGTGCCCACTTGGTCTAATTGAGGATTAATGAACGCCCAATCATTAGTATCGTCGTGCTCATTCAGTCCATCAATGAGGTTTTTTATGGCGCTGTTGTCACCATAACCATTGTTCTCGATTTCCATTAGGCCGACAACATCCGCATCGGATGCCAGAATTGCGCGGATCACCTTACTACGTTGGCGAATAAACTCTTTTTCGTTATTTGCGCCACGACCGCTAAAGTTGACGAAGTAGTTCAGTACGTTGAAGCTTGCAACACGAATATGTTGATCTGATATACGCTCGATAGGCTTAGTACGGCGCGGATTAGACTTTTCAAACTTAGGTAAGCTGGTTGGAATGAGTCTGTAATTACCGTAAGCATAGTGAATAACCCCTGACATGTTCGATACTTGGTCGCCAGAGCGCAGAGGCATCTCAGCGCTGAAGCTTGGGAAGTAGCTGATTGCTTCAGGGTTACTTTGCGTTGAGTTGTCATCGACCAATAACACGTTTCTTGTGTTTAAATCGGCAAGTTCTAGACGACGAGGGTCGTCTTTAGAGTACTTGTTGGTCGGCTGCATTCTCATGCCTTGAGACAAGTAAATCTCGCCAAATTTAGTGAAGTTATGGCTCAGCGTGACATGTAACTTTTGCGCCATAGAGACCCACATACCTTCAAGTGACTCTTGGTCAAAGTCTTTTGCAAACGGTAAGTTCACCTCTGTTGGTGTAACCTGTGACAACACATCAGTGGCACAAGAAAGGGATTCTTTTACCGTACTGATTTGTGTTAAGTCATACTTTTCAACAACGGTGCCTAGCACTCGGATTTGTTCACCGATTGAAACTTGGGTAGTTGTATCTGCGACAAAAATGCCCTCCGAGGTGGTGCTGTCTGTATCTGCATGACGGTCTTCCTCTTGGATGAAGAAACCACCATGTTGACCGCTGCCTTGGAATGCAGCCACAACAACGCCTTCAATGACTACAGTCTGGTTTACCAGAGGGCTTGCAGCCTGATTGCCTTGAATCGTGCTAATGAGTGTTGCAGGGGCATTACATGCGCCAAGCACAACTTCATCAGCTGCACAGGCTGAAACGCCACTACAGCCAAGGCCATCGGCGGTATTTTTTTCGAACCCTTCCCACTCAATGCTTGGGTCAAAGGCATCATCTAAGCTTGTATCACCTGATGTGATCCCGTCTTTACGACGCAGAGTTGTATCTTTGGTTGAGGTGTTGCCACTGCCCCATGCACTGCCAGGATCCGTTCCGACTTGTCCAAATACATCGGCAATTTGACCGTCAACTGTCAGTACTAGCGCATCATCTCCGTTAAAGTAAGTGATGGTACTGGTGCTGTCTTGACGACTCTTAATGTCGTCATTTGCACTGCTATTGGCAATAACGTGACTTTCGCCGTGCTTTAATTCGCCAGATAAGGTTTGTGTTCTTAACCCTGCTGTCGTCAGCGGTTTACCATTATCAGCCAAGGTGATTGTAACGCGGCTAAGGTCTAAAGTTGCACCGGTAAAGTTGGTAATTTCAACGGCTTTGTTGCTGCTGCTACCTTCAATGTACTCGGTGAAAATCACTTTACTGGCTTCGACTTTTTCGCTGACCTGAATAGAAAATTCAGGCAAGGCCACAACATCTGTATTGCCATCAGAAACACCGATGACGATATTGCTTGTCACACCCACATCTTGAGATGACGGCGTACCAGATAGTTCACCATTTTGTGTATTGAAGGTTGCCCATGAGGGTTTGTTGGTGATTGAGAAGGTGAGCGTGTCATTGTCTTCATCGCTCGCTTCTGGTTTGAAGCGATACGCAATCCCCACAACGGCACTTGTGCTCGGTGTACCAAGGATTGTTGGTGGATTTTTAATTGAGCTTGAGTCGACTACTTCAATGCTGAAGCTGGGTAAAGACACGGTTGATTTTCCGTCGGTTACGGAAATTTCAATATGCTCATAAACGGCAATATCGGCCGCCACAGGTGTACCAGATAAGCGGCCCGTTTGTGTATCGAATGCTGCCCATGATGGCTTGTTAACGATAGAGAACGTCAAGTCATCTTTATTTTGATCTGATGCCGTTGGTGTAAAGCTATACTCGCGGCCTGTGCCCACGATAAGTTCAGGTTGACCGCCAATGACAGGGGCCACTTCGCCTAATTTAGGGCAGGCGTCGCCAAATAGTGCTTCTGCAAACTCAGGGTTATCGACAAATGGGTTACGGTTACCTTGTTGCTCAACGATACGTTGGTGTCTATCTAGTTCTAATTGATCTATCTTATCTTCTCGATGCCAATCCATCAGGTTACACAGTACACCCAGAGTTGGTGAGCTACTTGCACTGATTTTATTCACAAGCTCAAGATCAGGCATATTGCCGTCTGTGCCATCATAGCGCACAGCCATGTAGAACATCATACGAGCCGTATCGCCTTTTACAGCATCCCTTGGCTCAAATGAGTCGCTGTCGGTAAAGTTACCCGGTGCGTTATCAACTGGGTTACCGCCATCATCATAATCTTTGCTACTACGCGTGGAGTTAACCTTGACATTGGTGGGTCTTAGGTGATGAATATCGGTATAGCCATATTGGTTATCATTTGGGAAACCATGTGACTTTGGCCAACTATGCTCTCGGTTCCAATCTGTTGTACCGCCTCCATTGGTGTCTTTAGACTGACTTTTTCCAGTGTAAAACAGTAGTACATTGTTAGGGTTATTTGGATCTTCATCGGTATACTTTAGCGCGTCCCACACTTGCGAGTAAGTCATTCTCTGTTGACCTTGTCTCGCAATTAAAGAGAGTGCACTTTCTAACTCTGTACCGACTTTGCCAATTGTCGAGGCGTAGTAGGTAGTGTAATCATAGTTACTGCCCGGTTTATCTGTGACCGAAATTGAAAATGCTGGCAAACTCACCGGTGCATGCAAGCCATCTGACACTGAAATAATGATATTGTCATGCTCACCGACATCAGATTCCGCTGGAGTACCACTGAGTTGACCGGAAAGCGTATCGAATGCAGCCCAGCTTGGCTTGTTCGTGATTGAAAACACCAAATCATCATTTTCGAGGTCGATGGCCACAGGTGTGAAGGTATACTGCCGAGTCGCTTGCACTGATGTATCGGGCGTACCGGAAATGACAGGCGCATCATTGGTGCCTGCTGCTCTTACCAAGATGGTAAAGCTGTTAAGTGCATTGGTCACGGTGCCATCGTTGACTGTGATCACAATGTTGTCGTATATGCCCATATCAGCGGCTGTTGGCGTGCCTGAGAGTTTGCCTGTCGTGGTATCAAAGCTTGTCCAACTCGGCTTGTTTTCTATGGCAAACACCAGTGTGTCACCATCAAGGTTGGTCACTGTCGGGGTGAATGCGTATGTGTCTGTGGCATTCACGAAGCTTTTAGGTGAGCCACTTATTTCAGATGGGATATTACCATTGCCGCCACAGGCGGCAGGCCCTGAGCAACCAAGGCCATCAAAGGTGTCTTGTGCAAAGCCAACCCATTCGTTTGCTGGGTCAAATGCATCATCTATGGTGGTGTCACCGTTTTCGATACCTACTTTTCGACGCAGTGTTCTATTTGCTGTACTGTTATCGCCAGAGCCCCAATATTTGCCGGGATCAGTACCGACTTGTCCAATACTGTCTACAATAACACCATTAACCATCAAGGTTAACGCATCGTCACCATTGAAATTAGTGGCGGTACTGGCAATATCACCAAGTGTTTTGAGTTTGTCACTCGCGCTGCTGTTGTACAGGACATAACTACTGCCCCCTGCGAGTGTACCAGATAGGGTAAGCGGCGTGACTTCATCCAGCTTTTTACCATTTGTAGTTAACGCAATACTAACGGTGCTAAGATCAATGCTATTGTTGCCAAAATTAGTAATTTCAAGCGCTTTGTTACTACCGCTACCTTCCACATACTCTGTGAAGATAACGTTTGCATTTGCGTGTCCCATGACGACACTTGAACACAGCCCCATCGCGATGCAGCGGCCCAAGTATCGCAGTTTTCCACGATGCTTATTGTTAGAGTTCATATTTTTCCCGTGTGTTTATCACTCTGTTTTATCATTTGCGAGTTAGATTATTTTTAAGGGTTCAAATATTCCCATTAAAAAATGGGAGGCGAATATAATACTCTATTATGAACTTTTTATTAAAAATGCTTTAAATATAGGACATCTAATTGCAACAATTCCCCACCTCTAGTTATTAACACGCTCTACAGCTCAAGTATTTTAATGGGGACATATGTCCTTGCATAATATCATGATTTATAGAGGTTTCTGTCATGTGTGGATTTTTTGTTACTTTCGGGTGGCGTGTATCTGCGGGGGTATCTCACTTTCTATAAAATCACTTTATTAACATTTTTTAATTATTTGATGCTTTTTGTATACAATAAAGAACGTTCTAATTTTTACAATTGTTTACGTTTTGGGTTCTTTTTGAACAGGTTGCATGGTTTTTTTGAAAGGAAAATGGATAAAAAACCGATAATTGCAATAATGAGGTTGGTGACCATGCATATGGAATAAAGTCGAAGCTTACATGTATGGAAAGAGAAGTGCAGTGTTATTTAGTTATGCTTTTAACATCATTATTAGGGTAGAATAAAGGAACTATCTCTAACATTAAAGAACAATAAAGCTAATAATATTATGATTTTAGAAGATCTACATCTCTGGGGACAAGCTTCAGACACAGAACAACATCAAGCAATTAAAGACTTTATACAGAGCAATGCATTGGATAAGCACTTTGAATTCATCTCAGTTGAAACTTTTTCTTGTGCAGCGTTACAACATCGCATCGGCGTATTTAAGCACCTAGCAACAGGTATGCCCTTTCACTTATTACCCGGTTGCACTCATTTTCAAGCAGGTTTAGATGAACAACAATATGAGTATGTGAGTAATCACTATTCGATGGACTTGCCTGAGTTCTTCCCCACGAATGAGTTGGATGAAAACGGTGAAAACGTCAGACAATCAGTGACTGTGCCCCCCATGTTGATTTCCCGCTTTGCGATCACCGAGTCGGTATGGATAGCGCATAAAGGCATGCGATTACATCGTCAGTTCGGCGACGACCACCCAATTGATGCCGTGAAAAGGCACGCTGTGCAAAGCTGGGCAATGAGGCTTGATTTGTCATTACCTTCTAATATTGAATGGGAATACGCATGTAGAGCAGGAAGTAATACTTTGTTTTATTGGGGAAATGAACCAAACCCGGATTATGCGCTACAAGAGCGACACAAAGACGCTATGGATGGGTATAGAACATTCACCGAAGCAGAGCAGGGGCCAGCTAATGCGTTTGGATTATTGGGCATGATAGGTAACCAAGCGGAGTGGGTGTTGGATGATGTACCAGACTACCCTGCGCCACTGCAAGCATACCCTTTGATCTTAGGGATGGAAGATGATGGTTTGGATGGCATACTGCGTGGGGGCTGGCACGATTATGGTTGGTCGTTTAACCGAGCTACATCTCGCATCCAATGCGGTGCCGCCGACAGTGGTTGTAGTGGCCGCCTTGTCTTTCGATTAGCAGATCATAAAGCAAGGCAGTAAATAACATCTTATGTGTCCTTGTCAGCAAAAAGCCGTACTGGCAAGGTACATCATGATGAAGGCCCGTATGTTCTGCGTGCTTTCTCATCACGTTGTGAGTCACCCTTGATGTCACCCCCTTTGCTACTTTGCAACATAGATTATTTATCGCAACTGGGCATAGCGTGTTCAAACTTGCCTGTTAACAACCACTCGGGCAAGTAATCATTTTGGTGTTGTGGCACATAACCATATTTATCATGAGCGACACAAACTGGAGCAATGAGCTGCTTTGGCAGCATATGGGTGTTGAGCTCGGTGTCACGTCGTTGCATGTTACTGTGTCGAGTAAATTGCGCGACCACAGCGGCTTCAAAGGCTTCTAGGTCTTGTGTGGTTCTGAGTTCATCGAGTGCTTGCCACATACCTAATTCATACCAATAGTCTGTTGAAATGTGCTTGCTGAGTGCATTACACTTTTCTAGTAGTGTCACAGGCTCACTATTGCCATATACGGCTGAGTGAATGAAATTTGCGTGTGCCGTAAGCCCGAGTATCGTGTTATCGGTTCCATTTATTTCCATAGCTTCATCAGGGATAGAGTCGAGCAATATTTCTATACATGTTTTATCGCGCATAATGATGGCCATTTCTAGCATTAAGCATAATGTTGCAGGAGTAAGCTTCTCGTCTTCTGGTACCTCAAATAAATCGAGCTCTGTGTCAAAAATACGAAAGGCTTTTCTTTCTCCTACAGGTAGCTTTTCCGCAATTATCATATGTCTGTATACATCACACACTGTTCGCCAATGGGCTATCACTTCTTTCAGTTGTTCAGGTTGGGAGAAAAAGCAGAAATGCAGATAGTTTTGTAAAGCAATTGACTCTGCAATCTTAGATAGCTCCCATATCGTTGTGATTGGTCCAAGGGTAGGTAACTTTTCCAGTTGATTTTTGATACTTTCCTGGTCTTCCTCTGCAATCATGATGAAGAGCTTTTTATAAATCTCCATATCATCATAATGTCTTGGGTAGTATTTTATATGTGTCATTAATAAACCTTAAACGGGGCGTTTCAGCCCCTTGGTAATTTATTGAACTTTAATTTTTATATATTGGATGGTGATTTTAAGTTTTTGTTTTTGCTAATTTTAAATGCAATGATATTGGCTGAGATATCAATGTATATCCTACCATGCTATTTATTGTTGTGTTACTTTTCAATTGGTTGGATTTTTGTTTTAAATTTTAACTTTGTCTTATGGGGTCCTTTGGTTTTTTTATCTTTAACCCTACCAATATAAATTTATTTATATTGGACCTGTTCGTTTATTGCAGCGATGATTATTTTAAGTTCTAATCAGCTAAATAAATAAAAACTCGAAAAGAACGATGGAAAATACTCAGAACAAGCTCATTGATTTAATGGATGCTATGTATGTCACTGTGAGCAACATGCGCGAAGCAGATTGGCTTGGCGACCCACAATGTGGCAGCGAGGCAACCTTGTCACAAGAGCAGGTGTTATACGACCAATATCAAAGTCTACGAGCTGAATTAGTCACTTTAAATCCTGATTATATTGATGCCAGTGCGCATATTGTGAATCGATATGGTGAACAGTTATCTTTTGCGCAAGCACAGGAGGAAATGAATATAAAAATCCATGCGTTTGAAAGCGGAAATAAAAAACGTGCTGAGGTACATGTCAAAGAGGCTCAATTGCAACATCAGCAGCAACTTGCTGAACAGTTAAAACGTCAACAAGAAGACGAGGTCAAAAACCAGGCACAAGAATTGAAAAAGCTGAAGGAGTCTTTGGCACCTTGGCGCGCGATAGAAAATAAAGTGCACCCAGAGGAGTCTGATTTGCAAAGGCACACTAGGCTACAAGCGCTTGCCGAACAGCTTCAGTTTGTCTCTTATATTGATAGCTTTCAGGAGGTGTATCACGCCTTACGCAGCGGCGTGTCCGTTGATGAATTAACCCAGTACTTAGTCGCACCAGAAAAAGATCAGGGCTTGTATACCTTATTATGTGTTGTGGATGACCTCGTGCTTTATCAAGGCACGGAGCGACATCTCGCGCCGGGTTCAAACTTTTCTCGTTTGCTTGCGCTGCAATACGATCCGCAAAGGTTGAATGAACGTCATAGTCCTTTACCAAGCGCTGCGTTTGCCTTAATTGAAAAAAGGCGTATCGCTGTCAAAATGGCCTCAGATTGTGCATTTCAGCCTGTGGGTGCTGAGCAAGAAATCCTAGTATTTTGTCCCCTGTAGGTTCCATATCGCACCGAACCAATATTTTTAGTTTCTCTAAGATGAAGGGCATATTTTCACCTGTTTGTACGTTAACATCATTTTGTCCTTGTTAATATATTGGGGTCATGATAGCGTGCTCCCGTTTTTAAAATGGTAAATTTTAAGGGCTAATAGATTGAAATATATCTAAATAAATTTGTTATTTATGTTTTGTGATTTTTAGGTTTAAGAGGTGTTTATGAAGTTTTCAGAGAGAAAGGACTCTTTGCGTATCATTGTCAGTACTGTGGTATTTTCTACAGTATTATCAGCATGTGGCAGCAATGATACCAATGAGGTCGTAGTTCAACAGGCAAAACCTGCAGCAGAGCCTAAAGTAAATCAGGCTGTGGTAGTGGGGGCCGGCTTGTCTGGACTGACAGCTGCTTATGAGCTGGAGAGTATAGGTTACTCGGTGACGATCCTCGAAGCAAAGGATAGAATTGGTGGTCGTATAGGTACATACGATATGGGTCAACAGCATGGTGAAATAGGCGGTGAGTTTATTGATGGGCCAACAGTGCATCAAGAAATTCATCGATATGCCAGCCTGTTTAATGTTGAGCTTGCAGACACGGGTTACTGGGGCGAAATAGAGACTGGTGCTTACTATGTCGACGGTAAATTAGTAAGTTACACAGATTTTGAAAACAATTTTGATGCGCAAATTGTTGCTGATTACAATCGTTTTTATGATGAATTAAGTTTACTTGCAGATGCGGTCCCTGATCCTGATGAGCCTGCGCTTTTAGACAAAGCGAAGGAATACGACCTCACGACTGTGCAAAGCTGGATTGATGGGTTGCAACTACATCCAGAAGCTGAGTTGCTTGCGGAGCAATTTGTCAGAGGCGAATTTGATGAGCCAAGCGATCTGTCTCTATTACATTTAGCGCAGTATGCCAAAGTATATGAGCAGGTATCCGATGATGACGTAGAAGGTTACCGTTTCTTAAAAGGTGGTAGAGCGATGGCGCAAGCCTTTGCAGATAATATCGACGGTGATATCCACTTGAGTCAGCCAGTTGTCAGTATTAGCGAGCAAAATGATCGCGTAACGATTGAAACAACAACAGGCGCAAGTTACGAGGCTGATGTTGTTGTCGTGACGGTGCCATTACCGGTATTAAACAAAATTACGTTTACACCTTTATTGCCCCAAGAAATGAGTGATGCAGCAAGAAATATGAACTATGGTTCTCACTCAAAAGTATTGCTGCAATATAACAAACGTTTTTGGTTAGACCAGAATTTAGGGGGAGATACAGTCGTAGCGAGTGGCCTTCCAACTGGGTGGACATGGGAAACCACTGAGCGCCAAGAAGGAACCGGTGGTATTCTCGTAACGTATACCTCTGGAGATTACAGCCAAATACAAAAAGAGTGGACAGATCAACAGATCGTCGATGCTAGGCTGGATGAAATCGAAGTTATGTATCCAGGCTCTAAGCAGTATCTGGTGGATACAAAAGTACAGAACTGGGTTGCTGAAGAGTGGACAAAAGGTGGCTTTATTGCTTACGGTCCAGGTCAAATAAGCAAATATTGGAAGTTATTCCAGCAGCCTGTCGGCCGAGTGTATTTCGCGGGAGAGCACACCGATACGCTTTATCTAGGTTACATGGAAGGTGCAGTACGCAGTGGGATCCGCGTATCTCAACAAATCAAAGAGTTAAACCTTTAAGCTATGAGAAAGTGCCTGACAACAGGCACTTTTTTATTTGGGCAATATCAGTGATGTGTGCCCTGAACAATGACTTACCCTGCACTGAGCTTTTCGATACGCTTACTCATAAAACCGACTTTATTGATTATCTTTAATCTATTTAGTTGTTTTTCAGTCATTATCAGCACGTTTTTTCTTACCTGTCTTCCTCTCAATTTTAATAGTGGGATGATTATATTAACTCTGTTCGATCTGCATCGCATAACACAGTGGCTAATATTGAAGTTTATAAAACTTGGAAATTGAAGCGCTAAAGCTCAATAAATATTGGTCAGGAATTTTATATTTCATTAAATTTTAATTGTTAAAATATAAAGTTTTTTCATGGTTTTGGTGGTTATGTTTATAATAAGCACAAATTTATTGTTATAATGTATCAGAATTTCAAATTTTTTAAGTTTATATGGAATATTTATTTAAATATTTTGTTTTTGTTGTTGTTTTTTGAAAAAAAATGGGTTTAATTGTTTTGAGCAAGTAAATAGTCATTGCTCAGGCTCACTAATGACTCAATAATTTGGAAAATAATAATGAAAAAATATATGCTGAACTCACTTACAGCAGCTGTGATTTGTGCATTAAGTGGTTATGCTCAAGCGCATGCTCACCACACACAAACCTCTACTGAAAACGTAACTATTGATCCGGTTCAAGTTGAAAAGTTAAAGAAAGATGCTGATTTACATAAAAATTTAACAGCTGATTTTAGTGCGCCTTTAGTCGTTCAAAATGGCGATACGACGTCACAAACACGTGAGTGGCATGGCGAGGTCACAACTCGTAAAGTATTGACCATTTTAATGGAATTTGCAGATGTTCCACACAACTCTTTAAAACCAGAAGATGCGCCAAATAAGCATTATTATGATGATTATACACCTGAACATTATGAAGAGATGATTTTCTCTAAAAATGGTTATGTAGGTCCTCGTGGTGACAGATTGCCAAGTATGCGTGAATACTTTCTTGACCAAAGTGGTGGCTCTTTCGATGTAGAAGGTGGTGTTTTTGGTTGGTATAAAACTGAATTTGCACATCCTTATTATAAAGCTGATACGCATGCACTTATTAAAGAAGCTGTATATAACGTATTAGCAGATGAAAACTTTAATTTAAGTGATTATGACTTAGATAATGATGGTCAAATTGATCATTTAAGTATTGTTCACTCTACACTAGGTGAAGAGTCAGAACCTCGTGCACTTCGCTCAGATCCAAACAGCCCATTCAATAATTATATTTGGTCACACAGACACGTTGTAAATGCAGATGTGGTCAATGAAACCGTTGGTAAAACAGCGCGTATTGGCAGCTATGTTATTCAGCCTATTGACGCAACTATTGGTCTATTAGCGCACGAATTAGGCCATGATTTAGGTTTACCTGATGAGTATGATATTGCTTATTCTGAAGATAAACATGGTGGTGTGGGTGCAAAAGTGTCTTCATACTCTTCAATGGCATCTGGTAGCTGGGGTGGTGCGATTGGTGGTACTAAACCAACAGGTTATAGCCCATACGCAAAGCTATTTTTACAAAATAAGTTTGGCGGTAACTGGATCCAATCACAAGAGATCAATGCTGCAGAGTTAACAGGCCAAGGCGTCACTGTAAAGTTTTCTCAAGCAGGTGTTAAGGGCTTGAATAATGACTTAGTTAAAGTGAATTTACCTGAGCAAACAAAAAGAATTTATGAGCCACTTAATGCTAACGCATTTGATTTAACTAGTTATAGCTCGATTTCATTCCCACAGCCATTGAAAGACACTGAAGCTGCGACGTTAAGTTTTGACCTTAACTCAACAACTTCTCTAAATGGCGCATATGGCTTAAGAGTCATGGTGAGTGTACCGAGTGCGGGCATTTATGGCTCATTAGCCCCTTCGAATGCCGCTGAATTGGAAATGGCATCGGATGGCAGAAAAGTACGTGGTACCAGTGCAAAATGGACGACAGTTAACTATGATATTTCTCCTTTAGCGCAGTTCGACGATGTGACTTTCACAATTGAAAACTATGCAATTGGTGGTGACGCAACATACGTAGCTGTAGACAATATCTCTATTGCTGATAATGGTACTGTGGTCAACAAGATCACGTCTAATAACCCTGAAAAAGTGACTTTTGCACACAGTGCATCATTATCTGATGGTACTATCCAATACACGCCATACTACCTATTAGAGTGGCGTCAGCATGTCGGCTTCGATGCAAGCTTAAAAGATGCTGGTATGGAAGAAGGTCTACTAGTATGGTTTGTTGACCCATCTTATATCATTGAATTCTTTGACGTACCAAGTGTAGATAATCTATCTGCTGCACACCCAGGTCATGGTTTCCTTGGCATTGTAGATGCGGACAGAAACCCAATTTTAGAATATGTGACTGAATACAGCGCGACAGGTCAGTGGGTAACGGATAGAAGTGTTACACCTCTAAACAGCCGCAGACAGATCAAAGATGCACCATTTAACACGTTACCGCAGTTAGGTGATGAAGGTAAAACAACTCGCACTGATCTTGCAAACGGTGGTTACCTAGAAACAGTATGGAGAGACCAGTTCACCAATGCGAACCCACGTTTTGCTGATTGGGATGACTATACAAACTACATTCGCCCAGCGACAGGCACTAAACTACCTAAGCTTGGTTTAATGTTTGAAGTTGTTGGTCAATCGGAAGATGGCGCAACAGCGGATATCAAGATTTCTAAAATGTGGTAAGCATTTATAATTAATCGTATTCAAGCCCAGCAATTGCTGGGCTTTTTTGTGTCACAGCATAATATACTTGTTTAAGTGCCCAGCATTATTTTCCAGAATATAGCCAAAAACCTTCTATGCTTATCTAGAGTATTCATTTAGTTGCGATACCACTAACGTGGTGTGAAATGGAGGGGGAATGTCTTATTGTAAGTCGGCAAGGCTTATTGGCTGGTTGTTCACAGGGTCGTTGTTGTATTTACCAGCTATAGGTCTCGGCGCGCAAGACATCGAAAAAATATCGGTGACTGGGACAAGGTTAAAACGTTCAATTCAATCTGATAGCCCTATCCCTATTGCAAGTATTGACGCAAAAGCACTCTCGACAATTGGTGCGAATGATGTCAGAGATCTTATTGAAACCTTACCATTTAATGCCGGCGCGCAGAATAATTCTGATAATTTAACGCAAAACTTTACCGTCGGGACCTCAAATATCAACTTAAGAGGGCTTGGTGTCTCATCGACCTTGGTGCTATTGAATGGACGACGGCAAGTAGTGTCTGCGGTTGTGACCGATCAAGGGGCCAGTTTTGTTGATACGGCATCACTTATTCCGACCTTGGCAATTCAACGCGTTGAGATCCTCAAAGACGGAGCATCGGCGATTTATGGCTCAGATGCGGTTGCGGGGGTTGTGAACTTCATTAGTCGAGATGATTTAAACGGCAGTGAAATGCAGTATGAATATCGCAAACGGATGAGTGATGGCAGCCAAGATGAGACAAAAGTGGATTTTGTATTTGGCAGTGACACGGGTAATTCAGGGCATGTTTTGGTTGCTGCGAGTTATTTAGAGCGTAGCAGTTTGGTGCTCTCAGAGGTCGATTGGGTGCAACCTGCGTTTAGTAGCTTTGGCAACCCTGGGAGCTTTGTGGTCCCGTCGCTTGCCAGTGATGACAACCCTGATGGCCTCACCGTTGCGGATCCCAATTGTGTGCAAAATGGTGGGAGTGTGTCGCAGGGTAGCAATGGTAATTCGTTTTGTTTGTTTGATTTTGCCCCCCAAATTACAGCGGTGCCTAATGAAGACAGGCTACAGTTATACATACATACACAATGGGTATGGAATGATGATACAAAACTGTGGTTTGAAGCTGGGTTTGCAGATAACGACGTATCAAGAGAAGTCTCCCCGAGTTTTCCGGTATTAAATGCCCCCAGCGTGTTAGCAAGCCATTCGAATAATATCTATAACGAAGACATTTTCTTCCGAGGACGACCGTTTGGTGTGGGCAAGCCCACGGAAATCAACTTTTATTCGCATCAAACTACCCGTGTTGCATTTGGGATTGACGGGGCCATAGATACAGATAAATTTTGGCAAGTATCCTACGTGAATGCCAAAAATGAAGCGTTTTTAAATCCTAAAGACGTGATAGCGGATAACTTCCAGTCTGCATTGCTTGGGTTTGGCGGCATTCACTGTCGGCAAGGCCTTGGTGCTGTAGCAGGCGCTGGGGAGTGCTTGTATTTTAACCCATTTGATCCGCAAGCAAGTGCCAATGAGCAACTCCGTGACTATATCATTGGCGATTATATCGGCAATGTAGAGTCTGAGATGCAAGTTGTCGAGGGGATCATTGCATTTGATGAATTGTTTGAAATGGACGCAGGTTTTGCGGCAATGGCGTTTGGCATGCAATATCGAAAAGAGTCTATTCGTTCTGTGTATGATGCCTTGACCCAACAAGACAGATTCGCATTTTTAATTGGTAATCAAAATGTTGAAGGCGATCGCGATGTCAAAGCGGTATTTACAGAATTGAGATTACCTATTTTTGAACAGCTAGAACTTGGCCTTGCACTGCGCTATGAAGATTATGGCGACTTAGGTGGGGACACCACTGATCCCAAGGTGTCGATGCTTTGGCATGCTGCTTCAAACCTATCTGTGAGAGGGTCATATAGTACGTCATTCCGCGCTCCTTCTGTGCATCAGTTAAAAGGAGTACAAACGAATTTTGCCAATATTACAGACCCTAGAGATGGCTCAACGACATTTGGTGGGAATAGAACCGTTGGAGACCCTGACTTAGTGCCAGAAACTTCTACGGCACTGAATATCGGGGGGACTTTGAACGTAAACCAGTTTGACATGGATATAGATTATTGGCGTTTTTCGTTTAAAGAGGTGCTGACGCGGGAAAGCCATCAGGCCGTTGTAAATGCCTTTGCAGACGATCCTGAGCGGGTAATTCGCACATCAGCTGGGACAATTTCAATTGTTAATACCCGCTTCATAAATGCGGAAGCCATTGATACATCAGGGATAGACTTTAATGCTATGTATCAGTGGGATACACGTTTTGGTCGACTCACGCCCCAGCTTTGGGGGTCTTATATCTTGGAGTATGATTTGACCGATAACGCCGGTGTGGTTAGCGATGGACTTGGTAAACTTAATCGCAATACGGTTGGTAATCCGACTCCCAGACTTAAAGGCAGTTTTGGCATAAATTGGCTGTTTGAAGCGCACAGTGCCAACGTGTTTTTCCGCCATGTCGCCAGTTATGAAAATGATGTCACCTTAGAGAAAATAAGCTCGTTTAATACCCTCGATGTTCAATATGAAGTCGACATGGGTGAGTTAATAAAAGCCGGTGTAAATACAAATATCACAGTGGGGGTTGTAAACGTAACGGATAAAGCCCCGCCTTTTGTGGATATTGCGGGCAGTTACGATCCCAGAACTGGCGACCCGAGAGGGCGCAGAGCGTATATCAAATTAAAGGTTGAGTTTTAAGCTGTGATGATGAGTTGGCGTGTAATGGCTGGGCACTTTTTCAAAGTAAAATATCAATGTGGCAACTTGTCAGTCTGTCTTGCTGCGAGCTTATTACTGCTGTTCAGCCATCAAGCACTTGCAGCACGCGTATTACAGTTTGTGACGTTAGAATATCCTCCTTACCAATATTTAGAAGGCAATCAGCCAAAAGGCGTTGGCATTGCCATGGTCAATGAGATATTCGAGCGTATGGATAAGCCCATTGCAGTTAGATTTATGCCATGGGGTAGGGCAATTAGAGAGATCCAATCGGGCCATGCTGATGGCATTTTCACAATTTACAGCTCTAAAGCACGAAAAAAAACCATGCTGTTCTCTGAGCAAGTCTTGATCAATCAATCGGTGTCTATTTTTAGTAAACGAGATAGTAAGTTAAACCTGACTGGCACAATTGATGAGTTGAGTGAGTTAAGTGTAGGCTTGGTCAGAAATGTCAGTTATGGCTTTGAAATTGACCAAGCAATCAAACAAGGACAGATCCATAAAATCGTGGAAGCAAACTCAGGGATGCAAAGCTTTAAACTTTTACTGGCTGGCCGTGTTGATATTGTGATCAGCAATCAGTTGGGTGGGGCGGATATATTACGCCGACTTGATATTCAAAATGAAATTAAACGTCATACAGAATACGCATACGCCATACCAAGTTATTTCGCATTTCCAAAAACCAGACGAGGAGAAAAGCTGAAAAAACGCTTTGATGACACCTTGTTGAAAATGAAAGCAGATGGCACTTATCAAGCTGTATTGCAACAGGCATTGGATTGCACAGGGAATGACTGCTGATGCAGAGAGTCATTCTTGTATTTGATTTATGGTTTTGCGGAGTGGGTTTATGAAATCATTTAAGTGTCTGTTATGAGGGAGGAATAGATGATGGCCCTAACTCACATTTAGATAATTTCTAGTTAGGGCGAATGTGTGCTTTGTGCCAATCTACTGTGACGTATCATGTCAAAAGCAGAGTGTAGCTATTAATCGGAGCTAGCGAAACAAATAGGACAGACACTTTTCTTCGCGATAAGTCTGTACCTGTCCAATACTCTTCTTACAAAGAATTTATGACTTCCCATTTGGTTTTATAAATACAACTGTTCAGGAAAAAGAAAATGTGCTCGCTGCTCGTTTTCCTGAACATGGGAGCAATAAGTTTGTGCCTGTCCTATGTGTTTTGAACTGCGTTCGTTGCTGTCAGCAAAGATTGATGCATTATTGTTTCCATTTAAAACCTGAGTTTGAAGTAAACATAACACCTTAATAAAGGGCGGAAAATATTAGACTAAAATGAGCGACGAAGGAGCGCAAGCCTACTGTTTTAAGTCCAATGTTTGATTAACTTGCTATGTACCTAATTTGATTGGGTAAAAGTTAAATAAGTGCATAGCACCCAACCTTTGATTTTATTCGGTAGCTCAACCCGACACGCCCAATAGTCTTTGCCATAAGTATCGTAAATGACAGTAACCGTAGAGTCTTTATATAATTTAGCTATTGGTTTAGGGGCTGGGCGATTAATTGCATCGTGATACGCGGCCTTCGACTCTGTATCAAAAACAGATATGTCTTCTTTCACAACAGCGACTCTTTCAGCAGCACAACCTGTAGTAAATATTATCAAAGCTGAAACAAGGATTCTAAATATGACTATCATAGGTACAAAAAGCAAATAGAAAAACAAAAGAAAGAAACAAAGAACGAAAACAAATAGGACAGACACTTTTCTTCGCAATAAGTCTGTACCTGTCCTATTTGGCTTTATAATTAGCGACTAAGGAGCGCAAACTAAGCTTTTTGCGCTCTTTCTCTACAGTGTTGTTAGTAGCCTAAAGGCCAATTATCAATAACTATTTGGGTCTTTAATTACAAGGCTTAGTCGTAAATACGTAGTTATCATTTTCTTTTTTAACAAACGTTCCGTTATCATTGACGATATCATAAAGCTTAATTGTGCATTGTTCTCTGCCATTAATAGTATCTACATAATACTCAGCTTCGTAATTGGCTCCTGCTAGAGGAGTAAATCCTATTTTTTTTACGCAGTATGCATAACCGTCAATACGCGTATTTGTTCCGTCAACCCAAACTCCAGCGAAATAAAAGGAAATGGGTACACCCGCTTCAACTTTTAATTCTGTTTGCTGCTTTTCGTGAACCTCAGAGCGGTATAACGGTATGCCAATTTTTCGACCTGCTTGTCGATCAGCCAAGAGGTTTGCTTTTGCACCAAGAACTGCTATTTCTCCTCCTTTAATGAAATTGTGATTAATACACCCTTCGGTATTATCGATCCAGACAGCAGTGTTTGCGCTTTCGGTCGAAATAACTCTGAGTGATGCAGTCGCTTTGCCAGGTTCCACTACATAACCAGTTGTTGTGCATGCAGAAAGTAACGTGATAAAAGATGTTGCTGTTAATATTTTAAGTTTCATTTTTTCTATTCTTTTATATGTAAATTTTAAAACGTTTGTTCACTATAGTTTTTTGTTAAACGGTACATTTAAATGTACACGAGAATATTTTATTACCAGTGGCATTTGTAATAGCTACTGCTTGTCATCGTTATAATTATTATTTACCACAATGCTTCCATTTTTGAAAACTAGGGAAATACGTTGTGCATTTATAATATCATTGTTTAGAGGGGCATTTAAGAAAATAACACTGACCATTTAAATTTCACGGTGGATTCCCAAATGTCATTTAACGCCGATGACACGCTAAAGTAAAGTTAGGACAGACACTTTTCTTTTTAAAGCTAAATCGAATTGAAGAAATGTATTTCCAGCCTAAGATTTTCTGAGCAACGTGATTAAAATTAGCCTTATGGTTGAAATAAATATAACTCAGGAATATTTTCATTTTATTGAACAAGAAGAGTCTAGTGTGAAAAGCAAAGCTAAAACTACTTTTTACTAACCAACTCCCTTATACCAATTCACATCATTTTTAGCGGCATGTGTTCTTAACACAGTTTGCGAACCTGCGAAGTTACCGTAGTGTCTTCCAAAATTTTGTATCCTATCCAACCATGTCACTTCTTTAATTTTCAGTGACACTAGAATATTGGGCATGCTTTTTGGTATGTATCCTCTCTTATTGGAGTGAACATGCCGGCCCGTCCAGTCAACTAGCTCAAGGTAGTCAATTAATGAGAAAGGTATTGTGTTTGCATGCTCCCTCGCACCAAACGGTTTTAGTGATTTAGGTTGTTTTACTTGGCTCTTGGCTTCATTTAGATTTGATTTCTTTGCGTTTGATTTGGTGTTTTTAAAGTGTTGGATGCGCTCTTGAATCGAGGTGAAATCACTATCCTCCAGATTATTTGCCTTGTTGGCTCGAATTGGGTTTAAGTCCACGTAAGCCATACAACTGAGCAGCGCTGTTTCGTCAAGTAAGGCTTGAGATTTATATCGCCCTTCCCAGTATTTACCCGTGCAGTTATCTTCCTTGTTTGCTTCTTTTGCTATGTATTCATTGAGGTTTTTCATAAACCAGCTGATGTCGTATAACCGAGCTCGCCACTTTTCAATCAGTTCCGATACAAGCAGTTGCTCTGCCTCACTCAGAGTGTTACCGTTTCGCTGCTTATCTATTATAGGACTCCCCTTGTACAACTTATACCATCTAGATATTACCTCATTATCTGACCAACTAAGTGCTTGTTGCCTATTCACTTTGACTACCAAATGATAGTGATTACTCATGACGGCATATGCTGCTATATCAATGGCAAATATACGACTTAGCAGTTTTACTCTCTCGATTAACCATGTCCGTCTATGGTCAAAGTTTTTGCCTGTGTACTTATCGTCTCCGCACAAAAAAGCACGGCGTACACACCGTGCTATCAAGTGGTAATAAGACGTCGACGACAAATCTATCAGTGCTTTCCTTGCTCTTGTCATATCTATTTAACTCAACTTTTAACTGGATATTTAAACAGTAGTCAAGCAACGTAATTTATGCAAAGAATTTGTGTCTGTCCCATTTGGTTGTCTTCCCATTTGGTTGTCTTTTAGTTTATTTAGTTTTGTGTCTGTCCTATTTAGTTTACTCCATTTGGTTCAATAAAATATATTGAAGGCAAGCCAAGAAATGGAACAGCAACTTCATGATTTACATGGTATTAACTATATATCTGGCACTTTAACGGCCTAGTGGGAACCAAGATTAGAGCTATTCTTTGTGTAAAACTGCACGGTTTTGGTGAAAAAAAAGAACATTTAAATTAATGAGTCAATATAAAAAACTCGATAAATTAAAAATTCTTATTAACGCGAAGTTGGGTTATTTCACACCACCCATTGGCATCTCTTTTAGTCTCATCGACCCTTATTTTCACTTCCTTGTTTGACGCATATGCCATTAATGCGGCGCTAAATAGTGAGTCAGAATATTTACTTTCTGGTAATGATGCGATGACTAAGTTTTTAGCCGTAAATTTAGGGCATGTATTGGCTTCAGAAAAGTTCTCTATATAGATTACAGCTTTGCCAGCAATATCATCCCCGACAACAATATCTGCGATCTTTCCTGTCGCATAATGTACATTTGCAATAGCAGAAGAACTAAACAATACACTTAGCAATAAAATTTTCTTCATAATATCCTATTTTAATTATTATATTAATATGTAAAAAGAGTGGAATAATCATAAAGAATACAATACTAAACTTGATAATTCAAACGCTAAAAATTTTAGGCTATAATGTATAGTCAAATTTTAGATGCAATATTTCTCTAAACTACAAAAATTACATAAATATTATATACACCAAAATATCAACAAAAAATAATTTGTGCCTGTCCCATCTGATTTCTTTTACCATTTGGTTTCCTCTACCTCACTCACCGGAATTTTAGGAGCACAGCGAGTAAAATTTCCGTGTGTAGTGACTTAGAGCTCTTTTCACAGCATTGACAATTTCTGGTAACGCTGAGCTATTATTCCATGTTAAGTATTTATATGACTTCATCATTGCGTGCATCTTATCAGGCGATACACCTGCATTTATCATTAAAACTTTTTTATTTGATTTCATCATCTCCATAAAAAATGTAGAGAATTCAGATAATGGCCAACCGCTTCCACTATCAAAAAAGTTGTCAGTCAAAACAAATAGCCCAATATCCGAATTTTCTATTCCTTCATTTACTTTTAAGTAAATAAATTTGTGCCTGTCCTATTTGGTTCGCTTTTATATGACTTCATCATTGCGTGCATCTTATCAGGCGATACACCTGCATTTATCATTAAAACTTTTTTATTTGATTTCATCATCTCCATAAAAAATGTAGAGAATTCAGATAATGGCCAACCGCTTCCACTATCAAAAAAGTTGTCAGTCAAAACAAATAGCCCAATATCCGAATTTTCTATTCCTTCATTTACTTTTAAGTAAATAAATTTGTGCCTGTCCTATTTGGTTCGCTACAACAAAGACTCATCATTTTAAGCAATCAATGTTTCTAGACTAGCAGCGGGTGTGTTGAAGAACTAGCCGAGATCAGTCCAATGATACCAATACAGAAAGTACATTTTATCTATAACTACATGTGGTATCTAGGTATATTAGCTAGCACTATATGTGGTATTTTACTCGTATGCGAACTCATTTTTGGGTATTTATTAGGCACTTTTTTAAATAAAATAAAAAATTTAACGAGGCTGGATTTAATGTTGCAATTAGCCCTGTTCAATTGTTAACAATCATCAAAGGTTAGTACACACTTACTATGTAGCACTATCCAATAGTTATCCACAATTTGAGCAAATTTGTTCTCTTGCAAATATTTTTCAACGCCTTTATCGTATTGCTTTGTAGAGATATGGCTTTATATTTAGTACTTTTAGTGAACAGCGTTTTAACCTAGATATTTACAGGTTATCAAAGATGGGTTCTAGAAGGTATGAAGTCACGGCATCATGCGCCAACATGATGCCGCTACGAAAAAAGGGCTTGCTGTGCAAACTTCTTTCGCTTGATTTAGCAAAGATAGCGTATAACAAAGATTTTTGTACAGCAAGATTTTCATGCATTTTGATGGAGTATTTTATTTGAAAATTCATTTTTCAATCGAAATCTCTGAACAAACCTTAAATGGCTTATGTAATCTTGCAGTCGCAATAATTACACTGTTCAGTATGTAACTAAAAGGGGCGCTAGCCCCTTTTTCTATCACTTTCTCATCAAATTGATGTAACTCAACATTAGGGCCATATTCCCAAGCCCCATTGTCTGAGTCCAATATTTGTTTATTAATCTTCTCTATTAAACCTAATTCAGCTAACTCATTCCAATCTAGAGCTTACATATGCCATCTTAAACCCATTTGCCCACCAATCGTTGTCACTGATTTCAGACGCTTCACTTTTAGACATTCATTTGCTACTCATTTACAACAAAGTGGTGCAGATATCAGAACCGTGCCATCTCAACTTAGTCATTCCGATGTGAAGACAACGCAAATATACACTCATGTTTTACAGCAAGGCGCAAACGGTGTTGTTAGCCCTTTGAGAAAAATTTTCTAGCTTGTTTTGGAGCATAAACGAGTTCCGTAATAACGTTCGCTTCTAACACAAACCTGCTACCCACAAAAAAGTGGCCTCATTAGAGGCCACTTGTATACCGATATGTTGAGCGTGCAATGAGCTTAATTGCTACTCAAACCGCGACGCTTTAACAGTGCATCGGTCGTCGGTGCTTGACCTCTAAATGCTTTGTAAGACTCCATTAATGGGCGTGAGTTACCCACTTCTAGAATATTTTTGCGGTAGTGGTCGCCGATTTTTCTGTTTAAGCCACCTTGTGATTGCACGTAAGCGAATGCATCTGCCGCTAGGATTTCACTCCACATGTAGGCGTAGTAACCTGCCGAGTAACCGCCGCCCATTGAGTGTGAGAAATAGGCAGATTTATAGCGTGGTTGAATATGTGGTACATACAAGCCGTGCTTCTTCAATACCTTTTGCTCAAACGCTTCTAAGTCGGTTACTTTTTCCTCCGGTTTGAGTGAATGCCATTCCATATCTACCAGTGCCGCTGCAACATACTCTAGGGTATCAAAGCCTTGGTTAAAGCTACGTGAGCGCACTAACTTATCAAGCAGTGCTGGTGGAATTGCTTCATTGGTTTTGTAGTGCTTAGCGTAATTAGCAATGACTTTTGGGTGAATGGCCCAATCTTCTTCAAAGGTAGATGGAAACTCAACAAAGTCTCTTGAAACCGACGTGCCTGACAAAGAAGGGTAGTTCACATCTGAAAGCATACCGTGAATGCCATGCCCAAGCTCATGGAAGATGGTTGTGACTTCGCCATAACTTAGCAAGGTAGGCTGTCCTTCAGGTGCTTTGGCGATATTCATCACATTCACGACCACAGGTTTTTGCTCAAGTAAGTGCGACTGTTCAACAAATGAATTCATCCAAGCACCGCCACTTTTACCCTGACGGGCGAAGTAGTCTGCATAGAAAATTGCTAGGCTCTTGCCATCGTGGTCAAAGACTTCATACGCTTTAACCTCTGGGTGATAGACAGGTAAATCAGGGCGCAATTTAAACTCGATACCATATAGCTCTTTCATGGTGAAGAATACGCCGTCTTTCAATACACGGTTAAACTCAAAATACGGTCTAACACTGCTTTCATTTAACGCAAACTTATCTTGGCGTACTTGCTCAGCATAAAATGCCCAATCCCAAGGTTGCACTTTAAAGCTTTCACCGTTTTGCGCTATTTTGTCTTGAATTGCTTGAGTCTCTTGCGTCGCGTTTTTCATTAACTGCTCAGTCATGCCAGAGAACATGTCAAATACAGCTTGTGGATTCTGCGCCATTTGATCAGACAAACCATAATCGGCCCAGCTATCAAAGCCGAGGATTTGAGCCCGTGTTGCACGAATCTGCGCAAGGCGACTGACTATCTCAGTGTTATTGGTTTTACCCGTTTGTGCACGGTTGGCAGAAGCAAGCCATACGCGCTCTCTTAAATCGCGGTTTTCTAGCTGTGCAAGGATTGGCTGGCGTGTGGTATTAGTAATGCTAATAAGGTATTTACCCTTGTGGCCCGCTTTTTCAGCAGCGGTTGCCATGACGTCAATTTGCGCATCGGTTAAGCCTTTAAGCTGCGCTTTGTCTTCTACAACAACTGCAATATTTTGTGTTTCTTGCAGTAGGTTTTGGCTAAATTGCGTCGTCAGTTGTGAGTGCTCTTTGTTGAGTGCTCTGATCTGCGTTTTTTGTGATTCGCTTAGCTTAGCGCCCGCTCTTACAAAGCGCTTGTAGTACACCTCAATCAGTCTTACTGACTCGGCGTCTAGGTTTAAAGTGGTGCGTTTATCATGGATCTCTTGCACCCGCGCAAATAGCTTATCGTTTAGGTAAATATTGTCGAAATGCTGGGCCATGAGTGGTGAAAATTTCTGCGCTAATGCTCGACGGGTTGGGTTTGAGTCAGTGCCACTGACGTTTGAAAAGTACGCACTTGCACGGCTTAGCTGTGCACCGCTTTTTTCAAGGGCAACAATGGTATTTTCAAATGTCACTGTATTTTGCGCAATGATGTCATCAACTTCTTGAAGCTGCTGTTCAAAGCCAAGTTCAAATGCAGGGGCGATGTGCTCATCTTTAATGACCGTAAAATCCGGTGCTTGATACTGCAATGTGCTTGGGCTCATCAGCGGGTTTTGTGCTGTCTTTTGCGCAGTTGCTTGTGTGTTTGTCATTGGCTGAGTTGCGTTTTGGCTATTGCATGCGCCGAGTAAGATCACCGAGCTGACGGCCAATGCGATTGTTTTCTTTATCATAGTGTACTTCCGAGATAAGTGTGTACTGAATATTTAATGCAATGGTTGAGGCTTTTTTTAAAAAAACATTCATGCGAAAAGTTGGTTGGGAGCCGCTTTAAGCATGATGTTCTGTGCGTTCTTTGCGCAATGTACCTGAATCATTGAATTGCATGATATGTTATATTGTAACAAAATAAATGCAATTATATTTCTCTCAATTATTGCAACAAATTATTAAGGTCATGATTTTATTGGTTTATATCGATTCTGGCTGCGCAAGTACGCGTTACTACTGTGGGTAAAGTGAATATGAATCTTCGATGATGTCTACAAAAAACAGGATAAAAAAACTTGCAAATCACTAAGTTGTGCGATGTTATATTATAACAATTATTAAGATGAGATGATTATGTTTAAACTTTCACCACTGATGCTAGGCTTAATCGCGCCGTTATCAGTCCACGCTTATGCGCAAAACATCCAAGGTCAGGTTCAAGATCAAGATGGTAATGCAGTTGCCAATGCGACCGTATCGGTCATGGGTTCACAGCGAACAGCCCAGTCAGACAGTAACGGTAAGTTTGTTTTGCAGACAAACTCAAGTGGTGATGTTGAACTACATATCACGGCATCTGGTTTTGCACATCAAAACAAGGTGGTAGCGGCGTCAAGCACAGGCACAAGTAATGTTTTAGTGACTTTAAATGCGTCAGCGATTGAAGTACTCGATGTCAAAGCGTCTCCATTTCATGCGTCGATGATGGAGTCTTCTATGCCAGTGAGCGTGTTGTCTGGCGACAAGCTTCGTGAGCAACAAGCTGCAACACTTGGCGACACGCTTTCAAAACAAGTAGGCGTACACACCAGTTTTCATGCCAAGGTGGCCAGTACTCCGGTTATTCGAGGCTTAAGTGGCCCACGTGTATTAATCACGCAAAACAGTCTCGATGTCAGCGATGCCTCTCGTGTTGGCCCTGATCACTCTGTAGCATCAGAAACCTCAACAGCTCAGCAAGTCGAAGTTCTTCGCGGACCGGCAACGCTATTTTATGGCAGTGGTGCAATTGGTGGTGTAGTCAATGTGGTGGATGAGCGCGTACCCACGCGCAGTGACACATTTGGTGAAGTATTAGTTGAGCATGCGACGGGCGATGAGCAAAAGTTAGCCAGTTTTAACTTAAACACGGGTGTCGAGCAGTTTGCATTTCATGTGGATGGCTATGTCAGAGATTCAGAGGACTATGAGATCCCTGTGCCTGCTGAAGTCGGCTCAGAAAAAAATCAATCTGGTGATTATACCGTTGAGAACAGTGCTGAAGAGTCATCAGGCGGCACTGTAGGTACATCTTATCTATTTGAGCAAGGTTATGTGGGTGTTTCTTACGGTAAAATGACCCGTGAATATGGCATTCCAGGGCACAGCCATGACGATGAAGCACCAACGGTTTATGCAGATTTAGATCAAGACAGATGGCAGCTTATCGGTAAATATAGCTTTGATCACGCATGGCTAAACGAAGCAAACTTTAGAGCGGCTTACACAGATTATGAGCACGCAGAAATAGAGCATGGAGAAGTGGGGACTATTTTTGCCAACGAAAGCCATGAAGCGCGATTAGATGTGATGCATCAACCCATCTCTGGCTGGCGCGGTGGCGTCAGTGTGCACTACAAGCGTAGTGACTTTTCAGCGCAAGGTGCCGAGGCATTCACACCGCCATCGGTAAGCGAAACCTTTGCCATTGCCTTAATGGAAGAGCGTCATTTTTCTGATGTATTAGTACAGTTGGGCGCACGTGTTGAGCGCGTCACTATTGATGCGCCAAATGTTGTGTTATCAAGCGGTGACTTGCAAGGTGATGACGACCACGACCACGACCACGACCACGACCACGACCACGACCACGACCACGACCACGACCACGACCACGACCACGACCACGACCATGACCACGGGCACGAAAATGATCACGGTAATTTAGTCGCCGATCGTGTCTTTGCGGTCGATCATGAATTTACCCCTGTGAGCCTATCAGCAGGTGCGGTGTGGGATTACCAACCGGGCTATAACGTCGGTATTTCAGTATCGCGATCAGAGCGTGCACCTGCTGCATCAGAGTTGTTCTCATTTGGTCCACACATCGGCACTGGTACTTATGAAGTGGGTGCTTTGTTTAGACAAAAAGCAGATAGTTTGTCATTTGAATTAAACCCAGAGGATATTGATTTAGAGCGCGCGCACAATATCGACTTAACTTGGCGAAAGCTGGAAGGGGATTTCGGTTTTGTACTGAACGCGTTCTACAACCAAATCGATAATTACTATTATCAAGTTAACACGGGTTTGATGGCCGATGATGGTCATGATCACCACCATGATCATGGAGCACATGGTGATGAGCACGACCATGGTGAACATGAGGAGCATGGTGAACATGAAGATCATGGTTTACCTGTCTATGTCTTTAAAACAGATGATGTGATCACACACGGTTTTGAGGCTGAGTTTGCATGGCAAGCAACAGATGCATTGCACGCAACTTTATTTGCAGATTTAGTCCGAGCACGCTTAGATCAAGGCGGTAATTTGCCAATGGTTTCACCGGTACGCTTTGGTACTAAATTGACCTACAACCTTGATGAATTCACCGTAAATCTTGATGTTGTGCGCTATCAAAAGCAGTCTCACATCGCAGCTCATGAGACGGTAACACCGGGTTATACCCTAGTTGATGCCAGCATTAATTATGATTTTGCTGCACTAGGACAAGACTGGGTAATGTATCTAAAAGGACACAACCTAACGGATACAGAAGCACGCGTGCACACCTCTTTCTTAAAGGATAAAGCACCTATGCCGGGCAGAAGTTTTGCGTTTGGTTTTAGAGGCTATTTCTAATTTTTTTGTCACTGTAGTCAAAGGGGCTTAGGCCCCTTTTTTCATTGTTTAAATAATGAGTACGTCTGAATGAGTGTATCTGAATAATGACACTTACCTAAAGCACCTTTCGATTGCGCCCAAAGCTGACAGTGGGTTTATTCTTCACTGCTTTTTAAAAACTGAATATCAGGACTTTCAAGCGAAAATACTCGGCCATCGTCGAGTGTCATTTCAATGTAAAAGCTCATCGGATAGTCTGCATCTGGTGCTGTATTCAAAATTAAATCTGTACTAAAGCCAAGAGATTTTAAAGGCTCGTCATCGGCTGTTTCAATGTACTCATTTAATGCGGTATAGATGCGTTTATCGTCTTTGTAGACATAGTATTGATTTGGAATGCTGGCAAAAGACACGGAAAAGAATTGGTTTAAGTTGCTGCCTGCTGGGACCGATTCATTAAAATCATAAGGAGAAGTGATCACGATGGACTGTATATTTTCTTTGGTTGTCTCTGGTACTGGTGACAGCGCATAGGCTTTACTGATCAGTGAGGGCGGCATTAAATTAAATAAAGATGCCTTGAGAGTCACTATTTCTGTGACTGTGTCTAATCCAAAAATTAAATGATTGTATTTAATCGGCGTATTTTCTTGATAAGACTCGTCGCGTTTAATGTCTTCTTTTGAAAGTGTGGAGTTTAGTTCGCGATTAAATAAATGCAGTTCTACACCTGTAACGATTTTTTCGGTTTGGGACTCGCTTGGTGGTTGAGGAATTGTCGGCCCACTTGAGTCTGAGCCGCAGCCAAATAAGGTTGTCACCAAAACAAATAATCCCGCTGAGCGTAAATAGCGCATAGTAAATCCTTTCATATTAATATTACGCGACGAAGTATGGACCAAAATAGGTACGTTAATTGTTATTTATTGTTACCGAGGAAGTTTGGGAGAGCTGCTAGGCTGCGTGGGTAGGTTTAGGTGCTCAGCGATGAGCTGAGCACCTGTTGGTTTTAAATTTCAGTGGCAAATTGTGTTTCGTTCAGTGCTTTTTCAGACTCAACTTCTCCTCGGTGGTCGGTAGCCAGCTTTTCATAAAGCAGTGGCAATACAATCAGCGTGAAGAACGTCCCGATCAGCATACCTGCAACCAGAATAATACCAATGCTGTTTCTTGCTTCTGCACCCGCACCTGTTACAAGGACTAGCGGGAAGTGACCCAGCACGGTTGCGCCTGTTGTCATCAAGATTGGACGAAGGCGGGTTGCCGCAGCGCCTTTGACAGCTTCAAATTTGTTTTTACCTTCAAGCTGTAAATGGTTGGCAAATTCCACAATTAAAATCCCATTTTTAGCGATAAGGCCAATTAAGGTAATCAGGCCGATTTGGCTGTAAATATTCACCGTGGTAAGCGATAAAAACGGCAACATCAGTGCGCCAGATAATGCCAAAGGTGCGCACCCAAGTAGCACCACAAGGGGATCTCTAAAGCTATTAAATTGAATCGCCAATAAGAAATACACCACAATCATGGCGACCAAGAGTACCCCAACCATGGTATTACCCTCTTTACGAAGCTGCCTCGATTCGCCCGCATAATCAATTGAGTAATGTGCAGGCAAGATTTCTTTGGCAATGTCTTCAATACTGCTTAAGCCCTGCTCCTTGGTGATGTGTGGGAGCACGCCCGCTAAGATCCTAAATGAGTCTTGTTGGTTAAATGAGCCCAAAACTCGAGGACTGGTGAAGGTGCGCAAAGTGGCAAACGCAGAGACTGGAATGAGCGTGCCTTGATCATTTCTTACTTGCATATCCAGAATATTTTCAGGATTGTAACGCTCATCATCACCCACAATTGGGATCACGCGGTAAGCTTTACCATCTTTGTTGAAGTAGTTCACAAAGTTGTTGGACATCAACACACTCAGCTGGTTATTTACATCCGCGAGATCCAGACCCAGATCGGCGACCAGTAAGCGGTCTATTTCTAGTTCTGCCTGTGGTAAGTCAATTTTAAGGTCGGTATTCACAAACATAAATTGGCCGCTGGCGTTGGCCTTGGCAATGATTTGGTCTGCGTATTGCTTCATCGTCTGCGCATCATCACTGGATCTCAGTACCACTTCGACATCAAACTGGCCTGCGGTTGGTAAAGAGGCCGGTAGGATAGGGAATAAGCTTAAACCTGTGACGCTTCCAAGACGACCGTATAAATCAAACAATAAGTCATGCACTGAGTTTTCGCGCTCTTCATATGGGGCAAGTTCTACGCCACCAAAACCCGCAGCTGCTGTGACAATTTGCCAAGTAAATTGACCGCCTTCGGTCGCGTTCATCACACGTGCTGTCTCATTCATTTTCTCAGCGGTGTAGACCTGTGAAGACTCAGGCGGCGCTTCTATCACCACTTGTACACTGCTCTGATCTTCAATCGGCGCTAGCTCTTTTTGCGATAACAAGTAAAACGGCACAGACAGGAGTGAGAACACAATGGCGACAAAAAATATTTGTGTACGCCACTGGAACAAGGTGTCTAAGCTCTTGAAATAGAATGCTTGGAGTCTATCAAAGTAGCCATTCACTGCTTGAGTCAACTTGCCTTCTTTGCCGCCTTCTGGGCTAACATAGGCACTCATGATGGGCGAAAGTGTTACGGCGACTAACCCTGAAATTAAAACTGCAATGGCCAAAGTAAAGGCAAATTCACGGAATAAGAAACCCGTTAAGCCCGTTAAAAAGCCAATCGGTGCATAAACGGCTGCAAGTGTTAAGGTCATCGCAATGACGGGCACAAGTAGTTGTCTTGAGCTGATCAGTGCCGCTTGCAATCTGGGCTTGCCTTCTCGCATGTGGCGAGCAACATTTTCAACGACCACAATGGCATCATCGACGACCAAACCAACCGAAAGCACGATGGCCAAAATGGTGAGTAGATTTAACGAGAATCCCATGACTGAGATCACTGCAATCGCACCTAAAATAGAAATTGGAATGGTGATAAGCGGCACCATGGCGGTTCTGAATGAGCCCATCATGGCGACGACAACGATACCGACCAGAAGTACTGTCTCCGCAAGGGTGGTAAAAATCTCTTTGATTGAATCCCGCATGTAGAGTGTGCCGTCGTAACCAATCGAGATTTTCATGCCATCAGGTAAAATCTGATTGATTTCGTCCAGCTTTGCGTAGAGCGCATCACCGATATTTATCTCATTGGCGCCAGGTAGCGCCCAAACCGCTAAGAATACCGTATCGTGATAGTCTAAACGTGCCGTCACCATGCCGGGGGCTTCGCCAATTTCAATATCGGCAATGTCGCCCAGTTTTAACTGTGCAGTGTCTGTTTCTTTGACAACCAACTGCTCAAAGTCAGCAACGTTTTTTAAACTGGTGTTGGCCATTAAGTCGATGCGCTGACGATTATTTTCGGTGTAACCAATAGTTGCAATGGTATTGTTAGCTTGCAGTGCAGCAAACACATCGCTGGCGCTGAGGTTATAAATGGCCAGTTTATCGGTGTCTAACCAAACGCGCATCGCTGGGTTTCTACCGCCTTCTAGGGTGACTTTTTGCACGCCTGGAATATCAGACATAGACGGCACGACATTTCTGACCAGGTAATCACTGACTTCATTTCTCGGCAAGCCTTGCGATTCAACGTCTAGATAAAATACCGCGTAGGGGCTATCCGCTCGGACGATTTGAATGGCTGGGTCTTCCGCGCCAGTTGGCAGCTCAAATTTAATTTGATTAAGGCGTGTTGTTAGCTCTGCAAGGGCATCGGTTGTGCTGTGATTCAAATCAAGCCAAGCGGTTACTTTGCTGAGCCCTGATGTGGTGACAGAGTCAACGTAGTCTACGCCGGGCACAGTCGAAGCCACACGTTCTATGGGCTCGGTAACATAGCCTTTGACAACATCGGCTGCTGCACCTGTATAGACGGTATTGATGACGAGCGAGGCACTTTCAATTTTTGGATACTGCTGAACGGAGATCTGCCGCGCGGCATTCACACCCGCTAAAATAATTAATAAGGATAATACAATTGCCAACACCGGGCGGTTGACAAAAATATCCATTATTGACGGTTTGTTTTCGTGTAATGAGCTCATTACTGCACTCCGTTTTCACTTTGCGTTGACGCCGTTTGCTCAGTAAAAACCAATAAGTTTTCTCTGAGTTTAAATGCCCCTTCGCTGGCAATAAATTCACCGCCAGTGAGCCCTGACAATACAATTTGATTGTCTTGAACTTTGTCACCTAACGTCACTTTAATGGGGGTTGCACGCCAGTTTTGCTCATCGTCTTTTTCTAACTTGTATACAAACTCACCAAAGTGGCTACGTGTAATGGCATTGGTGGGGACCATCACGGCGTTTACTGTTGTAGAAGGGATTTTCACCATGGCCATTTGGTTGTGATTAAACAACTTGTCTGTATTAGGTAACAAAGCACGATAGCTTTGCTGGCGTGAGTTCAAATCAATGCTCGGCTTCTTTGCGATGATCTGTGCTTGATAGTCGCTTTGAACATTTTGGTTATTATTTGAAAATGAGATGCTGACTTCACTGCCAATACTTGGCTGAGACAAGGTTTGTGGCACATGGAAATCGACCCAAATAGCGTCATCTTTGCCTACCATAGTGGTAATTTGACTATTTACGTCGAGAAACTGGCCCACTTGGTATTGATCAAACCCAGTGTGACCTGCAAAAGGTGCAGTGATGGTTTTTTTAGCGATTAAAGCTTCTAGGTTTTGTACTTCGGCTTCGCCAATGCTGACATTCGCTTCTGCTTGATCAACCTCGTCAGGGCTAATTCGTTTTTGTTCAAGTAATTTGACCACACGAGCATAGGTTGATTTAGCCAGTTTAACGCGTGCTTTTGCCGCTTTTAGATTGGCTTCATCGATACTGGTGTCAAGTTTAATTAATACATCCCCTGCATTAACAGTGTCTCCGGGGTTAAATCCAACAAAGGTGATCTGTCCCGGGTACTCATTGCTGATTGTCATGTTTTGACGCGCTTGTAGTTGACCAACGACTTTAATATGAGTGGTATGCTCAACCGCTTGCGCATAGGTGCTTTTCACTGAGGCAGATGGTTCAGGAAAGGATTCACCGAACGCAATCATCGCTTGTATTTGGCTAAATTTAATGAAGCCAAGACTGGCAATCACAACAAGGACAATAAAAATAGCGGTGAGCCAACGTTTAATGTTCATAATTACTCCTATTTGTGATTAACGCAGATTGAGCGCTATCAACTGTTGTTCAATGTGATTAAGCGAAGCGTCAGTAAGTGGCTGCTTCCACGGGTAGCTATTAAGTAGACGCACAGAGCTTCTGATTATTGGGTGATTAAGTGGTAGTGAGGCCAGCAAAGAATCAGTTCCTTCTATTATTTGTTTTGTTTGTTGTACACGCTGTACTTGCTCGTAGCCGACGGTCAGCGCCCAGCCACTGATGATGATCTCTTCTATGACTTCAGACAAGTTTGGCACAGCTTCAAGCTCTCCTGCATTAATACCTTCGGCGAGTGCCACTTTAAAAGAAGACTCACAGCGAGACTGGGCTTCAATAATTTTACCGGTCCAGTAATTAGAACCTTTTTTGATGACAGCTTCATTGGTGGCGTACGTTTGAAGTGCGTAATCAAACTCGAATAACTGAAGCTTTTGAGGTGATATTAAGCTAATGGCGATGATTTTTTCAGGGGCAGTGAGTTTGAGGGCCAGTACTTGGTTAAATATATTTGAGAGGTGAATGAAAGACTCATTGGCAAGGGCCAATACGATGTCTTCTTTACTTTGTACGAATTTATAGACAGACCCCATAGAAAGCCCGGCAATACGCGCAATTTTTGCCATGGTGAAGTCAGTAATTGATGATTCATTGATACATTGCTCTGCGGCTGACAGGATCATCTTTTGCTGAGTTTGTTGGTCATATTTTGGCGCAGGAGCCATACAAGTACCTCTAGAATTAGCCGTTTTGATTTTTATTCGAATGATGTTCGAATGTGGTTATTCTATGCTTATAATCTTCTTTGTCAATCTAGGCTTTCATAAAGATTTATATCTAACTGTTTTTCAGGGAATAAAAAATCAGAATGATAAGCTGCGCACTTGATGATCTTTTCGAGAACGTTTAGTTTGAAGATGGTTTTTATGAAATAAAGGAGATATGCAAAATGAACTTGAAGAAAAAAAACCTCAAACAGCTAAGTGAACATCTGCACTTAAATCCTAAGCAAGCCGATATGGTTGCTGGTGGTAATAAGCCGCCAATGCGACGGATGTGCACTACGACAATAGATACAGAAATGAAGCGTTAATTGATGCTTTTAGTGCTGTATAAAATCGCCTTTTTAAACGGTTATTAAATAGCCTAGCTAGATGAGGTTTTTCCAAAGCATACTTTTGAGCCAGTCACTTTGCTAAGTATGCTTTTTAGGCTTAATGGCTTTTTATCCTCCTCTTTTCTCTACCATATAATCCATAGGTTATTGCCTGTGATGTCTGGTGCTTTGAGTGACTTTATGCGTGCTTTGATTAAATATTTCAAACTGCCAATCGTATTAATAACAAAGAACAAAAGAGTTTAGCTATGGCTGTTGGTAATTATCGAAAAGCACAGGTATTAAAAAGCGAATTTTTAACACCAAATATGAAACGTATTGTTTTAACTGGTAAGGATTTAGCCAGTTTTCCAGAAGGGTTTGAAGCTGGATATGTAAAGTTACTTTTTACTAAACAGGGCAGAGTATTGCGCGAAGATGAAGCTTTCGCGCAGTTGGCAAACAATAATATTATGATGCGAACCTATACAGTACGCGCATTTGATAAGCAGGCTCAGCAATTGACGATTGACTTTGCACTGCATGAAAAAGAAGGCGCAATAGCCCCCGCCTCTGACTGGGCTAAAACCGCTCAACTTGGTGATGAAATCATTGTTGGCGGGCCGGGTAAAACAATAGGGGTTGATCACCGTGCTGATTGGTTTTTATTAGTAGGAGATATGACCGCACTGCCAGCCATCAGTTGTTATTTAGAAAGCTTGCCTGCGTGTGCTCATGGGCGTGCAGTAATTGAAGTGACCAGCTCAGAAGATATTCAAGATTTAAATAAGCCCAGTGGCATTGAGGTTATCTGGCGAGTGAATACCACACCGGGTAAAAATAGCCCTTTGCTCGACACTGTTAAAGACATTGACTGGCAGCAAGGTGATGTCTTTGTATGGTGTGCATGTGAGTTTGACACCATGAAGGTGCTTCGCCGTTGGTTTAAAAAGGAAAAAGGGCTCGAAAAGGAGCAGATGTATGTCAGTAGCTACTGGAAATTAGATTGTACCGAAGAAGAACATAAAGCCGAAAAGCTCGCTGACTTAAACCTTCCAAATTGACCTCAATACACTTGACTTCTGAGGGTTCATCATTGTCATTGCTGATTTTGTTATGGGCGATGGTAGGAATGGACCCGGCTGTGATTATTTAACTTGCTCTAATAGCACTGTCGATAAATTAAGACTTACCAGAGTATTAAAATTTACAACAACTTGTCATGACGACGGTGCCTTATATTATCAGTTTTGTGTCAATCAAAGTCACTGTGCTGATTATGACTATGATCTGGATGGTTTAGTTACTCGGATTGGAAACCTGTCATTGGTGCGTGCGGCTGATCGTATGGGGATCATCACAGGTACCTCTATTGAGAATATCACTCATGAGATTAGCTATAACCAATATGGTGAGTTAACAGGAGATGATTTTGAGTTCAATCAACAAGCTCTCTATCGCTCTGAGTATGCCCATGATGACAATGGTCGTATCGTTAGAAAAACGGAATACCTGACTGGTAACATCGAGTTGCAAGACTATGTGTACGACGATCTTGGTCGCTTGTCAGAGGTAGATGATGGTGAAAAGGTTGCGAAGTATCAGTATGACAGTAATGGCAATCGCCTTGTTGAAGAAATTACACAAGGTACATCAACGGTGCGAGTCGCTGCGACCTATGACGCGCAAGATCGTTTACTGACATACGGTAATTGTACGTTTAGCTATACCACAAATGGGCACTTAGCGAGCAAAGTGTGCGCGCAGCAAGAGCAGCGTTTTAGCTATGATATTTTTGGCAACCTGCTTGGTGTTGAGGTATACAATGACGGCGCGATCAGTAAACAGATTGCGTACCATGTTGATCCACAAAATCGCCGAGTTGCAAAGTGGGTTGATGGGCAGAAAGCCGTCAGTTATTTGTACGCTGGCCAGCTCAATCCCGTTGCCGAATTAGACAGCGACGGTAAGTTAAGTGCTCTCTTTATCTATGGTTCTAAAGGTCATGTGCCGGATTACATGGTCAAAGGAGGCCGTCAGTACCGTTTCATAACCGATCAACTTGGCTCTCCAAGACTCATTGTTGATGCCGCCAGCGGCGAAATCGCACAGCAACTTAGTTACGACACCTTTGGCCAAGTCACTCAAGATACAAATCCAGGGTTCCAGCCATTTGGCTTTACGGGCGGCCTTTACGATGCGGACACACAACTTGTGCGTTTTGGTGCTAGAGACTACGACGCTCATACCGCGCGATGGACTGCTAAAGATCCAATCGGTTTTGGTGGTGGCGATACCAACTTATATGCTTATGTATCAAGCGATCCGGTCAACTTTATTGACCCAACAGGGCACTTTTTGGCAAACTTAATCAGCGGGTTTAGAGCCGCCGGCAAAGAAATGCTGTGGCAGTTGGGTCATAGAAGGCAAATCGTTTGAGTGTATTGATTACAAAGCGGTTGCAGTTGCTGGTGCTGGTGGCTTAGTATTTGGCGGAGCTGCTGCGGCTACAACCTATAAAGTGTGGAAGAAGAGTAAGGTTGCAAAGGGGGGAAGCCTTTTAGGTAAATCTTCTAATGCGGCATTCAAAGCTGCTGACAATATTGGTGATTTCGTTCCTAAGAATAAGCATCTACTTGGTGGAGGTTCACAGTCTAAAGCTCGTTTTAATACTTCTGATGTTGGTGAAGTTCGGGGGCTAGTTCAAGAGGCGCTAAGGTCGCCAAATGCTCAGTTCTTACCAAACCCCAATATTCCTGGCACTTTTAGAGTTGTAACTGATATGGGTCGTCAGGTAGGTGTTAAAGGTCAAACCAGCCTTAGAACGATAGTGGGGCAAGATGGTAAAGTCATTAATTCATTTCCGGTGCATTCACGATGAAATTTAGTTATCAAGTAGAAGAATTACCGAAAGGTAACGAGCCTTACCGTGTGGCAACTGATATTGAAGGCTATCTATCAGTTGTCTCTAATAGTGGTGATGTTTTGTTTGAGGCTGATGGTATTTTGTTGGTTGAGCTGGCTATTTTTTGCAAGAAATGGTTAAGTGAAAATACTAATACAGATTTTTATTATGCGTCGATGGATTTTGAAGAAGAGCCAATATTAGCTTTTAGTGTTAAATCAAATGATATTTGTTCTTTCTCTTCTGTTTGGCAAAAATCACCAATGGACAGCATCCCTTTATCTGAAATCAAATCCTCAATGAGTGGCTATATTGAGGATTTGAAAGCCAATTTGAAAAATAATTTTCAGGTTGATATAGAGGGCTATGAGGGTTTGTAAGTTCTGTTGTGAACAAACTGGTATAGCTGGTATAAGGGGGCAGAGCCGAATGCCACTAAGTTAAGCCACCTTAGGAGACTGTAAATTATTCTGTGTAAACGGCCGTTGTTTTTTTACTTAGACACCGCAAGGCGCTGTATGTTGTGGTCAACTAATTCCGGACAATTATTACAAAGTAAGAGGATTAAAATTGAAATAATTAACAAGTAAATTAGTTGAGTTGAAAGAAAATACGGTTAAAAATAATCTACCTTTAGTAGATATACAAAGAAAACTTTCAACTCTATTGTTATCGAGTGAAGAGCTTGATAATAGAGAAAGCATCAGCAAAAAGCTCGATAACGATTTAGAGTTAGCTATTTATACTCTAAATCTTGAAAATCAACTTGATGCTGCTATTAATGTTCTAAACGAAGCTATAGAGCTGTCAAAGTAAAGTTCAACCAAAGCCCTTCGGGGCTTTTTCAATTCCCACAAGCCCATTAATAAAACCAATATTTGTTCGTTATTTGTGCAAAGTGGGTTGGTGGGCAGAAAACCGTCATTTATTTGTTTGCTGGTCAACTTAACCCCATTACCGAATAAGACATTGACGGTAACTTAAGTGTTCTCTTTATCTATTGATCTAAAGGTCATGTGCCGGATTACATGGTAAAAGGAGGCCGTCAGTTCCGTTTCATGACCGAACGATGACTCAACAGAGCACTTCTTGGCAAACTTAATCAACGGCTCTGCCGCGGCTACAGCCTATAAAATGTGGAAGAAGAGTAAGGTTACAACGAGAAGCTCAAACGACATTGAATTGAGTCACCCAGCCAATCTGAGTAAAACATTTATTGATCCTCGAAATGGTACCGTTGGAGATCTTGCGGAAAAAATGAAAGCAGATCCTAGTTTGGCTGACAAGATTTCACATATCGAAGTTGTAAAAATTAAAGGTATGACGTACTCGGTAAATAATCGAAGACTTAGAGCATTTTAGGAAGCTGGAGTTGATGTGAATACAGTTTCTGCTTTAAAAGAGCAGGTGCGTAAAATAAAGCAACGTCTACAAAATAAGAAAAAATAGGGCATCTATGACTAATGATACTTTAAAATGTGGTACGTTTTTTTTTCGTTTTGGGATATTGTCCCGAAGACATTTCGAATTAACTCCAGTTTGGTGTGAATATGACGAACCATCAGAATTAGATGATGTTGGTGTGTCAGATGAATGGATCCAAACTAACCTTTTTGAACGGTTAAATTCGACTGATGAGCGGGTTTATTATTCTACTTCGAAAGATATTGACTACTCGAAAAGAGAATTTCTAAATGTTTCTTGTGAGTTGATGTTGGATGGGCACAAATTACAAGGGTATCTGTACGTAGTTCAAGGTAAGGTAAGTAGTGTTTCGATTTTTATCGATGATATCGTGGTAGATTTATATTCTTCGGACCTATTGTCTGAAGATAATTTAGAAACTCTGACTAACATTTCTGAACATCTAAAAGTTAACATTGAAAACGTTGATTCCATAGAGTATTTACAAAAAAATTGTACTGTCAATAGCATTGATCTAAAAGGGATCTTTCAGTTTCCTGTTGAATAATTTTATATTACAAAGAAAGCAGACCATCACATACCTTATACACCAATAGCTAAGCAGCGAGTGAAAGACTAAGGTATACCACTGCCATTAAAAGAGGCTGAAGGAATAGCGCATACTGTACTTGGTGCGAGAGTCGGGAGCGATGGTAAAGGATGGATTCGAGAAGGTGGAAATGGTTTACCGTTTAAGGAGCAATAAGGGGAAAGCTTAAAATGCAAGTATGTTTTGATTTACTAATTCCTAAAACTTGTTTTGGAGGTGACTTCCCTTTTCAAGAGGTGCTTGCTTTCTGGGGGGATGAAAGCTTCAGCCAAGAGCCTCCTCGATATGCATGGAAAGAAGACGTTAAGTTCAAAAAGCAATCAATGCCAGAACATATGCTGAACTATTTACCTTCAGAGATGAATGTTTCGAACTGGGTCTACTTGTCATTAGAAAGTAATGCGCTTGAAATTTGGGAAAAGAGCGTCAATGAACCATACCTTGATGAATCACCACTTATGCTAAAGGAAATGCTTGAAAAGTTACTGCCTTTACTGAGTGAGTGGGTTGTTATTTTCGAATTGAACGGCGACCAAATTGATAATGTATATCAGATGAATAAGTCGGCCTTACTAGATAAGATAGATGCAGCTCTCAACTGGGATAATGAACCAGAAGGCTTTTTAGCCTGGTATAAGTCTTAATTTAAAGCCCCATTAGGGGCTTTTTTTTGCCCTAAAATCATTAATAAAGCGGATTTTTATTAGAAAGACTAATAATCTAGCTGTTTTTTTAGGTTAAAAAGTGGTTTGTTGTATTGGTTTTTTATAATCTTCTTTTTGAAGAAATTTGCAAAAAATGAAAGAAGTTGAAGCTTTTTCTGGGTGATTAACAGCTTACTTTTTCGCATCGTAAAACTTCCTTCTTATATTGATAGAAATTCTACTTATGAATTGTTTCAGTTTATGGGGGAGTTACAATCTGATGTACGCAGAAAGGGTGGTGGTAGCAGAGTATTTATTACAGATGATAAGGGAAAGATTATAAGGGAAATTACTCCACAAAGAGTTAAAGAGAGAGTAACAAATGTATTGCCAGATGGTTCAATAAGGGAATCTTTCAAAAAGGTTGGAGCGCCTTCGGCCGATGATCTTAAGATTTTAGAAAAGCTATGATTGATGTTTCAAATATAATTTTAAATTTTCAAAAACTTTTAATTTCTATATCCAATAGTTTATCTGATATTGGTTTGTATAAAGATAGTGATGAATGGGACGAGCTAACAGAGACCGCCTTTAACACACTCGTTGTTGGTCACTTGAAAGATAAGTTTGGCTATTCGCTCTCTGTTCAGTATGAAGTATGGAATAGATGTAATAGGGATCTTATCGTGCGTGTAAATGCGGGTGAGTCTGTATTAATTGGGGAAAAGGACTTATTTTCTGAAAATACATATAGTTATAAAGAGATACCTCAGTGTGAAAGCGATATTGAATTTTCATTTGTAGAGTTTGGGAACCCTCTTTTTAATGCCGATGATGTAGTCGCTTTGGAATATGCCTTTGGGTTTGATAGTCAAGACCGTTTGGTTTGCGCGAGAAAGGACATTTGCGAGTTTTTAATAAAAGTATAAGAAGCATTTGACGCCCACCCAGACCATGGAGGGTCGGAAAAGCTGAGATATCATAAAATGCATCAATACGTTACGTGATGCTGAAATCTAACCTGTGTAGTGGTCAATTATTTTTGGCCACTTTGTTATAGTTTTCCAATACTATTTTTATTTCGCTATGGCGAGTTTACGTTGTTATATCGGTGAGGTCGACAGCGATTGTAGTGGTTTACGATATATTACGTTAGTTTATTTGTTGCTCCTACTCTATTTATCCAAGACCAAAAGGGCAAAGTTCTAAGGAACACACAAAAATACATGAATAACTCTAATTATGTAGAACTTAGTGCAAGTTCGGAAGTTGACGCTTTAATAATAAGCATCAACTGGGAAGATGCGTTTATAAAGGAATCTCACCTGTACTCTGCGAGTTATATTTTGCCATCGGGCATAGTGGCGGCTGATTCAAAGCCAACACTTAAGTTAGCAATTTGTTTACCTGAAAACGATGCAAAAGTAATAGAATTGAGGTTTGACGAAGTTGAAGAAATATGTATTTTTACATTGATGGATATCTTTCCAAAAATATTATTCAGGCACAATGAGATAGAGCTTAAACTCTGTGAAAAATCAGGTCACTGTATTAGAAGTAAAAAGCTATATTATCGATTTCTAGAAGATTATTTATCAAGTGACTGCTCAATTTATACAGAAGAAGACTTGTATATATAATTGAGTGTTTTTTTAAATTAAGTCAGTTCTTTTTTGAGCTAAAATAAAATGGACAGGCACAAGTTTATTCCAATTTAGCTACGATGCGAATAATTATCTGACATCGTATCAAGCGCTTCAAACCGCACCGTTAGTAAATACGACAATCAGTTAAGTGCGTGATATTGACAGGCGTATAAGACCGGTCACATCCATACTAAGCTTTTGGCCCTAAATTAAAATATAGTTTAGAGCCATGAGTGAGATAATGGGGACTTAATACCTAAAAAACACCTATGGGTGGATTTAAAAGAAGAGGCGGGGGCATTAACAAATGACTAGGTATTGGATATTCGACAACGATAGTTCCAAAACAGGTTTCCCTTTAGGGGACTTATTGAGACTCATTATTCGTTTTATAGATTGCAAGGTGCTAAAGATTTTAGTTCATAGAGCTGAAGGATATGGCGAAAAGGTATCATTATGGGATGACTTACTATTTCATCCAGACGACAAAGTGACAGTTTCTTATCAAGAGATTTTAGACCTTGTGGAATGTAATGAAGAACTTCTTTATTGGTTAGATGTTGAATTCGAGCTATCTAATGGAAAAACTCTGTTGTTTGGCCTGCATGATAGTAGCTCAATGTACGTTGAGTGTTCGAGCGACATTAGAGATATATTAGATAATAAGTTCGAGCATGTTAAGGCTAGTTCTGTCTCGATGTAAAATAAGTTGTTATAGGGAGTAGAGGCAATGAGCGCCCGGAGATTGAAACGAAAGGTGGTGTTTCAGTGAAACAGGAGGATGTGTTGTTGTTCAATAAACCCGGACACAACTTTAGGTGGTATGAATACCACTTAACTAGAGGTGTCAAATGGCCAGAAAACGTCGAACATTTAGTAAAGAGTTTAAACTTGAAGCCCGTATCAATCGCTTAGAACGAGAGAAATCGATACTAAAAAAGGCTACAGCTCTCTTAATGTCAGAAGAAACAAACAGTATTCGCTAATAGACCAGTTAAGTGAGCAAGATCCGGTTGAATTGGTCTGTAATGTCTTCGATGTCGCTCGTTCAAGTTTTTATGACTACAAGTGCCGTCGCAATGTCATTGATACTAACGAGGTGTTCCTTCGAGCTAAGCTCCAAGAGTGCTTTAAATTAAGCCGTGGCTCCGCAGGAAGCCGAACACTCTCGGCAATGCTGGCCGAGTATGATATTGATGTTGGCCTTTTCAAAATCAGGCGGATCATGCGTGATATGCTACTTGTATCGAAACAGCCAGGGCCTCACGCATATAAAAGAGCAGTGAATGAGCGTCCAGACATACCCAACCGACTAAATCGTGAGTTCGGTGCTCACAAACCAAATCAAGCATGGTGCGGAGATATTACTTATATTTGGACAGGTCAGAAGTGGGTATATTTAGCTGTAGTGATTGATTTATATGCCAGAAGAGTGGTTGGCTGGGCAATGTCAGATAAGCCAGATGCAGCGTTGGCTGTCAAAGCGTTAGATAGGGCCTATGAACAAAGAGGCCGACCCAGAGGGGTCATGATTCACTGGGACCAAGGCTGTCAGTACAGTTCAATCAAATATAGGCAGAGGTTATGGCGCTATCAAATAGCACAAAGTATGAGTCGCAGAGGTAACTGTTGGGATAATTCTCCAATGGAACGTTTATTTAGAAGTCTGAAAACATAGTGGATATCGAGTACGGGCTATAAATCAATTAAAGAATCAGAACAAGATATAAGCTTTTATTTGATGAGTTACTACAACTGGAAAAGACCACACAGTCACAACGATATGACAGCACCAGCTGTAATGGAAGAACAACTTAAATCATTGTCCGGAATTAGTTGACCATAACAGGTTGCGATATAGGCTATTCACTTGATACGGTAACGTCTCAGGATGTGTATTCTTTTTAACCATGACGAAGGATACGTTGAGCTATATTATAAAAATAATAAAGGGACTGTATGCAGTATATTTTATTCTTGCTGATGCTTGTTGCTTATAATGCAAATGCCATCATTACTCGCCATGATGTTGAAGACAAACACTATCTAGCTGCGCCAGCAGACTTTCCTGCACTGGCAACATTTTATATCGATGGTGCACATGGCTCGTTCATTAAGCCTAATTGGATTATTACCGCGGCGCACACCACATTTTGTTTGCAGCCAGGCACCAAAGTAAAAACCACCCAAGGGAGTGCGACTGTTAAGCGTTTACATGTGCACCCTCAGCATACCCCTGGTGTTAGCCACGATATCGCGTTGGTTGAGCTCGTTGAACCCGTTAAACATATACAACCTGCAAAGTTATATAAAGAACAGGATGAAACGGGGAAGTTAATCTGGTTTATCGGCATTGGTGGAACAGGCAACGGTATAACTGGGATCACTGTTGATAACTATGAAAACAAAGGAGTATTGAGAAAAGCCCAAAACCGAGTTGAACAAGCCGTAGGACCCATTTTGAAATTTAAATTTGATAAAGGGAACAAGGCATTACCTTTGGAGGGGATCTCTGGTGGTGGTGACAGCGGTGGTCCTGCATATTTCAAACAAGGAAATAGTTACTATGTTGTTGGCTTGAGCTCTCGTTATGGGGGGGGACCTTCTGAAAAATATGAGAGCTTAGAGGTGTATTCAAGAGTGTCATACTTTTTACCTTGGATAACGAGCGTCATCGCACAGCCAACACTATCCATAAACTCAGGCATTAGTGTGGAAAAGTTGAAGCACTTGCCCGGCGGATTAAAACCTACAGATTTACCATCCATCTGTAAAGACATTGTGTTCACTGAAGACGAACTATCGGCAAACGTACAAGGTTAGTCAGTGGGGTGGCCTACGAATGTAGGCCACAGACTTTACTGAAGTTTTTCCAGGTTCATTTGAGGATGCTTTTGCATCACTTTTTTCAAGGTCTCTTGCTGACTGTCATCAATTTCAACATGCAAAACCAGTGGGTGATGTTCGCCATGTGTTGAATCCTTACACATCATGTAATATCTGATTAAATCGGTGCCAATCATACCGCTCACCCAAAGACTGAACATCCCTAAGATAATCGTGCCTATTATCGCAGCTGCCGGTGGGATCAGCACCCATGAGACAGCACAATATGCTGCTACCATGATAGTGATCAGTACCATTAATTCCGATTTCATAAGGTGTACTACATGGTTTGTTAAGCAATCATGTAAAGGGTGGGGCTTGTCGTCGCAAATTGCACTCACATCTTCGTTATCAACATGCAAGGACTCTAGCTCGTCTTGTGTATCACGAAACGCTTCGTAGTCGTGACCTTTAATGACATAGTGGCTCATACAACCTCCTATCTAGGTTTCTTGGTGATACGTGTGTATTGCTAGATAAGTTTACTTTTTGAACATTATTGAATGTCTGCTTGTGTCTTTGGGTACAGTTTTCATTTTTAATAAAGCAAGTGGGCTATAAGAAACGTCATAAGTAGCACTTTATAAATCAATTAGTGAGCCATCTCTGTATAGTCATACCCACTGTGTCTTTAGTTGAGAGTGCTTAATACCACTCTCTAGCCATTACGAGTTAAATAGACTGCTTCACTAATGTGGCAATGTCATTGAGCTGCGATAGCAACGTATCTTGGCTGACTCGTGTACTTGCTCGCTTTAGGGTGATTAAATCACCGACAACGTAGGCCGCTTTAGCCGCTTCTAGCATCGCGATGTCATTTTGGTCGTTCCCCATACAGATTGTCTCGCTCATGTCTAAGCCCATTCGTAATAGCGCGTTGAGCTTATTACTATTCTTAGGTACAACATCAAAGCTATGATAGCCGTTATGATGGTAAACATCGAAATCATCCAATACGGTTTTAAGATATGCTTTGACTTCTTCATGCCGATGCTCTTCGAGCACGAGCAGTTTTACAATTGGCTGTTGCCTGAGAGCGTGGTTACAACCTGGCTTACGGCCCAGTTTTTTGACTTCTTGATGAAAGTGATGGGGAGTGTCTGAAATAGCATACTCTTCAACGCCATCATAAAGGTAGGCTATTTTTTCCCTGTCTAGCCATTCTAGCACCTGAATAATTTGCGCCTTATTAAAGTGCAAAGCATGAGTCACTTCTTTGTTTTTACTGATCATTGCTCCATTACACCCAATAATGTCGTGTTCCCAAAAGTGTTCAGCAAGGACTGGGAGCGTATCCCTCAGAGGTCGCGCTGTAGCGAAGTAAATCGTTGCGCCTTGATGTTCGATCGCTTGGATTGCTGCTGTCACTGCTTTTTGCATAGGTTGGCCTTGAAAAATTAACGTACCATCTAGGTCGAATACAACATTCATTACTTTACATCCATTATTTAAGTTGCGTTTACTTTGCCAAAAATGCACACTTAAATTTTATCTATAAGCTCAATTTTTTTAGGTTTAAGGTCATAAATAAAATAAAACCAGCTCCGATCCGTTTCAGTGTTAATGAGTCTGTGAGTGTGAAGCATATCAAACAAAGTCCGTTATTATTCGAATGGCATCAGCATGATTGCTATGAACTGATCCTCACTCTAGGGGCTACAGGTAAGCGGTTTATTGCAGATGATGTTCACGTCTTTGAAGCGGTTGATCTCGCTCTGATCCTGCCTGGTGAGCCTCATACATGGGATAATCAAGATCAACAAGCACTGGTTGGTGATGTTGTGGTCGTGCTCTGGCCGAAAGATTTGTTTGCAGTGAATATTAATGAGTTTGAAGCGCTCCAAACATGGTTGAATGGACTCGAATATGGCTGTGTATTTTCTCTAGAAAGTGCATTAAAAGTTAAGGATTTACTGCTAGAAATGGCGGATGCTCCTGCGCTTAAAAAACTGACTTTGCTCAGCGAGGTTTTGTCTTTTTTGATGACAGCGCAAATAGAAAAAGAGATGCCCATTAATGTATCAAGCAGACACAGGGCGAGAGTGGCAACGATTTTAGAAGCTTTAAACAAGGATTTAACCTGTTTTCCTCGCCTTTCAGATTTGGCAGTACAGGCCAACTTAAGCACCTCTACATTGAAAAGAGTGTTTAAAGACGACTTGGGCATGAGCTATTCACAATATTGTGAGCAATTGCGGTTGAAGCGAGCTAGGCACTTACTTGCGACGACGGCGTTGCCTATCGGTGTGGTCGCACAGCAGTGTGGGTTTAACAGTAGTGCGTATTTCAATCAGTTTTATAAGAAACATGAAAATATGACGCCAAGTCGCTTTCGCAAACAGTTTGCTTGGCGAAAGCGAGCTATGAGTGTGAAAAAATGAGATTGAGTGCATATCCCACAGAATATGCACTTGTAGGCCTTTAAAGGGTTTTTAAATATTCTATCAAGGCCATTTTTTCCTCATGATTTAGTTTTCTACCTATTTTCCCTTGTACGGAACGATCGTTTGTAAACGCGTGGCCAGTATTGAGATTCCCAGCTTGGCGAGTATCTAAAATAAAGTATCCATTTTGGTAATCATCGGTTTGATTCGCAGGTCGTAAATTTGAACGCCGGTTAAGTGCATTTACATACTTTCCCTGTGATACACCAACGTTGATTGGGTCAAATTCAAGTCGACCCAGCTCCACAAAGGTAGGTCTCTCATGGGGCTCAGATAGCAGGCTGTATAAGCTTGGTACAGATCCATTATGTAAATATGGTGCTGTGGCCCAAATGCCATTTAACGGACGCGCTTTATACGCGAAGCTGTGCTTCAGACAATTTGGTCTACCGCCTTCAAGCTTTTGTTGCCACACATCGGAAGTGTAGTTTTGTCTAAACCATTGTTGGTTTGTTTCCTCTACTACCGCGCCCAGTGCAAGTGCAAAGTTGTTTGTCGCGTTGTCTTGTACCGTGACAAATTGCAGGTTTTCTTTCATTGTTTTGGTTTTCTGCTCTTTGTCAACGTACACACATACATCTGTATCAAGGCCCAGCTCTTTGGTGTTGACAGTACGATTAGGGAGAACTTGTGCTTGTGCTGGATCTGTGCCTATGGATGCTAAGTCGATCAGTTGGAGCTTGATATATTTCCAATCAGTCTGTTTCACTTCACCCTGTTCTTCATAACTGATCTTTTCCCAATGTTTCTGCCAAAATTGAGGGCTATCCATAGGCGGTAGGTGACAACTTTGACAGTTTTGTACATACAGTTTTTTACCAGTGGCTGCTAATTTTTCGTCAATTTTAGGTAAGCTGTCAGGCCATTTAGGAGCGCTTAGACCATTGATGTTTCCAAGTTCCCCAGGCTTATAGTCTCGAAGTGGGTATTCACCTGCTAACCATTGTTCAATGTTATACAGTGATTTGATTGGGATAGAGCTTGCAAAGGTTGCTGGTTGTTGTAATGGACTAGTTGGAATTTGCATATCGACATAAGCCGCAACACCAAGTGCTTCGCCTGCATTGCGAATAAGTGGCTGCATTATTGAGCCGTCATATTGAACCCAGTCAAACCAAGAGGTGGTCCATATGTGCGGGTAATTCACAGGCGCTTCGATGGGGTTATAGTTTTCTGGTCTGTCCATATTGTCAGCAAATACTTTGTTGCCTATCCGGTTGAGTGCATCGAGTCGTGTAAATCCTTCAGTGACATTGATGGTATCTTGGCCTTTGGCAAGCTTTGCGACGGTCGTAGTGAGTGCGTTTTTGAGTTGAGCTTTGGTGACAACGTTATAATTACTGCCCAATACTTTTAGAGCAAAGCGCTCGAAGCGGCCATCAAAAGGCGCAAGTTTACTCGAGAGCACCGTTTGCCCAATGGCAGCGCCTAAAGACTTGGTTAATAAGCCCAAGTCGGTCATCGCAGGCCCCCCATCGACGACATAGCGAGTATTCTGGTAGGTAAATTGCCCTGTATGGCATGCTGTGCAGGTAAACCCAACCGCAGTCGCTTTTCGGTTAAGGCCAGGCATGGGAATACTGGTGGTTTTTGCTAGGCCTAAAGGTAATTGTACCTCGGTTGTTTCTTTTTCTTGATCTTGATTTAAGTTGATAAAACCTAAACGATAAATATACTCGCTGAGGAAGGCTTTTTCTTGTCCAAATAAAATGAACCAAGGCGTGTCTTTAGGTGCCTCTAATGCTATTAACCATTCATATGGTATGGGTAGAGTTGCTGTGCCTTGAGAAGCATGATAGGGCCATTGCTGGTTATGGTATTGTGTGTCTGACCACCCAGTCTGGTTAATAAACTGAGTGTCTAAATGTTGATATTCAGGCAGCTGAGGCGGAGTTAATGCAAATTTTAGCTCATTCAGAGCTGATGTAGTACGGAACACCAGTGCCGTAGCAGCAACCACGATCAGTATAGATACAATCCAAGGCCACTTTCTTCGTAACCAGCCAAGTACAATTGGATAATTATTGGACATAATATTCTCAGACGGTAATTAAGTATTGTTAATATTTTTGCACATGTCTGTAACATGAAAAATTACAGTCGATTACACCTAGACGGGTATGATTGATATGTGTGACAAAACTGAACTGCTCAGAGGGGCCTTCAAACTTGTATTTATTGTGCTCTCATCACCATAAATTTTTTTAAATGAGCTAAACAAATCGTATTGAAGTGACGACTTTTATCTAGTTAGCGTGTCAGCGCGCGTCAACTTAATTGGGTGTATGGCTGTTGTTCAGAGAATGCTCATGCTTTTTCTACTTAAATTTAATAAATATTCATATTGATATTCATTTTTTTAACTAGACTTAATCCTTAAGGTTTAATTAATGAGGTTTTTTATGGACACATCTTCGATTGATCCACAAAAGGTGATGGACTTAGTGGTTGAGCACGTGATTAACTTTGCGCCAAAGTTAGCGCTTGCCATTATTACTCTGATTGTCGGTTTATGGCTGATTTCACTCGTTGGCAAAGCGATTGACTACTTGCTTGAAAAGCGAGATTTCAACATCTCGTTACGAAAGTGGTTGAGCAGTGTAGCGACCGTTTTACTCAAAGCTTGTTTGTTTATATCGGTTATTTCAATGTTGGGTGTTAAAACGACATCCTTTATTGCCATTCTAGGTGCAGCAGGTCTTGCAGTCGGGCTTGCGCTACAGGGCAGCCTTTCTAATTTTGCTGGGGGGGTTTTGATCCTTATCTTTAAGCCGTTTAAAGTGGGAGACTATATTGTTGCACAAGGCGAGGAGGGGGTTGTTGAAGCCATTGATGTTTTTTGTACTTTTTTAACCACGTTAGACAACCGCAGAATTATATTACCAAATGGCCCATTGGCTGGTGAGCAAATTAATAACGTCACGCACGAACCTATTCGGCGCGTCGATCTGTCTGTGGGCATTAGCTATAACAACAGTGTTGATGATGCAGAGCGCGCTTTATTAGAGATGGCTAAAAATGATGAGCGTATCTTACAGGATCCAGCCCCGTTTGTTGGCGTGGTTGGTTACGGTGATAACTCGATTGATTTAGCTGTTTGGGTTTGGTGTAAAACAGATGTTTATTGGGATGTTTATTTTGCAACAAATCGCGCTATCAAGCCTGCGCTGGACGGTGCAAATGTTTCTATTCCTTACCCACAAAGAGATGTTCATATTATCGATAAGAAAGCTGAATAATCGATTTTAAAAAAGGGTGGGGTGATAGGCCCCACCAACATCAGCATTAGAAGTTATATCTTAGCGTTACGAAGTGATTTTCGTAAACATCCGCATTTTGATAGCGAGCGCTCAGTGACAAACTGTCAGTGATTTCATATTGTAATTCGAACTTAATAGCCAACTCATTTTTTTCTTGAGCATCTTTTAAGTGTTGGTAGCCAAGCCCTACAATCGCAGTAAAGTTACCGTGTAGATTAATATGATAGTTGGCGTCAAAACCAAACACACTGGTGTGTGCTTCAGCTGAATACTGAAGTAAGTCGCCATACGTGTGATCAGCGTGAGTATCTACAACACGCTCATAGCTGAGCATTTTTTCGTTGTAATCAATTCTGCCGATAGAGCTTTTGAACTCTAGCAGCGCATTTTCTTCTAGGTCAACAAGGTATGCAGCATTGACATTCCACTGAGTCGCATTAACGTCTTGATCAAAAGTATGCAGTGCAACCGTGTTTGCAGCTTCATTAACTGTATTGAAGCTGTGCTCATCAGATGTTTTTAGATATTGAGCAGAAATGACCCAGTTTTCATTAACTTGGTTGCTGCCTTCAATAGCATAGCCTTTTAGGCTTACATCTGTATCTAGCACTTCCATTTTAAACTTTGCATGGCCTGCGCCGATGTAATCAAAGTTAAAGTGATCATTTGCATGGACAGTTGTAGATAAAAACGCGGCAGAAAGCGCAAGAGGGATAAGTTTCATGATTTCCTTACTTGATTTAGGTACTAAATTCAGTGGGGCATCATACCTATTGTTTCCTTAATGTAAAGAATAAAGTCGAGGTTAATGTTTGTTTTTCTATTTGGGACAATGTTTGGCTGGTTTTTGATAGGTTTGCCGAATAACTATGCTAGTAAGTAAGTTTACGTTTATTTTTTAGTTCTTTTTTGGTGTTTTTATTGCGTTATTCTCTATTTGTAGAAGAGTGATTGTTGTGTTTGTTGGGATTGATGTGGTTGATTTGTATGCACAAATTTAGTTTTTATAGCGCGTAGCAATGTCTTTAATTAACATTTAATGAGATGGTTATCGCCCGTTTATTCAACTCAATAGGTGTTACAACGGGTCCTAAATCCTGGCAGTTTTAAATAATCAATTTAATCAACTTATTTTGCACGTTGTCTTATTTATGAAAAGTCTGACTTTTATGATGCAGATGTGGACTGAGTGTTTAGTGAATAAGGATATTAAGCAATGCACAGTATGATGGACTTATCCGGTAAACAAGGGGTTGTTGTCGGAATTGCGAATGAGCATAGTTTGGCCTATGCATGTGCCAAACTATTCAATGATTCGGGGGCGAAAGTCATCGCAACATATGCAAATGAGTCTGCGGCGAGATTTGTTTTGCCGCTGCAAAGTACCTTAGAAGGTGTGTCATTGGTGTGTTGTGATCTGTCTGATGAGTCCTCAATCAGTCGTTTATTGGCGATCGCGGAGTCTCATTTGGGCCCAATTGATTTCATTGTCCATTCAATCGCATTTGCGCCGATGGCCGATTTGCATGGCCGTTTAATCGATTGCAGCCAGGCGGGCTTTCAAGAGGCAATTGAGGTGTCGTGCTTCTCTTTGGTGCGCTTAGTCAGTAAATTTGAAAACATACTGAATGCGCAGGCAAGCGTTGTGACAATGTCTTATTTGGGCTCACAAAGAGCGATTCAAAATTATAACGTGATGGGGCCTATTAAATCTGCGCTAGACTCAAGTGTTCGATATTTAGCAATGGAACTGGGTGATAAAGGGTGCAGGGTAAACGCGATTTCAGCTGGTCCTATTAAAACCAGGGCTGCATCAGGGCTCAAAAACTTTGAGCAATTAATTGAAAAAAGCCATGCAGGTTCACCCTTACAAAGGGATTTATCCAGCGAGGATGTGGCAAAAACAGCAATGTATTTAGTGAGTGATCTGTCGCAAGCTGTGACGGGGAGCACGATATATGTTGATAATGGCTATCATGTGATGGGTTAAACGATGAAATTAAAAAATACAGTCTTTGAAGATATTGAAATAGGCCAAAGCGCAGCGCTTACTCGCCACGTTAAAATGAGCGATATTGCAGGTTTCGCGGCATTAACTGGAGACTGTAACCCAGTTCATTTAAACCAAGATTATGCTGATCAGACTCCATTTCACGGTATTGTTGCGCATGGTATGTGGAGTGCGGCGCAAATATCAGCAGTTATAGGCACAAAGCTGCCAGGCCCCGGTTCGGTATATCTTTCTCAAGATCTCAAATTCGTTGCTCCAGTAAAAGTGGGTGATGTGATCACCACCAAAGTCACTGTGGTTGATAAAGATTACAGCCATGGCTTTTTAACGATTGATTGCCAATGTACGAACCAAAAAAATGAAGAAGTGGTGTTTGGTATCGCAACCATATTGGCACCAACCGAAAGGCTCGTTATTGATGTAGAAACGCCAGAAGTTAGGTTGGTAGATGGTCTATGTTAGGCAATATCCTTCTCTAGTATAAAAGCTTGAAATGATATTTGATGAGTTTTTAACAACAAAAGGCAGCAATACTTAGCAGTTGTATTATATTTTTAGAATCGTGTATCGAGGGTATGGATAGTACCAGAAGGTTGATATGTTTGCGCAGCTAAAAATATCGAGTCGATTAGGTGTAGGGTTTTGTGTATTATTACTTTTGTTTAGTTGTGCGACTTTAGTTTCAATTCAAGCGCTTAATACCGCGGCTGACGGATTCAGTGATTATCGTTCACTGGCCAGAAATACCAATAATGCAGGGCGCATACAAGCCAATTTACTGACCTTAAGAATAGCTGCGCTACATTATATCAATACGGGTAGCCATATCGCATTACAAGAAGAGCGAACAAGAATGGCAACCCTCAATGAGTTGCTAGAAAAAGCCCACCAAGACGCAATCAGCAACGAACAGATACAGACTTTCATTGACGTTGAAAAACTCGCCAACCAATATGCAAATACCTTTCAAAAAGTTGAAGAAAAAATAGCCCAGCGCAATGCGATTGTACATGAACAGCTCAATAAAATGGGTCCCCTCATGGAGCAAGACTTGTCGAGCATTTTGCTCAGCGCACGCCAAGATAACGACATGGAGGCGGCCTTTTATGCTTCATTGGCACTGCGAAACCTGTTATTGGTCAGACTCCATGTGATTAAGTTTTTAGACAGTAATGACAGTGAAGATGTAGAAAAGGTCAATCAAGAATATGGGGCATTTATCGTCAATATAAAAGCGTTAGATGACCAACTGCAAGATGATACCAGAAGACGCCATTTTACCAATGTTCGTCGATTAGCTCCCAGGTATATGAACCAGTTTACAGAGTTAGTGAGCGTGATAAATTCTCGAAATAGATTGAAGCGGGAAAAACTAGATGTTATTGGTCAACAAGCGGCAAATAAAATTGAGTCACTGAAGTTATTTATCAAAGATAAGCAAGACTTGATGGGTCCAGTACTACAAAAAGATAATAAGGTATCACAACAGTTTGTGATATCTGTGAGTGTGTTGAGTTTAGTGATTGCCATTGCACTTGCACTGCTGATTTCACGTTCAATCACAGCGCCTATTAATGAAGCTGTTTCAATCGCAAATGCCTTAGCTAAAGGTCACCTTCATCTGAAGAAAAAAGTAACAGGTCATAGCGAAACGGCCAAATTAATGAAGGCTTTAACAGATATGGCGGAACAGTTTAAAGCAGTTATTTATGAGGTAAAACAAAGTGCAGCCGCGCTTGAACAGTTTTCTTCATTAGTTATTCGTACTGCAAAAGAGATGGAAGCGACCGCCGCGTCTCAAGAGCGCAGTGTTGCCGATACAAAACATGCGGTGATAACTATCAGTGACTCGATAAAATCTAATAGTGAGTATGCGTTGGCAACCGAGCAAGTGGCCATCAATACAGCGAAAGAAGCCAATGACGGTGGACAAAAAGTGAAAACAACCATAGAAGCGATGAAGACGATAGCAGAACAAGTCAAAATCATCGATGAAATTGCCTATCAAACTAATTTATTAGCGTTAAATGCAACCATTGAAGCCTCTCGTGCTGGTGAACATGGCAAGGGATTCGCGGTTGTGGCGAGTGAAGTGCGCAAGCTCGCTGAACGTTGTCAAAATGCATCAGAGCGTATAGGCACCAGCGCGTCAGACAGTGTTAACTTGGCCGAAAATGCAGGGGTTCAGTTAGAAACGATTATCCCAGCGACCAATAAAACGTCAAATCTAGTACAAAATATAATGGAGATTTCAAAGCAACAGGAAGTGGGTCTGAATCAAATAAATCAAACTGTCGAGGCTGTTGATACTGCCTCTAAACGCTCTACTGAAGCGAGTAATGATTTATCAAACTCAGTGAAAAGTGTGGTTGCACTGTCTAACAGATTACGTGCCTCTGCGTCCTTTTTTAAATTGTCTTCAAGACACGATTAGTATTAGCGCCATGCCTAAAATATATTCGAACGCACCTTGAGCTAGCCTTTACTTTATCAGTTGGGTGATGCAGCGGTACCAACGATACCACTGCATTGGTGAGTTATTTAACCGCACTGAGCGCAACGACCTTGCTTTGGTTACTTTTACGGTCGTTGATGGTGATAAATAACTCCCCTGAGGGCGCAGTTACGACGTCTCTGATCCGCCCCAGTCCTTTTAATATGATTTCGTCTTCAATCACACGGTTATTTTTAATTCTAAGACGATGTAGTTGTTTTTTCGCCAAGCTACCGACGAATAAATCGCCTTGCCAATTTTTAAATTGCTTACCGGTATAGAAATTCATACCCGCAACAGCAATAGAAGGGGTCCATTGGTGTACAGGGAGCTGCATTCCGGGTAAATCAGTATGCTGCGTGATTGGAGAGCCATCGTAATTCATACCATATGTTACTTTTGGCCAACCATAATTCACCCCTTTGGTAATGAGGTTTAGTTCATCGCCGCCCCGTGGTCCATGCTCTGTGGACCAAACTTGACGTGTCTGAGGATGGATCACAAGACCTTGTGGATTACGGTTTCCATAAGTCCAGATAGTCTTGATACTGTCTTTTTGAGTGTAGAAGGGGTTATCCTTGGGAATGCGTCCATCTTTGTAAATGCGATGCACTTTACCATTTTGCGTTTTTAAACTTTGCGCATCATCTTGATGGCCCTCATCGCCATTGGTAAAGAAAAGATAGGGTCCGTCAATCGCAAACCGAGAACCAAAGTGCCACCCCCTATTTTTGTGGGTATGTTTTGGTGCTTCAAACAATGTTTGCTGTTCTGTCCACTTACCCTCTTTGATTCTGCCTCTCACCACTGCTGTGATACCAATGTCTTTGCCTGAGGCATTTTGGCCCGTTTTTTTGCTGTATGACAAATAAATCCAGCCATTTTTTTCATAGTCAGGATCTGGTAAAACGTCCAGTAAACCGCCCTGTCCGCGATGCCAAACTTCTGGTGTATCGGCAATTTTTATACGTTTTCCTTCAGGGGATTGGAGCCACAGCTCTCCTTCTCTAAGCGTGTATAACAAGCTCCCATCAGGCAGAAAATCCATCGCCCAAATTATACCGCTCGTTGAAAGGACTTCTCGGGTATTGACGTTATGAAGGTTTGTCTTAAATTGCTTACTTAAGGTTGGTGTTTGTATTTTTGCTGTGTCGACGTTGTAACTTGTCTCTCTTATATAAACGATTAAAGTACGGATGGTTTCTTCAGTTAGTGCGTGCCCAAATGCTGGCATACCACGGTCAAGAATGCCATGTGTTATTGCTTTGGTTAGTGCGTCGTCTGAGCCATCACTTATCCATTGGTTGTCTAATAATGAGCTTGCCATTGCTCCTTGCAACTGCGCACCATGGCATGAGGCGCAATTGTTTTTAAAGACCTGCTCTACTTTTTCATTTGCTGATACGGCAGTAGTCATCGCATTAGCTGCGACGAAGATACTCGCTAAATAGTTCATCATTTTCATTGTTATACGCACATATTTTACTCACATCACCCAGAGTATAAATGCTAAGGAAAAATATAGAACGGTTTATACGATGAGAGGGCCGGAATTTTGTAACGCAAAGTAACGTTATGCTCCCCCTTTACTGAGAATATAAGATTATTTTATCCTCTTTTTGTGCAAAGGACTAAAGAGGAGACGGTCACTGGAAATAAGCGCCTAAACATTTTGATGTGCTTAAAGGTAACCATGTAAACGAATCAAACACGTCTAGGTCGCTGATGGGGGTGACTCGAACAAACATACTCTTGGGGTCGTACACATGACCACTTGTTGTCAGTAACGCAAACATATGGGCAATAAGGCCGCGAGTGATGATAAAGGCGCCTAACAGACGCCTTGTTTGAGTTTTATCTTAAGCTGAATGTACTATCTTAAAAATCAGCTAGGCGCATGAAGGTATCACTATAGGCTTTGAATAACGCCGGGTTTTCGAGCTTCAATTGTTTCAATGACGCTAGAGTTATTGCTTGTGCACGACCTTCATAAGCATCATCAGCACCAAATAACACCTTACTTTCAAATGCAGATAAGTTGAAACTGAGTCCATTGAGCTGTGCAATACAGTCTGTATTGGGCTGTTGCCATATATTGTTTAAAAAACTCTGCATCACATCGACCCCACAGTTGTTGCCAGTGTTAGTATCTGCGGGTGATTCGAAAATAACCGCATGAGCTGTTTGAGGAAACTCGACATAGCGTTGATTAACATTGGTAAATGTACGCATAAAATCATATGCATAGCTATGTGGTGTTTGGGGATCTAAGTCTCCGTTCAAAACCAAAGTAGGCATGTAATGATGGACGTCTTGATATACAAATTGGCTGTTATATTTATTGCCCCAAACCCCTTTTTGAATATAACGTGCGTACAGCAAGTCGGAAGGGATACAGGACACTGCATCTTTACAGAATTCAATGCGTTCTGTAAGTGATCGTTGCTCGTGGCTGATCTCGTTATGTACAATCAGGCTCGATAGGACTTGAGAATAGTTAAGTGGATGTTTTGCTTTGATTTCAAGTAGTTCACGACCGACGCCTTCAAATAGAAATTGGTGCAAGTTATTCAATGCAATCACATCATCCTCATTACAACGAGCTAGCCGATAATACGTTGGCATCAGTACGCCCTCAACAGAACGCATTAATAGTAGAGTAGATAGTGTTTGCAAAGTGCCTTGATTAAACTTTGTGGCGCTACAATGTGATTGTGAGTAGACCTTGTTTAACAGTTCTTTAATGGCTTTGGCTGAGTCATTGCCAAGCTTACTTTGGCATAGCGGGTCTTGGTTGCAGTATTGCGCTAATTCATCAAAGATAAAATTGAAGTTCTCGTCCCACAGATCAAGGCTGAATCCTTTGGATGGCACAATGGAGTCGAGGATGAGTGCTTGTGCGCCTTGGGGCGCAATTTGTGTGAACCTTTGCGCCCAAAGCGTGCCATAGGAGGCCCCATACACATAGGTCGGAAGCCAATTCGTTGTTTTACTCTTATCTATTGAGTAGGCTAAATCTTTGGCTGCGCCTGTTGTATTAAAGTGAAATAGGTTGTCTTGCCATGTTTGATGCAGTGCGTCATAACATGCTTGTTGATACGCTGCGTAGTCGCCTTCAAATTGATTTGGGCAAGCTAAATGTGTTGACCAACCAACACCTCTATGCTCAAGAATATACAGATCATAATCTTGCTTGTACTGGGCGAGAGTCGTGTCGTAGTGCGTTGCGTAAAAGCTGGCGGAATAACCAGGACCACCTTGTAAAAACCATATTTGGCCTTTAGGTTGTGGGTTTTTTGCTGGGTATTTTGAAACCAATATATCGATGAGTTGGTCATTTGGTTTATCCCAGTTAACGGGGACTTTTGCGAATGAGCATAAATTTCTATTGTCTGGTGTTTTAAACGTCGAAGGGCACTCACCCCAATTAAAATTAATGTAGCGATTAAACTCAGAGCTATTTGCGTCAGCATATGCTTGAGTGGCACATCCAAATAACGACAAACCGAGTAATGCAGTTTTGACCTTATACATGAGAATCCTTTTTTGTATTTTGAAATAGGACGAGTACGATTTGATAAACTCGTCCTATATATAAATGTATATTTTTTGTAAAAATAACGGCGGGGTGTTTTATTTTTACTCAGGTAGGTCGCTGTGTCACTCATTTATAGGGCGCTGAGCCCTTAGTTGTGATTTAGAAAATCCAATGCAAAGGTGTTTGGCCCATCAGTGGTGTGGTAATGACCTGTGTGCAGATTTTTACCACGGATAAAGAACTCGAAAATAGCAGAGCGCAAAGATAAATCCGTTAATGGGTGATCAGCTTCAATATGATATTGAATGATAGCTTTGCGCTTATTTGCCAAATTTACATTGGCCAAAATGCGAGGTTCTGTTGATTGCTCTGCGTTAGTTGTCTCTAGGTTTACCAAAGAATGCGGCACAAATATGATATCCGCAAATTCCCAGCTTGGGTCTTGCATCTCTAGCTCTAGCGTCAAGACTGTAGTTACATTGGGTGTTCTGTCTGCAAAAGAAATATTTGGATAAACTTGTAAGCTGTGTAGAAACGCCTTGTCATGGCTGCATGGGTCTAGCTTAACTAACCAATATTTGTCATCGGGCTTAATTAGCTCGCGATATTGCAAAAATGCAGTTTTATCCTGCCACCGTGTTGCACTGTCCGATGTGCTAACAACGGGGTGTACACAACGGTATATTGAACTTCGAATGTCACTCATATATCTGTAATTTCTCCACTTTTTTAAGATTGTAACGCTTTTAAGTTGAAAGCGGAGGACAGGGAATGTCCGGTTATACATGAGCCGCAGCCGTAAAGGCAGTTCTAAAAGTGACAAAATTTGGTGTATAAATAAAAAAATTAATAAAATCTTGTTTTATTAAATTTAATGTTGTTTTAACGTTGACATAACACACTGTGTATCCCTAATATAGGTCCTCGTTGAGGCGCAAGTTGCAGCCATATTAGGGGCTCCATAACAACAATTAAAACCCCTACTGACCATACTGTCTTTTGCACAGAGAAGGTGTGGTATCCCATCAAATAATAACAACAAGGGATGGTATTACTTGCCCAGTATGGCAACTCCAATTTGGAGTTGCCATCGTTTTTCTAACACGTTCAATACACTTCAAATCAAATTGATGGTCATCTCATAAAACTGACACTTAAACGTGCATTAATAGCTCAGAACTTACTTTATTGGCCGTAGTTATGGACGTACTGAATTTAAAGCCTGCACGTATTTCACATTCAAATAAATTAAATAATGCCTATGAATTGGTCGAAGACTTTGCATATGAACATGATTGCAAAGTGCATTGGGTACCTAAGTTTTTCCAATATGATGGTGCGAGTATTCCTAAGGTTGCATATTACCTCGTTGGTACACCGTTCAACCCAAGGTATATGCAAGCTGCACTTGTGCATGATTGGCTATATCATACACATGAGCTAGATAGGGCGGTCGCAGATCACCTGTTTTACATCATGTTGCGTCAGTCTGGCGTGCGGCATTCGACTGCCACCATTATGAAGTATGCGGTGGAACTATTTGGCAGGTGGTATTGGCATAATGATGCTGCTGATATTGCGTATAAAGAAGAGCTAGAAGGGTTGATATTGAAAGACGGAAGAAACCCAAGTGTTTATGGATTATAGCGCTTTTATCTTGCTGTACTGAGCTCAGCACCGACATAGACGAATCGTCGGTGCTAACTGTGTGCATTCCTTTACTTGGATTGCAAATCACTTTCTAGATTGGCTTTGGTTTGTTTTATGTTTAAGAAAACTAGGCCAATGATCCCTGTCATGGCTAAGCCTGATAATAAAAATGGATCCATTGCAATATGTTCGTGAAACTTAAATTTACCAGCTGATATGGACTTCCATCCCATGAAGTGCTGGTTAGCCGCGACGACTGCCCCAAAGAAACCGATAACCAGTGCTATGTATTTAGAAATCCAATGTGATGCGCTCGGAAGTAGCAAAAGAATACCCAGTAATCCAATTACTGTACGTTGCGTCCTGCAGTATGGGCAAACATATACGACGCCAGCGAGCTCAACAGCCCATGCGGCAATACTGATAATAATGGCTGCAACAGCGACAAATTTACTATATTTGATGTAAGTTTCTAAGTGAAGTGGTGACATTTAAATACCTATAGTTTATGAAGTTTATGCTATCTTCATGGTTATTACTGTTACAGTGTAACATTTTAACTGAGCCTATGGTAATTTTATTGCTTTGGATTATTAACTTGTAGGAATATTAAATTCTTAAAGTTGCCGTGACTATTTATCTTGTTTTTTTAATTTTTTGTTGATCTAGAGTGACTTGGGTATGTTCAAATAAGGCCAGACGCTTATCTGGCCTAGTGTCAGTAAACTTAATTATTAATGTAACAAATAACAAGCTCATCTTTAGGGTTATCTTGTGTATCTTCTACTAAATATTTAGCTTGGATACTATTTTGGCATGTACACATATCGTAATGACTGGTTAGATATGGTCTGCCATTTTCGTCTTTATCTGATTTTGTCACGCTACATGTTGGTTCTCTCCAGCGAGCATCCCAACCACTTTTGCCAAAAGCGACGATTTTTATTTTATTGGATAGCAATTGTGCGTTTAATTGTTCAGGGGTTGCAGATGCATTTAAAGCGCAAAGTGCTAAAAGACAGGTAATTAATTTTTTCATTGTTCATCCTTAATAATTAACCATGTAGAGCTATAACTCTACTGTTGGGTATTTTATTCTCAAAATAATAAATGGCAAGTGTTTTTATTCCTTTGATTTTTGCGCAGATGTAAGCAATATGGGCCTAATGAATATATATGACAATATTGAGGTATTAATGAAATTTTAATTTAATAAGTTAATGATCTTGGTGTAATAATTATTTTTTCTATTTTAGGCTGGGGAATTAATTTGAATGGTAAGTGTGATGATTCAACAACGTTGGTTTGATAAAAAACTTTTAATACGTGATAAGTAATCGCGTGCGTTACAACAAATAACAAATTTTAATTTGGTTGTTCCTATAAACTTGGTTATTGTTGTTCATGAGCGGCATTTTTAATTTAAGGATAAGTTTAATGTGCAATATCAAAGCTATATTTTTCATCCTATCATCTTTTCTTTTATCAGCATGTGGGGGGAGTGGTTCATCTGACACCCCTGGCTCATCTATTCCAACACCTGAGCGCTATTTAGTCTCGACATCATTTAATGATGGCGGTGCAATTACTCCCCTTTCTTTTAGAACCAGTGGCGATGGGTCAAAAGTATTTAAGGTTGAGTTAGAGCAAGGATATGAGCTGGCCAGTATCTCTGGATGTGGAGGTCAGTTAGACGGCTATAATTTTAGCGTCGAGGATATAGATAAGAATTGCACCATCGAAGCGACATTCACGCCGCTTCAATATACTGTCAAAGTACAGACATTAACAGGGGGATGGGTCGCGCAACCAAGTTATCAGGTCGTTCATGGAGAAAAGATCGACTTTACTGTTCATCCAAATAGTGATCATTATATTGAGTCTACAACAGGATGTGGTGGTCACCTGGTTGATTTAAAGTATACAACTGGCGCTGTAGTTGCTGATTGTACTGTGACAGTTGCTTTTAAAAGTCACTTTCCGCTACCTTCAGAGGGCATTGAACGGATCCGGTTACCTGTTGTTGTACACGTGTTAGAAAATGAATATGTGGAGATCAGTGATGAGCAAATTATGTCGCAAATTGAGGCGACAAATAAGCACTTTCGGGGGATGAATTATAATGAGCTCGAATCAATCGATGAGCAATTTAAGCCATATATAGCAGATACCGGGATCCAGCTTTACTTGGCGTCTCATGATCCAAACGGTAATCCCCATTCAGGCATAAACCGTAAATTTGCGAACCTAAGTGTTATTAGTGCTGAACATGCCTATGCTAAGTCAGAAAAAGGTGGAATCGACGTGTGGCCAACCGATCAATATCTCAATGTTTGGGTTGGCTATGGGCGAGATTTCAAAGGGACGCTTGGGTTGGTGGGCAGGGCAAATATACCTGGTTTGGTGGAAGATAGGGTAATAGGTGTGGTGGTAGCGCACACGGCATTTGGGGTTATTCAGCCAAGAGAGCCGAGGTTTGATGAGGGTAAAACATTGACACACGAATTAGGGCACTTATTGGGTTTAATTGGACACACGCACGGTATGCCAACCGATAAGAATACACATAGTCATTTGACTTGTGATGGTAAGCCTTTAACGAGCTGCAAAAATAGTGATTTGTCCATGAGTTTTATGAATTCTGAAGTGGATGATAACGGTCAACGGATGTTTTCAATAAGCCAACGCCAAGTGATGGTTGAGTGGGTTACTTCAGGGCCTTTACAGCCACTGTATTTAAATACTCAGTGATCTCTTTTCGCTTAGCAAGTTCGGTCTCGTGTTTTAGTGGCCTGCTTTTTACTTCGGTAAAGGGAGTTGCGCAGATTTGACTTGCTACTCGTGTAATAGTTTGTAATAGTTGGGTTATAAGGACTTTTATATAGTTATGAGTGTTGAATAACTCAGAATAAAGATGTGCTATGGATCAGAAATTTATTGAACAAATTAAGTATGAAGAGCGTGATTCTCAATCGTGTAAATATGCTGGGTCAAACAAGCACTATATTAATGCGACATTACTTTTGGACGAAAGTAGTGCATCGGATGAAGATCGAACAAAACTATTGACGCAGCTAAACTTGTACCGTCATTCAGCATCTATCGAAATAGAAGAGGTGGCTGATGGTGTGTTTAATATGCGATTTGCCTTATTAAATTAATACATCGTCTGTATTGAGTGATTAAACGATCGCGCCATACCTCCTCCATATTGCCAATTCAAATGAATTCTTACCTATCATGTAAATTTAATGTTTACATTATAGGTATTTGGCTTTAGATTAATATCTAAACAAGAAGCATAAATTTCGCCTGCGCTGAATTTGATATCACTGTGATTAATTCAATACGTTGTTGCTTTATTGGCGAACATAAAGTGATGCGTCGCATTATAGGTGGATACAAAAAGCCGGGGTAGAGAGGGAAGTTGGTTGTAATGCATAATGGTCAATATCGTATTTATTTTAAGAGTCAGGTAGCCACCTCTCAAAATGATTGTGCCACTTCCATGGAGTGCGGCTATATTATTGGTATTGAGTCTACAGAATCCGGCAATCTGACAGTCACATTTATGCAAGGGTTTGAGAGTTTTTTGGCGACCTTTGTCTATCCTGAAAAGCAAATTGCGTTCTCACCTGAAGTAACGGAGGGGATTTTTGAGTTTATTGTGTTTAATGATCCTGACTATGGCATGTATGTATCTCAGGAAAGTCTGCCAGACAAGCGTTTATTAGAAATTATAAACCGTGTTGTTTCTCTCGGTAATTACACTTCACAAGATGTTTTCCAATTAATACAAACTCACATCATTCGAGATATTTCTATCATCGCTTTAAATGAGTTGGAAGAGGTCAAGCGTGATATCCATGATAATCAGTTGGTTGAGCAAACTGAGAACAGAGCAAGGTTAGTTAAAAGTGAGCAAGGACAAGCTGGTTGTAGATTTTCGTCGTTAGAAATGAAAAAGATAGTGGGAGAACAGCCCGAGGGCGATTTTGCAGCGCTGCTGGCTGATGCTTGGGAAGCGGTGCACAATGAAACGTCTTATCTAAATACTGGCATGCAGTACACATGTTATGAATTAGATAATCATAATGATCTTGCTTATCATGAATTTGATTATCAATCTTGTACACCCAAGCAACATAAGCATATTATCAGAAAGGTTATCCGCATAGATTAATTCAGTTCGTTCCTTTTTAAGGTGCTGTTTCTCATTTTTATATCCTTTATAATTGAATATAGTGTTTAATGAAAGGAGTTTAAATATGTGGTTAACAAGTGAGGCACTTGTCGGTGAGCTCGTTGTTTTGGAACCATTGTTAGCTAGCCATTGTGATGAGTTAAAAGAAGCTGTAAATGACGGCCAAAGTTGGCAACTTTGGTATGCAGCAGTGCCAGCGCCAGAGGATATGCAAGCGTATGTTCATAAAGCGATAGCAGCAATGGAACACGGGGAAATGGCTTATGTTGTGAAAACTAAACACGATGGAAAGGTGGTCGGGACAACCCGTTTTTATGACGTAAAAGAAAAGCATCGTCGAGCATCAATTGGCTATACTTGGTATTCTGATGCCGTAAAAAGAACAGGCGTTAATACTGAAAGCAAATACTTACTTATGTCTCATCTTTTTGACACCAAAGGCGCGTTCTCATTAGAGTTTAAAACACACTTCTTCAATCAAACTTCTCGATCCGCAATAGAAAAACTAGGTGCAAAGTTAGATGGTGTGTTACGAAGCCATCAAGTTATGCCTGATGGTTCAATCAGGGACACTGCTGTCTATTCTATTTTGTCTCATGAATGGCCTGCGGTGAAAAACAATTTAATTGCCAGATTACGAAGCAATTAATATTTTTAGGAGTGACGAGGCGGCTTGTTCGTTGCTCCATAAAGATTTATACCTCTCTGTTAATACTCACCAACTTTTAAACCACAGAGCTTTTTTATAACCGTAAAATTATTTTTATAAAGCATTGTTATTTATATGAATATCTTAATTTTACCTCGTTTAAAATAGCTGTTATAAATAGCGCCATGTGGTTTTTACTCTGGGCACCTCTTTTACAGTGTAGACAAGTAAACTTGCGTTTTTTTCAAAAATGCTATTGACATATTATGTCATGACGTGCAAATCTAAAGTTGTTAACTCATAAAAACAGTTCGGCTTTTACTTACGGAAAAAGCCAATTAGATATAAGGAATCTGTTATATGGAATTAAATGAGCTTTCTCTCAAACTTTCTCAGTATGAAACTGAAGGTGCCAGTTTTGAATCCTTTTTTATCAACAATGTTGGACAAGACGTTCTACAAGTTATTGTTGATGGAAATGACGAACTTCCAATTTTTGTTACTCGAACAGAAGAGCAAATTCTGTGTATCTGTTATTTGTTCTCAGAACAAGAAATAACTGCACAAAAGCAAGCTGAATTAAACGATACGCTACTGCGCCTAAATGTACCTATGCCGTTAAGTGCATTTGCAAAAATTGATAACAAATACGCAATTTTTGGTGCGCTTTCTACAAATTCAACACTTGAGCAGCTTGGCCATGAAATCGTTACTTTATCTGCCAATTCGATAGATGCATTAGATGCAATTAGTGATTATTTGACCGAATAATAAGGAGTATTAAGCATGAGTATTTTAAAAAAGTTATTTACTGCGGTTAAGGGTGGTGTAAACGAAGTAGGCGAAGGCATTGTTGATGCCAACGCAATTCGTATTTTTGAGCAAGAGATCAGAGATGCTCAAGCTGCTTTAAACGAGGCAAAACGAAGCTTGACAGAAGTGATGGCAAAAGAGATTCAAACTTCACGTGCTATTAAAAGTCTTGATGAAGAGATAGGTAAGCACGAGACCTATGCTGCACAAGCACTAGACAAAGATGAAGAAACCTTAGCACTTGAAATTGCAGGAAAAATAGCTGAATTTGAACAAGAAAAATCAGAGCAGCAACAAGTGCTGAATACATTTTCGGCGAATGTGAGCAAACTTAAAGAACAAATTAAGCAAGCGGAAAAAACCATTGTTGAAAATCAACGCCAACTGAGCATGGTTAAAACCACAGAAAGCGTACAAAAAGCAACCATGGCAGTAAACGATACAATGGCTTCAGGTGACTCTGCAATGACATCGGCGAAGCAGTCATTGGAGCGCATCAAACAGCGACAAATGGACAGGCAAGATCAACTCGATGCGGCACAGCAACTAGCTGATGAAAGCAATGATAAATCACTGAATGATAAAATGCGCGCTGCTGGAATTGGTGAAGAAGCTGCAAAGGGCGCTGACGTACTGGCTCGGATCCGAGCAAAACAGAATAAGTAACACGGATGAGTGAAAATAAAAAAACTTGGCAAAAGCAAGAAAAGGCGGTGAGAGCCACGCAACTTGCTTTTGACTTAAGCTCTGAAGTGCAAAAGTTTATTAAGAAAAATGCAATTGATGAGGAGCTCACGCCATCAGACATGATCCGTCGGATCCTTGGGTTGGAAATCAAATCAAAAAAAACGCGCCAAAGGCTTAGTTTTAATCTAAGCGATGAGGAAATAGGGCTGCTGGCACAGCGTTTTGACATTCCTGATGGTGATAAACGTATGGTAAAGCAAAAGGTTGCTGATTTGCTTATCCAACATGTGAAAGATAGCAAGTAGCGCATTTTAAAGAGTACACGTGGTTTGAATAGCCCTTAACTCATAGGAACACAATAGATTATGGACTTTCTCAATACTATTTTTACTTTTCCCACCGTGGTGTTTACCACATTATTGCTTATTGTCATTGTTTTTTGGCTAATTGCGCTGTTAGGTTTTGCTGATATCGATATGCTTGAAGGTGACGTTGAGCTTGACGTTGAAGGCGGAGGCGACTCCTTTTTTCAAATGGGATTTGGTGGTGTACCGCTCACTATTTCAATTAGTTTAGTGGTGCTTATCAGTTGGGTTGCAAGCTTCTATGCACATCAGCTATTTGCTTATGCATTAGGTGATGGCGTGATGTTTTACCTGCTTGGCGGCGCGATGATGCTTGCTTGTTTGGTCGCGTCTATTCCGTTAACCGCTTTATTGGTTAAACCTTTAAGACGCTTTTTTGACAGTAAAGAGACGGCATCTAAAAATGACTTCATTGGTCTTGAATGTGTGATTGCGACGAGTAAGGTCACTGACCAATTTGGTCAAGCAAAAGTTCAGTTTCAAGGCACTGAGCAACTGATAGAGGTGAGGTCAGATGAGGAGGGGGTGTTCGCACTTGGAGATGTTGCGCTACTCATTGAACACGATACAAATAGAAACAGTTACTTGGTTGTTGAAAAACCTTGGTAATCATCACGAATAAAGTCATTAAAAAAATTTAATCAACTTCTCATATTTCCAGCATGGTAATTGGGGAAAATATACCATGGCAGCTCTACGTGAAAACAAACATAGCCGTGGTTTGGAATAATTATAAAATTTAGGAACACACATGGAATTTTTAGATAATCTAGGACCAATTTTAACAATCGTGGGCGTAGTTATCGCCGTTATTTTTTCGATTATTTTAATCGTGGGGAAGTTTTATCGAAAAGTGGATCAAGGGCATGCGCTCATTATCAATAAAATGAAAAACGAACCCGATGTCACGACAACAGGAGGGATTGTTTATCCTGTTATTCATAAAATGGAAGTAATGGACATCTCAACTAAGCGCATGGTGCTTGAGCGTCGAGAAAATAGTGGTCTTATTTGTAAAGACAATATTCGCGCCGATATTGCAATTACTTTTTATATTCGCGTCAATGAAAATAAACAGGATATCTTGCGTGTAGCGAAGCAAGTTGGCTGTGCCCGCGCTTCTCAGCCTGAGACATTGCAAGAGTTATTCGAAGCTAAGTTTTCAGAGGCGTTGAAAACAGTTGGTAAGCAAATGAATTTTGAGGAACTGTTTACACACCGCAATCAGTTTAGAGATGCAATTAAAGAAGTCATTGGTCAGGATTTATCTGGTTATACACTAGAAGACGTTGCGATTGATTATCTAGAGCAGACGTCTATTCATAAACTAGATGAGAACAACATTTTGGATGCCGAAGGGATCCGTCGTATTACTGAAAAAACAGCAGAGCAAAACGTTCAAACCAATCAGCTGAAGTGTGATGAGCAAGCGCAAATAGAGATCCAAAACCAAGCGGCGTTAGAGAAGTCATTGGAGATTGAGCGTCAAAAAGAAGATGCGAAAGCAAAGCAGCAGCGAGAGATTGAGACGGTACGCGCAAGAGAGACTGCTGAGGCTGAGCGTGTGAAGCAAGAAGAGCGTTTGAAGTCGGAAGATGCGCGCTTAAAAGCGGATGAGGCAATTGAAATTGCCGAACAAAACAAGCAGCGTGAAATCGACATTGCTGAGCAAAACCGTCTTCGTGTACTGGCCATTGAAGAAGAAAAAGTGGCGCGCTCTCGTGAAATTGAAGTGATTGAGCGTGAGAAAGAAACGGAAATTATGCGCATTAATAAAGAAAAAGCGCTGGAAGTGGAACGTAAAGAAATTGCAGAGGTATTACGTGACAGAGTAGCGGTTGAGAAAACGGTTGCAGAAGAACAAGAGCGTATTAAAGATGTGCAAACATTGGCAGCCGCAGAGCGAGAGAAAGAAGCGATTGTGATTAAAGCCAAAGCAGAGGCAGAAGAAGCACTTGTCAAAGATATTGAAGCGGCCAAAGCGCAAGAGCAAGCGTCCGAGTTCAAGGCGAGAGAGCTTGAAAAAATGGCTGAAGCTGAGCTGCGTATTGCAAATCAAACGGCTGAGTCGAAAAAAGTGTTGGCGGAAGCTGAGCGTGCAGAAAAAGCGGCAGCTGGTTTAGCTGAAGCCGAAGTGACCAAAGCAAAAGCAGAAGCAAACGCGCTGCAAGGTGAAACGGAAGCACAAGTATTGCAACAAAAACTGGCGGCAGAAGCACAAGGTAAACGTGACATCGGTTTTGCAGATGCTGAAGTTCAGTCAGCAATGGCTGAGGCAATTGAGAAACAAGGTGAAGCGGAAGCGCAGACACTTGAACGTCGTATGTCAGCAGAAGCAAAAGGCCTTGAAGAGAAGCTACAAGCGTTAAATGCGATGGACCAGTCGGCGAGAGACTATGAAAGCTTTACGTTGCAGCTTAACCAGCAAAAAGAGTTAATGCTTGCTAAATTAGAGGCTGAAAAAGACATTGCAGCGCATCAATCTGAAGTACTTAGTAAAACATTGGGTAGCGCAGATATCAACATCATGGGTGGTGATGGTCAGTTCTTTAACCAGTTTATGAAGGCTATCACACTCGGTAAGTCAATTGATGGCTTAGTGGGTGAGAGTGATACAGTTCAAACCTTATTTAAAGATCATTTAAATGGGGAAAGAAACATCATGGATGACCTAAAAGGTGTTTTAAGTGGTGCGAATGCGTCATCAGAAACGATGAAAAATGTCGCAATGAGTAAGTTTTTTAGTCAGTTAGGAAATAGTAGCGATGCTGAGAAACAGCAGCTTTTGGCGTTACTTGGTAGTACGTTAAACGGTAGCTCAAAGCAAGTTGAGTCAAACGAGCAGAGCTAAACGTCGCTTTAAATGACTAACAGAGCATGCGTTCTAGCATGCTCTTACCTTTCTAATTACCCTCCTTGTACAACAGGACAGTAGACTATGACGGACTCTGCAAATAATGCCGCACTAGAACAGGGCTCTTATGATTTAATCAAACGTCGTTTGAGTAATTCGGGTGCTCAATTGCGCACAGACATTGATTTACTCAACCAAAACCGTATTGATACCTTTGGCAGCACCGAAATCAAAGTGAAAGGGCGTGCGAGAGTAAGAACCGAGCACAATTGTATACCACGAGATATCGTGCTCATTGGTGATAAACTCATCTTTGCTTACAACGTATTTTTAGGATTGAAAAAGAATACCCAAGTAAGCGATGTGTTCAGTGTTCAAAAATTGGTTCAACAAGATGAACACTATGAGGTAGAAGCGTATCCAAGTGAAACAAAGTTTCTCACAGACAATCGATTTTTGAGAGATTTTGACGAGTTATATACCTATTACAAAGAAACCCGCTTACAGCATTTATTTCAGCAAAATGGCAAGCTTTACGCGTTATTTCAAATCGGTGATAAGCTCACTGATGTACGTGTTTTTCGCTGGGAGATTGCGGCAGATAATACCCTAGATTACATAGATAATCGTGGTGAACGTGATTTAAGTAACGGCCAAGATTATGATTTTGAGTGGATAAAAACGGATAGAAGTAACCATGTAGAAGGTCGTCATGGGCATATTAATATTCTTGATACCGTATTTGTTGAGACGGTTGGCGGTGATCTAACCATTAAAATCGAGAATAACACTGAAAGTGGCGAAGGGATCTATGCGGAGCCAGTCGAAGATAAAAACCAATCTCTCGCTGACTGTGATGTGGAGTATGCGAAGCTTGGCGAAATCATCTTACTTAAAGTGCTACCTTATCGAGAAAAGGTTTGGCGCTATTATATTTTTAACTGTGTGACCGAAAATGTCATCCGCCAAGATGCCATTTCCGATGCGTGCGTACAACTCCCTGATGACCACGGTATTATTTTCCCGGGGGGCTACTATTTACAATCAGGGCAGACGCGTTCGTTTGAAGATCACATTGAAAACTTAGAATTTCATAAGCAAATTAAATCGCCCAATGGCGAAGATGTATTATATGTTTTTTATGAGCCGAGCGAAGGGCGCTACGCATTATTTGCTTATAACCTGATCGAGAAAAGCCTTCAAAACCCAATCTACTGTCATGGTTATGGTGTTTATGAAGATGGTTTAACCATCACCTTCAAAGCCGAAAAAGAAGAGGCAGAGCGTGTTCACCCGATTCAGATCTGGGACAGTCCATTTTGCTCTGTTGAATTTGCTGCCAATGCCCCGACACCAAGCAGTATGTTGGGTAAAATTGGTAATCCAGATTTGGTCCGTGGTATTTCAGATCTATATAGTGTCTGCAAGGCCATCAGTGAGCAAAACCCTAATGTTTCTCACTATGAAAGTTTGATCTCTTTAACACGTAGTATCTTAGATAGATACCATTGGCTGACAGAGCCAGACTTTGCTCCGCTCAATACCCAATTGCATGAGATATTTGAAACCTCTGAGCAGGTTTTGGATGAGTTTGAAAAGGTCAGCCAAATACAAGAAACCGCCAAAAAAGCGTTGGCAGATATTGAGCAAGAATATAAAGCGATTACCAAGGATATTCGCCCTGATAGTTTTAAGCTCGCAACTGAATTTGTCACAGGCCTTGAAGCGCTTAAATTGCTTAAAGGCAAAATTATTAGCTTGGAAGAGGTGAAATATATAGACGTAGCAGCATTACAAGCGCTGCAAACACGTCTTGATGCGCTCACTTTAGATTTGAGTAAAGCAACCGCGCAATTTTTACAAAAGGAAGCGGCTTTAGCGCCTTATCATGACAAACTGGATGAACTGACCGGTTTGAGTGAGAAAAGCGAGAGTGTCACCGAGCTAAATGGGCTGTTAAGTGAGTTAGATGCGCTGGGTGATGAGCTTGATTTACTCAATCACACTATGCTTGATTTAGAAATCGATGATAGTCGTGTTAGAACCCAGATCCTCGAAGATGTCAGTGGCGTTTATGGCTTAGTTAATCGTGCAAAAGCCAGTATTGAAATTCGTCGAAAAAGTCTTGGCAGCGTTGAGGCAAAAGCGGAATTTGCAGCGCGCTTTAAGCTGTTCAGTCAAAGTATTACCAGTAGTTTGAACAATGCACGTACGCCTGAGCAATGTGATGAGCAGCTCTCTCGTTTGCTCATTCAATTAGAAGAGCTGGAATCCCAATTCAGTGAGTACGACGAGTATCTTGCTGAGATCATGGCCAAGCGCGATGATGTTTATGAAAGTTTTGAAGCACATAAACAGCAGCTGATAGATGAGAGGCAGCGTCGAGCGCTGAATTTGGCCAATGCCGCTGAGCGTATTTTGCAAGGGGTGACTAGACGCTCACAAAACTTCACTGATATTGATGAAATCAACAGCTACTTTGCTTCTGATCCGATGATCAGCAAATTACGTAGTTTGACGCAAGAGCTTAAAGAGCTCGGTGATGAGATCAAAGCAGATGATATTCAAGCCAAGTTAAAAGCCGCCAAAGATCAGGGTGTCCGCTCACTGCGTGATAAGCAGGATATATACAGCGATGGTGGCAACTCAGTCAAAATTGGTAAGCATAATTTTGGTGTTAACAAGCAGCAACTTGATCTGACTTTATTACCTCGTGACGAAGACTTAATGTTTCATCTGACTGGTACTGAGTATTTTGAGCCGATTGGGGATAAAAGCATTCGAGAGACCTTGTTGGCTTATCGTCCTTACTGGCAGCAGAATTTAGTCTCTGAAAATAACGACATATATCGTGGGGAGTTTTTAGCCGCGCAAGTACTGACTGCGGCTACAGACCCGACTCACGCACTGACGCTTGATGAGTTAAATGCGGCGATAGGTGAGGAAACACTGCTCACATTAGTGCAAAAATTTGCTGAGCCTAGATACCAAGAGGGTTATGAAAAAGGCATTCATGACCATGATGCAACCCTGATATTACAAAACTTGCTGGCACAAAAGCAGGCGTTAGGATTATTGATATACCCTACTTCAGCGCGAGTTGTCGCACAGTTATATGCAAACCAATGTGATGACAAACAATTAATCAAGTGGCGTGAGCAATCTAAGCAGGCTGAGTTGATGGAGAGCTTGCTAGGTGATGCGCGATTTAAAGTGCAGCTAGCCACTGAACTTGGTGAGGTGATCACTCAGTTTGCACAAACCGAGTTAAACCGTTATCTGGGTTATACGTCTGCCTTATCCGGTCAGTTAAGTGCTGAATATTTAATTAAAGAATTGGCGCAGAGTAAAAAAGAGCTTACTTTTTCGACCTCTCATACGGTCAAAAAATTAGCGGAGCAATTTAACAGCATCGCTAGAAGTAAAGGGTTTGCAGGCTCACTACAAGATACGCTGCAGGCACTGGAGCATTTGCAAGATCAAGCCATTATGGCAACCAGCTGGCTTAATGCCTATGGGCAACAGCATGAGACAGAGGTCAGTCCCGATCAATTGATTGAAGCGGCCAATATGGTGCTATTACAGCATTTAAAAACGGCTAAGTTTACCGCGCAAGATGTGACCACTTCTAATCAAGTTAATGGACTGTTAGGTCAACATATTCGTATTAATGAGCAAACATTAACGCTTGAATACTCAGAGTTTTTTGCGCGTACAGAGCTATATTTGGCTGAACATGTTCGTGGTTTTAGTCACTATCATGAAATTAAGTCTGATATTTTAGCTGAGCAAAAGGAGCGCTTGCAGCTCGATGAATTCAAGCCCAGACCGTTGAGCTCTTTTGTTCGTAACCAGTTGATTGATAAAGTTTACTTTCCAATTATTGGTGATAACCTCGCGAAGCAAATTGGTGCGTCAGGTAATAATAAACGTACTGATTTAATGGGGATGTTATTGCTTATTTCTCCACCGGGTTACGGTAAAACGACGCTGATTGAATATGTTGCGAATCGACTTGGCTTAACCTTTGTCAAAGTGAATTGTCCTTCAATTGGTCATGATCAGGTTTCACTTGACCCAGGCCAAGCGATCAATGCAACGGCCGCAAAAGAGATTGAAAAAATCAATCAGAGCTTTGAAATGGGCAATAACGTCATGCTCTATTTGGATGATATTCAGCATACCAATCCGGAATTTTTACAAAAGTTCATTTCACTCTGTGATGGCTCTAGGCGTATCGATGGGGTATGGAACGGTCGCAGTAAAACTTATGACCTACGAGGTAAAAAGTTTGCTGTTGTGATGGCGGGCAACCCTTACACAGAATCTGGTGAGAGCTTTAAAATTCCAGATATGTTGGCCAACCGTGCCGATATTTACAACTTAGGTGATACCTTATCGGGGTGTGAGCAAGAGTTTGCGATGAGCTTCATCGAAAATGCACTCACCTCAAATGCGGTACTTGCGCCACTTGCCAATCGAAACATGCAGGATTTGTATAAATTAGTGCGTATTGCGCAAGGTGAAGATATCTCTTTGAATGAGTTGGAGCATAACTATTCGCAGGCGCAAGCAAACGAAATAGTATCTGTACTACAAAAGCTGATCCAGATAAGAAATACGGTTTTAAAAGTGAATGCCCAGTATATTGCCTCTGCTGCGCAAGACGATGATTATCGAATTGAGCCGCCGTTTAAGCTACAAGGCAGTTATCGAAACATGAATAAGATGGCTGAAAAAGTAGTGGCGGCAATGAATGATGAGGAATTAGAGAACCTCATTCAAGACCATTACCGTGGTGAGGCGCAAACGCTCAGTAAAGGCAGTGAGGAAAACCTCCTTAAACTCGCTGAGCTACGGGGGACGTTGGACGATCAGGCAAGAGCGCGCTGGCAACAGATCTTAGATGATTATGCGCTGCTTAACCGAGCCAATGATGCAGGTAGTCCTGTATTACTTGCAGTTGAGCAACTAGGTGAGCTTAATGAGTCACTCAACAGCATTGCAACAAAGCTGGACAAAGAGCAGTTAAGTCATAATTACTCAGCTCTGTTTGAATCGCTTAATCACGCGATCAGTGCACAAGACGCCAACCATAGCATACAGTCGGTGGCTAATGTGATTGAACGCAATGCGCAGCAGTCACCACTGACAGCATCCTTTGAGCAGCTAACGGGGCTTTTGGCCGAACAGCATCAACAAAGCCAAGCGCACAGTGATCATATAGTGCATCAAGGTATGAATGCGACTGAGACACTGGTGAGTAAGGTGAATGATGCTTTGGCACAGCTCACTGATGCTTTAAGTACCCAGTCAGAACGTTATTCAGAGCAAGCACAGCTTGATGAGCAAAGAGCGGATAATAGACTTGCTTCACAGCATGCTTTAACAGAGGCACTGTCTGAGCGGTTACAACTGCTTACCAACGCAATTGAGCACCAACATGACAGCCAGATTAGCAGTGCAGAGCATAGTGCTTCAAAACACAGTGAAGCAATGGCAAAACAAGGCGCAGAGCTAACAAAGTTAGCTGATGAATTGGTGAAGGTATGCGGTGAGTTAAGTACACAAAACACGCTTAAGCAGTCGTATGTAGAGCAATCAATTGAACATCAGCAAGCGTTAGTCGAGGGGGTTTCCAACAAGTTGGACCATATGGCTAAGGTGTTGGAAGCACAAAACCCAGTTGCACACCACACACGTCAGTCCGAGCTGTTAGCGCAACAAAATGATGCGTTAAAGGCGATTGCTGAGCAGTCAAATTTGACGACCGCTTTATCTGGGCTTAGTCGAGAGTTAATGCATAGCCAAGATGCGTTAGGGCTCAAATTCAAAGAAGCGCTTGAGTCAAGCCAGCATCAAACGGCAAAGCAACTTTCAAGTGTGTCAGGGAGCCTGCAACAACACCAAGATGAACTGACTTCACAAACACAAGCTCAAAGCTCAGTGTTAGAGCAGTTAGTTGTCCAACTACGAGAGCAAGTTATCAGCTCACAGCAGTCTAAACCGAGTGAGGAAGTGGCACTTGCGCTGAGTGAGTTGGTCAACACGGTTTTACCTTCGTTGATGCAACAGGCTGAGCAATCAAGCACCCTAGATCCGGAGCTTGGTCGCAAAGTGGATGTGATTCTAGAGCGTCTCGCACGTATTGAGCGACTGCCTGCGCCGAGTCAAAACTCAAATCAAAATAGCGATAACCCTTATATGCTGTAGCATATGAACAATGGAAAAGCCGATAGCGTATGCCACCGGCTTTTTCTACCTCTGGATTTGAAAACATATTATTCACCGATAAATGTACTGTGGAGCATGACCTGCATGTCAACTATACGTCCTTTCTTTAGACTACTTGCAGGGTTTGCTGCACTGCTGTTTTGGGGGGATTCGTTTTTCCAACTCTTGGGGCTAATTGGCACAGAGTCTACAGAATTGCTTAATTGGTTTCATTGCATTAGTAGTTTTGGTGTTGCGCTTGGTTTTTCTTATATCTCGATCGCTGGGCGTTTACCACGAATGCCTTTTGATATGTTTTTTAGGTAGTCACCAGTTATATTCAATCAAGTGTGTTGTCATTAATCTCTAATTTAAATTTAAGTCCCAGATAGCGACAGGATTACACCTTTTTAAATTGACCTTTTTGCATGGGTAAGTAATGTGAGTATGTTTAGGACAATCATGCAGGTGGCGCTGAGATGTATAGGGTTTTGTGGTGGACTGAAAAGCCGACACTACTTGTATCGGCCTATCAGCGAATCATCGATTAGAGCATAGTCTAATGCAGATTTTAGCTATCTACGTTAGATTGTTCACTATTAGAGAGGTGTGGCCCTTTTTTGAAAATGATTTTTTCATTGCATTCAATACAATAGCAATAGTTTGCAAAAAACTCGGCCTCAACCATAAAAGAAAAAGGCCTCAATAATTTAGGTATTGGTTCGCTTAGCTGTGATTTTTTAGATATCTGATCGATAAATGGCAGCGCTTTGCCATTACAGTGCGGGCATCGCGTTGAATACGCCAACCCTAACCACAACATGGGCGCTACAACGGCACTGGCTATGAGCATATGTCGAGCCATATCCAAATCAATAAAACTGACTAAGTGAGACTTGGTCAGTATTCCATATATTGCAGCCAAAACAATGAGTAAGATATTCAAAACCGATACTCCATAATAAAGCTTGAATCTCACGACAGACCTTTTTGATTAAAAATAATGACGTAAAACTGTCTATCAGAAAGTTTTATCGAGTGTGACGGTTTCTAATTCCGCTTTCAGTTTTTTATTAAACCAGACAGGGCCTACCCACATGTAAGCAACAATGCCTAACCAAAGCATTGATACTACTGAACCTATGGTTTCAAATCCAGCATCGTCTAGCCCGATGGCGAACACGCGAAAGACAATATAGGCGGTGATGAGTAATAATATTGTTCTGGTATTACTCCCGCTGACAAGCCAAGTATTTAATCGCCACCAAACGCCCATCGCGGCATTTTGTCGAGCTTTTATATTTGTTAATAATGTCAGGGCATCATGGTCATTTGGATCTTGTTGCAAAGCCCATATTGCGTGTTCTTTGGATTCTGTGATCTCACCTTGACGCAATAAACAATGTCCTTTACCTATCAATGAGCCGCTGTGTTGAGGTTCGATCATCAGCGCTTCATTATAATAGACTTGTGCTTGATTCAAGTCGTTTAAGTGAAGCCACAAGTCCCCAAATTTCGCCAAAACATCTGGGTCATCAGGGGCAATCTCTAGCGCGCGCGTTAGCGTAGACTTTGCTTCCTCAAGACGTCCTTTATCTAACAGCACAGCACTGAGCGCTTCTAAAAAACTCGGATTTTCTGGGTCGAGGGCAGTGGCTTGCTCAAGGTGAGTTAATGCAGCTTGATAATCTTTTTTAACGTGCAACAAGCAGCCCAATACATAGTGGGCATAAGCTGAGTTTGGGTCGAGCTCTAACCCTAATTTTGCCTCATATTCTGCGGCATAAATCCGCTTTTGCTTTATTAAGCCAAACGACAAATAGCTATGTAGAACCCCATTGTTAGGTGCGATGGACAAAGCGACTTTGAGTGCTTCTATACCACCGTTATAGTCACCATAACGGTATCGTTGTGAGGCTTGTTCAATTAAGTTGTCTATTGAGTTGTCGTTGTAATCCATTATTGTGTACCCGTTAGTAGATGAGTTATGGCAAATATTTCAAGTTTCTTACCAAAAAATAGGGCCAAGAATAAGCCGAACACTGGCGTTGCAACTTTGCCATCAAAATACTCATAGATATCAAAACTTTCTTTTTGCATTAAAAAAATCTTGTAACAAAAGATAAGCTCTATACTGATGATGAACAGGTTAATATACTGCGGATTGATGCCGTTAATCGTACCGTTACTTTGCAATACGCTTACGCCTGTGTACAAAGCAAAGAAAGAGATAAAAGCGCAGCCAATGATAACTAGCTCTTTATTACGAGAGGGGCTATTTAATGCGAAGCTGTTGAGCGTTGACCATGCCCAGCTAAACAAAGGACCACCGAGCATAAAGCCAAGTAAAGGCCACATTGGATCTACGGTTGTATGAGAGAGCTTGTTGCTCTTAGGTTCATCGATTATTTGATATCCATGCATCGTGCTATTTTCCATACTTTTTCAAAAAAGCCATTACTTCGTCATATTGCCCAGCATCATTTGCATATTTAGCATAATTTCTGGCCATAGTGAGCCACTCTAATGTGGTTGGTTTGCTAATATTCATTGCGTCATTCACATGCTTTTGATTCAGAGGGACTTCTACCCCATTTGCAATAGAGTCATCAATAGCTTCATCGACTGCTGACTCGATTAAATTCATTAAATCTGCACCAGAAAAGCCGCTTGTTTGATTGGCAATTTTTTCTACGTTGATTGACTCGCCGCCTGGCCTATCTTTCAATAGCCCTTTTATTATCTCGACGCGCGCTGCTTGATCCGGTGGTGCAATAAACACAACGCGATCAAATCGACCTGGACGCCGAAATGCAGGGTCAATTGCCCACGGGACATTGGTTGCCCCAAGTACCAATACGCCTTGGTTATCTTGCGCGAAACCATCTAACTCAGATAAAAATTGACTTACTAATTTTGATGACGTTGCTTCTCTAGTGTGCTGACGCTTGGCTGCTAAGGCTTCTATTTCATCGAAGAAAATGACTGCTGGCGTGTTTGCTCGGGCTTGCTCAAAAATAGCATGAAGTTTGCGCTCAGACTCCCCAATATACATGTCTAATATGTCTGAAATGACCACGTTATAAAACGTTGCATTGCACTCTCCGGCTGTTGCTCGAGCGAGTAAAGTTTTACCGCAACCTGGGGGACCATATAAGAGAATACCGCCACCTACTTTCTTCCTGAACTTGCTAAACAGAGAAGGTTTTTGAAATGGCGTAATGATTTTCTTGCGTATCTGTTTTTTAACTTGGTCTAATCCGCCGACGTCATCAAATGTAATGGTGTCTTTTGGTGGGTGAATGACACGTGTTACTTCAATCGTATCAGTATCGTCATTTGAAATAACACGTAATTTCATTTTTTTGTCAGCGGGTGACGGAATGATGTCTGAACGCAATATTTTTGCATATTCAAGATCTTCTAATGCTGGGTTGTCACTAATCGCTTGTTCATAAAATGCCTTCGCATTTACCAAGTCGTTTAAAGCATTATATGCCTGTGATCGGATTATATTGATATCTGGCGTCGTGAGTGTAAGTGTCTGTAGTGCGGTTTCGGGTTGCTCCATTGCTAAGAATACTTTCGCAGCTATGGGCTGCTGAATTTGATCTAGTGTGCCTAGCTCAATATCCTTAAGTAGTTCATATGCGCACTCAGGTTCGTTGTTTTCAAAATATGCTTGAACAATTGTAAACCTTAAATGCAAGTTTTCAGGGCTTTGGGATAGCGCTGTCTCAAGGCTGTGTAGCAGATTTTTGTCCATTGATTATTTCTTCTTAGTTATGGATGTGAAAGATGGGAAATCTATTACTTGTGTGTGATAACGTATGAAACGAGTATGGGTAATACAGTGTTTGCTTTAAGCCGTCCAATTTGGTTGATTATTCCCTGTACCGGAACAAAGTCTAACGAATTTCAGGTGAAAAGAAAAGTCGGTTGCTGCTGCAAATTTACGGATATTAGAGCAGGTAAATACATTGAAACCGCATAGCTATAAAGGGATTATGATTTTACATTGTCATACAGGTGTATGGGCAGTTATCTAAAACTCACTATCTATGGGTGATGCCAATACAACGCTGGCTGGCAAGCCCGTACGACCTGACTTTTTAAGCTATGTTGATTTGTATCGTTTACTTTAATTGATGAATACCTAGTCTTTAAACCACCTAGCCAGATTACTTATGGTTTTTTGAAATAAGCTCATCGGCTTGATAATGAATCGGTCAAATACCAACTCGGTTGGAGCTTGGTTTGTATGCAACGCATCATTGAGCATATGAAGCTGTATCACGTCTAAATCTAAGTGTGACTCATGAGGCTGATACGTTGAACCAATTGGGTAATACTGTTTTGGTACATTTTTCATTTCTATATGGGCGCCTAATATTGCGCTCACAGCGTTATCTTTTGCGAATTGACTCAGCTTATTGATACTGTATTTGTAAGCGTCCCAGTCTTTAATATAGATGTATCCGGGGTAAAGTGTGTCGCCTGTTAATAGCCATTTATTATGCGGATCATAGATACTCAAACTTTCCTCTTGGTGGCCTGGTGTGGGCAGAATTGTTAAGGCTCTACCGCCAAGGTCGATGAGCGCCTGTTCATCAGGCCAGCTTTTAAATTTAAAGTAGGCTTGTAAAGCAGTCTTTGAAGGCCGGATAAGTGTTGTATTCGGTTGGCCGTCGAAAACCCAGTCACCTTGGTGGTGATCACTGTGTCCATGCGAGTGTATAACGAGCAGTTCTTTGTCTGAGAGTTGCTTTTTACCTAACAACTTTTCGAGTGTTTGATACAAATTATACGAAGTGCCTTTTCCCAAAGCGCCTGTGTCTAAAACTAAGATAGCTTGCTGGCCAACCAATACATAAATAAAAGGCGCTTCATATGTTAAGCACTTGCTTTGTCTAATAATATAAGTGCTTGCATCATGCTGATAAATATCATGGGCAGCCTCTTGTGATGCGTCACAATTTTGAGCTCCGTGGTGCCATTTGAGTTTAGTGAGCACGGTGTTTGGCAATGATGTTTCGTTGTTCGTAGAGTACGTGTTTAGGGTGCGCTCTGTGTGAATTGAACAGCCACTTAAGAGTAAAAGTAATAAAGAAATATACGCTTTCATATCGCCACCCTTTATATAATTTGATGTTTGTTTTAATGCTGTGATTTATCCAATGCTGCTAGGCGTTGCATAAGCGGCGTCTCGATGAGTGCTTTTTCAGCTTCTCGCACTTTTTGTAATAAGTCACATTCGATTTGTTTAGTGAGCTCAGTGAATACTTCAGTCATTTTTGACGTCAAAGGCTTTAATTGCATCACTTCTTGCTGACCAAGTTCGGTTAAATGCAGCGTTTTTGCGCGCTTGTCTTTTGGGTTAGGTTTTCGACAAACTAAATCAAGCTTGACCAGAGTATGTATTCTTTGTGTCGCCATCTGATGGGTAACACAAAGCGCTTCGGCTAATTCAGCGACAGTTACGCCGCTGTTTTTCTCTAGGAAATACATGCTTGATATCGCAGTGCTGGGTATGGTGATGCCATAACTTTGAATAGCGGTTGTGCCTTGCTCGCTGATTAAGTCTGATAAACGTCGACAAAAGTGCGCCAAAAATGCTTGGTCTAAGCTCTCTAAATATGAACTCATGATACATCTTAAAATTATACAGGTACTTGTACATTAGCATGCGTGCGTATTTATACAAGTACTTGTATAAATAAAATAGTGTAAGTGATTAACATTTGAGTTGAGGCGATGATGCTTGTGGCGTTGTTGGGTGAAAACAAGCAATGACTGCCAATTCTAATCAATAAGTGTAGATGTGTTCTACACGGCTTTATTTAGCCATCGATTCATTAATAGGCATGCAGTGAGATCCCCTGTGACATTCAACGTTGTTCGACACATATCTAAAATTCTGTCTACACCTAAGATCAGTGCAATACCAGAGGGGGGAATACCAAAGCTGGTCAATACTGAAGCGAGTATTACAATGCCTACCCCCGGTGTACTTGGAGAGCCAATTGATGCACCAACCGTAGTCAGCATTAACAGTATGATTTGACTGTGTGACAATTCTATACCAAACACTTGCGCTAAAAATAGGGCCGCAATGACTTGGTATAGTGCCGTTCCATCCATATTGATGGTCGCGCCAAGTGGGATGATAAATTGTGCAATCGGTTTTTTTACGTGTAACTTGTGTTTTGCAATTTTCATCGATAGTGGCATCACAGCAGCTGAGCTTGATGTCGAAAATGCAAGAAGTTGAGCATCTTTAATTGTGCTTAAGAATTGCCATGGTGGAATTTTTCCAATCATAAAAACCAGCAGTAAATAAACACACAGCAGCACCACTAACCCCAACAAAACGGTCATGACATATGCGGAAACGCCAATCAATGCTTCAACACCAATTCGTATTGTGATATCACACAGTAAGCCAAATACTGCCAAAGGCGCCAATTTCATTGCCCAATTAACGACTTTGAGAGAGAGTGTTTGTACCGACTCTGTAATATCGAGCAGCAAACCTTTTTGCTTTCTAACTAAAGAAGTCATGGCGACGCCAATAAACCCAGAATATAAGACAACCGCAAACATGTCTTTGTCGAGCGCAGACTGAGTGAAGTTTGCAGGGATCATGGCGGCGACTCTTTCTGGGATACTTGAGGCGCTAATCTCGGTAGATATTGCAACGGCATTTACTCCGAGGTCTTTTAATAACTTACCATCGACAAAGTAACCTGGTGTGATGACTGCCGCAATTGCTACACCGATACTGACAGAGATGATGGTTGTTATTACAAAATAAGGAAAGATCCGCAGACCAACCTTTTTTAAAAACTCAGTGTCTTGATTTCCCGCAATACCTAAAATAATAGATGACATGACCAGTGGAATGACGACCATTTGGATCAAGGCTAAAAACAATTTCCCAGGCAAAGCAACCCATAAAGCAACCTGTTGTGCGTTTTGCTCGTTTAGAGCACCTAACCCTTTAGGAGAGAGTATTAATCCAATCATTAAGCCGAAAATTAAAGCGAAAATGATTTTCTGCCAAAGTGCTATTTTATTTAATTTTTGTTGGATAGATTGAGCCATTTAACTCTCCGATCTCACCGCGTAAATCGATTTTACCTACCCCTGTAGCGCAATAATTTGATTCCCATCAATGGCGATGCGTATCTATGCCGATTGCATAACAGTATGGTTAGTACGTCAGCGTATTAGTCGTTTCATTCTATAAATACACCTTGATTTTACATTTTATAGATATTTGTGTTACCTTTTCGCTGTATCTGTATGGGGTAATTAATCAATGGAATATAATAGTCCTTTAGGGAAAGCGAAAGCACAGGGTTTAATTGCAAGGTTGCAGTTACCCCCAGCATCAAATGTGTTAGAGGTTGGGTGTGGAAATGGTAAGTTTTTACATCGGGTTTTGGCAGCCTATGATGTCCATGTGGTAGGAGTGGATGTTGATAATGTGCTTATTGAACAAGCATATAATTATGCATTGACACACTTTGAGTCAAGTCGCTTTGAGTTTATTAATAAAGAGATTAAAGCGCTAGAACTGCCTTTAAATCACTTTGATTTAATAATTTGCAATGGCGCTACTCATGCGTATGGAGAAGGCTCTAATGCGTTATTTTGTGCATTATCTGAGACGTATCACTTATTAAAACCCAATGGCAAGCTTCTACTGGGGGAGTGCTATTGGAAGCAGCCGCCGAAGAAAGGGTATTTAGATATACTTGGTGTCACAGAGGATATATATCACTCGCATCACGATAATATAAAGGAAGCGCGAAAAGTCGGTTTCACAGCTTTATATGCGACGACGAGCAGTGATGAGGACTGGGATAACTTTGAGTGGGGTCGTGTGATGCACACACAAACATTGTTAGAAGAATCCCCAAATAACGAGGCACTGAAATCAAAGGCTCAGCAGTTAGACTCATGGATTGATACTTACCTTGAGTCGGGAAGAGATACATTAGGCTATGGCTTTTATTTATTTAAAAAATAGCTTTTAAAAAATATTCACTTAAGTATAAGGAAATCATATGAAGGTAATTACAATCGCGCTGATAACGGCATTTTTAACAGGTTGTGCATCACAGCAGGGGATTGATGGCACGAAAGAAAAGCCTATTCTTGATTTAACTTCTTCTAAAAAGGATGTCGAGCTATATTGGTATAATACTAGGAAAGTAGCGCCCGTTTATCCATTTAGTGCCGCAATAAAAGGGGTAAGTGGTTGTGTAGAGTTTGAGTTCGTGATTTCTAGTGAAGGAAAAGCAACAGATATTGAGACAATTAAGTCAATTCCTGGAACTAGATTCATTTCCGCAGCTAAAAAAGCACTCAGACAGTTTAAATGGCAGCCCGTTGAGAGCAATAAATTCGCCCAACCAGCCAGAACGACATTGGAATTAGGATTCTCCACAGACCTTTCTAAACCAGTTGAAAATTGTGATCCATTATAATCATTAAATGAAGTTGACCTGAGTTTATGCAAGGCTTTTTCAAGCTTTGCATTTTTTATTTTAGTGTCTAATTAGATCACTTGAAATAACCTTTATCCTGAGCCTAAGTACTGAGTAACTTGCCTGAGATGTTGAAATTTACACAGTGATGATTAAGAAAGGGGCGTATCTATTTTAGCATTTAAAGAAGCGCTTCTGATAAAATTCAGCCCTAAGCATGATGATTTGTGCACTTCACCGAATTAAAGTTCACTTACATTATTTATTTTACTAATATAATCTATATTAATGCAGTATGTTTGCTATAAAGGGCACGCTTTGAAAATCAGTTTAGAATCCAAAAAAATGGTTAGCAAGTTCAGTTATAGCGATCGTTTTAGTTTTAGTGACCATCAATAGTACACAAGTATATGCTCAAAACGGGATAGAGTCGGTACGGCTCTGGTCTGCCCCTTCAAGCACTCGGGTGGTTTTTGATTTAAAAGACAAGCCAGATTACTCATTTTTTAGTCTACGTTCTCCCAATCGACTAGTGATTGATTTTAATAATAGTAGCTCTGAAATTAACTTTAAAAACTTGACTCAACGCGATCTCCGGGTCAAAAAAGTGCGTGCAAGTACACCTAAAAATAACGCATCAAAACGTATTGTTCTGGAGTTAGAAAGTACCTATAAGTTAGTTGTTTTCCCTTTGGCTCCAACCGGTCAATATGGTCATAGATTAGTGGTTGAGTTACACGATACCGTCACAGCGAAACAAACGGTAAAAAGCAAGACAGATGAGGAAAATAGAGATGTTGTCGTAGCAATTGTCGCTGGGCACGGCGGTGATGACCCAGGCTCCATCGGGTATAACGGAAGCTATGAAAAACATGTAACATTAGCGATAGCTAAAAAGTTATCTGCTCAACTTAATGCGCATTCAGGTATGAAGGCAGTGTTGATCAGAACCGGTGATTATTTTGTCAGACATGAAAGAAAACCTCGAATGGCAAGAAAGCACAAAGCGGATTTATTGATTTCAATCCATGCAGATGCTTTTACTTCTTCTCAACCGAATGGCGCCTCTGTATTGGTACAATCTGCACGAAGAGCGAATTCTGAGTTTACAAAGGTCATTGCTAATCGTGAAAAGGAATCGCAGTTGCTCGGGGGCGCAGGTGAAATAATCAAAAATACACAAGATGATAATTTGGCAGTGATCCTTGCTGATATGACCAAAGAGTTTACGACGCAAAGCAGCTATGTTTTCGCCACAAAAGCTTTAAAAGAATTAAAAAAAGTCACTAAGTTACATAAGAAGAAGCCGGTAGGGTTGAGCTTGGCTGTATTGACGGCGCAAGATATTCCGTCGGTCCTGATTGAAACGGGTTTTATTTCCAACCCTAAAGATGAAAAAAACTTAAATAACCCAACCCATCAAAAAAAGTTGGCGGTGGCTATAACTAATGCAATTTTAAATTATTTTAATCAATACCCACCTAAAGGCTCCTTATTAGCGAGTAAAAACGTGCCAGTGCACAAGGTAGCAAATGGAGAATCGTTATCGCTGATCGCACAGCGGTATAATGTTTCTTTATCGGCTCTTAAAAAAGAAAATGGACTGAAATCTAACATTATCCATGTTGGACAGAAGTTGACGATCCCAAAGTGATAAGTCTGTAATTTAGCGCATTTTATAAGCATGCGCTGATTCAAAAATTCAAAAAGTGAATTAAATTCTGGTACATATTTATATGCCCCTTATTTATTTGCAGACTTTAAGTTGCGTGTATTAAAGTCCGCTTTAGGGTGATATTCAATAAGGTTACCATGTGTATCCAATTCATATTCACAACAGGCGTGAAATACGTCATTCAGCTCAGTTCTCGCTTTTTGCACTTGAGATTTAACCGTTGAGTAGCTGATAGATAACTCTTGAGCAAGTTGTTTTTGAGTTTTACCCTCCAGTTCAACTTCTTCCAGCAAAGATGCGCTTTTCTCTGGCAGCGCTTGAATAAATGGTCGGATACACTGTGCAAGCTCCATTTTGATGTTTCTCTCATCAGGTTCGTACCATAACTGAAGAGTTTGAATATGTTTTTCTTGTCCATTTTTGCGGTAATAATCGATCACAGTATGGTGTGCAACTTGAAAGAGCCATGCTTTGATACTGCTTTTTTCATTTATAGTATGCATGGCGATGTGTGTTTTAAGTAGAACATCTTGCAGTAAGTCTTGTACATCATCTGGGTTAGAGACTTTGCTATGTAAAAAGGCTTTTAAACTACTTCTATATTCTTGCCAGATTTCATCTATGGTCATATTTAATTCTCAAAAGAGCAATAGTGGCCACTATTGCTCATATATTTTAGCAGCATGAAACCTGCTTGTTTTCACTTGGTGTTTTTGATTCGACGATATCCGCCATTGCAGAGCTTAATTTCGCTTGCTGCTTAACGGGTGCTTTACGCTCGCTATATCTATCTACTAGAAAGCTTTTATGGTCTCGCGTCAAATAAGTAAATCGCATCAGTTCTTCCATCACATCGACCATTCTATCTCTGTAACTGCTAGGTTTCATGGTGCCATCGTCATTAAATTCGTTATACGCTTTTGCCACTGATGATTGGTTAGGAATGGTGAGCATACGCATCCAGCGGCCCAAAATACGCATATTGTTAACGGCATTAAAACTTTGAGAGCCTCCGCTTATTTGCATTACGGCGAGTACTTTACCTTGCGTCGGCCTTACAGCGCCAATGGACAGTGGGATCCAATCTATTTGGTTTTTGAGCACCGCGGACATGTTACCGTGTAACTCTGGAGAGCTCCAAACTTGCGCTTCTGACCAAGTAACTAAGTCTCGAAGTTCTTTGACTTTAGGATGTTCTGAGTTTGCTCCATGGTCAAATAAAGGCAAGTCTTGAGGGTCAAAATATTTCACTTTAGCACCCATATAAGTCAGTATGTTTCCCGCTTCGATGGCTGCTTTTTTACTGATAGAGTTAGGTCTGAGTGAGCCATATAAAATCAATACTTTTGGCTTTTGTGTATTGAGTACGTTGGTTGGATATAGTAAATCGAATGAATGGGCTTTTAGATAGTGCATATACATCTCCAAAATGATTAACACTTATAAGACGGGAGAGTTCTAAAAAAGACGAAAATAGTTTTAATGCCCAACAAAAAATAACATTTTACATTTTATTTCTTTTTGTTTTATTGTTCTATTTGTGTGGTTTTTACCTTTTATGTCATTGACATAAAAGGTAAATAGTGATTAAAACGACACTAACAGCATTTGCTGCGACTGTGGCTACGTCACTGCCTACTATTTCAACTGCACAAGCAGCCACTTATGTTTGAATGTTATAAAAACGGTGCCTTCTTGTGGAATGAAGAAGCGTATAGCGATGCTTCTATTAACAGTGCATATTTTCGTTGTATCAATGAGGGGACTCACCAGATGTTTTTGGTGGCAAAGAGTAATCACATATAAGCCAACATCATCACGCTAAGCTATAAGTAATAGAGCCATAAAATAGTGGCTCTTTTTGATGCAAAAACTGTGTATGTTAAGACAAAATTTAAGATAATATATTGTAATATGACCTAAGCTAGCCTTACCTAAATTAGCTTTTAATTAAAATGAGCATGATGATCTGATAGTTGTGTAAGTACGTATCGGGTAGTAAACAAGAGTGAAAAATATGAACAAACTAACGATTTTTTACGATGGTACCTGCCCTCTGTGCGTAAAGGAAATGTCTGCATTGATAAAGCGTGACAAATCAGGTCATATCAAAACAGTGGACATTCACAGTGATGACTTTGTAAATTACCCAAATATAGATCCGACTCAAGCCAATTTGGTCCTGCATGCATTGGATGATAAAGGTCTTTTATTGTTGGGCTTGGATGTGACGTATCGAGCTTGGCAGCTGGTTGGTATGGGTTGGCTATATGCGCCTTTGCGCTGGCCTGTGATTAAACCTGTGGCAGATAAATTGTATTTTATGTTTGCCAAAAATCGATATCGGATCTCTTACTTATTGACGGGCAAATCACGTTGTGAAAGTGGTGTGTGCCGCCGGTGAACTAGTTTAACAGGGAGTCGTATGGACGAACTGCTTGTGCAGTCGCGTCTGCAAAACGTGATTGACAGAATATATAAGATTACCTGGTTTTGCATGATTCAGGTTTCTATCATAAGCACGGCGTATTTCGTGTTTGATTTGTCAATCAACCCAGCGCAAGTGTATGTGGCGCTCTTTATTATCATACTAGCTGCTATCATTTATCCTATGTGGTTAGCGATGTTAAATACGGGTGAGAATAAAGCAATTGAGCTTGGCGTGAAGCTCAATGAGTCTCATCTTGAGCTGATCAGGTTGGAAGAAATTCGCACAATACGTCGCTCAGATATTCAGTACTTTAAAATCACATACGGCTTGTTAGGTAAGCAAGTCAGCGTTATTGGTAAGTCAAAAAATATAATTCACTTTGGCTATTATGCTTTTTCATCTGCTCAAAGACAGCAAATTATTGCTTACTTGCAAGAGAGTGTCTAGGTTCTATATTACTAATTTATATAGATAAACTGGGATTTAAGAAAAAAATCACAGTCATAACAAGTCAACTATGTTTTACTTCAGTGAACAAAGCTTCGACTAAATAGATTTATGAACAACACAGCTTATACGATTCTTATCGTTTCTATTTGCGTCATCGTACTACAGGCATGCACGTTAAGTTCAATTGAGAGAACCATTACAGCTCCTAACAGCATCAAGTGGCGATTGATGGCAACTTTACCAGCACCTTTACAGGAGGTGTATCCAGCTGTATTTGATGGCAAAGTATATGTGGCGGGGGCATTTGAGAAAACGGCTCCAAATTTAGCTGTACTGGCACACCTATCGGCCTCTAAAAATACTTATGTGTATGATGTAAATAAGAAAACGTGGGAGTTCGGCGCATCACTGCCTGCACCTCGTCACCATTTAGGGCTGATAGCGAATGACGATGTGTTATTTGCTATTGGCGGATTTGACGCAACAAAGCGTGATGCGTGGCAAGTAAAGCGCACAGTCTTTAAACTAGACAATATACATAATACATGGCAAATCGGTCCCGAATTGCCGATACCCATGGGTGAGTCAGTGTACGGCGTGATAAATGGTCAAGTGCATGTTGCTGGTGGTCGAACTTTGAACGATGGTCAGTTGAGTGATACCAATGCGCATTGGGTGTTAAAGGGCGATACATGGCAGCAAGCTGCACCCTTACCAATCGCCAGTAATTCAGCAACATCCGTGGTGGTTAATAATCAGTGGTATGTAATGGGTGGTCGCATTAATGCGAAGGATTTTAAGAATTTAGATACTTTGTGGCGATATGACCCTGAGCACGACCGGTGGCACAATCTTGCGCCCATGCCACAAGCAAGTGCTGGGCTTGCCAGTGCTGTCATTAATGGTCATATCTATGCATTCGGTGGTGAAGAATATACCTATGTCACTAATAGCCGTGGTAAGCGTGAGATGAGCACACGTACTTTCGATGGTGTTTGGCGATACAACCTGATGACTGACCAGTGGCGTACAGAATCGGTACCTATGACGTCAACACGCCATGGGCTTGGTGTGGTAAGCTTAAACAATCATATTTACCTGCTTGGTGGTGCAACACAGGCAGGGGCGACAGGGACTACTGCCATCGTCGAACGTTTATCTTTGCAATAAAAAGCGACATAAGGCTGTATATTATCGATTAATATTGGCAATGAGCTCATTGATTAAGCCTGCTTTGTCGCTTTGGGCACGCTCCACTAACTGGGTTGGTATAGTTAGCTCAGGGGCGTGCTTAGCACTCCATAAAATCATTTCTAAAAGAATAGGCAGCAAATCAATGCCTGACGCAGTCAGTTGATAAACTTTTTTTCGCTTGTCCTTTTTATCTGGCTGCTTATTAATAAGTCCATGTGTTTCTAGTTTTTCCAATCTGCTTGAAAGAATATTGGTGGCCATTTTCTCCTCTGAATTTTGTAATTCAGAGTAAGAATGTTTACCAAAAAACATCAGATCTCTGATGATCAGTAAACTCCATTTATCTCCAACATGATCAAGCACATTAGAGATAGGGCAGTCAGAGCGTTTGGTCATAATGCTTCTCTTTGTTTGTTATGCCCCCATGATAAATCACTTGCATTTTGCAATCAAATAATTTAACTTGCATTTTAAAAGTTAAATTCGAGGCGATTAAAGCCTTGGTTAAATCAAGTTTTAAGGGCAAACAATGAGTACTCCACAGATCAATTTACAAGCGCTAACTCAATCTCACTGGCAAGCAGAGGAACTTGGTAATGCCCAAGCTGTGGCCGAGTTTGTGCAGATACTGATGAACGATCATAACTTTGACGAAGTCATCGCGCGTTTTGGCGCAGATCAATACAAGCAACATAACCGCACCATGGAGGATGGTATCGGTGGTGTGGTAAAAACACTGAAAGACTTTGTGAAATTAGCACCTGAGTTTAGTTATGATGTCAAACGTATGTTTGTGGATGGTGATCAAGTGATCATTCATTCTCATGCGACATTAAAAGCAAAGCATCGTGGTGATGATACAAAAGGCATGAACATCATAGATACGTGGACTGTGAGAGAGGGTAGGTTGGTAGAGCATTGGGATGCGATACAGCCATTAGATTTGTCTATGCGACTGTATAACTTGTTTATGGGCGGTAAAATTAACAATGCGAATGGGGTATTTTAATCTTGGTTCAAACGCGGTTATTAAGCCCACTTTTATTGGCTAAAGTGGGCAAGAACAGACGAATTTTATAGTTAACTCGGTTTATGTTGCGCCTTATTTATCTCAATTTGATGGCAGGTTTTGCCATAGCCGAGCGCATATTTGAGGGTTGGAAATACGCGGTAGGTGCTGATGCTAAAGCTTAATGTGATTAGCCCAGGTTGACCCCAAAGTGAAACAATTTGTGTTTTGAGGTCATCAGCATCTGGGTCATGGGCCAGTACCAACTCGGTAAAACGCATGGTAAGCGCTACCTCTTTAGGCACTTTATCTTGCTGGTTTTTTATAATCTGTTCAATAAGCGCCGCGTCTAATCCAGCTTCCAATGCCATATTAACAGCAAGCTGTATGCAAGGCCCGCAGTCTTCATTGACGAGTGTGCGTATGCGTGCTGCAAATAACGGGGCAATAGGTACCTGCATGTTATGGGATGACATGTTGGTGAACCCCCAATATTTGATAAAAGCGGCCAAATTAGATTGCAAAATATCTTCCATATATTGCACATCATAATCGTATCTTGATTTCATATCTTGTATCTGTTTATTAAGCAAAAACCTGATCATGATACTTCCTTTTATTACTTAGCTTGTGTGGTAAGGGGGGGTCGATTGCGCCTTTGTGGGAGGCGCTGTTTTGAGCGGCATATATAAAATGACAGCACAAAGCGCAAATAGCGACGCACAAACCGTGAGCATCAGGCTATAGTCACTTGGTTTTATTAAAAAAGCGGCTAGCATGGGCCCTGATGCCATCGCGATAGAAGACACAAGTGAACTTATTGTCGATAAGCGCCCACTGGGGCTGATGTCAGCAATCGCTGCAAACAAAAAGGATTGCACCGCAGGCCAAGAAAAGAAGAATAGAGCCAGTGCGACAACATAGGCCGTTATGGAGATGGTTGGCTGAAGTAACAAAAGTACTGCAATGAGACATAATGAAATGCTGATTATGCTCAGTGGCCGTCTTTTAATACATGGCGATTGTATCATGGGGATCATCGCGCCCAACAGACCTAATAACCCTGTAAAAGCAATATAACTACTCACTTGTGTTTCATTTAAGCTCGCATTTATGCCAATTAAACCGACATAAGCATAAAGTGCGCTGGCTGCGGTTAAATAGATAAAGATGACTAGCATGATCGTCATTGAAATGCCAAGTGAGTTAACTCTTGTATGGCTCTTCCGTGACTCTGTGTAAGTTGGGAAGTATCCAACGGGAATACTTATTGCCATTAATATACCGCAGAGAGCAATTGTCGCCATGACATAAAATACAGCATATGCACCAAAGTTAAATTCAAGCTGTGGCAGTGTGTACATCACTAATGCGCCAACAATAAATTGGATAAATAATAAAAATCCAAAAGCCCGATTTGTATTGTGCATTTTTGCTAGTACAGAAAATGACATGCCAACAGCCAGACCGCCAGCAAATCCTGTGACAAATCTCAGTACAATTAAGGTGTCAAAGCTAATAATGGCGGGCGTGGTCAACTCTAAAAGCAGTAATACAGACATTGCACAGATAATTGTGGGTTTCCATTGCCAATATTTAACACTCAATATAGCCAATGCCGTGCCGAATAAGGCACCATAGCCATTGAGTGCAACCAGCTGACCCGCTTGGCTTTCTGTATACTTTAAACTAACCACTAGGGCATTCATTAATCCTGGTAAAAAATTGATGTAAGAGAGCCCTGACATGGCAATAAATGCAACTGCAAAATACAGCCATATCGGGTGCCGTTTGGGCGTATTGTTTTCGATATGTCGCAAAATGTGGCCTCCAATGCGTACTTTAAAATGGTTGATTCAGTGTACGAAGGCGTCATATATGGAAAAATAGCAGAAAATACTTATCAGCCATGAATATAATTCACGGATCAAGCTGGTATATTAGGGTAAAAAATAAGGAAAGTGTCAGATGGATAAGCTAAGAGCATTGGAGTTATTTGTAGCGACCTGTGAAGCGGGGAGTTTTGCTGCGGCTTCTGCATCGTGTAATACGGATCCATCCGCAGTGAGTAAAGCAATTAGCCGTTTGGAAGCTCAGCTTCAAGTCACGTTGATCCAGCGTTCAACGAGGCAATTGAGTGTAACTGATGCTGGAAAGCAGTATCTCTCTACAGCTCGTAAATTGTTGCAAGAGCTCTCTGCGTGTGAAGGAGAACTTAAACACTTAAATGACTCACCAAGTGGGGCGTTAAAAATAAACTCGGCAGTATGTTATGGACATTTGTATTTACGGCCAATATTAGCTGCGTTTTGTGCGCGTTACCCTGATATTCAACTTGAACTACAAATCAACGATTTACATACAGATATTATTGATGAAGGGGTGGACATAGCCATTCGAACAGGTTTTGTCAAAGACAGTCGGCTAGTTGCGAAAAGGCTCAGCCCCATGGACTTTTTTGTCTGTGCCTCACCAGACTATTTAGCCAAAAATGGCACACCTGTGCTAAGAGATGACTTTAAAGCACACCATTGGATTGGATTTCGCATAAAGGAAACGCAGCAATTTCAGCCAGTCTATTTGCCTGATGAATACGGTGACTATACGCTGTATGACCTTGAACCGAGCCATATTACGGATGATGGTGAAATGATGGTTGCTATGTGTGAGGATGGGTTAGGGTTTGCGCAATTACCGCATTTTTTGGCAAAAGCGGGCCTAGAGTCAGGTAAACTGGTGTCTGTGTACCCGCACTTTAGGCCACCACAAATAGAGAATGGAGTATTTGCAATTTATCCCAAACGCACCTATCTACCTGCTAAAGTACGGGTCTTTCTTTCATTTTTAGCTGATGCACTCGAAAAGCAAAATGAAAGCGCTTATCAGACTTGGGCTGAACAAGTTGCTTATGTACGATGACGAACATCTACGCTGTTTATTCTATTTCTAAATCAAACACGGCATTCACTGACGCAGAAAATGTAATAGTTGCTTGTAAGTATCGACCCGTAGATAAATAGGCACTGTCAATCTGCGAGCCAGTCACCTCAATGCGCTCAATACCGTATTGATATCTAGAGCCGTGAGCGTTGGGGTCAATACTATAAATTTGGCCGAGTTTTGCGCCAAAAGCTTTAGCATACATGTTTGCTTTTTTCTTTGCGTTGCGAACAGCTCGCATGGTCGCTTCTTGTTGGTATTGAGATGATTTTGAGGATCTGAATTTGATGTCGTCTATTGTGTCGATCTTAACACTCAAGGCGAAGTTGAGAAAATCATTAAGTTTGTTTATGTCTGTTAGCGTGACAGTGATAGAGCGAGTGGCGATATAACCTGACTCTACTGGGTTGTCCTCATCATCATAAATAATATTAGGTTCGGTCAATAAACTAGACGCCGAGACATGTTCATCTTTAATATCAAATGTACTCAATCCATCTAATAAGGCGTTGACCCGTTTATCCAGTTCTTGTTTTGCCGATAACGCCGTATTTTTCATGACCTCAACTTCAAAAGAGATATCAGCCAGATCTGGCTTTGTTTCAACTGTTGCACTGCCTTGTATACTGACATGTCTATTGTCGGGCAGTGGCGAATGAGCATACACGGACATGGCGCAAAGGGAGGTAAGTGCAAAATAAATGGCTTTCATATTAGTTCCATTATTATAATTTTGATATCAAGTTAGCATGGTTTAAAAGCAAAGGTAATGATATTAATCTACTTTTTAGCCATCTCTCTTAACTCATAAGCCCTTATAACAAGGATTTATATAATCCTTTTATTAAGTTTTGTTGTCGTTTACCGCAGAAGCTTTTGTCGTATTTATTTGGGGTATGAAAAGACTCAGTCACATAGGCAAAAGCAAGTTGTGATTTGGGATCGGCAAATCCAATAGAGCCGCCCATACCCATATGACCAAACGTCTCTAGATTGGGGCCCATTGGGCAAAAGTTTGGGGAGTTAAGCATCATACCTTTGCCCATTCGCCATTGTTTTTGGGTTGCCAGCTCTTGCCCTGCAAAACTCAATTGCGTCATTGTTTTAACCTGTGATGGTGGCAGAAGTGTTTTGCCTGTTAAAGTCCCACCATTGGCTAAGAACGCATACATTTTTGCTAATCCCAAGGCTGAAGCATAGCCAGACACCGCAGGGATTTCACTGGTGTGCCAAGCCGATGAGTTGGGGTGATAGTGTTCACTACACGGTCTAAAATACTGGTATTTCCAATAAGGAATATACGGCAGATAGCGGGACATTATTTTTAGCCCAAAACGAGAAAATGCTGAGCTTGGTTTTATATCCCGATGCGGATAGTTTTCTTGCCTTTTTAATGCGCAATCAATTTCAAGCGGCTGTGCTATTTCTTGTTCAAAATATGTACTTGGCATGCGGCCATCAACGCGGCGCAATACCTCACCTAAAATATGACCGTAAGTAAGGGCATGATATACGAGCTTTTGCCCTGCGAGAAAGATAGGCTTGGCTGATTCAAGATTACTAATTGATGTTTGCCAATCAAAAATATCATGAGGTTTTCCTGTGGAGTGGCAAGGCAGTCCCGCGCTGTGATTGAGCACAGAGGCAATGGTGATATGCGCTTTATTGTGTTTTGCAAACTCGGGCCAATAACGACAAATTGGGGCATCTAACTCGATTTGCCGATTGGCAGCTAATTTGTGGATGCAGATAGCCAGCATGGCTTTTGAGCAAGACATTACACTGACTCTGTGATTTGCTTGCCATGGTGAGGCGTGTTTGTTGTTGCCATATAAGTTAACCACTAATTGTTCGTTGTGATAAACACAGATCGCAGCGCCAGTTTCGTGGTGTCGCGTAAAGTTATGGACAAAAGCATCCTTGAGCGGCTTAAATCGATTTAAAACCGTACCTTTAATTTGTGGTGTCTGGCTATCGTCATGGTTATTAACTGAAGTAAAATTGTTCATCATGTATGGCTTGTGATTGAAAGTATGTGCTGTATTGAGCGCACAATTTTGCCTATATCGCAGAGCAAGCAGAGCGCGATAAGGAGTTATTTTGTCACTGAATGGAGTTTTGAATAGTGCACACTGAACAAGTAGAGAATAGCGCGTTTTCAATAAGCGAATGGACATTGCAATCACAGAAAGTATTAGAGAGTGGGATTAGGTGGTCGCAAGATTCGGATTATTGTATCGCTGTGCCTGAGAAGCTTGGCAAAGGAGCGAGTTTTGGATTGAATTATAATGACGATAGTGCGTTGCAAATCAATGAACTGAACTTTAACCAACAGACAAAATTCACAGCGGATAGCACTCAACTCTGTGGCGCATTTTTTGTTTTAGAAGGTCGAGTGAGCATTACAACCCCAGCCACAGGTACTGTAATGATCCCAAAAGATCATCTGTGTTTATTTTTTATTGAACCATCAGCTTGTACATTTGAATATAGTGCTGGTAAAAATAAAGTGATGAGCTTCACTATGAGTCACGGGCTGATGTCATCGTTGATAGCACAATATCAATCAGCGAACTTTGTATCATCTTTAATCGAAAAACACTTCATTTGTTTACCAATAAATGCGGCAATAAAAAATATGCTAAATCAAGTTTATGATTGCCAATTACCTGCTAAAAGCATGAAACTATTAGTGCAAGCCAAAATGATGGAGCTGATGACTGAATTGCTGGAGTACAACCAAACCTATCACAATAGTTTGGCTACCATTAAAGCAACTGACTTAAAAGCGCTGTATCAAGCTACAAAATATTTGGAGACCAATATGCAGTCTCCTCCGAGTATTGTTGAGTTGGCTAAAATCGTGGGTGTGAATGACTATAAGCTGAAACAGCAATTTAAAACGGTGTTTGGCAGCGCGCCATTTGCGTATTTGACAGAGCTTCGCCTTAATCGTGCCGCTAGTTTATTGGCGCGGACAGATTTACCTGTTATGCAGGTTGCTCAAGAGGTTGGCTATAATCACGCAGGGCATTTTGCGAAAAACTTTAAGCTAAAGTTTGGTCGCACACCCAAGGCTTACAAAACATGGATAAGCTCAAAAAATACATAATATGGCTTTAGTTTGTATGCTATTTGAGCGCTTAGAAATTTTATTAAATTTTTTTGATCCAAATAAATGGCTGCTGCGTTTATACAGGTGAAGGGTTTCTGATGTGTAACACATCCTTGGAGTCGCCCCTTCACCATGTCATGATAACGCGCACTTCGGTGCGCGTTAGTCTTTTATACAATTCAATTAGTATATTCATAATTGGCCAGCTTGCTGTTGCGTTGCTGATATCAAATCTTATATAAACACACCCTATCAACCATATTGAGTTAAGATTAAACAATGTGTACGAGAGTAACGTTATTACTCGCAGACTCCAAAGAGCTGCAACAAGTTGCAAAGTGGTACTATAAGCAATGGGATAGTCAGCGACCAAATGGCAGCGTGTCAGATGTCATTGCAAAGCTTTCCAGCACTGAGCAGCGGGTTGGGTTTGCTGTGCACTGTAATGAGCAGCTTGCAGGCGCTGCGGAGATTAAATTCATTAATGGGCGTTGTTGGTTAGATGGTGTTTATGTGGATGATGGCTTTCGTGGTAAAGGCTTGGCAGACGTGTTGGTTAATTTTGCCAAGGGGCGTGCAATAGAGCTTGGTTGGTCATCTTTAAACTTAAAATGTGAGCCTCACCTCATAGCCTTATATCAAAAGTATAACTTTGAGGTTATCGAGACCCACAATGATAAATTGATTATGTCCTGCAAATTAACAGCCGATGTTTAACTTGCTTTTATTTTACGCTTGTTATGCATCTTGTAAGTGCTCTGTATTGTGCTCTGAATCAGCGTGATATGCTTGGTCTCTGAGATTCTTTTGGACCGCAACTGCTGCATACAAGCTCATAATATAGGCAATACCATAAAACCCTTTTTCACTTAGAAGCAAATCCGCGTTATATAAACCAATGAGTAGAAATACGATAGCACTGCCTGTCGACACTAAACTCAACAGATGATAAATCGCAGATGTGCTTAAATTTTCTTGTTTATCACGAATGCTTTTTTGCAATGAAATGGCTGAAAACAGTCCATATAACAGGATCACTAAATAATACCCTTTTTCATTCAGTTGCATAGAGGCATTAAATAAACCAATGCAGTAGGTTGCTACGCCAATTACTAAAACCAGCATAGATGCCAAGTTAAATGCCTTGTTAGACAGTTGTGTTGAAGTCTGTTTTTCCATCGTTATTTTTCCTTTAAGGTGTTGATGGGTGTATTAGGCGTTAGTACCGCCGAATGTGCTAGCAAACCATATTGTTTGAGGTAATTACGAATGCTGGTAAAGGTTGCTATGCGCACATCACCACTGTGGTCTTTTCTATAAATGTCATCTTTAAATACCGAGCCGAAAAACAATTTAAATCGACTAATTGATAAAGGCTGTGCCTGAAAATAGGCTTTCGTATTTGCTTTTATCTGTTTCATGTCTGTTGTTTTGTAAAGCGCGGCATTAATGACATTGAGCGTATGCTCTGTACAGTTTTGTCTTTTATTATTGTAAGGGTTAGCAATCAGTGAGTATTTAGGGTTATGAACCTGCTTCGCCACACCATTATTGATTGCTTCCAGTAGCTTTTTTTGAACGTTCACTGTGGGTATCGCAATCCCAGCTTTGAGGTCTTGTACAGACCAGAAAAAGTCAGTTGGATAATCAATGAGCAATTCACTCACTTCGGAGTTATCTGCTTTTTGATAAAGGTTATGTATTGCATACCCTAGTTTCGTCTCGCCATTTTGCATTGTTATCTGCGAATACACGGCTAAAGCTATATGCGTAAACTCGACACCTTTAGGGAGTTTATTACTCGGTTGCCCGACTCTTGCAATGATAAACACATGGGCATGATGTGCTGCGCTATATCGCTCTACTTTTTTAGCAAACTGCGCTATGTCTTTTGGTGCATAGTGGTGCTCCATTGATTGCTCACTGCCAGCGGTAACATGCATGCTTTGCATGGCAAGCATCAAATAAGCGACGTGCTTTAATATACCCATGTCTTTCTCCTTATAGTGTACTAGAGGGAGGTGGACCTGCAATAATGACATCATCACTGATAGGGAGCGGTTGTGCCTTTTTTGATTCAAATGCCTTGTCTGCAATTGCTATACTCGCAGCGCCGCTGCTAAGTAAGACCGCACCAGATATCACAACGGGTACGGCTACAACCGCAGTAGAAATTGTCGCGCTGGTTGCCAGACTGTCTGTTGCTGCCAGTGCACTATATTTGATTGCATGACTGCTGTGTGCGCTGGCATTTGACGCGTTGTCAGATGCAAAACTGGGCAGTGTGATAAAGAGTGCAGCACTCAGTAAAGCAGCGTGTTTGAGATGTTGAATAATCATGTGAAAACTCCATATTTCGTTGTGTTGCTTCTTAAACTAACAAACTGGACGGAGTTGTACATTAATTAATACCATGTATTAATATTAGATACTTTTAGTATCATATTTTAATACCATGAGTCAGATCCCACTGGTTTCCAACACAATTAAGACACTACTTAAGCAAAAAAAGCTCACTTACAGGGATGTCGCTGAACACCTTGAACAAAGTGAGGCAACAATAAAGCGAATGTTCTCTAATGACTTATTTTCGTTACAAAAACTTGAGAGTATGTGTGAACTGTTAGAGATAACTTTGTGTGACCTGTTTTCATTGACTCAGTCACAGCAATCACAGATAAGCCAATTAAGCGTCCAACAAGAGCAAGAGCTTATGGATAATCCAAAGCTTTTTTTAGTGGCGGTTTGTGTGAGAGACGGCTGGGAGTTTGAAGACATTGTTGCGAGGTATCAGATTGAAGCGCTTGAATGTGTGCGGCTCTTTGCACAGCTGGATAGATTGAAAATGATTCAGTTGTTACCCAATAATCGATATAAATTACTCATTGCACAGGATTTTAGCTGGATCCCTGGGGGGCCGTTGGAGTCATATATCGAGCAGCAGGTGTTAGGTAAATTTTTACAGGGGGAATTTAATCAAGAAGATAGCTATCGTTTCTATTTAAGAGGTAGTTATAGTGATGCAACGATAGCGACGATAAAGCGTCGCTTGCAGCAACTAACCAAAGAAATTGCGCAGCTTAATGAGCAAGATATTAAATTACCTTTAAGTAAGCGTAGGGGAGTAGGTTTATTACTTGCAATGCGGCCTTGGCAATTAGGGCAATTTAAAAGTATGCTAAGAGATGATGCTGACCCCAAAAAAGAAACTGATGGGCGAGATTGAGTTGATTAAAATGCAATTACCAAATACCTTGTAAAGGTACTGCTTAATGGTTTGGCTACATAAATTATTCGTGCGTGATTATTTATACTTAATTCGTATGCATTTTTTGTACATAAGTCCGTTGTTATTAGAGTGTTAAATTCATGATTGATTAATTTTTTCTAATTATTTAGTATTGTATTTCTTGGCTCTCAAAGCAGAACAAAAATTAATAATTATACCGCCTTAGCCGTGGTTTGACGGGTCTTACATGGAACAAAATAGCTCTTTTGCGCAGTCTGCAAGTTGTTTAAAGCAAGCAGTCCCTTTTATGGTTAAATACCAGATCCCATTATCGCCTATGAATTATGCGATTTGGTACTGTTATGTCTTGGGTAAAGAACCTGATCTCAACCGGAAACTAGACGAGATTTTGGTTGAACATGGTACCTGTCCACCGGACAGTGCTAAGTCACTCTTTGATGAGTTTCTCAGCGAGCAAGATTTAGCGCTTTTTCACGAAATGTCTGATCTGGTCAAAGGCACACTCTCTAGTGTTGAACAAGAGATCAATAATACGCTCAACTGCTCTGAAGAGTTTTCAGCTGTACTATCTGAATGCCACGTAGGCTTGCATCAACTGAAGAAACAAGACCTAGGATCAGGCCCTGAGATATATAATGATGTACTCAATTATGTGTCGAAATTGACGCAAGAGTCTATTGTTATGCAACATAACGCGCTGTGCTTTCAAAAGAAGTTAGAAGTTGCATACAGTGAGATTAAACAGCTTCAAGAAACGTTGACCGACGCACAAACCAAAGCAAGTACTGATAAGCTCACGGGTCTTCTTAATCGCGGCAAGTTTGATGACGATATTATTAAATTTTGTGACGAGCCAAGCACACTTCAAAAAGTACTTATTTTCGTTGATATAGATCACTTTAAGCAGTTTAATGACGAGTTTGGCCACCAGCGTGGTGATGATGTTCTACGTAAAGTTGCACAAAAGCTTCAGCTTCACAGCAATGCACAAGGTCAAGCGTATCGTTATGGTGGTGAAGAATTTTGTATTTTGATCTCTTTTTCGAGCATCAGTGAAGCCGTTGGCTTTTCCAATCGCATCCGTGAAGACATTGCAAAACTGTCCATTAAAGACAAAGAAACTGGCGAAGTTTTAAAGCACATCAGTGCCAGTTTTGGCATTGCACTATATGGTAAAACAATGACTTGGCACAGCTTAGTGGAGTGTGCTGATAAAGCCCTATATCTTGCTAAATCACATGGACGAAACCGCGTTGAAGTAGCTGGATAAGTTACTTCCTTTCCTCCCAAACCAATCAAGTGCTTCAAATCGACAGGCTGCGAGCCTGCGTCTATATAAGTTTACAAATCGACAATTTAATCCATTTTTAACTTAAATATCACGTTTGTTTCAATTTTAGACCCTATTATTTGTGGCTTAAAGATCGACAAATAGTCCCTTTTTTGATCTTTAAAGTTAAATAATTGAAACAAATTTGCGTCACAAATTTGATTTTTGAGTTTTTACTTGCAATTATTTTGTAGCTAAACACGAAGTCGTTGGTGTGTTTACGTCATTAATATAATAAAAATGGAGTGTACGTCAGTGAAATTAATCAAGAAAATGTTGGTTAGTAGTTTTGTGTTAACGTTGATGGGTGTGAGTGCCAATGTCAGCGCTAAAACATATAAAACCGTTTTAGTTCATGGATTTCAATCACAGCAACTATCTGAAATTGATCCAAGGAAAATAGATAGTGATGGTCAGGCTTATTGGGCTGATTATTGGGGAGCACTGGCGGATGAGCGCATAGATTGGCCATCTTATGAGCGTATAGAAGGTAAAATCGCAAGCGATTATCTATGGCCAAAATTGCGTACAATGTCAGAGCAGGGAGTATGTCAGCCAGGTTGTATTTTTTTGACGCACTCTACGGGTGATTTGGTCACGCGTTATATCATTGATAATCAAGCAAACTGGTTAGAAAATGCAGGGCTTGAGCCGCTTAACATTGTTGCGACCTTTGATGTAGCAGGTGCTGGAGGCGGTAGTGAGCTGGCTGATTTGGCTGTGAATGCAGCAAATGGTCTAGCAAACCCGGTGGTAGAAGCGGCTGTGAGAGCATGGCTAGGTCGCTCAGTGGGTCAAACTCTGGGTGTATTGCACGACTTAAAAGTGAATAATGCGCGTCAATTGGCAAGCTTTCCGAGCGAGCGCACACCGAGATTAAGATTTGTAGCTGATGGTGATCTGTTCATCAACGCAACTAAACTATTTTTACCTGGTATCGACGATAGCGTGGTGGCAGCACACTCAGCATGTGGCGCAAACCAAGCAGGTGCGTTCGATAGTTGTAGTGTCAGTGTTGGCATGGATGGAAAACTAACAAGCCAAGATGGTGTAAGAAACTTCTGGCCATATCACTATCCTATGCTGATGAGTGATAATTATGATCACTTTTCAGTCATCGTTAACCAGTCAAAAGGTAAAGTAACAACCGCCAATGCGTCAGCTCAACTTGCGCCAAATAAGCGTGTTGCATTCTCTACTTATGAAGAAGAGAAAGGCTTTTGGATTTGGAAGAAAAAATATAGATACGTAAGACAATCAGACAATACCAGTATGTCAGCACTTTTATATGCTGCTATGCCTGAGTAACTGCGATGAAAAAAGTGGTTATAATCATAATAAGTGCCTTAACGGCACTTATTATTTGGCGATTATTGTCGCCCAGTGAACCCCAACAACAACCTGTGGTAGCAACAGAAAAAGAGACTCCGCAGGTTATTGAACAAAAAGATACTGAAGTTGCTAGTGAACCTCAATCAAAACCAGCCCCACGTGCAGTGGATATGTCACCATTTCAGCTCACTAGCACGCAAAAAGCAGCCAAAGTCATCGCCAATAATTACCGTGAAACTTTACGTTATGCACCTTATTCTCAGCCTTTAACTCGCAATGATACTGACCGGTTAGAGCCCAATCGGTTTGTGCCTGTGACTGTACCGACTTCAGATATGAGCGGCACCATTTCATTAGCATTGAATAAGTACCGCTTCATTCATCCAGAGCCGATCCAACTCACTTTATCAGGCGAGCAGATATCGCGAGCAAAAGTTGTGATTAGTTTGGTAGATGATAGCAAGGTGATACTCGAAAGATCTTTGCGTGTGGCAGATTCCAGCGCGTATGCCGAAGTGTCAGGTAGAAAAGAGTTTTATGGCGACCTGCAGATAAAAGTTGAGGCAGATGTCGCAGGCGACCCTATTACCATTGTGGCACAAGCTAAGTATGAACAGCCCAGTGCAAAACTCACCGGCTTAAAGCGTGCCGAGGTCAATGGCAGTGATTTACAAATCACTTTAGCTTTGGACGTTGAAGATGCTGGGATATATCGGGTGAGAGCAAACCTATATGATGGGGCGCAGCCTTTGGCGCATTTAGTCGCTAAGTCAAAGTTGTCTTTCGGCCAACAAGAAATAACACTAAAAGCCCACCAAACGGTGCTACCTACCTCGAGTTCAGATTTAAGACTGATGACCTTCATCGTTGAACGCATGTCTTCAATCCCAGGGGAACGAACTCGATTTGGAGAAAGCGCGTTCTCTGAGCTCCCTCTCGTAGATATAGACCTTTCGGAGCTATCCAGGGACCCTTACTCGCCAAATGCGAAAGAGCGTGCAAGTTTAGAGTTTTTGCAAGGTATGGCTGAGCAACAAAGTGCCCGCTAGAGCTCATCAATACCAGCTAGTCAGTGTTAAATCTGCCAACAAGTTCATTGAGATTGTTGGCAAATATCACTAATTGTTTTGCACCATCATATAAGGTGTCGGCAGATTGACTAACGTGCTTGATTGATTGGTTCACGCCTTCAATTTGTGTGCGACTGTCACTTGCATAGGCACCTTGCTGCTCTGCTTGCTCGGAAATATTTGCGATAATGGGCTTTACCCGTGAAATCGAATCGGCAATTTCTTCAAATGCTTGATGCGCTTGTTCTGATTGTTCAATGGCTGATTTAGACTCCTCGACGCTTAACGTCATGTGCTTAGATACTGAGCGAGTTTGGTCGGTGAGTTTTGTGAGTACTTTTTCGATGTCTTTAGTTGCATCATGCGAGCGCTGCGCGAGTGTCCGTACTTCGTCAGCCACAACAGCAAAGCCTCGACCTTGTTCACCTGCTCGGGCAGCTTCGATAGCCGCATTGAGTGCCAGCAAATTTGTTTGTTCCGCGATGGTTCTGATCACCTCAAGTATATTGGTAATGTTATTACTTTGAGCTTCGAGTTCGCTCATGGCTTTTGCAGAACTATCCAGTGAGTCGTTCAGTGTGGCCACTTGTTGTACAGTACTTTGGATAAGCGTATTACCTTGTTGTGCATGTGAGTCGGTATTTGATATTTCGCTCAATGCTTGGGTGCAATTGTCGTTGACCGTCATCGCCATATTTTCCATGGCATGGGTGTGTTCTGCGGTTTGTTGTGATGTGCTTGCTTGGTGATGACATTGACCGCGAATTTCATCAATGCTGCCATGGGATTGCTGAGCTTGCTCGTTCAAATTGCTGGCATTGCTTTTAATATCGATAACTAATGCATTGATAGAGTTTAAAAATTGATTAAACCAAGAAGCCAGTTCACTGATCTCATCGTTACCAATGATCTGTAACCGTTTTGACAAGTTGCCTTCTCCCTGCGCGATTTCTTTTAAGCCCTCGGATACCATTTCGATGGGATAGACAATTTTATTGGCCAGTACAATGGCAATCACGATAAATAGCACCAGCATGATGACAGCAATAACACTGATGTTATACGACATTGTATAGGCGGAAGCTAAAATCTCTTCCTCATTCATTAAAGCAATAAAGGTCCAATTTAAGGTTTGCGAGTGATACAGTTTTGCCATTAATTTTGAGTTATTATCATTGATTTCGATGAGCGCATCTTTAGGGCCACTTTTAATCGCTTGGAATTTTTCAGAAGTTAACTCTGCGATATTTTTAAAGTTGCTATCTGGGTTTTTGGGGTCGGCTAAAATGGTGCCATTGCCATCTAACAGCATCAAATAACCTGTTTCTCCTAATTGAATGCTGCTGACTATGTCGGTCAAGGTAGCGAGTGTGACGTCAAGAGATTGCACGCCGACTAACGTGCTATTACGTTTGATTGCCGTGGCAATGGACACCATAGCTTGGCCTGTGACGCCCTGATAAGGATCCGTGATGATGACGTCATCAGAGGATTGAGTGACTTCTTGATACCAAGGTCGTTTACGTGGGTCGTAGCCGCCGAGTGGCTCTGCGGGATATTGTATAAAGCCACCTTGTGCTGTGCCTAAATAAACAAACAGTAACTCAGGGTGTGTCACGCCAAAACTTTTAAAAAGCTCAAAAATCGCGGCTTCGTTCTTGCCAGAAGATTCCGGCGTCATCATTTTTTCTGCGCCAAAATAGGTGGTTGTATCGTCACCGACGTTTGTTACTGATTGGCTCTGAGCTAAAAAACGCGCATTGTTTTTCATTTGTTCGAAAAACAATACAAAGGTATTTTCAACTTGCCGTATTTCACTGTCAGATGAAGCGGTAAAACGAGTTAGGGACTCTTGTTTGGTGCGCGTAATACTCATAATTGATATTGCTAGTATCGGTATAATCACAGTAAGTACAAAGCTTACGATGAGTTTTTGGCGCATTCTCATAACTCACTCCTACATCAATGCTTTGAATGAGTATAGTTGTTGAATTTAATCTTCGTTAGTCAGCTAAATTAATAAATTCAGGAGTTGATTGTCTTTGTTATGAAAATAATAGAGCCGCGGAACAAACAGTATTTGCATTAGGGGCTAAGTTGTTACATGCTCTCTTTTCAATATTGAATACAGATAACTGTCACAATAACCTGAATCGAGCGGCATATGCTCACGTAAGTGCCCTTCTTTTTGCATCCCCAGCTTCTCCATCAACTGCCAAGATGGTTTATTGTCAGTGGCACATATCGCCGTTATTTTATTTAAGTCAAAATGCTTAAAAAGATGAGAGACAAAAGCATGAGTGGCCTCAAAAGCATATCCCTTTTTATGCTGGTTTGGGCTGAGTCGATAGCCAATTTCTCCGATTTGATGATCTACATGGGTAAATTTGAAGAGCATCTCACCAATAAATTCTCCAGACACTTTATGTTCTATGGCCATTAACATTTTTTGACCCTCAACTTTTCTCCAGGGCTGTTCGGCCTCTTCAATGCGTTTTTTTACATCGGCCAACGTGGCGGGCCGGCCTATAAATTTTGAGGTTTCTACGTCTTTACGGGAATGGTAAACCGCGTTTAAATCTCGCTTATTTAGTGGCCTGATTATGAGTCTTTGGGTCTCGAATTGCATTCTGTTTTCCTTGAATATGGTCATTGTTTTTATGGACATGAGACAGGTTCTTCACTGCGAATAGTATAATGATAGAAGTGAGTAAAATTATGAGCGATATTGAATCAGGTCCACTGATCAAAAATTGATTTGCAAGCCAAGCGACGACAGAAAATATCAATAACTCCGTTGCGCCAACGAGCGCATTAGCTGTGCTGGAACGCGATTTGTGAAAATGGCCAACGTAATACATATAGCTTGGGAAGTATCCACCAAAAATAAACAATATCGCGCAGTAGGCCAATATCACGGCATATACAGAATCGTGAAGCAATAAGAAAGTCAGCGCACTCAATGGCAGTGCTGGCCAAAGATAAGCGACCACTTTGAGATGGCTAACGTGTTTTTGCATCAACTTTGCGAGGGAAGAGCCAATCAGTAACCCCCCCATGCAAACAGTCATTGCTTGACCGATTTGCTCGGTGGTAAAGCTAAATTGATTGCGTAACAAAAAAGGAAAATAGAGCTGAATCGTTAAATATAGGAATGTTGGTGCCCACTTTATGATTGCCATCGAAACAAAATAGCGACTCGTCAAAATATCTTGATACTGTTTAACGAGCGCTGAAGGGCGCAATGACATATTGGTCGATCGTTGCGATGGGAATACGACCAGCCCAAACATCATCACGAAGCCATAGTATGCAATCAGTGCATAAGACATGCCTTGCCATGAAAACATTTCAGCCAGCGTACCGGCAAACAATGGCGTAATGAGGGCAACCACGCTGGCTGAAATCGCTAAGTTGCCCATCGAGCTATTGAGTTTATTGCCATTGAAAGTTGCATAGAGGATCGCGCGGCTAACTAATACTGGTGATGCACTGCCTATGCCTTGCAGTATACGGCCGATTAAAAATACTTCAGCATCTGGGGCTAACGCACAGAGCAATGTACCGATGATCAATATAATTTGCCCACCGATAAAAATAGGTCTGCTACCAAACTTATCACATAGCGGTCCTGCGACTAATTGTGCAGCGCCCAATGACAGGAAAAAGCTAATAATAATCGCTTGGCTGGCACCCTCTGTCAGGGATAAGTATTGAGTGATATCCGGTAAAACAGGCATAAATATCTGGCTGGCAAGCTGAGAGCAAGATAATAAAAAAGCGGCCAATGCGATATATCGATTCACAATAAGAGTTCTTCCGGGTAAGACAATCATGTGCACTATATCCTGCTTTTAATGTCCTAAAAATAAGGTAATAATTAAAAGACTTTTTCTTTATAGGAATTAATATGGATTGGCTGAGTGCTGTGCGAAGTTTTGTTGTGCTGTCTGACATGGGCAGTTTTACTAAAGCGGCAGATGTCATTGGGGTATCAGCGTCTGCGATGAGTAAGCGCATTGACTGGCTAGAAAAGCAATTAGGCCAAACGTTATTCGTGCGTACAACCCGAAGAGTGAGCTTAAATGAAAATGGAGTACGTTTTTTATCTTACGCAAGAAATTGGGTTGGTCAGTTTGATGACATGCTTGAACAAGCGCAAGGGAGTGAGCTTGAGCCTCAGGGCACTTTAAAAATAGCCGCCACTCAAGCGATTGGCAGTAGTTTGTTGATGCCAATCATTGAGTCGTTTTTACACAAGTATAAAGATTTAACCATTCATTTAAATATATTGACGCCAGGCGCACCGCCAGATCTCGAACATGATCTTGTGATCACGAGTTACTATGAAGAGTTTGACTCAATGGCACACAAAGGCATTCGCCTTGCCGACTATCAAATGACGTTATTTGGCGCGCCGAGTTACCTGTCTCAATGTGCGCAAATTAACTCTATTGAAGATCTCGCCTCTCATAAAATGCTATTGAGTAATTATTATCAAAAGAAAGGGGGGATCATCTTAGAGGATGGCACCTTATTTGACTTTAGCCATTATAATTTTGTTTCTGACCATTTGGATGCCTTGATGAAAGCCGCTATTCAAGGTATGGGGTTGATTTTTATTTCACCTCAGTATGTTGCCAGAGAACTCAAGCAGGGAGTGTTAATTCCTGTATTGCCGAATTTAAAGTCTGAAGTGAAGCAGCTTTGGGCTTATTATCCCAATACGCGCTTCACGCCATATAAAACCAAGCTTTTCATTGATGAACTAAAACGCAGCCTAAGCGGGTTAAAAGCGATAGTTTAACCCTGCGCTTAGCTGGAATTGGTTTAGTACGTCACCATCAAAATGCCAGATACAGTTGTCAGTCGTTTGAGGGTCATCATCGCATACAACAGATGACGAGTTTTTCACGATGGTGGCCATCCAACGTAATTCGGTGAATGCGTGGAATCCTGCGCCAATGTGATAATCTAACCCAGTGAATAAACCAGAAGCAAAAAAGTCATCGGCTTCTGCAAAGTTAGGTGTTATACGGTTAACACCTATTTGAGCACCTACATAACTGGAGATGTCGTCATTAATAGGAATCTCAATAGCACTTTGAAATAGTAGGTACTCCATGTCTACTTTCGCGATGTCATTCTCTGCCAATTCGGTTTCATTAAAGCTATAGAAAAGTCCATACCGTGTGTTGTTTATCAATTTGTCGACAGACACACCAAAATGACTGTTGTCCTCTAAATCAATCTTATATTCTTTACTCGTTGTCAAATCGTGGTTAGTTGAGTATCCACCGAATGCAGACACAGAGTAGTCTTGCTCCTGAGCTTGTACAAATTGCGTTGAGCTTAATAAGCAAACCGTGGTCACGAGGCCAAATACTTTGTTCATACATAATCCTTTTATGCTTTGTTAGGGCTATTTTGGCATAGATTTTTAGATTAAAGGGAGAAAAATAAAAATAAACGAGTTTTTTAAGACAAAGTTGAAACTAGCAAAAACATTGATAGTTTCAACTCAGTGGAAATTAAATTACATGATAGTCGCACTATGCCTTTAATTTACTCATTAGTTTGTTCCATAATCGACTCTGCAACAGGGCTGCCAAGCAAGTCTGTATGAATAAATATAACGTGTTTTGGCTTAGTTTTTTTATGGTAGCTCCAGTCAGAGCAAGCATTCCCATCGTAACAAGCTCTCACTTTATACAGAGTGAGATGTGGGCTGCTTGGGGTATCAGAGAAAGACGTTTGCTTTCCTAGGTTTTCAATTACTTGCCAATTTAGACTACTGTGAGCACTGCACTCATTAGCGGTTGGGCAAGTCGATTTTGCTATTTCATAATGTGTTGCCAAGACGATGCTCTGCCAGCTAAGAGTATGTCCGACTTGCTTTAGAATTGGTTTTTCGAAAACATTTAAGTCGAGCTCTAATGTATTACTCCATGGGTAGCACTGATTGTTAAATGTACAACCCCTTGCTTTCACAGCAACACTCCCGGCTTCTTGATCGCTAATTGTCATTGATTGTTGTGCAGCTGGTGGGGATACGTGGTAAGGGAACCAAACGAGCGGCACAGAACTCGAAGCACACTCCTGGCCACAGTATGCAGTCATTATTTCCAAATATGCCAGAGAGGGATCCGTGAGCTTACACCAGCTGAATTCTGCTTTAGAGTTTGTTGTTGATAGCGTGGGAATTGTAGCGCAATCTGGCTGAATGTAATCAATGACGAGTTTAGTTTTTGCACTACAATCACCACTGATTGTGCATGCTTCAATAAATAACGTGTGTGTACTTAAATCATTGAATGTATATTGCCATTGTTGCTTTTGTAGATTGCGAGGCGCATTCTCAAGAGGCACAACTTGATTTTGTGCATCAAGGGTGTACAAGTTATAGCTCAATGAGTCAATTAATGATTTAGCGTAATGAGATGGCATTTGCCAGTATAACGTAGCGGTGTCTCCAAGGCCCCAATATTTTCCTGTTTCAACTGAGTATTCGAATTTAACAGGGGGTTGCAATGTTAAGAAGTCATTATCAACAACATGCACTGCGAGGGTTTTTGACTCATACGTTGCGCATCCACCTTGGTTAGTGCAGGTGCGAATAGCAAAAAGATAAACACCTGAATGTGCAAAAGTATAATCTAATTGTGTGTGAGGGTGATTGGTTTTTAGTGGGACAAAGCTGGTTGATGGCGCTCCCTCAACATTTGCCAACAAAGAGATATTAAACGTAGTCTCTTGAGAAAAAGAGGGGGTCATCGCCCAAGATAGCGTTAATGTGCTTCCTTTCAAAACAACCGGTTGATCTGCGTCTTCACCACCCCATGCAAATACGGGAGAAACTTCCATGCGCTCAGGAGCCGGAGGTGGACCTTGCTCAACATGAAATGACACATGACTGCTTGGCCCACAGGTAGAATTGAGCGTACAGGCTTTCACTTCTAGGTGATAAAGCCCGGGCTCTTCCAGTAGGTATCTGTTCAGTACATGATGGTTATCATGCTCTTGCTCAGAAATTAAGATTGGCTTTAATGGTTCAGTGGTATTGGGCAGCGTCAAATACAACTTGTACGTCAGCTGAGTATTTATGGGCATGCCTTGTATGCTGGGTTTGCTCCACTGCAGAGATGTGCGGCCATGTGTTTTTGTATCACTGGAGATAGAGAGGTTTCCGACTCCTCCTACACTTGGAGAGACAATGTTTGGCGTTGTTGGTACATGTACGTTAATTGATTTGACCGCCATACTGCCAAGTTGCTGAAAGTAACTATACGGAGTGATGGCAAAGGTATAAGTACCACTTTGACTTACTGGCAGTACAGTGTCATTTTTAGCAAATACGACTTCGTCACGCCAACGTTTGGCCCAAACATATCCTGGAGGGGTTAGCCGCGTGGTGCTCTGTCCATTTATGGTCTGGAAAATGGTGTAGCCAAAAGCACCAGGTATCGAGGGCCATTTGAGCTGAATTGTTCGTGATGCTGCGTCATAACTTGCCTGTATTTTCTGAGGGTCAATCGAGTTTAACTGATAAAGAGTTGAGGCTGTGTCGTAAAAATATCCATTTTCCGGACAGCCAACGAAACCTTCACAGTGCAGTCTAAACTGGTATCTATTTTCGGGTAAGAATGAAATATCATACACCTGTCGTGTATTCATACCGCCATAGTAAAATGTTTGCCACGTGTTTTGACCATAAGGGCTGTACTCTACGTGGTACTGATGGTGTTCATCACCAAAGGGAGTCCAACCCATTTCGATATTTTGACCTAAATTAACAGGGGACACCGAAAATGATGTCTGGGCTTGAGCTAATGCGGCCCCCTCATAAAGCTGAATATCATCCAGCTGAATTTCAGCATGCTCACCTAATAGTCGTATTTCGAATGAAATATATCGCGTCCGTTTTGTGTTATCTAGCCAAAGTGATTCTCTAAAATTAATCACCTTATCATCAGCATTTGAAATAATTAATTCGCTGCCTTTAACTCGATGATTACTATTGTAATAGGCAATTGGAGTAATACTGACTTTACTATTGGGAGATAAGTGACTCACTCGTAATTTACCTGTTATTGAGATTCCGCTGAGATATTCACCCCCAGGGTCACCAAACATACCATGCCAGCCATAAATATGGTTATAATGAGCAAAACCCCAGTCTTTTATATTTAAGTTTAAATAATTCGGTTCTTCACTATTTATAGGTGTGAGCGATTTGACTGTGACGTCACCAAACTTTTCATCCATACTGAAAATTTTATAGCCATTTTCAAAGCCTGATTGTGCAATCAATGGCTTGAGGGTGTTAATGTTTACCTTTATAGGGGGTGATGATTTATATTTCCCACATTGATTTTTAAAACACTCTTTAATGCGGTATATAAACTGCTTGTTTATATCGTTGGGTATATAAAAGTAGGCATCATTATCATGAAGTAAAGGTGTTGTATTTCCCTCGTATTGGTTACTTATTTGCGCATTAATACCGTTATAGTGCGCTTTTAAATGATTAGGTGTATTAACAAACGTATTGTGAGGCACAATTGGAAGCCAAGTAGTGCCTCCATCATCGCTTTGTTCTAGTAAGTATTTGCTATCGTTAGATAGGCTTTCCCAGCTAATGTGCATGATTTGTGCGTCATAATCGTAACTTGCATGTAGGTAATTGGGGGTGTTAACAACTAAAATCTCCTTCTTAAAGACATCATTATTAGCGCAATTGAGAGGTTCATCACACATTAAACTAATAGTATATCTCCCTGAGGGCAGTTCCAAATTTTGTTTGAAATACAGATTACTCCCTGAATAGAGAGTTTGAGATTGAAGGGTATTGCTGTTTCTAATTGTCAGGACATGCTTACTATTGGTATTTGTGTCATGCCACCGAATGTCTAATTCACCATTGTAGATTATCTCGTCAGTAAGAATTTTTGATTCAGCTATATTATTAGTTAGATAATATGAAATGGCAGACGAGTTTTTTAGGCTTGCAAGAATATTAAATGATGTTGTTATTAATAGTGAGAATAGTAAGAGCTTATAAATCATATTTTTTCTTTTTATGCTGACTTTGAAGAGTTGGTGAGTGTTGCTGTATTATTTTTTGTTATTATGACATCATTGTGATGTGTTTAATATTTAAAATTTAAATAAGGATGAAAATAATGCGATTTATTTTATTTTTGTTGCTCTCTTTGTTCAGTATACATGTGTTTTCAGCTGCGCATATTATTCAGCTTAATGTGAGTGATAATAATGTACGTTTTGCCATAGATGAAGAGAAAACGCATACCCTTCCTAGTTGTGTTCATGCATCGACGCGAAATGAATATAGTTTTTCGTTAGATAATGAGCAAGGCCGGGCGATGTACTCTATGTTGATCACCGCATTGGCAGGGGAGTTACCGATTAGTGTTGAAAGTGCTAATGACTGCCTTGCAATTGTTGATGTAGAACGAGCAAAGGGCGTATCGGTGGCGGTAAAGCCGGCACTCTCTGATAGCTATAAGGGGGTGAGTATACTTTATAAAGGAGATGGTATAACTAAGGTTGGGCGCATAGAAGGCTTTGCCAGTGATGATAAGTACTTGTATATTGCTCCGCTGTCAGAGGGACAAGATTTTTTTAAGTACGATAGGTGGGGGATCGGCTCTGGAAGAGTGTTTTTTCTAGAAGAAAACTGCCTAGGTGCTGGTTATGTAAATTTTAAACACAAGTATGTATCTTTTCCATTCTATCAAGATGAAGCTGTATTGGCGGCGAATATAGACAGCTATAAAGGGCGTCAAGTGAAGTCTCATGCATCGATGGAAGGGTGTATCAACAGCTCGTTTTTACAAGATTTATATGAGTTGACACCTGCTGTTCACCCAATTTGTGGTAGCAAGCGCTGTATCATTCGAGATGAATAAATGAAGACAATTTATCAACAAACTGTATTTGGTAGCATGGTAATACTTAGTCTATTTGCCTCAACGAGTGTGAAGGCGAAAGGGGTAATAACAGATATTGAGGTAAAATCGGGTATCGCGTATTTTCAGCTTTCTACATTGAAAGACTCAGTTGCTAGCTGTGTCAGCGAAGATCATAAACAATTGTGGTCAGTGGATGTGACTGCAAACTCTAATCAAGGTACATACTTGATGCTGCTTAGTGCGGTTAATAGTGCACTGACGTTGGAAGTTACCTCAGCACATGATTGCCGATTAGCTGCTGGTATTGAAAGGGTAAAGTTTATCACGATAGTGACACCGTAATTGGTTGAGAAAAATTGCTTTATTAAATGCACCGTTATGCAAGGTGGTGTTAAGCAGGGCTATGAACAATAGCCCTACAAGTTTATTTATATACTTAGATTATGAACCAGTGCGCTTTTTAAAAATGAATATAAAGCTGGTTGCAGATACGGCGTAACTTGGAGTAGGCATCAGTACAACTTATTTTAAAGTCGAAATATTGCCACCTATGTGGTGTGTTCAACCTAATTGTATTACATGCTTCCTAAGTTGCTCTTTAAATGTTTTTACCAATGTAGCTAGAAAAGTATTTGATGTTTTTTATTACAAAGCTGCCAGATAGGTTAAAGTCACCTTTTTGTCTAGAGGCTAATATGATCGCGTCATTCATATTGGCCAGTACACATTTATGTTCTGCACGTGTCAACAATACCTTTGCGTAAAGCGAATGAAGCCAAGGTAGATGAGTGATTTTGCCTGTATTGATATATGTGTGGCGGTGCACTTCATATCTGAAATTGAGAGCGGTTGTCTAGGTTGTATATTTTTTCATAAAAGGAACTAATCCGTTTGGGTGTCAGGCTCACAATATTTATCTTTGTTTTGCCATTTAGCTTCGCTAAAAATAAACATAAAGTCCCCAGTATATTTCGCAAACTTAGGTTTTCCAGTTTTTTGGTTGCATTCAATTGCAATCCCCGCGTTGGCATGACAGTTCATGCAAGAAGAGCTCTTGTAGGTGAGCTTTTTGGTCGAAGTGTTGAAGGTGTTACCCTGCTGTAAAAACGTCTCTATGGTTTCATTTGTTAAAAACAGAGGGTGTGGCGAGCCTCCAGCAAAGTTGGTTAGCTTCGCACGAGAGGTTTGCTGATAATTTTGGTTTTTATCCGTCAATGGTTCGCTGCTGTCTGTGGTAAATTGGGTGCCAATGAGCTTATAGTTTTGTAAGACCGAGTTTTCTTGTGCCAATTGGTGTTGTACAAACTGGTTAACGGCCTCTGTAATTGGATCTATTTTTTCCAAGCGGACAACTTGGGTTTTTGTTGCGCCACTTGTTGCAGTATTAATGGGGCAAGTCGGACAGTACCTATTATAAAACGACGGTGTTTGTCCCCATACGTTATCTTTATGTGAGAATGTAGAGTAAACCCAATTACCTGAGCTTGCCGTTTTTTGGTTGATATGAAAACCCACTACACCCACATTGAGTAGCTCAGTGGTTTCAACATTTCTCTTATACCCAATAGGCATTTTTGCTACCGGTAATTGAGTGTGGATATAACGCGATTTGTCATCGTCTGATGTTAGGATTTTCCATGCGACTTTAATTTCAACAGCTAAACCAGGAGACTTCAATGGTGTATACTGTGTTAAATCTTGTTGTTTATTACAGTTTTTGAACTGACCTGTACCACACCTCAAATAACCGATTGTATTGGTATTCAAACAGTCGATGTTGTTGTTGTGGCAAGCCCACTTTTTACCCTGTGCAAAATCGATTTGCCCATCAAGGTTGTAAAGGTTTTTGTTAACAATAAAATGAAATAAATAGGGGCTGATAATTGATTGGTAATATATTGGGTTATTAGCCTGATCTATTAAAATTGCTTTTTCATTGTTGCCATTGCGAGGAGATACCTGCTCAACTTTTGACAATGGGACTAACATATCAAAATTTTTGGTAAAGTCCCAAGCCTGCGGTTTCTCTCCATTTTGTAAAAACACACTCTCGCTATCACGCCAATGCAACCACACTGGTGTCGGGCAATCTTCTTTTTGACAGGTTTTAAGGTTATTCTGCGTGACTTCGTAAGTTTCGTTTATTTCCCTGTTTAAAGCGATGAACTTTAGCCATGAAAAAAGATTATACCGATGTGTGAGATAGTCAATTTTTTGTGTTTTATGTGGGTCACTGTCTGCCAACGGCTTTAAATGTGTACAGACATTTTTATTGTAAGCGTCTAATGGGTAATTTGATAACTTGGTGATGTTTTTAGGGTAATGGTATTCATTGAATATATTACACTCTTCGCTTATTAGCCATGAAGGGTAATAAGCAGCGTCATCATATTCAATATATTTTGCATGCACTGATGCTGTAAAGCAGGTTAATAATATAACCTGTAGGTACTTCATCATGATACAAACCTATTGATTTGAATTGGAGCGCAGTGCAAATAGGCTTTAAAGTTCACCGAACTGTCCTCAAAAAGAGAAAATTTAGTATAAAAGGCGCAATCTAAGTTTGTATGGTGAAGCCAAGAGGTTATCTCAGTTAAGTTCTGATACCCATCTGGAGTGTCACATACTTCAGCAACTTGCTGAATAAATTCACTCTTTAAATAATTTTGTTGAGCATTGGCAACCCAAGGGAGTTCTATTTCTATCTTTTTTGAAAGCACGGTATCAAAGGATAAACTTATTTGAATGTCTTCTGATAGTGATTTAGCTATATGTAAGATTGCGCTTAGCTTTGTGTAGTCGCCTTGCCAATTGAGCGTGTCAAGTAGTGAGTTAATTTCATTTACGTGCACCGATAGAACAAATTTAGTCTTAATTGCCTCTCTAGCATAGGTAAAACCTATATGGTTTAATCTACAACTTTTCAAAGCATCCAATACACTTTGTGCCTGAGTCACATGACTTTCGGCCATGTTATTAACGAGCTCTAAACTCACTTGGTGTAATAAGTCATCGTTATCATATTTGTAGTGTTGTGTGCTGATATAAAACGTAGGGATACTTGGAAAATGGTCTGAATTCCAATCAAAGCTAAACCAAACTAAGTTCAAATTTTGGAATAAGGGATTACTTTTTCGCTCAGATATAAAATTAAGAATTTTTCCTTGGCTAATACTGTTTGGTATGAGCTCTAAAAATGACTCTATTTCACTCAAACTGTAATTTGTGCATTCATAGGCTAGTAATACATCACATGGGCGATAGTTTTCCATGGGACGGAATTCGTAGCATATTCCTTTGGTATTTTGTGGTGCTGTAGACAATAGCTCGTCGACAATTGCTGTAGAGCGTCTATTGGTTAAAGAGCTATGTGTACTGCTTAGGCGTTCGTGTAATTGAGATGAAGATAAGCGCATTGTGATTGGGGAGATATTTCCCCCTCCTATTACCAAACAGAACTTAAGTCTTGATCAATTTCAGGTCTTAACTCTGCAGAAAAGTCTTCCCAAAGTTTGTCTGTCAAGTTTGATTCTCTCGCTGCCGATAGGACAACTTGTTGTTGTGCCGGTGTTAGTTCAAACATTTTCATTACGTTATCTAAGTCTGCTTGCGCGAGTGCTTTAAACTCTTCGTTGTAAGTAACGTGGTAGGTAAATGAAAGTAAGCCAGTAGGCATTTTTGCGCGATCAGTACTCGCCATAATAGGCAAAGCCGTAGTGGCTACCAAAGATGCTGCTGATACCTTTAAGAATCTTCTTTTATCCATGTTGTTGCTCCTAGCAAATAATGTACATTCTTTTTTATAATACCATGTACTAGCATTAAATATTTTATATTTATTAGGTGCTTACCTATCAAAAGCTAGCAAGATTGAACTGATTTAAGTGTCTGAGGGTAGAAAGTTTTAATAGATAGGAATTTAGCGTTAAGTTTAGAGGAAAAATATACAGACTAATAATACAATCCCTTAATGGACAGACCATTATTATTTTAAATGATGTGATAGTTGTCTTAATATGTATTGACTATTATGTAAAAATTAACTCAATTGATAAAAAGCGAACAAGCTTATGCCTGATTTCAGATAATAAGTGCGACACTCATAGTAAGGCCTGATTTCGGAACGAAGTGATTTTGAATAGGCAGCAATACAGGCTTATTTTAAAGCCAAAATATTGCTACCCAGATGGTGTATTTAATCTTCTTGTATTAAATACAGATTACCAAGTTGCCTTGTACATGTTTTTGCCAATGTAGCTTGCAACGTATTTGATGTCTTTTTTGACAACTAGTCCGTTGGCAATGGTCTCTGCTGTACTTTGTGCAACAAAACCATAGTCGTTATCAAGCTTGATAGAGACCAGTTTATCTGTCAGCGCTGCCTCGTTACCTTCAGCAATTAGGTTGATAATTTCTGTGCGCAGTGCATTGTTCATGGCAATCTGCCAAACCAAAATGCCGATGCGTGCCTGTTCTTCTACGTCTGCAAGTACTGGTGCATCAGCATCAAGCGAGTCAAAGTTTTCATTGGCTTCTAAATCAGATAGATCTGAGAATGCACAGCGGTAGCCTACATTTGCAAGTACAAGTGAGATCACATCGTTTGAATCTTGCTGTGCGCTGCCCTCAACAATATAGTTTGCAAACTCTTTACTCATAACAACACTGGTTTCACTGTCGATAGGTACACCATTCGATTCAAAAAAATTGGTGACGGTGTTATCGTCAGTTAATGCCACATTACTGCTAGGAATATAATAAATATTGGCTAGTAGTAGCTTTAGAGCCGGTTTTGCGCTTAGCTGCGGATATAAGTTTGATGTTGCGATACGAAGGTCAGTTCTGACGATCATATTTTTTTGCATTTCTAGACAACTAAAACGGTCCTTGACAGCCAGTAGCGCAGACATTCTTTCTTCAGTTAAAGCTTCTTGAGTCATTTTGGTATCCTAATTAAATAGTTTTGCGTCACCTGACAGTTGGATCCAGTCAGGTAGTGATTTCAGTTTACTGTCATTTAAAAACATAAAATCTTGATCAGCTGCATCGCTGTGGCAAGCTGAGCAGTTTTCTTCTTGGAAGAATGATTCCATGGTGGTATTCGATAAGTTGGTCGGTGACATGACTTTGTCTTTGAGCCACTGACTAGCTACCAGCTCGTAGTTGATAAAGTTTGAGTTATATTTTTTTAGGCGTTTTTGAGCTTGGCTGTTGTAAACTTGCTGCTGGCTGGCAATTTCTCTTGGTAGCACCAAGGTATTGACTATTTGAGAGGTCGTATTATCAGCTGATGGGCTGTTTATCTCACAGTTTGCTTTTGAGAAATCCCATTCATTGTTGTTTTTACAAGACTTTTCAAGTGCACTAAAGGTGTTTTTATCAGTCAAATCAATATTGAATAAGTTCCATTCGTTTTGAGTATCTGATTGTACTAATTGCGCTTTAGTTGGCGCATTTTTAGTGTGCTCGTAGGTTGACCAAGACCAGTTATTGATGCGTTGCCCATTTAACTCTTTGTACTGACTAGGGATTGATTTGTTCACTATATGTAAACCAGCCAAACCAACAACTTCTAAAGAGCAGGCTTTTGAATTGGGGTCTACCACTAATGCAACGCTGGTGTGAAAGTCGTTGACTTGAGATTTGTCCAATAGCATCCAAGATGCTTTAAGGAACATTGCGCCCCTCTGAGTATTATCGTAATTGCCCATCACAAAGTTATAGGGCTTTGCTGGCTCAGGTTGTGACAAAAACTGCCAAGATTGTTCATTCAGGTATATTTGATAAAAGACCGGATTGTTACTTTTATCGAATAACACATCCCCATGGGCGTCGGTTATATCGAACAGCACTTCTACTTTTGAGTTTACTGGGATATTCGGGTTGCTGCTGACGAACTTTGATAGTGCAGAGTCACCATTTTTATCTTTTTCAACGAGGCTTTGACATTGTTGTGGTACGAAGTAATTTAAACTGCTCCAATCTAAGGATATGTTTTTTAACTGGCTTAAATGTAGATCCTGCAAGCGTGGCCACGTTTGCCAAACAGGCAAATGGTCTGAGCTGGTTGTGTAATCAGCATCTAGATCCGGTATACCTACTTTGCCTTGCTGAGACGGCCAGTTGACGGCATAAAATTGCTGATATGCAAAACGTGATGCAGAAGTATCTGTTGGCGTATTTTCTATGGTTGCTGGGTAACAAGGTTTCAATGCGTACTCACTGAGCGACCGCTCTTCACATGCCGTTGTTGGTAGCATATCTGACGATGCTTCTGCTGTGCTATTCGATGTGTTAAACGCGACGAGATGTGTGCTACACATCCCCAGAAGCGTAACCGTAATAAACGGTATAATTTTCATTTGTTGGTGCCCCTTGATTTTTGATGGACTATTTCTTGCCAAAAACTTGCTGTTGCTGTCTCAACTTAGTTGCTTTTTTGGCATAGTTCGACGGTTTGCCAAGCGCAGTGAGTATCTTGTCTTTGATCACAAAGCTGTCAGGTAAATAAAAGTAATCTTTTTGTTTAAAGGCTAACGTGATCGCATCATTTATATTGGCCAGTGCTGCTTCTTGCTCGGCACTTTCTAACAAGGCTTCTGCATATAACGACTTGAGCCAAGATAGGTGACCAATTGAGCCTGTATTGATGTATGTTTGAAGGTGAGCGTGCATATCCGAGATGGAGAATGACTGTTCAGATTTCATTCGCACCCAGTTCAGTAGTATTTCTGCATAAGCGTGCCACAGCGTGAAGTTGCATTCCTTGGATATTTCTAGACACCTTTGAGCGTAGTATTGCACCTTTTCTAAGTCTTTAATTACAACATAATGATAGGCAGAGCGTGCTAGGACATGCACTGTGCAAGCGGGCACGTTATGTCGTGACGCCAAGGTATTTGCTTTCTCTACCAGCTGCTCACTTGTTTCATAGTCATCAAGCAATAAGCAGTTTGACGCTTGTAAAATATGCGAAGAGATACCGACTTCAAAAGGGTAATCAGTAAATAACTGATGATGCTTCTCGTAGTCATATAAAGATAATGACTTTGCATAAACTTCTTGAGATTGATTAAAGCGCCCCATTGCCCAGAGTATGGTGCCTTTGATAAACAAAGAAGACACAATGTATTTTACGTTATTGCTTTTCAGTGCCCCTTGATAAAGGGTGTCGGCAGTTTTTATGCCTTCTCTATGATCCGCGCAAACAACTTGTGTGATACCAATGCCCCATAAAACATCAAGGGTAGGCTGTGGGTCGTTAAGGTTGTTACATAGTGAAAGTGCCCGTTCAATATGTGGTCTGACTGAGTCATGGGCATAGCCAACCGTAGCAGCCAAAGACATAGAGAGTGTAAACTGCAAATCTATTTCATCTAGAAATGTTTGCTCACAAGGCGCTACGAGTTGGACTTGCTCGATGGCACGTTCAAACAAAGGAATAGATAATAAGTTCAGTCCAACTTTATTTTTTGCTTTACCTGCTTGTGTATTAAGTGCGTATGCTTGCTGATACTCTTCTGCTTTTTCATAGTGAAATGCAACATCCTCGAGCGCATGTTTAGCACATTTATGCATACTGCTCGCAATCGTAAAGTGCATGTTTCTTCTCGTTGAAGCCGAAGCACTGTCATACGCCGCGTCTCTGACTAAAGCATGTTTAAATACATAGCTGTCACTGTCTACACGCCTTTGTTGAACTATCAGCGCTCTTTCAAGCAATTCATTTAGATCATTTTGTATTTGATCTTCACTCAAAGGTGATGCTTGAACTAGCAGTTCATACTCAAACTCGCGTCCTATGGTGGCTGCCAATTGAGCTGTTTCTTTGGCATGGACTAAGTTATCTAGTTTTTGCTGTAATGATTCTCTTAAACTGCTCGGTACCTGCTCTAAACGGTCAGGACTAATAAATGTGATTGCGCCATCTCTTTCGTGTATAAGGTGCTTTTCTTTAAGCATACCGACGAGTTCTTCGATGAATAGCGGGATGCCATCAGTACGTTTAACTAACACAGAACACACATTGTCAGATACGTTTTGGCTATCAAATAGTTGCTCTATAAAGTCCGTAGTGGCTTTGGCAGTGAGCTTATTAAGTTCCACCTCTAGTAAAGTCAGATCATGTAAGCTACTTGGGCAAGGTTGTCTGGACGTACTTATCATCACGCTACCATCTTGCAGCTGCGCCGCGAAGTAACGTAAAAAATCGATAGTGATTGCATCTGCCCAGTGAATATCTTCAACAATATAAAGTTTAAATTCACTGATACTCGATTTACGTGTCAATAATAACGCGCTTAAGCCTGCAAACAGCATGGTCTTTTGCTCATCGGGAGAGTGCGAAGATGGCTGCATGTCCTCGGGCAACTCTATTGCCAGCCAAACCATTAAAACAGGCACTGTCGCATCAATTTCTGCTTGAGCAAGACCATATTCAGTCAAGGCATCTACTAAAATTTTTGTAATGTTCTGTACCGACTGATTGTCAGTATTAAACAGGTACTTTACCAGATTCAAAATAGGGTATAAGGCGCTGTTCTGATGCTCTGGTAGACATTGAGCCACTAAGTGCTGATATTGACTGGCGTTGTCTCTGACCTCTTGTAACAGTCTTGATTTTCCGATCCCCGCTTCACCATAAATATGTGCAATGCGGGTGCTATTTTCGCCGTTTATCACAGAAAGTGTTTTATCTAATTCAGTCTGCCTACCGATGAGTTTATGGTGACTTTTAGTGCCGCGCATGAAGCCAAATGCTTCAACACGTTTTTCGCCTTTGAGGTTATAGATGGATAACTGTTCAAATGACAATCCGATTTGAATATTGTCAAAGTAATCAAAGTCACTATAGGGCTCTAAAATTGCACGGGACTCAGCAGAGCACAGAATTTGGCGTTCGCCAGCGAGTCTTGCCAGCTCCATGGCGGTATTGGCGATGTTGCCCTCAGGTACTGAGTTGGCATACGTGACAAAAATACCTGAGTGGATCCCAATATGGGCATTGAGTTGAATACTGTGGGCTTCTTGCATTAAAGCATTGCGTTTAGAGAGTTCACTGATGACATCTAAAGCCGTGCGAGCGCTCAAACGCGTGTCATTGTCACTGGCAACGGGATAGCCAAAATAAAATAACATGGTATCGGCTAAGTTGCCGACGTGATAAGCGCCAAATCGGGTCGCAATATCAATACAGTGATTGCGTTGCGATTTAAAAAGCGTATCTATGATGTCAAAGTCTTTGGCACTCTCTGTGAGCCTCTTGGCACTTAAACGTAGTGCCAGTACGGTGATTTGTTTACGTTCAGTGAGGGTCGTATAATCTTGAACTGCAATGTTGTTTGGGTCGTCATTACGAAGGACAACTGTATTGTCATCAAACCCGTGTTGAGCTTGCACGTCAGCTAAAATACCTACGAGGTTTGAAACATTCATGGTATTTAATTCAGAAAATGCTTCTTTACCTGAAATGACTCGCTCGGCAGCATTTTTTTGCAATACTCGACGCAGCAGTCCTGAAAGCGGGTGACCGAGCAGGGCGCTGGGGATCGGGATATGCACATCACTGAGTTGCTTGTGATATATTGAGGCAATACTTGACCCTGTGACTGCGGGCATACCTGTTAAGCATTCAAGTAATACTAAGCCCCATACGTATAAGTCAGTTTTTTCTGACGCAGGCTCACCTCTCAATTGCTCCGGGGCACTATAGGACGGAGTACCGATCGTTTCTTGCGTGAGCGTTATGGTTGCGAAGTCTTGGTGGCGGCTGTCTTGCGTGAGAGTACCGATACCAAAATCAAGGATTTTTGCATGTGTTTTCGCCCCCGCTTGGCTAAGCATAATATTTGCGGGCTTAATATCTCGGTGAATGATGCCTTTTTTATGGGCGTGGATCAGTGCATCGAGCACCTGCAGCATAATGTCCGTGGCTTCCACTGCGTCCAGGGCCCCTTCTTGCATAAGGTATTCACGCAATGACTGGCCTTCGATGTACTCAAAAACACCATATAACAGGTGCTCATTAACTTGCCCTTTGTCTAATAATCGAACGATATGCGGGTGCTCTAATTGCCCACTTAATGCGGTTTCTCGTTTGAATCGCTCAACATATCGTTTCTTTTTAGATTCTTCTAAATGTGGCTCCAGTGCTAGAAACTTGATAGCAACAGTTTGCTCTGTGTTTTTATTACGTGCTTTATATACTTTACCAAAACCACCCTCACCAATCTTATGAAGAAGCTCATATTGGGAAGAATTAAAGTTATTCTCTATATATGGATCAGAAAAATGAGTTAATGACATTATGCTTATTCTACGAGTTAATTATTGTTGCCAAGAAACATTTGATGCAATCGAATGTAGATAGTACATCGTTTTTTAGTGGTTGACGATTACAAGTTATAATTAATTTCACATATATAATACATACGATTTTTTACCTAGTAAGAAACGCTTGTTTTATTTTTATTATTCCAAATATAAGGATTAATTACCCCATACTTTGTCTCGAATATCGGTTTATCAATGGTTTTACCTTATGACTGTTGTGTTTTCCTGCTTTTTGATTTTGGTATTCTAATGCTTAAACATAGTTAAATAGAAATAGTTATTCTTTAACTTAACCGTCTGTGCGAGCAGAATATTACATAATCAAGGCATTCAAAATTCAGCCTAATCATTAAGTGTTGGCTTATCCTTTCCTTTTAGTAGTTTTTTACTTGTTGATGTAATAAGGTGTAATATTTTATTGTTTCCTTTGCTGTAATAATGAATTCAATTGCTTACAGAAGGAATAGTTTATGAAGCGCCGGGGTTTCGTTAAATCAACATTAATAATGAGTGCACTGGGCGGTGCAGGGATTTCGTTGCCTATTTTGGCGAATCAAAGCAAGCTTACAACTTCATATACACACAGATTAAATGACTCTGACCTCCTGTCTAGTAACATAAATTCCCCTGCGCTTTTAATTGAAAACCCACAACAAACTATCGTTGAAATAAGCCTCAAACCGAGAGTAGCTAGACGCTATGGTAACAAAGTATATATTTTGTTTGAGTCAACTAACCAAATAGAGATATATGACGATAAGGGGAAAAAAGTAGGCTTTGTGCCATTGAATATGCATGTTAAAGATTTTGCAATTGATGAAAAGCGTCAGCGTTTATTTGTCACAGGAGAAACGAGCTATTCTATTTATGCTTTAAACTTTAAGGGTGAGATTCTAGGCTCTTTTGGCGAATTTGGTACTGAACTAGAACATCAGTTAAATGGGGTTAAATCGATTACTTGTGATGAATCCGGATATGTCCATGTTTTAAATTCTGACTCAAATAATATCAAATTATATGACAGCCAAGGCGTATATGTGAAAAGCTATGGGCCTAGGAATTTATATACAAAAACCCGTTTATCTACCATAGATGGTTATCACTCTATCACGGTTCTCGGTGGCAAGTTTGCTGATACGGTCTATAAATTTGATATTTCTGGACGACCTTTAGGGTAGTTTTATGACTATCAGTTGTGCACAACCAACAATGGTGATAACAGGTGCAAAGCTCGATTTACCATGCCGTATTTCAGCGTTACTTGATGACGTTATTTCAGTAAATAATTCACACTGGTGTAGGCACGTAAACACAGCTTGCTTTGCTGGCAAATGGGATGTGCTTGCGCTTTATGCTGATCAAGTGCATTTGGATGCTCATCCGATTTTACAGTGCTTTTCAATAGAAGAATGTGACGGACAATTTTCGCCTTTACCCATCATGGACAACCTACCTGCAATTCAAGAGTTTCTGAGTCAGTTCAAATGTCCTTTGAAGTCAGTGAGACTAATGCGTTTGGGGGCGGGCAGTCATATCTATCCGCATAAAGATCATCACTTATCTTTGGAGTACGGTGAGGCACGGATCCATATTCCCATTACAGGCTCTGAGGAAATTGAGTTTGTTGTTGGTGGGCAAAAAGTGCCTATGCGCAATGGGGAAGCCTGGTATGTCAATGCAGATTTAGAGCACAGCGTTTTGAACAGAGGCTTCAAAGCAAGGATAAATTTAGTGATCGACTGCACGGTAAATGATTGGTTGAAAAATATCATTGAATGTTCCGAGCAAAAATTTTAAAGCTGCATATACTCAATAAATGCACATAAGAGGATAAGGATTATGGTGCAATTTACCATACCGGAGGGGCTTCATATTCGTCCCTCAACAGCAAGTGATAAGCCATTTATCGAAAAGCTGCACAGAGAAGTAAGACAGGATTTGCAGTGTATTGATGGTGAGCAAGACTTTATTGAGTCCATCGTTGAGATGCAGCTAAAAGCGCAAACTCAAGGGTATGGCGCTCAGTACCCCAATGCAATGTACTTCATTATTGAAAAACACGGTGAACCCATTGGCAAGGCCACGCTTGATTTTGGTCACAACGAAATTCGCTTGATTGATATCGGTTTTTTAATTGCTGCGAGAGGTCATGGTTTTGGACGGGCCATTATTCAGTCTTTTCAACACTGTGCTGCACAATCAGCTGTGCCACTTACCTTATCTGTTTTGAGTCACAATGTGAGCGTTAAACGTTTGTATTTAGAGCTCGGGTTTCAAGTATCTGAGGTTCAGTCTCCCTATGAATTGATGATTTGGTATCCCCCTGCGATGAAGCGCATCGTCGGCGTTTAATTTGGTTTTGCCTTGAAGGCAATGCCTCTGTTAATCAATGCATAAAGAGTAGCAATAAATGGAAAAAGTCACACAAGAGCTGATGAACTCGTTGGTTGGTCAAGAGATCGATGTATTTTCGTTACAAGATGAACAACAAGTAGGTAAGTTAGCAATCAGTAAAGTTGAGCAAGGTCGAATCGACACTGAAGAGTTTTCTTCTTTTAGTATCTCATTGCTAGGCGATCCTAAAAACCAACTACCTCAAGATAATTACTTGTTTAAACACAACGCGTTTGGTGAATATCCAATGTTTATGAGTATTCACGATATTGATAAATATCAGATTGTTATTTCTCGCAAACGCAATTAAGAAGTGGGGAAACCCAAGTCAAAAGTAAGGAGTGGTTTTTATGGTTAATCCGTATTTAGGCATGATGCAGATGATTGCCTTTAACTTTCCACCTGTACACTGGGCTGCGTGTAATGGCGCATTGATTGCTGTCAACGACAACCCAGCGCTATTCTCATTGCTCGGCGATACATTCGGCGGTGATGCTCGTACCAATTTTGGGTTGCCAGACATGCGCGGACGCGCACCTGTCTATCAAGGCAAGTATGGCATCGTCCAGCAAGGACAGAGAAGCGGTTTTGAAGACGTTACTCTGACTAATGCACAAACAGGTCACAATCACGATTTTCAAGTCGATTCGCTAGAAGGTGATAGCTTTTTGCCCTTTAGCAATTCAAATCCTACGGCTCGATATACGATATCGACAGCCAATACACAGTTTCCAACTGGGGTTAAGCAGTTTTATGCAAACAATTCTGGTGGATTAGATACCTTATCGTCTCAAAGCATGGGCACTGTAGGGGCGAATGCGCCGCACACGAATATGCAGCCGACAACGGTAATTGGTTTTATTATTGCACTTAATGGTGCATACCCGCCTAGAAACTAAGCAAAGGAGCATAATATGAGTGATGCATATTTGGGTGAAATTCGCATGTTTGCAGGCGTGTATTCTCCGTACCACTGGTCATACTGTGCAGGCCAGCTACAAGCGATAACTGATAATCAATCTTTGTTTAGTCTATTGGGTACTAATTACGGTGGTGATGGCCGAAGTACCTATGGATTGCCTGACATGCGTGGACGGATCCCTGTAGGCGACGGTCAAGGACCTGGCCTGACAAATCGAGTTTTAGGGCAGCGATTTGGTGTCGAACAAGTTGTATTGTCAACGGATCAATTGCCAGTGCACAGCCATACAGTGCAAGTCACCAGTGCGACGTCAGAGTTACAAGCGCCAGTTGAAGGGCAGTCTTATATTGGCAGTGAATTACACTTTTTACCTGACTCAACCGGAGGGTTAGAAACGAACCCTTTTAGCAGCCGAGCTATAGGCACAACTGGTGGTGATGAACCGCACGAAAACAGAATGCCGATGCTGTATCTCGGTTTTATTATTTGCATGAACGGCTTATATCCGTCTCGTAACTAAGGAGTATTATAATGGATCCATTTATTGGTCAGGTTGATATGTTGCCTTACACTTTCGCTCCTGTGAGTTACACGTTCTGTGACGGGCAGTTTATTGAGATATCACAAAATCAGGCATTGTTCGCAGTGATAGGTACTACCTACGGCGGCAATGGTCAAACCAACATGCAAATGCCGGATCTACAAGGTAGAAGCCCAACCATGTTTGGGACAGGGCCAGGATTATCACCAGGAGATTTAGGAGATCGTGTTGGTTTACCAGATGTAGTACTTATGGAGAGCCAGTTACCTTCGCATACTCACGAGTTATACGCAGGTAAAACGATTAAAGATGGTTTGGTTGATAGATCAAATGGTACCGGTTTGCTCTCCGCAGCTAGGGCTACAACGGGTGGCGTTGCTCGCGTTTATTCATCTGATGATTTGGGGGGGTCAAACATTTACCTTAACCCACAGGCAGTCTTAAGTAACGGGCAGAACCAAGCACATGAAAACAGGCAACCATATCTAGCAATACAATTTTGTATTTGTATAGATGGTATATTTCCTCCTAGGAGTTAAGTGGGCCGTTAGTAGTGAAAGTTTTAGGCTGTTTTTTAATTCTATTCGCATTTGGGGTTGTCGCTGACACCCCCAATAGACCCTTTATTACTTTTAAAAATAATCTACAAGAAATTAAGTTATACCCATCAGCCCAAACAAATATTTATAGCAGCAATATTGGGTTAGATTTTTATCTCAATTACAAACTAATTGCCCAAATTGATAAACGCAAAGCACATAACGTTGAGCCGATTGCTGCAAGCCAAATACTGGCAGAGAATACACACAGCACAACTGTTCTAGTATCACCTGAAAAGACACATTTTTTATCTGTTTATAAACAGCTTAAGCAATTGAACTCAGTGGTAAATGTACAGCCTGACTTTGCCATTGTTCACCAGTATGTACAGACGGAACACACACGTAAAAATATATTGAAAGCGCAAAAGGTTGCGCTGCTTCACAGCCCTCAATGTATTTCGTCTTATCGCCCAAAGCGCATAGCAATTATTGATCATGGTATGAGTTTATCTGAGCCTGCGCTTTCAACGTTTAATGTATTGCTGGAATATGATGCAGACCGCCAACAACTATTATCCAAAACAGAGGTCACACGCGGTCATGGCAGCATGGTTGCCAATGTCATAGCGAGCAACTTACAGTCTCACATAATTGAGCAGGGTGTCCCCGCAGCAGAACTAGTGACTATTCAACAAGCAAGCACCTTAAATTCGGCCATGATTTTGGCATTCAGTGTGTCTCAAAAAATGCAGGTAGACGTCATTAATAGTAGTTGGACACTGCCTTTTGTTTCAGAACTACTGGCTAATGTGATCCGTGATGGCTTAACGGAGGGCGGTATCTCTTACATTATTGTATCGGCAGGCAACCATGCACAGGATGCTTGTGTGAGCAATAAGCTGTCGTTGATAAAAGGCGTAACAACAGTTGGTGCATTGTCTGTTGATGGAACAATTGCACCGTTTTCAAATTATGGCAGGTGTGTAGATGTGTATGCGCCAGGCGTATTTTCCAAAAAAGAACAAGGTTCAAATTTCACTATACATGGGACGTCTTCGGCTGCAGCTTGGGTTACCGGAGAAGTGTCGCACCTGTTGGGGTGTGGCCTGACAAACAATGAAATTAAACTCAATAACAATTATTAAGCTCGTTTGATTTTTAAACAGAGACTGCGCGCTGTTAACTAAGGAGTAAAGGCATGCAAGGGTATCGTGAACAGGGTTACGGAAGTACGGGTGATGAGACTGATCTCGTCAACATTGACTTTGCGAGTGAATATAGTGAGAACTTCCCTAAGATTTTGCAAGCATTAGGGGTTTCACTGGTTGTTTCTAGCTATCAATCACATGCTGTGATGTTACTTAGAAGCCGAGGAACGGCACTGAATTGCAGTGTAAAAAAGTTTGTCAGGCCAATGGGCGTCTGTGTCAGTGAAGATAGACTTTTAGTCAGTACCGTGAATCGAATTGTGAACTTTAAAGCAAGCGGTATGGCTCGAAAAAGTGTACTCAGCGGGGAAGTGGACAACATTGACTCTTTGGCAAGTAAATTAAGAGACGAGCAACGCGATACCGATGCATTTAAAGCGCTTAGAACTGAGCAGATCAGTGCAATAAAACAATGTGATGTCTTATTTACTGAGCGCTCTTCGTTAACAACGGGGACGCTCAATACTCACGATATTGCTTGGGGCGATGATGGATTATGGGTTGTTAACTCTAGCTTTTCATGCCTTGCGACCCTTTCTTCAGAGTCCGGCTTTACACCCCGATGGAAGCCGCACTTTATCAGCGAGTTAAAACCGCAAGACCGTTGTCATTTAAATGGTATGGCCATGTTAGATGGGCAACCTAAATATGTCACAACGTTTAATACTCAAGATTATCAAGATTCATGGCGAACCGAGCTAAATGGGACGTTAATGGATGTAGAAAAAAATGAAATACTCATCAGTGGGCTATCCATGCCACATTCACCAAGATGCCATGATGGGAAAGTTTACTTATGTAACTCAGGCGAAGGTGAAATACTGTGTTACGACCCGAAAACTTGTGAAAAATCAGTTTTATGCACATTACCTGGCTTTACTCGTGGCCTGACATTTTATGGTGATTTGATGTTGGTTGCGACCAGTCATGTGCGTTCGTCTACCGTGGTTAATGATATACCTTTAACCAAAGCGCATACCCAAAAAGATACTGTCTGTGGCATATGGATTATCAATAAGCACAACGGTGAGATCCTATCCAAATTGCAGTTTAAAGGCGATGTCAGCCAACTTTACGATCTTTGCATTATTCCCAACTCTACGTTTCCTGAAATGATCAGCGGTGATGACGCTATTTCTGCGCATTTATATGAGTTTACGAAGGAGGAATTGAAATGAAAAAACTTGATATGACGACCTCGATATTAGGGGTGATGATCCCATCACTGGTTGCTGCAAATTCTTCTTCACATATTGCGGATAGTTACTTTTTGCCAAATCACGACGTGCCGTCGCTCAGCTCCATTCAGGTGACAGACAGCATTTATTTCAACAATAAGCAAAGCAATAAACAGGATGAGGTATTTGGTATTGCTGAGCATAAAATGGCACAGTCCAGCAACCAAGATGATGCTGCATCAGCCACGCTGTCTTTTTTGGCAGCGCAAGGCTTACTTGATAGCCAAGGGATGGGAGCGACTCAAGTTAATGGTGAAGTGAATATTGCCAAAGAGCTTGCTGCTTCTTGCCAAGCCTCTTTTGGTTGTACTACCGCGTATGGTAGCCAAGCCAGTTGTGAAGCCGCGCCTGGGCCTGGTGTATGGTTCCCTGATACCAATGATTGTACCGCAGCAGCGCCAGACCCGGACATCAACTTAAAAGGTAATGGTCAATCAATTACATCTGGCACGACGACATTAAGTGCGAGTAACCATACTGATTTTGGTTCTCACCAAACGGGTGGCAGCAATTTTACTCGTACGTTTACCATAGAAAATGTAATCGCAGCGTCTACGCTTAATTTGAGTGGCTCTCCATTAGTGAGCATTTCAGCTTCCAGTGACTTTTCAATATCTAGCCAACCTGGCGCTAGTTCTTTAAATGGGGTAACCAGCACGACATTTGTTGTTCAGCTAGACCCGACCACGGTTGGCTCACCAAATGCTACCGTTACTATAACCAGTAATGATCCCAATGAAGGCACTTATACTTTTAAAGTCGGTGCAACAGTCACCGCAGCCAATACTGCACCTGTGGTAGATTTAGATACCGCTGCCGGTGGTAATAATAGGTCGTCTTCTTTCAGTGAGGGGGGCGGGGCCGTTGGCATTACTAACAGTGCCAGTGTCACAGATGCAGAGTCAGATACCATTAAAACAATTACGGTATCTTTAACGAACGACCAAGACGGGGCCTCTGAAGGGCTGAATATCACAGGCTCTGCGCAAAATGCTTTAAATGGGGTATCGGGCAGCTCAGATATCACCCTGCAAGATACCATTTCGATTACAGGGGCGACGGCAACACTCGCTCAAGTGCAGACGTTTTTAGATGCCATAACCTATAACAATACGTCGTCTACGCCTAATACAACGGCGAGAACGGTAACGGTTGTCGTCAATGATGGTACTGATAATAGTGTGTCACGCACCTCAACGGTGAGTGTCGCGAATGTCACTTCGACCACCTCGTCGGGTGCATCGTTTAATACCACAACGGGTGCTAACCTAAACCCCGCGATTTTATTCACCAGTGAAAATGAATCTTTAACCATAGCACAAACGGCCCATGCGGCAGGGTCAACCGCGGATGGCGGCGGTGGCACGGATACCTTGAATGTCTCTGATAGTGTAGATATCAGTGGACTGACGTCACTGACAAACTTTGAAACATTAGAGGCGGCAAATAACGGTAGCTTGACCTTAAGTGAGACTCAGCATGAGTCATTTACCACCATAAATGGTGTGGGTACGAATCAGTTTACTGTCTCAAGCGCCAATGGTGATGCGGCAGTGACCGGGGATGCGGACATTGAAACCTATGTGTTAGGTGCTGCCATGACCTTCACTTTGGGCGGTGCGTCGCAAAATGTCTCGGGTAGTAGCTCAAATGATGTCATTAATGTCGCAGCGCTTACACCAACAGGCACGCTTGATGCTAGTGGCGGGACAGGCGATACACTGCGTCTATCAAATGGCGCGAATATCGCGGGTGCAACTGTCTCAAATACGGAAATACTGGAATTAAACTCGGGTGCTTCGGTGACCATGACCGAAGCACAGCATGATAGTTTTAGCTCCATGACGGCAACCGGTACAGATACGATTACCATTTCAGCAGCCACAGATGGGTTAACAGGTAATGCTGCAATAGAGTCATACGTTCTATCTGTTGGCAATACATTTACACTGGGCAGCGCTGGGCAAAACTTAACTGGGAGTGGCAACAACGATACTGTTAATGTGGGGACTCTGACCGCGACAGGCACATTAGCGGGCGGTATTGGTACAGATACGCTTAGTGTCGGAAATGGCGGCAGCATAGCAGGCGCAACAGTTTCTGGCTTTGAAAATCTCACTTTATCAAGCGGCGCATCGGCGACGTTTAGTGCAGCACAACTTTCTCAGTTTTCAGGCACAGTCACGGCTGCTGGCACAGAGACAATTTCAGTGTCTGGTGATGGGAATGTGTCAACGGTTGCTGGCATCGAAAATTATACTATTGGCGATGACAGTACAAATACTCGTACGATAACGGTAGCCGCGGCTGGTCACTCTGTAACCGCGACCAGTGCCACTGATGCAGTGACTTTTGACGTTGGGACATTAACGTTTACAGGTACGCTTACAGGGGAGAATACGTCCGCTGATACATTAAGCTTATCCAATGGCGCAGACATTAGCGGCGCGACCATTTCGAATATTACCAATCTTGCTCTAGCTACTGGTGCGTCAGTGACGATGACCGCGGCGCAAAATGAGAGCTTTAGTGGCTCAGTCACCGCTGGTGGTACAGAAACCATCGTGATCTCAGGTGATGGCGATATAACAACGCGCTCAGGCATAGAAAATTACACAGTAGGGGATGACTCTAGTAATACGCGCACAATCAATGTGGGCGCAACAACAAGTGTTACGGCAACATCGGTGACTGATGCAATTACTTTTAATATTGCAGGGCAAAGCTTTTCAGGTTCGTTAACAGGTCAAGCGACTGCTGCTGACATCGTGTCTGCCAGTGATGGTGCAAATACAACCGGTGCAACTATTAGTAATGTGGGCACACTGTCATTGGCAAGTGGTGCAACAGTAACGATTGACGCTCAAAATGTCAGTGACTTTTCAACAGCAATAAATGGCGCTGCGGGTACTGAAACATTGAATTTGGTCAGTGGTGGCACATTCGACTTCAGTTCGACCAGTGTCTCAAGTATTGAAAATATTTCGCTAGGCTCTAACAGTGTCACTTTAGTGACTATTTCAGATAACTTTTCTTCAAATGGCGGGACCGTCACCGTCAGTAATTCATCGGGTTCAGCCATTAATGCTGGGGTTACCATCAACGCATCTGCATTAGTAGGCGATAGCTTGGTGATTTCCGCAACCGATTTAACAGGTAATGACACTTTAACAGGGGGTGACAGCGCCGATACGATAAGACCTGGCTCGGGTACAGATTCAATAACGGGTAATGGTGGTAATGATAACTTTGTCGGTAGTGCCAGCGATTTAAATGGTGATACCATCGCGGACCTTGCTGTGGGGGATATGATCACGGTGACGGGTGTCACTGGATTAACCACGAGCAACGTCAGATTTAACGGTAATAGTACCTTACAAGTGGATACCGATGCGACAGATTTTGCAGCTACTGAGATTGCATTGACGCTCTCGAATTCACCGGGCGCAAGTTTAGATTTTACAGTCGCCGATAGCGGCGCGAACACTGTGATCACCTTTATTGCAGCCAATGATGTGCCTGTGTTTAGCTCACTAAACGGATTGTCTACGTTTACAGAAAATGGTTCGGCGGTAGCCATTGATAGTGATGCGACTGTAGCTGATACAGAATTGGATGCTTTAAATGGGGGAGCGGGTAATTACAATGGTGCGTCTTTAACCATCACGCGAAATGGCGGCGCCAATGCACAAGATGTGTTTGCAAACTTAAGTTTGCTTGGCACGTTAACACAGGGGAATACCTTTACTTACAATGGCACCAGTGTTGGTACTGTGACGACAAACTCGGCTGGGACGCTTGTTCTGACATTTAATGCTAGCGCAACATCGGCCATTGTGGATGGCGTGATCCAATCTATTTCCTATAGCAATACATCGGATGATCCGCCTTCAAGCGTAACGCTTGACTACACATTTAACGATGGCACGGCGAATAGTACAGGCACAAACCAGGCGGTTGTGAATATTACAGCACAAAACGATGCGCCAACAGATATCGCATTATCTGCAACGAGTATCAATCAATCGGCAACGGGGACAAGTGTGAATGTGGGCACGCTGTCGACCACGGATCTCGATAGCGCCAATGTGCATGCATATAGCCTAGTGAATAGTGGCAGCAGTGCCAGTGGTACTTGTACGAGTAATGCCGGAAACAGCAGTTTCCAAATTAGCAGTTCGAATTTGCAAACTCAGTCGGCATTAAGTGCAGGAGATTATATTGTCTGTGTTCAGACAAATGATGGCACAACCACTTTCCAAGAATCATTCACTATTACCGTTGTAGATAATGTCGCGCCAAACGCCCCCTCTACGCCAGACCTTGATGCGGGGTCGGACACCGGTGGTTCAAATACCGATAATGTCACATCAGATACTACGCCAACATTCAGTGGTACAGCTGAGTCTGGCAGTACGGTAAGGTTGTACAGCGATCAGTCAGGTAGCACAGTGATTGGTAGTGGCACTGCAACCGGCGGTAATTGGCAGATAACCACTAGTACATTATCAGCAACGACCCATGCGATTACAGCGAAGGCAACGGATGCTAGCAATAATGAAAGTAGCGCCTCTAGCGCTCTGAGTGTGACCATAGATACAACCGCACCTAATGCACCGAGCACGCCAGACCTTTCTGCCAGTAGTGATTCAGGTACTTCCAGCACAGACAATATTACAAACGACACAACGCCAACGATTACGGGCACAGGCACCACAGGTGACACCATCAACTTGTCATCCAATTTGGACGGTAATATCGGTAGTACTACTGTCTCGGGTGGTACTTGGAGCATCACATCGTCTACGTTACAAGCGGGCAGTCATACTATTTCAGCGCAGTCTGTTGATAATGCAGGTAATACGGCGAATTCAGCGAGTAATTTATCGCTCACCTTGGACACGCAAGCACCCAGTGGGCAAAGTGTAGCCTTTGGTGATACGTTATATTCCAATACCGAGAAAACTGCTGCCTCGTTTAGCTTTAGCAGTGCCGAAGTAGGCGCAACCTACAGCTATACTATTTCAAGCAGCAATGGCGGCACGTCAGCAACGGGCAATGGCACGGTGACTTCTGCAAGCCAAACCATTTCTAATATAGATTTAAGTGCACTGAATGACGGCACACTTACTCTGTCTGTGACACTGACAGATACCGCAGGGAACGCGGCCACAGCGGTCACCGCAGCCAGTGAGCTAGATACCAGCGCGCCAAGTGGTCACAGTGTGGCACTCAATGACACCAGTTATAACAGCACAGAAACGGGCAGTGCGAGCTTTAGTTTTAGCAGTGCTGAAGTGGGCGCGAGCTATACCTACACATTAAATAGCAGCAATGGCGGCACGGAAGTGACAGGCAACGGCAATATCACCAGCGCCTCACAAACGGTGAACATTGCGGATATCAGCGGATTAAATGATGGCACACTCACGCTGTCAGTGACTGTCTCTGATGCGGCGGGCAACGCAGCCACTGCTGTAACTGATACCGCAAGTCTTGATAAAACCAAGCCGACGGTAACCACTTTCAGTGCCTCAGACACCAACCTTAAAGCCGGTGAAACGGCGACGATTTCTATTGTATTGAGTGAAGCCAGCACGACTTTCACTTCGTCAGATATTACCGTATTAGGTGGCTCACTGAGTAATTTCAGTGCGACTTCAAGCACACAATATAGCGTGCTCTTTACACCAACGGCGGACTCAGAAACGAACGCCACGTTAGACATTGCAGCAGACACCTTTAGCGATGCAGCAGGCAATAACAACACCGCAGCGACGCAGCTGCCCATAACGGTGGATACCAAGGCCCCAACAGGTCACAGTGTGTCACTGGGCGATACGTTATATTCCAATACCGAGAAAACCGCTGCCTCGTTTAGCTTTAGCAGTGCCGAAGTAGGCGCAACCTACAGCTATACTATTTCAAGTAGTAATGGCGGCACGTCAGCAACGGGCAATGGCACGGTGACTTCTGCAAGCCAAACCATTTCTAATATAGATTTAAGTGCACTGAATGACGGCACACTTACTCTGTCTGTGACACTGACAGATACCGCAGGGAACGCGGCCACAGCGGTCACCGCAGCCAGTGAGCTAGATACCAGCGCGCCAAGTGGTCACAGTGTGGCACTCAATGACACCAGTTATAACAGCACAGAAACGGGCAGTGTGAGCTTTAGTTTTAGCAGTGCTGAAGTGGGCGCGAGCTATACCTACACATTAAATAGCAGCAATGGCGGCACGGAAGTGACAGGCAACGGCAATATCACCAGCGCCTCACAAACGGTGAACATTGCGGATATCAGCGGATTAAATGATGGCACACTCACGCTGTCAGTGACTGTCTCTGATGCGGCGGGCAACGCAGCCACTGCTGTAACTGATACCGCAAGTCTTGATAAAACCAAGCCGACGGTAACCACTTTCAGTGCCTCAGACACCAACCTTAAAGCCGGTGAAACGGCGACGATTTCTATTGTATTGAGTGAAGCCAGCACGACTTTCACTTCGTCAGATATTACCGTATTAGGTGGCTCACTGAGTAATTTCAGTGCGACTTCAAGCACACAATATAGCGTGCTCTTTACACCAACGGCGGACTCAGAAACGAACGCCACGTTAGACATTGCAGCAGACACCTTTAGCGATGCAGCAGGCAATAACAACACCGCAGCGACGCAGCTGCCCATAACGGTGGATACCAAGGCCCCAACAGGTCACAGTGTGTCACTGGGCGATACGTTATATTCCAACACCGAGAAAACCGCTGCCTCGTTTAGCTTTAGCAGTGCCGAAGTAGGCGCAACCTACAGCTATACTATTTCAAGTAGTAATGGCGGCACGTCAGCAACGGGCAATGGCACGGTGACTTCTGCAAGCCAAACCATTTCTAATATAGATTTAAGTGCACTGAATGACGGCACACTCACTCTGTCTGTGACACTGACAGATACCGCAGGGAACGCAGCGTCAGCGGTGACGGCGACGAGTACACTAGATACCAGCGCGCCAAGTGGTCACAGTGTGGCACTCAATGACACCAGTTATAACAGCACAGAAACGGGCAGTGCGAGCTTTAGTTTTAGCAGTGCTGAAGTGGGCGCGAGCTATACCTACACATTAAATAGCAGCAATGGCGGCACGGAAGTGACAGGCAACGGCAATATCACCAGCGCCTCACAAACGGTGAACATTGCGGATATCAGCGGATTAAATGATGGCACACTCACGCTGTCAGTGACTGTCTCTGATGCGGCGGGCAACGCAGCCACTGCTGTAACTGATACCGCAAGTCTTGATAAAACCAAGCCGACGGTAACCACTTTCAGTGCCTCAGACACCAACCTTAAAGCCGGTGAAACGGCGACGATTTCTATTGTATTGAGTGAAGCCAGCACGACTTTCACTTCGTCAGATATTACCGTATTAGGTGGCTCACTGAGTAATTTCAGTGCGACTTCAAGCACACAATATAGCGTGCTCTTTACACCAACGGCGGACTCAGAAACGAACGCCACGTTAGACATTGCAGCAGACACCTTTAGCGATGCAGCAGGCAATAACAACACCGCAGCGACGCAGCTGCCCATAACGGTGGATACCAAGGCCCCAACAGGTCACAGTGTGTCACTGGGCGATACGTTATATTCCAATACCGAGAAAACCGCTGCCTCGTTTAGCTTTAGCAGTGCCGAAGTAGGCGCAACCTACAGCTATACTATTTCAAGTAGTAATGGCGGCACGTCAGCAACGGGCAATGGCACGGTGACTTCTGCAAGCCAAACCATTTCTAATATAGATTTAAGTGCACTGAATGACGGCACACTTACTCTGTCTGTGACACTGACAGATACCGCAGGGAACGCGGCCACAGCGGTCACCGCAGCCAGTGAGCTAGATACCAGCGCGCCAAGTGGTCACAGTGTGGCACTCAATGACACCAGTTATAACAGCACAGAAACGGGCAGTGCGAGCTTTAGTTTTAGCAGTGCTGAAGTGGGCGCGAGCTATACCTACACATTAAATAGCAGCAATGGCGGCACGGAAGTGACAGGCAACGGCAATATCACCAGCGCCTCACAAACGGTGAACATTGCGGATATCAGCGGATTAAATGATGGCACACTCACGCTGTCAGTGACTGTCTCTGATGCGGCGGGCAACGCAGCCACTGCTGTAACTGATACCGCAAGTCTTGATAAAACCAAGCCGACGGTAACCACTTTCAGTGCCTCAGACACCAACCTTAAAGCCGGTGAAACGGCGACGATTTCTATTGTATTGAGTGAAGCCAGCACGACTTTCACTTCGTCAGATATTACCGTATTAGGTGGCTCACTGAGTAATTTCAGTGCGACTTCAAGCACACAATATAGCGTGCTCTTTACACCAACGGCGGACTCAGAAACGAACGCCACGTTAGACATTGCAGCAGACACCTTTAGCGATGCAGCAGGCAATAACAACACCGCAGCGACGCAGCTGCCCATAACGGTGGATACCAAGGCCCCAACAGGTCACAGTGTGTCACTGGGCGATACGTTATATTCCAACACCGAGAAAACCGCTGCCTCGTTTAGCTTTAGCAGTGCCGAAGTAGGCGCAACCTACAGCTATACTATTTCAAGTAGTAATGGCGGCACGTCAGCAACGGGCAATGGCACGGTAACCTCTGCAAGCCAAACCATTTCTAATATAGATTTAAGTGCACTGAATGACGGCACACTCACGCTGTCTGTGACACTGACAGATACGGCAGGGAACGCTGCATCAGCGGTTACCGCAACCAGTGAGCTAGATACATCCAGCCCATCAGTGACAACATTCAGTGCATCAGACACGGCACTTAAGGTTGGTGAAACTGCGACGGTTACTATTGTGTTGAGTGAATCGAGTGATAATTTCACAATAGATGATGTGAGCGTTTCAGGCGGGACTTTAAGCAACTTCATTGCCACTTCAGGCACGCAATATAGCGTGGTGTTCACGCCGAGTGAAAATTCAGAAGCGAATGCCACGCTTGATATTCTTGCTGATAAGTTTACCGACAGTGCAGGCAACCCAAATACAGCGGCGCAACAAATCACTTTGAGTGTCGATACCAGTGCGCCGACAGGGCAAGCCGTCAATATAGATCAAGCACTTATCAATAGAGATAATGAGTCTGCTCTGAGTTTTAGTTTAACTGGTTTGGAGAGCTCAGGTACATTTACATACAGCATCACAGATACAAATAACGCTTCGGTGACTGGTAATGGCAATATTACAGCTGCTACTGCTCAAGTATCCGCGATTGATGTAAGTAATTTAGCTGAAGGTACTTTGACGGTATCGGTGACTGTAACAGATGTAGCTGGAAACAGCGCAGATCCGATTTCAGATACAGTGACTAAAAAGTATAACGTGGCGCCGACTCTATCTGGTCAGCCTACAACGTCGATTGCGCAAGACCAAGCATATAGCTTTACACCCACTTTGGTTGATCCAGATGAGCAAGATACACACACCTACAGCATCACTAACTTACCTAGTTGGTTGACGTTTAGCACGACGACGGGGGGGCTTTCGGGCACGCCAAGGGATGCTGATGTTGGCGAGTATAATGGGATTGTAATTTCGGTGAATGATGGCACTGATTCGGCGTCATTGGCGAGCTTTAATATTGAAGTGACCAATGTCAATGATGCGCCAAGTGGCACTGCGTTTAATTTTGCGACTCAAGAAGCGGGCACGCTGAGTGTGACTGCGCAAGCAGGTTTACTCAGCACTGCAACAGATGATGATACTGATAACGGAGATACGCTCACTGTAGAACAGGTCGCAGCCCCTTCATTTGGTCAGTTGACACTGAATACAGATGGTAGCTTTACCTATCAGCATGATGGTAGCGAAAACCATACTGATCAATTTACCTATCGGGTTAAAGATGCATCAAACGCGACATCTGATACCTATACGGTGACGATTAATGTCACGCCAGTTGCGGATGCGCCAACAGCGGTGAATGATGTGTTGACCGTGGTTGAAGATAATGCAGGTAACATCAATTTATTGGCTAACGACAGCGATCCTGAGCAAGATATGGTGGCCTCCTCTGCAACGGTTGTTACGGCACCGAGCAAAGGGAGTGTGAGCCTATTAAATGGGGTTGCGACCTATACACCAAATGCCAATGAAAATGGTGTAGATACATTCACTTATACAGTCAAAGATGCGCAGCAAAACACCTCTAATACGGCGACGGTGACGGTGACTATTACCGCGGATAATGACCTCCCTGTAGCGAAAGAATTGGTGATTAATACATCTGAGGATACTCATTCAGATCCGCTGCAAGTTCGTGCGCAGACCACGGATATAGAGGATGGTATACCAACAGGAGACTTGGCAATATCGACTCAGCCAAGTAAAGGTAGTGTTGTTATCGACCAACAGCAGGGTACGTTTGTTTATCAACCTGCTGCAAATCAAACAGGCTCAGATAGCTTTGCTTACACGGTAGCAGATAGCGCTGGGGCTGTATCAGCACCGATGACAATTACCGTCAATATTGGCGCGGTAAACGATAAACCCGTGGCCGCTGCTGACAGTGTCACAACCGATGAAGATGTGAGCACTCTGTTGTCGATTTTATCAAACGACAGTGATGTAGAAGATCAAGGTTTCAACGGGGCGAATATTACACTTGAGGATCAAGGTAATGGCGCTGGTAGCTATGAAAAAGCCATGGTGACTATCCAAGCCGACGGACAGCTTAATATTGCGCCTGTTGCAAACCAAAATGGCACCTTCACGTTTAACTATACCCTGACTGACAGCGAAGGGTTAACCTCTGATCCCGCCCAAGTAACTGTCACTCTAACCCCAGTGAATGACGCGCCAGTGGCCGTTGATAACACTGCGGGTTTGCAAGAAGAGGGCTCATTTGAAGTGAACGTCTTGGGTAATGATACGGACGTAGATGAAAGTGACAGCTTTAATCTTGCAAGTGTAACTGTGGTTGACCAGCCTCAATTTGGTCAGGCGGTTGTCAATGCGCAAGGCGGGATTGTGTATACCCCGAACGAGCATTACTTTGGCGATGATACTTTTACGTATACGGTTCAAGATGCAGCGGGTGCAACGTCTAATAAAGCCACAGTAACAATGACGGTGACCCCTGTGAACGATGCGCCGATTGCGCAGGCTCAAAACCTCAATTTTGATGAAGATGGTAGTTTACTTGTTACGCTCAGTGCGACTGATCAGGAAAATGATACGCTGAGCTACCGTGTTGTCACTGGTGTTTCTAACGGTACATTGGTGCAGCAATCAGATACAACTTGGTTATATACACCGACATCAAATTTCAACGGGGTAGACACTTTCACGTTCGTAGCAAATGATGGTACTGATGACTCTGCAGCTGCATCTGTATCTTTGACAGTCAACGCGGTGAATGACCAACCTACGGTTACAGGGCAAGCTGTTAGCGTAGATGAAGAGACGCAGGTAAATATTACTCTAAGTGCAGAAGACATAGATAACGATAATCTCACTTACCTGCTTGTTGGTGAACCAAGCAATGGTAGCTACTCACTCAATGGCAATGTGTTGAGCTATACAGGTAACTTAGATTACTTTGGAGCGGATAGCTTTACCTTTAAAGTGAACGATGGTCAGGTAGACTCAGAATTAGCAACGGTGAATATCACTGTCAATAATATCAATGATGCGCCAACGATTTCAGGCAATCCAAGTAACCAAGTTAATGAAGACAGTGCATACAGTTTTGTGCCTACTGCTGAAGATAAAGATGGCGACAACTTAACATTCGCCATTGAAAACTTGCCGAGTTGGATGTCCTTCGACGGCACAACGGGAGCAATATCAGGCACGCCTGTCAATGCAAATGTTGGCGTATACACAGGCATTGTGATCAGTGTTTCAGATGGTATAGAAACAGCCGCACTCACTGCGTTTAACATTACCGTTGTTAATACCAATGACGCACCAACGATAAGCGGCGCTCCTTCAACTTCTATCGATGAAGACAGTGCGTATAGCTTTACGCCAAGCGCAACGGATATTGACGGAGATACCTTAACCTTTAGCATTCAAAATGCACCAGATTGGATTCAGTTTAATACTGCCACAGGGGAAATGACAGGCACACCGCTTGACGCCAATGTTGGTACTGACACCAACATTATTGTTTCTGTCAGCGATGGTCAGGTAAGTGCATCATTAGCGTCATTTGATATTGTTGTTAATAATACCAATGATGCCCCAACAGCAATCGCACCAAGCTACAGTACTATCGAGGGAGCAACACTAAATGTAAGCAGTGTTGAAGGCTTACTGAGTGGTAACTTTGCTCTTGACGATGATTTAGATAGCAATGATGTATTGACGATTGTTGATTTAACTCAGCCAACGTTTGGCACTTTGAGTGTGAATGCAGATGGCAGCTTCGCCTACGCGCATAACGACAGTGAAACGCAGAGCGATAGCTTTACCTATCGATTACAAGACAGCTTTGGTGCTCAATCTGCGGTTGTGACTGCGACCATTGCAATCACGCCAGTGTCCGACTCTCCTGTTGCTTTGGATGACAGCGCGCAAACTAATGAAGATACGCCGGTGACGGTAAATCTATTAAGCAATGACACGGATCCTGAAGGGGATATTGTGGCCTCTTCTGCTGTAGTCGTTGATCAACCCGCTATTGGCTCTGTATTAATTGAAAACGGAGTAGCGACTTATACACCTAATCAAGATGTAAATGGCACTGATTTATTTACCTATATCGTATCAGACCAAGATGCCAATAATTCAGACAAAGCCACAGTGTCTATCACCATCTCGGCGATAAATGATGTGCCCCAAGTTGAAGATATCTCGGTAAACATTGACGAAGATGCTGAGCAGACCAGCATCAACGTCAGGGCCTTTGCTACGGATATTGAAGATGGTATCCCAACAGGCGATATTTCAGTCGTCACGGCACCAAAAAAAGGCAATGCAGTTGCTAATGGTGATACGGGCTCAATTGAGTATACGCCGTTTGAAGACGATGAAGGTACCGATAGCTTCACTTATACAATTGCAGATAGCAACGGAGCTGTTTCAGAGTTGGCCACTGTGTCAATTAATATCGGTGAAATCAATGATGCGCCAATCGCAGCAGATGATAGTGTGACAACGCAAGAAGATACACCAATCACGCTGAATGTTTTATCAAATGACACCGACGTGGAAGACGAAGGCTTTAACGGCGCGAATATTACCTTACAAAATAATGGGGTGTTTGATTTCGCAACTGTGGCTATTTTAACGGATGGTCAATTGCAAATTACTCCGACACAAGACCAAAATGGTCAGTTCAGCTTCACCTATACCCTGAATGATAGTGAGGGGTTAAGCTCTTTACCAGCCACAGTCAATCTGACGATTGAAGCTGTAAATGATGCGCCAGTGGCCATTAACGATATTGCTGCCCTTGAAGAGGAAGGGGCGTTTGCGGTGAATGTGCTGGGCAATGATACAGACGTGGATGGTAACAATGAAATAGACCCATCAAGTGTGACAATTGTGAGCTCTCCTGCAAAAGGGCAAGTCAGTATCGATGGTTTAGGGCGAATTGTATACACCGCCAATACCAATGAAGTGGGTAATGATACCTTTACTTACACAGTCAAAGACACTTCAGGCCTAGAGTCCAATGTCGCCACTGTGACAATGACCATAGATAATGTCAACGATGCGCCAGATGCACAAGATGATAGCTATTCTGAAGAAACCTTTGATGAAGCAACGGGCACATACCGCTTAGCAGTACTGAGCAATGACAGCGATGTGGATACAGGGGATTTACTGACACTTTTAAGTGCTCAGGCGTCGGTGGGCAGTGTAACCGTTGAAGGTAATGAACTGGTCTACACACCAGAAGATACGTTTAATGGTGTAGTGATCATCGATTATGTGATCAAAGATGAGGCTGGCGAAATCAGCAGGGCTGTTGCTGAGCTGACAGTGGTTAGAAATGATGCGCAAGGTACGCCGCCGACCATTAATGTGCCTGCTGATATTAATGTCAATGCAACGGCTCTATTTACCAAAGTTGAGCTTGGTAATGCAACGGCTTCAGACAGTAATGGCAATGTTATTGGCGTATCACTGGTGGACAACAATGTGTTATTCCCTCCAGGGCGTCACTTAGCAACGTGGCAAGCCCAAGATAGTAATGGACTAAGCACCTTTGCAACTCAAAATGTATTTGTCAATCCATTGATTTCTTTATCAAAAGATATGCAATTATCTGAAGGGCAAAACTTTACATTAGGTGTGTTTTTGAATGGTGAAGCGGCGCAATACCCTGTGCAAATTCCGTATACGATATCAGGGACCGCGAATAGTGCAGATCATACACTCTCGAGTGGTACGATTACCATACGTGCTGGCATTGAGGGAGAGATCCCATTTAGTGTTTTCGAAGATGGATTGAGTGAAGGAAATGAAACGATCATTGTAACTCTGGATGAGTCATTGAATCGAGGTGCTAAGTTTACTACGCAGATCACCATTGTAGAGCAAAATGTCGCACCTGATATTGTTTTGAATGCTTCACAAAATAATGAATTGCGTACTACGGTTACGGCAAATGAACAATTGGTGACGATTACTGCACAAATTAGCGACCCCAATATTGGTGATACTGTGCAGTTACAATGGAGCGCATTAGATGCTGAGTTGCAAAACATTAGCACAGTAGATAGTGAGTTTGCATTCTCGCCGCAATCATTGACGACGGGTATTTATGGCATTTCTATCACAGCGACTGATGATGGAGAACCTAACTTATCTAGTACTGCTCAGATTTATCTAGAAGTAGTCCCTGAGCTTGCTGTTTTAACCGCGCAAGATACGGATGGCGACCTCATTCCAGACAATGAAGAGGGGCACAGTGACTCTGATAATGACGGTATACCTGATTATCAAGATGCGATCACTGATTGTAATGTAATGCAAGAGCAAGTACTCGAGTCATCACAGTTTTTGATCGAAGGTGAGCCCGGCGTCTGTATTAGAAAAGGCGTTACGATTGCGCAAAATAGCACTGGTGGTGTTCAACTTTTACCAGAAGAGCTACAACAAGATGACACTGCGACAAATATAGGGGGGCTATTTGACTTTATTGCGTTTGGGCTACCTCAAGCTGGTGATAGTTATAGTATTGTTATTCCACAGCGAAACCCAATACCTTTAAATGCAGTATATCGCAAGTTGAAAGGCGAGCAGTGGGTTGACTTTGTTATAGATGAGCAAAACAAAATTTATTCATCGCTTGGTGAACCTGGCTATTGTGCCCCTCCTGGCAGTGATGTTTGGGTGGAAGGTCTCACTGAGGGAGACTGGTGTGTAAAACTTCAAATCGTGGATGGTGGACCTAACGATGATGATGGCATAGCGAACGGCAGCATTATAGATCCTGGTGGTGTTGCCGTCATAAATAATGGTAATACGTTACCAGTGGCGAGCGCCGATGAAAAAATAGTTGGATCTGGCCAATCTATTCAGATAGATGTTCTTGCCAATGATACCGATGCTGATGGAGATACATTGACTATTACCAGTGCGTCAGTTGATTTCGGTACTGTGGTTATTGAAGAGAACAAATTACTCTACACACCACCTGAAACTTTTGTTGGTTTAGCTACGATCCAGTACAGCATCACAGATGGGCAAGGCGGTACAGCAAGTAGTACAGTAGCCGTTAACTTAACTGTAAATGCTGCACCTACAACAACGTTAGACCAAGCTTCTACTACTGATAAAGCTTCTATTACATTAAATGTGCTCGAAAATGACTTTGATGCGGATGGAGATGCACTCTCTGTCATTGAGGCGGTAGCAGAACAAGGTGCCGTGGCTTTAAATTCAGACGGCACAATTACTTACACGCCGAAACTAGGGTTTGAAGGCGTTGATATCGTTACATATACCGTGGTGGACAGTAAAGGGGCGATATCAAAAGGAGTTGTACAAGTGACGGTGACCGCTTACAAAACGATTGCTGTCGAAAATAAATCATCAGGTAGCTTAGGAGGCGGCCTTATTGTGATACTTTCAGCGCTGTTAATTCGTAGACGTAAATCTATTTTACCGAGTTTTGCCATGATCTCGTTGAGTTGCTTTTTGCCCTCATCTGCTTATGCAGACAATTGGGTTTTAAAAGGGACTATTGGTGAAGCCCGTGCAGGGGAGAGATTAGATAATAGTTCCGGCCTTCAAATTGAAGATATTGATAATACTAGTGGGTCTTGGTCTGTAAGTAGTTTTTACGAATTACTTCCAAACTGGCATGTTGGTGTTGGCTATGTCGACTTGGGGCAAGGAAGGGTAAATTTTGTTGGAGAAAGCTTATCGCCGAATGAAGCGCATTTGGCTGTTTCTCGCATTGCGCCAGTATTACCAGAGGGGTTTACAGTACAGGTAAATTATGACTTGTTTAAATGGCAAAAGCTCAGTGGTCAAGTGTTCATAGGTGCATTTGATTGGGAATATAAGATTACCAGCACACGAGATACTCGCTTTCTACAAACATATGAGGCTGCAGAAACGAATGCCTTTATGGGCGCGGAGCTTGGCTACAAATTGAGTGAGCGCATAGAAGTGGGGGCACAATACCGTTATTTTGATATCAGTGAAAATAATATTAATGAGTTTTCGTTGTTTATAGGGGTTGAGTTCTAACACGTTGTAAGTGAGGGCACGATAAATTGTATTGTGCTCTCATTTTCTTGAATAGTTTCACCATGCTTAGAACGTTTTAGGTCGCTCATTTTAAAAGTGCAGACTTATAATATCGGACAGTACAAATATCAAGCACTCCTTATCTCTCTTTCCTTCTTTTGAATTTAAAATTTATAGTTCACCTCAATCGAGAACTAAATAACTAATAACTTAAATTAATCATAACAGATGTATTGTCATAATTTTATCTTGCTAGGTGGGTAAGGTAACTTGGGGTAGTTTTAATTTAATTGTATATTTTGCAACCCCGTTCATTTTAATTAACTTTTCATTTACTGCCTTTTGCAGCTGTTATCAAGTTTTTGGTTCTGGCTTTATAACTTTAGCTGTGCATTTTTATTGCACTGAAAATAATTTGTAACTAAATTATATTTAATAATGAAAAATTTAATATGTTTTTTTTGATGTCGTTTTTTGATTGATTTTAATTTAGTTAAAGTGTATAAATCTCGTGATTTTTATTTGAGTTTTTATTTAAAGGGAATTAATGCGTCTGTTAGCGGATGATAGTTACTTTGAAACCATAAAGGTTTCAAAGGTAGCGTTATTAAAAGTTGTTCTTATTTTATTCTCATGTGCAATTTCGGTTGTACATATTGAATCATTTTATTACCAGTACAACTATCCTAAATGGGTTGTTTTTGATCTCTTTTGTATCTTTCTTATATCTTTATCAGTTTACTTCTCACCTAGAATTAGTGTCAATATTGTTAGTTTACTAGTAGGGTTATTGTCTCTATACATGCTCTTTAGTCTAATGTGGGTGCCTAACCGATTCGAAGGCATACAGTTTATTATTAGATTCTTGGCGGCTGTAATATCGATATTTACATTAGCATCTTTAATAAAAAAAGAACGCCTAATTGACATACTCACAGAAAGTGTTTTTTACAGCTCTGTTGTATTCTGTGTAGTACTTGCCTACGAACGTTATTGGCTAGGCATACCATACGGTAATACAAATTTTTCGCCGATTGGCTTTGTTAACTATCTCGGACAAGTTTTAAATATTTGGATCCCCATACTCGTTCTATCTATATATATTAAGCGAAAGTCCATTGCTCACCTAGTATTGGGTTTGGCTAGCTTAATGTTGCTTATGAACTTGCTAGTTGAGTCAAACACTCGAGGCACTATTTTGGGGTTGTTAAGTGCCGAAATATTAGTCTTGCTGCTTGTTTTAATTAAAACAAAGAAATTTGCTTTTAAATATCTTTCGATTTCATTCGTGTTTGTGTTGGCTGTTGGAACTTTCAGTTATTGGAAGAATTCTGGAACTGGAAAGCTAGAAGAGCAAGTTCAATCTATTCAGAATATGGATACTGGTCGAGATAATATATTTTTAAATACATTAGATATGGTGAAAGACAACCCCTTTGGCGTTGGGGTTAATAACTTTGAGTTTGTTCATCAAAAGTATGCGAAAGCTGGGACTTCAGAATCATCACCCTATGTATCTAGATATCAAGTATTGCTTTCGCCATACAATATAATTCTTAAATTTTATAGTGAACTGGGCTTAATCGGGGGAAGTTTATTTGCACTTCTTTATGGTTGGGTTCTATTTAGAGCATTAAGGAATTTACTTAATGGTAATTTTATAGACGCATGGATCTTTATGGCAGTGTTCTCATTGTCATTTCATGCCATGTTTAGTTCAGTCTATTTAACCCCAGTTAGCTTGTTTTTTTCGGTTATTTTATTCTCTGTCGTTTTTTCAAAAGAGAAGCCTAATACACAATTTACTTCGATTGGAAAGAGAAGGTCGATATTAATTTTATTACCAGTAGCATTGAGCCTGACTTATCTATCGGTGGTAAAAACAGCTTCAGGGTATCTGACTGCAAAAGGTGCTCGTTTGGGAGAAACTAGTCTTGTTGAAAAAGCATTAAAGATAAACCCTCAAGATTATTTTGCTGCTGTGCGACTTTCTGATCTTTATTTATATAAAGAACGTAATAAGGACGCGGCTTTAAAAAGCTTAGAGCATGCAATCAATTTATACCCTTATCATGTGTATCTTTTAATAAGAGCAGCTGAGCTATCGTTGCAATTAGGTTTAACCGAAAAGGCGAAGAAATATAAGCAGCGAGCCTTAGATATTTACCCAAGTAACTATAGAGCTTCGGTGATAGATACGGAGGGAAAATAAAACCCGACTGTAATTATTTACCCAATACAATTTTGAATACAGACAGTTCATTGATGAACGTTATTTTAATAAAGGAAAACGATGAAAATAAAACTACATTGCTTTACTTTGACACTGCTTGCTTGTGTCAGTCTCACCGGTTGTGGTGGCAGTGATGATCAAGCTTCCAATGACTTAGGCAAGCCTCCTATCACGAAACCAGAACCCAAGCCAGAACCCAAACCTGAGCCAGGGAAAAAAGTCGCTGAGCACAAAATGGAAAAGTCTAAAGTAGGGGGGGGCCGAGTCCAGAAAGCGACCTCTGGTGCCCATGATTTAGCTGCAACTGTGTCGGTCGTGAATAAAAAATCTAGCTCAGAGAATTTTAGCCTCTCTAACGCTGCAACAAATTAATTAAAATCTTTAAAGGGAATATATGTTTATTAAAAATGCTATCGCAGCAGCACTTGCTACTGTGAGCGTTATCTCTGCTCCGGCTATAGCTGCTCAACTAAACCATCAAGGTACGTTGACTAACTCAAATACACAAGAAGCTGTGAACGGCACTGTATCAATGACATTTAAATTGTACTCGCAAGACCTTGTCGTTTGGGAGTCTACGAGAGAAGTTGAGGTCGTTGATGGTGCTTACACCATTAGGTTAGGTGAAAACAATGATATTGATGCGTCAATATTTAAAAATAAAGACTTAGAACTTGGCATAACCGTTGGTGACGATACTGAAATGTCGCCTCGCCTTAGCATTGACACGGCACCGAGTGCTTATCATGCGGATGTTGCAAGTAGAGTTGAAGGTGATGTTGATGCAACGCAAGTTTCAATTGGTGGCAATGTCGTTATTGATGAAAACGGTCGTTGGTTAGGTGATAGTACTGGCCTTCGAGGCGCGGATGGTGCAGACGGCCAAGATGGTGCTGATGGATTACCTGGAGCTCAAGGTGAAAAGGGTGAAAAAGGTGATACGGGTGCGCAAGGTGTGCCCGGTATTCAAGGCGAAAAGGGTGATACCGGCGCGCAAGGTGAGCGCGGTGAAAAAGGTGAAACTGGTGCACAAGGTGAAGTTGGCCCACAAGGTGAAACAGGTGCACAGGGTGAAAAAGGTGATAAAGGCCTTCAGGTTAAAGGTGCTTGGAGTGAAGTTGCTGCCTATGTCATCGATGATGTTGTGTCGTTTAACGGCAGTCTTTATATTGCAATTGCAGAAATAAGTGCACCAGAGGGTGAAATAAACGCGAACCCGGTTGTGGCATCTAATGTTTGGAGCCTATTAGTTGCTCGTGGCGAACAAGGCGAAGTTGGTCAAGTCGGTGAAAAGGGTGACAAAGGCGATAAAGGTGATGCCGGATCACAGGGTATTCAAGGTGAAAAAGGCGACCAAGGTCTTCAAGGTGAGAAAGGCGACAAGGGTGACAAAGGTGATGCCGGAGCACAGGGTATCCAAGGTGAAAAAGGCGACCAAGGTCTTCAAGGTGAGAAAGGCGACAAGGGTGACAAAGGTGATGCCGGAGCACAGGGTATCCAAGGTGAGAAAGGTGATCAGGGACTTCAAGGCTTAAAAGGTGATAAAGGCGATAAAGGTGACCAAGGTATCCAAGGTGTCCAAGGTATCCAAGGTGTTCAGGGCCTAAAAGGTGATAAAGGCGACACCGGTGAACAGGGTATCCAAGGCATTCAGGGTATCCAAGGTGAAAAAGGTGACAAAGGTGATAAGGGTGACCGTGGCCTTATTATGAAAGGCAATTGGAGCGCGACGGAAGCATATGAAGTCGACGATGTGATTGTACATGCAAACAATGCTTATATCGCCAGAGTTGCAGTCGCAGCGGTTGCTGAAGGGAACGAACCTAACTTACCTCCATCAAATACTAACGATAGCTGGTTACTGTTATTCAACGGTGTGGGTTCTGGTTTAGCCGGTAAAGATGGCCTAGATGGTCGCGATGGCGCGCCGGGTCAGCAAGGTATTCAGGGTCTACCTGGCGAAAAAGGTGAGCCAGGCGAAAAAGGTGAGCAAGGCCTTCAAGGTGTGCAAGGCGAAAAAGGTTTACCAGGTGCTCAAGGTATTCAGGGTGAAAAGGGTGACCAAGGCCTTCAAGGTGAGAAAGGTGAGAAAGGTGACACCGGTGCTCAGGGTATCCAAGGTATTCAGGGTGAAAAGGGTGACCAAGGCCTTCAAGGTGAGAAAGGTGAGAAAGGTGACACCGGTGCTCAGGGTATCCAAGGTATCCAGGGTGAAAAGGGTGACCAAGGCCTTCAAGGTGAAAAGGGTGAAAAAGGTGACACCGGTGCTCAGGGTATCCAAGGTATTCAGGGTGAAAAGGGTGATCAAGGCCTTAAAGGTGAAAAAGGTGATACTGGTGCTCAAGGTATTCAAGGCATTCCAGGTGAAAAAGGCGAGCAAGGTCTACAAGGCGAGCAAGGTATTCAAGGTATCCAGGGTATCCAAGGTGAAAAGGGTGAGAAAGGCGACAAAGGTGATCGTGGCTTATCTATCAAAGGCAATTGGAACGCAACCGATGCTTACGAAATCGATGACGTTATTGTTCATGAAAACAATGCTTATATTGCCCGAAAAGTCGTCACTGCAGTAGTAGAAGGTGATGAGCCAAATCTACCTCCATCAAACACTAATGATAGCTGGCTATTATTGTTTAATGGCGTTGGTTCTGGCTTGGCCGGTAAAGATGGATTAGACGGTAAAGATGGTAAAGATGGTAAAGACGGTTTAAATGGTGCTGATGGTGCTGATGGTGCTGATGGTATCAACGGTATCAATGGTGTTGACGGCACCGATGGTGTCGACGGCATAGACGGCAAAGATGGTAAAGATGGTGAGAAAGGTGAACCTGGGGAAAAAGGCGATCCTGGTCAAAAAGGTGAGAAGGGAGATAAAGGCTTACAAGTAGTCGGTGCTTGGTCTTCTGTATCTGCTTATGCGATAGACGATGTTGTTACCTTTGAAGGCAGTGCATACATCGCAAAAGTGACGATCCCTGCAAGTGAACAAGCAAATCTTTCACCAAAAGAAGCGGCTGCACAATGGGCGTTATTTGCGTCCAAAGGCGACACTGGTATTACGTTTATTGCTGAAGGCTATAACTTAGTTACTGAATTCAATGCGGGTGATGTGATCACTTATATGGGGAGTGCTTATATTGCAACACAAAGCACAGTAGCTGTGCCCCCTACAGATCCACAGGGTAATTTACAGCAGCCGTGGCAGTTATTAGCTAAAGGCGCAAGTTATGATGAATCACAATTTGCATTGAAAGCTGATTTACCTGATATGACTGTATACGTTACTAAAGCAGAGTTTACCGCTGGACTAGAGTCTAAAGCAGATACGATTACTATTACAGGTATGCTTGACACGAAAGTAGATAAAGTAGCATTTGACTCTGCACTTAGCTTAAAAGCCGACGTGACTTTACTTGACTCTAAGCTGGCTGTTAAAGCTGACCAAACAGCGGTTGATACAGCCCTTGCGAGCAAAGCAGATCAAAGTGCAATGAATACAGCACTTGCGGGCAAAGCGGACCAAACAGCGGTTGATAAAGCCCTCGCTGGCAAAGCGGATCAAGCTGTGGTTGATACAGCCCTTGCTAGCAAAGCAGATCAAACGGCTGTGAATACAGCACTTGCGGGCAAAGCGGACCAAGCTGCAGTTGATACAGCCCTTGCCAGCAAAGCAGATCAAACGGCTGTAAATACAGCACTTGCGGGCAAAGCGGACCAAGCTGCGGTTGATACAGCACTTGCCAGTAAAGCGAACCAAGCTGCGGTTGATACAGCACTTGCCAGTAAAGCGAACCAAGCTGCGGTTGATACAGCACTTGCTAGCAAAGCGGACCAAACTGCGGTTGATACAGCCCTTGCTAGCAAAGCGGACCAAACTGCGGTTGATACAGCCCTTGCGGGTAAAGCGGACCAAACTGCGGTTGATACAGCCCTTGCGGGTAAAGCGGACCAAACTGCGGTTGATACAGCACTTGCGGGTAAAGCGGACCAAGCTGCGGTTGATACAGCCCTTGCCAGCAAAGCAGATCAAGCAACCATGAATGATGCGTTAGCAGGTAAGGCAGACAAAGCCGTCGTAGACACTGCGCTTGCGAGTAAAGCTGATAAGACAGCAATGAATGCTGCATTAGCAGATAAAGCAGACAAAGTTGCGATTGATACAGCACTTGCGGGCAAAGCGGATCAAACAGCGATGAGCGCAGCATTAGCTGGGAAGGCTAATCAAGCTGCGGTAGACACTGCCCTTGCAACTAAAGCTGATAAAACGACCGTTGATGCTGCTTTGAATAACAAAGCAAGCCAAGCGGATATGAATACGGCATTGGCGCTCAAAGCCGATAAGACATCTGTAGATGCCTCTTTGGCAGAAAAAGCCAGCACAACTTATGTGGACAATGCAGTACAACATTCAATGAAGCTCAACCCTGCTAAATTAGCGTGGAGTGCAGCTCTTGCCTATCAAGCCGGAGAAGTGGCTAGATATTTAGATGGTCATCTTTATATCGCACTGAAGGATGTTGAAGGAGGATCGCGAATCAATCCGGTTTTTGATACTAGTCATTGGATGCTTTTAGTTCAAGGTACCCCGAGCACCGAAAATAGAATGGTGTTTACAACAAGTCAGCGTTACACCGCTAATTTAGGAGGGGGAACGGGTGCTGATCAGAGATGTCAGGCAGCAGCTGATAGCAGTAATGTAGTGCCTAAAGGAACTTATAAAGCCATCTTAGGCTCAGCTTCAAGATCATCGGTAACGACGCTGTTGACCTCAGGCTATAATTACTATCGAACAGACGGCAGCTTAGTTGTAGGTAAATCAGAAGATATCTTAACTGGTAGTCGCTCAATCGCATTTAACTACGATGAAAATGGTAATGCAGTGACGGGGGCTGTTTGGACTAACCTCTTGTCTCAAGGGTGGAGACACAATTGGGAAGCTTGTCGTGACTTCACAACTAATAGTAGTTGGGATTATTATGCTCGCGATGGTGCTACAATAGGTAACGCAGAGTCTGTTTCAAGCTCTTGGTTAGATAATGGAACAGCCACTTGTAGTGCTTATGCAAGACTATATTGTGTTCAACAATAAAGTAGTTTAAAAAGAAAAGCCTATTCAGCGAATAGGCTTTTTTATTGCTCATTTCTTCAATAGCTCCACAGTATTTACTTTTTTCGCATACCGTACAGCCAATGTTCCAATTTATTATACAGCGCCATTTTTAAACTTTATCTAATCGGTAATGTTGAAAAGTCTTCCCTTCGCTTGATGGCTTATTAATTAACGCAATGCGCGCCACTCAAGTATTATTTTGCCTGTAAAGTAATATATCTTGTGCTGTTTAACGTGGTGCTATGATTGATGAGGTTCTTAGAAAGTACACATCGTTCGACCGAATTTGTGTGAAGTAAAAGTGTGACAGGACTTAAAATTGGCCATAAGCGCTACTTCACAATGGCTGACAGCACAATTTTATCGTCCAGAAGATTTATCTTGTTTGAGCGATGCTTTCAGAAAAGTTGCAGGCTTTTATCTGAGCATTCTATTGAAATAGTCTGACTTCAAACTTATCAGAGTAGCGTTCTTGAATGGCCCTTGCGCGGCTACCTTCTGCATATTTATCATTTAGTGAGCTGTATCTGATCCGTTCCATGTAAATGTCAGCTTCACATGACTTTTTGTCATTCAATGTTTCAGAGTCGAAACCGTCAAGTGATGACAAGTCTACACTGAGGTTACCGTCATCTGTTAGATCAGTATACGACTTGGCAATGCTTTCTTCATTGCCATCTTTATTTTTACATCGGATAGTCAGCAAAGCATCTAATCGGGTATCGGTTGCATCGTCAGGTGTCCAGTTGATTTCGACCGTCTCTTGCTTGTAATAAGATTGATTCTTTTGCGGTGTAATAATAGTAAATGGTGCTGGTAATACGAGTTCGGTCTGTAGCGTATCGTTGCTTTCGGCTCTGGTCAGCGTGACAACGAATCTAGTGTCTTTTTCGGCTACGTTAAAGGTGGCTCGATAGTCTATATCTAAAAAACCATCATCAATTTCTAAATTTTTGGTGATGCCTGCGGCGGTTGCGTGTAATTTATCCTTATCTGAAAGTTTTATGTTATTCCCGTTTCTTGAACTGACGTTGAGCTCAGCAATAACACGGCTATCTTCTCCCTGTGACGTAACATAAATATCAGCCCAAATTGCCTCTGTTTTAACATTTGCTGACTCGGTGGTTTCACTAGAGCAGCCTGCTAATAGAGAAAGAGATAAAGGAATTGCCGAAAAAGTTTTAAGATTCATGAGTGTACCCGTGGTTAAAGTGTGTACCTAATAGTAAAGCTGTTTTAGTTAAACTAAAATAACAATTAACACTTTTACACAATTTAAAACAGTTCTTGATTTTGACTGGGTGCAGATAACTGATTTCAGGGTAAAATGATTAAGTTGAACATCCATGTTCAGGTAAAAATCTAGTTCACTTTATTGGAACAATATGAATATAAAATGGATTTTAATCTATGGCAATGAAAAAAGTTAATTTATCAATATTTACAGGAAAAAATAGGTTTAATATCACCAAAAACTTATAGATGCTTTTATAAAGGCATTTAGAGATTGAATTTGACGACGCCTTAACAAGTGATTTTAATCCATTTGTCTTGCTAATAAACTTTATATAAGTAAATAAGTTTGTTTTTTGAACTCGTTTTCAGTGGCTCCATCCATCATTAATTATGTGACACATTTACAGTGAGTGATTTATCGTCTTTTTGTGTATTGTTAAAGTGCGCATTTTGAAAGTGAGGCTGCTTAGGCTGGCCAACATCCGTTCCGCCGTAATCACAAACACCATGTGGAAAAATTTGCTCTAGGCTCGTAATGTGATCAGATATTTGCACGTTGCCATATAACCCTTGCTCAACCGCTTGTGAAACAGGCATAAGCGGGCATTTGAACATAGCGCCATCCCAATCGCCGCCCGCTTCAATTCTGCTAGTACTGAACATGGGAAATCGATTTTGGCACGCCCCTTTACTTTTGTCGTTCCATTTACCATCAAATACGCCTTCACCTTGAGCGAAAATAGCTCCATCCGGGCTAAAGCAGGTATCATTTAACCCCTCAGGTTTGGCAGCAGCAACATCTCTATGCTTTACAGAAGCTAGCTTCGTTAGCCACCGGTCCATCATTGCAAATGCGTGTTCAGTTGGGTTAAAGTTTTTGTGCGCAACCCAAATGATGTGGTTGTTACTATTCCCTTTGCGATTTTCTATACGAAGTCGGCTGTAGAAAGACGCGGACATATGGTGCATATCGAGCTCATTTTCTAAATAGTGTCTTGCATCAATGACAGGAATATCTATATCACCTATGAATACTTGCCCAGATAAGTACGCTTTGTTCATTGCTTTAATGGAGCCAACATGCCTTGGCGCGATCTTATCGATAGGTGTTGTGATATTATGATTACCCCATAGGGTTAACCAAATAGGCACTTTATGACCGAGAGGGAGCACTATTTCTTCTTGTTGCATTTGATGTTGGGGCTTCCAAGATCCGATATTCGCGTTGAGGTGCAGGAATTCATCTATTGAGATTTCTTTGGCTTTTAGAGCATTCAGCCCATATTGTACGCCTACATTGTCCCAAGTACTCAGTCCATACCCAAATTGGTCAGTGCCGAAGATATGTGACATATCCTGCCAATAGCTCCAGTTAGTTTCTGTTACAACATGGCTGGTAAAGTGCTCTCTGATAAAGCCTTGTCTTGGATTATTAATGAATGCGGACAAACCAAAGTAACCATTAATGCATTCGCTGCTGCCTTTAGGGAAACTAGGTACAAATCCTGACATTAACTGATTAATGGGCTGCAAGAACCCGCCTTTTTGTGGAAAACCATTGATGGCATTCATACCTTCGATGAGACGACGTCGTTCCCAATCACGCCATGATTTTTTGTTGTCTGCTCTAAACGTAAAATAATTGTTGAGCAAGTCACAGTCTAGTGCATAGGTTGTTTGTGTGATCATGTCAGGATAGCTGTATAGGGGGATAAGCCCATCTAAAATCCCCTCACTATTTTGAGCTATCAAGTATTGGGCAAGCCCGCCTCCTGACCCCCCAACACCGACAGTGTAAAGAGGTGAGCCGTATAAACTGGTAAATTGCAGTTTTACTCTGCGCGCGGTGTCTTCAGCCAACAGCATGTTGTATGTGTAGCTCGTTTTGTTACCACTAGAGCTAATGACAGCATAGCCATCAAGCAATTGCTGCGCTTGACGAGTCATGACCCGAGCGGCTTTTTGCCGACCTTGTCTAAATCCAATTCCAGAGCCGCCATTAAATTGATAGATCAAGCGATTGTTCCATTTGCTCTTTGCTAAACGGTTGCCTATCTCGGTCTTTGTTATCGGCATAACTATGGTGTAGATAAAACGATTAATAGACCCTTGCTCTACTCTAAATAGGGGTTGAGTTGTCTTCTTTGCTTTGTCTAAGTCGGTTACTTTGCGGGCTTTAAATGTGTCGCCTTCATTTTCCAATGTGTAATAGTTTATACGCGTTTTTATTGAACAGTCTTTGCTATAACCGATTATTTTTTTATTTTTATAAACAGGGATCCCGAGCATTTTATGGTTGTCTACTTCAGGTTGGCCAAGCAAAGAGTCTCGTGTCATACAATAAAAAGGGTATTGATTTGGGCCTGAGTACAGGCTTTCTGTGGGACCTATCTCTCCGATTGATATTGGGAAAGAAAAGTGCTCTGGAGGTCTTATGATCTGAGAAATGTGAGTATTAAAATCAAGTAAATAGTTATCTTTTGGCTGCGCTTTGTTTTGAACGGCAAAGTAACGATCTTCGTTGGTGTAATCTTGATAAAACCAAAATGCGAAACCAGCACTAACTAGTAATAATAAGGCCAACATGAGCTTTTTTAACATAAACACCTCTATGACTCTGCCGTTACTTTAAGTTTAGAATTGGTCTTACTGTTACGTTGTTATATGTTTGTTATTTAAGGTGAACTGAAAAATATTAATATATAAAACATGATATTAAAGATTAATTTTCCATGGGTAATTGATTTTAATAGTATAGATAGCGTGATCAAAAAAACTAAAGTTAACATTATTAATGCGGCTGTTAAAAAATCTTAAATACTTAAATTTGTATTTATAAAATGTCACTTTGCCTTCAAGTATCATGGTATCTTTATTAGATAAGTTTTACGTATGTTCTTCGGGCGAATAAGTACCTGCCAATATACTTTCTTGCAATCGTGTCAGTTTGTCCCTCTCAAGCGAAATAGTGTCTACGAGTGTTTGTTTTTCAGAGAGTGTTAACGCCTCAGATTGGTACACGTCTTTTTCTAGTAAGCTAAGCATATCGGCGCGAACGCCAGCTTCTTTGTACTTTAAAAAATCAATTCCGAGGCTGCTAAACAGCAATGCTTCGTTGACCTCATCAATCTCGATGTCAACTTTTATTGCAATATCTCTTATCTCGATAACGGCTTCTTCAAAGAGTTGGATTTTTTGGTTTTTTGCACTTTGGCTCTTATCTACCCGTTCTCTGGCACTAGGTAAGACTTGTTCATAATAGTATCTCCTTGTTTGTTCACTAATGTCATCAAAATTGACATTCAGTGACAGTGCCATCAACTGATCTGAGTTACTTTGATTAGGCTTTTCTGTTAATACATCTTGCAAGGTTGAGGCAAAACTGGCGTGCTGCGTTAACGTGTTACGCATCGAATATTGTTGAGCTTCAACGAAAGGCATGTGTTTTAAAGTTGAAATACTACTCATGGATATCCTTATTTAGTGATTATTTAAAGTATGGTGTTGATATGATCACGGCTTAAAGTCAATGGCATCAAAACGCTTTTGAATTGCGTCTTTGTGATCTGTATTCTGTTCTAAATAGGTGCCTGCAAGCATTTCTTCTCGTTGCCGCTCCAATACCTGTCGCCTATCGTTCAGTACGCTTTTGAGCTTTTCTTTATCACTGCTCAGCAGAGTTTGAGAGCTGTTGATGTCTTGTTCCATTAAGTTGAGCATATCAATACGTACGCCCATTTCTTTATACTTTAAAAAATCAATGCCGAGGCTTCCAAACAAGAGTGCTTCATTGATTTCATGCTGTTCAATTTCAACCTCGATGGGCATGTCCATAATTTCAATAGTGGTTTCTTTGTAAAGCTGAATTTCTCTCAAACGTTCATCTTCGAGTTCGGGGTCGACTCGCTCTTTAGCTATCTCGAGTGCGAGTTGATAATACTCGCGGGCTTGATCTGATATTTCGTCATAATTTCGATTAAGAGACACAGGCATAACGAGATCGGGGTCGGTGACTTCAGGTTTGCTATTGATTGTTTTGTTCAACAGTGACGCAAACTCAGCGTGTTTTTCAATGCTTTTATTCATTGCATTGTGTTGGCTTTGAAATGCTCGATTTTGATTGATGACAGAGATGATACTCATTGATATATCCTTATAAGCGGCAACAGTGATAAAAACCTTAATTTTTTAGCAAGTTATAGGCCAGTTTATGCGGATATAAAGAAGTAATATGCTTTTATTATGCAGTTCAAAGAACGGTATAGTCTGATAGGCTTTATAGATAAAGCGAATGACAAACGCTGTGATATAAAAAAGGCGGCAAGTGAATTTGCCGCCGATTAAATATTTAAAATATTTAGAACTGGTAGTTGAACGTGAGCTCAGCGTTGCGTTCGTTAGCAGGTAAACCGCCTAAGAATAGCGCTTTACTGTAGTGTGTGCCGTCAGTTAAGTTCTCAATATTTAGCTGGAGGTGATAATTGTCAAAGTAGTAAGCTGCTGACATATCCCAACGGGTGTAGCCATCGATTTTCGCCGTTGGCAAACCAAATGAAGGGTGGTTTACGGTACGTTCACCCACATATTGCATGCCTAAACTGAGTTCCAGATCACCACCAAATACTTGATTAACAGTGTGTGTTAACCAAGTGCCAGCCATTTTTTCAGGGATCCCTTTTTTGGCTGCTTCTCTTTTGTCTGGATCTGATTCCTGGTGATGAATGGATAATGCTTCTTGATATGTTGCATTCACGTTTAGCTTCCATGCTTCGGCAAGTGCTAGGTTCAAGTCAAATTCGACACCTTTAGTCGTTTCATTGTTGTCGTATTTGAACTCAGGAATACCTGCGTTAAACTCAGCGCCTTTTTGCTCATCATACTCAGGGTTGCTATAACGTAAGTTAGTACGTTTAGTGTCAAATATAACAATTGAACCAAGTAGATCTTCGTCAAATGCAGTAAAGCGGATACCAATATCTAGAGTCTCTGATTCTGAGTCAGGTTGATTCGGTGTTTCCACGCCATTTGTGATTGTAGATAAAATACCGAAAGCTGTGCGGCCTTTACCAACGTTCACAAATGCCGAAACTTCAGGGATGATTTGATAGTTAATACCAAGTGAATAGGTCAGGCCAGAATCATCAGTATCATATTCAGGCCTCATCCCTTTGACTCTATCAGTACCTAGGTGCTGATATTCTTGCTTAATTGTGGTGTAAGCAACGCCAGCTCGCGCAGTTAGTGCGTCTGTTAGATACAAGACTTCTTGAGCGCTAATACCGTATGCAGTAAGTGATTTATTGTAGTTACTTCTTACACTTGGGTCGTAATCCATAAAATCACCCGCGCCCCAGTTTGGATTACGAATGTCTAAAATATATGGGATTGCATTGCTAGACTTATTACCATCAGCATCATAGGCAGACCATTGCTTAAATGACATATCGCGTTGTTCGTAGTTTGCACTGATAAGGTGTTCACCGCTGATATCACCATAGCTCCATCCAAGCTGCAAGTCCGCAAAGTATTGCCATGTTTGTTCATTAGAAATAGCACGTCGGTATTCTTGGCGACGCGCTGCATAAGGGTGTAGCTCACCATCGTCAGTGACTAACGGAGCGCGCGGGTTCGCGTTGATGATTGAACCATGCGCGCGGTCTGAGCGGTTCCAGTAAACATAGTTGTAAGCACCTGTTTGACGTACCAAATCTGAATCATATTCGCGCCACAGAACTTGCTGAGTTAACGTCGACTCTTCACCCAAGTGCCAATCATGGCGAAGTTTAAAGCGCAATTCTTGGCCGTCGTTAGGCGTAGATAACGGAGAAATGAGGCTTGAGTCACCTAAATCAATCGGTCGTAGACCGTCTGTTGTATTAATAGAGGCAGCAAGTTGTTCACGTTGCGCTTCGGTTAATTGAACACCTAAGTACTCAATGTCGCCTGTTTCGTTAGTGATAAACTTCGGGTCATTTGGTACATCTGCGCCTGTAAGCTTTCTTGGATCACCATTAATACTGTCCCAGTTAACGATTCGTACCGGATCGCCTACGGAGTCAACTTGCATGGCATCATCAACATACGCCGCTGAGAACAACAGTGAATGATCTTTAGATGCTTCAAACTTCAGGCTCGCATATACTTCATCGCGGTCTTGTTGCAGGTCACGGTAGCCATCGCTGCGCTCATGATTCAGTACCACGCGATATGCTAAGTCATCAGTGATTGCGTTGGTTGCATCTAGCATGAGTCCATAGGTATTCCAGCTACCTACTTTTGCACTCAGCGCATAAGCTTCTTCAAACTGAGGCTTTTTCTCAATTAAGTTAACTACACCACCCGCTGCGCCAATACCATATAGACCTGTTGCTGGGCCTTTTAACACTTCCATGCTTTCAATATTTGTCATAGAGCGAGTCGGATTATAACTGTTACCCAAGCTCGCACCGCCGTACATACCGTCGTATGTATAGTTGACACCTAAACCTCGGATCGCAAGGTTATCGCCAATACCATAGTTGTTACCGGCTTGTGTAAAGCCACTCACATTTCTGATAGCGTCTTGTAGTGTAATTGCAGATTGAGAATCTAGTAATTCTTTATCAACAACCACGACTGCAGCCGGAGTTTGCATCAGGGCCATGTTTGATTTGGTGGCTGTACCTGATTCTAAAATCAGAGCATTGTGCTTGTTATAAACGCTGATGCGCTCGATGTCATCTTGGGCTTGTTCTGCAGCCTGAGCTGTTGCGACAACGCCGCCTAGTAAAGCAACTTTAATCGCAGTTGCAAGAACACTTTTTGAATTTAGTGAACGAGAGAATTGCATATTACACTCCATACTTCGCAATATGATTGTTTATTCGCAGAGGGGGCGCATACTAACAGTGATGGCAAATGATAACAACTCTCATTTGCGTTTAATAAAAGTTGCCAAAGTTAATCAATGTAGCAAGTTTGTTTATTTGTTTTTTATATGTGTTTTATGGGTTTTTTAATTGTTTTTATTTGTGTTTTTATCGTTTTTTATTTGGGAGGAGGATGTTTGATTTGTTGCAGTGATTGCGTTGTTGGTTACTGGTCTTATAAGAATGAAAATTGCACAACTTATTGTTTACATTGCGCTGAGCGAACAATCTCAATGTAGTGCGCCATGCTTTTTGTCTGCTCGAACAAAAAGGTTTCTTCTTTTTTCTCCACGGCTTTTATTCTATCCAGTCTAAACTCACGATATGCATTGCGCAGTAAACAGAAGGCAATAATGGTCCATTTTCCTCCCCAATAGACCAACCCGAGCGGTTCGATATCTCGTGTACTTTGCACTTCATGGGCATCTTCGTAATATAAACAAAGTCGATTTCTACTCTCTATTGCTAAGCGGATTATCTGGCTATGATTTTGATCTTTCTCACCATGAGCGTAGCCTACTGCAAGAAAAGGTAGGTTATCGTTAAGCTGCTTGAGGTGAGGGGGTAAAACGGCATCAATTTTAGCAATGGCAGATTGAGCGTGTTGTGATAATTGTGGGTCAGTCCACGCCTTTATCATTTGGCTGCCGATAAGCAAAGCTTGAAGCTCTTGAGGAGAAAACATCATCGGCGGTAAATCATAGTCTCGGATTAAATACCCAATACCAGCCTCGCCCTCTACGGGGACGCCAGAAGTTTGTAGATTTTGAATATCTCGGTAAATCGTGCGCTCAGACACTGCCAATCGCTCGGCTAGCTGTTTAGCGGTCACTGCTACTTTGCGACCTTTTAAGTGATTGACGAGTTGAAACAATCGTTCTGATTTGTGCACGATTTACTCCACTAATAATTTAAGCAGTACAGTCACTTTGTGATAGCACCGAGTGATGGCTGATCCCAACTGACTCCGAATCAACTAACGCACAATATGCCTGACATACAGCTGTTTCTTCAAACGCCAGTTGCATGTGTTGACAGTCTTCCATGGTTTGCCAATAACTAATATCAACGAATGTATCTGTATTGGCTTGCTGTGCTAATGAGCGATAGATAAAGCCAGGTTGTTTGGCCACAAACTCTCCAGATGCAGTACTCTTTTCCATTAGTTGCTCTAGCGATACGCCTTTGTTCAATGTGAATGAAACGATTTTAATGACATTTTGATTCATAATAGCTTGCTCCTTATTGTTGGTCTCACAATTAGAGCAAAGGGCAGTGTCAGGGAACGTCAGTAGCGTGGCATTTTACGTGATACCGGCTCATTTTATAAAAGCTAACTGCGGCATATCTCACCGTATATTATCACGCCAAGTCATAGTCTCAATTTGTAAAGCTTAGGTTCGTGGACTTTATTGTAGTGACTTGATAGCAAGGCGATCATTTATTGCTCGGATAAAGTGTACCGTTTGTCTTAATAATTTGAAGCCATTGTTCAACCATCGCATCAGCATACTCTATCTCTTCTTCAGACATGTTTAGGTACTGCTTTTGTTCATAAAAACTGTAACGGTTGTATATATCGTCATTGTCCGTTATTTCCATGATGAGTTTATTTAAGGCATAAGACTTGGCAAAGCTATGTTCATCACTTTGTTGTTGTGTGTAGTATAGGTTTGACAATGCCATTATGGCTTTTTCACTGCCATGCTGACTTGCGTGTTGTAAAAATTCCAATCTTTGCTTTTTAAATTTATCTCGTGTCGCAATATACAGAGCTCTATTTTCCGTCGTTATATTTTGTGATTTCATAAAAAACTCAGCATGTATATTGGCAAAAGTTTCTTGTGCTGGCACAAATCCATTTCTCGCAGCATCTTCAAGATAAGCGTAATAGGCTTTTGTTTCATCATCGCTTAAACCTTTGCAGTAGCTAAACTGATTTAAAGCTGTATCTATGGATATACTTGCATCACTAAATTGTGTTAGCTGCTCTAACTTAGTATTCAATTGGTCATCATTCTTGGGTGAGAATAAACAGTACTTGAGGTTTTGGGCAATAATATACTTTGATTCTAAATTGCCGCTTTTCGACTTTTCGAGCAGTTTTTCAAAATGCGTTTTGAAATTGCCCTCTAGTCGCCAGGTGGGCTTACTCTTAACTAACAGTCGTGGATGACTCTGAACGACTGTGTGGGTTAACTCAATTGGAAGTTGTTGATTTTGCATGGGGCTAAGCGCTGCTTCGCCTTGGTTTTTCGAGCATAAGTCGTCGCTACTGAAACGGGCGTTGTATTGAATGTGTTCAGCCTGCGTATTCGATTTATTATAAAAATGATATGCGGTTAGTAAAAGGGCGAAGAAAAGCAATAAGCTCAATAATATAATTCGTTTATTTTCTGCAATAGGCTGTGTATGGCGCTTGTTCACAATGTAAACTTTATCTAGAAAAGTTACGGTATCATATAGCGTTTTTACTATACTTAATAGTTTAATTGTAAAAGGCTTGCTGAAGCGGCAAGCCTTTGCAAGGAAATTAAATGATTTTCTTTTACTCGATATGTGTAACATAAAATCAGATGAGAATAGCTTTATCCACCATGATCATTAATAAATAACGGCTATATTTTAGGTAAATAACACCTTTAAAGAAATTACAGGTGTTTTTATTGCGTCATTGAATGCGATTGGCTATTTAATGGTGGTTAATTAATTTTAATAAGTGGCTTTCTTAATTTGTAGATGAGCTAACCTTCAAGATAATTAGCCCATTGATTTAACGAGGTTATTTGTCCGTGATTTTGAAGTCCAGTTGTGCTTTTTCACCTATTTTTTTTACCGGCTTACCATTGATCATTTTTGGCTTATACTGCCATTTTTTGATCGCTTCAATGGCCTTTTTGTCAAAAAAACCATTATGACTGGAGTCGATAACAATGATATTTTCTGTGTGTCCTTGTTCATTGACATCAAAAGAGAGTTGTACATAGGCATCTCCTGACATGAGCTCGTCTTTTGTAGGGGTAGTTGAGCATGCTGTTAAGAATAGAAGCGGTATTAATGTGAGAATTTTTTTCATAAAAGTATTCGTTTTATTATTATTAATATTTGATAACTGTTAGTCGTTTACCAGTCTTCACTATATTTTTTATTGGCTTTAAAGGCTTCAACTTCAAGTGGCGAGTCATTGTAACCATATTTTGCTAAATCAGAGAAGTGTTGTGTCACAATGGTATCTAGATTAGAGCGCTCAATTTGTAAAACATGCACTAATTCATGCGCAAGTTTTGGGCGATTCAGGTCAAACCCTTTCCTAACATAAATTGAATAGCCAAACACTTGTGCGTTGTTAATGATGCCGTCTCCGATAAAGCCGAGCGCTTCACCTAAGGTTTTTAGTGCGAAATTTTCACGCGGGAAAGGGACTTCATCAACATACACAATTCTGACTTTTTCAGGGTGGCGTATGCCTATTTGGGCGGCTAGGGTAAGCTCTCTATTATTTAAAGGCTCGCCCGCTTTCACACCTTCCTTTTCGATACCATGAGCCCATACAATGTATTGAGGTAGTAACACCACGGAGATGACTTTTTGGTAATTGTAAGCCGTAATGGCGATAGCTATGACAGTCAAAAGTAACGTCATTTTTATAATTTTCATTGTTAAAATTGCCTGGTTAGTTATTGTTCTAATGGCTGCTAATTGGGCACTTTCAACCACTTTGCTATTTTTTAAACACAAAAGTAAGGCTTATTGAAGCACCCAGATACGTTGATGTAAATATCCTTTTTTCATTGCGTTATGAATACGGTGATCATTAAGCCATCACTGTATTCGATGAAAAACTGACTGTAGTGCAATTTTTTATTCACATTGAGTCGGTAACTTAGGTAAACTCGCCGCCTGAAGTTTTCTGGAGGTAATGATGGATTTATCAGCGTGGCTAAGTTTGGCCTTGATCTGTACATTAGGTGCGATGTCGCCTGGCCCGAGTTTAGCAGTGGTACTGCGTCATAGTATTAATAGCGGCCCTAGCGCTGGCATTTCTGCAAGTGTTGCGCATGCATTAGGCGTAGGCAGCTATGCTGCGCTATCAATATTAGGGCTAGCCAGCTTAATTGCGCAATTCCCGGCGGTGTATACGTTTCTTTTGTATATTGGCGCTGCTTACTTAGCCTATTTGGGCTATAAAATATTGACAAGTAAACCGGCAGATGGGGGCGACTCAGCCGAATCTCCCAGTGCTAGCGCCGATTGGATTATTGCCGCAAAAGAGGGGTTTACAGTTGCATTTGTAAACCCAAAAACAGCCATCTTTTTTGTCGCATTGTTCTCTCAGTTTATTGACCCTGAGGCAATGACTTTTACACTCGCGTTTTTAATGTGTTTTACCGTGTTTATCATAGATGCTGTGTGGTTTATTGGTGTGTCTATTGCCGCCTCTACTGCAAAACAACGCTTTAACTTACAGTCAAAGCAGGGCTTTATTTCTAAAGTGTTGGGCATTGCATTCATCCTGCTGGCTGTGCGTGTTTTATATCAAACGATATAGTATTGCTCATTATCAGCGGCATAAAAATGCCGCTGAAGATTTTCATATTTTAGATTTGAGATAATGACTGAGTATGAGCAGCTTTAACATCGGATTTTCTCTTGTGTGATGATTAAACTGTAGCGCAATATAGTCTTGATTACGTGCTATAGCGCGCTCTACATAGACATGGATATGTAAGTTGTCAGAAAGCTCAAGGTATGCATGTTTATTAGTAAAGTATTTCACATGCGCGGATCCACTCAAAGGAAATGAGGCAACACAGGCTCCTGACAACGATAGACTTTGTACCGAACAAATAATTTTTGGATAGGTCAGAGAAAATGTAATTGAGGGCGATGGATAAAAACGCCAGCTTCTTGGGCCTTTACTCGTATCCATAATATCTGGGAGCTTATTGATAAGCGTCAAAAGCGTTGTGATTTTATGCGCGTTTATATCATCGCGATATGTCTCTTCTCCCAACAAAATACGGTCGATATAAGATTTGTTCGCGAAGTATTGATTGTGCGCTAAATAAAGCGCGAGGGGTTCCACTAACCATAATTGGTATATACGCTTTTTTAGCTGTTCTAGGCTGTGCTTTTGCTGCGCAAAGCTGTCGTACTCATCAAAGTGGTTTGTCTCTACTTCATGGAGTAATTTGAGCTCTTCAGGTGTTAGTTTCATCATAGCAAGCAACCATCCATTGTAATTACATAAAACTAAGCAAAATACGTACCTGTGCTGCATAAAAAAGCGCGACTTATATGGCCGCGCTTTCACTTGGGTTCGTTTATTTAACGACGCATGCTGCCGCTGAATCTAGAGTGATTATCTGGACTGTCATTGTCAGTAGAATCAAGAGGATGTTCTAGTTTAATGACATCGACGTTCCAACCATCATCAAGCATGCTAGTCGGTGTAATAACGTAGGCCTCTACTTGTAGCCCTGCACTTGGAGTGACTGCTGTTAGATGGAGTTGTCCAAGTACGACTTTCCATGTGAATGAGCGAGTTTGTCCATTACTGACAAAGTCTGCGGTTCCATCCACTTTAAAATCAATGTAGTAGGTGTCGTCACCATTAATTAGAGCAAAGCGCTCATATTCAATTTTATGGCTATCAAAATAGGGTTGTTCACTATTTGATTTGGTACGAACGACTGCACCAACCTCATCCATGTCTTTCCAGTGAATCACATCAGGGCCCGCTTGATACATAAAGAAGGAAATATCGTCAGTATTTAGCTGATTCACTTCAAAAGTCAGCGTTGCTAATCCTGTTTCTTCATTATAGCTGTAGGCGCCATAATTAATGCCTGGGCCGTCAGAGTTGGCCGGGTCGTACTCAGCTTCGAAAAACTTATTGCCAGGCAAAAATACTGACACCCAGACTCGACTGGTTGTAAGAGGGTATTCTACAAAGCCGCCTACTCTTGGGTCGTTTTCGTCTAACAAGCGCTCAAAGGTGATTGGAGACTCGCCCTCAACCTCTAGTGTCATGGTATTCCCATTCACGGTTGCCTTATGCGCTAAGTTTTCATCAAATCCGTATACGCCATTGGTGTCTACGACCTTGTTCACTAGCAAGGTGCCGGTTGATTCATCCCAGCTCAGAGAGCCAATTTCCAAACCGGCAAAACCTTGCGGGTCATTGTCAGTTTTGAGCTCCATATGCACCCAAGTGCCATCTCTAATGACGATGACAAATTCTGGTGAATTGGGTTGATACCAAGCACCATCAATAGCATATTGCATTGGAGCAGGCGGTGTATACATGCTTCTTGAAGCGATATTGGGATCAACGAAGAGGTTTCTGACTTCGCCAAGTTCACAGTTTGTGCCTTCAAAGTAACCACAGACTTTGAAGTAATCTCTATCAAATTCTTGGATCTCTGTCACACCGACAGACCCCATTTGGTCAATCAGTAATTTACCTTCTGAAATCGAATAATCAGCAATATCCCCAGTTCCTAATTTTACTTTGCGTGACGTTGAGCCATCATCATTTTGGCTTTCAGAGAAGAAGTTATCTAAAACTTGTTGGTTCTCGACAAAATAAAGCGTTCTATTTGGCAACCAATAATATTCAAATTTATCAACGGTAGACGCTGATTTTTTGTACTGTTGAACATAAGAGCCACTGGTTGTATATGAGTTATCAGTTGGGTAACTTTCTCTTACATACCAAGTGTCACCATTTTGTGCAATTACCTCAAGTTTTTGTGTCCAGTTGACTACACACATATCAGCACTTGCGCCTTCAGGGCATTGGTGTACCAAGGGGCGAGGAAAAGTTGGGCCATAACCTAGTGATTGCATACTAAGCGTTCTGCCTGATTGCGCCCACGTACTCATCGTTTTATACATGAATCTGTAGGATGTACCGTTAATATAATTGTCCACAAAGAAGTTTTGAGGCTCGGCGACACCTTGATACGCTCTAAACCGACCTATGACATCATTATTTGTCAATGTAACCGCTTGCTCAGGGACCATTAATCCCGAACGCCTTCTGTAATGCTCGGTATCGGTTTTGTCTGTGGTTGCCCAGAATTGATAACCTGAATCAAGACTTCTTATGAGCCAGTATTTAAACGTCTTTGCTACCATTAGGTCTGTTTTATCAAGCGTGAGATTTAAGATGTTATCTGTTATTGACCAAGTGAGTGAACGAGACGTGTCGTCAGGCATTTGCGCACTGCCTGTACCATCTTGATTAAATGTTACCTTACTTGCAAAACTACCTGAAACAGAGTAGTAAAGCGCATTAATATACCAATCTCCGCTCAACTGGCTTTGCAATGGGGTAATGGTTTGCGTTTTACCAATCATAGAGAGATCATGGTTACGACTTACGTCACTATTTACGATCATTTCATTACCAGTACTGTCCATCGTGAACTCATCACCGATGAATGTAATACTGATGGCTTTGGCAATGGGGTTTTCATCATAGATAGAAAATGAACCACTTTTGTATCGATATTGGCAATCATACTCTTGATCACTCGCACCTTTACATCTATAGGTTTTGCTCATAATACCTGATTCAAAAACCAAGGAGACTAAGCCTTCTTCGTTTTGTGACCAAGTCATGCCACCGCTGGAGTAATCGGCAAAAGTTCCGGTATTATCCTGATTAAAAGAAGCCTCGTAAAAGAGTTGAGAGAAGACTTTTGTTGACCCAATTAAGTAATCCCCAATGATGTTGGATTGACTGTTATCAACCAAATCATCGTCTTCTTTTATATTATTTTTTGTGCTGTCGATTAGGGTCGGGTTTTTGTCATTAATGGTATCGGTGAGCTCGGTCACTGCTGTAGGGGTTGATACCAACTCAAATGTTGAGTTCACCCCTTCAGGTAAGCTAAATGCATTATCTCCCTCACCATCAACGACGATTTTTATTAAAGCCGCGAGTGTTAATTTTTCATCGGCATCAATACCTACAAGGGCGTTGTTAAGTGATGTTTCGCTTTGTGGCGTACCTACCTCTCGGGTGATCAAGGCATACTCAGAAGTGGTTACATTGGTGATGTTAACACCAAAATTGTCGTCTTTATTTAGAATACCATCTTCGCCGGCTTGGGTTTCTATTGATGAAAAACTGGGCAGTTGAGAGTAAAACTCCACTTCAGATTGCGAACTGCCCCCTTTTGCTCTGATCCTGACTAAATCGTCGACCATGGAGTCATCAATATCTAGTGTGTAATTATAGGTGCCAGTTTCATCAGCAGATAACTCAAAACTTTGATCGCCAATAAATATAGTGAGTGCGGCATTTGGAATTGGTTCGTCTGTTACTAGGCCAGTAATGGTCACTGATTTTACAATTCTGGTTATGTTTAGGTTGAAGTTTGCATTTGCGGTGGCTCCGTCATCATCAGTCACCGTGACACGCAGAGTCATTGCGGTGTCTTCTGTGACATCAGGTGCTGTAAATGTCACCGTATTGGTTGCTGCGTTAGAGAGCGCAGCTGAAGGGCCTGAAACGATTTCCCAAGCAAACGCGTTTACCGTGCCGTCGCTATCGGAAGCCTGTGCTGTTAGCGAAATTTGCTGCTTCTCTTGAATTGAGTTTTCACCGCTGACAGTAACAGTTGGTGCGCTATTTTGAGGTGTACTTGGGTTGGACGGCGTTGAAGGTGAGCCACTGTCTGAGCCGCCACCGCCGCACCCAACCAGTGAAATACCTAGCACCCAAGCGTATAGAAGGTGCATCCGTTTACGTGAATAAAACATGTTCTTGTTCCTCCGCAACACACGATACAAACTGTGCAGGTTTTGAGAATATTTATTGGGTTCAGTAAGCATAGTAAAAGGATGAAATTCGTACAGCTTAATTACTCTGTGTATGTGAAAAAGTAATGCTTGATAGGGAAATTAAGGCAGATAGATTGTGTTAGAGCTCGTTTTATCTGCGCAGTGACTATGGCAAAAATGCGCGATTGATAATTGACAGAGTGAACTGACTAGATTAGTTTAAAATTCAATGTTTTGTATTGAAAATAAATATAACCATTAAGATTAAAACAGGAATGTTCGATGTTGTATCCTTCTCCAATAAAACCTGGCAGTTGTATCGCGGTAACTGCCTTTTCCTCCGGTGTGCCAAGCATATATCACGCTAGACTAGATTTTGTGCTTGATGGATTGGCTCAGCGTGGATTCGACGTTATTGAGGGGCAATGTTTGAGGGATAATCACCTGCATGTAAGTGCGCCTGTTCATGCCCGTGCGAAAGAGCTTATGGCATTTCTGTGTGATGACCGTATTGATGTGATTATGGCGCCATGGGGCGGGGAAGTGGCGATGGACGTGTTGCCGCTGCTTGATTGGCAACGTTTGGAAACAGTTAAACCCAAATGGTTCATGGGGTTTTCAGATATTAGTACGGTGTTGAGTGCAATTAGCTCTAAGCTTGGCTGGGCAACTTGTCACTGTACAAACTTGATGCAGTTGGGGCTGAATCAACAGGATAGCTTAACTTCTAAGGTATTTACCTATTTGGCAACCCCAGCAGGTTCAGAGTTTAAGCAAAGCGCCGCAACACATTATGAGTCGCAGCATGCGGATTATAGTAAACATCCTAACGCGGTATTTAATTTAACAGAGCCGAGTTATTGGAAAGCACTCAATACAAATTGTATTAACGCCTCTGCTCTTGAATTTTCAGGACGTTTAGTGGGCGGGTGTTTAGATACACATATGGTGTTATATGGCACAGACTATTTTGCTCCCTATGACAGACTGATAAATGAGTTTGAACCAACGATTTATTACTTCGAAAATGGCGAACTAACCCCAACACAGTATTTTCGCGCATTGCAAAGTTTAAAGCTCAAAGGTGCATTCAAACATGCCGCTGGTATTTTAATCGGCCGCAATATTGCAGCACAGGGCAAGCGGGGCGAAGGCTTTGATGATCTCATGGCGTTAAACCTATCGCTAGGAGATCTTGATATACCTGTATTATATGATGTTGATATTAGCCATCAAGCACCTAATTTGACCCTGATTAACGGTGCAATGGCGAATGTTAAGTTCATAAATGGTATGGGCGAGATAACTCAAAAGCTCATTTAATCATCATATTTAAAGGGTGAAGATAAAAATATATTAGTTATTTTTTAGTCTTAATGCGCATATTGGTTATATATCTCAAATGTGTGCTATTTACCTCATGCCTTTTTAATTTGTCATTTTAAACAGATAAAATAACAAAAATTTTTTATTTTTGAGGTTTTGGATGACCGATTCAAAGAAAATACTGGCAGTTATTTTATTTACACTTTTTTCCTTTAATACTTTAGCGCAAGAAGGCGAGCAAAGTGTTGTATTATTTTCTCTCGATGGCTTTCGTTGGGACTATATTGAAAAGCATGATGCAAAAAATATTGCAATGATAGCAAAAAGCGGCGCACGAGCGAGCCATATGCGTCCCGTTTATCCGACGAAAACATTTCCCAATCATATTTCAATCGTCACCGGTCTATTGCCGTCAAATCATGGCGTTATTGATAACTATTTTTGTAATAAGCGCCGTCAAGAGTGCTATAAAATGGGTCAAGGTGGCAAAGACAGCACTTGGTTAAGTGGCGTACCGCTTTGGAATTTGGCCGAGATGCAGGGGGTGAAAGCCGCAACCTATTTTTGGCCGGAATCTGAAGCGCGTTTCAATGGTCGGACACCCAGTTATTATATGCGTTACGCCAAAAAAGGCAGTTATCAAAAGCGGATAGATCAAATTATTGATTGGCTAAAGCTTGAAAAGTCACAAAGGCCAAGATTTGTGGCTGGTTACTTTTCACTGGTTGATGATATGGGACATGATTTTGGTCCAGATGCAATAGAGACTTATCAAGCTGTGCAAGAGGTAGATAAGTTAATTGGTCAGTTGTGGAGTAGACTTAAATCTGAAGTGGATCATGACGTGAATCTAGTACTTGTTTCAGATCATGGCATGGTGTCTGTTGACCCCGAAAAAACCATTATTTTAGATAAACTTGGCTTTAATTTGGAGCTTTTTCATGTCAAAAATGGCGGCACTCGCACACATTTATATAAAAAACCAAATTCTGAGGTAGATGTTGCAGGCTTGAAGTTATTGTTGAGTGAGCAAAGTAAGGGGCGTTTTGAAGTGCTAGATGATACGGTTTTGGCGTCAAGAGGCGTTAAGATTGATGACACAACGGCAGACATCATTATTGAAGCTTTTCCACCGTATGCGTTTGGCACGCATGAGAAAATAGATTACGTTGGCGCGCACGGATATCCTTACTCAAAAGATTTAGCCGCAACCTTTGTTGCCATTGGACCTGCGTTTAAACAAGGGGTTAAACTTCCTGAAGTCAACAACTTAGATATTTATCCCACCATTGCTAACATTCTAGGGTTGAAATTGATGTCCAAGGTGGATGGGGATGGAAAAACGTTAAGGTCGGCACTGAAATAAACGTTTTCCTATACGTCAACGTATATAACACGTCGATATTTTATATGTGAAAAGCGGGTTTTCGTAACATGAGTATTACACCCTAACACCATAATTAGATTATCGTCCGTTAGATTAGTGAGTTTGTCGCAATTTATGCGTGAGGCAAACTCATTCAGTGTATCTTGTTTAAAAACAATTATCATTTGAGGTGTAAAAATGCGTTGTATGCCTGCGTTTGTATCCGTTGTTGCTATGTCCGTATTTGCGGCATGGTCAACACCAATTTGGAGCGCACCAGTAGAAGTCGCGGTTTTTCAAGCCAAGGATCTTCAATATAAAAATAAATTAGCGTTGAGTGGTACTGTTGAGGCATCCCAAAATGCAACCCTTGCTAGCCTAGAAGCAGGCGTAGTGAATGAATTAATGGTGGAAGTCGGTGATGTAGTTAAGCGTGGTCAGGCGTTACTGCGACTTGACCCAACTTTAGCAAAGCTCGAGTTGGAACAAAGTGAAGCGTCTGTCTCGGCTGCAGAGGTTGCGCTCTTGGAGGCAAAACGACAGCTAGAAGAAGTAGAATCGCTGTCTAAAAAGCAGTTTGTTGCGCCAACCTTGTTGGCTGAGCGACGTGCGAGTGTGGCTGCCGCCAAAGCTGAGCTTGCAAAAACGAAAGCAAACTTGGCAGTTAACAAAGAGACATTGAGAAGGCAGACGCTGTTCGCGCCATTTGAGGGCGTAGTGATGCAGCGTAATGTGGATTTAGGTGAATGGGTAACCACTCAGACACATACTTTCACCTTGGTTTCTGCAGAAGATTTAAGGCTCAATGTTGCTGTGCCCCAAGAGTACATCAGCGCTTTTTCAAACGATCAAATCCAATCGCTCAATATTATCCCAGATCATGATCAAAGTAAGCTAGTTGAAGGTCAAGTTCAGGCGGTTGTCCCAGTGATCAATGCGGGAACTCGCAGCTTTGTGGTACATATAGCAGTGCCACAGCACGCTGGATTTGTCGCAGGCATGTCTGCGCAAGCTGAATTTGAATTACCAAGTACCGGCACTCAGGCTGTTTGGGTGCCAAAGTCGGCACTTAAATATCATCCAGATGGTGCACTGAGTGTATTTGTTGATAATCAGGGCAAAGCGCAAAGACACACGGTAAGACTATTAGAGCAGCGTGGTGAGCAAGTGCTGATTTCCGCAGTATCTGGAAACAGTCGTGTATTAACCTCACCCATTATTACAACAGCTGTGCAGTTGCTTAAAAATGGCAGTGAAATTTCTGTGAATAAGGGTTAGTCGATATGATTGAAAGCGCCGTAAAGCGTGGCACGTTGGTTGCCGTCATCTCTTTAATCATATGTATTTTGGGTTTGGTAACTGCGCTTAAAATTCCCGTACAGATGATCCCTGATCTAGAAGTTCGAACCATTACCGTTCAGACTGGCTGGCCTGGAGCGACCCCTCAGGATGTTGAAAAAGAAATCCTCGTAGAGCAGGAGCGGTATTTACGTAGTCTGTCTAACTTAAAGCGCATGGTGTCATATTCGCAAATGGGGTCGGCGAGAATACAACTAGAATTTCCATTTGGTGTTGACGTTAACGATGCGCTAATTAGAGTCAATAATGCCTTGAGCCAGGTGCCTGGTTATCCTGAAAACGTAGATCAACCTAGGCTTTACTCTAGTTCGTTCTCTTCTAATGCATTCATGCATTTTGTACTTAAACCTCAGAAAGGGAATCCACTTGATCTTGACGTAGATATGTTGCGTGACTTTGCTGAAGATTTTGTTAGACCGCGAATGGAGAGTGTTCAAGGCGTCTCAGAAGTGGGTGTTGGTGGCGGTGCTGCCAGACAAATTCAAATCAATGTTGATCCGAGCCGATTAGCACAGCGAGGCTTGAGTGTGACTGATTTAAGAAGTGCAATTCGAGCGCGTAACCGCGATGCTTCGGCGGGCGACATTGAAAGCGGCCCGAGCCGATATTTATTGCGTATGGTGGGTCGTTTTGAGCAGCTCAATGAACTCGAAGATTTAATCATCTCAGAGCAAGGTGGGATCACCACTAAACTTAAAGATGTGGCGGTTATTTCACTCGATCACTTTGAACTTCGTGGCATTTCCTATTCTGACGGTGAGCGTACGCTTAGGTTATCTGTACGTCGTGAAAGCGGCTCAAATGTGATTGATATCAAACAGCAGATGTTACCTGTGATTGAGCAAATTAATCAGGAGCTGTTGGCACAAAATGGTCTAGAGCTTATCTTGATGAGTGACGATGTTCAGTACGTTGAAAGCTCACTTAAAAATGTGTGGACTAACCTCGCTTTGGGCGCTTTACTTGCGACCTTGGTGATGTTTTTATTCCTGCGTTCAGGGCGGGCTACACTTGTCGGAGTGATTGGTATTCCCATCTGTACCGTGGCAGCATTTTTAGGTTTAACGCTGTTTGAACGCACTATTAACGTAATTTCATTAGCCGGTGTGGCATTTGCTATTGGTATGACGGTAGATAACACCATTGTCGTACTTGAAGCCATTGTACAAGCGAATAAACGCGGTACCAGTAAGTTACATGCTGCCATTAAAGGGGTGAAGGAAGTTTGGCCTGCGGTATTGGCGTCCACGGCGACGACTGTCTTGGTGTTTGCACCGATTTTATTTGTTGAGCAAGAAGCTGGGCAGCTTTACTCGGATATTGCCATCGCGGTGTCTTCCGCGATTATCGCTTCAATGTTGGTGGCTATTTTCATTGTTCCGACGACACTGGCTAACTTACCTAATCGCAAAGAAGAAATGAAAACGGTTACCTTGTCAAAGCGTTGGCTGGCTTTGGTGTCTTTTTGTGTTGCATCCAAAGCGCGCGCGACCGGTATTACCGTAGGCTTCGTCGTTGTCATTTTAGGGGCGGCTTATGCTTTGATGCCAGCAGCTGAATATTTGCCGGAAGGTGAAGAGCCAAAAGCGTTTTCTATGATGATTGCGCCGCCTAGCTACAACCTATCTGAAATGAAAGAGATTGGTGATGAGCTGAGAGTGTATTTTAACGGTCATATCAACGCGCCGAGTGACGCATTTGATAACGGCGAGACGGATATGCCACCATTGGCATACTACTCGATGTCTGTGTCAATCGGCCGTATTTGGTTTTTAAGTGCACCGACCGACCCTGATAATATTCAAGCGATGATGGATGCGATTACCGCTAAGTTTAGAAGCTATGACAATATGCGTGCGTTCTCGGCAAGGGGCTCAATTATCTCCAGTAATGATGGTGGTACCAGAGCGGTTGCAGTCGATATCGCGGGGAGTAATTTAACCGATTTATATCGTGCAGCTGAAGCGGTTTACGATCAGGCACAAATCACGTTTGATAATCCTCAAATTAACTCAGATCCGCGGGCGCTGAGCTTAGATCAGCCTCTGATTGAGATTAAACCCAAATGGCAAAGACTGGCTGAGCTTGGTATTAGTTCAAATGAGTTTGGCTATACAATTTCATCGCTCAGTGATGGCGCTTATGTTGATGAGTTTATTCTGAATGATGACAAAATAGATATGTTTATCTTTAGTCATCAAAAAGAAAAACAGACCATTGAACAGCTAGCGACGTCGCCTATTGTCACACCGTCAGGTGATGTATTGCCATTGAGCGCCTTAGCGGATTTAGTAGAGAGTAAAAACAGTGATAGTTTGCGTCGAGTAGATGGCAAAAGAACCGTGACTGTTTATATTATTCCACCAAGAGATGTGGCACTTGAAACCGCTGAAGAACTCGTCCGTACTGAGTTACTGCCAACTTTATGGCAGCAAGGTAAAATCGCCCAAGGGACCAAGTTGTCTATCAGTGGTGCGGCGGATCAGCTAGAAGCAACTCAAGCATCTTTGTCGAGCAACTTTATCGTTGCGCTTGTACTGAGCTATTTGCTGCTGGTGGCTATCTTCACACACTGGCGTTATCCGTTGTTTATTCTGGCTACAGTACCGCTTGGTATGGCTGGCGGCTTGTTAGGGTTAATTTCTGTGAATGGCGTTAATGCGCTATTAGCTAATTTCGGCATGACCCCTTTCCATCAACCTTTTGATATGATCACCATGTTGGGCTTCTTGATTTTATTGGGTACGGTGGTAAATAACCCAATCTTAATTGTTGATCAAACCCGCAAGTTGATTGTTGATCAAGGGATGGAAGTTGTCACCGCGGTCAAACAAGCCGTAGCAACGCGATTAAAGCCAATTTTGATGTCGACAGCGACCACATTATTTGGTCTTGCGCCACTGGTCTTTATTCCTGGTGATGGCACTGAGTTATATCGCGGTGTAGGTATTATTGTACTGTGTGGCATCGTATTCTCAATGTTACTTAGCTTAACTTTCTTACCAGCTCTGTTGGTCAGTGTACTGAGTAACAAGCGGGCCAGATAGTAGTACAAAAAGGAGCTTCGGCTCCTTTTTTAATGGCTGATCAGCCCTGCTAAGTGTTGCCATTATTGGACTCAGATTGCTTGACTGCTTCAAGGTAGCGACTTTCAATAAATTGGTTTTCTTTGGTTAGGTGCTTAATTTTTTGCTTGGCTTGTTGTAATTCCGTTTCGAGTGCTTTGGTATCTGCCCCCCCTGTGGGTTCGGGTAAATCCACTGAGAGTTGATCAATAAGTTGGTTTTGCTCTGCGATTTGTCGTTCATATTGTTGCACTAAGGCTTGGATTTCTTGCTCGTTTGGTGACTGTTCACTGACTTGTACAGACTTCATTTGTGTTTTTAATTGCTCGATTTCTTTTTGTAAATCGGTGTTTTCTTGTTTGAGACTACCTACCGATTGAAACTGATCTTCTAATTTCGTTTTTGCATATTTGAGTTTTTTACCACTGATATCCAAATCCCCTTTGAGTCGTTTAATGAGTTTTTGTGAGCGGGAGAGTTTTTTATTGAGCTCGTTAATAGAGGCTTGCTCTTCTTTAGTGATATGGTCTGCGGTTGAGGCACGGATCTGGGCGAGCTGGTTTTCAAGATTTGCTTGTACATGAAGGAGTTCAGTGATGGTTTGCTCATGTTGGTTGTTAAATTGTGTTGCCCGATCTACTGAGTCTTTACACAAAGCCATCACCTCATTTGACTCAGGGTTGTTTGCTTGATTACTCATGAACACGCCTGCGAATTTTCTAAACTCTCTTAATATCAATAACAGAATATAAAACCATGCCGCTAAAATAAGCAGGCCGAAATTTAAGGCAATATATTGGTAAACTTCTATCGGCAGCATGTTGGCTTTTCATCGCATCATTGATTATCAATAGGATAAGTTTAGTTTTACTGCAAAATTCTGCCTATACTGAATATGAAAATTTAATATTGAGGTGAAAGTGAAAGTACTGATAGTGGATGATAGCCATGCAACATGTGAAATTATCAGGCGTGCACTTCAACAGTTTACGTATCGCAAGTTATTTATTTCTTGTTCAAATAGTGTTGATGATGCACTTGAGCGCATTGAATTGTGGCAACCTCAGATTATATTGACGGATTGGCATATGCCAGATAAAACGGGCATTGAACTACTTCAAGTGGTTGGCACAGCGTACCCTGAGATCCTAATTGGTATGATATCCACGGTGGATGAAGAAGAACAAATCAATTACGCCAAGTCTATGGGTTGTGCTTTCTTCTTATCTAAACCTTTCGCTGACAGCGAGCTAAGAAAAATCATGATGCCGCTTGTTAAGGATTTAGAAGCCAAAGAGTTTATGTTGGAGCAAGAGGTACCAATAAAAGAAGGGCTCGCACTCCCCAAAACAGATTTTTTGGAGCGCTTAATGCAAAAGAACATCAGTGAATCGCTGACACTAAAACCCATTCGCGCTCAATCTTTAGATGAAAGTAAATTACCTTGTGTCATGGTGGTGTATGCAGAGAGGGGGAGTCAAAAGGTTCGCGTGATCTGTGTATTGGATGTTTACGCCACTTGTGTGTTAGCAAGCAGCGTAGAAGTGATCCCAGAAGATGAGGCGCAAAGAGCCATACACATGAATCAAATAAATTCGCATATCATGACTGCTTGTAAAGAGGCGCTAGGTAAAACTGCATACGCATTTTTAGACAACCAGAGCAAAATGAGCTTGTTTGTCAGAAGCTGCAAGTGTGTTTACACTCATCATCCAAAACTAGAGCTCATGTATAAATACCCCTTAGACAGCCGCATCGACTTAAGTTGCGAAAGAGAGGGGATGGCACAAGGTAAAATGTTGATTGTGGGGGTATGACACACTCACTCCTTCGCTGTTTCTTGCTGTTTACTCTTTCTATATTTTGCAGGCGTGGTATCTGCAAACTTCTTAAAAGCGATATAAAAAGTGGACTGGTTGTTGTAGCCACATAATTCAGAAACTTGCTTCAAACTCATTTTTTTATTTTCATGCAATAGGGTTTTCGCCAACTCTACTCTATGATGATTTATATAGGATGTGAATGAAATCCCTAGGTTATCATTTAATATTTGAGATAGCTGAGGTACTGAGACATTCAATTTTTCAGCGACTAGAGATAAAGACAGGTTAGGGCATTTAAAGAGTTCGTCTTCTATCATTAACTTATCCAGTTTAGTGAGAATGGGTGTTGCGGTGACTTGAGAAATTTTCTTGCTGGCATATTTTTCAGGCTTTTTATTCTTAAGAATGGATTGAATAATAATGATATTGAAGTAAATCGGCGCGATAAAACAAAGTACCACGATTAAGTAAGAGGCATATGAGGTGAAAATATAGGCTAAGAAAAGTGCAATTGATGTGCATAACACGATAATAGCATTTAAGACATTTTGGTCTTTTGATAAATCGAAACTCTTGTTGATTAAGACTGGATAGACTGAAATAAGTGAAGCTAATAAATAGGCAAACCAGCTATAAACAATAACCGTAGAGATATGGATATTCCACAGTGCTGGGAAGCTAGTGTAAGGCCAAGTTACGCCGACTATCACGGCAAGCCCTATTGGTGGAAGTAAGTGTGCTTTCCAGTTGATATTTTTTGCTGTTTTTATTTTAAATGACTGTTTTATATAAGAATAATGTAGCGGTCCGGACAGGAAATTAGCTGTGAGTGCTAATTGTAAGTAGGTCTTAGTCCACTCTGGGTATAAGAAAAAACTACTTGATTTACAGATCCGTATGAAGGTCAGAAAAAGAAAAGCAGCCAGCAGCTTATTAACTAGATTAGCGCCACGAAAAGTAAAAAAATATAGGCTTAAAAAAAGTGTATTTATTGCACCAACAATACTTAACACAAACCAAAAATAAGCTGAATCAAAAACCATGAGACTCCCTACCACATAATACATACTATTTTATGGCTAGCGATACACGCTTTTCAATTGCAAAAGTTGCATAAGAGTAGGGGTTGATTTTGATATTTTATTTGTTCAAATAAAACTATCGTAGGCATTTTACTTTATTGAAATAAAGCTTGTTCAGTTAAATTTTTAAACTAAATATATAATATTTAAAGGTATGTGATGTGGAGACCTCTATCTGCCACATCACTATTTTCAAGCCGAAGCGTAATTTACTGATTTACTTTTCTGGCTCTAAAGTGACGACCTTTCATTTTACCTTCGGAAATAATCTTCAATGCTTTATTGGCAAGCTTACGCTCAATCGCAACATAAGAGGTAATGGCTGTCACTTTAATCTTACCAATTTGAGTACCTTGGATTGACTTATCAGAGGTCAGTGCACCAAGAATATCACCAGGGCGTAATTTTGATTTCTTGCCACCATCTATTTGCAAGGTGACCATAGGCGCTCTGGCAATTTGATTGCCAAAAACATCGTCATTTGGCAGTGGCGTTGGCTCTATTGTCTGGGCCAAGTAGTCTTCTAAGGCGTTTACTTTATGGGATTCTTTGTAGCTCATAATTGAACAGGCCGTGCCTGTATTACCTGCTCGTCCAGTACGACCAACACGGTGAACATGCACTTCAGGGTCATGGGCTATATGATAGTTCAAAACCATATCTACATGGTCAACGTCAATGCCTCGCGCCGCGACATCTGTTGCGACTAATATAGTTAAGCTTTTATTGGCAAAGCGCACAAGGGTACGGTCTCTGTCTTTTTGGTCTAAGTCGCCGTGTAAGGCTGCACTATCAAAGCCAAGCTGTTTAAGGTTATCACAGACCGTTTGGCACTCAGCTTTTGTATTACAAAAAACCACAGCTGACGTTGGTTGAAACTTGAGTAATAGCTTTTGCGCTGCCACAAGTCTTGCGTCATTGTCCGGCACTTCGTAGAAAAACTGCTCAATGGAGCTATGGTCGTGTGTTGTTTCAACTGTGACCTTTTCGGCATTGTGCATGATATGTTTTGCTAGCTGCTCAATACGAGGTGGGTAAGTTGCACTGAATAAAAGGTTTTGTCTATTGTTAGGACAGTGATCTAGGATACATTGAATCGCATCTTCAAAGCCCATTTCTAGCATTCTATCTGCTTCATCTAATACAAATGTATTGACCTCATCTAGACACAGCCTACCTTTACGTAAGTGCTCTTCAATTCGCCCAGGTGTGCCAACGATAATATGCGCACCATGTTCGAGAGAGCCAATTTGTGGACCCATAGGTGCGCCACCACATAGTGCCAGCACTTTGATATTGTGAATAGCTCTGGCTAGCTTACGAATTTCAACAGCCACTTGGTCAGCCAGCTCTCTCGTTGGACACACAACTAATGCTTGTACACGGAAACGCTTAACATTGAGGTTGTGAAGTAAACCCAGAGAAAAGGCAGCGGTTTTACCCGAGCCTGTTTTTCCTTGACCAATCAAGTCTTTACCTGCGAGGATTTTTGGCAGTGTTTGAGCTTGAATCTCTGTCATGGCAGTGTAGCCAAGCGAGTTAAGGTTATCTATTAAAGTACTTGAAAGTGACAAACTAGAGAATGACGGCTGAGACAAAACGAGTATCATCTATTGAGAAATAAAGCACAATTATAACACGAGCTACGGAGTGTGAGTATCATTACAATCGTCATCGTGCTCTATTGTCATGATACTCACTGTTTACTGGGCTTTTAAAGGGCCATTTAGAGTGAATGATTGTCTTTTTTCTGTTTTAATTTCGACTCAATTGAGCTGATAAAATGCCTAGGGTTGTCGAGGCCTATATAAATTGTTTGTGTATTACCAATTGGCTTTTTGAGTTCAATGACTACGTTTGGTACGCCAGAGTAGTTTAAACGCTTTATATGTTTTTCGCGCTTAATAAATTCTGCGTTGTCTTTTAGCCGAGCGATATTGTTAACCGGGATATGAATTGGTTGGTAAAGGCCATATCGAATGTGTAAAACGCCATCGCAAAGAGAAATTGGTCTCCTATCTATAGCCCTATATTCCGCTATAAAAAAGATTAAGCTAAAAACAGTAAGAAGCGTAACGATATTGGCGGCCATTGGTGACCAAATAAAGTGAAGCAACAAATGCACAATAGGTATTTCGAAAGCGATTAAAATAATGAAGCCTAATAGATTGCTTTTAGCCCCGTCTTTTTCATGATAGCTAAAGTGAGTATTGCCATGAAAATGAGTTGCTTTAATCTGTTTAGCAAACAGGGCAAATGTCCACATACGAGTTTCAAAGCACAGTAGTGTTGCAACAGCACTCTTGCCAACATAACGTGTTATAGCTCTCTCAATAGCATGGTCAGGGTCTAACTTTTGTTGGAGTGCAACGCTTATTGCCAAACACACAGTCAATAAGGCTATGATTTCAAAAAGGATGATGAAAGAGACAACAAAATAGCGGCCTTGTTCAAAGTACGGCCAAAGTACTTTATGTTGCTCAGGAATAATATAGCTACCAATAAAAATCGCTAAGGTGGTTAATACAAGCAGTTTGAGTAATGCCTGTTTTCTGTTTTTTATACATATAAAACAAATTATGGGCAGTACTATAAATACATCAATAAGAAATAACCACTCCCATTTAGCATTTCCATAATTATTCCAAGCGCTTTCAGTGTTGTAATAAAAGAACCATAGTGTAGACATGCAAGCGAGAAAAGTGAGGGGGGAGCTTTGATTTTATTGAATGCTTCATTATCTCATCCTGTCAAAACGATAAAATTAATATTCTAAGTATTATACTGGGAAAGTGTTTTTTAAGGGGGTGGCTTTAAAATTTTGTTGTTATTTTATCATTGGTTTGTATTTTAGTAAAATGCTTGGTTAAACATTTGTATTATATATTAATTAGCTCTATTTAATCGATAGTTAGATTTTATAGTTAAGGATAAGCCAGATAATTCATTGTTGAGTTTTTGGGTATTAATTATTTTATACAGATGTTTTCAAGTTTTCAGTGTTAATTTATCTTGAGAAAAATTCAGTTTATAAGCTTTTTTTGTAAGTAAAAAGTATTGAAGTGATCATTAAATGCGCAGATAATGCGCCTGCTCTTAAGTCTTATAGTTTATAACCGACTTACGAGTATAGGACGAATTTTAAAAAGGAAGATAAATGAAAAACTTACTCATCATATTTTTTACCACATTTATTTTAGCCGCTTGTAGCAGTACTCAAAGTGGCAAAGACTTTGATATGGATGTCGTTAAGTCGTTTAAAAAAGGTGAAACAACTCAAGCAGATGTAAGAAAGGCCATTGGAGATCCAAGTGGTATGGATGACTTGGTAGATGGTGAAACTGCATGGCAATATTATTTCCATGAAAATAAAAGTAGTGGTCTAAATTACGTACCAATTGCTGGTGCATACGCTGGTGGTTCCAAAGGAACGAGTAAACACGTCACTATCCGCTTTGGCAAAGACGGTATTATGAGCGGTATGTCATTCAGAGAAATAGAGAGTGGATCATCGCACTTTTAAGTTTTTAATTGACTATTCTCGTCGTTTGATTTGCTGTTCAAACGACGATTTTGGTTTTTGAAACTCGACGTATACTCATGTTAACCATTTATTTTTCTTGTTTGGTTTAGTGGTGGGTTTGAGTTTTATAGCCGTAACAATAAACTCTGAGTTTAAGGGTAATGTCACTATTACCATATCTGAACGTTTATCTTATCTCGCATTTTTTCTACTCTAATTGGTGTCTATTTTTAGCAGACTGTACTGATGTTAAAAAGCAGGAAGTATTAATTGTTGTGCAGGGAGTTCCTATGACGAGGGTTATTAAGCTCATACCTTATAAATGTGATGGCTTTTTAACAGCACTCGATGACATATGGTAGACCGTTGCTAACGGCTAAATTCAAAGTAACCAATGTGTATTGCGCAGCCTACAGCAACGGGCTGGTTCTAACCGGTGTGAGGTCAAGTACCTAAAATTAATTAGCGCATGGCGCCATGAACAGATGAAGTAAATGGCGCATTTTACATTGTTAGACGGGGGCTTCCCCTTCGTTAAAGTATTTTGGATTTGGGCCATAGTTATTTTCGCTCACATCGCCTTCCAAAGAAGCAAATATGATCAGTGCAATGCTGCCAATTACAGGGATTATTGCAATGAATACCCACCATCCAGAGCGATTAGTGTCATGTAAACGTCGGACACAGACTGCGAGGCTAGGTATAAAAACGACGACTGCATAGACAAAACCTAGCAATGACGTGCCTAATACGTAATCGCATAAGCTTAATCCGATTGAAAAAATAACGTTGAATAAAGAGAACATCCAAAACTCTTTTCTTCTCGCTCTTCCTTCGAATACTGCGTAACTTTTTAAGACCGATATATACCATTCCATTGTAGGTTCCTTAAATTTAATTATTATTTCCTATTTTGGGAAAAGAGGCGTTGCTTGGTCAGCCTCTGTGCATATTGTTGTAAATATGAGCAAGCACTTTGTGTTGTCCCTATGCTTAAAAGTAAATCAATCGAATCGTTGCCACAAGAGTTCGTTTAGAAAAATTAGGGCATTGTGTGAAAGCTCATCGCAGAGGTATTAAATCATCAAGGTTGTTGCAGATGCTGGGGCATAAGGTCGCGAAACTACTTCTGTTTGTTTCACAGTTTGACTTTTTCACATGCGTTTCACGTCACTTATTCGACACTAAAGCCATAAATTAGCTTAAATGTATTAAGGAGTGAGCATGGGTGTTAAATTGGATGTCTTCAATTTGGAGCACACGATTAATCTGGTCAATGGTGATGCATTACATCTTTTAAAGGATGTTTCAATGTCAATTGAGGCCGGGGAGCATGTTGCTATTGTCGGTGCATCCGGCTCAGGAAAATCAACTTTACTTTCATTGCTTGCCGGCCTGGAAGCCATACAAACAGGCCAGATCAGTTATAAAAAACAAAATCTAACACTTGAGAACATTCATTGTGTATCAGGCTTTGTTTTTCAACATTTTCACTTATTACCTGAACTAAATGCCTTGCAAAATGTGGCGTTACCGCTGTTGCTACGGGGAGAGAAAGATGCAGAGCAACGTGCATTTGAGAAACTCAAATTGGTTGATTTAGCAGTGCAAGCTAAGCAGCCTGTCACAAAGTTAAGTGGTGGAGAGCAGCAGCGTGTTGCTATAGCACGTGCGTTATGCAATGAACCACAAATTTTATTTGCGGATGAGCCAACAGGAAATCTCGATCATAAGACCGCTGATCACGTGTTTGAGCTTATGCGTCGAGGCGCTAAAGCGGCTGGTACCACCATGATTGTTGTAACGCATGATTTGAACTTAGCCGCCAAATTAGACAGGACATTTGATTTAGAAAATGGAGCGTTGAAATTATGATTGACTCAGGCACACCACATAAAACTGAAAAACAGTGCCAGCTTGGTGCGACAAGTAAGGTGCTTGTGAAACTGTTATTGATACAAGTGAAACAAGGTAAACACCTGATCACATTATTAAGTTTGGCGTTATTATTTTTGTATTTAAGCTTAACCAGTCTACTTGGACAGGGCGTTGACACATATCTAAATCATAACCTACAAACAATGCTCGGTGCAGATACGCAATTAACCGCGACGCGTGCTTGGCACAATCGGGAGTCGCAATGGATACGCCAGCACGCAAGCTCACAAAGTTATATTAACAGCTATGAAGTAACATTAAATCACGGCGAAGCGTATAGCCATACGAAGTTAAAAGCCGTCGATCAAAATTATCCACTTAACGGTCAAGTCACTATATCTAACAATGAATTACTTTCACCTTCGAAAGTGTCAACTGGTCCAAATGTGGGCGAAATTTGGCTTGAACCGCACTTAGCACGGGCACTTAATGTAAAAGTCGGTAATGAAATATATTTAGGTCGCGAGTTATTTTTGGTCAGTGCTTTTCTGTTGAATGAGCCCGACAGGATCATTCAAGGCTACAGCAGCGATAGGCGCGCGATGATTGCACAAGAAAGCTTAGCTAATCTGTCTTTGTCACCTACCGAATATCAAGTGTTACTTAATCACCGCCATGGCTTCAAGCAGGGTGAGTTAAATCAGCTGCAAATAAACAGTGCAGACCTAAAAGTGATCAGTAAATTACTCGATAATTACCCAATGGCACATGCTTGGAAGCGTGTACAAAACTTTATGGGTCTAATTAGCTTTGTGATTGTGTTACTCACATGTTTGTGTCTTTGGCTCAGTCAAAGGAGCCATGTAGAACCTTTGCAAATGGCGCTGGCTGTGATGTTAGCAAATGGCGTTAAACGTGAACAAGTTCCGATACTGGTGTTTGTGTTAATGGCGAGTATCCTGTTTATTAGCTTTGTTCCTGCTGTTTTTATTGCTATCGGTATTTCGATGATTCTGGAGCAGGTTATCCAACAACGTTTTTTTGCGACGTTTGAGTTGATGTGGGATATGACAGGCGTAGGGCAAGCTCTTTTGATGAGCGTACTTTTGTATAGCTTGTTGACTATACCGAGCTGGATCCGATTGATCCGCAGCAATGTAAGAGATTTACTGGAAAAGAGAGAAGATGGCGCCATAGCATTTATTATTAGTGGTTTATGCCCACTACTGTCACTATCGATTGTTGTTGTTTTTAATACGGATAATTGGGTGTTAACTGGGCTTTTACTGTCCGGTCTTGGTGTGTGTTTATTCTTATTGTTGATACTTGCATGGGGTGGGTTGAGCATTGCCAATAAAACGCTGGCCGGTAAAAGTGGTATTTTGGCTTTTGTTTTGTTACTGATGAAGCAACGTATGCGCGTCAAGACAGTACAAATACTGGCTTTGGGGTTAAGTGCGACACTGCTGCTCCTATGCTTGCGAGTAGGACAAGATGTGAGTGAGGTGCTTGATAGGGCGCTGTTTGCAGATCAAGGAAATGTTTTTGTCACACAAGCGACTTTCGCTCAAAAAAAGGCATTGACCGAGTTTACATCACAGCATAGTGGAGATGTGAAGCAATTTAAGGCCTTTCAAAGCGCCAGAGTCACGCATGTTAATGGTGTTTTATTGACTGATATAGATGCCCCATCGAGCGACTCCAAGTCTCGCCTTGAGAGAAATATCAATCTCCATTGGCAAGCGGCGCAACCCGACAATATAAATGTGATAGCAGGCCAATGGCAGCAAAAAGTGGAGAGTGACATGCCTGCCATTTCAATGGAGCAAGAGGTATTCGATGAGCTGAACCTCGAACTAGGGGATGTGCTCACGATGCAGGTAGGCAATACGAGTCAAGAATTCTACATTGCTACAGTACACCATTATCGTTCTGGCTCAGACATGATCACATTTTGGTTTGTAGTTCATCAATCGAGTGTCCCTGTGGCAAGTGAGTCAACTTATTTTATGGGAAGCGTCGATTTGCCTGAGCAAGGGTTAGCAAAACTCGGGGAGATCTGGCAGGCACACCCAGATATTCGCATGCTACGTGTCGAGGAGTTAATTGCCCGAGTGCGAAGTTCTGTTCAAACGTTCATTTATTTGACTTTAGCGTACGGAATATTTATCGCTTTGATGAGTAACTTATTAGTCATTGCTTCAATTCAAACACATTTGCAGCGAGATAAACTCAAAAATGGCTTGCTATTGAGCTTTGGGCTGTCAGAAAAGCAAAGTCGAAATATGTTAATAGTCGAATGGACCATTTTGACAATGATACCAGTAGCGTGCGCATTGGCGTCGATTTATTTATTCATTGGGCAGATTTACCAAGAAGGTTTTGGTATGCCATACAGACCAAACAATTTCATGCTTTTAGTTGAGGCCATCACTATCGTTGCGGTCATAGCGTTGGGTGGGATTTTCTTAAGCCGCAAGCAACTCAAGCAAAATGTGGTGACCTTGCTTGAACAGCGTGGATAAAAATTGTTCTGAGATAAGATAATAAAAGGACCACGGGGTCCTTTTATTTAGATGTTAGCAATTACTGCATCTGTGCCGTTATTTTTTTAAATTGGTAACCCAGTGCTTTTAGTTTGTCTGGTTCTTGAAAATCAAACACGGTGCCAATCCCGCGCCCATACCCTTGAACTTGAAGCAGGTTTTCGTCAACTACTTTCAAAGCGCGTACAAATCCATGTTTGACAGACACGGCTAGCAGCGCTTGAAACTCTGGTGAATATCTTAACTCAATATCACCTATCTCAGGGTTGGTAGTTTCAACTTGGTAATAGCCCAATAACTTTTCTAGCTCAGGAGTTAGTTTTGTTGTTACGAGTTTGCTAAAAACATTGGCTGAGTCTTTACCGTTGTAAGTAAAGCGAAACCCATCAATAGCCTGAGTCAGCTTGATCCTTACATCGCCTTCTTCACCGATAATTTGGTAGCTGTCTGAATCAACTTGTTTGAGCTGTTTAATTGCTTGCCCTGGAGTGAACATGACGAACTCCCCGTTAGGCGTTTTCTCAATGAATATGTTGCGTCTACCAGCATAAAAACCAGCTTCTAGCGTTTTCGATTGGGGTGGCTGAGAAGAAGATGTTTGAGTGTTTTTATTGTCTAAAAATGGTCCTTTTACGGACTGAGTGACCATGTTTGTCACCATGTCGGCGATATCGAAAACCGTATCGTCGCCGTCTCTGTTATTCGTTGTGACAAATACGCCAAAGTTCAGTTCGGGCACGATATACATCATGCTTTCGTAGCCTTGATAACTACCATCATGACTAATTGCAATGTGACCATTAAAATGGTCAATGAAGAAGCCTAATCCCATTTCGTGGTCACCATCCAACTGGATATGACCATTTTGCAAATTACGAACTTGTTTAATGAGCTGAGATGGTAATATCGCGTGGCTGTCATAGTTCCAACTATCCAATATTGCTTGCATGTAGCGAGCCATATCATTGCCTGTCGAGATGATACCGCCAGCAGGTGTGAGCAAAGAGGCAAACTTAGGCTCTTGCGTATTACCATCATAGCTTTGTGCCATGTGCTCTGGCAGTGGGCCGTTTGGTAAATGACTCAAGGTATTATGCATTGCGAGCGGCGTGAAGAACTCCGATTGCAAGTAATCCTGCCAGTTTTTCCCGCTTACTCTGGAGACCAATAAACCTGCTAATCCAAATGCATTGTTATTGTACGCAGAAATTGTTCCTCTGTTCCAAACTAGGTAGTCGTTGCTGAGTAACGTTGTCAGTGAATTAAGGTCTTCAATAGGTGTCGTAGTTGGCTCATCACCACGGTACCAACCCGTTGGGATACCACTTTGATGGGTTAAAAGGTCTCGAACAGTTAATTGGCCATTGTTATTGGGAAGAATTTTTGGTTTAAAGTCAGATAGGTATTTGTAGACACTGTCATCAAGAGAGAGCTTTCCTTCGTTAACTAGCTTCAAAACAGCCAATGTGACAAAGGTCTTTGTGATAGAGGCAATTCGAAACTGGGTATCTGGGGTCACAAGTTGCTGTGTGTCTACATTCGCAAGTCCAAAGCCTTTTAATATGATTGGCGTATTGTCTTTCACCACTGCGATAGATATACCGGTCGTTTCCCCTTCAGTTAAGCGCTGTTCGATGTGTTGAGAGATCGTTTGTATATCAGATTGGTCCAAAGCAAACGTATAACTGCTCAGTGATAATCCTGCGATTAAGCTTGCAAGCAATGTGATTTTTTTCATGGTAATCCTTACTTATTGATTTTGGGTCGTGGTGACATTTGTTATTAAAAAGGCGTGTCACTCGATCAGTAGACGATAAAGGTACGATTAAAATTAATGCAATTATCTCAACCTTGATGCACTACCTGAGTTGACAAAAGAATGAGTAGGAAAGTATTTGGCTTTGTTTTTTGCATTTTAGGAATCTTTTTATTTTGCGAATTGCAATTTGCAAAATGAAAAAATGGTTAATCACGCCGAGAATCAGTGAGCAATGCGCTAAAAATGAGATGTGTGAAATATATAATTATTCTATTCAATGCTTTAGTGCTTTTTGACTGAGGGGGTTTACACGTTTTTAGGTTGCTTGCTGTTCTGACATAATTTTGTCACTAACAGGGTCGTTCATTTTATTTTTCAGTGACATAAGCCAATTAATAATGAGGTTGAAATAAAATACCCATAGCTATCAAAGAGGTGTGAAAAATATTATTTTTACGGTGTAATTATTGCATGAGTACGTCTAACTTACTTAAACAATGGTGTATTCATGACAAGAACACAGAACAAAGCAACTAAGTTGGGTGCAGCAGCACTTGCACTTACAGCCAGTTTCTCTGTATTAGCTGACGATAACGCCTGTTTAGAAGGACTTTTTGCAATTGACAGGTTCGCAGCAGATGGGCAGAGCGCGATTTTTCATATCGATACGAGTACTAAAACGAGCCGAGAGGTACCCGGCGCATCTTTCGCTTCAAGTAACTTAGCTGGGTCTGGTGCAAAGCTGTATGCAATGCAACGTTTAGACAGCGAAACAAATGCTTCGAAATTGTACGAATTTGATATGCAAACCATGCAGCAACGCGAAGTGGCCAACACGATAAGCTATCCCATAAAGCGCTCAGCAGTTTCCCCCTCCGGTGATTTTCTTCTGGCTACAAGCCAAACCTACATGTATCAATTTGATCTGACAACAGGCGAAAAAACAGTGCTTGGAAAAATGAAGTCAGACGATGCAAGCTATGATGACTTCGATCATGGCGATATTGCTTATTCGGCAGATGGTAATTTGATATATGTTCTCAATGGCAAGGCGTTATATGTTCTAGACGAAGCGTCTATGTCGCTGACTGAAATAGGTGAGCACAATCTAAACTGGGCTTCGGGTCTTGCTGTGGACGAAAACGGTGTGATTTACGTCTCTGCGAGAAACAGCGGCGAGACAGCTAAAATATACACGCTAGATACACAAACTGCGCAGGCCGCCTACTTGATGGATGGGCCGGACCATATTGCTGATTTAACTTATGTACAGGGGTGTGGAAACACCTTGCCCGTTATTGCAAATGCGTTACAGCAAGAAGTTAATAAAGCCAATCAGTATTGGCGAGGTGAGGCTATAGAGGACAAAGTCGCAAACTTGACTGGATTCAAAGATGGTACCTTTAACTTTAATGCGGAGGGCTTTCCAGTCGAGTCAAAAGATAAGCTCAATAAGCACAACAAATTCACTAAAAACCCCAACGCCAACCGCTGTGCGCGGATGTGGAATAACATGCTAGACCATCAGTATGTATTAAACCGCAATGGGAAAGGCCGGAAAAAAGCTGATGGTAGCACAAAATGGTATTTCTCTACTGCCGATGGCGAGTATAAAGTGGTTAAAGCAAGCAAAGGCATATGCCATTACGGCTATGCGTCAGGTGAAGCGGGTCGTATTATCTATAACACAAAAACAGGTGCAGTAAGCGTTCAATAAATTAAGTTTTCAGCTTCAACCAAGCGCGGCCAATTGGCTGCGCTTTTTATTTTAAACTCGATGCAACCATTTACCTGTTTATACCGTCTAAGTGTTCATATTTATGCAAAGTGCTATAATATTTATTTTAATTAAGTATGTGAATATTTAGGAAAGTAATGAAGTTTTATTTGGTAATGTTTATATTGTTGAACGCGACTTACTCGCTGAAAAGTATTGCCTCAACAGCGGCTGAAATACAGCATTTATTGACCTTCATTGAAATGTCTCATTGCCAATACGAGCGCAATGGCTCACTACATTCGGCATATGATGCCAAGCAGCACATTAGTAAAAAGTATCATTACTATCAAGATGATATCGAGTCGGCGGAAGATTTTATAAGATTAACGGCTTCCAAAAGTAGCTTGTCTGGTAAGCCTTATCTTATTCATTGTCGTAATAGTAAACCAACCAAGAGTAGTGAGTGGTTACTCTTGGAGCTCAAGGCGTTTAGAAAGCAAAAAAAATAGTACAGAGCAAAAAACGATAACTTATACAGTGAAGGGTTATTCTCACTTAATTTATAATTCTTTTTTATTATTATTTTCCATTTTTTTATTTTTTGAAATAGGTGCAATGGCTTTGTAACTGTACCTATTACAACTATTTATCATGCAACAAGTTATATATGGGAAGCTAAAAATTGCTTTTCTAAGTTAATCTTTCTGATCCTTTTATGATCAGTTTTTTATGTTTTATAGTAATTTAATAACATAAATATATAAATGTTAATAATTAAATTATTCCAACTTTGCTTTGCTTAAATTATAATGAGCCCTCAATTAAGCACTTGTATACATAAGTATTTTAATAAAAGGGCACTTCAATTCGTCAGCAAAGAACTGTATTACTTTGCGGACCTATAAGCTAAGTCTCATACGTTTCCTCTGGTACATACACCTGGAGGTTAACACTCATATTTATTCAAATATCTCACAACCAGTAAAGAGCAAAATCTTAACGCTTTCTACTGGTTTTTGTGCTTTACGGTAATCATTAACTTAGGGATTTATAAACAGCATATGGCACTTAAAGACTTGTCTATTTCAAAGCAAATTGGGTTGAGCTTTGCGTCGATTTTTATGGTTTTTTTCGGGGTAAGCCTGATGACCTACAATGGTTTAAAGGGGATTAATGATGACCTTGAACTGATTGTACAAACTAGCATTCCATCGGTTGAGATAGTAAAAGATCTGCAAATTGAGATGGCAACCATTCGAAAAGATGAGTTTTTGATAGTTACGAATTCAGATCACCCAGATATCAATGAATGGATAGTTGATTTAGGTGGTTTGAAATCTGGCTTAGATAATAAGATCCAAGCATACAGTAGTTTAAGTGTTTCAGACCAAGAGCGTATACAGTTTCAAGCTTTTGAACGTGCTTGGCGCAAGTATGCATCGGCAACATCAAGCTTTGATAGACTAGTAAGAAGTGGCCAAGTTAGTGAAGCTAACTCAATTGTTTTAAACAGCTATAACTTCTACTCAGAAGCGATGGATGAACTGAGCAAGCTGAACAAAATTAACAGTGATAATGTGGGTATGGCTGAGACTTCAGCAGTGCGTGCAGTAAAAACAGTGATCACAGTGATAGTTGTTTGTATATTTATATCTGCTGTGATGATTGCACTTATTTGTTTTGTGTTAAGTGGTGCAATTAGAAAACCATTGGAAAAAGCAAAAGATCTTGCAGGTAGCATTGCTAATGGTGATTTGAGTTCAAGAATTGATACCCGAAGCGTTGGGAATAACGAATTGGGTGTCTTGCTTATCTCTTTGGATAAAATGCGTGCGCAGCTCAATGGTCTTGTTGTTAAGATAAATGACAGCGCTATCCAGCTGACGACAGCAGTTGAAGAGGTCAATATGATCTCGGCGCAAAATGCCACAGGTATGCAACAGCAACAAAATGAATTACAGTCAGTAGCATCTGCCATGACGCAAATGCAAGCAGCTGTGTCAGAAGTTGCAAAAAGCACAGAAATGGGCGCTGAGTCTGCAAACCAAGCGAATGTAAAGTCTCGAGAGGGAAGTGCCGCGCTGAAGAGCAATATTGTTCAGATTTCGAGTGTGGCAGATACAGTGTCACATGCAGGAGATCTTGCATATAACCTTGAAAAGAACTCACAAAATATCAATGTCGTGGTGGATGTTATTCGTGAAATTGCTGAGCAAACGAATCTATTAGCATTGAACGCGGCAATTGAAGCTGCACGAGCAGGTGCACAAGGGCGCGGCTTTGCTGTTGTTGCCGATGAAGTGCGCTCTCTTGCGCAGCGAACGCAAGACTCGACCACTCAAATTGTCGAGATTGTTAGTGACTTGCAATCTAAATCAAAAGAGACTGGTGAAGCGACAAGAACGTGCCAAAAGGGCATCGATATTTGCGTGCAGCAAACAGAGACTGTCAGCGATACCATTATTCAAATTGAGCAAGAGATAGACAGCATTGCTGCAATGAGTACGCAAATAGCAGCGGCATGTAATGAACAGTCTGTCGTATCTGAAGAACTTAATCGCAATATTGAAAATATCAATGTTGCCGCGGTTGAAATGACTGAGGGCGCGAATCAAACGTCACAAGCTTGTCATGAGATCAGTGAGCTTGCCCATGGGCTAAAAGCAAGTGTTGAGCAGTTTAAGCTATAAACTACACAGTTTGATTACCTAAAATGGGTTAATTTAAACTTTTTAAGTTAATAGACTAGTATTTTAAAAGCGGGCCATAGTATGGTTCGCTTTTTTATTATGTACTCAAATTTTTAATATTGATGGCGTTTAATAGATGTTTAGTAACAATATTTAGCTTTATAGTGAGTGCTTCTTAATGGTTATTTTATTTTAATAAAATGGATTATTTTTCTTTTTGTATTATTCGATTTTTATTAATTTTATTGAATATTTCAATTAAATCAAGGGTGCAGTGTGGTTAGGTGGGTATTTGTATTATTTTTAATTAGCTTTTCTTTTGTTATAAATGCAAAAAACTCTCAAAAAATCGTATTAAACGTGCCCTTGGTTGAGCAAGGGAAAAAGCTTTGCGGCCCTGCAACCATTGAAATGATTTTTAAGTATTGGGGAATAAAAGGCTATTCACAATATGATATTGCGGAGTCTCTTTTAAACCAGTACGAAGACATGCCAATTTTTGTTCGCTCAGGTGTATTAAACAATTACCCACGTAATTGGGCAGATTATCCAGGCACTAAGGTGACTTATTTACAAGGTTTTTTGCAGCGCTTTGGCAAAACACGCAGCATTACACTAGACAAAGTGCGTGATAATGCTGACGATATTGATGAAAAGCGTGCGCAATTGTTCAACCATATCAAGGCTTATATTGCCAGTGGTATTCCTGTTATCGTTTTTCAATATTGGGAGCTACCAAAATCCCAAAGTCATTACCGCGTTGTTGTTGGTTATGACGAAGCTAAACGGCTTGTATATTTAAATGATGCTAAGGGCGCTCGACGTGTAGTGCAAACGTATGAAGAGTTTTTAAATTTATGGAATGTGGAACACCCTAGGTTGCGATATTATGCCGTGGCATTTAATACTGAGCGTAAAAAAATTAATATTGAGCTTTGAGCATATAGACAGCGTGAGTGATTGAGAAAATGTGCTGCAATGAGGAGATGTATGGTTAGAAAAGGTCTTACATCTGACATTTGCGTGGCTTGTTGTGTCTTAACAAGTCTTCATTTTGTGCCAGAGCGCTTTTGGCGCGGTAGCCTCGATACTCTGCGACAAGGGTATTTGCCCAGCTCAGATCATTATGTGTATTTGGATAATCAAGAAATCATCGGTTTTTATGCTTGGTAAAAAACACCCTTGCGGCAATTTTTGTTTTACCAGAAAAACAAGGCCAAGGGGTAGGTAAGCAGCTAATCACTGATGCAAAGTCTCGATGCAATACCTTGGCGCTTTCTGTATATCAGCGCAATGTTGCGAGCGTGGCATTTTATCAGCAGCAAGGTTTTGAAATTATTGCACAAGACGAAGATCCGCTTGCAGGGCAAGCGCAATATATTATGAGTTGGCAAGATAGGCAGACCGCATGATGGGGTTTTTTAAGCCCTTACTTAAGTGATGAATAAGAAAGAATAAAAAGCTGGGTGTTTTTTAAACTGTTTTTGTAAAAAAGCTCGACAAAACAGAATTTCAGTGTATCCTACGCAGCGTATGAAGATATTTGATTTATTTGTTGTTGTTTGCTTAAGTTTCTGTTTTTGTCATAAAACCTAATTTTAGCCACTCACTTTACTTCCGATACTGTACACATTTTTTTTAATTTTTATATAAATAGGTAATTTATGTCTCAAGTAACAGGCACTGTAAAATGGTTTAACGAGTCAAAAGGTTTTGGCTTCATTGCACAAGAAAACGGTAACGACGACGTTTTTGTTCACTTCAGAGCTATCCAGTCTGAAGGTTTCCGTACTTTGACTGAAGGTCAAAAAGTAAGCTTTACAGTAACTCAGGGCGCTAAAGGTCCTCAGGCTGAAAACGTAACTGTACTTTAATCAGTTATGTCTAGGTGCGGCATCAAGCTGCACCTTGCTATTTCATACTCTCTTCTAATTTTTTACTTTCCTCTTTTTACTTTGTCTTAGTTCTACCACCTTCAATTTAAATCATTTTTACTGTTAGCTTCTTAGCCACTCCATTTGCATATGTTGGCCCATTATATAACGCTCGTTTTCAGGTGGAAGTGCCTTAATTTGTGCCATACCAGAGCCTATTTCTAGAATTTGCCTGCCAATCGCGTTAGCAGAAGAATTTGATATCCATACTTTAATTAAGCCAGTTCGCTTTATTCCGACAATGAGGTAGGGGATCCTGTAATCAAAGTATTCACCCGTAGAACGAACAATCACAGGCTTCATTTTTTGTATAAACTCGTATCCAGCTTTGTTATCTATTTTTGCTTCGCCTACCCTGAATAGGTCGGTATCCATGTCATACCATGCAACAATGACTTTGCTTGGAAATGGTACATCATAAACAAAAGCTCTGGCTCCGCCATCTCCCCAGCATCAACCTATTGCACCAGCTGGTACACTCCAAGATTCATCCAGTGTTACTTCTCCAACCATGAGTATTGGGCCTTTTCTGCTCCAATCCCTATGCTCATTTCCTCGACTTGATAACTTGAACTACAGCCCATGATTAATAACAAGATACCAATTGAGATAATTATTCTTTCAGCCATTCTATGCCCCTTCCTTGGAGTTTACTTTTTATCTCTAACGTTCGTCTTCAGGTGGAAGTTCCTTAATTTGTGCCATGCCTGAGCCTATTTCTAGAATTTGCCGGCCAATAGCTTCCGATGATGAGTTTGATATCCATACTTTAATTAAGCCGTTTCGCTTTATTCCGACAATGAGGTAGGGGGTGCTGTCATCAAAGTATTCTCCTGTAGAACGAACAATTACAGGCTTCATTTTTTGTATAAACTCATATCCTGTTTTGTTATCTATTTGTGCTTCACCGACCCGAAAGAGATCGGTATCCATGTCATACCATGCAACAACAACTTTACTTGGGAAGTTGACTCCATCTACAAATGACAGGACACCAGCATCTTTCCAGCAACATCCTACAGAGCCTGCAGGTACAGACCAAGCGTCATCAAATAGTACGGTGCCGACCATTAAGTCAGATTTATCCTCTGCGGCGATTCCAACAATCATTTCTTTGACTTGATAACGTGAACTGCAACCCATGAGTAAACTCAAAGCACTAATCAAGATAATTATTCTTGCAGCCAATGTAGGCTTCTTCCTTGGTGTTTATCGTTAACGCTGGTCTTCAGGTGGAAGTTCCTTAATTTGTGCCATACCGGAGCCTATTTCGAGACTTTCTCTACCTATAGCATCGGCAGGGGAATTTGATATCCAGACTTTGATTAAGCCATCGCGTTTTATACCAATGATGAGGTATGGCAGCTCATAATTAGAATACTCTCCTGTTGAACGAACAATTACAGGCTTCATTTTTGTATAAACTCGTATCCAGCTTTGTTATCTATTTTTGCTTCGCCTACCCTGAATAGTTCGGTATCCATGTCATACCATGCAACAATGACTTTGCTTGGAAATGGTACATCATAAACAAAAGCTCTGGCTCCGCCATCTCCCCAGCAGCAACCTATTGCACCAGCTGGTACACTCCAAGATTCATCCAGTGTTACTTCTCCAACCATGAGTATTGGGCCTTTTTCTGCTCCAATCCCTATGCTCATTTCCTCGACTTGATAACTTGAACTACAACCCATGATTAAAACAAGATACCAATTGAGATAATTATTCTTGCCGCCAATATGGGCTCCTTCCTTGGTGTTTATCGTTAACGTTCGTCTGCAGGTGGAAGTTCCTTAATTTGTGCCATGCCTGAGCCTATTTCGAGACTTTCTCTACCTATAGCATCGGCAGGGGAATTTGATATCCACACTTTGATTAATCCATTTCTTTTCATACCTACAATTAAATATGGCAGCTCATAATCAGAATACTCTCCTGTTGAACGAACAATTACAGGTTTCATTTTTTTTATAAACTCATATCCTGTTTTATTATCAATTTTTGCTTCGCCTACCCGAAAGAGGTCTGTATCCATGTCATACCATGCAACAATGACTTTGCTTGGAAATGGTACATCATAAACAAAAGATCTGGCTCCGCCATCTCCCCAGCAGCAGCCAATAGACCCCGCAGGTACAGTCCATTGGTCATCAAATAATACGGTACCAACCATTAAGTCAGCGCTACGTTCAGCGCCAATTCCAACACTCATTTCCTCGACTTGATAACTTGAACTACAGCCCATGATTAATAACAAGATACCAATTGAGATAACTATTCTTTTCGCCATTGTGGATTGACTCCTATGTTGTAGACCTGCCAACGCCCCTGACTGGATACGCTGTTGCTTGGGGTGTTATAAAAGATTTCCCGAATTCCATTGTCGGCGACAAATTCCGCATCATCTTCCACCGAATAAGCAATGGTGTCGACAAAGCCGGCATACTTATGGCTGTGGTGAATATAATATTGATATAGCCACTGCCAATCTTGGCTGTTGATTCCGCCACGCATAGCAGACTCGACCGTCGATTTTAACTCAGCGGGTAATTCATATTGATAGGTACGCTTTCCATCCGGTTGGTATATCTTTGCGAGTCGGCTTATGTCATTAAAGGGCACACCATATTTAACAGCCTGTTCATACATGGCGTGCAGTGCATAGTGGGGCAGTTGGTTATTGACTTGACGGTACCAACGGGGCTTGTACGTGGTGACCACGGTATTCTCAGGGCGTTTTTTAAGACGTTTATTTTTGTTTAATCCCGTGCCCATTTTTACAAAAGTAATGTCTATGCCTGGCCAGTGATATTTTTGCTCAAGCTCCGCTTTTTTTGCGGCGAGGCGGGCATCATGATGTGGGTGTGATGTGTGCCCTTCTATATATTGTCGTGGGTACTTTATGGTGGTGCTATGGTGGCTGTAGCCTCCGCCGACATCCGCATGGGCACCGGGCAGCGTAATCTCTTGTATATTGCTGGCGGTATTGCCATCTGGTGTTTTTAAGCTATGCAAGGGAAAGCTGTCGCGGCGCTCATCATAGGCAACGGGATGGTAGACAAAGCCGGCAGAGTGCTCGTTAATATCTAAATTTACCGGATAGTCCAGCTTTTGCTTGGCATAATACTCGTTGTGGTGGTCGTCTCCATCCCCTCCTATGGAAGACACGGTATCAAAAGGCCCTAAAAACCGTATCATGGGGGTAATACCGCCCCAATAATTTGGGTTATCGCGGGTGATCTCATGAACTTGATTGACAAAGCAGCGCGCAGCGGTGGCTCCGCGGCTAAAGCCAAATACGTCAATATGTACAAGTTGAACCAATTTGGGAAGCATTGTATTGGTGTACTTTTTTACTTCATCTAAGCCTCGCTTTACCTTGTCATCAAAGCTAAGCGCTAAGGCCAAGTCCATGGTGTTATCGCTTTTATTATCTCTTGTTCCTATTCCTTCAACATAAGCTCGTTGAACAAAACTTTCATCGTACGGATACAACTCATATAACTTGGTGACATTGGTTGGCTCTTTATCATCACCAATCACTTTATTGTCATTGGTGCGGTTGTTGCCGGTGCCATCAAAAAAGAGCCCAAAGCTGGGTGGTTCACTGAGAAGGCTAAGTTTGACATGGCCTTCGCTGGTGACTTGGTGGTCAAGTAGCTGCACACCACCGTGCTTACCAATATTGAGGGCTTTTAATTTATCTAGGCTTTTAAAGTCCTTGAATGCCATATTGGGGATCAATACTTGTTCAGGGACGCCGAGTATTTTGGCGCTGAGACTGTAATGTGTATCATCTTCAAGGCGTGGAAACAGCAGTTGATCTTGTGCAAGGCCATTATTGCTTCGAGACAAAACGGTTGGACCACCGCGCATCACTATACTGACGGGGGTTTTTCCTTCAATCGTCACGATAAGGCGTTGATCGTTTAAATCAGGTGACTGAGTGTAATCGACGGGCACATGGGCTTGTGTATCTGGTGTAGCCGACGTGTCATGATAACTGAGTGCCCCCGCGCTGCCTTGCAGTGCTTGTGCTCTGGGCATTGCGGTGGCTTTTTTCAGTACAATGAGTTCATCTTTGGTGGTGGCGTGCTTGGCATGGGCAATGAATACATGGCCTTTTTTTTCTTTTAAAACCAGTTGAGTATCATGCGTGCTTCTCAGTTCACGCCATGTTTCTGGGGTTTTGATCACAACCCAACTGCTGGCATGGGGCTTGAGCGCTTGACGAATATCTCCGGGTAGTTTGGTGGCTGAATAGCGCTCAGTCACCTTATCGCCTTTAGGCTTGTCAACGGCTTCTAGTTTTGTGATCAGATCTTCGATTTGTGATTGCGTATCAACGCGAGGTTGCGCATACATAACAGTCCTTGTTAGCTAATGATTTAGTATTATGCTATCACCGGTTGGGGACGGCTGTAAATATTTTACAATATTTGTTAATTTCTGGTTTTGGATGGGGCGTTTCATTCACAGGTGTATTCTTATACTGTGGATTCAGGTACAGTCATGGTTTAAGTATTATCAAGGAGATAACCATCATGACCCAATTACCCATCTTTGTGGTTGATGCATTCACAAATACGCAATTTAAAGGTAATTCTGCCGCAGTCGTGCCACTAAATGCTTGGATAAGTGATGAGCTCATGCAGCGCATTGCTGCTGAAAACAACCTCTCAGAAACTGCCTTCTTAGTTAAAAGTACGTCAAACAGTTATCAGATCCGTTGGTTCTCTCCGTTGACTGAAATCCCGTTTTGTGGTCATGCTACTCTTGCCAGCGCATTTGTTTTGTTTAACAAACTTGGCGTCTCTGAGCGTGTCGAATTTACCACGCAAACGGTAGGTAGCTTAACTGTAACGCAAACGGCTGAGTCGAAGTTAGTTATGAACTTTCCGATGCAAATGCCTGAGCCTATATCAAACGTGCCCAATGCGCTGCTAAAGGGCTTATCAATCTCACCAAGTCAAGTACTTAAAAATCGCCAAGCGTATTTTGCGATTTATGACAATGAAGTCGATGTGCATCAAGTGGCTTATGACGCGGCACAATTAAAGCAATTGGCGCCTTTGGATGTGGTGGTGAGTGCGCCGGGTGCTGAATATGATTTTGTTTCTCGGTATTTTTGGCCCGCGAATGGGGGCGAGGAAGATCCGGTTACCGGCTCAATTCATACTGGTCTTGCGCCGTTTTGGTCAAAACGTTTTGATAAGCAAGTACTCAAGGCCTACCAAGCCTCAAAAAGGGGTGGACAGTTAGCGTGTGAGGTTGATTTTAGTACTGAGCGAGTCATTATAACCGGCGAAGCTGTAATGTACTTACAAGGCCATATTTGGGTTTAGCCTAACGGGTCAGTTAAACGTGCTTTATTAGGGAGTAGTCAATGGATAAAAAGCAAAAGTTTGCGATATGGGGTTTAGTTTTTGTTTCGGTGATGGCGGCTGTTACCGTGGTTGCACATATGTCTTGTATCTGGCTCGGAGAGGCCTGCTATCGGGCGCAATTAGCGCCAAAAGAGCTGGTGGAGTCTGCTAAAAATGGCACCTTGCTTGCGCCAATTGCCACGGTGGGCATCTCGTTTTTGTTTGCTGTATGTGGTGCATATGCACTTGCAGGCGCAGGGATCATCAAGCGCTTACCTCTGACTTACATAGCACTGTGGGTCATTGGCGTGTTATGTACCTTACGGGGGATAGTTGGCATTGGCTTTAGCCTAGTTTATGTTGATATGGTAACGGTGTATTCTTTTGTCGCTACCATTATTTGGCTTATTTGCGGGGTTATAACGTGCTTTGCCATCAAGTGGGTGCCGACATGTGCGCAGGCACCCAATAAGTCGGCACTGAACTAGGTTATAGGTATTTGAGCAGCGGACTGTGATGGGTTCGCTTAATGGCCAAGTAATGTTTGCAAGGCACGTATAAAGCCAAGGTGATCCCAAGCCATGCGATATAAGCAAGTATTAAACTGGGTTCATAGCGACTTGGCCACTCCTCTGGGGTGCTGAAAAAGTGTATTGTTTGCCCATAGACTAGCCAGCTATAAGCTTGTGCGCTGAGGTTTATCGCTGGAATGTGCAGTAGGTAATAAAATAGTGGAACCCCACCTAAGATCTTAAACCCATCTAACAAAGTCAGTTTAAATCCACGATTTTGTAAATACTCTAAGCAGGCCAAAATCAGCAAACCTGGGCCTAAAGTCATTAACAGATAAACGAGGGACGGTGGGTACTTGCTGTTATTCAGTAAAGACATGACAGAGGCTGCGAACGACGATTCAGGTGTAAACAAATTCGGTTCCCCATAAATATTGCCTAATTTGAGCAACACAAACAGTACCACGGCTAGAGTGCCAAATAACGCAAAGACCTTATATCTATATTGCGGACTGAGCTGAAACAAGTATCCGCAGCAGTAACCTAAAGACATAACTGCAAACCAAGGGATCAAAGGGTAAAGGGCAAACACGTCAAGCTTCTGTGTTAAAGCAAATGTGGTCGGACTATGTAAAATATGCCATACCCAAGCAAAGTTTGGTCCAAACCAGTTTAATATGGACTGATCCGGTAAGGCATTGTGCGCGCTGATCACCACAATTGACAAAAAACAAACCCATTTCATAGGTAAATAAATCAGTGCAGCCAAAATAATCATTGACCATCCAATGGCCCAAATGACTTGTAAAAACACCACGTCATAACCAAACTGCCAACTAAAGTTAATCACAGTCAGCTCTAAGAAAATCAACCAAAGCCCCCGACTGAGCAGGTAGTTGCGCACTTTTGCAGTTGAGCGCACTTTATCAGCATACAAGTAAGCGCCTATGCCAGTTAAAAATATAAATAAAGGAGCGCAAAAGTGGGTCACCCAACGGGTTAAAAACCATGCCAGTGTCGTCTGATCGAGATCAGTGGGTGAAAAGGGTGTTTCTGCCCAGTAGCGCCGAGTATGATCCAGCGCCATGAGCACAATAATGAAGCCTCTCAGTATATCAAGAGAATAAAGCCGTTTTGTTTTGACCACGCACATATCTTTGTAAAATTAATGTTAAATCTAAAATTTAGTTGTAAAATAAGATACTGGCCAGTTAGCGCATAAAAAAGAATACAACTTTAGTTATAGATGAACGAGTTGCTCTCGAAAAGCAGCGACTGATTTACCAAAATGTCGCTTAAATTGTTTTGCTAATGCTTGATGATCCTGATACCCAACGGATAGTGCAATGTCAGCAAACCGCTGATTTGAGTAAATCAGTAATTCTTTGGTTTTTTCCAGTCTAAGTAAACGGATATAGTCAAATGGTGTCATGCCGACTGACGACTTAAAGCGTCTGATGAGAGTACGCTCGGAAACACAGGCTAAACTGGCGAGCGACTTTAGTGTAAATGGTTGACGCAACTGTGCTTTGATATGAGTCTGCACGGTATGCACCGTAGCGTCTTGGTGAGCATCTAGCGCACTACTGGTGATGAACGCTGTTTGCGATAGTTGTGGTTCAGGTATCGCTAACCAACTCACTACTTGCTCGGCAACATCAGTGCCGATTTGCTGTTTAATTAAAGCCAGCATCACATACATATAGCTATGTGCAGCTCCTGCGGTGTAGAGCTTTTGATTACAAAGGTAAATCGGTGAGGTGTCTAACTCTAATTGTGGAAAGTAACGATTAAAAAATGCTTCAAGCCACCAACTGGCGGTAATGCGTTGCTTGTCCAAAAGGCCAAGCGCTGCGGCATAAGCAACGCCGCAACATCCTGCAACCAGAGTAGGAGACGTACTTATTTTTAGTTTTTCACTCAGTAGCGGAGCATAGCGGTTTAACTTTTGGCACGTTTGCCACAGGTGCTTGTCTCCTTGATATTGACTCCCAATGATGATCAGTACATCAATTGGTTGTAGGTCTTTAAGTTGGCAGTCGACCTTAAACGCTGCACCTTGACTACTGATAACCATCTCCTCTTTCAAAGAGACAATTTGCCATTGGTAGAATGCTGTTCTCATGACTTGATTGGCGACATTTAACACATCGATGATCCCTGTTAACGCACTTGCCATCACACCTTGTTGGCATAAAATTGCAACTTTCATGTCACTTTCACCTTAAAAATTGTCAATAGTGACACTGTAGTGGGGTGTGACGCTACTGTAAAGTGGTTGCATATTCATTGAGTAAGGAAATTTATATGTGGATCCAATACCCTATTTTCGCATTGGTACTTTTATTCTTGTGGCTATGGCTTGCAACGGCTTGCTTACGCATAAAGGCAGTTCGGCGTGGTGAATTATCACTGCAAGCGGTCAATTTTGTGCTTAAAGATCAGATGGCTGAACGCACTCGGCTATATGGCAATAGCTATGATAACCAGTATCAGCAGCCGGTCTTGTTTATCTGTCTGTTAGCCCTTTTACATATTGAATCCGTGTCTGGAATTGGCTGGTATGCACTCGCTTGTGTGTTCGTTGTTGCGCGTTATTGGCACTGCTATGAGCATATTCGCTCAACCAATATTAAAAGGCGTACTATGGCATTTGCCTTATCGAGCGTTAGTTTATTTGGAGGCTGGACTGCGTGGTTTACAACCATGACTTTAGCTCAGTAGATACACAACTTAAAGACTAAAAAAGCAAGGCATAGCCTTGCTTTGGTTGGTATCATAATTTGCCACAAATTAACTGTTGTGGCTCAGCGAGAGTGCTTTAATGGCTTTGATTACTTTAACCACTCAATCATATTGGTCATCAAGGCTTGCGCTGCAACTAAACCGTCTTGTCCACCGACATCACACAAACCTAAGCCACAGCCATCAAAGTGATGCTCGGCTTTTTCTAGTAAATGTAATTCGCTGCCGTCGCGACATTGAACTTGAGCATATTGCTTGTTAAAGACAAGACTATTTGCTTGTGCAGGACCCGTTGCAATACTGCCTGACAGGGCATTACACAGTCTCAATGACTGACTTGGCGAAACAATGGTGTCTGCCATACCGTGGCTGATAAACATCTCTGGGGCTTGGGCAGGTGCGTGTTCGATGGCTTCTAGTAAGCTATTGTTTAGCACAACAGGCTCATTACCCGTTAAATCTTGCCAGTGGGCTTTACCTGATAAAATGGCGATCATGCGTTCAATGTACCCATGTACATAAGTACCGTCTTGTACTTCTTTTAACTGATGTGCAAAATCAGCAACAGGGAACATAGGGGCGATTTTATCGACTTTATTCGGGAATTGCTGAGATAACCATACAGCCATGTGTCCGCCAGCTGATTGTCCTGTAATTCGCACTGATTTATCGCTGTTGGTATAGTTAGCATTGTTTGCCTGCACCCACAAAAATGCATCGCGAATATCTTGTTTGCTGTCTTCAATATTGACCTGATTACAAGCAGGACCGGCTTCTCTGTCTTCCACCAAACGGTAATATGGCATATAGACCACAAACCCAGCATCAGTGAACTGTGCAAGTTGAGCCTCAGCAGTACGTGCTGTGCCGAGCCTTTCTAACCAGCCTCCTCCGTGGATCATCATAATAGGTATGGCATTGTGGTTATTGGCATTTTTGTAAACACGCATTTCTAAATGACATGCACCGCGCTCGTTAAACGTGGTTTTATAGGTGGTGCGCTGCACTAAAGGGATCTCGGCAAAGCTTTGTGGCTTAGTGGTAATAGGCAAAGTTGCCGTGTAACCTGGCATCCACGCATCTTGAACGAAATTTAAGTCTTCGCTGTTACCGTATCGCTGTGCCTTGTAATCAAACTCTCTTAAGCAAAACTCGGTGTCAGACTCATTTTTGTATTCAATGGCTGTTTTACATTGAGGATCTGTGTAATACCAGTTCCTTTTTGCTAAAGCAGTGTCTATCGCATTGCATTGACCGTCTTGACTATACAGTGTTGGTAACAAGCTTGGAGATGGTTTACTCGCAACGGCAGCAAAGCAATAGCTGGCACCTGTCACAATGCTTTCTATCTCAGCAGAGCCACTGTTTAGCATGTCCTTAAGTGCGGCGTCATGGTGAGCAAAATATCCCATTGATGCAGCTAAAGCTGGGTTTCCTTCAGTTGGTTTTCCTTGCAGATAGTGTGCAAGCAGCGCCTGTGGATCTGGAAATATTGATGCACTTGCAACAGCTGACATCGATAATGCGAGACAACTAAGCAGGTTTGGTAGATGTTTCATAAAAGGTCCTTGTTGGTGTACTGATGGTAGTGACGTGTCTTTAATTCGGATATTTAGACGTTTTTTACTATTTTATTTTTTGTAATTGTTTGTAACGGCTTGGTGCTTGCCAAGGTGAATGAAATAAGTGCAAATTACTGAATAAAAAACTATAAATTCTCAAGAATGACAGTCATCAAAATGACACTTTGGTAACTTTTTTGTTTTTTAGGTGTTATTTTTTGGTGTTTTTTATGTTTATATAAAATACGAGTTTTTGGGTACATACGTTAAAATAAAAAGTAAGTAGCGATTTATGAATATAAAAATAACAAAACTAGCATTGGTTGTTGCAGCATCATTGTCTGCAAACGCATTTGCAAATATTGAGTATCCGCTGATGCCAGGTGATCCACTAGTCGATCAGCAATGGCACCTTAAAAACACAGGTCAAGCCGCTTTTTCAGACAGAGGTGGTAAAGCTGGTGAAGATATGAATGTGTCTTTGGCACATGCCATGGGCATCATGGGCGCAGGTGTGACAGCTGCTGTTATTGATGGTGGTGTAGAAGTACAGCATCCAGACTTAATCGATAATGCTCGTCCTGGTTCTTGGAACTTTACAACCAATAGTCCTGATTTAGCGCCAGGTAGCCCAACGGACAGACACGGTACTGCGGTAGCAGGGATCATAGCATCAAGCGCTTTTAATGGCATTGGTGGTCGTGGTGTAGCACCAAGAGCGGGTTTGGTTGGTTTTAACTATCTTGTATCAGGTAACCAAACTACGGCGAATTGGCTTCAATCTCATGGTATGTACTCAGATGGATTTGCGAGACAATCCTTTGATTTCCCTCGTGTATTTAACCAGAGCTACGGCCGTACTTTATCTTCACCCAGAAGTTTTGACTATGAAGAATCACCATGGCTGAAAACATATGAAGATGCTCAAGAAGAAATCACACGTACGACCCATGGTGGACGTGGTGCAATTTTTGTTAAATCAGCAGGTAATGGCTATGAAAGACAAACGTTTACACATAGTGAGTTAGGCCGTGGTTATCTGTGGTTTGACAACAAGAACCATGGTTTACCACTGCAAAATGTAAACCTTGAGCGCATGGATACCAGTTTCTGGAATCTGGTTGCTTCAGCATACAATGCAGACGGTGAGCTTTCATCATACTCTACTGTTGGCTCGAGTGTATTTGTTTCAGCACCTGGTGGTCAGTATGGTACAACTTCACCAGCTATCATCACAACGGATGTGTCAGGCTGTAGTGCAGGTTATAACCCGCTTTGGCTTCGCAATGACTTACACGGCGGCCATCCACTTGATCCAAACTGTGATTACAGTGCCAGATCGAATGGTACTTCTGCGGCAGCGCCAAACGTTGCTGGTGCAATTGCTGTCATTATGTCAGCAAACCCTGCGCTTTCATGGTTGGATGTAAGAAATATCCTTGCGACAACTTCACGTCGTATCGATGCAGATCACCCAGGTGTTGCATTGTCATTCAAAGACTCAGAAGGTAAGCAGGTAAGCTACCAAGCAATTGATAAGTGGCAGACGAATGCGGCGGGTTATCAGTTCCATAACTTCTTTGGGTTTGGCGCTGTTGACGTCGACGCTGCTGTTAACCTAGCGCGTTTCTACGACAAAAACCTAGGTGAGTTTGTTAAGACTGACCGAGTGTTAGTAACAGCTGATGCAGAAATTCCTGATGGTCACTTAAGTGGTGCACAAAGCACATTTAATAATGAACAAACGCTCACTGTGGATGCGGTTCAAATTCGAGTGAATATTGATCACACAAGCACACGTGACTTGGCCATTGAGCTTATTTCTCCTTCAGGCACTCGTAGTGTCGTTATGACACCAAGAACGGGCACTATTTTGGGTAAAAGTGGCATGCAAAATACCCAAATGCTATCTCACCACTTCTATGGAGAGCAGGCGAAGGGTGAATGGACATTACGTGTAATTGATACTGCGTCAGAAGATGAAGCTTATATTTTTGACCCACGAACGTCTGGTGAGCCGAACGTGAATATGGTGCACCGCAACAATACAGAAAACGGTGTGCTTAAATCTTGGGATATTCGCTTTTTTGGACGTAAATAAGGAGTCGTAAAATGAAATCTAAATTAATCCCTTTACTCGCTGTGGTTGGCAGTTTATATGCAGTACAAGCGAGCGCCCAAACTGTTTATGAAGCGACGCCAGTCACCAGCGACTCTGGTGTGACTGTGAACGTCAACGGCAAAGACTACGTACTTGTTGCTGCAAAGAGTGATAAAGAATTGGTGACAGGTGCAGCACTTGTCGATATCAAAACTGATGAGACGATCGTATTAACAGGTGAGCTGGTTGTTGAGCTTGAGTCTTTAATCGATGCGCAAGAGTTTGCGCAAGCAAATCAGCTAAACCTGATTTATGTTCGTGGTAATCGTGCTATTTTTCAAGCGGATGCAAACGTCGCTTTGCATACTTTTAAAGCGCAAGTAGCGCGCTTAAATGGTGTGGTTAATACTCAGATTGGTTTTAATCTTGAAGGATTAGAAGCAGAATAAGAATGAATAAAGCCACTTAAGTGGCTTTATTTTTATGCTTTAACTGTAGTAGCTTGTATCTGCGAGACAGCTATGAGAGAAAAACAGACCTTGGCATTACCATTCAATTTCTTGTTCTAAACATCCAAATTTTCCAAATAAAAGCCTCACATGTAATAACTCCCAAATGGGGCTTTGTATTTATGCTATTTTAATTTATTGTTTGATTTTCATAGAAAAAATACTAGTTAGGGAAATACCATAGCTTTATGGACAAAACAATAACTTCAATTTTCTTGCTGATAAGTTTATCTTCATTATCTGCAAATGTTTCTGCTTTCTATTCAGATATTGAGCTTTTAACGAGTCAAACCAAGAGTGCCGCACCCAATCATTCAGTCTGGCAAACTCAAGGCTATGGATACATATTAGAAGTCATCGGCGAAGATATACGTTTTTACGATATTACAAAACACCATTGCATACTAAATAAAGTCGAAACAGGTGAATATCCAAGTCGTAACTTGACTGTAGAGGGTGACGCAGCTGAATTAGATTGGTTTACAGCACACCCTGTAAAACTAAAGAAGTTGAGCCGTTTACCTACATTATGTAAGCAAAGCCTACTACTTAATACTGATACTCAAAATATAAAGTTCTCAGCCCCAGAAGTGTTTGATATCTTGTGGTTTACTTTTGCAGAACACTTTGCTTTTAACGAAGAGCTTAATTGGAACTGGCATACCAACTATAAAACTTGGCGAGATAGAATTTCAGATAGTATGAGCGAATCGGCATTGGCTGAGGTCATTACAGAACTTATAGATGAATTAGGTGACGCTCATGCATATGTGGAATCAGATGATGACAGCTTCTTTGCTATGAACAACATTAAATGGGAAAAGTTCAGAAGTAGGATGATTGAAGAAAGGTTTTCACAACAGACTGAGTTTTCATCCTTTCGTGAATTTTTTCAAGCTCTTAATAAAAAACGCAACAGCATCATTTCAAGCTATTTTGACAAAAAGCACCCGCCACAGAAATTAAACCGCAGCTTACTATGGGCTTCACTTCCCCATGAAATCAACTACTTAAGTATTGATGATATGAGTGACTATACTGCTGAAAAGACGATTCAAGCGGATATAAAAGAAGTAGACAAAGCGATACAGCATATTATGCCTATGCTCACGAATGCCAAAGGTCTAGTAATTGATTTACGCTGGAATAGTGGAGGATATGATATTGTTTCACAACGATTGTTATCCTATTTTATTGATAAACCATTGCTAGTTGGCAGTAAATCGTACCGAACTGAAAATGGGTTTAGTAAACCCGAAAATATTATTGTTCATCCCGCTGCATTTGACCGTTACCTAGGGCCTATTGTCGTGCTTACCAGTGGCGTAACCATGAGTGCTGCTGAATCATTCTTACTTGGTCTTGCTGCCAGAGAACAAGTTAGCATCATTGGAGAGCCATCTAATGGCGGTTTTAGTGATTCACTGCCTAAGCAGCTGCCAAATGGCTGGTCATTTACGTTATCCAATGAACGTTATTTTGACCATAAAGGCGAAAGTTATGAATATCGCGGTTACCCAATAGAGAAGAGCTTTGAATATTTAAATGCAGCCGATTTAAAGGCTGAAAAAGACAGTGCGCTCATTGAAGCAATGAAAATGCTTAAATAAAGCTTTGGCTGATGAGAGTATTGTAAATGCACTATCGTCTACTTTTGGCACATATGAGACGGTAAGATTTGATTGAATTCTATTATTCTAATCTGACAGAGCAAATTAATACTTATTCACTTAACTAAAGCCCCGTATTGGGGCTTTTTTATGCGTGACGGTTACTGCATTAGTTGGCTGATGTACTTAACCGGAGCGCTGCCATAGCTTAAAAACTTTTCATGGAACGCTTTTAAGTCAAAGTCTTTACCAAGTTTTTCTTTTTGCTTTTCACGTAAATCGTAAATTTCACGATAGCCACTGTAGTAACTCGTTAACTGAACTTGACTCAGAGTCGCTCTGCGCCACTTTCCTTCTGCTTCAGCACGTTCTTGGAAAGCACCATTCATCAGCAGGTCCAGACCTTCATCACGGCTGATCCCTTTAACCTGAATCGCATAGTCTAAAATCGTGTTACAAATAACGCGTAAGTTCCACTTGTAATACATTAACCACATCTCAGGCTCATGATTACCATAGCCTTCTTCAAGCATCATGCGTTCTGTATACACAGCCCAGCCTTCAATCATGGCACCATTTCTTAAAATAGTTTTAATGAGTGATGGTGACTTATTGGCATAAACAAGCTGAGTATAGTGACCTGGTACTGCTTCGTGGATGTTGAGAATTTGCAAGATCCAGTGGTTATACTCGCGTAAAATAGAGCTTGCTTGTTCTTCTGTTCTCAGCTCAAGTGGCTCTACATTGTAATAGGTGTTTTCTTTTGCGTCGTATGGACCTGGTGCTGAAATAGATGCCATTGCGAAGCCACGCATGAACTCGGGTGTTTCACGTACAACTAACGGCTTTTCAGGATCAAGTGAGATTAAGTCCTTTTCCATAACAAACTTTTCAAGTAGCGGGATCTGGCGCTTAATCTCATCAACAAACTGCTCTTTTGGCACATGATTGACGGATAAATGCTTGATAAGCTCAGCAATGGCTTGTGCATCATCTGAAGGGCGTGCTTTATTTGGGAAATATTTTGGCCACAATTGGTGAGTCAGCTTTACCATCTCTTGTGTTACGCGTGCTTTGTCAGCAAGCGCTTTCTCGTACATGGTTTTAGCTGTGTAACCAGATTGAATATCAAAGGCAAACTTCTCCTCATACAGCTCTTCACCAATTCTGAAGCTGCGTGCGTTACCATTGGCAGTTAACTCTTTTTCTAATTGAGTTAGAAAGTCGATGTAACCATTAATCGCAGTTTTGGCGTTGACAAAACGAGTCTTAAATAGTGCTTTTTCATCGGCAGTAAGTGCATTAGACGCGTCGACTTTATCTAATAGCTCATCTTTTAATACCGCAAATGCGCCTTGGTTTTGCGCGATAGCGAGTTGAGTGTACTCAAGCGTAGGCGTATCTATGTTGTTTTCTGCCGCTTTATAAAAATCTGGAACATACTTCAAGCGCTCTAACACTGTTTTGTATTTTTCTGCGTCTGACTTAAAGCGGCTATTTAAAATGGTCGCGAACCCATAGGAGATGTTGTAATTAGACGGGTTCCATTGCCAATCTTTAAACTTTTCAACTTCCCAAATTCTTTTCTCAAGACTATTTTCAATTAGATAATAATCAGACTTTTGATTGTCACTTAAATTATTTAGATCAAAACCACGCAGTTCACTTAATTTCGCTTTTGAGAAAGCAACACTACTTGCGCGTGATTCCGCATTAGGGATGGTCATAATATGATCATACTTGCCGTACCCAACATACAAAGAATGTTCTGGGTACTGGCGCCACATGTCTTCGATAAGCTGTGCTGAAAAATCAGTAAATGCTTGATTTTGAGACGCTTGTGCAACAACCGGAGTTGTTGACTGTGAAGGAGTACTTGTTGTTGTGCAGCCAACTAGAGCCAGAGCCGCTGCAACAGCCATTGTGAGCGCTGTTTTTTTCATTCGCTTGTTCCTATTTTAATTTTCTTTATCATAACAATTTTTCGCAGCGTGTGCTCGTTCTGGCTGATCCAAGATCACCGCACCGTTACACTCTTTCGCCACGATGTCATCCGGATTGTATATAGGGCAAGACTTCATAGATAAGCAGCCACAGCCTATGCATCCGTCCACCATGTCGCGAACGCGTGTCATATACGCTATTTTTTCATCAAGTTTGCTTTGCCAAAATCGTGACATGCTGGCCCAGTCTTCTTTAGTTGGTGTGCGGTTATCTGGCAGTTTAGACAAGGTCTCTTGGATTTCTAACAGTGAAATGCCCATTTTTTGCGCAGCTTTTATTACCGCAATACGCCGCAGCACATCACTTTTATATCTTCTTTGGTTACCTGCGTTGCGCCAGCTTTTTATCAAGCCTTTAGTTTCATAAAAATGCAGCGCTGAGACTGCCACATCTGCGCGTTTTGCTACTTGCCCTACACTGAAGCGCGGCTCGTCTCGGGTTGTTGATGTTGTCATTTTGCCCCTTTTTAAAATAACGCTTTACCTAAGGTTAAGTTGAGGTTTTAGCCTATCAACAAATTTACAAAAGGAGAATCATTTTGAACACAATCATTGTTTATTCTAGCGCTAAAAAATTGGGCAATACTGGCAATGCGGTTGAAGAGTTAGCCACGGAGTTTGATGCGCAAACACTATTTTTGGATGACTATGTGATCCACGATTATAGTTATGACCACAAAAATAAAGATGATGACTTTCGCAGTCTATTTAGGCGAATTTTACAGTTTGACCATGTGATTTTTGCCTCGCCCGTCTACTGGTACGCGGTAACACCGAGAATGAAAGCATTTATTGATAGGATCACAGAGTTCATGGATGATGAGCTGCTCAAACCTGAGTTACGCGAGCTTAGAAGCAAACAGTTTTCAATTTTATCCACGTCTATTCACGAAACGGCGCCGCAGCCTTTTACTGAGGTGCTGCAAAAAACATTTGAATACTTAGGCATGACACTCAAAGGCCAATACCACAAGCAATACCCCTATGAGGGTTAATCTGTTTTCGTTTGAAGAAATTGAGTTTGATATTGTTTTGGTGTCTGCTTAAAGGTTTTCTTAAACCCTCGACTTAATTGACTTGGGTGATTAAACCCTAAGGTGAAAGCAATGCTGGTTACGCTTTCACCGCGCTCCAAGCGCTTGCGTGCTGACATCATTCGTTGGCCATTTAACCAATTTTGCGGGGTCGTACCAATGCGCTTTTTGAACTGGTCAAAGAATTTACTGCGGCTCATGCAGGCTATTTTGCATAATTCATCGACGTCTAGCTGTTCATTCAGATTTCTTTGCATATATTCAACGGCAGCATGGATCCCTGTTGCTAACTCATACTTCGCGACTTGTTTAAATAATAGGTCGCGGCTTTGCTGCTGCAGTAAACGAGCAACTAGTTCATTTAGCGCAAGGTCGATATAAAAATCTCTTTGTGGCGTATTTTCACAAAATAAATGCATTAAGCGCATGAGCAATTGCTGTGTTTGCGTGTTGTGCTCGTTATGAACAAGCTCTGGCAAGTAATTAAACTGGGGCTCAGAACACTTCTCAAGCTGGTTTAGTTGCTCTGCGACAGAGGTTATTTTATCTTTACTAATATCAATGGCTAAACAGGTCGTCGGCTGATTAATGCAGGCAGTGGGAAAGTCGATATGTACAGTTTGTTCAGGCGCTAGTACGAAGCTTTCATTGGGTAAAAACGCATGATGATAGTCGCAGCTTTCTACATGCATGACCTTTTTTCCCGAGAGCATGCCACAAAACAGCACATTGTTAGAAAACAATCGAATATGCTCTGCATGTTCATAGGTATCATAAATACTTAGCTCGACGTCATCGCCTGCAAAATGAACGCGATTCTCAACCAGTGAATTGACTTTTTGTCTTTTTTTATGCAGTTGTTCTAGCATTTTTATTCCTTATTTGGACTCAAACGCAAACATTTTATACGCAGAGTTAAGTTTTTAATCTCTCTTTAAATTAATGTCAACAGAATAACAACAAGTGGCCTCCTCATTGAGAGAGTGCCGCAGTCACATTACAACTAAGTTGAAGAGGCATTTATGATTTATGCAAACCCAAATACATCAGATGCGATCGTTAATTTTAAACCCGTTTATGATAACTATATTGGCGGAAAATGGGCCCAACCTGTCGAGGGGCAGTACTTTGATAATATCAGCCCAGTCAATGGGGCTGTTTTTTGTCAGGTCGCCAGATCTGGGCAAAAAGACATTGAATTAGCCCTAGATGCGGCACACAGTGCCAAAGAGTCTTGGGGCACAACGTCAGTGACAGAGCGCAGTAATATCTTGCTTAAAATCGCCGACCGTATAGAAGCCAATCTTGAATACCTCGCCGTGGCCGAAACGTGGGACAACGGTAAAGCTGTGCGTGAAACTTTAGCGGCAGATGTGCCTTTGGCAGCCGACCACTTCCGTTATTTTGCAGGGTGTATCCGCGCGCAAGAAGGCAGCATTGGGGAAATTGACGAGCATACTGTGGCGTATCATTTCCACGAACCGTTAGGGGTTGTTGGACAAATCATTCCATGGAATTTCCCATTGCTCATGGCTGCTTGGAAACTTGCGCCGGCACTTGCTGCGGGCAATTGCGTGGTGTTAAAGCCTGCTGAACAGACACCTGTATCTATTTTATTATTGATGGAGTTGATAGAAGATCTGCTCCCTGCGGGTGTGGTTAACGTGGTAAATGGCTTTGGTAAAGAAGCCGGAGAAGCACTGGCGACCAGCGACCGCATTGCCAAAATTGCCTTTACCGGCTCAACGCCAGTGGGGTCACATATTTTGAAATGTGCGGCGGATAATATCATTCCATCAACAGTAGAGCTTGGCGGCAAGTCTCCCAATATTTACTTCAGTGATGTGATGGAAAAAGATGATGAATTTTTGAGTAAATGTGTCGAAGGTGCTGTGTTGGCTTACTTCAATCAAGGTGAAGTATGTACATGCCCGTCTCGATTGTTTGTGCAAGAAGAAATCTATGATGAGTTCATTGCAAAAGTGATAGCGCGCACGCAGCAGATAAAACGTGGCAATCCTTTGGATACAGACACCATGGTAGGCGCACAGGCGTCTCAAGCACAATTTGACAAAATTTTAAGCTACATCGAAATAGGTAAACAAGAAGGTGCTGAGGTACTACTCGGTGGTGAACCAGAAAAACTCAGTACGGAATATCATAAAGGCTATTATATTCAGCCGACGTTGTTAAAAGGTCACAATAGTATGCGAGTATTTCAAGAAGAGATATTTGGCCCTGTGATCTCCTTGTGTACTTTCAAAGATGAAGCGGAAGTACTCGCAATGGCTAATAGCAGTGAATTTGGCCTAGGAGCGGGTGTGTGGACCCGTAATATGAACCGTGCTTATCACTTTGGTAGAAAAATAGAAGCGGGTCGGGTGTGGACTAATTGCTATCACATGTATCCGGCCCATGCCGCTTTTGGCGGTTACAAGCGCTCAGGCATCGGTCGTGAAACACATAAAAAAGCGCTGGATCATTACCAGCAAACTAAGAACCTTCTAGTCAGCTATAGCGAAAGTCCGCTTGGATTCTTCTAAGTTATAGCCTTAGCAAGATGCGCAACCATGGCCATGGTTGCGCTCTTTTTTGTTATGTTATTAGGCCAAATAGCATAGGCCGGTATAGGGGTTACTTGCCAATTGGGCAGTAACTCAATTAATTTCTTCTCTCTAAGGGCTTGCTCAACTAGAAAATCAGCAGGAGTCGCAATACCTAGCCCTTCCATACATAATTGTGTCATGCCTTCAACCGAATTCGCTGTGACTTGATAGTCAAAATGAATGTCTTGTTTACCCAACTCTGGGTGTGTGATTGTACGCTTATTGGGTAAGCTGGAAAGCTTTATCCATGGCAAGTTTTCAAGATCTTCTGGTGTTTTTGGGAGTGGGTTATTTGTCAAAAAAGCAGGTGAGCAGGTGAGCTTTCGCTTTATATTACCTAGTTTTTTACTTTTTAATTCGCTATTTGGTAGGTCGCCAAGGCGAATTGCAATATCGATCCCTTTCTCTATTAAGTTCTCATATACATCACTAAAGTGAAAGTTGACCTCTAACCTCGAATGTTGCTGGCAAAAATCTGCTAATACGCGGGTATAGTGAGAGCGTATAAGTACAGTCGGCAAACTGACGGTGATCCTGCCAGATAACGCCTCTTGCTGGGCACTGATATCGGAGAGGCCTTGCTCAACGGTTTTTAACATGTTTGTACTCATTTTGAATAACTGCTGTCCTTGCTCTGTTAACGAGAGCTTTCTGGTTGAGCGGTATAGTAAGGCGGTATCGAGCTTTGTTTCGAGCAAAGTAATGTGATAACTGATCACTGAGGGCGACAAGTTAAGTGCGCGCGCCGCACCACGAAAAGATCCTTGTTCCACAACGGTTGAAAAAATGGCGATGCTTTTGAGTTCGTCAATCATATTGAGTAAGTTTTTAGAACAGTGATATTCATTTATACCATCTAATCAAATTTTAAACAGGGGTATACACTCAAATTTTATACAGCGATGGAGTGAGCAATGTTGATGATATTGGCAATGGGCTTATATGCATTTTCTATGTCTATTACACCGGGTCCGGTGACTTTGATTATTTTTTCAGGTGGGATGAATCGTGGTATCCATGCCACATTGCCATTTATTTTAGGCGCAACAATTGGGTTTAGTCTGTTGCTTTTAGCAACAGGGTTGGGGCTTGGTTTGGTAGTGCAGCAACATAAGTGGTTAGTATATGGTTCTACAGTGATCGGCTGTGGTTTTATGATGTATCTTGCTTTGCAATTGTTTAAATTTGAACCGAGTGTAGGCCAAACGACTGCGATGCGCTCAGGATGGTGGGCAGGCTTGATGTTGATGTGGCTGAATCCCAAAGCGTGGTTGGCTGCTATCGCGGGCAATAGTTTGTTTATTGAGCCTAGCCAAACCAATAAATTGTTTGTGTTTGTATTCATTTACTCCTTGGTGTGTTTTGTCTCTTTATTGTTGTGGGCAGTGTTTGGTAAGCAAGTGTCTCGCCATATCTCGAACGACAAGTATGTGCGTTGGCTTAACAAGGCAGCAGCGTTGGTGATCGCAAGTATGTGTGTGATGGTATTGTATGAGCTGGGAGGCAGAAATCTTTAGCGGTGTAGCTATTCTGTGGTAACTTTGTTTGACTCAAACTAAGTTGCCAAGGACTTTGAGGTAAGCCGTGAGAAAAGTTAAAGTTGTCCCATATTTGATTTTTAGTATTAACATTATCATCGTATTTGTTGCTACTTTTTGGCATCAAATTTCTAGAGCTAATGGTTGCTTATCTTTTATCTTACTGGTGATATTTTGCATTTTGTCATTGTCTTATTGCGTCTATCATATGAGTGCCTTGCTAGTTTATAAAGTGTTTAAAATAGAGCGCTTTAAAGTATTGGTCTTGATGATACCTGCCTTATTATTACTTGCTTATAGTATTTTTGCACAGGCTCCCAACATGGAAGAGAATAGGCGCTCTTTGAATATTTCTAGTTCTGAACAGTTTATCGCCCGGGTATCTGCATCGTTTAATTATTGGCATATTGAGGTGGAAAACGCCGTGGGGGAGACCATATATAAAAATGAAAATATGGCGTTCAGAAGCGCATTCTCCCTATATTGGGTGTGGGATAAGCAAGACAGATTATGGTTTTATTACAGTGATGATGGCACTGTACATTATCTATCAAAGAGTAATGATGGCTGGCAGCTACGAGAATACGACAAGTTTGATGATGCTTTGGAACTTAAGCCCCCACCGAGTTTATTTCCATCATATGTAATCCCTAACCATAAAAAGCAATAAAGCCAAAGCTTCAACTTGCTTGTTATAGCCCTCTTTAGGTGCAAGAAGGTCTGTACGAGACTATCAAAATATTTTTAGTACTGAGCCGTTAATATAACGCTCACAGCATTTTTTATCGTATCATACAGCATGCTTGTCGTGTGTTTTAATTAGTAACATAAGAATTTTCCCATGTTTAACCCGAACTTACCTTTAGTTTACCACCCTAATTATTCTTTCAGTTTTGATCCTAAACATCGCTTTGTAGTGAGTAAATTTGCAAGATTAAAAAGCTATCTAGAGCAACAAGGTCTCATTGGTCAAAACTTGCATCAGGGTCCTGTTGGGCACTATTCGGACTTGGAGCTAGTACATTGTGAGCAGTATGTTCGAGATTTATACCAGAATGAGCTTTGCCCAAAAGCAATGAGACGTATTGGGATCCCTTGGTCTAAAGAGTTGATGGCAAGAACGTTTACAGCACCGCTGGGCACTTATCTTACTGCATCGCTTGCACTTGAAAACGGCGTGGCGTGTCATTTGGCGGGGGGCACGCACCATGCTCATTATGATTTTGGTTCTGGGTACTGCATGGTGAATGATTTGGCATACACTGCAGAGCGATTAATCAAAGAAAAACGGGTTCATAATGTGCTTATTTTTGATTGCGACGTGCATCAAGGAGATGGCACTGCCGCGATGCTCACACACAACCCTTTTGTATTTACCTGCTCAATACATTGTGAAAAGAACTTTCCTTTTAGAAAGCAACAGAGTGATTTAGATATTGGGTTAGACCCTAATGTCAGTGATCATGAATACCTGCGAGTTGTAGAAGCAACAATCCATGATTTACTGGAGCAGCTAAACCCTGATCTAGTGTTATATGATGCAGGCGTTGATGTTTGGCAAGAGGATACGTTAGGTAAATTAGATATTAGCTGGCAAGGGCTTGAGAAACGCGACCGTATTGTACTTAATGCGTGCAATCAAAAAGGCGTGCCAGTGGCGACCGTGATCGGTGGAGGATATGACAAAGACCATGAACGTTTGGCGAAACGTCATGCTATCGTCATTGAGCAAGCTGCAAAGATTTAACTTGTAGCCAAAAAGTTTCTCTTTAAATTACTTATACTATTTTAATTCGGTTGCTTAATCGTTGTATGGCAATGGGCCCCTTGCCTTTTTGGTATTATTTGAATAAATTCAACGTAGTTGCGTCAAAGTTTCCTAAATTTGGAAAGATATCGCTAATTTCCGTGTCATTTAATCCAAACCACTTTGCAATTGGTGCAAAGTATTGCTCATTAGAGTACTGAGGAATAAGCCGACCTCCGCCAACATCTATGCTATTTCCTACTTGCTGAGAGAGCATTGCACCATGAAGGTCTTGGCCATTCACTGCACCGCCCATTATAAGTTGGTTACTGGCCCAGCCATGATCTGTGCCATCTCCATTAGATGAGAGAGTACGGCCAAAGTCGGACATTGTGAAGGTTGTTACGCTGTTTTGCAGGGATAGCTCGGTTAGGGCGTTATTAAACTCAGTCAATGCAGTTGCTAACGTTGAAAGTAAAGCAGGCTGTCTGACTGCCTGATCATCATGCGTGTCGAATCCACCTAATGAAACAAAAAATATTTGCCGTTTGTTGCCTGTTTGACCACTTATGCTCAGAGACTTAGCCACGGCGGCTAGCTGCTCCGATAAGCTGTTATCACTAAACTGTGTGGTCAGTATTGGTGCTTGTTCCAGTAAGGTATTCATGTTTTGTACGTTATTGACTGAATTTGCCAGCCTACTGGCATAAGCATCTTGCAAAGGAGTTGTTTTGGCACTTAACAACCTATCCATAATGCTTTTGACATGATCCACTTGTGGTTGGTAGCCTGTGAGCGCATTGATTTTCATGATACCGCTTTTGTTGAGGGCATAGGGCGTGGTCTCAATGCCAGCTTGCCAAGGGTTTGCGCCCGCCAGTGAGATATTGCTAGTAAAACTACTATGCTGATTGAGCCTTTCTAACATCCGTGCGCCCCAGCCAGTGTTTAGCGACACTTTTTCTTGGCCATGCATCCAAGTTGCTTGTTGATCATTGTGAGAAAATAAATGATTAGGCAAGGGCACCGTCTTATTTTGATACTCTGAGAGAGTAGTGGGGGTGATGAGTGTGCCAACACCGCCAACAAAACCGAGATTTCCGGCATCAAATATGGAAGATAATGAGGTCATACTTGGATGAAGCCCAACGCCACCCTCATAGATTGTGCGGGTATTTAAAGCCTGCGCATCGGTAACGACGAGGTTTTGTCTGCTTTGTTCATAATGCGTTCGGTGTTCTCCAGTTAAGGGAACCAGCATATTCAATGAGTCGCTGCCACCATGCAAAAATATACAAACTAAGGCTTTGTAATCATTGATCGGTTGGCTGCTCAATGAGCCACTGATGGCTTGTAATTGTAAGCTAGTGAGTGCCGCTACTGAACACCCTCCTTTTAGGCAGAGAGATAAAAAAGCGCGCCTAGATTGCTCATTGCGATATGACATGTAATCAGCTCCTAGTTTTGATAGTTAAAATCAGGGGATAAAGAAATCATATACAGTAGCTGAGCGACACGTTGCGCTTCGTCTTTATTGACAAAATAACTATCTAAATCAACCAATGCTGTACGCGTGATATCTGTCATGGTGCCTGCAAAATAAACCAGATCATAATAATCAAGTAAGCTTTGTAGTCCATTGTTAGCCAACATAGCAATGTCGTCTTGAGCAAACATATAAACGGTATTGGGGTTTAGCGTTGTTTTACGCTCTGCCATTCTCCATACCAAATCGCCATAATGACCGTTGATTGTGGCGACCATATTCGAATCAGTTGCAATTTGTAATTCAGGCGCAATTAGCTCGAGTGTTTGCAATTCATTTGGTGTGTGATCTGGTCTAAAAAAGTTAAATACGGATGGTGACAACAAGGGTCCTTGGCCATAAGTCGTGGATAGGTTCCAAGTGTAATAGCGGTTCAGTTCAGACCGTGCATTCAATACTCGCCATAAATGTACTTTAGTGAGTATGGGCTCTTTTATCTTTCCACTGTGCAACTGAACTTGAGAAAATTTTCTCGCTTCTTCATCAAGCAAAATCGCTTTAACTACCGCGCCAAGGTCACCCCTAATACCTAGTCCGTTATCGTTAAACACTGTGGCTACACGCGCGACATATGCTGGCGTTGGATTAGATTTCACTAATCTTTGTATTAACTGTTTACTAATAAAGGGCGCGACATTGCTGTGCGAAAATAGATTATCAAGTGCTAATTGCATTGACTCATGGGGGCCAGTTTCTGCGGGGATAACCTCTCCGTTGAGTAGCTCTTTTGGCTCCATTGAATGGTAGGCAGAAAAAGCATGCATGGGTAACGTATAATTTCGGCTGGGTCTGTCCCATCTTGCTGAGTAAGCAAATGTCCACCCAGTAAATACCTTGGCAAAGCCTGCAACTTCTTTTTGGGAGTAGGTCGCAATGGACTTTCCATCGGTGTCTAGTTTTAATGTTCCATCGAGGTTGAGCGCATTTAAACCTATTGTAAAAAGCTGCATTACTTCTCGTGCGTAGTTTTCATCAGGTCTAATGTTACGCTCTACATTGGCTTTTTCGTTCCCTAAATGACTTAAATATACCCCCATCGCAGGAGATAAAGTCACAGATTCTAGCAGCGTCCTGAAATTACCAAAGGCATGTTTTAGTAGCATGTCATAGTAGGCAACCATCCCTTCTGGTTCACCGCGCAAAGAGGTATTAGCATCTGAAATGACAAATATTTCACTCAGTGCGAAAGCGACTCTTTGCCTGAGTTGATCTGGTGCATTAAGGCTTGCTTTCCACCACGCGTCAATTCTATTAATGTGATTTGGATTGTCTCTATCGGGGTAATTTTCTAGTAAAGGGGTGTGCAATGTTGGGTCTAGGGCAATTTGTTGATTGAGCCATTCTTCTTCACTTAAGCCTGATGCTGCTTGGATCTCAGAATAAGTTGCGCCCAGTGTTGCTTGCTGCATTAATGCGGACGCTTGTAGTTCGCTCATTGCATTGACAGACTCTAGTGTTGTTTCAGTGTATGTACTTGTGCCTGTACTGTCAGTCACCGTGAGTGAAAATGTATAACTGTCTTTATTTATAGAGCTTGCGCTAGGCAGTGTGATGGTTAAGCTTGCGCTGTTAGCACCGCTCAAGGTGACTGCTGGCCCACTGGTTTGTGTCCAGGTATAAGTTAGGCCTTCTGTGGAACCCCTGACCACACTATCAATGGTGATAACGCTTCCTTTTCTGACAACTTCACTGGGTACTCTAATATCAACGACCGGTGATGTGCTGATATCTTCTGCTGATCCTTGATCGTTTGTTGCAGATTGATCTTGAGTGTCTAACTCATCGTTAGATTGCGTATCAGTATCGCTATTCTCGTTATTGTTATTTTCACTTGGTGTGGTGCTTGAAGATGACTGATTGTCCGGACTCGTGCCTGTGCTGTTCGCAGACCCTCCGCCTCCACCACAAGCAGATAAAATCAACGCAGCGAGCAAAGTGAGTAAGCGCATTTTCATAATGAGTGCCTCATTAAACCTTCATCTTTTTTATAGCATAGAGTGTGATTTTTTCAATTCTTTTTTATTGGTTTTGTATTTATTGTTGGTTTAAAAGTATTGGTTTTTGCTTGTAACGTTATGATTGAAAATAGAAACAAATATAAAAAATAAATGAATTACTGAGTTAAGTGTCAAGATGATTTAGCGAGTCAGTAAAAAACGCCTATACACAATTTCATTTATATGTTGTTAAATGATTGAGAGAGTAAAACAAGGATTAGAATAATGAAAAAAACAGTTTGTTCGGCTTTGCTTGCGAGTATGTCTTTGTTGTCGCAATCGAGTATGGCTGGCGAGTCCAAATTATCCGACCTAGAGCTTAACCTATTGCCACTTGTTCAAGTTCAGGGGGAAAAGTACATAGCCAGTACCATTGAAAGTGAAATGAAAAAACACAACTTGCCAGGGTTAAGTGTGGTTGCTGTGAAACATGGTCAAGTAGTTTGGGCTCAAGGGTTTGGGTTAGCTGACAAGCTCACCGGTCGTAAAGTCACTGCTGACACTTTATTTCAAGCGGGGTCTATCAGTAAACCCGTTGCCGCCTTGGCAGTACTAAAGTTAGTCGATGAGGGAAAGATAAAACTCGATTCCGATGTTAATCAGTACCTAAAAGGTTGGCAGATCCCAAGTAACAAGTTTACCAAAACCAATAAGGTGACGGTGCGTCAGCTGTTAACCCATAGCGCAGGTTTAACACAGCATGGTTTTCCCGGTTATCAACGAGGCACAAACATTCCCACCGATATTGATGTACTAAATGGACTTGGCAACACAGGAAAAGTCATCGTTGATAAAGCCCCAGGAGAAGGGTTCCGCTATTCTGGCGGGGGCTATACGGTTCTAGATTTACTTATTGAGAGTGTGACAGGGCAATCCTTCATAGACTATACATCAGCGCATATTTTACAGCCACTCGGTATGACAAATAGTACCTTCGCACAGCCACTACCTAAGCCGTTATGGTCCATGGCAAGTGCTGCATTTGATGGCAGTGGACAGCAAGTTGAAGGTAATTGGCATGTCTATCCTGAACAGGCCGCCGCAGGCCTTTGGACCACCCCGAGTGATCTTGCATTATATATCGGTGCTATTCAAAGTGCGCGTGCAGGAAAGTCGGTGGGGCCAATAACACCGAAGTTAGTTGAAGATATGCTGACATTTCATGACAACGATTGGGGGCTGGGACCCGTACTCAAAAGTTATGAACAGGGGTTAGCATTTTCTCATGGTGGAAAAAATAAGGGGTTCACCAACATATTTAAAGCTTATGCTGATAAAAAAGATGCCTTGATCATCATGACCAATGGTGACTCTGCTGGGCCTGTTATTCGTCAATTAGAAATCGCAATGAGCGATCATTTTGGTTGGGACCTTTCAACACCGAAACGAGTGCAAAAGCATGAATTAACAACGCAAAAATTAAAGCAAATGACAGGGCAATATATTTATGACAAAGATAACCAGTATTCATTTAAGTTAACGTATGATGATCAATATATATTGGCATATGATGCATCAAGAGATCATACGAGCCAGCTAATTGCCAGCAGTGATAGTGAACTCATTGATATTAATGATGGCTCAACAGTGGATATTGAGCGAGATACTCAAGGTGGGGTTAAGGCGTTAATTTGGAATGGACAGTATCGCTTTGTCAAAAGCAAACTGTAAGACGTTGGGTTTTTGGTTTTACAGGGCTAATTGTGTTAGCCCTGTAAAATGCGGACTCTTTTTACGTACTGCCAAGCTTGCTGATGCTGGTTGTCTCCTCCAACTGCTACTTACGAAATTTACCTATTTTGACCTTTGTTGTGTTCATAAAAAGGCGTGAAAATATGCGTCAGTTCAGATTGTTAAAAAAGACAATTTAAGTACTAAGGTAAGTCAGCTGCTGCTCATGTTGAAAGGGTGCTGCATTGGATATCAATAAAGTGGATACTGCTTGGTAAGAAGGCGTTTATTTTTATTAGTATATTCTTACCAAGCAGTTCGCACTACAAAAACCAAGCGACGGGCTTGTACTTGGTTTTTTATCAACTCTGCCCGAGTAGGCGGGCAGAAGTGATAGACGAAAATCGTCATTGGATTAGTACGTAATTACCACTTAAACAGCTTACATTTCTGGATACGTTTTCCGCCATAATTAGACACCATGTAAGGACCGACTTGCTCTTCGCGGATTTTATCCGCGGTGTAGCTAATAATTTCTACGTCTAATGAGCCATCGCTGTGTAGTTCATATTCGGCGTTTAGCTTGGTGTCGCCAAACTCAAATAAGCTGACAAATTTGTTGTCGAATAAGTATTGGTCGATGATGATGCCGTTGTTTTCATCAACTTCATAATGACCTTTTGCTGTATCAACCGTCACTAATGTATAGTTGCGTGGTCTTGCTTGTACACCTTCACCATAAGTCACGATCCAGTCAGCGCGGTTATTTACTGGGCTGCCGACTTCAAGTGACATTGGGAAAGAGTATAATGCGCCCTTACCTGGTGCTAGTAGTTCACATTGGCCCTTAAAAAAACCTTGCCATTCAGTGGGGGCTGCCTGAGCCGTCAGTGATATGGCCGATAGACCAACGCACAACGCGAATATTTTTTTCATTTTATCTTCCTTATTGATGCTTTTTTTGTGTGAGTCATCTTAATGAACGATGCTTTTTTCAGAAAATAACAAAGTGGAGAATTATTTTCTCAAATTAATAATTTATTGAGATCTTGTGTAGTTGGAGAGGGAGTTGCTGAAACAATCGTTTGTGACTTACTCGTGTAAATTATTTCATCGATTCAGTCTGTATATGTTCTAAACTTTGCACATGCTGCCTTTAAGGTATGTGTATCCCTCTGCTTAGCAAAGACCTCATGTTGCTCCAATTGAGAGAGCGCCTGAGCTGATAATGGACTTGGTGCAGATAAATAGGTTTTTTTAATGGTTGGCATGATGGTGTCAAATATGAGTTTGACTCTGGGTACATGAAATTCTGAGCTGATTATAGACACATCTGGTGAATCTAGTTGTGAAAGTACAGGCAAAGTTAAAGTCGCATCTTCAATCGTAAAGCGACTTAACGTATCAGGTAAAAATGCTGCGGGGTCCACACCGTGAGCGCATAAGTACTGTCTGTTAAAGTGGGCGTGTGGCGTTGACGTTGGGTTGAAGTTTTCGCCAAACCCGCCTGTACAAATGAATTTCGCGTCTCGTGCTGAATGAAGTACCTTGAGCGCAAGTTGACATCTTGCGACTGAAAGTGAAGATAAGTGACCGTGCTGGTCATTTTTATGTCCCAATACAATTATCACTTTTTCCATTTTAAACCTGTCCTAAGTCCTATTCGAGACGTATTCCTGATGTTGAATAAAGAGAGTATTTTGCCAGTGTACCATTAAAAAAATGCAATGGCATATCGCTTGTTATACTGAGCAATTACGTATTAAGCAGCTTTGATTTTTAATGCTCAAAATACGTTTAAATGTGTTTATATCTGCTTACTTATCTCTACATCATTAGCTTATATAAAAACACTTTTTTAGATGCATGTCTCATATGCTGTAAGCGTGATTTAACAAACCTTAAGGATATAGATGTGAAAAGATTAACCCTAAGTATTATTACGGCAGCCATACTATTGTCTGGCTGTGATAAAGATAATGATGTAGTCGTAATAAAGCCAGAGAAACCAGCCACGATTGAAGACTTTAATGGGCTATGGGAGATAAAAGGTTCTGGGGAGGTTTGGGATTTATCTGTAAACGGGTTAATAACCTATAACTTCAATAGTAAAACATGTATCAAAGCAGATGAAGAAAATGCACAGTTTACAAAACCACTCGTAAAGTATTTGTCGCTTAATGATGAAAAAGATCAGCTTACGTTCATCAGCCCTGCATCATCAAAGGTGCAGTTGTCTAAGCTGGAGTCACTTCCATTGCAATGTGATGCAAAAAATCTTACGACCGACATGACGTTGCCAGAGACTTTTGACTATGTATGGCACACGTTGAACGAGTACTACGGCTTTTTTGAATTACGTGGTATTGATTGGTCAGCCGTTTATGAGACATACAAGCCCAAAGTCACAGAATCTACGACCCAAGCTGAATTTATGAGTATGATGGATGCGATATTTACTGAGTTTGGTGATGGTCATTTGAGTTTAGAGGGGCCTCAAGGGGCACAGGCAGATGGCAGTAAAATTGATAGTTGGATCAGAGAGGGGTTGCTTAATGGCGGCGATGATATAAGCGGCACTTTAGCTGAGTTACACGCTAAGGAGGTTGCTGTATTAAAGCATCTAATGTCGGATGGTGAATTACATAGTTACCAAGGTGCAGATGCGATACGTTTCGGCACAATTTCTCCCAAGCTTGGTTATATTCGTATAGATAGAGTCGCTGGGATGATTTTGGATGAGGCTGAGGACAATATTCTATCCCGTGTTGAACGTGATTTGCATAACACCGATTTGGTGATGGTTCATACTTTGGAGCAACTTCAAGACGTTGACTCAATCATTATTGATCTAAGATACAACCAAGGTGGCTTTGATAAAGTATCTCAAAAAATAGCCGGCTACTTTACAGACTCAGCTTATACATTTGGCAGTAAGCAACTAAATAATGACAGTTTTAAAGGTGAAGAGATCGCCCTCAATGTTGAGCCAAATGCGGATTTGAATTTCACTAAACCAATTTATGTACTTATTGGTGAGCATACTATCAGTGGCGGAGAAGTGCTTGCAATGGCGTTACAAACCTTACCGCAAAGTCAGTTAATTGGTGAGGCGACGAATGGCAGTGTATCCGATACTTTAACGCATCAATTGCCTAACGGGTGGGCGCTTACCTTAAGTCACGAAGTCTATAAAAATCACGAGGGTCAGGTAGTTGAAGGAGTAGGTATTGAGCCTGATATTGCCACTTTTGCCTATGCTTCTGTAGATCAAAAATATATGACCGATACGCCTATCGAATACGTGATGCAGCAACAAGGTGTGCACGCTTCACATAGCATAACTGCTGACAATTTAAGGCAAAAAGTACGAGATGTGATTTCACATACGAGCTTACCTAGTGTATCTGTCGCGGTAATAAAAGGTGATGAGATTGTGTTTGAACATGCTGAAGGGTTGGCAAATGTAGTTGAAAAACTGCCTGCCACAATTCATACGCCTTACAACGTAGCATCTATTAGTAAAGCAGTAACCGGAGTCGCCATAATGCAATTGGTGGAAGAGTCCATTCTGAGTTTGGATGACGAAGTGGCTGATATGAATTTGTCATTCGATCCGAATAACCCGCTCAACCCTGATCCCAAAATGACTTTACGCCACCTAGTAACGCATACCTCAGGGATAAAAGACAGCGATATGTTCTTTTGTACTTATTACGTGCATGAAAATAAACAGCCGTTGGCAGCCATGTTTGGTCTCTCTTTTTGTGAAGATGATATGCCAGTTACCACGAGTTTAGAGCAGTTACTGGCACAAGACTATTTTGCTGACAATGGGCGCTACGTAGGGAGCGGTGTGTATTTGGATGGTGAGCAGGGTTTTCCCGGTAGTGTGATGTCATACTCCAATATGGGGACGGCGCTTGCGGCTCATGCTGTAGAAAAAAAGGCCAACTTAAACTTAGCGCAGCAAATGAATGAAGCTATTTTTGTGCCTCTGGGGATGAATAATACAAATTGGCACCATACAGAGTTACCAGAAAATAACCCCAAAGCAGTGCAGTACAATATTGACTCAGAAGAGGTACTTCATGCCATGCCTGAGTACGGTTATGCAACTTTCTACGACGGTGAGTTGAATATCAGTAGTCATGATTTGAGTAAGTTATTAGCTGCCATTGCTAATGAGGGTCGTTATCAAGATACGCAGATATTAAGTGCGTCAAGTGTTGAGCAGCTGCTTGGGGCGCAAAGCGACGTATTTAACATTCCATATCAGCAAGGCGTATTCTGGTATTGGGATGGTGCCTTTTTTGGTCATAATGGCGGAGATCCTGGCACAAATGCGTTGATGATTTATAACGCACTGACAAAAACGGGTGTGATTATGCTTGCTAATGGAGAAGATTTTATAGGCGGAAAAGAGACTATTCAACCTGTTTTAGATAGTTTGGCTGCCGATTTATATCGATATGGTGTGCAATATAACTAGTGAAGATATATACGAAATAACATAAATGAGGTGACGTGCGGCGCTGTTTTGGTGTGCGTCACCCATCAGCGTATGGATCTTTGGTTGTTAAAACGCAACAGATAAAAATCAAAATATTAAAAATATATCCATATATATTATTTACTTACCTCTATTGAATTTCTATTTCCTTAAATTAATAGATAACTGTGAAGACAAAAAGTGCTGCCAATTTCATAGTGATTATGAATTTAATTGAGGAGCTACTATGCGTTTTTTTCCAATGTTTATCAGTGCAGTTTCACTGATCTCAGTCACTATCCCTTTACCAGCTCACAGCGAGCAAAGTGCTTACATTGAGCCTCCTATGATCAGTATCCCAACAGGAAGTTACATGATGGGAAGCGAGCAGGGGAGAGCAGATGAGAAGCCGGTGCGCAAAGTCACGGTGCCCGCCTTTCAAATGGGCAAATATGAAGTGACCGTGGCCGAATATCGAAAATTCATAGAGGCGACTGGCTATGAATCCAGCAAAGGGTGCGTTCATCGTATCGGTCCGCAGTGGTTTGGTAGCGGTGAACATGATGGGACATGGGATGACAACATGTATGTCCTTAGTGAGTTTCATCCTGTGGTGTGTGTGTCTCGAAAAGATGCGATTAATTATGCTAAATGGTTATCAAAGGTATCTGGTGAACTGTATCGATTGCCTACTGAAGCTGAGTGGGAATATGCGGCACGGGCTGGCACCTCGTCAAAGTACTTCTTTGGCAATGAACACAGGGCGAAAGAAGCATGTCATTATGCAAATATTGCTGATCTGCATGCCTACTCCTTATCAGGTAAATTATATAACGCCCCTTATTCTCAAGATGCAATCAATACATGCAATGACAATGAAGTGATGATTTCGACGGTGGGACTGTATAAGCCAAATGGTTTTGGATTACACGATATGGAAGGCAATGTGGTTGAGCGACTAGCGGATTGTTATCAAGATAATTATGAAAGGGCCCCTGTCGATGGCAGTGCGGTCATAAAAAAAGGGTGTGAGGTATTTGTTGCCCGCGGGGGCAGCTGGCATTGGCCTGTGTTTGGCTCAAGTCGAAGAATGATGATGTATGAAGACTTTTTCGCAGCCCTTGAGGGATTTCGGCTAGTAAAAGATACCCAAGGCGAAGCACTTGAGGCGAGCAGTGGCTCAATCTGGTTTGTAAAGCTGCTGGAGCAAGCTCAAAAAAAAGCAAAAATGAGACATAAAATGGAAAATCCTCATTACCCTGAACAACTGATGGATATTGACCTTAGCATTATGGCAAATGGTCATATCAACATTACATGGCAAGCGGCTCAGAAATCTGGCGTAACGGGTTATGAAGTGTTTAGGCAAGACCCCTTAAGTAATGAAGTGGTCGCACTGGCAAAGCTAACGAAAAAAAACATGTCTTTTATCGATGAAACTCCGCTAAAACACAACGGCAGGTATTATGTTGTTGCACTAAATGGCGCTGCAAAAGGCTTACCAAGCCACTATGTTGACAGTAGCCCTAAAAAAGCACATCAAGTTCCTGCACGAATAGAAGGTGAAGCTTTTGACTTTGCACCTGGTGTGATGGTTGTTAACTCAAGTTTTGAGCCAGAAGGCGATAAAATTATCGGCTCTATCGGAACCAGTATGGCCAGTTATATCCTTGAGGCGAATTCATCAGGTGAATACTTAATGTCGATCCGCCTCTTTCATTCAGGCCCTACGCAAAATTATACGTTGATGTTGAACGAGCGCCCGATAAAAACAGCCGAATTATCTGGTGAAAGAGGGTGGCGGACCATAAAAAATATTAAAGTTCGGCTTGATAGAGGGCATCATACCTTAACAATACAAGGAAAGACGCCCCTGTTCGCAGTAAATTGGTTCGATATTAATAAAGTATAAATATTTAATATTGATTTTTATCCTGTTCATAGGGGTTAGAAATAACCCCTAATTTAACCAATTTCTCATGCCGTGTATTGAGCCACCTTGGGTGGGCTGTATCCCGAATATAGTGGCGATATATCATCGTATCAGAATTGTCATCAGCCTGAAAATTGAGCTCTAGTAACTTAATTGCCATTGCTAATCCAACCCAGTCTATATGTTGCATTCTGGCTGTGTTAAAACTCGACTGTGCATACCGCTTAGCGTCATCTGTTTGCTCGAGTTTGTGATAAATCTGTGCAAATAACATGTCTCTTCTGGCTGGCTCATCGATGTTTTTTGCCAGAGCCATGGCTAAATCAGGTTTGTTTTGCTCTAGGTAGAGGTTTGCAAGTTGTTCACTGACAGAAAAGTAAACCCAGTAGTTTTCTGGTGTGAGCGTTTGTTCTAGCACTTTTAAATAATAAGATTGTTTTTCCTCTATGTTTTTTGAAAAAAGCGCAAAGTGATAAAATATCAGCATATAATGCGAACTATCTAGCTGGTGGTCGGCTAATAAGGTTTTTGCTTGATATAAGTAATCATATTTTTCTTTTTCTAATCTCAGTTTAAACGCTTTAATTGACAAAAGTGTATAAGCTCTTATTTCTTGCACGGGGCGATTAGCTAATCGAGCTTGGCTTGCAGCCTTATACAAATGTTTTTGTATTTGTGAGAAATCGCGATCATAAGCGGCGATGTCGGCAAGTGATTTGCTGATTTCGCTATTCAGCGCGTTGAAATCTGCTTCATTCATTAATTCACTGGCCCGAGTTAGATGCTGTTTGGCTTGGTCATACTGATTTAATGTCATCAAGAGCTGCCCTTTAAGCCATTGAGCATATGCCTTATAAATTGGATGATTTTGCGATTCGCTGAGAATTATCATTTGCTCAATATGGGCACTGGCGACGTTGTGGTTATATTCTGCCAGTAAGCGCTCGATAAGGTGCTTTAAGATGTCTAAATCTTCGGGCGTTTGGCTGTTTAACTTTTCCAGTTCAGTGGTCGTAAATGTATCAATTTGAACTTGGAAATAATCAGATTTCTGTATCTGATCAACCCGGGATGCGACAAGGTCTTCAAGTTCTTCGATTGAGTCGGCATAAATATACCCTTGCCAATGTCTGAGTTGATTCTGTAGGCGGTATTCTAGCAAGAATTTTGTTTTGTTTGACACTTTCTTAGTATAAATAAACCCACTGAGTAGCAGTTTATCCGACTTGGGGATGAGTTTCTTGTATTCAGTGTAAGGGGAGTTAAAAATAGCTTGGGCAGAGTTATGAGACTTATCTGACGCATCATAATTGACTAAAAGTGCGTTATTCAATTGACGGGTTTGCGTTATTAAATGCCCTTCAAACCTTGCTGAGAAAGGAATGAGTAAGACTTCGTGCTGCGCTTTTTGCACAGGCGAGTTTGCACCGACATTGTGATTTGGCCATAACCAATAACCTCCAGCTATTCCCACGAAAAAGCATGCGGCTACGACAAAAGAGAAGAAAATATGGCGTGCATTTACTCGTGTCGGTGAACGATATGGAGAAGCCGTCCCGGAGGGCGTCAGTTGTGTTGTGATCTCGAGTTGCCATTGGTAACCGCGCTTTGGAAAAGTTTTTATGGCGGCATCTGAAATCAATGCTCTAAGTTGACTGATGTTTTGAAAAACGACTTGCTCCGAGACAATCCGACCTTGCCACACGTGATCTAATATCTCTTCTTTACTTAAAACGTGTGCGCGTGACTCAATTAATAAAGTGAGCAACTTCCCTTGGGTAGGCGTCAATGGGATTTCACTTTGATGTTTGAATAATCGTTTTTGTTGAGTGTCAAATTCGAAGTCTAGAAAATACAGCATGATTGTAGATAGTCACTCCATTGTCATGACAGCAATAGTAGCCTAGTCACCAAGGTTTGTGAATGACTTAAACAAGAGGTAAGTTTTTCATTACACAGGTAACAAAAAAAAGCCAAGCTACACTTAACAAAGTGAGTGCCCAATGTGCGGGTCACAGATAATTCAATAAATGATGGCAAGTGCTTATGAAATGGTTAAAGGATATCGACGGGTCTTTCGATGTGTTGCTCACCGATTGCTATCAGCAAAGAGAGATGGAAATGGAGTATCACATCAATCAGATCCGGTTTGTCGGGTTGATGGCGCTCTTTTTATTAGAACTGCTGATAGGGCTGTTAAATCGAGGATTAGATTGGACATTAATTGTTGTTGATTTAGGCACTATGATAATGACCGCTATCTGGTGTTTCTGTGTGTCTAAGTGGGCAAAAAGTGATGGCTACAAACCATGGCTTAAATATGTTTCGATCCTTTTTGATTACCTGATTATCTTAGCGATTACACTCGAAATGGAATTTTTATCCGAGATCGGCCACTTTTTGCATGATATGCACAATACTGAGTTTGAATTAATGCTTATCAGCGCGCTGATACTGTTTAATGTAATGAGTGCATTCAGGCAAGGTAAGTTGATTATTTACTATTCCACTTTGTGTTGTTTGGCAACTGGGACAGTAATTCTTGAGCACAGTGGGACCGCCAGAGCGATTGAGATGCATGAGCAGATCATAATTTTATTTTCAGGTTTACTGTCTTGGTCAATTTCTAGTTATATTACAAATACTTATACCAGGCTTAGACATAGAGAGAGATTACTTCGATACTTACCAAAAAAGCTGGTAAGTGCAGTAGAAACTGGCAAAGTTGATATCGAGCCCGGCGGTGAACGGCGAAATGTAACTGTGCTGATGGCTGACATTCGGCGTTTTACCAGCATGTGTGAGTCTCATGAACCCGAAGTTATCACAGGCTTATTGAACCGATATTTTTCGGCTATGAGTACGATTGTTTTTAAATATGACGGCATGATAGATAAGTTTATCGGGGATGCGATTATGGCCGTATTTGGCACCCCTCAGGGTGAGGGAAATAGCGCCAGTAATGCAATTAATGCGGCAAAAGAAATGCTAGAAGCACTGACTGCATTAAATGAGGAGTTCATTAAAGAGGGATTACCGCGCATAGAAATTGGCATAGGGATACACAGTGGTGACGCAATTGCTGGTAACGTCGGGAGTGTCAGTTGTATGGACTATACCGTTATAGGTGACACCGTCAATGTTGCTGCCAGAATTGAGAGTAAAACAAAAGAATTAAATAAAGCACTATTGATCAGTAAGGTCAGTGTTGAGCAATCAAAAAAACAGGATTTGGAAAAAGCGGCTGAAGTCAGCTTGAAAGGCAGAGTAGAGCCGATAGAAGTATTTTTCGACCCGCAAATTTAAATTGTTAAAAAGATGTGTTACATGAAAATTTTTTGGTTTTAAATTGCATGTTTTAGATATAGTATAGGTACAACTCAAAAATAAGCTTGCCTTATTTGTTGTTCTTATTGAGCGGGTTGTCAACAACCTCGTGCTTTGAAGCGCATGGAAGGGATCATAAGATATTCAAAGAGTGATGGATTTACGGTAAGCATATTTTTGAGTGATCAAAATAAAAGAGTAAAACGGAGTTCCTTCGCTTTACTCTTTTGACATGGAAAAGGCTTATTTATTTGCTTCTTTAGCTGCTTTTAGCTTTGTCGCATGGTCTATTTTGTAATCAGGCATGTTTTTATTACCGTGGATGAGATAGTTATCCATCCAACGCATCAGACGAATACTATAGTCATATTGCGCCGCAACTTTACGGTTGCCGTGTCCTTCACCTGGGTAGTAAATTAAGCGTACATCTTTACCTTGCACTTTCATGTATCTGTACAATTCCATAGATTGTGCTGGGTGTACTCGTGGGTCATCTTTACCATGCATAATCAACAGTGGTGTTTTTGATTGGCCAGCCCAGTAAATAGGGCTGCGCTCGAGGTACCATTGCCATTTTTGCCATGGATAAGAGCGCGCGTGTACTAAAAACATCTCATTTGAGATATCAGTCGTCCCAAACTTTGATAACTGGTTGGTAACGCCAACAAACATAACGCTTGCTGCGAAGTGCTCAGTTAACTTTGTTGCGCCCCATGCCGATGCATAACCGCCATAGGAACCGCCTGTAATCCCTACTTTTTTGCTGTCAACCAACCCTAAATCATCCACTAGGTATTCTTTCATGTCTACCAGGTCGTCAAATTCCTTACCTGCGTAGTCACCTTGACCTAGTTTTGAGTAATCAACGCCTTTACCTGTAGAGCCTCGGTAATTGGGGTAAAATACCGCATAGCCACGAGCGGCACCCATTTGACCTGGATCTGAGTAGTTTGTTAACCAGCCATTTTTATCATGAGACTCAGGACCGCCATGAACAGACATGATCAATGGGTAACGTTTGCCTTCTTCATAATCAAGTGGGTAGATAAGCACACCGCCGATCTCAACGCCATCTCGGGCTTTAAATGTCAGAGCTTCTTGTTTTGCGAAACGTTTGTTATCAAGCCAAGTGTTTGAGTTTGACAAACGAGTCGTGCGCTTTGAACGTAACATATAGACTTCATTTGGGTGCTTCGCTGTATTCGCAGTGAGCGCAATGGTTTTATCTGAGTCTGACACTGACAGCTTACCAGCGATGAGCTTGCCGTCTTTTACCATTTTTTTGTATTTGTTTGAGCCCGCTTTTATTTGACCAACAAAGCTTTCCGCGCCAACATGACCAACAAAGTTAAGCATATTTTTACGGTTAGACCACTCAAAGTCACCGATATGTCCCATAAAGTTTGGGATCCACTCTTCGATTTCCCCAGTTGTGGCATTGGCTAAGAATAGTCTGCCTTTAGCAGGGTCGTGCTTGTCTTCAGCACCTAAAATTGCAATGTATTTACCATCATGAGAAAACTCAGCTTCGCCAAGCTTACCTTCTGTTTCGAAGGAGGTGGTTATCAGCTGTGTTTTGGCATCCATAATGTGCCACTGCGACTTCATATACTGGTCGTCAATCAACGCGGTAGGCTGAGTTTTGACAAGCAGTTTACTCGCATCATCTGACCAATTAATGTCACTGACATACCCTTGCACAGTAACGATGCCTGGAGTAAGTGCTTTCTCACTTGGCTGCAGGTTCACAATATGAAGCTGCTTGTTTTTTAGACCTAATTCATAGACTTCCGCCATAAACCCGAGCTTTTTGAGTTCTTTTTCTGAGCTATCTTTCGGTGGCATAGCTAAGATAGCGACTTGCTTGCCATTTGGGCTTAGTCGATACTTAGAAATAGAAGTACCTTTTAAAGCGAAGACTTTTTGTGCTTCACCGCCGTTAACGGCAATACGATAAAGCGACGTAAATTTATCTGTCTTTTTCTTCGTTAGGAAATAAATAAATTGACCATCTGCCGACCAAGCGATGCTGTGAATATTTACCTGACCAGTAATGAATGGGCGTTCAACCCCCTCGTCATCCACAAGGTGCAGTTCATTAAAGTTTTTACCGTTTTCATCTATGTATAGCTCTCTTGGAACAGAACGTGTAAAAGCAACTGACTCGCCGTCAGGGCTCACTTGGGCGCTAACAACTTTTTGGATCTTAGGAATGTCTTCTAGGGTGATTGTATTTGACTGAGGGCTTGCGATGGCGCTTGTACTCACCAAGCTAACTGCCAGTGCAATTGTGGATTTAATCAATTTCATTTTACTAGCCTTGAAAAAGAGAATTGTGAGAGACGAGAAACGTCGAGCTAAAAAATCACGCTATTTTACGATTGGCTCTAAAGAAAACCAGCGTTTGCGACTAACTGTCACATGTATGCGGTAAACTACAAAGTTTGCATAAATAAGTATAATACTTGAGTAGATAAATATGCTGTTTTTTTAAATCACAGGCATATAAATAGGGACAAAGGTCATCGTTGGGTATATTTTATGTGCCTTATATCTTAGAGAGGAGATTAATGAGCTGCGGCTTTTTGTATCGTAAATAGGCTTGTTGTGTTTGACGTAACTTAAGACTAAACGATTGAAGCAGCTCTGGCATGGTGAGCTAGGCTGATCAGTGAGTTGAAAAGCGATATCTAGCGCCTAAGTAAAAACGTCTTCCATTTTGGTAAATTGCAGTAGGTGCGTACTCATTTCTATCGTATGTGTAAATCTGTTCATCGTTAAGGTTTAAAAATTCAAAGACGAGATCCAAATTATCACTGAACGACAGTGTGACACTGCCGTCAAGTTGCCCATAATCGTCCATTTTTGTTTCGCCAATTCCAGTGGCAAATTGCGTGCGGTAGTTATACGCAAGGCGCAGGCTAAGCACGCTATTTTCATAGTAGGCAGTGAGATTGGCACTGTGTCTTGATGTGCCTGGCACCCAGTCGGTTTTACCTGTTAACTGAGAGGTTCTATCACCATCAACGAAGGTATAGTTTGCGATGACTCCAAATCCATAGGCAATGGCTTGTTGATAGCTCAATTCGACGCCTCTGATCACACCGCCAGCACCGTTTATAGGTCTGTCTATCGACATTAAAATACCTTCATGTGACTCTATGTTTCTATTAAATTCAATAAAAGACTCAACATCTTTATTAAAAATAGCGATAGAAGCCAATGCCGAATCTGTAAAGTACCATTCTAAGCCAAAATCATATTGTGTGGCCCGATAAGGGTTTAGGTTTGGATTACCGCCTTGGCCTTGTGCTTGGGTGACATTGTAATTAGTTGAAGGCATTAAGTGGTGAAATTGCGCGCGGGACATGACGCGTGCAACAGCAAAACGCGAAATAAGTTGATCACTTAAGTCAAATTGAATGTTTAGGCTCGGTAAAATATCGGTGTAATTTTTTGATGTTGCTTGCCAGTTATAACTAGGTACATCTGCAGGTAAAGTGGCTATTCGTTCATAAGCGCCTGCTTTTTGCCACGTTGATACTATTCTCACACCCAAGTTAGCCTGGTATTCATCTCCAGCCAGCTCAATCATTGCATAGCCTGCTAAAGTTTCTTCTTCGATTGTGAAACGACTCGTCTTTTCTTCTTCTTGTTCAAAATTGAGCGTTGCAAAATCACGTGATAATGCATTGATATCCGCAAAACTATACGCCTTCAATGTATTGTCATTTCCAACCTTATCTAGATAACCACTGACAAACTGAGCAGGGTAATCTGATAAGGTGGTATTCAGCCTACCTGCCAGTCCTTGAAGGCCGCCGTTTTGAGATCTAAGTCTTTGAAAATCTCGCTTGTGGCGTTTATATTTACCGCCAAAACGAATGGTATTTAAGTGCTTAAACGATAGATCTCGAGAAAAATCTTTTTGCAAAAAATAGCCTGTATCATTGCCATCTTGACTGTCGTTACGCGCTTCACTTAGGAACCACTGTCGACCATTCAAAGGTGAAGTTTGATAGTCTGTTTGGATATTTTTAGCGTCTCGTGTATCGAAGCTGTACTGCGTATTCGTGGCAAATTGCGCGGTGTTATCTTCGCTGGTGCCACCGCTGCCTCGGGTGTAGCCTATCTGGTATTGTGCTCGCCACCACGGGCCACTGTAATTGAGGTCGAGGTGAATACTCTGAGTTTGTATTTCGGCTTTGCGCCAAATTGCTTCCATACTGGTATTAAATGGCTGTGTTTGAGCTGGAGTGAGGGAGCCGTATACGAGCGTATTGTCTTTTATCTGATAGTCGTTGATTTGGCTGCCAGCGTCCAGAGCTTTGCCAGGTTGCCACAAGAAGTTTTGATTCGTGTTGTCCGCATTGAGTTGAGAATGAAGTAAATGGCCTTTTAAAGTCCAATTCTCATTAATATGGTAGCTTGTACTGGTGGTAAAGCTGGTTAGGGCTCGGTCTTGTTGGAAAACAGCTGAACCACCTCCCCCAGGAGACCATATGTTTTGTAAATCAGCCGTTGTCTGGGCATTATTTGCAGACGTTAATTGTCCGGAGTCATTGATGAAATAGCTTCTTTCGTGCCACCCCCAAGATTCGAGTCCATCTCGGCGTAAACTTCTACTGTGATGATTAATCGTAAATAGCGTAGCGAAGTTTTGGTCTGCATTTATCCAACTGTACACAGCGGAAAGTTGCGGGTCATATTTTTGCGAAAGGTCGTTGTATTGCGTTTGAGCTGTAATAGCCAACACGCCTGGGTCTGAAAAGAAAGGATCCAGTGTTTTGATATTGATCGCACCACCGAGCGACCCTTCATCTTGATTGGCTTTGGGGGTTTTATACACCTCTAAACTTGAAACAATGTCTGCTGGTAACAGTGTGAAATTGAATCCGCGACTGGGCAAAGAAGAGATCCACCAATCAGCAGAAGCCAGGTATTGTCCGTTGAGATAGGTGCGGTTTTGCTCCGGGGTGGTGCCTCTCACGCCTATTCGTTCGCCTTCTCCTTGAACTCGTGATAATGATATCCCGGTGATCCTTTGTAATGCTTCGGCCACATTCTTGTCAGGGAATTTACCGATTTCTTGTGCACTAATACTGTCTGATGTTTGTTGGCTATATCGTTTTACATTAAGTGACTTGACAACGCTGTCATGGAAGGCGCGAATTTCTATGTGTAATAACTCGTTTTGGTCGTTATCCGGCGATTCTTTTGAGGCTCTTTGCCCACTATTTTGCGCGTAAGTAGTCGAGGTATATAAAAGCGTAAAGAGAAGAAACAAATAACATATGCGTTTCATGACCATTGTTTCCTACTCCTATTCTTAATTAACGTTCGGGAAACTTTGCTTTTATATTTCTGTTTAAGTGCAACACAAAGTGCTGTAAAGTTGCTTTAAGGTAAAATATTTTTGTCCCCATCATAACATAGTATGATCATAATGGAATAGCTTGTTATGTATTCGGCCATGTAACTATGACGCGCTTTTTGGATTGGATCAGTAAATGCAGTTTGAACGTTTTCTGTTAAATGATGTTTTGATAGATACCCAAAAGATGAGTGTCAAAGTAGAGGGAAGTTGGCTACCTCTAGAGCATAAACAGCTCTCCTTAATTAAGTTGTTGATAGAAAATGCGCCAGAGCCCGTCAGTCGAGATGAAATAATCAATCAGCTTTGGCCTAATTTGATTGTCAGTGATAATTCGGTAAGCCAGCTAGTGGCGCAAATTAGAAAAACGCTGAGCGATACATCTAAAGAACCTAAATTTATTAAAACAGTGCCTCGAGTCGGATATCAGTGTATAGCTGTTGTTGCAGATGCACCTACGTTTTTGGAGCGGGGGAAAACCCCCCAACAAAATGTACCTTTTAATTGGCTTTTTTGTGGGGTTTTAGTTGGTTTTTTAATCGCGTGCATTGTATTTTTTGACGTTAACCTATTTAAGCATGAGCATAAAATTAAGTATGTTTCTCGATTAACGTCTTCACCTGGTGCTGAAGTGTATCTTAACTTTTCACCTAATGGACGCTATTTAGCGTATAGCCAAATTGTAACTGGCGAGAGCCAATATGATCTGGTTGTACATGATTTGCAAACAAATACGTCTCATACAATTAAATCGTCAAGGTATAGCGAGCAAGCACCTAGCTGGTCTGAAGATGGGAATTGGCTTGTATATTATCGATACAGCCCATTTAGTTGTGAAATACGTGCTGTGTCAGTACACAATGCGATTGAGTTATGGCGATTGAATCGAGATATGGCTTTATTGGAATGTAATAGCGCTCATAATCCTCAAACGATTATTTGGGATCATTTAAATACGCTTTTTGTAAATGAAGTGGACTCAGGCAAAAAAGTGTTGGTTAAATATAATATAAATAAACTGAAAGATAATGGCTTAGAACTGTCTGAAAGAAAGGTAGTTGTAGAGGCTTCAGAATATGACCTCTTTGAAGGTGAAATTATCTATTTGTCAGAAGGTGTCTGGTATAAAGCTAAAATTAATAATCAGGGCGACCTTGAGTCTTCGGAAGAAATTGACGTGCAAGGGAAGCCTTATTTTGGATTTTCAAATAACAGCTTTTTTTCTGTAGGTAGCGATCTTGAATTGCACTTTTTGGGTCAAAATTCAGCCACTTTATATCAACCTTATGGTGAAATATCTGAAATTTCTATAGACAGAAATAAAGGGCTCATTGCACACACTGAAGGCAAAGCTGAAGTAAATTTATATGAATATTCTACCTTGTCTAAACAGTTTACTGCGATTTCATCCAACGCCAGAATAGATACACACGCGAGTATTTCTCTTGATGGCATGCAAACGGCCTATGTCTCTGAAGCGGCGCATGCAGCGCTGCAAATTGAAGAAGTAGAAATTTGGCTAAAGCATAGATATAAATCAAGCCCCAGTTTATTAACTAAGCTGCCTAAAAATGACAAGCCCAAGCTGCTTTTATTTTCCCCTAATGGTGAATACTTAGCTGTGTTAAGTGAATCTAATACATTATTTATTATTAATACTTTTTCTAAAACACCTCGCTCAGTTATAAAAGAAAACTCAACTTTAGAGAATATATACTGGTCAAATGATGGGAAGTCTCTTCATTTTAAAACGGTAGAAGATGGGCGTTTACAGTTTTGGCGGCATGATATTGCAAATTCAAGCAACTATTTATTACCGGGCTCAAGCCAAGAGTATATACCTTTGATGAATAAAAACGACAGCTTTAGAGCGTATTTATCTGATGTGGAAGGCTATTTATTTAATGCACTTGGCGGCGAGGTGCCATTGCAGCAATTATCACATTCTTTACAACTTTATAAGCCTGCTATCTATGATGGCGGAATCTATTATGTTGTGAGGCAAGGGCATCAATTATCTTTGTATAACTATCAAATAAAGGGGCAACATAATCACTTTGTTTCTGATATAGGCCTGCATTTATATAATGTAAATGCGGCTTTGAGTCTGAGCACAAACTACGATGGTTCATACATTATAATGAATCGAGTAGAAAATTTAGAAAAAGATATCGTACTTCATGAGTTTACACTTGATTAGACTTTAAGCCAGAATTACTTATTGCAATTAGAAATTCAAAGGCGCAATGTAGAGGGGTGTATTAAAAAAGGCGGTATAATATGAAAAAAATAAAAAATGTACACATATTATTGTTATGCGTAATGCTAGGCGGCTGTGCTAAATCAACGATTGAGGCGCATAAACTAAGAGAGGATCAAGGTGGTATCATTTGGGGGAGTATGTCTTATGAAGGAGATTATGCAGACTATCAATTACATTTTAAAAATATTCATACGGGAGAAAGTGGATTTATAACATTCGGTTCAAATGTCAATGAACATGGCATTTTTGCGATGACTGTACCAAAAGGGGTTTATCGTGTTACTGGTTGGAGGGTCAGTCAACAGTATATTTCGAAATATAGTGATGGGGAAACGAGAAAGGTGTTTAACAGTGACTCGAGTGCACCGACTTACCTTGGTAAGTTTCACTTTACTTCTGAAAGTGCCGCGAATTCACCACAAGCAAACATTCAAGCGTCTATAAGTAATCGATATGCAGCAGACCTAAAAATGTGGCGAATGTCTTACCCAGATATAAATACGCCATGGCATATGGCTGAACACTTGCCAGAAAACTTACCAGAAAATATTATTTTATGTGAAGCGTGCGATGTTCAGGTGATACATACTCCTGCACAAATACGATAATTACAATAGCTGATAGGCATATGTCTTGAGGCGCTGTAGTGATGGTGGAGTAGAGCATCAAAGCTGCTCATAATCCAGAATCAATTGCCCCAAAATATTGATATTAATAAGTAAGTTAAGTAAAGCCATTGCTTTTTCATCGATATTATTGCCAGTGTGTACACTTTGCAGGTTAGCTTCACTTAATAAGCGTTTAAAGCGTTTTAAAAGCCACCAGATAAATGTGGTGATAATGTGTTGTTATTGTCCACAAATACAACAATGCTTTTAATGATTACACAGCCTTTCGCCTCTTTGTCACTCACTCTAGAGGCACATAGTTTTTGAAAATGCATTGAAATTTTATTCAATATTTACCCCTCCGAATGTATCACTTCAATATTGGTTGAAGGATGAGAAGACCTGAGGAAATTTGTTGATACATAGGTTGGTATATTGAGTGCGTTGTAAAGTCAGTTGATGGATAATTCATGGGCTTACTTGCGAATTCCCAGTATTGTGAACCGTTGTGACTGAAGGCTTAATACATTCTTACAGGATATAACTTAGTGCCGCTACAGAGACACCATAAACTTTTGAATTTGTGCAGTGTCCCAGCCCCTCTTTTGCGCTTGTTTGAGTGCTAGCTGGGCTATTTTAATTGATTCCTTGGTGTTGCTACTGCGTAATAACTTTGCTTGTAATAGGAGTAATTCAGGGTCGTTTTTATCTTGGCTGAGAGCTTTGTTTAACCAATCAATTAGTGACTCTTCGTCATTAGGGTGATCGTATAAATGCAAACTCAGTGCTTTGGCCGCCCTTATGTCATTGTCGGCTGAGCGCTTAAACCACTTTGTTGCTTCATTTGGTGCAAAAATTTTGCTGTTTTGTTGGCTGTGTAATGTTGCTAGCTTGTATTGTGCGGGCGCAAAAGAAGCCGCACTTCGCTTTAGCCAGTTCAATGCAACATTGAACTGTGTTTTATCTTCTGTACTGGTGAGTAATTCCATTGCAAGCTTGTATTGTGCAATAGGAAGGTTATTTTTTGCAGATGCCAGTAACATGGTTAGGTAAGCGCTATCGTCTCGCCAGTGGTATTTCAGTAATCGACTTGCGTTATAATCATTGGAACTTAGCCAATTTGCAATATAGTACTGAACTTGAGCGTTACCTTGCTCTGCTGCGTCGATATGTCGTCTAATTTCCTTATGATAATCTTGTTGTTGAAAAGCCAGCGTTCTTTTATATTCTTTCCCTTTATATGTTGTGAAGTGATAAATAAGAGAATGATTTTTTTTAGGGTTCCCTGAGTCGTAGCGCCATACACTGACAGCGTTTATGAGTGCAGATGTGAAGATATTCTTTGGGTAATCATCAATGACGACTAGGTTTTTCACGACGCCTGAGTGGTCGATGTCAAACTCTAACCAGACCCATCCTTCAAGGCCTTGCCTTGCTGCCTGTTCTGGGTACTCGGGTTGTTTGTCAAATACCCGAGAGAGGCTTACGGTTGAAGACAAAGGCTGTGTTAGGTCTGGCTGAAACTTTTCGCTAATATATTGATAACCATAGCGGTTTTTTGTTTCTTGTAGCACTTGTGCCAACACTTGTTGATCTGGATATTGCGATGCGATCAAATGGGCTGTTTTCAGTGCTTCGGCTATGCCATATTCCCCGGCTAACGCGAACCATGCGTGAGCAAGAGAGAGGTTTTTTTCAGTACCTTGGCCATGTAATGACATAACGGCCAAGTTATAAATCGCATCTCCATTGCCAAGCTGAGCAAGTTGATAAAATTCATGATAGGCCTTAGCGTAATTTTGCTCTTGGTAGTACTTAGTCGCCGTATAGAGATCGGCGTAGCTGCTAGGTGATAACAGCGCCAGAATAAATACGAGTAGTTTAATTGGCCTAAATTGGTTCATGCTAACTAAATTGGCACCTTATGATAATTATCTAGCCTGAATGAGGCATTATGTTACGTGTTGACTATATTAATCTGTGTACCTAAATTACCGATTCTACAGCTTTTACAAACAATTACCATATCTCAAAGTTTAAGGTGTTTCAAAAGAAAAGCTGAAGGCCTATGCAAATAGTCTTCAGCTCAAATCTCCTGGGCAGGAGTGGCTTTCCTTTGCCGGTGTCGCGTTGATTACAACGAACTTTATGTAGACCTCAACATGCTTTAAGAACAAAATACTTGTTTGGCATGTTGAGGCGGGGCTTTATATTAAAAATTAAAACGAACTCCGGCTACAAAGCGTCTACCGTCGGCATACACACCTGTTAGCGCTTGTTCGACGCCCTCTTCCTGATAACTAAATGTATGTTCATCAGTCAAATTGATGGCTTCCAGCACAACAGAGATGTTTTCATTAATGTTGTATGTCAGATTGGCATCGATCTGACCATAAGCATCAATGTAACCAGGCCAATCATTACCTGAGTCGTAACCTGAGCGGTGGTTGTAAGAAATACGACCGCTGAGTGTCTCATTTTCGTAGTATGCACTTAAATTGACGGTGTGCTCAGAGTTTCCAGGGATAGTAACATCGTTGCCATCTTTGTCTTTGGCTTCACCATCAACATAAGTGTAGTTTGCAGAGACACCGAAGCCTTCAAATAACTCTTGCTGGTAGCCAAACTCTAAACCTTGAATTTGACCAGCACGGCCATTAGAAGGGCGGCTTATCCGGATTGGTGTATTTTCGTGTATTTCAAGTGCTGGCGTACTGTCTAAGAAAGATTGGATATCTTTATAGAAGAATACGGCTGAAAATATGCCTGCTTCATTAAAGTACCACTCAATACCAGTGTCGAATTGTGTTGCACGGAACGGGTCTATATCTGGGTTACCGCCCGTACCTGTTTGAGTTTCAACGTTATAGGAAGTTGAAGCAGTCATACTTGCATAGTCTGGGCGTGACATAACTCGGGCAGCACTGAAGCGCATCAGTAAGTCATCGCTCAAATCAATCGCAAGGTTGATACTTGGTAAAATATCGAAGTAGTCTTTGTCTTGTGTAGTCCAGACTTCAGCACCCGTTGCACCAGCAAATGCAGAAGACTCCTGTTTGGTTTGTACTAGCCTCACACCTAAGTTACCACGCATGCCATCTGCATCTATGGTGGTTTTAACATAACCTGCTAATATTTTTTCTTGAATATCAAATGTACTGGCTTTTAAGACCGTGTAATTCCATGCTAGTGCATCACCGTCCTGTCGTACCTTATCTGAGTCGGTGATGGCATATGCGCGAAGCGTACCAGACGATCCTAAACCAGACAGGTAGTCGCTTGGCATAGCGAGCGAGTAATCAGCAAGGCTCCAATTGAGATCTGTGCGTGCAGTGGTGGTGTTTTTGGTATTGAACCGGCTGTGGTCTCTGTATTTAACCCCCATTTTGATTTCACTGAATACGGCGACATCAATGGGGCGTTTGAAGTCAGCTTGGAAATAGCTTTCTTCATCTTTGGCGTCATTATTGTCGTAACGCAAAAAGCCGAGGTTCCACTTTGTGCCGTCTTTAGGGTCGGCACCATAAGACGTTCTAACATCTTCAATGTGGGATGTATCAAAAGAGTGCACATAGTTGCCAACCCAGCCGACAGAGCGATCAGCTTGTGAGCCACCTGACCCCTCGGTATAGCCTAGCTGATAACTAGATTGCCAAAGTTCTCCTTCATGCTCAACTTTCAAGTCGTACGCTTTTGTTTTAAGTTTCGAATTTCTAACCTTGGTTTCATTTAGAATGTTCGTACTGTTAGGTGATAACCCCATGGTGCCACCAACAACCATTTTACCCACTTTACTCTGGTCTATGATCGTGATGTCTGTGTATTGAGAATCGCCACGTTCAGGCAACCAAAGGAAGTTTTGGTTTTCGTTATCAGCATTGAGTGTTGAATCTAATAGGTTAAATGAAATATCTGTCGCATCACTAGGGCGATATTGTAATGCCAGTGTGATCCCTGTTCTGACACGTTCTTGAGAAAACATCGCTGAGCCACCGCCGCCTGGGCTGTAAACATCTTCATGAACGGTTCCATCCGCCATCGTGATATCTCTATCAGTCCAGCTCCATGCTTCAATGCCGTCACGACGAAGGTTTCTTTCTTGTCTGATCACAGAGACCAGTGCGCCGAATGTTTCATCGTCGTTCTTAAAGTTATACATAATAGAAGCTTGAGGGTCAGTTTTACCTGAAACTTCGCTATGTTGGGCTAACAGTGAACCTGCGATTTTATTGGCTTCTAGATCTAGCGGCTTTCTAGTTCTTACAATGATGGTGCCGCCAATTGAGCCCTCATCAATATCGGCTTCTGGTGATTTATAAACTTCAAGACCTGATACGATTTCTGATGGAAGCATTGTGTAGTTGAATCCTCGGCTTGCGGCAGAGTTTGTCCACCAATCCGTTGAACCAACCGCTTGGCCATTTAATAATGTACGGTTTTGACTTTCACTGGTGCCTCGGATACTGACTCTTTCACCTTCACCGAAATTACGTGTTAACGATACACCAGTAATGCGTTGAAGTGATTCAGCCACATTTTGATCTGGGAATTTACCAATGTCTTCGGCAGTAACGGCATCAACAATTGAGTCTGCATATCGTTTTGTATTTAAAGATTTCACCACGCTGCCGCGAATACCACGAACTTGAATCACTTCGACTTCTTTTTGATTCGAAACAGCGCTGTCATTTTGTGCAAATGCGTATGGTGAAAAATATAAAGTTGAACTCATTAATGCTGAACTCACAGCGAGCGACAACTTATTCTTATTGTTAAACATGATACCAATCCCCTTGGATGAAAAATGAACGTAATCACTTAAATGTAATTTTGTGCACTAAGGATTTAACATCATGTCTAGTTGTTAAATCTTGAATGTAGATTAAAAGTTATGAATTTTACTTTTATTTCCATATGTTTTTATAAGTAATTGTAAATTATGCATAAAAATATATTTTTATGCATTTTTAATTCTAATGGGTAAATTTACCTGAAGAATAATGTTATTAATTTTGTTTACATTCACAACTTGTGATACTTGAAATTTAAACTTTCCTTATATTTTGAAGTAACGAGCACTTTTTCTAAGGGGTTAATAAGACCATCAATGATTATGAAGAGTTATATGCTTGATCGAAATATAGTGTTTTGCTTGGCGTACATTTAGTCCAGTCGTGTACTTTGTGGGGGGGAGGTGTTCGCGGTGTTAGCTGCGCTATTGTTATTAGTTATCTGTCATCTAAGGTGGGATTTAGTAGAGTATATGTTTTGCAAGCAGGGCTGCTATTGTGAATAGTGAAGTTGGGCTAAGGCTGACTACGTGAAAAGCCCCCCATGATTTAGGGGGCTTAACAATAGATCATAAACTCTTTTTGGGTGGTAGCGTGACGTTTGCGAAAATGAGTCCTGCAACAAGAGACATAAAAATTAAAAAAGTTTGTTGCCCAATGTGATCTGCCATAACAAAGCTTTGCCCTTCAATCAAAGAGTTTAAGCCAATATAGGTTTTGGAACCTGGTACAAGGACAATCAGCCCCTTCATGGTTACGATAGACGCTGGCGCATTTTCGACGCGATTAAATATGTTACTGAAAATACCAACGGCAAATGCTCCTGCAAACGTCCCTAGCGCATAGTCAAAATAAATTGCGGCGCTGACAGAAACGGCATAGGCAATAAACCCTGATGTTATACACCAAGGGACATGCTTCAGTTTGGTTTTGAAAATTACAACAAGGCTGATACAAAGTAAAAATACTGCAAGCCAAGCAGTCCATTTTGGCAGTGGATCTGGTTGTACAAAGTCGACTTGCCCAAATACATAAAAACCAATGCTAATACCTAAAAACGCGCCAAAATAAAGCTTGAACAACAGCATAAAAGCATCCATAACTCTGGCTGTACCTGATACCAAATGGCGCGCTGAGAGTTCTGCGAACCCTAATGCCAATGCCAGTCCCGGTATAAATACGATGATCGCAGATAAAACGACTAGACGGATGTTGAGCTGTGGGTCTAAATAAGCTGACACGGCGCACGCTGCAAATGCAGAGGCAATGGCCACCATAGGTTCAAGCATGTGAGTGACACGTTTGGAGTGCTCTGACCATAAGATGAATAAGTAAACCAAGATCGAGATGATGCCGGACCATATCACATCACTCCAGCTTGTACCCATGAGCATAGCAAAAGCACCACCTGACACCGCAAAAGCTAAAGCCATTTGCCATCTTGTGTATGGGGAATCAGCATTTTGAATTTGATCGAGGTTTTCGTCCGCTTCTGCGATTGTTAATTCACCGGCGAGCATTTTATTTACGACATCATCGGTATTAGCAAGTGAACCTAGGTCGTGGTCTCCAGGCTCAACCCTTGCAACGTGGGTATATTCCTCTTCGTGCCCGTCTGTCCAAATAACAAACGTCACTGACGTTGGTGACATAACAAAAGAAGATTTTAAACCAAGGTGTGTGGCAACTTCCATCAAATGGGCTTCTAAACGAAAAGCAGGGGTGCCGTATTGATGAAGCATTTTGCCAAGCTTTACAATAAACTTGCGCTTTTGGGTAAACGTAGCTGAGTTCAACTGTGCAATACCTAATAGTTGAGAGGTTGAGGGCGAGCCCATACATTTAAGTGTTGTTCACTTAAATCCCAAATTACAGTAACTTATAGTACAGCTCAATTATGTTGTAATTTTGAAGTCTCAACTGCATGCGCTGAGATTAAAAAAACCTTCAAAAACCAGTATACACATAGTTTGCGGCGTAATTAGCGCTTAAGCACGATAAGAAACCAATTCAGTATTCATTTCTATAAAACTAATAATAAGTTACGCCGCGCATTCTAACCAGTTTTGTCTTATTTTCAACGCATTTTGTTTGCGTTTTTTTCTTCAATCCACTGAGACATATACTGGGTACTACGTAAAGTGTGGTGTTTAAGCATTTGCCCATAAAAGTTTTGTGTTCGATGAGCCGCTAAATTGTTTTGAATATTGGATATTTTGTTTAATAAACGGGTACTTAAAGTATCTTTGTTGTATCTGTCATGCAAAATATTTAGGCCATTTTGTTGTGCTTGCTTGAATGCGGCTTGATCTTTATAAAGTGCGACGGCTGCTGCAACAAACTCTTCATCGCTAGTTGTAATTTTTCCGTGCCACGGAAGCGTTCCATGCATACCTTCAGCCCCGATCTCAGTTGTAACGCAAGGGGTTTGAGTGAGCATCGCTTCTAATAATTTACCTTTGATACCAGCGCCAAACCTAATAGGCGATAAACATATTCGACTTGCTTTCATCACCTCTATGGCATCTTCAGCCCAACCCTTAACTAAAAAACCTGTTTTGGGGTTGTTGAGAGCCGTAGCCTTTTTCGGGGGGTAAGAGCCATAGATATGTAACTGCGCTTCAGGGAGCTGCTTTTTGATTGCAGGCCAGAGCTTTTGCAAGTGCAATACAGAGTCCCAGTTGGGTGCATGACGAAAGTTACCAATGGTCATAAAATGTGCACGTTCATCAAATGTAGGTAACATAGAAGGCAGTGATTTTAAGTCAACTAAGAATGGCAAGTGGAGCAGTAGGTCAGTGCGTATGTTGAAAGTTGATTGTAACAGCTCTAGTTCATAATCAGAGATAATAAGAGATAAGTCACATCGTAAAATAGCGGCAATTTCTCTTTTTGCTAATTCGCTATCTAATAACTGATCCGTATTAAAGTCAACGTTGGCTTTTAAGGCTGCATGCCTTGCTCCTCTGAGGCTCTGTAAATCCTCTGTATCTAGGATCTTCAAAGCATGCGGTGCAAACTTATCAACTCGCCAGCCAAATTGCTCTTCCATCATAAAACGGTCAAACATAACAATATCTGGGCTCAGCGCTTCAATATAACTGTCAAAGCTGCTGCAATTGAGCGCAATTTGTTTGCTTGAAATGCCATAGTCAGGCAGGTGTATCATGTGTTCAGTCTGTTGCGCAGGGCTTGCAAACTCTACTTGCCAGCCTTGTGATGTAAATAACTGCAGCAAGGAAAGCATATGCATGCCAGCAGCCGATGAATTTGGCTCAGGCCATACATAGCCAATAACTAAAACTTTATTCATTTATGATGAAGATTCTCGAATTTGTAAAGAAATATCTACCAGTGTTCTCACTGGAGGTTGGGATTGGTTGAGGATTTCACTCAGGGCTTGGCAAGTTCGTTTACCTATATCATTGGCATCAATACGAACTGATGATAGTGCAGGGCGCATTAAACGAGAGTCTGCAAGATCATCAAAGCCGATGACTTTTACATCTTTTCCGGGGGTTAAATTATGCTCTCGCATAGCTTCCATCACCCCATATGCTATGACATCACTAAAACACACCACAGCTTGAATATCAGGCTTCGTACGATAGATCTCATGAAATGCATCTCTGCCACCCTGACGGTTAGTGGGTGCCATAATTTCATATGATTTGACTGGTGTAGCGTGTGCAGATAAGGCAGAGCGAAAACCGCTTAAACGTTCATGATAATCGGATATTTCCTCAGTGCCGCCTAAAAAAGCTAAAGAGGTCAGGCCTTTATTAAGAAGGTGTTCTGTCGCTAAATGCGTCCCTTTTTGGTTATCCGGCAAAATACAGGGCGCATCTGCAAATTGTATTTCACGCATGATATTGATGACAGGAAAACCTGATGATACAAGTTGGTTGACCCATTCTTTAGTTGTACCTGGTGCTGGGACCATCACAAACGCAGACACATTGTACTCTTTCAATGTGTTTACCACTTGTTGCTGACGTTTAAAGTCTTCACCGGTATTAACTAGCATTGGCACCATGCCCAGCGCGTAAATGTGCTTTTCAAGACCGACAGCAAGCTGAGCTGAATATGGGTTTGTTAAGTCGTTGATAACGACCGCGACTAAATTTGACTTTTTACTGCGAAGGGCTGCTGCATCTCGGTTGTAGACATACCCAAGCTTCTCAATCGCCTTAAGGACTTTTTCTTTACTTTTATCGCTTACCTTATCCGAGTGAGTTAATACGAGTGAAACTGTAGATTTGGAAACTTGCGCTTCTTTGGCAACATCAAAAATTGTTATTTTTTCTGGTTTTTTGTCGTTGTTCATAAGTGCCTGATCGCATACGTTGTGCTGATGACGGTTGCATAGTTTAAACCTATCAACTTAAACTCTGCAACTTACAATTCAAAAGTCGCGTTACTGTATAAAACAATAGTCTAAAAAACAGCTTTTTGACTGCAAAATGTCTCTAAAATACTGCATTGGTCTGAAAATAAAGATATGATGTCCCGTTGTGGCTATTTGATTAGGACTACAGACGTGATAATTATCCGGGCATTAATGCTATTTGTAAGTGCATGTATATTAAGTAATGTTGTTTATGCAGATGCATCTAGTTATAAGCAACCATCGCCTGAAATTGCAGAATTAATACAACAACATAGTGTTCCCGAAGCGCTTGTAAATGCAAAAGGGAGCTGGATGGCACTCCTTGAGCTTGCTGAACACACTGGGCACAACACACCAGTAAACACGTTGCTGGGTGTGCAGTATAATCCTATAACGAGCTTACACAGCGATGCGCCAAGATATTCAGGGCTGTCTTTTAAGCACATTGATACAGGTGCTTTAATTCGCGTCACAAATATACCTCAAGGCCAGATTGTATACCCCGCATGGAGTGCAAATGGCCGTTATCTCTCGTTTGTTCTTGAAACTAAAACAAGCGCGCATTTGTGGGTGTATGATATAAAGCAGAGAAAGCCTGTGGGCTTATCAAACTTTCCATTGAACGGGTTTGTAGTGGCAAAACCTTATGAGTGGCTGGCAGATGGCTCAGGGTTAATTGCTAATGTGCGAGTAAATTCTTTGAAAGTCCAGTCTAGTCCAAAGCAGCCAGCTACAGAATCGAACGGGCCCTTAGTGGTGAACTCAATGGCGCAACCTGCGCCTGAACAAGACAACGTATTCAGTACAAAAAAGCATACTCAGTTTATGGAGCTGGCGCTCGGCCAGTTATATAAAGTGCCGCTCAAAGGAAAAGAAGTACCAATTGGTCAGCCTGCTTACTTCAGTGAATTTAAATCCTCCCCGGACGCAACAAATTTACTTGTAGCTATGATGGATGTACAAAATCTGTCGCAAATGACAGAGCAAGACTTTGAGCAACAAAATTACAGTGTGTGGCAGATTTGGGGGATGAGAGGGGCACCCTTGTATGAGGTCTATCGGCCGCAACAGACGCTGTCAGAGCAAGCTCTACTTGCGCAGGCAATTTCGGACCCTACGGTGAAAAGCCGTTTCCAGTGGCGTGCTGATAAAGGAGCGACTTTGGTATGGGCTCAATCTGACATAGCCTCTGAAAGTGACAGTTTATACAGTATTTCTGCACCATTTAGACGTGAACCCAGATTGTATGCTGAGGTTGATGGCCGTGTGTCAGAGATAATTTGGGGCGACAATCAACTTGCCTTGATAGTGATCGACTTAGGGAATGGAAAAAAAGAATACCGTGCCTTTTCTCCACTGACGCCAGAGCGCGTGCAAATCAAGTTGAATTTATTTGACGATATGGTGGCCAATGAGCGTCGCGAATTGGTGATGACAAAGAATGACTTGGGTGTACCTGTCGCAAAAGTGGCAGGGGGCAGATACCTCTTTATTAAGGGCAATAAACACAACGAGGGTGTAGATGTACCATTTTTAGCTCGTTTCGATACGCGAGGCAATCTGCTTACCTTGATATGGCAATCTAGTGCTCCTTATTTTGAGCAAGTGATAGCCCTCTTGTCGAATGATGGAATGCAATTCGTTACCCGTAAAGAGTCTAAAGACAATCCAACAAATTATTTTTCAAGAAACCTAACATTTGATGTGGTTGAGCAACTTACAAAATACCCGCATCCGTATCCCAGTATGCAGGGGATCCGAAAAGAGGAAATGCAATTTGTCGTCGGTGGTGGAAAAAAAATACAAGGGGACTTTTATCTACCCAACCGCTTTGACCCGAGTTTAGGCCGTATTCCTGTTGTGATTTGGTTGAATCATGACGCAGTGAAAACGAGCAGCCAGCGTGAAAAATCCCCGTATTTATTTCCAGAATTAAATGCGATGAATGGCGTGCCTTTTGTACATGAAGGGTATGCTGTGCTCAATGTTAAAAATATGCCTGTGCTAAGTGATCTTCACCAAGGTGAGCAATTTGATAAGTACCTGCGAGATGCTGCCAAGGTGATTGTAGACACTTTGGTATCGCAAGGCATTGCGGATAAAGATAAAATTGCAATCGGTGGGCAGGGGCTCGCTGCCACTAATGTACTGAAGTTGCTGACTCAAACAGAATTGTTTGTGACCGGTATCGCACGTAGTGGACTGTATAACCTAACACTTGCGCCATTTTTATTTGGTGGTGATGAGCATAGTATGTGGATGGACAAATCAAAATATTTGCTCAACTCTCCATTGTTTTCAGCGCATAATATTCGTAGTTCAGTACTGTTAGTGCATGGCTATCAAGACCGCATGGAAGGTCGTTTTCCTATTCAGTCTGAACGTATGTTTAGTGCTCTGAATGACTTGGGAAAAACCGCAAGATTAGTTTTACTTCCTCATAGTGATCATTCTTTTAGCAATAAGCAAGATTTACTTCATATGCTTTATGAGCAACAACATTGGTTAAAGTTGCATTTTGACCCGTTGCCAGAGATTGAGACTGACGAGTTGGTGCCTGAGCACTTGCGCTTTGAGCCAGTCGCTGAAGAGACACAGCCCGAATATCCCTCTCCTTGGGGATAGATAGAAAGGCCCCTTTTGTGGGCCTTTAAACTAGGCTTCTTTGGTGGTGATAGAGCTACCTACAGATGCAGTAATGACCAATAGTATGGCTGCCCACTGCCAAAATGTGAGTAGTTCTCCCAGTATAAGTAGCCCAGCGAGCGCTGCGATAGCAGGTTCAAGGCTCATCATAATACTGAACCCTTGTGCGGGCATATTTTTCAGTGCAATCATTTCTAAAGTGTAAGGTAAAGCACTCGAAAGCAAGGCGATAGCAATGCCTAGCGGTATAAGAGACCAGTCTAGTAATGCGCTGCCCTGTGATATTACTCCGTATGGGACAATCGTGATGGCGGCTACGCTCATTCCCAGAGCAACAGCCATACCACCAGAGCCTTGACTGCCGGTTTTTTTTCCAAACACAATGTATCCAGCCCAACAAGCGCCTGCCGTTAAGGCGAGTATTACGCCAACTGGGTCTAATCCGTCTACTTCATTCATATCAGGCAGCAATAAGAAAATCCCGACAATGGCCAGCAATACCCAGAGGTAATCCCGTTTTCTTTTCGACGCAAAAAGCGCAACCGCGAGTGGACCGGTAAACTCCAACGCAACGCCGATCCCTAGGGGAATACGAGCAATGGCAAAATAAAAAGTTAAATTCATGACACCTAGAGATAAACCATAGAGAATAACTGGTCGCCAGTTTGTTGGTAATTTTCGCCATGGTTTAAAGATAAGGCACAGTATCAGGGCTGAAAAACCTAGGCGATAGGCTGTGGTGCCTTCAGGCCCAACATGGGGGAACAATTGCTTTGCAATTGATGCCCCTGATTGGATAGTTACCATGGCCAGTAGTAAACATGCAATTGCATATAAAAAGCGTTTGCCTAAAAGTTGCATAATTGAGCCTGTAATTACAAAAAGGGCGCTAGTCTAAAGCGTTACATTTAATCTCTCAATACTTTTGTATACATTATTCTATATAAAGCCTTAAATTGACTCTTTATGTGTATTTTATGTGTATTTTTTACCTTTTTTGTTTTTTTTATGTTTTGTTTTGAGCTAAGTATGTCTGCCATGCATGTTCATGTTTTGACATTTGCTTGTGCTTTTTTGAGTTTAAGTGGGCTTGTTTGTCCTGCTCAGTTAAGAATGGGCCAACGCGGCACATAGGGCAATGTGAAGGCATAAGATAATGAGGTTTTAATAACGGTATGCTTGCAATAGATTTGGGAGACCAAAAGTAACTGATCCCGCGTGTGTCCTTGACGTGCTTGTCTCTGTCAACATTACGGATCTTATATTCAGGAAAGCGCCCGATATCGAATGGCATTTGACCCAAATACTCAAGATTAAGGCCTTGATGTAAAGTTTCCTCTAGGTTCCATTCGCAATAAGGTTTTACGTCTTTCGAAGTTATGACGCTGAGCATTGGCCCCGCGGTGTCTAATGCGATGGATTGAGAGTAATTTAAAAAGTGACGTAGCAGACGTCTATTAAGCGTGTTAATGCTCAAATTATTTTGTTTAAACTCATCATGGGAAGAGAATGCAGGTATAAGTGGAAACTGGAAAATGACCACATCAAATTTTTGCTCATTTAATTGACCCCATGAGGCTGGATCTGTGGCATCAAACTCAGTTATAACTTGGGTATTTAGATCTCGCAGCTTATCAAGTGCATGATTTTGGTATTTTTCTCTTAGCACAGTCTCACTGTCATAAATACTCGCAACAATGAGTGTCGGGTTCAAATACTTTTTTATTGAGTAGGAGAAGCTTAAATCGCCATCTCCCACTGTTAAAATACGCCACTTTGGATCTAACTGCATGAATAAATACTGACTGATTAAAAGTGTAGAATTATATCAAAATTTAGATACCAAAGTCGCTAGATGTCGGCAACTTTTGCTGACAATCTGTTAGATTTGGGTCATGCGTTTCTAAGTTCATCAAGCAGGTGCATCACTTCAACACTGGCTTGCTCCATTTTATTGAGCTGTTGAACTGCGCCTTGTTTATCGCCTGTCTGAAACCTTCTAATCGCTTCGACGCCCGATTTATGAACGTCTTTATGGGGGCTTTCTAGGCGTCTGTAGGCCGAGTTATCAGAATATAGTTTCGCTCCATCCCCTGAAAACCATTTACCTAGTCGGCAAGATGTATGATCTGCAAAGTCCGATACTGTTTTTTTACTGCTGCCCATGATGACGGCATATACTTCGCTCTTCCAAACCACATGGTCAAGTTTAACCGTTTGAATAAAAGTTTGTTTAGTTGCGTTTGAAATGGTTGTTTTCATCGAACCGCAACTGGCTACGATATGCCCATATTCGTCATTTAGGTGCTCTATACTATTTGATAGAGTCTTGTTCGATTCTTGAATGACCGAGACATCTTTCACTGTCAACTGTGTTGTATCAATGATTTTAGTCACTAATTCAGATACCTCATTGGCGGAAGCACTGGTGTTGTTAGCCAAGGCTCTTACCTCATCCGCAACCACGCTAAACCCTCTACCAGCTTCGCCCGCTCGCGCAGCTTCAATCGCAGCATTGAGTGCAAGCAGGTTAGTTTGATCCGAAATCTTAGAGATAGTCGCGACAAATGTATGTATGTTGTCGGCCATATGTGACAGTCCAGATATGTTATCAGTCATGCTAGACATATTCTCTGATAGCTGACCCATCCCGGATAAAATGTTTGATAAAGACTGTTCTGAGGTTTCAAAAGATTGATTGACTTGAGAAATTGCAGCACTGTCTTGCTCGATATTCTGAAAGCTTTGCAGCACGGTTTCTCTGATCCCTTCAATTTGGCTCATACCAGACAAAGCGCATTGAAGTAATTGATTGTCCGTATTGTCATTTAATTGTTGCTGCGCCTCAATAAGCTGTGACTGAAGTCTATTATTGTCAGCAGCTAAACGCTCATTTTCTTGTCGTTGCTGCGCTAATTCTGTTTTGACCTGTAAGAGTTCGGATTTCAGTTCTGAGCTTGAAAATAGATTGTTGAGCACTAGTCAATCCCCTTTGTAATATGAGTGCGCTGATTATTGATTGTGAGTACTTTTTACTGTGTTTATGGTTTCAACTTGGCCAAAATCTAGCGTCGTTTTTGCGTTTGTATTAGTGACGACTAAGCACGATTAAAGCTTGCCATAAATAATTTTATAGAAGGTACCTTTTTCAATGATAATTCAAAGGGTTTTATATTGGAAAAGTTTTTAATGAAAAAGCAGGGTATTTTCAGTAGCTAGCTCACTCTCGGCTTTGATCGTACAGACTTTAAACTCTTATTACTGTACATAGACGCATCAGCCAAGTGTAAAAGCTTATCAGGCGCCACATCTGTATCTGTTGGCGTAAACCCAATACTGATCCCAACGCCATATTCGAATACTTCTTCAAGCAATTTCTTTCGCAATTGTTCGTCATTTTCCGTATCAAAGGTGCCAAAAGCAACAAATTCATCACCACCAATTCTAAAGCAGTTTTCTTCTCCAAATAACTCGCTCAGTGACTGGGCGACTTTTTTCAAAATTAAATCACCACAACTATGGCCAAATTTATCATTGGCACATTTGAAGTCATCTAAGTCAAAATAAAAGAGGGTTGTATACTTTTTGCAGAGTGAGGGAAATTGGGTGAAGCATGCTCTGCGGTTACCTATTTGGGTCAATTCGTCATGGGTTGCATCAAATTTTAACTTCTCTTCTAGCCGTTTGCGTTGTTGGATTTCATTGTTAAGTAAAGATATTGATTCTCTTTGTCTGACGATCATGGTGTAAAGGGAGTAGCAGATCAGTAAAAAGCCAAACTGTTTTAAAGACGTATCTAATGCAATCACAGGGAAAATATCTACGGCAATAAAGTCGTCAAGTAAGTCAAGAAGTAATCCGACGCAGTATATCGACCATGCACATATCAAAATGTTGTTTTTGAGGTGTGGAGCAGAATACACAATCATCACCGACGCGATGGCGAACCAAAAAAGTTCTTCAATAGAGTCTAACAGATCTCCAGGCTGTTCCTTCATCCACAGGTAAAATGAGACCACGAATATCCCAATGAACCCGTAAAGCAGCTTTTGAATCATATTTGCACTCCCAACGCTCCCCTTTAACTTATAGCAGTTTTATTATCGCTCTGCTTGATTGAGAACTAATTTACCGCATTGATTCAGATATTTGAATCAGTTGGTTGTAAATTATTCAATAAAAAACGTTCGAAGTTATAAATTATGCTAACTAAAATAAGGGAATAAGCTTGCCGACACCTAAACACTATTCGAATATGTTAATTGATCTTCTGCGAAACGGACAGTGCTTTTACGTTGCAGTAAAGGAATACTTATTGTGTCGGCTTATTAATCGTTTAAAGTGATTATTCTATCTAGTTAATTCAATGGCTTGAGAGATCATAAACAGATGTGAAACGAACACAACGGAGGTCAGAACAAAGCGCATTTGTCTGTAATCTTTATGTGTTTCTTGCCATTTGGGCATACTCTTTTCAAACCACAATACTAACCAGTAGCTTGCAGCAAGGTAGGTTAACTGCCCGGTTAAAGAGACCAAAGCTAAAAAAGGAAAAGGAATAACAACCAGCACAGCTAATATCGCGTGCACTTTAGCTTGCTCGCCCGCTCGCCACAGTGTACCCGCCATAAATGCCAAAATACCCATGCTATAAAAAGTGAATGTTTTTACCAGTGTTTCTGAGCTGCCTAACATCAATGTTGATGCGATACAAAGTAAAAAAGGCACAAAGCCAAAGTAGCCTAACTGGATGTGATTGAAGTACGGGTGCATAAAGACTCTTAGTTAGTATTAGTTTATAGATAAAATTAACGGAGCGGATAAACCGCTTCACATTGTTACGAGTTGATTATACCTAAGGTTTACAATGTCATTGAGTTTATTTAATCGGATTAATCGATAGCAATAATAGTTTTAATCAATTTTATTTAAAACCTCTAAGCCATTATCTTTGTAATCAAGCAAGGCGAGGACTATCGCCAACACTAAATACACACTGATAAAGAGGATAGCCATGAGCACTTCATTGATTAACACAAAACTTTTACCTTTCAACGCAACTGCTTACCACAAGGGTGACTTTGTAGAAGTTTCAGAACAAGATTTATTAGGTAAATGGAGTATCGTTTTCTTCTACCCAGCTGATTTTACGTTTGTCTGCCCGACAGAGCTAGGTGACTTAGCTGATCATTATGCACAGCTTCAAGAGATGGGTGTTGAAGTTTACTCAGTTTCTACTGATACACACTTTACTCACAAAGCATGGCACGATGCTTCAGACACAATCAAAAAAATTGAATTCCCAATGATTGGTGACCCAACAGGCAAAATCACACGTAACTTCGGTGTGATGATTGAAGAGGAAGGTCTAGCACTGCGTGGAACCTTTGTTATTAACCCAGAAGGTGAAATCAAAGTGGTTGAAACTCACGATTTAGGTATTGGTCGAAGTGCAAACGAGCTACTACGTAAAGTACAAGCTGCACAATATATCGCAACACATGATGGTGAAGTATGCCCAGCATCTTGGCAACCAGGTGAAGAGACACTCGCACCATCTTTAGACCTAGTAGGCAAAATCTAATCGTGCCTAGTTAATACCTGCCAGCGTGTGCTGGTAGGTATGACTTGAATTTGTATATCTTTTATCAAGCAAGCAAGAGCTTTGCGTTTCAATGAGGAATTATAAAAATGTTAGATGCGCAAATTAAACAGCAGCTCACTGAGCACTTTAAAAATATTAAATCACCGGTAGAGTTAAGAGTCGCGCTCGATAGCAGCAGTAAGTCCAATGAGTTGAACTCGCTCGCTCAAGACCTTGCTTTGTTAAGCCCTCATATATCGGTTGCAGAAAATTACGATATCAATGCAAGAAGACCATCATTGCAAGTCAGATCGCAACAGACGAATACAGAGATAAACTTTGCCGGTGTGCCTATGGGGCACGAGTTTACGAGTTTGATCTTAGCGCTTTTACATAGTGGTGGTCATGATACTAAATTGGCAGGTGATGAGCTCGCAGTCGTTAAAGCAATCGATAAGCCATTAAACTTTGAAGTATATGTATCTTTAAGTTGTCAAACTTGCCCTCAAGTTGTGCAGGCGCTAAACGTTTTGGCCGCAAGTAATGCCAATATTACCGCAACAATGATAGATGGCGCGTTATTTCAACAAGAAGTAGAAGAGCGCAACATCATGGCCGTACCGAGCGTGTACCTCAACGGGGATCTATTTAGCCAAGGCGCGATTGGTTTGGCGGATATATTGAAAAAGCTAGACAGCAACTCAGCCCAAAAGGCGAAGGACAAACTCAATAAAAAAGCACCGTTTGACGTGTTAGTTGTCGGTGGCGGCCCCGCGGGTGCGTCGGCTGCAGTGTATGCAGCGAGAAAGGGGTTAAATACCGGTGTTGTCGCGGAGCGTTTTGGTGGTCAAGTCGCGGATACTATGAGTATAGAGAATTTTATTTCAGTAAAAGAGACTGAGGGTCCGAAACTCGTGGCCCAGTTGGAGCAGCACGTCAAGCAATACGAGGTCGATGTGATGGACAGTAATCGAGTCGCAAACATCGAGCGCAACGAATACTTGGATATTGAATTAGAAAATGGCGCAAAACTGCAAGCAAAGTCAGTTGTGATTTCAACTGGCGCTAGATGGCGCAATGTAAATGTGCCCGGTGAACAAGAATATAAAGGTCGTGGCGTGGCGTATTGTCCACACTGTGATGGGCCTTTATTTAAAGGTAAACCAGTCGCTGTTATCGGTGGTGGCAACTCAGGTATTGAAGCGGCTATTGATTTAGCGAACATTGTTGAGCATGTCACTGTATTGGAGTTTGCAAGCGAATTAAAAGCGGATCAAGTTTTAATTGATAAAGCGAAAAGCTTGCCAAATATTGTGATTCACACGGATGCACAAACAACGGAAATAATTGGCGATAAAAATAAAGTCAATGCCCTAAAATACCTTGATCGTATAACGGGTGAAGAACAGTTAATTAATGTGTCAGGTATTTTTGTTCAGATTGGGTTGGTCCCTAATTCAGAGTGGCTCAGTAATAGTGATATAAATTTAAATAAATTTGGTGAAATAGAAATAGACAACAAAGGGTCTACTAATATGCAAGGTGTTTTTGCCGCGGGTGACGTGACCACAACTCCTTTTAAGCAAATTGTGATTGCGATGGGGAGTGGAGCAACTGCCAGTTTAGGGGCGTTTGAGTATTTGATCCGTGAAGAGGGGGCATCCGCCGCTGCATAGTTTCCCTTATAAGCCGAGGAGCTCGGCTGACTTTATTCATTGCAATATACCCATGCAATGTTTTCTCCAGCCACGCAATTGCGTGGCTTTTTTTACGACTACCATTACTAAGTTACAGCGAATATTTAATTGGTAATTGATTTATATTAATCGTATATCTCTATTTTTACATTTATGGTAGTTAATTCTGATTGACGAAAAAATAGTGCTATGAAATGATCTGCGGTTGGATACGCAGGAATATTATTGAAATATGGATATAGTCAGGAAAAATTATCTATTCTTAGAAGAACACCTCCCCCCTTATCTTCTCAAACAAATCCATGACTTGAGTGAAAAAGAAGTGAATGCTTTTCAGCAAGATTTTTATGGCTCAGAAGTGAGAAAATGCTGCGAAGCGCAAGCCTCCTTGTTTTTAAAACACCCCTCTCATTTACGCATGAATTTTACGACAATAGAGGGAAGGGACTATGCCCATCAAATTTGTATCAACAATCTAAACGTCGCAGCAAAAAAGCTGGGCTGCCAGCCTGCATCAAAACCGCAAAGAGGCACACTTGTTGTACTTGGAGTTGGTTCTGGTCTACACATTAGCAAGTTGCTCAATGCGATACGATATACGGATGTTGTGATTATTGAGCCAAACGCTGTGCAATTTGCGATGGCAAGTAAGCATGTTGACTTAGCACAAATAAAGCACGAGTGTGAAAAAAGGCAGGGTTCATTCACCATTTTGAGCCTTGATAGCTTCGAAGCATTTAATCAGGCTTTTAGGCAATTGATGGTTAAATTGGGGAGTCATCTTATTGTTGATATCAGTGTATATCGGCATTACAGCACGCCAACATTTGATCAGATTTTTGAACAATTTAAGCAATGGCGAAATAACTTCGCGAGTATGTGGGGGTTTTTAGAAGATGAGTTAGTTGGGCTTAAACATGGCTTGATCAATAATCAAAATGAAGGTGTTAAAAGTTACACCAATATTTTAAAAGCACATCAAAAAGCGTCAGCAGTTATTGTGGGCACTGGCCCTTCTTTGGACCAGAATATTGCACATTTACAGACTATCAAAGACCAAGTGATTGTTGTGTCATGTGGTACTTCACTGAGCACCTTACTGAAAGTCGGCATCATTCCTGATTTTCACATTGAAATGGAGCGAGTATTAGAAACTTATTACTTAAAAGAGTCTGAACTTAGTGATCCAAGATTAGAAAACACGGTGTTGGTGACATTAAGTACGGTATACCCGAAACTCATTGAGCGCTTTAAGCATAAAATTGTATTTGCAAAAGGGAATGATGTGGGAGCTGAGATTTACGCTAATACTGATCACCCTGTACAACCTTTGTACCACTGTAACCCAACGGTGACGAACATGGCTGCGACTGCGTTTCAGCGTATGGGTATAAGAAATTTGGTTTTGTTAGGGTGTGATTATGGTTACGCAGATCCGAATGAGCACCACAGTAAGTTATCGGGTTATTTCGATAAGAGCAGTGATCTATCATTGGCGCGTTTTAATGCCGAGCTAAAAGTAGCCGGCAATTTTCGTGAATATGTTTTCACGTCTCGTGTCTTTAATGAAGCACGCATTGCACAAGAGCGCCTACTTAAAATCAATCCAGAATTGAATGTGCTCAATGCAAGTGATGGGGCGTTCATTCAAGGTACTACCGCAGTACAATTCGAAGACCTGTTATTTCAACCTGTTGCAAAAGATGAAATTTTGCATAAGGTTATCACTTATAATGAAGCGTATAAATTTGTACATACGGCAAATTGGAAAGCCATAAATAATTGTATGGAACAAGTACAAAATCTTCATCAAAAGCTCACTACGTCTACTTCCATAGAATCTATATTGGAAGTGGTTAATCAATTTATTTTTCAATTACATAGTAATCAAAACGATAAAGTTAGCAAGCTACTACTTAGCGGATCTTTGAAGTATACAGTTGCGACAATTTCTAGTCATATTAATCACTTATCGAAAGATAAATGGCCTGAGTATGAACGGATTGTACGCAATGAGCTCGACTCTATGTGTGACGTAGTCATTGCTAAGTTATCACTCCAAAGCAACGTAAATTAAGGGAAACTAATGAAGTTCAATTTAAAAGCAGTTCTACCAATTGCTTTAATCGCAGTCCACTCGGGAAAGACTGTGGCGCAAACGGTTGAGCACTTTAGCTCGGATGAAAGGCCTGCTCAAGTAGGCACTGGATTTCAAAATCAAGAATTGAATGGCCAGTTTTACGCAGGTGATTCATACGGCGCAGGTGATTCATACGGCGCAGGCGATTCTTACGGCGCAGGCGATTCATACGGCGCTGGCGATTCATACGGTGCAGGTGATTCATACGGTGCAGGCGATTCATACGGTGCAGGTGATTCATACGGCGCAGGTGATTCATACGGCGCAGGTGATTCATACGGCGCAGGTGATTCATACGGCGCAGGCGATTCATACGGCGCAGGCGATTCATACGGTGCAGGTGATTCATACGGCGCAGGTGATTCATACGGCGCAGGCGATTCATACGGCGCTGGCGATTCATACGGTGCAGGTGATTCATACGGCGCAGGTGATTCATACGGTGCAGGTGATTCATACGGTGCAGGTGATTCATACGGCGCAGGCGATTCATACGGCGCAGGCGATTCATACGGCGCAGGCGATTCATACGGCGCTGGTGATTCATACGGCGCAGGTGACTCATTCGGTGCAGATGATTCAACAGGGGCAAGACCTGATGACTTCGTACCATTTCCAACCAATGAGCTCAATCCAGTCGACTTCAACCGAATGCATTTAGGTGTTTTGTACCTAGAGCATCGACCTGATATCCATAGCCAGTTCCAAGAGTACTATAAGGTGTGTGTGAAAGCGGGTAAGCGTATGGTCATCGCATCGAATTCTCGATACGACAGCATGTACAAAAATATTAATTTTGCAGGTAAAGGAGCTTTCAAGCCAACTTGGAAAGGTGGTGATGACTATGGTCGTCTTCATTTAACGCTGCAACATTATTATGAGAACAAAAAGGAAAGAATAGTCTTAGAAAAAATCTATGAGTCCAGGTTCGAATTTTATGGCAGCACTAAAAAGGGTAAGGACTACGCAGGTCAAGTGAGAGGCTACTATAAAGGAATAGATGCATATTGGAATGAGGGCTGTGACTCTCATTTAGGTAGTTACTAAATTATCTAATAATAGGGGCTAATTTAGCCCCTAAATCTTGTCATTTAGTCATTAGGCTACTGATATTTACCTGCTGTGATGAATTCGCCAAAAGTTTCACACCACACGACAACCGTTGTAAACTTTTCTATGTCAATGCCGTTTGGCACATCAACAATAAAACCGTTAAAGCTCGAAACCATACTGACAAATTGCATATTGTTTTTATGTTGCTCAAACTCGGCTTCATCTTCTACGAATGTTGGCGAGAGATAGAGGCGGTAATCAGGTCCTGGTGCTAGCCTGCCTTCAAACCCGATACTTTGCTCCCCGATAAATACACTGCCTTCACCAAAATGCAAAAAGTCTGAGCCTTTTAGGTTTTTATTAAACATCGCAGTGAATTTTGCCTGATTAGCCACAGTAGAGAGCGCAGTCTGTGTGGGGGCGGGCGGAGCCATCATGATGGGTAAAGAGTAAACTCCCAGTGCAAACCCGGCACAAAAAATAAACACAGTAAACAAAACTTTAAACAAAAATCGCATCTTCTATATGCTCTAGTAAATGAATGTAACTTAACCTTAGCTTGACCACTCTAGGAGTCAAACAGTTGTATGTTTTATTTGTGTTAACTTAATTGTTAAGGAAAAAATATTCCCAAAAAAGTGTATTTTGTAATGATAAATGATGATTGACATTTGGTGTCTTAATTAAATTTTCATGTGTAAAAGTATGGTGTCTTAATAATTGTCTGAAAATACTAAAATATTCTTATGTTAACTATAATTATTTCTTTTTTTATTTCTATTCATAAAATCTCAACGTACCGATTAGGTTACTTATGGTACAGATAAAGGTATTAGATTTAATTTTTTTAATAATAAAAATGGTTTATCTTCTGGTTTGTCCTCATCGTATTGTAAATAAAAGTAAACAAAATTGATGTTAATTTGGTTAACATTTATTGCGAATTGTTTGTTGTTTATTTATCAACAAAACAATCAATATCAATATGTTACGTAACTCATAATTTTGTCTAAAACCACCTTTTTTCTGGTTCTTTGGTTGGTTGTTTTTAATTTTTGCTAATCCCTTGTGGTGTGTTTTTGGATCGGTACAATCGCCGCTGCTCAGTATTACATTGGGTAAATATGTTACCGAATGTAATTTTATAAACAAAAATCATACAAATTAGGAAATAATCAAATGAGCGTGTCAAAATCCTCAAATAAGGTGCTTAAGCTCAGCGCCATAACAATGGGTTTGATCAGTGCGTCGGCTTTTGCCGAGGTAAATTGTGACAATCTAGCCAATTGGGAAGCAGGTAAAATTTATGTTGGTGGCAATCAGGTGCAACAAGATAACGTTGCATATAAAGCAAATTGGTGGAACCGTTCTTCACCAAAACTAAAATCTGGCCAATGGCAAGAGTGGACGAAGTTAGGCGAGTGCAGTAGCGCAGAGCCTGTTAACCAAGCGCCTTCAATTAAATTGCTTAAACCAATCGCGGATATTACTGTGGCTGAAAATGAGCAAGTCATTATTGATTTCTCTGCGAGCGACAGTGATGGTGAAGTGAAGCATGTTGCGGTATACCACAACGACGCACTGGTAAAAGTATTGAGTCAGGCACCCTATAGCTTTTCTTGGCAAGCGAAACAGGGCAAGCATGAATTTCACGGTGTTGCGTTAGATGATGATGGTGCTACTGCAAAATCTGTCAGTCGAAAAGTGACGGTTGAAGCGTTGCCGCCAAAAGATCAAAATACAGCACCGATCGCACGCTTAGCTGCACAATTGCCAAGTGAACTAGAAGTCGGTAGTCAGATAGTATTCACTTTGATTGCAAATGATAAAGAGTCAGATAGTTTGACTCAATCACTCTCTGTGAATGGCATCGAAGTAGTGAGCACATCACAAAATGAGTTCGAATATACATGGACGGCTACTGCAAAAGGTCCGCAGACATTCGTCTTAGTCGCGAAAGATGAACACGGTCTAGAATCAGAAAAAATAAGCCGAACCTTTACGGTGAAAGCGAAAGATGATGGTCAAAGCTCACATGACGATTGTCGCCCAGCGGGTTTATACCAAACGCCGGGTGTAACGCCGTCTTACTGTGATATTTATGACAGTGAAGGACGTGAAGAAATGGGCGCGGACCATCCAAGACGTGTGATTGGCTACTTCACAAGTTGGCGCCACGGCAAAAACGATCAGCCAAGCTACCTTGTTAAAGACATTCCATGGGACAAAATTACACACATTAATTACGCGTTTGCACACGTCAATGATAAAAATGAGATCAGTATTGGTAACCCGAATGCAGACGGTAATGCGGCAACCAATATGACTTGGCCTGGTATTGCTGGTGCTGAAATGGATCCTAGCTTGCCTTACAAAGGGCATTTCAACCTGTTGAATAAATACAAAAAGCAATATCCACACGTGAAAACCATGATCTCGGTTGGTGGCTGGGCTGAAACTGGTGGCTATTTCGACGAAACGGGTAAACGCGTGAATAACGGTGGTTTCTATACGATGACCACGAATGCTGATGGCAGCGTTAACCATGCTGGTATTGCTCAATTTGTGAAAAGCTCGGTTGAGTTCTTAAGAACCTATGGTTTTGATGGCTTAGACGTTGATTACGAATACCCATCATCAATGAAAGACTCCGGTCACCCAGAAGATTTTCCTGTGAGTAATGCAAGACGTGCGGGGTTAAATAAATCTTATCAAGTGCTGATGAAAGAATTACGTGAAGCGCTTGATAAAGCAGGTGAGCAAGACGATAAACACTATATGTTGACCATTGCGTCTCCGTCATCAGGCTATTTATTGCGTGGCATGGAAACCTTCCAAACAGCACAGTATCTAGACTTCGTAAATATCATGTCGTACGACTTGCACGGTGCGTGGAACGATCATGTTGGTCACAATGCGCCGCTTTACGATACGGGCAAAGACACAGAACTTAAGGTGTGGAATGTCTACGGCACTAAAGAGTTCGGTGGTATCGGTTATTTGAATACAGACTGGGCGGTGAACTATTTCCGCGGTGCATTACCAGCTGGGCGTATCAACATTGGTATTCCATATTACACCCGTGGTTTTAAAGACGTACGCGGTGGTGAAAATGGCTTATGGGGTCGCGCACCTTTGCCAAACCAAAGCGATTGTCCAAAAGGCACAGGTATTGGTGAGAAGAACAAATGCGGCAACGGCGCAATTGGTATTGATAACCTGTGGCATGACATTGAAAACGGTCAAGAAGTGGCTGCCGGTTCAAACCCACTTTGGCATGCGAAAAACCTTGAGCATGGGATCAACCCAAGTTACTTAGAAGTTTATGGCTTAACCCCTGAATCGGATGCAGATGATGTTTTGCGCGGTGACTATGTGCGCCATTACGATGACGTTGCTGTTGCGCCATGGCTGTATAACGCCGAGAAAAAAGTATTCCTATCGATGGAAGACACAGAGTCTATGAAAACCAAATTAGACTATGTCGTTGATAAGGGTCTGGGCGGCGTGATGTTCTGGGAGCTTGCTGGTGACTTTGATTATCACGCTGATAAGGGCGAGTACTTTATGGGCTCAACAATGACAGCGCTGGCATACAACACATTTAACCAAAGTGGTGTTGCCTATGACAATCATGTTGGTGATAGTGCATTTGCAGTACCCACCGAAGCGGTTGATATTGCATTTGAAGCGAAAGACTTCCCTGTGGGTGACCAAAACTATCCAATTCGTCCAACCTTTGCCTTTACTAATAATTCTGAGATTGACCTGACGGGTGCAACGATCACATTCAATGTACCCACATCTACCTCCGCTATTTTCAAGTCAAATTGGAATGCGCGCAAAAAATTGGGCATGCGTGTAGAGCATGATGCGTCCAATTCTGCTGGTAATAACATCGGCGGTTTTGAAAATGAATTCCATCGCTTTTCTATCACGTTCAAAAATGAGTGGGGCGGTCAGCTTGAGTCTTTTGCACCGGGTGAGACTGTGAATGCACAGGTTATGTATTACATGCCTATCACAGGTCCTGTGAACTTTGTCGTTGAAAAAGACGGTAAGCAATACGCATTTGCCTCTGAATATCCTGAACTGCCAGTTGCTAAAAAACACGTACCAACCCCAGGTGACGGCGATAAAAACCCACCAAATGGGCAGCAGTGTGAGGGCGTGAAAATTGAAAATATCAATACGTACCCTAATTGGCCTCGCACCAACTGGGCAGGTGATCCAAGTCATGCTGTCGGCGGCGACATGATGATCCACAACGGCGCTGTTTACAAAGCCAAGTGGTGGACAAATGGCACACCAAGCAACGGTGGCGCATGGCAGAAAGTATGTAGCCTGTAACGGCCACTTTTATTCCCAACCGGAGTGATCTGCGGATCACTCTTACAATCAATAAATGAGAAAACTATGAGACAACAAGTAACCTTATGCGCGCTGGGCGTAGCCATAGGTGTGGGCGTCATTGGTAAAGTGAACGCGCATGGCTATATGGACTTTCCCAAAGCGAGGCAAGCAATCTGTCAGGAGCAAGGTGGATTTTGGTGGCCAAAAGATGGTTCAAAAATTCCCAATGCCGCATGCCGTGCTGCATATCTTAAGTCAGAACACGTGCAATTTATTCAAAAGCATGAGTTTGCAGCAAATACAGCAGATTTTCGCAACCAAGCCGCTGTTGAAGCAAATATCCCAGATGGCACCTTGTGTGGCGCAGGTGATAGCCAAAAAGCGGGAATGAATATTCCCTCAACGCAGTGGCAAGCTACGGAGATAAAACCGAACGCCAATGGCAAAGTGAAAATTCGCTACCGTGCAACGACACCACATAATCCAAGTTTTTGGCAGTTTTATTTAACCAAGCCGGGTACTGATTTTAAGCAAAAACCACTTGCTTGGAATGACTTAGAGTTGGTGCAAGAGCATGGCAATATTGCATTTTTCATGGCACCAGATGGCAAGCGCTATTACGAGATGGAAGTGGCGATCCCAGAAAAGTTTTCAGGTGATGCGATTTTATATAGCCGCTGGCAGCGTGATGATGTGGTGGGTGAAGGCTTCTATAACTGTAGTGATGTGACCATTGTACGCGGTACTGAGCCAACACCGACGCCAGATACTTGGTTCCCAGTCGATTATTTTGTCAAGCAAGGTCAAGAGGCAAGTGCTGGAGACACGGTATGGGTCAGAGTATTCAACGGTAATGGTAATGAGCTTATTCAAGAGCGTTTCGATGTCACTTCAGCCAATGAAACACACTGGCAAAGTCAGTTTGCTTTAAATCTTAATACACAATTTGCTGACATTGTGCGCATCGGTGTGAAAGACAGCTCGGGTAATATTGAGTTTAATCCTGAGGCGGTTTCGAGCAACCAAGTCTTTTTATCGGACAAGTCATATAGCTATAACTTATCGGTGATCTCAAAGCCGAAAAATACCGCACCAACAGTGCACACGCCAGCCCCCATCACCATTGATGAGAAGCAGAGCAAGCACTTGCATGTCCATGCATTTGATGACGAGCAGCCAACCCTCAATTTTGACTGGCAACTACCAAGTGCATTGAGCTTCACCGGTGCTGGCTCAACCATCACGATTACTGCGCCACAGGTGGAAGAGGATACGCGCTTTGACGGCAAAGTGACCGTGTCAGATGGCAGTCTGAGCAAAACAGTCCCACTGATTGTGAATGTTAAAAACATCGAGACCGATCCGGGCACACCTGATAAGCCGACAGGCGATACATGGGTACCCAGCAAAATCTACACAGCTGGTGATACCGTGGTTTATCAAGGCAAAACTTACCGTGCTAAATGGTGGGTGCGCGGCCAACTACCAACGTCGAGTCATGCGTGGGAGCTAGTCCCAAGTGGTGATGATTCAGATGCAGGTAACACATTATGGCAGTCAAGCAAAGCCTATCGTGGTGGTGAAATCGTGACTTTTAACGGTGTGCGTTATCAAGCTCGCTGGTGGACGCGTAATCAGCAACCAGACCAACATTCCGTTTGGAAAAAACTATAAAAATATCATAGAGGTAATTCAAAAATGTTTAAATATTTAACTACTGCTGCAGCTGTCGGTGCGGCGCTTGCAAGTGCCGCTGTTGTGGCTGCGCCATCAACACCTAGCATTAACTGGAAACCACAAAATTACTCGTTTGTTGATGTGAATATTTATGGCCGTGGGTCATATAAGCAACTGATCCAAGCCAAAGACGTGGTGGATATTCAAATTGAATGGAATGCATGGTCAGGTAAAGGCGGCAACAGCTATAAAGTGTATTTTGACAATGAAGTGGTGAATGAAGGTACCCTCGCTGAGGGCACAACCGGTGGCACAATTCGTTTTCCATATCACAAGTCTGGCCGTCATGAATTAAGAATCGCATTGTGTGATGCATCAGGCTGTTCAATGTCTGCTTCAAAGCCAATTGTGATCGCCGATACAGACGGTGGTCACTTAGAGCCACTTAAACTGAATGTGAATCCAAACAATAAAAAGTTCGACACAGATCCAAACACGGTTGTCGGTGCTTATTTTGTTGAATGGGGTATTTATGGCCGTAAGTTCGATGTGACGCAAATTCCTGCGGATAACTTAACCCACTTACTTTATGGATTTATCCCAGTATGTGGTCCAAATGACTCGCTGGCGGAAATCGAAAACGGCAATAGCTTGAGAGCACTTAAGTTGGCCTGTGGTAGTTCAAAAGACTACGAAGTGGTGATCCATGACCCTTGGGCTGCGGTGCAAAAAGCGTTACCGGGGATCAGTTCTAAAGATCCAATTCGTGGTACATATGCACAGCTAATGGCATTGAAGCAGCGTAACCCTGATCTGAAAATTCTCCCTTCTGTGGGCGGTTGGACACTTTCAGATCCGTTCTTTGACTTTGATGTGAAAGCAAACCGTGACACTTTTGTGAATTCAATGCGTGAATTCCTCAAGACATGGAAATTCTACGACGGCATTGATATTGACTGGGAGTTCCCAGGTGGTGACGGTGCAAATCCTGATTTAGGTTCAGACAAAGATGGCGAAGTTTATATCATTCTTATGAAAGAGCTTCGCGAGATGCTTGATGAACTTGAAGTTGAGATGGGTCGTGAGTTTGAACTGACTTCAGCGATCGGTACTGGCTACGACAAAATTGAAGATGTTGATTATCAGCAAGCTGCACAATACATGGATTACATTTTTGCCATGACATATGACTTTGCAGGTGGCTGGAACAATGTAACAGGTCACCAGACTGCGATTTACTGTGGCTCGCATATGTCTACAGATGAGTGTAATGGCACGGGTGTTGATGATAAAGGCGAAGCGCGAAAAGGCCCTGCATATACGCTAGACAATGCCATTAAATTGCTCTTAGCCCAAGGTGTGCCAAGTGAAAAGTTAGTCGTAGGTACGGCAATGTATGGCCGTGGTTGGGAAGGCGTATATCCACAAAATGCGCAAATTGCTGATAACCCAATGACTGCACCAGCAAATGGTAAATTACGCGGTTCGACGTCGCAAGGTGTTTGGGAAGCTGGCGTTATCGACTACAAGGGACTAAAAGCACACATGATTGGTCATGATGAGCAAGGTATTAATGGTTTTGAAGTAGGGTACGATGAGCAAGCTGAAGCAGCATATGTCTGGAATCGCCAAAAAGGCACCTTGGTTACCTATGACAGCCCTCGCTCTGTGCGCGCAAAAGGTCGCTATGTACGTGAGCATAATTTAGCGGGTCTATTTGCGTGGGAAATCGATGCAGACAATGGCGACATCCTAAATGCAATGCACGAAGGTCTTGCAGGTAAAGTAACTAACCCAACACCGGTCAATAAAGCACCTGTTGTGACACTGACGAGCCAGATTACGTTAAATGCGGGTGATATTCATGTTTTAACGGCTCAAGCTATCGATCCTGAAGGAAAAGCACTTACTTTTTCTTGGCAAGGTGATGCGGCCTTAAATCTACAAAGTGAAAATAACAGCGTTATTGTGACTGCACCAAGTGTCACAAGTGATTCTGTGTTCACTGTCAATTTGGCTGTCAGTGATGGTGCAAACACGGTTAATCGCACAGTAAAAGTCATTGTTAAAGCACCTGTTGTAGAGAACAAAGCGCCTGTAGTTGGGACAATTTCAGCGATATCACTCGATGAAAACACCAGTAAGTCTATCAGCGTTTCAGCAACCGATCCTGAAGGAAAAGCACTGAGCTTTGCATGGCAACTACCGGGTAACACCATTGTGGGCACAGGCAGCACTGTCACGGTCAAAGCGGGTGAAGTAACACAAACTGAGACACTCACAGGCACCGTTGTGGTATCTGATGGCGAGCACAGCGTGACGCGTCAGTTTAATGTGACGATTAAGAATGTGGAAACGGATCCAGAGCCAACGCCAGATGATGGCAAGACAACGTGGGATGCAAACAAGGTTTACACCGGTGGGAACACGGTTTGGTACAAAGGCGTTCAATATAAAGCACGTTGGTGGACCCGTGGTGCGGTGCCAAGCAATGGCGGTGTATGGGCCGAGATCATTCCTGATGATGGCAAAGTACGCGATTGGCGCAGTGACCTAGTTTATACCGGTGGTGACAAAGTGGTTCACAATGGTGAGACCTACCAAGCTCGCTGGTGGACTCGTGGCCAAACTCCGGGCAGCAGCTCAGTATGGCGCAAGCTATAACAGATTAATTAACTGAGCTCGTTCGAATCGAGCTCATTCAAACTGAGTTCATTCTGGTGCATGGATGCACCTTCTTACTATAACAACAAGTACAGAGTAAATATCCATGTTAAAAGCAAAAAAAATAGCGCTACTGGTCGCGGCAAGTGTTGGTGTTTTTTCAACGTTCGCGGCATTGGCCAGCGAGCCTGTAAGCCTGCACAACAATGAACAATTGAAGGCAAATATCAAATCGCAGTTGTCACAACATCAAAGCTTTTTTAGAGCGGCCTCAAGTGACGAGCAGCAAGATTTAGAGTTTATTACCCACCAAAAAACGCAAGACGGACGCCACATGCGCCGCAGCCAATACTTCAAAGGTGTGCGGGTGTACGGCGGTGAAATTGTCACTCACCATAATGAACAAAATTTTTTAAGTGTTTGGTTTCAACCTGAGGGAGAAATTACCTCAATCAGTGGCTCTGTGGTTCCAAATATCTCGCTTGATACGGTTAAAGCAAGTATTTCGGATAAGCAAGCCATTGAGTTTGCAAAAGAGCAAATTGCTGAGCTGCTTGCAACATCAGATGAGCAGGTTGAGCTGGTTATTTACCCTCATCAAGGCAAGGCAAAACTCGCTTATTTAGTGACCTTGTTTGCTGAAACTGAGCATGCACCAATGCGCCCAGAGTTTGCAATTGATGCACATACAGGTGAAGTGCTGTCGCGTATTGAAACACTTAATCACTCGAAAATTGGTATGGGCCCGGGCGGTAATGAGAAAATTGGCAAGCATTATTATGGTGATGATATGCCAAAGTTCCACGCAAAGGAGCTCGGTAATGGAAATTGTGAAATGTCTCATACAGATATACGTGTGATTGACATGGAGCATGGCACAACCAATACGCAAACGTATCAATTTCCATGTCACGAAAATACTCATAAGCATGTAAATGGTGCTTATTCACCACTCAACGACGCGATGTTTTATGGTCAAGCAACCATAGACATGTTTAATGATTGGTTCGATAGCCGTGCATTATCGGGCGACCTTGTTATGCGAATCCATTATCGTAAAGATTATTTGAACGCGTTTTGGAATGGTAAAGAGGTCACTTTTGGTGATGGTGACTTAGATAACTACGGCGTTTATCCATTTACGTCTTTAGGGGTTGTTGCCCATGAAATCGGTCATGGTGTGACGCATCAAAACTCTAAATTGGTGTATAGCAATATGTCTGGTGGCGTGAATGAATCATTTTCAGATATGACCTCTGAAGCACTTGAGTGCTTTATGAACCAAAAACCAGATGGCACTTGTGAGGTCGATTGGTTGATTGGCGCGAGCATATTTAAAAATAGAACGGCGCTTCGTTATATGGAAAATCCAGAGCGAGATGGCCGATCTATCGGTCATGCCAGCAAGTTTGAAATAGGTATGGGTGTTCACCACAGTTCGGGTGTATTCAATCGCGCTTTTTATTTGCTCGCAAATAGTGAAGGTTGGGGCGTTAAAAAAGCTTATGAAGTGATGCTTCATGCCAATAAAAACTTTTGGGTTTACAATGGTAAGTTCGAATCGCTTGCTTGTGGCGTTACAGATGCTGCGGCTGACTTGGGCTACGATACGAAGGCTGTGGGAGAAGCGTTTAAAGCGGTAGGCGTTTTTGCTTGTACTGAGAATAAAGCGCCGACCATCTCTATTACCAGCCCAGAAAGTAACGGACGCTATCTGGTTGGCAGTGACGTTACGTTTAAAGCTGATGCTAAAGATGAGTATGGTGCAGTTGAGAAGGTAGAGTTCTTTGTCAATGGGGCATTGTACAATACCGATTTGAAAGCGCCGTTTGAGACGCAATTTAGCACAGATAAAACAGGGGTATATACGGTAACAGCAAAAGTGACTGATAACGATGGTCTATCAACAGATTCTGCACCGGTGTCATTTAGTCTGATCGACCCTAGTCAATGTCAAACAGTACCTTGGCAAGGTGGCAAAGTCTATACTCAGGGTAATAAAGTTGCCTATGATGGATTTGAATACGAAGCGAAATGGTGGAACAGAGACCAAAACCCAGCGAGCAATTCAGGATCTTGGGGCGTATGGAAAAAGGGACTAGAGTGTGGTGGTGTGGCTGATAAGCCAAATCAAGCACCAAGCTTATCACTCACCTCACCATCAAATAATGTATCGATTGAATTAGGTGAATCTGTGTCAGTGAGGTTTGCTGCCAATGACAGTGATGGTGAGATTGCTAAAGTTGCAGTGAGTGTCAATGGTCAAGCGCTTACCGAGCTAACGCGTGCGCCTTATGCATTTAACTATCAACCACTTGAAGTAGGTACTTATCAACTATCAGCGGTTGCTTATGATAATGACGATGCACAATCAGCGGCTGTTCGTCGCACCATAACGGTGACAAATGCTGAGCCACAGCCAACACCAGAGGCACCAAGCGTACGCTTAACAAGCCCTGCGAATGGCAGTACATTTAATGTTGGTGAGCAAGTTGCGCTTTCAGTTGTGGCCAGTGACAAAGACAACGATTTAAAGCAAATCGCTTACTTTGTGAATGGCAAGCAAGTGGCAGTATCTCGTGTGGCACCATACAGTGCAAACTTTAAGGCTACATCGGCGGGGAGTTACAGCGTCTTTGCCATTGCAACGGATGCACAAGGCCTGAGCACACAATCTTCGACTAACCGTTTTAAAGTGAATGGCAGTAAACCGAGCTGTGATGTGCCAGCATGGCAGGCGAGCAGCGTATATACGTCAGGTAAGCAAGCCAGCCTTGATGGACAGCTATACCAAGCGAAGTGGTGGACTCGTAATCAAAACCCAGCGCAATATTCTAGCCGTTGGGCAGTCTGGAAACACCTAGGCGAGTGTAAATAATCTCCTCTTGAATCGACCAAAGGGCCGGCTTACTGGCCCTTTTTTACATATTTACAACGCCTTTCGCCACATCATCTCTACCGGGCCTTGTCGAAATTGATTAAGCCACCATAGCCCAAAAGATATTTGCGCAGCTAAAATGACAGCACCAAATACACCAATCAAATAAAATGGCAACGTATTCATCAGTGCTAAGCCATACCCATAAAACAGCATGACGCAGAGCGTGGTTTGCATTAAATACATGGTCAGTGACATACGCCCTAATGTATTAAGCCCAAGTACAACTTTGTTGTGGCATTTATCGACTAACTTGACGATGCAAGCAAGGTACGTTAATGCCAAGAATAGGCAGCCTAGGTGGTAACACACACCTTGCATAAGACCCATTAAGTTAAGAGAAAACGGGCTGCCTGTCATGGCTTTGACTGCGGCGTACACTAAATTCAGTAAAAGCCCTGTAAGCGCTAAAAAAGCAATTGCCTGCCACGAAATAACGATGTTGAGACGACCCTGTTTCATAAACGTTTTGACAAAATAAATCCCAAGTAAAAATTGTCCTAGAACTTGAAAGGGCCTTCCCGTAATAAGATAAGACATAGGTCTTGGGATAGCGCTATAAATGTTTGCAACAAACACGTCCATAAATTCGGTTGAGGTGCGCATGCTCAGCAAGCTGGTATGTTCATAACCGAGATTTGATTTTAAGCTTAGCGCAATCAGTTTTAGAGCTGACCAAAAGCTGGCATCTTTGCTGATTATGGCCATGAGGTGAATAAGTAAAGGTATAAACAGGAGGGTGAGGGCGATAAAAAGCAAGCGCGATGCAGAGAAACGTATAAACCAAGGCAATGCCATACCTAAAAGGCTATACAAAACAAGAATATCGCCATGCCAGATAAAAAACATGTGGATGAGGCCGATGATCAATAAAATACCCATTCTCTTGCGCCAATACGAAGCAAAATCAGCGCCTTGCTTTTGTTCATGTAATAGCGCAAATCCTGCGCCAAACAATATGGCGAACACGGTATAAAATTTACCCTCCACCAGCCAATCAATGACAAATAACGTGGCTCTGTCAGCAAAAGGGAGTTGACTTATTTGTGCATAATTTAATGAATAAAACCCAAAAAAGCTCATTAAATTAGCAAATATGATGCCGCATAAGGCAAACCCGCGAATAGTGTCTAGGAGCGGTATCCGACCATAACTTGGCATAGGTGTGTGTGGCATGACCATGATAGCATCCTTTATCAATTGGTAATTGTTATGTTATCTCAATAAAAGAAGAGTATGACTATATGACGTTTTTGTGAACTTGTTTGTTTATTAGACGATTGTCTAGTGCCTGTTTGTACTAATTAGCGACACACTGGTTTTGCCAATCTTGGCTCATCAACGTAAAGGAAATAACAATGAAATTAAAAATGAACAAAAAGAGCGTAAAAAACCTTTCTCAGACAATGGCTTCATTAAATCAAGAAAAAACACGCCAAATAGCAGGTGGTATTTCTGCGATGGGATGTGGGCCAATTTCTGATCCGAACTATTCTTGCCCTGTTTCAATTAATGGCTATAAGTGTAATTAAGCGCTTAAATGTCAGTAAATAGGACCTGATGGAACAGGTCCTCATGGGTTACAAACTCATTATATGAGGGGCAGAATTTACTTTTTTGTCAGTGATTCTATTTTACCTGTCAACCATTCCTTTCTTCTGGTATTTTCAGGCTCAGTTAGCGTTAACGCTTTACGATAGAGTGTCAGAGCCTCTTTTTCTTCACCTTGCAGCTCTTTGCTGACGGCGAGTCCAGCGACAGCTGACGCAGAGCTTGGCGAGTGTGATATCCAATAATTAAATAACGCATCAGCTTCATTATAGCGACCTTGAGCTCGTAAACGCTGAGCAATAGCACGAATACAGGCTGCATTATTGTTTAGGTTTAAATTGGGGTAGACATCAAATCCCACTTGTTTGCTAAGCATTTGATAATGGGCGAGGATATCTGTCAGTGTTTGATTCCCGTTATTTGTGAACTCGATGAATTTAATACCTATATCCCAGTCTTTACGCGGAAATACAAAGCCAATGGCGTTTAATAAGCCGGGCACTATCATGGGGTAGTGACCATAATCATCTATGTGTTCGACTTTTAACTTAAATGTTTTTGAATAAGGGGCGAGCGCTTCTCGAAGCTGTTTGGCAAGCGTATATCTGACCGGGTTTCTCTCAGCTTCACGCTTTGCTGACGCGACATAGAGAAAACCGGTTCTGTCGGGGGTCTTTTCGAAGCTTTTAGCGATTGCATCAATCATGGTGGTATCAGGTGTATAGCCCAATCCCAGTACATCGGTTGCAGCAAATAGGAAATGCGCGTTGAATAGATTAGGTGCTGCATTTAAGGTATGCAAACCAAATGCCGCAGTGGGCGATGCACCGATGAAAATACGGAAATCATTGATGCGGTACCGACTTTTTAAAAATGGAAAAAGCTCTTGTTGCAAGTAGTTAATCATGTCCTGCGAGCGCCCCTGTGAAAAGCCTTCTAAGCGGTCTGACTTTTCCCCCTGCCAACCGCTGTTACTTACATACAATTCAGGTCCCCATGCAAACCTATTATGAGAGTGAACCGACACGATAATGGCTTGCGGCATGGAAGCGGTGTCGCCGAGGTGGCTTAAAATACCATTTGTTACCTCAGAGACTAGCCAACCATCTAGCGTAACAACCAATGGGTAGGTACGCTTTTCAGATGTGGTGTGATAGTCCGAGGGTAAATACACATCAAAGTTTGGCGCATCCTTTATATATTTGGAGGAAATACTGAGCGTTTTGCCAACGATAAGTGGTGCTACTGTGATTGGGTTTACGCTAGCTTGTGTACAAAAAGTCGCGATGAAAAATAATATGTACCATACAAATTGCATGTTACGCTCCTGAATTATTATTGTGATATGTGAGGCTACAGTGTGACAAACTGAGCAAGGAAAACATGAAATCGACCTGAAATTTTCTTGATATCTTCATGAAATTATTACTTATTTGTGTTGTACATATGGGTATATGTGAGCACTGATAAGAAAAGCTAGGCTAAAATACGTGCGACAAAAAATAATAATAAACGAGCGAGTTATTGATACCGCGAGAAATCAAATCACCCATAAAAACCAACCGCAGATCTTGCCGCCTAAAGTGATTGCGGTTTTATATTGCTTGGCCAAAAGACAGGGGCAAGTGGTCAGTCATGATGAGATGATTAACGAGGTTTGGAAAAGCGTCGTTGTGTCACCTAATTCACTACAGCGTGCTATTGCTGAACTGCGAAAGGCACTTGGCGATGACGGTAAAGCGCAGGCCATCATTAAAACGCACTCAAAGCAAGGCTATAGCTTAGAAGCCGCCGTTTTATGGAGCGAACAACAAACCAAGCCAGTAATAAAGGCGCATACACATGCAAAGAAAGCCACAAAGCCTGTACTTTTTTTGGTAATTGTATTGTTTATTATCAGCTTGATGGGTGTGTTTTATTTTGCAAAGCCGCAGAGTGAGACGCTCGAGTTTACTCAACTGACTTCTTTGACTGCCAGTGATGTACAAGAAGGCGCGGGGATATTTTCACCTGATGGTAAATACTTGGTATTTTACCGTCACCTGGCGCATTGCGAGAGTGAGCTGTGGGCTAAAAATCTTGCAAGTGAGCAATCAATGAAGCTGACATTGAGCGGTGCTAAATTCACGGGGTTCACGTTTTCACCAGATGGAGAAAAGCTGGGCTTTTTGCAAAACCGAGCATGTGAGCACCAGCCCATTGAATACGATCATACTGTAAAAAACTGCTGGGATTTGGTGGCAATCAATTTTGCTGAAGCTTTGAAAAGTCCGCAAACACCTCATGTACTAAAAGCATGTAAGTCGACCAAAATGTATCACCCTCAGTGGTTAACTGCAGATTCATTTGCCACACTTGATTTGCAAAACAATCAGTTACGTGTTGCGTTGCACAATATAAATAACCATCCAGTCGCCACGCTCTTTGAAGATAAAAACTTACATTTGTATGTATTAAGGTATTCATCCACTCATCAATTATTGGCCGTGATAGGGTTTAACAAAGAAGGTGGGCAAGTATTGAGTTTGCTAAAACCCTCTGGTGAGCTTGTTGCGCAAAATATCATTGATTTTCCCGCGTCATTTGATGGCAGTTCACGTATTTATCCTAATTTTGACCCTGACTCTCAAAGGCTGCTTTATGGTAGTGGTAAATCCTTGTTTGAACTGGACTTTGATGGCAGTGTAAAGCCTATCACCTTACCCCTTTATCAGGATATTTACAGCATTAATTTCCACCCACACACCAATGCGATTGTGGGCACTTACGGTACTTACGATTCGGACTTAATTACTATGCCTTATGTTGATGGCCAAGTGCTGGGTGAGTCAAAACCCAGTGTTCGCTCTACAAGGCGAGAAGCACAAGGGAAATGGAGTCAAAACACGGCACACCTCTCATTTATCTCTGAGCGTTCAGGAAGAAAGCAAGTTTGGTTGTCAAGTGGAGGAGAGCCAAGGCGATTGACACAATTTAATGGTGCGGAATATCCATTGTCTGTGGAGTGGCACGCTGATGAAAATAAGTTATATGTTGCGACTAACCAAGGGCTGTATCTCTATGACTTAACTGGAAATTATAAAAGCTTGTTATCTGAGCAAAGGTTCGTAGGGGTATATCAGTCGAACCTGCCTACTCATACTTTGTTCGCTTATGAGGAAGAGGCAATAGTACACCTATCAACTCGAAATGAAGAGGGGGAAATAGAGAACTTGCTTAAAGTGGCAATACAAGATGCAGTGCTATTGAAGCCTCATGAGCTGGTTTATCAAGATTCAAATGGTCAATTTTGGCATTTAAATCAGGGCCAGGTGGTGGCTTTGGCGCTATTAAATCAGCATACGCATAAGGCCGGCTTTGTTGAGCGAGATGGTCGTTTATTTGGGCTGACAAAAAGCAATATGTTGTGGCGTTATAATTTAAAAGAACATACTTACCAAGTGCTTAAGCAAGTCGATAACGGTATTACGTCGATTTCAGATATCAATGACACTCAGTTGTTGTTTGTAAAGCGCATCTCTCAGAAAAAAGAAATTGTATTGATTGAATAGTATGATTTATATTGATTTATCACAAGTGAGCCTTTTTAAGGTGAACTTGTGATAAATCAATTGAGCTTATTTCGGCAGATACATCTTATCTAGACCCGGGATATTATGCTCCCAACGAGGCACTGCCTCGCCAATATAATGCCGTGCTGCATCTAAAAATAACCGTGTTCTAACCGGTAAATCGCGGTGCGGATAAACGGCATACATGGCGCTATAGTCAGGTAAGTTGACATGTGTCAGCATTGGCACTAACTGCGCGTGATCGATATGATCGGCAAAGAAAAAGGCAGGCGCGGTACAAAACGCAGTATGCGAGAGCACCTTTTCAAGCAATGCTTCACCATCGTTAGATTTGAACACGGGTGTAATAGGCTGCTCTTGAGGTTTGCCTTTTTCATCGATGTAGCTGATGGACTCAAAACGGATGTGGTTACTTGAGTATGCAGCAGCAGGTAGCTCAGCCAGATCAGACATTTCTTTTGGCTCACCATAGGTCTCGATAAACTGTGGCGTGGCTAAAATCAACATACGGTTACGCGCCACTTTACGTGCGATCAATGAGGAGTCTCTCGGTTCACCAACGCGAAACGCCAGATCAAAGCCTTCGGATACCATATCGATGACGCGGTCATCTAATCTTAACTCTATGGTGACTTGCGGAAAACGTTTTTGGAAATCATTGATCACCGGCAGCAGGTAGTACTTACCGATGTAACTTGATGAGGTGATACGCAATAAACCACGGGCCTCTTGGTGATAGTTCTCAGCCATTTGCACAGTGTCTTGCAGCAGTACTCTCAGCTCAGCAGCTTTTTTAACCATTTCAGCGCCAGCGGCAGTTAATGAAAATGAACGGGTAGTCCGGTTGAGTAGACGTACACCAAGCTCCTCTTCTAATTTACTGATTTGTTTAGATATAACTGAGCGATCTATGTTTCTGACTTCGGCTGCTTTTGAAAAAGAGCCTTGCTCAACGACCTCTAATAACATGATCAATCGACTGGTTGTATCCATATTTGGCATCACTATAAATGTTCATTGGTGCCATTCTGGCATTAATGTTTTTAAAAAACCACTGTTTTTCGTCATTAATAACAGGCGTACGATGTCCGCATATTAATTTTCTGCGGAGCAACAAATGAAAAAGTTAGGTTTTACACTCAGTGCTGTGGCCCTTGCCCTTGTTTTAAGTGGATGTGGTCAATCCAATGCACAGCAAGGACAACAGCCGCCTCCTTTAACTATTGACGTAGCAAGCGTTGAGCTTGAACAAGTTCAATCTTGGCACACATTTACCACGCGTTTAGAAGCGCCTGAACGCGTTTTACTTAAACCGCGTGTATCCGGTCAAATAGAACGTATGGCATTCACCGAGGGTGAACGCGTCAACAAAGGTCAGTTATTATTTAGCCTTGACCCAAGACCTTTCCAAGCTCAGATTGATACTTTAAACGCTCAGTTAAAAAGTGCTGAGGCAAGCTTAGAGCAAGCGCGAGGTGAAGCCGCGCGTGCAAATCGTTTGGTTGCACAAAATGCTATTTCAACAGAAGAAGCAGAACAGCGTAGTGCAACCCTTCGCAGTGCGATTGCAAACAAAAATGCCATTGAGGCACGTCTGCAAAACGCGCAGTTAGATTTAGAGTTCAGCCAAGTATCCGCGCCTATCAGCGGCACTATTTCTCGTGCAGTCGTCACTACAGGTAACTATGTTAAAGCGGGTGAAACTGAGCTGACGACGATTGTTTCTGACGATGAAATTTACGCCTATTTTGATGTGGATGAGCGCACATGGAGCCGCCAATTTGCTGGTGTATCTGTACAAGATCAGATCACAGTACAGCTTCAGCGCTTGGGCGAGACCAAGCAAGTAGCAGGTAAACTTGATTTTATCGATAACGAAATTAATCCCAACACTGGCACATTGCGAGTGCGTGCAGTATTTGATGCACAGCAGCATCACTTAAAGCCGGGCGCATTTGCTCGCGTTTCAATCGGTGCGCAAAATGCACAGCAAATGGCCATTGTGCCTGAGCGTGCAATTGGTACAGATCTTAAAAACCGTTTTGTCCTGACCATCGATGAAAACAATGTCTTGCAGTACAGATTGGTTGAGCTTGGCGAGCGCTACGGTGCGTTTCGTGCCATTAAATCGGGCTTAGAAGAGGGCGATCGCATTGCTGTTAATGGTCCTGCGCGTGTCGGTCCAGGTATGCCAATTACCCCGAATTCTGTCAGTTTAGCCTTTGAAAATACTCAGTTTGTTTTAAAGCAGTCTGACTCTTCTTTATTACTCAGTGCGGCAAACTAAGAGAGCGTTATGAAATTTTCCCACTTTTTTATCAATAGGCCCATTTTTGCGGCCATGCTGTCGATGATTTTTATCATCACAGGTGCTATCTCATTGTTTCAACTGCCGGTCAGTGAATACCCAGAAGTTGTGCCGCCTACGGTTGTTGTTAACGCGACATACCCGGGTGCTAACCCAAAAGTCATTGCAGAGACTGTGGCAACGCCACTTGAGCAAGAGCTCAATGGTCTTGAGAATATGTTGTATCACGGCTCGCAAGCCACCAGTGATGGGCGTTTAACGTTGACTGTCACATTTGCGCTAGGTACTGACCTTGATCAAGCGCAGGTACAGGTGCAAAACCGTGTGAACAATGCATTACCGCGTTTGCCGCAAGAGGTACAGCGCTTAGGTGTTACAGCTCAAAAGTCATCACCCAACCTTGCATTGGTTGTGCACTTGGTATCACCCAATGGTGAGCAAGACACTGCTTACATGGCAAACTACGCTGACTTATACATCAAAGATGAGCTTAAACGCTTACCGGGTGTGGGTGATTTGCAGCTATTTGGTGGTGCAAAGTATTCAATGCGTGTTTGGCTAGACCCAGACGCTTTGGCTGCACGTAACTTAACGGCGTCAGATGTGGTCAATGCACTGCGTACGCAAAACCAACAAGTTGCAGCAGGTTCATTGGGTGCACAGCCAACACCTGAAGAAAACCAATTCCAAATTTTGTTAAATGTAAAAGGCCGTTTAGAGAGCATTGAAGAGTTTGAAAGTGTGATCATTAAAGTAGGCGACAATGGCGCACTGACTCGCTTAAAAGACATTGCTCGAGTTGAACTTGGACAAGAAAACTATGCACTGCGTGCAATGTTAGATAACCAGCCAGCCCTTGCAATGCCGATTTTCCAGCGTCCGGGCACTAACGCCATTGAACTGTCTGATGATGTGCGTGAAACCATGGCACGTCTTGAGAAAACATTCCCAGCGGGGATGACTTATGAAATCGCTTACGACCCAACTGTTTTTGTCCGCGGTTCAATTGACGCAGTTATCATGACCTTGATGGAAGCAATTCTATTGGTAGTTGTAGTGGTTGTGGTGTTCTTGCAAACATGGCGCGCCTCTATTATTCCATTGATTGCGGTGCCGGTATCGCTGATTGGTACGTTTGCTGTGATGCAAATGTTAGGTGTCTCAATAAATACCTTATCTTTATTTGGTCTAGTACTCGCAATCGGTATTGTTGTGGATGATGCCATCGTGGTTGTGGAAAACGTAGAGCGTAATATTGCAGATGGCCACAGTCCATACGAAGCCACTAAAATTGCCATGACGGAAGTGACTGGCCCAATTGTCGCGATTGCATTTGTACTGTGTGCGGTATTCATTCCAACGGCATTTATTACGGGCTTATCGGGTCAATTCTACAAGCAATTTGCGCTTACAATCACGATTTCGACGCTGATCTCAGCATTTAACTCACTGACGCTGTCACCTGCGCTATCCGCTATTTTGTTAAAATCGCACGATGCACCAAAAGACAGGTTAACACGCCTGCTTGATAAGCTATTTGGCGCATGGTTATTTGAGCCATTCAATCGCTTATTTGATAAAGGTGCAAAAGGCTACGAAGCGATCGTTAAAAAGCTAATCCGTATGAGTGTAGTTGTCGGTGTGGTTTATCTTACACTTGTTGGCTCAACCATTGGTTTGTTCCAGTCTGTACCGGGCGGCTTTATTCCGCAGCAGGACAAGCAATACCTGGTCGCCGTTGCGCAATTACCAGATGCAGCAAGCTTAGACCGCACTGAAGAAGTCATTAAACAGATGCAAGAAATTGCTCTACAAGTGCCGGGTGTTGCACACACGGTTGCATTCCCAGGTTTATCTGTAAACGGGTTTACCAATAGCACTAACAGCGGCATTGTGTTTACGCCACTGGATGACTTTGCAGACAGAAATGACCCAAGCTTGTCAGCGCAGGCAATTGCGATGCAGCTGAATATGCGCTTTGCAGCCATTGATGAGGCATTTGTTGCGGTATTCCCACCGCCGCCAATTTTAGGCTTGGGCACAACGGGTGGTTTTAAACTGCAAATTCAAGACAGAGGCAACCAAGGGTTTGAAGCATTGTTTGCAGCGCTACAATCGACCATAGGTGCGGCGCAGCAAGATCCAGCGCTGACCGGCCTTTACTCCAGCTTTAGAGTACAAGTGCCGCAAATGGACATTAATATCGACCGCGAGCAGGCACTTATTCAAGGTATTCCATTGCAGGAAGTATTTGATGCTTTACAAGTATATTTAGGCTCTGTTTATGTCAATGACTTCAACTTATTTGGCCGTACTTACCAAGTGAAAGCGCAAGCAGATGCTGAGTTTAGAGCGAAAAAAGAACAAATTAATAACCTCAAAGTGCGTAATGCCGCGGGCAACATGGTGCCATTAGGTTCAGTTGTTACCGTTGAGGCAACCACAGGCCCTGATCGTGTGATGCACTATAACGGTTATGTGACAGCAGAGCTAAACGGCAGCCCAGCGCCGGGTTACAGCTCAGATCAAGCACAGCAAGCCATTGAAAAAGTATTGGCAAACACTCTGCCGGAAGGCATGGCGTACGAGTGGACTGAAGTCACGTACCAGCAGATTTTGGCAGGTAATACCATGGTGTATGTATTCCCATTGGTTGTGGTTTTAGTCTTCATGGTACTTGCGGCGCAGTACGAGAGTTTGCGTTTACCACTGGCGATTATTTTAATCGTACCTATGACGATATTCTCGGCACTTGCTGGTGTGTATATGCTAGGTGGTGACAACAATATCTTTACGCAAATTGCCTTGATTGTATTAGTGGCACTGGCATCGAAAAACGCCATCTTGATGGTAGAGTTTGCCAGAGACAAGCACGTACAAGGCGCGACACATTTAGAGGCCATAATTGAAGCATGCCGACTAAGATTACGCCCAATTTTGATGACCTCAATCGCGTTTACCGCAGGTGTTATCCCGCTGGTATTGGCATCAGGCGCGGGTGCAGAAATGCGTCAAGCCATGGGTAACGCAGTATTTTTCGGCATGATAGGGGTAACCGTGTTTGGCTTACTATTTACACCTGTATTTTATCGTCTAGTAACGCCAAAGGAGCAGTAAACATGCGCATTATTAAACTGTCTATTTTAAGTTTGGCTGTTGCTGCAATAGTAGGATGTACAAGCACCTCCTACGAGCAAGATGTGGCTGCAAGTCAGCAGGCATTTAACTCACAAGTCGACGGCACAGCGGTACTCAACACAGTAGCGCGTTCGGATGAAGCCAATTGGTGGCAGCAACTTGAGGACACGCATTTAAATCAGCTGGTGGTGGATGTGATGTCTGCCAACCAAAACCTCAAAGCCTCTGCAGCGCGTTTGCGCGCTGCAATGGCGGGGTTAAGTGAAGCTCAGCGCGCTCGCCTACCACAAGGTAATATTAATCTTGCCGAGCAGCGCGGTACCACAGTACTTACTAATGGCATGCAAGGCCCAATTAATGAATCACTAAATAGTGGCGGTGCATTAACATGGGATGTGGATTTATCGGGTCGTATTGCCAAGTTGGCGGATGCAGCTACATCCGCAGCAGAGGCTCAGCAAGGCCAGTATCAAGCTCTGGCAGGAGAGCTAGTCACAACGACCATCCAGAGTTACCTGCAATGGCAGGCGCTCAAGCAAACTCAGACCTTGACTCAAGCGCAACTTACAGCACTTGAAGAGTCGATAGCCATCATTGAGATCCGTGTCAAAGAAGGCGTGGCAACAGAGCTGGAGCTTAACCGAACCAAGTCGCAATATTTTGAGCACAAGCAACGCTTACCGCACATTGCCACAGAGCTGGCTCGAGTAGAGCAGACATTGGCCGTGTTGAGCAACAAGTCGACTGATAAACTAGGTCTGCATGCATTAGAGCAAGCGCGTTATGAAGCGTTAGCGATTGCCATTAACGTAAACTCGGCATCGGATGCATTGCTGCAACGTGGTGATGTACAAAGTGCAATTGCCAAGCTTAAACAGCAAAGCTACCTGTCGCAAAGTGCAGAGCGAGCGCTATATCCAGACATTAGTTTTTCGGCATTTGCTGGGGTGCTCAACCCAACTGGGGTTAATTTTAATGATACCCAATCTAGCTGGCAGGTAGCCCCCACGTTGAGCTGGTCCTTGTTTAGTTACCCTCAGTTGTTGGCACAGATAGATAGACAAGCGGCGCTGAGCGAAGCGAGCTACTATGACTACCGCCAAACCTTAACCCATGTTTTGGCACAGGCAGAGTATTCATTACGTGTCTTGTCACAAGCTAAAGAGCAACTAAATTATGCACATGAGCAAGTGATTGCAGCCGAAAGTGCTTATCAGCAAGCAACCGCAGGATATAAAGAAGGGCAATTGGGTTATCTTGAGTTGTTGGATGCGCGTCAAGATGTTTTAATAGCGCAACAATCGCAAATGGCCATGAGAAATATGCTACTTAGCTCGTCGGTAAGTGTATATGGTGAACTAAACGGACAATGGTCTAAGGCTCTGGTTGCAAGTATTTAATACGTGCAACAGCGCCACTTTTGGAGATACAACATACTATGTCTATTGAACACACTAAGATGAAAGCCCTTGAATTACGTTCGCACGGACTTGACTTTGACTTAGTCATGAGTGAACACGCCATGCCTGAGCCTACAAGCAATGAATTGCTCGTGGCCATTGAATATGTCGCGCTCAATCACTTAGATGCAAAAATGGCAAGAGATGGGTTTAGCCAATGGGAATATCCGCATATTTTAGGGTTGGATGCCGTTGGTACAGTGATTCAAGCTGGTAAAGGGGTATTTCCAAAAGCGGGCACCCGAGTGTTGTTTAATGCTAACTTGGCACAAAAAGGCATGTTAAAAGAGTTTGCCGTGGTACCTAATCACGCAGTCTCTGAGTTGCCAGCCGATATTAGCCCTGAAGTGGCGGTGATCTTACCGAATGCTGGCATGGCTGCGTTACTCGCCATTGAGAAGTTAAAGTTGCAAGAGGGCGACTCTCTCGCCATCAATAGCGCACAGGGTGCCGTATCGCATTTCGCTATACAATACGCAAAGCAAAAGGGCGCACAAGTCTTTGCTTTTGCACAAAAAGAGCATCATAAACGACTGCGTAAGTTAGGGGCTGATTTTGCTTTTGATTGTGAGTCAGAAAACGTGTGCGACCAAATTAAGCGTGAGATTGGTCCTGAGGGGTTCGACTGCATTTTAAACACCTCTGGCGGTGACTCGTTTGTGACAGACTTAGAACATTTACGTTTTTGTGGCCGCATAGCCTGTTTGAACGGGTTTAGTGAAATTCCTCAAGAGCTGTTGTTTGAGAAGTCGCCAAACATTGGTGTCGTGTCAATTGGTGGTGCTTGGTTAGCAAATAACCTCTGTGCACAACAGCACTTATGCTTTATGGGGCAAAAGCTCCTAGCCGATGTGAAATCAGGTCAGATCAAAGTGCCTGACATAGAGCTCATTGAGTTTAGTGCGCAGGCCGTGAAAGATACTTTATCTTGCTTGCTCACCGCGTCGTGTCAAAAGCGGCCAGTGATTAAAATCGAACACGCATAAAAAAAGCCACAACCTAGGTTGTGGCTTTTTTTATCTTTAAAACTTGGATGAATAAGAAAGAGATAAAAAGTCCAATCCCGGGTTTGGGCTTTTAAAGCCGGCATTAGAATAATGAATATATCGCATCGCGATATTGGCCTCTCCCAATTTGTAAACGAGCCCTAACCGATCTTCAAATTGGTAATGGGTACTCACGTTTTTTCCTGCAAACTCAGTATCTTCAAGTAGTGCCAAGCCAATACCAAACTCGATAGACAAAGGTCTGTTATAGAGTGTCATGACCGGGTATCTGATCACCGGAGATACGGCTAAGACAAAGTTTTGATCGTACTTGCCGCTGTCACCGAAACGCCAAAAGTTGACGCTTGACTCAAAATACATATCAACATGATGCCAATTGCGGGCAGCCATGATTTTGTATGGTACTGATAAGCAAGCTTTACGCCCCGTACATCACCTTCTCCATGAATATAATGTATTCCGTAACCATGAGGCGAGCTAGCCAAGGCTGAGCCCGACACAACCAAAGATAAAAGTAGGCCTGATAAGTGTTTCATAACACGTGCTTCAATAGAGAATTTGCATCATTGTGCGCGTTATTTTTATGTCTAAATAGAAACTAAAAAGCAATTTATTGGTGTCGATTTGGCATCATTAATGTAAGTGTTTGGTTTTTCGATTAATTTTTAATTTGTGCATTATTGGCATCAATTAATTGCTGTTTTGTTGACTTATTTAACTATAAAGGAGGTGTACACTTACCTTAATCGCACCTTAACAACAAAAGAGAGCAACACAATGCGCACTTGGTTTTCGTCACTTGCCTTGATGGCAGTATTGGTAATCAGTTTAAGCTTACCTGCACACAGTCAGGATGATAATCAACCTGCGAGTCAGCTAGATGTATTAGCAAAAGATTTGAGCTTACAGTTTAAACAAGCCACTGAGCAACTGGCTCTGTTGCCTGCCAACGAGCGAGATGCGTTTGCCATGCGAGTCGTTAATGCACAGCTTGCGCCGCATTTAGATTTGGAGTTTTCTTCTTTAAAATTACTAGGTAAGCATGTTCGCGGTTTAGATAGACAACAAACGGCTGAGTTTACAAGGCTGATTGAGTCACAATTGGTAAATATGTATGCCCAAGTGCTGGTGGATTATAAAGGCGCTGATGTGTCATTGCAGTCTTTACAAACTAATCAAGGCCAAAAGTTTGCAGAGGCGGCCATTGATATAAATAAGCCCAATCGCGAACACTCGCAACTGATCTTTAAGTTTAAACAAGATACACAAGGTCAGTGGCGCGTATATGATGTGATCTCTCGCCATGTTTCGCAGTTAAGTGTTAAGCGTCAAAGCTTGGTATTAAAAATCAGTGAAATTGGTTTTGAGCAGTTAAATAATGAGCTAAGACAAGCGCAAGCAAATAATATTTAAAAAGATTGTTGCACCTTAAAGGTTAACAAACCTGCGCAACAAGGTGTGTAGGCCTTACGAATTAAGTAGTAGGGTAGCGTGGGTTTAAACAATTATTGCAAAGGGGCAAATTGTAGGTGTTTTTGCCCTCGTTGCCTCTCTATGAAAAGGTTTTTTTGTACTTTACACTGCCAAGCCATACAGGTTTTTTGGCAGCAAATTTACAAGGAAGCATTTTCATGACGTTGTTAAAACAACAGCACTTTTTGGGGCAAATCGAACAAGACAAACAACATTCCTCCCCCTTTTTACCAGCGCAAGACAACCCAGTATTGTGCGCCGAACCTTTGCCGCCAAACCCTTATTGTGAATTACCCATGCGGGGTGTACCCAGTGATATTTTAACTGGGCTTAAGCCACACTATTCAAACTACATACGTGTACCGGTAAGTTCAGCAAGATACTGGCATACCGGATATGATTTGCACGCAGATAAACAGTTGTATTGTGTTAACAAAAACAGCACACAGCGAATTAGTACCGCGTTACAAAGTCAATCAGCGGATACGTATGCGTTTATTAAAAAACCGCCCGTGAGCGTATCAACCCAAGCTGTAACATGTGCGCCGGCCAAGCCGACAAGCGCGATGTTTAAATCAGATGCAGCGGCGGTCGCTGCTGGCGCACTGCCAAAAGAGCACATTGAAAATCAGCCGAAAAATGCAGATACCATTGCCCCCTCGGTGATCATAAGTCAGCCAAAAGACGCGCAAACCTTGGTTTTAAAGCAAAGTGCGCAAACTAAAAAGCGTTTTGCGCACCATGTGATGCGACCCGGTGAAACCGTTGAAAGTGTGGTGGACCTGTACACAGGGACACTCGACACTGGCCGAGTATATGGCTTTAACTACCCACAAATTACCGCTAAAAAACCACCTAAACCCGGTGACACCATAAAAGTACATACTGGCTATGATGTACTTGTTAAAGGTCAGTTTTATAACAGTCATTCTGTTGAAGTTAGTTGGCAAGGGCCAACATCCGGAACTATGCACGCAGAGTTAGAACGCATTGATGGTGAGTATCAGCCTGATACGGGGTATGAGTACACGCTTGCTTTGCCGCTTATTGAAGGAAAGTACCAGCTTACCGCCAATGCGGATGGCGCAAGTCATCGCATTCAATTTTCGGTTGTTGAGTCAAATGAGCAGCAACAAATTGTAGATATTATTTATATCCCCGCGGATCATAGTTTTGTTGCCGTCACCCAGTCACTGGCGGATATTTTAGATGCGCAAAGAGCCGAGCTGAACCCCTTAATTGAAAACTTAAAGCAGTGTATCGCTGGGCAGAGTCAAGATGTTGTTGGTCAAGGACCAAGCGAAAGTTTGGTTAAAGCCAAAGATGAGCTCAATAGTGCATTAAAGCCTTTAGTGAGCGGGCCAAGCGCAAATAGCATCACAGAAGTGATAGGTTATAAAGGTAATAAATATACCTATGTACGCAGTGATAAAGTCGCGAACCACACTCGCAAATATAAAATTAAAACCGATATTCGCGATGGCCGACGTTTTAGCAATGACAAAGGAGAGCTTGATAAAAGTAAACTCGCTCAAGCCCTAAAGAATGACTTAAGTAAGTTAAAGACCAGTTTTAAGTTTGATCACAAGCTACTCGATGACTACACCGCAGTGTGGGGCGATTGGGCTAAAGAGTTAAACAAAAACCTCAGTATAAAAGGGTTTGAAAAAAGCGATTACTTTGATGCGAGCGCAGAAGCAAGGTTGATGCGCTATACACATGGTGCCAGTATTGCCGCAGCATTTAATCCCAAAGATGGCGTTTTTGCTTTGCAAGGCGATTTTAAATCAGACTTTGCCGTGGGGGAGGCAAAAGCGGAGCTCAGTGGCTATTTACCCAGTAAGCGCGGATATGAAATGACATTTATGATGCCGCTCAAAAACTCCACCCAAGAGCGCGAAATTAATTTGGGGGCGATGAGGCTAGGTGCAACCGTATCCGTGTTTGGCTATGCTGGGGCAAAATTACAAGCATCAGTGAATTTGGGCTGCTCGCTCAAGCAAGGAAAAATGATGGTGAACGGTTTAAGTGAGCAGGAGAAAAAGCAAATGCGTAAAGCTGACCGCATGTTTGAGCCAGTCAAAGGCGGTGCAGAAGCTTTTGTTGGTGTATCCGGCGGGTGTGAATTGGCAGGCGCCTTACAGTGGGACAATCCAGAAAAGAAAAAGCGTCCAGCATTTTGTGATCTTGCAAAGATAGGTGGCAAAGCGCAAGGCTCTTTAGGCGCAGGCGCCCAATGGGGCTTTTATATTGGCTATGAAGATGGCAAGTTTAAGATTAAAGCAAAAGCAAGTCTCGTATGGGGCGTTGGCGCAGGTGGAGAGCTTGTCTGTGAAGTAGGCGTGGATGAGCTGCTAACATTAGTACAATTTGTATATCACCAGCTGAAAAATGAAGATTATGATTATTTGACCTTTATACAGCCCTTGGCGTTTAAGGTGTTGTACAAGGCGGTTATGCTGCAGATTTATACTGGAAAAAATACAATAGAGTTTATGTATGGTTCGGGTAAAGACATTGATATGGTCTTACGTAAAAAAATCACTCAAAACCTTCAGAGTAAAAGGCTCGCTGATCAAATAATTTCTCAACCTGAATTGCTAAAATATACAGCCCCTGAGGCAAAAGGCGGATTGTTGAGTGCTTTGGCAAGTACCAACTTTACTAACTACTTGGACACGGACTCGTATAGTTGGACTGGGTTTAACGAACAGAGAGAAAATGCCATCTTGGTTATATTAAAGCATATATTGTGCAGGCATGAACTAGACGAGGTACTGCAGCATATGGGGGAAGGGGGGACAAATTGTTCGAAGCAAGAGGGGCTAGACCAACTGAATAGTATTTTAGATTTCTCCCAACAGAATCAGTTTGATGCATGGCAGCGCCAGCTGCCACTCAGTGCAAAAGCTGGCTCCGTTGAGACCGCCATGTTGCATATAGAGCCATTTAGCGCGACAGCATAATCATTTGAAAGGTGTGCTGATTATTCAAAGCGGTAGTGATTTATTCAGAGCACACCTAAACCCTGTGACGCGATAGGCAATATCTAGCTTTTCAGTCTCTTGACGTGTGTATACATTACTCCCATTTGGTGATTCAATAAACATGCCGCCCCGCATAACTTTTTGACTGCCAGTGCTAGGCCCTTTTGGATTGTGTTCGGGAGAGTTTTGATAGTAGTCCTCTGCCCACCAGTCATTAACCCACTCGATCATATTGCCACTTAAATCATAGAAGCCTAGCGGGTTCGGTGGGTACGTCCCGCTGATTGTAGAGCTTTCATCGCTAACCGAAGGTGAAAAGTTAACACCAAGGTCTAGTAATCCTGTATCAGTGGCAAAAGGCATATTCTCCCCTCGGTTACGTGCAGCAAACTCCCACTGTGCTTCAGTGGGTAAATCAAAGGGTAAATTTGTAAGCTTAGCCAACCACAAGCAGTAGTTCTTTGCGCCATACCAGCTCACGCCTGCCGGGTATTCGGGGCCTCGCCAGATTTCTTTTCTATCCCATTCGTCCCATACTGCTTTTGGTAGATTATGCACCGCAGTGTATAAATCAAAGTCCCCATAACTGACTTCGTATGCGCCCATCGAGTAGCTGGTTAATGTGACCTTGTGAGCGGGCTTGTTATCAGTCGCGATGGTCCAAGGCAAATCGTCGGGTCCACCGCCATCTCCCATCATGAAGCTGCCGCCTTCAACAAAAATCATTTGGGCTTTGGTGCGCGCAATCAAGGCTTGAACTTGTTTGTCTTGTTCTCCCGTGATTTTGTCGATGCGCTGGCCAAGGTCTTCACAGCCACCCAGTAACATGCTGGCCAGAGGAACGAGTATGAGTTGTTTAGTCCGATAGGGCAGTAAACCTGAAGCGGTTTTTTCAAAGCCGTTTTTAATCATTAATTACTTATCCTTAGTATGATTAATTTATGCGCTAGCATATCAGGGACAGGGTAAAGGAGAAAGTGAATCGTTATAAAGTATGAGGTTTAAAGGTTTAATCGTTTTTAAGTTAAAGAGGTTGCGATTGATTTAGGGCGCACCTAAAACCAAGATCTCTGTAACTTAAATTAAGCTCCGCAGCTTTTTGTCTTGAATAGACATTATTTCCGCGGGGGGACTCCATAAATGTTCCGCCTCGCATGATTTTTTGATTACCAATGCTTGGCCCTTTGGGGTTATGTTCGGGAGAGTGTTGGTAATAATCTTCAGCCCACCAATCGTTAACCCACTCAATCATATTGCCACTTAAGTCATAAAAGCCAAGTGGGTTGGGTGGGTATGTACCGCTAATGGCAGAGCTTTTTGAGCTGATTGAAGGTGCAAAATTTACACCGAGCTCTAACAGCCCGTTATTGGTGGCAAAAAACAAGTTCTCGCCTCGATTACGTGCAGCAAATTCCCACTGTGCTTCAGTGGGTAAATCAAATGGTAAATTTGTAAGCTTAGCTAACCAAAGGCAGTAGTTCTTTGCGCCATACCAGTTTACCCCAGCTGGATATTCTGGCGCGCGCCAAATAGCCTCTCGTTTCCACTTTTTATCCCACATGGTTTTAGGTAAATCATTCACCGCCGTGTATAAATCAAAGTCCCCATAATTGACTTCATAAGCACCCATAGAGTAACTACTTAATGTGACCTTGTGAGCAGGCTTGTTATCAGTAAATCGGGTCCATGGCAATCCATCGGGTGCGCCGCCATCTCCCATCATGAAGCTGCCGCCTTCAACAAAAATCATTTGGGCTTTGGTGCGCGCAATCAAGGCTTGAACTTGTTTGTCTTGTTCTCCCGTGATTTTGTCGATGCGCTGTCCAAGGTCTTCACAGCCACCCAGTAACATGCTGGCCAGAGGAACGAAGTACGATAGGGCTGTAAATTAAAAGCGGTTTTGTCGAAGACTTTTTTAATCATTAATTACTTATCCTTAGTATGATTAATTTATGCGCTAGCATATCAGGGACAGGGTATAGGAGAAAGTGAATCGTTATAAAGTATGAGGTTTAAAGGTTTAGTCGTTTTTAAATTAAAGAGGTTGTGATTGATGTAAGGCACATCTAAACCCAGTTGCGCGATATGCAATATCGAGCTCATCAGACTCTTGTCGAATATATACATTACTTGCTCCGGGGGATTCTAAAAACATCCCACCACGCATGACTTTTTTCTCGCCTGTGCTTGGTCCTTTGGGGTTATGTTCAGGAGAGTTTTGGTAATAATCCTCTTCCCACCAATCATTTACCCATTCATTTAGGTTTCCGCTTAAATCATAAAAGCCAAGCGGGCTAGCAGGGTAAGTACCTGAAGGCTCAGGGTCGTCGGTATTCAATTCGTAATTTCGACCTTCATTAATCTCTCCATTATCCGTTGCAAAAAACAGGTTTTCGCCTCGGTTGCGAGCGGCAAACTCCCACTGTGCTTCAGTCGGTAAATCAAAGGGTAAATTTGTAAGCTTAGCTAACCACAGACAGTAGTTCTTTGCGCCATACCAGCTCACGCCCGCTGGATATTCGGGCCCTCGCCAAAATTCATCCCGCTCCCATTCTTCCCAGACTGTTTTAGGGAGGTTATGTACCGCAGTGTATAAATCAAAGTCCCCATAACTGACTTCATAAGCACCCATCGAGTAGCTGGTTAATGTGACCTTGTGTGCAGGTTTGTTATCAGTCGCGATGGTCCAAGGCAAATCGTCGGGCCCACCGCCATCTCCCATCATGAAGCTGCCGCCCTCAACAAAAATCATTTGTGCTTTGGTGCGCGCAATCAAAGCTTGAACTTGTTTGTCTTGCTCTCCCGTGATTTTGTCTATGCGCTGAGCAATCTCATCACAGCCACTGAGCAATATGCTCGCCAGAGGAACGAGTATGAGTTGTTTAGTCCGATAGGGCAGTAAATCTGAAGCGGTTTTGTCGAAGACTTTTTTAATCATTAATTACCTATCCTTAGTATGATTAATTTGTGCGCTAGCATATCAGGGACAGGGTAAAGGAGAAAGTGAATCGTTATAAAGTATTAGGTTTAAAAGCTTACTTGTTTTTAAATTAAAGAGGTTGCGATTGATTCAAGGCACATCTAAACCCAGTTGCGCGATATGCAATATCGAGCTCATCAGACTCTTGTCGAATATATACATTACTTGCTCCGGGGGATTCTAAAAACATCCCACCACGCATGACTTTTTTCTCGCCTGTGCTTGGTCCTCTGGGGTTATGTTCAGGAGAGTTTTGGTAATAATCCTCTTCCCACCAATCATTTACCCATTCATTGAGGTTTCCGCTTAAATCATAAAAGCCAAGCGGGCTAGCAGGGTAAGTACCTGAAGGCTCAGGGTCGTCGGTATTCAATTCGTAATTTCGACCTTCATTAATCTCTCCATTATCCGTTGCAAAAAATAGGTTTTCACCTCGATTACGTGCGGCAAATTCCCACTGTGCTTCAGTGGGTAAATCAAAGGGTAAATTTGTAAGCTTAGCTAACCACAGACAGTAGTTTTTTGCGCCATACCAGCTCACGCCCGCTGGATATTCGGGCCCTCGCCAAATTTCGTTTTTGTCCCATTCGTCCCAGACTGTTTTTGGGAGATTATGTACCGCAGTGTATAAATCAAAGTCCCCATAACTGACTTCATAAGCACCCATAGAGTAGCTGGTTAATGTGACCTTGTGAGCAGGCTTGTTATCAGTAAATCGGGTCCATGGCAATCCATCGGGCGCGCCGCCATCTCCCATCATGAAGCTGCCGCCTTCAACAAAAATCATTTGTGCTTTGGTACGCGCAATCAAGGCTTGAACTTGTTTGTCTTGCTCCCCCGTGATTTTGTCGATGCGCTGGCCAAGGTCTTCACAGCCACTCAGCAATATGCTTGCGAAAGGTACGAGTATGAGTTGTTTAGTCCGATAAGGTTGTAAATTAGAAGCGGTTTTGTCGAAGATTTTTTTAATCATTAATTACTTATCCTTAGTATGATTAATTTATGCGCTAGCATATCAGGGGCAGGGTAAAGGAGAAAGTGAATCGTTATAAAGTATGAGGTTCAGGCGTGAGGTTTTATTGGGGGGGTGTATAGGGAGGTAATTTTAAATGCTCAATATCGTGATTTTTCCATCTGTTCAGTGTTTTTATCTTTGGCCAAGTTATAAGGCTTAACCCAAAAGAGATTTGTTTCTCGAGTCTGACGCTGTTGTAACTCCCCCACAAAGTAACATGCTGTATCAGCAGAATTGAGTAATAGGGTAAGTTCCCTATTACTCAACATGATGTTTATAGTTGTTTTAAGAACCGCTCAGCAGAGGCGAGTTCTCTTTTTTGTAAAGATACGCAAGAGTTTAATCTCAGCTCTGCTGTGGGTAAGCTTTTGCCAATCCCTGGGAATGCCTCTACTTTCGATTCATAGAATGACTTAATATCGTTAAAACCTTTCATTTGGCATTTTGGCGTTGAAATATAAGGGAGATAAGCAACCACATATGGCGGAACTCGTTGTGTAATTTGCTCAAAGTTTTCAAAAATCCACTGGTTCATTTTTGCTTTTCGTTCTGGTCGATAACTTAACCCTAGCAGTACTGAAGGCGTATCTGATACTGTTAATTTATCAGTTAACAAGTAGCTTTGTACTTGGGACTGAAGATCCTTTTGATTAAAGTAACCAAGAGCAGATAATAATTTAACACGGACACTGGGCACGGCTGTCTGTTCAATGGTTGATTTAAATTGGTTGAGTAGTGCCTGATCGCCAAAGTAAGCCGCTATTTCAAGGTACGTGTTGGTTAGATAAGGGTCTACTTTACTGGGGTCTTTAAAGAACTGCGTTGTTTGCTTTTGTGCTTCAGCGATGATGTTTGGGTCTTGTACTTCAAAAGCAGCCAGTTTGAATACTATCGCTCTTAACTCGGAAACGGTGTCAGCTTCTCCAGTTTGTCTTTCGAAGCCATATCGTTCGATGACATCAGATACTTTTTGAGAAACTAAAGCTTGCCACTGAGATTGATTTTTCTCTGTCTCAAAGGTACGCATATTACTGACGATCCCTTTTAATGCATTGGCAGCAACTTTTGGATGGGGATCATTAGTGAATGTGTTTAGAGACGCGAGCAGGGTGTAGGCATTCACTTTCTCTGCATCCATCAGTTGCTTGGCTGTTTCTATCAAAGAGAGCTTTTCACGTGTGTTTAAAGCTTTATCTGCCTGTGCCAGCACCGCTTGATATTGTGCTTCTGGCATGGACCATAAGTAGTAGCCAATGGCGTTGTCATTAGGGTAAACCCAGGTAGGCTCAAAATCGAGAGTAACTGATTGAGTTTGCTGAGTTAACAGTATCCTTTTAGTGGCAACATTCCCTTTGTTATCTCCGTACTTGATAGAGACGGGCACTTTCCAAAGTTGCGCTTTGGCTTGTTGACCTTTAGGTAAAAACCGAGTCTGACTCAAAGTGAGTGTTTTACCTGACTGAGTAAAATCGATTAAGGGAAAGGAAGATTGTGAGACAAAAGAATCTAAAACCCCCGGTACATCTTTTTTAGAAACTGCCTCAAGTTCAGACCATAAATCTTTTGCTTCTGCATTTTTATAGGCATATTTTTTGATGTAATTTCGCATACCCTGCTGGAATACTTTATGGCCTATCCATTCTTCCACCATGGTTAGCACAGCACTGCCTTTAGAGTAAGCAAGGCCGAGTCCATCCATAATATCATCTGAACTGTTTATGGGCTTACGAATCGGTTTTGTAGTGACCAAGGCATCTCTCAACATGGCGCTGTGTTGTGGCAACAATAAATCTCGTTCTAGCTCAGGGTATAATTTGGTGACCATTTTTCCACCAATCCAAGTGGCGAATGCTTCGTTTAGCCACATGTCATTCCACCACTTCAAGGTTACTAAGTTACCGTACCATTGATGCGCGAGTTCATGCGCAATGACGTATAGGTGTGTATCGAACTCACTACGAGGTTGAGTAAGGGGATCAATAAGTAGAATTTCTTCGCGGTAGGTAATTAATCCTGCATTTTCCATCGCACCATAAGGAAACTCTGGTAGAGCGACTTGATCTAGCTTTTTGTAAGCATAAGGAATATCAAAGTATTGCTCTAGTGCTTGAAGGATTTTGGGTGTTTCTTTAACAGCAGAGTGAGCTATACCTATTTTTCCATGCGGCGTCACAATATTGCCCGGCACTGACATTTTTTCAACGGGCACTTCTTCAAAAGGCCCCACAGCCAGTGCGACTAGATAAGATGACAGAGGGGGCGTTTTGTCAAAGTAGTGCGTTGTTTTCCCATCCCTTGAACGGGTCTTAATAACGGGGGTATTCGCATAAACTTTTTGCGATGATGGCGCGGTAATGGTGAGCTGAAAAGGAATTTTGAATTCTGGCTCATCAAACACAGGGAAGGCGCGCCTTGCGTCACTCATTTGAAATTGTGTAAAGAGGTATGGTACGCCTCTATCTATTGATTTATAAAGGCCAACGCTTTGACGATTATAAGGCGCATCGAACGCAATTTTTAGGGTGTATTCCCCTTTTGGGATAAGTGTCTCACAAGCGAGCTTCACTTTACCCGTCTTTAACATCGTTTCTTTGAGGTCGCACTGCTTATCACCGAGTAGTTTGGCAAATTCAATTGCGTAATCGAGCCCATTTAATTCAATAAATTTCGTGTCTTCTAAGACTTGAATATCAATGACGGTCTGTCCAGAAAAACGCTCTTTAGCAGGGTCTACATCCAAACTAACATGTTGTTGTATTGGCTTGGCAACCTTGGCTAAGCGGTAGTCGTCGCTCATATTGGCTGAAGCAGTAAAAGAAAGAAAAATAGCCGTAGATAAGAGAGTGGGTTTAAACATTAATTGTCCTTTTTTGTTGTTATGCCCAATTATCTACACAAGCGGGACAAAGTTAAAAGTCAATTCTTTCGTTAAGATTTAAAGTAGAGTTATATTTTAAACTGGAATTATTTTTAAGTTATTGTTTTATATTGACTATGTTTGGCTTTGGGAATAGCAGGAAGTGCAGGTGGAAATTCAGTTATTATGTAACAGGGTTTTTCGAAGTATGTGTACTCGTGTGCACTTTGATTTGCACCAATAGTCTGTCATCGACTGAGCTGGGTTAATGCCCCAAAAAAGTGTCTATCCATTTTACTTTTCGTCTACTTTGTTTTGTTAATCTGCTCTCATTTATTTATTAGAGTAAATAATTAATTACTCCCCCAGGTGTGATTAATTTATGCGCTTTCATAGTGGGTATGAGTGAGATGGAAAGTGACTTGTGATAAAGAATGGGCTTTTGCATTTTGAGGTGGGTTTAGACACAATGATGGTGTTTGACGTGAGGGAGCGCTTGCTCCTGCTGTTAATTTTACTCAGTATAAGCTTACGTTAATTGCTAATTTTAGACTAATTATGTAAAGTTTTTTTAGTGTAAGTATCTGCTTTTAATATAAAAGTTTTCGCTTGAGAGCGGTGGTACATATAAATCAAAGTGTGGGCATATGACTCGAAAAATTGATTTTACAACATATTCTCTTGATGACCTGTATTTGTCTGCCAAGGCTGTAGACCGAGAGCAGTACCCCAAAATTGCAAAGAAAATCGATAGGTTAATTTTAGAGAAAGAAAAGTCAGAGTCAGCTACCCAAAATAAGCAACTTTCTGCAATATATCATAAAGCTATTTTTCGCATTTTTAGTATGTTCTTTGCATTGCCTCCAGCTATTTTTTTTTCATCACTCCTGTTCGATGAGACTGTGCAGTTAATAATTACACCTGTTTTTGTGGTGGTTTTTGGGTTTGCTTTTTTTAAGTTGGCTTATTGGAACATATCCGATGCGGTTTATGATGACGGTGACGCTTTGCTATTCATAAAAAATAATAAACAACAAAGGGTAGAGTTAAAAGATATCGTCAAGGTGAAACATGTTATGACAAACCGGGGATTAATACGGGTTCAAATAAGAAATAACGATGCGACTGAGTCTGAGTTGTTGTTTGAACCACAAATGAAGTCTTCTGTAAGTGCCTTGGTTAGCGAATTAAATAGAAGAGCAATGTCTGCTAAACGAACAACGTAATGCAAGGGAAAGCGCCTTGCTGTACGAGCAGGTTTAGAGAGTGTTGTAGGTCAGCGAAAGGAATTGAGTTTGATGTATAAAGTTGGCGTTGTTTTGTTTGATGATTTTACCGATGTAGATTTTTTTCTTATGTATGACTTGCTTGGGCGAACATCTGATAGTTGGACGGTTAGTATTCTGGGAACCCAGCCTGAGCATTATTCTCATCTCGGTATAAAAGTTAAGACTGACGGACATGTGTCTGAGGTTACGAGTCAAGATGTAGTCCTTATTACCAGCGGTAAACGCGGTATACCCGCCGCCATGAAAGATTGTGAATTTATGTCAGCGTTAAACCTTGACCCGAATAATCAGCTAATTGGGTCGATTTGTGCGGGTTCATTCATCCTTCATGAACTTGGCCTGCTTAAAGGTAAGCCGTTAACGACGAACCCAGATGCCAAGCGTGCTCTGCAAAGTTTGGGAGGAGATGTTCAGGACCTACCCTTGGTTGTACAAGGTAACATAGCTACTGCGGGCGGTTGTCTTTCACTGATGTATTTAATTGGCTGGTTGGCAGAGCGATTGTTTGACTCACGCAAACGAAGGGCCATACAAAATCAATTGATTCCGGCTGGGCAGTTGGAAATTTTTGAAGCGCTCATTGATACAACTATTCAATCAGCAGAATTGGAGAATTCACATACCATAGCGGCTAAGAGTCATTTTTAATGTGTGGCATTTATACTTTTCGATGGATAGAGTATTTAAACTACCATGTGGAGGCTTCAGCGTTGTGTTACCGAACACTTTAATTTACTGCCTCTAATTTAGTTTTTACCTAGGTGCTTTTCTTCCGGCTGAATTTATAGGTACATCAATATAAGCAAGCTTGAAGTTGATTTTTGCAAAGTTTAGCCATGTTTTTTCGCTTCATATTAGAGCATGATGTTGAAGGTGAAAGTTGAGAATAACATTCGTACTTTTGATATTTTTTAGCCCTGATTCTTTGGCTTGTAGGCCATGTAGTGACGATGTGAATGTCTATGTTGTCAAACAAGCAAAACCAATTTTTGATAAATATTACGCTTCGTCAGATAGAAATGGGTATGTCACTTTCCAAGCGGACATAGGGCATTCTAAAGTTAGCAAAATAAAAATTGTAGAAGTATACCCTGAAGATATACCTCTACAAGTCGTCAAAGAAATGATTCTAAAAATACAGTATAAATTGACTTTTAATGAATCACGTCGTATCGCATGTGACTCTAAGTCTCAGGAGTTAAGTCTAGTATTTCGATTGCCATTTAAATAAGTTAATAACTATATAAAAGCTGAGAATTTGTTCGAAATTTCGATAAAGTATTTATAGGGTGTTGAAAGAGTTAAACGTAAAGCGTGTGCATAAAATTAGTAAAAAAATTCTGATTTACGTGCGTTTTTTTGATGAGCATAGCTCGTCTAGTAAAAGATATAATTAGTTGTAAAGCTTTTATCATATTAGTTGTTTCTGTATTATTGAGTGTTTTATAGCTTTATTTGGTCTGAATAGGCTATTTGTATAAAAATATAACAAGCTATCTAGAGGCGAGCGAACTTCGGTCGACTGACGTCGCTGCGCTTAACGTTTTTACCAACCAAATTTTGCCTTTTAACAAAGGCGATAGACATAAAAAGTGAGTATTTGCAATGAAGCAAGTTTTAGTAATCGTTCTCGCCTTATTCATTGTTGGATGTAGCAGCACATCTAAAGTAGCGCTTTCAGAGGATAGTTTTCTTTTAACATCAAATGATCCCGAATATGGTTATACAGAGAGCAAGCCTATAGAATTAGGCGGCTTTTTACGTGGTACTAAAAGTGCGGGTGCACACATAGAATATTTTGAAGGGCTAATGGGCCCAAACGGTGAAAAAGTTAAAGTAACAAGACTTGGTAGCTGTTGCGAATTTGAAGATAAATCAATGCCATTCGGCGGTGGCTTATTAGACCGTTATCAACTGACATACGAAGGTCAAAAAAAGCCAGTTATTATTTACGTTAATTTATATAAATTTAATAAGCCCCTTGCCCCCATGGGGTTTGCATTGCTGTGATTTAATTCTATCAAGGTCATTAAATTATGGACACAAAACAGTGGGCATGCGCTCCCATACCATGAGTTTTAGCCTGCTATTTTGTGCCAGATGAGCGAAGCGTTATAATGTTTGAGAAAGTAGCGAGTAATGAAAGTAAGTAATGATTTTAGAGGCGCATTAAGGACGTTTGCATACTTTATGGCAAGCGGTACACACTACATGCTGAAAGATGTTGATTATTTGAATCTTTATGGCGAAGATCCGAGTGCTATAGAGATGGCATTTGCAATTTTTGCAAATGTGCTTGAAATGGATCCGCAAGGCAATGTGGTAAATTTCACATATGCGCAAAAAAGAGCCACAGACTATATAAAATCTTATTGTATATCTACATTTGAAGTCTCTCCACCTTATGAAGACTGGGAAATTGAACTACATAGACCCCCTCAATTAAAAGGCACAATATAGGGTTGTAACAAAGCACTAAAAAGCGGATATACACCAGTTGGATCAGTTTCGCTTTGCTCTGTATTATTAGTCAACTTCTACGGTGTGATGTATAAATTTAGTTTTGAGTAAAATTGTGCTTTGTAGGCTTTTATCGTTTATTGTTCTAACCTTGGCATTTGACTGCTTTTATTGACCTGGACTTTTAATTTGATTAATGCAGTCATGGTTTTTATTTGTGTTAAGAAGCACTTTTTGTAACAGTAATGTATTTGTCGATTTCGCTAAATGTTACAAAACAGCTGGCATGGGCTCATTCATCGTCCACTTTAGTCTGTTTTTTTCGCGGGTTAAGCGAAGTATTAGTTTTACGTGAGAGCCGATGGACATTTTTATCCTATTAATTGCATTTTTGGCGCCAATGATAATTGCTGAATTTTACTCTAGTCGTGAGTATGAGTTATCGTTTAGAGACCATTTTCAGAAATGGAGGTTAGGAAAATACTTGGCGTTGTTTTTCTCCTTTCTCTATTTATTTGCACTTATGGTTCTGGAAGGCGCTAACCCGGAGAGTGTATTTTCTGCTCTCTATGGTGGTGCATGGCTTGCCTTAATTACCTATTCAAAGTCATTCGGAGAGCTTTTTCTGGGCAATGCTGAAGAGTTTAAGCGGGTTGGCTTACTTGAAGATGCTGCATTTATTATTGGCTGGGTTGGGCTTATTCACCAGTGTGCATCTTATCTACTATACGTATAGCGTTAACAAACGCATTAACTTGAAAACATAAAACAGCATGCCTGCGCTCCTTCGCCGCTACTTTAGCTTACCATTGTATGACAGCTGAGAATGCGTTACGTTGTATCAATATTTTTTCATTACTAAGGATTTAAATTGAAATATGTTATCGCGTTTTCATTGAGCTTCATTATATTGACAGGGTGCAAATCTCCTGAGGGGCTCGCACCTGTTTCTAACATTAAGCCGGGAGTAGCAAAAGAAGGTACTCTTGCAAATACACAATTAATTTTAGACGCAAAAGTTGGCTTAGAAAAAATAGTTGGCACTACCATCAATGACTCAGAGCTTTTAAAATTTGTTATTCAACAACCAACAGGAAAAGCTGGCGCACGGTCTTGGCGGGAAATGTGGGTTATAAAAAAATCGAAGAACACATCCCAATATCTACTCACATTTAAAGAGGTTGGTTTAGGGTCAGCAAGTTTTGAAATAAAACAAATGGATAAACGTTCAGCTATGGATGACTGCCCCCAATCGGTTAGTGACTTTAAAAAAGGGCAAACTAACTTGTTTATAAAAGGATGTTTAGGGGAACCAGATAATATTAACCAAAATCCAGATGGGCGGTACATTTATTTTTATTACCGATCCAAGGGCGTAGTCTTAACTTATTTGTTTAACTCTGAAAATGAACTCATCAAGTTCAAAGCGTATCAAGAAAAAAATAAAGCATAATATGATAACAAAGAGACGGGGTTGATAAAGCTTGGCTTAGTTCCCCTCGCTAAGTAAGTTGAGCCTATCATCAATTGATGATTGCTGGTTTATTGAACCATCAAGTTATAATCGCATTGTGAGGTTAGAGTTTACGTAGGGCTAAAGTGACAACATATCAATTTTGATAGACGACCTTTGTGTTATTGCTAAGTTTTCAAGTATAAAAACACTTAAAGGGTCTACAGTGTTAGGAAGTATACCGTGTTAACAAGGCGCTCAAAAGTGGGCGTAAAAAGCTTGGTTTGTACTTTCCCTCACACAGTCTCGCTAGGTATTGTGTGTAGCCTTGCGTGGCGTTAAGTGACTTTATGAAATATTTATCAGTAATACCTCTTATCATTTCAACTTGCTGTTTTGGTGGTTCTGAAATTGAGCCTGTCGATATATCAAACAAGAAATATGCTGATTATGCGTGTGATCAAATGGGAGCTGACTGCAAAAAATTTACTAGGGCGTGTGAGCCCCCAAATTCATCTATGCCTAACACGTGTATAGCGTTAACATATTTTAAGCTTGAAGTTGCTAAGGAATTGTGTGGGATTGAAAAGTATGTGGAATGCTTCGAGTCAAATAACGAATATCTCGCCAGGTGGATGCACGAGCTAAATCTACCCAATGTTGGCAACCCCAAGAGAGAGATTGCTTTTGAAAAATGTTCAAATATTGGAATGTATGACGTTAAGTCAAGTGAACTAAAAAAGTTTGAAGTTGAAGTCTTAAAGGTTTTCCAAAAAATACGAGAACCGATAGACATAAAATCCCCTTCATACCAAAAACAGAAAGACTTTTATCTGTGCTTCGAAAAGCACCTTAAATAATAGTGGTATGGCAATTGATTCAAAGGATGTTTCGTCGTTCATGTTAGCCGGTTAATCCATGACTGTTAGGTGCGCTTTTTAAGCTAAATGACATAAACTTGCCTAACAAATGGGACAATCAAATTTGAGTTAGTTTATGCCTCACCAGTTAAAGCCAATCATGATTAGCCCGTTGTGGGGACGTTATATGATGATGTTGGGTAACAAGGGGCGATTTACTTGAATACTGGGGGGCTTTTGATTGATAGTTTACAGTAGTTACAGATGAACTTGTATCAAAAGCAATTTCAAAAGTAGGGGGTGAAAAAGAGCGTAATAACACGTTGTACATCAATGTGGAAAAGTCGTGTAACAAGCTGCTCAATAGGCTGCAAAATCCTTGGCGTGAGTGCTCTTATTATATATTCTTATTACCTTAATTTTGCCCATAAACAGAAAAGTTTGAGACTTCATTGCAACTGTTTATTTGCCGCTGCAAATGTTGTGGTCAACTAATTCCGGACAATAATCGAGATGCTAAAAGTCCCTTAAAACATAGTCCAACTGACTGCTTTTACACCTCATACAACTATGACCTTAGCGAAGTCATGTACATCCATTTTTCGTTATGAATTGAGTTTTAGGGGGAGTAATGATAAAAATAATGTGCCTGAAATATTAAGTAGGTTTGCCATGGGTAAAAAGGTTCAGGCTTATATCGCCAGCCAAAAAAACAAATTTCTTTGCGCTTGATCCGCAATATTTGAGATAATCACTTTTGACGATGATTTGGACTGAGGGTATTTAGTTAAAGTGAGAAAGTTGATTAGGTGGTTGTTAGGTTTTTTTGCTTTGGTCGTTGCGGTAGTCTCAGTATTATTTGCGCTGTCAGCTTACAATGCCCCTAAACCAGATGATTTGATTACATACAAAACAAAGAATCATAGCTTTAAAATTCCCCATCGTTTTGTCGTGCCAGGCACTTTGCCAAGTCAGCCACAATTAAAAGGTTTTGATACGGAGGGCCCTGACATTTTCATTTGGTTTACTGGGGAGCACGCAAAAGCGTATATACCAGAGTTTAAGCTCAAAGGTGGTAAAGATAATCGCTACTTTCGGAATATACATATTTCTTTATCTGACGGTTCAGAGCAAAAGATAGCTAAGCTCTGGGGCTGGGATAAAAGGTTTGAACCATTATCACTATCTGGAGACTTTGAGAATGGCTTCGTAGAGTACAGAGAGGAGCTTGGTCTGTATCGTGTATTTCGAGAATATGAAGGGAAAAAACTCACAGGTTTTTGGGATCTGGTAACAGTTAAGCCAACAACAGGTTTTAAAGCTATGGGAAGTTATGAAGGGCTGTGGGTTGGTAGTTGTTATCAAAATCCAGATGGCGTAGAAACAAGCTGTTCGTTTTTTATAGATATAATGGGCATGTACACAAAGATCTCTGTATCAGAAGACGATTATATTCGGCTTGATAAAATTAAATCAATGGTAACTACTCACTTGCAAGGTTGGGTCGCAACCACCAAGTAATAAGCGCATGTTATTGAGCTATTTTTAATGTAGCTTTCAATGTGGGCATTAGGCGTATCAATGTTGAAATCACTATTTTTATCTCTGGCACTCCGGGAAATTGACAAAGGCGAAACACGATCTAATGCCGTTTTTTCTGCTGTAATATCGTTGTCTTTTTTTGTGCTCATTAATTTTTTATCAGTTTTAATACTTGGTGAAGTTTTTTTGGGCACTCTATTTATCGAAATAAATAACCTACTTTTTAGTCCAAAGTACTACGAGGTAGTAGCATTGCTTTTATATTTTTTAGCTGCATTAACGATATATAAACGTTATAAAAATTTAGACTTAACGGTATTGGAAAAAAAGCATCAAACCAGTATAGGTAAATTCATGGCTTATGCTGTGTTTAGCGGCTTTGTTTTCGTCTGTGCGATGTTTTTGCATATATAAAAAATGAGTTGCTGAATCAGGGGGGCTGAGAGCTATACTACTCAGCTCGAAGGGCATTCAATATATGTTTGGTGAAGAAGTCTGGAAGACCGTATCATGTGTTCGGGGGGGAATTTGAAGCACTATAAATGTACAAACTCAATTTGTAGTGAGTTTTCGGTATATAAAGAAGACAAAGCTGCTGCGTTTAATTATCGTTGTATTGCATGTATGCGTAAACTTGATGTGGCATCGGTACCATATAAAGAGTATAAAATAGCGAAATACTTTGAGCGTTATTCGAATTCGATAAACTGTATCTCAGCAGCTTTTTTGGCTTGTGTCACTCGAATGTTTGACCCTAGTGACTTTGGCGGTCAAATATCCTCTGTTTACCTTCAGTTTTTAACCATTGTTATTCTTTTTGTTTTTATGCAAATCAGTATGTACCATCAAATATTAATACAGTATGAAAATGAGCCGATAGAAATTGAAAACAATTTAAGGCCAATAAAATCTTTTCTGGCGGCATTATTTTTGTTGGTATTGTTATCTGTGTATATTATTTACACATACTAAAGTGGCAATATAGGTGTAATCAGATAAGCTTGTCTTTTTGACCTGTTTTACCTATAAATAGAGAGTTAGGTTCATAATTGAGTGTTGTGAAAATAAATTTTTGGATAGTTTGAGGAAGACGTCTTATAGCTAATTAAGCGTTATAGGGGGGATTATGTCGATTAGAAGTAAGAAATTAGGTCGTAATTAAAACGGTCAAATTAAGAGATAATACACTGGCCCACAATCGTCATACTGGTTTCATCAAACGCCAAAGTGGTGGGCGAAATTATATGACTAAACCTCGTAGACGAGAGAATTAAAGGATCGGTTACTCGGCTATAAAAGGAAAAAGCCTGTTGGAATAGCTTTTCTTTTGGGAATCTCTAAGCCACACATCTATTATTGGCAATTATGATCTTACACACGTAGTCACTGGTCAAATTTTACCGGTGCGATGAATGATGACAGCTAGGAGGTTCAATGACAAATAAAATACTCAGGCAAAAGTTAGCCTTTGCGAGTTTATCTCCGGTAATGATACCGGGGCTTATCTTCTATACCTCAGTTCATGGCTATTACGACAAGGCTTTTGTATTCAGCTTGATATTTTTGTCGGGTAGTTACCTCTTCATTCAATACTATAAGTTCTTTGTTAAAGCGGATGGTTTTATTAAACGGATAGTTTTGTCATTTTTTCTAGTCAACACGTCAATGGTGATTATGACCTTTGCGCCAGAAGCTAAAAATGGTTTTGCAGGCGCTGCGCTGTTTTTATATATGCCATCGATGTTCATTTCTATCAGAATGCTAACCGTGAGTAAAGCGGCGCACAAAGCAGTAATGTATTGTAAAAGGGGCGTATAACAGTTCATTTTCGGCATAGATAACAAGTCTTTGGTTTAAACGTCTTTGTTTTTAATTTTAGCTATGCACCTCTTAAAGCGGGAGCATGACAACCTAGATTATGCATTTAGTTTAAAAACCTTAGGTTAATTACAGCGACCTAGGTTTTGAGCACCTTTAGATAATTCTAAAAAATGTGTGGGCGACAACGTTCTATAGAAGAATCGAGATCTTACAAATGGGGAAGTCCCCGATTTTGATTAAAGAAAGTTGTTGGCCTTTGACTATTAAGCTTCACATGATGAAAAATATAACTTGTCTCGTTAACGGTGAGGAGTACCACATGAGTATTCGCGAATTCAGCGAGAAAGATTACCAAAGAATTTTTCAGATTTATTCAAGATCTAAGCTAGACGAACTTCGTTTTGAAAAAAGGGTTTTAAGCTCTTACCTCTAGAAAATGATGAAAAGAGGTTGTCTGCGATAAAAGAATCAAAAATATATGTTTTTGATGATGGAGAGGTACGTGGCTATGGCGCAATATTTGGGTCAGAGATTAGAGCGCTATTTGTATGTCCTGATGCAAGAGGGAAAGGCATTGGAAAGCAAATACTTGAATTTCTTTTGTTAAAGATAAACGGTAAGGCCTCTCTTTTTGTCGCAAAGACAAATGAACCTGCAAAGGCTCTTTACAGGGCATATGGCTTTGCAGTGTCTGATGAGTTTCTTACTGATTATAATGGCGAGCCAGTGTATGCTAATGAAATGATTCGAATAAATGGGCCTTGCTAACAAGACGGAGTAATCAAACTCTGACCATGTCCGGCGTAATACATAAGGAGAGTGAGGTTGATGGGTTGTCCTATCGATAAATTTAAAGTTTGGTGGCAAGAATCGCAGGTTGGTAGTCCATTAAATCAAAAAAATGCAGTGTGCGTTTCAACCATAGACAAAAGTGGTTTTCCATCAGGCAGGTTCGTTGATCTAAAATCAGTCAGTGATGAAGGGTTTGTCTTTTGCTCGTATTTAGACTCAGCAAAAGGTAAACAAATTTTGCATAACGCCAAATCAGCCGTGACTATCTGGTGGGATCATGTGGGCTATCAGGTCCGTGTCATTGGTCATGCAGAAGAAATTTCTGAAGCACAAGCGGATGCTTTCTGGGAAGCAAGAACTAGAAGCGCTCAATTAACTACGACCGCTTTTGACCAAAGCGCATTGTTAGAATCAGAGAGCTTGTTAGCAACACGTTTGAAGAAAGCTTCTATGCAGTTTGATGGTGCCCCTATTCCGAGGCCCCAAAATTGGGGTGGGTATATCGTTAAGCCCATTTCGATTGAGTTTCTTACGTTTCGAGAAAGCAGACTTCATTTGCGGGAGTTATATACGCGCACCGATGGTTGTTGGGAAAAGCAGCTCCTTCAGCCATAGAAATGCAGTACAAAACTGTTAAATTAACGATTACTACTTAGCCGCATATATAGCGGCGTTAGCTAACTAGGAAGCGCGTATTAAAAATTGCTGTCGTTATTTTCGTATTTCTGGATTTGTAAAATTACACGACCCAGAGAACCAAAAGAGTGGCTCAAAGAAAACAAAAATCAGTATGCGTTAGCAGGAAATCGGTTTACGGGAAAAGAGGGTAGCAAAAGACGGGCCCATACGCTGATTGCTATTGTAGTGACTTTGCCAAACTCTCAAACAAAGAGAGTCGCCTTATTTAAATTCTTTCATAGTGAGACAGAGTCTCAAGGACTTATATTGATATTAAAAATAATAAAGTGCTTGTTTGGTGGGGATGTGTCAGCGACATAGCTGACAAATGCCGAAATTAAGGCACGAACAATATCTTGCTGGTGTATCTGCCTGTACATTTTTATTCCGGTTAGGCTTACGTTGCCTATTAAGCTGTTAAAAGGCAGTTTTTGCTCAGGAAATACGACCCAAAAAAGTGGCGGTGTACGAGAAGATTTTTCAATATAAGCCATCTGGAATAGTTCTTTATAAGTAACTTAGCCAATAGAAAGTGTGTTATGTTTATTGATACAAGCCTTTTTTTAGTTATTTAACGAATTAAGTTATGGTTTTTAGCTCATCCTCGAAAATGCAAGGCTTACATCGAGTGTGAGTCATTATGTCTTTAGACAATTACACACTGAGTGTACCTCAATTTAAAATACCATATGGATATATAAGCAATGAGAATTTTATTTACATTATTACTGTCGCTAGGGATGCTTGGCGGGTGTCAAACTTCAAACAACAGCACACAAACCGATACGCTTGAAGGTGAGTGGCAATTAGAACTAGAAACACTCACTATAGGCGAACAAAAATACACCACCTTTGATGGTACAAACCGCGAAATGAAAAAAATATTTACTGATAGCCATTTTGCGTTTTCAAGTATTGGTACTAATCGACCTAGGTTTAGTTCGTATTCACTCACGAAAGAACAAAAAGCGATAGCGTTTGACAATTTTGGTGGTTCGCTAGGGCGATACAGCTACGAAAATAACATTTTGACTGAGCATATTGAATACTCTAGCTTTCCAAATTATGAGGGAGTATCCATTCCATTCAAAATAACAATCATGGGTGACACTATGATTCAAGAAGGAAACTACCCGCTCATTGAGCTCGGTTTAGGGGAGCAAGATGGGTACTTACGTGCAACTTTCAAACGTATTAAATAAGCACTAAAAGCGAAGTAAATAAATCATCATGATGCGAGGCGCATAACAGATTCATTTCGAGGGGGCGAAAAAAAAGCACGTGCTGGTAACGTTAGGCACCATCTCGATGTGGCGGTCTGATGAGGTTATGTATATTGTGACTTTTGAGTTTTTGTTATGATTTTTTCAACTTTCTTCCAGTGAAAGGTCGTAAGCTAGAACCAAGTAATCCAGAAAAGTGACCGTATCGATAATAGAGTAGAACGATCGGGATTAGCTTTAGGTCCCAAATTGACAGTGAGGCTCAAAACAGAGGCTAATTCAAGCAACCTAATGAAGACGCTTGCAATCATATCGGTTTTTTCTTTGCAAAGGGTTTTGGCGATTGCATCGGCCCATGAATATCTTAAAGGGGCTAAATCAGTGCTTATTAAAGAAAGTTCAATTTAAGTGTTTTCAATGCGACATAATTGGGTTGCGAATATGAGGTTTTACAGAAAACAGAGTATAAGAGGGTAGTTAAGTGCCAAAAGGCTGAAATTTGGCTCGGTTAGTGCGTTACTCGATCTAGCCAAGCATTTGTCACCTGTTGATAAGATATTAGGGCTTTCTAAGTATGCTTTTAACAATTGGTGTTATTATATGTTTTTTGATAATGGGGTTTGTCGAGACATATTTTTATATGAGTTTGGCTGCAAGACTGGCTGAGGCCAATAAGGAAAGTGGTATAACAAATATAGGTCTAAATGAAATTCGTGAAGCAGTTTCAAAAGGAAATCGTTATACTAGCCTTATTGAAGAGCATGAGTGGGTTAAGTTTAAGTGGTTTCGTCGAATACGATTCTTTCTTGTTTTTGTTTTTGTGATATCGATATTTTTTAACTAAATAGCTCTTTGAAACCAAATAAGAAACAGGAGGTATGCTTGCTGAAATTCACTCCGCTCAATTCTACTGAAAAACATCAACCAGCTAGCGTCGGGCTTTTTTATTATTGAAGCTGGCTTGAATCGTGCCCTTTCATTTTAGCCCAATATTTCAAGCTGCTTATTGAGACATCAGGTTTACCGTTTTGAACACACTACTTAAAGGTTTAAGAAATGCCATTCTTACAGGGTGGGGATTGTCTTTTGTATATTTTTGGCTCTTGGCTGACTCTAATTTACTTTTAGAACATCTACTTTTTGTATCTGTACTTGGTGGCATAGTAAGTACATTTGCAATGGTATTCTACGTGCTACCAATACACCTTTTGTTAAGCCGAATCAGACTAACTAGGCTGAGGTACTATTTAATTGTTAGCCTAATGCCATCAATTATATGTATATTTATTCCTAACTTCACTGACGCTACTGGTAGGTTAATGATAGAGTCAATAATAACTTATGCAGCCTTAGGTGTTATTTTAGTCACGGTTTTCTGGTTGACTGCATGTTATCGTAAACCGAATAACCTAAGTTAAAAGTAATGGAAAAAAAAGTGTTTTCTTCTCCTACTAAGCTTGGCTAACGATATTGTTACTGGGTTATGAGTATTTAAATGGCTGAGTGTGGAAGTTACATGTTGGTGTTTAAAACTAAGCTGATAATAGTCATAGTGCTCTCATAGATATCTATCAGGCGTTGCGTTTGAGGTTTCATATGGAATGTTGAGTTTTCCGTTAAAGTAAATATTGCATTAAAGGTAAAGTTTACATATAACAAAGTTATGGTAGAAAAAGTCGGTGGCCATTTTCGAGCCTTTCAAGTTATATCTGCCAATAGCATCAGTGCTAAGAACTGTCTTACCAAATCAAAAATAAGGAATAATAAATGCAATTTAGTAAGCTGAAACTCTCTCATTTGTTTTCATTTTTTATATTAAGCATGTCACTACCTTTTAATGGGTATGCTGATGATATTTACGGTTCAGTGGTGAATAACCCTAAACGGTTAAAAAGTGACTTCGTTTATGATGATAAGAGAAAACCATTAGACATCCTTCCTTTTACTCAAATTAAGCCTGGTGATAAAGTGCTAGAGCTGGGGGCTGGAGGTGGGTATACCACTGAACTATTATCATTGCTAGTTGGTAACTCTGGTAAAGTGTATGCACACTTTATATATAAAAAAGAGCGACTAGAGAATAACAGACTGCCAAATGTTATCTCATTGAGAGAACATTCATTAAATGAACATGGCAAGGTCCTCGCTGAGCATAAAATTCAATCAAATTCATTGGACGCGGTCATTATTTTCTTTGTTTTGCATGATATGTATCTGAATAATGAAATGAGCGATGAGTTATTAACTAGTTTAAGAACTGCGTTAAAACCAGGGGGTAGTTTAATTATATTAGACAATGCGGCTAAGCCGAACTCAGGTTTAGCCAATATAGGTGATCTGCATCGGATAGGTGAGAACTTTGTTAAAGCTGAAATGGAGAAAGCAGGTTTTGTGTTTGATGGAGAAACGGCAGTGTTAAGAAACAAGCAAGATGACCATACAAAACCGTGGGGCGACTTTGAAGGTTTACAAGACCGGTTTGCTTATCGATTCAAAAAGCGCAAAATGTAACCCCAGTAGTCTTTGGCAAATATATTAAATCAAGGACGCAATAATGGCTGGTTTTTGAAAATTTAACCTGCTTTTATTGTGTAATTTGAGTTGGGCTGTATGTTTAGAGGAAGTGTTGTGACACGCTTTAAATGGGTATTATGGTATATCGCTGACAAGGCAATAAAGTATGCATTAAATGACACCTAGCTTGTACGGTAAAAATGACACTGGCTAAAAACATCTCATGTTATTCGACGCTCAATCTTGAGGTGTTATGTCGAAGGAAAAGTGAGGGTTAAAAAGTAGACGCTCGTAAGTGTATCGAAAAAAGATATGATCTCTTTTGCTCATCTTTATGAGAGCAAAAAATGAGTTTGCAGGTAGTGCAGTGTATTCAGCTATTGTGACTTGGGTCCTTCTAAGTAATCAGAGGATCAGATACAGTTTAGGTACCTATAATGATTGGCTCTTCAATATTAGTAATTATGTTAAATTATGTTAAATTATGGATTTATACAGATAAAACCGACGACATAATTATAGGACTTATTGCGTAAGGTATATTGCAAGATCTCTATATAGACGAGGACGAACTAGGGTTGGTTTATACGCGGGATATCAAAAATTTTTGCCCAAAAGTGCAATATAAACTAATTGCACAGTAAGTAGGCCTGATAGGTATATTTTACTAAAATACCGCTGAAACGTTTAGGCATGTTGTTTCAACTTTTTTCAAACAGGTGGGCAGTCAAAGATACACACCGAAGAGGACTCTAAAGTAATTAGTTCTTGGCATACTGACGTAATTTCAATGTCAAGCTAAGCAAAAATTTAGAAATATCATTTGTTTTTTGAGCTGAGGGAGTGATTTGTACATATGGCCTTAGAAGCCGCTGGTGAATTAATAATAATTGTCGTTCGGCTAATATTTCGTGCTCTAGTTAAAGTGCTGCTGGAGTTTTTAATATGTGGTGCAGGGTATATTATTTGTCGACAATTTTCGAAAAACATAGATCCTGATGGCTTGAGAGTCTTGATTGTAGGCCATGTTTTCTGGGCATTTGTGCTTGTATCGACTGTGCTTGGATTCAATTAGGTAGTGATTTAAGGTTGCCTTTTTCTTTACTCTTCAACTAGCGGATGAAGTTGTGGCGTTTTTGCATTGTTTGATTAGGTATAAATATTTGTGCGCAAGTAAAAGAATGACCTTGTAAAGCGTTGAGTTTTATATATCTGTAGAGTCTTATCTCGTTTACAGTGTTGTCTAACAAGCAACTTATTAGGACCGTGAACTGTAAAGGTTTATAGAGATATGTGATATGCCAAAAAAAGAAGTCGAAAGAATTATACGGGTTGATCATGCTGGTGAGCGTGGCGCCATTAGTATTTATAAATCACAAAGGTTTATCGCACGTTATTTTTATAAAGATATCGTTGCTCAGCTTGATGAAATGCTTGCGCATGAAAAGGAGCACTTCGATACCTTTAACTCATGGCTCGTGTCCAATCAAGTTAGGCACTGTTATGCACTATGGCTTTGGTCCTTAGGAGGCTATGTTTTAGGTTTCATAACTGCACTTTTAGGACGCAAGGCGATTTGGGTATGTACAGAAGCTGTAGAGACAACGGTTTTGCATCATTTAGACTGGCAGTTAGATTTTCTTGAACAGCATGATTCAAGTGCGTACAAGGCTGTGGTAAGTATCAAAGCAGATGAGGAGCAGCATCAACATTTGGGTTTATTGAACGGCTCCAACGCCATGATATATCGTCCAATTCAATCGGTTGTCAAATATTCCACGAGATTTGCGATTTGGTTATCTACCAAGTTGTAGGTCGATTTTGCAATGCCTGCGCTCGTAAAGTAATGATAAGCCCCTAATAAAAGGGGCTTAAAAAGTACTTTTTTCTTAAACAATGATCCCAGGGATCTCCTTACCAAATCCAAGATCGACGCCACACGCTTTAGCAGCTGTATGTAGTACATCATGTTGGTTATAACCTGAACCCATACTACTGACTACACCACGGTTTATACGCGCGCCGCCACCTGCAATAATGTACGAACATGGGTTGGCAGAATGTTTATCTGCGTGTCCCATGTCTGATGTCTCTAGTACGACGGTACTATCCAGTATGCCTGCCGCTTTTAGCTTTTGGATCAAATACGCACTTAAACTACCTAAGTGGCTGCGCATTTCGGTGTAGTACGGGTAGTTTGGTTGGCCGTTGCTGCCGCCATGAATTGCATTGTGGTAGTGTCCTTGGAAATTCAATTCTGGAATACGGAATTCCGCTTGGTGATTACCAAGTGCCAATGAAACAGAGCTGGTCAGGTTACACTGCAGAGCCGCTACGGCAATATCTGCTTGCAAACGTGCTTGTTGACTGAAGGTATCAAAGGTTAAAGGAAACTCGGTATTGTCCGGTGCTATGCCGCAAGACACGCCACCGTAAAGGTCATCTAGTCTGCGCTGCGTATCTGAAATCGCATCAAGGTGGTCATTCATTCTTTGCACTTCGTAACCCGCGAGCCTATTTTTGATTGCATTGGCTGCTGACATATGCGCATTCATGATAGGCGTTTTACTGTTGCTGCCTTGTGCACTGCCAAACACCATTTTGAATACGGTGAATGGGTTTTCTTGGAACGGCAAGTGATTGCGATTGTCTTTGGTTAACTGTCCTTGACCATTACTATGCACACCTAAGTTGAGATAGCGAAACGGCAAGTTAGGACCAAGCGCATTACCCATGGTCACATCATAGCTGTCACTGCCCCAATTTTGCGCTAGTAAAATTGGCATACGGCCATGACCCGCGTTGGAATGTGACATATTGACCATGAAGTTACATTCGGTTTTGACGGGTTCATAGCCTGCGGACATCACGCCCAGTTGCATACTTTCACCGCTACCTGTTGGGTTCCAAAGTGAAGATATGGACCCGCCTGGTATGTATATCGATACCGTTTTATTTGGTAGCCCAGCGCTTTGCGCATCTGCATCTCTCGCATATAACAGACCAGATACTAATGGTGAAGTGCGGATCAGGGCTGTAGAAATCCCAGAGGCCATAAACACTTTCAATAGCCTACGGCGTGACATCATTATGTTATTTAAATGTTCATCTTTCATTTTATTAACCTTCTGTATTGTGACCCGCACTATTCATTTCTGGACCAAGCTTTGCGATAACGCACAGATTTCAAGGAACCAAACTTCTCTAACATGGCTCTTGGGCTGTTTTGCATCATGGCATCTGTCAATGTGTCTATTTCGCACATGTAACCGACTTTTTCTGTTTCAGATAGGCGTCTATCTTCTTCGTTGGTTGGATCGAGTGAATCATGGCCAACACCCATTACGTAGCGGAACATTTGCTGTGGTAAGCAGCTTTGAGCGGAGGATAGATCTGCGATCACGGTACCTAATTGTTTAGCACCATTAAATTGGATAGATTCACTGACTTCTGTGTATTTTTCAGGGGCGAAGAGGGTACCGGATGCATCTATGGTATTACCATTGTTGTCCGCACTTCTGATTTTGCCCACAGCGTCAAAATCCTCCATGCCGAATCCCATCGGATTGATATACTTTTCGTGACAAGCAGAGCAAGGTTGGCCTTCAGTTAAGCTGTGATACTTAAGTTTGTTTGTAGTCGCAGGGTCTTGCAGCATATCAGACAGTTCAGCCAGCCTTTGTTCTCTGGCTTCAAAGGTGCCTGCTGGCGGATCGGGTTGGTCTTGGCACAACATACGACGGCGCACACGTACAGAGCGCAAAATAGGGTGGGACTCAGCAACCTCAGCCCAACGTGCCATAAATGCACCATTGGCTAATATACCACCACGGTCAGTAGTATCGACCTTTTGCAACTCTTCGCCAGTGACTCCTGCAATGTTGTAGTGCTCAGCAAGTAATTGATTGACGAAGGTGAAGTTTGCAGTATATAACGAGCTGAAGCGCTCATCAGGTTGAGTCATGATATATGAGAACGTTTCGTTCATCTCTGCCTTCATGGCTGGGACTAATTGTGCAAAACCTGGGTAGACGGTTTGATCTTTGGTGGCCACTTCTAAATTACCTGTGCCAAGCCAACTGCCCACAAAGTCACCAAGTACAGACTTTGAGCTCTCAGCAAGGCGGTTTGCATGCGCTACGATATTGGCTTCATCACGTAGTTCATCACGAGCGGCTGCTTGCCAAAGCTGTTGATCGGGTGTTGAGCCGGTAAATGTATAAGATAAGAAAGTGGCCATTTCCCACGAAGTCAACTCGAAGGCATCCGCGTCCAACTCTGAGTTATCAGGATTGGCTTCACCTAATTCATGACGATATATAAACTGAGGTGAAGACAATAGCCCCTCTAAAGCGAGCTTCATACCTGCTTCAACATCTCCATTGTTAAAAAAGCCAGTGGCTATCAATCTATAATTTTGTGACTCATCTTGTGTTAATGGACGGCGGAATATTTGTGGCGCCAGTTCATCAACTAAGCGATTTGCGCAATCTTCGTTTACAGCATCACAGTTTAACGCAGGTGAAAAGTTGTTCTCAGCGGCCCACTGTGAAAGCTCTTCGGCCACTAACAGGTAGTTGCTGTAGTTAGAAGGCTGCACGCTGGCATGGGTATTGTTGATGAAAAAACCAATTTGAGAATCGGGAGATAGGCCATCAGAGACTTTAAAATTCACACCTAGTAAGTCTTCGACCGTATTTTGGTACTCTGTTTGAGTTAAAATCTTCAACTGTCTTGCCCCATATGCCACAGGCGCAACGCCGATATCACAAGTCAAAGGTGCAGGCCAAAGTGTTTGCAGATACGCCGCGATGTCTGTTGCACATTGCTCATCACACGCACTTGGTGTGCCATAGGGCATGGTGGCGACAATGGTATCAATCATGGTTTGTATATCTCGTTCAGTATCAAGTGCTGGGAATGACCCTAAGCCGCCTGCTTCTGAACCGTGACAACCTGCACAACCCGTTTGATATAGCTGCCTACCTCGGGCAATGGGATCGGTTTGGGTGACAATGATGCGCTCAATATTACTTGACTCTGAAGGCACTGAATTGTTGAGTGCAATGACCTTGTAATCGAACTCGCCTGACTCAGGTAACCCAGATTCATAAAAGCTTGAGTTTGATGCCAGCTCAGCAGCCGTTTGCCAACGCCCATCCAAGCTTTTAAAGCGCACCAGATAATTGGTTTCGTTATTGCTGTTATCACGCCAATTCAATTGTGCTTTGGCATCGATGGACAGCACACTTGCACTGAGCTCTGTGGGAGCTGCGGGTTTTTCTGCCATAGCAACTGGCTCAAAACTGTTTTGCTCGGCAGTCAAATAAGTCAGGTTGAAATAGACAGGTACAGATTCACCAATACTTGAGAGGTTGGCAACAATACGCAAAGCTTCTATGCCGTAGTCCATTTCAAAGCTTTTACTGTCAATGATGATGGGCGAAAGCGTACTGACGTTGACTTTGCCGGTGGAAAGTTTGACCACCAACACATCAAGACTCATCTGCTGATTAATGCCGTGTAAGCTCATTTCACCAGAAACATTCTGAATAATAGGTTGGCCAATCTCCATGTCACTTAATAGTGCATTGTCAATTTGGGCGCTGAAGTAAGCAACCGGCAGTAAGTCCGTTTCAAACAGTAAGTCCAAAATTCGACTGTTTCTGATATCCACACCAGTCGAAACGGAACTTAGATCGACTGCCAGTTTAACGTTACCATCGTTATCGATACTGCCAGACAGAGCGGGCGAATCACTATTTTGTGTTACAAATTGATTTAACTCTGCAACGTGATCTTTTTTTACTGAAACATAACTCAGTGAAGATGTTGTGCTATCGAGTTGCCATAAACCCGTTTCAGTTACATCATCCGGTGGTGTAGTGGGCTCTGAATTCGTGCAAATATCACCACTTAAGGTCATGGTGACATCACCAGTTAAGCCATTTTTATTGGCGACAAAGCCTAAACCAAATGACTGATTGGCTTGTATAGTATGGCTTTGTGACGAAATGGTACAGCCTGAATCATGGCAGTCGAAATCACCATTCCAGCTGTTTTGCAGTGAAATACCTTGATCCCATGTAAGCTCGATGGACCAGTTATTAAGGTCCTGTTCTGACTGATTATCAATGACAATTTCTGTTTTAAATCCATTGTTCCAATTGTCTGGAATAGTGAAGGAACACTGTGCAGCTTGAACAAAAGAGGCACTGGTCAGTAGGCTTAAACAGGCAGCGAATTTAGCGATTTTAGGCGTATAAGACCAAGTATCAGTCAAGGTAAAAAAGCGTGTTAAAGTATTGCGTTTCATCTTCTTTCCCTCCTATTGCTGCGCTTCAAAAACAAGGTTAAAGCTCACAGGCACGGCATAACTGATCACCGATAAGTTTGCCAATGTTCTGAGTGTTTCAATACCAGACTCTAGACCAAAGTCTGTGGCGTCTAGCACAATTGGCGTTAGGCTTTGTACCATAATTTTATTGTTTGCAAGACGTCGAATAACAACCTCAGCGTTCACTTCTTTAATAACGCCTGTGAGGTTGAGTGTGGCTGAGATAGATTGCTTTTCTGTGCTTCCAATGGGAAGTGCTACTAACGCGGTATAGTCAATTGAGAGTAGGGCTTCGGCGGTTGGGAATGACTCGGTATCGAATAAAAATTCTTTCATTCTGCCATCACGGGTGTCGTTAGCGGTATTTACACTGCTCAAGTCAATGGCCAATCTTGCTACCCCTTCAGGTGTAATACTGCCACTGATATTGTTAAATGTGTGTGATTCAACAAGGTGCTGTTTTTTGGTCGATACAAAGTAAAGATGAGCGCTTTGAGGGTCTAATACAAATGGCGTGCTGATGGGCGGCGCCTCAGGTTCTGAAACTTGAATAGTGACTGGGTCGCTGACTGTACTTATTACGCCGTCGTTGACCGTTAACGTGACGCTAAATGTGCCTTCTTCTTCATAAATATAAGTAGGGTTTGGCTCGCTCGAAGTCTGTCCGTTGCCAAAGTCCCAGCTAAATGTGAGTGCATCACCGTCTAAATCAGAAGATTCATCGCCTTTAAAACTTATCGTTAGTGGGTAGTCACCTGATGTGATAGAAGCTGATGCAATCGCAGATGGCGCGTGATTAATGCCACCGTCTAACGAACATAAACCACCAAGGGAAGGTGTTGTTGGGGCGTCATTTTCCTGCGCTTTTTGTGCATTGAAACCAAAATCTAAACTCTGGCCTGGGTTAATGGTGCGATTGTAATTTTCATTGATGATTTCATAAGGGTTGTTGCCACTGTGCCTAGCATGCCATACGCCCGTCAACTTGGTGTTGTCGGCAAATGCCATGAGTACTTTCCAGTCGGAGATGGCGACATCTTCAGTATTGGTAATGGTGACTTTGCCACGAAATCCTGAAATCCACTCTTGCTCGACTTCAAATGTACACTGTGCAGATTCAGGCTGAGCTTCACTAATGGTGACTTGTATAGGGGCTGCAAGGTAATCGTTTGTGCCATCATTGATAGTCAATAAAACAGAGTAAGCGCCAGCTTGCTCAAAGGTATGCTGCGGGTTTATTTCATTGGAGATTTTTCCATCACCAAAATCCCACTGATAGCTTACATTATCAGACGGTAAATTAGTCGCCTCGCTAGTAAAGTTGATCGTTGCGGGTACTGTGCCTTGGTTGTTAGACGCTGATGTCACAACCTTAATATCATTATCTTGTGAGCCCGCTTCACAAATACCAAATAATCTTGGTGTCATAACGGCTTGCCCATTGCTCTTTTTGACATTAAAACCAAAGGCTTTGGATGAACCTGGATGAATCGTGCTATTCCAATTGAGGTTGCTAAATTGATATGGACTATTGCCACTCAATTGGGCGCGCCATGCATTGTTGATTGACTCGCCTTGGCTGAACTCAAGCCCTACTTCCCAACCGTTTATAATCGAGTCAGTATTGTTATACACGGTGACCTCAGCGGTATAGCCGCTTTGCCATTCATTTTTTACATTGAACTCGCATTGTGCGGCCAAGCTGTGTATTGGGTGCCCCAAAACCATTAAACAGAGGCCGATTTTTAAAAATCGGTGCTGCTTGTCGTTGTATCTATGTTGTCTCATGAAAATTCCCCGAAACATTGCCAATTGACATGTTATTTCCCTGCTGTTCTTCATTGAACAGGCATTCGACCAGAACTCACAGGCTGCAATAGCTGATGCAAAAGTCGGGTATGAGGAAAGACCAAAGGTTGGAGGTATGACATGACATGTCAAAGACGTGAATACCGATAGGCTAAGCAATGCGCATACAAAACAACAGTATGCACATTGTCACCATTTTAAGCATTGGCATTCAGCAACCCCGCTATCTTAGTTTCCACCTTAGACCGGAAGCTTTGCGTCCCTTTCTTTCAAAAGGTTTGCTATTTTAAGCCTGTTTAGGGAACTTAGCTTAAAACCGCCAGAACCGCAAAGCTCCAACTGCAACTTTCACAATATTTGCACATTTCAACTTAAGATGCTCTGTAAAGTCATACAAAATACTCAGTTTTTATCTAATAAATTCATATAAATTAGTGCCTTGCTATAAAATGACAATGTGAGTGCACAATTTGAAATGAGGGGCGATTGTGCATGCGAATAAAGCGGATAGATACATTCATTCAGTATTGTTATCAGAGGGAAACAAAGCTACTTATTATCCATAGTCAGCATTGTGCATGCTTTTAGATAATTAACGTTAAATCTCCTTAAATTGCCTTACTTTCACATAATATTCAATCCCAAGGTCAACTCATCGAGCATGGATTGGTTTCAAAGTTTAGCTGAGGTAGCTATATATTTTTTCAGGGGCGCCTATTGCCTCAAATTTACCGATGCTTAAGTTGCAATAGAGGAATCAGTCGTACCACTTAGTGTTTTAAAAGTGATCAAATATTAGTTAAATGCATACTCGTCATGTATTATGTTTAATTTGTATCGTTCCAAAAATGCAGGAAGTGAAAATGAAAAAAATAATATTTGATACAGATCCGGGTATTGATGACGCGATGGCACTGCTATTCGCTCATGCGTGTAAAGATATTGAAGTGGTAGGCATCACCACTACTTTTGGCAATGCAAGTATAGAAAACACAACGCATAATGCACTTTATCTAAAACAACAGTTTGATATATCTGCTGAGGTCGCTAAAGGGGTCAACATTCCGCTAGATCAAGTGAAAACAGAACCTGCTACCCTCGTACATGGTGAGAATGGGTTAGGCAACATCGAAATACCTAAAGTGATAAACACGCAGATATCTCCTCTTATTGCACATGATTACCTTATCGAAACAATTAAGCAGCAACCAGGTGAAATTACATTAGTTGCGGTAGGTAGGCTGACAAACTTGGCCATGGCAATTAAAAAAGCGCCTGAAATTGGTCAATTAGTGAAAGAAGTCATCATAATGGGAGGTGCTTTTGGGCACAACGGCCACACTGGAAATCTGACACCATTTGCAGAAGCGAATGTGTATGGTGATCCTCTGGCTGCTGATATTGTTATTAATGCAGATTGGCCTGTCACTATTGTTGGGTTAGATGTTACGCAGCAAACCTTTATGTCGAATGCGTATTTAGAGAAAATGCGAACTAGCAGTGCAAAGTATGGACAATTTATTTATGACATTACGCGCTTTTACGCGAAATTCTATAGTGATGATCTAGGTTTAGATGGATTTTATGTTCATGATTCCTCAGCAATGATGTACTTGGTTGCACCAGAAATTTTTACAACTAAGCAAGGACATATAAGGGTTATAACCGAAGGGCCTGCGAAAGGTCATACGTTGTTTAAAAGTTCAGATAGAGTTTTTCCTATTGATGAGTGGGCGACTAGACCAAAACAAACCATTGCAATTAATGTTGAACCTCTAGCATTCAATCAACGTTACTTCGATACTATGTGTGATAATTAAGGTTTTTCATTACGCCAGATAAAGTGCGCACATTATCTGTTACTTTCTAAAATTGATCAAAAAAGACGAAAAGCATAGAAATAAGAGTGGCTCAGTTTTTTATTATGTGCGCATTAATTTTAAATATTGTTAATGACGATGAGTTAATCTAAATTGTTAATTTTTTATTGATTAAGGGTTTTTAATTTTCTTTTCTTTTTATTTCTTCTTGGTTATTTAACCACTTTTATTTCTTATTTATGCTTCTGTTATTTTTGATCTTTTGTTTGACATGAGTTTATATATATATATAATTCGGCTCCAGCATAGAGGGGCTATGCGTTTATATATTAAAAAGGACGACACATGCTTAATAAAGCACTTTTCACTTCTGCATTCATTTTTTCTGTTTCAGCTCAAGCTTCAATTTCTACATATAATTTAACGCCTGTTGTTAAATCACCTTTCCCATTAAGCTATTCTGAAACTGATAAAAATGGCCTGGATGATGCGAATAAAAATCTTGGTTATTTATCTGATTTTTCTAAAGCATATGTAGATATTTCTAAGCACTTTGATACAGTTGAATCTGTATGTTTTGAAATAGATACAGACTATTCAGGTGCTGGTTCTACGCCAGGTTTGGCAGGTGTATCATTGTATAAATACTTTGTATACAGCGATACATTCAGAGGTGATAACCGCACAAGCACGAGCTCAGGCAGCTTGGCCAGACCTACTTTTTCTAAGTGTTTCAACGAAAGTGAGGGCTTTGCCAAAAGCTTCATTAGAGAAGGTAAAATCGCGTTTACGCCATTTACGACCGACTCAAGTGTAACCATCAGTGATGTACGTGTTCAAGTAAGTGGTATTTCAAAAATCAAAGGTGATTTGGTGACTTTGAATGCCCAATTAAATGCTTTGGGAACACATGCTGGTGAAGTATTGACTCATGCCGTTGAGCCTAATATAACCTACTCAGTAAGTATTATTGAAAATAATATGACTTATAATGATAAAGGTGATAAGTATCGCTCTGTAGGTATGAGTTATATAAATGATCAGGGTGAAAAAGAAATTAAATCTGTTAATGGTTTTTCTCCTGGATATATCGAAACTCAAGGTGAGATCGAACTGTTTTTAATTGGTGATGATACTACTAGTAAAGGTGATGTATCTATTAACATTAAAAAGGTTAATATAGATTAAGATAATGTGGTTTTAATTTAACCTGTTATTTTTAATGAAAGCCACCTCTGCAAAGTTTAGTCTCTGTATTAGTGGCTTTTTTAATGTGTTTTATATATTTCTGTTGGAAATACGTTAAATTTACAGTGTTTAAGCGCTAATGTCATTTTACTTTCCCCTGTATGTGTATCTATTTATGATAGGGTATGACGTGGAGTTTGGGACATTTTAAACTGTTAAGTGTGAATTTGATCTCTCTCAACTTTAACTGTTCATTTATACAAAGTTGGTTCTCTTGTTAAGCATAAATACGTTATAGTATTTTCGATTTATTCATTACTGAACCTCTGTGAAAGTCAAAAGGAATTTTAAAATTCATTCAGCCAAAGATGTAGGGAGAATTAATGAACACCTGTGGTTATATCGAAATTGACGATGCCTCTATTTATTATCAAGTGTCAGGTAACCTAAGAGGTAAACCTCTTGTGTTACTTCATGGTGGACTAGGTTCGATGAAAGACCTGACGCCGATACATACATATCTCGCTGATGAATACTGTCTAATTTACATTGATTTGCGAGGACATGGTAAATCAACACTGGGTAGTGTCAAACTGAGTTATGAGCTATATCCAAAATGATGTTTTAACCATATTATCTTTCCTAAAAATATCTCAATTTTCACTGTTTGGGTTTAGCGATGGCGGCATTGTTGCCTATCGAATTGCCGTTCAATATCCAGAAAAAGTAAGTCGTCTGATAACGCTTGGGTCACAGTGGCGTTTGGAGCCAGGGGATCCCATCAATAGAGGTGCTAAAAGGCTTAACTGTAGAGTTTTGGTTGGAGAAGTTTGCAGATGATGTCGCCAATTATCAATTATCTAATCCACAACCACACTTTCATAAATTGGTTGATACAGTCAAAGCGGTTTGGCTAGATACAAGTGAGTCTGGGTACCCAAATAGTGCGGTAGAGCAAATTCAATGTCCCACTCTTATCATGCGAGGAGATCATGATTTCTTATTCTCGTTAGATGAGGCCGCTACTTTACAAAACAAGTTAAAGGATGCTGATTTTGCTAATATCCCATTTACAGAGCATGCTTCTCATCAAGAATCACCTGAAGTTGTGGGTAAAATACTGCAACAGTTCATGTTAAAAAGACGATGTGATCTCTAGCTATATTTCACTTTAAAATTGAGAGTACTAGTTACAAAAGTGAATATAATTTTTGATTGGTTACCCGTTAGGTGTCCACTTTAATATGATGAGTAAGGTGGGGGGGAACATTTATTACAAAGATCATTGATTTAGCATTTTTAGCTACTTATCGTCAGCGTTTTTCCTAATCATAGTTAATGGATTACTTAAAGCAATAGAGTCACACAGATTGAAAAAATAATGCAATCAAAAAACCATCATGGCAAAGGAAATCAAAAATGGGCCTGCTTCCCTCTAATCGCGCATTTATACAACGTGGCAATATGGCTATTCTCGGAACTTGGCGTAAGTAGTCATAACATTGTCGGTACAGAATTATCGTTGCTAAATGTATCTGATGGTGAAGTGTTAGGTGATCTACTGCGATCACTGTGCCCAAATGCGGACAGATTGACCAGTGATGGTGCTTATGATTCACGAGATTGCTATGTTGAAATTGCAGCTAAGGTACTGTAGCTTGAATCCCGCCAGGGGAAAACGCCCAATATTGGTAGAACGGGCATCCGAGAAACAGCGCCATAGTATTAATGCATCAATTTGGGTTAAAATAATGGAAAGAAAGTCTGGTTACCATAACGCTCACTGGCTGAAACGGGTGTTTATCGTTTTAAGCAACTTGTGGGTGACACGTTAAAAAGCCGTAGCTTTAATCGCCAACAGACAGAAGTGATGATTGAAGCCAAGGTATGCCGAGTTATCAGTAAAAATGACAAGACAATTAGGAGGTCTATTGCTGGTGAATGTATAAGGATCTAATCCTATTTTATTGTTTATTATTTTTGTGGTAAAAAATTAGTATTGGTTTGGAGGGCGAGTCACTTTGGATTGGCCTAGTCTTTAGTTAATTGTAAAACTTAAACTAAGGTGTTTGCAGGTAATCGTTAATCAGTTAAAGTGCATGGGCAAATTGGATGTCGCATGCCAAAGTAGTCGTTTGAAGCTTGATCTAACTTTGTCGGTTAGTGATTCCACATATATAACAGATTTAAATATTTTAGGTTCTAACCAACTCTATGCAGTGATTAGAATAGTATTTATGTGACGATTATTAAGGCGTTAGGTTTTATGGTAGAAAATCGGGATAATAATTTTGAAATATAGAAGTGATATAGACGGTTTAAGAGCTATAGCAGTAATGTCAGTTGTTGCTTTCCATTCGGGAATCACAGCACTCTCTGGAGGCTACGTTGGTGTTGATGTGTTTTTTGTAATAAGTGGATACTTGATTACAACATTAATATACAACGAAATGAAAAATAACGATTTTAGCTTTGGTCGATTTTATAAAAGACGAGCTGCAAGGTTGTTACCCGCGTTATTTATAACACTATTTGTTGTGCTTGTATTTGGGTTTATAAACTACAACAATAAGACATTTGATAATTTAGGAAAAGAAATTTTCTTTTCATCTTTTGGTGGCGCAAATATCCTCTTTGCTCAAGGAGTGAACTATTTTGCTAAAGATGAAGCTTATCAGCCATTAATTCATATGTGGTCTCTAGGTGTTGAAGAGCAATTTTACATAATTTGGCCTGTTATTTTGTTGCTTACTTATAAGTTTGCAAAGAAACTAATCATACCCGTCGCTAGTATTTTATTTTTTATTTCCTTAGGCCTATCGATTAACTCTGTTGCTGAAGGTCAAACCAAAGGCTACTTCCTTCTGCATTACAGAGCATTTGAATTGTTAGTTGGTGTTATCACAGCATTGTTGATATTAAAAAATAAAGGGTTTAATTTCAGTGAGAATGTAAAGCAAGTTTTAAGTTATACAGGCCTCTTTTTGATCGCCGTTCCAATGTTGATTCTTGATGAAACCTCTAAATTTCCAGGTGTTAATGCTCTATGGCCCTGTATTGGTACGGCGTTGATTATATCTTTTCCTAACAATGGCTTGGTTACTAAACTCTTATCTCACAAGTGGATGGTTTTTGTAGGGTTAATTTCATATCCATTGTATTTGTATCATCAACCTTTAATATCATTTATTTACTTTTTCAATTTACAATTGTCTTCACTAGAAATGTTTTCAGTTGTTACGCTTATTTCAACAGTTGCAGCTTGGTTGACATACAAATATGTAGAGAAGCCTTGTAGAAGGATGGTTCACTCAACTGAGTCTAAAGCGTCTACTATCAAAATTGCTTCAATGGCTGCACTAATCCCTATGTTTGCTGTCGTAGGCCTATTTATTGCGAAAACCAATGGGTTTGAAGCTAGATTCAAGTATCTAAACCCGTTTGCCCTAGAGATCAGTGCTGCACATTCACAAACATTCCATGAAAACTTTGAGCGTGGATTTAAGGTCTCAGATTCTAAAGAATCAAGCGTATTATTTGTTGGCGATTCAGTTTTGCAACACTACATATTACCAATGAAGTTGGCGCTTAATCTTGCGGATGATGATGTGGACACGGTTACTAGAGGTGGGTGTGTACTACTCAAAGGCGCCGATTTTATAGATAAATTCTCAGATATATCATGCAATGATCTACGTGTTGATTTGTACAATGTAGAGAAAAAGTATAAGTATGTTGTATTATCACAAGCATGGAGCAGTTATGGCTCGTCGGTGTTAAATTTCGACGACGGCGCTAACGGTTATTCAAAGTGGTCGGGACTGCTAGATAACACTGTTGAGCATTTCTTGAAGATTGCCGATAAGGTTATAATTTTTGGTGCGCACCCTCAAGTGAATGGTACTTTATCATTACAGCCCTCCATTACAAGTAGTAAAGAAACTTTTATTAATCACTTAAATCGACTTGAGGTCACTAATATTAGTCAGCTAAATCAAGCTAGCTCTTTCTTTGAGAGATATAATCAAAATAAAGATGTGCTAGTCATCGAGCCGTCTGACATTTTCTGCCAAGAAGCATGTACTTTACATAATGGCGAGTGGTCATTCTATAGTGACTCTCAACATCTATCTAATGCCGCAACGGACTACGTCAGTAGTCATATCACGAAGAGTCTTTTATAAAAATAAGATAGAAAAGTCAGTTGGCGTTTTTGCGCCGCTGACTTGAACTTTTCGGGTCAGAGGGTTACTCATGTAATATTTTCATTTTATTGCTTTGAGTAAAAGTAGCTTACGACTAGTGTCACTTTTGCAATGTTTAGGCTATGTAACTGTAATACTGATTATAAAAGAGCGCGATATTAATAATTTGGTAAATTTTAAAGGCTTTTAATGTTTTATAATGAGTTTTAAAAGGTCTATATTTTTGATGAGGACTTGTAAAAATAATTTAATAAATTATGTAGAAATTAAAAGTCATTATTCTGAAGTGTATATTTCAATGATGCGTGAACCTGCCAATTTAATGTAAAGTTAAAAGTAACACATACTAAAATAAAAATCTTTGAGTCGTTTTAGAGCTTGTTTTTAATATATTCGAATGTTATAAAATCTACCTATATTTTTTAATTATCATTTTGGTGAACTCGCTCTTTGAGTGATATATTCATAGGTAGTTAAAAATTGCTATCAACGAACACTTCAAAAGGGATTTTGTATTTTGAAAACTCTTGTCTATGCATTTCTATTCCTTGTTTCAACCATTGTTGATGCATCTAATTTTAAAGTCTTACAACTTCCTAAACCCCAAAATTTAGCTGAGCCTCCACATATCACTATTGCATTACCTGCATCTTATGCAGCCGACACAACAAAGACATACCCAGTATTGTACCTACTTGATGGTGAACTCAATGGTGAGCTAGTTGACGGCATGCTAACTAGGTTGTACCAGTCTAACGGAGCGAATGAGCACATTGTTGTCGGTATTACGAGTCGCGATCGTCTTAGAGATTTCGCGCCAACTGTTAATAAAGATCCGCGAGGGCCTGTGGGAGCGGGTGGGGGCGGTGATAAATTTTTAGATTTTATTGAAAAGGAGCTCATTCCACAGGTCAATAAGACTTATCGAACTAACAATTTTAACGTTGTAGCAGGTCACTCAATTGCTGGCTTATTAGTTGTTCATAGCTTTCATTCCAGACCAAAGCTTTTTCAAAGTCATTTAGCCTTTAGCCCTGCAGTTTGGTGGGGAGCCCGGGAAACATCTAAGGCGACGAAAATGTATGTGACTTCTAAGCAGCCTATTAAAAATTACTTATACATGAATATTGGGAGTGAAGGTGGAGAAATGCGTGAAGTTTATAATTCTCTATCACAAGCAATTTTGAGGAATCGCAATCTTGATTTAGAGCTCAGGCTAAACGAGTTTAATGACGACTCCCATGACTTTACAATGGCGGCGGGGCTGTTTAATGCGCTGACAGGGCTTTATCAATATCAACAACAGCAAGGCATGTAGAGTGCGTGTATGATAGCAGGTGCTGCGATGTTGGGGGGTTTCCGAATGTAATACGTGGTTGACTGCTGATGCTCAATGAGTGCATACAATGAGCATGCCAATACTCTAATATCACTTTGATTATATTGATTTTTATTTCGGCTAAACTATCAGATAGCTTTGGCCGAATTTTAACCCATGAACATTTTTAACGAGCTAGGTTACACGTCATTTTTAAAAGCCAAAATATCTCCTGGCTGACAATCCAAGTAATTACAAATTTGCGCTAGAGTTTCGAAACGAACCCCCTTTACTTTACCTCTTTTAAGCAGGGATAAGTTGGCTTCTGTGATACCGATGGCTTTTGCGAGCTCCTTTGATGAGACTTTTCGCATAGCCATAACAACGTCAAGGTTAACGATGATCTCCATGACTAAATAAACTCCTTATTTTCATCTTCGATCTCTTTTGCTGCTTTTAGCAAGTAGGCAACAATTGCCAGCAAACCCAGTGTGATCAGCTCATCAAAGTCGATGGTTAAGACCACTTCAGCATCACCAAAAATAGCCTTATGCCAAAACCCCACACCTAATGTCAGTGCGATGTAGTAAACAGTTGATGCAATCTTAAGGAAGATAAAGTTGATGAAACAGCGAAAGCACTGATGAGAGAAAAACATCCCTTTTTCAAATAATGACAACAGCTTACAAACCCAATAAATGGCAGCGACGACAAACAGCAGTATTGGTGCGCTGGCTAAAAGTAACACCCACTGGTTTACCTGATCAGACGTCCATAAGATATTGAACAGTGCGTTATCAAAATAATTAATTTGGTTGTTGAACACAAGTTGGTAAAGATTAAACACAATAACCAATGCGGTTATGGCGATGACCACTAGGCGGATCGTACCGCTCTTTCTTTGAATTGTTTCTATTGTTTGCGACATGAGTAATCCGTATTCAGCCCTGCTTCTTGTGATGAACTATATCACACATAAATTTATTTCTGAAAAAAAATAAAAATTTATCGTTTTACAATAATTTTATTTCATGTAATGATGTTTCCAAGTTACCAAGGAGAATCAAATGGAGAACCAAATAATGAATAAGAACCTATCTGCATTTAAATCGGTCGTTATCAGTGCCGCTATCGGCTCAAGTATTTTATTAACAGGGTGCCAATTTACCAATACGCTGGACAGCACCAAGGCGATACAAGCTCAGCAAGTCACAGAGTTGGTAGAGCTCGAAAGTTTATTCAGCCAAGATCAGATCAATAAGGTATCTCTATCAAACGATGGAAAGTGGATAGCCTTTATGCAAATGAATAACGGCGGTCAAAATATTTTTGTATTACGTCAGGGCGATCAATTAGAGAATGCAGTTGCACTCACTGATTTTGCTGACGGGGTCGACGGGTTTGTCTGGTCGGCAAATAGTAATGAAATACTGTTTAACAAAGATTTTGAGGGAAATGAGAACGACCAAATTTTTACTTTACGTTTTTCTCCAAAGCAAGCGAAGTTAGCACCTGTTATTAATCGGTTAACTCACAGAGATGATGTTGATTACATGTTTGTCGAGCAGGTAAAGAATGACTCTAATAAAATAGCGGTTTTGGCTAATCACAGTAGCAGCCAATTGGATCTGTTCCATATTGATATCAACACACAAGCAATCACCTTGATGCAAGATAATGATATTTCATTTTTTACTGCCCAATTGGATGATGATGGCTATGCTGCGGTTGCCGCTAAATTAAACTCCGACAACTCTGTCACAGTATACAAACGTTTTGGTGATGGTTGGCAAGAAGTGTTTCAATCTGAAGTGGGCGAAAATGTCAGTGTGATCAGTTACGACAGTGACAGTAATAAGGCCTTTATTTCTGGCAGTATTCAGGGCCGGGATAAAGAGGAGTTATTGGAGCTAGACTTAACGACTCACAAACTAAAAACCGCACATAAAGATCCCGAAAATCAATCTGATTTATATCAAGTTATATTTGATAAAGTGGGTAAGCCGATGATTGTTTCGTATTATGGTGGTCGCTTGCGCAATTATGCTTTGAGCAATAGCACAGCCACAACAATGCGAAAAATAGAAGCACAGCTTAGTGGCGACTATGATTTGTTAGTCGAAAAGATTGAGCATGATAAAGGGCAGTGGTATCTCAAAGTATCATATGCTGATAGGCCTGACGAAAAGTTTGTGTATAACAGCAACTCGGGCACATTGACTGATTTGTTGAACCAAGCACCAAGTTTTAACCCCGATTTATTGGGGGATAGAAGTTCGATAACTTACACGGCCGCAGATGGTGTTCAAATCCAAGCATATCTAACTTTACCAAAACAAATAAAGCAAAATTTGCCTACGATTATCCTGCCACACGGAGGCCCATGGGCTAGAGACGAATGGGGGTATTCAAGTAATTATTTTGTGCCTGTCGCTCACTTTTTTGCAAACCGTGGTTATGCTGTTTTGCAACCAAACTTTAGAAGCTCGACAGGGTTTGGTAAACAGTTTATCGAACTAGGTAATAAAAATTGGGGGACTGGCGCTATGCAGCAAGACTTAACCGATGGCGTTAATTACCTTGTTGAAATGGGTATTGCGGATAAACAGCGTGTAGGGATCATGGGCGCTTCTTACGGTGGGTATGCCGCTTTAGCTGGCGCGACTTTTACACCCGATATATACAGTGCAGTGATTTCATATGTTGGGCCTTCTAGCCTTACGGCGATGGTTGAGTCTTTCCCTGCGCATTTTAGGCCTTATATGGGCACTGTTTTTGCGGGTGTTGGAGACCCTTTAATTGAGGCGGACAGAGCGGATATGGAGTCACGATCTCCCATTAATTTTGTTGACAAAATAAAGGCGCCAATCATGTTAATTCAAGGTGCAAATGACCCGAGGATCCCACAATATCAATCAGATACGATTGCTAAAAAGCTATTTGAAACTGACAGAGCTGTTGAGTATATCCTAGCGAAAGATGAAGGACATGGTTTTAGGTCACAAGATAATAAGTTAGCGTCAATTATTGCGATGGAGGCCTTTTTTGCGAAGCACTTAGGAGGCATGCAATCATCTAAGGTTAACCCAAAGGTGAGAGAACACTTAACTTCATTAAAGGTAGACGTAAGTAAGTTGTAATGACTTATCTCTCACTGTGTAATGCGCACTGGATAGTGCGCTTTTTTTATTCAAAATTGAGCCCGCAGAGAGCAAAATAAAGGAAGCGTACTTTGTGCTCACTGTTAGCCCGTCGAGCTAATACTATACTCGACGACAGCAACAGAACATAAAGTGCGTGATAATAAGTACATATAGCATGTTCTATTAATTGCTATTGCAAGGTCTTTAATTGAAAAAGCTAACAATCACTCTTGTAACTATGTGCTTTTTAACTAATAGGTTGGTAATAAAGCCGGAGTGATATTGGCCTATATAGTGACCTTGCTTCTAACTAGTCGATTTGGTTAGCAATCGAAAGGCTTGGGAAAAAATCTAAACTGATAGAATTTAAGTTCATTACAGTTTGGTTATTTAATGAATTAAACTTAGGGTAAAAGGCGGTTTGGGCATCAGGGTTATATGGGGCAATTGTGTTGAACTGTCGACTTTTATTACAAAGGTTTTTAATGATGATTAAAAAGTCATTCTTATTTTATATATCAGCTAATTAAAAGTTTCACTGCATTCATATTCTAATTCGTTTTTACTAGAGGTTTCGTTTTGTCCACAACTCAAATTGCTCGATATGTTATCTGTTTCGCTTGGCTGTACCATGGTATTTTTCCAAAGTTAGTTCATGTTGCACCATTGGAGCGCCTAATGGTTTCTAGTGCAGGCTTTTCAGAAGAAGTATCAATTATGATTACCCGTGCTGCTGGAGTAGCAGAGGTATTATTTGGTTTGATGTTTTTCTTTCTTTATAAGCATAAACTCATCAATGTGTTAAATATACTTGGTTTAATAGGTTTACTCATAGCTGTGTATGTATTACAGCCTCAGTTGTTAATTGAAGCATTTAACCCGGTTACGACCAATATACCACTGATTGCTTTGAGCTATATCTTACTCAAAGAAAGCGCCGAACATAAAAAGTCCTAGCCGACTTTTGACTTTCGGCCCGTTGTCAAAATAGCGTGTTTTATCTAATTTATTGAGAGTTTGGCAGTGTAGAGCAAAGTCGTTTGCTCATAGCACAAGTGACTTAAACGTGTGTTGTGCTAGAAAACTGGCGTTTTCCCAGCCAAATTTCTGATTGCCAACAATATGAAAGTTAATAATTATAAGTATACTTTTCATGTAGTTAGAGTTTAATGTACACGGGTGCATATAGTGCTGTCGTATAAGTGACGTAAAACAATCGGCAAACTTGCGTAACAGCATACGAGCGCTTTCCACATAATAAAATCTCAAAGAATGAACGGTCACAACAAATATGAAAATAAATGCTGAATTAGTGCTCAGTGCAAGACAAGATAAAGCGTGGTCTCAAGATGAGTTAGCAATTGCATCTGGGCTTAATCTAAGAACGGTGCAAAGAATAGAATCAGAAGGCACTGCGTCGTTACAGTCAAAAAAAGCGATTGCATCGGCATTAGATCTGAGTATTAGCGAGTTGGACCACGAGGAGCCAAAGACAATGACAAAATATGAATATAAAACGTTAGAACTGCCGTTTAAATTTGGGATTTTTAAACAGGGCACACCAGACATTGACGAGGCATTAAATGCAGAAGGCAAGGATGGGTGGCGTTTAAAGCAAATGGTTTTACCAGCTTCATCCAATATGGGGCAGTCTGAAAAAATGATTGCAATTTTAGAGCGCGAGTTAGTTGAATAACCACCTCAAAAAACGGTATGTGTAGTTAAAGTGAGTTTGATTAAATTATTTCAATGACATTAGAAAGTCAAACAGCATACCGTAAGACCTTTATTGCAATAAAGATTATAGCGCTCAAGGAGACTCAGGCTTGCATCAGCACCCAATGAGAGCATACCGGGTTCTTACCGCACCAAGTACAAAGAGCGTGCAATATTGTTTAATTACTAATAGTATGAGCGCGATACGCTCAACAGGTGACTTGTTTTAGGTTTATTGGTCTAAACAAAACAAACAGAGCGAATAGTATTAACGACAGAAAATCAATCTTGAGAGGTAGTATGATTCAAAAAATAGCGGGTTGGGCATTGGTTACATCAGGGGTAGTTGGATTGGGTTTGACTGGGTACTTGATTTTTACGTCTATGGAACTGAATTTGCTATTAGCTTTTTTACTGGCTGTGTCGATTTTGCCTATTGTGTCCGGGATATATACGCTTAAAAACCAGCGTTGGGCGTTATGGATTGGTTTGCTTTATTTCTTGGTACAAGTCATACGTATCGAAACTTCGGGTTTTGCCTGGTCATTTGAAAGCCCTATTTCATTTTCCTTTGCACTGACTCATGAACATACACATATTGGGTTTAACTTATTTGCGGCAATCATGTTGATTATATTTATTAAACTACTTCGAGCTAAGCCCAATACCGATAATACTGAGCAAAGCATTTAATCAACACATTGAATTAGAATCGCATACTACCGTGTGTCCCAGCCTATATAAAAGTAGGTAAAGACAGGAGCAAGGATACAGATGCATCATTGCTCCTAGTTTAATTAAGGTGCTAGAAAGCCAGGTCTATAACTCGAAGCTTTTGTTGGGTCGCCTTTACCATCATAAATCGCTTGCAGTGGGTAAGGATAGACTGGTTGCGCCCTGATCACAGCACCCTGTGTATTTTCCTTTTGCGTAAGCAGGCTATCTGGAGCAACACCACCAATTATCCAAGCTTCCAAAGCGCTGATGGCATCGAAAGTGGCATTGCCTGGTCCATCTATACCACAGTGGATAACACCAGGTAATAAAAAGAGTCGCGCAAAGTCTCTGACTTCGTGATCATGGCTCTGCATAAAAGCATCGACATTTTCATACCAATCAATTGTTGCATAGGCGGGGATCGCTGCATCAGCCCAGCCATGTAACACGATCATTTTACCCCCACTTTTTTTGAACTCGCGCAAATCGGGGTCGTCTGCATCAATTAACTGGCTCACTTCCTGTAAGTTCTGCTTTTCATCTTGGTAAGAAAAGTCCCGCCAATCGTAGTCCACATCAAGCGCTTCTGGGTACGCGATATATTTGAGGTACTCGGTAGCAGCGTAATAGGCGAAAGGCTTCAACTGTTCGAGCAGTGGTGTGACCCAGCCAACCCACTCAGGCTCTGAACCATAGGGTAATCCACCATAAATTACTTCTCCTTGGGCGTTTTTAGATGGGGCGTAAAGGGCCTTTACAGCATTGACCTGTTGGCTAGATAAACAGTTGGTGACTTGCCCAGGATCGCAAGCCAGAGTTTGTGGGTCAAAATCACAGAGTCTGGGGTCGTTGATTACACCGTCTATCACGCCATCTTTATGATCACATGCTGCCATCACCGCGCCGGCTATCATTGGGATCTCACTCGAAGATAAAATGGGTTCATTTCTGTCGTTGAGCACCGCACGTGCATTATCCATACAGTTAACAAGGTTTACGTCTGTATAATTGACGGTAGGCCCTCTGGCAATCACGCCATCGAAATCATTAGGGTATCGTTTGGCTGCCATTACACCGGCGTGACCACCTTTGGAGCAACCAGTGATAAATGAATATTGAGGCTGTGAATGGTAAAACTTTTCAATAATTGCTTTGGCGGCAACGGCGACAACATGGTTTGCACGATACGCAAAGTCTATTTTGAGCTGTTCGTTGTTTCGTGCCCATTTACCATCAAATCCATATGCGGTATGGCCACCGTCATGACTCATCGTGGCGTAGTGTCTAACAATGCCAGCCATAGGAGGGTAGGGACTAACATCACCGCAAAAGCCCATACACGCATTAAGTAAATACTTTTGATTCCAAAGTGCTCGGGAGGGCAGGCGTAACTCAAAACGTATTGTTGGTGTAACATAGCCGCGCACGAGGCAATGATCAGGCAAACTTGTTTGCGATTTAGGAATAGGCGCCCCCATGAGCCTACTGTGTTTATATGCCCACTCTGATTCCGTGGCATTCATTGTGTAGCCTTTGATAAAACTGGATTCAATTACATTTGTAGCGGCTTCTCCACGCTCGAGTTTAGAGAAGTCATCAAACCTAAGTGACATACATGCGCGCTCTTCAGCACTGAGTTGCTGATCTGCAGGTGTTGCCATTGTGAAATTTGAAAAGCCACATAGACTCGTTAGGCCCAGTAACCAAATCGATTTACCTTTCATGATAGTTTTTATCGACATACCCATTTATCTCCTTTTGGTATCGCAATTGATAATTATTATCAATTGCGGGTATTGTCTTGTATTCGGTTTAGAAACTCAATAGGGGACGGGTTTATTACTTGTTAATTTGCGTACGCAGAGGCACTTATATGACGAGTTGAGTTGTTTTTATTTCAGGCTCGAAATACTCAATGTGATGGTGATATTAACGCCACCCAATTCACTATGAGCAGCGGAAATACTGCCACCATGGCGGGTAACTAAATCTTGGCAAATAGCGAGCCCAAGCCCAGTTCCCCCTTTGTAGAGAGATTTATTTTTTTCACTTTGATACATTCGTTGAAATATCGTCGTGAGCTCAGAATTTGATACGCTAGGCGCACTGTCTTGAATTGATATTACCAGTTGCCCAAGTTTTAAATAGGCATTTAACTCGATTGTTGTAGGCGGCGCAGTATAGCGAAGACTATTTGATAGCAAATTAGAGAGCACCTGTGTTAAACGATCGATATCGGCATGAATTTTTGTCGTTATTGGTACTTTTATATTGAAATTAAACTGTGTATTGGGTCTCTGTGCTACTCTTGCTTGCGCATCTTGGCACCATGCTGTGAGCCAAGGCTTAACCGCCATATCTTTACAGTTAAGAGCTCGCTCTTCAAGTTCAGTCATGGCCAGTTGCTCGATGTCCGTAACGAGCTGATTAATATCTCCAATACGTCTGTGCAGTAGCTCGTAGGTTTTTTCACTGTCGTCTAATAAGTTGTATTCCAGACCCTCTATGGACATTTTCAATACACTTAAAGGAGTGCGGATCTCATGAGACACTTCAGCAAGCAGTTGCTTTTTTCGAGCTAGTAATGCTTCTGAAAACGCTGCACGATCTTCGATTCTTTGTTGCGTCGCTAAAATCTTAAATCGCCACTTCATAGCCTGATACATAAGCATGAATAAGAGGGTTAACATTAACGCATACGCCCATTTTGTTTGCCACCAAGGGGCTAACAATTGGAAGGAGTAGCTAACAGGATCTCCAACCTTTCCTTGTGAACGGGTTCTCACCTGAAACTCATATTCGCCAGGAGACAAGTGATTATAAGTGATTTCGCTTGATGTGGACGGCTCGCTCCAGATTTCGCTGCTACCGAGAAGGCGAGTTTGGTACAAGGCTCGCTCTGGTGAAGACCAGTCATTGTGCGTGAACTTAAATAAAATTTGCAACGTGTCTGGGGAAAACTGAGTAGGGCTATTTTTTGAATCGGTCGTGGGGTAATTGTATTTTCCGTCCTTATCTAAGGATACGATTTCAAGTAATTGTGTGTTGAGACTCGGAGTAATATCTAGGTGCTCAGGTTTGAAGTAAGTGAGACCGCTGCCCGAGCCCCAGTAGAAGGTGTCATCAAGCATGGTTGCTGTATTGAGGGTGGCATCAACCGCCAAATAACCATTGTCATACACAAAAGCGTCTAATTTGAGCGGACTGGCTGGATCGAAGAGTGATTGTGTGAGAAGACGGTTATTACCTCGCTCTGTGCCTATCCACAGATAACCTTGGTGATACTTTAGCCCAAGCACGATGTTACTACTGAGCCCTTCTTGAGTACTGATATGGCGTCCAAGCCACTGATTTTTCACTTGTGTTAATGCCAAAACGCCTGTTCTGGTGCCGAGAAATAAAGTATTGTTTTCACTTTGTTCGATGCTGTATGCCCAATTACTGGGCAACCCACCTGACTCAGTAAACCGATACACAGTGTCATTGTCCACATAAAATGTACCGTCTCCGTTTGTAACAAACCAAACGCGCTCAGAGTTATCAATAAAAACATCGATTATATATTTGCGCTTAGACACGTCTAATAGCTGTAATTGATTGCCACAGCTACGATAGAGCCCGTTATGTGTTGCCATATATAGACAGTTGTCTGGAGCGGGCACGATTTGATGAATAATATCAGCCGAGAGTCCTTGTTCACGCCAAATATGCACACTATTTTGTTTGCCTAAAACAGTTACCCCTTGGCGACTGCCCAACCAAACTCGACCGTGTTGATCTTGTGCAATACTGTGTATGTAACGATTGTAAATGGGGGCAGCGGGTTCAAGCCATGTTTTATTATCGAGTATTTGTATGCCGGTACCATATTGACCTAACCACAGCCGATCATGAATGTTGGCTAATGCACTGACACGTTCATTGAGCAATCCGCCGCGTCTCGTCAGTAACTTAAAGCCTGTGTCTTTTATTCGATTTACACCACCACCGTATGTGGATACCCAAATATTGCCCTGAGTGTCTTTCATAATATTGCGTATGTGTTTGTCACTCAGTCCGTTTTGTTTATTGAAATTTTGCGCATAGTGGTGACTGACCTTAAATACACCTTGGCTGTCGTCACCCAGCCAGAGCGTATTTTGCTCGGTATCAAAATACATCGTGGTGATATTGGGTGTGTTTATTCCGCTCAAACGTGCCGTAGACAGTGTTGATTTATTAATATGGCAGACATTGCCTGAACGCAGCGCAAAATACACATCACTTGGTGTGCTTGTTACTGTATTTATGGCACCTAAACACGCATTGTGGAATTTAAATTCTGCTAATTTATCTTTGGATAACTGAAATAGGCCGGAGTTTGCGGCAATCCACAGGGTATCTCCGTCAACTTCTAAGTCATTAATTAATTTAAAGGGTGTACGAGGGGAGATTTGCTCAAGGGTATTACTTTTCAAGCGATATAAGGCGTTATTGCTGGAGAAAAAGAGCGTTTCACCAATCGTTGCGACATGGTCTACTTTGCCAGAAAAAGGCTTGTCATCAATTTTTAAGGTATGAAACTGTTGCCCATCGAAAGTATTAAGCCCGTTGTCAGTTGCCAGTATTAATTGCTCTGACGCTGAGGTTTCAATATCCCATACTCTGTTGTTGTTTAAACCATGGCTATCATTGAAACACCTGAAATGATCACCAATATACTGACAGAGCCCTTCACCATTGGTCGCCAACCACAACATACCTGCCTTGTCTTGAACAGTTTTATACACCGCGCCAGTCGGTAAACCTTGTCGAGTAGAAAAGTGTCGTATATCTGACAATGAATTCAGTTCATATTGAGCGGGTTTGACTTGTGTCCAACGTGGGGCGCTGGTGCTATTGTCGACAGCGTCAAAAGAAGCAATAAATGAAGTTTCAACAAAGTGAGATGGTTGTCTGGTAAAGAGGCCTATCTCTGTCCACTTGATGGCATCAGGCTTGTCTAAGTCTATTTGATTAGACTTTTTAAGCACTGGGCTACCTTGGGGCAAGGTGAGTTTTGATGTATCGATCCAGGTAGCCGTTTGGTATTTTTCTGCACTCAATTTGTAAACAGTATTATGCGGTGAAGCATTGTGTGAAGCCACAAAACATGCTGTTATCGCGCATAGTAAGCAAATGATGTGTCGATACAAAAATATACTTCCTAAAGAGAGTTTTTATATAGCCATTAATGAGTGATAAGTTTATTTTTTTATTATGTATTCTGATACATTTTTAGCCTATTTTTACTGTTAAGGCCAATCTACAATTTGAATTTTAGTATAGCTAATTCAGATACATGGCAATCCTTTGAAAGCAAGATTATGTTATCACATTCGATGGATAAGGGAATTAGAAAGTATTGATAAAAAGTAAGAGGCAGTTGGTTCACTATGGCGTCGCCGATGCTTAGAAATTGAATTAATGGGTAGGTCGTTCTATGAGCATGGTAGTACTTTACCCGTAATGGTCGATGTGAACACTGGATCTGATAAGGTTATTGATATTAATATATTGATTCTTAAGCTTTCTTTTGTAAGTGGGTGCTAACATCAGCATTGTTCAAAGAGACACATATATTTGATTTGTCAGCAACCACTTGTTTTACTTAGGCAGAGCCTGTAGGCATGTTTCTCTACTTTGTTAGTTATTTTAAATAACACAACTCAACGAATGAAAACTCAACGCTAGATTAATTGCCTCACTCTTCTTTTTGCTGGGATTTTCTCTGGGCTTTGTTTTCATAGAGGGCTTGATCCGCCAGTTCTAACAGCTGCTCAATTGCAGCATTGGCTGTAATCTCACAGACGCCAAAGCTCATTCCCAACGCAACACTTTCGACTGATAATTGAGACGGCACCAAGTTTTGAATACGTGCAATAAAGCTTTTTGCTGTCTCGGCATCCATGCCTGGGATCAGAAGCATAAACTCATCACCGCCGAGTCGAAATAACTTGTCATTTTTACGTGTATATTGGCTAATCAGCTTGACGAAGTTAACGAGCATTTCATCTCCAATACCATGCCCCAGCTTATCGTTTAATGTTTTAAAGTTATCTAAGTCAATCATGATGATAGAGCATGTTTGTCCATATCTGGTGACACGCTCTGACTCGAGTTCAATATTTTCTATCAGCGTGCGTCGGTTAAGTGCACCTGTTAGTGGGTCTTGTGTTGCGACGCTTTCTGCGGCATGAATTGCTTCGTTATAGGTTCTTACAATCACGGCTGTCAGGAGCAAAACAAGCCCTGACGACATGGCAGATCTCAAGGCAATTTCCATATGCAAACTGATAAAGTTCAGGTAGGTAATGACAGCCCAGCAGCATGAAGTTGTTAAACAGGCCATTTTGAAAGGGAACACCATAAAAACGCCAACTAAGAAAGCGGGTAACCAAATGACAGCAATGATGGGGGACTGGAATGAAAAGTATATGAGTGTACTACCCAATACTGCGCTTAAAACTAGGCACTTTAATACACTAAGCCGCCCTTGTAATAGTCTGACTGAGGTAAAAAGCAATGCAACAATGACAATAACAACCGCGATGGCTAGCCCATAACTATGATCTATGGCGTAATGAATAGGGTAATACAGCAAAAACGCAGCCGTTACGATAAGTAGGTAAGCAGCATAAGTTGGATATCGATTAATGAGAATTGGCTGTGCTTTAGTCAAGGCGCCAAAGCGTTCTTTTAACTTAAGGATAGGAATACCTTCAAAAAAATAAAATATCTACAGGTATAAGTGTAAATCACAATTTTAAATCATCAACAGTGTCCCTTTTTTGAAGGCAGTCATACGATGATTTGTTTGTACTGCTCTGCTGCTTGCGCATCAAAGCTAGGTGCTGCCATGAATGACATCAGAAGTGCTGCACTTACAGTTACTAGCGTTTTCATTTTTAATTCCTTTTGATTGTTTGATAATTGTCCAGTCAAAATTTGCCACCAAAGGATAGCGTTATCAATTTTGTATGTGGAGTTAGTATGACATGTAGGGATCAAGCGCTGTACTTTAGCTTCACAAAGCGCAGCGCTTTTCAGTTATCATCGATAAAGTCAGAGGCTTAAGTTTACCAAGGCTAAGCATCTGCTTTATCCGGTAAAAGTTAGCTCAGCCGTCTAAGGTAAGACTGCGAGTTATGTGTGGTTTCAGCTACAGAGACTCCGCGGATTTGACCACTTTTTGCGGCGCTTCTCGCCATGAAAATCGGCCATCATAAGATTGGCAAACTAATGTGGTATTTCCAGCATCCGCTAAGTATATCTGATTTGTTTTTGATGCTGGGTAACTAAAGTAATCACTGCATTTAGCACTTTGCCCGGGGCCAACGACGACTTGCGTACCGACTTTAACTTTACAACTGACGAGCATATCTAAAGGGGAGTAACTCGGGCAGATCACATTGTCTCGTCGATATTGAGAGATAGAGCCTCGAGGTTTGTCGAAGGTCCACCACTTTCCAAGTTTAGAACCACTGTACTCACTGTTCCATGCACGCCAGATGGTGATCTCTTTTGTCGTAACAAACACCTGCCCTTTACATAAGCCACCTTGTTGCTGCGGCATAACCACGCCAGGTGGGAGCTTTTCATTTGGTAGGAGCTTAAGCCCGGTATGCTGCTCTATTGTACCAATGCAGTCATTCTTTGCCGTTTCCAGTGCGTTTGACTCGCTCGTTAAACTGGTTGTAGTACAACCAAATAGCAATAAAAAGCTGGTAGATATCGCGAGTGGCTTTAATCTACTAGTGATTGTTCTGTAGTGAGGTTGTTGATTTGGCAAAGACATTTCATTGGCTCCCTGTGCTTTTCATACCGACAGTTTAATGTGCATTGATAAAAATGTATCTTTCACTACATTACACGAGCATTTATTTGATCAAACAGGGTACTAACGTTTGCTAAATACACTCTGCTGTTTTGCTTGGGTAAAGCCAAGTCGGTTGTAAAATTCATGGGTTTCCACACGTTTGCAGTTGCACCTAACTCTAAGCTCCACATTTAGCGTTTGAGCATACTGATAAGCTTGTTCAACAAGTCGTCTGCCAACACCTTGCTTTCTGACTTTTGGGTCAACGACTAAACCGCCTATTTCATAAAACATAGCAGAGGCTAGTCGGTGCGCTTTAAACCCGTGAAGCCACCCAGCAATGTGTCCATTTACCTCACATACCCAAACATCATCATTGGTTGATTCAAGTAAATAGGCCAGCCGTTGCTGAGCTTCGTCATAGGTCGTGTTTGAGTAGCCTAAAAAGCTCGATAGTGTATGAATTTTATCGGCGTCAGTGATGGTTGCTTGGCGCACATGTGCCATTAAATACTCCTTATAAAAACATGGGCTTTAATAATACGTGTTTGGATGTTTTGCGCACAAAATAATAGGCGATTGGAACAGTACTGTTCAAATAGAAAGCGATAGATAGCACTCATTGTTTGCACGTAGTGCAAAATAAATGAAATTCGTCATATGTGAAGCAAAGGTGCCCTAATAGCTGGTATCATAAAATACATAATTTTTATGGGCGTGAATTAGCATTTGACCTGCTGTTTGGCTAAATAAGATGGCCAACGCTTATGCTCACACATCACAACGAGACACTTTATGCATCAAGCAGATATACACCAGACGCTAGACCAATATTTTGGATTTAGCGCTTTTAGGGCTGGGCAAGCACAAACCATTGAGCAATTAATTGGTGGCCAGTCTAGCTTGGCGATATTTCCAACGGGCTCGGGAAAATCCTTGTGCTATCAGCTAACTGCTTTGCATTTGCCCAATCTCACGTTAGTGGTTTCTCCACTGCTTGCTTTGATGCAAGATCAAATCGAGTTTTTAAATAAAAAGGGGATACCAGCTGCAAGTTTAGATTCGACGCAAACCTATGAGCAATCACAAAGTGTGATGCAAGGTGTGAGAGATGGTCACATCAAAATTTTGATGGTGTCTGTTGAGCGTTTTAAAAATGAGCGCTTTCGTGGCTTTATCAAGCAAGTGCCCATTTCTATGCTGGTGGTCGATGAGGCGCACTGTATTTCAGAGTGGGGTCATAACTTTAGACCGGATTATTTGAAGTTACCGCAAATTCGCAATGAGCTGAATATTCCTTTGGTCCTGCTATTAACAGCAACCGCAACAAAAAAGTAAAACGAGATATGGCGCATCGATTCGCCATAGATGAGCAGCATATTGTACAAACTGGGTTTTATCGCGCCAATTTAGATTTGAGTATTCAGGGCTGCACCGAGAGTGAGAAGCTGCCGACGATTTTATCGTTTTTAAGCCAGACACAGGACAGCGGCATTATTTATGTCACGTTGCAGCAAACGGCAGAAGATGTTGCAAAACAGCTGCAAGCGGCAGGGCAAGACGCGGTTGCCTACCATGCAGGATTAAAAGATGACGTAAGGCAGCAGATCCAACAGCAATTTATGCACAATGAAAAACGTATCATCGTGGCCACCATCGCATTTGGTATGGGGATTGACAAGTCAGACATTCGCTTTGTTATTCATTATGACTTACCAAAGTCTATTGAAAACTACAGCCAAGAAATTGGCCGTGCTGGGCGAGACGGGCAGCCGTCAAAATGTATTACGCTGGCAAATTTAGACGGGGTGTCAACCCTTGAGAATTTTGTGTATGCAGACACGCCAGAGCTTGGCAATATTGAATCATTGCTTGATGAAATTCGCTCGTCAATGTCGCAAGGGCTTTGGGAAATGCAAGAGCTGAGTGTATCTAAGGCGACAAACATTCGTCTGCTTGCACTAAAAACGGCACTTGTACAACTGGAACTGTTTGGTGTGCTGGAAGCCAAATACGCATTCTATGCTGATTTTCGTTTTAAATGGCTGCACCCAGAAAACAAAGTGCTGAGCTCCTTCGACGCAAATCGCCAAGCGTTTATTCAGCAGCTCGTGTCAAACACCGACTTTAAAAAAGTGTGGGGAACGGTTGATATGGCCGCTTTGGTCAATCAAGGTCTAGAACGGGGCCGCGTGGTAGCAGCATTGGATTATCTACATGAGCAAGGCATGATCTTGCTTGAATCTAAGCGCATGATGCAAGTCTACCAAGTAGATGAGACGGCTTTGAACGCCCCTGAGCTCGCTAACAAGTTAAGTGATTATTTTTCTGATAAGGAGCTTGGGGAAGTAAAGCGCATAGCCGCCATGCTGCGCTTTTTTGAGTTACAAAACTGCTTGTCTAATAACCTCGCCAGATACTTTGACGATCAGCAAGTGCCGCAAAGCTGTGGGCATTGTAGTGTTTGTCGTGGAAGCTCTGCGCAACTGCAATTTAGTCAAGAGCCGCTTTTTCCAGATGATCAGCAATTAAGAGATGACATCAACGGGTTAAAAAACTACCTCAACCAAGCAGGCATTGAAGCGACAGCCGCAGTACTGGTGCGCTTTTTAACAGGCATGACAACACCGATGTCGACGGCCAATAAGTTTAGGCAGAGAGCTGGTTTTGGTAGTTGTAGTGCTTTGAGATATAAACAGGTTGAGAGTAAGCTTTCTCAGCTTGGGTTGGTTTAATCTGGTTGCAATCGCCTAGCAAGAAAAAAGAGGCCTACAAGGCCTCTTTGTTCAGCTGACTAGAATTTTATTATAGTTGCCATGTGATGGTGGCACGAATATCACGGCCAGGCTCTGCAACACCCGTGTCAATTGGGCCGATGGCTGCGTAAGTTGCGTGGTCGTAGTAGAACTTATCAAAGACGTTCTTAATGGCGATATCTAGCTTCACATTTTCGTCGTTCGTGATGTACCAAGTCGCTTTTAAATCATGGACACCGTAACCTACTTTTTCAGGCAGCTCTGTGTTATCCCAAACATAGGTCCCTGAATCATCCAGTCGCTTCACTAAGCGTGCTTGCCAAGCCAGCTCTATCGAGTCTGTGAGTGAGTAGTCTGCACCAAGTGTCAGAGTGTCACCGACAGAGGTACCGATTGACCAATCTTGATCCGAAATCGCGGAGCCCGCCAGTGCTGGGTTAACGTGCGTTTTCCATTCAGGGCGGCTGCTGTTGAACGCCAAAGACACAGACACACGGTCGAAGCTGTAACGCGCATTGATGTTTAAGCCTCTGTTTTCTAAATCGCCGACATTGCTTAGGAAGTTTGCAGGTTGGCTTTCGATGTTTTTCGCAGTAGACACGGCATCATCAATGGTCGACATATACACATCAGCTTGGACAACGAGGTTATCACCAAGATATTTGAAGCCCACTTCGATGTTTTCAGCCACTTCTTTACGTAGGTTTTCATCGTTGTCATAGTAGCCAAGTACAAATAACTCTTTTACTTTTTGACCACGAACAGCTTTAGCATACCCTGTGTTGACTGATAACTCAGGCGTTAGCTCATAAGTTAGATTCAGGTTAGGACTAAAGCCACTTGAGTCAAAGTCAAACCCGTTATCGTCTGTTAGCTCATATTTGTCGTATCTGACACCGGTGCTGATCTGGAATTGATCCGTCACTTGGAAATAATCTTGGATATATAAACCCAGTACTTTGCCTTCTTCTACCCCTGATAGCTCGTAATTAGAACCGATATCTTCCAAAATCGCCTCATCACTTCGGTAGTCGAAGCCTGCAACAATTTTGTGCGTTTCAAATAGCGCCGTATTTTTTAGATCAAACCCTTGTGAGTCATACTCTGCAAAATAGGTGTTTTGGACAACAACACCGGCTCTATTTTCACCTTCAGGATGAGCATGCGTGATAGAGTTCTTCGTTTGATATGCAGAGAAAGCAACATCAATAAGGTCATCTTGTGGCGCATAGAAGTAGTTTAATGTACTTGTAGTGCGCTCACTTTCTTGCGGCAGGGCAAAGTTCTTACGACTTGGGTGCCAGTGTGCGCGAAGTAAACGCGTGCCGTCATCATGGCGCACGTCATGGCTTAAGCTAAACGATTGAGTGCTGGTTAAGTCACCACTGATTTTTGCAAACCCGACTTCTTGCTCTGATTGTGAGTAAGGGATCTCGTCGCCATTACCATCTTCCATGTTTTCAGTGTCGCGTTTGATCAGTGACACAAGTGCATCTATATCTTCAGTTACACGGCCATATAGTGTTGAGCTTGCTTTAAAGCCTTCGCTATTGCCGTAATAGCCTAACTTGAATAACGCGCCAAATTGCTCGTCTGGGGCAAGTAAGTCCGAAGCACTTTTGGTTTTAAATCTCAGTGCACCACCAAGTGCACCTGACCCCGAAGTTGCATCACCCGCACCAGCGACAACATCAACTTGCTTCAAAAGCTCAGGCTCAATAGATAAACGACCTTGGTGGTGGAATAAGTAGCCTGCTTGTAATGCGCCATCAATACTGACATTCAGCATGGTGTCTTCAAGACCACGCACGTAAATTTTCTGTGCGACTGGGTTTGAGCCACCCACAGACACTTGTGGTAAAGATCTAAAAATGTCAGATAAGTCGTTGGCTTGTAACTGGGTTAGATCAGTTTGGTCAATGATCATATCGGCGTCAGAGACTTTTCCATGAACTTCGATGATTTCAATCTTTTGCTGTTGATTGTCTGCCAAAGTAGCGGGAGACGCGAAAGTTGCTGCAGCGACAGCAAGGGCGATAGATGTGCGAGAAAAACCAAACTGCATTGGTGTGTTCCTTTATCTTAAATGAAAATAGTTATCAATACGCGTGTATTATTCATGGTTCTGTCCCAAAACAAAGCACTTTTACAACTGTTACATTTACAGTGACAATTGGCATGTAATTGGGACTAAAAAACCAGCGTTAGAGCTTTATGACGATACACAGTCCTGAATCTGAATTGTTTTTCGCATATATTTGCCCGTTGAGTCGCTCCATTTGGCGTTTGCAAAGCGCAAGCCCCAAACCGAATGAATCGCTTTCTGGCTGCGTATGTGAATAGCCATGGCTGCGATAGAAGGGTTTGAAAATATCTGTCAGTTCATTGTCTGACACACCAGGTCCATCATCAATGATTTGCATGGTGGTGTTGTCGAGCTTCACGAAAATGCTGCTCTTGGCAAAACGGCTAGCATTTCTCATTACATTTTCAATGACTTGGCCAAGGACTCTGGCATCACTATTCAGCGTTTTGGAGTCGGGTAATTCGAGGTTAATTTGTAAATGAGGGGCTTCGAACTTCACCTCTTCCGCAATACAGTCAATTAAGTCGACCAAATCAAAAGGGGTGTTTTCTGTATCTGTATGTGGGCAGAAGCGCTCATTTTCGAGCCAAGTGAGTGTTAAGGTGTTTTCGGCAAGTTCTCGCATGGTATGGGTGTTTTTGGTTACACGACTGAGCATATCTTGCTGATCTAATCCTGATTTATGGCACTCCAGCGCAGTTTCAATACGGGCTATGGGGGTGCGTATTTCATGAGAAAAATCCGCAATGAACTGCCTTTGTGCACGAATGGTGTTGGCGGTACAGTTAGCCATTTTGTCAAAAGTGGCTGCAATTTGCTTAAATTCGGCATCGCGACTCGAGATTTTGTCACCAATTCGGCTGTCTAAGTCACCATCTGCAAAGGCGCGGGTACTTTGCTCTAGTTGTTTGAGTGGCTTCATAATGGCGCGATATAACAGCCAGCAAATGCCCGTTAAAACTAAAAATGGCACACAAAATTGCAGCAAAATATAAGCAATTTGCCAATAATTACCCGGGCGCATATGACTGGGTAACTGGATCAAAAAGTGGGTTTTGTCATCTGCAAACGGAATGTCCATGACAGGGTTACGGGCAAAGTATAAGTGGATTTTCCATCGTACATCCCGACCAAGGGTAAACTCGTCTAGGTAGTACTGCTGAAGCTGCGTGCCTGCCAGTGGCGTCAGTTCGCGCTGTACCACCGCCGCCCAAGTATCATGGTCTCGCTCTATGTTTTTTACATATTTACTGAGTGCAGCCATGTCTCCTGACAAATATAATTGCTCGGCTTGCTTGCCCAGTGCGATGAGCTCTTGCTGATGCGCGACTTTAATTTGGCTCATCCTAAACTCAGTGTGGTTGACCAAGTAGTCAATCACGGCAAAGAGTAAAATAGAGCCTGCAATGACTAACGCACATAGGCGTAAAAAGTAAGAAGCTCTAAGATTGAACATGCAAACGATACCCTTTGCCATGCACTGTGGTGATTGACTCGGGGCTGAGCCCAACTGCAACGAGCTTTTTACGTAAGCGGCTGAGGTGCATGTCTAAACTGCGGTCATATCGGCTGAATTGACGTTCAAGCACGCTTTGATATAAAAACGCTTTACTGAGTGTCTCTTTATGGTTGTGTGCTAACTGCCATAGCAATTTAAATTGAATGGCAGTAATGTCTAGCGGCTCTGTGTTATAGGCAGCGAGCTGTTTTTGTCTGTCCAAATGTAAGTCAGACAGCGTAATCTCAAAGGGCGTTTGCGCTTGTGTGTGGCTCGCATGAACACGTCTTAAAATCGCTTCAATGCGCAATACCAGTTCATCAAGGTTAAAGGGTTTAGATAAATAGTCATCCGCTCCTAAGCTTAAGCCTTTTATGCGTTCTTGCTCAGCACCACAGGCGGATAAAATCAAGACTGGTGTGTGTTTTATTTTCTTAACTGGGCCAAAATTTCATAGCCTTCCATGCTCGGCAAGCGAATATCTAGGATAATGAGGTCGTAATCCACCGCGAGTGCTTGACTAAGTCCTTGTTCTCCATCATGAAGACAGTCGACCTGATAGCCTCTGTTATTAAGTAGGGCGCAAACTTGCTGGTTGAGAGTAATGTCGTCTTCTACGACTAAAATACGGTTGTTCACAGATCTGTGTCTTCTAAAATGAGAATGATTGTATTTTAAGATTATTGCACTTGTGCATACAATAGTGACTAGGTCGAATTGTGAACAGATGTTTGCTGTATGAGTTTTTTTCAAATGAAATGGGCTGTATTTGAGGGTGGTACTTAATGCGTGACTAATTTGGCGGGCACTGTGTGCATTGCATATCGATATGTGATGTTGAAATACGGTCTCGGATACAAACTAAATTAAGGAATGACACATGTTAAGGTTAATATCTATTAAGTTATCACTGTTAGTGGCTTTTCTCAGTTGCAGTAGTGCGCTGTTGTCTAGCACCGCGTTTGCAAAAAGCTATCAAGCGACGCACCATGCCATTGTTTATGAAGGGCGAGTCAGCAAGCATTACAGTAAAGGACAGGTTGAGTTTAACTGGCCAGGCACGCAGCTTAAAACCAAGTTAGTAGGCAAATCACTGAAGGTGACACTCGCTGGTTATGGCGATCAGTTTGATGTGTTGGTGAACGGTCAGCTGCATAAAAAAATTGTGACCAATGCAAATGGCAATTTTGAAGAGCATGTTGTTTTTACACAGCAGGAAGCCAAAATGGTCGAGATTGAAATCGTCAAGCGCTGGGAAAACTATGGTAACAATACCAAAATACTGAGCTTTTCAACGGATGGCCGCTTAGAGGGTATTTGGCAGCAGCAACCCCATATTTTATTTGTTGGAGACTCAATTAGTGCCGGTTTTGGCAGTGAATCCACTAAACGCCAGTGTACTTGGCAGGAGATTGTAGATAGCAGCAATGCCAGAGTGGCTTTTCCTTATTTGACCGCATCCATGCTTGAAGCCAGCTTCACACAAGTGTCTTACTCAGGGCTGGGCTTAATTCGTAATTGGAGCGGTAACGACCCACACCATGATCTTCGTACTTATTTAGACAAAGCCTCTGCGGTATTTGGCGATAATAAAGCGTATGAAGATACACATCCAGATTTGGTTGTGATTGAGGTGGGCACGAACGACTTCAGCACAGATCCCCAGCCTCATGAACCATGGACAACCATTGAAGAAGTCAAAGCCGACTGGATCTCTACCATGGTCGAGTTCGTCAATACGGTACGTTATCGCTACCCGAATGCACCCATTATATTTATGCCAAGACCGGCTTATCCCTATGACTTCATCATACCTGCGACATTAGAGGCAAAAACCAAGCTTGAAGAGCAAGGGGTTGATAAGTTGTACTCACATACCTTCTCATCACCATTAGAGGGGTGTATTTGGCATCCGACCAAAGCAGAGCACACGGATATCGCGAATAAACTGTCTGCGTTTATCAATTCGAATGACTTGTTAAATTAAAGACAATTTAAAACAATTTTACATAAGCCTATCTGTTGTATAGCAGATAGGTTTTTTGTTTTAGTTATTCAAGTGAGTTTATACAGCAAGAAATATCAAAAAAACGCAGTCGTTATTTTTTAAAGTACACCTATCAACGCAACACACACAGGTGTATTTATGAAAGTAACTAAAAAAATCATCATTAATAAATCCGCAGAGCAAGTTTGGCATTTGATTGCCCATGAGTTTGATAAAGCCCACTTATGGATGGTACCTATTCCTAACTCTGTGGCAATGGGCCGCGGCAATAGTAAAACAGGTGCACCGATGGAAGGGCGCATTTGTGATTTAAACGCCGATCCCAATGGCGCGAAAGTCAAAGAAGTTATCACCGACTTTAATGAGCAAAAAAAGCAGTTGGCATTTGATGTGTTGCCCGTAAACAACCCTAAAATTGTGCCAATTAAGCAAAACCATGTATCCATGTCTGTGCGTGCACTTAATCCAAACCAAGCTGAGGTAATTTGGGTTGCTTCTCCTGCGCTTAAATTATTTGCTTATCCATTTTATCCGTTGTTAAGGCTGGTATTTCCGGTGGCGTTTGGCAAACTACTCAAAGGCCTTAAAGCGTATGCTGAGTCACATGTGCTCAAAGTAAATACGGCACAAGCGTAATTATTATTAACGAGGTATGAGATGGACCGTTTTTTTAAAAGTATTGAGTACATAGAAGCGCATCTATATGACAAGATAAGTGTACATGAAATTGCGACATCCGCTCATTATTCAACTTATCATTACAGTAGGGTGTTTAAAGCTTTGGTTGGAGATACACCAAAAGAGTATTTACGTAAAAGGCGTTTAACGCTTGCTGCAAAACGATTACTCACAGACGATGTCGGCATTTTAGATTTGGCGATAGAGTGCCAATTTGAGTCACAAGAGGCATTTACCCGTGCGTTTAAGGCGTTATTTGATATGACGCCTGCCCAGTATCGCAAAATAAATGAGCCATTTAGGTTGTTGTATAAAAAGCCGGTAAGCCAAGAAGATCTCGCTTTTTTACAAAACAACTTGAGCATGGAGCCTGAGATCATTGAGCAACCCGCGATGAAAATCGTCGGTATCGCCACTCAGTATGATGATGGAGACCTAAGCCTACCCAAGCTATGGTCAGGGTTTAGACCCTATCGGGATAAAATTCCTAATCGTGTCGGCAGTGACTTTTTTGGCATTTATGAAAATTATGAAGAGTCGGAAGAGGTAACTCGGTTTGTTTATATTTGCTCTGCACAAGTTGAAAACTTTGACGATGTCCCTGAAGGCTTGATAACCCGCGAGCTAGCGGCGCAAACCTATGCGCGTTTTACCCACATAGGACCGATCGCAAAACTAGAAGAAACCCTGCGCTACATTTGGGGTAGTTGGTTACCTAAAAGTAAGTATGAGTATGCCAATAAGCCTGATTTTGAATTGTTGCCAGCAAATTTCAATGATGCAGATCCAAACAATAAGATTTACTTGAATATTCCAATAAAACCCAAAGCCTGATTTATCAGGCTTTTTTTATGCCTGAATTTTAAAGACCGCAAAAAATATCAAAAGTGCATTTCGCGCTTCATTTAATCTAACCTCATTGAGTTTTGACGTTCTTAAATGAAAAGGGGTTATGATGATTAAGCGTGTTTTAATTACAGGTGCAAACGCAGGTTTAGGGAAAGAAGCGGCTTTGCAGCTTGCAGCACGCCCAGAGGTCGAAGTGGTTTATTTAGGCTGTCGAAATAAACACAAAGCCGCTGCTGCGCAACAAGCACTTGAGCAAATCACAGGGCGGAATATTTTTGAGGTGCTCGAAATAGACGTCAGTAACATCGCTTCTGTTGAGCGTGCTGTACATGATTTACCGCAAAGTGTTGATGCGCTCATCATGAACGCTGGTGGCACAGGGGGAAAGCGTTTTTCAGCAATTAATAGCGCTGGCGTGACAGAGATCTTCGCGGTGAACTTACTCGGTCACAGTGTGCTGACAGAGAGGCTTTTGAAGTGTGGCAAGCTGACACAAGTTGCCGTTTATGCAGGCTCTGAAGCTGCCAGAGGAGTACCGGAAATGGGCATGCCCAGACCGAGCTTAAGCACCTCATCTGTTGCGGAGTTTATAAGTATCTGTGATGGCTCTGCGTTTGCAAAAAACCAAGATGCAACAGCACATTATGGCCCAATCAAATACATGGGCGCGCTGTGGATGTCAGCAATGGCGAGGCGTCATCCTCATATTAAGTTTGTGACTATGAGTCCAGGTGCGACCAAAGGCACTGAAGGGTTTAACACACTCCCGTTTATCAAACAGTATGCCATGAAAGGCATGATGCAAGTCATGTTGTGGCTTGGCAAAGTGCACCGAGTTGAGACAGGCGCAGCGCGGTACTTAACGGCGATATTTGATGCAAATTTAGAGTCAGGCCGATTTTACGCCAGTAAAAAAGGACTAACTGGCGCGCTCAGTGCCCAGCATCATGTGTTTGCAGATTTAGATAACCCCCAGTTTCAAGACAATGCGCTGCTGGCGATTGAGCGCTTCGGTGTTAAATAAAATATAAATGTCCCCAATGAGTGGGCGATGTGTAGATGATTATTTAGTTGGGAAGTATCCGCCAATGCGTTGCTGTCTAGGGTCAGAGCCTTTACTTGTATTACTGCCTGCAAAGATCTGTGTGAGTAGCTTTTTATCTTTAATTGGCTGTTTTTGTTGCTTTAGTTTTGTGTTTTGCATATCAGTCCTTTATGCGTTTTTTAAGGCGCAAAAACTGCGCCTTGGTAGTGGATTATTTGGTAGGCTTAATGTGAAGCTATTCTCTATTAACATACTCATTAGCTAGATAATAAAAATAAATGCTAATCGTGTTTTTTAGTGAGCTTCACTCTTTTTCAACTGAGAGTGCTTCTTCTGAGCGGTGGGCATACACACTGGCGAACAAACAAATGCCAGCCAAACTCAGCAATATTGAATTATAAATTTCTAGATTGTAATACATATGTGTGACTTCCCAAAGATGGCGAACTTCCTCTTCAGGGAACCCGAGCCTATCCAAATTACGTATGAAGTTTTCACCTAATGCGTATAAGTCTACAAAAAGGTAAAGCATAAACACATAAAATAAGCTGTTTGCCATATCAAATAGCTTTGGCTCTTCTCTTAAAAAATAAACTGCTGACCTCCTACAGTATAAACAGATACATAGATTTAATATTAATGAAGAAGAAAAATACCAAGTGTTTTCTGTAAAGCCAGTATATTTTCCATATACAAAGTTATCCAGCGCTGCAATTGTTATAATCTCAATTAGCGTGAATACTATCAAGTATAGAATAAATATATTCATTTTTGGCAAGTGGGTTGTTTTATAAAAAGCAAAAGCCAAACAGACTATAAATATACTTCCTTCATAAATAGGCATGTTCATGCTGTAAATGGCAAAACCAACCGCGATAAAGATAAGCAATAGCTTGGTAAATGGTTTCACTCAACCTCCTTGGAATTCATTTTGGGTAATCGTTACTGGCGGATAGTCAATGTCTACGCTTTGTTGCCTAGGTCCTGAACCTTTAGCTGAAGTATATCCAGCAAATACCTGTTTAAGTTGATTATTATTAATCTTTTGTTTTATCTTCATTTTTTTCATCAGAGGCCTCTAATTGGGGTTCTTTTTCGATACAAGCGTTATTGTATTTTCCAGCAACTCCAGCCATGGAGGCCAAAAAACCGTACACATCTATCTTACACCCATTGTGTAATTTAGTTAACACGCTTTGAGGAAACTCAGACGTCCCATTTAGGTAGTTATTCATTGTACTGCGTGACACACCCGCTTTTTTGCAACCTTTTGAAACAGAGCCTTGTTTTGCAATGAGTTCTTTCCTTACAAAGTGCCTCAGCTTTTCCCCGAATTTAAACGGGTCAATTTCATCCATAACCTAAACACCAGATTAAAAATTAAATGCATGTTAACTTCTTGTGTTTGTTTTATCAACAAATGTTGGTGGTGGTAATTGTAATTAAGTTGTCCAGATTCTGGAACACGGGTTCTGTTAAATTGTGTGTACTCATTATTTTATAAGGTTTGGAAGGAAATCATCATGACCTTTGAATACGCTATTGAATCCAATTATACGACGACTGACTGTACGACGAAGAGAAGCTTCATACATAATAGGCCGGCAAGGCAGCTACGTGTGTCGCAGTTTAAAATGAATATGCAAAAATCAATTCGCCGATTAAGAAAAAGCAAAAAATTAACGCAAAGGCAGCTGGGTAATATTCTGGGTGTTGATCAGGCGACCATCAGTAATTTTGAGAGTGGCAAAACGATTATGACGTTAGATTTAGCCTATGAGCTTATTCTCGTTTTTGGCTGTGACTTTTATGTTGAGTGTGATTTATCCGGGATTATGAGTTTACCTAAAGCCAGTTAGAGATATATTCAATCTTGTTTAAATAGCACTGTGCAAATCCATTATAAAAAACAAGTTCTGTATATAACTTGTGTTATGGCTTGGCAAGTTGCTCAGCATTATTTATTTGCCGGAAGTTAAATAACCCACCGTTTCAATACAACGCCTTGCTGGCGATTGAGCGTTTTGCTGTGAAATAAAAACGCCCACATTAAGTGGGCGGTGTGTTTAGCGTGACTCTGTAAAGTCGTATTATTCAGCAGGTGCGACCCAGAGTACGCCGACGGACTTTTCGACGACCTTCACTTGCACGCCTTTTTCGATTTCTGTTTTACTTTTCAATTGCCATTGAATACCTGAATATTGATAAAAGACGGGGCTTTCATTGTTCAGGTCTTGCTCCAGCGTAAAACTAATATCTGCAAAGTCACTGTCTACTTTTTTGCTATCTTGTTGTAACTGCATTGCTTTGAGTGGTTTCCATAACACACCAGCAAGTAAGGCTGTCAGCACACCATTTATCCATGCGGCATTTAATAAACTGGGCTCAACAAGCCCAAAGTACATAAATATACCGCTGGTGATGAGGGATAAACCTAAGAAAAACAGTACAAAGGTTGCAAACCCCAAGATAATGACTTCAATGCAAAGTGCAACTAGGCCAAAGATGATCAGTGCTTGGGGTAGATTGTCAGTTATAAACGCCATAACTTACCCATTTCTCTTGCTATTTAATGTGTTAATTATAGACATTCCCTGAGCGACAAGAGAGCTCGCATCAGTGCCGTTGTCAGGAAGTAAGACAACGGAAGACTCTTTTGCGATGGCTTCTTTCGCAGAGATTGCCTTAGTGGCTAAATCAAGTTGTATGGCTTTTTGACCTTCTTCAGTATTGGCGGCCTCACCGACTTTTTTAAGTGCATCAGCTTGTGCTTCTGCGACGGCAATAATGGCTTTGGCTTCACCTTCCGCTTTGAGAATTTGCTCGGCTTTTTCAGCTTCAGCGGCGAGTACTTGGGCTTGCTTTTTACCCTCAGCAACATTGATTTCGGCTTGACGGTCACCTTCAGACTCTAAAATTTGTGCGCGCTTAACACGCTCTGCTTTCATTTGCGCTTCCATGGCTTCCATCACTGAATTTGGTGGCACAATATCTTTGATTTCATAACGCAGGACTTGAATACCCCAAGGTTCAGAGGCCGCATTGATGGCCGTTACTATATTGGTATTGAGCATGTCACGTTCTTCAAACGTTTTGTCCAACTCCATTTTACCCAGCTCACTACGCATGGTCGTTTGCGCTAATTGTGTTACCGCAAACACATAATCATCGACGCCGTATGTTGCTTTGTATGGATCAAGGACTCTGAAATAAAGTACTCCGTCTACCACAAGCGAGATGTTATCGCGGGTGATCGCTGATTGAGAAGGCACATCAGTCGCTTGTTCTTTTAAGCTTCTATCGGCAGCGACTTGATCGATAAAGGGGATGATAAAGTTTAAACCAGCTTCTTTAGTAGATTGGTATTTACCAAAACGCTCAATGATCCAAGCGCGATTTTGCGGTACAAACTTGATTGAACCTTTTAAGATAAAAATGACGAAAATCAGCAATACTGCTTCGATGGTGAACAAAAAGTTCAGTATTGTGGTAACTGGATCCATAAGAAAATACTCCTTTTTTATGCAATTGCTATAACAATAGCATGATGTTGACTAGAGTTAAATTGGACAGGCTTGTTGTCATTTTTTTGTTATACAGTTTACCTAACATAGATACTAAGAGTAGTTTTAACTTTACGAGGCACAGAGAAATGAGTGCGCAGTACTATGAGCAAAATGCATTAAAGCTAGCAAAGCTATATCAGTCAGACAACTTTGAGTCATTACATGCCAATTGGTTGACCCATTTAATTCCATATTTACGAAAGCAAACAGTACAGTTTTTGGATATTGGTGCGGGGGCTGGACGAGACGCTAAGTTTATCGTCGAGCAAAACCAAGAAGCTGAAGTGGTCGCTGTGGAACCTGTTAGCTCGCTCAACAGATTAGGGCAAGCTTATACTAGGGAGCTTCCTATCACTTGGTTACGAGATGAGTTACCTTGTCTTTATGAGGTAAAAAAACGATACGAATCTTTTGATGTAATTTTGGTGAGTTCTGTTTTTAATTATTTGGACGACAGCGCTTGTGTTCAAGCGCTGATCACAATTAGGCACTTACTGAAGCCGCAAGGCTTGTTAATTGTAAAGCTCCGTCATTGCGAAGATCGCGTGCATTTAACTCAGCGTGGCCTAAGTAATATCAATGCTGAAGTACTCATTGCCATGGCCGACAGTGCTGATCTCACTCTAGAGCTTTTGACTGATCTTGAGCCAGATGCACAAGGCAGAGCCCATACAACTTGGCAAACGTTATTATTTAAGCCGACATAGCTGCATGATATATATAGCATTAGTATAAAACTATATCGCGAGTATCTCTTTTTGGTTACTCGCTGACCATACTTTATCTGCGGCCTGTTGTTGGTCCAGCCAAACATAGTCAGTGTGCTCTTCATCACACAAGGTAACTTGGATATCATTGGGGACGCACACGCTGAAGACATGTTCACAATTAATGAGCGCGTTACTTTCGTAGCGATAGCGCCATTGTGGCCTAATCTCATAATGATTGATGACGTCGTGTGATTTAATGTTTAGTCCTAGGGTGTGTGCATCAATACCCGTTTCTTCCTTAAGTTCCCGATAAGCCGTTGTTAACGGCTGCTCTCCACGGTCGACCCCGCCAGTTACAGATTGCCAAAAATCAGGGTCATCTTTTCTTTGTAGAATTAAAAATTGTTTATTTTGATTGTATATAACGACGAGTACAGAAATGGGTTGGCGTAACATTATATTTTCCATGAGGATGTGTACCAAATTATTATAACAAATTGATACGCAGGAAGGGGGAGTTAAGGTTATAAAACAATAAAAAAAAGGCAGGCAAACGCCTGCCCAATCTCCAATAGCAATAATCTTTGCCAAGGAAATACCCAATAAACCAATATCCTTATCAGTAAGCTCTACTTCTCGGGAGTTCTAGGAGTCACTTAAAAAGGTGGTGTCTCCAAAGGAACAACTTCATCCTACATGGATGTTTTTAAAATGTAAACCATTTTGGGGTAAAAAATTGTAAATGTGTACATTTTGTGTTTTTTGTTCTTTTTTGTTGTATTTTTATGCGTTTTTTCATATGGGTTGAAAAAATCTATTATTTACAGTGCTATAAAAATACTCAAAGTAAGATTGTTACAGTTGGTACATTTATTGGGTACTTAACTGTGTTTGTATGGTAATGAAAAATAAGGGTTAAATTTTATTGGGGATATTTATGTTTGTATTAATTATTTTATTTTGTTAAATAATTGTGTTTTAACTTGGTGTCGTAGGGGCCAATTTAAGCGCACTAGATGCTTGCAAGGCAGGCTGTGAGCCAGCGCAGAAATTCTGTGGTCTAGCTTGGTTTTCAGTATGTTCTATACCATGCTTAAACTAGAACATGAAAAAATACAGACACTATGTTTATCGCATTTTGGTTATCTGTGGTTGTTGTGATGTCGCCGAGCGAAATGTTCATGACCCTCAATAAATTAAAAGAACTGAATAGTAAAAACCCACAACAAGCTGCGCAGGTTTTTCGATCTGTGCGTTTACGGTTACCCAAAAAACCTAGCAGAGGTTTACTCGAGCTATATTTGGTCGGATTAGAGTCTGGCGTGAGAGTCAATGATGCTGACGTAGTACAGCATATTGTGTCGATCCTTGAAGGAGAAAGCTGGCGTGATACTGTGGAAGGCGCAGAGCTTGATATTGCCACAGCTGTGGCAATTTACCATCGCCGAATCTTCGATTATGCGTATGCTGAAACATTAAATGAATGTGCTATTTCGTATGCCGCTGATCCGAAAGAGTTTGCAAGAGTCGCAAACAATATGGCTGTTGTGTATCGATATAGTGGTCAACCAAAGAAAGCGCAAAATATATTAAAAGAGTCTTTAATGTTGGCCGAAGACAGAGAGGTTGTCGCAAATATCAAAAACAACCTAGGCAACATCTATTTTGACCAAGAAAAATACCGTCATGCGCAACTGATGTATATTCGGGCCTTTCGCTTTCATTCTGAAGTAGGGCAGGCGGGTTATGCTGCGGGAACGGGGCTTAATTTATTAAATACACAGATATTTTTGGGTGATTGGCCAAGCTTTGAACGGTATCAATCGTCAGTCGCACTGGAAGTTAAGCACAGTGGACAACAGGCTTTTAGGTTGTTTTATATGTGGCAAAGCTATCTCAATGATCACGTTAACAAACATGCGCTTTTAGACGATGACAGGGTCAATGCGTTAGTTGAATCAATACCAATATTGCTAAAGAGTGAGTTAGGCCCATCACTTTCACACTATTCGGGTCTTTTCAAAAACGCAGTGTTGCAAAGCAAGCTTGATGAACAGTTAACTAAAACACCAGATATCAAGGGGATGAGTGAACCAAATGGCATCAGAATTAAGCTCGAAAAGCTCTGTACGACCAGAATAATTGCAAAAAAATACTTTTCTAATCGTTAATATAGTTTGAAATTGGTTAAAAAAAGGTCAATAATCTAGTTTCCTAAATCGGAAAACATGTAAAGGAAACTATAATGAAGTTAGTAAAATCTCTGGCGGCTGTCTCGTCGCTTATGATCCCCACGCTTTCACTGGCGGCAATTCCATATCAAAATGAGGAATACCAATTCACTCAGCCTAATGGCGAAGTCATTTCGATATTTTTGCAGGGAAATACGTACTATGCAGAACAAAGAACCCGTGATGGTAGGTTAGTCATATTTGATAAAAGCAAAGGCGGTATGGTTTACGCGTCGGTTAATAAATCAGGCACTGATTTTGTCTCATCTGGTATTTTGGTCTCTCAACAGTCTGACATGGCGCTGAGCACGTCACAGATTAATGCTGAACAAGCCAGTGGGTTATCTACCGAAGCAATTCAAAACTTAGTGGTGCAAAAGCAAAATGAACTTCTGCCTGCTTTGGAAAGCCCTTTGCTTGTGCATACTCAAACTGCTGATATGAGTACGCAGGTTGCTGGTAATATCAAAGGACTGACCATTATCATCGACTTTCCAGATGAGAGAGGCAGTATAACAAAGTCACAGGTAGAGCGGTTTCTAAATGATAGAAATTATACTGAATTTGGTAATGCACAGTCTGTACGCGGTTACTTTTTAGAAGTATCAGATAATAAACTGGATTATACCAATACGGTGACAGCTTATTACACGGCCAAAAAAATAAGTCTTACTATGCGGATTCTAGTCTGAGCTCCACTGTACGTTCACAAGAGTTAATAAAAGAGGCGCTAGATTGGCTGGAGTATCAACAGGGGTTTGATTTTTCCACGCTTTCTACAAATGGTAGTAGTCAAATACGTGGCTTAAATATTTTCTATGCAGGCAACTCAGACAGTGCTTGGTCTAAAGGGTTGTGGCCTCACATGGCGAGATTAAGCCCGCGCTTTTGTGCAGATGGCGTGTGTACGGACAGGTATCAAATTACAGATATGAGAGCCAGTTTATCAATTGGTACATTTGTTCACGAATCGGGACACCTGATCACAAATTGGCCTGATTTATATGACTATGACGGCAGCTCTCACGGATCGGTAGCAAGTTACGGTGTGATGGGGTTCGGTGCGATTGGTACAACCAATAAATTTAGACCGACTCCACCTGTTGCGCACTTTAGAGCCATTGCCGGTTGGGATACAGTGACTGAGCTAAACCCTGCCATTGATGCAAATGCGCCAACAGGGACACTCACTCATACGTCAGGTAGCCACACTTCATACAAGTGGACTAACCCAAGCAATCGAAATGAAGCCTTTTATATTGAGGCAATTCATCAGTCAGGTCAAAACACGGAACAGCCAAGTCAAGGCCTTGCAATTTGGCACGTTGATACGCGCGGTAGTAACTCCAATGAATGGTTCCCTTATATTCAGATGGAACATGCAGACGGAAATCGTGACCCCGAAAATAATCGCAATAGAGGTGACGGTACAGATTTATTTGTAGCTAATGGCGAGTTTAGCAACTTATATCCAAACAGTTTGTCATCGAAAGGGACTAACTCTCTGTGGTGGAATGGTGCGGATTCTGGGTTGGCTATTTCAAGTATCTCAGCGCCTGCTCAGACGATTTCGTTTAATCTTGAGTCAAACGTTGTCGAGCCACCTAAAGGAGATACATATCGAGGAACACTCAGTGATAAAGGGCAACAGATCCAACCTAATGGCAGTTGGTTCCAATACTCTGGTGGGACGATTAAGCTCGATTTAACCGGTCCGAACAATGCGGACTTTGATTTGAAGTTAGAGCGTTGGCAAGGTGGACGATGGACTCAAGTGTCTATTTCAGAAACGCCGACGTCGGTTGAATCTATCTCCTATACAGCTGCAAGCGGATATTACCGCATAGTTGTGTATTCATACTCTGGCGCAGGGGATTACACTTTAACTGTTAATAAGTAGTGACTTAACAGAATAGCTCACAATCATACGTGGACTGGGTGTTTGACACTAGGTCCACTTTGTAACTTTTACCTACATAATTTTCATATCAATATTTCGTGCACATTTCCTTGATACACCTCAATAAAGCGAGCAGGTAGTCCGCATTTACATTGTGCGATCAATATAAACGAATCTCACAAGTTAAAATTTAGTGAATTATTTGTTTGATCTGAAATTGAAAATCATTATCATTATTACCTGTAAAGGGGACTTTGCAGTATATAGCGTGCTTTTTACACACAAAATGATTAAGGAGTAATTATGTCTCGTAGATTTTTATTGACTGGCGCGACCGGTGTCGTGGGGCTCTCAATGATAGAGCTGTTATCACCAAATGATGAGATTGTTATTCTAGTAAATCAACGATCTTTTAGTGAGTTACCTCAAGGGGTAAGTCAGCAAATTCAGGGTGATATCCGTAAAGCCAACTTTGGCTTAAATGATGAGCAAGTTGCTCAACTCAAAGGTATTGATTGCATAGTGCACAGTGCAGCATTGACCGACTTCACAGCCGATCCAGACGTACTGGCCGGCATTAATGTGGCAGGGCTCAAACATGCTATTGAATTGTCTGAACGTTTAGATGTGCCATTGATCCATATAAGTACCGCATTTGTGAAAGGTCGAAATGGTCATGATTTTAATAATTATGAGCAAAGTAAGCGCGAAGCAGAAGCCTGCCTAAGTGACAACATTACCGTTGTACGTCCCTCTGTCATTATTGGTGACAGTACCCTTGGTTTGATGCCAAAAAAGCAGGGTTTGCATAATATGCTTAAACTAGCGACGAAGGAAGTTATCCCGATCGTACCTGGAGATGCAAACACGCTGGTTGATGTGATCCCGCGTGATATTGTCGCTAAATGTATTTTGACGATAGTGGATAAAAAACTATCGGGAGAGTTTTGGTTAACAGCGGGCACTTTGGCTAAAACGTTAGGCGATTTGCTTACACTTGGCGAAGATGATGATATCACATCACGTTACGATGTGCGTTTTAAAGCCCCTAAATTGATGAGCCCGACCACATTTGAGAGGCTGGTTAAGCCTGTGTTTATGCCTGCGCTACCAAAGCGGTTTAAACGCATGTTTGAAGAAACTTCTATTTATTTAAAATATCTTGATATGTCAGAAGGGTTTCAATCTGATGTTCCCCAACTCGCTGAAGTTGCAGGCGAATGCTATCAGTTTGATGTACGTCATACGTTAGCTAAAAACTTGGTTGCCTACGATCATCAGCACCCTTTGATTGCTGAGCTTTCAGGAGCGCAGTAACGTGAGAGAGGAAACACTCGAACTACTCAAAGCCCACAGTAATCGTTCAAAAGCGCGGTTGTCTAGCATGATGAATTTGCCCATTGAACACAGTGCACACGGTGCCGAAATCGTCGATGAAAATGGGAAAACCTACTTAGATTTTGGTGGTTTTGGGGTATTTATTTTAGGTCATAAACATCCTCAGGTGGTTGCTGCGGTAAAGTCTCAATTGGACATCATGCCTATGAGTTCGCGCACTCTGGTGAGCCCTAATTTAGCGACTGCCAGTAAAAAGCTGATAGATATATGCCCCGATGCAATTCAATATGCCTTTTTTACTAATTCTGGCGCGGAGTCGACAGAGCTTGGTTTGAAGCTTGCCAGAGCCAATGGCTGTAAACATATTATTGCGGTCACGGGCAGTTATCATGGCAAGTCATTAGGTGCTTTATCGGTGACACATCGTGATGAATTCCGTACGCCATTTGCGCCTTTGTTTGACAATGTGGAGTTTGTTGAGCGTGATAATGTTGAGGCCTTAAAAGCCGCATTTACCAAGTACAAAGCGCCTGTCGCGTTCATCACTGAGCCTGTACAAGGTGAGGGCGGTGTTTACGCCTTGAGCTATGAATTTTTGCATACTGCCAAGCAATTATGCGAACAATCAAAGGGACTCTTTATCTGTGATGAGATCCAGTCAGGGCTGGCGCGTACAGGCACCATGTGGGCGATCGATAAACATAATATTGTGCCTGATGTGATGTTAGTCGGCAAAGGGCTCAGTGGTGGCGTGATACCGTGCGCTGCGGTAGTTGCAACCGAAGCGGCTTTTGCCCCTTTAAATAAGGATTTCATGCTGCATTCGAGCACCTTTGGTGGTTCACCCATTGCACTGAGTGCCGCTGAAGCAACCATTGACGTTTTAACATCACAAAACATAGCTGAGCGCTCAGCCTATTTAGGTAAAGAGATTGTTTGCAAATTAAATGAGATTGTCAAAGCACACAATGAAACTGCATCTCAGCAAATTATCATCCGTGGCGAGGGACTGTTGATCGGTATTGACGTTGGCACACCTGCGCGAGCAGGTCAGCTGACGCTGTCATTGTTAAATCAACAAATCCTAACCAGTCATTCACTCAGTAACGCATCCACTGTGCGCTTAACACCGTGCGCCTTTTTAACTGATGACCAGCTAGCACAGTTATATACCGCGTTTGAAAACGCAATAGACAAGATTTAAGGAAATACCATGAGAGACGTAAAATATACCCAAACTGTGAATGCTTCAGCAGAACAGGCATTCACTAAAATTGCCGATTTTAAATCGTTCGAAAGTCATTGTCAGGCTGTGATTTCGGTTGATGTGACTGAAATTAATGAGCGTGAGTCAGAGTCAACGTGGTTAGTCCATTTTCATGATGGCAAGATGTCTTGGCGTGAGCGTGACCTATTTAATAAAGACGCGCTTAAAATTGAATTTACGCAAATCGAAGGTGATGCGGATATTTTCGAGGGATTTTGGGCGATTGAGGCTGTGTCAGACACTGAATGTACGGTCACATTTGACGCACGCTTTTGTATGGGGATCCCGACACTTGCCGATATTTTAGAGCCAATCGCTGAGTCTGCGATTAAGCAAAATGTCGAACAGATGTTAAATGAATTATTCGTCCCTCAGCAAGAGGCTGTTGCATGAGCACATTTCAAAAAGCGCAGCATTTGCTGCGCGGCACCTTGCCAGAGTTAGCGCAATATCTTACTGAAACGCCTTTTGATGCACTTGAAAGTGAACAGAGCCAAGCGATCAATATCTTTCGAGATACCGGTGGCGCTTCGACCTTAGTTAAGCAAAAATATGGAGGCAGAGGCCTGAATGCTTGGCAGGCTGTGCAGTTGCAAATGGCCATTGGTGCCGCTTCCCCTTCATTGGCAATCGCCGTTGGCATGCATCAGTTTTCTATTGCAACCTTGCAAGAAATGGCAAAAGTCGGAAATGGGCTTGAGTCACTGATGTTAGAGGGGATCTCTCGCTCAAATTTACTTGTTTCTTCTGCATTTAGTGAAGGACAAATTGGCAAAAGTATTTTAAAGAGCTCGATTATCGCTAAAGAAGTGGATAAAGGCTACGTCATATCAGGTGTGAAGAAACCATGTAGTTTAGCCCATTGCATGGATTTATTGACAGCAAGCGTTCAAGTAGAACCTAAGGATGGCGAGCCTTATTTTGCCGTTGCCATGATCCACAAAGCGTGTGAGGGCATTACCGTAGAAAAATTCTGGCAAGCGCCGTTTTTGCAAGCAAGCCAAAGTGAGGCTGTGGTACTAGAAAACGTCTTCGTACCTAGCTCAATGTTGGTTAATGTCGATGAAAAGTCTGCATATCAGTCTCATGTGGCGGGTTTTGTGTGGTTTGAACTCATTACTTGTGCGTCATATTTGGGCATGGTGTGTGGTCTTGTAGAGCGGGCTTGTGAATTGGGTAGGTTACAAGGTGCAGATAAAGCACATGTGCATGTTCAACTGGAAGCATGCGCGTTGTCACTTAAAGCCATCGCTGGAGATATGGACAACCAAACTCAAGACACGCTGGCACAAGTGTTGAGTGTGCGTTATCACTTGCAGGATGTGCTTGCAGAGGTGACTCAAAGTACCTTGAGTTTGGTTGGCGGTATTAATTACATTAACAATGGCTATTTCGCAACGATTGCGCAGGTCATCCATGCATTTAATTTCCACCCACCAGCTAAGCACGCAATGTATGCGCCGCTAAATAATTATTTTGATGGACAAGAATTGGAGATGGTGTAATGCGTGTAGCGCTGTGCAATATTGAAAATTTGGCGACACAACCCGCTATCTTGCAGGTTTTAGAGGCACACAAGAATGAGATCAAGTTGGTTATCACCAGTGATCCTTATTCAAAGAAAAATGGCGGTTTTATAGCGCAAGCTTATAGAAATATGCGTTTTAGAGGATATGGTTTTACAGAGTACTTATTTGTAAAAATGGTATTTTTATCTGTTATCCGGCCGCTATTAAAACTCTTAGGTATGGATGTGCTGCCGAGCATTGAACAGCGCTGCAACGAACTGGGTATTGCGTATATCAAAGTGAAAGACATCAATGATGTCTCTGTCGTTCAGTTGCTAAAAGATAAGCAAATCGACTTATTGAGCATTTATTATTTTGATCAAATTTTACATGATGAAGTCATAGAAGTTCCTAGCCAAGGTGTGGTGAATTTTCATCCGGCCTATTTGCCAAAATGCCGAGGGCTATTCCCAATTATGTTTAGCTATCTTTATAATGAGCAAAATTATGGCATCTCAGCACACTGGGTTGAAAATAAAGAAATTGACGCGGGACCTGTCATTGCTCAAAGTGCGATTAAGGTGAGTAATGCAAAGTGCTTATTGGAAATTGATAGGAAAGTGAGTAACCATTTTCCAGCTTTGTATACGCAAGTGCTTGAAATTTTGCAAAACCAACAGGTCAATGCATCAGTTCAAGCACAACAGAGCAGCTATTATTCTTATCCGCAAAAAGCACAGCTGCGCGAGTTAAATGAGACGCTGCCGCTCATTAATTGGTGTTGGGTACTTCGCGCATTAGGGAACAAAGATACACAGCTCGTGGATAAACAAATATCTAAGATAAATTAATAATGAAATATCATCAGTACATCTAGTATAAAAATCAAACAGGGGTACAATGAAGGTTGGTTTAGTCTATTTATTCTAATTTGGGTTGTGCCACATATTTTTTGAGCGGGTTTATAACCCGCTTTTAGTATTTAAAAGCTTTATACTGGAGTTTGACATGCTTTTGACACAATGCACTAAACTCAAGGCTGACTCGGCAAGTATAAAAAGTAAAGAAATTCGCAAGGATCTATTATGAGAGTTTTATGGAGCTTAATGTTGTTGGTGAACGCACATTGGGCGTCGGCTACAGATGATGTGCAAAGTAAAGGCTTGCCTGTAGCAGCTTATAGCGTTCAACAAGCAACGGGTTTTTATCAATTTCGTCAAGTAACTGGTCAAGTTGTCAAACACCAAGAAGCAGAAATTGGCTTTGAATTTAATGGCGTATTAGAGTCTCTTTATGCCGACCAAGGTGATGCGGTTAAAAAAGGCCAATTACTAGCGAAACAAGATACCCAGCTCCTAGCCATCGAAAAGCTCGAATTACTTGCAAACCTAGACAAGGTAAAAGCACAATTGACACTTGCTGAGCAAGACAGTGAGCGCCTTTTGAAGTTAAGTAAGTCTAATTATTCAGCCCAGCAGCAACTGGATCAAAATCGTTCGCAAATATCGGTCTTAAAAGCCGAGCTTCAAGTATTAAATGTGAAGTTACAAGGCATGGACGTTAGGCTAGAAAAAGCAAACTTAAAAGCCCCATTTGACGGTGTCATTGCGGCGCGTGAAGTGTCAATTGGCGAAGTGGTTGGCCCTGGTAAAGTCGCGTTGAGAGTGCTTGAGCAAAGCAACTCAGAGGTACGCATTGGTGTGCCTCAAGGCCTGTTATCTGATATTCAAAAAACCATGCCTATTACGGTTGGTGGCACTGTTTATCAGGCTCAAAAGCGCTCTGATGGCACCAATCTAGACCCCGTCTCTCGCACGGTACAGTTGCGATTTTCTCTACCTGAAGATGCACTGGTTTTTTCTGGTCAAATGGCGGTCATGACCATCGCCAAAAAGCAACAGAAAAACGGATACTGGGTCCCAATCAGTGCGCTTACGAACGGTACTCGAGGCACATGGCAAATATATCAAATTGAACAAGGACGCTTGCAACCTACGGCTGTTGAAGTGCTGCATAGCGATGGTCAATATGCTTACATTGATGGCGATTTTGTGAATGGCACTGAGATTTTGGCAAATGGCACTCATAAGGTCGCCGCCAATATAAAAGTCGATATTGTGCAATCTGTTGCTACCCGAGGTGAGCAACAATGATTCCATTTTTGTTGAATAATGCGCGTTTTCAAGTTCTGTTGATTGCGCTGCTTCTCGTATCTGGTTTTGCTGCTTTAAGCAGCTTGCCTCGTACTGAAGACCCACGGATCATAAATCGTTTTGCTTTTGTAACCACTTATTTACCAGGGGCATCAGCTGCGCGTGTTGAAGCGCAGGTTACCGAGAAAATAGAGCAAAAATTAAAGCAACAGTCAGAAATTAAAAACCTCATTGCCATGTCTCGTGCTGGGATCAGTGTGTTGAGTATTGAGCTGGAAGATGACGTCACAGACAGCACGCCTGTGTGGTCTAGAATGCGTGACTTGCTGGCAGATGTGCAAATAGAATTGCCAGAAGATGCATCGTCGCCGCTGCTTGAAGATGACAGAGGGTATGCGTATACAAAAATAGTGGCGTTGACCATTGAACCCGATGAGAGTGAGTCGCAGTCTTTACAGCAAGCCAAACAGATAGCGGTCAATCGCTATACCAAAGAATTACGTAATCAGTTGCGTAATCAAAGTGGTGTGGAGGTTGTCCATTTATTTGGGGTAGCGAATGAAGAGGTCAGAGTCACGTTAGATCCGGCTAAATTGAAGTTAGCAGGCCTATCGTTTGAGCAAGTCGCACACGCGGTTAAAAATGCGGATGCCAAGGTCTCTGCTGGGATGATCAGCAATCCCCAAATTCAAATGCAGGTGGAGCTCAGTGGCGAGTTTAAGTCGATTACACGCATTAAAGCAATTCCTATCCAAAGTGATGACCGTTATGGTCAGATCCAACTAAGTGACATCGCTAAAGTAGAGCGTATGTTGGTCGAGCCCCAGCAAGAAATTGCATGGGTTGATGGGTTGCCTGGTGCTTACTTAGGTATTCGAATGCTACCCGATGTACGCATCGATAAATTCTCTGAACAGATAGATGAGTTGTTAGAGGCGTTTAAACTCACGTTACCTAACAATATTCAATTGCTCAGTTTGTTTGATCAAAAAGGGTATACCGAAGACAGGCTAGGCGGCTTACTCGATAATATTTTACTGGGCTTTGCGCTTATTCTGGGTGTGTTGTTTGTCACATTAGGATTAAGAGCCGCAATTATCGTAGGCTTAGCGCTGCCACTCACCGTGATGTTTACGCTTGCGTGCATGAATATCTATGGTTTGCCCATCCATCAGATATCAGTAACGGGCTTGGTCGTTGCACTGGGTATTATGGTTGATAATGCCATCGTTATTACCGATGCAATTCAACGTTACCGTCAGCAAGGCATGGCGGTACTCAAAGCAGTTACAAAAGCGGTCAATCATTTTTGGCTGCCGTTATTGAGCTCAACCTTAACGACCATTTTGGCGTTTATGCCCATCGTACTCATGCCAGGGCCTTCTGGTGAGTTTGTGGGGGGCATTGCATTGAGTGTTATTTTTGCATTAGTCGGGTCATACCTTATTTCACATACGCTTATTGCTGTCTTTGCGGGCAAATATGTTCAATCAGACAATCACACAGCGACTGGTTTTTTGTCGCAAGGGATCAGACTGAAAAGACTGAGCAATGTATTTGAGCAGCTCCTTAGTCGTTCTTTAAAAAGACCTTTAGTCACTGCACTATGTGTCATGGTACTGCCAGTACTTGGTTTTATTTCTGCTGGGCAATTAACAGAGCAGTTTTTCCCGCCAGCAGACCGAGACATGTTTCATATTGAAGTGCGTTTATCAGACAACGCCAGTATTCACGCCACAAAAGCGCTTGTTAAACGTATGGATGCCCACATTTTAAAGCACGAGGGTATTGAGCGCTTGGACTGGATGGTAGGGCGAAATATCCCCATCTTTTATTACAACCTAATGCAAAGAGATAAGGGGGCGCGAAATTATGCACAAGCCATGGTCAAAGTAACCGACTTCGAGCGTGCAAATACGTTAATTAGAACCTTGCAGGGCGAACTTGATCGCGCCTTCCCAGAAGCACAAACTCTGGTTAGAAAGCTAGAGCAGGGACCCCCTTTTAATGCGCCGATTGAAATTCGAATATTTGGGCCAGATTTAGATAATTTGGCTGAATTAGGTCAGCGCATAAAGCAAACCGTTATAGCGCATCCAGAGGTAACGCATACGCGCACAACGCTGCAATCAGGCGCTGCAAAAGTCGAGCTGTTAGCCCATGAATCACAACTTACTCACGCAGGTGCACAGGCACAGCGTGTTGCTGCTCAGCTTCAAGCGCAGTCACAAGGCGTGACGGTGGCCAGTGTTTTAGAAGATACAGAGACAGTACCGGTTAATTTAAGGTTTGATGATCAATATCGTGACGGGCTTGATGGGCTTGCTAACGTTGAAGTCATGGGCAGTCAGCCATTGTTGTTATCGGCTTTTGCGACCAGTCGTATTGTGCCAGAGCAAAGCACCATCCACCGACGTAATGGTGAGCGGCTGAATGTTGTTGAAGCATTTTTACAGACTGATGTTTTACCAGCTAAAGTGCTGAAAGATTTGCAAGTTCAATTAGAGAAAGAGCAATTTACATTGCCCGTAGGTTACCGCTTGGAAATTGGTGGCGAGTCTCAGCAGCGAGACCAAGCTGTGGGCAGTTTGTTAGGCAAAGTTGGCGTTATTTTTGTGCTATTGATCACGGTATTAGTTCTTACATTTAACTCGTTTACAACAACGGGGCTGATACTTATCACGGCGTTTCAGTCGGCCATGTTAGGCATTTTAAGTGTGTATATCGCAGGTCATCCGTTTGGTTTTACGGTAATAATCGGTCTGCTCGGTCTAATGGGACTCGCCATTAATGCGGCCATTGTAATTTTATCTGAGCTCAGAGCGAATGAAGCCAAGACCGTAGATGAGATTGTCACTGGGGTTATGACATGTGCTCGACATATCACATCGACCACCATCACTACAGTGGGTGGGTTTTTACCTCTCATTTTGGCGGGGGGGAGTTTTTGGCCGCCATTTGCCATTGCGATTGCGGGCGGTACGGTACTAACAACCGTATTATCATTTTTCTTTGTGCCAAGTTGTTATTGGTTAATGCAAAGGAAACGTACGCCAGCGCTGATGACTAAATTAAAAAATCTAAAAACCTAGAGCATTTAGATTAAGTATGGCCATTTTATTGGATGGTCATACACTGTTTTATTCTGTTAGCGTGTTTCGTTGTCTCCATTTTGTTTGCATATTTTATGGCTATGCTTAGGGTATTAAAGCATTGCGGCTTTTAATACCTTCCAAGCAAGCAGAGTCACATGGATGTGACTTTTTAATTTGTCGCTTCCATGTATCTCCTTCTAGAAAAAATAGAACATCACAGTTTTATACTAATCTGTCAGTTTTTGAAAAGTGAACGATTTGTATTCTTTCTGCTTCTACATATTGAAGCGTGTTGATGACAGTTCATATTGAGTTTTATTATTAGGTAATGAGACTGTCGCAATAAGTTTAAGTGGGGACTTATGAATAATAGTAGATGGGGTTGAGTGTTTCTGTACAAATCCTATAACGGCTTACTACAACACATTTTTTGGTCAAAGTATTCAGTAGAGTGAAAGGTTTAAAATGGTAAACATCATGGGTTTTCTATCCATTGCAATTTGCTTATTAAAGACCAAGTGATGCTATTTTTAGGATGCTTTGTGCAAAACAGGAGTTCACCTTCAGCTGTCTATACTATCACCATAAACCTGATGGTAATTATTTAGCTTTAGACTGACTAATCGTGCCTGTGCTTATTTTTCAGGTTTAGGTGCGTCAAAAGCATTTTTCATTAGTTTATTGAAGTTATAACAATCTAAATGATTTGAGTTCGGGCAGTTAGCTACTTTAACTAACTCTGCTTTGACTGCTTCTAATTGTATGATCTTATTTGCAATATCCTCAGATTTTTTAATTAACATCTGTCTGTCAATTTCAATACTTTTACCGTTAAAAAATGAAGCAATTTCATCTAATGAAAAGCCAGCTAATTGACCTAGAGATATAATAGAAAGCTGATCAATGATGTCATGGGTATAATATCTTCTCAATCCTTGCCTGCCAGCAGGCTTTATGAGCCCTTTTGATTCGTAATATCTCAATGCGGACGCATTGATGCCCGTTTTTTTAGTGACTTGGCCGATATCTAGCATGTATAGCCCTTAAACTTGTGCGCGTTAGTTTTGTTACTTTGTCACATTTTTCCAAGCTTGTTAAGCATAAGCTTGTTTTAAAATTAATCCGTAACATAGGCTAATAAACAGTAAGGTAAATAAACCAAGCTTAAATCTAAATAAGGCTTAATCAATACACAATGGTGTTGCAATAAAGTCAATTATTTCGATATGATTAATATGTTAAAAGTTGAAGTGCATAATTATAGAGAGCTCATGTTTGACGTATTCAACTGACCCTGTGTTATTAAATATTATTGCGCATGAAGGGTTTAAAATATTATTATTCTTTACATTGCTGTATTTTCTGTATGAAGTGAATCGTAATGGTTTTGCGAGACTTTATGATAAAAACCATCAACTAAAGAGTGACTTTGATAAACAGTTTGTTTCTTGGAGCATCACCTTCTGCGTTATTTCTATTCTGCACTTTACAGATCAGCCTGTGAACGACGCTGTGCTCGATGCTGATATTGATCAAACTGTAAGGCGAAGACTTTTTTATTTTTTGAAAATGTGTTTTAGCTTTATAAGTATTGTGTGCATTTATGCCTTGCATACTCTTCGCGACTGCCCATTTTCAAAGACCGCTAGAAATTGTATTTATGTCATCATACCCACGATGACGATTAGCTTTATAGAACTCTTTTTGAGGGGATATTTGGACATTAATACGTTCATTCCAGTATATCGATTTTATGGTGTGTTGCATTATGTACTACTTATGGCTGCGCTCATGGCTTTTCCAATTCGTCAGTTATGGATGTTACGAAAAGCAGGTTAGTAGCATACATAAGCGCACATTTTCATAAACGCACCACACTCAGTCTCTTCGTCTGTTAAGCATAGTTGAAATGGTAATTTTTTTGACTCGTCTTGAGCTACGATATACATATCAGAATATACATAACCTTAATTACTCCGGTTATTATTGAATTTAATATTTCCTTCTGTTGGAATTTAATATTCTTTTTATCTGGTTGAAATACGCAGTTGTATCATAGAAAGGGTTAGTGTATTTTGTGCAAGTTTTTACATTATAGGGATGTTTTTGACGTGGCTGAAAATTGCTCTTCATCGTTATGAGCATTGGATAACGTCAAACCAATATGTGTTGCAATTCAATATATATTGATAAGGGAAGTGCAAAATTATGCGAAAAACTTGCTTTATTGAGTGTGCGCATTTTCTATCAGCCCAGTGAACAGTTGAGAGTACTTTAGTGTCGCTACTAACCGAAACAGAATTATTGAACACGATTGCTTTCAGGGGATTGCAAATTAGTTTAGTGCTGGTTTTCATATATTTCGTAGTTACCGCCAAAGGCCAACGAGTTGTTCGAATTTATGATAAACGATTTGAGATAAAAACAGAGCAAGAACAGTGTTTTGTGTCTTTTTGGATTACATTCTTTTGTCTTTTTATTCATATACTCATAGATGAACAGGTTTCGAACACGATTATTGCGGCGGATCTTGATTACTTATTGAGAAGAAAGATTTTCTATTTCTTAAAGCTCAGCTGTACTTTGGTGTTTATAGTCTCTATTTATGCTGTGCATTTATTGAGAAGGTGTCCTTATTCACCTGCCACGAGAGTCGTTTTTTACATCTCTATCCCCGTTGCTTCGATCTTTTTTGTACAACTGATCTTACGTGGATACTTAGAGATTGAAGCGTTAGTGCCGTTATATCATTGGCTAGCCATCGTTCAGTGTTTTGTGCTCTCGGTCTTTGTGTTGTCATACCCAGTTAAAGAGATATATCAATCATATAGAAAGAAATTGATGTAAGTATATTCATTAAAACGACAGAGTTTTTAGGGCGCTTGAGTGAACGGGCCCGTGCAGTTGTACTTACGCTATTGATGAAAGAGGGCGGTTGCTTTGATTTTTGACAAGATAACAATGCAACTGAGCCAGATTTTCTGTGTTTAACGAAATTACTTTTAAAGTAGTTACTTACATTTAAAGTGTTTAAAGATGGATCAAATTGTAGATTTTTTGATAGTGTCGGGTGTTTTGTACAAGGGCTTACAAGCCTCTTTGTTTATTGCCTTTTTATATACATTGTACGTAACGCGTCGGCGTGGTTATGGTTTTTTTGCGATAGAAGACATAAGCTAGATAACCCGGCCGATAGGGATTTGGTCTCTTGGCATATCACCATTGTGACCTTATTTGTTATGCAGCTAATTGATCATATATTGCAATATTCGCTTGTTGCTTTAGATTTGGATTATGTTGTTAGACGACGCCTATTCTATTTTTCTAGGTTGTTTTCTATTGGGATTTTTATCGTTTCTGTTGTGGCATTGCATTCTCTTAGAGGGTGTAGCTTTTCTCGATATTCGCGCGCGATAGTGTATGTATTGTTGCCAATCTCCACGACGACCTTGATACAACTTGTATTGAGAGGGTATTTAGATATTGAAGTGTTTAGACCTTGGCATAGGTTGGTTGCGTGTATTAGCCAATTAGCGTATCCGATCATCATATTTTCGTTTATTGCATCGCAGCTTTACGCTGACTTCAAACAGCGTGCGAGCAGACGTGCAGCCCAATAGGCGCTTTGTCATTTCACAGTTCAACGCCGTTAGCGTAAGTAATTAAATACTTTGCACTGTTTGGGTTTTCTTGCCAATTTAGCTGTTTAGTAACGGTGATTTGTACGCCATAGTATTCGGCCATACCAGCCAATACGCCTTCAACCAGATCGAACATTCTACGTGACGAAGTATAAATAAGCTGCGCTTCAAATAAGGACAACGTGTTGTATTGGAATTTTGGCGGCAGTGCATCTGGGTAAAGCTTTTTGAGTTCGATATGATGTAAGTCATCCAATTGTTGTAATACATACGCGGGGTGTGCGTAATCAGTGAAATGCTTAGGCAGTAACCCTGACAGCCTTGGGTAAAGCCATTTACCAAAGCTAAAATGCGCTTGTGCGAGCGTAATGCCTATTTTATTGATGACGATATCGACCAATTCAATAAGATGTTCGTCAGGGTAGTTTTCTGTCCGCACAAATGCGGTGTTAGTATCAAACGAGCAGGCTTCAAAAGCGTCGTATAATACTTCTTCACCGGCAACTTCAGTGACAAATTCTTCAAGTAACATAAAAATATGACCTTTCATTATGCAAACTCCGGTTTGAATGGCAGACTAATGGTAAAGCGCGTACCCTTACCCTCTGTACTTTCAACGGCGATTTTACCTTTGTGTTGCTGAATGATTTTATAAGAAATCGAGAGGCCCAACCCTGTGCCTTTTCCGACTGGCTTAGTGGTAAAAAATGGGTCAAATATATTGCGTAGATTTTGTGCTGAGATCCCCATGCCGTCATCGGCGATAGTGATGTAAATATTGCGCTCATCAAAGCTGCTGCTGATGTCAATTTTGCCTAGCTTCTCAATTGCTTGACCAGCATTGATCAATAAGTTTAAAAACACTTGGCACAGCTTGTTACCGCTACATACAAGCTTGGGTAATTTGCCTAGTTGGGTGTTCAAGGTCGCGTGATGTTTAAAGCTGCTCTGTGCTAGATTGATGGCTTGGTCAAGGACTAGGTTAAGATCTTCAGGTACCATCTCCTCGTTGTCGATGTGTGTGTAGTTACGCAACTCAGTAACGATAGATGCGATCTTATTCAAGCCACACAAAGACTCATCCATTAAATCGGGAATGTCGTCTTGAATAATGGCGACGTCGTAACTGGATTTGAGCGCTAACATTGCTTGCTCGTTTGGTGCCATTTTTTCAAGATCTTCCTGATACGCCAGTAACGTGATGAGATACATTTTTAGCGTCTCAATATTAGACTTAGCATAGCCGGTAGGGGTGTTGAGTTCATGTGCAACGCCCGCAGATAGCTGGCCTAATGACGCCATTTTTTCTTGCTGAATTAGTTGCACCTCCTGCTTTTTAAGGGCTTCAAGTGCTTCACAAAGCTCTTCATTGGCTTTGTACAAGCTGCGAGCTCTGGACTCGAGTAAATCTTCAGCATGTGCTTTACCTGCTAGCGCACGTTGCAGCTTTTTTTCAAGCAGCGCGATGGTTTTACTTGCTTCTAGTGTTGTCATGCAAATCCAATCTAGTTGTTACATTTATAAGCAACGAAGCAAGAATAGCTCCAATTTAGCTCTCAATATCAACTTTGTATTTTTTACCTATAAAAAACAGCAAGTAAGGAATAGCCAGCCTCAGTTTGACGGCGAATGTAAATGCGTTTTTTGCATTTTGCAAAGACCTAAAAAGGCGTAATTAATTCTCAAAATGCAAAATTTCACGATATAAAAGCCGTGAGTCTCAATTTGCGAAAAGCAAAGCTGTTTTGCAAGTTGGTACTGGCAGATGCTGCCAAAATACATGCCGTTTACGCCAAAAAGGGCTGGGAGTTGCGGCCTTCACTTTTCTTACTTATTTGCTTTTTAGCTTCCTCAAGAGTAGGCAGGTAAAGGAATAAAAATGCCTCTATATCAATCATATTGAGGAAATAAAATGATGTTTAAAAAAAGTACACTCTGCGCAGCTTTGGCATTGGGTTTGTCAAATTATGCGATGGCGGGCTGCGGCGGCTTAAGTGATGGCGCAATCGCTTACATTGACGGCGATACACTAAAAATTAATGGCACGAATAGCAGCGAGAAGTTCACGCTGAGTGTGTCTGGTGACAACTTAAAGGTTACTCGAAGAGTGGGTAACAGTAGCAGTTGCGATAATTTTTATTTGAGCCAAATTGATGAGGTTTATGCCGTACTCAACAGTGGCAATGACACCTACAACGGCAAGGATGTCAATGTCATTCAAAAGGTGTATGGCGGCGATGGTAACGATCACATCACTACTGGTCGTCAGAATGACTATATTCGCGGTGGAAATAATAACGATACGATTTTTGGGAACAGCGGTAACGACACCATTTTAGGTGACAATGGCGATGATGAAGTGGATGGCGGTTATGGTAATGACTCTATCCGCGGTGGGAGTGGCCATGACAAATTATTGGGCTCGTACAACAACGATACGATTTTAGGTGACAATGGCGGCGACCTCATCATGGGCGGTCAAGGCGAAGATAGACTGTACGGCGGCAATGATAATGATTACATTGGCGGCGGGTGTGTGCTTGAAAACGCCAATGGCGGTGATATTTACGATGCACCGCACTGTGACCACAGTAAAGACGGCGCAGATAAGCTGTATGGCGGCAACGGCCATGACGTGCTAAGCGGCGGCAGAGGCAGCGATACTTTACATGGTGATGACGGCGACGATTACCTTGCGGGTAACGAAGGCCGTGAAGACCGCTTGCATGGTGGCGACGGCGATGATGCGTTGTTTGAAGATGGCGACGGCAATTCAAACAACAAGCGTTGGCACAAAGCCTGGGGTAATGACGGCGACGATATCCTCGTGACCAACGGCGAGTTTTCTGATCAAGAAGGGGGTAAAGGAAACGATGTGATCATCGCGCTTTCAACGGGATATGATGCCAAAATTGAAGGCGGTAAAAACGGCGATTACATTTGGACTGGCGACAGTGCTCCACAAGGGTCATGTGGTCAGGGCAATGACAAAGGTATGGTCTTCCTGGACAAATGCGAAGGCACGACTTGGGTAGATGACTATCAAGGCTTGCTGTCAAAAGTGGATAAGCGCAGTAACTTTGATAATCCATATTTTGATGCCGCTGATGCCGTAGTAGAAATGGATAACTCGCACTCAGGTTTTAAAAACGGTTGGCGTAGTTATAAAGAAAACCAAAAGCCCCATGCCTTGTATGACATAGTGTCATCGTCGGTGTTTTACCGCTGGTTAGATAACCGCGCGACCACGCCTTGGTCATATTACGAGTGGAAAGTGTCGTTCAATCCAGGCAATGGCATGTATGGTACATATACTCACTGTATGGAAGACAATGTGGCTTATAACTGTGTATGGCAAATCGGCCAAAGCCAGCAATGCTATAACAAAGACGGCAATACAATTTCATGTGACTAACCTGATCTGGTAATTAGGTTATCAACCCAAGCCCACATTTGTGGGCTTTTTTGATGGTGGGTGAGTGTGGCTTTGGTATTAGGGATTGGGTTCTGGATCTTAGTTGAGTGCGTGCAGTGGTGTATTAACTTTCGTCATCCTGACTAAGGTCAGGATCCATTTTTTGCTCACCCAAAGCGCTGACTATTGAGATTGTTTAAAAGAATGGATTGCGTGGCAAGCCCACAATGACGGGTGTTTAGATTGAAGCTGAGTTTCATCTGCGTCATCCTGACGAACGTCAGGATCCATTTTCTACTCACTCAAAGCGCTGACTATTGAGATTGTTTAAAAGAATGGATTGCGGGGCAAGCCCACAATGGCGGGCGTTTAAATAGAAAGCAGGTTTCAACCCCTTCATCCTGACGAGCGTCAGGAACCATTTTCTGCTCATTCAAAGGGCCAATCATTCAGATTGTTTAAATGAATAGATTGCGGGGCAAGCCCACAATGACGAACGTTTAGATTTAAACAGAACCCAAACTGCGTCATCCTGATGAACGTCAGGATCCATTTTCTGCTTACCCAAAGCGCTAATCATTGAGGTTGATTAAAAGAATGGCTTTACAATGATGAAGTGGAGTGCTTGCAGATATAAATTGTATTTAAGCTGCTCGGAGGGAACTATATAAGGTGTAATCCTATGTAATGTAAATTTTTAATTGTTATTGCTACCTTTAAAAGTTTTTTAATTGTTTATTGGCTTCGTATTGCGCAAACAAATTGATTTAAGGGAAGTTAAGTGCTCAAAACTTGAGCTGAAGCACTACAAATGAGTAAAAAATTCGTGTTTAATACGTCAATAATCAGAGTTTTATATTAAATCTCTGGCAATAAGTATTTACGTAACGCGGTTAAGGACGAACGACCGTGTGATAACAGGATTTTTATGCGCCTAAAAGAAGCCCTTAGTGTCATGTCAATGGCATCACCTTATGCTGTCTCTACAGAACGTAGTGAAGGTGAAATGAATCATCATCGCAGAATTAAAAAAGAGCTCTTCATTGAAATGCCGATTGAAGCTGATGTCCAAAAGCAACTTTCAAGTATGGCTTCAGGGTCCAAAGAAATCTTCTTTTTTTGTGGTAGTAGTGGTGATGGTAAATCTGAGTTACTTACCAAGTTTAAAAAGAAATTTGATGCTCGTATAAAATTTCATTTAGACGCGACACACAGTTTTGAACCAAGTCAAAATGCTATTCAAACATTGGATAAAGTATTTGCTGACTTTGATGAAGGCACCTACCCACTTGTGGTCGGTATTAATACGGGCATGCTTGGTAACTACGCCGAAGAAGGTGAAAATGTTGCTTTCAAACAGGCAATAAAATCTTATTTGTATGAAGGTGTTAAAATAGTAGGTAATATAACCTTTATTAGCTTTGAAGATTATCCAAAGTTTTACATTGACGAAACTGGCTACACAGCTGAGTTTGCGCAGAAGTTTTTGCAGCGTTTAACTGCGAATGACAGCTTAATCCACCAGCTTGTAGACAAAGATATTCTTGAAAACAAAGATAAAGAAAGTCGTCGTATTCAAGCCAACTATAAGTTATTAAGCTTACCCGCAGTCCAAAGCAATATAATTGAGCTTCTTTTTAAAGCTCGTTTAATGCGTGACCAGTTTTTAACTGCACGTGCTTTACTAGATTTTACTTTCTTGTTAATTACGGGGCCAAAATATTTATTTGATAACCTATTTGCTGGTGGTGATAACGAACTGGCAAATAAACTGGTAGATTTCGACCCCGCACACAACCGCACTAAGAATATCGACTCATTTGTTATAGAAAAAGACTTAGGGCTCACAGACCAAGCTTTTGATGAGTATTGTGATTCACTTTCGCAATTTGGTATTGAGCCATTATCAAACGCGTTTTCATATTTACGGCTTTTCTATGTACTTAAAGGAGCTGAGTTTAGTAATAATTATCATGCAAAGTTTGTTCAAGATTATAGTCAAAGCCTAATTGAGCAATACGTACAAATTTATCAGTTACATAGAGATTTTGATAATAGTGGTAAACAACGAAAGCAGTTAAAACCTTTCTATAACGAGTTACTCCGCTCTGCAATTAGAAAGTACAACAACCGCAATGCTCCGCAACTAGATAAAGGGCAATACTTAATAAAAGAACTGAACGGTTATCAGCTAGTTGCTGAGCTTGAAGTGAAAGCAGACCATAAAAACATCATCAACCATCCGCCCAAAAGCTCTGCCAGTTTTACAGCGTGTCTAAATGTACAAGGTGAGTCTCTCACAATTCCTGTGACTCTTAATTTACTCGAACTTATACAACGAATAGAAGACGGCTATCGACCAAATAAACACGACAAAAACACAGTTGTGTTGTTAGATGAACTCATTGAAGACATCTCCAAAGTCGCTAATAAAGTTAACACACTCAAAATTTTGAAGGGCAATACTAGCATTGGTATTAAAAAAGTTGATGAAGATGAATTTGAAGTGAGTGGCATTTAATATGTTAAAAGAAACACTAACACCACCAGAGAAAAATGGATTTGGTTCATTTTTACCTTTAAGAACAAAAGACAAACACTATAAGTTTTGCTGGGACACAATTCTTGGTCTTTTTGTTCACCTGCTTTACGACAAGGCGCTAGTTAAAGAAAACGTAGATAGCTTTAAAGAGTTATGTGAAACGCGGATAACAGAAAAAGTAGATGAAGTTGAGCTATGGTCAGTGCTTGAGAAAATGTACTTTGTGAACGACCAGCTTTATAAAGTGTCACCCGAACTACTGATTTTTAAAGCTGTAGATAAAGAAATTAGTGAAAATGATAAAAAAATGGGAGCGATGTTTGCTGGTCTATTAAATGGCTTTAGCCTTACAAAGTCCCCTGAGAGTGAATTAAACTTTTTAGAGCAAGAAATTAAAAACGAGTTTGATAGCTTTTATGTAACTGGTAAAAAAGCTGAATCAAAGTATAAAGAACTGCCCACCTACCTACCGTTTTTAACTGGTTACTTTAAAAAAGACTTAACCTTCTTAAACGACCACCCTAATTATTTGATTAATAACTTTAATGCGATGATCAGACTATACGGTTTTTTATATATTTCGCAAATGGCACTGAATATAAAAGACTGGACTAACGGTGAGCCTAAAAGTAAGCCTTGCTTTTTTATATTAGATAACGAAAGAGCAAGTGAAGAACGAACACAAGTAAAGGCATTTGGTTATAAGCAACTCCACGAATATATACACTTTTTATTTCCATATTTGTTTATGAATGAAGCGCTACAGCCAAATGATAAAAATAATAATATTCGACCGCTTTGGCAGCTTTATACAGAGTTAAATGAGCAGAACAGCGATGAACAACAAAGCACGTTGGCAAAGCTTAACCAATTCGGTAATGAGTTTGTACAGCAGCGTGTCGCTGCGAAACGTTTTAACAAAGAACAAATTTGGCAAAACCAAGATAGCATTGAAGATGCTATTAGAGCTTTGTTAAAAGTTACTTATGCCCAGTTTGATCGAAAAACAGGGCGATTAGCGCAATATAACGAAACACCTGTAAAAGGCATGGTTAATCAAATATTAAACCCTTTCATTCAAAAAAGAGGTAAAGCAGGGCAAGTACTCACCTTTAATCAAGATTTAATTGTGTTACTTACAAACCTAGCTATAGGCACACATGAAAAGTTACGTTTTCACGAGCTTGTAAAAGAGTTCGAAGCAAGAGGCGTATTTTTTGATAAACAAAGCCAACAAACCTTAATAGATTTTTATGAGCGCATGGGCAATGTAGAAAGAATGAGTGATAGCGGGGATGCAGTGTATGTTAGAAAAACAGTTTGAAGAGTTTTTAGTTGCGCATTTTAATCAATGGGCGACGAATGAAATAAAAGTAGGTTTCAGATACCAGTTCACATGCCTGATGCAGGGAAAGGGTACAAACTTTATCAAGCGTTTACCAAAGAATCACAAACACACATTAATGTAAAAGGTATCAACTTACCTACATTAAAGTATGGTGATGTTGAGCTAATTCCTGTTATATGAAGGTGAAAACTTTACCGAAAACTACATTGCACATTTACGTGATGAAGTTTCAGCCCTTGAGGGCGAAACTAAAGGCACGGCTTTACTTGTTATACATAATTCGTTACTTGATACACTTAAAAATTCAACCGAAGACGTTGCGCAACAAGGTGCTGTTTGGCATCCACAACAAATAAAGCAGCTTTTACATGGGTTAATTGACCAAAAAAGGCGACCTTGCACAAATTTCAGAATGCTTACTTGATTTTAGCTTTGAAGAAATACTCGAAGATGAAGCCACCATGTTTGGCTTTGAAAAGCTTTATTATGCGATTGCCGACGGGGATTTACGTTTTGAAGAAACAGGTAGACTTCGAGATGAGCAGCTTATTAAGGGAACTTGGGATGATAAAGACGCGATTAGAGAACGCCTAGAGTTAAATAGTAAGTTAAGCGATAAGCTCGATTTTATTACCCATCATTTCCCTAATGAGCTAGAAGATAAACTCGCTGCGGAAGACTTAGGCGAAAAGTTCGTTAAAGAACATTTCCCAAAAGACGATGTTGAACGATATAAAACAACGCTAGATCTAGGCGAATGTTTAGCTGAGCAAGATAAAAACCGTACTGAGCTATTAGAGCTTGAGAGTATTAAAGCCCCGCATTTGGAGTATGTAACAAAAACCAAAACAGAGAGCGGTGCAGGTCTTAGAGAAAACCATATACTGTTATTTTTAGAAGCTGATCAACACGCCTTTGAGTTAGATTTAAGCTTTATCAAACAAAAACTAAAAGACAGTTATTGTTCGGTGCAGCATGATAACTACGAGCAAAAAGCAGTAGTCACAATTAAAAATTTAGGCGGTGTGCGTAGCCGTGCAATTGTAACAGGCAGCTTTAACGGGCAAGCAAGATATATTGCAGTACAAGTTAAAACTGATAAACCCAAAGAAACCCACAAGTTTAAAATTTTAGTACTGCGAAAAAATGACTTTTTCGAAGAAGGTTTCAAACATAACTTTTTAGTTGAACCTGATAAGAAAAAGCAGTACATCACTTTACAAACAGACGATAACTCCCTGCAAATAGCTGAAGAGGGTAATGCTGCTACCGTACAAAGAAACGAAGAGTGTTTGAATAACCAAGAGTTTGCCACGGTTGATTTTAAAAAACTTGCCAGTGAGTCAGACGAAGTATGTTTTACGGTAGAGGGTAAAGAAACAAAACTGACCTTTAATGTTGAAGGCGAAGTATCAACGGACTCTTTATCATTACCACTGCTGCTGGATCAAGGCCGCTTCAACCATATATTTGAAGATGATTACTACGGGCAATTTAATCGCAGCAAAAATAAAGTTCAAATAGATGGTAAAGAAATAGCGCCCAAAGCAAAGCGTTTAACCTTACTGCAATATGAAGCACAGCTTGTTGATAAGTCAACTTTAAGTAAGCAGACTAATGGGCAAACACTACTGCATGACATAGAAGGCGTATATAACGAGTTATTTTTAGCGTATCGCGATTTATTTGATTACTTACATAAAACTAAAACGCTTATTAGCCTGGCTGGTTGGGGAGCTGAATTACGACAAATCATCACTAAAATTGTAGCGGCTTACCAACAAGAGATTAATCAAATACCTTTTAATGCGCCATTAAGTAAGGCTCAAAAAACCTTGGTGAATATTGGTTTTGCTGAATTTTCTGAGCAGGAATATATTACACCTTTACACCCACTTGTTTTAGCTTATAACGCCAATCTAGCAAGTGTGTTAGCGGAAGATAAGAAGAACATTGGCAGTTTTAAAAAACTACCGCCAGTCACAATTAACCGCTTAACTGTGCAAGGTTTAATGCCGTTTGTGTATGACGCGAAAAATGATTTCTCATACAACCATTCTGAGAAAGAAAATGTTTTTTGGTCAAAGCTTATTCCGCAACAAGAAAGCAGTTATGACTTTGTACGTAGTTTAGTAAAAGACAAGGTAAACAAGTTCACAGCAGCCTTTAAACACCTGTTTGTAGCTGGTAATAAAACTACCTTGATTATTAACTCAGTTAACAATCAACAAAATAAAGAAGTGTTCTTAGGGTTAATTGACTACATCAAATTGAAAAAGGACAAAGTCACAAACATACATGTGAATTTGTACGACGAAGCCGAAAGCTACTGTTGGTTTGATAAATTTGCAGACACAGCAAGTTATGACGAGCTAAAAGACCTGTGCGAACTCAATAAAGGATCAGCTAAAACACAAGCTGATAGCATTATTGATTTGCTACGTACACGTTTAACCTATAGCAAGTTTACGCACGACAAAGGTGAAAAAGCACAAGCCTATGCGCATATGAGCTTTTTCAAAAATAATGAGCGTGTGCAAGCAACTGATGTTGACGTGTTAAAGCAAAAAACGGGTGTTGCGTGTCATGGTTTGATGCCAGGCGAAGCAGCAACCAACAAAAATGGCCGTTACTACACCGCATTTGGTTTACATGGTATTGATACTAGCGAAGCGCCGCAGCTTGAACTTGTTGCTAAATACAGTGGGCTAGTTAAACCTGCGCGCAGCCAACACGAAGAATACAACCCATCACGTTCACAAGCGCTTGTGGTGACCGAAGAGTTTAAAACGCTACTTGAGCGCTCTTACGAAAACTCTATTTGGACAACCATTATTGACCCGAAAGTCACCTTAGAGTTTTTTGAAAACCAAAAAGAACATGGTGCTTATTCATTACTCAGACAATTACACAAACTCAGTGAATTACGACGCGATCACCGTAACTAAGCAAACTGGTTTGTATAACAAGGTACTTGAAAGTGATGATGGCGGTATTATTGAAGAGTTCAATGCCTTTAATGGCGAATGGTTACTTAACCTAGTTACAGCCAATGACAACGAGCGTAAAGAAAAACGCGGCATTATTTGTGCCTACAAATATGTAAATTGTTTACTCGCTAAAAGTGATATTACTTGGGTGCCTCTTTCAATTGCAGAAGTAATTCGTGTGGCAGGCAACCTTGGCTTAAATATGGCTGATAGTGACTTGTCACGTTTGGCGCAGGGCTTTAAAAAAGGCGTGATCTCTGACGACATCTTGTTTGTTGGCTTTAAAGACCAACAAATTATTCTATTACCTGTAGAGGTAAAAACAGGTAAACGCCAAACCCACAGTAAAGGTGTTAAACAAGCACAAGAATTAAAAAGCTACTTTGAATCTTTACTTGGTCAACAAACATTAGCAGGGCACTTATACCGTGGCTTATTTATGCGCCAAGTGCTGATGCAAATTGATAAATACAAATTGTATAACGTGTATGAAAATGATTACTTTGATGTGATTGAAGACAACAGCGCATATTGGTTACAAGGTGATTATCAACTTGCAGAGTTAACCGATTACCCAGCTGGGTTATTGTTTGTAAATGTAGAAGATTCTTATTTCGCCCAAGCTAAGTTTACTCTTGAAAGTAATATCTTAAAAATTGAAGTGCCTGCAGCTTGTTTAAGCCACTGGGTCAAAACACCTATGCAAACATTATTTGCTGAACTCACACCAGCAAAACTCCACCATATAGATGAGCGGTACATTCTTAATGAAAAAACTACAGTTAATTTATTAAGCGAGATACATAAAGTGGCTGATTCTGCCACAAAACAACAGGTTGAAAAACAGGCTACTGTTGACTTGAAGGAGCCAAATACCAGTCAAAATGGAGAAACTGAAAATAAAAGTAGCAGTGAAGAACTACAAAGCAATGAACACTTAAAAGTATTAGTAGGTCATGTATTATCCCAAAACACACCTGTATACTGGGAGCCCACAAACACCGCTAAGTTTATGAATACTAACTCGGGTATTATCGGCACGATGGGTACTGGTAAAACCCAGTGTACAAAATCGGTAGTAACTCAGCTTTATCGTAACCAGCATAATAATGTAGATGGTAAACCAATTGGTATTTTGATTTTCGATTACAAATCTGACTATGTTGATGATAAGTTTTTAAATGCTACTAACGGCAAATCATTTAACTTAGATTGCTTACCATACAACCCTTTGAGCTTGTTTGGGAATAAGCCAAAGCTGCCAGTGCATACAGCTAGTGCTTTTGCTACAACAATGACAAAGGCTTTTGGGTTAGGACCTAAACAGCAAACAAAGCTTAAAAATCTGATTTTAGAAGCTTACCAAAATGTTGGAATTGATCGTTCTGATAAAACTACGTGGAATATACCCGCACCGACTTTAAGTGATCTTTGGGACCTTTATCTTGAGCAAGAAAAGGTCGAACAAGACTCGCTATATGCCGCATTAGATAGTTTAGTTTCTTTTGAAGTATTTGAACCTTGTGCTAATAAAGTTAAAAGTTTGTACGACTTAGTTGATGGCGTAACGGTTATTGAGCTGGCTGGTTACGATACAAGCATCCAAAATCTTGTTGTTGCACTCACACTAGACTTGTTTTATTCGCAAATGCAAAAACAAGGTAAGCCAGAAGTTCTGGGGGATTTTAGGCAAGTGACCAAATTAGTGCTAGTTGATGAAGCCGATAATTTTATGTCACAAAACTTTGCCAGCCTTCGCAAAATATTAAAAGAAGGCCGTGAATATGGTGTAGGTGTCATTCTATCAACACAAGATATTACCCACTTTAAAACCGGTGAAAACGATTATTCATCTATATCTTAAGCTGGATAGTTCACCGAGTAGCACAGATTAAAAACCAAGATATTAAGAGTATTTTTAATGTGGATGATAAGCAAGAACAAGAAAGACTCATGAAGTATATTCGCGAACTTGAGAAACACACCAGTCTGTATATTGATGGTAAAAAAAGTATTAGAAATATCAAAGATAAGGCTTTTTGGGAACTAGTTTAGTTCTAATCAAACGAGGAAAAAATAATGAACGTTGGAGTTGAATTAGAGGATATTAGAGTTTCCCTCGATCAGCTAATGCTCGATCCGAATAATTATAGGTTAGCCTATAAAGGTATTGAGCCTGTAACTTCTGATGATCAAGTTGAGAGTCTTCAGAATGAGTTAGAAAAAAAGCTTTCCAAAGAACAACTAAATGACTTAATGGAATCTATATTAGTTAATGGTTTTCTAGATGTTGATAGAATAGTTGTTAGGAAATTGAAAGGTTCTGAAAATAAGTATGTTGTTATTGAAGGCAACAGAAGAACAGCGGCTTTAAAAGTCTTTATAGAGATCACATTGATGGTTTACATAGTCTTATCAGACTCATTACTTGATAAAATGTCATCTTTAAGCGTCGTATTAATTGATGCGATTAGTTCTGAAAAAATAGATGAACAGTTTAAAACTCTGATGGGAATAAGACACGTTTCTGGTCCTAAGCAGTGGACGGGCGTACAGCGCGCGAAGTTAGTAGATGATTTGTTTAAACTAGGAAAGCCAGCTAACGAAGTTGGTAAACTATTAGGTATATCTGGAATCGAAGCCAATAGGAGAAGGAATGGTTACCTTGCATACCTTCAAATGGCAAGTGACTCAAAATATGGTGAATATATACAGCCAAAGCATTATGCGTTGTTGCTAGAATTTGTATCTAATAAATATGCTAGGGAGTGGTTCGGTTGGAAAGATGGCAAACAATTCGCATCGAAATCAAAAAGAAGAATCTTGTACCGGCATATTGTTAAATTAAATGATGCGACAAGTGCTGAAATCAATAACCCTACAGAGGCTCGCAGTTTTTGTAAAACTATTGTTAATGAGTCTGTAAGCAGTCAAATAGAAAAAGGGGTATTGCTCAGTGATATCACTAACGAACAAGCTGAGGAGAGGATTAGAGCTACTACGAGTATTGATAATTCATCAAACTTAAATATTACTAAGATCACAGAGTTTATTAGGTTTCTTAACCGATTAGACAGTGTAGATTTGGCAGATGAAGAAGCTGAAGAGTTAACTAAAGTAGTTACTGCAATAAAAGATTTATTGGAGGAGCTTTAGGTGAAAGATTGGTATGGAGCGGCCTTAGAAGAGTTGAAGCGTGAAATAAATACTAGCCCCACAAAGCGAGTAAGTGGATCTGACTTCATTCGTTCATATACAAATGACAACGACCTTATTGGAGAGGAAGATAACGACGATATTGAAACGTGGCTGAATTTAGAAATCGATAACTTCGAGGGGTGGTTAAAGAACAACCATTCAGCTGTGATCGTAATTGGCAAGAATTACTATTGGAGCATTGTAAGCCCTTCTCACGTTAAAAAACAAAATGTTCCAGTTAAGACTACATCTTATGATTTTTCTGTTGCAAACCAGCTATTAGATAAAGAATTGAACGATTTAAATACTTCTGATGCAAATATGTTATATGAAGCTGCTTTAGAAGCAAATAAGCGCAAATTAGATAAAGCATTTGAATATGCAATTAAGAACTTTAATTATAGAGACCATACCAGGCAACCAAATACAGATAAGTTAAGAGCTTTAGATGCTGTGCTGAGTGCATGTAAACTTAATAGTGAACAGCATCGAGCAGACACTTACAAATACCATTGTAAGAAGGCTGAGATATTTACATCACAATATTCACACGATGTTGCGGCAGAAGAATATAAAGCAGCAATTCAGTTTTTAGAGAATGAATTCAATAGAAAGTGTTTGATTAAACAATTATGGAATAAGACTTACCGGTTGTTTAGTAGCAGTCAATCTAACGGAGAGGAAGAACACAGGATTGCAAATGTAGAAGAAATTTTAAAAAGTGTGTACCGTAAATGTAGGGTTCAATACCAAGAAGCGGGTATGAGTGATGAAGCTTCCGAAATATATGTTCAAGAAAGTAAACACGTGCAAAAAGGGCTTAGTTTAAGCTTTAAGCGCATTTGGATGTTTATTTTGTGGGCATTGGCTAGATATGGAGAATCTCCTAGGCGTGTTTTTGGTTGGGGTATTATAGTTATATTTGGCTTTGCACTGATTTACATGAAAACTGGCGTTAATGCTCCATCAGGGTTAGCTGAGTTCATATGTAATGGAGATGTAACTTTACATTGCACAGAACAAGAAGGAAAACCGGCAGCTACTCCAGGTTATTGGACTCATTTGTATTATAGTGTCGTTACTTTTACAACACTCGGGTATGGTGACTTTTCACCTGTAGCTGGTGAAAGTAGGTTTCTTTCTGCACTTCAAGCCCTTTTGGGTCTGGTTTTAACAAGCTTGTTTTTAGGTACGTTGATAAAGAAGTATTCGCGATGAATCTCATAGCTCAAATTAAAAAGTTCGCCAAGCTTGGTCTTCTTGTTTTAATTTGAGCAGGCTAACAGTGCATATTATTGACTTAAGTAGACCACACCTCTACTCAAATGCAACTTAACAAAATCACCAAAGTGCACACCTTCTAGTTGTGCACTTTGTTTTTGATAAGCTTCTCTTAACACCGCTAAATAAAGATCACCGTATTCGCCAGCAAATACCTTCCACGTCATTTCAACATTGCTGTCGCTAGGGACTTCTTCAAATGGCGGCACTGACTCTTCAGCTAGAGACATGCAGAGTGCCCAGCGGCACAGTACATTCCAATTTTCAATCCCTGTTTTGCTTTTTAAGCGAATAAGCTGTTGCTTTTGTTTTTCAGAAAGTTTGATGGTGTCGATTGTGTGTAACATTAAAAATACCCTTCTGAAATGGTCGAGGTGGTGGCTTGTTCGTTGTAGCGAATGTGGTATTCGCGGCTAATTGCGGGTTTAAGCTTGCTGTAGTAATCGCTCATGATTTCTTCATCTGTCGAAAGCAGTAAAACTTGATTTGCTGCAAACGGGAAGTAACCTTCAATTAAGCGGGTACGGTGTTTACCGTCTAGCCGCCCAAGCGGGGTGTCGATAACAGTTGGTAGCTCTTTACCCGACGCTTCTGAAAGCCCCCATAAAATAGCAATCGCAAGTAGCTGGCGTTCACCTGCTGAAAGTCTGCTAGGAGAGAGCTCTTCACCGGTTTGTGCTAGTAGTGTAAGTGAAAAGCTTGTAGAGCAAATATGCACGCCACTGATTAGCTGCTCTTTACGGGTAAGGGCAATAAATTTTTCAGTAATTTTATCTTGCAGTAGTTCGATATTTTCTTTTATTAAGCTTTTAGCAAAACCTTGCATGGTCTCTTTTAACTTACCAATATGGTCAACCACTTGTAGCGAACGTTTTTGCTCAAAAGTGTCTTTACTTTGTTGTGTAAGCAGGTTGGTGTAACGCTGGTTTAGCACTGCGTGTTTTGCTTGTGCTTGTTCAAGCTCAGCTGATTTGGCTTTAATTAGCGTTTGTGCGTTTTTAAATTCAGCTTCAAACTGTGCCAATTCACTCAGTACATGTTTTACCGTTTCGTAATCTGGAATTGATTCTTCTTTTTTTTCAAACAGGGCCTTTTTCTCAAGTAGTATTTCGCGCTCTTTAATAAGCGCTTCACGCTCTTGTTGGTCAAGCTCAAGCTTTGCTTCAAGCCCATTAAATAAGTTACTTGGTAAACCGACATAGCTTTCAACATTAGCAAGAGCTTGGCGCTCTGTTGCCATGCTTGCCATAGAGTTTTCAAGCGCAGTGCGCGCTGCTTCTGGCAGTGTTTGCCCTTCAAGCGATTTGAGTAGCGTCGCCTCGTAGCTTTCAATGGCTTTATTAAGCGCGCTGGCTTCGCTTGCTTGCTCTTCAAGTACAGCTTGTTTGTGTGTTTGCTTAAGTAGCGGTTTAATTAAGCCAAGCGGCCCTATGCCGGCATCTAGCTTAACGCGTTGTTGTAGGCTGTCTTTTAACTTCTGAGCAATAGCACCCAATTCAAAACGAATTTGGTCACGTTCTTCAATGAGGTGTGCGCCTGAGTCTCGGACTTTTTGCCTTGCTTTGTTGATATCAACATTTATTTTGCCTTGCTGGTTTTTCAGCTTAGCAATTTCAACGCTTAGCGCTTCAATAATATCGTTGTTTGCTTCAATATCGGCTTCGCAGGTTTCAACCTTTTCAATTACGCTTGTATCTAGGTTTTCTGCTTTGCGTTTGCGCTCAATATTATTTAAATCTAGGTGTAATTGGCTGAGTAAATCTAACCCTAGTAGGTTTTCAATGCCTGTTTTTATTAGTTCATTACTGCGCTCTGGGTGCGCGAGGTTTTCTATTTTTTCACCGTCGAAAAAGAATAAGTCGGACAATGACATAGGTATAAACTCGTTTACAAATTCATCCCAGTGCTCGCCGATGTATTGGTCGTGTTCACCATTACAGCTTACTGTGACTTTGTCTTTTGAGTTTTCAACTTGCTTTGCTATCTTCCACTCGCGGCGTACAGTAAATGTTTGTGCTTCTGTGTCTGTGGTGTGGCTAAATGTCAGCTCTAATGATACTTGTTCAGTTTTAGAGACGTAACGGTTAAGTGTACTGGCTAGGTATGTACCATAGGCGAGATTACCTCGGTTAGAGCATTTTGCATGCTTACCATAAAGTACTAGCTGTAATGCATCTAAAAACGTGGTTTTACCGCCACCATTTAGCCCGCCAAAAAGAATTACAGGCTTGTCGTTTGAAACGGTTAAATCAACCGAGTGTGTGCCTTTGTAAATACCAAAGTTATGTAAGGTAAGAGACTGCAATAACATTATTTTACCTCCACAACTTCAATTTCTGGTAGGGAGCTATAACCTTGTTCTTTAATACACTTAGTGATCATGTGGATCTTGTCTTTAATCTCTTCTTGTTCTTTTGCTGTGAGGCTTTGATCGTTTGTGAGCTTAATGTGTAAACGATGACGTTCGCGCTCTAGGGCAAATTCTTTTGCTTCAAACATGCTGTTGAACGCACCTTTGTCTAACACATCATTGAGCTCATCGCCTAGTTTTGCTCGGCGAAGTTGGTTGCGGTATTTATTTGCAACGCTCAAGGTGGCGCGAATTTGCTGGTAAAGTAAGCCTTCTTTATCGCCATGTTGCTCACAATAAGTTTGTAATTTACTTAAGGTGTCATTGTTTAAAATAGGGTGGTGCGCGCGGCGTTTACCTGGATATGGCTTTTTAATTACTTGCTCATATATTTTTGGCAAGTTGTCTTCAATTTCGTGTTTATCTTCAAGCCAAATTTTTCGAATCGCTTCTAACTCTTCAATTGGGAGTAGCTCTAAGTTTTTGACTTCAGGCGGTCCCATGTGCTGCACAGCTACTTGTGCTTCAAGCACTTTTTTCAGCATGTGTTCACGGAATGTTTGAATATAAGGGCCGTGTACTACGTCTGCACCATGTTTAGATACGTGCACGGTAAGCGTACCATTCATGCGGCGGAAGTCCCGGTTGTTGCGATCTCGGCGCAGCTTTTCGAGCTTTTTCTCTCGCACTGCATCATTTATCTCAAGTTCATTACGAAGTGAAACAAGCGGGTACATCCACTCTTTTTCTTCATCGTTTGAGATCATGGCGTTCATTGATTTGTCTTCAGTTACCATAGTACACACGTAACAACCAAACCGGCTATCGCCACAACTCTGCGTTGACTTGTCTACTACCAGCGGGCATTCGCCACCTTCTGTTGCGCCTTGGTACATGCCCATTAAATCGTGATTAGGGAAGTTCCATGGATTTTTAATGCTGTTTAAGTAAACCCAAACATCATCATTACTCCATGTTGAAATAGGCGTATATACCCAAACTCGCTCTAGTGAACCATTCTCGGTTAGACCAAGCGCTTTACGGGTGTTGGTGGTTGAGCTCTCAAATTTCTCCATTACAGCAGCACGGGCAGTGCTTTCTGCTTTACGTGTACCGAGTATTAAAATAGCTTCACCATTTTTATTCGCAAGGTTTTGAATAAAGGTATTTGATGGCGATATTTTTAAACGATCAGTACACCAACGAAACTTCATACGCGGGGCAGGGTAACCTTTACCAATTAAGTTAACCCAAAAGCGATCTTTAATTTCTGGTGTTAGGCGATGTGGCACGATAGGTAGTTGTTGCTCATCGGCTGACTCTTTCATTCTGTCGAGTGATTTTTCAACCCATAAAGCAACAATTGGGTTTTCAACCAACGTATCGGTACTAATTACATGTACTTTTTTGTTTGCTTTGCCTTCTTTTTTGAGCTCTTGCAGGGCATACCAAACCAACTGCAAAATGGCTGTTGAGTCTTTACCGCCACTGTAACCTAATACCCATGGAATACTATCGCTCATGTAGAGCACTTTAATATGATCGATACTTTGCTCAATGGCTTCTTTTAGCCCGCCAGCAAAAGCAGAATGTGACTGTACTACACTATCAGTCATTATTTGCCCCTTGGAATGCTTGTTCAGCACTTTGTTCTTTATTCGTAAGTGTTACGTTTAAAAATTCTTTAATTTTAATACAAGTAAGTTCAGCAGCTTTGCGGTTATTGGTCATAGCATTGTTGTTTACGCAGCGTCCGCGCCAAGCATTATTGCTACGCGACCAATTAATATCACTCAAGCCTTTGAGGGTTTTTTGCCATTGCGGATCGTGTTTAAGTAAATATGCACCAAGCATTCCTAAAGCATGAAGTGTAACAGCGTGTGCGTGAATTGATTCGTCACGTAAATCACCACCAGATGCTTTGTCTTCACATACCAGCTGCCATGCAGGCATATTGTTTAGCACTTCGTGCCAAAATTCAGTTGCTGTAGGTATGAGTGACTCATAGTTTTTCTGATTTATGGTTCCGAGTAGGTACTTGGTGGCTTTATTAATTGCGCTGTGACTAACTAGCTTTTTAGAACGTACACCTAGATTACTTTTTTCCATATGAACAAGCTTTGTGAACTGTTCACTTCTAAACACGACAGTTTTTGAAAGTATGGCGTCAGGCTTATCATCGTAAGTGATACTTAGTGAGGAGTCTGTTTTAACCGGGTAAAGATTTAAGTCTTTAAAAATGCGTTGGCGCTCTTCGAGTGTTTTATTACTAAAGAACACCACTGAAATAGATTCATCAGCAAGCGATGGATCTGCCTTTATGGCCTCTAAAATTGCGGCGTTACGGTGTTGCCCGTCTGTGATAAATAGCTCAGCGTCTTCATCTATTAAAAGAGTACCAATTTTTTGTTCGTGTTTACTTTCACCAATTGGTACAAACTCACTTGCACCGCTAATACATGCGGTAAGCGCAGAAAAGACGTAATTATCTCTGTTATCTAAAATATAGTTAGCTATATCAGGTATGCGTTCTTCGTTAATGATACGCTGTGCTCGTTGATCTACAGGTAATTTGCTTTCATCAAAGGTAAATATCTTATTTAACCTTTTTAGTGGGCACATAACGATGTAATATTCTGTTTTTGCTTGGGTTCCCCTGATTGCAGGAAAGGAAGTACCCGATACGATTTGGCTCATTGCTACTTTTTGTGTTATGCCTTTGTTGCGTAGTTCGTAGTTTATTGCTTTTGTTCGTACGAACAGGTTGGCGCAAATTCTACAGTATAGTGATTAAATTGTCTGTGAATATTTATAATTTTTTTGGAGAGAAAATGACTGCCTATCTAGATATGAACGCAACTTCACCAGTCTCGAAAGAAGTTGCTGATTTAGTGTACAGATTGATGGTTGAAGAGTATGGCAATGCTGGTAGCCGGACTCATGAATTTGGCGCACTAGCTAAGAAACACGTAGAAACGGCAAGAAAGCAGGTTGCTGAAGTTGTTGCTGCTGATAAATCAGAAGTCATTTTTACTAGTGGTGCTACAGAGAGTAATAATATTGCAATTTTAGGTATAAAAGACTTTGCGGAGCAAGAAAATAAAAAACATATTATTACCACACGAATAGAGCATAAAGCTGTTTTGGAGCCAATTGAGCATCTAGAAAATAATGGCTTTGAAGTAAGTTACTTAGATGTAGGCGAAAGTGGTTTGGTTGACCCTAAACAGCTTAACGCATTGTTAAGAGACGATACTGTGCTTGTCTCAATTATGCATGTAAATAATGAAACAGGTTGCATTCAGCCAATGAACGATATTTGTGAGGCGCTTAAGTTTAATGATGCGTACTTGCATGTAGATGCGGCGCAAAGCTTTGGTAAGCTGAGTGAGTGTTTAAAAAATGACCGTGTCGATTTAATAAGCGCTAGCGGTCATAAAGTTTATGCCCCTAAAGGTATTGGTGCACTAATTATGCGTAAGCGCGGTTTTATAAAACCACCATTAAAACCAATTCAATTTGGTGGCGGTCAAGAGAAAGGCCTTCGACCCGGTACTTTACCTGTACCTTTGATTGCAGGGTTTGGTTTAGCTTGTGAATTGGCGATTAAAAATGCTGATAAATGGCAAACTTATGCGAGTTTACTAAAGCAATCGCTCATGGTTGAATTAGATAAAGTTGGTGCACACTATAACGGCGAGAATACTTCTCCTTATGTTTTAAACTTTTCTGTTTCAGGCGTGAATTCAGAGTCGTTAATGGTTAGCTTAAAAGGGATTGCGGCAGTTTCAAATGGATCTGCATGCACATCTTCAAGTTATACTCCTTCACATGTATTAACAGCTATGGGGCTTGATGAAGATAGGATCACAGGTGCAGTGCGTATATCATGGGGATATATGACAGAATCCTTACCAATTAATGAAATAGTAGAAAAAATTAAGCAGATACAGATATGAGTAAAGTAACAATTGCAGAAGCCGCAGTAAAAGCTTTATCACTGATTGGTGAACCTGCAACTTACAAGGTCGTTTACAGTAAAATTATGGAACACTCATTGTATAAATTTGGAGCAAAAGACCCGCTTTCTGTGCTACGTGTTCAAATGGAGCGACATAGTGATAGCACTTCTTGGAACAATGAGTCACAAATTAAACTGTTCACTAAAAATGAAGTTGGTGAATTTTCATTATTGAGCGCTTCTTCAGCTGATAATAAAGAAGAGCAAGTTAAGATGACCAACAGTTTGGAGCTGGTACACCAATTAGCTAACAAATTAAAGCAAGATACGATACAACGTATAGTTGATCATCTTTATTCACTTGAACCTGAAGAGTTTGAATTTTTCTGTAGGCGCTTTTTAGAACGTTATGGTTTTGAAAGTATGGAAGTTACTCAACGTGGTCGCGATGGTGGTATTGACGTCTATGGTCAATTAGAAGTAGGTATTTCAATGCTCCATGTAGCAGCTCAATGTAAGCGCTACAAAAAAACAAACAAAGTTTCTCGACCTGATATTGATATGTTTAGAGGTGCAATACAAGGCGAGTTTCAACAAGGCATATTTATAACTACAAGCAGCTTTACTAAAGAAGCACAAGATAGCGCCTTTAAACGTGGTTGTGTACCAATAGTTTTAATTGATGGTGAAACGCTTGCAGAGATTATGATTGAACGTGGTATTGGAGTATCTACTAGCCACATTCCAATCTATGATTTCGAGCTAGATTTGGTGTAAAAATAGTTATTATGAAAGGGAATGAGTTTTGAATTTATATAACAAAATTAATATGTCAGATCTATCAGTACTCACTGATAAAAAGTTTCAAAGTGTTGAGTTTGCGGATATAGATTTCACTTTATTACAGGGAATGATGAGAGCTGAATTTAATGATTGTAGATTTACAAACTGCAATTTTGAACGAAAAAAACTTAAAGACCTAAAAGTTACTGATTCACATTTCGTAAGTTGTTCATTTCTCAGGACTGATTTACTGGGGAGTTGTTTTGAAAAAGTTATATTTAGAAACTGTCAATTCGAAAGGTCGAACTGGAATAGGACTGAGGTCCTGAATTCTGAATTTATTAACTGTACATATAATTATGATTCAGGCTTTCATTATGCCATTTTTACTAATGTGTTAGGTTTTCCTGAGAGATACTTAAAGAGAACAGGGAAAATGGACCTTGGTCAAATTTTTTAGTTTTTTATAAACTTGTCTCCCTTAAGTTTCACCTCCCAATACTCAAACACCTTTTGTAGAATATCCCAATTGGGCCATTCTGCTTTTGGTACGCCCTTGAGCATATCAGAGAGTCGCTTATCAAATCGTTGCTGTGCTTTGTATTCGTTTATATCCGGCTCAATAAAGTCCAGTTTGTTGTAAAGCGGTTGTAGCGGGTATTCGTTACCGTAGTAAAAGTAGTCTATGCCTTGCTCGGCGAGTTTTACTTTTATACGCTCGGTGAGTAGCGGGAGTTTTTTGCTGTAATCATCATATTTTAATAGCGTTACTTTGCCTGAGCGCATATGTATTTTTATTAGGTCAATGTCGTCGATGTCTCCATAAAGTTGTGCGGCACAGCCAATATACACTCGTAAGATTGCTGGTAATTTGTTTAGGTAGTGTTTGGGTAGTGTATAACTTTGGCTATGGTTAAACTCACCAATGTTGAGTTGTTCAAAAACTTGAGAGCATGCATTGGCTATGTTGGCTGGCGATGAAATTGAAAAGAGTAGTACTTTTGCTTGCTCAAGGGCTTGGTTTAAGCTCTCAAAATGCATTTTTATGTCACGTTGTAGCCTATTGGGTAAATGGCTTTTTGTTTGGCGCTTGCCAAATAGGCTTAGGGCAAAGTATACCAAAAGGTCTTGCTGTCGTTTGTGTTGAGCAGCTTCAAATTCAGCATATTCAAATTGGCTTTGTACTAGTTCAAACGCTTTGTTATGGCTGCCGATCACCGCTCTTATTTGCTCGCTTTGTTCAAACTCGTCGTTAGCAGGTATACGGCCATAATGTAGGCAATGCTGCCAAAAGGATTCAAACAGTTCAGTGTGCTTTTCAAATACGCTTTGCTTGATTCGTTCGGGTAGCTTTTTAGCAATAGGGCGTTTTGTAATATGTTGCCATTCGTGGTTATTAAATTGCAGCTCAATGTGATGTTGCTCTAGCAAAGCTGGGCATTTAAACACGGCGATGACCCCTTGGCCAAATGGTATGGTGTTTACATTGAGGGTGTGTTCAATAAACTCTCTGATTTGTGCTTGACTGTAGTACTTTTGAAAGGTGTTACGTTTGGTGATCACACCGTCTTTATAAGGTTTAAATTGCTCGAATATACTTGAGTTAATAAGCATTACAGAAACGACAAGTAACTTATCGCATAATGAATAGGCTTGTTTAAGCGTTTGCTCTCGTTCGTCATAATCTTCAATGACATTAAGCACAAAGCCAAGATTTACAATGTCGCTCTGCACTTTTTTGCCATCGGGTTTGTGTACTGGGTCCCATGCGTTTATGTTTAGCCCGTGGCTAATGCATTCATTGTAATCATCTGAAAAACCGCATCCATAGTCGTGAATTGAGTAATCACCATTTAAATATCCATACTTTGCAAGCTTTTGAAAGGGGGCTGAGAGCCTGTCGCGATTTATCGCGGTTAGGTGCCGCTGAATTTGAGCTGTTTGTTGTGGCTCAGTGATTGCTGCAGGTTTAGTTATTTCGACTTGTTCGAGTCGACCATATTGATTTAGTTTGTAGCCTTTACGTTGTATCAATCGAGTCCATTGTTGTTTAAAACCGATTGTTTTGGTGTTTTGATATAGGCCGATTTGCTCGCCTTCTAATGTGATGGCTTTAAACTCCGTAAAGTGTGGGTAATTAGGTAGCACAAACGCTTCTTTACGATGCAATATTGGTGGGTTATCTGATTGGGTGTAATCGGTTATTTTGGCTGTGTGTTCTGTTAAATCAATGGTGATACTTTTGTTGAGTGCTGGGTAAGCGTAGGTATCAAAATCTGGGTAGTTGAGTAGAGTGAGCTTAAAGTCTCTTTTTAGTAGTTTGACGATGTTCCATGTATTACCTTCCGCAAACACATTTGATGCATTGTTTATGAGTGCATTCAATTCAGGCGTGAGGGCTTGTTGTAAAGCAGAGCGGTGAATGTAGATTGCATTAGGTAAGTGTTTGCCTAGCTTTAAGCTTTTTATTGCTTTTTTGTATTCAGGAAAGGATAGACTCATCGACTTGCTCAAAATAATAGAAATACGCTCGACCTCGTTTTTCGAAGACTAGTTCGCCATGTTCGCGTTTATGCATGAGCTCACAACCACTGACTTTTAAGTGTTTTTGAGCTTGTTTGGTGGTAAGCCAATGGCCTTTGTTTTGGTTTTTGTCCATGAAAAACGTTTTTTGATTATGTTTAAGGTTAACTTACGCCAATTTATGTATTTATGCGAGTGGTATAGGCAAAAGCAGCCAATCGTCGTTGCGGGCTTGCCCCGCAATCCATGTTTGAGGGGGGGTCCTGAAGCGAGATATGGACTCCACCACACCTCACATACAGTGTAATGTGGTGTCGACCAAAACAAAGGAGTCCATATATGAATAATCGTAACGTGATTGCGCTCGATCTTGCAAAAAATATTATCCAAGTCGCAAAAGTCTCTAAACATGGCGAAATTATTTTTAATAAAGCACAGTCTCCATCTAAAGTTCGCCAGATACTCGCTAACTCTCCTCCTAGCATTGTGGCAATGGAGGGATGTGGCAGTTTTCATTATTAGGGGCGGGTTGCTCAATCCTATGGTCATGAAGTGAGAGGGATGCCTCCGAAACATGTTAAGCCTTATATAAGCAAACAAAAAACAGATGCCAATGATGCTATCGGGATTGCGATTGCTGCTATACAACCAAATATGCCCTTTTCTCCAGTAAAAAACATAGAACAGCAAATTCTCCAAACGCTCACTGTGAGTCGTAAGTTTCTGGATAAACAACTTACACAACTCAGTAATCATATTAGGGCCTTATTTTATGAATATGGCATCACTATTCCTCGCTCCAAAAAAGCATTGAAAGAGGTTTTAACAGAGCGCAATAATTTACCAGAGGTATTATTGCCATTACTCAGTGTCTTAAAAGCTCAATACCAGCAAATAGAGCAATCTCTGAATAAAGTCACTAAAAACCTAGAACTGCTTGTTTCTCAAAATGAACAATGCCAACGTGTTATTGCGCTTGAAGGTGTGGGAGTTTTAGGCGCAGCGGGGCTAATTGCCAGCTTGAGTCAAACGAAGCACTTTAAAAATGGGCGATGTGCTTCAGTATATTTAGGCGTTACCCCAAAACAATTTAGCAGTGGAGGAAAAACCGTGATGCTGGGAATTGATAAAGGCGCTGGAGATAAACAGCTAAAATCCTGTTTATTTTTGGGGGCATTGTCATACATTTCTAATCTGCCGGAGAAACCCAAGACATTGAAGCAGCAATGGCTCTTAAGGTTAGTTGCTCGTTCAGGAGTGAAGCGAGCTTGTATTGCGCTGGTGAATAAAAATATCAGAACGGCTTGGGCAATGTTAAAACAAGGTACGAATTACCAGCCAGTTATGATTTAAAAAACATTTTAAAAAGAGTTCGACAACAATGTAATTAAAACGGTAAGACCAACCTTCTGAAAACCTGTCTGAACTGGAAGTGATAATACACTAACGAAGCGTTTAGGACAGAAGGTGCGAATAAATCAAAGGTTAGAGAGTAGCGCTCTCAAAAGAAACCGCATATACGCAAGCATCTTTAATTTTAAAAAACATGTTGTCAAACAAGTGGAGTCCATATACGAGTTCAGGGTGACGGGATTGGATTTGGTGCTGTTGGTTTTAATGAGTAGAAAGGCAAATCCAGTCGGTTATATTTTGTGATATAGGTCTTGCCACTTAGGGTTAAACGATTCTATCAATTGGATTTTCCATGCTCTTTTCCAGTTTTTAAGTTGCTTTTCGCGTGCGATGGCTGTGGTGATTGAATCGTGGCATTCAAAATAAACCAAATGATGCACATTGTATTGGCTCGTAAAGCTTTTGGTTAAATTATTTTTATGCTGATATACCCGCGCTTTTAAATCTTTTGTCACGCCAATATAAATGGTTCCATATGGTTTCGATGCAAGTATGTATACACTTGGTTGCATATTTCACTCCTTGAAAATGATGAGCATACTCGTTTGTGTGTATAAATTTCTTTCTATTTGAATCAAAAGTGGGCGTGAAAACGAGTTCAGGGTGACGGGGTTTGGGTTAGTGTTATTGGTTTTAGTGAGTTGCTGCATGTTTAGTTGTGTTTAGAAAGTTTAAACAAGCAGCGTTTTACTTACCTTCGTCGTTGCGGGCTTGCCCCGCAATTTATGTTTGATTACTTACCATATGCGCACGCTTAGATTTAAGGCTATAGTTATAAAAACATCGAAAATTTATATTTTTAATGACATAACATATGTTTAGGTAGGCGCTAACAAAAATATCGTGCGAGCATGCTATGAATTTAATCCTGCGTTTTGGTCTTTCTATTTTTATTGTGATAACTGCTTTTATTGTCTCGGCAACTGTGGCGGGTATCTTCGCGGAAGTGGTCGGTATTTGGAAAAAGCCAACAATTGGGTCAGTGGCGGCAGTTTGTGTGGTGCTGAGTGGTTATGCATCGGCGCCTAAGTTTCAATTGGTCTGTGCTGCGCTATGGTTACTTGTTGGTGCTATTGCAGCATGGGTGTTGTCTAATGCATTTATGTATGCCGAGGATGTGGGGGCTCAGACTCCACTAATAATTACGTATATCAGTGGTGTGTTTAGCTTAGCTGTGTGTCTAGTTTGGCATAAACGAAAGGCGCTGCGTGTTTCAAAAGGATGAGCCACGCAGCGAGAAGTGTTTTGCTACAGTAAATTTATTAAATTCAATCTTGTCTTGGGTATCTTAGTCTGCCGCCAACCCAAGTTTGCTCAACGCTGATGTCTCTAATTTTACTCGGGTCTTCAATAGTCATGGGATCTTGCTCTAAAATCACATAGTCGGCTAATTTCCCTGTATCTAAACTGCCAAGCCATTTATCAACATGGCATTGCCATGCAGCATCAAAGGTAATAGCACGAAGCGCTTGGGCTCTAGTTATACACTCAGCTTCATTAAGTACAGTCTTTTCAGGTGATTTCTCCATAACTCGGGTTACTGCTTGTTCCATCATGCGTAGCGGTCCAAGTGGGCTCACGGATAAATCACTGTGTAATGTGATCCGTGCATCAAGGCCTAGCATGGTTTGGCAGCGATCTAATAACTGAGCTTTTTGTTTAAAAATAACCTGCTCAAATGCATAACCCCAGTAGCCAACATGGCCGATTAAAAAGCTAGGCGAGATCCCAAGTTGCTGCATACGTTGTGCGCTAAGGTCACTCAACAGTGAGCAGTGTTCTATCCGATGGCGCGAGCTTAGCCCCGATTGACCTTGAAGGGCGTTTTCGTAAACATCCAGAGTAATATCAATGGCATGATTGCCATTGGCATGAATGAGCATTGGCCAGCCTTTATTGATGACGGTATTCACCATCGTTTGAAAATTAGGCTTTGAGGTGCCTTGCGTATGAGTGTCACTGGATGTTGCTGGAAGTGTATTAAAATTAAATATACCGTAGTTATTCTTAGGGTTACAGCTGTACTGTTCACTTTGATAGCCTGTCAGCCCCTGATTAGAGCCGTCTGAAACGAGTTTTACAGCGGCTTTAAATGGCATATCTAAGTCACGTTCCTTGACTGGTTTATGGTCAGGTAAAGTATTGGCTTGGCTTTCATCTGTACATAGTTTGGCGTAGCCGACACGTGCCCACTGTGGGTTAAGTGCCTGATAAAGCTCAAGAGCTGCTTCCATAGCCTTTTGCATGCCCGCTTCAAACATCATGGTAACACCGCGTTCATTTGCTGTTTTAAATATACAGTCGATGTTCTTTTTTAAATCACGGATCACTTGCTCTTTTTGTATCAGCGGTATCGCATTGAAACCAAGTTGCATTTGATCAAGTTCTTGCAGCGCACCTTGTTCTTTAATTTGGCTTTTTAGCCTATCTTGATCATCCTTGTCGTCAACGTTATTTAAGATTATGTCTAGTGCAGCCTGATTGATGTAGGCGGTATGCAGCGATGCTGCCAACCAAAAGACAGGCCTGTCTGGAAACTCATCGCTCAATCTTGTTATGTCGATGACATCGAGCTGATCATTAATAAATGGCATAAGTGATGGGTCAACGTCAGTTCCCAAAAGCCATTCATCTTTATTGGTTAATTGACTTTGCGCTTTTTTGGCCGAATCAATAATCGTATCTGGGCTGTAATCCTGTTTTAAATGTTGTCCGTCATAGGGACCTAAGTTTGGCCAGCTCATAGTCATAGCTGTCGGCACAATATGAACATGAGGTTCAATTAATCCTGGCAGCAAAGTCTGCTGGCCTTGGAGTTTTATATGGTCTTCTGGCTGCATGCCAAGAGCATGCATGTGTGTGCTGACCGAGTCGATATCACCTACAGCGACCACTTTACCTTCGGCAAAGCCAATGGCTTCAACTTGTTCCGTTGAGCCTCCAATCATTGGGCGGATGTACCCACCTGAATACATCACTCGCTTTTTAAAGGCTTTGTTATCTTGCTCAGTTTTGTCAACAAGTGACTGGCTGATTTGTTCTTTTATTTTGTCTAAACTTTGTTGGTTTTCAAATGCTGTCCAAAGTGGGTTATGGCATGCACATTGGGCGCACTCGTGGCAGTCGTGATGGCTCATTGTTATCTTCCTTTTGCTTGATTGTGAGTTTTCTAGCATTGCCAAAAAAGCATACAGCCAAACCTCAGCACAAAAGTATTACACTGTCTTACATCATTATTCTGGAAATATTAACGCTAGGTAGGGGAGTCGTGTTATCTGAGAAAACGCCTTAATACTGGTGAGAGTTCAACACACAAAGGCTGAAAGATATGGAACTGTCATAATCAGGCACGTTGAATAAATCTATAATCGTCAGTCACAAGTCGATAGTGTGGCTTGAGCCATTGAATGTTAATTAAAAAACCAGAAGCCTTTAGTTTATAGAAACTTAAAAGCTTCTGATGCACAGTGTTATGGCTGACAGTCTAAAGCAAACTCAAGATGTGCTTGGCGCGATCCCTTTTCAAGCAGCTTTTTATCGGCTGCTTGCCAAATTCATCAGATGCGACTTCTATTTGCTTACTTTCATGCAGGTTCCCTTCGTCGTATACCTTAATACGACAGGTGGTTTTATTTTGCTCTTGAGAATAAAGTAACTCCACTTTTTCAGCTTTCATAATTAAGTTTTTATAGGGGTAACCTGCGTCAGTAAATATCTTTTCTGTATTTAACTGAGTGGCTGCCGACGTAAATGTCACCAGCGGAAATGCTAGGATAATTGCGTATTTCACGATAAAGACTCCCTTTGTCTCTGATATTCTCATTAAGTATCGAGCGCATTCATAAAACTGACAAACGAGAATTTATGATCCATAGTTAAGATTTTCTTAAGTATAAAGTGATGAAAACACCACCATTAAAAGGGCTCTGGTACTTTAAAACAGCAGCGCAGTTAGGCAGTTTTAAACAAGCCGCAGAAGCGTTGTTTGTCACTCAGGCTGCGGTGAGCCAGCAAATCCGAATATTAGAGCAGCAGTTAGGTTGTACTCTGTTTGAGCGGCAAACCAGAAAAGTGTCATTAACGCAGCAGGGACAAGCGTTGCTACCTTATCTTCATACCGCGTTTGGGCAAATTGAAAGCGGCTTATCTGCTCTAAAATCAGATCCTAACCCCAATACAATTAACTTATCGGTATTACCTTCGTTTGCAACCTGTTGGTTATTACCAAGATTGACAAGTTTTAATAATGCGCTGCCTAGCTATCAACTTCGTATCGATCCGACTGAGCAGCTTGCTGACTTTAATCGGGAAGACATAGACATTGGGATCCGGTTTGGTTTGGGTGACTACCCAGGGCTAAAAAGTGAATTAATAGCCCAAGATGAGCTGGTTATTGCGTATCGACCTGGAGTAATCAATCCGCGTAAGCCTTTACGACCCCAATTGACTCAACTTAACTTCATTTATGATGAAGGGCGTGACAATGAAGTTGCTTGGCAGAATTTAAGTACCCAGCTTGGTCTAAAGGGCCACACTTTAAGCAACCTTAAAATTGACAATGCGGCGCTCGTGCAGCAAGCGACCGTTGCGGGGCAGGGGTTTTCTTTATTGCGTAAACGTATGGTTGCGCAGTCTGTTGAGCTGGGTCAGTTGGAAATACACCCTGAGTTTGCTTGGTTGTGTGAATATAGTTACCACTTAGTTGCGCCTGAAAGCCATTTTGTTTGGCCAAAAGTTCAAGCTTTTAGAGAGTGGATTGTTTCTGAGTTGAACGGTATGACACTCAATAAAAGCTAGGTTTAAACAAGTAGCACTATCGTACCTACGTCGTTGCGGGCTTGGCCCGCAACCCAAGTGTGATGAGGTCTTAGCCCAAAATGTTCGTTTATTTAATCTGCAACCAATAACGTGCGATATGTGTCATAGGCAAGCTGATCAGTCATGCCACTGACATAATCTTGAAGCAGTCTGCAGCGGTAATAAAACTCATAAATAGGTTGTGTTTGTTGTTCTAAGTGCAGCTTTGCAATGGCTTTTTGGTAAACAGAAATATACTGACCGGGTATGCGCTTAAGCAGCCTGACTTCAACGGGGTAATCATGACTGTGTTCAATAATACGTTTAAAAGCAGCTTCAGAGACATCCAGTAAGCGGCGGTATTCATTTAAAATCCCCGAGGTGATTTTATAACCTTGTAGCTCTAACTCTTCTACTTCAGGGTGACAAAAAACATGCTTTAAAGCGACTTGCTTCAATGAGCGAGTAATCGCATGTTGATGGCTGTTATCTTCTAATAATGCTTGATTAAAGCTGCCCTCAAAGATTTCTTCTATATTGTCAATAAAACGCTTTGTCGCATGTTTTACTAACGGGTGAATGAGCTCGACTCGTAAATATATGAAAAACTCAGTACTTAAATTGGCTGGGTTTTGATTCGCTCTGTTTAGGGCTTTGCTGCACGCTTGATCTATCAGGTCTTCATGGCAGCTCAATTGCATGTCTCTTAGTTGACGACGATACTCTTGTTGTAAAAGTATAATCACTTGCTCAACACTGAGAAAATTTTTAACTACAGCGTCTTCGATATCTGCTAAGCAATAGGCGATGTCGTCAGCTGCTTCCATGATATACGCTGCTAAATGTCTATGACCTAAAGGCATTTCTAATTTGTCGCACAGCTGTTTTACAATGGATTGTTCACTAAAATAATATCCCACCTTTTTATTTAAGTAGTTGTTTGAATTGCCACTTGGCTTAGCTGTAGTACCACAGCGCGTGTATTTCAAAATAGCAGCAATTTGAGCGTAAGTTAAATTCAAATTAGCCAAAGTGGTTACAATACGAATAGCTTGGGCGTTACCCTCAAAGCTGCAAATATCTAGGATCAATGCTGACTGTTGATTAGTCGGGGTTTTTACGTAGTCGTACGTTGAGTGGGCGGTAAAATATCGCTCAAACCAATCATTGATTGCGGCTTCGCCAAAGTGACCAAAGGCTGGGTTACCTATGTCATGCATTAGGCAAGCCATCTCAACCAAGCTTACTAAGGCATTAGCGACTTCTGTTGTTAAACTGCATTGTATCTCTTTATTTGTGTTTAATACTTTAACGATAGACTGAGCAATAAATCGGCCGTTTTGCTGTACTTCAAGGGAGTGAGTGAGGCGGGATCGCACAGCAGCGTTTCGTTCAAGCGGAAAGACCTGAGTTTTTTGCTGCAGACGTCTTAGTGCTGCACAATTAATGATACGTCCTCTATCGCTTTCTATGCTGATAGAGAGGTCTTGCTGCTCCTTATAAGCACGCATCGCATTTATTCTTTTATTAAAATCCATTTTGTTACTCGCTACCCACTGAGAGAACTTCATTGTAAACAGATTGTTTAACGATGCAAACTTATGACCTTTTGTAGATAAGAAAGCGTAGTTAGATGCCAAATAGATTAACCTTGACTAATATTAATTGTGACGACTTGCAAGTGTTTACCCATGCTGGCAGTCTTGGCCTTAGCATCATCATGATTAGATTTTTGTATGAAATTCTTAGTATTAGCTGTTCTTATCACTTTTTTATTTGGCTGTAAGGTCAGCCAAAACACCGTCGAACCTCACTTGCTTTTTCATAAACCAAATGATGTGTCCAACGACGCTTTAGTAGCGCAAAGCTACTTCTTGCTGTCGCAAGAGGCATATCGGTTACAGGACTTTGATTATGAGTTTGAAATACTCAATGAGTTAGCTGAGTATGAATATGGACCAGCCCAATTACAGATCGCAAAAAACCTCTTAAAAGGTCATGGTCAAGACTATGTACAAGGCAGTGCACTAGAGTGGGCGACTAAAGCGACTGAGCGAGACTATACACCAGCAATTTTATTTTTAGCAAAATGGTATCGCTTCGGTGGCAATGGTGTGAAAGCTGATCTAAAAAAATCAATGACTCTGTATGCGCGTGCAATTGAGTTGGGTGAGCCATCGGCTGCGACTGAGCTTGGTTACATTTTTATCAGACACTGGAGAGAAGAGAAGGGGTACGAAACTGCACAGCAACTTTTTGCCAATGCCGCTTACCAAGGAGATATAAAAGCACTGTGCGGCTTAGGCGTTGTTTACCGGGAGTCAAAAAAGTTAGGTGATTTAGAGAAAGCTAAGGATTACTTTCAAGTGAGTTATGCCCGTGGTTACCAAGAGTGTGCTTTTGAACTTGGGTATTTATATCACAGGCATTTACCTGATACCGCTCAAGCACTAAATTGGTACACAATTGCCGCCGAGCATGGCTCTAGTGATGCGTTAAATAATTTAGGGATGATGTACAACAATGGAGATGGTGTTGCCGTTAATTATGCATTAGCAAAGACGTATTTTGAGCAAGCGATTGAGTATGGCAGTACATTAAGCTATGGGAACTTAGGTCGTCTGTATGAAGTAGGCAATGGCGTCGTGCAAAACTATGATCAAGCCATTTTGCTATACAAGCAAGGCGCACAAAATCAAGATGCACAATCGATACATAATCTGGGATCTATGTATAATTCGGGTACTGGGATAGAAAAAGACCGCGATAAAGCACTGACTCTATTTGAGCAAGCTGCGAATTTGGGAAACCAATTTTCCGCATTTAATTTAGCTAATGCATATCTGTATGGTGATGGGAAAGCGCAAAATAACCAACTAGCGCTTGAGTATTACTTGCAGTCGGCCAAGGCGGGGCATGCGCCTAGTTATTGTCATGCTGCCGATGTAGCATTGGCTGAGAGTTGGGCGCTGGCAAAGTCTTATTATTTCGAAGGGGCAAAATTAGGACAGCAGAATTGCTTAATTAATTTAGTCAGAGGGATGCGTGTAAATCGAGAACAGGATCTGCCAATTGTTGAGTTGTTAAAGTCGTTTGCAAGTCGTAATGATGTCTCTGCCATAGAGGAGCTTGGTAGAACTTACCAAAACGGAGACTTTGGCGAGCTGGTGAATTTCGATGTTTCAAAATCATATTACTTACAAGCAGGTGTGTTGGGAGCTGGTAGTGCATTTGCGCATTTGGGCTTTTTATACGAACAAGGTGAGTTGGTTGAGCAAGATCTAGAAAAAGCCACTTCTTTATACATTCAAGCCGCTGAGGCCGGCTCGGCGCTGGGCAAGAATAATCTGGCCACATTCTATCTCAACGGCGTGAGCGTAAAAAAGGATAAGGCGAGAGCGGTGGCGTTATATCAGCAAGCGGTCGAACAAAATCATATCATTGCAATGATCAATCTTGGTGATGTGTATTTGGCCGAACGTACGAGTGAATCGTTACACAAGGCATGCACATTGTTTTCACGGGCACATGAGCAAGGCGCTGTGCATGCGGTTATACGCTACAGTAATTGCGTGATAGAACAATCGGGCGATGCGCTTCTTGCATTTAAATTGCTTGGCCAAGGCGCAGTTGACGGGTGTCAACTTTGTATCGTAAAACAAGCCGAACTGATCCAAACCAATAAAATCCCAGGCAATGCGATTGAAGATGCGTTGCTATTGCTCACAGATGCGGTCAAGTCAGGCAATTCCGCAGCTGCATACAAAATTGCCAATTGGTATGAGTCTGGTGTGTTACACCCTAAAAATATGCAGTTGGCACTGGATTGGTACCGCACTGCGGTCACGCTAGGCAAAGTTGATGCTTTAAACAAAGTGGCTGAATTTTACTGGTCTGGAAAAGGCGTTGAAAAAAATGAAGGCAAAGCGTTAGAGGCCATCTCTCAGTTGGCTAAAGCTAAAGACTTTAATGTTGCATCTTTTATTGGTGAACACTTTTATCATGGTATAAATGTTGACAATGACTTTATTAAGGCTCGACAGTATTTTATTGAGGCGGCCGAACAAAATGATGGCATCGCACTTAACTCATTGGGCGTGATATACCGTGATGGTTTGCATGTGGCTGTGAATACTAAACTGGCACTTAGCTTTTTCGAACGCTCTGCAAATTTGGGGTTACCTGACGCAATGCATAATCTAGGGGCTTTAAAATTAGCATTGGACAAAGATAAAGATGGCTTAACGTGGTTACTGCGGGCAGCTGATAGACAGTTTGTACAAAGTTACATCTTACTTGGTGATTATTATACAAGACTAGAGACGAGTGAAGAGTCAGTCCGTCAAGCGCTTAAGTGGTTGCAGTTAGCTGCGAGGGAAGAGGAGCCTGAAGGCATGTATAAGTTAGCCTTACTACTGAAGAAGCAAAATAGCGATGTATACACATCAGAAGCAAAAAAGTTACTCAGAGCTGCGGCTTCAGGCGGTCATGAAAAAGCGGAATCTATCATTAAACAGTTTGATATAGAGCCTTAATGAGGTTATATCATTTTGTTTGTGTACTGGCGAAAAAGAAAATGTATATCTTACTGTTATTTTTTGCAGGTTCCTTCGTTTAATCATAAAGTAGGTAAAAAAGAATAATCTCACAAAGTAATAATATTAAATATAACAACTATCTTTGTTAATGGCTCTCAGCTTTATACAAGGCCAGTACTCGATATGGGAGTTCTTGCTTAAGTAAAGATAGTCCTTTTTATTGCACTTTTATATGAGTTTATATTCTATACTTGATAAGTCGTGGAAACAGTACGTTATTTTTATGTATAAATAATGCGGTTACTCATGTATGATATTAATATAAACATAAAGTTAAGTGGCTTTTAAGGATTACGAAGCATTAAGAAAGTTATAGATGAGCTGTCTTTTTTATCGGAAGAACAGCCTGATCCATTTTTCATTGAAGGGTATATAACAGGGTTAGGTTTGACGCCACAAACAGTTTTGCCAAGTGTTTGGATCCCGCACCTCTTTGCAGAAAAAGTACCGGAAGACGAATTAGAATTAAAAGCTATAATGGCATTTTATAATCTTTGTATGGATAAAATCATACAAGGAGACTTTTCGTTACCAGAAGAATGTATCCTCACTCAGCCTCACCTTAAGAATGCTTTGCTAAGTGGCATGCCTTTACCAAATTATTGCTCTGGTATGCTTTGCTCACTTTCTTTTATCAAACAGGCAGATTTAACTGTCGAACAAGATACTCAATTAAAGACACTGCAAACTGTGTTAGAGGGGTTTCAAGGGTATCTAAATGCGTTTAGAGCCTTTCCCTCAAATGAGCAAGACTTTACAACTGATCTTATCTCTGCGTATCAAAGTCTTGAACCATGTATAAGCAAAACAGCCTATGAGTTACGGTTTTCTGAGCAATGTATATCGCAAGCCGATGAAGTTAACTCACTGTCTGGATTTGATCGTAAACAAATCGAAAGTCACCTTAATGACATATTGAGCAAAAACAACGCATCCACACTGAAGTTTATTGATGAACTTATTAGTGTGCTCGAACGGGAGCTCATTACAACGCATTTTATTGAACAATATGGGAATGAACTAGAAAATCTCAGTGAGATACAGCCCTATTTCATATTGAAGGCGCGTAAAGCACAAATACATTTTAATTTAGAGCATTATGATTTAGCCCAGAAGGAACTAGAAGAGCTGCTTAATCTTGCGCCTAATGACTATTATGAAAATCGCTATCAACTTTATAACTGCTACATTAAACAAGGTAAATGGCATTGTTTGACAGCACTTTTAAACAAGTATAAATCTAATGTATATAGTGAAAACAAGTTAATGGATAGTGCAACGATTCTTCTCAATGAGTATGCTCAGCACGGTAGCAATCCAAAAACGAATGCTTTAAAAGAAAAAGTGAAAGGCTTATTTCCTGATATCGTGTCTATGAGTGGCTCTAGCGCTGAACTGGGTGCTGATGAAAAGTCTGATTGTGTAAATGAGTATATTAATAAAGGTGGACTAACAGCCTGGTGTTCAGTAGAAGGTAGTTTATTTTGGCTTAAGTCTAGATAATGAGTGTTCAAGTTAGCCGGTTTTTCCAACATAATGAAAAACCGACTAAGCACATTTTTTAGAAAAACGAATTAAGCTGCATCTTGTTCTTGTGATAAAAATTCATTCATTGTCAGCGGTACAGATGCGAAGTAACCTTGAATGTAGATGTTCGGGTAGCGTTTCATGTACTCATATTGAAACCTATTCTCAACGCCTTCAACTATCACCGTTTTTTTACTCTGCTGTGCAGTTTTGATCACTAAGTCTAATCTCGGCGCTTGTGCTGCCTTGTCTTGAACATGTGTAATGAACGTTTTGTCAATTTTGACAGCATTGAAATAACGGCTATTTAGAAGTTCATTGCCATTCTCACCCTTACCAAAATCGTCAATAGCAAAACTAAAGCCTAAGTTAGACATTTTTCTTAACGTGTTAATTGCATTATCACTTAGCGTTAGATCGCTGCCTTCGGTGAGTTCAAAAGTGATGAATGCAGCGATAGATGGCGTGTCCCTAATCACTTTTTTCAAATAAGCAAGTAGGCTTTCATCCTCCAGTAACTTAGCGGATATATTCATGTGAATGGGTTTAAGCTTTTCGTGTGCATCCAGTTTGATCTTCAACATGGAGTAAATTTGGTTGATCACAATTTTGGTGAGCTCGCTATGTAGCTCCGGTTTATCCTCAATCATTGGCATAAAGGCTTTGGGGCCGAGGTTTTTAGTATTTCTCCAACGTATCAGGGCCTCATAGCGCTTTGGGTTGTCAATGTCAGATGATTTGAATATCGGTTGGAAAACAAGATAAAAGTCATCAGGGTTGAATGAGATACTATTCATGAGTTTCAGCAATACATGCTTTCGATACATCTCTGCCTGATAGAGCTTTTCATTATGAAAGAATGTCCCTGTTTGAGATTCCAAAGCATACTTCATTGAAAAAGTTAGTCTTCTTTGCACTTTGTCTATGCCATATAAAGACGATTGTCCGGTAAGGCTCATAGATGATATTGCGTAATCAATGGGTACTTGCGTGTTATTTACCCACACTTGCTTTGGCAATTTCTCGAGGATTTCTTTTTGCTTCGCTTCAGCTTCTTGTTGGTCTGATCCTGTGTCATGCGTAACAAATGCCATCACCATATAATCAGAATCATGCAGTGCAAGTGCAAACGGCTGACAGGCTTTACCGACTTCTTTAAACAATTGAGATAAGGTGTCTTGGTTACTTTCAATGGAGTCAAAAACTGGCGTTTTTCCAAGTTTAATGAGAGAAACATGGAATTGAGAAAATTTCCTGTCTACTTTCATTAGTTTTTGCATGAAAAACAGGTAATTAGGTATGTCGCTAGTGCCATGATACAAAACAGACTTGCTCAGCGCTTCTTTTGCTTTTTTCAGCTCATTTAAGATTTTCAAATCCTTTTTACGCAGTTGGTTTGTTTTTATCAGTGCGATTAAACTAATTGCAGCAATAACGATTGCGATGCTTAAATATAAATTGTCCATAAAAGATAAATAGTTGAGAAATGTGCATTTCAGATTTAAATACACAAAAATGGACGAATTATGTGTTTTTCAGTGTTTATCGGCTTTTTATATTACAGTCCATTACACTACCACGTGACTAGATGTCTATGATTAGTGATAAGTGTGCAACATTAAAGCGGTGCTAAGCGCCAAAAGAGCGCTTGATATGTTCTTCAATTTCAAACTCATGATTACGAAATGACTTTAGCAGCTTATAACTTAACGGCAGGCGACGATGAGGTCTAGTCTCTTTAACCTTGCGGTAAGAGGGCTCTTTGTCTAGGTCAATTAAGCCCATAGCCCATTTTCTAAAGTTACGCTTCCCAATGGGATTACAAATTAGCGCCTCGACTTCTTTGTGCCTTTTATCTTGCTTTATATGCTCAAACAACTGTTCTACCTTAGATTTATCTCCCTCAATGACTTGCATGAAGTGATGTCTATCGTAGAGCAGCATGCCAGATATACTGCTTATTTGATTTGCTGCAGCACATTGTCTTCTTAGTGTTTCTAACTCTGCATCGCTCAGTGGCGTTGTGACGGTGCTGATATAAATGAGCTCAATTAATTCCATAGTACGATTGAGGTTATTGCGATACATACAAAGATAGTCGCAAATATATTGGTTCGCACGAAAACAAGGCTGATTTATGGTAGGCAAAAAATTGAGGGAAATGTTCCCTCAATTTTACTGGACGAATTATAGTCCAATCTTGTGAGATACAGTTACTTCACAAGGTGCTGAGTTTTGACCAAATGCAGACTGTACAAATAATTGATCGCCTTGCTTAAGGTTTGACAAGATTAATTTGGTTGTATCGTAGCGACGCTTTGCAACTTGATCATTCCAAGCGGTAGAGCTGTCTTTGTTTACGTCATAGTAAATACTACAGCCACCTACCGCACCGTCATTCGTTACCCAATCAAAATTGATTGTGTAGTTAGAAATGCTGTAGTTGAATTTTGCATTGTTATGTTGACCATAGCTATCTGTGATATCAATGTAGGTCCATCGTGCTTGAGGTACACCTGGGCGAGGTTTCTCGGTAATGTTCACACCTAAACCTGAGTCTGCATATACTGCTGATGTTGCCGATAGCGCTGCTAAAATTAAGGCCACTTTTGTAATTTTCATTCTAAAACTTCCTTTTTAATTTTTAATTAATTTATGCCATTAAAATATTTAATTGCTGATATATTTAATGACGTCGCTAAGTTACCACTTAAAAATTAAATTTTCATTTGTGGATTTGTAACTTTATATTTAATTGTATCAATAGGTCGATTCTCTATACTGAGAAAAATAATCGCAGGGCAGTCAAATTAGATTAGATGCAATAATTTATTGAAGTTTCTAGATATATTTCTTTACTTTGATGCTGCTCTCTCCTACTTTTTTAGTAATCGAATTGATACTTCACTATATTCAAGCGAGGGCTGATGCTGGCGCTATCGACACAAACAATATTGTTGATGTGTGCAGTTGGCATTGTTGCATCGGCAACTGCACTTACCTTTCTATGGATGGCAAATCGTAATATTAAAGCCACGGCTTTTTGGGCAATAGGGCCTTGGTTGCTCGTAGCTAACTTCGGCCTTTTTGCAGCCCAAAATGCGCTACCTTATTTTTTTAAACATATTGCGTCTAATTTATGTGGTCAGCTGTCCTTAATCATGATGTTAATCGGTTTGTATTATGCCGTAGATAAGCGTCCTCCCTGGCGAATATTGGTTGCATATGTAGCCGGATTCTTAGTGTTGTTAACGGCTTTTACGTTTTGGTTCGACTCTTACGAGTATCGATTAAAGCTCGCTGTGTTCACGATTTTGTGCACATCCATATGGATGGTGGTTTTTATGCTTGAACATAGAAGAAATCGCTTTGAAGTCTCGGGTGCACTGGTTGTTTTGGGTTTAGGGTGTTTAAACACGGCGGGTTTTTTTAGGATCAGCGCCCCAATCAATGATGGCGCAACCAGTATCATGACAGATACCAGTATTTATATTCAGTTATTTTTTATTACCATTATGGTCGCGCAACTGGTGTTTAACTTCGGTTTTGCCATCATGGTGGGTGAGTTACATAACTTTGCGATTAAACAAGCGCAGCAAGCATTACTCAATACGAATCATGAATTAGCGATTGCGAAAAAACGAGCGGAAGAAGCCTCTCGACATAAATCAGAATTTTTAGCCAATATGAGCCATGAGATCCGCACCCCTATGAATGGGGTGATCGGTATGTTAGATCTTGTTGAGAAAGAAGGCCTCAACGAGATCCAGCATAATTACGTAATGACAGCAAAGTCCAGTGCAGACGCGTTGATGGTGGTGATTAATGATATTCTAGATTTTTCGAAGATAGAAGCGGGCCGGCTAGAAATTGAAAAAACAGAATTTGACCTGATCACTGAAAGCGCATCGCTAATACAAACGCATGCACATGCCGCTCATGGGAAAGGACTAGAGCTAGTATTAGATACAGTCAATTTGAAGACGCGTTATGTAAAAGGAGATCCGGTCCGTTTTAAGCAGGTACTTGGTAATTTAATTGGCAATGCATTGAAGTTTACACACAAAGGAGAAGTGGTTGTTACCCTGAGCACTGAAAATCACAATGAAAAAGAAAAAGTGAAGTTGATTGGCCATGTGAAAGATACAGGTATAGGAATTGAATTAGAAAAGCAGAAAAAATTATTTCAGTCATTTTCACAAGTGGATTCAACCACAACAAGGCGGTTTGGTGGTACAGGGCTTGGTTTAGCTATTGTCAAAACCCTGTGTAAATTGATGGAAGGGAATGCATCTTTGCGCAGCGAGTTGGGCGTTGGGAGTATTTTTAGTTTTGAAATCATGCTGGAGCCTGTGGATGTTGAACATAGACAGCTAAGTACTCAATTCAATTCAGTGTTAATCATTGAAAGCAATGTTTCAGCTGCGAATGCACTCAAGGGCATAGTCTGTCGGCATGCATCAACGGTTAATATTGCGAGTGAATTAAAAGCGGCTGAATCTTTTATAAATACGCAAACAGATCTGGTTATTTTAAGCCGCTATATGAACGGTAAAAAGTCGGAACAGTGGCTTAAAAAAATGAATCTCCAGCCTAATGCGAAAGCCGTGATTTTGACGCTTTTAAAAGATACGGAGAGTAGCCATTATTTTAGTGAATGTGGGTTTTACCGACGGTTTAATAAACCATTCTCACAAAGTGAATTTGAAGGGTTTATGATGTCTATTAAAGGCACTGAACAAGCACCTTCGATAAATGAAAATGTCTCTTCAAAGGCGTTTGAACAACAGGTCGTGCTACTTGTTGAGGATAATCCAGTTAATCAGCTAGTTGCTAAAAAAATGCTTGATTCGTTAGGACTAAAAACAGAGCTTGCAAATAACGGACAGGAGGCATTGGATAAACTATTAGCAGCTAAACACCAATATCAACTGGTATTAATGGACTGTCAAATGCCTTGTATGGATGGATTTGAAGCAACTCGACGTATTCGCCGCGGTGAAGGTGGGCAGACCTTTTTAAACATTCCAATATTGGCATTAACGGCAAATGCAATGAAAGGAGACAGAGAAGCTTGTATTGAAGCGGGCATGAATGACTACATCACAAAGCCAATTTTGTTAGAACACTTGACTCGCGCTCTGTTGCGATTTTTGACTCCGACTAAAGTATATTAGTTTTCTTATTTAACAGTCTGTTTTTTCTAATTGCTCCTTTCTTTAAAAATGATTGGGTCATCCATTTTCTATTTTTCCTCTTGACTTAAAGTCGACTTTAAGTGGCATAGTCTTCTTCCTTCTAAATGTCTTATTAACAATATTGAGGATGAGGAGATTTGTATGTATTTGGAAGAGGGGATGCTTCAAATGATAGGACTATCTATCATTGCAGGCCTTGGGGCTACCGTGTTTATGGATATATGGAGTGAATGCTTAAAGCGTATTTTTGGTGTTCAATCATTAAATTACGGTTTAGTTGGTCGCTGGGTATTACACTGCTTGCAAGGCGAGATATTCCATCGCAATATCATGAGTGCTAAGCCTAAAAACCTTGAGGGAGTGGTCGGCTGGATTGCCCATTATCTGATAGGTGTATTGTTTGCACTTTCTTTCATATTTCTCACGCACATGGTCAGTAGCTCATTATTAAACCCATGGCTCGCGATATTCTTTGGCACATTAACGGTATGTTTTCCTTTTTTTGTGATGCAGCCATGTTTTGGTATGGGCATCGCAGCAAGCAAAGTGCCAAGAGCCAATATAGCGAGGTTAAAGAGTCTTGGGGCGCATACTTCTTTTGGTGTTGGCTTGTATCTAACACTGTTATGTATCTCGATATTTTATACGTAATTTTTAATTTTTCCCTAATGTATTTAAGGTAAAGGAATGAATGATGGATAAAGCAGAGAATAAGATACTAGTAAATGGCCCAAATAGCGGGTGTTACGTAAAATCGGCTGGCAACTTATACCGTGAAGTTATCAATGGTGAACAGACGGATGGTCAGTTTTCTCTAATTGAGTCAATTATTGAGCCTGGACAAGGTGGGCCATTTCATACTCATGCCAATGAACAGGAGTCCTTTTTGGTATTGAGTGGCACGCTGACTATATTTGATGGCTCTGATCGGTATGATGCAACCCCTGGCACATTTGTTTTTTGCCCGCCAGATACACTGCGAGGATTTCGAAATGAGACCGATGAGCGAGTTAAGGTATTGATTTTATATACGCCTCCGGGTATTGAAAAAATGATACAGATGGAAGGGGAGGTTTTGAATTCTGCTGAAGATTTTAATTTTGAAGCCACTGAGCAGAGCTTCACATGTCCAAGGTTAAATAAAGCGTTTGGCATTGTTGAAGATAGCCGTCCGTTACCTTAGTTGATTCGCTCCTGTGTAGTAAGGCTAGTACATTGATTTGTGTGGTTTCATAGTAGGTTTAAAATGATATATTCTACAGTCGATAGTGCAAGTATAACGGACTTAATAGGGAAGCTTTATGATTGATTTTCGCTCGGATACGGTGACATTGCCTTGTAAAGATATGAGGCGTTTAATGAGTAATGCGATGGTGGGTGATGACGTGTATGGTGATGACCCCACAGTGAATGAACTAGAGCAATATAGCTCGGTAAAACATGGATTTGAGGCGTCTCTATTTGTTAGTTCGGGTACGCAGGCTAACTTACTAGCGATCCTTGCACATTGTGAGAGGGGAGATGAATATATTTGTGGCCAAAATGCACATAACTATAAGTATGAAGCTGGTGGGGCTGCTGTGCTTGGTTCTGTGCAGCCCCAACCGATTGAGAACCTGCCTGATGGACGTATTTGTTTAGATAAAGTCGCAGCTGCTATCAAGCCCAATGACTTTCATTTTGCGAGAACTAAAATGTTAAGTCTAGAAAACACCATAGGTGGTAAGGTCTTAGGTTTAGATTACTTAAAAGAAGCGAGGGCATTTACTAAAAAGTATGCGCTTAAGCAACACCTTGATGGTGCGCGGGTGTATAACGCAGCGATTGCACTAGGAGTGGATGTAAAAGAGATCAGCCAATATTTTGATTCAATGACAGTATGTTTATCGAAAGGGTTAGGTGCACCCGTTGGATCGTTGTTAATGGGCGATCGTGAGTTTATAGAAAAAGCACGGCGACTCAGAAAAATGCTCGGTGGTGGTATGCGACAAGCTGGTATTTTAGCTGCTGCAGGCATATATGCACTGAAAAATAACGTTGATAGGTTGGCTGAAGACCATGATAATGCGCGCTACTTGGCACAGCGCCTTAATGAACTTCCCGGGTTTGATAGTTCATCATATGATGTTCAAACAAACTTAGTGTTTTTAAATGTCGATGAGAGTATCGATATGCAAGCGTTTGCTGAGGTCATGTTTAGCAAAGGCATCAACTTAAGACCAGGGTATCAAGGGATGCGTTTAGTTACGCATTTAGGCATAAATAAAGACAAAATTGATGTGTTTATAGAGACAGCTAAATCATATTTTAAAATTGATTAACCTGTCACTTGCTATCAAAGCTTCATCTTTAGGGCTTATGTATCTAACAATATAAGCCCTGCACTCGCTATTCTCGATGAATTACTCAACCGATAAACGGCAATATTACCTTTCTGGTAAATATTAGCATGTGTTTTTGGGCGTGTATGCAAACTAAAAATTGAATTCTAAATTAGTAAAAGTAAATAGTGACATCAATCGCTGAAGACTGTTTTTTATATTTACGTAATGGTCATTGAGACTGTATTGGAATTTTAAGTTAACGTGATCGTACGGTTTTAAGTTGATGATTTTTATACTTATAATTTGTTTTCTTCGTCTTCTTAGTTAGCTTTTTGAAGTGGTATTTGTAAATGAATGTAAATGAATGGTCCGATTTTTTTTAATAATTGGCTTATTTTTGATGTGCCTTTAGACAGTTTGAAACGGTTTTTCTCAATAAAGAGGTTTAGCATGAATACCAATACTTTAAGGAGTCACTTTACATGAAAAAACAATTATTAATGGCTGCAGTCGCAGCATGTAGTATTAATGCCCAAGCTGCGGATCTGAGTAACACTTATATTGAACTAGGCTATTCAAAATCAGATTTTAAAGATGACATGTATTTTGATAATAAAACAGATCTAGACTTGGTTGGTCATCAAGTTAGCTTAAGCTATGAATTCGAGAATGGCATATATGCTGGTATACATACTAAAAGGCATAAAGATACGTTTCTAATCGCGTTTTTTGACCGAGACATTGACCTCAACGAAAATGTGTTGGAGCTAGGCTATGTAGCTCATGAAACCGAGAACGGGCGACTTTCTGTTGGGGCATTTGCCGGAGAGCTTGAGCTTGAAATTGAAGATAGCAGTAGTGATGCTGACCTGTATCGTTTATATACGGGGTATGACTATCGATTTAATCAGTATTTTTCGGCGTTTGCCAAGCTTGGATATGAATCTTTAGATGGCAAGGAAGCGAGCAGTGAAAATGGACTTTGGACCGAAGTGGGTATTCGCGCACATTGGGGCGCATCGAGTTTTTCTTGGGAATTCTCAGAAGGCAAGCGCATTGAGCAAGTTGCTTTTGTATACCGCTATTCATTCTAACGATTTATCTTAGATTTCTCCTCTGGGTTGGTACACATCATATCAGCCCATTTCTTTATTCCTTCTCCATTAATTGGGTACTCATGATTGAGTCATAAATTTTGACCTAGCAGCTTAATTATATAGCTTGATAACGATTGAGACACTTTGATACAGACCCTTTTCTGTATCTTCTATACCATTTTCCCAAGCGTTAAATGAAGGAATAAAGTAATGAAAAAAATGTTATGTATGATGATGTTATCGGTTTCAGGGTTAAACGTACAAGCGGCTGATTTGAGCAAAACATTCATTGAGTTTGGATATGTACAAAGTGATTTTGGAGATAAATCAAAAGTAGAGCCAGATGGTATTAAGCTGGGTTTTGGCTATGAATTTGAGAATGGGCTCTACACCAGTTTCTCGGTAAAACGTCAAGGAGATACGATAGAAAGTGGCCCAAGACAACTAGATATAGACATAGACGAAAATTATTTTGAGCTCGGTTATATTCTATATGAAACAAGTGATGGCCGATTCTCATTTGGTGCAGGACTTGGTGAAATGGACTGGCATTTGAAACATTACACACTGGAAGGGGATTTTTATCGCTTTTTTACCGAATACGAACACCGCTTTAATGAATATGTTTCGGGGTATGCTCGGCTAGGCTATGAGTACTTTGAGCCTAAAGGGGCAAAAAATAATGAGGGTGCGTGGGCTGAATTGGGCGTGCAAGCTCACATGGGCGACTCAAGCATTGTGCTGAGTTATTTTGATAGTCAGGGGATTGATCAACTAGGTATAACGTACCGCTACGCATTTTAGCCAAATAAAGTAACTACTTGAATCTGTTTTATGGGGTCGAGGCTTAGTATGGAAAACAAAATAATGAGTAAATGCTAAAGATCGACTTATATTTTTTATTATCGATTGCGGTGTATTTTATCAAGTGTATGTTTATAGTAATACTGTTTTACTCATGGTTGCAACGTCGCTTAAAACATACATTTCAAAAGGAATAAAAAATGAAAACAATTGGTTTGCTTGGTGGCATGAGTTGGGAATCAACTTCTAATTATTATAAGTATATAAATCAGGGTGTTAAAGATGCTTTGGGTGGGCTGCATTCGGCTAAAATAGTGATGAAAAGTGTCGACTTTGCGCCCATCGCTGAGCTTCAGCAGGCAAATGAATGGAGCACAATGGCTAACATGCTCACCCAAGATGCCCAGGACATTGAACGCGCTGGCGCTGACTTCATACTCATTTGTACAAATACCATGCATTTGATTTTTGAAGAGGTACAAGCCGGCGTAGGCATTCCTCTCATTCATATCGCAGATCCAACTGGAGAGCAATTAAAACGAGATGGCAAACGAAAAGTTGGACTACTTGGTACACAATTTACGATGTCAGAGTCATTTTATAAAGACAGACTTAAAAACAAATTTGATATTGAAGTGATTGTGCCTGATGAAGAAGACCAAAACGTAATTCATGATGTGATTTATAATGAACTGTGTGTTGGAATTATACAGCCTGAATCTAAGCAAGCGTATGTAGAAATCATTGCAAAACTGCAGGCACAGGGGGCTGAAGCAGTTATTTTGGGATGTACAGAGATTGCATTACTTGTTAACGAAAATGACACAGATATCCCGCTGTTTGATACGGCTATATTGCATGCGGGTAGTGCGGTGTCAGCCTCTTTAACATGATGAATTTCATTGTTTTATATTTTTACTTTGATGGTTTTTAGAATGTTTTATATGTTCTTTTGTATATTCAATCATAAACAATTCAAAAATTAGAGCTTTTATTTTAATTTTGTGTAAAAATTTACTCGTTTTAAAAGGAGTAATTATGAAATTAAAATATCTTTCATGTGCAGTGGCTGCAATGGTCACGAGTTCTTCAGCTATGTCATTCACTCAATTGGGCGGGGCTGGCGTGATGCCAATTGGGCATGAGTGGCTAACACGCACCTCTGCATTAGAGCTGATGGGGCAAGATACACGAGTCAGCGATAGCCAAGATCCAAGGTTAAATTGGAATAATGGCTTAGCGAAATCTATTGAGCTAAATGTCGCTCAGCACGAAGTTGAAAGGATCTTATCTAACACCAATGATGATGGGACTTACTGGTCAGGGTATGATGCCATTTTTGCTGCAATTGTTGGCGAACGATGGGTTGATATTGCCGGATTTAATGTGACAAATGCCAGTGCAGATCCAACAGGGCCAAACTGTTTTAATGCCGTTGCGCAAGAGCCCGCAGATTTACAGCAAGATCATTTTATGCGTCGCTATGACGATATAGGTGGTATTGGTGGTGTCAACGCAGCAAAACGTGCGCAAATTCGGTTCATTAATCACTTTGTAAATGCCGCAACTGCTGAGTCTAAAAAGATTAAAGTCTGGGATGGGGGCGGCTATGCCAAAGCTGTTGAAGTTGACCACAACTACTTTTTATTTGGTCGAGCAGTTCATTTATTCCAGGATTCATTTAGCCCTGAGCACACGGTGCGTCTAGCAGTCGATAATTATGAAAAAATTTGGCAAGTTAAGGCATACCTTTGCTCAGAAGGCGCAGAGCAACATACCCATGACACCAAAGAAGCGATTAATTACCAAAGTGGTGACGTGATATGGAAGCCTGAGTCAAGAGGCCAAAGTGGCTGGCAAGCTTATAAGCCCAGTAATATAAAGCCCGTTGCTTTGGTGTCTTTGGAAGCCAGTAAAGATTTATGGGCGGCGTTTATTCGCACTATGTCACTACCGCAAGAAGAGCGAAGAACAAAAGCTCAGCAAGAAGCACAGCAGCTGGTGGATAACTGGTTGTCATTTGAAGAGCAGGCCATGCTCAATTGGTATGAAGATGAAGCAAAGCGTGACCATACATATGTTTTGGCCCCGGGTGAGCAAGGGAAGGGTAAGTCTTTAATCAATTGTATGACTGAACTTAAAGTGGGCACGACAAGTCAACTTGATCGAGTTGCACAATTAGAGGAAGAGCGTAGACACTGCTTATATAATATTGAAGCCGAAGCTGGTTACAATGATGTCAACGACCCCTTAATTAACATGCCATACAATTGGAAGTGGAAATCACTGACATGGAAAACACCACCGTCAGATTGGCAACCAAACCAGCTTAAAGCAGACACGGGTGATGTTGTGCATCTCCATAATGCGAGTAACGGTAAAGCCATTGGTTCACAAAGTGGCGAGCAAAAAAATGCGCTTCTATACGTTGAACATGCAACGCCAATCGATTTTATTTTGGTCAAAGGTGAGGGCGGTGATTCTTATTTTAGAACAAGGAATAACGCTGAACTGTTTTTAAGCTATAAAAACAACTTCACAGGTGATACTAAACTTTGGACGTCGCCCAATAAGGCATCTTTTCATATTGAGCCGTACGGCACGCGTGTAAATTTGAAAAATAATTTTTGGCAGCAATATGTTTGGGCTGATATTGAGTCTGGGCAAGTGCATTTATCTCGTAAAGGTGATGCAAGTCATGAAAATGCGCAATGGTTATTGGTTCAACAATAATTAGTTAGGATGAGCCCAAAGCTGGAGTTACGCTTTGGGCATTTATTCAGTAATAGAGAAATGAGTCACAGTGGCACTGTGGATCTTCTTTGAGTAAATCAGCATGTAAATCTATCTTCCTTTGACTGCGTTCATCCCACACGGTCACGACGTGGTTACGTCTATCTACAATTAAAACTTCGACTGGATGGTCTTGATATTCTAACCATTCACCTTTTTGAATTTCTTCAATATTCATAAAGTTCACTCCAGCACTTGCGAAGCATAGTATTGAGCAGCTTTATTGTATTGCTAACAAGTGAAAATCATTAAAATTTGCAAAGAGTACTATTTGTCACTTTGTTACAAGCTGAATGATTACATTATGTAAAAAAGCGCATTAAGTATTTTAAAGTGTAGTTAATGTAAGAAAAAAGCCCAATATAAAGGTGATCCTCATTGGGCTTTGGTCGTTAGTTTTAGGTATGCCCACCGAATGATGGGCGAAATTTGGGATTAGAAGCTATAAGCAACACTTAACTTAACACTACGCGGCAAAATATAGCGTCCGTTCGCTGCTGCAGGGTTACGTGGGTCCCCCTCAGTTAAACCTTGCTCGTCAGTCAGGTTATCAATAGCGACTTGTACCTGTACTTGTTCCATTGGTTCAAGGGTTAATCCGATATCGATTTTTTCATAGCCATCTAAAACGGCACTGGGTGTGTTTTGAATATCGCTATAACGTGAGTCAACAGCAGAAATCGTGCCGTAAACTGTCGCGAACATGTCACCAAGTTCAAATTCATAACTTGGTGTGATACGTAATTGCCAATCAGGGATACGTTGTGACTTGTTACCCGTAAGTGTTGCGTCTGGACTTTGTGCTACTTCGCTGTTTTGCAAGGTACCATTTAGATTGACACTGAAACCTGAGTCATGATTGTAATTAAAATCTATTTCAATACCATGTGCCTCAGTGGTAAAACGCTGTGCAGGTAAATCTGGACGAATAGAGAATGACTCACCCTTTACTTCATTTGCAAAAAGTGTTGCAAAGAAGTCCATGTTTTCACCCATAAACTTGTAGCCGACTTCACTTTGTGCAACTTCTTTGATCAGTTCATCACCAGCAGAATAGTCATCAAAGTTATCTCTGAAATCGTCAAAATAAGGCATCTTAAAGCCTTTATTGAAACGGACAAACACACCACTTTGCTCATCTAGTTTGTAATCAGTGCCGATTGTCCATGAGGTTTTGCGCGCGCTGTAGTCAACCGATTTTGTGATCACGCCATCAAGGCCTTCATCAACGGTGTAGTCAACCTGGTGGCGCTCATTACGAAGGCCTAAGTCAATCGTTAAATTGTCAGTAGCGGCGTAGCTATGTGTGGTATAAAAAGCAAGTGTTGTGGCATCACCGTTACTGTTGATGTCGTAGTTAAATCCACAGCCTTCAAGCGAGTCATTACAGGCGATGCCTGTCAGCATTTCGCCGCCTTGCTCTAAGACATGGTAGGCGGTGTTGCCTAGGCTCCACCAATCTTTCGCTGAGGTAGTTGCGGTGTAAATACCAAAGGCGCTGTTAATTTCGCCAAAATCTTTGCTGAGCGCTAAGTCGTTGGTGAAGGCTTCGATATCTTTAAGTACCACCCAACGGCCATAGTCCTGAACACGTGTGTCGGCACCATACTCTTTACCCGTTGCCACGCCTGTTGCGCTTACGCCGTTATCAGCAACTTCGGATAAGTTCATGGCATTGCCTGCAGGCACAAGACCATAAGTATTTGCTTTACCTTGAGTTAAACTAAAGCGGTCGATAAAGTGCCAGTCATTACCAAGCTCCAATGAGATGCTACCACCAGAGACATGTCCGTCCCAGCCTCGACCTTCAGCTAAATCAATGTCCACTTTACCATTACCAGCAGAAATAGTCGCTTGGCGGTTCAGTGTACCTAGTTGAGTGTATTTTGCATCGATACCCGCCTCATTCAGTGGCGTAGGTAGATACCATGCGCCGGTGTCGTCAGTTTGGCGAGTGTAAACGTTGATTTCACCATTCTCTAATTCTTTGGTTAGTTTTATGGTGAATTGATGACCTTTTTCAGAGGTAAAACCTGCGTCACGGATCCCCGATGAGCGTTTGATATAGCCGCCTACCATATAATATAGGTCTTCGCTCACTTCTCCACTTATCACACCATCGATACGTTGTAAGCCATAGTCTGAGGTGGTGTATTTAAAGGTGCCTTCCGTATCTGCTTGACCACGTTTAAGTCGGAAGTTGGTTGTTAACCCCGGTTGTCCATTTGACAATACAGGGTTTGGGCCGCCCCTAAGTCCTTCCATCATTGAAATGGTTTCATCGATACGGAAAATAGACGAATTTTCTAAAAATGATAGCGTTGGAGCAGGGTAAACCGGCGAACCATCCAGACTGACAGTTAAAAAAGGTGCATCACCACTTGATGTGAACCCGCGTACATTAATATTGGCTCCTGATTCGCCACCCGAGCTTTCTACCCAAACCCCTGGTATGGCTTTGAATAAGTCAGCTGTACTTTTTGGCGCAAGTCGCTCAATTAAAGATTCATCCACGTTGGTAACGGCGTATGCGGCATCCACTTTACGGATCCCCATACCGCCAGGGGTACCAGAAATAACAATGGTTTCTACCTTGTCTTTGGCTTTATTTTGTTGCTCAGCGTTGGCTACATTTGAATATGTAATTGCGGCCATAACCGCTGCTGCAAGTGCAGAATACTTCTTGCCTAGGTTCACAGGAGCTGCTCCCTTGGTTGTGTCATATGTGTTGTCATAATGGCCAACTTACGCGTTGGCATCGCTTTTCGCCGCATACCTAAACGAAATTAATGATTCATTCAGTATATTTTTAATTGGTTTCTACTGGGCGTTATTTTAAAATAGATCTTTATGCAAACGTTTGCAATAGGGCTGCGATATTTTTTTACTTACAGTTTACCTAATGCTGCATGTCCATGCTTTTTTATAACCTGTGGCGTTAAGGCGGAGATAATAAAAACAATAGGTTAATAAAAAGTGTGTCTTAAATGAAAATATCTGAGGAGAAGAGTTGTTCACTGTAGATGAAACTTCTCGGTTAGTTTAATCTAGAAGCATGAAGGTTACAGGGTATTAAAGCCCATTGAGTCATGCTCAAGCATTGCAAAGTGCTTTATGAAGTAGTGAATAAGCTATGCACCAAAAAAAATTAAAACTGGCTGATCTGGCTAAGTTGGCTGGAGTGTCAACCTCGACGGCGTCGCGGGCGCTCAATGACAATCCATTAATTAAACAAGAAACGCGTGAGCGGATCCAGCAGTTAGCTAAAGAACATAATTTTAGCTTAAACGCCGCTGCAAGTCGGTTACGGTTACAAAAAACAAAGGTTATCGCGGTTTTAATAAACCTTGATTCGGAAACGGAGCAATCGATTGATGATCCATTTTTACTTAAAGTGGTGAGTGATATCAACCTTGCAGTGAACCGACAAGGCTATGAGTTACTGTTATCAAACTCGTTTATGGCGGGCGATGATTGGCATGGTTACTTTATAGATGGACGTCGTGCTGACGGTGTCATTGTTGTAGGTCAAGGCAAACAGCAGGCGCTGATAGAAAGCGCATCCAAAGCCGGTATGCCTTTGGTGGTGTGGGGTGACCCCAAAACGGAGGCGGATTATGTGATAGTAGGCAGTGATAATTACCTCGGAGGTAAACTAGCGGCAGATCATTTGATTTCGAGAGGCTGTAAAGCACCTTTGTTTTTGGGAGAACCTGAGCATGCTGAAATTGGTGAACGGTACAGCGGCTTTTGTGCAGCGATAGCAAGCAAAGGCATTGAAGAGGAGTGCCAATTATTGAAAATTGATATCACCAGTCAAGCGGCTTACGACGCGATAAACCTTAAGTTACGTAGTGATGGGCTTGATTTTGATGGTATTTTTGCCTGTAGTGATATGGTCGCTTTAGGCGCGATGAAAGCACTAAAAGAACGATATGTCAGCATTCCAAACGACGTACATATTGTCGGTTTTGATGATATCGCGATGGCAGATGTTAGCTTTCCCTCTTTGACCACAATTAGGCAGGATACTAAACAAGCAGGCGAGCTTTTGGTAAACAAGCTATTGGCGCAACTTGACGGTGAGCAGGTGGTATCCAGCCAGTTGGCTATTAAACTCGTTGAACGCCAATCAAGTTAGCGTGTTGGTGCCAATTAAGTGTGAAAATCAAGATAAAAGCGGCTTAAAATGATTAACAGCTATTATTAAATTTTAAAATGCAAACGATTGCATTGTTCGCGCATGAGCGCTAGACTGAATTAAACTTACAGTATTTACGAGTCTTTCAATGCACAATATGCGAACTATTTTGGCTATGGGAGCCTGTTACTTTTTATTTGCAATCTTGCTCAATAGCGTTGGCACTGTGATTTTGCAAGCTATCAATACTTTTGGCGTTTCCAAAGCGCAAGCCGCATCGCTAGAAGGGTTTAAAGATTTACCGATAGCGATTGTGTCTTTTTTAGTCGCTTCATTTATTCCTCGGGTAGGCTACAAGCTGGCATTATTAGGTGGCTTATCTCTGGTTACTGTGATGTGCATGATCACGCCAATCGCAGGTAGCTTTTGGGCGCTTAAAGCGTTATTTGCTGCTGTTGGCTGTGCATTTGCGATTGTTAAAGTCTCCGTTTATGCCCTAATCGGTCAAGTCACTGACTCAACAAAATCTCATTCTAGTTTATTAAATACCATTGAAGGTGTATTCATGGTGGGGGTGCTCAGTGGGTACTGGGTATTTGCCGCCTTTTTGAGTGAAGATATTACCTCACATAATTGGTTGAACGTATATTACCTGCTTAGTGCACTATCTATTGCCACAATGTGTTTGGTTTGGTTTGCCAAAATCGAAAAGCCGGCAGAGCAAGCACTTGAATCTGGCAGTGCTAAAAATGACTTCTTAGACATGTTGCGATTAACTTACCAGCCTCTGGTGTTGGTGTTTGTGATCAGTGCATTTTTATATGTGTTGATTGAGCAAGGTGTCGGCACTTGGCTACCTACCTTTAATAATCAAGTACTCAACCTACCCGTTGATGTCAGTGTGCAGCTGAGCAGTATTTTTGCGGCCAGTTTGGCCATTGGCCGTTTGGCAGCAGGTCAAATTTTGAAAAAAGTAGATTGGTACTTATTTTTGAACCTATGCCTTTTAGGTATGGCTATTCTGGTTTTATTGACTTTACCTATGACCAAAGACTTGCCACAAAACCAAATCACAAGTGTATTTGATGCGCCTGTAGCCGCGTATTTAATGCCATTACTTGGACTATTGATGGCACCAATTTATCCAGTGATTAACTCAATTATGCTGAGTAGTCTTGAGAAGCATCGCCATGCTGCGATGACAGGCTTAATTGTGGTCTTTTCAGCACTCGGTGGTACGACTGGTTCATTAATTACAGGCTTTGTATTTGAGTATATGAGCGGTCAACATGCCTTCTATATGTCATTAATTCCAATGGCTATCATCACGATTACCTTATTTTTATTTAAAAAGCGTGCTCAACAAGTAGCGTGCTCGTCAGCAGTTTAAGTCGAGGAAGAAGAATGAAGTTTGAGCACAGCCGCTTATTTAAGGACGTTCAATTGTCGGGGATTTTCAATGATAGCAAAACGTTTGCTGATGCGATCCCAAAGCAATCATGGCAAGCCGTTTGTGACTTTTATGAGGAGTTGCAGCCTAAAGATTTGGCTGAGTTTGTAGACGTTCATTTTGAGTTTGCACAGGCACCTGAGCTGGATGCATTAGATGATGTTAGCTCTGTACAAGACTATATCGAGCAGCTTTGGGGCAGGCTAACAAGGCAGGTTTGCGATCAAAATACGAGCTCTTTACTAAGCTTGCCCAAGCCGTATGTTGTTCCAGGTGGTCGGTTTAATGAAATCTATTATTGGGATAGCTATTTTACAGCGCTTGGTTTGATGGACTCTGGCCGAGAAGCGCTTGTTGAGCATATGCTCGATAACTTTTGCAGTTTGATAGGCTCATTAGGTCACGTACCAAATGGAAATCGTAGCTATTATGCGACGCGCTCTCAGCCTCCGGTGACGGCTTTAATGGTCGATTTGCTATGGGATAAAAAAAGTTCTGACAAACAGTGGCTGAAAAAAGTAACGACTGCATTACGCCGCGAATATGATTTTTGGATGAAAGGGCAAGGGGAGCTTTCTGCAAAAAATAACACGCACGCTCGTGTTGTGATGATGCCTTGTGGTGGTTTGCTGAATCGTTATTGGGATAATGAAGCGTTGCCTAGGCCTGAATCTTACCGAGAGGATTTGGAAGACGCAAAACACCTAACGGCACAGCAGAAACTTTCATTTTATCGAAATATACGTGCGGCTTGTGAGTCTGGTTGGGACTTTAGTAGTCGCTGGTTGAGAGATCCAAGTGATTTAAAAACCATTGCTACAACAGAAATGGTGCCGATCGACTTAAATGCTTTGATATATTTTTTAGAGTTACAATTAGCTCGATGCTATCTTGCTTTAAGCTATCATGCTGAATATAAAAAATTGGATAAAAGATCAAAATCGCGCGCTGATCTAATAGAACAGTATATGTGGGATGAGCAGGCAAGCTGGTATGTTGATTATGATATCGCTAACAAGTGTCAGCGAGAAGTGCAGACGATGGCTGGCGCCACGGCATTATTTTTCAACTTGGTAAAAGATGATGGCCATGCGTTGCGTATGTCGAAGAAAATTATGTCTGAGTTTTGCAAAGTAGGTGGACTTGTCACGACGCTCACTGAGACTCTTCAGCAATGGGACAGTCCAAATGGTTGGGCACCATTACAGTGGTTTGGTGTTAAAGGGCTTTTAAATTATGGTTTTGAACAGGAAGCAAAGCTGATTGGCACAAGGTGGCTTCATACACTTGAGTCGAATTTTGCCATCAACCAATGCCTGTTAGAAAAATACAATGTCATCGAGTTGAACAAAAAAGCACAAGGGGGCGAATATATCGTACAACAAGGCTTTGGTTGGACAAACGGCGTCGCTTGTCGGTTGTACAAGTTGTTCCCAGATAAGTAGTTTTATCTACTCTTAGAGGTTGGCCGTTTTATGTGCTTTCCTCTGAGGGTTGTTTTATCAAGTGCTATGCACTCCCTTGACCCCTCTACCATTTCACAACACTTACTAGAATGGCTGCAATGTAGTAGCACTTTTAATCTTTTTGAGGAAAAATTAAGGCAGGTTAAACTCTGAGTCTGATTAGGGATTGAAAAGAAAAAAGCGCCTTAAAAAAGGCGCTTTGGCTCACAATCAAGAGACATACACGTTATACTCGGGAGTATTAGTGTGCGTGTTCGCCTCCTTTTTCAATACCTAACCAAACTAAACGTTCTGGTGTAAAATCTAGCTCAATTTCAACTTTTACTTCAGCTGTTTCAAGGTCATAGCCAATGACATGCTGTGCAGTTGAATCCGTTACGTAAGCAATGTTTTCAGCGCCAGAGAATGCAATGCTAAATACAGTACCTTCAGGGATTGCTGACAACTCATGCTCATGTACTTTAACTGAGTGTGCAATTTCCCAATGATGCTCATCACCTTCGGCGTGTTGTTCGAAAATTGTTAAGACACCGGCTGTGTCTAATACAGCTGCATGAGAGCCGTCATAATTGAAGTTACCACCAGCAAATCTGTGGCTTTCTGTGACTGACCATTCAATCTTTTCGATTTCGCCATGTTCAGCATCAACAACGACAAGCTCAGTACCTGCAACACCAATAAATTGGTGGCTACTTTCATGTCCAATTAAGTAACCGATGCGCTGGTTTTCAACAAAGCTTTCTGGGTTTGCAATTTTAGAAGCGACAAACTCTCCATTTTCTTCAGCGATAACGACAACACCGTCACCACAGGCAAAAGACACATGCTCGTGGTTTTGCGCACTACCATGCAGCGCTGGACAAGTGACATCGAATACTTTTTCTTGGTCAAAGTGGCCGTCATGTTTGTGATAAACACCAATTTGTGTAGGCAGTGTAGACTCAGTTTGTGGATCGCGAATTGTACTGAATGTGTACTCGCCGCGAGACTGAGCTGCGCCGTGCATGTTTGTTTCGTAGTGAATTTCAGCGACTTTGTCTTTATCACCGCCAAGATAAGCTTCAGAGAAAACAACGACTTCTGCATTAACAGCATCATCGCCACTGCCATCGAAGAAAATCGCAGTGCTGTGCTCGCCGTTAGTAACGTGCGCAGGTTTTACATGGTCAAAAGCAACATCGCTTAATGTAGGTGCTTCTTCATAAGGATGCATGTGGTCGCCATGATCCTCTTGCCAAATACCACCGTCTACAAATTCGACACGACCTTGCTCGGATTGAACTAAAATAGCGTAGCGGCTGTTTTCAGTTGCATATACTCTGCTTGCATAGTTACTAGAAGCAAGTTCACCTGCGACTTCTTTGTGCTCAATATCTAGAACATGTACAGAGTTTGACTCTGGAGAAGTTACCAATAAACGACCAGCCTCACCAACTGAGTCGTGATCATGGTCATGTCCATCATGCGCGTGGTCGTCATGGCCTTTGTCTTGCTCAACAGGTTCTACGACTGGAGCATGTTCAATAATAGTTGTTTCTGTGTCACCACAAGCTGCTAGCAATGCTGTTGCAACTGCAACGGAGAGTAATTTGTGTGTGTGTTTCATATTTCTTTCAATTATTAGAGTATTTAAGTTGCAGGAAATGGGTAAATACGCCTGCTTTTATAATGTTATAAAATAACAATTTGAGATTATGTTATACTATAACGTTGCTGTTGTGCAAGGCGCAATTGGCACTAATTTGAAAATTAGTCCCTAAAAGTGGATCTATGAGTATGTCGATTAAGGCAATTAACTTTGACTACTTAAAAGTGAGTCGATTTATAAGTTATCGATGTGATGTGTTTGCAAGGAACGCGTGAAAGAAGAGGTGAAGGCGGAGAGCCTGATCACACTTATTCTGATAAAAATATGACTCTAACGGCAATGGCGATAAAAACGATAAGAACCAGAATTATTTCTATTTTGTGTACTAGCGATTTTGTTTTTTGGTTTTTCTTTTCATTTTTGTAGGCCATTTTATACTCCTCATTAGGGTGGCGTTTTTCATAGGCAGCATTGGCTTTTTTGGCAAATTCGGAGCGTTTTTTTGGGCTTAAGTTTTGGTTCATCGCGTCTTGATAATCGACCACTTTACCCTTTGACACTCTCGCTCTGGGTGCGCTACACATAATTACCTCGGTTCGTTAGCTCCACGGCAATAACGTGCAATCATGCTCTGCCGAGTGAACTCCTCGCTACGACTTTTTAATTATAGTACTTTTAGATTGCCCTGTCGTTTATATTTTCTAAATAAATAAGATTTATGTCCGATAATATAGGTAAGAGACTAAAACTTAAAGTTTAGAATATAGCTGTTTTGAGGCGAAACAAGGAATGAGCAGTATTGGGAGAACGCCTATGTATAAAAGTATCATCCATATCTTATCAACCGCTGTTCTGGTGACTCTGTTGCTTGGGTGTGATGGCGTGAGTGAAAATCCAAAGCAGGCTTTCCATCAAGTCAGTGAAGTGCCAATAGATCTTGGTGTGTTTTCATCACATGCCGACCTAGTTGCTTTCGTGGCTCAAGGCACATTGAACATTGCAAAGACCGATGGCAGTGGTGTTTTGGCTCAGTTTAAATTGAACGAGACCAAGGTAACAGATATTGCAATATCACAAGACAATCGGCTGTTAGCCGCAAGCTTCACAACGTATGTGGTGGTCTGGGATCTCGTCGACAAGGTGAGGTTAGGCCAATTCGATGTTTCAGGAGAGTCAGAATTTGCTAAAACGTCAAAGATAGCCATTTACGCAAACCCAATGCAGCTGTTAGTGGGGATGACTGATGGCACCATCAGTGTGATTGACTTTGAAAATAAACTGACTAAGCGAATTAAGTATCATGATGCCAGAGTGAGCTTTCTCGAATTAGGTACGCAGCGACAACTCATACTCAGTGCAGGACATGATGGTGTAGTGAATATTTTAAATGCGAGCACATTGCAGCCAACATTCGAGCACCGACTGTCAAAACGTGTGACGAGTGTCGCCTATAATTTATCGCAAAATCTACTTTTTGCATCTGATGCGCTCAATGAGCAAATAATCCTCAGGCCTTTCTCATCAGAGCGGGCGTTAATTAAGCTTGCTTATCGCGAGCGATTCAGGTGGTTTCGCGCTGCTGCATTTAGTCCTGATGGTCAATACTTAGCAACTGGGTCTAGTAAGTCTTGGTGGACATTGTGGGATGTAAATACGGGGCAAGAAATTGACGCTTATGGCATTCAAGCGGCAACTTCTACGGCATTGATCGTTGATATGCACATCAATAGAGAGCGTAAACTGGTCACATTGAATAGCGATGGGATTATTGAATATTGGGATATCAATATCTTAAAAAATTTGACTAGGTAGTGGCGTAGACTTTGCTTATTTTGCCTACAAATCTTGCTGCTCACTGGGCTGTATCAAAGAGAGCAGACAATACACTGTACAAAAAAGTAAAAGGCTATACTATTTGCACAGATTATTTATTGCCCTTTAACTTAGAGAGCTAGAGCCATGTTGTTTAGACTAATCCCATTTCTTTTAATGCTGTTTTTAACAGGTTGTGAGGATGAAATCTTATTGAGTAAAGGCACCATCAGTCAACTTGGAGATAAGGGCGTGCTTATCGGCCATTTTTCACAAGATGGCAGTAAGTTAGTTACTATAGATAGCACAAATACTCTAACAGTCTGGGATAGCAAATCGATGACCGAGTTGTTTTCGGTTCCGAAGGATAAAATGCCTGAATTATCTCGGGATGTTGTGTTGTCAAAAGATAATAACATGTTGATTGTTGTCGGTGATAATCAGCTTCAATTTTGGTCTTTGTCAACAGAAAAGCTAGTGACTAAAGTGAGCTTTACAGGGGTAAGTGGGTATGCGCATATCACCTCGGTCTCTTTGTCACCTTTTATGGATAAAATAATCGTGGCCATGTCAGATGGCACGGTTAATATGGCTCATCTGCATACTCAGGTGAATAATCAGTTTGCCCCCCATAGCCGACCAGTCATGCATGTTGAATGGGATGATAAAGGGGAGTTGTTTTTAACTGCTGCGCAAGACGGAAAATTAGCACTTTGGCAATTTGGTTCACCAGAGCCAGTCTTTACCAAAGAGTTTAACCACCGAGTTACGAGCTTAGCGGTGCGAAAAGACTTCTCTGAGTTTTTTGTATCGGATGCGTTAGACAATCAGGTTATTGCATCGCTCATTGATGGAGCAGATAAAAGTGAACTTAAGTACATGGCGCGTTTTAAGGTATTTCGCAAGGCGTTATTTATTGAGAAAAGCCGTCTATTGGCAACCTCTTCATCTAAATCTCAGCTGACAATATGGGATACGCAAAGTGGTAATGAGTTAGGTACATGGCAGATTAATACGGTGAGTTCAGGTGCGACGATTGTTGATATGTATGCACCGACTAAAGAAAAGCTGGTGACTTTAAGTAGCGATGGATTGTTGGAAGAGTGGGCATTAAATATGTTGGCCAACAGAAAGTGACTTAAATCTCCCACTGGGTTGACGTTTAAATTTATGTAATTTAGGTACGGTAAAATGAACAGATGGATTTTGTTTTTACTAATTTATTCTGGTTGTGTGGCGTCAATGTCAACACAGCTTGATGTAAATCAGTGTGATAGGTATGCCTCGGAGCTGGTGTTTCTGCAAAACAACAGCAATTTGACAGGCTCAGAGCAAGCTCGTATCACACGATTGCTAGAGCGGGTAGCGCATTATTGCCAATCGCCTTCAGACATTGAGCGCACATCTGCTGAAATACATGCACGTCAGCCAGTATATGGAATCAGTCAGTTTAAAGACCCCAAGGTATACCAACAATGGCAGGCCTTTTTTCAAAAGCCCATTATATGTCATCACGGTGAGCAGAACTTTCAAAGTGCGGTTAAATGCGCGGAGCAAGTTGCCAAACAAAGGCAAGCTTTTGAAGCCCAGTTGGCCAAAAAGAATCGACAAAATGAACATAATAGGCGAACTCGGATTGTTACGACGACGCCTGTTATGTCTGAATCAGTTGCTTCTGTGAATACAATCGATCCAGCTCAATATAAAACTCGTCATTCTCCCTCCTTAGATATTAATCAAGAACCTGAGCACTTTGCACGATTTGGGTTTTGGCTAAGCATTGTTTTATGCGGTTATGTTTTAATTGAGCTTGGAAAACGCGCTTTTAATCATACCTCCTGTGCGTCATATAAAACCAAAAAAAGAGGTTTTAGACGTACTTACGATGCGCTTAGCAGCAAACTAGATAAAAAAAGTATATTATTGTTCCACGTAGTATGAGCCCGCTCTTGCAAGAATTAGATATTGATGGGGTGGTACTGTCACCGTTTGGCATTTTTACATGTGTGTGCATACATCATGAAGGGGACATTGAGGCCAATATAAGTGGTGAAATGTGGCACGCAAGCAAAGAGGGGAGTTCACAGTTTTTCTTAAATCCATTGAATGCATCAAAAATACGTGCAAGTAAACTTGCCGATTGCATTGGTGCGAGCTGCGGCGTAAGGGACATTGTGACATTTAATAATGGTGTGCGCTTTTATCCTGGACGGCCCGCAAATTGTTTTGATAATTCGCAGGTCCCCATTGAAGTCATGCGTTACACACAATGCATATTCAGTCACGAACAACTGCGTTACTTCGAGCAAGGTTTGTACGCTGCAAGCCATGGGCTGAACCAATCACGACAAACAGCAAGTTAGATCATGCTTTTAGATGAAAAAAATAGTCTATTTATTTGCTAAATATTGTGATTTTTGATGCGTCTGAAATGAAATAGAGTTACAATTATCGTCCTTTATCATAAGGCACCCTCTAATTTATAGTTACAAAGGTTTCTCAAGTTTCGAATGACCGATCTTACAACTCATGAGGCTTCTCGGAAGCGCCTACTTATTGCGCTTGCATTAACTTGCACGTTTATGGTTATCCAGGTTATTGGTGCATACTTTGCCAATTCCTTAGCCGTGCTGGCTGACGCCGGGCACTTATTTGTACATAACAGTTCTTTGCTTATCGCATTGATAGCATCAAGCATTGCTGTAAAACTGGCAAAAAACTTTAACGAAGGCTACAAAAAAGCAGAATACACTGGTGGACTCATTAACGGCGTATTATATGTCTCTATCGCTGTTATTATTCTATTAGAAGCGACGGAGCGCATTGAATTGCACTCTCAAGGTCACATTCATGAAGTGAATACATTTGTAATGTCTACCATTGCTGGTGTTGGATTTTTATTTCATGGGGTAGCTGCTTGGGTGTTATACAAAGGCCGTAAAGACAGCATCAATGTGTATGCCGTATTTTTACATTCCTTCTTTGATTTATTATCCACAATTTCTACCTTTATCGCAGGTATTCTCATTCATTTAACTGGCTGGAATATTATTGACGTTCTTTCAAGTATGTTAATTTCGAGTTTTGTGTTATTCACGGGTTTTAAAGTGATTAAATCTTGCTTGACCGGGCTACTAAGCAAAGATAGCGCGTTACCTAATGTGAATAAGCTTGAGCAGGCGATTGTGGATACAGAGCATGTTGAAAGCGTGCACAATGTGACGGTATCTAACACAGACGATGAATTAATTGTCGGTGCGCATATTGTATTAAAGCACCATTGTACTATTGAAATGCATGATGATGCATGTCGTTATCAAGTTGAAGCCCGCTTAAAACAGCTATTTTCAGTAGAAAAGTGTGTGCTTCAAATAGAAAGTCACGATTGTCCCCACCATTAAACTTGGCAAATAACCAGCTTTCCTTTATTTTTTAATAGAATATAAAGAGGAGCTGGTATTGCTGAATCAATTCGTTAAGTTACCCAAGGTAATTATTGCACTTTTTTTAGGAGTGGTTGGCGGGATCGCAAACCTACTGCCTATCTGGTTTTTAGATAGCTCCGAGTTTTTGTTTGGGCAGCTGTTTGTCATTTTGTGCTTACTTGCTTTAGGCTGGCGTTATGCAATCATTGCGGTGGGCATTGGCGCACTGTTCCTGTTATACCGATGGGGGCATTGCTGGGCTTCTCTTGTATTTTTATTCGAAATAGCGTGGCTGCAAATCTTTTGTATTCGTGCCAACAAACCGCTGTTTATTAGAGGGCTTGGTTACTGGGTGCTCTTTGGTGTGCCCATTTTATTTATTGTCGGTAAGTTTGTGCTTGGATTGACTTTACTGGTTATTTTCACCGCACTTGCCAAGTACCTGATTAATGCGGCGGTTTACCTTGCAATTGTCGACTTGATATCACTTTTTTTGTTCAAACGTGTTTGGCAAGCAAAAGCTTTGTATCAAATTCTCAACTACATGATCAGTCAATTGATTATATTGGTGGTACTGATCACGACGATAGTGCTTACAAATAGCCATTACAAGCGAATTGAGTACGAAGTCACCGCTCAACTGCAAGACGCATCTGGCAGTGCATTAAAACAAATAGATGATTACCTCGAAAGCTATCGTAGAGCCATTATGGTGGCTGCGCAGGATATTCAATCAGGCGTTGAAAAACAGCAGGTAATTAGACGGCTGGTAGAGACTTACCCTAACTTTCGAACAGCGATTGTGGCTGATCACAGCGCGATGGTCACACACTTTTATCCTAAAGCCTTGAAAGTGAGTTTAGTGGGTGAAGTGCCTTCGGTGGCTGATCGTGAATACTTTCTTCAAGCACCTTACTATCCTAACGGTTACGTGTCTGGAATATTTCAAGGTAGAGGGTTTGGTAATGATCCAGTGGTGGCGGTATCTGCTCCGCTATACGAAGAAGGGGAGTTCCAAGGCATTGTCGAGAGCTCACTCTACTTTGAGTCTTTTGAACAATTTATTCCTAGGGTGCTGGCGCAAAAAGGGCACTTACTGATTGTTGATCATGAAAATAACATCGTTTATAGCTCTTTAAAATCTGATTTCAATATTTTAGATAACATTGCAGATAAGCAATTAGATGAACTCACAGAGACAACCGATCAAATCTATATCAGTAACAATCGAGATGTGTACTATAAGCAAAGTATGCAATCAGACATATTTCAGTGGCGTGTAATTAGCTTAATAGAGCGAAAACACGTTAACTTGGCGGTCGCTTCAGCGTGGATCCAGTCATTTATTTTGGCTTTGTTTATCATTGCTATCAGCAGCTTTTTGGTGAATAGAATGACGCGTGTTTTCACTAAACCCATTGTGGATTTAAGTCATAGTATAAACTCCTTTGACCCCAGCAAAAAACTGTCTGACGTCAATAATACGACAGATGGCAGTTGCTTAGAGGTGATTATTTTACAGCAGCAGTTTTCACAGTTGGCGTTTAAACTCTCGATGAGTTTCACTAAGTTAAATACAGCGAATGAAGAAAATGCACAGCTTAATCGTAAGCTACAAGATTTTAATAAAACGCTCGAGTTGGAAGTGCGGCAAAAAACCGAGGAATTGATCACTGCACTTGAAAGTGCCAATCGCGCAAGCTCCGCAAAAAGTCAATTTTTGGCTAATATGAGCCATGAGATAAGGACACCGCTCAATGGCATTATTGGAATGTCCGAAGCGCTGATCCAGTCTGAGCAAGACGTTAAAGCAAAAGAGCAGTTAGATATTATTTATCAGTCAGCCCATAAACTGTTACTCATTCTAAATGACATTTTGGATTACTCGAAAATTGAAGCCGGGGCTTTGCATCTATCTCAACAAGACACTGATATTAAGAAGTTTGTCAGGGATATCTCTACATCATTTGAACAGTCAATCAAAAAGTCAAATGTCGAGTTTACCTATGTACTATCAGACACCGTCCCTGAAGTACTTATCATTGATGACTTACGTGTCGGACAGGTGATTAATAATCTATTGAGTAATGCAGGTAAGTTTACTGAAGAGGGCTTTATTCGTTTTGAAGTGAGCTATCACAATGAGCGGCTTACTTGCAGCATCAAAGATACTGGTGTGGGCATTTCAGAGGCAGCGCAAAAAGATTTGTTTGACGAATTTACACAAGCGGATTTGTCTACAACACGCAAATATGGTGGCACAGGACTTGGTTTGACAATTTGCAAGCGCTTGGTCTCACTGATGGAAGGAGAGCTGACGTTTACCTCTCAAGAGCATCAGGGCAGTGAGTTTTCAGTCGTGATCCCTGCAAAACGAGGCGGGCGAATAGAACGGTCTGTTCAAGACAGCGTTGGTATTCCAAACTTAGACGGTGTGCGCTTATTATTGGTTGAAGATAATCCAATAAACCAGATAGTTGCAATGCAAATGCTGGCAAAAACGGGAGGGGAAATCGTCAAGGCGCAGGACGGCATAGAGGCGCTAGATGCTCTAAGCGTTCAAAAATATGATGTGGTACTTATGGACTGTCAAATGCCGAATATGGATGGGTTTGAGTGCACACGCGCCATACGCTCTCAGCCTGATGAATACGGCACGCCATATATTATCGCGATCACTGCTAACGCGTTCAGTGAAGATAGGGCAAAGTGCCTGCAAGTCGGCATGGATGACTTTGTTGCGAAGCCTATTGAGTCATCGGAGCTCTATCAATGTTTGATTAAGTGGCAAGTACAACACTTGCAGAAATAGCTAGACTCTTAATTTTTATCGTTTTCAGAGTTCTGTTTTTTACATTTGGTTAATTCATTATTTGTTTCAAAGCTTGAAATTTCTGTTTTTGGGAAGGAAATCAAAGGCTGTAATAATGAGGGCGTGTCAGTGATAAGTAGCAGGCATGTATATTTTATGTCGCTCATACAAGTCAGTGAAATAGTATCATCATTTCGCTTTCAATCTGTCCAACACATTACTTCGATGCACATGAAACAGTCTTGATCTTTTTCAGAATTAAATAAACATGTGGATTTGAACCCAGTAAATAGATAAAAATTAGGCTAGGCGCCATAGGTTGATTGAAATTTGCACTGTCATTTTACAGCTGAAGGCTTGAACCATTATAAAAAGTGAAATAAAACTCTTTATTGATCAATGCTATTAGTAACTATTCTCATTTTTATGCGTAAGTGAGTTGATAACTATTTTTGTTTAGATTAAACTTAGCCTCAGTTGATGTAATTGAGATTGGTTTTCATTCATGTATATTTGTATCTGCCACGGAATAACAGACAAAAAAATAGCGCAGACGATAGATGACGGTGCTCGTTCTATGAGAGATCTTAGCAAAGAGCTAGGTGTTGGCACCCAATGCGGTAAATGTTGTAACTGTACTAAAAAGATATTGAATGAAAAGCTGATTGATATTGTTGATGTGACTGAACAAGTTGCATAAAGAATTGAATAACGAAAAAGGCGCTGAATTAAGCGCCTTTTTTAATGGGAGTAACTTACATTTGTGATTGTAAGTAGTTTTCTTTCCCCATTGTTTTTAGTAACTGTTGCTGAGTTTCAAGCCAGTCTATTTGCTCTTCTTGCTCGCTTTGGATGTTGTCTAAAGCTTCACGGCTGATATAGTCTTGCTTTTCTTCACACAAAGCGATAGCAGCTTGCAAATCTTTTAAAGAGACTTCTTCAAAAGCATGGTTGGCAGCAATCATTTCAGGTACGTTCTCACCAATGTTTAAACGACCTAGGTCTTGTAGGTTAGGTAGGCCTTCCAAAAATAAAATACGCTCGATAAGTCTGTCCGCATTTTTCATTTTTTGGATCGACACTTTATAGTCTGCTTTATCCAGCTTCATAAAGCCGAAGTCTTTAAACATGCGAGCATGTAAAAAATACTGATTGATACCTACAAGTTCGTTTGCTAGAACTTTATTGAGTGCGATAATAACTTCTCTATTACCTTTCATGTATTAGCCTTCCTATGCAAGTTGCGATTGTAGGTAGTTTTGAATACCGATCTTATCAATTAGACCAATTTGTTGCTCTAACCAATATACGTGGTCTTCTTCTGTGTCAAAAAGTAGCTTTTCTAGTACAGCGCGTGATTGGTAATCTTGCTCTTCTTCACATGCTTTGATTGCATCTTTAACGCATGCGACTACTTCAAGTTCAAGTGTTAGGTCGTTTTCCATCATCGATTTGACGTCTTGACCAATTAATAAGTCGCGACGCTTGGTCATATTTGGTACGCCCTCTAGGAATAGAATGCGTTTAATTAGCCAATCTGCATGCGTTGTTTCTTCTTCCATCTCATGATTCAAGCGCTCATATAATTTATCAAGACCCATGTCTTCGTACATACGAGAGTGGATGAAATACTGGTCAATTGCAGCAAGTTCATTTGCCAGTAGTGCATTAAATGCATCGATGATTTTTTGTTTACCCTTCATAGGATGTTCCTCAAACTCTGACTTTAGGGGGTATTCTATATATGAGAACTTATTTGTCAATAAAAACCCTTTAAAATCATAGGTTTAACAATTGATTCTTATTCTCATTATCGTTGTCTTTTATGCTTTTAACTGAGGTTGTTATTTAAGCAGTATCTATGTTTGGGTTTGATATGGATGGTATTAGATAAAATAACCACTCGTAAATTATGGTAATAATGCAAATAAAAACAATTTGCATTAAGGTGTTGGTTTTGTTTATAGTTGTCTGGTGTAAAGCAACCTAAGGGGAGCGTAATGGCCCTAATTGAGCAACCAGAAACTTCAGTTGATACTCCATTGGAGTACGCCCTTGCCCCGTGGCAATACGCTATTAAAACTGGTAACGATGCATTCCAGCACGGTCAATTTGATTCGGCCAGAGATAAATATCAAAGTGCTTTAAATCTGGCTGGTCATTTACTTGAGCGCTTTTTAAAAAGCGAGGCAAGCGATGAGCAATTAACTGCAATTGAACATTGCTGTCCTGCACTGGTGGTCGCAGCTCATAATTTAGCTGATTGCTTTTTAGCATTGTCTAAGCCTGAGCGAGCTTGCCAACAGCTGATCGAAGTTCATACGGTGATCCTCAACTTAGTAGAAAACGCGTCTATAGAAATCGTTGAAATTGCTTGTCATCACTTACATAAAACGCGGCAGGAGTTAATCAATTTTGCGTCCTGTCATCCTCACCTTCCTGAGTTAATTGAACAAGTTAACATAGCAATGGAAGGTGGTTTTAACCGTCCACATATCGTCCATTAAAGTAAATGAGGAAAAATCATGGCTTTTACATTGCCACAACTACCGTACGCATATGACGCTCTAGAGCCACATATTGATACAAGAACAATGGAAATCCACCATACACTGCACCATCAGACTTATGTTAATAAAGCCAATGCAGCTTTAGAAGGCACTGAGTTCGCTGAGCGTGGTGTTGAAGACTTGCTTGTTAACATTGAATCTCTGCCTGAAAACCTAAAAGGTGCAGTGAGAGACCATGTTGGTGGTCATCATAACCACAGTTTATTCTGGACCATTATGTCGCCAGATGGTGGTGACTTGCATGAAGGGGTACTTTCTAAAGCAATTTCAGATACGTTTGGCAGTTTTGATGTATTCAAAGAGCAGTTTACTGCTGCGGCTGTCAGTCGTTTTGGTAGTGGTTGGGCTTGGTTAGTTGTTGATGCTGACGGCGAGTTAAAAGTAACAAGCTCTTTAAATCAAGATAGTCCACTTATGAGCAACCAGACTCCAATTTTAGGTCTAGATGTTTGGGAGCATGCTTATTATCTTAAATATCAAAACCGCCGTCCGGAATACATTGCTGCATTTTATAATGTCATTAACTGGGTTGAAGTTGAGAAGCGTTACTTAGACGCTAAATAACGCAAGCGATTTTTCAGTGCCTGGTATAAGCTACATACAAGGCACTTTTTATTTGCCTCTCCAGATACCTAAAGACATCAAGAAATCATTTTATTAAACGACATACAGAACAGGGTAAGCTATAGTATTAGTAGCATCAGGCATGCAACTGCAATGCTTAAACCTTAAAATGAGCTGTGAGCTATATGCGTCTGTTAGCGCTTTTAATTGTATTATTGTGGTCTTCATCATCATATGCTACAACCTTTATCACTTTGTGCTACGAAGACAAAAATATCCCTCCCTTTTTTCTTGGTAGTGGGTTTGAAGTACCGAGTCATCGACCAGGTGCCACGATAGAGATTTTACGAGGGCTTGAGAGCAAAGTTCAAAATGTGCGTTTTAACTTTGTGCGCAAACCTTGGCGAAGGTGCCTACATGATATCCAAAAAAATAAAGTAGATGCTGTCGTCGCTTCGTATCGCTCTGAAAGAGCATCCTTTCTCAATTTTCCGATAAATGCCCAAGGTGACGTTGACGAAAGTCTCGCTATAAGCATGTTGGGAACGTGTTTGGTCGGGCAGCAAGGCCTTGCTCAAGACGTGGCGAATAATAACTATCCGATCAGTTTGGCTGTACCTCGTGGGTATGCTGTCTTACACGCTTTGCATCAGGATTTGTATCGTGTCATTCAAACTGATTCACAAGATGATGCTTATCAGCTTGTGTTGAAAGGATTAGTTGATGGGGCGTTAGGGTTATGCCAAGTTTATAACGAGCAAGTGTCTGGCTTTCCATATAGCGACGCACTTGAACCTGTATTCCCTCCTATTGATATTAGTTATGGATATTTGGCTTTGTCGAAGGCGTTTTTACTGCAAAGTCCTGATGTTGCCCAGACACTTTGGCAAGAGTTAGGAGTAATGCCATTGCATGAGTACTATTTAGATTATGTCAACAACCCGGTTAATCATAAAATTCCAAGATATTGATTATGGTCAGAATAGGTAAGTTTCTGTAGACTTACGCACACTCGAAACTTTCATTTTACACCTATGGCACAACTTTATTTCTATTACTCAGCAATGAATGCGGGTAAATCTACGACTTTATTGCAATCGGCATTTAATTACCGTGAGCGAGGCATGACGCCTTTTATTCTAACGGCTGCCATAGACAATCGTTCAGGTGTTGGCAAAGTTGCATCTCGAATTGGTCTAGAAGCTGATGCAAGTACATTTGAGCCGACGACGAATGTATTTGAGCTTGTAAATAATGAACACCAAATGCAAAAATTAGATTGTATCTTGGTGGACGAAAGCCAGTTTTTATCTAAAGAGCAAGTTTCTGAATTAACCGATGTTGTTGACTCTTTAGGTATCCCGGTACTGTGTTATGGGTTGAGAACAGATTTTAGAGGTGAGTTATTTGAAGGGGCTCAATATTTATTGGCTTGGGCAGATAAGCTAATAGAACTAAAAACAGTATGTCACTGTGGTCGAAAGGCGAACCACGTATTGCGTTTAGATGAGCAGGGTAATGCTATTGCTGACGGCGATCAGGTCGAAATTGGCGGTAATGATCGCTACGTCTCGGTTTGTAGAAAGCATTATAAAACAGAACTTAATAGGTTGTAATTTTAACTTTTTTTGCCATGCTTAAGGCTATCAATACAGACAATTGGTAGCCATGCCTAACTCAACTTTTTCTTTTCTTGCAAGCGAGTCTGCGCAAACAACTCAGACATCTCAGCTTCCTCCATGGAAAGTACTCGTCGTCGACGATGAGCCTGAAATACATGATGTGACGATCATGGCTTTATCAAAATTTACCTACGAAGGCAGAGAGCTGTCATTTTTACATGCATACTCTAAAGCTGAAGCAATGAAGCATATGCAATCTGATCCTGAAATATGTGTTGTTCTACTCGATGTAATTATGGAAACAGACAACGCGGGCCTTGAATGTGTTCGCCAAATTAGGCAAGAGCTTAATAATCATGATGTGCGCATTATTTTGAGAACAGGGCAACCCAGTACGATTCCAGAACACGAAGTGATGCTCAAATATGATATTAATGACTACAAAAATAAAGTAGATCTGACAAAGTCCCGTTTATATATCACGATGACAAGCGCCTTGCGGGCTTTTCGTGATATCAAAAAGCAATCAGAATTAGCGCGTGAATTAAAAGAGCTAAATGAAACTCTAGAAGAAAAGGTAGAGAAGCGAACGGCTGAACTGGTTGCGTCTAACCGTTCTCTTAGAGAAGCGAAAGACAAGATTATTAGACAGCAGGCAACATTAGTACAATCTGAAAAAATGGCGTCTGTAGGCTATTTAGCCGCAGGTATGGCTCACGAGATCAATAACCCACTGGGAGCATTGAAATGTAACTTTGCGGTTTTAAAGGATTATATTGATTCTTTATTCGAAAAAGTTGAGGGCTTTGGAGAAAATCAGCTAGTCAGTGACTTTACTGATATAGGTGAATTGCTCGAAGACAATGCAATTGATTTAAATAGAATTGAACGCATAGTTGCGGCGCTGTCGGTGTTTAATGGTGTATCTGATGAACAGCCTAGGGAATATGATTTAAATGAGATACTCACGACGTTTTGTAGTGAGATAACCGACCAAAAGATATATGAAAGCACTCATGATAAAAGTGTTCAGGTTATGTGTTGTAGAGAGCAGCTGCTGAAAGTTTTTGAAGCTTTATACCTCAACGCAAAAGAGTCGGGATCGGAGATAAGTGATGTCAAAATAACAGCCAGCAAAAATGCAGGGATTGTACGTATTGTGTTCGAAGACACAGGCTGCGGGATCGAGCCAGATAAACTAACACGAATATTTGACCCTTTTTACACCACTAAGCCTGTTGGCTCCAATGTTGGCTTGGGGCTGACGATTGCCTTAATGATGGCTAAAAACCAAGGAGGGGATATTATTGTGGCGTCAAAGCTTGGTATTGGCAGCCAGTTTGAAATTCAACTTCCTGCCGCTGAAGTTGATTCGTCTTTTGACTAAGTGCTGGGGAATAAGCACAACCTGCTTAATTCAAATAATCAGGGTTTACTCCTATATTTATTCCAATTGGTGAAATAATTTTAGACTGAAGCGCATATGGAGCTGCTATGTCTCGGACAAGATGTGCAAATTTAGAGAATGAACTGAAAAGATTACGATCTGAGCTTGAGCAAGTTACCTTTGAACGAGATAAATACAAAAAGCTATTCGATGTGTCCGGTGATGCGCTTTCTATTGTTGATCTTCAGTCTGGGACATTCGTTGAGTGCAATACTGCGGCGATTGAAATGCATGGGATCAATAGTAAGGAAGCGTTTTTGCAACTGACTCCTGCTGACATCTCACCAAAGCATCAGCCATGTGGTCAATCATCTGAACAGTTAGCGAAGCAATATATTGAGAAAACGCAGCAGGAGGGAGCTCAGCTATTCCAATGGACCCATTGCCGCCCCGATGGTTCGACTTTTCCTTGTTTAGTATCTTTAACATCCGTGCAATTTCACGGTGAGGAACTTATTCTCGCAATCGGAAGAGACATCACAGAAATAGTGCAAGCCCAACAAAAACTTGATGAAGCGCATTCGGATATTAAGCACTATCAGAAGGCATATCAGAGAGAGAAAGAAAAATTTGAGCACTTTGTTAATTTGGCACCCGTCGGCATTGCCATTAATTTTATGCAAGATGGTAGCTTTGATTATGTCAATCAGGAGTTCGGTAACATTACGGGGTATTCTGTCGAAGAGCTGAATCAAATGGACTATTGGCAATTGACGCCGAAAAAATATGAACAGCAGGAGTATAAACAGCTTGAAGACTTGAAAATGAGAGGGCGATATGGACCTTATGCAAAGGAGTATATTCATAAATCTGGCAAGGTATTTCCAGTCTTATTATCAGGTATCAAAATTACAGATAGCGATGAAATAGATTTTATCTGGTCTGTGGTTCAAGACACTACGCGCCAAAAGGAAGTCGAAGCACAAATTCAGAAAGCGAAAGATGAAGCCGATTCTTTTGCTATTAGGATGCAGCTTGCGAATGACTCAGCTGAGATTGGCGTTTGGGAATGGGATTTAATTTCCAATGAGCTTATTTGGGATGATTGGATGTTTAAGCTATATGGTGTAACGGCAGGGCAGTTTTCTGGTGTGTATGAAGCTTGGGAAAATAGTGTACACCCTGATGATCTCGAATTTGTACGTTCTAAACTGGCTTCAGCTGTACAAGGTGAAGGCGTTTATGATCCGGAGTTTAGAGTTGTGCACCCAAATGGTGATATAAGGACTATGAAAGCCAGTGCCGAAATCATTAAAGATAAATTGGGTGTGCCAATTAAAGTCATTGGTGTAAATTATGATGTAACAGACAAGGTTGCCGTTATTGAGAAACTTGCTGCAGCTAAGCTAGCTGCAGAAAATTCAGTGAAAGCTAAAAGCGATTTTTTGGCAAACATGAGTCATGAAATCCGAACACCTATGAATGCTATTTTAGGTGGGCTTCAGTTATTGCAAAGTGCAGAGTTGGACTCAGATAACAGAAAGACGCTGGCTAACGCCGCTTTTTCAGCTCAAAGTTTGCTTACAATTATCAATGATATTTTGGATTACTCAAAAATAGAATCCAATAAACTTGAGCTTGAGAATGCGCCCATTTCATTTGCGGATATATTGGATTCTGTAAAATACGATTTAGATGCATTGATCAGTAATAAAGGGCTCGAGTTTGCCATCATTATTGATAAGCAATTTAAGGACCAGTGGCTTGGGGATTTGGTTAGAGTCAAACAGATATTACTGAACCTTGCTTCAAATGCCGTAAAGTTTACGGAGAGTGGATCTGTAAACATACACTTAGCTGAAACGGTACTGAATGAAAAAGCAGCTGTGATTGTTGAGGTTTGTGATACTGGTATTGGCATGAACGCGGAGGCTCAAAATTGTATCTTTGATCGCTTTGCGCAAGCGGATACGTCAACAACCAGAAAGTATGGCGGTACAGGGCTTGGTATGTCCATTACAGCGAGTTTAGTTAAGCTTATGCAAGGCAGTATTGAACTCAGCAGCGAGCAAGGAAAAGGCACACATATCCGCGTTATCTTACCAATTGATAAAAATACTCAAGCGTCGAGAACACCCCCTAAGAAATCATTATCTCCCCCAGACTTAGCGGGTAAAAAAATACTCATTGCAGAAGATAACAAAATAAATCAGATGCTTGTTGAAATGATGTTAAAAGATACACAAGCAGAATTAATGGTGGTTGAAAATGGCATCTTGGCGGTTGATGCTTGTCGCTCTCGCCAATTCGACTTGGTTTTAATGGACATTCATATGCCTGAAATGGATGGCATTGAAGCACAGCAAGTAATAAATGCACACCAACCTAACTTACCCGTAATCGCCCTTACCGCTAACGTCATGTCGAGTGATGTCCGACGGTATTTGTCTCAAGGGTTTGTTTCCCACATCGGCAAGCCAATTGATATGCGAGCGTTGTTTGGTGTTTTAAACAAATTTTGCTCGAGATTATAAGGGAGATGAAAAGTGGGGCAGTTAATTAAAACTGCCATGCGATAAAGCGGCTTTGTTTGTTACCCTGAAGCATTTTTATGACTTTATGACGTTTGACATTGTGTTGTTTTAAACACTTTGTTAGCGCAGGTAAATTATCTTTTTTAGACACTAAACTCGTGAACCAGCCTACTTGTTTACCAAACTGCGCGCTCTCTTTTATCATACTCGTTATGAATGATAGCTCGCCGCCTTCACACCAAAGCTCTGGTGCATGACCGCCAAAATTGAGTTGTTTGGCTGTTTTGCTGATACCTAAATTTTTCCACTTTCTCTGTGTACCCTGCTGCGCTTCTTTTTCACTAGCATGAAATGGGGGGTTACACATTGTGATATCGAAATAGCTGTCTTTTGTGATGATACCTTTAAATATCGCATTGCTATCGGTTTGTTGCTTTATTTTTACTGGAAGCTTGTTTGCTTTTGCTATATTGTCAGCCACTTTCACCGCAATAGGGTTTATATCACTGCCAATAAACTGCCATTTATACTCTGCACTGCCAAGTATTGGGTAAATGAGATTGGCGCCTGTTCCGATATCCAAGCACTTTATTTTTTTTCCTGTAGGTATGATGCCGTCATTGTCCTCTGCAAGCAAGTCGGCTAGAGCATGGATATAGTCTGCCCTTCCAGGAATAGGTGGACATAAAAACTGTTGCGGCAGATCCCAAAATTTAATCCCGTAATGCCTAAACAACAAAGCTTTATTAAGTAATAGCACTGCACGAGCATCAGAGAAGTCAATGGTACTTTGATGATTTGGTTTGTCGATTATGAACTGAGTCAATTCCGGGGTGGCCTCTGATAAGTCTGACAGATCATAGCCGTTGGCATGTTTGTTTCTAGGGTGCATGATTGAAAATGTATATCACAAAATTACTGCCTGAAATTATACCTTATTTTCAATGTCTCCACTAATGGGTTTACTTTTAAATATATCTACTGGTACGATGAGTAAAAAGTATGGATATATCATGATAAAACAAGAATCAATACAAGTACCTTTATCACAGGGCAATGCGTCATTACACCTTAGATATATTCATAACCCAGATAAACAAGGACCTATTGTTTTATGTCTTCATGGTGCAATTGAAAATGGTAAAATTTTCTACACTCACTCCAATAAAGGTTTTGCGCCTTATTTAGCAAAGCAGGGGTATAGATGTTTTGTTTTGGATTTACGGGGACGAGGTGATAGCGAGCCTGCTATAGACAAAAATCATGATTATGGACAAACAGAGTCCATCTTAGAGGATATACCAACAGCATTAGATTTTATTTCTTCACGATTAGGTAGAAGGCCTGAATATTGGGTTGCGCACTCTTGGGGTGGGGTGATTATGAATAGTGTGTTTGCCCGCTTTCCAAGTGAAATTGAGCATGTGCGTGCGTGTGCCTACTTTGGTTCTAAACGAAGTTTATATAACAACCATCCAGAGAAGTTATTAAAAGCCAATATACTATGGTATTGGTTGGCTTACTATTATACCAAAAAGTATGGTTTTTTACCTGCCAAAAAACTGCGGTGGGGATCTGATAGTGAGACTGCTAAATCACATAGGCAAAGTGCGCAATGGGCTCAGATAAGCCCTTGGGTTGATAGTGACGATGCTTTTGATTATGGCGCTGCTTTAGAGAACATCACATTGCCGCCAACGCTGCATATTGCAGGCGTGAGTGACAAAGCGTTGGCTCAGCCGATCGACATTACAATGTTTATGAAGGAGTCAGGTATCGGGATCCAAGAACTCAAAATTTATGGTAAAAAATATGGCCATAAACATAATTACGGTCATATTGATATGTTAACTCACCCCAATGCCATCAACGACCAGTTTCAAGATGTACTATATTGGTTTGACTATTATAAGGGGTGAGATAAGCCTTTGTTGTTACGTTGGTTTGTCTAATTCTTTTTCAATTTGAGCTTCAAAAATTTGCCATCGACTCAAAGAACGAGTGTGAATAGGCTGCCTGACTTGAGTTTTACTTAACGTCGATACCTTTGCTCGGCTTTTATAAAACTCCATACACTCTGGTTCATATTTTAAATAGATAAAATTAAGAATTTTTTGAATGGTGCGCTCAGGTTCTTCAATTAACTTTTCGTAGCTTACCTCATATATATTTCTTTTTATTCGGGTTGCAAAATGAGACATCACCTGTTGTTCAATGTCTGCATAGAGTTCAAATTCAGTAAGCGAGCAGAAATAAGGTTCATTCTCAGCGAAATGGTTACTATAGACAGACCATGCATTGGCTTTAAATTCACGCGTTAAATGTATTACTCGGGCATTAGGAAATAATTTGTATATTAAGCCAACATTTTGAAAGTTAGAGGGTAATTTATTGATCACGGCTTCTTCTTGCACGCGATGTTTTTTTATTTCATCAACATAGACGCTGCGACAGTAGTCTAACATTGATGTTGAGGGGTCATAGATACATTCAGGGAAATTACGCTCCGTACGCATTTCAAGGTAAGGGACGATTTTGTCACTCAGCACAATGCTCTCGCCAATGGTTCCAACCTGAGAGTGTTGAGTAAGGATCTGCTCTAATAGAGTAGAGCCGGTTCTTGGCAAGCCAACAATGAACACGGGAGTAAAGGTTGACTTGACCTTATCAATTGGTTTTGAGAAGAAATCATCATCGCAGGTATCCAGTAAACGGCTGAAAAAAGGCAACATATCAGCGGTTCTAAATGTACATTGAGTGAGCTGCAATTCGTTGGCTTTTTTATAATACTCGAATGCTTCTTTGTTCTCGCCAAGTGCTTGATGGGCTGTTGCATAGGCATGGTATGCAACAATATGAAATGTGGGATGCTCGAATTTATTCTCAAACTCTTTAAGGCGCTCCATTAAAACTGGAATTTCGTCCGGGCGCGCAAGTTGCATGAGTTCAAAAATCATGAACACCGAAACACCAGAGACAGGACAGTCTAGCCCTTTTTTAAACACTTGATAGGCATTATCTATAAACCCATGGTCTAAATAGAATTGCCCAAGGTGGTAATGGATTTGTGCATTATGTCGTGCAACGCTAAGCGCGTATTCAAGCACGGTTTTTGCATCGACAGGAGACCCTACTGCGATAAAAGCATCGGCTAATGCATAGAGGGGATCAAGCATTTTAGGCAGGTGTTCGCACGCTCTTTTGAGATAATAGATGGCATTATCATATTGCTCTAAGCGCATGCATATTCGGCCAAGTCCGAATAGGGCTTTGCCATTTTTTGGGTTTTGTTTAAGCACTTGCTTAAACATAAATTCAGCTTCTCTAAGCCTATTTTCTAATAGTAATTCAGTTGCACGGTCTAAAAGTAACATGTTCTTAAGCAGTTTATTTTAATGATAAAAATAAAAAGAGGAAATAGCCATCGCTAATTCCTCTTTTGCTTCTGGGTTACAGATAAAGTTTAGAACGTATAAGTTGCTTTGACATAGTAGAAACCACCATTAATACCAAATGGAGAGGTTTCATAGTAGATACCCCCCCATGTGTTTGAAGGCGTAAGTTCATTGTTGCCCTCTTCAAGAAAGTCAATGACTTTCTCTGCATCTTGGTCAAAGATGTTATTTGCACCTACCGTTAAGCTGATATTCTCTGTCGCGTAATACGTTAGCTCGGCATCAAAAGTGAAGCTGGGATCGGCCATGATTGCTGTAGCATCATAGTCAACGTGAACACCTTGGTATTCACCAAAGTAGTTGTAGCGAATAAAGCCAGAGAAATCTTCCCACTGTTGCGTCCACGTGTATGTAGCGCGATGCTGTGGCAAGTCTTTTTCTAAGCGTTCTACCTTGAAATCCCCCGTAATCGTCGAGAACTTATCAACTTCAGTTTCATTCCAGTTATACGCCATGCTAAAGGTCGCGAAGCCACCTATCAAGTCCATTGAATAGTTAGCCACAACGTCCACACCTTGTGTTGTGGTATCAAAGTCATTAGTAAAGAAAGATACCTGAGCTATACTGTCAACATTTGGCACGCCGTCAGCTTTTAATGCTTCTTTTTGTGCAGGTGTTAAGTCAATTTTATTTGATTGACTGAGTCTGTCTTCAACTTGGATGTTGTAGTAATCGATGGTTAAGAACAAATCGCCCGTTTGATATACAAAACCCAATGTGTAACTTTCAGACTCTTCAGGTTGTAGCTCAGTACCACCTAGAATTTCCGAAACTGGGTTTGTTGGTGGAAGAAGGGCTGAGTCAACGAGAACGCCGCTGCTTAGGTTTGTTTGAACGTTACTAACATTTGCCTGACCCACTGTCGGCGCACGGAAACCTGTGCTAACAGAGCCACGCACTGATAAATCATCAGTTAACTGATATTGACCCACAATTTTGAAGTTAGTCGTCGAACCGAACGAGTCATAGTCCTCATATCTTAGCGCCCACCCCATTAAAAAGTCATCTGTGAATGGGGTTTCAACATCTACATATGCGGCATAGTTACGTCGAGTAAATTCGCCAGCGGCAGAAGGCTGGAAGCCTGGGAAACCATTAGAACCAATACCGAAGTTTTGTTGTGTAAGAGGACCTGCAATGAAAGATGCTTCATCTCCGGCAATAACTTCAAAGGTTTCTTCATGCCATTCAAGGCCAGCTGCGACATTTACTTCATAAGCCAGATCAAAGTCGAAGCCTTTTGATACATCCAAATTAAAGTTTTTCTCTAACTGAATATATTTACCTGGGCTAAACTCCATCGGTGTTTCCGCACCTAGTGAAGCATTCACCGTATTGGTGATGAAGTAACGAGATTCATTTCGTCCGACAGAGCCACTGACATCATAGAAGCCGCCTTCCATAAAGCCTTCAGTAAACTCACCTTTTGTGCCGATGGTCAGTGATGTATCCGTGATGTTACCGCCAAAGTTAGGAGTGAAGCCACCTGGCAGAATCTCATTGAATGCAAAGCAATTTCTGCCTAGTTCTGTGTCAGCTGCAATTTGCTGGTATGCGACGATGTTTGAAACATTTTGTATGCGTTTTTCATCCGCACCTATGAGGTTTACAGTTGGGCACTCGATACCTGTGCCAACGCCATCTAAATCAGCAACAAGCAGAGTATTACCGCCATCACCAGAGTAGACTTGCGGACGGGTTTGTGGATTACGATAATAGAACCCACCTTTTACATCACGCTCGGAATAGTTACCAAACATATAAAATTCAGAACTATTACTTAATTCAAGTCCAACATTACCAAACAGCGTAATATCGTCTTTTATCTCTGGTGCACCCCAAATCTGTGCTGGATCTCTCACTCCTTCTACGCTGGCATCTATATATGCTTGTGCATCAGGTCTTTGAACACTTCGGCTTGTTGGGTCTGCCTCTTTATATTGAAAACTTAAATTTACAAAGCCTTGATCAGTGAATGGTAGGCCAATGTTACCTTCAAATGTTGTTGTATCACCATCCCCTTCATAATACTCGCCCTGTTTAACAGAAAAACTGCCGCCTTCTGAAGCATCTTTAAGTACAAAGTTCAAAACACCTGCTATTGCATCAGAGCCATATTGTGCAGCAGCACCGTCACGAAGCACTTCGACCTGCTTAAGGGCGACACTTGGGATAACAGAAATATCTGGTCCTTGTGCACCATCATTGATACCACCACCTAAAAATGCAATAACAGAAGAGCGGTGACGACGTTTTCCGTTAAGTAGAATTAATGTCGAATCAGCAGGCAAGCCGCGTAAGTTAGCAGGTCTCACAAGACTTGCAGCATCACTGATCGGGTTTGCATGGACATTGAGCGAAGGTACTGATCCTTTAAGAAGCTCAAGCATGTCATCGCCACCAGCCTTACTTAATTCATCACCACCAATAATATCAATCGGTACCGGTGATTCCCCAATTGACCTTGGTGCTGCCCTCGAACCAACGACGGCGATCTTCTCTATATCTTTATTGGCGCCTTCTTCTCTGGCATCCGCTTGAACACCAAATGCTAAAAGCGCGGTTGTTGCTGCAGTCGTAGAAATAGCATACTGAATAGCCTTTCTTAGCTTGCATCTCTGTAGTTTCATCCTGTTTCCCCAGTTTTTCTAAATTTTTTGTATACTAAATTGCAATATGCAATATTGTGTTTTCACATAGTTTTAATCAACCAATTAACACGTGTATAAATGTAGCAGTCAATTTGTTAAGTTCAATCTTTTGTTTGATTTAATTGTATTTATTTTTAAATAAAACGTTTTTTTAGACTTTTTGTGATGGTTTTAACTGTTTTTTGTTAATATAAAAGGTACTGGGATGGGTTGTTAATTGCAAAGGAACGCTATTTTAAATTGGTTTTATTGATAATTTTGGGATTGTATTAACCATTTATTTAACACTGTGACATTTATTAATTTGTGTGAGTGCGATCGAGGTTTAAATGCCACTTTGGTTTGGACCAAATATCCGCACGATTTTTATATAGAAGTTTGCTAGAATGTCAGAAAATAAGCTGATTTTGGTTGTCAATGCGATTGATAAAGGTCGTGCATAAAGCACCTATACGGGTGGCACGAATAAGTAGAAAAAGACAAAGGTTAAGGATCAAACGTACCCTGATTGCTTTGAAAGGAGCCCTAGCGCAAGAAAAGCAAGAAACGGAAGAGATGCTTGATATCTATAAAAGATACACGTTAGGGAACGCAACGAGATCAGAACTCAAAGTTGCTAATAAGCAGTTCGTAGATGTTTTAAAAGGATTAGGCCTAGGCGTGTTCGCCATTTTACCATTTGCGCCAATCACCATCCCTTTAATCATCGCGCTAGGGAATAAGTTTGGTGTAGAAGTGTTACCTAGCTCTTTTGCAATTAAAAAAGCAGACAAAAAGAAGTAATAGCCATTTAAAAGCTTATTAAGAGGTTTCGTGTTTTGTGGCGCTTTTTCTATTACGTTTAATTGATATTGTGTTTACGAAAATATAGAAAAAACTTACCCTTATAACGGTGAATTGTGTGTCAGTTATTGTTATCCTTGAGGCAATACAACTTAGAATAAGAGGCACGTATGAGTACTTTACTCGTTCATTCCCAAGAAGGAACACCAATTCATCTTACCACAGAAGCAAACCTTGATCGTTGGCTATCAGACCACGCAGAACCGTCAAAAAGCTTTGTATTGGCGACTCGCCAAGAAGGTCAGAATGTATTGCTGATACCTGATTTGACTAGCGGTGAGTTATCAAGTGTTGTCTGTGTTGTTGAGTCGCTTGATGATCAATGGCTCGCTGGAGACCTTGCTAAGCAACTTCCAAAAGGTCTATATCAATTTGTTGGCAGTGAAGATCTAATTGAAAGAGCTGCAACGGGTTATATTCTTGGTGCATATAAATATAACGCTTATAAAAAAGCGGCACCTATTCAAGCTAAATTAGCCATTTCCAATGAGCAACTTTGTAAAAAAGTTTCTGATATTACAACTGGCATATACTTGGTTCGCGATTTGGTAAATACGCCAGCGGCTGACATGATGCCTCAACATTTAGCGGAAACGTTCATTGAATTAACTGAGCAATTTGGTGCTGAATTTAAACAGTTGATTGGAGATGAGTTACTTGAGCACAACTACCCAACTATTCATATGGTTGGCCGCGCCAGTGATAACAAGCCTCGTTTGTTGGATTTAACTTGGGGTGATGAAAACGCGCCAAAATTAACTTTAGTTGGTAAAGGTGTGTGTTTTGATTCGGGCGGATTAGACCTGAAACCTGCTGCAGGCATGCGCAATATGAAAAAAGACATGGGTGGCGCTGCTCATGTACTTGGTCTTGCACATATGATCATGTCGGCAAACCTACCTGTTAGATTACGTGTATTAGTGCCTGCGGTTGAAAATGCCGTTTCGAAAAACGCGTTTAGACCTGGTGACGTCATTGTGACTCGTAAAGGGATCACCGTAGAGATCGATAATACGGATGCAGAAGGGCGCTTGGTATTATGTGATGCATTGGCTGAAGCGCAAACTGAAAACCCTGATCTATTGATTGACTTTGCTACTTTAACAGGGGCATGTCGTATTGCTTTAGGTACTGAGTTACCTGGTTTTTATAGTACAGATCAGAAAATCGCCAATGACATCATTGCTGAAGGCTTGGAGCATAATGATCCAGTATGGCAACTGCCTCTGTTTGATCAATATAAAGGTCTTTTCAAAAGCGATATAGCAGATATTTCAAACTGTGGTTCGACGCCATTCGGAGGCTCTATTACAGCTGCGCTGTACCTAAAAGAGTTTGTTGAGCCTGAAAATACGCCGTGGCTACACTTTGATGTGATGGCGTGGAATGTTCGCCATTTGCCAGGGAGACCTGTGGGTGGTGAAGGCTTGGGCCTTAGAGCTACATTTGCATACTTACAAAAACGCTTCTCCTAATTAATATACATAAAAAACGGCTCATATGAGCCGTTTTTTTATTATTTAAGCCGTTTTAACTGGTATGTTTGAAAGTAATGCTTTCATTTGTTGCCAGTACAAGCCGACAGATTCAATATGTACTTTCTCATCAGGAGAATGAGGAAACTTAATGGTCGGGCCGAACGATATCATGTCCATCTCAGGATATGGTTCTTTAAATAAACCACATTCAAGCCCTGCATGTATCACCATGATATCTGGCTTTTTACCATAAATGCCTTCGTACATGTCTCTGAAGATATGAATTAGTTCTGATTCAGGCTCAGGTTTCCAACCAGGGTAAGCACCAGAAAACTCAACTTTTGCACCGGCAAGCTCTGCCAATGAAGACAAAGTACCTTCAACATCTTTTCTACCTGAGTCAATCAAAGAGCGGATCAGGCATAATATTTCTATGCTGTCTGCTTGTGTTGTAATCACACCCAAGTTTAATGAGGTTTCTACGACGCCTTGAATATCATCACTCATTCGAACGACGCCATTAGGGCATGCATTTAATAGGGATAACAGTTGCTGAGTGCTGGTTAATGTCAGTGGATTTAGCGCACTCTCTGTTTGACTAACATTGAAAGTGAGGCCCGTCTCAATAGCTGACAACTCTTGGCGCATGAGAGATTGTACTTGCTCAATATAGGTAGAGACTTTATTGATGTCTGCGTCTTGAATGGCAATGGTTGTGTAGGCTTCACGTGGGATTGCGTTTCTTAAAGAGCCACCTTTGAATTCAACAATTTGGAACTCAATATCTGTAAGGTGATGTTTCAATGTGCGAGCTAACAGCTTATTTGCGTTGGCACGTCCGGTATGAATATCTACGCCAGAGTGACCTCCTTTTAGGCCTTTCAAAGAAATTTCTAAATAAGTCTGCTGGGCTGATTTTTCTTGTCTCTCGATATCAAGTGTTAGGCCAGCATCAATGCCGCCTGCACAGCCCATGTAGATCTCGCCTTCTTGTTCAGAGTCGGTGTTGAGTAAAATCTCACCCTCTAGCCAGCCCGCTTCTAAACCAAATGCGCCAGTCATACCCGCTTCTTCGTCAATTGTTAAAATGACCTCCAGTGGTCCATGTGCAACGTCATCTGAAGCAAGTACCGCAAGACAAGAAGCCATACCAATACCGTTGTCTGCGCCTAGCGTAGTTCCGTCTGCGGTTACCCAGTCACCGTCTATAAATGGTCTAATTGGATCGGTTTCGAAGTTATGCGCTGTATCATCATTTTTTTGAGGCACCATATCAATGTGTGCTTGCAAAACGACAGGCTTTCTATTTTCCATGCCTTCGGTTGCAGGCTTTTTGATAAAGACATTACCGGTTTTATCACGACGCGTGGCTAAATCTCTTGAATTCGCCCAGTTAACAATAAATTGAGCAAGTGCTTCTTCATGTTTAGATGGATGTGGGATGGAACAAATTTGGTCGAAAAATTGCCAAACGATTTGTGGTTCGAGTTGGCTAATCTCTGAATGAGGTTTAAACACCATATTCCCCTAATAACTAGCTTGTTGTCAGTAATTTTGATTGTGTAGCAAACACCAGTTGTCTATTTACTACTCTAATTGAAATAATCAAAAGTAATTCTAAATGTAAGACGATTATACAGCGTCAAAATAAGGAATTAAGCATTATTTAAAGTAGTCAATGTAACAAAGCAGAGTGTTTAAAGACGTAGTGGTCTTTCGAGTGCTGAAGCGCTAATACTATCAGGTATGATGGAGTATTTCGAGCAGTAGCTGACGCTACTGCTCACAGTGATTAGGAGTTATTTTTACAAGCGGTGACGGCATCTTGAACGAGTTCAAGTCCTGATTGTTCACAAGGCGTAAATGTATAATCTGAAGTCGCGAGAGGTGTAATGCGTTCGCCCCACTTTATATAACTTGCAGCCCAAGTTAGCCCGGCTCCAAAAGCGGCAGACATAATGTTAGCATGTGGCTTGATCATCCCCTGTTCGACAGCTTCACATAGCGCGATTGCAATTGTTGCAGCTGATGTGTTGCCATACTTGTCGATGTTGACAATCACTTTTTCGTCTTCGATATCTAACTTTTTCTGTATTGCTTGGATAATACGAAGATTAGCCTGATGAGGAATAAGGGCGTCAATGTCATCAAGGTTGAGCTTCGCTTTATCCATAACGTCATCGCACGCCAAGCTCATACCGGTTACTGCGCGCTTGAAGATTTCACGTCCTTCAAACAATAGGTCAGATGGGCCAACTGCCTCATATTTATTTAAGTCTGTTCCGTAGTTGGCTATGTGTAAAATATCTCTATCTTCAGTATCACACCCTGTTTTTGTACCCAGTAAACCGCTTGGTTCTGAGCTCGCTTCCAGTACAACTGCACCAGCGCCATCACCAAACAACACTGCACTGTCTCTTTTAGCCCAGTTGATATACCAAGTCATGCGCTCCGCAGCGACAACGACTGCTTTTTTGATCATACCAGACTGGATCTGTGCAGTTGCATTTTGTAAAGCATAAAGAAACCCAGAGCAAGCGGCATTGGTATCGCAGGCTGCAGCACCGGTAGCGCCAATGTTTTTTTGTACCAGAGAGGCTGTATTGGCAACCATAGTTGAAGGTGTGCAGGTAGCAAGCAACACTAAATCAATATCCTCACCACTCACATCTGCGCAGGCTAGGGCCTGTTTACTGGCGATGGTGGCCAATTCAGCTGTGCTTACGTGACTAACGCGACGAGCACGGATCCCAGTACGCGTTGTTATCCATTCGTCAGTGGTATCAACAATGGTGCTCATTTCATCATTGCTGATAGAAGCTGGTGGTAATGCTTTACCCCAACCTGTAATTTTTGCATATATCATAGTGTCTCTTAATCAAATCCGACCACTCGGTTAATTGCATATTTATAACAAACTATTGATTTGTACACAAAGAATACCTTGTTGAATTGGTACATTTGACTAGAATTGTATGAGAAACAGGTCAGATATCAGCTGTTTATGACTCAGAAAATCACTCAAGAACTACTTGATGAACTCATATCCTTAGAGCGACGCTTACTTGAACCACATGTGAGAGAATCTAAAGAGCGCTTATCTTTGTTATTGGATGATGATTTTTACGAAATTTCTGCCAATGGGTTATTGTTTGATAAACGGCATGTACTGTCGCGGTTGCCAAGCGAAAAAGTACCGCAGTTTTATAATCAAGACTTTAGGGGACAAATGTTAAGTGAGACGATAGCACAGCTTACTTATCATGCGGCCTATCGACGTAATGCTTATTCTAACTTACAGTTTTCTCTCAGAATGTCTTTATGGCGTAACAACGGAGCAGGGTGGCAGTTACTCTTTCATCAAGGTACTCCCAGCCCAGAGTTTATTCTCAAATATGATTGAGCATTTCTAGTTCTGATGCCTTTAAGTTGGGAGATTGATCGGGTAAAGTACGTCCTCATTTGCTTTTAGGCTTGCTACATGGTTATTGCTTTCTCGCCCCAATCTGCACTTGGACAGCTGCTTTTACTGCGTTCGATTGCGATTGTCTTACAGCTTATTTTGGTGTTAATTTCAATTTTATTGCTCGACAAAAGCATCCCCCATCAGCCTGTTTTTACGGTGATAGCATTAGAATCACTGTTTCAACTCGTTAGCATTGTTTTGTATCGTAGAAGCAGAGAAATCTCAGAAAGGGCCATGACTTTACAGTTGATGGCAGACATCGTCTTTTTATCTGTTTTACTGTCTTTTTTAGGCGGTGCAAGTAACGCTTTTGTTTCATTATTACTCTTACCTTGTATTATAGCCGCGGTTACCGTTTCAATTGGTTACGTGTTATTTGTATCAGCGAGTGCTTTGCTCTCATATGGTTATTTGTATTTGGCTGTGACTATGCCAATGCATCACCATGGTATGCATATGGGCGAGCACTTGCTAGGCATGTTTGTGAATTTTGTTTTCATGGTGGTTGTGACTGTCGGTGTTGTCGCAATACTTGTGAAGCGGATTCGAGAGAGAGAGGCGCTGTTGGCGAAAACGCGCGAAAAGCAATTGCAACAAGAGCAGCTTTTAGCACTTGGTAGTGCCGCAGCACAGGTAACGCACCAACTCGCGACGCCGATTGCTCACCTAAATTTATTGTTGGAGGAACTTCGTGAGGATTTCCCTGAACATCCTGCGGTTTCTGAGATGCACGGACCGCTTTCGCAGTGTCGTATTCAACTAGATAGTTTTAGAGAGCAAACAGAGCTACTTAAGTTAAAGCGTCAAGAAAAGGCGCAATCTACACAATTTGTGATAGCGCAACTAGAAGAGTTAATGACGCTTCAATATCCAGAACAATCTTTGTCCATTGTTGAAAAGACATCTTCTGTTGAGATCAATGGGGATCCAATGTTAGTGCCTTCACTGTTAAATTTGATAGTCAATGCGGCAAAAGCAAATGAGCGTGCCGATAAGTACCATATTGAATTGACTGCATATGCAGAAGGGGGGAAATGGTATTTATTGATCAAAGATGAAGGCAAAGGAATTGCTCAGAAGAAGTTAGATGACTTGGGCAAATCTATTGTCGAAAGTGATACTGGTTTTGGTATGGCGCTGTTGTTAACTCATGCAACGTTAGAGAGAGTAAATGGTGAATTACACCTTGAAAATTTGGCAGAAGGTGGCGTCCTGTCTACCGCTGTATTACCGATAGTAGGTTTATCATGAGGTTATTAATTATTGAGGATGATGTCGCCTTTTCAAATACGCTCGCAAGGCGGATGTCAAAGATGGGATTTGAGTGTCAAGTCGTGAATTATGAGAGAGACATCTTATCTCAGTGCAGCGCATTTTTACCTGAGTATGTGCTGCTAGATATGAAGCTTGAGCATTCATCTGGTTTGCAGCATATCGCACAAATTAGACAAGTGCTTCCCAACTGTATATTGGTTTTGCTAACAGGTTTTGCCAGTATCGCGACCGCGGTTGAAGCAATAAAACTGGGGGCGGATGATTACTTGACAAAGCCTGCTGACACGAAGTTGATTGCAAAAAAACTACTAGGTGAAGAGGTGGCGATTGAAGACTCGTTTGAGTCAACAATGTCGCCAGAGCGATTGGAGTGGGAACATATCCAACAAACATTGCAAGCAAATGAGGGCAATGTGTCGGAAACGGCTCGTCAGCTCAATATGCACAGAAGAACTTTACAGCGTAAGTTGCAAAAAAGACCGGTATCAAAATAGTCAACTTTGGCGCTTACATTGCTCAATTGGTAGATTTTAACTAAATTGAAAATAGTTAAACAATGGAGCAAATGCTAATGTATGTATTCGAAGTAAATATAGTGGCAGTACTGTTAGCTGCATTGAGCTCTTTTTTGCTCGGAGGCCTGTGGTATTCTCCATTGATGTTCCAACAGGCGTGGTTAGAAGGTGCTGGATTAACTGAACTCGACTTAAAACATGCCGATCATAAAGCTATATTCTTAGGCTCATTTATGCTCTGTATTTTGGCTTCGGTTGCTGTTGCGATGTTAGTTGGAAAAGGCCCTTCAGTATTGGATGCGATGACATTTGGTCTGTTTATTGGGGTTACTTTTGTCACCACGTCGTTTGGGATTAGTTACTTGTTTGAGCAAAGGCCTCTAAAACTATTTCTAGTGAATGCGGGTTATCACACATTACAATTTACTTTAATCGGATTTGTGGTTGGGAGTTTAAATTAATTGGCCAAACCTAATAAAAAGGGCCCTACTCGGACAGTCGATGTGTTTTGCTCTAAGTGCAAAGCCAAGTTGTTTAAGTACCGAAAAGGCGGTAAGGGCAGCCTCATAAAATGCTTTGTCGAACGAATAAGTGTTGATCATACCATCAATCAAACTCATTGCCCTGATTGCGAACAAGAGTTTTCCAGAAAGACTCTGATAAGGGGGGCACCTGCACTCAAAATTGTTGGCAATAAAGTGACTTTTAAATAAGTGATTTCAATATAAGGACAAATATCCTGTCTCAATCATCATGATTTTAAGATAATTCATGAGTTTGTGCTGTTTCAACGATTGAAAGTCACCCTACCCATGGAAAAGGGCCAGCGTGTTTGGGTGAGTATCCACAAAATATATGGACAAAAACATGATTGACATTTTATTTGATGTAATAGGTATGACTGGTACTTTTCTTGTAGTTGGAGCGTTTTTCTTACTGCAACTTGAAAAGGTCACACCAGATGGCCTCAAATATAACCTCATGAACCTCTCTGGTGCAATCCTGCTACTTATTAGTTTATGCTACAACTTCAACCTAGCGAGCTTTGTAATTGAGCTGTTTTGGATAGTTGCTTCCTTGATTGGCTTGTATAAGTATTTCAAGGCAAAGAAGTTACAGGCTGCATAAAACTTAAGTAAAAACTTGCACAGTTACATTTCATGCGTATTATTTAGATGTATGAACGGTAACTGTGTAAGCAAAATTTGGTGAAATTGTTCACCTGAGTTGAGCTTGTTACGGTATCAGTAGTCAGGCTCAATATGAAAAAAACAGTCCCGCTTATTTTTGTCTTTCTTTTTTGCTTTAATGCAATTGCTTCTCAAGAAGAGCTATTTGAGTTGAGCTTTGAGGAATTGCTTGACGTTAACATTACTTTAGCCACTAAAACCACTGAATCACCTACCACTGTGCCATCGAGTACGACCGTTTTTAATCGTCAACATATTCAATTATTAGGCGTCGCCAATGTATATGAACTCATGAACTTCGTGCCTGGCATGCAGTCAACTCGCGGCGATTGGGTTGGTGCTGTGCCAAAAGAGCACGCACGCGGTATCTATTTAGACAGCGGTAATGTGCTGGTCATGCTCAATGGGCAAAGACTTAATGATGCGTCTTTTGGCAAAGCTTCTGTTTATGCTCCTTTTATCCCCGTTGAAATAGTAGAACGAGTTGAGTTTATCAGAGGGCCCGGTTCCGCTTTGTATGGCAGCAATGCCTTTTTAGGCGTGATGAATATCGTTACAAAGAAAATTCTAACCAATTTATGGCTGCTGTCGGCGACAATGGTATGTATCAAGGCGCATTAAGCGCTCATCATACGTTTGAAAATGGTCTGTCACTTCAAGCTAATGCCTCTTTATACAGAGATGATGGAGATGAGTATTTTGAAGCGAAAGTGCGAGATCCGATTGATGGTCGGTTCGTTGAGGTTGAGTTAAATTGGGAGAATTGGCGATTTGCAATTCATAACTCTGAGACGCGATTAGATGAGTTTATTAATTTATCAGGTGAGTCTAAAGATAATAGGCACACCAGTCGCAATCTGGGTATGCAATTGGAAGTCAAATCATCATGGAGTGACTCACTTTCAAATACGACAAGATTGGAATTTATAAAGCATGACATAAAAAGTGCAGGATTAATTGCCAGTGCTGAAGAACTTCAATTAGACCACGATTTTTTTGTAGGCCCACGTTGGCAATCAAGAGATCTTACTTTAAACAGCGAAACTGTGTATGGATATAACCAGTCTCTAAATATCATTTTTGGTGCTGAATATTCTTGGGAAGAGCAATCTCGTGCTGATGTATACACTAATTATTATAACCCTGAGACTGGGCAGATTTTTGTAGATGAGCCTTTTTACCTTGGCGGCCTTCAAGTTATTAGCAATCATAAGCCTTTTGAGCCGCTCGAAGCTAGCTTCGACTCTTACGCCGTTTATACACAAGTTAAATATACCCTCACTGAATCTATCACAATGTTTACAGGGCTTCGTTATGATGATGTGATTGACATCGATCGTAAATTATCACCAAGATTGGCACTCATTTATCAATTTAATCCTGTGCATACTTTTAAGCTACAGTATGGCGAGGCATTTAGAGCCCCTGTTAGTAATGAGCTGCATTCAAATGACGAAGTGACCGTTGGTAACCCAGATCTAAAAGCAGAATATTTAAAAACGACAGAGTTAGTATGGCATGCAAAAAATGATAATTGGCAAGTCGATTTGGTTTTATTTGATAATGAATTAGAGGATTTTATTAATTTAATTCCTGTGGACGAAGCATTATCTCGTTTTACGTTTGACAATGTATTTGAAACTAGCATGCAAGGTTTTGAATTTAGCGGCACGTTGCATATAAATGAATCAGCTTGGTTATCTAGCACATTTACCCAATACATCGATTTACCGTTTAACCCGAGTTATAAAAAGTTTGGTTCTATAGTATTCAATTATAGCCAAGGAGATATGCAATACTCCGTCAACGGGATATGGAGAGACAGCATCACGGTCATCCCTGCTGTGTTACCTGATGATCCTGAATTTTCACCTTACCATCAGCCAAGTCATTGGTTATTTGGCGCAACGATTGGCTGGAAAATAAATGATAAACAAGGGGTTGCGTTACAAGTTCAAAATGCGTTTGATAAGTCTACCGATGCATTCGATCCCAGAAGATACGATGGCAGGGTGCCACAAAAAGGCAGGCAGCTGAGACTGCGTTATACCTACGAATTTTAACTCCGCTGTGCAAAAGTTTATATAAATCACCTGTTCAACTTTATCATAAAACAAATGAAGATATCGCTTTAGCCTACTTAAATGGGAGAATTGCACGCGCATAAATCCCATTCGTTTATGCCCTTAAATCGTTATTGATAATCTAATATTGATTTTGTAGTATTTTGTTTACATTTTGGTCATATTTAGACTGTGAATTTTGTCTTAATTTAGCTAACTTTATGAAAGTATTGATTAAAAAATACAACTGGCCATAGGTTTAATTTATGTAAATTAAAGGTTTATTTTTTGTTTTATTTGGCTAGTCTCAACTATGCATCCAAACACGGTGCACATTCAGGTATTTTTTGAATGTAATACACACAATCAAGGAGCATAAAGTGAAAAACCATAAAATAACTAAATTAACTCTCGCCACTCTTGCGGTACTGAGTTGTGCTGCAAACGCCGCGCAGAAGCAGTATTTAAATCAACATAACAATTTAAATATCATGTTGCAGTCAGGATCGATGAGTTTACTCTCAACACCCGCAAATCAATTAATCGGCCTTTCTGCTGATGACTCGCTAAAAATACTCAAAAGCTTTAAACACAAGAATGGTTCGGTGACCCACCGTTATCAACAAATGTATCAAGGCTTGCCTGTTATTGGTGACACAGTCAGTTTAACTTTTGATAAGCAAGGTCTGTTGAAGCACGCGCATGGTGCTGCTGTATACGACATTAATGCAGATGTCATGTCAGTTAAGCCGAGTTTGGCCGCGGCACAGGCTAAAGCCTTATCGACTGCCTCATTACCAGCAACGCAGTTGGCGCAAAAAACATTCCATGAGACAGAGCAGCTCGCTATATGGGTAGATAAAAATAATCAAGCTCGTTTGGTTTATGAGCTTTCGCATGTGACGTATGGCGACTCACCATCCAGACCATATCAAATTGTTGATGCACATACTGGGGAAGTGTTACTCAGCTATGATAATATTCAACATGCTAACGCAACAGGTCCGGGTGGCAACCAAAAAACAGGCCGTTATCAATATGGTACTGACTATGGTCATTTGGATGTTAGCCAGTCAGGTAATACCTGCACAATGAATAATGCCAATGTAAAGACCATTCATTTAAATCATGGAAGTAGCGGTTCTAGCGCGCATAGTTTCACTTGCCCAGAGAATACAGTTAAAGAAATTAATGGCGCATATTCACCGCTTAATGATGCGCACTATTTTGGTAATGTGGTGTTCAATATGTACAGTGATTGGTTAGGTACGGCACCACTGAGTTTCCAATTACAAATGCGAGTTCACTACAGCAATAATTACGAAAATGCGTTTTGGGATGGACGTTCGATGACTTTTGGTGACGGTAAAGACCGATTTTACCCACTGGTAAGTTTGGATGTGTCTGCACACGAGGTGAGCCATGGTTTTACAGAACAAAACTCAGGGTTAATCTACCGTAATAAATCTGGTGGTTTAAACGAGGCGTTTTCTGATATGGCAGGCGAAGCTGCGGAATTCTATATGAGAGGGAGCAATGACTGGTTGGTCGGACAGGATATCTTCAAAGGGAGTGGTGCACTTCGATATATGAATGATCCAACAAAAGATGGTCGTTCTATTGATCATCAATCAAACTTTACTTCAGGTATGGATGTGCATCACTCATCTGGTGTGTTCAATAAAGCCTTTTATCATTTAGCAACAACAGCGGGCTGGGATACTAAAAAAGCTTTTGTGGTGATGGCCAAAGCGAATCAGATGTATTGGACGGCAAGTACAGATTGGGATCTGGCTGGTAATGGGGTGATGGATGCTGCATGCGACCTTGGCTACAACCCAGATGATGTGAAGGCTGCTTTGGCGCTAGTGGGTGTCACATCTCAACTGAGTTCAGGCAGCAGTTGTGGCACACCGCCTACTGATGAAGAGTTAACAAACGGTGTAGCTCGCACAGGCATCAGTGGTGCAGCTAAATCACAGCAATTCTTTGTACTGAATGTGCCAGCAGGGTCAAGTAACCTTAAATTTACCACAACTGGGGGAACTGGTGACGCCGATTTATATGTGAAGTTTGGTGCCAGGCCGACCTTACAAGCTTATGATTGTAAGAGCACTTCCTCTACGAGTAATGAGTCTTGCTCAATCGCGAATATTCAAGCAGGTACTTACTTTGTGATGGTTGAAGCATGGAATCAAATATCTGGTGTATCACTAACGGGAAGTTACTCAGATGGAAGCAATAATACACCGCCTATAGATCGTACAGAAAGCAATGTATCTGTGTCTACAGGGCAGTGGGCTAGGTATACACAAGAGCTCAATGCTGGATACGCAAATTTAACTGTATCGATTTCAGGGGGAAGTGGTGATGCTGACCTCTACGTCAACTTTGGTTCAGCTTCTTCTACATCTTCATACCAATGTCGTCCATATAAAAATGGCAATAGTGAATCTTGCACTTTCACGAACCCGCAATCAGGAACGTGGCACATAGATTTACGTGGTTATAGTAATGCCAGTGGCGTGACACTGAATATCAAAGCAAATTAGGATTTACTTGATAAGGCGGCGACATGCCGCCTTTTGATATCTTCCAAAGGATAAATTATGCGTTCAAACACATACTTATGTTTGTTGGCGTGTCTTACATTTTCCTCTTTATCAAATGCAGTATCTGAAAAAAAATGGATAACGTTAGGTGCATCAGCAAGTCATCACTACCAATTAGAAAACTCAGTTAAAGGTCGTTCATATATCCAAGCAAGTCACACTCACCAAGAAGCGGATATTTTATTAATGCATGAGGCAGAGCATGAAAACCTCAGTCACTTTATGCATGAGCAGTATCACAGATGCGGAGGGTTTGTCGCTCATGATAGTGAAGCAGAGGCAAAGGCTTATTTGACCACATTAGAGTATGCTCATAATAACCAGCCAGAGTTAACATATTCAATTGATAATCCTGAAACAGTGCAAGCTTTAATGGGAAAAGTATCGACCACGGGATTAGTTAACACCGTGAGTGCGATGACCGGGTTTTATAATCGTTACTACATTCAACAATCTGGTGTTGACGCGTCAAACTGGGTTAAAAGCCACTGGCAGAGCTTAGCCAGTACGCGCCCGGATATCTCTGTCGAGCATTACACACATTCATGGGCTCAGTCCTCTGTGGTGGTGACGGTCCCTGGGAGCGAATTGGCCGATGAAATTGTGATTATTGGTGGGCATTTAGATTCAATCAATGGCAGTAACCCCAGCAGTGGCAGAGCGCCAGGGGCCGATGACAATGCGTCAGGAATTGCGGTACTCAGTGAAGTGCTTAAGGCCATTGTGGATACAAACTATAAGCCGAAAAGAACGGTGAAAATAATGGGGTTTGCAGCAGAGGAAGTTGGGCTTAGAGGCTCCAAAGCGATCGCCCAAGATTATAAAGCATCGGGTAAAAATGTAGTAGGTATGGCGCAATTTGATATGTCTGGGCATAAAGGTGGTCAGTACGATATCGTATTCATTACCGATTATACCAATAGCGCACAAAATAACTTTATGAGCCAGTTGCTTGATAGGTATTTGACGAACGTGAGCTATGGCTTTGATCGCTGTGGTTATGGTTGTTCTGATCATGCATCTTGGTATCAACAGAGTTTTCCAGCGTCATTTCCATTTGAGTCACGGATGAGAGAGTCAAATCGTTTAATACACACTGCCAATGATACTGAGTACGACGCGGATCATTCAATTCATTTTGCTAAGTTGGCGAGTGCGTATGTTGCGGAGTTAGCTAAAACAGCTGGCAGTGTAACGCCACCACCAACAGAGCCTACGCCAATTGACCAGACATACACAAATTTGAACGTATCTTCTGGGCAGTGGTGGCGAACGTCTCTGGCTATAGGGAGTAGCTATCAAGAGCTGACAGTGAAAATTTCAGGTGGAACGGGCGATGCAGATTTATATGTCAATTTTGGCACTCAGTCGTCAACCTCCCAATTTCGATGCCGTCCTTACAAATATGGTAATGAAGAAACGTGTACCATTTCGCTTCCCGAATCCGGCAATTGGTATTTTGATTTGAGAGGCTATACGCAAGCTGCTGGTGTGACGATGACCATAAAGGCAAGGTGATGTTATGCGCTGCTGCCTGGCAGTAGCGTTTTCAATTACCTATTTTACATTGTGGTAATTAAAAGTTCGGTTTTATGTAACTTAGAGGTGTTGTGGGCTTGTGGAAACGTAGGGGGTCATTCATACTGCCTCCTTATTTTAAGTGCACAATTATAAAAAATAGAAAAATGACGGATACAATGGTTAAAGGCAGTTCCATATATAACAAGTTTTGGCTATTTCTAGGCCCTTTCCTTTTTTTAATGACATGTATCACCCATGGCCCTGAAGGTTTATCAGAGCAAGGCTGGCGCACAGCTGGCTTGGCAATGTGGCTCGCTGTTTGGTGGGTAAGTGAGACAGTCCCAATTCCTGTTACCTCATTGGTGCCCTTATTGGCTGTGCCTCTAGCGGGGATAAACGACATAAAGAGTACTTCGTCTGCCTATGCGCATCCTTTAATTTTCTTATTTTTAGGCGGTTTTTTGATTTCAATTGCGATGGAAAAGTCGCAGTTGCACAAACGTATTGCGCTGAAAACAATGCTTAAAAGTGGCACAAATCCTAAGTATCAAGTACTGGCTATGATGTTAGTGAGTGGCTTTTTGTCTATGTGGATAAATAATACGGCCACCACATTGATGTTATTACCGATTGCGTTGTCTGTGATCCATGTTTTGCAAAAAAACGGTGCTCACTGTGATAACTATGCCAAAGCTTTGTTATTGGCTATTGCCTATAGTGCAAGCTTAGGTGGAGTAGGTACTATTATTGGCACAGCACCAAATGCGTTAATGGTCGCTTACCTGTGGGACAACCATCAAATAGAAATAGGGTTTGGACAATGGATGATTGTTGCGGTGCCATTTACATTTGGCATGATTATTTTGTGTTGGCTTTGGTTAACTAAGTTTGCGTTCAAACTTGCTCCGCAACAAAACAACAGTCAGATGACAGAGGTATTTTCCGCTCAGCTCAAAGCGCAAGGTAACATGACGATTGCTGAGAAAAACGTCATGTACGTTTTCTTATTTGCTGTATTTGGTTGGCTATTGAGACCCTATTTACAAACATGGACAGGGTTAAACATAACGGATACGGGAATCGCTGTTGCAGCGTCTATTATGTTATTTGTTTTACCTGCAGACAGTAAAGGCGAGCAAAAAGTCATGGACTGGCCTGCTGCAAAAGAAGTGCCATGGGGCATACTCTTATTATTTGGTGGCGGGCTAACTTTAGCGAGCCAAATTAAAGGATCTGGCCTGGCTGAGTACATCGCAAACCTATTAGCGGGAGCGAGTGCTATTCCACTTGTATTGAGTGTAATTGCTGTGGCTGCTTTAATTACATTTTTAACTGAGCTGACAAGCAATACGGCAACAGCTGCGGGCTTTTTACCTTTACTTGGTCCGGTTGCTGAGCAAGTGACGGGGACTCCCTTGGTGTGGATCATTCCTGCTGCCATGGCTGCAAGTTGCGCGTTTATGATGCCTGTTGCAACTCCACCCAATGCGATCGTATTTGGCTCTGGTGAGATAAAAATTAGGGATATGATTAAAGCTGGATTTGTATTAAACCTTATTGCTATTGCAATGATAAGTCTTCTAACCTTAACGGTTGCTCGGTGGGTTTTTGTATTTTAAGCGCTATTTATTTTAAGCCGTTGTAAGGCCACCTAAATGAAGGTGGCCTTTTTGTTGAACTGAAAAATACGTTATCTTTGTTCAATCTTATTTTTATCGTCGAACTATAAGTTTGGTTTATTAATGATTGATATGATTTAATATCTAAAAACTTTCTAAGCCTGCTTTAATGGATGAATATTGTTTTAACGTTAAATAATGGCATGAAAAATATGAGCGTCAGGACTTTTGAAATTGTGACGGTTGCGTTCCTGCATGAACTAGCTGAACATTAGGCTCAGTAATGGGTAAGTCTTAAGAGGCTGAAAATGGCACGATAAAAAGGTAAGTTTAACTGTTTAGTTTTGATGGAGAGCAAACTTGTGAGGCTGAGAGAGTGAATCAAGAACAAGTGATTGAGCAGGGGTTAATGAGCTTAAAGTCCGCATACTGTCTTGAGCCATTCCCAGTGAGCGCGAAAAGAAAAGATAAACTAAAAAAGTTAAATGCTGCAATTATTGCAAACAAACAACGTTTCGTAGAAGCGGCTAATCAAGACTTTAGCGTTCGGGCCGAGTACGACACGCTTGTAGCTGACTTAATCCCTACCGTAAGCCATATTCGTTACTTATGTCGTCATATCGATGCATTTATGAAACCGCAATCTAAAACAGCAGGTTGGCAGTTCTTTCCTTCCAAAGTATGGATTGAGTATGTGCCTAAAGGGGTTGTTGGTATTATTGCGCCATGGAATTATCCGATCCAATTGGCGCTGGTCCCGCTGGCGACAGCTATCGCAGCGGGTAATAAGGTGATGATAAAACTCAGCGAATTCACTCCGGCAGTAAACAGTGTGATGAGGGATGTGCTTAAATCAATAGAGGATGACTGCATTGTTGTCGAAGGCGATGCTGCTATTGCATCTGCCTTTAGCCAGCAAAGTTTTGATCACCTATTTTTCACCGGATCTACGAGCATTGGTAAACAAGTGTATGCAGCCGCCGCACAAAATCTTGTGCCGGTCACCTTGGAACTTGGAGGTAAATCACCCTTGGTGGTGTTAGCGGATGCGAACCAAGACAAAGCCGTATTAGATATTATATTTGCAAAAAGTATGAATGCAGGGCAAGTGTGCGTGGCACCTGATTATGTGTTGGTAGAAGAATCTATCTATGATGCTTTTATCACAAAACTAAACATCAGTTGCTTAGTTGCGAAGGTAAGGAAACTAAAACAGGTGTTTTAAACGCACATCATGCCAAAAGGCTAGCGTCAATCGTAAAAGAAGCGATTGAAGCTGGAGCGCAAGTTTGCCACTCTAAGCCGCTTGAAGATGTATGTGCTGAGCACTTTGGAATACACTTAGTGCTAAATCCCCCGCTAGATTCACGTATTATGC
>NZ_JWIC01000008.1:0-2500 GCF_000814765.1 Pseudoalteromonas luteoviolacea
CTTATAAAAAAACAGCGCTTGCTTAAATATCAATCGAAAACCGTTATTTCTGTATAAAATTCCCTCTCTTAACTAGACACAACAATATAATTTTAACTAAGTAAGTTTGAAGCAATATCTACGTCTTGGCTTAAACTAGTTCGAGACGACATAGTACGCGAATACGTTCTTTTCGCGAAAGGTGATTAACGTGCAAAATGTAACGATAGCGAGCGAAGCGAGTACGTTCAATTTGCGCAAGGAGTATCGTGCAAAATGTAACGACAACGAGCGAAGTGAGTACGTTCAATTTGCGCAAGGTGAAACAAGCCGTTTTAGCTGCTGCCGAGGGGATCTTGAGTTTATCTTGCCGACAGTGATGGTTGCTCACTTCACCTTCAGATTATCGTGCAAAATGTTAACGACAAGGAACGTAGTGAATACGTTCTCTTTGTGCAAGGTGCAAAAGCCGTTTTCACTAAAAATAATCAACTCCCTATTTCATACGCAGAAACCGAGTCAAGAAAAACAAAGCATGGATCCTGAAACGAGTTCAGGACGACGTATTTAAACTATGCCGTCGCGCTCAACCTAGCCGTCACGCTGAACTTGTTATGGACTCCACTTGTTTGACAACATGTTTTTTAAAATTAAAGATGCTTGCGTATATGCGGTTTCTTTTGAGAGCGCGACTCTCTAACCTATGATTTATTGGCACTTTCTGTCCTAAACGCTTCGTTAGTGTATTATCACTTCAAGTTCAGACAGGTTTTCAGAAGGTTGGTCTTACAGTTTTAATTACATTGTTGTCGAACTCTTTTAAGATGTTTGTTAAATCATAACTGGCTGGTAGTTCGTACTTTGTTTTAACATTGCCCACGCCGTTCTGATATTTTTATTCACCAGCGCAATACAAGCTCGCTTTACACCTGAACGAGCAACCAACCTTAAGAGCCATGGCTGCTTCAATATCTTGGGCTTTTCCCGCAGATTGGAAATGTATGACAGCGCCCCAAAAATAAGCAGTTTTAGCTTTTGCTGAGGAAAACTTGAGTTTGTCTTGTCGGCGGTGAAGGATGCTCACTTCACCTTGCGCTATCGTGCAAAAGGCTAGCGACAACGAACGCAGTGAGTCCGCTCTTTTTGCGTAAGGTGATTAACGTGCACAATGTAACGATAACGAGCGAAGCGAGTACGTTCACTTTGCGCAAGGTGAAATAAGCTAGTTTAGCTGTTGCTGAGGAAATCTTGAGTTTGCCTTGTCGGCGGTGAAGGATGCTCCCTTCACCTTGCGCTAATTCGTCTCTTTATCAATGTGCATGACCTCTGCAACATTCGAGACGATTTAGCACGAAAAAAGCCCGACTCTTTCGAATCGGGCTTTCTTTTATTTGGCGCTTGGCAATGTCCTACTTTCACATGGGAAACCCCACACTATCATCGGCGCTATTTCGTTTCACTACTGAGTTCGGCATGGGATCAGGTGGTTCCAAAATGCTATGGTTACCAAGCAAATTCTTTTCGTGCAAATGGCTAATGACGTCTTTTTTGTCATTTCATTTGCGCAAGGTGAATTGATTTCTCATAAGAGCTCATCTATTCACAATGCTTAAAATCTGGAAAAACTAAATTAAATTCTTATCGTCTACTTATATTCTTAACTTCTAACAAGCTTAAAACCACTTTGGCGTTGTATGGTTAAGCCTCACGGGTAATTAGTACGAGTTAGCTCAATGCCTCACAGCACTTCCACATCTCGCCTATCAACGTTGTAGTCTTCAACGGCCCTTCAGTTAACTCTAAGTTAAAGTGAGAACTCATCTCGAGGCTCGCTTCCCGCTTAGATGCTTTCAGCGGTTATCGATTCCGAACGTAGCTACCGGGCAATGCTATTGGCATAACAACCCGAACACCAGCGGTTCGTCCACTCCGGTCCTCTCGTACTAGGAGCAGCCCCTCTCAATTCTCAAACGCCCACGGCAGATAGGGACCGAACTGTCTCACGACGTTCTAAACCCAGCTCGCGTACCACTTTAAATGGCGAACAGCCATACCCTTGGGACCGACTTCAGCCCCAGGATGTGATGAGCCGACATCGAGGTGCCAAACACCGCCGTCGATATGAACTCTTGGGCGGTATCAGCCTGTTATCCCCGGAGTACCTTTTATCCGTTGAGCGATGGCCCTTCCATTCAGAACCACCGGATCACTATGACCTACTTTCGTACCTGCTCGACGTGTCTGTCTCGCAGTTAAGCTGGCTTCTACCATTACACTAACCGTACGATGTCCGACCGTACTTAGCCAACCTTCGTGCTCCTCCGTTACTCTTTGGGAGGAGACCGCCCCAGTCAAACTACCCACCAGGCACTGTCCTCAACCCCGATTAGGGGCCTAAGTTAGAACATCAACACTACAAGGGTGGTATTTCAAGGACGGCTCCACACAATCTAGCGACTGTGCTTCAAAGCCTCCCACCTATCCTACACATGTAGGGTCAATGTTCAGTGCCAAGCTGTAG
>NZ_JWIC01000008.1:7500-242500 GCF_000814765.1 Pseudoalteromonas luteoviolacea
TCATAATCAAACTGATGATTTCTAAAATGCACCAATGGCTCTTCTAACGTTGCAGGTACCGCAATAACACACGGCACTATCATGCCAGAAACCATGGCAGTAAAGACTAATCGACTAAGCGCAGCGTCAAAGTGAATATCATCATTAAATAAGACCGCTTGATTCATTATTATTTTACCCTTTCCAATACCGCTTCAATATTTGGAGATTTACCTCGCCACACAGTATACGCTTCAGCCGCTTGACCAACTAACATACCAATACCATCAATCAGCTGACAATTTGAATTATGCGTCGCTATCCAGTTTAAAAAACTCGTCTGCGTATCACTATAAAACATATCGTAACCCCACCTTGTCTGCGCCACGACATTACTTGCAATATTCGGTATGTCACCGGTGACACTCGAAGAGGTTGAGTTTATCACACCTGTGTAAGGTAAATGTGGGATTTCATTGAGTGCCACAGCAGTGACTTCACCATAAGGGGCAAACAGCTTCGCCAATTGTTGGGCTTTTGACACCGTACGATTTGCTACTACGATGTGTTTAACGCCTGCCTTCAATAATGGATATATACACCCTCTTGCCGCACCACCAGCGCCCAAAAGCAAAATGACAGCATCTTGTAATTGCACTTGATGTCTGAGTAAATCCGATACCAGGCCAGCACCATCCGTATTATCACCTAATACTGTTCCATCCTCTTGTCGCTTTAATGTATTAACAGCGCCAGCCAGTTTTGCCCGCTCCGTGAGCAGATCAGCATAATTAAATGCTTCTTCCTTGAACGGTAAAGTGACATTCGCTCCAAGCCCGCCATCTGCAAAGAACGCATTGATACTACTAACAAAGCCATCTACCGGCGCCAATATAGCGGTATAGTCAATCTGCTCATTAAGTTCGGATGCAAATTGCGAATGAATCTCTGGCGATTTAGAATGCTTTATCGGGTTACCAAAAACCGCGTATTTATCCATTTTTAGCCTAACAATAGTGATAGTGAATGAAGCAGTTAATTAAACGTATCTTTAATAAAGATGCAAGTGAAGATCCTAAGACATCGCAAAATCATCATGCACCTAACCCCGAACGCACGCCCTATGAATTAATAGGTGGTGAAAAAGGGGCGCTCGCTCTAGCAAATCGCTTTTATGATGTTATGGAAAGCGATCCCTATGCAAAACCACTTTACGACATGCACCCACTGCCACTTGATAGGATCCGTCAGGTATTTTTTGAATTCTTGTCTGGTTGGTTGGGTGGTCCTGACTTATTTGTAGAAAAGTATGGCCATCCTCGCCTCAGAATGCGCCACATGCCTTTTACTATCAACCAAGACCTGCGTGACCAATGGATGTATTGTATGGATAAAGCGTTAGATGCTGAAATTGATAACCCACTATTGCGTGAAGGCTTAAGAAAGTCGTTGGCACAATTAGCGACACATATGATTAACCATGACTAGCGTGCTATTTGTCATTTTGCATTAGCGGAGTCACTTTTGCGCTGAGTCAAATTGTACGGGGTTATTCACACGCATAATGGATGCTTAATTTCTATTAGGTGCGATGCGTGTGAAGTCTATTCAACATAAAATATATGCCCTACTCGCCATTACTGGTGTATTAGTACTCATAGCCAGTATCCTGAGTAATAGTAGTCAGCAAAAAAACTCGCCGAACAAACTGTCGAAACCAATATTCGGTTACTGGCCGATAATTACTTCGACTCTATCAATACCATGATGCTCACCGGCACGATGTCTAATCGGCATATTCTCGGGGAAAAACTTCGTAACCATGACAATATTGAAGATGCGCACATCGTACGAGGTGATCAAGTCAATAAACTGTATGGCCAAGGAAATGCCAACGAATCTCCACAAACGGATGCTGACCATGCTGCACTAAAAGGTGAAGAGCTATTAGTTATTGAGCAGCGTGGTGATAAGCGAGTGATGACTTACTTAAAGCCCATGGTTGCCAGTGCTGATTACAAAGGCACAAATTGCTTAGGTTGCCATCAAGCGCAAGAAGGTGACGTGTTGGGTGCAGTCAAAATCAGCTACTCTCTGAGCGATATCGATAATACTGTCGATACCAATACCGTCTTTAGCACCGCACTCTTGAGTGCAATCTTTGCGACTGCATTCATCATTTTAGGTATCTTGTTCCGTAAATTATTTATCGTTCGCTTAAAGCGGCTTGGTAAAACCATGCGCCTTGCTACGTCCAATCAAGATTTGAGCTTACGTATCGAAGATAATATCGACGATGAGCTAGGCCGCCTGGCTACCAACTTCAATAAAATGATGGCAGCCTTTAAAGACAGTATTGCTGAAGTGTCCCGGTCATCAAAAATTCTGATCCACTCTGCAGAGCATATATACACCGCCGCAGAAACCACAGAAGAAGCCATACAAGCGCAAAAGCAAGGGACCGATTCGGTCGCAGCTGCAATCAATGAACTAGAGAGCTCGTCCAGTGAAGTAAAAAACACCACCCATTTTGCCTCTGAAAAATCTGACAGTAGCAATCACCTTGCTGAGCAAAGTATGTCGATTGCACACACCACAGAACAAAGTATCAATCAATTGGCCGATGATATTCGAGATGCGGCTAATCAAGTCAGTCAATTGCAAACTCAAACATTGGCCGTTGGCAAAGTATTAGAAGTAATAAGCAGTATCGCAGAGCAAACGAATTTGCTTGCGCTGAACGCTGCTATAGAAGCCGCACGCGCAGGAGAAGCTGGCAGAGGGTTTGCGGTGGTTGCTGATGAGGTGAGAACGCTGGCAACCCGTACTCATGACTCTACTGATGAGATACGTCGCACCATAGATAAATTACAACAAGAAGCACAGCAAACCGTTAACGCAATGACGGCTTCCTGTGCAGAGGCTGATGATCGCGCACAGCAAGTGCAGCAGGTTGCTCAGGCGTTAAAGGATATTTCATCTCAAATGCATGAGATCAATGCGCTCAATGTGCAAATTGCCGATGCCACGGAGCAACAAAATCAAGCTGCTGAAGAGATCAACCAAAGTGTCGTCGCCATTCGGGATAATGCCGAGCAATCTTTGGAAGATGCCCACGGTAGTAAACGAGTCAGTGAAGAACTACTCGAGCTAGCCCGCTCTTTGGACGAGCAGGTGCGAGGGTTCAAATTAGACTAACCATTAAAAAAGGAGCATCACGCTCCTTTTTTTAATATCTCCGCACTTTTATCAGAGCGCGTCTATATTCAACCAATCTTGTGGCTTTAAAAAGTGGTCATATAGTTTAGCTTCATTTGAACCGGCTTCTGGCGTGAAGTCATATTCCCAACGCGCTAGAGGCGGCATAGACATCAGAATTGACTCCGTACGACCACCACTTTGCAAACCAAATAATGTGCCTCTGTCCCATACTAGATTAAACTCAACATAGCGACCACGGCGATAAAGCTGAAAGTCGCGTGCTTGTTCAGTCACAAAAGAAGCCTTTCTGCGTTCTATTATGGGAATATAAGCTGGTAAAAAACCTTCGCCAACGGCTTTCATAAAGGCAAAGCTCTTGTCAAAGCCCCACTCGTTCAGGTCATCAAAAAACAATCCACCGACACCACGGGTTTCATCTCGGTGCTTTAAGTAAAAATAATCATCACACCACTTTTTATAACGCGGGTATACGTCATCACCAAATGGGTCACACAGGTCTTTTGCAACTTGATGCCAGTGCTTAACATCTTCTAATTGCGGATAAAACGGCGTTAAATCAAAACCACCACCAAACCACCAAATCGGCGCCTCGCCTTCTTTTTCGGCAATGAAAAAACGCACATTGGCGTGACTGGTTGGAATATGTGGGTTTTTTGGGTGAATCACCAAAGAGACACCACAGGCATGGAAACTTCGCCCCGCTAATTCGGGTCGGTGCGCAGTAGCAGATGCTGGCATTGAAGCACCAAAGACATGAGAGTAATTGACTCCGCCTTGCTCAATGACATCTCCCCCTTTAAGCACTCGCGTTCGACCGCCGCCGCCCTCTGCACGCTCCCACTTATCTTCCACAAATTGGCCACTGCCGTCGGCTTGTTCTAGGCCTGCACAAATCGCGTCTTGTAATTGTAATAAAAATTCCTTGACCGTTTCTAAGTTCACTTTGCTCACGCGCTTAGCTCCTAAATACTTTACCTGTCATTGCATCACGAATTTGACTCGGTGCAGTGCGGCCGCCTAGCGCCCCTTCTTGATAAAAGCCAACACGTTCATTAAACATGGCTTTTGCTTCATCGATAGTCATTGCAGGCTCTTCACCACTAAAGTTTGCACTGGTAGATACAAGCGGCTTACCAAAATCCTGACATAACTGCTTAACGACAGGGTGATCGGTCACACGAACGGCAATGCTCGTATGTTCACCCGTTAACCATTTTGGTGTAGTCGATTTCGCTGGCAAAACCCAGGTGACAGGCCCAGGCCATGCAGAAAAAATCTCTGCACGTTTATCCATCGGAATCTTTGCATCATCTACATACGCTAAACATTGAGCAAAATTGTCTGCAATTAGGATAAGGCCTTTTTCAATAGGTCGTTCTTTTAACGCGAGCAGTTTATGCACTGCGCTTTCACTATCCGGATCACACCCCAACCCAAAAATGGCCTCAGTGGGGTAACAGATCAACTCACCTTGCTGCAATGCTTCAATCGCCGACTGCGGCTTAGCTATTTGATTTTCATTGTGACTCATAGGGATCCTCAATCATATGCTGACAAGCTTTTTGCGGACATTGTAGCATAGCTTTTCCAGCCCGCTTTTTTTGCACCATCACAGGCCAATCGCACTGCTCACACTGATGCGCGACGGGATACTGGTTTAAACTATATTTGCATTTAGGATACGCATCGCACGCATAAAAAAACTTGCCGTACTTATTCTGTCTTTTTTGTAAGTGCCCTTTGTTACATTTTGGACACGGGGGGAGCGTATCTGTTTGCTCCTCTTCTTCATGCACAATGAAGTCGCACTCTGGGTAGCCAGTACAGCCTATAAACATGCCATATCGACCATTTCTAATCACTAATGCTCGACCACATTCTGGACACGGTGCATCATCTAACACTTTAATTTCATTGCTCTCATGGTGAGCAAAAGCACGCATGTAATCGCATGTAGGGTAATTGGCACAGCCAAGAAATGCCCCATTTTTGGAGTGCTTGACCACCAGCTCTGAACCGCATTTAGGACAGATCTCGTACTCTTTTTCTAGCGCGTGTTTATCTGCGTTAAAAAGAGAGTGATCAATTTTGCTCATTTTTCTCACCTTCACTGTGCATGCTTTGCGCTATTTTACTGCGTGTATCAATATAAGGACAATAAAATTACACCAACATCGAGGCATTCTTCTATTAGCGGTTAAATCATACGTATCTCTGAAAAGCATTTCGTCAATCTGATGGTTTAAAAGGCGTGCTGTCAATCGAGGGCAATATCAGTGGCTACGGCACTTTGATATTTCAAATATGCCGCAGATGTATCAATGCAATAATCCTGATGGCTGTTCAAAAATTAAGTCTTCCATTTGCGCATAGGCATGTTCTTTTCCGGGCACATTGAATAGCACCATTAAAATCACCCATTTTAAATCATCAAGGCATATAGATGACTTTTCAAGTGCCAACATACGATCAACCACCATTTCTCTGGTGGTACAATCAATCACACCTATTTGCTCAACAAACATTAAAAAACCGCGACACTCGACATCGAGCACTCTACATTCTTCAGTGGTATAAATACGTATCGCTGAGTCTGGCTTGGCATTAAGGTAAGGAAATTCGTCACTGTGTTGAAGATCTGCTAGCTGCTCTAACCAATCTAACGCTTTATAAATTTCAGCTTGGTCAAAACCTGCGCCGACAAGTTCGTCTGTTAATTGATTTTGCTCTACGAAGATATCCGCTTCGCTGTGAATATAGTTTTCAAATAAATACATCAGGATATCAAACATGTTTAACCCCTCGCTAATTTGATGTAGCCGTTTAATACACGTTCTACTTTGTCTTCAAGCTCTAAGTCCAATAGTCTGGCAAGTACCTGCTCTACTGGCCACTGGGTCCTCTGCGCTAAGGTATCGACGTCAGTTACCTCATAGCCGAGATTGTGCAAAATGGGGCAAGTCTCCTGTTTTGTCTCACTTTCTATAATATATAGACTGTTTTCCGGTAAAAAGCTCACCTCTTCGATAATATCACTGACATTTTCAGTCAGCTTTGCACCTTGTTTTATTAAAAAGTGACACCCCTCGGATAAACTATGGCGAATTGAACCAGGGATCGCAAATACCTCTTTATTCTGCTCAATGGCATAGCGCGCAGTGACCAATGAGCCACTTTTTATCTCAGCTTCAACCAATAACACACCGAGAGAAAGCCCAGAAATAATGCGATTGCGCCTAGGGAAATGAGTGCCATGGGGTTTTGTCCCAGGTAAAAACTCGCTCACAATCAAACCTTGCTCCACAATACGCCAATACAGTTCATCATGACGTTTAGGATAAATAACATCAGCACCAGTGCCTAACACGGCAATCGTTTTTTGGGCGCTGTGCAAAGCACCATTATGCGCTGCCCCATCAATACCTCTGGCCATGCCTGATGTGATAACAAAATTAGCATCGCCCAATTGCTTAGCAAAATCATAGCCAATATCCATGCCCATTCGCGACGCACTGCGACTGCCAACAATGGCAATTTGTGGTTGATGTAAGAGTGTGCTGTCTCCTCGACAAAATAGTAACCAAGGCGGGCTACTTATATGTGTCAATAACTCTGGGTAGCAGGCATCAAAGTAATGAATGATTTGAATATTGAGTGTCGTACAATGCACTAAAATACGCTCGACTTTACCCCAGTCGGTACGGTGTATTTGCTGCGCCACATTGTCATTCAGTCCTAACTGACAAAGCGCAGATTTAGACAGAGTAAAAAGGTCAGGTAATTTGATTTTCTGTGTGAGCGCAATAATCGTGCTGACACCGATACCGTGGCACAAGTATAAGGCCACTGCATCTCTCAATGATAAGTGTTCCATGCTCCCTCCTTGAGCAATTTAGAATTAGTCGGTTACGCTATCTCCTACCTGAATAGGTTGTGTTGTCTTCATCACCATGGCATAACTGATATTGTCATAGACTTTAAACAGCATAAGCTCACCAACTTTTTCGCTGGGCATATGCCAAACCGTACTGTCTTCACTGTTTTCTTCACCAAACCAAGAGCCAATGTCACCAATTAATTTATCGAGGCTGCTCGAGTCTTCTAGATACTTGGGCGTGCCATTACGTTCAACCACGGTAGGAGACTGTCGCAAAATGTCTAATACGCTCCCCTCAACCAATTGCTGTTCACTGCCAACATTGAGCACCACAACGGACAGAGGTCCAAATTCACTATGTTGATTACTACTGGCAATGATTACACCATCCACCGCTTGGCTCGGCTTACTCATTTTAAAAGTGGCTTTGAGATCTTGCCCCTGAGGCAGTGGCATCAAAAAATCGCCCGCTTTAATCTCTCGCTTGACCGCTTCTACTTTTACCGTGCTGGGTATCCCATTTTCAATATTCCCAGGTTTCATCGCGCGAGCAGTGCCCACTAAAATGGTTTCATAGGCCAAAGTGCGTGACCCATCTTTATATGCACTGCCCTGGCGGTAAATGCCATAATTCCCGCCTTGTAACAGGTTTCCTTTCACATACAATAAGTGGCCTGTAACACTCATTTTAAAATTCTTATTCGAACCGAGTACAATGGGAAATTGCGCTAAATCGTCTTTTTCAAGCGCTTGGTCATAGCTCAAATACGGCTCCAAAACAGCTAAAGGAAGCGTTGGTATCGCAGTGCCCTTCTCTGCAATGATACGCACATGAGGGGATAGTTTTCTTACCCCCTTATCAATTATTAATACCGGATTCCCATGTTCATCCAAACCAAGTGATAAAATATCGCCAGGGTATATCAAGTGCGGGTTATCAATTTGTGGGTTTGTCTGCCATAACTGAGGCCACTTCCATGGACTATGCAAATATAAACTCGAAATATCCCAAAGCGTGTCGCCTTTTTTCACTACATAGCGCTTGGGTGCGTCTGATTTAACCGTTAATGTATCGGCAATAGCAGGAAAAACAGCGGCAGCTGCCATGATCAAGGCTGCAATTTGAGATTTCATTCCGAATTCCTTGAGTTATTTTTAGATATTATCCACCAAAACCTGTTAAAGGGGAACGTGAATGGCTAAAATAAGACCATACATTACCCCATTTATAACGACTGTAAAAGGTATCTATGGCAAAGTTAGAAGTGCTTAAATTTCCCGACGAGCGTTTGCGTACAGTGGCAAAGCCTGTGGAAGAAGTAAATGATGAAATCCGTCAAATCGTTAAAGACATGCTAGAAACCATGTATGACGAAAACGGTGTTGGTTTAGCTGCGACGCAAGTTGATATTCATCAACGCATTGTCGTCATCGATGTGTCAGAAGAACGCAATGAGCCTTATGTTTTAATCAACCCAGAGATCATCTCATCAGAAGGCACTATGGTATGCGAAGAAGGCTGTTTATCAGTGCCTTACTCGTATGCAAAAGTAGACCGCGCGGAAAAAGTCACCGTGAAGGCACTTAACGAGCACGGTGAAGAGTACCAATTTGATGCTCAGGAACTGCTGTCTAATTGTGTGCAACATGAGCTAGACCACCTTGCAGGCAAGCTATTCATTGATTACTTGTCGCCACTGAAGCGCCAACGTATCAAAAAGAAAATTGAAAAAGAAGCACGCCTAGCGGCAAAAGCATAATCAAATTTATTTAATTGGATAATTTATTCGTGAGTAACCCTTTGCGTATAGTATTTGCGGGCACGCCAGACTTTGCTGCACGCCACCTACAAGCATTGCTCGATTCTCATCATGAGGTTGTGGCAGTCTACAGTACACCAGATAAGCCCGCCGGTCGCGGTAAAAAGCTTAAAGCCAGCGAAGTTAAAACGCTCGCCTTAGAACATGATCTACCCGTGATCCAACCCGCTTCATTAAAAAGTGAAGACGCGACCCAACAGCTCGCTGAATTAAACGCTGATGTGATGGTCGTTGTCGCCTATGGCTTATTACTCCCCAAAGCAATTCTTGAAACGCCTAGATTGGGGTGTCTCAATGTACACGGTTCTATCTTGCCTCGTTGGCGTGGCGCAGCCCCTATTCAACGTGCTATTTGGGCCGGAGATAAAGAAACTGGCGTGACCATTATGCAAATGGATGAAGGCTTAGATACCGGTGACATGCTACATATCGCCACCTGCCAGATAGACGCTCACGAAACCAGTGCAAGTCTCTATGCCAAGCTTGCCGAGTTAGGCCCATCAGCCTTAGTGGAAACATTAGACGCGCTGGGGGCTGGAAAAATCACAGCTGAAGTTCAGGATGATGCGCAATCAAACTATGCGAAAAAGCTGTCTAAGCAAGAAGCCGATATCGACTGGACCATGGACGCAGAACAAATCGAGCGCAATATCAGAGCATTCAACCCTTGGCCGATGTGTTTTACACAGATGCAGGCACAGACAGTGAAAATTTGGCAAGCAAACGTCATCGAACAGCAAGGTGAAGCGGGTACCGTTTTGAGCGCAGACAAACATGGTATTGTCGTTGCGTGTGGCACCCATGCCGTACAAATCACCCAACTACAACCGCAGGGCAAAAAGCCAATGTCAGCGCAGGACTTTTTAAATGGCCGTGCTGAATGGGTAACACCTGGTAATAAGGTAGGTGCCTAATGGCCAATGTACGCGCACTCGCGGCAAAAACACTATTTCAAGTCGTTGATAAAGGCCAGTCGCTCACAGCGCAATTGCCTTATGCTAGCCAAAAGCTACCAGTCAAAGATCGTGCCTTGCTGCAGCAAATGTGCTACGGCGTGCTGCGCTATTTACCGAGCCTTGAAAACTATTGTCAGCAGTTACTTGATCAACCACTACGGGGCAAGCGTCGCGTATTTCAGTTTTTGCTTTATGTCGGTATTTATCAACTTCAGCATATGCGCGTCCCCGCTCATGCAGCAGTAGCGGAAACCGTTAATGCACTTAAGTCATTAGGTGCGCCGGGTATGAAAGGTCTAGTCAATGCCGTACTACGTAACTTTCAACGTCAGCAGGCAACACTTGAGCAAAGTGCAAATGAGATAGTGGTCTGTCAGTATAATCACCCAAGCTGGTTTATTAAAAAGCTTCAGGCTGCCTACCCTGACAAATGGACTGATATCCTTGAAGAAAACCAACTTCAGGCCCCCATGTGGCTGCGTGTAAATCAACGTCAAACTGATACGAATACCTACGCTAAGCAACTAGATCAAGCAGACATTGACTATACTCTGGATGAATCGCACCCCGATGGTATTTTACTTGACCACCCAGTAGATGTGACAAAATTACCGGGCTTCTCAACGGGCGCAAGTTCTGTGCAAGATGCAGCGGCACAAATGGCAGCACGCTTATTATCACCGAAAGACGGAGATAATATCTTAGATGCATGCGCAGCACCGGGCGGAAAAACCTGTCATATTTTAGAACTTGCAGATAGCCAAGTCACCGCATTAGATGCTGACGAAAAGCGTTTAGAGCGCGTCACTGATAATCTGAATCGCTTGTCATTAACTGCACAGTGCGTGCATGGGCTCGCAGATGAGCCTGATAACTGGTGGCAAGGCGAGCAATTTGATCGTATTCTGTTAGACGTACCTTGTTCTGCAACTGGGGTGATCCGACGCCATCCAGATATTAAATGGCTAAGACGCGCTGCAGACATTGACGAGCTAGCGAAATTACAAGCAAAAATACTGGATAACATCTGGCCATTGCTAAAATCAGGCGGTACCTTGGTCTATGCAACCTGCTCTGTATTGCCCGAAGAAAACCATCAGCAAATCAATGCCTTTTTATCACGTACAGAGGATGCAAAGCACATTGCACTGCATGCGCAAGACAAGGTTGAACAGCCCGGCTTACAATTATTGCCTGGCATCACGGATGGCTTCTATTACGCCAAGTTGCAAAAACTCTAAACGTTGTAAGTTTAAGCTATGAAAATCATTATTTTAGGCGCTGGACAAGTTGGCGGCACACTGGCAGAGAACTTAGTGGGTGAGCAAAACGAAATTACCGTCGTCGATATCGACGGTGAACGTTTGCGTGAACTACAGGATAAATATGATCTGCAAGGCGTTAATGGACATAGCGCACACCCAGAAGTGCTCAGACAAGCGGGTGCCGAAGATGCCGATATGATCATCGCGGTCACCAGCTCAGATGAAGTCAATATGGTTGCGTGCCAAGTCGCCTATAGTATTTTCAATACACCAACAAAAATTGCTCGGATCCGCTCCGAGCAATATTTAGATTACCGTGAAAAGCTATTTCACAATGACGATCTGCCGGTTGATCATTACATTGCCCCAGAGCAATTGGTGACGAAATATATTCGTCGCCTAATTGATTATCCAGGTGCGCTACAAGTGCTTCAATTTGCAGATGGCATGCTGTCACTGGTTGCAGTGAAAGCCTACTATGGCGGCTTGTTAGTGGGTTATGCATTGTCGGCACTTAAAGAGCATATCCCCAATGTCGACACTCGCGTGGCGGCAATTTATCGCCAAGGTAAAGCCATCAAACCCCTAGGTACAACCGTCATAGAAGCGGATGATGAGGTTTTTTTCATCGCAGCAACGAAACATATTCGTGCTGTTATGAACGAACTGCAAAAGCTGGAGCAGTCGTATAAAAAAATCATGATAGCCGGTGGTGGTAACATCGGTGCAGGCCTTGCCCGCTCATTGGAAAAAAACCACAGTGTTAAACTGATTGAACGCAATCACAGTCGCGCATCACAGCTTTCTGAAATGCTTGATAATACGGTTGTATTTTGTGGTGACGCCTCTGATCAAGAGCTTCTATCTGAAGAACATATCGAACAAGTAGATGTGTTTATTGCTGTCACCAATGACGACGAAGCCAACATCATGGCAGCTATGCTTGCAAAGCGTATGGGTGCGCAAAAAACCATGGTACTGATCCAGCGTAGTGCCTATGTGGACTTAGTACAAGGCGGCGAAATTGATATTGCTATTTCACCGCAACAAGCCACCATTTCAGCACTGCTCACCCATGTGCGTCGCGGAGATATCGTTAATGTATACTCATTGCGAAAAGGTGCAGCAGAAGCGATTGAAGCAGTTGCACATGGTGATGAAAACACCTCAAAGGTGGTCGGTCGAGCAATCCGAGATATTAAACTGCCCCATGGCACGACGATTGGCGCGATTGTGAGGGATTCTGAAGTATTGATCGCCCATGATCATACTGTGATTGAGTCAGGTGACCATGTCATTATGTTTTTAATCGACAAAAAGCAGATTGGTGTGGTTGAAAAATTATTCCAGGTCAGTGCCTTATTCGTCTAACATCACAGTGAGATGGCTAATATGCCATCTCCTCCCTAAAACTGTGCTACTCATTACCCAGTACTGAAATATCAATTAAATAGTCTTTGAGTATCGCTTGGACTTGTTCATCTTGGCTATCTAAGTGAATACCCAGTGACACGATATCTTCTTGATTTTCTTTTACTCTACATACCTTACCAACAAGTGTGAGCTTTTTCGCATCTTTGCCTTCAATGAGAATCTCACAAGATAACTCTTTTAACTCTTCTGGCAGGTGGGTTTTCTGCACATCAAACATCAGACCGGCAAGAGAAATATCTTTAATGACACCGACTTCACTTTTTCCTTCCACACTCAAAACAGCAGGGATCAGCGTAGGAATACGCGTCTGAGCACGTAATTTGTATGTTTGAACCTCGTTGGGATAATAAAGATAAATAAGCCTGGCTGGGTGTGTAGTCACCGATTTAATGGTTTCTTTGAAAGCAATAATTTGTCCATCACCTTCTTCAGGTAAGGCACGTACAATCACTTCTGTGCCCTCTTTGACATAATCCATGGCCGCGCCCAAACGTTGATGACTGGGATGGTTCAAGATAATAAATTGGTTCTCAAGCGCACCGACAAACTCTGTTTTGATCCGCTTACGATTGGCTGGCAGTACAATCTCCATATCGACAATACTTCCCGCTCGCATCTGTAATACCTGCAAACGATTTTCTGCCAACTCTTGTATAGTCATGCTAAATACCCCTAACTATTGCGCTGTGTATTTTTGCAGTATGGCGCCAGTTTATGACGCCATCGCATAATTACTATGAATTATCGTCTAGATAGAGAAAAACTTTAACTTTTGCGCGGCATTTCACACTTGATGATGGGTTTAAAAACCCATCATCAGACTTTTGGAGGGAATATAAATTAAGTGAGATCTTTCGGTGCTACTCTGAGCACGTACATATTTCAACACGCAAAACTTGCAAGGCTATCCTCGCCAAAACGTCGGTGTGAACAACACCAATAAGGTGAATATTTCTAAACGTCCAAACACCATAGCCAGCGTTAAAATCCACTTGGCTGTATCGGTGATATCACCGTAGTGCGCCGCCACATCCCCTAAGCCAGGACCTAGGTTATTGAGGCAAGCGGCCGTTGCAGAAAACGCCGTGATATTATCAAGCCCCGTGCCCAGTAGCGCGATCATAATAATCACAAAGACCAACGCATAGGCAGAGAAAAATCCCCATACCGCTTCAACGACCTTGTCTGGCAGCGCTTTTCTACCCAGTTTAATCGAATAGATGGCTCTTGGGTGCACCAAACGATTCAGTTCTCTGATCCCTTGTAAGTACAGCAAAAACACCCGAACGACCTTCATCCCCCCACCAGTAGAACCGGCGCACCCGCCAATAAAGCTAGAGAAAATCAGTAAAATAGGTAAAAACAGCGGCCAAGCTGAAAAGCTATCGGTTGCAAAGCCCGCAGTTGTACTGATTGAGACCGCTTGAAATAAAGCATGATCTAGCGTCTCATCACCGTCGCTATACACTTGATTTGAAGACAATACCGCAAAACAGATCACCACCAGCGCCAGTTGAATAAACAAGAAGACTTTAAACTCAGGGTCGCGTAAATACGCTCGCACACTGCGACTAGCCACCGCTGCATAATGCAGCGAGAAATTAATCGCAGCAATGAGTAGAAACACCACACAGATAAAGTTAATCATCGGGCTATCAAAATGGCCAATTGACGCGTCATAAGTAGAAAAACCACCTATTGCAATAGTGGCAAACGCATGACAAATGGCATCAAACCAACCCATCCCAGCAAACTTATACGCCAAGGTGCAAGCCGCGGTCAGGGCCACATAAATATACCAAAGGTGCTTTGCCGTATCGGCAATACGCGGTGTCATTTTTGAGTCTTTTACGGGCCCTGGCGTTTCAGCACGATATAACTGCATCCCACCAACGCCAAGCATGGGTAGCACGGCAACAGCAAGTACAATGATCCCCATGCCGCCAAGCCACTGTAATTGTTGACGATAAAAAAGCACTGATTTTGGTAAATACTCAATCCCAGTTAATACCGTGGCCCCGGTGGTTGTCAGGCCTGAAAAAGCTTCAAATACCGCATCAGCAAAAGACAGATTCGGTTCATCAAGGAAAATCAGTGGTACGGATGCAAACGATCCCAGTACCAACCAAAATAACACCACGATCAAAAAGCCTTCTCGGGCTTTGAGTTCACCGCGTTCTTTTCGGTTTGGATAATAGGCCATCAGGCCAATTAAAACGCTAAAGATAAAAGCCAAAACGAACGGCACACCACCACCATCTTTGTAGATCAAAGACACTAGTGCTGGTGGCACCATAGTCAAACTGAACAGTGCAACGAGTTGGCCAAGGATTTTTATAATGGTACGAAATTGCATAACGCAGATCGCTTGTTGTTATGATTAGACTTGATTGTCTAATACACTTAGACGTTAGTAAACCTCATAACCTCACAAAGCAATTACTTTTGTAGTTTCATTGTCACACTGCCATGGGTCAAATCAAATATCGACTGAATGGCCAGCTTGGCTTCTCGGGCATCAATTTCAATTTGCCAACCTATCGTCGCTGCAAACGTATGCTGAATATTCAGCACTTGATATTGACTCGCTAAATGCTGTTCAATGACCCCTTGCAGTGCATAATCCGACTCGCCAGTGAGTAACACGGAAGGTACTTTGACTGCTGTCGAAAGCACATTCAAGGCGTTATTCAAACTGCCGCCATAAGCCCGCACTAAACCACCTGTTCCGAGCTTAATCCCTCCGAAATAACGTGTCGTCACCGCGGTAATTTCACCAATACCAGAGCCCATCAAGACATTCAACATGGGTTTACCTGCTGTGCCGTTTGGCTCGCCATCATCAGAAAAACCTAACACATGACTGCCTCCTGGTGCGCCTGCTACATGTGCCCAACAGTTATGACGCGCATCGGGATAGGCGTCGTTAATACTGCGAATAAATGCTTTTGCATCGTCCACTGTAGGGGTATGTGCAACATGCACCAAAAACGTACTTTTTTTGATTTCTTCGTGGTGTGAAATGGTTTCAGTTGGGATTTTATATTCTGACATAAACAACTTTCTGGCAAAAAAGGAGCCTTTCGACTCCTTTTATTTAAACACCTGAGCCGCATTTAACCTGTGCGACCACTTTGGCAGATTAATCTAAGTTAAGATCACGCGTCATATTCTCTAAACGGTCTTCGTGGACAATAATATTGTCTTCAATACGGATCCCGCCATAAGGCTTAAACTCGTCCACCTTATCCCAATTGATATGCTGCGCATGTTCACCTTTCGCTAAATCGCCAAGTAACGAATCAATGAAATATAAACCAGGTTCAATGGTAAATACTTGCCCTGCTTCTATGCGCCTTGTGCAACGTAAGAACGGGTGTCCTTCAGGTGGCGCTTGATGCGTGCCTTGCTCGTCAGCCATAAAGCCACCCATATCATGCACCTGTAACCCAATGTGATGACCCAATCCATGCGGGAAGAACGTTGATGAAATGCCCTTCTCGACAATCTCATCAGCCCCCAAATTAACCACTTTAAAATCGGACAGGATTTGCGCCATACGACGATGACAGTCGATATGTAAATCACCATACAATTTGCCCGGCGCAAGTGCGTTACCCAGGGCGATTTGATGCTGGTTTAACGCATCCACCATTTCCGCAAACTGACCTTGTTTTGCAAAGTCATAAGTACGTGTAATGTCTGATGCATAGCCGTTAAAGTTAGCACCAGCATCAATCAAAAATGAGAGATGCTTGCTCGGTGCCTGACGCTCGAAATGTGTATAGTGCAAAATCGAGCAATGCTGATTGAGCGCCACGATGTTGCCGTAAGGCGTATCATTTTCCATGTGTGCAGTGGCATTCAAATATGCCTGCTGAATAGAAAACTCAGAACCACCAGCATAAAACTCATCTCTTGCCGCTTTATGGCCAAGCACTGCGATACGGTTTGCTTCGCGCAAGCAAGTCAGCTCATATTGTGTTTTATAAGCACGATGATAATGCAGATAGTTCATCACTGGCTCTGGATTCATTTGTCCAAACCCAAGCGCTTGCGCGACCTCTAAATATTCGCCGATATAAGCAAACTTTTCTTTGTCGTAAGGCAGCAATTTTTCAACCTGCTCAGGGTGAACCAGCAACGTAATATCGAAATGATCCGACCAAAAATCATTGGGTTCATCCGGCACCTTATGCCAAAAATCGACTGGACGATAAAAAATCAGCTTAGGTTTATCAGCCCCGTTTACGACCAGCCAGCAATGTGGATTATCGATAACAGGTAACCAGGCTTTGAATTGTGGATTGACCTTAAATGGATAATACATATCATCCAAAAACTGACGTTTAGCTTGGCCTGAATGAATAACTAACCCATCTAAGCCTTCGCGCTCAACGATGGCTTTAGTACGTGCCTGAAGCGTGGTGATATGCTCTGCATACAAATTTGCTAATGTGTCCACAGTGTACCCATATTAAATCTATGTAATTATACTTGAGTCTAACATAGCACCGTCTCAAAAACGATGCCATGCCAACCCCTTGAAACAAAGTACCAACCACCTTGAATTAGCGGTTGCCGCCTATACTCATATCCAAGATCCCTGCCAACACGTTCCCCTCTCGACCAAGTTTGGTATGGTAGACCTGTCGATACGCCATCACATTTTTCACATAGTCCCGAGTTTCTCGATAGGGAATAAGCTCAATCCACAGTTCAGCAGGCATGGCTTCATCCGGTACCCAGCGCTTCACTCTGTGATAGCCTGCATTATAAGAAGCGGTCGCCAATATCTCATTGCCTTTGGTTTTACGTTTCAAATATTCTAGATAGTCTGTTCCTAAACGAATATTGGTTGAAGGCTTCATTAATTGTTGTTTGGAAACTCGCTTTTTCGCGACATAACGTGCCGTGCTTGGCAAAATCTGCATCAAACCATAGGCATCAGCGGATGATCTGGCATCTGGGGCAAAACTACTTTCTCGACGAGCCACCGCATAGCTCCACGCCAAATCGACTCGATTTCTTTCACTGTATCGTTCAAATAAGGTATCAAACGCCATAGGGAAACGTAGATCGACATAATTCCATGCCTTAATTTGCGCTAAGGTATAAATGGTGCTGTCATACCAGTCTAAGTCAGCTGCTAATATCGATGCCGCCAATTTTTCTTGAGTACTAGAGGTGTTGGTTAAATAGTTCCACTCTCTGCGGGCTTGAGTAAAGCGATCTAGCTCATACAATGCTTTAGCACGCTTAAACCCGGGTGCTTGTGATACCGTTTCCAAGGTTTGCTCATCTACATCCAATGACTGCGCATTCATAGAAGGTGGCAAATTAAGCCTCGCGGCTGCTAAAAAGCCGTAATAATCTCTTTTTCCCGCTAATTGTTGCCAAAGTGCAGTCGCTTTCCTGCTGTCTCCACGCTTATCATAGCTATAGCCAAGCCAATAGGTTTGTCCATTGCTCAAGTTATCCATGCCAGTGAACAGTGCCGCGATCCCTTCCCAATCTTGTTCTTTGAGCATATTACTCATCAACCACTGACGCAGCTTTACATCCTGCAGTTCAACTGGCACTTTATTTAACCAAAAACGCGCTTGCTCATGCCCTTTCGATGCCAAAGCTAAGGCAAAACGATAAGCTACACTGTCTTTCTGCGCTTGGCTAAATTCAAACATGCCCTGCAATTTATCCCATGCTCTCAGTGCAAGAGCTGGATCTCGCCATATGAGACGCCTGACACCATATACCGCAATTTCACTTTCTTTTTGGCTACGCTTTTTATAACGATATAGACCCGCTGAAGCACTTGGATCTCTACGTACCGCTACATATAAATCTGCTAAATACGACTCATGCCTTGGCAGTAACGTTTTTAAGTACTTAATTAACGAAGTCTGTCCACCTTGAGCTGCTTTAGTAATGCGCTGCCAAATTAATTCTTGTGAACGATAACCCGCTTTTTGCCACTGTGAAAACAGTTTATCACATGCTTTAGGCTGTGATTTTCCCACCACCCACAAAGGCTCAACTTGATCTAATATGGCTTTTTTAGGCGCACCTAAATCAAGCTGAAATTGCAAATACGTGCACTTGAGATCGGCATTCGTCGTTTCTTGAAAATGGTTAATAAATAGGGCTTTTTTATCTCGCCTTTTTAAATAATTTAGCCAACTTTTGCGTACGGGCCAATCCAGTGGTGTGTGATCATATACAGATAAGAACTGTGCAATCTCACTTTCATATTTCAACTTGGGATGACGTTTATAAAAGGTCATCTCAACATAAGGCTTTAAGGGGTGATCAAGCTCATCCAGTGCCTGTTTAAATTTATTATAATTACCAGACCAAGCAATACGCTCAGCCTGAATAAAATCTTGATGGGGTTTTTGTGCATACCCGTGGGTACTTAACAAAGTGAAAAAAGCGCACATACCCGTACTAAAAAACCGAGAGATCCGTAATTTCATGGTGACCTATACTTTACATAAATGCGTTGTATATCTAGCCCCAGCCTATTTTTAAAATCATGATTTAAAGACAATGGCTGAGTACTCTCCTTAATTTAACTGCTTCAAAACAGTCACGAACAGCACGTCTGCCCTGCCCATAATCAAGTTATGCATGATTGAAGGTTTAAATAAACTGAATGCGCAAACCTTAAAACACCTTAGTTCAATCTATGCACTTAGCCACCTTAACATCCCAATTTATGCTTTACAGTAAATCTGCGGTAAATTTTTCATTGCAATTTTCATTTAAAGACGCCACACTGAATTAAATGACAACTCATCGTACCAGTGTCACGGAGAACAAGTATGTTAATCAAAAGCGAGTCCTTTGTAGTTGATTTTTGCAAAGGCAATATTGCTGAGTTTAAATTTTGTCTGCCCGGTTCGGTCAACAAACTCTCTCAGCAAACCCTGCAAGACTGTGCCAAAGCACTAGCTGAACTCAGCGCACGTGATGATGTAAAAGGCCTAATTTTTACCAGTGATAAAGACCACTTTATCGTTGGTGCCGATATTTTCGAATTCTTACCCACTTTTGATCGCCCAGAGCAAGAACTCGTAAGCTGGATCAAAAATGCCACGGACGTCTTCGATGCGATTGAAGATTTACCTTTCCCAACCCTATCAGCCATCAATGGCCTAGCGCTTGGTGGTGGATGTGAGTGGGTACTTGCTACTGACTACCGTATTGCAACGCCGAATGCCAAAATTGGCTTACCCGAAGTTAAACTTGGGATCATGCCAGGATTTGGTGGCACAGTGAGACTACCACGTGTGATCGGCGCTGATAATGCCATGACTTGGATTTCAACAGGTCAAGAAAACCGCGCACCAGATGCCTTCAAAGTCGGTGCATTAGATGCCGTTGTTGCAGCGGATAAATTAATGGATGCTGCCATTAAAACACTAGATCAAGCCATCGATGGCAAGCTCGATTGGCAAGCAAAGCGTCAGCTTAAACTTGAGCCTTTAAAAATGAATCGTGTCGAGCAAGGCATGAGTTTTGCGATGGCTGAAGGCATGGTCATGGCAAAAACCAAAGGTCATTATCCTGCGCCAGTGATGGCAGTCAAAACCATCAAAGCAGCAGCTAACCTTACCCGTGACGAGGCAATGGCAATCGAAAATGCCAACTTTGCAAAATTAGCCAAAACAGCAGAAGCAGCTGCACAAACGGGGATCTTCCTGGCCGATCAGTACATTAAAGGCGTAGCGAAAAAACAAGCTAAAGTCAGCCAACTTGATATTAAGCAAGCGGCTGTGCTTGGTGCTGGTATTATGGGTGGTGGCATTGCCTACCAGTCTGCTTATAAAGGCACGCCCATTGTCATGAAAGACATCAACCAAGCGGCCCTTGATTTAGGCATGGGCGAAGCGGCCAGCCTACTAGGTAAAAAAGTAAAACGCGGCCATATGAAAACAGAAAAGATGGTCGCCACGCTTGGGAAAATAAAACCAACACTCAACGAACGTGATTTAGAAAACTCAGACATCATTGTCGAGGCCGTTGTCGAAAACCCACAAATTAAAAAAGCCGTACTGGCTGATTTAGAAAAGCAGTTACCAAAAGGCACTGTACTGACGTCAAATACCTCTACTATCCGTATTGATGAGTTAGCAACTGCGCTTGAAAATCCGGAATATTTCTGTGGTATGCACTTCTTTAACCCAGTACCTAAGATGCCGTTGGTTGAAATCATTCGTGGTGAAAAAACCTCAGATGACACAGTAGCCGCTGTTGTTGACTATGCACTGAAACTCGGTAAGTCGCCAATTGTCGTTAATGACTGCCCAGGCTTTTTCGTAAACCGCGTCTTATTCCCTTATTTCGCAGGCTTCAGTAAGCTCGTTGTTGAAGGGGCTGACTTTAGTCAAATAGACAAAGTTATGGAAAATGTATTTGGTTGGCCTATGGGTCCAGCTTACCTGCTTGACGTCGTCGGTATAGACACAGCCAATCATTGCACAGGCGTGATGGCTGATGGTTTCCCAACCCGTATGGCCCGCCAAGATAAAGATCCGGTCGCCTTATTGGCCAATGCAGAGCGTTTTGGTCAAAAGAATCAAAAAGGGTTTTATCAATATGCGCCAGATAGAAAAGTCGTTTGAAAAAGAGTAAAGACCCCGAATCATTGACGCTATTGAGTCAGATTTGTGATACCGCGCAGCAGTTTGACAAACAAACTATTATTGAGCGCTGTATGGTACCGATGATCAATGAAGTACTGCTTTGTTTGCAAGAAGGCATTGTCGCTTCACCGCAAGAAGCAGATATGGCACTCATTTACGGTATTGGCTTCCCGCCATTTAGAGGTGGCGCTTTCCGTTACTTAGATCAAATTGGTTTGAGTGAGTTTGTTGCTATGGCAGATAAATATGCTGACTTAGGTGAAATCTACCAAGTTTCTGAGCAAACACGTGCTTGGGCAGCAGAAGGTAAAGTGTTCTATCAAGTGGAGGGCCAGTAATATGGAACATGCAGTTATCGTAGATTGTCTTCGTACCCCAATGGGCCGTTCCAAAGGCGGTGTGTTTAAGCATCGCCGCGCAGAAGATCTCAGTGCACACCTAATGAAAGGTCTACTTGAGCGCAACCCGCAAGTTGCCCCAGAGTCCATTGATGATATTTATTGGGGTTGTGTTCAGCAAACGCTTGAACAAGGGTTCAACGTTGCACGTAACGCCGCTCTTCTCGCTGGTATACCACACTCTGTTCCGGCGGTGACCGTAAACAGATTGTGCGGCTCTTCAATGCAAGCACTGCATGATGCCGCTCGCGCTATCATGACAGGCGCAGGCGATACGTACCTTATTGGCGGTGTTGAGCATATGGGCCATGTCCCGATGACCCATGGTGTAGACTTTCATCCGGGTCTGTCTACTTCAGTTGCACAAGCAGCCGGCGTAATGGGTTTAACCGCAGAGTATCTCGCAACGCTGCATGGTATTAACCGTGAGCAACAAGATGCATTCGCAGTACGTTCACACCAACGCGCTCACGCAGCCAGTGTTGAAGGCCGCTTTGCAAAAGAAATTTTACCGACAGAGGGCCATGACGAACATGGTATTCCTGTATTGGTTGAACATGATGAAGTGATCCGCCCAGAAACCAGCCTTGAAGGACTGAGTCAATTACGTCCCGTGTTTAATCCAGCCAGTGGCACTGTGACAGCAGGTACTTCATCCGCATTATCTGATGGCGCGTCAGCCATGCTCGTGATGAGTGAAAGCAAAGCCAAAGAGCTTGGCCTGCCAATCAGAGCGCGCATTAAGTCCATGGCGGTTGCAGGCTGCGATCCCTCTATCATGGGTTATGGCCCTGTTCCAGCGAGCCAAAAAGCACTCAAACAAGCAGGTATTCAAGTAGAAGATCTAGATGTAGTCGAGCTTAATGAAGCATTCGCAGCGCAATCTCTACCTGTAATGAAAGACCTCGGATTATTAGACGTGGCCGACGAAAAGGTGAACCTCAATGGCGGCGCAATCGCACTTGGCCACCCATTGGGTTGCTCTGGTTCGAGGATAAGTACGTCACTGATTCATATTATGGAAGAAAAAGATGCCAAATATGGCCTTGCAACCATGTGTATTGGTTTAGGTCAAGGTATCGCCACCGTATTTGAACGCGTGAATTAACACGCTTGTTGTCATCGCCAATTTCAACTTGGTAACCAAGGCAAAGTCATCCAGTGTGGCTTTGCCTTTTTTATTGCCGATTTAAATTACACCTTATTCTAACTATTTACCCCAACCCTCTTTAAATTTTCATACATGCCAAGTTAAAATGTCTTTTTGAATAAAAGCTAAGTGCAATTTTATGAGTTTTGACAATACTGATCATACCTTAGATGCGATTGGGCTTCGTTGCCCAGAGCCGGTTATGATGATCCGTGGTATGGTGCGAAAAATGAATCATGGTGAAACGCTATTAATAGTGGCAGACGACCCATCAACGACCCGTGATATACCTAGCTTTTGCGAATTCATGGACCACACATTAGTTGCACAAGAAGTCTCACAACCTCCCTATCGCTATTTGATCAAAAAAGGGAGATGAGCCCTTTTCATTATTTATTCATATATTTGTCCATTCAAGGTGGCTTAACACTTAACAGCGCTCTACATTAATCTCTTTGTACAATAACCATCGGATTATTGGCATCTCGATAATCTAGGGTTATGCGATACCACCCTTTCTTATCTGGTGTAAAACTAAAGTAGTTATAGATGGTATTGCAGTCTGCGGGCTGTGGTTTGACTAACGTAATCGCGCTCGTATATCGATAGCCACAGTTATAACCTTGGCTCCAAGCTTCGTCCGCAATTTTAAATTCATATACTTTACCGGGACTCATAAACCGAGCACGAACGGTATATGTGCCATTTCCCTGGGGCTTAAGTTGGTATATGCCTTCAGCATCCCACAAGCTAAAATCACCGCGTAAGTACATAGCACGATCGATGATTTTTGCATCAGGTTCACTGGCCCCCATGAGTGTTTGCTCACTGACGTTTGGTGAAGCGCACCCCACAAGTCCTAACAAAACCATAATGGATAACGCGATTCTTTTGTCCATTTGTCTCACCTTTTCAATAATAAAAAAGCCAGCATCAAAGCTGGCTTAGTACAGTGTGTTTTGACTTAATTTTGTAATACGGAAATATCTGCCGTATTCAAGAATAAGCGGCTGAGCTGACTCAATAATGCGAGACGATTATTCTTAACCGCTTCATCATCTGCCATCACCATCACGTTATCGAAGAAGTTATCAACTGCCTCGCGAAGACTTGCTAAACGCGTCAATGCTTGCTGATAATCACCCTGTGCATAAACAGGCGCTAGCTCTTCAGTCAATGCCGCAACTTGTTCTGAAAGTTGTTTCTCAGCATCTTCAATCAGTAACTCAGTCGACACAGCTGCATCACTGGTCACATTGTTCTTCGCCAAGATATTATTTACACGCTTGTTAGCAGCAGCAAGTGCTTCAGCTTCATCCAATGTACGGAAGTGACTTACCGCTTTCACACGACGATCGAAATCAACAGGTTGTGCTGGGCGACGTGCTAATACCGCTTGGATCACATCAACACTTATCCCTTCATCTTGATACCAAGCACGGAAACGACCTAACATAAACTCAAAGACATCATCTGCAACCTTGTCATTGGTCAGCTTGTCGCCAAACAAGGTTTGTGACTTAGCAACAATGTCTAAAATGTCTAACTGAAGCTCTTTCTCAACCATGATACGTAATGCACCAATGGCAGCACGACGCAGTGCAAATGGGTCTTTATCGCCTTTTGGAATTTGGCCAATACCAAAAATACCCACTAGCGTGTCAAACTTATCAGCCAATGCGACGGCAAAACTAATTGGGTTTGAAGGTAGTGCATCACCTGCAAAACGCGGCATATATTGCTCGTTTTGTGCAACTGCCACCTCTTCTGCTTCACCATCAATTCGCGCATAGTGCATACCCATGACACCCTGAACATCAGTAAACTCCATGACCATTTCAGTCATTAAGTCTGTTTTACTCAGAAGGCCTGCACGCTCTGCTAATGCTTTATCCGCACCAAGTTGCTCTGCAATATAACCTGCCAATGCAGCAATACGCTCAGATTTGTCTTTCAGTGTACCCAGTTGCTTTTGGAATAAAACACTGCCCAGCGACTCTAAACGACTTTCCAGTGTTTTCTTCTTATCCGTTTCAAAGAAGAACTGTGCATCTGCTAAACGCGGACGAACCACTTTTTCATTGCCAGAGATAACCACACTTGGATCTTTACTTTCAATGTTTGATACAAATAAGAACTTATTGATCAGTTCACCTTTGTCATTCAATAACGGAAAGTACTTCTGGTCATCTTTCATCGTATAAATGAGCGCTTCATCTGGTACAGACAAGAACGCTTCATCAAATGATGCGGTCAGTGTTACTGGCCACTCTACTAACGACGTTACTTCTTCAAGTAAGTCTTCATCCATTGCTACAACCGCACCTAGTTTAGCAGCTTCAGCTTCAATCTGAGCGCGGATCTGTGCTTTACGCACATCGTAATCAGCAATGACATACGCGTTCTTTAAAGTATCAAAAATGTCATCAGCATGGGCTAAAGTCGTGCGTGCCGGATGATGGAAACGGTGACCTTGCAGTTCATTACTGATCTGTTTGCCCAGTACTTCACCTTTAATGATCTCATTACCTAGCAGTGCCGCAACCGTGTGCACAGGGCGGATAAATTGTGTTTTATTCGCCCCCCAACGCATTGGCTTAGGGATCGGTAATTTTGCTAAGGCTTTTGCAATCACATCGCTCAGTAGTTCCGTTGCCTGTTGGCCTTTGACCGTCGCCTTATGAAGTAACCAAGCGCCCTTTTCAGTTTCTAACTTGTCTGCTTCGCTCACATCAATGCCGCAACCGCGTGCCCAACCTTGCGCTGCTTTTGTCGGGTTACCCTCGGCATCAAATGCCGCTTTAATCGCTGGGCCTCGTTTTTCAACGACTTTGTCTTTTTGCTGCGTTTCAAGTTGCTTTACTTGAATGCCTAACCGACGAGGAGACGCATACCAACTCACCCCTTGATGCGCAAGCTCTAGCGCTTCTAATTCCGCCGCAGTATTTTGAGCAAATGCTTCAGCTAACTTGCGTAGTGCTTTTGGTGGTAATTCTTCAGTACCAATTTCTACTAATAAATTTTCAGTTGTCATGATCAGTCCTTACAAAGCGGGAATCCAAGTGCTTCACGCGCTTCAAAATAAGCTTGTGCACACGCTTTTGATAGTGCTCTTACACGCAAGATATAACGCTGACGCTCTGTCACAGAAATAGCGTGACGCGCATCTAATAAATTGAATGCATGAGAGGCTTTCATTACTTGCTCATAAGCTGGTAATGGTAAGCCCGCTTCGATTAACTTTTGGCTTTCTTTTTCGCACTGATCGAATTGGTTAAATAACGCGTCGACGTCAGCATGCTCAAAATTGTAAGTCGATTGCTCGATTTCATTTTGCATGAATACGTCACCATAAGTCACACGACCCATAGGACCATCAGTCCATACTAGGTCATAGATGCTATCCACACCTTGTATATACATGGCTAAACGCTCTAAACCATAAGTGATTTCACCTGTGACCGGAGAGCACTCAATACCACCGACTTGCTGGAAGTAAGTAAACTGGGTTACTTCCATGCCATTTAGCCAAACTTCCCAACCAAGACCCCAAGCACCTAATGTCGGTGACTCCCAGTTATCTTCAACAAAACGGACTTCGTGCGTTAATGTGTCTATACCTAGCGCTTCTAACGACCCAAGGTATAACTCTTGAATATTATCCGGTGATGGCTTTAGTACAACTTGGAACTGGTAATAGTGTTGTAAGCGGTTCGGGTTTTCACCATAGCGACCATCGGTTGGTCTACGACATGGCTGAACATACGCGCTCGACATTGGCTCTGGACCAATTGATTTCAGGAAAGTCATCGGGTGGAATGTGCCCGCACCAACTTCCATATCTAGTGGTTGTGCAATTACACAGCCTTGCTGTGCCCAATAGTCCTGTAAAGCCAGGATCAACCCTTGAAAGGTTTTGATATCATATTTTTGCATAGTTGGCTTTTATATTTATTTGGTACATGGGACTCAAATTAGCGGCAAATCAAATAGCGCAAAATTGAGTTTTAATGATTGAAAATTATGCTCAGTATACCGTGTGCGGTGCACAGAATTAAGCATTATATGAAAGAATTAGTGTTAGGAGTAATTTGTTTTTAAGAGCCACAGTCAAACTGAACGTAGCTCCTATGAATATTTAAGTTAAAGTGCAGATTTCAACTCTTTCTTTATTTCTTCACAAAGGTAGTCGATTGCTTCACTCTTTCGTTTTGAATCTGACAGCAACTCTACAAACTTACTTTGAGCTTCTGGATTTGTTACGTTAAATGAATGGAATGCAATATCACGATAGGTGTAAGCTTCATCACTAACCGTTTCATTCTCCACACGGCGATTATTTAAAAAATCACTTTTAACTTGCTCGTTATGTAGTAGGTTATAAATTAAACCTAGCGAGGGAGACAGCTCACCTTCCACTCGCATAGAAACTTTACCTGGCATAGAGAGAGATGACACCTCCTTGCTCAACCTCTCCATCAGCACGTCGTTATTTGATTCATTTCGAATAACCGCTTTGTCTTCTTCTGACAATGAAAAAAGATCAAAGATAAGCTCTTCGCAAACTTTAAACTTAGCGCTCAGGGTATTGTGGTTTGCAACATTATATAAGATCGAAAGTAACGGTATATGATTCTTAGACATAGAGCATTTCCTTTTTATTTATTAATTTATTTTATTCACAAATGAATTCTAGTGACCAACAGATTTCATCCTGTTTGTTCAATTCTAAGCAGTGCAACGCTCGAGTAGAAAAAATGAGGATGTCACCCACCTCCACTTTAATCGCCAAAGCATCTTGTACAAATGGTTCAATGTAAGTTTCATCCACTTTCACAAACTGTCCGAACATTGAATGTGGCAAGTTACCTATTTTATGAGTATTAGGTATGATTTTGAAATTGGTCCTTCTATTGTCGGTGATTGGCACCCAAACATGTAAATTGCCATCCATCTGCTCACCGATAGGACCATCTTGGTGATACCCGGTAAATTCTTTTTTTATGTGCTCAGGCATCCATGAGACGATTGTATGATCCTTTGAAATACTCAGTTTTCGATCAAACGATGAAAGTATGTACTTCAACGGTCCATTACAAATAATTTTATCTATTGTCTGAGAAACTGAGTCGATATGGTGACTTCTAGGAAAATATCTATTTACTTGCCTATTATTGTTTAAGTGGGCGTATTGAATTTGCTCAGAATCTACTTGATGTAACTGAAGTATATGTTGGCAACAATTGATAAGTTCAGTGTGTAAATGTGGGGGTAATGCTTTTTTTAAGAGGGTAAATCCTAAAGATTCATATTCATTAATGTGAGCCTGAATCTCTTCTTCCATCCCTATACTCCTAAAAAAATGCCACCTTAAGGTGGCATTTTTACTACAACTCTTACACGTCTAAGTTAACTACTCTCAGTGCATTCTGCTCAATAAAGTCACGACGTGGTTCAACTTGGTCACCCATCAAGGTTGCGAATAGCTGATCTGCAGCAATCGCATCTTCGATAGTCACACGTAGCATGCGGCGTGCGTCAGGGTCCATAGTCGTTTCCCAAAGCTGGTCAGGGTTCATCTCACCCAACCCTTTATAACGTTGTGTATACAAGCCACGCTTAGACTCATTGATTAGCCAATCAAGGGCTTCAACGAAGCTGCTAACAGGCTGAGTCTTCTCACCACGTTGGATGTAGCCACCTTCTTCGATGATATGCGCAATTTGCTTACCTGTGTTTGCAATGCGCGTATAATCTTTAGAAGTGATAAAGTCATAACTGAGAGTGTGTGCTTTATCAACGCCATGCTGACGAATATTCACCACTGGATAATACATGTGACGCTCATCATCATAACTTACTGCTGCAGAGAAAATTGTCGCATCATCATCATGCTTGATAAGGTCAGCAACAAGCGCTTCACTCCAAGCTGATACCTTTGCTTCATCACTTAAGTCTGCTTCAGTCAGTTCAGACTGGTAGACAAGACGATTCATGATTGATGCTGGGTACTTACGCTGCAAACGTCCAATTACATCGACCGTCTTTTGATAATCATGGACTAAATTCTCTAAACGATTGCCTTCAATCGCATCAGCACCTTCGTTTGAATACAGTGCAGCGCCATCAAGGGCTAATGTTGTTAGGTACTCAGTCAATGCGTGGTCATCTTTTATATAGCGTTCTTGTTTGCCTTTTTTCACTTTGTAAAGTGGCGGCTGAGCAATATACACATAACCACGTTCAATGATTTCTGGCATTTGACGATAGAAGAAGGTCAGCAGCAGCGTACGAATGTGAGAACCATCCACGTCCGCATCGGTCATGATAATGATGCTATGATAACGCAGCTTCTCTGGGTCATATTCGTCGCGACCAATACCACAGCCTAGAGCAGTAATTAACGTAGCAACTTCTTGCGAAGACAACATCTTATCAAAGCGTGCTTTTTCAACGTTTAAGATCTTACCTTTAAGCGGCAGTATCGCTTGGTTCTTACGGTTACGACCTTGCTTTGCAGAACCACCTGCTGAGTCGCCCTCCACTATATATAGTTCAGATAGCGCGGGGTCTTTTTCTTGGCAGTCAGCCAATTTACCTGGTAAGCCAGCAAGATCCATCACGCCTTTACGACGCGTCATCTCTCTTGCTTTACGCGCTGCTTCACGCGCTCTCGCTGCATCAACGATTTTATTCACGACTGTTTTAGCATCTTGCGGATTTTCAAGTAAAAATTCATTCAGCTTTTCAGCCATGGCTTGCTCTACCGCGCCTTTGACTTCACTTGAAACCAGCTTATCTTTAGTCTGAGATGAGAATTTAGGATCCGGTACTTTAACACTGACAACCGCGGTCAAACCTTCACGTGCGTCATCACCGGTTGCACTGGTCTTGTTCTTCTTATTAAAACCCTCTTTTTCCATGTAGGTGTTAAGCGTTCTTGTTAACGCCGCACGGAATCCAGCAAGGTGGGTACCACCGTCACGCTGTGGAATATTGTTCGTGAAACAATAGATATTCTCTTGGAAGCCATCATTCCACTGCATAGAAACTTCAACGCTGATACCATCTTCACGTTCAGTGGTAAAGTGGAAAACATGCTGATGTACAGGTGTTTTCTTACGGTTAAGGTATTCAACAAACGCTTGGATACCACCTTCATACTTGAAGTGGTCATTTTTGTTTTCTTCACGTTCATCAGTGAGGATAATGCTCACACCAGAGTTGAGGAATGACAGCTCACGAAGGCGTTTTGCAAGAATGTCATAGTGGAAATTTATATCAGAGAACGTTTCAGGGCTTGGCCAAAATCTCAGTTCAGTACCTGTTGACTCAGCTTCACCAATCACGGCAAGAGGTGCATCAGGCACACCCATAGTGTACTTTTGTTGATGCACTTCGCCATCTCGGCGGATAGTTAGTTGTAGTTTTTCAGAAAGTGCATTAACAACAGAAACACCTACACCATGAAGACCACCAGATACTTTATATGAGTTATCATCAAACTTACCACCAGCGTGTAGTACAGTCATGATTACTTCAGCAGCTGATACGCCTTCCTCTGGGTGAATCGAGGTTGGTATACCACGACCATTGTCGCGTACAGAAACAGAACCATCAGTATGAATTGTCACAAAAATATCGTCACAGTATCCAGCTAATGCTTCATCAATTGAGTTATCAACAACTTCGAAGACCATGTGATGTAATCCAGTTCCATCATCAGTGTCGCCGATATACATTCCTGGACGCTTTCTTACAGCATCCAATCCCTTCAGTACTTTAATACTGGATGAATCATAATTATCAGACATGGTTAATTCCAATTAATTTGTTATTAAACGACCATGTTCCACGTGGAACATCTCAATATTTTTATCAAGTCGTTCCACAACAGGCGTTAAACTGTCTGAACTGATTGCTGAGATAAACAGCTGTGAGTCGCAAATAGTAAGGAGCTTTGCCACACACCCTAAAGTCTCAGAACTCAATTCAGATGGTAAATCATCGATTAGCAAAATAGACTGCTTTTCAGTCTCTTGTTCAATTAAATTGTTCTGTGTAATCTTGAGCGCATAAAGCAGCAGCTTAAGCTGGCCTCTAGACATGATCCCTTCAACATTATGACCATGCACTTTAAAGTTAAAGTCTGCTTTATGAGGACCTCGACTTGTATATCCGAGTTTTAAGTCTCGCTCAAGCTGTGTTTGAAGGACATCACTTAGTTCCCCTTTCCAACCCGCATCATAGCGAGTTTCAAGGCCTTCAAAAACAGGGCTAATCCCCCCTATCTTATCAAAAAAATAGCCTTCAAACCTACTTATATACGCTTTTCGATAGATATTTATTTGTTCAGCCAATTCAATAAATTGTTTGTCCCAAAATTTAATTTGCTCAACGCAATTTGCGGGTTTTGTTTTTAATAACGCATTTCGTTGTTTAAGGACTTTATTAAAGCTTTTCCACACTTCAAAAAATAGATGTTCCACGTGGAACACACCCAAATCGAGAAACTTTCGCCGCTCTTTTGGGCCACCAAAAAATAACTCATAGCTTTCTGGTGTTATGACTTGAACAGGTAAAATTTGTGCTAGTTCGGCAATGCGTCGACTTGCTTGCCCTTGAATGCGAAGCTGTGTATCACCGCTTTGATCCTTGCTGATTCCAATTGGTATAGACAAGTTATGTAGTTGTTTTTTACCGTGAACAATACATTTTTCTTGACTACTACGGATCATCAACTTGTGCTTATTTGTGCGAAAAGAGCGACCACTAGACAAGAAATAAATCGCCTCAAGCAAGCTAGTTTTACCACTGCCGTTTTGGCCTAGAATTAAGTTAAGGTCTTTTGAAGGGGAAAGAGAAATTGCCTCAATGTTGCGAAAATCATTGAGGCTGATATGTGTCAAACTCATTGAGCGCCCTCTATAGGCGCATTGGCATTACAACGTACATTGCGTCATCCTCGCCACTGCCTTCAATCAAAGCACTGCTGTTTGAGTCCGCTAACGTAAATTGCACATCCTCTGTTTTTAATGTGTTTAACACATCCAGTAAATAAGAGACATTAAAACCTACTTCAAGGTCATCCCCTTGATAGTTTACTTCTACCGTTTCTTCAGCTTGCTCTTGTTCTGGGTTGTTGGCACTGATCTTCAAAATGCCGCTACTTAAATTAAGTCTTACACCACGAAACTTTTCATTTGATAAAATCGACACGCGTTGAAATGCACTGCGTAGCCATTCACGATTAGCCGTCACAAGCTTATCACCACCGCGAGGTAAAACACGGCGATAATCTGGGAAGCGCCCATCTACAAGCTTACTAGTAAAAATAACTTCTTGATCAATTATACGGAAATGATTTGCACCAAATTGTATAGTCAACTCTTCATCATCCGCTGGAAGTAAGCGCATTATTTCTAACACACCTTTGCGAGGAATGATCAGCTGACGTTGCGCTCCAAGTGATTGCTCAAGTTGCTTTTGCGCAATGGCCAACCTATGACCGTCTGTCGCCACAGTTTTAATTTCGTTACCATCCACTTCAAATGACATACCATTTAAGTAATAACGCACATCTTGGTTAGCCATCGAAAAATGTGTTGCTTCAAGCAACTTACGTAGTTCTAAACGCGTGAGTTTAAATTCAACCTCACCTTGCCACTCTTCCAAATTAGGAAAGTCTTCAGCAGCCAATGTCGTCAATGAAAAACGACTTTTACCACTGGTCAATAAAACTTGATGCTCTTGTGTGCTGAAATGCAAATCTGAATTATCAGGCAGGCTCTTACAAATATCCAACAACTTCTTGGCTGGTAATGTAAGCTTTGTATCTGCAGTGTCATTATCAAGTGTAATAGACGCAACTAACTCAATTTCTAGGTCAGTCCCCGTCATTGACAGTACACCATTTTTTACTTCTAAATGTACATTCGACAAAATAGGAAGGGTGTGTTTGCGCTCTATGGCACCAGACACCTGCATTAACGGCTTTAAAAATTGTTCTCTTACTATCGTTATTTGCATCACTCAACCCTTAAGATGACAATGTTCTGATCAAGTTTTGATAATCTTCTTTTACCTCGTGGCTTTCCTCACGAAGTTCTTTTACTTTACGACATGCATGTAATACCGTCGTATGGTCTCTCCCCCCCAAAGGCATCACCTATTTCAGGCAAACTATGGTTGGTGAGTTCTTTTGACAATGCCATAGCAACTTGTCTCGGTCGCGCAACTGAGCGGCTACGTCGTTTAGACAACAAATCTGACACACGAATACGATAGTACTCGGCAACGGTACGTTGAATATTGTCAATTGTCACCAGCTTGTCTTGCAGTGCTAACAAGTCACGTAGCGCCTCTTTGACAAACTCAATCGAGATTGGACGGCCTGTAAAGTTGGCATTTGCGATAACGCGATTTAACGCCCCTTCAAGTTCACGTACATTTGAACGTAACTTTTTCGCGATAAAAAATGCGACTTCATGCGGCAAATTAATATTACTTTGCTGCGCCTTTTTCATCAAAATCGCAACGCGCGTTTCAAGCTCTGGCGGCTCAATCGCAATAGTAAGCCCCCAACCAAAACGAGATTTTAATCTATCCTCCACCCCTTCAATTTCTTTCGGGTAGCGATCAGATGTCAATATGATCTGTTGGTTGCCCTCTAACAGTGCATTAAAGGTATGAAAAAACTCTTCTTGAGAACGCTCTTTATTGGCAAAAAACTGAATGTCATCGATCATCAACGCATCTACGCTACGGTAATATCGCTTAAAATCTTCAATGGCATTGTTTTGCAGCGCTTTGACCATATCTTGCACAAAGCGCTCTGAATGCATATATACGATTTTTGCATCCGGTTTTTTATCAATGATGCCATTTCCCACAGCATGTAATAAATGGGTTTTACCTAAACCAGTACCGCCATATATAAATACGGGATTAAAAGCGGACCCCGGATTGTCAGCAACTTGTGTTGCCGCAGCCTTTGCTAATTGGTTCGACTTACCTTCGACAAAATTATCAAACGTATAATTTTCTTTGATATTAGATTTAACGCTAGATTTCGGAGCTGGCTCAACCTTTACATCACTAACAGGCGCTTGCGTCTGACTCTTTGCTGATGCTTGTGACGAACTAGGCGCATTGAAATCATCAGCAGGCGCGCCTGCTGAAACCTGAGGTTGAACTTGCGCCATCGGCTTACTACCGACATCAAAACGTAATTCTGGTGCTTCATCGCCACAGATTTCGATCAGTAGTTCATTAATTCGATTTAAGTACTTTTCTCGAACCCAATCCAACACAAAACGATTAGGTGCATAGATGGTTAAAGTATCTTCGGTACTTTCTGCTTGTAGTGGCCTAACCCACATATTGAACTGCTGCGATGGCAATTCATCTTGCAAAACATATAAACAACTTTGCCAAACCGACAGATACACATTGCACTCCGAAATATTTATTATTCCCGTACATCATTAAAGTCAGTTTTTTGCGTGCATTCACAAAACAACCAACAGAGTTATTCACAGCTAACCCAAAGATCTACGGAAATGTTTGTATATTATCAATTATTCACAGGTGGAAGCCGGGTATTATGAAGGGATCTTATCCACAACATCAATATTGACTTTTTAAAAAATTAAGATCTCACCAATCAAAAAAGATAAACACATGTTTTAAAAGGAATTTTAATTTTACTTAATTACAAAGATCTTATCAAAAAAAGCACAAGATCTCACCATAAAAATCAGATCAATTTAAGTTTTCCAAAGGTTGTTGCCAATTTTCACCCAAGCTCTGTGGAAAACCTTCTCAAGATCAAACAACTTGATCCACAGCTAAGATCTCGATCTTATTATAGATAGATCACAAAAGTTGATCCTTCTATATAAGCAAAGACGATGACTTCCCTTATCTATATATAGGAAGCATAAAATTAATTACCTTATTTGGGTAAATAGAACGCGCTTCTGTCAATTTTGCACCAGTTTGCCTATAAATTAAGCCTTCTATCACAATTATGATTGACTTTCGTGCCCGTCGGCTTTAATATCTCGCGCTCGCAATGGCACCTGTGCCAGGATCGCGACCTGCATAGGATGTTTTAACTTTAACCGATCGGATGGATTAGTTATGAAAAGAACTTTTCAACCAAGCGTACTTAAACGCAAGCGTACTCACGGTTTCCGTGCTCGCATGGCTACTAAAAATGGCCGTAAAGTACTAGCACGTCGTCGTGCTAAAGGCCGTAAAGAGCTTTCTGCTTAATATTAAGTGGAAGGTTTAGGCTTCAGCAGGGAGTTACGTCTGTTAACTCCCTCGCATTACTCCCGCATATTTCAAGAGCCAGCTCGTGCAGCTACCCCTGTTTTTACACTATTAGCAAAACCTAATGATGTAGGTCACCCACGTCTTGGATTAACCGTTGCTAAAAAACGCTGTAAAAAAGCCTGTCAACGCAATCGTATTAAGCGTCTTGCCAGAGAAAGCTTCCGTCTAAATCGTCATAAATTAGACAACATCGATATCGTTTTGATGGTCAAAACCGGTGTAGATGAACAAAGTAATGAAGAACTCACAAAGCAACTAAACAAGCTTTGGCGCAAAATCAACGAACGTTGTAAGCCTGGTGCGCCAAAACCAAAACATCATAAAAAACGCCCAACCAATAACAAGCCTAAAAAATAACAGCGCTTTTATACCCCAATAACTGTCCTAACATGGCAATTTTTAGCGAATTAGGGTAAGGTTAGCTCACCTTTTAATCACTGATTTATCGAGTCTACCTCGCGACTATGAAACACGCCTCAAAGACAAAAAGCGAGAGTAAACGATTGGTGGATTATCCGCTTTCGGTAATACGTTTATTTTTGATTTCGCTTATCAAAGCCTATCAAAAATTTATCAGTCCCATGCTTGGACCACATTGCCGATTTAATCCAACATGCTCAAGTTATGCAATTCAGGCAATTAATTTACATGGAATTGCAAAAGGGAGTTGGTTAGCGGTTAAACGCATATTAAAATGTCACCCTTTAAGCGCAGGTGGGGATGACCCCGTCCCTGAAAAATCGAATCAAGATAAACAACACGAGAAATAAGAGCTGTTATGGAATCGCAACGCACGTTTTTATTGATCGGATTGCTTTTAGTCTCTTTTTTGCTATTTAGTGAATGGCAAGAAGAACAAGCTCAAAGCAAAGCCGAGACCAGTGCTGTCACACAAGTGGCCACTTCACCTTCAAATAACGATCAAGCGGATATTCCGACTTCTAACGAAGCGGACGTACCGGTTGCGCGCACTCAAGCAATCCGTTCTGTCATTACAGTAACGACGGACGTACTTGATGTTAAAATCGACACAAAAGGTGGTGATATTGTTGAAGCTAAACTACTTCAACATGCTGAAACGCATGGTAGCGATACACCTTACTTACTACTTGGTGAATTTGAAGGGAAGCAATATATTTCACAAAGTGGTCTGATCGGCCTAAATGGTCCAGATGCATCCAGTGAAGGTCGCCCTGTTTATTCAAGCGAGCAAAAGTCATATACCTTATCAGGTGATGAACTGCGTGTACCGCTGACATTTGTTGACAAAAAAGGCGTTCAATTTACAAAAACATTTGTATTCAAAGCAGGTCAATATGACGTTGCGCTAGAATATGATGTGGTCAACGCAACAGAAAACCCTGTTCAAGTTCAACTGTACACACAAATCAAGCGTACAGCACAAGACAAAGACAGCATCATGACTCAAACGTATTTGGGGACAGCATATGGCACACAAGATGAGCCCTATGAAAAGTATTCTTTTGACGAAATGCGCGAAGCAAATCTTAACAAGAATACCCAAGGTGGTTATGTTGCGTTTATCCAACACTATTTTGTAAGTGCATGGGTACCACAAAAAGAGACTAACAATACTATTTACACCTCTCTGAGAAATAACCAAGGTATCATTGGTGCTAAGGGTGAGCCGGTAAATATTCAGGCTAACTCAGACGCCAAGTTATCAGCCATTTATTATATGGGTCCAAAAGATACTGACGCACTAGAAGCGCTTCACGAAGATTTAGACCTAACAGTGGATTACGGTTGGTTATGGTTTATCTCTCAGCCGCTATTAGTACTATTGAAATTCTTATACGGCATTTTAGGCAACTGGGGTCTAGCTATCATCGGTATTACCGTGATCGTGAAAACTATCCTTTACCCGCTGACAAAAGCGCAGTACACCTCAATGGCAAAAATGCGTGCATTACAGCCGAAGATGCAACAATTAAAAGAGCGCTACGGTGACGACCGTCAGAAGTTTGGTCAAGCCATGATGGAAATGTACCGCAAAGAAAAAGTGAACCCGATGGGTGGCTGTTTCCCACTGTTACTGCAAATGCCAATTTTCCTAGCGTTATTCTATGTATTCTTAGAGTCGACTGAACTACGCCACGCGGAGTTTGGCTTGTGGCTTACTGACCTGTCAGCGATGGACCCATACTACGTGCTACCGATTCTATTTGGTGCGAGTATGTTCCTAACGCAAAAGCTACAACCAATGACCATCACAGATCCAATGCAGCAGAAAATGATGACATATATGCCAGTCGCATTTTCTATTTTCTTCATCTGGTTCCCATCAGGTCTAGTACTTTACTGGTTAGTGTCAAATATCATCTCTATTGCACAGATGCTTATCATCTACCGTGGTATGGAGAAAAAAGGCATCAAAGTACGCGACTAACGTCGAAACGCCTTAAAAAAACGCCCGCTTCTGCGGGCGTTTTTGATCTTGTACATACAACTAATTCACTTATCGAAACTCCCCCTCATATCGGTACATCTTGGCATTTAACTGGCTGTTATTTTAGACATATTCGCCACACACCATTTGCAACTCCAGGACAAAAACAAATGATGATTGCAAACAGCCACAAGTGACACCCACCTCTCCCACTTATATACCCAGTACGCACCGCACCCAGTCATAATCATGCCGAGTACCAGGGCTAAAAGTCGGTCACGTTCTGCAACAGCGAAAAGCAGCTATCAAACACATCTGATCAGCGTTACAAGCCCTATGCCATACCGGCAAATGAAATGATAACCCTGTCTCAGCGCCTTTTATCAGAAAGCAAAATAACGCCCCAAGAAGCCGTACAAATGAGTTTTGATATTAAGTATACACAGCTGTTCCAGAAAGAGAGAGGCGAGACTTCAATGCGCCTTTGACCCGATCCAAGTTTAGTCAGATAAATTAGCCGTTGCGCAGTCGTATGGTATGCCAACCGATCACATTCAGCAAACCTAGCATATAATCGGTATGTTAAAGGGGGCTTAAATCAATAATTAAAATTAAATAAAACATACACTTGATAAATTTTGATATCGATTTGATGCCCCTTTGATAGGGATTATAATCGCGCCCGTGCACTCTAACTGCTCATTCACGACATCAGAAGAGCAGGTATATGGAGCAAACGATTTTAGAGGCATTAACCGCGTCAAACATCAATGGTTGGCAAATTCCCGCCGTATTTTTTATCGGCTTACTTACCAGTCTTACCCCGTGTGTATATCCTATTTTACCAATTACCGTTGCCACCTTTGCACAGCAAAAACACCCTCGCATTGCCCCCCTACTTTACTGTATTGGTTTTGCATTCATTTATGCTGGGCTGGGCTTTATTGCAGCCACAACTGGCAGCCTATTTGGTCAAGTAGCCAGTGATCCACTCGTCCTTTTAGGGTTTGCCAATGTTTTACTGCTTTTTGCAGCCATCAATAAAGGCTTAATCACATTACCGACTCCGCAATTTAAGCTAACGAATACCCGTGCCGTACCACTGATTATGGGCATGATCAGCGCATTAGTTGCCGCGCCATGTACCTCACCTATTCTAGGCGCATTGCTGATATTTGTTGCATCAACACAGCAACCTCTGCTCGGTGCTAGCCTGTTATTTAGCTTTGCGCTGGGCATGAGTACATTGCTGTTGCTTGCTGGCACCAGTGCGAGATTACTCGCAACTCTGCCCAAATCAGGGAAATGGCTGAGTCATATTAATAACCTCACCGCACTCATGCTCTTAATCATGGCGCAATATTTTCTCATTCAAGCTGGAAAAAGCTGGCTAGAGTAACCACAAGGAATTTATTATGAAGTCTTTAGCACCTCTATTTATCTTACTCGCTGTACATACCAACATTTACGCAACCACCTACCCGCCTTTGTTAGCGAATACGCTGGACGGACAAACGATTTCAAGCCAAGGTCAGGTGACATATTTGAAGTTTTGGGCCACTTGGTGTGCATACTGTATGGAAGAAATGCCATTACTTGAGCAGAGCTATCAACAAGCCAATGCGGGATATCACGTTATTTCCGTCAATATTGGGTTCAATCAAAGCAAACGCAGCATCACGAATTACCTGAAAAAGCATGACTACCAATTTCCTACTGTCTTTGACAGCGACGGTAGTATTACTCGCCAATATGCGGTATTGGGCACGCCGCAACATATTTTATTAGATAGCTCAGGCAATGAGCTTTATCGCAGTGCGCTATTTACTGATGAATTAGCAAGTAAACTGACTAAATTACAAGGAAGAAAATAATGTATATACAAGTAAAACTTGGCCTAATATTCGCTTTGCTTATGGTAACTTGCAAAGCACATGCAACCGCCACCGAATATGTATTTATCAACATCTGGGATGAATATTATCAATCCACCCAATTGCCACAACCATTAGGAGAGCGCATTTTTATCCAGCCAGATATCAATATTGATGAGCCCAGCTTAACGCAGTTTGTCACAGCCAACCCTTCATTTCAGGGGATCCACATCGATCACAACAATCAACTGATGTTTAAATTTCAAGTCCGCAAGACCCCGACAAGGGTTGTTGTAAACGAGGGACGTGTGATCTTAAAAGAAGCACTTATCAGCAGTGAACCATCAGAAGTCACTTCAAATACCAAGGTGCCGTTACAGACATTATCAGGCAGGCGTCTTTCCAAAGCATGGATACATCAACAGTATCAGGTGCTATTTTTCAGTGACAGCCTCTGTCCATTTCAGCATATTCCCGATTGTGAAAAACGCATTGAGCAAAATAATCAGCTCGCTCAATATAATAAGAATGTCCTTACGGTGATAAAGCCGTTTTATGTAGATAAGCAAAGCGCACTCAATTACCAACAGCGCTTTGAGGTGAAGCACGATATTGTCTTTGATACCCATAATCAGTTATTTGAACAATATCAAATCAGTGAACTCCCCTATTGGGTTTTATTAGACAATAAGGGGAATACCCTTTATCGCGGCACCAACGTGCCGCAATAAGTCATCAAATTACTCTAAAATCCATTTACTTTGACAATACACACTGTAGGGCGCATCCAATAAGTCCACAATATTTTTATCTGTGTGCCCTACTAAACGTGTAAATTCATCTAATTGCTGCAATAAGCCGTCGCTGTTTCTGAGTGCACTCAACTTCGCCTTGGAGTGGGCAGCAAGGGCATCGTTATTTATCATCTGAGCAGCCGCTGAGGTATAAAACAACATGAGATGCGCCTCGGTATTATCGCTATCTGCAAGTGCTAACGCCCGCTCTGGTTGACCTCGCTTAAGATGTATATACATCTTTGTGTACTCAGCATAAATCGCCACATCAGCCAATTTAAAGCGTTGATATGCCAGTAAAGCCTGCTCAGTCAACGTTTGAGCCGTCTCTAACTCCCCCTGCTTTAACCCAATCCAAGCCAGCATAAGTTGCGTATTTGCATGTGTCAGTGGTGAGATATAGTCAGCCTCAAGCAATTGGTGATATTGCCGCTTTGCGTTATCTAATGCGTTTTGATCGTTTTTCACCAAGCCGATATCCATCCACGCCATCGCCTTAAGTAACCGAAGTTGCTCAGTAGCTGGCAAAAAAGACTCATGTATTTTGACTTGATCCAGATAATATAAGGCTTTTTCACCCTGATGAAGCTGAATATAATAAAACCCCAAGTAAGTGAGTACTTGCACTTTAACATATTCATTGCCACTATCAGCAACAATATCCAGCGCCTCTAATAAACTCTGCTCCCCTTCATTCACGGGCACCAAATAATTTTGCCCGTACGCAAATAAGCTGGTTGCCAATTCTAAGTTTGCAGAGATCTGTCGATAGTAGTCTATGGCCTGACTCAGTACTTTCTTACTTTGTACTAGGTTAAGGTGATTTTTTTCCTGTGGGCCGGCTGCTGGTGGGTTTGCAAGATAAAATGAGCGCTGTGCTTCACTATAAGCAAAAGAGCGACTACCGATAAGTGCATAAGCAGCGTTCATCGCCAAGGTGTAATCTTGCCATTGCAAAGTATGCCAATAAATATCAGCTTGCAGTTGATAAGCACTGGCGATCAGTTCTATTTGTTGACTTTGTTGTGCCGCTCGCAGTCCAAGCTTTGCACTATTGAGCGCGGCTTCAAACTCCCCTAGGGCCTTTTCAAATGTCCCTTTATACAGGTGATAACGAGCTTGCAGTCCATCAGGTGCGTCACCCAATGTGATCTTATCAAAGCGTGCTTTCGCCTGCGCCACATCCCCTTGCTGCCAAGTGACCTGCGCCAACTCCAATTGTGAAGGTAAATGCTCAGGTACACGCACTAAAGCCGCCTCAAAATACGACTTCGCAAGCTCGGGACCATACTCGTTTAATGCTTGCAAACCACGGTAGTAATCACTGAGGTCCTTTACAGGCGCAGCGGTTTTATTTTCATGATCGGACGTCACTTCTAAAGCCATTAGCACACGTGTGGCAATATCACTGAAGTTATGGCCTAACTGCTCGACTATTACGTCTGTTGTTCGTCCATTTAGGCTAATTTGCAGGATAAAACGCTGCTGTCTTGGTTTCAGTGTCAGCGCTAATGTATGTGGCTGTTGCTCTTTTGGTAGTTCAAGTAGTTCTGGAGCTTGGCTTTTTGGTTTCAATTGATAATGGTTTTGCAGCAATACTTTTAATTCGCTTTCGATGGCGTAGCCCCACCATGCGTTGGCCTCGACCCCCGTTTCATTTTGCAAAGGTAAAATCAATAAGGCCGGTTTTTGCTGAGTTTGCTCATTGGATGAGAGTGGCCAGATTGCATCCATGTTAGCCATCGCAAATAACAAGACAGCAGCTAGGCTCACTGCCACGCCCATTTGCTTGGCACGTTTTTTTGCACACTTTGCGGCGTTAACCTCACAGATCCACTGGTAACCTTGTTGTGGTAACGTTCTAATATAAATAGGATTTTGCGCATTATCGCCCAATGCTTGGCGTAATTCATTGATACTTTGTGTCAGTGCGGCTTCTCGATATTCACCGTGCTGCCACAGTGCGCTCAACAATGTTTCACGCTTAATGACTTGATTGGGATGTGTGAGAAAATAAGCCAGTAACTGCAAGACTTTAGGACGGAGAAGCTGCTGCGATTGCCCAGTGTATAAAACCAAGCGCTCAGCATCAAAACGAAATGGACCAAATAACAACACAGCTCAGAGTTTCCTTATCTCTATATCTTGCGTAATTGACTCTATTGATTAACTTCCACTATACCTGAGAAATGCCATTTGCTGTACAATTAAGCTCAGAATACACTCATTTAGCAAGAGCCATCATGATTGCACAAGATACAATAGCAGCTCAGGCAACCGCCCCAGGTCGTGGTGGTGTCGGCATCATCCGAATTTCAGGTACGGGTGCTAAACAAGTTGCTGAAAAAATATTAGGTAAATGCCCAAAAACGCGATATGCCGAATACTTACCTTTTAATACCTTAGCTGGTGAACAGCTTGATCAAGGTATTGCGCTATTTTTCCAAGGTCCAAACTCTTTTACCGGCGAAGACGTGCTAGAACTACAAGGCCACGGTGGGCCAGTTGTCATTGACATGCTTTTGAAAGAGATCAGCCAAATTGACGGGGTTAGATTGGCAAAGCCCGGTGAGTTTTCAGAGCGTGCATTCATGAATGATAAGCTCGATCTTACCCAAGCCGAAGCCATTGCAGACCTCATCAATGCAACCAGTGAGCAAGCAGCGAAAAGTGCCCTACACTCTTTACAAGGCGACTTTTCAAAGCACATCAATGTGCTGGTGGAACAAGTGATCCACTTACGTATGTATGTTGAAGCAGCCATTGATTTCCCAGACGAAGAAATCGATTTTTTATCTGATGGCAAAGTCTCTGGTGACTTACAAGCGATCATAGATCAGCTTGCTGAAGTCAGACAACAAGCTAAGCAAGGCAGCATTATGCGTGAAGGGATGCGTGTCGTCATCGCGGGTCGTCCAAACGCAGGAAAATCGTCATTACTCAATGCATTGGCAGGCAGAGAAGCTGCCATTGTCACTGATATTGCGGGCACCACCCGCGATGTACTTCGAGAACACATTCATATCGATGGTATGCCACTACATATTATTGATACAGCAGGCCTGCGTGAGAGCCCAGACAAAGTCGAGCAAATCGGTATTGAACGTGCGTGGGAAGAGATCAGCGGTGCCGATCATGTGCTATTTATGGTCGATGGCACGGAGACGTTAGAGACAGATCCAATCAAGATCTGGCCTGAGTTTATGGAAAAACTGCCAAAAGGTATGGATATCACCGTCATTCGCAACAAAATCGATCTATGCGATGAACAACAAGGACTATGTCAGCAAGGCGACTACCCTGTTTTAAGGCTCAGTGCGCAAGCCAATACCGGCGTCGATATACTCAGAGAGCACTTAAAAGCGTGTATCGGATTTACCGGTGCGAACGAAAGTGGCTTTATGGCTCGCCGCCGCCATTTAGATGCATTAGAGCGTGCAGCTGAGCATTTAGAGATCGGTCAGACACAACTTGAAATGCATATCGCCGGTGAAATTTTAGCTGAAGAACTGCGTTTAACTCAGCAATATCTCAATGAAATTACCGGAGAATTCACCTCCGATGACCTACTGGGTAAAATATTTAGCTCATTTTGTATTGGTAAGTAACTTACTATCCCGATGCACTATGCATCGGGCTTTTTGCAGGCAAAGTTTCCGCAAACTCCCCTATCACAGCATTAAAAATGCGTCATCACGAAGCACTGACATTCAACTCATTCTGAATCTACACATGGCCGCACTGTGCTGCTAATTTCCTATTTGTTAGCTAAAAAACACACTCAACAGATGTGTGTTTCCGCCAGATTTGAACCGTATTGTCACTACACGGATATGTGACTGTCGATCATCTAAATACTGTAACCTGACGTCTATACAAACTTTATCTTATATACATTCATAGGATGAAACCCGAGTATTTAAGCGCTATAACAGCCTTTCATATGCCTAGTTTATTAACTGATAATGCGTCAAAGTTCGCCTCACTATGTACTTCAGTATCGGACATAATGAAGATACTCATACGCTACCCACCAAATTATCTTAGTGAAAAAACCGCAAATATACGCATGTCAGGCTGTGAAGATCCGTTACAACTTGTATTTGAGGCTGTGAAAACACATTTTTTTAGAATATTTACTTATATAGATCTAACTTTATAGATCTAAAAAACACTGATCACAACTCTCCAAAAGATCTTTATCCAGCGGGTAATTATCCACATTGTTAGAAAACCTTGGCATTATATATTAAAACCTAAACCTATCCCGGTAATACCCCCCAACCATGCTCATTCTCCCCCCTGCTTATCCACAATTAATATAGAGCATAACCGCAAGGAATAATTTATTAAAAACTTATAAAACATAAGCTTATAAATTTAATTCACAAAAGACTAAAAAAGCAGCTAATTAATTTTATCCCAAGGATTAAGTAACACTTTACTTCTGCTCAATCCAGATTAATATGACCCGCATATAACGTAAAGTAACGAGCACAAATGAGTAATATTGAGATCATCATTGGTAGTCAAATGGGTTCAGCTGAATATGTCGCTGAGCAGCTAGCTGAAGATCTAAACACCAGATCTTTAACATGCAACGTGCATGAGCAACCTGATTTATCGGACTGCCAAAGCAATATATGGTTATTAGTGACTTCTACCTATGGCGCAGGTGATTACCCAGAAAACTTATTACCTTTTATCTCGCAGCTCAATGAGCAAAGCGATCTAAGCCATATTCGCTTTGCTGTGATTGGGATCGGGGACTCTAGTTATGATACGTATAACCATGCCGCGATTAATGGCGAACAGCTATTAATAGAAAAAGGCGCGAAAATACTTTTGCCGACATTAAAAATAGACGTGTTAGATGAAGCATTGCCTGAAGACACGGCATTAGAATGGTTGCCGCAATTAAGCGCAGCACTAGCAAACCACTGATAAAGATCGGTTTTTCATAAGATATCCACATTTTTTGTTATTTTAAAATCCATATGTGGATAACCTTTGATCTAACTGCTGATCTAACATAAGTTATCCATTGGATAAATCTGATCGGTTTTGTGGCTGTGAATAAATAGGCGTTTTGATCAAAGCTTATACGCCCTTAGATCCGATCTAATTCACACTATATGATCTGACTTAAGTCTATGGATCATATTAGGAATATAACCTTATTCACAGATCTGAGCTTCATTAAATATAAGATCAATAAAGATCTTTAAAAAGATCCTTATATATTTTAAGTGATCCATTTTGAGCTTAGGTTAAAATTTAATCGTTTCACTTCTGCGTTTTTCTAGGTAGAATACGCACCCTTTCGAAATTTGCTGGTTGTTTTTAAGTAGGATCCCGTAAATGATTTATCATGAACATTTTGACGTAATCGTGGTTGGTGGCGGTCATGCTGGTACTGAAGCTGCATTAGCTGCAGCTCGTATGGGTATGAATACCTTATTGTTAACTCACAATATGGATACTTTAGGCCAAATGTCTTGTAACCCAGCGATCGGCGGGATCGGCAAAGGGCACCTTGTTAAAGAGATCGATGCACTTGGTGGTGCTATGGCACAAGCCATTGACAAAGGTGGGATCCAATTTAGAACATTAAACTCATCTAAAGGACCCGCTGTAAGAGCAACCAGAGCACAAGCTGATCGCGCACTTTACAAAGCGGCGATCCAAGATACTTTGCAAAATCAAGAAAATTTAAAAGTTTTCCAACAAAGTTGTGATGATCTCATTGTTGAACAAGATCAAGTCAAAGGTGTAGTTACCCAAATGGGACTACGTTTTAGTGCCCAATCAGTTGTTTTGACTGTAGGTACATTCTTAGGTGGACAAATTCACATCGGCCTTGAAAATTACAAAGGCGGAAGAGCTGGCGATCCACCTTCAATCGCACTTGCGCATCGTTTACGTGAGTTACCATTTCGTGTAGACCGATTAAAAACCGGTACTCCTCCGAGAATTGATGCAAGAACAGTTGATTTTTCAGTGATGCAAGAGCAACCAGGTGATACACCAACACCGGTATTTTCATTTCTTGGTAAGCAATCAGATCACCCACAACAGATCCCGTGTTATATCACTTATACCAATGAGAAAACACATGATGTGATCCGTGAAAATCTACATAGATCTCCGATGTATGCAGGTGTGATCGAAGGGATTGGACCAAGATACTGTCCGTCTATTGAAGATAAGATAGTGCGTTTTGCTGACAAGGAGAAACATCAGATCTTTGTTGAGCCTGAAGGGCTAACGTCCTATGAATTATACCCGAATGGTATTTCCACCAGCCTACCTTTTGATATTCAATTAGAGATTGTTCGCTCAATCAAAGGGTTTGAAAATGCACATATCTGTCGACCAGGTTATGCCATTGAGTATGATTTCTTCGATCCAAGAGACTTAAAGCAATCTTTAGAAACTAAGTTCATCAGTGGCTTGTTCTTTGCTGGTCAAATTAATGGTACTACCGGTTATGAAGAAGCGGGTGCTCAAGGTTTGATCGCAGGCATGAACGCCGCATTACAAGTGAAAGGTGAATCAGCTTGGACGCCGCGCCGAGATGAAGCATACACCGGCGTTTTAATTGATGACCTTGCTACTTTAGGTACAAAAGAACCGTACCGTATGTTTACTAGCCGTGCAGAATACCGCCTATTGTTACGTGAAGACAATGCTGATTTACGTTTGACTGAAAAAGGCCGCGAACTAGGATTAGTAAATGATGAACGATGGGCTGCATTTAACGACAAATTAGAAGTGATGGAGCAAGAGTCACAGCGTTTACGTGCTACCTGGATCCACAAAGATCATGAAGCGTTAGATCAAGTCAATGCGTTGCTTAAATCGCCACTCACCAGAGAGGCAAGTTTAGAAGATCTGATCCGTCGACCTGAGGTGAGCTATCGCGAACTGATGACAATTGATGGCTTAGCGAGTGAGCACGAAAATTGGCAAGCTTTAGAGCAGGTTGAAATTCAAACAAAATACGCAGGTTATATTGCGCGTCAACAAGATGAGATAAATAAGCAACTGCGCCACGAAGAAACTTTGCTGCCAGCAGAGTTTGATTATAGCCAAGTGAGTGGTTTATCAAATGAGGTGGTTGCAAAGCTTACAGATGCACGCCCGCAGACGATTGGCCAAGCTTCACGTATTTCTGGTATCACCCCAGCCGCTATTTCGCTATTATTAGTATATCTGAAAAAGCAAGGGCTGTTGCGCAAGTCAGCGTAACAGCGATGGAACACTGTGTTACTAGAACAACTCAATGCTTTGTTAGTGGAAACGAGTATTTCACTGACTGAAAATCAAAAACAGCAGCTGGTCGATTATGTCGAGCTGCTCGACAAATGGAATAAAGCTTACAACCTCACATCGGTGCGAGATCCGAAAGAGATGATGGTAAAACATATTCTCGATTCTTTGGTGGTTGCACCACATCTTAGTGGTAAACATTACATTGATGTTGGCACAGGCCCTGGGCTACCTGGCATCGTCTTAGCGATAGCCTTGCCTGAGACTGAGTTTGTATTACTCGACAGCCTAGGAAAAAGAGTACGTTTTTTAACCCAGGTAAAACATGCGCTTGGATTAAAAAATGTGACGCCAGTCCAGTCTCGTGTTGAAGAATATCAGCCAAGTGTTAAATTAGACGGTGTGTTGAGTCGCGCATTTGCATCATTAGAGGACATGGTTCAGTGGTGCACACATTTAATTGACTCATCAGGGCGATTCGTTGCACTAAAAGGAATGTATCCGCAAGATGAATTGGACAGTCTGCCTGAAGGCATTTCTTTGGAGCAAAATATCACTTTACAGGTTCCAGATCTGGAAGGTGAGCGCCATTTAATTATTCTTACTAAAGACTAAATTCGAGGATACTGTGGCTAAAGTCATTGCAATTGCAAACCAAAAGGGTGGTGTTGGTAAAACAACCACTGCGGTTAACCTTGCTGCCTCGATGGCGGCGACCAAAAGAAAAGTACTGCTGATAGATTTAGATCCACAAGGCAATGCGACGATGGGCAGTGGCGTTGACAAATATAGTGATGTGGCCACCATCTATGATCTACTCATTGAAGAGACCCCCATTAAAGAAGTGATCTGTACAGACACATCAGGTGAGTATGATTTGATCGCAGCCAATGGCGATGTAACCGCTGCCGAAGTCAAGTTAATGGAGTTGTTTGCGCGTGAAGTACGCCTGCGCAACGCCATAGAGTCTGTGCAAGATGACTATGAGTTTATCTTTATCGATTGTCCGCCATCATTAAATATGTTGACTGTCAATGCCATGGCTGCGGCAGACTCAGTGATGGTACCTATGCAATGTGAATATTATGCACTTGAAGGTTTAACCGCATTAATGGATACCATTACACAGCTGTCTAAGTTGGTTAACCCAGAACTGCAAATTGAAGGGATCTTGCGAACTATGTATGATCCACGCAACCGATTGGCAAACGATGTTTCTGAGCAGCTCAAACAGCACTTTGGCGACAAGGTATATCGAACGGTGATCCCGCGTAATGTGCGTTTAGCTGAAGCGCCAAGTTTTGGTGCACCTGCTATGTATTATGATCGTGCATCCAGTGGTGCAAAAGCCTACCTTGCACTGGCTGGAGAAATGTTGCGTCGTCAAGAAAAACAAGCCGCTGCCGTAGCATAAGAGGATAATAACAACATGTCGGTGAAAAAAAGAGGATTGGGGCGTGGTTTAGATGCATTATTGAGCTCTGCTAAACCACCAACAGGTACTGCTCAGCCGGTGGAGCCGAACGCGCCAGCGGAAGAGTTCGCATCTGAACCTGTTAGTCAGCCATCTGAAGCATCGGATCAAGAGCTACAGCGTCTACCGATTGAATTCTTACAACGAGGCAAATATCAACCTCGTAAAGATATGTCTGAACAAGCCTTAGAAGAATTAGCAAACTCCATTCGCGCTCAAGGCGTATTGCAACCCATTGTGGTTAGGCAGTTAGGGCGTGAGCAATATGAAATTATTGCGGGTGAGCGCCGCTGGCGCGCATCACAACTTGCTGGCTTAGATGTGGTGCCTTGTATCATCAAAGATGTTGAGGATGATGCCGCCGTCGCCATTGCACTGATTGAGAATATTCAACGTGAAGACCTCAATGCCATGGAAGAGGCGGTTGCGCTAGATCGATTACTCAATGAATTTGATTTAACCCACCAGCAAGTGGCTGATGCTGTTGGTAAATCAAGAACAACTGTGACTAACTTGTTACGTTTAATCAATCTCAATGATGATGTGAAAATCTTGTTAGAACATGGCGATATCGAAATGGGCCATGCTCGATGCTTATTGTCACTACAAGGCGAAGCTCAATCTGAAGCTGCCCGTACGGCGGTGGCGAAAGGGTTGACGGTGCGTGAAACTGAAAAGTTAGTACGCGCTATGCAAGAACCTGTGGTTAAAAAAGAAACAAAAGAAAAAGACCCAGATGTCAAACTGTTAGAGCAACAGCTTGCAGAAAACCTGGGCGCAAAAGTTGAGATCAACTACAATCAAAAAGGCAAAGGGAAATTGGTTATTTCTTATGCTGATCTTGACGAATTAGACGGCATTCTTGGGCGGATCCACCCAGATTTACAACAACCCTCCTAAAGGTCAAAATTGCGACGAAATACGCGCTTAAATTATGCTGCATTTCGTCGCGTCAAGTTGCAAATTGAGCAGAAATCAGTATAATTTCGCCAGTTTTTATACCCTGATAAATTTTAGCGTCATTAAGGTTAATATAAAGTGACTCATTCGTTAGCTGGCCCGTATAGACGCGCCGCATTAAAAGGTGTCTTGCTTCAGGGTATCGTAGCATTAGTAGCTGCAGTAATAGTTTTAGTAGGTTGGGGCGCACATGCAGGCATGTCAGCATTGGTTGGCGGCGTTGCAATTGTGTTTCCGAACCTAGTATTTGCTTTGTATTCATTTCGATTTGTCGGAGCGAGCAAAGCAAATCAAGTGTATGACTCGTTAAAACGAGGCAAAGGATTAAAATTTTTGCTAACCATTTGCATATTTGCACTGGCGTTTAAACATTTGAGTGTCATGGCGTTGCCATTTTTCTGCTGTTACATACTCGTGATGTTCTCGCAGTGGCTAGCACCGATTTTTTTTAATCATTAACTTTTGGGATAAAACATGGCTGCAGAAGAAGTTACTCTATCAAGCCATATTCAGCACCACTTGACCAATGCCAAGATGTGCTCGACCGATGCCGGTCTTGCCTTCAATAAAGCATGTGCGGATAGTGGATTCTGGACATGGCACGTAGATACCCTCGCATGGTCAATCGGTTTAGGTCTGGTTTTTTTATGGATCTTCCGAAGCGCCGCTAAAAAATCCACTACTGGTGTACCTGGCAAATTTCAGTGCTTTATTGAGATGATTGTTGAGTTCGTTGGCGACAACGTACGCGATACTTATCACGGTAACAGCAAGTTAATTGCTCCACTGGCCCTAACAATCTTTGTTTGGGTGTTCTTAATGAACTTAATGGACTTGATTCCTGTTGATTTCCTACCTGCATTTGCTGGCTTTGTTGGCGAAACTGCATTTGGTATGGACTCACACGATGTATACATGAAAATTGTACCGACAACTGACTTAAATATGACGGCTGCATTAGCAATCGGCGTATTCCTTCTGATGATCGGTTATTCAATTAAAATCAAAGGCATCGGTGGTTTTATTGCTGAGCTAACGCTTCACCCGTTCAGCACTAAAAACAAGCTTGGTATGGTTTTCCTTATCCCTTGTAACTTGTTACTTGAAACTATTGCGTTGTTTGCTAAGCCTTTCTCGCTGGCACTACGTTTGTTCGGTAACTTGTACGCGGGTGAGATGATCTTCATCTTGATCGGTGCAATCGGCTTGATGCAGTTACCGCTGCACTTTATCTGGGCGACTTTCCACATCTTAGTTATCGTTCTACAGGCATTCGTATTTATGATGCTGACGATCGTATACCTGAGCATGGCAAGTGCTAAAGATAGCCACTAAGAATATAATTTTTAAAAGATTTTTTAACTTTAACTTTAATTTACAAATGAAACTTTGGAGAAAAAAATGGAACTAGTATTAGGTCTTAAGCTTATCGCTGTTGCTTTACTTATCGGCTTCGGTGCAATCGGTACTGCTATCGGCTTCGGTAACATGGGTGGTAAATTCCTAGAAGCATGTGCTCGTCAGCCTGAGCTTGCGCCTTCACTACAAGTTAAAATGTTCATCCTAGCTGGTCTAATCGATGCGGTAGCGATGATCGGTGTTGGTATCGCTATGTACATGTTGTTCGCGCTTTAATTTTTAAGACAATAGCTGAATCGAACAACTGTCAAGTAAGGAGGAGCGGTCGTGAACTTAAACGCCACTCTAATAGGTGAATTAATTGCATTTACGGCATTCGTAATCTTCTGTATGAAGTACGTATGGCCACCACTAAATGGTGCAATTGAAGCTCGCCAGAAGAAAATTGAAGATGGTTTAGCTGCCTCTGATAAAGCTGAAAAAGATCTTGAGCAAGCGCGTGAACAAGCTGCTGAGCAGCTTAAAGAAGCGAAGACTCAAGCGGCTGAAATCATTGAGCAAGCTAAAAAGCGTGCTGCGCTTATCGTTGACGAAGAGACAACTCGTGGTCAACAAGAGCGTGAGAAGATTATTGCTCAAGGACACTCTGATATCGAAACAGAGCGTAACCGCGTAAAAGAAGAGCTACGTACTCAAGTAGCAACTCTTGCCGTAGTTGGCGCTGAGAAGATTTTAGAGCGTGAAATCAATCAAGACGCACATAGCGATATCGTTGATAAGCTAGTTGCTGAGCTTTAATTAGGAGGGTATGAGCATGTCTGAATTGACTACTATCGCTCGCCCATACGCTAAAGCGGCTTTTGAACTTGCTGTTGAAAAAGGCACAGTTGAAGCTTGGAATGAAATGCTGTTCTTCGCCGGTCAAGTGACCAGCGATGAACAGGTTCAGACACTACTAGGTAGCCTTGCTACTCAAGCAGAGCAGTCTGAAATCATCATCAAGCTATGTGCTGAACAACTCGACGAGCAAGGTCAAAATCTTATCAAGCTGATGGCCGAAAATGAGCGTTTATCTGCAGTCCCTGCAGTTGCTGACTTATTCGCTGAATTTAAAGCGGAGTATGACAAAGAGATCGACGTAAGTGTGGTTTCTGCAACTGAACTTGCTCAAGAGCAGCAAGATAAATTGGGCGCTGCGTTAGAAAAACGTTTCGCACGCAAAGTTAAGCTGAATTGTAGCATCGATGAAACCGTAGTAAGCGGTTTGGTTATTAAGGCTGGCGATACCGTAATTGACGGTAGCGTACGCGGTAAATTAGACCGCTTAGCAGTGTCGCTACAATCGTAATTGGGAAAAAGAGCATGCAACTTAATTCCACAGAAATTTCTGCACTGATCAAGCAGCGTATTGAGCAGTTTGAAGTTGTAAGTGAAGCACGTAACGAAGGTACTATCGTATCTGTTACTGACGGTATCATCCGCATCCACGGTCTAGCTGACTGTATGCAAGGTGAGATGATCGAGCTTCCTGGCAACCGTTATGCTATCGCACTAAACCTTGAGCGCGACTCAGTAGGTGCAGTAGTAATGGGTCCTTACGCAGACCTTAAAGAAGGCGTAAAAGTACAATCTACAGGTCGTATCCTTGAAGTACCAGTAGGCCGTGGTCTACTAGGTCGTGTTGTTAACACACTAGGTGCACCAATCGATGGTAAAGGTGCACTAGACAACGATGGTTTCGAGCCAGTTGAAAAAATTGCACCAGGTGTAATCGAGCGTCAATCAGTAGACGAGCCAGTACAAACTGGTTATAAGTCTATCGATGCGATGATCCCAGTTGGTCGTGGTCAGCGTGAGCTAGTTATCGGTGACCGTCAGACTGGTAAAACTGCACTTGCAATCGATGCAATCATCAACCAAAAAGACACAGGTGTTAAGTGTGTGTACGTAGCGGTTGGTCAAAAAGCATCTACTATCGCAAACGTAGTACGTAAATTAGAAGAGCACGGTGCACTTGAAAACACTATCGTTGTTGTTGCATCTGCTTCTGAATCAGCAGCGCTACAATACCTAGCGCCATTTGCTGGTTGTACTATGGGTGAATACTTCCGTGACCGCGGTGAAGACGCACTAATCGTATATGATGATCTTTCTAAGCAAGCTGTTGCTTACCGTCAGATCTCACTACTACTTAAGCGTCCACCAGGCCGTGAAGCATACCCAGGTGACGTATTCTACCTTCACTCACGTCTTCTAGAGCGTGCATCACGTGTAAACGCTGATTACGTTGAGAAGTTCACTAACGGTGAAGTGAAAGGTAAAACAGGTTCATTGACGGCATTGCCAATCATTGAAACTCAAGGTGGTGACGTTTCTGCATTCGTACCTACTAACGTTATCTCAATCACCGATGGTCAGATCTTCCTAGAAACTGACTTATTCAACGCAGGTATCCGTCCAGCTGTTAACGCTGGTATCTCGGTATCTCGTGTAGGTGGTGCAGCGCAAACTAAAATCGTTAAGAAACTAGGTGGTGGTATCCGTCTAGCGCTAGCTCAATACCGTGAACTAGCGGCGTTCTCTCAGTTCGCTTCTGACCTTGACGATGCAACGCGTGCACAGCTTGAGCACGGTGAGCGTGTAACAGAGCTAATGAAGCAGAAGCAATATGCACCTATGTCTGTTGCTGAAATGTCTCTGTCTCTATTTGCTGCTGAGAAAGGCTTCCTACAAGACATCGAAATCAACAAGATTGGTGATTTCGAAGAAGGCCTAATTGGTTTCGCAAACAGCACATACGCAGCGCTGATGACTCAAATCAACGAAACTGGTAACTACAATGCTGAGATTGAAGCGCAACTTAAAGAACTTCTAGAGAAGTTCAAGTCGACGCAAACTTGGTAATTTAGTTATTCATGGTGACTTCGGTCACCACTGATTCGGAGAGAGAGTCATGGCCAGCGGAAAAGAGATAAAAAGCAAGATCGGGAGTATTAAGAATACTCAGAAGATCACCAGCGCGATGGAAATGGTTGCCGCTTCTAAAATGAAGAAGGCGCAAGACCGTGTGGCATCAAGCCGTCCATACGCTGAGAACTTACGCAAAGTGATCGGTCGTATTGCTCAAGCAAATCTTGACTTCAACCATCCGTTCCTAGAGGAACGCGATGTGAAGCGAGTTGGTTACATTGTTATCTCAACTGACCGTGGTCTGTGTGGTGGCTTAAACTCAAATGAGTTTAAGAAAATTACACTAGACGTTAAAGCGTGGAAGGAAAAAGGCGTTGATGCCGAATTTGCTACTTTAGGTAGCAAGGCAGCTGGTTTCTTCCAACGTTTTGGCGGTGAGTTACTCGCTAAAAAAGCGGGTCTTGGAGATGCTCCTTCAGTACAGGACGTAGTAGGTCCAGTAAAAGTAATGTTAGATGCATTCACTGAAGGCAAAATTGACCGCTTGTTCGTTGTGTACAACAAATTCGTGAACACAATGAAGCAAGAGCCAACGATCGAACAGTTATTACCTTTGCCAAAAGCTGAAGAAGAAGTATCAGCCCACGCTTGGGATTACTTATATGAGCCAAGCCCAGAAGCGATCCTAGAGACGCTACTGGTACGTTTCATTGAGTCACAGGTGTACCAGGGTGTAGTAGAAAATGCTGCATCTGAACAGGCTGCCCGTATGGTTGCGATGAAAGCCGCAACTGATAACGCAGGCGACCTAATGGATGAGCTGCAACTTGTTTACAACAAAGCACGTCAGGCTGCAATCACACAAGAAATCAGTGAGATTGTTGGCGGTTCGGCTGCTGTATAACGCTTCGGCAAAGTTTAACGAGAGGAATAGACATGAGTTTAGGTAAGGTCGTCCAAATTATCGGCGCCGTTGTGGACATCGAGTTCCCACAAGACAACGTGCCAGCCGTATATGACGCACTAAAAGTTACAGAAGGCGACCTAGCTGGTTTGACACTAGAAGTGCAACAGCAGTTAGGTGGCGGTGTGGTACGTGGTATCGCACTTGGTACTACAGACGGTCTACGTCGTGGTATCTCAGTAGAAGGCACAGGCGAGCCAATCAAGGTTCCAGTTGGTACAAAGACCTTAGGTCGTATCATGGACGTATTAGGTCAGCCTATTGATGAAGCAGGTCCAATTGGTGAAGAAGAGCGTATGTCAATTCACCGTGCTGCGCCTTCATACGAAGATCAATCAAGTTCAGTTGAGCTACTAGAAACAGGTATCAAGGTAATCGACCTTGTATGTCCGTTCGCTAAAGGTGGTAAAGTTGGTCTATTCGGTGGTGCCGGTGTTGGTAAAACCGTAAACATGATGGAACTTATCCGTAACATCGCAATCGAGCACAGCGGTTACTCAGTATTCGCAGGTGTTGGTGAGCGTACACGTGAGGGTAATGACTTCTATCATGAGATGAACGACTCAAACGTACTAGACAAAGTATCGCTAGTATACGGTCAGATGAACGAGCCACCGGGTAACCGTCTACGTGTTGCACTAACGGGTCTAACGATGGCTGAGAAGTTCCGTGACGAAGGTCGTGACGTACTTTTCTTTGTAGATAACATCTACCGTTATACACTTGCAGGTACTGAGGTATCAGCACTACTAGGTCGTATGCCTTCAGCGGTAGGTTACCAGCCAACTCTTGCAGAAGAGATGGGTGTACTACAGGAGCGTATCGCATCGACTAAGACTGGTTCAATCACTTCAATCCAAGCGGTATACGTACCTGCGGATGACTTGACTGACCCGTCACCAGCTACAACGTTCGCGCACTTAGATGCAACAGTTGTACTTTCACGTGATATCGCGTCTCTAGGTATCTACCCTGCGGTAGACCCACTAGATTCAACTTCACGTCAGCTTGACCCTCAAGTAATCGGTAACGAGCACTATGAGACAGCACGTGGCGTTCAGACTGTACTTCAGCGTTATAAAGAGCTGAAAGACATCATCGCGATCCTAGGTATGGACGAGCTATCTGACGAAGATAAGCAAGTTGTATCTCGTGCACGTAAGATCCAGCGTTTCCTATCTCAGCCGTTCTTCGTTGCTGAGGTATTCACAGGTGCACCTGGTAAATACGTATCTCTTAAAGACACAATCTCTGGCTTTAAGGGCATCCTAAACGGTGATTACGATGACATGCCTGAGCAGGCATTCTACATGGTTGGCTCAATCGACGAAGCAGTTGATAAAGCTAAAAACATGTAATTTAGGAGGTTGTTATGGCAATGACAGTACACCTTGATGTAGTAAGTGCAGAGCAGAATTTATTCTCTGGTGCTGTGGCTACAATTCAAGTGACAGGTAGTGAAGGTGAACTTGGTATTCACCCTGGCCACGCGCCACTCCTGACTGGCCTAAAGCCTGGTATGGTACGTTTGGTTAAAGAAGATGGTGCTGAAGAGTTCATCTACGTTGCAGGCGGTACGCTTGAAGTTCAACCTAAGACAGTAACTGTTCTAGCGGACGTTGCTATTCGTGGTGAAGAACTTGACGAGCAGGCTGCTGAAGAAGCTAAACGTGAAGCTGAAGCACAGCTAGCTTCAGGTACTGCAAGCGAGCTGGATTACCAGCGTGCCGCTATGCAGCTTGAAGAAGCACTTGCTCAGCTACGACTACTTCGCCAGCTGCGTAAATAAGCAGCCACCTATCTGGTTTGAAACCCACATGCTGAAAAGCATGTGGGTTTTTTTATGCGCCTCATGCAGCGATTCATTTTATGTTACTTTAAAGTCCGTACTTTTGAACATGTTACCTCTGTTTTTTTTTAGCCCTTCTATGTTATGTTTGTAGCTGAAATACGTCCTTAATTTACACTTGTTGTAAGTGGTGTTGAGTTAAGTAATATTCATACGTAATTACTATTAATGTCGTTGTGACATCACCTACATACTTTGTTGCATAAATACGAGTGATGCATTACAACGGTTAACATATTTGCTTGAGTAAAAAATTGCTTTAAGTAAAATAGTGATTTGTAGAGATCCTGTTCGCGCAATAGTCATCATGAATGAAGTGAGATTTTCAAGGCAAGTAAAGGAAGTAAAGTTTGGCGAGTGGGTACTTGATCCTAAACGTCAGAACATTTGCGACGGTGAAGTAACTCGAGAGTTGGAACCGCTATTATTTCGTTTGTTGTGTTACCTGATTATTAATAATGAGCAAATCATCACACGGCAAGATTTGGTTGATGATGTATGGAACCAAAACTATGTAGATGATAATGCGATAAATCGTGCAATGTCTGAGCTGAGGAAAATTCTAAAATCAGACAAGCAGCGAGGGATTGTGGTAAAAACACATTATCGAAAGGGATATAGCTTTTTCCTTGAGCCAACGATAATCTATCACGCTGATGAACTGCCACGCACGCCATCAGAGCCCAATCCTGACAGAAAACCTAAACAGTCACTTTCTATTGAACACAATGAGCTTGAGCAGGCTAAAGCAAGCCCTGAGCGCAAACTTAGGTTCAATTGGTTTATGGTGTCGTCTTTGGCGATCAGCGCGGCCTTTATTGCAGGAGCAAGTGTTAAGTACTTCAGTTTATCTAAACAAAGCACCAGCCCGACAACTTTGGTCGCACAAGAGCGACCAATCAAAGAAAGCGTGTTGTCTTGGGTACAAGGTCGTTATACGTTACTTAACCTATCACCTAATGATGCTATGGTTGCATACTCTTTTGTGCAAGAGGGGATGAAGCACTTTGCATTAGTTGTAAAAAACTTACAAAATGGACATGAGCGCAGATTAGGAGAGCCTGGAGCTAATTATTATCCGTTAGGTTGGTCTGCCGATTCAAACACGATTTATTACAGTATTGAAGATGGAAATAAATGCCAAGTTTGGCAATTGAGTGCGGATTTTAATTCGGGCAACCAATTTCTTTTTGAATGTAATAGCAGTAACGGTATGACGGGTGGGGGGATCAATCAGAATCGCCTTGTTTACGCCAAAAAAGGCTATCGCAGCCGTGATGAACTCTCTGCGCTTACCAATCGAGACCTCATTTCTGGCGAAGAGTTTCAAATCACATCTCCAAATTTAAACTCCTATGGTGATCGATTCTTAGCTTATGTGCCTGAAAAAGAAATTATTTTGTTTGAGCGGCGCCAGTATAATACCAATGAATTGTATATGACCGACCCTGATGGGGGAGATCAAATAAAGCTGTATGAAACTCGGTCGCGTATTTGGGCACTCAATTATGACAATGAGACTGACTCTGTCACCTGGTTCGATAATAATAAGAATATTGTTTACCGTTTTTCATTAAGAGAAAATAGATTGGTGAATTTACAAAAGCTGGTGACCGAGCAGCCGTATGCAGAATATGAAACGCTTAGCTCAGGTGATCTGTTAATGACCAGCTACCCGTTCCAGTTGGACGTATATACATTAGATCTGAATAGCAAAGCGTTTGTGCCCTTGGTTAAAACGCCACGTGAAGACAAAAATGCCATAAAAGTATCAAATGGATACTTGTTCTTGACTCGAGTAGGTGCGTTGAGCAGGCTCAACTTGAAGCGCAATGATGGTCAAGTTGAGGTGTTAGGTTTACCAGATGCTGATTTTAAGTCGATTAGATACAACGATAACGCAGATGAATTGCTTGTTCATTATACGCACAAAATAGAAACTTATACGCTAAGCAACTTGACGCTAAAACAATCAAAGTCGGTCAATGGTACAATCGTATCTGCAGAATATCTTGATGAAAATGAGATTGGCTATACGGTTGTGGATGAAACGAAAATCAACAGCAAGGCCTATGTATTATCCAGATTAGATAATAAGGTACGAGAGTTACCAACTCAAAGTGCATTATGGTTAGATCGGATGAGTGATGATAAGCTCGTTACCCTATCATCAAATGATACCTTATCGGTGTTTGATCTACGTACAGGAAATATCTCATATCAACTGGACCTTCCCGCAGCTATTTACCGACATTCAGTTGCAGTATCCAATGAACATATTTATCACTCCGATGGCAAGAGTATATATAAGATTGACTTATCAGCAGCAGGGACTATCGAGCCTATTTATACTGTCAATGAATCTCAATTTGTCATCGATCAAATCCGCAGCTCAGACTCTGAACGTTTAATCATCGATGTGATTGAAATGGTGGAGAATCAGTTATTGAAAGTCTCATACGTGGACCCGTCGTTAACTGCACAGTAAATACTGTCGACTTTATTGATTATTAAATCCTATCACTTGATTAAGGCAGATACTCCTGCCTTAATATTCAGCAATGATTACTAATTTGGCGCCTGTATCAAGCTTGATAGCTTAAGTCTAATTTGTCACAAGGCATATGTTTTTGCATCACTGTGAGTTGTAAATAAGACTTTATTTTGAGTGATTGCTTAATATGCAGGCGTAAGTAGTCGAATAACCACTTGATAAAATATTATGATTCCGAACGTTTTAAAAAATTAAATTTATATCCATAAAAAACAGTAATTTAAAAAAATATTATTGGAGGTTATATAAGATTTGATAACTACCATAACCCGGTAGGCTTGTTTATCTTAGAAACATCAACTGCACACAGTGATGCACAGCTTGATACACATAAAATGATTAGTCATAGGAGCGACATAATGTTACTTACTCTTAAAACAAAAAAGCTAAAAAAACTATCAGACGAAGCAAAACTTGGGCAACAACAAACACAGCAAATCGGTGGTGGCGCTAAGTCGAGTGCTGGCACAAATACAGTGACTGGTACGATTATTTTACCAGGCACAGGCTACTAAAGAATAATAAAAACAATAACAACAACAATAACAATAATAATTTAGGAATAAGAAAGTATGTTGGTATTAAAAACTAAAAAGCTCAAACAACTCACCAATGAAGCAACGCTTATGCCACGACAAACTCAGCAAATCGGTGGTGGGCTCAGTACTAACACAAATACAGTGACTGGAGCCGCTACTTCGACAGCCACGACAACCTCGAAATGCACGACAACCTCGAGAATTTCTGTCCGATAAAAGAAAAACAACAAGACATAATAATAATTAAGGAATAAGAAAGTATGTTGGTATTAAAAACTAAAAAGCTCAAACAACTCACCAATGAAGCAACGCTTATGCCACGACAAACACAGCAAATTGGTGGCGGGCTTAGTACGAACACAAATACAGTGACTGGATCCGTGAGTTCGAAATGCACGACAACCTCGAAATGCACGACAACCTCGAAATGCACGACAACCTCGAGAATTTCTGTCCAATAAAAGAAAAACAACAAGACATAATAACAATATCAGTCAAGGAATAAGCGAGTATGTTGGTATTAAAAGCTAAGAAGCTGAAAAAACTATCGAATGAAGCGTTACTCGGGGCAGGACAAACAAATCGGTGGAGGTACAAACACGGTCACTGGAAAGTCTGAAACGCAGCAAATGACGGTTATTGCATCTCTCATAGTGACAGGCATTTAAACCCTACCACTATACCCAATGCGTCATCACAAAAACGCGTGTACAGGGCAAGCGTGCATTATGGATGTAAATCCAAGTACGTAGCGGTATCTATGTGAGTTGAAGATAAACGCATTAAAAGCGTGCAAGCAAGTGGTGTGCTATTCAATCGCTTATCACTTGCTTCGCTTACAATTACAATTAGCAGTTATAAATTTAGGAATAAATTTAATTTAAATTGATGATTGATAAGAATTTTTACGGAAAAACATGAACAGCTTATTAACTTTGTCCTTAGCATTATCAACCATTCACCCCCCCTTGATTGGTCAACTATATCTGCAAGAACCTGCCATCGAATACTACTTCACACGAGAGTCTGGGATCGCCACAGCCTTTAAAGATGTTAAGGTTGGCAAGGTGGTAGAAAAAGGAGATCCTTTGGTTAAGCTTGAGCCCTCTGCGATGGATGTGTCAGACAAAGTGTTCATGGCCAATACGAAAGGGTACATCGAGTTTATTAATAAAAGAGTGAATACTGAGTCACCTGTTGCTGTGGGGGATCTCTTGCTTAAGGTGTCTTCAAATTATGTTCTTGGTAATTATAACTTAGATAAAAGCTATGATTTAAGTGCGCTATCAGGATCTCTCTGGCTCTGTATGCAGTCAAAACCTGTGAAGTTCAACGTGGATAGTGTGCTGAAGGATAAATTACTGATTTCTGTTGAGCTGAGTCAAATTCATTTCAGTGAACTTGAAAAACTCTCTGAACCCAATCATCTACAATTATTCACTGACAAGCACGCGTGTGTACCCGATTAAATAATTCGAACGGAATAGACAGAGAATCCCCAATACACTAAAGGTATCGTGTAAGTATTCCGGCTGTGTGCGTTTTACGCTTTTCTTTATCTACTTTTTGTCTGTATTTCTTTAATCCTTTTACGTTTAAATATATTGATCCGTTTAGCATATCTAGCGTTGTATCTTGCTGGACATATAAACGTCACATAGACGCTCGTTTATCTGTTCAAGACTCGCTTTAAGTCGCTTTTCCAAAAACGAAATATGTACGTTCAAAATGCGGTTTAGTCACCAAGCTCCCCTTGTTCAACTCACCAGATACTTAAAGATAATATGGATTCGGTCGAGTTAAATATTGCAGGTCTAACATGCACCAAGTTTAGGCTATGCCCTATAAAGTGTGTTGTTATCTGTGCACATTTATTAGGGTTTCCGTTGCGCATAACTTCGCTTTTCTGTACAAAAAAGTGATAAACACGAGTGGGTTTTTATTGATAAACAACATCGTACTTGCGTTTTAATGCATCGAGTGTCAATGGCGATAAAACAACTTGTATCTGGCAACGTTAATTTTCCCAAAAACGCATGCTGTGAATATTTATTTGCTTATTATTAAACAATACATAGTTAATTTTAAAGCGAATAATTAGGTTTAAACTATTGTTTTATATTGTTTTATTTTTATTTTTTGTGTTTTGACTAGAAAGGTGGTCCTCGATAAATTAGGACTCATAACTTCTAAGTGGCATCCGATGCCTTGAATGTGAGGGAAAAAATGAAGCCTACTGATCAAGATAGCTACAATCCATTTATTGATGGTGAATCCATCAGAAAATCTATTGATTTATTTGATACTGTAAAGCAGCCTGAGCAACTAAGGGATGCACTAAAAAAAATCGCGCAAAACACAGGGTATGAATGCCTGTCATTCATCGATTATGGGCCTATGCCGAATAAGGCTCAACAAACTCAAATTTATGGCCTGTACGAAGAAGAGTTGGCGCATCATTTTGAGTGTGAAAAAGTCATGTCACATGCAAAGTCAGGGATTAGAGTGAGTGCACTTGCCAAGCTAACAGGTGTGACGAACTTGAATGCGCATTTATATATTTTGCCACTGCGTGGGATCAAAGGCATTGTGGGGGCGTTAGTATTCAGTATGCCAAATATTAAATCCATACATATCAGTGCTGAGCTTATTGATTGGTATTGGACTATTTTGTCGCCGTACTTATTGAGTGCAGCTTTGAGATGCAGGAAGGAAAAGCTCAGTATTACTAAAAGAGAACGAGATTGTATGTTTTGGGTTTCAGAGGGCAAAACATCATGGGAGATAAGCCAAATTCTAGGGATCAGTGAGCGGACCGTGAATTTTCATCTCACTAACTGTATTACTAAAACGCAGAGTGCGAATCGGCAGCAAGCGATTGCAAGGTGTATTAGAAATAACCTGATTTAAAGAACATAGAGTTGCCATTGGTTATTTCCGCCTCATTTGACACTGAGAATATCGCTTAAGTTGTTGGATGAGGCTTTTTGATGTGTGACACACAATGCTGTGTGGGTTTACTTATTCAGCTGATCATAGGGTCGTGTGTTTGTGAGTGTACTTTGAGTTAAAACAGGCTGAGTGTAAGGCATCTGTGCATCCTCTCCTTTGTGCTATAAAAGCCACGTAAATTAATCGGAAGAAATAGGCTCTGCTTCCTTGCAAAGCCTGTTAGGACACTCGGGTCTGTTGTCTACCATTGGGGCGACAAATTAATGAGTCCCTATTTTAAAGCGATTGCATACTTGATCACGGTGTATATGCGTCAGAGTAGGTCCGCACTTTGGGCTCATTTTTTTATTTTCGATAGCGACATACTAACTGGTTTTTGTTTAGAAAAAAGCCGTTAAATGTTACAGGTTTACAATTAGAAAAAGTGATAAGTGCGGTGTAAAAGGAACGCTTTAGGCGCGAAGGGAATAACCAAGTCAAAAAGTAGGCAATATATGCAGGTATTTTTATACATATTCTGAGACGTAAAAACATCTTTATGACTATCAATTTGGATAAATCGAGTTAAAATATCGTCAATTATTTCTGCGCAATATTTAAACCTGCGGTTGAGTTTGGTTGGGCACATGGAGTGACAACCTTAAAGTAAGAGATAGGGGGCAGAAATCGTAAGTTTTAAAAAAGGATCCATCACAGATGTCATTGAATACTGTCATTCTTGCTGCGGGTAAAGGTACTCGCATGCGTTCAAAATTACCTAAAGTGTTACACCCTATTGCTGGAAAACCTATGGTTCAGCACGTAATAGATAACTCGAAAGCGTTAGGGGCAAAGTCGACCAACTTAGTATATGGGCACGGTGGTGAGCAATTAAAAGTTTGTTTGTCTCATAATGACGTGAACTGGGTGTTACAGGAAGAACAGTTAGGTACTGGTCATGCGGTCGCAGTTGCAAAGCAGCATATAAGTGATGACGATACAGTATTAATTTTGTATGGGGATGTACCATTAACCAAGCAGTCAACATTAGAGAAGTTACTTGCTGTAACGCCTGCTAAAGGCTTAGCAGTGTTAACCGTAACATTAGATAACCCGACTGGCTATGGCCGTATGGTGCGAGAAAATGGCAAATTAGTCGGGATAGTTGAGCAAAAAGATGCATCAGCTGAGCAGCTTAAAATTCAAGAAATCAACACCGGCATAATGGCCGCTAACGGCGAGCTTTTGAAAAAGTGGCTGGGTCAGCTTTCAAATAACAATGCACAGGGTGAGTATTATCTGACGGATATTGTTGCGATGGCGCACCAAGAGGGCATTGAAATCACATCAGCGCAACCTGACGATGAAATGGAAGTGGAAGGGGCAAATAATCGTGTGCAACTGGCTGCGTTAGAGCGTGCCTATCAAGAACGTGAAGCAACAGAACTAATGCTCAACGGCGCGAGTCTCGCTGATCCTGCAAGAATTGACGTGCGTGGTGAAGTGACAACGGGACAAGATGTTGAAATTGATATCAATGTTATTTTCGAAGGCAAAGTCACTATAGGCAATGATGTACATATCGGTCCCAACTGTGTGTTAAAAGACTGTACCATTGGGGATGGCGTTGTCATTAAGGCCAATTCAATTATTGAAGAAGCTGAAGTAAAAGCGAAGTGCACTTTAGGGCCTTTTGCACGATTGCGTCCAGGCGCTGTGATGGAAGAAAATGCTCATGTTGGTAATTTTGTTGAGATGAAAAAATCGCGCCTTGGTTCCGGATCAAAAGCCAATCACTTCACGTACCTAGGTGACACCCAAGTGGGTGAAAAAGTAAATATTGGTGCAGGCACCATTACTTGTAACTATGACGGGGTAAATAAATCGCAAACTATCATTGGAGATGGTGCATTCATTGGCTCTAATTCTTCATTGGTTGCGCCTGTGAAAATTGGCGCACAAGCGACAATTGCTGCAGGCTCTGTGATCACCAGCACAGTACAAGACGAGCAGCTGGCGGTTGCCAGAGGTAAGCAACGTAATATTGCAGGCTGGCAAAGACCGGTGAAAAAATCGTAACTTTTCAATAAAAAAGGGAAACACGTTTCCCTTTTTTGTCCCTGATTCCTTTCTTTAGACTAAAGTGATACATTAGCTTTGAGGTTAAATAAAATTTAACAATAAAAACAATTCATTCGAGTGTACAAGTTATTATGGAAAATCTCTTTCGCAAAGAAGTACTTGAGAATAAGCGACACCGATTAGAAGGCGCTGTGAGTTTAGTTCAGCCGCCAGTGTTTAAAACACTTACCTTCTTGATCTTATCTGTAGTGATCATCAGTATCATTTACCTTACCTTAGGCAGTTATGCGCGAAAAGAGCGTGTTACAGGTGTACTCGAGCCTAATACCGGGGTATTGAGCATGGTGGCGTCACAAGAAGGTGTCATAGCGGAAGTACTCGTAGAGGAAGGGCAGCTCGTTCAAGCAAATCAAGCTATTTTACGTATAGCATCTGCCAAACACAGTACACAAGCACTTGAGTTGAATCAGGCTTTACTCAATCAATATGCATTTCAATTACAAAACCTTGAGCGTTTAATTGCGCAGCAGGAGCAACAAAACCAACTTGATCTAACTGAGTTGGAACAACAAAAAGCGACGGCACAAAAACGCTTGATTGAATTGAATAACCAGTCGAAAACCTTCACTAAACGACTTGAGTTAAATGAACAAATGGTCAGCCAAATCAGTACCTTGAAAGGGACTGGGTATATTTCAGAATTAGAGCTACAGCGACAAAAAGACACCTTACTGTCACTACAACAACAGTCCTCATCGATGCGCGCTGAAAAACTCAGTTTGCAATCGCAAATCGCCCAATATGAGACCCAGCTGGAAAAGTTACCTTTGCAACATGCGGAGCGTATCAATCAATTGAATTCACAACGTGCTGACATGAAAATGCAATTGTCGTCGGTCGAGCAGCAGCGATTAGGGGAGCTGAGAGCGCCAAAAGCAGGGGTGGTGACCGGTCTATTGGCCAAAGTCGGTAAAAACGTGGTGACCGGAGAGCGGTTACTGAGTGTGATCCCAGAAAATAGTCAGATGCAGGCTGTCATTTATGTCCCGACATCGGCGTTTGGTTTCATTGAGTCTGGGCAAGAGGCAAAATTGCGCTACCACGCTTTTCCATACGAAAAGTTTGGTATTTATGGTGGTGAAATAAAGCAGATCAGCAGTTCTTTGATCTTACCTGAGGAGGCAATTATTCCTGGCATGATCAGTGAACCTGCTTACCGAGTCATTGTGTCTTTGTCTGAGCAGCATATTCAGGCGTATGGTAAATCGACGCCGTTGCGAGCAGGGATGATGTTGGATGCAGATATCATTATCGAGGAGCGATCATTACTACGTTGGTTGTTTGATCCCGTATTTAGTATTAAAGGACAGCTGTAGCTGCAATAACGATAATAAAAAGGCTTTATATGCACCAGGAAGATAACTCACCGGTACAAAAATTACAGTTTTGGTCAAGGAATTCATTACCGGTTATTTTGCAATCAGAAGCGGCTGAATGCGGGTTGGCCAGCTTGGCTATGGTCGCTGCATACCATGGGTACCACAGTGATTTGACGACACTGAGGCAAAAATTCAGTATTTCGATTGAAGGTGCGACACTGCTCGATATCATGCATTTCGCTGAGCAGTTAGAGTTGAGCTCGAGGCCGCTAAGAATAGAGTTGGAAGATCTTGATGCATTGCAAACGCCGTGTATTTTACACTGGGATATGAACCACTTTGTGGTGCTTAAAAAAGCCAATGAAAAGCGCATCGTGATCCATGACCCAGCCTACGGCGAAAAAACCTTTACGATTGAAGAGGCGTCTAAGCACTTTACTGGCGTAGCGCTAGAGCTGACCCCCACAAAGAGTTTCGAAAAGAAAGAGAAAAAGCCCAGTTTAAGATTCGCTGATTTCTGGAGTCGGATCACGGGCCTCAAACGCTCTTTGTTGTTGATATTTCTCTTGTCGATATTGTTACAAGTGTTCACGCTTGCTGCGCCCTATTACATCCAGTTAGTCATCGACGACGTGGTGTTGACGGGGGATACGAATCTCTTAACGGTATTGGCCACCGGTTTTTTCCTTGTTTTAGTATTTGAAATTGCCACCAATGCACTGCGTGGGTTTACGTTGTTGCACTTTGGCAATCAAATGAATATTCAGCTAGGGGCGAATCTATTTCATCATCTAGTCCGACTACCTATTTCTTACTTTGAAAAACGTCACATGGGCGATGTGGTGTCTCGGTTTGGTTCTTTACAACAGGTCAAGCAGATCTTAACCACTGGAGTCATAGAGGCCATTATCGATGGGTTGATGGCTATCATCACTTTGGCGATGATATTCTTTTATAGTCCAACCTTATCTGTGGTGGTACTGACCGCGGTGATTGCCTATGCCTTGGTTCGTATTGCTATGTACAAGCCATTTAGGAATATCAGTGAACAAGAGATCATGGCCCGCGCAGAAGAAAACTCTAACTTTATGGAGACGGTACGCGGCATTCAGACAATTAAGTTATTTGGCTCGGAGGTGAAGCGTGAAGGGCAGTGGCAAAACCGTTACGCCAATGCCATCAATCAAAGTATTCGTCTGGGTAATTTCCAAATTGGGTATGATGCCATCAACCGTGCTTTATTTGGCATTGAAAATATCCTAGTCGTTTATTTGGCTGCGCACTTGGTGCTGGACGGAGGATTTAGTACGGGCATGCTCTTTGCGTTTATGTCGTACAAGCGTCAGTTTATGGATAAGACCGCAAACCTAATAGAAAAACTGATTGAATTTAAGATGGTTGGTTTGCATTTCGATCGTATCGCAGATATCGCATTAACAGAAAAAGAAACACTGCAACCTGAGCAACTTAAAAAGCATTCAGTTGAAGGCAAAGTTGAACTAAAAAATATTTGCTTTTCATACTCGGATGCGACACCTGATGTATTACATAACTTAAATTTGTCCATCTCACCGGGTGAGTCAGTGGCGATTACCGGGCCCTCTGGTTGTGGTAAATCAACACTTCTTAAAATTATGTTGGGGTTAAACCAAGCTAAAAGTGGAGAGGTGTTGATTGATGATGTGCCGATTGAGCAGATCGGTGCCCGTCAATATCGTCAGCAAATCGCGGCAGTGATGCAAGATGATGAGTTATTGTCTGGCTCAGTCGCAGATAACATCGCATTTTTTGATACGCCCATAGATATGGAGCGTGTTGTGTATTGCGCGCAACTGGCTGCCATACATGATGATATTAGCCAAATGCCAATGGGTTACGACAGCTTAATAGGGGATATGGGCTCCTCGCTATCAGGGGGTCAAAAACAGCGTATTATCCTTGCACGTGCGCTGTATAAGCAACCTAAGATCTTATTTATGGATGAAGCAACGAGCCACCTAGATACCACTTTAGAGTCTGATATCAACGAAGCGGTGAGCCGTTTAGACATGACCCGAGTGATCATTGCTCATCGTAAAGAAACCATTGCCTCAGCAGATAGAGAGATCCGCTTGCAGAAAGTACACGCAGAAGAGTTAGCTCAAGAGAGTGAGTAATGGACGAAATGGCAATCCCATCGCTTGTGAGTTGGTAATTGTCGCACAGAGTAGGAAACATATATAGAGACAATATATGTGGCTAGATGATAGTAAGTGGGGGCAGCCCTATTGAGCTCGCACATGAATTAAGATAGTTTTTATTGAGACAATAAAAAAAATAAAGCTTTATGATTAAGGAAGACAATGTCAGAGCAACTATTGATCACAGATAATCAGCGCCAGGAGATTAGTAGCATCATCTCCGTGCTTGCACAAGAAGTAAGCAGTCACCTGCAAACAAACAACGAGTTAAAAAACGGCTTACTGAGTGGACTTGCAGGCCAGCTGTTATTTTTGTTTAAAGCCCATCAGATGGACTCAAGTACTGTTGATGAGGCCCTGTTTTCAGAGAAACTAGAATTATTACAAGAGCAACTGTCCGAGCAAAGTTTTGAATTAAGTTCAGGCTTAGCGGGCCAAGCTTGGGTGTTGGAGTTTTTCAATCAGGCGGATAGGGAAGAGTATGATCCTGAACTGCTTGAAGATGTCGACGAGTTATTTGTACAAGCATTAGATTACGACCCGTGGCCAGGTGAAATCGAAATGGTACTCGGGTTGTCAGGCTACGCACCTTACGCGGCAAGGCGCAGCCAGTTTTCAGATCAATCTAAGCTGTACGCTGTCATTGTTAAAGGGCTAGAGAGCACCGCGACGTATTTTGATAACGGCCATATTGCTTGGTCACAGCCAAAAGAGTCTGTTTATCGTTTTGATACTGATGACCGAGAAAAAGCAGAGTTTAATCTGGGTCTTGCACATGGCGTCCCAGGGATCATCGCCGCATTATTACCCGCACTGACCATTCCTTCCTTAAAAGAACGCGTTGCTAAGTTAGTGTTGGGAGCATGTGACTGGTTGTTAGCACATCAATCCGGGCATGAGCATACTCATTCTTGCTTTGGCACGTGTGTAGAAGAGAGTGAGCCAACCTCACGTTTGGGTTGGTGTTATGGTGACATCACAATAGCGCTGACTTTAGCTCGAGCGGGTCACGCATTAGATAGACCAAGTTATGTTGAGCGAGCACGTGAAATCGCGATTCATGCCGCCAAACGAGATGACAAAAGTGGTTATATCAATGATGCTGGTTTATGTCATGGCTTCGTTGGTTTAGCGTTGATATTTCAAATCGTAAATAAAGTGATCCCCGACCCCAAACTGGCTGAAGCCGCTAAATATTGGGTTGATTACAGCTTAACAGCTTATCGCGAGCGAGGTTTGGCTGCGCTGCATTCCTACAATGGGATGAGTAAAACGCACGAGCAAGATTTTGGTTTCTTAATGGGGTATGCAGGGGTTGGTTGTGGACTGATCAGCTTGTTGAATGATGACGTGAGTTGGACTGACTGCTTGTTGATGGCTTAGGAGTACAGAAATGTCTAGCAAACAATTAAAAAACGATAAGTTCTTTGTTATTCGTACACCGCGTTTGGCGCTTGAGCAGCTGGCTGCATTTGGTGATGAGGAGCAAGATACAAATACGTTGCTGAGTGCATGGTTGGCGACTCCAGGGGTTGAAGAAGCGATTTATCTTGCTAGCCCTTCGCTTTTAGAGCGTATTGAGCAGTGGCGTACCAAGCCTGAGTCTAAGCAGGGTAAAAAGGTTGCCCATGCGTTGATTAAATACATGGTGCGCATGTGTTCTCGTCCGACGCCATTTGGCTTATTTTCGGGTATCCATCAAGGTCAGATTGAAGCTCAAACGGTATTAACGCCGGCAGCGCATGTAAAAGATACACGCAAAACTCGCCTCGATATGTTCTATTTATCTGCACTGAAAGAGCATTTTATTAAACATGCTTCGCGCTCTGAGCATCTGACCTATAAACCAAATTCATCACATTATTTTATTGCTGAGCAATGTCGTTATATCGAGACTTACCTTTCAGATGACGCGATGCAGTATCGTTTGAGTGCAGTAGAAAGTGACGAGTACTTTAAGTTCGCTTTGGCGCTCGCTAAACCGGGTTTAAGCTTTAATGACTTAGTTGCGGGGTTTTGCGCACAGTATGATGAAGCGGATAAAGAAGAAGTCGAAAATTACATACAAGATTTGATTGATGAAGGGGTCTTGTTAGCGGATATTCCTTTACCACTGACCGGAGACTCCCCTGATCTTGCGTTGCTCAAATCGATTGAAGGGATCAAAGAGCTTGATGCCGCAGATAAATTAGCAACCGCGTTGGCGCAAATAGAACAACTGGACACGGCACGCAGTGGTGAAATCACCCCTTACAAACAGTTATTGTCTCACCTTGAAAGCTTGCCGGTGAAAGCGCAAGAAAACAAACTGTTCCAAAGTGATATCTATCGTGCGTTTGAGCAGTGCCAAATCTCTGAAATGGAGATCAAGCGTGTCCAGAAGCAGCTCGAGGTCATCGCAGGGCTTTCCATTTCGAACTCAGGATCGGGTTTGAGCCAATTTATGACCCAGTTTAACAGCCGCTTTGAAGGTCAATTTGTACCGCTTGATGTCATATTAGATGATGAATCTGGGATTGGCATTTCGACAGAAACCGGATATGAAGCGCCTTTGGTTGCAGGGTTAAATTTAGCGCGCAGTAGCACTAACCCTGGCACAGCCCCTGAGCTTAGCATAATTGATAACCTGGTAGAGCGGGCTTTAAGTTTGCCTGAAAATCGTGATAAAAGCTGTGTTGTCTTAAAGAGTAAAGAACTAAAAGGAAAAATTAGTAATCAAGATGCTGTGAGCAAATTCCCTTACTCGTTTGCGAGCATGTTGAGCTTATATCAAGATGATAGAGGCAATCCTGTTTATAAATTCAATGGATGTTATGGCCCCTCTGCCGCCAATTTGTTAGGCCGTTTTTGTCACCTCGACACCGAACTAAAAGCATCGGTGATCCAGCATTTAGAGCAAGAGCAGGCGCACAATGAAGATGTCATTTTTGCGGAAGTTGTGCATATGCCAGAAGGGCGTCCGGGCAACGTGATCGCGCGACCGCACTTGAGGCAGTATGAGATCGTATTTATGGCGGACAGTGCACTTGAGGATGAGTATCAAATTCCACTCAATGATCTACATGTTTGGGTTGAAGGGCAAAAGGTGAAGCTGTGGAGTAAGCGCTTGAATAAGCAAGTGGTACCGCGTTTATCGAGTGCACACAATTACTCCGCACGCAGTCTCAGTGCATACAAATTTTTATGTATGTTACAAAACCAAGAGGGTCGTGCGCCGCATTTCAGCATGCCTGCCAGTACTCAACGTGCCGCATTTGTGCCGCGAGTGATGTTAGACAATCTGATCTTAAGTGAAAAAACGTGGCGTATTGAGCGCAGTGAACTGGAAGCGATCAATAAAAAAGGCCAGTTTAACCGCGCACAATTAGACGCGTTAATGCAGAAGTACCAGCTGGATGCACAAGTCAGCTTTGCCATGTCGGATAATGTATTACAACTGGATATCCGCAACCCAGATATGTTTGCTATTTTGTTGAGTGAGACTAAAGGGCAAACGGATATTGAATTAAAGGAAGTACTGACCAGTCATTATCGTTCTCGTGTGGTGGACAGTGAAGGGCGTCACTACAGTAATGAAGTGATTGTGCCATTTTTTAACGAGCATGCACCTGTGCATACACATTTCTCAGACGATCCTTACGCCAATATCACGGCTGCGCCGATTAAGCGACGTTTTAGTGCAGGATCTGAGTGGTTAAGCTTAAAAATCTACTCGGGTAATTCGCTGGTGGAGCAACTCTTAACGGAAGAGTTATTCCCCTTGATTGAGCAAAGTGGTGAGCTATACGATAAGTGGTTCTTTATTCGCTATGGTGATCCAGATTGGCATATTCGCTTACGTTTTTATGGTGATCCGCAACAATTGTGTGGTCAACTATTGCCGCGTTTGAATGCGCTGTTAGACCCAAAAATTGAGTCAGGTGAGTTGCATAAAGTTGAACTGATGACGTATGAGCGTGAAGTTGAACGGTACGGCGGCCCTGAGTCGATGAGTTTAGTTGAGTCACTCTTTATGTTTGATAGCCGTTTGATTGCGCAAACATGTGGTTTAATTGACGAGTACGGTGAGGATGTCCGTTGGCGTGTTGCCGTGGCGTGTACACATCGATTATTCACGCTCTTTGAGTATACCGACGATGCACGTTTTGCTTTGGTAAGTCAGCTGCGAGAAGGCTTTGGTCGCGAGTTTAATGAGACCAGCATACTGCGTAAACAGCTCGGTAATCGTTATCGTGAATATCAAGAAAAGCTTGATGATGATCTCGTGAAATTGGTCCCTGAGCAAGCACAGCACTGTGATGAGATACAAACGGCAATATTAACTATATTAGAGCAGTGGCAACACAATGCGGCACCTGTGGTTGAAAAGTTAAATCAGCAGATCGCAGCGCAGCAGCTTAATTGTACTAAAGACTCGTTATTGGGCTCATTACTGCACATGCATAATAATCGCATGTTTAAAGCATATGGTCGCGAGCAAGAGCTGGTAATACATGACTTAATGCGTCGTAAGTATTTCTCGTCAGACAAAAAAGTCTAATAATCTATTGCCTGAAAAAGCGCTCATCTGAGCGCTTTTTTTGTGCTTTGTGGATGTACACACTACAGTTAAAGCACACTTGAAACTATGAGGGGAAGAGGATGAATGTGCTGCGATGGGGGCTATGTTTAATATGTATATACAACCCACTTGCTTGGTCTGCGGATTTAGCTAAAGAGCTGAAGGTATTCGCGCCATACTTAGGCTCTTGGGAAGCCAGTTTTAGTATGTCCGCAGAGACGCCAGCAGTGCAGGATGTGAGCCGCTGGGAGCGGGCATTGAACGGTACCGCGATCCGGACATTACACTCTATCAACAATGGTGATTATGGTGGCGAGTCATTGATTTTCTGGGATAAGCAAAAGCAATCCTTGGTGTTTTATTATTTTACCACCGCTGGTTTCTACACCTCTGGGCGCATAGAGGTGATCAGTGACCATGAATTTGCAGCTTATGAACAGGTGGTGGGTAATCAAGATGGGATCACGCAGGTAAAGTCGACCAGTCGTTTTAAGGCTGGTCAATTTAGCGTTGCGACTGAGTATTTTAAGCAAGGTAAATGGACTGCGCCGCAAACGCGAGTGTACCAACCGAGTCATAAAACTGTGGTGTTTAAATAATGTCGGGTAAACGACTGTTTTTTGGTATAGGGTTGGGACCGAGGCACAGAACGCATATTCAAAGTTGGCTCACTCAGCATGTGACAGCGAAAAAAGCGCCGACGTTGTCTCGCAATTGGCATGTGACGTTGGCATTTCTTGCACAGGTAGACAACGAGCGAGAAGAAACATTGATCAGATGGGCAAGTGAGTTGGAGTTACCGCCTTTTCAATTACGCTTTGCGGAGTCTGGGTATTGGTCTCATAACGGGATATTTTATTTGCAGCCCGATCACATAAATCCGTCATTGCGCAGTCTTGCAGACCCTTTACGAGAGTATGGGGAGCAATTGGGCTTGTATCGTAACCCTTATCCGTTTTCACCCCATATTACCGTGTTTCGTGGTGTTAAGCCGGTGCCTCACGTTGATGTGCCCATCGAACCTTTCTCGCTTGATGTGACGCACTTTCATTTATACCAGTCACACACCTTGGATGACGGGCTCCATTATACGCCAGTTGAAACATTTGCGCTTAGCGCTTAAATCTAGAGAGTGCTTTGGCAAGGATAAAGTGACCGAGTCTTTGCAATAAACTGGTGGTACCACTTTGCTTGAACAAGCGCGCTGTGGCGTTGTTTCTGGCTTTACTCACGTGTTTTCGGTGGCATTCTTGGGCTGCGAGCTGCCAATTCTCAGTGCGAATGGCATGTAGTAGCTTTGGCCAAGCACGGCTTAAATTAGGTGTACCTAAGTTGTATGCCATGTCGAGCAACGCGAGTTGCACATTGGAGGGCATACGGTGAAAGGGGATATAGCCATTTTTCGTATTGAAAAGGCGGCTAAGTTCGGCTTCAAACTCCTCGACCTTTTTTTCTAATAATTTGATGCACTCTCGCTGTGGCAAGTACAATTTGCAGTGTGACTCATACCAACTGGCCAGACGCCCTGCTGGTAGGCGAGAAATGGTCTCAAACTCTTGTATTTTAAGTGCTCGACTTGCCGCTTTGTGGGTGGATTTTTCGCGCAGTGCAAATTTATTTAGCGCTTTGGCACTGGTAATATGAAAGCCAGCGCCTAAGGTCACATTGCCGCGTGTATCGACATATAAATGTGCAATGACCCCTTCGTATAAACAAATGTGTTTAGCCGCTTTTCGACGATTTATTGTGTTGAATTGGAACAATTCGCAACCTTTTTTACTTCTGACGCTTTATTCACTGTGTAGCATTGCTTGAGCAAGGAGCAATAGCAAGTATTGACTTCAATATCATGGGCTATTTCACCGATTTTTTCCCATAAATTGTTATTAAATTTACTTCTTACCATGGAAAATAAGACCAAATCATTGCCATCGGCCAACAGCGAGTTATTGGGGTTACTGGTAACATACCAGCCAAATTGCTTCAGGTAGTTGATATCACCATTATCTGCTTGTAGCTCTTTAAGCGCAGTTCGGTAAGCATCGAGGTTACAGCAATCATTCAACAGTGCGACGAGGGTATCGTACTGTGTATCCTGATATTCAAATTGCATGGATTTTATCAGTGCAGGTCCTGTGCCGGAGTTTTTCACTTTGACCGTCATGTGGGACCGCTCTGCTTCAATATCATAGTCGCTATAGCTGACTTGTAGCCATGGCCAAGTTTCCGCATACAGCTGCCTTTCTGCGGCAGTGACTTGCTCTTGTGCGGCCTTTGCTTGCATATATGTGGCATAAAAGGATGCCGCAGAAATAAAGATGGCACACAGCGCCAAGATGCTGTTCATTTTAGAGCGTGATAAACGCAATTTAAACTTCGGCTGCTGACTATGCTGCGATTCTGTGGCGTCAGATTGTTCCACTGTGTCGTCTTGCTGTGAAGACATGTTCACCTCCTTTGGATATGTCTAGGGCGCGGCTAAAAAAATAGTCAGTTGCTTACCAATTTGCAGTGTAGAGCCAGAGAGTTCATTCCATTGCTTCAATTTATTGACAGAGACATTAAATTGCTTGGCAATGCGCCATAAACTGTCACCTGATTTAACGGTATAGGTGTAGTGTTGATCTGCCAGTACCGGTAATACCAAGTGTTGCCCTATGCGTATTGTGTCTGAGCGTAATTGATTAAATGATTTAAGTTGGCTCACACTCAGTTCGTAATTAGCTGCAATGACACTGAGGCTATCGCCTCGGCGTACTGTGTAAGTTTGCCATTGATTGCTTGGCATTGTGGGCAGGTTTTTGGCATAGCTCTGCCATTGCTGGGCTTTGTCGATTGGCATAATGAGTCGATTGGGACCGCCAAGTAAAGCGGGAAAGCGCGCATACCCGGTGTTAAGCTCGGCCAACATAGACCAATTTGGATCTCTGTCTAAAATGGTTGCTGCTGGCAATGACACGGTGGTGATGGCCTGCGTATTGGCAATGGCTGGAAATGGCATTAATTGTTGTTTGAGCAATTGCGTAGCAGCGATGAGCTTAGGGACATAGTGACGTGTTTGGCGTGGCAGTTGTAAAGCAAAGAAGTCTGTCGATTTCCCTGCTTTGCGATTGTTTGCTATGGCTCTTAATACGCGCCCTTCACCTGTATTATAGGCCGCGACAGCATGGTACCAGTTACCGTCAAAGCGTTTGTGTAAATAGGTTAAAAAGTCGAGTGCGACGCGTGTCGAGTCAATTAAATCTTGACGTCCATCATACCAAGGGTTGATCTCAATACCGTAGTGTTTGGCTATCAATGGAGTCAATTGCCAAAGCCCTGAGGCATGTTTATGTGAATAGGCCTGCATATCGAAGTCAGTTTCGATCAATGGCATTAATGCTAATTCGATAGGCAAGCCACGTTTCTCAATCTCAGTGACGATGTAATACAGCAAAGGCTGTGCGCGTTGGCTGATGGTATCCATGTAATTCGGGTGCTGCAAATACCAATTAACGCGTTTGAGTACCCTAGGGTGGCTGGAAGGCGCAAAGCTTATTTGTTGGCGGATCCGCTGCCAGACATCTTCAGCATGGATAGGGGCTGTAGGGAAAGGTTGCTGCTCTATAGGATGGTGTGGCTGCATCTGGCTTGGCACTGTATGCAATTCGGTGACTTGTGGAGTTAGCTCACTTTCTTGAGGGCCTTCTTTGGTCGACTGACAGGCGGTAAGAGACAGCATACAAGCAATGATAAAAGCGCGTTTGAACATAGCGGCACCGAGTTATTATTATTCTGGTTGCGCTATTTTATAAGTTAGTGAAATAAATACACAAGTTAAAATAATTGGGACATAGAATATGCTCAACATAGAGGCTGCTTGTTTTTTGAACTAAACTGGGGTTGAGTGCGTTTATATAGGTAGTTCCATTAAGAGAGGTGTTTTTTATGGATCGCACAGAATTGAAAGAGCAATTTGAACACAGTTACATGGATCCGGTGATATTAAGCTATGCAGATTCAAACCATTATTTAGCAGGCGGCCTGGATGTGTTGGGCAATTATCATTTGATCACGGATAAACATGGCAAAATCGTGACCTATAACTCTTTGCGAGAAGCAGAAGTTGAATTGGCCGATTTGGGGGCCAAAGAGGCGACGTTAGATATGGAGACCGCCTATGATGAAATGGTGGGGAGTGTCAGTGACGGTCATTGTCGTTTTAAATTACCTTTAGTGCATTAGCGATGAGAGGGGCGAATGCCCCTGTTCAAAGTTGCCCTAAGAAAGACAGTGTAACGACTGGGTCGATGCGCTCATCGAAGCGAAGGGTTCCAGTATATGCGCCGCTTCTGTCTGTGTCGTAAAAGTGTTGTATATAGCTATACTTCGCCGTATTGATGGTCGCAATTGATGTGCGAACCCGCAATGTATGGGTAAATTGATATTCCATGAATGCACTGAACTCAACGTTATCTTCTTCGACATACAGTTCGTCAACAAAGTAGTTGGTCTCTGTGAAGGGTAAATAGACATCGATACCCCAGCTGTAGTATTGACTGTCTTGTCGGAATTCAATCGTGGCATCATGTGGGATCAGACCATCAATGGGGCGTTGTCCGGTCAGTGGATCTTGATATCGAGCACTGGCGAAATCATAGTTGAGCGTTAATTGGCTATCGGACAGCCATGTCGCTGTGTCCCACGTTGCGCTCAATGTGCCCCCTATTTTCTGCGCGTTCCCTGCATTGCCAATCATCGCATCGCCGTTTGGTCGTTGTATGAACTCGTGGACGTCCTTTTGCCATTGATGATAAACATTGATATTCAAAAATAAGGTCTCAAACAAACGGAGATTAAACTCCGTGCCCAATTCACTATATTGACTTGGTTTGAGTGACAAGTTGCCAGATTGGGTGCGATTGAACTCGGTATCTTGGCTTTGTGCAAAATCATCGAAATCTAGCTGATCTACTTGATGCTGTGCGGTTATTGTCATATCCCAGTTAGACTGAGGGTCATAGCTGAGCCTAATGAGTGGCTTAATGAATCCCAGTTGGGTTTGATTGCTTTTTCGAGCTCGACTTTTAAGTACGGTATGTTCCGTATTTAAGCGTGTGTAAAGTTGCCACTGTGCAGTGAGCTGGGTAGTGATGGCTGCGTAAGGTTGGTACCTGATTTCGCTAACTTGGGCGCGTTCAAAGTCCCCGTCGCTGTCGGTTCTTGCCGCTAGCTGGTTACGACTGATCTCTATCCCGAACTCAGGTGAGTAAGTGCGATTGGGCAGTGAGGTATTGAACTGAATAACCTGCTCTTGTTGCGTTTTATGTTGTTGATAGGGGACAGCGAGAAGAGAGTGCTCAAAGTGCTCACTGCGAACATCCGTGTGCTTTCGGTTGTGCAGCACAACTAATTGAAACAGACTATCGTTGTTACTGGTTTTTTGCCAGTTCATACTCATTTCATATTCAGCACGAGACTCTGATTCATTCAATTGCCATGATAAAGGCGAACCGTTTTCTCTGCTTTGCGTGAGCTGAAAGTCGTCAAGTATGGCTTTGGCTGAGAAAGTGAGCCGGCTATCAACTAAATTTGGCTGGCTGGTGATAGATAATAACCGGCCATTACGTTTTTCAAATAGTGCTTCATGACCTTGCTCTACCATCCTCCCTAAGGCATTGACGGCTTGAAATAAGGAGGTCGACTGGCTTCGATCATCTTGGTAATGCATATTGAGTTGATGTTGCCAGCGCTCACCCGGTAAGGATATCTGCGTGGCTAATTCACTCGGACGGTAGTCATCATAAGCGGAAGTTAGCTTACTTCTGGCTTGCCAATGCGCACCAAGCTTAGGCGAGTGGGTAATAATATTGACCAGCTGATTAAATTGACTTGCTGTACTAAATGGGTGACCTGCACTATAGAAATGAATGGCGGCGATTTGGTCACTGGGTAACTGTCTTAAAATATCAGTCAGTGATTCAGACTTTGATGCCGCATTGGCACCATTAATAAGCACATTGCCGCTTGCTGCACTAAGCCCTCGTTGGTTGTTGCTTTGTGTGAGTGTGAACCCAGGTAGCTGATTGATCTTGTCCAGTGCATTTTGTCCATATAATGCCTCAAGGGTTTCATTTTCATAGTGCGTTGCAGCAACTTGTTGTTTATGTGTTGTGTGTGCATCGGTTATTGCGACAGTGGCGCTGCTGAAGGTATTGGCGCATAAACCAAGCAAGGTTATCACTGAATAAGCGGATACTTTCATGGTGAGTGTATTTCCATTTTGAACTTACGTACTGTGGATATTGAAATAAATCAATCTTTTATAATCAACAACCTGGGGATGGCTGGTGGGTTTTTGGGACGAATGGCATGGTGTTGTTCACTCGTCCCTACAGGGCTGGGACGAGTATGGTATCGACGGTTAAGCAACGTGCTGGAGTTTGGCTTTAACGATGGGCTTAAAGGCTTTGCTCAGCGACACCATTTTACCATTTTTGAGCAGTACAAGGCCGCTACCAGAAGGCTTTATTTGGATGCGCTCAACAAAGTCTAAATTAACCAAATGTGAGCGGTGTGTTCGAATAAATTGGGAATCAGGGAGCTGCTGCTCGATTTGTCTTAAGGTGATCCGCTTAAGGTAATGTTGTTGCTCTGTGTGGAGCTCAACATAATTACTGGCCGAGTTGATGTGGGTGATATCACTAAAGCTCAGTTGTGTCGTGGTGTTACCTGATTCGACTTCAAATGTATTATGATGAACGGGTTTGTCAGGTCGCAAAAAAGTATGCCAAAGATAGCTCAATACAAATAGCACCACAGGGTGGGTGGGCGCGAAGTACAGCATGGTGTAAGGAATGGGATCACACAATATCCAAAAATCAAAAATGGCTTGATAGGTCATCGAAATGCATAACATCAAAGCTAGGATATGAATAAACTTTTGCTTGGTCAGCTGATTGGCTAGGTGATACTGCGTGAGCAGGCGAAATACCACGGGGGTTAATAGATACCAAAGCCCCCACTCTTGTAAAGCCCACCAAGGGCGATTATTGATCTCTTCTGCTGGTGGCACAGACCAATCATAGAGTACATAAGTGGCAGACATGAAGAGAATAAAGGCACTCCACCCTATGCAGGAGATAAACCATTCCTTTTTAAGTTGTGCTGTCATCATGAAACCCTAAATTAGAAACGCAGTGATAGTGTACGCGAATAATTCAATTTGCCTATATAAATTGCTGCTATTTTGACCTAGGAGCTAGCCAAATACACAGCGAAAGCAAGCGCCTTACTTGCAAGTCAATTGAAATTACATGAAGTATCAATCACTCGCATTGAAGGTGAATACTAGCGCGCATATAAGTGAGCGACGCATACAGCAGTTGGTTTTATTTTTCAGCGCATTAGCGGTTGCATTAACATGCTTGGGTGTATTGGGCCTCGCTTCTTTCTCAGTGCTGCGCAGGCAAAAAGAAGTGGCTGTACGCAAGGTCTTGGGTGCATCACGAGTCAGCATTGTGAATTTATTAGCAAAGGAATATGTAGTCTTGATTGGCGCGGCGGTACTGCTGTCTTTCCCACTCAGTTATTGGGTACTTGATGGATAGCTAAACCATTTTAACGAGCGTATTTCACCGGCACTCTGGGTGTATGTACTGAGTGCTGGGTTTGTGGCGCTAAGTACTTAGCTGACTGTTGCTATCTTGGCGTTTAGAGCTGCGACAATACGACCGTCTTTGATTTTACGTTACGAATAACATAAAGGAGCCAGCGCTAAGCGCTGGCTCTGAGGTTTAAAGTTTCTTCTCTGGCACACCCACATGTAGGTTGCCGTTTTTTAAATCCATGGTCATGACAAAATGTTTGAACACGTCATAACCTACGATGCCGCTTACTCTCACACCTCTAATCTTACTGCTAGTATGGCGGTATTGGCTAGAGACATTGACCTTACTGCCTTCTGCAGGAAACGCCACATGCACGTTAGAGAGTGTAAATGGGCCAAATTTGACTTCTTGAGCTTTTACATTTTCCATTTTCTCTGTGGTATTGGCTCCTGCAAAATAGGTTTTTGGATTTTGTTTCTTTAACCAGCCAAAGCTTTTTGCAATGCGGCGTTCGATTAACATTCCACCTGTAAAACCGGTATCGAGTAGCATCCACATCGATTTATCTTCTAATGTAACTTTCACGATAGGTTGTTCAAATCCTTTTTGCAGTTTGAAATCGATATTTTCATACTCTTTAATATTGAGGTGATCATGCGTAAGTAGGCGCATGCGCTTATTTGGATAATCTATTTGTGTATTAAAGAGCTTAAAAAAACCTTGGCCAAACAACACGGCATTGTTAGGCATACTGAGATCCAGTGAAGGTAACCTTTCTAGATGTGTGTCTATACCAAAAAATGAGACCGGTACTTTTTGATAGATTTTGTTGCGCTTTGTTTCAAATGCCCCTTCTATTTCAATATTACCAGTGTGGTTATATTTAAGGTTATGCTTGGCGACAAAATTTTCGTTAATGGCGTTAGTGTTTGCGCCTGTGTCTAAAACGGCGTAGCTGTCTATGTTGGAAACTTTGACTGGAATGGTGATCAGCCCATTTTGATAGGTGAAATCTAACCAAGGAGATACCGCAGCGTAGGAAAGGGGGCTAATTAGCAGCCCAGCAACTAGCGTAATGAATTTCATAAAATCAGGATTAATTGTGTTATATGTTGTTTGTTTCTATTTTAGGCATTTCAAACGTGTGTCGCAATGTGGTTTTGTAGGTTTTGTGTAAGATTACCATGCTAATTTAAATCCTTTTTAATATTTTGTTATGATTGTAGAGTAGAAAATGTGGGCGCAAGTTGTAAACTATTTAGCCAAATTTAAACTTGAACATTATTCAATGTTTCGACTAGAATACACATAAATTTCGAATCGAAACTTATGTGAAAGATAAATGACAAAACGAAATACTCAACAGCGTCGCCATACCATAGTCAGCCGGGTAAACAGCGAAGGTGAAGTCAGTGTAGAGGCATTGGCTGCTGAGTTCGAAACATCAGAAGTTACGATTCGAAAGGATTTAACCGCATTAGAAAAAAGCGGCTTATTACTGCGTCGTTACGGCGGCGCTGTGGCGCTGCCCAAAGAGATAGTCGCAACAGGGATAGACAAGCAAGACCCGCAGCGCAAAGTGGCCATTGCCAGTGCAGCCGCAGCGCTTATTCGTGACCATAATCGCATCATCATTGACAGTGGCAGAACCACTGCGGCCATGATCCCAGAGCTTGCGACCAAGCGAGGCTTAGTCGTGATGACGAATGCCATTAATATTGCTAACCGCTTATTATCACTCGAGAACGAACCCACCTTATTGATGACCGGGGGCACGTGGGATCCACATTCAGAGTCCTTCCAAGGCCAAGTTGCCGAACAAGTGCTACGCTCATATGACTTTGATCAACTGTTTATCGGTGCTGATGGCATTGATGTGGCGAGGGGAACCACCACATTCAATGAGTTGATTGGATTGAGCAAGGTGATGGCGGAAACTGCAAGAGAAGTGATAGTGCTGGTTGAGTCTGAAAAAATTGGTCGCAAAATTCCAAATTTAGAGCTGCCTTGGCAGCAAGTCACCACCTTGATCACCGACAACACCTTGGCACCAGAGATGCGCCAAGCGATCGAGGCACATGGCGTAAACGTGATCTGTGCAGAGATCACACAAGAGTAAACACACAAACGTGCAACGAATGGAGAGATTATGTGTGGCATCGTAGGAGCTGTGGCAGAGCGCCCGGTTAACCGAATTCTAATTGAAGGTTTAAAACGTCTAGAATACCGTGGCTATGATTCAGCCGGTGTGGCACTGAGCAGTGCAGGCACACTAAATACGGTTAAAGCAGTAGGTAAAGTGGCTAATTTAGCCAGTGCACTTGAACGTGCAGAAGTTAAAGGCACTACCGGCATTGCGCACACGCGCTGGGCTACACATGGCGGTGTAACCGAAGCGAACGCTCACCCACATTTGTCTAATGAGCAAATTGCGCTGGTACATAATGGCATCATTGAAAACCATGAAGCGCTGCGTCACGCGTTAAAAGAAGATGGCTATACGTTCTTATCGGATACAGATACAGAAGTGATGGTGCACCTTATTCACCAATTGCGCCAACAGCATGGCAGTTTGCTTGAGTCAGTACAAGCCGCGACTAAGCAGCTTGAAGGTGCGTACGGTACGGTTGTTTTTGACAAAGAAAACGACAATGAAATCATCGTGGCACGCTCAGGCAGCCCATTGGTGATTGGTCTAGGCCTGGGTGAAAATTTCATTGCGTCAGATCAGCTCGCGTTGTTACCTGTGACACGCAGCTTTATCTTCTTAGAAGAAGGTGATGTTGCACGTATTACCCGTGATACGGTTGAAATTTATGATGTGAATGGCAATGCGGTTGAGCGTGAAGTCGTTGAGTCGAACATCACGCAAGATGCATCTGGTAAAGGTGAATATCGTCACTACATGTTAAAAGAGATTTATGAGCAGCCATTGGCTGTGCGTAATACCCTTGAAGGCCGCCTTGAAAACGACCGTGTAACAGTAGATGCGTTTGGTGGCAGCGCAAACCAGATTTTTAAAGATGTGAAGCATGTTCAGATTATCGCATGTGGTACATCTTATCACTCAGGTATGGTGGCGCGTTATTGGCTAGAGCAGTTTGCAGGCGTCAGCTGTAATGTGGAAATTGCCTCAGAATTCCGCTACCGCGAGTCGTTTGTGCACGAAAACAGCTTATTAGTCACGATTTCTCAATCTGGTGAAACAGCGGATACGTTAGCGGCATTGCGCTTAGCAAAAGAGCAAGGTTACATGGCGTCTATGACCATTTGTAACGTACCTGGCTCATCACTGGTACGTGAATCTGATTTGGCGTTTATGACCAAAGCGGGCGCAGAGATTGGTGTTGCTTCAACCAAAGCGTTTACAACGCAGCTGGTTGGCCTATTAATGCTAACTGCCTCTATCGCGCAGGAAAAAGGTCGCGATCAGAGCGTGATTGTTAATGCTATTAAGACGTTACCTAACAAGCTAGAAGAAGCACTAAGCATGGCTGAAGGCATTGAAGCATTGGCTGAAGAGTTTGCAGATAAGCATCATTCTCTGTTCCTTGGCCGTGGTTCACAATACCCAATCGCAATGGAAGGCGCATTGAAGCTTAAAGAGATCTCGTATATTCACGCAGAAGCATACGCGGCAGGTGAATTAAAGCACGGTCCGCTAGCGTTGATTGACGCTGACATGCCAATCATTGTTGTGGCACCAAACAATGAGCTACTCGAAAAATTGAAGTCTAACGTCGAAGAAGTACGCGCGCGTGGCGGGATCATCTATGTATTCGCTGATAAAGATTCTGCGTTTGCGTCAGATGATACGATGCGTGTAATGAATGTGAATCACGTTGAAGACATTATTGCACCCGTTGTCTATACAATCCCACTACAGCTATTGTCATACTATGTCGCTGTGATTAAAGGGACAGACGTTGACCAACCACGAAACCTAGCAAAATCAGTGACAGTTGAATAATTTGGTTTAAAGGGTTTTATATTAATGTGGCTTAGGAATAAAGATTCATACTTAGTATTAAAGTATCATCCTAAGTAATAAAGTTTCACACTGAGTCAAGAAAGCCGATTAAATTACAATCGGCTTTTTTCGTTTTTGTAAGTAATTCACAATGCGGCTTTATCTATATTCTTATTTCCCGACTGCTAGTTTCGCCTTCATTGGTAAGTCCAGTGCTAGGTTGCCCCAGTTTTCAAAATAGGGGCTAGTTGCATTTCTTGCTGTTTTTGGGTGTCTAATAGCCCATTCTTGAAGGTGTAAAAAGAGCTCCGATTCCGTGATTTTTATAAAATATGGTTCCAAAGGTGCACTTAATTCTTCCGTAACAAAATCGATAAACAAATGCTCAGATAGATTGTATGCCACTTCCCGGCTTAACAGAGGTAGAGGAATGCGAGGCTCTCCAGCAGAATATTTGCATATGTATAGGGTGGATAAATCAGTATCTTCGACTCGACGACTAAGTGGAGAGGGGTAAGTTATTTTCAGCATGTCACCATATGACACACAACCTAAAGCGTATTCAGTTGACTTATGTACACAATAGGAAGGGGAGCGATAACCAGTTATAACGAGATCTCTAACATTGCTATTTGGATAGCCTTTACCTACAGATAGAGAAAAGATTAACCCATCAAGGCAAACACGGTGAAATTCATCTTTTGGGACAGGGATTCTGCATGCATAAATGATCTCTTCAATGTTTTGCAGTGCAAGTCCCTCCGCTGCTATTCTGTAAGCAACTTCGAGCTCAATGCCTTCCTTTTTTCTAAGCTTTCTACCCAAACTTGTAACTTTTAGCAGAGTATTTGAGTTGAATGTTAGGAATCCAGCGCGATTTTGGTTTGAATGAGTGTCATTGCTCTTCAATTCGGCTTTAAGCGTGTTGATATTGTAATTGTCAGGCTTCCCAGGAAGAGATTCAGCCACCATAGCAGATAAAAAAGTAGGCTTTCTCCGGTATTGTCCATTCGAGCCATCAATTAACTTTTTGTTTAGAGCTGATATAAAGTCTTTAAACGACTTATTACATTGAGGAAAAATAGAGTTATGCACAGTGTTCTCTCTTTAATTGGTGAGAATTTGTTAAGGGGGCTTTGGTTTTCATCTCAACACTTCTCAATTAAAGAAATATTGTGAAAAAGAACTCGAGAAATTTACCAATATCCAGCTGTCTGGACCCAAAGCAATACGCAGGCTTTTGAAACCTACTTCGAAACGACCTAACGCAATCGTGATTAGGCGGTTAAAAAAGAAGCGTTACAAGACTAAACGGCTTATAAGGAATGGTCAATACTTGGTCTTAACGTTGCTACTAAGTTCTATGTTTTTTATTTTATATTAATGCTATGGTCTTAACTTGGTTGGGGTTTCGATCAGTTATAGCGGTATATTATGTCTAGAAAGATTGGCCATACTGAGGCGCAATATCGTAAGTGGATTAAAGAAGGTCGAGGTTCGGGTGAATATCGGGAGTATAAGCCTTGGCTAACGGTTTATGATTCACCATCAGATGGTCGTGTGCATCGCGTCTTTGGTTATAAGACTAAAAGAACTCATCATTTATTATCTGACCTTGAACTATCAATGTTCTATTTGCTCGAGTGGCGCAAAGAAGTACTACAAATTAAAGAGCAGTTTCCATTGGAGCGAGACTTAACCGCTGAGTTGGTTAAGTCTGCGGGTATAAAACACCCTAGTGTAAGAGGTGTTAACCAATATATGTCGAGCGACTTTCTTGTTGAAACATCATCAACAGAACTCCCCTATTTTGCATTACAAGTGAAATACACCAATGCACTTGAAGAGCAGCGAAAGATAGAAATTCTTGAGTTAGAGAGGCGCTATTGGTTAGAGAAAAATATACCTTGGCAAATAGTGACTGAAGCAGAAATCCCCAAAGTCGTTAAAACCAATATTGAGTGGATTTACCCTATGCAGGGCGCTTATGAAGAAGCCCCTCATTCAGCTGTAGATCAAGCTCTTTTTTACGCAGACTACTTTTCTAAATACCCAACTAAAACACTAATAGAAGCCTGCAAAGAGATAGATACAGCCTATGGACTAGACTTAGGTGAGTCACTGTATGAAATTCGCTGTTTACTGGCTGATCGATATTTCACTTTTGACATTTTCAAGCCAGTTCAAAAGGTGCATGTAGGTGATTTTAAGCTAGGTGACGTGGGTATCATTCAGGAGGCTTTCCGTGTTTCGAATCAATGAAGTATTGCAATACGAGCAAACTCTATATCGCACACTAATGCTTTTTGAATACTATGTACTCTGGATAAAAATACATGATGATAAGGCTTTTCCTCAGCTCATTGAAATTGCTGAGTTAGAACAAGGCTTTCAAGATGAAATACTAAAACGAGTGGATGACCCCTATAGTTACTTAATCACTGTAACTCCTGAATATGGTTCTACAGCTCAGATAAAGCGTGATGAAAATTATGAAGTAATTAAACCGCTAGTAGATTTTGAAAATAGCTACCAAGCAAAGGCTCGAGGCAAAATCGTCAATCAAATTGTTGCTAAGACAGGAAAAACAAAACAAACAATATATCGTTTTGCTCGAAGGTATTGGCAGCGTGGCCAGATCCCCAATGCACTCTTACCAGACTATAAAAATTCAGGCGGTAAAGGCCAAAAGCGAAGAGCAACGACTAAAAAGTTAGGGCGTCCCCGCGTATATATGCCGGGTGTTGGTGCTTTAATCGATGATTTTACCGAAAAGCTCTTCAGAGTCGCTATCGATCGTCATGTAATGACTGATAAAAGCAAGTCCTTTCGTTATGCGCATAATCGGCTTAAAGATATTTATAGTCAGTACTTCCCTGAGCTACCAGAAGAAGAACTGCCTACATATTGGCAAATGGAGCACTTTTATAAACGTGAGTATCGGCAAGTAGAAAAGCTCGAGCTTCAAGCTGGAGATATCAGATCTAAGAAAGACATTCGTCCTTTATTTGGTACTGCTACAGCTGATGTTTTAGGCCCTGGTATGCGTTATGAGATTGATGCAACGATTGCTGATATATATCTAGTATCCAGCTCTGAACGAGGCAACATAGTCGGCCGCCCGGTCGTTTATATGGTAGTAGATGTATTTAGTCGTATGGTAGCTGGATTCTATATTGGTTTTGAAAACCCTTCTTATACTGCTGCTATCCAAGCGTTGTATATGGCTTCTACAGATAAATCAGAATATTGTCGAGAGCTGGGCTTTGAAGTAAAGCCCGAGCAGTGGCCATGTATTGGTTTACCTTCTGCATTGCTGGCTGACAGGGGCGAGTTAATGGGCCATCAAATTGAGTGTTTAGAAAAAGGCTTTGGAGTCCGCCTTGAAAATACACCGCCTTTCAGGAGTGAAGCAAAAGGCATTGTTGAAAGGTCTTTCCGCTCTTTTCAGCAAGTATTTAAACCATTTGCACCTGGCGTGGTTACTGGTACCAAAATTAAAAAGCAAGGAGACCGTGACTATCGTTTAGATGCTAAGGTTACGATAGAAGACTTCACTAAGATAATCTTAGCATCTGTGCTTTATCACAATCAGTATCATGTTATCGATCGCTATGATAAAGCTTCTGATATGCCGACGGATTTACCTAATAACCCATTAGCTCTTTGGAATTGGGGGCTTCAGCACCGTACTGGTCGATTAAAAAAATCTGAACCTGAGCATTTGCGTGTGGCACTTATGCCTCGTATACGTGGAACTGTGTCTGAATCAGGCGTTTGTATTTTTGGCTTGTACTACACGAGTTCTGAGCTTATGCAGCTCGGTTGGATGCATCGAGGAAAAGAGGTTAAAAGGCCAGAAAAAGTTGATGTTGCTTACGACTTAGCAACGGCTGAGTACATATATGTCTACCCAGAGGCTAATAGTAACAAGTACTTTGTTTGTCAGTTGTCAACACGCTCAAGGCAGTTTACAGGTGCTAGCTTTTGGGATGTTTGGGAGCAGAATGAAGCCTTAAAATATACAGAAGCTCAGGCTAAGTTAGTTGCGAATGAACAAGAGCGAGCGCTCGAAAGAAAGATAATAGAAACCATAAAACAAGCTGAAAAAGCAGCACCTGTTAATTCAGGGCTTTCCGATGCTGAACGTATTAAGAATATTCGAGAAAATCGAAATGCAGAAAAAACAAAAGAGCGACAAGCGCGAGCATATAGGCCTGTAGAAATCGATACTAGTCAATCAGCCGAGGTACACTATCTTGCAGAGCAGGATGACGATTTAGATTTTCCTGATTTTTCAGATGAATTATTTGGTGAGGATGATCAGTCATGAGCTTACCGCATAATATATTTCGAGCTGTTTATGCTGAGTCAGATATAGCGCGTTATAAAGGAAACCCTTTCATTGAGGCACTACCTGCAATAAGTACAATTAGAGACATCAAAAGTAAGCTTGAAGGGAAAGTAATATATAACCCAACTGCGAGTTATCTCGATGCAAGGCAAAGAGCGCATGAGTTATGTGGGTTACTAGATGACTTTTTTCAGCCTTTATCCATGCATGTTGCGCTTGAAGAAAAGATATCTCTAATGATGAGAGGGGGCTATGTTGCAAGAAACATAGAAACTGGCCAATTACAGCAGCATTTACAAAATGGCTATGAGCGAATGATGACAGGTGATATTACCAGTTTTCGTTTCGCTGAAGCGCCCTCTACGGCTCGATGCTTGTCACTTATAGGTTGCTCTGGAAGTGGTAAAAGCTCAAGTGTGATGCGCATTTTAGCCACTTACCCTCAGGCTATTTATCATGAGAAATACAATACATATCAACTGTCGTATTTGCGTATAGAGTGCCCTGTAGATGGTTCTTTAAAAAGTTTATGCTTAAACTTTTTCCAAGAGGTAGATAAACATTTACATACAGACCTAACTGAGCGATATGGACGCAAAAGACACAGTACAGAAGTGCTTTTGTCTTTCATGGCGCAAGTAGCAAACCAATATGCCATTGGCGTTCTCGTTATTGATGAAATCCAGCGCTTAAGTCGCAAACAAAAAGCAGGACAAGAGCGAATGCTCGAGTTTTTTGTAGCCTTGGTGAATATTATTGGTGTGCCTGTTATTTTGGTTGGTACTCCCAAAGCAAGACCTATTTTTGAACTTGAATTGCAATCGGCAAGAAGAAGTACAGGAATTGGTTCAATGGTTTGGGAGCCTCTACCGCAAAATAAAAATAAGATTGATAAGGTGACAGGTAAGCCAAAACCTTCGGAGTGGCGGTTGCTGACTGATAAACTTTGGCAGTACCAGTGGCTTATTCATCGTGATGAGCCACTAACCGAAGAGATCCGCAATACTTGGTTTGAGCTATCACAAGGCGTGCTAGATATTGTTGTGAAGTTATTCGTATTAGCACAACTTCGCGCAATAGTTACTGGTGTTGAAAGGTTATCTTCAAAATTACTCATTAAAGTATACGAATCTGAATTACAGCCAATCCACCCTATGATTGAGGCGCTTAAATCAGGTAAAGCAGCCACTATCGCTAAATATTCAGATTTAAAATACAAAGCAATCGATAAACGCTTACTAGAACTTAGTAAGCAAATTTCGGAAATAGAGATATCAAAAACAGAAACGTTACCTTTTGCGAGTAACTCTGAAGGGGTGAGGCTTTATAACCTACTGTTAGGTATGGGCTGCGAATCTAGTTTACTAGTTCCTTTAGTGCAAAGAGCAATAACAGAACACCCAAATTTACAAGTCAGAGCGCTTATTCCACTTGTTCTTGAGTGGTATGAACAAAAACCAAATGAAACAGAAGAGATAAAGGAAAAGCCAAGGCTGGTCAATGCAAAAAATTGGCATACGTTACCTAGTGATGACTTACGTTATGGCTACTCTCAACACAAAAAGCGCTCTGCGGAACTACATCAGTTTTATAAACAACAAGGAAATGTATTTGATATGACATCATGGCTTAAAAAAAGCATTTAACATGGCATGTTTACCCATACCTTACCCAGATGAATTGCTTTATAGCGTTATAGGGAGGTATGGGGTTCATACACTAACTACTTCACCAAAGCAGCTATTGGATGATGTGTTTCAAAATAGACAAATTGTTGCTTCAGTAGCCTTTCAAGGGCATTTAGGTAAGATCTCATCACATTATCAAGGTAATCCTAACTTAACCCCGCACAAGCTTTTACAGAAGCATACGCTTTACCCCCTATATGCGCCTTTTGTACATCCAGAGAAGGCTTACCTCTCAAAACAGGCCTTGTTAAAAGATGAGTCTCACTCAGCCGATGTGCAATTAGGTAAAGCTGCGTCATGCGTAAAGAGCCCGGTATATTTAAGGTATTGTCCTGATTGTGTAAGTGAGCAATTAAATAGATATGGCGAAGCATTCTGGCAACGCGGTTTGCAAATACCAGGCATGTCTGTTTGTCCCAAACATGCTTGTATTTTATTGAATAGTAATGTGCAGATTAGTGGACTACACAAGCATGAATTCATTGCTTTAAACCCAAGCTCATTGCAAAGCGGAGTTATCCAATATGGCAGCAGTAAGCAGCTATCACTTGCTACAAATGCAGTAAGATTTTTAGAGTTAAAAGCACTAAAGATATATCCAGAGCAATGGACTTTATTCTACAAAAAGCTCGCGTTAGAGCGTGGTTACTACCATGGCGAGCATATTGATCATGATAGGGTTCTTGAACAGGTAGAAAGCTATTGGCAAAGTAACTTCTTGGAGCAATTAGGTTTAAAAGTGGATGCTTGCAAAGACACTAATTGGCTTAGGTCTATATTCAGAAAGCATAGGAAGTCATTTAGTTACCTTCAACACTTATTAGTTTGGCAAGCTTTCTTTGGTAATGGGTTAAATATCGAAGCGGTTCTAAGAAAAGCCTCTAACCAAAGTTTAGATAAGTCGCCTGAAAGTTATGATTCGGCTCAAGAGGTAGTAATAGATAAAAATAAAAGAGCACTTTGGCAGACCTCAGCAACTAAATTAGGCATTAAACAGGCTAGGTTATTAGGGTTTGGCAGCCTTTATGCCTGGCTATATCGGCATGATAAAAAGTGGCTTTTGGATACTAACTCTAAACTAGGTCTGCCAACTGTAAGCATTAATAAGCGAGTTAATTGGAAGGCAAGAGACTTATGTTATGTGAAGCGATTTATCAGTCTTCGCAACCAGACTGAAATGCATTTAGAGTCGGAGCACTTTTCAAAAAATTGGTACTTTATCAACGCTGATATTTCTTTATCTCAGATCAAACATATTGATAAGTTACCATTATGTAAATTGTTTTTGGCTAAATATTGTGAAACTATAGAAGAGTACCAATGCCGTCGTATCGCTGTGGCATACATCAAAAGTGAAAGAAATCATCACGACTTAAGGAAATGGCGCATACTGCGATTCGCTCGGCTCAGTAAGGATAGGATCTGCCCCCTAGCGGCAGAATTATTGGGATATGTAGTAGCGTATGACTCAAGCTGATCGCTTTAAAACTCTGCCTGACAACGCAAGAATTCAAGGCATGGGTAATATTTTCAAATACCACGATCGTAAAACGTGGGATATTGGCGTTCGCTTTAAAAATACCACGCGTAAATCACTTAAGCTCAGCCAGCTACCATACCTAAGTCGACAAGTTGTTCTAAATCAAACTGTATCAGCCATTCCCCCAGGTTATCCTATAGAGTTTACTTTGCCTGCGCGAGCTTTGTGGCAGACGGCCTTAGTTGGAGAGTCAGAGCTAGTAAAGTTCAAACTAGGAGATGAGCAGTCTCAAATATGCTTTAAGTTTAGCTATGATGATAAGACGATATTTTTACCTCAGTTAGAATTAGCCAGAGCCTTGTTTTTCACAAATAACTACTTGGCAAATGCTGCGCTAGTTAGTAATGCGCTCGACTTTGAGTTTGATGTTGATTATAGCCCCGAACAAGACGATGAGGAGTTTCCTCTCGATATAGTTATTAATGCCCTACCGACAACACAATGCCCAAAAATATTATTTGAGAATGAAGGCTTTAAGCATCAACTCGCTTGGATATTGCTTAATAGAGACATAAAAAATTCATTCAACAGCATCTATCAGTATTTTTCTCAAGAGCTAGTTACGACACCTAAATACCAACATTGGACATTTCGGTTTGAACCGCCTGAGTTAGAAGGGGTAAAAGTAGTAGCAAGAGGTTGGAAGTCTTCAGATGCAAGTACATGGTTTATAAATCGAATCGAGTTGTTAAATGGTTTGTTCTTTCCAGACATTGCAGATATTGGTTTTTCTCATCCCAGAACAATTGGAAGAAAGTCAGGCTCTGAAAGTGGTAAGGGTGGGACTTACCCACAACTGCCGACACAAAGAGAAATAGATGAAGATAGTGATGGGAGTGAAGATAACGAATCAGCATTGATTTTTTGTGATGCAACGCAGCGCATATATAACAGAGTCCCACGTACTCGAAAAGTCTATGCAAAAACTAAAAAGGGTTCTGGCAGTAAAGAGAACGAAGATAAGCCCAATCCCTTACCACCTGAAGTTAGCACCGAAGATCCAAACTCACGAGGTGATACACCTAGGGCCGCTGTCGATGGTTTGGATGATCAAACAGATAATACTCATTTGTACCTCAATAAGTTTGATAGCTTTTTCAAAATGCTAGAGATATTAGAAAAAGAGTATGGTTTTAATCAAAGTAAACCGATTGTTCGTAAGCTACCAGAAGTAGGTCGCAGCAAAAGTCATATGATGGAAAATGGTTCTGCTCGATGTATGGCGATTGTAAAAGTTGAGTATCAAAACGAAGGTTACTTCTTATTAGAGGTGGACACCTCAGATGGAAGAGCTTCTATTGCCACCAAAGTCATTTCAGCGCGTGCATTAGCATTAAAAGGTAAATTGCGTGACTTTATAGTAGAGATCGAAAGAGGATTGCTTAGTAACCAATTTTGTTGGCCGAAGAGATATTTTGATGAGCTTGTTGGTGAGGGTAATCATAAGGGCATTTCGCATCAGAAATCTAAAAATGAAGGAAAATTAAGTGATGAAGAGATGAACAGGTGGGCTGTTCGGTTCATTAGTGTATTAACTCACTTATTTAACTAGTGTTAAGGAATATGTGATAGGAATAGGGGGAGGTGAACTGTATTCCGATAGCGCTCTTTTGAAGAAATTCAAAATATTTTAGACATTGTTTTTGCGTTTGATTTTGAAATGTGCGAGTGCATACCCGCACGCGAATAGAGAGATTTCTAGAAATCTATGTCGTCATAATTTTCATACTCGGTATTTGCATATTTAGTATCGTTATCGGGTTCAACCTTTTTCGGCTTGTCAGAAGCACAAGTTTCGAATTGAGTCATGCTGGCATACTCTTTAGCATGTTGAAAGATGAATGGGTAAACTGTCGTTTGCCGATTACGAACTGACATTGACAGGAACCAGTGATCCATGTCTTCAATAAGCCCAAAATTAGTGATGAGTTTGTAAATCTTGCTGAAGCCTTCTTGTGAGCCAGCTCTGAAAGAGCCCACACTGCCGGCGCAATAACACTTGTCAGAACGACTGAACATGAAGCCTTCTTGATGAGCAACAAGGTCTTTCATTTCTGAAGTTTTGATTCCAGAGTACCAGCGTATACCAAGTTCTTGCTCAATCACATATAGGATGATGTTTTTATCGTTATTGCTAAGACGCTTACCGATCCTTGGCTTGAACTTCTTGAAACATTCTCGAACTTGGTGGTAGTAAAAACAATCTGCTTCTGAACTTTCAAGCATACTGGTGACAGTATTAACCACATTCTCGGACACGCCTGAGCGAGTGATGTACTCCTTGAACCAAGAGCGGCTAACAGATTCCTTGCGACCAGCAATCAAGCTGTGGCGGTATGTCTCCAATTTTTCATGATCTGGCATGGCGTTAGCGCTGGTTCTGACGAAAACCATGTAGTGGCCTGTCTCGAAGTTGAACATGAAAGGGTGGCGATGGTGAGTGTATTTAACTCTGCCATTCTCGGAGGTTTTCTTCTTGCCAAATACCAGGTGGCAGTGGCCACCCAATTGATACTGAATATCCTCCAGCTTAGATTCTGAAAGCTCTTCAAATTTCAACTTCATACTATCTGTAGTCACAGCACAATAACGATAACCAGAGAAAGGAGTATCTTCTCCCTCGATTTCCTCAGTCAGATCCTCTCCTTCTTCAAGTGTGACTTCATCATCGCTTGATTCATTCTTTTTAGTTTTGACTCTGAACGGGTAAATAAAGGAAAAGTCCTCGGGAAGCTTTCCGGTTTTACGGTCAATAAAGAGCTGATTACTATGAACTTCTAGCTTAAGATGTAGTTGTGCCAACAGGCAATCTAGCATCGCACAGCCGCCAGTTACAATCTCCTTTTCCTTTTTATATTCTCGGCCAGCTAGAAGCGGTACTTCATTAATCACTTGGTCGTCAAGATCGCGAACCTTCAAGGTACGAAACAAAGAACCGTATTCCACAGACTGAATGATTTTATCTGGATTGGTGCTCTTGTAGTCTGCATATGGATCTTCCAAACCTTTGTGCCGTCTATAATACCCTTCACCTTCAGTGACAAGCAGGATAAGCTCTGGTTTTCCATCTGTATTCTTCTGTTCACCAATAAGGTATTTAATATTGCCTTGTTTCTTACATTTTTGAATTTTGTAGCTGTAAGATGAAAGCTCTTCAAGTTGAGCTATATGCTCTGGAAGAATGGTCTTGTCGGTAGTCTTGTTAACAATACGAATGTTGTACTCAGACAAGACTTGCATGATTGCCTTGTACTCATTATTGCTCTTTGTCTTTAGTTTGACGCCAGAGTAGCAGCGGTCAAATTCAGTTCTTCCAAAAGCAACACTAGTAGAGCCAGCATAGATTTCAGACAGGTCATCTAAGAATGTGTATGCGTGTGCAGCTCGGCTGGTATCAGGACTGCTCTCATTTACATCGCCTTTGGCATTCATTTTGATTTTGTCATGGTCAATTACGTAGGCATCAGTTCGGTTGTTGGTGTAGTCTTCGATGCTACCTTTGACATAAACGTCGTTGCTGCTGGATTTGGTCTTGCCACCTTTTTTGGTTGGCACAACGAACCCATGTTCACCTAGCTTAAACTGCTCGCCATTTAACATTTTAGCTTTACGTTTAGCCATGTTCCGGCTTCGAGGTACAAACTTCTCAACATCAGAAAGCAGGGTAAATGTTACAGTGGTTGCATTGAAAATATTGCCTGAGGGCACATTGTTAGCTGACATTGTCCAATCAGGGCTAATCTTTGACTCAATACAGACAACCACATTTACGCCATTTTCCTTGTGTTCTGAATACGCTGCCCGATAGTACTTTTCGTTATTGTAGAACGCCCTACGCTCACTGACGATCTCCTTGCTCATCAAGGATGGCAATGCATTGCTGATTAAGATCATTTGAATGAATTCATGCCGAGGATTAATAAACGGCAATTCTTCACAGGTCACCTTAAGACTAACGTTACCACAGACAATCGTTCCGGACTCCCCTTTTTTTGTCATGAAAAAATGTGCTTTTCCTTTCTTGTAATGGAACGATGACAGCACGCTCCCGCTTTTATTCAGAATAGCGGATGACTCGATAACTAACTCTCGGTACTCTGCCTTTGATGTAGCATGTATCTCGATATAGCCAAAATCAAAGTGCTCATTGAAGTAGCCGCAATCGATATCAACCTTTTGAACAAGATTGCTTGTATATACGGATTTGGGAGCAACCAGAGCCTTCTCCGGTGCTGATGACATTGCTTTAAACTGTAACTTTTTTTCCATCTCAAAATGGCCAGCGATCGCACTGACCTCTCCTTAATGATTAAACTTCTCGGGAAACAAACTTAGTGATTTCTGCAATATGCAGAGGCTGGAATGTAGTTTTATCCATGATGCCTGGGACTTCCATGAAGTCAGCTGTCATGAATGAGGTCTTATTATTCTCGAAGGTTTTGTAAAGACACTCTTGCCTAGGGTCATTCTTGAACATGTTGATGTAAATAATGTTTCGGATACCTGTTTTAAGCATTGTATCCTTCATCTTTTTTTCGGCACTATTCTTCAGAACGCGGCTGCAGTACCAAAACTTTACGTCCACTAATGCTTTGTTGCCATGACGATCTTCTATAACACCGTCCATTTTTTCCTCCAGACCATGAGGCAGTTTGCTCCACTTGAAGCCGTTGGCACTCAAGATGGCCTCAACTGCCTGCTCAGCCAATGCAGGGCGATACACGTTGCAATAGACTGCCGGATTTACAATGTGAGTATTTGGTTTCCACTTCAGGCAGTAACCATTCTTACTGAAATGTTTACGAATATCACAGTTGCCCAGCATCACCCTAAGTTCAGAGGATAGTTCAGAAACCATCTTAGGTGTTTTTGTGGTTGTGAACATTTCGTAGTTATCAGCGTACTCAATCTCTGGTATGCCATCGTATGCATACTCAGCAACAGCATTACCCGCTGTATCTCTCGGCACTTCAATATGAACGTATTGGAAGCGAGGGATCACTTCAGATTCAGAAATAGTCGGATTCTTCAGGACATATTCACGAAGCTCAGCCCACTTTTCAGCAACAGCATTGGCTCGTTCTCTGCGAGATTTTGCTTCCTGCTTTAGTTTTACCTTCAGTTTATCTACAACAATATTAGGTGGAACAGGCGCAGCCTTACCCTTAACAATCCGGTTTTTCATGTTTCTTAGAGTTGTTGTATAGTTGTCCCAAATGCCCTCTGAGCCGATTCTCATGCCACCTTCTATCGCATACTGCTGGGCCTCTTTGATAGATTCTTCGATAGATTTATATGTAGGCTCCCCTATTCGACTGATTATGCCGAACAGGTAATCGAGTACATCAGCATTTCTAAACGTTTCGTAGCGATAATTGCCTAGTAGCTTTGGCACTTCGGTATTGAAGTGTTGAAGGCTCTTTTTGTTATCTGCGATAGCGGCTCGGCGTAATCTCTGTTCCGGATTTCCTATGCAGATAGCAGTTGTCATGCCGCTGTCATGAACAGTCACCGCCTCTTCACGGAGGGAGAAATACTCATGAGACAGCTCATGCTTCTGACGTTCATCATGAGCCAGAGCAGGCGCGAGAGCAGCATCAGCAAGGATTTGGACTTCTCTGGACTTCCAAGGGGTACGACCAGTCCTGCCTACTGCTTGTTCGATTATCATTTGGATGCTGGCAAGATAGTCATCGCCATTTTCGAACGTCATTTTGGAGTGTTCACCGGATGCATAAGCAGATGCCAATACATTTGTCATCTTGCCTTTGTCGTTAGTGCTGAGTATGTAGCGGATAAACTTTCTGGCAATATGAGCATCAATGAAATGCCCTTCATACAAGCACATAATGTTATAAAGGCAGGCTATTTTGAACTTAGTGTTTATATAATCTGAGTCGTCGTCATTGTCAGAAATATTGAACATATTTGATGGTCTAGCGAGATAAATACAGTCGGCATCCATTGTCCTTTTTTTCTGCTTGAAATCACTCTCATCCACATACACAAGACGATTCAAGTCATCATCGTGGAAGTAACAATCAGGATTTGTACCAGCCGCCATGCTTGCATAGGAAGTCATGACGATCGTTTTGATGTTAATCCTGCCATCTTCTCGCATCGTTTTTGTCAGCAGCTTTTGAAGATCGCCCCGACGCATTTTTTCAGCATTGATGGCAAAGTGAATATCGATCTTTTTACCATACTTTTCTTCAAGGAACTTAATCAGGTAGGTCTTGAAGAAACGTTTCTCTTTGGGAGTCTTGCCAAAGTTTCGGGTGCTGAATGTCAGCATGTATCTGTTGGTTGGGTGGGCAACAAATAGCTCTATGGCCTGCCACATCTTACTCAACTGGCTGGCTACATTCATCAGGTAGTCACTATTCTCCTTTTTGTGAGCTTCCTTAACCTCTTTATTAGTTTTATGATTCGTATCTTGATTTGAACCCTTCCTGCTCGGTGGCGGGAATGCTACAGCCAGCTTCATCAGCATCACATTACTGTCGGCAAAGAATTGTCCAAGAGTGTTTGGCTCATACTTGAGGAACCGGCTGGCAATATTCACATTGTGAGAATCGTAGTCACGCTTTTGGCAGTAGAAGTTATAGATATCGAGACTTCTTTCCTTTGTGAACTCCACATAACGCTTGCCAAGCTGAGCCTTCAGAGTTACTTGGGAGAAATTGTGGATCTGGGATTTATTTCTAGCAGTAGCACTGATTGCAACTATCTGAGTACCTCGGCCAACTAAGGAGGCCATCCAGCCTGTTCCAGAGTGCGGGATGCTGTAGTTTTCAAAGTCGACAAAATTGTCACTTAAGCGAAGAATTGTGTCGAAAGAGCAACCTTGACCATGAAATCCACTACATATAATGGCTTCATCTTGGCCAAGCAGAGAGCCTGATCCACCCTGAGTACCGAAAAGCTTGTTCCGAATATCGGCTTTTACGCCATCGTCAATATTCAACTGGTATGTAAAGTCATTCAGGCAGCTTATCAATGACGGTTCTCTATCAACCTTCACCCACTGCTCACCTAGAACCAGCCTACCAGTCTTTTCAAACTCAGACTTTTGAGCCTTCAGCGCATTGACTTGAGTGTTGTGAGCGTCTTTTTTATTTTGATAAATCTTCCGAACAGCTTTAACTGACTTGCTAAGGAAAGTTTTGTATGCTTTGCTAAGAGAGTTAATGACCTTAGGGAAACCGTTTACAAATTCATTATCATCTCCGTCACTATCAGAGACCAGCTTCATTTGGAGGATGTTTTTGTTGATCTTGTTGGATGTAGGATCACTATCAGCCAGCTCAAGGAATACACTGTAGTAGGCATCCTTCTTTATCTTTTCATCATCCTGGATAATTTCAACACGCTTCCTTTTGCCAGACATTGTAACGATACTAGAAACGGAGCCGGGAACTGAAAACAATTCGGCAGCGCGATTGCCACCGTCGTAACTTTCATCAAAGTCATATGAATACTGAGTACGCCATTCATCAGCGACATCTTTGAGTGTGTTGATAGCATCGTGCATGATGTCTCCAACACCCTTAAAGTCATCTTTGCCTTGCTGGAAGTGGAGAACGTCTGTTTGTGCAGCGGTCTTAACCCCGCGTACAAGTAGCATGGGGTCGGCCTCCAGAATTTTGTTACGAACGACGGCATGCTGTTTATCTACCTCGTCAATAAACAGAATATGATTGCTAAGCTTATCGTCAGAGAAACGAAAGCGGCCAGGTACTGCCATTATCGAACCAAGATATTTGGCAGTTGTCATATAGCAGACAACCGCACGACCACTTGAGACCAGTGAGGCAGGGTAAAGCGCGATTAGTTGTTCTCTTACACCGGTCGGAAAACTCTGGTAGCCGTTTTTCTCCGTCGCAGCTATAGCACGAATTCCGTCGTACACAGCATTGTAGATATCTATTGCGGTCGCCTCAAACTGTTCCTCCTCGTACTTGTCAGGCCTGGATTTGGAACGACTAACCTTAGCATGGTAGTGAACAAATCTTTCGTACTTTTGACTAATATCCTTCGCAACAGCTGGTGAGATTGAGTTGTTTTTGATGAACTCAACTAGACCGCTTATGCCTTTCCCCATTGCTTTGGCTTGATCGACCTTTCCCATCACAATCACAACCATGCTCTTCATGATCTTAATCTCTAGCTTTGTCTTGCAGAGATTTTCAATCAGCTCCAGCAACTCGTGATAAGACTGGGAGACATTATCACGGGTATCCGTAATAAAGACTATGTTCTTGGATGACTGCGAGCTGGAGTGGTCATCGTCTTCATTTTCCAGGCTCGTAAGAAACTCTTTGTGTTTGGTTTTTATCTCACTTTTGAGGTTTTCATCGTTGCAATTGGCTTCAGCCTTTTCGACAACTGAAAGGACAGTTTTATTAAGCCTCTCATAATCAGATTCCACATCAGCATTGCACAGATAGACCTTACCATCATTTATCTTTGAAATTGCTCTTAATGCATTACGTTCTGCTACTACAACTCCACTGTCTGCAATAAATTTCAGTAGTGAGAGTGCCTTTAAAATGAAACTGTAACGGTGTGACGCCAAGTCGTACAGCTTTGTGAATATGAGCAGGTTGCAACTAAATGTTTTACCAGTCCCTGTTTGCGGGGTGAACGGCAGGAAGAACCCTTCACAGGTGTTAGCACTTCTACTATCAACAGTATTTACTTCAACGTCACGCACTACATGAAACTCTTTTTGAGCCTCATTGAATGTGTCACGAATAGCACGGAACAACGGTGATATATTCCCCTCATTAACAGGGTTTTCATTGAACATTATTATTTCTCTTCTGTCTTGAAGTTGAATTCGATGTTACGCATTTGCTTGGGAAGAGAGCCATCCATAGCAAGTGCTTTGCATAGCTGGTAAACGAGGCGACCAGTTTTTGCACGTTCTATACCGGGCATCGCTTTGAGAGCATCACGGAACTGTTTGTAGTTAAGGTCTGCAACAAGATCGCCGGACATGGTTCGTATATCTTTAATACTGGTAGGTTCATGGTATGTAGCAGTTATGGAACGAGGGACTGTGTCGATATGGTGCAGTACAGTTTTTATTGGCTCCGGGCGGGCTTTAGCAGCAGTTTGCTTACAATCAGGTTGTTCAGTTGAACTCCGGAAAAAAGTTGCCTTTGGACTTTTTTCCGGTTTGGTCTTTCTGATCTTATCTTCATTGAGACCTAAACCTTCGTAACAAATCTGGCGGCTCAATTGCGAGATTTCAACGTTAGTAAATCCCTTGCCTTTTAGCTCGGTAATCCACTGAAGTTCTTTGGCACGAAGTTCTTCACGGAATAGGCGGGATGATGTACCCAACTGCTTTAATGATTTTTCATTGCATTTAAACTTCTCGGCCCAATCAGCGTACTTAAATGGGAAGATAATCTTGCCCTTTGATGTTGCATCAGCCTTCATAAACTCGATGTAGTCAATAATTGCTTGCTTCTTATCACCTACGTTACGACGGTATGAGTGTGCATTGTCTGCATTGGCGGAGCAGCTTAGACTGACTGCATCCGAGAAAGAGCCACCAGACCAAATCTCTACAATGGTTTCCTCATCATTATAGTCACGGCCTTCCTCGTCCAGTATCTCGCGCAGGCAGATGGTTCGGTGAATGCCATCGAAAACTATGAGATCCCCCTTTGTATAGGCTTCTTCGGTCAGTGGATTCACATCATTCTTTGATAATTCAACCACCTTGATAGCCCTTACGACGCCTATGTCTTTGACATTTTCCTTTAGTTCATCAAGAAACTCTCGACCAAATAGTTGACCTCTTGCCCTGATTCTGTGCTGCAGTGTTTTGTCCACTTTCAGTCGCCCTAATTTTACTCTGGCGGTTTTATATTCTTTCATATGGTGAAACTTCCTATGCTTTTTTGGTAAAAGTCCTTCTCTATTTTCAGAATATTTGAATGGTTAGAGCTCTTAAATTCAATTTCCTTCTTACGATATCAATCTATGGATAGTCAGTGAATGTATGTACTTTCATTAAACACAGGCCAGCACTTTATAAAGGTAGCCGTAGACTCGATTAGTATTTTTTTCTAGGCTGAACAAAAAAACAGCTTTACAAGCTTATAAAATAAACAGAGTATTGTATACACTAAAATTGTGTACATCATATAAATGGATACGAAAAGAAAATTAACTAGCCAACAAATCGAAAGGTTCAAAGCCCTAGAGTACATGATCTACTGGGAAGGTGGGACAAATGCCACACGCTTATCCCGTTTCTTCGGTGTGCATGTAAATGTGATCTCAAAAGCTATTCTTTTGTATCGTCAAGCACACCCAGGCAATCTTGTATTCGATGGCAAAGATCCTGAAAAAGTATTCATACCGACTGCTAAGTTTACTCCAAAGTTTACGCGGCCTGCATGGTCTGACTACGTGGACTTTATATTTCATAACGCCAATCAATACGTATCACAGACATATGGTTTATCGGCATTCTCAAAAGGCTTAACTCCTATTCAGTCTCCTAATCCAGAAGTAACAAGGCTGCTATTTAAAGCTATCCGGATGGGAAAAGAAGTGATGATTGATTATCGGAGTCGCACTAATCCTCTTGGACAAAGCCGTCTGATTAAGCCATTCGCAATTGCTAATGATGGTTTGCGCTGGCATTGCCGAGCTTATTGTCATTCTCGGGAATGCTTTGCTGACTTTAACCTAGGCCGAATTATGAGGGTAGAACTTAAAGGAAAGTCCAGCATCAGCTTTCAGCAAGATATTATTTGGTTTACTTTTGTCGACATTGAAATAGGCCCACACCCCGAACTGACTCAAGAAGAACAAAATTTGGTACTCAATGATTTTGGCTATGACAAACCATTTAAAATACGTACTCGCGGAGCTCTGGTTGATTACACTATTCAGTATTACAGAATAGCTAAAGATCCTGAGAAAGTTTCCGGAAAAGCCTTTCCTTTGGTTGTCTTGAATTCAGACGACATCAACGAATATTTTTTCCCTGAGGCATAAAATGAACTTGTATCCTTATTTGAAAGCGATTGAGTCCGGTAGGCCTATAAACGCAACTCGTTTTATAACGCTACTTAATAATGAGCATGTAAATTTTGATTCTCTGGGCGTGGCTGAATTTGTTCGACCGGAACGATATTTTATACGCATTTCCAACTATGGTTTATTTGATAAGTTACTGGCAAAGTATGCTCCCAGTCGCTCACGCATACACGCGGCTAAACAAGGCAACTCTCATCGTCATAGCACACACTCTGCATACCTCACAGCGAAATTTGGTCTAAAAGCTCAAACCCATATTGCCATTGAGTGCTCCCCTGAGAAAGCGCCGGAAGAAATGTCCAATTTTGACCACTTAACGTCGGTTATTCTTATTGAGAACAGTGACTGTTTTACGTTCAGTGAAGACTTCCTTGTTGCTATGGAGCTTGAAGATATTGGCGTGGAATCGCTAATTATTTTTTCTTCAGGTAACGCTATCACTCACAAGCAAACACAGCGGTTTTTATCACAATTTGAAAAAGTGTATTACTGTCCAGACTACGACTTGGCCGGGTTAGAGATATTTGAAACATTACAGAAGCAACTCGGCGACAGAATAATATTCACAATGCCTTCAAACCTTGCCTGTTACCACGGCTATTGCCAGAAACCTGACAAGCAGAAGCAATTTATAAAGGCACTAGATAAGGCACATCATTGGAAATTTGCCGAATTAGCTTCTTTGTTTTCTAAAGGGTTGGGTTTTATTGAGCAAGAAATATTCTTAGGAGAAGAATATGAATAATAGGTTTTCTGTAAATTTAAAGCGAATAATCGCCGTTGATTCTGCTTCTTTTGCTTATGTCGAGGTTCCACTGGATAGCAACCTCGTCCTATTAGCTAAAGGCAACTGGGGGAAAACAAGCATCGTAAATGCTGTGCGCTTTTTCTTGCTTCCTGAGCTTAACCTAAATGATTGTGATAAAAAATTTGCCTTTAAAACTCCCGAGAGCACGACCGAACAAGAGTATTACACTAAGGATGAGGTGAAAAACTATTACTTCCAGTCGGTTCATAGCAAGCTGATCCTAGAGGTGGAGCACAAGCTTATTGGGGGTGGAATACGGCGTCATTGTCAGATTATTTCTGCTGGTAACAACTACAAGCTTAACCGACTTTTTATAGCGTCTCCATTTGAGGATATCGCGCATTTGTTTTGGGACAAATCAAAAGGAACAAGTGGTGGAAGACCAGACTCCCCCCCTGGGGAAAATTTGTTTAGCGCGTTGAAAGAAGTCAACAAAACAACGGCGCTTATTCGCAATACAGATGAGCTCAAAAAACAGCTATATAATATCGATGTTTTGCATCCGGATGAGTGTCCATTTGTAATTTACCCGCTGCATGATTTGTCAAAAAACTCAATTGAGTCTCTGCGTGCGTTGGTCAAGTTACTCTTTAACCAAGACGGAAAATCCCTACAACTAATGACGGCGACGGCCATTGATTCTCAGGAGCAAGGCTCGCAACCTCTGGAAGTAGATGTAAAACAGCTTATTAATGATCACGACAGGCTGGAGAACGAACGGGTTGAGTTGGATCAGCTAAAAGCCAATATTCCTGCTTTTGAAGCATTAACCAAAGAGTTTGAAATTCAAAAAGCACAACAAACACACGAACTGGATTACGCTCAGCTAATGATAAATATTGACGCGTTGAGACAGTATCATGAGCAGAAGCACGGTTTACTTTGTCTGAAAGTGGAGCCGTTAAAATCGGCCTATGAAGAAGCAGATAAAGTGTTAAAGGAGGGCGAAGAGACACTCAAGATAAACCGGCACGATATCGGTAACTGTGAAAGAGAGCTAAAACGGCGTGAGTCAATATTAGAAAAATGCGAACTTATTTGTCAGCCATACCCAGGCCTTTCTACATCTGAAGTACTCGATGCTTTAGAAGAGCACCTTCAAGAAAGGAAGGAAAAGTTAACTCAGTATCAAGATGCCAGCGCACGTCAAATCAGGCTAGAAGAACTGAAGGAGCTGATCCAGCGGGAAACTGGCAACCTCAAAAAGCTAAAAGAACGAGAGGATAACGAGGCCTTGGCAATCAAGGCGCAATTAGCCGAAAACGAAGTCAGAAAATTGTATTCGATCAATCCTCTTTTGGTTAACGCAAACCCAGGGCGCTTGCTTAATGAAGATGAAATACAAACCATTTCAAAATTTCTTCAGCTATTTACATTGAACGCAGCGCATCTTCAATTTTTTGATGAAAATATTGATCTTATTGCTTACGCTGCTGAGCGCTCAATAAGTGAGCAGGTTTCTGACTGTGACGCACAGCTGATTAGCTATATCAGTGAAGAAAAGGAGTTATTACGCCTTAACGATAACTCCACGCTGCATAACGCATCGGAAGTATCTAAAGTAGAAAAAGAGATAATTCTGACTAAATCAGATTTGGACACGCTTAAAAGCTTTGAATTGTCATTTCAACGAAAAAAAGAAGTACAAGAAGAATTAGAAATACTAAATAAAATCAAAGCTTCGAATGAAGTCGAGGAAGAGAGAAACCTTAAGAATTTAGAAAGTTCACAACAAGCATATGAAAAAGCTGAGTCGGAGCGTAAAACAGCTGCTGAGCTATGCTTACAAATTTCACGGTTGAACGACAGAATCAAGAGCGACTGTGTGCGTTTTCCACGAGTACAGCATCTTACTGTATCATTAAAGCCCACAGATTCTCCAGAAAACATTCAGCTTCCGCTTCAGGAAGAGCTTCAAGCCTATGGCCAAAAGCTAGAACGAAGCAAAGACGCAAGAGAAAGCGTTTATACCCAGCTAGTTCAGTTTTGTATAAAAGGGATAATAAAAGATGAACACGGAATTATGGAAAGCAACCGCTCACAAGCCGCCATTAGCAAGAGTTTTGATACACTCTCTATAAAATTCCAAACGCTTGACCAGTCACAAAGCCAACTCGAAAAAGATACGGCCCTACATAACAGCTACTTGCGCAACCGGTTGGAACGATTAGATAAAACAAAGGTCAAAATAGAACAGACAGTTCAGCGCATTAATGAGGAACTGGCTAATGCAACAATTAATGACTTAGAGTCAGTCAAACTTAAAGTTGTGCTCAATGGAGCCTTTGATGACTTAGTACTGAGTTGGCGAGAGTTTGATGATTTGAATGCAGCAGCAACTCTGCCCGCAAGCTGGTATGCCAGACTCCAAGAGTTCTTACATTCCGATGCAGTAAATAGTTTAGACGGCAAATTACGCATGGAAAATATTATTAAACAAGCCAGCTATATGACTAAAAAGCCGGGGGAAATGTGGGATGAAAAAGCACAATCAACCTCAACGCAGATCCTGATAAATATGCACTTCGCAGAAATATTCATCCAGCGGCTATGCGATGATATCAGCGCTATTTCGTTTCCGCTTATCCTGGATGAAGTGGGCACCGTCAGCTCTGAACAAATTCCACCGCTTACAAGAATTCTCAATGAAAAAGGCCATACACTGATTGGTGCGACTACTCATGGAAAAAGTGCGGATCTGATTGATGCATTCGGGCAATACCTTTTCATGGATGAGATGAGTACAGCAGAACCTTATGATCCAAAGCGGGTTAAAACGTGCTTTTCTCCTGAGCAAGAGTTCATCCGTAAGCTCTCAACTCAACTTGCCTTTGAGGGTGCGTAAATGGCAGGCAAAATCACTAATAAACAGTTTAGCACACTGGAGACACTTCAGAGATTGCTGCGTTATCGTGAAGTGATGTTCAAAACCATCGAATTTGCAGACATTAATCATGCTGGTGCTATCCCGGAGACAATATTTTACTCATTTGTAATAGCGTTGAAGGATCAACTTTCTGATGAACAGGCAAATGAAGTGAGTTTAGTATTTGATGTGGATAATCTGTTACAGGCGCGGATCATCAATGACCGCCGCAATGTTGATGGAGTAACGAAGTTATTATTCAATACTAGCGTGTTTGAGGTATTTCGGTTATGCCGAGTAAGTCTGTACCGTCCATTAACAAAAGTATCGTTAAATGCAGCCATGACACCGTTGTGGTCTTTGATGCGACAGGTTAAGCGCGGTAAGCTGAGTACGACACCAGGAACTGATGACTACCTAGAGTGGGTGGACGATTTGATATATAGAGTTAGCGATTTACTGGGAAAGATCCGAGCTAATATTGCGAAGCTTCAAAATGTTGGAGTTGAATTTGAAAAATCCGCCACAGTGGATCCTCAGGGTTATTCCCAGCTAGAAGCAAAGCGTGAATCATACAACATGGCAGCTAAGTTATATCAGAGAGAAATAGATCCATTGAAGGTGTTTCTTGATAAGCATACCCGTTATGAGGAAGGGGATGGTATTTTTCTTACTCTGGAATATTTTCGTTCTTTTTTTCATACGGTAAACGATACGAGTCGCGCATATTTGATGTTGAGCTACGAAGTACAGTACCTGGATCTATTTTCTCCAATTAAGCAAGTCGCTAATCAGGTCAGTATTTACCTGCAAAAAACACAGCAATCATTACACGAGCACAGCGCGATCGATCGTGCATATTCAGTAGTTCTTGCTGCCTTTGAAAATACGCTTGGGGGCGATCTGCGTAACAAATTCATTGATATATCTGATTTAAAGCCCTTGGGTACGTCAGTTCAGTGTCCTGCCCTTGGTAGGATAGCTCCGTTCAGGACAGAAAAATCTCCCTCATTTTTAGAAGTCGCTTTCAATGAATTGGCTACTCGTGTCCAAAGTTATGCCCCTGAAAATATTGAAAAAGTACTTTTATCCGAAAGCATCAGTAAAGAGGCAGCTAAGAAATTGCAGTATTCTCAACGCTTGGCTCGATGGGTTGATAATTTTGACTGGCCGTTAAACAAAGACTTCCTTGCCTTGGCTCATAAAGAGCTAAGCCAGGAATGGCCGGATTTTAAATTGCCAGATCTATTCGAAGTACAGTCTAGACTTATCAACTCACCTAACTATCAGCTGGAGTTGAGAAATGAATATCAAAAGATTATAGATGATGTATACGAACTCCAGTACAGGGTACGTCATCTGGTTTCGTTAAGCAGCCAACAGGCGGAAGTTAATTGAGTATGGATCGTAATACATTTTTAGAAGCTGATGAGAAATTGTCGCAGACCATTTATCGTGCCTTCTACACCGGCAGTGTTATTAATCGAAAGGAATATATGATCTCACAAGCGCAATTTGTGGAGTCCAAGACTTATCTTGAAATTCGCCAGCATGAAGATCATTACAATCAGCTATACCGACACTTGGGGTATGAACTCATTCATGACGAAGAAGGCGAATTTTTTTCAATTAAATCAATAGCTGAAAGAGAAAGCGAAGATACCGTGTTTGATGAAACGTCTTTAAAAATCATTGCGATCTTAACACTCATTAGCCGAATCATGACACAGCGAGGGCAACCGCTAGCTTTTTTAAGCGAGCCTGTACAGGGAATCACAGGTAATGATATTGCAGCGCTGGCAGATGATGAAACAACGATTGCAATTATTAAAACTTTAAAATTAAAAACCCCAATTGATGCACTTGAGTTCATCAAAAAAAGAGGCTTTGCCTTTCGAATTAGTCAAAGCCGATACGTTTTAAGCAAAGGAGCCATGACAATGATAGATACTCTAATTGAGCGAGAGAAAGAGCTGTCCTCTTCAGTAAATTAAGGCAGGCCATCCTTAACGTAGGAATTCCAGACAAGAGTTTTGCTCTTTTCAATTTGGTTGGAGTTACAAAAGTGCGTCAGAGATCGGGTTTATTTGCGTTTAATCTGAGCCGGAGGGACTAGGTGCGTAAGCAGCTACAGTGAGCTGCCTGATAAACACAAAGCAGGCAATATCTGTGCTGTGGGTAATAAATTAAGGTGTTTTTATTCAAATTTGTAGCGATGAAAAAGTAATTTTCAGTATGATACTCTATTACTCAAAATTTTGATGTTTTTTGAGAATACAGAAATCGAGTATGAAACTTTATTTTTTAAAGCTTGGAAAAACTTATAGTATAGCGAGCCTTTTGGGGGTGGTTAGTATGAAACTTTATTGCTAGTCCACAATTAAGGCGCGCAAGCGCCTTTTTTGATCAACAATATTCTAAATATAAACCCACAGTACTGCTATCGTTCTAATTTTATTAGCATATTTCTATTCGTATTATGTCTCTGTGGTGGCGGCTTAATTTGTGGGTGTGATAGTGCGTATTTTCCTCTGGTACTGACCGAAAAGATTTCTGGTCACTGCGATGTGTATTTAATAGTTGATTGATACGAAATTAATTGCTTATTTTTTGGTTTCAACTCGATTAGATTTTAAACTATCGTGCAGAAGTAAAAGTATTCTTAAAAATAAGAATGGTCATTATTTTATTGTTTTTATTAATTTTTTTATTATTAATTACGGTGATTTTTGACTTATACTCTACAAGCGTACAACAATATATTGATAAAGGTTTCACAATAAATTACTATCCTTACTCGTATTGGGTAAATATAGTCACTTTATCGAATGTAATCTTACAGATGCATTTTGATTGTTATGAGTGAGATTACGGACGCATAGCTGAAGTTCATGAATGATAATGGTCTATTAGAAATGGTAAAGGAGGTGCATTTTGGGGTCTGGATACTAGACCTTAAACGTCAGACTATTTTTGATGGTGATGAGACCAGAGAGCTAGAGCCACTTCTTTATAAAACCTTACTTTATTTCATTGAACACAATGATGCGATTGTGACACGCCAAGAGTTAGTTGATAACGTATGGCAGCAATCGTTTGTTGATGATAATGCAATAAATAGGGCGATATTTGAGCTGCGTAAAGCATGTAAGTCTGAACATGATCCAAGTACAGTTATCAAAACGCATTACAGAAAGGGCTACAGCTTAGTTCCAAAAGTCAAGTTGGTAACGTTTGACGCTGTGGAAGCAGAAGAGCAGAGCAAGGGCTTATCGCAAGAGGCGCTCAATATCAGTCCTCCATCATCTGCTTCGCCGAGCCTTACTCTCAATTCGGCATCAGCACCTACACAGAGCGGTGTGGATGACAGGGTGGCACCAAAAACGACAAAACAATTAAACTATATAGGGTTGGTGCTGTCGATCTTTATAGTCGTTGTATTAGCCTTTATTGCGCAGTATTTCCAGAGTACAGAACAAGACACAGAGTATGAGTTTAAAGATGAGCCGTTGGTGTGGAAAATGGGGACTTATGAATACCCGATTGTGTCACATACTAAAGAGTTTGTAGCATACTCATTTAAAGGGTTGCGGGAGGCTGTCAGTAGTATTCATTTAAAAAACTTAAACTCGCACCAAGATATTGTTGTCGTTCAGAGTGATTACGATGCCTATCCAATTGGGTGGAAAGCCAATCAAAATACCTTGTTTTATCAAATCATAAGCGTTGGTGAGAATAGTGTTTGTGAAGTGTGGGAGGTGAGTATCGATGCCAATAATGAACCGAGTAACCACGCTAAACTCTTTGATTGTGACTCATCTTACAAGATGAGTGCAACGGGGTTAGATGATGTTGTGATATATAGTAAATTTGGTTATCGCAACAAAAAAGGTGCCGCTGCCATTGTTGCATGGGAAAAAAACAGCGGTAATGAGTACCAAATCACCTCTCCGATGATTTTATCGTATGGAGACTATTACACGTCTATTTCTGGTGCAGGTGATAAGTTGGCATTTTTACGTTTTCAGCCTTACGGTACACAAATCTTTGTCACCAATGTCGATGGTAGTGAGCAGTATATGGTGGCTGATTTGGACTATCGTGTACGTACCGTGCAATGGATGCCAAGCAGAAACTCTCTTTTTTGGTTTAATCATTTAGATAAAGAGCTTAATTTCTTTGACTTAGATTCGAGTGCGCATAGTAAGTCTTCTCTTAATGTCAGTGCGGAAGTCAGGGAAATGGTACCGTTTAGCGATGGTGAGTTTTTCTATACAAGTGACTGGGCAAACTATGATTTGTTGAGCTTGGATGTTACAACTCAACGTGTTGAAACCGTGTCTAATGTTGAACTACAAGAGCGGATTGTTGCACCGCTTAACATTGCTGACCAATTTATTATGTTGCTTGAGGGGAGCCGTCATTCATTGTGGCGTGTTGAGGGCGACAATCGATACAAGCTGACAGATTTAGATTTTGAAAATACCATTGGGCTGGATGTCTCTGCTGATGGAAAGTCATTATTAGTGACCACCACAAGTCATTTGCATGTATATGATTTAGAAGCGGGTACATGGAAAAATGAGGTGTTTATTAAAGGCAGTATTCAATCTGCTTTTTGGAATGATTCACACAGTATCATTTACACTAAGTCTGTTGTGCATGGTAATAAAAATTACGTCTATGCGTATGACTTTGAAAGTGGCTTCCATAAAGAGCTGTTGCAAGGAACGGTGACACAGGCGAAGTTTATTCAAGAGCATGTGGTGTTATTTACTGACGCTAAAAATCGTTTTTATCTTTATAACACCATTGATAATACAAAAACGCTGTTGTTTGAGCGTCTTGATCTTTCAGACTTAATTTGGTCTAGTGACCAAACCCACCTTTATTTTACAGATAATATTGCGGTGTATAAAAAGCCGCTATCGCAGTCGGGTCAAGAGCAAGTCATTTATGAAATTGATAAAGACTCTGCGATGATAAAATCTCTACAAGTAAATGGCTTTGCGCAAGAACAAAGTGCACAGATTTACATCGGCGTGTTAAAAAATAGCGGTAACCAGTTCGGTAAGTTTATCCCCATTGAGAATGAATAACGGGGTCATTGCGCGGTGCGTCATTGCTGTGCACCACAAAGTCTAATGGTTAACAGGGAGGCGTATCGCCTCGACCACTTTATATCTAACACATTTAAATGCGTGCAATTTAGATTTAATGTGCGTTGCCTATATTGGTTTATCCCAGTCTTGTTATCCATTATCAGTATGCCTGTTTTCTTCAACTAGCTTGTCACAAAACCCTTCTTGATTTATGCCACTTAGAAACTGACGGTTTTAACACTTGATGGTGTTTTTATCTGATGAGGGGAGGCTGCATGTTTGAATATATTGACCAGGTTTTGGTCTTGAGTGCGCTTGGGTGAGTCGTGTGTGTAGCTTGAGTGGCATAGTTGCGATTGACTGAATGCACGAATGATGGAGGTAAATAGGTGCGATAAACAAGGTTTAGAATATGATTTAATTATTATGTGAATTATAAGCTTTAAAATCAATTATTTATGTTTTTTGTTGATGACTATATTAGCTTTAAATAAGCGACAAAAAACTTGGCTTTGATAAAGTAGATTGCATCAAACGTGAGGCAACAAATACAAAACTGTTGCTTTATGATGAACTAAAAAAACTATAACCCGCATGTATATGCAATTGATTGAGAGTCATAGAAAATGAAACTAAAGCTTAATAAAAAAGTAATCAAAATCGTTAATAAAAAAGAGCTTAACAAAGACATGACACGTGAAATTGCCGGTGGTACGAGAGATGCTCGCTTAGCGACAGAAATCACAGATTGTGTATTTAACTGATTTTATAGATTCAAGTCTAAAGCTAGATTAGCGACGGCAAAACCCGTTATTGCGTGTTTTGTATTGGATTTGAGTTCGACTTGACGGCCATGATAGGGCAGGGATGCTTATCATGGCTTTTTTACGTGTGTTTTTCACCTTTCTCCTCAACTTACTTCTTAAAATACATATTTTTCACTCATTCACTGAGTGCTCAATCGGTGCAATGCATACTGATGAGTCATCAAGAATAGGCTGCCAATACAGGGTCTTGTTGATCAATGCAGTGAAAATCCCTAATACAATGATGTTGTTGATATTAAGTCCGCACTTGCCACCAAAAGCCACTCAGTGCAAGGCCTGTTGTTTTGCGCGATGTTTTTAGGTCACACTATTGGGGTTTGCTAATTGATATTGCATCTTATACCAGCAAAAGGCATTGGTGAGAGATGCGCTGCTTGTAGATAAAACAATACCAACCGTATAAATCGGTCGGTGCGATCCCACGTTTCATAAACGCATATATAAATACAGTCTGAGGTGATAATTGTCTTTGCCATTACCTCATTATTTAGATTGATATAATGACGTAATATCGCCATTACCCATTTATTATTTTTGTTGTAAGCTTATGATTTTAATGCTTATGTTTGGTTTTTTGCTAATTTGACCTGCGTTTCTTTTTCGTCATAATGAGTGCCAGAAAATAAAAACAACACACAATAACTGCTTAAAGGACGGAACTATGATGTCTTCTTTTGACATGCATGATGATACCAATCATGAAAACAGTCACTGTACCGCTGTGTTAAGTGACGAGCTCTATAATATGGCAAACGGGTTAGCGCAATATCCTGATATACCAATTTTGATTTTTGGTGAAACGGGCACTGGTAAAGGGGTGTTTGCAGAACATTTACACCAACAACGACGCCTGTTTCTTGGTGAGCACCCTTTTATCTCTGTTAACTGCGCAATGTTAAACTCAGATGTTGCAGATAGCACCATATTTGGTCATAAGAAGGGCGCTTTTACCGGTGCACAAGACTCGTCCATTGGTGCGGTTGGTGAAGCCGATGGTGGCATTTTATTTTTAGATGAAATCCATTGTTTGAGTATGGATACACAGCGTAAATTATTACGACTGCTTGATCGAGGTCGTTACACACGTGTTGGTGAATCTGTAGAGCGTCAAAGTAATTTTCAACTCGTCGTTGCTACAAATCAGAATTTACCTCAGTTGGTAAAACAAAAGCAGTTCCTACTCGATTTACTTATGCGTATCCAAGGTGTTGAAGTGAAGTTATTGCCACTTAGAGAGCGCCGTGATGAATTGCCGTTATTCATCGATAACTTTTTTGAGCAACACAATCTTTATCTTGGTCATAAACAACGGTGTCAACTTATTGAAATTTGTAGCGAGTTGCACTGGCCTGGGAATGTCCGACAGCTTTACAAGTCACTGGAGATCATGAAGTTTAACGCGTTAATTCGTCAAAGCACAGATTACGTAAAACACTTCAATATGGACAGTATAATGAATGACCTAGATGTTGAAGCGACGGACAACGCGCATTTGGGGGGGGATTTACCTAGCTTCTTGCATGAATTGGTGCTTGAGTTAGCCAGAGTCGAAAAAGGTCAAATTGATCTGGAGAGCTTGATCGACAACGTCGAGTCTTCAATTATTAAGTTTGCATTGAGTAAAAATAAATCAATTAATGCTGTGTTAGATAACCTGAATCTAACTCGGGGTAAGCTAGATTTTAAGCGCCGAAAATATAACCTCATGGGTGCACAATACTAATTTTCATTTCCTATCCTTGTTGTTTTTAGGGGCATTAGCCCCTTTTTTTGTGCCTATCGCTTTTTCCTTTATCGTCAATTATGCGTATTCATTGCACAGCAATAACAATCATGCTTGGTGCGTAATAATGAAAGCAATGATTTTTATAAGCTTATGATTTTTAAGTGTTTTTAAGTTGGCATGCTCACTGCTTTAGTTTATGAGACTAAAATTTGGAGTATTCAGACATGAACAAAGTACAAGTTAGACCTGACATATTCGTCAAGTCTGCCGGCGATAAAATGCACATCAATTTTAAAAACAAAAACTTTATCCTGACTTTGGGCAAAGATAAGCACCTTGTTGTATTTAACTTTATAGAATTGTGTGATGGAAGTAGAACATTAGAACAGGCTTTGGAGGGCTTTGAGCAAGCAGATAAAGAATTACTCGAAGGCTTTTATCAATTTTTAGTACAGAACAAAATGGTGTTCAACATTGCTGATGACGTCGCACATGTTGCTGGCACTTCCTTGCTTACTCATGCGGCTCAGTATTTAGATTCTCCGATCGCTGCTGTTGAGTCAGTGACACAGAGCCCGCTGTTGGTTATTGGTAGCGGATACAGCTTATTAGGTGCAATCAAGACGATTGCACAAGCAGGTATACTGAATGTGCAAATTATCAATGCAGATGAGTTGGGCATTTTTACCTTAACAAATGAAACACTGGAGTCCGTGTTTGCGGATCATGCAGCCAGTGAATCACAATCTTGTGAGATATTGCCTTTTAGCGACTTAGCCGACTGTTTATCACATGCACATGTGTTGCAGGTGCACGATAAATTTGACTCAAAGCTATATCAGTTTGTTAAAAATGGCGCTCAAAAATTTGTTGTACAAGCCGTTGGTCACAACGGATGCGCGGTGATCTCGAACAAAGGAATAAATTTACAGCAAAAACGACATCAGCCTGTGACATCAAAAGGAGACCTGTCTTTGCTTGGGGCAACGACTGCCGCAGTTGGCATCGACATGATGTTAGGGATCCACAACACACCTGGTTATCTTTATTACCGCCTAGACATGACAGAGATGGTGGGATCGGCAAAGCAGTTCGATGTGTTGCCATTAGAGGATGCAGAAAATGGTGATGTAGACGTTATCAATGATTTTCAAAAGCTATGTGAAGTACCATTATCACCACTGGTCAATTTTGAGCAGTTAGACCTGTCACAGCAATATTTGAAGGTTTTCCAAGTGACCGTTCAAGTGCGTGGTGGTGCACAATTGCTGATCACTGGGGCAGGCTTTAATGCAAAAGAAGCTGCCGACAATATTTTAAATAAGCTGGCCATTGAACATGAGTTATGGTTCAGCAATGAACGTAACGCTGACAAAATGCGCGAGCAAGTTGCGTTCGCTAAGTCAGTACACAGTGCTGTGCAATCGGTGCCAAGTTACTCGATTGAGTTACCAAAACTGTCGGGCAAAGCGAGCTATACCCATTTTTCTATCATCAGTGAATTCGATGCCGCGGTGCAAGTTAAGCGCAGCAATAATATCGATGGCAAATACCTGTTTACGGTCAGTGTCGGTGGTAACCAAGTTCACTTTAGCAGTGTCACCGAGCATGCATCTGACGCTTTGTGGGAACAAGCATTATTAGAGTTATATTCGCAGTGTTGCGCACATTTTAAAGTGCACTCAAGCGTAGTCATGGAGGTGGCTCATGACTCAGCAGCTTAATTTCCAAGACTTTATCGCTCAACAAGCAAAGGCACTAGGTCTTAACTTGGGTGTCACCAGTGACATGAGTGGCGAGCAACTCAATACCGAGTATGTGTTTATCGTGAATGACGACCTCTTGGTATTGGTGCCAGTATTCTCTCAGTCTGAGCAGGTGTGCAATGTGATTAATATGATCACAGACAATTTCAATGTATACCCTAAATGGAAAAGAAAGTGGCGTGACTCACCCATGCTTAGAGCACAGTGTTTAGCGATTTTATCTGTGGTGAAAGATAAGCCCAAAGCCCATGAATTGTTTTTATATAGCAATGGCGTATTTACGAAAAAGTATTTTTCTAATATCGCAAAAGATGAGCCAAAAGTATTCGCAATGCCAGGTTACCGACTTGGAAATTTGAGTGCCAACGAGATAGAGAACTTATTTGGCCAACACGCTGTCGAGAATCTTAATTACTCTTTCTCTCCAGATCAGTCATCGTACTTTTGCTACAACAATCGATTGAATTTACTGGGTGTGGGTAGAGGTAAAGACATGAGTACGATGCGCCGTGGTGCGATTTATGAGTATATTGAACGTGCTTCAGCGCACTATGATAAAGACGATTCGATCCAAACCTCACATGCACTTGGTCAGTACCCTACTGTTAATCCAGCACAATTATGGGGTGTGGAGCCAGATCGAGAAGCGCAATTTTTCCCAAGTTATGATGATGATAAGCCTTATTCATGGGTAAGTGGGCGTAATGCATTAACTGATGAAGCGGTGTATATACCGTCTGCCATGGTGAACTATTTAAAAGTGATGCCAGAGCAGTTTTTACATAACCCAAACAGTAGCGGGTGCGCCATTGGTAATAGCGCCGACGAGTCTGCTTTTTACAGTGCTTTGGAGATCATTGAGCGCGATGCATTGATGGTGACATGGTATACCAAATCAGCACCATCACGTATCGACCTAAGCAATTGCCGAGAAAAGTCCGTTTTAGAACACTTAAAATGGATTGATATCAAGGGATATGATGTTGAGTGTTATGACATTACCACGGATATAGGCATTCCGTCGGTGTTGTGTTTAATGCTCGGCCGCAGTGAGCACAATATTGCCGCGCTGGTTACGTCTTCAGCACATACCAATCCGCTTGAGGCGTTAGATAGTGCATTGGCCGAGGGTGCTTCTTTGATTGGGATCTGTGAACTTAACTTCTTCAGAAAAGCGATTGATTACGAGACGTTTAAAGCTGGCACTGACTTTCAGGCCACTGAAAATCAATATATGACGTATTGCTACCCGCAAGAGCTACATAAATTTGATTTTATGCGAAATACAGGCAACACCGTTGATGTAGACACGTTCTGTGAGCAGTACGCGGCGGATGTTTCATCTATGGATACGGCCTATGCCTATTTAAAGGCGCAGCTTGTCGATAATGGTTATGACCTTTATGTTGCCGAGTCGACACCTTCTTACATACAGAATCAGGGCTTGTATTTTACTCGCGCGTTTATCCCAGGTGCAATCAATCTTATTTTTGGTGACCACCCGATCCACGTCAATTCGCAGCGTGTGGACAAAGCTGCCAGTAAATTAGCTTGGATAAATGATGCAAGTCATTTGCAGTTCGAAGACCTACAACCGTTGGGGTAGATTATGAAGCATAGAGATAACAACAATATATTGCAAAATGAGTTTGCGTTTCGCTACCTATACCCAAAAGAGGATATTGAGACGCCTTGGCCAATGGATGAGTGGGAGCAGTCAGTCGTTCATCAGGTGCAAACGGGCACACAGGATGAGGTGTGCGCACACTTTGATGGGCTTGTTGATAATCTGCTTTGCAATCAGATAAATGCAGAGAGCCCATTGGATCAATTGTGCTTATTTGTTTATTTATTGTCGACTAACTTGAGTATTACACCCAGCATGGCGTTTATGAGACATCGCACATATCCATCGCCTCGCTCATATTATCCGTTTATCAGCCAATTTTATTATGGTGGCAGTTTATATGAGTTTAGTGAGCGAGAGATGTCGATCGTCCGGATCGGTGAACATGGCGCTGGCTGTGGGGTCATACTCAAACCTCGATTTGATAGCTACAACGAGATATACAACTTATTTAGAAAAAGCTTGTTGTCACTTGAGTTAGGCCACTTAACAAAACAGGCTTATGAACTAGCCAATTTACTGGGGCTCCAGATAGAAAACCGCTCTGCCAGCGCATTATTTACCTTCGCATTGAATGTGGTGAATGAGCCTAAGCTTGAGTTATTGCACAGGTACATGCGTAAGGCGAGAGCGCGTAATTCGGGTGAGTATTCGTGGGTAATTTCCCTAAATATGCAAGTTTGGACTATGACATCGAAGCGCTGTCATTTCACTGGTACAAGGCCATTGCTGAAGTATCAACGCGCTTTGATGATATCTCGGTCGAAGACATGGCTCTGTATGCTTGGATAAACACGCAAGACGGTGAGTCAAAATTATACCGCTTGGCGCACTATCAAATTGAGCTTGTTAAGCAAGGTGATATCGCAGAGCGGTTACAAGAAACGTTTAGCTATAACAACTCGTCTTTTAGCACCTTATCGTCGTGTTTATATATAGCGGTCCCCTATAAATTCTTGGCGCTAAAAGGGGCAGATGCACAGCGAATCGCTCAGTGTCTTGGTTATCTATCACAGTATTTTATTAACTTGTTCTCAGAACAAGGCTTATTTTCGCGCCCATTTAAGAGCTTCAATCAGCGTGAGTTAGACAGTTACCTTAATGCGGGCCAGTACCATGAAATCATCGGTTATGGCTTGATGTCGGCAAAAAACAGAGCGGTAGCGCAGCGCGCATATTTAGTTTAAGTGGAGGTTAATATGGTACCTTATGCAGTGATCAGATCGAACAATATTCCGCTTGAATATTTGTCAAAGCTCGTGTCATCAGAGCGTATAGAAGCGTTGTACTCTCAAATTCAAACAGAACAAAAGAGACTCGCATCTGCGCAAGTAGAGGTCGAGCATGAACTGTATGAAATGGCGGCCAAGAACGAACAGTATCACAAGCAAATCATTAAATTTAAACGTAAAGTCACAAGTGGCAAGCTGCAAGATATTGGCAAGCTATTTAATGCACTTGAGTGTAGGGATGCATTGCCTTTGACTGCGAGTTGGGTTGAGCAGCAGGACGAATATGCGCGACTCCAGCAGCATTTTAAAACCGAAATACTGAGCGCGAAGTTGCGCTCTCGAGATTTCATTTCTGATGTTTTGCAAAACGATCTGTTTTATAAATCATTGTGTTTTAGTGGCCTGAATTTGGTGCGGTTGGCTAAGAAGTACCCAGGCAGTGCGCTTGCTGAAAACAAAAAAAACCTCAATGATGAAGAAACCTTACTGAAGTATATTTCCCGTGCAATCACCAAGGTGAGTCCATTTTCTGGCTTTACTTCCGTTGGCTTTTCAAAAATAGCCAATACGCAGCGTAAACCGGTGTCGCGCTCAAAATGGGTATATGGCTCGTACAATATAGATAAGTCCCTGTTACTTAAAGTCTTGAGAAAAGTAACCACAGAAGAAATCGGCAGTTTTAATTATAAAATTACCGGCAATGTGGTTGAGAAAAACGGTGAGCTTTTGTTTTATTGTTTTGCTGATAATCAGGAGTCTTACTCTTTTAACGCACAGGTCAATGAGTTGAAATTGGTAGAACGTCAGTGGTTATATGACCTGTTTAAGTCACCTGTGCGTAGCGGTAAGGAACTGATTGAAGGTGCAACCAAAATGGGGGCACACGCAGCAATCGCGCACTTAATAGAAAAAGGTTTAATTGTTGCTGACATACATATTGATGATATGTCAGAGGCCATTATTGAAAAGATGCTGGCCTTCTTGGCGCCCATTAAGAGCGAGAAAGTGATGCAGCTCGTGGCATATTTAAATGACCTCAATCATGTCTATCAACAGTTGAATGACGGAAGCCACGCCGAATTGAGTGAGCTAGTCTATGAGTTTGATCAAATCATGCTGCGCTGCGCGAGTTTATACGGCATTAACTCGGTTAAACACTCTGGGTTTGTATATCACAATACCTATGCACATTATGAAGGCAATGTGCCACGCTCAGTGGTTACAAAGATTGGTGATGATCTGCGTGCATTCTACGATAGTTATCTTGGTAAAGCGGTCATTGACTACATTAATACGCCTTGCTTAGAAAAAATAAAAGCGCACTTATTAGAAGTGGGAACAAGCGATATATTTTCGCTGTTTGACTTAGTGAAGAAGTATGGCGGTTTGGGCAAATATGACCCTTACGATAGCAACAACCCTGTTTATGAATTGTATGCGTCGCTGTGGACAAACCAAGGCAAAGAGGAAATAGAAATTCAGGCCAAAGACGCGACAAGCGATCAGCGCATTTCGACGCTGTCGGCATATGGCAGTTTGGTGGGAAATGAATTTGTTTTAAATAATATAGACAGTGGCTATTTACGCACTTATTCGCGATTTTTCACGTTCGCAAATTTGTCATCAGAAGTACAGCAATGCGTTGAAAGTTATGGCGATAAATTGACAAATGCATATGATTTTTATGAAAGTTTTGGGTTTAACACGGCGAGCAGACCACGTCTTGCTCAAGGCCGTATTTGGTTAGATAACACCGAAAACGCCAAAAACGGAGACATTTGTTTAAAGGACCTTGGCGCGCGTTGGAATACGGCCTTAGATCAACCAGAGTTATTTAATATGCACTCAGGTGAGGTCGTCAATATACGCCATACCGCTTTATTTATTCCTCAGCTTTATCCAAAGTTGCTCGAATTCATTATGGCATTGTCAACGTTAGGGGAAGCGAAGTACTACACCATGCGTGCGGGTTTGCTGATGTCGATGATGAATTACCCCGCTGACAACATTGCTCATTTCCCAAGGCTCAAGTTCCGCAACTTGGTGGTGCTGAGAAAGCAAAGCTGGGTACCACAAGGCAAAATGCCACCTCTATCGAATCAGCTGTCGGATGAGGATTTTCTACTTGAGTTCAATCAATGGCGAGAAGAGAACGGGATACCGAGTCGATGTTTTATGCGGGTCTATAACAAGGCTCAGTCTGGGCAGCGCAATATTTCGAATAATCGAAAGCCGATTTACGTCGACTTCTTTTCACCCATTATGGCTCGCTCAATTATGAAGCTATGTCGCTCCGACTTTGACTTTTACGTGTTTGAAGAGTCATTGCCGGATATGAAGGATGATTTCTCAGTGATCGCCGATAGAGGGTATGCCAGTGAGTTGATCATAGAAACAAATACAGGAGAAACCGCTGATGTCGCAGCTTGATTTTACTTCGCCTAATTATAAAAAAGTGTTGCTAACCATGTCTGTCCCGATGATTTTGTTAGCTGCACTAGATTATGTCGCCATTTATGTTGATATGTTTTGGTTGATGACATTAACGGACCTCACGCAGTTACCCGCGACATTTAAAATTGCAGGTTCTGTAGTGGCGGTGATTGAATCTGTGTTCATCGGCTGTTTGTCAGTATTCTACATATATGCAAACCAAGCTTACGGCCGCAAAGATAACTCGGCCACCAACTTGTTTATTCAAGTTGGTTTTACCAGCGTCTGTGTGATTGCTATTTTAGTGGCAGTCAGTGGGGACTTTTTGGCGCATAAATTATCCATGATGTTTGGCGCCTCTCCGCTAATAGTTGATCAAGCCTCATCGTATTTAAGCTTTTATTTTTATGGCTATGTACTGGGACTCACTTATACCTACAGTGCACTATTGGTGAAAATGACAGGGGACTTGTCGCTGATCATCAAGTTCCGTGTACTGGCATTTATCGTCAATATTTTATGTACGCCAGGCTTTATTTTCTTGGCACTGCATTTTGACTATGGCGTGATTGAGTGCGCGATTTTCTCAACACTCTTCTCTCGATTAATTGCGATGATATACATTTGGCGACAGGTCAACACGCGAGATTACGGGTTTAAATTTGGCTTTTCGCTACGGTTTCGTCAGGCCGTGTCGGATCTGCGTGCCTTTTTAAAGTTATCCATGAGTGAAACCATCAGTGGTGTGTCACTGACACTGTCAATGTTATTGATTGTGTTCATTTTGAGCTACTTCGATAACGGTGTATTAGAAGCGGTCACGATTACGAATTACGTTACTGGGTTGATCTTTGCGTTGTTCATGTCTGTTATCGGTATTGTGGTGCCATTTTCAGCGCAAAATGCCGGAGCAGGTAACTATGATCTCATCGAGAAAGGGGTGCACTGGATGGTGCGTTGGGTGCTCCTGATTGGGGTTGCAATTGCTGCGGTATATTGGTTTATATTTCCGTATTTGGCGCAGTCTATCTCTTCCTCAGAAGCGGTATGGGAGATGAGCATTCTATATAACCAAATCACAATATTCCCTTGGTTTTTAATGGTTGCGAGCTTCCCTTATATATTGGGGATAGTCGGCCTTGGTGATAGTAAAGGCATTACATTTACGACCGTATGGTCCATGTACTTATGTAATGTTTTACCATTGTTAGTTGTGATGTTTTTTGTTGAACAAAACATTATGTATGTCGCCATTTCGGATGTGTTTGCGCATGTTATGACCTTCGTTGGGTGTTATGGCTACTTTATCTATCGAATGCGTAAATTGGTTGCAGCAGAGCAAACAACACAGCCTGAATTGGCTTCTGCTGCGGCATAAAAGGAGGGTGTATGAATATCAGTATGGACAGTGGCACGTTGAGCATTGAATTTGTGGCAGCACAAGATGCGGTGGATATCACGCCGCAAGTCACTTTACTCGAAGGCGAGCCGACGACTGCAAGTGTTGAGATAAGCGCAAACAATGATGTGTTATTGAGCAATAACAGGCCGTTATTTTCGTTTAATAACCAGGCAACGAGAGTGCATTATCAAGTGCGTGTTCCCGCTACGGAAGACTTGAGTGTGTCATTGCGCGCCGGTAGCGTCTTTTTGCTGGCAGACAATGTACAAGAACACTTTGCAGAACTGGATTGCAGTGTCACTTGTGGTGGGATCAGTAACCGCTTGGGCTTTCAACATGATACCAGGCGCTTCATTACTGGGCAAAGCGCTAAAATGTTAGGGAAATCAGCGATTAATCGGCTTAACGTAAAGGTGAAAACTGGATCTATCACACTCACTTAATAGTACGGTTAGGTTGACCAAATTACCTTGTCTTATGCAAACGACTCCTTTCTTTGAATTGAGTCGTTTTTTGTACTATTCGATTTCTTTCAATTCCAATCAATCACCTTGCTTCTTAACGCAGAACTTATGCTGCTTCAGCAATAATTTCTCCGAGACCTATATTTTAACTATATGATTTATATATACTTTTGTTTTGGTATGCAGGTTGCTTGAATAACTCTAGTTAATTCTCTTAGTACGAGGCATTGTAGGTGAAAATATGGATGTAGTTATTCAAAGTAAGAAGCGTTCTTGGCATAAATGGGCTGGCGCGGCCAGTGCACTTATGTTGGTGACCATCGTCAGTGTTTATTCGGTTGGCTCTACCGACAGTGCAACTCAAAAGGTCACTCGTCAAACGCTTACCACCGCGAAGGTGAAGCATGGTGTATTCAACGACGCGTTAGCACTGCGTGCGAAAGTAGAGCCCCAATCAGTGGTGTTTCTAGATGCGGTCTCTGGTGGACGCATAGAAAAAAAGTTTCTTGAAAAGGGCCAGTATGTTGAAAAAGGCCAGCCTCTATTACAACTGTCCAATCGGACGTTGCAATTAGAGGCCATCACACGCGAAGCACAAGTATCTGAGCAGCTCAACTTCTTGCGAAATACCCAGCTGGCGATTGAAACGTCGAACCTAAATTTGCAAAGTGATTTGACCGAATATGAGTATCAGATCCAGCAGTTAGTCCGACAAATTAATCAGGTGACGCCATTGACCAAGCAAGGCGTGATTGAAGCGGAAAAGCTTAAAGTGCTTGATGAAAAATTAGCGTATTACAAAAAACGCAAAGCACTGACCTTAAAGCGCATGGAGACAGAAGGCGCCATTCGTCAAGACCAACTAGAGCAGCTAAAAGAAAGTACGAAAATGCTGCAGGCCTCTTTGGTTTTGGTCCGCGAAAACCTCAGCAACCTGTTGATCACAGCGCCAGTATCTGGGCATTTAAGTGAGTTTGATGCGGATCTGGGTGAGTCAAAACCCAGTGGCGCAAGGCTTGGCCAAATTGATCTACCAGACAATTATAAATTAGTTGCGAAGGTCGATGAGTTTTATATCAATGACGTTGAAGTGGGTATGCGCGCTGCGGTTTTGATTGATAGTGAGCCACACCAATTGACAGTCAGCAAAGTCGACAGTGCTGTTGAAAAGTCACAATTTACCATTGAGCTCAACCTACCAAGCGGTATGCAAGGACTGACCAGAGGCCAAAGCTTGTCAGTTAACTTGCAATTGAGCGACTCAGAAGAAAATGCGTTATTGCTGAAAAGAGGACCATATACATCGACATCGGGTGCAAACTGGGTATTCGTTGTTGACCGTGATGATCCTAACTATGCACACCGAAAAGCGATCAAAGTCGCGGGTAAAAATAAAAATTATTACAAGATAGTCAGTGGATTAGAGCGTGGAGACGAAGTTGTTATTTCAAGCTATGCCTCATTTTCTAATGCCCAAAGAATAAAATTGAATTAGGGGAATTGAGATGATCAATATACAACAATTAGGTAAAGAATTTCGTACGGATAGCGTGATCACAAAAGCACTTAATGGCATCAACTTAGAGATTGAATCTGGAGAGTTTGTGTCGATTATGGGCCCTTCTGGCTGCGGAAAGTCCACATTATTGTCTATTTTAGGGATGCTTGATTCCCCTTCAAATGGGCAGTATCAGTTCATTGATGAATCTATCGAAAAGTTCAGTGAAAGCCAATTGGCAGCACTGAGAAAACAGCATTTAGGTTTTGTATTTCAGAGTTTTAACTTGATAGATGAGCTAACCGTCTATGAAAATGTTGAATTACCGCTTAAGTATCAAGGGGTGAATAAAGACGTGCGACAGCAGCGTGTGACACAGATTTTAGAAAAAGTAGATATCGCGCACCGTGCTGCTCATTTTCCTCAGCAATTGTCCGGTGGTCAGCAGCAGCGTGTAGCAGTGGCGCGTGCTTTGGTGATCAACCCCAAATTGATTTTGGCAGATGAACCAACGGGTAACTTAGATTCTAAAAACTCACTTGAAGTCATGTCTATGTTGCAACAGCTTAATCAGGAAGGGGCGACCATTGTCATGGTTACACACTCCGAAGAAGACGCAGAGTATGGCTCGCGGATAATTCGCTTGCATGATGGCCAAATTGTGTCGGATCAAGCTGCGCAAAAAGTACAGGAGATGCAATATGCTAGTTAATTATATATTGACGGCATTGCGATATTGGCAACGAAATAAACTGCACTTTATTTTAAGTCTTGCGGGCCTCAGCATTGGCTTATGTGCTGCATTTCTGGTGACACTGTATGCACATTATGAATCTCAATATGATCGCTTTTTGCCGCACTACGAACACAGTTATAGAACAGAAATCTATAATGAAAATATGGATTTACGTGCGCCAGTGCTGAGTGCAGCCATGGCGCCTTTAATACGAGAAATGAATGGGGTAGAAAAAGTAAGTAGTGTCTACCCGCTGTATTTATTTTCTAAGCAAAGCGAAATCGTCATTGAGGGACAAGCCCATCTCATTGGTGCCTGGCTCTCTGCGGACGAGCACTTTACCAGTTTTGTCGATGTGCCCACATTGAAGGGAAGTTTAAACGCGGTACTGAGTCAACCGAATAAAGTTGCACTGTCCGAGTCTGAAGCGATCCGGTTGTTTGGTTCAACGGATGTGTTGGGATTAAATATCAAAATGGCCCAGCGCACTTTGCAGGTTGGGGCTGTATTTGCTGATTTACCAAATAATACGCATTTTTCGTTTACGGGCTTAACACGACACGATAATGAATTGTTATATGAGAAGAACTTTCAAAACCATCGTGTGTATACCTATCTTCGTTTAGATGATCATGCAGCCCCTGCGGATATCAACCAGCAGATCGCTGAATTACTCAACGCCAGAATACTGGCTGCAAATGCACAAAGCCCTGTGTATGAAGTGAGTTTACATAACATTGCTGATATCCATTTGCATTCCAATACAGCATTTGAAATGAAAGAGAGTGGCTCGTTTGAAACGGTACAAATTACCATTGTTTTGAGTGCCATATTAATTTTGGTTGCCGCAGCTAACTTTATCAATATGACGATCGCGCAATCAGGTCAAAGAGCGAAAGAGATTGGCGTGAGAAAGGCGCTGGGAGCGACCAAAAGTGATGTCGTCTTCCAAGTCATTATTGAATCTTATTTTATGGTTTTACTGTCTACCTTGGCTGCGGTACTACTAAGTCAATTGAGCTTAGGGTGGTTTAATCAACTGGTTGGGCGCACATTGCAGTTCGATCTGTTTTCTGAATTCGGAGTCATATTATTGGTGATCGTTGTGGTGCTAGGCTTGTTATCGAGCTTATATCCAGCGCTATTTATAGCGCACCAAAATAGTAAAGCACTGCTCAGTGGCGATATTAATCGGGGTAAAACGTCTGTACTGATCAGAAAATCACTGCTGGTGTGCCAGTCTGGTTTGTCTATTGCATTGATTATCTTTGCGTATACCTTACACGCACAGTTAAACTTTTTGCAGTCTACGCCACTGGGTTATGAAAAAGAGCAACGTATTGTGATCAAGGATCTCGCGGCTGAACATTTATTGTATGTATATAACGATAATTTGTTTAATGCGTTAGCGGCTATCCCTGGGGTAAATAATGCGGCTGCAACCACGACAGAAATGACCGGTGTGTTATCTAGTGTGGCCAGTCTAGATCTCAGCAATGGTGAGACGCTGCAGAGCATCAGTAATTTTGCTGCAACGTATAATGTGGTGGATACACTGGGCCTAGAATTGCTGGCCGGTAGAGATTTTTCGCAAGATCACGCGGATTTTTATCAACGACAAAATGATGGTAGCGGTCGCTATGCCATTATAGTCAGTGAACAGCTCGCGCGACTTGCGGGTTTTAATAACCCTCGTAATGCCATTGGCCAAATTATTTATGCCGATTTTGGCTTTGGTAAAAAAGATGAAGCTAAAATCGTTGGCGTAATTAAAGACGTTAAAATTGGTTCTGCAAAAGTGGAGACAAATGCATTTTTTATCGCCTGTGGATTTGGCATACAGCCAGTGGGCCATGTTGTATTGGACGTAGACAACACGCTTGATATCGAGATGAGACATAATATATCTCAGGTCATTGCGCAGCGTTTGGATGTACACCATCCGATTATCGAGACGGTAGAGCAAAATTTTGACAATATTTATCGCGCAGAACGCCAACAGAGCACGGTCATTTTAACATTTACGCTATTGGCCATTTTCCTAACCTGTATGGGCATTTTAGGCTTAGCAATTTTTAGTGCTGAGCGGCGTAAAAAAGAGATTGCGATCCGCAAAGTCCTGGGCTCAAACAGTTTGTCGATATTAAATTTACTGAGCAAAGAGTACCTTGTACTCGTGGCTGTAGGGGCTGCCATTGCAATTCCAATCAGTTATTTTATTGTACTTGACTGGTTAAGTTATTTTAATCTGCGGGTTCAGCAAACGCCTATTATTTATATTATCGCGTTGCTGTTAATTGGTTTAATTACTTATCTTACCGTGACAGCCATCACACTTAGAACGGCCCTAGAGCGGCCCAACGCGGCGTTACGTAGTGAATAGTTCAACCTAGGCGGTGTGTGACAAAAGTGACCACCGCTTTTTTATTGCGTCATGCGGTCATCAGTACCAATGCAATGGTGCGAGATGAGCTGCAAAGATGTTTAAATGTTCTCAGACAGAATTCATAAATTTAATAAAGGCCCAAGCGCTCGGAACCTTTAGTTCGCCCTCACTTCGTTAGCTGACTTCACTTCTTTAGACTCACTTTTTATTAATTACTTAGCAAATCTTTGCAGATTTGGGCCAGAGGAATGGTTCGCTCATTTCTAGCTACATTGACCATTCTTATTTGTACTTCACTGCTTTGAATCGAGTCAGCCTGTGGTATGAATTTGAGTCGCTATACCCTGTTTCATAAATGTGCTGTCAAAGGGTACTGTGTTTTGTCATATGACAGAGTGAAACGTTAAACCCTGCCAAAGACACGAAAACGTGCCAATCGTTTTGTCATTTATCAACAATATGACGCTTTATAACGTAAATGAGGCACCGTGTCGGAGCTCCCCTCTATTAACTTCTAATTAATCTGTGATTTTATTCAATGATTGCGTTTGATTTATTGGTTATTAATAAATGTTATTGATTTTGATGGCTTTATTTCTTCTTTATTGGATTTGCTTTTTGTAAGTTGTTGATTTTTAAGCGTTAAAAAGTTGGCACGCAGTTTGTATTATATATATCAAGATTAGGATATAGAGTTTTGAAATGGATAATAACTGGTGTTCTTTACATATTTATACTCGGGATTTTGATCTGGTAAGTCCGCTGGTTAAGTATGTTTATAATTCATTAGGCGAAGATTTTTATAAAGATTCTTTTTTTATTAGGTATTGGCTTGGTGGTCCTCATTTAAGACTTAGATTCAAAGGTGAGGATAATAAGTTTAAAGTTTTTTCAGCTGTTGAGAAGTTTGTTAAAAATCATAAGTCAACTTATATAAATAAAGATGAATATTATGAAAATTATAAATACTACAGTGATTCAAAGGATTTACCATTTTACAACTATGGCGATGTAATTGAAACGCCATATGAGCGAGAGTTAAATAGATATGGTGGTAATAAAGCTATATATGCTTGTGAAGATTTCTTTTGTTTAGATAGTGAGAATTTATTTAGTGCTATTAATGAAGGGTATGATAATGAGCTTATTATGCTTCTATATACAATTAAATACATTGAGGTTGCTAATAACCACGGGCTAAACGGAATGAGCTTAGTTGATATAGAAGGTATTGCACCAAAGGACAGCGGTTGGAATTATGCTATCAACCAGGTTGATAGGAAGTATTCTGAAAATAAGTCTGATTATTTTTCAGCAGTAGAAGGTGGTTATGACCTTCCATTAATAAATGGATTGGATGGGTTCTTAGGTTCATTAATTCAAAGGTTAATGGAGTTGAATGTCAACTATATTGAAGAGATATTAAATTCTCTTTTACATATGAGCTTTAATCGCATAGGTGTTTCTCCTCTAAAGGAGGGGGTTATCCGAAGGTTTTCTAAAAATATTATTGAGGATGGATATGAGTTTTCTAAGAATAAGAATTAATTATAACTCAAATGAAAATGTCGTTTACTCTCGTCTTTTTAATGAGGTTTTAAAAACGTTTGTATCTAATGATATGACAAGTTGGAGCTTAAATAAAGGATGGGAATATGGTCCTCACTTTAATCTTTTGATAAATAAAAAAAGCCATTTTTTTAGCCAGGATTTAGTGAATACAGTCCAAAGTATGATTGAAAGCTTTATCAAAGAGTTCCCTAGTGAAAACTATGATAAAGATGCCTATGTTGAGAAGCAAAAGCAGCTTAAAAAGATAGAAAATAAAGAGTTAGATCATAAAGTTGTTTTTGATAACAACAGTTTGTCAGTCGATGAAATAACACTTTCTAATATATATAAAAAGTTTGAGAACGAAGCGCAAATGGAAAGTGTGTTTAATGCTGAGTGTCAGCTATCTAGTTACATCATCAAAATGAGGGCGAATGACGAACAGCCATTAGACATTGCGCTTAAAGTGATGTTAATGACTGCGTGTACATTTAGCCCTCATCCAAGCCCGTTACCTGAAGTGGATGAATATAATGGATTTCTTTCTTTTAAAGCAAACTATAAGTTTTGGCTTCACGGATTAAATGAAGAAGATAAAAGTTATATTGAGAGTAAGTTTTCAGAAAAATACAGTGAATATATTGAAGTTATAAATGAGTTTTTGGTTGGTAAAAGTTCGCGAAGTACAGACTTTTCAAAATCTCTGAATGAATTGTATTTATATTTTACAGAAATGGCTGAGCAGGGGTATATACATGAAAGATCACCTCATCCATTAGAGATGTTAAAACCAAAGGAAGAGTTGTCAGGTTTTCATCAGTCTCTTTTTTATAATGATGATGGCAGTGTGTATCGCTTCCCGCATATTTTTTCTGGATATAGGTGGTTGATGAATATTGTTTATAAAAACTTACCTTTTATTGGCTGTAGTGCGATGGACCGACAGTTTTTAAACTACGCATTATTTAACTTTGATGATAACAACAGAAGCTTGATCTCTCAATTCAGAGAAAGCATTAAGATTGGTGAATTTGGTTATTAATATGAATGATTTTAAAGGTTTATTTGAGGTAATGGAAACCACCGAAGCGACTGCTTGTCAAGAAATGGGTGCTTCCAGTGGTGCATTTGCGAGTTCAAGCTGTAGTTGTGCTTCAAAATAGGTGGTTTTTATGAACGAAAGAAAAGTAAGAATAATTGATTTTGATAATTTAGAGCTGCCATCAGATTCAAATGCTCTAGATGGAATATAAGTAGAATTTTTTAATTTTTAATAATGGAAATTATAGAGGTTATTTTATGAAAGAAGTAATTAACTTTGATGTTTTAGAAACAACAGAAGCAACTGCACTAGAAGAAATGGGTGCATCAAGCACTGTTGGTGCAAGTTCATCTTGTAGTTCAGGTCAGCAACCTGAAATCAGCAAGCCTAACTAATTCGCAGCAGCGAATGAACAGCATAACGCATTATAACAATTGAGGAATTAATCATGACTAAAAAAATTAACTTTGACGTTTTAGAAACTACTGAAGCAACTGCAATAGAAGAAATGGGCGCTTCAAGCACTGTTGGTGCAAGTTCATCTTGTAGTTCAGGTCAGCAGCCTAAGTAATCTTAACAATGAGTGTATTGCATCGCTGCCTGCCTGGGGACATGTGCATTAGGTGGCTGTGAATGAGCAATATAAAAAATTATAACTATTAAGGAATTAATCATGACTAACAAAATTAACTTTGACGTTTTAGAAACAACTGAAGCAACTGCAATAGAAGAAATGGGCGCATCAAGCACAGTTGGTGCAAGTTCATCTTGTAGTTCAGGTCAGCAACCTGAAATCCGTCCTAACTAATTCGCAGCCGCGAACGAACAGCATAACGCAGTATAACAATTGAGGCATTAACCATGACTAAAAAAATTCACTTTGACGTTTTAGAAACAACTGAAGCAACAGCCCTTGAAGAAATGGGTGCATCAACAGGTGTTGGCGCAAGCTCATCTTGTAGCTGTAATAAGCAGCCTGAAATCCGCCCTAACTAATTCGCAGCAGCGAACAAACAGCATAACAATTGAGGAATTAACCATGACTAAAAAAATTCACTTTGACGTTTTAGAAACTACTGAAGCAACAGCCCTTGAAGAAATGGGTGCATCAAGTGGTGTTGGCGCAAGCTCATCTTGTAGCTGTGATAAGCAGCCTGAAATTCGCCCTAACTAATTCTCAGCAGCGAACAAACAGCATAACAATTGAGGAATTAACCATGACTAAAAAAATTCACTTTGACGTTTTAGAAACTACTGAAGCAACAGCCCTTGAAGAAATGGGTGCATCAAGTGGTGTTGGCGCAAGCTCATCTTGTAGCTGTGATAAGCAGCCTGAAATTCGCCCTAACTAATGGCCTGGGTGCTTAAACAGGCACCTGCAATTCTTAAAAATTAAAAATTAAAGGAAATAACCATGACTAAGCAAGCAAACTTTGATGTTTTAGAAACAACTGAAGCAACAGCACTAGAAGAAATGGGTGCATCAAGCGGTATTGGCGCAAGCTCATCGTGCAGCTCAGGTAACCAGCCTGAAATTCGCCCTAACTAATGGCTTGGGTGCTTAGACAGGCACCTGCGATACATAACAATTAAAAACTTAAGGAAATAACCATGACTAAGCAAGCAAACTTTGATGTTTTAGAAACAACTGAAGCAACAGCCCTTGAAGAAATGGGTGCATCAAGCGGTATCGGTGCAAGCTCATCGTGCAGCTCAGGTAACCAGCCTGAGATCAGCAAGCCTAACTAATGGCTTGGGTGCTTAAACAGGCACCTGCAATACATAACAATTAAAAATTAAAAATTAAAGGAAATTACTATGACTAAGCAAGCAAACTTTGATGTGTTAGAAACAACTGAAGCAACAGCACTAGAAGAAATGGGTGCATCAAGCGGTATCGGCGCAAGCTCATCGTGCAGCTCAGGTAACCAGCCTGAAATCAAGCAGCCTAACTAATTGCTTGGGTGCTTAAACAGGCACCTGCAATACATAACAATTAAAAATTAAAGGAAATTACTATGACTAAGCAAGCAAACTTTGATGTGTTAGAAACAACTGAAGCAACAGCACTAGAAGAAATGGGTGCATCAAGCGGTATCGGCGCAAGCTCATCGTGCAGCTCAGGTAACCAGCCTGAAATTCGCCCTAACTAATGGCTTGGGTGCTTAGACAGGCACCTGAGATACATAACAATTAAAAACTTAAGGAAATAACCATGACTAAGCAAGCAAACTTTGATGTGTTAGAAACAACTGAAGCAACAGCACTAGAAGAAATGGGTGCATCAAGCGGTATTGGCGCAAGCTCATCGTGCAGCTCAGGTAACCAGCCTGAAATCAGCAAGCCTAACTAATGGCTTGGGTGCTTAAACAGGCACTTGCAATACATAACAATTAAAATTAAGGAAATAACCATGACTAAGCAAGCAAACTTTGACGTTTTAGAAACAACTGAAGCAACAGCACTAGAAGAAATGGGCGCATCAAGCGGTATCGGCGCAAGCTCATCTTGTAGCTCAGGTCAGCAGCCTAAGTAATCTCAATACTGAATGTATTCAATCGCTGCCTGTCTGTGATCAAACGAGATAAATGGCAGTGAAAAACATAAATAATTATAAATATTAAGGAAATAACCATGACTAACAAAGCAAACTTTGACGTTTTAGAAACAACTGAAGCAACAGCACTAGAAGAAATGGGTGCATCAAGCGGTATCGGCGCAAGCTCATCTTGCAGCTCAGGTCAGCAGCCTAAGTAATCTCAATACTGAATGTATTTAATCGCTGCCTGTCTGTGATCATATGAGATAAGTGGCAGTGAAAAACATAAATAATTATAAATATTAAGGAAATAACCATGACTAACAAAGCAAACTTTGACGTTTTAGAAACAACTGAAGCAACAGCACTAGAAGAAATGGGTGCATCAAGCGGTATCGGCGCAAGCTCATCTTGCAGCTCAGGTCAGCAGCCTAAGTAATCTCAATACTGAATGTATTCAATCGCTGCCTGTCTGTGATCATATGAGATAAGTGGCAGTGAAAAACATAAATAATTATAAATATTAAGGAAATAACCATGACTAACAAAACAAACTTTGATGTTTTAGAGACTACTGAAGCAACAGCACTAGAAGAAATGGGTGCATCAAGCGGTATCGGCGCAAGCTCATCTTGCAGCTCAGGTCAGCAGCCTAAGTAATTGATAGGGTGGTGTTGGTAATACTCACCTATGCCGCCGCTTCAATGAGATCAAGCAAGAGCGCTCCTCGTTCGATGAACAATGTATCTGAATAGGTATCTTGTTTACAATAAACGGATGAGGAAGCCTCTCTTGTTAACCACTATTTTAACCTACCGTGTTTTCCCCTGCTTTGCATTTATCTAATACATCTCTATTCGCTTTTAAGAGGCACTTTTGTAAGCGGTCATCTTTTACTGTGTCAGATGTTCGGTTTGCTTTTATATATGCCATAGGCAAAGAAAAATGCTAAGGTTGCAATATAAAGGTATATGACTTTATCTGGGTTGCCAATTTGAATATAGAAATCCGTAAGGGCAATTACCGTCGCAAATATCAGGTGTGCTAATTTCAGAGTCTGTTTCTTTTTCACTTTGTTGGCAGTGATACTCTGCATTGAGTCGAAGACGAAACATGATTATTTGGAAGTATCACCTTTTTCACTGCGTGAGGTTGGTTTGGTCTATAGACAGAAGCGCCAACAACTTTATTGAGTGATTCTGAATGAAGTGGTTTCATAATTATTCCTTATCTTTAATGTCTTTTTGATCGGCCATTTGCTTTTGCGTGAAGCCTGCTTTTTTGCGCATGGCTTTGAGGTCGTCACCGCTTATCACATTTGATTTCCTTTTAGAAAAATATCAAAGGTTTTTGTCTAATAGCATCATGTTAGGCGTTACATACTCAGTTACGCTGCTCTATCTTGATCATCTATATCAAGCTTTGAGTTTTGACAAACATGCTGAAGGCAGAAAATTTCTCATAAATAGTCCTTTTCATAAAATTCGAAGGTTTTTCCACATTAAGCATTTTATATTATTAACAATGTATTTTCATAAGTAAATAACAGAACAGTTGTTAGAGCAATTTGTTGGTGATGTTTTCGAAGGAAACGATGAAAAACAATGTCATAAGACGAAAAGTTAAAGTGAATAGCCTAATGTCTGAGGTGCAATATAATTTACGCAGGCTCAGAAAAAGAAATAATCTGACGCAAACTCAGCTTGGCGCCAAACTGAGTGTAGATCAAGCAACGATCAGCAATTTTGAAACGGGCAGGACGGTGATGACAGTCGCGCAGTTGTATGAAATATACTTGATTTTTGGTGATGAGTTTAATTGCCCATTTATAAAATATACGGGCAAAGACAGCCAAGTTATACCCGGGATTTAGTCGTTTTATATGGCTGTTAATATAGGCGCTGATTGATTATACCTTAGGCTGATATAAGGCGGTTCTTTACGGATAACAGCGAGAGCGCTGCACTTGTTGCTTACAATAAATAAAATCGCACAGGTACCATTACTTTGCTGTTTAACATGTCTTCAGGCGGTAAGGGCAGTGGTTGTGCGCGCTTGATCACACGTTTAGCTTCTTTATTGAGAAGTGGATAGCGAGAAGCGTGCACCACCTCGATATCCAGCGCTTGCCCTGTGTCATCAATGATAAAGCTCACCATGACCGTGGCTTCTTGACGTCTTTTACGCGCCATTGCAGGGTAGCGTTTTTTCTTAGCAAGGTGCGCAATCAGCTGTGCTTGCCAATGTTGTGTCGCAACCACGGTCAGTTGCGTATCCTGACCTTGTTGCTGGGCTTGATTTTGTTGTGCGCTGGTATCTGCTTGTATTTCTTTTGCGGCACTGGCGATACTCTCTTGCTGTTCAGGTTGATCAGTCACGTGTTTTGGCATGTCAGGTTGCTGAATCGGCTGGGGCTTTTGAGGCGCTAACTCGGCCGTTTTTTTAGGCTCACGTTGTTTATGTGTTTCTGGTTTTGGTGCCGGATCTACCGCTTTTGGCTCTGGTTTTTTAGCTATGTCGAGCTGCCCATCATGTGCCAATCCAATATTATTCGCCGTGGTATTTTGGGGTTCCAGCGGTGCAGGTATGCTGGCTGATTGCGCTTGCGAGCTGTGCAACTCTTGAGACTGACTGGCGGCTTTGGCCAAAGGTGCTAACTTAACGACAAAAGGGGCTGTGGATACTTTGGGTTGAGCTGGCGTGTGTGGTTGCCAGCTCCACATCACAATGCCCAAAATAGCAAGGTGTAGTCCGAGCGCCCAAATAAATCCGAACAGCCAATCACGCCGAGTGAGCACCTAATTTAAATCCTCTTCACCGACCAAAGAGACATTAAGGTAGCCAATATCTCTGAGTGTGTTTAACGTGGCCATTAAATTGCCATAATCGACTTGTTCATCCGCACGAATAAAGACGATTTTATCTGGGTTATGTTGGCTTGCAGCATTCAGGGCAGCTGCCAATTCAGAGTGGGATACGGCTTGGTCGCCTAAAAAAAGCTGTAAATCTTTATCTAGAGACAAAATCAATTGATTTTGATCTAAGGTATGCGCTTGTGCTTTGGCACCTGGCAGTTCGAGCGGCACTGACACCGTAGATAAGGGCGCCGCAACCATGAAGATGATCAGTAAAACTAACATCACATCGATAAAAGGTGTCATATTGATCTCATTATTGAGCGCAAATTCGTCCTGTTCATCGTCGTTCATCATTGCCATGTTAACGCAGCTCCAGTTGACGACCTGCTAAGACCAAAAGCTGGCTTGAAAGTGCCCCGAGTTGCTTGCGATAGAGGGCAATGTGGCGAGTAAAATGGTTATACATGAGTACCGCAGGGATGGCGGCCACTAGGCCCAGTGCTGTGGCCAATAGTGCTTCTGCGATGCCTGGGGCGACCACGGCCAAGTTGGTGCTATTGGTTGCGGCTATGCCGATAAAGCTATTCATAATGCCCCAAACGGTGCCGAACAAGCCGATAAATGGCGCGGTTGAACCAATGGAAGCCAAAGAACCTGTGCCTTGAGTTAGGCCATCCGTGAACTCGTCGACACGGGTTTTCATGCGCTGCAGAGATCGCTCCTTAACCCCTTCAGCTGTGGCATTATTTTCTGCGCCCCAGGCCATTTCGATTATTACTTCTTCGACTAGTTGCGCTTCCAAAGCATGTGACTTGTTTAATTGAGAGAGGTCATCTTGCTGACGACTTTGTGCTAACAGATGCGCGAGCCTGTCGCGTGCTGCTTTAATCTGTTTTTGCTTAGTGATGAACACGGCCCAGCATGCAATAGATGCAGCAACCAACATCAACATCACACTTTTTACGACCCAGTCTGCTTGCATAAACATCGCATAGGCAGTCAGAGAGCCTGCTCCACTGGCTGATGCATTAAAAGCGAGTGACAGTGCTAAAAAAGCGAAAGCGTGTTTCATTGGTTATTCACCCCTGATTTCTCTAAAAACGAACCCCGATACTTAAAGAACGAATGAGATTGAAAAAGCCGTAATGTTTTTTTCATTAAATATCTGCCATCGCATTGGGAATTCTGTCCGTGAGTGGTTTGAGCAAATAGCTCAGCATGGATCGCTCGCCATTTTTGACGAATGCTTGCACAGGCATGCCGGGTTGCAACACGAGTTGTTCTGTCAACGCATCTGGGTTTACCCGAATAGCAACTTGGTAATAAGGCTGTCCAGTGCGCTCATCATTGATGGTATCTTGCGCTAAGCGCTCAACTTGCCCTTTGACCTTAGGTGTGGTGCTGGTGTTAAATGCACTGAACAACAGGTCCACATCTTGCCCTAAGGCAACACTGTCGATGAGGTTGCTGGGGATCCGTGCATTGACAATCAACCTTTGCCCTTTAGGCATAATTTCCATTAAAAGCTGTGATTGCGATACCACATCACCAAAGGCATCTAAGCCGATGACTTGTCCTGCGACAGGCGCTCGAATTTCACTGTTGTCCAAGCTAAATTGTGCTGCCGTCATTCTCTGCTTATAGTCACTGATGCTAGATTGGTTTTTCGCTCTTTGCTGACTGACTTCTTGACGGTAGCCTTTGAGTGTTTGCTGGTGTTGCGTATCGAGCTCTAATAATCTTGCTTGTTGAGATAAGAGTTCAGAGTGCGCATTAGCTAAGTCTGCACGGATCTCCGCAGCTTGCGCTTTGAGTTGGTACAGTTGCTCTTGCGATTGGAACCCTTTTTTAACCAGTGCCTGGGTATCATTGACCCAATTATCATAGACATCAGCGCGTTGCTTGTGGCTTGCTACAACGTGTTCAAGACCCTCAATACGTGATTGCGTGGTGTATTTACTGTCTTGCATCAGTTGTAACTGTGTTTGCAATGCGGCGCGGCGTTGCTCAAATAACTGTTGATTTAGTGCCATTGCTTGGGTGGCTTGTGGTAAATGGACCGTGGTGAGTGCGTCTGAGTAAACCAGTGCGTTTGCATCATGCAGTTCAGCATCGAGGCGCTCTTTTTCAGCCAGTGCCATGTAATACTGTGTGGTTGCAGCGGCAAGTTGGCTTTTTGCCACTTTGCTATCTAGCACCAGCAAAGGCTCGCCTTGATTGACCCATTGACCATCTTGCACCAGCAGCGCTGAGATCACGCCGTGTTGTGGTGCTTGTATTTGTTTTTTATGCCCGGATACAGCGACCTGACCTTCCACAACAACGCCTTTGTCGAGAGGCGCAAACGTGCCCCAAATAAGAAAGATACCGAGGCTGAGCGCTACCACCGTCCAGCCAAGGCGAATGTGTTTGCCTCCGGCAATGTCATGTTGTGTGCTCATGCTGCAACTCCTCTGTGACTTTGCCTAGCTTGTTGCATGGCACCAAGGACATTTTCTCTGGGCCCAAAGGCCTGCATATTGCCTTTATTCAATAGCAATATTTTGTCACTTAGGCCTAAAATGCTGGCTCTGTGTGTAATGAAAATTACGCTGCAACCTGACTGCTTTAGCGTTTTAATGGTGATAGCGAGCGCCGCTTCTCCGGCATCATCTAAATTTGAATTTGCTTCATCTAAAATCACTAACTTAGGGTTGCCATATAGGGCTCTGGCTAAGCCAATGCGCTGCTTTTCACCACCAGATAGCCCCATGCCGCTTTCGCCAAGTACCGTGTTATACCCTTTAGGTAATTTTAATATCATGTCATGTACGCCAGCCAAACGGGCGGCTTTGATGATGGCTTCATCATCCATGCTGCCAAATCGTGCGATGTTTTCACGGATAGTGCCTGCAAATAAGCCCACATCTTGCGGTAAGTACCCCAAGTGTGGGCCTAGGCTCTGCTTATTCCATTGAAAAATGTCAGCACCGTCTAGACGCACCGTGCCTGCGCGTGGTGCCCAAATACCTGTGATAAGGCGTGCAATTGATGATTTTCCTGCACCAGAAGGGCCGATAATTGCTAATACCTCACCGGCATTTAATTCAAAATTGATATTGTTGAGCACCGGGGTATGTGACATGGGTGGGATCAAAGTCGCATTTTCGACGGTGAGCTTTCCGTTTGGTGCCGGTAAATCAAGCCCGACTTCTTGAGCGGGGTATTGGTGCAATAACGCATCAAGTCGTTGACGAGATAACTTGACGCTTTGCCATTGTTTAAATGCGCCAACAAGTTGTTCAACAGGTGATAGCATACGTCCGGCCATAATTGAACCTGCGATCATCATGCCTGCGGTGATCTGGCCATCAACAGCTAACCAAGCACCCGCACCTAAAATGACAGACTGTAACGCGAGGCGTAGAATTTTACTGATGGCGGTTAATACCGAGCTTAAATTACTCGCCTCACTTTGGTGACTGATACTGGCTTGATGTTGTGCTTGCCAGCGAGATTGTAAGCTGTGTTGCATGCCCATAGCATGCGCCACCTCAGCATTATTGATGATCCCGCTTGCTAAGCGTGTGGCATTGGCGGTGGCGCTTGAAGAAGCTTGTAGTGGCTTTTTAGCCCAGACCTCATTAAGCAGTGCCAAGATAAACAGAATAACGGTCCCGACTAACGCGATGGTGCCCAGTATCGGGTGGAAGAAGAACAGTAATAGCAGAAAGAGGGGGGCCCAAGGGGCATCAAAAAAGGCAAAGACTGCGGTGCCCGTCATAAACTGACGGACTTGATTTAAGTCGTTAATTAGCTGGCTTGGGTTGGCGTTTCCAGCTTTGAGTTGATGTTGATAAACAGCATCAAATACACGGGCATGCAAATCATTGTTAAAGCTTTCACTAATACCGATCAATACGCGGCTACGTATCCACTCTAATGCACCCATCAGCATGAAAAATCCAGCGACGATGAGGGATATCATTAATAAAGTGTCTAAGTTTGAAGAGCTTAAAACACGATCATAAACTTGAAGCATATAGATTGCGGGGATCAACATCAATAAGTTAATCACAGCGCTAAATCCGGCGACGTGTATTAAGCTACGCTTTTGTTTGCTTAATGCCTGTTTCAAGGCTTCATTTGGGGCTGTAAAAGGCTTCATTATTTGGCCTCTTTACGACGCGATCTTGTCATGCCCAAGGCGCTTAATAATGCCAGTATGCCCCAGTGCAACGTACCGCCATTGCCATAGTTGAGCGTTTCACTTTGTGTTACTTTTGGCTCTGCATTGACATATAAAGTGGCCAGTGAGCCCAATCGAGCGCCAACATCGGCATCGTTGCAGTTGATAGAAAAAGTGTACACGCCAGTTTCTGGCGATATTTTAATGCTGCCTTGGGTCGCAATGGCTTCGTTAGGTATCCAATCGCCACTGGCTACCCCACCAGTCGCAACACAGTCTTCTATGTTATTACCTGCCCAAGTGACTTCTGCTTCTTCACCCAGTTTGATGGTGCCTGGGGTAATGCTCAGTGTCACCGAGCCGGTTGGTTTCATGCCACTGAGGTCGACTTCGAATACAGTGCCAAAAATATCGTTTTCCCATTCCCAACCCGCTTCATCAATAAAGCTGCGGCCACCGTGTAAGGTGGTACCATACATACGCCCATTTTCTGCTAAGTTTAGACCTGTGGGCACTTTGCCATCGACGTCTTCGCCGATGCCGCCTTTAAAAGAGTGCACATGTTCAAAGCCACTTTGTACCATATTGCCATTTTCAATCTTAATCTTGTTTAATTGAATACGGTATAAGGTCCCATCTCCTGACATATTTTGCGCTTGGGATGGGTATGTATCGCCTTTACGTACTTTGATTAGCTCACTTTTATGCGCGCCCCCACTCATGGTGGTGCCATACAGGAAGCCTGTATCTGTGATCACCATTGGCCCTCTGGGTTGGCTGCCATCTTGGCCATTAAATGTATGCAGTAGGGTGAACTCTGAACCGTCTTTTTTTAGTCTAAATAGTGAACCATGTGGGTTACTGCCATCGTAATGAGGGAATTCGGTATGGATGAGCTGAGCGGCGTCTTGCATGTTTGAGTAATGCATATACTTGCCCCCGCATAAGCCATTGGCATAGACGATGGGTTGTCCGGTAAATGTACTTATACCCTGTGTTTTACAGGTGCCAACTGAGGTTGAGCCATATAAGTAACCAGCTTGATCTTCCGCTAAATAAGTTGCGATTCGGTTCTCTGCATGGCCACTCGTATCCCAAGGTACTTCGCCTTGGTTGAGCGTAAAGTCGTGAATTAAATTGATATCAACACTTGAGTCGTCACTGAGCTCGGCCGCATAAATCGCACCCACAGCAAAATTATCATCACTCGATTTGGTATTGAAAAATGGATAACCTCTGGGGTAACCCAAGTAGCCATAAAGGGTATTACCACTGAGGAGCATACCTCCTGCGGCGGTAAAATCACCGTGAGGATTTTGCGTGAATTGGTGTAACTCTGTGAGAGTATTATCGCTTTCAAGACGCATCAGTCTTGAGTATGTTTTGTGGTCTGTATCGATAAACAGTAGGCGTGCTTGGTCATCAAAAATAGGGTGGACATTTGGGTATTGATTGAGCGTGCTATCAGCATTATCGAAGACGATGGTTTTATTGCTGCCATCTGAGTGCACGTAAAATATATTACCCAAGTCATCAATGCTATACAGCCTATCTAGCGTTGGGTGCTGCACAAAACCCACGAATCCCTTGATGTCTTTTGCTAATGCAAAATAATGTCCTTGTACTGGTGCTAATCCCCACATACTGGGCGCCACAATGTCACTGTCATAACGTCCCACGGTCGAAAGACCGATTAATTGATCCCGCGTCGCATTGTAAACAGGGGGAGCGTATGGTTTACCTGCACTTGGCCAACCCTCTGGGCCGGTGTAGTGAAGCGAAGTGAGGTAATTCACGCTGACGCCATCGACAGCCGTGGTGGCAAGGCTAGAGAATGATAGGGATAATAAGCAGATACAAAGTTTTTTCATAGTAGACTCAATAGATTGCAGATAGCACTGCAGCGAAGCTGCAGTGCTTTATGGGTTAAGCGACTAGGTCAAAATCAGCCAAGCCTGCTACACCAACTGTACCAACAGTGTCGTTTTGAGTGAGATCGATGCCCTGTTGTGTGAGTAGATCTGTGAAGTAAGTGAACTCAGAGTCTTTTAAGCCATCAACAATGTTATGAGTTGTGTTCGTGCCTTCATGGCGACCAATGACACCACCATTTGCATCAAAGCCAGCATTTAGACCGATTGTGTCTAGACCATCGAAGCTCACGAGATCTTCTGCGAAGCTGTATTCACCATTTGCATTTTGCGTTAGGCCACGACCGAATGAAATTGAAGCAATTTCACCGTACATAGTGTGTGAAGGACCTGCGAAGAATGTGTAGTCTACGTATGAACCGTCAGCTGCTTGGATGATAAAGCCTAGGCTTTCAGTACCTACTTGACCTTCTTGAACATATTGAGTACCAGAGAAAGTGCCAAATAGTCCCCAGAAGCCAAGATCTACAGTTGGATTTGGGTTCTCTGCACCTGCAAAGCTACCGATGTTTTCATTGTAATCGGTGTTTTTGAAGAAACGAGATGCATCTGAGAAGAAGTCGTTTAGGTTACTGAACGTGTAGTTTGCACTGTAAGTTACTTGTATAGACATGGTAAATCCTTAATCGTTAATTATTTAATATTGTTGACCTAAAGGTCGTTGTGAGAAGTACCTGCTGCGCGCCATGCTGATACTTCCGTTGTTATTGGCAAGGGCATGCCCTTGCAATTCGAATTTGGTTTATTGCGCTTTTCTGCGTAAACGGCGACCTATCACCAATGCACCTAGTGCAAGCATCAAGCCGCCAAATGAACCACTGCTGCCTTTATCTGCTTCAGGCTCTGGCGTCGGTTCAGGTGTTGTGCTGGTATCTGGTTCTGGCTCAGGTTCAGGCTCTGGCTCTGGCTCAGGCTCAGGCTCAGGCTCAGGCTCAGGCTCAGGCTCAGGCTCAGGCTCAGGCTCAGGTTCTGGCTCTGGTTCAGGCTCTGGTTCTGGTTCTGGTTCTGGTTCTGGTTCTGGCTCTGGCTCTGGCTCTGGCTCAGGTTTTGGGTTGACGAACACTTCAAGTGTTTGGGTATACATCTTTTGATCAGTATCCTGGCAGGTCAACACATAGAACTTTTCGCCCTCAGAGTCAGGTTCTATAGACGCTTGTCCACTGCTCTCTTTTACCCCTTCCCAATCACCACTGGCGGTACAGTCACTGATATTAATTGATTGCCAGCTTAACTCTAGGCGCTCTCCAACCGTCAGTTCAGTTGTTTCAGTGGTAAAACTCAAAGCATGTTGTTTGACGGTAAATTCAAAGACGCCACCTGAGTCTGTGGTGTTGTTGCCATTGGTGGCACCATAGAGGGTTTGCTGCGCCTCAACGAGTGCGCCTGGAGCAAGGCCGACAGGTCTGATAGAGGCTTGACCATCAAACTGTTTTACAATTTCAAAGCTGTCTTTCGCTTTATTTAGATCTGCCGTATCTGCGCTTAAGTTGATACGGTACAAAGTACCTGCTCCCGTTTCATCGCCGCCATTGGATCGCGTCGTACCGTAAATGTTTCCATCTGCAGCTAACACCAGTGGGCCCGCAGGTAAATGACCATCTTGCGCAGCCGTAATGCCATTTTCTTCATTGCCGAAGGTGTGGATCAGGCTAAAACTGTTTGTTTTACTTTTATGGAGACGCCATACAGTTTTTGCAGACGTACCATATAACCAGTCTTCATGTTCAACGACGGCATTGGTTGCCAAAGAGTGGTCATCAATTAACCCATGAAGCTTATTAGAGAATGAATGAAGTACAGTGACTTCTGAGCTGCCATCTGTCGTAACAGAGGCCAGATCGAGTTTAAATACGGTGCCACTGGCAAAATCATCATTGTCCAGTCCGTCATGGCTGCCTGCGCCTGCTGAATTTGCATTTTTGTGTGCAAGGCCGTAAATGGCATTGTCGCTTGCACTGAAGATCAAGGCCGCAGGAGATTGCCCCTTAGTATAAATAAATGAATCGCCTGAGGCTTGTTTATATTCATCGCGGCCGAAGTCGACCAATGTCGCCAATTCACCTTCTGAGCTTAGGCGTAATAACGCAAAAAATTCATCATTGCGCTGTGAGGCTGCGAAATAAATATTGTCTTGCGCATCGACGGTGATAAGGCCGCTGACCTCAAAGCTACCACCATTGATATGGCTCAGATCTAGACCTGATAGCGCATCTAGCATGCCGCCTTCTTCGGTCCAAGTGAATAAACTGGATTTTGCGCCACCAAATGCCGCGCCTTGACTGTTGACTACGACATTGGTCGTGAACGCACCTATATCGTTGTTTACGGTATTAATTTGTGTATTAAAATCAGTTAACTTTCCTTCGCTCAATTGCGGAGTAAAGTAATAAATCCCGGATTGCGCAAGCGTTGTCATCGTGCTGCCTGCGCCAGACATCATGCTACCGATCAACTTGCCACTTTTAGGGTGCAACACCGGTGGTTTGGTAGGCAGCATGCCTTTGTCTCCGCCGAACATAATGGTCTGTGGGTTGCCAAATACATGTAATTGTTGCAGGTTTATTTCAGCGGCAGTTGCCACGTTTGCGCTCATTACAGCGCTACTGATAAGCGCGAGCCTAAAAGCTTTTTGCATGATTTTTACCCTTATCTTAAATTAGAATTTGATGTTGATCCGTCCAATCACACTGCGCCCTGGTGCTATCCAATATGAAGTACCATTGGCCTCGGCATAATTGAGGTCTTTAAGGTTGTCGACAGACAGACGCAGTTGGAGCTGTGGTGAGTACTGGTAATCTAGCCATAGATCGTAGATTTCCCAGTCAACAACATCTTTATATGCTGAGCCACCTCGACCATCGTTATCTTCTACACGTACGCGCGTACCAAATTTCAATTTGTCTTCGAGTAGCTTGACGCCAATCGTTAAGGCAGCGCTATGCTTTGCAGGCTCGATATAAAGTAAGCCTCCAGATTTTGTTTGACCTAGGTTTGTTTTCGGGAACCCAACTTGGCTGCCCAGTGGAAACGGGTCATAGTCGCCTTGGCCTGGGTTAAAGTTCATTTTGGTGTAGTTCAGCTCGGCAAAAATATGTTTTGACTCATAGTCGGCTTGGAGCTCAAGCCCTTCAAAGCGAACCGCATCGAGTAAATTGACATAGCTGCGAATATTGCTTCTATCACTGACGGACGTTGGACTCATGACAGTACCTTGAACAATAAAGTTATCAACCGTATTGCTAAACCAGCCCGCTTTAATCATGAGGTCATGCTCATTGGCTAATTGCATAAACTCGAAGTTGATGCCGACCTCGTTATTGAGCGACTTTTCAGCTTTTAAACCGGGGTTTGGATAAAATGGGAAGCTATTACCCGCATGCATACCAAAAAGCAGAGTTTCAGTAATGGCTGGGTGTCTCACCCCTTTGGCCGAGCTTACATACGCCTGTATTTCATCGGTAAAGCGATAGGCTACGCGTACATTAGGTGATATGTATTCATCATGGCGTGCCACATCAAAATGAGTAAAAATCAGCGTTTTAGACGGCGTGACACCTGGCGGGTTGAGGATTGATCCTGAGTTGATTTCCCCTTCACCTTCGATTGAGAAGTGCTCGTAACGCACGCCTGTTTCAATGGATACATGCTCCCCATATTGCCATTCTGCCTGAGTAAATACGCTGGCAACGGCACGATCGCCACCCGGTGTTGCACCTGTGAACCAAGTTGGATCGCCGGAACCGGGTGTTTGCTGAATCGCTTGAGGTTGTGTCCAATCTCTAAAGTATTCGGCACCGCTATTAAGAATTAATAAAGAGTCAGCCTCTGGTAACCATGGATGTTCGAGACTGAAAAATGCATAGTTTTCTAGCGCCATGCCAAGGGTATTGGTCTCAAACTCCAACGCAAACTCACCGTATGGGTTGGTTTCTTTTCCTGACTCAAAACGGTGCTGTCGCATATTGGTGCGGTTATAATAAATACTGGCACTGACATCGAGGTAATCGGAATTCGGATTCCAAGTATAATCTAATTTAATGGTGTCATTTTTCAGCTTACTGGTTGCACCTGGCTCGCTGTCGGGGTTGGTTTGATCCGTGGTTGAGCCTTCTTCAAAGTCGGCGTAAAAGCCGATATAGCTCAATTTGATTGTTTGCTGGTCATCAATTTTATAACTGGCTTTGAGTAGAGAAGACCATTGATCTTGTTCGGTAAACGCGCTTAACGCATCGAAGTATTCACTTTTACCTGCATTGCCGCCACTTTGACCTGGTTCAAATCGTCCGACGCTTTTTCGGCCAATGGCTGCAACCAGTTCTAAATTCTTTCCCACGCGAATACCCGATGCGAATAGCCCTTGCAGGTGGTAGGCATTACTGCCTGTTGCCAAAGAAAGTTTGCTGCCATGCGCTTTTCCTTCGATTGCTAAATCTGCAAATTCAAGTGTTTTGAAGTTGACTACGCCACCAATGGCGCCTGCACCACCGGCATCACCCACAGGGCCTTTGGAGATATCGACACTGGACAGTAACTGTGGATCGAGATAAACCGTGCCATTTGCGCCGTGACCACTACGTTGAAAGTTTTGTCTTGCACCATCGATCATCACATTCACGCGGCCAAAGTCTTGTATACCGCGGACGTTGACCGCCACGCCTGGCTCTTGGCGCGATTGTGAGGTGGCCACACCGGGCACATTATAAAAAATATCGGATGTATCTCTCGGTGCGACGCGGGTAAGCTGTGCTTGTCCTAACTTTGTGTCGGAAGAAGCCGATTGATAGATCTCCGTGCGTGCATTATTACTGGCATAAACATCAAGTGTATCAAGCACTACGGCTTGGTCATCAGCGATTGAACGGATGATGAAACTGCCATTTGCTGTTTTTTCGGCATACAATCCAGTACCTGTGAGTAGCTGATCGAAACCCTCTCGCAATTCAAACTCGCCTTTTAATCCAAGCGTCTGTGTGCTGCCAACTTGGTTGGGATCGAATTGTAGTAAGACGCCCGTTTGCAGTGCTAAGGTATTTAATGCGTTAGCGAGACTACCTTTTGGAATATCAAGTTGGTGTGCGTGTTGTGCCAAGGCTACGCTTGGTAAAGCCAGTCCAGAGCACAGCAATGCAGTTAAAATTGAGCGAGGAGTACGATCGCCTATCATAAATGGTTCTCATTATTATTTAGAGCTACATATAGGACGGGGCAGTCAAAAAAAACAGTACCCAAAAACTAAAAAAATTCAGAATTTTTTTTAGTTTTTGGATTATTTTAATTATTTCAATGAGATAAAGTGGAGATGATTGGCTACTGATTGATGTTTTATGGTTGGATCGGATGCCAACATTTTCATCGCGAGTTCGATATTGTCAGTCGGGTAGACACCAGAAACACGAATATGGCTGAGTTCTGTGCTTTGATACATTAAGATGCCCGGATAATGTGCCTCGAGTGATTCCAATAACACAGTGAGGCTAATATCATTAGCGACCAATCGATGGTTTAACCAAGCTAAGCGGGTGCTCGGGTTGGTTGGGTAAGGGCCTGTTAAGTATCTATCTTCTACTTCCATGGCTTCGCCTTGCTTGCCTGTTACACAGTTATTTTGTGGCAAATAGCACAGTTTTACTTTGGATTCTGTGACGACGACGTAAGTATCTTGTCCGCGTGCTTTGACCGAGAAGCTTGTACCCAGTGCGGTTGCGCTGGTGTCCTGTGTTTGAACGACTAACGGCCAGGATGGATTGGTGGTTGCGTCGATATGTACTTCACCTTGATGTAGGCGAATCAAGCGGGTCTCGTCATCGAATTCAATGTCAATTTGGGTTTGTGCATTGAGCGTGAGTACGCTGCCATCTTGGAGTGTAATCGTTTGAGTTTGCCCTTTGAGGGTATAGTGATCCGCTGTGATGCCGCTAAAACCAAGGTGGTTTAACAACAAACCAAATCCCGAAAATAAGGCGATACTGAGAAAGGCTTTTGCTGCACCATGACGCTTTGGTGGCTTTTTATCTAATACGTTATTTAAAACGCGCCCATTTAACCCCGCATTTGTGGGCGCTTCAAACTCACCCCATAGAGCCGTTAATTCATCATATGCTTTTTGATTCTCTGGGTGTAAGTTTAGCCATTGATGATGTGCTTGAATATCTTCGTCAGTTGGCGCGTCCGAATGTAATAAGGCACACCAATCTGCGGCTTGTTTGAGTTTATGTTGGTAGCTAGAGTTGTGTGCCGACATAATGATCTCTGGGCTTAATCCATCAGTTGGCTGTGGCAATGCAATAGTGTCTGAGCAATGTATTTTTGTACCATGCTTTCAGAGACATCAAGTGCAGTGGCGATTTCTTTGTACTTCATCCCATCTAAACGGGCCATTAAAAAAGCACGTCTGGGCTTATCTGCTAATCCTTCAAGTAAACGAGAGAGCGCTTCCAGTCTTTGCATCGTCTCTAATACGGTTTCACAAGAGGGGGCCTGCGCTTGTGGCAGCTCACTTTGCGCCTCGATATAAGCCTGCTCGATACGTTTTCGACGTGCTTTATCTATGATCAGGCGGTTTGCAATTGTCGCTAAATAGGCGCGAGGCTCTTTGACCTCGAGCAAATCGGTCGATGAAGTCAGGGCCCTGATAAAGGTGTCCTGAGATAAATCTTGTGCATCGTGATGTGAGTGTAGTTTCAACTTGTTCTGTAAAAACCTCACTAGCCAAAATTGGTTATCGCGAATAAACAGATCTATACCAGCGGAATTTGACACCGTTTGTTCCTTACTATAGTGCGTAAATGTAAATAATTATCATTAACGGTACCATTAATAAAGTATTGGGGCAAGTTTATTGTGTCTAAGATAAAAGTTGGCAAAGTAAAAAATTAGCAGGGTTTAAAGTGCGATTAGAGACGATAAAAATGACGTGAAGACGGTTGATAGTGATAACTGGATTGACCTTTGAATATAGATTGTATCTGTGGTAATTTGATACTAAAAGTATTGAAAAGTTTAGAAAATTGCTATTTAGAAGCGTGTTCATATTGATGGGAAATGGTCTTTGTTATTTTTATACATTAGGCAGTCATCATTTTCTAAAGATGTGTTTTTGTTGTCGTCAATTGAGCCCTAGTACAATATTAATTATTTAATTTTATACAATATATGAATGCCTTTATACCGAGGTAAGTTGCAAGGTTTTCAGACACTATGTTGATTTGTTCTGAAAACCAAACGCGTAGTGTTATCCTTGCTCTTCGAGCGACGGCTTACTCGTCAATACTTTTTCAATGGCTTTAAGCATGGGTTGGGCTGTTCGTTCACTATAGCCTGCTTGGGCGAAGGTAACCTGGCCTTGCTGATCTATAACGAGGGTGAAAGGTAACCCGGGCTTTTTTAACTTCTTATAGAGCGTATGCTTTTTGTCGAAAACAAAAGTGACTTGCAGACCACGCTTTTCAAATTGCTTTAAGAGGCTTTTATACGTTCTTCGGGTTTGCCCCAGATTGCCTTCCTCCTTGGTGTTAACAACAATCACGCTCACTTTATCGTGACCTAATTTGCGTTGTAACCCCTCTAGTAATGGTAGTAATTGTTTACAGTATGGGCACCATGAAGCCCAAAAGGTGACAATGGTAGGCGTGGTACTGCTTCTGTAAATCGGTGCTTCGTGCTGATTTAACCCGAGTACTTGATCAGCACTTATATGCTCTACATCTGCGTTTGCTGTTGTTGTAAAACACAAAATAAATAAAATCACACTATACCTTAGCATAATTCGCTCCTTGTCATTTTGAACCTGTTATGTTCATGAATTGTAACGTGTTATAGAAGTAGAACGATATTTTTATGACAAGATAACAGGTTGACTGTGTTTTGTTTGTTTATCTCCGCGACAAGGAGGGAGTGAGGGTGTAGTTGAATAGCTTAGGTGGCCAATGTTTTAGTAGGTGGTGGGTGAATACTCAACGAAAAACCAGTAGCACAGTAATAAACAAGAAACCGCGCTGAGCACGATATTTAAACACTTCTCTTGCTGAGAATTGCCTTGCGAGTTTGGACAGTTGGGTTTGGCAAACAAGTAGTTGCAGATAAAGGCAAACAGCAAAAACAAAGCGACTTGTAACCAACCAAACGAAAACAGCAGACCAGATATTATCAGGCTGGCACTCATCCCTGCTGCTGCAAAGTACTTGGCGGGTTTTGGTACCACTTGATGTCGCTGCCAATTCCTCAGTATATGGCCGAATCTGGGGTGTGTTAGCAGCCAGAGCTCAAGTCGAGCAGAGGACTTTGAAAAACACCACAATGCGATGATCAGAAAAACCGTGGTTGGCATGATTGGCAAAATCGCCCCAATGAATGCGAGCCCCAATGAAATAACCCCACCAAGCTGGTAGGTATATTTCACTAGGTTTTGACGAATATTACGCGACATGCGCATTTTCTGGTTGTGCATAACTTAGCTCAACAAGCGCATTGGCAAATTTGAACGCGGCTTGTGCGCCTTCGAGCATTGCTTGTTCTTGTTGCGCGTTCAGTGGGGCATCTTCAATGCCTTGCATAAACTGGCGCCAATGAGACCCTCTACTTTTTTCTGAACCTGCTAAAAAGCGAGCGCCAAATTCACCATTTAAGCCTAACTTTTCAGCCTCTTTTGCCAAAACAGCCGCGCCGAGTTTTGAGCCCTCTATGACATATAGCCAACCTAAACTAGCATAGTGGCAATGGGCCACATTGGTCGTGTTGGGGAGTGGCGCAGGTTGCGCTATATTGAGATCTTGGAAGTCTTGGCTGAGTGCTTTGAAGCGGTTACGTGCGACTAGATCAGGGACCAGTTTGGCGAGCTGAGTGTCTAAGTAGAGTGACTCAACATGACGCATTAAGTGAAATTGGTAACGTAAAAAGTGACCATAGTTTGTTTTGTTATCAAATGGCGATTGCGCCATGATTTTTTTATCTAATTGGTCATGGACACTGGATGTGGATGCCCTCAGTTTACTCATTCTCGGGTAGTTAGCAGATCGTAAGTTACTCATTTTTTTTCTATTTAATTCATCATATAAATAAGAACGCGCGAGTGGCTAAAACCCATAATATAATTGGTGTTTATTTTGTAACTAGCTGATTGAGTTGTTTTATATGCCTGTCATTGCATGTTGGAAAGCCTGGCCCAAATAACGCGATAAGAAAACAGTGCTCCAGTGATGATTTTCAGCACATTTCAATCCATTTTCAATACTTTACGATCAATTTAGCGAAATATAATAGCCTTTTTGGTTGGTAACCTCTATATCTCAATCAGGAACAACTATGTAAATAATATGTAAAGGTGAAAGAGATGAAAAAACACGATTTGAGTGCTGTCTTATTGGCATTCGGACTGATATCAAGTCAGGTTTATGCTGCTGATTGCAGCACCGTAAATACCTATCCAGATTGGCCACAAAAGAACTGGCAAGGGCAACCAAGTCATGCTGGTACGGGTGATAAACTGGTGCACAATAATACGCTTTATCAAGCTAAATGGTGGACAAGCTCGGAGCCCGGTACTGGGTCCGCGTGGCAATATTTGGGTCGCTGTGACACTGGCGTCCATATTACGCCGGTTGAAAAGTATGGCCGCTTGCAAGTGTGTGGCACGGGTTTGTGCAGTGAAACCAACCAGCGTATACAATTACGTGGCATGAGTAGCCATGGGTTACAGTGGCATGGCTTGGGTAAATGTTTGACTGACAAAAGCTTAGATGTGCTGAGCTATGATTGGCAAGCCGATGTGCTGCGATTGAGTTTATATGTGCAAGAAGGCGGCTATGAAACAGATCCGGTTGGTTTTACCAATCAAATGCATACGCTTATTGAGATGGCGAGTGCGCGCGGGCTTTATGTCTTAGTGGACTGGCATCAACTCGACCCGGGCGATCCCAATTATAACGTTGAGGCTGCCAAAACGTTTTTTACTGAAATTGTCACCAAACACAAGCACCGCAATAACCTTATCTATGATATTGCCAACGAGCCTAATGGCGTGCCTTGGTCTGCGGTGCGTCACTACGCCGAGCAAGTTATTCCGGTGATCCGAAATATCCAGCCTAATGCTTTGATCCTGGTTGGTACACATGGTTGGTCAACGTTTGGTGCCTCCATGTCGGATGGCGATTTACAGGATGTAATCGATGACCCGGTGCCGTTTGATAACATCATGTATACCTTCCACTTTTATGCTGCCGCACACACGGATTATCACCGCAATATGCTCGATAGAGCGTCGGATATTTTCCCTGTATTTGTCAGTGAGTTTGGTACACAGCATTACACAGGTGGCGGCGCAAATGACTTTGTGAGTTCGCAGAAATACATTGATTTAATGGCAAGAAAAAAAATCAGTTGGACAAACTGGAATTACTCAGACGACCCACTCAGTGGTGCGGCGTTTAAGGTAGGAAGCTGTGCGTCGCAAAACTTTGCTGATTCGGAGCTTAAAGAAGCCGGTGCATGGATCAAAGCAAAAATATTAGACGGGCGTTAGTCGTTTCACAAGCCGGTTTAGCGGTGGCAAAAGAGCACGGTCACGCTCTTTTGCTGCGATTTTCTTGGTGACGCGTCAGTGCAGTTAAGTTTAAAGTTATCTCATTCAAATTATTGCTATATTTGCACTTTTTTACCTTTTATCGGTATTCTTGATGTCTTTTGATTAATTCATTTATTTTCATTTAGTTAATAACAAAAAATAAATAATTTTGCAATCTGGTGAGCTGTACTATAGTTTAATTCGTAAAAAAAATGTTTAAGAAAAATAGTGGTGCAGTGATGTTACAAGCAATTGCTCGATTGGTTTCTAGCCATATGACAACCGTTGTATTACTACCATGTTTACTCTTAGGTGCAGTGATTTTTTACGATGTATCCATGTCGGCTAAACGGATGAATGACGCCTATGATGCAGAGTACAACGCGTTTTTGAGTCATATGGTATTAAGTGTTATCCACGAGACGCAAAAAGAGCGGGGGGCCTCTGCGGGGTTCATTGGCTCTAAAGGCACTAAGTTTAAAGATAACTTGCATCAGCAGCGCACACAAACAGACAGATTACTTTCCACATTGAAACAGGAAAAACTAAAGTGGGATCTGATCCCAGAAATGGCCAAAGAGTTGGCCGAGTTTGAACGCATGTTTGGTAACTTGTCGCAAATTCGAAATCGTGTAGATGACTTGTCTATCCCGTTATCTGAAGCATTGAAGTTTTACACAGATATCAATCTCAAAGCATTACATATGGTGATCACCGCATCGCGGCTGAGTAACGATCACACCATCGCCACTGAATTGGTGGCCATCTACAACTTTTCTAGCGCCAAAGAATCCGCAGGTATTGAACGTGCCGTTTTATCTAATGTATTGAGTCGAGATAGCTTTACGCCAGCACTGAAAACCAAACATGTTGCGCTGATGACAAAACAAGACGTGTATTTAGAAGAAGCCTTGGAGGCCTCGCCTCTAGAAATGAAACGCATCTTAGAGCAGGCACTCAGTGGCAGTGCCTTTCGCGAAGTGGCCCGTTATCGCAGTGGCGTTGAAAGTAAAAATGACAATTTTGGACTGGATGCGGAGAGTTGGTTCAAAGCGGCCACAGATCGTATTAACGCTCTGAAAGCAGCGGAAGAAAAAGCGCTCAGCTTGGTGGATGAAACGGCCATTAAAATTCAGCAGCATGCGGTGTGGGTGTTGGTTATAGAGCTGATCATTTTAGTCGTTGGCTTGGTGATCACCGCGGCATTGTTTTTTGCGATCCGACTGCGTCGCCGACAGTCAGCAAAAATTGCCGAAGGCATAGACATTGCCATGCTAAACAAAAACCTTGGCCATGAGATTGGCGTCATCTCTAAAGATGAGCTGGGTAAGTCTGCCAATAATATCAATAAATTAACCCGCCAATTTGAAGACGATTTGATTGAGTTTGCCAGGGTGTCTTCCAGCATTGCAAATGCCTCTCAAGAAACGGCAACGGCGATACAGCAAAGCCAAGAAAATTTAGTGAGTCAGCAATCTGGTATTCAAACGATTGCGTCTGCTTCTGAGCAGATGAGCGCCAACATTCAAGTGATTGCCAATTCGATGAACGAAAACGCGGCGGCTGCAAAAACCGTGACCCAAGAATCATTACAAGGTCAGCAAGTAGTGGCTGATGCAGTGCAAGTGATCCAGCAAGCCTCAGATGATATGGCACGCTCTGCACAATCGGTGGATGCACTGAATGAGCGTGTAGGCAGCATTTCTTCCATGGTTGAAATGATCAAAAGTATTGCAGAGCAGACCAACTTACTGGCATTGAATGCCGCCATTGAAGCGGCCCGTGCTGGTGAGCAAGGGCGTGGTTTTGCCGTGGTGGCTGATGAGGTACGTAGCCTTGCCAGCCGCACCCAAAAGTCGACAGAAGAAATCTCAGCCTTGGTGAGTGAATTACAAACCAGCTCCTCAGAGGCGTCTGATGTGATCACACAAGGTAAAGAGAATGCGCTGGAAGCGGCGCAGCGTGCGGAAGAAATTAAGCGTGCCCTTGAGCAAATAGTTGAACAGGCTCAGCAAGTTGAATTGGTGACCGAGTCTGTATCGAGTAACACTCAGCAGCAAAGCAACGCCATTGATGAAGTGAGCAAAAACATCAATGGGATATTCCAAAAAGCCACGGAGAATGTCAGCGGGGCTGAACAAATCAATATTGCTGCCACAGACATTGCTAGAGCCGCACAAATGATGGATAAATTGATAGCTGAATACACGGTGAGTCAGTCAGTGCGCTGATCCTATGCAGGCGTGCTGATCAGGTATGCCTGTTGTTATGTTGATCTGGGATGATAAATTTGGCGTATGAAACAGCAAATTAATTTAAAACTTGATTTATGCAGCACACACTTACTCCAAAAAAGTTGCTCCACAGTAAGTGGACGTCAGTTAGCCCAACACACAAAGAAAAGCATTTTATGGTCACGTCAGTTGAGTTTGATGAAGATGGCAAAGTGATCGAGTGCGTGATTGAAGCGCTGATGACTAAGCGTGAAATTGCCATTAATTGGCGTACACTTAAAGACCCTAAAATATGGAAGATGGGCTGGAAGTAGTCCTAATCCGTGCTGTCTTGTTGCCGATAGGCACTGGGAGTCATGCCGGTGTGTTTTTTAAAGGCGGCATAAAATGCAGATTTAGAATTAAAGCCAACCAACATGGCGACATCTAATATGGTCTTATCACTTTGTACGAGCGTGTGTTTTGCCGCATCGACACGGTGCTGATTCACAAAATCGAAAAAGCGGATATCCAGCGTTTCGTTTAAGGTTTGAGAGATATAATGACTCGGTGCACAAATGTGCGCTGCGAGCTTTGGCAGTGACAAAGCAGGGTCTAAGTAGAGCTTATCACCTTGCATGGCACGCTGTAATTTTGTGGCAATTCTTTGCGCTTGCTGGGCGTCCAAAGCGGAGCGCTGATACTTTTCATCACGGCTTGCTGAAGGGGCATTGAGCGGTGGCTTGTCAGGCTCAGACGTTTTATCAAGATCATAACATTCCACAAAGCCTGGTTTTTGCCTTAAGCCCCACAACGATAGGCTATATACGAGTAACAAGACTAAAGTGGCATGTAAATGCGGGCTGTGTGGAATTGGACTCAGCAGGTTATCAAATACTAAGTTCGTGGCGATAAACAGCCATACCCCGCCAACTGAACTTAATAACCAAACTAACCAGTGCAGCTCTTTTTGCTCGGTTGATGCAAAGACATCTTTGAGTTTGGCATGATAATCACGCAGCTGTTTAATGATTTTGTAAAAGTACCAAGCAGATTGCAGCACCCAGCCGAGCACACTGATAAATGTGATGATTAATAAGCCATAGATTAAAATTTGCAGTAGGCTTGGGGCTTGCTCAATCAACGCGAGATTGTCGTTGACCAAAATTGCATGCTGATAGGGTGCGGGTAAACACAATGCGATAAGTGTAATGGTGCAGCCAATGCATGCTGGGATCAGATGCTTTATATCATGACGTGAAAGCTGCCAAGGTGTATTGCTGGTGAGTGCTTTGGTGTATAGCCATAGGCTGGGTGCAATCAATAACAAGGCAGGCAATGACACTAATAGGTTGATAATTTGCCACTCGATTGGGAGTAATACTTTGCTGATGGGTAACATAGCAATGAGTCCAATGGAGAGCAAACAGACTGCCAAAGGACGGTACACGTGTTGCGAGTGCATCCGCAAAATAAGCTGATGTGCACTGAAAATGATGACACAGAGCGTGGCTACATTGAGGGCAAATAGGGCGGGTTGCTCAACGATCATCCGTCTGACAACATGTTTTTTATTAAAATAAAAATAAGCATATAAAACAACATATTAAATGGTTTTTTACGTATTAATCAAGCCGGGCAGTCCTGGTGTTTTTGTCCTTCCCAATCAGCGAGGACGACCTTTATTCAATCATCTTACATAATCATCGCATCCTTCACCAGATGAGTTAAGTGAGTAAAATGAATAGATACAATCAACCCATTGCGTTTAACTGGCCGGTGGTCAGTGGCCTGCTTGTTATTATGGCGATCCCCGGTTTACCGGCCATCATCATTATTGCGTTAGTGCTGTTGGGTCAAGCAGGTGTTTTTGGCATGACTGATGTCATAAACCCTCAGTACATAGCAGCGCCTGCTGCGATATTAACCCATGCTTTAGCGGGGGTAATCTTCTTTTTAACTATGCCTTGGCAGTTTTCTCCTCGCTTGCGTGTGCGTTACCCGCGTTGGCACAGGCTTGCTGGACGCATTGCGGTACTTTCTGGCTGCGTGTTGGCGCTATCGGGAGTTTGGTTACACCTTGTGTCGTCTCCAGATGAGCTTGGTGGGCGATTTATTTCGTTGGTCGTGATGAGTATCGCCATTGTGGGGGCATTCTCTGTGGCTGTTTGGCAGATAGTGCGCGGCCAAGTGACAGGCCATAAAAAGTGGATGATGCGTGCGGTGGCGATAAGCTTAGCTGCCATTACGCCGCTATTTATTGGTGCGATAGTGCACTTGGTATTGGGCCATTGGCAAGACACATTTGCATCTCTACTGACGATTTACCGTGACTACGACAGATTGATTGCCATGTGCATTAACCTAGTCGTGGTTGAATGGTTAAGTAAACCGCCACATCAAACGGATGAAGCAAGCGCAGAGCTTAGAGCTGCGTCATCGCTCGACAAATAACGATGTCCCATTTAAACAGTGATTCTGAGCGTGTTTTGATACTTATTATCAATTTATTTTTGAAACTGATTTAAAAACATACACTATTATCAATATGAGTTAGGTGTATTAAAGTGATCCGCAGACATTATTGACACGGTTAATGGGCAAAGGGGCGCGCAATGAGCAAAACCATTTTAATTACTGGATCGACAGATGGCATTGGCAAAGCCTGTGCAATGACTTTGTTGATGCAAGGACATCGTGTGTTATTACATGGCCGTAATCAAGCAAAGTTAGATGCACTGCGTGATGAACTATCCACACGCTTTGGCAGTGATCGTGTTACCGGTTATTGTGCGGACCTATCTGTGTTGGCCGAGGTCTGTGCTTTGGCTAAGGCGGTTAGGGCAGATCATGCGCAGTTAGATGTGTTAATCAATAATGCGGGTGTGTTCAAAACCACACAAACGCTCAGCAGTGATGGGTATGACATGCGCTTCATGGTTAACACCATTGCGCCTTATATTTTGACGCAAGCACTGCTGGCCATTGTGCCAAAGCAGGGGCGCGTTATTAATTTATCATCTGCAGCCCAGTCGCCATTTGAGGTCAGCGAACTATTAGTACCTAGTAACCTGTCATCGGGGGCGGTGTATGCAAAAAGTAAATTGGCGTTGACTATGTGGTCAATGAGCTTGGGGACACAATTAAAAGCGAGTGGTCCATGTGTGGTTGCGGTCAACCCCAAATCTTTTTTAGGCAGTAAAATGGTGCAGGAAGCCTATGGCATGCAAGGCAGTAGCGTGCAATTGGGGGCGGATATTTTAGTTGAAGCGGCCTTGAGCGAGCGCTTTGCTGATGCAGGCGGGTTGTATTTTGACAATGACATTGGTCAATTTAGCCCGCCCCATCAAAGTGCTGAGGAGCAGGCGTTACAGACGAGGTTAATGGAGACCTTGGCGCAGTTAAATCAACACGCGAATTCAATTTAATCCCAATAAGGGACCTCTCCGATATACGCTTTGAGGTAATCAATAAACACCCGCACTTTGGGCGCTAACATGCGAGAGCTTGGGTAGACCGCCCACAGTGCCGTGTCGTTTACGAGGGGAGAATCCTTCAACACTTGAACCAGCTTGCCTTCTTGTAGCGCTTGATAGGCACACCACATTGAGCACAGTGTGATCCCCATACCGCGTATGCAGGCATCACGAATGGCTTCCCCATTATCGATATGCAAGCCACTGATGGGTTTGAGCTTAATGTTCTGCGAGTCACCTTCAAACACCCAGTGATCGATGCCAGTTAAGTTAATCAGCGGGTGAGTGTTAAGCTGCTCTATGGACTCGGGCGCACCATGCTGGGCGATATACTCAGGTGATGCGCATAAAATACGCGTATCGCTGGCAAGCTTACTGGCGATCAGTGAAGAATCACTCAGCGCGGCATTACGGATAGCCACATCAAAGCCACCTTCTACCATATCAACGATACTATCACTTAAGCGGAGGTCTATCTTCAGTTCTGGATAGCGCTGTGTAAAATCTGCCAATGCCGGCACGATGTGCATCCGTCCGAATGAGGCCGGTGCTGTGATCCGCAATGTCCCTTGAGGTGTATGACTGCCTGCGCCAATGGCGGCTTTGGCGACTTCAACACTTTCGAGAACGGATTCTGCATGCGGTAAAAAAGCCAATCCCTCTTCCGTTAATGCCACTTTACGGGTGGTGCGATAGAGCAGTTGTGTTTCCAGCGCTTCTTCTAACTTATTAATATGGGCGCTGGCAACGGCTGCAGAGAGCCCGAGTTCTTTACCCGCAAGGCTAATGTTATGCGTGGCGGCGATGCGAGTGAATAATTTTAAATGTGCAATGTTCATTATCAATCAAATCTAAAAACTGATTGTATTTATATCGATATTATCAAAAGTATAGTTAAAAAGTAGACTGTTTGTATTCACTGAACGAGGGTTTAATCATGAAAGCAATGGTCATCAATGAATTTGGCGGTACAGACGTATTTACACAAACAGAAGTAGCAAAACCAGAAGTCAGCGCTGGGCAGGTTCGCGTTAAGGTGATGGCGAGCAGCATTAATACGGTAGATATGATGATCCGTGAAATGGGAGCGGCTCTACCGTTATCGCCTGCTTTGCCTGCGATTTTAGGTATGGACTTTGCCGGTGTGATTGAGTCAGTTGGCGAGGGAGTGGACGGTTATCGTGTCGGTGATGAGGTTTATGGTTGTGCAGGTGGATTAGCAGAGTTACCTGGCGCATTGGCTGAGTATATGATTGCCGATGCCAATTTAATTGCACATAAGCCGACGTCATTAAGTATGCGTGAGGCCGCAGCCCTGCCATTGGTTGGGATCACTGCATATGAAGGGTTGGTACGTGCGGGGGTGGCACAAGGTCAGCGTGTACTTGTGCATGGTGGCGCTGGCGGCGTCGGGCATGTTGCGGTGCAATTAGCGGCCCATTTTGGTGCCGAGGTGTATGCAACAGGTTCCAAACCGGATCAGCTTGACTTGATAACACGCATGGGCGCAACGCCAATCAACTATCAAACCGAATCGGTATCAGATTATGTGGCTACGCACACACAAGGAGCAGGCTTTGATCTAGTATATGACTCGGTCGGTGGAGCAAACTTGTTGAATTCATTTGAAGCGGCTGCGCTTAACGGTCAGATTGCAACAACGGTATCATTGGCTGAGATTGATTTATCCGTGGCGCATTTTAAAGGGCTGTCTTTGCATGTGGTCTTTATGCTTATTCCAATGCTCCACAATGTGAAACGCGCTGAGCATCACCATATTCTGGCCAGTATGGCAGAGATTGTCGACGTAGGTAAACTGAGCCCTGTTTTGGATGCATCAGACTTGAGTTTTGCGCAAGTGGGCGAAGCGCATGCGCGTTTGGCCAGCGGTCAGGCCATGGGTAAAGTGGTCGTGAGCAATCTTTGGTAGCCATTATTGGGCACTGTTTGTTGCAGCAATTAAAATTAGGTGCAGATTTAACAATGTACCGCTATGATAAAATTATGTATCTAAGCGTATGAGTTGTCAGTGTCTTTTTATCTACTATCGTTATTGTTGATGTTTGCGTTATTTGGCGTGGCATCCACTTATTTGTTGCGCTTTATGTATTGCTATTGGATCAAAAAGCGCTTGGTATTATCTTATCTGGGATCGGCGGGATTGTGCGTTTTACTGGTCGTCCCTTTGTTGTTACTGAACCATTTTTTAGCGGGGTAGGCAGTGAAAAACGACACTGCCTATCAGATTATTTTAATACGATGGACTGGCATTCATTGCTAATACATAAGGCTTGAACCGGTAATACGGGCTCACAAATATCACTGGCAATTTTGTTTTGGTTTTCAGACTGCTCAGCTAAGGTGACGGCTTTTGCCGCACGCTCAACATCTTCTTCATTCACATTCCGTGACGAATACACTAGATAGCGGCTCGGTCCGCCACATGTCAATCGCTCACCAACTGCAATGACTTTACATTGAAAGCTGGCATCACACCCTTTATCAGCAATTATTTGCTCAAGCGAATCGCCGGAGCGGGTCGTGGTAGACTGTGATCCTGAGTCTGTGGTTACACAGCCAGTCAAAAACGTCAGTGATAGACCAAAAGCAATGCCGAGTTTACACTTCATCGATAGTCCCTAGTTGGTGATTTATTAGTACCACCTAGTGTAACACAAGTATTTTCAACACATTGAGTTGCTGGCTGACGTAAATGCTCACAAATGCTGATCATCCCGTGTTTGGCATTATACTGCGCCTCGCTATCGGTCAGCTTTTTAGCCAGTTCATACACTGTGTTTTGATCTGCGGTTTTAGTGGAGAATACTAAGTAGCTTGACGGTCCACCACATGCACGGCTGCCAACAGGAATGGCCAAACATTGGCTGTTACTGTCACAGCTTTTGTCCTTGGTGATGAAGTTTAAATATTTGTGTTGATTTTGGATCCCCGCTTGAGAAATTTCATCCTCGTTATAATGCGCGATGGGTTCCGCTTTGGTGATCATTTTAGCCGGTGCGGGCTTACCATGGCCGGTATCATGGCGCACTGCTGATTTAGTTTGTAGCTTCGCCGGTGCCAGTTGTTTTTTATTTTGCTTAGCCGGTTGCTCAGCGACTGGTGGCTGGGTTTGTTGTGATTGCGTTGTGTCAGAGCCGGCCTCTGTACTTGAACATCCTGAAATAACCAATAGGCTAGCAAGTGTTAGCTTAAATGCGTTCATAATCTATCCTGTTTTTTTTTTTAACAGTGTGCCGTGCTTTGCGCAGAGATACAAGCACGGTACGCTAGGGGTTGAGCAACTAATTGGGTGAAAATCGAACTGCTTCAGTGAGCCATAGCTCGCCTGTATCATGGCTGAATAGCCTCAGGCGAGCGTTGCACAAACCCTTATAAGATTAGAGCGCTTTTCGCTTATAGACCACCTTCAGTGAGTTTTTGTGGATTAAGCAGTGTTTTAAGCTCATCTTCACTCAGATTAGTGTGCTCTGCAGCCACTTCAATAATTGGGCGACCTTCTTTATAGGCTAATTTCGCAATCGCAGCTGCTTTTTCATAGCCGATCACCGGATTCAGGGCAGTGACTAAAATGGGGTTACGTGATAGCGCACGTTGGATGTTCTCTTCGTTGACTTTGAACGTTGCGATGGCTTTATCTGCGATTAAACGAGAGATGTTTGCCAACAACTCAATGCTCTGCAAAATGTTATAGGCAATGACAGGTAGCATCACGTTGAGTTCAAAGTTACCAGACTGACCACCCACTGTGATTGTGGCGTCATTACCGATCACTTGTGCACTTACCATGGCTGCTGCTTCTGGGATCACAGGGTTTACTTTACCCGGCATAATTGACGAGCCTGGTTGTAGTGCTTGTAGTTCAATCTCGGCTAAGCCAGCTAGGGGGCCTGAGTTCATCCAGCGTAGGTCGTTGGCAATTTTCATATTCGCGACGGCCAAGGTTTTTAATTGGCCTGAAAGTGCAACAATGGCATCTTGCGAACCAATGTTGTAGAAAAAGTTCGGACTTGGGTTGAAACGAATGCCGACATTGCTGCTTAAATGGGTGTTAAATGTCGCTGCAAATTGCTTGTCTGCGTTTACGCCAGTGCCGACAGCTGTGCCACCTTGACCTAACTGATAGACTTTTTCTAGAGATGACAAAATGCCTTCGTATGCCGAGTCAATTTGCTGCTGCCAACTGCTGAGTGTCTGGGCAAACGTCACTGGCATCGCATCCATTAAGTGTGTACGCCCTGTTTTTACATGGTGACCAACCTCTTTGCTCTTTCTTTCAATGGTTTGTGATAAATGCTTCAGCGCAGGTAGTAGCTCATAGACCGCCGACGTTGCACTGCTGACATGGATTGCTGTTGGGATCACGTCATTCGAGCTCTGCCCCATGTTGACATCGTCATTGGGGTGGATATTTAAACCACTTTGTTGACTTGCAAGGGTTGCAATCACTTCATTGGCGTTCATATTTGAGCTGGTGCCAGAACCAGTTTGAAACACATCTACTGGGAATTGGTCTAGGTGAGCACCATCAATAATTTGCTGACATGCTGCCGCAATGGCTTTGGCTTTGTCTTGATCTAGGTGACCTAGCTGCGCATTCGCTTCTGCTGCGGCCTGCTTGATATAAGCCAGTGCGCGTACAAAGCTGGTTGGCATGGTTAAGTCGCTGACTGGGAAGTTATTCACTGCGCGCTGTGTTTGTGCTTGGTACAGTGCGGTTTCTGGTACTTCTAAAGTGCCCATGCTATCAGATGCGGTGCGGTAAGTGGTCATACTGACTCCTAGTTAAAAGGATTGAATTCGTGACTGATGATCCTAGCTTCGCGTTCTAGGCGGTAAAAAGGCGCCATAGAGCGGTGCTGTTTTTTATAAAAGCGTTTGAGTGCTAGAAGCGGTTTATGAAGCTGCTCAAAGCATTGCTGCCGAAAACTCTGATGTACGAGCGGATCGGCGATGTGGTTAAGCAATTCAAAAAAGACACGTCGTAAATAAAGTTCTTGTAATAACACGCAGGGTTTTTTTTCATACCACTTAGCCAGCTTGAATCCATCTTCGATAAAGTTGGCCACATGCACTGGGGCATCTAAATAGGGGCGTTGACATTGTGTATCTAAGCGGGGTTGAAACTGACATAGAACTTGTGGTGTAACCATGACGTATTATATTTTAGTGTAACGATAATTATTATCATTACACTAAAATAGGAGATTAGCAACCCTTATGCGGATTGTAAGTGATGGTGTTATTGTCAGTTATAGCCCAAGATAAACTGCTCTGTGGTTTGATCTTTTTCTTGCTCTTTACTGCTGAGCAGATCAGCGACTTCTTGTTGATAGGTTTGCTTAGACTCAGCGGCTTGTTCCTCTGGGATATGGCCTAAACTTTGATTGGGCATATGTGTCACTTTTGAGTACTTCATTTTTGGCATCTCCATACAGGTTTTTGAACGGGTACACTAGGTACTTATAGTCAATACCTATGTTTTTTGCATACCATATACCAAAATTTTTTTATCTATATTTATCAGTACAGTAAATAGACATTGCGAATAACTCGTTGCAAAATGGGAATCACATTGCGCCAACTCGGCGCGTAAGTGGTCTATTTAGGTGCAAAATGACAAAGCCATACTCGCAAGCATGTGAAAATAATAAGGGGCCAATTTTAGCCCATTTAGCACCCTTCATCGGTAAGGCACAGAGTGTATTAGAAGTGGGCTCTGGGACTGGCCAGCATGCGGTGCACTTTGCCAAAGCACTCCCCCATGTGATCTGGCAAACCGCTGACTTGCCGTGCAATCATGACGGGATCATCAGTTGGTGTGAAGAGGCGGCGCTGGATAATTTGCGCCTTCCATTAGCGTTGGATTTAAATCAGCAATGGCCTGTGGCACAAGTGCCCGTGATTTATACGGCCAATACTTTGCACATCGTTTCTAAAGCGCTGGTCAAGCGCTTTTTTACAGGTGTTGAGCGTCACCTTGATACGGACGGTAAAGTCATAATTTATGGCCCTTTTAATTATCAAGGTGCATTTACGTCGCAAAGCAATGCTCAGTTTGATGCTTTTTTAAAGTCTCGTGACCCTGACAGTGGGATTCGTGACATTGAATGGGTCATGACACTTGCGATAGTAGCAGGTCTTAAGTTAGTGGCTGATCATGCCATGCCAGCCAATAACCGGCTATTGTGTTTTATACGGCAGTAATGTTGTGCACTGGCGCGCATAGTGGGCAATTTGGCCTCGTTCGGTATTGATAAAGTCGTCAATCGCCTGACTGAATAAAGGATGGCAGATGGTGTGATACGAGCGCGTAAACACCGGCTCAAATCCTCTTAGCAGTTTGTGTTCTCCTTGTGCTCCGGCATCAAAACGCGCCAATTTATGCGCAATGGCATAGTCGATCCCTTGGTAGTAACAGAGTTCAAAGTGTAAGTGCTCACTATGCTCTAGTACTCCCCAATACCTTCCATATAATGTGTCATTGTCTTGAAGATATAAACTGGCAGCAACCAATTCTTGTTTATCAGATTGGTCGTGTTTTCGATAGGCACAGCAGAGCTTTACCTGCTCTGGGATGGCATTAAATAACAGCTCAAAAAATGCACGAGTTAAGTAACCGTTGTGCCCTGAGCGCTTGCGATAGGTATGACAGTAACATTGATAAAAAAGATCTATGATATTTTTATCAATGTGCGTTGCTTCCAGCCAGACAATGGACAGCTCTGAACTATTAACCTTGTCGCGTTCTTTATTTATCATTTTGCGCTTACGTGCTTTCATCGTCGCTAAAAAGGCATCAAAATCCGCATAACCTTGATTATGCCAATGGAATTGCACACCATGGCGTTCAAGTAACTGCGTACTGGACCAAGCTTCTTCTTGGCGCGGGAAATTGACATGCCAGCCAGACCAAGCTTGTTGCGCCGCTTCGTCATCGAGAACAGATTGAATGAATGAATACAGTGTCTCTGTGGGTGCTTCACATAAAAGCCGCGCACCGACAACCGGTGTAAATGGCACACCAGATAACCATTTGGGATAATAATCTAGGTTATGGCGCTCATAGGCTTCGGCCCATGCCCAGTCAAATACATACTCTCCGTATGAGTGACTTTTAATATATCCAGGCAAAATGGCGACTGGGTGCGTGTTACCTTGCTGATATATCACTAAATGATATGGCTGCCAGCCTGTTTGGCGGCCAACACTGCCACTGAATTCAAGGGCTGACAACCACGCATAGTTGGTAAATAAGCTATCCCCAGCCAATCGCTGCCAATGTGATTGCTCTATGGCACTGATGCTGGTCACAAACTGATGATGATACGGTTTAATGGACATGGCGATTTAAGAACTCACTCAGTTGCTTGGTCAACCCTGCGTAGTCAGGATTAAAAGTGACTCTGGCAAGTGGTGTGTATGCCGCTTTATTGGTGCTGTGGTGTTCGCCAAAGATGATTTGCTTTGCAGATTTACAGGTTTGGTAGGCGGCTGCATCTGCAAAATAGCTGCCGCAGTGGCGATACGCGCCCTGCTCGCCGTAGTAGGGGTGATGTTGTGGTATCAGCAAACCAACGTGCGACATATCAATGACCTTGTCTAGCTTATCAATGTGTGTGAGTGCAATACGTTGGTCAAGTTCAATGGGATTATTGGCATAGAGTCTTAATGCCAAGGGCGCGCGATGTGTTTTGGCCCATCGCGTTAGCAACTGCAAGGTGGCTTGACTGTCTATGGTGGCATCAACATCACTGAGTATGGTTAAGATGGGCAGATCTGCAGGCACGTCACTTTGCATCATATCAACCATGACATTATGTACCAAGGCCGCAGCGGCAAGTGGGAAAGACTCATACTTGGCAAAATCCAGATCAGCATCCTCATCTAGCCAATTCATCAGCGGTAGCCAATCAACCCACTGCGCCATCCAGCTGTTCTTGTTATGTGACTCTGTGGCAGGGGCTACCAATGCCAAGGCTTGTAGGTTAGACGGTCTGTGTTTTTCGATCTCGAGGGTCGCTAAAGCGGCACCAGTAGAAAACCCCATGATGGCAAAATGTTTGAAATCTTGGCTGGTACGTTTGATGGCATAACGTACATGACGTTGCCAGTCATCATTGGTCACGTGCCGTAAATCATCTGCTGCCGTACCATGGCCAGGTAATAGTAAGGTTCTGACGTTAAAGCCTTGGCGATATAAATCTTGCGCAATGGTATTAAAAATATAGGGTGAGTCGGTTAAGCCATGGATCAATAAAATGCCTTTGTCTTGGTTGTTATGTAAAAGTTGGTAAGGGGCGATGTGATCAATAACCTGCGCTTGCTGCGCCTGGGTGGGCATCACAGAAGGCAGTGGGCAGAGCAGCGTTGCGCGTTTGTTACGCTTTAAGATTAGGGCTCTGGTGGCACTGATATAATCCGCATACGCCATATTTTCGGTCAGGGACAGGGCGGCGGGGCCGACATCATTGGCAAAGCGGTATTCGCCTGTTTGCATGCCTTCTAAGTATTGTTGATGATCTGTGGGCAGTGTTGTGCAGTCTTGTGCGACGGCACTGACTACCCACAGTGTTGATATTAAGCCGATGAATCTTTTGAGCATATTTGAGCGTAATGAGCCAGACATGTTCCTAGCTTATCGCGATCAAGGGGTTTTGCAAGATGGCTGTTAAATCCAATGGCTAACGCATAGGCTTTGTCTTCAGGCATAACATCTGCGGTGAGCGCCACAATAGGTAATGTTTTTTGATCGTATTGCTGACGCAGTGTTGACGTGGCCTGATAGCCATCTAATATCGGCATTTGGCAGTCCATTAAGATCAAGTCAAACTTGCCTTGTTGCGCGGCGGCAACAGCTTGCTGACCGTTGGCAACCAATTCGTAGTTTACGCCAAAAGAGTCTAGCATAGACTTGATCACGATTTGATTCACTGGGTTGTCTTCGGCCACTAAGACGCGGAGCTTGGCAATGTGCGTGTCATCAAATTTAGGCATCGCTGGACTGATGGCTTCACCAAATGGGCAGCGAATAGAGAAGTGGAAGTGACTACCGATATCCACTTGACTATCTACCTGCAAACTCCCGCCCATTCTGTCTGATAACTCTTTACTGATCGCCAAGCCTAATCCTGTGCCACCAAAGCGTCGTGAGGTGGAATTATCAGCCTGTACAAATGGTGAAAAGATATGTTTAAGGTGGGCTGAATCAATGCCTATCCCTGTGTCTGAAACACTAAATTGTACGCGATAATCAGACTCACTTTCCGTCACTTCACAGTGCAAACTGACTTGACCACTTTCAGTGAATTTAATGGCATTACTGCATAAATTGATCAGGACTTGCTCTATTCTTAGTTCATCACCTTTGAGCCAGACGGCATGATCGACATTACTGTAAACCCGCCAACTTAACCCCTTTTCTTTGGCACTGATAGAAAATAGGTTGTCCATGTGCTCAAGCAGCTTTTGTAAGTCAAAATTGTGCTGTTCGATATGCAGTTTATTGGACTCGATTTTGGTGATATCGAGAATGTCATTGACCAAACCCAGCAAGGTTTTGGCTGACATATTGATGTGTTCAATATATTTTTTTACAACGTCTAAAGAGTGTGAGGTTTGCGTCAAAGAAGCGAAGCCGATCACCGCATTGAGTGGCGTACGGATTTCATGACTCATATTGGCAAGAAAGCGGCTTTTGGCTTGGTTAGCCTGTTGTGCATCTTGTAAGGCAACATTGAGTGATTCTGTGCGCTCAGCAACCAAGTGGTTAAGGGCGATATTTTGATAATTGTAGAGCAAAACAATAAAGGTGATCAGGGCACAAATACACAGCTGTAACGTCAACAGCCAAATCGTTTGCTGGTGGTTCAAGTGGCTAATATAACTGTCTTTGATAGCTAAAGTTAGCCGCCAGGTTTGACCTGCAAAGCGAATTTGTGTGCTGTAGTGGGTATCTGCATGATACGGTTTTTGCGCAGTATCATAGTTGCTAAAAAAAGGTGTTTCGCTGTTGCCATCGTAAAAGGCGAGATCGTAATTGCTGGCCTGTGTCATTTTGAGTACAGAGGTCAGTAAGACGTCGGTTTGTACCACGCCAATGGCATACCCTATGATATCGGCATTGAGCGTGTGTTGTTGCGTGTCGTTCTGGCGAAAGACAGGCGAAAATAACACATAAGCTGGTTTTGCTGGTTGGGTCTGCACTAACTTGACGATATTGGTTGCCCTTGGCTGCAAAATAATTTCAGGGTCTTCCAAAGCGGCCTTGCGATTTGCTCTGGAGTAAATATTAAAGCCCAAAGAGGCAAAGTTTTCAGCTTGGGGCGACACATACTTCACCACCACCATGGGATCGGTGTCATTGAGCGACGGGCCATGCAATAAGACTTCTTTGCGATAGAGCGTATCGAGCTCCGTTTGCAAGGCCGCTGCGTCTGATTGTGGTATACGTTGACCCCAAGAAACGGCAAACAAAAATGGATAACGCGACCTTTGTTGCTGCGCAATTTGCATAAATTTGTTGTGATCAAACTGTGGCTGGGACTGTAACTTAGCCGCAACACCTTGTATCGCAAGCATGCTGAGATTAACATGTCGTAATACCACATTTTCGATGATATTGACCTCTCGCTGCGCTTCTCTTTGTGCAGCTTGTAAATTCCCTTGATTATACAAGTAAGTGGTTGCTGTCACTGAAATAAACAGAATGGAGCAAGTCGCTAATAAAATCCGTTTATGTTGGTAGCCACGCGGAGTAAACACAGTTAAGTTCAGAAGCATCAGTAGCAAAGGCGTGAAAATTAATATGCCCAAGCTGTCACCTAACCACCAAGCAATGACATTTTGCCAATGCTGTGAAAAGGCATATTGTGGATTAAATAGACTTAACGCGAGCATGCCGATATTGGCTGAAGTGACATTGGCAAATATGCCAACCAAGAAGACATAGTAAGCAATATTCTTTCTTGAACGCATTAATAGTGGGTCGCCAAGCCATAACCGCATTAAATATCCGCCGAGTAAGCCCTGTATCACCGCGCCTAATGCAACCACTGTCACTTGAATAACGTCACTATAATGTGCAATGTGTGTTTGCAGTCCAAAATAGGTGGTCCAATTGAACAAGACTGACGCAATAAATATGGCTGGTGCAAAACGCCAACCCCATAAAAAGCAGCCAACCAAGGCGATGCCTGCTGGCAGCCAAATGGGCAAAACTTGGTCTTGAAATGCGATGAGTGTGAAGAGTTTTCCAAAGCCAAAATAACCCAGTGCTAAGCCGATGTAGGCAAAAGCATGATGCAGTGGCGAGCGGAACTGAATGTGCATAAGTTAAATGCCTTTAAAATTCATAGTGGCACTCCGCGCTTGTTAAAGGTCTGCTTCAACACAATGGTTGATTCAACAGCTGCAATAAACTCTAAAGAGGCGAGACTATGCTTAACAAAATGCTCATAACTAGGTAAATCCTCAGCGAGGATCTCCAATAAGTAGTCATGGCTACCTGACACGACGGAGCAGCTTCTGACTTGTTGTAGTCCATCGACATGATTTTCGAAGCTTTCTGCTGCTTTGACTGAGTTTTTCGTCAAGCGAATAAATGCATAAACAAGTACAGAATAGCCGACAGCTGGCGGCGATATATCGGCATGATACCCCAAAATGACGCCATCTTGCTGAAGTTTTTTAACTCGGCGCAAGCAGGGGGTATCAGACAAACTGGCTTGCTCCGCAAGTGCGGCATTACTCAGGCGGGCATTTTGCTGTAATGCGCTGAGTAAAATCCTATCTTTATTGTCAATGTCAGGCATATTAGTTAATTCTGCTACTTTTTTGTATTTAAAGTTGGTATTCCACTAATTGAGTTTAACGATTAATAAATAATTGGCAAATATCCCTTCTGATGATTTGTTAGCCTGTCACTGATGTATTTTTCAGGATTTAAATCATGACAAAAAAAACAAAAAACTTTGATGATTGGATAAGAACTGAGTTTGTCATGCTAAACGATAGGTTAGAGGCACTCTATCGTGAGCAAGCCGATCCGGCCAACGTGGTGGGAGTTGGTGACGAAGTAAAGCAGCAGTTGCTGTTACAGGGTCAACAGTATATTGAAGCGTTACTGAAAGAGGGTAATACTGACGAAGGCTTTGACAATGCATTTGACCTACTTGGTAATGTTGGCTTGTATATGGCTGCATGTCGTCGTCATGAGTTGACAGAGCCAAGTAAAGAGCGACATTCACCATTAAAAGAAGCTTCAGCATTAGCAATGCATATCGGTTCATCTATTGGTGTGACACCAAGATTTGCTACTGCACATCTTACAACCCACAATACGGCTATTAATGGTGTGTACAAGCGTTTTACCAGCGATCCGGCCGAAAAGCTCTTTATTGACTATAACACCCGCGGTATTTTGGCTTATAAGCGTGCAGCAGAGGCGTTGTTAAAATTACAACCACTGGGCATTTCACACCCCATGGCACCGATGTTATTGGAAGAGGTGAAACGTGCATTAGTGGATGTGATTAAGTCGAATCAGGCGCTGTTTCAACAATTAGATACTGCCGCATTTTTCTATGTTGTGAGGCCATATTATAAGCCTTATAGGGTGGGCAAAGAGATTTACCGAGGTGCGAATGCCGGAGATTTTGCAGGGATCAATGTCATCGATATGATGTTGGGATTATGCCAGGCAAATGACGTCGATTATGCGCAAATTTTGGTTGAAAAGTTGCTGTATATGATGCCAGAAGATCAGGCGACATTAAAAGAGTGTATGCGGCTGCCAAATCTACTCGATGCATTTTTGGCCGCGCAGCAGCACAGTCATGAAAGTTGGTATCAAGCGTCCCTGAAAGTGTTTTTACAAGCGTGTAAATTGCATGGCGATACCGCCATTCAGCACCACAATCAATTGGTTGAAAAATACATTTGTGGCCCGGCTAAAAACTTAGCCAATCAGCATCTCGATAAAGTAACTGCCAGTGGACCGCCATTGCAGGTGCTATTGGCTCAGCTTGAAACCCTACGAGATAAAAGAGCTGCTGCGAAACGCAGTGATCTTGACACACGATATACTGATTTAAAGATATTACGTCAGGCTTTGAAAAACGCTGAGGTAGACCATGCAAGCTGATGACTTTTTTATGCCCCAGGGGACTTATTTACTAAGCCATTCAGTTGGACGCATGCTGAAAACCGCGCCGGCGCATTTTAATGAGCAGTTTGTTGCTCCGTGGCAGCAGCAAAATCGCGAACCCTGGGCTCAATGGTTGGAAGGCGTGATGCAGTTTAACCAGGCATTGGCGCTGTTATTCAATAGCCATGCAGATAACTTTTGTCCTCAAGCTAACTTATCCAGTGGACTGACAAAGTGGTTAATGAGCCAAGCATCGTTACAAAATCGGCGCGTGCGGGTTTTGCTTAGTGAAGATGATTTTCCGAGTATGGGGTTTGTATTACAACAAGCACTGGGTGAGGTTGAGCTATGCTTTATACCCATGGGACAAGACATGAGTGATATTGCGAGTTGGCAAGCGCATTTAAATCAGCACTATGATTTGGTTTTTGTCAGTCATGTTTACTCTAACACCGGTCAGCAGGCGCCCGTGTCAGATATTATTCCGATGGCGAAACAATTGGGGTGTAAAGTGATTGTGGACATTGCGCAATCTGCGGGCATTTTGGCGGTAGATTTATCCGCATGGCAAGCGGATTGTGTGATTGGGTCTTGTGTAAAGTGGTTGTGCGGTGGCCCGGGGGCAGGGTTTCTTTGGGTGTCTTCCGCGTCTTTGGCTGAATGCCAACCAAAAGACGTGGGTTGGTTTTCACACCAAAATCCATTTGAGTTTGATATTCATCATTTTGCATCACATGAGACGGCACTGCGTTTTTGGGGGGGAACACCGTCAGTTGCGCCCTATATTATGGCGGCCAACAGCATTGAAAGGTTAGGGCATTTTGGGGTGTCCCATATTCGCCAGCACAATCTACAATTACTGGCGCGTATTTGGCAGGCACTACCACACTATTGTAGCTCACCAACAGATGCGCAGCTGTGCTCAGGCACTGTCATTGTGGATACAGGAGACAGTCTCAACCAGTGCTTAGCCGTGTTGACTGAACAAAATATTGCCGTGGATGCAAGGCGATATGGGTTGCGCGTGTCACCTCATATTTATAATACCGAGTTAGAGGTTGAGCAGTTTATTCAAGCCGTGAAATCGGCTATTTAATCTTAAGTGGCTTACTTAATCCCAGTGCTTTTTTGGTTTTAGCCTTAACCGATCGCCAGTGTGTCACGGGCTCTGTTGGCGCTAATTGCTCTAAACGCGCAAAGTCGATCTCACCGAAGGGGATCTCTCCTTGGTGAGCCAAAATGATATATGCGGGTTTGATCTGTTGGATCCGTTGCAATGAGTGGCGATAGCGATTGGGATAAAAAACGGGGTAAGGCGGAATAAATTGGCCTCTCACTTTAACAAAGAGGTCGGCCACATACAGCTGTTGTGTGGTCTGATTATAAAGAGAAAGATCTCTATCTGTATGTCCTGGCGTATGCAGGACTTGCCATTGCGGAAATTCAGGCAGGTATGCCTTATCACAGAGGTAATAATCTGCCTGGAGTTTCCTGTCATACCATAAGTTTTTACGTGCCTTGTTTTTTCGTCCCGCAACCCACAAGGCAAGAATAATATCAGACCAATGCATCAAGATCCCATCAATACCGCTATACCAATGTCCGTCAATTTTGGCCGCGGCTATTTTAGCCCCTGTGCGCATTCTCAATATATGCGCACCGCCAGCATGATCTGGGTGCATGTGTGTGACGACGATCAGTTTAAGATCGGCCAATGATCGTGACAGTTGATTACGGATATAGTCACAGACAACATCAACATCTGCTCGTGTACAGCCATCAAGCAGGAGTAACCGGTCTGGATATTCAACCAAGTAGATCTGTTGAATATAGCCTTCGATAAAATGGATCTGCATTTGAGTTATTCAGTTCGCTAATCATATCTATATACATAACACATCTGACCAGTCTGTGCAGCGTAAACATGGATGGGGTGATAAGGTATTTGAAAAGGGATAAGTAAATTTTGGACATAAAAAAACCGTCCAATGGACGGTTTTTTTACAAGATAATGGCGGAGGGGGAGGGATTCGAACCCTCGATAGGGCTACAAACCCTATACTCCCTTAGCAGGGGAGCGCCTTCAGCCACTCGGCCACCTCTCCGACGCAAAACTTTAAATATGGCGGAGAGATAGGGATTTGAACCCTAGATACGCTATTAACGTATGCCGGTTTTCAAGACCGGTGCTTTCAACCACTCAGCCATCTCTCCATGGGCAACGATAATACTTATGGAATGGGTCGCTGTAAATAGTTTTTTAACCGTTTGCTGAAAAAATAGACAAAAAGGCGAAGTTATTGAATTGTTTGCCTGAAATTTATACTTTTTGATATGGTGAGGTGAGTTTTTTGGCAGAAAATCAACCTTGATAACCATGGCTTCATGATCATCAAGGTGCATGGAGTCACTAGTTACTTATACATCACCGCATGGTTGAGGCTAAGTGCTCGTCCGATTTTACTAAACCATGCCATCCACTGGATCTGAGGTTGTGTTGTCATGGTATTCATCGTTTCGGGCGCGGTCTGTGTATTGCCGCATGTTGCAGCTGAATTAAGCATAGTTGTACTCCAAGTAATTGACGTATTGATAATTTACTTGGCTATTTTGCATCCAATATGCGTAAAATTAAAACGATAAAAATTGTCGTTGAATCATTAGATAATCTAATGAATAAAATATCCTTATGGGTTTAAATTTGATCTAATGAATATTTATTCAATGGTTTAATCGCTATTTTCTGGGTTTTAGTGGTCTTAAAGCGATCTATTGAATAGTTATTCAAACAAGTTATATTTGGGGTATGGTTTTGTTGGTTGTATATAGGCCGCATCGCGGCAAACAATTTTTGTCGCACAAGGTATGGCTTGAGAAAAACGCCATGGAACGGAAAATAAAATTACAATGGTATGCAACGTGTGGCTGTTTTGCTGATGATGTTGCGCAATTAAAAGACTTGCTGATACATCACCAGCAGGTCACTGTATTGGGGGGAGATGGCACGGTCAATGTCGTGGTGAATGCGCTCTTGAGTGGAAATGACGTGGCTCACGTGGCAACACAGAAGCGGATGGCCATATTACCATGCGGTACAGGCAATGATTTTGCGCGCGCATTTGGGTATTCAAACAAACAGTGGCGTGAATCTGTCTTTTCGGGTTTTGCCCGTCATGTTGATGTCGGTAAAGTGAATGCGCGGTATTTTATTAATATGGCTGGGGTTGGCTTTAATGCTGAAGTAGTTGCTGCGATGGCGGGGAAAAAGCGCTTTGGTGCATTGAGCTATACATTATATGGCATAGTCAAGTTATTGAGTTACCGAGGCATGGAAATCATGCTAGATGGCAATAAGCTGCAAATAATGATGTGCTTATTTGCCAATGGGCGATATTTTGCTGCTGGGCTTACCCCTACGCCCAGTGCACACGTAAACAGTGGAGTATTTCAGGTACTCACGATATCTGCGGTATCCTTGCCTAAGCGATTAGTGTGCTTTGCCTTGATGTTAGTGGGTTTACATACCAAATTACCCTGGGTCAAAGTTAGCAGTGGGCAGTGTTTTGAGATCAGTACTAAAGGCGTCAGTATTGAGGCGGATGGAGATGTGATCGCAGCAACACCCGCGAAGATATCCATACTTGCGGCATCGCTGCGATTAAATATGCCTAGTGCGGGTGAGAGTACTTAGCCGCAGAAAATGGCATGTATTTCGTGACTACCTGTTTGGGAAGCAGCACTAATAAATTCCCTGCGCATATTAGGCCAAAGCCGATAAAGGTATTGACCTGCCAGGTAAACCCTTCAAATAAGGTGCTGAGTATCACAGCAACAATAGGAAATAAAACAATGATATAACTGGCACGCTCTGGGCCGATGTTTTTGAGTAACGAGAAATAACACGCAAAAGCGATAACAGTGCCAAAAATGGCAAGGTAGAACAGAGAAACCCAATAGCTGGTATCTGCTTCGATAACAAAAGACAGTGGGCTAAATAGGGTATATGCGCCTAATAATAGACTGCTGTAAAGCATGCCCCATGCGTTGCCCTCTAAGACACCAATCTTATGATCTGAGTTACGAATACTCACCATATTGCCGAGTGAGGCGGCAAACGTGCCCAGCAGGGCTAATGCTAATCCGATCAATGTAGCCGAAGATAAATCCGTCCCTCCAAGCTCGTGCCAAAATAGACTGACGATCCCCGTTACGCCAAGGCCTGCGCCGATGTAGCTTTTGAATGCGATGGGTTTGGCAAAAAAGAGTCGTGTATTGATCATATTTAATATCAACATAAACGAGAATGCGATTGAGGCCATGGCTGAGGATAATGTGCCCTGCGCCCAATAAAGCAACAAGTAATTGAGACCAAAATTGCCAATGGCTAGGAGAATAAAAAAGCCATGATCAATGAGGTTAAATTGCATGGGTAATTTTCGCCACAGCACAAACCCCCACATGCAGATTGCCGAAATAGCAAAACGGTAGAAAAGGGAAACAACTTCATTGACTTGACCTAATTGGAATTCGATTGCCAGCCAAGTTGAGCCCCAAATAAGAACGGTCATAATGTATAACAGCCAATTTCTCATTATTGCTCCTTGTGTGATTGGATTATTGCAGCAGGTAGCAGTTTACTCGGATAATCTGTATATAATAGATACAGAAAAATGTATTTTTAACCTATACAGATGGGGTGGATTATATGCAAAATGGACAGTTTCTCTACCAGCGTGTGATAGAGGTCATCAATGACATGATCTCACAGCAAGTGTTAAAGCCGGGTGAAAAGCTCCCATCCTTGCGCAAACTGTCGATGCAATTGTCAGTGAGTATTCCGACGGTGAAGCAAGCTTATTATCATTTAGAAGGTCAGGGTCGAATATACTCGAAAGAAAAGTCGGGGTATTTCTTATCGGATGCGGAACAAAATGCTTTACCTAGACGCTGTCAATTGCCAATTAACCCAACTGAAGTGAATAAGCAATCTTTAATAGAGCAAGTTTATGAAGGAATACATGCGCCGCATCAGGCCCAGTTTGGTATTGCTAATCCTGTCACGGCGATGAGTAATGAGGCCGTGCTGGCAAAAATGATGCGCAGTGCGTTAAAGCAAGCTGGTGAGCAAATTCTACACTATGGTGCGATGGACGGGCTGATGAAGCTCAAGCAGCAAATAGTGCAGCGTTATCTGCGTATGGGCCTATCGGTTTCGTTGGATGACATGGTGATCACCAATGGCGCTCAAGAAGCACTGGCCATCGCATTACAATGTGTGACACGGCCTGGCGACGTGGTTGCGATTGAGTCTCCGTGTTACTTTGGCATTATAGAATTGATAGAAAATCTGGGATTGAGAGCGTTGGAGATCCCTGTGTGTCCTGATGATGGCCTGTGGCTTGAAGACTTAGCTGATGCGCTCACTCAGCATGATGTCAAAGCCTGTGTTTGCTCTACCAGTATTAATAATCCAATTGGCAGTGTCATGCCTGAAGCACGACGTCAAAGTTTGCTGAAGATGTTGGTAGAGCATGAAGTAGTGCTTATCGAAGATGATGTATATGGCGATTTACATTTTACCAAACATCGTGCAAAGCCCGCTCAGTTTCATGCACAGCCGGGTCAGGTGATCACCTGTGGCTCATTTTCTAAAACGGCAGCACCGAGTTATCGTATCGGCTGGATGTTAGCACCTAGATATGCGCAAAGAGCAAGACGCTTTAAACGGGCTTTGAGCTGCTCTTCGTCACTGATAAATCAATGGGTACTCGCAGAATACTTGGCATCAGGCGCTTATGACCGCCATATAAAAAAGTTACGTTTAAGGTTGCAAGAAAATAAACAGAAGATGTTGTGTTGTATTCGCCGTTATTTTCCAGAGCACACGCGGATCAGCGATCCCCGAGGGGGCTGCGTAATTTGGGTAGAATTAGACAGTAAGATTGATGGTGGCAAACTGTTTAAGAAGGCGATGGCTGAGGGGATCAGCGTGACGCCTGGGCAGTTATTCAGTGCGTCAGAGCGGTTTCAAAATTGTATTCGATTGAGCTATGGATTGCCTTGGCATGAAACGCATGAGATGAGCATAAAACGGTTAGGCGAATTGATCGCGATGATGCATGACGAACGCGAGCCGTAATAAGCACTCGCGCAGTGGGTTGGAAATGAGTTGTTAATATTGATTTTTGTGCATTAATGCGTACCCAGATAGGGTAGGCATTGAGAGGGATAATCTAGTCTCTTGTTGCGCAATATGTGTAAATTGTTGGCACAGTGCATCTGCGCGTGTTTCTAGTTGATCTGCATGTGCGGTGACACGTTGCTCTATGTTTTCACCCATTTGCTCCATACGCTGCTCAAAGGTGCTGATATCGCCATTGGCATTTTTCATTTCAGAGCCCAGGGAGATGAGTAATGTGCCAATCGATTCAAACATTGCGCTTTTTACTGCACTTTCTATTCGAGATTCAAATTCATGACTAAAATGCTCTCCAAAGTTCTCCATGGTTTGCTCTCCCATGACGAAGCTACCTTCTTGATAGAAAGTATTATGAACTTCCTCGTTTAATTCCTCTAATACAACCGATAGCTCATCCAGGCTTTGTAAATTGAACGTGGCGGCAACTTCGTCTAGTGCGACGCCTGCCAGTGTGACAGCGTCTGTAGCCACTTCGGCAACTTTGGGGAGTTCTGCGCGTAATGTGTCTGCATAGACAGAGAGTGCTTGCTGTTGCTCTGGTGTCACCGTGATTGTTTGACCATTTATAAGTAGACTACCGTCGGCCGTGATCAGCATATGTTGATTGTTTGCTTGCGTAATTGATACCTCTTCAGGGGTGATTTTTACGTCATTTTGAAATTGAAGTTGGCAGTCATCATGGGTAATAGAAAATTGATGATCAGCATGGGCGTAAGCAGAAACTGAAGAAAGCATAGCGATAGATAATAATGTTGTTTTCATGGTTTGGGTCTTTTTTATGTTGATGATACATAGTGATAACCAAATATGATGCCAATTATAAAACCGTCATAATTTCAATCGCTTAGATTTTTTGGTTGGTCTGTACTTTGAATTAGTACACTGTATTTAACTAAATTTTAGTCTTTCTGATTAATAGTTAGCATGATTAGTTTATTGAATCGTGACGATAAAAATCATTCACTGTCAAAGTGCTCTATTTCAAGCTAAATAGTTTATAAGCTTCAGTGTGTCGTTGTACGGCGAGTGCTTATGCTACAGGTAACGACCAGTAGGCTCAGATATCCGTGTTTATAAAGTGAATCTCTTTATGTAAATAGGAGCTTATCATGGGTAAAACATATTCCTATGATCCATTGGATGATGAATATCAAGATGACTTGGGCGCGTTAAATGAGAAAGATGTGAATCAGCAGCGGCAGAAAGTCAGGAAAAAGTTAGATGATTACTTGGAGCAAAAAAGGCTACGGCGGCACTTAGGTGATGATGACTTTGATTTCTTAGACGATTAATACATGTATAACAGAGCGCATAACTGTGCGCTCTATTAGATCGCAAGCATCTTGTTAGTCTTTGAATGACTTGTGGCAGTCCTTGCATCCCTTTGCCCAATTTCTAAAGGCGGGTGCAATCATTTTTTTATCTCCAGACTCTGATGCGACGGCCAGTGCTTGCGCATATTGAGCAAAGTCTGCCGCTTTCTTATCAAAGGTGGCTCTGTCGCTCCATACACTAGGCAGTGCGCTAGTATCCCCTTTATCTGAGCCTGCGATGAATGCTTCCCAAGGCATACCCGAAAGCTGCGCAGCATTGTGGGCACGTTGCTTGAATCGCTCTGCGTCAAACGGCACTTTTCCTTTTAGCATGTCACCCATATCGCCTATTTGATAGCGGATCAATTGAAAGGTTGCTTTTCGATATTCAATGGCGTCTTCCTTCTCTTCGAACATGGAGTCCGCCTGTACTTGGAGGCTGATGCCCGCAAGTAGCGTTAATAGTGTTAATGATTTCTTCATTAATCGCCCCTTAAATAATTAATTCCATACCTTTTTAAGGGTTTCTTTCTTATTTAGCAAGGTTCTGAGGTTAATGGGAGGGGGGTTTTTAGTCATTGAAAATGGTTTGTTGCTTTTTTAGGTCCTGTCTGGAGTTCCTGTTTACAGTATATTTATTTTAATTTCATTTACTTTCTTTTACATAGTAGTTTTTTTAATAAAAACAGTTACTTAAGAGTATGAATAAAATTAAAGTTCAAAAAATGTAACTTAATTGTATTTCCATTATTGCAATTAACCATGTAGTCACATTATATTGATGAATGATTCTACTCTCTTAAATATAAATAAACACCAAATTAAACAACAAGTCCTAGGGGAAACTATGGCCAAGTATTCATTTAAAGCGACAGCGGTAGCTATGGCTGTCTCAGGTGCGCTAACTGCAGCAGCAGTTAATGCTGCAACGGTAGATACACATCATCGCGCATTTAATACAGAAATCTCTAAAGTTGACCAAGCAACATTAAAAGAAAATCGCGCAGAAGCGTTCTTAGTGATCTTAAAGCAAGAGACAGCAGCAGATTTAATGGCGCGCGGTAACTACTCTGTTAATGACGCACGTACTATGGTTGCCGATGTTGAGTTGTTACAGACGTCTGTTAAACGTGATTTAGCGGCGTTGAATGCAGACATCAAAGTAGTAGGTTCAACTAAGTTACTCGCATCAACACTTATCGTAGAAGCTTCTGATGAAGCGCTTGCTCAGATTAAAAAGAATAAAAGCGTAGAGCGTGTCCTGCCGCTATACGATTATGAGCTGCACGTAGCTGCTGCAAATGATTACATCAAGGCCGCGCCAGTTAACGTTGCTGGTTTCACAGGTAAAGGTCAAAAAGTAGCGGTACTAGATACTGGTATTGATTACACACACCAAGTTTTCAATCCAGCAGGTGGTACTAAAGAAGCTTATGAAGCTGCGCAGGCAGATCCGCGTGCAGTAGAATGGCCACAAGGTCAGGTGAAAGGCGGTTATGACTTTATGCGTAACGACCCGGATCCAATTGAAAATGATCCAAACTTCCCTGATCCAACAAGCCCAGACGACGGTGCTTCTAATCACGGTACGTCGGTATCTCACTCAGTAACAGGTATCGCACCAGATGTTGAGCTATATGTTTACTCTGTATGTGGTGGTGGTTGTCCTTACGCTGCTCAGCTTGGTGCTTTAGAAGCCGCAATGGATCCAAATGGCGACGGCGATATCAGTGACCGCGTAGATGTAATCAACATGTCACTGGGTGGTGAGTTTGGTTCAACTGATCGTGAAGAAGGTACTCAATTCCTTATCCACCAAGCAGTTAAAATGGGCACAAACGTGGTTATCTCTGCGGGTAACGATGGTAACCATCCATTCCGTATCGGTGGTCCAAGCACAACGCCAAATGCACTTTCAGTAGGCGCAATGGGTCACCCAACACTGAATGAGCTATTTGCACTAGGTACTATCGGCGGCGAAGCGGTTGAAGTAGGTACAGCTAGCTTTGGTCCACAAGACCCGTTTACATTCTCAAACGAAGACACTGAACTTGTGTACCCTGAGACTAACCAAAATGGCTGTGACTTGCCTGATCCGAATGATGCAGATGGCGCGTTAAATCCATTCGACGGTATGGACTTCACTGGTAAGGCTGTACTTATCGACCGTGGTGCGTGTGCATTCACTGAAAAAGCACTTAATGCACAAGAGAAAGGTGCTAAGTACGTTATCATTGCGAACAATGTCGCGGGTGGCGCACCAGGTCTTGGTGGTTCAGATGATAAAGTGACTATCCCGACAATCTCAGTTACTTTAGATGACGGTGCTAAGCTTAAAGCAACACTTGCTGCTGGTCAGCAACCAGTCTTCAAGTTCGGTATTGAAGCTCACCTTGCAATCGACACGGTCGCTGACTTCTCTTCTCGTGGTCCTTCAATGGATGGCCTATTGAAGCCAGAAATTACAGCGCCAGGCGTAAACATTCAGGTTGCAGCAACAGGTACATACACTGAGCTAGACGGTGCGACGGGTACTTCATTCTCTGGTCCAATTACTGCGGGTGCGGTTGCACTTGTACGTGAAGCTCGTCCTGAACTAAGTGCATCACAAGTTAAAGCGGTACTGATGAATACAGCGAACTTGAATGTATTCATGGAGCCTAAGTCAATCAATGCAGATGCGGCATTAGCGCCGATCAGTATCATTGGTGCGGGTCTAGTTGATGTTGAAAAAGCAGTGGCTTCACAAACGGTTGCTTGGGTTAATCAAACTGATTATGACACAGCACAAGCTGCGCTATCATTTGGTTTTGATGTACTAGATGAAACAACAACTTACACGAAGACGGTTCACGTTAAGAACTTCTCTGCGACTGATAAAACGTATAACCTTCGCACTGAAGCACGTTTTGATAATGACGCAGCATTGGGTGCAACAGCTTGGGAATTCCCAGCGTCAATCACAGTGCCTGCAGGTGAGCAACTTGCATTTGAAGTTAAGCTAACCATTGATCCAAGCAAGCTACCTGCGTGGAGTCTACCTAACCCACAAAGCGCGAATGACTTAACGGCACGTGCAGATGCACTGACATTGTCAGAGCTTGATGGTGCACTTGTATTTGATGATACATCGCTTGACGGTGACCACGACCTTCACATGGTTTACCACGTGTTACCGCGTGCAGCAGAGAGCGTCGCGCTTGAACTTATTGAAGATGAAGGCCGTATCAAAGTTACCAATGACGGTTTCACAACGCTGAACGTGTATCCTGAGCAATTGATTGCAACAGGTGTAGAAGCAACGAAAGAAGATAAAGCGTATAACATCATCAGTTCTTCATTTAGCCTATTCGCAAATGAATTCTGTGACACTGGCCTATTCTTCAATGCATCTATTGAAATGCGTGATGAGCTAACAATTCACCGTCGCGCTGGTTACCAAATGAACCTAGATATCGATAACGACGGTATTTATGACTACGCACTAGCTAACTACTATGATGTAGGTCGTAGCGCAGCAGTTGTTGGTCGTGCACGTACAGTGAGTGGTCCAATTGTTGACGGTGCACCACAGTGGAGATTCCTAACTGCGATGTACCATGAAGGTGGTTCTAACACAGTTAAGTTCTCAGGTTGTAGTGATATCATCGGTCTAGACGGTGCGTCACTTGGTCAAGACATGATGATCCAAGCGATGGTTGGTCACAACAACTATCAGCTAGGTATTTACGAAGTGACTGACTCAGTAACTGGTTACGCGAGATTTGATGGCACAGCTTCTGCGCTTGTTGATGACGCAGGTAATCGAGTCACTGAACTTGCACCTGGCGCGTCTGCATATGCAATGAGCTACATGCCGATGACGGTTTCATCTGATAACCAAATCCTTGCAAGTGTCACGTCAGACTTACTACCAGAAGTCGTAGTACCACTGGTTGCTGATGTTGAACTTGAAGTATCTGAAGATGCTGAAGTGGGTCATGTCATTGGTCAGCTAGCGCTGGTTGAACAAGATGGTGGCGCGAACCTTGATATGTTTGAGCTAGTTGCTCAGTCACATTCAGGCATCACGGTTCACAAAGATGGTTCTGTAGTTGTTGCTGAAAGCGATACTCCGCTTGATTACGACGCAGGTCTAATGCATGTTGAACTTACCGTGGTAGCACATGATGAAAAAGGCTTCAAATCAGAGCCGACAACTATCATCGTTGATATTCTAAATGCGGTTGATGAAGACTCTGAAAAAGCACCATATGTTGCTGAAGGTCAGGAATTCGACGTTGATGAAAACGCAGAGCTTGGCACTGAAGTAGGTCACCTTGAGTTTATGGACCAAGACGACAACGTTGCAGAGTTTGTGGTAGACGGTTCAGACGTCATCGCAATTGACGCTGATGGCCTAATCACAGTGGTTGGTGAAGTTGACTTTGACCTAGGTGCGTCTTTTGAAGTGACTGTTAAAGCAGTTGATGAAGATGGCTTAGAGTCTAAAGCTGTTACTGTCGTATTCAATGTTGAAGAAGATGAGTACGAAGGTAAGCCAATGATCGAAGAAGGCCAGAGCTTCAACATCGAAGAAAACAGCCCAATCGGTACGGTTATCGGTCAGTTAACTTTCTCTGATTTCGACAATGATGTTGTTGAGTTCTCAGTTGCGGGTACTTCGCTAGTTACAGTGAATGAGCAAGGTCAATTAATTGTTGCGGGCAACCTAGACTTTGAATATGACCGTCAGTTCAGCTTTGATGTGAAAGCAAAAGATGCACAAGACAAATACTCAGATGAAGTTCGTGTAGAAGTTCGCTTGGTGGATGTTGATGAAGACAATGGTGATGATGATGACTCAGGTTCACTAGCTTGGTTGACATTACTTGCTGCACCATTTGCTGCATTACGTCGCCGTAAGCAAAAATAATCATATCGATATCAGCTTAGTCTGATAACGACAATATGTAATAAACACCGGCTTCAAGCCGGTGTTTTTTTATATCCAAAATATGCGGCGTAATAGCCTTGGTGTCCATGGAAGACCTGTTTAGTTAGCTAAATTAGGGCGATGGACCATGGCTTATATTCTGGTTTTAAGCGATTGGGGATGTCACTATTGGAGTAGGTCGAGTTGCTGGATTTTAGCCTATGTCTTTAAAAATCATACCGCGGCGCATACTGCGTGTCGCTAGCATGACTTCAGTTAACAAGGCGAGAAAAGCCCCGATGAGCAGAAACATCGCTGCGATAAAGCAACTTGAAACAGTGATCCCAAGCGGCCATGTATATAAATGAGAGATAAATAAGAAGACCACGACAGCACATACCATCAATGCACTGAGCACACTCATACTAAAGGCGATATGAATACAGCGAGAGCGCTTTAATAAAGCACGCATTTCTTGCGTGAGCGTAAAGTTTAATGGTTCATCTTGATTGGCATTCAGTTTTCTATCTAGTAATCGAGCTCTATCCGTAATACGCGCTAGTCGATTTGATAAAACCCCTAAAAACGCAGCTATCCCTGTCAATAAAAAGACGGGGGCAACGGCGGTTTGGATCACCTTAGCCATGGTTAATATGCTCACTACTTCAGAATTTAGTTCCATTTAACTTGCTCAATAATATTATCTGTCTCGCCAATTAAAGTGTTGACCACACGGTTATGTTCATCAAGTAAGATTAATCGAGGCACCCCTTTATTCGCATACTGGCTGTAGATAATGCGCTGTTCATCGCTGATAAGAGGGAAGGTCAGCTGATAATTCTTAGCAAACTGCGCCAGTGATGCATTTGTTTCTTCTCGTCCAATGGCGAGAATGGTGAGTGTCTTGTCGGTGATTAAAGAAGAGGTGTTGAGTTGGTTAAACATTCGCTGTGAATCCGAACACCATGTAGCGAAAAAAATCACCAGTTTTTTAGAGTTAATTTTCGATAAGTCATATGTTTGTCCATGAATATCAGTCAGGGATAAATGTTTAAATGTGTCTCCTTGATGAATATAAGTCTCGTAATCTTGAGGGGCTGTATCCATTGTGCCACAGGCACTGAGTGTTAAATTGAGGGTGGTAATTAAGCTGATTGTGAGCAGACTTTTTATCATTGTGTATTTCCTTATGGTAGGCTGGCGTTATTTACGCGTATTTTTAATTACATAGCAAGCTTCGCGATGCGTGTTTTCACTACAGTTGATGTTTATTTATGGCTTATCTCAGTCTTTTTCTCAGTGCGTTCATTGCTGCTACATTACTTCCTGCGTCGTCAGAATTGTTGCTCACGGGCATGGTTGCCAATCAGTCAGGACAGCTGTGGCTGTTGTGGCTCAGTGCGACTCTGGGCAATGTGCTTGGGAGTTGCGTAAATTACTATTTGGGGAGGCAAGTAGAGCGGTTTAGCCATCATCGCTGGTTTCCTGTATCACAAAACGCGATGGGAAAAGCGCGTGGTCACTTTCAAAAATATGGCAGTGCAAGTTTATTGTTTGCTTGGCTGCCTGTGGTAGGTGATCCACTGACATTAATTGCAGGTGTCTTTAGAGTGAAATTTGGTGTGTTCTTATTGCTGGTGAGTATCGGTAAAGGGCTGAGGTATGGGTTAGTAATAGCGTTGGCTTTAGGGTTATTTTAGACCAATGAAGTGCTCCAAAGCAGTGACTTTGGAGCAGAGAAAACGTCAATCAATGTTGCGCTTTTTTTGCCACTCAAGCGTGAGTGATACTGAGTCTGCAAATCTGAGTGCATGAGGCTTATCAACACGCACGCGTGCGAAGGTCACATCAGGGTGTTGGTGACATTCGGCCAATATGTCGGCAACCAGCTTTTCAAGTAAAAGAAAATGTCCAGTCTCAACGAGCTTGATCACTGATTTGGTGATCGTTTTATAGTTCAGAGCATGGTCTACTTCGTCCAGCTGCACGCATTCCGTGTCAGCGGGATAATGTATCTCAATATTAATGACGACATCTTGTTTCTTTTCACGCTCTTCATCATTGAATCCAATAAAAGTGCGCAACCTGAGGTTTGTGATATTGATTATCGCATTATGCATCATGGCCTATCCTTGCTATTTAGCCGTGTTTGACAAGCTGTAAAAATTCATTGCGAGTTTTTGCATCTTCTCTAAAGTTACCTAGCATGACTGATGTGCGCATTTTGGAGTTTTGCTTTTCTACACCACGCATCATCATGCACATATGTTTAGCTTCGACGATAACCCCTACACCTCTTGCTCCAGTGACCTCTTCAACCGCTTTTGCGATTTGATGTGTTAGCTGTTCTTGGATCTGGAAACGACGTGCATACATGTCTACGATTCGAGCAAACTTAGACAAGCCTAACACTTTACCATTGGGAATGTAAGCAATGTGACAGCGGCCGACAAACGGTAATAGGTGGTGCTCACACATGGAATAGAGTTCTATGTCTTGTATAAGTACCATATCGTCCGCATCTGATGAGAATACCGCATTGTTGGTGATTTCATTCAAAGTTTGACGATAGCCTTGGGTCAAATACTCCATGGCTTTGGCTGCACGTTTAGGGGTGTCTAATAACCCTTCTCTGTCAGCGTCTTCGCCAACGGCTTTAATGATCTCTGTGTAACTGTTTTTTAAATCTTCATGCATAATGTGACTCACAATTTCATTATTTGAATTCGAGCTAAAAGGTGCTTTGCTCAAATTTACTTTAAGTGTCTACCACCATCTACGGCGAGTGTTCTACCTGTTATATAGTTGCTATTGAGCAATAGCTCAATGCTGGCAATGACTTCTTGGCAGCCTGGTTCAATACCCATGAGAGATTTCTTTAAGGTTTTGACCTTATAATCATCATCATCATGTTCATTGAAAATGATCAGTGATGGAGAGACCGAGTTGACTTTAATTTGAGGCGCGTACTTGGCCGCAAATGAGCGGCTTAAGTTATCTAAGGCGGCTTTGCTTGCCGCGTATGCGATGTGTTTTGGACTGCCTTTTTCAGCGACATAATCAGTAATATGGATAATGTCGCTGACCTCGGTCGATGCTTGTAGTAGCGGGGCAAGCGCCATATTAAGCAAGTAAGGCACTTTAGCGTGGATACGCATCATGTTGTCAAAAAGCGCGTTATGGTCTGGGTTAAGCTTTTCGCAATCCCAGCTCGAGGCATTGTGTATGACCGCACGCAGCGTTGAGGTGTGTTGTTTTACCTCGTCAACCAGCGACTCAATGGCATTATGTTCATTGAAGTCCACTTGGATACACTTTACTCCGCTGGCTTCTAATTCGTCGACGGCCTTATGTCGGGTACGATACGTGACGATCAGTGGTGCATCGGCCTTAATGAGGTGCTGCGCAAGTGCCAGCCCGATACGCTGTGCTCCGCCTGTAATTAAGATTGGGGCTGCCATAAGAATTCCTTAAAGTCTGTGTGTCGTATGGTCATAAACTTCATGCTTACCCTGATAAAATGATGTAGTTAAGGCTAAAAGTGACACGATTCCCTCTGTAATACGGGGTTAGTTACCTTTATGATCACTAACTTATCATGGCTTTTCACTGGCTGTATAGCATGTTGTTACAATAATGTTAAAGTCGATGTGTGGCTTAGGTAAGATAAAAAAGGGTGCTCAGTGCACCCAATCTTTAGCTGTATCTTTCTTATTCGTCGTACACCGTTGGGATCGGCTGTCGCTTATGTTGAGTGCGCAGATAAATAGCTGTGAGTTTGTCTTCAACCTCTTTGGGCACATCTTTGCCTTCTAAAAAGTCGTCGATGTTGTCATAACTTAGCCCTAATGCGGCTTCATCTGTTAAACCCGGTCTGTCACACTCCAGGTCTGCGGTAGGCACTTTCTCAACCAACTGAGCGGGGGCACCTAACTGTGCAGCAAGGGCACGAACTTGGCGTTTGGAAAGGCCGAATAATGGAGCTAAATCACAGGCGCCATCACCGAATTTAGTGTAAAACCCCGTGATGTTTTCTGCACTGTGATCGGTACCCACTACTAACCCAGCGGTCAACCCTGCGATTTCATATTGTGCGACCATACGCTGCCTTGCTTTGACATTGCCTTTGACAAAATCGACGTGATTTTGTGCTGGTAGCGAGAGGCGAGCATCATGCATCGCTTGAATCGCTTGTTCATGCATAGCGTCAGCAGCAGGCTTAATATTTACAGTTAGGCGCTGGGTCGGTTGAATAAAGTCCATGGCAAGTTGGGCTTCATCTTCATCCGCTTGAATACCATAAGGTAAACGCATTGCAATAAACTGGTAAGATTTATCTGGGTGAGCTTGGTTTAGTTCATCAACTGCCAGCTGACAAAGCCTGCCACAGGTTGAAGAGTCAACACCCCCACTGATCCCTAGGACAAGACTTGTGCAGTGTGCAGATAGCAATCGCTGTTTTATGAATTGTACTCGACGGGTTATTTCTTCAGCCACATTGATATTAGGCTTAACTTTCATTTCGGCAATTATTGCGTCACGCATTGAATATCCTCGGACCTATTTATTATCTTCATAAATAGTGTAATTGATCCTCAAGTCTCTGGGCAATGATGTTTTCATGGCGGTATGCTTTAAAGCCCAAGATGTTGTTTGATGACTTTCAATTCTGCTTTCAGCTGATTGATTTCTTCAAGCAAAGAATTTAACTCATTGGGATGATTAATATCGGCTTGCGGCGTTGCTTGCGCAGTCGGTGCATCACCGAACAAATGTTGGTAACGGCTTTCTCGCTTGCCTGGTTCTCGCTCCAATTTTATGACGAGTTCTTGCTCTTGTAACTTATTGAGTGCGGCTTCAACGTCGCTAACATTGCTAAACTCAGCGAGACGACCACTACGAGTTCGTAACTCTCCTGGTGTTTGTGGCCCTCGTAACAGCAGTAAGCAAACGATGGCACGTTGCTGCTCGTCTAGTTGTAAGCTACTAAACTCGGTATTGCAAAAACGATGTGTATATTTAGTCACACGTCCAGATAATGCCTCATCCGACATCACTAAACGCTGATCCTTGAGCTGCTCCAACCCATCTAGTACATCAGCTTCTGTGAGCGATAGTACAGGCTCTCTATTGGATTTTTGGTTGCAAGCATTCGTGAGGGCATTCAAAGAAAGCGGGTATTGATCGGGGGTTGTGGTTTCTTTTTCTAGTAGACAACCAATTAAGCGCTGTTCGATTGTGGTGAGCTTCATAGTTTCCCTCTTCAGTAATATCGTAATATGAAACGAGGCCTTTCTCTATCGACATGTAAGCGTCTGTGAACATAGAGTTAGAACCAATGCAATGACCTTACTCTATGCTATTTAAAGAAATTTTCCTAGTTGAGCGAGTCCATTCTTGTAGCGATTTTATCAACAGTTCAAAATTAATCGGTTTACTCAAATACGCATCCATACCTGCCGCAAGGCATTTTTCTTCATCCCCCTCCATCGCATTGGCTGTCAGCGCAATGATAACCGTATTTTGATGCTGCTGACCGCTCTTACCTTGGCGGATGACTTTGGTTGCGGTGTAACCGTCCATTTCAGGCATTTGGCAGTCCATGAGAATGATATCGTAGGGCCTCTCTAGTTTTTGTAGTTGTTCAATGGCTAATCGCCCATTGGCAGCACAGTCGGCTTTGATACCGACTTTTGATAATAAGCTGAGTGCCACGGTCTGATTGATTTTGTTATCTTCCACCAATAATACAGAGCAGTTGAGCTGAATGTCTTGCTTGTCAGTATGTGAGGCTTGCTTTTTCTGCACCAAGGCCAAAGCATTAGCTGGCGTTAATGGGGCAAGAATAGTATTGCTTTCATGACTCTTTGGTAGTGCAGCCAATTCATCTGGCGTGTGGCATAAAATCGCATAGTTGAGCTGATGTTTTTTTATAAAAGAAAATAAAGCTTGAGAGATCAATTCTGAACTCTGCGTCAGCACCGTTGCGGTAACGATGAGCGCTGGATGTGCATTGTTCTGCGATTCACAAAACTCCAGTGCGTCAGGTATCGTTAAGAAATGCTCAGTGGGCACTCGCCACGCGTTAAGCATGTGCCTTGCACTGAGCTCCGTTTGCGGGTGTTGATCTATGATCAATAAATTGTCAGTATTACTTTCTAATGCCTTGATTGGCTGAGCTTCTTGTAATTCGATATAAAAAGTAAATGTACTACCGACCCCCAGTTTGCTGTATGCATGCAGCGCGCCGCCGAGTAGCTCACACAGTTGCTTGGCGATGGTCAGGCCCAATCCCGTACCGCCAAATTTACGTGTAGTCGAGGGATCAGCCTGAGTAAATGAATCAAAGATTTTATCGAGTTGTGCTTTGCTTATCCCAATGCCCGTATCTTCAATACTGCACCACAAACGCGTATTTTTATTACTTTGCTCAGTGTAACAAGTCAGCGTGATCTTACCGTTTTCAGTAAACTTAATGGCATTACTGATTAAGTTATTTAAAATTTGCTTCAAGCGGTGTGGATCGGTCTTTGCGAGTTGATACTGCATATTTCGGCTATCTAAAAACAGCTCTGTATGTTGATCAATGGCTTTTGGCGCGAAGGCGGCAAAGCAATCGCTGATGATTTGGATGAGGTCACATTGGATAGTATCAATTGACATTTTGCCTGCTTCGATTTTCGAGAAATCGAGAATGTCATTGATGATGGTCAGTAGAGATTCCGCTGAGCTTTGAGCCAGAGTGAGGTGGCGTTGTTGACCTTCATTTAAATTAGAACTGCTTAAAATGTTCAGCATGCCTAAGATCCCATTCATAGGTGTGCGGATCTCGTGACTCATACTCGCTAAAAATGAGGCTTTTACTTTTGCTGATTGTTCAGCGAGTTCTTTCTCCATAACCGCTTTATGCTGCGCTTGCTGCTGTTGTTGGCTGCTAAATAAACTGGCCAACATGGCGGCAATGGCTTTAAGAAAGCGTTTATCACTTTGTGTCCACTGTGGATAGGGCGTATTAAACTCTGCGGTTAGCGTTCCATACAAAGTGTCTTTGAAAAAAATGGGGACGAATACAATGGCATCTATTTCAAAAGGTGAAAGATATTGCTCATTGATTGTACGTGTCACGGCATGGCTTTTAGCTGACCAAGCTTCAACACTATTTTTGTTCAATAAAGCGCTAAAAAGTGCGGATTGTGACGTTTTTCGCCAAGGTGGGTAGTGTTGCAGACTGTCTCGTTTGGTATTGCTAAAGCACACTGGGTATAAATGTGTTTGCTCTTCACTGAATAGCCAGATACTCGCTCGCGCAGCGTTAACACCATGGCAAATGGTATCGATACACAGCTCTTGAGCACGGTCAAGGTGGTTGTTCAAAATGGCTTCATGTGTACTGAGCTGTGCTAGTAGCTCATTGTTTTTTGCCACTTTTTCGTGTTCTACCTCCATGGTTTTACGTTGGTGTATGTTTTGAATAGAACCAAACACTTCCTGCGTTTTGCGACCCACCCGCTTTGTTTGCGCTTTGATAAGCACCCAGCAGGGAGGCTTATCTTTAGGCACAATTAAAAACTCACCTTGAAAGCTTTTCCCTTTTTTAATAGCCAGACCCATGGCATCTTGAAACTTTTTCCGCTGTGGGCCTTCTTTAAAAAACTCAGTACTGCCCATCCAAGAGGGGTGATAGTGTGTGGGGACATTAAAAATTTGTTGAGTGACCGTGGACCAGGCAATGTGATGGTCACTTAAATCAACAGACCAAGCACCGACTTCAGCCAGTGAGCCCATGCTGGTGAGGGAGTTAGCTTGATCTTCCAATTGCTTTAACAGCCGTGTGAAAAAGACAAATGCAATCATAAAGATAATTACAATGGTGAGTAGCGCTAGGCGAAATGGCCACAACGCAGAGTCTTCTCCAGACCAGCCAAAGCGAGGCGCAGCATACAATACCCATGACCCCGATGGCACATTGATTTCAAACTTCAACGGATTGAGCTGATGAATATCACTGGAACCATAAAAGTAGGCACCTTGTTCACCGCGAGCATGTTGCCCACGCATTGCAATTTGATAATTGTCTTCCAATTCACTTAGGTTGGCACTTTGATACAGCTTTTGCATATCAATGACCACCGAAAGTAGCCCCCAAAACTGCTTTTGTGCGTCATAAACTGGGACCCTGGCGATTAATGCATCGCCTCCCTGAACAAGCCGTAATGGACCGGCTAAAACGATTTCACCGGTACTTTGTGCTCTGAGTGCTTCGACGCGTTGAATGGGATGGGTGCTGTAGTTTAAACCCAGCGCTTGCTCATTGCCTTCCAGTGGATAGATAAATTTTAATATCATATTTGGCGCGGCGCCCAAGTTACGCAGGACCTCGTCTGACTCGAATAGCGGCGAAGCAATATTGGCAAATGTTTGTTGCGTGAGATTATCTGTATTGCCGAGGGCGATTGCGAGCCCCCTTACCAGCTGAATATTGGCAGCCAGCTGACCTTCTATACGGGTTCGGTAAAGGTTTACCTGTTCATAGGCCCGGTTTTTTTGCACTTCGATGAGGTGTTTATGATTAACTCGATCAACATACCAGCCAGTGGCAATGATCACAGCTAATAGGATGAGTACTCCAAACTTGGATAGTATTGCTTTCCTTGGCGGCACAACATTCTCTGTTTGCATGTCTTGTCTGTCGGTTCCATGAATATCTTAACTATAGTTGCCTTGCTAAAAAGTCGCCAAATCAAACTCGGGTAAATGAACCGCAAAAAAGCATGATAGTTATTATGTCTCAAAAGTGTCTTTGAACCTGACTCAATGACTTGCTATAACTGGTGGACATATTGGAGAAGGTTGCTAGCAAGACTCGCTTGCTCACGTTTAGAAAGGAACACAAAGGAACATATATGTTTAAATGGTTTAAATTAGGCATATCAGTTGTTGTCATTGGGGTATTAATAGTGACTGCGACTGTTTATGGAGTGCTCTCACTCAGTTTACCGGCATTAGATGGACACGCCCTTAGCGATAGAATTACCGCACCGAGTAGGTTAAGTCGAGATAGTATGGGACAGGCGATAATTCATGCCAAAAATCGACAAGATGCAGCATACACGATGGGTTATGCCCATGGTCAAGATCGGTTTTTCCAGATGGATATACTCCGTCGCAATGCAGCCGGAGAACTCAGTGAGTTGTTTGGCTCAGCGGCCTTGAAGCTGGATGAGGCTCATCGTTTTCACCAATTCAGACAGCGCAGCGAGCAGATCGTTGCCGCCATGGATGACACAGACAGGAACCTGCTGAGCGTCTATACCCAAGGTGTTAATGATGGTCGTCTGCAAGCCGGCATGTCGAGTTTTGAATACTTACTCCTCGGTGTGGATGCGCAGCCTTGGCAGCCCGCAGATTCGTTGCTGGTGATTTTTAGTATGTATTTGGACTTGCAGTCAGTGACTTATAAACGTGATAAAACGCTCATCCATATTGCTGAGCATTTTGGTCAATCAATGGTCGACTTTATGCTTCAACCAAGCAGCTATCAAGCGGCGCTGGATGACAGTCAGTTGCCAGCGACGTCAATCTTAGTCCCTGCGCTTAAGGCTCCTAATTCTGTGGCAAAACATATCTCACACATTGAAGATACGCCACTTTATGGCAGCAATAATTGGGCTGTAACGGGGCAATTGACGGCAACTGGCGCTGCGATGGTATCTGATGATATGCACTTAGGTCTGAATGTGCCTTCTATCTGGTACCGAGCCCAATTAAATTACCAAACAACAGATAACCAGCCTGTGACGGTGACTGGTGTCAGCTTACCTGGCGTGCCCGCGATTGTGGTGGGAAGTAATGATCACATTGCGTGGGGGTTTACAAACGGCTATTTAGACACTGCTGATTGGGTTGAACTGACCGCACAAGATACCGTGAAGACAGTCACAGAAGAAATTCTCTTACCAGACGGCCAATCACATGCCTTTGAACTGATGATGAGTGAGTTTGGGCCTGTACAGCAATTCAATGGCAAGCGCTATGCATTACAGTGGGTTGCGCACCAGCCTTACGCGGTGAATTTAAACTTACTCAAACTAGAGACCGCCAAGACGGTAGCACAGGTGCTGGATGTTGCTAACCATGTTGGGATCCCTGTACAAAACTTGATGGTTGTAGATGAGCAAGGTAATGCTGCTTGGCAGCCTATTGGTGCTGTGCCTGCGCGGGTCTTTCCCAGTGACTTAGCTGTGCCTTCTAATCGTGCGGAGCCTGCATTATGGCAAAAAAATGAGCTGGTACGACCGCAAGTGATTAATCCGAATAATGGTAAGTTATGGACGGCGAACTCTCGAGTGATGTCTGCGATAGCACATCGTCGCTTTGGTGATGGTGGGTATGCTTTAGGTGCCCGCGCTGTACAAATTCGAGATCGACTACTTGCACAAAATCAATTCAGTGAATCTGATTTTAATCAGCTACAGCTTGATAATGAAGCACGCTTTTTATTGCCTTGGCATGCACTCTTGGTAGATACACTGACCAATTCTGCAAAGCCAAAAGATGAATACCAGCAAGCACTCGAGTATTTGGCAAATTGGCGAGCGTGTGCGTGCAGTGACTCCGTAGGTTATACCTTAGTGAAGTATTTTAGAATGCGTGTGATAGACACCGTATTTAGCCCAATTGAAAATCACTTAAAAGCAAAAGAGGAAACGCTCAGCCATCTTAAGCGTTATTTTGAACCCGCACTTTGGCAGCTGATCGAAACTAAGCCACACAATTGGTTGGCTGGGCATCAAGATTGGCAGGCGGTACTGGAGCGCTCTTTTTCTGAGGCTCAACACACCTTACAAAGCCGCTTTGGTGCGAATATGGCAAATTGGCGCTGGGGTAACGTGAACCAACTCCAAGTACAGCACCCATTCAGTCAGCAGATGCCATTTTTGAGCCACTTTTTAGATATGCCTTCAGTGCCGGGGTTTGGAGATAGCTTTATGCCGGCAGTCCAAAGGAGAAGCTTTGGCGCATCGCAACGATTTATTGCTCAGCCAGGGTACTTAAACAAGGCGGTAATGACTGTTGCTGGAGGGCAAAGCGGTCACCCATTATCACCTTACTACCGCAGTGGGTTTGCGGCATACGCGGAAGGGGAGTTGACGCCATTACTGCCAGGTGAAACACATCATGTAATTGAATTTTCAAATAAATAGGACTTAAAACGTCAGGTACTTTGCACTGTTTTTGACGGGGCGCTAGTCGTTCGATTACGCCCTTGTGTTTTACTTATATACAAGGCATCGTCAGCCAGTTTTATGGCCATCCGAAAAGGCAGTGCGGGATGCCATTGGGCGATACCAAAACTCATGGTCACTTGCAGCGCATCGGCATTGAAAGTATGCGTTTCAATTTCGCGGCGTAGGCTTTCAATTCGCGCTTGTGCGGTCTCCAAATCACAATTGACAAACACCAATAAAAACTCTTCGCCCCCCCACCGAACGGCAATATCAGAGTGCAGTGTGTGGTGTTTTATTTTCAGTGCCACTTCGATTAATACATCATCACCGATGTCATGGCCATATTTATCATTGATGCCCTTAAAATGGTCAATGTCCGCCATCACAATGGTGAGCTGCTGCGATGTATTGACGCAATTTTCTTGTGCGTTTTTGATGAGCTCCTTGGCATAGCGGCGATTAAACAGGCTCGTTAACGGATCTTTGGCTGCGAGTTGTGCCAGTTGATAACGGTTAGAAAAGGTGACCTCACGAATATGACCAATGGTATATATGCTCGGTAGTGCACAGATCAAGACATTGATGAAGTGGATGTAGGGCGCGAGATGACTCAATACAAAGCTGTCTTGAACGCTGCCAAAAAGCTCAAATAAAGCGGCAAAGGTGAGGATGAGCAATAGCGCTAATGCTGACGCAATTTTTAACTTGAGTTGGTAGTCGAGTAAGATGAGACTCGCGATGGTCCATAGATAATATTGAAAGCCATAGCCCATGCCAAGCACTGCACATACGAATATGGAATGGAGCGTGACTTCAACACAAAACAGTCTCAGGGCAAGGTGGCTTTTGTGCTCATATAGAAGCATGATGCCCACTGCCCAAGCGATCACACTGCCAACATTGACCATCGCCAATATGGTAATGTCACAATACCAAAACAACACCAATAATAGGCAATGCAGCCCTAAGCAATAATATGCCAGCTGTTTGAAGAGCCTATTTTTAACTTGTTCTACGGTGTCAGGTTGACTGAAATAATGTTGACGTGTTGCCACACCAACTCCAAGAATATGTGATGATTACTTCAGTATAGAAGATGGATCTCAAGCTGAACACTTGTCCCTAAGGGACAAGGTTCAAGCAGATCCCATATGGTAAAGTCGTGTGTGATGGTTGCTTAAAATACATCACCCCACATGACCATGACGGCGGCTATCGCGATTAAACTAAGTCCAAGCGTATCGCGTTTTTTAGGAGGAGATTTAAGCCAAAAAGCAGCGATCAGGAGTGTAAAGAAGACTTCAATTTGCCCCAGTGTTTTGACATAAGCAACATGCTGGAGACTCATGGCACTGAACCAGCCAATTGAGCCGATACAGCTGGTGGTGCTGATCAACAGTACCAAGGGCAAATGCGACTTGAGTGTTCCCCAAGCTTGAGGTGTTTTGATACTGATATAAAGACTTAAAATGAGTGTTTGACAGCCCAGTACGTATAACAATACCCACCCCGCACTGTGCGGAAAGGGCAACCCTGAAGCAAGTGCGGCCTCTCTCACCCAAAGTGAGGTTAAGGCAAAACAGGTGCCGCATAGTAAGCCGATGGCGGCCGTTTTTAGATTAAACTGCTTCAAACTGAAACCGCTCAGTAGTAGAACTGCCACTGCACCGATTAAAACGCCCATCCAGCCAAAAGGCGTTAAGGTGGAACCGAAGAATAACATACCTAAGATCGCAGCCATTAACGCTTCACTTTTTGCTAAGCCCGCACCGGTTGTAAAGTTCTTTTGTTTGAACAGCACCACCATCAGGGCGGTTGCAGTGATTTGCATGAGGCTGGCTGCGAGTACATAAGCACCTAAAGTGAATGAGGGCTGTATAGCCGGTGCGGGCTCAAATGCATAGAGCAGATAGACATAGAGTGCGGCGATAGGAGTGGCAAATAGGAACCTTGCCAAGGTGACCACACTGACGCTGGCATGATTGCTGAGTTGGCTTTGCAAGGCATTGCGCCACGCTTGACTGAATGCTGCTAAACACGTAAATAAAATCCACCCCATAGATCACCTTCATTGATTATTTGTTATTTAAATTACTATGTTAGCGCTTGTATCCATAATGAATTTTTGTGATGGCGAGTATTTCAAAGCGTGACTAGACACGAGTGCGACAATCTGTCGCAGTGTCAGCGGGGGGTAAGTTATCTATACTGTGATGGATGTTACTCATAAAGCCACAGCTATGTATTTGAGTGGCTTTATTTTCCTCAATTATGGCAATTTCTTTTGTTTTATATTTAGATAAAATGCGATTAAATAGCACTCAGGTTGAATTTCAAGGAGTGACTATGAATGTAATTATCATGTGTGCATTAATTGCCGTGTTCCTGCCGTACTTGGCCAAAGTCCCTATCATCATCGCTGCCAATAAAGTGGGTGGCTATGACAACAAACAGCCGCGCGCACAGCAGAGTCAGTTGTCCGGGCTTGGTGCTCGTGCCGTTGCCGCCCATTATAATTGTTTTGAGTCTTTAATTGTTTTTGGTATCGCGGTGGCGATTGTGCTTTCAACAGGAACAATAAACATGACAATACAGGGGTTAGCCATCGCGCACATCATTGCACGATGTGTATATTGTGTTTGCTACTGGTGTGATTTGGATTTATTGCGCTCTATCAGTTGGACTGTGGGCGTATTGTGTCCAATCGCAATGATTGTGATGTGCCTCTAAAAATGGCGGATTAAGTTATAGGGTTAATGTATCGATATCTATCTGGCAGTAATCCCCTTCAGGTAAGGTATTAGGGTCTAGTGTGATATTGGCAATGCGGGTGCGATATAAATCGACGACGCGGCGATTACAGTGTTTCGCCATTTTCCTGATCTGTCGATTTAACCCCTGTTTGAGGATGATAATAAAGGTGTTTGGGCCTATTTTTTTAACTGAACATGGTAATGTTAATTGTCCATCTACGGGGACCCCCTGAGACATTGCAAGACAAAATGCCTCGTCAATTTCTTTATCAACGGTGACTCGGTATTCTTTCTCTTGATGTTGGTCTGGGTGGATCAATGCATGACATAGTTCACCGTCATTGGTCAGTAAGAGCAACCCGCGACTATCTTTATCTAACCGACCTATTGGATAAACCCGAGTAGTGTATGGTAAATAATGCACCAAACTGGCGGGATCATCCGTATTCAATTTACAGTCAATACCAACGGGTTTGTGATAGATATATAAGCGTTTAGGTGCAAGTCCCGCTATCCTTTTGCCTTCTACCCAAATGTCATCTTGTTCAGTGACATGGTCAATATGATTTGCGGGTCGCCCGTTTACCTGTACCAGTCCTTGCTCAATGAGTCTTGAAGCTTGTCGCCTTGAGCAAATACCACAGTGACTGAGGTATTTTGCCAAACGCATAGGTGGGTGAGATATCGGTTCGCTCATCAGTGACATCGAGTTATAAAAATAGGGCTGGCATGATAACAAAAATAGGACCCGTTGTGCGCAATAAACTATACACCGTCGTGGCCCGTATAACACAATTTTTGGAGGTGAAAAAATGAAAATTACGTTAGCGGCGCTGGGCGACAAAGCAACCATAGATAAATTTGTCGTAAATTCCCTCGATCAGGCATTGTATCAACTGACAGTCTGTCTTGGAGACACTGAATATGTGGTGGTTGATGAGCGCGGTGAGACCCTAAGAGCACATAACCCGCTGGCGTTGCAAAAGCGAGTTCAGCATTTACCTTATCAAAAAATGACACTACGTCAGCAAAGCGCATATGACGAAATGATAGGGCAGCCACTGCGTGAGGGCAGCAACCAACTTGAAGTACCATTTGGCGACAACAAGCTATATTAGATTAAATGTTGACACAATGTGTTACTTTTTACTCTTTGTGACCTAAGTACTGTTTAATTAATTAAAATTTTAAAATTGTGCATCTTTCTTTAAAGTGATGACAAATATGGGTTTTATGATTTTTGAAGAGAACGTACCCTTGTATAAAAAAATTTATTACCAAAGTTTTTTCACACTTTATTAAAACAATCATATATATTGGAGTTACACTTAATACAACTTGGGTTAACTTGGTGTTACTTGTTGTGGAGATCAATCAATTACAAAGGCGTTTGAGCCATTGTGGTGATCTCGTTCGAGTAGGTGGACCACACGAACGTGGTCATTTGATCCCCGCTCGTGCGATTTCAAAAACTAAGACATTATTATCTTTGGGCGTGAATGATAACTGGCGCTTCGATAAAGCATTTCAGGAGTTAAACCCTGAGTGCCAAGTTGTTGCGGTAGATCATAACCTCAGTTTATCGTCAGTACTGAGTGAAGCATTGAGCAGTAGCGTTAAGCTGTTACGTAGTGCTTTGTTGGGTAAAATAAAACAAAGCAAACGACATGCACAAACGCTGCTCAATCAGGTTTTACTGTACATCTTTTACAACAGCAGCAACCGTTTACTGCGCCGCCGTGTGAGTAACCAAACCAATGAAGTCGATATTAGTTTAGAAACCTTAATTGCAGTTTATGGCACGATTGATGACAACGCGACGATGTTAAATGTCACTATGTCTTGCCAGCAATGCCACTTGCTAGAAGACATCATTGCGTTAGAGAGTATGCTGAGTGTCGTTACTATTGAACTGACACCTTTACCAACCAATATGAATGAGGTTGAGGGGTTGATAAACCAGCTGTCTAACTGCTTTGATATTGTTAATGTCTCTAGTAATGGCGTTGATGTTGACCAAGTGTCTTCTGTGGGCTGTTTGGAAGCGCCCCTAGAATTGACCTTTATGAACAAAAGACTCTCGCGCTGATCAATATGTGCTAAACGAAATCCTATCTAGGTTTTAATATTAGCTCAGCCTTTTGTTGATCGATTTCAAAATCGAAATGCCGTAAAAAATTCATACCCAGTAAACCTGGCCCATAATGGCTTTGCTCCATCACTCCAAATTCAAATGGGGTTCTTTGCTTTGTGCCAATTTGAATGCCTGTGCTTTGGTAAAATGGCACTTCTGTAATGCCATTGGCAGTACTGACGCGTCGAGAGTTTATATAGCTTACATCATAAGCCAGTTGCTCAAACTGCGCTGCTGTAAGAGCCGTTACGCTGGCGCCAGTATCTATCATTAGCGCAATGTCTTGACCCGCTATTTTTGCTTTTAAAACATAATGCTCTCCTTGGCGAACAAGGGGAATTCTCTCTACCTGTTGGGTGGTGTTATCCAAGGCTTTTTTGAGTGGTGCAATGGCTTGATGCTGACGTTGCTGCTCACTGAGTTGTGAGAGTAATAATTCTGCTTCTAAAGCATTGTTAAGTGCTAAGTGTGCTTCGACCATGGCGGCAATAATAGGGATGCTACTGGGCTGCTCACTAAGCCATATCTGCCCCTGAGCAATGGTTTCATGCCAGTTGTTTTGTTTTTTGAGGTGCGCTAACTGCTGTGTAATTAAGTTGGTGATGATGTCTTGTAACTGCGTGTATTCGGGGTAAAGGTGTAGCAGCTTGATATAGCGATCAATGGCTTCATTGTATTCGCCTTGTGCAAAATAGACATCAGCTTCTAATTGCAGGGCCGAAAAGTCGGTTGGTGAAATAGATAAAACACGCTGCACGAATAATAAGATGTCAGCTAATTGTTGGGTATTTTGGTGTGCTAACTTACCTCTGAGTTGTTCTAGCCAACGATACACCTGTTCAAGGTGTTGGAGTGGATGGTCGGTATCGCTCCACTCATTAACTGCGCTTAAAATATTGCCTTGTTTGAAGTCGCGTATGGCGTCAGCGAGCGGTTCGTGTGACTGCAGGGTATCTGCATGCGGCTCAACCGCTATTGCTGGTATATCCACGCTTGCGGTTTGCTGTACAGGCTGGGCATTGAAAAGGCGCTGTAAAATTGAATGAGGACGCTGCCATTCGAAATAGACATTAAGCGTTAAAGAGCACACCAGTAATAGCCAAGTTAAGTACCGCATCGCTGTGTGCTCCTTTAATGATTTTATAAAGTGTGCTTGCTCAGCACATTGGCAATGGCTGTGGCAAAGTCTCTATGATGCGCAATGCCCATGGCATTGAGTCGGGTATCTTTAAGCGCACAGTTATAGGGTCTTGCAGCTGTCTGTGATGGCTCTGGCAAAGCAACTAGGTCTTGAGTATCTAGGTTGAGTGCTTTAGCGATATGTACAGCCATCTCATATTTCGACATTGACTGGTTGTCTGAGATGTGAAATATCCCTGCTTGCTTTTCCGGTAATTGGGCAAACAAATCGTTTAGGGTGAGTGCAATATCTTCTACATGAGTGGGGTAGCGTATAGCCCAGTGGTCGTGTTCACTGTGTGGATTATTTAACACATGTTCAGCAATGATGGTCACCGCAGACTCTGCTAGGTATTCCACATCGCCATATAATACCGGAACTCGCACGACGGTATGCTGTGGGCTTACCGCTAAAACGGCTTGCTCTGCTTGTACTTTACTTTCGCCATAAAAATTGACTGGCGAGGTTACTGCATTTTCGATATAAGGTGCAGATTTGCCATCGAACACATAATCAGTACTCACCAATACAAATTGGATATCCCTGTCTTTACACAGTTGAGCGAGAAACTCAGCTGCTTGGACATTCAAAGCAATGGTTGCTTGGTGATCATTTTCACATATATCTGGTTTGCGCTCAGCGGCTGCGTGAACCAATATGTTGGGTCGATGAGTATCTAAAAATGCGGTGATAGCCGCCTGGTCATGCAAATCTAATTGCTCAATGGGGGGAGCCGCTCGACTGAACCCTGTGCCAATGACGGTATTTGATTGGGATAATACTTTTACCAAAGCGCGTCCGAGTAGTCCCGTTGCACCTGTAACGACAATTTTATTCATTGTTTTCTCATCTTTTTTATCACATAAGTATCTTAACGCTAGGATTGCATGTAAAGAAGCGAAAATGCGGTGAAATAAATGAGAAAAATAGATACGTAGCTAGAGAGGGATACGACACCTTATCTAAGATGCCGTATCTGGCTGGAACAAATTAAGTCGATTGTTGCTGTGTTTGGCCTTCCCAAATTTTCGCTCTGAAGCTGAATAGTAAAATCAGAATACCGACACCAATACCAAATAAACTGATCTGTAGGTAAAGATTTGGGATTTGATCCACTTGCTCTGGGTCAAAGTTACCCGCTAACAACCCAGAAATGATATTACCGATAGAGTAAGTCAGTACAAATATCCCCATCATTTGTCCTGCAAAACGTTTTGGTGACAACTTACTTACCGCGCTCAGCGCCACTGGACTTAGGCATAACTCGCCAACGGTATGCAAGAAATAAGTTGTAATAAGCCACATTGGTGCGACTTTTAAGCCTTGTGCTGCGTACTGAGAGGCAAAGAACATCACAATAAAGCCTGTTGCCATGATGATGAGGCCAACCGCGCATTTAAGGCTGTATGAGGGGGTGATCATACGTTTGGCAAGGTTGATCCAAAGTGCGGCAAAGAAGGGCGATAAAATAATGATGAAGAATGAGTTAGAAGATTGGAACCATGCAGTCGGGACGGTAAAGCCTGCGATCACTCGGTCAGTATAATCTTGCGCGAATAGGTTTAAAGAGGAGCCCGCCTGTTCAAAACCAGACCAAAAGCACGCCGATGCCACACAGACTAAAAACAGTGCCCACAGCTTTTTCTTTTCACCTTCATCAAGGTCACCTGCAAAATAGATGTAGCCATAATAGCCCAGAAAAATCACGGTAAAGGCAACTGCCACATATTGTGCAAGCGTGACCGGCTCAATCACGATTATGCCTGCATAAGTCATGGCTACAATCGCCGTGGTCGCTGCCAGCACGGCACCGATTGCAAACCATGCATTCTTGCTGCCTGCAGGCGTTAACGGGTGGCTCGGTTTGTCACCAACCCCTGCAATGTTGCCAAGCGTCAAACGATATTGAACAAGGCCAATGGCCATACCCACCGCCGCTGCACCAAATGCCCAGTGCCAGCCAACATTTTCCATAAAGTAGCCGCATACCATGTAGCCAATCACCGAGCCGATGTTAATACCCATGTAGTATATGGCATAGCCACTGTCACGGCGCACATCTTCACTGCTGTATAATTGGCCGACCATCGCACTGATATTGGGTTTTAATAACCCAGTACCCATTGCCACTAATATCAGGCCGATGAAAAAGGTACTTTGTGCGGGAATTGCGAGGACAATATGCCCGAGCATAATGATGATACCACCGTACCAGACGGTGCGTTGTCCACCGAGTAGGCGGTCTGCTATCCAACCACCTGGCAGGCCTAGGAAATAAACCGCGCCAGTATATAGGCCATAAATGGCGGTTGCGGTGGCAACGGTGAAGGCTAGGCCCTCTTCTTGCAGGCTGGCGGTCATAAATAAGACCAGCAGTGCGCGCATGCCGTAATAGCTCATACGCTCCCACATTTCAGTGAAAAACAGGGTTGAAAGGCCTTGTGGATGACCAAAAAATCCCGTGTCTAGCTTGTTGTCTGGTGACTCGGCAGAAGCTGCTTCGTGAGATGACATAATGACTTCCGATTTTATGTTGTTATAGTTGAAAGCCAATATTAGTACGTTATCTGTACTGTGAATGCAACTTTAGCAGACTAATGGCGAATTGACAGCGCTCAGTATTATTGCCATTTACGTCATACATCGCTTGGCTGAGCGCGTCATCTTTGAGGTTAATAAAGTGCCTTAAGCTGGTGGATATCAGAGATTTCGATGTCTGCGAGTCCTTGATATTGGTAGGTTATCCCTTGATTATTTAGCCATACGCTATGGCATCCGGCATGATTCGCACCTTGAACATCTGTATCTAAGCTGTCTCCGATGTGTAAGATCTGGTTGGGTTGTATTTTCAAATCTCGACAGGCGCGTTTAAATAGCGCATCACTGGGCTTTGCTTCACCATCTGGGCCCGCTAAGTAAACACGTGAAAATACTCCGGCCAAGTTAAATTTATCGACGTCAACATTGCCATTGGTGATGGCAATTAACGTGTATTTTTTCGCTAAATTATCCAATAGAGTCAACACTGAATCTGCAACTGTGATTTGGCTTCGGGCATCGGAAAATGCTTGGTAGGCAAGGTGTGTATGTCGTGTAATTTCTTCTTTTGCTAAGCCTAATTGCGACAAGCCATACTCTAGCGCGACTTTCCTCCACTGAGTGACATCACTTTGTAAGTGAGGCTGTATCTTACTTACATGGCGTCTACAGACTAGCCAATAGTCGCTATTTTGAGCCGCCCACTGTGGGATAGACTGTAAATAGGTTTGCATGGCATTGATGGCATTAAGAATAATGGGGTGGTTATTATAGAGCGTGTCGTCTAAGTCAAAACTTAAAACTTGAATGGGTGAAATTGATCGATTAAATCGCATAATACACAGTGAAGTAGGGCAACAATTTTTCTATTGTATGCGAAAAGCATGAGGTGAGTGAAGTCTGTAAAATACAGTGTTAAGACTTCTTTTGCTTAGCTCTTGGGTGCGCCTGATCGTACACCTTGGAAAGGTGCTGAAAGTCTACATGCGTGTATACCTGGGTTGCAGATAAGCTGCTGTGGCCAAGCATTTCTTGGATACCGCGCAAATCACCACTGGATTCCAATAAGTGACTGGCAAAGGAGTGGCGCAGTTTGTGAGGATGTACATTGGCACTGATCCCTTGTTTTATACCCCATTCTTTCATTCTTGCTCTGACATGACGGACAGAAATACGCGATCTACGGCTGCTAACAAACATAGCAAGCTCTTCTTCATGCGCATACATTGGGCGCAGTGTTAACCATGCAGCAATGGCTTCACGGGCTTTGCTCCCCACTGGCACGACACGTTCTTTGTTACCTTTACCTATGACCCGAATTTCGCCTTCGCGAATATCGTATAAATTGGTGTTAACCAGTTCACTGATCCGCAGCCCACTTGAATACATCAGTTCCATCATCGCTTTATCACGCACAGCCAAAGCATCTTCATCGTCAATATCGAGTAATTGCATCATCTGGTCGACGTCAAGGTTTTTTGGCAGGGGCTTTTGGAACTTGGGACCTTTTTGGGTTGCAGCTGGGTCGTGTAAACCATGGGAGTCTTGATGCTTGGTTTTTAAAAACTTATACAGGCTGCGAATGCAGCTGAGTTTGAGATTAATACTCCTTGGGTTGTATTGTTGCGAACGCAGTTGCATTGAAAAACGTCGGATCAGGTCACTGCTGACTGAGGACCAATTTTGACAATGTGGTGCAAAAAACTCTGCAGCTAGGAGCAACTGGGTTTGATATTGCTTCAAGGTGTGAGCAGAATACTGCTTTTCGTAGCGCAAGTAGGCCATAAACTCATCAATTGGGTTTTGCCATTGTGCGCTGAGCGATGTCTCGCTCATGCTAATTCCTTCAGTCTAATTTGCAGCGAAGAGACCAACTCATTGACGAACAGGTTGCCATTATCAGGTGAAAAGTGATCGGCACATTCACTGGCAAAAGCTAAAATTGCAGTGGGTTTATCGCTCGGTCCAAGTAAGTACAAAGCAACTGAATTGCAGGCAAATCCACTGAATAGGAGTGTTTGCTCTTGTAAGTCTAATCGCCCTAAGTAACGAGACAATTTATTGAGTCGTCTGCTCACCAGCTCTTCAAGAGTATTGTCGTAAGGGATGAGCTGGCAGACAGATATTTTCGGAGATTGAGATAATGTATCAGCGAGAATGTCGGCGAGTTCTTGAAAGTTATTGCAGTACCACAATGCGCGTTGACAATCACTGAACAATTTAAAGATCAGCTCATTTTCTCTAGCCGAGTCCACCATTGCGGCTATTTGCTTTTTGAGTTTGGCATTTTCTTCACGTAATACACGCTGCTGCATGAGTGCAAGGTTAGGTGCACCCTGATGCTGTACATGCAGATTCATATCCAGCAACAAGTAAGGGTGTTCCAGCATAAAGCCCGGATTTTTTTGTAAATAATCCATGACTTCTTGAGCTGTTAAAGGATGCGACTTATTACTCATATAGCGACCTGTCCATCAAAAACATGTTCAGCGGGGCCTGTCATTTTGACTGGTTTATTTCCGCCGTTCCAGCGTATTTGTAATGTCCCCCCAGGCAAATCAACACGTACAGTATCGGCCAGTTTACCCTGGGCAATACCGACTGCAACGGCACCACAAGCACCACTGCCACATGCTAAAGTTTCGTTTGCACCGCGCTCCCACACTCTCAGCTTTACATGCTCGCGATTGATGATCTGCATAAAACCCACATTGGTGCGTTTTGGAAAGCGTTCATGGTGCTCAATGAGCGGACCTAGGGTCTCGACGTCGGCGGTGCTTATATCATCAACCTCGATGATACAGTGTGGGTTACCCATGGAGACTGCGCCACAAAAAATGGTGTGCTCTTGTGCCCTAAGTACATAGGTAAGTTCACTCTGCTGGGCTTTAAATGGAATATCCTGAGGCGCAAACTGGGGGGTGCCCATATTGACCGTCACTTGGCCGTCTTTTTCTGTATAAAGCGTAATATCTCCGCCTTTGGTGGAAACGTTGACTTTGTGCTTGTTGGTTAGTCCTTTCATTCTGATAAAGCGAGCAAAGCAGCGTGCACCATTGCCACATTGCTCCACTTCGGTGCCATCGGCATTAAAAATACGGTAGTGAAAATCAAGATCGGGAGAGTAAGGAGGCTCTACGAGTAATAATTGATCGAACCCAATCCCAAAATGTCTATCTGCGAGCTTTTTAATTTGATCGCGTGACAAAAAAACGTTTTGTGTGACGTTATCAATCACCACAAAGTCGTTTCCTAAGCCATGCATTTTTGAAAAATTTACAAACATATTATTTTACTATTTAGCCGCTCAATGCGATGCACTATCGCTTTTATTATTCTGAAAGTAAGGCTTCGCCCTGCCATAGCGATTCAAGTGATTCTCTGGCACGTATCACTTGAGCGCGATCACCATCAACCATGATCTCAGCGACCCTAGGGCGCGAGTTATAGTTAGAGCTCATGGTAAAACCATAAGCACCTGCGCTGCGTTGAGCAAGTAAATCACCAGGTAAAATGGCCAAGGTTCGATCTTTACCAATAAAGTCGCCTGTTTCACAGACTGGCCCGACAACATCATAAGCATGTTCTGGTGTGCCATCATTACGTGGGCTGACAGCAATGATCTCTTGCCATGCTTGGTATAATGATGGGCGCAACATATCATTCATACCTGCATCAACAATGGCAAAGTGCTTATCCGCTGTTGGCTTTAAGTATTCTACTTTGGTGACTAGCAGGCCAGCATTGGCCGCAATAGCACGCCCAGGCTCAAAAATTAATTCCAATTCACTATGCGACTCAAGTCGTGCAATTACCTGAGCTGCGTATGCGCTTGGGTGAGGTGGTTTTTCACCATCGTAAGGTACACCAAGTCCCCCGCCAATATCGAGGTGGTGTAGGGTGATCCCAGCTGATTTTAAGGTGTCGACCAAGTCTAATACTTTATCCAATGCAGCTAAAAAGGGCTCAACTTCAGTGAGTTGCGAACCGATATGAAAATCAACCCCCACCACTTGAATACCCGGTAGGGCACAAGCTAATTGATAAACGTCAAATGCCTGTTTGATATCGATACCAAACTTATTTTCTTTCAACCCCGTTGAAATATAGGGGTGTGTTTTTGCATCAATATCTGGGTTTACACGAATAGATACTGGCGCTTGTACGTTCATTTGCGTGGCAATATCAGAGATACGCTCTAGCTCTGCCTTAGATTCGACATTAAAGCACTTGATATTTTGCTCAAGCGCGTAAATGATTTCTTGTTGTGTTTTCGCTACCCCAGAAAACACCACTTTTTTAGCATCACCACCTGCTTTTAATACACGTGCTAACTCTCCCTGAGAGACGATATCAAAGCCCGCGCCCATTTTTGCCAAGACATTGAGTACAGCAAGGTTGCTATTCGCTTTAACAGCGTAGCAAACTAAGTGTTTGTGACTGGCGGCAGCGTCAGTAAATGCGCGATAGTGGCGCTCTAGCGTTTTACGAGAGTATACATAGCAAGGTGTACCATATTGAGCCGCGATATCTTTGATAGCGACTTGTTCTGCGTACAATTCATTATTTTGATACTGGAAAAAGTCCATTTACTTATCCTTTTCGTCAGTTTTTTTCGTTTCTTGCGAGGATGGTTGCGTGGTGGAGGCGCGATTTTTATCTGCGTCTTCAGGTAAATACAGTGGACCACGTTGCCCGCAAGCTGTTAACGTTAAGGTGCTAGTCAATGCTAGGGCAAGTAAGCTAAATTGAGTGTATGTCGCTTTCATTAGATTAATGATGTCAGTGCCTTTATAATCGCAGAGTAACAGAATTCGCGAAAAAAGCAGCTTTTGCGGTTGAAATTTATTCCCTGTATCGGGAAAGCTGGTTGTCGCTTAGCCGTATTTAAGGAGTTCGTCATGACAGATAACGAGTATCATCAGTTAGCCGAAGCGTTAATGTTAACAATTGAAGAGCAGATCGACGATTGTGATGCTGATTTAGATTATGAATCTGCTTCCGGTATTTTAGAGATCATTTTTGCTGATAGTTCTAAGATTATTATCAATAAGCAAGCACCACTGCATCAAGTATGGGTAGCAACCAAATTTAATGGCCATCACTTTGAATTACGTGATGATAAATGGATAGATAACCGTTCTGGCTCCGAGTTTTGGCAGTTTATGGCCGACGCGGCAACACGTCAGGCGGGTCAAAAAATAGAGTGGCAACACGACTGATGTTAGAATTTGTAGAATATGCTGCTAAAGCGCAGCACAAAGCAACAGTGATTTGGTTACATGGATTAGGCGACTCCGGTAACGGTTTTTTACCGATTGCGCCAGAGTTAGACTTGCCTGATTCACTGGGTGTGCGTTTTATTTTCCCACATGCACCGATACAGCCTGTGACAGTAAATGGCGGTATGGAAATGCGTGCTTGGTATGACATTAAAAGTATGGATCTTGAAAACCGTGCTGATGAAGTTGGTGTACGCGAGTCGGCGGCAGCCGTTTCTGCGCTTATTGAACAAGAAATGGCAGCAGGGATCCCGGCAGATAAAATTATCCTAGCAGGCTTTTCACAAGGTGGCGTGATCAGTCTTCATTTGGCTCCGCGTTTATCACATACATTGGCTGGCGTGATGGCATTGTCTACGTATATGTGCGCACCACAAAAGCTAAGTGCAGAAGCCACCCAACCGGCATTAAATATTTTTATGGCGCACGGCAGTCACGACCCAGTTGTACCGATGCAAGCGGGGCGCACTGCACACGATGCGCTGGTTGAGCAAGGGTATGAGGTCAGCTGGCAAGACTACCCAATGGAGCACCAAGTGTGCATCGAAGAGCTTAAAGCGATCCGAGCGTGGCTAATCGCACGCTTGTCATAGTGAACAGGACATACATATGACTCAACGTATAGTGATCAAAACCAAAATGACAGAGGCTAAATCTCAGCCTCATCGCATTGAAACCGTCGGGTATCAATATCATTGGCGGCGTATTATCAGCGCGGTGTGTGTGGCAAGTTTTGGTGTGACTGCGTTGTCATATGGTGTGTTTACGTCTGTTTATGCTGATGAAGCACAGACACCAATGAGTGCGCCGGTAAGCGCAGTGGCCATGCCATCGTCTGACATGATTGAGTCAGCATCTATGGCAGAGGGGAGTGTGCAGAGCACGCATATCGAGGATTCAGCACCATCGGCAGATGCGTTGACAGTACAAGCTGAAAAAGCGGTAGAGGTAACTAACGAGACTGTAGGGCAGGAAAAGTCTGCACCTACCGTTGTGCTTGAAGAACAAATACCGACTGAACCGAGAATGACAGCCCCACAAAATGCGCTGCCAGTACAAACACAATTTGCCGCTGATGCACAAGTGGCCAGTGTTGCGCTCAATGCCAAGGTAGATACCAGTCATATCAGCCGAGCCGTATTGACCTCTGGCATTGAAAATCGAGAGCCAATCAACGTGCTTAAGCACTTAGTTGAACCCAGCAGATTTCAAGAAAAACTCTATTTCTTTACCGAGATCAAAGGACTTCAAGGCGAAGTGGTGCAACATTTGTGGTTTCATCAAGACCAATTGATGGCAGACATTACTTTGCCAGTCAGCACGCCGAGATACCGCACTTACTCGAGCAAGAATATTATGCCGAGTCAAACCGGAGAATGGCGCGTTGAAGTGATCACCCAGGGTGGACAGCTGTTGGCACAAAAATCATTTCGAATTTTAGCGAAGGCTCCCTAGGAGCCGACAAGGCAAAACATGACAGATACAAAAAATACTGTGCGCATTGCGACACGTAAAAGCGCACTGGCACTTTGGCAAGCAGAATACGTTAAAGCGCGACTAGAGCACTTTCACCCTGGACTTGTAGTGGAATTGGTGCCGATGTCGACCAAAGGTGATAAAATTTTGGATACGCCCTTGGCTAAAATTGGTGGTAAAGGCTTGTTTGTAAAAGAACTTGAACAAGCCATGTTAGAAGGCCGCGCAGACATTGCCGTGCACTCAATGAAAGATGTGCCCGTAGATTTCCCAGAGGGGTTAGAACTGCACACCATTTGTGAGCGTGAAGATCCACGTGACGCTTTCGTGTCTAATCAATACAAGCACATAAGTGAATTGCCAGCAGGTGCCGTGGTGGGCACTTCCAGTTTACGTCGCCAGTGTCAGATCCGCGAAGCACGCCCTGATCTAGTCATTAAGGATTTGCGTGGCAATGTAAACACGCGCTTGGCTAAATTAGACGCGGGTGAATATGATGCAATCATATTGGCTGCTGCGGGTCTGATCCGCTTGGAAATGCCAGAGCGCATTGCAAGCTTTGTCTCAGTCGAAGAGTCATTGCCTGCCAATGGACAAGGTGCGGTTGGCATTGAATGTCGCAGCAATGATACGCGCATTCAAGGGTTGCTAGCGCCTTTGGAGCACGCCGAAACGAGAGCGCGTGTTCTTTCAGAAAGAGCGATGAATCGACGCCTCGAAGGGGGTTGTCAGGTGCCTATCGGCGCGTATGCTGAACTACAACAAGACCAGTTATACTTGCGCGGCTTAGTGGGCGCTGTGGATGGAAGTCAAATTCTGCGTGCAGAGCTCACCGGTGATATTGCCAATGCTGAAGCACTGGGTATCGAACTTGCTGAAGCACTTTTAGCGCAAGGTGCGGACAGTATTTTAGCGGAAGTGTATAGAGACGCTTAATGTGAAGTTTGCCATCACTCGGCCGCAAGGAAAGGGAGAGGCGCTTGCCACTGAGTTGGCAAAATCTCATCTATCAGCACTGTGTACACCAGTGCTGAAGCTCTGTTCAGTTCAAGCATCACCTCAACAATTACTCAGCGCCTGTGACGCTGATATCCTCATTTTTATTTCGCAAGATGCGGTGCTTAATTTTGCGTTGCAATTACAAGCGGATAGCTTGTCATTATCCTCTACTTGCCAAATATTTGCAGTTGGCACACAAACAGCTGATGCGGTGAGCGAGTATTTATCTCGCCGGGCCAAAGTACCCAAACGGCAAGATTCTGAGGGGCTAGTGGCGCTTGCAGAACTCGAAGAGATACAAGATTTAAGTGTGGTGATCATCAAAGGCCGAGGTGGTCGCACGCATATTGCAAAAACCCTAAAAGCCCGAGGCGCGCGACTAAGTACTTGTAATGTCTATGAACGAATTGCAGAACAAAGTAGCTCGGATGACTGGTTAGACCTCTGGCGGGCATCTAAAATTGACGGTATAGTGGTCACCAGTAACGCAGCGGTTGATGCGATTTTCAACACGCAACAAGCAGCCAATCAAGCTTGGTTGCAAACATGTATGTTTGTGGTTGTCAGTGAGCGGACAGCGCAACATCTTAAAATTCAGTATAAAATAACCGATACACAGATCGTGGTGAGTTCAGGTGCGAGCAATGATGCCTTGGCTCAGACGATTGGTGCTTTAATTTCCCAACAGGGCAATGCAATGACGGAAAAACAGCAAGAAACGCCGGCTTCAATCCCAACGAATGAGCCGCAGCAGGTGGAAACCCAGGCGAATAACAATACGGCTAAATTGAGCAAAACAGCGGTACTTGCTTTATTGGTCGCCTTGGCGGGAGTGGGCGCTGCTGGGGGAGTCTACGTATATAATCAGCAACAAATAACACAGCAAAGTGGACAGATAGCGCAGCTAAGCGCGCAGAATTCGCAATTACTGTCGCAGTTGCAGACGGCTCAATCGACATTGAACGGCTTACAAAATCAGTGGCAAGCTCAGCAAAAGTCGATGACTTCGCAATTGCAACAACAGCAGCAACAAGTGCAGAAAACATTGCAACAAACCCTGTCACAAGCACGCCAGCAGGTCGGTGGTGCGGTCAGCTCTGAATTGCGTGCATTGGCCCGCTATGCTGAGTTTAAAGCGGCCAGTGAGCGAGATTATTTAGGTGCTGTTATGGTATTGAAACGCTTAGATGGCGCGCTCTCAGAAGAACCTGCAACAGATGCTTTAAAGCTTGCCATTAATCAAGATATTGCGATGCTTCGCGCCTTGCCAAAACCCAGTACTGAAGCGGTATATATGGCACTGGCGGGCTTGATTTCTCAGGTGGATAAATTACCACTTAAAACCATTGATAAACCCAAAGAGCGCGCAGTTGAAAGTGCCGAACTCAGCCGTGATATCAGTGACTGGCAAGCCAACATTATTCGTAGTTGGCAAAAAATTAAGGCGGACTTTTTAACCATCCGTCAGCATGATAGACCTGTGATTGATCCGCTGTTAGATGCACAAGAGCAACAATTGATCCGAGCCCAGCTACGCAGTTATTTACAGCAAGCACAAACCGCATTTTTAGACCAGCAAGCGAGTATTTTTGACCAAGCTTTATCGGGCGCGATAGCGACTTTGAACCGCTACTACCGAACAAATGAGTCAGCGAGCAATATGGTGATGGAGCAATTACAGGTGTTGCAACGAACAGAACATCCAGTGGCTCAATCTCCTCAGTTGGCGACACCCACAGCACTGAAGGAGTGGTTACAATGATACGCTGGTTATTGGTGGCCATACTGTTTTTCATTGTGATGGCTGGTGCACATATGTTGATCGATGAAAAGGGCTACGTCTTAGTATCGGCGGGTGTGTATACCATAGAGAGCACATTGGTTTCCTTAGTATTCATGCTGTGTTTGGCGCTCGCTATTGGCGCGATTATCTTAAAAATAGGTAAAGCCATATGGCGTGTGGTTGTTGGCGTTTCTAAGCGCCGCAGCAAAAAGCGTAATGCGCGTCAGGAAGCGGCGCTGGAGCAGAGCATGTGGGCGTTGATCAATGGTCAAGAAGACAGTTTGAGTTACGCCCTGCAAAAAGCCGAGTTTCCCGAGAAGTGGCGTGATATGCAATGTGCAATCCAAGCGAAAGCGGCACTGTATGCCGGGAAAAAAGTGGTGGCCAGGGAGTATTTGCAACAACTGAGTGAACCGGCGCAAAGTAAGGTTAGTCAATTGTGGCTGGCAGCAGAGCAAGAGGGACAAGCGCTGGAGAGTTTGGCGCCCCAAGCACAGATGAAAAAAGCCACCCCGACGCAACTGCATGCGTATGTGAGTGCGCTGCTGCAAGCGAAAGATTGGGATACCTTACAGTCGACAATTATACAGCGCCATAAGCAGCTACACTGGAGTGAATCGCAGTGGGATGGTTTCTTTACTGATTATTTTTCTGCCATTGCACAGCACACAGATAAAGATCTTCAAGCCTTGCAGGGGTCATTGCCGCGTGGGCTTAGGGCAATGAGTTATCCTGCATTTATGGCAGTGTGTGTACGAACAGGTCAATTAGCGCCAGTGCGTAAAGAGTTGGTCAAACTTTTGAAAAAAGACCAAATTAGCGAGCTTGCTGAGATTTTACAGCACCTAGATGGTGCGGATATCGAATTGCGCAAACTGGTACAAAGTAAATTGAAAAAACAGCCAGAGCAAAGCGATTTACTGTTTTGCTTAGCATGCTTAGCCAATGGTGAGGGAGATCATAGCCTGGCTGCAAAAATTTTCGATACGCTATCGAGTGAACCGTGGCAAACGTTATGGCAGTATCAGGCACAGAGGGCATTTGCCAAAACAGGGCAGTATGAAAAGGCCTATTTACTGTTGAGCGACCAGTATCACTAATTCAAAGCCAGCTATCACGCTGGCTTTTTTGTATCTCAATACTTATCTGTACGTGGACAATTAATTCTAAGAGGTCTGTTTAGTTTGTTTTTGCGGATAATTGTCCTTGTATCTAAACTTAAGATGCGTATGATCTGAAAAATTTTATCTGCAAACCGAGTGCCTTATGATCAATACCAAACTACCTTTACTTGATTTACACCGCCACTTAGACGGTAATGTGCGTGCTGAAACAATTTTAGACCTCGGTCAAAAATTTAACATGCCGTTGCCAGCACAGGATGTTGAAGGCCTGAGGCCGCATGTGCAAGTACTCGATAACGCACCAAACTTGATGGCATTTTTAGCCAAATTAGATTGGGGTGTGAAGGTGCTGGGTGATTATGACGCATGTCGTCGTATTGCAGTTGAGAATGTTGAAGATGCCATCGCGCAAAATATGGATTACACAGAACTTCGTTTCAGTCCATATTACATGGCAAAAACACATAATTTACATCCGCAAGGTGTGGTAGAAGCGGTTGTGGATGGCATAAAGTCAGCCAGTGCCGAGCGTGATATCAAAGTGAATTTAATCGGTATTATGTCACGTACGTTTGGTGTCGAAAAATGTCAGTACGAGCTAGATGCATTGTTGGCATTTAAAAATGACTTGGTTGCGATTGATTTGGCGGGTGACGAAATCGGTTTCCCTGGTGAGTTATTCATTGATCACTTTAGGCAAGTTCGCGATGCCTACCTTGGCGCGACGATTCATGCGGGTGAAGCAAAAGGCGCAAGCAGTATTTGGCAGGCCATTCAAGAGCTCGGTGCCACACGTATCGGTCATGGTGTAAAGGCCATTGAAGACCCTAAGCTCATGGACTATTTACGTGACAACCGCATTGGTATTGAGTCTTGCTTAACCAGTAACCTACAAACCAGCACAGTTGCAAGCATTGAAACACACCCACTCAAGCAGTTCTTAGATCATGGTATATTGGCGACCATCAATACCGATGACCCAGCTGTGCAAGGTATAGAGCTTGATAATGAGTTTGAAAAAGCGGCGCCATTAGCTGGCTTGAGCGCATCAGACATCATTAAAGCACAACACAATGCCATCGAAATCGCATTTTTGAGTGATGCGGACAAGCAAGCGCTTATGAACAAATACGCCTAATTCATTAAGCTGCTCAGTGCGCTGAGCAGCTCAAATAATTCTCTTTCAATGCCGCGATGACCTGACTACGCGTCACGATGGCAACCACTTTTTCATCTTCTAGGACTGGGTAAATCTTGGGTTTGTTTTGCTGCATTTGAGTGGCTAAATCTACCACTGTGGTTGCCTTAGTGACTGATAGCGTCTCTGTACTCATTAATTCGGCAACTTGACTACTCCCATCACAGAAATAACTACTTTGAAGAAGCGGGGCAAGTAACTGCTGCTCAGAAATAAAGCCGACGAGATGGCCTTCGCTGTCTTGCACTGGGGCACCAAATAAACCAAATTGTTGTAATTGTGCAATCGCATCCGTAATGTCAGTATCCGGTGTGATTTTTGGAAATTGCGCCGACATGATGTCAGAGATAAATTGTTTTGCCATGATAGCTCTCCTGTTGAGTGATAGAGCTAGTATGGGCGATGGGTAATCATTTTTAAAATTGATTATTTATATTATATTGATAGGTTTTATAGATTGAATGCGCGGTTTGGTCACCGCGCATAGGGTGCATTATTTGATAAATGCAAAGGCATCCGCGAACATAAAGTCGCGCTGTGCACCGTGATTGATAAAGTCATCACGTACAATACCAATCATGTCAAAACGTCCTGCCATATAAACACTGTATGGTTCTAATGATACGATGTCTTTCATCACGGCTTGGTGTACATAGCCAGTATGACCTGTCCAAGTGTCAGATGCGTTTTCGACAACAGGAATGAATTGGAAGTGCGTTTTGCTGTTAGCCCACGCTTCCATTTCAGCTTTCGCGTAGAGTGCAGATTCTTCTTTCACACCCCAGTAGAATAAAACCGGTTGGTCGTAGTCAATTTCAGCTAGATAATCGGCCATTGATTTAACATAAGAAAAGCCAGTTCCGCCCGCGAGCAATACTAAAGGTCTTGAGTGTTCAGGGCGAACTTGTGAGATACCCAATCCCACTTCAAGATCAACTTCAACATTATTGCTGTGCGCTTCTCTCAAATGATCAAGTGCCTGCATTGCATAAGAGTCAGCACCAGATGCACCGATATGCAGCTCAAGTTCTTGTTTTCTAGAAGGGCTGCTGGCAATAGAGAAAGCACGTTTATCTTTCTCGCCAAGTACGAGTTGTAAATAGTGACCCGCAGAAAATTCTGCATCATGTTGTGGCTTTAGTAGCACTTTATGAACAAATTCAGTGAGAGGAGAAATGGCCTCTACACGCGCTTTTAGTATTTGCATTTCAAACCTTAATAATTAAGCACCTTGGCGAAAGTATGCGCACTGTAACATATTTGGTTGTCGATTTGATATATCGTCCACCGCGATTGTTTACCCAACTTGTAAACATGTGCAGGTAATCAGTGCGCATCGTATGACACCGTGTTTACTTCTTCATGATCCCCAAGCTATCCCAGATCTCATCGACTTTACGTTTGACTTCATCATCCATGACGATAGGCACACCCCATTCACGGTCGGTTTCACCTGGCCATTTATTGGTTGCGTCCATCCCCATTTTTGACCCGAGTCCAGATACCGGTGATGCAAAGTCTAAGTAATCGATTGGGGTGCTTTCGATCATGGTGGTGTCTCTGGCAGGGTCCATACGGGTGGTAATTGCCCAGATAACATCATTCCAGTCGCGCGCATTGACATCATCATCACAGACAATGACAAATTTTGTGTACATAAATTGACGTAAGAAAGACCATACCCCCATCATTACGCGTTTAGCGTGACCCGGATATTGCTTTTTCATTGTCACGACCGCCATGCGATATGAACAGCCTTCTGGTGGCAAATAGAAGTCAACAATTTCAGGGAATTGCTTTTGCAAAATGGGTACAAATACTTCGTTTAGTGCCACACCTAAAATTGCAGGTTCATCAGGTGGACGGCCTGTATAAGTGCTGTGATAAATCGGGTTTTCACGATGCGTGATATGCGTAACAGTCATCACAGGGAAATCATCGACTTCGTTGTAATAACCGGTGTGATCACCATATGGGCCTTCAGGTGCGGTTTCACCTTGCTCAATGTAGCCTTCTAGTACAATTTCTGCACTGGCTGGAACTTGTAAATCATTAGAGACAGATTTAACGACTTCGGTTTTGCTGCCTCGCAGTAAGCCCGCAAATGCGTACTCGCTGAGCGTATCTGGCACTGGTGTCACGGCCCCTAAAATCGTGGCTGGATCTGCACCGAGCGCGACCGACACTGGGTAAGGCTCGCCAGGGTGCTCTTTACACCACTCTTGGAAATCCAGTGCACCACCGCGGTGGGATAGCCAACGCATGATGATCTTGTTTTTACCCAGTAATTGCTGGCGATAAATACCTAAGTTTTGGCGCTTTTTGTGCGGACCTTTTGTGACGGTTAAGCCCCAAGTGATGAGAGGAGCTGCATCACCAGGCCAGCAATGCTGGATTGGTAATTTAGTGAGGTCGACTTGATCGCCCGACAGCACAACTTGTTGGCATGGTGCTTTTCTCACTTCTTTTGCAGGCATGTTCAGCACTTGCTTAAAGACAGGGATCTGGCCAATGGCTTCTTTGATGCCTTTTGGCGGCTCAGGCTCTTTTAAAAATGCCAGTAATTTGCCAACTTCACGTAATTCGTTGACATCCGTTTGTCCCATCCCCATAGCAACGCGCTTTGGCGTGCCGAAGAGATTCGCTAACACAGGGATATCAAACCCTTCGGGGTTTTCAAATAAAATAGCGGGCCCGCCAGCTCGCAATGTACGGTCGGCGATCTCTGTCATCTCTAATTTTGTCGAAATGGGTTGGCTGACGCGCACGAGTTCACCTTGCTTTTCAAGCAACTCGATAAACTCTCTTAAGTCTTTATATTTCATTTTTGCCTTTTACGCAGTGAGTACGCTTATTGGTAAGTGGAGTATATCAATTCCCAACAACACAGCACATAGTCAAACGGTTCAACAGCCATAATTGAGACATGTCATAATGTAACTATGCGCATACGTTTACGATGCGAAGAGAATGGTTAAATTGGGTACGAATTAAGTAAGTATTTGGTTTAACACTGATCATATTTTTGTCTATGTTATGCACTCTTAGGTTTCATTGCCCTAGTCTATAGGCTATATTCTGTCAGAGTCGACGGAGTATTGGGTGGAGGCGGCTTGAAGACAATAACAAAAATAGCGCAGCGTTTACTCTTTGCGTGTATTGGGCTGCATGCCACACAATCTCTCGCACAAACATTGCCAACAGAAGTGTTTGATAATCATAGTGCAGTCATGCTGTTAATCGAGCCTGACAGCGGAAAAATCGTACGGGCCAATCAAGCTGCGGCTGATTTTTATGGTTATAACAAAACGCAGCTCGAAGCCTTATATATCCAAGAAATTAATCAGTTCTCACCTCAGCAAGTGGAAAAAGAGCGGCTCTCTGCGCTCAATGAAGGACGAAATTATTTTATCTTTCAACATCGTTTAGCGAGCGGTGAAAATCGAACCGTGTCTGTGTATTCCTCTCCTTTTATGGCTAGCAATGGTGAAGCCCTGTTGTTCTCAGTGATACAAGATATCAGTGCAAGACGCCAGCTAGAGCATGCATTGTGGCACTACCAGAGTAATCTTGAGCAGCAAGTCGCTCAGCAAACACGGGAAATTAAGCATGGCAGCACAGTGCAAGTCTTTTTACTCAGCAGTGTCATTGGCATTTTTGTCGGTACGACCGTGATATTAGGCTGGGGGTTTCTCCGATTACGAAAAACCAAAAAGCGCTCTGAATTTCATCGTGCCAGACTCAATGCCATTTTTGACGCCATTGGTGACTATCTTATTTTTACTGATGTAAATGATAAGGTACTGTCTGCCAATCGTGCGGCATATCAAGACTTAGGTGAATTGGATAACAAACCGATAGGGGATGTGTTATCCAAGTGTGTGTGCCTTGAGCAGCTCCAGTTTGAGCCCAAAGAATGTCAGATCACGACCAATTTTGGCACATTGGATGTAGAGATAAGCAAAACAGATGTATTGGATCACAATGGGGGGCTGTATGGGCATATCTTCTTGCTCCAAAATATCACCCAGCGTCTGGCGGATGAGAAAGAACAGCGTTTAGCCAGCACCGTCTTCTCAACGACGAGTGAAGGGGTATTGGTTTCTGACAAAGATAATTGTATTCAGATGGTCAATCGTGCCTTCACCGATATTACCGGATTCAGCGGGCCCGAAGTGATGGGGAAAACACCTGCAATCTTTAATTCCGGGCGTCATGACACCGCCTACTTTACCCAGTTATATGATGCGTTAAGTACGCGAGGTCACTGGGAAGGAGAAATTTGGAATAAGCGCAAAAATGGAGAGGTGTACCCTAGTTGGTTGCAAGTCTCTGCGGTATTTGATCAGCATGGTGATATAGATATGTATGTTGCTTTGTTTAATGACATCACATCACGCAAGCGCAATGAGCAATTGATGTGGCAGCAGGCTAATTTTGATAATTTAACGGATCTTGCCAATCGCCATCACTATCATGCCAAGTTTGATATTGCCTTGGCACAAGCGCAACGTAAACAATCACGAGTGGCTGTGTGTTTCATTGACCTTGATCGATTTAAAGCAGTAAATGACACGCTAGGCCATCATATTGGCGATTTACTGTTGATAGAGGCGGCAAACCGGATCCGAGAGTGTACACGAAATTCAGACACTGTAGCGCGCTTGGGTGGCGATGAGTTTGCCTTGTTATTGCCCGATATGGATATGATCAGTGATATGGAAAAGTTAGCGGAAAAGATTCTGACTGCACTGAGTGCGCCGTTTCATCTTGAAGGTCATGAGGCATATGTCTCAGGCAGTATGGGGATCACCTTTTACCCTGATGATGGTGAGGATCGCAAAGTATTATTGCGTAACGCAGATAGTGCGATGTATAAAGCAAAAGAAAGCGGTCGTAATTGCTATCAGTTTTTTACTACCGCAATGCACGAGCACGCCAAAGCACGCAGTCAGCTTGAAGGGGCCCTGCACCGTGCATTGGCGAATCAAGAGTTGCGAGTGGTCTATCAGCCTATTGTGGGTGAGCAAAAGCTGGGATGTGAAGCGTTATTGCGCTGGCATAATGACACATTGGGCGAGGTATCTCCCGTTGATTTTATCCCCATCAGTGAAGAGTTGGGGCTGATTATTTCAATGGGCGAGTGGGTGCTATATCAGGCTTGTGCACAAGCTCGCGCATGGCTGACGAAGACCCAACGGCCATTCTTTGTCTCGGTCAATGTGTCTAGTATACAATTTAAGCGTCAAAATGTGGTTGCTTTGGTGGCAAAAGTACTTAAGGACACAGGGTTACCAGCGGAGTGCTTGACGCTTGAGATCACCGAAACTGTATTAGCTGACAATTCAGACGATATCGAAAGACAACTAGAGCAACTGCGAGCGATGGGTGTTGGGTTGGCAATAGATGACTTTGGAACGGGGTATTCATCACTGGGTTATTTGAAACGCTTTCCGCTTTCTAAACTTAAGATTGACCGTGCGTTTATCAAAGATTTACCCGATGATGAAGAAGATAAAACGCTGATTAGCGCGATTATTTCGATGGCCAGCAAGCTGAAGCTGACAGTCATAGCTGAAGGGGTAGAAACCGAGGCGCAATTAAGTTTGTTGCAAGAGCTTGGCTGTGACTTTACCCAAGGGTATTTGCATGCCAAGCCCTGCAGTGCCGATGAATTTGAAGTATTCTTAAGACAATATTACGATGCACCGACTCATTCGCAGATTTGATGCATCATACACAGTGACGCAAGCGCTTCTTTGGCTTTGACGTTACCTTGTTCATGGGCGGCTTTGAGCAATTCAAAACCGCGTTGTAAATCTTGCTCTCCACCTTCTGCTGCGATCAGCATGGTCGCTAAGTTATACATACCCCATTGATCTTTATTTTTTGTCGCGATCTCAAACTCAGCCCTTGCCGCGACTAAATCACCTCGTTGATAAAAGCCAATACCTTGGCTATTGGCTGCAGAGAATACCGCGCGTTGATGTTTCGGAAAGTGCGGCAGTGCACGCTGTTTGACAATACCGCCCATGACATAAATGTCATTTGGACGATAGGCTGCGTAGATTGCGCCACTTTGGTAGTAGGGCATGATTTGTGCTCTGGGGATATGCCAAGGTTCTGCCTGAAAGTAATCATCGACCATTAAGTTATCAAGCTGAATAGCACGCTTTGCATCACGCTTTCGCGAGTAAGTATAACGGCCCTGCTTGAGGGTTAATTGGGTATCATTGACGGCAATGACTTGAGCGATACGAAATTGTGGTTGATAGACTCTGTCCGTTTGCATCCTGCCAATATCAACCATGATCACATCATCCACTTTAGGAGTTTCTAACCAAGCATGCTGCAATTGTTGAGTGCGTTGGTGTTGCACAATCCAATGGGCACACACACCAATGAGGATAAACGCGATCGCAATGGCTTTGTAGCGACTCAGTAATTCCGAAATGATGTCATGAGAACGAAAAATTGCGTTTTTGATCATCGCCAGCTCCGTGGGTGATTATGATTATTGTATTGCCAAGACAAAGATAGCATGCCTTTGTCTTGGCACAAAGTGGGTTTATTTACCTGCCATTTTGGTTTCTGCATTGGCTGCCATCAAAGCAAAAACGGCATAAGCGGCCGTGTTTTGCTTCAATTTATCTGGGTCTACTTTATCCAGAGTATCATCGGCAGTGTGGTGATAGTCGAAGTAATCAGTGCCGACTTGATGCAGATCGAAAATTGGTGCCGAGGCAGTTTGCTTGAGTGGAATAAGGTCAGGTCCACCACGGGCTGCATTTTTACGAATATATTTTACCCCAAGCGGTTTTAACTGCTCAGCGATGGCTCTGACGACTGGGAGCGACGCGGCATTCACGTTTGACTCAAATGCATACACGATATCAGCGCCAAAATCAGACTCTGCGGCAGCAACAATATTATCGAGTTGTTTTTCATAGTGTTTGAAATAGGCCTTAGCACCCCACAAACCAAGCTCTTCTGCGGCAAATAACACAACGCGGATACTGCGCTCTGGGCGGGTGTGGTCGGCGATATGCTTAGCCGCAGCCATGGTTAATGCCACCCCTGCACCGTCATCGAGTGCGCCAGTCCCTAAATCCCATGAGTCTAGGTGGCTGCCCAGTAAGACATATTGCTGTGGGTATTTAGAACCGGTAATTTCACCGATGACGTTGTAGCTCGTACCTTCACCAAGATCTTCAGTTTGAATATTTAACTCAACTTTGACTGGCTTTCCAAGCGCGATCAGGCGCGCTAATTGGTCCGCATCAGGGTTTGCAACTGCGGTTGCTGGGATTTTTGTTACCCCTTTGGTGTAGTGGCTGCCACCAGTGTGCGCAAATCGGTGATGACTGGTACTGACCGATCGCATCATGTAGGCGATAGCGCCTTTTTTAGCGGCTTCAACGGCACCTTTATTACGTGCTTTAACAGCAGGCCCATAGCCATTACCGTCGATATCACGATTCATACGATAGTTCACAAAAGCTATCTTGCCTTGCAAACTGTTAGCAGGTGCTGCAATTAATTCATCGAAAGTTTCAAACAAGACGACTTCGCCAGACAGGCCTGTTTCAGGTGTACTGATACTATTACCAAGCGCAGTTAAATGGAGTGGTTGCTTACTTGGCGTTAGAATAAAACCGGATTCGTGGTAGCGACGCCACTCTGGAAATTTGGAAGGTTCCAACCACACTTTATCAAAACCAAGTTTTTGAAACTTCTGCTTAGCCCATGCAACGGCCATTTTATCATTTTCAGTACCCGGTAAGCGTGGGCCTACCTCGGTTGTAAGGGACTCAACCAACTGCCAGCTGAGGTCGCTTTGTCGAGCGTGTTCGCGCACTTTTTCAACCATCTCCAACTCTGCTTTTGTAAACTCTTGGGCATAAGCGATATGGCTGGTACAGAGTGCGACAAGCGGCAGTATGCTGGATTTAATCAGCGTACGAAATGCATGTTTCATGAATAATCCTTGATAGATAAATTGAGTTTTATTTTGACATCGAAACTATTTAATTTAAACGTTAATAAGATGAATGACATGAATATGCACTGTAGGATTATTGTTGTCTTGTGTGGGATGACAGTGTGTATTGTGCTTTGAATGCCAGAATACAGTTATATACTAAGAGTCGAGGTTTTTGGTAAAATTGACGTAATTTGATTTGTTAGGACATCCATGTGAATTTGCTATTTTCTCAACTTCCCCTGCGCCAAGAGTTGTTTACTTCTTTGTCAAACGCCGGCTTTAATAAAATGACGCCGATTCAGTCGCAGGCGATACCGGAGTTATTAAGTGGCAAGGATGTTGTCGCACAAGCTAAAACGGGCTCTGGTAAGACGCTGGCTTTTAGTCTGGGGGTGTTGCAACAATTGGACCCGCATGCACAGCAAATTCAAGGGCTAATTCTGACTCCAACACGCGAATTAGCATCGCAAGTGGCGGATGAAGTCAGGAAACTGGCAAAATCATTGGCGAATATCAAAGTACTGACGATTTGTGGCGGAGAACCGATTGGTCCACAGGTCAGCTCATTAGAACATGGTGCACATATTGTGGTGGGTACTCCAGGTCGTGTTGAAGAGCATTTGTTTAAAGGGACATTAGATTTAACCGGTGTCAGTCACTTTGTTTTGGATGAGGCCGATCAAATGTTAGAAATGGGATTCATCGATGCCATTGAAAACATTGCCGTCTATTTATCACCTACTCGTCAAACGATGATGTTTAGCGCGACATACCCTAAAGACATAGAAAAGCTCGCAAAGCAGTTTATGCAATCGCCAGTTGTCGTGAAAGGCGAAACTGAAGCGCTTAACAAGCAGATCAAACAACAGTTTTATCATTTAAAAAATAATAAGCTGCGATTTAATACTTTAAAACTATTGTTATTACAGCACAAACCGCAAAGTTGTATCGTATTTTGTAACACCAAAGTTGAGACCAAAAAGTTGTATACTGAATTACAACAAACGGGTTTACAAGTTGTGGTATTGCACGGTGATTTGGCGCAAATTGAACGTCAGCGCATGTTACTCCGCTTTGCTAATAAAAGTGCCTCTATTCTTGTTGCCACAGATGTGGCGGCCAGAGGGCTCGATATTGATGATATCGATATGGTTGTTAACTATCATATGGCACTTGAACCACAAACTCATGTGCACCGTGTAGGTCGCACGGGCAGAGGGGGCAAAAAAGGGTTTGCGTGTTCTTTGTATGGAGAAAATGAAACATTCAAAGTCAAACAGCTCAGCGAGCTGTATGAAAGAGAATTTAATCCTTCTCCCACACCACCGTTGAGCTTATTGGATAAACCAGTATATAAACCGAGCATGGTTACCGTGGTACTTGATGTTGGTAAAAAGCAAAAAGTCAGGGCTGGAGACATCGTCGGTTGCTTAACTGGTGAAAATGGCATCAGTGCTGCGCAAATTGGCAATATCACGGTACAAGACAACCAGGTTTATGTGGCGGTATATCGAGATGCGGTTAAGCCTGCTATTCGTAAGTTACAGGCGGACAAGATAAAAGGTAAACGCATCAAAGCAAAACGGCTAGTTTAGTTATTTAAGAGCAGCTTATAGTGTGCTTTTGAGCTGCTCATATTCTTGCTTTATTTGTTTAAAGATGGCTGCATCACCGCCTTTATCAGGGTGGTTTTCGATGGCTAGCTGACGCCATCGTTTTTGCAGTTCAGTTGCAGAATACTGTGTTGGTAGCTGCCATTTTTTTTGTAACTGTGCGCGCGCTTCAGAACCGAGGCTTGGGGTAGTGAGGAGATACTTTTGCCAAAAGCTCGTTAACAATGCTTCGATGTCCTCTTCACTTGTTTCATAATTGCTCCAATCTAAATAATAATGTCTAAGCGCTGCTGAGCTTTCAACTTGAGGTGCGTTTGAATTGGGTGTATCCACTGCGGCTTGATGAAGGTAGATATCCATATTTGATACGTGCAAGTGATGACCATATTCATGTAGTTCATTTTGTAATTGATATAGCGCATTCATGATTAAAAAGTTTTTCTTAAACAATTCTTTGTGTGGATCAGAGTCTAAGTTAGGGAGCGCCTTATGTGAGGTGATCTGCGCTGCTAACTCATGAACTTTGTAGTGTGTTCCAGTGGAGAGAATTTCAAAAATAACATCTAGTAATGGGTTGGTCATTGTTCGGTCTGTAAACATAGTGTATCTTCATTGCATAGGATATTGTTGATTAAATATTACGCTATTGCAAATTGGGATTAGCACGGATGGCAGTTATAAAGACATGCTGTATGTTGATAGTGGCATTAGGATTCAGTTTTTACACCATGGCAACTGAGCCGCTTAGTGAGGTTCAGTCGTTACAACAGCAAATCGAAAATATTACGCAACTAGATGATTGGCAAGAAAAGAAAATGGCGACTGAGCAATTGCTTAATCACCCTATGTTATTGTCAAAACAGCGTATTACATTACTTCAAAATATGGGCAGTGCCGCCTTTTCTTCTGGCCAAATTACAGATGGTATAGGTTATTTTAAAGAGTTGGAACTGTCCGTGGATGGTGATCTTGACCCTGAACTCTTATATCAAGCAATGAAAATGCAAGGCATTGGCTGGTACCACTCTGGTGGTTTTTCAGCGGCGGTCACTGAATATGAACGAGCATTGGTGCTGGCGCGACTGCATTTACCTTCCATTGAACTTGGCCACATTCTTAATAACCTTGGGCTAGCGCGTTTACAGATGCATGATTTAATCGGTGCCTTGTCATCGTTTACTGAGGCGTATTCGATATATCAAACCCATGGTGACGATCAAGATGAAGCCGATATTATTCTCAATATTGCAGGTGTTTATATTCGTTTGCTGCGATACGAAAAAGCGGAAGAGTTGTCTCTCAAAGCCATAAAATTATTCAATGTGCTCTCTGATAGCTATGGTCTTGCGTTAGCTCAGGCTAATCTGGGTGTGATGTATACCCATACTGGGCGATATGAGGAAGCACGTACTTTTTTGCAAAAAGCCGTAGATTATTATGAAGCGGCCAATGATATTAAACATCTTTCTTATGAGTATGCAAACTTGGCAAGAGTAAGTGTGGTTTTAGGTGAGGTTGAACGGGCTGAAGTGGAAGTAAACTTCGCAATATATTACGCCGAAAAATCAGGAAACTTGGCGAATATGGCTGAAGCACTTCATGTACAAGCGCAGGTAGATTTAATCAAAGGCCAGATTGTAGCGGCAATGGAAGCTGCTCAGCGAAGTATGGAAATAAGTCGCGATTTAGGTAGCTCCTTACGAGAAAAAGAGTCCATGTTACTTTTTGCACTGACAAAAGCGGCACAAGGTGAAACAGCCAATGCTTTGTCGATTATGGTGGAATATAACAAAGCGCGGACACAGCTACTAAATCAGGCGTTATTCTCAGAAGCTGAAAAATATCAAAAGCAATTTGAAGAGAGCGAGCTAAGCCAAGAGTTGGCAAAATTAAAACAAGCCCAGCAGCTTCAAGAGCTCAAGAGTAAACAACAGCAGCAGTTGATTTGGATGAGCATGCTTGTGGTTGGGTTTGCACTATTAGCATCCATTGCTTGGTATCGAAGAAGCCTTGAACACAAGGCCAAACTGGATTTGCGTCATGAGGTTGCATTGCGCACGGCGGAATTGCAAAAGACTGCAGACCAACTGCGCAGTGCAAATCAAATAAAAAGCCAGTTCTTAGCAAATATCAGTCATGAGATTAGAACACCATTGACCGCAATTCTTGGGTACAGTGAAAATATGTTGCGTGAAAATCAGCACAACCTTGAGTTGAAAGAGCCGCTGGAAGTGCTGCTTAGGCAGGGTGTGCATTTAAAAGAATTGATTAGTGATGTACTAGATCTGAGTAAGATAGAAGCTGAGCAACTTGAGTTAGAAATGACCGAGTTTAATGTAGAGGCACTACTCACCGACATTACGGATATGTTTCACCATCCCTGCATTGAAAAATCACTCGAGTTAATCGTTGATCATCACCTGGAGACACCCTATTGGGTGTGTCTAGATTATGTACGCGTCAAACAAGTACTTATTAATTTGCTAAGTAACGCCATAAAATTCACTCATAAAGGGCATGTCGAGCTGATAGCAGAACCTTCAGAAGGGGGGATCAGATTTACAGTAACGGATACAGGGATTGGGATGTCTGGTGAGCAATTGGATAAAATTTTTGATTACTTTCAGCAGGGAGATAACAGTATCTCTCGCCGTTTTGGCGGGTCTGGATTGGGCCTAAGCTTATCTCAGCAGTTAGCCAACATGATGGGGGGGACCATTCGAGCGATGAGTGAACTGCATGTAGGCAGTCGGTTTTCGTTTTGGCTTCCTTGCAAACGTTTAAATGCTTCACATTGTGAAAATACGGCACAACAATCTCAGGTAAGGCCTGCGGCAATGTTTAGTGGTGAAGTATTGGTCGCGGAAGACCATGATGATAATCGTGCGCTATTTGAGCGGATTTTGCATCAACTTGGTGTGAAAGTTGAGTCGGCAGCGGATGGTCGACAGGTTGTAGAAAAGTGTTTAAGTAGCTTTCCTGATTTAGTACTGATGGATATACAAATGCCAGAAATGGATGGTTTGGAGGCACTTAAACTACTTCGCCAAGCAGGATATGAGGGGCCTGTTTATGCACTTACTGCGAATGTGATGGAACATGAAATAAGTTATTATCTTAAAAATGGCTTTAGTGGACACTTAAGCAAACCGATTGAGCATAACAAGTTAGTGACCGTGTTGCACAAAGAATTACAAGAGAATGAACAGCAAAACAATCATGCTGAAATGTGCTTAGATATGAGTGACTTGAAACAGAGTTTTGCATCAACTTTAGAGCAAGAGCGATATAAGTTAATTGATCTCTGGCAAGACTCAGATCATGATGGGTTACAATATCATTGTCACAAAATCGCTGGTGCGGCGGCCGTGTTTGGTTTTACTGCCATTGCTGACATAGCGAAACAATTTGAGCAAGCCCTTAAAGAGCAAAAGCAGGCACAATATCAAGATTTGTTTTTGATTTTGTGTGATGAACTGAAGGTGCAAGCCTACTCAGAACAATTCGATGTCACTGGAGTCTGAGTCATCAGGTTGTGCTTTGGGTTGGCTTGTAACGGGTGCCGCTGCGGGGGTAGAGCGGCTTTTATCAACCCTAGGGTCTAAATCAGGATCAGGTGTTTCAGTTTTGAAAATACTGAGCTTTTCATGAATGCTGGAGGATAAGTTTAACAAATCGGCACTTGAAACGGCTTGGATTTTTGAGCTTGATAATGCATCAGAGTTAAGCTCTACCATAGATTCTATACTTGATTGCGCTTCATCTGATACCAGCTTTTGCTGAGACACTTGAGCGTGAATACTGTGCGACATCGCATTGATATCTAACATGGCATGCTCAATTTGGTCAACTTCTTTGGTAGACTCTTCCGACAGTTGCACTGTTTTATCAGTCTCTTCTAGTGCGAGCAACATTAACGAATGTGCACTGTCAGTGCCCGCCTGTATTTTACTTACCATGGAACGGACTTCTTGCGTTGATTGACTGGTACGCGCAGCTAGATTACGAACTTCGTCTGCAACGACTGCAAACCCTCGGCCTTGTTCACCGGCACGAGCGGCTTCAATTGCAGCGTTTAGCGCAAGTAAATTGGTTTGCTCGGCAATTGAGTTGATCACATCGATAACGGCACTAATGGCATCACTGTCCGTTTTTAATGTTTCAATTTGTTCGCTAGTTTGGCGAATATGGCTGGCAAGACTCAGCAAACTTTGTTGGCTGTTGTCAGTGTCTATTCGCGTTTTTTTGACAGCCTCAGTGGCACTTTCGACCGAGTTATAAATTTTTTCCAGATTTTCATCAAGTTCTCGAGAAACCACCAACATGCGATTAATTGATTCCGCGAGATCTTCGCCATGAGCATGCTGTATGGTGGCTTTTTGTGTCATTGATGCATACGTATCCCTGAGGTCATCTGCCATCGGTGCGAGTCGTGCTGAGCAGGTATACACTTCACAGATCAGATGTTCAATTGTCGCTAAGCCCGCATTAAGTGCTAAACAAGCTGGCGGGATGTGTTTATTTTGGTCGTCAAATCGATACGTTAGATCAATATGCGTTTCAGCCAATAAGGCATTCACTAAGTTATCGAGATAACCGCCTTTATCATGATACTTTGAAATGGTGTAATAAATCATCGTTGCACTGATGACCATGAGAGTACAGAGAAGAAGTGTTGCGGTTAAAGTGAAATCAAAGTAGGCGGCGCAAGCTACCGTAATGACAATATTGGCGCACGTGGTACTAACAACACCGACGTTTAAACGCATATACTTGATACTCCTTTCTATGGGTTTAAAAACTAGACTTTTTCCAATTAGATTAATAGGTATAGTCTAGTTCAAAAAGAAATCCAAGCTGGTGTTAGACGAAAAAAAACCTGCCGGAGCAGGTTTCTTCACTATTTTCGCTTCATGGAATCAAAGAACTCATCATTCGTTTTACTCATCGACAGTTTGTCGATAAGGAATTCCATGGCGTCTATTTCACTCATTTCATGTACGATCTTGCGTAAGATCCACATTTTTTGTAACTCATCAGGCTTCGTTAATAACTCTTCGCGACGAGTACCTGAACGGTTAAAGTCAATCGCTGGGAACACTCGCTTTTCAGCAATCTTACGATTTAGGTGTAATTCCATGTTACCAGTACCTTTAAACTCTTCGTAGATAACTTCATCCATCTTAGAGCCGGTATCAATCAGTGCCGTTGCGATAATGGTTAAGCTGCCGCCTTCTTCAACGTTACGCGCAGCACCAAAGAAGCGTTTTGGCTTATGTAGTGCGTTTGCATCAACACCACCCGTTAAGACTTTACCTGATGAAGGAATAACGGTGTTATATGCACGTGCTAAACGAGTGATAGAGTCAAGCAAGATAACCACGTCTTTTTTGTGTTCTACAAGGCGTTTTGCTTTTTCAATAACCATCTCTGCAACTTGCACGTGACGGCTCGCTGGTTCATCAAAGGTAGAAGCGACAACTTCTCCTTGTACTAAACGCTGCATTTCTGTCACTTCTTCCGGACGCTCATCGATAAGCAGTACCATCAAGGTTGCATCAGGGTTGTTGTAAGAGATAGATTGCGCAATGTTTTGTAGCAACATTGTTTTACCAGCTTTTGGTGGCGCTACGATAAGTGCACGTTGACCTTTACCAATCGGTGAGGCAAGGTCTAATACACGCGCTGTAATATCTTCAGTACTACCATTACCACGCTGCATAACTAGACGCTCATTTGCATGAATCGGCGTCAAGTTTTCGAATAAGATCTTTGTTCTAGAGTTTTCTGGCTTATCAAAGTTAACTTCGTTCACTTTTAAAAGTGCGAAGTAACGCTCGCCGTCTTTAGGTGGACGGATCAGACCGCTAATTGAATCACCAGTACGCAAACTGAAGCGTCTGATTTGACTCGGCGATACATAGATGTCATCTGGTCCTGCTAAATATGAAGCTTCGGAAGAGCGTAAAAAGCCAAAGCCGTCTTGGAGAATTTCTAAAACACCGCCGCCGTAAATGTTTTCGCCGCTTTTAGCATGCGCTTTCAAAATAGCAAAAATAATATCTTGTTTTCTTAGACGGGCTACGTTTTCGAGTCCCATTGACTCGGCAAGTTTTACAAGCTCATTTATTGACTTGTCTTTAAGTTCGCGTAAATGCATATTGGTGGGTTCTTTAATTAACTTTGTCTTCTCGTCGCACGAGGGATTGAGTTGATATTTGATAAAAGGTTAGTGGCTCTATAAGTTAGCAGCTAGCTAGCGAGTCGTCCAGTCTTTATACAAAAAATAAATCCATTAATCTAATAAATGGTCGCTAGTTAGTGAACAAAAAGCCCAAACATATCGTGTTTGGGCTTTTTCGCAGAAGTATTAAACGTTGTCGTTTAAGAACTCAACAAGTTGAGTCTTCGACAATGCGCCTACTTTAGTCGCAGCAACAGCACCATCTTTGAACAGAAGTAAAGTAGGGATACCACGAATACCGAACTTACCAGGTGTACCTGAATTTTGGTCAATGTTTAGTTTACCAATGCTCACTTTACCTGCAAACTCTTCCGCAACTTCATCAAGGATTGGCGCGATCATTTTACAAGGACCACACCACTCAGCCCAAAAGTCCACAAGAACAGGGCCGCTTGCATTTAGTACGTCAGCTTCGAAGCTATCGTCAGTTAATTGAATTATTTTGTCGCTCATTACGTTCTCCGATAGAAATTTGGCGAATTATTTAGTGCGTATTTAAACACTCTTGTTTCTTATTGCAAGTTTAAACGTTATGCTTTATTGCTATGACTAAGACACATTTGACCAACACGAAATTTTCAGACTTTGCTTTAGCACCGGAAGTGGTCGCCGGTTTAACAGCGAATGGCTTCGAACATTGTACGCCAATTCAAGCAAAGTGTATGCCTTACGTATGTGAAGGCAGGGACATTGCGGGTCAAGCGCAAACAGGAACAGGTAAAACATTGGCGTTCCTAACCGCGACTTGTCATCGTTTAATGCAAACGCAACCAGAGCAGCAAGCATCAGGACAGCCGCGAGCTATTATCATGGCACCGACACGAGAGCTTGCAATTCAAATTCACAAAGATGCTCAAATTATCGCACCGCACTGTAAATTAAATCTAGGATTAGTATATGGTGGCGAAGAATATGAAAAACAACGGGCGCAGTTAGAAAAAGGTGTTGATATTTTAATTGGCACAACTGGAAGGCTGATTGATTTTTATAAACAAGGCGCATTCAATTTAAACAGTATTGAAGTCGTTGTATTGGATGAAGCAGATAGAATGTTCGATCTGGGCTTCATTAAAGACATTAGGTATTTGTTTAACCGCATGCCTGGTACGCAAGAGCGCATGAACTTATTGTTCTCAGCGACTTTATCTTATCGCGTACAAGAGCTCGCTTTTGAGCATATGCACAACCCTATCCATGTTCAAATTGAGCCAGATGTTAAAACTGGCAAGCGCATTCAAGAAGAGCTGTTCCAACCTTCACAAGAGGACAAATTGCCTTTACTTCTGACTCTAATTGAGGAAGATTGGCCTGAGAAGGCAATTGTGTTTGCGAATACTAAACATAGCTGTGAAAACGTTTATGAATGGTTAAAAGCAGATGGCCATCGTGTCGGCTTATTGACAGGCGATGTGAATCAGAAAAAGCGTTTATCAATTCTGACAAGGTTTACAAAAGGTGAATTGGACTTATTGGTAGCGACGGATGTTGCTGCACGAGGATTGCATATTCCTGAAGTGAGCCATGTGTTCAATTTTGATCTGCCAGATGACAGAGAAGATTACGTACACAGAATTGGACGTACCGGTCGAGCTGGTGCATCGGGTCATGCGATTAGTTTTGCGTGTGAACAATATGCTTACAACCTACATGAGATTGAGGAATACATCGAGCATGCAATCCCTATTTCTCAGTATGATAAATCAGCATTGTTAGATGATTTAAAAGCGCCTGTAAAGCAACATCGTAGAAATTACCAATCAGGCCCTAGAAAGCGTGGAAATACACGACGCCAAGGTAATTATAAAAAAGCATCGCCTAAGCACAGTTAAAAGTAGTAAAGGTAAGTAGAGGTCACAAGCGTGGGATACAACTCACCACTGAATAATGTATATGCCGTTATAGATTTGGGCTCTAACAGTTTTCATATGTTAATTGCAAAACATATGGCTGGAGGGGTCCATACGATTGGCAGAGTAAAACGCAAAGTGAGATTAGCCGCAGGGCTAAATGAACAATATGTTTTATCACAAGAGGCGATGGAGCGCGGGTGGGAATGTCTATCCTTATTTGCAGAGCGATTGCAGGATATTCCAGCGCAAAATATCAAAATTGTTGCCACCGCTACATTACGTTTGGCGACGAATGCGCAAGAATTTAAACAGCGGGCTGAAAGTATACTGAACCATAAAATCGAAATTATTAGTGGTGAATTGGAAGCTTGCACTATTTACAAGGGCGTTGCGCATACCTCTGCGTGTCATGGCAAGCAACTGGTGGTAGATATTGGTGGTGCCAGTACCGAAGTTGTTATTGGTAGAGGTTTTGATGCTGAGATTTATCACAGCCTAAATATGGGGTGTGTGACCTATCTTGAAAAGTTTTTTAAAGACGATCGCTTAAGCGAAGAGAACTTTGCGAATGCTATTGCAGAGGCTAAAAGCACGGTAGGTCCCCATGTTCCTGCCTTTCAGCAAGTCGGGTGGGAGCTTGCCATTGGTGCATCGGGCACGGTTCAGGCAATACAGGAAATATTTTCTGCATTAGGGTTGGATGAATACCTGTCATTGGACAAGCTTTATCACATCAAATCACTCGCTATTCAATGTAAGACAATTCCCCAGCTTGATCTACCGGGGTTAAGTGAAGAGAGAAGGTTGGTATTTGTTTCAGGCTTAGCAATTTTGATTGCGTTGTTTGAATCATTGGACATTGAATACATGGGATTGGCTGGCGGGGCACTGCGTGAAGGTGTCTTATATAGCATGATCGATGACCTGAGTGTGGCAGATATTAGAAAGCGTACCCTGAACTGCTTTATTTCGCGCTATCATGTAGACAACTTGCAAGCTCAGCGTGTCTTTGAAATTAGCAATGGTTTTTTAAATCAGCTTGAAGGTTATTGGTCTGTCGATATGCGTTTCGGAAGTGATGCGCTTAAAGCCGCATCTGTTATGCATGAAATTGGCCTTTTGATTGATTTTAAAGAGTATCATCTTCATAGCGCATATATATTAGATAATAGTGTGATGCCAGGGTACACGCGCGCGCAAAAACAGCTTATAGCAGCGTTGGTGAGTTGCCATCGTCTAGATATAGATACTGATGCATTTTCGCAATTAGGTGTTCATCAACATTTGGCTGAAGTATTAATTCGTCTATTACGTATTGGGGTAATACTATCAATGCGTCGTCAGGATGATGTGCTACCCGAATTGTTTCTGACGGCATCTGAGCCAGAAACGTTAACACTTACTATGCCTAAAAGTTGGCTT
>NZ_JWIC01000008.1:245000-247723 GCF_000814765.1 Pseudoalteromonas luteoviolacea
ATTCTCTTGCTCTTTAAAAATTTGGAAAGCTGATAATTAAATTCTCGAATAACAAGCAATTGTTATTCAGAGTTTTCGAAAGAAAATGCCGATTAATCATTTAATTGATTAATTAGCGTCTACTTTAGTATTACTTAACTTCTGGCAAAGTTAAAACTGTCTTTGACGATACAAACCATTTTGGGTTGTATGGTTAAGTGACTAAGCGTACACGGTGGATGCCTTGGCAGTTGGAGGCGATGAAGGACGTACTAACTTGCGATAAGCTAAGTCAAGCCAGTAAGAGGCACTTGAGACTTAGATTTCCGAATGGGGAAACCCACCGCTTAGCGGTATCTTGCAGTGAATACATAGCTGTAAGAGGCAAACCGGGAGAACTGAAACATCTAAGTACCCCGAGGAAAAGAAATCAACCGAGATTCCGAAAGTAGCGGCGAGCGAAATCGGATTAGCCCTTAAGCTTCAGTGTAATTAGTGGAACCTTCTGGAAAGTTGGACGACACAGGGTGACAGTCCCGTACACGAAAATTTATCTGAAGTGAAATCGAGTAGGTCGGAGCACGTGAAACTTTGACTGAATATGGGGGGACCATCCTCCAAGGCTAAATACTCCCAACTGACCGATAGTGAACCAGTACCGTGAGGGAAAGGCGAAAAGAACCCCTGTGAGGGGAGTGAAATAGAACCTGAAACCGTGTACGTACAAGCAGTAGGAGCCCTTCGAGGGTGACTGCGTACCTTTTGTATAATGGGTCAGCGACTTATATTCTGTAGCGAGGTTAACCATTTAGGGGAGCCGTAGCGAAAGCGAGTCTTAACTGGGCGCTTAAGTTGCAGGGTATAGACCCGAAACCCGGTGATCTAGCCATGGGCAGGTTGAAGGTCAGGTAACACTGACTGGAGGACCGAACCCACTAACGTTGAAAAGTTAGGGGATGACCTGTGGCTAGGAGTGAAAGGCTAATCAAACCGGGAGATAGCTGGTTCTCCCCGAAATCTATTTAGGTAGAGCCTCGGACGAATACTTACGGGGGTAGAGCACTGTTAAGGCTAGGGGGTCATCCCGACTTACCAACCCTTTGCAAACTCCGAATACCGTAAAGTACTATCCGGGAGACACACGGTGGGTGCTAACGTCCATCGTGGAGAGGGAAACAACCCAGACCGTCAGCTAAGGTCCCAAAGTGTATGTTAAGTGGGAAACGATGTGGGAAGGCTAAAACAGCTAGGAGGTTGGCTTAGAAGCAGCCATCCTTTAAAGAAAGCGTAATAGCTCACTAGTCGAGTCGGCCTGCGCGGAAGATGTAACGGGGCTAAACATACCACCGAAGCTACGGCTGCGAACTTTGTTCGCGGGGTAGGGGAGCGTTCTGTAAGTGGCTGAAGGTGTGCCGGGAGGCATGCTGGACATATCAGAAGTGCGAATGCTGACATGAGTAACGATAATGCGGGTGAAAAACCCGCACGCCGGAAGACCAAGGGTTCCTATCCCATGTTAATCAGGGTAGGGTGAGTCGACCCCTAAGGCGAGGCTGAAGAGCGTAGTCGATGGGAAACGGGTTAATATTCCCGTACTTGGTATAAATGCGATGGGGGGACGGAGCAGGCTAGGCAAGCATGGCGTTGGTTGTCCATGTGAAAGGCTGTAGGCTGGTGACTTAGGAAAATCCGGGTCGCTAAGGCTGAGAGTCGAGACGAGCTACTACGGTAGTGAAGTTGTTGATGCCCTACTTCCAGGAAAAGCCTCTAAGCTTCAGTTTATATCGAATCGTACCCTAAACCGACACAGGTGGTCAGGTAGAGAATACTAAGGCGCTTGAGAGAACTCGGGTGAAGGAACTAGGCAAAATTGTACCGTAACTTCGGGAGAAGGTACGCTCTTGTTTGTGAAGGACTTGCTCCGTAAGCAAACGAGAGCCGCAGTGACCAGGTGGCTGGGACTGTTTATTAAAAACACAGCACTGTGCAAAATCGTAAGATGACGTATACGGTGTGACACCTGCCCGGTGCCGGAAGGTTAATTGATGGGGTTAGACATTTGTCGAAGCTCTTGATCGAAGCCCCGGTAAACGGCGGCCGTAACTATAACGGTCCTAAGGTAGCGAAATTCCTTGTCGGGTAAGTTCCGACCTGCACGAATGGTGTAACCATGGCCACGCTGTCTCCACCCGAGACTCAGTGAAATTGAAATCGCAGTGAAGATGCTGTGTACCCGCGGCTAGACGGAAAGACCCCGTGAACCTTTACTACAGCTTGGCACTGAACATTGACCCTACATGTGTAGGATAGGTGGGAGGCTTTGAAGCACAGTCGCTAGATTGTGTGGAGCCGTCCTTGAAATACCACCCTTGTAGTGTTGATGTTCTAACTTAGGTCCCTAATCGGGATTGAGGACAGTGCCTGGTGGGTAGTTTGACTGGGGCGGTCTCCTCCCAAAGAGTAACGGAGGAGCACGAAGGTTGGCTAAGTACGGTCGGACATCGTACGGTTAGTGTAATGGTAGAAGCCAGCTTAACTGCGAGACAGACACGTCGAGCAGGTACGAAAGTAGGTCATAGTGATCCGGTGGTTCTGAATGGAAGGGCCATCGCTCAACGGGATAAAAGGTACTCCGGGGATAACAGGCTGATACCGCCCAAGAGTTCATATCGACGGCGGTGTTTGGCACCTCGATGTCGGCTCATCACATCCTGGGGCTGAAGTCGGTCCCAAGGGTATGGCTG
>NZ_JWIC01000009.1 GCF_000814765.1 Pseudoalteromonas luteoviolacea
AGGACTTTAGCTGTTTATCTCCAGCACATTTATCAATTCCCAGCATCACGGTTTTTCCGCCACTGCTAAATTGTTTTGGGGTAACGCCTAAATATACTGAAGCACATCGCCCATTTTTAAAATGCTCCGTTTGACTCAAGCTGGCAATTAGCCCCGCTGCGCCTAAAACTCCCACACCTTCAAGCGCAATAACACGTTGGCATTGTTCATTTTGAGAAACAAGCAGTTCTAGGTTTTTAGTGACTTTATTCAGAGATTGCTCTATTTGATGGTATTGAGCTTTTAAGACACTGAGTAATGGCAATAATACCTCTGGTAAACTATTGCACTCTGTTAAAACCTCTTTCAATGCTTTCTTGGAGCGAGGAATAGTGATGCCATATTCATAAAATAAGGCCCTAATATGATTACTGAGTTGTGTAAGTTGTTTATCCAGAAACTTACGACTCACAGTGAGCGTTTGGAGAATTTGCTGTTCTATGTTTTTTACTGGAGAAAAGGGCATATTTGGTTGAATAGCAGCAATCGCAATCCCGATAGCATCATTGGCATCTGTTTTTTGTTTGCTTATATAAGGCTTAACATGTTTCGGAGACATCCCTCTCACTTCATGACCATAGGATTGAGCAACCCGCCCCCAATAATGAAAACTGCCACATCCCTCCATTGCCACAATGCTAGGAGGAGAGTTAGCGAGTATCTGGCGAACTTTAGATGGAGACTGTGCTTTATTAAAAATAATTTCGCCATGTTTAGAGACTTTTGCGACTTGGATAATATTTTTTGCAAGATCGAGCGCAATCACGTTACGATTATTCATATATGGACTCCTTTGTTTTGGTCGACACCACATTACACTGTATGTGAAGTGTGGTGGAGTCCATATATCGCTTCAGGATCCATTTCTTTTTTGCATAATATTTGGTTTCCGGAGCAAGTCCGGAATGACATAGAGAGAACATGATAGAGATTGATGGCAGTGTATTGACTTTGTTTAGTTAAAATGGCTTGTTTCACCTTGCGCAAATTGAACGTACTCGCTTCGCTCGTTATCGTTACATTTTGCACGTTAATCACCTTGCGCAAAAAGAGCGTACTCACTGCGTTCGTTGTCGCTAGCCTTTGGTACGATAGCGCCGATGATAGTGTGTGGGGCGGCCAGCGGTGGCTTTCCCGACATTACCAAGTGCCAAATAAAACAAAGCCCGATTCGAAAGAGTCGGGCTTTTTTGCGTTTAAGTCCCTCGGCAACGGTTAAACTAGCTTATTTCACCTTGCGCAAAAAGAGCGTACTCACTGCGCTCGCTGTCGCTAGCCTTTTGCACGATAAGCGCAAGGTGAAGGGAGCAACCTTCACCGCTTTAACCCTTTACTCCTTTTGAATACAGTCCCTTAGCAACGGTTAAAATGGCCTATTTCACCGTTGTATGTTTTATTGCATTACGTTATTTCTTTGTAGATAGTGCTGCGTTGTCTATTCATCCCTGAAGCTGGGTCCCATCGCGCATCCATGCGCTCATCTCAATGAACTGCGAAGCTTCGCTTCGGTCTCATTTCGCCCATGTGAAAGTAGGACATTGCCAAGCGCCAAATAAAAGAGAGCCCGATTCGAAAGAGTCGGGCTTTTTTGCGTTTAAGCCCCCTCAGCAACAGCTAAACTAGCTTATTTCACCTTGCGCAAATTGAACGTACTCGCTTCGCTCGTTATCGTTACACTTTGCACGATACTCACCTTGCGCAAATTGAACGTACTCACTTCGCTCGTTATCGTTACATTTTGCACGTTAATCACTTTGCGCGAAAAGAATGGCAGCGCTCCGCGCTGTGTCATAAACCTTTCGCACAATACTCACCTTGCGCAAATTGAACGTACTCGCTTCGCTCGCTATCGTTACATTTTGCACGTTAATCACCTTGCGTAAAAAGAGCGGACTCACTGCGTTCGCTGTCGCTAGCCTTTTGCACATTAATCAACTTGCTAAGAAGTTACCATGAAACCCTAAAGGAATAGCATAGGGCAACCAGGCTCTACAAATTGGTCCTGCTGATATGTTGTGTGCATTAAATATATTGAGGCAAGTACGCTTTGTTGGAATGTGTAACGCAGTACCAATTAAGTAATCATTTCTAGCGTTTTCGTTAGAGGCTGTTAATACATGCTCTTCAACTAAATAGTCCTTACCATAAGTGAAAGTATCCACGCTATCATTGTCTAAGTTAATACGTCTAACGCTATCGCTCCAAACATCGCTTTCTATAGATGACAGAGTGAATAAATCACGATTCTTCTTACCAGTTAATGCACTATATATACGCGGAAATTCGCTGATTCCATCGATAGTGTATGATCTCACTTTACCATTTCGCAATAAGCTAAATACGACAGTTTTCGCGGGTGATACAGGTATATCGCTTTTTCCTTGCATCATCGCAGTCATTTGGTTTAGTACATTCCCGTTTGGGTATAAACTCGCATCAAAAGATATGTTGTCATTTTTATCCTCCCAAGCATTGCCAAAATGAAAAACAAAACCAGGATCTAAACTATATTTTCTTACGACCTTGAGCGTACCTTTACTGATAATGAGTACTTCCATGGCCTGCTCTGGCGCAAATTGAATAGATGAAAATTGCCCTTCTATGGTTCTATCCCGTTTCAACGAAGGTAATAAAAGAAGAATATGTTTTTCGGTGATTAAGAAGTCATGCACCATTCCCCCTGTAAACCCGCTATTAACCATACCTACATTTTGTAATTTACCATGGCTATTTAACTGGTATAAAACTATATGGCCACTAAGCGCGTAGCCAAAATTCCATATCGTCCCATCCGCTTCTACTTTCGGGTGTGCAGAGAAGGGTAAGCCTTTTAAACTATTTTTATGCTGCGTACCTTCACCGAGATTAATCAGCGATTTAGTTTTGAGTGTACCTCCATCAATTGCGGTTGCAGAGCCAGCTTCCCACAGTGCCCATAACTCCCCGTTAACTGGCAATACATTCGTATTGGCTGTATTAATTGAATCAGGGTTGTTGATTGCAAGGCTGTTTGGCAGTTTACTATCTGGGCCAGAAAACAAAAATCTGCCAGCTTTTTCTTCAGCGATAAATTTACTTGTTTGTGTAAATTTACCTTGGTGATGTACAGCTCCTTCTGCAAACTGAAACTGATGGATCATGCCATCCCCTTCAAATAAGTGCGTATACCTCTGCTCAGCTCTTTGGTGCCGAGCTGGACCGTTGCGATAAAAGAAACCTTGCAGATCTTTTGGCAATTGGCCTTCTACTTTCAATTGACGAGGTGAAAAGTCAGAGTCAGTGCCAAGCACACCTATCAAGTCTGGGTTTGTGTCCAATGCAGCTAAAAAGCGTTGTTGATTGACCTTTAACGGATCAACGTGAGGTAAGCTGCCTTGCATAGCGGCGAGACAAGGCGCTGAGATAGTTGCATGTGTAATGGGCGCTGCTAGCATGCCTTTAAGTAATTGCCGACGGTCCATAATGAGATCCTTTAGTAGCTTATATTGGTACTTTCTGTGTTGTTACCATTCTTGATGGTGATCGCCATATCTTGATATTTCGGCGGTCCAAATTGCATGGTCGCATTATTTGAAAAGCCAACTCCCTCTACTGGGATACCGAATAAGTTTGTATCTAGTTGTGCATTATTATTAACATCATGAAAGAAGCGAATGACATACTCTCCGCTTTCTATGTCTGAGAAGTTTGCCTGTACTGTGCCTTTTTTTGCAGGGATGATACTTTGGATATAGCTTTTACCTGCTTTAAAGTCCTGCGCTCCTTTAAATAATTCGATATACACTTTTCCCTGTTCGTTACTGACGTTAGTGATTTGTAATTCAAGGTGATTGGCCATGACTGGTGCGCAGCATAGAGCCAGTGTTGAAATTAAAGCCTTCATATATTCTTCCTTACTTATCTGTTTTTTTTGGTGCTTATTTGCGGTGATTGATAAAAAAGATAAAATGGATTTTATCCATGAACAATATGAGTTTCGTGAGTTAGGCAGGTACTTCGTGGGTTAGGCTAATTTAGCAGATGTCTTTTTGGCGAATCGTGAAATGAAAAAAAATAACTATAAAAATCATAATGAAAGCTCAAGATGGACAATTCGTAATCTTGCTTCTGATGGCACTATTGTTTTGTTATGTGCATGCTTTTTGGCCTTTTTAAAACCTTTTGGTATGGACAGCGTTAGTTTTGTGTACGCATTGAGCTTCTGGGTAACCATTTGTCTGTGTGGTTACTTGGTTTATGCACCCGCGTTGACTTTGGGTAGAACGGCGCTTTCAAGTTTAGCGCCTAATTTGAAGACAAAAAATGTCCTGTCTTTGGTGGTCTCTATTTTATGTGCCAGCATCATTATGGGGCTCATCACGCCATTTATCATTACCCGTTTTTTTTCTTTGTCATCAAGTTATTGGGAGAGCGTGCCTTTCGCTATCATGGCTTGCTTATTTATTGGGGGAGTTATCACCTTAATCAGTGTAACAAAGACTTTTGTGCAGCAACAACATGCGATGATCACCTATCAGCAACAGCGCTTAGAGTTAGAGCAACCAGAAGAGACGATATTGCAGCAGAAAATGTTGATGGACTTTATGCGTAAATTGCCTATCGAAAAACGTGGAGAGCTCATTTGTTTGCAAATGGATGATCATTATCTGCAAGTACACACAGACAAAGGAAGCCATATGCTTTTAATGCGCTTTAAAGATGCACTAAAGCAATTGGATGGTTATCCTGGTTTTCAGACTCACCGCTCTTGGTGGGTATCCACCAACGCAGTGACTGCAACAAAGCGTGAAGGGCGTCGGCTTATTTTACGACTGAATAACAATATGGAAGTGCCTGTCTCTCAAACATTTCTCAGCCAAACAAAACACACGCTCAATATGCCATAGCAGGCTGAGATAGTTATATGCAATCAAGTGCGACTTGTGTCGCACCTGATTGCATGTTAAGGTGCGACATATGTCACAGGAGGGTATATGTTGAAACCAAATAATACGGAACTAGTCATATTAAAATTGCTTTGGCAAAAAGAACCAAGAACGGCTAGAGAAATTCATGATGCAATTGAAGCTGACTTTGCATGGAGCTACTCATCAACTCGCAAAACACTTGAGCGTATGGCTGACAAAGGCTTGTTAAATGTAGGGGAGCTAGGTAATAAAAAAATATTCACCGCAGAAGTCGACAAAGTGCCTACTTTAGCAGCGTGTGCGCAAGAGTTTGCGAAATCCGTTTTTGAATTAGATGGGCCGTTACCGGTTGCTATGTTTGCTGATAGCCGCTTAATTCAAGAAGAAGAGTTAGATGAACTTGAGTCATTACTTGAAGAATTGAATGAAAAGGGCAAAGAGTAAGGTATATACATGGATGGGTCATTAATTAGTCCGCTGCTGATCTTAACCTTATGGCTCTTAACGAGCTTTGTATTATTTAACATTGGTAAATATATAACCAAAAAATACCCAGCAACACCGGCGATATGGTGGGCGACTCTCATTTTATCGGCTTTGCCCATTTTACCGATTGGGGCGAATACTGAAGTAGGCGCCATTCCAAAAGTCCTACTTGAGTTTGGTGGATATGTTGAGCAAAAGCAGCAGCAAGCAGCGCAAATATCAGCTCAAAATATGCAATTTTCCTTTGATGTGTTGTTCTATATTGCGGTTGTTCTTTACTTTGTTGTAGTAATACACAAGCTCAGTCGTTTTTATAGTAGCTGGCGTAATATGCACAGGTTACTCATGACCTCTAAGCCTTTTGAGCAATCAACAACACCGACGCTTTGCGTTGCAGTTCCAATTACCTGCTCACCTTTTGTATTCGGGTTATTGGACAGTAAAATTATATTACCCAATTACTTTTCGCAGTTGAGTCCTGAGCAGCAGCATACTCTGCTATGCCATGAAGCCACCCACATACACCATAAAGACCATATTGCATTGCTTATTTGGAGCATATTGAGGTGTCTTTTTTGGTTCAACCCGTTTATAAAAAAAATGGAAAAGGGATTTATTCATGCGATGGAACTGAGGTGTGACTTAAAAACAGTGAGAGACTGTGACATCAATAAAAAGGATTACGCGATAACATTAATGGCAGTGTTGAAGCGCTCAGTTGCGACCCGCTCTATGCCAAATACAGCGAATTTCTCTTCAGATGCATTGAGTTTAGAAGATTACAAGTTGAGATTTCAGCAGATCATCCAACCACAGTCTAGTAAACCTGTCTATCTATTCGCATTGTTGTTATTGATAACCTGCTCTCTCGGGGTTGCTAATATTAAAGCAAGACCTGTCTTATACGCAGATTTAGATAGGTGGCACAACCCTCTTAGCGATTTTGTGATCAGCTCATACTATGGCCATATTTCAGAGTTTCGGCATCTTAAGCCACATGGCGGTATTGACTTAGTTGCACCTGTTGGAACACCTGTGATGGCAGTACTGGGTGGGGTCGTTATTGTGGCAGATGCCAGCACGCTGTCGCCTAACCTCGGTAATGTGGTACTTCTGCAACATGAAAATGGGTATCAAAGTTTATATGCTCACTTAGATACAATTAACGTGACACAGGGGATGCGGATCAAAGGCGGTAATGAGATTGGTACGTTAGGTGCGAGTGGTCGAGTAACAGGCGCACATCTTCACTTTGAGCTGTTATATCAAGAACAGCGAGTCAATCCATTGGGTATTCTAGAACTAAAATAACGATGATTAAAAATAGAATTTTGCTTACTGCAGCTCTAGTTGTAGGGATCGCTTGCACCTCGGAAAAAGTTGATCAGACGCTGGTAGAGCAAACCACATCTTTGCAGTCTGACGTGATTCGTGAAATGCCAATTGAGTTGAATACTGTCCACTCTCAAGAAGAGAGTATGCGTACTACAGTAGAGACGATCACGCTTGCGGCTGGGGAAAATTTACTTAGTGTGCTACGCCGCTATGGGATAAGTACGCAACAAGTCATCGCGTTAATTGGTGAGCTGAAACCTTGGTTAGATTTGAATAAGCTACCTACAGGCAAGGTTATACAGGTGACACTTGATGAACAAGGTTCACTACTGACTCTCGCAATAGGGGTGCGCTTTGCAACCATAGTGACTGCGACATTAGCAGAGGGAGGTTGGCAAGTCACAGAGTCCACTTTAGAAACTGAATTGGTCTATAAGCACAGCAAAGTTATGGTTGATGTTAGCCTATATAACAGTGCAATTTATGGAGGAGTGGCAGTCGAAGTTATTCAAAAGGCCATTGCTGTGCTTTCTCACCGAGTGGACTTTCAAAGAACACTTCGAGATACAGATGTATTTGAGGTCTTATATCAAGCCACTCAATTGCTGAACCCTCATCCATTGTCTAAGCGAACCGGTCATCATAAAGTGACGTTCATTAAACTGACTGTGTCGGGCATCGAACATGTTTTGTATCACCATGAAGTAGGTCAAGAATCACAGGGCCAATTTTATTATGCAGATGGGCGGCCAGTGCAGAGCTTTTTGTTAAAAACACCACTTAATGGCGCCCGCCTTTCATCAACATTTGGCCATCGGAAGCATCCAATCTTAGGGTATACAAGACTACACAAAGGGTTGGACTTTGGTGCTGCTGTTGGTACGCCTATTTTTGCCGCCGGTGATGGCCGAGTGCTTAAAGCGAGCTGGGGAGGTAGCTTTGGCAATCGAGTTTTGATTCAACATGCAAATGGTTATCGCTCCCTATATGCCCACTTACAAGGGTTTGCCAAAGGCATAAAATCAGGGGCCCATGTCAGGCAGGGTGAGATCATTGGTTATCTAGGAAATACGGGATTATCGCAAGCGCCCCACTTGCATTTTGAGTTACATAAAAATGGTCAAGCCATTAACCCATTAATGCTCAACACATCTCAGTATGCGACCAGTAAGCTTTCAGGTGCCAAGTTAACCGCGTTTTTTCATACTGTTACACGTATAAATTCGCAGTTAAAAAGCAATGACGTTAAACAAACGGATAATTCAAAGCTAGTTTTAAATCATGAAGTTAAGGAGTATTAGTCAGAATGTATAAGCGGTTATTTTTGATTTTAGTGTCGACCATATTGGTGTTTGCTGTACAGGTATATGCAGGTGATCAGTTCACAATTCAGAATACGCAAATATTAAAGATCAAATCGGACTTTAATCAACAGAATTACGAACTGTATGTCCGACTCCCCAAAGGCTATCACAAGTCAAATCGTCATTATCCGTTAGTATTAATTAATGATACGAGTTACGCCATCGCTACAGCGAGTGGGATTTTACATTTAATAGAAGGCCGCGATATTGAAGAAGTGATTGTAGTGGGTATTTCCTATTCACAAGGGACAGACCCGTTGTTGAGTCGAACCCGGGATTATACCCCGACATTCGCACCTCATGAAACGGGAGGGCACTCCAAAGCAGCGCAGCAAGTATCTGGGCAAGCTGGCAGCTATGTGAAGTTTATAGACAATCAGGTAATTCCTTTGATGATTCGCTCGTTTCGAGTGGATAAATCTAGAAAAACATTTGTTGGTCATTCATATGGTGGGTTACTAGGCACGTATATTTTACTGCATCAGCCGACGCTATTTGAATCCTATATTTTGGGTAGCCCGTCTCTTTGGTATGACAATAAGGTCATATTTGAGATGGAACGAAGCTATGCAAAGCGCAATCATATTTTGCCTGCAACAGTACGCTATTATATTGGGGGTAATGAAGGGTTCATGGTTACAGACCTTAAAGCGTTTATTAGCATTCTAGATAAGCGACAATATGAAGGCTTTAATTATCAATATAAAGTCATTCCGAGTACATCACATTTTAGTGTTTTTGCGCTGCTGCTCACAGAAGGTTTAATTGATTTATACGGTAAGTAGTCGCTATGTCAAACTGAGAGCGTTAATGCTTGTTAGCGCTATATTTCTATCAAATAGGAGCACTTTATTGCTCCTATTTTTGCATGTAATTAAATTTTAGTCGTAGTGTGCTGTAATTTAATTGAGGCTGGATTGTGAAAAAGTGTCAATAAGAATTCACCTTTCAATTTTAATGCGTATCGCTCACTAAAAAATATCTTAAGTGAATGTTTATTAAGTACTAATTTATATGCTACGGGTAATGTAGTGGACCTCATTATGAATATAACTATATATTTATAAAGAGATTTTCATCATTAGGAAAGGCTCTTAAGGTTGAATTATCACGGATTTCCTTGGTACACTTGATAGGCCATAGTATTTATGAATATTTACATATTTAGCATTATTGGTGTCGGTTTTTAGTCCACCTTGTACGTCAAACTTTAGTTGGGAATAGTTGGTTGCAAAAGGATAGTATTAAAGCTTCACTTGGTGATTTTATTATTGATTTAGAGCAAGGTTTGCTCTTTCTAAATGGTGAAGAAACTTCAGTCGAACCTAAAGTAATGGAGTTATTATTATATCTCTATGACTGTCGTGGTCGTTACGTTACCGTTGACGAGTTGCACAAGCATGTTTGGGCTGATCGTGTAGTTACCGACACCGCTGTCAGAGGCACGGTTAAAAAGCTGCGTGTCATCTTAAGAGATGATGACTTAACGAATCCAAAGTATATCAAGTCGGTTGCAAAGCGGGGATATAAGCTCGTTTGTGATACCAATATTCTAGATAGCTCAACAGTGAGCCCAGTTGAAGCCGCGCCTATTGAAGCCACGCCAGTTCAAGACAGTGTCTCGACAGAAGTTGTGCAACCCACCTTTGAGCCCCAGCATAAAAAACAGCGTAATGTGACTACGTGGGCGGTTGCAGTCTTTATGCTGTTCATTATTTGCTCACTCAGCCTTTATATTAACTTGGACGATGGGCCCCAGTTTGCAGGTGAAGCGTCGCTCACTGAGTTTAATGGTGATAAAAGAGGGATTGCGGTGTCATCCGATGGTCGCTTTGTCGCTTTTACTGGTCGACACTCTGAGAATGAATCACAACAAGTTTATCTGCTCGATAAGCAAGATGGCACCACGCGTAAACTGACAACCAAAGCCACCAATGCACGTTTTCTAAACTTTGCGCAGAATGATAAGGTACTGGTATTTAGTGACACAGTCACCGGCGCTTCATCACTAAAGCTATTACCATTAACAGTATCTGAGCCTGAAAGTGCAATGGTGACATTGATTGAGGATAAATACTGGGTCAGTGATGTCATCGCTGGAAGAACAGAATCTGAAATGATAGTAAAAATTGGGCATAATGCTGGTTCTGTACTAATGCTTTACTCTTTAGATCTTGAGTCTCTTAAGCTGACCCGACTTTTGACACCCACACACAGCGATGAGTTCATTATCGCCAGCAGTGTTTCTCCGGATAAAAAGCGGTTAGTAAACGTTATTTTACAATCTGGGAAGTCATCTCTTGTAATACATAATTTTGAAACTCAGTTAGATAAGGTATTGATTACTAGAAATGAGTTGGCTGCGCGCGCTGTGTGGCTTACCAACAATGACATACTGCTGTTAGATGGTGCTGGATTACACATCATCAATGTCAATACAGGCGAAAGTAAACAGGTTCGTGATAATCCAGGTGCATTAATATGGGACATAGCTGCTTCTCAAGCTGGTCATGTTGTTGCGATACGCAAATCTCAAGAACGTGCTAATCGGTTGTACATTGAACGTGCACTGACGAGTACGAGTGAGGTCAGTAGGTTGATCAATACTTCACCTGAAGTGACATCCATGATATTTGACCCCGTTGATGAGAACATGCGCTGGGTCAGAGTCAAAAGAAATGATGTGAATTATCTGGGTCATTTAAATATTAAAAATGATCAACTCACCACGTATTTTGAGACGAAAGATAAATTAGAGTTACTGGCAGTTGCGACAACGAATCAGCACTTATTAGTAAAAGAAAAACACCGTCTTGCGATTTTCTCTATGAAAAGTAGACAGCTAGAGTATTTCACGGCTGATTCGAGCTCATCGAGTGACGGTGTGTTCTATCAAAATGATAAAGCTGTGTTGTTTGGTGTACAGGTTGGTGGTGAATGGGAAATTCAAAAATATGATATTGAAAGCGCCACCACAGAAGTATTTGTGCGCCATTTTAAGTCTATCCGGCCTACCAAAAATGGTTTTGTTGCAGCAAACTATGTTGGAGACTTATTCCTTTTATCCCCTGAATTAGAGGTCATTGAACCACTTGAACATCGCATTAATTTTGAAGCCATTGCTCGGTGGCATGTAAAGCAAAATGGTGTTGTCTGGTCTGACTTCGACTACTTAAAGAGCTATGTAAATCACTTTGATTTGGAATCACGGGAACATACCATGATTGAGGATATGTTTTATAGTTTGTATCCAAGGATCTCCGTGAATGAACAAGCCAGCCACATTGTGTATTTATCAGTTCAAATAAATGACTCTGCCATACAGCAGTTGTATTTTAAGTAACGCTTTTTACTTCTACCCATAAACATATAAAAATATGAGAATAATAATGAATACCAATAAACTACTCTGCGTAGCAGTACTTTTCTCGCTGATATCTGGGCCTGTTTATGCCACAAGTCCAGCGGAACCTGAATTTTGTAATTTAGTTGGAGAGTGTTATGACCCTACAGATCCCGAGAAGGAAAGCAGATAGACACATTTTATAAGCTTTACTTGGGCTCAGTTATGTTTATTTTAGCTTTATGCTTGCACTGAGCCCGATATATATCACCACTCACCTGTGCAACAACTCATCATTTTATATAACCAATATTTTTATAAAACTTTCCACTAAAATTTATTTTTATTTGTGTTTGTTAAGCAATTGATTTTATTACTTACTTTTTAGGTTACAAAAAAGTAATCGTTTAGTTGTTGGTGTTAGAAACGCATTTTTATAACTTGAGAGCCGCGGCAAGGAATGGGCGTTGGGTGGTGTGATTCACCTCCAGTTTTTTGTACGGATGCAAAAGTAGATTGGAGGTTGGATCGCCTAACTGAAATGAATGCAATGAAATAGTGTTTGAATCAGTAACCAGCTAGGATGCAGTGAGTCAGCCAGGATGCAGTGAAATCAGCCAGGATGCAGTGAAGTCAGCTAGGATGCAGTGAGTCAGCCAGGATGCAGTGAAGTCAGCCAGGATGCAGTGAAGTCAGCCAGGATGCAGTGAAGTCAGCCAGGATGCAGTGAAGTCAGCCAGGATGCAGTGAAGTCAGCCAGGATGCAGTGAAGTCAGCCAGGATGCAGTGAAGTCAGCTAGGATGCAGTGAGTCAGCTAGGATGCACGAATTCCTCGTGAGTGAATATAAATAAAAGAATAAGCCAGCTATAAATACGAGATGAGTATATTTCCCTCCCTCTTAAAGGGAAAGGAAGTAGGATCAAGTTTACATTGGTGTTACTGAGAGTCGAATCTGGGGATGTTTGCTAATTTCAAGGAAGGTCGCCACATATGCGAAATGGACTGTAATAGGCCGTTGTCATATGACCGCAAGGAGAGCGGTACTGGCTTTTATTCTTTTGCCTTGCCGCAATTTCTACTAATTTCTACTTTGATGATGAAGGGGCACTAAACTCTTTTTAGTTGCCGCTTGCGATCATATGCTTATTAAGCGTCATTTATATCATGTCAGGACACAGTAAGTTGAACTTAGATTGAGATCCAATACTATGTAACTGTGATATACCAAGGCAGGCAGCTGATCGAGTTGCATGATACAGCCTTATAAAAACGCTGAGTGTTCACTCAGCGTATATCGACCAACATGGCTAATTCAACTAATTGGGTTTATTTCTTGAGCGGCTTTTTTGTGGTGCGCTGCGCTTACTCTCTTTCGAGGTCGGGTTGTGCTTTTGCCCCTGCTTCTGTCCCGCCGGCTTTTTACTCTGTTGTGGCTTTCTATTTCGTGCTTGGCTCTTATTTACTGTTGGCTGTTTAGCAGTCTTAGCCGTTTTGTCCGACCCCTCTGGTGATGGCTTCTTCTTTTTTGGTTTTTTGGGCTTTTTAGGTTTCAAAGGTCGAGTGTCTAACTCCTTCTCTGGTACTGGGTTTTGAGGGACAAAACCAGGCTCTTCGGCACGTGGGATCAACGCACCGATAAAACGTTCGATACCATAGAGATCATCGGCGTCAGCTGCGGTTACAAATGACACTGCTATGCCCTCGCTTCCTGCTCGGCCAGTACGGCCAATACGGTGCACATAATCTTCATAGGTATTCGGCAAGTCATAATTGATAACATAGGGCAGTTCATTAATGTCTAAACCACGCGCCACGATATCAGTCGCAACAAGTACATTTATATCGCCACTTTTGAAGCCTGTCAGCGCTTTAACTCTTGCACCTTGGGATTTGTTGCCATGTATGGCCGCAGCACTGATATGGTTTTTTTCTAAATAGGTAACCAGTCGATTTGCCCCATGTTTGGTTCGACAAAATACCAGTACTTGCTGCCATTTTTTATTTAAAATGAAATGACTGAGCAATTTGTTTTTTTGTGACTTATCCAACGCATAGGCACTTTGTATTACCGTTTTTGCTGCGGTATTTTCAGTGGCGACAGAAATCTCGACAGGTGCAGAAAATAGCGTTTTAGCCAGTGTTCGAATCGGGTCTGAGAAAGTCGCTGAAAAAAGTAAATTTTGACGCTTTTTTGGCAACAGACTAATGATCTTCTTTAGGTCGTGAATAAAGCCCATATCCAGCATGCGGTCGGCTTCATCTAAAACTAAAGCACTGAGTTCATTGAATTTAACAGCATTTTGCTGATATAAATCGAGTAAGCGACCTGGTGTGGCGATTAATATGTCCACCCCTTTTCTCAGACGCATCATTTGCGGGTTAATTTTTACTCCACCATATACAACTGTGCTGCGAATACGGGTACCTTGGCTGTAAGTTTCTACGTTTTCAGATATTTGTATGGCCAACTCCCGTGTTGGCGCTAAGACTAAAACTCGTGCTTGATTGGCATGTGGTTGCTGTGTGTTTAGCAACTGCTCGATGAGTGGCAAGGTAAACGCCGCGGTTTTACCTGTACCTGTTTGCGCCGCTGCCATTACATCCTCGCCAGCCAGCACTGCAGGGATTGCTTGCTGTTGTATTGGTGTAGGTGATTGATAGCCTTTGGATTGGAGTGTATCTAGCAGTACTTGAGATAGCCCAAGTTGGGAAAAATTCATGCAAGTTCTCTTCTGTTTGGCCAAAATACAACTCGGCCTTTGCTTTAATCTTATGGTGAGCGATAGTGGTACCGCAAGTTAGCGATAATAGCAGAGATGTGGGTATCTGCCGAATGAATTATGTTTACTCCTCATAGCCGGTTAGGAGAAATCCCCATTTAAAATGCAGCGATTTTAACTGGCTTATCTATACTTTGCTGAATCAGGGATGCGCGGAGGTTGATATGGATTTAACACATCGTCATTATGCTAAGTGGCTACAAGGGCTGGTGGTCATATTTGGGCTCGGTTTTACTATGATTATGGCCTATATGCTGCACCTCGATCAGCAACGTTTAATATCGCAAGAGTTTAGAAGTGAATATGTTTTGCGTGTTGATTCATTCAAACAAAGTGTATTGAGCCGATTAACAACACTGCATAGCTTAGCCATTTTATTTGAAACACAGCCCTCCGCAAATAAGCTGCTTTTTAGAAAAGTATCTGCAAAGCTACTTACCACACACCCTGGGATCCAAGCTTTGGAGTGGGCGCCAAGGGTACCGCATCAGGATAGAGAGGAATTTGAGCGGCAGGGCCTCAGGAATTACACACATTTTTCCATTACAGAGCGCCAACCTAAAGGGGTGATACAAAGAGCCGATGAGCGTAAAGAGTACTACCCAGTCCAGTTTGTAGAACCAATATACGGCAATGAAATTGCACTTGGCTTTGATCTTTTATCTGATACTCGTCGGCAATCAACCATTCAGGCATCAAGAGACTTAGCTCTACCACTAGCGACTTCGAGCATTAAACTTGTACAAGATCCGAAAGAGCAACATGCATTTTTAGCTTTGCGCCCTGTGTACCTAGAACAGCCGGTGACTGTGCTGGAAAAAAGAGCGCATATTCTTGGTTTTGTGGTCGGTGTATTTAAAGTGCAAACGCTTATCATGCAATCAAAACTGGGGAAAAATGAAGGGGATATTGAATTTCTAATTGAAGATATGACTGAGTCATCTGCGGCGCAGACATTGCACCGTCATGGCGATATGACGTCGTCATTTTTACCGCATAGGATTTGGATTGAAGTGTGGGGGCGGGATTGGCGGATCAGTGCGGTACCTACAGCGCAGTTTATTCAAAGTCGAACTTCCTCGATGCCCTATATTGTATTAGTTATTGGCGTTTTATCGACGATACTCACCTTGCTTTATGTTCGCTTACTTTATCGTAAGCAAGTTGCCATTGCGCAAGCTGTACGAGCAAAAACACATGAGCTGGATAAAGCCAACGAGCGTTTGTTGGTGTTAACACAAGTAGATGGATTAACGCAGGTCTCAAATCGTCGCTATTTTGATTTGCAGCTACAAAAGGAGTGGCGTCGAGCTGTGCGTATTTCTAGTCCAATCAGTTTGCTGGTGGTGGATATAGATTATTTCAAAGAGTATAACGATCGATATGGACATGTTATGGGAGATGATTGCCTTCATCGGGTCGCACAGGCATTAAATGAACTGGCAAAACGCTCGTGTGATGTATTTGCACGTATCGGGGGAGAGGAGTTCGTATTTATTTTGCCAGATACAGAGCGAATAGATCTGTTCTCTGAAAACTGCCTTGCAGCTGTTCGGGGACTGAGGATTCACCATGAAGGATCTGAGGTCTCTAAGTTTGTGTCAGTGAGTGTGGGGGGCGCTGTCATGCGCCCAGAGACACATGAGAGTGAAGAGATATTGTTGAACCATGCTGACAGAGCGATGTATACGGCCAAAGAAGCTGGCCGTAATTGTGCACATGTGGTGGATTTGGTAAAGCCTAAACAGCCACAGCTTCCGATGAGTGTGGCTGATTAGTTTGCTGCTGGCTATGCATAAGCCAGGTGATGATTAATAAGTTACAGATAAACCAAATATCTTTAATAATAAATTGCCCTGTTCCCGTTAATAGTGTGGTTGCACTGAGCGCGCCCGGTGTTGTAAATAAAAAAGTTTGCGTGACGATAAACACGGCACCACACCCGAATACGGCAGCTCTGAGTAACAGTAAACTTTGCTGGGCAATTGCGAAAGCCAAAAGTCCAGCAAAGAATAGGTCATATATGCCAATTAAGTTTGACGCCATTTGCAGCGAAAGTACGTCATACATCCATGACATCAGAGGTGAATGAGTTAACAGCGTTTCGATGCCTTTGGCTTCAAACTCGAAGAATTTCATGCTGCCTATCCATACCAGCACTAGCGCAACAGGGAAAAAATTGAGCCATTGGTGCTGATATGCTGTAAATTTATCACGTAAAAACAGGTAAACCACAACGGGCAACAGTGCAAAGTATTTAATGATACCTTGCCCTGAGCCGATCACTGGAAATCCACCTAACGCATTTATCCAACGAGCGTCCCCCAATAAGGTGATTAAAAAGAGTATTGACAGGGCCGTGACACCGAACAGTGCCACTTTTTTTGATGCCGGTTGCTGGTAAACCAATGATGCGCTAATAATAATGATCACCCCGCCTAGCAGCTGTGCTGCAAGCATTTGTGACATGGCGTTATCGAGGGCATAAAATTGCAATACGGTGTGTACGTATCGATCATTGCCACCCAGCATCATGGATAACCCGAAAACAAAAAGGCTAAATGCCAATAGTCCGGTCACCATATTTATCAGTATTTTATGTTGCATTTGAACTTCCAATTAAAATAATTATCTCTATAGACCGCAAAGCTCAACTATATATTTCAAATCACATGATGTTACGTCACAAGTTAGAGTGTTAATTAGGCCTCCTTGTCCCAAAAGATATTTTTTATCTGTGGGCTACTGTGTTCAGTACACATTGTTAGGCTGAGTTTTAGGTGTCTTTGGTTGTAGTCTAGCGAAGGGGAGTTGTGACTGCCGTCGTCTAAGTACGCTAACGATTTTGGCTTTTGGATAAGATGGCTTGGTATTCGCCACTATGCATGATTTTTTGCATGCCATCATTGAACACTTTGAGCAGCGCAACAGAATCCTCTTTGCTTTTTGGAAATAACAGATGTAGCGTGCCGGTCATTAAAGGTGTCGTATGATAGCTGAGTTGATGTTTTTCCTGCGGATACTTTTGGTCTAATAGATACCTAGCTGGGAGCAAACCCATCGGAAAGAGATCAATTCTTCCTTTAATGAGCATAGAGAGGTTTTGTTCATCTCGGGTCATGACGTTGATGTCTAGTGAGCCTGTTTTCGCCAATTGCCAAAACTCCTGAGTATAACTGTAACCTCGCGTCGCACCGATGCGGTATTTATCTAATTCTTGTAGGGTTCGCCAAGGTGGGACAGGGTTACTTTTATTGTAAAAAAATACCGCGGTTTCTTCATATAATGCGGTACTACAAAAATAGTCTTGTTGCCTTTTGGTTGTGCAAAACCAAAAAGCGGACGCATCATAATTTATTTTTTCAGATTCCTTGAAACTGCGTGCCCAGGGCATGAAGACAAATTTAACCTGAATATCTTTTTCGGCAAATGCTTTACGGATGATCTGCGGCACAAGCCCTTGCTCAATCAGGCTTTTACCTGAGTAAGGTGGGTATTCACCAATGGTAATTGTCAAGGTTTGCGCCCGAACCGAGTGACTGCCCATAAAATAGGTCAGGGTTGAGATCACAAGGGCAAACAGTAAATAGTTGAATGGCTGCATAGGCGAAAAGTTATGTCTCGGTGCTAGTGGATGAGAGTGCTTCTATTAGCTCATGTTGCGTAAATGGCTTGGTTAAATACCCATCAGCGCCCAGCTCAAGACATTTTTGTTGGGTCGCTTCATAAGCATCGGCCGAGAGCATAATAATGCGAGTCGACTCGGACATTGACATGGTAGTAAGTAAGGCCAGTACCTCGTAGCCATTCATTTTGGGCATGTTGATATCTAGCAAGATCAAGTCAAAAGGAGGCGAGCTATTGATTACTTGCAGTGCTTCATAACCGTCGGATGCTTGTTCTATTGTGTTGCAAAAAGTATTGAGCATCTTATGGGTGATCACCAAATTCAGGGCGTTATCGTCCACCACTAATACACGATCGATGGTGGGGGTGTTGAGTTTGGGTGTTGTGGGTTCAGGTTCCTCACTTTGTGGCTGTATTTTATTTGCAGGCATAGAAATAGATACCTGTGTACCAACCCCAAGCGCTGATTCGAATTTAAGTTGGTAGTCGAGTAATTCACACAGTTGTGAAACGACTTCTAGTCCTAATCCGCTGCCGCTGACCATGCCCTCGTAAGAATTATCTTCTTGCGCATAAGCTTGAAAAATCGCGTCGACATCTTTGATTCCGACTCCAGTATCGGTGACAAAGAGGGTGCATGTTTGGTTTTGCACCAATGCTTTGACGGTCACTGACCCTGATTTTGTATATTTGATGGCATTACTGACTAAGTTACTGAGCACTTGCGTCAGCCGTACTTTATCGGTTTTCACATAGACGTGTTTGATATTGTCCGTATCGACATTGAGGTCGAGTTCTTTTTCTGTGGCTGCAGCATCATACAGCTCATGGATATGGCTGAATACATTGTCTAAAGCAACTTTTTCGATGCTGGTGGAGAGCTTTTCAGCATCGAGCTTTGCTAGGGTGAGAATGTCGTTGAGCAATGATTGAAGCTGCTCACCGCAGCTCAGTATTGTACTGATATCTTGTGCTATTTTTTCATTGCCAATCGCATTTTTTAGGGTGCCAGCAATACCGAGAATCCCAAATAATGGGGTACGAATTTCATGAGACATCCGAGCAAAAAACTGTTCTCTGGCTTCGAGCGCTTCAATGGCGCGACGCTCACTCTCTTTAAATTCTGTGATATCGATATGTGAGCCAATCATTCTCGCTGGATGGCCATCATCATTTCTTAGGATCAGCCCTTTGCAACGTATCCAGATTGTTTTGCCAGTTGCATGGGTATATCGAACAACTTGGTCATAGGGGTGATTTGGATCAGCCTTGTGCTTTTCAAAGTTATCAAGGGCCAGTTTAAGGTCGTCTAGGTTGATGATCTTATGCCATTCACTGACTTCGTGTTTTTTATTCTTTGGGTCGTACCCTAGTGTTTGCCATAATTTGGGGCTCATCCATTCTTGTTCTGGGTTATCAAGGTCCCAGTACCATAGGCCATCTAAAGATGATTCGATCACAAATTCGAATATCTCGGGATGCTCTTTAAGCTTCGCGTACAGTTCCTGCTCCAGTCTGTGCACAAAGTGTCCTCCAAAATTAAGCTGATAGCATTCTTAGTATAGTCATTACAAATGTGAGTGCAGGTTTTATGTACAACTCAGAGACCAACTTAATTAAATATTGCATGGGCATCGCCTATTGCAAGGATAATTGCGTAAAAATGACACATAAACTTCATTTTTCTCTTGTACAGTTTAATCAATTAAAGTATGCTGACCAGCTTGCTTATAAAACTCACAAAAATAAGCAGTAATATGTCTTACCTTGATCCAGTCAGTCATAGTTTTAAAGTTAGCGCCTTAATGCGTCTGTCTTGAAATTATCAATTGTACGACCATGTCATTATCATGGTTATAAATGTTGCCACCGAGTGTGGGCATTATTCAGCAGACCTTAATAAGGCATCATGTAAATAAATCTCTTTGTGCATTGTGCACGTAGAGGTATTAATATTAAAAAATGAGCGTTTTATTATGTCTTACTTATACCAAGGACAGCAGGTAGCAATTACGTTACCGGTCCAATCAATTTCTATGCATAAATGCCGTATGGCAGTAAAGCATCAATCAGGCCTAAGTTACATCGACTTTGCCAACACTGCCGATGCAAAAGGCTTTCTAAACTGGCTGGGTAAAGCGAACTAACCCAGCCAAGTCTTACATTGTGTTTTTGCCATTAACCCATTCAATGCACTTCGTAAAGCATGTTCTGGCATAAAACCAATGTGATAGGTCACTAATGCTCCCTCGCTATCTAAAATAAACAATTGTGGTGCGCTTTTTACGGTCAATGACTGCGCCAACTTATTAGGTAAGGTAGTGATGGGAAAGTGACTTTGATAACGTTTCATTGCCCTTTTTAGGGTATGTCTGTCGCCCCCTGTTGCCATCATCATTACAGCCAGTTTATGGCAATTTTTTGGCTGTTGCTCAACGAGCTGAGAGAGCAATTTATATTGCTTTTTACACCAGGTGCAATCAGGTTGTACAAGCATGATTGCCAGCACATGACCTTGGTAGACTGATAAGTAGTTTGGTGCATTTTTGGTGATTGGGGTCAGATTTAACTGGTAGAAAGGGCTTATGGCTGCAGCGCCAAAAGGCGCTACAAGTAAAAGCCAAAGTATAGAGGCCGATCTAAAAGTCATAGTCAAAGCCAAGGTATGCTTGTCTGCCTCTAAGCGGTGCATAAATATAGGTGACGTCATACCCCCCTTCGTTGTCAAACAACAGTGGCGACTGTGCATCTGCTGCTTGATTGTAATCTAGCGCATTATTCATACCTGCATATAGCTTAATGTCATTTGTCAGTGCATAGGTGACTTTAAAATCTAGCAACCCATAACTAGAGATGTCCGTGGCTTTTGGTTGTTGTGCCTGGATATCATTGAAACCCTCATAGCCATAGTCACTCAAGTCTCTGCTGGGCACAAATAGGTAATTGGCAGTGGCTGTCCATTCGGCTTGCACAAACTCTAGATTGATACTGGCGCGTTTTTCGGTGGGGGCTATGCCAAAGGAGGACTTAAATTCATCATTGTATCTGTAAGCCTCAATACTGGCACCAAGCTGAAGCTGCTCTAGTAGTTGATAGCTCAATGCGAGATCCCAAGCCCACACATCAGCCTGTTTAGACAATTGGCCTAGTACAGGGGTACCAGTTTCGTTGTGAGACAGGGTGGCTAGGTTATCGACTTGTGTATAGGCCAGTGACAATGTTGCATTGATTATGTCCGCACTGTGGTTCAGTGAATAGTTGTATCCGACAGAGCGTTCGACATCATGCACATCGACTAAGTAACCTTTTTCAGCATCTAATATCCCGTGATCGCTTTCAAAAAAAGACAGTGGTGCGCGATAGCCTTGACCTACAGATAACCGTGATGTCCAGTTTTCGTGGTGAAACCAGCGCATGTCCAGCCGTGGAGACACCAAGGTTTCATCTATTTCGTTATCAGTTACTCGATTGGCGATAAAATCTGCGGTGATGCGGTCGAAGCGTACTGCTAAGGCCAGTTCAAAATCAATGGATGGGGTATAGGTTTCCTGAATATACAAACCTGATACGGTGTAATCAAAGCTGTCAGACATATAGAGTGGGTTGTCGGCTAGTGCTGCGCTGTGACTGCGCATTTGCTCATCACGGTGATCGACTCCCAGAGTGATAAGGTGTTGGTCAGACAGTGCATAATAGAGTTTGGCACTAACAAATTGCATGTCATCTTGTGCAAAGTAATCAATGCTTTCATAGAAAGAGTCTTGAATATGCTCAACATTGGCATAACTGATATCGACAGTGAGCTTGTCATTCACACTGTGTAGCAGGGACACTAGCCACTCTGCTCTTTGAGTGTCTACCCACTCTGCCGTTTCCCAAGGTTGACCGACATAACGACCATCGACTTGGTTATCAACGAACAAACGCTCAGCTTCTCCTTGATTGACACTGGCCAACGTCTCGGCGATTGAGCTGGTAGTATCGCCAAGGACTGGGCCGCCAAATACTTCAGAGTTACTGCGGCCATAGCGCGCTTTGATAGTTGTATCGAGTGATAAATCATGGGTGAGCGTGATGGCAATGGACTGGTTGTCTAAAAGTGGAGATTCACTGACGCCATTGTGGTCACCGTCAAATTGATCACGACTGTCTTGTTGCGCAATGGCACTGATGCTGCTGCGCTCATCTTCACTGACGCCCATAGCAACCATGGATACTTTTCTATACCCATGGTTGCCGACTGCCATGTCTAGCTCAGCGGCATTTTTGGTTGGCTTTTGGGACACTAAATTCACCGTCCCGCCAATGGCTTCGGGCGCGGTCAAGGATGCACCTGCACCGCGTGCAATTTCTATGGTGCCAATGCCTGATGTCGCGATGCTATCCATACCATAAAACCCAGATAACATGGTGTGCATGGGTACGCCGTCGATCAATACATTGGTGTGTTCCCCTTTCATGCCGTTGATCATGATGCGTTTTGCGCCACACATTGAGCATTCATTGGAGACGCGGATCCCCAATGCCTTATCTATCGCCTCCGTTAAATTAGCCGCCTGCATATTTTTTAATTGCTCGGCATCTATCAGCTCTGTTCTGGCAATGCTGTCTTTTAAAATGCCACGTGCCTGCAATCGAGATTGCACACCCTGAACTTCAATATGCTCAAGCGCTGTTTTATCTGAAGTTGAAGTATTTGCGAATACGCCCGCAGTGCTAAAAAACAGACTAGTTATTAATGAAGGAGTTAGGTAATTCACGATGTCTATTTATATGATAATGATTATCATTAATGTTAATCGTTTATGTACCTCATGTGCAAGTAATAATTTATTTTTTATCCTTGTAACCAGAAAGCGCTTGATAGGGTCTATTTGTCAGTAAAAACAAATAAAAGCTAACTTTTTACAGGGCTGAAATTGGCGCAGGTCTAAATTAGGCCCTAAATTTACTAAGCGGAAGTGACAAAAAGGTGAATAAATGAACTTTTTAGCGGGATTAACGATACGACAGCGACTTTCTGTCGGGTACGGCGCTATTTTGTGTTTGATGATCATATTAACAGGGATAGGGATTAAAGACGTTAACTTTATAGATGACACCTTGGCTCAAATGACGGATGTCAATTCGGTAAAACAGCGATATGCGATTAATTTTAGAGGCAGTGTGCATGACACCGCGATAGCTATTCGAGATGTGGCAATCGCCCGCTCTGACAATGAGTTGCGCCAGTTTGAACGTGAAATCGCTGAATTAGAGCGATTTTACATTGAAGCTGAAAACAGCATGGCGCAAATGAAATCCAAGGGCGTGCCGTTTAATGATAATGAAAGACGCATTTTAAAAAGTATTGAAGACATTAAAGTCACCACACGACCTTTGGTGGCAACGATTATTGAGAAAAAGCGGGCCGGTGAAAATGTCGATGAGGCGGTACTTGAGCAAGCTCGGCCTGCCTTTATGACTTGGCTGGCGCGGATCAATGAATTTATCGACTATCAAGAAGAAGCAAATCAAATTGCTACGCCTGAGGCGCGAGCGGTCGCTGGTGGGTTTGGTCAGTTTATGATCGGTGCAACCTTACTGGCCATTGCGGTGAGCGTATTTATTGGCTTGATGATTGCGAAGAGTATACGTGAGGCTCTAGGTGGAGAAGTACGCCAAGCCGAAAAAGCTCTGTCGGCGATTTCGCAAGGGGATCTCACCCAAAGCATGTCGACGGACTATCCCAATAGCATGTTGTCAAAGTTATTTGATATGAAATTACAACTCACTGAAATTGTCTCCAAGATAGTAGGAGGATCGGCTGATTTGGCTGAGCAAGCGAAGGTGGTGTCATCAGGCTCAGATGATATTTATGCAGCGGCACAGCAACAGGCCTCTTTAACGCAGCAAACGGTGGTGCGGCTAGATCACCTGCGTAGCAGTATTGATCATGTCAGTGAATTAACTGCGAAAACAGAAGAAAACTCAGAGTCCACGGTTGAGTTTGCAGATAAAGGCCGTGATGCCATTGCTGCCAGCGCTGCGGAAATTGTACGTATTGCTGAGACGGTTAATGGGACGGTTGCACAGATCAAGAAATTGGAAGCCAATACGGAGCAAATTGGCGGGATTGCCAACGTGATCAGCGGTATCTCAGAGCAAACTAACTTATTGGCATTGAATGCAGCGATTGAAGCGGCGCGTGCTGGTGAGTCGGGGCGTGGTTTTGCTGTTGTAGCTGATGAGGTGAGGCAGCTTGCGAAGCGCACTGGTGAAGCGACTGCGCAAATAGAAGCCATGATTGGTGAAATTCAAAAAGAAACTTCGGCTTCAGTTGAGGCGATGGAGCAAACTCAGCCTCAAGTTGAAAATGGCAAAGCACTTATTCAAGAAGCAACAGAGCTACTGCAAAGCATTGATGCCCAAGCCAGCGACTCGTTGCAGCGGGTGAGGGAAGTCGTACAAGCCAGTGCCGATCAAGTGGGGGCAATCTCTGAAGTGTCTGAGGCGATGAACTCGATTGCGTCGATGTCAGATAACGCAATTGAAGTCACAGAAACCAATCGAGATGCGACGCAAAAGTTAGATGCATTATCTGCCGGGATGCGCAGCGCTATTAGCTTTTTTAAAGTGCGTTAGCATCAACATGGTTCATCGATAGGGTAAGGGGTTGCTGTACTTATCTTTCATAATTGTATAGAGCGTGGAGAAGCAAACGACGATGTTTCAACTCGTATATATCAGTAAGGCAAAAAATCGACTAAGTGAGCCTGACTTGCTCAAAATGATGGCAAGCTTCAGAGCGCGAAATACCACGAATGGGATCACTGGGCTACTTTTATATGATGGCAAAGGGACGTTTATCCAACTGCTTGAAGGTGAGCTAAATGCGGTTCAGGATTTATATTCATGCATTTGCCAAGACCCCCGTCATGAAAGGATCAATAAGTTGCATGAGCAAACGGTTGAAAAACGACTGTTTGCACAGTGGCAAATGGGGTTTAAGCGATTAGACACATGCGACATTGTGGAGCATGAGGGATTATCTGAGTTTTTAAACCAAGAAAACGGTTTTGACTATTTAAATCAGAACCCTGAGTTTTCAATTCAGCTTTTACATTATTTTAGACAGTGCTGAGAAGCTTGAAACTGCATAACTAAACCAAAAGGTGTTGATTATGAATCAACTAAAAATTGCACACCGTATCTATTTAATGAGTGGTATTCAGCTCGCGATGCTGCTGTTGGTCAGTACCATCGCCTTGGTGCAAATGGCCAAAATAGGATACGAGCTAATTGATATTGCTGAAGAGGATATTCCACTCAATAACTTCCTTACCCAAATTACAGAGCATCAATTGGAGCAGGCCATTCTACTGGAACGTATGTTGTTGTATAAATCACTGGCTGACAGTGGCCACACCGAATATAACGATAAAGTACGTCAGCTTGAGCAACAGCTAGTGACGTCCGTGGATAAAGTGGGTAAAGAAATCAAAGATACTCGGGCCTTCGCGACAGAAGCTATTACTCTGGCGCATTCTCAAGAAGCGGCTAAAAAGTTTAAGCAAGTGCAGCAAGAGCTGGATGTGGTAAGCAAGCATTATGCAAAAGCCAGTCTTGATATCAATGCGCTTTTGGGGCAGTTATCACAAAAAACACTCATTGAGTTGATGCCGCAAGTGAGGCTCATTGAGCAGGAAGAAGATCAATTAAAAGACGAGTTAATTGCCCTCCTTGCTGATGTTCAAGCGTTTACCCAAAAAGCAACGCACCAAGCAGAGCATGATGAAATTTTAGCGATTAAGTTAATCTCTGTGGCTGCGATTGTGGCTGTGGTGATTGCACTTATCGTCGCGCTGTCTATTGGCCGTTCTATCACACAACCCATTGAGGCGTTGATTTTAAGGCTTAAGTCGATAGCCAGTGGTGATGGTGATTTGACCGTGATGCTGGATGAGTCCGCAAAAGACGAAACGGGCACTATGGCAAAAGAGTTCAATAAATTTGTTTCTGGGCTGCGTGCCACCATTCAAAGCACCAATGACGTGGTAAGAAGCCTAGGCAGCTCCTCAGAATTGGCCATGAATGTGATGCGTCAAACAGAGCAAAGTGTAACAGAGCAGAAGAATCAAACAGAGATGGTGGCCGCCGCTGTGTATGAAATGACCACGACGACTCAGGACATGTCAAAAAGTACAGCGCACGCGGCTGAAGCCACGGCAAAGGTGCGCGAAAAAGTGAATTCAGGAAAAAGCATCGCAACGCAAACTAATCAAATCATCGAAAACTTAGTCTCAGAGCTTAATCTTGCGTCAGATGAAATAGGCGAGTTGGTGGAAGAAACCAACAATATCAGCTCGGTGTTGGAAGCGATCCAAAGCATCTCTGAGCAAACGAATTTGTTGGCACTCAATGCCGCCATTGAAGCGGCAAGGGCCGGTGAGAGTGGGCGAGGGTTTGCAGTGGTTGCCGATGAAGTGCGCACGCTTGCCACGCGCACTCAGTCATCGACAGCAGATATTCAAGACTTGTTAGATCGCTTAAAAACGGAAGCCAATAAAGTGGTGAGTAGTATGGAAAAAGGCAAAACCAGTGCCCATAACTGCTATCAAAAAAGTGAGCAGACGCAGCAAATGCTGGATGAGGCCTCTGAATCGATTGAGCAAATTAATGACTTAAATGCACAAATCGCCACAGCAACAGAAGAGCAGTCTATGGTTGCGGTAGATATTGATAAAAACATAAATAATATTAATGATTTGGCAAAGGAAACGGCACAAGGGGCGAGTGAAACCGCCGATGCAAATCATAATATTGCCAAACGCATTATTGATTTACATACCAACTTTAATCGTTTTGTGACCTAATTGAGCAGGATATTTTATCGAGTTGTCATTTTATGTTCACTAATTGCTTTTTATAGTGAGAATTCGCAGCATGGGAGCAAAATAATGAATGACAACAAGACGGGGCATATTTTACTGGTGTGTCTCATTTGTTTGATACTCGATCAGGGCACAAAGTGGTGGGCAAGCGATAGTTTAGTGGCATGGCAAATGACCAGCTATTTAGGGGACATGGTCCGCATAGGCTATACCGAAAACCTAGGGGTATTTTTATCGTTGGGCGCGGAGTTATCAGCCACTCAACGATTGGTTTTATTTGTCGGGGTGATAGGTTTATTCCTATTGGCGTTGCTCGGCTATATGCTTAAAAGCCATGACTTATCAAAACGCCAACTGACAGCATTGACGCTGATATTTGCTGGTGGCTTGGGTAATTTACTCGATCGCATTTTCAATCAAGGTGCGGTGATTGATTTCATTAGCCTTGGGATAGGTTCACTGCGTACCGGCGTGTTTAATATTGCTGATATCGTTATTTTGCTGGGGGCCATGATGATTATGGTGTGTACCCCCTTTCAGTCTGTGCACAACAAATAGGGATAGTTGGGCAAGATGATGTCAGGGTGTCGTAAATATCCAATTTTGCTGTGATGAATCGGCGTAAGCTCCTAAATAGCTAATCAATAGGAGCAATCTATGATATCTCAAACTGACCTTTTCACACATTATACATTTATACCATCCGCATTGGCGACTCTGGGGGAATCAGCAGAGCAGATTATTCCTGATGCCACAGTGCACTTAATTCGCCTTTATGTATCGAAAATTAATGGCTGCCAGTATTGTCAAAGCATGCACGCAGAAGCTTTGAAAAACGGTGTTACAAGAGACGTGTTCGATCAAATGCATAGAGCGCTGACTGGATCAGAGCTGTCGTTACTTAGCCCTTTTGATCAGGCTGCTTTGCAACTTGCCGGCGCGGTGACTAAGTCCTTGCCATTTGAGATGGAGGCTAAGTCGCAGCGACCATTAACACAAGTACAGCAACTGGCTGTGATAGGGCTGGCGTTACAGATCAACAACTGGAACCGTATCGCAATCGGGTTTAATTTTTAACTTGTAAGGCAAGTTGCGAGAGCTCGGAAATGTGGTTGGTGTGTGTTTGTGTGACGTTTAATTGCTTTGTATATTGCCAAGCGCCATCACAAAGGTCTCGATAATATAGCTCAGCGTGCCCTGTACGCCAATGGGGATTTAGTAGGATATCCAGTTTCATATAGTGACAAGCGGCGTTTTGGTGATGTGAACCTGCGTGAGTATGCTGGCCCAAGAGATTGGCGGCAATCTGTTTGGTTCCAGATGTATATCGGTAATGAAATTCGCCATTGAGATGAAACATCAGTGCGGTTTCGCTGCACGGAGCAGGAAACATTTTTGCCCGCCCTGATAGCGTTTTGTCAGGTGTATAAACCAGCATTGATACTTGGCACTGGGGCGCATGTGGTTTGAGGCCAATTAAGTAGTTAATTAGAAATAATCCGTTGATACCACATTGTGTCATTTGCATACCTGTGTTCACCGTGCGAAAGATCAAGCACACTGCTGTGTATTTTGCAGTCGTGTGCTTTTAATCTAGAGTGCTTCGTGGCGTTATGCCATTACAGTACATTACAGAATTGAATTTTGTATGTAACCACTTACTTATGATGAATAGAACACGATGAAAGCTGCTGGTACCGCAACGCCAGCCAAGACTAACAGGCCTCTTGGACCTAAAACACCGCGCTTTCCTTTGACCATGAACAGTGCCGATAGGGCTAAATAAATCAGTAAGATGGCATAAAAATCAGAAAACCACATCCATGCAGCCCGTGCTTCATTGAGGTGGAGAAAATTCAGTTGTCGCAGCAAAAATCGTGGTTTTACTTGTTCAATTAACACTTCATTTTGTTGGGGGTACAAATAGAGTGTGGTGTCTTTTTCTAAAAATAGCTTGTAAGTTGTTTGGTCTTGCCAAAAACGTGCTTTTATTTTGTCTTCTAAGCGCAGTGCCGTTAGCAGTGTTGATTCAAATTCGTCGGTTTCTATGTCAACGCCAGAGAGTGGTATGGTATGGCTAGTACGGGTCACTTGATAGTTAGAGTTAAACTGATGTATATGATTCAACGCGATCCCCGAAATAGCAAACACCAAAGTCATACCAATACAAAAATACCCAATATCTCGATGCAGGCTACGGTTGAGTTTAAACCACGACATGGCGCCACCTAGTCTTCAATGGTCACAGCGACTGGCGCAAAAAGGTGTAATACTTGTGCGGTCTCAACGGGCGCTAAGTTTTGTGCTTTACGCCTTTGATTTGTTTGCTTAAGGGTAAGGGGGTGTATTTTTAAAGTACCCGTGGCGAACGCGGTTTTACCTTGTGCTGTCATCGGAAAGACCATATCGCCATCACGCACTTTGACGCGCAAAGTTTGAAATTTTTTATCACTGGCCAATTGCATCCAACAACCGCGCTTTTGGCATACTCGTGTCACTGTGCCCTTAATCGTCACGGGCTCTGTCGTGTATTTTTGTGCGTCATTTAAGAGTGTAGAAATAGGGATTAACTTGCTCATATCCGCGCCGCCATTGTATGTTTTAGCAAGCGCCGCTTGGCTCAACACCAGCGTACCGATCATCATTATTGGGGCCAGAACCGCTTTCATATCTTTTCCTTAATCTGAATGTATTCGCTAGAACAATACGTTACGACAAAATTGACGGCGTTGGAATATTGTTCACGCTATTTTTCTAGGTAAATAGTACCGATTTATTTATAACTTTTAGTTATTTGGTTATTGCTTTGAGCGCTTAGTTTAATTATTCTAGCCCTTCATTTCAAATGCGATTCATTATTATTATCATTTAAGGTTTATAAGGACATGAAATTTACACGCTCGGCGCTTTCTCTGGGTTTACTATATGCATTAGGCACAATGGAGGCGTTTGCCAACGCTGCAAAACCCAACAACATTGAAGATGTGATAGAAGTCCACGGACATAAGTTATCTGTGATTAATAAAGATGCAGCAGGGTCGGTGACGGTATTGGACAGTGAAGCTATGGCACGTCGTCAGCAGGCTGAATTGACACAAATATTGCGAGAGATCCCTGGAGTTGAATTAACCGGTAGTGCTGCGCCTTTGGCTGCACAACCCAGTATCCGTGGTCTGTACGGTGAACGGATCCATATCTCAGTTGACAATGTAAAACGTAAAATTGAGTCTGATGGCGGCAGTAACCTTGCGTCCATTAATAGTTTAGGTGTGGATCCAAGTCAGTTAAAGCAGGTGCAAGTTTTGCGTGGTGCGGACTCGCTGACGGTGGGGTCCGGTGCCATTGGAGGTAGTATTCGTTTAACCACTAAAGATGCCAGTGATTACTTAAATGGAGCATACGGGTTTGGTTCTCATGTGAGTGCGACGCATCAAACCAATGGTGATAGCAATCAACTTACAGGCACTTTGTTTGCTTTATCTGAGCATATGGATACGGTAGTGCACCTCAGTACGGTGCGCTATTCTGATGTCGATGTGGTCGGGAACACCGAGCAAGACAGTGAAGCGCAGGCAATAACAGAGGCTGCCAAATTAAACACCATTAAAAATGATTCAGAGCGACAAAATATCGCGCTCAAGAACATGTGGTTTATTGATAACGCGCACAGTGTACAGAGTAAGATTGATTGGTCTAAAACGCGCTCCAATGATCAGCCCTATAACTTAAGTGCGCGTTTGGGATTGATGTATCCGACACTGTCAAAAAATTTCAGTAATGATTACTTAGAGATTGCATCGACTTATGTCTATCAGCCTGACAACCCTTATATTGATTTTGACGCACAATTTGTCTACTCAGATAAATCCTATGACGACCATACCTTAGGCTATATTATCCGACGTGGTCAGCAGGTAGACTTCTCTGGGAGTAAATATGGAAACTCTAAACGTTACGGTGCCCGACTCGCAAACCTATTTGACTTAAGTGCGTCTTTTGACCATCAAATCGCAGTTGAATTTAACTATGACTTTGAACAGTTTGAGCAGTCTGAGTTTGATGAAAATCAGATCAGAACATCTGAATACGGTGAAAGTGATGCGCACAATATTTCGTTATCAGTGATCGATCAAGTGTCGCTTGTGGACGATGATATCTTGATAACAGCAGGCCTGCGTTATGATGGCTACAAGCGCAGTAGTGACGTGTATACCCAATATGACGACCATGATGATGACGCGCTATCCAGTGAATTGGGTGTGACATTAAAAGTCACCGACTACTTTAATTTTTACATCAAATATGCGGAGGCATTTCGTGCCCCGAGTGTACAAGAGTTGTATAAGAAACGAGAGTGGCGCTGCCATATCGGTGGCAAATTTTGCTACAACGAGCCGCAACCTGATCTCAAACCTGAGGAATCTGAAAACCTAGAAGGTGGATTTGGTCTCTTTTTAGATGAGATGAGTTGGGGAGGTAAGTTCGAGCTAAAAGCCCTTTATTTTGACAATAGCATTAAAAACTTTATCGATAATGTGCCGTTTATGTACTATCTCGATGCTCAGGGAGTAAAGCAACCCGGTGCGCCCGGACCAAAGCCTGCTAATGGCGTGCCTGTTGCAACGCATAGAGACTACAGTGCCAAAAACATTGGTAAATTAGTGAGCCGAGGGTGGGAAGTTGAAATGCATTATGAGTTAGGGAAATTGAGCGGGTACCTCGGTTATTCAGCCATTGATATGGATGCCTATGGCGTGCCTAACTTTTTTCTAGGAACAATTGAAACAGACAAGCAAGCATATTCTGAAGCGCCGGCAGATAAACTCAATGTACATTTGCAGTATGCCCTATTTGAAAACTTTGATGTGGGTGCACAAATGCTGGCTTACCGCACGCAAACACGACTAACAGAGGATTATTTAGAGCGTGGCTACGGTACCGAATCGTACCAGGTTTACAACTTGACTGCTAAATACCAAGGTACAGGCAGTTTTTCAGATTTAGTGGTGCGCATGGGGGTCGATAATGTCACTGATGAGCGTTACGTGCGAGCACCTGCCGGAGAAGCAAGCGATCCGAGTGAGCTGGGCCGAAACTATAAATTAACGCTCAGTTATACTTTCTAAATCAGCAATTGGCTTATCTGCATTCAGGGATAAGCCTGTTATACATTTAGTTGGTGCTGATAGGTGGGTAAGAAGGGCGCGTGAGTACATAAGTCAGCACGGCAATCTCTATCACCGCGACCAATACCAGCACATACCAAGGGGCTGCTGTGAAACACAAGATAATATACCCAATCAACATGCCCAGCCCTGCACCCCATTTCCCTTTTGGTGGCACGACTTGATATTTTCGCCAAGCAACGAGTGAAGGACCAAATTTGGGGTGAGTAAGCAGCCAGTGTTCAAACTTGGGTGAAGAGCGAGAGAAACAGGCCAGTGCTAAGATGAAAAAAATAGTGGTGGGCATAACAGGCAGCGCCATGCCTATAAATCCGAGGCCAACAAAAATAATGCCTGCTGCATGTAACCAGAAACAGCGGTTAAAAAGCTTTTTCATAATGAGCTGTTTCTCCTTTTTACAAGTATCGCCTAATCAATTGTGAAGCAGGTTAAGTTGGTCAAGATAAGTGTGTACACATGCGGTATTTTAACAGCAGTTGCTTTTCCATTATAGACGAAAAATGCAGTAAATTATGCAATAGAGGGGAGATTATTGTATGGAGAGACCATGAAAATAGTGTGTATTTTCATGGTCTTTGAGATGAGTTTAGAAGTAGTAACCGATGTTAATATTAAAGCGTCGCTCTACGTCATCACTTTGTCCTGATAGCGTGCCACCAACAAAAGGTTGGTTCTTTGCATGCACTAAATCAATGTATGAAAAGATAGGGCCTGCTGTGACGGCTACGCCAGTGACATTCATCCATGAATTAGCGGAATCATCCGATTTGTTATAAATGGTGCCAAAATCATTGTACAGTTGCAGGTGCGTGATTGGGCCGTAGTTTACTGACAAGTTGTAAGCAATGTTTGCGCTTGTTGATGTCGCTTCGGTTGGCATCGTGTCATAAGTGGCATTGGCTGCGATAGCAATGCGTTGACTCGCGTCGATTTGATAGTCGTATTGACTGTGTTGGAATTGCAGATTCCAGTTGCCAATATTACTGTTAATATGGAACGCCCAAGCATGGTAATCACCGGCACTGTATTGACCATCGTGAAGACCACCTGATAGTGCTGATACACCAATCGCAGTTGACCCAGCTGTGTGATCTACATGATATGCGTAACGTGCAACAAAGGTGTTGTGCTCGCCAAGCTTAGCTGCCGGTTCATCATAAATGCCTTCGTCATTGGCGCGAACACCTACGATGTCGATGGAATATCTGTCTTTACGGTCTTCCACATAACCGTCGACACCACCGAGCTCATCATTTTTGAAAAAGCCCAGATCTAGCTGCCAGTTGTCAGCTACGTGTCTGCGCATCACCAAACCCATGTCATAATCGTCTTCCAGTCCAAGGTAATAATTTGGACTCATGAAAAAGCTATGTGAGTTATATGGGTCATTCCCAAAAGGCACTTGGGTTAAGCCTAGTTGTGCTTGCCATTGTGGTGTAACGTCGTAATCAAGGTAGGCGTATTTAACCGCAGTCATATAGTCAAAAAAGCGGATCTCAGCATTTAGGCCAATATCAGCAATTTCACCAGAGAAGTTAAAACGGAATACGTCAAAGTCTAAGTCACCACCTCGGTTTTTAGTATCTTCATCGTATGAATTTGTTGAGTAATTTACACGTATCGCTCCACCCACTTTAATGCCTGACTCAGGGCTGTCTGCCTCAACAGTGTCAGCGGATTGTTTAGCTTCTAATTGTTGAATTTTTCGCTCTAATTTTTCGAGCTGTTGTTTCAACTCGCTAAGCTCATTATCGGCTGAAAATGCGTGTGGCGTAGTCGCTAAAAGTGCGCCACTTAAGGCTAATGCCTGTCGAGTACTTCTTGACATTGATTAGAATATCCAAGGGGTGAAAATTAACAAAGGCGCAAGACTAACGCACAATATTTATGTGTGCAAATTGGGGAAAATTGCAATTTTTTATGGTTTGTAATTGGTTTGTATCGCTGTGGTGAAAAGGAATGAGGTTTGTCAGAAGAGTGCTTAAATTTTGTTATTCAAAAGTCAGTGCTAGATTGGGGGTGATTACATAATTGTACTTTATAATCAGTGGTTTATTGTTTTGCCTGTAAATGGATGGTCAACAGTGACTGAGACATACTTTTTTCTATAAAAAAATTCTACTTTTATTACTTTTTTCGGCCAAATGCCCTGATTTGGCCATTTTCAAAGACGTAGGTTAGAAGTAGTAGCCAAAATTAAGATTAAAGCGCCTCTGCGTATCATCGCTGTCGCCAGCGATTGAGCCGCCAACAAAGGGCTGGTTCTTCGCATTAACAAAGTCCAAGTACGAGAAAAACGCCCCTGCTGACATGGAGACGCCTGTCACGTTCATCCACGTGTCGTTACTGTTATCTGATTTATCGTAAATGATGCCAAAATCATTATAAAATTGCAGCGCATTGATGGGCCCTAATTTGACCTTCATGTTGTAGGCTACGTTAAAGTTAGACATGGTCGCTTCCGCCGCGATTGAGTCATAAAAAGCATACGCGCCGACGGCGATTCTATCTATGCCCGCGATATCATAGTCATATTCACCATGCTGTAGTTGTACATTCCATTTGCCAATATTGGCATTCAAATGCACAGCCCATGCTTGGTACTCGCCTGCTTTTTCAATGCCATTGTGTAGATCTCCTATTAATCCGGAGACGCCTAGCTCGGTTGTACCGCCCTTATGCTTGAAGTGATAGCCGTAGCGGCCAGAAAAAGTATTGTATTCACCCAGCGGTTGAGTTGGGTCATCATAAATGCCTTCTGCTTGGGGACGCGCACCAACGATATCATATGAGTAGCGATCGCTTCGTGATTCAACATACCCATCTACGCCACCTAACTCATCATTTTTGAAAAAACCCAAATCGAGCTGCCAATTGTCTGCCAGTTTGCGTTTAAACAGGATGCCCATGTCGTGGTCGTCTTCTAACCCGACATAATAGGTGGTACCAAAAAACCAGCTGTGAGAATTATAAGGCCAATTACCAAACGGCACTTTGGTCATGCCGACTTGCGCTTGCCAGTCTTTGGCAAAATCGTAATATAAATACGCATATTTTACCGCAGTCATATAATCAAAGTAACGCCACTCGGCATTTAAACCAAAGCCGCCTATGTTGCCTGAAAAATTCAGCCTGAAAACATCGAGCTCAAAATCTCCACCGCGGTTTTTATTATCATCATCATAGGATGTGTGACTGAACGTCGTTCTGACTGCCCCGCCAACTTTTATACTGGAGGTTGGCTTGCTGATTTTGGGTTTGCGTTTTTGCTCAGCTTCTAGCTTTTCTATCTTCTTTTGTAATTTTAGGAGCTGTTGTTTTAACTCTGTAAGCTCAGAGTCACTTGCAACAGCGGGTACAGACAAGGTTAAAAACAAGAGCATGGTACTCAGGTATTTACATTCGGTGAGCGACATAGGGGTATATCCTTAAAAGCAGGCATATCTGTTATATAGCGTAGCTGAGTATTTGTGCCTGTCCATCAACTCAATAGGATTGATGCCAGAATTTTTTAATCTTTTTGTATAGTTGAAGATCTAGAACTATATTTTTTTGAATGCCCACAGGAAGTTTCGCTATGACAATATCACAAAAACTACGCCTTGCATTCATCGCCGCCATTGTGGTGCCACTATTGATCATCGCGGTCATTATCATTACTCAAACAAGGCAGCTTGCGGTAGACAAATTTGTTGAAATGAGCAGTCGAGAAGCGCAACAAATTGATAATGGTATCAGTATGTTCTTTGAAGAGGTGGCAAAGAACGTGACCTATTTGGCGAATCATCCAGATGTGCGCCAAGGGCGTAGCCAGGTATCAATTTACAAAGGCAACAGCACTGCCGAGCAAATGACGCCTGACGCTGGTACTGAGGTGGAGCAGCGCATGTTTGAGCTATACCAGCAATTTGGCACATCCCACCCAGGCATTTCTTACATTTATTTTGGTAACCCTGAAGGGGGGTATATTCAGTGGCCGAAAGGTCAGGTTAGCGCAAGGTATGATCCACGCGGACGGCCTTGGTATACAACCGGTAAAGAAAAAAACGGCCAGACTGGCCTGACTGATGCATATTACTGGGAGCCAGATGATACGGCGATCATCTCTACGGTCAAAGCCGTGCAGTCAGGCGGTCAATTCATGGGTGTACAAGGCATGGATGTGTCGCTTAAAGGACTGACTGATATCATCAAGAGCATTCGCTTAGGCGAAACGGGTTATTTAATGCTTGAAGAAGACAGTGGCACCATACTCGTCAACGCCAAGCACCCTGAATACACATTTAAGCACATTGATGAAGTTGAAAATGGGCTGTATACGGAGCTAAATCGTAGCCCAGATGGGCTGTTTGAGATCACCATCGATGGCGTGGACTTCTTTTCAAATATATACACCTCAAAGACGTTGGGCTGGAAATTTATCGCCTTTGTGGAGCAGCAAGAGGTGATGAGTAAAGCCAATCAAATGAAGCTCACCGTGTTAGTGATCAGCAGTGTTTTGGTGGCTATTTTTATTGTTATGGCAACTTACATCGCGAATTTATTGTCTGGACCGATTGTCAATGTCAGTGACGGTCTGACCGCCATTTCTCAAGGTGGTGGTGATTTGACTCAACGTCTGGCGGTTACCACTAAGGATGAAACCGGTAAGCTCGCGGAAAGTTTTAATCAGTTCTTAAATTTAATCGCGCAGTTGGTACAACAAATAAATCACTGTGCGCAGCAGGTGAATCAGACTGCGTTGACCACTGCGAGTCAGGCTGACGAATTAACCGGTTCTACCAGTGCACAGCAGCAGTCATTAGAGATGGCAGCAACGGCCATCAATGAAATGGCGGCCACTGCCAATGAAGTTGCATCTAGTTGTGCCAATGCGGCAGAGCTTGCAACACAAACTCAGCATGCATCAGAGCTCGGTCAGACGGTGATCACCGAGACGGTAGACAGTGTGGCTGAGTTGTCTGGTGTCATCAACCGCGCGACGTCTGACATTACTAAGCTCGACAGTGAAAGTGAAAACATCATGTCAATTTTGAGTGTGATTCGCGGCATTGCTGAGCAAACCAATTTGCTGGCATTGAATGCTGCAATAGAGGCAGCTCGAGCTGGAGAACATGGCCGTGGTTTTGCAGTGGTGGCGGATGAAGTGCGTGCCTTATCGCAACGTACGTCAGAGTCCACAGAAGAAATTGCATCTCAGCTAGATAAGCTGCGTAAGATGACAGAGGGAGTATCCACAGATATGACCAACAGCCTAGAAAGAACAGAGAAAACGGTAGAGCTTACGCATTCTGCGCAGAATCAGTTTATTGAAATTACCCAGTCGATTCAGAATATCAGTGATTTAAATACGCAAATTGCAACGGCCGCTGAGGAGCAGCAACATGTCGCTGAAGATATTAATCGCAATGTGGTTGAAATTAAAAATGCTGCAGACAGTGTCTCTGTGATTGCAAGCGACACCTGTGACAATGGAGACAAAATGACGGGCTTGTCGAAACAGCTGACCGAGTTAGTTGGCAAGTTTAAAGTTTAGCCAGAGAATACGCTAATATGCGGTTATTTTGTACTAAATTGTTGAAGATCATTCATAGTGTGTAAATCAGGTTTACTCTGTGCAGACGGCTCGGTAATGTAAGGACAGTTGAATCAAAATTAAAGGTGGAGCATGGAATTTTCCGACTCAGTAAAATTAGCAAGAACAGACACTGGACTTGAGTATTTTGATGTGAAGAGTCCTCTGTGTCAGGCAAAGATTTTTCTGCAAGGTGCGCAAATTACAGAGTTTATCCCAACGGGGAAAAGTGACCTTATGTGGGTGTCTGCGGACGAAGACTATCAGGAAGGTAAATCGGTACGTGGTGGGATCCCGATATGTTGGCCGTGGTTTGGCGTGCATGAGAATGCTGATTGGCCCGCGCATGGCTTTGCACGAAAAATGGTTTGGCGTGCAGAGCAGGTGACCGAAACACCAGATGAAGTGCGTATTTTACTGTCACTGCCTATGATGCAAGTTGATACGCAGTTTTGGCCACATGACTCTAAACTGGAAGTTGAGTTCATTTTGACTGAGCAGCTAGAAGTGAGATTGACGAATACTAATGTGGGTGACGTACCTTTCTCATTGACACAAGCGCTTCATACCTACCTTCCTACTTCAGATATTAAAAATACCACGGTTGATGGGTTGCAAGGTGCCAAGTACATCGAATTTGGTGAGGGACCATTTGATCAATCAGACAAAGTGAGTTTTGCGCGTGAAACAGATATGGTGTACACGCAGGCAGCACCAGTCCAATGCATTCATACACCGGAAGGCATCATTGAGGTTGGCCGAGAAAACTCAACATCGTGTGTGCTTTGGAATCCGTGGATTGAAAAATCAAAACGTTTGAGTAACTTCCAAAATGAAGAGTACTTGGGCATGTTGTGTTTAGAAGCGGCCAATGTGCTTGAAGATAGCGCGACTGTCGCGCCTGGCCAAAGCCATACATTGGCGACCACCATCCGCTGGCGTTAAGCTTTTCCTCCTACCTTGATTATCGTATCCTAGCGTAAAAATAACGTTAGGATACATCCATGCCTGTGCCATGCATTTTGATTGTTGACGATAATGTCGAAGTACGATTGAGCGCTGCTTATTTTTTAGAAGACCAAGGCTTTGAGGTGATCGAAGCGGACTCGCCACATTCAGCAAAGCAACTGCTGAGTGTCAAATCTATCGATCTCATTTTACTCGATATGAACTTTGCAAGAGACACCACCTCTGGACAGGAAGGTTTAGAGTTTTTAACTTGGTTACAAGGTCAGCACGGGGCGCCTGCTGTGTTGTGTATAACAGGCTGGGGTAGTGTCAAATTGGCTGTTCAAGCACTGCAATTGGGTGCCAGTGATTTTATCGAAAAGCCCTGGCAAAATGCCGCATTACTCAAGGCAATTCAGCAGCAACTTACCTTACAGCAGAAACAACACAGCCAATTAAGCCACACCCGATGTCCGACAATCGAGCCTGCGGGTGAGTTTCGCTGGCAATCTGCTTCGATGCTGGCATTAGAGCGCCAGTTGTTGCGGCTCGCAAACTCTGATGCCACCATTTTGTTGTGCGGTGAAAGTGGAGTAGGTAAAAGCCACTTAGTCGCCTGGTTACATCAACACTCTGCACGAGCAACTGGCCCTTTGGTAAATGTAAATATGGGGGCACTGTCTGAGTCATTATTTGAAAGTGAGCTCTTTGGTCATGTTAAAGGGGCATTCACGGATGCTAAGCAAAACCGAGTAGGACGCTTTACCATGGCTTCAGGCGGTACGCTTTTTATGGATGAAATAGCCACGCTCGCGATGCCGCTACAAGCAAAGTTGCTACGCGTCTTAGAAACAGGAGAATATGAAGTATTGGGCAGTAGTCAAACCATACGCAGTGATGTACGGCTAATTTGTGCGACCAATGCTGATCTGCCAGTGTGTGTTACACAGGGCACTTTTAGACAAGATTTATTTTATCGTATAAATACCTTTGTGTTTGAACTGCCGCCTTTGCGTGAGCGCCAAGCTGACATTATTCCTCTGGCATCCTACTTATTGACTAAGCATGCAACGCGTTATGGCATGGTGACCAAACCGATGGATGAAAAGGTTGTCCATGCGTTACAAACATACCCTTGGCCGGGCAATATTCGTGAGCTTAGTCATGTGATGGAGCGTGCATTACTGATGAGTGAAGGCAGTCAAATTGAGCTGCAAGATTGTCAGTTGCGACTGGCGAGATCATCCATATCTGACGAAGCGATACCACAGGCGTTACCGGCAGCGGCGGGGACGCTTGCTGAGATGGAAAAACGTATGATTATGGAGGTAATGACGCAAGAGGGGGGCGTGATAAGCCAAGCTGCACAAAAGTTGGGTCTCACAAAATCTTCTTTATATCGCCGATTAGATAAATATGGGTTAAAGCATGGCGCGTAACTTTGAGCGCACGCTCAAACTATACTTGTGGTCACTCAACGGTGTGATCAGTGTGCTATGTGTCGTTATAGGTTTAGAACACGCATTGTCCATCTGGTTGCCTGTGCTGATTGCTATCGTATTATTTGTCGGGTTGCAATGGGCTACGCATCAGATGTTGTCTCGCCTAGTTGGTATTTTCAAACGTGCCAGCATTCAACTCGAAGCCATGCAGCAGGCAGACTTCACATTTCAAATAACGCCCCATTCTCAAGTTGGTCAAATTGCGCGTTTTGAGCATGAGCTGGTAGCGCTGAGTGAGCGCATGCATCAACAAAAATCACGGTATAGCAGTCATATGTTGATTATTTATCAATTAATCGACAAGTTACCTAGTCCCATTTTGGTGTTTGACGAGGACAGTCAACTTAATTATGCCAATCCAGCCTTTAGCTTAATTTATCAAAGGCCATGGCAAGGGGATCGGGGCCGCGAGGCTGAAACATTAGGCTTGATTGAGGCTGGCAGCCAGTGGCAATTCTCCAATCATACATTAAATACACAATGGTCATTGGCGAGCAGTGAGTTTTACGAGCAAAGCAAACGGTATAGCTTGATCATTGCCACAGACATTCGTCGTGTACTTCGCCATCAAGAGTTGGCTGCGTGGCAGCAGTTAATTCGTGTTATCAGTCATGAGATCCATAATACGTTGACGCCAGTGAGCTCATTGGCACAGACATTACAAAGTAAAGTGAGTGTGCCAAGAGATGCGCATGCACTGCGTGTTATTGAGCAAAGATGTCAGCATTTACAGCAGTTTGTTTCCCGATTTAGTGAGCTGTCCAAACCTTTGGAGCTCTATTGTCAAAAGGTGGAAATGCTTGACTTATTGATGTCTGTCAAAGCATTGATGGCACAAATATATGATGATCAGACTATACAGCTAGCGTGTCGGGTAAGTGAATGCCGATGTGATCCCCAGCTGTTGGAACAAGTGTTGATCAACTTATTAAAAAATGCCGCTGAAGCAAACTTGAGCCATACACCACAAGGGCAAATAATTCACCTGAGCGCGCATTATCAAGCGGGACATGTGGTGATAAGCATTGAAGATCAAGGCGGTGGATTTGCTAATTTAGATAATGTGATGACGCCGTTTTATTCGACTAAACAGGCAGGGCAAGGGATCGGTTTGACACTCAGTCGACGTATTATTGAGCAGCACGACGGCAGTTTGCTAGTAAGCAATGGTTTACAGGGGGCAGAAGTAAAAATCACCCTCCCTAGTTGATAATAATTATCATTACCATATAATGAACACCGATTAAGAGTCAGTAATAGCCTAACGGGACGTTGCTGAATTTGACTTGACTGAGGAGTGTATTGTGTTGGTGTTATATCCGTTTATCGCTTTTCTTGTTATGACGTTTGCCTTAAAGCATGTGCAATTACCGATTCATACCAAACGTTGGCTGAGCCGTGTGAGTGTTTGGGCCGTGGCAGCCGCGATGGCGACCGCAAAATTTACGCTTGGACTCAGCGCTTTATTTTCTATGGTGGCGTTTCTTGTCGTTGGCGCGATTTTAACCTTATTTACTTCACTGGGTGCAATGGCACGCAACGATTAATCCTTCCTTGATGTCAAAAATTGGCTTAAGGTCTACTAAAGAGTAGGGTTTTACCAAGGATTTTTGATGCGCAGTAGGATATTCATTGCTTTAATGCTGTTTTTGTGTGGTGTGCCTGTCCTGGCACAGGCGCAAAACTGGCAATCTATTAAAAGCCCACATTTTCGGGTGCATTATCAGCCACCCTATCACGCATGGGCGAGCGCCGCTGCCATTGAACTTGAAGTCGTCAGGCAGCGTGTACTGGAACAACAAAATCGTGCATTGGATGTAGTTGTCGATGCGATTGTCATAGATCCTTTTAATTTACCAAATGGCTTTGCGCTTCCCAGCTCAGATAGTCCTTTTATGGCCTTGTATGTGACGCCACCGCAATCAGATACAGAAATAGCCCACAGTCCGAGTTGGTTGAAGTTATTGGTCCTGCATGAATACATCCACCTTGTACATTTATCACAACCGAGTCGCCAAGCTTTAAAGCAGCGGCTTCGAGATCTCAGTGACAGCTACGACTTGGCCAGTGCTGTGTTGCCGAGGTGGGTAGCAGAAGGGTATGCCACACTGCAAGAATCTAAACTGACAGGCAAGGGGCGCTTGCATGATAACTATAGTGAAGCGTTACTGCGTGCATATGCGCGCCAAGGCGCTTTATTGCCTTATCATGCGCTCAATGATGGTGATGGCAGTTATCGAGCCAGTGCTATGGCATATTTACTTGGCGCGCGCTTTCTTGCATGGTTAGAACACGAGTATGGCGACGCGACGCTTGATGCGGTGTGGACGCGTGTTAACGCAATAGAGGGGCGTAATTTCGAGAGGGCATTTCGTGGTGCATTTGGTAAGCCGGCGATGCAGTTATATCGGCGATTCATTGCCCAGTATACCTATCAAGCTATGGCCGTGGCGTCTCAAAGTACACAGGCTGTGAGTCAAGAGATCATGCAATTTGATTTTGCTGCGCGCGATATACAGTTTTCTCCTGAGCAGCGAAAATTTCTTGTGGTTGAGTCAAATCAAGCTGGGGACGTTGCCTTAAGTGTGTATAACAGCGCGCCAAATCATCAGGCCATAGCGCAATTTGAGCAGCGTCAAGCCGCAACGTTAGAGGCAGATCCGAATGACATCACTGATAAACGACCAGACTCCTTTGCGCATGAAAAGCTTGCGTCTTTGGCACCGGTGAATTTTTCAGGCATTTACCATCCACAGTGGCTGGATGAAGACACCATTTATTTTGTAGGACGACAAAAAGTACCACATGGTTGGGAGAATGCGCTGTTTCAGTGGCAGATTGAAGCGGATGAAGTGACGCCAGTGACGACTAGTTTTGGTATACGCCGTTTCACCTTCGTGGACAAGTCAACCGTGATTGCTGAACGTGTTGAGAATGGTTTTTCGCAGCTTGTACGGCTTTCGCTGCATGACCAACACATCACGCCTCTGTCATCGCGCACGCTCAATACCGTTTATGATTATCCAGTTGTTAGCCCTGATAGATCGCACTTGGCTTATTTGAAAACTAACCAAGCTGGCTTGTGGCGATTATATGTTGCTGAATTAGCAGTATTGAACGCCAATCATGTGGCCATACCTTTACCGGATAAGGCGCAATATGTGACGTCGCCACGTTGGAATAAGGCTGGAACTGGATTGTATTTTGTCGCCGGACTCCAAGGTGCTTTAGGTATTTATCACTATGACTTAAAGCGCGAAGAATTGGCGCAACTGAGTTTACGTGAGTACGTTGTCGAGGAGATCGCAGGTGAGTTTAACGCGCAGTTGTGGTTTGTAGAAAGCACACCTTATGGTGCAAAATTACGTGCCTTACCAGATAGTGATGTGTTTAAAGCACAGCAGTCGATTTTGAAAAAGCCTCACTCCGTAGTTGCAACGCCGTTTAATAAAACAGAGCAACAGCCAACCTTGCCATCATCTTGGTTGACACAAAAATATGTGCCGACACCCCAAGATTGGTCATTGGCATTGTCGGTACAAGGGACCTCAGCGAGCACGCAAGTGGTGAGTTTTGCTGTTGCAGGCGCTGACATACTCAAACAAACAAGTTGGCAATTGGGTGTCAGTACATCGCTCTTTGATGATGCGCTACAAGGTGGTTATTTTGACTTTGCATATCGACGTGGCGACATGACATTGCGCAATCAGTTTAAGATGCATACGCTTGATACCACTGTGCAGAGTGCTGTGGCAGAGGTACAGGGTGAGTACGATTCGTGGTCAAATACGGTGGATTTGTCTTTGGCATTTCAATGGCAAAAGTGGCGCTGGCAGCCCTATGTCGGTCATCATATAGAAAAGCGTTCATATCAAGATACAGCACATAGTTATTGGTTAGGAAACACGGTATCTTTTCATCATAACCAGCAGCAATTTGGCCTTAACATGGCCCTAGATGGTGCCAAAATATGGGGTGATAATGTCGGTCATGAGATGATGCTGAGTGCGGCGGCGACACTTTGGGAGTGGCCGTTTTACCTCAATGTGACAAACCGTTATCGCCCGCAGCAGTCTCTCAGTATTGGCGGGTTTGAGACCAATAGTGTGTATACTGGCGTAGGTGCTAGCCAGCAGCACATTGCTGACTTACCGTTTTGGTTTGATTCTGGCAATCATTATTTAGGGTATGAATTTGCGACCAGCTGGCGTAAAGGGCGGCCGCGTTTGTATTTTGCGCAGCACAATCTAGATAGCGCGCGCGCAGTCAAAAGTTGGGGTGTAAAATGGCAAGTTGCACTCAGTGAACGTATCTTAGGTAGCGCGGCAAACTATGCGCCGGCTGGGATCTCAAATATGCGTTTTGATATTGGTATTGCGCGTTCATCTGTGGAGCAACAACACATCGAGTGGCGCACTTGGTTGGGGTTATGGCACCCTTGGTAGGGGGTGCTTGAAAAGAAAAAGGCGAGTCAATACTCGCCTTGATTAATTGGTTGGTTTGATATGTTGTTTGTTATTCGGTATAAGTTGCCACAAGCGTTACATTTGCATACGCGCTGTATCCTCGCAGCATAACCCAGTACTTGCCTGCACCGGCTGTGATATTACACGTCTCGTTGTTACCCCAATTATATGGGCGGCAGTCATAGGTAGATGTGGTTGGTTTACTGTCTTTTCTAACATACAAGTCCGCGTCCCCTGAGCCACCTGAAATGCGCACTTGTACATTTGAGGCACCTGCCGGTAAATCTAAATAATAAAATGCGGTTGCGAGTCTATCTCCACTTAACCCTTCTTTTGCAACGCCGTTAATCAATTTGGCAGGATCTGTATTTGGGTCGGTTAGCTGTACTTGCTTTGTTGTCGTAGCAGACGCGCCAGCGGAGTCAGTGACCGTTAGTGACACCGTGTATTCACCATACGCTGTGTAATCGTGTGTGACAGTAGCGCCAAAGCCATTGCTCGATGCGTCACCGTAGCTCCATTCATATTGGCTAATTGTGCCATTAGGTGAACTTGATGCGCTGCCATCAAAAGTACAACTTAAGGCTGTGCAGTCCGCGGTGAATTGAGCGACTGGCACTGGATCGCTGTTGTTATCGCCATCAGGGATCTGGTTGTTGAAGTGACTAGCGACTTTTGGCCAGATCAGGCTGACTTTAGCCCCTTTATTGTGACAGCCACCAAGGTGGTGTAACGCAATTACTTTGTTGGTTGCCGCGGCAAGTACTGGAGAGCCTGATGAGCCACCAATGGTGTCACAATAGTAACCTAAGTCAGTGCCAGTACCACGTCCATTGGCGTTTGCGTTGTTGACTGAACACAGTCCATCCGTATCGCGATCCGACTCAATGGACAATTCTTTTGGATTGCCTGAACCGTGTTGTGGAATATAGATACGCTCCCCTTGTGTGGCATCTCGGACATCTAGACCAAAATAACCAAACGGCTGTGCTTTAGCAAAGTCGTTGATGGTGAACAAGGTATAATCTAGCGTATAGTCTGTGGAGAGGAAGTCTTTACCGGTTACTTTAACCACAGTCTCCATGGTCGTGCCATTACATGACGTATGCTGGTAGTTAAACCACACTTCGGTATTACTCAGTTCAGACGCACTTTCAACACAGTGGTTATTGGTAAACATACGGTTTTCTGGACCAACACGCCAACCGGTACACAGTCCGCGACCATTCATAAGCAGGCGCGCAACTGGGCGGCTGCGTTCAAATTCTGTTGGGTAGCTGTTAGCCCAGCACTGCACATCTTTTCTTTCCATTGCACCGCAGGTAGAGCTGATCCCGACATCGGTAGCAGGTGCAAGTTGTGGTTCATTTTCTGTGCCATGATCATAGTAGTCTATGATGGCATTTTGCATGGTTGTGACTTGACTGCCAGGTGTGTACTCTACCACTGCCGTTTCGGCAGAAATAGACATGGCAGAGAAGCTGGTGACACCATCGTCAGTGTGACTTAGGGTCGCTGCGCGCATGTTGTTTTCAGTGTATTCATAGCGTTCACTGCCATCTTCGGAGCGCACCACCAATTTGCCACCGCCTACTAAGTTAATATTTTTAAAGTGCAGTTTTATGTAGCTTGCGTTCGGGTGAGTGACTGTTTGGCTGATGGTTTGAGTGGCATTGTCCGCTGTCATGGTGGCCATTGCTTGAGGCTGGATCACCAAATTTAATTCAGCGCGTTTACCAATCGTGGCCATACTGGCTTTGCTAGTGTATTGCATCATTTGTGCTTCAGTGAGTGCGGTTGTTTGCGCAAAACAGCTCGCAGAAGCCAGTCCTAGTGCAGATAATAGATAACGAGTTTTCATTTATGTTCCTTGTTAGTTTGCGTTGAGTAATATTTAAACAACATCAAACAAGGTAATCTTATAATTCGCAATTGTAAAGGAAATGATAATAAAATATTTTTATTGTGTTTAATTTTTGCCCTTTTAGATTTTAGTTTACTTTAATTTCATATAAATAGGCATAACAGATCAGTCGCTATACAGTGATGGCCCACCTGCTATTTTTGATTCTCAAGCGCTGTCTTATCAAGCTTTGCTATGTACCTATGCAGCGTAAACCGGGCGTTGCTATGTTATTTATAATTATGATTTATATAACTTTTTTATTTAAATTGACGTATATTTAGTGGCCCTTGGTTTTGAGCACGTAAATGACAATTGATCAGCTTAGAGCAACAGATCAGGGCACTGACCAGTGTGTAATCATTGTGACTTTTACCCTTGAGTAAGTCTGATAGTCAGCATTTCACACCTGTTTGAATGAACTGAGGCCGATTCCGGAATCGAGACAGGGTGTGTGCGTTTTTGGTCAATATGATTGGAACGTAAATTATTAAGTGATTGATAAATATTGTTTTTTATTCTGGTATGTTTTTCGCAATACGTTTGACGCAGTGAGTATCTCAGTAGATACAGTTTAACGATAAGAAGACATACATGGATATAAGCGTACCGCATAACACTTCGAGTTCAGGACTGAAACGCCATAAATGGTTATGGATATTACTATTTTTTGCAGGCATGGCGTTGATATATTGGTATTTTTTTACTGAAAAGCCGGTGTATTTAGAAAGGCATACTGTGATGATCGAACATGTCAAAAAAGGGCATTTAACGATTCAAATTGATGCTTTTGGCACCTTAGCCAGTGCTCAACAACAGATCATCACCTCCGCCAGCGCAGGGGTTGTGAAAGACATTAATTACAAGCTTGGCAGTACCATTGAGCCTGGGGCGACAATAGTACGTCTAGAAAATGTTGACTTGGCGTTGGAATATAAGCGCATTAAGCAACGTTTGACAGAGGCGCAAGCCGAATTACTTCAACTAAATTTGAGACAGCAGCGTGAAGTATTGGTTGAACGCTCGATGATCAGTGATCTTGAAGGTCAATTAGCGACGTTGTCTTTTCGTCATCAAGCACAAAAAAAGTTAGCTAAACAGGGAATTATTTCCGAGTTATCCTTTTTTGAGACACAGGCTCAGGTGGAGAGCTTGAGCGGCCAGATAAGTCATGCCAAAACACGCATAACGCAGTTACAGCAATTGCACCAAAGTGCCCTGACTGTGATGAAAAAGCGTGTGACGTTAACGGAGCAAGAGTTGGTTGCGGTACAGACTAAAATTGACCAACTTGACGTGAGTGCATCTGAACATGGTGTGCTTGAGTCACTTCCGCTTGAACTTGGCGAACGAATTGTAGCTGGGGCACATGTCGCAACGATAGGTGATAGACGCGCTTTGGTGGCACAGTTGCAGGTCAGCCAGTCGCAAGTTGGACCGGTGAAAGTTGGGCAGACTGTGAAAGTATTTGTGGGTCAAGAGGTATTGCCGGGTGAAGTGATACGTATTGACCCTGTTGTCATTAACCACAGTGTTAACGTAGAAGTAAGTTTACCGGAGGTTGGTGACTTGGATCTTCGACCAAAACAGAGTGTTACTGCATCAATTATCACTGACACTATAGAAAATACGCATTATATGCGCACGCCGCCCGCTGGCGCAGACGTACAGGACCTCTTCTTATATCGGGTTGACAACACTGGCCAGACTGAGCTGTTGCCCGTGCAATTAGGTCGTCAAAGTGGACAATACAGCGAAATAAAAAGTGGCTTAAAAGCAGGTGATGCGGTCGTTATTTCTGACCTCAGAGAGTATGCAAAAAGTAAACAAGTTGTGGTTATTCATTAGGAGCAAACATGCAGACCATTATTGAAATGCAAGAGATTGGAAAGGTGTTCACTACGGCTGATTTTCAAACGCATGCATTGAGAAATATTTCAATGACAATAGAGCAAGGGGAATTTGTTTCTATATCAGGTCCTTCTGGGTGCGGAAAATCTACATTGTTATCTCTGATGGGCTTGTTAGAGCCTGCCACATCAGGGCGTTATTTATTAGCAGGCCAGCCAGTAGACAACTTGACATTTGACCAAGCCGCTAGGCTGAGAAATGTGCATATCGGTTTTATCTTTCAATCTTTTAACTTAGTTGAGGCACTGTCAGTTTATGACAATGTTGCCCTGCCACTGCGATATCGCATACCTAAGATTTCAGCCAAAGAAGCTCAGCATCGGGTGCAGTTATGCTTAGAGCAAGTGGGCTTGTCCCATCGCAGTGAGCATCGCCCTAGTCAGCTCTCGGGTGGGCAACAGCAACGCGTGGCCATTGCCAGAGCGCTGGTTACTCAGCCAAGTATTTTGCTTGTGGATGAAGCCACTGGCAATTTGGACTCGAAAAGCGGCGATGCGGTGATGAGGCTGATCAACGACCTACATCAGCAAGGCACGACCATATGCATGGTAACCCATGACCCACGTTATGCAGATATGGCGTCGCGTCGCGTACAGTTATTCGATGGTGAATTACTCACAACGATGGGTCGGTCGTCATCTGTGCCAACCTCTCTTTATGAGCCTTTATAGCTGTGGCTCTGGTTTTAACCGTGGATCTTATTAGGTGATTATGATGATGTGGAAGGAAAACATCAGTGCTGTTGTAGAGTTATTGAGCAAAGTAAGATTTACCATCTTGTTTGTAGGCTTGTTGGCCTGTGCTTTGGCGGGTGGGGCAATGGTCAGTGTGGTTGCATGGCATGCTTATGCGCCTTTGCCCTATGCCAATGATGATCAACTCGTATGGTTACGTGGCAGCATGGTTGATCAGACGGGGAATCGTGTGATGGACAATGCGTTATCAAATGTTGCAGCCCAGTATATTGCGGATAATGACTCAGCGTTATCACTGGCTGCCCCCGTTTATTATGGTGACGCGCTGCACCTAGATCATGCGAAACAACCTAAGCTTAATGTGACGTATACGACGCCTGAGTTTTTTACGTTATTTGGGCAATCTCTGATACAAGGTCGCTACTTTGAGGGGCCGAAGCCAGATGGTACAGTGCGTCACGAGGCGGTCATCAGTGAGTGTTTTGCTGAGCGTTATATGCCACAAATACTCCAAGATAGTGACAAGTCAGTGCATAGCTTGCAATTGGACCAGCAAACTTTTCATGTGGTTGGGGTTGTTGCATGCTCGAAAACAGAGCCGCAGTTATATCTACCAAACCGTGTGAGTGATGTTTATGTGGCTTTTAAGCATGTCATTGATGGTCAAGCAATGGCACAGGAACACATTTCGGTGCGCTACAATACCTTTGTTGTAGGCCGTACTGTCGAGCAATTAAACCGTCCTGTTGTGACGGCTGATATCACGGGGCATTTGAATGCGGAGTTTCGTGCAGGGTTAGTGGCACACGGCAGTACCGTAAACAACCAATTGCACTTTAACTACATTCCCTTGCATCAAAAACTCAAAGGGAGTTTGCAAGAGTCGAGCACTTGGCTGTTGCTCTGTGCAGTGGCATTCCTCCTTATCACCGTGATTAATTTGCTGATGTTTTATTTGCTCGATATTAAAACGCAGCACGCACAGTTGGTCCTTAAAGCCACATTAGGGGCACCGCTGGCGACATTGCGTACAGCGCATTATTGGCAGTTGGGCGTGATGTTTTCGCTGGCCGCAATATGCGCCATCCTCCTTGCCGAGTTGGGTATGTTTGCGATAGCGCAGTTTGGTCAAAAAAACATTGCTCACATCGATTGGTTACAGTTGAACACTGTTCATTATCTGTTGGTGATGGGGTTTTCATGGATACTGGCATGGTGTTTTGCTGTATTTGGCTTTAGGCAATTATCTTTTGATAGTTTATATCAAAGCTTACAGGCCGCAGGTAAAGGTCAGGCTAAGCAACTCCCGCACTGGCTAAGTGTTGGGGTGTTGGTCGCGCAGCTGTGTATTGGGCTAATCGTGCTGTGTATTGGTATTTGGTCGGCCAATTACTTTGGCTCGAAGATGCGCATGTCTTCAGGCATCGAGCCACAAGATACTATTTTTGTTGTGCGCCATCAGATGTCCTGGGATAGGGACGAAGCGGCTATGGCAGCACGTAAGCAGATGTATTTATCAAATGTACAAGCCTTATCAGCGCATCCGAAGGTGTCAGCTGTCGCGCTAACCAGCCTCAATCCATTAGATACAAGCTATTTGGCACAAATGAGTAAGTCCCCCGATAACGATAAACAGGTGACAATGCATTCACAATTGGTCGGAGAGGGATATTTTTCACTACTTGGGTTACAGTTTTTGGCAGGCCAAACCTTTACTCAGGCAGAGACAGATACACGTCAATCGGTCATCATTAATCAGGCGGCCGCCAAGCTATTGGGCGTGAATGCGAATGAGGTTGGGAAGCTCTTATATGGTCGTGGTGAGCAGCCAGTGAAGTTGCTGGGTATTGTAGAAGATATCTACAGCTATGCAGAGGGCGCACCTGCAACTGTGTATTATCCCCATGATTTTTTTGAGGGGAATATGGTGGTGAAGTTCATGCCCAATCAATCTATGTCGAAGTATGAATTGACTCAGGTACTGCAACAACACGTGAATACGCAAAGTATCAGAGAGGTCCATGATTTGGCGCTCCACTTGTCCAACCTTAACCAATCAGCGGTACTGAGCTTTTACAGTGGAATTGGACTAAGCTTCTTAATGATTATGCAAGTGCTGGTAGGACTCTATGGTTTATTAGCCAATTTGGCATTTATTCAGCAACCGGTATTGTTGATAAAACAGCAAGTCGGGGCAACACGTTGGCAGTTGATATTAGAGCAAATGCGTGCACGTTTGGTACATTTTCTCTGTGCGTTATTGATTGCAACATGTGTAACGCTTGGATTGGCGAGCCTATTGCCTATGGTGACTTTGGCTTTGTTTTACAGTTATGTTTTTTCAGCTTTTATCGTATTTATTACCTTGTTTACTATAGATTTTTATCACCTTAAAGGGCAGTTGAAAAAATATTGAATGGTTGTAACAGATTCTTACAAATGTCACACCCTTGGGGGGGTAAATCTTGTTACTATAGCGCTAGGAAATTATCAATAGGTACAGTCATGCAAGCAAGAATACTGAAATGGTTATTGCCCTTCGTCGCGTTGGGCATAGGTATCATTGGGTTTATGGGCATAAATGCCGTAGCCAAAAACGATGATGATTCTGACGTCGTAGACACTCGCCCCATTGTAGAAGTTGAAGCGCTTGAGGCGCAAGATCATCAAGTGGTGATCAACAGCTATGGTGAGGTGAGACCGCTGGATCAAACGATGTTATCAGTGCAAGTTTCTGGTGAAATTGAATACTGGCATCCACAGTTTGTTACCGGTGGGGTAGTGAGTAAAGGTGATGTGCTGCTGCGCATTGAAAAAGACAACTACGAAGCGGCGGTACTGCAGGCTGAAGCGTCACTTTCAAGTGCGCAAGCTAAGTTAATTGAAGAGCAAGCGTTGGCAGATGTCGCTGCGGATGAAGCAAAGCGCTTTCCTAACAAAAAACACACTGATTTATTTTTGCGAAAACCTCAGCTGATGAGTGCGCATGCAGCGGTTAAATCGGCAAAAGCAGCGCTTAAAAGAGCGCAGCGTGATTTAGAAAACTGTGATGTTGTCGCCCCATTCAATGCGTTAATCGTATCGAGAGAAGTGGGTCTGGGTCAATTTGTGAGCACAGGCAGTCCTGTGGCTCAATTAAACAACATTGAGTACGCTGAAGTGGTGATCCCGATTGCTGGCTTTGATTCGATCTTTCTACCTGAGCAAGTGTCCGGTGTGAAAGCGACCTTGACGCAAAAAGGTGCCAATGGCTTTACCCGTGAAGCGTATATCCACCGTGATCTTGGTGTGGTTGATCAGCAAACACGTATGAGCAGTTTAGTGGTACGTATTGAAGATCCGTACGGACTGACCAGCAGTCAGCCTAAAGTGAAATTTGGTACTTACGTACAGGTTCAGTTTAAGGGTAAGACACTACGCCAAATCTATCGCCTGCCACAAGAACTAGTGAATAATCAAACCGTGTGGTTACTGAATGCAGAAGCGCAATTAGAGCCTCGTCCAGTGCAAGTGATCCGAGAAGAAGGGATGTATTATCTTGTCGGCGAAGGGCTGTCTAACAATGACAAAGTTGTTGTGACACTCCCAGAATATCCTCAGCGTGGTATGGCGGTTAAAGTTGCAGGCTCTAAAGAAACGGATACTGAGTCTGACAACGTGGAAAAGCTGTAACAGCAGGGAATGAACTATGAGTGAGCAAATAAGAACTTCCCAAAAAGGGTTAATCGCATACTTTGCGCATAATCCTGTCGCCGCAAACTTGATGATGATATTTATCTTAATCATGGGTGTTGTGAGTTATATGACCATTCAGCGCCAGATGTTTCCTAGTCAGGAAATTAATAAAATATCGATCAGTGCTGTATACCCTGGTGCCTCTCCCCAAGAAATTGAGGAGAGCATTTTAATTAAGATTGAAGAAGCGATTAAAGACGTTACTGAAATTGACAAAGGCATATATCGCGCGACGCGCGGCAGTGGCAGTGTCGTATTAGATATCGACGTTGACGCTGACTTAAATGAAGTGACTGAAAAAGTCAGAACAAGGGTTAACGGTATTGCCACCTTTCCTGGCGATATGGAGCCGGTTCGAGTCCAACTGAGAGAGTTTCGTCAAGATGTCATTCAGATGGCGTTGGCTGCGGATATTCCTCTTGCGGAACTGAAGCCTTTAGCCAAAGAAATTGAGGATGAACTGCTTCAGCTATCTAATGTGTCTTTGGTTGAGCGCAATACTCCGGAATATGAAATTGCCATTGAAATAGATCCGGATACGCTTAGACGCTATGACTTAACTATCAATGATATCAGTAATTCGATTCAGCGTTATTCTGCCAATATGTCAGCAGGTCAGATCCGAACTGATGCAGGCATCATTTCTGTTCGTGTCGAAAACCAAAAGTATAATGGTGATGAGTTTAAACGCATTCCTGTCAAAGTTGGCGATAATGGCGCAAAAGTCTACCTCCAAGACGTTGCGGTGATCAAAGATGAATTTGTGGAAGGTGAATTCTACTTTAAGCAAAATGGCGTTAATGCCGCTTTTCTATCTGTGAAAGCGACCAAAGACCAAAACATGATCCCAATCGCAGAAACGGTGCATGCCTACATTGAAGCGAAAAATAGCACTTTGCCCGCAGGTGTCACATTAACGCCCATTGTTGATATGACTTACTACCTAGATGCGCGATTAGAAATGATGAAGAAAAATATGCTGCAAGGGGCCATTCTTGTTGCCATCATGCTGTCTATTTTCCTACGTTTTAAGTTAGCACTGTGGGTAATGATAGGTTTACCGGTGTGTTTCCTTGGCGCGATCATGTTAATGCCGATATTTGGTATTAGCATTAATATTGTCTCCTTATTCGCCTTTATTATGGTATTAGGGATAGTCGTCGATGACGCCATTGTCATTGGAGAGTCCGCCTACACAGAAGTGGAACGCAGCGGTCCCAGTGTAGATAGCGTTGTAAGAGGGGCAAAGCGTGTTGCTACCCCTGCAACGTTTGGTGTTTTGACCACGATGGCGGTATTTGCGCCTATGGTCATGTCTTCTGGTCCGCAGGGGGCTTTCTTTAAATCCATTTCTATTGTGGTGATTTTGTGCTTGGTATTTAGCTTAATCGAATCAAAGTGGATCTTGCCTGCCCACCTTGCACATACTAAGTTTAAGCCAATGCGTGAAAACAGTTGGCGAGCGAAATTTAACAAACGCTTTTTTGCATTTGTGAATGGCCCGTATCGTAAGACTGTAGAAACATGCGTGGAGTGGCGTTGGGCTGTGTTCTCTGGCTTTATCGCGGTGTTCCTAATCAGTATGTCCTTGATTACATCTGGCCAAGTGCGATTCATTCCAATGCCCAAAGTACCTCATGACTTTCCCATGGTTAAAATTTTGCTCAATGACAATGTGTCCGATGAGCAAACGTTATCTGCTGTGACGAAAGTTGAGCAAATGATGTTAGAAGTAGACCGAGAGATTGAACAAGAATATGGGCAAAAAATGCTAAAAGATATTCTTGTTTGGAATGAAGGCCGCAGCGAAGGGTCGGTACTCGCAGTATTGGTTGATGAAGAGCTTCGTCCGTTTGATGCGTTTGAACTTTCTCGTCGATGGCGTGAAAACATGCCAACCATTGCCGGTGTGAAGTCTTTATTAGTGGTCGACGATGTGAATGACTTTGGCGGTGGTGACGGTGAGTTTGGTTATTTATTGTATGGTCCTGATGTTGATACATTGAATGCAGCAGGAAGGCAGTTTATTGCGATGTTGCAACAAGAGAAAGGCCTGTTTGATATCAGCTCGACGATCGATCCACCGAGTAAAGAAGTTCAGTTAACGCTGAAACCTGTGGCTTATGATTTGGGACTAAACCTGGCGGATGTTGCCAATCAAATCGGTAATAGTTTTTATGGTGGCGAGGCCCAGCGTGTACTTCGAGATGGCGAAGAAATCCGTGTTATGGTGCGTTACCCAGAACTTGACCGAGAAGCGATTGCCTCTCTTAAATATGCGCTCGTTAAGACGCCGCAAGGCAAAGAAGTCGTGCTTGGGGATGTGGTTGAGTTTACTGAAAAACCTGGCGTCAGCTATATTCGACGTGAAGGAGGCTATCGTACCGTGTACGTTTACGGCAGTATTGATGAGCAAGTCATTGAACCCTCTGCTGTCGTAAAAAATATCCGCGAGGATTTACTACCCGCGTTACAAAGCCAATTTCCAGGTATTAAAACTGAGCTAGGCGGTTCAGTTGAGGAAACGCAGGCCCAAGCGGATGAGCAAAAGCTGTTCTTTATTGCTGGTATGATGATTGTGTACATCTTGCTGGCAGTGCCACTGAAAAGTTATTCACAGCCGCTGATCATCATGTCCGTTATCCCATTTAGCTTGATAGGTGCCATTTGGGGGCACTGGTTAAATGATTTAGACATGAGCATGATGTCGACCTTTGGTTTAATTGCCGCTGCCGGTGTAGTTATCAATGATTCCTTGGTCATGACCGATTATGTGAACCAAGTACGCAAAGAAGGGGTCAGGCTCAAAGATGCCGTTATTGAGGCCGGTTGTGCGCGTTTCAGAGCCATTACATTGACGTCTATTACGACTTTTGCGGGTGTTACCCCAATTATCTTTGAAACCAGTTTGCAAGCTAAATTTGTTATCCCAATGGCGATTTCACTTGGCTTTGCGGTATTGTTTGCAACATTAATAACCCTGATATTAGTACCTTGTTTGTACATTATTTTGGTGGATATTAAGCAAGCATTCTCAAAACTAGTTCAGAAACTGCTTAAAAGGATAAAAAGTGTCAAGAAGGACGCTCGTCAGTCGGCTGTCTAACCTTGTTTATGAATTAAAAGCCCAGCCTAGAGCTGGGCTTTTTTGTGTTTATAGTACAAGCTTATCGCCTATTCCGTTTTGACCCTTAAAGTTATAAAGTAACACTTTGCAAGTTCGTCTTATTCTGTATCAATCTTAAAAATTCATCGAAATAACGTCTGTGTGCGATGCCATTGTTATCTACCTGCGTAAGTCATGGCACAAAGCTGTACCTCACCTAGAGCTATGTTAGACTGGATGAACAATAACAAATCAGGAACAACTATATGACCAAAGCGCTTACACCGCCAGTGGCAAAAAAAGTACCTCATGTCATGGACATGCATGGACATCAAAGGACAGATAACTATTACTGGATGCGTGATGATAAGCGTCAAAATGACGAAGTATTAGCCCATTTAAAAGCAGAAAATGAGTACTGTGAAGCAGTGATGCAGCCGCATGCAGTGCTACAGGAAACGCTGTTTGAGGAGATGAAAGGGCGTATCGTCAAAGATGATTCTTCAGTGCCAGTCAAAGATGGTCGCTATTGGTATACCAATGAGGTCAGTGGTGAAGAGGAATATGGCCGTCATTATCGTGCATTGAATGAAGCAATGGATGATAAACAGTTGCTGCTGGATGTAAATGCGTTAGCCAAATCGTTTGAATTTTATGAACTCGCCGATATGGCTGTGAGTCCAGATGATGATCTGCTGGCCTACAGTGAAGATACGGACGGCCGCCGTATTTACACAATCAAGTTTAAAGATCTGAATACTGGCCAAATGCTGGAAGATTGCTTGGTTGAAACGGAAGGCGAAGTGGTTTGGGCGAACGATAATCGCACGGTCTTTTATGTCAAAAAAGATCTGCAAACCTTGCTGGGATTCCAAGTTTACCGCCATGTACTTGGTACATCGCAAAGTGACGATGTTTTGGTGTATGAGGAGCAAGACCGCCAATACTACATGGGTCTTGGTAAAAGCCGTGATGAGAGCCAAATTTATATTTACTTGTCTGCGACAGAGACGAGCGATGTGCTTTATCTCGATGCTGATCAACCGATGGGCGAGTTTAAACGCTTGTTGGCACGACAAGAAGGGCATGAATATGGTCTTGATAAGTTTGGTGATCACTATTATTTGTTGACCAACAGTGATGCAAAAAACTTTCGCATGGTGCGAGCTGGTTTAGAGGTGGTGAACGATCCTAGTCAGTGGGAAGAGCTCATTGCGCACCGTGAACATGTTTTGCTAGAAGGGCTGGAGTTATTTGAGTCACACTTTGTGATCACTGAACGAGAAATGGGTCAAATCCGTTTTGTCATTCACAATTATGCCGGTGAAAGCTACCAGCTAGGCTTTGCTGATGCGTGTTATTATGCGGGGGTGGGCTATAACCCCGAGCCAAAATCAACCTCTATACGCATCACTTACTCTAGTTTGACGACACCAAGCAGTGTCTATGAATGCGATTTGGCAACAGGTCAAAAAACCTTGAAAAAGCAGGTGAAAGTACTGGGGGATTTCAAGCCTCAAGACTATGCATCTGAACGCTTACACATTACTGCTCGTGATGGTGAGAAAGTGCCTGTTTCTATTGTTTATCGAAAGTCGATGTTTAATAAAGATGGCACAAATCCATTGCTACAATATGGCTATGGTGCTTATGGTTATACGGTGGACCCAACTTTCTCAAGTACGACGTTGAGCTTGCTGGATAGGGGGTTTGTCTATGTTATTGCTCATATCAGGGGATCAGAAATGCTGGGCCGTCAGTGGTATGAAAACGGCAAAAAAGCCCACAAAGAGAATAGCTTTAACGACTTTGTGGATGTCACTCGTGCATTAGTTGAGCAGCAATACGGTGCGGCAGATAAAATATTTGCATCCGGTGGCAGTGCAGGTGGCCTACTGATGGGCGCGGTAATGAACCAAGCGCCTGAACTGTATTTAGGAGTTGGTTGCCATGTGCCATTTTTAGATGTACTAACGACTATGTTGGATGAATCGATTCCTTTAACAACTAATGAGTATGATGAGTGGGGCAATCCAAACAATTTAGCAGATTATGAGAGTATTTTGTCCTACTCGCCTTATGACAATCTAGCGGCTAAGCACTATCCTAATACACTAGTGACAACAGGTTTGCACGATTCACAAGTACAATATTGGGAGCCTATGAAGTGGGTTGCTAAGCTCAGAGCACTTAAAACGGATGATAACGTATTGGTGTTTAAAACAGACATGGACTCCGGACATGGTGGTGCGTCTGGCAGGTTTAAGAGCTTGCATGAAAAAGCGCTGGAAATGGCCTTTTTTATCTCTTTGTTACCGCAACAGGCTGACTAATTGACTCGGCGATTGATATCGCTCATTGGATTTTAGGAGGGCAGTATGTTTTCAGTACACGGACAGTGGCACATAGATATTGCGCCACCAACGGTTTTTGTAAACTTAGTGGGGGCATTTAACAGTGAGGGAGTCACGGCCTTGGTGCAAGAGGCACGCCTGCGATGGCAAGACTATCAGCCAGGCGAACTGCACTGTGCGGTGGTCAATCTCAGTGAGTTTGAAATGACCACTGCTGATAGCATTGCAGCACTCAAAGCATATTGTAAAGACATGGAGCTGCGTGGTTATCGCCAGATTGACTACATTGGCATTGATGCCCTAACCCGTAAATTTATATGCGAGCTATGGACTGACAGTGACATCAAGGTACAGTTGTACCTTGATGTGGCAGCGTATCTCAGCCAACATCCGAGCTATCGAGGTGCTGCTCCATGGTTGGTTTAACCTAAATAAGCCTTTAGCATCCAGACTAACTTTTCTTGCTCAGTGATATAATCACCCATTAAAGATGCGGTGCCCTCGTCTTCGGCATCGGCAGCTTGTGCCAATATGGCACGTTGTGACTTGATCAGCTGAGTGAAGCCTGCAAGCAGGGTTGCGACTGCTTCTGGACCATTTTGAATATCTTTTGCTTCGGCGATTTCACTGGCGTTTAGATAATCGCTAAATGCATGCAGTGGGATGCCTTCAATGGTTAAGATGCGCTCTGCTAGCTCGTCCACTTTGAGTAATAACTGGTTGTAAATCTCTTCAAACTTAACATGTAGTTCAAAAAACTCTCTCCCTTTGATATTCCAGTGAAAGCTGCGCGCATTCATATATTGGATCTGGTAGCTACTTAAAAGCACGTTTAATGCTGCAACCAGTTGTTCACTTTTTTGTTTGTCTAACCCTATGCTATTTGTCATTGTTTGCTACCTTATGATGTTTGCTCGCAGTGGATGCGGCGTATTTAAATGCTTGTCATTGTTTGACTTTGTATGCTTTACAGTTTGGCGGATAAGCACGGTAAAGGCCAACGACTAAAAGCGATTATAGTCATCGAAAAAGTCGTTAACACCTGCTTAAAGCTTGCCACTTTGACTACAAAATCAGCGCTTTGTTGATCCATCGCAAATGCAATCAGGTGTGCATCAAATGCGGTTTTTTAGCTTGATGCAGGTCAATTTTTATACTGAAGGTGAAGCCATAATGAAAAGGCAAAGCGCCCTGTTTTTATTTTAGGCCATTTCTCGGGCGCTAATTATTTAAGGAGAGCTCTATGAAAGGTAAAACAGAATCACAGCACAAAGGTGAAATTACCGTTGTTGTCATTGCGCTGGTGGCTTTTGTGGTTGGGTTAGTGGGACATTTAGCAGGTGCTAGCTATGCCAACTCAGACAGCTTTGGTTATTTGGCAGCGCCGGTGCCTTTGATCACTGGGATCATTGCTTTAGTTGCGTATAAAGTTGCGCAAAAGGCTGATAAATAAATTACGTATCGCGACTGATCACATCAATGATATAGTCCATCACGCTACGAGAATAAATTAAGGTGGTATGGCTGCGGTGAAACACTTTATGCTCCGCCATCCCCTTTAATTTTGTCTCATCGAGTAACACAGTGCCATCTGAGCGGCTGCCTTTTTGTAATAATGGCATTAACCCAATCGGTAAATCCCCTGCAATACTGTATAAACGCGCATTAAAAGGCCATGTATTGGTTTCGCTTAGTAAATATTCCACACTATTTTTTAATAAGCCATCAAACCCTTTGTCATGCATGTGCTTTGCAATGGCACTGCCTTTGTGTGGGGTACCAAGTGTGATGACTTTTTCAACATGCTGGCTCTGTACTGAGGCATGGGTGAGGTAGTCTCTGGCCACCAGTCCCCCCATGGAATGACACACGAAAGCGGTTGGCTTTTCGGCGATAAAGGTATCTATTTGATTGAAGATAGATTGCCTATCTGGGGCCAGGGTGTTGTAGCTTAAATTGAGGATTTCACACCCGGTTTTTTCTAATCGCGTACAAAGCGGCTGCATCACAAACCCTGACATATATAGTCCATGAAGGACGACAATCCGCTTTATATTCATACAATTCCTTATTTAAGCTGAGTTGGTACAATTTGCACGCTATGGCTTGAATCACTGAGCCATATTTCGCCATCTTGAATGGTTGCTGTCAAATCCATTGAACGTGCGAATAGTTCTACCATTTGTGAAGTCGCTGAATAAGGCAGGCTGTAAACGCGCAAATTATCATATTGATTGGCTGCTGATTGATTTTTTTTCCACCAAATTTCTTGGGTGTTTTCGCCATAAGTGTACAGCACCACTTGCTGTGAACGCACAGCGGCTTTTTTCAGACGCTTTTCATCCGGCAAGCCAACATCAATCCATAGCTCAATATCATCGGTGAGGTTTTTTTGCCATGCAGCAGGCTCATCATCTACACATAGCCCTTTAGTAAAGCTCAGCGTTTCGGTGTATTGCAAGATATAAGCAAGTAAACGCACCATCAAGCGCTGTTCGTTTTCTGAAGGGTGCTGTGCCAGAGTCAGAGATTTGTCAGTGTAAATGTGTCTATCCATATCACTGATATTTAAGTGTGCTTTTAATATTGTTGATTTTAAGGCCATGATATTACGCTGAGGGTTTTAAAGTTCCATTATATCAAGATTTACATACTTGGTGGTTTTTTATCTATATGCCATTGCTAAGGTGATGGTTATATCCACTTTGTTTGCGTTGCATATTACCTTCACTAACATGCGGTTCATCCATCATATTCATGGCCATCCGACTTACTCGTTTTCAGCATGTTGAGCCTGACTATAAACGTAAAGGTTTAGTTCGTATATGGTCGCTGGTAATTTGTTATAAAAATGTTATTTGGGTGTTTTTTTATTAACCGATAAGTCGTAGGGTAAAAATCAAGATTAACGGGCATAATACTGTATATCACTGTTTTTATAAGGTTTACATTTGTTCACTCTGGTTTTACAGCTTTTAAATGTATTTAAAGTGTTTTAAATGTTTTCAAATTGTAATATTTTGTTTGTTTGGGGTTTAATTAATGGTAATAATATATTAGGTTTGTGCGATGTGAACCTTTTATTAATTGTTGTTTTGTCTTGTTTACAATTGACTGTGGTTGAATAAGATACAGGCTCTTCATCGTATCTATTATTTAATGCAAGGAGCATTTGAAAAATGATTAACTTTGATAATAAAAACGTTGTGATTTACGCAGAAGGGCGTTTTGATTCTACAAATGCAAAGGTAGCGGCTTCATTCATTCGTTATCATGCCGATAAATGCGTTGCGGTTATCGATTCCACTAAGGCCGGTGCGACTTGTGAAGAAATACTAGGGTATGGTGGGAATATACCTGTGGTTTCGGATCTGCCGAGTACTTTCGATAAGCAAGTTGATGTTTTCATGATAGGTAATGGGTTATTTCACAGTGATCTACCTCAGGAATATAGAGAGAACATCAAACTTGCATTAGAACAAAAAATGCATGTTGTCAGTGGTATTCATTATCGTTTAGCACAAGACCCTGAATTAAAAGCACTTGCTGATAAAATGGGCGTGGTTATTTGGGATACGAAAGAGCCACCTGCAGGGCTCGGCACAAGCCAATACAAACTTCTTGATATTCCTCAGTTTATTGTACATACCGTTGGGTCTGATTGTCGTGTGGGGAAAAAAACCACAGCATTAGAAGTGACGAATTACTTGAACCAACAAGGCACTAATACCGTTTTTGCTGCAACGGGGCAAAGCGGTATTTACATTACAGGAAAAGGCATCGCAATTGATGCTGTTCCAAGCGATTTTGTTGCCGGTGCAACTGAAAAGTTAATTTTGGATAGCGTCGAAGGCAGTAATGCGGACGTTGTACTGGTGGAAGGGCAAGGGTCAATTACACACCCAGCTTATAGCGCTGTGACATTAGGGCTTTTACATGGCTCTATGCCGCATGCGTTGATTTTATGTCATGAAGCAAACCTAGAAGCCCATAAAAACTGGGAAAAAACGCCATTACTTTCACTCACTCAACTGATTGACACATACGAAACATTGGGGGGGTATTTACGCCCATGTAAAGTGGTTGGTGTCAGTGTGAATTGTAAATCACTTTCTGATGATGAGGCACGCAATGTCATCGCTCAAGTTGAGCGAGACACGGGATTGCCAGCAACGGATGTATATAAATTTGGTGCTCAGAAATTGGCTGATGCCGTTGAGTCATTCCGGAACAATACAAAGTAAGTAACTGAATACGGGTATCTAAATTGATATTCCATGTAACACGAGGATGTGAAATTGAATGATGTAAGTAAGCAAGTGTCTGACGGATTTCGTCAGTTGCAGCCATACAAAGCGGGTTTAACAACTGAGGCGATAAAATCACAGTACGGTCTAGATAATGTGTATAAATTCGCGAGCAATGAGTCGCCATTTCCCCCATCAGAATTTGCCGTTAAGGCAATGAGTGAGATGTTGACAGAGGTTAATCGCTATCCAGATTATACTGGCTTGCGTGCATCAATCGCACAAGAATACCAACTGGCATTGAATAATGTCATGTTGGGTAGTGGCTCAATCAACGTATTAGATGTGTTGTTTCAGGCTTTTAGTGTTACAGATAGCAATATCGTGTTTACTTCAAGCGCTTACTTTGGGTATCCACTGTTGGCACAAAAATCAGGTTTAACTGTGAAGCTGGCCCAGCCAAATGCTCAGCTTAATCATGTGGCTGAAAACTTGATCCAGCAGTGTGATGAAAATACGAGCCTCCTTGTAATTGACAACCCGGGCAACTTTTCTGGTGGCGCTTTAAGTGCTGATGAGATTGAGCTGATCTTGACACGCGTGAGTCAAGAAACCATTGTGATTCTGGACCAAGCCTATGAGGAGTTTAGCGACGAGTCGAGTTTTAAGATTGATGAGCAGACTTTCAGTCGGTTCCCTAATCTGGTTATTACAAGGACATTTTCAAAGGCCTATAGCTTAGCCGCGTTGCGCGTTGGCTATGCGCTCGCTGATGCGGCAATTATTGACTGGTTAAATCGTGGTCAACAGCCCTTTCCCGTATCAAGCATAGGTGCTGCGGCGGCAATGGCCTCTTTAAACGACCGGGCATATCGTCAGTTAGTGATTGAGAGCACTAAGCGTGGTAGACAAAAATTGTTTGATGGTTTGATTGCACTGGGCTTACAGTGTTACCCAAGCAATGCGAATTTTGTATTGGCTGAGTTTGGCGAAAAAGCATCAGAGATATTTCTCAGCCTGTTAGAAGCGGGATTTATAACGCGTCAAATGCAGGTTTATCAGCGTCCTGATTTGATCAGAATATCAGTAGGTAATGATGAAGAAAACACCCTGTTACTTCAGAAGTTGAAGGAACTGCTTCATGCCTAACGTCATCATTATTAATCCGTACAATAAGTTTCCAGACTCAGAGCGCTGGGATTTTGAATTAATTGAATATGAAAACTTCATTGATCACAGTGTCTATGACGTCACTTATGTTGTTGATAAGCGGGGGGAATCAGGTTTACCGAAAACGGTAGATAGGTATACACGGATTGTCGTCGATGACTTATCGGATAATCAAGCTTTGGCAGCGACATTAGAATCGTTGATCGATCAGTTAGGCTGTGTTTATCGACTCATCTCTTTTTCTGAAGGGCATATGGACTTGCTCGCACAGCTGCGCGAGCGTCATGGCATAGTGGGCCCCAACATGTCTGAAACACAAAAAGCCAGAGACAAGCTGGTCATGAAACAGGTGATTTCAGGTGCGGGCCTGCGCGCTCCTTATTTTATGGCTGTGAATAGTGACACGATAGGGGACGTTGACGCGTTTGTTCAGCAGCATGGTTTTCCGATTATTTTAAAGCCAACCGATGGTGCATCTAGTGTAGGTGTGCAGAAGCTGAATACCGACAAGGAGCTAAAACAGGCATTGTTGTCACTGGAGGCCGGTAATTGGGAATTGGAAGAATATGTTGCAGGCCAGGTTTTGCATGTGGATGGTTTAATTGATCTACAAGGTGAAGTTTGTCTATCCCTGCCCAGTGTCTACATCAACACCTTATTTGATTATTTGCGCGGTGTGCCTACCGGTTCTTATTTACTTCCTCCGCACACATCAAGATATGAAAAAATTCAAAATTTTACACATCAATGCTTAAAAGCGCTGAATTTTAAGGGGTGCCCATTTCACCTTGAAATCATCGAAAAGCCTGATGGCGAACTGGTCTTTTTAGAGAATGCAGCGCGTGTTGCGGGTGCTGATATCCCATACATGGTTGCCGATTGCACCGGAGTGAATTTATTTGAACAGTGGGTTGCCATGATCTTTGGTAAGCAACCCATACTGCCATCGTATCAGTTTAGCTACGGCGCTTGGTTACTTTTTGGATTGCCCGAGCAATTGCCATGCACTGTAAAGGAAGTAAGCAGCTTTAAAGGAAGAATGCCGACGTTATACAAAGAGCTGATCCCACAAGTTGGGAGTCAAGTGGAAAAAGGTCGGGGGTATTGTTCTTTACAAGCGGGGCGATTTATGTTCCGAGGCGCGCTGCTGGAAGATGTGCAGCGAGATGTGCAGTTTGTATTAGATAATTTTGACTTTCAAACGTGTTAAAGGAATTTCAATTGAAAAATCAAGTGTTTGTTTTGTTGATCCATCAGGCTCGTTCCCATGTTTATGCGGATCTGATGAAGCGTTATTTGTCTGAAGTTGGTATTAAACCGGTGGTGATTTCTTCTTCTCCTCTGACTGAAGCGCACGCCGAAAAAATTTCACTCATTAGTGATGATGTATTTATACAAGACGCTGAAGATTTAACGCAAGACGGTATATCAGCATATATTGAGCAGCTTAAACAGCAATATGAAATAAGAGGGTGTTTGGCCACTTATGAGGGTTATCGCTTATTAATGTCTTGGGTCAATGCTGAGTGTGGTGTGGTAGATGCTAAAGATGACGAAATTAAACGCTGTTTTGACAAACTTCAGCTGCGCCAAATATTGGTTGAACATAATCTAAGTACTGCGCAGGCCCACTTGGTCACTGCTGAGCTTTTAAGTGAGCTTGAGGGGCAAAACCACCAACTTTTTATTAAGCCTCGTCGCGGCATTGGTTCATTCTCCTGTTTTAAGTATGAGCCGGGTTTGCAGTACTCGCAAATTGAACAGCTACAAGCGGGTATGAAAAAAGACATACGATTCAAAAATATTTTTAGCGGTACTTACGATTTTATCTGTGAGTCATACATCGAAGGCGATGAATATAGCTTTGAGGTAATTGTACTTGACTCTACGGTGTATGTTGTGGGCACACATGCCAAGTTTTTAGAGACGATGTTTGGCACGACCTTGGAGACTGCCAACTCACTGCCAGCGGTTCAATTGTCAGATGAGCAGCAACACTCCGGTGAAGCGTATGTCACTGCGTGTTTACAGGCCTTACAGATAAAGCAAGGAGCCTATCATGTTGAGACACGGTTTGATGGCAGCACAGGGCAATGGAATATCATTGAAGTGAATCCACGAATGGGTGGCGCGTTAATAAATCAAAGTGTGGGTGTATTTGCTGAAAAGTTTGATTTTCTGCAGATGTGGGTGCTGTCGTTAGTTTTCTCTGATGGGGAAAAGCGAACGCAATTTAAACAGACACTTGCGCAATTGAGAGAGAGTAAAAGGAGAGCAGACAACTCCATCACAACGGCATCGGTATTTATTAGCAAATATGGTGAACCGGGCAAGACCTTAGCAAAACTCTCTGTCGATAAATTGAGGCGTGTACCGGATATTTGTGAAATCAGCGCGACGGTTGGCACCAAACTACCTGAATCAAATCGCGGCATTTTCCTATTGAATGCACTATGGAAAGTTGATGCCAAAGATTTGGCTAACGAATTGCCATTTCTTAACCAAGTTTTAGATGAAGATTTAATTATTGAGTACGAGAAATAAGTAAAGGAAATAATATGAGCAATGTAGTAGAACCAGCGCGCTTTATGTGGAATGTACCTGTAGGCGGAAACTTAAAACCAGATAATGCAGGGATAAAATCTATATTCACTTTTGATGTAGATGAATTGATTAAATATGCACAAACCGCTGAAGCAATGGGGATCGAGCAGCTGCTTTTAGGGGTGGGTTACCACTGTGCAGATGCATTTACATACATCGGATCTTTGATACGAGCGACTAAAAAAATCAAATTTATCATTGCTTATCGCGCAGGGATGGTGGCACCCACGACCTTTGTTCAAATGATTAACTCACTCTCTGGATTTGGCGAAAATCGCGTATCTATCAACATGGTTGCAGGTATTTCACCGGTCGAGCAAAAGTATTACGGGGACTTCTTACCGAAAGAGGAAAGACAGGCTCGTCTAGATGAGTTTATGACAATATGCAATTTGTTTTGGGATAACCGTGGTCCTGTCAACTTTTCTGGTAAATATTATCAAATTGAAAATGGTGAACTGCACATAGGATATAGCAATGAAGCTGACCGCCCAGAGATGTTTTTCAGTGGTAACTCGGATACTTCTCGTCTGCTAGCTGCCAAGCATAATGCGATTTGGTTGAGGTACAGTGATACCGCAGAAAACATTGCAAAAAGCGCCGAGCCTTGTATTGAGTCTGGTAATCAGATGGGGATCCGCATGTCCGTCATTGTCCGTCCGACTCGTGAAGAGGCTCTACAAAGGGTAGATGAAATGTTGGATGGAACAGACCCTAAATGGGCGAAGTTTTTAACTGATTTTATGAAAACGTGCGATTCGAAGGCTGTTAATGACATTTGCAAGTTGGCAGAAGAGGCTGGAAATAGTTGGTTAAATGACATCCTTTGGACCGGAGCGATTCAAATTAGAGGTGGATCTTCGTTGGCCATGGTTGGTGATCCTGATCAAGTGGCTGATTACATTATGCAATACAAAGCGGGTGGCGCCTCGACATTTATTATGCAAGGTTGGCCGCATTTAGAAGAAATGAAGTACTTCACAGAGCTGGTCATTCCTAGAGTGAGACAGCGAGAAGCAAAACTACGTGAACAACAAAAGCAAGCTGAAGCAGTAGCACAATAAAGTGAAGTGGCGTGTGAGGTATTGTTTGCCTCACGCGTAAAAGCAAGGAATGAGGGGCAAAAAGCGATGAAATTAGTCATCATAATGACACTATTCTTATTGCTATCAGATGCGAATGCTAATGATAGTAATATCTACTTGATAGGTAAGTTTAATTACCAAAGTAAACGGATTGTCACGTCAAACGTTGATGGCATTGTCAATAAAATCAATATTAAATCTGGTCAAAAGATTTCAGACGATTTGCCCATTGCGGAGGTCACGCCCTTTGATCCAAATATAAAAAAACAACTTATCTTCGCTGGCAGCGGCGACTACGTGGTGTCAGAAGTGATGTCTCGCGAAGGGGTTAAAGTTGATAAATATCAGCCTATATTGTCGTTAGCTAGACGCGCGGATCTGAATGTTAGAGCGATTAGCTACTATCCAAACAATCAATATGTCAACATCGGTAAGAAAGTCACGGTCATTCTTGACCCAGATGGATATGCCATTCCGCTCAATGGCGAAGTGGATGCCATACACAATCGTCACTCTGAACTAGGAGGGGTTTCTAAATCCGAAGTAGAAATTAAGCTGGATACGCAAACGTGTTTTGTGGATGAAACCTGCAATCGACTTTTTCGGTTTGGCAGTTTAGTCAAAGTGCAACTTAATAAAAGCAAAGCGTTGTAATCGTTATGGCACTGAACATGTCTGGCCTGTTAGCAAGGTACAAGTTTATATTTGCCGTGACGGTATTTCTGACGATTTGCGGAAGTTACGTTGCCAATAAGCTGCCGATCTCTATGTACCCAACGGTGAATAAGCCAAATGTAAGGGTGACGTTGAGGCCAATGCAGGACGCATATGGCTTTTATAATCAATGGGGTCATAAAATTGAACGCTCACTGAAAACCATCAGCAATGTGGTGGATGTTGAGGGGACCTATAAGCAAGGTTTAGTGCGCTATAGCGTGAATTTCGATTGGCAAGTAGACCCAGAAATTGCGAAGCGCGATGTTGCAGCCATCGCCTCTTTTTATCATGCACAGCTACCAGAGCATGAACCTGCGCCCATTGTTGACATCTTAGATCCTAGCTCTGAAAACTATTTCATTATTTATTCAGATAAATTTAATAATGCAGAATTAAGTAGATTACTGGATGAACAACTGGTTCCCATGATCAATGACATGGAAGGAGTTGCTTTTAGCCGTGTTTCCAAGGGAAATCTGCCGTTTGTGAATATTCGGCTAAGCCCATACAAGCTAATCGAGTATGGTATCTCTGCCAGTGATGTCATCGATACACTGAATCGACATCAATATGATTTAAAGCTTGGTGAGCTACATAGTAAGACGCAGGGGAAAATCAGTCTAAAGCTGAATAAGTCTTTATCAAACCTTGATGAAATAAAGCGTATTAAGGTTGCCACAATAGCCGGTTCGCCTGTATTGATTGAGCATGTCGCGAGCGTGTTTTTTGACAAAGAACCCAACCGTCGTCATTTTTTATTAGATAACAAGGATGTAGTGACACTGGCAATGTGGCCCAAGCCGAATGCCAATATTTACCAAGTGTCCAAAGAATTTAAACGGGTGGTCAATGAGTTTGTTGAGGGCTTTGGCGGTGTTGCTGCTTTAAACGATCCTCAACGTTTTATTGATAAAGCAATTGAAAGCATTCTATATGCTTTGTTGCTTGGTATGGCGATTTCGGTGTTCGTGGTACTGGTATTTTATAGAAAGTTATCAAGCACTTTGATTATTTGTATCAGTATGCCAATTTCTTTGGCTTTGGGCATTCTGATTATGCGCGCATCGGGTGTCAGTATTAATCTCCTTTCGTTGGGGGGCATGAGTATTAGTATCGGGTTAGTAGTCGACAATGTGATCATTGTTTTAGATCGTATTGAGCGAGCCCGCAAGCAAAGTGGTTTACTGAGCTTTTCAGTTATCGTTGAAGCAGTACGTGATGTCACTTCCCCAATTATGGTCTCGACCATTACATCGGTGTTAGTCTTCTTACCATTGGCCTTTTCTCACCCCGCTGTGTCTTCAATCCTAAGAGATATTGTTCTGGTCTCTTCCAGTATCATTATCTCCTCGCTTTTTATCAGTATTTTTCTCACTCCCTCTATTTATATGCTTTTTTGTAAAAATAGACCGGCGAGAAAAATGAATACGAAAGAAAAAGAATCAACGGCGCCAAAGTACATTGTTTTTCTACATAGACATGTTTGGTTGTCTGCGGTGGTGTGTTTGAGTGTTATTTCTGTATCTATATATTTAATAGCTGATGCAAAAGGAAAGCTTAAAACAGAGATTATTGCTGAGCCTAAAGCTGAGATTATTGATGTTGCGATCGACTTTAATGAAGTGGGTGTCAGTAAAATAAGGAAGCTTGAAATTATCAAGCCGATATATGACAAGATTAAATCTGAATTAGATTCTGAAGTTAATTATGTTTATATGGATATGAGAGATAATATAGTTTTTTTATCATTGTTTTTGAATTCATATAAGCAATTTGAGACCTCAATGGATAAGCTATCTAAGATAGATTTTTCTAATGAGTATTCAGATGTGAGTTATTCTCCTTTTGTAACGGCGGCATTAAATGTAAAGTCTAATCCGGATTTAATTGTAAAGGTCCTTGGTAAATATCCAGAACAAAATAGATTGATTTTAAAAGAGGTTTATAAAATAAGTAAATCTGACAAAGGGCTGATTAAAAAGGTTAAGAACATCCCTGGTGATAGGAAGTCTAAATCACTTGTTGTTAATTATAATGAGCTGGCTATTAATAACTTGCTTGAAAGTGGTTTGTCAGATGATAAATTTAAAGAAATAGAAAATTATATAGAATATTCTTCAGAGCCAAGAAAGCTTTATAACCTTAAATTACAAGACCAAGAGCTGCCTTTAAAGCTGAGCGTTGATAAAAATAAAGATCAAATATCACATATATATGAAGTACCTTTGGTTATAAATGATCATGCTGTATACCTCAATGATCTAATCACCCTCACGAACCAACAAGAGTGGCGTCAGTACTACTCTAGAAATGGAGAGTTAAGTTACCAAGTAAACATCTGGTTTAACCCGAGTGTTAATAAAAAACAGATAGAAGCGTTCAAAGATCGACTTAAAGCAGTGTTAAGAGAACACTATCCTGATGGTGTGTTACCAATTGCTTTTGAAAAGGGGAGTGAAGACTCTACATTAGCAGTGATTTCTCTGGTCGAGTCTCTCATACTTTCATTTGCACTTGTCTTCATGGTTATTATGGCTGTTTTTCATAGTTATAGTCGTACTTTAATTTGCTGCTTATCGATTTTATTTTCTATTAGCGGTGCAATGGTTGCGCTGGTATATTTTGATTGTTCTCTTTCAGTAAATGCTTTGCTTGGTGTTCTTATCTTGGTGGGTCTATCCGTTAATAACTCAATATTAATATTGGATCAGTATATTAAGTTTAAGTCTGTTTTAGATTTAAGCTCTGCAATTTATATGAGTGTTAAAGTTAGGTTAAAAAGCTTGGCGGTCACAAATTTGACCACTGTTGGTGGTATGGTTCCCTTAATAATTGGATTTGGACCAGGAGAGGATATTCTTAGGCCTTTAGGTGTTTCTGTTGCTTTTGGTCTAATCTCAACAACGATTTTTACGATATTTACTATGCCCTTTTTATTAACTTTTATAGATAGAAAAGAGCCTTTTGTCAGGGAAGAAGTCGCATTTTAACTTTGTATGTTTTTAAATTCTGATTGTGGGTTATTTATTCAAATATTCGTTACATTTTTATTTTTAAAGCTCAAATTAAAATTCAATAAGGAAAGAGATTGTGAAAACTAAAGTGATTAATAAACTAAAACTACCTCCATTTATGAGCGGTTCTGTTATTCAGCAATATCATGTCGCTGAAGAGGGGATGATGCACGCCTATAACCACGGTTACACACATTGGTATATTGATGGTGCTAATGAGCAAGATGCGCCACGTAATTGGTCTGACGAACGTATTGAAAAATTACGCGAGAAAATGGCTGAGTTGAATGTGAAGCCTGTTTACCATGGCAATTTTAAAGCGCCTTTAGCGAGTGATGTGGTCGAAATTCGTAGAGCTGCGCAAAAGTTTCTGCGTGATGAGATTGATCTTGCGGCAAAGTTAGGTGCACCGTTGATTTTGCATGGTGGCGGTATTGTTGAGCCTAGATATGTAAAACAAGCACTGAGTGAGGCGTTAGATGGGTATGTCGAAACCGTTAGCGAAGCGAAAGCTTATGCAGATGAAGTGGGCTGTGAGTTGTGGCTAGAAAACTTATCTAACTATCAGAGGTTTCACCCTTTTTATTATGTGTTCACTAATATCCACCACTATCGCTATGTGTTAGACCGTGTGCCTGGTGTGAAAATGTTATTTGACGTATGCCATGAGTCAGTAGGGGGTGGAGATCCGGTTGCTGTCTTCAACGAAATACACGATCGTGTTGCTGCCTTTTCATTCAGTGATACCGATGGTGAGCGTGACTCTCATTGGCCTCTCGGGATGGGAACCATTGACTTTCAAGGCTTAATTGATGCGGTGGTTAAAAATAACTGGGAAGGTCCAATTGCATTTGAAACACGCGATGTAGAGCCGACGGAAAATATCAATTATGTAAATGAGCTGTTTGAAAATTCTTCGTCATTATCTGTCGCTGTCTAGCGCATTGAAGATTACCGAGTGAGTAATTGAATGTTGTGTGCTCTAGCTGAGCACACAACCGGCTATCCAAATTGACTGCCTGGCTTCGATATTTTTTAAGTGGCCAGAAGCATACATGTATTAAGGTCTGAAAATGAAAGTACTTGTAATAGGTAACGTACGCCCTGGGCATAAAGCATTGGCGAACATGGCACATCAAATCACCGTGATAATGAAGAAGTCGCAAAGTCATGCGCCTGATCTTAAGTTCCCCTATGAGAACTTGATCTTATTGGATGACGACGCATCATTTGAGACGTATGTTGATGTTGCGATCGCACTGCACCAGCACACGAAGTTTGAGAGGATTGCGTGCTTTAATGATACCTATCAAGAAATTGCGTCTATGGTTGCGAGTCGCCTTGAACTCCCTTATCCGCATTCTAGACAATTAGTTAAAACGCTAAACAATAAGTATTTGACTAGAGCGCGTTTGGCTGAGCAAGGGGTTGATGATACACCTCATCAATTGATTTATAGCAAGGCAGAGCTGAAAGACTTCTACGAGACACACTTTGCGCAATCTAACTTAGCCATGATAGTAAAGCCACTGGAGGCAAATGCGAGTCTTGGCGTGTTTAAAGTCAGCAATATTCATGAGCTAGAAGCTGCTGTTAGTAAACTCAATGAGCTTGAATTGGACTTTCCTATTATTGCAGAGGCATTTTTAACGGGGAAAGAATTTAGTGTTGAAGCCCTGTCAGAAGATAACCAGCATGTCGTGCTTGGGATCACAGAAAAAATTAAAGACGAAAATACGTTTATCGAATTAGGCCATATTTTTCCAGCAGCGTTACCGCAAGACACGCAAGCTGAAATCGAAACTTATATCTGCACCATGCTAGACGCCCTTGGCGTGAATCAAGGCCCAAGCCATACAGAAATCATTCTCACAGAATCAGGGCCGAAAGTTGTGGAAACCCATGCCAGAGTAGGTGGCGATGGTATTTTTACATTGATTGAGTTGGCAACAGGCATCGACATATATGATTGCGAAGCTAAGCAATCCTGCGGTGTTTCTGTTATACCCGATGTGCGTAACCAATTAGCTATTAAACAGCCTGCGGCCATTTTGTTTACAGGCATTGGCTTTGAGCAAACAGTGCTTTTAGCAGAAGTGAAAGGGCTCGAAGATGCACAGGCATTAGCAGGTATTTTTGATGTAAGTGTGATGAAAAAACCGGGTGATGTGCTCTCGCCGATGACAAGCAGTCGTGAACGCACGGCGTGTGCGATCAGTACAGGCGTGGATCAGACACAAGCTTTAGATAGGTGTAAAGCTGCACTTAACACGCTTTCGTTTGAGTTGTCTCATCAACCTACTTGGTAATTGATTATGCCTTGGATTGTATTTAGTGAATTCTCAATCAATGTTGCAAGGGGGTTATTCACGCTTGCACTCGGCATGATGCTTTATCAGGCAACAGACAGTTTGTGGTCTTTTGCATTTGTATACGCCAGCGAATTTTTTATTGGGCTGTTTGTTCAAGGCTATGCAGGCACCTGCGTCGACAAGCATGGTGCTAAAAAAGTGTTACTTGGAGCGGCACTGGTCAATGTACTCATTTTATGTGTGCCGATCATATTAGGCGCACAAGGCAATGCCCAGTTAATTATGTTTGTTGCTTTCGCGCTAAACATGATCAGGCCGTTTTTGAGGGCGGCTATTTTTGCGCTTATTCCCATGCTAGGCAGTGACGACAAACTTGAAAAAATCAATGCATATACCTCCATGGCATTACAGTGTGGCCAAATTATAGGCATGGCTTTAGCCAGTATATTGCTCGAGTTTGCCTCGTCATTTTGGGTGTTGTTTACCGTTTTTTCGGGTTATACATGTGCATTTGTTTTTTATGTACTCACAGTATGGGTCATAAAATCTAATCAGGTGAAGATGGATAAGGAGAAGCCTAATCCAGGTTCTTGGAAAGAGGTTGGTACGTATCTTCAAGGTGATAAAAACAGAATATTCACGTTTGTTTTCCCAAGCATAGATTATGCGTCTTTAGCGCTATTCAATCTGTTGCTGGCGCCCGCAGTGAAACACAACTTTAATGATTTGGCACGGTGGTTGTCCTTTATTGACGGTGCTTTTGCGCTGGGTGCAATTATCGGGGGCGTTGTTGCGTCGAAAATTAAGCTAAATGATAAAAACCGCTTTGAAGTGAGTCTGTTGCTGATGTTGGTATGCGCGCTCATTTTTGTTGGCTATGCGTTTGACGCATCAGGGTGGATCATTTTGCCAGTTACTTTTGTGTATGGCGTTCTCATTACGGTGTCAACTGTGTCGTGGATAGCTGCTCAGCAAAGATGCACGAAGCCTGAGATTAAAGGTCGATTGGCATCGGTACGCTATATTAGCAACGCGAGTTTTTCTGCTGTCGCTGCGTTTCTTATTTCGTATTTTAATGACTTCAGTTTTTATACCGCGAGTGTTGCTGCTGCAGGTTTAATGGTGATGTGTTTTATTTTGGCCGTTTTACTCAAAACGGATAATTATCAAGGGATTTTTTTAAGGTCCAAAAGTAGTGCCTAAGGATGTGTAAATATGAGTTACGTTAATTGTCAGCTAGACACAGTTACAAAGCTAAATGATTCAGTGTATCGGATTGTGATGACGCCGCAAGAAAATGTTGAGTACAAGCCGGGACAGTATTTGAAACTGGGGGTTAAAGATAAAGAGATCCCTTTTTCAATCACGTCGTCACCCAATGTGAAAAATATAGAAATACACGTGGGTGGCTGTAAGGTGACAAAAGCAATTCCCGATGCGGTTGCCCATCTCATGAAACACAAGGATGTGAAAGCCAAAATAGGTTTAGGAAATGCTTATTTTAAGCAGAGTGGCCGTCCAGTCATTTTGTTTGCAGCGGGCACCGGGTTTGGATATATCAAATCAATCATTACGCACTTACAAGAACTTGATTATCAAAAAGACGTGTATTTGTATTGGGGCGTTCGCAGTGCTGAAGACTTCTATGAATATGATCAGCTTTGTGCATGGGCACAGGAAAATACGCAGGTTAATTTTATTCCGGTCGTAAAAGAAGACCATGAGTCGTGGGAAGGTCGTACCGGGAGCTTGGTCGATAATATCTTGTGTGATTTTGATGACTTCTCTGAGTTTGATATTTACCTTGCTGGGCGCTTTGATTTAATGCCCTCAACACGGGCTGCTTTTATTGACAAAGGAGCGTGCTTAGAACACATGTACTCTGACGCGTTCGACTATATATAATGTGGAGCGAATAATGAAAGTTGAAGTGATTGCAGAAAGCAGAGAGACCGACAGTGCGAAAACCATTCGCTTTCGCACGACAGGTACTCACCGGATGTCATATTTGCCGGGCCAATACTGTTCAATACAAGTTGAAATAGAAGGCAAGTTGTACAAGCGGTGCTATTCCTTTTCAAGTACACCGAGGGCGGATGAAACTTTTGATATTACTGTAAAGAAGGTCTCATCAGGCACGGTGTCTAAGTACTTAGTTGATACGCCATTAGTCGGCCAGACATTCGAGGTGTCAGAGGCTTTTGGTGAATTCAATGAATTGAAGTTGATGAATGCGTCATCGATTGTGTTCATTGCAGCAGGCAGCGGGATCACACCGGTATATTCAATGCTAAATAGCTTGAGTATCAATAGAGCACTCCCCATCACACTTCTTTACTACAACCGTAACCGACAAGAAGTGATATTTTATGAGCAACTCAAAGCGCTTGAGCGTGACTATGAGAATGTGACGATCCACTTATTCAGCTCAGAGCTGCCTGATTGTGATATGCATCATGAAAAACTCAGCCCGATGAGCCTCAAACGCTTATGTCCGGATATTAAATCTAGTCAGATTGCGATTTGTGGGCCCGCCGGGTTTATGGATAGTGCACAGCGTTTTGCTTCTAAACTTGGGGTGGACGAGTCGGTTATCTATCGGGAATCATTTACGAATCAACTGCTGACATCAAAGTCAGATGTCGATTATGCAAAAGATGGATTAATTGAGATCCAGTTTTCATGCGCTAAAAAGTCTGTCAAAGCGAGTAAAGGCGCGCTATTACTAGATGTTATTCGCGAGAGCAACATGTCCGTTAGCAGTGAATGTTGTGTTGGCTCATGCGGTATTTGCAAAATCAAGTTGAAAAAAGGCAGTGTCAAAATGAATCACATTGGTGGCCTTAATCCGATTGATGAAAATAATAACTATATTTTGGCATGTTGTTCGCAGCTCACCGGGGATCTTGTCGTCGATTTGGAGGGAACCACAAATTAACATGCAGCACCTGCTTAATGAACAGGATATAAAACTGATAACCGATACTTTCTAGGAGATAAATGCGAGTTAAAAGCGCAGTGTTTTATCTTTGCGGTAAGTTTTATAGTAAACTCTATAACTTGATCTTGTGGTACTGCTGCTATACATCTGGCTTTGGTACCCAATGCTTTATGAAAAAGAGCGTGAGTTTTTACAAAGTAAATTAAATACAGGTGGTTATAATGGGAATACAGTGGTTTCCTGGTCATATGAATAAGGCGCGCAATGAGATCAAAGAGATCATGCCGCAGATGGATGTCATTATTGAAGTACTGGATGCGCGTATTCCGTATAGCAGTGAAAACCCAATGGTTGGTCAATTGCGTGGTGATAAGCCGGTCATCAAAATATTAAACAAAGCGGACTTAGCAGATCCCGAGATGACCAAAGTTTGGATGGCGTATTTTGAGCAAGAAGAGGGGGTGAAAACCTTAGCGTTTGGTCATGATAAAGCGGCTGAAGTGCATCGTATAAATGCACTATGTAAAAAGTTAGCGCCGCATAAAGTCGGTCAAGATAAGCAGTTAAAAGCCATGATCATGGGTATTCCTAACGTTGGTAAATCAACACTTATCAATATATTGGCAGGCCGCATTGTCGCAAAGACGGGCAATGAGCCTGCGGTTACCAAGGCGCAGCAACGTATTCGCCTAGATGACGGTATTATGCTGTATGACACGCCGGGCATGTTATGGCCAAAAGTTGAAAATGAAAACTCGGGCTATCGCTTAGCCGCAACGGGGGCTATCCGTGATACCGCCATTAACTATGAAGAAGTGGCGAGCTACACAGCAGAATACTTGCTAAAGGCCTATCCTGAGTTGCTGAAAAGTCGTTATAAAATTGATGAGTTGCCGGACTGTGATTGGACATTCATTGAGATGGCTGGGCGCAAGCGAGGCTGTATCCGTGGTGGCAATCAAGTGGATACCCATAAGATGTCAGAGATCCTCATCAATGAGTTACGCGATGCTGTACTTGGCCATGTAACCATGGAAACGCCGCAAATGCGTGAAGAAGAAGAGCAAATGGTTGCTGAGATCCGCGCAGCAGCAGAGGCGAAAAAAGCGGCTCGCGAAGAAGAAAAGCGCCAACGTCGCGCTCGCGCAAGAAAGAATCGCCGCTAATCTATTAAGCGGCTTGTGCAAGCACTGAGCGATTGCGTCCAGTGCTTTTAGCGCGGTATAAAGCAGCGTCAGCACGCTTTAACAGCCCGTCCTCTGATTCATCGATATGATATTGTGCAAGACCAATACTGGCTGTGACTTTGACGTCACATACACTGGCATTGAGCGCTTGGTGGATCTGCTCTGCCAGTTCATGGCCTTGATTGAGCTCTGTTTTGGGGAGCAAAATCACAAACTCTTCGCCACCCCAACGACATACTGAACCGTGATTTTTGACGACTGATTTACAAATATGGGCAACGTGCTTTAGGACTTTGTCACCGATCAAGTGTCCGTGTTTGTCATTCACTTGCTTGAAGTGGTCAATGTCTAACATCATCATAACCAGCGGCTTGAATTGGTTGCGCGCTTTTTGCAGCTCAGATTGCAGCCTAGGCTCAAATGCTTGTCGATTGTAGGTATTTGTCAGCTTATCAAACGTCGCCATCTTTTCGAGTCGTTTCTGATAATGGTTAAAGGTGAGCTGAGCGCTAAACAAGATGACGCCAGTGATCACAACACCCATCAACAAATTAATATAGAGGCTTTCCGATAGAGAGTTATTTTGGTCAAGTGATTGCTCAACAATGAGATACCAGCCGAAGTGGGCCAAATAGCGAGAGTTAATAAATAAAGTTTTATCGTCTTGCTCTAAGCGTAATTTATAGGTTTGGTTGTCTAGTAATTTAGTGCCATGTTGACCAAACTTGTCGCTCAACGAATAGTCTGTGAAGGTTGCATCGTTATAAAACAATAAGCGGCCCTTATGATCAATAAAATAGACTTTACGGTTGTAAGTATGTTGGTACTTATCAATGAGACGCTTTAAGTGATCCAGTTTAATGCCTACGCCCGTGATCCCTTTCACCTGATTATTAACCATGATTTTATGATTTACAAAGATGGTTGCTTGGTGGTCATCTCTGGGGTCTAAATCGACATTGAGTGTATAAAGGGCGTCGTTGTCCATAGTGTCTTGATACCAAGTGTCCTGTTGGCTTAACGTGGTGGTATTACCATCATAGCGATAATAGGCTTTGTCATGACTGGTCGTGAGGAAACTGGTGACTGCGTCAAAATCACTGCGAGTCTGCCTTAGATATTCAAATAAGAAGGTGGTGTCTTTTTGTGGCGTTGTCAGCCAATGGTGTAAAAACGTATTATTGGCCATTTGTGATGAGATAATAATGGGGGCTTGCAGCTGTTTTTGTAAGTCTGTATGGATCAGGTGACTGGTCAGTGGCAGTGCGTCGTTTTCAATGCCGCGAAATAACGATTGCTTAGCAATGATTAAACTAAACCAGCTGGTAAAGATAAAGCCGGTTAAAAGGAGTACCGTTAAGATGAAGTTGTAGCGGTAGCGTGTCTTAGTCATTACAGCAGCGTTTAGATTAAATAGGTACAAAATTCTAACAGTGGGTATTGGTACAGACTATTACACTAGATTACAGCTGCTTTATTTCACGCAATAAAAAAGGCCCTGTCAGGGCCTTTTAGGTTCATATCTACCGTCACCGATATGAGCAATGTAGCAAGTAAAATAGTAAGTTGGTTGTTAGTGAATCGCGTTAAGGGGCGTTAATGTTCATCACTGACAACCAGAAGCTGTTTGCGTGCGCCACACGTGTTTCGGGGTCGAGAAACAAAATCTGAGTACGTCAACAAAGTGTGTATATCCGTCTTTGTTGAGATTGATTATCAATTAGATCTGGGTGAGTGTCAACACTTATTTGAAAATAATTCTCATTTAGTTTTGTTGGTGAGTTTTGCCGTGATTCACGTGCATTGATGTCGGTGATATAACGGGTGTATAGCATTAGTTTGTAAATATGTATTGTGCGGGAATGTGGCTAAAAAAGAGCGATGGTGAGTCGAGAGCAATAAAAAAGCCCGCAATAGCGGGCCTTTTTTGATCATATCTACCGTCACCGATATGAGCAATGTAGCAAGTAAAATAGTAAGTGGGTTGAGTGTACTTTACTTAAGGGGCGTTAAGATAAAGCACATGCAACCTTGCATTTTTACGTGTGCATCACGTGTTTCAGGGTCTTGAAACAATTTAGCGTACTTAACAAGTTGAGCCGTCTACTCGACTTGTTGAGATTGATTATCAATTGTATTTTGATCTATGTCAATACTTTTTTGAAAACAATTCTCATTTACGTTGTTGGTGAGCTGTAAGCGTTAATTTGTTTTGGTTTTTTTGAACACCCTCATCTTAATTGGTGAGGTAAGTGGGTCATTGGCAAGTAGTAAAAATAGAAAAGCCCGCGGGTCAAGCGGGCTTTTGTGTTCATATCTACCGTCACTGATATGAGCAATGTAGCAAGTAAAATAGTCGGTTTTTACAAGTTGTTTTAGGGGCGTAAAACAACGCGTTATTACCTAACGTTTAACGTTCGCTCAACGTGTTTCAGGGTCGAGAAACAAAATTAGAGTACTTCAACAAAATAAACCGTCACTTACTTTGTTGAGATTGATTATCAATAACATTTGGTTCAGTGTCAACATTTATTTGCAAATAATTCTCATTTGATTTATTCGTGTTTGTTGCTTAAGCAAACTACTTCATTATTTCGCCTACTTTTGAGTGCGCTAAGACACTTTATTTCCTGATCTTTTCGGCGTATAACAGTTACATAAAAATAACAAAAGAGGTGAGTTAATGGTCAGTACGTTGGGGTTGATTGGTGCATTGGCTGCATTGATTTGGCTGACTTTAAGAGGGATGAATTTGTTTATTGCCGCGCCGTTATGTGCACTGTTGGTCGCACTTAGCAGCAATATTACGATATTTAATGGCATCAATGACGGTGACTTTGTTTCAATTTATATGTCCGGATTCAGTGGTTTTATCCAAGCTTGGTTCTTTATGTTTTTGCTGGGTTCATTGTTTGGTAAATTTATGGAAGATACGGGCGCTGCCGATGCTATTGCGCGTTACATTACCGATAAAATAGGGATGAAGCATGCTGTATTTGCCATCGTGCTAGCTTGTGCCTTACTGACTTATGGTGGGGTGAGTGTTTTTATTGTGGCATTTTCTGTTTATCCGATGGCATTGAGCTTATTTAAGGATGCGGGCCTGCCTCGGCGTTTTATCCCCGCAGTACTGGCTTTTGGTTCTGTGACATTTACCATGACCTCGGCGGGGTCTCCTGAAATACAAAACTGGATCCCAATAAAATACTTGGGCACGTCTCCCTATGCGGCATGGCAAGAAAGCTTAATTGTCGCCGTATTTATGGCTGTTTTGGGCTATTTTTTACTGGTTAAAATGATTAAAAAGGCTGTCGATAATGGCGAGTCTTTTCAAGTGAGAGCGGGCGACCCTATCGAGGATAAGCGTCATTTACCCCACCCAATCACAGGGCTCTTACCCTTACTCGTCGTATTGAGCTTGTCATTTCTATTGCACGAACAGCTTCAGCAAAGCGCGTTAATTGTTGCCTTGCTCGGCGGCGTCATATCTATTTTTATCATTAATTTTAAGTACTTTAAAAGTCTATCTCAGGCCATTAATCTAGGAACAACAGGGGCATTGGTGGCTATTGGCAATACGGCTGCGGTCGTCGGTTTTGGCGCCGTTGCTAAAGGCACGCCTGCGTTTCAAGAGGCTGTGACCTTAATGACCTCCATTCCGGGCAATGAGTTGCTTGGCGCGGCAATCGCGGTGAGTGTTATCGCGGCATTAACGGGATCAGCCTCGGGTGGACAGGCAATTGCACTCCCTTTGGTTGCGCCTCATTATTTAGATTTGGGGGTCGATGAAAACCAGTTACATCGTGTTGTCGCGATTAGTTCGGGTGCACTGGACACCTTGCCACACAATGGCTATGTCGTGACAACGGTGCGGGCGATTTGTGGCGAGAAACACCAAGATGCGTATTGGCCACTGGCAGTATTGACGGTATGCGTACCTTTATTAGGGGTTGTTTTGATCTTGGGTCTATTTATCTGGTTTTAATCGAAAGGTGTCAATGGGTAAGCAGTTGTCATGCAAAATGCATTGCATTGTACTAACTTTGACAGACAAAAAGGCTGTGAAGACACAGTTATTTGGGCACATAAAAGGAGAATAAGATATGCATTGTCATGAAATTGATTATGAAATCATCGGCGAATCGATGCAGATGGTTGAAGTGGAGTTGGATCCCAATGAAACGGTTATTGCAGAAGCCGGCGCGATGAACTACATGCAAGATGGCATTAGCTTTGAAGCAAAAATGGGTGACGGCTCTGATGTAGATCAAGGCTTTATGGGTAAGTTATTCAGCGCAGGTAAGCGTTTAATTAGTGGTGAGTCGTTGTTTATGACGCACTTCACCAATGAAGGTGTGGGTAAAAAGCGCGTGGCATTTGCAGCGCCTTTTCCGGGTTCTATTTTGGCGTTGGATATGGCGACGTTAGGTCAATCTGTGTACTTACAAAAAGATTCATTTTTATGTGCTGCACTGGGCACCAAAGTGGATATTGCCTTTCAGCGTAAACTCGGCGCGGGCTTTTTTGGTGGAGAAGGGTTCATATTGGAGCATCTGCAGGGCGATGGAATGGCATTTGCCCATGCAGGCGGCACTGTGGTTGAAAAGCAACTGAATGGTGAAACGCTGCGCGTCGATACCGGCTGTGTGGTTGGTTTCAGCGAAGGCATCGAATTTGATATTGAGCGGGTGAAAGGCCTGAAAAGTATGTTTTTTGGCGGTGAAGGGCTCTTTTTAGCGACGTTAAAAGGCCATGGCACGGTGTGGATCCAAAGCTTACCATTCTCTAGATTAGCGGATCGTGTCCTTGAACATGCACCAAAACAAGGCGGTAGCAGGCAGGGCGAAGGCTCTGTATTAGGCAGTGTTGGCGATATCATTGATGGTGATTAAGGCTAAAAATGGCTTATTTAATGCAGTTCAACAATGCAATATCGCAGCGAATGCGTTTTAATTGCAAATTGGCTGCATTTTAATCGACTTCAAGGATGATGTTCGCCTAAAGAGGTGATATACTCCCGCCGAATAATTTTTCTACTTTAAATAGAGTAAAACAATGGCAGATTTATCGAAATACAGAAACATTGGTATTTTCGCGCACGTTGATGCGGGTAAAACTACGACCACTGAGCGTATTCTTAAGCTTACTGGTAAGATTCACAAAACTGGTGAAGTACACGATGGTGAGTCAACTACTGACTTCATGGAACAGGAAGCAGAGCGTGGTATTACTATCCAGTCAGCAGCTGTTACTTGTGAGTGGAAAGGCCACCGTTTAAACGTTATCGATACTCCTGGACACGTTGACTTCACAGTTGAAGTATACCGTTCACTTAAAGTTCTTGACGGTGGTATCGGTGTATTCTGTGGTTCTGGTGGTGTTGAGCCTCAGTCAGAAACTAACTGGCGTTATGCGAACGAATCAGAAGTTGCACGTTGTATCTTCGTAAACAAACTAGACCGTATGGGTGCTGACTTCTACCGCGTAGTAGGTCAAGTAGAGAAAGTACTTGGCGCAAACCCACTAGTTATGACTCTTCCTATCGGTATCGAAGATCAGTTCACAGGTGTTGTTGACGTACTAGAAAAGAAAGCATACATCTGGGACGAGACTGGCCTTCCAGAAAACTACGAAATCACTGACGTTCCAGCTGACATGGTTGAGAAAGTTGAAGAGTACCATGAGATGCTAGTTGAGTCTGCTGTTGAGCAAGACGACGACCTAATGGAAGCATACATGGAAGGTGAAACTCCTTCACTAGAGCAAATCAAAGCTTGTATCCGTAAAGGTACACGTGACCTTGCTTTCTTCCCAACTTTCTGTGGTTCTGCATTCAAAAACAAAGGTATGCAGCTAGTACTAGACGCAGTTGTTGATTACCTACCGTCTCCAACTGAAGTTGACCCTCAGCCTCTAACTGATCCTGAAACTGGTGAGCCTACTGGTGACGTTGCGACAGTTGATGCAGAAGAGCCACTTAAAGCGCTTGCGTTCAAAATCATGGACGACCGTTTCGGTGCACTTACGTTCATCCGTATCTACGCTGGTCGCATGAAGAAAGGTGACACGATCCTTAACTCTGCAACTGGTAAAACTGAGCGTATCGGCCGTATGGTTGAGATGCAAGCAGACGAGCGTAACGAACTTACTGAAGCACAAGCGGGTGACATCATCGCAGTTGTAGGTATGAAGAACGTTCAAACTGGTCACACGCTATGTGATCCTAAGCACGAATGTACTCTAGAAGCGATGATCTTCCCTGATCCGGTAATCTCTATCGCTGTTGCACCTAAAGATAAAGGTGGTAACGAGAAGATGGGTATCGCTATCGGTAAGATGGTTGCAGAAGATCCGTCATTCCAGGTTGAGACTGACGAAGATTCAGGTGAAACTATCCTTAAAGGTATGGGTGAGCTTCACCTAGACATCAAGGTAGACATCCTTAAGCGTACTTACGGCGTTGAGCTAGTTGTTGGTCAACCTCAGGTTGCTTACCGTGAAACTATCACGCAAGAAGTTGAAGACAGCTACACGCACAAGAAGCAGTCTGGTGGTTCTGGTCAGTTCGGTAAGATCGACTACCGCATCAAGCCAGGTGAAGTTGGTTCTGGTTTCACGTTCTCATCTTCAGTTGTTGGTGGTAACGTACCTAAAGAATTCTGGCCTGCAGTTGAGAAAGGCTTCGCGTCAATGATGGAAGAAGGTGTTCTAGCTGGCTTCCCTGTACTAGACGTTGAAGTTGAGCTATTCGACGGTGGTTTCCACGCAGTTGACTCATCAGCAATCGCATTCGAAATCGCTGCTAAAGGCGCTTTCCGTCAGTCTATCCCTAAAGCGGGTGCACAACTTCTTGAGCCAATCATGAAAGTTGACGTGTTCACGCCAGATGACAACGTAGGTGACGTAATCGGTGACCTTAACCGTCGTCGTGGTATGATCAAAGACCAAGAAGCTGGCGCAATGGGCGTTCGTATCAAGGGTGAAGTACCTCTATCTGAAATGTTCGGATACATTGGTCACCTACGTACTATCACGTCTGGTCGTGGTCAGTTCTCAATGGAATTCTCTCACTATGCACCATGTCCGCAAAACGTTGCTGACGCGGTAATCGCTGCTGAGAAAGAAAAGAAAGCTGCTAAGTAATTAGCCACTCCTTTCTTTTGAAAAAACCGCCTCAGGGCGGTTTTTTTATGCGTATGGATAACTCACCCGCTGTGGCTGAGCAGTGGTTAAGTTGATTTAAGCCTGGCTAAATCGCCATTTTATGAATTTTTTTATTTGTAAAATGTAAACAATTGTATAATGCAAATTCCCATTCTTTCGGACTGTTTTCTGAGCAATCCCCACATCTTTTTTACGTAATTTACTAAAAAATATACCTATCTAGAAAGTTAAATTATCTAATGTAATGCAAATATAGAGAATTAAGCATGCGCTAAAAAAGTGGATTGTTGAAAAAAGCAGAGGGCGAGCTTGATTTAGGAACAAAGCGAATTTATCATGCTTCCTTCTTAATCCTAAAGTAGGTGAATTGAGTAAAATTTGGAGGTACTCATGAAGACAATCAACTTACAAATTAACTGGTATATTTATCTGTTGCAGCTGATTGCATCGGTTTTGCTTTATGTTGTGTTATTGCACTCTGGTTTGGAGTTTGTCGCCAAAGTACTCGGCGTGTCAGGCGCTGCTTTGACAATGGTCACGCTGATTTCATCAATTATTGGGAAAAAATACGTTCACATTGATAAAGCTGGGTTTAGCTATCGCAGCTGGTCACAGGTCAATTATTTACACAGTGATGAAATTGCGACGTTAAAAGTTACTAAGCTGCTGGGCGCATATTTAGTATCAGTCGAGTTGAGCTCGAAAAAGCAGATTGCATTTCCATATTGGTTGGCAAATTTAGAAGACATACAAAGAGCGGCGAAGGAATTTAATTGCCCGTTAGCTGGTGTGATAGACACCGAAGTGAAAGCCTAACTAAAAAAGCGCCTAATAGGCGCTTTTTTGCTTTTTATTGCTCATTGAGCCAAATGGCTGCCTGCTTGGCAAAGTAGGTCAAGATCCCGTCTGCCCCAGCACGTTTAAACGCTAAGAGCGACTCCATAACGATAGGCTTTTCAGCAAGCCAGCCATTATCAATAGCAGCTTTGTGCATGGCATATTCACCACTGACTTGATAAGCAAAAGTTGGTACTCCAAACTCACTCTTTACGCGTTTGACGACATCGAGGTAAGGCATGCCAGGCTTCACCATGACCATGTCCGCGCCCTCTTGTAAGTCTAAGGCAACTTCTCGTATTGCTTCATCCGAATTAGCTGGATCCATCTGATAGGTCTTCTTATCAGCTCCTTTAAGGTTACCTGCGGAGCCAACAGCATCTCTGAATGGGCCATAGTAACTTGATGCATACTTTGCAGAGTAAGCCATGATACGCGTGTGGATGTGACCGGCTTCTTCTAATGCATCGCGAATGGCACCAATACGGCCATCCATCATGTCTGAGGGCGCAACCACATCAGCACCTGCGTCGGCGTGAGACAATGCCTGTTTGATAAGAATCTCAGTGGTGATGTCATTCATCACATAGCCTGTGTCGTCTATGATGCCGTCTTGTCCATGCACAGTAAACGGGTCTAATGCGACGTCAGTGATCACACCTAGCTCTGGACAGGCCGCTTTGAGTGCCTTGACTGTGCGCTGTGCAAGTCCATCAGGATTATAAGCTTCTTCAGCCATTAAGGATTTTTTATCTGAGGGGGTGACGGGGAAAATAGCAATGGCAGGAATGCCCAATGCGTGTAATTGTTTTGCTTCTTCTACGAGCAGATCAACCGACAGTCGTTCAATCCCAGGCATAGAAGGAATGGGTTCACGACAGTTTGTGCCCTCTAAAACGAAAACAGGATAAATTAGATCAGCGACAGTTAATGTATTTTCGCTCATAAGGCGACGTGAAAAGTTGTCGCGGCGCATGCGTCGCATACGAGTATATGGAAATAGATCTAGTCCTGATTGAGCCACATTAAGTCTCCTGCGTGTGTTGATAAATACATACCCGATTACGGCCACTTTGCTTCGCTTCATATAAAGCTTTGTCGGCGAAATCGGTGAATAAAGTTGGGTTTTTTGTATCTTGTGCGATTGCGCTGTAAACCCCAGCACTTGTGGTAAATTGGATACTTTGATCAGCAATATTGACGATGCAACTGGCAGTCGCTTCACGGATCTGTTCAGCAAGCTCTTGTGCACCTTGCACATTGGTATTGGGCAGCAAGATGACAAACTCTTCACCACCGTAACGAAACACTTCGTCATGGGGTCGCTTTAAATGCTTGCTAATGGTATTGGCAAAAGCACAAATGGTTTGATCGCCTGCTAGGTGCCCATATACGTCATTCACACGTTTAAAATGGTCAATATCAAGCATGACGACACTCAGTGTGGTTTGCTCTCTGCGGGAACGTCTGACCTCCATCATAAGGCGTTTATCGAAGTAGCGTCGATTTTTTACCTTAGTTAATGGATCTTCCATATTGAGTCGTTCTAATTCTCTATTTTTTTCTTCTAGTTCACGCAGCGTGACCTGTAATTCGAAAGTGCGCTCATCAATACTGCTTTCCAGGTCTTGTTGTGCTTGCTCTTGGATGATGAGCTTCTCTTTGAGTAAGGCATCTTCGGCACGTGTTTTTGCGAGTTTTTGTTCTTGTTGTTTGATATGGCTTTCTCGTTCAAAAATATACTGCTTAGCCAGTGCATAGCTGATATAGGCACAGACAAATAGCGCACAAACATAAGTAACTGGACGCTCAAGCAATGCCCCAGAGAGTAACCCTAGCTCAAAGCCAAACTGGTAACATAAAGATATCATTAAACACAGATAAACAGTGACCGCGGGTAACCTTTGGCTGAGCTTATTTAATGATGCTTTGATTGTGATCACAAAGAAGTACAAAACGGCCAGGATGGCAAAAACATACGCGACTTTTAACGCCAGTGTGATTGGCAGCAAGGTACATAAAAGTGTCAGTCCCAGACCACTAACGAGTAGGTATTTTAGCCCGACGTCGACATACGATGCTGTACTAATCGGTAAAATACCACTTCTTAAAATAGGCACTATTGCCAAAGTAGATAACAGTACGAGCAGGCTTTGCCCATATTGTTGCATCCATTGCCAATCTGCGTAGAGATAACGATATCCAAAGCCGTATAGATGCACCAGTAAGAGCCATACACTCAATAACAGCAAAGTACCATGCATAAAGTATTTGCGGCGTGTGAAGGTATACATCGTGAAGTTCGTCGCTATCATTGCAAGTAAAAACCCTGCCAAGATGCCATATATGAGGTTAAATTTACTTTTGTATTTTAAGTATTCAACTGGGTGCCAAAGACTGAGCGGGATATTGAGCGCGCCATGGTGTTTCACTTTCAAATAAAGGGTTGTTTGTCGTTTACCCGGTAGCTCTAGTGGAATGAGTTGTGCTTCATGTTTTATTGGCCGTTGCATTAAAGGACGACTGTCACCTAAATCTAGGGTCAAAATAGCATGATCAGGCTGCATGATATAGGCTGTGATACTATCCAAAAGGTTATTGTTGACGCTGAGCAATAACGGTAGCTCGATTAAGCTGTCGTTGCGTAAAACGATTTTAATCCAGACTTGCTGATCTACTTCACCTAAATTCAGCGCGCCAGAGCGATGATAATGCCAATTTGGATTATCATTGAGTAATGCTTGGATATTGTCTTGATCGGTTACTGTATAGCTAAATGGAAGTGAAGCCTGGTGTCTAAACTGGGCTTGCAGCTCAAAGACTGGGGAGTGAGGCTCAGGGTCAACAGCGAGATTCGCGAGCGCCGCATAAGTATTGAACATTAATGCCAACAATAACCATAATTTCATCAAATATTACTCTGTGGCTTGGCCATAAATAATGCATTGAAATTACTGCTGCTGCACATCGCAATGGATTCTCTATCGGTGTTTTTTAATAAGGCAATTTGCTCAGCAACGGCAGGTAAATAGGCGGGTTCATTACGCCGAGATTTGGGTTTGGGTGATAGGGTCCGTGGCAGTAAATAAGGTGCATCGGTTTCAATAAGGAGTCTATCGTTTGGAATATATTTAATTAAATCACGTAATTGTTGGCCGCGTCTTTCATCACATACCCAACCTGTAATGCCGATCATTAAACCGTAATCGAGATAAAATTTGAGAGCTTGTTGGTCCCCCGTAAAGCAATGTAAGACACCGGTGAGTTGATGCTCAGACAATAACCCTTTCATACGGTCATGTGCATCTCGTTCGTGGATATAAGCTGGCATATTGAGTTGTTGGGCGAGTGCAAATTGAGCACTGCAGATACGTTCTTGCGTATCTCGTGGCGAAAAATCGCGATTAAAATCTAATCCACATTCGCCAATTGCTACAACATGAGGTGAGCTGGCTAATCTTGTGATGTGTGCAATGAAATCGTCAGGGGCATCTTTGGCATCATGGGGATGAATCCCGGCGGTGCTCACTAATTGATAGGTTTGCGCCAAAGCAAGGCTGTCATCGCTCGATGCGAGGTCACACCCGATTAAAAGCATATTGCTAATATGCTGTGATTTGGCGCGTAAGACGACATCCGCCCTGTCTTTATCAAATTGGGAGCTGGTTAAATTGACACCGGCATCAATCATTGTTTGCATTTATTTTATTCTTTTTACACGAATGGTTCTGTTTGAGTCTGATTTACTCATCAAAAAAGAGTTAAATGAGCCACGTTTAATCGTCACAGTGTCCTCTTGTTTTGCAAAAAAAGCGCCGCTGCCTATTTGCTTCCATACTTGCGCGTTTGAAAGCTCAAAAGTACGCACGCCATGAGTTGATTTTGTGAGTTTTGTTATTGTAGCTTCAATATTGTCGACGCGTTGCTCGTTTTTTATGACTTTATTTTCTATGCCAAAACGCGCTTGTTGCTGCTCTGCGCTGAGTGTGACATTTGCCGTGGATACCTTAGCAGTCGGTGGTGTCTGAGCGACGGACTGTTTTGCTTGATATTGGCTTACTACTTGGTCATAACACTGCAGACGCTGTTGATCGACTGAAATATCTTGGCAGGCAGTCAGTTGATCGAGTGCGGTCTCTTGTGCATCGGTTGAGAGTGAGATACTCAGGGCAACTAAAGTGAGCCACTTATTCATTATTCATTTCCTGTTGTTGAGACTTTTTGCTGTAGAACGCCGCCAGAATAAGGCCAATCTCAAATAATAATAACATGGGTACGGCAAGCAGTGTTTGTGACAGCACATCAGGGGGAGTTAAAAACATTGCCACAACAAAGACACCAACAACAATGTAAGGCCTTTTTTCTTTTAGACTTTGTGTTGTTGTAACACCGCTCCAACATAGCAGCATAATCGCAACAGGTATCTCGAATGCGACACCAAATGCGAAAAACAGCTTGAGGATAAAGGCAAGGTAGCTACTAATATCCGGAGATAGGGTCATCATCTCTGGGCCAACCGCAGTAAAAAAGCCCAAAATAATTGGCATAACGACAAAGTAGCAAAAAGCGATACCTGCGTAAAATAGAATGATGCTCGAGAGCAGTATTGGCATCAGCATGCGTTTTTCATGCTGATATAAGCCGGGTGCTAAAAAACCCCAAACTTGATGCAAAATAAACGGGATTGCCAAAAATAATGCGACGAATAGAGTCAGTTTAAACGGTGCGAAAAACGGTGCTGTGACATCTGTGGCTATCATGGTGGCATTTTCAGGTAAACTTAGCACCAATGGGTTTGCGACAAATGCATAAATATCATTCGCAAAATATACTAAGGATAAAAAAATAACCAATACGCTAAGGAGGGCTTTTATCAGCCTATCTCTGAGTTCAATCAGGTGGCCTATAAATCCACTTTGCTCCGGCTCTGACATGAATATTCCTGTTACTTCTAGGGATTAGTCTTTTTTCGACTGCTGTTCTGTCGCGTCAGTTTGATAGCTATGACGAACGGACTCGGCCGCTTTTTTCAGCTCATCTACGGACTCTTGCAGCTCAGGTGCTAAGTTATGCATATTCTGCTGCTCAGCTTTTTTCAAATTGGCATGTAGCTCATGTACCCGCAGCTCTTCATTGACCTCAGCTTTGACGGAATTGGCAACTGATTTGACGGTTCTGATCCAGCGGCTAACGGTCCGGATCGCCACCGGTAAGCGTTCAGGCCCTAATACAATTAAGCCGACAATCAATATGACGACGAGCTCCCACATGCCCATGTAAACTATACCTTTTCTTTGTCAGTTTCGGTGCTGTTTGACTTGCTCTGAGTTTGATTTTGAAGCGCGTCTTTTGGCTTGCTAGCGTCGTTGTTATCTTCATCTGACATGGCTTTTTTAAACCCTTTGACAGCGTTACCAAGATCACCACCCATACCGCGTAGCTTTTTCGTGCCAAAAAGCAAAACAATGATTGCAAGCACAATCAATAATTGCCAAATACTAATTCCACCTAATCCCATAACGACTCCGTTTACGTGTTATTTGTAAATACTGATTTGATTATACGCCCCGCGTATAAAATATCATCCTGTTTTACGCCATGCGCAAATAAATAGCAAGCATGCAAAAAGAGCGCTTCCTAGACTTGCCCCACTTAACTCTGCGATAAAACACAAGCCTGCGATGATGGCGAAGGTTGACGCTGCCATACCGAGCAGAATACTTTGTATCGTTTGCTTGCTGACCGAGCTGCTTGGTGCCGCAGGGCGATGATGCTGTCGTTTCAGGTTCTGATAAATTAAATCAGGCAGTTCAGGCATTTTTTCTGCCCAAAAAGGCAGATTCTGATAAAGTTTTTTAGCTACGGCCAGTGGGCCAACTTGCTCTTGTACCCAGTGTTCTAAAAATGGTTTGGCAGTTTGCCAAAGATCTAGCTGAGGATATAGCTGACGGCCAAGCCCTTCAACATATAGCAGTGTTTTTTGCAACAAAACGAGCTGTGGTTGAACTTCCATATTAAAACGCCTTGCCGTATTGAATAAATTGACCAGTACATGGCCAAATGAAATCTCTGCAAGGGGTTTATTGAAAATGGGTTCACACACAGTGCGGATAGCAAATTCAAACTCTTCAACACAAGTGTCTGCGGGCACCCAGCCAGAGTCTACATGTAGCTGAGCGACTTGGCGGTAGTCACGGTTGAAAAATGCAATGAAATTTTCTGCTAAATATCGCTTATCCTCTCGGTTTAAGGTGCCGACGATGCCACAGTCAATCCCGATATATTGCGGGTTTTCAGGATGCTCGTAGGAGACAAAAATATTACCCGGATGCATGTCAGCATGGAAAAAACTGTCTCTAAAAACTTGAGTGAAAAAGACTTCTACACCCCGTTCAGCGAGTAGCTTCATATCCGTACCCTGTGCTTCTAGCGTCTGAGTATCAGAGACCGGAATGCCATAAATACGCTCCATGACTAATACATTTTGTCTGGAGTGGTCGCTATACACTTCGGGAATGTACAGTGCTTCAGAGCCTTCAAAGTTGCGCCTAAGTTGAATGGCATTGGCGCCTTCGCGCATTAAATCAAGTTCGTCGAGTAAGGTTTTACGATACTCGCGGACAACTTCAACGGGCCTTAATCGGCGACTTTCACTGACTAGACCCGCTAAGATCTTGGCAAATTGCTCCATCAAAGATAAATCAGCGAGAATTTGCTTTTCTATGTCCGGGCGGATCACTTTGACAACCACATCTTTCAAACCTTGTTCAGTTTGTAACTGAGCGGTGTGTACTTGGGCAATCGATGCAGAGGCTAACGGTTGTTGCTCGAAGTGTTCAAATAGTGCGCTGATATGTTCTAAATCTAGCGCTTGTTCTATTAACTTTTGCGCTTGTTCACCGTCAAATGGTGCAACATTATCTTGCAGTTGTGCTAACTCTTGTGCCATATCGTGAGGCAATAAGTCACGGCGAGTAGACAGCATTTGTCCAAACTTTATCCACACTGGCCCCAGCGTTTGTAATGCGAGGCGTAAACGCGCACCTTCGGATTTTTCTTGGTGTTTATTCGGCAGCCAAAATAAGCTTTTGCGCAGGTATTTAGCGTACCAGGGCTGTAAGTGCTGAGGCAGCAGTTCATCTAGGCCATAATTAAGAAATGTTTTACCAATTTGATATAGGCGAGCGATGGACAATTCCTGCTCCTTAAAGTCAGTCAGTTAGTGCATTAATGCGTTGTTCAAGCGCAGCTAATTGCGATGAAAGGGCTCTAGTTTGGGCTTTAAATTGCTGCATTTCCAGAGGATGGATGGTGACATTCAGCTCATCTTGACACAATTGGGTCAGCACTTGCTGATATGATTTTTTATGTTGCTGTGTTCGCGCGTTACACTGTTTGGCTTGTTGCACCAGATGTTGCGCGCCCGCATCCCCTAAATACCGAGATAAATGTTCTGCCCAATCGATATTTAGATTTGCAAACGCCTTACTGTAGAGCTGTGCTAGATGCAGATCTCCATCTAAATCTAATTTGCCACTGCGGATCAGTCGTGTCAGTTGACTGGGGTCTTTCAATTCGCTGAGGCAATCAAGGGAAGTGGTGATGTGGCAGTCAGCATCGTCATGATAATGACCATACACAAAACAGTACTCCCCGTTGTAATGTAGTGCGCAGGATAAGTTTAAGTCTGTTAACGTCAATGCTAGCACCTTGTGTGCAGCGCCTTGCAAGTCATTTGCGAGGCTGGGTTCAAGGGTTAAGAGACGATTCACAGCTTGCTCGGCCATGGCCGTTAAGACAGAGATCAACATAAACTTATCCTTACAGACGTTAGTACTTAAACCCTCTATGGAGCGCGACGATGCCACCGGTGAAGTTTTGATAGCTTGTTTGCTCAAAACCGGCTTCTTCCATCATCCCTTTCAAGGTTTCTTGATCTGGATGCATGCGAATTGACTCTGCAAGGTATCGATAAGATTCACTGTCATTGGCCACTATTTTGCCAACATTTGGTAAAATATTAAAGGAGTAGAAGTCATACAACTTTGACAGCGCTTCGTTATCTGTTTTAGAAAATTCCAAGACCAATAGGCGTCCACCTGGCTTAAGTACTCGGTACATAGAGCGCAACGCTTCGTCTTTGTCTGTGACGTTACGCAGCCCAAATGCAATGGTGATAACATCTAAGCTGTTGTCTGGAAAGGGTAATGCTTGGGCATTCATTTGCACATATTCAATGTTGTTTACCAAACCTAAGTCACGCAGTTTATCGCGGCCTACTTTTAACATTGAATCGTTGATGTCGCCGAGGATCACTTGACCTGTATCACCAACAAGCTGGCTAAATTTAGCCGTTAAATCACCTGTACCACCTGCCAAGTCTAATACTCGATGGCCTTTTCGTACGCCAGCGCATGCCACGGTTTGACGCTTCCAAAGGCGGTGAATACCAAACGACAAAAAGTCATTCATGATGTCGTATTTAGCTGCGACAGAGTGAAAAACATCTGCAACCAAAGACTCTTTTTGAGTGGACTCTACGGTTTTATAACCAAAGTGGGTGGTATCGCGATTTTCTTCTTTCATGTTGACCTTGGTGACACAGTTTAGATGGGTATAGTGTACTTGATTGCGACACTCAGGTGCAATTTATAGTGGCTGTAAATCGTAAATATTTGTCTTAAAACAAAGGTTACAGTGCGCCCGAAATGTAGCAGTCTCGTCCTAGTGTATGGGCTTTTTGTGCCGCAAAAGCGGCTTGGGTAGCTAATTCATTAAAGTCTCGTTCGTTTTGCCTTTTTGCAATGCCAATGGCGAGCTGAACTTCAGGAAATTGTACATTGCCTTTATTGCTAATGAATTTGAGCTTTTCGACGCCTTTACGAATTTTTGCGGCGATGACTTTGGCCGTTTCCGGCTCGATGTCTGCAAGTAAAATAGTGAACTCTTGTTTGCCTGTGCGACCGGGTACACCACTTTCTAAAACATAATGTTTGATTTTATTGGCAACACGTTGCAAGACAGTTTCACCAATCATATCGCCAAATCTTGCACTAAAATCACTGAGGTTATCAACTTGAATAGAGATAGCACACAGGGTTTTATCTTGGTCTAGCCAGAGTTGTGTTTTTTGGTTGAGGTAGTGACGTTTGTATAAGCCTGTGTGTGGATCAATCAAACGCTGTTTGCGGATTTTGTTTAATACCATGTACTGCTGGCTTTGTGTTGCCCTGGCTTTTTGCAAACTGTGTTTAAAACGTTGCTGTTGTTCCATATAACGTTCAGTTTGCTGCACAAATTCGTTCAGCGCCTTTTTACTTTTCGCGATATCTTGAGCATCTAATTCACTGTGACATTTTCGAATGCTTTGCGTATATATTGCGATATTTTGGTGTGTTCGAGACGAAGAAGATGAGAGCTCATCTATGACGTTGTCGACTTCTTTTAATACGGCCAACTCTTCTTGATGCTCCGTATAAATAAACTCAAAGTAAAGTTGTTCGATATAGACGTTATCAATGGCCACATTATTTCGTAAATCACGCTCCAAGCGCGTCGTCAGAGGTTCGTTGCTGCGGCTGATGAACGTATAGGCTACTTGGTAGTTGAGCGGTGTGGGTGGCAGCGCATGCAGTTCCAAAAAATGACAGACTTTGGTCATTTTTTCTTGGGCTATGGCCATTGGGTCATGGAACGTCATCTACTTATTTACCACATATTCAGGTTAATTTCGAAGCCTTAACGTCCTTTGGCACAAGTCATGATTTCATCCTATTTGAAGTCCCGCTACATTAATCGCAATTGTGACTTTTTGAAAGTAAAATTTGCCCTTTTAATGGTAAAAAGTTACCCATTTAATTCTATTAGGCGAATTTATCGACAACTTTTTCTCTTATACATGTGACGGCGCATCGATGAGCGCATTTGAACGATGTTTGGTCGATTATACTTGCATAAAGATAAGTGCCTTCGTTAAGGTGCATACCCCAGCGAAAGTTAAGGAACCTCAGTGTTGAACGCCATTTTTAAACCGCTAAGTGCAATTGCATTAGCACTCAGTTTGTCTGCTTGTCAGATGACCCAGAACAATCCAGATCAGGCCTTTGTGGCGTTGTCTGAGCAAGTGATGGCCTTTCGTGCTGACATTAGCACCAGTCACATCAAGTCACTAGATGCCCCTTATTTACTGCCAGATATGTCACCAGAGCGCTTGGCAAGCGAGAATCAGCGTCGTTTAGCGCTGCTGAATAAGCTTGATGCGATAGACACAACACAGTTAACTGCTGAGAATCAAATTAACTTCGCCATTTTGCGCGCACAGGTGCAGGATAAAGTCGATAAATATCACTTCAAACATCATTATGTGCCACTGTTATCTGAGTCTGGCTTTCATACGCGCATGTCTTTTAAGATCAGAGAGCATGACTTTTCTACCGAGCTTGGTTATCAATTATTAATAGCTCAGATTAAGCAGTTACCACGATATTTTTCGCAGCAGATGGACTGGATGAGAAAGGGCATGGCAATTGGGTTGACCCAACCGCAAGTGGTACTGCAGGGATTCGAATCATCGATAGAGGCTTATATCGCCATTGATGATGTTGAACGCTCGCCATTTTATGCACCATTTAAAACGAATCAGGCGGGTATATCAGATGAAGCGTTTAAGCAGCTTCAGCAGCAAGCTAAACAAGCGATACTCAATTACGCTAACCCAGCTTATCAAAGTTACTTAGATTTTTTCGTCAATGAATACCGACCGAACGCTAAACAAGACATTGCTTGGTCGAGTACACCCAATGGTGAAGCATTTTATATCAACCGTGCTAAGCATTTCACGACAACCGATATGACGCCTAAGCAAATCCATGAGTTAGGTTTGCAGGAAGTGGCGCGTATTCGCAGTGAGATGGAAACCATCATTGAAAAGGTGGGCTTTGAAGGGTCGTTTGCTGAGTTCGTCGAGTTTTTACGTACCGATCCGCAGTTTTATGCAAAGACACCTGAAGAGTTGCTTAAAGAAGCATCATTTATCGCTAAGAAGATGGACGCTAAGTTACCACAATTCTTTTATGTATCTACATTGCCTAGAGTCCCTTATGGCGTAGATCCAGTGCCTGATAGTCTCGCACCTAAATACACTACGGGGAGATACTTACCGCCATCGAAAGAGACAGATCCTGGCTATTATTGGGTCAATACGTACGCGCTTGATAAAAGGCCGCTTTATGTTTTGGAGGCATTGACCTTACACGAAGGGGTACCAGGTCATCACCTACAGATCTCAATGAATGATGAGTTGATACATCTACCTGAGTATCGAAATGAATATATCTCTGCATTTGGTGAGGGTTGGGGGCTATACGCTGAATATCTGGGTTTAGAGGCGGGATTTTATCAAGACCCATACAGTGATTTTGGTCGGCTCACCTATGAAATGTGGCGTGCCGCACGTTTAGTGGTGGACACGGGCATGCACATGTTCGGCTGGAGTCGTGAACAGGCGATGCAGTTTATGCAAGATAATACGGCGTTATCATTACACAATGTGAGAACAGAAACGGATCGGTATATTTCTTGGCCAGGCCAAGCATTGTCATACAAAATTGGTGAGCTGACGATTAGGCGCTTGCGTGCAGACGCTGAGGAAGCATTGGGCGACAAGTTTGAGATCCGAGATTTTCACCGTGAAGTACTGAAAAATGGTTCTGTTCCCTTGTTTGTGCTCGAGGCGCAGATTAAGCATTACATAGCACAAACATTGGCGCAGCAGTAAGATAGAGTGATAAGGCCGCCAAGCACGGCCTTATCATATTAGTGTGCAAAGCTGATAATGAGTTGATAAAAGTCATCGGTTGAACGGCAGCTTTTTGAATTTAAAATCAGCTGTTCACCAAGCAAGAGTGTCTGCTTTTGAACGGCTAAGCGTTTTGCTTCATCTTCAATGCCGTCAATATCGGCAACGTGCGCCAATCCGATGGTGCGACGGATCAATTCAGTACCACAATACCCCATCGCATCTTGCAAGACTTCCTGCAAAAATTGCTCTACATAACCCGGTGCCTGCAATGCTAAATCGCGGGTATCCGTTTTGGCTAAGGTTAACCAGTGTTGTTCAAATGTTTGTAAGCAAGTAGAGATGGTGCTTAACAAGTAAGAGTGCACATCTCTTCTTTTGGGCGTTTCGATGATACGACCATTTTGAGCGCAGTAGTTAAGTAATAGGTTGCCAATAAATGAGCCTAAATCAAAGCCTATGGGGCCGAAAAAGCCGAATTCTGGGTCGATAAACTTGGTTTCTTGCGCGGAAACAAACAGGCTACCTGTGTGGACGTCACCATGTAACAGGGTCTGCGGTGACGAATAGAATTTACTTTTTAGCTTAGCAACGTTGATTAATAAAGTTTTGTTTTCACGCAGCAGAGACACTTGTTCTTCGAGTGCTACTGGGTAATTATTGCGCTCATGATCTCGATAGGGATCATCAAAAAATAAATCTTCTGTGATGGCGCATAGCTCAGGATTTGTAAACTCTTGCACCAAAGATTTTTTATCTGCTGCAGGTAAATAAAAATCCGAGTGAAAAAAGCTGGTGTTGGCGAGGTAAGTGCCCACATGTGTGCCAAGGTGTTTGAACGTATTGCCTTGGTTCAGTTCTCCCCGCAAAATGGCCATATGACCCAAATCTTCTAAAATCGTCACTGCAAGTTCACTGTTGTGATGCAGTACTTTTGCAGTCAGCTCTGGACATACTGCGCCATGTTTTTGTAATACGCTTGCTTCAATTCTGGCTCTGTCTAACGTCAGTGGCCAACTTTCCCCTACACAGCGAGCATAAGGCAGAGCTTGTTTCAAAATGATGCTACGCTGTTCATTCGCATCTTGAATACGAAAGACCAAATTGAGGTTTCCATCCCCAAACTCATAGCAAGATAATACGGCATCTGCTGGAAAGAATTGCCCCAGTTCTTGGACGTAACTTAAGGCTGTGTCGTTATTAAAGGCAACGTATTTGCTCACGGTTATTCACCAAAAATTAAAGTAACTTTTAGCATTCTATATTTTTAAATGTTTAGATGTCTATACATCTTTAGATCTTTATGTAGAATGAGCAGTAATTACAACTGTACACTCCTTAATCAAAATGAAAGATTTAATCGCGCAAAGTTTGAAATATCAAGATGGTAAGGTGCAGGTGCTTGATCAGTATCTGTTGCCTCATCAAGAGGTTTGGCATGTATGCCAAACGGTCAGTGAGATGCAGAGCCTAATAAATAATCTTCAGGTGCGGGGCGCACCTTTAATTGGCCTAGCGGCGACTTTGTTGGTGGCGTATCTCGCCGAGCAAGGTGCTTCACAGCAAGTGTTATGTAAGGCCATTGATGAGTTAGAAGCTACGCGACCCACAGCGGTAAATCTTAAGCATTGTATGGACCGATTGAGAGGGGTTGTTCATGATGTGCAATATGTGGCGCATATTGTGGGTGTTGCTGAACATCTCTTTGAAGAAGATATCGCTTTGTGCGCGCGGATTGCTCAGCATGGTGTTGCACTGGTAGATGCTGGTGATAACATTTTGACTCATTGTAATACTGGTGCGCTGGCCACAGCAGGCATTGGTACGGCACTTGGGGTGATTTACCAAGCGATGCAGCGCCATGGTGATATTCATGTTTGGGTTGATGAAACACGCCCTTTATTGCAAGGTGGGCGTTTAACCGCGTATGAGCTGGCGCGCTGGCAGATCCCGTATACTTTGTTGTGTGACAGCATGGCCGCATCTTTAATGGCTGCGGGTAAGGTCGACAAGATATTTGTTGGTGCCGATAGAGTCGCGGCAAATGGCGATTTTGCGAATAAGGTGGGTACTTATAATTTAGCGGTTTTAGCGCACTTTCATCAGGTACCATTTTATGTGGTGGCACCAAAAACGACTTTTGACCCTAATTGTGCCAGCGGGCAAGATATTGAAATTGAGCAGCGCAGTGCACGTGAGGTGACAGGCGTGAGCGGCAGTTTTGGTGAATGCCAATGGGCACCCTCGCAGGCAAAGGTGTACAATCCCGCTTTTGATGTGACACCCGCCAAGCTCGTGACTGGGTGGGTTTTTGACAGCGGCGTATATCATACCCCACACTTCCATATTCTCTAATTAATTCAATCTACTCCATATCAAACGCTTAAATTGATATCATATTTAGGCGTTTATATTTATGGAGTTTTAAATGTTGTCGAAAATACTCTGCGCAGTATTCTTATTGAGTTTAAGCTTTGGCTTACTGGCAGGATCTCATCAAACTAAGCCTGCTTCTGCACCTATTCCTATTTCACATTTTAGCAAAGGGGAAGAGTACGCCAACGTTCAGCTCTCCCCAAGTGGAAAATATATCAGCTTTATTTCCAAAGTTGATGGCAAGAATATGTTGGGTGTGCTCTTGGCAGAGAATTTTAGCATGCTGTCCGCTATTCGTTTTGAAAGTAATGCGCAAGTGGGAGATTACCACTGGGTGAATGCTGAGCGCATTGTGGTTGAAAAAGAATACCTCAAAGGGTGGACTGATCAACCGCATTACTACGGTGAACTTTATAGTGTCAACGCCGATGGCTCTTCAGGTAAATATCTGGTTGGCTATCAAGGCGGCGGGCAGACAGGCTCTCGTATTTCAAAAGCGACGGCACTATATGGTACATCGTATGTTTTAGATCCGCTGGTGCATGATGAACGCCACATGTTGATTTATACGGTGCCATGGACCGCATCCAAAGAACCTTTGGCAAGAGTTTATCGAGTTAATGTTAAGTCGGGTAAACGAAAACGTGTGACGCGTGCACCTGGCAGAAACGCACAATTTCTAACAGATCATCTTGGTAATCTTCGTTTTGCAGCGACTTGGAATGGCAAAATGATGGGGGAAATTTACCAAAAAAATCAAAAGGGCAGTGGTTGGCAACCCCTTGAAATACCGGGCGCTTTACAAAATATCACACTGTATGCACTCGATCAGAAAGGCGAGTCTGTGTATCTGACTGGTTCAAAACAAGGTGAACCAGATGCGCTGTATAAGTTTTCGCTTAAGCAAAAAGAACTGACCTTGGTTTACCAAGATAAAGATGTTTCACCAACAAGAATTTGGGTTGACCCTGTCAACAAGGCATTATTTGCTATCGAGCTTGACCCTGGCTATCCAACTTATGCGTTCACGGATGAAAAAGTACCGCTGAGCAATAGCATTAAATCGCTACTTAAAAGTATTCCTGGCCATCAACTGCATATTGTGAGCTCAACATTAGAGGGTACAAAACATGTTGTATTTGCAAACAATGATCGCAATCCTGGAGATTACTATTTATTTGATCAAAAAAATAAAAAGATGTCTTATCTATTTTCTGCACGTGCTTGGATAGATCCAGAGTTGATGGCTGAGACCAAGCCAGTTTCATTTCAGAGTCGCGATGGCCATAAAGTACATGGGTATTTGACTTTGCCGACAAATAGAGAGGCAAAAAACCTGCCGCTTGTTGTTATGCCACATGGTGGGCCACATGGTGTACGTGATTATTGGCAGTATGAAACGCAAAGCCAACTTTTTGCGAGTCGTGGTATGGCGGTATTGCGTGTGAATTTCAGAGGTTCTGGTGGTTACGGGCGCAAATTTACAGAGCTGGGTTACTTGGAGTGGGGACGCAATATTCAATATGATATTTTGGATGGTGTCGATCATGTCGTTGCAGCCGGTTATGTCGATCCTGACAACATGTGTATTTTTGGCGAAAGTTTTGGTGGTTACTCGGCGCTGCAAAGCACCGTGGTTGCACCGAATAAGTTTAAATGTGCGATTGGTGTGGTTGGCGTTTATGATTTAACACAGCTATTTAAAAAAGGCGATGTGGCAAGTTCTGATACAGGCCAAAGTTATCTGAAAATGGTGCTGGGCGACAATGAGAAGCAGCTGCGCGAATATTCTCCGGCGCTCAATGCGGAGAAAGTCACTGCACCGGTGTTAATTATCCATGGTGGCGATGATGTCCGTGCGCCAGTCGCACAGGCTGAGGCGATGGTGAATGCACTCAAAAAAGCAAATAAACCAGTCAGTTATTATGTATTTGAAACCGAAGGTCATGGCTTTTACAAAGAAAAACATCGCTTAGATTACTTTAATCAGCTGATCACTTTCTTAGAAAAGCACTTGCACCTTGAGCATGATTGAGTTGCGATTTAACTGATAGTGCGCGGCATCTACATGAAGTTGATGCCGCCGCTTTACTGTTTGTTACTAGTCTAGAATCGGGAATTGTTTAGCAATACTTGACCCTGTTTCTTTGGCAACCCAGCCTTCTGTATTATTGAATAAGCGAATAGCTGTAAACTCAGGATCGCTCCCCATATCAAACCAATGTGGCGTGTGATCTGGTACAGATATTAAATCGCCTTGCTGACAGAATACTTGATAGATCTTATCTGCGATATGCAGACAGAAGAGGCCATATCCGGCTACAAAAAAGCGCACTTCATCCTCACTGTGGGTATGTTCAAAAAGAAACTTTTCCCGCATTGCTGGCGCGTTAGGGTTACCTTTTTGCAGTGCAACAACATCAACGGTTTGGTAGCCACCTTGCGCTTTCAAGCGTTCGATATCTTGACGGTAAGCGGCAATGATATCTGCTTCTGTTGCTTCTTTTGCCAATACTTGTGTTGCTTGCCATTGCTCAAAGCGTACGCCAACTTCAGCAAGTTGCTCAGCAATTTTGCCTGCCTCATCGCTTTGAAAAATAGCTTCATTGGGCTGATTTTCTTGGTAGATATGTAAGTAACTCATGACGGTGTCTCGTTTTAAAGGTGCTCAAAACTGGTGATAAAAGCATGATTGGGGCTTTTGGGTTGATCATCGCGCCACAACTGCAAAGTCTGTAAACCGGCGGCTTTTGCGGCATCGAGTTCAGCGACGACATCACTTAAAAATAGAACTTCATGTGCCTCAAAAGGCAGGTTTTGTACTATGTTGTGATACGACTCAGGTTGCTGTTTTGCCCCAACTCGCGTATCAAAATAATCGCTAAATAACCCGCGTATATCACCAAAATCAGAATGTGCAAATAGCAGTTGCTGTGCCTTGACCGAGCCAGAAGAATACACATACAGTGCAGTACCAGCTTGGTGTTGCGCAGTTAAGTAGGCGTGGGCATCGGGGTAGATATGACCTGTGAAGTCTTTTTGTTGATAGCCATCTTGCCAGACCAACCCTTGTAGCTGTTTAAGAGGGGTAATTTTTTTATCTGCTTCAATCCAGCCAAGTAAGGTGTCTATCACCGTGTCTAAACTGGCATCTGGCTGCGCGATTTCTGCCCTGACCGCATCAAGCTGAGCACGCACTTGCGGCTCATCCTGTGAATTCTTGACAAAACCAGCCAAGTGCTTAGCGGCATAGGGAAAAAGGATTTCTTTAACGAATGAAATTCGGGTAATTGTGCCTTCAATATCAGTCAGAATGGCTTTTATCATTTTACTGCTCCTTCAAGCTTGATACGTTCTAATTCACAGGCGAACAAAAACTCTAGCCCTTCAATATGACGGCGAGTTTCAAAGATACTGTTACCCAGAGCATAAAGGCCATGGCCTCGGATCAAAACACCGTGTGTTATAGGGTGTGTTTCATGATGCTTGGCAACACGTGCAGCCAGTGCAGGAATATCCTGATCGTTATCAAATATGGCAATGGATAAGGGCTCTAAATGACTTTGAATACCTGCAAGTGATTTTTGCATTTCATAGCCAGTCACGGTAAAACTGTCACTGCGTATGAAGCGTGATAGCACTGTGGCGGCGACTGAATGGGTATGTAAGATACACCCAGCTTGAGGCTGTAACTCATATAACTTTAGGTGCAGAGCAGTTTCTGCTGAGGGTCTACCATCGCCAGACACGATTTGGCCATCTTGGTCCAATTCTAAAAATTGCTCTGGGGTTAAGTGGCCTTTATCAAAGCCGCTGGCGGTGACGACAAAGCCATCATCGGTCTTCATAGAAAAGTTGCCGCCAGTTGCGGGCACCCAGCCTTGCTGGCTAACCCAGCGGCCTGCGTCGATGAGTGCTTGTTTTGCTGCCTTTGTTTGCATATTCGATCATCCTATGAGGTTTGGACGGCTATACTTCTATCTTTGGCAATGATAGCATCGCTTTATCGCCTACGCCATAACCAAAAGAGTTACAAAATGGAAAGTAAATTACCAGACGTCGGTACCAGTATCTTCACTACCATGACAGGCCTTGCTAACGCGCATGGTGCACTTAATCTCTCTCAAGGTTTTCCTGAGTTTGATACCCCTAATAAGCTCAAAAATGCGTTGGCTGAACATGCTTTAGCGGGATATAACCAATATGCGCCATCTCCCGGTGTACCTGCCTTACAGCAAGAGATTGCCGCACTTGTTGCGCGTCGCTATCAACAAGAGATTGACGCTGCGGCTCAAGTCACAGTCACTGCGGGTGCGACAGAAGCGTTGTTTGTGGCGATTCAGTCACTGGTGCGCCAAGGTGATGAAGTGATTGTGTTTGACCCGGCTTATGACTCCTATCGCCCAGCGGTCGAATTAGCGGGGGGGAGCACTGTGCATATACCATTACGTGCACCGGAGTATGCCATTGATTGGGCACAAGTGCGTGCAGCAGTGACGGATAAAACACGGGCGATCATCATTAATACACCTCATAACCCCAGTGCGAAAACACTCAAACAAGCTGATCTAGATGCATTAAAAGCACTGCTTATTGAGCATGATATATACCTTATCAGTGACGAAGTGTATGAGCATATTACCTTTGATGACGCGCCACATTTGAGTGCTCTACGAGACTCTGAGCTTGCAGCACGGGCGTTTGTGATATCAAGTTTTGGAAAAACCTTCCACTGTACTGGTTGGAAAATGGGTTATTGTGTCGCACCAGCGCATTTGTCTGTTGAATTTAGAAAAATCCACCAGTTTGTGAATTTTTCGAGTTTTACGCCGGCGCAATTCGCATTGGCAGACATGTTGCGTGATGTCCCTGAGCATGTCGATGAATTGAGTGCGTTTTATCAACAAAAGCGTGATGTACTGGTTGAGGCGTTAGCGACCAGCCGCTTTAAGATCCTGCCAAGTGAAGGGACTTACTTCTTGTTACTTGATTACAGTGATATTTCGGATCTAGACGATGTGACTTTTTGTCAGCAATTGGTTGAGCAAAGTGGCGTGGCGGCGATCCCGTTAAGTGTGTTTTATGATAAACCGAATGGCGATAAAATTATTCGTTTGTGTTTTGCTAAAGAAACCGAGACTTTAATCGCAGCGGCGGAGAAACTATGTCAACTTTAACTGTTAACCTAGTGCAATATGACATTGCGTGGTTAGCGCCAGAGCAGAATTTCGCAACGATTGAAACGCTGGTTGCTGATGCGCCTCCTTGTGATTTGCTATTGCTACCGGAGACTTTTGCCACGGGGTTTGCGTTGCAACAGGCAACTGATGAACAGGCTGCGAAGGCGAGGGCATTTATACAACAGGTGGCTAAACGCTTACAGTGCGTGGTCGCGGGCTCTGTATTGGTGCCTCATCAAGGTAAAAAAGCCAATCGCTTTTATTGGGTTTGGCCTGATGGAACTGAGCAAACGTATGATAAACGCCATTTATTTTGCCTGGGTAATGAAGGGGATTATGTAAGCCAAGGGAAGGAAAGAAAAATATTTGAAATCAATGGTTTTAGACTGTTACCTCAGGTGTGTTATGACTTGCGTTTCCCCGTTTTTCAACGCAGCAAAAACGATTATGATGTGATGGTGAACGTCGCTAACTGGCCATCAGCAAGACGCTATGCCTGGGATACGCTGCTACGTGCTCGTGCGATTGAAAATCAGTGTTTTGTGCTTGCGACCAATCGTATTGGCCAAGATGGTCAAGGGATCGCTCACAATGGCGGTACCGTGGCTTTAGATTATTTAGGGCAAGCGATCACCCAGGTTGGTGACGACGAGAATGGGGTGATCAGCGTCATACTTGAAAAAGCAAAACTAGCTGAGTTTAAGCGCCAATTTCCAGCTTATTTAGATGCGGATGGCTTTGAACTGAGTGTATAAATGGGAGCAGCAAATGCTGCTCCGTATAGTGTTAGACGTTGTATTGATGTACTAAGAGTGCCTGTTGCGGCGCGGCGATCTCTGTCGACTGGCTGTTGTCAGTATTGGGCAATGTAAAATAGCCCAGTAAGTTTTTCATTTCCATCGCCTGAGTCGCCATACGTTTTGCCGCGGCCATGGTCTCTTCGGTGATGGCAGAGTTTTCTTGAATTAAATCAGTGAGTCTCTGCACCACCACATCGACTTCTTCAATGGCTTGTTTTTGTGTCAATGTAGAGCGGTTAATGCTGATGATATTTTCATTCACGTCTGCCACCGCTTGTACAATGTGTCCGAGTTTTTCTCCAGAGCTATTGGCGAGGGTGGTGCCTTGTTGTACTTTATCGTTGCTGTTGGCGATGATGTCTTTAATTTGTTTGGCAGAAGCGGCACTGCGCCCCGCCAGCTCTCGTACTTCATTAGCGACCACCGCGAAACCTCGGCCGTTTTCGCCTGCGCGGGCAGCCTCTACCGCGGCATTTAAGGCCAGTAGATTAGTTTGAAATGCCAGTTCATCAATCACCGATACAATTTCATTAATGTCTTTACTGGCTGCATTGACCTCACCGATTGCATACACGGTGTCTTGCGACAATGTGCCGCCTTCTTTCGCAATGTTTTGTGCATTATGTGACTTCTCAACCGCGGTGTCCGATTGCATCGCTACTTGTGTTAGCTCTTCAAGAATATGGCCAGTGCTTGCATTGGCTTCTTCTAGATTAGCTGCTTGCTCTTCGGTTCGGCGGCTGATCTCAGCATTGCTGGCGGCGATTTCTTCGGTACTATGTGCAACCAAGCTGGCTGCACTTTGAATGCTTTCAATGACGTGTGTGAGTTTGGTGGTGGTGGTATTGACGTCTTGTTGCAAGGTGGCAAAAACACCGTCGTATTCACCTTCCACTAAGGTACATAGGTCGCCCCTAGCAATGGCGCCGAGACTATGTGTGACAGCATGGATCGCGCCTGAGATGGTATCGATAGAGCCATTGACGTCTTCTTTCAGTTGCTGCAACTGACCTTGTAATGTGGACTCGATCTTATGAGAAAACTCACCTTCGCTCATGGCCGCCATGACGCTGGCAAGCTCTTCGATAACCTGATTTAAGTTATTGACAGTATGATTGATGTCGTGTTGTAAAGTGGCCAATTGACCTTTTAGCGGTGTATTAATGGTGCGATCAAAGCGCCCATGGCTTATGGCCATCATCACCGATGAAATCTCACTGATGGCTTGGTCTAAGCTGGCGATAGACAGGTTTACATTGGTTTTCAGCTGTCCAAGTTGACCGTGGGCTGGGGTTGCAATTGGATGTTTAAAGTCGCCTTCACTGACCGCGGCCATGGTGTTGCCAATGTCTTGCAAGATGGCTTCGAGGTTATCCATACTCAAATTGGTGTCTCTCTTAAGTTGCGCTAATTGGCCTGACAAGGGATGTGTAATACGTTTAGAAAAATCGCCACCGCTGATGGCACTCATCGTAGAGCTCAATTCATCAATGGCACCACTTAACGCGAGTATGGAATTGTTCACACTGTCTTTCAAGCGCGCCAGATTGCCATTGGCTTCGACTGTGACCTGTTGTTTAAATTCCCCTTGTTCTACACAACTCATCACATTGATAATGTCGTTCATGGTCTCGTCAATGGAAGTGACGGAATGATTGATATTGTTTTTTAAAACGTCTAAATCTCCACTCAACGGGGCAGTGATCTGTTGAGTAAATTGCCCTTTGGCCATGGTTTGCATCACGAGATTGATTTCTGTTAAAGCCGTTTGCAAACTAGTAGAGCATTCATTTGTGGCGTTTTTTAGCTCTTTGAGCTCGCCATTACACGGCGCACTTATTCGATCGCTAAACTTACCTTTGGCCATTTGATTAAGTACTCGATTGGCTTCAGAAATAGACAGTTGCAGTGCATCGAGCAAGGAATTGAAGGCCTGTGCACTTTGTCCGATTTCATCACGAGAACTGATGTCGGCACGTAGCGAAAAGTCCCCGCGAGTTTGTACTGCTCGCATGGTGTTGACGAGATTATGTACGGGCCGAGATAAACTTCTGGCAAACCATAGTGCGGTAAATAAAATCACAACGATGCTGATGAGCATGACGATTGCCATGGTTTGGCGCAGAGACGCAACGGGCGCGAATGCTTCTGCTTCATCGATTTCAGCCAGCAGTGCCCATCTGACATCAAACACCTGTAAATCACTATAGGCAGATAACACGGGGTTACCGTTGTAGTCGGTGACGACTTTTTGCCCTTGCAGGCCTTGCATAGCCAGCTTGTAAGATTCTGTGGCAATGGTGCCCTTAGCAGGGTTTTCAAAAGAGGCCTGTACTGAATGATTAATAGGGTCGAGGTATGAATCTGAGCGCATTAATCCATCCGGGCCAACGAGGTAGGTTTCACCACTTTGCCCCAGTCCATGGCGTTCACTCATGATGTCATTCAGTGCGTCAATAGAGAGCTGAAAAATTAAGGTTGCTTGAGAAATACCATCAAAATCCAATGGCATAGCCACAAAGCTTGCAGGCGCATTATATGAGGGTAAGTATGGCTCATAGTCTGCGAACAGCATTTGGTCTTGTTCGATTAAGGCACGATTAAATACGTCGGCGATACTGCTATTGGCATATGGACCGGTATTTAAAGAAGTGGCGAAGTCGACTTCTTTAAATACTGAGTACACAATATTACCGCTGTAATTATCGACGATAAAAATATCATAAAGTTGGTAAACGTCGGTGAGCTCGCGGAAAAATTCATGGTGGCGTTGGTGTGCAAGGTCATAGGCATCGAGGTGCCCAGTGGCATTCAATGCATCTTTCTCACCGATGGGATGTGGATTATCTGCTAAATAGCGTGCCTGTAAAGTCATGCCCTGACCAGAGAGCGAATCGACCAATGAATTGAGCGCGACCGTGCTATTTGTTTGCTGTTCAAAGCGAGGTAAAAAGGCGTCTTGATAAAACTGTTGTAGATTATTTGGAATGGATTGGGCCGCTTGCGTTTCGTCAAAGCCATCGAGTAAGTCTTGTGTTGCTGTTATTAAATAGGGGTTGATTGCTAAAGCATGCAGTTTATCTTCGACGGTTTTAAAGTGACGTTCAATGGCGCGCTTTTTGACATTGCCTACGGCACCGAGCTGCGCATAAACCTGCTCACTGATGGTATTGGAAGCTTGAATAAGTGAAAAAGTAATAATGACTGTGGCGGGGATGAGGGCGACAAGTAAAAAGGCGGCCATGAGCTTTTTAGCCAGGTCGAGCGATTTTAGGAATTGGTGTATTCGAGACATGATGTGGCCCTCCGATCCTTGTATTTTTGGCATCAGTTTGATGCTGTTTGCTACCTTATTCTGTTGTCAGATTATCGAGCCAAACCGGGTAAAACCCTACATAATGTGTGGCTAATAATCGTACAGATTTAAGCTTAGTGTAGATCACATCTCGATAAGATCTAGGCGTGAATGTTTCTCTAATCTGCACAAATAGTGATTAAATGGTGGTGGGCTTCGCTGGCACCGATGTATTGCGATAACATGAGGGGGAGGTGTAAAAATAAGTTTGATGAATTTTTGATGATCATTCTTTCAGACAAAAAAGAAGCAGCTATTGCTGCCTCTTGTTAAGAAAATACGTCACTGTGGTTAGTGCTTCCAGTGATACTTATGTGCCTTTTCTTCCATATACGCTTCCGTATCTGGGTGCATTGGTGTCTTGTTACCGTTTTCAAAGAAGAATGGCTGACGATCACGTTTTTGAATACCGATTTCATTCATAGTCGCTGCGTCATAAACACGGCCATTCAGGATTGTGTAGGTCACCTTTTCAGACTCGCGGATGTCATTCAGTACATCTCCGTCAATGATAACGAGGTCGGCAAGTTTACCTTTTTCAATCGTGCCAATATCGTGGTCCATTGCAAGGTATCTTGCGCCGTCAATCGTACCACTGCGCAGGGCTTCCCACGGTGTAAATCCGCCTTGTGCCATTGACCATAGTTCCCAATGTGCGCCCAAACCTTCACGTTGACCGTGTGCACCAATATGTACTGTGACACCTTTATCACGTAGCTGTTTAGCTGATTTTGCAGCATTGATATGGTTATAGTGATGCTCTGGTGCTTTTTCACGACGGATAGACATTGGTTTAACAACATATTCCGGAACGAAGCTCATTAAGCGCTCATTTTCCCATACATTGGTGGTGTTGTAGAAGTAGTCTTCGCCTTTAATACCACCATATGCCACATTGAAAGTCGGCGTAAAGCCCGCGTCAGTTTGGCTCCACATTTGCGTAACATCTGAGTAGATATTTGGAATTGGCAAGGCATGTTCAAGGCCTGTGTGACCATCAATGATCATGTTCATGTTTTGCTGGAACTTTGAGCCACCTTCAGGCACCACCATGATTTCCATTTGCTTCGCGGCTTCTAGTACTTGCTGGCGAGTATCACGACGAGGGTGGTTATAACTTTTCACCGAGATTGCACCGGCGTCTTTCAAACGCTTAACGTGGAATTGTGCATCTTCCAAATTATTGATTGGTGTCTTGTAACCAGGTGCTTCACCAGCATATAAGATACGACCTACAGAGTATATACGCGGCGCCACAGTCAAACCTGCACGTTGAAGCTCTGCCATCGAGAATACTTCGTTAGAGTTATTTGATGGATCATGAATGGTCGTGACACCAAAGCTGACGTTGGAGAACTGGTTCCAGTTTTGCTCAGGTTGCAAGTTATGGCTACCGTAGCTGCCGTGTGCATGGGCATCGACTAAGCCAGGGATCACAGTTTTCCCTTTAATATCCATTACTTTTGCTGCACTAGGGATGGTGACATCACTGCGCGTGCCCACGGCGACAATGCGGTTATCTTCAATCAGTACCACACCATCTTCGATGATTTCTTGTTGGTTCTCTGCATCACGCATAGTCACCACTTTACCACCAACCAGTGCCAGCAAGCCTTTTGGTTTATCTGCCGGTTGCTCGAAGCTCAGGTCAATGCCTTCAGCGGTTAATTCATCTAGGTTGTCAGATGCATTGTCAACAAATGAGAAAGTGTCTGTGAGTTTTCGTTGATACAGGTTTGGACCAAATGCCCAAGTTAATGCACTACTGTCTGCTTTCCAATTTAAGAAATCGCCTGAATACTTAGATACCTGTTTTACCGGGAAGGCTTTACCGCCTTTATTGATAGACAGTGTTTTACCTGTGCTGGTGAATGGAGCAACAAAGGTGTTGAAGTGCTCGATAAATGCAACATAGTTGCCATCGGGTGAGACTTTATAATCAAAGATGAATTCGCCTTTGAAGTGACTGCGTTCTTCATGGCCATTCAAATCGACACTTTTTAGCTCTCTACTGGTTTCACTGCTAGCAACGGAGAAATAGATTCGCTCAGGGTTGGCGCCAAAGTGCGGATTATCACCACTTTTAACGATGCGTTTGGCTTCGCCACCTTTGGCATCAACGAGGTAGATACCTGGGTGCATTGACCAGTCACCGCTCAGAAGGTAACCACCAGTCACTTTTTTGAATAGTACTTTTTTGCCATTTGGCGAGAAGCTAGGTGATATATAATGACCTGGGTTTTGTGTAATGATGCGACCTTTACCGCCTTTTGCAGAGACGATACGCACACTCCCTAATTCTTGATCGTCATACGTGGTGTATACAATGTATTTACCATCGCGAGAGTAGCTAGGGTAAAATTCAAAGTGGTCGTTTTGCGTAGTAACACGGCGTACTTTTCCAGACTCAATGTCTTTGATGTATAAATGGCCCAGCGCTTGGAATAGTGCCGTCTCACCATCCGGTGAAATTTGTGACCAGCGTGCCAGTTTTACTTTGAAGTTATCAGGGGCAACGTCTACTGCAAATTTAAGTGCCGGTGTGATCTCTTTTTCAGCCACTATGCGTGTTGGAATGACCTGCGACTGCTTTGTTGCAATGTCTACTTTGTGGAATACACCACCTGACCAAAATACTAAGGCTTTGCCATCTGGCGTGTAAGCAAATGCAGGTGTATTACCCTGCGCGCCATTGGCTTCTTGTAAGTCGCGATCAAGACCTGTGAAGATTTGCGTTTCAATACCTGATTTCAGGTCTTTAACGTATAGTGCGCTGATCATTTTCTCGCCGTTGTCTTCGCGTTTTACGAATGCAATTGACTGACCATCAGGACTTGGTGTTGGGCGGATAGCACCACCTGCACCACGGATCACCGTTTCCTCTTCACCGGTTGCCAAATCCCAAGAGCGGATCTCAAAGACCGATGTTAATGCGTTTTTATTGTATTGCCAGCGTACACCGGCTGTGGCATCGACTGAATAATAGATCTTTTTACCGTCGGTAGAGAATGCAGGCTCTGCGATGTTCTTTTGTGACTTTGCGCCGTGCAATCTTTCACGTACTAATACCCCTTTACCACCCGAAATGTGGTACATGCGTATAGAACCACCAGGAATCGTACGACCTGTGACTTGGCCTTGCTTTACAGCGATATACTGCCCATCAGGTGACCATGATGGATTATGAATGAGGTTGTGTGATTCATCAGATACTTGACGCATGTTATCGCCGTTGACATCCATAACCCACAGGTTTTCTGCCCCCGCGCGATCGGAAATAAATGCGATGTGTTTACCGTCAGGTGAGAACTTCGGCTGGAAGTTCCAAGCGCGGTCAGCGGTAATTGCAGTCGCTTTACCACCAGAGATTGGCATCACATAGATATCACCCAGCATATCAAAAATAACGTGCTGACCATCTGGGCTGACATCGACATTACTCCACGTTGTTTCATTGGTATCTATGGTGATTGTTTGCTTGTCGCCAGGCGGGGCGAGTACATCCCATTTTGCAGTGGTTTCCTGCGCACCAGAGGAGGCGAGTGCTGGTGTACTTAATCCGATCAAAGCGGCCCCGATTGCAATTGCAATCGGCGATTTAAATAGTGCCATGGTGTATTCCTATATGCTTTAAGCCAAGTCTCAGTCTATCGCTGAGTATTGGTTTCTTGTCTTGTTGTGAGCTAATTTGTAATTTACCCGTGTAGGATGGCGAATTTTTTTACTAAAGTCGACAAGGTGGCGATAAAAGTGCGCTCAAATGCGGCAGTTTTGCAGTATTTTTATACAAACTTTGTCTATTTTTATTTAAATGTATTCGTTACCTTGATGTCATAGGCATGCAAAAAGCGCCGCACTGATTAGGCAATGCGGCGAGAGTTGAGGCTAATTGAGCGTCTGTTGACGAACAAACTGCAAATAGGCTTCTAAGCTTTTTTGCCACAATGCCATGGCTTGGGTTAAATCATCATCACAAGACTTACCATCGAGTAAACGACGCTCTATTTTTTTCAAGGCAAGGCCATAGCGGTTAAAGCCCAGCTGCAAAGCGGTGCTGGCTTGGCGATGCAGAGACTTAATACATTGTTCTTCATCCTCAGTCAGCAACTGTTGGATATGGATTAATTTGTTACGAGCAGACAATACAAACTCATTGTAAATAGAGGAGACTTCATCTTCGCTGAAACCACTTTTAAGTGAGTTGACGGCGGTATCATCATACAAAGTATCGCTCAACTCGACCCGCATATCCGGCTTTTGCGCTTTTTGTGAGTCACTGATGGCTTGACGCAACTTCTCCTGTTTTATGGGCTTACCAACCACATCTTTGATACCAAGAGATAAATATTCTTTGATTTCTTCTGGGCTCAAGCTCGCGGTAAATGCCAAAAAGGGTGTGCGCTTATTTTTGTGCTCAATCGTTTGTAAGTGCCTCAGGACTTCTTGGCCGGTGAAATCAGGCAAATTCATATCCAAAAGCACAACGTCGAAGACATATTCTTTCAGGTGCTCTATGGCACTGGTGCCATCGTATGCGAGCTTAATCTTATGCTCGTCCGCAGCCATAAATTCGATGGCAATTTTACGGTTGAGGTCTAAGTCTTCAACCAATAAAACAGAGAGCCCTGTTGGGTATTCTGGGTTGTGATGGCGCTGCTCTACCAAACTTAACTCGCCGACAGGCAAACTGACGTCAAAACTAAACGAGCTGCCTTTGCCAAGCTCACTGATGATCTCAAGTTGACTGCCAAGCTTGCTCAGCAAGCGTGCCGTGATAGCCAGACCAAGGCCTGTTCCACCTTTGGTTTTACCCGCGTTACTCTGTACATAAGGTTCGGTCAGCTTGTCGATGTCCTCTTCTTCGATGCCAGGACCTGAGTCGACGACGCTGAAGCGCACAATATGAGACATGTTGGCTTCTTCTAGCAGTTCGACGCGAAGTTTGACTTCCCCTTTGTCCGTAAACTTAATGGCATTACCTACTAAATTAAGCAAAATTTGCCGCAGTTTTTGTTGGTCGCAGTAATAACATACTTGGTCTGGCAAATCATAGAGCAGCGTAAAAGTGAGTTTCTTTTGCTCGGCTAGTGGGCTCATCAACAAGCATAGGTTATCGAGCCAACTCTTTAATTCGACATCTTCGGAGGAGAGCACTTCGTCACTTTGATCTAAACTGGCGTAATCGAGTACCTTGTCTATCAATAAATTGAGAGATTCTGCGGAGTTGATAATGGCCTCACAATAGGCTTTGCTATGCTGATCATGACTGCGGTTAAGGACCAGTTGTGCACTGCCTAAAATACCATTTAAAGGGGTGCGGATCTCGTGGCTGATAGTGGATAAAAATAAACCGCGAATTTCGAGATCTTTTTGGGCTTTTTCGGTCAGTTTATTGAGGTTAAGTTCGCGCCGCTCATTACATAATAGTGCCATGCCAGTGGCATAGAAAATGGGGGCTAAAACGCCATTAAAAAAGATGGCGATCGAAAACCATGGGTCGACAAATAAGGATACTTGGTCGACGTCTCCCATGAATAACGAGCGTCCTATAAAAGCCGTGAAAATAAAGCTGAGGACGATTAAATAAACGATGCTGCCATTGGGGTATTGCTTACGAGCATAACGTATAAAGTAATAGCTCAGTAAGATCGCTTCGACAATATGTTGTAGATCAGAGATTAAAATCCGTTTTCGCAAATTATCATCGACCATTGCATAGTAAATGAGTGCAGAGAGCAGGGCCAAAGTGGCAAATAAATAGGTCCTGAATTCGATGCCTCGCTGCCCTAAAAACTGACTTATTGCCCAACAATGTATGATGGATGCCAAAAATAGTAAGGTGTTTGCAATACCAATGGTTTGCCACTGAGATAAAAAGCTATGCAGTGCAAACATAGATATGGCAGCAAATAGGATAAGGGGGTAAAAAATGTATAACAGTACGCCTGGTGTGTTTTTATTCGCACGCCAAGTTAAGTAATTGATGAGCGTCATCATCGCTGTCATTGCTGCACTGGCTACATACAGGGTTTTATGGTCCAACATAAAGACTTTGTTAACAATTAATAGACGTACCTAGGATAGAGCGAAGACCTAATGCAGTAAAGCAAAGCGCCAAGAAAATAATGAGATAGCAAGTATAGAGATTAAGTGATAGGAAAAAATACAAAAAGCATGCGAGGTGCATGCTTTTTACAGACTTTAGAAGTGTACTCGATGATGAGTATTAGCGGATCTCGTCAGGGATATTTTGTTGTGCCCATGACAGTAGCTCGATACGGTTACGGCACTTAGTTTTACGAAATGCGCTGTATAGATGGGTTTTAACCGTATGTGGGCTGATATTTAAATCTTCCGCGATTTCTTTATTTTTCGCGCCTTTACTCATTAACGAGATAATTGCTTTTTCACGCTTAGTCAATTTGACTGGCTCAATATCGCCTTCAGTTAATTTGTGCAGGGCGTCTTTATTGAATTGCAACATGCGGTTTAATGCATTACACATGATTTCACGACGATACCATAGCTGATCTTCCATCAGTAAACGGATACCTTTCATTAACACGTCTGCATTATCTGTGGTATAAAACACACCACGAATACCGCTGAGCAATGCGCGATTAGCCAATTCAGGGTTTTCATCTAAATTGAACAGCACGATGTCGCAACTCACTTTGAGGTTTACTAACTGCTCTTTAAGTTTGCCCCATGCATCATTGACTGCCGTTTCAATAAAAAGCAACCGAGTATCTTCAGGTACTTCGGAAATATCAGTTCCTGTGATGACGTCTAACCCTTGAGTTTTTAACAGGGGTTGTAAAACGTTTATTCCTATCGTGTTGATAGGCTCTTTATCTAGCAATAAAAATGCAGTACTGCTCATTTGGAAAACACTCTCATTCTGTCTGATAACGCAATGCTAACACGTGAATCAGACCTTTTGTATTAGAAATTTCATCAATAAAAAGATGTTTACAATATAAAGTTTGGCACGATAGCCTGTTTTGTAAACAGCTTAATTTTGTGAATGCTTCAACTTGTTGATTTTAATATTAATTTATTTTAGTAGAGTAATAGCTTAGTTAATTACATTTTTTAACAAAGAATAATTTAAGATACTACTTTTTTCCTACTTTGGTACGGAGGCCAGCCCATTTCAAGTCCAGCTAATACATGTAGATGAATGTGGTATACGGTTTGTCCACCATCATTGTTGCAGTTCATTACAACGCGATAACCGTCTTCAGCAAATCCGTGCTCTTTCGCAAGTTTAGACGCGACTAAATGTAAATGCCCAACTAAGTGTGCATTTTCTTCGTTTACGTCATTAATTGTTGCGATTGGCTGCTTTGGTATCACCAACACATGAAAAGGTGCTTGAGGATTTATATCCTTAAACGCAAGTGCCTTTTCGTCTTCGTACACAATATTCGCAGGTATTTCACGATTAATTATTTTTGTAAAAATCGTTTCTTGGGCCATTACTTTTCTCCTTATATACGTTAGTTTAGCTGTTCAGCATAGCGCGGACTCTACAAGATACAAGGGAAATTACAATTGATGCTTGTTCATAATTGTAACTAAATTTGGCACAAATACCTTTCACTACCAAGGTAGCAATCAAATAAAGAGGAAATATGAAGAAAATTAGTATATTTGGAATTTTTATAGCACTTTATAGTGGTATTTCTGTTGCGGGGGAAGTTAATTTCCCAGAAGAATTGCTGCCTTTGCAAGTGAATGACCGTGAGATAGAGCATTCTTTTTTTAACAAGGTACGTCAGTTAGAGTTACCTGCGGGTGTGCATCGAATTAAAGTGAAGTATTCAGACTTGTTTGAACTTGATTATGATGAGCATGAAGTCGTCAATTCGAAGCCGTTTTGGGTGGAAGTGACCATCAAAGATCGTGATTATCAAGTGCGCTTCGAGTCCATTGAGGATGTAGAGCAAGCACGGGCGTTTGCCAAGTCTCCGAAAATTTGGCTGCAGCCACAAAAAGGCGACACAGTCGCAGCAAAGCGTGTAAAGGAGCAAATAGCCGCAGCGCCCATGCCAGTAGTCCGTGAGCCGGTGCCTACGGTAGTCAGAGCACACAGTCAAAAAGAAAGCAGCACAGATCATGTCGCCCCCAGAGCAGGCAAGCCCGATGCGGTGTCTATGTTGGAGTTTTGGTGGCAGCAGGCGACGCCTGAGCAACGCACCGCGTTTTTAATGTCTATTGATGCACAGCACTGAACAGCGCCAGATAAAGTAGAGTAGAGATAAAGCCACAGCTTTATCTCTACTTTTATTTATTTGAAAATCGCGTCGACGGTACCTTGCGCTAACGGGTGGTAGCCCGGACGTGCTTTTTGATAAACACGATACGCCCAATCACGTTTGTCTGTGCTTGCTAATGCTTTATATAAAGGTACGATGAGTTTACGTCGACCAATGCCACTGAGGTGTGCATCTAGGGCGGGATAAATTGCCTGATAACCGTTGCCTACTGCTAGCATGTACCACGCAAATGCCAATTCGGCATTACTTGAGTTGGTCAGGTTGAATGCCTTGTCTAGGGCAGCCATCTTATCTAATGCCAGATCTCTTGGCAGATTATTTAAAAAATGAAGCCACTCATGCACTGTCCAGTTGCTGGTAGGTAGAGTATCGAGTGACTTATTATCGCTAAGCCAAGCTTGCATATGGCTATCAACCTGATTGAAAGCATCAGAAGTTGGGTTTGGTGCATCTGCCGGCAGTCCTGGTTGGTAGATCCACTCTTTGGCTTTGTCCAATGAAACGATACCTGGGTGCTTTTTTAATAAGTGCTTATCCAGGTATTGAACAAACTCAGCGGTAGTCAGCGACTTAAATGCATAGGCGTCAAAATAGCCTTTGACGAACACATCAAATTTTTCTCGACCAAATTTTTCCTCTAAATAAATGAGGAATAACTGACCTTTGATATAAGGCACTTTACTGAAGGCATCATCCGGATCGCGGCCATTGAGTTTTAAGTTTAATCGGGTGTCTGGCGCGGGAATGTTTTTGAGCTGTGCACGCAGACCGGCTGCATCTAGCGCTTGCTCCATTACCGCACGGTCACGACCAAAAACCTCTTCCATGATGCGGTTTTCAACATAGGACGTAAAACCTTCATTGAGCCATAGATCTTCCCAAGTCGCGTTGGTCACTAGGTTACCTGACCAAGAATGTGCCAGTTCATGAGCAATCAAGTTAACTAGGCTTTTATCACCTGCAACGACAGTCGGCGTAATGAATGACAAGCGTGGGTTTTCCATCCCACCAAATGGAAAGCTCGGTGGCAACATAAGTAAGTCGTAGCGGCCCCATGCATATTCACCGTACATGGCATTGGTTTTATCTATCATGGCTTGTGTGTCATTAAACTCTGCCACAGAAGCGTCGAGAATTTGTGGCTCCGCAAAAATCGCAGTTTGATGAGACATCTCTTTATATTCAAGGTTACCTGCACCAATGGCAATTAAGTAAGGTGGGATAGCCTGTGGCATATCAAACCAGTAGTCACCATCTTTCACAAACGCTTCGGCGTTGTCTGCACTCATGACTGCGCGGACATCTTTGGGCGTTTGAATACGCGCTGTATAGGTGGTACGCATCGCTGGCGTATCCTGTACAGGGATCCAACTTCTGGCATGGATGGCTTGAGATTGACTGTACATAAAAGGGTGGGTTTTACTTGCAGTCTGCACTGGCGTTAACCACTGCAAACCAGACGCTTGTGGCAAGCTGTTATAGTAAATTCGAGCTTTGCTCGCTTGATGTTTGAATTGGATAGTGAGCTTTGCGCCTTTCACTCCACTGCGCGGTGCGAGCGTGAATTGTGCTGGTAGCCATTTTCCCTGTGGTGATTGATAGAGAATTTTATCAATTTCAAGGTCGCGGGTATCCAGTACCAGTGTACGTGCATGGCGGTTTTGCCATGCTAGGGTGTGTTCAACAAACCCCTCGAGTTGCTTGTCCTCAAAATCGATATTGAGATCTAGGTGTAAGTGTGTGCTTACTACATCTTTTAGGTTTGAAAAAGTATGCTCGTCGACGGCATCTGCCGCCATAACAGTATGAGAGAGGCCTGCCAATGTGAGGCCAAAAGTTAAGGCTGAGAGTTTCATTTTTATCCTTGCTCATGATTGAGTGTCGCCGTTGTTATACCACTTCGCAGCGTAAATGGCACTTGGATGCGTTAGCGGCATCAATCAGGTAAACTAGAGGGAATAGTTGGTATTTTATAGGTGCTTTCTGTGCACGCTTTGCAGTCCTTACATACGTTTGCTTTGCCTTCTCATTGCCAAAAATTGGTGGTGGTTGAGGCGCCAGAGCAGTTAAAAGAAATAGATTTTGAACCCCCTTTCTTTATTTTGGGAGAGGGAAGTAACTGCGTCTTCTTAGAAGATTTCCAAGGCAGCGTAGTGCAGATAGCAAATCGTGGTATCGAGATCACAGAAACCGAGCTGCACTATCATGTGCGTGCAGCCGCAGGTGAAAACTGGCATCAATTGGTGATCAAATTACTGAATATGGGCATAGGTGGACTCGAAAACCTGGCGTTAATACCGGGTACCGTCGGTGCAGCACCTGTGCAAAATATCGGCGCTTATGGTGTGGAGCTGGCTGATGTCTTTGACTCACTAACAGGCTTTGATATTGCAAAGCGAGATTTTGTACAGCTTAATAAAGCTCAGTGCCAGTTTGGTTATCGTGACTCAGTCTTTAAAGGGCCATTGCAAGGCCAATTTGTGATCACAGAAGTCACACTTAAACTCCCCAAGCAGTGGCAACCGATATTAGCATATGGACCACTGAAAGCGTTGCAAGGGCTGTCTGTTAACCCTCTATCAGTGGCAGAGCGAGTGATGCAAATAAGACGCAGTAAATTGCCTGATCCAACAGTGTGCGCCAATGCGGGTAGCTTTTTTAAAAACCCTGTTGTTGAAGCGCAAATAGTTGATACATTAAAACAACAATATCCTGATATGCCAATATACCCGGTCACAAAGGGCAAAGTGAAACTGGCCGCTGGGTGGCTCATTGAGCAAGCTGGTTTAAAAGATCATCGTATTGGGGGTATCCGCGTGTATGACAAGCAAGCATTGGTACTGGTCAATGATCAACAAGGTGATGGCACTGAATTACTCGCCATGCTTGCGCATATTCAACAGTCGGTGTGGGATAAGTTTGCGGTTGCGTTAATACCTGAAGTACGTCTAATCGCCGCGCAAGGAGAATACTCAGCTGGGAGCATGCATGGTTAAAGCACCTGTCGGAAATAAATTAGCAATATTAAGTGCACTGAGCCGAGACCAATTTATTTCTGGTCAGGCATTAGGTGAGCAGTTGGGGATAAGCCGTGCCGCTGTTTCAAAGCATATAAAATCCTTGCAGGATATGGGCATTGATATTTTTAAAGTCACTGGCAAAGGGTATCGCTTAAATCACAGCTTACCATTATTAGATCAACATAAAATCTTACCAGTTTGGCAGGCGCTGACCGACAAACCTTGTCAAATAGAAGTGCAGCCTATCATTGACTCGACTAACAGTGAGCTGATGCGTCGCATTCAGTCTAAAGACGCGGGGCTAACATCAGGACAGGTGCTGGTGGCAGAGATGCAGCAGGCCGGTCGAGGTCGACGCGGCAGGCAATGGCAATCGCCATTTGGCGCCAATTTATATTACAGTTATTACTGGCATTTTGAGGACGGTATGCAGGCGGCCATGGGGGTGTCTGTGGCAGTCGGATTGGCTGTGCATGACGCACTCAGCGCATTGTATGATTTGGATGTGCAGCTTAAATGGCCAAATGATATTTATATTAATGAGCACAAGTTGGCGGGTGTGTTAGTAGAGCTTGATGGGCAAATGGAAGGGCCATGTCATCTGGTGATTGGTATTGGTTTAAACGTGGCCATGCCAAACAGTGCCGCTCAACATATTGACCAAGCTTGGACTGATTTAAGTCAGCATGTATCCGAAATAGATAAAAACCAGCTGGCAGTAGTATTGACCCTATGTTTGCAAAAGCGCCTGCATATGTATCAAAAAAATGGTTTAAGTAACATGGTTACGCAGTGGAATGCGTTGAATGCGTTTCGTGACCAAGTAGTCAGTTTGAGCACAGGGCAAAGGCAGTGGCGGGGGATCTGTGAGGGTATTGATCATCAAGGCGGTTTAATCTTACGCCAAGATGGTGAGCGTAAAACCTATTATGGCGGTGAAATTTCACTGCGTAAGGAGTCGTGATGCGCTTGCTCGTTGATGTTGGTAATACCGCCGTGAAAGTCGCCACTGAGTATCAAGGCGAGATTGTGCTTATTAATGAAGCGCACGTGCCTTGGCACAAAATCGAAGAAGTCTTGATAGCGCAAGTTGGCAGTAACGAGGACTTAACGCCGATATTGCAACACGCCCAGTCTCATCAAGTGCCTTATCTATTTGCTTCAGTCTCACCCACTTTAGGAGCACTAAAATGTGCGTATGCAGAGTTTCAAAACTTAGGTATAGACCGCTGGCTTACCGTGGTTGCCAGTTTTCATTTATTTCCCAACCAAGCTTGCGTGATTGTTGATTCAGGAACAGCGACTAAAGTCGATGTGCTGGATGCATCGGGTCAGCACCAAGGGGGATGGATTTTGCCCGGACTCGATATGATGATCGACAGCTTGGTGGCCAATACACAAAAAGTATTCAGTGACACGCATACATTGTTCGATACAAAGCTGGGGACCAATACACCTAATGCGGTAAAAAATGCAGCGCTGAGTGCGACTGTTGCACTTGCCGAGCGTGCAGTGACGCAAATGGGCGAAAACGTACAGCTCATTTATGCGGGTGGATATGGCGAGCTTATTCAGCAACACCTTGATCCTAAAGGTATCTATTTTGATGACTTGGTTATGCAAGGGCTGATTTATTGGCGTAAATATCAACAAAACGATTAAATAGTAGAGTTTTTGTTGTAAATATGAGCATTTAAACAAGAAATTGCGATTTTTTTTGATTTAACTGTTGCATAGTGTCAGCGGTTGCTCTAATATCTCGCCCCGTACTAAAGCAGTGCCGACTTAGCTCAGTTGGTAGAGCAACTGACTTGTAATCAGTAGGTCATCCGTTCGACTCGGATAGTCGGCACCATTTTCAAGATTTAGAACACGCTTTAGAAAAGAATTTTTATGTGGAGGGGTTCCCGAGCGGCCAAAGGGATCAGACTGTAAATCTGACGGCTCAGCCTTCGCTGGTTCGAATCCAGCTCCCTCCACCACTTTATTCTTGACGGTTCTGAGGTAGTTAAGAACAGGTTCCTAAAGCGGGCATCGTATAATGGCTATTACCTCAGCCTTCCAAGCTGATGATGCGGGTTCGATTCCCGCTGCCCGCTCCAGATTTCTGGTGTGCTGATATAGCTCAGTTGGTAGAGCGCACCCTTGGTAAGGGTGAGGTCGGCAGTTCAAATCTGCCTATCAGCACCAGTCTCCGGATCTTCCCAAATACTTCCTTTGATTTGTCACAAAAACATTTATAATTGTAAAGAATAAACATAGTCCCCGCGCGCGCGCGTGGATTATTTTTATATGTAATCTAGATACACAAAAACTTATAGGTTCCGTCATGGCAAAAGAAAAGTTTGAACGTTCGAAACCGCACGTTAACGTAGGTACAATCGGCCACGTTGACCACGGTAAAACAACTTTAACAGCAGCAATCACTAACGTACTTGCAAAAGTATACGGTGGTGAAGCACGTGACTTCGCTCAAATCGATAACGCTCCAGAAGAGCGTGAGCGTGGTATCACAATCGCAACTTCACACGTAGAGTACGATACTCCAACTCGTCACTACGCACACGTTGACTGTCCTGGACACGCTGACTACGTTAAAAACATGATCACTGGTGCTGCTCAGATGGACGGCGCGATCCTAGTAGTTGCTGCAACTGACGGTCCTATGCCTCAGACTCGTGAGCACATCCTACTTTCACGTCAGGTTGGTGTACCTTACATCATCGTATTCATGAACAAATGTGACATGGTTGATGACGAAGAGCTAATCGAACTAGTAGAGATGGAAGTTCGTGAACTTCTTTCTGAGTACGATTTCCCAGGTGATGACCTACCACTAATCCAAGGTTCAGCGCTTAAAGCACTAGAAGGCGAGAAACAGTGGGAAGACAAGATCGTTGAGCTTGCAGAAGCACTAGATTCTTACATCCCAGAGCCAGAGCGTGACATCGATAAGCCATTCATCATGCCTATCGAAGACGTATTCTCAATCCAGGGTCGTGGTACAGTTGTAACTGGCCGTGTTGAAGCTGGTATCATCAACGTGAACGACGAAGTTGAAATCGTAGGTATCAAAGAAACTACGAAGACAACTTGTACGGGTGTTGAAATGTTCCGTAAGCTTCTAGACGAAGGTCGTGCTGGTGAGAACATCGGTGCACTTCTACGTGGTACTAAGCGTGACGAAGTTGAGCGTGGTCAAGTACTTTCAGCTCCTGGTTCAATCCAGCCGCACACTAAGTTCACTTCAGAAGTATACGTACTTTCTAAAGATGAAGGTGGTCGTCATACTCCTTTCTTCAAAGGTTACCGTCCACAGTTCTACTTCCGTACAACTGACGTAACTGGTGACATCCAATTACCAGACGGCGTAGAAATGGTAATGCCTGGTGACAACATCAAGATGACTGTAGAGCTAATCTGCCCAATCGCGATGGACGAAGGTCTACGTTTCGCTATCCGTGAAGGTGGCCGTACAGTTGGTGCTGGTGTTGTAGCATCAATCATCGAGTAATAGTTACACGTTAACTAATTCGATAGACGAATATTAAAAAGCCGCTCAATGAGCGGCTTTTTTTATGCCTATTTTCTGCTTTAGCGGTGGTTAAAACGGCTTATTTCACCTTGCGCAAATTGAACGTACTCGCTTCGCTCGCTGTCGTTGCATTTTGCACGTTATCACCTTGCACAAATTGAACGCACTCGCTTCGCTCGTTGTCATTGCATTTTGCACGTTATCACCTTGCGCGAATTGAACGTACTCGTTTCGCTCGTTGTCGTTGCATTTTGCACTACGTCATCCTGAGCTCGTTTCAGGATCCATGTTCTGCTCGTTTTGAGCTGGTTGCTGCGTTTATGGAGGTGCATTGGTTATCTTCGGTTACAACTGCTCACTTCACCTTGCGCAAATTGAACGTACTCGCTTCGCTCGTTATCGTTACATTTTGCACGTTAATCACCTTGCGCAAATTGAACGTGCTCGCTTTGCTCGTTGTCGTTGCAGTTTGCACTGATCTTTATGACAAAAAAATGACCATGAAATCGATAAAATATATTCCATTTTTGATTTAAGGGGATTAATAAATTCCTTAATCAGGGCGTTTTTTAACCTTTTTATCCAATTTCCCATGGCGAGCACAGATCGATTGAGGTAACATGAATTGGTTAAGGATACCTCGTTTAGAAACATTTAAACTTACTGAACATGTATATGGGAAGAGTCATATGAGATTTGAACTCGCAGTAGATGACAGTTTTTTTATTAGTTCTACCCAAATAGGGAAAATTGAATTAAAAGACCTGATCAGCACATTAAAGCCAATTCAGAAAAGGCGTTTAAGTAATTTTTCAAAGCTTGCGATAGGTGCTTTGTTGAACTTAGACGAGCGGTTGTTAGAAGACGAAGATTGGGAGTTGGTATTTGCCAGTCGACATGGTGATTTTCATAAAACCAGCGAATTACTCACTAGCTTAGCGAACAAAGAAAGCCTCTCTCCATCTGGTTTTAGTTTATCTGTGCATAACGCCGTAGCAGGTATGTACTCGATATTTATGCAAAAAAAAGTACCCATCACCTCGATTGCTGCAGGCAAAGAGGGTTTATTTGCAGCATTGACCGATGCGTATATACGTCTATCGAGTAAGCACGTAAATAAAGTGGTTGTTGTACTAGTTGATCAAAGCCTGCCCGAGCAGTTCCAGCACTATGGTGATGAACAGCAAAATGATTATGCATTAGCCATGGTTTTATCCAACATTGAGGATACGCACACCCCTCATCCACATACTTTAAGCTTTACGCGAGATGTTCAGTTTACTGCCAGCAGTGCTGACAGTCCGGCAATCCCAATTGAATTTGCGAAATGGTTAGAGACATCGCAGGACCAGTTGCACCTATCTGGTCAAAAGCAGAGCTGGACTGTGGAGCGGCTGAGCTCATAGATCGCGCCTACACATTTCGATGCATGAGTGGCGGAATCAAATTTAGTAAAATTAAAGTGAGTTAACAAAAAAACAGTGATAGTATCTTAATTGGGAACCTTTGATTAACCTTTTGTTAAAGATTGGTCTGGGTTCTAGTCTTGAATATGGTCATACTCCCCTGGGGCATTAGTTTATGCGTGAATTGAGTGGGGTATAAAAAGGAGTTAAACAAAAATGACACACACTGAACTGCGTTTAGAAATCAAGCAACTCATCATCGATAGTCTTGATCTTGAGGACCTTTCACCAGAAGAGATCATCGATGATGAACCTCTGTTTAATGATGGCTTAGGCTTGGATAGCATTGATGCGCTTGAGCTTGGGCTGGCTATTAAGAAGCGATATGGCGTAAAAATTGACGCTAATAGTGAGGATACCAAGCAGCATTTCGCATCTGTAACTAGTTTGTGTGCATTGATTGTTAGCCATGAGCCCGCATAAAGCCCACTTCTGAGGGCCGCCCTGATGAACGATAAATGACGACAAGGTCCAGCCAACAAGCAAAGCAGGTTTTAGCGCAGCGTATGTGAAAATAGACGCGCCTACACGCGCAATACTGACACCGTTGATAGTGGAAAAGTAAATTAGGGGATTATGAATACTGTTCTACATTGATTGTAAGTGCTTACAAATATAACTTATGGTGCTTTAAATTAAGCCCTGTGATGGCGGTATCGAGTAAGTTCAATTTAAGGGGGCTTCACGATTGATGGTCATTCTGTCGTGTTGGGTAATTGCGTATTGCACAAAATAATTTAGTTGCGATGAGCAGATACGTGCTGTCGAGGTGATATTTGACAAGATTGATGTGTTGCTTTCTAAGTTGGAAAAAGTGAGGGCATCGGAGTAAGCATGGAAAGAGATTATAGTGGCTATTCAAACTCAAAGGTGGAGGTGATATGAGGAAGTTTAAGCCGTTGCTTGAAACCAGTGTAGAAATTGAAATTCCGTTTCATGATTGTGATCCAATGAATGTTGTGTGGCACGGTAATTATGCCCGTTATTTTGAAGTGGCACGCTGTAAGCTATTGAGTGCATACGAGTGTGGTTATGACAACATGGAAAAAATTGGCTATGTATGGCCCATTATCGACATGCAAACACGGTTTATTGGTTCATGTGTATTCGGTCAAACAATTAATGTCTGTGCACAGTTAGTGGAATATGAAGATCGGCTGAAAATAGCGTATGTGATCACGGATGTTGATACAGGTAAAAAATTAACGACAGGTGTGACGACGCAAGTAGCGGTGGAAATGGTTAGCCAGTCAATGCAGTTTACGACACCACAACCTCTTGTTGATAGGTTACGTGCCGCGATAGAGACGTCCAGTATGCCAAACTAGGTAGCAACGAGGGTATGATGGACAGAGTTTTGGCCTGATAAAACGCCTAACAGTGGCACAAATGCGTTGTAATTGGAGCTTACTGACAGAAAAATAATATTGAGTGAAAGTGATGGTGACATTTTTAAATGATTTTGGGGTGGTATGTGCACTTGGCAATAATAAAAACGAAGTGAAACACGCTTTGCACCATCCAGAAGTTGAGTATCAAAGTTTAGATCGTGAATTACATTTGGAAGGACAACCTGTTTACGTTGGCAAAGTGAACGGGCAGCTGCCTGATATGTCTGTTTTTCCCTCATATCAGCGCACGCGTAACAATGCGTTGGCACTGATGGCGATCAAACAGTTAGAGCCGACTTTGTCCGCTATGTTGGCGGGCGTGGATAAACAGCGAGTGGCGGTGATCATTGGCACGACGACTGCGGGAGTGGGTACTGCCGAACAAGCGGTCGCGCATTATATGGAAACAGATGCTTTCCCTGCCGAGTATGGTCATCAATGTCAGGAACTGATTGCGCCCGCTGAGTTTCTCGCAGAGTATCTAGGAGTGAATGGGCCAACCTATACAATTTCTACTGCATGTAGTTCAAGTACCAAAGTCATCATGACTGCGCATATGTTGCTCGACACAGATATGGCAGATGTTGTGCTATGTGGAGGTGTTGATTCACTGTGCCAGTTAACGGTCAATGGTTTTGAAGCGTTAGACTCAACATCGCAAAGCTTATGTGAGCCCTTTAGTGCCAGTCGAGATGGGATTAACCTTGGTGAGGCGGCAGCGTTATTTGTGATGTCTAAACAAGCAGGCCCTGTGTCGCTGCTGGGAGTAGGTGAAACCTCTGACGCATATCACATCTCTGCACCGGACCCAAGTGGCGATGGAGCCATTCGTGCTATTAATATTGCGCTTGAAATGGCGACATTGACGCCCAGTGATATAGATTATATTAACCTGCATGGCACGGGGACGAAAAAAAATGACGAAATGGAATCACGGGCAGTGTATACACTTTTTGCTGACTCGGTGCCTTGTAGCTCCACTAAGCGCTTAACAGGCCACACACTAGGCGCAGCGGGTGCATTGGAGCTGGGGTTTTGTTGGTTGCATTTAACCGATCCTGACACGCCGTTACCAACACATAAAATGACTAAACCACGTGATGAATCACTACACCCAATTCAACTGGTTGAGTCTGTCACTAAACAAGCTTCGCGTATTTGCTTAAGTAATTCCTTTGCTTTTGGTGGTAATAACATCAGCGTGGTTATTGGGAAAGTTGATAAGGTGCAGAGTTGATGACTGTTGGTGCACTGTACAGAAAAAGATAACACCATTTGAAGGTGCGACGGTGTTGGTATGGGCGCTTAAGGCTTAACAGGCAAAGTAACAATGGTACGGAGTTGCTCAACACCATGATTGCGAATGACAAAAAATCTGCTTAACTGTACATATTAAATACCAGATAGGAATTGGTCATATGGCATTAATAGAACGAAGTCAGGTAGGCGCATTTTGTTGGTCTGAACTGTGCAGCGCTGATTGGGCTGCTGGCAAAACATTTTATACTCAATTGTTTGGTTGGCAAAATGTCGATCAACCAATAGGAGATGGTTGCTTCTATACCATGCTACAAAAACATGGCTCTGACATTGCAGCGATGTATCAGATGATGCCAGAACAACAAGCTGCAGAAATACCCAGCCATTGGCTTGGGTATATTGCGGTTGATAATGTCGATGAAATGGCAGAGCGTGCGCAAGCATTAGGTGCAGAGGTCATTGCAGGTCCTCATGATGTGCCTGAAGCGGGCAGAATGGTGATGTTACATGAACCTGGTGGGGCGCATTTTGCCCTTTGGCAGGCAGGTGCGCACACCGGCACACAAAGAGAGCTAGAAGCAAACGTACCGTATTGGTATGAATTGGCGAGTCAAAACAGTGCAAAGAGTGAAGCGTTTTACTGTAATTTACTTGGTTGGCAAGCTGATCATCAAGCCATGGAAAACATGGATTACGTGGTGTTTAGTCATCAAGGTAGACCGGTTGCGGGCATGCTGGAAATGACGGATGAATGGCAGGGGCTCCCTCCACATTGGATGTTGTACTTCGCAGTGCTGGATTGCGACAAATTAGCTGAAAAAGCAACATCATTGGGGGGAGAGGTCTGTGTGCCGCCAACAGATATTCCACAAGTGGGACGCTTTGCAGTGATAACGGATCCTCAAGGGGCGGTATTTTCCATTATGGCTTCAAGTATGGATGAAATCACAAGCTAGCAGCTGGGCTGCTTGGTAATTTAATGATCTCTCCATTGCAATTGGCAAACCCGTTGTTTATACGATCAATGAAGGCGGCAAACTCGCCGCTTTTCATCATACCCTGAATGATATCATCTAGCTTGGGCACCAGTGCCTGATGTTTTTTGTGGATATAGTGACGAATAACAATGCCTTTGGCGGGTAATATGCGCATATAAATTTTATTGAGCCCAGAGCTACATAAAGATCCAATACTAAAGTGGTCGGTTGCAAGCAGTTGATGGCTATGGTGTCGTGTTAATGCTTGGAAAGCAGAAATGTTGTTTTTTACGCCATGACAATTCAATTTAGTGCGCCGGCAAAAACTGGTAGTGATCAAACTCCCTTCAATGGTGATAATGTCGCTGTCATTATTGATATGACACTGCTCTGGCTTCAAGCAAAACACAGCAAGTCGCACTGTGGCTAAAGGAGTAGGAACCGCAACAAGCTGAGTGTATGCGCTCATTTCATTTGCGGCACGCCCAGCTTCTGCATCAAAGCGGCCGCTATCGACCCACTGTAATCCGCGCTGTGTGGGCAAATAGTGGAATGTCGGTTTGATATCCAGCGGACCATAAATACGTGTGAAGATGTCTTCGATTTGCTCTTTTGCTAAATGAAACGACAAACCTTCACTGATATTGATGTTGAACTCTTTGGCGAGTGGTTGATTACACCCCCATAGTAGCATCAATGCAATTAAGCGATACACAACGCTTCCTAATCTTTCCTGCTTGGTTTAAGCCTAGCAGAAGTCTTCAAATGCACGCAGTTTGCGTGTCATTATTCTCTTGAATCTCGAAGAGCTTGCCCCAACAACTAAGATAAATCGTGACCTAAGCTTAGAGGGAAACATGACCAAACACGTAGTGATCACTGGGGCAAATAGAGGCATTGGGCTGGAGTTTTGTCGTCAATATACGGCGCTGGGCTATCAAGTTACAGCGGTAGTGAGACGTTCATCAACAGAGCTAGATGCGTTAAACGTAGATGTTATTGACAATATTGATGTGAGTTTAGAGCAAGATGTTGTGCACTTGGCTGATTTACTGGCCTCTAAGCGCATTGATATACTCATCAATAATGCCGGTATTTTTAGCAATGAAAGCCTCGCTGATATGGACTTTTCTAGGGTAGAGGCGCAAATTGCCGTCAATGCTGTGGCACCGCTCCGTGTAACGCATGCGCTGCAATCCCAATTAGCTTGCGGAGCAAAAGTGGCCATGATCACCAGTCGTATGGGGTCCATTGAAGACAACGGATCCGGTGCTTATATTGGTTATCGCATGTCAAAAGCGGCACTGAATGCGGCTGGGGTGAGTTTAGCGCATGAGCTTAAACCTAAAGGGATCTCTGTTGCTTTGTTACACCCTGGGTTTGTACAAACGCAAATGGTTAATTTTGCTGGTGATATTTCAGCACAAGAATCAGCACAGCGACTGATCACACGTATTGACGAGTTGACCTTATCTAACAGCGGTTCTTTCTGGCATTCAAATGGCGAGTTGCTGCCTTGGTAAATGGGTTTTAAACTAAAGGGTCAATATATTTGACCCTTTGTGTGTAATTCGGGGCTGCTTTAGTGAACTATGCTACAATTGCAAAAAAATCACGTCAGAGACCCGTATGGAACTGCAAGAAAATACGCCTTTAACACTTCCTCTTTTTCAACTAAATGAACAGCTTGAATCACGCGATATTGACTCTCCTGATATGCAATTATCGGTTAATCTCACTGCGGATTTATTGGCGAATTTATGCCAAAACCCAGCGCCAGAGCAAAATATGAGCATTCCCATAGAGCACTATGAGTTGACTGATATTGAATCCAGCTATACTGCTGTGTTGAGTGAAGGTCATCAGGTTCAATTGATCTTAAATCATGGCCCTGTACTCAGTGCGGTATTGAGTCCGGTGAGTGAGGACATGTTATTCGTCTCTCCGCCTGTAGACATGATGCCGACGTTTGACTTAGGCCTTGATGATGACGAAGATGAACATGAAGACGAAACGCAAAATACGTAGTTAAAGAGGTAGATACATGCTGCAAAAGCGTATTATTTGGCTGGCAAGTGCTCTGTTTGTGCTCAGTGGTTGTGCAGTACTGGGTGTCAGTCATTATGATGACTTATTTGGACCAGAGCAGCCGCGCCAACGTTTGGTTGAATACCGACAAGGCGGAGCACAATATTTGCAGCAGGTAAAACCGATCTTAGACAATCGCTGTGTGGTGTGTCACGGGTGTTATGATGCGCCCTGTCAGCTGAAGCTGAGTTCGCCGCAAGGGATTGAGCGTGGGCTCAGTAAAGCGTTGGTATATGACGGGACGCGTATTTTAGCGACACCACCAACGCGCCTTTTATTTGATGCAACGACCACTGCGCAGTGGCGAGATAAAGGGTTTACGCCAGTATTAAATGAGCGTGTGCAAACCCCTTATGCTAATTTACAAGGCAGTGTGATGTATCACAGCTTGCTACTGAAACAGCGCACGGTATTCCCACAGCAGAGCGTGTTGGGTGAAGAGTATGATTTTGCGTTGGACAGGCAGCAAACGTGCCCGACGATGGATGAGTACGATAACTATGCAAAGGATAATCCGCATGCGGGTATGCCTTATGGATTGCCAGCATTGACTTCGACTGAGTATGCACAACTGCAAAAGTGGTTAGAGCAAGGTGCCTTAATGAGCGAGGTCCCAGCACCTGCTGCTTCCGTTATGGCACAGGTCAATAAGTGGGAAGCTTTTTTAAATCAATCAGGGAATAAATATCAGTTAGCGGCTCGGTATATTTATGAGCATTGGTATTTGGCCAACATCTACTTTAGTGACCATAGCCATTCAGACTTTTTTAAATTGGTGCGGTCTAAAACTCCGCCGGGCGAGCCGATAGAGCTTATTGCCACAGTTCGGCCCTTTGATGATCCAAAAGTGTCGAGAGTGTATTATCGCCTAATGCATGAGCGCAGCACCATTTTGTCTAAAACACATCTGCCGTTGGCACTCAGTGATAAAAAAATGGCCCGCTTGTATGCACAGTTTATTGGCAGTGATTATCAAGTATCTGAATTGCCAGGTTATGCACCCAAATTGGCCGCAAACCCATTTAAGACATTTGCAGCTATACCGGTTAAATCTCGCTATCAATTTATGTTGGATGAAGCTGAATTGATTGTTAAAGGCTTCATTAAAGGCCCTGTATGTCGTGGTCAAATAGCACTTAATGTGATTAATGATCACTTTTGGGTGGCGTTTGTTGACCCTGAAAAAAATGCGTCTCCTGCAGTCGAAGCGCTATTGATGGCGCATGATGATGACTTGTTGTTGCCTGCGGCTGAGCAGAGCAATGCATTGCCGTTATCGAGCTGGGCTAAATACGCGAAGCATCAGAGTGATTACTTGAAAGCAAAAACGCGTTTGTCGGAAGAGATATTTAATCAAGGCGGTAAACTTGATTTAAATTTGATTTGGCAAGGGGATGGTCATAATCCCAATGCTGCGCTGACTATTTTCAGACACTTTAATAGTGCCACTGTCGTTAAAGGGTTTGTAGGGCAGCAGCCTAAAACCGCTTGGGTACTGGATTATGCATTGTTCGAACGTATTCACTATCTTCTTGTTGCAGGGTTTGATGTCTATGGCAACATAGGTCATCAGTTGATCACCCGTTTGTATATGGATTTTTTACGTCTTGAAGGTGAGCAGAATTTCCTGAACTTACTGCCACAAAGCCACCGCCAAGCGATTAAGCAGTACTGGTATCGCAACTCTCATTTGAGTTTAAGTGAGTTTATTAATCGCAAGAGCTTGTTGGGCGCACCGAGCCATATTCAGTATCACAGTCACGACCCACAACGTGAGCTCTATGACAAATTGACAGCCTACTTAGCGCCTGTATTGCATACAGAATATGATTACATGTCAGTCCCTGAGGCGTTAAAAACACTGAATCATTTACCCATTGAAGCCATCAATACATTGCCGCAAGTGACGTTTATTTTGGTAAATGACGAGTTGGGCGAACTTAAGGGCTATACTTTGTTGCGCCACAATGCCCACTTTAATATCTCATCTTTACTTAATGAAGCAGGCCAGCGAGCTTATAAAGAGGATTATGTGACCCTGTTACCAGGCTTTGTTGGAGATTATCCAGAAGCCATCTGGTATTTGCCAAATCAAGTGCATATGGCAGCGTTTAGTGAGGGGTTAAAGCAGGTCTCGGATGAAGCAAGCTATCAGGCGTTAAAAGCGCAGTTTGGGATCAGACGCACCCACCCTCAGTTTTGGCAATATAGTGACTTGTTGCATCAGATTGCACAGCAGGTACGAGGTGTAGAGTTTGGTCTATTTGATTACAACCGATTAGAGAATCGATAAATAAAAAAGTGGTGACAGCAGCTAAGCTGACACCACTTGTCGCCTCGTTTAAAGTTTAGTGGCCGCTGTTGCAGCAGCGAGTAACACATTTTCGTCCAAACGCACTTTGTAATTAGGGTTAGCGTATTGGAACTGAATTAAGCCCTTTTTATCGATAACAAAGACTGCAGGCACAGGGAGTGCAACACGGTCCTTCCCATCAAGGTCAACAAAGTTCACGCCTAGCTTGTTACGATATGCTTTGGCGGTTTTATCATCCAAGTAGTAAGCCAACCCGAGTGCTTGAGAATAAGCCAGCTCAGCATCAGACAACAACATATAATTGGGTGACTCTCTGGTGCTTTTAGCAAGAGACTGTGGAGAGTCTGGTGAAATAGCTACTATCTGAACACCTAATTTTTTCAGTTGCGGCTCAATTTTTTGGATCCCGTTTAGTTGGCGCACACAGTATGGGCACCATCCGCCACGATAAACGACCACGAGGGTCGTTTTGCTTTGATATAGCTTGGCTAAATCGACCGCTTTACCCTGACTATTTTTTAATGTCATCGCTGGTGCGTCTAACCCCGGTAGCAGCGGCGCTACCGTTTCTTGTGAATTACTGATGTTGGTGACAGTGGCCGCAGATGCGCTTGGTAGCACAGCTAACAGTAAAGCAAAGAGTAATACTTGCATAAGTTCCTCGATAAAAAATGAATAGTCAGTGTTAATAGACAGGCAAAGTGACGAAAGGCTTTCGCTCGGGTATGATATTGTGTGTAACTTTTATAATTTATCAGGTCAAAGAGAGCGAATATGTCTGCAAATATCACAAAGCTGGTGGTGATGCTGGAAATGCAAAATGCGATGAATACCAAGGTGCATGAGCAATGGTTTAGTCAAGGTTTTGAATGGTATCGAGCAATTTGGGTCGAGTGTGCAGAAATGCTAGACCACTACGGTTGGAAGTGGTGGAAAAAACAAACCCCAGACACAGAGCAGGTGATTTTAGAGCTGGTAGATATTTTTCACTTTGGTTTATCACTGCGAATTGATGGCGAAACCTCATTTGAAGAGTTAGCAAAGCAGTTAGATAAAGAGCTTGCAGCTCCAAGCCAAGCCGATGACTTCAAACAAACGCTTGAGTTATTGGCAGCCAGTGCAGTGGCCGACAAAGCATTCAATGCGGCAGCATTTGCAGGATGCATGACGCAAATAGGTATGAGTATCGACGACTTATATCGAGGATATGTGGGTAAAAATACGTTGAACTTCTTCCGTCAAGATCACGGTTATAAAGAGGGTACCTACATCAAAGAGTGGGATGGCAAAGAGGATAATGAGCACTTGGTGGAGATAGTCAAAAGTCTAGACACTGAGCATCCAGACTTTGCTAAGCAAGTATATAGCGGCTTACAGGCACGCTATCCTGTATAAACTATCCACTGGGTAACAAAAGGGCGCTCGTCACGCGTTGCCGTCGAGCCAGCGATCTTGTTGAGAGGTTGCTGGCGGCAATATGTGGTGAAAACAATCAAAATGGCATAATGTGGCTGCGCGTTATATCACGGGCTTTGTAGGCAATAAATACGCAGTGCACAATTGACATGCCTTTGAATATTACTTTCATAACATAATGTGACGACATTGTTTGGCAGTGCCTCAAGAAGGCCATGATATCCAAGAATGATCCGTATTTTGTATACATAGTGGATGAAAATAAACAAGCAATACTGGTAGTCACATTGTTTGAGTAACAGGCGCTCTATACGCATAACATGGACTGGACCTCAGCAAGTGGTGATGGGGAAGCCCGCAATTGTGCAGGGCTGACGCGACCAAAAGACATCTATTCACATCAGGGTTTTGGTTTTGATAGGCCAGGGATTGTGCGCGTGACATTGCCCTCACATGGTGATCAACCTGCGACAGTGTGCCTAGCTGGTTAAGTGCTTCAACTACACCACTTCACTATGGATATTGGAGGATTGGTTTGAAATTACAGCGCCTAGCGATGGTGCCGGGAACACAGTGTAATAACAGGTTATGGGAGCGGCTTACGCCTTTACTGAGGGCGCATATAAAGCCTAGTCATATCGCCATAGAACAGTGTGCTACTCGAGCACATATGTTAGAAAAGATTGGTGATGAACTTCCCTCATCCGGGCACTTGCTGGGGTTTTCAATGGGCGGCTACTTGACACTAGAGTACGCATTAGCTCACCCTGAACGAGTGGACTCCTTGGTGCTAATTGCCTGCAGTGCGTTTGGCTTGAACAAGGGTGAAAAGCTGGCGCGGAATACGATGCGCAATTTTTTAAAAGCAAACACATATCCAGGCATGTCTCCCCGTCGCATACAACAATTTATTGGCTCAAATCGATGGCAAGATAAGGCGCTTATTGAGGTGATCAAAGCGATGGATAAAACGCTTGGAGGTGCTACATTGCTGAACCAAGTGCAAGAAACATCTGATAGAGAGGATTTAAGTGCGAGGCTTTGTAGTTTAACGTGTCGGGTATTGATCATTGCGGCACGAGACGATCAGCAAGTAGCCTGGCAAGACCTCAAGCGAATGGCAGAACTGTTACCTGATGCACAGCTAACGGTACTCAATGATTGTGGTCACATGGTGCCATTGGAGCAGCCAGAAGCACTCGCTGAGCGACTTAACTTATTTTATTCAGCTAAAGGTTAAAGGGACAAAGACATAGCCTATTTATACAGGGGAGCTTTTTTCAGTGGCTTGGGAACAGCTATGCTTTTGCCGTAGGTGATTGAAGAGGAATGACAGTCTATTAGCCTTGATGATCTTTAAATGCTTATTGCCGTGTATCCTCAAAGGCAGAGAGCACGCTGTCATGAACGCAGTATGTGAAGATATGGGGTAGTTAAGCAGCCTAGCTTAAACAGGATAGGTGTAAGTCTACTGCTGATGGGTAAATACACGATATTGAAATGAAAGCGATATCTAGTTGGCGAGTCTGTTTCAGGCAATGTGGAAAAGTCTAGATGTTGAATATCTAGACTTCGCTAAGCCACAGGATCATGGCTTATTCTCGTGTGATTAAGCGCAAGTTATGCGATGGGTAAGAGTGTACGATAGTCACTGATGGCCATATAGTCAGTGATCTCTTTAGGAGGTTGCTGACTGTCAGGATTATTGATCGCCAATAAGTGGCCAATCCCATACTCTCTCGCTGCCGCTAATACGCTTAAGCTGTCATCTACAAATAAAGTCCGCGACTTATCAAATCCAAGGTCTGCTTGCACTTGCTGCCAAAGGGACTGACTTTCTTTACTGACACCGTATTCATGTGTCGAAATGATCTTGTCCAAGTAGCCATCGAATTGTGCGCCAATGAGCTGGGTGCGTTCTATTTTTAGGCTTAAGCTATCTGGATGGGCATTGGTAAGGAGTACTAATTCTTTACCTGCATCTTTGAGCGCCTGTAAAAAGTCTGGCACATCCTCTCTGAGCGAAATGAGATGTTCCACTTCGCGTTTGAGTTCCATGATCGGTAGCTGAAGTTCTGCTTGCCAGTAATCAAGGCAATACCATTCTATCTGTCCTGTTACGGCTTCATATCTGGCAAGAATATCTGCGCGAGCTTGTTCAAGTGTCAGACCCTGTCTGAGTGCATGGGCTTTGGGGATGACCTCCAACCAAAAATGGTTATCAAAATGAAGATCTAAAAGGGTGCCGTCCATATCGAGCAAGACGGTATCGATTTTTGACCAATTTAGCATAGGCTTTTAACTACAAAGGCTTTATGATTAGGTTATCCACATCATAGCAAATAAAAGTTTATGTCACAGAAAAAGCATCCCTGTCCGCCGGAAATTTTGTCATCTGACGTTGTCGCCTCGAGTCGGTTGTTTACCGTTGAAGCTTTATCCTTACAGTTCTCAAATGGCGAACGAAGGCAATATGAGCGGGTGAAAGGAGGAGGTCGAGGCGCGGTTATGATTGTGCCAATAACTGCTGAAAATGAACTATTATTAGTGAGAGAGTACTGTGCAGGTACACATGACTATCAACTGGGCTTCCCTAAAGGGCTGATAGATCCGGGTGAGACACCGATAGAGGCGGGTAACAGAGAATTAAAAGAGGAAGTCGGTTTTGGCGCCAATGAATTTGTCGACTTAAAAACGGTTTCTCTCGCGCCCAGCTATTTCAAAGCACATATGCATATTTTATTTGCAAAAGATTTGTACCCCGAGCGTTTAGAAGGGGATGAGCCTGAACCGCTGGTAGTGGTGAAATGGCCTCTTGATGACTGGCAATCTCTACTGGATCAAAGTGACTTTACCGAAGCGCGAAGTGTGGCTGCACTGTTGTTATTACAGCAGTATTTATTAAAGGAGGTTTAAATTGCAAACCTACTTAGAGCCATGTATTGAACTTGCGCAATTGGCAGGTAAGGCCATTATGGCGATTTATCAGCAAGATGATATTGGTCAACAGGAAAAGTCTGATCACACCCCTGTCACTGCCGCTGACTTAGCTGCCAATGAGGTATTGCTCAATGGATTAAAAGCGCTCGCACCGGATATCCCTGTGATGTCTGAAGAAACGCCAATTCCACCGCTTGAGCTGCGACAAGATTGGCAGCGCTACTGGCTTCTAGATCCGATGGACGGGACTGGCGAGTTTATTTTGCAAAGTGGTGACTTTGCGGTCAATATTGCGCTGATTGAAGGTAACCAGCCCGTGCTGGGTGTGATCCATTGGCCTGCAAAAAACGTGACTTATTTCGCGACTAAAGGGGCTGGAGCGTATAAACGCTCGGGTGCGACGGATGAGCAAATATGCGTAGCGCCACCGGATACGTTAACGCTTGCAGTGAGTCGAAGGCAGAAGATTGAGGCGGTAAGCCAGTATCTGAATAGTCAGTTTGATACCATTGCATTGGGCTCTTGTTCATTGAAAGCGTGTATTATTGCTGAAGGCAAGGCTGATTGCTTTTTACGTGTTGGTCCAACAGGAGAGTGGGATACAGGGGCATCTCAAGTGATTGTAGAAGAAGCGGGTGGATGTATTACCGATGCACAATTTAATCCGCTGACTTATAACCAGCGTGAAACTACTGAAAACCCTGACTTTATCGTTATGGGTCATCCTGATTGGCAGTTTCAGAAGTTAATCAGCCCTCATCAACGGTAAGTCGTCATGCTCTGACTGCGTATTTTTGTCATGTTATGCAAGTAAAATTCGCAGTTAGCGCGGCAAGTTTTTTACTAAAATACGGGCTTTTACAAAGAAAAACACAGTTTTGCCGTATTTTTGTTCATTTAAGCAATTATTTTTTGTCAAATCCTTGCAATAAAAATAAATTTAGATATTATAGCGACCTCTTTAAGGAAGAGCTGAAAAGCACTGATTTAAAGTAGCATCAATCATTGATGCATACAGGCGCGGGATGGAGCAGCCTGGTAGCTCGTCGGGCTCATAACCCGAAGGTCGTCGGTTCAAATCCGGCTCCCGCAACCAACTTCTTAGTTAAGAAAGAAGCAAAACAAACTTAACATTACAGGCGCGGGATGGAGCAGCCTGGTAGCTCGTCGGGCTCATAACCCGAAGGTCGTCGGTTCAAATCCGGCTCCCGCAACCAACTTCTTAAGTTAAGAAAGAAGCAAAACAAACTTAACAATACAGGCGCGGGATGGAGCAGCCTGGTAGCTCGTCGGGCTCATAACCCGAAGGTCGTCGGTTCAAATCCGGCTCCCGCAACCAACTCCCTGTATATTCTTAATTATATCTTATCTAGTCAATTTACTATCTCGATACATTCTCTTAAAGCTTCTTAAAATACTGATTTTCATTGTTTTTTATTGGTGCTTTATACCATATACACGATCTCATATGAACGCTTACATTGGCAACTTGAGCAGTTATCGATGCCATTGAGTGCAATTGACGTGCGATGCCTGCAACACTTGGTGCCCGCGTCACGTTATCCGTCGCAGAGCTACCCCATTTTTTCATGTACAACGTCATACCAACTAATTATTTATATACCATTTCAAACTTAATGTTATGAATAAAGAGGCGAATAATAAATCTCATTTTATTTCTCTTTTTTAAATTTAAAAGTTTACAAAAGTTTACGCTGAATTACTTTGAGGATTTTAGATTATAAATTAAATTGAAATTTCAAGTACGACTGCTTTTTAAATAAAATTAAAAAAGGAAATTATAATGAAGCTATCTATTCAAAAGAAAAAACTAAAGTCTCTTTCTAAAAGCCAAGATATTATGAAAGAGCAAACACCAGTCGTGGCTGGTGGTACATTTAATACCACAGGTCCAGGCTCCACATGTCAAAACTCAACAGCTTGCCCTTCTAGAGATAGGCCAGATACTTGTGTAAAAATATCTAAAGAAGCCAGTTGCTTAATTGGCCACAGCTGCTTGTGCTAATAGGGTAAACTGTTGCAGTGGAGGCCAATGCATTCACTGCATTTGCAGTAAAATAAGCGTATAGTGTCTGATGATAGCTGTATCTGTGGTTATTAAACGAGAGACTTCAACTTGCCATGAAGAGACCTTTAATTGGATTAGTTCCAATCAATTAATTTAAAACAATACTGAATTAATTTAGGGAGAATACATCAGGCAGGGTCAAAACCCCACCTGACTTAAATTAAAACTGGGCAGAAAACGCTTCAGCTTGTTTCCATACTCTCAGAGTATTACCACCTAATATCAGCTTAATATCTTTATCGCTGTAACCGCGATCTAATAACCCTTGAACCAGATTGGGATAGGTTGATACATCTTTTAAGCCTATCGGTAAAGAGTCCCCAACGCCATCGTAATCAGAGCCAATCCCGACATGTTCGATACCAATCAGTTTGACTACGTGATCAATATGGTCAAGTACTTGTTCGAGTGTGGCAAACGGAAATGGGTTGCGTGCTAAATACGCTGCACGAAAATCTGTCTTTGTCGCGCCGCGGCTGGTCGCTTCTTGTTCTGCTTCACTGCGCTTGTCATACCAAGTGCGTGATGCTGACGTGACAAAACTAGACCCAAAGTTTATCTGGATAACGCCGCCATTCTTTTTCAGTGCCAGCAACATGTCATCATCCATATTTCGCTCAAAACCTGGCGTATATTTTCTCAGTGATGAATGTGATGCAATCACGGGCACTTTTGAGATCTCCATGACCTGATAAAATGCTTTATCAGAAATGTGTGAGACATCTATCAACATGCCCACTTTGTTCATTTCGACAACGAGCTCTTTACCAAACGGGCTGAGGCCTTTCCATTTTCGACGTAAATCATAAGATGAATCAGAGATATGGTTACTTTGGGAGTGCGCTAAGGTGATATAGCGGACACCTCTGTCGAAGAAGTGCTGTAAGTGCTTCATCTCTCCCTCAATGGGTGAGCCGTTTTCCATCCCCATGGCGATAGACATTAAGCCTTTGTCAAACTGTGACTCGATGTCTTTAGTGTTGTGGGCAATGGCAAATTTATGTGGTGCACGATGGACCAGCGCTTCCATGCCATCAATGAGCTGGTTGGCAAGCTGATAGCTTTTTCCTTTCCCCTCAAATTCAAGATTGGCAGGAATGTAAATTGACATAAAAGGCGCATTGAGCCCGCCCTGCATGGCACGTGGGTAATCAAAATCCCCGCCTTCGGTGGCTTTTGAGACATCGTCCCACTGCATGTTAATTCGATATGGGACATCAATATGGGTGTCGATGAGCAGGTTTTCTTGTGCCAAGCGAATGGCACGTTCGGATGCGGTGTATTCTTTTGCATAGACAGTGGAGGTTGCCAATGCCAGAACACAGAGAGCTGAGCTTAACTTCATGTTTGCGCCTTTATTATGATTGTGAAGTTTGATTGTAACAACTAATTTTAAAGGCTCAATATATGGCGTTATTTTAATCGCTTAATTAGTCATAGGTTGGCTCTGAGTCGTAGTCTTGGCTTTGCATTGCATGAAACTGAGCTTTGCTGACAATGTTGACTGATTCATGCAGTTCAGAGAAGACAATCAGGGCTTCGCCGCTTTGTAATTGTGCTTTGACCTGAGCCACTTTTTGCTCTGTGGTGATTTCACTATCACCATAGTCAGTGCCTTCACGTAAAACGTAATGTTCAATTAAGCTGTTTAGTGTTTCAGGCGCGATTTGTTGATAGGGAATGAGCATATTGATACCGCTATTTAATAAGTGAATGAATATATTCGGGTACGACTTTTTCTAACCAATAAATAGGTTTTAATGGGTTATTGCCTGCAATAAAGCCAACGTGTCCGCCTTTAGATGAAACAGCGAGTTTAACCTGAGCGCTGGTCTGTGTTTCGAGGGGAATAGCTTGCGTTGATAGCATGGGGTCATCTTCAGCATGGATCAGTAAAGTGGGGGTTTCTATCAAACTTAAATATGGCTGAGAGCTTGCCTGAGCATAATAGTCTTCAGCACCTTTAAAGCCATGTAGAGGGGCTGTGACTCGATCGTCAAACTGCCATAAATCATTAATTTGGGACAGTTCGCTGGCACTGATATCGATGGTGTTTTTTATTTGATCTAATTTGCGTGTAAACGAGTGCTTCATTCTATCTAATAAGTACTTCTGATAGAGTTTGAAGCAACTTTTTCTGATCACCTGACAGGATGAAGACAAATGGTAAGGTGCAGAGATAACAGCAGCACCTGCTAAGCGACTTGCTGGTCCTTTTTCACCTAAGTATTTTGCCAATACATTGCCGCCCAAAGAGAAGCCGACTGCAAAGAGTGCTCTGCCGGGGAAACGCTCGCTCAAGGTTTTAATTAAAAAGCTTAAATCCTGAGTTTCACCACTGTGGTAAGCGCGAGGCCGCTTGTTGACATCTCTTGAACAATTACGAAAATGCATTAACACGGCATCTAAACCTGAACGTGTGAGTGCGCGCAACATGCCCTTGGCATAAAAGCTGTTTATATTGCCCTCTAAGCCATGCAAGACAACGACTAGCGGTGCATGTGTATTGCCATTATTGGCCCATGCTAATTCTAAAAAATCATCATCAGGGGTCGTCAGATGTTCAAAGTTGACATCTGCTTTTAATCTTGGACGAAAAGCGCGGGGAAGTATGGTTTGAACATGCCTATTGCGCATCCACCAAGCGGGCTTAAAGTCTAAATCAAGCTGCTTTGACATAGATAGGTGACATTCTCTAGTGACGGTAAACATTCACAGTGTACCAAAGCTGTTACCAAATGAGTATGCATGTCTTCGCTCGATATAAAAAGCACCCGACCAGCGAAGCTGGTAAGGTGCTTTGTGCGTCGTGCTTAATTCTGAAACGGGGACTAAATTTGCTTAACGTTAGTCTGGTGACACTGTCTTACTCTGGTACTTCAGCCTCATTGACTTTTTTCACAAAGTAGTAGACATAGTAGATACACAGCGCAATGACGACACCAAGTATGCCGAATGATAAATACAATACTGGGTCTGAAAAGAAATCTCTAAAGAATACGTTCATGGCTGTGACTCCTCAATTTGTCGATGAGTAAATAGTAGAGGAGCCATACACAAGAGGCTATGATCGAGATCAAGTTTATTATTTAGCCGATATCTACTCGGGTTAGCGTTTGATCTTGATCATGTTTTTGCGTGCTCAAACTTATCGACTAGGGGTTTTGGCAAGTAGTGTAAGAGGTTGTTGGCACTTGGTACATCATGTGTCATGCATAAGTGATTGGCCGTTTCAATGAGCAAGTGTTGCTGTAGCTTTTCAAGCTCTAATTCAGTGGTGAGCAAACTTTTTCTAAGCGATGGATAGTCTGGATAGTCACCATACTGTGATTTGACTTGTCGCCGTGTTGTGCGATAAGGCTGTAATATGGTCTTGTCAGTGTGCTCTACACACGCAATTAGCGCTTGGACTTGCTGGAAATTTAATTGTATCGAGAGTGAGCTTAAATAGTCGAGCAATAGGCATAAATTGACATTTTTGCCGTGCAGGTCCTGGCACTCTAAGAGCACCTGTTGGACCTGTTCATTGCGGTATACATCGCAGGCATATTGCCAAAAATGCGCACGGTTTAGCATATTTCTCCTGTGCTCGCGAAGTGTTCTTCTTTTTCTTCTAGCTCTTCGAGTGCGATTAACAGCGACTCCTCTGTGTCATTGAGCTCTGGTGTCATGCTGGCTTGTTTAGCCAGTAGCTCACTGAGTTTGGCTTTATTTTCTGCCTCATACAAGCTGTTGTCAGCGAGCTGTGATTCAATATCAGCCAATGTCGTGGTGAGTTTATCCAGTTGCTTTTCAAGTTTATCGATGGACTTTTTCAGTGGTTGAACTGATTTTCTGAACTCCGCTTCAAGGCGTTTTTGTTCTTTACGGTTGACGCTAGAGTGTGCTTTGTCTTCTACTTGAGGCTTTTGTTTTGCCTCTTTATTGGCATTGAGTAGCCATTGGTAGTATTCATCTAAGTCGTAGCCAAACGCTGAGACGGTGCCATTATCCACCAAGTAATACTCATCGGCGGTATTTTTTAGCATATGGCGGTCGTGCGAGACTGTAACCATTGCCCCTTCAAAGCCTTGTAGTGCCATTACTAACGCATGACGCATTTCTAAATCTAAGTGGTTGGTTGGCTCATCCAGCAGCAATAGATTGGGAGACTGATACACTAACATGGCCAGTACCAGTCGCGCTTTTTCACCGCCAGAGAACGGCGCGACGGGGTCGAGTGCTTTATCACCGTGAAACGCAAAACCACCGAGAAAATCTCGCAGTGATTGTTCGGTCGCTTGTGGATCTAGGCGTTGCAAGTGAGTGACTGCGCTTGCATTTAAATCGAGCGATTCTAATTGGTGCTGAGCAAAGTAGCCGACTTTTAAGCCCTGATGTTGGAAGACTTCCCCTGCTTGAGGGCTAATATCTCCAGCCAACAGTTTAATTAGGGTGGATTTACCCGCTCCATTTCTACCTAATAATGCAATACGACTACCAGGTACAAGATTCAACTTAATTTGATGCAGTATCGTAATATCACCATAGCCTGCTTGCGCTTGATCTAGCGTCATCAGTGGATTGGGGATGTTTTCAGGGTTGGTAAACTCAAAGCTAAACGGCGAGTCGGCATGCGCAGGGGCCAGCTTTTCCATGCGCTCAAGTGCTTTAACACGACTTTGTGCCTGTTTTGCTTTACTGGCTTTGGCTTTAAATCGAGTTATAAACTGCTCAAGATGTGCAATGGTTTCTTGCTGTTTTTCATACATGGCTTGCTGCTGAGCCATACGTTCGGCTTTTTGGCGCTCGAACTGTGAGTAGTGGCCTTTATAGACATTGATACACTGTTGATCTATGTGCCAGATTTGGTCGATAACCGCGTCTAAAAACTCTCTGTCGTGAGAAATCAATACCAGCGTACCTTGGTAGGCTTTTAAAAAACGTTCTAGCCAATAGACAGCGTCTAGATCTAAGTGGTTGGTTGGCTCATCCAGTAACAGTAAATCAGCATCACGGATCAAGGCTTGTGCTAAGTTTAAGCGCATTCGCCATCCGCCTGAAAACTCACTCACTGAATATTCAAGTTGTTCATTACTAAAGCCTAATCCGTGAAGTAATTCGCCCGCTTTTGCTTCGATACTGTATCCGCCAACCAGTTCTAGCTGTTGATGGATTTTAGCTTGCTTATCACCATCACCTTGTGCTTCGGCTTGTTGCAGTGCTGAGCGAAGTTCATAGTATTGCTGATGACCTTGCAGCACATACTCCATTGCCGAAATGGCCAATGCGGGTGTTTCTTGTTTTACAGAGGCAATAGACCAGTCTTTAGGTATTAAAAAGTTACCCGCGTCAGCATGTAGCTGTGATTTGAGCAATGCAAATAATGACGACTTGCCGCAGCCATTGGCACCGACTAAACCGACCTTATGTTGCGCAAATAACGTCGCGCTGGCATTTTTCAATAGCGTTTTTCCGCCACGTAACAGTTCAATATCAGAAAGTTGGATCATAATAAGCTCAATTCAAAATCACTGCGTGAATGATAACATGGATCGATAACTAAGGAACAAGCGTATAAAAGCATCCTAACTTAAGTTAAAATAGCCTTTCACAGAGTAGGTGGGGTTGTATTGTGAGAACAAAAAAACGTTTTATTGCGGGCGCATCTTGCCCTGCTTGTAACAAAATGGATGTCATGATGCTATACAAAGAGCATGACGTTGAAAAGGTAGAGTGTGTGGCATGTGGCCACTCAATGACGCAGCCAGAAGAAGCCGTGCAAGCGTCAACACGCCAATTTGAACAAGTCATTGGTGTATTTAAGCCGCAATAAACTGATGCGCCTCAGCGCATCATCGGGTTTTAGTGTTAATAATGAGGCGGTGGTGGCTCCTGCTCAATTGGCATCATGCCATCGTCTTTACCTTCTTTGATCTTTTCTGCCAACAATCTGATTTGGTGTTGCATGGTTGCCAGCCTTGCTTGATGGATTCTCAGTTCATCATTTAATGTCTCGATGGTATCTTCCTGAAACGCGACCTTTGCTTCAAGTTCGATTACGCGACTTTCTAATTCTGTCATTACTTTATTACTCTTTCGAACTGCTCCATCAAACCACTAGAGCTTTCAGTGACCAAAATGCCGTCCCGCTGTGCAAATGCAACATCGAAAACTACAGCTGACTTTGGTCGACTTCCTTCACGGGGTTTGACTCGCCAAGTTTTTAGCTTAGTGCCATCGCTTACTCGCCATAAGGTAAGTTGACGATTAGGAGAGCCTGTTGCAAGCAGGTTACCTTGCTGATTGAAGCGCACGGCACTAAATATTTTCTGCCTTGCAATATACTGTAATTGAGCCACGAGGTCACCTGAAGTAAGCTGCCAAATACTGGCTTTTTTCATACTATCTGCTGTAAAGGCATAACGACCTTCTGGATCTAAGGCGACTTTAGTGACACGGCTGGGGTGATTAAAACGATGCAAAACTTGTCCTGTTCTGGTATCCCAAAAGTAGGCGCTATAGTCGTTTGCGCCGGTTAAAGCAAAGTGGCCATTGGGTGAAAGCGCAATACTATTAATTTTTTCTTGGTGTCCAAGGAACTCTATGCGCCTTCCACTATCTAAGTCGAGATGCACAACGACATTGTCACTGCGACCATACAGGACATAGCGACCATTGTTGCTCACAGCGATATCCCGAATGGTACCCGTATCTATTTGATAATAGCCAATGTTTTTACCATTGGAGAGCTGCCACAAGGCAAATCGATCGCTGGCGGCAGTGACTGCGGTAGAGTTATCATGTGAGATGGCCAGAGAGTGAATGAGATCATCAGGCTGATCTGAATGAGACCACTGGTACTTTAGTCCGTGGGTGGTGTTGTCCCATAAAACCGCACCATGCTCAACAGATGACACTAAACTGTAACGGCCATCGTGTGAAATAGCTGCAGCAAATGCGCCGCGCGCTGCATGTTCAACTGTGAGTAGCGCTTTGGAGCTTTCCGAAGAACACCCAGTGAGTATCAGCGCGGACAAGCAAACAAAGAGTTGGGTGTGCAATTTTAAAAATTTGGCCATAAATTCGGTATTTCCCCTTAACTCTATGATTTTCAGCGAGTAGACTAGTGGTAAAATTGATTGGGCCACAAAACAGATATTAGCGTATTCGCTAAAGTATGTCGCCAGTCGCAAGGATATTTCCCATAGGTCAGGATCTGTGGGTGTGAATCTTGGCTTTGGTGGCAATGAGTGATAATGTGACATCACCTTTTTAAATTAATAATTATTTAACATGACAATGAAGATAGAGGGCAACGTGATGTTGCTGGCTGCTCGGATGTCGGAGAAAATAAAATGAAACAAACTATTAAGCTGTCTTTAATCGCAGCCTCAGTACTAGCACTAACTGCATGTAATCAAAAAGCGCAGGAAACTGCAAAAGTAGAAGAAGTAAAGCTTGAGACTGAAGTACAACAACAAGCATACGGTATTGGTGCATCAGTAGGTAATTTCCTACAGAAAGACCTAGCTGACAAGCAAGGTCTAGGCATTGAGCTTGATCAAGAGCTTCTAATGAGAGGTTTTAAAGATGCGCTTGCAGGTAACTCAAAGCTAGACGACGAAAAAATTCGTGAAGTACTGACAGCACTTGATACGTCTGTACGTGAAAAGCAAACTGCGAAAGCAGAAGCGGATGCAAAAGAAAATAAAGAAAAAGGCGCTCAGTACCTAGCTGAAAATGCGAAAAAAGACGGTGTGACTGTCACTGAGTCTGGTCTTCAGTACGAAGTTATTTCAACAGGTGAAGGTAAAAAGCCAGTTGCAACTGACGTGGTAAAAGTACACTACAAAGGTACATTGTTAGATGGTTCTGAGTTTGACAGCTCGTACTCACGTAATCAGCCGGCAACTTTCCCACTGAACCAAGTTATCGCTGGTTGGACTGAAGGTCTACAGTTGATGCCTGTGGGCTCAAAATACAAGTTCACTATCCCTGCGGAGCTTGGTTATGGTGAGCGTAACCTTGGTAAAATCCCTGCGAACTCTACATTGGTATTTGAAGTAGAATTACTTGAGATCCAAGAAGAACAAGAAAAGCCAGCTGCATAATTTGCACTGTGTGAATCAAAAAAAGGGCCAAACGGCCCTTTTTTGTTTATGTGAGTGATCACTCAGTATGATTGGCGAAGAGGTTATCAATTAATTCATCTTCTAGCCCAAAACGTTGCTCTAAAGCCTCTCCGAGTGTAGACAAGTCTTTATCAAAATCTTCCAGTGGGTTGTCACTACTTGCTTCTGCATACTTGTCATTGAAGTCAAGTGCCAGATCTGTAGAGGCGGTAATTCTCGGGTATATTGATTGTGCCAACTTCAAACTATCAGGGCCTTTTTCTTTACATGCGGCAACAATATTGTCGTAGATTTCGAAATGACCCGCCGACAAGTAATCCATCAGAATTTGGCAAAATGATTGGATCTGAACTTGCTCTGGCAGTGCTTTATCAGCACTTTCATAGGGCGATAGGCCAGCGACTTTGTAATATAACAACAATAATTCTTGACGCTCCATGAGCCAGTTGTCGATAACACTATGACTCCCTCCCCATTTTTGTTGGGCTTGTTCTAACCGTGAAAGCATAGTTATCTCCTTAGCGGGTCGTTTTGTTGGGCCCTGCAATGACCAAATTGTGTTTATGTAAAAATATTTATTGTTATGGGTACATCAAAATTAGGATGGAGTGGACCCAAAATCACACAGCAATTTGGTAATACTGAATACTTGATCTTGCCTTCTATAAAAATGAAAACTGATGAAAAGATCAACCACTTTTTGCAAAAAGCACATAATTTCTTTGATTTGTACCTTAGCTGGGTTATTTACTCTTGGTGCTAATCATTTTTATTTAGTATTCAGGGAGACTGAGTGGAAGTAGGAGCAGACAAAATAAAACCACCCGAAGGTGGTTCAAATCAGTTTAGCAATTTGAATTTATTCTTGTTAGAAGGTGTTTTGTTATTGTTGTTTTGCGCAGCATTTTTATAGCAAGGTTTTTTTTCTGGTGCAAATAATCTGCGTTACTTTTTTTGTGAATTTAATATATCAAGACTATGACAAGGCGAGGCCACAGGAAGTGGCGTGACGGTAGTCCTTGATATCGTACACATACTTGCCTGGGCTCTACTTTAATCTGGATCATAGAGAAGCGATTTAAACGATTGAACAACTAGGGTGCTTAGGGATAAAGTGATATAATTCGAACAATTTTTACAGCACTGGAATTGAATCACGCTATGAGCGAGTTGAAGAATGATCGTTATTTACGCGCGTTGCAGAAGCAGCCGGTTGATGTGACCCCTGTATGGATGATGCGCCAAGCAGGGCGATACTTGCCAGAATATAGAGCAACGCGAGCACAAGCTGGCGACTTTATGAGTTTATGCAAAAATGCGGAGCTTGCCTGTGAAGTTACCCTGCAGCCTTTGCGTCGCTACCCACTGGATGCTGCGATTCTATTCAGTGATATTTTAACTATCCCAGATGCTATGGGCCTTGGTTTATATTTTGAAACTGGGGAAGGCCCTAAGTTTGAGCGTCCGATTTCATCGCTTGCAGATGTGCAAAAGTTACCAAAATTAGACCCAACTGATGAGCTGGGTTATGTGATGAATGCGGTAAGCACTATTCGAAGAGAGCTTAAAGGGGAAGTACCCTTAATCGGTTTTTCAGGCTCTCCATGGACGCTTGCTACCTATATGATTGAAGGTGGCAGTAGTAAAACCTTTGGTAAAATTAAAAAAATGGCGTTTGCAGAGCCACAAACACTGCATTTGCTATTGGACAAAGTTGCTGACTCAGTCATTGACTACTTAAATGCGCAAGTAAAAGCGGGCGCGCAGTCACTGATGATTTTTGATTCTTGGGGTGGGGTCTTGAGCCCGCGCGATTACAAAGAATTTTCACTACAGTATATGCATAAGATTGTGGATGGGCTTATTCGTGAAAACGAGGGGCGTAAAGTGCCTGTGACGTTGTTCACTAAAAATGGCGGTCAATGGATCGAATCTATAGCGGCAACGGGGTGTGACGCGATTGGTCTTGATTGGACGATTGACATTGCAGATGCGAAGCGTCGTGTCGGCGATAAAGTGGCGTTGCAAGGCAATATGGACCCTGCAATGCTGCACGGCACACCAGAACGCATTCGTGAAGAAGTACAGTCGATTTTAGCCGGCTTTGGTGAAGGCAATGGTCATGTCTTTAACTTAGGCCATGGCATCACCCCTGATGTGGACCCTGAAAATGCAGGTGTGTTCATCAATGCGGTGCATGAATTTAGCCGTCAGTATCATCAGAAGTGATAAAAATATAGCAATAAAAAACCCAAGCATCGCTTGGGTTTTTTGTTTTTAGGGCTGCGTTTTATTCGTCAAACGCGCGGCGCATAAAGTTTGGTGTTGCCAAAGCGCCTTTGTGAATACCGGTGTTGTAATATTCAGTTGCAAATGTTGCTGCGTCGACATCTTGCTCTCTAAAGCCGTTAAAGGCTTCACCTTTACGCGCTAAGGTTGCAGACCATAAACCACTTGGATAAATAGGCTGAGGGAAAGGGAGCGTTTGTAAATCTGCAAAGCCAACGTCTTTCATTGCTTGACGCATTTCTTTGAGCAGTGGCATGTGCATCAATGGAGATTCACTTTGCTGAATTAGGATCCCGCCTTCACGTAGCGCGGCAAGGCAGCTTGTATAGAATGCGTGGTTGAACAGCCCCTCACCAGGGCCTACTGGATCGGTACCATCCACAATAATAATATCGATAGAATTGGCAGCGGCTTCACGCATGTATTTTATGCCGTCGTCAAACATCACGGTTGCGCGTGGGTCGTCATTAGATGCGCATAGCTCTGGAAAGTATTTCAGTGACATTTGCGTCACGACTTCATCAATGTCAATTTGCGTTACCGACTCAACCCCTGGGTGCTTCAGGACTTCGCGTAATGTACCACAGTCACCGCCGCCGATGATCACCACATTTTTGGGTGCAGGGTGCGCAAAGAGTGCCGGGTGGCTCATCATTTCGTGATAGAAAAAGTTTTCTCTCGTGCTGACCATGGTACAGCCATCAATGATCATTAGATTGCCAAAGTCGGTTGTTTCATACATTTCTACTTTCTGAAACGGTGACTGAACCTCATCAAGTTTTTTATTGATACGCAGAGAAAAAGCGCTGCCATCTCGGTCACTTATCTCTGTAAACCAGCGGTTTGCTTCTAAATTAGACATGTTTGCTTTCACATTGAATTTAAATTTGGCGCAAATTTACCAGCGCCGAGGAATTTGCTCAATCTATTTTAGTCGATAGCCAGCAGTTTGTCTGTTTGCCAGCTGTGGCTAATAAAGTGCGCCAAGTGCAGAGAAAAGCCTATTTTAGCTATCGCTTATCATGATAAGGCGTATTAAAATGGGCAAAATATGAGAATTTTTTAGTAGGAAACATGATGGAGTGGGGAGTAGATAAAGCGCGTAACACCTACAATGTGCAGCATTGGAGTGATGGTTATTTCGATATAAATGAGGCGGGTGAATTGGTCGCTTATCCTGATCGTGATAGCAGTAAAACCCCCATCGTGTTATCTGATCTTACTGAGCGATTTAAAGAGCAGGGTTTGACTCTACCTGTGTTGGTGCGTTTTACCGATATTTTGCAAAATCGCGTCGATACACTCACCGAAGCGTTTGCTCAGGCACGCGAACAGAATGACTATCAAGGTCAGTATACCTGTGTTTATCCGATCAAAGTTAACCAACAGCGTTCTGTGGTCAGTAAATTATTGAGTCACCCAAGTGGTCTAGTGGGCTTAGAAGCGGGTTCAAAGCCTGAACTCATGGCTATTTTGGGCTTGGCGACGACGCCAATCACGATAGTGTGTAATGGTTATAAAGATCGTGAGTTTTTACGTCTGGCATTAATAGGTCAAGCAATGGGTCACAAGGTCCAAATTGTGGTTGAAAAGCTGTCAGAGCTCGATGCATTAATTACCGAAATTGATGATATGCAGGTCGAACCTGCGATTGGGATTCGTATTCGCCTAAACTCAATTGGTAAAGGTAAATGGCAAAATACGGGGGGTGAAAAAGGCAAATTTGGCCTGACCGCCGGTCAGGTGCTTAATGCTGTTGAGACATTGCGCCGTCATAACAAATTGCACCTGATGCAACTGGTTCATTTTCACATCGGCTCACAGATTGCGAATATTCGCGATATACAGAGAGCGCTAAGAGAATGCGCGCGCCATTATGCGGAGCTTACACAGCTTGGGGTCCCATTAAAAACGGTGGACGTAGGCGGTGGTTTAGGGGTCGATTATGAAGGCTCTGGTTCTCGCAGTGCTTGCTCGATGAACTACACAGTGGGTGAATATGCACGTAATGTCGTGCACGCGTTTGCTGAAGTGGCTGAGCAACATGATTTACCGCACCCAGATATTATTACAGAGTCAGGTCGTGCATTGACTGCACATCATGCAGTTTTGATCACTGATGTGATTGATATTGAGACGGCACCTTGTGAGGAAGTGCCAGATCAAGTGGCTGACGATGAACATCATTTAGCCCACGAGCTGAGACTGGCATTATCACGGTTAACTCCTAGGTTGGCTTTAGAGACCTATCACGACGCCATACACTTATTTGGTGATGCGCATGATCAATATGTGCATGGCCTGATCTCAATGGCACAGTGGTCGCAAATTGAGCGTTTGTATTTTACTATCTTACGCAAGGTGAGAGACTGTTTGAGCGTGCACTCAAGGGCGCATCACGAAGTTTTGGATGACCTCAATGAAAAGTTAGCTGATAAGTTATTTGTGAATTTCTCGCTATTTCAGTCTCTACCAGATGTGTGGGGGATCCAGCAGCTGTTTCCTGTGATGCCTATTTCAAATTTAGACCAGCCGTTGACACAACGTTCAATTATTCAAGATATTACGTGTGACTCGGATGGGCAAATTCGTGAATATGTGGAAGGGGCTGGCATAGAATCAAGCTTGCCAATGCCACAGTATCAGCCTGCTGAGCAGTATCATTTAGCAATGTTTATGGTCGGTGCTTATCAGGAGATCCTTGGGGATTTACACAATTTATTCGGTGACACGGATTCAGTGCACGTGGAGCTCAATGACGAAGGGTATCAGCTCACCAATGCGTTAAAAGGGGACTCGGTCGAAGATGTTCTGCGCTTTGTACATTATGATAAGCAGCAGCTCATTGATAACTTTACTCGTCAAGTTGACTCCGTCGCATTGACACCCAAAACAAAAGAGACATTTTTACAAGAATTAAAGATGGGCTTGTCTGGTTATACCTATTTTGTAGATTAACGCTAACTGCTCTGATTTTTTCTTGCCTTGAAAATGCGTATGATGACCTCATCACAACATAAGGTTGTGATGAGGTATTATTGAGTAAAATAAAGTAGTAAAGGAAACTTGCATGTCGCTAGTCCGTCAGATCTTGGGACTTATTTTATATGTCCTAAATACATTATTATGGTTTGTGCCTATTTTTATATGCGGTGTGCTTAAGCTGATCCCAATCCCTGCATTGCAACGTGTGTTAAGTAAGTTGGCTAAGGCATGTGCAAGCATGTGGGTGGCAGGTAATAACGTCAATCAATGCTGTATTTCACCTTATGAATTGCAAATAAATGGCGCAGATAAACTCAATAAACAAGATTGGTATTTGGTGATCGCCAATCACCAAAGTTGGGTAGATATTCTTGTGTTACAAAGAGTTCTGCATCGAAAAATTCCATTTTTGAACTTCTTTTTGAAAAAAGAGCTGTTGTACGTGCCTTTTTTAGGCTTGGCTTGGTGGGCGTTAGATTTCCCGTTTATGACGCGAACCAGCAAAAGCCAAATTAGAAAAAATCCCAAATTAAAAGGCAAAGACATTGAAACGACACGCAAAGCGTGTGAGAAATTCAAAACTATGCCTGTGAGTATTGTGAACTTTGTGGAAGGGACGCGCTTTACAGGTGAAAAGCATCAAAGGCAAAACAGCCCTTTTAAGCATTTACTCAAACCGAAAGCTGGCGGCATTGCTTTTGTTATGCAGGCGATGGGAGAGCAGATAAATCAGGTGGTGAATGTGACCATTCATTACCCTAATGGTGTACCAACATTTATGGATTTTGTTGCCGGTAAAGCGGGAAAAATTAACGTGCAAGTTGATTTGATGCCAGTCAATGACAAGCTAGTTGGTGATTATACTGGAGACAACGAATTTAGAGTTCAATTTCAGGGTGAGCTAAATCGCCTATGGACTGAAAAAGACAAATGTATTGAACAGTTGGCGACTTCAGCAGATTAGCTGCATGAGATGTGTCGACGAATGAGCAAAGGAAAAACAAAATAATGAAAAGTGTATTACCGAAGTGGTTAAACGGTGCCGTGGGTGCATTATTTTTGTTACTTAATACCGCCTTTTGGGGGGTAGTAATACTTTGCTTGGGTGTGGTTAAGTGGTGTCTGCGTATCAAGTTCATATCTGTGCTTTTGCACTGGGCTTATCATAAATGGTGTTTAGGCAATCGCATTGGCTTAAAGCTGGGTGGGGTCTCTCTGCAAGTGAGTATGCCGCAGGCGGTGTCAGTCAACGGGTGGTACTTACTGGTATGCAATCATATTAGTTGGTTAGATATTGTCGTACTCAGTGCGCAGGCCCAGCTTCCGGCACCGAAGTTTTTTCTCAAAGATGAACTTAAATATGTGCCTTTTATTGGTACTGGTGCTTGGGCATTGGATATGCCGTTTATGAAGCGGGCCAGCAAAGCGCAGATCGCTAAAAATCCCAAGCTGAAGCGCATGGATGTTGAACGAACAAAGCACAGTTGTAAAAACTTCAAGCACCACCCGACCACAGTGATAAACTTTGCCGAAGGTACACGCTTTACTGCGCAAAAACATCAACGCCAAGCCAGCCCTTTCGATAATTTGCTTAAACCGAAGGCGGGGGGGACAGCATTTGCATTGGATGTACTGAGTGAGCAAGTAGATGGATTATTAAATACAGTACTGGTCTATCACAGTGCAGATCCGCATATCTGTCGTGCATTTATTTTTGGTCGATTGGCAGCTGTGTCTATGCAAGTCGACTATATTCCCATGAGTGAACTGCCTCTGGGAGATTATCAAGGTGATAAAAGCTATCGAGTGGCATTTCAGGCGTATATGAATACCCTGTGGCAGCAAAAATCAGTACAGATAAAAGCACTAGAGCAACACTCTCTTGAACGCTCTGAAAAATATTCGTCAGAGGTAAACTCGTTATGAGTATGGCCCATGTACAAGATGTGATTTCCCCTTTTGTGGGCGGGGAAAGTATGCACCCGTTTATTTTGGCTTCATTGACAAATAGTGTGTCATTACTCGGCCTCGTGATTATATTTGCTTTGATCAAATTGGCCTTGGTGCCCAAGGTTAAGCGTATGTTGTCTCGTTTCCTAAGAGCCAAAATCGCTTTTTTAGCGCCCCAACTCAGTAAGCTGAGCGGTCGGGTCGCATTGTTGATCAGCAGTATTCTTTTTGTCATGGTCAATAAATATATGTTTGTTGCTCCTGCTTGGGCCATGAGCCAACTGCAGGTGTTGGCACAAGTGATTTTGATTGTCGCTTTTGGCTTTTTAGTCAGCTCATTGCTGAATATTGCCCACGCCATTTACCAGCAACAAAAATTTGCTAAAGATGTGCCAATTAAAGGCATTGTGCAGTTGGTTAAGTTGATGGTGTTCATTGTTACAACGGTTTTGGTTGTGAGCACGATTGTTGATAAGTCACCTACTTACATTTTATCTGGCTTCGGTGCTATTGCGGCAGTCACTTTATTGGTGTTTAAAGACACCATCTTGGGGTTGGTTGCCAGTATTCAAATTGCGGCAAATAAGCTCGTGGCGACAGGCGACTGGATCCAAGTTGATACATTTGGAGCTGATGGTGAGGTGATAGATCTTGGTTTGAATACTGTGCGTGTTCGCAATTGGGATAATACGGTGACAACCATCCCAACTTATGCACTGATTTCGGATTCGTTTAAAAATTGGCGTGCAATGCAAGAGTCGCCAGGACGACGCATTAAACGCCATATACCAATAGATATGAACAGTGTTAATTTATTAACCGAGTTTCAGTTGGCCGAATTAAAGTCTAAATTGCCCGAATTGAATGCAGTAAAATTGCCCGAGTATTGCAGTAACTTGACGGCTTATAGAATGTACGCTGAGTACATACTGAAACACAGGCCAGAGATAAATACAGAGTGCACTTGTATGGTGCGTGAATTGTCACCGACGCAGCACGGATTACCTGTTGAATTTTATTGTTTTAGCAAAGACAAAAGCTGGGTTAACTATGAGCATATTCAAGCCAATATTCTTGATCAAATGTTGATGTTGCTGAAAGCGTTTGAACTGCGCCCCTATCAAGTAGTGAGTAACCATCATAGCCTGGAAGTCAGTTAACTGACTATCTATAGACTCGTGGCTTAATGACCGTATTGGGCTGTATCCTGTGTATTTGTGTTTAAAGCAGATAAAAATCGCTGAGCCGATTAAATTACTATGCTAAGGTGGTAGCACAATCACGATTTTATTGTGGTATTTTTGTGACATTCAGATATGTTATAGGGAAGGAAGTTGGTATAGGTTGTGGCAAGTACGCTTAGTGTCTTGACGTGAAAAGACGAGTTATTAGGTAGGTGATAGAATGAAGTTCATAAACGTGCTAATACAGAGTTTGCTGGCTTTGACTTTTAGTGCGTATAGTTTCGCGGTAGATAAAATTGTCCATGTCGCTGTTGACCATGCTCCACCTTACAGCCGCTTAAGTGAAAATAATCACCCACAAGGTCTCATCTTAGACATTCTTAAATATGCCGAATTAACCAGTGGAAAAAAATACAAGATTAAAGCGGTACCTTGTCCTTTCTCTCGATGTGTGCGTTTGTTAAGTAAAGGCAAAGTGGATGTGATGGGCGGACTTATTAAAACGCCTGAACGAGAAAAAATCATGTCGTTTGTCGAGCCACCTTACATGGTGTTGTCATCTTCATTTGTCTTTTATGGTCGTCAGAACAGTGATATTGAAGTGAATCGTTATGAAGACCTTCAAGGAAAGCGCATCGCTGTGATGAGAGGGGGAGCGTTTTTCCCACAGTTTGATAAAGATAAAAGTCTAAATAAAGTCGCTGTCCCCTCTGAGCGCGTTGCGGTTGATCTTGTACTCCGGGGGCGCGTCGATCTTGTCATTGCCGTGGAAGATACCGCGGACATTGCAATGGATGTGTTGGACCAGCCGATGCATAAATTGAAAAAAATGCAATATCGTCACACACAACCAATATATGGCTATATGGCAATGAGTGAGTCTTTTGCAAATTCTGGCTTAGGCGATCATATTTCGCAGCAAATGCAGACAATGGCAAAAAATAAGACATTGGATAAATTGGTCGCTCCCTATCATTTACCTAAGATACCCGCGCAGTTGATTAACCCATCCTCTTCATTGTCACCGCATTAGTTGCGTTGCTGCGACGGTTTTGAAAGCTGTTGTGCAAGCCTAAACACGAGCTGTTCAATGCGGTGATGGAGTGCTTTGGCTTCTTTTGTCTGTGGGTTTTGGTCAGTCAGTAAAATATATCCGGTCTGACTAAATGTGTTTGTAAAAAGCAATGAAGTGGCCTGTGTACTTTGACTTCGGTGATATGTATTTTGGTTATCCTTATACCAAAAGTAATGGGGATCAGGGCGCTGGTTAGTCTTAGTGTCTATTGCCGTCTTATTTAGCAATTTGCTGATATCATTGGCTGTTGATATGAGCTGATGTGTTGACTTTGTCCCTGAGTATGTCTTTTTCCAATGGGTATCCTCCATTTTAAGTGGCTTGAAAATATATCGGTGAGCTAATTCAGGGAGTGGCGTACGGGTGGCTTGTGTGAATGCATAGCTGGTAAGAGCGATGCCTAAACGAGAATAAATTGGCGTATCATCGATCAAGCCACCGTAGTGACTTGAGAAGTTGCTTGCATGGTAAAGTGAACCATCTTCGTTTAAATAGGCTGCCAGCAGTATATCTGGGCTATCATGAAAACCAATGCAGTGTGCTAGGTTGGCAGCTGGTGCGCAGGTCATGTTCGGGTTATCAATAATACCGCTCTGATGTGTCAGAAGCTGAGTCAGTGTTAAGTGCGCGTTGGAGTGTGAGAGTGCAAAAGGTAACCAATGTGCAATGGGTTCATCAAGCAAGAGATCGCCGTTTTTATTCGCACTGTGTATCGCGTTTCCAATTAAAATTTCATCTAACCCAGTGACATCAAACAGGCTGTCTGCATTGATCTGCCGTGCAACGTCATTGGAAAACCCTTGATGATAAATGGATTTACCTTGTGCAAAGACATTGACGGCGATGCTTGGAATATTGCTTTGTGTTTGCAATAACGATATTTGGCGTTCAAAGTCGTCGATATCCATTTTAGGAAAGTGCGCTTTGTTGAGCTTGTTGAGTACAAAGTCATAGGTTTCAAAACGCTGCATTTCTAGATCATATTGACTGAATGCGGGCACATGATATTCAGGTATGAAACCTGAGTGTTCGAACATATCGCCTTGTGCGTTGCGATACACTTCATTGGATAGACTCAACTGCCAACCGTTTGGCAAAGTAAGATGTAAAGCAGCAGAGAGCGCACCTGCGGTTTCCTCACCGACCAGTGTCACATGAGGAAGTTGTGCCATGGCCATCGTGAATACTTCTGCTGCACTGGCAGTGAGTTGGCTGGTGAGCAAGTATATTGGTTGTGTGTAAGCAGATGACTTGGCTTGCAATTGCTGACGCACAGGCATACCGAGCCCTGCGGTGTTGATGGCTTGTTTATTAAAAGCCAAAACATTTCTGTTAGCGAAGTAGTTTGCAATAGCCAAAGGGATGGCATCATTGCCGCCGATGTTATGTCGGATATCAATGATCATGGCTTCAGTTTCTTTGAGATCAGCCATGACGGTGTCCATCATAGTACGTGCACTGTTGAGATGTTGTATTTCAGTTGCGTCTTCTTTTGTGGCAAAGGCGGTAAAGTTATTCAGGACCAACACCCCGACATTACTTGCTGTTTTCCCCCACATTGCAGTGGCATTATCACTGTGCTCAGGTCGTGTTTTGACGCTCTCTGTGACAAGGTATTGCTGACTGATGCGCTGTGACTTGATTTGGTAGTCTTTAAAAAGCCTATTTAGGTCATGGGGGTTACCTTGTATTCGCAGTAACGCCGCATCTTGTTTTATGGCAGTGAAAATGGGCGCAGGCTTATGCGCAAAAAAGTGCTGATTGGGAGAGGATAGAGTAACATGCATATCGTGTAGCGGCGCTATCATCTCTGAAAGGAGGTGAAACAGTGCTTCATCAGACATGGTATCTTTTACTTGTCCACGGTATTGCTGATATTGCGCTTGCCAATCCAAGTCTTTGAGGGAGAAAAAAGCATAATAGTCGTTGAAGGCATGCCAAAAATAGTCAAATACCTGACTGGGGGGCACGGTACTTGATACCGTTATTGGCGACTCACACTGTGCTGGTAGTCTATCAAGCTGTGTATAGTGATGCGGGAAAACTGCCCCATGGTGTTGTATGCGTAACCGGTTTGGTTTGAGCATGGTAATGGACGACAATGTTTTCTTTGCTGCATGGTGAGTTTGAGTTGATATTTCAATGCACCCATAGCTGTTGTATTGGTAACTGAGTACGCGATTCATGGTTATTTGCAGCGCAGCCCCGTAACCGGGTTTGTGCCACAGGCCTGCCGAATGTTGTAAGTCAGAACGGTGATCTTGATTGTCCTGACAGCCAACTAATAACAAGCTTGCTGCGATTAAGCAGGAGGTGCATTTCAAAGCCAGCGTCATAATAAACAATCCTTGTGGTTTAGTGTGAAAAAGCTGGCAATGAGTCTACAGGCCACATTGAGCCAGTGCTGTAAGCTAGTTAACCAAAAGCGTCAGCAAATGTGCACGTTGTGCTACATTTTTAAACAGTTCAATACCGTCATTATGGTTAGGCTAACAAAGATGACTGATCTAAGGAGATAGACATGCGTTTTGAAAGTTTAGCCGCGAAATATTTTTCTATGAGTGAGGATGTGTGGCAACGACATGCGAACCCTTGGAGTGTATGGACGCGTTATACGTGTTTACCGCTGTTGATTGCGTGTATTTGGTGGCGTGATATCTTCGGAGTATGGTTCTGGCCTGTGCTAGTTGCATTAATTGTCTGGATTTGCATAAACCCTAGGTGCTTTAAAAAGCCCGCTCAAACAGATAGCTGGGCGTCGAAAAGCGTGCTTGGGGAGCGTATCTTAATTTACCAACGTGAGCGAGTAGCTGTGCATCACTTTAAAACATTAGATGTGATATCAGCACTTTTGTGTGTATTTACAGCGATGTGTGTTGCTGGATTATTTTTTCATGAGGCGATCAGTACGTGCTGTGGTGCAATTGGTGTGATCCTAGCAAAAACATGGTTTTTGGACCGCATGGTCTGGATTTACCAGGAGGCTTCCCGCCAGCAGGATGCCAATCAGTGACAGTCGCACACGCGCTAGACCCTTTGGACGCACCTCGATGATGTTGCATCATATTCCGCTCGCTAATTAAACAGTCTTGCTGGTTTCGTTTTCATCTCTCCTCTACATCTGTCATGAGTCTGGGTGGTGGCAAGGCGTTCTTTGATGGATCGCAGCATAGTGGTGTATTTATTATATTAGTTATTACTAATATTAGATATTTCTAATATATGTGGCTATACTGCCATCAAATGAAGGTGAAATGGATATAACATTGAAAGCACAAGACATGGCGCAAAGCGCTGAACATGCAGAAGCGTTACTTAAACTGATGGCGAATAAAAACCGTTTGATGATCTTATGCAGTTTGTTGCAGCAAGAGATGAGTGTCAGCGAGCTTAATGCGCAGGTCCCATTGGCTCAGTCAGCATTGTCGCAGCACCTGGCTGGGCTTCGCAAAGCCGATGTGGTGGCAACGCGTCGTGATGGACAAACAATTTATTACCGCATCGTGGATGATAAAGTCATCGCCATTTTAGCACAGCTATATCAACTATTTTGTCAGCCGCAAATAGATGAGGGATCCAACTGATGTTTGCTCGCGTCATGACGCAGTTACTGCATAGTCGTATCCCTTTATTCATCTTACTAGTTAGTATGATTTTAGGTGGATTGGCTCTGCATCAGACTGCGCGAGAAGAAGAGCCGCAAATTGTTGTGCCAATTTTGGATATCCATGTCGAGGTGCCTAATGTCGCGGCATCTGAAGTAGCGCGATTGGTGACCGAACCACTAGAGAAAATACTCAGGCAAATCCCAGGTGTTGAACATGTATATTCGACCAGTCTATCTGGCAGTGTTTCAGTGACATTGCGTTTTGAGGTCGGTGAAGATCGTGAGCGCGCCATTCTCAATACCTACACCAAGTTATATGCCAATGAAGACCGGATGCCGAGTGTGGTTCAGCGCTGGCAAATCAAGCCGGTAGAAGTGGATGATGTCGCGATTCTTATGTTGGGTGTATACAGTGAAGATCCTGCTCAATATAGTGATTTTGAGCTGACACGGATTGCGCAAGAAGTTTCGACGCAGTTACAAACAATCAAGGATGCCAGCGAAGTGACCGTACTTTCTGGTCGAACGCGACAAATTCAGGTTGAGCTCAATGCCAGTGCATTGGCCGCGCATCACACTACGCCGTTGGACGTACTAAAAGCAATTGAGTATGCCAACCAACTTGAAAACGTAGGAGATTTTATTGTTGGCAATCAGCAATGGCAGCTGCAAGCCGGCGATGTGTTGCGCACCACCGAGCAATTAAGCCAATTGGTCGTCAATGTCGTCAATGGTAGACAAATTTATCTTGCTGATATCGCTGTCTTGCGAGATGGACCCAGTGAACCACGTAATTATCAATGGATAACGCGTGATGACCAACAGCGTAATTTACCCATGGTGACCTTGAGTGTGGCCAAGCAAAGAGGCAGCAATGCGGTGATGGTTGCCGAGCAGAGTCTGGCGATGATGCAACGGCTTGAATCTGAATTATTCCCGGCAGGTGTACGGTATCAGGTATTACGTAATTATGGCCAAACGGCAGATGAGAAGGTAAACAGCCTGACAGCCAGTTTAGCCTTTGCCATTGTCACCGTTGTGGTTTTTATTGGGCTCTTTTTAGGGTGGAGGCAGGCGCTGATAATAGGCTTGGCTATCCCTGTTTGTTATGGGATCACGCTCAGTTTAGGGTACGTATTTGGGTATACCATTAATCGTGTCACTCTTTTTGCTTTGATCCTCGCGTTAGGGTTACTGGTTGATGACCCTATCACTGGCGTCGATAATATCACGCGTTTCTTGCGTCGTAAGCAAAGCGGCGCCAATCAATCAAACCGTACCAATACCATTGTGGCTGCGATGCTCGAAGTGAAGATACCACTATTAACATCGACACTCACTATCATTGTGGCATTTATCCCGCTGGCATTTATTACTGGCATGATGGGACCTTATATGGCACCCATGGCGTTTAATATTCCTGTTGCAGTGATTGCATCGACTTTGGTTGCCCTGTTTGTTACTCCTTGGTTGGGCAACAAATTACTCAGTGGTCAAACAAATACGCAGTCACAACACAGTAATCAGTGGTATAGAAGGGCACTTCGCGGACTGTTAAGCAAACCGACTCGAGTAAGGTGGTTGCTTTGGTCAGTGCTGGGTTTGTTCATTGTCAGCGCGAGCCTACCCTTGTTGCGTGCGGTACCACTCAAATTATTGCCGTTTGACAATAAAAACGAAGTGCAAGTATTGATTGATATGCCACGTGGTAGCAGTTTAGAGGCGACGGCAGCAATGACGCAGCGTGTGCAAGACATTGTCTGGCAATTACAAGAGGTCACTACAATAGCGGCGTATGTTGGACAGCCATCTAGTGTCGATTTTAATGGCATGGTGCGAGGGTATTATCAGCGTCATGGTAGCCATCTGTCAGAGCTGAGAGTGTTGTTAGTCGACAAACAGATGCGAGAGCATCAGTCTCATGCGGTGGTACTGAGAATGCGGAGATTACTGGCACCACTGATCCAAAACGGTATTCGAATCAAAGTGGTCGAGGTGCCGCCAGGTCCTCCTGTGATGTCGACGCTGGTGGCTGAAGTGTACGCCACTGACGTATTTACACACAGAGCAACGCACATCAAAGCGGCTTATGCGCTTAAAGATAGGCTTGAGCGAGAAGCTCATGTGACTGAGGTCGATATGTCTTTGGTGCCCCCTGAAACGCGGCAGCGTTTTGTATTAGATAAACGCAAAGCCGCGCTTTCAGGGATCGTTACGCAGGATGTGAATCAGACCTTAAAAATTGCCAGTGGAGGTTTGGTTGCTGGAGTATTACAAGTACCCCATGAAGTCACTCCGCTCGCCATCGAGTTACAACTACCTTTTGTCGATCGAAATCAGTGGCCAGTCCTGAATGGACTCCAGCTGAGAGGCACAGATGCGTTAGCAAAAATGACCACGGGACAGGCGCTTGAAAGTGCTACGTCACCCTTGGTGCCTTTGGGTGAGCTTGGGCAATGGCAGTCAGGTGTGATTGAACAGCCTATTTATCGCAAAGATCTGAAAGAGGTGATTTATGTGACGGCCGAGCTCAATGGTAGAACCCCCGCAGCAGTGATCGCAGATATCGTCAATGATGAAGGCAAAACGTCGCAGCAAACTCAGTTGCCTTGGCAATCTCGGACATTTTTAACCAATGGGGCTGGACTTGGGTGGCAGTTGCCGGCTGGGACAGAATATCGTTTCACTGGAGAAGGGGAGTGGCGTATTACTGTCGATGTATTTCGCGATATGGGGATCGGCTTTGCCTTCGCGCTAACGGCGATTTTTATTATTTTACGATGGCAAACGTCATCGACTGCGCTTGCGGGGATCATTATGTCGGCCATTCCATTAACCATGATAGGGATCATGCCGGGTTTTTGGTTGTTAAATCAATTTGGCGAACGCACTATTGCGGGGGCACCTGAGCCGATATTATTTACTGCCACAGCCATGATAGGCATGATAGCTTTGGCGGGGATTGTGGTGCGCAATAGCCTTATTTTAGTTGAGTTTGTTAATCAGCAACGCGCACATGGGGTTGCGATAAAAGAAGCGTTATATCAAGCCGGTGAAGTACGTATGCGCCCTGTATTACTCGCTGCTGGCACGACCATGCTAGGTAACTTAGTGATCATATTAGATCCCGTATTTAGTGGTCTGGCACTGGCGATAATTTTTGGCACTTTGGCCTCAACGGTACTGTCCTTGTTTATCGTGCCAGTGGTGTATTTTTTGGTATTTAAAGAAACTGAGCAAAAGGGGGCTGGCAATGCGCTTAGCAATTAAACATTGGCAAGCGGTGGGGGCTTTCGCTGCGCTGGGTATTTTACTGGGGGCGTTTTCTGGCGCGTTCAATAGACAGCTTGAGCCACAATTACGGAGTAAACCTGCTGAATATCGCGGTGAACATTACCTTGTCACCCAGCGAGATGTGTTACCTGAGGATTTTGTCAGTGCCAGTTTAGTCGCCCGAGAGAATACACAAGTATCTAGTCGTGTGTTAGCACAGTTGCATACGCTTGAGGTGCGTGCAGGTCAATTGGTTAACAAGGGCCAATTATTGGCGACTTTGGAAGATACGCAGTTGCGTGCTTCCATGGAAGAAACGCGTGCACAAAATCAAGCCAATGAAGCGTTGTTATTACAAGCGAAAAAACAGTTGGCACGCAATGAAGCATTATTTTCGAAAGGGCTGGTTGCCAGCAATCAAGTGGATGAATGGCAAAGTAAAGTGGACGAACTCAGTGCACGCCGTATGGCGTTGGCAGAGCAATTGAGTGGTGCACAAGCTGCTTTAAGTTACACTCGATTACATGCGCCTTTGTCCGGTGTCGTGGTAGAGCGACTGCAAGAACCTGGAAGTATGCTCAGTCCAGGAGTACCAATCTTAGAGATTTTTAATCCAGCGAGCTTACAAGTCAGTGGCGCAGTGCGCTCTAGCTTGGCTGGTGAACTCAAAGTGGGTGATGAGCTGCAGATTGAGTTAGGTGCGTTGAATAAAACGGTGGTGGGTGAAATCAGTGAAATAGTACCCGTCGCAGATAGCTTGGCCAGACAGTTTCAAATCAAGTTAGATATAACACCGCCAAATGGGGCTAAACCGGGTATGTATGCCCAAATAAGGTTGCCGTCAACGCCTATTCAAAAGGTGGTCATTCCGCAGCATTATGTTCAGCGCATTGGGCAGCTAACCATGGTGCTGGTTATCGAGCAAGGTATAAAGCAGCGGCGACTTATTCGTTTGGGTCATCAAGTGGGTGATGATGTCGTTGTGATCTCTGGGCTGGTTGAAGGTGAGATGCTGGCATTGACCAGCATCTAATTCATCATGATTAGATAAACGAAGCGATCTCATCTAATGATTTTTTAACAAGTGCATGCTCAGGTACCGTCGCATCTTCAGCAGGGTAGCCTGCGATTAGCAGCATATATGGGCGCTCATTGTCTTTATCACGTTGACAGATCTCCGTCAAAAAGCTCATCGGCTTAGGTGTATGTGTTAATGTGGCTAAGCCTGCATTGTGTAGCGATTGGATCAAAAAGCCAGTCGCGATACCGACTGATTCATGCACGTAATAATTGGTGTTTTTATCTTCTGCATGGATCCCACCTTTCTTTTGGGTAAAAATCGCAATTAGCCAAGGCGCATGTTCCAAATACGGTTTTTGCGCATCTGTACCCAGAGGTTTCAACGCGTCTAGCCACTCGTCACCTGCTCGACCTTCATAAAATGAACGCTCAAGTTGTTCGGCCGCTTCCCTGATTTGTTTTTTTACGTCACTGCTGTGGATCGCCACAAAATGCCATGGCTGGTGGTTTGCCCCACTTGGTGCCAGCCCAGCGGTTTTAATACAGGTTTCGATAACCTCTTTTGGTACCGGACGGTCACTAAAACTACGAATAGTATGCCTACGTTGCATAAGTGAGAAGTTTTCATCGGCGCGCTGCTGCATTTCCTGCGGCGAATATTCTACAAAGTCGGTGAGTGGGATATTGTCATGGGCTTTCATGGATGTGATTCCTAGTTACTTGCTGTGTGGTTTTTATAACTTGTGATTATAAAGGTTTCAACTTATTGCGTATTTTGATTAACATAAAGTTTCCATAACAGTGGCAAAATAAGTTTACTCTGGCGTGCAGTGAAGTGACCAAAATCATATTTATGTATATTGATTATAAGAATAATTTGCTCAATGTTTGTCTGCGAGTTAGATACAATTCTGGGCGAAATAACGGAGTGTAAAGGAGAAAGTAATGTATCAGCATAAATGGGTATCAGGAGAGGCGATACCACTTCCGGTCGGTAAAGCCGTGTGTATTGGCCGTAATTATGTGGCCCATGCGCAAGAATTAAATAACCCCATACCTGAGTCACCTTTATTATTTATCAAGCCATCCAGTGCATTTTGTGATTTTTCGCCAGTATTTATGATTAATGAACAGCTCGGTGAACACCACTATGAAGCGGAGCTCGTGTTGCTGGTGGGTGAAACCATTACTGCGCAAACAGAGGAGCCGCTATCGTCTATTTCAGGTGTTGGTGTTGGCCTCGATCTGACTTTACGTCATTTACAAACTCAACTTAAAGCGCAAGGGCATCCTTGGGAGCGTGCAAAAGCGTTTGACGGCAGCGCCTGCCTGTCAGCATTTATCGCTACGGAGGGGGTAGAGTTGTCACACGCTTTAGAGTTTAAGTTTTGGCAAAATGACCAGCTTAGGCAACATGGTGAAACCGATATGATGATTTTTAAACTAGGCCACTTACTCAAAGAGATCGCACAGTACTTTACCTTGCAGCCGGGTGACATCGTGATGACAGGGACGCCACAGGGCGTGGGCAAATTGAGTATAGGTGATACGCTTGCACTACAACTGGGTGATTGCGAGAAAGTACAGTCTCAGGTTCAATCGAGACCTCAGCAGCTTTAAACTGCAGATTGAACCGCTAGATAATTTGACTGGACTCACTGCACTCACTGGGCTTAGGCTATTGGGGTGAATCTACGTTTATCAGGAAAAATTATGAAAACTAAGCCATTAGGGACTCCTTTTAGCGCAACAGCGTGTAAAGTGCTTTTTTGCGGTGGCGGTGAATTAGGCAAAGAAACCGTGATTGAATTTAAGCGATTAGGTGCAGAAGTGATTGTCTTAGATCGGTATGACAATGCGCCGGCTATGCAAGTTGCTGATAGAAGCTATACGTTGTCTATGCTAGATGGTCAGCGATTGGCAGAAATCATTCGTTCAGAACAACCCGATTACATTGTGCCAGAAATTGAAGCGATCGCCACGGACACCTTAGTTGAGCTTGAAACCGAGGGGTTTACTGTTGTACCAACGGCTAAAGCAACACAGCTCACTATGAACCGCGAGGGGATCCGCCGATTAGCTGCTGAAGAATTAAAGATACCCACTTCACCTTATCAATTTGTTGATAGTCTCGACGGTTTTCGTGCGGCCATTGACCACATTGGTATGCCATGTGTCGTGAAGCCGATTATGAGCTCATCGGGTAAAGGACAAAGCGTGGTAAAAACACTGGGTGATATTGAGTCCGCGTGGGAATATGCACAGCAAGGTGGTCGCGCAGGACAAGGCCGAGTGATTGTAGAGGGCTTTGTTGATTTTGATTATGAGATCACTTTATTGACTATACGCCATGCTCAAGGTACCAGCTTTTGTTCGCCAATCGGGCATGTACAAGCTGGTGGAGATTATCAGCAAAGTTGGCAGCCGCAAGCGATGAGTGATCTTGCTTTGTCATGCAGCAAAGAGATTGCCAGTAAAATTACCGAAGCACTGGGTGGTCGAGGGTTGTTTGGTGTTGAGCTTTTTATCAAAGGAGATGAGGTCTATTTTAGCGAAGTATCACCGCGTCCACATGATACTGGCATGGTGACCTTGATTTCCCAAGACTTGAGTGAGTTTGCATTGCATGCGCGTGCAGTGCTTGGTTTGCCAATTCCTGTAATTCACTTCCATGGTCCTTCGGCGTCGAGTGTTATTCTTGTTGAAGGTGAGTCTGAACAGGTGCAGTTTGGTAACTTGAGTCAAGCATTGGCTGAAGCCAATACTGATCTACGCCTGTTTGGTAAACCACAAGTACAGGGGGTTAGACGTATGGGGGTTGCATTGGCACGAGATAACAGCGTGGACGAAGCCGTAGATAAAGCAAAGCGCGTAAGCGCAGCGGTTGAGTATACGATTTAACTGTGCGAAATAGGGCCGTAAGGCCCTAAGGTTTGCAGCAAAATAACCCTATAATTCAAAGTCGACGGCGTAACTTACATAGACTTTGAGATCGTCATCAGCATCAAGGTCCGTTTTAACTAGGCCGAATGTATAAGCGTCTTTACTCAAGCTGACACCATAGTCCATATAGCTGTCATCTTCTCCTGTCCACTCCATGACGGTATCACCACTTGAGTTGCCGATATGTAAGCCCAGTTCGGCATCGGTGAAAACAGGGAAAACGGCACCGAGTTCAACATAGAGCATATCTTCTTCGGTGCTGCTATCCGATTGTGCATGCGTCAGATAACTTATTTTTAGACTGACATTACGCCAACCGAGTGCACCATAGACTTCACCAAAGTCGATATCACCTGCCGCGTCTGGGTAGGCATAGTGAATATAGCCAACATCATAACTCAGCGCATTCACTTCGCCACTAAAACCGAGGTAGAAGTCCAATTCATAGCTGGTGCTGGAGGTATCGCCAAAGTCAACGTTGGAGGCCCAAGTGCCGATATAAAAGCCAGAGTCTTGACTATAGTCAATGCCACCTGAAACGGCTGCGCCATCATCAGATTGGGTAATGCCACGCCAAAAGTAATTTGAACTGGCTGCGGCATTGGCGGATACCGAGTGTTCACTGGCTGAAAAAGCGTGGGTAGAAAGGAGCACTGCACACGTACACAATAAGAGAGTTGCTTTGTTTGTCATAATGGTTCCTATATGGCACAGAATAAATCGTATTTTTAAAACGAATGTCCGCTGTAACAGGTCTACGATAGACCCGGTCGCAGCAGTATTGAAGCAATCGCAAACTGCGCGCCAATTTAAGCGCATTGACTTGTTTTTAGTTTAGGTTATTGAAATGAAATGTAATAAATTTTAGTGAGAATTAAGTTGTTGGGATGTGTATTGTAGAGGTGTGCACATCGATGGTGCGGATTATATCAGCCTGCACCGATAGTATGCAGGCTGTGTGTTAAACCATTAGCCAAATATGGTACGCATTAACTGAATGGTTTCATCTACGCTTCTGCCTTTTTCGACTTCGGCGATGATTGAGTCACGTTTAGCGCGAATGTGCTCAGGCATAGATTCATCACTAAGGGCTCTATCAACCAATGTTTCAGCAGATTCTTTGCTACGGCGTACAGATCGAGTACCAGAGGCACTTGATGTGCGTTTTGGTTTGTGTAGTAGCTTGTAATAGTTTGACGAGATAGCGGTGTCTTCGTCGGCATAATAAAACAGAACAGGTAGAAGCGCCTTGATATCAGCCAGCTTGGCTTCAAGTTCATTGCTGCCACTGGCCATTGCAAACCAAGGCATTTTAGCAATTGCTTGTACTATGTCTTGCCAGTATCGCTCAAAGTCACGGTTGTTTAAGCGTGTGATCCCCAAAGCTTGGCAAAGGGCATCAAGGCGATTGTTGCTGATAGGCGTAAATACATCAGGACGGCGCATAGCAAGAAGGCGTGTCGCAGGTGCAAGGGTCGGTTTTTCATCACTGCCATTGAACGCGCTGAGAAATGCGATGGTAAAGCTTTGGTAGTGCTCTAGTGTGACTGGACCTTCAAGTGGAATGTGCGCTAATGCATCATCGAAAGCACCCGGTAGGTCAGCCAGCTGTTGATGGAACCCTTTGGCACTTTTTGTCGAGGCAAACCACTCGACGTCAAACTGATAAATGCTGGTATCATGTTTTGCGGTATGTTTACCGGCAAATGCCAGACGGTCCTCTACAATCATATCTTGTAGTCTACTGTCGCGCAGTGCAGCAATGTAGTCCATTAACTGCAATTGCTCGTCTAGCGCCAATACCTCACTGCGCTGAGCAATGAATTCGCTAATCACAGGCCAAGGTGCAATTCTAAGTGTTTTGACCTGCAAAAAGCTAATTGCTGATATCAGCATGTCTTGGAGTTTTTTTACGGTTGGTAGCTGGTGGTCATCCAGTAGGTCAAAATTGATTCGGTTTTTAGCTACATCAAGTAACTCATAACACCAACCCAGAAAGTCTTCTGGGTGATTCTCTACTTTAACTGCCATCAGATTGAGGCTGATCTCAGTAGATTGCTTTAAGATGTTTTGGTAAATCTGACTTTCTTGTTCTCCCAAAGCCATATTTGACGGTGAAATGAGCAACTTTTTCATGCTGCGTGAGTACTCCAAGGTTAGGTTGAAATCTAGACTATTCAGTTTAGCGAACGTAACGTTAAACTGGCAAGGGCGAGGATCATACCGAGTTCTAGCACAGTTGCAATGTGGTTTTTGTGTCTTTTTTATTCTTTAATTTGAAACATGTTTTTTATTGCATGTATTTAGTGAAGTAGAGTGTCTTGTCTGTAATAGTATTTTAAGTTTTTTACGATCTTTAAATCTTGATTCACCCTTCTCAAGTGAGCGATTAAATATTTATTTAGCCATTAATAACAATGGGTTGAGTTTAAAACCCTGCGTATAAAAAGACGCTTAATAATATGACATAGCATTTTTTTAGTGTGAAATACAGTTTTACCACTGTGCGGCTTTGTGGTTTTTTATCGGCCTCGCTATCATAATGCATAGATAATTATTTCTCTGGAAGGATGATCGATGAAGGCGATATTAAAAGGTGTAGTAGGTTTATTGTTATTAGTTGTGGTGTTGATAATCGTTGCACCCATGCTGATCCCTACAGAAACGATTGTGTCACAGATCACGTCTCAGGTTGAGAAAACCACAGGCAGAAAGTTGACGATAGCTGGTGATAGCGAGTTATCCATCTTGCCAGAGCTGAATATCAAGCTTAACCAAGTGGCTTTTGACAATATGCCAACAGGCAGTGCGCCACATATGTTGGAAATGGAGCAATTAGCTGTACATATTCCATGGGGGTCTTTGTTCTCTGGTGATTTTAAGCTAGAGCGCTTTGTTATTCAAAACCCCAAGATATTGTTGGAAGTGGACGCAACAGGCAAGCCAAATTGGCAGTTATTTGACGCAACATCGACATCAGCAAGTACATCAACGAATGACACAAGCTCAGGTCCTGTCACCTTACCTGATGGATTTGATATTGCTTTAGGTGAAGTGGCAATTTATGGCGGGTCACTCATTTATGTAGATAATCAAGGCGGCACAAAGGAAGAACTGAATGATTTATCATTGAGTATAGTCCTTCCTTCATTATATCAATCACTTTCAGTGCAAGGCCAAGTTACTTTTCAAGATCAGCGCTTTGACCTTGAATTAAGCGTAGATACGCCAGCTAAGGCAATTCAAAGTGAAGACTTCAAATTTACTAAAAAGCTTCGTAATGAGTTGGTAAATATCGATTTTAATGGCAGCGTACTCAAGCAAGGTCAGCTGTTCGAAGGCGCGCTTTCGCTGTCGGGCAGTTCAGTGAAATCGTTAGCTGCATGGCAAAAGGTTGACTTGAATGCCAAAGACAATGCCTTTAACCAGTTTGAAATCACAGGAGACATGTCATTTGCGGACAATGTGTTTAACCTCAAGCAGTTCACTGCTGCGTTAGATGAGTTGGCCATAAAGGGTCGTGCACAAGTGAACTTAGCCCAGAGATTATCGGCCACTGCAGATGTCGACTTGGGGATGCTTGACTTAAACCCTTATTTGCCCGAACCCGCTGCTGTGCCTGAAAAAACGCCAGAGCCAAAAGAAGACACGCCAGCGCAGCCAATTGTATGGGATGATACTGAAATTGACTTGTCCGCTTTAAATGCATTAGATGCGGATATCGTGGTGCGCTCAACCGGGTTAAAAGCGCGCAAAGTTACTTTAGGCAAAAACCAGTTGTCAGTGAAGTTAAATGGCGGCAAAGCCATAGTGTCATTGGATAGCTTTAATGCTTATGAAGGAACCGGTAAAGGGAAGATAGAAATCAATGGGGCCAAACAGCCGTATCAGATTAAAACAAACTTTGCGCTTAATGGCATTAATGCTGAGCCATTGCTCACCGATGCCATCGACTTTGATAAAGTACTGGGTAAAGGCAGCATTAAATGGCAGTTAACTACTCAAGGCGTGAGCCAAAAGCAGTTTGTCTCTGCGCTTGGTGGACAATTGGCATTTGAGTTTAAGGATGGGGGCGTAAAAGGGGCCAACTTAGCTGAAATGGTGAGAAAAGGCCAAGACATGCTCAAAGGTAATTTCTCTGGGTTGTCTGAAGGCATTAATGCAGAGTTTGACCCACAGCAGAAAACCGACTTCTCAGCACTCACGGGGAGCTTTAAGTTTAATAAAGGCGTTGGGACGAATACTGATTTATTACTGGCTAGCCCACTTATTCGTGTGACCGGCTCGGGCGATGTTGATTTGCCCAAGACGTTTGTTGATTATCGTTTGGTAACGGGGATTGTCGACACCATTGAAGGGCAAAGTAGTCGTGATACAAGTACAGGCTTTAAAGTGCCTGTAAGGATCAAAGGCCCATTTCATAAAGTGGAAACGAACTTAGACTTAAGCAGTGCGGCTAAAGACAAAGCCAAAGACACTATCAAAGATAAACTTAAAGACAAATTCAAAGGTTTATTTGGCGGCTAGATTTCATCCGGGTGCAGATTACGTTGACCGTAATATGCACCTTATTACAGCTGTTCATCACGCATGAGAAACAGGTCATTAACTGCATATTGTTGGGTAAACCTGTAATGTGCCCAGCCCCTTCCTCCCGCGTAGATCTTGAAAGTTGGCTTGTAAACCCTCCTTTAGTATAAGTTTATTGTTGCTTATTTTGCATGGTCGGTTCTTTGTAAGGGAGCTAAGTGCCCGTTTTTAAGTATTAAAAGCCAAAGCGCATTTCTTTATTGTAAATAGTGCCGTGTACATGTGATATTTTTGATTGAAAAATATACACTGGTCGTTTAATTCTATTAGCTATATTCCCAATATAGAGAATTGTAAACATCATGCTCATTGCTCAGGACTTTTTAAACTTTTTTGATTTACAGGGTAGACAAAAAGAGATGCACAAGATGGTTCGGACTGTGATTGTCGAGCGTGCGTTATGAAAGTGATACAAGTCGAGCGTGTCAGTAAAACTTATCAGTATTACAGAAAGCCACAGGGTCTTTCAGCTTCCTTAAAAAGTCTTTTTCAGCGAGAAATTTCATACACAGAAGCCATTAAAGACATGTCATTTGAGATCGAGCGTGGGCAAGTTGTTGCTGTCGTTGGTGAAGCTGGAGCGGGGAAGACGACGACAATGAAGATGTTATCTGGCACTGAGTTACCGACGCACGGGAGAATTAAAGTATTCGGGGATACACCCTGTGCGCAGACAGCAGCATTTAAAAAGCGTTGTGCTTTTTTGACAAAGGAGGGTTTTCAGCTTTGGCCAGATCTACCTGCCATTGACAGCTTTAATTTATGTCAGTGTATTTATGAGATCCCGCTGCCTAAATATCGTCAAAGATTGAATTATTTGTCAGAGTTTCTGCATGTTTCACATTTATTAGATATTCAAGTACGACGTCTGTCTGGTGCTGAGCGCATCAAAATGGAGTTAATAGCGGCTTTATTGCATGGTCCAGAGATACTATTTTTAGACGAGCCGACACTGGGATTGGATTTTTTATCACAGCGCGCAGTTATACGATGTTTAAAATCATTGGCCAAAGCTGATCAACTGACGGTTTTGGTATCAAGTGATACCGTAGATGAGATTTCGATGTTGTGTGAGCGAGTTTTGGTTATTAAAAGCGGGCGTTTGGTATGTGATGATGACATTGAATTAGCAAAACAAGCATTAGGAGGTGCTGTAGAAGTGATATAAACGAAGTATCGAGGTGATAAATGCATGAACAATGAAAAAAAGTCATGTTAATACTCTCACTATGCTGATCGATTTATTTGCTGTGCCCACTGTTGGCTGTTAAATAAAGCTTTAGAAAATACTCCTCACGCGGCTGATAGCTTGATCCTGCCATCAAACTGTCATTCAAAATCAAAGAGAGTGCGTAACTCATCATAGTATTTATAAATTATCATCAATGAATACCTGATGGAGATCCGATTTACATCTTCGTAATCATTTTGTTTGCCAGATGATATCTACTTTGTGGTGTCAGCAGATTGAAAGGCCATCGAACCCCGTGTTAAAGCCTAGCGTTATCAGTGCTGAGTTACTGTGTCGAATACAATTATCCTAAAAACGTTTACGAACTGCGCTGTTGTTATTAATTAAATTATTCCTTGCTGTATGAATGTTTCGAAATTGAATCGAGTGTACAAAAGCTCTAGATTGAGATGTTTTAGCTAATTTTTAACCAATTTAATGTTTTAATTAAAATGAAAAAGCAGGAATGGATATATGCATGTAAATAAAAAAGCATTAACGGAACGTATTTTGGCTTTGCTATTGCCGACAATGGCCCTGACCAGCCCTGTCTGGGCACTCGATACAATTAATCAGCAACAGTTAAATCAACTCGCTGATACGCTCGATGTAAAATATCGACTATTAAGTAATATGCCAGAGCAATGCCCAGGGTCAACGGCTGAGTTTTGCTATCACGCACAAATTGAAATCACGAGTCCATTTACAGCCAGTGTGGATGGCTGGAAAATTTTATATAGTCAAGTGTACCCAGCCACGCAAAGTAAAAGTGAGCAACTGACACTGCGTCATTTTAATGGGGACTTGAATCACATTGCGCCAAGTAGCAGCTTCACGGGCTTCGAAGCTGGGAAGAGTCAAGTGATTGAATTCTGGGTTGCTAGTTCATTGCTTAATGAAGGCGAGTTAATGCCAAATTATATACTCACCGCGCAAGGGTTAGAACCCAAGGTCATTAAGAGCACACAATCTTATATTGAACCAGACACAGGGCTTGAAATAAAGCCATACGCAGCCGTGAGTGCGAAAAACAGCGTGATGCAATCTCATGCAGATGATCACTATATCAAATACTCTTCAGCAGCCTTGTTCGATAAATATGCTGTACAAAATTATGAATTGGACTCAGTGACACACGCGATTGTACCCACGCCGGAATCCGTGGAAGTATTTCGCCAAGATAACCCGCTTAACTTGCAAAAAGGCATTCAGTTGAAGCTCTCTGGGCTTGAGTATGGAGATGTTGCCGCCGCATTACAGCGTTTAGACGCTTTGGGTGTTAAGCAAACACATAACGGCATTGCCGTGCATATCACGGTAAGGGGTGAGCGTAAGAGTCATGCAGGCGCTTACCAACTGAGCACCCGAGAAGGAAAAATTCAGATCCAAGCACAAGATAATGCAGGTGCTTACTATGGGTTACAGTCTTTGGCGAGTTTGTTATCACTAGACACTATGCAGGTACCAGCGGTAACGGTGATTGATAAGCCTCGGTATAGTTATCGAGGTTTGCATTTGGATGTAGCGCGTAATTTTCGTTCCAAAGCGTTTGTATTGCGCTTACTCAGTAAAATGTCAGCGTATAAACTAAACAAATTGCATTTTCATTTAGCAGATGACGAAGGGTGGCGCATTGAAATTCCGGGTTTACCCGAATTGACAGAGTTATCATCTCATCGCTGTATAGATTTAGATGATAAGCATTGTTTGCAGCCTCAATTAGGCTCGGCAATTAATACTGGCAGGGATGGTTATTACTCTATTGCGGATTATCAAGAAATTTTGAATTTTGCAAAGCAACATCACATTGAAATTATTCCGTCATTAGATATGCCTGGCCACTCTCGTGCTGCGGTAAAAGCCATGGAGAAACGGTTTTATACGCTGACCAAGCAAGGCAAACATGATGCTGCACGACAGTATCTGTTGAGTGACCCGTTAGACGCCACAGAATACCGCTCAATTCAGCACTATAATGACAACACATTAAATGTGTGTATGGAGTCAACTTATGCATTTGTTGATAAGGTGATTTCCGAAGTGGCTGCACAGCATAAAAAAGCGGGCTCACCGCTGAATATTTATCATATCGGTGCAGATGAAACTGCGGGGGCATGGGTCGAGTCTCCGGCTTGTAAAAAGTTTATTGCGGACAAGTCGAATGACGTACATGAAGTTGAGGAACTAACAGGCTACTTTATCGAGCGTGTTGCAACTATGATTGCCGCAAAGGGCATTGAAGTGGCTGGTTGGAATGATGGCCTTTCTGAAACGAGGCAGGATAAGATGCCACGTAAAGTTGCATCATATGTATGGGCAACTTTGCCTCAAAATGCACATAAAGTCGTGAGTGCGCATGCTAGACGAGGGTGGGATATTATATTGTCTACCCCTGATGTGACTTATTTAGATTTTCCCTATGAGTTAGATCCAAAAGAGAGTGGCTATAAATGGGGGGCGAGAAGAACGAACAGTAAAACCATTTTTGAATTCATGCCAGATAATTTGCCTGCCAATGCAGAAATTAAAAAAGATACCATAGGAAGACATTACATTGCAGATGATCGTACGCAAGTGGATGGAAATGGTAAATTTACTCATCAGCCGCTACCTGCAGGATTTCGTGTGACAGGGATCCAAGGCCACCTTTGGTCTGAAGTCGTTCGCAAGGACCACTTAGCAGAATACATGCTATTTCCCCGTTTGTTGGCATTGGCTGAGAAAGCATGGCACCGCGCACAGTGGGAGGTGCCGTACAATTATGCAGGTGAAAAGTATGACCATACAACTGGCTTTTTTACTACAGACATGCGCAAGCAACGCGATCAGCAATGGCAAGACTTCATTCATGCTGTGGGCTACAAAGAGCTCGAAAAGTTCGATCGCCTTGGCGTGTTTTATCGGATCCCTAATGTGGTGAGTAAAGTCATTGATAAAAAATTACATGCTTCGACGATTATTCCGGGGTTACCGATCCAATATCGGATTAATCAAGGGGAATGGCAAGAATATGTTAATCCAGTGCGATTATCACAAGGAGGAAACATTGAATTGCGAGCATTGTCGCCAGACCGTCGTCGACCGGGACGAATTGAACTGGCTGACTTAACCGGGACCGCGCGACTCTAGGTAGCCTTGAGGTTGATAGGTTAAGTTGCTCATTAATTATTGCAGTAGTGACTAGCCGATTGGCAAGAGGTTCAGTAAAAGTATATATATTAGTGGTTTATGCTTGTTAAATAGAAAATAAGAATACCTTCATTGTTTCTTCATGGTGGATAGTGCGCGGACTACGCACACTATCCAGCGAGAGAATTGAATCAAGTGAGATGGAGATAATATGTACTCAACAAATGCAATGAATAAACTCATGGCGGCGACTTTCTTTACCCTGTCTGTAAGTAGTTGTGCTGGGACTAAAGACGTTGGGTCAGATAAAGTTGAGTTTACCTATCCAAATGGTGCGCAATATGCAATATCTTTAAGTTTCGATGATGCACGAAGCAGTCAAGTAGATGTAGGTATACCAATATTGGATAAACATGGTGTGAAAGGCACATTTTATGTTAACCCACAATTTGTAGAACAAAGACTCACAGGATGGCAGCAAGCGGCAAATAATGGGCATGAATTGGGCAACCACACCAGCTCACACCTCTGTACGGGCAATTTCGCCTGGTTACGCAAAGACAATCGAGGACTAGAACAAGTCGACCTGGATTGGTTGAAAGAGGATATTGAAGCCACCACACGATATATGAAAAAACACCTCAATGTTGAGCCTAAATCTTTTGCTTATCCATGCGGTAACACATTTGTGGGTAGAGGTAAGGAAGTGAGGAGTTATGTACCATTAATTGCCGAACTATTCAAAACGGGGCGCACTTGGTTAGATGAAACCGCTAATAACCCCACATATACAGACTTTGCACAACTGGCGGGTAATCGTATGGACGGTATGAGCTTTGAGGAAATTAAAGCGCAACTTGATTTGCTTAAAGAGACCAACAAATGGATTATTTTGGCAGGACATGATGTGGGTGAGAAAAGTATGTATACCACCGATAAAGATGCGTTAGAAGCGCTTATTGTGTATTTAAAAGACCCAAAGAATGGTTATTGGCTGGCCACAGTCGATGAGGTTGCAACCTACATTGAAAAAAATAGATAAACCAATGTTTGGTTGTTTTTTGAACTGCAACAAAGGCTTAAAATTCATGCTGTAGACTTGTTTTTTTCATCATCGACCTCATATGAGAGAAAGTGGTGAAAGCAGATGCAGCAATTTGATAAATTAATTAAAAATTGAACTATCTTTGGCTGAACTTTGCTGTTACAATTCCCCGCCCTTGAAAGACGAAAGCTTCGTTTTTTGAGTGGAAATTAATCTAAATGCTTAGCTTTTATACAAAATCTAAGTAAATGTTAACTACACCGGAGCATAGACAATGATCCAAATGCAAACTCAGCTGGACGTTGCTGATAACAGCGGCGCTCGCAAAGTGCAGTGTATTAAAGTCCTTGGTGGTTCGCACCGTCGCTACGCGCGTGTTGGTGACATCATTAAAGTTTCTGTTAAAGAAGCAATTCCTCGCGGCAAAGTGAAGAAAGGTGATGTTAAAAACGCTGTAGTAGTGCGTACTAAGAAAGGCGTTCGTCGTCCAGACGGCTCTTTAATCCGTTTCGATAGCAATGCGGCTGTTATCTTAAATGATAGCCATCAGCCAATTGGTACTCGTATCTTCGGCCCTGTGACGCGTGAACTACGTAACGAAAAGTTCATGAAAATCGTTTCACTAGCACCAGAAGTACTATAAGGAGTCGATCATGGCAGCAAAAATCCGTCGTGATGACGAAGTAATCGTACTAGCCGGTAAAGACAAAGGTAAGCGCGGTAAAGTGCTTTCAGTTGTAACTGAAACTGGTCGTGTATTTGTTGAAGGCGTAAATATCATCAAGAAACACCAGAAGCCTGTACCACAACTACAGCAAGCTGGCGGTATTGTTGAGAAAGAAGCGTCTGTCGACGTATCAAATGTAGCGATTTTCAATGCCGAAACTGGCAAAGCAGATCGTGTTGGTTTTAGATTTGAAGACGGTAAAAAAGTCCGTTTCTTCAAGTCTACTGGCAAAACTATTTAATAGTTGGAGTAGACGATGGCGAAACTGCATGAAGTGTACAAAGACAAAGTAGTAAAAGAACTTTTTGAAAAGTTCGGTTACAGCTCTGTCATGCAAGTCCCTCAGATCGAGAAGATCACACTTAACATGGGTGTGGGCGAAGCCCTAGCTGACAAGAAAATTCTAGAAAATGCAGTAGCAGATCTAGAAGCAATCTCTGGTCAGAAACCTCTAGTGACTAAAGCACGCAAATCAGTTGCTGGCTTTAAGATCCGTGAAGGTTACCCAATTGGCTGTAAAGTAACCCTACGCGGCGAGCGTATGTGGGATTTCCTTGAGCGTTTAGTCTCAATCGCGATGCCACGTATTCGTGACTTCCGCGGTGTTAGCGCAAAGTCTTTTGACGGTCGCGGTAACTACTCTATGGGCGTACGTGAGCAAATCATCTTCCCAGAAATCGATTATGATAAAGTAGACCGTGTTCGCGGTATGGATATCACAATCACTACTTCTGCGAAAACAGATGATGAAGGCCGTGCGTTATTAGAAGCGTTCAACTTCCCATTCAAAAAGTAAGGGTAGGGTTATGGCAAAGAATTCAATGAAAGCGCGTGACGTAAAACGTGCTAAATTAGTTGCACAGTACGCAGAAAAGCGTGCTGCACTTAAAGCTATCATCAGCGATGTTAAAACATCTGATGATGAGCGTTGGGACGCGGTATTAAAGCTTCAGTCTTTACCGCGTGATTCTAGCCCTTCACGTCAACGTAATCGTTGTAACATTACGGGCCGCCCACATGGTTACCTTCGCAAGTTCGGCCTAAGCCGTATCAAAGTTCGCGAAGCAGCTATGCGCGGTGAAATTCCTGGCCTTAAAAAGGCTTCTTGGTAATAGAATCACGGGAGTAAGACATGAGCTTGCAAGATCCAATCGCGGATTTGTTTACACGCATCCGTAACGGTCAGTCTGCGAAGAAGGTAGCTGTAACAATGCCAACTTCAAAGCTGAAAGTAGCTGTTGCTGACGTACTGAAAAACGAAGGTTTCATCACTGGTTATTCAGTATCAGGCGACGTAAAAGCAGAATTGACTATCGAACTTAAGTACTTCGAAGGCAAAGCTGTTATCGAAAGCATCCAGCGTGTTAGCCGCCCTGGTCTACGTATCTATAAGAAACGTGACGAATTACCAAAGGTAATGGGTGGTCTAGGTATCGCTATCGTATCAACTTCTAAAGGCCTGATGACAGACCGCGCTGCGCGTACCGCTGGTGTTGGTGGTGAAATCATTGGCTTTGTAGCTTAATCGGAGGGGAACTATGTCTCGTATTGCGAAGGCTCCTATTGCTGTTCCTGCCGGTGTTGAAGTTGCAATTAACGGCCAGGAAATCAAAGTTAAAGGTAAAAACGGTGAATTGACTCGCGTTCTTAACGACGCAGTTGAAGTTGTTCTTAACGACAACGTTATCACTACAGCACCTCGTGAAGTAGCAAATGCTTGGGCTCAAGCTGGTACTGCACGCGCTCTGATCAACAACATGATCATCGGCGTTAACGAAGGTTTTGAAAAGAAACTACAACTAGTCGGTGTTGGTTACCGTGCTGCAGTTAAGGGTAAAGTTTTAGACCTAACTCTTGGCTTCTCACACCCAGTGAACTTCGAGATCCCAGCGGGTATCACTATCGAAGCTCCAAGCCAGACTGAAATCGTTGTTAAAGGCGCAGACAAGCAGCTAGTTGGTCAAACTGCTGCAAACATCCGCTCATACCGTGAACCAGAGCCTTATAAAGGTAAAGGTGTACGTTACGCTGATGAGCACGTGCGTCGTAAAGAGGCTAAGAAGAAGTAAGGTAAGACGATGGATAAGAAAACAGCTCGTCTACGTCGTGCTAAGCGCACTCGTAGAAATATTATCGAACAAGGCACAACACGTCTTGTTATCCACCGCACGCCACGTCACATATACGCTCAAATCGTAAACGTTGAGGGTATTGTACTGGCTGCTGCTTCTACTGTTGAAAAAGCAATTGCTGAAACAGTTAAAGGCACTGGCAACATCGAAGCTGCACAAGCAGTTGGTAAAGCAGTTGCCGAACGCGCGGCAGACAAAGGCATCGAAAAGCTTGCTTTTGACCGCAGTGGCTTTAAATATCACGGCCGTGTGAAGGCGCTTGCTGATGCAGCGCGTGAAGCCGGTCTGCAATTCTAGGAGTAGACAATGGCTAACGTAGAAGCAAAGCAACAACAGCCTGATTTGGCTGAAAAGCTAATCGCGGTAAACCGTGTGTCTAAAGTGGTTAAAGGTGGTCGTATCTTTAGCTTCACTGCACTAACTGTAGTTGGTGATGGCGCAGGTAAAGTAGGTTTTGGTTACGGTAAAGCACGTGAAGTTCCAGCTGCTATTCAAAAAGCAATGGAAAAAGCGCGCCGTAACATGGTAAATGTTGATCTTAACGGTCACACGCTACAGCACCCAATCAAGGGTCGCCACGCGGGTTCTAAAGTATACATGCAGCCTGCATCTGAAGGTACAGGTATCATCGCCGGTGGTGCGATGCGTGCAGTACTAGAAGTAGCTGGTGTACAGAACGTACTTTCAAAAGCATACGGTTCTACTAACCCGATCAACATCGTTCGCGCAACAATTTCTGCTCTAGAGAACATGAATTCTCCAGAGAAGATCGCTGCGAAACGTGGTCTTAGCGTAGATGAAATCTTGGGGTAAGAAACCATGGCAAACACAGTTAAAGTAACACAAGTACGTAGCTCAATCGGTCGTTTACCGAAGCATAAAGCTACATTACGTGGCCTTGGTTTACGTCGTATCAACCATACTGTTGAGCTAGAAGATACGCCAGCAGTACGTGGTATGATCAACCAAGTTTCTTACATGGTTAAGGTTGAGGGCTAATTCGATGCAATTGAATACACTTTCTCCTGCTGCAGGTTCAAAAACTGCTGGTAAGCGTGTTGGTCGTGGTATCGGCTCTGGTCTAGGTAAGACTGGTGGTCGTGGTCACAAAGGTCAAAAATCGCGTTCTGGCGGTAAAGTACGTGTTGGTTTTGAAGGCGGTCAAATGCCTATGCAACGCCGTCTACCAAAGTTTGGCTTCACTTCACGCAAATCACTAGTATCTGCTGAAGTTAACCTTTTCGAAATCGCGAAGGTTGAAGGCGACGTGGTAGAGCTAAGCACACTACAAGCAGCTGGTATCGTTAAGAAGAACATTCAGTTCGTTAAAGTTGTTAAATCTGGCGAAGTTTCACGCGCAGTTACTGTTAAAGGCATTAAAGTGTCTAAAGGTGCTCGCGAAGCTATCGAAGCTGCCGGAGGCAAGGTAGAAGACTAAGGAAGTACACTATGGCTAAACCAGGTCAAGATATGCAAAGCGCACAGAGTGGGCTTGCGGAGTTGAAGCGCCGATTACTATTTGTATTGGGTGCCATCATTATTTACCGTCTAGGTTCATTTGTGCCTATCCCTGGGATTGACGCCGCTGTACTTGCCGAGTTCTTCGAGCAACAAAAGGGCACCATCTTTGCCATGTTTAACATGTTCAGTGGTGGTGCGCTTGAGCGTGCATCTGTACTCGCGCTGGGTATTATGCCTTACATCTCAGCCTCAATTATCATGCAACTATTAACGCATATACATCCTGCGATGATAGAGCTGAAAAAAGAGGGTGAGCAAGGGCGTAAGAAGATCAGTCAGTACACGCGTTACGGCACGCTCGTGCTTGCTACAATACAGTCGATCGGTATCGCAACTAACCTACCAAACATGATGGAAGGCTTGGTTGTGAATCCTGGTTTCGGTTTCTACTTCACAGCTGTTGTGAGTTTAGTAACTGGTACTATGTTCCTGATGTGGCTGGGCGAACAAATTACAGAACGTGGTATCGGTAACGGTATCTCGGTGCTGATATTTGTTGGTATCGTAGCTAACCTGCCGTCTGCAATCGGTTCGACAGCAGAAATGGCGCGCCAAGGCGATTTGAATGTCTTTATCTTAGCACTTATTGCGTTTATCGTTGTTGCGGTAACTTACTTGGTAGTATTCTTTGAGCGTGGTCAACGTCGTATCGTTGTTAACTATGCTAAACGTCAGCAAGGCCGTCAGGTCTTTGCAGCGCAGAGTACGCATTTACCATTGAAAGTTAACATGGCAGGGGTTATTCCACCAATATTTGCTAGCAGCATCATTCTGTTCCCTGGTACAATTGCAAGCTGGTTCGGCCAAGGTGAAGGTCCACTTGCTGATGCACTACAAGCAGTGTCAGCTGTGTTGACCCCAGGTCAGCCTCTGTACGCAATGGTACTAGCCGCAGCGATTATTTTCTTCTGCTTCTTCTATACAGCGTTGGTGTTTAACCCACGTGAGACAGCAGATAATTTGAAAAAATCTGGCGCATTTATTCCAGGTTATCGCCCAGGTGAGCAGACGTCTAAATACATTGATAAAGTGATGACACGCCTGACATTGGCAGGTGCAATGTACATTACCTTTATCTGTCTGGTGCCCGAGTTTATGACCATGGCATGGCAAACGCCATTCTACTTCGGCGGTACATCAATTTTGATTATCGTTGTTGTTATCATGGACTTTATGGCACAAGTACAGACTCATTTGATGTCTCATCAATATGATTCTGTGCTGAAAAAAGCAAACCTTAAAGGCTACGGCCGATAGGGTCTGTTACGGAGTTGAGTTATGAAAGTACGTGCTTCCGTTAAGAAAATTTGCCGTAACTGTAAAGTTATCAAACGTGCTGGTGTAGTACGTGTGATTTGCAGTGAGCCTAAGCACAAGCAAAGGCAAGGCTAAGAAATCTAGTCGTGCAGGCTAAGTTAATCACTTAGCCTGTTTCATTGGTAAAACTTGAATGTCGGTTGGGTATCCTGTACGGGCTTTCCAACAAGATGATAATCAGGTTTATTTATAGGAGATATGTTAGTGGCCCGTATCGCAGGCATTAACGTTCCTGACCATAAGCATGCTGTTATCGGTTTAACAAGCATCTATGGTGTAGGTAAAACTCGCGCTAAGGCGATCTTAGCTGCGACAGGTATCGCTGAAACTACTAAAATCGGCGAGTTAAACGACGAAACTCTTGACATCCTTCGTGAAGAAGTTGGCAAGTACACTGTTGAAGGTGATCTTCGTCGTGAAGTTACACTAAACATCAAACGTCTTATGGACCTTGGTTGTTTCCGTGGCTTACGTCACCGTCGTTCGTTACCACTACGTGGTCAACGTACTAAGACTAACGCGCGTACTCGTAAGGGTCCACGCAAGCCTATCAAGAAATAAGGTGGGGTAAGTTATGGCAAAAGCACCAATTCGTCGTAAAAAGGTCAAAAAGCAAGTTGTTGACGGTATGGCTCACGTTCATGCTTCTTTCAACAACACTATTGTGACCATCACTGACCGTCAAGGTAATGCTCTTTCTTGGGCGACTGCGGGTGGTTCAGGTTTCCGTGGTTCTCGTAAGTCTACTCCGTTCGCTGCACAGGTTGCTGCTGAGCGCGCAGGTACTGCTGCACAAGAGTACGGTCTTAAGAACCTAGAAGTATTCATTAAAGGTCCAGGTCCAGGCCGTGAGTCTGCTGTACGTGCATTGAATGCTGCTGGTTTCCGTATCACAAACATCACTGACGTGACGCCAATCCCACATAATGGTTGTCGTCCACCGAAGAAACGTCGCGTATAATTAATAGGTTAGGAGAAAGAACATGGCAAGATATTTGGGCCCTAAGCTCAAGCTGAGTCGTCGTGAAGGTACTGACCTGTTCCTTAAAAGCGGCGTAAGAGCAATTGACTCTAAGTGTAAACTAGAAACAGCACCTGGTCAGCACGGCGCACGTAAAGGTCGTCTATCTGATTACGGTTTACAGTTACGTGAAAAGCAAAAAGTTCGTCGTATCTACGGTGTACTTGAAAAGCAATTCCGCAACTACTATAAAGAAGCTGCTCGCCTTAAAGGCAACACAGGTGAAAACTTGTTACAGCTTCTAGAGCAACGTCTAGACAATGTTGTATATCGCATGGGTTTTGCAAGCACACGTGCTGAAGCACGTCAGCTAGTAAGCCACAAAGCGATTATGGTTAATGGTCGTGTTGTGAACATTCCTTCTTTCGTTATTACTCCAGAAGATGTAGTAGTAATCCGTGAGAAGTCTAAGAAGCAAGCGCGTATCATCGCTGCTCTAGAGTTGGCTGAGCAACGCGAAAAGCCAACTTGGATTGAAGTTGACGGTAAGAAAATGGAAGGTACTTTCAAGCGCCTACCTGAGCGTTCTGATCTGTCTGCGGACATTAATGAACAACTAATCGTCGAACTTTACTCGAAGTAAAGTTAAGAGTTAAGAGAGGATAAAATGCAGGGTTCTGTAACCGAATTCCTAAAACCAAGATTAGTCGATATCGACGCTATCAACTCAACCCGTTCTAAAGTAGTTTTAGAGCCTCTAGAGCGTGGCTTTGGTCACACTTTAGGTAATGCTTTACGTCGTATTCTTCTTTCGTCTATGCCGGGTTGTGCAGTGACAGAAGTCGAGATCGACGGTGTATTACACGAGTACAGCGCGAAAGAAGGCGTACAAGAAGACATCATTGAAATCCTGTTAAACCTTAAAGGTCTGGCAGTTACTTTAGAAGGTAAAGATGAAGTTTTCCTTACCCTGACTAAGTCTGGTGTAGGCCCTGTGACTGCGGCTGACATCCAGCACGACGGCGATGTAACAATTGCTAATCCTGAGCACGTTATTTGTCACTTAACTGCTGACAATAGCGATATCAGTATGCGTATCCGTGTTGAGCGCGGTCGTGGTTATGTTCCGGCGTCAAGTCGTTTATCCTCTGATGACGATGAGCGTCCAATTGGTCGTCTGTTGCTAGATGCATCATTCAGTCCAGTTGAACGTATTGCGTACTCGGTTGAATCAGCCCGTGTTGAGCAGCGTACTGACTTAGATAAACTAATTATCGATATGGAAACTAATGGCACACTAGATCCTGAAGAAGCGATCCGTCGTGCATCTACAATCCTAGCTGAACAGCTAGAAGCGTTTGTAGACTTGCGTGATGTTTCTGAGCCAGAAGAAAAAGAAGAGAAGCCGGAGTTTGATCCGATTCTACTTCGTCCAGTTGATGATTTAGAACTAACAGTACGTTCTGCAAACTGTCTGAAAGCCGAGCAAATTCAATATATCGGTGATCTGGTACAGCGTACTGAGGTTGAGCTTCTTAAGACGCCAAACCTTGGTAAGAAATCTCTAACAGAGATTAAAGACGTGCTAGCTTCTCGTGGTCTTTCTCTAGGCATGCGCCTAGAAAATTGGCCACCTGCAAGTCTAGCTGAATAATCAGATTACTATATTAGTTTAGTTAGAAGGATAGGGTCATGCGCCATCGTAAGAGTGGTCGTCAATTAAACCGTAACAGCAGCCATCGCAAAGCGATGTTCAGCAACATGGCTGGTTCTTTGGTGAAGCACGAAATCATCAAAACAACTTTGCCTAAAGCGAAAGAGTTGCGCCGTGTAATTGAGCCTTTAATCACACTGGCTAAGACTGACAGCGTAGCAAACCGTCGTTTAGCGTTTGCTCGCACGCGTGATAAAGAAGTAGTTGGTAAATTGTTCTCTGAGATCGGTCCACGTTTCGCGGATCGTCCAGGTGGTTACACTCGTATTCTTAAGTGTGGCTTCCGTGCAGGTGACAATGCGCCAATGGCTTATATTGAACTACTTGATCGCCCAGTTGCGACTGAAGAAGTTCAAGAAGACGCGCAGTCTGCAGAGTAAGTCTTTATAAGACACGAAAAAGCCGAGCATTAGCTCGGCTTTTTTGTTTTAACCCCATTGATACAGAGTTATATGTCCTCTGTTTTTAAAATTTCCAATGAAAAACTAAACCGGTGTTATTACCATTATAAATTAGCTTATACCATGTATGATCCATAGTATATTCAACAAGTGTGTGTCTCAGTTCTAAATCAGCGGAAAGTGTCTCAAAATGATATTTTAAACTACCGATATAGGCTGTTTCATTCTCAAACCCGAGATCACCACCAAAATCATTACTCAGTTCTACTCCTGTTTGTAAGCCAATACCTACACCAATAGAAAAAGATTGGTTTGCTCTGTAGTAAGGTACAACATTGAAGGAAAACCTCTCGAAAGATAAATCACCATCCTTTGAGAATGCGGTATCCGAGTGGTAATTTGCACTGGCTTCAATTGCCCATTTGTTATTTAGTTTGTAAGAGAGTCCCCCTCCTACGATAAGACCTTGCCCTGCTTTGATATTTTGAGTGTCATCGTTTGTATATGTAACGTTTAGAACAGTATCTCCACCAAACGTATAACCAGCAGTAAGTGAATATGTTACATTGTTTTGCGTTTCTTCTGTCGCAAATACGCTCATGCTAGTTAATAAACCAACCGCTAAAATAGCTTGCTTCATTGGAATAGTTGTTCCTATTTGAATTAAATCAAGAGAATTTTAGCCCGTAATTCCCCTTATTTGGAACGAAATTATCATAAACTACAAATTTTAATGTGTTATAAAGTATAAAATTGCAAGGTTTGTCTGTATTTTGCTCGAAAGGTGCGTTTTTATAAGTTTTTGATAAAAAGTACTTGATCCAAATTTAGAACTCCCTATAATGCGCACCCACTGACACGGAGCAACACGCTGAAAAGCAAGCAGCAAAGTGAAGGTTAAAGCCAAACTGAAAGCTTAATTGAAAATAAATTAAATTTTCTAGTTGACTTTAAAAGTGAAGCGGTTAATATAGCGCTCCACTTCGCAGCAACGCTGCGGTAACTAACCAAGAGTTAGTTACACTGTTCTTTAAAAATATGAAGCAATCATCTGTGTGGGCACTCGTACAGATTGAGTTCTAACAAAATATTTAGAGTCTCAATTTCTTATGAGTGACTATATAGTCAATTTATACAGAATTCATTGAGCACGAATCTTCGGATTCAAAAAACTTTTAATTGAAGAGTTTGATCATGGCTCAGATTGAACGCTGGCGGCAGGCCTAACACATGCAAGTCGAGCGGTAACATTTCTAGCTTGCTAGAAGATGACGAGCGGCGGACGGGTGAGTAATGCTTGGGAACGTGCCGTAAGGTGGGGGACAACCATTGGAAACGATGGCTAATACCGCATAATGTCTACGGACCAAAGGGGGCTTCGGCTCTCGCCTTATGATCGGCCCAAGTGGGATTAGCTAGTTGGTAAGGTAATGGCTTACCAAGGCGACGATCCCTAGCTGGTTTGAGAGGATGATCAGCCACACTGGAACTGAGACACGGTCCAGACTCCTACGGGAGGCAGCAGTGGGGAATATTGCACAATGGGCGCAAGCCTGATGCAGCCATGCCGCGTGTGTGAAGAAGGCCTTCGGGTTGTAAAGCACTTTCAGTAAGGAGGAAAGGTTAGTAGTTAATACCTGCTAGCTGTGACGTTACTTACAGAAGAAGCACCGGCTAACTCCGTGCCAGCAGCCGCGGTAATACGGAGGGTGCGAGCGTTAATCGGAATTACTGGGCGTAAAGCGTACGCAGGCGGTTTGTTAAGCGAGATGTGAAAGCCCCGGGCTCAACCTGGGAACTGCATTTCGAACTGGCAAACTAGAGTGTGATAGAGGGTGGTAGAATTTCAGGTGTAGCGGTGAAATGCGTAGAGATCTGAAGGAATACCGATGGCGAAGGCAGCCACCTGGGTCAACACTGACGCTCATGTACGAAAGCGTGGGGAGCAAACAGGATTAGATACCCTGGTAGTCCACGCCGTAAACGATGTCTACTAGGAGCTGGGGTCTTCGGACAACTTTTCCAAAGCTAACGCATTAAGTAGACCGCCTGGGGAGTACGGCCGCAAGGTTAAAACTCAAATGAATTGACGGGGGCCCGCACAAGCGGTGGAGCATGTGGTTTAATTCGATGCAACGCGAAGAACCTTACCTACACTTGACATACAGAGAACTTACCAGAGATGGTTTGGTGCCTTCGGGAACTCTGATACAGGTGCTGCATGGCTGTCGTCAGCTCGTGTTGTGAGATGTTGGGTTAAGTCCCGCAACGAGCGCAACCCCTATCCTTAGTTGCCAGCGATTCGGTCGGGAACTCTAAGGAGACTGCCGGTGATAAACCGGAGGAAGGTGGGGACGACGTCAAGTCATCATGGCCCTTACGTGTAGGGCTACACACGTGCTACAATGGCAGATACAGAGTGCTGCGAACTTGCGAGAGTAAGCGAATCACTTAAAGTCTGTCGTAGTCCGGATTGGAGTCTGCAACTCGACTCCATGAAGTCGGAATCGCTAGTAATCGCGGATCAGAATGCCGCGGTGAATACGTTCCCGGGCCTTGTACACACCGCCCGTCACACCATGGGAGTGGGTTGCTCCAGAAGTAGGTAGCTTAACCTTCGGGGGGGCGCTTACCACGGAGTGATTCATGACTGGGGTGAAGTCGTAACAAGGTAGCCCTAGGGGAACCTGGGGCTGGATCACCTCCTTAACGATTTAGAACAAATTTGTTCGAAGTGTCCACACAGATGATTGTTAGTTAGCTTTATAGCTAATTAATATTGCTCTTTAAAAATTTGGAAAGCTGATAATTAAATTCTCGAATAACAAGCAATTGTTATTCAGAGTTTTCGAAAGAAAATGCCGATTAATCATTTAATTGATTAATTAGCGTCTACTTTAGTATTACTTAACTTCTGGCGAAGTTAAAACTGTCTTTGACGATACAAACCATTTTGGGTTGTATGGTTAAGTGACTAAGCGTACACGGTGGATGCCTTGGCAGTTGGAGGCGATGAAGGACGTACTAACTTGCGATAAGCTAAGTCAAGCCAGTAAGAGGCACTTGAGACTTAGATTTCCGAATGGGGAAACCCACCGCTTAGCGGTATCTTACAGTGAATACATAGCTGTAAGAGGCAAACCGGGAGAACTGAAACATCTAAGTACCCCGAGGAAAAGAAATCAACCGAGATTCCGAAAGTAGCGGCGAGCGAAATCGGATTAGCCCTTAAGCTTCAGTGTAATTAGTGGAACCTTCTGGAAAGTTGGACGACACAGGGTGACAGTCCCGTACACGAAAATTTATCTGAAGTGAAATCGAGTAGGTCGGAGCACGTGAAACTTTGACTGAATATGGGGGGACCATCCTCCAAGGCTAAATACTCCCAACTGACCGATAGTGAACCAGTACCGTGAGGGAAAGGCGAAAAGAACCCCTGTGAGGGGAGTGAAATAGAACCTGAAACCGTGTACGTACAAGCAGTAGGAGCCCTTCGAGGGTGACTGCGTACCTTTTGTATAATGGGTCAGCGACTTATATTCTGTAGCGAGGTTAACCATTTAGGGGAGCCGTAGCGAAAGCGAGTCTTAACTGGGCGCTTAAGTTGCAGGGTATAGACCCGAAACCCGGTGATCTAGCCATGGGCAGGTTGAAGGTCAGGTAACACTGACTGGAGGACCGAACCCACTAACGTTGAAAAGTTAGGGGATGACCTGTGGCTAGGAGTGAAAGGCTAATCAAACCGGGAGATAGCTGGTTCTCCCCGAAATCTATTTAGGTAGAGCCTCGGACGAATACTTACGGGGGTAGAGCACTGTTAAGGCTAGGGGGTCATCCCGACTTACCAACCCTTTGCAAACTCCGAATACCGTAAAGTACTATCCGGGAGACACACGGTGGGTGCTAACGTCCATCGTGGAGAGGGAAACAACCCAGACCGTCAGCTAAGGTCCCAAAGTGTATGTTAAGTGGGAAACGATGTGGGAAGGCTAAAACAGCTAGGAGGTTGGCTTAGAAGCAGCCATCCTTTAAAGAAAGCGTAATAGCTCACTAGTCGAGTCGGCCTGCGCGGAAGATGTAACGGGGCTAAACATACCACCGAAGCTACGGCTGCGAACTTATGTTCGCGGGGTAGGGGAGCGTTCTGTAAGTGGCTGAAGGTGTGCCGGGAGGCATGCTGGACATATCAGAAGTGCGAATGCTGACATGAGTAACGATAATGCGGGTGAAAAACCCGCACGCCGGAAGACCAAGGGTTCCTATCCCATGTTAATCAGGGTAGGGTGAGTCGACCCCTAAGGCGAGGCTGAAGAGCGTAGTCGATGGGAAACGGGTTAATATTCCCGTACTTGGTATAAATGCGATGGGGGGACGGAGCAGGCTAGGCAAGCATGGCGTTGGTTGTCCATGTGAAAGGCTGTAGGCTGGTGACTTAGGAAAATCCGGGTCGCTAAGGCTGAGAGTCGAGACGAGCTACTACGGTAGTGAAGTTGTTGATGCCCTACTTCCAGGAAAAGCCTCTAAGCTTCAGTTTATATCGAATCGTACCCTAAACCGACACAGGTGGTCAGGTAGAGAATACTAAGGCGCTTGAGAGAACTCGGGTGAAGGAACTAGGCAAAATTGTACCGTAACTTCGGGAGAAGGTACGCTCTTGTTTGTGAAGGACTTGCTCCGTAAGCAAACGAGAGCCGCAGTGACCAGGTGGCTGGGACTGTTTATTAAAAACACAGCACTGTGCAAAATCGTAAGATGACGTATACGGTGTGACACCTGCCCGGTGCCGGAAGGTTAATTGATGGGGTTAGACGTTTGTCGAAGCTCTTGATCGAAGCCCCGGTAAACGGCGGCCGTAACTATAACGGTCCTAAGGTAGCGAAATTCCTTGTCGGGTAAGTTCCGACCTGCACGAATGGTGTAACCATGGCCACGCTGTCTCCACCCGAGACTCAGTGAAATTGAAATCGCAGTGAAGATGCTGTGTACCCGCGGCTAGACGGAAAGACCCCGTGAACCTTTACTACAGCTTGGCACTGAACATTGACCCTACATGTGTAGGATAGGTGGGAGGCTTTGAAGCACAGTCGCTAGATTGTGTGGAGCCGTCCTTGAAATACCACCCTTGTAGTGTTGATGTTCTAACTTAGGCCCCTAATCGGGGTTGAGGACAGTGCCTGGTGGGTAGTTTGACTGGGGCGGTCTCCTCCCAAAGAGTAACGGAGGAGCACGAAGGTTGGCTAAGTACGGTCGGACATCGTACGGTTAGTGTAATGGTAGAAAGCCAGCTTAACTGCGAGACAGACACGTCGAGCAGGTACGAAAGTAGGTCATAGTGATCCGGGTGGTTCTGAATGGAAGGGCCATCGCTCAACGGATAAAAGGTACTCCGGGGATAACAGGCTGATACCGCCCAAGAGTTCATATCGACGGCGGTGTTTGGCACCTCGATGTCGGCTCATCACATCCTGGGGCTGAAGTCGGTCCCAAGGGTATGGCTGTTCGCCATTTAAAGTGGTACGCGAGCTGGGTTTAGAACGTCGTGAGACAGTTCGGTCCCTATCTGCCGTGGGCGTTTGAGAATTGAGAGGGGCTGCTCCTAGTACGAGAGGACCGGAGTGGACGAACCGCTGGTGTTCGGGTTGTTATGCCAATAGCATTGCCCGGTAGCTACGTTCGGAATCGATAACCGCTGAAAGCATCTAAGCGGGAAGCGAGCCTCGAGATGAGTTCTCACTTTAACTTAGAGTTAACTGAAGGGCCGTTGAAGACTACAACGTTGATAGGCGAGATGTGGAAGTGCTGTGAGGCATTGAGCTAACTCGTACTAATTACCCGTGAGGCTTAACCATACAACGCCAAAGTGGTTTTAAGCTTGTTAGAAGTTAAGAATATAAAGTAGACGATAAGAATTTAATTACGCTTCCAGATTTTAGTAAGGTTTGATAAACATTCTTGCAAATGAAATGACAGAATTTCCATTTGGGAACCATAGCATTTTGGAACCACCTGATCCCATGCCGAACTCAGTAGTGAAACGAAATAGCGCCGATGATAGTGTGGGGTTTCCCATGTGAAAGTAGGACATTGC
>NZ_JWIC01000010.1:0-5000 GCF_000814765.1 Pseudoalteromonas luteoviolacea
CCCCCCATATTCAGTCAAAGTTTCACGTGCTCCGACCTACTCGATTTCACTTCAGATAAATTTTCGTGTACGGGACTGTCACCCTGTGTCGTCCAACTTTCCAGAAGGTTCCACTAATTACACTGAAGCTTAAGGGCTAATCCGATTTCGCTCGCCGCTACTTTCGGAATCTCGGTTGATTTCTTTTCCTCGGGTACTTAGATGTTTCAGTTCTCCCGGTTTGCCTCTTACAGCTATGTATTCACTGTAAGATACCGCTAAGCGGTGGGTTTCCCATTCGGAAATCTAAGTCTCAAGTGCCTCTTACTGGCTTGACTTAGCTTATCGCAAGTTAGTACGTCCTTCATCGCCTCCAACTGCCAAGGCATCCACCGTGTACGCTTAGTCACTTAACCATACAACCCAAAATGGTTTGTATCGTCAAAGACAGTTTTAACTTCGCCAGAAGTTAAGTAATACTAAAGTAGACGCTAATTAATCAACTAAATGATTAATCGGCATTTTCTTTCGAAAACTCTGAATAACAATTGCTTGTTATTCGAGAATTTAATTATCAGCTTTCCAAATTTTTAAAGAGCAATATTAATTAGCTATAAAGCTAACTAACAATCATCTGTGTGGACACTTCGAACAAATCTGTTCTAAATCGTTAAGGAGGTGATCCAGCCCCAGGTTCCCCTAGGGCTACCTTGTTACGACTTCACCCCAGTCATGAATCACTCCGTGGTAAGCGCCCCCCGAAGGTTAAGCTACCTACTTCTGGAGCAACCCTCCCATGGTGTGACGGGCGGTGTGTACAAGGCCCGGGAACGTATTCACCGCGGCATTCTGATCCGCGATTACTAGCGATTCCGACTTCATGGAGTCGAGTTGCAGACTCCAATCCGGACTACGACAGACTTTAAGTGATTCGCTTACTCTCGCAAGTTCGCAGCACTCTGTATCTGCCATTGTAGCACGTGTGTAGCCCTACACGTAAGGGCCATGATGACTTGACGTCGTCCCCACCTTCCTCCGGTTTATCACCGGCAGTCTCCTTAGAGTTCCCGACCGAATCGCTGGCAACTAAGGATAGGGGTTGCGCTCGTTGCGGGACTTAACCCAACATCTCACAACACGAGCTGACGACAGCCATGCAGCACCTGTATCAGAGTTCCCGAAGGCACCAAACCATCTCTGGTAAGTTCTCTGTATGTCAAGTGTAGGTAAGGTTCTTCGCGTTGCATCGAATTAAACCACATGCTCCACCGCTTGTGCGGGCCCCCGTCAATTCATTTGAGTTTTAACCTTGCGGCCGTACTCCCCAGGCGGTCTACTTAATGCGTTAGCTTTGGAAAAGTTGTCCGAAGACCCCAGCTCCTAGTAGACATCGTTTACGGCGTGGACTACCAGGGTATCTAATCCTGTTTGCTCCCCACGCTTTCGTACATGAGCGTCAGTGTTGACCCAGGTGGCTGCCTTCGCCATCGGTATTCCTTCAGATCTCTACGCATTTCACCGCTACACCTGAAATTCTACCACCCTCTATCACACTCTAGTTTGCCAGTTCGAAATGCAGTTCCCAGGTTGAGCCCGGGGCTTTCACATCTCGCTTAACAAACCGCCTGCGTACGCTTTACGCCCAGTAATTCCGATTAACGCTCGCACCCTCCGTATTACCGCGGCTGCTGGCACGGAGTTAGCCGGTGCTTCTTCTGTAAGTAACGTCACAGCTAGCAGGTATTAACTACTAACCTTTCCTCCTTACTGAAAGTGCTTTACAACCCGAAGGCCTTCTTCACACACGCGGCATGGCTGCATCAGGCTTGCGCCCATTGTGCAATATTCCCCACTGCTGCCTCCCGTAGGAGTCTGGACCGTGTCTCAGTTCCAGTGTGGCTGATCATCCTCTCAAACCAGCTAGGGATCGTCGCCTTGGTAAGCCATTACCTTACCAACTAGCTAATCCCACTTGGGCCGATCATAAGGCGAGAGCAGAAGCCCCCTTTGGTCCGTAGACATTATGCGGTATTAGCCATCGTTTCCAATGGTTGTCCCCCACCTTACGGCACGTTCCCAAGCATTACTCACCCGTCCGCCGCTCGTCATCTTCTAGCAAGCTAGAAATGTTACCGCTCGACTTGCATGTGTTAGGCCTGCCGCCAGCGTTCAATCTGAGCCATGATCAAACTCTTCAATTAAAAGTTTTTTGGTACCGAGTACCTGACTCAATGAATACTGATTGATAATTTCTAATAAAAGAAATAAATCGAATTGACTGTTATAGTCACTCAGTAAAATTGAGATTCTAAATTTTTTGTTAGAACTCAATCTGTACGAGTGCCCACACAGATGATTGCTTCATATTTTTAAAGAACAGTGTAACTAACTCTTGGTTAGTTACCGCAGCGTTGCTGCGAAGTGGAGCGCCATATTAACCGCTTCACTTTTAAAGTCAACTAGAAAATTTAATTTTTTAATTAATCTTTCAATTTAACTTTAACTTTCATTTTGGTTTGCGTTTTCTCTCGCAGCCCGCCGTGTCAGTGGGTGCGCATTATAGGGAGATTTAAGATTGGCGCAAGCGTTTTTTTCGCTTTTTTCTTAATAAATTTATTTAATTAGTTAACCTCAAAAAGCACAGCCTAGATACACAAGTTATACACAAAAACCTGTGGATAAAAGTACAAAATGTAACGATAGCGAGCGAAGCGAGTACGTTCAATTTGCGCAAGAAAAGTGTAAAAGGTTAGCGACAATGAACGAAGTGAATACGCTCTTTTTACGCAAGGTGAAATAAGCCGTTTTAACTAAACAAAGTCAATACACTGCCATCAACCTCTATCATGTTCTCTCTATGTCATTCCGGACTTACTCCGGAAACCATATATTAGGCACAAAAGAAATGGATCCTGAAGCGAGTTCAGGATGACATGGTGCAAAATGTAACGACAGCGAGCGAAGCGAGTACGTTCAATTTGCTCAAGGTGAAGTGAACCGGTTTAACCGAACAGAATCAATACACCTCTACAAATTCAGCAATCGCGTCAAAACTAACAAAGCATGGATCCTGAAACGAGTTCAGGATGACGTGGTGTAAAAGGTTAGCGACAGCGAACGCAGTGAGTGCGCTTCTTTTGCGCAAGGTGAAGTGAGCCGGTTTAACCGAACAGAATCAATACACCTCTACAAACTCAGCAACCTGGCAAAAACTGGAAAAGCACGGACCCTGAAGCGAGTTCAGGATGACATGGTGCAAAAGGCTAGCGACAGCGAACGCAGTGAGTGCGCTTCTTTTGTGCAAGGTGAAATGAGCAGTTTTAATCAAAGGTAATTATAGCACTGCACCCAACCTCTCCGTCACCCTGAACTCGTTTCAGGGTCTATAGTGCAAATTGCCAAAGACAATGAACGCAGTGAGTACGTTCAATTTGCGCAAGGTGAAATAAGCGGTTTTAACTGTTGCTGAGGGACTGTATTTAAAAGGAGTAAAGAGTTAAAGCAGTGAAGGTTGCTCCTTTCACCTTGCGCTTATCGTGCAAAAGACTAGCGACAACGAACGCAGTGAGTACGCTCTTTTTGCGTAAGGTGATTAACGTGCAAAATGTAACGATAACGAGCGAAGCGAGTACGTTCAATTTGCGCAAGGTGAAATAAGCTAGTTTAGCTGTTGCTGAGGAAATCTTGAGTTTGCCTTGTCGGCGGTGAAGGATGCTCCCTTCACCTTGCGCTAATTCGTCTCTTTATCAATGTGCATGACCTCTGCAACATTCGAGACGATTTAGCACGAAAAAAGCCCGACTCTTTCGAATCGGGCTTTCTTTTATTTGGCACTTGGCAATGTCCTACTTTCACATGGGAAACCCCACACTATCATCGGCGCTATTTCGTTTCACTACTGAGTTCGGCATGGGTTCAGGTGGTTCCAAAATGCTATGGTTACCAAGCAAATTCTTTTCGTGCAAATGGCTAATGACGTCTTTTTGTCATTTCATTTGCGCAAGGTGAATTGATTTCTCATAAGAGCTTATCTAGTCACAATGCTTAAAATCTGGAAGCGTAATTAAATTCTTATCGTCTACTTATATTCTTAACTTCTAACAAGCTTAAAACCACTTTGGCGTTGTATGGTTAAGCCTCACGGGTAATTAGTACGAGTTAGCTCAATGCCTCACAGCACTTCCACATCTCGCCTATCAACGTTGTAGTCTTCAACGGCCCTTCAGTTAACTCTAAGTTAAAGTGAGAACTCATCTCGAGGCTCGCTTCCCGCTTAGATGCTTTCAGCGGTTATCGATTCCGAACGTAGCTACCGGGCAATGCTATTGGCATAACAACCCGAACACCAGCGGTTCGTCCACTCCGGTCCTCTCGTACTAGGAGCAGCCCCTCTCAATTCTCAAACGCCCACGGCAGATAGGGACCGAACTGTCTCACGACGTTCTAAACCCAGCTCGCGTACCACTTTAAATGGCGAACAGCCATACCCTTGGGACCGACTTCAGCCCCAGGATGTGATGAGCCGACATCGAGGTGCCAAACACCGCCGTCGATATGAACTCTTGGGCGGTATCAGCCTGTTATCCCCGGAGTACCTTTTATCCGTTGAGCGATGGCCCTTCCATTCAGAACCACCGGATCACTATGACCTACTTTCGTACCTGCTCGACGTGTCTGTCTCGCAGTTAAGCTGGCTTCTACCATTACACTAACCGTACGATGTCCGACCGTACTTAGCCAACCTTCGTGCTCCTCCGTTACTCTTTGGGAGGAGACCGCCCCAGTCAAACTACCCACCAGGCACTGTCCTCAATCCCGATTAGGGACCTAAGTTAGAACATCAACACTACAAGGGTGGTATTTCAAGGACGGCTCCACACAATCTAGCGACTGTGCTTCAAAGCCTCCCACCTATCCTACACATGTAGGGTCAATGTTCAGTGCCAAGCTGTAGTAAAGGTTCACGGGGTCTTTCCGTCTAGCCGCGGGTACACAGCATCTTCACTGCGATTTCAATTTCA
>NZ_JWIC01000010.1:10000-981705 GCF_000814765.1 Pseudoalteromonas luteoviolacea
TAGAACTGTGGACGGTAACCTTTGAAGAAAGGAGTATGACGACCACCTTCATCTTTAGAAAGTACGTATACTTCTGAAGTGAACTTAGTGTGCGGCTGGATTGAACCAGGAGCTGAAAGTACTTGACCACGCTCAACTTCGTCACGCTTAGTACCACGTAGAAGTGCACCGATGTTCTCACCAGCACGACCTTCGTCTAGAAGCTTACGGAACATTTCAACACCCGTACAAGTTGTCTTCGTAGTTTCTTTGATACCTACGATTTCAACTTCGTCGTTCACGTTGATGATACCAGCTTCAACACGGCCAGTTACAACTGTACCACGACCCTGGATTGAGAATACGTCTTCGATAGGCATGATGAATGGCTTATCGATGTCACGCTCTGGCTCTGGGATGTAAGAATCTAGTGCTTCTGCAAGCTCAACGATCTTGTCTTCCCACTGTTTCTCGCCTTCTAGTGCTTTAAGCGCTGAACCTTGGATTAGTGGTAGGTCATCACCTGGGAAATCGTACTCAGAAAGAAGTTCACGAACTTCCATCTCTACTAGTTCGATTAGCTCTTCGTCATCAACCATGTCACATTTGTTCATGAATACGATGATGTAAGGTACACCAACCTGACGTGAAAGTAGGATGTGCTCACGAGTCTGAGGCATAGGACCGTCAGTTGCAGCAACTACTAGGATCGCGCCGTCCATCTGAGCAGCACCAGTGATCATGTTTTTAACGTAGTCAGCGTGTCCAGGACAGTCAACGTGTGCGTAGTGACGAGTTGGAGTATCGTACTCTACGTGTGAAGTTGCGATTGTGATACCACGCTCACGCTCTTCTGGAGCGTTATCGATTTGAGCGAAGTCACGTGCTTCACCACCGTATACTTTTGCAAGTACGTTAGTGATTGCTGCTGTTAGAGTTGTTTTACCGTGGTCAACGTGGCCGATTGTACCTACGTTTACGTGCGGTTTCGAACGTTCAAACTTTTCTTTTGCCATTTTAAAATTTCCTATAAAGAAATTAAAGTCCAGTCCTAAGACCGGACCGAACTAAAATTACTTAACAGCGCGAGCTGCAATTATTGCGTCGGCAACGTTTTTCGCCGCTTCTGCGTACTTGGAAAATTCCATTGAGTACGAAGCACGACCTTGCGTTGCAGAACGTAAATCAGTTGCATAACCGAACATTTCAGACAGTGGTACTTGTGCATTGACAAGCTTAAGACCACCAAAAGCGTCTTCCATGCCTTCGATCATGCCGCGACGACGATTTAAGTCGCCTACTACGTCACCCATGTTTTCTTCAGGGGTAGTGACTTCAACTTTCATAACAGGTTCTAAAAGCACTGGTTGCGCTTCTAAAGCACCATTTCTGAAGCCCATTGAACCGGCGATCTTAAAGGCCATTTCATTTGAGTCAACGTCGTGGAAAGAGCCGTCAAATAACGTCGCTTTCACACCTAACAGAGGATAGCCCGCAAGCACACCTTGTTTCATTTGCTCTTGAATACCTTTATCAACCGCTGGGATATATTCCTTAGGAACCGTACCGCCTACGATTTCATTAACGAATTCGTAAGTTGGTGCGTCTTCATCAGAAAAGTCCATTGGTTCCAATTTCAGCCATACGTGACCATATTGACCACGACCACCAGATTGACGTACGAACTTACCTTCAGCTTCTACAGAACCACGGATGGTTTCTCTGTATGCCACTTGCGGCTTACCAACGTTACATACAACGTTGAATTCACGTTTCATACGGTCAACAATGATATCTAGGTGAAGTTCACCCATACCAGAGATGATCGTTTGACCTGACTCTTCGTCAGTTTCAACACGGAAAGACGGGTCTTCTGCTGCTAGTTTACCTAGCGCAATGCCCATTTTTTCCTGATCAGCGACTGTTTTCGGCTCTACCGCTACTGAGATCACTGGCTCTGGGAATTCCATACGCTCTAATGTGATCACTGAATCTTGAGAACAAAGCGTGTCACCAGTAGTAACGTCTTTAAGTCCAATCGCAGCAGCAATATCACCGGCGCGAACTTCTTTAATTTCTTCGCGCGAATTTGAGTGCATCTGAACAATACGACCAAAACGCTCTTTCTTGCCCTTAACAGGGTTATAGACAGAGTCACCTTGACCAACTGTACCAGAATAAACTCGGAAGAAAGTCAATGTACCAACAAACGGGTCTGTCGCAATCTTGAACGCCAACGCCGCAAACGGCGCGTCGTCACTTGCTGGACGAGTAGCTTCAGAGTCGTCCTCAAGGATACCCTGAATCTCTTTCACCTCTGTTGGTGAAGGCATGAATTCAATCACAGCATCAAGCACAGCTTGAACACCTTTGTTTTTGAATGCACTACCACATGACATTGGCACAATTTCGTTGCTCAATGTTAGTTGACGAATCGCAGATTTAATCTCTTCTTCGCTCAACTCACCTTCTTCTAAATATTTGTCCATTAGTTCTTCAGTTGCTTCAGCTGCACTTTCAACTAAGTGAGAATGCCACTCTTCAGCTAAATCCTGAAGTTCTGCCGGGATCTCTTCGTAAGTAAAAGTCATACCCTGGTCACTTTCGTTCCAGTTAATGGCTTTCATTTTGATGAGATCGATAACACCTTTAAATTCGTCTTCAGCACCAATTGGTAACTGAATAGGCACAGGTGTCGCACCAAGGCGATCTTTCACCTGATCCACAACTGCCAAGAAATCTGCACCAGTACGGTCCATCTTGTTAACGAAGATCATACGAGGAACTTCGTATTTATTGGCTTGACGCCAAACAGTTTCTGTTTGTGGTTGTACGCCTGATGAAGCACAAAGAACAACAACTGCACCATCAAGTACACGCAAAGAGCGTTCTACTTCGATAGTAAAGTCTACGTGTCCTGGAGTATCAATGATATTGATGCGATGCTCAGGGAACTGAGCATCCATACCTTTCCAGAAACACGTTGTCGCAGCAGAAGTAATGGTAATACCACGCTCCTGCTCCTGCTCCATCCAGTCCATAGTTGCAGCACCATCATGTACCTCACCAATTTTGTGAGATAAGCCCGTGTAATAAAGTACACGTTCTGTCGTGGTGGTTTTACCTGCATCTACGTGAGCACAAATACCGATGTTACGGTAGCGCTCAATTGGAGTAGTACGTGCCATAATATCCTCTTAAAGGTCTTGGGCAGATTACCAACGGTAGTGAGCGAATGCTTTGTTCGCTTCAGCCATACGGTGAACGTCTTCACGTTTCTTAACCGCAGTGCCTTTATTATCCGCAGCGTCAAGGATCTCTTGTGCAAGACGAAGACCCATTGATTTCTCGCCACGCTTACGTGCAGAGTCTACTAACCAACGCATACCTAATGCGTTGCGACGAACTGGACGTACTTCAACTGGTACTTGGTATGTAGAACCACCAACACGACGAGACTTAACCTCAACCGCAGGGCGTACATTTTCAAGTGCAGCTTCAAAGATTTCTAGGTGCGACTTGCCTGATTTTTCAGCAGCCACGTCTAGCGCACCGTATACGATTTTTTCAGCAGTAGATTTCTTGCCGTCTAACATTACTACGTTAACGAATTTAGCAAGAAGTTCTGATCCGAACTTCGGATCTGGAAGAATTTTACGTTGACCTATTACGCGTCTTCTAGGCATTTTATCTCTCCGATATCTTCAGGTTCGTTTTTTTCAACGAATACCCAAAACAAATTATTCAATATTAAAACTTAAGTGCTTGGCCTTACTAACGGAGAACCATTAGCCCTTAGGACGTTTTGCACCGTACTTAGAACGACCTTGTTTACGATCGTTAACACCCGCACAGTCAAGCGCACCACGTACTGTGTGGAAACGCACACCTGGTAAGTCTTTAACACGACCACCACGGATAAGGATTACACTGTGCTCTTGAAGGTTGTGGCCTTCACCGCCAATGTATGAAGTTACTTCGAAACCGTTCGTAAGACGAACACGCGCTACTTTACGTAATGCAGAGTTTGGTTTCTTTGGTGTAGTTGTATATACACGAGTACATACACCACGCTTTTGAGGACAAGCTTTAAGAGCAGCAGAGTTGCTCTTTGTAACCTTGCTGCGACGTGGCTTACGTACTAGCTGGTTAATAGTTGCCATTAAATAGCTCCTGATTAGTTAAAATTACTACTGAAAAAATAAAATCGACCCAAATTTTCCTTCCATTTTTATGGAACGAATAAATGGGTGGCCGAATTTTAATGAGCAAAGATTAACCTGTCAATAAAAACTGCGTTAAAACGCCAACTTTAGGTAAGTAAGAAAGTATTTTTTACATCTCGAACTACTTATACAGCTTATCTGATCCGTTTAAGGTTTGCGTTTTATCGAGGGGCAATGATTTATCATATTTTCATTACCAATTTATGTAGCATAAAGTTTAGACAATACGACGTTAACAAGGTTAATCATGCGAGATAAGAGAAGGGAAAAACACACATATGACAGATACAACATAATAGTTCAGGTTGTACCATGATCACCACAGTCAACAAGAGGTGTACTTTCACACCCCCTGTCTAGTGATAATAAGAAACTATAGCTCTTCAGAGATCATTACACTCAATGATAAACTTGGAGTGGTGTAATAGCGCGAAAAATCAAATGATAAATTTAATTGGTCACAACTACCGCCAGTAACAGCACCTTGGGATACATAGAACTTGTCACCACTATCAGACGCGCTGAATGTGCCGCATGATGCACTCATCTGCATATTTCTTGACGCTCTACCTGCAATATCAAAATAAAGCTTTTGGCCAAAGTCATTATACACTGGTAAAGATAAATCTAAACCAACTGCTCTTTGAACCACCAGCGGCTCTAAGCCAGGGCAATAGTAGGTTTCAGTCACCGTACGCACACTAAAGTCACTTTGAGTCAATGAATGACGCTCACCACCGATATAGATTGAGCGGCCTGAGAACATGCTCATGAAATCCGACTCAGCTAGCTCCGCACCATTTAACGTTTGCTCTTGTGCAGAGAGTAAAACTGGGTCAGCACCATATGCACATGGCTCTACTGGAGGCCGAATGATATCTCCAGGAGCTGCTTGTACTGATATTGCATTTGCCACAGCTAACGTTAGTAACATACCGCTGAATATTTTTTTAAATTGCATTGTTTTTTTCCTTAATTATAGTTATACGCAATAGCTTTTTATGACTAATCGCTTCTTAAGCGCCTAGCTTCAAATTTTAAACTTATCCAAATAATCCCGTATCTTATGCCTCAGCCAGTTTGGCTGCTGTGCTGAGGCATCATTTTTATAAATGCGGGTTGTTTATTACTTCATAACAAGGTGAATAAAACCGTTATGTTAAAACTTACTGGTGACATAAAGTCTTAGATCGATACTTGCTATGTCGGTGTAATACATACGTGCTAAACTGCCCACCTTGTCCATTCTGACCTTCACGGTTTCACACCCAGCATTGATTGGGTGATTTTCAACCCGAATTTGCGGTTTAACAACATAGCTTGATCTATCATGACGTATGCCATATGAACTATCCGTCTGTACAACTTCATCATTGCAATAGACTGATACCTTCATTGCAAAGTTAGACGAATACCAAGCAGATGCGATGTCGCCCGTTAGTTGCACATCTAGCTCTGTCAGCCCCCAAGTACCATACACTGGTATTTCTACTTCATATGCTGTCTCAGCATACTTATTTACGCCACCTTCTTGCCTATATAGCTGCTTTATAACTTGCACATCATCTTTGGTAATATTAACGGCCTCACCAACAAATAAAGTCGGGAGTGCAAAAGCCGCTGATGACAACAAACAACTGCCCAGTAGTAATAAATGTTTCATTCCGGTCTCCTTGTATTAATCATCCCGCAAGGAATGTTCTAAATTATCGAGGAAATTGCTCAACAATCTGGACTGTAAATGACAAATCAGTCACTCGAGTGTAAAACTGCCTGCTTAAGTGCCCTTCTTTATCAATGCGTACTGTCATTTGCTGACAATTACCACCAGTGTTTCGTACTTCAGAAATTGCCGGCTTTGCAAGATAAGATACCCCTCCATATCTGATGCCAAAGTCCATGTCTTCGCCAATGAAAATGGCGTTATTTAGCCCTGGAGTCTCACATGAAACTGACAGCGTAGCAGCCATATTTCCTGCAAACCATCGCGTAAATACTTTACCGCCAACGCGATAATTTAGGTCTTGACCAAAATCACCATCTACATCCACTTTCGCTTCATATGCAACAACAGCCTGTTGCCCTGCGTAAGGTTCTGTGATCGGAGTGAAATCAGCAAAGTTAAGTTCATAAACAGCGCCACCTACATCAACAGGTGCCGCATAGACTTGTGACGCAGCTAATAAGCTCGCCAAGATACATAGTTTTTTCATTTTATTACCCCATACTGAGTTGTAGATGATTGAGATGTCGTGTTCGATAAACGAATCGTGCCTTGCACTTTATCTGTTTTGCCATTGGTTAGTGTTGCTACACGAAGTTCCATAGATTGACAGGTTACGGGCTGTAACTTCACAAATGCCGTATCAAACGACACAGTCCTGCTTTGACTCGCCAACGGTTCATTTGTAAATTCACTGCGATTTTGTCTATCCGTAAATAAAACCTGCCCATCGCAGCGAACCTCTACCTCAACCTCATAAAGTAATTCACTATGCAGCGTATCGACGTATGCACCCATACACTCACTACCCTGAAATTGTGTACATACTGATTTTAATTCAGAACTGTAATCACCCGTTCCTGACGCCTGTAAGCTCAATTCAAAGACAGCGGCATTCACTGGCAATGAGTTAAGAATGTTTAGCGTATAACTGCCGTCTTGAAGTATCATATCGGCTTCTGTAAAACTGGTATTTAACTTTGCGGCCATTCCCATGGCGCTGTGCATAAGTAAACCTGCACCTATCATCGTTGTTTTCAACATCTCACAGCACTCCCTGAATAGGCTCAACAGCATTAATCGACACAGTGAAAGAAATATCCTGAATGCGGGTATAGAATTGTCGGCTCACAGTGCCTTCTTTAAGCAATTCCACTTTCAGTTGTGAGCAGTTTTCCACACCTTCACGTAGCTCTGATATAACAGGCTGCGCAGGACTAGAAATATTATCAACACGTTTACCGTAGACTTTACTCATACCCACAGGTACACCACTACAGCTTACCTTTGTTACCAAACCAAAGTTTGACGCGAACCAACGCGCACCGACTTCACCTTGGGCATTAAAAAATAAGTTCGATTTCGCGCCTTTTACATCAATTAACGCCTCATAGCCAGTCACGACTTCTCGACCAGCCCATACAGTCGTCACGGGTGTAAAGTCTGCGATACTCAATGCTAAAGGCTCTGCACCAACATTAAGTGTTTTCACTGTACTTGCAGCTACTGCGCTACCCGCGCAACTAAATAACACACCAAGTAACAGTAGGTTTTGTTTTAACTTCATGTTTATTTTCCCTAAACCATGATGGGGAGGCACAGCAATCACTGTGTCACCTCATATCAAACTAACCAATTCAATAGGTTAGGAGCCAAGTGGGAAGATCCGTGCGCTAAAATCTCATGCATACGGTCTCGCCACTACATCCAATGACCTCTGGTTAGCTCCAATTAAATTTTTATCAAATAAGATCAAGTTCTTAAGAACTTAGAATCCTAGATTTAAATAAATGATTAAGTTAGCGTTTAAATTCTCAATCACCGCTGAACTATCTGCTGCTGAATGCCCCGTTTTACTCACGTTTATTTTCAATGACTTACAAGTACCATGTGTCACTTTACGGTTGTATATTGAAAAACGTGCAGGAATGACCATGCCACGACGTTCAAATGCAACATCGGCATCGTAGCCAATATCTGTGCCTGAACACTCAACAGACATACCCACTAATAAAGGCGCGCCACTGGTAGTGCCATTCGCTTCACCGCTGACGTCAAAAATTAGCTCTGGATATCCGCCAATAAAGTCATCATAGGCATCAACTAAAACAGGGACTTCTAGGCTATATGAAACGACTTTGCCACCTTCAATAACAGGTGTGAAATCACTTTTTGTATAGCTGTGTTGCTCACCACCTACATAGATAGGCTCAACTGCATGTGCACCAAGCGACATTAAAAACAACATCGCAGTAGTTAACTTCTTCATAGAACTTTCCTTTTATTTTTGTATAAATTAATAAATTTTGTGTTTGTAAACTTGGCTTAGTCACTTGCGACAAAAGATGTGTAATTACACAAGCTCAAGGCAAAAGTGCATTCAGCCAATGGATCTTTCGATTCATTAAAACTCTTCTGAAATCATTACATTAAAATTAAAGTCTGTAGGAGGAAGACCTCTCAAAAACTTGAATTTCAAGGTCATGTCTTTGCAACTTCCACCTGTGTTTTGCTGTCGTGAGATCACCCACTTATCACCAGAGTCACTGGCACTAAATGATCCACATTGAGCGCTCACACTCATCTCCTTACTTGAACGACCACTCAGATCGAAATACAGGTCTTGACCCCAATCACCATCTACTGGAAACGTCGTTGTATAGCCAACCAAGTACCCGCATGAGCCTGGGTATTTCGAATAATAAACAGGTGTTAAATTTGATAAATTTATTTTATAACGGGCGCCACCAACGTATATGGGGCCTGGCGCAACATTGCCCCCTGTTGCATTGCGACCTAATGTTAGCTTCGGCGTTGTAGAGCGACACATAGCCCTGAGCACATTGCAGCAATCAACGACCGGATCATTTGTCGCGAACGTATATGGGCCAAAAAACTTGTCAAAATTTGTATCCTTATTAAGCACATTTTTTGACGCGTTCAATGTAAATTGCTCATCAAAAACCTCATCGGCGCTAGCTTGAAATGACAACAAGGTCACCCCTGAAAGCAGAGCTAATATCATTTTTTTATTCATTCTTTTTCTCTTTTGATATTCTTTTTTATATAGAGCAATCTCTATCGCTCACCTTGAATCGCTCTTCACCCTCATTTAAATCAGTAAGGGGAACGTCGAACTAATTCAGTTGTTCTGAAATCATGATATTTAGATTCACGGCAAAATTATTTGGAAGCGTCGGTTTATCGAGTGAAAATTTCAGCCTCATGTGCTTGCAACTTCCTTTCGTATTTTGTTTTTTCGAAATCAACCATTTTGAGCCAGAGTCAGTGGCACTAAACGAACCGCATGATGCGGACAAGGTCATTGACATAGACGAGCGGCCGCCAATATCAAAAAACAAGTCTTGGCCCAAGTCGCCATCAACAGCAAAACTCGTTTCCAAACCGGTTAAGAAAGTAATTGGGAATTTGATCCCAAAGGGCGCTTTAAAAAATCGCGTTTCATAAATAGGCGTGAAGTTTGAACGCTCTAGGGTATAGCGTGCCCCACCAATATAAACGGGTTCAGGTCTTACGACGGACCGTGCGGCACTGAGTATTTGCGCTTCCGAAATTGAGCTTAGCGTGTTGATATCCTGCAGAGACAACTCAACTGGTACACCGCTTAGTACATCGCTAAGTAAATCGACATCACGTTGCAGTGGAGTATCTGCATTGCTAGCCGCTGCATCAGTCCCTACAGACATTAAAAGCAGCATCACAGAAGTTATGTTTTTCATTTAACTATCCCTAAATGTTTTATATCTACTCAGTATTCGCCATTGCGCCCTGTTGTCAGGACGCAACTCTCCTGTGGCCCCATCAAATGATAGAGGCCAGACTACATAGGTTTTTAGTGTTTACAGCTGCTCAGAAATCATGATATTTAGGTCGATGTAACTTGGCGCCGTGCTATTTGTGAAGCTGTACTTCAGCGTCATCTGTCTACAGCTTCTGGCCGTATTTTGTGATTTCGAAAGTACCCACTTAGTGCCAGAATCAGATGCACTGAATGAACCACATGAAGCCTTTAAAGTCATTGACTTGTTTGAGCGACCACTGATGTCGAAGTATAGGTTTTGTCCAAAGTCACCATCTACCGCAAAAGTTGCTTCATAGCCAGTCAATACTCTGTAAACAATTGGCTCGTAGGTACAAGGCTCAAAGAAAGTACGCGTTTCATAAATTGGCGTGAAGTTTGACTTGTTTAAGGTATAGCGCGAGCCGCCAATATAAATTGGCTGAGGCTGAACCACTGCGTATGCTGCACTCATCATTTCTTCCATAGAAACGTTTTCTTGAGCGCTATAATGACATATCTGAATAGGCTCGCCAGGACGGCGCTCACAACAATCTATTGGAAGACGAAATGGGTCGTCGATAGCTGCTAACGCTTCAGTCGCAGACTGTGCGCTCACTACATTACCCGCTTCTACCACATCGCTTGCTAGTGCGTGAAAAGATAGCGCTGAAAGCGCTGATACAAATGCAAATGCTGTCTTGTTATTCATGTTGGTTTCTCTTTTTATCTTTTAATTAGTTTAAGTTTTGGGTACATCGGTCGGCGCATTCCCTCTTGGAATGCCCCGTCCATCCCCTATATTTTGGTTTAATTTTGTTTATTACAGATGCTTATAAAGCCTCGCGAAGCAATGCTCTCAGAATAGAAAACACTGGCTCGTGTACTAGTTGGTGATATCACTTTCAAGGAATCATCTACATACAGTTCATATATGGCTGTAGCCGGCAAGCTAAATGAACTCGTTGCTTTACCACTTTGGTCTATCGCAAAACTTACCTTTTGATCATGCGTCGTTGGCAACTTACTGATCTCAGGTATTGTATACACTAGACGATAACCGACCTCCACGACCTCTGGGCCTGTATATTGTGGGCAAGTATAAAGATTGACTTCCACCGGCTGTAACATCGCAACAAACACATCACCCATTTCAACTAGGAAGTTATCCTGTGTGATTGACGGCGCAGTGTACGTAGAAGATGCCAAACGACTATCTTGTGTGCTTACCTCTAACGCTTTACCTTCTTCAATTTCTACCCAAGCATTTAGTCTGCCCATATCATCAGTGAAGTGCTGTACACCGTTGATATTTAATTCAGCGTTAGCAACCGGCTTATTGAGTGAATTAAGTAATCTTGCTGTGACTGTGCCACTTATATAAGAAACGGGATCTGTTACCGTCACATCAATAGACTTGCGACTCGTATTGCCCGCTGAATCACTCACTTGTAGATGTACCGTATAGTTACCTGCCATATCAGCCAGCAAGCTGTTTGTTGCTAAGTTATCCGCTGATAATTGTGCTGTCGATCCTGCTGGTTTATCTAAAGACCATTGGTAAGTCAGTACATCACCTTCTGGGTCATAACTGCCAGACGCATCAAACTGAGCTTCACTACCTAGTTGAATCGCTCGTGGGTTTTCGTTGACGAATGTAATTACTGGCGATAAGTTTTCCGTGACGCTCACGGTGTGGGTAACCGGGTCAGAGAAATACTGTCCATCGTTTGCGCGCACAGACACGGTATAATGACCTAATACAGACGGTGTGAAAGAAGCCTTTCCATTTTCTATTTGCAAAATGATGTCACTGGCAGCGTCAACGACTTGCCATTCGAAAGTCAATGGATCATTGTTCGGGTCAATACTCTGTGTTGCATCTAGCACAACAGGTTCACCAATGAACACTGTCTCAGGGGCAGAGATTTTAGCCGTTGGCTTTTGGTTATCATCAACAAAGAAAGTGCGTGGTTTAGAAGTCACTGCTGTCACACCGTCAGATACAGTCAGTGCAACCACATATTCACCGGCAACATCTGGGTTCAACTGCGCAGATGCTTCCGTTGCCGATAATATCTCACTGCTACTTTGTGCAGGTCGACTTTGGAGCTGCCATTGGTATGTAAGTAGTTCACCTTCTGGATCATAACAAGATGCGCATGTCAGTGTGATTGGCGCAATACGTACATTGCTGTCTGAACCGAGATCTACAATCGGCGGTAAATTATCTGTTGTTACGGTAAAGGTGTAGACGGCTTGAGTCATTTCACCTTTTGAATCAGTTACTTGCACAGCCACTTCGTAGTTACCCAAAGTTGCTGCCGAAAAGCTCACTTGTGGACCTGACACAGCGCTTAGAGTCACATCCGCATCAACCGGCTGAGACAGCACTTGCCATGCAAATGTTAGACGATCAAATCGATCTGGATCATAACTTTCAGAAGCGTCAAGACCGACCACTTCATTGAGCTTTAACTCGCCTTTGGCTTCTTTAATCACAACGACCGGTGCAGAATTTTCGCTGAGCGCGTCACTGGTGATCTGTAACGTATCCGTAGCAATATCACCAAACTCATTTTCAACTTTTAACTCGACAAGGTATTGACCTACCTGATCCGCTACAAATGCCGTTTTTACTCTCTTATCTTTAAAGATCCTGGCACTGCTTCGTTCTGGCTGAGAGAGGATCTGCCATTTATAACCGGTGATCACCCCATCTAATGACTTACTTGCGCTACCATCAAGTGAAACCAACTGGCCCTGTTTGACGGTTACATCTCGACCAGCTGATGCGATGACAGTTTGCTCTGGCGTAAACTCAAAAGACGCTGCCTCACTCATTGACTGACCATCATTTGCCGTCAGGGTAAGAATATAGTTATCACTATCTGTGAGTAATACCGACACTTCAGCACCTTGATTCTGCGACAATGCGACCGGAATACTGTCAACGCCTCTTACTAAGCTCCACTCGTAGCTCAATGCATCACCGTCAGCGTCATAACTTTTACCTGCGTTAAATTGCAGCGGTCTGTTAAGCAATAAATTTGCAGAGTCAGCAGTGATAACTGCAACAGGTACTTGGTTGCTAGCACCTTGATCATTTTCTGCCAGTGTTTGTGCACTCGTTGATCCGCCACATGCAGCTAAGAAAGCACATAAAGATATAGGTAAACCATTTTTCAATACCATGACATTAATCCTTTTCCGTATTATTAATTCTGAGCTGCTAACCTAACCGCTTCATTCAGTGCCATACCTTGACGGCCCAACTCTTTTGCCTGTGCAATTAACAGCTCTCGTTCGTACATAATCTCTTGGTCAACCCCTGTGTTGGCTGTACCTGAAACCAATGCTTGTTTGTTTCTTTCCTCTACAAGGGCTTGTAATGATGAAACACGCTCGTTTTGAATACGTGCGGCCTCGCGGTAATCATTCACTTGCTCCTTAAGCTGCGGAAAATTAGTAATAATGAAGTCGTAGTATTGATCTTCTTGGCTTTTGTCTACATTTCGAGTCTTCTCAATTAATGTAGAAGTGCCTTTGTAAGCTTTTGCTTCTGCTATGATTTCTTCAGCCGTTTTTATATTTGTATTCATGGGCTCACTACTTTCTTCAATAATTTCTTTTTCAGCCACTGGCAACGTTTCTTTCTCGTGCTCTACAGGCTGGTTTTGGACTTGTTGCGTTTCTTCAGGTGCATATAAACTCATACCGATATAACCAGCGGCAGCTGTACACAACAATGCAATAACAACTTTTGCCTTCATAAAAAAATCCTAAATCAATTGGGTGGAAAAAAGAGGGGGAAGCCCCCTCTAAAATGTTGACTTAATTACACTGATTTTCGTTAACACATACTTTTGCTTTAATTAGCGCACTACCTTGGTAAACGTTGAAAGTTTCTTTCTCGTAACGTCTCCAGATTTTGCCGTATGTATTTGAAACATGTGAAGTAGTACCCTGAGCTTTAGAGCCACCGATGGTGTCTAGTACTCTCAGTACAACGTTTGCAAATTGACATACTTTGCTTGCAGGACATACTTTGTTCAGACCATCACCAAGCTGAGCACCTACAGTACTATCACCTGCATCAGTCACTTCTGGGTCACTTACAACTAGGTCATAAGATTCAGCATACGTTGCCAAGAACATTTGCCACATATCAGTGTAAAGTTGCGACTCAAGCTCTTGAACCATTGCTCTTGCTTCTTCAGGGTTATTCGACTCAGGTACTGCACTTAGTGAACATTCCATGCCTAAGTTATCACGAGCCGTTTCGCGGATATGATCCCAGCTACGAGTCTTAGATCTGAACCAGCTCCAACCTTTAGATTTACCAGTGTTTCTCCAGTAAGAATGCATACGGTCGACGTCAATAGAACACTCACCTTCGATTTTGCCAGGATATGCATAGTAGTTGTAAGAAAGCGCAATATTGGCTGCAAAGACCGCATCGTTGTCATTCGCTCTGTATTCATCAGTTACGATAGTCCAACTGTCTTTAATGCCATTGTTATCTGTGTAAGTGTATGAACGTGCGCTATTTTCAGCATATGCACCACAACGCGCATCTTTAGTTACATTGAAACTAATATCGCCCGCACGAAGTGAGTCCCAAGTCGTAGTATCAAAATGGATTTGGTCGCCTACCGTTTCACGCTCGAATGGCGTTGCTCTGTCACCAATATTACCGAAGTTAATCACAGTATTTGCAGGGTAAGACCATACATTTTTACGATAAAGTGGAGCTTGGTTAGCTGTTACGATGTTGATATTTTCTTTCGTTACACCTGAGTTTAAACGAATATCAAAGATATCAAGTTGCTTAACGTCGTAGCCGTGCTTACCTGCACGCGTTAATGCATTCGTCAGGATAGCAGCTTCGTTATCAAACACATTATATCCAGCAGACGCTGTACCAGCGATTAAACTACCCGCTTCATCAACTGTCTTTTTCTCGAAGTCATATGCGTTATTCGCGATAAGTGACTGGAATCCATATAGGTTAGTATTGAACTCAAGTTGTGTTTTTAGGCGATCAAGTTTGTCAGTAAACGCATCGTACAAACCTTTGGCTTCATAGTATTCGAGACGAATTTTATCTAACTCAGCAGCAAACATGTCTGATTGTGCCTTTGCAGCACTGATCAATGGCGAGTAATAGTTAATTTCACGCGTCATACATGCAATCATTTCCGTTGGATTAGTTCCATGTAAGACGATACACTTGTTCGTTGCCTCAGATTGGTCTAGACGCAAAGAGTCTATTTCTTTGTCGATAGTGCCTTTTTCGTTAACAAGACCTAACCAAGTTGTATGAAGGACTCTATACTGGTCAATAATACTTTTATTTTCAGTCGCTAAATCAACGATTTCGTTATATTTAGTACCGATGTCTTTAGCGATTTTTAAGTTTTTCGCTGGGATAGCTACTGTCAATTGGAAGTAGTTACTGTAAAACTCATCATTATCAAGCGCTTGTTTTACTTTTACCGGTGAGACAGGCAAGTTATGTAACTGAGTCTTCATATTGACGTAAGAGGAACAGCTTGGACCACCACCTATTTCATAATAAGTACCGATAATCTCTTTGCTATTGGCTGGACCAACATACAAAGTGCGATCATCTTTATGATCTCTAACCACATCACCAATACCAGCTGGCGAGTACACGCCGATAGAGCTGAGTGGGTTCCCTGAAGTAGCATCTGGCAGTGCGAAAGCAGAAGAATGTGCTAACGCTGCTGCAACTGCAACAGATGTTGCGAGTAATTTACCGTACATGATTGTTATTTCCTTTATTAGTTTATTGAATTTTGTTAAAAGTAATTAGCACTTAAAGCCTTGTGCTAAGTTTGTTTACTGCGCCTTGGATAATCGAACGGTCACGACCGACATACTTATCAGCAAGCCAATTAGCTTGAGAGTTCAGATAGTTGTACAACTGAGCAATGTCGATTTCATTTGAGCTTAATTCTGATGTCACTGCGCTGCGTAAATTAGCCAGCTGCTGTGTACACAAGCTACTATATGAGCCGCTACCACAATTCGCTTCCAAATAAGTTTTCGTAGAGGTGAGATCTTCAAGTATCACTCGTAGATCTTCCGCTAGGATTTCGTCTTCAATGTCAAACTGCATAAACTCTAACGTGGCAACGGTATTATCAATTGCTGCTAGCAAGTTTATGTGACCTGTTGAAGGTACTGCTAAACTGGCCATTCTTTCTAAATGTAAATTGAATGACACGAGGTGCGAGGCAACTGCGCTGAAGTAACGCGGTTCTGGGTATTTCACCATTTGCTGAACTTCTAACTTACAGCCTGGTTTCATCGCTTGGAATCCTGTTGCGCCATCTAAGCCGCTAAAACTCACTACAGAGTCTTGATTACCGTGAGTCAGCTCAATTGAGTTCGGCTCATATGTGCGAGACCCTGCAATACGGTTCGAAACAGATGAACCATCACCATTTGACAAGGTGTAACGCACTGACAGAGGACGCATAGATTCACATTCAAATGTGTAGTTTAGTAACGTCTTGTACAGGCCGTTTTCAATGATACTGCCATTGGCATAACTGTTGCTCTTCTGTGCAAAGATGTTCTTCCCACTAAAATGACATGGTGGTAAAAAGCGTTCTCCCGTTGAAGTTGCACGAGACTGACATTGTTGGTCAGCATTAAAAACCTCTACTGGAAAGGCGTGCGCTGCCGCCGTCCCTGCCAGTGACAAGGTCGCTAGTAATAAAGCTTTCATTGTTTTTTCCTTTAATTGAACTTAAATCTGGTCAAGGGTTGCTGTTAATACCTGACGGCTGATAACTCCCAGCTCATCGGTAATTTTCACTACCATATTGATTTGATTATTATTCTCAGAACATCCGTGGAATGCGGATTGTCTGATTTTTAACTGCAAGTTATTGGATGGAGAATTCACTCCAATCGCATTAGGCAACAACGAGTTGGTTGATGTTGCCAGTCCATCTAATGTTGGAAACAGATCCAACAGTCCGACAGGCATTCTTGGTGTCCAAAACATCCCGTTATAATCGAAATACTCAATTTCAATGAGTGACTTCTTACCGGTCATTTCGGATGGTTCAAATAGGTGCCAATTCACAGAAACCATACGGTCTTCGTCAAATTGCCTTACATTAGCGATGACTTGGCTTCTCATGGCTAGTACAGACAGTCTCGCTAAAATGCTCTCAAATTCAGCGATCAAAGCATCTGTATACCCATTTTCGAGCATGTCATAGAGGATAGCCTCAGCTCGAATCCCTAATTCAAAGCTTTCAGTTTGGATTTGCACCATTTCGGGGTTGAGATTTTGAAACTCTTTACATAACAAAATCGGTTGACTGTCTAGGGTCTCTAAAGTTGCAAGTCCGACGTTGTTGGTCACATCCGCTATTTGAGTTAGCTGTGTGAGTGTTTCTTTACCCGTCAAATTTTGAGACAGATACGCAATATTGATAGCCGTGGCTAAGCGCTCCAAATTGACGTCTGTCCGCTGTGCTTTGTATTCAGCGAGCTTACGACTCACAAAACCGGCCAAATCAGGCTGTCTTAATTGATCAGGTGGCGTTGTTTGATAATCGCCGTTATATACATAGGTCAATGCAGACGCTTCGTTAGCCAGTGCCGTCAGTGAATGCTCATAATGAGAAAGCTGCTGATCAAAGCTTGGATAAAATGGCGTCGTTGACGGCGCGACGATTTCATTAAAGCAAACACCCTGCTCACACTTCGCCAATGATGTGTCGACATACTTATTCAACACAGCAGACTTATCGAGCATTTTGCTTTGCAAATCTGCCGGCAGCTGCTCAAGTAAAGTAGCGTATGTGCTTAGCCTGCGATTTAAATAGCTAAGACGGCTATCTGAAATACGCGTTAAGCTATAGCGCTTTAACAGGGTCCACAATCTTACTTGTCTTGCAACATTGTCATTCAATTCAGACTTCAGTGTCGTTTTCTCAGTACTTGAAAAGTATGGAAATCTGTCGATATCTACCATCATTTGCGCAAGTAAATCATCGAGTCTCTTTTCTAGTTCAAGTCCCAATGAATAGCGTCGATATACCGCTGCATACCTAAGCGCAGACGACTCTCTGTCTATCTTTTCTAACAGATCAAGTCTGAAGTTTTGCTTGCGTAATTCATCACTTGCTGGGGTAAAGCCAAAGTCACCAGGCATAGCAATATATTCGTGGTATAGCTCTCCAAATAAAGATGCTTGAAACACGTTCATTTGGCCTATCAAGGTTGAATAGTCAAGCAAATCACTCACATGAAACCAAGTGTCACTCCCCTCTTGTTGGTGTCCTGTGGCAGTCGCAGTCATCTGTGCAACGACGTCACAAGGCAAAGCGACCTCTTTGAAACACTGCGGCATAGACGAAGGTGTCGCCGATGCACATACATCCGTACAGCTGTTTGGATTAAATTCACTGTAGCAAATTTGCGGTTGAAAATGCCTAACCTGAAGTTTGGCAGAACAACTCGCATTTAAAGCATTCGCAGCGTCCACACTGAGTACATTTAACAGAATAAATGCAACACCAAGACTCGCGTTTTTATGCGAAATATCACATTTCATACTAAGTTTCCTTTTGTGTTTACTTGCTGGTGACTCATAGTGGCCCAACAAGTGGAACAAATTTCATTTCCATAGTAGTGCCAGCCCGCAAAAAAGTTCAATAGGTTAAAAATCAAACTTTTTTTCTATCCGAAAAATAAGTTCTATTCATTATTTAGATCAGTAAGTTAACCCCACTTTTGCCGTACGTTATTTATTTATAACTATTTTTGTAAATTGATTTTTGATTAAAATTCGTACTGAATAGATTTTTTAAATTGAAAAATTCATCGCCTTTGAGGCCCTAATCTGTACAAGAGACTCTACGGATTGTGGGGAAAATTCGAACTGATAGGGTATATGGGTGGGTTTAGACGAAAAGCCAGCTAATTTTCAACATGAATACGACTCATATGAATACCCTTTATTGTGCTGAAATAAGCAAAATACCATTGCACTGTCATTGCGTTTAACTATTCTTCGCACATAAATAAAACGCTGGGCCATGTCACCTCTTTTTTCGCGCTATCTGCAACCTGTGAAACAGCATTAAACCGAGATTGACCTCGACCAAAGCACAAATAGCTTATAGTCTTTGATACAGAAAAACGGGTAATTTCATACTGGCTAACCCTTGTTTCATAACGCACCTAAAAACAAGATATGCACAAGGTATCATCACATATCTTGTGCGCCATAAATCGCGTATCAGAAACGGTTGTTTACGCCATACTTGAGGTGATAGTGATGTAACGTACTTAAAATTTAAGACAGCGGTCCATTTACTTTGCTAAGTGTCACCTTGGTAAACTGTATGCCGTATTTATCCAGAGCACTGTTTGATGCGTACACATGATGCTTGCCTAACAACACCAAACACCTAGCATAATAAGAAAAGATGCGGTTTAAACTTGACTAAATAAACCAGCTTGGCTGCCGCTGATAAATCCCAATGATTAAAACACCGTATGTTTAGTGACTAAATACGTGCGGTATTTAAAAGAAAGAGCACATCTAACTCAGCATGTTTCCTCCTCACGAAAACAGATGCCTATATACCCTTTTCGCGCTTTTTGCTCATACACCGTGTGTCAATGAGGCACGAAAAAGTATGCTAAAAGAGATACACCATACTAAACAAGGCAAGGTGATAGAGGCCTTATCGTTCTGGGAAGATTGAGGGGATATTGAGATTACGCAAAGTAATGCTGACCTGTACAAGCAAGAAAAAGGCGCACGCCTTCATCAGTGCAATGTTGCAGATATCATAAGTACCGGCATTGACGTTAGTAGAGCACATACAAACGGATATATATCAAAACGAATTACCTGCTAAAGCTGTCCAAATACTCAAAGGACAACTTGTGGCAAGGTGCAATAAACTGAGTGAAGTTCACATGAATAATACTGAGCTGGGATCTAGTAGGTAAGTAAAGTTGGGGCCCGACTACCTAGCGTTACATACATGGGAATACCGATACTTGTATGAAACTCAGCGCAAGTTAAATTTACAGACCAAGAGATATTGACGACGATTAAGTGGCAGAGAAAAAATGCAAGGAAGCTTAAGGACGCTCTATTTTTTTGAGGCGTAAGCATCATGGATCGTTAACAATATAAAATTGCTTAAATATCAGTCAAAAAAGCTTACCCACGTCTTTAGAAAAGTTTCGCGCATAAAAAAAGCCACCCTGCTGGGTGGCTTAAATTTCAGTACTAAAGTGGAAAACTTACTCGTTACCACCTAGTAGGTCAGCATTAAGTGCATCTGTTAGCGCTTGTGACGCTTCTTCTGCACTTACTGTTTGCTCTTCAGCTGGTAGTTCGCTTTCTTTACGACGGTTGATGCGCTCTTGGTGATACGCAAAACCAGTACCTGCTGGGATCAAACGACCAACGATTACGTTTTCTTTCAGACCACGTAGCTCGTCGCTCTTACCGTTTACAGCTGCTTCAGTTAGGACACGTGTTGTTTCCTGGAACGATGCTGCTGAGATGAATGACTCAGTCGCTAGTGACGCTTTAGTAATACCCATCAGCTGAATTTCAAACTTCGCTGGGATCTTACCTTGCTTCTCAAGTTCACGGTTAGCAATGTTAACGCGTGCAACTTCAGCTTGCTCACCTGCTAGGAACTCAGTGTCACCACCGTCGATGATGATACACTTACGCAGCATCTGACGAACGATCGTCTCAATGTGCTTATCGTTAATCTTTACACCCTGTAGACGGTATACTTCCTGAACTTCGTTCGTGATGTAGTTCGATACATCAGTCACGCCACGTAGACGTAAGATGTCATGTGGAGATTCAGGACCATCGGCAATCACTTCACCTTTAGCAACCTGTTCACCTTCGAACACGTTAAGCTGACGCCATTTCGGGATCATCTCTTCGTAAGCATCACCTTGCTCAGGTGTGATCACTAGACGTTTCTTACCTTTCGTCTCTTTACCGAAGCTCACAGTACCTGTGATCTCAGCAAGGATTGCAGGATCTTTTGGCTTACGTGCTTCAAATAAGTCAGCAACTCGAGGTAGACCACCGGTGATATCACGAGTCTTCGAACCTTCTTGCGGGATACGTGCTAACACGTCACCTGGCTGAACAGTTGCGCCGTCTGTGATTTCAATTGTGGTAAATGAAGGCAGACGAATTTCTTGTAGGCCACGCTCTTCGTTTTCAATGATTAACTTAGGCTCTTTTGCATTCACCTTAGCTAAATCTTTAACAACAACACGCGTTAGACCAGTAAGCTCATCAGTCTGTGCTTCTGTGTTTGAGTCATCGATATCGCTGAACGATACTTTTGACTGGTGCTCGATAACGATTGGGTGACTATGCGGGTCCCACGTAGCAACAATATCATTACCTTTAACTTCAGCGCCATCTTGTACAGAAAGAACCGCACCGTAAGGTACTTTATAACGCTCTTTCTCACGACCTTGCTCATCGATAACCGTGATTTCAGTCGAACGTGAAGTTACAACGATCTTGCCATCAGTATTCAATACATATTTTGCATTGTGTAACTTCATGCTACCGTTGTTTTTAACTTGTACGCTGTTTTCAGCAGATGCTCTTGATGCCGCACCACCGATGTGGAACGTACGCATCGTAAGCTGTGTACCTGGCTCACCGATTGACTGAGCAGCGATTACACCGACTGCCTCACCTGGGTTGATGATGTGGCCACGTGCAAGGTCACGACCGTAACAGAATGCACAAACACCAAAGTCATTTTCACAAGTGATTACAGAACGTACTTTAACTTCATCTACTGAGTGCTCTTCTAAAAGGTCACACAGTTTTTCGTCAAGCATTACGTTACGCTCAACAAGTACAATGTCAGTACCTGGCTTACATACGTCTTCAGCAACAACACGGCCTAGAACACGCTCGCGAAGTGGTTCTACAACGTCACCACCTTCGATTAGCGGCTTCATTACTAGACCTTCTAACGTACCACAATCTGATTCGTTGATAACCAAATCTTGTGCAACGTCTACTAGACGACGAGTTAGGTAACCCGAGTTCGCTGTCTTAAGTGCGGTATCGGCAAGACCTTTACGTGCACCGTGCGTCGAGATGAAGTACTGAAGTACGTTTAGACCTTCACGGAAGTTAGCTGTGATTGGCGTCTCGATGATTGAACCATCTGGACGTGCCATTAGACCACGCATACCCGCTAGCTGACGTATCTGAGCTGCACTACCACGTGCGCCCGAGTCGGCCATCATGAATACTGAGTTGAAAGAATCTTGTTGCTCTTCTTCACCCTGCGCATTCACTACAGTGTCTTTCGATAAGTTCGCCATCATTTCACGTGAAAGATTTTCGTTAACACGTGACCAGATATCGATAACTTTGTTGTATTTCTCACCAGCAGTTACAAGACCAGACTGGAACTGTTGGTTGATTTCAGCAACTTCAGCTTCAGCGCGCTCGATGATTTCAGTCTTAGTAGGTGGAATAACCATATCGTTAATACCGATAGATACACCTGACTTCATCGCGTAGTGGAAACCTGTGTACATCACTTGGTCAGCAAACACAACGGTGTCTTTCAGACCTAGGCGACGGTAACACTCATTAAGAAGACCAGAGATCTGCTTCTTACCAAGTGCTCTGTTGATAAGCTCAAACGGTAGACCTTTTGGCATGATCAATGAAAGAATCGCACGACCTACTGTTGTATCAACAACATGAGTTTTTTCCGAACGCTCGCCAGTCTCTTCGTCAACAATTGTTTCTGTTAGACGAACTTTAACGCGTGCGTGAAGCTCTGCGCTACCTGTACGGTATGCTTTTTCTGCTTCTTTCGGGTCTTTAAACGCAATACCTTCGCCTTTCGCATTGATGCGATCACGCGTCATGTAGTAAAGACCTAGTACAACGTCCTGTGAAGGAACGATGATAGGCTCACCACTTGCAGGTGAAAGGATGTTGTTTGTAGACATCATTAGTGCACGTGCTTCAAGCTGTGCTTCTAATGTCAACGGTACGTGTACCGCCATTTGGTCACCATCGAAGTCAGCGTTATACGCCGCACACACCAATGGGTGTAGGTGGATTGCTTTACCTTCGATTAGTACCGGTTCAAATGCTTGGATACCAAGTCTGTGAAGTGTAGGAGCACGGTTCAATAGAACTGGGTGTTCACGGATCACTTCATCAAGTACGTCCCAAACCTCTGGTACTTCACGCTCTACCATCTTCTTCGCAGCTTTGATGGTAGTCGCCATACCACGGCGCTCTAGCTTACCGTAGATAAATGGCTTAAATAGCTCTAGTGCCATCTTCTTCGGAAGGCCACACTGGTGAAGTTTAAGCGTTGGACCAACTGTGATTACAGAACGGCCTGAGTAGTCAACACGCTTACCAAGAAGGTTTTGACGGAAACGACCTTGCTTACCTTTGATCATGTCTGCAAGCGACTTAAGTGGACGCTTGTTAGAACCCGTGATCGCACGACCACGACGACCGTTATCTAGTAATGCATCTACCGCTTCTTGTAACATACGTTTTTCGTTACGTACGATGATGTCTGGTGCAGCTAGGTCTAGTAGACGCTTCAGACGGTTGTTACGGTTGATAACACGACGGTATAAGTCGTTCAGATCTGAAGTCGCAAAACGACCGCCATCTAGTGGTACTAGTGGACGTAGATCTGGTGGAAGTACTGGTAGCACGCTCATGATCATCCACTCAGGGTTGTTACCTGATTGGTGGAATGATTCCATAAGCTTAAGACGCTTAGTAATTTTCTTACGCTTAGTCTCTGAGTTAATTGTAGGTAACTCTTCACGCATTTCTGCGATTAGCTGACCAAGGTCTAGTTCGCGAAGTAGATCAAGTACAGCTTCTGCACCCATCTTCGCTTCGAACTCATCACCGTGCTCTTCAAGTGCATCTAGGTACTCTTCTTCACCTAATAGCTGGCCACGCTCAAGCGTTGTCATACCAGGCTCTGTTACTACGAAAGATTCGAAGTAAAGTACGCGCTCGATGTCACGAAGTGTCATATCAAGCATTAAGCCGATACGAGACGGTAGTGATTTAAGGAACCAAATGTGCGCAACTGGGCTTGCAAGCTCAATGTGACCCATGCGGTCACGACGCACTTTAGTTAGTGTAACTTCAACGCCACACTTCTCACAGATAACACCACGGTGTTTTAATCGCTTGTATTTACCACACAAACATTCGTAATCTTTTACTGGGCCGAAGATACGGGCACAGAATAAGCCGTCACGCTCAGGCTTGAAAGTACGGTAGTTGATTGTCTCAGGTTTCTTTACTTCACCGTATGACCATGAGCGAACCATGTCTGGCGAAGAAAGACCAATGCGAATTGCATCGAATTCTTCGGTCTTATTTTGTTGCTTCAGAAACTTAAGTAAGTCTTTCACCTTAGCTCTCCTGTCGGAGTTAATCTTGAGGGCAAGCATTGCTCACCCCTTCATTCTTTACAGTTACAGTCCGGATTGGCAGCTCACTAGAGCTGCCGGTCGGATTAACTTTCTTCCAACTCGATGTTGATACCTAGCGAGCGGATTTCTTTCAACAATACGTTGAATGACTCTGGCATACCCGGTTCCATCTTGTGGTTACCGTCTACGATGTTCTTATACATCTTAGTACGACCGTTTACGTCATCCGACTTAACTGTCAACATTTCCTGTAGTGTATAGGCAGCACCGTATGCTTCTAATGCCCATACCTCCATCTCACCGAAACGCTGTCCACCGAACTGTGCTTTACCACCCAGCGGCTGCTGAGTAACTAGGCTGTAAGAACCCGTTGAACGTGCGTGCATCTTGTCGTCTACTAAGTGGTTTAGTTTCAGCATGTACATGTAACCTACAGTTACTTGACGCTCAAACGCATCACCAGTACGACCATCATAAAGCGTAACCTGACCACTTGACGGGTAACCACCCAACTCTAGTAGCTCTTTAATTTCGCTTTCTTTAGCACCATCGAATGCTGGCGTCGCGATTGGTAGACCACCTTTAAGATTGTTAGCTAGACGACGAACTTCGTCATCAGAGAAGCTAGCAATGTCTACTTCTTGACGGCAGTCACCAAGCTCATACGCTTTCTTGATGAAGTCACGTAGCTCATAAAGCTCCGCTTGCTCTTTCATCATGTCTTCGATGCGCTCACCGATACCACGTGCTGCCAGACCCATATGCGTTTCAAGGATCTGACCGATGTTCATACGAGATGGTACACCTAGTGGGTTAAGAACGATGTCTACCGTACGACCTCTTTCATCGTAAGGCATATCTTCTACTGGTACGATTGTCGAGATAACACCTTTGTTACCGTGACGACCAGCCATCTTATCACCTGGTTGGATACGACGTTTAACAGCTAGGTAAACTTTAACAATCTTAAGTACGCCCGGCGCTAGGTCATCACCTTGTGTGATCTTGCGACGCTTGTTCTCAAACTTCTTGTCGTATTCAGCTTTAAGCTCATCGTACTGTGCAGCAAGTTGCTCTAGCTCTGCTTGTTGTGCTTCATCAGCAAGGCTCTGAGTCAATAGCTTTTCAGCACCTAGAAGTGCAATTGCATCTTCATTTTGACCAGATTCAACAAGTAGCTTACGCGCACGGTTTAGAATACCGCCTTCAAGGATCTTGAACTCTTCGTTGAAGTCTTTCTTCGCTTCACGAAGCTGCATTTCTTCAACTTCTAGTGCACGCTTGTCTTTTTCAACACCATCACGTGTGAATACTTGAACGTCGATAACAGTACCAGATACAGAGTTAGGTACACGTAAAGAACTGTCTTTAACGTCAGACGCTTTTTCACCGAAGATTGCACGTAGAAGCTTTTCTTCAGGTGTAAGCTGCGTTTCGCCTTTCGGTGTTACTTTACCTACTAGGATATCGCCGCCTTTCACTTCAGCACCGATGTAAACAACACCAGACTCATCTAGTTTGCCAAGTGCAGACTCACCTACGTTAGGAATATCCGCTGTGATCTCTTCTGGACCAAGCTTAGTATCACGAGCGATACACTGTAGCTCTTGGATGTGGATCGTAGTTAGACGATCTTCTTGTACAACTCGCTCAGAAAGTAGGATTGAATCCTCGAAGTTGTAACCATTCCAAGGCATGAACGCAACACGTAAGTTCTGACCAAGTGCCAAATCACCTAAGTCCGTTGAAGGACCATCAGCAAGTACGTCACCACGTACTACTGGCTCACCAACCATACAAGTTGGTTTTTGGTTGATACATGTGTTTTGGTTCGAGCGCGTGTACTTAGTTAAGTTGTAAATGTCGATACCCGCTTCACCTGGAACGCGCTCATCTTCATTCACGTTAACAACGATACGGCTCGCATCAGCGTACTTAACGACACCGCCACGCTTAGCAACGATTGTTACACCTGAATCTTTTGCAAGTGTACGCTCGATACCTGTACCTACTAACGGCTTATCAGCGCGTAATGTTGGTACTGCTTGACGTTGCATGTTCGATCCCATCAATGCACGGTTTGCATCATCGTGTTCAAGGAATGGGATAAGTGCCGCTGCCACAGAGATAACCTGCTGTGGAGATACATCCATATACTGGATGCTGTCGCTAGGCATAAAGGTTGATTCACCTTTATGACGACATGGAATTAGCTCTTCTGCGAACTGATTTTCTTCAGTCAAGTTTGTATTCGCCTGTGCGATTACGAACTGACCTTCTTCAATTGCAGATAGGTAATCAACTTCGTCAGTAACGATACCGTCAACAACTTTACGGTATGGAGTCTCTAGGAAACCATAGTCGTTTGTACGAGCATACGTTGACAAAGAGTTGATTAGACCGATGTTTGGACCTTCAGGCGTTTCGATTGGACAAACACGACCGTAGTGCGTTACGTGTACGTCTCGAACTTCGAAGCCTGCACGTTCACGTGTCAAACCACCCGGACCTAATGCAGAAATACGACGCTTGTGCGTTACTTCTGAAAGCGGGTTGTTTTGGTCCATGAACTGTGACAACTGGGAAGAACCAAAGAATTCTTTAACAGCTGCAGAAATCGGCTTAGCGTTGATCAAATCTTGTGGCATCACGTTATCTAGATCACCTAGACTTAGACGCTCACGTACAGCACGCTCAACACGTACTAGACCAACACGGAATTGGTTTTCAGCCATTTCACCAACAGAACGAATACGACGGTTACCTAAGTGGTCGATATCATCCACTTCACCTTTACCGTTACGAATGTCGATAAGGACTTTCATAACAGAAACGATGTCTTCTTTGCTCAGTGTGCCTGGGCCTGTATCTGAATCATAACCAACACGGCTATTGAACTTCATACGACCTACCGTTGATAGATCATAACGCTCATCAGAGAAGAATAGGTTATCGAATAGTGCTTCAGCAGCATCTTTCGTTGGTGGCTCGCCTGGGCGCATCATGCGGTAAATTTCTACCAATGCTTCTAGGCGGTTTGAAGAAGAATCAATACGAACAGTCTCTGACATGTACGCACCGCTGTCTACTTCATTGATGTAAAGCGTATCGATCTTAGTGTGACCCGCTTTCACAAGCTCAGCCATTAGCTCTAGCGATAATTCAGCGTTCGCTTCAGCAATGATCTCACCTGTTGACTCATCGATGTAGTTTTTAGCAACCACGCGACCAATGATGTACTCATGTGGTACTTCAAGTTGCGTAATGCCCTTTTTCTCGATGTTTTTAATATGACGAGCTGTGATACGACGGCTCTGTTCAACCAATACCTCACCGTCTGCATCTTTAATATCGAATGCAGCCGTTTCACCACGTAGGCGAGATGGTACTAGTTCCATCATCACTTTACCGTTTACTACTTCGAAGCTTGTTGTTTCGAAGAACAGATCAAGAATTTGCTCTGTTGTGTACTCTAGTGCACGTAAAATGATTGAAGCCGGTAGCTTACGACGACGGTCAATACGAACGAAAAGGTTATCTTTAACATCAAATTCAAAGTCTAACCATGAACCACGGTAAGGGATAACACGTGCGTTATAAAGCACTTTACCCGATGAATGTGATTTACCGCGGTCGTTATCAAAGAATACACCAGGTGAACGGTGTAGCTGAGAAACGATAACACGCTCGGTACCGTTAATAACGAAAGTACCTGTGTCTGTCATGAGCGGGATCTCGCCCATGTAAACTTCTTGCTCTTTAATGTCTTTGACTGTGCCTGGAGCTTCTTTGTCCATTAACACAAGACGTAATTTAACGCGAAGTGGAGCAGAATAAGTCACGCCGCGAATTTGACATTCTTTTACATCGAATACTGGTTCTCCGATACGGTAACTCACGTATTGAAGTTCAGAATTGCCCGAGTAGCTTTTGATAGGGAATACAGAACGGAATGCAGCTTCCAATCCAGTATCGCCATCCGCGTCCGGCGTAATGAATTTTTTAAACGATTCCAACTGCGTTTGCAAAAGGAAAGGTATATCCAAAACTTGTGGACGTTTACCAAAATCCTTACGGATACGTTTCTTTTCAGAATAAGAGTAAGCCATGGGGTTCCTCAGCTTGCTGATCTTTGACCCAACCTGTTCATGCAGAACAGCATTCATTGGCATCTAAGCCATGATAACAACATCTAAATTGTCTACCTAAACCCAACAGTTTCCCAAAAGGTTTAAATTATTGAAAAACTTGAAGAATTTAGGTTTTTATTGCGCAATAGTAATACTTTCGCTCTAGAGCGCAAAAGGGCCGGTGATTAAAAAATCACCAGCCCTTGCCTGATTTCTCAGGCAGCGAACCTAGCGTATGCTAGATTACTTGATCTCAACTTCAGCACCAGCTTCTTCAAGATCTTTCTTAAGTGCTTCAGCTTCTTCTTTAGAAACAGCTTCTTTGATTGGCGCAGGAGCAGACTCAACAAGAGCTTTTGCTTCTTTAAGGCCAAGACCAGTTGCACCACGTACAGCTTTGATAGCAGCAACTTTGTTACCGCCAGCGCCAGCTAGGATTACGTCGAACTCAGTCTTTTCTTCAGCAGCTTCAGCTGGACCAGCAGCAACAACAGCAGCAGCTGCAGTTACGCCGAATTTTTCTTCCATTGCTTCAACTAGTTCAACAACTTCCATTACTGACATTTCAGCAATCGCGTCAAGGATTTGGTCTTTAGTTACAGACATTTTAAGTTTCCTAATTAATCACGAACCCATGAGGTTCAAAAAATTTATTGGTGAAAGTGTAAAAGGTGCGATTAAGCAGCTTCTTCAGCTTTCTGAACACGTACAGCTTCAATTGTTTTAACCAATTTACCAGCTGACGCTTCTTTCATAGCGCTCATTAAGCGTGCAACAGCTTCGTCGTAAGTAGGTAGCTTAGCAAGCATATCTACGTCAACAACATTGCCTTCAAATGCAGCCGCTTTCAGTTCGAACAACTCGTTTTTCTTTGCGAAATCAGCAAAGATACGAGCAGCAGCACCTGGGTGCTCTGAAGAGAAAGCGATTAGGCTTGGGCCTACTAGCGATTCGTTAAGGCACTCATAATCAGTACCTTCAACAGCGCGTTTTGCAAGCGTGTTACGGACAACTTTCATCCATACGCCTGCTTCACGAGCTTCTTTACGAAGCGCAGTGATAGCATCTACTGTTACACCACGAGAATCTGCAACTACTGCAGATAGAGCACCTTTGGCAGCTTCGTTGACTTCAGCAACAATTGCTTTTTTGTCTTGAAGATTTAAAGCCATGGGTGTTACTCCTGGTTAATATGGGAACAAGTCCCCAGTTCTACTTTACTCACAGTCAAATGACTCTGAGCTGCTTTTTACGGCGAGAACCAGAAGATTAGGAAAAATCTAGCTGGGATTCACACCGTCTACGTAGGAAGATTAAGTAACTAGGTTACACCTACGGTCTTGGACGGAAACGCAATTTATCGATTTTATTGTAGACCAAATTTGATAAACAACAGTTCGAAATTATGCGCTTCAACCCGAATTCTTTGCTTCGTTGGAAGTGACTTCTCAACGAAATGGCGCAAAATTATAGTCTAATTTTTACGCCATGTAAACGCTAAAATCTAAATTACGCTAGTTGCGTGTTTAGAGTAGCTTGGTCTACAGCAACACCCGCGCCCATAGTCGTTGAGATGCTTACTTTCTTCAAGTAAGTACCTTTCGCTTGAGAAGGCTTAGCCTTCTTAAGCGCAACGATAAGTGCTTCAAGGTTTTCTTGAAGCTGGTTCGCGTCAAAGTCAACCTTACCGATTGTCGTGTGGATGATACCGTTCTTGTCGTTGCGGTAACGAACCTGACCAGCTTTAGCGTTTTTAACTGCTTCTGCAACGTTAGGTGTCACAGTACCAGTTTTAGGGTTAGGCATAAGACCACGTGGACCTAGGATTTGACCTAGTTGACCAACAACGCGCATTGCATCTGGAGAAGCAACAACAACGTCAAAGTTCATTTCGCCTTTCTTAACCTGCTCAGCAAGGTCTTCCATACCTACTAAATCAGCACCAGCTTCTTTAGCAGCGTCTGCGTTAGCACCTTGAGTGAATACAGCAACGCGTACTTCACGACCAGTACCGTGTGGTAGTACAGTTGCACCACGTACGTTTTGGTCTGATTTACGAGCGTCGATGCCAAGGTTTACAGCAACGTCAACACTTTCAGTGAATTTAGCAGTAGCTAGTTCTTTAAGAAGAGCAACAGCTTCGTTGATTTCGTACTCTTTAGTTACGTCAACTTTTTCGCGGATTACGCGCATACGCTTAGTTAATTTAGCCATTCTCAATTACCCTTCTACATTCAAGCCCATTGCACGTGCAGAACCTGCAATCGTGCGTACAGCTGCGTCCATATCAGCAGCAGTAAGGTCAGGACGTTTAGTCTCAACAATCTCTTCTAGTTGTGCACGTGTTACAGTACCAACTTTCTCAGTGTTTGGACGGCCAGAACCAGACTTGATACCTGCAGCCTTCTTAAGAAGGTAAGATGCAGGTGGAGTTTTCATATCAAAAGTGAATGAACGGTCGTTGTAAACAGAAATGATTACAGGAACTGGTGCGCCTTTTTCGATAGACTCTGTACGTGCGTTGAACGCTTTACAGAATTCCATGATGTTTACACCGTGTTGACCTAGTGCAGGACCTACTGGAGGACTAGGGTTAGCCATACCAGCAGCAACTTGTAGCTTGATTAAAGCTTCAACTTTTTTAGCCATGTTAATAACCTCGTTAAATGGGTCTTAGCCTTGTGCGCGCGAGGACGCGTACTCAAACGGCTTCCCGATTAAAAAATTCTTTCTTTTCGTGGCAGACGTAGTCTACCTACAAAAAGGCCGCTGATTATAGTTTAATCAGCGGCCTTTTTCAATTATTTTTTGCAATAGTACAAAATTACTGCAAATTAAGTATCTTGCTCTACCTGACCGAACTCAAGATCAACCGGCGTTGAACGACCGAAGATAAGTACAGATACTTTTAAGCGGCTCTTTTCATAATCCACTTCTTCAACCACACCGTTGAAGTCTGCAAATGGACCATCGATAACACGAACCACTTCACCCGGCTCAAACAGCGTCGCTGGCTTAGGTGCTTCAGCGTTCTCTTGTAGACGGTTAAGAATACGATCAGCTTCACGCTGACTAATTGGTGCAGGACGATCAGATGTACCGCCAACAAAGCCCATTACACGTGGTGTACTATTCACCAAGTGCCAAGTTGCGTCGTTCATCACCATCTGAACAAGGACGTAACCTGGGAAGAATTTACGCTCAGACTTGCGCTTTTGACCAGCACGCATCTCTACAACTTCTTCTGTAGGTACGAGTACTTCACCGAAGTCTTCTTCTAAGCCTTCAATTTTAATGTGCTCAATAATAGTTTGAGCAACGCGCTTTTCAAAACCAGAAAACGCCTGAATTACGTACCAACGTAATTTCTTTTCTTTGTTCTCATCCGACATGGGATCAGATCTCCAATCCAGTTAAAAAGCCAACAGCACGGAATAGTATGCCATCTAATCCCCATAGGATAAGTGCCATTACTACAGTTGCTGCCATCACGATAATTGTAGTATGCGTTGCTTCTTGACGCGTAGGCCATACAACTTTACGAACCTCGATACGAGACTCTTTTGCAAATGCAATAAAAGTACGACCTTTTTCAGTCGTCGCAGCGATACCAAGAGCGGCACCCACAGCAACCACAACACCGACAGCGCGTACTAGTGCAGACATATCTGCATACATGTAGTTACCAACTACTGCGCCAGTGAGTAGTACAACTGCAACTAGCCATTTTACCGTGTCCATCGAGCTAGACGGGTTTTCAACATTAGTGCTCATAATTGTTTTACCTTAAATACAGACACAACAACCCTGTCTTAGACAGGGTTAATCCATTAAATCCAAATTTACAAATAAGCGACGAGTGCAACACACATTATTTTAAATTTGGACTAAAAAGTATTGAGTGGCAGGGGCGGCAGGACTCGAACCCGCAACCATCGGTTTTGGAGACCGCTGTTCTACCAATTGGAACTACGCCCCTGCAAAGTGGATGCCCATTATACTGACGAACAAACTGAAAACAAGTGTAAAAGTTATACATCGTATGATTTTCACAACTTTTGTTTTTTTATCAGTTATTAAACACCCATTTAAAACCACTTTTTAAATACTTAAGCCGCACAGATAAGTGCTGTTATATTACGGCTGTATGAAGGATATTGGTGGGACTGAGCAAAATATCAAGTATCTGTTTATAAAAACAGAGAATTAACTACCCTTTAAGCGGTTACACATAGGAAAACATCAATTGAGCGAATATCATCCATACCGCTCAAAGAGCAGATCACCCCTGTGCAACAACACGTTTTACATCCGTCAATAAGCTCGACGCACCAAACCTAAACTGACTTGGGCTAACCCAGTCAGCGCCCATTATGTCAGCTGCTAGCGTTAAATAAGGGAGCCCTTGAGCAACTGTTTTAACACCGCCAGAAGCTTTAAAGCCAACTGGTTTGCCGTTAATTTTAATGCGTTCTATCATCACTCGTGCTGCGGCCAAGGTCGCATTGACCGGTACCTTACCGGTACTGGTTTTAATGAAATCAGCGCCTGCCAAAATCGCGATATCACTGGCTTGTGCGATTAATTCTGGCTTTTCGAGAACACCCGTTTCAATGATCACTTTAAGTTTTGCCGACATACCACACACTTTTTTACTTGAGTGTACATATTGCCATGGCGTATCCGGGTCGCCGGCCACCACTTGGTTGTATGGCATCACCAAGTCAATTTCATCCGCCCCCTCATCAATCGCTCGCTGCGTTTGCGCTAGCACTTGTTCAAGTGGTTGCTTGCCACATGGGAAATTGGTGACTGTCGCGACCTTCACACTGTGCCAACCTCGTGCTGCCAGCTCTGTTTTGCATACCCCGACAAACTGAGGATAGACGCATACCGCTGCAGGCAGTGCAATGCGTGCATCAATACTGTCCAACATAGCAACGATACTCTGTGGAGTATCCTCTTCATTAAGCGAGGTTAAATCCATTAACTCAAGCACGCGTATCGCATCACTCGCCGTAACTTGCTGCTGTGTACTCATTACATCTCCTTAAAACTCACACTACCCCATGGCTTAATCGCCATCAAACAGTTTCTATTTGTATGTACTCAGTAAAATAAATTACCTGCCCGCCCTACAGGACATTTGTCCGCAACATACATTTTGATAATCGAAAATATTGCGTGCTCGACTATGGTCGTTCGATTATATCTCATAACCAATCGCTATAAGTTGCTAATATGGATACATTTTAGCCTCTAGGCCTTGAAATATAAGCCTTAAACCTAAATCGAAGTTTGTATATAACTTTTAGTTATATAATTTGGGTTAATATTATTTTTTTGTCTTTTAAGCCCGATATATTCTGCTCTCCTACTAAGTCAGTTTGGTTGGCTTACATCAAGGTTATACATTTAGGGGCGAATGTTGTGCAATATTTACCGATATTTACTAAGTTAGACGATAAACCCGTATTGGTGGTCGGTGGCGGCGATGTCGCTTTACGAAAATGCCAAGCATTTTTAAAAGCACGTGCACACGTCACTGTCGTCGCTCCTGAATTTTGTTCTGAACTGGTCGAGTTAGCAGAACAAGGTCAATTGCATCTAGTGAAAGAGTATTTTGATACTCACCATGTACTGGGCATGATGTTGATCATTGCCGCGACTGACAATGAAGCAGTTAACAAAGCGGTTTTTGATGCAGCCAACGCGCAAAACATTTTCGTTAATGTGGTAGATGACCAACCTAAGTGTGGTTTTATCTTCCCATCTATCGTTGATAGAGACCCTATTACCATTGCCATTTCCAGTGCCGGCACTGCCCCCGTATTGGCGCGCAGGATCAGAGAAAAATTAGAAACCTTGATCCCACATCATACAGGCAAATTGGCAAAGTTAGCTGGGGATTTCAGAGATCAAGTGAAAGCACGCTTCAATACGTTTTCGGACCGACGTCAATTTTGGGAGCGCGTATTTGATTCAAGTGTCGTTAGTAAAGTTCAAGTCGGTGATGAACAAGGCGCACAACAACAGCTTAATGACATGCTGACTCAACCCAGTTCACCTGAAGGCGAAGTCTTCGTCGTAGGCGCAGGTCCGGGCGACCCAGAGCTTCTAACGATAAAAGCCTTGCAACTAATGCAACAAGCTGATGTTGTGGTTTATGACTACTTGGTGTCTGATGAAATCATGGAATTAGTAAGACGCGACGCTGATTTGGTTTGTGTTGGCAAAAAAGCAGGCCATCATAGCGTTAAACAAGAAGATACCAACCACATGCTGGTGAATTTTGCTAAGCAAGGTAAAAAAGTATGCCGTATCAAAGGCGGTGACCCATTTATTTATGGTCGAGGTGGCGAGGAAGTCCAAGTACTGGCCAAACACGGCGTAAAATATCAAATTGTACCTGGTATTACTGCCGCCGCTGGCTGTAGTGCATATTCAGGCATTCCTTTAACACACAGAGATCATGCACAAGCCATTCAGTTTGTGACTGGGCACTGTAAAAAGGATGGTCAAGAATTGGATTGGCGTGGACTTGCGCAATCGAATCAAACCTTGGCTGTTTACATGGGCGTGATTAAATCGCCCCACATTCAGGCCAAGCTACTAGAGCACGGTAGATCACCTGAAACACCTATTGCCATTGTTGAAAATGGCACACGTCAATCACAGCGTGTCGTTCGCGGCACACTTGGTGAATTGGCAGCAAAAATAGAGCAGCATCACATTCAATCACCCGCACTTTTGATCATTGGTGAGGTCGCTGCACTACACGAAGAATTAGCATGGTTTGGGCAAACGGAGCAGATCAGCAGCTTTGCACAACCCATTACCCAAGTAGCTTAATAGACTTAATTTAATTAACAGTAGGACGACGAACAATGGCTTTAACCCACCTTCAGCAACTTGAAGCTGAAAGTATAAAGATTATTCGCGAAGTCGCTGCAGAGTTTGATAACCCAGTGATGCTTTACTCTATTGGTAAAGACTCTTCAGTGTTACTGCATTTGGCTCGTAAAGCATTTTACCCAGCAAAAATTCCTTTCCCTCTACTGCACGTAGATACGGATTGGAAATTCCGTGAAATGATTGAGTTTCGCGACCGCTTGGCAAAAGAATATAACTTTGACCTGATTGTTCATAAGAACCCTGAAGGCATCGCCATGGGCGTCGGCCCGTTTACACACGGCTCGGCGAAACACACTGACGTGATGAAAACGCAGGGCTTAAAACAAGCACTTGATAAGTATGGCTTTGACGCTGCATTCGGTGGGGCACGACGCGACGAAGAGAAATCACGAGCGAAAGAGCGTGTTTATTCATTCCGCGATAAGCATCACCGTTGGGATCCTAAAAATCAACGCCCAGAACTTTGGAATACCTATAACAGCCAAGTAAATCCTGGTGAGAGTATCCGTGTATTCCCGCTCTCTAACTGGACTGAGCTTGATATTTGGCAATATATCTACCAAGAAAATATCGAAATTGTCCCTCTGTACTTGTCAGATAAGCGCCCTGTGGTTGAGCGTAACGGCACATTGATCATGGTTGATGACGAGCGTATGCCACTAGAAGAAGGTGAAGTGCCAGAAATGAAGTCTGTGCGTTTCCGTACGCTAGGTTGCTACCCGCTAACAGGCGCAGTTGAATCTGAAGCCAATACACTAACTGGCATCATCGAAGAAATGCTGCTATCCACATCATCAGAGCGCGAGGGCCGTGTTATTGACCACGACTCAGCAGGCTCTATGGAGAAGAAAAAACGCGAGGGGTATTTCTAATGTCAACAGCGAACGAAGTAAGAGAACTGGGCATTGAGGCCTATCTATCTCGTCAACAAGACAAAAGCTTATTACGCATGATGACTTGTGGTAGCGTTGATGACGGTAAGTCGACACTTATCGGCCGCTTGCTACATGACAGCCACCAAATTTATGAAGATCAACTGGCTGCGCTTCACAAAGATAACGAAAAAGTCGGTAACGCTGGTGAAGAGCTAGATTTAGCACTGCTTGTAGATGGTCTGCAAGCTGAGCGTGAGCAAGGTATCACCATTGACGTGGCATACCGTTATTTCTCAACGGCAAAACGTAAGTTCATCATTGCGGACACTCCTGGACATGAGCAGTATACCCGCAACATGGTAACGGGTGCTTCAACGAGTGATCTGGCTATTATCTTGGTTGATGCTCGTTACGGTGTGCAGGTACAAACTAAACGTCATAGCTTTATCTGTGACTCTTTAGGTATCAAGCAGTTTGTGGTTGCTATCAACAAAATGGACATCGTTGATTTTGACGAAGCCGTTTTTGAGAAGATCAAAGCAGATTATTTGCAGTTTGCTGAGCAACTTAATGTTTCAGACATCAAGTTTATTCCAATGTCTGCTCTTAAAGGCGATAACGTAGTAACACGCTCTGAAAAGACGCCTTACTACACTGACAAACCACTCCTTGAGCTACTGGAAGATTCTCCTGCAGCTGAAGCAAACCATGCTTTTGAAGCACGCTTCCCAGTTCAGTATGTGGTACGTCCAAACTTAGATTTTCGTGGTTTCCAAGGCACGCTAACCTCAGGTTCGTTGAATGCAGGTCAAGCTGTTAAAGTCCTACCATCGGGTAAGTCTTCAACCATCAAAGAGCTTGTCACTTTTGATGGCAATTTAGACCAAGCACAAACAGGTCAAGCATTTACGATTACTTTGGCAGATGAAATTGATGTCAGTCGCGGTGATGTTATTGTCCCTGCGGACTCTACCGCCACAGTGACAAATCTCATTCAAGCAAAGCTGGTATGGATGCACGAAGAACCGCTTGTATTAGGACAAAACTACAACTTCAAGTTGGGCAGTAAGAGTACGTCAGCCATTGTTCGCAAGATTGATCACACGATTGATGTGAACACGCTAGAGCAAGGTCAGGCGGAACAATTGCAATTGAATGAAATTGCGATCGTTACGCTTGAACTGACTGAAAGCATCGTGGCAGATATCTATCGCAACAACCACGAAACGGGTTCATTCATCCTGATTGACCGCATCAGCAACCTTACCATCGGTGCAGGTATGATTGAAGCGCTATTGGCTGAAGAGTCTGCAACGACGTCTGAGTTCAGTGCTTTTGAACTTGAATTCAACGCGTTAGTACGCAAGCACTTCCCACATTGGCAAGCGCTTGATATTAGCAAGTTGAAGTAAGTGAAGTTATGCCTGTTATTGGGAGACAAACGTGCTAGTTGATCAAATCATCTTAACAGGCATTATGATCGCTTTAGTCGTGTGCTTATTTGGCACACGACTCAATCCAGCTTGGTTATTTGTCAGCGCCATTGGTGTCAGTTATTTAACCGGATTAATCGAGTTGGAATCTATGTTGGTGAATTACGCCAACCCCTCTTTGATCACCCTTGTTTTACTGATCTTAGTCTCTATTGCCATTGAAAAAACAACGCTGGTACAAAAACTTGCCAGTACACTGGCCAGTGGTAGCTTGTCAAAGTCAGTGATGAAACTTGGCCTCTCTACTGCGTTTTTATCGTCTTTTACAAATAACACGGCGGTCGTCGCTTCGCTCATCAGTACCATCAAAGAGAGCCAAACACACTCGCCCTCTAAGTTATTATTGCCACTGTCTTACACCGCCATCTTAGGCGGTACATTGACTTTAATTGGCACATCAACAAATTTAATCGTCAATGGCTTTGCCGTTGACGCCGGTATGGCTCCACTGGGCTTTTTTGACTTTACACTCGTCGGCTTCGGCGCATTGATTGTGGGCCTACTTACGATTTTATTGCTCCTTAAATTTCTCCCTGATCACGGTACCGAAGACCAAGAAGTCGTGCCATTTTATTTAGAAGGCAAGGTCGCTGCTGATTCAAAGCTGATCGGGCGTACTGTAGAAGAGAACGGCCTTCGCGATTTAAAAGACTTATTCCTAGCAGAAATTATCCGCGGTGAACGACGCATATGCGCAGTCACCCCACAACAAGAGATTTGCCAAGGGGATGTTTTACTGTTTGTTGGTGACATAAAATCGGTGCCTTTATTGCGTCGCTTTGATGGCCTTCAGGTGGTACACGATAAACACGAAAAAGACGTGGAGCACCTAGTCGAAGTCGTCGTCAGTCAATCATCTAAATATATTGGTAAAACCATTAAAGAAATTCGTTTTCGCGAGCAGTTTCATGCTGCCGTTATCGCCATTCGTCGGGGTCATGACCGTCTACAAGGTGGCCTTGGTAAAGTGAAATTACAAGCGGGCGACTCACTCATTTTAGCCCCGGGCAGTGACTTTTATAATCTACCGGATCTCAAACGCGAGTTTGTATATATCTCGGGTTTGGATTTACAAACACACTTGACCAAAAAGCAATCTGGCCATGTGCTGTTAGGATTTGCAGCGGTGATTGGTTTAGGGATCTTTGACATTGTGCCTTTGGTAAAAGGGCTAATGGTATTACTACTTGCACTGGTGGCACTTGGCACCATCAAAGTGAACGAGATGAAACGCCGTTTTCCCATTGAATTACTGGCGATTGTAGGCAGTGCAATTGGCCTTGCCAAATTAATGATAGAAACAGGCTTAGCCACACAACTCTCTGACGCGCTGTTTTTAATACTCGGTGATTTTGGTCCTTATGGTGCCTTCATCGCCATTTTTGTGATGACTGTCGTCTTCACAGAACTTATCACCAACAATGCCGCGGCAGCACTGTCTTTTCCCGTTGCCTATGCATTGGCGGTTGGGTTTGGCGTTGATCCACTCCCATTTATTATGGCTGTTGCCTTTGGTGCATCAGCAAGCTTTATTTCCCCCTTTGGTTATCAAACAAACTTGATGGTGTATAGTGCCGGAAACTACCGCATAAAAGACTACGTCACGGTAGGCGTTCCGCTGTCAATTATTTACTCTATTACCGTCCTGACCTTGATCCCATTGGTCTTTCCCTTTTAATGGATAGCTTCATGGATAAAAATATTGTTTGGCATAATTATGCCGTTGAAAAAACACATCGCAGTGAGCTCAAAGGCCATAAACCTGTGATCCTTTGGTTCACTGGCTTTTCAGGCTCAGGGAAAAGTACAGTGGCCAATGCCCTTGAAAGTGCCCTTCATCAAAGTGGTGTACATACCTATTTGCTTGATGGTGACAATGTTAGGCATGGGCTATGTAAAGACCTTGGCTTCAGCGACACCGATCGCATTGAAAATATTCGTCGAGTAGGTGAGCTCAGTAAACTGATGGTTGATGCAGGTCTTATCGTATTAACCGCATTTATTTCACCGTTTCAAGCGGAACGAGATATGGTGAGAGACCTCGTAGAAGACGGCGAATTTATCGAAGTATTTTTAGATACACCGCTGGAAGTCTGCGAGCAGCGAGACCCCAAAGGCTTATACAAAAAAGCCCGCGCAGGTGAGATCAAGCACTTTACGGGTATCGACTCTGAATATCAGCCACCCGTTGCACCTGAGATAAGATTGAACACGGGTGAGAATTCACTTGAGCAGTCCGTCCAGCAACTGGTAGATTACTTGAAAGATAAAAACATCATCCAGTAGCAAGGATAACCTATGAATGATACCGACCTGCTCGAAGAACTCGTCGAGCTTGCCCGCCTTGCAGGCGAGGAAATTATGCAGATCTATGCCAAAGATTTTGCCATCGAGTATAAAAATGACGATAGCCCAGTCACCGAGGCTGACTTAGCCGCCAACCGAGTGATTACCGCAGGTCTTTCGCGCTTAACACCTGAAATCCCTATCCTCAGTGAAGAAAGCGCCAACATCAGCTGGCAAGAACGCCAAACTTGGCAACGTTATTGGCTGGTTGATCCAATCGATGGCACCAAAGAGTTCATTAAGAAAAACGGTGAATTCACCGTGAATATTGCACTGATTGAGCACGGTAAGCCAACCATGGGCGTGGTCTTTGCGCCGGCACTGAACGTGTGCTACTTGGCTGCACACAGTATTGGTGCATTTAGAGAATGTGGTGAAGCCCGAATTGAGCTCAAAGTGACCAAGAAACCAAATAAAGGCACTATTAAAGTCGTTGGTTCTCGCTCTCATCCCTCACCTGCACTGGCTGAGTATCTAGGGCAATTTGACGACATCGAAATGGTGCCCAAAGGCAGTTCACTCAAGCTGTGTTTAGTCGCTGAAGGTGAAGCAGATATTTACCCTCGACTTGGCCCAACCAGCGAGTGGGACACTGGTGCAGGCCACGCTGTTGCAAGCGTAGCTGGTGCAACAGTTAGCCAAATCGATGGCTCTCCTCTCACATACAATCAAAAAGAGTCTTATCTGAATCCATTCTTTGTGGTTTCAAGGCTCGAAAGCTAAGCGGCTTTGAGTGCTCTATCAGGGCACTCTTAATCTCTCTTTTCTTCCTTTCAAAGGGTTATGCTGGGCTTTTTCATCACATACTTATACTATAGCGTCCATTGAACTTGGCTTAACTCTTAAAGTAGCTAATACCGTTTTGTTTGGAAACTCTCTTTCTTGTTGGAATTAAATATGGACTTTACTAAGCGCTATGCGACCCTGCTTTTGGCTTTATGTACCCAAAGTGCACATGCTGCAAGTGCCTCAGAAGATGAGGTCGCTGCCCTAAATCAATGTATTTTAAATCAGACTATTTCTGGAGATGATACCCGTACAATTAAAGAAGTACGCGGGTATTGTGAGCAGCAAGTAAGTGCACTGAGTCAACTCGACAAGCGTATGGCCAGAGAGCGAGTCACTGAAAAAAACCGTAATGTGCTGACCCCTCACCATAGAAATTATATTCTGCCGGTATCATACATAAAAAATCCCAATAACCGCCCATTTGACGGCTTTGCTGACAAGGCTAATAAAGAAGGCGAACCCCTAGATAACGTTGAAGCAAAATATCAGATTTCATTAAAGCTGCCGATTTATCACAACTTTAAAGATAAAGATCAGGCCATTTATATGGGCGTCACGCTGCAGTCGTATTGGCAGGTGTATAACAAAGATATTTCATCTCCTTTTAGAGAAACTAATTATGAGCCCGAAATATTTTGGGTTAATTTTTTAGATGACGAAAATGTCTTATGGGGCGATGAAATGGCTTTTGTGCTGGGTATTTCGCACCAGTCAAATGGTAGAAGCCAACCAAACTCGCGCTCTTGGAACCGCATCTATGCCAATTTCATTTGGGAATATGATGGGTTTGTATTTAGCTTCAAGCCTTGGTATCGGCTGCCAGAAGATGAAAAACCTGAAGATAATTTAGCCAAAGGCGATGATAACCCTGATATCCACAAATATATGGGCTACTTTGAGCTTAGCGGTGCCTACCGCTTTGACAATGACCATGAAGTTGGCATGATGCTGCGCAATAATGCAGGCGGTGATAATAGAGGGGCTGTACAACTAGATTGGTCCTTCCCCATAACAGGGCGCGTTCGTGGCTATGCGCAATATTTCAATGGGTATGGAGAAAGTCTCATCGATTACAACGCTCACATCCAAAGACTAGGCCTTGGTATCGCCATTACTGACTTACTTTAAAGCCTTAGCAATCCGGTCAAGACTCACTTGACCGGATACGTTTTTCCTAACGCTTCACAAAGAAAACACCACAAAACTTTGCGACTAACACATCACCATCGTACACATTCACTGGCACCGTGTACTTAGCTTTTCCTTCAGTCTCAAGCTCTGTCAACTCACCACTACACTCGGACAAAGTCACCGTCGCACCTGGTGCTGTCGTGAGCGGCTTTAGGTATTTAATTTCAGCATCCGCAAGGACGATATCGCCTTCGAGGTTCAGCTCTTTTAATGCCAAATATGTTGCGCCCCACCCGGTCAGGGTCGCCATACTGTAGATCGAACCTGCAAACATAGAATTATGTAAATTTAAGTTGGCTTTCAGATCTGCTTTTGTAGAGAACTGCCAATCGGTGTAACTTTCAACTTTTATCCCCATGGCATCACTAATAGGAATGGACTCACGCCATGTATCTTGTAAAATTTGCGTCCAATCTGGGTGTCTAAACCAACCTGGCTCTGATGGCTTTTGCTTGACCATTTTCCAATGTTGCACATCTCCATATGCAAGGTGTGCTTTTTCAACCACTTTATAGCCATGACGTTCATAAAACGCCAAAGCACGTTCTCTGGCAAACAACACCAGCTCTTGGGCATCTTGCGTCCACGCAATCTTTTCTAACTCATGCAAAAGTCGGCTACCCAAGTGCTGACCTCGGTGCGCTTCACCTACAGCCATGTAACGCACTTGTGCTTGAAGGTGATTATTAAAGTGTAAACGCGCGACCGCCAGCACTTCGCCTTCATTATTTTTGATGTACCTGTGCTCGGCATCTTGCTCTAAATCGTCTTGCTCTGAGCCTCTTGGTTGATCCCATGGTGCTCTGAGAACCTGCCAACGCAATTGATAGTAGTCTTGCCAATCTTGGCTACTTTGCGGCGAAATGACTGGAAACATAATTACTCCTTTCTATGCACACCCAAGTGCGTGCCATTTTTGTGTTCTACCTTACAAGAAAAACTCTGAACAGGAAATGTTCAACGCAAAATCACCGACTAAATGTGTAAAATCATCTAAACACAGTGGAATTACCGTAATCCTTGTCTATGCTGATGGAACTATGCAAGATTTTTTGACTGAATCAGGAACCGTCAGCAACGATTTTGTAGCCCAAAGCCATGAGCTTGGCCACTTGTTATATTGGCATAAGCACGGGAAAACGAGCATACAAGTTAGACAAGAAAAAACGCTTCGTTGGCTATTAATAAACAATACGTTACAGTCAATCGTTGAACTGAATCACCCGGAGCACTTGCTTTTCCCTCATTTGCAAGTGTTGGATACCTTGTGGCAAAAATACCCTAAACCTCACCGCGTACTCGAACTGGGACTGGGTGCTGGGGCCATTCGCGACTATTTACACAGTGTGCATGAAGACTGCCAGGTTATTTCCGTAGAAAACAATCCTGACATCATACATTGCTATAAACGGTACTTTGGCGGAGACCATATCAGTGAAGTCAATTGCAGTGACGCCTACAAAGTCTTAGAAGTCGACCACAATCACCCATTTAATTGGATTATCTTAGATTTATTCAGTGAATTGGATGCGCCACGCTTTTTATACCAGCACAAGTTTTACACCCTGTTACGCAATACATTAGCAGAACAGGGGGTATTATTTATCAACTTTATTGCCGAGCATGAGTCGCAACTCAAGCAGCTAGAGCATCTGCTTATTATCAACTTCGGAAAAAAGCCCCATATCCATCAAGTACCGGGGTATGCTAACCACATTATTGTGGTTGAGCGCTAGACCGATAAATTAAATGTCACTGGCCCATCGTTACACAAACTCACCTGCATATCCGCGGCAAATTGGCCCGTCGCCACTGTAATACCAAGTGCTTTTGCCTGCTCAACAAAGTATTCATACAGTCGCTTTGCTTGTTCTGGCGTGCCCGCAGAAGAAAAACTCGGTCGCATGCCTTTTTTTGTGTCCGCAGCCAACGTAAATTGCGAGACCACAAGTAATTCACCACCAATGTCTTTGAGGCTGAGGTTCATTTTTCCTGCATCATCGGTGAAAATTCGATAGTTACTGACTTTATGCAGTAATTTATCTGCACTTTGCTCATCATCCACTTTTTCGACACCGAGCAAAAGTAAGATACCCTGCTGAATTTCACCCACAACGTCTCCACTCACTTCGACTTTTGCAAACTTGACCCTTTGAATTAATCCTTGCACGTTAACCTCTGTTTTTATCTATTTTGCACAGCAGTAAATCTGCCGCACGGCGAATAGCCTCCGAATATACTTGATTTGACGTGCAGTGCCCAACGCCTTCTAAAATTAGTAGCCGAGCATTGAGTGCTGCGGCAAATTTTTGCGCCATGGCAAAGCGACAGACTAAATCATGGCGGCTGTGGATCATCCAGATAGGCAGAGATTTTAAGGTGTGGGCATGCTTAAACAGCGCTTCATCCTCTAAAAAGCATTGGTTAGACATGTAATGCACCATTAATCTGGCTTGCGCAACAATATGCACAGGTGAGGGAAGTTGATAGCGTTGCATCTGAGTTTCAACGCTCAACTGTATATCCCAATCATGCCAAAGCTGCGCAGCTTTATGCTGTGATAGCTCATTGTCACTAAATAATTGTTGTTGATAATGGGCTAATACCTGCTGATATGAGTCGAGCCCCTGTGAAAATAGAGTAAAACGCTCGGGATAAAACTGTGCCCCCGCCCCTTTGTCACCATATAACCAAGCCAAATCAGACGACGTCGCGAAAAAACTCGCCCAAGTGATCACCCCGGATACGCGGTGAGCATGTTGCATCGCAAACCATAACGCCAATGTCGCGCCCCAAGAGCCCCCAGCTAAAACACAACGAGGAATATCTAGATAATCTAATAACGTCACAACATCATCGACGAGTAATGCGGTGTGATTGTGTTCAAGTGATTGCGGGGAAGAGTTTCCGCACCCTCTTTGGCTATATAAAATGATACGGTAACGCTTTGGATTAAAATAACTTTGCGCTGCCTTTTGCAGCCCCGATCCGGGGCCACCGTGTAATACCAACAGCGGAATACCCGCAGCGTTACCGTATTCCTCCACGTGCATTTGGTGGCCGTGAGAAAGTGGTAAATGAAAACTGCGCAGCGGTTCCGTTGGCTGATACAGTAGGGTCATGGATTTACCTCATGATTGAGGTGTGTCGTTCTCCTGTTCATGATGTTCGGCTAAACAAGCGGTAAACTCAGCGCCTAACAACACCACCATCCATGATAAATACACCCAAACAAATAAAATAGGAATAGTTGCCAGCGCACCATATATGACCTCATAGGACGGAAAGTGGCTGATATACATTGCAAACCCTCTTTTCGTCAGCTCAAATAAAAAGGCAGCAAATAATGCGCCCGGTATCGCGGCTTTAAACGACACACGTGTATTTGGTACTAAAGTATAGAGCATAATGAAGCCTGCCATTGAAATTACATAAGGCAGCAATTTCAGAAGTAAACCGCTAAATCCTGGGATCCCTTGATCAGCAAATGACACCAAAGACACAATATACGAGGTAACCCCAATACTGGCGCCCAATAACACCGGCCCCAGCGTCAGTACCATCCAATAAATCGCAAATGAAATCATCAGAGGACGCTTACTTTCAACGCGCCAAATGCGATTAAGTGCACTATCTACATTGCGAATAAGCAGTAATGCCACCGCAGCTAAAAAGCTGATACCCACAGCTGTCATTTGGTTTGCATTGCCAGCAAAGGCGCTAATGTGGGCCTTTATTGTATCGGTAGAGGTGGGAACAAAGTTGGTGAATATAAAATTTTCTATCGCCAAACGGGTATTCTCAAAACCAGGGAATGCGGTGAAAATCGCAACCCCCACAGCAATGAGCGGCACCAATGAAAGTAAGGTGACGTACGCCAAATATCCGGCATTTATAGTGAGCTGATCTTCTTTGCAGCGCTGGAAAAAACGCCGCCACCAACTCGGCTGAGCATCTAATACTGCGCGTGCTTGCGCTTTTATTTGGGGCCAATGTTGTTTCATAATTGTTTATACATTGATGATTGCTTTGCACATCTTACCAATCCACTTCATAATTTAAAGTAGCCCTATTAAGTAAAAGGATAAAGTATGCCTCTAAAATACCTAAAAATTTATATTTTGATTGCCGCTTGCGCCGTCCTTAGTGGCTGTAAAAGTGCGCAAAATGCCTATTATTCTGCGTGGGAGCAGGTGGGTGTACATAAACGTGATATTCTTGTCGATCGCGTCGAAGATACTCAACAATCTCAGCAAACTTCTCAACAAGAGTTTCAAAATGCCCTTGAACGCTTATCCGTTCTTATCGATTTTGATGGGGGAGAATTACAAAGTGTCTACGAGCAGTTAAATAGTGACTTTGAAGCAAGTCAAAAAGCGGCGCAATCTGTCACTGACAATATTGATAAAGTAGAGTCTGTTGCCGACGCCTTATTCGAAGAATGGCAAGAAGAGCTTGAACAGTTTAGCAACCCAAAGTTAAAACGCAGCAGCGAGCAAAAACTGCGACAAACTCAAAAGCAATATGACAAGCTACTGCGCTCAATGCGTAAGAGCGAATCAAAAATGCAACCTGTACTCGACTCGATGAAAGACAATGTTTTATATCTAAAGCACAACCTCAATGCGCAAGCCATTGCTGCGATCAGAGGTGAGTTTACCAATTTAAAACGTGATATTCAGGGCTTAATCTCAGATATGAACCGCTCAATTGCGGACTCCACCGCTTTTATCGAGCAGATGAACAAAAATTAACAGCTGATGAGCACTGAGCGCCTGCTTAGTGCTCATCTGACATATTTAAAGCCGCCTTTTCATACACCCAGTTGACTTCAGACTCAGGTATATTCAATAAAAAGATCTCTTTGATAATCGCCCTCAACTGCACTGCATCCTTGATCAGGACTTCTCTGGTCTCTGCGGTTTCCTCGTTGCGATACACATATAACAAGTTATTTAATGTATGACGCTCTTTTTGTGCCATTCGTGATAAGACTAAATGATTGACGAACAAAGACTCGGGATGTTGATGACAATGAAAATGTGCAACATCACAATCACTTTCAAACGTCTCGGCAAATTCAACATCATATAATGGCATCTGCTTGGGTGAGGTTAACGTAAGCACAGCACGCCGTGTACTCCGTTCAACATAGTAACCATTGGTTTCATCATGTATGTCGACGCTGTGATCAATGGGTATTAACGTGCGTGGCGTTTTGCTACCGAAACCCACGTCAATTAAGTATTCATTGCAAAGGTATTTGAGCAACGTGACTCGATGCGTGCGTGGGTTATCCCATTTACCGTTGAGCAATACTCTGCCAAGCAAAGGAGACACATCAAAACCTAAATGCTGTAATGCAAGCATCACAATTTTATTGTGCTCGAAACAATAACCGCCTTGCTCTTTTTCAACGACCCGGTTAAACACCACATCGGGCTCTAAGCTCAAGCGTTTATCCTGCATCGCGTTGATGCTGCTGAAGCTAAATCGTGCGATGTGGGCTTTTATTAGCTGCTCAACAAACGCTAAATTACACTCTGAAGGGTAGTGCAATCCTAATTTGGCTAAATACAGGTCCAATTGCGACGATGTCATAGCACCTCCTACTCATCTGCTTACTTTCATAAGTTTTATTTACGGCGTTGCAAGATAAAACCTAAAGCATGGTTAAGGTCAACCCGCTAGCTGGCAAATTCTGTGATTTTTCTGCCCTGATCCTGATATAGCAAATGCAAAGCTTCTTCTTCCAATAAGGGTTTGCTCATTAAGTAACCCTGCATTTGTTGGCAGTATAGAGATGATAATACCGTTAACTGCGCTGGTTGCTCAATGCCTTCTGCTGTCACAGTCAAGTTAAAGCTATTCGCAATGGCACAAATTGCCTCTATCAACTGGCGGGGATTGCCTACTTTTTCAATCCCATTGATAAACGCTCGGTCAATTTTCAAACCATCTACAGGTAAAACATTTAAACGAGACAAACTGCTATAACCTGTACCAAAATCATCGATATAAATGCCAAAACCCATGTCATGTAACTTTTGCAGTGGCGCAACTAGGCTATTCTCCTGTGCCATCATGGCGGATTCTGTCAGCTCAATTTTAAACTGTGTCGGGTCCAACTCATTATGCTCAAATTGACTCAATAACCAACTCATAAACCCTTTATGCTGCAACTGTAAAGGCGATACGTTGACACTCATAAATATACGTCGGTTGGGAAAACGTTTCACACATTGCATGGCACGTGAAAAAACCCAGTGCCCAAGCTTCACGATTTGTGCGCACTCTTCCGCAATGGGAATAAACTCGGCTGGACTCACGACACCTAACTTAGGGCTCTGCCAGCGCAGCAGTGCTTCGAATCCAATAATAGATTTTCCCAATTGACAGTAAATAGGTTGAAACCGCAGCGACAGCTCCGTGTCCATATTCAACGTTTGCAACTCACGCTCAATTAATAGCCGTCGAGATGCTTCATCGGCAATGGCCGAAGTGAAAATGTGAAAATCATTTTTTCCCCGCTTTTTCGCTTCATACATTGCCACATCTGCATCATGAAGCAACTTTTCTGCTTCATAGTTCTGGCATGGTGCTGTAAAACGCCTCACTCCCACACTGCCACTCACTGAGTGTTTACTTTCCTGATAATCAAATGGCTCTCTAATTGCCGCGAGGATATCCTCTAACATAAGCTCTAGTGGCACCTTCAGAGCTTCATTGTCTAGCAATATAGCAAATTCATCACCGCCTAATCGCGCAATGTCAGCATAACTGCCAACAAGCTCCCGCATTCTCATAGCGAATTCAACCAGCAGTTTATCGCCAGCAAGGTGACCTAGGGTGTCATTTATCAATTTAAACCGATCAAGGTCGATATAGAGTAAAATAAACTGGCCCGCACTGCGCGCTCGACAAGATTCAACCAGTTGCAAAAAAGTCTGCCGATTGAGTAAGTCGGTCAAGCTATCATGCTGGGCTTTATATTGGAGCTGCTCATTGAACAGCTTAATCTGCGTAATGTCTGTTACACGGCCCTCATAAATCGTATCGTGGCTGTGGCAGATCCACGAACCAGTTTGGCGCAACCATACACCATTCGCATGATTTGACCCAGCAAGCCACTCTAGTTCTTCATGTTGCTCAAACCTAGATACCATGGTGCGCCACTTCGCAGCAAAGTCACTATCGAGCATTAAATCACTCAATTGAAGACTTTTTAAGGTGTGTTTTTCACCTATCAATAACGCCCTGAATGCAGGGTTGGCATCCACCAACACACCGTGCTTGTCCAAGACAAATAAGCCTTCACTGCTATTAACAAATAAACTTTTATACTTGCGCTCTGCAACAATTTGTTGCTGCAATGCAGATAATCGTTTATCAGACGCATGTTTGAGCTGATGATTCGCTTGAGCCAAACTCGCCGTGCGCTCCTCAACCAGCATATTGACGGTTTGATGTTGCCGAGACAAATAACGTACTTGCAGCAGTACCATCAAGCCTAGCGCAGCCGCAATCAATACGACCATGGCAATGATCAGCGTAAAATTATTCAGAAATGACGGCTCAAGCTGTTCTTGCGTATAGAGGTGAATTTCAATCTGGTTGCCGAAAAAGTCCATTCTTTCAATGATACCAGGTTGTTTATTGGATAATTGATGCAGGCTTTGCCAATCCGATGTAAACAGCAGCTGCTCACCAGAGAGCACCCTCACTTGATGACCATTATCTTGATAAACTGGGCTGAATAAGCCTTCTAATAAGTGTTGCAACTCAAAACCGATGCCTAATGCCTTGGTCACACTGGCACTTTGAAATTGTTCGATAACCACGCTCCAACGATCAGACATCGGCCAATTTACTGCTTGTAGTTCACTGTTTTTTAAGCGCTCAGATAACGTATCTGATATCGATACCGCGCTGCCCAGAAGATGACCAAATTCAGACACTGGCGCCGTTTTAACCATGGTTAAATAACGAATGCTTAAAGTATGCGGTAAGTGCACAGTAAAATCGAAAAAGCCCATATCTCGATATTGGCGCTCCAGCTGAGCAACTTGCTCCCGCTCTATGATGGCATAGGATTCCAAACTGAGTTCAAGCTCTAAGCCTGCCAATTGAGATTGTGCTAAATGGTAAAACTGCTCCGGTGTGATCTCTGGCGTTGCCCTTAGATAAGCTTCTATCGAATACAACAAGTGGGCAAATCGCTGCAGTTGCTCACTCATTCTAGAATGATATTGCGCCACTTGCTGTTCAAGCTGATGGTGGCTACGTTGCGTGTAATGATCGTGAAAAACCACGGCCATATAGCAGATCAAAAATAAATATATGCTGTAAATCCAACCACCAAACTGAATCGGTGATTGAAAGAATTTTTCCCACTTTTTTACTCTAGACATCCGCTCATAACACTGTACCATTGCACCACTTGATAATAATTCTTATTTGCGATGATTAAAAGTAAACTTTGTTGTTTTTACCCTTTTTTGCTACTAAGTACCCAAGTTTTAGCCAAAGATGACGAACTTAATGTCTATTCATTTCGCAAATACGAACTTATCAAACCCATGCTGCAAGCTTTCGAGCAACACAGCGGTGTCAAAGTGAATCTCGTCAATGGCAAATCTCACTTTTTACTCTCACGACTCAAATCTGATGGTATACAATCTCGTGCAGATGTGATCCTCAGCTCTGATTTGGTGCAACTCAGTGCGCATCGTGCATTATTACAGCCGATGACTGAGCTCAAAGGCTGGTCACAGTTGCCAGATGTCTTCAAAGATCCAAATCAGCACTGGGTGAGCCTATCCATGCGCACCCGCGCGTTGTTTACGAGAAAAAACGACAATGCCACGGTATTTATTCCGACGTACTTTTCGCAATTTAGTGAACCGCACATGCAGGGAAAGTTTTGTGTCAGAGACTGGGGACATAGCTACAACAAAACGTTATTTGCCAGTTTGCTATCAGGTAATCACGCCCAAGATACCCAATGGATAAAAAACGCCAATCAGCTACTTGCAAAGCGCCCTTCAGGGGGCGACAGAGATCAGCTACGAGGTCTTGCCAAAGGACAATGCCAGTATGCGCTAGCAAATCACTACTACTGGCATATGATGAAACAGTCGAATAATAAACAAGAAGTGAAAATTGCCTCGCAACTTGCAATGCACTTTTTGCAAATGGCAAATGGACACACGCCCGTGTCAACCACCACCGCAGCCATCGCAAAACACGCACCAAACAAAGAAAATGCATTAGCATTTATCGACTTTATGCTACAACCAAAAACACAAAAGATGTATGCCCAACTGCTCAACGAGTTTCCTGTCGTCACCATTGAAGGTTATCAACTGCCTTTTAAGCCAGCGCTGCAAAATATCAATTTGAGCTTAGAGTACACCCAAAAAGCCGACCAGATACCAACGCTATAGCGCAAGTTTAGTGTAAAAAACGATATCAATCAGTGCACCTATTGACCTAATATGGTGCACTGCTTAACATAATTTAAAATGTCATTAGTTTGCCTGTGCGAGCCACTTTTGCACCGCCGCTTTCGGGTAAAGAACATCTTTAAATAATCTATGTCGTTCAAATTTCAACGCCTTTTCAGTGCTAGGCAATCCAGCTTGAACTTGGCTGTGATGGGTGTTGAAGCGTGAGATCAGCGACAGTTTGTCGCGCGCAATTTTGAGGTGAACATTGAGGTAAGCACGTACATCGTCTGCGGTCATTAAACCCAGTGCATCTAAGTTCATTAGCTCTTTTTTTAACGTAGAGCGTATACCCATAGTTGATCTCCCTGTGTTGTCAAAATGGAATCAATCAAAGCTGCAAGCAAAATACACACCAAATGCTGCATTTACATTAAAGACCACCACAATAACGAAAAAGTTTCGTCATTCATCTTAACTGCGCGGTATACTGTCGCAAAGTCGCATTATGAGTTGTGATATGAATCAAGAATACGTTGAAATTGAACTTGAAGAAGAACCCATCGAGCTGTGTAATTTACTCAAAGTGCTCGATTTCGCAGAAACTGGCGGACAAGCCAAGCAGCTGATCACCCTCGGCTACATTGCTGTGAATAATGAATTGTGCACGCAAAAACGCAGGAAAATCTATTCTGGTGATACGCTGCACTTTGATGGTGAGGTCTTTATGCTGACGCTTGCCGACGATGCAATCCCTAATCCTCGTCCACCCGAACCTGTTGCACCACCAAAAGCGTCTAAAACCGCCACAAACAGCACAACCAAGAAAAGTAAAAGTGGTAATAAAAAGCGTAAAAAGCAGGGACAAGTCGACAGTAAAACAGGCCGCAAACCTATTTCTTTTGGATAACAAGGAGTCTTCAATCAATGAGCATTTGGTTTAAACCCATTACCAAGGAACTTTGCCAATCCCTTGATAAAGGCTTGCACGGCAAAGGCTCATTAATGGCAACCCTTGGCATCGAAATAGATGAGATTGGCGACGATTACTTGGTGGCCACCATGCCAGCCACAGTACATCATCACAATCCAATTGGCATGGTGCATGGTGGTGCCAATGTCGCTTTAGCGGAAACTGTTGCCAGCTATGCGGCAAACTTTGTCGTTGATTTTGAAAACTTTTACTGTGTTGGCCAAGAAATCAACGCCAATCATTTAAAAGCCTCTCGAAATGGGACTTTACGCGCCGTCGCTAAACCACTACATATTGGTAAACGCACCTCGGTATGGGAAGTGAAAATCACCAATGCCAAAGGCGAGCTATGCTGTGTATCGCGCATGACTGCCGCGATCATCGAACGTCGACAAAAGAAACAAATCGAGTAATCAAAAGATATGGAACATATTGATACGCTCGTCATTGGTGCCGGTGCCGTCGGCCTATCGATTGGCGCTCAACTTAGCCAACAACGAGAAGTCTTCGTGGTTGAGCAAGGCAAGCATTTTGGAGAGCACACCAGCAGTCGCAACAGTGAAGTGATCCACGCTGGTATTTATTACCCCAGCGATAGTGCAAAAGCGCGCCATTGTGTCGCAGGTAAAGCGCTACTTTATCAGCACTGTGAAGACTATGGCGTGCCGGTCAAAATGCTCGGTAAGGTCATCACCGCACAAAACGATGCTGAAATACAGACATTGGAAAAGCTCATATTGCAAGCCGAGCAAAATGGTGTAGACGACCTATACTGGCTAAGCCAAGTAGAGCTGCAGCAAAAAGCGCCGCAGATAACAGCCAAAGCGGGTCTATTCTCTCCTTCCACTGGCATCATCGACAGCCATCAGTTTATGCTCTCATTGATAGGTCAACTGGAGCACAACCAAGGGCATTTTGTCGCAAATACACAATTTATCAGCGCAACCCCCGTGCAACGTGGGTTTTTGGTAACACTCAATTGTGAGGGACAAACCTTCACGCTCAGCTGCACCCATTTGATAAACGCAGGCGGGCTATTTGCACAACACAATGCGGCCAAAATTGAAGGGCTGAGCGGTGCTCAAATACCGCCTATTCACTATTGTCGTGGACAATATTTTAGCTACCAAGGGGCACATCCGTTTAAGCACCTGATTTATCCTGTACCAGAGCAGCATGGACTCGGTATACATGCCACCATTGACCTTGCAGGCCAATTACGCTTTGGACCAGATACTCAGTTTATCGACACCATTGATTACGCAACAGATAGCAGCGCTTTAAATACCTTTTATCAAGCCATACAACGCTACTGGCCACAGGTTGATAAAAGTAAATTGCACATTGATTACGCGGGCATAAGACCTAAGTTGCAAACCTCGGGCGCGCAAGATTTTATCATTGAAAACCAAAGCATACATGGTATCGCAGGCCTTATTAACTTATACGGGATTGAATCACCAGGGTTGACTGCAAGCCTTTCTCTTGCTCAGTCTATTCAAGCCCTGCTAGATGCTGAATAAAAAAGGCGACATGATGTCGCCTTTTATCTCGTGATTTCGGTTTTATGTATCATCAAGCTGCTTAGCCCGCTGATCCATAAGCTTTTGTACGTTTTGCGCATCTTGCACCAGCTTTTTCACCTCATTGGGGCTCATACTGTTAATCCCACCTTTTCCCTCTAGGCCATCTGCATTCTGTGTTTTTTCATTCAGAATATCTGTGTTCTCTGCTGCCATAATGGTTATTTTCGTCGGATCCAAAGTATGTACTTGGCTATTTACACGCGTATTTGGTCTGTCTGAATAATGCCAGTTTCCCTTGGCATCTTGCCATTTATAGATGGTCGCTTGCGACGCGCTCGGCGCTTCACCATCCATCATCCCTTTCGCACTGTTAACCGCGTCGTTAAATTCACGCTTTGACTTATCTAGCAGTGCATTGGCTTCTTGCTGCGCTTTGCCAAAAATCATATCAACACTGAGGTAAGGTTTGCCATCGGGGCGTTTAATTATAAATAATGACGCCAGTCCCACCAACATCATCATAATAAACAAGTAACTTGCGTATTTCATTTCGGCACTCCTTTTTGACTTGAGGCCACACTTGTAAAGTATAGCTTGGTATTGCGCACAGTTTGACAATTGGGCAAAAAATTATCAATAGAAAAGGCGCTCGAAATGACAGGAGGATAGGGTTATTTTAAAAGAAAATAAAAAGCCGCAGACCATGCTGCGGCTCATCAAATCGCTTAGATACCATCACCATCAATGTGTAAGCCACATTCACGATTCAGACCAAAAAAGCGGGTTTCTTCTTCGGTCATACCAGGCTCTAATTTACGTGTCGTATGCACATCACCCATAGACACATATCCTTGCTCCCACAGAGGGTGATAAGGTAAGTCATGCTTAGTTAAGTACTGATAAACATCTCGGTTGTGCCAGTCAATGATGGGGTAAACCTTTACACTACCTCGGCTAATTTCTAGGATCTGCTTATCAGAACGCGATGAAGACTGTTGACGGCGTAAGCCGCTAAACCAAGTACCCACCTCTAATTCTTGTAGAGCACGTGTCATTGGCTCAACCTTATTCAAGGTGTTGTACTGTTTGATGCCTTCCTCGCCTTGCTCCCACAGTTTGCCATATTTGGCTTCTTGCCAAGCTGGGCTGTAGTTACTGCGATAAACTTTCAGGTTGAGCTGCAATCTTTCAGTTAATTCATCCACAAACTGATAGGTTTCTGGGAATAGGTAACCGGTGTCAGTTAAAACCACAGGAATATCATTTTTTTGCTGTGATACGAGGTGCAGCATCACTGCCGCTTGAATACCAAAACTTGACGACAGCATATGGGTGTCAGGCAGATTCTCAAGCGCCCAAGCAACACGCTCTTCGACACTTTTTTGTGCCAGCATGCCATTCGCATCAGCAAGCAATGCCTGCTGTGTTGCTTTATCTAGGGTTAATATTTGCTTAAATTCGCTCATAGCTTGTCCTATTATTGGGCCCTATTGGGCCCTTGTTATTAAGCGTGGAAATCCGTTTTTGAAACTTTTACTTCCGCAACAATACCTGTGCGGATCACAAAATCACCAAAGCACTCTTGCGTTTGACGCTCAGCAGCCCACTGACCTATCAACTCATCTAGCGCAGGAAGGTAAACATCTTCACTGACGTTTTCTAGATATAGCTTAGGAACACGGGTACCTTCACGGTTACCGCCAAGATAAACATTGTATTTACCTGGACCTTTACCTACGAAGCCCACTTCCGCCAACATTGCACGGCCACAGCCATTTGGACAACCTACCACACGCATGATGATGTCATCATTTGGAATGCTGTGTTTTGCTAATAGCGCTTCTGTTTTTTCTACTAGCTCAGGTAAATAACGCTCCGCTTCTGCCATCGCTAATGGACACGTAGGCAATGCCACACACGCCATTGAGCTCTTACGCTGCTCGGTATGCGTGTCATCAATTAAGCCGTGCTCACGAGCAATTTTTTCAATTTCAGCTTTGTCTTCTTCAGCCACACCCGCGATGATTAAGTTTTGGTTGGCAGTCATGCGGAAATCACCTTTGTGGATCTCTGCAATTTTGCGACAACCTGTTTTCAGAGGCTGGCCTGGGTAATCTAAAATACGACCACTTTGCAAGAATAGCGTTAGGTGATGTTTGCCATCGATGCCTTCAACCCAACCAAAGCGATCGCCACGGTGTGTAAATTCATATGGGCGACTCTCAGCAAACTTAACGCCTGCACGCTTTTCCACTTCTTCTTTAAACGCATCAATACCGAATGCATCTAGTGTATATTTGGTTTTTGCGTTTTTACGATTTACGCGGTTACCCCAGTCACGCTGCACACTGACAACATGCTCTGCCACTGCTAGCGTATGCTCTAGTGGAATAAAGCCAAAGTCATCAGCACGACGCGGGTAAGTGTTCACATCACCGTGCGTCATTGCAAGACCACCGCCGACAAGTACGTTGAAGCCGACTAGCTTGCCTTCTTCAGCAATCGCAACAAAGTTCAAGTCATTCGCGTGCACATCCACTTCGTTATTCGGCGGAATTGTCACCGTAGTTTTAAACTTACGAGGCAAGTAAGTAGAGCCTAAAATTGGCTCAAGATCGGTGGAATCTTTACGCTCGCCATTTAGCCAAATCTCTAAATAAGCACGTGTTTTTGGCAGTAAGTGCTCAGAGATCTTCGCTGCCCACTCATACGCTTCTTGGTGAAGCTCTGACTCAACCGGATTCGTTGTACACAATACATTACGGTTCACATCACCTGCAGTTGCAATTGAGTCGATACCCACATCATGCAAAGTTAAGTGCATTTCTTTAATATGTGGCTTTAGTACACCATGGAACTGGAATGTTTGACGGGTTGTCAGACGAATACTGCCGTAAGACGTTTTCTCTTCTGCAAACTTATCAATGGCAAGCCACTGATCTGGCTGAATAATACCGCCAGGCATACGTGCACGTAACATCACGTTGTGCAACGGCTCTAGCTTCTGCTTAGTACGTTCAGCACGAATATCGCGGTCATCTTGCTGATACATACCGTGGAAACGGATCAGCTGAAAGTTATCCTTGGTAAAGCCACCCGTTAATTGGTCGCCTAAATCGGTTTCAATAGTTCCGCGAAGGTGCTGACTTTCCGTTTTTAAACGTTCATTATCAGCAAATTTAGCTTCAGGATCGTGCTTACTATTGGGCTTAAAATCTTGATTGCTCATGGTTTTTCCTAAATTCTGTACAGTGACGGTAAAAGTGCGTGATGACGTCTATTAGTAGACGTCTTTTTGATAACGGTTAGCACTACGCAACTCTTTCAAATACTGCTCGGCCTGCTCATCATCTTTACCACCATAGGTTTTCACGATGTCTAACAGGGCCTGGTGCACATCTTTGGCCATACGCGTCGCATCGCCACACACATAGAAATGTGCCCCTTTTTCTAACCAAGCAAAAACTTCTTCGCCCTTTTCACGTAAGCGGTCTTGAACGTAAATTTTTTCTGCCTGATCCCGGCTAAATGCTAAATCAACTCGACTTAGCAATCCTGACTTCACATACCCTTGAATTTCTACTTGGTATAAGAAGTCTTGTGTAAAGTGAGGGTTACCGAAGAACAACCAATTGTCTCCTTCCGCCTCACGTGCATCACGCTCTTGTAAAAATGCTCTAAATGGCGCGATACCAGTACCTGGACCAACCATGATCACAGGCGTATTATCATCACTTGGTAAGCGGAAGTTATCATTGTGCTCGCTGAACACCTTAACCTTAGTACCTTCTTCAACGCGGTGCGCTAAGAAACCAGAACAGCCACCAAAGTGTTGTTCACCAAATGCTTCAAACTCTACTAAACCCACTGTTAAGTGAACTTCTTCTTCCACCTCAGCTTGGCTGGATGCAATCGAGTACAAACGTGCTTGCTGTTTACGACAACACTCAACCAGTGTTTGCGCTGCAATCTCGCTTGGGTTTTGTTTGATAACATCAAAGATCTGACGCGCTTCTAAATATTCACGCAGCGCCGCTTTGTCTGTTACTAGCTTAGCCAATTCCTCATTCCCAGTGGCCGTCGCATACTTTTCAACGAACCCAGGATATGACTGAGTCAGTTCCAGCTTTTCAATCAGGGCATCACGCACACTGAAGGCGTCATCGCCCAGTTTAACTTCGCTCTGAGGGTCGATATTTAATGTACTGAGCACCTCATCAACCAGTGCTTCATCATTTAAAAAATACACACCTAATGCATCGCCCGGTTGATAACTGATGTCTGAACCTTCCAGATCAATTTCGATATGACGCACGTCTTTTGTTGAATCACGACCAGTGATTTTCACCGCCGTAGCAATTTCAGCGGTAAATGGATTTTGCTTTGTATACTGGCTATGAGCAGCTTGTGGCGCACCAAAAGGCGCACTCACTACATTTGTACCACCTGCAGCTTGCTGCGCTTTTAACTCTGGCTCAAATGCGTCTAGTGCTGATGCAATCCATGCCTCGGCCTGCTCTTCATAATCAACGTCTAAATCAGCACGCGCAACCACACTTTGCGCACCCAACTTTTGCAGGCGCTCTTCAAAATCGATGGCTGTTTGGCAGAAGAATTCATAACTTGAATCACCCAAGCCTAATACCGCGATTTTAACGCCATCTAATTTAGGCGCTTTTTTGCCAACTAAGAATTCATGCAGGTTCTCAGCATCTTCTGGCGGCTCACCTTCACCGTACGTTGAGACCGCAACGGCGATAAATTTTTCTTTCTTTAAGTTACCAGGCTTATAGTCCGCCATGTTAACTAGCTTTGCATCTAGACCACGTGACTTCGCCTGTGCTTCTAGCTGAGCAGCAACGCCTTTTGCATTACCGGTTTGCGAACCATATAAGATAGTCAGTGGCACAGCATCTTGCGCAGGTGCAGCAGCTTGACCAAGCACGCCACCAAGCGCCGCAGTATTGGCATTTGCAGCCAAGTAACCACTCACCCAAGCTTGTTGAATAGGGTTTAGTTCAGCCACTAACCCCTGTAACTTTTGCAGTTGTTCTTGTGAAAGCGGACTTGCCGCAGCACTCAGTTGACTTAACAACATTGTCTATTCCCCGTAACCCATTTCGATTTACTTGCTCTGGCACTTTAATGTGCAGGTCATTTAATAGCATGCAGGATACTGTTCCTATCCCTCAACAAAAAGAACAGTATCTGCTTTGTTATTCCTTTTAGTTATGAAAAGAAAAAAACACCAACGAAAACAGATTAAAAGAAGTGTTTATTTTTTGATCTGTTTTTTATTAACATTTTAATAACTGCGGTGGGATTTTTCTTCCGCTCTTTATCGACAAAACATAATAAGAGAAAATAATGACATTACATAAGACAACAAGGATGCAGTATCAAGCAGCTGTTTTAGCTACTATTTTTAGTGCTACAAGCCAAGCACAGGTAAACAATGGGGATTTTGAGCTATGGCAAAATAACACACCGAGCAATTGGTCTACTGTTGATTCAGGGATCACAACCTCCCCTGTGTCAACGCCTGTACAAGCAGGCCAAACCGCAGCAGCCATTACCGTCAATACCGCAACTCAAGGTAATACTGATTTACGCCAAAGTATTGCGGTGGTTGCAGGACAAAATTATGACTTCAGTGTGTGGGTTTATCACACGGAAGGAGGCATGAAATCGCGCCTCTACATCGATGGCTACCGAGGATATTCAAATCCACAGCTCACTGGTCAATGGCAGCAGATAAGCTATCAATACCAGGCAAGCACATCTAAAAACATTGAAGTGGGCTTGCGATTTTATGATGTCAGCGGATTTGACGGCAGTGAAGTCGTCTACGTTGACAGCTATGGTACAGGTACAACCACCACACCGCCTCCGCCACCCCCTCCTACAGATTGCCAGCACAACACCGTCACTTTTACTCTTAAAACTGATAACTACGCGAGCGAAACCAGCTGGCAATTAGCCAACACAGCGGGACAAAATGTAAAAAGTGGCAGTGGTTACAGCAATAATCAAACCATTACTGAGACCTTATGCCTGGTTGATGATACCTATACGTTTACCATATTAGATAGTTATGGCGATGGTATTTGCTGCTCACAAGGCAATGGTCGATACGAATTCAGTCACAATGGTCAAATCCTGATATCAGGTGGGCAATTTACCAATCAAGACCAAAAGCAGTTCACCCTAGGTAATGATGGCGGCAATGGCCAAGACCCAACTGGCTATTACGCATCTACTGCGGGTCTAACTGGACTTGCACTCAAGTCTGAGCTGCACGCCATCATTAAAAACCACAACAACCAAGGCTATAGCGCTTTATGGTCTTTCATCGACCAGAACGAGCGTGACCGCTATTTTGAAAAAGATAACTCAGTACTCGATCGTTACTCTGAACAGCCAACAAATTCCGATGCGATTAACTTTGTCGCCGTGGGCGATCAGTGTGGTAGCTATCGTGGTGAAGGTGACTGTTATAACCGTGAACACTCTTTTCCTAAGAGTTGGTTTGGTGGCAAAGTAGAACCAATGAACTCAGATGTGCATCATATTGTTGCCTCTGATGGCTATGTCAATGCAAAGCGCAATAGCTTTCCGTTTGGAGAAGTGGGCAACGCCAGTTATACCTCCTCTAACGGCAGTAAAGTCGGCAGTGCGTCAGGTATCAATTATACGGGCACCGTATTCGAGCCCATTGATGCCTTTAAAGGGGATTTTGCACGAATTTATTTCTACATGGCCACACGTTATGAAAATGTCATTGCCAGCTGGCACAACAAATCCAGTTACGGCAGCGATGTACTCAATGGGACATCAGGCCTGGTTTATGAAACTTGGGTGATCAACCTGCTTAAACGCTGGCATCAGCAGGATCCCGTCGATGATATTGAACGCGCACGAAATCAAGCCGCTTATGAGTATCAAGGCAATCGCAACCCGTATGTAGACCACCCAGAATTTGTCGACCTCATTTGGTAAAATTAAAACAAAAAAAGCGGCCCAATCCATTGGGCCGCATAACATACTCAGCGCAGAGTCTACGTGAGTGTTAAAGTAGGTAAGGTAACCATGTTCCTAACTCATAAATCGGATCGATCTTCCACCACCGCTGCGATTTAAAAGCACACTTACCTAGGCTCTATCGTTAAGGGAGATAAAGTCATTTTGGCATTGTTGCTGGCCCCCATTAAATTGGAGTACCTGCGGTTTTCAAATAAGGTATAAAATACATCAACATAATCATCATCATTGCTGAACCAGTTACTTGGCATCGCCTTGACCAATTCATTGGTAAGCTGAGGAATAATGGCATACCCCTGCACATTTGGGTTAGGGATCAACTTCATCGCCTGCGTCACCACCTCTAAAAAGGCCACTGCCAACTCTTGATAATTTGTATTGTCATCATGCTCCATCAGCAGTACATCTGCCGCTTGCCAACGGTAGCGCTCCCAATGTATTAGGATTTGGTTTGGTGAGTAGGTTTGCCCATCGTGATCTAAATACGGTAAATCGACAATATCCAGTACTGGCTCATCTTGACTTGGGCTGACACCATTCACAATGGCATAAATTTCAGCGGCACCTGATACCCAAGGCTCTTTATCATCATTCAAACGAATGTGATTAATCACGGAGGTAGAAATAGCAGATTGCGCGCCCACAGAATTCAAGATGTTAGTCTCAGAAGTAGACTGCACCTTGCTCAGGGATTGAGTAAACACTTTACGCATCACTGCAACCCCCTCTTTGTGCACAACTTGTTTATCCAACTCAACAATTAACACGGGACGCTGTGGCATTTGCGTTGCGTCCAACAAATGTAATTGACCGTCTTCATCAAAAGCTTCGACATGAAGCCACTGCGTATCTTCCCCTCGGGGTGCAAATGCAATTAACGGTAGCTCGCCTTGCTGCCACGCATCCAGCATGGCACTATCGGCTAGACGTAATTGAAACACTTGCTGGCCATAAGAAGACAACCCTTTTAATTGACGCGTCAATCGATTTGCCTGTAATCCAAGCGATATCGTGTCATTAGATAAAGAGATCTGTGCAAGATTGAGTTTATTGAAACTATTGAGCTGCTGTTGCCAAGACTGTTGCTTGTGCTTGATATCACGTGCAACGGCTTTAGCGACCACACGCTTAATATCTGCGACTTGAAAACTCGCTGTGTTGTAATGATCTATCGACTTTAGCGAGGCACTGATGCCCTCTATCGCCTTCGTTGTCTGCGCGCTAACCTGGCCACTATGCAACGTAAGCGCTGCGGTCCATGCCGCGAACTTAAGTAACTTGTACATAACATTTCCTTGAAATAATCCGTGTGTGTGTTCAAAAACATCTGCATTGCAGTATTTAATCGCCTAGCAACGATAAAACAGCTCACTAAATTTATCAAGATATTAATAATGAATTAACATGTTAATTTTCAATGTTACTCTATCACAATGAAAAATATAGATAATCTCACTGCACTCTCGAAATAAATAATAATATATTATTTTGCAATAATTTGATTTGGTTGATAATTAAACAACGGGGCGAAGTCAATTCAATTCGAGTTTAGGTAATACGCCTATGCCAGATAATTTGACACACTGGCAAGGATTGCTGTTTTATGGTGGAAGTAAGCTGTTGACTAATATGAACTTTTTGTGGGTTTTATATAAAACACGGGCTGTATTCGCGGTAAGATACCGACATAAAAAGGTTGATGGAGGCTCAATACGCCCCCTTCACATGTTATTTTTCGATAGGATACAGTGTAATTTCAATGCCTGCGCCAATAGCAGAAATTCTTAATAAAGTATCTACATCGATGGCTTGTGAATAGCATTTTGGCGTTTCACCCGAAACAAAACCAATATCAAATGTGCGTTTTTTACATCCCAGCCACTGTTTAAGCGCAGCTTTTGAACATGACTCAATCAGTTCACACAGATGATTAATCGCTTTGTTTGGACTATTCACTTCAGCACTCGCTTCAATGCGCGCCAGCTCACGATATTCATCTTTATCATAATGCAACACGACAGCATTACGCTTTAGGTCTTCAACCAAAGCGGAGATGTCATGTTTGGATTCTAATTCTAAGTCGACATTTAAAAATTGGATTTCTGACATTGCGAATGCGATACCTTGCTTTATGGATGGGCCTCTCGCCCAATTGTTATACACTGCCACCACCAACCGACCAACATATTAAGTCATAAGTCATACTTTTGGGTGCGACAATTTGTCACTTCGGATTTTACGCCAATTTCATTAAGCTATCAGCAATTTTGACTAAAAAACAGAGCAATGATTAAAACTGCATTAAAACCCGCCAGAAAAGTACATAAATATCTGGGTTATTTACTGGCACTACAGATCTTCGCATGGTTGCTAGGAGGATTAGTGATGAGTGCAATTCCTCTCGAAATGGTGCATGGCAAACACTTAGCAAATAGGCAGATAGATAACCCCTTTAGCGCCGCTGATTACACGGCCAGTTTAGATGGTCTAAAGCAGCAAGTATCTGAACTTAAAAGCATAGAATACAAGCACTTCCTTGATATCCCTATCATAAAGTTAAACGCCGAACATACGGCTTATTTTCACGGTAAAACGGGCTCTTTACTGCCACCACCCAACCAAGCAAATATAGAACAACAAGCTAAAGCACACTACATGGGTAATGCAGATATCGCTCAGGCAACCCTAATGCCAGTAGGTCCAAGAGAAGTGCAATATCGTAAAGATATTTGGCAAGTCACCTTTAATGATAAAGTGAGCACAACCATTTACCTCGATAGTAAAAGTGGTCAAGTGATCACCGTACGCAGTACGATATGGCGTATTTTTGATTTCTTCTGGATGTTGCATATTATGGATTACGACGAAAGAGATGACTTTAATAACCCACTATTAATTTCTTTCTCAGCAACCAGCGTACTCTTCTGTATTTCAGGCTTAATACTATTATTCCAATCGCCACCTTGGAGACGCAGTCGTATACTGAAATAGCTATTATTAAACAGTAAAATGGGATAATCTGGGCGCAGTTTCGATGTTCACCTTAGGTGAGAGACATGGCGCATATCCCAATTTTCTGTTCGCTCTTTCTGTTCTTCTGTGCTCAACCTCTGGCCGCACAGACATTCAAGAGCTTTTATCAAACAAAGAAATACCTGAACCAGCAGCTCAGTGACCATACAAAAACATTGTATTGTGGTTGTGATATTAACCGCATTGGCAAAAAGCTCGCGCCAGATCCCCAAACATGTGGTTATCAGCCTAGAAACCCCACCACACGCAGCGGCAAACCAAACAGTCGAGCGACACGCGTTGAGTGGGAACATATTGTATCCGCATGGGAGTTTGGACATCAGCTACAATGCTGGCAAGCCGGTGGGCGCAAAAACTGTCGCAAAGTCAGTGCTCAATTTCGCCGCATGGAAGCCGATCCACACAACCTCGCGCCCGCAATCGGTGAGATAAATGGCGATCGCAGCAATTACCGATTTGGTATGTTACCCAACACCCCTTTTAGACATGGTGCGTGTGAAGTCAAAATCGACTTTAAACAGCGGGTAATAGAGCCGCCTATTTATGCAAGACAGCAAATTGCGCAGGCCTATTTTTATATGCAACGAACCTATGGCTTAAAAATCAGTGAAAAACAACAAAGGTTGTTCGAAGTATGGCGAAAAACAGAGCCAAAGCTTGCCCACTCACATTAAACTCTTCATATGTTTGTATTTAAAATAGTAACAAGCACTAATTAGATTGTAATCTAATTCAGCAATTGATAATTTGGCTTTAATATTGGAATTAAACGTACAATTGAAAGCATCCTCCACAAAAGCAGGTCTTCTAAATTGGGGTTGTGTAGTAAACGTTTAGGAACGGGATATGAAATTGAATAGTAGCAAGTTATACCTCGCACTCGGTATCGCATTGACATCCACTCTCATCACTGGTTGTGGTGGTTCATCAGGAGGCGGCGTGACAAGCACACCGGTGAGCACGCCAGCAGTACCCGATACCACACCACCGTCATGGCAGGCTGGCCAATTTGATCCCTCTACTCGTTTCGCAAACCGTTGCGCTGCACCACGCAGCGGTATCGACCCATATGAGAATACAGCCTATCCAGATGTGGCCGGGACCATGATGCACGAAAAAATGTGGTTGCGTTCATTTAGTCATGAAACCTACCTATGGTACGACGAAATTATCGACAATGATCCGAACAGCTTTTCCACTGTGGCCGCTTACTTCTCTCAATTAAAAACATTCCAAAAAACCGCCAGCGGTAGAGACAAGGATGAGTTTCACTTTAGCCAAAGCTACGAAGATTTTAAAAAAGAATCTCAAGATGGTGTGTCAGCAAGCTTTGGATTGACGTGGACCATTCCACAATTCCGTGCCGCCTATGTGGCCTATGTTAATGACAATACCCCCGCGGCCAATGCCGGTATTCAACGCGGTGACAGATTGCTGAAAGTCGGTGATCTCGATTTCGCAACATTCGATAGCCAAAATAGTGCGCAGTATAATCAAATACTTACAGCATTCACGCCCAGTATCAATCAAGCAGTGACACTGACTTTACTCGATCGCAATGGGCAAGAGAAAACCGTGACTTTAACGGCACAGGACCTTCAACTTGCACCGGTAAAAAATACGCAAACCTTTGTTCATGAAGGTAAGAATGTGGGTTATGTGCAGTTCAATCAGTTTATTGCCAGTGCCCAGAGCGATCTCATTGCTGCATTTCGACAATTTAGCGACGACAATATTAATGAGCTGATCCTAGATATGCGTTACAACGGTGGAGGTCTGGTATTTCAAGCTTCTCAAGTGAGCTACATGATTGCAGGCAATCAGTCGAATGGTCGTCCATTCTCTATAAAAACGCATAATGACAAACTAAGCAGTAGGAATGAACCACTTGAATTCGTCGATCGTTCGATTAATTGGACTACATTGCAATACAACAACGACCAGCTCCCTTCTCCGCAGATGCGACGTGTTTACGTGCTAACCACCAATGATACTGCCTCTGCCAGTGAAAGCGTCATCAACGCCCTCAGAGGGATCGATGTCGAGGTAATTTTAATTGGGGACAACACCCGAGGCAAACCGTTTGGTTTTGCGCCAGAACAAAACTGTGGCACCGTGTACTACACCATCCAAACCAAATCTGCCAACGCAAAAGGCTTTGGCGATTATGAAGATGGCTTTATGGTGACCCCCCAAGCAAACCTTGTCGGTGAAATCGGATTGGATGCAAAAGTACCTGGATGCAATATCAACGACGATTTTAGTAAAGATCTCGGTGACAAAAGTGAAGGGCTATTTGCCGCAGCATTGCATCATATTGCCACAGGTAATTGCCCAGCTTCAGAGCGACAAGAGAGAACATTTTACTCCGAAGCACCATCGGTTCCAGCGACATATCAAGGTATGACACCATTTAACGTGCCATTCAATCCACTCAAACATGGTGCCGTATATACGCGCATCACTGCGGATAACTAATGAAAGCTAAACTGCTTTTAAGTACGCTCGCGGCACTGTGCATCAGTGCCTGCAGCCATAGCCAAAGTACAGAACGGGTTCGACCCGCTCTACTCACTGAAGTGACTCCCTCGATACTCACAGAATTGGGCCGCGCCATTGTGTCCTTGAAAGGGGGCACAGTGCCGACTTTGGCTATCGATGTATTTACGCAATCACCACAGCTGTTGCTCACACAGGGTCAATCACTGGAAAAGTATGCTGCGGGTATGACGAATACATCACTGTCGTCATTGCCGATCAGTGCGTTTGAATTGCAATTGCGCGATAACCGCTGCGTACTTTACTATCCAAAATCAAGGCAGTTTGTGCCTTTGCAGTACGCCAAGTGCATTGCCTATAACAAAAAAGATCCTACTTAAACGCAGACCCCCTGACTTGCATCCACAATGGGGATCAGAGACACTAGGGCGGTTAAGCCAAGGAGTCATTTATGCACATCGCCCCCGCGTCCCCTTTTACACCGCAATTACCCTATGTTTATCGCTGTATGGTGTTTAGCCCTGATATTTATCAAGATGCTGACTATGCGCATTTCAATCAACCTCTTCCTGATAAATTACATCGCGCAGTGACAAAGAGAAAAGCGGAGTATCTCGCAGGCCGTGTTTGTGCTGCCAGTGCACTACAACCATTAGGACATACACATTTTGTTGTTCATAGCGCCGATGATCGCGCGCCTATTTGGCCTGAAGGGATCCGTGGCTCAATTACTCATAGTAAAGGGGTCGCGATGGCCGTCACCACAGATCAGCCTGACGTTCTTGGCATCGGGATCGACATAGAGCATCTGATGACAGACAAGCAGGAGTCAGAACTTCGCGGTCAAATCTTAAGAGATGATGAAACTGACGCTTTTACAGCACTTGGCCAAGATCATGAAAAGCCACTGACATTGGTGTTTTCGGCAAAAGAGAGTATTTATAAAGCGCTTTATGGCGTGGTAAGCGCCTTTTTTGGTTTTGATGCAGCAAAGCTCATCGCCCATGATAGAGAGCATTTGCAGTTCATACTCACAACTGATCTCCACCCGACCTTACCAACAGGCACAGCAATCACCGTGCATTACCAAAGTACCCATGACATGGTGCTGACTGAGTGTGTCCACCTCAATACGAATTGAGCCACGCAAAAACGATGCTAAGGCATCGTTTTTGCCACATTGATAGCGCGATCACACCGCCCACTGATCCGCAAGACCGCTTTTTGCTTCTGTAAGACACCCGTTTTCCATACGTAATAGCCTATCAGCTAAGTGGAAATACTTATCATCATGGGTGATCACAAATACCGTTTTCCCCTTTGCACTGAGCTCAGGTAGCAACTCTTTATAAAATACATCTTTGAACACAGGATCTTGATCAGCTGCCCATTCATCAAAGATATAAAACGGTCGATCCTCCAAATAGGTCACCACCAAAGCAAGACGTTTGCGCTGTCCTTGAGATAACTTTTGCGTTGTGAAGGCACCGTTCTGGATAGCCACTTTATGATGTAAGTTCAACTTTTTGATCAGCTTATTCCCTTTATCCTGTAAAACGGTATCTTGGCAATCAAGTAGCCTATCAAACAGGTGGAAATCACTAAATACAGCACTGAATAATTGTCGATAACCATCTAGCTTAGAGGCAGTAATGTGTTCCCCATCTACATATAAGTCACCTTCTTTGGCAGGGTATAAACCGCAAAGTAGCTTCGCAAATGTCGTCTTACCACTACCATTACCGCCCACAAGATAAATGACCTCACCTTTGTTCAATGTTAAGTTAATTGGTGTCAGCGCAAAGACTTCATCACTTTGCTCATGATAATACCCATGACTCAACGCTTTAAGCTCAATCTGACTAAAGTTGGTTAGTTCTGAACTTGATTGCTGCTCGATAAGACGTAATTTAGCGGTCATCTCAGTGATGGTGTTTGCAGATGCTTTTGCTGCTGCCGCTTTTGGAATAGCCGCTAACATCACTTCAAGAGGTGTAAGCATATACAAAAACAACAGTGCAAAACCGGACATCACCTTGGTTTCATCTGTGCCTTGGCCAGTCAAGAAATAAAGCGTGCCACCAATAAAAGCAAAAATGCTGAAGCCACCCCATGAAGCGGCATAATGGTATATGGTCGCACCTTGTACACGACGTTTACGCAGCAGAGCAATGGTCTCCCCAATCACTTGTTCGACAAATATACGACGTTTAGACTGGTGTAATTTAAGCTCTTTTGCACCATCATAAATTGAGTCAAACTGGTCGTAGAGTGAGTCCTGAATTTTCGCAGCCTCAGTGACCTTTTTAAATGCCGTTGCGTTGGCTAAGCTGTATCCGATCGATCCCACAATCAAAGTCAACACGGCAAACACAAAGACACGCCAGTCTAACCATGCCATGTAAGCAAAACTGCCGAGCACAATCATGGCATTGGTCAAAATGCCCGGTAAGCGTTGGAAAAACTCCGAGACACGTAAACTGTGCTCGGTCAAGCAAGATTTAATCTTGCCAGCACCTTGCGCTTCCACATCATTAAACACAGCGTTGACCACGTGTTCAGCAACCTGACGACGGACAGTCGCCTGACTTTGCTCGGTTAATTGCTCTGCAAATATTTTGGAGCATAGCTGTAGCGCAACGCCCACGACAGCCAAAATAGCAAAGTAGGTAAACTGCTCAGTACGCGCCTCAGGCGAGGCATTGATAATTTCATTGATCAACGCAACAAGGGCGACGCTGGCCAAACCAAATAAAGTACTGGTAATGGCTGTTGCCATAAATCGCCACCATGTGGCACGAATTAGATTAGCAAGCACGTTACTTCTCTTTTTTGATTCAATATTAGGACTAGATACAGGACGAGAAGTCAGACAAAAAATTCACTGCAAAAACCAGATTTATATTACTAAATTAGGCCGAGTTAATGCCTTCACCCTATTTGTCATTTTATTCATACCATGCTTTCTGCCTCTCTCCTCTGTGTCATACCCTTACCAAAATTTCCCACTCAAGCAACAGGTTAAAAATAACAATGCATGAGAACACTAAATCTTTTTGTCATTGACACGTCTTTAACACACATTCGCGGCTGACCATCATGTCGGCAGCAGTTAAATGACAACGCAAAAAGGTTAAATTATGCATGCAGGCGAAATATCTAACTTAGCGCAGGCTCAGTCTTTAGGCGAGTTTCTGCTCGATCAAGATTGTCTCTTTGTGTCAGGTGATAGCTGTTTACTTGGACAAGGTATAAAACATCGATTTAATTTACCCATAGCAAACACCGACTATTTAGTGAATGAACTACAAGCACAGCTGCGTCAGCATCAGGGTGACGATGACAACGTCATCGCGTTTGGTGTCCTGCCTTTTTGCAAATATCAAACTGCACAGTTCATTATTCCTAAACACGTCGCCAAGTGGGATAAGAGTGTGTTTAGTCAATGGTTAAATACACAAACTGCTGATGCTAACCACCAAAAAAACACATTAAAAAATGTGCACTATCTGCAAGATAGAAAACACTTCGAGCAAACAGTATCTGACGCCAAGCAGTTATTTAAAAAAGCGCTGTTAGAGAAAATAGTACTCAGTAAGCAAGTTGAATTAGAATTCGAACGCCCGCTCAATCGCAAGCATGTATTAAACCAATTACTCACGCAGAGTCAGTCAGGTTATCACTTTGCATTTCCCACAGAGCATGACTCTGTGCTGATGGGGGTCAGCCCTGAGTTGTTGCTGAGGAAACAAGATGAAACCGTTACCAGCAATCCTTTGGCAGGATCGATCCCGAGAGATCCCTGTAACAAAGTGGAGGCACAGCGTCGTTCAGCCTTGTTCAATTCAAAAAAAGACAGATATGAGCATGCAGTCGTCATCGATGATATGCGCCAGCTGTTAGCCCCTGTGTGCGACAATTTATCGATCCCTGCGGAGCCCTCTTTACTACATACAGCCACCATGTGGCATTTGTCCACAGTGATATCAGGACATTTAAGAGATCCAGAGACCCATATTTTAGATCTGGCCAATCAACTGCACCCAACCCCGGCACTATGCGGCAAACCGACAAAGCCAGCTTACCAACATATTTTAGATCTCGAAGGCCATGGTAGAGGCCTGTTTTCGGGGATCGTTGGCTGGTGCGATCAGCAAGGTAATGGCGAGTGGGTGGTGGTGATCCGTTGTGGAGAGCTCAAAGAGCACGTCGCTAAATTATTTGCAGGCGCTGGCATTGTCGCCGCCTCAGATCCTAGCTCTGAATGGCTAGAAACCGAAGCCAAACTCAAAACCATGCTGAACGCACTGTCTGTCCAGCAAGCCTATACTCAGTTTAACAAGTAACATTATGCGTATCGAATACACACCTTGGCCAGCAGAGCTGGCTCAACAATACCGCGCCAAAGGTTATTGGCAAGATAAGCCGCTGACGAGTATTTTATCCGATCAGCTTCCAAACAATAGCCAGGGTATTGCCGTTGCAGATGGACAACGTCAACTTAGCTATGCCCAATTAGATAGTTACAGTGATAACCTTGCTGGCTACCTTGCTAACCAAGGCTTAGTGGCGGGAGACACTGCGGTCGTGCAACTCCCCAATTGTCTGGAGTTTTATATCACTTACTTTGCGTTGATAAAACTTGGCGTTGCACCCGTTTGTGCACTGTTCAATCATCAGCGTACAGAATTACAAAGTTATTGTGAGATCTTGCAGCCAAAGGTCATGATTGTCTCCTCTGCACATGCGTTATTTGGTGATGAGCAATTCACTCATGAATTATTTAATCGCTTTGCTTGTTTAAATAAAATCATCACAGATCACAGCAAAGGCAATAGTGAACTTAAGCAAGGTTATTTGCATAAGCATTCTTTCAAAGCCTCTGCTCTCAACCCTGAAGAGGTCGCCTTTTTTCAGCTATCTGGTGGCAGCACTGGCACACCAAAACTGATCCCGCGCACCCATAATGACTATCTGTACTCTGTCGTTGCGAGTAAAGAGATCTGTGAGCTGGATGGGGAGACACGCTATTTGTGCGCCCTACCTGCACCACATAACTTTCCACTGAGTTCACCAGGCGCTTTAGGCGTATTTATTGCCGGTGGCACCGTGATCTTAGCCAGTGATCCTAGCCCAGCTGTCTGTTTTGAGTTAATAGCACATTATGCCATCACGCACACAGCCTTAGTGCCGCCTGCACTGCAGTTATGGTTACAGCATGCGCCAGCCAGTCAACACGATCTGAGTAGTCTAAAAGTGATCCAGGTCGGTGGCGCTAAACTCAGTCGCAGTGTGGCAGAGCAAGTCACCCCGATTTTAGGATGTCAGCTACAACAAGTCTTTGGCATGGCAGAAGGCCTCGTGAACTACACCCGTTATGATGATGATCTCGAGTTGATCCTCACCACACAAGGGCGTCCAATCAGCGAACACGATGAAATCAAGATTGTTGACGAACACGGTAACAGCGTATCCCAAGGTGAGTCTGGACGGTTAATGACACGCGGACCATACACCTTTAGGGGCTATTACAAATCCCCCATGCATAATGCCTCCGCCTTTGATGACGATGGGTTTTATAGCTCGGGCGATATTGTCAAGCAATTGCCTTCAGGTCACTTAGTTGTAGAAGGTCGAGATAAAGATCAAATCAACCGAGGCGGCGAAAAAATCGCTGCAGAAGAAGTCGAAAACCATTTACTAGGCCACCAAAACATCCAACAAGTCGCCATTGTGTCTATGCCAGATGACACACTCGGTGAGAAAAGCTGTGCTTTTGTGGTGGCAGATCAAGACATCAAATTGACCACCCTTATTTTACGCAAGTATCTGCGCCAACTCGGCATTGCAGACTATAAAGTGCCAGATAAATTTAAATTCGTAACCCAACTACCGTTAACAGCCGTAGGCAAAGTCGATAAAAAAGCCTTGCGTGCCACGTTCGAATAACAGAGAAAACCATGAGCATTCCAAAGTTAAATCACTATCCGTTACCACGCGATGCAGAGTTGCCTGAAAACCGTGTAAATTGGGACATAGATCCCAATCGCGCCGCGTTGTTGATCCATGATGTACAACATTATTTTGTCGGGTTTTATGGGGATGACAATCCACTGATCGACACCATGATCCAAAATATTCAAGCGCTCAAAGCACACTGCTACGAACACAATATTCCGGTGTACTATACCGCTCAGCCAATCAAACAAGGCAAACACGAACGCGGCCTATTATCGGATATGTGGGGACCCGGTTTACAGGATCCGGCACAGCAACCGATCGTCGACGCACTGGCGCCAACAGAAAAAGATGTGGTGCTCACTAAATGGCGTTACAGTGCATTTCAAAAGTGCGACTTTGAGCAACAACTGCGTGACAAGCAGCGCGATCAGCTACTCATTGTTGGGATCTACGGCCATATTGGCGTCATGACCACAGCTGTAGATGCGTTTATGCGCGATATAGAGCCATTCTTAGTTGCCGATGCCATCGCTGATTTCACTAGAGAAGAGCATATGATGGCACTGAACTTTGTCGCGAAGCGCTGCGGTAAAGTAGTCTCCATGTCAGAGATCCTCGGCACTCAGACTCAAGATCTGACTTCGTTAGACGGGTTAAAAGCCCATATTTTAACCCTGATCGACTGCGAAGAAGATGAGTTCGATGAGCATGAGAGTCTGATCGACTATGGCTTAGACTCAGTGCAGGTAATGAACCTCATCTCGTTGTGGCAACAACAGGGCATTGAAACCAACTTTATTGAACTGGCACAGATCCCAACGCTGGCCGCTTGGATAGAACTACTTGAAGAGCGTAAGGAAGACTAATGACGCATCCGCTTCCACTGACTGATTCGCAGCACGCCATGTGGTTGCTGCATACCATCAGTGGTCGAGGTGAGCTTTTTAATGTTGCCGAATGTTTAGAGTTTAAAGGTAAGATCTCGGCAAGTTGGCTACAACAGGCATTGCAACATGTTTGGCAAGCAAGCGATATGCTTGCTTGTCGCTTTATCAGCGATGACAGTTATACGCCAAAGCTTCACCACGACAACACACCTCCGCACATCATCTGCCAAGACATTGCACAAGACCCAGAAGATGTGCTCTCTTTTGCTCAGCAATTTGCCAAACCGCATTTAGCAAAGCCATTTGACCTTGCAAAAGACGCCTTGATGACGTTATTTTTGCTGCGCGGCCCGCAGCAAGATTACCTGGTGATCGTAGCCCATCACCTGCTACTAGACGGCTATGGTTTTGGCTTATTCTCACAATCACTGAACCGCTGCTACAATGCCTTGAGTAAAGGCAAGCCACTGCCCAAATTGCGCTTTACAGAGCAACAAGAGCTGCTCGAATTACAGCAAAGTGATGGCTATCAAACCCAGCAAAATCAAGCGCGAGACACCCTTAATCAGTGGCTCGATAAAATAGCAAATGTCTACTCTTATAGCACTCAAAAAGCAGATGTTTCGGAACCAAACCATCGCCTGACAAGCACGTTTTCACAATCCGTCTGGCATACTATCCAATCTGCGGCACAGGTGACCAAAACGACCAGCAGTGAAATACTGCTTGCAGCCATCGCAGCAACCTTGGTTGAGCAACATCAGCAAAATCAAGTGACGCTGGGGCTGGTGATGATGAACCGCCAAGCCATTGTGGAGTTAAGTAGTCCATGTGTGCAAAGCAATGTTTTACCTTTACCACTAGAGCTGAATGAGCAAGACGATTTAAGCGCAGTAGCACATCAAATTAATCAGCAGATCAAAGCATTGAAAAAAGTGCAAAGCTATCGTGTTGAATCACTCAAGCGGGATCGTCAGAAACAAGGGAAGTCTCTCAGTATTATTGGTCCCACAATTAATTTACTGCCATTTGCCAGCACCCCTAAATATGCTGGTGTAGAAACGAGCAGTCACATATTAAGTGCAGGCACCACGGACGACATTATGTTGCAGATCCATTTACTGGGCGATACACCCGCAACGGTAGATTTTGACAGTAACATTGCGCGTTACGACAGCGACTCTGTCAAAAACATCCAAAGCCGCATATTTACTGCTGCACACCTGTGGGCGACTCAACCAAAACTATCACTCAAATCCCTATGCAAGCAGCTTAGTCAGGGTAACTTAGAGGTCTCATAGATGGATTTTCAACATGCACTCACTTCAGAATACGACCAGCAGATTGTGTGGGTGACAGGCGTTGGACAAGGTATTGGTCTGGCTGTCGCCAAGCAGTTTGCCACACTAGGTGCCAAAGTCATTGGCTTTGACCGCCAATTTAGCGATACCAGCATGCTGTATAAGCAAGTTCAATGTGACCTGTCAGCACCTGAGCAACTCACTCAAACACTGGATGAGCTGATTCAGCATGGTTTAGCGCCCTATAATCTGGTGTATGTTGCTGGAGTGCTAGAAATGGGCGGGCTTGACGAGCTTACTCTGGCACAGTGGCAACATTGCCAAAACGTCAATGCAGCAAGCCTATTCGTGTTTATTCAACAGTGTGCCAAGCACTTTAAACAAACACGTCAGGGCAGCATTGTCACCATCGGCTCCAACGCTGCAAACACACCCAGGCAGCACATGGGCGCTTATTGCGCGTCTAAAGCCGCAGCCACGCAACTGACGCTCACTGCTGGTATTGAACTGGCAAACTTTGGGATCCGCTGCAATGTCATCGCACCGGGTTCCACACTGACACCGATGCAAACGGGTATGTGGCAAGATGAGCATGGTGCACAACGCGTCATTGACGGCTTTGCCGATCAATATAAGCTGGGTATTCCACTGCAAAAAATCGCGACACCTGAAGAAATTGCCAACACCGCAGTTTTCATCGCGTCGAACTTATCTTCGCACACCACAATGCAAGTGCTTACCATTGATGGTGGCGCCACGTTTTGACCACACACCAAAGCCACCTATCCTTAGCGGGTGGCTTTTTTCTCAATTTATCGTGACGCATTGATTTCACTATGTGTGTGCGACCCACACACTGTCGAACAAGCCTCATTTCCTCACAAAAAAGCCCCACATCAATCAGTGAGGCTTGGTGCTGCGAATATACACATCGAAGTGCCCGAAGACACTTCATATCGCGTATTAGAACGTATAAGTCACTTGCGCAGAGAAGTTGCGAGGGTCGCCAGGGCGAACTGAAATAAAGGCAATTTTCGCATCATACTCTTTATCAAACAGGTTATGAATATTGAATTTTGCACTCAATGATTCATTGAACTCATAATAAGCAGAGAAACCAGCCAGAACGTGCGAATCGACTGGTACATACTCATATGGACCTAAACCAATAAAGCCTTCACGCTCACCAGCATAATTGATGTAGCCACCGACTCTCAGTTTATCAAACTCATAGAAAGTACTAAAACTTGCAATTCTGTCAGGTACAACTCGAGATACACGACCTGCCAACTCATTTGGATTCGTTACATCTGTGTCAGAGAATGATAGTGATGCGAACCACTGATCAGTGAAGTAACCCGATACTTCAACTTCATAACCTTCAGACTCAATACCACTTTGGCCAATATAATACACATTGCCATCAGAGTGTTTTCCAGCAACGACGCCATAGTTTTCTTGAGTGATATTGAAGTAAGCTACATCTAAGCTCAACGTGTTATCAGTATTAGAGTATCTAAAACCAACTTCTTGGTTCTCACCTCTGAGCGGATCTAACAAGGCACCTGCTTTATTATACTGCTGAGGCTGATCAAAAATATCGGTATAGCTTGCGTAAACAACCGCTTGCTCGTTTATCTTGTATACACCGCCATAGTATAGGCTTGTATCAGAGAACGTTTCATCGGTAACGGTACCGTTGTTTAAGCTATATGAATCGATATCTTTACGATTTGCACCCAATAGCACATTAAAGTTATCTAATAACTGAAGGTTAAGCGCAACGCGTGCACTTTGAGAGCCTATTTCAGCGCTACGTAGTTGTGGCTGTGCATAATTATACTCAGGCTTTGCCGGCTTTGGTTCTGGCGACTCATTTCTGTGCTCAGCCCCTAAATTACCCGTCACTCTTGAAAGCGGTCTAAACGTATAAGCCAATTCTTCAAAATTGGTATCCGCTAAAGTGAAGTTCACAGTATGCGTTTGACCAAACAAATCAAACTGACCATTCACACCAATTTCTGCACGATCTGTTTCAAAATCAGAATCTGTTTCGTACGTAAATAGTGCGTAATCACCTGTCGGAGCTGGGTGCCAATCAAGACCGGCAAACACTTTCTCTTCATCAAGTGTTGAATGGTGAAGTTTCGCCACTACCGACCAATCGTCATTGATTTCATATCGCAATTCACCAGTTAGGTTCTCTTGCGTTGAGTCTTGAGTGCCCCAATCAGGATAGATATTGGCTTCGATGCCGATTTGAATAGGGTCGCCATTAGCAAATTGCAGTGGTAGGCCATCTGATTTTGCACTTTGGCCATCGTCTTGGTAACTTGCAAAAACAGACACTTGCAGTGCATCAGTGATGTCTGCACTTAATGTTGTATAAAATGTCTTACGATCGGCATTGTAGCGTTCAACAAATGAGTCCGTATCTTCTATAGCAACAACCGCACGGGCACGCACTGAACCGCTATCGGTCAAAGTCGTATTGAAATCGGCTTCACCGCGCATCTTGTTCCACGAGCCATACTCTGCTGTGACATAACCACCCGTACCATTGTATGCACGCTTTTGAACTAGGTTAACCGTACCAGAAGGCTGGCCAACTTCTTGAAGCATACCCGTAGAGCCACGGATCACTTCTACCGTTTCAAAAATGCTAGTATCTAAAAGAGTGGCTTGCAGTGGACGAGCTGCCGTGCCCATACCATCAATCAAGAAACGGTTCATCTCGAAACCACGAGCGAAAACAAAGCGCTCGCGACTATCTAATGATGTTTCTGAGTATACACCGGCACTGTGCGTAAGAGCGTCACCAATGGAGTTAATATCATGAAAATCCATGAACTCACGGTCAATCACAGAGATTGATTGCGGCGTATCGCCGATTGCAAGTGGCAGTCCCGTTGCCCCTACATCGCGGTGGTGTTTACCAACCACCTCAATTCGTTCCATATCTAATTTAGCATCGTCTGCTAATACTACTGAAGAACTACTTGCTAGTAGTCCAATACACACCGCTTTTGCAATCATAGAATATTGCTTCATACGCCGTTTGACTCCCTTATCCTAGTCGAGATAAAAAATGCTGATTTACTCAAGGGCAGACGAAGCAATACATTAAAAATTTAGCGACTTGACGTCATTTAGAGTGATAAAAATACCTATCATTCAATAAGTGCATAAATATCAATTATTTATACACGAAAAATATTTATGATTATATTCATATAGTTGATATATTTAAGAATTTAACGAAAAACATTTATGCCAAATAACAAAATAAACAACCCGACCATAGGCATTAAATACTTGGCAGCAAGTATACAAAGCGCACGATAATTGACCTGCATTGAAAAGTGAAACGCCACCCCAGCTATCACGACAATGCTCATCAGCTCTGTGACTGTGATCACGGTATGAAAGTCTAAACCAAATAAATCTAAGCTCAGCCATATTCCACCACGTACCAACACCCAACCAACCAACAGCCCAAGTATGACCCCAACATTTAATACGCGCATTACAATACCCCACCAAGTGCCGCTAAGACGAGCAACATCAATATCGGCGATGTACCGCGGTGGTGACCCATCATCACCACCAAAGGTAAGCCGATACTCAGCGCAAAAAACACCAAAAATAATGCGGCAATGAGGCCAAGCTGAAAATAATAAAAGACACTCAGCACCATGACACTCACCATTAACATGCGCGATGGCGTCACATAGTCAAACAATCTCGCAACCCCAGATATTTTGGCGTATGGCCAATATTTTGAGTGGGCAAATAGCGCTAACCCTAACAACACAAAGCTAAACAAGGCGATCATTGACAGGCTCCAAATCAATTGTGCGTTTCTTAACCTTGTCTGTGACTCTCACCACAACCGTAGCCAAACCAAAACTCAAACCTGAAAGCGCGATAAAGGCGATATTCGCGGTCAGCATATCTTTGGCAACAAAACTGTAGATGTTGTGACCCAGTAGCAACCGAATTATATCGATGCAAGGTAAGATCAAAAACAGTACCCCAGACCCTTGTAATATCGCATGAGCAGAGTCTTTTGCCTGCTTGAAGTAACACGTTAATGCACCACAACCGAGTAAACTTATCACCACGATCAACTGATTTGTCAGCACGGTTAATGGCTCGCCTTGGCTAAATAATCGAGTACACACCAACAGCAATGCAATTGCAAATAATGCGCCGCAGGTGCCCGCTTCTAAACATGCGCGCTGCAAGCGAAATAAGACTTGCCCCGCCCGTTTAGGCTCTCTAATCGCTAACCAATACAAATTACCAATTAACATCGCTGCAATCGCCATCAGAGCTAAAATAAAGTACAGAAGATGGGAAGACTTGCCGAGTAAGTGACCTTCGTGCAGCTGGATCATGATGTTATAGACGTCATTGACTGGTGTTCGCTGTGGCTCATACAGCAAGTTGCCGTGCACATCATAAAAAGCGGTGACAAACTCAAAACTGCGATCAGACTCGCCACTGACACGTAAGCGGATCCAAGGCCCTGGATAAATATCAAAGCGTGCAATCCGCATATCGGGGTATGCCTGTTGATAATCAGTGATCACTTGATTAATGCGCGCTGCGCTAAGCTTAGCGTCCATGTCATAGTTGTCCGGTTTATGAGGAAATCCCAGTTCATCCCAGTAACTTTCGCCACTTTTTTCAGCATACTTATGATACATCGGCGCATTTATTTCATAACCGACATTAAAGTAAGCGCTGCTCCAACCATACATCAACATAAACAGCAGTACACCCAATCCCAACAACACATGACTGTCTTTGAATACATCACGCGATTTACCTTTCGCGCGGTATTGATGGAATTTTTTCACCAAGTCACGCCAGCGGATCCAAATGCCACTGATGGTCACCATAATCAAGAAAATACAGGCTAACGCGATGATATCCGTGCCAATATGTGTCATGAAATTGATATGCCAAAAGTACAAAAAATCAGCAGCTGCTTGCTGCTGCGCAGCATCTTGACCAAACAATTGTTGCGTTTGGTTGTTATAAAGCAAGCGGTCATCATGACCGACGTAAATTTGAAATAAGTGATGGTGTTGAGGGTCGGTTGTTAAAGTAATGCGCTGCTGCGCAAAATGAGGGATTTGTGCCACCATGTCAGTCACTGCGCTTTGCCACGACATATCACGCTCAACATGTTGATCTTGATGCCATGCAAATTGCCAGTTTAGCAATTGCCCGCGAAAAAAAAGTAAACTGCCACAAACAAACACAATAGTGAGAATACAGGCGCTGATTGCCCCTAAAACGGAATGCTGTTTGGTTAGCCGGGTTAGCGTTTTTTTATCCATAAACTCCCTCCTGTTTATTTCAGGCTGTCCATTTAAAGTCAGTTTTTGACAGCCAAAACCACACCATTTGGCAGGACGAGAAGCCTTGCTAAAAATTTAGAAAAATAAGATAAAAAACAAGAAAAGGGGCGTTTGTTACCCAAACGCCCCTATAAATCAGCCTATTTGTAAGTGACTAGCGTTAGCTCATTTGAGTCGCAACCGCATTCAATAACTGTGGATGACGGACCACTTCTTGGTGCCCAACATCTAGCTGTTCAACCACCATTGTCGCGCCATTGCTCGTCAATTGCGCACTATACACATCAATGTCACTGCTCAAACGCTCTTTTGACCACAAGACATGTGTTGGCAATGTTTCAGGCAGGCTTGGCAAGGTGCATTTCACTGCACGCAGTGCTTTCAAGCGCTCACTCTTGGTAAAAGTATCCGCCAATTGCTGTGCGGTGATCGCATTGTAAGGCAGCGGTAACGCGTCAACAGCAGATTGCCAAAATGCCTGTAAATGTGCACTTAATGTACCGCTGTCCAGCTCATTATCAGCAAGTAGAGGCACAAAGTAACTGTTTATGCGCTGCGTCCACGCCTCGCCGCCATTATCCACCACCAGGGTTAAAAATTCGCTGATTGCATCTAACTGAGAGATATTGCGTGTTTGTGCGGTTGGGATCCACGAGTCTGCCAAGTACAATTGTGTGACAGGCTGCCCTGCTGCTTCCAACAAGATAGCCACTTTTGCTGCCAATAAGCCGCCCATAGACCAACCCAACAACTCAATAGGCTGTCCAGCAAATTGCGTGATGAGTTTGTCTGTGTAACTTTGCGCCAACGCATCAAAATCATCCACGGCAAGGTCGGCACTATTTGGTTCAAGGGCAAACAAGTTGACCTGATCATTCAAATGCTCTGCCAATGCACGATAACTCAGGGATAAGCCTAAGCCATCATGGAAACAAATAACCTGACGATTACCTGCTTTATGGCCATTCAATGGTGTGATCTGCTCAGTTGCCTCTGTGCTAAGCACATCGGCCAATTTAGCAACGCTCGGTGCTTGGAATAACACACCTAAATCAAAGTGCAGATCTGACGCCTCTCTATCGGCCCAACGCTTAACCAACTTGATGGCCGCAATGGAGTGGCCACCTAATTGGAAAAATGATGCACTACGGCTGACTTTATCGAGCTCCAATACTTCTGCAAACACCGCAGCGAGTTTTTCTTCTAACTCCCCTTGCGGCGCTTCATAAGTCAGTGTCTGACTCGCAAATGAAGGTAGCGCCTTGCGGTCGACTTTTCCATTACCCAACCTCGGCCACTGTGCCACCACCATAAAGGCAGAAGGGATCATCGCCTCAGGTAAACTGTGTGACAAGGCACTTTTAAGTGCTTGCGTCGCGTCGCTGTTCAGTGCCCCATCTACATACTGATTGGCAATCAAATAGGCATTTAAGCGCACTTGTCCATCCACTTTGTCTGCCACCACAAGCGCGTGTTCAATGCCCTCAAGCTGCTCAATACAGGCAGCCACTTCTCCTAGCTCAATCCTAAAGCCACGTACTTTCACTTGGTCGTCTTTACGCCCTAAGATCATCACTGAGTTGTCCGGCATGTAGCGAGCAAGATCGCCTGTGGCATAAACGCGCTGAGCCAATTCACTGTGCTCGGTAAACGCGGGATGGTCTGGCTGACCCAAATACCCGTCGCTCAACTGCGCACCAGCGATAAATAGCTCGCCCACTTCACCATAACTACACAGCTGCCCAGCTTGATTAAGCACATACGTCTGCGTGTCTGCAAACACCTGGCTGAGCTTAGCCACACCACCGTCGCCTGCCACATAACGATGACACATCACCCCTATGGTGGCTTCACTTGGCCCATAGTGATTGTAAATTTCGCTATGCGGCGCCCACTGCTGTATTGAACGTAAAAAGGTATTTGGACACGCCTCACCGCCAAGTACAATTTTTTGCGGGAAATAAGGCAGTGCTTTTAAGTCGCACAGCGCTTGTAAGTGAGAAGGTACGATTTTAATGCAATCAATCTGATACTCAGATAAAAACGCCCCAAACTCTGTGCTGTCCATACTTTGCTTTTCACTGGCAATACACAATCGCTTACCAAGATATAACGCATTAAATAAACAGGTATATCCCAAATCTGCTGCCACGGTCGCTGTCAGTGCAAAGTTATTTTGCTCTAACAAACCCAATGCTTCACTGGATGCCGCACAATAGGCACTCAGCTGTTGCTGGCCGATACGCACGCCCTTTGGTGTGCCCGTCGAGCCAGACGTAAAAATACTGTATGCAAGGCAGGTTTCAAGTGAAGCAAGTGTTGGCAACACAACATCACTGTCTGCTTGCAATGCCTGCACTGTCTCACCTGTTTGCGCTGACTCCGCTATCAGGGTGGCACTATCAAACTGGGCAACGACCTTGTCGATACGTGCCTGCGGCCAGCTTGGGTCTAATGGCACAAAGCCAAACCCTGCCCGCATACTGGCAAGCATCGCCACGATTAAATCCGTGCTTCTTGGCAGTAAGAGTAATATCGGCTGTATTGAGTCAGGCTGTCTGGTCTTTAACCCTTTAGCTGTGCGCTCAACTAGTTGCCATAACTGGCCGTACGTGAGTGTGCTGTCTGCATCAATAAGTGCCACAGAGTCAGCATCTGTACTGGCAAAGCCCGCGACACGTGCGATCACTGTTTCAGCAGGCGTTGCCAATTGCACACCATTGATGGCCAAAAGCTGTGATTTATGACCATCACTTAATAGGCTGATCTCAGCAGATTGGGTATGCACCTCTGCTGATTGAATCACGTGCAGTACCTGAGCCAATTGCGCCAGCAAACTACTCACTGCAGCTGCAGAAAAACTGTTTTGGCAGTAATTTAATGTCAACGTGCCCTGCTGAGATACCGCTAAGTTCAGTGCATGATGCTGACTCACCTGCCAATCAGTCTGCGCGCTGTTTAGCGGCAGTACGGCATCTGTCGCAGTGACAGCGGTATTAAGCTGTGCCAATGAAATACTTTGCGCCACCTGACGATGATTTTCACACTGCTCGTTTAGCGCACCTAACCAGCTGTGCAAGCTCTGCTCTGGCTGATATTCAATAATAAGCGGTAAACTTTTCGCATATCGGCCCAATGCGCCTTCAAATGCTTCGTCTTCAAGACGGGGATCATAATGCAGTGCGGTCAAAAAACGCGGCGTCGTTGCCAAACGCGCCATCAACCACCACCATGCATATTGCGCAATATTCTGTGCTGAAGTTTCCATTGTCTCTGCAAACTGTTCAACACCTTGCCACAGCGCAGCATCAACCTCATTTTGAACTTGCGTGTAGCTGCGCTCACCTTCACTGACCGTGCCCATATTGTATGGCAACTGCAATGGTGCTGGGATATCCCCTGTTAAATAGTTTTGCCAGTACACTTGGCCTGCTAGGCCATCTTCGTCATGCAACATCTCTTGCTGCCAGGCAACAAAATCAGGAAACTGCAGCGCTTCTTCATCATCCGGTTGGCCAGCTATGATGGCAGCGATAAGCTCCAGTGATGATAAGTCCAACGCACCGGCAAAACCGCGCAGCGCCAAATAGCTTTGCTCTGGCGCGTTAATGCGAGTCAGATGAAGATTGCAGCCTGCATGAGGCGCGATTTCAACAGGAGAAATCACCGCCAGCTGTGCCAAACTGGGTATACCATCCTGTGTCCACTCCAAGTTATCCACTTTCATTTTGGCATCAAGACTTGGCACAGCACGAAGACCTTTAAAGCCCTCAACTTGCTGATAATTTGAAGCCAAACTCAAGTGAAATTGCACCAGCTCGCCTGCATAGTGCTGAATCTCTTGCAAACTGCGTGAGCAAGGCACCAATAACTGTACCAGTGCTGACGTATTTTCGCCCTCAGTCACAAAGCGCTGCTGGTTTGCTGTTAGTACGACACCTTGTTGATACTCTTCGATATACTCTGTGATCATGCTGGGCACTCCTGCTCTGCTTGCGCGGTGTTGGCGTCAGCCAATTGTTGTTGGGATACCATGTCGCCCATCGCAACAACGATTTTTCTTGGTTCTTCGTAAGGGTCGCGGGCATGGGCTGCTAACATGTTATCAAGCATTACCACATCGCCCTTTTGCCAAGCAAATCGAACCGCGCAGCGCTCGTACGCTTCACCGATCAGAGCCATTTCTTCATAGCTGATCGGCGTCCCATCACCAAAAAATACATTGCGAGGTAAGTACTCGTGGCCAACCATTTCTATTAAGTCTTTGCGCACGCTCTCTTCTAAACAAGACTCGTGATGCAGCTGTACTTGGTTAAAGAAAGACGCTTCACCCGTTAGATGGTGCTTGATCACGCCATGGGTTTTAGTACGGGTTTGCAAGCCACCATTGTCTAGCCAACGGAACTCGGTATTGCTGGCCGCCAAACGTGCTTCCACCTCGGCTTTATCGTCAGTTTTGTAAAAGTCCTGCCAAGCAACATCCAGATTCGGAATAAAATTACGTACATAAAGCAGCTCTTTGGCTTTAATCTTTTCCACCAGCTCTTGTGGTAACTCTTTGAGCATACGGCGACAATCCACAATCGGCGTCGCACCGCCAACCACAGATGGCAACTCACAGAAGAACCATTGCTTGCGCGGCCACTTGTCTAGGTGAGAACTCTCATTGTGATACAAAATCATCTGACGCTCAGGATAAGGCGTCGATTTATAGGTTTTCTTGCCGCCTTCTTTTTTCGGCAAGTCACCATATTGGCCGTATAAACCCGGCTGGATCGCATCAGCAAATGACTCAAATTCTTGAGGGGATTGCAACGCAAAGTTTCTAAAAATAATGCCACCGTACTGCTTTAAATAACCGTCAATCACATCACGGTTATTACTTGCCCAATTAATTGGGTCAAGATCAGGGGACGTCGGCTCTACGAGAATAGGAAACTGCTCAGTGTCTGGTAAAAAATAGGTTTTTATCGGCGCAGCAGGTGCCTTGGTGCGTTTTTTTAGACCTTTCTTTAATCCTGAAAATGAATTTCCGCGGGCGGCTTTTTGCATAGTTTTAAATTCCTGAATCATTGGCGAAATTACATTACGAACAGGCTGTTCGCTCATCTCCATGAGTTGCAATACGCATTGCTGCCAACGCCCCAACCATTGCTGCATACTCTCAGGGTTGTATAGTTGTTTTCTAAACACCCACTGGCATTGCAACTCATCCGCCTCAATGACGAAAAGCGCACTGTCAAATTTACTGCTAATCGCACTGAGGCTGTCGGCAGGTTCAAGACGAATGTCATCCATCATCCATTGCTGCTGCGGGGTGTTTTGCATGACAAATAGCTGCTGCACTAATGGTTGAATATTGTTCACCCTTGGGGCGTCCACTAATTCAGTCAATGACTCCAAGCCCAGCGCTTGATGGGCCATCACTTGCAGTGATAAATCTTGAGTTTGTTTAATAAAATCAATTACTAAATCATTTTCATCAAGCTTGCTACGCTGTGGTAATACCCGCACAAAAAAACCAATCAGGGCTTCAAGCGCTGGATTATCACGTCCTGCAAAGTCACTGCCAACCACCACATCTGGTTTATCGTTGATGGCATGTAAGAACAAGAAATAACCAGATAAGAGCAAGGCATTGAGTGATATTTGTTGCTCACTGGCAAACACTTTTAAGCGCTTGGTTTGATCTGCATCAAATGCGCCCACCACCAATCCCCCTTCATTACTCAATTGCGCAGGGCGTGGGTAATGATTTGGTAATGCACTGTTTGCCGGTGCTGCTGCTAGATGGTCGCGCCAATAAGCTCTCAGCACGTCTCCGGACTCACCACTGAGTAGCGTTTGCTGCCAACTGGCATAATCCACATAATCGAACTGCAATGGCGACCAACTTGGTGGCTGATGACTCGCAAGCGCCTGATATGCCGTAGCCAAGTCGCCAATCAATACACTCATCGACCAGCCATCGGAAATAATATGATGCGTACTGACCGACAATTGATACTCGCTTTCTCCAAGCTGAATAAGCAAGGCGCGCAGCAGCGGCGCTTTTGTCAAATCAAATGGCTGATTTTCAAAGTCGCGCTGCAGTTGCTGGCTGTGCGCTGTGCGCTCGCCTTCATTTACATCCGTCAGTACTTCTACCGCCAGTTTAAAATCAAGCTGCTCACTGACTTGCATACTGGCTTCACCCAAGTGCTCAACAAAGCGCATGCGCAACGAGGCATGGCGTGCAATCACTAAGTCAAACGCTTGCTGTAGCAGGTCAACATCCAGCGCGCCACGCAATGTGACCGCACCTGAAATATTAAACGCGTGCTTGTCTTGCGCTTTTACCAGTTGATCGGATAGCCACAAGCTCAGCTGCGCAGGTGCTAATTCATAACTCGGCTGAGCTGCAACTTTGACCAGCTGAGGCAGTTGAGCCTTGCCTGCTTTATTTAATAGCACAGCTAAAGCGGCGACATTGGGTGCATCAAACACATCTTTTACTGAGCAGTTGCACTCGAGTGTCTCACTGATGCGACTTGCCAATTGCAGTGCACTAATGGAGTCGCCACCCAAAGTAAAGAAGTCATCTTCACGGCCAATCGGTGAAGTCTTGAGCACGGTTTGCCAAATCTCAACCAATTGCTGCTCTTGCTCATTTTCAGGCTCAACATAGTCTTCACTTTGGCCATCTTGTGCTTTTGGCAAAGCGTGTCTGTCAATTTTGCCTGAGTTATTCAGTGGCAACTTATCCAATACCATGATCACACTTGGCACCATGTAATGTGGCAATTGCGCTGCTAGTTGTGCTTGTAGTGTACTGCTTTCAAGTCCATGCCCTGCCACATAGGCCACCAAACGCGTGCCGGTTGGTAACTCTTCCGCGATTACCACAGCTTCAGTCACAGCTGTCTGTTGATAAAAGTGTGCTTCAATTTCGCCTAGCTCAATTCTAAAACCACGGATTTTCACCTGATGATCGGTGCGTCCCAAATATTCTAACTGGCCTGCATGGTTGTATTTCACCAAGTCTCCAGTGCGATACAAACGGCTGCCCGCTTGGCAGAATGGGTTGGCTATAAAACGCTCTGCACTGAGTTCAGGACGATTTAAATAGCCACGAGCGAGGCCATCACCCGCAATATATAACTCACCGGCAACGCCATTGGGGACCGGGTTTAAAGCGCCGTCCAAAACATGAAATTGATTCGCGCGCACACTGTCACCAAGGTGAATATCGGGCGCCACAACCTGCTGACAAGAAGACCAAATGGTGGTTTCTGTCGGTCCATACATGTTCCAAAGGGTCACTTGTTTCTCGAGTAACTCGACTGCCAACTCAGCGGGGAGTGCTTCCCCCCCGCACAGACCCAGTACTGGTTTTTCAATTAAGTTTTGCGCCAGCAAGGCACGCCATCCCGCTGGCGTAGCTTGGATCACAGAAACGTGTGCCAAGATGGCGGTACTGAGCTGACTTTGCTGCTGAGCAATGCATACCTTCGCCCCCACATACAGCGGCAAATGTAACTCAAGGCCTGAAATATCAAACGACAAGGACGTCAGTGCCAGCACAGTATCTTCACGCTGCAAAGCAAATTTTTCCTGCATAGCCGCTAAAAAGTTACTGAGGTTTTGATGGCTAATGGCCACCCCTTTTGGCTTACCCGTCGAACCCGAGGTATAAATCACATACGCCAATTGCGCAGGGTGAATCGTGATAGCTGCAGCCGTAGCAGCATAACCTTGCAAAGATAACGTCGCTGTATTGCACTGCTCAACCTCTATTGCCACTGACGTAGTGAGGTTGTGCAGCACCAATTGCGTACCGCTGTGCGAGAGGATATAGTCAATACGTGATTGCGGTAACTTAGGGTCTACAGGCACATAAGCGCCACCAGCACGCAGTACTGCCAACATGGCCACCAGCATATCCACATCACGTTCATACATCAGCGCGACTTTTTGCTCGCTTTGCAAGCCCTCAGCTAATAGATAATTAGCCAATTGCGCACTGCGTGTATCAAGCTCGGCATACGTCAATGAAGTACCTTGCAGATCTGATACGGCAATATGTTCCTGATGTGTGGCAAAGTTCTGCGCCAACACAGATAAGTAATCCGCAGCTGGCGCAACGGGTTGAGCTTTTACTGGCATCGCTTCTGCGACCACATTCCCAAGCGCAACATCTGGTGCACTGGTCAGCTTGGAGGCAAATGCCACAAAAGATGCCAACAAGCGCTCCAACACAGACATGTCATAGTATTTTGGATCGCCCTCAAATTGGATCAATAAGGTATCAGCTTGCTCAATCACTTCCAGTGAAAGCGGAAACTTGGCTTCAAACTTGTCGACCACAATGGGCGTCAGTGGCAATGGCATCGGTCCATCACTGCTGGGCTTGTACTCTGAAAAGTTATACATGGCTTGGAAATGACTTTGCTCACCCATTTGCTGCCAACCAAGCTCTCTAGCCAACCATTCATATGGGATAAGCTGGTGTTCAATCACAGTCAGGGTATGCTGTTGTACCGCGCGGGCAACCTCCACCAAGGTACGCTCTGGCAATGCCTCATTCTTATACAGCTGCGTATTGACAAAAAAGCCAACAATCTCACTAATATCCGGATGATTTCTGGCAGCCGTCGGCACACCCAATAAAAACTGCTGTGCGTCGCTAAAGCGCGACAACACTATCTGATACAGCGCCATGGTTAACGACGAAACCGTCAGGTTATGTTGCTGAGAAAGCTGTCTTAGTGTTCGGGTTTGCTCAGCAGATAGCGGCGCTTTTGCCACCACAGCATAGCGTTCATCGCTCGCTTGTTCAGCTTTGGGTAGTGCAAGGTGTTGCGGCTCAAAATTCACATAGTCTTGCCAATATGAACACGCTTGCTGTCCCATTTCGGACTCAAGGGCATCGCGCTGCCACTGGGCATAATCTAAATATCGCAACCCAGTTGGTGAGAGAGGCTCACCAAAATAAGCTCGCACTAAATCTCGCAAAATTAAATTCAAGGACCATCCATCACTGGCAATATGATGGTTATCTAACAGTAAAATCCCGCCTTTGCCGTACGCTATCCAAGCGGCGCGCATTAACGGCGCACAACTTAAATCAAACGGCTGAGCAAACCAATTAGTTACGACATTCGAACCCAACACATCAACCGCTGCCCAAGCTTGCAACGATGTATCTAACGTCAATATCGACAAGGGCACCTGTGCCTCTTCAACCAAGTACTGCCTTGGAGTACTGCCATTGCTAAAGCGTGTTGCCAGCGCCTGATGGGTATTTACCAAAGCGTTCAGCGCTGCTTGTAGTTTGTCGATGTCCAAAGCCGTCTCAATGTAAAAGGCACGGGGGACATTGTATGAAATCGACTCTGGGGTTAATTGCTGTTGTAACCACAGCCTTTGCTGTTGAAAAGACAAGTTGCCAAACGTGTCTGGGTGTTTTGGGATCTGGTTGTCAGCCTCTGGTTGCTCAGCAAGTAGCTCACCAAGTAATTCAAGGTCCAGTTCATCTGCAAGCACATCAAGAATATCGTCGTTGTTCATGTGTATCTCGAAAAAAGGAAAAGGGAGTCGTCGACTCCCATATACAAAGTTGAATGGATTACGTGTACTAGTTGCCCAAGCCGAGTTTTTGCTGCAGCGCTTTGCGCTGCTCGGGCGATAACGTTGCCAGCTTTAATTGCGTCATGGCGATTTTTTCTAATTTTTGCGGATTGCTATGCTGTGCGCTTAACGCCGCTGCAAATTTCACTATGGTGGCATTATCAAACACCAAGGTCGGCTCAACATCCATCAGCAGCTGCTGCTTGATGCGCGTCACCAGTTTAATGGCCGCCAGTGAGTGACCGCCAAGGTCAAAGAAACTTGCATCACAACTGACTTTGTCCACTTCAAGAATGTGTGCCAGCGCATCCGCTAACCATGTCTCTAATTGCGAGTTAGGCGCTACATAGTGCTGGGTCTGTAATTTTGCAACGTCTGGCAGCTGGCTGCGATCAACCTTGCCATTGGCCAACAGTGGTAACTGTTCTAGCGCCACAAAAAACTGTGGCACCATGGCTTCAGGTAGCTGTTCACGCAAACTGGTTTGAAGGTATTGGTTCACATCACCCGTCAATAAGCCCAAGGCTGCCTCGTCTTGATAGTTGAATCCTGTCAAATAAGCCACTAATGCAGTTTGACCAGCCACTTTATGGGCCGTGACATAACAGCCTACCGAAGTAAGACAGCGGCTCACAGCAGCGGCAACGTCATTGGGTTCAACACGGAAACCGCGAATTTGCACCTGATCATCCTTACGACCAGATAAGCTTATGCTGCCATCAGGCATATATCTGGCAACGTCACCTGTAGGGTAAAGGCGCGGTGCCCACGGACTGTCAGTCATAAAGCCTTCGTGTTCCCCTTTACCAAGATAACCACGGGCCAATTGCGTGCCCGCAATATGCAGCTCACCTTGTTCACCCATGGCACACAGCGCGCCTTGCTCATTGAGAATATAAATCGAGGTACCTGCAAACACCTTACTCAACTTGGCAACAGTGCCAGCAAAACTGGTTAAGTCATGATATTGGTGAGACAACACCCCGACGGTCGCCTCAGTAGGGCCATAGTGATTAAAGACTTGCGTGCTTGGACTCAGTTGATGAATTTTTTGCAGTAAAGTCGGCGCACTCGCCTCTCCACCTAAAATTAATTTTTGCGGCAGTGCTTTGGGTTCAGCTTCCAATAACGCTTGTAGATGTGAAGGTACAATTTTCACCACCTCAACCTGATGCGCCGTGATAAATTGCGCAAAGGCCTGTCCTTCTCTGACCGCTTGCTCAGGCGCAACGATGAGGCTGCCCCCATTATAAAAAGCGTTAAACAAACAAGTGTTACCAATATCCGCCGCCACGGTGGAGGTCAAGCCATAGCGCTCAGCCCCCAAGTTAAGTGCCTCACTGGAACCAAAGCAATAATGAGCCAATTGGCCATGCTCAATCACCACGCCTTTGGGGGTGCCCGTCGAGCCTGAAGTAAACAACACATAAGCCGCTTGCTGGGCATTAGGTAAAGCAAGGGTGTCCACGGTCGTCAGTTGTTCAGCTTCACTGAGTAGCGCCGCTAAACCTAAAGCATGGTCACTGCTTTGCTCGCCAATATGGCACGAGGCGCCCGCCGCAGAGATGATTTGCGCTTGGCGTGCTTCGGGCCACACGGGATCAACAGGACAATAAGCCGCACCCAAACGTTGAATGGCTAAAATCACCAAAACTTGCTCAAAACTGCGTGGCAAAGCCACAGTGACGATGTCATTACTGACTACGCCTTTACTTTTAAGTACTTGAGCAATGCGCAGCAAACGGTTATCTAGTGCTGCGTAATTAAGGCTTTGCTGCCCATCGGTGAGTGCCACTACACTATTTTGCTGCGCAAACTGCGTGATTTTATCAAATAGCAAAGGCACATCAGTGGCTGGACGATTAAGCCCCAAATGGCGCTGTTGCTCTTGCTCAGTCGCAATGGGCAATGCACCAATTGGCGTATGAAGCTGGTTATCCAATTGCATCAACAGGTGTTGATATTGCGCAAGCAGTGCCTGCACAGCATCCGCGCTGTACGCTCGACTATCATGACGCAGAGTTAATACCGCCTCACCTTCTTGCAGCACACACATCAAATGCAGCTCACTGCCATCATCTAAACGCAGCAGCTGACCCTGCACCTCACCATGCCACACCTGCATCAGACAACTCGGCGCAGTGTTTATGCCATATTCGGCGAGGCCAGCAAAGGACTCAGCCCATTCAACATGCTGCTCATTTTGAAAGTCGAAGTGAGTCAACCAATCACTGAGCGTGTGTGTGGGGTTTACTTCAATGGCCAGCGGTAAATGCAATTGATACACACCCAGTGCACCTTCAAGCTCTTCGCTGATCTGTCTGGCATCGTAGCCACAACCGGCGACAAAGCCCTTATTTTGACTGATCCTAGCGAGCAATAACCACCATGTTGCCTGCAATATGACATCAGCGTCCAATTCAAGTTGCTCGGCCAAGTTATCAATGCGCTGCAATAACGATGAGTCCAAAGTGCACACTTGGCTTTGCTGAGCTTGCCTATCGCTGACCTCAGGCGCTTTGCGATAAGGTAAGTGAAAGTGTTTATCAAGCTGCTGTAATTTGCTGCCCACTTGCTGCCAGTAAGCCGCCCCTTGAGCTGCTTCTGGCGCAGAATTTGTCTCTGTCACCCAAGCTAAAAAGTCCGGGTATTGGATCACCTCATCATCACACTCTGTGCCATGCACTAATCCATCAATATATTCATAAACACTGGCAATATCTAAGGCCAGCGCATTGGCTTGGACCAATAAATAAGCTTGTTGCTGAGCCTCAAAGTGACTTAATTGAATAGTGTGTCCCTGCGATGCATTCAATGACACAGGAATCAGCTTGGCACGTTCCACCGCCGTTAAGTCCGCAGCACTATCGAGTGCTTCACAAACGGATGGAGCTGGTTCGACAGGCATCTGATGGATCTCGTCTTGCCCCTCGATGTGCACAAATGCAAACTGAAAAATCAACTGCTGCTGAGCAATGTCTGTCGCTCGCTGGTTTATCACTGACACGCTTAAATCTGACGCGATCGGCACCAATACACTGTGCACTGCAGGTGTACTGTTTTCATGTGTTGATAGGTGTTGTTTTTGTTGAACACTCAGGCCAAGGCCCTGCGGATATGCATCAATATACTTTTGCATCATGCCAAATGTCTCTTGCAGTAAAGTTGGAGCCATTTGGCACACTGGGTTGCATCCAAACAGCCCATTATGAATTAACCAATAATGTGCTTACCCTAGGTATTTTCAGCCACTCTCATTGGCATACACAGTGCGTTTCACAGCACCTTGCATTGGGCATAGTTTGCCCACTCTCTAGGGATGTCTTTTAATGACGAGTAAGGTGGGATTTTTTTTAAGTAAAACACGCAAGAATGTGGCTTTACCCGCCAAGACGCTGGCAATAAAATGAAAAAGCCAAGATCATTTGGCGACCTTGGCTTTGGGTTAACATGATAAACCAGCTTACTTTTTCAATTTACCAAACTTGGCAGACTTACGCTTTTTGGCACCACTACTGCGTTTAGGCCTAGGTAAGGCTTGCTCAGGGTGGACTGCCAAAGTATCCAACAGACTCAACCACTGAGTGACCAAGGTCGCCATTTTATCTTTCAGGTAGAGATCTGTTTTAAATACCAGATTACCACTGAACCCAGTTTCACTCGGCTCAATGAAGATGCCTGAGTCAAACTTACTACTCACGTCACCACTTGGCAGCTCAGTGATCTCCATGCCGTCAACAGGCCAGCGTGGCTGTGGTGTATTTTGCATCACAAACAACTGCTGGAAGATTGGCGAGGTGCCCGCTTGACGCGGTGTATCCACCAATTGCATGATCCGCTCAAGCGTCAGCAGCTGGTGATCTTGCACCGCTAAAAATTGCTGCTGAACCTGCTTTGCCAAACTAATAAGACTCTCATCTGCACTGACTTTTACGCGCAGTGGCATCACCTTAATGAAATAGCCAATTAATGGTTCTAGCGAAAGCGTTTCTCGACCTGCCATGGGGGTGCCCACCACTAAGTCTTGCTGTCCCGTTTGCTGACTCAAAAACGCCATATAGCTGGCTTTTAACAAGGCAAATAAGGAAACCTGATGCGCCTCGCTCAATGCTTGCAATTGCGCCGCTGTGTCCGCTTGAATATCAAACCGTACCTGCTCGCCTTGGCTGCTCGGTTTGTCAGGACGCGGGAAATGCAGTGGCAACGTGGTGACCTGTGGTGCCGCCTCAAGCTGTTGCTGCCAGAATGCGTGGTTTTGGTCCCCCTCTTCGGAGGCTAAACGGGCATTTTGCCAGTGTGCATAATCTGCATATTGCACCTCTAGCGGCGCCATCGCTTCGACTAAACTACTGTCGCCAAGCTGCTCGGCATAAAACATGCCAAGCTCTTGCACCAAGTTGGCAATCGACCAGCCATCACTGACGATGTGATGCATACTGACCAATAATTGATAGCTATCTGCACCCAGTTTCAGCACTTTGGCGCGCATCAAAGGTGCGGTACTTAAATCAAAACCTTGCTGCTCAAAGTCACGGCGCATTTGCATCGCCGTTTGCGCACATTCAACCTGCTCAACAGCAATGTTAAAGTGTACATTTTCAAGCACCTCACTGCGCGGCTCGCCCTCAACATTCACAAAGCGAGTACGCAGCACCTCATGGCGAGCAAGTAACTGGTTAAATGCCAGCTCAAGCGCCTGAATGTCTAGTTCACCACTGAGAGATACGCCCCCTGCGATGTTATACGCAGCTTTGTCTGCTGCATCACTCATTCTGTCCGTCAGCCACAAGCTTTGCTGCGCCGCAGACACTGGCATTAGCTCTGTGCGCTCAACAGGTACCAGTGCTAAACGCGCTGGCCCCTGCTCAGACTGCGCAGTCAGTTGGGCTAAAGCCGCCAAATCTGGCGCATTGAAAATGTCTTTTACCTCAATGCCGTAATCACCTAATTGGTTAATTCTAGGCACCAAACGCAGCGCACTGATGGAGTCCCCGCCCAATGCGAAGAAGCTGTCGTGTCGACCCACTTGCGGGACATTCAACAGTGATTGCCAAATCTGCGCTATCTGCTGCTCAAGGCCCGCCTGTGGCGGCACACATGCACCTTGCTCCGATACAAGTGTGAGTGTTGGTAAGCGTTTACGATCCACCTTGCCATTTTGATTGAGCGGTAACTGCGTCACAATTTCAATGGCTTGTGGGATCATGTACTCAGGTAGGCGCTCACGCAGCGCAACTTGCAGCGCACTGCCAGTCAGCTTATCACTGACCGCAAATGCCACTAACACAGGTTGCTCCTGCTGGCTTTGCACCAAAACAACCGCCTGTGCCACACCATCGAGCGCGCTGAGCTGCGCCTCAATTTCACCTAACTCAATACGGTGACCACGAATTTTAATCTGATCGTCAACACGGCCTAAGTATTCCAACTGTGCCTGCGCATTCCAGCGCACTAAATCACCCGTGCGATATAATCGCGTGCCATTGTCGCTAAACGGGTTCGCCACAAAACGCTCGGCGGTTAAATCCGCTTGCTGCACATAGCCTTCAGCTAAACAGCTGCCGCCAATATACAACTCACCAACAGCCCCCTGTGGCAACAAGTTCAGGTCACTATCTAGCACATACACGTTTCGATTGCCGACCGGCTTACCGATGGGGACGTAACGACCATCAACTGAAGACTTGGCATCGCCCAGCCACAGCGTGGGTGTGACCACAGCTTCGGTTGGGCCATAGGCATTAACGAATTGTGCTTGTGGCAAACTTTGCTGAGCCAATTTAAAGTCACCTTGGTGCCAGCCTTCACCGCCGACAATACACAGGCGTACTGAGTCCAGTTTTGGCACATGACGCAAATACGCAGGCGGTAAGTCCACCACGGTGACTTGCTCAGCCTCCACGTACTCAACAAGTGCATCTGGGCCCATAGATTTCGGGTCAACCACACTCAATTGTGCGCCATTTAGCAGTGGTATTAACAGCTGTTCCAGCGCCGCATCAAAGCCCATTGAGGCAAAGAGCAAAGCGTGATCGCCGACTTGATACTGATAATACTGCTGCATGGCATAGCAATGATCTGCCAGCGCCTGATGAGAAACAGCCACGCCTTTTGGTAACCCCGTCGAGCCCGATGTGAAAATCATATAAGCCGTTTGCTGGGGTAAAATGGTGTTGCCAAGTGCCGTTGTCGGATACACACTGAGCTTGGACTCATCCAGTGTATGGATAGGCACACCCGATAGCTCACTGGCAATATCATCACTCAGCAATAAGCCTGCGCCACTTTGCTGTGCAATGAATTGCTGACGTTCAAGGGGCAAACTTGGGTCAATCGGCACATATGTCGCACCAGACTTCAACACAGCTAAGGCTGCAATCACCATGTCAATGCCACGGGCAAAACGCACTGCCACCACCGGGTGAGATTGTGCGTACAGGTAATGTGCCAAACGATCACTGTGCGCTGCGAGCTGCTGATAACTCAATGCCGTGTCGGCAAATTTCAATGCGGTATTATGCGGATATTGTTTTGCCATCGCACTTAATTGCGACGTCACCAAAGACGCCGCCGTGTGTGTTTGTCCCTGACTCAAGGCATGCAACTGCGCTCGCTGCGCTTCTGGCAGCAGCACAAGGTCGGCAATACGCTGTGATTGCGTTTCGACTAACGCAATCAATACCGCATTCAGTGCATGGGCAAGTTCTGCTCGGCGCGTCGGGCTGAAGCGCTCTTTGGCAAATTCAAACTCAATATTGGTGAGCCCGTCGCTGTTTTCATAGCAGTTCAGCACCAATTCAAACTGGGCTTCGCTGGCAGCAATAGATACAGGGCTCACATCTAACTGGGGCAGTGCAAGCAGCGCTTCCCCATCAACGCGTTGATGGTTGATCATCACTTGGAACAACGGCTGTTCAAGGTCACGGTCTAAATCAAGGCTATCTAATAGTTGCTCAAATGGAAGGTCTTGATGCGCTTGTGCGCCCAATAAGTGTGTTTTCACCTGCTCAAGCGCATCACTCAATAGCACCTCCCCTGAAAGATGCGTGGTGATCACTTGGGTATTCACAAAGAAGCCAACCAGAGATTCAGTGCCCGCATTATGGCGATTGGCAATCGGCATACCCACACGAATGGTTGATTGCCCGCTGTAGCGATGGAGCAACACTTTCAGTGCGGTCGCTAAGACATTAAACAAACTGGTGTTGTTGACTCTAGCATAATCAGCCAAGGCTGTTTTCAGTGCACCATCTAGCTGAATTTGCTCTGTCACCGCTTGATAGCGACTTTGCTGCGTCGCTATGTCGCTTGGCAGACGTAGCGCAGATAAGTCATCACCAATGGCACTATGCCAATAGCTGAGCTGCTCAGCTTTCACCTCGTCGTTTAACCAAGCCCGCTGCCACTGTGCGTAATCGCTGTAGCGCACACTCGCGGTGTCGATAGGTAGCACCTTATCCGAGAGCGCATCGCGATATGCCTTAGCAAAATCGTCAATAATGATCTGTAATGACCACGCATCTGAGATAATGTGGTGCATCACAACCACCAGTTCATGCTGTGAATCACTGTGTTTTATCAGACCAACTCTGAACAGGTTGCCTTGGGTCAATACAAAGGGCTGTGCCACAAAATCCGCACGCCATGCAGTACTGTCCGCGCCATTGGACGCATCAAACTCGTGATAGGCACATTGGCCAATCGGTGCGATATATTGCGATACCTGCGCGTCTTGATCTTCAACGTACACAGCACGCAGTGCATCATGTCGATTGCTGACAAAGTCCAATGCTCTTTGCAATGCCTCTTTGTTGAGCGTCCCTTGCAGCATCAAGCCGCCTTTAATGTGATACGCACTGCTCTGCGGTGATAGCTTCCATAAGAACCACTGACGCTGCTCAGCAAACGACAGCCCAGAATACCTCTGTGTCTGACGCTGTAGCGCTGGCTTGGCACTGGCTTCATTGCCATCAATCAACGCCGCCAATTGGGCAAGATTGCCTGTACTCAGTAGCTGAGGGAGTTCAAAGTTAAGCCCCGATTGCTTACCTTGGCTCGCCACACTCAGTGCTTTAATAGAATCTCCACCTAGGGCAAAGAAGTTATCCTCTCGGCCCACTTGCTCTGCACCTAATACAGATTGCCAAATAGTGGCTAAGCGTGACTCGGTCTCTGTCTGCGGGGCAACGTACGCCTGTGTTTCTTGCCACTGTGGTGCTGGTAATGCTTTTCTATCGATTTTGCCATTGCTGTTATGCGGCATTTCATCCAACGTCATCACCAGTGCAGGCACCATGTAATCAGGTAGCCACTGGGCGATGGTGGTTTTAATCATTTCGCTATCGAGTGCTTTACCAGACACATAGCCCACCAGCTGTGTTGCGCCCGTGCTGTTGTCATCAACGACCACCGCTTCACTGACTCCGTCACAGCGATACAGCTGCGCCTCAATGTCACCCAACTCAATACGGTAACCACGGATCTTCACTTGATGATCCGTACGGCCTAAATATTCAAGCTGACCAGCTTGGTTCCAGCGCACCAAATCGCCAGTGCGATATAAACGGCCACCATCCTCAGCAAACGGGTTTGCCACAAAGCGCTCAGCGCTGAGTTCAGGGCGAGCTAAATAACCACGGGCAAGGCCGAGGCCAGCAATATACAGCTCACCAGCCACCTGCTGTGGACACAGGTTTAATTGGTTGTCCAACACGTACAGTTGAGTATTTAAGGTGGCATCGCCTAAATGTACTGGCGCCTGTGTCACTTGGTAGCAACTTGACCAAATGGTGGTTTCGGTTGGGCCATACATATTCCAAAGTTGAACGCCACTTTGTGCCAGATCCGCCACCAACTCCGCAGGCAGGGCTTCACCACCACACAGAGCTCGCTTGCCTTGCACTTGTGTTAATAAATCAAGCTCTAGCAAGCTGCGCCAACCTGCTGGGGTAGCTTGTATTAAGTCTTGCTCGGCCAATAACGTAGCGCTCAGCGTCGATGCATTTTGTGCCACTGTGACCGTACCACCACTTATCAGCGGTAGATAAATTTCTAGCCCTGAGATATCGAATGACAACGAGGTTAATGCCAATGCATTAAGCGCACTCTCCAAGCCCAGCTGCTGCTGCATGCCCAGTAAGAAGTTAACTAGGTTGCCGTGACTGATCGCCACGCCTTTTGGCAAACCTGTGGAGCCAGATGTATAAAGGGTGTACACCAATTGATGGTGATGGCGCTGCACATTAAGGTTGCCATCGTCATATGATGTCAGCGGCAGATCTGTGACGTTTAAACAGCTCACATATTCAGTAAAGGATACCTCTGAGTTAGTAAGTGCAAACTTTGCACCGCTATGCTGACAAATATAATCGCGGCGCTCTTCTGGTAGCTCTACCGCGATCGGCACATACACGCCACCCGCTTTGCTCACCGCCAGTATCGCGACAATCATCTCAATACCACGGGTCATGCTGATTGCCACTGGCATCTCTGTGGTAAGCCCTGCTGCAAGCAGCGCCCGCGCCAATTGATTTGCACGACCATTCAGTGCGTCATAACTCAGCTGATCACCTTGCTCGTTTTGCACCGCAACAGCTAGAGGCGTTTGCTTTGCCTGTGCTTCAAACATTGCCAAAGCATCGCTGCTCGGCAGGGTGTGTGATTTACCCATGCCGAGTTGCTTCACTTGTGCTTGCGTGGCGTCATCGAGCAATTGAATGTGTCCAAGAGGCTGTTCAACTTGTGTTTGCAGTGCGTCAAGTAGACGCGCCAAGTTATTCGCGAGATGCGCCACAAATTCAGCGCTTAAACGCCAACCTTGGTATGCAAAGTTAATGGTCAGCCCCTGCGCTGTTTCGACAAATACCGTCAGTGGATAGTTGGTTTCTTCACGGTTTTCAACCAGAGAGAACTTTGCTCCACCTAGCTCATTGGCACCCAGTGTCTCTGAAATTGGATAGTTTTCAAAAATGAGTAAGCTGTCAAACAGACCTTGCTGGTCAAAGCTCACTTGCCCGTCCGCCAGTTTTTGAACTTGATACAAAGGCGTGTGCTCAAATTCACGACTTTGCATACTGTCTTGCTGGCAGGCTTTGAGCCACTGTCCCACAATTTGCTCATTATCGAGGGTGCTTATCACCGGTAATGTATTAATAAACAAGCCTACAGTGCTGTCACTACCGACTAAATCGGCAGGTCGCCCTGAGGTTGTTGCACCAAAGCACACCGCCGATTTATTTAACATGCGGCTCAGTAGCAATGACCACGCACCTTGCAGTACGGTATTAACCGTGATCTCTTGCTGCTGTGCAAAAGCTTGTAACTGCGCCGCTTGTGACTCATCGAGCTGTAATGTGTGCTGCGCATACCCTAACTGGCTATCCAAGACATCACGGTTTTGCAGTTCAGTCAGATAAGAGGCGTCATTTAGCTGAGCGAGTCGACTTTGCCAATACGCATCGCCCGCCGCCTCATCTTGTTTGGCAAGATATGCCAAATAATCTTGATACTGGCCACCGGGCTGAGGCAATGCATGCCCTTGATACGCCATCATGACTTCAGCCAGCACCGCCGTACTGCTCCAGCCATCCAGCAACATGTGATGGTAAGTCCAAATGAAGTGATGCTGTTGCGCCGATTGCTGCACCAAAGTGAACGACATTAAGCCCACCTCTTCAGTCACCGCAAAACCTGTATCTAAAATTGTGCGGGCCAGTTTATCGGCTGATTTTTCAGGCTCAGCTTGCCAATCCAATTCATCAAATACGATTTGATGGTCATGGATGACATACTGTAAAGGCTGTTGCGCCCCAGAGATAAAGCCTGTGCGCAAGGCCTCATGTCTCGCCACCACTTGCTGCCACGCGGCCTTAAAACGCGTTACATCCAAGCCGCTGATATCCAGCCTTAATTGATTCAGATATGCAGCACTTTGCTCAATCATGGAGTGGAACATCATGCCTTGCTGCATCGCAGACAGCGGATAAATGCTCGACACCGACGACGGGGCAATTGGCAGAGCATCTAGCTCATCTTGAGATAGGCTCAGCAATGGCACATCCGCAGGTGTCAATCTCACTTCAGCCTCAAGGCAATGGTTAATGACTTCACTGAGTGCCTGCTCAAAGTACTGCGCAAATTCAGCCATGTCCGATGATAATAACCGTGCACCACTGTAGCTGATGGCCAACTGTAACTGGCTGTTTTGAATCGCGCCATTAATTGCAATGTCGGCGCTGAGCGGATTTTGCGCAGCAATGCTGCTACCGACGCCGTCTGTACTCATCTGCCAATCGGCTAACTGCGTATTGCTGTTGGCATCTAGCTGACCTAGATAATTAAATTCAATTTGCGGCTTACGCTCTGTGCGCAGCGCCTGCTGCTGTGCTTCGCTGCCATAATATTTAAATGCGCCATACCCGATACCTTTATTGGGGAGTGCACGCAAGCGCTCCTTGGTGCTGACAATGGTCTGTGCCAAATCATCACCATCACTTAACTTCACCGGATATAAAGACGTGAACCAACCCACAGTGCGGCTTAGATCCAATTGCGACTGCCATGGTTCACGACCATGCCCTTCTAAGAATACCTGTGCGTCGGTGCTGCCTGTCCACTGCTTCAATGCCACACTCAAAGCAGCCAACAGCAGTTCATCAATATGTGTACGATATGGGCGTGATGCCTGTGATAACAAGGCCTGAGTATGCGACTCGCTCAACTTAACTTGCAAAGTTTCTGCGCTTGCAATGGTCGCATCGCCCTCTGCTACATAGTTAGGTAATTCAAGGGCATCACACTGCTGGTTTTGCCACAGGGCAAACTCATTGGCGTGAGCACTTGGGTAGGCTTGCAACTGCTGCGCCCAATATTGATAGCTGTGGCTTTTTGGGGGTAATGCAACAGCCTTGCCCGCGGTAGCCAGTTCAATGCCTTGCAATAAGTCATCCACTAAAACACGCCAAGAGACACCATCAATCACCAAGTGATGGGCAATTAAGATCAAGGCTTGTCGGTTTTCACTGTGGACATATAAAACCCGCAGCGAGTCAGCGCGCTGAATGCTTAAACTGGCTTGTGCCTGTTCAGCGGCATTGAGCAAATACGTATCAAATTCGCTGTCTGTGGTTTGCTGATACCAAACCACTTCGCGGTAATTCGCCTCATCGTACTCACGATACGTTTGTTGCCACGCCCCTTGCTGTTGAAATTGCAGACGCAAGCTATCGTGATGCTTTATCAGCATTTGCACACTGTCGTTCAACTGTGCCAAGCCAATGGGTGCGGGTGGCGTCAAGCGAATAGCTTGGTTCCAATGATCAATCTGGCTGGGCTGTCTGGCAAAAAACGTGTGCTGAATCGGCAGTAATGGCGCGTCGCCGCTCACCACTTGTGGGATTTTATCTGCGTCGCTCAACTCACTCAGCGCTTTGGCTAACTGGGCAATGGTCGGTGCTTCAAATACTTGCTTGGCGCTCAGAGCAAAGCCATGCTGGCGCATCGCTGACACAATTTGCAAGCTCAGGATCGAGTCTCCCCCCAAGGCAAAAAAGTTGTCATCACGACCAATGGGACTTTGCCCCAGTACCTGCTGCCAAGTCTGGCACAGTAATGTTTCTCGCTCCCCTTGCGGTGCTTGATAGGCACGCTGAGTTTGCAACTTAGGCTCAGGCAATGCTTTGCGGTCAACTTTACCATTGCTGCTCAGCGGCAATGCATCCAGTACCATGATGCTGCTAGGCACCATGTAATCTGGCAAAGCATCACTCAAGCCCTGCTGTAAACGGCTTTCATCTAAAGACGACCCACTGACATAGGCTGCCAATCTCGCGCCGCCATTGGGGCCACTGACTGCCACCACCACAGCTTCTTTTACGCCATCTTGGGCAAACAATTGCGTCTCTATTTCACCCAGCTCAATACGTAAGCCACGGATCTTCACCTGATGATCGGTTCGACCCAGATATTCAAGTTCACCCAGCTCACTCCAACGCACCAAGTCACCGCTGCGATATAAACGGCTACCGTCATGGGCAAACGGGTTGGCAACAAAGCGCTCCGCACTGAGATCAGGGCGATTTGCATAACCACGTGCAAGACCAACACCGCCAATGTAAAGCTCACCCACAGCGCCAATTGGACTAAGGTTCAGTTGCTGATCCAACACCCACAGCTCACATCCGGCGATCGGTTTACCGATTGGCACCGCTTTGTCTGCGCGGCCATCACATTCGTAATAGCTGACATCAATGGCCGCTTCCGTTGGGCCATACAGGTTGTGGATTTCCAGTTGCGGTAACAGCTTAAGCGTATCGGCTTGCAAAGCCGCAGGCAGCGCTTCACCGCTACAAATAATATGCTTAATGCTGATACATTTTTGTGCCAGTGGCTCACTGATAAAGGCTTGTAACATCGAGGGCACAAAGTGCAATAAGGTCACCTGCTGGGCTTGAATAAGCTCGGCAAGCTCACGGGGCTCTTTGTGAATTTCCGGCTCAGCCACCACCAAGGTTGCGCCGCGCATCAACGGCCAGAAGAATTCCCACACCGAAACATCAAAGCCATATGGCGTTTTTTGTAACACGCGATCTTGACTGCCAATCGGATAGGCTTGGTCCTGCCAGCTGATCCGGTTGTACAAAGCATGGTGGTGATTCACCACGCCTTTTGGTTTGCCCGTTGAGCCTGAAGTATAAATCACATAAGCCGCTTGCTGCGGTACAATAGTGACGTTTGGATAGTCACCACTGTGCGCCGCTAAATGCTCTGACAGCGCTGACCAAGCAAAATACGGTACGTTAAACTGCTGATTGTCGCGATTTCCCAGCACCAATTTAAAGGTGCTATTTTGCGCAATGTATTCAACGCGATCAGCGGGTAAGTTCGGGTCCAATGGTACGTAAGCCGCGCCGCTTTTCATCACCCCGATAAGCGCAATCACCATTTCGAAACTGCGGTCAAAATACACCCCAATTTGATCTTCCGCGCCTATGCCTTGGGCAATCAACCAGTGTGCCAATTGATTGGTGCGCTGTTCAAACTGTGCATAACTCATGTGCTCACCAGCAAAGATCAATGCACTTTGCTCTGGTGTTTTTTGAGCTTGCGCACTGATGATGTCGGCAATAGAGTCTTGCCATTCAAATGCTGACTCGCCATTTGAAAACGACTCCAAGCTCTGCTGCCTGTGCGCTGGATACCAGTCTAAATATTGTAGTGGCGAGGCTGGGTGCAAAGAGACCGCACTGAGTAGCGCAGCCAGCTCATCTAAGCAATGTTTGGCAAATGCTTCGCTGTATAAGGTGTTGGCATAGTACAGGTGCAGCGTGGTATCACCGCTGACTTCTTCAATCACATCCAATTGCAAATCAAAAGGCATAGAAAAGCGCAGCGCTTGAGTATCTTTGAGCCTTACCCCTTGCAATGAGTCCATCGCACCTTTGTCACGCTTTAGATAATTAAACATCACCTGAAACAGCGGGTGACTCCCGGTGCTGCGTGGCGGTTTAATGGCATCAAGCAGGTGCTCAAAAGGTAAATCTTGGTTGGCCTGTGCAAACTGTGAAAACGACTTGGCTTTATCCAGTATCGCTGAAAAGCTGTCTTGTGGCGCCACTTCCAAGCGCACCACTTGGGTATTAATGAAAAAGCCGATTAGACCGTGTGTTTGCGCATGGTGGCGGTTGGCAATGGGCACGCCCACTTTGACATCATGTTGGTCGCTATAGCGATGCAATAAATATTGAAACGCACTGAGCAGCACCAAATACGGCGTCACTTGGTGCTGTTTGGTCAGTGCCTGCACTTGCTGCCATAAATCGCTGGGCAGCGTCATCGATTGGGTCGTGATGGGATAGTTACCGCCTTGCCTTGCCAAGCTGTTTGCAGGTAGGCGTAGGGGTTCAAAATCGTCGCCAAGCGCCGCTTGCCAGTCTGTTAATTGCTTGTCTAGCAACGCGGTATGATCTTGCTGTGCAAGCCACAAAGCATAATCTAAATAATCGGCTTGCGGCGTCAGTTCTGGTAAACTCTGTTGACTCTGTAACAGCGCATACGCTTGAATAAATTCATTAAATAGCTGCTGCATCGACGTGCCATCAGTCACAATGTGGTGCATTACAACCAGCAAAGTGCACTCACCCGAAGATTCAAGCAGTGCCACACGTAGTAGAGGCTCTGCGGTTAAATCAAAAGGCTGGTCGGCAATCTCAAATGCCTGCTGCACGGTATCATCTTGGCTGGGCACATCAATAAAAGTGAAGGCATTATCTGCTTGCAACTGCTGAACCGTGGTGCCCGCTTCCTCACTGAAACGACTATTTAAAATGCCGTGTTTTGCCACCAAGTGCGAAAAGCTTGCTTGTACCCAGGCTTTATTTAACTGGCCTTGAAAAGACAAGGTGCCCGCTAAGTTGTACACACTGTCTGCTGGGTCTAACTGCCACGCAGTCCAAAGGCGTTGCTGAGCCGATGTCAATGGCACTTTGGCGCTTCTGTCTTGACGCACCACTAACTGATTTTGCTTGGCTCTAGATTGACTGTCGGCTAATTTGGCTTTGAGTTTTAATTGCTGTTCTTCAGTTAATGCGCCACCGCGCTCGCGTCTTCTTCTGCGCTTTTGCTCGCTCATGCTGATCCCACCTGGCTATCGATTGTTATGCACTGCTGTGTGTCGGTCGAGATAAAAAACAAAGTATTGCTTTGCCTGTACTCAACCACATTGCAATGGGTTTTGGCTCGCTACCACATGACACTCACCCCCATACACAGCAACTCAAGCAAGGCATCTTTGCTGCATTGCTGTTACTTTATTAGGTTGTTTGGGTTGTGGTGATTACATCGCGTTTTGCTTGGATGTGTCGGTAAATTTGCCCTTAATGCCAGCTAGACGTTGGGAGAGGAAAAAAATAAAGTGGGAGGCCAATTTGGCCTCCCAAAAAATAGTCACAGTGCTTTCAAGTCAGCCTCTATTCGCTCAGCAACTGCTCTTCTATTAAGAAAGTGAGATTGTCTAAATTGGGGTCTTCAAAGAAGGTAGCTGGCTCTATCTCAACGGCAAACTGCTGTTTGACTTTGGCCAACATTTGAATGGCTATCAGCGAGTCGCCGCCAAGCTCAAACAAATTATCGAAAATGCCAATTTCGTCAAAACCTAAGAACTCACTCCAAATCGCTGCCAATTGCAGTTCAAGCTCGCTGTCTGGGGCTTCAAACTCAGTATCAAGATCTGGACGTTTGTGCCCTTTTGGCGCAGGAGATTTTGCCTGCATTAACTTTTCTGTCAGCTCTGCCACCTTATCTGCACGGGCCTGCCAAGACAGGCTTGCAGCATAAATTTGCGGCGCCTGCGATTGGCTAATACCATCCAATAAGGTTTTGGCCGCCAGCGCATCAATACCAAAGTCTTCACCCACACTGTGACCCGCTGCCATGCCGATATTTGCCCATGCATCCCAATTAACTGATTGTACTAAAAATGGCTGAGGCTGCATCGCGACGGCATCAAGGTAACTATTGGCAGCACAGTAATCACTCTGACCCAAGGCCCCCAAAACTGATGCCAAAGATGAGCATAAAATCATCCGCTCTAGCTGATGTGATTTAAACGCCGCTAATAGATTATCTGTACCGCGGGTTTTCGCCGCCATGCTGTGCGACGCTTGATCGGTGGTCATTTGAGCCAGCATGCCTCCGCCCGGTAAGCCCGCTGCGTGGATCACTTGAGTAATACGACCCAATGATTGCTCCGCATGACTGATGGCGACATTCAGACTCGCAATATCCAGCACATCGGCAGTGATCACAGCAACGCGCGCACCCGTTGCTTGCAGTGCTTGCAGTGCATGGATCTGACCTGTCAGCTTGCTATCTGAGTGCTCATCATTAAGCAGCGTAGGCCACTGCTCGCTGTCAGGGAATTCGGCACGGGTTTGCAACATCAAGGCATGGCCTTGCGCAGCCAATAACTTAGCTAATACTAAGCCCACGCCGCCAAGCCCCCCTGTGATAAAGGTCACTGGCGACGACGCAGTATTCGCCGCAATCTCTGTTTGCGGTAAGACCTGCTCAGTTAACACAAAGCGCTGACGACCTCGATAAGCAATTTCTTTTGCTTCATTGGCCATATCTGCAACCACTTGCGCCGCAATGTGTGACTGAGCGCTGTCGCGCTGTGCGGTGGTGAGTTCTCGCAGCTGGCAATCAATGGCGGTTTGCTCCATACCAATCACCCGCGTTATCCCAAGCGCTGTGGCTTTGTCCGCTGATATTGGCTCATCACCTAACACACTGAATAATTCACTGGCCACCACCGTCCACTGCAGTGTGCCTTGACTCAATAGCCATTTAGCGAGCGGTAATAACTGCTGATAACCACACCCTGACTCATCAAGCAAACGACAATCCACAATGCGCGTAAAGCTCTGCTGCTCATAAAGTGCTGTTAATTGATTGGCATCTTGGCAATCCAAACGATATTGACCTTGTCCCAGCGAGACACATTCATCCCCCTGCCATGCTACGATCACCTCAGCACCTTTTGCGCTCAGTTCAGCGGTCAACTGCGACAGTATTGGCGCATCTGTCGCAATCACGAGTACCTTTTCGCTGTTGAACTGGCTGAGCGCAGAAGTTGTATGCAATTGCTGCTGCCAAACTGGCGCTAATAATTCAGGACCTGTGCTATCAGTGTGTGTCGTCACTGGTGTTTTGCTGTGAGTCGCATCAACCCAATATTCTGTGCTATCAAACTGATATGCTGGAAATGCTATCTCTAACCCATGTGGATTAGAGGACACCACAGACCAATCTATCGCCACACCCAATTGCCACAGTTTTGCCATCGTTTTCACACAAGGTGGAATAGGCGCTTTTAAATCACGCGCATGGGCAATGGAATTGAGTACTGTAGTGTCACCTTCGATCGATTGCTTGGCCAGCTTTTGTAGCGTATCGCCAGGACCTGCCTCAACAAGCACATTGCACTTAGCTGCCAGTGTTTTCACGCCATCAACAAAGTTCACTGCTTGGCGAATGTGGTCTAGCCAATACTGTGTTGAAGTGGCTTGCTCTGGCGTGATCCAAGTCCCTGTTACGTTAGACACAAATGGCGTTTGCGGTGCATTCAATTGCACAGTATTTAATACGTCAGCAAATTCACCCAGCACAGGTTCAGTCAAATGACTGTGGAAAGCATGAGACACATGCAGGCGCGTGACGCTGATATCGGCGGCTTTGAGCTCAGTTTGCAGCGCCTTAATGGCTTCTTTAGACCCCGCCACAACAGTATTGGTCGGGCTATTACACGCTGCAATATCCAGCTGTGTATTTAAATACGGCTGTAAACTTGGCGCATCGCTCATCACAGATAACATGGCACCCGGAGCCATTTTTTGTAGCGCTTCGCCGCGGGCCGTCACCAATTTTACAGCGGTGTCTAAGCTCATCACCTCACTGAGACACGCAGCCACATATTCACCAATACTGTGGCCAAGCATGGCTTCAATCTGTATACCATGGGCTTGGTAGCATTTGGCCATGGCATAGGCGACGACAAATAAAGCAGGCTGAGTCACACGGGTTTGACCTAGCAACTGGTTGGCTGCCAAAAGCTCATCATCGTTGGGGGTAAAGACGCGGCGTAATTCATCTTGCAAGGTGCTATCAAATAAAGCGATGACATCATCAAACTGGGCTTTAAATTCAGGCATATGTTCAAGCAAAGGCTTAGCCATGGTCACGTACTGCGACCCTTGTCCAGAGAACATCAACGCCACTTGTGCAGCGCCCGCTTTATCACCAACAACATCACGAACTAGCAGTTGCTGCGCCTGCTCTGCGCTGTCTACCACCAGGGCATGACGCACAGCCTGAGCGGTACGGTTATGCTGCGATTGTGCTGCGATAAGTGCTAAATTATCTGGATTTTGCTGTAATTTGATAGCCAGCGCTTGGCGCTGGGCTTCCAGTGCTGACTGCGAGTTCGCAGACACAGGTAAGATATGCCAAGGCGCTGTGTGACTGTGCTGCGTCTCATTTGCTGTGTATTCTTCTAAAATCACATGGGCGTTAGTGCCGCCCATCCCCAGTGAACTCACCGCCGCTCGGCGCACTGAGTCACTTTCCCATGGGGTCAATGTGGTGTTGACATAAAATGGGCTATTCGCAAAGTCGATTTTGCTGTTTAGTGGCTCACAGTGCAAACTGGGTGGTAGCGTTTTGTGGCGCAGTGCTTGCACCGCTTTAATCAAACCGGTTACACCCGCCGCGGAGTCCAGATGGCCAATATTGGCTTTAATGGACCCGATGGCAATTTGCTGCTTGTCACACTCCCCATAGGCGCGGCTTAGCGCAGCGATTTCGATCGGGTCGCCTAAGGTTGTGCCCGTGCCATGGGTTTCAATATAGCCCACTGAGCTTGGCTCGATATCAGCAAATTCCAGTGCCGCTTCAATCGCACTCGCTTGTCCTGTGACACTTGGTGCGGTGTAACCGACCTTCTCTTTGCCATCGTTGTTGATTGCGGACCCTTTGATCACGGCCAGTATATGGTCGCCTGCGTCAATGGCATCTTCTACACGCTTCAGCACCACAGCGGCACTGCCGCTACCAATCAAAATGCCATCCGCTTGCTCACCAAATGCGCTCAGTTGGCCAGAGGGTGATAAACTGCCGCCAGTCGGCGCATGATAGCCTTGCTCGTTATTTAAGTTTAACCATACGCCACCAGCAAGGGCCGAGTCGCACTCATAGTTTTGCAGTGAACGACACGCCATGTGCACCGCCACCAAAGACGTCGAACATGCTGTCTGCACGGTCACTGCCGGACCCGTTAAATCCAGCTCATAGCTGATGCGCGTGGCCAGTGAATCTTTATCGTTGCCATTGGTCAGCGCCAGTAAACTGGTGATATCTTGCTGTGAATCACCCAATAGATTTTGCAGTAAATACGCAGTCACGCCGCACCCGGCAAATACACCGGTAAAATTACTGGTGTCGGTGGCAATCCCGGCATGTTCTAAGGCATGCCAGCAGGTTTGCAAAAATACCCGTTGCTGCGGGTCAAGCTGCGCCGCTTCTTTGGGGGTATAGCCAAAAAATGCCGCGTCAAATTGCGCCATCCCCGCAAAAGGGATACCACGTTTAATGTAATCCGGATGGGCAAGATCTTCATCGCTGACGCCTGCCGCTTTTAAGCTGTTGTCATCAAATGTTTTGACGGAGCAGTGGCCATCTCTGACATTTTGCCAAAGTTGATCAACATTATCGGCATCTGGAAAACGGCCAGCCATACCGACGATGGCAATATCTAATTCGCTATAATTACTCTCTGACATGATTAAGATTCTCTTGCTTTTCTTTTACGCGCGGCAATCGCGCCCATGCCGCGTTTTTGTTTCGCGCCACTTGGTTTTTTAGGGGTAACAGGGGCTGTGTTTGACTGCGCACCGCCAAGCAATGTCGCCAAGCTGGCAATACTTGGATGCGCAAACAACTCTGTCATTTGTAAATTTGGATACTGAAGTTTCAGCTCTTCATACACCGCCATCAGTAATAGCGAGTGCCCGCCAACATCAAAGAAGTTAGCGTGTCGATCGATATCTGGAGTTTTGAGGTGTTTTTGCCAGATCTCGGCGATAGCGCGTTCGGTGTCGTTTTGCGCCAGCTCTACGGCTTTAACTACACGGTCTATTTTAGGCAGCTGTTTACGCTCCAACTTGCCGCTGGCGTTTACTGGCAGTGTTTCCAGCACCAGGATATCGCTAGGCACCATGTATGCGGGCATACGCTCTCCCAGCGCCCTTTTTAGCTTGTCGGCAAATCCTTCATCGCTGTATTTACCACTTTGAATATAAGCGATTAAACCCAGACCATGCGCTTGCTGCTCCGTCACCACAACCGCCATATCAACCTCAGGCAATTGGCTCAAGTGTTGCTCTATTTCACCTAGTTCAACGCGAAAACCGCGAATTTTCACCTGATGATCGTTGCGTCCGTGATACATCAAGGCCTCGCCTTGCCAGCTGACCATATCACCAGTGGCATACATACGCGCGCCATCGTCGCTAAATGGATCCGCAATAAAGCGTGTCGCTGTCATTTCCGGCTGTGCCCAGTAGCCACGCGCTAAAATATCACCACCTACAAACAACTGACCCACTTGACCATGGGGGACTGTCTCCAAGTTGTCATCAAGGATATACAGTTTGCGTCCGGCTAAAGCGTGACCCAGAGGGACTGACTGATTCTCTTGGCCATGCGCGGTAAAATCTTGGCAAGGGTGGATTGCCGCTTCGACGACGATTTCCGTCGGGCCATAGGTATTAAGTAATCGTACCTGCGATAAACCAGTATTTTGCCAGTCTTGAATACCCGCCACAGACATGGCCTCGCCGCCTGAGTGAACTTGTCTTAATTTAGGTAAGACCAATGCGGCTTGCTGCGCTTTACGCGCCCAACTGGCGCTGATACTGCGCCAATACGCAGCGCTTAAATCCATCACCGCTACATTATGCTTTTGTGCCTGCTGATAAAGGGTATCAGCATCCCACAAGGCATCGCCGCGCAGTAATACCGCAGCACCCACAGCCCATGTTGGGAAGAGCTGCTCAACAAACGCATCAAAGTTCGCTGTGGCAAATTGCAGCACGACATCATCCGCTTGTAAGTTGATAAACTGCTTGGCCGACTCGATATAACGAGACAATGCGCCTAACTCAATGGCAACGCCTTTGGCTTTGCCAGTCGAGCCAGAGGTATAATTGAGGTATGCGGTTTGCTGACAATGGCGTGCTACTTCTGGCGCCCCCGTATTGAGATGGTGCTCTCCCAAAAGGGTTTGTGGCGACAAAAACATGCCATCAAATGACTCCGCCAGATCAGCATCATCACTGAGTATGGCTTGGCAGCCACTGTCCGTGAGCATATGTTGCAACTTATCCGCAGGGAATTGCTTATCGAGCGGCAAATAAGCCGCACCGGCTTTAAGACATGCCAACGTACTGGCCAGCATCAATGGCTTTCTACTTTGCATCACACCGACAACAGATTCTGTGCTTAAGCCTTTTGCCACTAAGCCATGAGCTAGGCGGTTTGAAGTCTGCTCAAGCCACTCATAACTGTAGTGCTGATCGTTATAAATCACCGCGGTGCGCGCAGGCGCTTTGTGTGCAATCTCACTGATGGCATCTAACCAAGGCGTATCCGGTAATGTCACCACAGCGCCAAGGCCTTGCGCGATCGCCCGTGTTTTTTGCGTATGGGTCGCTAAATTGCCTATCGCTGTCGTCGGCTCAGCCACCGCATTGCGCAGTAAAGTATTGAAGGCAAGCACCACCGACTGCATATATTCGGCGTCAAATAGGGCTGCGTTATATTGGAACTCCAACAATAAGGCACCATCATTTAACAAACGCGAGTCTATGCTCAAATCAAACTGAGCTTGCGATTGCAGTGCCGCCACTTTATCCACCGCAACGCCAGGCAAGTCAAGCGCTTGCTGCACATCCTGCTCAAGGTGGTTAAACATCACCTGAAATAGCGGATTTTGCCCTAGGCTACGATCTGGGTTGAGTGTTTCAACTAATTTTTCAAACGGTAAATCCTGATTTTGTTGTGCCGCAATCACCTGCTCTTTGGTTGCCGCTAACACCTCAACAAAGCTTTGCTGTGCAGACAATGTATTGCGCTGAACCAAAGTATTGATGAAAAAACCCACCAAAGAATGCAACTCTGAATAGCGACGATTCGCTACCGGCACGCCAATGCGCGGCGTGCGTTTACCAGCATAGCGATAGAAAAATACCTGCAAGCTACTGAGTAATAACATGAATAAACTTGCGCCATGGCGATGCGCAAGCGCTTGAAGCTGTTCAACCTCTTGATAAGACAGTTGCAGTGTTTGACTTTGCATCGGCGCAGGGCCATTAGGCTGCCTAATATGCTGCGGCGTAAGTAGCTCTTCATCATCACTGCCTTGCAACAATTGCTGCCAATAAGAGAGCTGGCTGTGCGCATCGGCACTTGATAACCACTGCTGCTGCCAAGCGGCAAAATCACCATAATTAATCGCCGGCGAAATGTGAGTTAACGTCTTACCCTCAGCAAGCAACTGATAAGTGCGGCTAATATCCGCAAGGAGAAGGTCAAAACTCCACGCATCACTGGCGATATGGTGCATCACCAGTACCATCTCAAAGCGTCCCTCTGCACGTTTTAACAGCGCGGCTCTCAAGTTTTCGCCTTTTTCCAGCGCAAATGGTTGCTGATAAAATGCCTCAATCCATGCTGCAATATCCGCGTCAGACTGCGTCGTCACATCAAGCGACTGCCAGTTCAGCGGCTGCTCGGTTAAGCGCTGCTGCCATTGTCCGTCTTGATCTTTCACATACGCATGTCGCAAGGCGCCCTGCTGCTCTAACACCTGTTTAAGCGCAGTTTGTAAGTGCGTGTCGATGACGTCACCATGCAGCGTTAAGCTGGCACCAATATGATATGCGCTACTGGTAGGCTCAAGTTGCCATAAGAACAATTGCCTTTGTTGCTGTGCGCTCAGTGGATAAGCGGTTTGGGCCAGTGCAGGGATCGCCACTTGATGTGCTTTGGTGTTGATACTCTCTCGTACCAGTTGACAAAAATCAGTAAATTTATGCGCTGCAAACACCGCTGTCGGATCAATTTGGCACTCGCATGTCTCTTGTACTTTTGCCAGTAGCAAAGCGGCCTTAATCGAGCTGCCACCTAAAGCAAAAAAATCGGCATCATTGCTATTCACTGGATAGCGAAGCACCTCTTGCCACAACTCAGCTAAGGTATGTGTGAGGGTATCCCAGCCTTCCTGATCTTCACCGCCATGACTGATGGATAGCTGCTGCAATTGAGCTAGGTTAAATACCCCGTAGGTAGCCAGCTTTTCCTCATTAAGTAATTTCATGCACGCGCTGCGCTGTAATTTACCGCTGGAGGTTTTTGGCAATCCGCCTTGGTCTAATAGCACCACCAACTCAGGGCAATGACCAAATTGCTCAATGATAAAATCTCTGATAATTTTTGCGCTTTGTTGCGCTGGCACCTCATTGCGATACACATTGGCGGTTTCAATGGCAATACCGATGCCCTCGCCGCTTTCTTCGCTTGGTACCGGAAACGCCGAGACACGGCCTTGACGCACAAAGCTGATGGCGCCTTCAATTGCGCGCTCAATATCTTGTGGATAGACATTGTGACCATTCATGATGATCAAATCTTTTTGGCGACCAGAGATGTAAAGTTGACCATCATGAATGTAACCAACATCCCCTGTGCGCAGCCAGCGCTTGCCAGCATGCTCAACAAATGTCTCTTGCGTGGCTTTATCATTGCGCCAATACCCCAACGCAATGCTTGGACCGCTCGCCCAGATCTCACCAATGCCGCCCTCTGCAACTTCATCAAAACTGGATGAGCAGGTAATACGCACCTGATGTTCGCTGGCAGATACGCCGCACCCCACTTGGTGGCCATATTCTTCAGTGTCACGCGTATCGGCAACTTGCTGATATACCGCTTTACCCGATGCCAAGGCTTGATTATCAAATGCCTTAATGACCGCGCCTTGTGCAGGAATACTGCCGGTCACAAATAAAGTGCCTTCGGCAAGACCATAACAAGGGTAAAGCGCGTTACTATCGAAACCTTGCGCTGCATATTTGTCCGCAAAGTTCAGTAAAGTGTCGTGGCGAATGGGCTCTGCGCCGGAGAAAAACACCCGTAAACTGCTCAAGTCAATGTCTGCAATTTGCTTGTCTTTAATGCGCTCAATACACAGACGATAAGAAAAATCAGGGCCGCCACTGATGGTGGCGTGATATTGGGAAATCAGCTGTAACCAGCGCGCTGGGCGTTCCATAAAGTAACGAGGTGAACATAAAATCAATTTAAAGCCCGAGTAAATCGGCTGCAATAGCCCACCAATCAAGCCCATATCATGGAACAGCGGCAACCAGCTAACTATGGTATCATCGCGACTGATCTTAAGGCCCTCAGCAATGGCTTTTTCATTGGCAATCAAGTTGCCATGACTAACCATCACCCCTTTGGGTTTAGCCGTTGAGCCTGAGGTATACTGTAAAAATGCAATGTCATCACTTTTAGCACAGTAACGCTCAACGTCTTCGATTTGCTCACAAAACTCGTCAATCACCAACATTTTGCTGCCATTGACTTGATCAACCAGTGCCTCGACTGTGGCAGTATAGCGTGCGGTTGTTAGCACAAGTGCCGCTTCTGAATCTTCTGCAATACCCACAGTACGCGCAATATGCTGGGCTTTGGTCGATTCTGGCGGAAAGCTTGGAATGGCAGTCACACCTAAATACTGACAAGCTAAAAAGCTGGTCACGTACTCAATGCCGGTATCCATCAAGATCAGCGCTCTGTCGCCTGCCACAACGTGATTTTTTAAATGGCTGGCCACCATTAAGCTCTGTGCATACAGCTCTCCATAGCTCCATGGTGTGTGTGCTTTTTTATCAACACATACCAGCCCCGTTTTGTCTGGCTGCTGCGCAACATGCTGCGCTAAATGATCCATGATGGTAATGGCGTTCATGATTTACTCCATGAGATATAACTAGCAATGCGCATCGTGTTTGGTGCTTTTACTGCCCACACTATGTCGAGAAAATGCTTAATGCGCTTAAGTAATTGAGTGTTGTATGGCGGGGTCCGCCTGATCGCAATATGAAGTGAAAATAGAGTCTACAAAGTCAGGGCATGGCTTCGCCTAAATCACTGACTACCTGACTCACTCTCACTAATTGGCCTGAACTATTGCGCCATGGCTTGGCGTAAGCTTAACGGGCGCATATCAGTCCAATGCGTTTTGATATGTTCAAGGCAAGTTGCTTTATCGCCACTCACACCTGTGTCTTGCCAGCCACCGGGTATCGTCTTGTAACTCGGCCATAAAGAGTATTGTTCTTCGTGGTTAATGATTACTTTAAAAGTGCCATTTTCGTTGTCAAAGCTCATCACATTTTTCCAAAAATTAGACTGTCGCCACTGTGACGCGCGACAGTCTAGGATTTTTAGTCTTTTTTCACGCTAAGTGTGATTTCACTGACTTTATTTTGCTTGATCTGTGCATCTGTGTACGGCAAATCAATCAATCCCTTACCTGCAGCATAGTGCTCGCTGGCATCAGAGAAGTGTGGTGAATTTGGATTATTACTCTGCGAATAAGTCAATAGACCACGGGCTTGCGGACCATGCTGATCGAAGCCGACCACCATCATCCAGCTAGAGCCATAGTTAATTGGATAACCATCTGTGCTCAAGCCAGTGCTCACTGTCCAGTTTTCGTTTAATACTTCTTTTAACGGCGGCGCCAATTGCGGAGCAAACGAGGTCAGATCCATCGCATTGGTTGTCGAGTAGATGTTAAAACCACCACTATTGTGCTCAGCACCTGGCCAAGGGATACGTCGATCCCCCTTTTGCAAATACTGTAACTCGCCCAGTGGTGCATCAATGGCGAAGCCTGCATTTTCAAGGTGCTTACTTGCAGCCAATAGCTTAACCAAGGTTGCCTTGTCCGCTTTGACAATGCTTGGCGTCACAGCAGGAAATACGGGGTTAAATTGCACCAGTAAATTTTCATCTTCTAGTAAGCTGAAGAACTCTTTTGCAAGCGGCGCAGACACAGAATTCGCATTAAATTTGCCATCCCACTTTGCAAATGCACGACATGCAGGGTCGACAGGCATGCTTAAGGTGTCCGTCACTTTTAACGTTTGGCCAGCATACAGTGCACACGCAGCCATCACCGTCGGTTTATAAAGCTCAAACGACGCACTGGTGCCTGTGACGATGCTTTCTAGTTCATGACGATCAAATTTACCATCTGCGCCACGAGCAAAACGCAGTAAGTTTAAGTTATAACGAGTACGACGCGTTTGCTTATAGTCAGTGTGACCATAGAGCGGCGAGTAGCCGGTCAATTTTTCATTTAGGTTCGTTAGCCAGTATGAATTATTGGCATTTTGCACGTAATCTTGACGACGTAACTTTGGTGCGCGCTCATACGGGATTTCTTGCTGGTAGACCAATGCACTGCTGGTACCCGGTAAAACTGCCATACGCGTGTTTTTATACACTTGTGAAATCACCGGATGTGAACGCAATAGCTCTTCACCCATCGCAGGTAAATCCGGCACATTAGAATCATCAATGTAGAACACTTCACCTTGGTTGTCTGCCACAAGGGTATTGTTAAACGCTAACCCATCGAGCGTTTTAAAGGTCTCGATGAACTCGTCTAGGTTGTTAGCACGGTTCATTGCCAACCAGTGGTCAATGCCTTCCAAGTTATTTAAATTGGTATCGCGGACAACATAGGCATTTTTGTCATCCCACTTAAAGTTTTTCTGATCTTCAAGCACATAACCAATTGGCGTTGTGAAGTAGTCTTTCTTCATGGTGATCACGCCCATAGGCGTTAACACATCAACGTTAACCTGTTTCTTCTCAATATCTAGCCACTGACCATCGAATTTATACTGCAGCGGGTTCGCTGGGTTTAACTCAAGCTGATAAATCACTTCATGACGTGCTGCTGAGTAGGTATGTGTCCAAGCAATGTTTTGGTTAAAACCAATATTCACAATCCCTGGTACACCCACCACTGACGCCCCCATGGTGCTAAAGTCACCTTCTACACTGGCGTGATTAGCCCAAAATCTCAGGTTACCATTAAATGGGAAATGTGGATTTGCTAGTAATAAACCACGGCCATTGTCAGTCACTTGATGACCCAATGCCCAACCGTTTGAGCCCTGCGTAAGTTGCTTTGGCTTATAATCCGTATTGCTGGCCATTAACCACGGCTGTGACGCTTCACTTTCTTGTTTGGCAATCACAGGGAGCCATTCTGTGCCTGTACCTGGATTTGCTTGAAGAATTTGTACCAGTAAACGACCTATGCTGTTTTGAACCGCAGACGCTAATACCGATGCAACCACATCTACGCCTTCAATCGGCTTAACCCATGCTTTGCCGTCACATGCTGGTGCCAAAGTCGCGTTGCCCAGATTGACATCTTGAAGGTACTGGTTATAACCCGCAGCAAACCCCTCTGCCAATGCGCGTGTATCCGCAGACAGATTGGCATACTCACGTTCAACTCGACCACGTAAGTCAATGATTTTATAGCCCAAATCTAGACTAACAAAAAAGTTATCCTGGCCGTTTTTATGTGGCCCAAGATACTTAGCACGTTCACCTTTCACGCGCACATAGCCATCCGCCAAAATACACGCATGATCTTGTGCCTGCGCATACGCATTACCATACCCTAAGCCGAATAGAGACTTTGCTTGAATATGCGGAATACCATGCTCTGTGCGCGTGATCTTAACATCTTCATTCAAATTCACGGACGCTGTGCTTGCCTGTGCGCCAATGTGGACACCAGACAAGGCAAAAGCAGCCAAAATAGGTACTAATGTAGATTTTAACTTCATAACTTTCCTTAAGTTCTTAAACACTGTTAAAAATTTAAACCCGTGCACTCAAGACGATACAAACCGTAAAAAACCAAAGAAAATAACAAGAATATTTGTTGCAAAATAAGCAATTAAGGTTGCAAAAAAGCACTTATTTTTAACCCGTGGTTAATTTGTATTTAATTAGCAAAACCACACAAAACACTTGACTGTTAATAGAAGATCAAAATAACATAATAGTGATAATAATTCGCATTATCTATTACGGATTAACTTTTAGGACAAATAGGAGTAAATGACAGTGCAGCTGTGCAACAAGTGGTCTAAGGTGATTGCTGAGAATGAAGCAAAATTACTGGCTTATTTGAATAATATCCTACGCTGCCCATATCTGGCCGAGGACGCCTTACAGGATACGTTTTTACGCTTATCAGGTATGTCAAAGTGTCAGGATTGTCAGGTTAAAAACACCAAAAGCTATTGCTATCAAGTTGCTAGAAACATTGCCATTGATATGATCCGAAAACAAAATCGCGAATCTCTGGTTGATTTAGAATCAATCCAAACAGAACAGTTCGACGATGAAAGCTCCAATATTGAAGAAAGATATATTGACGCGCAGTTGTCTGACAAAGTAAATAGCACCATAGGTAAGCTGTCTAAACGCCATCAAAATGTGGTGAGCTTTTATCGAGATGGGCGCTTAAAACAAAAAGAAATCGCCAAGATGTACCATATTTCACCAACATTAGTGAATTTTATGATCAAAGAAGCCATTCAATCATGCCAAAATGAATTGCAGGCAGGTGCCGTTGTAGCGCACTAATCAGGTAAACCTAAAATACCTTTTACATTGAGCTTGGCGGCAATAAAGTCGCCATGAGATACGTACATCAGCCCCGCTAACTTGCGAACGGTGTAATCTTCCTGAGGATCCAATTTGCCATCTGCGAATGCAACCATCCACAATAACTCAATCACTTCAATGCGCGCTTCTTCACTGGTATTGTCATTGACAACTTTAACAAAACGGTGCAAATCTATCGCTTCATCGACTAACTGCTGTGCCTCACTACAGATAAGATCACTGCTATGCGCCGATAACTGACAATGCTGCTGTAACAACTGAGTTATCATCTTTAACTCATCAGGCGCAATATCATTATCAGCCCTCATCACCTCTACCATCAATGCACCCAATGCAGTCGCAAAGTCTACGGGTGCCTCTTGTTGAGGCTGAGCGTCTAATTTAGCCAAAAATAATCGTATACGTTCTAACAATTGTTGCCCCTTTTGATACACTTAACAGACAGATACCCTTTTCAATGGTGCTAAGTAAGCATGCAATCTCGCACAACACTTATCCACAAAATCACTGTAAAAGTGCTAATATTAACGTCACTTAGCTTGCTCAGTGCGTGTAGCTTCTCACCAAATAAGATAGGTGTTGCTGAAAAGTACTATGATTTTGACCACCAAATCCATTACGAACAAATTAAGTATAACGATGACCACTACTATTTGCAGATAAAAGCTGATTCTTACGAGCACTTTTCACAACAAAGTATTTTTTTACTGCGCCACAGTCAAACCTTATGCCGTGGCGATAGCCCCCAAATACTATTGCATGGTGGCGTACAAAAATTTGACCGTTTACCGCTTTACCCCCGCCCTTATCAACCGGATCTGAGAGCAGAAGTGAAGTGTGTAAAGGAAATAAATCGTGCATTAAAAACCAGCACTCAGCGATAACGTGCTGGTTCATCAAAGCAAATTAGTCTTTATATCCCCAAGGCGCTTTAGGTGCTTTCACCGGCTTAGTTAAGTCAAAGTCGACTCTAAACTCACGCCCTTCACGCACTAAACGATACGTAAATTTGTCATCATAGATAAACATTTGCCAAGTGTTCCCCATCGATTGAGGAATAGCATGTTCAATAAATAGCTCTTTAGAATATTGATCCGCTGGGAATGATTGCACATTGTCAAAACCTGCATCGACCGTGTGACCACCATACATAGTCGATTTATCATCACTGCCATCTTTATGACGGTGGTCGTGTTTCAGGCTTAGACCACTACCTGTTTTAGTAATGATCCAAGTACGTGACGCATCTTTACCTACGTGAAACGGTACTTGTAGCTCACGCTCGTTACAACGACGAACATGCATTACCAGCCTTTCTTCGCTAAATGCACTTGGACCCTGATTATCAACAGTCACCTTGCCTTCATATGCCTTGCCACAATGCGCTTTGATTTTGTCAAAAAAAGCATCATGAGTTGGGATAGATACAAGCGGAGCAGGACGGGCAAAAGCGGCACTACTGGCAAACACCGTTGCAGCAGCCAACAGAGAAGCTGAAAACTTATTCATCGATATGTTCCTAAATATGAAAAGCCAAAGACTAAAACGCCTTTGGCATAATGGCAAAAAAATGCGATGGTTAGCCAGAAATCTATCTGATCACTGCCACGGTCTTGCAGACTTTAACTGTTGTTCAAAGGCATCAATATGGTGATTCAGTTGCTCCGTCTCTCCAATAAAATCTAAGCCACTGAGTAATCTTGCTTTAATATCTGAGCGAACCTCGAAGGAAATATCCGCAAAATACTCACTACAGATCACCTGCTTTTCTAGATCAATTTCAATATGTACCTGTGGATGCGCGTCACACACTGCAAACAGCGCATCCAGTACCTCTGCAGGCAGCGCAATGCAAAGCATCTGATTGTTACCACAGTTATTGAAAAAGATATCTGCGAAACTCTCTGCCAAGATGACACTAAAGCCATACTGCTTGAGTGCCCAAGGGGCATGCTCACGAGATGAACCACAGCCAAAATTATCACGGGTCAATAATATAGTCGCGCCTTGATAGCGTTCAAAATTTAACACAAACTCTGGATCAGACTCGCCATTGTCTAAATATCTCCAATCATAAAATAGCGCTTTATCAAAGCCATCTCGGCTTGTCGACGTAAGAAATTGTTTAGGAATAATTTGGTCTGTATCGACATTATTCTTATCTAATGGCGCCATCAATCCACTATGATATTTACTCATCTCTGCGCTCCTCGAATATCAGTAAATCGACCTGCAATTGCCGCCGCCGCAGCCATTGCAGGACTGACTAAGTGAGTACGTCCACCTCGGCCTTGACGTCCTTCAAAGTTACGATTAGAGGTAGATGCACAGCGCTTACCTGAACCTAACCTGTCGTCATTCATCGCCAAACACATCGAGCACCCAGGCTCACGCCACTCAAAACCTGCCGCGATAAATATATCAGCTAACCCTTCTTGCTCAGCTTGCTGTTTGACTAAACCAGAACCCGGTACTATCAGCGCTTCGACGCCGTGCGCCACTTGCTTACCTTCCACAATTTTTGCCGCGGCACGTAGGTCTTCAATACGGCTATTGGTACAAGACCCAATGAATACGGTATCAACCGTGGCATCTGATAATCGCTGCCCAGCTTCAAGCCCCATATATCGCAATGCCGAACGCATGGAATCTGCTTTGATCAGATCTTGCTCTTCATCAGGGTTGGGAATGGGCTCATCAATGCCAATTACTTGTTCAGGGCTTGTGCCCCACGTCACCTGAGGCTGAATGTCTTCCGCCTCCATTTCAACCACACGATCAAACTGCGCACCCTCATCCGAATGTAGCGTTTTCCAGTAGGCAACAGCGTGCTTGAAGTCTGCCCCTTTTGGTGCAAAAGGACGTCCCTCTAGATACGCATAGGTTATGTCATCGGGCGCGATCAGCCCTGCTTTTGCCCCCATCTCAATGCTCATATTACATAACGTCATACGTGATTCCATCGACAATGCTTCGATGGCTGTACCGCAAAACTCTGCAACATAGCCGGTACCACCTGCGGTACCTAGCTCACCGATCACCGCCATGATTAAGTCTTTCGCAGTCACCGTTGGGCGAAGTAACCCATTGATCTGAATTTTAAGCGCCTTGGCTTTTTTCTGTTGCAGTGTTTGCGTTGCCAGCACGTGCTCAACTTCTGAAGTGCCAATACCATGTGCTAATGCCCCAAAAGCACCATGGGTCGACGTATGGCTATCACCACAAACTATGGTTGTACCGGGTAATGTGATCCCTTGCTCAGGCCCCATAACATGGACAATACCCTGATTAATCGACTCTAAGTCATAAAGTTGAACACCAAATTCAGCGCAATTATTTGCCAGTGCTTGAAGCTGATTTTTGCTCACTTCACTGGCCGCATCAATTGAGCGACTTTTAGTAGATACGTTATGATCCATAGTCGCAAAGGTTTTTTCTGGACAACGTACTGGACGGTTTTTCTCTCTCAGGCCGGCAAATGCTTGCGGTGACGTTACCTCATGCACTAAATGCCTATCGATATACAGTAAATCTGTCTGCTCATTAATTTGTGCAACCACATGAGATTGCCAAATTTTATCGTATAAAGTCTGTGCCACTTGCTACATCCTTCCTTTAAAAACGAATCTTAAATACGATCAACAATCGCTTGGGCAACATCTTGTGTGGTATACCCAGCCTGTGGGTAGATATCTGGCGTACCCACCCCTTGTGCTACGGCCTCCGCCACGGCTTTTTCAATGCGTCTGGCCGCTTCATCTTCACCCAGTGAGTAACGCAGCATTAATGCCGCACTTAAAATTTGCGCAATAGGGTTTGCAATGCCCTTCCCTGCAATATCGGGGGCCGAGCCACCAGCAGGTTCATACAAACCAAACCCTGACTGATTTAAACTCGCTGACGGTAACAGTCCCATAGAGCCGGTGATCATGGCGCATTCATCAGACAATATATCGCCAAATAAATTGTCACATAACAGCACATCAAACTGACTAGGTTGCTTCACTAGCTGCATGGCCGCATTATCGATATAGATATGCTCAAGCGTCACATCAGGATAGTCTTGACTGACTTCAATCACCACTTCACGCCATAACACACTCGAAGCGAGTACATTAGATTTATCAACCGATGTCACATGATTACGACGTAAACGCGCAGCATCAAAGGCAAACCGTGCAATACGCTCGATTTCTTTACGGCTATATTTTTGCGTATCAAAAGCAAATTCACTTTCGCCACTGCCTTGGCGGCCCTTTTCACCAAAATAAATACCGCCTGTCAGCTCTCGCACACACAAAATATCAAACCCTTGTGCACTGATGTCTTCGCGCAGTGGAGACGCGGCGCTCAGAGCAGGTAAAAGCTGCGCAGGCCTAAGGTTACAAAACAAACCAAAGTGTTTTCTGAGCGGCAATAAGGAAGCGCGCTCGGGCTGTTGTTCTGGTGGCAAATCGGCCCATTTTGGCCCACCTACAGAGCCAAATAAAATCGCATCCGCTTGCTCGCACGCTGATAGCGTATGAGCTGGCAGAGCTTCACCAAATTCATCGATTGCAGCACCGCCAATGGCTTGATGAGCCAAATTTAATTTAAACGCAAACTCTTCGCTGACACGTTCAAGCACTTGCTGGGCGGCTGTCATGACTTCTGGGCCTATGCCATCACCAGCCAATACCGCAACTTGGTAACTTTTTTGACTCATCCTGCTTTCCTTTGTTGTTTAAGATCTGACACTTTTCGCGCCCTATCAATTAAGTTGTAAACGCGGATCATTGCTCGGGCTGATGCTTCAACGACATCTGCTGCAAGACCTGCGCCGTGATACTGTCGACCATCACATTTCGCAATGATGTTGACCTGACCAAGTGAGCTCGCTCCTTGGCCCGTGGCATCAAGGTTATATTCAATCATCTCCACAGCTTGACCTGTGATCCGCTCAATCGCTAAAAATGCAGCTTCGACGGGGCCATTGCCTGTCGCCGCTTCCTGAATGAGTTCACCACCAAGGCTCATGCCCACCGTCGCACTGGCAATGGATTGAGAATTAGAAGACGCGTTAACAAACTGCAACTGGTAAAACTCATCTTGTTCTGCAAGTTTGTTAAAGTAAATCATGGCTTCTAAGTCGTAGTCATATACCGTGCCTTTCTGGTCCGCGAGTTCTAAAAAGCTGCGATACAGCTGGTCCATATCATAATCTTCAGCTTGATAGCCCAACTCAGATAAACGGTGTTCAATGACGTGTCGACCAGAACGTGAGGTCATATTCAGTTGGTTATTTGGTACACCAACCATCTCTGGAGCCATAATTTCATAGGTATTTTGCGCTTTTAGAACGCCGTCTTGGTGAATACCAGAGCTGTGTGCAAACGCATTCTCGCCCACAATGGCTTTATTTGGCTGTACTGGCATATTGCAAATGGTCGCGACTTGTCGAGAAGCACGATAAATTTCTTCACTGCGAATATCCGTATGAACTTTCAAATGATCTGCTCGCATTTTCATGATCATCGCCACTTCTTCCAACGAACAGTTACCCGCACGCTCCCCAATTCCATTGATGGTGCACTCAATTTGTCTCGCCCCTGCTTGCACAGCGGCAATAGAGTTTGACACCGCTAAACCAAGGTCGTTGTGACAATGTACACTCAGCCTTGCTTTATCAATATTAGGCACGTTATTACGCAAATGGTGGATAATGGCTGAAAACTCATCAGGCGTGGTGTAACCCACCGTGTCGGGAATATTAATCGTTGTGGCACCGGCAGTTATGGCACGCTCAACCACTTTACATAAGTCTGCGTATGGCGTACGACCGGCATCCTCACAGGAAAACTCAACATCATCGGTATACTTTAAAGCTTGTCTTATCGAACGCTCTGCCATCTCAATAACATCATCTAATGATTTACGCAATTTATGCTCTAAATGCAGTGGGCTCGTCGCGATAAAGGTATGAATACGGGGTCTTTGCGCCCCTTGCAAGGCTAACCCACACGCCTCAATGTCTTTTGGCATTGCACGCGCTAGGCCGCATATCACAGGCCCCTTAACCTCATGTGCGATACGCTGAACAGCCCGAAAATCAGCAGGACTCGATACCGGGAAGCCCACTTCCATCACATCAACATTCAGTCGACTAATGGTGTGTGCCAGCTGAATCTTGTCTTCTTCTGTCAAGCTCGCTTTAAGTGCTTGCTCTCCATCTCTTAATGTTGTGTCAAAAATCCAAACCTTGTCCTGCATTCCTATTTCCTCGCTCGCGCAAAATAAAAAACCCCGCTCGTTGGCGGGGTTTGCTATTTGGTTGCTCATAAACGCAACTAAGCCCCGCCCTTATCTAAATTAATCAGTAAGAGGTTAAGCAAAGTTGTCAGTAACGTGATGTTTTCCATTGTGAGCAATCGTACCTGTTGATGTATTAATTATGTTGTAACATGCCTAAAAACAGCAAATCAAGCATAAAAATTTCAATTAAAACCAAAAAACACCTAGATTAAAAAACAAAAAAACCCCAAAAAAACACAATATAGAATATATAATGCATTCTATGTGCAATTTACCCTATGTGTTACTACAAATCTTGCTCAAGGCTAAATTAAATATTAAGTGTAAAAAAACCGCCAAAAAAGGCGGTTTTTTATGGTTTATCTTCGTCTGCGTATAGCTAAAAATAATAATCCCAACAAGCTCACGATACCCCAGCTCCCTCCCCCATCACTTTGATCAGGGCTTTTATTCGGTGTCTCATTTTTGCCATCATCTGGGTCCGTGCCACCGTCACCCGGGTCCGTGTCACCGTCACCAGGGTCCTTACCGCCATCACCTGGGTCTGTGTCGCCATCGCCCGGGTCCGTGCCGCCATCACCTGGGTCTGTGTCGCCATCACCCGGGTCTGTGTCGCCATCACCTGGGTCCGTGTCGCCATCACCTGGGTCTGTGTCACCGTCACCAGGATCCTTACCGCCATCACCTGGGTCTGTATTATCATTTTGCTCTTCAACAACGACGTCAACTTCAAACGATCGCACAGTCGTCTGCTCCCACAGCACATTCAATGTCAATACATATGTGCCCGCATCACTGAACACGTGTGTGATTACGGGATCACTTAATGCATCGCCCAGTGACTGTTCATCTACATACCATTGGTATCGAATCGCCTCCAAGGGCTCGCTTGTGATGAACTTTGCAGTAAGCTGAGTTTGCTCTTTTTCAGTGATCGATTGAGGTAAGGTAATATCCAGTTCAACAATCTTTGGGCTGACTAAATCAACCACTTTCTCGCTTTTGTCGACCAGAACACCATGTTGATACACTTCCCTTTTAACCGTATAAATGCCGGCAGCTTCATATTGATGCTCTGGCTCAGCGAGATAGGAAACTGTGCCGTCTCCAAAGTCCCAAAAGTATCCCGAGCTATCGTTTGCCAAAACCAGTGGGGAACTTAAACAACATAAAACTGCACACACATTCCTTATTTTCCAATCCATGAATCAATTCCAATTTTCAAATTTGAGTATATTAACTTATGCCTAGTGTATATATAACACACAAACCCATCAGCAGTAACGCAATTACTAATACATAGGTATTAATTACAAATCTAATGACCAATAGGTATAATGAAAATTGGCTAACAAACGCGCTTATTTACTTCCATACCTACACAAGTCACATTCCTTTGTATAGTACCAAATTTAAATATAATTTAACACTTTATACACATGATATTTTTTTAATAAACTTTTATTTACTTCTTCGAGCTTTTACTTTAGCATCTAAAACAGGTCAATTAATAGACAACTTAGAATGCCAAAAGGAAACGGCTTTTGATGTTTTTAAAGCTTAACGGAAAATGACTGTTTGGCATTTTACGCATTAAATTCACACAAGGAGATTAAAATGCGCATTGGTGGTTTCCCCTTCGCATTGGGGATGGTAAGTCTATCTTTTATAGGTGCTAGCAGCATTCAAGCAGCTGAATTAAAACCTATCATCAATCAGGAGCATTTATGGGGTTCACCGATCTCAAGTCCTGTACTCAAACCCACTTATTTTACTGCAAAAAATGTAAGCGCCCCAAAAACTAAAAATACGTCAGGCGCATTAGAGCACCGCCTTGTCAAAGTGAAAGGTAACAAAACAAAGTATGAGCATTATCAATCCTACTTTAATGGTTACCCCGTTGTAGATGGGCAATTTGTTCTGATTAAAAATAATGGCGAGATAATCCAAGGTTTAGGTCAAGTCCTGTCGTTAGATAAATCAACACAGTTTATTGACGATGTCATTTTTCAACTTGATGATAAACGTATCAAAACACAACTTGAATCGGTGTTGAAAACAGCAGATTTTGAAAGTTTTACCTTCTCAAAAGTATATAAAGCCTGGAAGGGCAACCTGATCCCAGCATTTTCAGTTCGCGTTAAATATAAAGACAGAATCGAAGATCAACTATTACATGCGAGCACTTTACAAGTATTAGATAAGAAAAGTGGCGTTGATAAATTCACGCCCGCAAATACTGAGTATGTTGCGGCAGGTGGTATTGGGGGCAATGAAAAACTCGGCGCGATTTGCTACTCACCAAGCCCATCCAGTATGACAAATTGTGTTGCCTATCAATTTGATCAATATACCACTGCGAGTACAGAGCTGATTTTTGCAGATACGACCGTAAATAGCCCGCTCATTTTCAGTGATTTTAGCGGTTACCCATTTATTGTCAAAAAAGTCGGTAATCAATGCTTCTTTGAGAATCAATATGTTAAAACAATTGACTATCCAGTCGATCAGGAAGCCGCCTTTTCTTTTGATTGCAGCACCAGCACCGAACACTTTAATAAAACGCAAATAGATGACTTTTATTGGAATAACTTTAGCTACTCGGGACTAAATGACGCCCATTTTTATGGCGGCTTAGTCATGCAGTATTACCATAAGCTATTCTCAGATCTTTACCCAACACTCAATAATGACTGTAGTTATTCAGGCTATTGTATTAAGCAGTTAATGCAACGTGTGAGCAACGACTCATTAGGATCAGCACAAGCCTTTTGGGATGATATCTATACGAATTACGGCACCGGTGATGGTGGCGCAACCAGTTATTCCCATACAACTTTAAGCCTTATCGCACACGAGTCTGCACATGCGATAACCTACTGGAACAGCGGTCTTGGTGGCAATGGTGAAGCGGGCGCATTCAATGAAGCATTCTCAGACATAGCAAGTATTGCTGCACTAAGCTATCTTCAAACAGGCGTGAGTGGCAGCTATACAACCTCTCAGGCGTATTTAAACCAAACAGCTGACAATAACAATGCTTTAAAAGATAGAAAGTGGTGGTACGCGTGGGATGTGTTCTATTCAGACGTCGCTGGTCGACATTTTGCGCTGCCTTCAGCTGATGGTAAAGGGTTAGATCATCTTTCCATGCTTACCCCAGGTGAGTCGCACTATAATATCGCTGGCCTATTTAGAAAGGCATTTTATGAGTTAGTTAAATCCAAAAACTGGACTGTAGAGGAAGCATTCAAGCTGTTTATTAAGGCCAATGTTGACTGCCTTCCAAGTAATGCCAGCCTTGCTGATGCTTCATTCTGCTTGCTTTCTCAAGCATCAAACTTCAATGAAAACCGCACAGCAGCGCAAGCTGAAGAGGATGTGGATTCGGTTTTAGTGTCTGTTGGCTTAGTGGCACAAAATTCTAATAAATCCACTTTCGATTTAGACGTCTTTGCGCAGTATGACGAAATTGCGTTTGATTTAACCACTATCCCTGCCAACGAAATCGCACGCATTGATATCAAGTGGGGAGATGGCACCTCTGACTCATGGTCTAGTAATGGCACTCAAGCTATCCAGCCATATTTAGCACGTAGACAGTCTGTGGCAATCGACGCGCTCAATTTATTTGAGCTCACGGTGACTAAACATAACAACTCGCAGCTTTATGCAGGTCGACACTATTTTAGTAAAGCCTATGACAGTTGTGCACCGACCATTAATCAGCCCAATACTGTATTGTCTACCGAAGTAAGCTTAAACGAGACACCTTTGACACTGACAGCTCAAAGCTACCAGTCTGTCACCGCTGATGCCGCCGTTTTAAACCGTGGCACACAAAACACATTATTTGTCGGTCAGAATCTGAACGGTCAGTCAGTTACGGTGTTATTAGATAGCAACTATGATGGCATTTACAGTGCAGAAGAAGCGCTCACTCAAAATGCGACCGTATCCAATGGCCAAATCACATTTAATATCGACAGCCAAGTGGGCCTTGGAAAGTCTCTATTAAGAGTCGTGCTAGGGAGTAGCTATGATTACTTTACAACATGTGGCTATTTAAGCAGTGGACAAGTCGTTGACTTCAAGGTGACAACAGAACAGCCTGCTATTCCAATCTCAGCGGATTTTGAATATACCATCCTAGACGGTAATAAGGTTAAATTCACCAATACCACGACACTGGATGAAACAAGAAACCCGGCTTATCATTGGGACTTTGGATTTGATACGCCGACCAGTGACCGTAGAGATCCTTCAGACGTACAATACCCAGATGTCACAGCAAGTTACGATGTCACGCTCACAGTGAGTTACCAGGATGGTTCAGGCGAGTCAGCCACGGTCAATAAACAGATCAGCATCACTGAGCAACCGCCAGGTTCCGATCTTTGTTCAGTCGGTCGCATTATACCGGCATCCGAAAACGCGTTATATATTGACGAGCTGTCGCTCTCGACAGACTGGAACAACCTAACCTATATCGATGGCTCACTCGGTTCGAATGCGTCTGGCTACAGTTCACATATCACTGATGTGACTTTCAAACAACAACGCGAACTGACGGTTAATGTGCTATCCAACGTCATCCCTAAATCGACTGCCCAAACATTGATAGAAGACACCAACAATCATGTGCGCTTCACAATTTGGATAGACGAAAATAACGATGGGAAACTGTGGAGACGAGAGGCAAACTTCTCTAATTCAAGCAGTAATTATTTGCTGGACTGTAATGTAGACGATACTTGTCGGATCAAAGTCAGTCAGTCTCTGAGGTTACCGTACCTATACTCATGGGATCCAAAACGCTTTACGCTCAGAGCTAAACTCGAAGAATACCCATCGAATAGTCGCAGAGCAGATGGTTGTAAAAACTTCTATGACGGCGAGGTCTCGGATGTCAGTTTCATTGTTGAAGCAATCTAACTCCTAGCTCACACCTTTTAATTTTTAGTAGTAAGGACTCACCAAACAAAGTTTGGTGAGTGCCTGAGCATGCGCTCGAAAACTTTTTAACTGTTTTTAAGGGAATAACATACCTATGAAATTATTAAGTCTTTCTGTTGCACTCGCTTTAGGTGCAACTTCAACACTGGCACTTGCAAATAACATTAATCCGGTTATTGGCGAAGCTAATTATGAGCTTTCTCAAGCACAGGTAATTGATAAAAATGCGGCGCTCACTAAGCGCTTAGCGCAGCATGGTCTGAATGCTAAAACAAGACCGCATTTATTCAACCTGATCGAACAAAGAGCCAACTCAAAAGTGAGCGGTGTCATACCTTCGACTTTGAACCAGGCACAAGCAAACTGTACTAGTGCAAACAAAGAGCTGTGTTCATTTTTTATACACACAGGTGTGAGTATCAGAACCGATACCAGAACAAATAAACCACACCTTGTCGTTACTGCATTGAACTCAAAGTCTTACAATACTGAATACACAATGCTAGATATTGTGTTGATGAACGAAAAAGGCGAGTCCCTCACGCTACCAAAATACGTGGAGTTTTTTGGTGAAGGGGAAGAGCAAAAACGTAAAGAAATTCTTTCATCAACACCATTAGAAAATATCCTAACGAAATTACAAGGATCTGAAGCTATCTATGCTGATGCATGGGTAACCGTTATCTACACCAATGCAAATGGTACTCAAGTGGTCGAAGATCAGAACGTCATCGTTGAGTACTCACTACCAACATTGCTTGATCAAATCGCTGGTGTAAATGCAAAAGCAAAAGCTAAAGGCGCTGATTTTACAGTGATGGCCGGCCCAGAGCCAATTATTCACCACCCGAAAGACACGCGTTCAAAAACAAATACACCAGATAATAAAATCACAATTTGCTTGAACCGTAATTATGGGGATTGTGACTATGAAAATATTTATCCAATTTCAACACCAAATGATCAGCTGAAATTGAAGATCCCATTCCAAGGTGAGTACACGTTAACTGGTAAAGTTAAGCGTATTTATCGCCCTGACTGGACTGTCCTTGACGCTGTCGAAACAGCTAATGGCGTTAAACTTGAAGTTGGTAATGGTGGCAAACCTGTTCCTAAACCAGCTGTCGTTAATTTAGGATCCAATATCTTTATTCAAACCAAAGAAGGCGGTGGTGCCAATGAAATTGCCGGTGACCAATACCAAGATATCGCCAACTTCTTCGCGAACAATATCAAACTAGAGTATATCCCAGTAGGTAATATCATAAAGACGAAAGTTTCTTGGAATATCCCACGCGCACAAGGTGTATTTGGTGACGCTGCGCTATATGGACGTTATGCCGATGCAAACTGGATATTAAACATTGCAGCAGATATTGAGACAAGACCAGGTCGTCCAACACGTGCAAATACACTGGTGATCGGTTCAACACCTGAGAAAGGATCATGGGAATTTACCAATTTCCCACAAATGCAAATTGTTTATAGCTGTTTAGCGGAAGGCTCACTGATCACCTTACCTGGTGGCAAGCAAGTGCCAATTGAATCATTACAGATCGGCGACACAGTATTGGGTGCGAGTGAATATTCACCTTCAAACCATACACAGCTGACAATTGCTGATATTTCTGTTGGTGTAGAAGCCATTCCAATGACACAAATCACCACACGTTCAGGTAAAGAGCTCTTACTTACCGAGTCTCACCCAGTTGTAATGAATTCAGGTAAATCAATATGGGCGAGTAAAGTTGAACTTGGTGACGTGATCCACACGCAAGATGGTCCAGAGTCAGTAACTCAGATAGAAACTGTCAAATTCGTAGACAATGTTTATAACCTTCGCTTAGAGCGCAGCAAGGATGATCCGCAATATAAAGTGGGTGAAACATTCAGCTTATTCGCAAATGGCGTTCAAGTGGGTGACTTAGGCATGCAAAGTGACAATGAATTCACTGAAATTGTTGAAACTGAGCAAGATATTCTAAATCGCCTACCTGAAGCATGGCACAAAGATTACCTTAACAGTCTAAAGCAGTAAGGATATGGCCAATGTAAGGGGCCGTTTTGGCCCTTTTCACGGAGTGAAAATGATGAAAAACATAAATTATCTAATTGCGGCTTTTGCATTTCCAGTATGTGTAAGTGCAACGCCAGAAAAAGCGCCTGCTAACAACATGGCAGCGATGGACTTTCAAACAGAAGCCATAGATTTAGTGCCTCTAGGAACAGCTCATAAAAGCAAAGGCAATATCATGTTAGGCCTTAAATCAGTAGAGGGCATGGCTGTAGAGCACTTAGGCAATACCAATATCGATTTTCGTGTTGGCGTAGACTTAAGCTATCAAGAAACACTTAAGCTGATTGATGGACAAGTCGATGCAGGTTTCAACTTTCCTGTGGTTCGTGTTGATGCAGGCGCAAATTACGCCAAAGACATCAGTGCGGATCGCTACACAGGCACTTATACGGTTTACTCGTCAGTCAAACCAAAGTCTCGCATTTTAATGCCATCAAATGAAAGCGGATATAAGCCAACTGCGGCGGCTTCGGAACTAGCACAAGCCTACCCGGGCAATAAAGCAAATAACTTAGGTGACGGCTTTGTACAAGGCTTTGCTTATGGCTCCAATGTCGTTATCAATATGAAAATTGATTACCGCAATGAAGCTGACAAGCGCGAAATTGGTGGTTACCTAGGCGTAGAATGGGTTGGTAGTGTCGATGTGGACGGTCGCTTGCAAAACATCGATGAGCAGAGAAAGCAATCGGTTAAAATCACCATCAGTGGCTATCAAAGCGGTGGCGATCCAAACCGACTACTGCAAATAATTCCAAATGGCATTATGCAGTGTACGTTGTTGAACCCTGAGCCTTGCTTCAACTTATTTGAGTCAGCTGTTAATTATCTAAAAACAGATTATATCAATCAATTTAATACATTAGACGATTACAACGTCACTGAAACTTATATCACTAAATATCTTGATTCTGGTGCCCAGTTACAAACATTGATCCCAGCAGATGGCTATCAACCAGTGAACTATTTAACAAAGTTGGTTATTAAAGAGCTCGTATCACGTTGGATTGAAGAACGTTTAACTTACAGAAGAGCAAAGAATTTACAGCGCTATTATGCAGCACAGTTTGATGCCAATCAGCTTAGAGATTTAGGCGAAATTGAACGTGCTAGCCGCGCGAATGCAAATTTATTTGCAGACATTGTAGATTACTGTGAAAGAAACCCAGAAGGTAACTACTGTATCGATTATGAGGTACAAAGTGTCGGGTACTATCAGGATTATAGCGCCATCAGTGCTATCTTAAGGTAAGGACGATAAGATGAAAAACACAAATTTACAGATCACTTTACCAGCTCTCACCTTACTATCTATTGCGACAACCAATGTGATGGCCAACGAAGATCCCAAGGCAATCATACAACAAGCGCAATACAGTGAGCTTGGAGATGTGTTAACAGTATCTCAAGCACAGGGACGATTCGCTTGGTTGAAAAAATGCTACGACGGTTTACTTGTTGAGCTTTGGGAACAGATGTATGACTCCAGAGCGATCGTGCCGAAAGAGCAAAAACTGAATCAACTTAAAGCGTTATGGCTATCTAACACAAAAATTGCAGCGGGTAAGGCGCAATATCTTACATTTGCCAATCCTGACTTTTCCAACCCATATGATTGGTATGCAGGCACCAGCGAAGCGCAGGCGTGTACAACCATGCCACCAGAGTATCGCCCTATCGCATTAAAAACGACTCTCTTATCTCGTTCTTACTGTGAAAACCGCAGCTATGACAATGACTGGGAATGGATTGAGTCGGTCAAAGTAGATACGTTTGAGCACACATCAGGCAGTAAAAGTCACACCATGGTGTCTGGAAAAGTGCTCACCCTTAGTGCGAATAAGACAGTTAGCTTCACCATCACACCAGGAAATGAAGATCCGACTTTCCCGTCTTATGTTGCTGCAAGGGTGTGGATTGACTGGAACCACAACGGCCAATTTGATGCCAATGAGCGCGTATACCGTGGTGCTTCTGACCAACCATTTACTTTCAATGTAGACGTCCCTAATAATGTTCCTGAGGGCATTACCTTGATGCGAGTAGCCACGGATGCAGGTGGCGGTTTTGATGACGCCTGTGAGCGTATTCACTATGGCGAAGTAGAAGACTACCTCGTAACAGTTCGTTAAGGAATGATGATATGAAACCAATCTATTTATCTGTGCTGTCATTAGCGCTATCTGGTGCAGCATTAGCTGGTGAAAAAATAGAGTCACAGCCAAGTACTTCAACACTATCTGGTTCTGTGGTCTCTGGGCTTATCAATGATCATGTTGCAATCGGCACAGCCTATGATAGCCAGAAAAAACGTTTTTTAAATGTACAGCCTGTTGCAGGTGTCGTTGATGAATCCTTCGGTAACACCGAGTTAAAATTCACTACGGGCATCGACCTAAACTATGATGACATGCTGAGATCACTCAATGGTAGTGTGGATGTTGACGTCAACTTCCCTGTCGTTAGGGTATCCGCTGGGGCTTCTCTTGCCAAAGAAATGGCCGCGAGCACTTATTCAAGTTCATATACATTTAGTGCCTCAAGTACGCCTAAAAAACATTTATTTTTACCTAAAAATGTAAACCAAGGGTATGCCCTATCTGAGGTAGGTGAAAATATCGCCAATAACTACCAAACTAAAATTCAAACGCTGGCAGGTGATGAGTTTGTAACCGGTATTGAATACGGTGCAAGCGTACTTGTAAACCTGAAGATAGATTACGGTAGTAACCGTGATAAATCTGAAATTGGTGGTTACTTGGATGTGGACCTATACGGTGGTGTGTTTAATGTGGGTGGTCAGCTTAAGTACCTAAAAGACGATACTAAGTCGTCCATTAAAATTACGGTACGTGCTGTGCAACAAGGGGGGGATCCTAAGCAATTGCTGAGCATTATTCCAAACAACATCATTACCTGTTCTTTGGATAATCCGAAGCCATGTTTCGACATGTTCTATGAAGCTGTGAACTATTCTAAAAACAGCTTTAGACAGCAGTTAAACAACTTGTCTGATTACAATGTCGTACGCTATTACACAACCAGATATGACAACTCATCACTGGCACTACGTGCACTAGTACCTGAGTATCAGGTTGTGAGAAATGCGACAAAGTGGCTAATTAGTGAACTAGAGGATGACTTCAAACAGTCAATCCTTGATGAGCAACGAGCTCAGAGTTTATTAAATAGTTATTACGCATATCTACCTGAAGCACAACGAGTTTCTGTAGAGCGGATCAAAGACTTTGCTTATGATAATGCTTGGTTCTTCTTTAATGCAGCACAGTTTTGTCGAGACAATCCATTTGGCCATGCGTGTGAAAACAAAGTACGTGAAATGAAGCAAGCTTGCGAGCAACGCGGCCGTGCTTGTCCAGCAAACTATGATGTCACGCAGCTACAATTACCGAGCAGTGATAGCCTTGATTGGAAAAAATGCGAGCTCGCACGTCAAGAAGCTGTACGCTCTGGTGTTGTTACTGAAGATGAAAGCGCAAAGTTCCGTAACATGCGTTGGGCACCAACGTTTATTGACGTAAATGCACCAGCCAGAGGGATTTTAAACTGGCGTCTTTGCGAGGGTGCACTCAGCACCTATGGTAACGCATTCGCACAATAAACCACCAAAAGACCACAGTGGCTATGCCACTGTGGTCGCTTCCAGGAGCAGATATGAAACTAACATTGTTTCTGCTGACGATGATTTGGTCGTTTGATGCGTTTAGTAAGGTGTATTACAGTAAACAAATCAAGGATACAGATCTTGGAAAAGCATTCTCGACCCAGTCACATCAAGTCGGTGACCATTGCTTAGTTGGTCATATCTCTTATCACAAAGACTTATCTGGTAGCCTAGACTACTTTCAAAGAGTGAATAGCTCAAACATACGAAGAAGAACGTTCGGTGAAGTGCATGGTGGTGTTAATTTATTTATTGTCGCAGGCAGTGTGTCTACATCTATGACACATAGAAACGCCACAGATAATAAAACCATGACATCACAGCTGCACCTCAAACTTGACGAAGGCTACAGTACGTTAGAGCAAAGATCGGTCAAAAATGGTAAAGATTTGAGCCAATGTGGTACCCACTTTATTTACCAAGTGAACTATGGTCGAGATATTTTTATAAATACCCGACTTCACTTTAGGACAGAGGAAGATTTCAAACGTTTTGTCATTAAGATAAAAATTCGTTTGTTATTTTTCAAAAAAACCTTTACCAAAATACGTGAAATCGAGAAGTATGCTGAAAATGCAGTCTTCAGTGTTGATGTTAACTCAAACGGCCCTTTGCCCGCAGAGTTACAAGCAAAGTTAAATGCCAAGCCGACACACTGTAGCGGTAAAAACATTTCACCTTGTTTAGAAACGTTAGCAAGCCTTGTTGACTACAGTTTTGATGCCAATGGATTGGTCAAAGATTTAGCCCAATTGGAGAAGGTCCCGCGTAGCTTTGTTGTCGCTGGATTTCAAGACTCAGGACACTACGGTGCACAGGATTGGCAAGCAATACAGCAAAATTATTTGTACGAACAAACTTGGCATGCGGTAGAAGCGCATTTTGGTGATGCAGTTCGCACACTGCAAAGAGCAGAGGCCTTTTTAGCCGTTGCTTCTGAGAGTGAAAAACCACAACTTGAAGCACAAAAAGCCGCGGCGGAACAAGCCTTGTTAGATGCCACACAATTAAGAGAAACCTGTTTTGCATCTCCTTGGCTCAGCCAATGTCAATTATAAATAATAGGGCCTCTGGCCCTATTTATTCTGACTTTTTTTGATAACCTGACGCACCTTTTGCAATATACCTTAGTTGCCAAATTAGCCTATCTGTTAGCTCAGCGCGTTGTTGTGAGTCTTGATCGAGCGCTTCTGCACCTGAACTAAATACTAGCGTTACCATGGCTTCTGCCTGCATATAAGCATGGTGCGGATCAACCTTAGTCTCTGATTCAAGATAATGCGCTAACTCTAAAATAAAGTGCTTAATCTCTCTGGCGACTGCGGCACGAAAAGCTGGCGAAGTACCAGAGCGCTCTCTGAGCAATAACCTAAATTGGTTACTCGACGTCTCAATAAACTCCATAAACGTTTGCACAGACGTATCTATCACACTACCGCCACTGGCAATGCGCCGTCTGGCTTGACGCATAAGCTGCCTTAACGTCAGTCCGGCTTCATCCACCAGCGTCAGTCCCAATTCATTCATATCTTTGAAATGTCGATAAAAAGAGGTTGGTGCAATACCTGCCTCACGGGCCACCTCGCGTAAACTCAAATTAGAAAAGCTGTGCTCAGCACTGAGCTGATTAAACGCTGCTTCTATCAGTGCCTGTCGAGTTTTTTGTTTTTGTTGTGCACGCACACCTGACATGAATGACCCCTAATTTATTTGCCCCAATACGCTAATTGAGCAGTCTAATACTTGACGGCACAAGAATGAAATACTATTTTAGCGTACAAGTGTACGCTGAGATTTTGAAAAATGAAAAAACCGCCTATTATTTGGACTAATGTGATCTTTTTTAGTCTGTCTTTTTTAGCTGCCGTCACCTTAGTGCCTTGGTACGGATTTGAATATGGGTATACCCTTACTCACTGGTTAGCCTTTATTGCTTGTATGTTTTACGCTGGCATGTCTATTACCGCTGGTTATCACCGTCTTTGGGCGCATAAAGCCTATGAAACCCACCCAGTGATCCAAGTGTTTTTTGCACTTGGCGGCGCATTTGCTCTGCAAAATAGCATTTTACATTGGAGTAGTGACCACCGCGTACACCATGGCCAGGTAGATGACCCAGTCAAAGACCCATATGCCGCCACACGCGGGTTTTGGTACAGTCACATTGGCTGGATGCTGCGTGATTACCAAGGGGAAAGCTATGGTGACTATAACAATGCACGCGACCTACAACGCAACAAGATTGTGATGTGGCAGCACAAACATTATCTCAAACTGGTATTGCTCACTAATATCGGTATACCGCTGTTACTTGGTCTAGCCCTTGGTGATGTATTCGGCATGCTGTTATTAGCTGGAGTACTGCGCTTGGTGCTATCGCAACACTTTACGTTTTTCATTAACTCACTGGCCCATATCTGGGGAAGTCGTCCTTACACAGAAAAAAATACTGCCCGTGACAATGGGTTTTTAGCCCTACTCACTTATGGCGAAGGCTACCATAACTTCCACCATATTTTTGCCAGTGACTACCGCAATGGGATCCGCTGGTATCATTATGACCCAACCAAATGGATGATCCGTGCTCTGTCATTCTTTGGGCTTGCTAGCAAATTAAAACGCACACCGGTGGAGCGCATCGAAAAAGCCAAAGCAGAAACCTTGTTGAATAAAACAAAAGTTACCCTTGCAAAATTGCCTTTGGCACAAGATAAGCTTACATTGTTACAACAAGAATATGATTTGCTTTTGAAAAAGTTACAGAACTTTTGTGCAATTCAAAAACAATTACTCGAAGCTAAAAAACATGCCGTTTTAGAACAGTGTGAACAATCTGCGCTACACAAACAATACTCTGAATTAGAGCAAGCGTGGCATTCACAAAAACAAGCATGGTTGGCACTAAACTCGAGGCTGTTAAAAGGCGCAGCGAGCTAACCGCCCCTTATCGGCCTCCCCAATTAGCAAGTAAGGCGAGGCCGTGACTAAATCGAAATCCAAAGACAAACCCAGCGAGCAACCTGCACAATCTTTTCAATATGACGCCATAATCATTGGTACAGGCCCAGGTGGTGAAGGCGCTGCAATGAACTTATCCAAAAGCCAGCGCAAAGTAGCCGTCATAGAAAAGCAAACATCTGTTGGCGGTGGCTGCGTTCATTGGGGTACGATACCTTCTAAAGCACTCAGACATTCTGTCAGTCGACTTATCGAATACAAAGCCAACCCTTTATACCGATTTACGGAGCGTCCAAAGCGTTTAACGTTTCAAGACATTTTAAATCATGCCAGTGATGTGATTGGCAAACAGTCATCGCTACGTTCGAGTTTTTATGATCGCAATCGCATTCACCTTTACCAAGGTGAAGCCAGCTTTATTGATGCGAATACCGTACGAGTAACCCATCTTGACGGCTCTCAAGATGTACTCACCGCTAAAACCATTGTCATCGCCACAGGCTCTAGGCCTTACCGTCCACCTGAAATCGACTTTGATCACCCGCGCGTCTACGACAGTGATACCATTCTTGGCCTTGAACACAACCCACAGCGTGTCATCGTGTACGGTGCGGGGGTGATTGGCTGTGAGTATGCCTCTATTTTCAAAGGCCTTGGCGCGAAAGTTGACTTGATCAATACTCGAGATAGGTTGCTTTCTTTTATGGATGATGAAATTTCAGATGCATTGAGCTACCACTTTTGGAATAGCGGCATTGTGATCCGTCACAACGAAGAGTTTGCCAAGGTAGAAACCAGTGACAAAGGCGTCATTTTACATCTCCAGTCAGGTAAAAAAGTGAAAGCAGACTGCATCTTATGGGCCAATGGCCGTACCGGCAATACCGACAGCTTAAACCTAGGGGCTGTTGGTTTAAAAGCCGATAGTCGCGGACAATTGCGAGTCAACGAGTACTATCAAACACAAGTAGACAATATTTATGCTGTCGGCGATGTCATTGGTTACCCAAGCCTTGCGAGTGCAGCGTTTGACCAAGGACGTATAGCTGCCAATGCCATTGCAAATGGACAGTGTGACGAGCGCTTAATCACTGACATACCAACTGGGATTTATACCATTCCTGAAATGAGTTCCGTTGGTAAAACAGAGCAAGAACTGACCGCAGCGAAAATCCCTTATGAAGTCGGCAGAGCACAGTTCAAACACCTTGCACGCGCACAAATCGCCAGCACAGAAGTAGGTAGTTTAAAAATACTATTTCATAGCAAAACCAAAGAAATTTTGGGGATCCACTGCTTTGGCGAACGGGCGTCGGAAATTGTGCACATCGGTCAAGCCATTATGGAGCAAAAAGGCGAGGGCAATAACGTCGAGTATTTCGTTAATACGACCTTCAATTACCCAACCATGGCAGAAGCCTATCGCGTTGCGGCCCTCAATGGCCTCAATAGGCTATGTGACTAACCCATCATAAAGCGGCTGTGTCCTCAGCCGCTGATTAAAAGCGGTATTCCCCGCTGAGTCGCCATAATTGCTCGATTTGACGCGTGGGTAAATTGTCATCAGCGCGATTAGCCACTTTTGTCTCTAGGTATTGAAACTCGGCCCCAAAGCGCCAACTTTTAGAATAACGCCACTTAACCGTCGCCGTCACAGCACCGCCGTCACTTTCATTGGGGTCGAACGCCCAATGATCCATATCTTGCACTCTAAATTGCTCTACACGGCCACTGACTCTAAATTGCTGCCAGCGATGTGTCAGCAGTATAAATTGACTATCGAAGTCATTATCCACACCACGAGACACCCCCATCGCCGTATTCCCTGCCATGGCTTGGGCAATCACATGGGTTTGCTTCGTTATTTTGTACTTATATGCCAGGCTCCAAAATTTGGTGTCCCAAGCATATTGCCCCGTTTTATAATTGAGTACTTCTGGATCGCCGTTGTTGTCATACCAATATGCGCGCAAGTCATGACGATTTTGATAGCTCCAATGTGCGCCAACATAGTAACCAAAACGACCATCAATCTCCGTAAACGGCTCTATTTGCCACGCTTGTTTACTTAACTGCGGTGTCATAAATCCCGCTGTCGGACGCAGCGCCAACACCTCATTAAAAACAGATTGCCTATCGTGTGGTGCAAAACCACGCCATGCCAGCACCGCACCGAGCGGATCATTGCCTTTATAAAGTCCTGCTACCCATTGCCAATTGTGTAAACTGGGTTTTACCAACCGCTTGCCATTTCGCTTAATACTGGCCTCGATACCTATCACTCTGAGTTCTTCACCAAGCCAAGCGTTAATCGCGGAGTAGCCATAGTTATATGGCGAAGACCAGCCAATATCGGGGTTTTCCAACGACATTTTCGGGTAAAACCCACCCACACGTATTTGCGGTTGATAGGCCCCTTCGACCACGGGTTTATATTCTGCAAATAATTCCGTAAACCCGACTTTGGCCTCAGGATCTGGCACATATTGCACACTGCTGTGTGCCGACCAGCTATCTCCCAGCTCAAAGCGAGATTGCAACAAGGCTCTGCTGATATTGACGCCATCATCTCCCTGACCAAATCGATTCACCGATGCACCCCATGCATACCAGGACGGGTAGGCACTACTCGATTGCCAACTGACCTGAATTTGCCCTTTATGCTGCGCAGCATGACTTAGTATCGGTATCCCACTAAGTCCAGCAAACAGCAAATACATAGACGGTACAGCAAGTATATTTAAAGTGGCCTTATTCATAATCATCAAACTCATCTGAGAAGTCTTCTTTGGGCTTAAACAACGACTGATCAAGTTGATAGATCAAAGCATTGGAAGTGGGTAACATTTTGAATGTTTTGCTTTCAGGTTTATCTAGATTGGCAAACCCTTCATGCCAGACTTGCATGGTTAGACTATCAATTGGAGTATCAGGCAGCTCGATAGTGGCTTCTCCCTGTCCATTGGTAAGCGCAAAATAGGTGGAGTCCACCACCAAAATATAACCCAACATCCAATCATGAATATTACAGCCCAATTCAACAACCCCCGTGTTACCAAAGTTGAGAGATTGCGGGCTATCTCGATATAGCTTAAATTCAAATGGTTGTGCTGAGGAAAACGAATAAACATGATGCAAAATTGAGTCATAATTGGGAAATGATACCTCAGCACCTTTGGGTACCACCAATATGTGCGGTGTAAAAGCACGATCTTTTTGACCCATTTTATAGGCTTGCTGAAGTGTATTAGCGGACAACGGCAGTTGCTTACTTTCAAACCACACCACCGCATCTTTAACCGCTTCTCCCCCGGCATCTTTCACCTGCACAGTGATAGGTTTTGCCAATAGCCAGGGTGATACCAAGCATGTACTCAGCATGAGCCCATATTGCCATCCTGCTAGTTTTTTATTTACCCTATTTACTTGCTGCGTCAGTTGCATCTAGCACAATCCTTATCCGACTTTATTTTTCATTTGAGTATAGACCGGACGACGTAAATTATGCATTCATCGCATTTTAATTTTGAATACGTATGCAAACCATTTAGGGCTTGAAACTAAGCCCGTAAGCTAACAGTAACTCGTTGCCATATGGAAAAAAACATGCGCTATTCAAGTTCATTTTGCTCAGCAGTTGGCCTTACCGTCAGTTTATTCACTCTCTCATCTAATGTGTTTGCTGCTCGCTTTAATGTCTCCTCTCCTAATCAACAACTCACCTTCACCATCAGTGATGACCACACCCAACCCAGATATCAAGTCGCATTTAAAGGTCAAACAGTGATCAACCCTTCAACATTGGGGTTTGACTTTGCCAGAGCGCCATCAATGCGAAACAGCTTGTATATCAGCAGTGCTGAGCGTAACTCGCATCATGAAACTTGGCAGCAACCTTGGGGTGAAGCGAGAAACATTGTCGATCACCACAATGAACTACTGGTTACTTTTACTGATAAAGACAGCAAAACGGTGCAATATCGAGTGCGTATTCGTGTTTTTGATGACGGCCTTGGATTTCGTTATGAAGTCAATCAAGATGAAGCCAGATATATTACCCGCGAACTGACTGAATTCAGCATTACGGATAGTGGCGACAGTACCGCATGGTGGATCCCGGCGCGAGGCTGGAACCGCTATGAATACACTTACAATACCACGCCACTGCATGATGCTGCCCATGTGCACACGCCTTTCACGTTTAAAAACAAACAGGGCGTACATTTAAGTATTCATGAAGCCGCACTGGTAGATTATGCCGGTATGACACTGAATCAGCGCAGGCCGGGTACCTTCATAAGTGATCTCACGCCTTGGTCAGATGGCATCGCGGTGAAAACCAACGGTCGCTTTAATTCCCCATGGCGCACCATTCAAGTGGGTGAGCAAGCCAAAGATTTATTGAACTCGCACTTGATCTTAAACCTCAATGAGCCTAACAAACTCGGTGACGTATCTTGGGTTGAGCCGGGTAAATATACAGGGATTTGGTGGGGCATGCATATCGGCAAGCACACTTGGGGCAGCGGCGACAAACATGGTGCCACCACAGAGCGCACTAAAGCGTATTTGAGCTTTGCCGCTGAACATGGCTTTGATGGCGTATTGGTCGAAGGCTGGAACACAGGATGGGATGGCGACTGGTTCTATAACGGTGATGTATTTAGCTTTACGCAGCCATATCCTGATTTTGACTTTAAGGCCATCAAGGCCCATGCCGATAAGGTCGGTGCAAAGCTCATCGGTCATCATGAAACCTCTGGCAACGTCAGTAACTACCGCAATCAAATGGACGCAGCGTTTTCGTTATACGCAAAAAATAATGTCAGCCAAATCAAAACAGGTTACGTCGCTGATGGTGGCAATATAAAACGTATCGATGAGCGCGGCCATGCACGCTTTGAATGGCATGATGGTCAGTTTATGGTCAATGAATACCTAGACAACATCAAACTTGCTGCCAAGTACAAACTCAGCATTAACACCCATGAACCAATCAAGGACACGGGCTTACGCCGTACTTATCCAAACTGGATGACCCGCGAAGGTGCGCGCGGACAAGAGTTTAATGCATGGGGCACACCACCTAACCCACCAGAGCACATTCCCATGCTGGCATTTACGCGCATGCTATCGGGCCCGATGGACTTTACACCGGGAATTTTTGACATGGGCTTTAACGGCCTAGGAGATAAAACAAACCGTCCACAAACCACACTGGCTAAGCAACTAGCTCAATATGTGGTGTTATATAGCCCTGTGCAAATGGCGGCTGATTTACCAGAAAATTACCTTGCTAGACCAGACGCATTTCAATTTATCAAAGATGTGCCAACAGACTGGGAGCAGAGTATCGCACTGGCCGGTGAAGTCGGCGATTATGTGGTATTCGCTCGCCAAGAGCGTGCTCGCGGCAAGTACACAGGTAAAGATTGGTACTTAGGCGCAATCACAGATGAACATGCACGAAAAATTGAGGTGAAACTCGACTTTTTAGCAATTGATACACGCTACGAAGCGCACATTTATCAAGATGGTAAAGGGGCCAATTGGCAAAACAATCCATACGCACTGGACATCAAAAAGCAAATCGTCACCGCCAAAGACAGCTTAACACTGCAACTGGCCACCAGCGGCGGCACGGCAATTCGCTTTAAAGCCCTTTAAAACGCAAAAAAGAGCAGGTTTTCCTGCTCTTTTTCATCTCATATCAGCACTGACTGTACAACCTGAATCATGCCCCGTCTGAAGCTACTTCAGCGGCATTTAATTTACGTAAGTGCGGGGTAATAAACTGGCTTAATAGTAAAGAGCAAGCAGCCAGTGCAGCACCGAAATAAAACACCAATGACTGGTCGTATAACCACACCACACCAAAGCTGGCAGGGATCACCACAGCGGCAATATGGTTGATGGTAAAGCTCACTCCAGCAGTGGCAGCAATATCTTCAGGTCGCGCAATCTTTTGAAAATACGTTTTTAGCGCAATGGCCATCGCAAAGAAAATATGGTCTACCACATATAACACTGCCGCTAACTGTGCCGACTCCACCAGCGCATATCCGACAAATACTAGGATCAAACCAGTATACTCAACAGTGAGCGCTTTTTGCTCGCCAATACGCCCTATCCAACTGCCTATTTTTGGTGCCAAAAAGATATTAATGACGTGGTTAAGCATATATAACGCGGTAATTTCTGCGACGTCATAGCCGAACTTCTCAACCATCAAAAAGCCTGCAAACACCATAAAAATTTGTCGACGTGCACCGGAGAAGAATACCAACAAGTAATACAAGCTGTATTCTTTGCGCAGTATGAGCTTTTTATTCTGTGGTGATGCTGCCACAAACTGCCGATGCGTCACCGCCATAAACAACGTCACAGCAAGGCCTGCCCCACCAATTAATAAGTACATCCACACATAGTCACTTTGCAACCAAGTAAATCCCACCCAGATCACTGCAAATGTGCCCAGCGCAGCCATTGATTTAATGGATAAAAGCTTACCTAACTTCTCGGCTGCTTCGTCCTTTTTAAACCATTGTAAGCTCAATGATTGATTGAGTGTCTCGAAATAATGAAAGCCAATCGACATCAACACTGTGGTGGCGTACAAGCCATAAATAGTCGGAAAGAACCCTGTGATCGCCACCCCAATAGACAGCACACACAAGCTCACCACAGCAAAAGTTTGTTCTTTTAACACCAATAAAATAAACACCGCGGTAAAGGCGAGAAAGCCGGGAATTTCTCGTAAAGATTGCAACATCCCCATATTGGCACCGGTAAAGTCCGCCGCTTCCACCGCGAAGTTATTTAACATGGCAGTCCAGCCAGCAAAAGCCATCGCCATAACGATGGTGGCCAATACTAAAAAGCTCATCGGTGAGGGGGTAAACCGCCCAAATGATTGTTTTTCCATTTACTATCCTAAGCACATTGAGTGAAACGCCTGTCTAGTATATGCTCAATGAATACTGGCCAAAATCCAAAAATATGACAGAGAATTTATCAAAACAGACAAATCAGCCATGGCTAACGGTACAGTCTCGCTTTAAACGCACACAGCTTGGCAGGCCGGTATTCCCTCGAGCGACAACCATGCCAGAGTGGGAACATGTTGAAGCACACACGCATACATGGGGACAGCTCACGTATATCAGTGACGGTGTCATGACCATTTTCACGCCGCAAGGCAGCTTTGTGATCCCACCCCAACAAGCATTGTGGATCCCGCCAAATGTCGCACACGAAACCTATTGTCGATATGGCGGGCATTTTCGCAGTGTGTACATAGATCAAAAGTATCAATGCGTGCTGGGTAGTCAGGCTAACTCTTTGGTTGTCGACCCGTTATTAAAGGCCATGATCTTAGAAATATGCACTTGGTCTGATGATTACACCTTAGACGATAAAACGCTGCGCTTTGTAGAAGTCTTTATCGATCGTCTAGAGCAAGCACCCACCAGCGACTTTTTTATTCCCAGAGCCCAAGACTCACGCCTTCACCCAATTGTATCTGAGCTCTACGCCAATCCGGGCAGTCCACTCACTTTGGAGCAATGGGGGCAAACTGTCGGCGCATCAAGTCGCACATTAAATCGCTTATTTCACAAAAGCTTTGATATGGGGTTTAGCCAATGGAAGCAAAAGCTCAGGGCACTGCGCGCAGTAGAAATGCTCAACGCTGGACAGTCTCAACAAGCCATTGCACAGCAATTAGGATTTGAATCCAGTAGCGCGTTTAATACCGCATTTAAAAAAGTGCTGGGTGTGCCACCCAAACAATACATCAAAGCATAACCACTCACTTGCAGTGTGATTTTCTGCCAGACTTTGCTAACGTAAGTGAATAAAAAAACGCCACACAGGTGGCCTGTTCAATAAGCAAGGAATAATATGCTGCGCTTTATATTGCTGATGATTGGCTTTTTTCTTTTACCTGCTTGGGCAGCTAAGTCTAATTTGCACCTGATGCCCTACCCGCACAGTATCACATTAGAAAAAGGGACATTTAACGCCAGCATGCCATTGCGTGTATACCTGCCAAACTTATCAAAACAACGTAACCAATATCTGAAGCGACAACTCAGAGATACCTTCAATAATATCCGCTTCACGCAAAAGATAAGCCGAGCTGATATCATTTTTGAAATCACGGGCACTTCAGCACTGCACCCGAGTATAAATCAAAACGAAAGCTATCAATTAGCCGTCACCCCCAAAGGCATCAAGATCCATGCTTCTCAATATTGGGGGATCAACTATGCGTTGCAAACACTTAGGCAATTAGCCCATCAGTTTCCAAGCCAGATCCCCGCGATGATCATCAATGATACGCCTCGATTTGCATGGCGAGGATTAATGATCGACAGTGCGAGACATTTTATGCCGACCGATGTCATCAAACGCCAGATCGATGGCATGGTTTCAGCAAAACTCAATGTGCTACATTGGCACCTCACCGATGATCAGGGCTGGCGCTTTGCAAGTGTAAATTACCCGAAACTTCAGCAACTCGCCTCTGATGGCCTGTACTATAGCAAAGCCGAAATGCTCGAGATCGTCGCATATGCAGGTATACGTGGGATCCGTGTGATCCCAGAAATTGACCTCCCCGGTCACGCCTCGGCACTGGCAGTGGCTTACCCAGACCTCATGGCCAAGTCAGGCCCCTATACTATGGAGCGCGGTTGGGGTGTTTTCAAACCCTTACTCGATCCCAGTAACTCCAATACGGACGTATTCATTAAACATATCATCGAGGAGCTTGCTGCTATTTTTCCTGATCCCTACGTACATATCGGTGGGGATGAAGTGAAACCTGATCATTGGCTAGAAAGCGAAGCGGTTTTGGCGTATATGCAGTCACAGGGACTCAATTCAGCAGTCGAATTACACAACCACTTCAACCTCAAAGTACAATCACTGCTGAGCGCCCACAGCAAAGTGCTGATGGGCTGGGATGAGATCTTTCAACCTGCGCTCAGCAAAGCTGTGGTGATCCAATCTTGGCGCGGGTTTGACTCCCTAACTCAATTGACAAACGCAGGACATATGGGTGTCTTATCTGCGGGTTTTTATATCGATCAGCCTCAGTACACCAACTACCACTACCGCAATGATCCAACGCCACAACAACCGATCACGCAAAAGGACATAGGTCACGATACACAATGGCAGGCATGGCAATTTAGCATCACTCGGCTCAAAGGTTCGCCAGTCACAGGTCACTTTGCTTTGGCGACAGATAACAATACAGACCAACTTGGTTATGTGGCCATCCATGGTCGAAAATTAATGACCATAAAACAACTTGAAACGCTCGCCAATGTCATTCGCTTTGACATTGATACTTGGATGGGCCCAGTACGCTTTAGTTTTGTCAAAAACCAACCTGAGCAAAGCCAAATATTGATAGGGAATACCCCTTACGAGCATCACATCAGCGCACTGCCTGATGTGCCTAAGCTAAACCCAACCCAATTTGCAACCATACCCCATGCAGAGGCAAGCAAGCGTATACTCGGTGGTGAAGCGACCATATGGACCGAGCTGGTCATGCCCTATAACCTTGATCTCAGAATTTGGCCAAGACTCTATGCAATCGCAGAGCGGCTTTGGTCACCTCAAGACTTACAAGATGCACAACAGATGTATCAGCGTCTAAAAACACTGGATCAGTTTGCTGCGCAACGCATTGGCCTCAAACATCAAGTTCAACACCTACAAGGGTTGGCAGCACTCAGTAATCAAGGGGATATTGACGCACTCAAACGCTTTAGCCAACTGGTGGAGCAAGCTCAGTATTACACCCGCCACCATGTCAAATACCAACAAGGTCTCTACCACCAGCAGGCACCACTCGCTTCGCTGGTTGATTTTCTCCCCGCAGAGAGCCTGTATTTACGTCAGTGGTATCTTGTGCTGCAAAATAAAGACAACACCAAGCACTATTTAACACTGCATAATGCCTATCAGGCTTGGTTAAAGGATATTCCCAAACTCGAAGCAACATTTGCGCAATCAAGTACATTGTCCACACTACTGCCGTTGCTTGTACATCACCAAAAAAGCATTGAGCTGGGTCTGCAAGTTTTAAAATACTGCCGAGATCACACACACAGTACTGATATCAATGCATTGCGTGCTGAGATTTGGCAACAAACTCGTCGTCACGGTGAGCTCATTTTAGCGGTGAATCATTTAAACGAAGCCATATTAGATAGCTGTCTCATGAAACAGGGCTCGACATTATTAGTAGACTAAATCTGGCGATTGAGCGTCAATTGCGCCGTGTACGTTGATCCCATTTGATGTTTAACGCTCATATGCAGTAGCCACTGTGCTTCACCTACTTGCTTTGACCAAGCGCGTGTATTATCTGTACTGGCCGCTTGCCATCCTGCCTTGGTCATTTGCTGGTTGAGCCATGAGAACAACGCTGAAGATTGGGTATTTTTTAAATCAAATGTGTAACCTTTATACCAATTTTGCTCATCGCCATAATGGAAAGTACGAGACGCCAAAGTGATACTGTCTGGTAAATCATTAAACTCAGGCAGTATACGATCCGCCATTTTTCCGCGAATATACCCCCCATTTGGCGTCCAATCATACTCTATTTTTGCCGCCACAGTGCGCGCAGAACGCATGCCATTCACTTTTGCAACCAAGGAGAGTGCACCATCAATACCTGAAGATAACCCCGCCGTAGTGAGTAGTTTGCCGTTATCAGTCAACTTTTTATCTTTTGCCAACTTTACCAAAGGGTACTGCTGTGCAAAGCTATCGAACGCTTTTTCAATGGTCGTCGCATAAAGGCCATTCAACAATCCTGTATTGGCCAAAATGAACGCACCATTGCACACAGACATCACATAATCTGCCTCGCGGCTTTGTGCCTTAATCCAATTTTGCACTTGTTCATCATTGATCAAAGCACCATTGATATTACCGCCAGGGATAAGCACCGCGTCAAACAGTGTGCCGTTTGCAAAACTTTGCGCTGGCGTCACCTTCAGGCCCATTGCCGTGGTGATCTCCTTGCCCGTTTTACTCACTGTTGTCAGGCGAAACCCTGCTTGGCCAAATACCTCTATGGGCCCCACAAAATCAATGGCCTGTGCGCCTTCAAATAACAACACACCGACATGAAATGCATTTTCATCGGTCGAGTGAGCAGACCCTTTTATACAATATAAACACATTAACCATGCTAGGATTATTTTTTTCATTCATTAGCCTCTGCAGTAAAATTTTCGCGATATTGGGTTGGTGTCACGCCATACGCTTGGGTGAATTTTCGAGTTAATAACGGAGGTGAACCAAATCCTGTCAACACGCTGATGTGGGCTATCGAGTGTTCAGATGTACACAGTAACCCCTTAGCTTTTTCCAGTCTTAAGTTTTGTACAAAACGCATTGGAGATATCCCCATTTTGTCTGTAAATACCCGTTGGAAATGCCTTGGGCTCAACGCAACTTGCTCAGCGAGTATCTCAACAGATAACGGTTTATCGATATTGTCTTGCACAAATTCGATGGCACTTTGAAAGCGCTGTGACAACGTTTGTTGCGCATTCAGTAAGCTAGAATACTGACGCTGATCGCCACTGCGCCGCACGTACATCACCATATATTGCGCAACACGTTGAGCGACGGATGCCCCATGATCTTTTGCAATGAGACTCAGGGCAAGATCAATACCCGCGGTGAGCCCGCCAGAAGAATACACTTCATCGCTTTGCACAAATAGCTTATCAGACACAACTTGCACGCATGGAAATTGCGCGGCAAGCCGCTGCGAGAAATCCCAATGGGTTGCTAATGTGAGAACGCGTTCTGGCCACAGTGCAGCGACAATAAATGCACCAGTACAGATACTCACAATACGCTTAGCACTGTGTGCCAACCGCCGAAGTTGTGTCATTACGGCTTGATTATTGATGACTTTTTGACATCCTCGCCCACCAATAATTACCAGCACATCTAGTGCCTGACAATTTATGATCGTGTCGTCAGCCAATGTCTTCAAGCCGCTTTCTGCACGAATTGGCGTCATATCTTTCGCTATCGTAACCAACTTATATGCTTCTTTTGACAGTAGATCATTCACCGTCGAAAAAGCATCTAGTGGACCTGCTAAATCAACCGTTTGAAACTCATCGTATATAAAAAAGCCCACCACTTGTGACATAAGGCACCTCCTAAGAAAAAGCATATCGCATCGCTAAAAGTCATTAATGACTATAACTTATCTAAAAAGGACATACTTTGAGGACACGATAAGAGGCGAGCTGAATTCATATTTACTGACAGTGAACGCGATTATTATCAATAATCGATATTTAAACCTTCAATTAGACTGTAACTTTACACATCAAACCATGCTTAAAAAGTAAACTAAAATTTACATGCATTGGGTAGCCTTTGTGAGAAATATAAATTTAATCATTTAAAAACATGAGGTTGAAAAAAATAACACACTGCCCGTTGAAATCATTTCAATCACATTTTTTATACATTTCGCAACATTTAGTTGTATCTTAAATTCGTCTAACAAGTGAACAACATAGGTACAACATGAAAGGAACAACACACTCCATTAAAGGTGCAATGCGACACACACTACTGGCCACCGGTATTATAGCCAGTTTACCCGTATTAGCATTCGATGATATTAAGCCCAATATTGTTGGCGGCATACCAGCAGACACGACAGAGTGGCCATTTTATACACAAATACTCAGATCAAATGGCACCACGGCGTTTTGTGGTGGTAGTTATATCGGTGACGGTTATGTGCTCACTGCCGCACACTGTGTGCGTAACAGAACGGCAAGCGAACTAAATGTTAAAGTAGCAGGATTTATTCTTGGTGGCAGCGATGGTGACCGCATTGCGGTTGAGCAAGTACATATGCACCCTAATTATAACAACTCAACGCTACACAACGACATTGCAGTGCTAAAGCTGACTCGAGTCCCAACTCAGGGTGCTAGCGTCACACTTGCGCAATCTTCCATTGATTACTACGCACGTGAAGGCGATTTACTCACAGTAGCTGGCCTTGGTCGCTTACAAGAGGGCGGAACTCGTCCAACTAATTTATATGAGGTAGATGTACCATTGGTTTCTGACGCTGTTTGTCGTCAAACTGGCGGTCACTACAGCAATGTTGGCGCCACGGAGTTCTGTGCAGGTTACCCACAAGGCCAAAAAGATTCTTGTAATGGCGACAGTGGTGGTCCGATTGTGATTCAATCAGGTGGCCAAACAGTGCAGCTCGGTATAGTAAGTTGGGGTGTAGGATGTGCTCGCCCTGAAAACTATGGTGTTTACGCTGATGTTTCAGTGTATGACCAATGGATCGAGTCAATCAAAAATGGCACTGTGCCAGTACAAGTTGGCTATCAAGAGCAAACGACACTAGCTGATTTTGTGGTTGGCGACACAGTAAGACACACCTTCACCATCACTAATACGGGTAGCCCTACATTTACCTTTAACCAACTGAATGTTGCTGCGTTAGGCGTCACTAGCAACTTGGTGACAACCGTAGACACGTGTTCTGCAAGCACGCTAACGCAAAACCAAAACTGTAAGGTGAGTGTCGAGTTTAGCGCAGCAACACCTGGACTTGCGCAAACCTCGTTAACTTTTAAAGTAGACGGCAGCAACACTACATATGTTGCGCGTGTTTTCGCAACTGCAACAGATGGTTCCAATGTATGTAATGGCACGTGGGATGCAAATACCGTATATGTCAGACCAGATCGCGTCACTTACCGTGGTTCAGAGTATGAAGCAAGATATTGGACTCGCGGCGATATCCCGAGTGAATCAGGTCTTTATGGTGCATGGAAGTTAATCGGCAACGATCCTACTTGCACTAAATAAGTAAAAATTAATCATGACAATCAAAGCCGTGCGTCTGGGTGCACGGCTTTTTTCATATTATCCTCTCAGGTTGCCATCAAAATTGACAGACAAACTGCCAGCTGCCATCACTTCCTGGTACAGAGTGCGTCCACCAATTTGCCTCATAAACGCTGTTTTGATGACGGATACGCTGCCCAGCCGCAGCATGATCGCCATTTGGGAAGTTAGGATGTACAACATACTGATTGGGATCAACTTGAATATCCACACACTGGGTTGGCTTATCAGGACCCCCGCTACCATCGCACTGATAGCTTGGTGTCATGCCCTGTGCCACCTCCCATTTAGCCGTCAACAGTGACGCAGCTCCATTTGTATCATGGGATAACTCCCAGTTCATAATACCACCGGCACTATCGAGCGCTAACTGAGTTTTTGCGCGTATTGTGGGAATGCCGTTGTAGTATGAAGTCCCATCTGTATCTCGACAAGCATTCGCAGCATCTTGTGCGACCAGCGTGCGATACGCTTGCCATGTTGGACGAGAATAAAAGGGGACACCCAATACGGTTTTCGCTTTACTAAGTCCGCGACCTTGCCAATAGGCAATAGAATCCAATGCATATTGAAAGCTCGCATGATCAGCATTATTTGCGTCGTAAGCCATTAAGTTTAAGAAGTCAACATCTTGGAATACTGACTCCAATACACCGCCTCCTGTATACCCTAGCGCAACCACTGCGGCTGTTAAAAACTTCCCTTTCGCTTTGAGTTCTACACTGAGCTCTTTCATTAACAATGCATAATTATTGGCAGAGCTGCCTGGATCTGGGTATTCCCAATCCATATCAACGCCATCTAATTGATGTAGTTCAACAAAGGCCATCAAATTGCGAATAAACGTAGCGCGACCTTCTGCACTGCTGGCAAAAGTCTCAAATGCACTGTCATCTCCGCCATTCCAACCACCCACAGCAATACCCACTTTAACACCAGATGCGTGGGCAGCACTCACGAGCTGCTTCATTTTTGCTAGGTTTTCAAGTGGCTGCAATGACCCATCTGCATTGGGGAGCAAAAAGGAGTAATTAATATGTGTCAGCTTATCAAATTGAATATCGGCGACTTGACCTTGCCAGCTAGGAAAGTAACCGACAATCTTAAAACCACTTGGAGGCACAATAACATCATCCGCCACAACCGTGATCATGCGCTTGCCTGAGCTTGCCCGCCCATTATTATCATCAACAACTTCAGCTTGAATCACATGCTCGCCCAAACCTGTTGCTGTCCATGTCACTTCATAGGGTGCTGTGTTATCCGTCGCTATCACCACATCATCGACTTTAAAATCCACATATTTGATTGGTACATTCATTGGATGAGACGCGGTCGCTTTGATCATCACTGGGGAAGCAATGATATGTCGGCTTTGATCCAGAGGCGCATCAAGTTTTACAATAGGCAAAGGCGCGCCAATAGGATCGCAGATCCCTTCCTTACGCCATACGTTTTGCGGCTCTGAATACATCGCGGGATCTTGATTCTGTGTCCACCACTTTGCAGTATATTTCGCTGTTAAGTGTCGTACTTCCATACCGCCTGTATACACTTTCGTTGCTTGCCAATTGCTTAATTGACTACAGTCTAATGCCATCGTAGGCACACTGATAAGGCCCAGTGCAGCCAAGACTGCTAAATTGAGTGTTTTCATACCTTTATTTCCATGTTGTTAGCCAGCGTTTGACGGCGAGCTCTGGCTGGCTGTTATCCAATAATAAACCCGCCTGATTCCAGAGTAACAAACTGTACAAAAATCACCCACCCCATATCACTACTCTCAACTTGAAAGATTATAATGTTTGAAATGTGCCGCGCTCAAAGCATCGCGTTTTGAAAACCCATCAAGCGGTATTTTAGGTAGTCATGGTGGAACAGTGCGATTCGCCACTTTTGTTGATTGAATCAAAAGAGAAATATTTGGATGTCACTTAATATATTCAGAGGTTTTCGATTTGAATTTAAGCCTTAGCACTGCATAGAACAAAACAGAGATCAATATAATCCTACGCTCATTTTGCCTGCCCAAGCTGGCGATATCGAGCAACCAAGACGGTGATCTGCTGCTGTAACTCATCAATTGCCTGATCGATATGTAATCGCTCTGTTGGTGTGAATTTATTCTTTCGTAATAAAAAGTGCACTTCATTATCGTGGACTGGATAGTCCCAAATATGAATAGGTTTATCACTCCATTTGTGGCTGAGGTAGTTACCAACGATTTCGTCTTCAATAATAAAATCAACACGCTGTTTAGCGAGTAGCTCAATGCGTCTTTGAATCGTAGAAATACCGATGAACTGATTACCAAACCGATCTTGATTGGCAAGAGACTTAATCTCTTCACCATAATAGGAGCCAATACTCAAACCGATTGTGGCTTCAGAGCTCAGTAAAGCCATGAGCGAGTATACTGATTCAGGTGGTTTTAAAGAAAATAGCCGCATTCTTTCCATGCGATACGGCTGCGTGAAATGTCCCCATTGCTTGCGTTTGAAGGTATAACTCACCATCAGTACGACATCGACAACCCCTTTCGTTAGCTGGGCAAAGCTGCGAGCTGCTGACGGCAAACGCACAAACTCAACACACACGCCCGCATGCTCAAACACCATTTTTGCAATCTCTATATCCAGCCCTTGTGCCACGCCTTTATCGCTGACACTTGTCAATGGCGGCCACCCAGCAACCACACCCACTTTGGCGTGAGTTGCACATGCTGGATTGATTTTATCGATAGAGCGCTGAGCTGATGACACATGCCAACTAACTATCAGCACAACAAGACTTGCCAAACAATATATTCGCACAGAGGCCTAACTAATGATGCAACCATCATTTAAGTGTAGCTGCTAAATGAGGTCTTTCTTGCTTAATCGTTACGCCAATTATAAAACGCCGTTTTCATTGCTAAAAACTAAGCACTTTAGCCCACCTTGAGGATCAATATCTTTAAATACCTCCGGGTTTTGTAGACGCGCGATAAACTTAATCGAGGGCGCTTCCCTGTGCATTTCATCAATTAAAAATTGACTTTGAATCGATGGATCATTTACACAGGCAAGTACTGTTGCTCCATGACAAAGTAGCTCAGGCAGCTTTCGTAAAATACGTTGATAGTCTTTGGTCAGTGCAAAACTGCCTTTTTGGAAGGTCGGCGGGTCAATGATCACTAAATCATAAGGACCGAATTTGCGTAATTTACCCCAAGATTTGAAGAGGTCATGCCCTAAAAAAGAAATATTGTCTAATGTATGGCCATTAAGCTGATGATTACGCCTTCCTTGTTTTAACGCCGCTTTTGCCATATCCAAATTAACCACTTGTTTGGCACCGCCAGCCAGTGCTGCGACAGAAAAACCGCAGGTATATGCAAATAAATTAAGTACCTTTTTATTTTCACTGTGTCTCATCACCCAATCACGACCATTTCGCATATCAAAAAACAATCCTGTGTTTTGTTTTTTTCCAAGTGACAGTTCAAACTTTAAGTCATTCTCAGTGATAACAACTTGCTCTTCAAGCGTGCCAAACAACACCTCGACTGAATTATCTAGACGATACCTATGTTGAATAAAGACACATGTGAGCTTGTTTTGTACAACACCACTACTTATAAAAGTACATAAGCACTGTCGAAGTGCCTCCATCCAATCATCATCTTGTTCTTTGAAAACAGTACACATGATTTGCCCTGACAGCCAATCAACAGTTAATTGCTCTAGCGATGGATAACATCGGCCTCGACCATGAAAAAGACGTACTGCCTCGTCGGGAAGCTCAGTTAATTGTGAAAACACCTGCTGTAGAGGTGAAAAGTCAAATTGCATACAATAATCGCTAAAATTTAAATTTGAGCGCAATTTTACTAAACTTAATACGAATGCCAACATGATTTGGTTCATTCGCAAAAATTAAAAGTTTTAACGTCATCATTGTGATGTATAGCAAAAATAATATCACTCACCAATTTAAATATTGAACAATAAAAAACCACTTAGATTAATTACCCTGTACACAACTCTGCCACGCGAGTACCCTTAAGCTTTTGACCATTTTGCTAGTGAGAGTAAGTTCATGAGTACCGCATTTTCTCGCCGTTTTGTGACCCTAGTTGAACAATTTGCTGGCGGTAATAAACGTCAGTTTGCCGAATTAACTGGTAAATCACCATCACATATTTATCGAATTTGCCAAGGTCTTGGCCGTCCTTCAATGGCCTATCTTGAGCACCTGTATAGCTTATTTTCTGTTGATTTAAACTGGTTACTAACAGGTGAGCAAGCAGCTGACGCACCTACACAACACAGCCAAGATGATTTACTCGTAGTGCCTAAATTGGACGTTGAAGCAAGTGCAGGATTTGGTGCCATTAATGGTCAAGAAGATACCACCGAACAATTTGCACTGAATAAGCGCTGGTTGCAATCACAGTTAGGTGTTCACAGTGACCGCTTAGCTTTTGTTTCAGTGCGTGGTGATAGTATGTTACCTACCCTCGAGCATGGCGACATGGTGTTGGTTGATCTAAGTCAACAGCAACCGAGTAAGGCTGGTGTCTATATCATACAAACTCAAGATGGGTTAATGGCCAAAAGACTAAAACAAAAATCTGACCATATTGCCGTGATCAGTGATAATCCAGACTACCCTAGCTGGGAGATCAACTCACAAAATGCCGAGCAGCATGGCGTAGCTGGGCGTATCGTTTGGTGTGGGCGTAGTTTGTAACAGCTCCTTATGAAAGCCGCGTATTTTGACATCCAAGGCATTTTGGTGGCTGTATAACAGGCCACCTTTTCTTATCTCCTTTCACCTCTGATAAAAACACCATAATAAAACGAGATGGCTCAATGGTGTAATTGATTGACGTGCAAAATGTAACGATAACGAGCGAAGCGAGTACGTTCAATTTGCGCAAGGTGAGTATCGTGCGAAAGGTTTATGACACAGCGCGGAGCGCTGCCATTCTTTTCGCGCAAGGTGAAATAAGCCATTTTAACCGCAGCTAAGGGATTTAAACGCAAAAAACCCGCTGCATTTCTACAACGGGTTTCTTTAATTGGGCCCTGGCAATGTCCTACTTTCACATGGACGAAATGAGACCGAAGCGAAGCTTCGCAGTTCATTGAGATGAGCGCATGGATGCGCGATAGGACCCAGCTTCAGGGATGAATAGACAACGCAGCACTATCTACAAAGAAATAACGTAATGCAATAAAACATATAACGGTGAAATAAGCCATTTTAACCGTTGCTAAGGAAATCTTGAGTTTGCCTTGTCGGCGGTGAAGGATGCTCCCTTCACCTTGCGCTAATTCGTCTCTTTATCAATGTGCATGACCTCTGCAACATTCGAGACGATTTAGCACGAAAAAAAGCCCGACTCTTTCGAATCGGGCTTTCTTTAATTTGGCGCTTGGCAATGTCCTACTTTCACATGGGAAACCCCACACTATCATCGGCGCTATTTCGTTTCACTACTGAGTTCGGCATGGGATCAGGTGGTTCCAAAATGCTATGGTTACCAAGCAAATTCTTGTCGTGCAAATGGCTAATGACGTCTTTTTTGTCATTTCATTTGCGCAAGGTGAATTGATTTCTCATAAGAGCTTATCTAGTCACAATGCTTAAATTCGGAGAGCGTAATTAAATTCTTTCGTCTACTTATATTCTTAACTTCTAACAAGCTTAAAACCACTTTGGCGTTGTATGGTTAAGCCTCACGGGTAATTAGTACGAGTTAGCTCAATGCCTCACAGCACTTCCACATCTCGCCTATCAACGTTGTAGTCTTCAACGGCCCTTCAGTTAACTTAAAGTTAAAGTGAGAACTCATCTCGAGGCTCGCTTCCCGCTTAGATGCTTTCAGCGGTTATCGATTCCGAACGTAGCTACCGGGCAATGCTATTGGCATAACAACCCGAACACCAGCGGTTCGTCCACTCCGGTCCTCTCGTACTAGGAGCAGCCCCTCTCAATTCTCAAACGCCCACGGCAGATAGGGACCGAACTGTCTCACGACGTTCTAAACCCAGCTCGCGTACCACTTTAAATGGCGAACAGCCATACCCTTGGGACCGACTTCAGCCCCAGGATGTGATGAGCCGACATCGAGGTGCCAAACACCGCCGTCGATATGAACTCTTGGGCGGTATCAGCCTGTTATCCCCGGAGTACCTTTTATCCGTTGAGCGATGGCCCTTCCATTCAGAACCACCGGATCACTATGACCTACTTTCGTACCTGCTCGACGTGTCTGTCTCGCAGTTAAGCTGGCTTCTACCATTACACTAACCGTACGATGTCCGACCGTACTTAGCCAACCTTCGTGCTCCTCCGTTACTCTTTGGGAGGAGACCGCCCCAGTCAAACTACCCACCAGGCACTGTCCTCAACCCCGATTAGGGGCCTAAGTTAGAACATCAACACTACAAGGGTGGTATTTCAAGGACGGCTCCACACAATCTAGCGACTGTGCTTCAAAGCCTCCCACCTATCCTACACATGTAGGGTCAATGTTCAGTGCCAAGCTGTAGTAAAGGTTCACGGGGTCTTTCCGTCTAGCCGCGGGTACACAGCATCTTCACTGCGATTTCAATTTCACTGAGTCTCGGGTGGAGACAGCGTGGCCATGGTTACACCATTCGTGCAGGTCGGAACTTACCCGACAAGGAATTTCGCTACCTTAGGACCGTTATAGTTACGGCCGCCGTTTACCGGGGCTTCGATCAAGAGCTTCGACAAACGTCTAACCCCATCAATTAACCTTCCGGCACCGGGCAGGTGTCACACCGTATACGTCATCTTACGATTTTGCACAGTGCTGTGTTTTTAATAAACAGTCCCAGCCACCTGGTCACTGCGGCTCTCGTTTGCTTACGGAGTAAATCCTTCACAAACAAGAGCGTACCTTCTCCCGAAGTTACGGTACAATTTTGCCTAGTTCCTTCACCCGAGTTCTCTCAAGCGCCTTAGTATTCTCTACCTGACCACCTGTGTCGGTTTAGGGTACGATTCGATATAAACTGAAGCTTAGAGGCTTTTCCTGGAAGTAGGGCATCAACAACTTCACTACCGTAGTAGCTCGTCTCGACTCTCAGCCTTAGCGACCCGGATTTTCCTAAGTCACCAGCCTACAGCCTTTCACATGGACAACCAACGCCATGCTTGCCTAGCCTGCTCCGTCCCCCCATCGCATTTATACCAAGTACGGGAATATTAACCCGTTTCCCATCGACTACGCTCTTCAGCCTCGCCTTAGGGGTCGACTCACCCTACCCTGATTAACATGGGATAGGAACCCTTGGTCTTCCGGCGTGCGGGTTTTTCACCCGCATTATCGTTACTCATGTCAGCATTCGCACTTCTGATATGTCCAGCATGCCTCCCGGCACACCTTCAGCCACTTACAGAACGCTCCCCTACCCCGCGAACATAAGTTCGCAGCCGTAGCTTCGGTGGTATGTTTAGCCCCGTTACATCTTCCGCGCAGGCCGACTCGACTAGTGAGCTATTACGCTTTCTTTAAAGGATGGCTGCTTCTAAGCCAACCTCCTAGCTGTTTTAGCCTTCCCACATCGTTTCCCACTTAACATACACTTTGGGACCTTAGCTGACGGTCTGGGTTGTTTCCCTCTCCACGATGGACGTTAGCACCCACCGTGTGTCTCCCGGATAGTACTTTACGGTATTCGGAGTTTGCAAAGGGTTGGTAAGTCGGGATGACCCCCTAGCCTTAACAGTGCTCTACCCCCGTAAGTATTCGTCCGAGGCTCTACCTAAATAGATTTCGGGGAGAACCAGCTATCTCCCGGTTTGATTAGCCTTTCACTCCTAGCCACAGGTCATCCCCTAACTTTTCAACGTTAGTGGGTTCGGTCCTCCAGTCAGTGTTACCTGACCTTCAACCTGCCCATGGCTAGATCACCGGGTTTCGGGTCTATACCCTGCAACTTAAGCGCCCAGTTAAGACTCGCTTTCGCTACGGCTCCCCTAAATGGTTAACCTCGCTACAGAATATAAGTCGCTGACCCATTATACAAAAGGTACGCAGTCACCCTCGAAGGGCTCCTACTGCTTGTACGTACACGGTTTCAGGTTCTATTTCACTCCCCTCACAGGGGTTCTTTTCGCCTTTCCCTCACGGTACTGGTTCACTATCGGTCAGTTGGGAGTATTTAGCCTTGGAGGATGGTCCCCCCATATTCAGTCAAAGTTTCACGTGCTCCGACCTACTCGATTTCACTTCAGATAAATTTTCGTGTACGGGACTGTCACCCTGTGTCGTCCAACTTTCCAGAAGGTTCCACTAATTACACTGAAGCTTAAGGGCTAATCCGATTTCGCTCGCCGCTACTTTCGGAATCTCGGTTGATTTCTTTTCCTCGGGGTACTTAGATGTTTCAGTTCTCCCGGTTTGCCTCTTACAGCTATGTATTCACTGTAAGATACCGCTAAGCGGTGGGTTTCCCCATTCGGAAATCTAAGTCTCAAGTGCCTCTTACTGGCTTGACTTAGCTTATCGCAAGTTAGTACGTCCTTCATCGCCTCCAACTGCCAAGGCATCCACCGTGTACGCTTAGTCACTTAACCATACAACCCAAAATGGTTTGTATCGTGTCAAAGACAGTTTTAACTTCGCCAGAAGTTAAGTAATACTAAAGTAGACGCTAATTAATCAACTAAATGATTAATCGGCATTTTCTTTCGAAAACTCTGAATAACAATTGCTTGTTATTCGAGAATTTAATTATCAGCTTTCCAAATTTTTAAAGAGCAATATTAATTAGCTATAAAGCTAACTAACAATCATCTGTGTGGACACTTCGAACAAATCTGTTCTAAATCGTTAAGGAGGTGATCCAGCCCCAGGTTCCCCTAGGGCTACCTTGTTACGACTTCACCCCAGTCATGAATCACTCCGTGGTAAGCGCCCCCCCGAAGGTTAAGCTACCTACTTCTGGAGCAACCCACTCCCATGGTGTGACGGGCGGTGTGTACAAGGCCCGGGAACGTATTCACCGCGGCATTCTGATCCGCGATTACTAGCGATTCCGACTTCATGGAGTCGAGTTGCAGACTCCAATCCGGACTACGACAGACTTTAAGTGATTCGCTTACTCTCGCAAGTTCGCAGCACTCTGTATCTGCCATTGTAGCACGTGTGTAGCCCTACACGTAAGGGCCATGATGACTTGACGTCGTCCCCACCTTCCTCCGGTTTATCACCGGCAGTCTCCTTAGAGTTCCCGACCGAATCGCTGGCAACTAAGGATAGGGGTTGCGCTCGTTGCGGGACTTAACCCAACATCTCACAACACGAGCTGACGACAGCCATGCAGCACCTGTATCAGAGTTCCCGAAGGCACCAAACCATCTCTGGTAAGTTCTCTGTATGTCAAGTGTAGGTAAGGTTCTTCGCGTTGCATCGAATTAAACCACATGCTCCACCGCTTGTGCGGGCCCCCGTCAATTCATTTGAGTTTTAACCTTGCGGCCGTACTCCCCAGGCGGTCTACTTAATGCGTTAGCTTTGGAAAAGTTGTCCGAAGACCCCAGCTCCTAGTAGACATCGTTTACGGCGTGGACTACCAGGGTATCTAATCCTGTTTGCTCCCCACGCTTTCGTACATGAGCGTCAGTGTTGACCCAGGTGGCTGCCTTCGCCATCGGTATTCCTTCAGATCTCTACGCATTTCACCGCTACACCTGAAATTCTACCACCCTCTATCACACTCTAGTTTGCCAGTTCGAAATGCAGTTCCCAGGTTGAGCCCGGGGCTTTCACATCTCGCTTAACAAACCGCCTGCGTACGCTTTACGCCCAGTAATTCCGATTAACGCTCGCACCCTCCGTATTACCGCGGCTGCTGGCACGGAGTTAGCCGGTGCTTCTTCTGTAAGTAACGTCACAGCTAGCAGGTATTAACTACTAACCTTTCCTCCTTACTGAAAGTGCTTTACAACCCGAAGGCCTTCTTCACACACGCGGCATGGCTGCATCAGGCTTGCGCCCATTGTGCAATATTCCCCACTGCTGCCTCCCGTAGGAGTCTGGACCGTGTCTCAGTTCCAGTGTGGCTGATCATCCTCTCAAACCAGCTAGGGATCGTCGCCTTGGTAAGCCATTACCTTACCAACTAGCTAATCCCACTTGGGCCGATCATAAGGCGAGAGCCGAAGCCCCCTTTGGTCCGTAGACATTATGCGGTATTAGCCATCGTTTCCAATGGTTGTCCCCCACCTTACGGCACGTTCCCAAGCATTACTCACCCGTCCGCCGCTCGTCATCTTCTAGCAAGCTAGAAATGTTACCGCTCGACTTGCATGTGTTAGGCCTGCCGCCAGCGTTCAATCTGAGCCATGATCAAACTCTTCAATTAAAAGTTTTTTGAATCCGAAGATTCGTGCTCAATGAATTCTGTATAAATTGACTATATAGTCACTCATAAGAAATTGAGACTCTAAATATTTTGTTAGAACTCAATCTGTACGAGTGCCCACACAGATGATTGCTTCATATTTTTAAAGAACAGTGTAACTAACTCTTGATTAGTTACCGCAGCGTTGCTGCGAAGTGGAGCGCCATATTAACCGCTTCACTTTTAAAGTCAACTAGAAAATTTAATTTTTTAATTAATCTTTCAATTTAACTTTAACTTTCATTTTGGTTTGCGTTTTCTCTCGCAGCCCGCCGTGTCAGTGGATGCGCATTATAGGGAGTTCCTTTTTTTGATCAAGCCTTTTTATCAGAAAACTTATAAAAAACACCTAAACGAACAAAAATAATACTAAACCGCGTGAAAACACACATTTTGTCATCATTTTTTCATCAAAATGTCATGACTTTTCGAAAAAGGAATTTAAGTATTGTACATATTTGGGAAGTTGCAAGAAATTTATTGACGTGATCTTCTCACGCCAATAAACCACTATGCTATTAAGACTAGTAAAGCAAGCTGTATAGTTTTCTACGGAAACTCGCTGCCGCAGAATCCCCTTCAGGTAAAGAAGCAATAATGTCTAAATAACCTTTTCTGGCCTCGCCAAAAGCTAGATCTTTACTCAATACTTTAAACAAAGAAGTTAATGCGTCCTCTTTTTTACCCGCATCAACTTGCGCTTGAGCGAGCTCACACCACAATGCTAAGTCTTCTGGATTTTCTTCAACTGCAGCCATGAGTCTTTTAATTTCTGGTGATTCTTGCGCTTCTTGCGCCTGAACCAACTTAGCTTGAAGGTTGTTGTAATAAGCATCATGTTGATCTTCAGGGATCGTTGCAAGTAATGCTGCAGCATCATCTGTTTTTTGTATTTGAATACAGATATCTGCAAACACCAGATTTACTCTTGGGTTACCTTTAGCAATGTCATAAGCCTGTTTAGCTTGAGAATATGCCGCATTTAGATCTCCTTCACTCAAAGATTGCTTTGCTTGATCTAATAAGATTAACTCAGGTGAAGGTAAATGCTCCGTAAGCACTTTAGTTATGTCTTCTTTTGTTTTAGCACCAACTAACACATCGACTGGGGAACCTGCCTTTAATACCACTATAGTAGGAAGCGCTTGTAAGCCTACTTGCTGTGCAAGCTGTCCCGCTAACGCTTGTTGAATATCACAATCTAGTGTTGCAATTGTAATGCTACTTTTATATTGCGTAGCTAATTCATCCAAAATCGCAGCTTGGGCTACACAATCTGGATGTTGAGCACTGTAGAAGCTTAACAGTACAATATGCTCTGCCGATGATGATGAGAGTACCTGCTGAATATTTTCTGGCGTTAATGTGATTTTGTTTTCCATAATGGGTATTCTTAAATTAGATTCTAATAGCTATATAGTGTCGTGTTTGTACTTTACAAGGCCATTCTTTCCAACTATTTACTTTTTCCTTTTGTATAAGCTGACTTGCGGCGAGGTTTACGGTAATTACCTTTCTTCTTAAAAGTACTTGTTGTTGAAATCCCTTTAAGCGCATTTGTATTAAGTGTTTGCGATAACCCGACTAATTCAGATAACTCATTCTGAAGAGGTAGCATAAATTGATTATATGAAGCTGTTTTTTGTGCAATGTTCGTTAACTGCGATTCCCACAGCGCGGTTCTATCTGGTAACGATAGATTGTTGGGAATTGTATTAATGAGGCCACGGCCCAGCTCGGTGGACTTAATTGATTTTCCTTCCCTATTCAAAAAATTCCTTTTAAATAAAAGCTCAATAATGCCTGCCCGTGTGGCTTCGGTTCCTAAACCGTCCGTTTCCTTTAGCACTTTTTTAATATCACTGTCTTTTACATAGCGCGCAATACCAGTCATAGCACTCAGTAATGTCGCCTCTGTGTAAAAACTTGGAGGCTGGGTATGCTTTTCAATCACTACTCCCTCTATACAATGCAGAGGCTCCCCCACTTCAAGTATAGGTAATTGCTTTTTCTCTTCTTTATCTTTCTTATTTGATTTATAAAGCACTTTAAAACCCATATCAATCACGGTGTCAGCCTTTGCGATAAACTTGCCACCAGAGATCTGTAAATGTGCTTTTGTTTGAGAGTATAAATACGCAGGGTAAAATTGTGCTAGATATTGTCTACAGATTAATCCATAGACTTGCTGCTCTTGATTACCTAACTGCGCTGTTTTTAAATGCTTTTTAGTTGGTATGATGGCATGGTGAGCTTCTACTTTTTTATCATTCCAACATTTGCTTTTAAGACTGATATCAGCATTTTCTATATGCGATTTTTCCTCACCTTTATTATTTAGTACCGCAGCCAATATATCACTGCGCTCATTGAAGTGATCTTTCGGTATATATCGATTATCCGAGCGAGGGTAAGTGATTAACTTATGCTTTTCATAGAGAGATTGACAAATATCCAGCACTTGTTTCGCTGACATAGCAAACCGCTTATTTGCATCAATTTGCAGGGCTGATAGGTTGTAGGGTAACGGTGGATTTTGTTTTTTCGGGATTTGCTCAAGCTCAATTAAATTCGCTGGTTTGTCTTTTATCCTACTGGCAACATTTTCAGCCAACGATTTTAATAACACGCGCTTTTCTTCATCCATATACGCTAGGCAAGCCTCACTTGGGACCCATTTTGCGTCAAACTGCTCACCAGTTTGCTTTTCAATGATGGCGTTGACTTCATAAAAAGGCTTTGACACAAAGTTTGTAATTTCTTCATCACGACGGACAACCAGGCCCAACACCGGTGTCTGTACTCTGCCGACTGATAATACCCCTTGAATACCTGCTTTTTGACCTGCTAATGTAAATGCACGCGTCAAATTCATACCGTACAACCAATCAGCTCTTGCTCGCGCCAGCGCAGAAATGCTCAAAGGCATAAATTCAGTATTAGATTTAGATTGGTTAAGTGCTTTTTTTACAGCACTAGGGTTTAAATCGCTTATCAGCACCCGCTCAACCAATGACTTTTTAGCTTGAGAAAGCTTCGCTTCTTGAATAACTTCATCAACAAGTAACTGCCCTTCTCTATCTGGGTCTCCTGCATGAACCACAATACTCGCTTGCTTGATTAAACGCTTTACCGTTGCCAATTGCTTTTTTGTTTTTGGTTTAGCTTTAAATTTCCATTCCTGTGGAACGATCGGCAAGTCTTGTATTAGCCACTTTTTATAACGCTCATCATAGTCTTCAGGCTCAGCTTGTTCTAACAGATGACCAATACACCACGTGACACAATCACCATTACCCACCTCTATAAAACCATCTTGCTTTTTATGAGGTTTTGGGAGTACGTCGGCAATTGCTCGCCCGAGTGAGGGTTTTTCTGCTATGTATAGCTTCATAAAATTCATTAACTGTATATATTTACAGTTATTCTAGCCAACTCTATTAAACAAATCTAGAGTCAGATATATCATGAACTGATAATTCCGTCATTGTACGATAATCTTATATAACTCACTGTATAGAAGAGTTTATGTCTTTAATAGATTCAGCTGACCATGTTTTTGCTCGACTAGTTGAGTCATCGCGCTGGCAGCTAATTCAACCTCATCAGCATACTTTGACAACTCTCTGGCTGCATCCGCAATGCTCGTCGTATTCATGTTTACTTCTTCCGTCACCATACTTTGCTCTTCAGCTGAAGTCGCAATTTGAGTAACTTCATGTGAAATATGGTGCAACTCAGTTACGAGCACTTGCATTGTACCAGCCGCTTGCTGGCTCAATAATGTTGCATCACTACCTTTCTTAACTGTTTGCTCAATGATTTGCTCAGAACCTGTGATCTCATTTTGTAAATTTTCAATCAATGTAGCGATATCGTCTGTAGATGCTTGCGTTTTAGAAGCTAAGGACCTGACCTCATCGGCCACCACTGCAAATCCTCTTCCCTGCTCACCAGCTCGTGCAGCTTCTATTGCTGCATTTAAGGCTAATAAATTTGTTTGCTCGGCTATCGCTCGGATCACATCAAGGATGTGGGAAATATCGTTACTGCGTTTAGCTACTTTGTGAAATGCCGACTGTGCAATTGCAACTTGCTCGGCAATTTCTTCCACCTTAGCCGTTGTTGCCACAATCCTCGTCTCACATTCTTTGACCGCTCCAACAGCTTTATCCGTCGTCGATGCCGCTTGCTCAGATGCTCTGGCAACTTCACTTGCTGTCGCGCTAAGCTCATTGATCGCTGTTACAACACTATCAATTTCAATATGCTGATTTGAGACTTTGTTTTTTATGTTTATTGCAGCTTCAGTGGTAGCATAAGATTGTTGATATGATTGCTGAGCAAGTCCTTTTAAATCTTGGATCATGTCTCTCAGCTTATTAGTAAACAAATTAAAGCCATTCGCTAAAGAAATTAGCTCTGCATGATGTGTCACATCCAGGTTATGCGTTAAATCACCTTCACTAGAGGCAAGGTTGCTAACCCGAGTTTGAATATATGAAAGAGGCTTGGTAATGGTATTAATTAAATAAATACTCAAAGCCAACGCCGCCGTTACCACGACAATACCCAGCATCAACATCCAGATCCCAAGGTCATTTGTAGACTGACGTAATTGATTTTCAATCATGAAGGCCGATGATAATACCTCTTGCTTTGGGACCTCGATAACCAAAGACCACACCGTATTTGCCAAGTTTATCTCTATTGAGTTAGCAAAAAAGATAACGTCACCAAACTCATAATAACCAGCCTCTTGATGCAAATGTTTTAGTTTATTTGCCAGTGTACGATTTAAAATATCATCTAGAGGCTCTCCTAGCCTGTCATTATAATGGCTTGCTCCAGCAACTAGACCTAGCTCACTAATTAGATATACTTTTCCTTGACCTTGATATAGCTGGCTTGAAAGCTCCTGTACTAAACGCTGTAGACTTGGTAAGTTAACATCTACACCGATAAGCCCTTTAAAATTTCCATCCTGTTTTACAGGCACCGTTAAGGAAGTCATCAGCATTTCATTACCTGCCGAAATTTCATATAAATACGGCTCCATAATGCATGGAAAATTATGATCTTTTGCACATAAATACCATTCTGCTTCGCGTATACCATGGTGGTTTAGTATTTCTGAGTATTTAGCCTCAGAAGATGCAACACGATGCTGTGTGATACCTGAGCTATCTTGCGTAAAGTACATTTCGAGTGCACCACTTCCCACAACCGAATGCGTAGCGCCATTAGAAAAGTGGAAATCTTTTTGGTCGTACGCATTTTCTTCGAAATGTACATATATTGAAGAGATATCAGAGCTTGCTTGTAGGGCACCCTTTAGTATCGATTGAACCTCACTACGTGCAAGGGGATCTTGAAATGTGGATTCCAATGCACCTGCGAGTGTATTAGGCACACGATATGCAGAGTTCAAAAACGCGGCTATCTTTTGTCCATAATAATCACCTTGAGCAGCTAATCTAGTATTGATTTCCGATAAAATAACCGATTGTATTTGTTCACCTTGCTTTTTATTTTCTTGTTGTAGATGTAGCCATGTAGTTATCACAAGCATCGCTATCACTGAAATAACTAGCATAATAACAAAAAGCATAAGTTTGTATTTTATCGATATTTGTCGCATAAGTGACCTTGCAATTCCAATTAGATTAACCACAGAGGAGATATAGATAACGCATAAATAAGCGTCGTATATAAGCTTCGCTATTTAATTTTTGAGTATATTGATTATGCTACAGAAATATTAAAGTTTAATTGACGATAAGTTTTTGAAGTGAAATTTGCAAGAATTAAATATCTTTAAAATCGAATAAATTAAAAATAAAAATTTATATTGATAAAACTGAGAAGAGAAGAAAGTTGGGCACCTTGGTGCCCAACTCAAAGATGATTTCAATCTTCTTCTATTTTGTCTTTACCTGTCGTCTTATCTGTCGAATCGATTCGGTGATGAATTGCCGACTTAATAAGCATATAGCCGCTAATTGGAGCTGTAATTAATAAAAACAAAGAAATTAAGATCTCTTTTAAGCTAAGCCCATCACCATATTGGCTATAATGCGCCATCGCCGCAAAAAGCAAACAAGCCATGCCTAAAGTTGTAGCTTTTGTCGGCCCATGTAAACGCATGAAGAAATCCGGCATTTTTACCAAGCCGATTGAGCCTACAAGTACCAAAACTCCGCCCATTAAAAGCAAAACTGAAATTACAATATCCACTTAATTGGCCCCCTATTCAATAATATCGCCACGAAGCAGGTATTTACACACCGCAACCGTGCTCACAAAACCCAATAAAGCAATTAATAACGCAGCTTCAAAGTACAGCGACGTTCCCATGTTCATCCCATATAGTATAATCAGAGCAATGGTATTGATGTACATGGTGTCTAATGCCAAAATTCTGTCTGGGACTGATGGGCCAACGACTAAGCGCCATAAATTTAACAGTAGCGCTAAACCAATCATGGCGAATACTATTAAGATGATCGTGTCTAACATTCAAAGATCTCCTTTAAAGGCGCCTCATATCGAGATTTAATGGTATTGATCAACGCCTGCTCATCATCCAGGTCTAATACATGGATAAGTAAGTATTTTTGGCAATTAGGGTCTTCACCTTCGACGGTTTCAGGCCACGGGTAAACTTCGGCGCTAACAGTACCCGGCGTGAGTGATACCGTACTTGCCAAAATTGTAATTGGCATAGCCTCATTAAGATCGAGCGGTACCTTCACAAAACCCGGCTTCAGCTTTTTGGTTGGACCAAGAATTTTAATCGCTACTTCGATATTGGCTGTCAATATATCATATAAAACCAGCATTAAATGGCTCAACGCTCTAAATGGCCTGACGACCAGTGGCTGCTTAGTTCTGAATGGGTGTGTTATCAATGGAATAACAATCGCCAAAACCAGGCCTAAAATAATATGGCCAAGTGCAACTGTGTTGTTCAGCAACAGCCATACAGAAAATAATAACAAACTCCTAAACGGCGTTGGCAACCATTTATATTTAGCTTCAAGTCTCATTTACTTGCCTCCTAATACATGTTGGATAAGGCCGTAAAAGTTATGTAGCTCAACCGCTGCAAACTGCGCATAATCCGTTACTGGACCTGCAAAAATAACCATTAGAGGCGATGCCGCCACTAACATTAAAACAGCCAGCATTTGGACAGGATGTGCCTTCTCTTCTGTATTAGCTTCACCTTTACCCGTGTGATGCCAAAATACAGTGCTTCCCGCTTTAGAAACCGACACAAGTACTGCCAGACTCGCTATTAGGTAAATTGGCCAAAACCAATGCCCGTGCGCAGATTCCAGGGTAGATTCTAAAATCCAAACTTTACCAATAAACCCTGACAATGGCGGCATGCCGATGACGGTTACAGCAGCAAAAATAAATGCACCACCAAGAAACAGCGGTTGTGCAACAGGACGGCCAGCTGTGATGCGGTCACTCACTTTGCCCCTTTGCTTACCCACTAGGTCAGCAATTAAGAATAAAGCAGCCGAAACAAGCGTTGAATGCACTAAATAATAAATTGCGGCAGCGCTGCTATCTACAGTCTGAGCTGCAACAAGAGCAACCAATGTACCAACAGAGACGACAACCAGGTTCGCAACCATTTTGCGTAAGTCTTGACTTGCAAGCACACCGATTGCACCCATTACGATGGTTGCCAAGGCTAGCCACCAAAGCCAATGCTGCGCCATGTGACTCAACTCACCTGCTTGCTCACCAAAAATCAAGGTGTAAACACGCATCATTGAGTACACACCAACTTTAGTCATAATGGCAAATAGCGCAGCAACAACTGGCATTGCTGTCGAGTACGTATTCGGTAACCATAAATGAAGCGGTAATAGGGCCCCTTTTAGAGCAAATACGACCAGCAACAACAAACCACCGATTTTCGCCAGATATACATCGTCACCTTGCAACTCCATGACACGAGTTGCCATATCGGCCATATTTAATGTGCCCAAAGTCCCGTATAAGATACCTAGCGCAATTAAGAACACAGACGACCCTACAAGGTTTAAAATGACATACTGCAACGCCGCACGAGTATTTCGCTTGTCTCCACCGTGCATCAGTAACGAATAAGACGCAATCAGTAGTACTTCAAAGAATACGAATAAATTAAATGCATCCCCAGTTAAGAAAGCACCGTTCACACCTAAAATTAAAAAGTGTAACAGCGGGTGAAAAAAACTACCTTCTTCATCATCGCCAGCACAGCTATATAAGGCACAAACTAAACCTAAAAATGATGTGAGCGAAACCAACAAAGTTGAAATCGGATCTGCAATTAATACTATTCCAAATGGCGCAGACCAATCACCAATAGCGTACACTTGCGTACTGTTTGCTTTTACATAAGCCAGTAACGACACAGATACTACCGTCGTTATCAGGCCCATCAAAACAGAGACATAACGTCTAATTTTTAGGTTCTTCCCGCACGGCGGCATCAGCATAAGTACTGCTGCCAGCATAGGCAGTAAAACAGGTAAAGAAGTTAAATGTTGACTCATGCTTTACCCTGCTCCTTCACCTGACGAGAATTCGTTTTCGATTTATCAGGTACTACCCCGTTGACGTGATCATTACCTAAATCAGCACGACCACGGATCGCTAAAATCACCACAAATGCAGTCATCGCAAAGCCAATTACGATGGCTGTTAACACTAGCGCTTGAGGCAGTGGATCAGCGTAACTTTCACTGTAACCAAGTACAGCGGCTTGGTTCATTGATAAACGACCTGATGCAAATAAAAACAAGTTAACCGCGTACGAGAGCATGGTTAAACCAAGTACTACCGGAAACGTTCTTGCGCGTAAAATCAAAAATATACCGCAGGCCACTAACAGGCCCACGCACGAAGAATACAAAAGCTCCATTAAATATTCACCTCTTCTTTGGGTGCATTTGCAGTCACTTTACCAAGGCTTGCTAATATCATCAGCGTTGCGCCAACAACAGTGATGTAAACACCTAAATCAAATACTAATGCACTGGCAAGCTCAATCTCACCAATCAATGGAATATCAAAATAATCAAACCACGTAGTCAAGAACGGTCGTCCAAATACCCAACTACCTAAACCTGATAACATCGCTATCGCAATACCTGACGCGATAATCTTTCTGTAGTTCAAGGTAAATCGTTCTGCTATCCAATTTGAGCCATGTGCGATGTATTGCAAAATAAAGGCAATTGCTGTGACTAGGCCTGCAATAAAGCCACCACCAGGCAGGTTGTGTCCTCTTAAGAAAATGTAGAACGACACTAATAATGCAAGCGGTAACAAGCTTTGTGAAATAGAAGCTAACAGAAGCGGATAACGTTCTTTCGCCCATGGCCTGCCTTCAGAGTCACTGCCAGGCATAAACAGCGGTAAATGAATAATCAGTTTGTATATACCTAACGCTGCAATACCCAATACAACGATCTCACCAAGCGTATCAAAGCCCCTAAAGTCAACAAGGATAACGTTAACAACATTAGTACCACCGCCTCCCGTTTTTGCATTAGCGACGAAGAAATCAGAGATCGAGGTTAAAGGTCGTGTGATCAGGGCATAACAAATACTACCAATGATGACACCTATCGCAGACGCAATACCTAAATCTCTTAACGTTCTAATCGAGCTAGACTCTTTTGGTGTTTTCTGCGGTAAGAAGAACAACGCTAGCATCAACAGAATAATGGTCACAACTTCAACCGTTAACTGTGTTAACGCTAGATCTGGTGCTGAGAAGCGCGTAAATGCAACAGATACCATCAGACCCACGACAGATATCATTAACAACGCAACCATACGTGTACGATGCCATATAACGGTGCCAATCGCACCAATCATTAATAAACCCGCGCCAATGCCATTGTGGATATCAACAGGCGTTAAGGCGTTTTCGCCAACTAACTGGCTCATCTCAAATAATGGCCAACCTGCACTGACAAGCACAACCAACAGCATCAACATCAAATAGCGCTGTAACGAACCATTCTCGATAGCACTGATTTTATTCTGACTCCAAGTCACTACCGAGTGCATCATCTTCTCAAAACCTTTCTTCGCATTGATTGGCGGCAAAGATGCTTGAAATTGGAAAAGATATTTACGCTGAGTATAGATGAGCAAACCACCACAAACAGCAATCGCACTCATGAGCAGTGGCAAGTTCAAACCATGCCAAATGGCAATGTAAAATTCAGGAGGTTCACCACCTAACACGGCACCAGAAGCCAACCTTAAAATCCCATCAACGATAAAATTAGGGAACATGCCCACAATCAAACATAGCGCTACCAAAATTTCGATTGGTACACGCATATAGCGCGGTGCTTCATGAGGCTCCTTTGGCAAATCAACAGGATCGCCATTAAAGAATACATCATGGATAAATCGCGCCGAATAAGCTACAGAAAATGCTGCGGCAATGGTAGCTAAAATTGGTATAAGCCATGACATTGACCCCAGTAACTGCTGATGCAATGTTTCTGCAAAAAACATTTCTTTCGACAAGAAGCCATTTAACAATGGCACACCAGCCATAGATGCTGCTGCAACCATCGCCAATGTAGCGGTATAAGGCATAAAGCGCCACATACCATTGAGCTTACGCATGTCTCGGGTGCCCGTTTCATGATCAATGATGCCAGTCGCCATGAAGAGCGACGCCTTGAACGTAGCATGATTAATGATATGGAAAATAGCCGCGACAGTAGCAAGCTCGGTATCCAAGCCCAGTAGCAGGGTGATAAGACCAAGGTGACTGATAGTCGAAAATGCCAGTAACCCCTTTAAGTCATGTTTAAATAAAGCGATATACGCACCGACAAGCAACGTTATCAAACCTGTCAGGCCCACTAAAATAAACCAAATCTCTGTGCCCGCCAACGCAGGGTAAAAACGCGCAAGTAAGAAAATACCCGCTTTAACCATTGTAGCCGAATGTAAGTAAGCACTTACAGGCGTTGGTGCTGCCATCGCATGAGGCAACCAGAAGTGGAATGGAAATTGAGCTGATTTAGTAAATGCACCCAATAACACGAGCACTAAAGCTACTTCATAAAGATCGTGTGATTGAATTAATTCTCGGCTAGCAAGAATAATATCTAAATCATAACTGCCAACAATATTGCCGAGTAATAGTAAGCCAGCAAGTAACGCTAACCCTCCGCCACCGGTGATAGCCAGCGCCATTTTTGCGCCTTTACGCGCTTCTGATTTGTGCCACCAGTAGCTGATCAACAAGAATGAGCTAATGCTGGTCAACTCCCAGAACACCCACAGCTGCAGTACATTGTTAGACATTACAATACCAAGCATCGCTGTCATAAATAGCATCAAGTACGCATAAAGCTTGGGCATTGAATCATTTTCACTCAGGTAATAACGTGCATAAAAAATTACTAATATGCCAATTCCTAAGATCATAAATACAAATAACAGTGCCAAACCATCTAAACGGAAAGACACATCCAGATCGAGTATCGGTACCCAATCTAGCGTTGCGCGAACAGCTTCCCCAGCAAACACTGCGGGAGCTAAATCAATGGCTAATAAAAGAGCCACAGTAGGAGCAATCAAGGTGATTGCAGTAGACTGATTGCGAGAGAGTTTACCTGTTAATGAGGAAAGTAAACTACCTAACAAGGATATCAATGGTATCCAAAGCAAAGTCATAAAGAAGCCTTATATCTTCGATGCCGTTCATCACTATTAAATGCACGTTATGATTACGTCATGGCGATCGTGTTCTGTTTATTTTTTACGTGCATTTTTATCACACATAACGTCTACCAGTTATACTTTATTAGTGTTTGACTTGTCTAGAGTTTCACGTACTGGCTGTGCAAATTGTAGTCAAGATTAACAAACAATTCAGATCCTGTTCATAAAAGGTACGCTCATTTAACCCAGCTCAACGTGTAGCACTTAGCTCATTCAGGTAAACTTGATAATCACTAGGTCCTAATAAAGTTTTATCTAGAGACTTTAACCATAATCCTAAATATTGGTTTGACAAGTGGATTTCATGATATTCCATCTTTGACGCTGCGTGCTGCGGTTTATAGGATTGAAGCAGGCCAAATTTACATGTATCACTTTGATACCAACCTGATGGTGCAGTTGTTCCTACATATAAATTGGGAGCTTTAAACCCCTCTGTTTTACAAAGCCTATTAGCTTTGCTGACAGGTAGGGGATATTCATCTTCAAAATGAGCAAAATGCATCAGCTCATGGATAAACAGTTCAAACTCACTTTTGTGATGCAAACGCATGACGCCATTGTACACGTTAGCTAAACCTTGCGCTTGCGCCATAATCACCAAATGCCTTGCCTGTAATACCGCACTTTTTTGTACTAACGGCTTGATATCACATTGAATGAATGCTGATGCATGACTGTTGCACTGTGTTATATCGCCGATATAAAGCGGCTCTGATAAGCAATAGGGTAAAACATCGGATAGCGCACTTTGAGCGTACTGAGCCTTCAGCCGCTTAAGTTGCTCAAGCCCACTCAAGGTTTCTGCTAACAACAAGATTGTATGCTCACACTCATTTACTTGCGTTTGCTCATCCAATACTGAGAAGCCCATGTGCCTAATACTGTCTCTATCTAATTTATCAACAGCACGGCCTAAACCCATTGCACTAATAGAAGCATACGGTTCTATATGCCCAACTCGCGCATGCACACGTTCCATGGCATGAAAGCGTTTTTTTTCCTGCAATAATGCCAGCAAGCGGGTGTGTGAAGAAGTCGGTGCTTTACGCCAATATTGTTCAAACAACAACCAGGCCTGCTCGTTTCTGCCAAGCCCAAATAACCGAATACTCCACTCAAAAGCAAAAGCCGCGTAACCTGAGCGACGTAACGTGCGCACTTGCTTATCGCTGAGCCGCTCAGGTATCTTCGTCAGTGTCAAATAGGCTTGGCTCAACGGGTTGTATGCTTGGGCAGCTTGGGCTACCAAGTGAGGGAGTTGGGTGGTAATCGATTCGTGTCGAAATGGCGTTTGCTGACTGCTACTTGGCACAGCCAGCAAAATAAAGGCAATGCCAGTAAGATACTGACGAAACATCATTTAGCTAGTGCTGGCTCGCAACAAGGCTTCTCTGAGTAAACGCAGCTCTAACTTAGCATACTTATGCTCGACAAACTCATATACGTTAGTGGCTAACGTTAGCCTAAAATACTCTGCCGCCTGTATAAATCGCCCTGCACTGAGGTGTATTTTAGCGATATAAAAGTATGCTTCACACAGTCTTTGTGCATACTCCTCTTGTGACTTAGCCCCTTTTGCAATCCCTTCAAGAAACTGTTCTTCACTTAATTGGTTTAGATAAAACTGAACGATTTGGGTGGACCAAGTATCTCTATCCAGTTGTAAACTATTTTTATTTAACTGCGCCTTTGCAGCAACAGGGTCTAGTGCACTGTGGGCGATATACAACCATAGCATTCTGTACGCATCATCCGGCGCGCTGGATAAGAAACGCTCAAAATCGTCTACCGCAAGTTCCGCCCTTCCGCCGTAATAAAGCGCAATACCACGATTTAAATACGCATATTCATAGCTGGAGTCAAGCTCTAGCACTGAATCAAAGCTTTCGTATGCCTCTGTAAACTCTTGGCGTAAGGTGTGATGTATTCCCAAAAAATTGTAAGTTTCAGCTAAATCAGGCTTCAGTTTCAAAGCGCGGTTAAAGTCAACTTGCGCTAGCTGGGGCAAGCCTAAGCTATCATATAATTTACCACGAATGTGGTACAACTCGGCTCTTTGGTTGCGAGTCAATTCTGCACTGTTTAATAACTCACTGTATCTAGCCACTTCAATTTGAGCACGGGGGTCTGGCTGTAAGGGCTCAGTAAATGGTACTGGTAACACCGATTGTAGCATTTCTTGAACGCTATCTTGCTGTGTACTCTGACAGCCCATTAAGCTCAATCCTAGCAGTGGTAATAATAAAAATCTCAAGGTATATCCCTCTTTGGGCCAGATAATTGATTGTGTCAGCCATTAAAGCACAAAAAAAGGGGCCATTCAGCCCCTTTTAACGAAACTTATTGTTTCTTTACAAAAAATTACTCACCTTTTGGCGCTTGCTCTGCAGCAGGCTCCGAAGGCTCTAGTGCTTCTTTGATGCTCAGGCGTACACGGCCTTGACGATCAACTTCTAGCACTTTTACTTTAACTTCTTGACCTACCTTCAGGTGATCTGACACGTTATTAACACGCTCTTTGCTGATTTGAGAAATGTGTACAAGGCCATCTTTACCCGGTAGTACATTTACAAACGCACCAAAGTCAACGATGCGATTTACTTTACCGTTGTAGATAGTGCCAACTTCTAGCTCAGCTGTTAGGGCTTCAATACGTGCAATCGCTTCTTTAGCGCTATTACCATTGGTTGCAGCAATCTTAACAGTCCCGTCATCTTCAATTTCGATCGTTGTGTCAGTTTCTTCAGTTAGCTGACGGATTGTTGCACCACCTTTACCGATTACGTCTGCAATCTTCTTCGGTGGAATGTTCATCGTGTAAATACGCGGAGCGAATTCAGAAAGTTCTTGTGAAGGTGCAGCAATTGCTTGGTCCATCACGCTAAGGATGTGCATACGCGCCGCTTTAGCTTGACTAAGTGCGATTTGCATGATTTCTTTAGTGATACCTTCAATCTTGATATCCATCTGAAGTGCCGTCACACCAGCGCTACTACCTGCCACTTTAAAGTCCATGTCACCTAGGTGGTCTTCATCACCTAAGATATCTGAAAGAACAACGAACTCTTCGCCTTCTTTAACTAGACCCATTGCGATACCAGCAACTGACGCTTTAACAGGTACACCCGCGTCCATCAGAGCAAGAGAAGTACCACATACAGATGCCATTGAAGATGAACCGTTTGACTCAGTGATTTCAGATACAACACGTACTGAGTAAGGGAACTCTGCTAAGCTTGGCATTACCGCTTGAACACCGCGCTTTGCAAGGTTACCGTGGCCGATTTCACGACGCTTTGGAGAACCGATGAAACCAGTTTCACCTACACAGAATGGAGGGAAGTTATAGTGAAGCATGAAGTGATGCTTATGCGTACCAACTAGGTCATCCATCATCTGTGCGTCACGCTCAGTACCTAAAGTAGCAGTTACTAATGCCTGAGTTTCACCACGTGTGAAGATTGATGAACCGTGTGTACGTGGAAGTACGCCAGTCATTACGTCAAGTGCACGAACCATATCTGGTTCACGACCATCGATACGTTTCTCGCCTGCAATGATGCGACCACGAACAATTTTCTTCTCTAAAGAGCTGAATAGTTTACCAACTTCTTGCTCGTCTAGCTCTTCGCCTTCAGCAAGCTCAGCAGTTAACTTCTCGATTACTTCTGCTTTTGCTTCAGATAGCGACTCTTTACGTGCTACTTTGTCAGTAATACGGTAAGCCGTACCTACTTTTTCTTCTGCAATTGCAGCGACTTTGTCTGCTAGTACAACGTTTTTCTCAGGTGCAGTCCATTCCCAAGCCGGTTTGCCAGCTTCAGCCTTGAACTCTTCAATTGCTTTGATGATAGCTTGAGATTGGTCGTGACCGTATACAACCGCACCTAACATCTCTTCTTCAGTTAAGATTTCAGCTTCTGATTCAACCATCAGTACCGCATTTTCAGTACCCGCTACCACTAGATCTAGCTTACTTTCAGCTAACTCTGTGACAGTTGGGTTTAGTACGTATTGACCATCGATGTAACCAACACGCGCTGCACCGATAGGACCATTGAATGGTACACCAGAAATTGCTAGTGCTGCAGAAGTACCGATCAACGCAACCATATCAGGCTGAATTTCAGGATCTGAAGAAACTACTGTCGCGATAACTTGAACTTCGTTTACGAAACCGTCTGGGAATAGTGGACGAATTGGACGGTCAATTAGACGTGCTGTTAATGTTTCTGAGTCAGAAGGACGACCTTCACGCTTCAAGAAACCGCCTGGGATACGACCAGCTGCGTACATTTTTTCTTGATAGTTAACCGTTAGAGGGAAGAAGTCCTGACCAGGCGCTGCTTCACGCTTACCAACAACAGTCACTAGTACTGATGTGTCACCGATGCTTGCTAAAACTGCACCGTCAGCCTGACGTGCGATTGCACCTGTTTCCAAAGTCACTGTATGTTGACCTAATTGGAATTCTTTAATTATTGCTTGCACAAAAATATTCCTTAAAAAATATATTAAAACGCCAACAACAACCAATTACAGTCTTAAATAGAACAACCAAAATTACTGGCTACTCATATAGTTCTACTTAAGCACTACAATTGGCAGAAGTATCGGCGCTTGCTCAGCACTATGCATGAGCGAGGGTAAGTATACTGCTAGTACACGCACAAAAAAAGGGGCGAATTCGCCCCTTTTTTATTGTCGGATAAAAATCCAACAATTCATCAAATTCTTAGCGACGTAGGCCAAGCTCTTTGATCAACGCAGCGTAACGCTCAACGTTCTTACCTTTAAGGTAGTCAAGAAGGTTACGACGTTGGCTAACTTTACGTAATAGACCACGACGAGAGTGGAAGTCGTGTTTGTGGTCAGCAAAGTGGCCTTGTAGTTTGTTGATATCAGCAGTTAGAAGTGCAACTTGAACTTCTGGAGAACCAGTGTCGCCTTCTGCGCGTGCGAATTTTGCTACGATTTCTGCTTTTTCTTTGTTGCTTAGTGACATAATAAACTCCAATTTAAATAAATTTAATGCTTTAGCCGATCACTAATTCAGCCAAAGCGACAAAGCGGCGGCATTGTATCAGTAATTAATGCCGCTGACAAAATTATTGTGCGCTTGAAAGTGCTCTTTTTGCCTTTAGATGGCCATGCTTGTTACGCTCACCAATACCGATAAACGTATCTTCAGCCATCACCTTAATAACACCTTCAGGAACTTCCCCTACAACGACTGTCTGCCCGTGGCTAAAAGCAATGCCTTGCTCTTGGGTTAAAGTAATCGTCGGTAGGTCGACCAAAGCGGTATCCATCGGAAGTAATAAATCATCAATGTAAGTAGACGGCTCCACACCATCAGCTTTAGCTTGTTGTAACTTTTCTTCTAGCGCTTCGATGGTGATCATCTTTTCTGCTGGGTAGTGACCAACGCCACTGCGATGCAACATGATAACATGGGCACCACACCCTAGCTTTTCACCTAAATCATCAACGATGGTACGAATATAAGTGCCTTTTGAAACATGCACGGTCATCTGGATCTGCTGATGCTCAGCGTCATATTCATCCAATGTGATACTATATACGTTTATTTTGCGACATTTACGCGGCACTTCAATGCCTTCACGTGCATACTTATATAACGGTTGGCCTTGGTATTTAAGTGCAGAATACATCGATGGATATTGGTCAGACTCACCCAAAAAGCTCGCAACTTCCTGCTCTAATTGCTGTTGCGTGATTTCAACCGGACGTGTTTCAACAATTTCACCATCCGAATCCGATGTGGTTGTACGCTCACCTAATTGTGCACGAACAACATAAGTTTTATCAGTATCCAATAAAAACTGTGTAAACTTTGTTGCTTCACCAAAACAGATAGGCAGCATACCAGTTGCAAGCGGGTCTAACGCACCAGTGTGACCTGCTTTTTGTGCAAAGTAGATACCTTTAGCCTGTTGCAAAGCTTTGTTAGATGAGATCCCTTGTGGCTTGTGTAAAAGTACAATGCCATCAACTGGGCGACCTTTACTACGACGGGCCATTACTCTTCACCACCTTCAACCGAATCATTATCTTCACCGCGCTTTTCTTTATCAGTGCGGATGACTTCATCAACCAAGTTAGAAATACGCATCCCTTCCATTAGTGAGTTATCAAGGACAAATCTTAACTCTGGCATAATACGTGCGCGGATACGTTTACCAAGCAATGAACGGATATAGCCCGTTGCATCATTCAGAATTGCTAGGTTTTGCTTCGTATCCTCATCGCTTTTACTGCTTAAAACAGTTACGAAGATTTTTGCGTAGGATAAATCACGAGATACTTCAACTGCTGATACAGTCACCATACCTAATCTTGGATCTTTAATTTCTCGCTGCAAAATAACCGCAATTTCTTTTTGAATTTGCTGTGCAACGCGATCCGTACGAGAAAATTCTCTCATTGTCACCACTTATATAAACTATTGATTTTTATGCTATAAAAACCCAAAAAACACAAACACAAATGGGGGCTAATGCCCCCATTTCAAGGTTTAGACCCTGTGAGAATTACAGTGAACGCTGTACTTCAACAGTTTCAAATACCTCAATCTGATCACCAACTTTAACGTCGTTGTAGTTCTTAACGCCGATACCACATTCCATACCGTTACGAACTTCTTGTACGTCATCTTTAAAGCGACGAAGTGACTCAAGCTCACCTTCGTAGATAACCACGTTCTCACGTAGTACACGAATTGGTGCGCTACGCTTAACGATACCTTCCGTTACCATACAACCAGCAACAGCACCAATCTTAGGCGACTTGAATACGTCACGTACTTCAGCAAGACCAATGATCTCTTGTTTGAATTCAGGCGCAAGCATACCAGCCATTGCTTGTTTCACTTCTTCGATCAGGTCGTAGATAACACTGTAGTAACGAAGATCAAGGTTTTCAGCTTCAATCACTTTACGCGCAGATGCATCAGCACGTACGTTGAAACCAACGATAATAGCATTTGAAGCCGCTGCAAGTGTTGCATCAGTCTCAGTGATACCACCTACACCGCTACCTACAATCTTCACTTTAACTTCGTCTGTAGACAACTTAGTTAGTGAGTCAGAGATTGCTTCAATTGAACCTTGAACGTCTGCTTTAAGAACCACGTTAACTTCAGAGATATCGCCGTCAGTCATGTTAGTGAACATGTTTTCAAGCTTCGCTTTCTGCTGACGTGCAAGTTTCACTTCACGGAACTTACCTTGGCGATATAAAGCAACTTCACGTGCTTTACGCTCATCTTTAACAACCGTTGCTTCGTCACCTGCCGCAGGTACACCTGAAAGACCTAAGATCTCTACAGGGATTGAAGGACCAGCTTGTGAAATTTCTTTACCGTTTTCGTCTCTCATCGCACGAACACGACCGTACTCAAGACCACAAAGAACGATGTTACCTTGCTCAAGCGTACCGCCCTGTACAAGTACAGTAGCAACTGGACCACGACCTTTGTCTAGGCGAGATTCGATTACAACACCTTGTGCCATACCTTCTTGAGGCGCTGTAAGCTCTAATAGCTCAGCTTGCATCAAGATAGCTTCAAGTAGGTCGTCAATACCTAGACCTGTTTTCGCTGAAATATGAACAAACTGCGTGTCACCACCCCACTCTTCTGGAATAACATCCAATTGAGCAAGTTCGTTTTTAACGCGATCAGGGTCAATACCCTCTTTATCCATTTTGTTTACAGCGATGATAAGCGGTACTTCAGCAGCTTTTGCGTGCTGTACAGCTTCTTTAGTCTGCGGCATTACACCATCATCAGCAGCTACAACTAGTACAACGATATCCGTTGCTTTTGCACCACGTGCACGCATTGATGTAAACGCTGCGTGTCCCGGAGTATCAAGGAACGTGATCATGTTACCGTCAGTTTCAACATGGTATGCACCAATGTGCTGTGTGATACCACCTGCTTCGCCATCTGCAACTTTCGCTTTACGAATATAGTCTAGCGTTGACGTCTTACCATGGTCAACGTGACCCATTACAGTAACAACCGGTGCACGTGGACCAACACTTTCGTTGTCACTGCGATCGTTGAGTACTTTCTCTTCAAGTTCGTTCTCTTTAACAAGAACAACTTTATGACCCATTTCCTCTGCAACATACTGTGCAGTTTCTTGGTCAATAACCTGGTTAATCGTTACCATTTCACCAAGCTTCATCAGTGTTTTAACTACTTCAGCACCTTTCACAGCCATGCGTGATGCAAGCTCAGATACTGTAATTGTTTCACTGATGCGCACTTCTTGTTTAACTTCTGCCGCAGGCTTTTGGAAACCGTGCTGAAGAGAAGTAGGCGCTTTAAGCTTGCCTTTTTTACCACGTGACTGTGCGTTATTTTCGCCTTTCGCCTGTGGCTTTTTCTTTTTCTTACGACGTGCACTTTTTTCTTCACGTGCATCAGATTCATCTTCTGCTTCACGTGCGTATGTAGAAGTCGTCATGTGGTGATCTGCAGAAGCTTCGCGTTTTTTGCGCTCTTCTTCTTCAGCTTTCCAGCGTGCTTCATTCTCTTCTGCTAGACGACGAGCTTCTTCTGCTTGACGTTTTGCTTCTTCTTCAGCTTTTTTCACAGCTGCTGCTTCTGCTTCTGTACGAAGACGTTCTGCTTCGATTTTCTCTTGCTCTTGTTGGGCGCTATCCACTTCTTTACTCTGCTGTTCTTTCGCTTGACGTTCTGCTTCTGCTTTACGTTTGGCTTCTTCTTTAGCTTTGCGCTCAGCTTCCTCTTTGGCTTTTCGCTCTGCCTCCTGTTGGGCGTTGCGTTCAGCTTCTTCTTTCGCTCGTTGCTCAGCTTCTTGTTGAGCTTTCAATTCTGCTTCTTTGCGCGCAGCTTCCTCTGCAGCTAAGCGTTCTTGCTCTTTTTGCTGCTCGATTGCGCTCTTTTTAACGTAAGTGCGCTTTTTACGTACTTCTACCTGAACCGATTTAGCTTTACCAGTCGAACCAGTAACACTTAATGTACTCTTGCTTTTACGCTGAAGAGTCATGCGCTCAGGGCCATCTGAACCTGTACCGCCATGTTGCTTGCTCAAGTGATCAAGTAACTTGGCTTTTTCAGATTCACTTACCTGATCGCCTTTGGCTTTGGTGATCCCTGCATCTGTTAACTGTTGTAGTAATTTATCGACAGTTGTACCAATGTTCTCGGCTAGTTTCTCTATGCTCACTTCTGCCATGCTATGCGTTACCTCCCGTTAATAAACTACTCTTCACTAAACCAGCAAATATTACGTGCAGCCATTATAAAGTCGCCCGCTTGCTGTTCAGATAATTCAGTGATCTCAACTAATTCGTCGATACCCTGTTCTGCTAAATCTTCTAGGGTGATAACGCCTTTGCTCGCCATCACAAACGCTAAGTGACGATCTAAACCTTCAAGGTCTAGTAAGTCTTGAGCAGGTTCGGCACCTTCCAAAGATTCTTCATCACGCAGTGCTTTAGTTGTTAAAGCATCTTTTGCACGTTTACGTAACTCTTCAACTGTGTCTTCGTCTAATCCCTGAATTTCAAGGAATTCAGCAACTGGAACATATGCAACTTCTTCAAGTGTTGAGAAGCCTTCGTTGATTAAGAACTCAGCAAAGTCGTCATCAATATCTAAATTGTCCGTAAATAAACTGATCAGTTTATCAGATTCTTCAGCGTTCTTACGCTCCATATCTTCAACTGTCATTACGTTCAATTCCCAACCAGTTAACTGGCTAGCAAGACGAACGTTTTGTCCATTACGACCAATTGCCTGTGCTAGATTGTCTGCTTCAACGGCGATTTCCATCGTGCGAGAATCTTCATCCATCACAATAGAAGCAACTTCTGCTGGCGCCATCGCATTGATTACGAACTGAGCTGGGTTGTCGTCATATAATACTATATCAACACGCTCTCCGCCTAGCTCTGTAGACACTGCTTGTACACGTGCACCACGCATACCTACACACGCACCTACAGGGTCTATACGTTTGTCATTTGATTTAACAGCAATTTTTGCACGTGAACCAGGGTCACGAGCTGCACCTTTGAGCTCGATCATCTCTTCACCAATTTCTGGTACCTCGATGCGGAATAATTCCATCAACATCTCTGGCTTAGAACGTGTCACAAATAACTGCGCACCGCGTGCTTCAGGCTTTACTTCATAAAGTAGACCACGAACACGGTCACCTGGACGGAAGCTCTCACGTGGTAGCATATCTTCACGGTAGATAACGGCTTCAGCGTTGTTACCAAGATCAATCACTACAGTATCGCGTGACGCCTTTTTAACTACACCCGTAACCAACTCACCCTTTTGATCTTTATATGCATCAACCACTAAAGCACGTTCAGCCTCTCGTACTTTTTGTACGATTACTTGCTTCGCCATTTGAGTTGTAATGCGGTCAAATTGAATTGATTCAATTTGCTCTTCTACATAATCACCAAGTTGTAACTCTGGCTCTTCTACTTGAGCTGCTTCAATGGTAATTTCAGAATATGGGTTTTCTAATGAACCATCTTCTAGCGGCTCTGCTACCTGCCAACGACGGAATGTGTCATATTCACCCGTTTTTCTATCGATAGAAACACGTACTTCAATTTCACCGTCATGTTTTTTCTTTGTGGCAGTCGCCAGTGCGAACTCTAACGCCTCAAAAATTTTCTCTCTTGGGACTGCTTTTTCATTGGATACAGCTTCTGCAACCAACAAGATCTCTTTTGCCATAGGTTTTGCCTCGCTTGCCCTGGTCCTTCGCACTTAATCTTAAAATTTGGCGATGATATTAGCTCTTTCGACGTTACTAAGCATAATGTGATGCTCTTGTCCGTCGACAGTCAGCGTGATCATATCGCCTTTAACTGCTACCAGATCGCCTTTAAAATTACGGCGACCATCTTGTGGAAGTTTAGTGCGCAAACGCACCTCTTCACCTTGCGCGTCCTCATAATGAGCTTGTTTGAATAATGGTCTATCCACACCCGGTGAAGACACTTCTAAGTTATATTCATTTGTAATGGGATCTTCTACATCCATAATCGCACTAATCTGGCGACTTACTTCTGCACAATCGTCAACATTAATGCCATTCTCATGTTCAATGTACACTCTAAGTGTAGAATGACGACCCGCTTGCACAAACTCTAGACCGAGTAGCTCAAAACCGCATGCTTCAACAGCCGGCTCTAGCATAACGGTTAAATCTTGCTCGAGTTTTGACACAAATTACCTCCATACAAACAAAAAAAGGGCTCATGGCCCCATCAATTCAGCTGCATGTTCTTGGGCCTAAATTGCTAATATCTAGCACCAGACACAACAACGCCCCGAACCAAGCGGGGCGTCACACCAAAAACAAACTGTGTGGCCAAAGGCCGTGCTTGGTTGCGGACTGTACCAGCCTAAATTAAGCTTGCGCTTAAACGCAAAACGCGCATTACCATGAATGCGCGACCTTTAAGAAATATCAAATTTCTTAATATTGGTTGCGGGAGCCGGATTTGAACCGACGACCTTCGGGTTATGAGCCCGACGAGCTACCAGGCTGCTCCATCCCGCGTCCACATGCAGCAATATGCTGCTCAATTGGCGTGTATTATAGAGATTGTTCCATTAATACGCAACAGCTAACTAGATAAAATAGACAGCGTTACACAATCCTCTATTAAATCCATTAGTCCTTTAACAATCATTAACATACAGCACTTGTACCTGTTTTGGTTTTCTCTATACTGCACATTTCTTACAATTAGGAGACAATAATATGAATAAAAGGTCATTCCAAGCAACAATTGCTGCGCTATCTACTTTAGTTTTTAGTGGTGTTGCAGTCGCAAATTCATGTGCAAGTGCAGGCCCTCAAACACCCCGCGATATTGATAACCTTGAAGGCGAAAATAAGCGTATCTTCAGTCTCGCCCCTCCTTCATCACAGATGAACCTGTGTAATATTCACTTTCATAAAAATGCAGAACACAAAGCAAAAGACTTCTCTGTATTTGCCGGCGACAGTAAATACGGTGGTTATCAGTGTAATGCAACGTCTAGCCTAACTGCAGCTGAATTAAAAGCACCGAAAGGTAAAGTATGTAAAAATGTTAAGCCTGGTGACACCATTGAAGTGCACTGGGTACATAGTTCTTGTGATGTGAAGCCTGGTAAAGGGCTTGGAGCATGCCTTAATGAACAATGTGCCAATCCAGATCTGCGCGTAGAAACGCAAGTTTTCCTAGTTGTAAATGATAAAGATGCATTAGACTTCAATGATTTAAGCTATGATGGCAACGTTGTAAATGGCTATCACCAGCCAAAGCACATTCCTAATACAACGGGTAAACCAGTCGAGTTTCTAGGATCTACAACAGGACCTAGTTACAACGATAAGCAGTGTTCTCCTCTACAAGTGACTTGGAGTGTTCGTCCTGCTTGCGCCAAAGTTGACATAAATAGTTTAGCACAGTGGTGCGATGACAATGTGTTTGAAGAAGATCACGCTCACGGTGTTAGGCAGCTAGTTACAGATCCTAAACTACTATCCCCTATCAAGTAGTTGAATACATTAATGCAGAAATGAACTCTTTCCATTTCTGCATTAATGACAATTAAGTTTGCAATCATAAAAGTCTCATGCCTATACTTGAGTTTGATGCGGTTTTTTTATACAACATTTCAGGCCGCATCGTAGGCAGTTACCCAAGTTTATTTTGTTTTGTTTGTTGTATCAGATTAAGTGATGACGAAACAGATTTGATTAAAAACTTGAGCACGGATCCGCTCTGATCGTAATTGGAGCGATTATGAGTATTTCACCTTATCAATATCAACTTTTGAGTCAGTCTTTTGCGACTATCAAGCCAAACTTTCACTGTTTCTGTGTGAGTTTCAATCACCGTCTGAAAATGCATCCAATGTCAATGGTCATTCCCGATGGTGAAAAGCAAATTTTAACCATCGAATACCAACTACGCGCATTTATTCAGCAAAGCCTGATACGCATGGCGAATCAACAAGAGTTATGTCGCTATATCATTGAAAACATGTCCACAATTAAGGCTCTCCGTCCATCTGCCTGCGATATAAGAATATTGTGTAACTGTTTTTTGGATACGCTTAAAGTTCACTTGGGTAAACAGTTTACATTAGCGGTGAGAAATGCATGGAAACGTGCTTTACATATTGTCGCAAACGTTCTCAAGGCTGAGCTATTTGGCATGTCAAATATTGTTTACTTAGATCAAATTAGACAAAAAAAACAAATTGGCCACTCTTGAAGTAAAGGTGACAATGTAGCACATAATCAGTAGACTGACCCCAAATTAGGTTAATTAGGTGAGTTTATGAAACGTATCGCTATTTTATTGGGTTTAAGTGCATTTTTTACCACTGGCTGTGATGTATTTGAAAACTCCAAAGCCCAAATTGAAGCGCAGTACTTAGCTGAGAATCAAGAGCTACAAGCCGTTATCGAGCAGATCCGTGAACAAGGGCTTGAAGCCATGGCCAAAAGCGCACAAGCAGGTACAATGGCAAGCTGTGTCGCTAGTAAACTTGACGGCGATCCGATGGGTGCATTAGTTGAAGTAGAAGGTGCGCTTCAAGATGGTGCAAGTGTAGCTGAGTTAGCAAATTCAATTGCCAGCTTAACAGATCAGGAAATTAGCTTAGAAAGTATACCTGAGTTATTAAAAGCGGGCGCTGAAACCGTCACATATTTGAAAACACTATTATCAACATATGATTTAGCAGAACTGCAAACGCAGTTCAGTACTATGCTTGAGCAAGGGCAAACTAAAACCGAAGACATCGGTACGCACCTACGTGGTTTGATCGAGCAATGTAATTAACACTGTTGCCGGTCATGCATCGTATATGCATGACCGTTCTGACCACTAAAATAGTCTCCAACGGCGTTTTTTAGTGCGTACCTTATGGACCCAGTTGACTTCTATCGTTGTCACAGCAAGAACATCACTGTGTGCCTTAGCTATCAATTCATAGCTAACACTTTCAATAGAGCCAAAATTTAGTGTATATGAAAAGCTATCAGTATTAGCCCAACACTGCAAAATGCGTTTAGATTCACTTTCTCTAAGGCAATAATCACCTGCTGTTGGTGCCGATATATCGAAAACAACATCAGCATAACAGGTACGTCCTTGGTTCAGTGCAACACATTTTGTAGGTGATGCATTCAATATTCCTTTACGTTTATCATTAGCAGTAGATTCTGTTGCCAGAGTTGCTAATGAAGCCCAAATTACCCAAGTGAATCTAAAATACATACTTCACTCCAGTAAAAAATACTCGGGCATAATTCGAGTCCACTAACGGACTACTCTTCACGCCTCCAGAGCCAATCAATACTGAAGCGCCAGCACTGTAAACCCAATCTTGTGCAATAGGATAGTTAACCTGTGTTTGAACAAAAACTGTCGCGCCATCACCAGCGGTAAAACCATACAAATAATCATTGACCTCAGATGGTGATACCCCATAAAAATAATTATTGAAGTTTTGCGAGTAGTAATTAGCGCCAAAGTTTAACCAAAGATCCCAATTGCGAAGTTCAAAGTTACGCGTTGCTTCGATATGGAAAACCCAACCCTTGGAGTCACCAAATACATCATAGACCAATTCTGCTACAGCTAGAAAATCACCCACGGTTCGGTAATAGGCTAACCCTAAAGACTGATCAACTTTACGTTGTTTAATGGTTTTTAACGTGTCAACTGGAGTCTCTTCATTGGAATAATACCCTTTATCCGAAAATGGGATTTGATAGTTGCCAAAAATTGCATCTAACCCCCAATTCTCTTCTTGAATTAGCTGATAACCCAAATCAGAGCCACCAAAAAAGTCGCCCGAATGCGTATTCAGATAAAACTGTTTATATTGGATTTTGGCATCAATCAAAGGTGATAGAGAGGAAAACTCATGTTTAGCGCCAATTAACTTTGGTAGCTTAGTATTCACATAGAAGGCCCCAACACTGAGTTGCCATTCAAAGTCATCTTCTTCGTACCAAGGTTCAGCATATGCTTTACCCACAATGATGATATACAGTGTGAGAAGCACGGACGTTATTTTTTTCATTACTTATTATCTTTATTGCGCGTTTGTGCCGAATTCAATCACAGATCATACCTGAGCATTTCTCATACAACAAGAAAACAATTAAAAACCAGCATCCCTATATTTTTACATGAATTTTATATAAAACATCATATTGTGGGTGTCACCGCTCGTGAAGCTGAGAAATTGTGTCTCCATGACAAGGTTGTAATCGGTCATTGTATTTAATCGGCCGGTTCACAAAAGCTTTAACCATGAAGGTGTTTGGATAAAGCGTATGCCAAATATACTGTAGAGGTAGGATATCGTATCTAGGCTCTTTTCGCTCTGTAAATAAGCTGAACATTACTCAACTTATAGGTTTATGCTCTGCATGATAAACTTTACAAAAAGTAGTCGAGGAACAGTTAAGTGCTTATCTCCACAGCTCTTTTTTAGGGTAAATCACGAACCTGTATGAAATAAACACGCGTAGCACTATGGCAGTTATTCAGATCCCAAGTACTTAAATAGTACACGTTTGTAAATCTGTTCTATTGCCAATAAATCAGCAATCGCAACGTGTTCATTGACTTGATGTATCGTGTCATTTTTTACACCGCACTCAACTACCTGTGTTAGTTCATTAGCAAAAAAGCGACCGTCAGATGTTCCGCCTGCAGTGCTGAGTGATGGATATTGACCTAACTCTTGAGAAATCACATTCTCAACCAAAGATAAAAAGCAATTATCTGCTTTTTTACCCGTATAAAATGACTCACACGGACGCTCCCAAGCCACCTTTATATCGGCGTTAATGGTTTGAGCAACCTCTGTCAACCTTTGACAAATATCATGGCTTTTATATCCATGGCTATAGCGTACATTAAACATGATTTCACAGGTAGCTGGTACCAAATTATCAACGATGTTAGGGACTGTTAACCCAGTCACCTGAAGCGTCGATTTAGAACCAGGTTCATCTTTTGACCAAGCCAAGTTCGCTAACTGAGTCACTAACTCACCAGCAATATGTGCTGCATTGACAGTAAATTCAGGATAAGCGACATGGCCAGATTTACCCTGCACGATAAAACGTCCGGAAATTGCACCCCGACGACCATTTTTTATTGTGTCACCAACATGCTTGTGAGACGTAGGCTCACCTACGAGACAGGCGTCTAGCACCACTCCCCTTTGCTGTAAATACTCCGCTATCAATACCGAGCCATCCGTTGCCTCCCCTTCTTCATCAGAGGTGATCAACCAATAAAAAGTCCCCAGCTTTGCTATGTTTGCATTGCAAAAGTCCTTTGTAGCAGTAAGCATAGCCGCCACTGAACCTTTCATATCAGCAGCCCCTCTGCCATAAATGACACCATCGATAATATCACCAGAAAACGGGTCAACTCGCCATCCATCTGAAGTGGCAGGCACAACATCTACATGGCCAGAATAAGAAAAAATAGGGCCTTCACCAAACTTCCGATGTGCAATTAAATTTTTGACACCATTAGACTCAATGACTTCTATGTTAAATTCGAGTTCAGATAACCGTTCAGCAAGGTATGCGATTGTCCCAGCATCATTTGGGGTCACTGAACGGGCTTTAATCAAGCGTTGTAGTATCGATGCAACGCTGGGGACGCTTTTAGCATTATTTTTAAGTGGGTAAGACATGAGCAATCATCTATCTGACTTTTTTCTCATTAAACGTATGTTAGGTGTCTAAATTATGACTGCTTAGTTGCATCTTTATGACTTAAGCTAGGTTTACCTGCCAAGCTCAATTGTATTTGCGCACAATTAGCAACATAATTGCGTGCTAAAACTTAATCCAAATCAAACTTTCAAAAACTTCTGAAAGATGAAAAGTCAAATTTGATCTAGAACAGCTTTTTTTTCATCAAAGCCCTTACTATGGAGTCATTAAAAAGAACCACCTTGTTTAGGTTCAGGAGATGAAAATGAATAAACTAACAGCTGCTTTGATTTCAACTTTATTAGTAACAGCACCTCTTGCTCATGCACAATTTAGTGTTAACGTGGGTGCTATACATGTAAACCCTATCGACTCGGCGTCTGCAATTAATGAAAACAAGGCATTAGGCCTATCAGCCGATTCAGACACGCAGCTTGGTATCACGTTCGATTATCACTATAACGACAACATTGTATTCGAATTAGTGGCAGCCACACCATTTTCTCACACCGTAGAAGGTGCAGGAGGTTTAGCTGGTAATGACATTGCAAATATTAAACACCTACCACCAACACTTTTAGCGCAATACCACTTTTTTGATAAAAGTGCCAAGCTACGCCCATTTATCGGTGCAGGTCTAAACTACACGGTATTTTTCGATGAGGAGCCAACCGCAGCACTAAAGCAAACACTTGGTACTGATGACGTAAAAGTTGACTTAGACAACTCCTTTGGATTGGCTTTACAACTTGGTTTGAATTATGAAATCAATGACAAGTGGGGCTTACATGTGATGGTATCAAAAATGGATATTGATACGGATGCAACAGTATACGCAAATGGCGTAAAGGCTTTAACATCAGATGTTGAGATCGACCCATTTGTCGCAATGATTGGCGCTAAATATAAGTTCTAATCTAAGAATAACTTTCTCAATCTTGGCCACTTATGTGGCCTTTTTATTATTGACCTTTTTTTGCTCAAGCATTTCCTTCCAATGCACAATTTCATTGGGGAGTTCAGGTTGCGCTCCTCTAAACTCAGCTAACTCTAGTAAATCTTCGACAGCTACAATGCCCTGTCGGCTTTTGAATACGCCTCGGACATAGGCAATCGCATGCAAGCCTTTTTCAGAATGAAACTTCTGTTCTATGTAAAAGTATTTATGATCCCACCCGACCACACGTGTGGTTACAGAGAACTTTTGCATCGGCTTAATATCTCGGATATACGTAATGGCTGTCGCATTAACTATTGGAAACCATTTTCGTTTTAGAATTTTATTTAAAAGCCCTAACCGCTCTGTCATCCAAGTTCTAGCAATGTCCATCATTGCCAAATAGCGCGAATTAGTAAGGTGTAAATTAATATCGCAGTCAGTAGGTAATGCTCTGAAGTCAATCGTTGTTGGATCCAACATGCCTTCGTAATTTTTATTTTGTTTAATTTTCCAAAATAGAAGCAATAGTCGAAAGTATAGATTCATGTTTCAATTGGTCTAACCAGTAATTTGTCTCGCCAGTGTATCATAGCCTTTAATTGCAACAAGCGTGTTCAGTTATATATTTAATGACATGTTAAATTTTGAGCAACTTGCTTTATTTTATAAACTGAATTAAGTTTTCATTATCTTCAAGATAAGTATTTATTTATGAATAACATATTCAAACTTGGCTTCTGTATCACAGCCCTAAGCTTTAGCAATCATGTCCTCGCTAACTTTGATTTAGCAGGCAAGGGCATGGTGACTTACCCAACTGGGATTACCAAAAGTTTTGACTTCGGTTTTGGTTGGCAATCGTCTGATAAAAAATTCCGTATCGGCAAAAAAGCTTACTCTATGTCTCAGTTGCCTGAGTCTTACTCTATTGCATTAACACTTAGTAAAGACGAGTCTCGAGTTTGGATCCAAGAGTTTAACGCAGGGTACATCGAATCTTTTGAATGGCAAATTGGCACCAATAAGCTGCAATTAGCCAAAAAAGATTTTAAGGTTCCAGTAAAAGGGAATTACCTGCTTACCCTTAATAATGTTGATTACTTTCTAAGTCGCAACAATATCAGTATTGATGTGCATTTCGATGAATCTGGTGTCAAACATGTGCGGCTGGAAGGGGTTACAAGAAGTATGGGTACCAAGAAATAGGTACCCATTTAAACGTATGGCTAGACTTTTACGGTTTTTCGGTTGATGCCGTATTCTCTGAGTTTATTTGCGACCGCCGTATGACTCAGACCTAAGCGCTTGGCTAACTGCCTAGAGCTGGGATATGCTGGATAGAGCTTTCTCAATAAAGTCGCTTCAAATCGCTTCACAGCTTGCTCTAGTGTCCCTTCAAAATCTGACTCAAGATACCCCAAATCATGCGTGAAAGTCGGTAACTGCATATTCTCAATGCGCAACTCTTTATCATCCAATAATGACACCGCTCGATAAATGGCATTTTCAAGCTGACGTACATTACCAGGCCACGGATATTGCTCTAAAAACTCTAAACACTCAGGATGTAACGAAGGTACCGCTTGACCATTTTGCTGTGCATATTTCTGAATAAAATGCTCTGCCAACGGTTTGACATCTGCTTTGCGGTCTCTCAACGGCGCAATTTCTAGCGTCAATACGTTAATTCGGTAGTAAAGATCTTCTCTAAAACCACCTTCTTGCACCATCGCAGGTAAGTCTTTTTGCGTTGCGGCGATAATGCGCACATTGACTTTAACTTCATTCTCATCACCCACCTTTCTAAAGGTGCCATCTTGTAAAAAGCGCAGCAGCTTAGTTTGCAGCTGTTCAGACATCTCGCCCACTTCGTCAAGAAATACGGTACCGCCATCTGCTTGCTCTAATACGCCGCGTTTAGAGGGAACTTGCTCATCAAAGCTCGCGTACCCAAATAATTCAGACTCAGCCACATCATCTGGTAGTGAGGCACACGACAAAGCGATAAAAGGTTTTAAAGAGCGATTTGATGCATAGTGACATGCTCTGGCTAATAACTCTTTACCAGTGCCTGTCTCACCCGTAATTAAAATTGGGGCTTCTAACTGAGCCATCTTTCGCGCTTCGCGAACAACACGTCGCATTGCGGTACTTTGATTGTGAATAGTCGCGAAACTTTCTTGACCATAACGTCTAAACGCACTGACCTGTTGCCCTAAACGGCTTTGCGACTTGATATTAATTACCGCACCTGCCAGCACATCACCTTCTGTTCCTTGAGGCACAGAAATCGGTAGGATATCAGCAATATAATCTTCGCCAGCAACTTCCACCCGTGTTGTTTGACCCAACACTTCGCTGCCTTCTAGCCAACGGGTAAAATTAAATCCTTTGAGCAGTAAATTAATACTACTGCCTATGACTTCGTCAAGGGATAAGTTTAAGTCTCTGCACGCCGCATCATTACAGTGCCGAACACCACCTTTAGCATCAATTGAAATCACCCCATCAGGCAACGCACTTAATAACGTATTTAATTCATTGTGCTCTCGCTCAGATGGCAGGAAAGCCGTCGTGCGAACGTCTTCAACACCATCAATAAGCCTAATTTCAGGCATGATTTTTTGAAACTGCTCAAATTCAATGGGGGGAAAGCTCACATACATACGGCAATTCACAGAGTCGACTTCAATCCCCTTTAAATCAACTCTGTAGTTCACCAATATATTGAGTATTTCTTGTGCAATACCTATACGGTCGGCGCAATGAATCTCTAAACGCATCTGTTCCTCAAAACGGTTTTTTACCTCTGGGCGGATCATACTCTAAGAATAGTCTTCAGCCTAGCAAATTGTAAACATTTTTGGACAGATATTTTATAAGTCATAATTAATGATAATGACCTATAATAAATACATGATATTCATAGCATTTAATTGAAAATAAAAGATTGCAAGCCATTCACCTTGCAATTTATAATACTAAATAACTAAACAATGTTAAATAAATGGTGGGAGAGCCAATGAAAGCAAAAATAGTAGCCATAGTTCTAACAACCATTTTCATTAGTGCATGTTCTGTTGAAGATCCATATGAAACAGGCCCTACTGAGTCACAACAAACCGAGCAAGCGGAACAAGATAAGCAGCAAGCAGAATCAGTAGACTGGCAAATAAGCCTTTTTGACACCGCGAATAATGGTGTAGAAGATGCATCAATCGTTATCGACGGCAATACCTACCAAAGTGATACAAATGGCGTTATTTCGATACCCACTTTAAAACAAGGTAACTATAGCATTGCAGTCATTAAAGAAGGGTTTGAACCTTTATTGACCACAATCCAAGTATTAAATAATAACCCTCAACTCCAATTACAATTAACAGCAAAACCGGCTGATTCACTGACTTTATTTTTTGCTGGTGATACCATGTTTGGCCGACGTTATATGGATCCTAGTTTAACCACCATGGGCAACTCAGTGCCTGATGTTGAAGGCGCGCTGATCCGAGCTGCCTCGGCAGCGCAAAACGCCATTGAGCTTACTCGGTATATCAAGCCTTTGGTCGAGCATGCTGATTTTTCATCGGTTAATCTAGAAACACCCATTTTAAATACCCCAACAAGTGTCCACCCTACAAAAGAGTTTGCTTTCTTCTCATTGCCTGAGACCCTCCAAGGGCTCACCGAAATTGGCGTCGATTACGTTGCGCTGGGCAATAATCACGTTTATGACTATTTGCAGCCTGGGTTGCAAGACACCATAAAATACGTGTCGGAAGCGGGGTTGCTTTTCAGCGGGGTCGGCAATAACAATACGGAAGCCTATGCACCGCTCATCACCACAGTCAAAGGCGTGTCAATCGGGCTCGTTTCCGCAACTTCTATCACAGGTGATGATAACCCCATCAACTATGTGGCTGAGGCGCAAAAAGGCGGCGCAGCAGATCTCACAGAAAGTCAGCAAGCTATCTCTGCCGTCGAGCAAGCAATTGCACAAAGTGATTATGCTATAGCCCAATTGCATGGAGGTGATGAATACTCATATGCACCTACTCGATATATTTCAAATCGCTTCAATTTACTGAGTAACCTGCAACCCGACCTATTAATTGCGCATCACCCACATGTTGCTCAGGGATTTAGTTTACTGAATAACACGCCTGTGTTACTTGGACTTGGCAACTTTGTATTTGAGCAAAACCGCATCGAAACACTGCTTGGAGTCGCCGTCCTCCTCGAGGTTTCTCCTAAAGCCGCACAAAAAACCACACGTGCCAGAGCATATCCTATTTACCTAGAAGACTATCAACCTAAATTAGTTACCGGCTTTTTAAGCGACTATTTAATGAGACGACTAGGAGAGTTCTCACAAGAGGGCGTTTCTGTGATCCCCAAACAAGGATACGCAGATATCGACTTTTATAATACTCAAGTTCCAAACCCCGTGGAAACAGCGCAAATCACACTCAGTGCAGGCCAGCATATTATTGATTTAAGAGAGTTTGTACCGAGCAACGCCTTTTTAACTAAGGTATCATCCAGCAGTCCAGTATCCCTAAAGCTAGGTAGAGATTTAATGTTGTTTGGTGACTTCGAGGATTGGGATAACGATGATACTTTTGGAGAGGTTTCACGCTGGGAAAATGACAGCGACAACATCACACCTTGTTTAACAGGCGCGCGCAACGGCAGACAAGCGATGTGCATGGTGCGAACTCAATTCGACAATCGACCATTACGTATGCCTTTTAAACATACGATTAGAACGATGCCAATCACGCCCAGTGAGTCTACATCAGAAGCCTATCATGAAATGAGCCTATATGGTTACAACAAAGGGATGAATGCGGGTGCACTTGATGTCGAACTCTCAATCACCACATCTGAAGATAATCTGCTCTTTTCTGAACAGACAATTCGTATTTCAGATCCCGGAGAATATGATTGGCATAAGTTTGAATATAGCTTTTCATTGCCGGATGATACAAACACCCTTGGACCAGAACAACTTCCTGCTCGCGCCGTTAAACTAACGTATTTGCACTCCCCCCCTGACAATGGTGAAGCAACACTTATCCTAGACGATTTAGCCTTAATATCGTGGCAAAAAGATATTTCATTGTCAGACAATGTTTGGCAAGACAAATCCATTCATGGCTTGGATTTTTTACGGGTAACAACGCAACAGGATGTAACTTTATCTTTTGAATTTTCGGCATTTAATTAGGTATTTCACGTGTCGATAAAGCAGCAATTTTTTATTATCAAACGACAAAAGACTTTTTGGTCTACGATGCTGCTGTGCGCACTCATTTTATTGGTCACGCTAAGCGGGACCTTAGACAAACTTAATGCACTTATTTATCTAGAGCTGAGTCAAAACCTTAATCGACAGAGCACACAAGTGGTCGTGATTGAATCCGACAACCTTGTAGCGGAGCAATCGGAGATAATCTCAAAGTTAAGGACACAACAAGCTAAGGCAATTGTCATATTCAGTCATGTTTCGGGCAGTCAGCAGCTTTCCTTTGATAACGTTTACTTTCCTTACGCAGATCCAAGGTATTGCTTACCCAAATTAGAGTCCTGGCTAGGCTATGAAATTGTCATCAAAGATACACCGCAAACGTGCAAAAATGTTTGGCAAAATATTTTTGACCCCACATATAGCGCACAGGGCCAATTGCTCGATTTTTCACTCGCCCCCCAAGCATTAACTAAATTTAGCGCCCAACGGTTGCTTTCCGATGATGTATTTTTAGCTCAACTGCAAGACAAAGTGGTATTAGTTTCGCAGCGCCAGTTGGCCTTTGCGTTGCCTGTACGCGCACCCAAAATAAACTCTTTTAAAGACCCTATCTACCTCCACGCATATATTGCAGACAACTTTGCCGAGCAAACTCTCGTCACCCTGATGCCCATTTCTTATGCCGCAGCATTACAACTATTTATTTTAACTATCTTAATCATCACCTATCAACGCTCAAGCTTTAATACTGGTTTACTTATTGCTTGTGCAGTCATCCTGCTCTCCGTGTTTTCGACTTACATCAGCGTGCGCTTTTTTGACTACTTTTTACCAACCGGACAGATTATTTTTACCAACCTTGTTACTTTGCTATGGATTTTCTTTTCTCGAAAATGGGTGGAAGAGATAGAGCTAAATGACATCATAGGTAACGTACAACAACGTATGATGGGTCGGTATTTACCACAAGCGTTTAGTGCACAAAGCAGTCCTTGGGATGCAATTATTACACTTGTAAACCAGCAACTTGCGCTCAATAGGTCTATTTTTCTCGCACGCACTGAAGGTGACCACCGGCTCCATGAAATTCGAGCTATTAATTGCAGTTTGTCTGATATCCACGAAATGCGAAGAGACTACGAGCGTCCACCTTACTCGGATGCAATCAAAGCATTTGGCGCACTGCATATCACACGACCTTTCTTCAATGATCTAAAAGAAGCCGAAGCCCAATATGTCGTTCCTTTGATGTATGCCGGCGATATTCGAGGGTTTTGGGCTATGACCGTTGAGCCCAACGAGTATTTTGATGAAGAGCGTTTCGTTCAAAATGTCAATCGATTTGCCAATCAAATCGGTGAGTTGTTGTTTCATTTTCGAATATTCGAAAATCAGCAAAAAGCCAACACCAGTGCTTTAACAAAAGTACTCACACTTGCATTACAGAAACCTTTGAGCCAACAAGTAAAATCCTCCATCGGTGATATGGAACAGAAGCTGTCAACGCTTGAACACGTGTTTAATCAAATCCACACTGCCGCGATCATGTTTAACCTATTTGGTCAGGTGGTACAAACCAATCAAAAAATCGAAGAGATCGCAAAACACAATGAGATGTCGTTGTTTGAAATGACCGCGTTGGACTTGTTGGAGCGTGTTACTCATTTAGACAGTGAAAAAGCCAAAGGAAAGTTGCGTTATATCACCTTACAGCAAGGCGAACTTTACATGCCTGCCCAGTTGGGTCAAGCCACTTTTATTTTGAGTATTCGCTCGTTGCGTGCATCTCGCTCCACCAGCAGTATCGGTGAGCCTTTTGAAGTCGGTGGCATACTGTTTGAATTTATTGATATTTCCTACTTGATTAAGCAATTAGAAGATCCAGCTCTTTTATTAAAACAGCTTGAAATGATGCAACCTGCTGCCCCAGAAGATAGCGAAATCAAGGTGCAGACTTAATGGAGTGGGTACTGCAACTCTTTCCCACAGGCAGTGGCCTAGGCCAGTCTGTTATCACCACCGTCTGGGTAGGTATTGCCGTTGTTTGTATGCTGAACCTACGGTTTGGATTTCCGCTCACAGGCTTGGTTGTACCTGGTTATTTAGTCCCCCTATTTATTGTCACGCCCGTATCCGCTGTCGTGATCATCATAGAGGCAATCGTCGTTTATGGGGTGATGCTATTTAGTGCAAAAACAATGATGGAGCGTTTCGGTTTTAGTGAAATGTTTGGCCGAGACCGATTTTTTGCCATCATTCTGATCAGTATTTTAGTCCGGGTTGTGATGGATACCCTGTTTTGGCCACTTGTAGCGATGTACCTAGCACAATGGGACATCACGTTTGATTACTCTAGCCAGCTATACAGCTTAGGGTTAGTGATCATCGCCCTAACCGCAAACGTTATGTGGAATGGCGGCTTTAAATACGGAATGCGTGTCACGCTCATCCAACTCTTTGTGACCTATCTGTTGGTTCGTTTTGTCTTGATGCCATTTACCAATTTCAGCATCGCTAATTTAGCAATCATGTATGAAGCAGTAGCGGCCTCAATAGTCGCCGCACCAAAAGCCTATATTATCTTAGTGATCACCGCCTTCATTGCTTCTCGTGCCAATATTAAATACGGCTGGGAATTTAATGGCATTATGCTACCTGCCCTTTTGGCTTTGCAATTGATGCAACCGAGCAAATTACTTACGTCATTTGCTGAAACCGCGGTGATCCTCGTACTGGGTGGTTCAATATTAACCTTCACACGGCTGCGCCATGCAAATTTTGAAGGCGCAAGATTACTGCTGTTCTTCTTCAATATCGGTTTTTTATACAAGATCGTTTTGAACTATGTGGTCGTCCATTATTACCCTACCTTGAAAGTCACAGATACATTCGCTTTCGGCTACATGTTATCTACCTTGTTGGCATTAAAAATTTACCAAAAAAATGCCTTAGGCTTAGTAATACGCGCGACTTTTCAGACATCTATCGTCGGTGGACTCATTGCCATTACCACCGGCTTTTTAATCATGTTTATTCCTGCAATCTTTGCCACGCAGCCTGCTCAAGTTGGTTCAAATGACAACACTGAGATTGCTCTAAGCCAACAGATCAGCGCGTATAAAAGTTATCTTTATACTCAACAAACTGAGCCTGTATCAATTAGCCAGTATCAGCAGGCGCAATCTATTCAACACTTCGTTAGTGCGATTCGCGTACTCAATAGAGACCGTAAAGATCCAGAAAATATTATCTTAGCAAGACGCTTATTAGCTCAGGCACAGTTTTCACTGTCTGAAGACGAACGATACTTATATATCAAGGATACAGATACGAGTACTGTAAGAGGCTTTTTCGCATTAACCAAACAGTCCGATAAATCTCATATAATCAGTGTCCCTTTTCCTTCCAGTGAACGTGTCGCAAGCGATGCAGCAGGACTCTTATTTGAACTACTTGGTAGCAATGCGCTCGTACTTGGTACACAGTTCACCCCGTCTATTGCGACACAGCAAGTGTCACAACAAAGTCCCTATTACAGTGCATTTTTCTCTGTCTTTGAAGAATTAGAGGTCTTGCAAATACGTTCAGTCAATCAATATACACGTGTTCATCTGCAATTAAGCCCGCACGGTGTGAATAGCCAATTCTGGATTTTTAATCAACTACCTACCTCCCTCTCTCAACGACAATTAACGAACTTAATGGGGTTTGAACGAGGTCAATTTGGTATGTTACACGCCAGTAGCCTTCCAACCCCCGATTTTGGCGGGAGAATGGTTGAGGCGTATATTGATGGTGCCAGTTATTCCAACTTACTTTCAGAAGTGGTGTTGAGCGCAAATAGTGGAAATGATGTCGCCGCCACATTTACCGACGCTAACCTTGAAGAAATCATCGATAGCTTTGCGCCCTACATCAGTGCAAAAGGCAGCAACCATTATCAAGAGCTCACCAATAATGAAGCGGCTCTATGGGAATTTGAAATTCTCGGTCCGCTCTACAAGCTGGTAGCTCAACAAACCGATCGAGCATTTGACCAAGATGAGCTTAACCGTTTGGCACGAATAAACCACATTGCCAATATGATGGGCTATCAATTGCAAATCATTGATAATGATCAGGCACAGTATATTGTATTGGCACCTCTAAATAACCAGCAAAGCCTACAGCAGGGACAAGGTCTATACGTCATAAACCTCCATCCAAGTGCGATGCTTAATATTCAAGTTCCGCGACCCTTATTTGAAAGTAACACGCTGAAATTCTCAGGTCGGCTTTTTGCAAGTACTGAGGCTAAAGCCCTGTTGATCGCAGGGGCACATCCATATGCAAATGAACAAGCCAATGTAATGGCTCCTGGCAATGTGAGAAGTCTATTTAACGTGATGCACCAAAGTACATTGCGATATTTCGCTGAACAACCCCTTCTGAGCCTTCAAGTACGAAGCCACAGTGCTCCTTCGTATATTAGACCCAGTGCCATCGCTTTTCAGTTTACTCACCCAGATACACAGCACACGAATACATTAAACGCGCTGCAAGAAACGTTAAATGACCTAGGTGTGAATACCCAAATTGTAGGTGGGCAAGTACAGACCCGAGGGCTAGAGATAGGCACTTCGCCACAATCTGGCTATCGATTATTTAGCCCGATCAGTGAACTGGCAACATTATGGCTTGCCTCTGATTTCAAACAGCATTTTGCAATTTCTGAGCAGGCCCTATTGCAACGGTTACTTGCGGTATCAGAGCGGCCTGAAGTCAAACATTTAAATACATTGGTATTAAGCCCAAATGATTGGTTATTAGATAACCCCCCCTCTGTACACACCATTTTGCAGCTTGCTGAACAGTACTCACAAGACCAACATTTACCTCTACTGTCAGAATTTTGTCAAAAGTATCCTGAATGTCGATTGCAAGCAGTGCGAATTGAGCAGTCTAAGCAATTGGCACTCACGATTAAGCTGCACGACAAATTGCTTGCCATTTATACGCCCACTAGTAACAAAGTATTAACGATAAAGGACTTCAATTACGCTACAGGGGGGCCAATGCATGTATTGGATTAAAAAATTACTCCATCTAGCAGCCACCACGATGCTACTGCTAGTGATCCTTTGGATCAGTTTTAAAGGGGCGTTATGGCTTGCCTCTGCAGAGCAATTAGAAGAACGCAGCGAAGAAGAGACCCGTTCAGTGGTACATTGGTTACCAAACGACAAATATATTGCTTTTAACTTTTCATCATCCAGAACCCGCTCAGTTAGATTGCTATCAAATGCCATCTTTGAAGGACAACAAGTATTTGATGAACCAGTTAATTATGCAATTGAGTACCAACTACTTGATACGCAAGGAACGCTGTTAGATAAGCACACTTACCACCATGCATCTAAGCTTGTACTTGCCGCACAAGAACAACAAGTAAAGCAAATCATCGAAGACAGGAAAGCCCTGTCAGTTGCCTCAGGGCAATCATTTTATATTGATGTTTCTCGCTACCCCACCGCGAGTCAAATTAAATTAAAGCTAATTCCTGAAGAGGACACGCTCAGAGGCGTTGTTGTTCGGCTCCATGCACAAACCCCCACTGATACCGATGACAGTCAACAAATTTGGCTAAAGTTGCCGCTAGATTGGCGAGAAAGAATGCTGAATTACCACACGCTTGGTGGGAATGCCCTCACCGCTTGGGAACTCACCAATGCCGTACGCTATGACTGGCAGAAGTTAGCACCTCAGGGGATCCCTAATATTGATTTTGTCAGTGACATATTATATGAAACCCTGCCCTATAACGTCATTACCTATGACTTCTCAGCGCAGCAATGGGATCTGGATAGTTTTTATAGCGCGCCAAATTTAACAGCAACGTTTAGAGTTAAAAGTACTGAACCACTGCATTTTTCAGCCAATGTACCACTGAGCACATTACGCCTTACATGGCATGACCTAAATCAGCAAAGTGCCCCCTCTGAACTTCAAGCAGTCAGTGTAGGTGACAATTTATATAAGATAGAGCAAGTCCGTCCAGGGTTATTGACTGTACAATCAAGCCTTCCGGCACTTACACAGTGGTTTCAATTAGAACAACCGATTGCGGCGTTGCATAGCTACTATTACGTTTTAACAACAGACACGCCTGCCATGTACACAGTGGCAGGCGGAAGTGACGTGGTTTTAGACCTAAGAGGCCTAGATACCGAAGATTCGTACGCGTTAGTCACTTTATACGATGCACAAAACCAGGCTTTTGCCCGCCATAAAATCAACTTAGAGTCTCGTATTTCGCAATTTGATCGGCTAATTACACCTGAGACACTGCGTCAGACTATCAATGAAAGTGAAAAGTACTATCTCAGGCTTCCTCAAAGTACAACTAAACTCAGTATCTCTAGCCAGAGCAGCATCGCGGTTAAGTTACAAAGTAGGCGCCGAGATTTCCACTACCAGAATGTCGTCTGTGAACAGCTATGTGACAACCCTTTAACTGACTTTGTGGAAATTGGCGCATGGTTCGCGCAAAAAGCCACCAACGAATTTACCTTTACTGAATTACAACAAATCCTTAAGGTACGTTTGTTTGAAGCGCCACCATTACCTGTCATTAAAGAAACAGACTACGCCTCAGAGTCTTTGTTTGAGCAACACCCCATTTCCAACACTGCACTTGTTTATAGCCCCGCTAACTATTTTGAGCCGCTCAGTGAACCGACTCCTGTGCACTTTCGACAGATTGATAATATCCATTCAATAAACCCGATTGAGCACTCTACACTTAAACCTCCTAGTGTCATCGCCTTAATGCAAGAGTTACCGCAATACATAGAGTTTAACGCATCAAATAATGTCATTGATGACAAAGTAATTGCTAGCGCAAAAATGGCAGACACCTTATTTATAAATCAAGGTAATAACCGCAACTTTATTAAAACAAGATTATACAAGGTAAGTCGTGGTGATGTGCTATCTATGAATTATCGAGACAAACATAAGCCTCTATCAATTGTGATTAAGCCTTTTGTTTACCCGGCTGCGAAAGGTGAGCAAATCCCGCTCATCATCAATACGCATCTGAAAGGGCAATATCAAGCTGGTATCACTAATGAATACACTGTTGCGGCAAAACGATATGCGTTGATGCCATCACAAAACCCTGCATTTATGTTACATCCACAATCAACTGACATTGTTAGCTATCCCTCCATTACAATAAAAATAGGGACAGATATGCAAACACTTGAAAAATTTGCCATCTCAGCTGAAGATGACATGTGGATAAGTATTTTAGAAGAACATAGCGCACAACCACTTACTCCATTATGGTGGCAAAATGAAAATACATAACATTATCTCGGCGCTCATTGGTATTGCGAGCTTTAGCAGCTTTGCACAGACACAATTACAATGGCAGCAGATCCGTAACTGGGTAGCAAAGCCTCAGGCCATTGCGCCTTGGGACTATCAACAACAAGGGACTGTACGAAGCCCTATACATACATTAATTGCCACCTCTGCTATACATGGAGGCGGCGCGCTAACGTACCGTGTGGCAGCCCCCACGTGCTTTGTCTCTGTTCCACATCAATTTCATGACAAATATACACTCAAGATCGGGCAGGCATTATTTGAGAGCTCATGTAGTATGATGGTATACAATACCCACCACAGGCACAGTCAAAGCCCTGATGATTTACCAATGGACTACTCTAAACGCAAGCAAGGGATACATGTGGCAGCTGTAAAGGCATTTCATTATACCCACCCCAATGCTTCGATTTTTCAGCTACATGGATTTAATCAAAAAAAGCGCAAATCACCTGAAGGGAAAAAAGCAGATTTTATTCTCAGCCAAGGCAGAAGTTATAATGCTAAGCTGGCGAAATTGCAGCGCTGTTTAATGGGTTTAAGCAGCAATACATTTATTTATCAGAAAGACATTTTCGAACTTGGCGGTACAAAAAATGTACTTCATAAAGTCGGGCTAGCCCCCCATCGGTTTATCCATATAGAAATCAGTAAACCGATGCGCAAAAGACTTATTTCTCAATCAACCAGTATGGAGCAATTTAATTTATGCCTCTCATACTCACGTTGATTGCGATATTCAGTTTATTCAGTGCAGGCAGCCTTGCACAAGACGCCAACTTGCAAGCCGATGTGCAATGGTATGACTTAGAGACGCTAGAACTTGAGCGCAGTGCAGCTGATATTAGTCTTACTCACCAACAAGCTAAATATTTATTTTTACCTGCCGGTCAATGGCTTTCAACATCCTATGACACCCTTGAGTCGCTGTCATTTTGGCAGGGGCAAACCGTCAATGCGTTAATGCAAGTTTCTAAGCAACAATGGCTATGCCAACAGAGTATGTGTCAGATCAGCGCTTCTACTCGCTCACGCATTTTCAAAGTCATCAACCACCAGCAAGATGGAAAGTTTGAAATTTGGAGAGGCTATCAGCATACCCATAGAGACCCGTTTCGCCGTGCCGTTGAACTCCCTATACCTGGCAAAACCGTCGCGATTGCACAAGAGCACACCACTCTCTATCCTTTGCACAGCCAGCAAAGTGTCAAGGTGTATTTCAAACAGGCTAAAAAATTAAAGCTTACCGTGCATCGTGATTTATATGATTTACAAAAAGGGGGCAAAGTTGTTGCGTTAGTGAATGATATACCGGTTAGCATAGTCAACGTGTCAGAAGCTCAAGCACAGGAATATACTCAACATAAACTTGGTGTTGAAAGCTTTGACTACTTAGCAGTCCCCGCAAATAGTTATTTAACCTTAACAAGCAGAAGTAAAACTTGGGTTAAATTAGAGCAAATACATCGAGCCATTTATGATCAAAATGCAGGGATTAAATATAAAGAAAAATTATTTAATCCATACTGGGTTAATAATTTAGACAGCGCCCTACATAAGGTTTACTTTGAAAACAACATCAACCAAATCACCCAATTTAAGCCTGAGAACGTCAGCGCACTTGAGTTAAGGCGTCATCAAGAGCTGATTGGCACAATATCAGCAGGGACATTTTTGACCCCACTTAGCAATGGGTCAAAACCACTGACAACACAGAAAAGACTGGTTTCGATTTACCAGAGTGCGCGCGCCGCAAAACAGCAATTACTCCAAAGCCAGACAAACAGTATGCTGCAGTATAACCGCCTAACCAAGTCACTCACTTTTGATTTGAGTCAAGAGCTACGGGTAACAAATAATGCGCGGTTATACATCAGAACTAATCGACCCGCTGAACTCGTGGTCGATATTAACGCTGTTCGCCATAAAATAGCGGTTACCCCAAGACACGGGTTTGCCCCCATAAGCTTGGATATTGCTATGGATACAGATCATATTCGTGTTTTTTCAGCCAGTGATGCAAAAATAGAAATCGCCCTACAAATTCGCACGTTATTGCCGTTACCCAATAACGAACTACTCTATGCACAACCTGGTAAGCTCGCACAGAAAAGCCCAACAATTTCAGCACTTTTATCGCGAATACAATCCGACAAGGTGAAAAGCTACATCAATAGCTTGTCCAACTTCAAACTAGAAACAGGCTCAAACACTTCTCCTTTGACGACACACAAAAAAAGTCATTGGATGTACCAACTTGGTGAGGTTGAATACCTCGCAAAACATGCGCCTACCAAAGCACTCCCTAAACTCAAGGCATTGTTGAGTAGCCCTTTTTCTGATGTGCAACTGCGCGCTTGGCAATTGCGTTTAGCCTTACTTACACAACTAGATCGAGACAATGCCGTATTGCGATACCTTGGTGCACTCCTACTGAGTCCAAACCCAGCATTAAGTCACTTTGCCGCAGAAGGTCTGCTAAGCCGTTATCAACAAACTAACCAAGTCTTCAATATTCAAGGTTTATGTGCACTTAAACAACAGCTCAAAGGGTGCGCTGAGCTACTGAGTAGTACTTTATTATCCCAAGGAAAATTGCTTGAAACACTGTGGCTTGATCATGATCAACAGCATACCTCAGATACTCTCTATAACCGCTTAGGCTACACGACCTATGGCGGGCAATTACCAGACATACAACCTAGATATGATATTGTCCATCGCGAACAAGCCCAATTAATCGCTGAAACCGCTGCTTATAAAGCTTACCAAATCGGTGAGCAGCCTATATCTATCACCGCCCATTCAAATATTAATATCCAAGTCAGTGCTCGTAGTTTGGGTATGCAGTCCGGTGAAAGTGGCCTTACTTGGTTACACCTTGACAAAGGCAGTCACCTTTATTTTATGCCAATTTATAGCGATATATTGTCGACCACATCAGTCGTGACACCAATTGAAGCGCCTTTATCTGTGGCGTCTAGCAGTGTGATCTCATTGCGCTCAGGAGAGACGCTGACATTGAGCAGTAAACAAACCACATTTGCACAGATTCAAATATTTGATGAGCGCCACTTTAACCCTTACTCTACACAGCAAATGAGTGAGTTTGCGCTTGGTACGCCATTTTTGGAGCTCTTACATACCACCAATTCACACAATACCGCGGCGTTCACAAAGTTACTCAATAATAGTTTGTATCGACTTGAAAACAACACGCTCGCTGAACATGAATTCACCGCGTTATTCTCCAAGCTTAATGGATTAGACGTGCCTGCATCACTGTCGAAACTGCACGACCGTGTACAAAGCTTTGGCCATTGGGTACCACTGCGAAAGTACTTGAATTACGCAGGTACTCAACTTATTGACCTCTCACCAATTGAGACACGTAGTATTGCAGAGCAAATCAGTCGACACACTGCCAAAAGGGACGATGTCAAAGGGATCACGATCCGTCCATACCATACGTTGTCTTTAGATTTAAATGAGCTAAAAACAATGCAAATCCGGCTGATATTTCACTTCTCTGATGCAGAACTGGTATCAAATGCAGCAACTTTGGTCGCCATTAACACAGGTAATGACGAGGTCGCTTGGCCTATCACGGATCAGCAGAGTCCTTTTGGTTTAACCCAGAATGAATTAGGTAACGGCATTGTGAAAGTCCGTTGGTTAAATCCCTACTTATCGCAAATTCTCCAAGTTGAAGTACAAGTGAAAAATGGCCGCACCTGGCAAAGCATGGAGCTGGACCAACGTCAACTATTCTATTACGCGACTCAATCACAACCAATTTTGGCACGACTAGATAAAGACGCCTTGGTTAAAATTGAACGCTTTAACGACAAGCTTCGCCAAGAAGAGATAGGGTTTTATCCAGCTGGTAACATCGAAATTCCAAGGGACTATGCACGCCTTGCTAGACTCTTTGCTTGGCGGCTCAATATGAATCGTCAAAAGCTGGCGGTTGCTCCCCCTGTAGCACCTCTACAATTGAACAGAGCAAAATTAAAGTTTGAGCGCCTTGCAAAGCACTTCAACGAACCGCTGATCAGCGCCAATGGTAATCGGACGCATATTGAAGGGTTTATGCGCTATGACAGAGACGGGATTTTTCAAACGAATGACCCCATTGATACAGCCCATAGACTTGATTTTGGGATCCGGCTGAGAAATCGATATCGACAACACTGGTATCGGCTAGAGGGGGCCTATAGAATCAATAATCTGCGTTATGAGTCTTTAGCGGTAAACGGCATATACAATTGGTTGGACCATGGTACGCCTTGGTATGGTGAAATCGGTGTCTATAACCGATGGCAAGAGGCTGAGCTTGCTCAAGAAAGCCACTTAACTAGTCATATCGACGCGACCATCGGACAAATTTGGCGCGATGACGTCTCTGTAAGACATCAATGGTGGTGGCAACCCTACTATTATTACACCAGCATAGAGAAGCAAGAATATTTAGATGATCCTTTCATCAGCCAAGATATGTATAACTTTTATCGTGCAAACCATATGCATGGCTGGCGAAGCGGTTATCGCATCCGTTATCAACCTTGGGTGGATAGCCAGTTTAGCGCCCAAATCAGTACGACTTCTAACGAGGATTGGACGAGCCTGGATACTGCAACTTTGAGTGGTAGCTGGCAGCAATACTATGAAGGGCATATTTTTACACTAGGACTCAGCAGTAGTTATGTATTTGCCGATCAAAATCGCCCAAATGCAACTTGGCAGTATTTAACGTCGATCAGCTGGCAAACCTTGTTTGATTTTAGCGAGCATACAGCAGGTTGGATCAGCTTAAACTGGACCCAAGATTGGTTTAGAAACAACCATAACGTGCGCTTCGAGGTCACTTTAGGTAACTTGCAAAATACCGGCTTTGCCCCATTTGCCCATGACGAAATTATTTTCGAATCTCTACAATTGACCCATTTCTTAGAGCAAGACATCAATGGCAGATAAAACATTAAAACGACAACTACAAGACCTATTGTTTGCCGACACAGAGCAATTTTGGCTCAACCTTTATCAGCATAAATATCAAAAACTCGTAGACGAATTAGCTAACTGGGAGTTAGTAAGGAATAAACCGGAGCAAGAGCAGGCTTCGTACTGGCAGTTGCTGCAAACTATCGCTTTTTTACGCCATAAAATCGAGAGCTACCACGGTAACTTGCAAGCCATTGATGCAGATTATAAAAGCTTTATAGAAAGATTGAATAAAGCAGAGTTGAAAGCAGAAAAAGAATTACATATTTTAAAATATGCAGAGCAGCTTGGCGCCTCACGGCTTGATTTGCAAAAAGACAAATTGGCATTCGCACGTTGGTTCGACGAAGGGGCTGTGATAGCTCGATACCAATCTAAAGTGTCCGAAATTGAGCAGGACTTAAAATTCTTAATTGCCAAATTAGGTGCGCTTACCAACCGTTACCTACGATCCAGTAAAGATGATTTGAATACCGCGTGGCAAAAACTCGACTTGCAGCCATTCTTTATTCATTTACTCGCTCACAGTAACAGCCTGCATATTCGTCACGGTATGATCCGCGCACTCGTCAATCAAGTCTCTTTGATCCATGAATTTAGTGCTGATCCTGAACTAGATGCTGAACTGGTCGCTCAGCTCATTGAACTACTCGAAGCTGACAATACCCCCTATCTTGCTATCATCGATATTTTAGAAATACTGATCCATCAAAGGCCGACATTTATTCGTAGCTTTATGTGGGCAAAAGTTGCTGAATCGGTCAATGATTTTGCTGATAAACCTAAAAATAATGACCAACTTTTTATTTTAGTCGCGATGCCCAAAGTACTTGTGCAGCAACGTACTTTAACTGATTCAGATGTTAAACTGCTTCAACAACTCAGTGCTCACCCATATCAACGGGTCAGGCAAGCAACAATTGAATGCATTCCTAATTATGAGGATAACTTTGCCCTTAAATTGTTGGAAAGCCGATTTCGTGATGAAACTGCAAACGCCATTCGCTTTACACTTGTTAAACAACTGACCGCGGCAAGGTTTAGCGAAAATGGATTTGCATTTAAACACTGGAAGCTTTGTTTGCAAAGTGAGGAAAGCTTCGAAATAAAGCGCATTACATTAGAACAAAGCGCAAGACTCATGCTCAATATGCAACTTGACACCGACAACCCAGACTCGGTATTTGAGCAATTTATTGACATTCTTAACCTCCAGCTTGAGCAAGAACCCAATATTGCGGTAAAACGTTTTATATCTCGAACACGAGAGCAACTAAATAGCTTCTATATACAAGAGCTTATCGTTAATATTGAAGACCAGATCGCACTCGGCAACACCATTACCGTACCGGGTAATGTGGATCATCAAGACTTGGGCAGAGCACTCAGCTATATTGCACAGTCAGAGCTAGGCTTTAATGGCTATCAGCACGATGGACAATGGCAGATCCACAATGGTACTTTGAAGGGCCGAAGGTTTTGGCGATTTTGGCATGAGTTTTTCACCCCCAGCACTGATAAACGCCAAAGTTATAGCCATACTAAAGCCAAAAAACCGTCCGCAGAGCTGCATGTGCCAAGTTGCTCAACAGCAGAGATCAGTGAAACCAATGTCCCTGGAGAAGCGCTGTTCAATTTAAAGGAGCAAAGTGCAAGGCCCTACTTACCACTGCCTGACTATTTACTGTCTATCTTGAGCCAAGACCACCTGCCTAAGCAGGCAAAAAGCTACACACCAGATGGTATTTTAATCATTACACGCCCACCAAAGCTCATTCAGCGTATTCGCGCATATTGGCATATTTCTTTAAAATTTGCGGCATTGGATAAGCTAAGAAAAGGCGGAGAACTCGAGCAACAAAATTATATTGATGCAATCAAAAAGCTTGGGTTTCAAATTGAATTTATCGGATATGGTTCGACGCTTAAAGCCCAATTCCCCGTGGAATCTGGTATTAAGCAGCTCTTTTCACGCGCGTCTATCACCACTGCACTCATTAATATAGGTCTTGGCTTTAAGGAATACCTGTACTCAATATACCAAAATAGTATCGGCCAATTAGTATTTTTTGTTTGTACATTTATGGCCTATTTTTGGTCTCGACATATTAAAATTAGTCAAGCTATACAGCGAAATCGTAAACATATTCCTATCTCAATTGGTGGCTGGGGAACACGCGGAAAGTCTGGTACAGAGCGCTTAAAGTCCGCCCTATTTAGCAGTATTGCATTAAAGGTCATCACCAAGACAACGGGATGTGAAGCCATGATGATCTACACCACCAGTAATGGCGATCAGCATGAACTACCGTTATTTCGACCTTTCGATAAAGCCAGTATTTGGGAACAAAGCGATGTATTGGCATTTGCCAAAGCGGTCAAAGCAGATGTATTTCTATGGGAGTGTATGGGGCTAACCCCTCGCTATGTAAGGATCTTGCGCCGCTGGATGAATGACAACTTCGCGACAATCACCAACGCCTACCCTGATCATGAAGATATATTAGGCCCAACGGGGTTAGACGTGGCCACTGAGATGTCTTCATTTATCGGCTCTAACACCCAAGTATTTACTGCCGAACAAAGTATGTACCCTGTACTCAATAAATCAGCAGAACAAAAAGACTCAACGCTCATTCAAGTTCACTGGGGTGAAGGTTTCCAAATTACGGACGATATTAGAGCGCTCTATCCCTATGAAGAACACCCCGATAATATCGCACTGGTGTGCAAAATGGCGCAATACATAGGGATTAACAAAGATTATGTTTTTAAAGAAACAGCCGAGCGCATTGTGCCTGACATAGGTGTTTTACAGCACTTTGAGCAGGCCCCCATCGGTGCTGTAACGCAATCTTTTGTCAACAGTATGTCTGCCAATGAGCGACTCGCTACAATAGAAAATTGGAGACGCCTAAACTTATTTGGTCAAAGCCAGCAACCTAAAGTGCAAACTATCGCCCTTATCAATAATCGTAATGACAGAATTGCACGCACCAAAGTTTTTGCTCAAATACTGATAGAGGATTTAACGTTCGATTATATTGTGGTGATTGGTACAAATGTTGACGGCTTCCTCGCATATTTTAAACAAGCTTTGCAAGCCCGTATAACGCGTATCATTGACAATAATGATCGAGAAGACCTTGCAAAATTACTCGAACAGTTTAAGTGCTTAGTCTCAGATCAAATGCTCTGCGATAAACTAAACGCACTGCTACCTGACACAGGTTTGAATTGTCAAACCCTACATAACACAGAACAGATGGCTGCTTTTTTTGAACAGCATGTCAGCTGTGGGCGACAACGTCGTTACTTAAATCACTTAGTTGAAAGCTGGCATATGGCCAATAAAATCATTTCGACAGAAGAACTAAAAACACACCAAAAAGAGATCTCCGAACACCTAAACTCACTACTTTCGACACGCACTCGACTGATTGAAAACCCGTACATCAGCGCTGATGAACTCACACAAAAGATCGCAAAACTCGGACTGGATGGACAACATCAACTCATTATTGGCATGCAAAATATAAAAGGTGCAGGACTTAACTATGTATATGCATGGCAAAAGTGGCACCATCTACATCAAACGTGTGATCACTTGCTGACCCCTCACATTAGTCAAGCGCAATTTAGACAAGGCCTACTTAAACTCGCCCAAACTTCTCGAATTGGTGTAATCGAACACGACTACTTCAATGACTTTCTTAGTAAGTTAAGCAAATTGCCCCACGCCCAAAATGAGTTTAGCCAAGCTGAAATAGCGCATTTAAAAGAACGCCTGCAAAGCAAAGATTCTAAATCAAATGAGGAGACTAAAGACGTAAAGCAGAACCGTATAACTCGGTTTGTACTACAAGTCGTCGAATCATTTTTGGATGCAGGCGCAGCTGTTAAGCGCAAAAAAACGGCACAACAGGTTTATAAAGACATTGCTTCACAGCGGATCACGCTTGAGAAGGCCATTGCAGTCTTGGCAGCATTAAATCGAAGCCAGAAACCGGGTTGGCTGGCCCTACAACAGAAACGAAAGAAGCGTTTCAATCAAAAAAACTAATACTTTTTAATTAAATTAATCTAAATTCAAATTAAAGGAATAATAAATTCCAGTCATTTTTTGTATTTTAATTGACCCGAACACTTAAAACTAGGAAAATAAGATTAGTCAAATACAATTTATTTTAACAATTTACTAACAAATGGATGTTGCGTAATCAAGTTGGGAGTATTATATGAAGTTATCCACGTCATCTGTATTATTAGTGACTGCATTGACAGCAAGCCAGAGTGTTCTGGCGGACAATAATTTAATTGCCAATGGTTCATTTGAACAATCAGGAAATATTTCAGGGACATGGAAACTCTTCGACAACCTTTCTGGCTGGGAGCGCACAGGCGCTCGTTTTGAAATTCAAACTGATAGATTAGGTTTAATCGCACCACAAGATGGCACTCAGTATCTCGAGTTAGACTCAACCAGTAATTACACTGCGTACCAAAACATTGCGACCGAAGCCGGTAAGCGTTATGTGGTCAGCTTTTATTACTCACCTCGAGTAAGAAACAACAACCAAACCAATCAAGCAACGGTTACTTGGGATGGACAAGTTATCGCCAATCTAAATGGCACTAACCGAGGCTGGCAACATGTTACCGTTACTGTGACAGCCAATAGCGCACAAAGCACACTTGCGTTTACAGGCAGTGGCACGTCAGATTCATACGGTGCCTTAGTAGATAATGTGTCTGTCACTGCGGATTGCGTGACCGGCTTGTTTGGTATCAACAATTATGGCAACGCCGGTGAAGGTTATATCTTTAACATCAATTTAGATACAATGACCTACAGTAAAGTTGCTGGCGTTTCTCATACGGCATCTAATATCGCGAGCAAAGACGGTGTGCTTTATTTCATGGAACAGAATGACAAGCAAACCAAAGCATCTACACTATGGTCACTTGATTTAGATGGCAATGTAGAGACGGCGGTTGCCAATGCAACTTCCTGGCCTATCTACCGTTCAGCCGTCAGCGACGATGGTATTCATCTGCGCGCTACAAGTAAGACTTACATGTATGACTATAACCTACAGACAGGTGAAAAAACAGTATTAGGGAAGCTGAAATATTCAGGCGATGACTTTAGCCACGGTGATATCGCATACTCAGCGGATAACAACACGTTATACGTACTAACAGGTAAAGCACTTTATACCTTAGATACAGCAGATATGAGCCTCACTAAAATTGGCGAACATGGCGTAAACTGGGCATCTGGTCTAGCGATTTCCGATACGGGCACTTTATATGTATCAGGCCGACAAAGCGGACAGAACGCAAAAATTTACTCGCTTAACCCAAATACCGCAGTGGCGACTGAAATGATGGAAGGACCAGCACATATCAACGATCTCACTTTTGTCGATAATTACTGTCGTTAATAATTATTAATTTGGAAAAACCAGCCCCTTGGCTGGTTTTTTTATACCACAAAGCGTCTAAACCTGGCTGGTAAGGCTTCCCCATCGCCTATGAGCTGGGTATACTGACGCGTTTTTCTTGCATAGTTAGTCAACACTAACTTCCAATGTAGAGCTTTTGGGGACTGGCCTCCCATTAATAATTGCGTCCAAACGAACACTCTGACGGGTAAATAGTTTGCCGCTACAATAAAGGCCAAACAACACACATGTGATAAATCTGGAAGTAATAAATATGAATTCAATACCTAATCGAGGTGAGTTTTTAGGCCACCCTAAAGGCCTATTCTTGCTATTCGGCACGGAAATGTGGGAGCGATTTGGCTACTACGGTATGCGTGCAATTTTAGTACTTTATCTAGTAGCTCAGGTACAAAATGGCGGTTTTGGCTGGACCAATGCCGACGCACTAAGCTTATACGGTACTTTTACCATGGCCGTATACCTGACCCCGCTGTTTGGTGGCTGGCTAGCAGATAACGTACTAGGACAGCGCAAAGCCATCATCATTGGTGGTATTTTAATGGCGTCGGGCCATTTCATCATGGGTATTCCACATAGTGTTGTAGCAGGCCAAGAAGAAAATGTCTTTTACATTGGTCTAGCACTACTGTGTATTGGTAATGGTTTATTCAAACCAAATATTTCTTCAATGGTAGGTGACCTATATGAAGACGGTGACAAGCGTCGTGATGGCGCATTCACTGTCTTCTATATGGGAATCAACATAGGTGGCGTATTTGGCCCACTCGTTGCCGGCTATGTCGCATCCGAAATCAACTGGCAAGCAGGTTTTGTAGCGGCAGGTATCGGCATGGTGATCTCCGTTATTATGCAAATGTTACTGAGCAAGAAATATTTAGGCGATATTGGTGTCGTTCCAGCTGCGAAGTTATCACAGCAACAATCAGAATCAGGCACCAAAGAGCCACTGACTAAAGTTGAAAAAGACCGTATTCGCGTCATTTTTACTATGTCTGTATTCAGTATCATTTTTTGGATGGGCTTCGAACAAGCCGGTGGCCTTATGAATCTATTTGCAAATGACTACACTGACCGTATGCTAATGGGTTATGAAATCCCAGCGTCTTGGTTCCAATCTTTAAACTCCATTTTCGTCATCATTTTTGCACCCATTGTTGCCATGATTTGGTTAAAACTGGACAAACGTGAGCCAAACTCCCCCGTCAAATTTGCCATTGGCCTAGTCTTTTTAGCGTTAGGCTTCCTAACTATGATGTTCGCTTTAATGACTGAAGGCGCAGCACCTGGTGGCACACTGCAAATCAGCATGATGTGGCTAGTCCTTTTTTACCTATTTCATACTCTGGGTGAATTATGCTTATCTCCAATTGGTCTATCCATGGTGAGTAAACTGGCTCCACTTCGTCTCGCGTCACTGCTTATGGGTATTTGGTTCCTATGTACAGCAGTCGCAAGTAAGATCGCAGGCTTTGTCGGTTCGTTTATTGGTGACGGCCAAGAAGCGATGGGCAACGCGATGGGGATCTTCATTGGTTTGGGTGTAACAGCGCTACTTTCTGCGTTGGCCATGTATTTACTGAGTAACAAGCTGGTTGATTGGATGCATGGTGCCGAAGGCGACAATGAGCCACAGACACAAGCACATTACCTAGAAAAAGAGCTCGAAGTGACTGGCGAAAGACAGTAAACCGTAAATAAAATTGATGAAAAATCCGCACTTCTGAGTGTGGATTTTTCATGTTCCAACCTAAAAACGTACACATTAATTTACAGCATCCCCCTCATTTACCTGATTGATTCATATCGTGTATATCACTGTAGACTTCTTGAACAATCTTTTGAAAACAAAAAAAGAACAATAAAATCAGAATCTTGAAATTATATCTCTTTCTGAGGTGTGTAAATTAACAACCTAATTTTCAGTTTAATTACAGCTTTTCAATCTAAAAAAATTGTCTGTTTTCATTTTGTCTTAAAACGGCACCAAATGTGCAATCAAATTTACAAAACCATCATGAGTGAATTGATGTCGAAACCTTTCACTTTAGGCCATTTTGATTAATTATCCACTGCATAAATTACAACAAGCAACCCAGTGCTTAATGCAGGAGAATGACAATGAGTGAAGTAAATAATCCTCTTGGCCTTGTAGGTATCGAATTTACTGAATACGCAACCCCAGACGCAGATTACATGGACAAAATCTTTGCTGATTTTGGTTTCTCTAAACTTAAAAAGTTTAAAGGCAAAGACATCGTTCATTACAACCAGAACGAAATCCATTTCCTTCTAAACAACGAGCGTGGCGGTTTCTCTGCCGAGTTTGCTAAGTCACACGGTCCTGCTATTTGTTCAATGGGCTGGCGTGTAGAAGACGCACAAAAAGCGTTTGACATTGCTGTAGAGCGTGGTGCAAAACCAGCCACTGATTCTGCAAACAAAGACCTACCATACCCTGCTATTTACGGTATCGGTGACAGCCTTATTTACTTCATCGATGTATTCGGTGATAAAGGCTCTATCTTTGAAAATGATTTTGAAGATCTAGAAGAGCAAAACATTGTTGAAGACAAAGGTTTCATTCGCATTGACCACCTAACTAACAATGTTTATAAAGGTACAATGGAAACATGGGCAAACTTCTATAAAGGCGTATTTGGCTTTGAAGAAGTGCGTTACTTCGACATCAAAGGTCAGAAGACTGCGCTACTTTCATACGCACTTAAGTCACCTTGTGGTACTTTCTCGATTCCAATCAATGAAGGTAAAGATGACAACAACAACCAGATCGATGAGTACCTAGACGAGTACAATGGTCCGGGCGTACAGCACCTTGCATTCTTAACAAACGACCTTGTTGGCTCTCTAGATAAGCTAGACAAAACAAACATCGCGACTTTAGATATTGTTGATCACTACTACGATACAATTTTCGACCGCGTTCCTTGGGTTGCTGAAGATAAGCAAAAAATCAAAGAGCACCAGATCCTAGTAGATAGCCAGAGCGAAAACTGCTACCTACTTCAAATCTTCACCAAGAACCTATTCGGTCCTATCTTCATCGAGATGATCCAGCGTGTTGATGACGGTGGCTTTGGCGAAGGTAACTTCCAGGCTCTATTTGAGTCAATTGAACGTGACCAAGAGCGTCGTGGTGTGATTTAATTATCCACCAGTCAAAGACAAATTAAAAAGCAGCTTTCCTAAGCTGCTTTTGCTATTTAAACTTGGCCATATTCTGGCAAAAGCACAAATAAAAATGCATAGTCATATGCAGCTTGTAGAAAAAAGGAAAGACCATGTCTTTTATCAATGAAACACACGATATTAATTTAAAAAGCTGGGTTGCAAGTGCAAACCAAGCAGGTAACGATTTCCCAATTCAAAACTTACCGTTTGCGTCATTTCGTCGCAAAGGCAGCAATGAAGAATTCCGTGGCGGCGTAGCCATTGGTGATCAAGTACTAGATCTAGCAATCGTTGCAGCTGCAAACATCTTTAACGGTGTAGCGCAAGAGGCGGTTGACGCGGCAAATGCACAAGCACTAAACGAATTCATGGGTCTTGGTAAAGCACACTGGTCAGGCTTACGTTTAGCACTTTCTCGTGCATTACGCGAAGGTTCTGAGCACCAAAGTGCCCTTGAGAGTGCACTTGTAGCACAAGATGACGTTGAATATGCTCTTCCGTGTCACATCGGTGACTACACTGATTTCTACACATCAATCTATCACGCAACAGCAGTAGGTAGCTTGTTCCGTCCTGATAACCCACTTCTACCTAACTACAAGTGGGTACCAATCGGCTACCATGGTCGTGCTTCATCAATTGATGTATCAGGTCAGACTTTCCCGCGCCCTAAAGGTCAAACTAAGGCACCAGATGCTGAAGCACCATCATTTGGCCCTTGTAAGCGTCTAGACTACGAGTTAGAACTAGGTATTTACCTTGGTAAAGGCAATGAGCTAGGTGATGCGATTGCAATTGAAGATGCAGAAGACCACGTATTCGGTTTCTGTCTATTTAATGACTGGTCAGCACGTGACCTACAAGCATGGGAATACCAACCTTTAGGTCCATTCCTTGCGAAGAACTTTGCATCAACAGTCTCACCATGGATTGTGACAACGGAAGCGTTAGCTCCATACCGCACTGCGTGGCACCGTGACGAAAACGATCCACAACCAATGAGCTACCTAGAGTCTGCACAGAACCGTGAGGCTGGTTCATTTGATATTCAAATGGACGTACTTATCGAAACAGATAAGATGCGCAGCGAAAATGCAGCACCAAGCAAGGTTTCTGAGTCAAGCTTCAAGCACAGCTATTGGACAGTTGCACAAATGGTTACGCACCACACGGTCAACGGTTGTAACTTCTTACCAGGTGATATGCTAGGTTCAGGCACACAGTCAGGTCCGGAGCATGAAGAAGCAGGTTCATTACTTGAACTGTCTCGCGGCGGTAAAGAATCGATTACTTTAAGCAACGGCGAAGAGCGTAAATTCCTTGAAGACGGTGACAAGGTAATTATGCGCGGCTGGTGTGAAGCTGATGGCTTCAACCGCATCGGCTTCGGTTCAGTAGAAGGCACTGTGCTTCCTGCAAAATAATTGAATAAAATAATTTCATTCAAATCAAAGGCGTGCATAAACACGCCTTTTTTTTATGCTTTTATACTGGATTTTTGTATAAAAATTGTTAGAGTTAGGCGTTATCTAATTTTTAAAGTGTTATGTTAAGCGTTATCAAAAGCCTAGTTTTAAAGCTATTTCAACCCAAACAAGTAATGCTGCGCCAAAATGGCGAAGTTATCTTGTTGACTGTGCCTGCTTGGGTTCAAATTGCCTGTGTATTGTGTTTAATGACGACTTTCGCTTGGCTTAGCTATACAACTTCACAATATTTCTCACAAAAAACACACCTGATCGAAATATCAAAAGAAGTCTCGAACAAAGAAGCTGAGTTTCTAAGTAAACAAGCAGCGCTTGAGGCACAACTTGCTCAACAACGAACACGGATTGCGCAGCTCGATGCCCAACATGCAGTGTTAAACGAATTGATGGCGTCGCTGCCTAATACCATCACAGAAGGTGACATTAAAGATGATGATTCCACTTCTTCTGATATACCTGAACACAAAGAGGGGCAATTAGACGAAGCTGACTTACACGAAGTGCATACTGATTCATTTCATCATCATGCAACTGAGCTAAACGATGCCCAGAGTAGCCTTCTTATGCAGTTGCATCACTTGATTGCCAAAAGAAACGGAGTATTACTTGCCAGTATGCAAGAGGCAGGTATAGAAGCAAATACCACCAATAAAGCACAAGGTGGTCCGTATCATCAAGTTCAAAGCGATAACTTGCCAAAAGCCTATCTTAACGCTATTGACAGCTCTGTACAGCTAAACCAGCTAGAGAGCTTAGTGCAAAAACTCCCTGCCAGCATGCCAGTAAGAGAAGATAAATATTATATTTCCAGTGCTTTTGGGTATCGTAAAGACCCGATTAACGGTCGCCGCGCTTACCATAAAGGCGTGGATTTAGCAGGGTGGCACAAAACAGAGATCATCGCACCTGCAGATGGTACAGTGGTCAGAGCTGGAAAATACGGTGGCTATGGCAAATTTGTTGAAATTCAACATGCCAATGGGATCACGACACGTTACGGACATTTACACACTATTAAAGTCAAAAAAGGCCAACAAGTTAAGCAATCTGATGTCATTGCTCTTATGGGCAGCACAGGGAGAAGCACCAGTACACACTTGCACTACGAAGTATTACAGGATAAAAAGCATATAAACCCTGTTAAACTTGCAAGAGTACTCGAACGTGTTCAATAAACTAAAAAATAATAAATCCTCAGCGCTCTATGTTGCCATGGTCTCTCCGAACACCAAAGTGATCGGCGATATTCACTGTGATGGTGAGATTCAAATTGATGGCGTAGTCTGTGGTAATCTCGAAGTCGAACATTTGGTCATTGGTGAGCAAGGGGCCATCGAAGGTAATATTAAAGCCACACAGGTCCATGTAAAAGGCACAGTGAATGGTTGCATCACAGCCCAACAAGTTTGTTTAGAGCCTTCCGCCAAAGTGCATGGCGATATCATTCACGATACCTTGAGCATCGAAGCAGGAGCGCATATTGAGGGTCAGCTCACACACAAGACTGACCTCTCAAATGTTACTTCTATTGATAAGCAAGAAAAAGCCTAATTTCTCTCGGTAATATACATGGTGACATCGGCGTGAAACACCTTCACGCCCTCGGTATTAAATACCTCAACTGGCACTATCAAATCCTCTTTATCTTGCCATTGATGTGGCAGTGGGATCACCGCTTCAGCTCGCAAATCACTGTCTGCCTTTTTGAGGTATTGCACTGTCATCCCTTTCGGGATCCATCGATGTGTTTGCACAGGCACTGTCGCATCCGTGACTACCCCAGCACACAGCTCTGCCAAATTACACTGGGCAATCGCATGCACTGTACCAATATGGTTATGCACCGCACGACGATTAGGCATTTGCGCGCAAATACTACCGCTACTTAAATGCGTGATTTTAGGTTTAATAGTCGCAAAGTAAGGGGCTCTTTTACATACCGCTTTGCTGAATAACCAATTTCCAAAAGGTAGCCAACGAAATTTTTTATAAGTATTTAACAGTGAACTTGCCATAAACTATCCTGCCTTTTTTGGTTAAACCTAACACATCAGACCAGTTAACTCTAGTGTTATCAGTATATAAAAATATCCATATATCTATACAGGCTATTCAAGAAGTAAGCGCCTTCTAGAACAAAAAGTACAACAAACAACCTGAGACAATAAAAGGTAAAGCGCTGTTTTAATGATTACTATTCATTCATAATTCTTAGTAACCCCTTTCGATTAATAAAATATTATTGTATTACGGCGATTTGTCCTGTCTTTTTTTTCTGCGCGCAATACAATAGCGTCGAAAAGGAGACAGCATGCAACAGCACACCAGTAAATCACTTATTTTCATCCTAGCCCTTTTGGTTATATTTTGCCCGCTCGGCATTGATTTGTACTTACCCGCCTTTGTCGATATGCAAAACGCCTTAGCAGTGAGCGAAGCCAAAATCCAGCAGACTGTCAGTATTTATATGCTTGCCGTAGGTCTTGGACAATTGATCGCAGGACCACTCGCAGATAAATATGGGCGAAAACCAATCGCACTTTCAGGAGTAAGCCTGTTTATGATCGGTGCCGCACTGGCAACAATTGCAGAGTCATGGGAGTCAGTGATGTTTGCTCGAGTATTTCAGGGGCTCGGCGCATGCGCTACTTTTGTCAGTGCTTTTGCCATTGTACGTGATAGCTTTGGTAACAAAGGCAGTGGGCAAATGATCACTTATTTAAATGGTATTGTCTGTTTTATCCCTGCACTAGCACCTATTTTAGGCGCGTGGCTCACTATCGAGCTCGGCTGGCGTAGTAACTTCGCATTTTTGTTTGTTTTTTCAGTACTTGGGCTTATTCTATTGTTTTTTATTTTTAAAGAGACAAAGCCTGAAGACTCCATTTACAAAGGGCACATCTTAGATTTACGCCGGTTTGGGCCTATGATAAGTAATCCGAAGTTCATGTTTAATGCGTCTATCACTATGGTGTGTATGTCTGCCATGCTCGTCTTTGTGGTTGGTGCGCCAGGCTGGATAATGTCTCACTTAAATCTACCTATGGCGGACTTTACTTTCTGGTTTGCACTCAATGCATTCATTAGTATCGTGTCCAGTTTTGTTGCACCTCAATTTATTAAACGCAACAGCCGCCGTGCATTACAATTTGGCTTAACATTATTTTGTGGTGCGGGCATCATCACAGTCGCCCTACCACATACGGGCGCCGCCAATTATATGTTACCAATGTATATCGCATCTATCGGATTTGCTTTTACCATTGGTGCCGCAGCTGGAAACGCACTGGCTGAGTTTCCAAAACAGGCAGGTACAGCTTCAGCATTAATAGGTCTTATGCAGATGAGTGGCGCTGGACTGCTCGCCGTCTTAACACAGCCACTTGGGCTCATTGCCCCCTTACAATTAGCGTTACACCTATGTTTAGGGTTGCCTTTCTTACTACTGCTATTTTCGAAATATAGACAGGCTTTACACAGTGTCAATTAACATGACATTTTTTCTATTCCGTCGTAAATCTGTCATATGAGAAAGGTAGACTGTTTCTAATAGCTACACAGGCTGTTGTTTGGAAGGCATAGTACTTCTTTTTAGCATTTATTTATATCGAATCAATATCCCCCAACCTTGTTATGCGGGTTTGATAACCCGCATAGTTTTTAAAAATTGCAATAAAACAGTTTCAATCTTTTTCCGAGTGATTAAACTAGCCTCTAACTGTATTACATTTAATCTACTATGCTAAATCCTGAATTTTTAATTTCATTCCTATTTGCAAGCTTCATCATAGCCGTGGCTCCAGGGCCTTCAAATGCATTCTTGATGGCGCAAACCTTTACTCATGGTAAAACGGCTGGTATGCAAAGCGCACTTGGCTTTGCACTCGGTGGAGTGGTACACACTATTTTTGCCGTAGTAGGACTATCTGCTATTTTAAAAGCATCCGAGACGGCATACACGGCAGTCCAGTATCTCGGAGCGGCATATTTGGCCTACCTAGGGGTCATGACATTCAAAGCCACCATGTCCAAAACACATGAAGAGCAAGCTGAGAGTGAAGATAGCACGGCAAGTAAATCAAACCAGAATGTGACTTTTCAAGCCATGATGACCGAAGTGCTCAACCCAAAGGTCGCACTCTTTTTTATCGCCTTTATCCCACAGTTTGTCGATACTAGTTTAAATACATCTACAACCGTTCAATTGGCATTGTTTGGTCTACTCTATCCCATATTGGCTTTCCCTGTTGATTGTGTGTATGTGTATGGTGGAGATAAAATTGCAGGCTATTTTCGCACGCACCCCAATGCACCTATTTGGATAGATAGAATTTCAGCAGCCATCTTTATCGCATTAGCTGTGAACCTTCTACTGTAAGGAAATATATGAAATTTACAAAGGTAAACATACCTGCCAAAAAACACATCGCGCTAGTTGCTCATGACGGTAAAAAAACAGCAATGGTGACATGGTGTCAAACACACAAAACCACACTACAACAGCATACTTTAAGTGCCACCGGAACAACGGGTGCACTTATCAAATCTAAAACCGGATTGGCAGTATCACCACTCCTCAGTGGACCTATGGGTGGAGATCAACAAATTGGCGCAAAAATCGCTGAGCAGCAAATTGACATGCTGATATTCTTTTGGGATCCCCTGTCACCTCAACCTCACGACCCTGATGTAAAAGCGCTCTTACGGCTGGCCGCCGTGTGGAATATTCCAGTGGCATGTAATGAAGCCAGCGCAGATATGCTGCTGACTTCAACTTATATGAATGAAGAATTACCAAGAGCTCAGCCTGACTACTCAGATTATATTGCTACCAGAAGTCGCTAGCGATAAATGCGCTCAGCCCACTTAGTAAGCCCTGCGGTGACGCTACCAAAGTTGTCACCATTCAACATAGGAATATCACCCAATGCCGTTTGTAATGCATTTTTCAGTAATGGTGATTGCGCACTCCCCCCAGTGAGATAAATGATATCCGGCCGAGTACCCGCATCCAAAATAGCTTGCTCAGCGAGCGAGACCACTTGTTGCAAACTCGTCTCAATGGAGTCTGTTAACTGCGTAAGATCAATATCTTGCATCAAGGCCTGCTCGATAAATGATAAATCGACTTGATGAGAGCTGACTTCACTCAACGCTATTTTCGCAAGTTCTGCTTGCCTAACAAACTGATGAGTCATTTTGTTTTCTTGGATCACTTGCAAGCGCTTAAGCTTCTCTGGTTCATTGACATCACGCAGCATTGCCTTCAACTCTCGGCTGAACCCACCACTATAAAAATCACTCTGCAATTGGATATCATTGATTTTACATGCTTGCCAAAAAGCTTGTTTTGGCAGCGGTAGCCCCGATTTAAACTGTCCACCTAGACCACATACTGGCATTAATTTATGAAAAGCCAGTGCAATATCTAAATCATTTCCACCAATACGCTTACCTGTGTGAGCCAAAAAATGTGTACTACGATCAGTACATTCTCTATAACTTGGCCCCATTTGCACAAATGAGCAATCGCTTGTTCCGCCACCAATATCTACAACAAGCACTTTTTGGTCCTGTTGTAGATCTGACTCAAAGTCTATACCTGCAGCCAATGGCTCATATAAAAACTCGACATCCGTAAAGCCTGCTCGCTTTGCCGCTGTGGTCAAAATAGACAGCGCCTGTTGATTACTCTGCTCTCCACCTACAGCCTGAAAGTTGACTGGTCGACCGATCACAGTATGCGTCAGCGATACCCCCAAGTGACGTTCAGCTCGTGCTTTGAGCTCCATAATCATGGTCGTTGCAATATCTTCAAAAAACGCGATTTGCTCAGGCTTAAGTCCAATCGCCCCAAAAAAAGATTTAGGAGATTTAACAAAGTAGCCTTCTTCCGGCATAGAAATGTATTCTTCAATCGCTTCTTGGCCAACAAATACACCACTCTCTTGAGGCATCAAATCTAAGTCGCTTCGAGCAAATTGTGCGCCTTTCAATATGCCACCTCTGTGCGATCTATACTCTGATTGCGCACTTTGTTGAATTCCTTTTGCAACATACTCAGAGATCAATGAATTATGAAGTGCATATAGTGTTGAAGGAAGGTAATGTTTTGAATTTTCCAAAGGCACCAACTCCACAGCCCCTGAACGCATCACACCCATCGCACAATTTGAGCTACCATAATCAAATCCAACGACCATTCTTACCTCACATTCACTACAAAAAAGGACGAAATTTACCATAGCTCATTTAGATTTGAAAGAATATCGTCCTTATAACGACCCGCGGATCCTTAGAAAGCTGGCAAATCTTGGTTTTCCATATCGTGTAAGTCCTTGGTACTGAAACGTAATTGTACTGCCAATGGGTGGGGGAGACTTGCGCAGCTCATCTGTAAAACCGGTGCCAATATTAAACGTTACTCCTTCCATCGTTTTTACCGTAATCGCGCCCATCATACCTTGATATTTCCCTTTACCAGGTAAATGTGCCATCACGATAGCTTCCGCATCAAACTTAGGCTTGTATTTGAGTATCTGGGCTGTTCTGCCCGCCTGATGGGTTGCTTGTTTTTCGTGTAACATCACTCCTTCCCCACCTCTCAGTAGGACCTGATTATAAAAGTCATCTAAGTGCGCTTTTGTTTTAAAATGATACTGTGGAATAGGTTTAATATGAATGCTGTGTAAACCGTTGACAATACCTTGGTATTTTTGAAAACGTTGCTCAAATGTCAGCATCGGATCTGGCGCATCAAAAATCAGATAATGGACTTGTTGCCAATTGTCATGATCTGGCACCTTCCTGCGCACTAAACTGCTGACAAACGCAAAGTTGTTATACCCTGCCCATAACTCTCCATCCAACCAGCGATTAGGTAATACTGCGGTAAACCATTTCGGGGCATGAATAATACGTCCAGTGCGAGTTTTGAGCTGCTTCCCATCCCAGATTGCACGCACACCATCGTACTTTTCACTGACCAAGTACTCGCTCACTGGCTTTTGTTGTTCATATACTTTGGCAAGTTGTACATCCGGTGCAGAATTTGAAAAAGAAAACGGGCTGGCGAAAAAAGTAATGACTATAAACAGCCAAAAAAAGATGTGTTTCATGCTACTTTCCTTTGCAGATAAAAACAGACAATAACGGCCATCACGATTAAAACCTCTTATTCGTGTTTCAGTGGCTCTTATTTAAAGTAGCATCTTTAATCAACTTGTACAGTTTAGCTTGGTTTTACTATATCCTGCCACATTGCTGCCAAGCTCTCACATCGCCATGTTGCTTTTGAAAAGTCTTGCCCTGCTGAGTGTAGATGTGAGATCACCACCGTTTTCACCCCTGCTGAGACGGCAGATGTAAGCCCTGTTTGTGAGTCTTCAACTGCTATGGCATCCTGTGCGCTAATATTGAGTTTAGCCATTGCTAAACAATAGGGTTCAGGGTGTGGCTTAGGATCAGTTACATCATCCTTGCAGACAATGCACTCAAAAAACTCTAACAAACCATAATATGTTAGCACGGGCAAAGCTTCATCTCGCGTACTACCAGTGACCAATGCCAATTTGTAATGCTGTGAACAAAGAGAGAGGACATCGATAGCATGCGGCATCAGTTTAGGCTTTTGACTGGCAGCAGTCTCAACAAATTGAAGGTTTTTTAGCTTCGCAAGCTCAGTCCCTGACTGAGGAAGGTTGTAGCGTTGCTGCAAAATATGGCCTGTTTTGACAGTCGGCACACCTGAGAACTCATCACAAAATTCAGCTTCGCTAATTAAGATATCATAGGGTGCAAGCACCTTACACCAACTGGCGTAATGGAGCGCCTCTGAGTCTACCAACGTACCATCAAAATCGAATAATATTGCCTGTAAACCCATAAACACTCCTTATTTTTAATTAACCTTTTAATGCAGTTGGTGGTTCTGCATATGCTTCTTCGCCTGTATCTAATTCTACTAATTCATAACCACGTTGTTTACGAACAACTTTTAATACTGGCTTTTCAAAAGCAGACTTTAACCTATCAGCATCCGCTTGCAATTCTTCAATTGTATGACCAAAAGGAGCGGCACCTGTCTCTGACCAATTAGTCACCTTACCATTGATATTGTATTCAACTTCATGAATTTGGTATAGCGGTGACTCACTATCTTTACCTTCACAAAAAATCACGCGATAGTTCCAAAATCCAGACATGTTTGACTCCTCTTACTTAAACTACGATGCGACTGTATCAGCTAATTCAGACAGTTGCATTAAAGAAATAAAAAACCCGTGTTATTTATCCAATAACACGGGTTTAAAAAGTTATCTATTCACTTCAACTAATAATTAAAAGAAGCGAACCTTGAACTCAGCACCAATGAAGCGCTCTTCATTCAACATACCAGTGTTGTTATTGAAATCTACACCACCGATAACAACTTGCTCATCAAACAAGTTACGTACAAATACAGATGTTTCGTATTCGTTGTCACCAGACGCCCATGCATAACCCGCTCTCACGCCTGTTTCAAATAATGCTTTGCCTTCAAATTCAACTGATTCATATAAGAAAAAGTTGATTTTGCTACGGTAAGAAGTATCTGCGTATACGAAGAAGTCGCCACCTTCAAGCTCTTTAGTGTAACGAAGCGTTGCATTTGCAATCCACTCTGGTGCATGTGGCAGGCTATTACCATCTAACTGATACAAACCGGCTGCATTCTTTGTATTTGTGATAGTACACTGTGCACAACCTTGAATAGCTAGATTTGGATCATCGATCTCTGTTTTGTTATAGCTCAAGTTAAAGGTTGCATTTAGTTCATCAGTTAGCACCCATTCAGTGTCTAATTCAAAACCATAACCAGTTGTTTTATCAGCGTTAACTAGACGGTTGAAGTTTGCACCACCACCTACAGCTGTCAATTGTTGGTCATTCATTTGGTAGTAGAACACGGTACCATTTACACGGCCCTGACCGTCTAGCACATCTGATTTAACACCAAACTCAATCGAGTTAGTTGTTTCTGACTCAGCGACTGTTACGTCATCACCAAATAGGATACGACCCTGAACACTTGGCGCACGGAAACCATTGGCCAAACGACCGAATAAGTTAACATCGTCAGTTAATTTATACGTTGCACTTAAGTCCCAGCTTACATGGCTATCGCTTGGGTTAGCTGTACCAACTAAAGAGTCAGCTGCACCAACTGGGCTCTTAGTACGCTCCGCACGGAACTCTTTTTCATCATCAGAGTAGCGAAGACCTAAAGTGACATCTAGTTTATCAGACACTGTGTAATCAAAAGAACCAAACACCGCCCAAGCAGATGTCTCTTGATTTTGAACTGCATAGCCATTTTGCAAACCGAAGTTTCCAGCTGCTGCGTCGAATGCTAATGTATCAAAGCTATAACTTTCAATAGTCATTTCTTCATCAAACAAGAACACACCGACTTGGTAATTAAAATCACCAGAATAGTTGCTTGATAAACGCAGTTCTTGTGTGTACTGATCGTGTTCAGGTAATGCATCAGCAGTTTCAGATGGGAAGAAAATCACACCAGGTCCCTGCACTGGAAGGAAGGCAGCACCATAACCACCATCTACATCTGCGCGAGAGTATATCTCAGCGCTTTCCCATGCTGTGATTGACGTCACAGTGTGCTCAGCAAGATCCCACTCTAGTTTTAAACTCAGGCCTTGCGTTTCAACTTGCTGTGTTGCGCGAGATGAAGCATCATGGTAAACAACATCATTATCATAAACAGGGTTGATGTTATTTGAACCTTGCTCAATTAAGTTCGCACGGAAAGGAATTGGACGACCATCAAGGTCACGAACGTGGTAGTTTAACAAACCTGTAAAATCATCACCTTCGTATAAAAATTGAATACGCGCTGCCTTTTCGCTGTAACCACCTAATGAGTCGTCTTTAGCAAACTCATTTGTTACCCCTTCTGGAGAGCGCACATCGATATAATCTGGCTGCTCTTGCCATAAGACAGATACACGTGTAGAAATTTTGTCAGTTAAACCTGTACTTACAGCGCCTTCGAAGTCAACAGACTCACGGCTACCATATGATACTGACGCGTAGCCATCAAATTCTTGGCTTGGTTTTACAGAGTCAAATTTAACAAGACCAGCTGGCGTGTTACGGCCAAATAAAGTGCCCTGAGGACCACGTAATACTTCGATACGCTCAATATCAAAAACAGGGAAACCTTTTAGGATAGGGTTTTCTTGAACAACTTCGTCAACCACAAGCGATACTGGCTGAGATGCATTCAGATCGAAATCGGTGTTACCAAGACCGCGGACATAAAAGCGCGGGAATGTACGTCCAAACGAAGATTCAACCGATAAGCTCGGGATCTTAGCGTTCATAAAGCGGATATCCATACCAGCAGAACTATAGGCGTCTAAATTATCACCTTGTAAGGCAGACACTGAAACCGGCACTTCTTGTGCGTTTTCAACACGTTTACGTGCGGTGATTTGAATCACTTCCAGTTGATTGCTTTTTGCTTGCTCTTCTTCAGCTAGCGTAGTGAATGAAGTACCTGCCACAGCAGAGAACAACGTTGCATTGATTAAAGTTGCTAACGTAGATCTTTTCATTGCTTTCATGTTGGTTTTTGACCTTATTAATGCACTCTTTGAGTTCAACGGTATATTTGGGCGCCGTATCACATTGGCTATGGCGTTCAATTTTGCGCGTTGATGACAAACAACGCGGACCTCGATCTCGAGAGTGCAAAACGACAAAACGAGGCTGAACGCGACGGGCGTAATTATAGCAGCATATTTTTAAAATGCTTCAAATAAACACATAAATTACACACATTTTTACAACGTTCGACGACGTTAGGTCAAATTTGACAACTTTTAGCTACAAAAAGCGGACATTTGTCCTTATAAACTGTTCAATACTATGTTCTAGAAAATATTTTTTACCCAATTGGTATACAAAAGATCAATATTTCATTGATGAAGCAAAAAAGAGACAATTTAGTCTCTGCTTAATAAAACTGAAATAAAATAAGTTTACACAAGTTACCATCGCCCAAAATGGTAACCGGTGTCATGAAAGCTTTGTTATCTTATCGAACTGTGAATTGAGATGAGAGGACATTAGACCTCTGCTCTTACATTACGATAAGTACACAGTAAGAACACACGTATGACCAAAAGTTCAAAGACGATGAAGATAAATTATTTTGAATTATGAAAAATAGAACGTGGGGTGACGCTGTCTGCTTAAATATAAAGCCGAAAGCACCTCACAAGGTGCTTTTTTCCATTGCAGACGAATTGATATCAGCTAATGGGCGAATGAAGCCCTTTGTAACTAGACTTATGTGTTTTCGGACAGTATTCGATAACCGCAACGCCTGCCGTTGGAAAAATTGGCATTTCACCAGGCACAAGCTGATCAACCATATAACTCACAATCGGCATATGAGCCACAATTAGCCAATTATCTATCTCATCATGCATACTGATCAGCGTTTCGAGATAATCAACAGCAAAAGATGCGCTGCCACTGGGGATCACATCGTTACAGGTTTCTGCAAATACAAAGTTGTTACTTTGCTTAACCGCTTCAGCTGTTTGTTGTGCCCGAGCATAAGGGCTAACAAGTATGGCACTTGGCTGATAAGACTGAAATAACCATTTACCCATTTCGGTCGCTTGCGTTTTTCCTCGCTCAGTCAACAAACGAGCTGCATCATCTGCCTGCATTGGACCGGCTTCACCATGACGCATTATCAATATTGTTTTCATAGCTCTCCGAAAAGTATTGGTTTTTTATCTCTATTCAGTAGTAAACCTAGTTGCATGTCCGCTATATTAAAACAAAATACTTAGAACTGGTAAGTGGTTTACTACTTTTAAGACTGTCTCACTTATTATATCGGCGGCGTAAACTTGAAATTAAGCAACAATGATAATAAACAATATAAGCATGTAACACTGGACAATGGTCTTAGGGTTTTACTCATAACCGACCCTAGTAGTGAGAAGTCCGCAGCCTCTTTAACAATTAATGTAGGTCACTTCGACGATCCTGTTGGTCGTCAAGGCATGGCCCACTTCATTGAGCATATGCTGTTTTTAGGTACAGAGCAATACCCAATTAAGGGGGAATTCTCACAAATTGTTAGCCAAAGCGGAGGAAACAGTAACGCTTGGACGGGCACAGAGCACACTTGCTACTTTTTTGACTGTCTCAGTCCCAAGCTAGACCACCTACTGTCGCGTTTTTCTGATTTTTTCATAGCCCCCTTGTTTGAGCAAAGCGCTTTGAATGATGAGCGCAATGCAATTGATGCTGAGTTTAATCTAAAAGTCAAAGATGATAATCGTAGAATTATTCAAGCCCACAAAGAGACAGCAAATCCAGCGCACCCTTTCACCAAATTTTCAGTCGGAAATCATGATACTTTAGGTGATAGTCATGGAGATATTAGAAAAGAAATCATCCACTTTTTTCAACAATATTATCAAGCGCAATGGATGACATTGGTTATTGCAGGCCCCCAACCTAGCGACGAGCTGGAACGCCTTGCTTATGCCCACTTTTCGGCTATCCAAGGCAATATCAAGCATCGTAAGCCGAAAATATCTTCGCCTTTCTATCGTGCAGAAGATCTTGGGATAAAATTACATATTAAACCAAGAAAACATTTACAAAAACTCATCGTTAGCTTTGCCATGCCTAACATTGACGAACTTTATCGCTATAAAAGTCTTAGCTTTTTAGCCCATTTACTGGGGTATGAAGGCGAAGGGTCGCTCTATGCAATACTTAAGAAAAATGGCTGGATAAATGCGTTGTCTGCCGGCGGCGGCGTCAACGGTAGTAACTTTAAAGATTTTAATATCAGCTTTGCTCTCACAGATTTGGGGATAGAGTTTTATGAAGACATCGTCGAACTCTTATTTGAATACATTAGCTTGATCAAAGCACAACAGCATGTACTTCCTGCATTATATGCGGACAAAAAACAACTGATGGAATTAGCTTTCGATAACCAAGAAGTGAATAAGCTCATTGATTGGGTCAGTAATGTCAGTGTGAATATGCATCATTACAGTGAAGAGTACACACTGTATGGGGATTACTGTATGGAGTGCTTTAACCAAGCTCTTCACGATGAGTTAATAGGTTACCTGTGCCCTAATAATATGCGGCTGGTTTTAATACACCCCACAGCAATCGATGAAGAAGGCGCTGTCAATAAAGTCGCGAAATGGTACAACACACCTTACCAAGTGGCGCAAATAGATAAAGAGTGGCTTGAAGCACTGTCACGTATTCACGAGCCATTGCCCGAAATGCGCCTCCCCAATGTCAATCCGTATCTCAGTGACGACAATACCCTGCATGATATCGAGTCCACTGCTCATATTCCCACCCAATTGCAAGACCGGCCGGGGTTCGCTTTTTGGTTTAAGCAAGATGCAACATTTAGAGTAACGAAAGGACATTTCTATCTCGAGCTCGATTCTGAAGCCTCTATCGAGAGTCACAAAGCAATGGCGCTTACACGGCTATTTGCTGATTTATTTATGGACAGCGTTGCAGAGCAATTTTATTCAGCAGAGTTAGCGGGACTTAGTTATCACTTAACATCCCATCAAGGTGGCTTAACACTGCATACAGCTGGGCTATCATCTTGCCAACTCAAGTTGGCATCTCAACTTGTCGAAGCGCTACAAAAACAGCCGATCAGTGCCGCTCGGTTTGCAGAATATAAAAAGCAACTCATACGCCACTGGCAAAACCACAATAAAAATAAACCTGTCAGTGAACTATTCAGTCTTTTAGGGGCCAAGCTCATGCCATGGAACCCGACACCTAATGATCTCGCAAAAGCACTTCAAAACGTCTGTTTTAATGAATTTAATTCATTTCGAGATTCATTTTTTACCTCCATCCATGCAAAAGCATTTTTGCATGGTAATTGGCAACAACAGCATGCCCTTGGTATTAAACAGCAACTCCTATGTAACTTTGCCAAAAGTGAAATCTTAGAGGATTTAAAAAAGCCATTAAATACAATTGATGAGAGCTACGAAGCATCGTTTATCAATGAACAGAATGAACATGCGTTTGTCCATTATATTCAAGCGCCGAGTCAGAGTGTGCAAGATAAAATCAAAATCATGGCTTTTAATCAGTTGGTCAGTCAGCTCTATTTTGAAAAACTTAGGACAGAACGCCAACTTGGCTATTTGGTCGGCGCAGGTTATGCGCCGTTCAATACCCGGGCAGGTATCGCTTTCTATATTCAGTCACCTAAATTTAACAGTAGAGAGCTACTTCAACAGCACCAATTATTCCTAGCTGACTTTGTAAACAATATTGATTCTATGGATGGCATCCATTGGCATGATGTCAAATCCAGCCTTCAATCTCAAATCGCAGAAAAAGATAAAAACCTGCGTCTACGATCTCAACGTTTTTGGATAGCCATAGGTAATGAAGATCATACTTTTTCAATGCAAACTCAACTCTTGGAGGCTTTGGACAAACTTACATTTGCTGAACTCAAAGCATTTATAGCTACCGTTACCGAGCAAAGCTTCCCCAGCATTATATTGCGTAATAATTAATGATTAAGCAGAGGCTGAGACGATATTTATTTTTGTTATCGCTCTCAGCCTAACAGCCTCATTCTTTAACACTAAGTCAAAAAAGGTACAAACACCTTAATTCTACCCGTCTCTTTCCACATTTCATCAATTATGCTTTGACTCAGACCAGTTGTTTCGATTAGATTAACGATGAATGTATTAATCTTGTACACTATGGTATATAAAAAAAATATAAGTAATTTATTGGCTCTTATTTATCTTTTCGCTTTGAGTACCCCTGTGCAGGCACACACCCTTTTAGAGCCCTTAACCAACAACACACTTATGCTATTATTTGTTGTTGCGGCATGTTTGACTCCGTTTTTTGTCATGTTGTTTTTCAATCGTCGGGCAATACAAAAGCTTGAACACCTTCGCATGTCTGAAAAATGGTTAAAAAGTACTGTAGAAGGAAGTGGTGACACCTTGTGGGATTGGAATATCCAATCTGGTGATATCATTCGTATTAATGATAAATATGCGTTAAACGAAGAAAAGAGCAATCATTTTATACCTAACGCTAAACGCATACATCCTCAAGATATTCCTCTTGTTGAAAAACAATTAAAATTGCATTTTGCAGAGAAAACCGCTTTTTTTGAAGCTTCCTACCGTTTAAGAGATAACTTAAATCAATATCACTGGGTATTAGACAAGGGAAAAGTTATCAGTAAAGACGATAACCTCAACCCACTCAGAATGACGGGGACAGTGCGAGATATTAATCACCTAAAAAGTACTGAAGAGCGCCTTAACTTATTTGCCAAATGTGTCGAATCTCTAACCGATGCCATCGCAATCTACGACCATAACTTTAAGTTAGTGGATTTGAACCCAAGTTATCTTAGAGTTTTTGGTGGAAAGCGAACACAATATATCGATTCAGACTTCCAATTACCCGGCTATGACAGCCGATTCATTAGGCAAATCAAATCTGCATTGAAAGAAACTGAGCACTGGCAAGAAGAACTCAAAATCTATGACCAAAAAGGCAGTATGCTACCCATTGAAGTGAGCATTGATGAAATTAAGAACAGCCATGGTCATGTCACAAATTATGTCGTTGTATTTTCAGATCTAACAGAGCGTAAAAAAGCAGAGTCACAACTGCATAACCTATCAAATCGAGACCGAATTACTGGATTGCCAAACAGGAACCTCTTCTTTACTAATTTAAAAAAGCTGTCTCAGCAAGGCACCCATCATGCATTACTTGTCTTTGATTTAGACAACTTTAAAAAGATCAACGATTCACTAGGCCACCAGCTAGGAGATAGCTTGTTATCCAAGCTCGCTATGCGACTAAATAAGCTATGCCGTCAGCAGGATACTTTCTATCGACTTGGAGGGGATGAGTTTGCTCTGGTGATGTCAGGTACTAACGATATACATACCATCACAAAAGTAGCCAAACAGTTTTTGGCCGCAATTGCCACCCCCTTCAAAATGGCAAATCATGAGCTAGTTATCACCTCTTCAGTGGGCATCGTTTTATTTCCAGAAGATGGTAAAACACCTGAGATCCTTCTAAAAAATGCTGATACCGCGATGTACCATGCCAAACAAAAAGGCAACCACTACTTATTTTTTAATGATTCAATGAATGAGCAAGCGGTAAAACGATTACAAATCGAGAATCTGATGCGATTTGGCTTAAAAGAAGACCACTTTGTGGTCTACTATCAACCCAAAATGGACATTAGAACCGGTAAATTAGTAGGTATGGAGGCGTTAGTTCGATTCATTACCCCTAAAAAAGGCATTATCAGTCCAGGTGTATTCATACCAATTGCAGAAGAAACAGGCCAGATTATTGAGATCGGTGAAGTAGTCCTCGATAAAGCCTGTAAAGATGTCAAACGTTGGGTAGATAAGGGACTATTCAATGGCAGAGTCGCCGTCAACCTATCAGCCAAGCAGTTTAGCTTGCCAGATCTGACGGCTCGGATAGATATTATCTTGCAAAAAAATCAACTTCCTTCCTATTTTCTTGAGCTTGAGATCACTGAAGGAACTGTAATGGATGATCCGCAAGAAGCAATTTCAATTATGCGTTCGTTAAACTCACGTGGTATTCATCTCGCTATGGATGATTTTGGTACGGGTTATTCTTCATTGGCCTATTTAAAACAGTTCCCATTAAATACGTTAAAAGTTGATAAAGCCTTCATTGATGACATGGGCAGTGAAAGAGGGCGCAATATGGTCGACTCTATTGTAACCATTGCACATAACTTAGACCTTCATGTTGTGGCAGAAGGCGTAGAAGAGGAAGAACAACTGGCACTTTTGAAACAGTTAGAGTGCCAAACAATTCAAGGGTATTATTACTCAAAGCCTCTTTCTAGTGAAGAGTTTGAGCGATTCTTGCAGTCTGAACTAGAGAGTAAACCCAGCTTGCAATTAGTGAACTAGCCGACCCATCGCACTGACAGCCCAAATTTTTGCAACCTCAGCTTAATCACAGTCAACAATAGATATTAAAAACCCGCAGCCTTATCGCCACAAAACAGCGTAAAAAGCCAGCAAAACAGCCTTTTTACGAATAAAATCCAATCAAAAACACAAAATTGTTGCAAAATATTGCATTATTTAATTTAATACCAGCCTTGAAGAAACAAGTGATTGCCAACTATTTAATAGAAAAAAAGAGTACATCGTTATTAAGTGTTAAAAAATCCTTAATAAACAAAACTTTACTGGATAAAACTCAATAACACGTACTTTTATGCGCCAAAATGTAAATTTCGTTATGTTTTAAACTGCAAATTGATGTTATTGAAATATCAAAATCACTTTTTTACATGGCGAAATTTCTAGTTTAGTAAAACGTAATAGTGAATTTACGAATACTAAGCTAAAGTAAGTATTAAGTAGTTCAGGTAGTACTTGTTAGATCAATTGGTCATGGTGTAGTTAGCGGCTACATAAGAGTGGTGCTTATTAAGCCTACTTGAGACAGTTTAAAGGTGAGAACGTTTAATTAGACATATTTTTCGAACTTATCTCATCTAATTTAATAAATTTCAATGGATTGTGATTTTTGTTTATGTAATTAGGTGAATAATGATTAAAGTGAATATGTCAACTATGTTTGTTATTTCATGACATTTTACATAAGAAGACTTACTCATTACAGAATTCTCTCAATAGCTGCTAAAATTAGCCCCATGTTGTTTTAATTAATATAGTTTTTTCAAGGACACGGGCTATGGATCAGAAGAGTGTACATAATTATTTACAGGCAAAGCCTGGGACCTTTATAACCAAGCCATTTGCACAAGAAGTTGATGTGTATAAAGTGCAACATAAAATGTTTGCAACACTTTATGAAGGTAAAGAAGGTCAAACAAATGACAATGGCGAGCCAGTGTGGTGGCTTAACCTAAAGTGCGATCCCGATGAGGCATTGTTACTACGTGACAAATATTCATCGATTGTACCTGGGTACCATATGAATAAGCGTCTTTGGAATACCATTGTATTAGATGGCAGCATTCCTGAAGACGAGGTAAAGAAGTTAATTGATGACTCATACAATATTGTTGTAGATAACCTCCCTACAGCTCAACGTGAAGAGTTAAATCGTATCACCTCTGGTGGTAATTAATTTGGCCTCCCTCGCACCTTGTGCGAGGGCCATTTAAACTTCCATACTTAACAAACCTGCTAAAAAAACAGCCTATTTTCATCCCTCTATCCGCTTGTCACCTAACTGTAAATTTCTTGTGGTTAATTATGCCCCGAAAACAATGACATTTTGGGACAATAACAATGAAACAACTCATACTTCCTTTACTGATTTCTACCCTTCTAGCTGGGTGTACTTTTGATGGTGAAGATGGTACCAATGGGATCAACGGCAAGGATGGAAGTAATGGCCAAACCGGAGAAGCAGGTACCCCTGGAGAAAAAGGGGACCAAGGCGAAGCTGGTAATAACGGAATAGATGGTAGCCATGGTATGGACACTTTCCAACAGCTCACTCCTTCCCTTGTTGGCCGAGCTGTACTCAATGCGCAAAGCCCAGAAGGAGCTGCAGAAATTGTCGCCTACCATGCACAAAACCAACGTATCTTTGCACTAAACAGTTCTTCGTCTCCTGCAACCATAGAAATAATTGATATTGCACAGATGGACCCACAAACATTAACGCAAAATACTGAAGGGGTGGTAACAAATACCAACCTACAAAGTAACGCAAGTATTAATCTGAGCGAATTTGAAAGTGGTGATGCAAACAGCCTCGCTATCCATAATAATCTGCTTGCTGTGGCAATCGCTAAAGAAACCGGTCAATCCGGTAAAATCGCTTTTTTTGATATTTCTGCTGACCCAAAGTTTATTAAATCAGTGACTGTTGGCGACCTGCCAGATATGGTGACATTTAGCCCCGATGGCAAAAAAGTCGTCGTTGCAAACGAAGGGGAGCCTAAAAGCGACTACAGTATCGATCCAGAGGGTAGTATTGCCATAATAGATATTAACGACACCCAAGTAGCCGATACCGCGACCATACTAAATTTCAACCAGTTTGACAGCCAATCTGCGGCACTAAAAGCACAAGGCGTCGTCTTTGCGAATCCAACAGGGCGCACAATTAAAGGCAACAGTATTAACACAACCGTCTCTATGGATCTTGAGCCTGAATACGTCACAATTAGCAAAGATAGTCGTTATGCTTATATTTCTTTGCAAGAAAATAATGCCATTGCAAAAGTTGACCTGTCAGACAATAGCTTATCTATACATGGCCTTGGTTTTAAAGACTGGGGGAATTGGACACTTGACGCCTCAGACAAAGATGATGCCATTAATTTTGCATCATACCCTGGGCTGTATGGTATGTATCAACCAGATACTATTTCAGCCTATCAATGGCAAGGCGCCAACTTCATCATTTCGGCAAATGAGGGAGATGGGCGTGAATACTTCTTTGACTCTCCGGACGAGGCGACTTGCTTAGCTGATGGCGGACTCGAATTTGATAGCGATGATGGTTGCCTTGCATACACCGATGAAATCAGAGCCGAAGATTTAACGCTCAGCAATAACTTCGATTATTTAAACAATGACGATCAAGACATTGGCCGATTAAAAGTGAGCACCGTATTGGGCGATTCTGACAACGACAATCAATATGAAGCGCTCTACACCTATGGAGCACGATCTTTCTCAATCTGGGATCATCATGGTCATAGAGTATATGACTCTGGTGACGACGTTGGGAAAATCACGGCCGCAATTCATGGTTCAGCGTTTAATAATGACGAAGACGAAAATAAAGGCGATACTCGTTCAGACGCCAAAGGCGCAGAGCCGGAAGCACTCACCATTGGTCAAATCAATAATCGTACCTATGCGTTCATTGGGTTAGAAAGAATGGGAGGCATACTAGTCTATGATGTCACCAACCCGTTCAACGTTACTATGAACACATACATGATAAACAGAGGTCTCGAAGCCGGTGCGCAGATCAGTGGAGACCTTGCCCCAGAAGGTATGGTGTTTATTGATCAAGCGCAAAGCCCTACGGGAGAAGCTTTGTTAGTTGTAGGTAATGAAATTTCTGGCAGCGTGTCAATTTGGTCGTTATCCAATAAATAAACACCTTTGACATTTGGGCATCGCTGTCTACGATAAAGCTTGCATGATCCTAAACAATTGAGGGAATACATGAAACGCATAGCAATTATCACCAGCGGCGGCGATGCGCCTGGAATGAATGCGGCAATACGTTCAATTGTATTGTCATGCCATGATGAAAATATCCAATGTATCGGTTTTTACCATGGTTACAATGGTCTGTTAAATGATGAGTTTAGTTATCTATCGGTCGATTTGGTGGCACCTATAATCCAGCATGGCGGTACAATTTTAAAAAGTGCACGCTGTAAGGAAATGCATCACGATGCTGGTCTTAAGCAAGTTGCGAATACACTAACAAAACACAAAATTGATGCCCTGATTGTTATAGGCGGAGATGGTTCATTTCGGGGAATGATGGCATTACAAACTTATTGGTCGGGCAATCTCATTGGGATCCCTGCCACTATTGACAATGATCTTGCCTGCACTGACACAACCATAGGCTTTGCCAGTGCCATTCATACAGCAACACAAGCCATAGACAAAATTCGAGATACCGCTAATGCCTTTGAACGCGTTTTTATTGTCGAGGTTATGGGTAGACACAGTGGCCACATTGCTTTTCATGTCGGACTTGCCACAGGAGCGGAGGCAATCCTATCATTTGAAAATTGTAGTATGGAGAATTTAGAACAGGTTAAAAATGGCTTAGTCACTCAGATCCAATCGCAAAAACAAGCTCATCAAAATGGATTTGTCATTGTACTTGCTGAAAACCTCTGGCCAAACGGGCCGTTAGGGTTGCAAAAAGACCTACAAGATACAGATAATATTGAAAGTGCGGTATGTGTGTTAGGCTATATACAGCGAGGTGGTAGTCCCTGCCCTGAGGATCGTATTTTAGCGACTGAGTTAGGCATTGAAGCGGTGAAGGCAGCCAAAGATAGTACTGGCGTCATGATCGGAAAAGTAGCAGGGCAAATCACTCGCCACTGTATTATCAGAGCCACGGAACAAAACAAACCAGTAGACCAAGCATTACACTCGGCCTACCATCAAATTTGTTTAAACGCTTAAAGCAGATTAGCCATAAATAGTAAATAAATCTGCGTTCAACCACAAGTGAACGGCGATACTCGCTGCATACCCCAACGCTATAACAGGTGTCCATTTAAGGTGCCCGAAAAAAGTATAGTTCCCTCTTGCTTGCCCCATCAAGGCCACCCCTGCCGCTGAGCCGATTGAAAGTAAACTGCCGCCTACCCCAGCTGTCAACGTGATCAATAGCCACTGGCCATGAGACATTTCTGGTTGCATCGACAGCACAGCAAACATAACGGGTATATTATCAATCACAGCTGAAATCACCCCTAAGAATACATTTGCGCTCGTGGTGGACCAACCGCCATACAACACGTGTGACATCAAATTCAGATAGCCCAAAAATCCAAGGCCGCCAACACACATCACAATGCCATAAAAGAATAATAGAGTGTCCCACTCCGCTCTTGAAACCTTACTAAAAACATCAAATGGTATGACACTACCAAGCTTTTGTAAGCGCTCTTTATCCCCTTCCCGCTCTGCCATTGCCATTTTCCGAGCCAATGAACCAGGTAATGTCACTCTTAAGAAATAGCCAAAAAATTGTAAATACCCCAATCCCATCATCATGCCAAGTACCGGTGGTAAGTGTAGTAAACTATGACACATAACGGCTGTTGCAACAGTCAGTAAAAACAGCGTTAAAATACGCAGCGCACCGCGCTTTAACTCCACGCTTTCACAACTGGCCGCTGGCTTTTTATTGGCAACAAAAAAGCTCATAATGGCCGCAGGTACCACATAGTTCGCAATAGACGGTATTAACAATACAAAAAACTCATTAAACTTCACCATTCCAGCCTGCCAAACCATCAACGTCGTAATATCACCGAAAGGACTAAAAGCACCTCCAGCATTTGCAGCAACAACGATATTAATACAGCTCAAATTAATAAACTTTTTGTCCCCTTCCGCAACTTTCATAACAACGGCACACATTAATAAGGCAGTCGTCAGATTGTCAGCAATTGGAGAAATAAAAAATGACAAAAACCCAGTCAACCAAAAGAGGGTCTTATAATTAAACTCCTTTCTCACCATCCAAGCCCGCAGTGCATCAAACAATCTACGCTCTTCCAGTGCATTGATATAAGTCATCGCCACCAGCAAAAATAACATCAATTCGGCAAATTCAAGCAAGTTGTGACGAAACGCATGCTCTGTCGCATCAGGCATGCCCTGCTCAATATAAAACGCGCCAATTAAAATCCATATCAAACCTGCCGCAACCAAGACAGGCTTAGACTTTCGCATATGTAATTTTTCTTCGAGCATGACGAGTGTGTATGCGACTACAAAAATAGCAATACATACAAATCCCAGTGTATTAGTGGTCAAATCAAGTTGAGTGGTGGAAGCAAACGCTGGAAAGCTCATCCCCAGCAAACAGAACAACAGCAGGCAACTGTTCCCTACAAGTTTCATTTCAAGGTGTTTCCTTGTCTAGTGAGTACATCTCCGCCAGAAAGTAACACACTTTTTACACTTGCGACATTGTACTCTAGTCTAATTTTACAGCTAATTTACGAAATCACAGGTTAAAGCATGACATTTTGTCATGAACTTTATGATAGACAGCAAATATGATGGTTTTGTTACTTAACCTTTATTGCGGGATTCAAAATTCATACGATACAACTCAGGAAAGCGCAAATGCGGTAAGCCTGCACACGACTGATCAACGGCTCAGAAGTGTGCACCCTTTTTATTCTTGATGGCTAAGTTTATCCAATGCAAGAATTAACACTAACCCAAATATTGCAAGCGCAATACAAATGGCTAACTGAGCGTCTTGACCCGTAAGTTGGGTGAACTCCATAGGAGAAATATTTTTTTGCATCAGTGGCTTTTCTATTCCGCTTGAATTTACATAAGTAGAGACCACTTTTTTCCATGGCCACAGCATATTCAGTGAACCGACTAAAAAACCAGCTAACAATGCAAATGTGACTTGCTCATAGCGCGCTAACAACCATGACAAGAACCGTGAAAATACCATTAGCCCACATATGCACCCTAACAGGAATAATCCAATCAAGAAAACGTCACGATCATTGAGGGCAGTCAGTACATGCCCATACATGCCTAATAGCAACAGGATAAAACTACCAGAAATACCCGGCAGTATCATTGCGCAAATTGCGATGCTACCAGCAATGAAATAAAACCATGGTTGTGCTTGCGCTTCAGCAGGGCTCAAGGAGGTAATCATCACGGCAACAGCCACTCCAACTAAGCAACTCACAATATGTTGCATCTGCCACCGCTCTACTTGCTTAGCGATATACACAAATGACGCAATGATCAAGCCAAAGAAGAATGACCAAACAAAGGTCTGATGATTTTCCAGTAAATAAGCAATGATCTTGGATAAAGAAAGAGCACTTGTAAATAAACCACCGAACACTGCAAGTAAAAAGTTACCATCAATATGTGACCAAGCGTCCTTAATTTGACCTTTTAAAACCATTTTTAAAACTGCAACATCAACACTTTTTATCGCAGCTAATAGTCGAGCATAGATACCTGTAATAAAAGCTACCGTACCGCCAGATACCCCAGGCACCAAATCCGCAGCTCCCATTCCTGCACCTTTAAAAAACAACCAAATGTAATCACGTTTACTGTCCGCTCTATTAGACACCAGCTAATCTCCATTTCTTTTTATCGGCTTAGTGTATCAAATTACAAAATTAAAATACTAAAGCTCATTGCTTTTTAGCCGATACTAAAGACAATTATCGGCCTGCAAATCTTTCGATGTTATGAGAAAACAGACTTTTTTAACTTTGCTACTTGGCATTTGTACTCTAATTGCTCTTCAAAGTCCGAGTATGGCCGCTGAACATATTGCTCCGATACCCAAAACCAAGCTTATTGAGTCTGATCTCGGTTATTACCTATCCAGTGATTCCTTTGTCACCATCAAAGACGATGAGCGAGAGATCCCAGTATTATTCTCCGAATATATGAGCGGCAGTAAGCGTGGCATTATTGTGATGCTACCAGGTATAGAACAATCGCCACTACAGGGAAATGGATTAAGCTTTCTAAGAGAGGCCCTGAATGACGATGGCTATGATACCTATGTGATACCTTCACCTCACTTCGATCTCAACGCAAGCCTGATCCAAGACGGTATCGTTGAGAGTCAACCAAAATCAAAACAAAAAATGGCTATTTCACCTATCAGTGAATCTGCACTCAATGAGTATAAGCTTGAGTTAGTTGCCCGCTTCGATGCGCTTTACAAAACGCTCGCATTGCGTGAACATGAGCACATTGCCATTGTCGCGTTTGGTAACAGTGCAGGCTTATTTGCAGAGCACCTAGCAACACTGCCTAAAATACGAATTGATGCTTTGATAACCGTCAGTGCTCAACTGGCTAATCCAAACAGAAACAAGCACCTCGCGGCAAGTTTGTCACTTGTCAGCCCGGCGCTACTTGACGTGTTTTATTCATATGACAACCCAGCCGTGCTTCATACCATAAAAGACAGACGCCGCTGGGCAAAAAGAAACAGTAAATATGATTATCGCCAAAGAGAGTTATTTGGCCAAAACTCTCAAATGCATCAGCAACATCGATTGCAAAAAGAACTATCTGGGTTTTTGAGACAATTATAAAACACTATTTTTTTAGTGCTTCATAGGCAGCTTGAATACTCTGCGATTTCGCTTTCGCAACTTCCATCATATGTTCAGGTAAACCTTGCGAGACTAGTTTGTCTGGGTGATGTTGAGCCATTAACTTGCGATAAGCGCGTTTAATTTCTTTTTCACTTGCCCCATGATCTAGCCCTAACACGGCCAAAGCTTGATGCCTCGAAATCTCTGGTTCAGGGGATGAATAGTTGCGACTCGATTGCTGATAGTCATGGTGCCCACTTTGATGAGACTGGTGATTGCGTTGTTGAGACTGCCATTGAGCACGCTGTTGACGAAATTTGAACTCAGCCTGATAACGTTTTAAAACAAAATTAAAATGTTTAGCACCAATCCCCAGGTATTTACTTACTAACTTTAAAAGCTCCAATTCTTTTGAAGATAAATGGCCATCTGAAAATGCCATTTGGATTTGAATCTCTAAAAAGAGCTGCAATAGGTCATATCGCCTTGCAAAGGCCTCTTTAAAATCTCCAACACACTCTTTGATAGAAAAGTCGCTATGCTTACCCGAGTTAAACGCACTTTGCGCCTCCCTCCTATCATCGCCATGCAGTGCCATGTCATCCATAAACGCAGACGCTGCTTGAATGTGCACCTCACTGACTCTGCCATTAGATTTTGCAATATGACCCATGACAGCAAAGCAACTAGAGAAAAATAAAGCTTGGCGTTCATTCAAGTCATCCCCCTTAAAAAAGCCTTGAAAGCCACCCGCTTTATCAAAATCCTGCTTTAAGCTTTTATCAAATAAATGGCCTAAGTAGCCTCCCAATATTGCACCTAGCCACTTACCAAATAAAAAGCCGAAGCCAGCCCCGAGTATTTTACCCCACATGAGTCGCCTCCATAGCAGCATTTATCGCTTTGAGTCGTTCAGGTGTCCCAATATCATGCCATTGACCTAAATAAAGCTCACTAGAGAGCATCTGTTCACTTATCGCATTTCTTAGCATTGGACCTAACGGTACTTTGGACACTGGAACATCTTTAAAAAAATCTTTATGGTAAAGACCAATACCGGAAAACGTGTAAGTTTCTTCATTAAGCGGTTGATGTGTCAAACAAAAGTCACCATCAGGGTGATGAGGTGGGTTCTCAACAAGCACAATATGTGCCTCCCCTGGCATAAGTTGGAGTTGCATCAAGGCATGTACGTCATAGTCAGTAAAAATATCTCCGTTTATCACGATAAATACGTCATGGTCTTCGCATAAACTGGGCAGCGCCTGAGCAATACCGCCGGCAGTTTCAAGACCTCCGTCACATTCGTAGCTATACTCAATCTGCATGCCCCACTGATGACCATCACCAAAATATTGCTCAATTTTCTCACCTTGCCATGCCAGGTTAATCACTACTTGTTGAACACCTGCCAACTTCAGTCGCTCGAGGTGATAAGCGAGTAAAGGTTTACCTGCAACTTCAAGCATCGGTTTAGGCATATGCGCTGTCAACGGCATCATACGCTGACCACGACCGGCAGCTAAGATCATTGCTTTCATAACGACTCTGCTAATTTTGCTTCTATCATAGGTATTATCTCGGAATGCAGCCAAGTTGCAAGCCATTGAAACTCAGGGTACATCTGCGCGGTCTCAGTAATATATTCTAAGGTTGGTAATATATTGGGAAGATATCCAGGTTTTCCATCTCTCAAATACAACCGAGCAAAAATGCCTGCCGCTTTTAAATGCCGCTGCATGCCCGTAAAATTAAAGTACTCAATGTACTGTTCATAGCCCATTTCACGTAATAAGCCAGCATCAGATAACTGACGATAGCTCTCTTGTCTTAAGCGCTGAAATTGCCCCGGAGGTAATTTGATATAACAATCTTTTAATAGAGATACCGCGTCGTAACACACTGGCCCAACTACTGCATCTTGATAATCAATTAACCTCCCTGCTGCTTCACAATACATTACATTGCGACTGTGAAAATCACGGTGCATTACCACTTGAGGTTGCGCTAGCATAGACTCTGTTAACGAAGTCGTCAGCTTTTGCCACTGCGACTCAAAATCACTTGTACTTGAATAACCGAGCCACTGTCCAAGCAACCAAACTTTAAATATTTCCATTTCTTGAGTAATAAAAGCTGCATCATATGCATTCATCCACCTAGATGGGCGGAGCATTGCAATTTTAGGTAACCACGTTAACAGAGCTTGATAATGTTGATCGCCTCCTTGTTGAGCGACAATATCAGCCAAATGCACTGAGCCGAGATCTTCAAGCAGCACAAAGCCGTTATCGACATCAAACGCAATCACTTCCGGCACAGCTAAACCGCCTTCAGCAAATTCTTGATTTAGATGTACAAATGCTTCAATTGACCCTTTTTCAGGTGGCACATCCATTAAAATATACTTGGTCAATTTAGTTTGGACACGAAAATAGGACCTAAAGCTGGCATCACCAGTAATCGCGTCGATGCTAATATCACCAAAATCACCTGTAAGTCGCTCAATTTGCGTCTCTATAAATCGCACTCTGATTTTCGCTCTTTGTAATTCAATTTCAGGAGTTAAACTCACCATATTTTCACCAATTACTGATCTTAATTACTGTATTTAGCACTATTTTCATTTATCATGTCTGGCTCAAACGTGGTGTTAGGTAGACAAGGTCGATAAATGAGCAAAAACTGGGGCATTTTAGTCCTACCCCTGATTAGTACACAAGTTATCGCTAATTCGAACACTGTTAGCGGACTCTGTAAAGACTATCTTCAACCAAAGGGTTGGCAACCAATACCAGGCATACTTCCTGACACCATCGATATTCAAGCGAATAAAGTCGAGCTACAAGGCACGGATAGTGCCGAGTTTTCAGGTGATGTTGCCGTCAACACCAGCACGATGACCGTTACCGCTGAAAGTGCGCTCATTGACAAACGTAAAGGGTTACTCAACGCGTCTGGCCCATTGTTATTCCAAGATAATTACACCAAGGTGAACAGCAGTGGAATGTATGCTGATCTCAGCCAAAGTGAATTTAGCTTGCTGGGTGCTCAATATGAGTTAACTGAGCAACTTGGTAGAGGTAAAGCTGAGAAACTACGTGCCACATCGACTCAAGTCGACTTGTTTAATTCAAGCTTCACAACTTGCCCAAGTAGCACACCGTTTTGGGCTATTGAAGCCAGTACGATTTCTTTAGACAAAGAAAAAGGATGGGGCGAAACATATAACACAGTACTAAAAATACTTGATACGCCTGTCATTTATGTACCTTATTTTACGTTTCCCATTGATGATAAGAGAAAGTCAGGGCTATTAACTCCCACTCTATCAAGCTCTAATCGCTATGGAGCAGAAATAGTTACTCCTTACTACCTTAATTTGGCAGAAAATTATGATGCGCTGCTCACGCCAAGGTACATGTCCAATAAGGGATTGCAATTGCAAGGGGAGTTTCGCTATTTAACCGAACAACATGCCGGACTAATAGCCACCGAATTTCTTAATGATGATAAGTCTGAACCAAACTTAGATGAACGATATTTAGTTCATTGGCAACAGAAAAGCTATTTTAATGACAACTGGCGCGCTAATATAGATGTGACCAACGTGAGCGATGACAATTACCTCACTGATTTGGGCTCTAATTATGCAAACCAAACAGATACCCAGTTATCCAGAAAAGCTCAGCTAAGTTATCTTGGAGATGACTGGTTAGTCGACCTTCAATTACAAAACTTTGAAGTACTGGGTAATCACGCAGAGTCGTATGCAGCGTTCCCTGAAATCACAGTGAAAAACCGAACGGCAGAAAAGTACTTTGGTGTTGACTGGCAATTTACAGGTCAATTGAGCCACTTTAAAAATGATGATGCCAAAATAACAGATGCTACCAGAATCCACTTGGAACCCAGTGTTACATACAATATTAATGACTACGCTTGGTCATTTGACTCAAAGCTCTCACTACTGCATACACACTATGAGCAAAATGGTAGCTTCAATGAGACCGAATTTGCAGAGTCAATATCTCGTACATTGCCTCAGGTTAGACTATACGGCCAATTAAATCTTGAGCGTAATACCGACTTATTCCTCACGGATGGTATTCAGACTTTAGAACCTCAGATCCAATACTTATACGCGCCGGAAAAAGATCAGAGCAGAATTGGGACTTATGATACGGTCAAAATGCAAGATGACTTTTTTGGATTATTTAGAGAGCGCCGTTTTTCAGGCGTGGATTACATATCTGAAGCCAATCAATTTACGCTTGGTGCAACAACGCGTTTGCTTGATAACAAAAATACCGAGCGTTTTAGCTTAAGTGTCGGTCAGATTATCTATCTTAGTAATTCAGCTAAACCAACAGAAAATACACTCGACAACCGCTTTGGCGAAAAAAATTATAACGCGCTGTTTGCCGCAGAAACAAAAATACATTGGCATCCTAGATGGTATTTTTCTGGCGGTATCCAGTATGATGCAGATGAGAAAGACCTGATACGTTCACATATGACAATTGACTATCGAGGTAATAATAAAAAACTGGTACAGTTGAACCATCACTACGTTAATGATGTCTCAGGTAATGAGATAGATCAGGTTGGCATCTTCACCAGTTTGCCAATAGATGATAATTGGCAAGTTGTCGCAAGTTATCACCGAGATTTGACCAGTAAACGTAGCGTTGAAGTATTTGCAGGTGTGCAATATGAATCATGCTGCTGGGCTGTACAAATTACTGGAAACAGAACGATAGAAACTGACTTGAATCAATCTACGAATTTTCAAGACCCGGTCTTCGACTCGAGCATAAATTTTAATTTTGTGCTAAAAGGGTTGGGAAGTAAGTCAAGATACGACGCAAGCCAATTACTTAAACAAGGTATATTTGGCTATCGTAGACCCTATTTTTTAAATAATTAACAACAAAGACTCTTATGAATTTCAAAAAGCTGTTACTCATTCCCGTTTTAAGTGCTGCGCTATGCCAGCCTGCACTTGCTGAACGTATACAAATTGACAAAGTAATCGCCACTGTAAATGACGGTGTGGTATTACAAAGTGAAGTTGACCAAATTGTAAACCGGGTTAAAGATCAAGCCAATCAGCAAGGTACTGAGTTACCATCGGATAAAGTACTACGCATTCAAGCAACTGATAAATTGATCGACGAGACCCTTATTCTTCAACTTGCGAGCAGAATGGGTCTAGCAATTTCTGATGCGCACCTAGATCAGACGCTTGCGAATATTGCTAAAGAACAAGGCGGTACAATCAGTGATTTAAGACGCTCAGTTGAAACGTCAGGTAATAGCTTTCAAGCATATAGAGAAGAAATTCGTAAAGAGATTACGATCGGACAAGTAAAACGCAGCGCCGTTGATAGACGAATTTATATAAGCCCTCAAGAAATCGAGAATCTCAATAAGATCCTGGCGCAGCAAAGCGGACAAAGCGAAGAATATAACATCGGCCATATTCTGATCAAAATTGAGAGTAAAGCAAACCCTGAAGAAATTGCTGAAGCAAGAGAGCGGGCAGAGAACGTCATTAAGTTTTTAAATGAAGGTAAAGACTTTAAACGCATCGCTATAGCGTCTTCAGGCGGCGCAAATGCATTAGATGGTGGTCAGCTTGGCTGGATGGGCATCAATGAAATGCCGACCTTGTTTGCCGAAGCTATTAAAGGCAAGAAAAAAGACGAGCTTGTTGGTCCGTTGCGCTCCGGTGCAGGTTTCCACATAGTGAAAGTTCAAGATGTACGTGGCCGTGAGCTTGTCGAAACAGTAGAAGTGCGTTCTAGACACATTTTATTAAAGCCTTCTATCATTTTAAGTGAAGAAAAAGCACGTGACATGCTAGCTGGGTTTGTACAAGACTTAAGAGCAGGCAAAGCTGATTTCGCTGAATTGGCAAAAGAACACTCGGAAGATCCAGGCTCTGCATTGAAAGGTGGAGAATATGATTGGACTGATCCGTCAACCTATGTTCCTGCGTTTAGAGAAACATTGATGGGCCTTGAACAAAATGAAATCAGTGAGCCGTTTCGTAGTACATTTGGTTGGCACATTGTAGAGCTTCTAGATAAGCGCGTGGCTGATAAAACCGAGCAAGCCAAAATGAACCGTGCACACCAACTGCTATTTAGAAGAAAATTCAAAGAAGAAAGCTTCAAATGGATGAGAGAAATGCGAGAGCAAGCTCACATTGAAGTTCTTGAAAGTAAATAAGAAGAGCATATATGAGCTTGAGAATAGCGATTACACCTGGCGAGCCAGCTGGCATAGGCCCTGATTTAGTCATTAAATTGGCGCAGCAGAGTTGGCCTGCCCAGCTTGTTGCGGTAGTGGACAAAAGCGTATTAGAACAAAGAGCAAATGAACTCGGCTTAGAGATAGAATTACTCGCGTTTGATCCGCAACAAGATGTTCAGCCAGCAGCAGCAAAGCAGCTCTACTACCTTCAAGTAGATAAAGGGTGTGATGTTGTTCCGGGCCAGCTAGACGAACAAAATGGTCAGTATGTGTTAGACACGCTGCGTATTGCCTCTGAAAAAAATATGGACGGCACTTTTGATGCAGTTGTTACTGGTCCTGTACATAAAGGCATCATTAACAGAGCAGGGATCTCTTTTAGCGGACACACGGAGTATTTTGCACACCAATCAAATACACCTGATGTGGTTATGATGCTTGCCACAACAGGATTACGTGTTGCATTAGCGACCACACATATCCCGCTCGCATACGTATCAAAAGCCATCACACAAGAGCGCTTAACAAAAGTCGCCAATATTCTATACCATGACTTACAAACGAAATTTGGTGTAGAAGATCCTCGTATTCTGGTATGTGGGTTAAATCCTCATGCAGGTGAAGGCGGGCATTTAGGTAACGAAGAAATAGATACTATCTCACCAGTACTAGAAAAGCTTAACAATGAGGGGAAAAACTTTATTGGACCTCTCCCTGCTGACACGCTTTTCCAAGCAAAGTATTTAGACAATGCAGACGCTGTACTTGCGATGTATCACGATCAAGGATTACCTGTGTTAAAATATAAAGGATTTGGTAACTCAGTTAATATAACTTTGGGATTGCCTTTTATCAGAACCTCGGTTGATCACGGGACAGCCCTAGATCTTGCCGCATCAGGTGATGTGGAAGTCGGTAGTTTTGAACTGGCAATTCACGAAGCAATCAAGCTTGCAAGCAAGAAAATACAGAATTCATGACAGATAAAGTACATTTGGGCCACCGTGCCCGTAAAAGATTCGGCCAAAACTTCTTAAATGATGACAATATTATCGACAAGATTGTTACGGCCATAGATCCAACCCCGAATGACAACCTAGTTGAGATCGGACCGGGCTTAGGTGCTATCACTGAGCCGGTCGTTGAACTTAGTGGTAAATTAACGGTTGTTGAATTGGATAGAGACCTCGCAGAACGTTTGATTGCACATCCGACGATGGGCAGTAAGCTGAACGTACATCAAGGCGATGCCATGAAGTTTGATTTTGCGAGTCTAGTCAGTGAAACAGCAAAGCTAAAAATTTTTGGTAACTTACCTTATAACGTCTCAACGCCGTTATTGTTCCACCTCTTTGAATTTGCAGACCACGTAGAGCATATGCATTTCATGCTGCAAAAAGAGGTGGTTAATAGAATGGTGGCAGGCCCAGGTTCCAAAGCATATGGTCGTTTAAGTGTGATGACGCAATACTATTGCCATGCTATGCCTGTTATCGAAGTGCCCCCAACCTGCTTCAAACCGGCGCCGAAAGTAGACTCTGCGGTGGTGCGACTCATACCAAAGGACGCAACTCAGCGCAGTGCAAAAAGCACTAAGGTATTAAATACTGTTTGCTTGGAAGCATTTAATCAGCGACGCAAAACGCTTCGCAATAGCTTATCAAATCTGCTTACAGTGGATGAAATAACTCAATTAGGTATTGACCCGTCACTCCGTGCGGAAAATATCTCTCTGTCTCAATTTATCGAAATTGCTAACTGGATCTATGACAACAAACAGTGAAATAGGCAGTCCAATAAAAGTCTCCGTTGAGACTTTTTATGTGGAGGCACAGTCCCAGCCTGAAAAAGATAAGTACGTGTTTGCTTATACCATTACGATAAAAAACCATAGCCTTTGTAGTGCAAAATTAGAAAGCCGGTATTGGTTAATAACAGACGCAAATGGCAAAGAAACAGAAGTCGAAGGCGAAGGCGTGGTGGGTGAACAACCCACTATTCGACCCGGTGAAAGCTACCAATATACCAGCGGTGCAGTTTTAGATACCCCTGTGGGCACGATGGAAGGCTACTACTTGATGCGTAATGAATTTGGTTCTGAGTTTAAAGCGCCAATCCAAGTATTCCGCCTTAATCGTCCGGACATACTGCACTAACGACGGTATGGCTTATTACGCAGTTGGCGATTTACAAGGATGCTATACGCCATTTAAACAGCTTTTGGCACAAGTAGATTTTAGCCCGAGTAGAGATCATTTGTATTTAGTGGGAGATCTGGTTGCAAGAGGACCAGACTCTCTTGCCTGTCTAGAATATGTTTATTCACTGCAAAATTCTGTGACTGTCACACTCGGTAATCATGACTTACACTTACTATCCACGGTGCTCAACAATAAACAGGCCAACCCTAAAGACAAGCTAGACGCACTGCTTTCAAGCGCAGCATTGCCCGACTATATCCACTTTTTACAATCGCAGCCTCTGTGTACTTACCTCCCAGAATTCGATAGTTTTATATCACATGCAGGCATACACCCTTACTGGAATATTGAACAAGCGATCGAATTATCTAACTGGGCTCAGACTTACTATCAAGGCCCTATGGCAGCAGATTACCTATCCAAGATGTATGGTAAGAACCCAGCTATCGATTTGTCCCCGTCCGACCAGCAGCTTAAATTCAATACTATCGTAAATGTATTTACCAGAATGCGTTTTTTAACAGAGCACTGGCAATTAGATTTTGACAATAAAGGGGAAATTAACAAGGGTGAATTACTACAGCCTTGGTTTGCACACCCTCGATTTAAAACAAGTCGTACTCGTTTCATATTCGGGCACTGGGCTGCACTGCAAGGGAAAACAAGTCTCAATCATGTAGTTGCTTTGGATACAGGTTGCGTATGGGGTGGTCCAATGACCTTGCTTAATTTGTCCACAAACGAACAAATAACCAGCAATTAGTCAAAACCTATCCGTTTTTACTGAATTTTATATTCACATCTGCTATAAAATACTTAACTAATGCGCAATAAATCCGATAAGTGGTTGTACTGCTTTAACTTGATGGTATGTTTGTATGAATTTAACCGTTAGCCAACGTATTTGGGGTGGCTTTATAATAATTACCCTGCTTTTATTATCTATCGGTGTGAACTCACTGCTCAGGATCGCAAATATCGATAGTTCCACTCAATTGGTCAATAATTTGTCTCTTCCTGCGTTAGATAGAAGCGCAGCTTTACAAATTGAGTTTACGCAAATGAGCAAACTCGCTCAAGCTAGCTTTTACACTCAATCAAGTAATGATTTGAGCAGCCTAAAGTCCGCTTTTAACACGCGACAAAAAGCATTTGAGCAAAGCTATTCAGCGCTTAATCAAACAGTTCAGAATGAACCAACGCTATCAGGGAGCAGCCGAGATGTTGCAGATAGCTTTGGTACATTCTCTAAGTCGGTTACCTCACTATTTGCTGATAAATCACTGGAGCTGAGTCTAAACAAGCAGCTTATTTCACAATTAGAGGAAGCTGAAATAGCCGCTGAAGACGCCGCAACCGTGGTGCTAGATATTTTAGACTTAGATGGCTTTGAATCATTAAATGCTCGCGCATACCAAGCTGCAAATAAGCTAGAAAACTCATTTAGCTCGTTGGCAACAAGCAGTGGAGATATCCTGACAATTAATGATTCAAGCACGTTAGATATTGTCAAAAAAGAACAAAGCTATGTATTTGAAGATGTCGACCGCAACCTTGAATTAATGCGCAACACTGTAGCTCAGCTAGATGAAGATCTACTCAATGATTTAGACTCATACTACAGCGCACTTAAAGAACAACTTCAAGGCAGTGACAGTATTGTAAACAACCGCCAACGCTTGATCACCGCACGTATAAATACTCAAAATGAGCTGAACAGTGCAGAGAAAGCGACTCAAAAGGCACTTGCACAATTGGGTGAGCTAGTAGCGCAGTCCAAACAGTTGGCATTTGAAATCCAAAATGAAGTGACTGAGGATGTATCATCAGCCAATATCGCAACGTGGACCGGCATGATTGCAGCCACTTTACTGGCCATTGGTATCGCCTACTTCACTGTGAGCCGTATTACTAAGCCTCTTGCGGAAGTTAACCGCGTACTTGATATTGTGGCTAGAGGTGATATGACGCACTCACTTGATGCCTCAGCCAAAGATGAGTTTGGAGAATTAGCACAAAGTTGTAATACCCTGATCACCAGCTTAAAAGAGTTGATCACAGGTATTGTCTCACGCTCTACTCAATTAGCAGCAGCTTCAGAGCAAACTTCTGCAATCACTTCAGAGTCAAGCCAAGCGATAAAAAGTCAGCAGTCACAAGTTGAACAAGCGGCTACTGCAACCACTGAAATGAGCAGTACGGCTCATGGTGTAAGTAACAGTGCACATCAAGCACTTGACGAAATTAAAAACGCAGACCAAGAAGCTGAGCGTGTTAAAGGGATTTCCCATGACAATAAAAGAACGATTGAGCAACTGGCGCATGAAGTGGAGGAAGTTTCTACCGTTATCAACAAACTGCACCATGACAGCTCTGCGATCGGTGGGATTTTGGATGTTATTCGTGGCATTGCGGAACAAACTAACCTACTCGCTTTAAATGCTGCAATTGAAGCCGCTCGTGCTGGTGAGCAAGGCCGAGGATTTGCAGTGGTAGCCGATGAAGTGCGCTCTTTGGCGAGTAAAACACAAGAGTCCACACAAGAGATTCAGTCAATGATTGAGTCCCTGCAAGCCGGTGCAGAAGAAGCCGTCACAGCCATGTCAAAAGGCCAACAACAAGCGGAATCGTGTGTGGCACAAAGTGATATCGCTAACGAAGCACTTAACTCAATTACCGATGCCGTATCAAGAGCACACGATGTAAGTGAGGAAATTGCGACAGCAGCAAATGAGCAACAACAGGTATCACAAGAAATCAGTGAACGATTAGAGTCAATTGTCACCATCGCAGAACAAACCGCGGAAGGTGCAAATCAAACGACTATTTCCAGTTCAGAAGTTGCTAAATTAGCTGAGGAATTGAGACAGTCTGTCTCACAATTTAAAGTTTAATCAGCTTAAGACGTGAAAAATTAAAAATTTTTTACACATTAAAAGAAAAGAATACTTTAGTTCTTGGCTTTTTAATTGAAATAGTTGCAATAAGTTAATCTGAAATGTGATAAAAGAATAAAAAAAACCGCCCATCAGGCGGTTTTTTTAAATCATATCATTATCAAAATAATGCTTTCGCTTTTGCAACGATATTCTCAACTGTAAAGCCAAAATGCTTGAATAGCTCACCTGCAGGTGCAGACTCACCAAATGTGCTCATACCTACAATCGCACCATTTAGACCAACATACTTAAACCAGAAATCTTCAATACCCGCTTCAATTGCAACACGACGTGTTACTGATGAAGGCAATACTGATTCTTTGTATTCAGCAGATTGAGCATCAAATACATCGGTAGATGGCATAGATACTACACGTACCTTTTTACCTTCTTGGCGCAGCTGTTCTGCCGCTTCCACAGCTAGTTGAACTTCTGAACCTGTTGCAATAAGAATAACCTCAGGGTTTGCATCACAACTTAAAATATAACCACCACGTTTAATGGCCGCAACCTGCTCTTCACTACGAGGTTGCTGAGCCAAACCTTGGCGAGTAAATACGAGTGATGTAGGACCATCCTTACGTTCCACTGCTTGCTGCCAAGACACTGCTGACTCGACCTGATCACATGGACGCCAATTAACTAAGTTCGGTGTCATACGCATATTTGCAAGCTGCTCTACCGGCTGGTGTGTTGGGCCGTCTTCACCTAAACCAATTGAGTCATGAGTGTAAACGAAAATGCTTGGTTGTTTCATAAGTGCAGCCATACGCACCGCGTTACGCGCATACTCCATGAACATTAGGAAAGTCGCACCGTATGGGATAAACCCTTTGTGCAACGTAATACCATTCATGATCGCAGACATACCAAATTCACGTACACCATAGAAGATGTAATTACCTGATGCATCATCTGCAGTTAACCCTTTTGAGCCTTCCCAAAGCGTCAAGTTTGAACCAGCAAGATCCGCTGAACCACCCATAAACTCAGGTAAAATTGGACCGAAAGCGTTAAGCGTATTTTGTGACGCTTTACGTGTCGCAGGATTAGCAGGGTTCGCCTGTAATTGTGCAATATATGCTTCTGTTTGCTCAGTCCAATTCGCAGGTAATTCACCCTTAGTACGACGCTCAAATTCAGCCGCAAGCTCTGGATAATGCATCTGGTATTCAGTGAACTTAACTAACCACTCGCTTTGGATTTGCTGTCCGTGTGCCGCACCATCCCACTTAGCATACACATCTTCAGGGATTTCGAATGCATCATGCTTCCAGCCAAGGAACTCACGCGCAGCTTTAATTTCATCATCACCTAACGGCGCACCGTGACAATCATGGCTACCTGATTTGTTCGGAGAACCATAGCCAATCACTGTTTTACAACAAATCAGAGTCGGTTTACCTGTTTCAGCACGTGCAGCTTCGATGGCAGCGGCGATTGCTTCGCTATCATGGCCATCAACAGCTGGAATAACGTGCCAGCCATATGCTTCAAAGCGCTTTGGTGTATCATCACTAAACCAGCCTTCCACTTCACCATCGATTGAGATGCCATTGTCATCCCAAAACGCGATCAATTTACCTAGGCCTAATGTACCTGCAAGAGAGCATGCCTCATGAGAAATGCCTTCCATCAAACAGCCATCACCTAAAAATGCATAAGTATAGTGATTAACAATATCGTATTCGTCACGGTTAAACTGAGCTGCTAACGCCTTTTCAGCAATAGCCATACCAACAGCATTAGTGATGCCTTGGCCTAAAGGACCCGTCGTTGTCTCGATACCTGGTGCATAACCATACTCAGGGTGGCCTGGCGTTTTAGAGTGCATTTGACGGAAGTTTTTCAAATCATCAATCGATAAGTCATAGCCACTCAAATGTAATAAAGAATAAATTAACATTGAGCCGTGACCATTTGATAATACAAATCTATCTCTATCTACCCACTCTGGATTGTTCGGATTGTGCTTTAAATAATCGCGCCAAAGTACCTCTGCGATGTCTGCCATGCCCATGGGTGCCCCTGGGTGGCCTGATTTAGCCTTTTGTACAGCGTCCATGGATAGAACGCGAATTGCGTTTGCAAGTTCTTTGCGAGATGGCATGGATTCTCCTACCTTTAAGTGTTTGCACGGGTGTTTTAAAGGCCCATTCTTACCTAATAAAATTACCACTGCAATTAAAATCACAATAAAAGTTATAAATTCACATTGTTTTTAATGCAGAAAATGCAAGTAATTAAAAATAGACGTCTAGGCGTAAAAAAACTATGCATACATTCATGTTTTGGTTAGAATATCTCTCCTAGATTTTTCCAGCGCTGTTTTACGCATGTTCGCGAAGCGCACTTTTTGTGAGTATATAATAATGGCGAAACACTTATTTACTTCAGAGTCAGTTTCTGAAGGCCATCCGGATAAAATTGCGGATCAAATTTCAGACGCAGTATTAGATGCAATTCTTGAGCAAGACCCTAAAGCACGTGTTGCGTGTGAAACCTATGTAAAAACAGGTATGGTCATGGTTGGTGGTGAAGTAACCACAAGCGCTTGGGTAGATATCGAAGAACTAACGCGTAAAACCGTTCGTGAAATTGGTTACACGCATTCAGATATGGGCTTTGATGCTGATTCTTGTGCAATCTTAAATACAATTGGTAAGCAATCTCCTGATATCAACCAAGGTGTAGACCGTTCTCGCCCTGAAGATCAAGGCGCTGGTGACCAAGGTCTGATGTTCGGTTATGCATGTAACGAAACTGATGTTTTAATGCCTGCACCAATTACATATTCTCATCGTTTAGTTCAGCGTCAAGCTGAAGTTCGTAAAGACGGCACACTTCCTTGGCTTCGCCCAGATGCAAAGTCACAGGTAACTTTTGCTTATGAAAATGGACAACCTGTTGGCATCGATGCAGTCGTTCTTTCTACTCAACATTGTGATTCAGTATCTCAAGATGATTTGGTTGAAGCGGTGATGGAAACCATCATTAAGCCAACTCTACCAAAAGAGCTGATCACTGAAGCCACTAAGTTTTTCATCAACCCAACTGGTCGTTTCGTAATTGGTGGCCCAATGGGTGACTGTGGTCTTACAGGTCGTAAAATCATCGTTGATACATACGGTGGTATGGCAAGACACGGTGGTGGTGCTTTCTCTGGTAAAGATCCATCTAAAGTTGACCGCTCAGCGGCTTACGCAGGTCGTTACGTGGCTAAGAACATTGTTGCAGCTGGTCTTGCTGATAAGTGTGAGATCCAAGTTTCTTATGCAATCGGTGTTGCAGAGCCAACCTCTATCAGCATTGATACATTTGGTACAGGTAAAGTTGACGAAACACGTTTAATCGAACTTGTTCGTGAGCACTTCGACCTACGCCCATATGGCTTGATCACTATGCTTGATCTTGAGCGTCCAATTTATCAACCTACAGCGGCATACGGCCACTTCGGTCGTGAAGAATTCCCGTGGGAAAAAACCGATAAAGCTGAAGCGCTTAAAGCAGCAGCTGGCGTATAAATACCAATCTTTTGAAAAGGCGCTATATGCGCCTTTTTTTAACCTATCAAAAACTCTTCAACATCTTCTTTCACATCGGTATAGTCATCGTCACTCAAGTCTAGAGCAAGCATCACATCGTCTTTAAAGGCGTGCCAATCCGCACAGCTTCTAAAATGCTTAATTTCAAAGCAAAAATTTTCCGCCAGTTTCAAAGTTGCCATAATTTTTTTTTCAACATCAGAGTCATTGTCTTGGAAAAACAGCGGATCATGATGTCGTAAAATAATTTGGCATACCCTTTTAGGTAAATGCCAAGAGCTAGCCAAATAGTACCCTACAACCGTGTGGTTTGTGGGATACTGTTGTGCTTCGTATTCTATCAATGGGTGTTCTGGCCGCTGCGCTGCACGCATCAGCACATCATTATAATCTTTAAAACGCATCGCCATGGCAGGGACACCCGCATCATGAAATAGGCCAAGTAATTGCAAGTCTTCAACCGGAATTGCTGGGCTTACTTTTTTTCCTATGAGCATCGCGACCTGTGAAATATCAGACGCACTATCCCAAAAACGCTGCAAAGAAATACAGCAGTCATCTTGTGCAAACGCACTTTTTAGTAAATGCCCTGTTACAACCTGAGTAATACAATTCATGCCCAAAAACATCACAGCCTGTTTAATATCTGTGACCGTTCTAGACATACCATAGGCAGGAGAATTGATAACTTTCAATACCGCAGCAGATGTGGCTACATCTTCTGTAATAATGGCAGCCACCCGATTTAATTCAGGTTCATCTCTATTTAATTCATCTTGAAGGCTTTGTAAGATTTCTGGCTTGGCAGGTAGGCTAAAGCCTGACCTTAAATCTGCTAAAACTTTGTCATCAATATCTATCATAGGTCACCCATCTGGTGGCTTTGATTTTAGTGTAGTAGATGAATTTTGACCTGTCGCGACTATTTAATAATCTCTAATAGTTATCAATTTGAATAAGCTCAAATACAGTATTGGGTATAATGGGGTAAGTTAAAGTGCGTGATGAAAAGCAATCAACTAAAAGGTTGGAGCTGTCGTTAATAAACTCTTTTACCATGGTACGTTTAGATAAAAAAGGTATCAGGGGCACTAGAGTGCGCCCTAAACGAAGCAAATTGAACCCTAGGTTTTACCAGTAAGGTTCACAATTAATAGACGCATCTCGGCTTTGATCCATCGCACTGATCAGAAAGTCAGATTTTTGTTGCAACCAGCCTAAGATATCAGAGAGCGGTTGTGCCTCTTGCCCATCACATAGCTGTTGTAAGTAATGTAATGTTTCCAGTTCATAAATACCTGAGAGAATATCCATCCAAGGCGCCCTAAAACTCAGCCTTAACTCTTCATCAAATAGTTCGCCTAAACAACTTCCACTTAACAACATCTCTTCAATGCTTGAGCGGGTGTGCACATACTGCTCGAGAGACATTGAACTTTTGTGTGGGAACATGGATTTAAGCTTTTTCCACTCTAAGTCGAACGTCTTTTTAGCCATCGAACGCACACTACTCTGCGCAGACTTTATTGCATTTTGATCCCACTGCTGTCGCCAGCTTTTTTCCATCAGCCAACGCGTTAATGACAACAACAGTTTGTTGTACCGTGGACAGTGGAACAAATCTTCTAAATCAGTTTTAGTTGGCTGGACACTTTTCAGGTCATCAATCACTTGAGATAGCTCAGGTGCACCGTGAATACGTTTATAATAAGCGTGGCGTTTAGACGTGTAAGTCTTTAAATAGATAGCGCTCTCTACCCAATCAAGTTCCCCTAATAGCCACTTTAACTCTTTACGTAAGCTATCTGTGGTTTCTCTTGCGACAAACTCTTCAAATAACCAAAAAGCGTGCTTAATTAAGCGTACTCCATCTATGATGCGTTTTAGCGTTTTCAAGCTTGGCTCATTAACGTAGCATTGTTCATGTTTTTGAACCAAAGCAATCGCATAATTGATTGTTTTTATAAACGCTTGCTCTTGATTCATCTCGCTAGATAATGGTACAAATCCAATTTCTTTATTAGCTTTCAACGGCTTATCATCAGCTAAGCGATACCCTCTAGCAGCTTTTGAGTAAAACCCTAGCCTTACACCTATTTGTGCAACAAGTTGCTCTGCCAACAAAAATAAATCAACACGATCTCCTTCGACAAGCTCTATCTCCAGTTCGGAAATCGTTTCAGACTTGCCGCTTGCCGATACTTCACCTTTATCCAGAACCACTTCAATTAAACTGCCCGATTCAGTCTCAATCAGCCAAGTTCTTCTAATAAAGTTCGTACTAAATATTGGGAATAAATTTTCAGCGATTGATTCAAGTCGCATACCCATAGGCCAAATGCTCGAATCAAACGCAAAAATATCTGGCTTTCTTGTTTTTAAAGGTAAGTTATATTCTGGTCGTTGATGAAGACCCCCAAGCACTTCACCGGAGAGCTTGATTGTTTGCTCACAGTCGTCGTCTTGGCAACGTGTGCGAAGCCCAATATCTAAAGCTCTTAACTCTCTACTTGGCGTATCGTAATATGCATTTTCTAAATTTTTTGCCGGCTTGTTATTAACCCGCTTTGCAAACTGTGTGATCAATGCCGGAATAAGCGGAACTTCGTTATCTGAAACCAAAAACTTCAGTTCTATTTCAGTGTCCATTAGGGGGTAGGTTACCTTTGTAATATGAGAACAATCAAAATATACAAAGACACCTAATTTTGCAATCTTTTTACCATAATCAGAAGGAAAATGAACACAAATTACCTCAACTTGTATACTTAATGGATCAAACTTGGCCACGACTCTTATGACCACCAGCGCGGTGATATTTATACCTTTTAGGTACATTCAAATGCATATGTTCGAACCAAGACAATCTATACCTTGATGCATATAAAGAAATAAAAAAACATGATCATACGTTAATCCCTTGCCAAGCGCTTTTTAAAGCCATACTATTTTCATAAATTCATATAAACCTTAAAAAAATAAGGGCTCGAGAATGATCAAACGCCTCGCATTGCCACTTTTATTCGTTTTTGCTCCTATTGCGCTTCATGCAGAGGAGGACAATCTGGATGCCCCTCAAGAACAAACGGCACAACAAAACACACCTAACGGTTTTATTGTTGATAACCTCTACTTGTTTATGCATTCAGGCCCAGGGAAAAACTATCGCATTTTAGGCTCCATCGAAGCTGGTACCCCAATACAAATAACCAATGAACAAGACAATAATTTTGTGCGAATTGTTGACAACAAAAATAGAAGCGGTTGGGTTGAGTCTCAATTCGTTACAGCTGAACCTGGATTAAAGCGACAAGTTAACCAATTACATGAATCTCTTGCTGAAGCAGAGCGTCAACTGGGCGATCTAAAAGCGTCGGTCCCTAATCTACAAAACGATTACGCATTATTAGAGTCTCAGAATATTGAATTACAAAAAACCATTCAAGACCTGAACACACAACTTCAACAACAAACTGAGTCAGCTCAAAATCAAGTGAAAGAAGAACAACATAAGTTGCTTGCCTACGGGGGAGGGATTGCGCTTTCAGGGCTTATCCTAGGTGTTATATTGACTTTATTTTTATCACGTAGAAAAAGATATGATGGCTGGAACTAAATAATAAAAACCCACTTTGTCAACCAAAGTGGGTTTATTCTAAACATCTAGTACCATGATAGATAAAAACAGTACGCAGCCTACTGAAAAAAATACCGCGCCAATATCAGCTACAAACAACTCGAACATATGCTCTTTGAGCTTTGCATCATCTAAGCTGTTTATCTCCCTTGCAGAGGAACGATCAACTAGATTGTATGCAAATGAAGCTTGCTGACCAATATCAAATCTATCTAGTAACAATTTTTGGTAAAAGCTTGGATAAGTGGAATTCAAGTAACGTTCTATTGTCATTAATTTGTCGTTACTCAATCTTCTACATAATAGCGCTCCACCAAAGCTACTGATAACTAGGAACAGATATGTCAAGTATCACCTCCTTGCCATGACGATACCTGTTCCCATTTAAATCACAAACAAGAGAAATTGCAAGTTAAAATTAACAAATACTCAACACTATACGTCACCAATTTACTGAATACTGAGCAACTCCACTTCAAAAATTAATAACGAACCTGCACTGATTTTACCAGCAGATCTATTCCCATACCCGAGATCTGGGTGAATATAAAGTTTGAATTTGTCACCCACAACCATAAGCTGTAATGCCTCTTTCCACCCCTCGATTACCTGTTGAGGCGTAAAACTTATCGCTTGCCCACGATCGACAGAACTGTCAAAAACTACTCCACTGAGTAAAGTACCGTGATAGTGCACACGGACACTATCGCTCAAAGTAGGAAAAGCAGCCCCTTCGCCCTTTTCTAATATTTCATATTGCAAACCACTTTCGGTCGTGATCACGCCATCTTTCTGCGCATTTGAGGCCAAAAATGCCTCCGCATCATGTCGATTTATTTGTGCGATCTGTTTTTGTTTCTGATTACCGTTATAGATAAACCAAGCTAAACCAAGGGCTAAAATGGTTATCGCGATACTCGTGACTGACATAACTACTCCTGCTCAGTGTCTTCTGATGCTTCTTTTTCTTCACCGTTCACAACTTGTGCAATTTGCTCAAGTCGCTTAAGCGCTAAGTGATTGATTGTACCTTCCGGATACGCGCCAGTATTCGTTACCTCACCAGCAGCAACATCCATCAAAAGCTCAAGTGCTTCATCAACACTTTTGACAGCGTATAAATGAAACTTTTTGTTTTCAATCGCATGGACTACGTCATCTGCTAGCACCAAATTAATCAAATTTGAATGTGGGACAATGACTCCCTGCTTGCCTGTTAGACCGCGCATTTTACAAAGCTTAAAAAAGCCCTCTACCTTTTCATTCACTCCACCTACGGCTTGTACTTCACCATGTTGATTTATCGACCCGGTTAAAGCCAATGACTGGGATATTGGTAATTGCGTGATAGCAGAGATTAAACCGCATAGTTCAGCCAAAGACGCACTATCACCATCTATATAACCATAACTTTGTTCAATCGCGATATTTGCGCTCAATGTTAAACTAAATTGCTGAGCGTATTTATTGCCTAAATAACCTGTAAGCAACATGACCCCTTTGGAGTGAATCGATTTTCCTAATTCAGCTTCTCGTTCAACATCAATCACCCCATCGGAGCCTGCATATACAGTCGCCGTTATTCTTGCAGGCGTACCAAAAGCGGTATCACCAATATGTAACACCGTTAATCCATTAACCTTGCCTACAGCTTCTCCCTGAGTCGCAATCAGCGTATGCCCCTCTTCAATGTCACTGAGCATATTTTCGCTAAGCTGACCAGTACGATATTGCTTGCCTAATAAGGCTTCATTGATGTGATGCTCATCAATGCTCTCTTCATTGTCTTGCTTGGCATAATAGCTTGCTTCAGCGACAAGCTCTAACACATCCGCAAAGCGCGCCGATAACTTGTTTCTATGCTCTGCTTGGCGATAACTAAACTTTAATAATCTGACTAAACCTTCCGCTGTTAATCCGCAGTTTAGTGTTTGTTCACAATATTCTTGGACTTTGCTGACGAATTGATATTGCAATCTATCACTGGAAGGCAAGTAATAATCAAAATCAGCTAAAACTCGAAACAGCTCACCAAATTCTTCATCGTATTCACTGATTGTGTAATAGAGATCTCTCGAGCCCAGTAAAATGATTTTTACATCCATGGGGATCAACTGTGGTTTTAGCGTAAAGCTGCTGCCTACTGAGCTGTCTTGAAATGGCAGGTCATTTTTTATCTGATGCGTTTTCAATGACAACTTTAAACCATCCCACACTTGCGGCGATGATAATACTTTATCTGCATCCATAATTAAGTAGCCGCCATTGGCACGATGAAGCGCCCCTGCTTGAATTGAGCGGTAGCTGGTGATTAACGAACCTTGAGCACTTTCATATTCAATTTTACCAAAAATATTGCCAAAAGTTGGGTTAGGCTCGTACACAACTGGCGCAGGTGCCCCTTCTTTGTACTCAATTAAAATGTTGGGCGCAAAAAAATCAGTAAGCATACCTTTGGCATCAAAATCATCTTTTTGATCTTCAGCACTGGCAGAATCATCATCTAGCCAGTCCAAAACAGCTTCAACTATTTCGACACGTAAATCTTTCAAGTAGCGAATAACGCCAATATGACTTGCATACTTATGTTCAAGCGCTTTGAGTAAAGGCTTGGTTGCCAACTCTATGGTGGTTTTTTTTAATTTCCTGAGCTTTTCAGAGGATTCTCGTTTCCAACGAGGCAACTCTATCAAGGCTTCAATTAGGCCATCCTCTAATTCATCAATCGCGTCATAGAATTGAGCTTGGGCCTGCTCGCCCAGTGCATTAAACTCATTATCATCCAGCTGCTTTCCATTCACCACAGGCACAAAGCTAACCGCACCATTTTCTTCCAGCATTACCACACTTTTTTGTATAGCCAACTGTTCAACCGCGGTGAGCGCTGCGTTATATTTATTATCAAATTCTCTATCGAGAGACTTTTTCTTACGCTGATAACCCGGGTTGTCAAATGCTGCAGGAAAAGTATCCACAACCTCGTCCAAAAAAGCGTCAATGTCATCTGCAAGCTGACGACTTTCTCCCGGTTGCATAAACATCGTTATTGGCTCACGGTGGTCGTCATAATTATTGACGTAAAGCCACTCTTTAGGTGTTGGACGCGTCTTACTGTGAGCTTCTAGTTTATCTTTGACCATAGTAAAGCGCCCGGTGGCCGCTTCACCCATTACAAAAACATTATAACCTGGGAGTTCCATACCAAGCGCAAAATCAAGCGCACTTTGTGCACGTTGCTGACCGATAAAAGGCAAAGACTCTGGATAAGGGTTTTGCATACATGAATGTATATGCTGCAAAGAGACTGTCGGAGCCAATTGCTCCGAACTCAGTGGCTTAATTGTTTTAGTCATTCCTGATTTCTTTATTGTTCACCTTAGAAAAATTAAAGCACGGTGGCTAAGGCGTGAGCGCTTTTCTTGAAAACGTATCATGTCCACATTCGCTGCAAGCTTTTATTTCAATAGAGTGATAAACATCGATTTTATTGCCGCAATTCTTACACACTAATTGCCCCAAAGCTATCCATTCACCCTCTTTATAAATACCATCATGCGCAAAATCACTCATCAATGCATGCCACTCAAGCTGAGTCCTATCTTCTAAATAAGCCAGCTCATATAAAACAGACTCTTTGAATTCTTCCCATGCTACCCCCTCATAGTGATCCTTAAACTCCGAAATATGCTGTAAATCACGCTTAAAATAGTGCCGATAATCACTGAGTTTATTTTTCCCAAACTGTCGCCACTTTTCTTCTTCCTGCAAAAAATCATCCATCAACTTTTTTAGCTCATGCTCCTTCACGTCTTTGCACCACTTAGAAAAGTCTCTTAGCCATTGTTGATAATCTGCCATGTCGCCCCCTCCCCAACAACACTGCGCAAGTTTTTGGCATGCACTTCAGATAACCTGAAGTCGATACTGACAAACTGCTGAAACGATTGATTTATGAAGTCATCACAACACGTGTTGGATACAATTACCGTATAAACCAAGTATAGAGCACCGTTCAAAAAGGGCCATTGAGCCAGAGTTAATTAACTATTTAGTGTGCAGATAATTGAACCAAACGAAATCAACTAAAATCACATTTATCAGCTGAAAATGCTTATCAGACGCTGTGATCAAGCTCAGTTTTCGGGTATGCTATTGACCAATTTTACAATCAGTTTGCAAGAAGTCTGGAAACGTCAATGCAAGAGCAATACAACCCACAAGAAATCGAACCCAAGGTTCAATCCTATTGGGAAGAAAACAAAACATTTAAAGTCGTCGAAGACGAAAGCAAAGAAAAATACTACTGCTTGTCTATGTTCCCTTACCCAAGTGGTAAACTCCACATGGGTCATGTCCGTAACTATACAATCGGTGATGTTGTGTCGCGCTTCCAGCGCTTGCAAGGCAAAAATGTCATGCAGCCTATGGGCTGGGATGCATTCGGTCTACCAGCTGAAAACGCGGCTATCAAAAATAATACTGCACCAGCAAAATGGACTTATGAAAACATCGACTACATGCGTGGTCAGTTAAAGCAATTAGGCTTCGGATATGACTGGGACCGAGAAATCGCGACTTGTCACCCTGAATACTACAAGTGGGAACAATGGTTCTTCACTAAGCTGTATGAAAAAGGCTTAGTATACAAGAAAATGTCTACCGTAAACTGGGACCCAGTTGACCAAACAGTCCTTGCGAATGAGCAGGTTATCGATGGTCGAGGTTGGCGCTCAGGCGCACTTGTAGAGCAAAAAGAAATTCCTCAGTGGTTCATTAAAATTACTGACTATGCACAAGAACTACTTGACGATTTAGACAAGCTAGATCATTGGCCAGAACAAGTTAAAACGATGCAGCGCAACTGGATCGGACGCTCTGAAGGCTTAGAGATCGACTTTAAGCGCGCTGATAACAACGAAAGCTTTACTGTGTATACAACACGCCCTGATACCTTTATGGGTGTCACGTATGTTGCCGTTGCTGCTGGTCATCCAATTGCTTTAGAAGCGGCAAAAAATAACGAAGCTGTCGCTGCATTTGTTGATGAGTGCAAAAACACCAAAGTGGCTGAAGCAGATTTAGCGACCATGGATAAAAAAGGTATCGCAACGGGCTTTACTGCTATTCATCCATTAACAGGTCAAGAAGTCCCTATCTGGATTGCGAACTTTGTATTGATGGATTACGGCTCAGGTGCAGTCATGGCGGTACCAGGTCATGATCAACGCGACTATGAATTTGCAACTGCTTACGGTCTTGAAATTAAACAAGTCATTAGCCCTGCTGCAGATGCTGAACAATCAGCTGATTTAGCCAAAGAAGCGTTCACTGAGAAAGGCGTGCTAATCAATTCTGGCGAGTTTGACGGTCTAGAATTTCAAGCCGCGTTCGATGCCATCGCTGAAAAACTAGAGGGCATTGGCGCTGGTCAGCGCAAAGTAAACTTCCGTCTACGTGACTGGGGTGTGAGTCGTCAGCGCTACTGGGGTTCTCCAATCCCGATGCTAAACAAAGAAGATGGCTCTGAGCTTGCTGCGACTGAAGATATGCTACCAGTTCGCTTACCTGAAGATGTTGTGATGGATGGTGTAACGTCACCGATCAAAGCCGATCCTGAGTGGGCAAAAGCAACGGTGAATGGTGAGCAAGTATTCCATGAAACAGATACATTCGACACCTTCATGGAATCTTCTTGGTATTATGCGCGTTATTGTAGCCCACGTTACGATGAAGGCATGTTAGAGCCGGGTGCTGCAAACTACTGGTTACCTGTTAACCAATATATTGGTGGTATCGAACATGCAATATTGCACTTGCTTTACTCTCGTTTCTTCCACAAGCTACTCAGAGATTTCGGATTAGTAAACTCTGACGAGCCATTTGAGCGTCTACTATGCCAAGGCATGGTGCTGGCTGATACATATTACCGCAAAGATGAAAAAGGCGGCGATATTTGGATTTCTCCGCTTGATGTAGAAACGGAAAAAGACGACAAAGGCCGTATCATCAAAGCGTGGCACAAAGATGATGGTGAACCTGTCATGTCTGCGGGCATGGGTAAAATGTCTAAGTCTAAGAACAATGGTATTGACCCACAAACAGTAATTAAGCAGTACGGTGCAGATACTGTTCGCTTATTTATGATGTTTACTGCGCCGCCTGAGCAAACACTTGAATGGTCTGACTCTGGTGTTGAAGGTGCACAGCGTTTCCTTCGCCGTGTATGGAAGTATGCGGTTGACGTGAAAAATGCGGGTCACGCAAACTTAGATCTCAGCAAGCTATCTGGCAACCAAAAAGCACTTCGCCGTGAAATTCACAAAGCCATTGCAAAAGTTTCTGACGATGTTGAGCGTCGTCAAACATTCAATACTGCAATTGCTGCAATCATGGAACTATCAAACAAGCTACTTAAAGCGCCACTTGAGAGCGAGCAAGATATTGCACTTGCGAACGAAGCGCTCAATGCAATGATTATTATGCTTGCGCCAATTACGCCGCATATGTGTCACGAGTTATGGCAGCAGCTTGGACATGACGGAGATGTTCTCGATGCGTCTTGGCCTGTCGTTGATCAAAATGCGTTGGTTGAAGATGAAAAGCTTATCGTTGTTCAAGTTAACGGTAAACTACGCGCCAAGCTAACCGTAGCAGCTGATGCAACTCAGGAACAAGTAGAAGCGATTGCATTTGCCGAAGAAAACGTGACTAAATTCACTGACGGAAAAACCATCCGTAAAGTCATTTATGTGCCTGGCAAGCTACTTAATGTGGTTGCAAACTAATGATTGGCTTTGTTCAGCAAGTCATTTCAACAGCGGGCCAATTTGGCTCCGCTGTTCGCTCGCTTGCAGACATTAAAAACGGACTGGCAATTTTGCTAGTCTGTTTTACTGTCACAGGCTGTGGTTTTCAACTCAAACAAGCTTCCTATATTCCTGAAGATTTACGAGTGCTACATTTAACAGGAGATGATCAAAAGTCTGCGTTATACGAACAATTAAAGTATGAGCTGCAGCGTTCAAAAGTGACACTCAATGACCAAATTGATGGTCAAAATACCAAGTTCACGGCTGAACTGCATCTATACCAAGATGAATTGAACAGACAAACTCTAAGCCTCTTTCAAAATGGTCAGGTTGCACAATATGAGCTTGCTTATAAAGTGTCATATCGCCTTGCACGTCCAGATCAGGATCCCATTGAGCAAAGCTTTGAACTCTATCGAAACTATCAAGATGATCCAACCAACTCGCTTGCCAAGTCTAAAGAACTAGAAATTATTTTGACGGAAATGCGCAAGTTAGCCACCAAAAGAATTATTCGCGAATTGTCACAACTCTAATGCGCTGTTATGCAAATCAATTAGCAGGTCAGTTAAGTAAAGGCCTGCACCCTTTCTACCTTGTTTTTGGTGAAGAGCCATTCCAAGAAGGTAACTGTGTACTCACTATCCGCCAAGTAGCCAAAAAACAAGGCTTTGACGAGACGATAAAGTTCGCCTTACTACCAGGCTTTGATTGGCAGGAAATAATTGCCCAATACAATAGCATGTCTTTATTTAGCGCCCGAACGGTCATTGAACTAGACTTAAACCAGCAAAAGCCACCAACACAAGGCGTGAATATCCTTAAAGAGATTGCGGCCAACATAAACCCCGATGTCATTTTGATCATCAAAGGCGCAAAAGCAGGTCAAGATATTCAGCGTTCCGCCTGGTTCAAAGCACTGGATAAAAGTGGCTTGTTTGTGCCCTGCTATCCTTTGACAGGCTTTCACCTTGAAAAGTGGCTTGATGAAGAATGTAAACGGCTAAAAGTTAATTTAAAAAGTGACGCTAAGCGCAGTTTATTATTGGCCACAGAGGGCAACCTGCTTGCCACCTATCAAGAGCTAGAAAAACTCTCTTTACTCTATAAAGACGCACTCATAGATCAACAACAATTGATGGGCGGCCTACTCAATCAAGCAAAATTTGATATTTTCGATTTGAATGAAGGCCTTCTAAAAGGGAACCCCAAGTACATTATCAAAGTGCTAAATAAACTCGCGACCGATAATGTCGAACCGACGAGTGTTGCGTGGGCCCTGCAAAATCAAGCTCAAACACTTTTAAATATGAAACGTGCACTTGTACAGGGACAGCCTATCGGTCAGTTATTCAAGCAGTTCAATGTCTGGAAAAATCAACAGCAACCAACACAGCAAGCTTTAGATAGACTGCCAATATCTCAGTTAGAAAATATCATCATGCTGTTGGGACAATTTGATTCAGCCTACAAAAGTAATGCCTTAAACGCTCCATTTCAAGGCTTGGCACACATTGCGTTAAGCTTCTGCCAGCCCGTCACCTTTTCAATGCCTTTTATAGATGACAGTGTTCAACTTGGCGGTGTCTACTGATGATTGCACTATTTGGCGGTACATTTGATCCGATCCACCTCGGGCATCTCAATATGGCAAACCACTGCTTAGACGAGCTCTCTTTGAGCTCATTGGCATTTATGCCCAATGCAACACCAGTTCATAAAAAAGGTCCAAGCATTGCTACAGAACATCGCATTGCAATGTTAGAGTTAGCCACGCAAGATGAACCAAAGTTTTACATTGATACTCGAGAAATCAAGCGAACAGAGCCCTCATTTACTGCACTCACTCTCAAAGAGCTCAGAGCAGAATACCCAGTAAAACCCATCGCGTTTTTAATGGGCATGGACTCTTTTAATGGTCTCAGCACTTGGTACCAATGGCAAACTATCACACAGCTATGCCATGTGGTGGTATACGCAAGGCCTGGGGATAAATATGCCCCTTGCACGCAACTAGAAGCCTATTTAGCACATTCAAAAACCACTTCACCCGACGATTTACATCAAACACCTGCTGGCAAGTGTTACTTTTTGACAGGCAAAGCTTTTTGCGCAGCGTCGAGCCAAATTCGCCAAGCCATAAAATCTGGCAAAACCGTTGAACCTTGGCTGCCCAAACCAGTCTTAGCCTATATCAATAACAATAAGTTGTACGCACTTTAGCCGTCGCTAATCGGCTTGGGAATTCTGCTCAAAATCATGTTAGAATTGCGCCCCTAATTGAAGTGTACACAGTAAAGAGATTCTGATTTGAATTCAAAACAACTTTTAGACTTTGCGTTAGATAAAGTCGACGATATGAAAGCGCGTGACATTGTTAAATTAGATGTACGTGAGACATCATCAATCACAGACTATCTAGTCATTTGCTCTGGTAACTCTAAGCGTCATGTACAATCTATTGCTGATCATGTTGCAAAAGAAGCACGCCATGCAGGCGAGACACCTCTAGGACACGAAGGTCAAGATGCTGGTGAATGGGTACTGGTCGATTTAGGTGATGTGGTTGTACACGTGATGCAAGATCAGACTCGCGACTTTTACGATTTAGAAAAGCTTTGGGGCTAACGTGAAAATTCAGTTAATTGCGGTTGGTACAAAAATGCCAGCTTGGGTAGAAACAGGGTTTAAAGAATACCAAAGACGTTTCCCCAAGGATATGCCATTAGAGCTGATCGAAATTGCCGCGGGTAAGCGCGGTAAAAATGCTGATATCAAGCGGATTTTGCAACAAGAGGGTGAAAAAACCCTCGCCGCTATTCCCAAGGGAAACCGAATCGTGACGCTTGAAGTAACAGGTAAGCCTTGGGATACGCACCAATTAGCAAGTAACATGGAAAAATGGCAACTTGATGGCCGTGATGTCAGCTTACTCATCGGTGGACCTGAGGGCCTTGCACCAGAATGTATCGCCGCATCAGAGCAAAAGTGGTCACTGTCAAACCTCACTTTGCCGCACCCGCTGGTCAGAATTGTCGTAGCTGAAAGCCTATATCGCGGCTGGAGCTTAAACAACAACCACCCTTACCACAGAGAATAATTATTCCATGATAAAAAACCGGCCAACGATCCGCGACCACAGCGCTGAAGCCAATTTGTTTGCGCGTCGCGCGTTTGTTGGCTTTGTTTTTGTCGTCATTCTCATTGGTGTACTGCTCAACAATATCTACACATTGCAAGTTGAGAAACACGAAACGTATCAAACTCGTTCAAATGATAATCGTATCAAAGTTATTCCGATTGCGCCCAATCGTGGACTGATTTATGACAGAAATGGGGTGCTACTAGCCGAGAATAGGCCAGTTTATAATCTTGAGGTGATCCCCGAGCAAGTGGATGATCTCGACAAGTCGCTTGAATTAATAAGTGAAATAATCAGCATCACTGATGCACAAAAAAATACCGTCAAAAAGAGCAATCGCCGTTCAAGGCGCTTCAAAAGCCAAGTGCTTAAAGCCCGACTGAATGAGCAAGAGGTTGCCATTTTCTCCGTCAATCAACACCGATTCCCAGGATTCAGTGTGGAAGCAAGGCTTGCTAGGCATTACCCCTATGGAGACGCACTCACTCACGCTTTAGGGTACGTCTCTCGCCTCAACAAAAAAGAGCTCAGTGAACTTGAATCTCAAGGACAGGCTAAAAATTATCGCGCCACACATGACTTTGGCAAATTGGGGATCGAAAAATTCTATGAACAACGCTTACACGGTCAAGTGGGATCGCAACGTGTAGAGGTGAACAACCGCGGGCGGATCATTCGCTCACTCAGTATTGAGCACCCAAAACCTGGTGAAGATTTGGTACTCACTTTAGATATTGGTTTACAAAAAATTGCACAAGAAGTACTCGAGGGAGTACGTGGTGCTATTGTCGTTATGGACCCGAAAGACGGCGGGATATTAGCCCTTTATTCAAACCCCAGCTACGACCCTAATTTGTTTGTACATGGGATCAGTAGTAAAGATTATCGAGCATTACTTAACCCCGATAGGCCATTAATAAACCGCGCAACTCAGGGGCGATATGCACCAGCATCAACGGTTAAGCCTCACCTTGCAATTTTGGCTTTAGAAGAAGGGATTGTTAAAGAAGACACTAAAATATGGGATCCCGGTTTTTTTCAAATTCCAAATGTCGAACACAGGTGGCGTGACTGGCTCCGGTGGGGACACGGACACGTAGATGTGTATGAAGCGATAGAGCAATCTTGTGACACCTATTTTTACGAAACCGCTTACAAACTCGGGATCACAAAAATTAGTAACTTTATGAGCCAATTCGGTTTTGGTGATCTTTCAGGCATTGATATCCATGAAGAAACACCAGCAATCATGCCCACAACCGAGTGGAAGAGACAGCGATTTAAAGAATCGTGGTGGCCTGGAGACACGATTTCAGTAGGCATTGGCCAAGGTTATTGGACAGCGACGCCAATGCAAATTACTAATGCAGTTTCTATTTTAGTCAATAAAGGAATACATCGTCCTCCCCACCTTGTGCAAGTCGCAAAGCAAGACAATGATGTAGAACAAATGTACACCGAAGAAAAACCACCTGTGGTGTTAAAGAACCCACATCATTGGAAAATCGCTTTAGATGCCATGCATAACACGGTAAAAAAAGCCCGAGGTACTGCACATAAGGCATTTTTAGGTGCCAATTACGACCCCGCAGGAAAAACAGGCACAGCCCAAATTGTAAGTATTGCTCAAGGCGAGGAATACGATGCTGAGAGTCTCAAAGAAAAACATCGAGATAATGGGATTTATGTCGGATTTGCACCTTACAACGACCCCCGCATCGTGGTGACCGTTATTGTAGAAAACCAAGGTGGTGGGTCAACCATTGCCGCACCAATTGCAAGAAAGCTGATGGACTATTATTTCGAAACTTACCCAAGCCATACGGAGGGTAAATGAATCAATTAAGACAGCGCCGCTCTTTTTGGCAGCGTATTCATATCGACTTTCCTCTATTTGCCGCCTTGTTGATCATGATGGCAGGCAGTTTGGCTGTAGTTTACAGCGCAAGCGGCCAAAATATGGATATGATGGCTCGCCATGCAACACGTATGTTTGGTGCTGTAATTGCACTGGTTGTCATGGCTCAAATTTCGCCTAACACACTAAAAAGACTTGTTTTTCCGTTATATACGGTTGGTCTAATCATGCTGATTTGCGTATTCTTTTTTGGCATCACCATCAATGGGGCTAAGCGTTGGTTAGATATTGGAATTACTCGATTTCAGCCCTCTGAAATCATGAAGTTAGGCGTGCCTATGATGGTTGCTTGGTATATAGGACGCCAACAATTACCGCCAAAAATACTGCATATCATTATTGGATTTGCAATTGTCCTTGTGCCAACAATCTTAATCCAAAAACAACCAGACCTAGGTACTTCTTTGCTCATTGCAAGCTCCGGGATATTTGTCTTATTTTTGTCTGGACTCAGCTGGCGGCTAATTGGCACCAGTGTGCTGCTTGCGATCCCTGGCGCTTTTGCCATGTGGCATTTTGTTATGCACGAGTACCAAAAGCAACGGGTATTAACCTTGCTGGATCCAGAAAGCGATCCGCTTGGCGCAGGATACCATATTATCCAATCGAAAATTGCCATTGGCTCTGGTGGCATAGAAGGCAAAGGCTGGTTGCATGGTACCCAGTCTCAACTTGAGTTTTTACCTGAGCGCCACACTGATTTCATTTTCTCTGTCCTCAGCGAAGAGTTTGGCCTGCTTGGCGTCGTCATGCTATTGAGTGTTTATCTATTCATTATAGGCCGAGGCCTTTACATCGCCGTCAAGGCACAAGAAGCATTTAGCAAACTACTTGCAGGTGCCTTAACACTCACATTTTTCGTCTATATTTTTGTCAACATAGGTATGGTCTCAGGGTTGTTACCTGTCGTTGGCGTTCCATTGCCTTTGATTAGCTATGGCGGTACATCGATGGTTACACTGATGGCCGGTTTCGGTATCATTATGGCAATAGCAACAGATAAAAAAATGCTACTAAAATAATTTATGAACAAAACTCTACTGCTCCCGTTAAGCGCCATTTTATTATTAAGTGCCTGTAGTGGTCGATATCATACAAGCCAAGATAAAGCACCATTACGCGCACCAACGCAACTTGAAATGCAAGATGCCAAAGTGACCAATGAACCAAAAAGTGTCAGTGCAGGCCGCCCTTACACAGTATTAGGAAAAAGTTATACGCCTATGTCTGATGAAAAAGGTTTTACGCAAACAGGCACCGCGTCTTGGTATGGGCGAAAATTTCATGGCTACTACACCTCAAATGGTGAAACCTTCAACATGTTTGATATGACCGCAGCGCACAAAACACTGCCACTGCCGAGTTTTGTCAAGGTGACTAACTTAGCAAATAATGTGAGCGCAATTGTCCGAGTTAACGACCGAGGTCCTTTTCATGATGATAGAATAATCGACCTTTCATACGCAGCCGCCTATAAACTCGGGTATCACTTACAAGGTACAGCTGAGGTTAAGATAGAAGCGATTACCATTGACCGTAAAAGCCCACGATTAACTTATGTCCAAGTAGCGGCTGGCAGCAACATGGAGAATGTGCAAGCACTGGCAACACAGCTTTCGAATAAGTTTGAATTAGGTACTCCTATCGCGTTTGAAGATAATCTCTACAAATTGCGACTTGGACCGATTTTGGATGACCAGACAGCACAAAAAGTGCTACAAACCTTACAAGAAGGTGAATTTAACAAAGCTTTCTTGCTTTATAGCGAATATGAACTTTAAAATATTCAAAATCTGAATTACGTAATTTTTGTTCCGCGACTTAACACCAGCATGTAAGTATACTGCTCGGTATGTAGGACAAAAATAAAACCAATTGGGCGCTGCAAAAACAAGCCATCGCCCAAACTAAATTGAAAAGCGAGCATGATGACAGTATTTAAACCAAAAGTAGTTAAAAAAATCCTTGGTGTCGTGTGTTCTTTGTCATTATTTTCGGCAAGCGCACAGATCATTCCTTCTCCACCACAAATGAGTGCAAAAGGCTACTTCCTAGTTGACTTCACAACAGGTAAAGTCATCGCTGAAGGTGAGGCTGATACCAAACTCTTGCCTGCGAGTTTGACAAAAATGATGACCAGCTACGTTATTGGTACAGAGATTTTGGCAGGTAATATCGCACCTACTGATATGGTCACCATTAGTGAGAATGCTTGGGCAAAAAACTTTCCTGAATCATCAAAGATGTTCATCGAAGTTGGTAAAAAAGTCAGTGTTGATGACTTAAACCACGGTATTATCATTCAATCTGGTAATGATGCATGTGTTGCCATGGCTGAGCATATCGCTGGCAGCGAGAGTGCATTCGCTGACTTAATGAATGCACATGCTGAAAAACTAGGTATGACCAACAGCTTCTTTATCAATAGCCATGGCTTGGATGCCCCTGAACAATTCACCACCCCAAGAGACATGGCAACTTTAGGTGCAGCGCTTATTCGTGACGTGCCGGAAGAGTACGCACTGTACAAACAAAAGTCATTTACCTTTAATGGCATCAAACAGTACAACCGTAACTCGCTGTTATGGGATGCTAGCCTTGATGTCGACGGTATTAAAACTGGCCATACTGCGGAAGCTGGCTACAGCTTAGTGACATCTGCCACCAAAGGTGATATGAGATTGATCGCGGTTGTGATGGGTACTGAAAGCGAACGTGCGAGAAAAGTCGAAAGTAAAAAACTATTAAACTATGGTTTTAGATTCTTCGAAACAATCACACCTTACAAAGCGGGTGACAGCTTCGCTGATCAGCGTATCTGGATGGGTAATAAAGAAACGGTTTCTTTAGGTATTACACAAGATACACCTATTACGATCCCACGTGGTCAACGCAAAAATTTAAAAGCCCACTTCGAGCTAGATCAAACACTAACAGCCCCTCTTGCTAAAGGCAGTACAGTGGGCACGTTATTCTTACAATTAGATGGTGAGGATATTGCGCAGTACCCATTGGTTACACTTGAAGAAATTGAAGAAGGTAGTTTCTTTAGTCGCATATACGACTACTTACGTTTACAGATCATGCAATAACCCTGTATTGAGTATGTATATAAAGCAACGACGCCTCAATTAGAGGCGTTTTTTTTTGCCATAAAAATGATAGAATGCCGCCATTATTGAGGTAATGATGCCTAAGTGAAAACAATTCACATTACATAATCATTGCTTAGTATCTGTAGTGAGGAAACCGTCGTGGTAACACCTGTAAAAAACACTAAGTTTGATGAGTACTTAGAATTTCCCTGCCCATTCACTTTTAAGGTCATGGGCTTGGCAAACGTTGATCTGACAGATCAGATTCTTACCAAAATGCAAGCAATTGCGCCTGGCGATTACGCGCCAAAGGTCAAGCCAAGTAGCAAAGGCACATACGAGTCTGTAACTTTAGTTGCAACCGTGACTTCAAAAGAGCACATTGAGCAGATATACACTGAACTGGGTAGTATCGAAGCTGTTCGTTACGTACTGTAGTGAAGGAAGTCCATGAGCAACCATAGCATCATCATTCGCCACCTTGGGCGGCAAAGTTACGAGCCTATTTGGCAGAAAATGCAACACTTTACTGATCAGCGTGATGATTCAGCAGCTGATGAGATCTGGTTAGTTGAGCACAATCCTGTCTTTACTCAAGGTCAAGCCGGCAAAGCCGAACACGTACTTGCACCAGGTGATATTCCTGTCGTCAAAGTCGATAGAGGCGGCCAAGTAACTTACCACGGCCCTGGCCAGCAAATGATGTATGTCCTGTTTAACCTACGTCGTTTAAAGATTGGCGTACGAGAACTGGTTACTTGGCTTGAAGAGACCATTATTGAAACTTTGCAAGAATACAACATCAATGCCTATGCTAAAGCTGATGCGCCAGGTGTTTATGTTAACAATTGCAAAGTTGCTTCTTTAGGCTTAAGAGTGAGACGAGGCTGCTCATTTCACGGACTTGCACTCAATGTCAATATGGACCTCAGTCCATTTTTGCGTATTAACCCATGCGGCTATGCTGGCATGGAGATGGTACAAACTAGCGATTTAAATGGGCCTGATACGCTTGAAGAAGCGGGTAATGGGCTCATTAAGCATATGCTTAAGCGTATTAATGCTGAGCATGTTGTTCACACTGAAGGGTTTGAGAACGAATGAGTAAACCAGTCAAAATGGAGCCGGGTGTAAAACTACGCGATGCCGAGAAAATGGCATTAATTCCGGTCAAAGTACTACCAACTGAACGAGAGCAAATGCTCCGTAAGCCTGAGTGGTTAAAGATCCGCTTGCCAAAATCAAGTGAGCGAATTGAAGGCATTAAAAGTGCAATGCGTAAGCATGGCTTACATTCAGTTTGTGAAGAAGCATCTTGTCCAAACTTATCTGAATGTTTTAACCATGGCACCGCGACATTCATGATTTTAGGCGCTATTTGTACTCGTCGTTGCCCATTCTGTGATGTTGCACACGGTCGTCCGTTAAAACCTGACGCAGCTGAACCGGAAAAGCTTGCACTAACCATCAAAGATATGAAACTGAAGTACGTGGTTATCACATCGGTAGACCGAGATGACTTGCGTGATGGTGGTGCTCAGCACTTCGCTGATTGTATCAGAGAGATCCGTAAACATAACCCAGGGATCACCATTGAGATTCTAGTACCTGACTTCCGTGGCCGTATGGACAGAGCACTTGAAATCCTAACGGAAACACCGCCAGATGTGTTCAACCACAACTTAGAAACTGCGCCTAGGCTTTACAAACTGGCGCGTCCAGGTGCAGATTATAAATGGTCTCTTGAGTTATTGCGTCGCTTCAAAGAAGCTCATCCAGAAGTTAAGACCAAATCTGGTTTAATGGTAGGGTTAGGTGAAGAGATACCTGAAATCGAAGAAGTATTAAGAGATCTTCGTGAGCATAACGTAGACATGTTGACTGTTGGTCAGTACTTAGCACCATCTAAGCATCACCTGCCTGTTAAACGCTATGTGCCACCAGCAGAGTTTGATGCCCTTAAAGAGTATGCCGATGAAATTGGCTTCTCACACGCGGCATGCGGTCCGTTTGTACGTTCAAGTTACCACGCAGACCAGCAAGCGGCAGGTAAAGAAGTAAAATAACTTTACGTCAAGCATAAAAAAGCAAGCTCCTGAGCTTGCTTTTTTTGTGGCTATTCTTCTATTTTACAATTACTTGGTCTTCCCAAAGATGGATCTTATTTGGATTAGTCAGATTAAACACTTTAACAACCATGGTTTTGCCCGCTGCATTCTCACATTCAATGATTTGATACAAAACTTGATGTGCAGGGTTGGTTATAACTTCATTTTTAACAAACACATCAGAATGAAATGGCCCTTTGCGATCTTCGCCATGAAATAAGCCTAATGACACTCCACGATTTGCGACCGTTGTACAATAAGATTGCGTATTTTGATTATTGACCTTCAAAAGGCTATTAATGCGATATGCCGAATGATATCCATACGAATAAGGGATATAAATAAACTTCCCCTCAGGTGCCAAAGTTACTTGCCAATCCACAATCGGCGCGCCTGGCACATTAACCAGAACGTTGTAGTCATCGCCAAGTGCATCGATGCAACTAATGTGCACCGTCTTGGAGTCTTGTAGTACGTTTTCGTCGTGTAGATCTGCTTCTAACGTTAAGTTCGTTATGCTATGCGTATCCACAGACACACTTAAGTTTGCAAGATTGGTGTGCGTCTCGTTGGAATAGACGTTGGCATGATTACAGACACTCAGCTCATCTCTGAGTTGAACATTGAGCGTTAATTTATGTGCATGTTCACTGGTGATCATAGCGCTGCTCACAGGGCCCATATCGTAGTGTGTGACCCGATCAAAACCATCTTCATCTGCAATATTTTGCGCAACTGCAAATACATTTAAGCTCGTCAACACAGAGCCCAGTGCGATCGAAAGTTTAGACATAGACATGACAATTTCCTTTTCATTGAGAGAAACCTGTATAGTCTGTACTGCATAATCAGCTATCTGCTGAGATAACCCTAGCAGCCGTTTTCACCATCAACAAAATCCTCACCCGCCGAAGAAAAAACAGCAAATTTCGAGAATTTATTCAATATATTTATGAACTTAAACTTCAGCTAAACTTTCCCATTAGATACCACTTTGATTTAAATAACACTTCCTCATGACACAATAGCATTCCTATTTAATTCACTATAATTCATTACCAATTTTTGTATCGCACGAGTACTTATTAAGTTACGCACTTTATCAAAGTGCGTAATAAGCTAAACAGTTACTGATGTGACTCACCTTGCGTTATATTTTACGCAATCACATCTGGGTCATTTCTCACGCCTTCGATAACCTGAGTAATATCCATCAAGTAGACATCCTCAATTAACGAAATAACATCATTCCATCTCGGATTATATTCATTATTTTCCCAGCGTCTCAGCGTTCTCTCTTCAATCCCATAACAAGCGGCTGATTCAGCTTGCGTATAACCTCTGCACTTTCTTGCATACTTGAGTAATTGTGCGCCCTTTGGCGTACGAACAAGTTTAGATGGTTGGGGAGTAACATCATCACTTCGATGCGCAGACACCAAGTGCTGAGATAATCTAGTTTTCATTTGAGTGTTGAATGTTAGGTGTTTGGCCATGTTCACTTTCCTTATTTTTTTACGCAAGTGAGTACGTTTGCACCCCGAGGTGCCCTACTAACTGTTATAACTTACCGTAATTAATGCATACTGAACCATAAACAAGCTCGAATGCGTAATTTTTTATAAAGTATAGTTTAAAAAGTTACGCACTACAACCATTAATTAATTTAACTCTGCGTAAAAAATTGCATTGAGTTTATATTTAAAGCTCCTTATAATGACGAGCATGACGCTTAATAAATGTGATACAGGAAATAAACCCATTATGGACGGAGTAAATTACCTCAGTACCTTGGCAGCTAGAGTCGAGGAAGCAATTAAACCGCACAGTATAAGGGCATTTGCGTCAAAAATTGATGTTTCTGAAGGCACACTGCGTCGAATATTAAAAGGCGAAGATCCAAAGCTTAGCATCATTGAAAGAATCGCGACTGAGGCCAAAGTCAACTTACTCTGGTTAATCACTGGAGAAGAAAGTGACATCGGTGATGAAAGTGCACTACATCCCGTTGTTAAACTGGATGAGTTTAACGATGCATTTGTATTAGTACCTGGATATCATGTTTCGGTTAGTACTGGCTACGGTGCATTTAATGACCAAATGCAAGTTTCTAGGCATTTAGCTTTTAGAAAAAAATGGCTTGAGTACAAAAATCTTGAAAAAAGTAAATTAGCGGTGGTATTCGCCAAAGGTGATTCCATGGAACCAACCATTCATAATAACAACACCATTTTGGTCGACTTGAGTGATAAAAAGCTCAGTGAAGGACTCATTTATGTTGTAAGGCTTGGTGAAGAACTCTACGCAAAACGTCTACAACAATATTTAGACGGTTCAGTGAGACTTATCAGCGATAATAAAGAATATGTTGAGCAGGTAGTCAAGCCTGATGAAATGGAACAACTTGAAATTATTGGTAAAGTGGTATGGATAGGAAAAGATTTAACTTAAACCTTTTCCCACAAAAAAGAGGTGTGGACTACCCGCCCACACGTATTAACTTATAGTTTTTGCCATGCGCTACTTTTACCTGGCTCATCCCCTTTGGTCCACCAAAGCGCCTTATAACGTGCGCATTGATTAGTTGCATCACAATGGTTCACTTCAGAGCCTGTGTTGTAAGCAACATCAATATGCCACGGAAATTCAGCTTGACTGATCAAAGTCCATGCATCCGCAAACCGCGTTGGCTCAACACCAGATACCCAGTACTTCGCTTCCCACACCAATATCTGTTGCACTTCTTGATCAAAGTGGCTCACTCGATCGCCAGTATTGTACACTGCAGCTGCATCATAGGCTGGATGGCCACCTGTTCCTTTAGGGGTTACAGTCACAGACACAGTATCTGTGTAACTATCAACACCGTTATCAGATACACTTAGCTGGAATACCAACTGTTCAGGCTGCGTAAGCTCTGGCGCTGAAAAGCTTGCTTTAGACGTATCACTTCCAGCAAGCACAACAGCTTGGCCTGAAACTTGAGTCCAAATGTAAGTAAGCACATCACCATCAGCGTCTGACGTCGCACTGCCATCTAACGTCACATTAGCAGAACCAGATTCAACTTGTTGATCTGCACCTGCATTCACTACCGGTGGCGTATTCACAACGCTATCACGAACCGTGATCACAACTTCATCACTGGTATTGGCACCTTTGCCATCATTAGCACTAAAACGTAGCGTCACAGTCGCTTCACCTACCACATCAGGTGCCACAAACTCTAGATTCAATGCACTGGTGACACCCAAAGTAACCGCAGGGCCGGATACTTGCTGCCATTGATAGGTAAGTGCATCGTTATCCGCATCACTCGCAGTCGCAGCCAGTTTAACCACTGAGCCTGATAACACACTTTGATCCGCGCCAGCATTAACCACAGGCGCACGGTTAGAACCATCTACAAGAGGATGACCAAGCGACTCGTGCATCCAATTTAAAATATCGCCATTGTCTGTGTCGATTTCCCAACCGAACATACCAGCAAGCCCTTCTTGGAATACAAGCTCACCTTTGGCTTTGATCGATCTTTGATCATCGTAAGAGATCAGATCACCTGTACTCGGGCGGTAAATATATGGCGCCTGTGCGACAGTATCATAATGATATTCCCAATCCGGGTGTTTCGCCCACTGTGCAATGTTTGCATACATCAGTGTGCCAGGCTCCAGTTTAAAGGCATCAGCTGGTGCTGAAGGACCCGTCGCTTTACCTTGCATATGATGTGTACCAGGGGTATGTTCAACGCCTGTCCAGCCACGGCCATACATGGCAATACCTGCGATCAGCTTATTACCGGGAACGCCTTGCGCTTTAAGTAAATCGATGCCTGTTTTTAGGTTGTATTGTGTTGTACGTACATCAGAAGGTTTAAAGTCTGATGGATATACTGCTGTCTGGTGGCCTAGACCTTCTAAATCCCAAGCGCCAAAGTAGTCATAGGACATCATTAAGATGTAGTCCATATACTTTATTGCTTCGCCATAATTCACTTTATCAAGCTTATCAAACCCAACGTTGATTGCAGACGTCAGTTCATATTTACGACCTGTACGCAGCTCTTCTTCATCAAGCATTGCGCGTAGCTCTTTCATCAGCTTGATATAAGTTGCACCATCACTTGGCGCGCCTAAATTCGGGTTTGCGGCAGCGACACCAGGAAACTCCCAATCTATGTCGATACCATCCCAAAACTGCCATGTTCTTAAATACTGTCGACAAGATTCAACGAACGTTTTTCGTTTCGCATCGTCCGCCATGTAATAAAATGGATCAGATAACGTCCAACCGCCGATAGAGGGAATAATTTTAAGATCAGGATAACGCTGCTTTAACGCCATCATTTGACCATAATTTCCTTTGATCGCATCCTGATTCACTTGATCACCAACAGGCTTCATATAAGCAGCCCACGGATCTGGTGGCGCAAGCTCAAAGTCGCTCAAGCCAGCTGTAACGCGCTGAAAGGTATCATAACCTGTTGGGTTTTCCTTTTTAAAAGATTCATTAGGACCAGCGATCGCAACAAACCCATAAAAAATATGCGTCAAGTTTTCAGCTGGGATATTGTCAATGTAATAATCCATGCCCTCTACACGATAAACAGACCACTCAGCGGCATATGCTGCAACCACCTTGCCTGTTGTGTTCACATAAGAGCGGTTGGTCATCTCAATTGGAAAACGTGGATCATTCACTTTCATCGGCAGCGGATCTAAATGACTCCCCGCCGTATCTGCCACCACAAGCACCTTTTTATTTGTGCTGTCACTACAACCATCAATATTACACAGCTGAACTGTTAAATTAAATTTCCCGCCCTTTGTAAACGTTAATGTTTCTACACCCGATTGTGAGCTGCCTACTTCGGTTAAAGTGCGGCTATGAACGACTTGCCCATCCAATAATACTTTAACTGTTTCTCCAGCCTCCCCAGTCCATTTTGACCAAGGCACAGAAACATCAACACTTGGCGCAACGACAACATCTTTGTATGCCAGTGAATCTGTTATCGTAACCAAACTGTGCTTTTCGACCATCCATTCTACTTTTGGTGCGCCAGGAGCCGCAGCCAATGTGGGCAAGGAGGCAATAAAGCCAGAGATAAGCAATGCCTGCTTAACTCGAGTGAGCGCCCTGTTATGTGTTGTTTTCATTTTATATCCTTCTACATGTTTTTATTTTTGTGCACGTATTACTTACCTGCTTTTTTAAACTTCAGTGGACCCTTACTTCCTCCCGAAGCGTATTCACCAATTAAATACTGCCCATCGTCAGACAATGTCAGTGTGTGTACCCCCTCTGTCGTCCAGCCTGGGATCTGCTGTGTCACTTGTACTTTAACTGTAATAGTGTCTTGTTCACGTACCCCATTACCATGCTCAACAAAGGGGGTGCCTTTGAACTCTAAGTAATGTGCAGTAAACACTTCATTTCCCTGCTGAGATATAATTAAGTGGCCATTGCTAAAATTACTGTTATTTACGTCATGCCATAAACCAGCGATACGCCGCTCAAGCACCTTTTCACTCGTACCCGCGGAAGAGGAGACAGCGCTGTCATCGGCGTTGGAAAAAAATGCACCATTGAGTGCTAAAAAAATAATGATTGGGCGAAAAGCTTTACGCATTACCAAGAGTCTCTTAAGTTGAGTTAACAAAATAAAAAATATTATTAACACCAATGTACCTAATATATAGTAAAACACAACCCACTTTAGGGACTAAAAATCCACTAACCTAGCTAGCGTCGGAGATAAAACTCCCCACTTCAGTCTTTTTCTATCGCTATAATATTGAATCTAAAGCTTTTAAAAAAATAAGAAGAATTTTGGATAATGTAATAAAATAGTAAAAATAATTGACTAAACAGCTTAACGAAATAAACCTATAACCACAGTGCCGTAAGACAATAAATGTCCACTTATCGGGAAGCTTTTAACGATCACATTTGTCGTATCGCGCAGATCGACCCAGACTTATTCTTAATTACTGAACTTAAAATAAGCAATTCACGGTCAACTCGATGTACAGTAATTACTAAAAAGGAAAATGCATGACACAAACTACTTACACCCCCGAAAAGGTATGGCAATGGCAAAGTGGCAATGGCGGGAAATTTGCCAATATCAACCGCCCTACCGCCGGACATAGATTCGAAAAGTCATTATCAGTTGGTCAACATCCGCTTCAGCTGTATTCTTTAGCTACGCCTAACGGCGTTAAGGTAACCATCTTGCTTGAGGAATTGCTTGAAAAAGGCATTTCAGAAGCAGAATATGACGCATTTTTAGTTGATATTATGGAGGGGGATCAATTTTCATCCGGATTCTGCAATATCAATCCCAATTCAAAAATTCCAGCGCTGATTGACAATAGTCAACAACCTGCCATCCGCGTATTTGAGTCTGGTGCCATTTTGTTATACCTCGCTGAAAAATTCTCAGAGTTCATTCCAAAATCTCTTAGTATGCGAACAGAGTGCCTCAACTGGTTGTTTTGGCAAATGGGGTCCGCGCCTATTCTAGGCGGAGGGTTTGGTCACTTTTATGCCTATGCGCCAGAAAAGTTTCAATATCCGATTGATAGATACACCATGGAAGTAAAACGGCAGCTAGATGTCTTAAATATCCATTTACAAGATAAAACCTATCTATGCGGCGATGAGTACACCATTGCCGATATTGCAATTTGGCCTTGGTATGGCGTACTAGTAACGGGTGGTCTTTACGATGCTGCAGAGTTTTTAAATGTGCAAGACTATCCTCATGTTCAACGCTGGGCAAAGCTCATCAGCAATCGAAATGCCGTTAAACGTGGCAGAATGGTCAATCGTACCTGGGGAGAAGACAACGAGCAACTTCATGAAAGGCACCACGCAAGCGACTTTGACTTGAATACCCAAGATAAAAGAAACGACCGATGAATTTACACGTTCAGCACCACTTCAAGGGTGCTGAACTATTTATTACTTATCAGACTGTTTTGACATAAACTCACTCATTCTCTCTTGCAACGCTGTCTCCGATAAATCTTCAATATGAGTGGCAATCGTCCACACATGACCGAAAGGGTCTTCAAGTGTACCCGCCCTATCACCATAAAATTGATCTTCAACCGCTCTCACTTCTTTCGCCCCCATCGCCAAAGCTTGTGAAAACACGAAATCCACATCGTCAACATAATGCATTAAGGAGACTGCTGTGCCACCCAACTGCTTTGGCCCCTTGAAATGCATATCAGGACATTCGTCACTGATCATAATATGAGAATCTCCAATTTTCAGTTCAGCATGTGCAATTAACCCATCAGGCATATTTAATTGCATAACGAGACTTGCGCTGAAGACTTTTTGGTAAAACTGGATAGCCTCACTTGCGCCTTGCACGATAAGATAAGGCGTTATTGCGTGGTATCCTTGGGGAATTGCTTTGACCGCCATTATTTCACTCTCCTGAGATATGATATGCCACTAAAGCTAGCTTAATATGACTAAAGTACAACTTTCTACTTAGCGTGCTCTTTGACTAAATAGATCTCAATATCCTGCTTTCCTTCCGCAAAAAAAACGCTAAACTATGCGTTTTTATCGCATTTTGGGGTCACTATGCAGCGCAAAAAATTAGTCAATCAACTTACAGAGTTACTTAAACCCTTTCAGATAAATGACTTTTGTCCTAATGGTTTACAAGTTGAGGGGAAATCAGAGATTAAAAAGGTCATTACTGGTGTGACTGCCAGCCAAGCTTTAATCGATGCTGCAATAGAGAAACAAGCCGACGCGATTTTAGTTCATCACGGTTATTTTTGGAAAGGTGAAGATCAACCAATAACAGGCATGAAAAAACGCCGGATCCAAAGTCTTTTAGCTCATGATATCAACTTATTGGCCTACCACTTGCCGCTTGATGTCCACCCAGAGCTTGGTAACAATGCCCAACTGGGAGAGTTACTAGATCTCGTTGTAGAACGTCCACTAGAGCCTTGGAATAAAAACAGTGTCGCCGTTAAAGGAAAGTTAAAAACGCCAATGACAGTCAGCGAATTTACGCAATTAATAGAAAACAAACTAGAGAGAACCCCCCTAGTAAACCAAGCTGGTGATCATGAGATTAAGACAATTGCATGGTGCACTGGTGGGGGACAAAGTTTTATTGATCTCGCAGCCAGCCAAGGTATTGATGCTTACCTAACCGGGGAAGCCTCTGAGCAAACAATTCATAGCTCAAACGAGCAGAGTATTCACTTTTTTGCCGCAGGCCACCACGCGACAGAACGATACGGTGTTAAAGCTCTGGGTGAATATTTAGCTGATAAATATGACCTCGATGTTGAGTTTATCGATATTAATAACCCGGTTTAACTTCATGGCAAAAAAGCAAGGCAAGCCAGTTGCCCAAGATCGTCACTTTTGTGATATCGCGGGTAAGTTCAAAAATAACATCTACGGCACGACCAAAGGTCAGATCCGAGAAGCCGTATTAAAGCGCGATTTAGATGATCTGATCCACGGTTATTTTGCCAACACGCCGCTAAAAATACTCGATGTAGGAGGTGGCCAAGGACAACTGGCACTCTATCTTGCTGACTGTGGGCATCAGGTCACCTTGCTTGATGTCTCCGCCCCTATGTTAGAACTTGCTCAAGAGCGAGCCGAGTCCAGTAACTTGTCAGAAAGTATGACTTTTATCCATGCACAGCTACAAGACCTACCAGCTTTGGATATTGGACAGTTTGATCTGGTACTGTGTCATGCCGTTTTAGAATGGATTGTCGAACAACAGCACGCTTTAGCCATATTAAAAAGCTGCTTAACCCCTCAAGGGGTTCTATCACTGATGTATTTTAACAAGGCTGCACAGCGTCTAGCCAACATGGTTTATGGCAACTTTGATTACGTATCAAATGGATTAAAAGTAAAACAAAAAGTTGGACTTAGTCCAAACCAGCCATTAGAAAGTGAAGATGTTGAACGTTGGCTCAATACGTTATCGCTACAAACCCTCAGTAAAACCGGCGTTCGCTGCTTCCATGATTATTTACGTGAATTAGATAAAGCACAAGATCAATTCGAAGCACTATTATCTCTTGAGCTTAAATATAATAAATCGGAGCCTTATGCATCGATTGGTAGGTATACACATTTGCTCTTGCAGATAAAAGAATGAGAGGAAAACGGCCTTAACAACCCAATACCCACCACAGTACGAATGTTAAGGCCAAGACATTTGCTGTAAGAGAGCAGCCATTAAACGTTGACATAGTTGCATGAATTTGTCCCTTGAATCGCTTTGAAAAAAAATGAAAAGCAAAATAATCAAAAACTTATAATTAACCTTTAAATTTTTTCATCATCAAAATGCAGTAATACATAGTCATATAAATCTTGTTTTTTAGTTGCGACGCCCTGCCCGCCTGCCGACAAAATCACTTCTTGCTGTTTTTTTGACTCGACCCAGGTGTAAACATAAAACGGCGTATCATCACCTGCCGCTCGCATTGCTCTGAGCAGCTTTAACCCAGCCAATGGTTCACCACTGCGTCCCATATCTGAAATAACGACGGTATAGTCATACATACTCAGGAGCAATAACGCTTCTTGCGTCGACGTTGTGTTATAAATGCCGATCTTTTGCTTTAAAAAGTATCCTTGCTCTTTTATGTTATTTTTAGGATTATCATCCACCCATAAGATGCGCCCTTTTGCATCTGTTGGCTCACTGGCCTTGAAACTTACATTTTGTTCGTGGACAAAAGCATGGTTAATTATCAGCCATATACAAGCACAACACATCACTAGGGTAACCCCTATCCAAAATTTAAGATGGGCGCCATCCGAATGATGCTCTGCTTTTAGCATTGCTAATTGTATCTGCACGGCATTTGTAGCTTGAGGGCAATGTACTTTCACTTCAGGATTAAACTTATACCCTTGGCCTCTTACAGTAAATATTAAGTCATGCTTTACGCCAATGCGCCTCAGCAGACTTCTAGTATCAGATATTAAACGGGGTAAAGACCATGAAGAAACGACAGAATCAGGCCACAAAAATGCAACCAGTTCATCTTGGGTACAAACTTTTGGGTGGGTATCAATTAAGTAGGCAAGTAGTTTAAAAGCGCGCTCTTCAAGTACCACTCTTTTCCCATCGACTTTGAAGCTTTGCTCTCTACTATTTAACACTGCATTGGAAAATTGATATTCCATATCTCTATGATTTCCATTTAATTAACTAACAACCATAAGAATTCATAGACTATACCAAACTCTTCAACAGAGCTAGACTCACTTGCTAGTAATAATGTCTAATAGTCTGCCAACTTACATTTCTGAATGCGTTAAATTAGCGGCAAACATCAATTAACAACTGATTTGCGATGCCTGAAATGACATCAGGATCTTTTTGTGCTTGAGAAAACGTTCTGAGACCATAAATACCCACAATTAAACTTTGAGCTCGCTGCTGAGGCGACCGTGGGCCAGTTATCACACCTTGTTGGCTTGCTTGGGAAAACACCTCTTTCATAAAACCTTGCCACATCACACACTGTTGGCTCAATACCGCTTGCGCTTGCTCATCTGTTTGTGCAATTTCGTTAATTGCTTTTTGGCTTAAACAAGATTGAGTTGGATCTCCACTTACGCACTCTGAAACGATACTGTCTAAATATGCCCTCAACCCACTAAGCGCATCACTTTGACCATTAAATATTGATTTAAGCTCTTCACTCCGGTCCAAATTGTACTGCTCCAATGATGCCAATAATAATCCTTTTTTATTTTCGAATGCACAGTAAATGGAGCCCGGATGCAATCCTGTGGCGAGCTTTAGATCTTGCATACTGGTTTTGTTATACCCTTTTTCCATAAATGCATTCATAGCCGCTCTTAGAACAACTTCTCTATCAAACTCTGCGCTTCTCATAAATAAACTCAGCTAAATACTTTATGAGTATCTTAAACAAATTTGAACAAATGTTCAAAAATACTATTGAATGATCGTTCAAATAAAGCTATCTTGAATAAACATTCAAAATAAAGAGAACGACAACCCATGACAGACATACTATTTCAGCCTTATAAACTCAATTCAACTATCTCATTGCAAAATCGCGTATTGATGGCGCCACTCACTCGATGTATGGCAGACGATGATCTCGTTCCGACTGATGATATGGCAGCCTATTATGCAAAACGCGCAGATACAGGATTAATCATTTCTGAAGCAACGATAATTCGTCCAGACGGACAAGGCTACCCAAATACGCCTGGGTTATTCACACCAGAGCAAATTACTGGGTGGAGAAAAGTCACAGATGCAGTGCACAATAACGGCGGTAAGATTTTTGCTCAATTGTGGCATACTGGACGAGTAGCACACCCACATTTCTATGCGGGAGACACTGTAATAGCCCCCAGTGCGCAGGGGGTAGAAGGCACTGTGCCCCGCATGAGAGAACTGACCTATCAAATACCTACACCAGCAACAACAGAACAAATTCAAGCGCTTGTTAATGACTATGCCCAAGCAGCTGCGAATGCTATTGATGCAGGTTTTGATGGCGTAGAGATCCATGGAGCAAATGGTTACCTCATCGACCAGTTTTTGCATTTTGACAGCAATAAACGCACAGATAATTACGGTGAAACCCCTGAAAATATGAGCCGCTTCGCATTAGAAGTAGTTGATGCAATTGTGGATCGTATCGGGCAAGATAAAACAGCATTGCGCCTTTCTCCAGGTGCCTATTTTAATATGGCTTCCGATCCTCGTGACAAGCAAGTATTTGATTACCTTTTACCTGAATTAGAAAAACGTGATTTAGCCTTTTTACATATTGGTATATTTGATGATGAAATGGCATTTGAACACTTAGGTGGAAGAGCGTCTGATTATGTCAGATCAAGATACAAAAAAACCTTAGTCGGGGTTGGTGGATTTACCCCGCAGACTGGGGCTGCTGCCATCGATGCAAATCGATTTGACCTACTAGCAATCGGCAGACCTTTAATTGCAAACCCCGATTACATTGCAAAAGTCAAAAATAAACAGCCATTAGTCGAATACGATGAACAGATGCTGGCGTCTCTCATTTAATCATTGTAGAGGGCTGCTACTTTATTAGTGGTAGCCCTTGTGCTTGCCAGCCCAACATATCACCTTCTAAATGCAATAATGTAAAACCGCGTTTACTTAACGCACTTTCAAAAATATGCGCCCGCCTTCCTGAACGGCAGTAGACGACCAATGTTTTATCTTTGAGTTCATTGAGTAGAAACGACTGTGCTTCTATTTGGTCATAGGGAATGTTTATCGCCCCTTTGATATGACCGCCAGTATATTCCTCTACTGTACGAACATCTATGATGGTATACGGTGTATCAGACATCTGATTGACCAACAGCTCACTGGCCTTAACACCCTGCACATTTGCACTCGCCCCAGGACTCAAAAATAACGACAACACAACCAAATACATTACAAAAGTGACTTTCAACGTGCGTCCTGACATTATCATAATCACATTCTCTCCCAAAACAGTAGCCAAAATAGCCTATATAACCAGCCTACCTGAAAACATAATTCAATACGAACAAAGTTGGTTGATTAAGATATAACCAAAAAAAATTATCGATTTAAAAATAAGCCAACAAATTGATTTTTAGGTAAAATTCATATTCTTTATCGAAAAAAATGCGTCTACTATCCTTTAGTCTAATACCGAAAACCCCAATACCGACTATTACTTACTGCACGCACGATTGGACAATTGGTTAGACAACTTATATTTGTTAAATATTGAGTTTTTAGTCTAAAGTTAAATTATATTGTGACTAAGTCGATCATCAATCGTGCCTGAAACACATACAAAATAATGAGTATTTGTCTTTTATATTAAACAAATTAGTTATTATTTCGTCACAATAGACATGAACAATAACGTTAGTTTTAACCCATCACTGACAGTAAACCACTTCAGTGATACGTGGCTTAGTTGTGCGGTCGTTTTGCCACTTTATGTTCGGAACAGCACATTATGGAAAATAAAAAAATAGCAGTAGTAACAGGCGCTTTAGGTGGGATAGGTACAGCTATTGCCCAAAAGCTTGTTGAAAACAATTACTTTGTTATTGCAGTCGCAAGCCCCAGACGTACCGAAGCAGACTTTGATACTTGGTGTAATGAATCCAATATCAACCCAAAATTTGTTTCACCCTTATTTTTAGATGTGACTGATGCGCAAGCATGTAGTGACAGCCTCGAAGCAATTATCGACAATCATGGAAAAATTGATGTGCTGGTAAACAACGCCGGTATTACTCGTGATGCTTCATTCAAAAAGATGAATGCACAGCAATGGCACGATGTCATCGATACAAACTTGAATTCGATGTTCAATATGACTCAACCACTTTTTGCCCATATGTGTGGCAACAAGTCGGGGCGTATCATCAACATCTCTAGTGTTAATGGTCAAAAAGGCCAATTTGGTCAAGCAAACTATGCAGCAGCCAAAGCAGGCATGATTGGCTTTAGCAAATCTCTCGCGTATGAAGGTGCAAGAGCCGGTGTGACCGTTAATGTTGTGGCACCTGGTTATACGGAAACACCTATGGTTGCCAAAATGCGTGAAGACGTATTGGAAAGCATTAAGGCACAAGTACCTATGCAGCGACTGGCGACGCCTTTAGAAGTTGCTGAAACAGTTAGCTTTTTAGCTTCTGATGGTGCGGCATACATCACAGGTGAAACACTTGCCTTAAATGGCGGCCTGTATATGAACTAAGAACTCACGATACCATTTAGAAAAGGCAACTTTTCTGTAGTAGATGGGTATTGCATTTTAAACGGATTATCTCTCAATAGGAAGCAAGCCATGTACAACGACTTTTTTAAATCAATCACAGAGCAAAGCGAAAAGTTTTTTTCACCTGCTATTCAGTTCAACCAACTTGTTGCAAAAAATATTGAGCAACTTGCTAAGATTCAACTAGATGCAGCGCATTCGTTCACAGAAACATCTGTTGAGCAACTTAAAACAGCGGCAGAAGTAAAAGACGTTAAGTCTTTTATCGACTTCAACGCAAGTCAACTAAGCGCTGTTAATAAGCTAAGCCAACAGCTTATCGAAGATGGTCAAAAGCTAACTCAACTAGGTCAAGAGTTCAAAGATAACCTAGAGACTATCTCAAACGAGACTGTTAAAGCGGCAAAAGTATAACGCGTTTATCAGCCTAGCCAAATTCACTTTGTGCTAGGCTGATCTGCATTATTCAATGCAAAAACCACTGACAAGCTTAATTATTTCGTCATCAAGACCGTGAGAATGAGTACTCGAATACATGTGTGCCAATAAACAACGTCGACTCAAACTCTCTTTTAAAAGTTTGTTCAGCACATGCAGCGCACCTTTTAAAGCAATGACTCGTCTGTCACACCTCCGACTAGGAAGCATAAAATGGATACCGACAATAAAGATTTTACTCAGACCATGACCGCTTGGTGGCAGTATAATCAAGATCTCTACAGTATTTTTTCACAAAATCTTTTTAATAATAGTCCGGTTCAAAAAGCGCTCAACGAACAAAGCGCCGAGGATTTTGGCCAGTGGGCTAAAGAGATCACCAAACAACCAGAACTATTCGCAAAACAACAAATTAACTGGTGGCAAGAACAATTAAAAATTGTTCAACAAACTTGGGAACAAACGCTCAACGCGTCTAGCGAAGAGGTTATTTCTACAGAGCGTGGCGACAAACGCTTTCTCGCCGACGAATGGCAAGATAACCCCTGGTTCAGCTATATCAAACAAAGCTACTTACTTTTTGGCCAATCATTGTTAGACTCAATTCGCCAGACACCTGGGTTAGATGAGAAGCTCAAGGAACGGCTTGAATTCTTTGCAAGACAGGTTATCAACTCAATTTCTCCCAGTAACTTTATTACCACCAACCCTGAATTGCTGAAATTAACCATCGAGTCCGAAGGACAAAACCTGATTAACGGCCTTGAATTATTCAAAAAAGATATGGCAAAAAGTGGGGACATGCTCCGGATCAGCATGACCAATGAAAATGCTTACGAGTTGGGTAAAGATCTCGCGACAACACCAGGCAGAGTCGTTTTCCAAAACCATTTATTCGAGCTGATCCAATACACAGCAACGACCAAACAAGTACACAAAACACCACTTCTATTTGTACCTCCTTACGTAAATAAATATTACATCTTGGACTTAAAGGAAGAGAATTCTTACGTGAAATGGGCCGTCGATAACGGTCATACCGTATTTATGATCTCATGGAAAAACCCCGATCCAAGTATGGCTGAAGTCGGTTTTGAGGATTACGTTGTCGATGGCGTCATCGCAGCTTTAGATGAAATAGAAAAGCAAACTGGCGAAGCCTATGTCAATGCCATTGGCTATTGTATCGCAGGCACACTGGTTGCAACCGCCATGGCGTATTTTACGTCTAAACGCATGAAACAAAAGATTAAAAGTGCGACACTGCTCACAACCTTACTAGATTTCTCACAGCCTGGCGAGTTAGGCGTATTTGTTAACGAAGGCACCATATCAGCACTGGAAGCTTACAACCTCCAAAATGGTGTCATGCACGGACATTTGTTAGGCGTCTCGTTCAGCATGCTTAGAGAAAATAGCCTTTATTGGAATTATTATGTAAATAACTACCTCAAAGGCCAACCTCCAATGGATTTAGATCTATTGTACTGGAACGGTGATAGCACAAACTTAACGGCTAAATGTCATAATTTTATGTTGCGAGATCTGTATCTTGAAAATAAATTGATCGCGACAAAAGAAGTAGAGGTCCGGGGTACAAAGATAGACTTAGCCAAGGTCAAGCAGCCTATCTACGCTCTATCAACACGAGATGACCACATTGCACTATGGCAGGCTACTTTCAAAGGCTTCCAATACACTAGCTCTAAAACCACATTTGTGTTGGGTGAGTCAGGCCATATTGCAGGGGTTATCAACCCGCCTAAAGCAAACAAATACGGGTTTTGGTCTGGTCCGGCGCCACAAGGCGACGCCAATGCATGGCTTGAAAAAGCAGATCATACCAAAGGCTCTTGGTGGGGTCATTGGGGCAAATGGATCACCCAATTCACCGACGAAAAAGTGCCCGCTCGCGCTGTTAAGACTAAAGCTAATCCTGGGATCTATGATGCTCCTGGAGAGTACGTAAAAGCGAGATTGTAACAACGACAATAGGTAAAGAGATGACTCTTTACCTATTACTCTTCCTATCGAGCGTATTGGTTGGATAAATAACGAATTTGTCGTTGTGAAATATTAGGGAAATCACCTCTTACACGATATGTCAGATAAAGAGGTATAAATACGTCAGCTTTCGCTAAATTATCTAATGCTGCTAAAAATTTAACTGCAGCATGGTTCGTGTTTGGCATGGTGCTTTTTTTACAACAAGTTTGATAGCGCGCTAAAAGCGCAGTCAAGTTATACTTGCTTCCCACGGCTTTTAGCTGTGCTTCTGACTCAATAAAAAATGCTGTGCCGCTCCAATACACTCGCTGATACGCACCCAACTGCCACATATTTTCAGACACTGTTGACAACTTGCCCTTGAATGTTTCCGTGGCGGCTTCACCGCGAGTAAGGCCAGCACGAATACGTTGTGTAAAGTCATCTTTGGAGATCATACCAGCCTGCAGCATAACGACATTTTGTAGGTAGGTTGCCAGCCCTTCACCAAGCCAACTATCACCATAGTCAAACAAAGGATGATACAAATGTGCAAGCTCATGATACAGCGTCCAATCTGCTTTTAGCTGAGCCAAAGATGCATGTTTATGAATATGAAGAGTAATACCATCTAAATCACCACGAACTACCTCACCCCAAGGTACAGGCTCATTGGCATATTCGTTAAGATGAATAGATACAGGTATAGAGGGCTGTTGCAAGTCTGTCAGTGTCGAAGTCACTTGCGCTAGACCATACTCTAGCCAATTCGACACTTTTTCAACGGTATGTCGCTCAGGTGGTCGACCATTTTGCCACATAACCTCAATGTCGGCGCTAATGGTTGTAAAGCTGAAGCTCGAAAGACATATTCCTATGATACAGCGGCACAATTGCCCCATATTATCGCTTTGCCACTATGAATTGAACTTACCCAATTATAGCGCCATTTGCATGCCATCGTAGGAAGCTTCTGTATGTGAGCCCTTTTTAATTGTAAAATGCTTACCACCAAAGCGGACTCGACCTCTCTTGCGTTCAATGATCTGCTCAGCTAGGCCTTTGTCATTGACCAAATCAACAAACTGCTTGCGGGCGCGATGTATCTGTATATTAATGTGACTCTCACTGATCCCCAAATCTTTCGAGAGCTGTGACACACTCACCCAACCTCGTTCGTTTTCCTCATCAACCGCCGCTTCATCACGGGCTTTATATCGCGCTAATAACGCCGTTAAATAATGGTGCGTCCTGATATCAAAATCTAACAATGCACCATTGTGATTCACCTTCAGCTCAGTAATTTCCTCATCTAAGCTGATGTCAAATACAAACTCAAGACTCGATTGATGTGTGTTATCAATTGGCATCGTGGCTTCCTGTGAGGCGGCCTCAACTTGGAATAAGTACCATAACTCATTAGCAACACAAAGATTATCACTGTCCGTCAAAGGCACAATTTTGCCACTTTCCAAGTGTTCATAACACCAGCAAAGCTTTTCATTGTCGTAAAATACAACCAGTTCAGGGTTCGTTTCTGACGGTAAGAAATGATATTTTTCCAATGGAATCACTTCATCAGGTTGTTCCTTACAAGATGGGATTAATAAGTCTTTAGGTGGTGAAATTGAGTCGACAATAAATGTTTTCGGGTGCATTTCAGAAAAGGTTATCTCATCATCTACTTTGAGATGTATCGCCTGATTGTAAGCAATGCGTTGACCATTTAACCATACGCCATTTTTGCTTAGATCACGAAGCTCCCAATCTTGACCATTATGTTCAATCACTGCATGAATGCGCGAGATTTCAACGCCACTGACATGAGTATCAACAGAGTAAGTTAATCTTCCAAAGCGGTGAAACGCTTTTAAGTAGATAACATCTGAACAATCCTTTACTTTAAGCTTAGCCATGGGTTCACCTATTCCTCTTTTGATACTCTGTATTGCGAAAATGATGAGAGAGGGATCACCTCTTGAATCACCCTCATAGTGTAACCTTAATAGTCCAACAAATAAATTACGCTTCATTACACGCTGTATACTCCTATCACACTTAGCGCACGTTTCAATATCACGCTCTCTGGTAATCTCAATCAAAATTGCCTAAAGTTATCAATGGCTGCCTTCAAATAAACTATTATATAAACTATGACGCGTCCCACGTTTGTACTGCTTGTGTTATTCATTGCTTTGTATCTACTTGTACCAGCCAGTGCAAATGGGGACACAAAACCGCGTGTGACAATTTTAGTCGACGATAGCTATCCACCATACTCCTATGAAAGTAATGGATATTTGTATGGGATTTATATTGAGCAAGTCAGGCTCGCAGCAAGACGTATATCCGATCATTATCAAGTAATTCTAGAACCTATCCCTTGGAAACGTGGCGTTGCAGCAATGGAAAATGGCGAGGCGTTTGCATTACTGCCTCCCTATATACACAAGGATAAACGGCCTTATATTTGGCCTTATTCCACTTCTCTCGGGGAAGAAGCGGTTGTTGCGTTTTGCAACCCGGATATCACGTTAGACAACATTCTTGCTCGCTCACCAAATCGTCCCCCTATTAATATCGGCATAAATGCTGGCTTTTTAATTCTTGATAAAGAACTTCTGACAGCGAAACAGAAGGGATTGATAAAAATTTGGGAAAATAAAGATACACTCACAAATATCAAAAAACTCTCTAAGTTTCGTCTAGATTGCTACGTTAACGATAGACTATCGACACTCATGGGGTTTGAGTCGGTAAAACGAGAGCTTAAAGAGTTAGATCTTAAACAATTCAAAGAAGACCGAGTTGTTTTAAGCCGGACCGCACATATAGGCTACACCAAAGATAACGGTGAGAAATTCCCATATAAATACGACTTTATTAAAAGAATGAATGAAGCATTGTTAAGTGTACAGCAGCAGATGAATGAATAGGTCGTGTTTAGGCGAAACCAGACTAAACATCATCAGAGGTTACCCCAAAGGGCACCTCTTTATGATGTTATTATCTCACTGGGAAAGTTGGTCTTAGCGCATCCATACTTTAATATCAGCTAAACCATTTGACTGTAGCAACTGCAGCTGAGACTCGACATTTTGACTTTGCTCAAACTCAAATGCATCTAATTCATCGTCAAATACCACCGTACCAGCCCCATCACCACCGCTACGTTTCACTTGGTGCAGCGCAATGTCTGCAAGGTTAACAGAGGCTTCCCAGCCAATCACATGACCGCCTAGCATTTGCAATGGATAGAATGACCATCCCACAGACACCGTCATCTTAGTCGATTTACCATTTGGCAGAGTAAAGTCGAATTCACCGACTGCTTTACACAGCTCTTTAACATATTGATCGACATCCGCACATTGAAAGTCTCGTAAGAGGAGCAAAAACTCATCACCACTCCAACGTGCAACATAGTCAGACCCTTGTGTTCGTGTATTAAGTAACGTCGCCAATTGTTGTAGGCAGCTATCACCGCCTATAGGGCCATTGGCGTCATTTATTTTACTGAACTTATCAATATTCAGGATCATCAACACTAGACTTTTACCCTGCGCTTTTAAAGAGTTTGCATTGCGCTGGTAATGTTCAATGTCTTTAGGCAATTGATCAAATAAGAACCTGCGGCTTTTCAGTCCGGTTAATTCATCTGAATGACTCACCAATTTTAATTGCGTATTGACCTTGTTGAGTTTTTCATTCGCTTTTCTCAATTCAGTCGTGCGCTCAGTAACCAGCTCTTCCAGTGCTGCTTGCTTGCGCCTTTCTTGTGCTCTAAACACCCAAAATACTAGGTAGAATAAGAATATAAATCCACAGGTGATAATCAGCCTAAAAAACACAGTTTCATCAAAGCGACGAGGTAAAGTGAGCTTTACCGTTTTAGAGTGTGCTTCTTGCCAATCTTCACCACGGCGTTTAACTTCCAATTTAAAGGTAAATTCGCCGGGCGGTAAGTTGGTGTAGATTGCCTCGCGGCGCGCTAATGCGTCTCGCCACTGCTCATCATGCCCTTCAAGTTTATACCGAAACTCAATACTTTGTGGAGCATAAAAATCAATCGCAGTGTAGCGTATAGTCAAGTCTCTTTCGTTGGTATCCAGTACAATACTTTCAACTATTTTATTCGGCGTAAGCTCTCTCGTTGGCGTAGTGATCCCTTCAAAGCGAGGTTCAAGTTCGCTGTCGCTGAACAACTTAACACTTTTCGGAATACGGACTACACCTTGTAAACTGGGATACAGTAATACGTCGTCGACTTCCACCACCGAGTCATGTCCAAGGCCTGTACAACACTGGCTCGGCATGCCATCAAGCTGGCGATCGAAGGGGTTGATAACTTGCTCAACCTTCAGGTTCTCAATTTCTTGAGTGAACTGCTCGATCGACATACGATAAACACCCTTCATAGAACTGACCCATATAAAGTTCTGTTCTTTATCAAAGTGTAAGGACAAGATTGGACCATAAGGTAAGCCATGAGAGGCATCTAATTGGAACCAATCACCAGACTCCGTGCGGTAGTAAAGCCCATCATAAAAAGTACCAACCAAAGTAGTATAATTTTCTACATGTAGGATACTGGTAACATAGGCAGTTTCTAATGATGTTTGTCCGCCAATTTTTTCGATGCCTCGTTCGTTATATTTGTAGGCACCTTTATCAGTCCCAATAAACCCATACCGCGGAAAATCCACAACATAAGTAACAAACTGGCTACCGAGAAACGCATTGTATGTAAAAGGCGTCAACCCATTGTAATCAAGGCGATATAACCCCCTACCAGTGCCTATCCACAACCCACCTTGATTAGAAGGGCTAATCGTAAATACTTGTGTCTGTCGGAATTCACGATTGGGTATGGCCAACAATTGACCATTGTCATAAATAACAACACCACGACCGGTACCTAGGTATAGGCGACCATCCAAAAACTCCATATCATGGACTTCAACACCTTTAAGCTGGGCTGGTGTAATAACGGGTTGGTAATTATCATCCTGATCAAGCATTCCCACCCCTTCGCGGGTAGCAACCCAAACATTACCTCGAGGGCCCATAGTCATCGCTGATATCGCTTGTTTGCCGCGAAGACCTGCCTGAAAACGCTCTACCCGACCTGAATGGGCGAGCCACAAACCTTCGTTAATACTTGCCAGCCATACATTATTGCTTTTATCTATGAATAAGTCGGTAAACCAAATCCCCTGATCCAATTGTACTAGATCAACTGATTGCCATTCACCACCACTTTCTTTATATAATAAGCGGCCGTAAGTAGAGACCCATAAGCCCCCTTGTTCATCACTTAAGAATTTATATACGGCACTATTGCCAATTTCATCAAATCGACGCAGTACTTCATCAAAGTCGAGGAAAAAAGCACCTAATTGAGATGCCAAAAAGAGCTTACCATCTACCCATGCAAGATCGTGGATATTAGTTTGTGCAAGCTGCCTTGGTAAGGAAATTTTGCTAGACAACTCCAGCCGCATACCATTAGAGCCAACAAATTGGGCTTCTCCGATACGTAATAAATGACGTTCGTTTACCACCCAAATGCCATCGGGGGATGGCGCCATTTTTGTCACAGCACCGACTATTTGGCTGATATGAGTAAGCGACAATTTGCTGTCATCTAAGTTGTTTTTATCCAACATTAAACGTTTTGCAGAGATGTAATAGAGTCCATTGGCCGCGACCCAAATATTACCGCTATTGTCTTCAATGATGTCCTTGACATCGGCTTGAATTTTGAACTTCTGCGCTTTCATGGTTTGAGGATCTATGCGCAATACACCTCGTCGCGTCCCTACCCACAACATGCCAAAGCGATCAACCACAAGCTTATTGATCGCATTACTCACAAGAAAATTGGTATTTTGAGTATTAAAGTTAACGAACTGGTGCCCATCGAACCGACTCAAACCAAATTGTGTGCCAAGCCAAATATAGCCCTGCTGATCTTGCACCACACTTTTAATACTTTGTGATGGTAAATCATTTTGCATATTCCACTGCTTTACAACATAGTCGTTAATCGCTGCATTCACATTGAATACGACCGCCATAATGAACAGTAGGAAAAACTTGTGCATAGACTCCCTCTTTCTCAACTTTAATTTAGCCGCCAAGGACCCCTGTTTTAAACAAAGCCTGAATACAAATCAATGAAAAAATGCCTGCCAATACATCATCGGCCATAATCCCACGACCACCATGTAACTTCTTATCTAACATCCTGATAGGACCTGGCTTCGCAATATCAAAAAAGCGAAACAGCAAAAAACCGACTAACAAGGATTGCCAATTAATTGCAGCGCCTATCATAGTAATGTAGAAACCAACGACTTCATCCCAAACAATAGCAGGATGATCATGGACATTAACGTCGCGTGCAGTTTTACCACAGACCCACACGCCAAATATTGTCATCAAAACCGCGAGACTAACCTGAAACCAAATTGGCAACGTCATCGTAGCAAATATGAAAGGTAGTGCTGCTAAGGTCCCAACAGTACCAGGGGCTTTAGGCGCAAGGCCCGTACCAAATCCCAATGCAAATAATTGATGTGGGCGTTTGAGATTGAATTTTAACGACTTATCCAAGCTCGCTCCTAATTAAAGTGTTCATAGCCAGCTTGCTCTAAAATAGAGTACTTCTCGCCATCTTTGTAAAGCTCTATGGAGCCAAGTGTATTTGTTACTTGCCCTATGCATGTTGCTTCAACACCATATTGCATTAATCTTGCTTCGACGGCACTTCTGTTGTTGTCATTGACAGTAAACAGCAATTGATAATCATCACCGTATGACAAACTCAGCATCTCTCTCAGAGCTGTGTCCTCTAACGCGCGTAAATCATCAGAGATGGGTACCTTGTTGATATCGATATCAGCCCCGACCATTGAGCGATCTACAATATGTTGCAAATCCGCAAGTAAGCCGTCAGAAATATCAATACAGGAAGTTGCAAGGCCTCTTAGAACTTGTCCTGCCGCAACGTGAGGTTTTGGATAGTGCAGTTTTTCTACTACGCGCTTGTGTTGATCGGGACTTAATTCAATGCCACGTTTACGAGACTCAATCGCTAAAGCAGCGTCGCCTAGAGGACCAGTAATATAAATCCAATCACCCACGTTAGCACCAGAACGTGTTAAAGATTTACCCTTTGGAATAATGCCTTTGGCGCAAATCGTGATAGTTAAAGGCCCCTGCGTCGTGTCTCCACCTATCAGCTGCACATTGTAGTACTCAGCAATTTCGTGCAACCCTTCAGTAAACTCTTCTAACCAAGCCATATCTACATTAGGTAATGTGAGTCCGATAGATATCCATGTAGGCTCAGCACCCATCGCAGCAAGATCACTCAGGTTTACCGCTAACACGCGGTGACCTAACGCTCTGGCAGGAATGTCGGGGAAAAAGTGTACACCTTCAACTAAGGTGTCTGTGGTTACTGCAAGTTGACAGTTCTCTGGAATATCAACAACAGCACAATCATCACCAATACCAACGGCAACATCACGGCGAGTTATGCCTCTGCCTTTGAAGTAATGATTAATTAACTCAAATTCCTTCATACATTAAAAAAGCCGGCCAACGCCGGCTCTCCTCATGATTCTGATTATTGGCGGATTTTCTTAACTGCTTTGTCCAACACGCCATTTACAAATTTATGGCTGTCTTCTGCACCAAACATTTTGGCCAGTTCAATCCCTTCGTTGATAGCCACTTTATATGGCACATCTTCACGGAACTTAAGCTCATACGCACTGACGCGTAAAGTCGCTAATTCAACCATGTCTAAGTCGTCAAATGGACGAGATAGGTGAGGCTGAATCGCTTCATCCAACTGTTTATGGTTTACTGCAACACCGCGTGCTAAATCTTTAAAATACTCCACATCTACTTTTGATACGTCGTTCTCGATTAGCATTTGCTGTTCAATATCAGCAATAGGGTTGCCACTTAACTGCCATGAGTAGACAGCTTGCAATGCAAGCACACGCGCTTTACGTCTAGCTGCTGGTTTCACTTAGATTCCTCTTAAATTTGCTCAAGTACGTTAACCATTTCTAGAGCACCAAGTGCAGCTTCGCCACCCTTGTTACCCATTTTAGTTCCCGCACGTTCGATAGCTTGCTCAATACTTTCTGTCGTCAATACACCAAAAGCAACTGGAATATCGTAGTCTAATGAAACGCATGCTAGTCCTTTATTTGATTCGTTAGCAACCAAATCAAAGTGTGGTGTACCACCACGAATAATAACGCCTAGCGCGATAATAGCATCATGCTCTTTTTTCATTGCAACACGTTTAGCTGCAAGAGGTAACTCAACTGCGCCTGGTACATAAACCACTGTGATGTCTTCATCTTTCACGCCACCAGTGCGCTTAAGCTCATCTACTGCACCTTCTAGTAAGCTGCTGCCGATGAAATCGTTAAAACGAGAAATGACAATGGCAAATTTTTTACCTGGTGCGAACTTGTTACCTTCAATTATTTTCATTAGATGATTCCTGATCAGTATTAGCAATAGCCAAATTGACGCGCATAATAGCACATCTTAAAGAAAAACACCTACTGTCCAACTAGACAGTAGGTGTAAAAAGTGATGACCGAAATTATTTCGGCTCTACATAATCGACAACTTCTAAGTGGAAGCCCGAAAGTGCGTGGTATTTCTTCGGCAAACTCATAAGGCGCATTTTCTGAATGCCTAAGTCCGCTAAAATTTGAGAACCCACCCCAACAGTACGAGAAGTACCTTGGAACTTACGATAATTGATTTTTTCGCCTTGATCTTCAGCAGCAAATGCCTTAACTAGCTGTTCTAAATCTTCGGTTTGCTCACTCTTGCCCAAAATAACCAGCGCGCCTTCATTTTCGGCAATGTGCTTCATTGCACCATGAAGTGTCCAGCTACGGTCTGCGCTTCTATCAGACAATAAGATGTCATTAAACGTACTTTGCAAATGCACACGCACTAATGTCGGTTCGTCTTCTTTAACTTCACCTTTAAGCAATACGTAATGAAGCTGATTATCAATAGTATCTTTATAAGTAACTAGGTCAAATTCACCAAATTCTGTTGGTAGTTTACACTTCGCCACTCTTTCTATCGTCGTTTCGTTTAAATTTCTATATTCAATTAAATCGGCAATTGTACCGATTTTAATATTATGTTCTTTTGCGAACACTTCCAGTTCAGGACGTCTTGCCATCGTGCCATCAGGATTCAAGATTTCGACAATCACCGATGAAGGCTCAAGACCCGCTAAACGTGCTAAGTCACAACCCGCTTCAGTATGGCCCGCACGAGTCAATACACCACCAGGCTGCGCCATAATAGGGAAAATATGACCCGGCTGAACAATGTCTTCTGGCACCGCGCCTTTAGCAACCGCAGCTTGCACAGTTCTTGATCTATCCGCCGCTGAAATACCCGTTGTGACACCTTTAGCCGCTTCAATTGACATCGTAAAGTTAGTAGAAAACTGAGCGCCGTTATTTCTAACCATCAGCGGAAGATCGAGTTGCTGACATCTCTCTTGCGTCATAGTTAGGCATATAAGACCACGGCCATAGGTCGCCATAAAGTTAATCGCTTCGGGCGTAATATGCTCTGCCGCGATGATTAAGTCGCCTTCATTTTCTCGATCTTCATCATCCATCAAGATAACCATTTTGCCGGCTTTAATGTCTTCGATGATTTCTTTTGCGCTGTTTAAGCTCATAATTTTCCCATTAATTACTTTGTTTGAATGGCCAATTACTTAATAAAGCCAGCTTGCGCCAACAAACTGGTTGTGAGAGTCGATTCACTTGGCGCGCTTTGATTACCTTGCACTAAACGCTCCAAATATCTAGCAATTTGATCAACTTCTAGATTCACCAATGTGCCCACTTTAAAATCAGCTATTGTTGTTTCTTGTGCTGTATGAGGCACTATGGTGAGTTTAAACTTATTTTCTTCAACGGCATTGACGGTCAAACTGATCCCATCAATAGCCACCGAACCTTTATACGGAATATACTTTAATAATGCATGTGGCACCGACAACCAATAATCGGTTGCGCGAGCATTTGCCTCTACAGCGACAATGCTTGCAACACCATCTACATGGCCTGATACTAAGTGTCCACCTAGGCGAGATGTTGGCTGCAGCGCTTTTTCTAAATTAACCTTTTGGCCAACTTTATATTCGCCAAATCGCGTAAGCGACAAAGTTTCATTTGATACGTCAGCTCTGAAGCCATCGTTGAACTTTTCTACCACAGTCAAACAAACACCATTGGTTGCGATACTATCCCCAAGCGCTACATCAGCCATATCCAAATTATGCGATTGCACTTTAACGCTCAAATCGCCTTGTTTTAAGGTCAGTTCGGTTAATGTGCCAGTTGCTTCAATGATACCTGTAAACATATTTACTCTTATTTATTGATTGCACTAATGCGGATATCTGTGCCAACTTGGACACACTCAGTTATTTCTAGTTCGGGGATCTGATCCATCTCAGTCAATACCGAGCTGTTAAACAACCCTCTCCCCCCTTCGCCAATAATTTTGGGCGCCATGTAAATGATATATTCATCAATTAAATTTTGCTGATGCATAGCGCCACACAAGGTCGCACCGGCTTCCAACCATACTTGGTTAATATTTTGCGCCGCTAAAAACGCCATCGCAGCATGTAAATCTAACTTACCTGACACCTCAGGTAAGCAGACTTGCTCTACAAAATGAGGCCATTGATGCTGATTATCAAGTTTGGTACGTAAAATAATGACTTTAGAATCATGACAAAATAAATTTAGATCCGGATGCAAGCGATTTTGAGTATCAATAATGACACGTACTGGCTGTCGCAATTTAGCCATTGACTCCACTTTACCAAAGTCACTGAATTCATTTGCCCGCACATTAAGTTTAGCATCGTCAATCAGAACCGTATCTGCACCGGATAAGATTGCACAGCTTTGTGCCCGAAAACGCTGAACATCTTGTCTAGCTTGCGGTCCAGTGATCCATTTACTCTGCCCATTGTGTAATGCTGTTTTTCCATCCAAACTTGCTGCTAGCTTTGCAATCACGTAGGGCTTACCTGTTTCCATTCTTTTGAGAAACCCTTTATTCAGAGCTCGTGCAGCGCCTTCCATTAAACCAGAAGCCGTTTCAATGCCCGCTTCTTCGAGCATCTTTAACCCGTTACCAGCAACTTGTGGATTTGGATCAACCATGGCACACACAACTCTTGCGACACCAGCATCAATCAAGCCTTTAGCGCAAGGTGGTGTTCGGCCATAATGGCTGCATGGCTCCAGCGTCACGTAAGCTGTCGCACCTTGAGTATTGCCAGCAGCTTCTCTGAGTGCATGCACCTCTGCATGAGGACCACCCGCTTGGATATGAAATCCCTGTCCAATGACTTCGCCCTCTTTAACAATGACGCAGCCTACGTTGGGATTTGGTGTTGTTGTGTATTGCCCTTGCTGTGCAAGTTCAATGGCCATTGCCATATAGTTATGATCAGCCTGCGTAAAGCCCATTAATCACCCAACCTTGCGATTTCTTCACCAAACTCTTTAATGTCTTCAAAACTGCGATAAACAGAGGCAAATCGAACGTAAGCCACTTTATCGAGTTTTTTAAGCGCCTCCATGATGCATTCGCCGATCATTTTACTGTCTACTTCACGCTCACCAGTTGCCCGGATCTGTGATTTGATTTGATGCACAACCTCTTCGACTTGTTCTGTACTGACTGGACGCTTTTCTAATGCTCTATGCAAACCATTAAGTAACTTATCTTCGTTAAAAGGCTCTCGCGTACCATCTTGTTTTATCACTCTGGGCATTAATAGTTCCGCCCCTTCAAACGTGGTGAAGCGCTCATGACATACTATACACTCGCGACGGCGTCGTACTTGATGACCCGATGCCACCAAACGCGAATCAATAACTTTAGTATCTTTTGCCGTACAAAAAGGACAATGCATATATTCTCACTGTTGGGTAATATTCTTAATGCAGCGTTTAAATATCTTCAATACCAAAACATAACTGGTTTATGCGTTTACAACGCGAAAATTAGAGATAACAAAAAGGCCGCATAAATGCGGCCCTTATAATATCAAAATTAACGCAAATTGTGAGTTTAATTATGCGTAAACAGGTAATTTAGCACAGATAGCTTTAACCTTTTCTTTCACTTCTGCCTGAACAGATTCATCGTTGATATTATCAAGCACATCACAGATCCAACCTGCTAACTCACCTGCTTCAGCTTCTTTAAAGCCACGACGTGTGATAGCCGGAGAACCAATACGAAGACCTGACGTTACAAACGGTGAACGTGGATCATTTGGTACAGAGTTTTTATTAACCGTGATGTTTGCGCGACCAAGTGCGGCATCCGCATCTTTACCTGTGATGTCTTTATCAATTAGGTCAAGCAAGAATAGGTGATTGTCTGTTTTACCAGATACAACTTTATATCCACGCTCTTGAAGTACCGCAACCATTGCTTGTGCATTTTTAACAACTTGAGTTTGGTATGTTTTGAACTCAGGTTCTAGTGCTTCTTTGAAAGCAACCGCTTTTGCAGCGATCACGTGACATAAAGGACCACCTTGACCACCAGGGAATACGGCACTGTTTAGCTTTTTATAAACATCTTCATCACCACATGCTGATACAATCAAACCACCACGAGGACCCGCCAGTGTTTTGTGCGTTGTTGTTGTTACAACGTGTGCATGAGGAACAGGGTTAGGGTATACACCAGCCGCTACTAGACCTGCTACGTGAGCCATGTCCACGAGTAAGTAGGCGCCAACTTTATCTGCGATTTCACGGAACTTCGCCCAATCAACGATGCCTGAATATGCAGAGAAACCACCAATGATCATTTTTGGTTTGTGCTCTAGCGCTAAAGCTTCTACTTGCGCGTAATCAATTTCGCCTGTTTCTTCATTTAAACCATACTGGATTGCATTGTAAGTCTTACCAGAGAAGTTAACGTGAGAACCATGAGTTAAGTGACCACCATGTGCCAGGCTCATACCCAGTACAGTGTCATGCGGCTGAAGTAGCGCCTGAAAAACAGCAGCATTTGCTTGTGAGCCAGCGTGCGGCTGTACGTTTGCATAATCGGCACCGAATAGTTCACATGCGCGATCAATAGCAAGCTGTTCAACCACATCTACGTGCTCACAACCGCCATAATAACGCTTGCCAGGGTAACCTTCTGCGTACTTATTTGTAAGTTGTGACCCTTGAGCCTCTAAAACACGCGGGCTACAGTAGTTTTCAGATGCGATAAGCTCAATGTGCTCTTCTTGACGAGTCGTTTCAGACTGGATCGCGTTAAATAATTCAGGGTCAAAATCTGCAATATTCATGTTACGTTCTAACATGGTTTCTCCTAGGTGCACGTATGATTAAATTTACCGAATGCAATTGTACGCAATTTACATCCAATTGCCTACGAAATCTGCGTGGCTCTATTTAAGCAAGGATTGAATTTATTTCACAGTGTTTCTGGGATGATATTTTTTTATTTAAATATAAAAAATATTTATATGAATTGACCATATCATTTAAAATTAAAATGTGCATACATTAAGCCACATTGGAAGAATGTATGCACGAACATAATAAACGCGAAATTAAACTAGCCTAATTTTTCAAATAGGCGCTGTTTTAGTCCGTCATAGTCTGCTTGAATAAATTCAGCTAGGCATGGCTTATTCAATGCATCTGAAAGTACCTGAGGCATGTCAAGTTGTTGTTCTAAAACACCTTCAACTGACTCTTTGAATTTAGCCGGATGCGCTGTTGCTAAAAAGATCCCAGTTTCATGCTCAGATTTATTGATTTGCAAACCTTCATAAGCAATTGCGGTATGCGGCTCTGCCACGTAACCTAGCTTGTTGACTTGTTTCATCACTTCTTGAGTACGAGATTCAGACACAGAACATGAATAAAAATCATCTTTACTAAATATTCCACTATTCAACATGCTTTCAACACGAGGCCAGTTATTAGGTTTACTCACATCCATCGCATTAGATAGAGACTCTAAAGTTGCGTTTGGAGACCAATCCCCTGTCGCCATATAACGAGGCACCGTATCATTCTGATTGGTCGTGGCGCTGAGTTTTCGAATCGGCAAACCAATTGCAGCTGCTATCATCGCAGCACAGACATTGCCAAAATTGCCACTGGGTACGGATACATGTACTTGCTCACGTTGAGACTGAGATAATTGTGCAATTGCTTCGAAGTAATAGCACACTTGAGCCAGTAAACGACTGATGTTGATTGAATTAGCCGAGTTTAAACCCAGCTTAGACTTAACTTCATCATCTAAAAAAGCGTGCTTTACAAGGGCTTGACAGTCATCAAAGCTGCCTTCTACAGCATAGCAATGAATATTGTTACCAAGCGTTGTGAATAACTTCTGTTGAGCCAATGAAATTTTGCCCTTGGGATACAAAATAACAACATCTACGTTTTCTTTGCCATAAAAGGCATGCGCCACAGCGGCACCAGTATCTCCACTGGTCGCTGTTAAAATCGTAACTCGCTCGCCTTGATTAAATAAACCGATGCACTCAGACATAAACCGACCGCCAAAGTCTTTAAAGGCAAGAGTCGGACCATGAAATAACTCTAAACAATAGGTATTTTGTTCAACTTCAACGATGGGGGCTGGAAAATCAAACGCGCGATTTACCATGTCATCCAGCGTATCACTTGGTAGCTCATCACCGATTAGATGCTGTAAAATTTTACTACTGCGGGCTTTAAATGGCATTGCTAGCAACGCATCAACATCTTTAATGGCCGCTAAATTTTCAGGAAAAAAAACACCTTGATTGCGCCCTAGGCCAATTTTCACCGCTTCTGAAAATGAAACCTGCTGCTCAGGCTCCATAAGATTAACTAAATTCATTTTTAATTCCTTAAACCAATTCTCTGGTACCCATGCTGTCTAATTGACAGATGTGACTAAAACCTTGCTCGTTCAGATAGTGTGATTGCAGCCAATTTTGACACTGTTGAGCAATCTCTAATGAATCGCATAACGCAAAAAGCGTCGGCCCTGCCCCAGATATACTGACCACGCGGGCCCCCAATTCTGGTAAACTCAGATTTGCCTCTTTGAAGCCTTCAATGAGCGGCGAACGACTTGGTTCTGCCACATTGTCTTGCATCAATGCAACCGCCTCATCAAATCGATTTAATTGCAACAAAGTACAAAATGAGGACATTCTCTGGGCAAACTCAACACTATCACTTAATGGGAGCGTCGCAGGTAAAACCGCCCTCGCCTTGGCTGTATTTAATGTAAATCCAGGATATGCCACCACAATATACCAGCTCGGGTCGACGGGTAATGCCAGTGCTCTGTCTGGTACTAATTCCGCTGTGAGCTGTAACCCTCCTAAATAACATGGCGTTATATTGTCATAATGACGCGCACCGCTCACTTTCGCTTCAAAGTCCGCCATCAGTTCAATCATTTGTGACTGAGACAATGCAGTGCTAGCAAAGGCGTTAAGCGCAGCAAAAGTCGCCACAACAGAACATGCACTGGACCCGAGTCCTGAGCCAACTGGCAGTTTTTTCTCTAATTTCAAAAAAACACTAGGCATATCAGGCTTAACATGCGCTCGAAAATGCGTTAAGCATTGAAACGCTAAGTTTTCTTGTGGATCTGCCGGGAGCTTGTGCGCGTATTCGCCAATGCACTCAAAACCGTCTGTATCGGCTTCTTGAATATGAACAACATCTCCTAATAATTGGCCATCAATCGGCGTGATTGCCGCGCCAAGCGAGTCAAAACCAACACAGAAATTACCAATAGATGCAGGAGCATAAAATTTTCTCATAGTGCCCCCCTAACGAGACAGTGTTTTCAAAATATCAGCAAATACACCTGCCGCTGTCACCTCAGCACCCGCACCGTAACCACGGATAACAAAAGGTTTCGGCTGATAATATTGACTCAAAATTGCCAAGGCATTTTCTCCATCGCGAATATCATATAGCGCATGGTCAACATCGACCGCTTCAATACCCACACGGCATACTCCATCTTTAATGCTGCCGACGTAACGTAATTTCTTACCTTCACTCGCCGCGCTTTGCACTCGATCGGCAAAGGCTGCATCTAATTCAGGCAATTGCGCCATAAAATCTTCGACAGAAGTACCTGCTGCAAACTGCTCAGGTACCACAGGTTCAACTTGAATATCGCTCAACTCCAGCTCCAATCCTGCCTCACGAGCAATGATCAGCAGCTTCCTAGCAACATCGGTACCAGATAAATCATCTCTTGGGTCAGGCTCAGTAAAACCATTTTGTTTCGCTTGAGTTGTGGCCTCTGAAAGACTTAAGCCATCCTCTATCGCGCCAAACATGTACGATAAAGAGCCAGACAAAATGCCACTGAAAGACAATAACTCATCTCCAGCCCCGAATAACAACTGCAAATTATCTAAAACAGGTAAACCCGCCCCCACGTTTGTTTCATATAAGAATTTACGTCCTGATGACTGAGCTGCCTGCTGTAATGCTCGATAGTAGGCCATATCGCCGGTGTTCGCTTTTTTATTCGCAGCGACCACATGAAAACCCGCCTTCAGAAAATCTGCATATTGATCCGCCAATTGCTCCGATGAGCTGCAATCAACAATGACCGGGTTGATTAGATGATTACGTTTTACAAACTGTTCAAGTTGATTAAGAGAAAATGCCGAGTTTGATTGCGAAAGCGCACTTTCCCATTGGTCAAATACCACTCCTTCTCTACTTAGAACACACTGCCTCGAGTTAGCAACGCCATATAAATTAAGCTTTATATTGCGGTTTGCTAGCCACGTCTGCTGTTTTTCTAACTGTTTAATCAACTCTTTGCCTACCAAGCCACAGCCCAGTAAGAAGACATCGATTGATGGCACATGAGTGAAAAAGTTCTCATGGCATACCTTCATCGCATCTTTACATAGATCGCCAGATATCACCGCAGAAATTGCACTCTCTGTTGAGTCTTGTGCGATTGCAACAACATTGACCTGCGCCTGCGCCAGTGACGCGAAAAATTTAGCGGCAAGGCCTTTATGCGACTTCATGTTGTCACCCACCAAAGTCACAATGGCGAGTTCTTTTCTCACTTCTACTGGCTCAATCAACCCAGCTTGCGTTTCTAATTCGAAAGCAGCTTCTAAAGCGTTCAACGCGAGTGACAAGTCCTGTTCATAGACACAAAAGCTAATACTAAATTCACAGGAAGACTGAGTAATCAGGACAATTGAGACATTATCATTGGCCAGCGCCCCAAATACCCTTGCTGCCATACCTACTTTCCCCTTCATGCCAGGGCCTGAAACGGTCAACATAGCAAGGTCGTCTAAACTAGATAAAGCTTTGACAGGGGCGTCACCTGTTCCGTTAGAAGAAATCAATGAGCCGGGTACGTCTGGATCATGAGTATTTTTAATTTCACACGGCACATTTGCTTTTGCACACGGCAAAATAGTTTTTGGGTGGAGCACTTTTGCACCAAAATAAGCGAGCTCCATCGCTTCTTTATACGAAAGGCGGTCAACTTTTGTTGCTTTTTTAATTAGCCTTGGGTCCGCACTATAAACACCATCAACGTCTGTCCATATTTGGCAAATATCTGCATTCAGACTTGCAGCTATGACTGCTGCAGAATAATCAGAGCCATTGCGACCTAGTGTCGTTAATTCATTTAATGCATTGCTACCAGTAAAGCCAGCCATGATATAAATACCGGCTTCTGCAATATCTACTTGTTTGTTTACAGCGTCTCGCGTGCTCTCCAGATCAACTTCAGAGTCTAAATACTCGGCACGCGTTTTAATACACTCTGTTGCTTCTAATGCTGTCGCGCCACACGCTTTTAACATAGTGACCATTAAAGATACGCTGATCCTTTCACCAAAGCTGATGGCGAACGCATTCACCGACGCAGGACATTGTTTCAACAGCTTCACGCCTTCTAATTTATCGCGAAGTAAATTTAACGACGGCCAATTAATTACTTCACCATATTGCGCTTCAACCTCATGCCTAAGCGCGACACTGCGAGATGCAAAAGCATCCCATTGCTGGCTAAAGTCTTCACCTTTTTGTGCGTGCTCGACCAATGATACCAAGTTGTCCGTCATGCCACCCGGCGCAGATAACACCACCACGGCTTTCTCACTGCCATAATTGAGAATGAGAGACCGAACTCGCTCCAAACATGCCATATCAGCAAGTGATGAGCCTCCAAACTTTAATACTCGCATAATTACTTTTCCTCATTCCAAAACCAAAAAAGGCCTGTGCTCTCAGTGAGCACAGGCCTTTTTAAATATGCACGGACCTATGCCACTATCCAGTAAGGATGGTGGTCGTAATAATAATTGTCGCGTTACATGTAATTGGGTTCATGGTTTATACGTTAACCTAAATAAAATTTGCTTATAAATTGTCTTCGTGAATTAGATTGCCCGATTTACAGTCAACCTGTCAAGACGATAAATGAAAATTAAATATGCAAAATGTTCAAGATACGTACAGGAAAGTGCAAAGCTTATCTAACGGATACCGTATTCACTGAGTAGAGAGAGTAATTGCTCAGGCTTGACTGGTTTTTCGAGAAACTTCAACGCTCCCAGCTGCGAAACCCTTAGCTTCATTTGATCTTGAATATCCGCCGAAATAACCACTACATAGGTTTCAATTTTTTTTGATTTAATCGCTTCAAGTACACCGATACCGTCCAGAATGGGCATGGTAAGGTCCAAACACAGTAAATCAACTTGCGAATTTTGCAATATTTCAACAGCTTCTTGGCCGTTTTTAGCCTGACTGATCTCAACATCTAGGTTGGAGCTCAAGCAACGCACAACTTGTTTACGTGCAACAGTAGAATCGTCACACACTAACACGGAATAGCTCATAAGAAGGTAAATCTTTATTGTTCTAGTAACAAATAAACGTTATTGTTGTCCTAATCTTATAACACAATAATCAACATCCAGTAAGTTTTTTATATTCGCTTATATGTTGTAAAGATAGCAAGATAAACATTTATTTTTAGCCATTTATTGGCTAACTTTAAGTTTAATACGCGTGCTATAACATGGTTGTCAGGAGCTAAGAACACTCCATGCTACAGAAAAGTCTGTCGAAAAAACTACTTACAAACGTTCTGTCAGTTTACTTTTTACTTACGTTCGTCGTCACTTGTGGACAAGTTGTCGCTGAGTATGTCAATACTAAAGACTATATCCGTAACGAACTGACTATGCTACAAAAAACATTTAGCCGAAGCCTGACTCGTGCAATTTGGGAGTTAAACACCAAACAGACAGTCACAACGGCGGAAGGTTTACTTGCGATCCCCATGATAGAGGGGATAATTGTACGAGACGACAGCGGTGAAATCATCTCCCAACTTGGTCGTTCCCTCAACATTCATGAATTATATAGCCAACAGCTCGTGCAAGAAGAAGCCTTAATTGAAGATACACCATCGGGGCTATTTGGTTACACTTTTCCTTTGATTTTCGAGTTTTCAGGTCGTGCCACCCAAGTGGGTGATGTCACGCTGTTTTCAAGCCGAGAGGTGGTTTTTAGCCGGATCATGATCTCTATCTACTTTTTGATAGGGAATGCGATGGTCAAAACGACATTCTTGATTATCTTATTTTTACTCGCTTTTAGAAAGCTCCTGACTGAGCCCTTAACTGATTTGACCGAACAAATTGAAGATTTCGAAGTAGACAACGTTGATGGCCATAAGATAGATATTGATACGACCGAACGCAACGAGCTCAAAGTAATGGAAGAAGCGTTCAACAAATTAATCGATAAAGTAGCAGAATATCGAAAGCAGTTAGATCAGACTCAAAAAGAACTCATTATTAGTAATGAGAAGCTAGATCAGCACAATATTCAACTCGAGCAAGAAGTCGCAAGAAAAACCTCCAATCTCAGCCAAGCTATGATGGATCTGCAACAACAAAAATATGAACTTGAGAAGCAAAAACTCACGTTAACAGAAGAAATCGACCTGAGGCGTCAAACAGAAGAAGAGTTATTAACTAAGCAAAATGAGTTAGAGAAGTATGTTGAAGAACTAAACATGGCACAAGAACGCTTGGTTGGCTCTGAAAAAATGGCCGCGTTAGGTGGCCTAGTAGCAGGTATAACACATGATATTAATACCCCTGTTGGAATAGGTGTGACTGCCACATCTTTTTTGCAAGAACGCTTAGACCAATTAGAAGCCGCTTACAAAGAAAAAACGCTATCACCAAAAGCGTTAGAAGAGTTTATGCATGAAGCGAAGCAAAGTGCAAGCTTGCTCACCAACAACTTGGCACGCGCTTCTGAGCTGGTGGCCAGTTTCAAACAAATTGCCGTAGACCAAGCAAGTGAAGCTGTTCGGACCATTAATTTTCAGCAATATTTAGAGGAAGTACTGCGTTCATTGCATCCCAAACTGAAAAAAACAGCACACGAGGTTAACATAGACTGCCCTGCTGATCTTACCCTCAACTTACCAGCGGGTGCCATCAGCCAAATATTTACCAACCTCATCATGAACTCGTTGATCCATGGATTTGAAGGCGTCAATAAAGGCACCATAGATATTCAGATCACAGATGACAACGACGATGTGAAAATCGTGTACAAAGACAATGGTAAAGGCGTATCAGCTGCGCAGCTAGAAAAACTGTTTGACCCGTTCTTCACCACCAAACGAGATCAAGGCGGTAGCGGTTTAGGAACGCACATAACATTCAATCTTGTGAAGCAAACCCTCAATGGCGATATTGAAGTCAGTTCCGAAGAAGGCCAAGGGCTTACTTACCACATTCGTTTTCCAAAAGAAATGAAAGCGCAACAGGCTATGTTTAGCTAACCGCATTCTCTTGGAGGGGAATAAGCCGCTTTATTCCCCCCAATAACCAGTCGCTTTTTAAAATAACCAGCTAGATAATTTTCGTTTTGCCCAGCCCAATAGGTTTGCTATGATGCAAGTCGATTTTTAACTTGGATATTTGAATATATGTGGTTCAGCAACCTGATCTGTTACCGTTTTAAACAAGATGTTTCGTACACACAAGAAGACTTTGAAAAAGCACTAGAGCAAGACATATTTCGCGCTTGTGGTAGCCAAGATATGAGCACCTTTGGTTGGGTAAACGCATTAGGGAAACACGGTCAAACCCTGTCTCACTTTTCACAAAGTAGCATTCTTTTGTGTGCTAAACGCGAAGAAAAAGTACTACCAGCAGCTGTTATCAATGACATGGTTGCAGAAAAAGTAGAGCAAATCGAGCGCGAAGAAAACCGCCCAGTTAAGAAAAAAGAAAAAGACGAGCTCAAAGAAAATATCTTAGCAACATTGCTCCCTCAAGCATTTAAAAAGTCCAGCTTACAATTTGCTTTTATCGACCAAGAAAGTGGTTGGGTGATCGTAAATAGCGCAAGCTTTAACAAAGCGGAAGAAATGATGGCTTTACTGCGCAAATCTTTGGGTACCTTGCCTATCGTGCCAGCATTTGCAAACTATGACTTAGATGTATTTTTAACTGATTGGTTAACTAAATTTGAGGCACCTGAGGGGTTTGCCATTGGCAATGATGCAGAGCTGCAAGATGCTGCCGATGAAGGCGCACAAGTTAAGCTAAAACAACATGACCTTGCTAGCGATGAAATTAAGCTTCACTTAGAAAATGGCAAGCGTGTTACAAAACTGGCGCTTGACTGGAAAGAACGCGTTCAGTTTTTATTGCAAAATGACGGGTCAATCAAGCGCGTCAGCTACAATGATGCACTAAAAGAGCAAAATGCTGACATTCCAAAGGAAGATTTGGCAATCAAACTAGATGCTGACTTTATCCTAGTTTCTGAAGAGGTCAAAGAGCTACTAGAAGATCTTACCAGAGAACTTGGTGACAAAGACGACCTATAAAAAGAAAAAGGGCCTTATTCAATTGGCCCTTTTTACTCCTATTTTCTATTAAGCAAACATCGACTTCACATCTGTCAGTAAGTCTAAATAGGCATCATCAGTAAACATATCTATGGAGCGGAGCACGCCTTTCTCTTCGTAAACTCCCAGCGCAGCGGCCTTGTCTGATACTTGTAAAATGCCCTCAACAATGGCACCAGCACGAATAAAATCAACGTAGCAAACATGCTCTGGCTTATAATTAGGGTTAGCCCAACTCTCTGCCACTTCAACAAAATCATCGGTAAATCCCCACTCGCGCATAATCGCACCGCCAATACGTCCAGCTAACTTCTGTATTGCATGTGCTAGAAAACTTGGATTAGCAAACACTTCAGGGTGTTTTTCAGCCTCTGTTAAAATCGGCAGCACGCCAATATTAAAAACCAAAGAAGCAAGTGTAATGGTGTCTTTATTCAGCGAAGTATGTTTATTTAAACGCAGATAAAACTCCATTGTTGAAATAGCCTGACACGCAACTTTTAGCGTCTTCTGCCACGCTTTATCCATATAGGTTTTGATCAATTTATTGTTTGAAACGAACAGCTGTTCCATCGCCATCGCTGTCGCGATATTTTTTATTTGCCTTAAACCAATCCGCGTCACAGCTTGGTTTAGCGTATTTACCTTAATCGAACGTCCCATAAAACCACTGTTCGCGACTTTTATCATCCGCGCGGCGAGTGCTGGATCATGTGAAATAACATCCGCCATTTGTAACAAGTTGACTTCAGGATCGTCAGCTGCTTGACGAACTCGAACTGCGACCTCTGGGAGCGTAGGCAAGACAAGTGTGTCATTATTGATTTTATCGACAAGAATCGTAAGTAATGCGTTTTCTGTAGACATATGGTCAAAGTCCTTTAAATTCGCCACTTAACTATGGCCTTATAATTTTTACTACTTTAAGTATTGTCTAACTTCTCGATAAAGTTAAGAAAAGTATAAAAATTATTCTGATCATTTCTGTACAAGAAAATACTTTGTTTGAACAGTTTGCTCAATTGATATTTTTTGAGCATCATAGGTACCTCACAATCATAATAACTAAAATCTCAAGGGTAAATGATGAAACTTTCTAAACTGTCCAGTGCAATTTTGGTCTCCTCTGGCCTGCTAGTAAGTGCATGCTCTCAACAAGCATCAGACACACCAAAAACCAATCAAGCAGAAACGCAAGCACCAGCGGTATATACTCTTCAGAATATCGACAAGCAGCATCTCAATATATATACGCCAGTTACCTTAACAAGTGACTTGAGTCACCTTAATGACAACCAAAAGAAGATGATTTCTCTGCTGATTGATGCATCGAAAATCATGGATGATTTATTTTGGAAACAAGCATTCGGCCAAAGCAAAGACAGCTTTCTTGCTGGTATAAAAAACGAACAAGTACGTCAATTTGCCGACATAAACTACGGTCCTTGGGATCGTTTAAATGGCGACCAAGTATTTCTTAGCGGGTTTTCTGAAAAAACGCCTGGTGCACAATTTTACCCACACGACATCACCAAAGAAGAGCTAAATCAGTCAGAGTTCAAAGACAGACAAGGCCTATACTCTATGGTGAAACGAGATGAACAAGGTCGATTATATGCTGTGCCCTACGCAACTGAGTTTAGAGCAGAGCTCGAACAAGCAGCGCAGCTTCTCAGAGAAGCCAGTTCATTGGCCGTTGATAAGCAATTTTCTCACTACCTAAATTTGCGTGCCGATGCTCTATTGAATAATAGTTATCAACCATCTGATTTTGCATGGATGGATATGAAGAATAACCCCATTGATGTCGTTATAGGCCCTATAGAAACATACGAAGACCAATTATTTGGTTATCGCAGTGCATTTGAGTCATATGTTTTAATTAAAGATCTGGCTTGGAGTGAACGTTTGGCCAAATTCGCTGCGTTTTTACCAGAATTACAAACAGGTCTGCCTGTTGCACAACAATACAAGCAAGAGGTGCCGGGCTCTGATGCAGATCTCAACGCGTACGATGTAGTTTACTACGCAGGACACTCAAACGCAGGCAGCAAAACCATTGCCATTAACCTACCTAACGATGAACAGGTTCAGTTAGAAAAAGGGACGCGCCGACTCCAACTTAAAAATGCGATGCGCGCGAAGTTTGACAAAATTTTAGTTCCTATCGCAGATGAATTAATTGTACCGGAACAACGTAAACACATTACCTTTAACGCATTTTTTGCCAATACCATGTTTCACGAAGTGGCCCATGGTCTAGGCATCAAAAATACCATCACAGGGAAAGGCACGGTGCGTCAATCTTTACAAGAACATGCCAGTGCGATAGAAGAAGGCAAAGCCGATATCCTAGGCTTGTATATGGTTGAACAGCTTTTGAAAAAAGGTGAAATTACAGAGGGTACATTAGAAGACTATTACGTCACCTTTATGGCTGGGATTTTCCGCTCAGTGCGTTTTGGTGCCTCAAGTGCTCACGGAAAAGCAAATATGATCCGATTTAATTTCTTTGAACAAGAGGGGGCGTTCTCTAAAAACGAGCAAGGCCTTTATCAAGTAAATATGGATAAGATGGGCGCAGCAATGGAAAAACTATCAAACCTTATTCTTACACTGCAAGGGGATGGTGATTACCAAAAAGTCGACCAGCTCATTGCAACCCATGGTGACATAAAAGCCGCCCTACAAGCCGATTTAGATAAACTTGCCAATGCAAATATTCCAGTAGATGTGACATTTAAACAAGGTAAAGCCGTATTGGGCCTTTAATGGCTAGAGGCGCTACAGTGCGAGCGCCTTTTTCAATTCTATGAGCTGCTCATCTGTATACGGTATTGCAGGATACAGACCCCAAACAGGTTTTGGCCACGCGACATCATGCGTAAAGCGCGCAATATGGTGTACGTGTAGTTGCGGCACCATATTACCTAACGCAGCAACATTGAGTTTATCTGGTGAAAATACCTCTATCAGCAGTTCACTTAGCTGCTTTGACTCCTGCCAAAACTGCTGTTGCTGATGCTCATTTAAATCAATGATCTCACGCGCACCGTCAACTTTAGGCACCAAAATAAACCAAGGGTATTGGCTATCATTCATTAAAAGCACCGTACTCAAAGGCCACTGCGCTAATTCAATACAATCTCTTTGTAATTCTGGGGCAAGTTCGAATGCCATGTTTTCTACTCCGATAAAAAAGCAGATAACGAGTATCTGCTTTAGGGTAATTTTATTTAGTTAGGGCACAAAAGACTCTATCAATGCTTACAGGCAATAACGTGCAAACAAACTGCTCACAGTGGCAGCCGTTGGCTTACCATGCTGCCAATCGCCGCCTTCGACACCGCTACCTGCAATATCCATATGTACATACGGTAAAGGTAGCTCAGAATCACAGCCATGTTTATCCAAGCCGCCAACAATCGCCAAAAACGCCATTGGGAACTGGTGACCACGCGCTGTTACAGCAGATGGCGCATTGTTACTTGAAAGCACATCATCCGCCAGTGTGCGAGGCTGGACAAAATCATAATCTTCACGGCGGCTACGCGATACTTCTGCGCAATCAGCCCAAATGTCGCCTTGATCAGCAATTTGGCGTGAAACCGCATTAGCTCGTGCCGGACCGTTTTCAACAAACGCACTGTATGGACCCATTGCTCGTGCCGCATGACCAGTCAACGTAGCAACGGTGAACAGCTCAGGGTTAACTTCTGATTTAGCTAAATCTTTCATTTCACTTAGCAAATCGCCCATCGCTAAACGCCCTTCTGCGTCGGTATTACCAATGCGCACGCGCACGCCCTCACGAGTTTCAATGATTTCATCTGGTACAAAACAATCAGAGCCAATTGAGTTTCGTACCACAGCCAAGTAAGCGATCACTTTCACGCCCTTAGGCTGATACTCAGCGACTGATTTCATGAAACCCGCCACTGAAGCTGCACCACCTTTGTCGCGGCTCATTCCTGCCATAAAGCCGCCTACTTTTAGGTCTGCACCACCCGTGTCATAAACAAGGCCTTTACCGACAAACATCAAGGTACGCTCAATATCACCTTCAGGTACGTATTCCATCTTAACTACACGTGGGTGATGGCGCTCAACGGCATACGATGCACGCGCCACAGTGCCAAGCATTGGGTAGTCTTTATCAATGGCATTGATGTCTGAGATCACCTCAACTTTGACTGAAGTGTTTTCAAATAATGAGACACAGTAGTCAGCAAAACGAGGCGGGGCCATGCGCTCTGGCTCAGTACCACATAAATCGCGTGCTGCATACTGACCCGCAGCAATTGCGTTGATCTGTGCGCAAGTCGCCTCATCAGCACCAACGAGGAAAATGCTTTCAACAGGCTCTATCTGCTCACCACGATATTCACGGGCTTCAAGCGGTTGCCAAAGTGTTTGACAAGCGCCTAAAAAAGCAACCTGTAGTGCATTTTGGTAACGCGTATCACTTGGTACACCCGCTAAAACGATCACAGGTTTCACAGCACCTGAGGCTTTTGCTTGCGCGATGCCAGCTTGGCCGGCAGCAAAAAAGCGGCGAACGTCATCATAATCACGATTAAGCGGACCTGTTGGCGCGATGATTAAACGTTGCCCTGGCACCTGAGGTGCTAACAAAACATTCGCTTGAGTGGCCAAACGCGCGTCAACGGCAATATACGGTGCGGCTATGTCATTAAGTTGCTGATCGCCTAAGTCGTTTACATCAGATGTGATGACAATTACCGCGTCAGCGTCGCTTTGCTGCCAATTCGATACTGGCAATGAGAGAGGAAAAGACATAAAAATGGCCCTTGTTCTTGTAATTTAAGGGCCAATTATCGGTTATTTAAACTCAAGAGCCAAGTTAGCTACTCGATTCTTCACTGTCCGGAGCAGCTTCCGCTGTACTTTTGAGTTTACTGACAACACTCCATGCTTCTAACATAACAAGAACACTCACCACTAAAACCACAATATCCAGACCAACCAGTAGCCAATTACCTTTTTCGTAGTACTCACCTAACTTAATAAGACCAGCAAAAAAGGCCATTAAAATAACGAATATCATAGGGATAAGGGTAAATTTTGCAGGCCTGCCAAGCTTGATTAAATACACAGAAATCACCAACAAGGTCAAACTTGCTAAGATCTGATTGGTAGAACCAAATAAGGGCCAAATGATCATGCCACCGCTTCCAGAAGCCCCACCGGCTCCAAACGCAAGCAATAAACAACACCCTACTGCAACCAAAGTAGCAATAATGCCATTTTTCAAAATAGGGAGTTTATAAATATCCCCCCACTCTTGAATTATATAGCGTTGTAAACGCACCCCTGAGTCCATCGTTGTGCCTGCAAACAACACCACCATCACCGCCAGTAAGGTAGAAGCTATCTCAGCAGACAACCCCCAACCTGTACTTATTAAGTTTGACCCACCTTGAATAAACGCCCCCACAGAGCCTGCGCCTAAATGACTATATATCTCATGCCACTCTTCTGGAGAAACCGCCAACATAACACCACTGACCGCCACCAGCGTGATCAGTGCCAAGGAACCTTCACCAATTGCACCTAGATATCCAACAAACCGTCCATCGGTTTCTTTATTGAGCTGCTTTGAACTTGTGCCAGAGGATACAATGCCATGAAAGCCAGAGACAGCACCACATGCAATCGTGACAAATAGGAGTGGGATAATACTTGGTGTATCTATTGCGGTTTGCGTGTTAAAAGCAGGTGCCGTGATATCCGGCATAACAACAAATACCGCACCATATAAAAGAACAAGACCAACGAGTAACTGCATCCCATTGATGAAATCGCGAGGCTGAAGCAACATCCAAACTGGCAACAATGAAGCAACCGCTGCATAGACAAATAAAATCAATATCCAGCTTGCTTTATCTGTTAGCCCAAACACATCACTTGGCAGCGCAATTGGCATCCCACTCCCCGCATAAATCGTTGCATACAGCACGACAACACCGACCAAACAGAGTGGAATTAAAGGCACTTTACGCTTTAACAACTGGCCGATGATAAGCGCCACAACAATAGCAGCCCAAGCTGGGAAAACCGCATTCGGGTTGGCTACAAATGAGTTTGCAATGACCACACCAAATACTGCATTAACCATCAGCAACACCAAAAACACCACTATCATAAAGAGTGAGCGAGTGCGCTTACCAATGACGGACTCAGACAACGCTCCCATCGACCTGCCTTTATGACGGGCACTGGCCCACAGTGCGCCCATGTCATGCACACCGGCAAAAAAGATAGTACCAAACACCACCCATAAAACAGCTGGTACCCAACCCCAATATACAGCGATGGCTGGGCCAACAATAGGGGCTGCCCCCGCTACAGATGTAAAATGATGCCCCCAAAGCACCACTTTGTTCGTAGGAACATAATCGACACCGTCATTCAATTCGTGGGCAGGTGTGACGAAATTATCGTCCATCTTAAAGATCTTCGTTGCGATAAACTTGGAGTACACAAACCAGCCAAACAGCATCCCCAAGATACCAAACAATACTATCATGATAGATTGCATGGGTTGTCCTCTGTGTTATTGTTGTATTAACACTACTCTAACACGGGAGATTGCAATTTCAGTTATATTTTAGTCGCACAAATGCCCTACAGTAGAAGTAACACCCCGATACTCAATTAAATAAGCCCATTTGGACCTGGTTGTTCGGCGTATCGCCCAGTCCAATTTGTACACCGACTAACCGAACAGGTTTATTACCATGGCGAGCAATAGCTTGCTCTAAAAGTGTGCACAGAATATCTTGATCAATGTGGCTACACTGGCATTCTTTCGTGGTTTGAGAAAAGTCGTAAAACTTCACTTTTACACCCAGCTTAGTAAAAGCTCTATCAGCTTGGTAACCTGCACTTCGACGAGTCAGTTCAGGCACCAGCTTGTCACATAAAATTGCCTTCAATTGACTTATATCTTTGATATCTTTTTCGAATGTAGTTTCTACTCCAACGGATTTGCGTATGCGCTCCGTTTCAACACCTCGTTCATCAATTCCTTGACAACGACGCCACAAAACCCGACCAAATTTACCAAACCGATGTGCCATTTCATCAAGACTTAAGCCTTTCACATCTTGACCATGCACTAAACCACACGCCAGTAGTTTTTCATGTGTTACTTTGCCAACACCTGGAATTTTGCGAAGTGGTAACTTATCAATAAAGGCATCGACACGATCGGGAGTGATCACGCATTGTCCATTCGGTTTGTTCTCATCACTGGCTATTTTTGCTAAAAACTTAATCGGTGCAATACCTGCTGATGCAGTAAGCCCAGTCTCATTAAAAATATCTTTTCGGATCTGTTGGGCAATTAACGTGGCGCTGCCGTGGCATTCATCACAATCAGTCACATCGAGATAAGCTTCATCCAATGATAAAGGCTCTATCAAATGCGTATATCGCGAAAAAATAGCACGAATTTGTTGGGAAACTTCTTTATAAACCTGCATACGCCCAGGCACAATCACAAGCTGAGGACAGAGTTGCTTGGCCTTATAATTAGACATGGCTGAACGCACACCGTATTGGCGTGCAATGTAATTGGAGGTTGAGAGTACACCTCGGTGGCTTCTGCCCCCGATTGCCATTGGTACATTAGCCAATGAAGGATCGTCACGCATTTCTACCGCTGCATAAAAGCAATCCATATCGATATGAATGAACTTTTTCATGAACGCCCCAAAGCACTGTTTACTTATACAGTATTTTGGCAGTTTTTTTCACGCTTGTCTAACGATGCACTTTTTTTATCTGAGATTTAGAAATAAATGTATAAAAAGAATAAGAATACATCGCCGCCAGTGTCACTAAATGTACGGACACCATGTAGTAATCTCTGAAATGAAACTTGATATAAACGTAATCAATAATCCAATATTTATAACAAATCACCTCAATCCACGTAATGAAATTAACCACTGCTGTTGAAGCCATTAACCAAAGTATTATCACTTCATATTTAGAAAGACCCTGCCTATTACCAACAATAGCAAAATACTCTCTCCCTGTTTTTCGGAAAATAAAAAGTGCAATCGGACGTCTTAACAGGATAGGAAACATAAACACAATAATGATCAGGGAGTTCATAATATAAAAGTGCGTTAACCAACTTCTGATCTCAAGATGTATGAGGTGATCAAGGGTTTCTAAAATTCCATAACTAATCAGTAACCATCTAGCATAGTAGCCGTGCCAAGCAATCATTAGACCCAAAATGATGATAATAAAGGGAGCATGATCTACTGCTTTTATTAAATATTGATACTCCAATCGAAAATCCCAATTCCCCTCACGTCAATTCGTATCAATATACAAAAATTATCGCTACAAATATATCTATTGAAAAGCTTTCATTACGGCACACTAAACCGACACTATAAATTTAAGTAAACTACAGTAAGCCTCTATGAACATGGCTTATCACCTTTGTTTATCTATAACAACAAACACCTGCACAATAAGAAGAAATGCTCTACACTGCTGTTAGTCGATATAAATCTTAGCGCTGCAAATTAGCAGTGTGAAATTGTCAGATTTTGCAAGGAGTATCTATGAAGTACAGCCAATTAGGCCACTCACCATTAAAGGTTTCGCGAGTTTGTTTAGGAAGTATGACTTGGGGTTTGCAAAACAATCAGCATGATGCGGATGAACAGATTAATTATGCTTTGAGTCAAGGTATTAATTTCATTGATACTGCCGAGATGTACGCAGTGCCTCCATCGCCTGATACCTACGGAAAAACCGAGCAAATCATAGGTGACTGGTTAAAACGTCATGAAGAGAAAAGATCAGAAATTGTTTTAGCTACAAAAATAGCCGGAGCTGGGCTAAGTTGGGTGCGAGATGGTAAACCCATAAACAAGCAAGCGGTAATCGAAGCTGTAGAACGCTCTCTCAAGCGATTAAATACAGATTATATTGATGTATACCAATTGCATTGGCCAAATAGAACATCACCTCACTTTGGCAAGCATTGGCATGGTATGTTGGACCTTCATGCTGTAAGCAAAGCGCAACAACTAGAAGAAATGAGTGACATACTCGAAGGTTTAAAAATATGTTTAGACCAAGGTAAGATCCGCCATTGGGGACTGTCCAATGAAACACCTTGGGGCATCCATACCTACCTTAGCTTGTGTGAGCAGCATAATATTGAAAAGCCTGTATCCATTCAAAATGAGTTTAATTTACTGCACGAAAAGGATTGGCCGTATCTACTAGAAAACTGTGTCAATGAAGATATCGCTTATCTGCCTTGGTCACCCTTAGCTGGTGGATTGTTATCTGGGAAATATTTAGGCGGTGCTAGACCTGAAGGTAGTCGCTGGACACTCATGCAGCGCCATGGCCTTTTCAGAGACACGCAGTATTCACAACAAGCAACAGCCGCATATCAAGAAGTCGCGCATGAACACCACCTCTCTACCGCACAACTGGCGTTGGCATGGTGTGATCAAGTTGATGGGGTAACGTCTACAATTATTGGGGCGACGTCTATGGCACAATTAAAAGAAAATATCACTGCCTTTGATAAGCCACTGCCCCCAGAAGCGTTGGCAGAAATCGATACCATACTGAAAACTTACCCTGTGCCTTTCTAAGCGAAAGGCCTTCATTCCATGAGAATGTAAATGTGGTACACTGCCAATTTGCATTCTTTATCAATACAACTATTTATGAAGCAACTCAATATTGAACCTGCTAAGCCACTGTCAGGTAGTCACTTTATCAGACATACCGCACGCGCTATCGTGACACGACAACAAGACATTTTACTGCTCTACACCGCAAGATATGACGACTATACACTTCCGGGCGGGGGTGTAGATGAAGGGGAAGAGATAGAAGTTGCCCTAGAAAGAGAGCTGTTGGAAGAGACAGGTGCAAAATCCATCACACACATAAAACCATTTGGTATTTATGAAGAGTTCCAGCGTTGGCACAAACCTGAGTTTGATAATGTACATATTATTTCACACTGTTTTGAAGTCGAGATTTGCGGTGCGTTCACAGCTCCTCAAATGGAGTCCTATGAACAAGCCAATGGCATGCGCCCTGTTTGGGTAAACATTCAAAAAGCCATTGCACATAACCGTGACACGCTGGCCAACAGTGATAAGAAAGGACAGTCTATTCAACGAGAACTAACCATTTTAAAGACTGTTGCGACAGATATTATGGGCTTGAGCTGTGACTAAACAGACAAGTCTCAAAATAAGCGCACTGAATTCATTTACCCGAATAAATATAAATAGTAACAGGACGAAATGCATAGTCCTGTTGCACAACAATCCAGGTATTAAACACATCGACTAGCGCCTTCTAATCTGGTGCAAAAAAGTCAACCGGTTGATACATCATCAAAACAGCCGATAACTCAGCCTATACCTCACTAACACCTTAGCCATACTACTCAAACACATGGGCACCGCTTAGGTATATATGTAATATAAATGTAACAAAAAGTGCATCTTACGTTGCGATGTAAAAGTGGTTGGACAAATAATCTCAATAAATTTCTTCACAGATTGGTAATTTTAAAATTCTGTTCTAAGTTTTGTGATGGGAGTATCGAAGCTAAGGAGTAGACTATGACCATCCGTCACACTTTCATTTTACTTTCTTCTCTAGTCATGATCGCACTGTTTTGTATGGTGGGCGTTTTGTGGTACGAAACAAGCCATATCGCCAATTTGGGACAGCGTCTGGCGACCAGCAAAGAAATTAGCAATGATCTGTTGATGCTCAGACGTCATGAAAAAGACTTTTTACTTCGCAAACAACAAAAATATATCGACAAGTTTGATACACGCATCAAACTCATGAGGCAGAACATATTACAATTAAGCGCCGAGCTTCCCACAGATCTGCAACAGGCGCTGATTGTTGCCGAAAAAGACTTAAGTAACTATGAGTTAAATTTACGTAATTTAGTTGCGCTGGACAAAAAAATTGGCTTAACCCCCAATCAAGGGTTGCGCGGAGAGTTCAACCAGGCAGAAATTGCATTGCATGAGTCACTCACCAATATTGGCGATATTACCGCCATGAGTAAAGCATTGAGGCTAGTGCTCCTTGAAAATGATTTCCAGACCAATTTAAACATGTCGACTAAAAATGAAGTGACAGAGCAACTCGCGGTCATGAAAGTCTATTTCAATGACCAATTTAGTGGCGGACAAAATGATCTCACCCTATTTGAGAGTACCGCACGTGCACTCACAAATGCACTTGTAGAACGAGGGTTAGATGCCAGTTCTGGCTTAAGAGGCGAGCTAAGAAGCAGTATCCATAAAGTTGAAGGGACCGTAAACCAACTTTCCACAGATATAGACCAAGGGATCCAACATGAACTTATTCATGCCAAAAACCAAGGCATGATACTCGCCGGTATACTGACTGTGATCATTGCCGGCTTACTCCTTTGGAAAGGTGCCCACATTGTTCAGAGGCTCAAAATTGCCAATGCCAATATGGCGACGATAAGTCATGGTGAAGGTGACTTGACTCACCATATTGAGCTGACTGGTCGTGATGAGGTCACCGAATTTGCAGGCTCCGTTAATCAATTTATAGATACAACCGCGGATATCGTTCGAGAGATAAAACATACTGGGGAAACCGTAGAGAGCGGTGCTCATCAGTCCGTGGAAGTGACGAAACGTTCACAGCAAGCCATTGAAGAGCAAAAAAATAATACACACGCCGTTAAAGTAGCTGTGAGTGAGTTAGTGCAGGCGGTGTCATTAATTGCCGAGAACAGTGTCGCTGTGCAAAATAATGTCAACGAAGCAGATGAAAATATGGCGCGTGGCTCTGAGATCATGCACAAAGCCCATCACAATATGTCTGAGTTGACAGGGCATATCAATGAAAACAGTCAACTGATGCAACAACTGTCCTCAGCCAGCAGTGAGATTGAGAGTGTCACGTCTGTTATACGGGGCATTACTGAGCAAACGAACTTACTTGCACTCAATGCTGCTATCGAAGCCGCCCGCGCCGGAGAAAGCGGCAGAGGATTCGCCGTGGTTGCAGATGAAGTGCGTACGCTGGCTAAACGCACTCAGAACTCCACCGTTGAGATAGAACGTATGATCCATGGCCTTCAGAGCTTAGTTCACGACTCAGAGCAAGCAATGCAAACCAGCTTGTCGCTGAGTGAGCAGATGTACGAAGGGATCACAGATGCACAACAAAGTATGGATGATAACAAACAAGCCATGGACAAAATCCGCGATATGGTTATTCAAATCGCAGGAGCAACGGAAGAGCAAATGGCAACAGTACAAGGGGTGGAAAATGCTGCTGCCAACATTTCAGTATCGGCAGAGCAGCTCTATGTCGACTCCTGCCAAAACTGTAAGAACTGTGAGGCGCTTGAATTTGATGCACATAAAATGCAAGAAGATGTCTCTCGATTTAAAGTATAAACATACGGCCCTTTTACCAACAGGCACTTTTGTATTGGCAAAAAGTGCCTGTGAGATCAAAGTTATTCTCTAATCTGCTCAAATTCCAATGTAAACATGTTACAGTCTGTGCAAGCAGCTAGCTTGATATAAGTAACCAAAGGAGTAGGCATGAGTGTTAAACGTATAGGTCAGTTTTTTAACCCCAAATCTGTCGCGGTCATCGGTGCCTCTAATAATCCGAATCGAGCTGGCAATGTGGTGATGAGAAACTTACTACAAGGCGGTTTCAAAGGCCCCATTATGCCTGTCACACCCAAATATACCGCTGTCAATGGCGTATTAGCCTACCAAGATATTGAACACTTACCCTGCACCCCAGATCTGGCCATTATATGCACCAATAAAAAGACACTTTGTCAGCTTATACAAGAACTCGGGTCACTCGGCTGCAAGCACGCAATTGTCGTTGCAGCAGGATTAAATAATGCGGAGAAACAAGCACTCAATCAATGTGCACAGCAAGCGGAAGTCACCTTGTTAGGGAGCAATAGTTTAGGGCTTATTTTGCCGCACATAGGCCTCAATGCAAGCTTCTCACACACCATTGCCAAACCTGGTAAATTAGCGTTTTTGTCGCAATCCGCTGCTGTATGTTCCACGATATTAGACTGGGCACAAAATAAGCATATAGGATTTTCACACTTTGTTTCTGTCGGTGATTGTCTAGACATCGACTTTGACGAGCTGCTCGATTATTTAGCTCGAGATAGCAAAACATCCGCCATCTTACTCTATATCGATAACATTAAAGATGTCAGACGATTTATATCAGCAGCCCGCGCTGCAGCGTTTAGTAAACCGGTGATCGCCATAAAAACAGGTCGAACCGTTGCAGGCGCCCGCGCTGCATACCACCATACTGGCGGTAAAACATCTGATGATGCTGTCTATGATGCAATGTTTCAGCGTGCTGGTATGCTGAGAGTGAATGATTTAAGAGAGTTATTTGCTGCAACGCAAACTTTGGCACTGCACCCAAAACTTCTCAAAGTAGAGCACCTGACGATTCTAACCAATGGGGGTGGTCCGGGCATTATGGCCGTAGATACACTCTTAATGCGCTCGGGCAAGCTCGCGCAATTGAGTGATAAAACCATTGCCGCGTTAAATGACATCGTTCCGCAATCGTCACAAACCGACAATCCGGTAGACATCTTTGGGGACTCATCACCCGAACGATATCAGCGAGCTTTAGAGGTGCTATTAAAAGCCGATGAAGTTAAAAACCTGCTCATCATCCACACTCCTTCAGCGCTGGCACCGAGCTCCGCTTATGCCAAAATCATTGCTCAGACATTAGATAAGATTCCTAAAATGGCACGACCTTTCGTCATGACCAATTTTATGGGTGAAGAAGCCGCGCGATCAGCACGAGATATTTGCGTACTGAGCAATATCCCAACCTATAGAACGCCTGAAGGGGCTGTCAGTGCATTTATGCACTTAATTACTTATCGTCGTAACCAAAAGCATTTAACTCAGACACCTGAGTCTATCATTCAAGATGAATTAATAAACAGCAGTGCAGCAAAACAGCAAATCGGCACCTTTTTACGTGCGGGGCATAAATACCTATCGACCCACTCTGCCAGTCAGATCCTTGCATGTTATGGTATAGACTGTATTAAAACTGAAGTCGCACTCACACCCAGTGAAGCCAAGGAACAGGCAGAAGCAATTGGTTTTCCTGTTGCGTTGAAATTAATCAGTGCCGCCATCCCGTCAAAATCAGAAGTCGGTGGTGTCGTACTCAACCTTAATGATGGAAATGAAGTTGAGCAAACGGCTTTTTCTATGTTACTGCGAATTAAAAAGTCCTACCCAGATGCAGAAATAGAAGGATTTTCTCTGCAAAAAATGGCTTCTCGAGCAGGCACTCAAGAATTGCGTATTGCAATTAAAACGGAGCCCGATGTTGGACCTGTCATTTTATTAGGTGAAGCCGGTACTGGGTTAAACTTTTCCCAAGCCGCCGTAGCCTTACCACCTCTAAACATGAACTTGGCCAAGTATTTAATTGCCGCAGCTCATGACAAGGGCGTGTTAAAAGAACGTACACTGCCTGATAAGGTAGATAAATATCGTTTATGTGCACTCCTTACGCGAGTTTCTCAAATGGTTATCGAGCAACCCGATATTCATAGCCTAGAGCTTAACCCTATTCTAGCAAGCTCTGGACAATTCTTAGTGTTAGATGCTCAAATTGGTCTGTCTCCATACCAGCCTAAAGCACACCGTAAACGTTTGGCCATTAAGCCTTACCCAAAAGAGCTGGAACGCGCAATCACACTCAAAAACGGCCAACAAGTGACTTTAAGGCCAATTAGACCTGAAGATGAACGAAACCATCAAGAGTTTGACCAATCACTCACCAAAGAAGATCGGTATAAGCGCTTCTTTGGTCAACTTCCCCAGTTCACGCATGATCAATTAGCCAAAATGACGCAAATTGATTACGATCGTGAAATGGCATTTATTATCAGTGAACGCCATAAAAGCGCATACCGAACGTTAGGGGTTTCACGCGTACTAATGGATCCAGATAATACACAGGCAGAATTTTCGGTCATTGTCCGATCAGACTCTCAAGGCTTGGGGCTAGGAAAAATCTTAATGAGTGCAGCGATTGATTACTGCCGAGAAAAAGGAGTGAATACCATTGAAGGCATTACCTTATTTGAAAACACTGGCATGATAAATCTAGCGAAACATCTAGGCTTTGATGTAAAACGAGATTTCGAAGAAGGGGCTGCCATTATGACCATGCCACTTCAAAATACGCATTGATAGCACGTATATTATGAGCTTAACGCTAAGACAAAAAGTAGCCGCCATTTTAGAAGGCAGCGGTAAATATCGAAAAGTAGCACACAGTTTAGATATCTTTTTAATTGCTTTAATTGTATTTAATGTCGTTGCGATTGTTTTAGAATCTGTTCCGACATTAACACAGCAGTACTACCAGACCTTTTTTTATATTGAAGTCATCTCCGTAGGCATATTTTGTATTGAGTATTTGCTTCGCCTTTGGTGTTGTGTTGATAAGCTGAATTTTAAAGACAAATCTAAAAGCAACTTCTACATTCGCTTAAAGTACATTCGCTCCCCACTCGCTGTTATCGACTTAATCGCCATTTTACCCACACTGCTGATGGTATTTTTTACATTCGACCTGAGATTTTTGCGCGTAGTGCGTCTGATGCGTATCTTTAAGCTCACCCGATACTCACGAGCAATGCAACTTCTATTAGCCGCCTTTAAAGAAGAAGCCAGCTCATTGATGGCTGCTTTTTTTATTATGTCTTTGGTCTTAATCGTTGCATCTTGTGGCATTTATCTTATTGAGCATGATGTGCAACCGGATAAATTTGGTTCTATCCCTGCTGCTATGTGGTGGGCCATGGCCACTTTAACAACAGTCGGTTATGGCGATGTTGTGCCAATCACTCCGCTCGGGCGGTTTTTTGGGGGGGTGATCACTTTGCTGAGCATGGGTATGGTGGCAATCCCAACTGGATTATTGGCATCCAGCTTTGCAGATCAACTTCGCAAACGTAGAGACGCATTTCATGAAGCGGTGCATCACGCTTTGGTCGATGGCGAGTTGGATGAGAACGAAGCTGAGCACCTTGAAGCGCTTAGGATAGAGCTTGGTCTAAGTGCGACAGAGGCCAATCAAGCGATTAAGCTGATGACCTCTGAGCGAGCACAAAGCCTTTATTGCCGACACTGCGGGGAAAAGCTCTAGCTTTTAAACATATCTTCCCAAGTATTGGCCATAAGATGAGCAATCATATCACCAGGTAAAGGTGGACTAAACAAATAGCCTTGAAAACGCTCACAACCAAGCATGCGTAAAAACCTCAGCTGCTCTATATTTTCCACACCCTGAGCGATGCATAACTTGCCTAAACTATGCGCTAATGACAATGTTGAGTGAATAATGCTTTCATGATCTTTATTTTTACCAATATCAACGATGAAGCCTTCATCTATTTTTAATGTCGTCACTGGGAATTGCGTCAGATACATCAGAGAAGAATATCCAGTCCCAAAGTCATCCATGAACACACGGCAACCCAGCGAGTTTAAAGCGTGCATTCGCGCAATAGACTGAGTCACATTGTGCATAATCACGGACTCTGATATTTCAAATACAAGACAACTCGCGGGTAGGTTGGTTTTTTTCAGTGTCGACTGTATACCTTCTACTAGACCTTCGAAATGCAAGACGTGCGCCGACAGGTTCACTGAAATATATAAATCAGGCCAAGTTAAATGCCATACCTTCAGTTCAATTAACGCCCGCTCAATTGTTTGTAAAACGACTTCAATACCAAGTCCCGTTTTTTCAGCTGCTTTTGCAAATTCATCCGCGCTAACAAGTGGATCATCAGGCCACTTCAGAATCACTTCAAACCCTTCAATATGCTCTCGAGTGGCATTTAATATTGGCTGATAATAATTGTACAGTAGCTCTTCGTTATACACGGCGGTGAGGCGACGCTCAATCTCAATATTGCGTTTTACCTGCTGATTAATATCGTGATGGTAAAACTGGTAGTGGCTCTTTGTGCTTTTCTTAGCATGGCTCAGCGCAATTTGTGCAGCTTGATTTAGCTCAAACGCGTCGCTAGCATCATCCGGATACAGTGAAATCCCCACATGGACATCAACATGCACATCTTGTTCATGCACTCGCATACCATCTTCAAAACGTGCGATTAAACAATGGATATATCGAGTCACAGCATCCACATTTTCGAGGTGTTCCATCAAGATATAAAAATCTCGTTCTTGACCAATCGCCAAGCTATCAACTTCTCTGAAGCAACACTGCAATGTTTTAGCCCCTTGACGTATTACAGCTAAGACAAAATCATCGCCAAAGGTATCTGCCAGCCGCTGTAAACGGCCAAACTTAATCGCCAAAATAGCCAAGGATTGCTCATTTTCTTCGCACTGTTCAATGCCATGCTGCACTCTATCCATAAACAGCACTTTATTTGGTAACTTGGTCAATGCATCATAATTGGCGAGTTGATAAAGCTCTTTCTCAGTGCGCTTTTGCTTGCTGATGTCCGTCAACACAATGATATAGTTTTGCCCATGCGTCGCCGTCACTTTAACCAACACGTGTCTCACTTCACCGCTGGGTAAACGTAGAACCTCTTCCGCACTATGATACTCCCCTTCAGCTAACTTGCTCATGGTGCGAAGGTAATGCATTCGAACGTGGCGCTCTAGCCCCAAACTCACGCTGGTACTCGAGAGCGGATTTGCTTCAACTGCAAACGCATCCTGCAATGCTTTGTTGCACGCCAAGATCCGAAAACGTCTATCAAATATCATAACCCAATCACGCGTTTGTTCGAATGCCTCCCCAAACAGGGCTGCCCGCTCTTCGAACACACGCTCCCTGGTCAAGTTGGTATAAGTACCCGCTACGCGCATTGGTATCGCCTCTCGCCAAGCCATCACCTTACCGTAGTCTTTATACCATCGCCATTGGCCCACTCTATTGCGTAATCGATACGTACAATCAATATATCCTTTTGCGGTGGAGACAAACTCCAACCACTCTATACGAAATAATGCGCGGTCTTGCGGGTGGATCAGTTCTAAGTAGTCATCTAAATTAATGTACTCATTTTTATAGCCAAGCTCATTCACCAACCTTGGTTGATAGACTAAATTGGAACCAGACTGCCAATCCCAAACACCTGAATTACTGCCTTCGAGGGCCATTTTAAGTCGCGTTTCACTATTTCGCGTCTCCTTGTGCGCTTCCATCAATAATTGTGCGACTTTATTTTTTCGATGAACCCAAAGCGCAAATAGCGCACTGGCTAAAACGAGATAGCATGCCAAAGCTAAAGGCGAGCGCCAAATGGGGTATTTGACGCGAATATTAAGCTCTGCAGGCTGAGTATAGTCCCCTGTCAGCGGATCTTTTGCCCATACTTTTAAGCGATAGTGGCCAGGGTTAAGTTTTGGAAATACGACTCGATTACTATTTCGACTCAGTATTCTCTGTTCACCTGAGAGTTGATATTCATAAACAATGCGCTCTTGCGCAGTAAATGCCATCGCAGAAAATGACACCTCCAAGCCTATATCGTCGTGATTAAGCTCTATTGAGGAGAATGATTTGAGTCCGGCGGGTTTAAGATCTCTAGACATTAAATCTACATTGGTGATATTAACACGTGTTAGTAACGGTCTGTTTGGCCTGTTAACCTCGGGATCAAATATGGTGATCCCCTGTAATGACCCATAAGCAATATGGCCGTTTTCTAATTTTACAGACGACCCACTATTAAATTCATTGCTCATCAAACCGTCATTTATGGTAAACCCTTGTAGGTGAAAGTTATCTGGATCCAACCGCCATATGCCTTGATGAGATGACATCCAGATCATGCCCGCGTTATCCTGCTGCATTTCATACAAGATAAAATTAGTAACGGATAAAGAATCTGTAGGTAACGGCAAAGGGTTATATCCATCAGCAGTTAGTCGTACCAATCCATGGGTCGCAAAAGACAGCCACAACACGTTATTTTTATCTATGGTATAACTCAGCAAGTCTACCGCTGATTGCTTATGTGCTTTGGGTACTTGGTAAATCTGCGTTAATTGTTGTCTTGGCCGATCATATCTAAATAAACGGCCTTCACTATAAAACACAGGCTGGGTAGGATGGCTAGATAACGGCGGAAAAAAGCCATAACTTAAGAACGGATCAAACTGATCGAAACTCGGACCAAGCGGCTCTAAAATGCCATTGTTCATATTAAATAAATAAAAACCTGAGTTACCATCAACAAAGTATAAAAAACCTGGCTCAACCAAAACGGCTCCTTTGACAAACCCCGAGAGTATCTCAGTTGACTCTGGGTTTTGCGCTTGCGGTCGAGAAATTGTTTCAGTTACAGGGTCAAAAACGAATAAACCTCGGTTACTTATCAGCCAAAGCTTATCTTGAAATGCGAACAGCTCAAATATCGAGTACTCTGGTAAAAAGCTCTCTCCCATATAACCTTGGAGTAACGGCTTGGCTTCACGAGTTTTTGGGTCGTATCGTGTTAAGCCATCTCGAGTTGCAGCCCAAATATACCCTTGAAATTCGACAAGCCCCCACACAGCACCATGAGAGAATTCCCCTTCAATTGACTCGTTTTGCACATTGTCAAAAATATGGTTATCTGGCGGCAAGTAAAATGCGCCATCCGTGCGAGTAGCAGCCCACACTCCGCCATTATTATCCTCGTTTAAATGAATAATGCTGCTATCAGAAATAGAAAAACGACTACTCAAAAGTCGCTTATCTGGTTCAACATTACCCGTGTGTGGTTCCAAGCGCATAAGTCCTTTGTCTGTGCCAAGCAGCAAATAAGCCTGCTGCTTTAGCATATGCCAGATATTAAACTCTTCTAATAATGTTTTATAAGCGGGCGTTGCATCAAAGTTGGTTTGTAACTCACTAATATCAAGCTCATACAGCCCCAGCACCGCCCCAACTAACAACGTCGAGTCATTCAACAACAATAACGATTTAGTATTGTGTTGAAACGGGTGCTCTGGATTGTCGATATGCTTAATCGGTTTAAGTCGTTTAGTGGGAATATGATACGCAAATAAATGCTCTGTCGTTGCGATGTAAAGTATGTCTTCAAATTGCAGGAGCGATCTGACCAAACTGCGATCATTCATACCTGGTATCGGAATGACTTCCGTTATTTCCCCTGTCTCTTTATTTAATACAGAGACATTTTTCGTACGACCCAACCACAACTCGTTAGCACTTTTCTCCAGCATTTGAAAAACACTATTTTGGATATAATCCTGCTCTGATGAAGGCGCTTGAATATACTGTCGGTAATGGTCTTTTTCGGGGTGATAACTAAACAGCCCAGCTCGACCTGAGGCTATCCAAATTTTGCCTGCTGGATCTTGATAAATACGATCAATCTGCATTTTATCAAGCGCTTTATTTGGGCCCATGACTTCAAGGACTTGATACCCATCATATCGATTTAAGCCCCCTTCCGTAGATAGCCAAAGATATCCTTTTTTATCAAATAGCAAAGTATTGACATAACTTTGTGATAAGCCTTCAGCAGGAGAAATACGAGAGACTTGTGCTGAACAAAAAGCACTAAAGGCAAATATCACTAAAACAATAAGATACTTCATGCATTTACATCCCTTTGAAAACACATCGCTGTTATCTCTCGGCCTTGCTTCGTATAGTTGACGAACATATTCCGTAATTTTTCTGGCAACGCATCTTGGCTTACGTTTATAAAGTCGAGTTGCAAATACAATGAAACAACATCTTGATAAGCAAAGGTATAAACAAGGTCTTCAGCTTCAATGGCTGAGGCTAATAACTGCGTCGCAACCCCCTTCCCTCTATATTCAGGGTCGACAAAAACGGTAGATAGAAATGCATCTTGTTCCACTTTTTGAACCCTGCACGCTGCAATCAGTTCCGTAAGTTTAACAACCCAAACTAGATCTTGCTTGGTCGCTCGGCCACGTACTCTGTTAGCCTGATAAAACTTATTAACTAATGGGGTTTGAATCGCAGGCAAACAAAAACAACTCAACTGCATAACTAAACTAACATAAGCCCCAAGTATTGCTCAAACTTAGCCTTTAACGTATCCCGTTCAGACAAGGGACGGCTATTAATCGCATCATAAATCGCTTCTCGCGTATTTTTACCACGCTTTATCTGATAAGCCCAAAAAGACGCTTCATACTCTAGTTGAACTTGATATTTTTCTGCTCTAGAAAGGTTACACAGATTATAAGACATCATACTGTACAATTATTGAAAATTATAAAAACAGTGTATCATATATGTACTCAGCAACGGCAGTATTGAATGATAAAGTTAAATATTACAGTGTATTTATTAATATTTTAAAATTGAGAAGACACGAGCTTCATTCACTGTAAACTAGGAGGACTATGTGAGAAATATCAAAATATTATGGATTCTTTTATTGTCACACTGCTCTCTAGCCCAAGCCAAAACGCTGTATTTCAATCGTCCTGCCGACACCCCGCAAGCCAGATATGTCGTCGAGTTATTGAGCCTGGCATATAAAGACATCGGCCACAGCTTAGAGCTAATAGATTTCGATCAACAAACAGCACTTATCGCTGCCAATGCTGGCGAACTTGATGGTCAACTTGGGCGGATTGCAGGTGTCACTGACAGCTATGCAAATCTCCTTTATGTCGACTTCCCTCTCTATTCATTCAACCTACAACTCATTAGCCACTGCACCTCCTGTTCATTTAATCAGATTGAATCAATGGCAGTGCAAAGCGGATACCTCGTTGCCTATCAATACATGATGGATAATCGCTATCGAGGTGAACTTGTCGAAGTAAAAAGTAGTGCAGCTCAACTCAACTTACTGATCCAGAAAAAAGTACAGGGGGCGCTAATCATTGATTTTCATTTACGTAAGCACTTGCCATACATGGATGTTGATACGATAAAAATTGAAGACCTAATGACCATAGACAGTTTTCATTATTTACACCAGAAACACGCTGCACTCATTCCTAAATTAAAAAATACTTTAAAAAAGCTAGAGCAAAAGGGCATAATTGAGGTATTAAAGGCTAAATATCGAATTTAAACAAATCATTTTGTGTTTGAGCTAGTTCATCACTTGTTGCTGTGGCTTTTTGTGATTGCTGTTTGCTGGCCATTACACGCTTTTTACGACGCTGGCACAGATCTATCACCATTTTTTTTTGATGCTCTGTCATTTGATTCCAACAAAAGCGCTCCTCTCGGCTGCGAAAACAGCCCTTGCAATAACCGCGATTGTTCACTTCACATATCCCCTGACACGGACTTGGGATCGTAAATATCTCTATTTGTTCCATACTAAGGGTCAATGATCAAACCTGCACATAAAATGGCCACTTCAATCAAAATACTACCTAACTTGGCCTCTTAATAAAATACTAGTTGAAATATCGTAAAGTCGCTAAAGCTTATAAGTATGAAGGAAAGTAAAATAGAGTAATCCAACCATCTAGGCGCTGAAAAACACTTAGAAAATTAAGCGAAAAAAAGATACAAAAAAGCCCAGCTAATACTGAGATTATATGATCAATGTTACCCAGAGGCGAAAGCGAACCACCGACACGAGAATTTTCAATATAATTCCAAATAATGTATACAAAAAGATATCTGAAAAGTATTTAAGTGCTGGTGTTTTTGGCTTTTATAGATGAGTGGTGCCGACTATCCGAGTCGAACGGATGACCTACTGATTACAAGTCAGTTGCTCTACCAACTGAGCTAAGTCGGCACACTATAAGAATGGTGCCCAGAGGCGGAATCGAACCACCGACACGAGGATTTTCAATCCTCTGCTCTACCGACTGAGCTATCTGGGCAAACAAGATTTTACGTGTATTAAAACTCTCTAGGGATTTTCAATACAATTCCAAAAAGCTCTACCGAATGAGCTATTTAGGCAAATAAATTTTTATCTGTATTAAAACTCTCTAGGGATTTTCAATACAATTCCAAAAAGCTCTACCGAATGAGCTATCTGGGAAAATAGAATCTTATGTATCAAAACTATCTAAATACTTTTAATACATTAGATACAGCAATTCGCTGATTTAAAATTAAATGGTGCCGACTATCCGAGTCGAACGGATGACCTACTGATTACAAGTCAGTTGCTCTACCAACTGAGCTAAGTCGGCACACTTAATAATGGTGCCCAGAGGCGGAATCGAACCACCGACACGAGGATTTTCAATCCTCTGCTCTACCGACTGAGCTATCTGGGCAAATAAATTTTTATGCGTATTAAAACTCGATAAGGATTTTCAATACCTTAGATACAGTAATTCACTGCTTTAAAATTAAATGGTGCCGACTATCCGAGTCGAACGGATGACCTACTGATTACAAGTCAGTTGCTCTACCAACTGAGCTAAGTCGGCACACTTAATAATGGTGCCCAGAGGCGGAATCGAACCACCGACACGAGGATTTTCAATCCTCTGCTCTACCGACTGAGCTATCTGGGCAAATAATTTTCACGTGTATTAAAACTCTCTGGGGATTTTCAATACAATTCCACACAGCTCTACCGAATGAGCTAATTGGAAAATATTATATCGTGTCACAAATTTTATAAATGGTGCCGACTATCCGAGTCGAACGGATGACCTACTGATTACAAGTCAGTTGCTCTACCAACTGAGCTAAGTCGGCACACTTAATAGTGGTGCCCAGAGGCGGAATCGAACCACCGACACGAGGATTTTCAATCCTCTGCTCTACCGACTGAGCTATCTGGGCAAATAATTTTTACGTGTATTAAAACTCTCTAGGGATTTTCAATACAATTCCACACAGCTCTACCGATTGAGCCACCTGGGTAAATACTAAACACATTTGAAATTAACTTGACACATTTCAAAAAATCTAAACCGCTTTTATAAGGCGTTTTAGTAAAATTCTTTATTTTACATCTTTAAGAGATGGTGCCCAGAGGCGGAATCGAACCACCGACACGAGGATTTTCAATCCTCTGCTCTACCGACTGAGCTATCTGGGCAACTAATTAGCATGGGATTTAATTCCAATGCAAAACCAACTTTATAAATGGTGCCGACTATCCGAGTCGAACGGATGACCTACTGATTACAAGTCAGTTGCTCTACCAACTGAGCTAAGTCGGCGCACCTAAAAATGGTGCCCAGAGGCGGAATCGAACCACCGACACGAGGATTTTCAATCCTCTGCTCTACCGACTGAGCTATCTGGGCGTGCGGCGTATTAAACGGGTTTTACCCTTTCAAGTCAACTATTTTTTTGCAATATAATTTGTTTGCGCACAATTCATGCAAAATTGACACAAATAGGCTACTAAAGGCTGATTTTTATACTTAAATCTCTCACTATGATCTTCTACAAACAATAATAAAGAAGTAAAAACGTAGAGAAATCATCCATTATAGGTGTTAGGATGTGAAGTTATTATAAAGCTCGATTTGAAAGTTACTTGTTCGGACTATTTCAATGGAAAAATCTTCACAAGCACAGATCAAAGGTTTCGTGCCCCTGTTTGTATTTGTCACACTAATCATTACCAGTATTGCTTCACTGGGTGCCTATCTTTGGCCCAAACAAGAAGTGAATACTACTTATAGTCAACCAGACCTCGCTTTACAGGCTCAGGATTTAGCTGCACCGCTAAGTAATACCATGATGAAGTTAGGTTATAACTACGCCAAGCAGATGCTCACATCCGTCAAAGCAGGCAACCCAAATATAGATGCCTACTTATATGCAGATAGTGGAATGGGCAAGCCTAGTCTGGTATTTCAATCGAGTGATAATCCTGTTGCGCCAATCAAGCAGCGCACCAAATTAACACTCAACGGACAAGTCATCGTTCACCAACCATTGACTCTCGATGACATTCCTGTCGGCGAGTTAGTGCTTGTATACAGCGAACCAACCATCACAGTGGCGACAAGCAACCCTCTGAGCTATGCATTGGCAGCGATTGCTCTGCTTCTCACGCTTGGCTTTGCAATATTTCTTAAGAAACAAATCGTAGGTAAGCTGGCCAAAGAGCTCAACTTATTAAATTCAGAGCTTGAGCATCTAATTAAGAAAAAAGATTATGATGTCCACGTCACAGAACAATTGAGTTTCGGCCTCTCCTCAACCGCCATCGGCATAAACTCCTTAATCAATCAGATCCGTGACATTATTAAAGGTAATAAAGCATCTCAGAACGAATTGAGGCAGTTGCAAACTAGCCTTGAAACTGAAGTTCAAGCTCGTACCTTGGCACTAGAAAAAGCAACGCTTAATGCCGAACGTGCATCTGAAGCTAAAACTACCTTTTTAGCAACCATGAGCCATGAAATTAGAACGCCGATGAATGGGGTTATCGGTACCATTGATTTACTTCGCCAAACTGAATTAGACGGAGCACAGCACAGGTTAACCACCATCATTCGCGATTCAGCCTTCTCTTTACTTGGCATATTGGATGACATATTAGACTTCTCTAAAATAGAAGCAGGTAAATTACAGATAGACAGCAGTGCTTTTTCTGTGTCAGAAACCATAGAAGAAGTCGCACGTGTACTTTCTTCTGTCGCCAAAAAACGTAAACTGGACCTCCAGTTAGCCATTGCTCCAGATATTCCTAGCAACTTGGTGGGAGACGCCGTGCGCGTGCGCCAAGTACTTTACAATCTGTGTAGTAACGCCATTAAATTCACTACAACCGATGAAAGTAGACAAGGCTTTGTAAAAATCTCTGTTGAAGTGGCCCAAAATACCTCTGAACACTATACCTTGCGTTTTAAAGTCACTGACAATGGTAAAGGGATGACTCAGGCCCAGCTGAGAGAGATATTTAATCCATTTATTCAAGCTGAAGGATCAATTACACGAGAATACGGCGGCACAGGTTTAGGTTTGTCGATTTGTAAGAGTCTTGTTGAGTTAATGCTAGGCTCAATTAATGTCAATTCAGATATCGGTATGGGCAGCGAGTTTATTGTCGAACTACCTTTCAGTATCAGTGGCAAAGTTGAATATGCCAATAAAGGTGTATTAGCTGGGCGAAAAGTGGTGACGTTCACGCATAACCCAAATAGGCGCGCTATTTTGGCTCGTTACTTATCATTTATGGGTGCAAACTCGGCCATTGTTGTCGACCCAAGTGAAATTGACGAACATCAATATGATCAAGATGTCGTTTGGGTACTCGATGGTCTCGATGGCATGGATAAAGTAAATCAGCAACTAAGAGATCTACTTTACTCTATCGAGCACAACAACCAGCAAGTCATTGTGCTCAGCACGATGGATGAATCGGCACTCAATCACGGCCACATATTCTATTTAAATGCAGCGCCTTTATGTAAAACAAGCTTTATGACCGCGGTGCTGGTCGCTGTAGGCCTGCATAAACCCAAACAGCTCAAGCCATCTCGTACAATGAACAGCTACTTGAATATTGAAGATGCTAAGGCTGAAAATAAATTAGTGTTGCTGGTCGAAGACAATGTATTAAACCAGCAAGTGCTTACCGATCAGCTTCATTTACTTGGTTATGGTGTTGAAGTAGCTGAAAACGGCGAAGAAGGCTTAAAAATGTGGCAACAAGGCCATTACGCAGTAGTGTTAACTGACCTACATATGCCTAAAATGTCTGGTTATGACATGGTTACCAAAATCAGAGATATCGCAGAACAATCACCTGACATCAATGCACAGCCATATATTATTGCTATCACAGCGAATGCACTCAAAGGTGAACGAGACCGTTGCCTCGCTTCTGGTATGAATGATTACATTACCAAGCCTGTAGAGTTGAATGTCCTAGAAGCGACATTGGAAAAATGGCAGAACGCCTCTGGACATAACGCCAAACCAGCGACGCAGCAACCTGAAACGAGTGCTAATACAGAGCACAAGACTGTATCAAAGGCTGATGTTGAACCTGAGACCACCATAATCCTTGATGAAAATATAAACGCCACAGATTCAAACGCATGCGTTGAAGCCATGCCAGTTTCTTCGGAAAGTGCCGCTCTGCCTAGCTTTACAGCAATGGACAATGCGTCTGTCGTTGAAGACGAAGCGCCTGTGACTGAAGTAATTGAGCCAGATGAAGTGAGTATCGCACCCGTAAAAGAAGAGCCAGCTGATGAACTTCCCATCAACATGGATCAACTCAATAAATACGTCAACGACGATAGTGCTAAACGACTTCGCTTCTTTAGAATGTACCTAGAACAGAGTAGCGAATTAGCCCGTGACATTAATGGCGCTGTTATTTCATCGAGTCAAAGTGAAATTATTGAGGCATGTCACCAGCTTAAATCCATCTCTCGTACCATTGGTGCGGAGCAAGTTGCTTTGATTTCTGAAAAGTTTGAATCAAGGTGTAAAACGGAAGAAATGAGCAGTGATCAATTGATTCAGTTACGAGATGAACTTGAAGAGTCATATATGAAAGCCACCGAGTTCATCCAAAAATACTTACAATCAGCCAATTAATATATGACTGAGTTTGCGCAAAGCCATTTCGATGGCTTTGCTTCATAACCACTTATTTAGCTTTGCATCATAGAGTGAATGATGTTAACAACCACCCCAAGCATAGCCAAAGGCAGTATATATTTACCGTACTTTTGCGCTTTATCTAGTCCCATTTTACCTTGATACTTTTCTAAAAGTGGAATAAGGATCAGCAACGCAGCGACTAAGCAAACTAATATCACAATAATATGCATGGTATTCCTTAACTTTGATCAGTTTATTTCTTTATAACACGAACACCGTCACTTGACCCGTTATTTATACAAGCGTGAACAAAGCCAAACGGCAAAAAAGTGAGCTGTACTTAGCTCACTATTGAAAAGAAAGAAAAGTGTGGGGCAAATGCCCCACTAAAGGTTGGAGAGTGTAGTTAATTCACTAAAGCAAGCAAGATACCTGCTGCAACTGCGCTACCGAGCACCCCTGCAACATTTGGCCCCATAGCATGCATTAATAAGAAGTTATGCGGGTTAGACTCTAATCCCACTTTATTTACGACACGAGCAGCCATCGGTACTGCTGATACTCCTGCCGCCCCCACGAGTGGGTTTATTGGATTTGACGATAAGCGATTCATGACTTTTGCCATGTAAACACCTGATGCAGTTCCGATACTAAACGCCAACGCGCCCAGTACTAAAATACCCAATGTTTCCACTGTCAAAAACTGGTCAGCGGCTAATTTCGACCCGACGGCTAAACCAAGGAAAATGGTTGTGATATTAATTAATTCGTTTTGCGCCGTATTACTCAACCTATCTACAACGCCTGATTCACGCATTAAATTGCCCAAACAGAACATACCTACCAAAGGCGCTGCGGCTGGCAAGAACAGCAAAGTTAAAGCCAATACCATCAATGGAAACAGAATTTTTTCTCGTTTAGAAACAACTCTCAGCTGCGGCATAGCAATACTACGCTCTTCATCAGTCGTCAATAAGCGCATAATAGGCGGTTGGATAATTGGCACCAATGCCATGTATGAATAAGCCGCAACTGCAATTGCCCCTAACAACTCTGGTGATAATTTTGAGGCCAAAAAGATGGCTGTCGGGCCATCAGCCCCGCCAATTATCGCAATAGCAGATGCATCTTGTAACGTAAACTCGAACCCAGGAATGAAATTGAGCAGAATAGCCCCAAACAGGGTCGCAAATATCCCAAACTGTGCTGCGGCACCTAACAATAGCATGCGGGGGTTCGCGATGAGCGCACTGAAATCAGTTAGCGCCCCTACGCCCATAAATATCAACAAAGGGAAAATACCACTATCAATCCCAATATAATAAACGTAGTACAGCAATCCACCCGGTTCAGACAGGGCTGCGACAGGAATATTCGTTAATATCGCGCCAAAACCAATCGGTACTAGCAACAGCGGTTCGAACTTTTTGGCGATGGCCAAGTACAACAGACCACAGCCCACGGCTATCATAGACAAAGCGGGAAACGTCAAATTTGCTACGCCCGTTGCATGCCATAAATTTAGCAATCCTTCCATCTCAAACGCTCCTAAGCCATTTCTATAATGGCATCGCCAGCGGAGACTGAGTCACCCTCGGAGACCAAAATATCTGCGATTTTGCCAGTTGAAGTAGCGCGCACTTCAGTTTCCATTTTCATCGCTTCCATGATCAGAACAACATCTCCTTGCACTACATCGTCACCAGGCCTTGCATGAACTTTGAAAATATTACCAGCCAGTGGCGCATTCAATGTTTCACCTGAGCTAACAGATGCCGATTGTGGCATCAGTTCACTGTCCTTAACGGCAATCTCTTGTAATTGGCCGCCTGAAGAGACCTCAACATCATAAACCTTGCCATCCACTCTCACGCTGTAGCGTTCATTTCCTTGCTTTTTAGCTGGAGCAGGTCTATTCGCCGCTTTATCAACAGCGGTATTCACCACTAAACTTGGGTTTGGCTCAAACGCTTCAGGGTTATACCTATTTTTCAAGAACTTTAAGCCAATTTGAGGGAACAATGCATAGGTCAAAACATCATCGACCACCTGCTCAGCTAATTCAATACCTTCCGCTTTTGCCTTAGACAACAAATCTGCTTCTAAGCTGTCCATTTCAGGTTTAATGAGATCTGCGGGTCTACAAGTTACCGGCTCAGCACCATCCAGTACTCGTGCTCGAAGCTGCTCATCAACAGGGGCCGGTGTTGCACCGTATTCGCCCTTTAATACACCCGAAGTTTCTTTCGTAATGGTCTTATATCGTTCACCGGTAAGCACATTCAGTACTGCTTGAGTACCTACTATCTGCGATGTGGGGGTAACCAATGGAATGTACCCTAGATCTTTACGGACATGAGGAATTTCACTCAAAACTTCATCAAGTTTATCGCCTGCCCCTTGTTCTTTAAGTTGGTTTTCCATATTGGTCAGCATGCCGCCAGGTACTTGCGCAGATAAAATTCGTCCATCGACTCCTTTTAGACTCCCCTCAAATGCTGCATACTTTTTGCGTACATCTCTGAAATACGCCGCTATGGACTCTAACTGTCCCAAATCAAGCCCAGTATCCCTTTTAGTACCCTCGACAATCGAAACAAGCGTTTCTGTCGCGCTATGACCATACGTCATACTCATTGACGAAATAGCGGTATCCAACATATCAATACCCGCATCAATGGCTTTTTGGTAGGTTGCGGTACTTAAACCGGTAGTCGCATGGCACTGCATTGCGATTGGCAAAGACACTGTACGTTTGAGCTCAGAAATTAATGTCTCTGCGTCATATGGGTTGAGTAACCCAGCCATATCTTTAATACAGATTGAATGACATCCCATTTCTTCAAGCTGCTTTGCCTGCTTAAGCCAACTTTCCAGGTTATGTACTGGGCTGACAGTATATGAAATGGTCCCTTGCGCATGTGCACCTACTTTGATGGCTGCGCGGATAGCTGTTTCTAAATTACGAACATCATTCATGGCATCGAAGATCCTAAATACATCAACACCATTTTGATGCGCACGGGTCACAAATTTTTCAACCACATCATCAGCATAATGACGGTAGCCTAGCAAGTTTTGACCTCGCAGCAACATCTGCTGCTTAGTATTTGGCATGGCTTCTTTGAGGGCACGGATCCGATACCAAGGATCTTCACCTAAATAGCGAATACACGCATCAAAGGTTGCGCCGCCCCATGACTCTACTGACCAGTACCCAATCTTATCGAGCTCTTCTGCGATTGGTAGCATATCTTCAAGGCGCATACGAGTGGCAAGTAAAGATTGATGAGCATCTCTTAGGACTAATTCCGTAAGTTTTAGTTTTGACATGAGATACCCCTTAATTATTTTGTCTAAATTGAGAAACCGCAGCACTTATTGCTGCAACATGTGCTGGTGGCACACCTGTAGATACTGCTTTTGATGATTTTTTATTTGCAGGTTGCTGTGGTTCTTGCTCCGTTGCAGCAAGCTTGGACAACCCCTTCACTGCAAAGATAAGAATTGATAAAAACAAAAATACCCCAATCATGCCTGTTAACATAAGATTGGCAGCCTGCGCTAGCAATTCGCTGATTTCCATTTCCGCCCCCTTAGTTGTTATTTATTTGTTTAAACCTACCCATACAAGGAAATAGATAGGCAACTTTTGTAAATATTTATTCAACCATCATATCAAACAAATCCTTCATGTAAAGGTGGTTGTAAATTGGTATTACCAATAAGTGTTTTTGTTGTTATTTCACACACTTAATCAACAATAATGGTAAATAAAAGTGAAAAACACCAAATAAATATGAAAAATACTCAAGATATAAAGGCGAAATATCGCTAATTACGAGGATGTAAATATGAGAAAAGTACTACACACCAAATAAAAACAATTGGTCTTACCTATAATGACATCTTAAATTTCGCAACAAGAGTAAATACTCAATAAATTAAGGTAGAACACCAGAAATAGTGACTTAAGTACGAATATAGGGGCAGCCCACAGTAAAAAGACATAGGGCACATTTTGAGATTTAAACGCCTTAGTGAAGATCGTATAATTAGGTATTAATCAACTTGAGGAATACTCGTGTTTCAAAGTGAATTCACCTTAGACAAGCAATATTTTCAGGAGTGCTTTGATGAATCGGTGGCACTGAGCCAGCATCATAAACCAAAATATGGCCTGATTGGCTTTCTATTGATATTAGGTGCTTTATCTCACTATTTAATCAATCAAGCTTATCTTGGAAACTTTTTATTTGTACTTGCGGCTATCGAAGGTATTTCTTTTTACTATCGTCGCCCATGGTGGGTCGCTCGCCAAATGGTCAGTAGAGCAAGTGGTTCAAAAGTCTCTCTTGAGATCGATGAGGAGGGCATTAAAGCACAAAACCCATATCGTGCATTTGAGCTGCGCTGGTTGGAAATCAATCAGGTAATAGAAACAAATAAAGGCTTGTTAATTGAGCACGCTAAATACCGACAATACATATCGCGACAAGCGTTATCCCAAGAAGCATATGACTTCATCTTACAGCAGACAAAAAAATAGCCACTCTTAGTGGCCATTTCTCGAACATAGATAACATCAAGTCTATTACATGTTACCTGTCGGATTAGACTTTTCCGCTTGAATTCGCATGTAGATTTCTTCACGGTGTACCGAAACATCCTTTGGTGCATTAACACCGATACGTACTTGGTTACCTTTAACACCAAGTACAGTCACTGTCACTTCATCACCAATCATCAGAGTTTCGCCTACACGACGAGTTAGAATTAGCATTCTCTTGCTCCTGTTATTCCAAAATTTAAAAGATTCCGCGTCAAATTCATTTTAATTAAAAGTTCATGTAAAAGTAAGCAAAATTATCGCTTATTCACCACTTTCTAAGCTAAATGCACTATGAAGTGTTCGAACTGCCAGCTCTAAGTAACGCTCTTCGACTAAAACAGAAATTTTTATCTCTGAGGTCGACACTAAAAGTGTATGAATATTTTCTTTAGCTAACGCATCAAAAAACGTACCCGCAACACCAGAGTGAGACTTCATGCCAACTCCCACTGCAGAGATTTTAGCAACTTGTTGATCACCCTCTACATTTGAAGCATCTAATTCAGATAAGTTGGTGGTCAATACGTCTAGCGCTTGTGCATACTCATTACTGTGTACAGTTAAAGCATAGTCTATTTTACCGCCTTGATGATTAATTTGGCTTATCATGTCCACTTCGATGTCATAATCAGCAAGTAGGCAAAGTATTTTCGCTAAAGAATGAGGATTTTCAGGTAATTGACGTACAAGCAACAAGGCTTCATCTTTTTGATAAGCAATACCAGATACGGTTTTAGTTGCCACTTTCGGCTCCTCATAGCTAATTAACGTGCCAGAATCTGGCTTAAAGGTAGATAAAACCCTTAAAGGGATATTGTACTTCCCTGCCGCTTCTACGGATCTGATCTGTAGTACTTTTGCACCTAAGCTTGATAACTCTAACATCTCTTCAAAGGTAATTTGCGCCATTCGCCGAGCGCGAGGCTCCACCCTCGGATCAGTGGTGTATACACCATCTACATCAGTGTAAATTTGGCACTCATCAGCACGAATTGCCGCCGCAATTTCCACCGCCGATGTATCCGTTCCTCCACGCCCCAAAGTTGTAATATTGCCTTCAATATCGCGACCTTGAAATCCTGCAACAATCGCTATCCTGTTATGTTCAAGCTCTTGTTGCAAACGGTTAACGTCAATACTCTGTATACGCGCTTTGCCAAAGACGTTATCTGTTTTTATACCTATTTGGTCAGCCAAGAGACTCACCGCTGAGTGGCCGCGTTTCACAATGGCCATGGCCAATAAAGCAATTGAAACCTGCTCTCCGGCAGTTAAAAGCACATCAAGCTCTCGCGCACTGGGCCTATCATCAATCTGCTTTGCCAACGACAACAAACGATTTGTTTCTCCTGACATCGCAGAGACAACCACAACAACTTGATGACCCTGCTGCTTAGCCCTAATAACCAAATCGGCGACCGCCTCAATTCGCTCTATCGAGCCAACCGAGGTGCCGCCAAATTTTTTTACAATTAAAGCCACAAGTTATTGCGTTTTATCATTCAACCACACAGGAACGCTTGCCAAAGCAGCTTCCAAGTTTTCAGGTTGTGAGCCACCAGCCTGTGCCATATCTGGGCGACCGCCGCCTTTACCACCAACTTGTGCTGCCATGTGGTTAACCAGCTCGCCCGCTTTAACTTGACCAGTCAGGTCTTTAGTCACACCGGCAATTAAGCTGACTTTATCACCATTAGCAACACCCAATGCAATCACACCTGAGCCCATCTTATTCTTTAAGTCGTCGACCATGCCGCGAAGTGCTTTAGACTCAGTGCCTGCAACGTTTGCAACTAGTAACTTAATCCCGTTAATATCGACCGCAGACTCAAGTAAAGATGCACCCGCCGCGCTTGCTAGTTTGTCATTCAACTGACCGACTTGCTTTTCTAGACCTTTAGCTTTTTCAATCAATGCAGCCACTTTTTCCAAGGCACTTGCACTGTCACCTTTTACCAGTGCTGCGATATCTGCAAGCGCTTGCTCTTGCTCGGCAACGTAATTTACTGCATCTTCACCAGTCACAGCTTCAATACGACGCACCCCCGCAGCAATACCGCTTTCAGAGACAATTTTTAAGAAGCCGATGTCGCCGGCACGTTCTACGTGTGTACCACCACATAACTCAATTGAGTAATCGCCAATTGAAACAACGCGTACTTCATCATCATACTTTTCACCAAACAGCGCCATGGCACCTTTGGATTTTGCATCTTCAATATCCATTAGCTGGGTATTTAACGCAAAGTTAGCACGGATCTCATTGTTAACCGTTGTTTCAATCTCTCTCAATTGCTCTTTTGTCACGCCCTCAAAATGTGAGAAGTCAAAACGCAACTTATCAGGCATGACCAATGAACCTTTCTGCGCAACATGCTCACCTAAAATTTGACGAAGCGCCTCGTGTAAAATATGCGTTGCAGTGTGATTTTTCTTGATACGTTCACGGCGTTGGGCATCAATTTGCGCATCAACTTTATCATTGATACCAATGCGCCCTGCCACATAACCGTGATGTGCAAACGCATTACCCAGCTTTTGCGTATCTGTGACAATAAATTCGCCACCCGCTACTTTTAAAACACCCGTGTCACCAACCTGACCACCTGATTCTGCGTAGAATGGAGTACGGTCAAGTACCACAATGCCTTTTTGCTGTTCTGTTAGCTCTGAGACACTTTCACCCTCTGCGAATAGCTCAACTACAGTGCCACTGTATTGAACAGCATCATAGCCTTTAAAATCAGTGACTTTTTCAGACTTCAGCTGTTCGTTGTAATCAGCACCAAACTTACCCGCTTGTTGTGCTTGCTTGCGCTGCGCTTCCATTGCCGCTTTAAAACCGCGCTCATCAATGGTCATGAACCGTTCACGGGCAACATCGGCAGTTAAATCTGCTGGGAAACCATAAGTATCGTATAGCTTAAATACTAAGTCACCAGGGATAACGTCCCCTTCCAGACCTGCTAAGTTTTCTTCTAAGATAGCCAAACCACGGTCAAGTGTTTTGCCAAACTGCTCTTCTTCAATACGAAGTACTTTTTCAATGATCGCTTGCTGTTTAATAAGCTCAGGGTATGCTTCACCCATTTGCTCAGCTAATGCACCCACTAGTTTGTGGAAAAACGCACCTTGCGCGCCCAATTTATTACCATGTCTTACAGCACGACGAATAATACGGCGTAATACATAACCACGACCTTCATTTGACGGCATAACACCATCAGCAATCAAAAACGCACATGAGCGAATATGATCTGCCACAACACGTAACGACTTATCTTCCAAATCTTGCGCACCTGTTACGGCTGCTGTTGCTTTGATCAAGGCCTGGAAAAGGTCAATTTCATAGTTTGAGTGCACCCCCTGCATGATGGCAGAAATACGCTCAAGACCCATACCGGTATCAACTGACTGATTAGGTAATGGCTCCATCGTGCCATCAGCGTGGCGATTGTATTGCATAAATACAAGATTCCAGATCTCAATAAAGCGATCGCCATCTTCTTCTGGGCTTCCAGGAGGACCACCCCAAATGTGTTCACCATGGTCGAAAAAGATTTCAGAGCACGGTCCACAAGGGCCTGTATCACCCATAGACCAGAAGTTATCAGACGTATCAATGCGAATAATGCGCTCTGCAGGTACTCCAACCTGATTTGCCCAAATGTCATAGGCCTCTTCATCAGTGTGATAAACAGTGACTAGCAGCTTCTCTTTTGGTAGCTGAATTACATCTGTCAAAAACGCCCATGCAAATTTAATGGCATCTTGCTTAAAGTAATCACCAAAGCTGAAATTACCTAACATTTCGAAAAATGTATGGTGTCTAGCTGTGTAGCCAACGTTTTCTAAATCATTGTGCTTACCACCAGCACGTACACAACGCTGTGAACTCGTCGCGCGGTTATATGGACGTTTTTCAGCGCCTAAGAAAACATCCTTAAACTGCACCATACCTGCATTTGTAAACAGTAGTGTGGCATCGTTCCCTGGTACCAGAGAACTTGATGGCACCACTTGGTGGTGTTGTTTAGCAAAGAAGTCTAAAAAGCTTTGCCTAATCTGTGCGGTAGTCATGTGCTGCATGTGATTATTCACCCTTTATTGCTGCTATATGCTCTCAATCACAAAGTAAGTTATCAATATTAACGGTCACTTTGAGATTGTATTGCAAAATCTATTTGGTCATAGCTAAAGCCTCGATACATCATGTACCTTACGCGCTTTGACCTTTCTTGATAGTCTAACTGTTTTGACGAGTAGCCGTATTTTTTCTCATAAGTTTGCTGAGCTACTGCGTACCAATCTATTTCTCTTTCTTCGATGAGCTGAGTCAAGTGCGTACGCTCTACGCCCTTATTCATAGCATCCATCAGTACCCGTTTTTCCCCAAGTCCTTTCGCAAGCTGGCGATTAAGGTAGCTTTCACAGTGCCTTAAATCATCTAGGTAGCCAATATCGCACAACCATTCAATCAATGAATCAGCATACTCATCTGATGCACCCTTTTGTCGTAACTTTTGACCAAGTAGCTTACGTGAATACTCTTGCCTAGATAACAACCAAACGGCGTAATTTTTTAACTTCTGTTTTTCTTTTTCATCCATCACGCGTCAAATCGGCCCGTTTGACCAGTTTCCTCTCGAGCGCTTTGAGTGTTGTTGTCTTCTGGCCCCGCCTTTTGTTCATTTTCCGGACTCTGATTTGCAAAAATCGCCTGGAAAGATACAAAAAAGCCAATATAAATGATGGGCATGATAAATATAAGCGGCACTAAGGATAATGGGGTTGACGCTATCATCAATAGCGCAGCAATGCCGCCAAATACAGACAATGGTGCCATATTGTAATAAAACACTTTAAGGGACTGTTTCATCGCACCAAAAATATTGGCCTGCTCTTTGAAGTAAACCAATGGTAATGCATAGGCAAAAGCCATCATTGCAAGTGACTGCAAGGCAATAAAAATCGCAATATCCGCTAGGCTAATCGCAGCGGCAATTTCCGCCATCACTACCTGTATATCTTGTTCTTGGGTATGGTTTTGCAACGCGCTAGTAACGGGCTCAAATAGCAGGCTCATGACCACCCCTAAAAGCAAGGCTACGCCGAGTTGATACAAACCCAAACGAAAAATGTTTAAACGGCGGCCCTTAGCCGAAAATGGTTTCAATATATCGGCAAGCATGATTGATTTACCGGCTTGTATATTCAGGGCGGCACTGTAAAAGCCAACAGTTAAAAATGGGCCAGCAAGTGCACATAACATCTGTACGATTGGATTAGGTAAGACAAAAGGAAACAGTCCCACTATCACAATAAAGATGTACATCATCATAAAAGTCAAAGGCTGCACTTTAAAGACCGCCCAACCGGCTTTAAACCAACTCACCCCAAAACTTGCTTTAAATGTTCGAAAATCTGCAGACATAAATGACTAACTTAGTTATAAAACAGGTTAATTATACTGATTCAAAAGAGTACTTGAAAGGCGCTTTGTGAGGCTAATCGCTAGTAAACGCAACAAAATGACCAAATACTAAGAAAATTATTGGTCAACATTGCGATTTGCCCTATCCATGAATCTACTCAATAGAGCAATTCGACGTCAACTCATCTATTTTGGCTTATTTATTTTTTCCATATCCAACATATGAGAACCATGCTTCACCTTAGTCTCTAAGTAACTACGATTACCCGAGTCTCCAGCTTTTACATGAGCTTGCGTGCCGACAACACTTTCAACCTCAATACCCGCAAGGCGGAGTGCGTTTAATTTACGTGGATTGTTTGTCATTAATTTTACATGGCTCAAGCCCAGCGCTTTTAACATCAGCACCGCATCAGAAAAATCGCGTAAATCATCATCAAAGCCCAAATGATTATTCGCTTCGTAGGTATTCATGCCTTGAGACTGCAGTACGTATGCATCAATTTTATTATATAAGCCGATGCCTCTGCCTTCTTGTCGAAGGTATAGCAGTACACCACCACTTTGATGCATTTCTTCGATACACTCGTTAAGCTGCTCACCACAATCACATCTTGATGAATGAAAAACATCGCCGGTCAGACACTCAGAGTGCATCCTTATCAATGGCACTTCTTGTTTGGTATCAGCACCGTTAAACACTAATGCCACATGCTCTTCACCATCTTTCAATCCTTCAAAAGATACAATCTCTGCGGGAATATGACTACGCTGCCCTACATTCAGCTCAACTCTTGCTCTAACTTCAGCCACGGCTTGAAAATACCTAATAAAAAAATGTGATAATATCACAAATATGGATATATCTGTTTATATGGTGACAAACAATCCAATTTACAAGTCAAAATACACAAAACTGGTAAATGTGTACATTAACGCTAGTCTTTATCTACAGACATAAATTATACATGGCAACAGCGGGTCATCAATGAGGCTGTTAAGCTTACTTTTTTTATTACTCTCTTTTTATAGTCTTGGTGAACAACTCAAGTTGGACGGCTTTGCTACCGTTGGCTTAGTTGTCACTGATTCTGACACCGCCGGAATAAGGCAACATATCTCCCAACCACATGCTACCTATAAAAGCGAGTTAGGACTCACGAACTCCTCGATTGGTGGCCAGATTGAGTGGCAAGCTAATAGTGCTACGCAATTAGTAGGGCAAGTATTACTTAAAGATAATGAAGAGCAAAACATAGATAACATTGTACAGATGGCTTTCTTACGTCATTCATTTAATGCAAACTGGCAAGTAAGAGTGGGCAGGACTGGCCTTGACTTGTTTATGATGACTGAACATCGAGATATCGGCTACACCTATACCTATGATCATCCCCCTACAGAATTTTATGCCATTGTTCCTCATCAAAATTTAGACGGCATCGATATCAAATATACTCACCCCCTACCTCATGGTCTGTTCAGTAGTAAGTTTTTTGCGGGTAAATCCACGGCTCCCATTGTCAGTGACGACAGTTTTTTTTGGGATGTCGAGTTAAAATCTCTTTATGGCCTTGTGCTCGAATGGCAATCCTATGACTGGACACTCAGAGCGAACTATACAGCGACGCAATCAGGTAATGAAAACGAACAGCAGAAACAGCTTCAGTCGGCATTAGCCCTTGTGCCTGACGCAGTTTGGCCACAAAAGGCCTCTTTACTTGATTCACTTAATATCATAGGTAAACGCTTCAATTACTCAGCCATTGGGGCACGTTACGACGACAGCCATTGGTTTTGGCAAAGCGAGATTTCTTATATTGATTCAAATTCACAGGTACTAAAAGCACTCACCGCAGGGTATATCAGTGCGGGCTTTTATATGGACAACCACACATTTATGGCGACCTTTGCACAGGCTAAATCAAATAATAGAACACCACAACGGCCGCTTATATCAACACCAGAGCTTGACCTTTTATACAATACGCTGATCAGACATACTAATTTTTATCTAGTTGACCAAAATACATTTTCATTAACGATGCGCTCTGAGCTCAGTCATTCATTAGCACTTAAAGTTCAGTTAGAGCATACCGCTGTGGATAGCTTACCCTCTGCTTTTTACTTGCATCGAAATTTAACAAGCGGAGACATTGACAATTCATTTAACACGCTGGGTATCAGCCTTAATTGGGTGTTCTAATGAATAAAGTTCTCCCAAGCCTAGCATCATTACTGATATTTATTTGGTGTAATTTGGTATCCGCAGACAATGATATTGTCATCGTAGTGAATAAACATAACCCGATTGAACATATTGATAAACGTCAGCTCATTGATATGTATATGGGTAAATATCTTGCGTTTCCTAACGGACATCTTGCGGTGACCTTAGATTACACTAAAGGGCACAACCTACGCAGTATATTCTTTGAGGCTCTAACAGGACGAAGCATCACCCAAATAAACGCGTATTGGTCTCGCGTTAAATTTAGCGGTAAAGCTTCTCCTCCTCAGGCGTATCCTACAATTGACGCTATAATTGATAAAGTAGTGACAACCCCAAGTGCAATTGCTTACATCCCTGCAACTGCAGTGACTAACGAACTTAAAGTAGTGTACCGTTTTGCTAAGTAGACAAAGCTTGATAATTAGGTTGATGATAATTTTAAGTTTTTCAACTTTTATTTTTTCTGCTGTCTACGCGTATATTTATTATAACTACATCTATGAGACCGAGTTAAAACACTCCGACGAAGCGGTATTACAAATTAGCCAAACAATCTCATCAACGGCATCTATAGCGGCATATTTAGAAGACAAAGACTTAGCAAATGAGGTGGTGAATGGCCTCGTGAGTAATGACATCATTCAGTCTGCAGCACTGACTAACCAGCAAACGGTATTGGCAAAGAGTATCTTGTTCACAGAGCGCGAAGCTCAATCCTTTGATTTACCTAACCCGTTCATATTGCATGAGAGTATAGGCTTTATTTACGTTGTACCTAACACACAATTTATTCGCCAAAACGCCCGTGAAATTGCACTTTCCTCAGTGCAAACCTTACTTATTGTGATAGTCCCAATGCTATTACTCTTTGCAATCTTGTCATTTTTTTTGATTTCAAAACCACTTGGACAGCTAAGCCAGCAACTCACGAGTATCATCCCTGGCAGCGCACACCGAATCGAAATCAATGAAGACCATGAATTTACAGAAATAGGTAAGATTGGGAAAAATATCAACGCAATGTTGAGCAATACTGAAATGCTTTTCGAACAAGAGCGCAGCTTGCGACTCGAAATAGAGCAACTTGAAAAAAGGTTTCGCTTGATGTTTGAGAGAAGTTCATCCCCCACTCTGCTTGTACGAGAGCAAGGGGATGTGACCTTAGTTAACGATGCCGCCAAAGATTTACTGGCAGGTATGGGGATAGATTGTGAAGAACGTTTCCCTGATAACTTAGGACAATACTGCAAAACCCCAGATATTTTATACACGTTTACCGAAAACAGCATACAGCAAAAACAAGTTATGCAGGCAGAGTTTGAATTTACGAATCCACTCACGTTATCATCGGTCTGGTTAAGTATCATTATCCTTAATACTGAAAGTGACGGACAATGGTATTTCCAAGTGTTCTTGGCAGACATTACTTCCCGTAAAACCATGCTCAATCAACTCAGTCATCGTGCACAAAGAGACAGTTTGACCAGCTTATATAATCGCTATGGCGCAGAGCTTACACTGGTAGATTGGATTGATACGCACACTGAGTTTAGTTTGTTGTTGCTCGATCTTGATGAATTCAAACCGATAAACGATATTTATGGCCATAATGCCGGTGATGAAGTACTGAAACATGTGGCACAAAGCATTTCTTATATTGTTTCTAACAGCGATTTGGTTTGCCGTTGGGGCGGCGATGAGTTTGTCGTCGCAATTAAAACCTCTGACAAACATACAATCAACAACATTGCCCAACAGCTTCTTGAAGCAATTAATACGCCGATACGATATGAGCGAGATGGACACCAGATAAATTTGCACGTTGGCGTCAGTATTGGTATCTCACACTTTCCTACACATGCTAATACTTTAAAAGGCTTGGTCGAGTGTGCCGATGTCGCCATGTACTCAATTAAAAAGACCTCCAAAAATCAGTTTACTTTTTATTCAACCTAAAAGTTTTTCAATATGTGTGCACTGTATTGTTTAACATCTAACGTTGTATTGTACTTCTTTGCCAGGTTATCGAGCTCAGCTTGCCACATGGCCAGCTCTTCCATGGTAATTGTATTGTCATCGAGGCCCCACAACTGCCGAGAACCGGTATAACTAAACTGCATGGCAAGCATGGCGTTCACGTCCCCTTGCTGAGCCGCCTTTTTTAATTTAGGCATTTTTCGTGTTACTTGGTTCAGCGCTTGTTTTAACTCCCACACATATACAACCTCAGTCATAAATGGGTGATGCTTAATTTTTTTCAGAAAAAGCGCGATGACCCCACATGTTATGATCACCCCAAGTAAGTTCCAGTGAAAATGACTGCCATCTGCATCCGGCAACAGATAGATCAAAAATTGTGCAAAACCTAAACTGCCAGCCGTTAAACTCACAATGCATACACCAATCACCCAATTGAGATGTTGTCTGTATCTTGATTTATCGATGTCTTGTAGCTGCATGACTTTTCCTATTAAGCGACTTAAGAGCATTTTAATGACTAATAAAAGAAAATAAAAAATATATCACCCCTTTTTTTGACCTAGTCCGTTTTACTAGCAAAAAGAGGGGAAAATTATGACGACTACCATCACAAATATGCAATTACCGGCTCCATACAAAGCCCTTAATAAACTCGTTTTATCATTTATTGGCGCACTGGTTGTGACGTTCTCTTTATTTGCGTTCATGCATCAATTAATTAGTCAGGACAAAGTATTTATCGCTGAACCTGCACCTATTATTGATGTTGTAATCTCACAGGATATTGAGGATAGTCCAGTAGAAGTACGTCGGGTACTTCCTCCTCCACCAAAGCCAGTGCAAAAGGCACCGCCTAAACCAAATACACCTCCGGCTGAGACCACTGGTGTGAACGTCGAGTTCAATATCACATCTGGCGTAAAATCGGCTCCAATTCAAATGCAAAATACATTACCAATGGGTGATACACACGCAGCCCCGATTGTGCGCATTGAGCCAACATACCCAGCAGTAGCGGCAAGAGATGGCATAGAAGGTTGGGTTCAATTGGCGTTTAGTATCTCACCTAACGGACAAGTGATCGATGCCCAAGTTGTCGACGCAAAACCTAAACGGGTATTTAACCGCGCAGCACTCAAAGCACTGAAACGTTGGAAATACCGCCCTAAAATGATTAATGGTAAGCCAGTAGTTCAACCAGGACAGTCTGTTGTGTTAGAGTTTAATTTAAACCAGTAAGCAAACAGCAAAAACCGCTGGGTAAAAACTCAGCGGTCAAAATATATGAATCTGTAAAAAAATAGAAAAATTAATCGCGGAGAGGCTATGCTACTTGCCATAAAAAATTGGTTTATCCAAGACAAAACAGACGCACATGATCCTCTGCATGAATTTAAACGCAGTGGTGAAAACCGTTATTTAGAACAGGCAATTGATAATTTTAATCCTGACCTTTATCACTACTTATGCACGCAAAGCGATCCGGAAACCGCCGAAGATATATGCCAGAAAACCTGGCTCTCAATTGTTGAAAAACGTCAATATTATCAAAGTAACCACACACCTAAAGCGTATATTTTTAAAATCGCACGTAACGCACTCATTGATGAATTCAGAAAGCAGAACAAACATATATGTGATAGCGCGGATACAGATATATGCACACAAGATGACGACAGCAGTTTCAACTCAGCCTGCTGCGAGCAGCTATACAGTGCAATTAAAGAATTACCTCAAGCCCAAAAAGAAGCCATCAGCCTTCAACTTGAAGGGTTTTCGCTGAAGCAGATTGCGCAGATCACCACGACTAACCAAGAAACAGTTAAAACACGCTTAAGATACGCAAAGCAACAATTGAAACACATTTTAGGAGATCTGACATGAACGACTCACAGCCGAAAATAAATGAACTCCAACAAGCGTATAGAGCAGCTAAAAGGCATCAAAAAATGTCGCCCAAGCAAGTGCGTAAATTGAAAAGACTAAGCCGACTTGAAAACCGTAAACACACAAGACAATTTTGGTTAAGAACGAGCCTATGGGCCAGCTCTTGCTGTCTAGTTGCGCTGATTGGCAGTTTGTCGTTGCAGAGTATTCTCAGTGACTTTGAAACTTTTCTTACACACCTTGAACCTCACTCATTTTCACCACAGCAGTACGATACTGTTGAAACACATACTATTATAGCGGGGAGTTACCAGACAACGATAGCACAACAAAAAACGCAATTAGACGATGCCCTGGCAGGCTCACAGGAAAAACTTAGAGAAGTCAGCCAGTTCTATGGAAAGTTGGTACACTCAGAAGAGGGAGTGTGGTTTATCGCTGACTGCAACAACCAGACTTTAATTGAAGTAAGAGAAAGCTTGCTCAATGAGCTAGTCGTGCCATCTGAGCGTGCATTTGACTACCAGCAAGGTCAGCTTTTAGCTTTAAGTAAAAATCAATCAGGGCAGCTAGTTAACATTACTGCCCCACCTTCAGAGGCCCCGCTTTACGCATGCCCTTAGAGCAAGATCATGCTCACTAAAAGATACCCGGCTAGCGCCAGTGCTCCCCCCGTCAGTGCGTAGGGGAGCTGAGTTTTTACATGAGTCAATAAATCACAGCCGGACGCTAACGCTGAAACCGCAGTGGTATCGGAAATGGGCGAGCAATGATCACCAAATACACCGCCACTCAAAATCGCTCCGATAACCAACGAGGGAGGCAGCCCCAAAGTTTGAATAAGCGGTACCCCAATAGGTATTAAGATGGCAAATGTTCCCCAAGACGTTCCCGTTGTAAAGGACACAATGGCCCCAGTTAAAAATATGGCAGGCACAATCAAATAAATGGGAAGATACGCCCCCACTAACTGCGCCACGAATACACCAGTTCCTAATTCTTTTAAACTGGCACCTAACGTTAACGACAAGAGCACAATACTCACTAAAGGTAACAACTCTCCCATCCCTTTAAACCCGATATCAACCAGCTGGTGATGGGTAAACTGTCGTTCTTTTAAAAGTAGAAAATAAGCAACCGTACACGCTAAAATGGTTGCATAAAGCACGGATTTAGATCCACTACCATGAGCAAGCTCGCCATTCCCTGTCCAATACATAAAACCGACCATACCAAAGATAAGCGTGCCCAAAGGAGCCAACATAAAACGCGCCTTAGAAGCCTGTGGGCCTGAATCCACCTCAAGCTGTTCTTGTTTGAGCTCCGATTCTGCAACTTTCATCGGGCCATGCACTTTATCGAACACAATTGTATAAAGTACAATCAATAAGGCGATAATCGCATAGAAGTTGAAGGCGACACTGCCCCATAAAATACTGACCGCAGATTGTTCCAAGTCATAGTTACTCAACAAGCCAAGTACATAAGCGCCCCAACCATTGAGTAGTATCAAAATACATACTGGCGCACTTGTACTGTCGATAATATAAGCAAGTCGGGCACGACTCATTTTAAATTTATCAAATAAACCTCGAGAAACAATCCCGGCGGTGAGTACGCTCATGTTCGATTCTATAAACACGGCAGTGCCCGTAAACATGGTGAGTAAACCTACTTGCTTTTTACTTTGTGCAACGCCTATATTCATCAATTTTTGCACTGTCGCAGACACCCCTCCTGACTCTCTGATAAAAGCCAGCAAAGCACCAATTACAATGCTAAAGATCAATATTCGACTATTCCCTGATGAGGTTACTACCCCAATTATTCGTTCAATACTATTAATAAATGTAACGAAAATAGACTGCGTTTCCCCTGTAATAACCAGTAAAAACTCTGATGAAATTAAAGCTAAGATTAATGCTAAAATGACTTCTTTTCGCCAAAAAACAACGACAATGGCTATCAAGGGTGGCAAAATAGAATACCAAGACATAGCTTTCCTTTTTTGTTTTAATTAGGTGAAAAGCACTGAAAACAGTAGCTAATTAAGGTTGCAAGAGGTAAAACCCCAACGACAACTGAACAAATTATCATCATGGTAGCTTAAACGCTTTGGTAAAAAAACCAAGTATTTCGGGCACATAATTTCACAAATGCAACAATAGTACCTTAACTAGAGCCGCATAAATCAAAAAACGCAATAATATTCCGAAACAATCTATCGCAACGTTCCAATTGAACCTATAATATGGACAGTTTAAGTTAGTTTTAGTTACCAGGTGATCCTCATGTCTACTTTTGTAAAAATAAAGGCTTTGAAGCCTTCACTGTCACAAAGTGAAGCAAAGTTAGCAGACTTTACGTTAAAGTCAGGTTCAAAAATTCGAGGCCTATCTTCGATAGAGCTTGCAAAATCAGCAGGTGTTAGTCAGTCAAGTGTTGTAAAGTTTGCTCAGAAACTAGGTTATAAAGGGTTTCCAGCATTCAAATTAGCTGTCGTCGATGCGCTAAATGAACAAACACAAGAAGATACGCCGCTATCAAATGAAATTGATCAGAATGACTCTATTGCCCATATCTCTGAAAAGTTGATTGCTAATCAGCAAGCAACTCTCGTTGCTACCAGCAAATTAAATACACCAGAGTTATTTGAGCAAGCGGTTCAGGCAATCAAAGGGGCAAAAAAAGTAATGGTATGTGCGATTGGTTCAACGCATACCATGGCACAAGATTTAACGTTAAAATTACAAAAACTAGGCGTGTGTGCTGTTACACATGTTGATGAGTTGAGTGCAGCCAGCTATGTGGCTACCATGGGCAAAGATGACCTATTCATTTGTTTGAGTAATTCTGGCGCGGTCAAAAGCATTGTTAAGCTTGCACAGCAGGCCAAAACAAATGAGTGCCAAATCTTAGCTTTGACACGTTATGGTCATAGTGAGTTAGCCAATTATGCCGATAACTGCCTATACTGCATTCAGGAAACAGAAGCTGTTAAACACTCAGCAGTGTTAACACGTGCATCGCTAGGATATTTAATTGACGTTCTATTTATCTCTTTAGCTCAGTCAAACCTACACTGGCAACGCCGTGCAGACCGCTCAAATGAATATATGAGCGATATGCTAAATATCTAGTAATTAATGCTATGTGCCTTATCTCTGATATAACAGATAAGGCACTCTTTTCTTTTCAAACTCTGCTATCTCTTGGCGCCAAATCGCTTCTATTTGATGTGCTTTCAAGCCTTGCTCTAATGCCAGCCTGATAATATTCGTGCCTGCTAATTTATCCAAAAACTTAGGTGATGTAAAAAAGCGCTGATTTTGTTGTTCAAACGCGGTGTATGCTTCGACAAACCAAGTGAGATCAAAACCTGTGTGAACGCTCTTGCGCAAATCCTGCCCCCAGACTTGCTCCCCTTCTAATTTTGGAAAGCGAGCAGCACCTATGATTGAACGAGGTGAAAAGCCAAATTCTCCAAGTCTAACTTGGTGATGCCCAAATACTTGGAAGGGAAAATCAGTTCCCCGCCCGATAGACACAGCCGTCGCTTCAAAAAAACACAATGAAGGATATAAATAAATCGCTTGCTGATTAGGCAAATTTGGGCTGGGTGCGACAGGCAAAATGTAGTGATCTAACGCGTCGTATTGAGCAACAGGAATAACATGCAGGTCCAGCTTGCTTGAGCCCGTTAACCACCCCTCTCCTTCAATCATTTGCGCAAGTTCTCCAACCGTCATACCATGCAAAACTGGAATGGGGTGCATACCTACAAATGAACGAAATGCTGTATCAAGCACAGGGCCACCAATATATTGAATGTTTGGATTAGGCCTATCTAGCACAATAAATGATTTTTGATGCTCCTTGGCAGCTTGCATCATATAGTGCATGGTACTGATATAAGTATAAAAACGCACACCAACATCTTGAATATCAAAAACGAGTACATCTACATCAATCAACATCTCACTGGTAGGGCGTTTTTGCTTTCCATACAAAGAGACAATAGGTAGACCTGTTTTTACATCAATACTGTTTTCAATATGCGCGCCTGCATCTTGATCCCCTCTAAAGCCATGTTCGGGAGAAAAAATTTTCACAACATGTACCTGATTATTAATCAAGAAATCAACTAAATGCGAATCTCTGACCTGTGAGGATTGATTAACTATCAACCCAACACGTTTTCCTTCTAATAAAGGTAGATACCTATTTGATTGCTGAGCGCCCACTTCTATCGCAACCGCTAGTTTTGTCTGTAATATAAGCAAGAGGATAAAAAATTTGACGTTGAAAGAGCGAATAGACACAGCAGTTCCTTAGGTAAATTAATGCCTTGAGAATATGCCTGATCATAAACCAAAAAAGAATCTTTTTTTGATTTTTACGTGCGCTTCAATTTGAATATTTTTTAGTAAAAAGAATGGTTTCACAATTTCCAATTGTGCTTTAGTAAGACACTTCTTTTTAAGTGCGACTAAAATTTCCTCTTGTGCTAGTGTCGCATCTTTAAAACCACAATCAACAAATACAGTACTTTCTTCATGCTGTAGCCTAATGTCTTGATATAGCAGCGCCAGCTGCGTCCCTGTGTAAGTCGAATTCATATAACTTCCCCTATTACTTAGCTAATTTTAAACACAAGCATAGTGAAGTGCTAGCCATAAATATTGGACAAATACGACATATTCATGACATTGGTTATCTGAGATGTACTTTTTGAAGAGTGAACCTCTGGGTGGCTCAAAATGCCTAGCGGCATTCAAATGTCTAAGTCTATTCAAATTTCAGACATAAAAAATGATATTCGTCGGTGTTTATCTCATGTTTTATTACTTGAGTGAAGTAAATTTATGTCATCTCAAAAGAGATGGCGGACGCGGGACGTACTTTTTGAAGAGTGAACCTCTGGGTGGCTCAAAATGCCTAGCGGCATTCAGATGTCTAAGTCTATTCAAATTTCAGACATAAAAAATGATATTCGTCGGTGTTTATCTCATGTTTTATTACTTGAGTGAAGTAAATTTATGTCATCTCAAAAGAGATGGCGGACGCGGGACGTACTTTTTTAAGAGTGAACCTCTGGGTGGCTCAAATTGCCTAGCGGCATTCAGGTGTCTAAGTCTATTCAAACTTCAGACATAAAAAATGATATTCGTCGGTGTTTATCTCATGTTTTATTACTTGAGTGAAGTAAATTTATGTCACCTCAAAAGAGATGGCGGACGCGGGACGTACTTTTTGAAGAGTGAACCTCTGGATGGCTCAAATTGCCTAGCGGCATTCAGGTGTCTAAGTCTATTCAAATTTCAGACATAAAAAAACCGACTTTCGTCGGTGTTTATCTCATGTTTTATTACTTGAGTGAAGTAAATTAATGTCATCTCAAATAGATGGCGGACGCGGGACGTACTTTTTGAAGAGTGAACCTCTGGGTGGCTCAAAATGCCTAGCGGCATTCAAATATCTAAGTCTATTCAAATTTCAGACATAAAAAAACCGACTTTCGTCGGTGTTTATCTCATGTTTTATTACTTGAGTGAAGTAAATTTATGTCATCTCAAAAGAGATGGCGGACGCGGGAGGATTCGAACCTCCGACCGCCTGGTTCGTAGCCAGGTACTCTATCCAGCTGAGCTACGCGTCCGCAATATCAGTTTTAACACTCGATAAGTGCCTCTTATATTTTTCCACTTAGAGATAAGTGGCGGACGCGGGAGGATTCGAACCTCCGACCGCCTGGTTCGTAGCCAGGTACTCTATCCAGCTGAGCTACGCGTCCGTCATATCAGTTTTAACACGTGATAAGTGCCTCTTTTATTTTTCCACTTAGAGATAAGTGGCGGACGCGGGAGGATTCGAACCTCCGACCGCCTGGTTCGTAGCCAGGTACTCTATCCAGCTGAGCTACGCGTCCGTCATATCAATTTTAGCACTCGATAAGTGCCCCTTTTATTTTTCCACTTAGAGATAAGTGGCGGACGCGGGAGGATTCGAACCTCCGACCGCCTGGTTCGTAGCCAGGTACTCTATCCAGCTGAGCTACGCGTCCGTCATATCAATTTTAACACGTGATAAGTGCCTCTTTTATTTTTCCACTTAGAGATAAGTGGCGGACGCGGGAGGATTCGAACCTCCGACCGCCTGGTTCGTAGCCAGGTACTCTATCCAGCTGAGCTACGCGTCCGTCATATCAGTTTTAACACATGATAAGTGCCTCTTTTATTTTTCCACTTAGAGATAAGTGGCGGACGCGGGAGGATTCGAACCTCCGACCGCCTGGTTCGTAGCCAGGTACTCTATCCAGCTGAGCTACGCGTCCAATTACAAAGATAACCATTATAAATGGCGGAGGGGGAGGGATTCGAACCCTCGATAGGGCTACAAACCCTATACTCCCTTAGCAGGGGAGCGCCTTCAGCCACTCGGCCACCTCTCCGTCTTTGTGGGGCGTATAATATAGAACAGAAAAAATAAGTCAAACACTTTTCTTGTAAAAAATGACTATCTGGTGACAGATTGAACACACTGTCTTTTTTTCTAACAAATTGCTCTAATCATAGTCATTTCTTGGGGTTGGAGAAGAAGTAAATTGGCTCATCAGGCGCTGCTTACGATCAAAAACCTCTTCAAGGTAGGAGTCTAAATAGCCTAGTTTCTGAAACTCGTTGATACACTGTCTGCAATATTCCCTTCTTGCAGCTTCATGCTTGATTTGTTCTTCATCTATTTTCGGCATAATTTATGTATTCTTATTGCTTATTATCTGTGATTCATCCTAAATGCCCACACAGTATAGGAATGCATAATTAAATTGCCAACTAAGCCACTTTAGAAATTTTGTTTTTATTTCAGAAACAAAAACAATAAAGCACTGTTTTAGAATATAAAGAAGAAAATTATTGCTAAATAATGAATTATTTTTGAGAAATGTCTTACACAGATAAAAGAAAAGCGCTCAATGGCGCTTTTCTTTCGATATTATTTTAGTCAGCTTGCGGGCGCATATGCGGGAACAAGATAACGTCTTTAATCGTTGGTGAGTCAGTAAATAACATCACTAAACGGTCAATACCGATACCTTCACCAGCCGTTGGCGGAAGACCATACTCTAGTGCTTGAATATAATCAGCATCGTAGTGCATTGCTTCATCATCACCAGCATCTTTCTCTTCTACCTGGCGTGCAAAACGCTCAGCCTGATCTTGTGCGTCGTTAAGCTCAGAGAAACCATTCGCCAATTCACGACCACCTACGAAAAACTCGAAACGGTCAGTGATGAATGGGTTTTCATCGTTACGACGAGCAAGTGGTGACACTTCCCACGGGTACTCAGTAATGAAAGTCGGTTGAATTAGCTTGTGCTCTGCGGTTTCTTCAAAGATCTCACATAAGAACTTGCCAGCACCCCATACACATTTTTCAGGGATCTTTACGTGTACTTTCTTCGCGTAAGTCACGAGCTCATCGAAGTGGTTTTCAGGATCTTTAAAGATGTGCGCGATTTCTTCAGCATCTGGACCATACTTGATGATGGCATCTGCCATAGATAGACGCTCAAACTGCTTACCGAAGTCATATTCGATAGTCTCAGTGACTTCGCCTTCAGCGTTCTTAACTGTGTTAATCACTGTTGTCGTACCAAGCACATCTTGTGCAACAGTACGTAGCATGTCTTCAGTTAAGTTCATTAGGTCATTGTAGTCAGCGTATGCTTGGTAGAATTCGATCATGGTGAATTCTGGGTTGTGACGCGTTGAAAGACCTTCGTTACGGAAGTTACGGTTGATCTCGAATACACGGTCAAAGCCACCAACGACTAAACGCTTAAGATAAAGCTCTGGTGCGATACGTAAATACATGTCGATGTCTAACGCATTGTGGTGAGTCACGAATGGACGCGCCGTTGCACCACCAGGAATAACCTGAAGCATTGGCGTTTCAACTTCCATGAAGTCACGCTCAGCTAAGAAACGACGAATGCCTTCAATCACTTTTGAACGAATGCGGAACGTCTCACGCGTGTCCATGTTCGTGATCAGGTCAACGTAACGCTGACGGTATTTTGCTTCTTGGTCTGTTAGACCATGGAACTTCTCTGGTAATGGACGTAGTGACTTAGTTAGTAGCTCGTACTGAACCATGTCTACGTAAAGGTCACCTTTACCAGATTTATGAAGTGGGCCAGAAACACCGATGATGTCTCCGATATCAAGTTGGCCATACTTTTCTTTTAGTGCTTTTTGCACATCTTTAGAAGCATACGCCTGAATTCGGCCTTTCATATCTTGTAATACGAGGAAAGGACCGCGCTTTGCCAGGATACGACCAGCTACTGACACCTGATGGTCTAATTCAACAAGCTCTTCTTTCGATTTATCACCAAACTTAGCCTGTAGATCAGCCGTATAATCTTCACGGCGGAAGGTGTTCGGGTGGCCATTGGCATCACAATTCTCACGAATTGAGTCCAATTTTGCGCGACGCTCAGCAATGAGTTTGTTTTCGTCTTGGATTTGATCTGTCATTTTATAGCTCTTAGTTTAGCTTGTTGATTAAAGGCCTGATTTCAGGCTAGCTTCGATAAATTTATCTAAATCACCGTCTAATACTGCTTGAGTATTACGGTTTTCAACACCGGTACGTAAATCTTTAATACGAGAATCGTCTAATACGTATGAACGAATTTGACTCCCCCAACCGATATCAGATTTGGCATCTTCTTGAGACTGCTTTTCGGCGTTTTGTTTTTTCATTTCAAGTTCAAACAATTTAGCTTTTAACTGCTTCATTGCTTGCGCCTTGTTTTTGTGCTGTGAACGGTCATTCTGACACTGCACAACAGTATTTGTTGGTAAGTGGGTAATACGTACCGCAGACTCTGTACGGTTTACGTGCTGACCACCCGCACCCGACGCGCGATATACGTCAATACGTAAATCCGCTGGGTTAATATCAATTTCAATATTGTCGTCAATTTCTGGGTAAATAAATGCAGAGGCAAACGAAGTATGACGACGACCTGTTGAGTCGAATGGGCTCTTACGCACTAAGCGATGTACACCAGTTTCTGTGCGTAACCAACCGTAGGCATATTCACCTGACACACGTACCGTTGCACCTTTAATGCCGGCAACGTCACCATCAGTTGCTTCAACGATTTCAACTTTGAAGCCTTTTGCTTCAGCCCAGCGCAGATACATACGCAGTAGCATGTTACACCAGTCTTGCGCTTCAGTACCGCCCGAACCTGATTGTAAATCGATGTAGGCATCGTTGGCATCCTGCTCACCTGAGAACATGCGGCGGAATTCTAGTTTTTCTAATTGACCAACTAAGCCTTCTACTTCTTGCTGTGCTTCAACGAAAGTATCTTCATCTTCCGCTTCTACAGCAAGCTCTACCAAGCCTTCAGCATCGTCTGCGCCACCAACAAGGTTATCAATGGTTTCAACAATCGCTTCTAGGTTCGATTTTTCACGGCCCAGCGCTTGGGCTTTTTCTGGCTCATTCCATACTGCTGGATCTTCAAGTTCGGCATTGACTTCCTCTAAACGCTCTTGTTTTAGAGCATAGTCAAAGATACCCCCGAAGAAGCTCAGTACGTTCGCGAATTTCCTTGATTTGGTTAATCACAGGATTCACTTCAAACATCTACATTACTCCAATTTACGCCTTTAACATCTAGCCCATACACCGTAATTTCTTCGCTATCCTACGGCGTTTATTAAGACAGGCTATCTAAACGGCCAATAGTAACAAAATTTACCACCATATATCAGCCCCAAAATACGATAATTTTGGGGTTTCGCATGGATAACTGAGGTCACTACGTTTGATCGCGATAAAATATCCTAAGCTAGTTTGTAACGGCTTGGATCTCACGCACAATCAACTGTAATGAAAACTTACCTCTAAACTCATTGATATCTAGTTGATACGCCACCTCAGCCAACTGGGCAGACATATTTGGCCACGCTCTCAAATCAACATTAAATGCGATAGCATCCACCAGCTTACCAGTCGGGTGTTTTAACACTAATTTAAGGTGTTTTTCGGCAACCAAACGTTGCTGTACCAACTCAAAGCGCTCACTAAAAATTGGCTCAGGGAATTGCTGCCCCCACGGCCCTGCCGCTTGAAGCATATTTGCAAAGTCCATATTAAAACACTCGCTCGGTAACGCGCCATCCGTCAGCAACACGCTTTGCTTCAATTCTTCAGTCAATTGCTTTTCAACTTCAGCTTCAAACGCTTCTTTAAATGCAGCAAATTGAGACTCATTGATACTGAGTCCGGCGGCCATAGCATGACCACCAAACTTCAGAATTAAACCTGGATTTTGAGTATTAATATGCTCGAGTAAATCCCGCATATGGATCCCTTCGATAGACCTACAAGACCCTTTGATCTGTCCATCATCACCTTGTGCAAAAATCACAGCTGGTCTGTGATACTTCTCTTTTAAACGACCAGCCAAGATACCAATCACACCTTGATGCCAGTCATCCTGATATAAACACACAGCCGTCGGTACACTTTGAGATTGATAGCTTAATCGTTCCAGCACAGCTTGCGCCTCTTGCTGCATACCCTGCTCTATTTCACGCCTTTCATGGTTTAAGCTATCAAGCTCGTTCGCAATCCGACGCGCCTGATATTCATCTTTCGCTAACAGGCAAGCAATACCCAAGCTCATATCATCCAAACGACCCGCAGCATTGAGCCTAGGTGCCAGCGAAAAGCCAAAATCACTGGCTGTGAGCCGGTTCATATTGCGATTCGAGACTTCAATTAGGGCTTTAATCCCAGGTCGTGTTTGACCATTTTTTATGCGGGCTAGCCCTTGGAAAACCAAAGTACGATTGTTCGCATCCAACGCAACCACATCGGCGACTGTGCCTAATGCCACAATATCGAGTAATGATGCTAAATTTGGCTCTCGGCGCTGGTGTGTCTCGAAATAAGATATAGAGCGCAAATGATGCCTCAGTGCAATTAACAAATAAAACGCAACACCAACACCCGCTATCGACTTTGATGGAAACTGGCAGTCATGTCGGTTGGGGTTAATAATCGCATCCGCATGAGGTAATTGCGCACCTTGTAAATGGTGATCGGTCACGATAACTTTGATACCTGCCGCCTTAACAATGTCGATACCTGCAATGCAGGAAATACCATTATCGACCGTAATCACCAAATCTGGTGCAAGTTGCACAATTTGCTCAGCCAACGCAGGACTCAACCCGTACCCAAGACTAAACCTATCTGGCACCAAATAATCAACATGATTAAAGCCAAATTCAGGCAACCCTTGCATCAACACTGCAGTACTGGTGGCACCATCAGCATCAAAGTCGCCCACAATCAGAATGCGTTGCTGAGCATCAAGTGCGCCTGCCAAAATATCACAGGCAACAGATATATCTTTAAATAGCTTGAAATCAAGCAGTGTTGCTGCGCTATTATTTAATTCTGCCGCAGATTGCACACCTCGCGCCGCATAGAGCTGTTTAATAACGGGATGAAGGTTATCCGGCAAGTAGCTATCATCAACATGCTGTCGAGGCTGGATCTTAGTTTGCATAGAACTCTGATTACTCTTTATCTGACTTTAGTTATTTCAGTTTGCAGCTACAAATAAGTGGTAGTTGACATTTGCAGGCACAAAAAAAGGCCTGACGGCCTTTTTATCATAATGGGTCTATTATACGTAAAGCTTAAGACTTTGCATTTCTTTCTAGTGAAGCAGCTAGCTCAGCAGCAGGCTGGTAGCCTGGAATGATCGTACCATCTTCAAGGATAATCGCAGGCGTGCCAGAAACACCAAACTTTTGACCTAACTGATAATGCTCAGCAACTGGTGCTGTACAATCTTTCACATCAGCAACCGGGTTACCCGCTTTCGCTTCAGTCATTGCCGTTGCCGCATCTTTTGCACACCACACATTCATTAAATCTTCATAGCCTTGGCTTTGGATACCGCCACGTGGGAATGCAAGATATTTGACCGTGATCCCAGCTTCTAGGTAATCCTCTAGTTCACGGTGAAGTTTACGACAGTAACCGCAAGTGATATCGGTAAAAATTGTCACCTGATGCTTTTCATTTTCAGCTTTGTAGACGATCATCGAATCTTCGTATTGCTTTAAGCCTTCTTTACGAACACCGCTTAATGCATCTTCGGTCAGATTTTTTCTGTTTGGAATATCGATCAATGCACCCTGCATTAAATAACGACCATCAGTACTTGAGTAGAAAACACCACGATCTGTGATCACGGTTTTCAATCCAGGAATTGGGCTATCTGTAATGTCATTCACTGATAATCCTAGACCCGCTAGTGACTGCTGGATAGGGTTAATTGCAAAAACTCCCTCTTTTTGCGTTGTTTCTTCTGCATAAGCAGAAGCACTGGCCGCAAGCGCGGCTGCTAAAAATAACTTTTTCATCTTTGTTCTCGTAAATTCGTTTTTCATTCATCACTAAGACCGTGAAACTTCAAAAAAATTCCATCAAGCCCGAGGATGGTGCTGCTCATGTAAAGATTTTAATCTCTCACTGGCAACATGTGTATAAATTTGTGTCGTTGACAAGTCACTATGACCCAACATCATTTGCACAACGCGTAAGTCCGCTCCATGATTCAGCAAATGTGTTGCAAATGCATGACGTAACGTGTGTGGCGATAACGGAGACTTGACATCAGCCAACATAGCATAGTGTTTGATTCTATGCCAAAAAGTTTGCCGTGTCATACCTATACCTCGTTTAGACGGAAAGACAAAGTCATTGGCATGCTTAACCATTTGAGGCCTGCCGACCTGCAAAAACTGTTCGACCCAACGCAATGATTCTTGACCCATCGGCACCATGCGTTCCTTGCCGCCCTTGCCTTTGACTAATACAACTGCTTGGCGTAAGTTTATTTGCTCTATCCGCAATCCAACCAGCTCTGTAACGCGCAAACCCGTGGCGTATAAAAGCTCCAGCATGGCCTTATCTCTCAGCCCCATCGCATCTTCAATATTAGGCGCATTTAACAAGGCTTCAACCTCTTGCTCTGAAAGCGTTTTTGGCAAAGATTGTACTGTTTTAGGTTGTGCAATATTTATCAGTGGACTTTGGGAGATTTTTTTGTGGTTTACCCAGTAAAGGTAAAATCGCTTCAAGGCACTAATCGATCTGGCTGTACTTCTTGGTTTAAGGCCCAGATCAACGCGATATGCTAAATAAGCCTCTACATCTGCCACGCTGATGGCCAATATGTCTTGGCCGTCAAGCTGCGTCTGTATAAAGCTTGAAAATTTCTCCAAATCTGTGCGATACGCAGAAATGGTATTGTCACTCAATCCCTGCTCTAAAAATAAGGCGTCTAAGAATGACTCTATCGGGTCAAAATCATCCTCGTCTATTTCTGATATGGTTTCTTGTTCGTTCACGGGCTGCCTGTATCAATTGATTAAACCTTAAGGTAGACTGCCCCCATATAATAACAGCCATTTGAGTGAAGAATACAATGCAAATCGGGTTATTTTACGGTTCAACAACCTGTTATACAGAAATGGCCGCTGAAAAAATACAAGAAATCATTGGTAAAGATGTCATTTCTTTACACAATATCAAAGATGAACCACTGAAAAACGCAGAGCAGTTCGACTTTGTGATCTTTGGTATTTCTACATGGGACTTTGGAGAGTTACAAGAAGACTGGGAATCTCACTGGGATGACATCGATGGTGTTGACCTAAGTGGAAAAACCATCGCCTTATTTGGCATGGGCGATCAGCAAGGTTATGGACAGTGGTTCCAAGATGCTCTGGGTATGCTTCATGATAAAATCGCACCTCAAGGCGCTAATTTTATTGGCTTTTGGCCCAATTCAGATGACTATGAATTTGAAGCATCAAAAGCATTAACAGAAGATGGTAAACACTTTGTCGGCCTTGCTTTAGACGAAGACAGCCAATACGACAAGAGTGATGAGCGCATTGCCACCTGGATTGAGCAGGTGATGACTGAATATGCTGAAACACTCTAACTCTGATTGAGCGGGCCCCCCGCTCACCCACTTAGACCCAAGACACCGTTCGGATCCAAGCCTGCATGTTGGGAAAGCCCTGCTCTGGACAACTCATTTGATAAGCACCTAATAAAGGGTGACCTATGCCGCCACCTTGTTCAAAAGCTTGAATCAGATTGTCGCTATTTCCTCTATATCCAGCGTCATGAAAGACAACATCGAGAGAAAAGCCAAGGAATTTGGCTGCGGCAACGGACCATGCTGTCGCCGCCATTTCTTCACCCATCATTTGCTGCTTTGGGCGCTGATGCTGAAGCCCTGTTTTATAAATATCTCCATCTAAAAGATGTCGCTCTTTAGGTTCACATACCGCATAATGCCCAGCTTCATGCAATATATCTCCAGGGTGACGCAGCTTAGCCAGATCGATTTCTAAGACACCGTGACTGTGTCTGAGCCCGGGTAAAAAAGTGTCACCAGTGAACTCTAATACCCGATATGGCAAATCAATTTCATTCAAAAAGTTTAATATCAGTTGCACTTGCTGTGCGTGCTCCATCACACTCTCCATTAATTATGCATTCGCTAATACACAACCTTTACATTTTCAAATAAAAATCACGACATAATCGCGTATACTCAGCGCTGTATTGATTATTGCCATCATAAATACACAAAGACTCTGTCACCAATGCCTGCTCTACTTTAGATAATTCGAACATGACCCGTGATACTGCTTTAGAGGGCGTCGTTTTCACGTCGCATTGACGAATCAAATAGAGTCCCTTTGCTTGTGCAAGCTCAATAAATATATGCGCTCCCTCTAAGGGCAGTATAATTGCCAGCCTGCTACTTTCTGAAGAAAGCCGCAAGAACGATGTAATTAAGTCTGCAAAGCTCAAACTATCTGTATGCCTTGCTAAATTTCTCTGCGCATTTTCCCCTTTCAAGCTTGCTTGAAAATAAGGAGGGTTACTGAATATTAAATCAAACTTCTCCGGCGACTCAAAATCTTGCACCGCTATACAATGCAATTGAATATCCGGCCACGGCGAGCGCGCAATATTAAGGGTCGCCTCATCGCTTGCCTGCTCATCTATTTCAATCGCCGATAATGCTAATTGGGGCGAACGTTGTTTTGCCATTAAGCTTAATAACCCGGTCCCCGCACCTATATCAAGTACATTTTTCGCATTATTTAGTGATAGCCACGAGCCAAACATGATCCCATCTGTTGAAACCTTCATTGCAGCGTGGTTTTGGTCAATTTTAAATTGTTTAAATGCAAAGCTTGCCATATTGCACCTTTTAGAAAACGCCAAGCACAAGTATAATTCCGCTATTGTCCTTTATTTGTGATGCATTATGCAATTTTCTGAATTTGATCTTGATGGCAAAGTACTCTCTGCCATAAAAAAAATTGGTTATACAACCGCCACCAGCATTCAACAGCTGGCTATCCCTGAAGCGCTACTTGGGCGTGACATTCTTGCATCAGCGCCCACTGGCACAGGAAAAACAGCCGCTTTTCTTATACCGGCGATTCAATACTTGTTGGACTTCCCAAGAAAAGACCCGGGGTTTGCACGTGTCTTAATTATGACTCCCACCAGAGAGCTGGCTTATCAAGTACACGATCAGTGTCAGGCACTTGCAGAAAACACTCACTTGAGAATTGGCGTTGTCACAGGTGGTATTAACTATGGTAGCCACAAAGAGATCTTCGAAAAAAACAATGACATTCTCATAGCCACCCCTGGTCGCTTAATGGAATATTTGGAAACTGAAAACTTCCATGCTGACAATGTCGAGCTACTGGTACTTGATGAAGCTGACCGGATGCTAGACATGGGCTTTAAAAAAGAAATGCTACGTATCTGTGAAGAGGCTAAAAACCGTCGTCAAGGCTTCTTATTCTCCGCAACACTTGAAGGTGATAGCGTTGAGTTATTCGCTGAGCGTATGCTCAATGACCCTGCATTGCTAGAAGCAGAGTCATCGAGAAAAGAAAAAGGCAAAATCCATCAGTGGGCTCATCTTGCTGACGACTACACACATAAATTAGCGTTGCTTACGCATTTACTAAAAAGCGAAGAAGTCGAAAAAGCCATTGTTTTTGTTAAAACTCGAGAGCGTCTAGAGCAGTTAATTGGTGAGCTGTATGCCAATGAAATCAAGACTACTTGGCTACGAGGTGAGATGCCGCAAGATAAACGTATGACAGCTATGGCAAGTTTCCACAGTGGCAGAACCAATATCTTAGTTGCAACAGATGTTGCTGCAAGAGGGATTGATGTTCCAGACATAACACATGTAATCAATTTTGATATGCCACGCACTGCAGATATTTATGTGCACCGTATTGGCCGTACTGGCCGTGCAGGCAAAAAAGGCACGGCTATCTCATTAGTTGAAGCACATGATGCTGAAATTTTGGGTAAGGTCGAGCGTTATACAGATCAAAAGCTTAAACGCCGCACCATTGAAGGGTTAGAGCCGAAGCACAAAGAAGCTAAAGCGCCGAAAAAGAAAAAAGACGCAGCAAAAATTAAAGCCAAGAAAAAAGCGGCTAAAAGTAAAAAGAAAAAGAAAAAATAATAAAAAAGCCCCGGTAGGGGCTTTTTTGTATCGCCTAGTTGCTGCTAATCTTAATTTAACTTTGTGTTGTTAACATACAAAACAATAGCGCATTTCATATTCCTGACGTGTTTAAATATCACACTTTACGAAGATCAATATAAAATATAATCATCATGAATGAGCAGCAACGGCAACAATTAGAAAGTCACTTGGCACACCTAAGGCTCGAAATCGATCCTGTATTAGCAAAACAATATCCAAGCTTTGCGGGAAAGCCCTACCCTCTGGGACGTTGCAAAGAGATTCGCAACGCCATACTTGATAAACTGCATATGCAATTAGCACAAGAGAAAATACCTGAAGCCATAAAGCCCCTTGCAGCCGAGCTAAGTGGTGGGCAAGCACTTAAGCCAATCTGGGGATCTCTCAGAGATGAATACTTCCAAAATGCCATTTTAATTGACGACTGGTATATTGATGCCGCAAACGATACCGTGAACCCAAACAAACCACGTGTAGAGGTGGTAAAACTTGAAAAAAGCGGCTTTAGTCCCATCTCAAGCTTTGAGCAGTTTTGTGCTATTGCACAACAATACTGGCAAGTTACTTTATATAAAAATGACGTATTTCCTGCACTTGCACCGTTTTTACCGCTGGTGTGTGTCAATCAGCAAGGCGCTTGCTGGCTGGGTGCCGCCAATGATGACATGATCTCATTGGCCAGGACATCAGAATTTACCTTAAGTGAGCGCGTATTAGCCACCTTGCCAAGCACACCAAATCACATAAAAACGGCTTGGTATACTCACTATAACCACCTGCCAGAGCACTTATTGCAACAAACACAGGTAGACCCAGTCACCTACTGTCAATCATACCGAATACAACATAAGTACTCAGACCTTCTGTTTCGAGATGAAATTGTTAAGGCTTATCTGCAATTGGCAAAAGGGGTGAGCGTCGTCTAAACCAAACGGATGCTATGAAAGCCAACAAAACAACAGGGATAGACCACACATTTAAAGCCTGCCAACCAATTTTGCTCTCTAGCCAACCTGCAAACAAAGACGACAGTACCACCATACTAAAAACCACAAACTCATTCGATGCTTGCGCCTTAGCACGCTCGTGCGGACGATAGGTCTCACTCACCAATGATGTGGCACTAATAAACATAAAATTCCACCCCACACCGAGCAAAAATAAGGCTATCAAAAAGTGCCAATGGCTCACTCCCAGTAGATTAATGATGGCGCAGCCCAGCATGAGTAAACACCCAATCATAATCACTACCACCGGTGTGTATTTTTCCACAAGCTTACCCGTGAAAAAAGAAGGTAAAAACATGCCAAGTACATGCCACTCAATTACCAAAGCAGAATCTGCTAACTCAAAACCATGACGATGCATCGCCAGCGGGGTTGCTGTCATCAATAAGTTCATGACAGAGTAACTGATCATGCCTATGAATGCGGCAATCATAAATTGCGGCTGAGTTATTATCAGTTTAATTGGCCTTTGTTGAAGAAGGCTTTGTTGATCTGATACCTCATTGAAAGCGACCAGTTGTAATAGTGTTAGGGCAAGTAAATACACACAGGTCAATGCCAAAAATGAATTTGCAAAATTAATCTCCGGTAAGTAGTGATTCACCCAAACTGCCAAGTTGGGCCCAAGTACTGCAGCAATAACGCCACTGGCCATAATCATCGAAATCGCACGTGCAGGTTTGTCACTGACCTCAATGGCCGCAAAACGATACAAGGTGGCGAAGCCAATACCGATACCAATGAGAAATGTGGCTAAACAAAACAAATAAAACTGACTATTTATCAGTGCCAAATACCCCAATATTGCACCAGAGGTACCAATCAGATTGCCCATACTAAAGCCTAACTTTCGACCGGTTTTAGCCATCACCAATGAAGCAGGTACAGTTGCAAGCAATAATCCCAACATTTGGGTCGCGATCGGCAAAGTGATCAAAGTGTCAGAAGCACTTAACTTTTGGCCAACTAAAGCACTGATTGTCACCAGTAAGATATTACCCGTGGTCATCAGCCCTTGGCAGCATGCCAATAAAAAGACATTTTTATTCATTGTTCAGTGTCCTTACTTTTTTGCAAAAATAGAAGGTTTCAGCTAAGGCTAGAAAGTAATATCGAAATGAAAACAGGGTGATAAACGAACAAGTCAGACAGTTACAGCCTATGTTACCTCATCACAGCGGTATAATGCGATGAGGTAATAATCACTAACTACTGCGTTGTGCATTCAGTGCCTTTTAGAGCTAAATACAATAACTAGGCTTGCTCTTCACGCAAAAATACCGGCTCATTCGCTTTTTGTGTCGCTTCTTCACTAAAATAATAGCCCGCGATGTCGAATGCTTTCAGTGACTCAATGTCTTTAACATTATTTTCCATAATATATCTGGCCATCATGCCACGCGCTTTTTTCGCATAGAAGCTAATCACTTTATATTGGCCATTTTTACAATCTTTAAATACCGGCGTAATAATGTCAGCATTAAGTGCTTTTTTGTTTACGGCTTTAAAGTATTCATTGGAGGCCAAGTTAATAAGCTGATTAGAGCCTGACGCTGACAATGCTTCATTCAGTTTTTCTGCGATAACCGTGCCCCAAAACTCATACAAATTTTTCCCGCGCGTATTCGCCAATTTTGTGCCCATCTCTAGACGGTATGCCTGCATAAGATCTAGTGGTTTTAGTACCCCGTAAAGGCCAGACAAGATTCTTAAGTGTTGCTGAGTGTAGTCAATAGCTTCTTCTGATAATGTGGTCGCATCCAGGCCAGTGTACACATCACCATTAAACGCAAAAATCGCTTGTTTTGCATTATCAGTTGTAAATGGCTGAGACCAGTCGGCAAATCTTGCCGCATTTAAACCAGCCAGTTTATCGCTGATTTTCATCAAACTACCGATTTCTTGCGGACTTAAGTCACGACAGACTGAAATTAATGCTTCAGAATGCGTCAATAACTCAGGTAGGGTATGGCGCGTTGTCGGCGCACTAGAGTCGTAATCGAGATTTTTTGCAGGTGAAATAACCGTGATCATTGATAGCCTATTGACTTAAATATTGATTAATGTCAATTTCAACACTATCCACAGTTGATCGCAAGCGTAAAATCTTCCGCCTTTGGGTGTTCAAACAAATAGCCGCAAGGTAAGACCGCACCTTTACTGTGGGTATACACAACTCACCTGAACATAACAATAACTAAACCGGCTATGTCGAGCCATATGATAATCCATCATAAGGACATTTGACCTATAAAAGCTGATCACGGTATTGCAACATAAGGTGTGTAATTTATTTAAGCTGCAAAATTAGGAATGAGGACAGCATGACTTCAGCATTAGATAGGCTAAAACAGCATTCATCGATCGTTGCCGATACAGGTGACATCGAAGCGATCCGTAAACATCAACCGGAAGACGCAACAACAAACCCTTCTCTTTTATTAAAAGCGGCGCAGACGCCTGCCTATCAGCCGTTTCTAAAACAAGCTTTAGATTACGCAAAATCACAAGAGCAAGATGAGCAAAAGCAAATCGAACTCGCTTGCGATTATTTCGCGGTTTTAATTGGTAAAGAGATTGCTAACATCGTACCAGGCTATATCTCGACAGAAGTCGATGCACGTTTATCATTTGATACTCAGGCGACGATTGCAAAAGCAGAGCAGCTGCTTGCGCTTTATGCTGAGCAAGGTGTAAGTAAAGATAAGATCTTAATCAAAATCGCATCGACTTGGGAAGGTATTAAAGCAGCTGAAGCACTTGAAAAGCAAGGCGTAAAATGTAACCTAACCCTGCTATTCAGCCAAGCGCAAGCGCGTGCATGTGCCGATGCAAACGTATTTTTAATCTCGCCTTTCGTTGGTCGTATCCTTGACTGGCATGTCGCCAATGGTGTTGATAAGCCAACTGATCCGCTAGACGATCCAGGCGTTCAGTCTGTTCGCACGATTTATGATTTCTACAAGCGTCATGGCTACAAAACAGTGGTGATGGGCGCAAGTTTCCGTAACACAGGTGAAATCGTTGCACTAACAGGTTGTGATAAGCTGACTATTAGCCCTGCGCTACTAGAAGAGTTAGGTGAATTACCAGCGACTGATGATTATCTACTAGAAAACGCACAAGCGTCAGCAGATAAGCCTGTGCCGCTTACAGAGAGTGAATTCCGCTGGTTACATAACAAAGATGCAATGGCCACAGAAAAGCTTGCTGAAGGCATCAGAGCGTTCGCTCACGCGCAAGAAATCTTAGAGTCTGAAGTTAAATCGCTATAAGATTAGTTGATAGAAAAGCTGAGTAAAGTTCGCTCAGCTTTTTACATTCTCATCAAAATACTCTTTCGGTTTATATTTCTTTACATTTATTTTAAGCGACGATTTCAACAACACTTCCCCACCTAAACTAGATAACCTTCGCCAGCAGCTAACATATCTGAACGCAGTGATTCCCCTGAATAGAAACTGTTGTATTTCAAGATAATATAGTTCAAAAATCCAACTCATTTAGCTACTCGATGTGCAATACCGATTAAGAGCGACATGTTTTTTCTCAAACATACAGACTCTTTGTTTGTCATCAAACTGTCACGTTGTTTTCACTTTAAAGACATATTTGTGTTTTATTTTTCTACTGTCTGTGGTATACCAGCATTACTCAAGTGTGTTTTTCATGCAAATGGGGTAATGCTTAAGCACATGTTTTGAGGTTAGTACATCAATAGGAGATATTCATGGATAGCCTAGACGATATGATTGAAGTTGTAGAAAGTCCAGAACCGAAAAAAAGAGCCTCTTCGAAGGGGAAAAAAAGAAAATGGCGTGAAATAGAAGCGCTAAAAGACCGACAACGCCTTCGTAAGGAATTGGAAGAACTAGATATATTCGCAGACAGTGTCGATTTAGACGAACTCGATTTTATATAGCAAAAAGGCTCTACTATAGAGCCTTTTTGTTTGTCTGTTTCAAATCCACTGACGTGCTTGGCACGTCAGTTATCTGCTTTCATATTTGCCAATCGATGGGAGATTTATCCATAGATTGTAGTAATGCGTTGGTTTTGGAAAAATGTTGACAGCCAAAAAAGCCTCTGTGCGCGGACAGCGGCGATGGATGTGGTGCATGTAAAACATGATGCCGTGACGTGTCTATCCCTTTACCTTTCTTTTGCGCGTGTGCGCCCCAGAGTAAAAAGACCACCCCCTCGCTGTGCTCATTTATGGTATTTATCACCACATCGGTGAAACGCTCCCACCCTAGCTGTTTGTGAGAGTGCGCCTGACCTTGTTCAACAGTCAACACGGTGTTTAATAACAAAACACCTTGCTGAGCCCAAGGTAATAAGTAACCATGCTCGGGGATCTCAAATCCATCTATATCGTTAGCTAACTCTTTATACATATTAACCAAAGAAGGCGGCGTCTTTACCCCAGGCAATACCGAAAAGCATAGCCCGTGCGCCTGGTTGGGGCCGTGGTATGGATCTTGTCCGAGAATCACAACCTTAACATCCTCGAGGGCCGTTTCTGAAAGCGCTGCAAACACCTGTTCATCTGGTGGGTACACTGTCACGCCTTCACTACGTCGTTGCGCAACATGCGCCAAAGTTTCCTGCAAATAAGGCTGCTGCTTTTGCGCTTCAATAAGCGTTTGCCACGATATCATAGTCGCTTTCCGTAATAGTTTCTTGATGCGTGGAGTTTATCACACATATCTTGCACCCCTTCTAGCATGCGTGTGCTAAAACGATGCAATAAATCTGCATCCACCTCAATATATTGCTTGTGTTTGACGGCGGGGATCTCTGTCCACTTTTGCCACTGGACTTGCTGCGGTTGTTTTACCGCTTTCTCGTTCGGAATAATGATAACCTGAGGGTGCTTGGCAATCACATTCTCGAGACTAATTTGCGGGTAGTCAGTCGTTGCCTCGGCAAATACATTGCGCACACCACACATATTCAGTGTCTGATGTATCCAAGTTTTGCCATTGATGGTCATCAATGGAGATGGCCAAAGCTGATAAAAAACATCCACGGCCACCTTATCATGATACTGGTTAATGATATTCTGATAACGTGTATTAAATTTATCAGCCAGTTGCTCTGCTTGCACTTCATGTCCTGTGAGTTTGCCGAGTTTAATCAATTCCGTTGGGACTTGGCGTATATCTTTAGACACACTGTATGCAATCGGAATACCCAGTGATTTTATCTTTTCAATATCCGCTTCTTTATTACCGTTTTTCCAAACGATGACCAGATCAGGCGCCAGCGCAAGTACTTTTTCTAGTTGGATCCCATGATATCCGCCTATTCGAGGGATGCGATTAGCTGCCTCTGGGTAATCCGCATATTCCACAGTACCGACTATTTTATCACCAGCCCCAATCGCATATAGATTTTCAACGATATGCGGTGCCAATGCGATGATCCGACTGGGCTGCTTCTTCTCTTGCGCGAAGCTGCTTGCAGACAATAGCAGACCCATAAACAGCCACCAAATATGTCTGGTCATTAGTAATCAAACCCTTTTTGCGCCTGAATACCAGCTTCAAACGCATGTTTTACATTTCTCACTTCACTCACTGTATCTGCAAGCTCAGTCAGCCTGCGGTGCGCACCGCGACCTGTGATGATCACTGACTGCATTTTAGGTCTATTACTGAGCGTTTCAATCACCTCATCAAGGTCTAGATAGTCGTAACTCACCATATAAGTCAGCTCATCTAATAGAACCAAGTCAATATTCTCATCTTGCAACCATGCTTTTGCATGCTGCCAAGTTGCTTGTGCAGCTTGTGTGTCGCTTTCTCTATCTTGTGTTTCCCACGTAAAGCCCGTTTTCATCACCGCAAATGGGACACCAGCTTGCTCTAGTAAGTTGCGCTCACCGCATTCCCATGTCCCTTTAATAAATTGCACCACAGCGGCATTCATACCATGGCCAACACAACGGGCAACAGTGCCAAAACCAGATGTAGATTTGCCTTTACCATTACCGGTTATCACCTGCAAGATGCCCTGCTCAATGTTCGCTTCAGCGACTTTTTGGTCTACTTGCTCTTTTACTTTTTGCTGTCGCTGTTTGTGCTTATCTTGATTCTTATCCGTCATACTGGACTCCTATACCTTGAGTTCAAAAATCTTATCTATATCTAAATGCTGCTCACACATATCCGCTAACCTATCAAGCTGCACTTCACGGTGCTGCGCAAGATCAAAGCCATCCAAATCAAACTGCTCATCACATGCCCATTGTAAAATCGCACGACTCGCGACAGGATTATCAAACAGGCCATGCAAGTAAGTACCCGCTATCAAATTGTCATTTGAAATAAAGCCATCTTTCTGTATACCTAATGGATGTTCATCAAAAGCGATAAACGGCTGCGCTAGCGCCTCTCCGCGACTTTGACCGCAGTGAATTTCATACCCAGAAATGGCGACTGCTTTGCCATTTAATAAGCATTGCCCAGACACATTGGTAAGCTGTTTTTTCTCACCAAGCTCTGTGGTCAATGCCGCCAACCCAAGTGCTTGGGTGCGGACTTGTGTTGACTCTATATTCAGCGGATCTGTAATTTCTTGCCCGAGCATTTGCAAACCACCACAAATACCCAACACCTTGCCTTGATACCTGATGTGCCGATTGATTTCTTTATCCCAGCCTTCGCTACGTAAAAAGGCCAAATCATTGATGACATTTTTACTGCCGGGAATAACAATAAGATCAACACTGCCGATTTTCTCACCATGACGCACATACCTTAAATCCACTTTTGAGTTTAATCTCAAACTGTCAAAATCGGTATGATTGGAAATGTGAGGTAACAGCAAAACAGCGACCCGTAACTGTGCGTCATCGGTGCGATTCTCAATAGTAATTGCATCTTCCGCATCCAGCGCCAAATCATGCAAATAAGGTAAAACCCCTAATACGGGCTTGCCCGTGTAGTTCTCTAACCAATCTAAACCAGATTGCAATAAACCAATATCGCCACGAAATCGGTTGATCACAAACCCCTGCACTAAATCCTGTTCCTGTTCACTTAACAATGCAAGCGTACCAACAAGGTGGGCAAATACACCGCCTTTATCAATATCAGCAATTATAATCACCGGGCATTCAACTTTGCAGGCAAACCCCATATTGGCAATGTCATTTTCTCGAAGGTTGATTTCAGCAGGACTCCCCGCGCCCTCTACCATGCAATATTGATATGCTTGCCCTAACCGCTCATGGGACTCAATCACAGCCTGCATCGCTACTGCTTTATAATCATGATACTTGCCCGCTTCCATGTTGGTCAGTGCTTGACCATGCACAATGACTTGCGCGCCCGTATCAGAATTAGGTTTGAGCAAAATCGGATTAAAATCAACACTGAGTGGTACCTTTGCTGCCATCGCTTGCAAAGCCTGTGCGCGACCAATCTCTCCGCCACAGGGCGTCACGGCGCTATTAAGCGCCATATTTTGTGGCTTGAAAGGGGCAACTTTAAGTCCCCTCCTAACCGCTACACGACACAGGCCTGCAACTAACGTGCTCTTACCTGCATCGGAAGTGGTGCCCTGTACCATCAATGTCTTCATTTTTATTCACTTTTTAAATTTAATGACAAACCAGCCATGACAAAATCAACATGATCTGCCACAGCTGCAATGTGTTGATGCAATCGACCTGACTCATCGACAAATTGGCGACTCAGCGCCCCGAGAGGGACAATACCATGGCCCACTTCGTTGCTCACCAGTATGACCTTGCCTTTCGTATCTTGAAGTGCTGTGAGCAACTGTGATTTTTGCTTCTCGTACACTGGGAACTCAACCTCACACAACCCATACGTCAGCCATAATGTTAAGCAATCAACTAGCGCGCATTGGGACGGTGACAACGAGTCAATAAGCGGGGCGATATGCCAAGGACATTCAATCACTTTCCAGCAAGAAAGCCTTGACGCTCGATGATGTGCAATGCGCTCGGCCATCTCCTCATCTTTGCTTTGCGCGGTTGCCACATAGATAAGTTCTGTCACTGTGCCACTTTCTAGCCAGTTTTGTGCTCTTTGCTCGGCAAGCTTGCTTTTCCCCGAGCGTGCACCGCCCAGAATTAACTCAACATGTCTAGTCATATAAGGCTTACAACCAAAAGGGTATAAATCATTAACTCTGAAATTTGCTGCGCTGCACCTAAGCAATCCCCAGTATAACCGCCCAGCTGTTTTTTAAACCAATACAGGCACACAAGGCGGGTGAGCCATAAAGTGACGATTAAAGCACTCACTTGCCATAACGTGAGCACTGAGCAGACACAAGCAGCAGCTAGCACGGCAATGCCTGTTAGGTATAAAACTGTACGGCAGGATAGCTGTAGGCTTTTTGCCACTGGCTTTACTTTACTCTGTGCATCTAGCTGTACATAAGGCAATCTGCCAATCAAACTCGTCGCGTTTAGGCGGCTCAACGATTGCGCCAACACAACCCCCCATAACAGTGCGAATAGGTTGCTGCTCAGAGTAAGCATCAGGTGAAATTTACTCAGCATTAAGATAAGCAGCGCCACACTGCCATAGGTGCCCAAGCGACTGTCCTTCATGATGTCCAACTTCTGCTGCTGACTCCAGCCGCCGCCAAAGCCATCCCACACATCTGCAAACCCATCTTCATGGAATGCGCCTGTGAGTAATAAGCTTGCACCGAGCGTAAATAAAATTGCGACGCTCATAGGCAAGACAAGCGACAAAGCCCACAGCAGAAGTGCCATCACCAAGCCAATGCAAACACCCACACTGGCAAAGTAACGACTAGACTGATTTATATCGGCATCCGTAACAGACGCCGTTAATTTAATCGGGATCCGAGTTAAGAATATCACGGCTAATTTAAATAAAGACCACTGGTTCATATCAGCCAACAACTTGGGTCACTTGCGCCTGAGAAAAGCTCGCCATATCGTTATAAATGGCCAATGCACTTTGAATGATAGGCAGGGCTAACGCCGCACCGCTTCCTTCACCTAAGCGCATATCTAACTGCAGTAATGGCTCTACATTTAGCCACTCTAACATCTTCTTATGCCCTTGTTCGTTGGAGCAATGCGCAAATACCATATATTGTTTCGCATTTGGCGCCATCGAAATGACCAGCATAGCCGCGGCTGTCGCAATAAAGCCATCTACTAAAATTGGCTTTTTCGCCTCAGCGACGGCGAGCATAGCACCAACCATATGGGCAATTTCAAATCCGCCAAGGCGTTGTAAAATCTGTTTCGGGTCGTTGCAGTCCAACTGATGAAGGTCAAGCGCCTGCTCTATTAACTGCTGTTTTTTCTCGACAATATCTTGGCTTACGCCTGTGCCCTGTCCGACAGTTTCTTTCGGTGATAAATTACATAGCGCAGAAAAAATGGCAGCAGCAGACGTAGTATTTCCTATCCCCATTTCACCAAACGCAAACAAATTACAGCCCACGTCCAACTCTGCTGCAACAAGCTGTTTGGCATTGTTCAAACCTTGCGCTAGCTGAGCTTCAGTCATTGCCGGTTGCAAATGCAAAGGCGCAGTCGTTACCCCAAGTCTGTTGTCAATCACGTGACTATTTTGAACAGGCTGAAGAATACCGCAATCCACTATATTTAGACGCCAGCCCAACTGACGGGCCAAGACGCAAATCGCAGCACCGCCATCGGCAAAGTTAGCCACCATTTGGCCGGTGACCTCACTCGGCGCAATAGAGACGCCTTCGCTGGCAATACCATGATCGCCTGCAAAAATACTGAGCGATGGGTTTGCAATGTTAAACTGCTGCGCAGTAATGGCCTCTTTCGACATGCCTTGTGCGTATATCAACACCAGCTGCTTTGCCAGTACCTCTAACTTACCCAACGAGCCTTGAGGTTTTGTTTTTAAATCTAGTTTTTGCTGAACAAAATCGCTGTGTGTTAAATCTAAAGCAGGGATCATACGTGCCTCTGTTAAATGCTTGCCGCTCGCTTGCGAAACATAAGTAAAGATAAGAAAAAGACGCTGCCAATGGCCGCAGTAATCACACCAATAGGCAATTCTTGGTTTTCTATGATTATTCGGGCTAGCACATCCACCCAGAGCATCAATAATCCTCCGCTTAAAGCCGTGACTAGCATGCCTAAGACACGTGCTTGAGAGATAAAAAATCGTACTATGTGTGGGATCATTAAGCCAACAAAGCCGACACCGCCACATGCCGCGACTAACACAGCCGTGATCAAAGAGCTCACCAATAACATGCCCAAGCGCAACCGGTGTACATTAACGCCTAAAGTTACCGCACTTTCATCGCCCAATAGCAACGCATTTAGATGCCGTCTAAAACATACAACGGTCATAATTCCACTTAGTACCACAACAGCAGGCAACCACATCCACACCCAATCAGCACGGCTGAAGCTACCTAAGCTCCAAAAGATAATCGCGGTAACCGCTTGTGGATCACTCCAATATAAGAGCAAGCTCGTAAACGCATTGAATAAAAAAGACAGTGCAACACCCGCCAGCAACATATTTTCGATTTGCGCGGTCCCTTTATGATACGCTATGAGGAGCAATAAGCTCATAGCGCCTATGCTGCCAAGCAAAGCTGCACCAGACATCGCCAAAGCGCTTTGCACACCGAATAAAGTCAATAGCAACACCACACCAAAAGACGCCCCCGAAGAAATGCCAAATAAATATGGATCAGCTAGGGGGTTGCGCGTCACGGTTTGCAAAATAAGTCCTGCTGTCGCAAGCCCTGCCCCGGCCAAAAACGCAAGTATGGTGCGCGGTAACCTCAGCTCGATAACAATTTTTTGTGCTAATTGCGAGTTGTCATATGACCATAAGGCCAGCCAAACATCGTAAAAGTCTACTTGTACAGCCCCAATGCTTAAAGCACACACAAAGCTAAATAAACATGCGAGTAACAATGCACTACTTGCAGCTAATCTCATACTCGTCCCCTCGATGACAGCGCCCCTTCGCTCGATAAGTGATATTGATAACGAATATGTGGGATTTCTTGCTCTCTCGCAGAACATGTTTGGAGGGTCACATCGGCTTTGACGCCAAAAACGTGTGCTAACATGGACTCACTCACCACCTCTTTGGGCGTGCCATGAGCAACAAGTTCACCGTGATTTAAAACTAACATGACATCACATAAGGCGGCAGCCAAGTTTAAGTCATGGAAAGAAGCGACTACAGTGATCCCCAATGACTTAGCTAACGCCATAATTTCGATTTGATACTTAACATCTAAATGACTGGTAGGTTCATCCATTAAGAGCAAACTCGGGCGCTGCACAATGGCTCTCGCTATCATCACCCGTTGTTTTTCGCCCCCAGATAAAGACTCATAAGATTGCTTTTGTTTATGGGTTAATCCGACCTTTGATAGCGCTTCTTGGATGGCCTGTCTGTCACGCAGCGAAACACTAGAAAACAAGCTTTTATGGGGTGTGAGTCCCATAGCAACGACATCGAAAACAGCAAGATTAAATTGACTTGGGATCTCCTGAAGCACAGCCGCGACTTTGCGAGCATAGCTTTGGCGATCATACTCGCTTAAATCTTTACCGTTTATACAGATCACACCCGATGTTGGACTCTGGAAACGGTATAGACACCTCAGTAAAGATGACTTACCAGCGCCATTAGGCCCGATCAAACCTATAAACTGCCCCTCTTCAACGGAGAAACTGATGTTAGATAAAATTGATTTATTATTGATAACTAGATGTAAGCTATCGACTGATATTGGTGTTGCCGCCATAATTCCTCTACATGGGGCACACATCAGAATACCACTGTATCATACATATGACTTGGTAAAATGACATGACCCAAGTGCGCCCGCTTAAGTCTTTATTCCAACCTTGGTATCTGGCTTTAAATGAGTAGTCATGCAATCATTTTTACAGTTGCGGGGACAGCTGAGGGTTTACACCTCATTCCCAAGTGATGTCGAAATAATTTTGTGTATTATGAAGTCTAGATGGCTAAAACACAACTTTCGGCCATGCTTTACCTTGCCCATCATAGAAAACAGACACCTGAATGACCTTCCCGTATCCAACTTCAAAACAATTTAAATGATTGATAGCGCCTTCAGGCAATGCAAGCCAGTGTGCCAGTAGCTGCTTCATAACCCCACCATGGGTCACAATGACGATTGTGTCATCACTGCTTTGAGATGTGAAAGTACGCCACCAAGCTTTAATTCGCGAATTAAAACAGGCCATACTCTCTCCTTGCGGCGGTGTTACTGACCAAGGGTTTTGCCAAAAGTCGCCAACACTCGGGGAGCAAGTATGCTGCCAAAGCCACTCATAGCTTTTACCATCCCAATCACCAAAGTTCATTTCTTGCAGTGCATTAACGACCGTGAACTCTGCATCCAGCTTTTCTGAAAATGCTTTTGCTACAACCTGACATCGCAGTCTTGGCGAGCTGAGCACACGATTTGGCTTGGGTAAACTATGGAGTGTTTTTAGTAATTGGTTTTGACTTTGTTCAGTTAAAGGAGGATCGGTTTGCCCTAATAACTTACCGGATAAGGTAGTTTCAGTATGACGAACAAAGTAAAGAGTTTGCAGCATATACTTGGGGGTAATAAAAACGCAGGCTAGCCTGCGTTTTTATCTAATTATAGAATTTGGTTTTCGCGCCAAGATTGCTCTTTGGCTAAACGCTTTTTACGCTTATCACATGGGTCATCACAATCACAGATTTTATCGATACCCATTGAGCCTAAACCACCACAGCTACTTGCCATTGATTTTTTCTGAACGATTACACCCACAGCCATAGCTGCAGCGATCAAGATAAGTAACCCAAAGGTAAGAATAAATAGTGACATAGGCAAAGGCCCCTCAATAAACTAGCTTGGTCAAGTTCCAAGCAACTGACGGTGTATTGACAATATTATATATCTAAATCCGTCAAAGTTGAATGAATTTACCACACTAAAAGCAATGATATTTAACCGAATCCACTGATTACTTTTTTACATCTAAATACGGCTTAAACGCAGTACTTGAGAATGTCTCTAGGCCAGCATCTGTTTTACTGATCAAGTACACGGGTAGATTATGTTCTTCAGCATAAGCCCTTGCTCGTTGCGTTCCCATGACTGTCAGCGCCGTTGCCAAACCGTCAGCTGTCATTGCTGAAGGATGTAACACCGTCACAGACACCAGATCATGACGAACCGGCCTGCCTGTACCCGGGTCAATTAGGTGCGTAAATACTTCGCCATCCATTTCGTAGAAAATACGATAGTCCCCTGACGTAGCAATGGCATTATTGCCCGGCTCTACAACTCGGTGAATTTGACGCTGTCCTGCTGGTGCATCTGGTTTTTCAATCGCTATTCGCCAAGGTGAACCATCTGGCTTTTTGCCAGAGATACGAAGTTCTCCGCCAATCTCTACCATATAATTAGATAAGCCTTTTTTCTCAATCAACTCTGCAACTTTGTCAATGCCGTAGCCTTTCGCCGTCGCTGAAAAAGATAATTCAAGATGTGGCAGTGATTTCGCCAGCCCTTCATCTGTCAGCGCTAACTTATTTACACCGATATTTGCTTGCATGGCTTCAATGTCAGATTGCGAAGGCCTTTTGGTCGGTCTTTTATCTGGACCAAAGCCCCATAAATCAATCAGCGGTCCCATAGTCACATCTAAGGTTTTAGTCGACTCACCTAAGCGAATAGACTCTGCGATCACGGCACGAAAATCGCCACTAATCGGCATTACTGTATTAGCCTCAAGGCGATTAAAGCGATTGATTTCTGAGTCGGGAATGTAGGTAGACATGGATTGGTTAACTGCCACAAGCGCTTCATCCACTTCTTGCTTAAAACGCTGCGCTTCTAAGCTCACCGGACCAGGAAATACTTTAATGTTATAGGTAGTTCCCATAGTTTTGCCGTTAATTTCAACCGGCTTTTGTTGAGTTTGCTGCTGTCCACAAGCGGACAAAAAAAACACCAAAAAAATAACAGAGAATAAATAGCTGAGTTTTTGCATCTACTTTTTAGTCCTTAAAGCATATAAAAAAACCCCTAGGGAATGCCCTAGGGGTTTAATCTTATTAAATACGATTTATCATCATATCTAAGTTCCTAATTAACCACCGAAGTCATCAAGTAGGATGTTTTCGTCTTCAACACCTAGATCTTTCAGCATGTTGATAACAGCCGCGTTCATCATCGGTGGACCACACATGTAGAACTCACAATCTTCAGGCGCTTCATGGTCCTTCAGATAGTTTTCTAATAATACGTTGTGGATGAAGCCTGTGTAACCTTCCCAGTTATCCTCTGGTTGAGGATCTGAAAGTGCTACGTGCCATTCAAAGTTTTCGTTGTCAGCTGCTAGGCCGTCAAAGTCTTCTACGTAGAACATCTCACGCTTAGAACGTGCACCGTACCAGAAAGACATCTTACGGTCTGAGTTAAGACGCTTAAGCTGGTCGAAGATGTGTGAACGCATTGGTGCCATACCTGCACCACCACCAACGAATACCATTTCTGCATCAGTTTCTTTCGCGAAGAATTCACCGAATGGACCAGAGATAGTGACTTTATCACCTTCTTTTAATGACCAGATGTACGATGACATCTTACCACAAGGTAGGCTTAGGTTATTTGGCGGCGGAGTCGCAATACGTACGTTAAGCATGATGATGCCAAACTCTTCTGGGTAGTTCGCCATTGAGTATGCACGGATTGTTTCGTCATCAACCTTAGATTCAAGGTTAAAGAAGCCGAAACGCTCCCAGTCGCCACGATACTCGTCAGGAATATCGAAGTCAGCGTATTTAACGTGGTGAGCTGGCGCTTCAATCTGGATATAACCACCTGCACGGAAAGGTACAACCTCACCTTCAGGGATACCAAGCTTAAGCTCTTTGATGAATGTCGCTTTGTTATCGTTAGAGATAACTGTACATTCCCACTTTTTAACACCGAAGATAGACTCTTCTACTTCGATTTCCATGTCAGTTTTAACTGCAACCTGACACGCTAGACGACAACCTTCACGTGCTTCACCTTTAGTAATGTGGTCAAGCTCAGTTGGAAGGATATCACCACCACCAGAATGAACATGTACGCGACACTGGCCACAAGAACCACCACCACCACATGCTGATGAAATGAAGATACCTGCATCAGCTAGTGAGCCTAATAGCTTACCACCTGGTGCTGAAGTAATTGCTTTATCTGCATCGCCATTGATGCCGATTGTGATGTCACCGCTTGGTACAAGCTTAGATTTCGCTGCGATGATGACTAGCACCAAGATCACAACGATAGCGATGAACATACTTACACCTAATACAATAGTTTCCATCGTATAGTTTCCTCGCTAATTAAAGTGAAATACCAGAGAATGACAAGAAGCCAAAGCCCATAAGACCTACAGTGATAAAGGTAATACCTAAACCACGAAGACCGTCAGGGATATCAGCATACTTCATCTTCTCACGAAGACCTGCTAGCAATACAATTGCAAGCGCCCAACCCACACCAGAACCTACACCGAATACGACTGATTCTGTTAGGTTGTAGTTACGCTCAACCATGAATGCTACCGCACCGAAAATCGCACAGTTTACTGTGATCAGTGGCAAGAAAATACCAAGTGCGTTATATAGCGCTGGGAAAAACTTGTCCAAAGTCATTTCAAGGATCTGTACCAGTGCTGCAATTACACCGATGAAAGTCAAGAATTTCAAGAAGCTTAAGTCAGCCTCTGGGAAACCAAGCCACTCTAGTGCACCTGGTGCTAATACTGCATGATAAACGATGTTGTTTACCGGTACAGCTACACCTAGTACGAAGATAACAGCAACACCAAGACCAAACGAGGTAGTTACTTTCTTAGATACCGCAAGGAATGTACACATACCTAAGAAGAAAGATAGCGCTAAGTTTTCAATGAAAACAGCTTTTACAAATAAGCTAAGATAATGTTCCATCTTTCTCCCCTTATGCCTTCGCTTCTACTTGGTCTTTCTTATAAGTACGAAGTACCCAAATGAAGAAACCAACTAAGAAGAATGAACTGAATGGCATAATTAATAGACCCATTGGCTGGTACCAACCACCGTCAGCAACAAGTGGAAGAATTTCAACACCAAATAGTGCACCTGCACCGAATAGCTCACGTACAAAACCAATTGTAATTAGAACTACTGAGTAACCAAGACCGTTACCGATACCGTCTAAGAAAGACATAAGCGGTGGCGACTTCATTGCATATGCTTCTGCACGACCCATTACGATACAGTTAGTAATGATCAGACCAACGAATACCGTTAGTTCTTTAGCCGTAGCATAGACAAATGCTTGAAGTGTTTGGTCAACAACGATTACCAATGATGCGATAATCGTCATTTGAACGATGATACGTACACTTGACGGAATGTGGTTACGGATCAACGAGATAAATAAGCTTGAGAACGCAGTTACCACAGTCAAAGCAAGTGACATGATAAGTGCATTTTTAAGGCTTGAAGTAACCGCTAGCGCAGAACAAATACCCAGTACTTGCAGAGCAATTGGGTTGTTTGCGAAGACTGGTCCTAACAAGACTTCCTTCATTTCTTTTGCATTAGCCATTAGTTCAATGCCCCTTCACGTACTTTCGCTAGGAATGGACCAAACGCTTTATCGCCTGTCCAGAACTTGAATGTGTTATCAACACCGTTCGAAGTTAGTGTTGCGCCAGATAGACCATCAACTTTGTGAATATCGTTGCCAGCTGTGCCTTTTACAATATCAACAGGTAGTTGCTTGCCTTCCCAAGTAGCTGTCCACTTAGGATTCTGGATTTCACCACCAAGACCAGCGGTTTCGTTATGCTGATAGAAGTTGATAGCTTTAATGGTTTTTGTATCAAGTTCAAGTGCGATGAAACCATACATGATGCCCCAAAGACCGTAACCTTGAATAGGTAAGATCACTGACTCAACCTGACCATTGCTGCCTTTAGCAAGGTATACAGGAGACTCATGAGTCATACGAAGTACGCCAGCTAAGTCTTCTTCTTTTGGAAGTGCAAAACTGCGCTCTGCATCGAACTTAGTCATTGTGAAATCGAATGAGTTAGGATCTGTGTCAACAAACTCACCTGACTTTAAGTCAACAACGCGTGCATCGATAACTTGGCTGTACTTTTGTGAAACGTTCTCAACGTCTTTAAAACCAGCTGCTGCTAGAATGTTACGCTGAACGTCTTCAATTTTGTTTGCCTGTTGTAGAGGGCGCAATTGAACTGCCGCAAAAGATACGACAATTGCACACACTAAACACAAACCAACAACAACGCCTAACGTTTTGCCGATAGTTTCATTGTTACTAGACACGTGCCAATCTCCTCTTCACATTTGACTGCACTACAAGGTGGTCGAATAGCGGTGCGAATAGGTTAGCGAATAGGATTGCTAACATCATACCTTCTGGGTATGCCGGGTTAACAACACGGATAAGAACTACCATAACACCAATTAATGCACCGTATGCCCATTTACCTTTATCAGTGAAAGACGCAGAAACTGGGTCAGTCGCCATAAAGAACATACCAAATGCAAAACCACCAAGTACTAAGTGCCAATGCCAAGGCATAGCAAATGTCGCGTTCGTGTCAGAACCGATCATGTTCAGTAGCGTAGACATCACAACCATACCTAGGAATGTACCTAGTACGATGCGCCATGACGCGATACGAACATACATCAAGAACAAACCACCAATTGCCAGTGCTAGCGTCGACGTTTCACCCATTGAACCTTGGATAAAGCCGTAGAATGCATCCCACCACAACTGCATGTTGTTGTAATCTAATGAACCGATCGCTGCTTGACCTAGGTATGTAGCACCAGAGAATGAATCTACTGCTGTCCATACTGTGTCACCTGAGATATCACCTGGGTATGCGAAGAAAAGGAACGCACGACCAGCAAGTGCAGGGTTAAGGAAGTTACGGCCTGTACCACCGAATACTTCTTTAGCTACCACAACACCAAAAGTGATACCTAGTGCAACTTGCCATAAAGGAATGGTTGCAGGCAGGATCAATGCAAATAATACTGAAGTTACGAAGAAACCTTCGTTTACTTCGTGCTTACGCACTGATGCGAATAATACTTCCCAGAAACCACCTACGATAAACACCGTACCGTAAATAGGTAAGAAGAAGCACGCACCATAAAACATTTTCGCTGCCCAGCCAGAATCTGCTGTCAGCTCACCACCTAGCGCTTGGAAAATACCAGCTTGCCAAGTAGATGCGATGTCAAAACCACTACCAATCGCTAATGCCGCTTGGTGACCGATGTTGAACATACCAAAGAACATAGCCGGGAACGTCGCCATCCATACCAAAATCATGATACGTTTCAGGTCGATGTTATCACGCACGTGCGTGCCGCCTTTGTTTACGTAACCAGGAGTATAGAAAACCGTCGCGATAGCTTCATAAAGCGCATACCACTTCTCGTGTTTTCCACCTGGTTCAAAGTGAGGTTCAATGTCTTCTAAAAATTTCTTTAAGGCCATTTTTAACCTTCCTTCTCGATAGTAGTCAGGCAATCACGTAGGATTAAGCCAAAGTCATACTTGCCTGGACATACGAAGGTACACAATGCTAAATCTTCTTCGTCAAGCTCAAGCGCACCTAAAGAGATAGCGCTATCTAGATCGCCTGCGATCAGATCACGAAGTAATAGCGTTGGTAGGATATCCAGAGGCATAACACGCTCATAGTTGCCGATTGGCACCATTGCACGCTTAGAACCACCAGTAGACGTTGTAAACTTGAACAAACGGCTAGGTGCTAAGTGTGAAATGAATGTACGTGTCACAGAGAATTTTTTACTACCTGGCGCAATCCAACCAAATAGTTCTTTCTCACGACCTTCAAGAAGAACTGAAACCTGTACGTGGTAACGACCTAGGAAACCATGAGGGCCGGCTGCTGTTTTACCAGCTAACACTGAGCCAGAAATGACTCGGTTATCACCGTCTTCAAGTTCACCAGATACTAAATCTGTTAACGACGCACCAACTTGAGTTTTAACTAAACGAGGATTCTTTACGCGAGGACCTGCTAAAGAAACAACTCGATCAGTGTAGATCTCGCCAGTTAGGAACAGCTTACCAAACGCGATAACGTCCTGGTAACCTAAGTGCCAAACTTGCTTGTCTGCACTAACTGCATCTAGATGATGGATATGAGTACCCACTAAGCCAGCTGGGTGAACACCCGCGAACTCATGTACTTCTACTTGCGATAGCGAAGAGCTTGGTACTTTACTACCAGACTGCTTACACACAAATACTTTGCCATCAGTTAGACGTGAAACCACAGCAAGACCCGCTTCAAACGCTTCAACGTTTTCAGCAATGATCACTGCAGGATCTGCGGCTAATGGGTTAGTATCTATGGCTGTCACGAAGATTGAGCTCGGCGTTGCGCTTGGAACAGCAACACGGCTAAATGGACGTGCACGTAGCGCTGGCCACTGACCAGATTCAATAAGCAATTCTTTAACTTTCTCACGATCTAAGTTGCTTAAATCAGCAGCTGCGACCTTGTCGAAAGTGATTTGCTCATTGCCTTGTACTTCAATCACAACAGACTGAAGAACACGCTTAGCACCACGGTTGATTTCTTTAACTACACCAGAGGCTGGCGCAGTAAACTTGACGCCAGGATTCTTTTTGTCTTCAAAAAGAATTTGGCCTTTTTTGACTTGGTCATCCACGCGAACATGCATGGTTGGACGCATACCAATAAACTCTTCACCAAGCACAGCTACGCGTTTGATGGCAGCGCCATCATGAATAGCTTGCTGTGGTGCGCCCTCTATGGGTAAGTCCAGACCTTTTTTTATGTTGATCATACGCACTTGCATTACATTAACGGAAAGAAATTGAAAAATCTTTAGTTATCACGGCCGCTATCTCATCGTGTTTTCAGTATCAAAGAACTCGCCTAATCAAAAGAGACTTGACAAAAGTCAAATCAACCAAAAACAAGCGTCGTGATATATAGTCCTCACATATTTCCGCAATTTTAACATTAATCGCCCTGACTATGCGAGTAGAATTATCAAATTAATACGACTTAACAATGGTTTTAGCTCAGTTCAGCTAATTGCGATTAATTCAATATAGACCAAAGTGGTATTGAATGAGAAAAAGATAGGTGTGTTTAGTGGGGTAAATATAAGGTGGTGCAGCAAATGTGCTTCACCACCCGTTCAATAATTAAACTAAATTATTGATTTCAGCAATAGTATTCACATCAGCGTCATAATCGACACCATCAACACCAAAACCAAATAATTTTAGGAACTCGTTGTGATAACCTTCATAGTCAGTTAATGCATCAATCGTATCCGTATCTACTGTGTCCCAAATATGCTGAATACGTGCTTGCACACCCTCTTCTAGCTCTTTGTAGTTTTGGAACAGGTGACCACCGTCATCAAAACGCGGGCTATCACTGTACAGACTTTCATTAAACAGACCATGGATCTGCTCAATAGTCCCTTCATATGTACCATCTTCTTTAGTTACTTTAAATAAAGCTGAGATATAAAGGGGCATGATTGGAATTGCAGAACTCGCTTGTGTCACAACTGCATTTAGAGAAGACACATAAGCTTCACCATTTAGCGCAGCTGTAGATGCTTTAATTGCCGCTGCAGCTCTATCTAAATCTTCTTTCGCTTTACCGATTGTTGCATGACCATAAATTGGCCATGTTAGCTCTTTACCGATATAAGTATAAGCTGTCGTCTTAAACTTATCTGCTAGCACATCTGCTTGTTTAAGCGCGTCTAACCAAAGTTCCCAGTCTTCGCCGCCCATCACTTTAACAGTGTTAGCGATTTCTTCTTCATTGGCCGCTTCAACACTCACTTCATCGATAACGCGCTTAGACGTGTTTAAGTTTTTAGTTGTAATTGCTTCGCCAATTGGCTTAAGTACTGAACTGTGTGTTTCACCTGTTTTAGGATCAGTACGACGTGGCGAAGCTAGGCTATAAATAATTAAATCAACTTTGCCCATATCCGCTTTAATCGCTTCAATGGCTTTTTCTTTTAGTTCAGTTGAAAACGCATCGCCATTAATGTTTTTAGACCAAAGGCCTGCTTTATCAGCTGCATTTTGGAAAGCTGCTGTGTTGTACCAACCAGCAGACGCTGTTTTTTTCTCTGTACCTTCTTTCTCAAAAAAGATACCCAGTGTTTTAGCACCAGAACCAAATGCCGCAGTAATACGAGACGCTAGACCATAGCCAGTAGAAGCACCGATCACAAGTACATTTTTTGGACCATCTTTTAACTCGCCCTGTTGCTTAACATAAGCGATTTGCTCTTCAACATGTGCAGCACAACCTGCTGGATGAGCATTTGTACAGATAAAACCACGGATCTTCGGCTTAATTACCATTATATTTCCTACTAAATTTTGAATTTGTCTCAAGTATTTAGGCCCATCATTTACCACAAACAACTGAGGGGTTAGAAAGATGGTGCCAGAAAAATTGCGTATAGTGTAATCTCTGATGACCTAAATACAGGTCTGATCAGCTATTAATCGAACTTAGAACCACCTAAGCAGTTTGGTGACGCTGGCACTTGCTCAGACTGCTCACTAAATTCTTCAGGTGTATGGGCATGAATAGCCAGAGCATGAATATCATTGGCTAATTCAGACTTTAGTACTTCATTTATGCGTCTGTGACGAGGTAATAAACGTAAACCAGAAAATTCTTCACTGACCACTATCACTTTGAAATGCGATTCAGTCCCGCGGCTGTGCATATGACTTTCATTGATCACCTCAAGGTGTGTGCAATGAATTGCGTCACTGAGTTTGGTGTGTATTTGTTGCTGCATAGACATGGGCATACTCTTTACTATCATATTGTTGAACATCGCATACTATACGCCCTAAACTAGGATTAACCAACCGTTCTAAATGTCAGATTGATTCGTCCCTGCTTAACTTTTGTTTGTTTAGGTAGACTGTGCTCATAATCGTGCTGACTGTCTTTTGACATAATCAACAAGCTGCCAGTTTCAAGCACAAAAGAAGTGACTTCTCGTGTTTGTCGATGACGTATTTTGAACAATCTTGGCGCACCCAAAGATATCGAGGCTATTAATGGCTTATTGCCCAACTCTTTTTCATCGTCACTGTGCCAACCCATGGTATCCATGCCATCACGATACCAATTAACCAGTAGAGCATTAAAAGCTTTATCATATTGATTTTTTAAGCGCTGGCGCATGGCATCCAATGCGGGCAGCCATGCAACATTATCCAATGACTTACCTGAGTAGCCATACTGTACACTCGGATCAGCAACAAAGCACTGCAACCGAGGAATACGATGGTATTTACCATAAACCTGAATTTGAGGTTGCTCCCAAGGCAAACTATTTACTAGGTGGTCATATAAAGCCAAGCTCTTATCAAATGAAATGACGTTAGGAAAATATGTAAAGCCTTCAGGCAAACATTCTTTGTTCAGCTGTGACATGGTATTATGCACCCACATTTTGTGTGATAAATATAGAACTATGATAACCGACGCGGTATTGGCTAATCGGCCATTCACTTTACATCGATTTCCTCTAGAACAAAAAAATCGCAGTTTACAGGCTTGGGATGCCGCAGACGAGTATCTGCTCGATCAAATCAGCGCAGATTACCCGAATAGACGCAAAATCTTGGTATTAAATGATAGCTTTGGTGCACTCAGCTGCGCACTATCCGTAATTTACCAACATGATGATCAGCTCCCCAACATTCACTTTGTCAACGACTCCTTTGTGAGCACCGCTGCATGTAAATACAACCTAGGCGAAAACCAACTACCAGACACCCATCTTTCTTTTTTAAATAGCTTGGATACGCTGCCCCATGACATCGATTTAGTGATACTGAAAATACCTAAAAATGCAGGTTATTTACAGCACCAGTTAGCAAAGCTCAGTCACTTACCCGCGGACATCCCTGTTGTTGCCGCCGGTAAAGCAAAAGAGATCCATACCTCAACATTAAAGTCGTTTAACCACTTTATCTACGAACCAAAAACCAGTTTGGCCGTTAAAAAGTCTCGGCTCATTTTTTCTAAAACGACCAACAAGCCCGTTGCTTGCAAGTTTCCAATATCTTGGTCATTAGAAAACACAGAGATGACTATCACCAATCATGCCAATGTCTTTTCACGTGATTCCTTAGATATAGGTGCACGGTTTTTCTTCAATTATTTACCTGCAGGTAAAAAGGCACTCAACATCATTGATTTAGGTTGTGGTAATGGCGTGATTGGACTGCAAACATTAAACCGTATGCCCAATGCAAAAGTCACCTTTGTCGATGAATCTGCGATGGCGGTGGCCAGTGCAAAAATAAATGTCGAACATAACTTGCCAGATAGACTCTCTGACTGCCAATTTATTCACAATGATTGCTTAACTGACTTTGCGCCGAACAGTGCGGATTTAGTGCTGTGTAACCCACCATTCCACCAAGCTCAAGCCATCACAGATCACATTGCATGGCAGATGTTCTTGCAGGCCAAACATACCTTGCGAAATGGAGGGGAACTCAGAATCATAGGCAATCGACATCTAGACTATCTAGATAAGTTGCAACGACTTTTTGGTAATTGTAAGGTGCTGGGCAACAATAAAAAGTTTACCGTATTAAGCGTAATAAAAAGGAGCTAATCATGGCAAAAATATTCTACTCTCTTGCAACGGCTGGCATTTTAACTGTGTTATCAGGTTGCGCAGCAGCCCCAAAATCAGTCATCATGAACCCTGAATATTCCGCAGGCCAAGTCGTACAGCTCAATATGCCTTTGAACGTAAACGTTGTCGACCTGAGAACATCCAAGTTCACCGTCAAAGTACTGGATACAGAGCCTGCTGTTTACTTACCTGATGCAAACTTGCCGGTCACTATTTCTAATGTATTTAAACAGGCCTTGGTAGCGAATAATGCAAACATTACTGCAGAAGCAAAAACAACAATTACACTGGAGATAAATAAGTTTTTAGCGCAAGTGACTGAAACATACAGCAAGCATGAAAGTAATGCCGAAGCTGAATTTAAAGTGACGGTCAATAAACCAAATGGTACTTTTAGTAAGTCATACACAGGGACTCGCGCGCTATCGGGCTCTTTAAAACACGACCAAGCCAAGGTGGAAGGTCAGCTTAATATGCTCGCACAGCAACTTGTTACTCATATAATTAAAGACAAAGAATTAATTGATTTCATCGCACAACAATAATAAGAGGCAGTCAACATGATCCGCATATTGGTTTTTGCTTTCATAATTGTGACAGCAAGCTTTGCACAAGCAGCTAATAAAGAAGGACGCTTCGTCCAAAAAGACAATCTGTTCCCTAAAGTTCAGATCAATACATCGCTGGGTAAAATCATCGTAGAGCTAGACCGCTCACGCGCGCCTTTGACGGTCAATAACTTTTTAACCTATGTTGTTAATGGTGACTATAAAGGCTCTGTTTTTCATCGAGTTGAACGTGATGAAGCCAATGAAAAAGACTTTGTGATCCAAGGAGGCGGCTACGACAAAGACTACGATGGCATGTTCGAGCGCAAACCCATTTTCAATGAAAGTGGTAATGGCCTTAAAAATGAAATGTACTCGGTCGCGATGGCCTACCAAGACAGTAAACCGCATTCGGGTACCCGTCAGTTCTTCTTTAATATGGATGACAATGACCATTTAAATCCAGGCAGAGGCTGGGGTTTTGCAGTATTTGGGAATGTCACCGATGGCTATGAAACATTGGATAAAATCATGCAAGTGGAAACGGGCTACAATCAAAAGTTAGGTTACTCATTTATCCCTAAGACTGCGGTTATCATTCATAGCGTCGATATCTTACCCGCTGAAGAGTTTTAACCAAACCATGATGACATCAGCCAGTATTTCCCAATACCTGAGTTATTACAAAGACAAACGACTGCTGACTGTATTTGCATTTGGTATGAGCCAGGGCTTCCCTTGGGTGTTGATTGGCTCCGTCATGTCTGCATGGCTAAAAGATGAAGGCCTTAGCCGCAGTCTAATTGGATTGTTTGGTATTGTTTTTAGCGCCTATACCATCAATTTTTTGTGGTCTCCATTGGTCGATAGACTAAAGCTCCCCGTGCTTGGTAGTATGCTGGGTCAGCGCAGGAGTTGGATTTTACTCGGCCAAATCGTTATTACGGCAAGTGCCGCATGTTTGGCATTCATTGATTTAAAAACGAGTCTGTTTTATGCGGCTCTACTGTGCTTTTTAATTGCATTGTTTGCTGCAACACATGATATTGCCATCGATGGTTATCGTATTGATGTACTACCCCAATCAGAAAGTGAAAAGTCAACGGCAGCCGCAGCCATGGCAACCTCAGGTTGGTGGAGCGGATATGCCTTGCTCGGCGCAATTCCTTTCATTGCAGCCGATCTGCCTAATATATCATGGTCAGATGTGTATATACTGCTTGCAGTGATAATGGCGTTACTCTGTATTGTGACATTGGTAGCCAAAGAGCCGGAGTCACACCGAGATACAGCACAAGCGCAAATACAAAAAGCATACGAAGAAAAACTCTCTCAACTTGGCCACTCCAAAACCAATAAGCTACTCGCTTGGCTTGGAGTGACACTGGTTGCGCCATTTGTCAGCTTTTTTAATAAAAATGGTGTCAAAACAGCACTCGCGCTTTTAACCTTTATCTTTTTATTTAAGATTGGCGAAGCGTTTTTGGCGCGTATGTCCATCGTATTTTATAAAGAAGTTGGATTTACAAATACGCAAATTGCGCAATTCTCAAAGCTCGGTACCGGGCTTATTACCATTGTATTTGCTTTCCTTGGCAGTATTTTTAATCATAAATACGGCATCGTAAAAGGTTTGTTTATCAGTGGTGTCGCAATGGCTGCCTCTAACTTGATTTTTTCTTGGATAGCCGTTGCTGGGCCAAAATTGTCACTTTATGCTCTGGCCATCGTTGTTGATGGTTTTACCCAAGCGTGGTCATTGGTTGCCATGGTCGCTTTCATTTCTATGCTCTGCGATAGAACCTTTAGTGCAACGCATTATGCGCTACTGGCATCATTAGGAAGTTTAGGCCGAACCGTATTGTCGAGTTACAGTGGTGTGGTTATTGATGACTGGCTAGGGGGTAACTGGGCAGTATTTTTTGTTATAACTGCGTTGATGGTGATCCCTTCTTTGGTCTTTCTATACTTTATCCGACATAAGCTCTATGCAATAGAGACTGATTATAAGAAACAAGACTAAGGTGCATTTCCCTGCACCTTGTATTCTTAATCCCGTAAAGGGTTATAGCTCTTCTTTGTTAATTAAAGATAAGCCTTCATACGGGTCAACTTCTAACGCTTCACAATAGCGTAAAAATTCAATCACATCTAAACGGCGCTCTTGGTTCTCAATCTTTCCAATAAAAGAATGTGGCGTCCCTAAAACTTGAGCAAGGCTGCGCATTGTATGACCTTTCTCATGACGCTTCGATTTTAACCATTTTGTTAACTTTCCGTTTTCTTCCGAAGAAACCGTTTTACCCATCATAAATAAACATCTCCTACTTGATGATTAATCTCAACTGGCCTCGTGAAATTTGCCCGTCTCACTCGGCTGGCTATTGTATTTTAAAAAATAATACCTCTGTAGGCCCTATAGGCCTTGCACATTTCCTGTATCAACAACAGGTGTGTTCCTATGTACCCAATTAGGTATAGACTATCTTACCGCTAAAACCTAATAAATTTTTGAAAAACTATATTCGTTTTTTTCATGTAGGGTACATACTACACTTTAACAAAAATTTTATATCTTGTACCAGTATTTGAAATAATTTATTTTTCTTTTAAAAATAAGCATTTACAGCTAATCTTAAAATTAACTTAAAAAAAGGGCTTCAAAATGTTCCGGATCTTATTTTTATTGCCACTTATTTTGTGCTTTGGATGGTATTACTTTTTGCGGGTCAACAATGTCCCCATTAAGCAAGGAAAACGCGGTTTTGTTTTTATTCTTTTATTTTCAGCATTTATCCTCGGTTTTTTTGTCTTAATGATGCATGTGACTAACCCGGCATAAAAAAGCCATGCTATTGCATGGCTTTTCCCAGTGATTTGAAACCGTCTCAGTTGTTACACACTGAAACTTGCACCACAACCACAAGTCGTCGTCGCATTTGGGTTGTTTACAAAAAAGCGTGCACCTTCTAACCCTTCAGTGTAATCGACGATACCATCCATTAAGTATTGAATACTCATTGGGTCCACCACCATGACCACACCATTTTTTTCGATTTCCAAATCGCCTGGATTTACCTTTTCATCAAACGTAAATCCATATTGAAAGCCAGAGCATCCCCCACCAGTTACGTATACACGAAGCTTTAGTTCAGGGTTTTCCTCTTCGGAAATCAATTCTTTTACGCGCGCAGCGGCTGCATCGCTAAACTTAATCGGTAACTCTTCTGACATGTGCATTCGACCCTTGTACAATAATTAGCGGAATTATCTAATACCCGACTATTTTAATCAAGTATGGTCATGTCCCTGAATTCTGACACGCCCAGTATGTACCCAAACTGAATAATCACTGTCATAAAAGTGTATAAAGCTAGATTTATGTCAGGGACTTAGTATTATTCTTTTGATAAAATACTGATGAAACTTCAACCTCAAGCATTGAATTATGACACTTGATCAAGTGAGGCGACGCCTTGCACAACCTCGAACTTCTGCCCAGCTTTGCCTGCTAGGCGTGTGTGCAGGATTGATTGCTGCAATCTTAATCATCTTATTCCGTTTGATGATAGAGTTTGTTCAGTCTACCTTTCTTGAAAGTCATGATGACTTTACTTCTTTAGCAGAACATCAAAGGCTACTGCTCCCTGTCGGCGCAGCTTTGGTTATCGCACTGTTCGCTAACTTAACGGGGTTTAAGCATTATCGACTCGGTATTCCTTTTGTTATCAACCGAATTAAGCACCATTATGGACACATGCCAATTTGGAACTCTGTGAACCAGTTTTTTGGTGGTGGTATCGCACTTATCTGTGGCTTTTCGGTTGGTCGTGAAGGGCCATCTGTCCACATGGGAGCAACGGGCGCAAGCGTCTTGACTGAACGCCTACATTTACCCCATAACGCAGCAAGAACACTGGCCGGCTGTGGTGTTGCAGCCGGCATTGCCGCCTCATTTAATACCCCTTTAGCGGCTGTTATTTTTGTTATGGAAGTGGTGCTTAGAGAGTATAAGATCCATATTTTTGTGCCTATTATGCTCGCTGCCGTCACAGGTGCATTGGCAACCCAATTTGTATTTGGGAACGTGTCAGAGCTCTCTTTGATTCAAATTGAAATGCTCAGCTTTTGGCACTATCCCTATCTCATCATATGCGGATTTGCACTGGGCGCTGTCGCCTTTGCATTCAATCAAAATCTGATGTTAATTATCAAAACTTTTAAACCAATTAGTATGTTTCCTCGTTTATTACTTGCTGGTTTAATTGCTGGATTAATTGGCTATATGGTGCCTGAGGCCATGGGTTCGGGTATGAGCGCCATTAAACTTGCTGTTGAGACGCCAGACAACTTGCAATTACTCACCACTATTTTCATTGCAAAACTACTCGCCACCTTATTTGCAATCGGTCTGGGTATTCCTGGCGGATTGATAGGCCCGGTGATAGGGCTAGGCGTTATCATGGGCACGCTTATGGCATTTTTTGCACAATTTATTTCACCAGATGTCAATGTCGCGGGTACCTATGGTGTACTTGGCATGGCAGGACTATTAGCAGCCACTTTGCATGCCCCATTGGCAGCTTTAACAGCCGTGATGGAACTCACCTCAAATCCACAAATTGTGGTGCCTGCCATGTTGGTGATCTCTACCGCTTATGTGACCGCGTTACAAGTTTTCGGTAATCGTTCTATTTTTATTCAACAGCTTGACTTTCAAGGCTTGCCTTATCAGGTGTCGCCTGCCAAAGAAGCGCTGCAAAAAGTCGGGATCGTCGAAGAGATGGAAGAAGACTTCAAATTGCTGTACTCAAATGACCCAGCGCAAATTAAAGCAACACTCAGTGCTGTCGATAGTCAAACTCCTCTGATCACTTACGATGAAGAAAATGGCTATCGTTTGGCAGAGTATGATTTAACCTTGGTGTCTGATGACAGTGCAACGATTAAGTATTTGCCACTACAAGGGCTCAGTACACAAGCAACATTGGCTGAGGCATTCGAAATATTGAAAGATAAGCGCTCTGGCGCAGTGTATGTTTACAACCAAAAAGATAGCTTACAAATAATGGGGGTTGTGCGTTGGGACAAGCTGCGCCATATCCTCACCATGAGAAACAGTTTACTTTAATCAATAACAATAAGGGGCATTATGAGCGCTTTGCTGATTTATAAAGCTTTGCACATATTTTTTATGGTCGCGTGGTTCGCCGGCATTTTTTATCTGCCAAGGTTATTTATCTATCACACCATGACAGAAGAAAAAGCCTGCTCTGCCATGCTAAAAATTATGGAGCGAAGATTACTCTACTTTGTCACACCATTTGCAGTTTTGACCACCGTCTTTGGTGTTTTGACTATCATGGAATACGGTAGAGAGTGGTTCAAGTACAACATGTGGCTGCACTATAAACTCGTGTTTGTGATTATTCTTTATATTTATCACGCTTATTGCTTCAAGCTCCTCGCCGATTTCAAACACGATAGAAATATTCGCAGCACGCGATTTTATCGCTTCTTTAACGAGTTCCCAGTGTTCTTATTGTTGCCTATCATCTTACTCGCAATCTTAAAGCCACTTTTTTAATAGAAATATGACGGTATCCTGCCGTCATGCTCTCCTGTTAGCGCGCAATTATGCTATCATATCGTTCCAGTAACCTACGTTGCCAAGGTTATCTCGGTTAGGAGCGCACCCTGCCTCCTGTTGTCAATCTGTGATTAGGAATCGCCGCATGCTAAGTTTCCAAGGTGAAAACATCCTTTCTGTCAATCAACTCGATAGAGAAGCCATTGAATTAATTTTTGACGTTGCAAAACGCATGGAGCCTTATGCTAAAAAGCATAAGCGTACTCAAGTGCTTGAAGGTGCTGTACTGGCAAATTTATTCTTTGAGCCAAGCACTCGTACCCGTGTCAGTTTTGGTACTGCATTTAACTTATTAGGTGGTTTAGTAAGAGAAACCACAGGTATGCAAAGCTCTGCACTGGCGAAGGGCGAGTCTTTGTACGATACAGCGCGTGTTATTTCTGCCTATGCTGATGCTGTTGCTATGCGTCACCCAGATGCAGGCAGTGTGGCTGAATTTGCCACAGGCTCTGACGTACCGGTTTTGAATGGTGGTGATGGGCCAAACGAACACCCAACTCAAGCACTATTAGATTTATTGACAATTGACCGAGAACTTAGCCGCTTCGACCGCACTGTTGATGGCATGCACATCGCGTTAGTGGGTGATCTAAAGTACGGCAGAACCGTACATTCACTCTCTAAGCTTTTGTGTCACTATAAAAATATCAAGTTCTCTATGGTGGCACCTGATGGCTTGCAAATGCCAGATTATGTCTTAGATGCAGTGTCCAATGCAGGACATCAGATTGAGCTTGTATCTCAAATGGAAGGCAACCTCGCTGCGGATATCGTTTATCAAACGCGTATTCAAGAAGAGCGTTTCCCTTCTCAAGAAGAAGCAAATAAGTACCGTGGCGGCTTCAGAATAAGCCAAGCAATTTACGATGCGCATTGTAAGCCTGAGTCAGTGCTCATGCACCCACTCCCACGAGATAGTCGTAGCGATGCAAACGAGCTAGATAACGATTTAAATAGTAATGATAACTTGGCAATCTTCAGACAAGTACAGAACGGTGTATTGATCCGTATGGCGCTTTTTGCACTGACGCTCGGTGTAGAAAACAAAGTACAGCAGTACGAAACCAACGTACCTTGGTTCAGCAGAAAACGTCAAAGTTAATCGAAAAGGATACATTATGACAATTAGCCAAGACTTATTTGAGCGTGCACAAACCTCTATTCCAGGAGGCGTTAACTCGCCAGTAAGGGCATTTAATGGTGTAGGTGGCACACCGTTGTTTATCACCAAAGCAGAAGGCCCATTTACTTTTGACGCTGACAATAACCGTTATATCGATTATGTTGGTTCATGGGGGCCGATGATCCTTGGCCACAATCACCCAGAAATCAAACAAGCAGTCTTAGAGGCTGTGGAGAATGGTCTAAGTTACGGTGCACCAACTGAAACTGAAATTTTAATGGCAGAAAAAGTCAAAGCACTGGTTCCGTCGATTGAAAAAGTTCGTATGGTGAGCTCAGGTACCGAAGCGACAATGAGTGCGATCCGCCTTGCACGTGGCTTCACCGGCAGAGACAAAATTTTAAAATTCGAAGGCTGCTACCATGGGCATGCCGACTCTCTACTGGTAAAAGCGGGCTCTGGCGCACTAACAATGGGCGTGCCAAATTCTCCGGGCATTCCTGCTGATTTTGCAAAACATACACTTACAGTGTCATTTAATAATTTGGATGAAGTCAAAGCAATTTTTGAAGAATATAAAGACGAAATTGCGTGTATCATCGTTGAACCTGTTGCTGGCAATATGAACTGTATCCCGCCTGTTGAAGGGTTTTTAGAAGGCCTTCGTACAGTATGTGATGAGCACAAGTCAGTACTTATCTTTGATGAAGTGATGACAGGCTTCCGTGTTGCCCTTGGCGGTGCACAAGCTTATTACAGTATCGAACCAGATCTGACTTGCTTAGGCAAAGTCATCGGTGGTGGTATGCCAGTAGGTGCCTTTGGCGGTAAGCGTGAAATCATGGATTACATCGCACCAGTAGGGCCTGTTTATCAAGCGGGTACGCTCTCAGGTAACCCCATTGCGATGGCTGCAGGCCTCAAAGCACTTGAGTTGCTCTCTGAGCCGAACCTACATGAGACGTTAGAAGCTAAAAGCAAAGCGCTATGTGCAGGTTTTCAGGCGGCGGCTGATAAGCATGGTATTCCACTGACGACTAACTTCGCCGGTGGCATGTTTGGCTTCTTTTTCACATCAGCCGAGCGCGTTGATACCTACCAACAGGCGACTGAATGTGACCTAGATAGATTTAAGCGCTTTTTCCATTTGATGCTAGAGGAAGGTGTGTACCTTGCACCATCCGCATTTGAAGCTGGCTTTGTCAGCACCATGCACAGCGATGAAGACATCAACAACACTATCGCAGCGGCTGACCGCGCTTTTGCAAAGCTCCTTGCTTAAATAAAAAAGCCCTTCATGGGCTTTTTTTCATCTTGAAGAAAAAATTTCTTTTCCATTGAACTATTCTTTGTATTACTCAGGTCTCTATCTCGTGATTCAATAACAAAGACTTAAATTATGACAGGACTCAGATCACTATGTAGCCCCGCCATTGCATTCATGGCACAATTAAAATACAAAACAAAAATTAGCCTCGTTTTTGGTATTTTGCTCTTACCACTGGCATTGAGTCTGTTTTTTCTTAATTCAACGTTGACTCACTCAATCCAAGTTAGCCAACAGCAGCAACAAGGGCTTAATCTATACCCTAAGCTACTAGAAAATATTATTAATGACAGACAACAAGATAACCAAAGGTTGCTTGACCAAAGTGGTTTTTCTATCAATGCAAAAGCGTCGAATACACCACTGGAGCAAGTTTCTATCGCATCCAAGTTGGCCATCGATAATGACTTAAGCCGCTCTTATTTAAATCGCTCATTGGTCGAGTCTCTGCCAAAAGTCGTGTATCAAATCAACGATATTGCGGAACAAGCAAATGGGATCATAAGTCGCGGACGATTTACGCCGGACTCCTTCATTGCACTGTCCAACCTCAATAAAGCATTACCTATCGTAAAATCACAATTGCTCGACAAGCTAGAGGTCGCCGCATTAGAGAGCCAGTTTGTAAAACAGCAACTATCAACACAAATTAATGCGCTTAATTCAGCATTAGATAGCTATCAGCAAGCCATTAAAACCAAGCTACTCGACCCCGATGATATTGAACTGACAGCCGGTGCATTTTCAACTGCACACCGCAATGTTCAGCGTAAAACACAAGATTTAGTTACTGTTGCTTTACCCACGCTCAAAGCCATGTTGCAGGAAAAGCTTGAAAGAGAGCAAACTATTCGTAATTTAGTGGCCGCTGCGTCTATTCTCAGTTTATCCATCGCACTTTACTTAATGCTAGGGTTTTATTTCGCGGTCGTAGATACGATTTCTGAGTTTTCACAATCAGCACAACGCGCTGCGCAAGGTGATCTGCGAGCTCGTGCAACTTCACATGGCAGTGATGAGCTCAATGACATCGTTGCTCAATATAACCGAGTACTCGATGCTTTTACAACGCTTCTTGGTGACGTGCACAACACCACCAGCGACTTACACCATGCCACAGATAAACTAAGTCATATCAGCCAAGATACACGTCATGATGTGGCACAGCAGCAAATCAAAATCTCTGGTATACATGCAGCTTTGTCAGAGATGGCAAGTGCCGCAGACTCTGTTGAAACCTCTGCACAGCATGCAACAGAGCTTGCAAGTACCGCTGCTGAGCAGGTAAAACAGGGCAGTCTAAATACCACAGAACTGGCGCAACATATGACTGTGCTACAAAGTGAATTTGAAGAAAGTCGACTCGCATTAGACAAGCTTGCTCAAGATAGCCAAAACATCAGCAAGGTGAGTTTAGGGATAAGCGAAATTGCTGAACAAACTAATTTACTTGCACTCAACGCGGCAATTGAAGCTGCTCGTGCAGGTGAGCAAGGCAGAGGATTTGCGGTTGTAGCTGATGAAGTGCGCACATTGGCAAAACGCACACAGCAACAAACTGAAGAGATCCATACCATCATCAAATCATTGCAAAATGCCTCAAATGATACGCAACAAAAAATGTTAAGTAGCGTTGAAAAAATGGAAAGAGGGGTCACTGCCGCAACCCAAACCAATCAGATATTAAGCGCAGCAGAACAAAGCATGACGGATATTGATCAGCAGGGGCATGTCATTAGAGAGCTTGTCCAACAACAGACGCAAGCAACACAACAAGCGCTCTCTGAATCTGGTGAAATCAGTGACCTTGCAGAGCACACATTGGGTTCTGCAGAAGCCACTCAAGATGATGCGCATCAACTCAGCAGCATGGCTGCCAACTTAAAGTCTGCAATGAGCCAGTTCAGAACTTAATCATCATTGACAGCTGGGGTTTGGATTAAACAACTCAGCTCGAAGTGGCAACTGTATCGCAGGGCCGCAATGCGGCGCTGCTTGCTGGCCCGTTTGCTTATTCACAAAAGCCCATTTTACTCCAGCAGGCCGTTCATCAACTATGGCTTGTGGATTGAGCGGTTTTAAATAACGAATATAGAGCTCAAGTGCACCTCTGCCGCCAGTTAATTTCGCTGGTTTATTATCATCTCGGCCAATCCATGTCACCGTAACCGTGTTGTGGTCAAACCCCGTAAACCAGCTATCTCGCATGTCATTACTTGTTCCGGTTTTACCTGCTAACTGTACCGAGGGGAAATGCTTATTTAAGCGCTTACCCGTACCACTCTTTGTCACACGTTTAAGGCCATATTTGGTCATATACACAGAAACAGGATCAAAACGTTGCGCACGCTCAGGATGATGCTTATATAGGGTCTTACCAGCAGAATCCGTGATCGCAGAAATACTGGTAAGCTCACTATAACGGCCATTGGCAGCCAATGTAGTATACATTTGCGCGACCTCGAAGCTCGATAGCTCAACAGCGCCCAATAACATCGAGGGGTAAGTTGGAATATCACTTTGTATGCCAAGCTCAGTCATCGTTTGTGCAACTTGATGCACCCCCACATCCAGCCCTAGATTTACCGCTGGTATATTCAAACTTTTACTGAATGCATCGTATAAAGGCACCTGACCTCTAAATTTGTGGTCAAAGTTTTCCGGAGACCAGGTTTTACCTGAAGCATCCGTTACTTGCAAAGGCGCATCTTCTATCAATGTCCCTAAATTATAATCTTGCTGCAAAGCCGTCAAATAAATCGCAGGCTTAACCAATGACCCCACGCTCCGTTTAGTGTCCAATACGCGGTTAAAGCCAGAAAACCGCATCTGTCTGCCTGCAACCAATGCCGAAACACCAGACTTTTCAGCATTGACTGAAATCATTGCAACTTCTAATCCAGAGGTACCAAAACGGCGCTCCAAATACGGCAGCCCAGATATGACAGCCTCTTCCATCGCGCTTTGTTTTTGTAACTCAAAATACGTAAATATCCGCACACCAGCATGAATAATATCGTCACTGGGGACTAGCTCTTTTAACTCTCGATTCACTAGCTCCAGATAACCTGGGTAAGACTGCAGTAAGCTCTCCTTCAGAGGCTGTATCTCTATTTTCCGCTCTAGTGACTGACGATATTCAGTGGTGGTGATGATGCCGTTTTCTGCCATTAAGCGCAGTACCAAATCTCGGCGCTCCATGGTTCGCTCTGGGTATCTTCGCGGATTATAAAACGAAGGCCCTTTAACCATGGCTACTAACAGTGCGATTTGATCAAACTCTAACTCATCAACCGGTTTTGCAAAATAAAACTCTGAAGCCAAGCCCATTCCATGCACGCCCTGATTATAGGCTTGGCCCAAATAAACCTCATTAAGATAGGCTTCCAAGATTTCATCTTTGCTGTATCTATAATCTAAGATTAAAGCGATGAACGCCTCATTTATTTTTCGAATGATTGAGCGCTCTCGAGTGAGGTAAAAGTTTTTTGCAAGTTGTTGCGTTAACGTACTTCCACCTTGTACCGTGCGGCCGGCGCGTATATTACTGTATAAGGCACGCATAATTGACCACACAGATACCCCGTGATGTTCATAAAAGTTACGGTCTTCAACGGCCAAAAGCGCTTGTTTTAACACATTTGGAAACTTAGCCAGTGGTACAAATTCACGATCTTGATTAGTTTCATTACCAATACGAGCAATTTGTACGGGCTCCAGTCGCTCACCAGAAATACGTCGACCACTTTTATCAACGATATTGGCCAATTTCTTACCTGCAAAGTTCAGCGTGAAGACACGAGATGACTCTGCGCCTTCATAAAACTCAAATGCACGTCGGAAAATGGTGATCGTACGCCCTTGTACAAGATATTGACCTGTGCCTTTGATTCTATTAACTCTTGAATAATTTAGCCGCTCTAACTCCCAAAGCACCTCTTCTTCTGAAAGATATTGGTCCGGATAAAATGACATAGCTCGCGCATAGACTTGCACAGGCAGTTGCCACTTATTTCCTTCAAATTGCTTGCTCACTTTGGCGTCTAGGTAAACCACATACATAGCGACTGCACAACAAACGGCAAGCCCCCCCTTCCAAAATAACGCCCAAAGTGTCTGCAATACACTTGATTTTAATATTCCAAGCCGCTGCTTTATTGACATTTTTTTAGGGTTAGGCGCTTTTTTTGTGGACCGTTTTGGCTTTGACTTATTTGCAGGAGTACGTTTTTTCTCTGACATTTACCGAAGCGATGTTTACCGTAATTACAATGATGCTAGATTAACTTAGATTAACTGTGACTGAAACTAAAAAAGCAGGCTTATACCTGCTTTTTTAACCGCTTACGTATTAGTGATTTCGTATTGTGACAAATTCAGGGTAAGCATCCACACCACAGTCATGTTGGTCCATGCCACTGAGCTCTTCTTCTTCGGTCACCCTGATCCCCATGGTTTTTTTCAAAAGTGCCCATACTAAATACGATGTGACAAAAACAAAGCCTAGAATCGACACCAATCCTATTAATTGCGACACGAAATTCGCGTCACTATTAGAGAAAGGTACCATCATCACCCCTAAGCAACCACACACACCATGAACAGATATCGCACCAACAGGGTCATCAATTTTTAGCTTATCCAGTGTGACGATGCTAAACACCACTAGGCTGCCACCAAGCGCACCAAGAATACACGCTAACAGAGGAGTTGGAGAAGCCGGTTCAGCCGTGATTGTCACAAGACCTGCCAATGCACCATTTAAAATCATTGTTAAATCTGCCTTTTTCCACATGATTTTACAAACTAACAGTGCCGATATTGCGCCTGCTGCTGCTGCCGCATTGGTATTGAGCATGATCTGACTCACCGCAATCGCATTTTCTTTATCCGCTAAAAATAACTGCGACCCACCATTAAATCCGAACCAACCCATCCATAAAATAAACGTACCGAGCGTTGCAAGCGGTAAGTTAGAACCTGGAATTGGGTAAATCTCTCCATGCTTACCATACTTCCCTTTTCTTGCGCCTAGTAGAAGTACACCAGCCAATGCTGCGGCGGCACCTGCACCATGCACAATGGCAGACCCTGCAAAGTCAACAAACCCGAGTTCAGATAAGAAACCCGCCCCCCAACTCCAATAACCTTGGATTGGATAAATAAGCCCAGTAAGTACCACTGTAAATAATAAAAATGCCCATAACTTCATCCTCTCAGCGACGGCGCCAGAAACAATAGACATCGCCGTTGCGACAAATACTACCTGGAAGAAAAAGTCAGACTCCAACGCGTGATCAGCATCCGTGGCAGCTTCCCCGATCAATGCGCCAAAACTTGGTACAAAGCCACCTTCCGAGTTGCCCACATACATTATGTTGTAACCAATTAACAAATACATAGTGCATGCAATAGCATAGAGCGCAATATTTTTAGTCAGAATTTCAGTGGTGTTTTTAGATCTCACCAAACCAGCCTCAAGCATGGCAAAGCCAGCGGCCATCCACATGACTAAAACACCTGATATCAAAAAATAAAAAGTATTGAGTGAAAATTGTAATTCTATGATTGTATTATCCATCAGGTGTTCCTCAAATAGCTTCTTCGTCTAATTCACCCGTGCGGATCCGCACGATTTGCTCTAAGTCATAAACGAAAATCTTACCATCACCTATTTTTCCGGTGTTTGCCGCTTGTGTTAGGGTATCGACGACGCGTTGGCAGTTTTCACTGTGAGTCGCAATTTCAATTTTAATTTTGGGGATAAAGTCGACTTGATATTCTGCGCCTCGGTAAAGCTCAGTATGGCCGCGTTGCCGGCCAAATCCTTTCACATCGACCACGGTCATGCCCTCTATTCCGAGCTCGGCAAGTGCTTCCCGCACTTCGTCCAATTTAAAAGGCTTGATTATCGCACTTATCATTTTCATTGTTGGCCTCCAATGGAGTGTGATTCCTGTTGTTGATGGAATACACAATCCAACCTTTATGCCAAAAAGATAAGTTTTTATTTATCAGTAAGATATGATTTTAAGGAAGAAGTAAAAGTTAAAAAGTGCACTCAGCTGGTGCACTGTTCAAGCATTTTGTTTGATTTGGTGCAAGCGGTAACAGCACTATTACGGCCTTGCGCTTTGGCCTGATATAGCGCTTTATCCGCATGGCGCATCACTTCACTTAAAGTTGAAAATTCACATTTTGCAATGCCGATACTCAAGGTACACCGCAGTCGATGCTCATCCACATGAAAAATGTTATCCGCAAACTTCATACGAAAGTTGTCAAAAACCGCTTGGGCTTTGCGCATATCACTCTCAGCTAACAATACCGCAAATTCTTCTCCGCCCACGCGTGATACTAGGCTATCAGAAAATGACTCATTCAGAAGCTGCGCCACTTGTGTCAAAATGCTATCCCCGCCCAAATGACCATATTGATCATTGATTTCTTTGAATAGGTCAAGATCAAGTAAAGCCAAGCAACTATGATCTAAGCCTGTTTTAAGTAAGCGATCCATTTGTTGACAAAAGTAACGTCGATTGTATAAACCAGTCAGATAATCTCTGTGAGCATAGTCTTTTATCTCAGCAATCAAGTTAAGTTGTTCCATGGTTTGCATTACACGGCAATGGAATTCTTCATTCATAAATGGCTTCATCAGAAAGTCATTTGCACCGTATTTAATAAACTTTGCAGACAATCCATGGGTCCCTGCACCAGATAACCCAACTATGGCCAAATCATCTCTACCACGGAAATTACGAACCGCTTTTACGAGTTCAAAACCGTCCATCGTAGGCATCGCATAGTCAGTTAATAGCAGTTTCACATCATGATCAGCCTTAAGCATAGTGAGTGCTTGCTCACCATCTTGAGCCTCAAAAACGGTAAAAAGTTGTTTTTCTAGCATTTGCCTCATAACCGCTCGGCTAATCATCGAGTCATCGGCGATCAGTGCCTTGCAACCTTGGTTACGCAATAATCGGCTAACCAGTTTAATTGCATATAAGTAGGAATCACGGTTATCTTTGATCACATAGTCGACTACACCCATTTCCAGCATTTGTTGTCGACTGTACTCATCAATTTTAGAAGTCAGTACTACTGTGGGAACGTTCTGGCTCAAAGTTAATTGCACCACTTCGGCGTCCATTGCATCGGGCAATGTTAAATCTACCAAGGCCAAAGTGTAGCGATTACTCGCAAGTAGCGCTTTACTTTCCTTGAGAGACCAAGCAAAGTCTATGTCGACATTTAAATATTGTGATGCCAAATGGCGTAAGATTTGTTGAACAACCTTACTATCTTCAACAATTAATACTTTTTGCATGGAAACTTTCTCTAATGACTACAATGAGAGCGTAGTTAAACAAGAATTTAACAGAGCTAAATACTTTAATACTACAGACATAAGGGTGAAATATACGCGATTTTTGTGACAAAAAAAACCTGCATCGCCCCTAAATGGTAAACAAATTGTAATGGGCTGCAAATATTGCGGTTTAGTCTCATTGACTTTGAATTCAGCATTAAAAAAGCTTTAAATGTAAGCTGGAAGAGAATACCGAGGAACCCCATGACAGCCGTACCCAAAATAATATCAGGTCTCATATTACTGTGTATCAGTACGCTCAGCAGTGCAAATAGTAATACAAACGCTCAATTAAGCTTTGACATAGATCATCAGGTCACGACAAAACATAAAACAACCATCAATGGTTCAAAACTAAATTACTCCGTATCAACAGGCACGCAGCCATTGTGGGATAATGAAGGCCACCCTATTGCTTCTTTACACTATACCTACTACAAAAAAGATAAAGTAAAAGACATAGCTAAGCGTCCACTGCTTATTTCATTCAATGGCGGACCTGGCTCAGCGTCAGTCTGGATGCATATCGCTTACACTGGCCCACGCGTGCTCAAAATAGACGATGAAGGCTACCCGCTGCAACCGTATGGTTTAAAAGATAACCCCTACTCCGTTCTAGACACAACCGATATTGTTTTTGTTAACCCAGTTAACACGGGTTATTCAAGAGTATTGCCTGACAAACAAGGTAAAATGCCAAGCAAAGAGTTTCAACAAAAACAATTTTTTGGCGTCAATGCGGACGTAAAATATCTTGCAGCGTGGCTCAATACCTTTATCAATCGTCATGACAGAGCACTGTCCCCTAAATTTTTAATTGGTGAAAGTTATGGTACAACACGCGTTGCAGGACTAGCGCATGAGTTACAAAATCAGCAATGGATGTATTTAAATGGTGTGATTTTAGTTTCTCCTACAGATATTGGGATAAAACGCGATGGTCCTGTCAAAGCAGCTAATCGCTTACCTTATTTTGCTGCAACAGCGTGGTACCACAACGCGTTAGATAGCCAACTTCAAAATAAAGACTTACTTGAAGTGTTAGAAGAGGTGGAAGCTTATACGCTTAATACCTATCTGCCTGCACTTGCCAAAGGCGCGATGATCAGTGCTGAAGAAAAACATGCCGTTACCGCTCAAGTTGCTAAATATTCTGGCTTAACAGAACGATTTGTCGCACAGAATAATTTAGATATCCCAACAGCAGCATTTTGGAAAGAACTGCTTCGTGATAGAGAGTTAACCATCGGTAGACTCGACTCAAGGTACTTGGGCATTGATAAACGTGCTGCCGGTGACATCCCTGATTACTGGCCCGAGCTCACTTCTTGGTTGCATTCATTTACGCCAGCTATTAACCACTACTTCCGCCAAGAGCTCAATTACAAAACAGATATAAAATACAATATGTTTGGCCCTGTCCGCCCATGGGATAGAACCAAAAATACTGTGGGTGAACGCTTACGTTTAGCGATGGCACAAAACCCTTATTTGCACGTGATGGTGCAATCAGGGTATTACGACGGCGCAACTAACTACTTTGATGGTAAATATAATCTATGGCACTTAGATCCGAGTGGTAAAATGAAAGATAGACTGAGTTTTAAAGGTTATCGCTCTGGTCATATGATGTACCTTCGCTATGAAGATCTAAGGCTTTCTAACGAAGACTTAAGAGCATTTATAAATCAAGCTTTACCGAAATCAGGTCAAGCTGCCAAGTATTAATGTTGTCGAAGTGGAGGCCTTCCCTCCACTTTCTTGCTCCAATCCACTGTTCAATACATTTCTTATACCATCCTCGACCGGTAGACAGCACTCATTTCAAATACGTCAATTGCGATAAATCACTCTCGTAGATTTATTCAATGCTTCCGATGGCTTTTTGGGTATACTCTTCCTATTAGAAAAAAATGAGATCATCTATGAGTGACCAATTTAGAGTTGTTTTTGTCGGATTTAATGCTGATACAGACAGCCAAAATGCGATGGAAAGCTTAGCCACAAAGCTAGGTGTGTCAAAGCAAAAAGTTATTGCATTTACGCAGGGAAAACCACTATTTGGTGCAACTGATAAAAACAAGTGTTTAAAGCAAGCTAAACTTTTAGCCATTTACGGATTTCAAAGTAAAGTACAGCCTCAGCAAAGCAATATGCAGAGTGCTCCAGTTGCTAATAATGCAGCGAATGAGCGTGTATTTGAAGCCCTCGATTATATCACCAGTAGCCTAATCAGAATTGAAGAAAAGCTAGAAGAGCTTGAGCAAAGAATTGATGGGAATGAAAAAAGCGGTGATGAAAAAGAGGAAGAGCAATGGCAAAGTGATGAACTTTTCGATGAACTTGACTTAGATACCGAGCCAAAACCAAAGTCCAAAAGACTGCTTTATGTACTACTTGCCATTTTATTTATCTTACTCATCATATTGGGTTTCAGTTTGGCTTTCCCTGAAATGGTGCAGTTCTAATGAAAGAAAATTCAAGTTGTAACTTGGAAAAGGCACAAGTAAGAAAAAAAATTCGTACATCTATACGAAAAAAAAGAAATTCTCTGGATGAAAATTTTCAATCTAAAGCAGAATATGACTTAAATATTAATTTTGTTCAACATATAACCCCCCCAAAAAACACCCGGATTGGGGTCTATTTACCCAATGACGGAGAATTGAGAACAAACCTTTTAATTCAATCACTTTGGGATAATAAAACGGATGTTTTCCTACCTGTAATTCACCCTTTTAGCGGCACAACTTTACTGTTCCAAAAATATGAAAAAAACTCAACCATGAGCCAAAACCGCTATGCTATCTTAGAACCTAAATTGAATTGTAGTGAAATTTGCCCATTAGAGCAGCTAGATTATTTGTTAATGCCATTAGTCGCATTTGACGGGCAAGGCAACAGGTTAGGCATGGGTGGCGGCTATTACGACCGAACACTTGCCAATTATTATAATCAGGGGTGGAGCAAGCCACAGTTAATTGGATTAGCGCATGACTGCCAGAAGGTCAGTCAACTGCCGGTTGAGGCGTGGGATGTGCCTTTACCCGCAATATTAACGCCTAGCCAATATTACCAGTGGCGATAAGTGTATTTGTTCCTGAAATTCACGCTTAAGAGTGTAATTATTTGTCATACAATTCGAGTGTTTAAGCGTATAATCTCAACCAATTAAAAGACAACAAAGTGATTACGTTATGACACAAGATGAAATGAAAAAAGCAGCTGCGTGGGCTGCACTAGAGCATGTAGAAGAAAATACCATTGTTGGTGTGGGCACAGGGTCTACTGTGAATCACTTTATTGATGCTTTAGGCAGCATCAAAGATGACATTAAAGGCGCCGTTTCTAGCTCAGAAGCATCAACCGAGAAACTCAAAGCACTCGGTATTGAAGTTTTTGAACTGAATGATGTTACACAGCTTGATGTGTATGTAGATGGTGCTGATGAAATCAACGAGCATGGACACATGATTAAAGGCGGCGGCGCTGCACTGACACGTGAAAAAATCGTTGCTGCGGTTGCAAAAAAATTCGTATGTATCGTCGATCAGAGCAAACATGTTAGCACGCTGGGGAATTTCCCACTGCCAGTAGAAGTGATTCCGATGGCACGCAGCTATGTTGCTAGAGAGTTGCTGAAGCTTGGCGGAGATCCAGTTTACCGCCATGGTGTAACTACCGATAACGGTAACGTCATTTTAGACGTTCATGGATTAAATATTACGGATCCGAAAGCGTTAGAAGAACAGATCAACCAAATCGTCGGTGTTGTCACTAATGGGCTATTTGCTCACCGAGGTGCAAACACCGTAATTACAGGGACACCACAGGGTCCACAAACTAGGTAATAGGAATGAGTCATGAGTAAGGTATCTTTGTCTAAAGATAAAATTAAAATATTATTGTTAGAAGGCGTGCACCAAAGTGCCGTAGAGACATTAAAGCGCAATGGATACAGTAATATAGAGTACCTCAAGACATCGCTACCTGAAAATGAATTAATCGAGCGTATCAAACACGTTCATTTCGTCGGTATACGCTCGCGCACACACCTTTCTGAAAACGTATTAAATGCAGCAGAAAAACTTGTCGCTATTGGGTGCTTTTGTATTGGTACTAACCAAGTTGACTTAGATGCGGCTAAACGCCGTGGTATTGCTGTCTTTAACGCTCCATTCTCTAACACCCGCTCAGTCGCAGAATTAGTGTTGGGTGAAATCTTATTATTGCTTCGTGGTATTCCAAAGCGAAACGCAATGGCACACCGCGGTCAATGGTTTAAATCAGCAATTGGCTCTTTCGAAGCGCGTGGAAAAACATTGGGCATCATTGGTTATGGTCACATTGGTACACAGCTTGGGATCATGGCTGAAAATATCGGTATGAAGGTCGAGTTTTACGACATAGAGGATAAACTGACACTCGGTAACGCACAGCAAGTTCAAAACCTAACACAATTACTCCAACGTGCAGACGTGATCAGTTTGCATGTACCTGAAACGCCACAAACTAAAAACTTGATTGGTATGGCTGAAATTGAAGTCATGAAACAAGGCGCAATCTTGATCAATGCATCACGTGGTACCGTCGTGGATATCGACGCACTCGCAGAAGCTCTTCAACATGAAAAGCTCGCTGGCGCTGCCATCGATGTATTCCCTGTTGAGCCCAAATCAAATGATGAAGAGTTTGTATCTCCACTTAGAGAGTTCGACAATGTCATTTTGACACCTCATGTAGGGGGATCAACCCAAGAAGCACAAGAGAATATTGGTATTGAAGTTGCTGGAAAGTTAGCCAAGTATTCTGACAACGGCTCAACAGTCACGGCAGTCAATTTCCCTGAAGTATCACTACCAGAACTGTCAAATCGTAGTCGTTTATTGCATGTCCATGAAAATAGACCTGGTGTACTTACGCAAATCAACCAAGCCTTCGCACAGCATGGTATCAATATCGCTGCACAGTATCTGCAAACAGATGACTGTATTGGTTATGTTGTTATTGATGTTGATAGTGATCACTCAGAAGTTGCTTTAAAAGAATTGAGTGCGGTAGAAGGGACTATTAGAGCACGTATCCTGCACTAAGTTTCTTCATACAAATGAACATAATCAAGCTGGTAAATCGCCAGCTTTTTATTGCCTCAATCAATGAGAAAAAACAAAAAAAGCTGCCTTAAAAGCAGCTTTTTTTAGTGTAATAACTTGGCATTAAGCCATGAAATCAACACCTTCTTTGATGTCTTTTTCTAGCGTCGCTAGCATGTCGTCTTTTGCTTTTTGCTCAAACGCACTTAGTTCACCGTATGGTAAAAGCTCTTCAACACCATTTTTGCCTAGACGGATAGGCTGTGCAAAGAACTCAGCATCGCCAGTGTTACCTTCAACATATGCGTACTCAAATACGTTTTCTTCGCCTTGAAGACCTTTAACAAGTGAGAAGCAGAAACGTGCTGCAGCTGCACCCATTGAAAGCGTTGCAGAACCGCCACCCGCTTTCGCTTCAACAACTTCAGTACCTGCGTTTTGGATACGCTTAGTAAGAGAAGCAACTTCCTCATCAGAGAACTCAACGCCTTCAACTTGAGAAAGTAAAGGTAGGATTGTCGTGCCAGAGTGACCACCAATAACTGGTACTTTAACTTCTGATACGTCTAGACCTTTAAGCTCAGCGATGAATGTTTCAGCGCGGATAACGTCAAGTGTAGTTACACCGAATACGCGTGCAGCATCATAAGTGCCCGCTTTTTTGAATACTTCTCGTACAATTGGTACTGTGCCATTTACTGGGTTTGTGATGATACCAACAAACGCTTTAGGACAGTTTTTAACGATACCTTCAGCTAGAGTTCTAACGATACTCGCGTTAACGTTAAACAGATCCGCACGGTCCATACCAGGCTTACGTGGCATACCAGCAGGGATCAAAACGATGTCTGCACCCGCTAGAGCAGGATCTAGGTCATCTTTACCGTAACCAGCTACTGATACAGCTGTTGGGATGTGAGAAAGATCAACCGCAACACCAGGAACAACTGGTGCAACATCATATAGTGCTAGCTCAGAGCCTGCAGGCAAACCGTTTTTAAGCAGAAGTGACAACGCTTGACCGATACCACCAGCGGCACCTAATACAGCAACTTTCATTATAATTCTCCATATATTGAAGGTAGGAATTTTGTGTGCTGTAAAGATAATGAAAAGCGAGAGTAAAGACAAATTTATCCGCGTTATTTTCGAGATTTTTTCGACTATAGTTGTAAACAAGAGACAACTTTTTGCAATTTGTCTTTACGATACACCATGAAAATTACTCCATCGTGAAAATTTGGGTAACGGTTGGGATTTGTGTAAAATCGGACAACCAAAATTAATTGAAGAGATGTATATGCAAGCGCAAGACAAACAAGAAGCCTTAGTTAAAGCCTTTAAAGCACTTTTGAGAGAGGAAAACTTTGGTTCTCAGGGCGAAATAGTTGATGCGCTAAAAGATCAAGGCTTTGATAACATAAGCCAAAGTAAAGTATCACGAATGTTAAGTAAGTTTGGCGCGGTACGGACCAGAAATGCCAAACAAGAAATGGTTTACTGTCTACCCGCTGAGATGGGTGTACCAACTGCAAAAAGTCCGCTTAGGCAACTGGTTATCGACATCATGCACAATGAGATGATGATTATCATAAGAACCAGCCCAGGTGCGGCGCAATTAATCGCAAGGCTACTTGACTCATTAGGTAGTGCCGATGGGGTACTTGGCACAATTGCTGGTGATGACACGATTTTTATTGCCCCAGCAAAAGTATCTGAAATTGACGAGACTTTAGATAAAGTAAAAACGTTATTCGATAACGTGTGATCTTAATCGTCCTTCACTGTTTGCGCCATCTCTGTCAAAAATTGCAAAGATGGTGCAAAAAAAGATGCACCCATATCTGCTTCAGAGTAATCAAGTAGCGGGTCATAGCAATCTTGCCCTGACAATAAACCAAAACGACTCATCAACACTGTCTCAAAAGCATTACCATGGGCTGCACAACTCAAATTTATGCTCCCTTGCTCAAACACATCCCCAAATGGCATGCTTTGGTCTAACAATAACACCAACCCTTCAGCATCCTTCAATTCTGCTCTACTGGCGTGACTGAATGCTGCTTTAGGCTCAATCAGCTTATTGTCCAAACGCGTGCGCCCCATTAAAGTCTCTTGCTCTTCAATGGGCAGTTGTTGCCACCGAGACAAATCAAACTTTACCCGTTGAATGTGGATATAGCTCCCTTGATGGTCCATGCCTTCTGGATTATCGACTAAGGCGACTTTACGCTTGAAGCGACCATGAGGCGATTCGCTCGCGTAAATAAAACCATTAAAATTTCGCCCGTCCAAAAAACGGAAACCGCGTACGTGCGCGACGAGCTCGACACACCCACCCAGCATATGTATGACGCTTTGTGCAAATAAATGATTTACATCTTCTCTGTCCGAGCGAATGACATACAACAAATCAAAGGGCTGACTATGGATCAAATGATCAGTTGAACGAATATGAGGAAAGCTTTTCAGCTCTGGTGGTATGAATTCTGGATAGATATGTGGCCAGTACTGAGCGCCAATTGCAACAAAACTGCTGAGCATTGATTCAGAGAATCGATCGCTTAACTCATCTTGTAATCGCCCAGCCTGTGCTAATGCTTCTCGCACAGCTTCATCTTGCCCTTCAAGTACATTGAAGAATAAATGTAAGCCATGCAAATTTGCTTCTGCACAAATCCCCGATTGCGGTTGGGCCATACCTTTTCCTTATCGTTAATCGCTCTAAGAAAAGAAATTTACCGCATGAGGCTTAATTTTTAAAGAGATAGGTTTAGACAAATCTAACGGATTGTCTGCAGGCTTGGCAATTTCTAACTGCTGACCTTGCAATTCGATAGCGTATAAATACTCTGTACCCACAAACCTCTCTTGATTGACTTTTATTTCGCCATGGTCGGTATTAAACAATTCAATATGGCTTGGTCTAACAAATATTTTGCCTTTATGCTCCACATCGCTTTGCTGTGTTAGTGAACTCACTTGCCCAAACTGTGTGCTAAATGCGCCATTGCCCGCATGTGTCGCGTCTAGATAAATTCCCTGACCTAAAAACTCGGCAACCACCTGATTTTTAGGTTGATGAAACAGCTCTGTTGGACACCCTAATTGGGCAATTTGGCCTTGATGCATAATGGCCAACCTATCTGAAAAAGCAAATGCCTCATCTTTTGAGTGGCTAACAAAAATCGCAGAAACTTTTTGATCTTTAATAATACTTCTTATATCACTGATCAACTGAAACCTAACTTGCGCATCAATATTTGAAAACGGCTCATCTAACAACAATAAACTCGGCCGATATGCCAACGCCCTAGCAATTGCAACACGTTGTTGCTGACCACCAGAAAGCTCATGAGGAAAACGCGCAGCATAGGCACCTAAATGTACAAGCTCTAACATTTCAGATACGCGAGCTTGCTTTTCATCACGACTCAACTTCCCCAAACCAAAGGCCACATTTTGTGCAACCGTTAGATGCGGAAATAACGCATAATCCTGAAACATCATACCAACATTTCGATGCTGTGGCGCGACAAAGCGCTTGCCATCATTCACCGTATTTTGGCCGATGGTTATCACGCCTTGCTGTGGTCTGATCAAACCCGCAATGGCTTTTAGAGTGGTTGTTTTACCGCAACCACTGGCCCCCAATAAACAGACAATTTCATTTTCTTTCACCTGTAGATCAAGGTTATCGATCACGGCATGTCCATCGTAACTATATTGCAAGGATTCAATAGCAAGGCTGTACATTATGATTGCTGCTCCATTGAGCGATTGACTAAATAAAGAGGAATTAATCCAACCAGTACGATAAACAATGCTGAGATGGAAGCCAGCTCTAACTGTTCATCACTGACAAACTGAAAAACATGTGTCGCAAGTGTCTCAAAATTAAACGGCCTGAGCAGCAGCGCTGCTGGTAATTCTTTCATACACTCAATAAAAACCAGTAAACCTGCGGTCAGTATGCCACGCTTCAACAGCGGAATATGTACACGACCTAAAGTCTGTAGATTATTTTTCCCCAAAGAGGCGCTGGCCATATCAATACTTGGGCTTATTCGGACAAAACTCGCCTCAACGGCACCTTGAGCAATGGCGTAAAAACGCACCACGTAAGCAAACACTAAAGCGAAAATAGTACCGCTAAATAACAGCCCTGGCTCTAATCCAGTGCCATCTAACCAGCGATTTAAGTAATCATCAAATAAAGTCAGAGGCAGTAGCACGGCTATCGCCAAAACTGTACCGGGTAGCGCATACCCCATACTCGCCACTTTGCCGGGAAAGCTCTTTGTCTTTTGCTCTCCAATTCGCTGATAAAACACCACCAAAATACTACAGCAAATTGCAATCGCGCTTACATACAGACTGATCTTCAAACTTTGCCATGCGTAATTAAAAAACGCATCATTCCAAGCCTGGTCAAAATAATCGATGGCGTAACTTAACAGGATCCCAACTGGAATAAAAAATGCCAAAATCAATACTAGACTACAAAATGCGGTCGCTAACCAACCACTTTTGCCACTTAATTCATACAAACTCGTGTCATTCACACTGCTTTGCCGTTCATGCACGACTTTGCTTCTGCGGCTCATTTTTTCTAGCGACAGAGCGATAAATAAAAAAAGTAACATAATACCGGAAATTTTAGCTGCAGCTGTCAGCGAGTAGTAGCCTAACCAGGTATCATATACTGCGGTGGTGAGCGTACTAACCGCAAAATAATGTACCGTCGCGAAATCAGCCATGGTTTCCATACTTATCAGTGCAAGAGCTGCCACAATGGCACCACGAGATAATGGCAGACTCACTTTAAGAAAGCTCTGAAATGGCGACAGTCCCATTAATTGGCTTGCTTGAACCAATTTAAAAGATTGTTCTCTAAGCGCCGTTTTAAAAATCAAATATAAATAAGGGTAGAGTACAAGTGCTATCATGACGATAGCGCCGGGCAAAGTGCGGATATCAAAAAACCAATAGTCATCAGGGCTCGTCCACCCAAACCAGTCCCTTAAAAATATCTGTACTGGCCCCGCATAATCAAGTAAGTCAGTATACACATAGGCGATGATGTAGGTAGGCATGGCAAGCGGCAGCATCAGGGCCCACTCAAATATTCGCTTGCCGGGGAAATGGCAATACGCCGTTAGCCACCCAAGTGGCAGTGCAATGACAGCACTGAGTAACAAGACACCGGCTATTAACCACACTGTATTGCTAATATAATCCCAGAGAACAGTATCCCAAAGATGCGAGAATACTTCAGATTCTCCTTGCAATGATTCAAAAATGAGAAATGCCAGCGGGGTAGACAGGCAAATGCCGATCACCCACGCTGTTATCTGCCAATTCGACAGTTTATTTTTTAGCTGCATTAAAGGTCAAATTTTACCTCATCAATTAGCTTCAGAGCCAACGGACGGTATTTACTAATTTCAGCAAGTGGTAAGCTGTCTTCCTTAAACGCTCCCCATGACGCTACCATTTTCGATAATTCGACGCCCGGTTTGACCGGATATTCCATATTCGTCGATGCGTACATATTCTGCGCCTTATTGTCCGTCATAAACTCTATGAGTTTCAAGGCATTTTCTTTATTTTTTGCGTACTTGGTTAGAACAACACCGGAAACATTCAAATGAGAACCGCGGTTCTTTTGGTTAGGGAAATTGATGTAAACAGAATCAGCCCAAGACTTTTGTTTCTCATCAGTCATCATTTTTCCAAAGTAATAACTATTGCCCAATGCAATATCACACAGCCCCTCTTTCACCGCTTTCACTTGTGCGCGATCATTACCTTGAGGTTTACGTGCCAAGTTATTCTTTACACCAACCAACCACTCTTTAGTTTCTGTCTCACCGTGATGTGCAATCATAGAAGCCACAAGGCCTAAATTATATGGGTGTTTTCCCGAGCGAGTACAAATTTTACCCTTGTACTTAGGATCAGCCAACTCTTCATAACTGAGCGTTTCTAACCTGCCGAGTCTTGATTTAGATGAGTACACATTGCGTACACGTTTGGTCAATGCAACCCACTGTCCCTCTGGATCTCTAAATGACGCAGGGATGTTACTTTCAACCGTTTTACTGGCGATCTTTTGAGTTAAGCCTAAATCTTCCAACTGGATCATGGCACTAAAGTTTGAAGTCAGAACCAAATCCGCACGAGAGTGCTTGCCTTCTCTTTTAACACGCTCTATCAAGCCTTTTTTTGCAAAAACAACATTCGTTTTTATTCCTGTCTGCTTAGTAAAATCATCAAGGATAGGCTGAATTAAAAACGGTTGGCGAAATGAATAGATATTTACTTCATCCGCTGCGAAAGCTGGCATACAGGTCACAGCGGTCAATAATGTGGCGATAGCTCGTTTCATGAAGACTCCAAATCCAAACAATTATTATTATCAACTAATTCTAACGCGATTATACATAAATTACAGCCCACTGACTCGAGTGACTAAAATTATTATTGCCGCTTATCGACAATTTATCTGTAAGAGATGTCTCACTCTACCTGTCGATATCGAGTAATCTGTTATAGATTTCACCGCCCTCAAATTAGGAACCTATTGTTATTTAATAATTTTTATTTATCAAATAGAACATAGTCTTTTTTTTATAATCTTCAAGCCAATGTTTTCCAGCCCAAACCGACATATACTTTATCTGTCTCTTAGGGAGAGGCATTGCAAGGATAAAGGATGTAAAACGCAATACATGGATAGGTTCCCGGTATTGGAATATGGAACTCGGATTATGCTGTATTTGCAGGACGCAAATATTTAAGTAAGGATGTTTACATTTTCAGGATGTCAGGACTAGATGGAGTTAGGAAGGGTAATGGAATAGCCCATAAGGATTAATTGCAGGGTGATATCAAACGAAGGATAAGTTTGATGCAAACTAGGACGGGGTTAGGACAACCCAAGTGGATTTGTACAGGAAGTGCAATAATTCGCAGAACCAAAACACCAAGCGAATTGTATGGAAATGAATTAGGGAGTTGAGTTATTCAACATGGCAGGATGCTGTTTAGAAGATTCCGTCAAGCGCGACTCGAAAGAGTCGCGCTATCTTCATGTCTAAACTTCCACGAATTTGCTTCGTTTACCTCTTAAATACGCATCTCTAAAATCGACAAAGTGGGCAGTTAAATTCTCTGCGGCCTCTGCTTCACCATTTTCGGCAAACACAACACAAGCCACTTCGGCTGTGCCTAGTTGATGCTCATGCGGTGCTACCCGCAATTTATAATTAGACAAGCTTTGTGGAGAGACAGATAATACTGGGAATCGATCTAGATAGGGACTTTTCCTGAACATCTTTTTTGCTTCTCGCCAAGTACCATCGAGAAAAATAAACAGCGGCTTTTTACCGTCAATACGTTGGACGGACTTGATCACTCGCTGCGGCTGAACATTCTCTTCAGGAAAAACGACGATTGGTTGATAATTCGGATTGTCCAAAAGCGCCAGCAGGGCTTCACTGGGTTCGGTTCTGTCCCATCTAAAGGCATAATTATCAGGAACAATATCAGCAATTAATCGCCCAGTATTTGATGGCTTAAAACTTTCGTTATGATACATTAATAAACACACGGCACTTGAACACTGGGCCTGTCTGATACCTGCACAGATACATAAAGGCTCAGCGAGCAAACAAGCCTCGCAGCGAGTAAGTTTTGAACCACGTGCTTTAAATTCTCTCTTCGATTCAGAAATTTGCTGTGCACGAAGTGCCAATACTGAGTTGCCCAAAATATTCTCCCAACAAAAAAGACAGGCCATTGTACCAAGTCTAACAATAAAAGGATAAAGCTATTATTATGAGAGTTAATCAGACAAATCGACTAACCTATCGCCTGCTCACTCCGAACGATGCGGATCTGCTCTTTGCATTAGATCAGAACCCTGAAGTTATGCAGTTTATCAATGGTGGTCAAAGCACAAGTCGAGACGATATCAACTCGATATTCATTCCTCGCCTAAAGCAATTTTCTAACCAAGAGAAAGGCTGGGGGCTATGGGGCTGCTTTTTATTGGATAGCAATGAGTTTATTGGCTGGATACTCGTGCGCCCGATGGACTTTTTTACAGATAAACGAGATGACTCTAATTTGGAGATCGGCTGGCGATTTATGCAATCGAGCTGGGGAAAAGGCCTCGCATCAGAAGCCGCTTTGCAGATAGCAGACACTTTGACCGAGTATAAAGTCGCAACAAAGCTCACTGCACTTGCTCATGCTGACAATCAGGGCTCGATTAATGTCATGAAAAAAATTGGCTTAGAATACCTTAAAACAGCTATTCACACTGAACCGCTAGGCAGTGCAGAAGTGGTCGTGTATGAAAAAACACTCGATTGAAGAAAAAATCTGGGGCCAAAAAGCCCCAGATTTGTATTTACATCGACAAATAAATCACTAAGAACACGCCTAATGCCAGTCGATAAATAACGAATGGCAACATACCCATCTTCTCAATGACTTTTAAGAAGTAATGGATACATGCATAGGCGGCAAAAAAGGACAGCACAGCACCTGTCACGATATCTGCAATATTAAACTCATCACCTTCTGAAATAAGTTTATAGGTCAGATAACTCCCCGCAGCGGCAATTACAGGGATAGACATTAAAAACGAAAAACGCGCTGCACTTTGCTTGTTCAATCCCATCATCAGACCAATTGTCATGGTGATCCCGGAACGAGATGTGCCTGGTAACAACATCGCAACTACCTGAGATAGACCAATGCACAACGCCATAACCCAGTTGATTTGATAAATAGTTTTAATTTGTTTTGCTGTTTTATCTGCGTACCATAGCAATAAACCAAAACCAACCGTTGTCCCTGCAATGATCCAGGCATTACGCGAATACGCTTCGACCAAATCTTTAGCAAAATAGCCAATAACCAGCGATGGCAATGTCGCAAGTAAAATAAACCAACCTAGCTTACTGTCGTCCGTGGTCCCCTGCGCGCCAAATGATTTAAACCACGCAGTCAGAATTTCCGCCACTTCTTTACGAAAATAAATGACGACCGCAAACAACGTACCTACATGTACCGCGACATCAAATGCCAAACCTTGGTCTTGCCAACCAAAAACTTGAGACGGTAATATCAAATGAGCGGAACTCGAAATGGGTAAAAACTCCGTTAAACCCTGAATTAATGCTAGAACAATTATTTCTATAAGACTCATTGTAGTTACAACTCCACTTTCCATAGCTTTTGACACGGGTTACTGTAGTTTTGCCAAATGGCAGAGATGGTTTCACCAGTAGTCGGCAGTGTGACATGTCCTCCTACCTCAGACAAAGGTAAAAGCACAAACGCATTTTTGGTAATTTCATCACGAGGCAGTTGCGCTGGTTGTTCGCATACTAAATCGTCATATAGCAACAGATCGAGATCTAAAGTCCGAGGACTAAACTTTTTATCTCCATGTGTTCGGCCGTTGTCCCGCTCAATTCTTTTTAGTAGCTTGCAAACTGCTTCTACTGACATATCTGTTGAAGCTGCAAAAACAGAATTAAAAAAGTTGCGACCATTAAATCCAACCGGCTCACTTTCATATACATTTGAATGCTGATAGTCAGGAAAGTATTCTATCAGGGCAGTCAGACCGTTTTTAAAATGTCGCTCTCTATCTACGTTAGAGCCAATACTAATGTAAATTTCTGCCATGTTATTTTTTCCGGTATATTTCAATACCTACAGTAGCCGCTTGTGCGACAGCTGCGGGTTTGCTGACTTTAATTCGAACATCACTCACAGCAAACTCGCCTAAAATCATGGCAGCCAACCTTTCTAACAAGGTCTCTAAGAGCTCAACTTGGATAGATTCCGATAACGTAATGACACGCTCGCTCACCTTTGCATAATCGACGGTAAGATTAATGTCGTCAGTTTGCGCTGCTGGGATAATATCTGTAGACATTTCAATATCAAAATAAAGGCTTTGTTTACTTTCTTTCTCAAAGTCGTAAACTCCTATTATGGTCTCGACGTGTAATTGCGAGATATAGACCTTGTCCATGTATACTCCTAGCATGACTAAAACGGGGTCGGCGAAAAATATTAGGCCGTGTAAAAAGAATCGCGATCATAGCCCAAAACAAAGCAATAAAAAATAAGGAAGCTTGTGTTAGTCATTTTAATGTGTATTTGTGCTTATTTATTTGGTTCTATTTCCTCTGCAATTTTAATCTCGAGGCTTTTTTCGCTGCCTGATCCACGCTTTTCTGGTTCAAATAACCCAGGCGCAACCAATGTTTTGCGTATTGGAGGTAAAGTACCCGCCGCATTGGTACTTATTTTTGACGTATTAAAGGGAACTATCCCAGTTTGGGGCGCTTACTTTTTAAACATCGAACCTATTTGGCTTGGTGCTGTCGCTGTAAGTGCGTGTCTTGGGCATATTTATCCGATTTTCTTCCATTTCAATGGTGGAAAAGCAGTTGCGACCGCATTTGGCGCACTGCTACCAATTGGTTTGTCTCTCGCGGGGTTACTCATTTTAACTTGGCTGACTGTGTTGTGGGCCTTTCGGTATTCGTCACTCGCCGCTATCGTCACAGTAACGGCAGCACCGCTTTACACATGGCTAATAAAACCTCAATACACATTGCCAGTTGGCTTTTTAACGCTGTTGATTATTTTCAGGCACCGAGCAAATATCTCTAGGCTCCTGCAAGGAAAGGAGCCTAAAGTCGGCAACAAAGCTGCCAAAAAAGGTTAAGAGATGGCTGGTAGACTGTCTAATGGCCAACGTGGCTGCGTCTTCATATCCAGTGGCGCGGTGTGGCCCGCCTTGAGACGCTGCATACCAGCAAACGCTATCATTGCACCATTATCTGTACAAAACTCAGTACGAGGGTAATAAACTCGACCTCTCATCCCCTGCATCATTCGCTCAAGCTTTGTTCTTAGTTCAACGTTGGCACTGACACCACCGGCAATCACTAAGCGCTTAATTCCTGTCTGCTTTAGCGCGCGTTTACACTTAATGGCCAATGTATCAATCACTGCACTTTGGAATGCATGCGCAATATCAGCCTTAGTTTGTAAATCATCACCTTCATTTTTTATGGTATTAGCAGCTGCGGTTTTGAGACCACTAAAACTAAAATCTAGACCAGGCCTATCTGTCATCGGCCTAGGAAATACAAATTTCTCAGGTGTCCCTTGGGTTGCTAACTTTGCGAGTAATGGTCCGCCAGGATAATCTAAGCCTAACAATTTGGCTGTTTTATCAAAGGCTTCACCTGCTGCATCATCAACTGATTCACCTAAAATCTCGTACTCACCGATCCCAGCCACTTTAACCATCATGGTATGGCCGCCAGATACAAGTAATGCAACAAAAGGAAATTCTGGTTTGTCATCCTCTAACATTGGCGCCAGCAAGTGCCCTTCCATATGGTGTACTGCAACCGCAGGTATGTTCCAACCAAATGCTAAAGAGCGCCCAATAGAGGTGCCCACAAGCAAGGCACCAACAAGACCCGGACCTGCGGTATACGCAATACCGTCTAGAGATTCAGGGCCGCACCCAGCCTGCTCAAAAGCCGCTTCGATTAATGGGATAGTTTTGCGAACATGATCTCGAGAGGCAAGCTCAGGAACAACCCCACCATAATCGGCATGCACTTTAACCTGACTGTATAGCTGATGGGCAAGTAACCCTTGTTCATCGTCATAAATAGCTATACCTGTTTCGTCACAGGAAGATTCAATACCTAAAATACGCAATCTTATTCTCCACTACATTCTTTAACTACATATTCTCAATGGCTAAACCAATATTGGTTTGTCCATCGATTATTGCTTGCGCTTTTAATTGCTTCACATTTTCAGAAGTAATACGCCCCATCTGCTCAACAAAGTCGATAAGCTCACCCAATACTTCAATTTCATATTGCATGAGCGGGTGCTCACGAACTTGCTTATTATCTGGGATAACATCTTCTTGGGCGAAGAGAAATTCAATGTATCGCGCCACCGTGGCCTGCGAGATTTTTGCAACATTGACAAACTCAATCTCATCTTTAGTCATGAGCCCTTGAATAAATCCCAATAGTGCCGTCGAAACATCAATCGCGGGGTAAGTACCAAACATATCAAAATCAGATAACTCTGGTACATTGGGTTCTATTTTTTCAACTTGCTTTTCTAGGCTAATTTTACTTTTAGGCAATAACAGCTTTTCCCAGCATAAATTCAACGCATTTCTAAATACTTGCTCATCACCAAACCCTGTAGCCTCACTAAACAGCCCATAGTTAGGTGTCATTCTCTCCAAAATAGCAGCCGCTAATACTGCTTTTTGTAAATAGTTCAGCTCACGAATGCGCTGAAAGTTGTTTGCTTTACTCATATTCTTTTCCACAATGCCAACAATACTCAAACGCTGAGCCGTTGAGCTCATTGCAGTGTTGACACTGCCAATCTAATTTTGATTTTTTCTGGCGATAGTTTACCAATATTTCTTCTCCAAGGGGCAACTTTATCGCAGGAACAAAGATCTTAATGGTATTGTCGGCAAAAGGCAGCTCACCCAAGGTTGAAGACAGCGCCTCACCTTGCATGCTGGTTTTAATGCGAGCCTGATGTAATAGGCCATTTACCAAGTGGGCTTCGATCATATTATCTGTACTGAAAATACAGCACCATTGTTCTAATTCAACCATCACACTCAATGCTAATTTTGCTATCATAAACAATATTGTAGTGTGTAAATTGGAAGAGCTCTATGACGCTTACCACCCCAGGGTTATTATTTCCCGCTATTTCACTGTTGTTACTCGCCTATACCAATCGCTTTTTGGTACTTGCGCAGTTAATAAGAGAGCTAAACGCACGTGAAGGAGATACCTTGCGTCCTTTAGTCGTACAACAAATAAACAACCTAAAAAAGCGTATTAAGCTCATAAGGCTCATGCAAGTATGGGGCGTATTCTCATTCATCTTATGCACTTTATCTATGTTTGCACTGTTTATCGATATTAACTTACTTGGCATAATCTTATTTGGCGTCAGCTTATGTTGCCTCATCGGATCACTGATGCTGTCTTTATACGAGATCCACATTTCATGTGACGCAATAGAAATCGAACTTAATAATATTGAAAAAAAGCCACTGCAAGAGTAAGCAACTCGTATTGACCTTACTATACTGACAATATCAACGATTAAAGGTAGGTCATGTGTGAGCAGTTTTCTTTTTTCAAATGAGCAACTAAGGGAAGAAGCTTCACAGCCTGAAGAGCACGCTTTTTGGGACGTGTTGGTTGTAGACGACGAAGAGGATATTCATCAGGTTACCAAATTAGTTTTGTCTGACTTTAAGTTCGAAGAAAAGTCACTACGATTTCATCACGCTTACTCCGCCAAGCAAGCCATGGAAATTTTGGAAGATCAAGACTGTATCTCCGTTGGCCTGATTGATGTGGTCATGGAAAATAATCACGCGGGGTTAGATTTAATCAAATTTATTCGCAATGACATGGCGAACCATGACATTCGATTAATTCTCAGAACGGGGCAACCAGGCGAAGCCCCTGAAGAATCCGTGATACGTGACTATGATATCAACGATTATAAAAATAAAACCGAACTCACCGCTGTAAAACTTAAAACATTGCTGTATTCGGCACTGCGCTCTCATCGAGACATTCAAACCATCGAGTTGCACAAAAAAGGATTAGAGAGGATCATTGCAGCATCTTCGAGTTTTTTAGAGTGTGACAATGTACAAGATTTTGCATCGACTATTTTAGAGCATGTCGCACAAGTACTTGGACTCTCCGATTCAGAAATTTATTGTGCAGCAGCAACTAATCAACAGACTGACTCAGGTTCTCAGTTCAAATTATTAGCAGCATCAGGAGAAGGTGTAGAGCCGAGCTCAGATAAAATTCCGAGTAACGTCAGAAATTTATTCATCGAAACGCATAATAGAAAAACTTCTTGCAAGTCTTGCAATGAATATGTTGGCTACTTTACGTCCAAAGGCGGACTTGAAACCATGCTATACGTCAGTAAAGAGAGCTCACTGCGTAGTACTGATTGCCAACTGCTTGAATTTTTTGCGAATAACATCGCTTTGGCCCATGACAACATCAAATTAAGGGAGACAGTCAAAGAATCTCAAAGGGAGCTGTCTTACATTTTAGGGGAAGCCGTTGAAAAACGCTCCAAAGAAACTGGCTCACACGTCAAACGTGTTGCGATGTACAGCAAATTACTTGCAGAGTTGTATGGGATTAATAGTTACAAAGCTGAAATAATTAAAATGGCTTCGCCTTTACACGATATCGGCAAAATAGGCATCCCAGATGTCATTCTGAACAAACCCGGAAAACTGACCAATGATGAGTGGGAAATAATGCAAACGCATGCGCAACTCGGCTATGACATATTGAAAAAATCCACGAATGAAATACTGCAATGTGGTGCAACAATTGCTCACCAGCATCACGAAAAGTGGGATGGTTCAGGATATCCACAAGGTTTAAAAGGAGAAGATATTGATATTGTTGGAAGAATTACTGCAATCGCTGATGTTTTCGACGCTTTAGGGAGCAAACGCTGTTATAAAGCCGCTTGGACCCTAGAAAAGGTACTTGAAGAGATAAAATCTCAGAAATCCAAGCAATTTGATCCCAAATTAGTTGATTTGTTTATAAATAATCTGGAACAATTCATTTTAATTAAAGATACCTATCCCGACTAAAACTTTGTAAGCGAAATGTAAAAAATTCACTTGGATGTTTCCTTAATCTGTATTAGTATTAGGAAATCAACGTCATGATTGCATTTTTGTTGAAATAAAAGGAATTTCAAATGAGATTTGAACAACTTGAGCAGTTTGTTGCTCTTGGCAACCTTCGTCATTTCAGACAAGCTGCCGAACAAACCCAGATTAGTACATCAGCTTTAACTAGAAGCATACAAACTCTGGAAGATGAGATTGGTTGTGAGCTAGTAAAGCGCTCTACACGCTCAGTGAAATTAACAGAACAAGGTGAGCTGTTTTTAAATTACTGTAAAGCCACGCTAAGTGAGCTTGATGTAACAAAAAACACCATCAAACAAAGCCTATTTGGCAGAGATCAGCAAAAGCTTGTCGTGGGATACACCGCAAAAGCAAGCGAGATTGTCCCCATGTCTTGTGGCCGATTCTTGGCAGACTCGCCAAATGTTAAAATTGAGATGCAATTGCTGGATGAGCACGAGCTGACAAGAAAACTTCAACTTGGTGAAGTAGATATCAGCGTGTATTTATCATCTGCAACAAGCTTGATCAGTGATATTCATTTGCCTGACCAGCTTATTTTATTTGTGTCCAAACAACACCCTCTTGCGCAACAAGAGTGTATTCGAAGAGGTGAATTATCACAGTACCCTATGTATAGCTGCTTCTCTCAGTCTAAGCAGGTTCAGAGTATGCTAAATGAAGCGGTTGAAGGTTTAAACAAATCAACAAGTGTGAAAATTGGCAACATCACACAAGTAATTGATGGATTGAAGAACAGTCAGAGCTTTGCAATTGCAAGTATTGAACACTCTAAAACAATTGCACAGGACCCTGAGTTGGTACTTCTTAAAACCAACAAAGACAACAGCCACGAACAATTAGTCATCAATACCAACCACCAATTAAGCGGCAATAGCCACGTTAGTAGCTTACTTCAGTTGATTGAAAAAACAGCCTCTCAACTGCAGGTAAACGGTGCGCCAGTGCATTCTTAACCCCTCTCCATACTCGACGCGCTACGCCCACACTTTTCAGTGTGGGCCAAATTACTCAACTGACCACAACCCCAATAAAGAGTGCAAGACCAACATAGTTATTGTTTAAAAATGCTTTGAAGCAAGCTTCCCTACTGCGAGTCGTAATTTCACGCTGTAGATACACCAGCATGAGACAAGCAATCGCAAGTGAAATCCAATACCAGAGGCTCAAATCAAAATATAAGCCAGCCGCTAACATGCACAGCAAAAAACTAATATTCAATAATGCAATAATGTGCCTGTCCCACTTACCAAATAAAATCGCCGTGGATTTAACGCCAATTTTAATATCGTCATCTCTATCAACCATGGCATACATGGTATCGTATGCCACGGTCCACAGCAGATTTGCTATAAACAACAGCCATGCGATCATAGGTACTTCCCCTGTTGCCGCCATAAAGGACATCGGGATCCCCCAGCTAAATGCAGCGCCTAAAACCACCTGAGGCAGGTGTGTATAACGTTTCATAAAGGGATATAAAGCAGCTAAGACAACTCCCCCTACCGACAGTGCTATCGTTTGCCAATTTAAAGTGAGTACAAGTGCAAAAGAAGCCAAAATGAGCGCAAAAAACAGTGAAAGCGCTTCACGCTCTGAAACTGCACCGCGAGCCAGCGGTCGCATTGCCGTTCTTTTCACTGAACCATCTACTTTTCTATCAGCATAATCGTTAATTACACACCCAGCACTGCGCATTAGGAAAGTGCCCAGGGAAAATACAATTATGTGCAATAAGCTGGGCATACCTTCTGAGGCGAGCCACAAGCTCCACATAGTGGGCCACAACAGCAAAAACGTGCCAATTGGCTTATCAAGTCGCATCAACTGTTTATATTCAGAAATGTTTGCATATTGCAACGAGACACTTTTCATTTATTTATGATCTCACTGTTAAAAATCTCACACACCAAAACTTTAGCAGAACCTTTCGTAAATACGCTACGTCGAGCAAACACAGGGCTCTCTTCTACACCAAAGAGTTCGCATAACTGTGCCCGCGCTTGCAAATCATCAACACAGCTCACCTCCAACTCCCCTCGGTGCCATATTGACTGTTCAAATAACTTCTCACCAAGGGGTTTATCACCTAGATTTTGCAAGCCGTGCTCGTTTGCTTCCAATGAAATCCAGCTTTGTGCATATACATGTGGCTGCTCATCACAAAATAATAAAACCTCTCGGCATATCGCCAACTCCGTTTGCTCTCCTAAGGCCTCCCTGATGTACTGAGGTGGCACGAGCGGTTGCTCTCCCAATACGCCGACTCTAAAACTGCTACTCTGGCTTTTTAGTAGTGCCGTCAAAGAGCCTTGCTCAACGAGTCGCTCATGTATTTGTACTGGAGCTTTGTCAATAACTTGGGTAAAGCTCCCCCAATTAAAATCTAAAGAAATAGGACTTTTTAACAATTCGATAATTCATTCAAGACTAAACCAAAGCCATGATAACAAAGCTTAGCAACGCAAAAAAGTTCGTGATTATCTTATTGCTGCCTGTTCATGCTTTAAATTTAAGTATAAACTAACGATATTGTTGACATTTAGTTACGTATTTTCAGACGATTATGGTTCGTACTCTCTTATTAATTGCGGCACTCATGGCAAGTACTACAAGCTTTCAACTCAAAGCTGAGTCTAGCGTGGGTTATTATGGCTTTGAGCCAGACATCATTACGAACTATATTGGCCAGTCAAATAAAAAGTTAGGCTATGTTCGTGTAACGATAGACTTGATGTTAGACGATATTGCAAATATTGCTGTGGTTGAGCACCATACGCCCCTGCTAAGAGATGCCATCGTACAGATCTTGAGTAAAGAGCCAGAAGAGACCATAAAATCTTTGACGGGTAGAGAAGAAATAAGAAAACGATGTGCAGCAAAGTTGAAATCTCTATTGAAAGACGAGACTGGTCAAGAGATCATTAGAGAAGTATTATTTACGAAGTACCTGTATCACTAGTCCGATACATCATTGCGGCAAGGCTCATTCCTATTAATAAACCAATTAGATGGGCCCAATTTGCCATACTGATAAATAACACATCTGTAAACCCCAGTACCATCCACACTAGCATAAAACCAATAATAGGCTTAGACAAAATAGCCTGCTCATGCTTATTTAGGCGTGAGTAAATCCAACAAAACCCCATTTGTGCATAAACAACACCACTGAGCCCACCAAAGTTTTCATCTACAAGTAAAAACTGAGCCCAATTACTCAATAATGCACTGGCGGTAAAAAGAGAGAGTAAAATGATAAAACCTGCTCTGTTGACAATTTGGTTACCCAAAAAAATCCACCAGCTTAAGTTAAACAATAAATGTACAGCACCAAAGTGCATAAAAGCAGGAGTTAGCCAACTCCATGGGTGATTAGTATCAAATTTGAGGGCTTCAAACACAGCATTAGGCGTAAAATAATAAAAACTGACATAAACAAGCAAAGCAATCATTGCGACTGCCTGTATGAGCCAGTTTAGTCGAATAAAACGTTGGAATAAATTTAGCTGTGTTCCTTGATATTTTAATGCGCCATCCGTCTGACCCACTTGCCAAGACGCATTGCTGTATTTTTCATGGTAAGGGTTTTTGAGAAACTCGTGCCAAACAGCTTGAGCTGTCTGCAAGTCACTCTCTTGTACCCAAACTGACACAGTCCGTCCATCTTCACTGTATAACTGGCTCTCTATCCCAAGTGTTCTCAGATAATCAACGGCTCCTTGAACCGCTCTAGGGTCTGAAAAGGAGCCAAGCAGCTTCATTTTTCTATGTGTTCTGGGAGTGTTTGCTCCCATTGGGTAAAGCCACCATCCATACTGTAAACATCTTCAAAGCCTTGCTCAACTAAATAGTTCGCAGCACTTTGAGAGCTGATCCCATGATAACAAACAATAATAATGGGCTGTTCAAACTCTTTTTCCTGCATAAAATGGGCTAAATTTTCATTTGAAAGGTGCTCTGAACCAGGAATGTGTCCCGCAGCAAACGAGTTAGGGTCGCGGATATCTGCAACAACCACGTTATTTTGTGCGATTAATGCTTGTGTTTGTTCAATACTAATATGTTTAAAAGCCATATCTCTCTCATTAAAAAAGCGGCTCAATTAATACAATACCTCATACAAAGGAAAGTACAATTTAAAGCCGCCTGTTGGACTTAAATTACTTTGTCCAGTCTAAAATCACTTTACCAGACTGACCTGAGATCATTGTATCAAAGCCTTGCTGGAAATCATCCACATTAAATTCATGGGTAATGATAGGTTCTAGGTTCAAACCAGACTGAATCAAACTTGCCATCTTGTACCAAGTCTCGAACATTTCACGTCCGTAAATGCCTTTGATAACCAAGCCTTTAAAAATGACTTGGTTCCAATCAACAGCCATATCACTTGGTGGAATACCCAACATCGCAATTTTACCGCCGTGATTCATGTTGTTCAGCATGCTATTGAATGCAACTGGTACACCCGACATTTCTAGGCCTACATCGAAGCCTTCTGTCATACCTAGTTCTTCCATCACATCTTCAAGGCTTTCACTTGCCACATTGACAGCCTTAGTAGCTCCCATCTTACGTGCAAGGTCTAGTCGATATTCATTCACATCGGTTATGACAACATGGCGCGCGCCTACATGTTTAGCAACCGCTGCCGCCATAATACCAATTGGACCTGCACCAGTGATGAGTACATCTTCACCAACCAAATCAAATGATAGAGCCGTATGTACAGCATTACCAAATGGGTCAAAAATCGATGCTAATTCATCTGAAATATTATCAGGTATCTTAAATGCATTATAAGCCGGGATCACTAAGTATTCAGCAAATGAGCCTTCTCGATTAACCCCTACACCAATGGTGTTGCGACACAAATGTACTCGACCGGCTCTACAGTTTCGGCAATGTCCGCAAGTAATATGACCTTCACCTGAAACACGATCACCTACAGAAAAGCCTCGAACCTCTTGGCCCATATCGACAATTTCACCCACATACTCATGGCCCACGACCATCGGGGTTGGAATTGTATTTTGAGACCACTCATCCCACTTATAAATATGGACATCGGTGCCACAAATTGCCGTTTTACGGATCTTGATCAGTAAGTCGTTGTGCCCCATTTCAGGTTTTGGCACATCGGTCATCCAGATCCCTTCTTCAGCTTTCAACTTGGATAATGCTTTCATAATGTTCACTCGTTAGAAAGTAGGTGCGGTAGCACCTAGCAATTAAATCACACCTAAATCTTTACCAATGCGGATAAACGCAGCAATCGCTTTATCTAATTGTTCTTTAGTGTGTGCCGCTGAAATTTGCGTACGAATACGAGCTTGACCTTTAGGCACGACAGGGAAAGAGAAACCAATCACATAAATCCCTTCAGCAAGTAATCTATCTGACATTTCAGCAGCGACTTTTGCATCACCAAGCATAACTGGAATGATTGCGTGATCTTTACCTGCACACGTAAAACCAGCGGCTTCCATTTCATTGCGGAAGTAAGCTGCATTTTCCCATAGTTGATCACGAAGCGCTTTACCATCTTTAAGCATATCAAGCACTTTAATTGATGCCGTCACGATTGATGGTGCCAATGAATTAGAGAACAAATATGGACGTGAGCGTTGACGTAACCACTCTACAATTTCTTTTTTACCTGATGTGTAGCCACCCGATGCACCACCCAGTGCTTTACCAAGCGTACCAGTGATAATGTCCACTCTGTCCATAACACCACAATATTCAGCTGTACCAGCACCATTCTCGCCAACAAAGCCAACTGCGTGAGAGTCATCGACCATAACAAGTGCATCATACTTATCCGCAAGATCGCACACAGCAGCTAAGTTACAAATAACACCATCCATTGAGAAAACACCATCAGTGGCTATCAGCTTAGTTTTAGCGCCCGCCTCGGTTGCAGCAATCAGCTGCTTCTCTAAATCAGCCATGTCATTATTTGCATAACGGAAGCGTTTAGCTTTACACAGACGCACACCATCAATAATAGATGCGTGGTTCAAAGAGTCTGAGATAATTGCGTCTTCTGGGCCAAGGATCGTTTCAAATAAGCCAGCGTTAGCATCAAAGCATGACGAGTATAAAATCGTATCTTCAGTTTTCAAAAACTCACTGATTTTTTCTTCTAACGTCTTGTGAATATCTTGAGTACCACAAATAAAACGTACAGATGCAACGCCAAAACCATGATCAGATAAACCGCTTTGTGCTGCGGCAATCAGATCTGGATGGTTAGCCAAGCCTAGGTAGTTGTTTGCACAAAAGTTAATAACGCTTTCACCTGTTGATACAGCGATTTCTGCTTGCTGTTGTGATGTAATAATGCGTTCTTTTTTATATAAGCCTTCAGCTTTCACTTCTTCTATTTGTTGTTGAAGTTGGCTGTAAAATGCCGCTGATCTCATGTAGAGTCTCCATTGGTTGCACGGAGTGTGTACGCCTAATTTTGCTTCTGAGGTGAACACACGACTATGATGCCTCGAATACTGCATAGTTTATTTAACTCAATGCAATGTTGTTTCGATTCGATAGACGTTGAAACTCAGGTTAAATCAATTAAAAGGATACACACCAAATGAAAAGTCATACTCAAGCCAATTACCCACTTGTTGTATGAATGAGTTAAATTACTTGAGTATATTTTAAAAGGTTCGCAAGCTAAATGCACGGATTGTGATTATCTTGTTTTATGTGAGCGTAAAGCTAAATGGGCGTTAGCCTAATTTTTGGGGCAGCTGTGCCAAAGAGTCACAAACAAAATCTGCAAATGATTCATCCTCGATAGTGAACTCTTGTCCTGAACGCACCAGTATTTTGGTCTTCACGCCTGCCGCAATGGCAGCCTTCATATCTGACGCTTTATCTCCAACCATAATGCTGTTTTTCGGATCGATATCATGCTCTTCAATCGCTTGTAATAACATGCCTGGCTTTGGTTTTCGACAGTCACAATCACGCAAATACTGCGGTAATGCTTTTTTAGGGTGATGTGGGCAAAAATAAACCCCTGAAATATCAACACCTTGCCTATTAAATTGCTCACACATCCACTGCGTTAAGCGCTGAAACTGAGCTTCATCATAATATCCGCGACCAATACCAGATTGATTCGTCACTACGACAAGCTTATAGCCTAACCTTGTAAAGTATTGACATGCCTCAAACACGCCGTCGATGAACTCAAAGTCTTCAATGGCATGTACATAAGCATGATCATGATTGATCACACCATCTCTATCTAAGAATACTGCTTTAGATTTCATAATTTCTCTTGCTGAACGACTTTATCAAACATCGCTGTCACATCATCAACGCTAATTTGTGCCATTAAATCTGCGCCTTTTACTCGAGTGCCCCACGGCAGCTCACTGACAGGCTTACCTTTTTGCTTAAGCACATTTTGATGATACACCTCAACAACATAGTGCTGATACAAATACGGCCCGGTACGTTTAGGGTTTGAATGTGCATACAAACCGATAACAGGCGTGCCAACCGTCACAGCCATATGAGCAGGACCTGTGTCAGGTGCAAGCACTAACTTTGCTTCTTTAAGCACACACAATAATGTTTTTAATCCCGTTTTGCCGACTAGATTTAAAATATTGCACTGTGCATGTTTCACGATAGCCGCACTCAAACTGGCTTCTAATTCAGTTGGGCCACCTGTTAGAACCACGTTAAACCCCTGCCCTGCAGCATAATCTGCAAGCGCAGCATACCGCTCTGGCAACCAATTTCGTTCCTGTTTACTTGCAGCCGGTGAGATAACAAACACCCGTTCAAGACCATTTAACAGTGATCTTGCCTGCTCCTCATCCTCTACTGTATATGGCATTTTCCATGTCGGTCGTTGAGACTCAACCCCTATTGCCTGCGCAAAATGGTGGAAGCCCTCTAATACATGAGGCTCCGTTTGACGTGTGATACGTTGATTGACGACTAACGAGTGCAGCTCTTTTGAACGCGCACTATCAAAACCTATCTTCACCTTCGCAGGAATACACAGCGCCGCAACATTAGACCTAAAAGCCACTTGCATGTGCAATAATACATCAAATTGTGTCCCTTTAAAGTGAGCTCTCAAATCCTTAAAAGCCGCTTTGCCGCGTTTTTTATCAAACACCACAAAATCAACGCCCGGTAAGTCGGCCAGTAACATCGCCTCTACTTTACCAATCACCCAGGTTATCTTCGCTTGAGGATGTGCTCGTTGAATCGCTTGAACAGCTGACACTGCATGACAGACATCGCCGATAGCTGATAGCCGAAGCACGCAAATAGAAGAAATTGTTTTTGACACTCGTCTTACCCAATCAGTTTAAGAACGCATGATCTTAAATTAATCGTCTCGATTTGCAACACTTGTGCATTTCACTCTAGAGAAAAAGTCGCTAAACTTGCCGCATATTACCATTTTGCAAGCCTCTTATGCTCAAAATAGACAACACTGACAATCATTTCATATTAACGCCACTAGACAGCGAATTAAACATTACCCGCGACTGGTTTAATGTTGAACATTGGCGACAAAAAGATGCGGTCGTTAATAGCAAGCTGGGCCGTGCCCCAGCTTGGTTTATTCAATATCAGAATGATAATATTGCCGTTTTAAAACACTATTGGAGAGGCGGTTTAATCGGCAAGTTACTCAGTGACCAGTACTTATTTTTAAGTCTCGAAAAGACCAGAGTGTTTAAAGAGTTTAAACTTCTCACACAACTTAAAGAGTTACAGCTCCCCGTACCAGTGCCTATTGCAGCCTATGTCAAAGTGACGTTTGGTATTTACCGCGCGGACATACTAACTCAGGCGATCCCTGGTGCACAAAGTCTGTGTGAAAAACTTAAGCAAAATTCTGCAACAAAAGACGAGCTCATGGCTGTGGGCAAAACCATCGCGGATTTTCACCGAAAAGGTGTTTATCATGATGATCTCAATATCAATAATATTCTGTTCGATGACCAAGGACACGTTAACCTGATTGACTTTGATAAAGGTGATATACGTCATATCGAGGGCACTTGGCAACAAGCGAATATAGACAGATTAGCCCGTTCATTTAAAAAAGAAGCCGGCAAGTGGCCGACTTTCTTTTTTGAAGAGGCAGATTGGCAAACGCTCAGTAGTGCCTACCAAACACATCTAAAAAGCTAACTTTTACTTAAGCGTGCTTTTTTAATGACATTTGAGGTTGAGCAGCCGTCTAGAAAAGACAATACCTCAACCTGACCACCTTGTGCCAATACATGATCAGCGCCAGCGATTTCTTCAACCTTATAATCGCCCCCTTTGACCAATACATCAGGGCTGATCGTCGCTATTAAGTTAGCAGGGGTATCGCCTTCTTCTTCTTTCCCAAAAGGAACAACCCAATCAACCGATGCCAACGCTGAAATCACCATCGCACGCTCGTTTAATGGGTTAATTGGCCTGTCCGCACCTTTTAAGCGAGAAATCGACTCATCATTATTTAACCCAACTACTAAACGGTCTCCCATCGCTTTAGCTTGCGCTAAATAGCGCACATGGCCTGCGTGTAAAATATCAAAACACCCATTAGTAAACACAATTTTCTCGCCACTTTGCTTAGCAAACGAAATGTGCTGTAACACATCTTCAAATGGGGCTTGATAGTGCTCGCCTGTTTCCCTCAAGTATTGACTCAGCTTCGCACTGAGTTCCTCAGGAGAAACTGTTGCAGCGCCCAGCTTTCCAACGACAATACCTGCCGCCAAATTTGCCATTTCTACCGCATCTTTCGCATTCATCCCAGCGCCGAGCATCGTCGTCAGTGTCGCAATCACGGTATCGCCAGCGCCAGTCACATCGCTAACCTCTAGCACCTGTGCAGAAAAGTCATGCTTATCATCAGCAGAGATGAGTGACATCCCTTGCTCAGAGCGAGTCAATAACATTGCACCAATGCCTGCCTCAGAGATAAGCTGCCTTGCACTGTTAGTGAGTGCTGACTCAGTACTTACATCCCCGCCTGCCAACTTAAATTCATTGAGATTTGGAGTAATAAAATCAGCACCACGATAAACAGATAAATCGCTCATTTTAGGGTCTACAAGCACCGTTTTTCCTGCTTGTTTTGCTACCTCGATCATCTCTTTGATATTGGCAAGCGCACCCTTATTGTAATCAGAGAACAGAACATACTCATAGGCCTCAATAACTGACTTTAACTTCTCAGTGAGTAATGCACTATGCTCAGGTAAGAACTGCTCTTCCATATCCAGCCTAACAACCTGCTGATGACGACTTATCACGCGCATTTTGGCTATCGTCGGCAAGGTATCAACACTAACCAACTGAGAATCAATACTCTCATCTTCTAAAATACTGTTGAGCTTGCGACCATTTTCATCTTGGCCAATCAAGCCTAGTAACCCTACTTTGCCGTCCAAGTGCGCTATATTTTTCGCAACATTAGCCGCGCCACCCGCTTTATCTTCTAAGCTACTCACTTTAACAACTGGAACAGGTGCCTCCGGAGAGATCCTGCCAGTATCTCCATGCCAGTATCGATCTAACATCACATCACCCACAACCAAAATTTTAGCGTTGTGAAGGTTTTGTAAGGCAGCTAAGTTCATTGATTTTGCTCCGCAATTGACAGGTCCACAGCCTCACAAAGCCAATGCCCAATAAACATATGTGCTTCTTGAATACGCGCTGTTTCGTCAAAATTAATGATAATTGGTAATTTAGCGATGTCTTTAACTTCACCACCTTGGCGGCCAGTTAATGCCACTGTGAACGCACCTATTTCGTTAGCGGCAGCCAAAGCCAAATTGATATTCTCACTGGTACCAGAAGTTGTCAGTCCAATAACCAGATCCTCTGGTTTACATAACGCCTGAACCTGTCTTTCGAACACGGTATTAAAGTGGTAGTCGTTACTATGTGCAGTTAAAATAGATGTATCTGTCGTCAACGCGATTGATGCCAATGGTCCACGTTCTAATTTGTATCGAACTACAAACTCTGCAGCAAGGTGCTGCGCATCCGCCGCACTGCCACCATTGCCAAACCAGATAACCTTTCCGCCCGCAGCAAGCGTTTTCTGACACGCCTCTAAAAGTGCTACCGATTCTTGATGATAATTGGCCATATTGGCAAATAATGCCATGTGGCGTTCTAAACTGTCCAAGTAGCTATTTGCAATTTGTTCATTGACTGACATAGTGAACCTTCAATTTCTTACAAGCCCAAAAATTGTGCTATTTCTTAATTATTACCCGTGTATTACCAGTATACATTGACTGACAGCCAAGTGTAATTTTCTCCAAACACATCTTTGCCCACTGTTAGGCTTGTTTCTAGTTGATAGTCATCAATTTTTCTAGAATTAGAGAGCTGGATTTCATTTTGCTTTTTGTAATCATATTTCTCATTATTCTGGTTATCTACTGTGGTCCATTTTAATCGCCACAATGAATCAAAGCTCTCTGCATAAGTGACTTCAATCACTTGACTCTGCGTCGCTACGCCATGATTAAATACTCGGTGATTACTTGCAAAATGACCCAACACGAAATCATTGATACTATTACCTTTCGCAGGGTAGATATGGTGTGTATACCAAAGCTCACTAATATCTGAAAACTCATAGCGCATCGAGACATCTTTCGTTAATTCTGGCATGTAAAAGCCATAGCTGGTCACAGAGTTACCAAATAAATAGTTTTTATGCTCTCGGGTATCTTCACCGCCATGCTCGATATACCACTCAACAGGTGTATACCAATCAGTTTTAAAAGACGTAGTGACTGTCGCCCATTGATCGCCAAGTTCGCTGTCAGTGCCACCGGTTAATGCGTTATTATCGTTGCCTGCAGGGTCAAAAAATGCTTTCAACACATCCTTACCAGACACTTCCCTTGGACCACCTCCGAATTGCATCATTCGGTTAATACCTATTTTCCAGTTGGTCAGCGGCTCAATACTCACATGTGTACCTGCCAATTTAGGCGTACCATCGTGTCGTTTGTTTTGGTAATGAATGCCTTTCTCAACATGCTCTAGTTCTGCATAGAAGAATTCAAAATCTAAGTTCCACCAATTACTTAGTGGTGAGTTGAGCCCCAAAGAGACAGATAAAGGCGTCTGAGCGTTTGTCGAATACACTTGAGCTGAATGTTTAAAGGGCGAAAACCAATGCTCTTTGTAACCTATATTCAGTTGCAAATTCTCTCCACCCAGCGCATAAAAAGTATTATAAGGCACTAACCTGCCAGCTTCGACGCGATACTCAGCGCCAAACTGTAATAAAGAATTATCGCTACCACGATAAATACCATCTAGCGAAATCTCAGCATATTCGCTCGAATAATTACCTCGATCATTGGCAATTCTTTGCTCTTCGCCTGAATCTATTCGTAATTTAATTCCTCTGCGAGTGATCGCATCGGTTTGAAGATAGGGTGCAATTCGCGCTCGAATACTTGCTTGCAATGCAGGATCTATGTTGCCAAGCTTTACAATGTGTTGGTTAATTTCTGAAATGCGATAAGGCTTACTCATCGGAGTGACAGCCGTCAGCGTGAACATCTTTTCGATCTGATATTCTAAAATATTATCTTTACCAATAGGGAGATAAGCCGTAGGCATCGCAAACGCCGTTTGAGCGACAAAAGACAAGGGTAAAGAAACAGCAAACAACAACTTCTTATAAATTGACAACATTATATTTCTTTCAAAAATAATCAGGGGCGAGCATACTAGCAAATTTAGTGCTTTTGAGCACGTTCCGATATGTGTAAAATTGTTATGGTAATTTCCATTAAGCAACAAGCGCGTTAAACTATGCTTTTATTTTTGCCCTGACACTATGATTCGACTTATTTACTCCTTAATTTTAATTTTTCTTGCGCCACTTATTGCGTTTTACCTATATCAGATCAGGGGTAAAAAAAACGTCGGTTACAAAGCGCATTTTAGTGAACGTTTTGGTACCGCAAATCCGCGCCTACCGCGACAGGCCATCATCATTCATTGCGCATCAGTTGGTGAAGTACTCGCAGCCGTACCATTGATTAAAAAAGTAAGCGCACAATACCCAAGTGATTCAATCATCGTTACCTGTAATACACCAACTGGCCGTGATGAAATTACTAAACAATTTAAAGATTCAGTCTCTGTCTGCTACCTCCCCATTGATTTTGGATTTGCAGCTCGCCGCTTTATCAAAGCGCTAAAACCAAAGTTACTACTTGTCTTAGAAACTGAATTGTGGCCAAACCTATTCTATTATGCCAATCAGCACCAATGCCCTATTGCCGTCATCAACGCTCGGCTGTCTGAAAAATCATACCGAGGCTATCAAAAAGTCGCGCCTTTAACTCGACATATCATGAGTCACATCACGGTGCTGGCAAGTCATAATCAAGAAGATGCACACAGATTTGTCGCGCTTGGCCTGCCGCCAGAGCGCGTATACACTACAGGGTCAATTAAATTTGATGTCACACTTGATGACCATGATCTGCAACGGATGCATGATTTAAGCGCTCAGTTGGGGCAACGGCCAATTTGGATAGCCGGTTCAACGCATCCAGGTGAGCATGAACAAGTCATAGCCGTACACAAAAAAATACTAGAAAAGATACCCGAGGCTTTATTGCTCATCGCGCCACGTCACCCTGAGCAATTTGACCCTGTCGCAGACTTATTAAGCGACGCTGAGCTTCGTATTAGCCGTCGCAGTAAGGCATATAATTCAAACTGCCAAGTTCTCCTCGCTGATACCCTCGGTGAACTGAAGTTTCTATACGGATGTGCCCAAATTGCCTTTATCGGGGGGAGCTTAATTGAACGAGGTGGCCATAACCCTTTAGAATCAGCAGCAAGTGCCGTCGGTGTATTAAGTGGACCTAGTACCTATAATTTCTCTCATATTTATCCGCAGCTCATTGCTCAGCAAGGCGCACAAATTTGCTCAGATCAATCTGAGTTGCTTGCGCATGTAAACAAATATTTAACTGATCCCACTGCCTCGAAGTCACTTGGCGAACAGGCGCATGCATGCCTGGCACTAAACCAAGGCGCAATCAGTCGCACCCTCAATATTATCGATTCACTACTGGAGCAGTAAATGAGTGAACACATAATCAATACGATGAAAAACTGGGTGAGTAATGTCATCGTCAAATACAACTTTTGCCCCTTTGCCAGAAAAGAAGTGGAACAGAACGCCATCCATTATCACATCAGCGAGGCCATCAGTCATGACGATGCAGTCATGGATATGTTGGAACAATGTTTTGAGCTGAATCAAAACGCATCGAGAGAAACCACTCTGCTGGTTTTTTCACATGGCTTTACTGACTTCGAGTCATTTTTAGATTTGGTTGATTTGGCAAATGCACTACTCTGTGCACAAGGTTTTGAGGGCGTTTATCAAATTGCTAACTTTCATCCAGACTATGTTTTTGCGGACAGCGATGAAGATGACCCTGCCAACTATACTAATCGCGCCCCCTACCCGACATTGCATCTGATCAGAGAAGTGAGTATGGCGGCTGCACTGGAAACCTATGAAGATCCAGAATCCATCCCAGACAATAATATTCGTCTGGCTAGGCGTAAAGGTGAAGCGTTTTGGCAACAATTACTGGTTAGCTGCACGCACAAAAAGTAAAACGTTCAATAGAATAACTGCGCTATTTGGCGCAGTTATTCCAAACTGACACTACTTTTTCACCCACTTACCATTCACTTGGATAAAGTGCCCAGAAGAAGTCTTTTTATACGTTTTCTCCGCAGCAAGTTTTTCTACCTGTGACAAGCTAATCCCGTTTTTCTTCGCTAATTGCTGATACTTCGCTTTGCGCTTTTTATTGATATCCGCAACAAGCTTCTTCACGTCGCTAGAGCCTTTAATTACCCCTAAATAACCTGCTGCATTTTCGCCCACCATCCCTTGTGATTTTGCTTCATTTAATGACAAGGCCATCACAGAAAAGCTCATACATGCAGCTGCGATTGTGGTCAATATAATTTTTGCTCTCATGTTCTCACTCCTTAGAATAATTCGCTATCATCACTAAACAAGTCGTCTAGCTCTTTGTCTACTTTCACACGAATTTCGTGGTCAACCTTTACATTTAAATTGATGGTAATCGGTTCTTTTGTCTCAACCTGCACTTTATGCGTACAAGCTGAAGTGACTAAAACCAGCATCAAAGTTAGCATCCATTTCATGCCTTATTGCTCCTGTTAGTTTAATGCTTTTTCAACTTCTTTAGTGATTTCATCGCTCAAACGCAACGCCCTAAATAGCTGAAAAATATTTTCTTTGTGTGTGTAATTAAAGTTAATTGGTTGCCCTTGTTGCTCATTGACTCCGGTTATTTGCACGCCTAAGTCTAGCCAACCATCGGACGTCATATTCACATCACTTGATAGCTTTTCGATGTTCAACCTCTCCAACATACCAAAAGCAGTTTCCAAGCTCGGCTGCTGTGCTTTCAACGCCTCAACTGACTGGTTATTTTCAATACTCAGTAAACCCACATCAATGTTATTCAGCTTACCATCATGGATCTCTAGTTTTCCATCGATTACCGTCACAGGTAATTGCCCATAAACACGTCCACTTAGTTCAACGCCTGCATTTTTTGCCGCATTGGCAATCACTGCAAGATCCCAGTTCTCAGCCTCGACTAAAAAGCGTTGATCATCTGTTGAGAGACTTACCTGCTCAGCACTAAGCTGGCCATCAAATATGTACGCACTGATGTTACTCAACATCGGCTTGCCTCCATAAGATGATAAGATTGCTTGCACATTTTCAATGACAGCGCCAGAACGGATCTCTTGAATACCCACTAGAGACTCTTCAATCGTGATTTGATCAGCTTGCATTCTGCCTGTAATAGGCATATTTATCCCACTCAAATAATGGGAATCATACAAAATACCGCCTTCTTCCAAGGTCATATCAAAAAGATAGGTACGTGCTGTCATATCCCCTTTCAACTTGGCTGAGATTGTCCCTTCACTAAGTTGTAATTTAGGGTCAAGTTGTTGAATTATTGGCTGTAAAGTTAAAAAGCTTTGATCCGGTATCGTCACATCCAGCTCATTCAACTGTGGCCCTATTTTCTGCTTCGCTAATACCTCTAGTTCATCGAGGTGAAGGACATGCTCTAACGTTAACAGATCTGCAAAACGCCCCGTTGAGGTTAAAACACCATGCCTAAAAGATAACTGAGGTGTGGCCACTAAGCCAAGATGCGTTTCTCCATCAAATTGCACGGCAAATTCAGTCTCATTAAGATCACTGTTAAATAGCATGGTATGTGCAATGTCTTTACCTCTAAGCTGTGCTCGCTTGAACGACCCCACTTCAATATCAAGCGCCCCATTCAATTTTTGCTGCGCATTTAAATTAAGTTTACCCTCAATTAAAATGTGTTTGCCCGATACGTCTTCAAATCGATAGCGCTCTGCGGTCATGTCTGTTTTCAATAGTTCCACTTCAAACGCTTGATCCAACTCTGTTTCCAAATGACCCATGTCCACGGTGAAGCGCGTATCTACATTCAACTCAGTGTTATCAAAGCCCGCTTGCGCTTTTGTCAGCTCACCGATCGATGTGTGTGTTGTTAAATAAACCTTGATAATTTCTCCAAGTTTGCCTGACAAGGAAAAATTTCCTTGGCTAACCATATCTTGGACCGTTACAGCATCGTCAAAGCCCAGCGATGCGCTACTGATTAGCCAATCCCCCTGAGTTGATAGGCGACTGTCCTCAATTTGCAGCTTTGATTGAAGCGCCAACCAACCCAGCTCATGTTGATGGCTCACTTTCAGATTGGCAGAGAATGTTTGTTGGACCATGCCAAGCAATGCGTTATTGAGTTCTATTGAGGACTTATCATTGTGGTCATTCAAGCGAAGCTCGGGAATTTCAAGTTGGCTCATGGTTGCTGAAAATGGTTTAGGCACGGACAGCTGCCAACTCGTGCTCAACACATCTGCCGGGAGAGAGTGTTGGAGACGCATCACCCCCTTGCACGCTTTACCATTGAGACGCATATCTAACATCGATAAATCAATATTGGCACCGAGTGTATTTACATTAACGCGGCTAGACACGCCTCCACTGAGATGCGCCTCAACCGGACAATCTGCGACGCTATTATCTACAATATGCGCTTTCAAGTTGGCTGCTAGATCGGCTTGTATACCATCGAATGTGACCGATAATTGCCCCGACACGCGCTGAATTTGCGCTGGAAAATACGGCGTAAAACCGGCACTTGATAAATGAGTATTCACCTTAATGGTGTCTGATGCGACGGTGACTTGCGCGAATACATCGCCCTTGATATCAAATGTATTGAACGCTGTTTCATTGATTGAGATATTCAATGGCTGACGCAGCTGCGTTGATTCTATAACTGCATTGTTTATCAACAACAGTGGTCGAGCATTCAACAAAGGCAATGAAAGTTTTTTTAAAGGCTTAGACGGCTGCGTCGAGGTCTCTGAGACTTGCTCAACCCTCAGCGACTGGACTGCGATTAAGTCAGGCGTTAGGGAGATATTCTCACCGACTACATTGGCTTGCTCATGCCTGAAACACACCTTGCTAATGTGTATTTCAGAGAAGCCTGTGACAGACCACTCTAAACAATTTAGCCGACCTTGATCTTGTGTTAAATACAGGTTGGCAACCGCAAGACTTAAAGGCGATCGAAAAATAAAAGCCGTGATCAGTAATAAGCAGCAGCTTATCCCAACGTATACTAAAAAACGTCGCATTCGTTCCTAAACTATTTTCCATCAGAAAGATTAGTTTAAGCCATCATGCACACAATGTAATGTAGAAGAGCGTAAGAAGTTGTAAAATTAGCAAAAGTTATAGTGATACCGTTAACTCTATATATATTTTGATTTTTAAACAGATAGTTATCTCACTCACATAAGATTTTAAATGACCGTCAAAGAGCAAAAAAGGCCACCTTAGTGACCTTTTGCTGTATTAGTCAAACTCGACTAACGCCCTCGTATAAATAAGGTTGTTAAATTCGGCCCGATGTCGAGACTCTCCCTTTGCGATAACGTCTAACAACTTCGCATATGTCTCGTTGTCAGTTTCGTTACCTAGATACCCGTATAGGTATGCACCGAACTCTTCCAACTTTGTATCTTCTTCTGGTAGTTTAAACACATTTCCAAAGGTCAACTGTGGGATAGTCCCTTTAACTCCACCATTGATCTGCCAGTCATAGCGTGTCTCAGCATTGTCACTGACCAAATAGCTATATCTAAACTCAACGCGGGTCAAATCACCATTTATTGTACTGAAATCATACGTCGCGTTTTCTCGACCAGACACACCCAGTATCTCGTCATTCAAACTTCCAGATAACAGGGGTATTTCATTCTCGCCGAACTCATGTTCTGTGTTTGCTTTGCTTCTAGCTGATGTCCATACCTTAAATTGAGCCACCTCTGTCGTGGTTTGCTTGAACTCTATTTGGTGGTAGTAACTGTGCTCCACTGCATCAGGGAAAATATATAACGGCATCGTTTCATCGGTTGTTTGTCTTTGATTAAATACCAATGAAGATGCGTCTGATGCAGCACCAAAAGCACCTATTACTTGGGCTGTATCACTGATCTGTTTGTCCACTGTCACGCCATGATGAACAAAGTCCGCGTCAGAAATTTTGATCGTTTGCGGGCTATCTGGCAATGAAATAACCGCCGCTTTTGCATCGTTATGTTCACGTGAAATCGCCGCTAAATATAGCGTTTCACTGCCGTCACACACCGCTATGTTACCATTGGATGGCAAGGTGCTATTAGAAAGAAGGTAGTATCCGTTTTGCGTTAAGGTTAAATCCGAATCATCCACTTTATACATCTCACAACTGCACTCCTTAGATGTTCTAAAATAATAAGTCCCTAAGTTCTCTCGATGTTCAATATCCAGTTCTGTGCGGATATACTTGTACTCACCGTCAACACTGTCGTCCACTTCACCAATCACAGAAAGGTGCTTTGTACCTACTGGAAGTTCTCCTGAGAAATTACCGTTTAAGTCAGTTTGAGCAGCGCCTAACGATGCCCCATTCTCATCGTGAAATACAATATCAACTTGCTTAGGTTGATAACGCCAACATTCTTCAGACTCTGCTCTTAAAGTAATTGTTTGTGCTTCAGTCTTGTTAACTTGCTCAGCGCCCTCTGTGTTAGTTTGTTGGGTTTGGTTTGCTGCCTGAACAGTATTATTCCCACCTGAAGATCCGCCACAGGCAGCCAGCGCAAGTGTGATTGACGCAGCTAAAGTGGGGTATAACAGTCTCGTCATTGCTTCTTCCTTTTTTATTATGAATCTTAGCGATTGAAAAGCTTGGTCAATTTATCCTGAACTAAGCGAATGATAAACTCAGATCCGCATCTTATGATTATGTTTATCGGGGACGCTAGATATGACAGACCTCGTTTGCTCCTGAGCATGTAGTTCGAGGTGCTTTTAATATGCTTTTGCTTCTCTGACAGATATAACGACAGAAGCCACAAAAAGGGGTGATATTTTTGTCTGAAATAACAATGATATATTTTATGATCGATCGTTGACCCGATCTTGCCAAAAAGGTCACGCCAACTCAGATACACGGTCATCGTAAACCTTAAGTGACTATATCAATAACAGCACACCATCAATGCAGACAGCACTTGCAAACACAATATTTACAACTCTCTCCTAGCCAACCTGACATTATTTCAACAACCGAAACATATGAATGCGTATAAGAATCAATTATATTATGCTGATTAGTACCTAATTTAACTATTAATTCACGCAGATCGCTATGTTTTAAAACCGCCTTACTCATCTGTTTTAGGCGTTTCTTTGGAGATATAAAAATGAAAAAAATCACTCTGTGTATCATTGCCCTGTTACAGTCATTTTCAATCATGGCTAAAGAGCCAACACAACCAGATCCCGCGCAACTCATGCTCATGGGTGTATTTCACTTTGCAAACCCGCAAGCAGATACCGTAAAAACCAAACAAATTAATGTTATGACACCCGAAAACCAAAGCTATTTAGAGGCACTCGCTAAGCGGATCAGTGACTTTAAACCAACAGTGGTGCTACTTGAATATAATAAAAAGTATCAAGAGCAAACTCAGCAGGAATATACGCAATACTTACAAGGGCAATTTACTTTAAAAAGTAATGAAATCTACCAACTGGGATTTAGAGTCGCCAAACATGCAGGCCTGAGCCATGTGTATTTATACGATGAGCAAGAAATCCACTGGCAATCTAAACCTTTGTTTGAGTACATGGCACAACATGACGCCAATACGCAAAAGCGTTTTGGGGCATTTATTGCTCAGCTCACCCAAAAAATGGAACACAACCAAATGACCAAGTCATTAAAAGAGCTACTACTTATCAGTAACAGTACTGAATGGGACAACCTCAATAAGTCTTTATACTTTAAAACCAACCATGTGGGAGCTGGAAAAGGATTCGAGGGCGCAGATGCCGCCGCCAGTTGGTGGCACAGAAACTTCCGCATGTATGCCAATATTCAACAATATGCCCAACCGGGCGAACGCGTGTTAGTGATCGGCGGTCAAGGCCACACATCAATATTTAAAGACTTTTTAAAGTTAGACGCTGAGCGTCAAGCGGTGGATGTCACTGAATATATTAAATAGTAATTAATGTAATGGCTGACACACTCAGCCATTACTGCAAGTCGCAATAGCGATACACCCATTATGCATAAATTTTATTTAGTGCAAAATACAGGCTGCGAAACAGCGAGTACTTTTACACAAGGTTAAATGAGCTAATTTAACAAAGCTAAACCTATTAACTCCAAAATAAGGCTGTCGTCGTTCCACTCTTATCAAAGGCATCGCTACCAAGAGTTAGCCTTCTTCAAAAACCAAAAAGGCCGCTTTCACGACCTTTTCTTTAGAGTAATATATTACTCAATTAACCCACGTTTTTACGTGCATTGCGAAATATACGCATCCATGGGCTGTCCTCTTTCCACACTTATCAAAGGTATCGCTGCCAAGAGTTAGCCTTCTCAAATAACAAAAAAGGCTGCTTTCGCGACCTTTTCTTTAGAGTAATATATTACTCAATTAACCCAAGTTCTTACGTGCGTTACGGAACATACGCATCCATGGGCTATGATCGATCCACTCTTATCAAAGGTATCGCTGCCAAGAGTTAGCTTTCTCAAATAACAAAAAAGGCCGCTTTCGCGACCTTTTCTTTAGAGTAATATATTACTCAATTAACCCACGTTTTTACGTGCATTGCGGAACATACGCATCCACGGGCTGTCTTCTTTCCATTCATCCGGGTGCCAAGAGTTAGCCACTGCACGGAATACACGCTCAGGGTGCGGCATCATCACTGTTGCACGACCATCAGTGGATGTAATACCAGTAATACCTTCAGGTGAACCATTCGGGTTGTTCGGGTATTGCGTAGTCGGCTGACCAAAGTTATCAACGTACTGAACTGCGACTGTGCCAGACTCTAGTGCAGCTTTCACTGCTGCGTCGTTTGCAAACTCAGCGTGACCTTCACCGTGAGATACCGCGATTGGCATGCGAGAACCAGCCATACCTTGGAAGAATACTGACGGGCTTTCTTGTACTTCAACAAGGCTGAAACGTGCTTCAAAACGCTCCGACTTGTTAGTTACAAAACGTGGCCAGTGCTCAGTACCTGGGATAAGCTCTTTTAGAGTTGATAGCATTTGACAGCCGTTACACACACCTAAGCTGAACGTATCTTGACGCTCAAAGAATGTTTGGAACTGGTCGCGTGCCATGTCATTGAATAAGATTGACTTAGCCCAACCTTCACCAGCACCTAGTACGTCACCGTAAGAGAAACCACCACATGCTACAAGGCCTTTGAACTCTTCTAGCGTTAAGCGACCTTCAAGGATGTCACTCATGTGAACGTCAACTGCTGCAAAGCCTGCACGGTTAAATGCCGCTGCCATTTCAACGTGCGAGTTAACACCTTGCTCACGAAGGATTGCCATCTTAGGCTTGGCACCTGTTGCAATGTAAGGTGCAGCTACGTCTTCGTTCAGATCGAAGCTTAGTTTTACGTTAAGACCTGGATCTTTTTCGTCAAATTTTGCATCAAATTCTTGCTTAGCACACTCTGGGTTATCACGAAGTGCTTGCATCTTGTACGTCGTTTCAGCCCAAATAGTACGTAGTTCAGTACGTGTATTTGCAAGTACTGCTTCGCCGCCACGGTTGAAGATAACTTTGTCTTCAGCGTTTAGCGCACCGATAGTGTGACTGATTGCACCAAGGCCGTTGTCAGCCAAAATAGCTTCAACAGCTGCAAGGTCGTCGTTGCGAACCTGAATCACTGCACCTAGCTCTTCGTTGTAAAGCGCTTCGATGTCAGAGCCTGTTAGGCTATCAAGGTTGACAGTCACACCTGTGCGACCTGCGAATGCCATTTCAGCGACAGTTGTGAATAAACCACCGTCTGAACGGTCATGGTAAGCAAGTAACTTCTCGTCAGCTACTAATGCTTGCATCGCGTTGTAGAAACCTTTTAATAGCTCTGGGCTATCAACATCAGGCGTCTTATCACCAAGTTGCTTGTAAACCTGTGCAAGGCTTGATGCACCCATGCGGTTTTGACCTGCACCTAAATCAACTAGGATCAGGCTTGAGTCACCTTTATCAGTGCGAAGCTGAGGCGTGACTGTTTTACGGATGTCTTCTACACGGCCAAATGCAGTGATCACAAGAGAAAGTGGCGCGGTAACTTCTTTGTTTTCACCATTCTCTTCCCACTTAGTCTTCATCGACATTGAGTCTTTACCAACTGGGATAGTTAGACCAAGTGCTGGACATAGCTCTTCACCAACAGCTTTAACCGCTTCGTAAAGACCCGCGTCCTCACCTGGGTGACCTGCTGCAGCCATCCAGTTTGCAGATAGCTTGATGTTCTCAAGGCCACCAATGTTTGCGCCAGCAATGTTCGTTAGCGCTTCTGCTACTGCTAAACGTGCAGATGCACCATAGTTTAGAAGTGCCGCAGGTGTACGCTCACCCATTGACATGGCTTCACCGTGATAAGTATCAAACGCAGCTGCTGTTACAGCACAGTTTGCTACTGGTACCTGCCAAGGACCAACCATTTGGTCACGTGCAACAAGACCTGTCACCGTGCGGTCACCGATGGTGATAAGGAATGTTTTCTCAGCGATAGTCGGTAGACGAAGCAAACGCTTAGCAGCTTCTTCTACGTCGATGCTCTCTGTTTTAAGTGCTTCACCAGATACTTGCTTTGACTCAACGTCACGGTGCATCTTAGGTGCTTTACCTAGTAGTACTTCAAGTGGAAGATCTACTGGGTTGTTATCAAAGTGGCTGTCTGCAACGGTTAGGTGACGCTCTTCTGTTGCTTCACCAATTACAGCGTACTGTGCACGTTCACGCTTACAGATTTCTTCAAAACGTGCGAAGTCTTCTGCCGCTACTGCCAATACGTAACGCTCTTGTGATTCGTTACACCAGATCTCATGTGGTGCCATACCCGGCTCATCGTTCGGGATGTTACGTAGTTGAAATTTACCACCACGGCCACCGTCGTCAACTAGCTCAGGGAATGCGTTTGAAAGACCACCCGCACCCACATCGTGGATAAATGCGATTGGGTTTTCATCACCTAACTGCCAACATTTGTCGATAACTTCCTGACAACGACGCTCCATCTCTGGGTTTTCACGCTGTACAGAAGCAAAGTCTAGGTCTTCGTTTGACTGACCAGATGCCATTGATGATGCAGCACCACCACCCAGACCGATGTTCATCGCAGGACCACCAAGGGCTACTAGCTTAGCGCCAACTGGGATTTCACCTTTTTGAACATGCTCAGTACGAATGTTACCAAGACCACCTGCCAGCATAATTGGCTTATGGTAACCACGTACCTCTTCACCGTTGTGGCTGTTAACTTTTTCTTCGTAAGTACGGAAATAACCAAGTAGATTAGGACGACCAAATTCGTTGTTAAACGCTGCACCACCTAGTGGGCCGTCAATCATGATATCTAATGCATCAACGATGCGACCTGGCTTGCCGAAATTTGTTTCCCATGGCTGCTCAAAGCCAGGAATGCGAAGGTTAGATACAGTAAAACCAACTAGGCCTGCTTTTGGCTTAGAGCCACGGCCTGTTGCACCTTCGTCACGGATTTCACCACCAGAGCCTGTCGATGCGCCTGAGAATGGTGCGATTGCAGTTGGGTGGTTATGCGTTTCAACCTTCATCAAGATTTCAATGTTTTCTTGATTGTAGCTGTACTCGCCTTCTTTATTTGGGAAGAAACGACCCGCTTTAGACCCCTTCATAACCGCTGCGTTATCTTTATAGGCAGACAGGACATTTTCAGGGTGCGTCTCGTAAGTATTCTTGATCATTTTAAACAGCGACTTAGGCTGCTCTTCACCGTCGATTGTCCAATCGGCGTTGAAAATTTTGTGACGACAGTGCTCAGAGTTCGCCTGTGCGAACATGAATAGCTCGATGTCGTTCGGGTTACGACCTAGCTTTGTAAAGTTTTCTACAAGGTAGTCAATTTCGTCGTCCGCTAATGCAAAGCCTTGCTCAACGTTTGCTGTTGCAAGTGCTTCACGGCCACCGCCAAGAATGTCAACAGATGACATTGGGCGCGGCTCTTCAACACGGAATAACTGTCCAGCATCTTCTAAGTTGCTGTGTACAGACTCTGTCATGCGGTCATGAAGTAACTTAGCCACATCCACTAATTGCTCTGCGCTTAGTGCGCCCTCAACATAGTAAGCGATACCACGCTCAACACGGTGAACCTTATCTAGACCGCAGTTGTTCGCGATGTCAGTTGCTTTTGAAGCCCATGGAGAAATAGTTCCAATGCGAGGCGTCACTAAAATAAGTGTTCCCTCAGGCTTGTGCTCGACGGCGGTAGGCCCATACTTTAATAACTTGCTTAGCTTGTCGAGTTCTGTCTCTGAAAGGTCAGCTGTTACATCCGCAAAATGCATAAATTCAGCATATACGCCTGTAACAGGTAACTCTGCATCCGCGCAGCTTTTAAGGATCTTTTGGACTTTAAAATCAGAAAGTGCAGGTGCACCACGTAGGATTAACATAGATATTTCATCCGGGGTTAAGGATTGAACGATATTTTGGGCCGCCATTATAGTCGAATTGACGCACAGATTTAACTCAAAATTGTCATTTATCGAAAAAAACCCGCTTCACAAATAGGTATATACTTGAGAGCATACGATTAAAAGTTTGATTTTGCTTTTAGTGCACACCCACATCGCGTGCAAACACAATGTATCTCAAAGAATTAACACATAACTTAATAAAGTTCATATATGGAAAAAGCATGATACAAAACAAGCTAAAGGGTTTATTAAGCATTGTAATATTTTTTCTCTTGCTCGTTGGCTGTGACAAAGCGCCTCCAAATCAACTTCAACAGATCAAAAACAGGGGGACATTGAATGTTGGGATTTTGGTCGGCCCTGCGACCTATTATCAGGGCAACAACGAGGAAGAAGGCTTCGAATATGAATTGGCGGGTATGTTTGCCGATGAGCTCAACGTCCACCTTAACATCATTCCATTTTTCAACTTAGCAAAGCTCTTTGAACAATTAAAACGAGGCGATATAGACATCATTGCCTCAGGGATCAGTTACCATCCAAAGCGCGCCGAACATTTTCGTTTTGGCCCTTTTTATCGAGATATCAGTCAAAAGCTGGTGTACAAGCAAGGAAAAAAGCGCCCTCGACACTATGGCCAATTATCAGGGCCTGTCACAGTACTTGCCAATAGCCATCACGTACTTTCGTTACAGGCGGCGAAACAAGATTATCCTGCGCTACAATGGCAAACGACCCAAGCCTTAGATCAAGAAGAACTACTACAAGGTATTTTATCAGGTGACATTGAATACACCATCGTTGACTCTCACTCGCTGGCACTCTTTCGGCGTTATCACCCCAACCTCAGCATTGCGTTTTCTGTCACCCAATCCGATCCTATCGCTTGGGTGATGAAAAAGCATAATGATGACTCTCTCTATGCTTTGCTGCTGCCATTTTTTGCCAAGATACAAAGTAACAACCAGCTTGCCGCTTTAGAAGAAAAGTACTTTGGTCATGTCGAGCAGTTCAATTACGTGAATACTGTGGCGTTTGTCGAAGCAAGCAAAACTGTACTGCCTCAATACGCGCCATGGTTTATCGAATATGCACAGAAATATAATGTAGACTGGCGACTACTGGCAGCGCTGAGTTATCAAGAGTCTATGTGGAACCCCAGAGCAAAATCACCCACCGGCGTTCGTGGCATTATGATGCTGACTCAAAGTACAGCCAAGCGTGTTGGTGTTAAACACAGACTTAAACCGGAACAAAACATCCGTGGCGGCGCAAAATACCTTGCGAACTTAATTTCACGGGTGCCTGAGGGCGTATCAGATCCAGACAGAACTTGGTTGGCCTTAGCTGCGTATAACGTAGGTATGGGGCATGTCAGAGATGCATTAAAACTGACAAAACAACAAGGTGGCAATCCGAATAGTTGGGCAGATGTTAAAAAACGACTACCACTGCTGACTAAAAAACGCTACTATCGAAGTACAAGATATGGATATGCGCGTGGCGATGTTGCTGTACATTATGTCGATAATATACGCCGCTACTTCGACGCTCTGGTCTGGTTAGACGAAAACGGAGCGCTTCCTTTCAGTTCCGGTAATTAACGGCATCCTAGTCTCGTTGTCATAAGCCTGTCATATAAAGCAGGTATCTCTGTCATGCGTAAAGTTTTTCTCTCACAGTAAGGAGGTTCTGATGTTAAGAAGACGTCGAACTCATCAATTTAAGCGCAATACTCGTAACACGAACCCAAATCGCCGCCGTGTCATGCTAAAAAACATACATAAGAAAATTCTCCTGCGCCGCCGTATCTACTCTTTATTACAGCTTGCCGCAGATGCTAAAACGGCTCAATCTTGAGCCGCATTATTACTTTGCAATTTTCGCGCTTTTTTCGCAGCCTTGTGCTCTTTTCTTCTACGCCTAAAAAAGTTTGATAACTTTTCACTGCACTCCTGAGCAAGTACGCCTGAGCACACCTCTGGCTGATGATTTAATTGCGGTTCTTGTAATAAGTTCATGACCGACCCTGCCGCGCCAGTTTTAGCGTCATGCGCACCAAAAACCACACGTTTAACTCGGCTATGTACCAACAGCCCTGCGCACATTGGGCACGGCTCCAGCGTGACATATAAGGTACAATCGACTAAACGATAATTTTTCACTTGCTTGCCCGCTTCACGGATAGCCATCATTTCTGCATGTGCAGATGGGTCGTGGCAACCAATTGAGCGGTTCCAGCCCGCAGCAATCAGTTCACCATCTTGCACAATCACAGCTCCAACAGGAATTTCATTCTCTGCCTCTGCTTTGTCAGCATATGCCAGTGCTTGTCGCATCCAATATTCGTCTAATTCTTGGTTATTCATACTAAAATTAACAGAGTAACTATGAAGCCTAGTATACCAGCTTGCGCTGTAGAAACCCCTTGGTTACAGAATTATTGCTAAAATTACCAAATTACCATGGCTCACCAATATAAAATTAGGCTATAATTCGCCGCTTTTTTTATTTAATGAGCTCAAAACACACGGGTAAAACATGAAATTTCCGGGACACCGTAGGCATAAGCATTATTTTCCTGTGGAAGATAAGGACCCACTTATCAACCACTTAAATGCTGAAGATCGCTTGAAGCGTAACTATATTTGCGGCATCGACCAAATCGTTGTCGACATCGAAGCGAAAGTCGACCAAGCTTTTTTGGATGAATTCCACCTGCAGCGTGGTATGTCACAAGTCATAGACAATGATGTCACCAATGCGCTTTATGAGCGTTTAAAACGTGATGACATGATTGACTACGAATTTGCTGGCGGCACCATTGGCAACACCATGCACAACTATTCAGTACTGGCTGACGATCGCTCAGTGCTATTGGGTGTTATGAGTGAAAGTATTGAAATCGGCAGCTATGCATATAAGTTTTTATGTAATACATCAAGCCGCGTCGATCTAGACCACCTTCAGCCAGTTGCAGGTCCCATTGGCCGTTGCTTCACACTGATTGATGATAGCGGTGAGCGTACCTTTGCTATCAGTGCAGGTTTAATGAACTACTTGCGCCCAGAGTCAATTAGCCAATCATTGATCGAAAACGCATCTGCCTTGGTGATCAGTGCGTATCTCATGCGTACCAAAGGCGATGAGACAATGACACAAGCAACCATGCAAGCGGTAGAATATGCTAACAAAGCAGGCGTACCAGTTGTACTCACTTTAGGTACCAAGTTCTTAATTGAACAAGATCCGCAGTGGTGGGCTAAATTTGTCGAAAAACACGTTGATATTCTCGCGATGAACGAGGAAGAAGGCGAAGCTATCACAGGCTTTGATGACCCACTGATGGCGGCAGATAAAGCACTTGACTGGGTTGATTTAGTGATCTGTACAGCAGGCCCAACAGGCTTGTATATGGCAGGTTATGTGGAAGATAGCATGAAGCGTGAAACCGAATACCCGCTACTGCCAGGTGCTATTCCTGAATTTAACCGCTATGAATTCTCGCGCGCAATGCGTAAGTCTCACTGTGATAAGCCAATTCGTGTATATAGCCATACAGCACCATACATGGGTGGTCCAGACACCATTAAAAACACCAATGGTGCGGGGGACTGTGCACTCGCTGCGGTATTGCATGATTTGTCAGCTAACGTTTACCATCGTTTGAACGTGCCAAATTCTGCTAAGCACGAGCAAGCTGCAATTACCTATTCTTCACTTGCACAGATCAGCAAATATGCAAACCGCGCAAGCTTTGAGGTACTGGTGCAGCATTCACCGCGATTATCTCGTGGTTTACCAGAAAGAGAAGATTCTTTAGAGCAATCTTACTGGGATCAATAAATTGATTTGCGCACATGTAGTGTGCGCAAACTGTGCTGCGTTAGAAAATGGCTGTTCCGAGCTCTTCAGCAAGAAACTCTAACGCGGCAATTCCTGCAACTGAATTTCCCACTTTATCAAGACCAGGTGACCAAACAGCTATCGTAAAACGACCCGGTACTACAGCAATAATGGCACCAGATACACCCGACTTTCCTGGCATACCAACTCGATAACCAAAGTCGCCCGCAGCATCATACAACCCACTGGTAAATAACAATGAGTTAAGCTGTTTTATCTGTTTGGCTGGTAAAATTTGCTGCTGTGTTTGCGTGCATACACCACCATTGGATAAATATGAAAAGCACTTCGCCAATTCCGCAGCATTCAATTCAATCGCACAGAAGTTAAAATAAGACCAAAGCACTTCTTCAACTTCATTATTGAAGTTACCAAACGACTTCATCAGGTAAGCCATCGCTGCATTGCGATAACGGTGTTCAAATTCTGACTGTGCAACTACTTTGTTGACACCCAGCTTAGGGTTACCGGTTTGCATTCGGTAACTTTCTAACATGGTGTGAATAGGCGCGCTTAAACGCGAGTAAAGTGCATCACACGTGACTATCGCGCCGGCATTGATAAAAGGATTTCTTGGAATGCCATTTTCAAACTCTAACTGTGTTAATGAGTTAAATGCAGTGCCAGAAGGCTCCTTCCCTACCCTTTGCCATAAGTCATCACCATAGCGCTGTAGTGCTAATGTCAGGGTCATCACTTTTGAGACTGACTGCACAGTAAATTTAGCCTCACAGTCGCCCGCACTAAATGTCTCACCATTTTGTGTTTGGATCGCAATAGCAAACTGACCTAACTGCTGCTCTGCAAGGGCTGGAATGTAATCAGCGACCTTACCATGGTGTAACAAAGGCTGAACATGTCGCACTGTGCGCTCTAAAATAGATTGATAGTCTGTCATAGTAAAAATGCAAAAATCACAATGAGCGGAGTGTAACAAAAGCGCTATCACCCGGCCATAAAAAAGCCGTTGAAAACGGCGTTTTCAACGGCTTTTCATAAAATAAGTAATGACTTATTTGGCAAACAAATCTTTAATATTTGCCAAGTCTGACTTGCCCTCAATTAACTCATCAGGCGTTAAGCCTGATAACTCATGTGGGAATACTAGCCACTCATCAGACTCATGAATATAGTAGTCTGGCGTCATCGGCACTTTTTTGTTTGCTGGTTTATAGTATGGACAAGCCACACGTATATCTTTAGGCAAGTTTAGACGCATTAGCTCTTCTAGCTTTTCTTTTAACGCAAAAATACTGCGGCCAGAATCAAATACATCGTCAACAATCAATAAAGAGTCACCTGCATTAGCATTTTCTATGATGTAGTGCAGACCGTGAACTTTGATCTCTTTCGACTGCTTGCCAATCCCATAGTACGAAGATGTACGCACTGCGATATGGTCAGTTTCTATGCCTTTGTAATCATAGTACTCTTGCACAGCGATACCAATTGGCGCACCACCTCGCCAAATACCGATGATAAAATCCGGACGAAACCCATCTTCATACACTTGAGCCGCTAAACGAAATGAATCCTCTAGTAGCTGTTGCGCCGTGATATAGCACTTATCAGACATAAAAACCCCGTATTGTCAGTGCGAGTGGCACCTGATCATGTGTCACTCTGAACAAGAATAACTTATAACCGTGTATTCTAGCTGAGTCGGGTAGAAATTGCTTGCGGTACATCAGAGTTTTTACGACAAAATGACGGAAAAAAGACGTTGAAATGAAAAATAGTCGAAAGATGATTAGCGATGATTAAATCGTGAGCGGGCAAAGCCCGCTCACCACTGTATTATTCTGGCGTATCTACTTCTGAGTCGTCTTGTTCAATTAACTCAATTTCAAAGTTATCAACGCGTTGTAGACCTCGAGGTAATTTATTTCCACGACGCCCGCGCTCACCAAAGTAGTGCTCTAAGTCAGAGTTCTTGAGCGTTAATTTACGCTTACCTGCATACAGCGTCACTGCACGCCCATCTGGTACCACAGCGAGCACCTTAACAAACTCTTCTCTTGCCTGTACCTTAGCACTTGGAATTGAGATGATTTTATTACCTTTACCCTTGGCAAGTTTCGGTAAGTCTCTGAGTGGGAATAGTAACATGCGCCCTTCATTAGAAATCGCCATACAACGATCAGTGGCAACATCATTCACTGAGATTGGCGCTATGAGTTCAGCACCCTTAGGAATACTAACCAATGCTTTACCGTTTTTGTTTTTACTGACTAAATCATTAAATTCAGCAATAAAGCCATAACCTGCATCGGTTGCCATTAAATAAAGTTCTTGCTCCTCACCCATCACGACATGTTCAAAGTTCACGCCCGCTGCGAGGTTAAAGCGCCCAGTCATAGGCTCACCTTGGCTTCTTGCCGATGGCAAACTATGCGCATCAGTGGCAAACGCACGGCCTGAGCTATCCAAGAAGACTGCTGGCTGATTACTCTTACCTTTAGCTGATGCCTTATAGCTGTCCCCTGAACGATAATTTAAGCCTTCAGCATCGATGTCATGACCTTTTGCGAAACGCGCCCAGCCCTTTTCAGATAACACCACTGTAACGGCTTCAGATGGAATTAAGTCTTTTTCACTCAGTGCTTTCGCTTCTTGACGTTCAATCACAGGTGAACGCCTTTCATCACCATATAACTCTGCCGCTTCTTGAATTTCTTTTTTCATCAAAGTCGACATGCGACGCTCTGAGCCTAAAGTAAGTTCAAGCTTGTCACGCTCTTTGCTCAGCTCGTCTTGCTCACCGCGGATCTTCATCTCTTCAAGCTTCGCCAAGTGACGAAGTTTCAGATCCAAAATGGCTTCAGCTTGTGTTTCTGATAAACCAAAACGTTTTATAAGCTCCGCTTTTGGATCATCTTCATTTCTAATGATTTCAATCACTTCATCAATATTCAAAAAGGCGATCATCAAGCCTTCTAGAATATGCAAACGCGCTAAGACTTTATCTAGGCGATATTGCAAACGTCTGCGTACTGTCTCACGACGGAAGATCAACCACTCAGATAAAATTTGTTGTAGATCTTTAACCTGAGGGCGGCCATCTAGCCCGATCATATTGAGGTTTACACGGTAGTTTTTCTCAAGATCTGTGGTCGCAAACAAGTGCGCCATCAACGGCTCAGACTTCACCCGATTGGAGCGAGGCACGACGACAATACGCGTCGGATTTTCATGGTCTGATTCATCACGTAAATCTGCTACCATAGGCAGCTTCTTCGCGGTCATTTGCGCTGCAATTTGCTCCAGCACTTTTGCACCTGATGTTTGATGAGGCAGCGCTGTAATAACAATTTCGCCCTGCTCTTCATGGAACACTGCACGCATCTTAATTGAGCCACGACCCGTGGTGTAGATTTTACGAATATCGTCTTTAGGTGTGATAATTTCCGCTTCAGTCGGATAATCTGGCGCTTGAACAACTTCTAACAACTCTTCTAGCGTTGTTTTTGGCTTGTCTAGCAACATACAACAAGCAGAAGCTAATTCATTGACATTGTGTGGCGGAATGTCCGTCGCCATACCAACGGCGATACCAGTGACCCCATTTAATAAGATGTGTGGCAGTCTTGCAGGTAATACTTGCGGCTCTTTCATTGTGCCGTCAAAGTTAGGCACCCAATCCACTGTACCTTGCCCCAGCTCTTTGAGCAATACCTCAGAGAATTTAGACAAGCGCGCTTCTGTATAACGCATTGCCGCAAATGATTTAGGGTCGTCAGCAGCCCCCCAGTTACCTTGACCATCGACCAAAGGGTAACGATAAGAGAATGGCTGTGCCATTAATACCATGGCTTCGTAACACGCACTGTCGCCATGTGGATGGTATTTACCTAGTACATCACCGACTGTACGTGCTGACTTTTTATATTTTGCAGCAGCTGATAAGCCCAATTCGCTCATCGCATACACAATACGACGCTGCACAGGCTTGAGGCCATCACCAATATGTGGCAATGCTCGGTCCATGATCACATACATGGAATAATTTAAGTAGGCGTCTTCAGTAAAACGCCCCATAGGTAATTGTTCTATGCCCTGTAAAGAGAGGGCCTGTGGATCAGTCATGACTCACCTTACTTCTTGTTATACCTCGGCTTTATCGCCATGTTGCTCTAACCAAGCCTTTCTGTCACCAGAGCGCTTTTTCGCCAACAGCATATCCATCATTTCTAATGTTTGCTCTTGCTCATCTAGTGTAAGCTGAACCAAGCGACGAGTATTCGGGTCCATTGTCGTTTCACGTAGTTGCATTGGGTTCATTTCACCCAAGCCTTTAAAGCGCTGTACATTCACTTTGCCGCGTTTCTTCTCAGCTTCAATACGATCTAAAATGCCCCGTTTTTCATCTTCATCCAGGGCGTAAAAGACTTCTTTGCCAACATCGATTCTAAAGAGCGGTGGCATGGCAACATACACATGACCTGCCTGTACTAAGGTTGGGAAGTGCTTAACAAACAACGCACACAACAGCGTTGCAATGTGCAGTCCATCAGAGTCCGCATCGGCAAGAATACATACCTTGCCATAACGTAACGTCGATAGATCTGTTGAATCAGGGTCGATACCAAGCGCAACAGAAATATCATGCACTTCTTGCGAGGCAAGAATTTGACCCGAGTCCACTTCCCACGTGTTTAAGATTTTACCACGCAATGGCATAATGGCTTGAAATTCTCTGTCACGTGCTTGTTTGGCTGACCCACCCGCTGAGTCACCCTCTACTAAAAATATCTCAGAGCGCTCTGTTTCACTGCCCGAACAATCGGTGAGCTTACCAGGCAGCGCCGGTCCACTGGTGACCTTTTTACGCACCACTTTTTTTGCTGCACGTAAACGTTTTTGTGCGTTGCTGATGCACAACTCAGCCAACAGTTCCGCCGTTTCAGTGTGCTCATTAAGCCATAAACTGAATGCGTCTTTCACTATTCCTGAGACAAACGTTGCGCATGAACGCGACGACAGTTTTTCTTTGGTTTGACCAGCAAATTGAGGATCTTGCATTTTAACAGATAAAACGTAACTACATTTATCCCAAACATCATCTGGCGTAAGCTTTACGCCTCTTGGTAACAAGTTACGAAATTCACAGAACTCTCGCATTGCTTCCAACAAACCTTGCCTTAAGCCATTCACATGCGTACCGCCCTGTGCAGTTGGGATCAGATTCACATAACTTTCAGCAATGGACTCACCGCCTTCTGGCAACCAATGTAGCGCCCAATCAACCCCTTCTGTCGAGCCGCTAAAGCTGCCTGTAAATGGAGACTTAGGCAGCACCTCTAAATCTTTAGCGCTGTCGCTTAAATAGTCTTCTAAGCCAGACTCATAATGCCATTCTTGCGTCTCTTTGGTTTGTTTATTGATAAAACGGATACGTAAACCTGGGCATAAAACAGCTTTGGCCTTAAGTAAATGATTTAGCTTGGTCAAAGAGAAATTAGCAGAGTCGAAGTAGCTCGCATCTGGCCAAAATTGCACAGAAGTACCGGTATTGCGTTTACCCACGCTGCCAGTGACTTCTAGATCTTGTACTTTATCACCGTTTTCAAATGCGATTTCATATTGCTGAGCATCTCGCTTAACCGTCACTTCTACACGGGTAGACAGTGCGTTCACAACGGAAATACCTACCCCGTGCAAACCACCGGAAAACTGATAGTTTTTATTTGAAAATTTACCACCCGCATGGAGCTTAGTCAGGATCAGCTCAACACCAGGGATGCCTTCTTCAGGGTGCACATCCACAGGCATGCCTCGGCCATCGTCAATCACTTGCAATGAGTTATCTTCATGCAAAATCACGTCAATTTTGCTTGCATACCCTGCCAGCGCTTCATCGACACTGTTATCAATAACTTCTTGGCCCAAATGATTGGGTCTAGTGGTGTCTGTGTACATCCCAGGGCGGCGTTTAACCGGCTCTAAGCCATTCAACACCTCAATGGCTTCTGCGTTATAATTTTGCTGACTCATAAATGCTACTGACTAATTTTAGTTCTAACTGTTTTATTTAATTTTAAGATAGTTGGCAATGCGGCTAAAGTGCCTCTCAAAGCCGACGAAACTATGGTCACCACCAAACTCTATTATTGATGGGCAGTCTCGGTAATAGTTCACAGCCTCTTGATAAGGTAATACTTCATCTGCTGTTTGCTGCAATAGTAAAAGATTACTTGGCATTGATGGCTTTGCAATATACATGCGCTGCAATGCACTCATATGCTCTATTGTAAGTTCATAATTCAATTCTTGATAGGGATTATACTGAGGACCAAGGTAATCCCATAGTAATTTGTCCGGTCGCACTGCCGGATTGACCACTACCGCGCGTAAATTAAACGTTTGTGATAAGTATGTGGCAAAAAAACCACCCAAAGAACTGCCCACCAGCGCACACTCATCATCAATCATACTTTCCAACTGAAGTATTGCAACGCGCGGATCATAATGTAACCGAGGAACAAGGTATTCACAACGGTCTTTAAAATATTCCCCCAGTTGCTGGGCCTTAAATGACTTTTCTGAACTATTGAAACCGTGAATATAGATTACTTTGTTAGCCATTTTACCTCTGTCTGCACCCCGCCTTCTGACCAGTTAATTATGCGATACCCTGCACCGGGATTTTCTTGCTGCCAATCATTTGTAAATTTCTTAAACTGGATGGAGGTCGCGGGGGTGGCGTATACAGGCAGTTCTCTAAATCTAAAGACGTACTCATTGTGTACATGGCCATGAAAGAGCGCGATAACATTTTGCGAGTCGACTAAACGATTGAGTAATTGTGGACCATTTTCCAGCATGTGCTTATCCAAATAGCCTTGAATAGCAAGTGGGTTATGGTGACAAAAAACCAGACTTGGCACGACACACTGACCTGTTACTTCTTCTAAGTGTGCTTCACTAACCCACCCTGAGGGAGTCGGCCCTTTACTATCCAGTAAGAGTACTTGACCTAATGCAAAGCTAATCTTTTTCGCCGATATAATTTGTCCCTGGCTTATTTCATTTAAATAGCCAATATCATCGTGATTACCTGGCAGCCAAAAAACGGGACATGTCAGTGCAGACTCATCAATTAAACGAGCAAACAGCTGATAAGAAGCAAAAGTATGATCCTGAGTAAGATCCCCCCCAAAAATAACTGCATCTAGATTTTGTAACGCCAAATCTGCCAACACACGCGTGAAATGCTCGGCTGTATTGACTGAAAAGTATTCCCCATTACTCTGTTCAAACAGGTGCGTATCCGTAATGTGAGCGAGCTTTAACTGCGATTGGTTAAATTCAAATCTTGCATTAAACCATGCCATTATTTACATCCCAGTCTAACGGTACACGACCATTTTCAACACAGGCAACTAACCAATCGCCTAAAAAAGCATTAAGTTGATACTTTTCATCTTTGTGGTGCATGCTTGGGTTTGGGTATCTATACGAAGGTTTAACGCGCTGATGATAATTATGCTGAACGACCTCAGCAACTTTAGCATCATGATAAAGTCTCACAGCTAACTGAAACTGACCGAGGTGGTTGCTCAAATTATGCTGCTGAGTCACTTTAATGTCCGTTGTGTACTTTTCTACTGCTTCAACGGCAATGAAAAAGTCCATAGAACCTATCTTAATCTGACGACACGCACCAATTACCTCTTCAGGCAACACTTTGAGTGCACGTAAATAGTTACGTTCACACAATGTGATGTACTTAGGCAAGGACTGTACATAACCGCTCATACGCGCTTTTTCATTACGCTTGTTTTGGTGGATCAAGTCAGACAAAACGACTCCCGTTTACTACTTAAATGACAGTTTTGATTTGTTTAGCGCTAACCATTGTAGACTAATCACCGTGGCAGCGTTATCTATTTCCTCAGTTTCCAATCTACTCATAGCATCATCAAATGACAGTACATGTGTTTTAATGTCCTCTCCCTCCTCCGGCAAGCCAAAGGTCCCGCCTTGATAGTCACGCAAATTGACGTGTGCAAGATACAAATATAAACGCTCAGTTGTACCGCCGGGACTAGACAAATAAGAACGCATATAATGCAACTCACCCAAATCCAACCCCGCTTCTTCTTGCGCCTCTTTGCGCGCAATCGCTTCCAAGTCTTTACTGCCTTCAGCCATGCCCGCAATACACTCTAATAACCAAGGCGTGTCTTTCGTCGCCAATGCACCAATCCGGATCTGCTCAATTAACAGAACCTGATCGCTAACCGGATCATATGGCAATACTGCCACCGCATGCCCTCGTTCAAGTATTTCACGACGTATCGGCTCACTTACCCCGCCTTCAAACAATGCATGTTCAAACACATATTCTTCAATTTTGAAAAAACCATCATACAATACCTGATTCGGTGATGCCTTTAACATCACATGCTCTCGATTGTATTGGCTAATTTCTTTCATATTTCATCCTACATTCATCAAAAGGGGTTTAATCTAGGCTATTTTATCCCCATATCGCTCTTAATTAACGTGAATATACTTACCATGTGAACTTACTAAGTATTATATTCTGTTACACTTGTTTTGCCTTTATCTCTTTTTAGCCGTTGGGATTTTGTTTTAAAACAAGGTAACATGCTGACATCAAAATTGTCTAAGGACTGCACAAATAATGAAAAAAACCATTTTATCTATGCTGGTTGGCTTGAGCTGTGCTTTGTCAAGCAATGCCGCTAACGCAGAAGACTTACTACAAGTATACGATATTGCCACTGCAAATGATCCTGCTGTTTTACGCGCAAAAGCAAATGCAGACGCACAAAAGTATGCCCAAGACAGTGCACTTGGTGAACTTCTACCGTCTTTAAACTTGAGCTTCAGCTACTCTGACACAGACACGACTGGTGCGCCTGCCACACAAAATGATGCAACTGGCTACCAAGTGACGGACAGCTGGAATGATTCATTCGGTCGCACACTCACACTGAACCAAACCATTTTTAACATGGGTATCTGGGAAAGCTTATCCATTGCAGAAAAACGCGCAATGCAATCTTTAACCCAATACGAACAAGAAAAGCAAAATTTGATTGTACGCATTGCTGAAGGTTATTTTGACGTACTAAGTGCACTTGATAATTTAGAGTTTGTCCAAGCTGAAAAACGTGCCATTGAACGTCAACTTGAGCAAACAAAACAGCGTTATGAAGTAGGGTTGACGGCGATCACGGATGTCCATGAAGCACAGGCTCAGTTTGACCAATCTGTGGCGAATGAAATCGTGGCACAGAATGATGTTGAAACTGCCCGTGAAACACTTCGTACTATCACTGGTAAGTACCACTCTAAGCTGAGCGCACTAAACACTGACAAGTTTTCTACAGTAAAACCGAACAGAAAGTCAGATGGCTTCATTGATATTGCAAAAGAGAAAAACTTAGCACTTCAAGTTGCAAAAGCGTCATTAGAAGTAGCGGAAGATCAAATTGATTTAGCACAAGCAGGCCACTATCCAACACTCGCTCTGACAGCGACTCATGGAGATACGCTCACTAACTCTCCAAACAGAGAGCTTGCGCCACGCGGTGACACAACAAATATTCGCTTAGACTTAAGTGTACCAATCTATTCTGGTGGTCGCACCGTGGCTGCAACTGATCAAGCGAGAGCACTTTATGTTGCTGCAAGTGAAGATTTGGAAGCATCCATGCGTAACGTGACCCGCTCAGTCATCACATCTTATAACCAAGTGATGTCAAACGTTGCAACATACCGTGCCCTAGAGCAAGCAGTTGTTTCAGCTGAAAGTGCATTGCAAGCAACGGAAGCTGGTTTTGAAGTAGGTACTCGTACAATTGTAGATGTACTGGTGAGCACACGTAACCTGTATAGCGCAAAGAAAAACTTAGCCAACTTGCGATATCAATATATCATCTCAACGCTACAATTGAAGCAAGCATCGGGCGAATTGAGTCGCGCAGACTTAGAGGCAATCAACAAAGGCCTTCAAGCAACACTTTAAACACCATGTTTATCAGATCAGCTCTTCGCTGGTCTGATATTTCCCTCCATTCCTCCCCGCCACTTGAGCATCACAGAAGTTATCGATAAACTACGCTCTTTTAAAGCTGTACGAGAGCATCTCACTTGGTCCACAATCCAACATTTAAACTGCAATTTTTGGCACCTAAGTTCTGGCTAACTTGGATAGGTGTTATCATTTTATATTCACTCTCTTGGTTACCCCAAAGTGTACAGTTTATGCTGGGTCGACTGCTGGGCAGACTCGTGCATCGCTTTTTAAAGAAGCGCCGTAAAATTGCCGAAGTGAATCTTAAGCTTTGTTTCCCCGACATGGATGCCCAACAGCGCAGCGCCATGGTATTAAAAAACATGGAAAATACCGGTATTGCAACTTTCGAGACGGGAATGGCTTGGTGGTGGCCTGAGTGGCGTATCAAGCGCGCAGTGGGCTCTATATCAGGATTAGAACATTTTGAAGCCGCAAATAAAAACGGCAAAGGCGTTTTGCTGCTTGTGCCCCATATGTTACACCTAGAAATGTTAGGAAGAGTACTTGGCACACACACACAAGGTATCGGCTTTTATCGCCCACACAATAACCCTTTGATGGAATACTTCATGACTAAGGGGCGTCTTCGCTCTAATGAATTTCTGATCGGCAAGCGCGATGTTAAAGGGCTACTTAAAGCCCTTCAAAACAAAAAAGTATGCTACTACTTGCCAGATCAAGACTATGGTAGAAAGCGCTGTGAATTTGCACCGTTTTTTGCAGTGCCCGATGCAGCAACAACCACAGGTACACTGCTATTTGCTTCTAGTAAAAAGTGTGAGACATTGAGCTTAGTTGGTTTCCGTGATAAACAAGGTAAATACCACATCACGATTCAACCAGCGATGGCTGAGTTTCCAAGTGACAATGAAAACCATGATGTCACACGGGTTAACCAGCGCATGGAGCAATCGATCATGGAAGCACCTGAGCAATATATGTGGTTACATAGACGCTTCAAAACTCGACCAGATAAAGATGCGCCTTCGTATTATTAGAAATTAAACAACGACGTCGAACTAAAATAAAATGGCTAGAAAAAATAAAAAACGTATATCGGCAATGTGGTTTTGGACCAGACACCTGACACTGGGCGTGGTACTCGTGTGGGCTGCGTATTATTTTTTATACGGTAATATTCCAAAAATGGAGTTCAAGGAGACGACAAATGCCGCAGCGCAAGGCTTGTCACAGTTTTACGCGAATTACAGAAACCGCGTTAATGAACGTGACACTGAGCGGGAGAAATTTGTGATGGATATTGGTAAACCCACTTTCCCACTCGACGATGCACTTGCTCAACGTGGGCTCGTTGTTAAGCCAACGCATCAAAGGTGGACTGGAGAGAGCCAACCGCGTCGTTTTGAGATGGGTAATACTCTAAAAAGTGTGCTCACCAATTATGCTAAACAAGAAGACATTGAGCTATTTTGGTACCTGAGTAAAGATTACGTTGTAAAACAGAATTTCCGAGTTGACTCTGACTTTGTCAGCGCACTGTACCAAGTGGGCAAAGCCATTAATGACGACTTCGAATTTGAAGTGTACACCTTTTTCTGTCACCGACAGCGTGCAGCTGTGATCACAGAAAACCCATCAATGTTCGTCCGAGAAAACTGCCGACGTCTAACCAATTAATTTTTCATTTCAGGCCTACTCTAAGTAGGCCTGCCAGATTGCTTTAATACTCGCGCTTTGTGCAGACAATAACGCCGCATCCACAGTTTTCCCTGAACCATTCAAACTATTCAAATGATAATGTTCTCGTAACTGGCAATACACCTGTGCTAATTGCGCTTGAGAGTCACTGCTCAAAACAGACTCTTTGTTCGCAATCTCAAAAATTCGAATATTGTCTGAGTAACGTGTTAAAGCGGGGTAGTCATAAGCAAAAGCCAGTACTAAATACTGTGCTAAGAACTCAATATCTGTCATACCACCAGCGCCTTGTTTTAAATCGAATTCTGCCTCTGAGTCTTTTGATAAGTGCTGGCGCATTTTTTCACGCATGTTGACGATATCTGATTGCAGCTCACTCGTATTACGCTGCTGACACAAAATATCATGACGAATAGTGTGGAAACGTTTCACCAATACATCTTCACCCACTATCATTCTAGTCCTGACTAACGCTTGATGCTCCCACGTCCATGCCTGCTCTCGAAGGTATTGATGATAGCTCTCAATATTGATCGCCAGTAGCCCTGAGTTGCCCTCCGGCCTTAAGCGCGTATCTAACTCATATAAAATGCCTGACAGTGTGCGTGTATTGAATAAATGCATTAGGCGCTGAGCTAATTTTAAATAAAACTGTCTCGATGCGATGGCTTTATCACCTGTAGTTTTACTTTGACCATCGCAATTGTGTACAAACACAAGATCCAAATCAGAGTCATACCCCAATTCAAAACCACCTGCCTTGCCATACGCAATCACTGCAAACCCTTTCTCTTCTGCAGAGGTCCCTTGCGGTGCGCCATACCGGCTAGTCATTTGCCCCCAAGCGATCTCCACCGCCTTTGCCACAATTGACTCAGCAAGAGCTGTAAGGTGGTCACTGACTTTCATAATGTCGAGCACACCTGTCGCATCGGCAGCCGCAATTCTCAGTTGCTGCGTTTGCTTGAATTGACGTAGCGCTTCCATTTGTAACTCTAAATCTTCGGGATCGATACGTAAGAAATATTGCTGAATTTCATTGTAATACGCATTAAGCGGCAGTGGTCGATACAATACTGCGGGGTCGATGAGTTCATCTAGTAATATAGGGTATCTGGCAATTTGCTTGGCTATCCAAACGCTGTGTGAACACAATTTAATAAGCTGTTTTAGTGCCCCCAGATTTTCGTAAAGCAGCTCAAGATACGCAGTGCGAGAAGCGACTTTCGCAATCACGTTCAAAACCCTTTCTAATACCTCTGGATCTTTTAATGGCGTAATTTCGCTAAGTACAAGCGGCATCAGTTTATCTAACACATCTCGCCCTCGCACACCGATTTGTTTTTTTGTGATATCAGTATGGAATACATTTAATGTGTCTTGCCATTTCGAGTGAGCCTGCTCGTCCAGTTCAATATCAAGATAGCTGACATCCTGATATTCCCAAGCCGATACAAAGCAAGCCTTTAAAGTTTGAGCGTCATGGGCCTCTTCTCCGATAACTTGAGAGAACTCTTGGCGAATTTGTGCTTGAACTTGCTCTATATACACCACCAGCTGTCCATAATCTGAGATGCCCAATAACACACACAAACGACTTTGATTGGTCACATCAATGGGTAATGTTTGAGTTTGCTCGTCATTAAATGCTTGTAAATACTGCTCCACCCTGCGCAACAGTAAATATTGTTTCTCTAGATCAGCAGCCACACTTTTTGGGATCACATCTTGGCGTGCCAACACATTTAACGCTTGCAGTAAAGAAGGAGTCTGTAAATCAGGCTCTCGCCCACCTCGGATCATTTGTAAAGCTTGGACAATAAATTCAACTTCTCGGATCCCGCCCGCACCTAATTTAATATTATTGATGAGCCCTTTTCGTCTGACTTCCTGTGCGATCATATGTTTCATTTTGCGCAGTGATTCAATCACAGAAAAATCAATGTATCGACGAAATACAAAAGGCTTAATGAGTGCTCTAAACTCATCCCAATAGTGGTTAGGCTGGCCCAGCAAGCGCGCTTTTAACATCGCATAGCGTTCCCACTCGCGCCCTTGATCTTGATAATAATCTTCCATTGCAGAAAAACTCATGACCAAAGGACCACTTTCTCCAAATGGTCTGAGCCTCATATCAACTCTAAACACCTGACCATCAGCTGTACGCTGATCCAATGCGGCTATCAGCTTCTGAGCGACTTTGGTATAAAATACTTGTGCTTCTATGCTTCGCCGCCCGCCTTGCGTTTTAACTGACACAGGATAAGTAAAAATCAAATCAATATCAGATGAAAAGTTAAGCTCCTGCCCCCCCAGCTTCCCCATCCCCAGTACTAGCATCGGCAATGGCAGATTTGATTCATCTAGAGGTACTCCATTACTTTTAGCAACCTGCTCAAACGCCCACTGATTAGCACTATCAATCAACTGCTCGCTCAATTTTGATTGATATTCAATACTGTCTGCAATGTCATTACCTAAAATAAGATCAAGCCACATCAACTTAAGCCAGTACCGCTTACGATAGCGTCTCAGTTGCGCAAAGCAGTCACTATCTGACAGAACTTTAAAGTCTCCGCTCAAAGCAGGTTCAATATGGCGGCTTTTCATCGCGTCCTGGTCCAGTAGCCACTTCAGCCAGTCAGGATGCTGAGCCAATATTCGATAAGCAAAATCACTGAGCGCCAATAGTCTCAACACCTGTGCACTTGCCGTATGCTCTGGAAACAACTCTGTAAAACGCTGCTGTGCTAAAGCGAATAACTCGGGACTCAATTGGCCTTGTTCCATAGAAAAACCTCCTGTGCTTTGTGGCTCATTTGTTGTGCGGTGTTATAGTAACGCTAAATAACAACAACCTTACACTGAGCATGAGTTACTTGTCTTTAGAAAACAGCAATTTTTTCACCCTGTTAAGCGGTATCGCCCTCGCTTTTATGGCGTTAATTAGCCTGCGTGTCATAGTTCAAGTGCGCGCAAAGAAATTACTACAAAAAGAATTGGCACAACACGATAACTTTGCACTTGGTATCAATTACGCTGCAAAAGTGGCCGTTGTATGCGGCAGTGTCGGCTATTTCTTTGGTCACTTAGACGCCTTTAACCTTGCCCATGCCCATTTCCAAGTTCTCCTGCCTATGGCACTCATATGGGTTTATATTTGTGTTGGCCAAGCCATTCATCGCAAATGGATCTTATATCGCTTTAACGAGACACAAGCGATTTTGAAACAGAATGTCTGTGCCGCTTTAGTCGACTCGGGAATGTTGATTGGAAATAGTATTTTGGTACTAGGCTTGTACCATTGGCTAGAGCCTAATACACCGCAAGCCTTGCTTATTGTCACTATTTGCTTCGTTTTTCTACAAGGCGTCTTTGCATTAGATAGCAAAATTAGAGAGTCTCGTTTTGCAAAAAAAAATCAAGGCGCGTCTTTGCAATATAATTTTAATCTTGCCAATACCTCAATAGGGATCCGCTATGCGGGTAAAACTATCGGGCTCGCACTAGCTATCTACGCGGGGTTACACAGTGCACCGAGTTATCCCGATAAAATTGTCGATAACCTGCTCTTAGTCGTGACACACTCTGTCTTTATGTGGTTTTTGCTCTATGTTTTTAGCCGTTTGATGATCCTCATCGTATTACCCAAAGTAGATATTGGTCTAGAGGTCGACCATCAAGATAATATTGGGATTGCCTGCTTAGAATTTGCTGTTTTTTGTAGCATGGGCTATTTACTAATAAACATGTTTTCAATTTAACACCTAACTAGATTATGGATATCTTATTCCTGGAGACTTATATCCTTGAAATTAGATAACTTTTTACTTGTTGACAGCAATTGGGAGTTCAGTCAGGAGTTTGTCGAGTTTGTTAAGTCACTCTCTCCTGACACGTCAAGCCAATTAATAATCGCTGGTGACAATACCAAGCAAATGCTCAAAATGATGTTTAAGGATCAGATCAAAGATTACAGTTACTGTGACTTTGACAATGAAATAAGCGTCTCTGAACTTGCAACTTACTTACACGAACACCATAAAATTCAAGGGGTGCTCATCTATGCGCTCGACTATAATCTAGCCGATGAAAAGCAAAAGTTTATTTTTAACTCCTTACATGCAGAGCGTTACACCATAGAGCAGTTGCCTAATGGTTATGACTACCATCGTATTAATGACCCATTTAATAACAACCATTTAACTTGCAACTCTAGTTTGGCTGCAACCAAACATGATACCTTCAGCGAATTCGTTGTTTTGAAAACTGATACGACCGACTAAACTCGCTAACATGCTGTCGGTTATCTAACGACTCTATGGACTCAGCGCAATGAAAACTTTAACATGAGCGCATATCCAATTGAGACGTTCAACACTATGCGAATTCCACATATTTACCAACCTTCAGACTTAGTCATTAATCAACCTGCGACTTTAGATGAAGATGCCGCAGGGCATATTGCACGTGTACTCAGGATGAAAGAAGGTGAACACGTCAGTCTGTTTAACGGACAAGGCGGTGAATACTTAGCTGAAATCACCGCTATCTCAAAAAAAACCGTTGAAGTAACCCCTTTCGAATTTGTCGATAAATGTGTTGAGTCACCGCTCAAAGTCCATCTTGGTCAAGGCATATCTCGTGGTGATAAAATGGACTTTACGATCCAAAAATCCGTGGAGCTTGGTGTCAGTGAGATCACACCACTATTCACAACACGATGTGGCGTGAAACTCAGCGGCGAGCGACTGGCCAAAAAACACCAGCAATGGCAAAAGATAGCGATTTCTGCCGCCGAACAATCAGGTCGAAACTACGTGCCTGTCGTTCACCCGCCTATCACGCTTGAACAATGGTTAAGTCAGCAAAGTGACGAGTTAAAGCTCACTTTACACCCAAGGGCTGATCACTCCATCAAAACTCTGCCAGTCCCAAGCCAAGGTGTACGATTTTTGGTGGGCCCTGAAGGTGGTTTTACCGATGAAGAAATGACTAACACGACAGAGCAAGGATTTATCGATATTAAAATTGGGCCTAGAGTATTGCGCACCGAAACCGCCGCCTTAACCGTTTTAAGTGCCTTACAATTACAGTTTGGTGATTTGGCCCTTTAAATCCTTTTATAAGCCCTCATATCATAGATAATTTGCAGTCAATCTTGACCGTTTGACTGCTGAGCACTTTGCTCCTACACATCGAAAATAACACATAAGGTAACGGCGATGGCAGTCAAACTTGGAATAGTCTCAGATCCAATCAGTGGTTTTAATATCAAAAAAGATACCGGTTTTGCCATGATGATGGCAGCTCAACAACGTGGATTTGAGCTCTATTACATGGAAATGGACGACCTGTATATGTACCAAGGGGAAGGTCGAGCGACAGCCGCTAAAACCCGCGTGTTTAATGATGAAAGCCACTGGTATGAGTTAGATGATAAGCAAGACATCGCGTTGAGTGAACTGGATGTGATTTTAATGCGTAAAGATCCGCCCTTTGATACCGAATATATTTACGCAACTTACATACTAGAGCGTGCCGAGCTAGCCGGCACTTTAGTTGTCAATAAACCGCAAAGCTTAAGGGATGCCAATGAAAAGCTGTTTACAGCTTGGTTTAGTGAGCACACACCTGACACATTAGTCACCAGAAGCGCAAGTCAGATCAGAGCCTTTTTAGATAAACATCAAGATATTATTTTAAAACCGCTTGACGGGATGGGTGGCGCTTCTATTTTCAGAGTGCAGCATAGCGACCCAAATATTGGGGTGATCTGTGAAACACTCACCGAACATGGCAGTCGCTTTGCAATGGCACAAAATTACATCCCTGAGATAAAACAAGGGGATAAACGCGTATTAGTCGTTGACGGCGAAGTCATTCCATACTGTTTAGCTCGTATCCCACAAGGTGGTGAAACCCGAGGTAACCTAGCCGCCGGAGGTCGAGGTGAAGCTAGACCTATTAGCGATAGCGATCGCAAAATTGCAGAGGCCGTGGCACCAACATTAAAGGAAAAAGGGTTGCTGTTTGTCGGCTTAGATATCATTGGCGATAAGCTAACCGAAATCAACGTGACCGCCCCGACTTGTGTTAAGGAAATCGAAGCTGCGTACGATATATCTATTATGGACAAGTTTTTTGATGCGATTGAAGCAAAACTCAACCATACTGAAAGTTAAATCATAGAAGGGGTCTCGCATGCAATCATTAGCTAATCACTTTCTTATCGCAATGCCCAGTTTGCAGGACCCGATGTTCAAACGCTCCGTCACCTATATCTGTGAACATAACGAGGAAGGCGCAATGGGATTGATTGTCAATCATCCCATTGATGTCACTGTGGGTGAACTTCTCGACCAGATAGAAATCGATAATGACAAAGACAGCAGCGCTGCTGATCAAACGGTTTTTGCTGGTGGACCGGTGCACACGGACAGAGGGTTTGTGTTACATACACCCAAAATTGGTTATGCATCGAGTAAAGAACTCAGTTCTGACATCATGATCACGACCTCCAAAGATGTCTTAGCGTCTTTAACCTTCCACGACAGTCCCGATGCATTTATCATTACCCTTGGGTACTCTGGCTGGGAAAAAGGCCAGCTAGAAAAAGAAATTATGGAAAACTCTTGGCTTATCATTCAAGCCGACCCGGAAATCATATTCAGTACACCTCCAGAAAAACGCTGGGAAAAAGCGGTCAGTATGTTAGGTATTGATATCGCACAGCTGAGCAATCAAGCAGGACATGCATAACAAAATGAGTAGTAAAAAGCCAAAAACCCCAAAAGGTCAGCGCACTGTAATGGGGTTTGATTTTGGTACAAAAAGCATTGGAATGGCCATAGGCCAAGAAGTAACGGGGACTGCCACCAGTTTAGGGGCGGTAAAAGCAAGGGATGGCATCCCTCACTGGCCAGATATTGAGCAACACGTTAACGAATGGAAACCTGATCTGCTCGTTGTTGGTTTGCCATTAAACATGGACGGTACTAATCAGCAAGTGACTTTTTCTGCAAAAAAGTTTGCTAATCGATTACACAATAACTATCGACTCCCTGTTGAGACGCAAGATGAACGCCTAACAACAACCGATGCCAAAGCCAGATTATTTGATCAAGGAGGCTATCGTTCATTGGCTAAAGACAATGTTGATGGTATGTCTGCTGTGATTATTTTAGAGAGCTTTTTCGAACAGATGTGGGAAACTGACTAACTCACTTTCCTTTATCATCAAATACATTGAGTTGCTTGTATTTATTCATATCTGGGAATAGTCCTGCTTGGCGATATGCCGCTTGGATTTTTCCCTGCTTTCGTAACTTTTGTAAGCCTTTTTGCAACGCTTCAAATGCCCGTTCACCATCTGGGTGTAACCTAGAAATCACAAAATGACGGCTGCTATCAAGTAGAATAACCCATTTGGGGTGTGAGACAAGATTGATATTTGCCAGTTGAAAATCATTCCCTAACACCGGCATTAAATGTATTAACATGAAATCAGCCCACTGTTTATTTACAATCTGAGCTTGAGAAGACCATGTAGGCTCATCGACTAACTCTTTTAAAGGCAATGCACTCAACGTATACCAGTCTACTGGCCAGCGGCTAGAGGAGACTGCAGTCAACTTGTTTAAGTCTTCTATAGATTGAATATTGGCAACTTGTTCATTATCTCTCGCATAATACAGACCAGCATAAAACTCACCTTTTCTTATAACCGGATCACTGACAAACAATTTGTCTGCCTTAAGTTGTGCTTCTTCATACCAATAGGTATCAAAGCTCAACAGTTGCTTACCTTGATCTAATAAGTTGGAATCTCTGAAATTGACATTGCCAGGGCGGTATCTAAACGGCTTGTCAAACCCGCCTAAAATCAAAGCTTGATGTAGCAATACCATATCAACCACATCGCGTCGCACAAACTGTCCACCGAAGTTGTCTACATCAAGGGGGGAGCGACCCGATAGCAAAGTTGTATAATTCATATATACATCATCTCTAATGTATATATCGACGTACTCGGTCTGAGCCCAGCAATCATGTGCTAGGCTCAGTTGGTAAAAAGCAAGGAAGCTAAAAAGCTTAATTTTTCTTGCTTTCCAGACCATCAATCGTGACCCCTTGCAAAAATCCAGCGCCTTTTTGCTCATTATTCTGCAATTTAATCATTAAGCGTAAATCATTCGGAGAGTCAGCGTGATGAAGCGCATCAGCATAGTTGATACGCTGTGCTTTATACAACTCAAATAAAGCTTGGTCGAACGTCTGCATCCCCATTTCCTTCGACTTTGACATTGTTTCTTTAATAGAACCTATGTCCCCTTTTTTAATTAACTCCGCAACCATAGGAGAGTTTAACAAAATCTCAATCGCAGCAACGCGCCCCTCTCCTTTAGAGGTCGGCACCAACTGCTGTGCGACAATCGCTCGAAGGTTCAGTGCCAAATCATATTTCAGCTTGTCATGCTTCTCTTTAGGCACCAAATGCATGATCCGGTCGATGGCCTGATTTGCATTGTTGGCATGTAAAGTGGCCACACACAAATGGCCTGTTTCAGCAAAACTCAGAGCATATTCCATGGTTTCCTGAGAACGGATCTCACCGATCAAAATCACATCTGGCGCCTGACGTAGCGAACTTTTCAATGCAGCTTCGAAGCTCTCAGTATCCAGCCCAACTTCACGTTGTGTAATGATGCTTTTTCGGTGCTCGTGGACAAATTCAATCGGATCTTCAATGGTCAGTATATGACCTCGCTGATTGCGGTTTCTATAACCCAGCAGCGCTGCCAGTGAAGTCGATTTACCAGTGCCCGTTCCACCCACAAACAGGACTAAGCCACGTTTAGACATAATCACATCAGTTAAGACCGAAGGCAGGCCGAGCTGATTAACATCAGGTATGTCCGTTACGATCCGTCGAATAACCATGCCCGCACAATCTCGCTGCCAAAATGCAGACACGCGGAAACGTCCAGCATCGTTTGCTACAGCAAAATTGCATTCTTTTTCAGCATGAAATTGCTGTTTCTGTGTCTCTGACATCGCAGACTCAACCATGGCCAAAGCGCCATCACTGTCCAGTATGTCTTCATCCAGTGCGCGCAGCTCACCATCAATTTTTGCACTCACTGCCAGCCCTGATGACACGAACAAGTCTGATGCTTCTTTGTCTACCATCAATTGTAAATAATCTAATAGCGCCATTATTTAAACCCCGTATTAAAACCCAGCAGCACCAAATTGATTTTTGTCATGCGCTTTTGAATGTGCATCTTGCGTGGTGATAAGACCATGGTTAACTAAATTCATCAAGCATTGATCCATTGTTTGCATACCATGTAATGCGCCAGTCTGGATAGCTGAATACATTTGGGCAATTTTATCTTCGCGGATCAAGTTTCGAATGGCAGGTACACCCAGCATAATTTCATGGGCAGCCACGCGTCCCCCGCCTACTTTTTTAATTAAAGTTTGCGAGATAACCGCCTGCAAAGATTCAGATAACATAGAACGAACCATGTCCTTCTCTTCTCCAGGAAAGACGTCAATAATACGGTCAATGGTTTTAGGGGCTGAAGTCGTATGTAACGTACCAAACACAAGGTGGCCCGTTTCGGCCGCGGTCATTGCCAGTCGTATTGTTTCTAAATCTCGCAGCTCACCGACTAAAATCACATCAGGGTCTTCACGTAATGCACTGCGCAAGGCGGCATTAAAGCTGTGTGTATCACGGTGAACTTCACGTTGGTTAATCAAGCTCAGTTGGTTTTGATGCACAAATTCAATGGGATCTTCAATGGTCAAGATATGATGATGTTTAGTACTATTAATATAATCCACCATCGCTGCCAACGTGGTCGACTTACCTGACCCAGTGGGACCGGTTACAAGTACCAAGCCGCGTTGATTTTCCGCAATTTTCTTAAAAATATCTGGTGCGCCTAACTCATCAAGCGTCAATACTTGGCTGGGGATAGTACGAAATACCGCAGCAGGTCCTCGACTGGTGTTGAACGCATTAACACGAAAACGAGCCAAATTAGGTACTTCAAACGAAAAATCCACCTCAAGGTTTTGCTCATAGTCCTTGCGCTGGTTATCATTCATAATATCGTAAATTAAACTATTTACGTCCTTCGCTTCTAAAGCGGGTATATTTATGCGACGTACGTCACCATCGACACGTATCATCGGTGAAACTTCCGACGAAAGGTGTAGATCCGACGCTTTATGTTGCACACTAAAGGCTAATAATTCAGTAATATCCATCTATGACTCCACTACGAGCAAATAATAATATGGTTACAATAGCAGAACGGCTAAATAACGCCTATGATCGCATTACAAAAGCAGAGCAAAATAGTCATATTTCTGACCCTGTTCAGCTTTTAGCTGTATCAAAAACAAAACCAATCGACTTGATCCAGCAAGCTTATGAAGCAGGTCAGCGCCAATTCGGTGAATCTTACGTCCAAGAAGCGGTCGATAAAGTGATTCACTTCAAGCAATATCGAGATATCGATTGGCATTTTATCGGCCCTATTCAGTCAAATAAATCTCGTCATATCGCTGAGCACTTTAGTTGGGTACAAAGCGTAGACCGAATCAAAATTGCCAGACGCTTAAGTGAACAAAGGCCGAACAACCTAAAACCATTGAATATCCTTATTCAAGTTAATATCAGCGGTGACGAAAAAAAGTCGGGCTGTATGCTCGAAGAGCTCACTGAACTGGCCGAGTTTATTGATGGTGCCAAACAATTAACTTTAAGAGGGTTAATGACCATCACAGCACAAACCGACGATGTCGATCAGCAACTGCAATATTTTGAGCAAATGAAAGATTGCTTTGATAAACTAAAGACCCAATATCCACATATCGATACTCTTTCAATGGGCATGAGTGGCGATCTAGAACCAGCCATTGCAGCTGGTGCCACCATGGTAAGGATTGGTACTGATATTTTTGGAAAAAGACAATAAAGGCTATAAAGATAATATGTCTAACAAAACAATTGCATTTATCGGCACTGGAAATATGAGTTATGCCATTATCGGCGGCATGCTCAACAATGGATTTAGTGCCAACAATATTATTGCTACTAACCGCAACCAAGAGAAGCTAATGAAGGTTGCAAATGACTTCAATGTTCAAACTACCAGCGATAACCTAGATGCGATCGCTCGGGCTGATGTTGTTGTATTGTCGGTTAAGCCCCAAATGATGGAAGCGCTGTGTGACACATTCAAAGCCGCGCAAATCGATTTAAGTAGTAAAGTCATTGTCTCGGTTGCAGCTGGTATTACCCTATCTCGTTTACAAGAGATGCTACAATGTAAAACCAAACTAGTTCGCTGCATGCCTAATACTCCCTCGCTAGTAGGTCTTGGCGTCTCAGGCTTGTTTAGCCATGATATTGATGAACATGAAAAAGCATTTCTTGATCAAGTTTTTAGCGCCACAGGGATCACCGCTTGGCTCACAGAAGAAAGCCAAATAAATGATATCATTGCCGTTACTGGTTCTTCTCCTGCATACTTTTTCCTGTTTATGCAAGCCATAGAAGAAAAAGCCCGTAACCTTGGATTTGATGAGCAACAAGCTCGCCTGTTAGTGCAACAAACTGCGCTTGGTGCTGCACAAATGGCCGCTTCACAACCAGAAATCAGCCTTGAACAATTGCGTGCTAATGTCACCTCAAAAGGAGGGACGACCCACGCAGCCATCGAGTCCATGAAAGACAATCAATTACCTCAGGTCGTAGCAAATGCAATGGATGCGTGTATTGCTCGCGCAGAGGAAATGGAAACACAGATTTAAGGACCTAACACATGAGTGCTATATATTTTTTAATTGAAACCCTTTTTAACCTATTTTTAATGGTCGTTTTGCTACGCTTTTGGATGCAATGGGCACAAGTTGACTTTTATAATCCGGTTAGCCAAGCCGTGGTAAAAGCAACCTCTTTTGCCGTAAACCCGTTACGTAAAGTGATCCCTGGTTTTGCAGGCATGGATATCGCCTCATTAGTACTTGCTTTTATCGTTGCAAGTGCCAAAGTTTCAGTATTAATGCTCATATTCGGTGGCTATTGGGATGCTGCTAAAGCCGCAATAGACGGTTTATTGACCCTGCTAGGAGAAGCTTTTACCCTCGTCTTTTGGATTTTAGTGATCCGCGCTTTATTAAGCTGGGTTGTTCAGGGCTATAACCCTGCCGCCGCAGTTTTCGAACAATTGACCGAACCACTTTTACGACCAGTGAGAAAGGTTATTCCTCCGTTGGGTGGGTTGGATTTATCCATCATGGTTGTGGTGCTTGGCATGATGTTTTTACAACACTTGGTCATGGATTTTATGCGTTAAGTATATGTGAGTGAGGTACTATGCGATTAGTTCTGATAGCCGTTTTTTTGATATTCAGTGCATCTTATAGCCATGCCCAAAGCACACAGTCGGGCGGCCAATTTAAGATGCTAGGTGAGTGGGAAGTGCATTATATCGCTTTTCCATCCACCTTTATCCAACCAAGTGTAGCTAAAGCTTATGGCGTTATACGTAGTGAAAACAAAGCATTGATTAATATTTCTGTCTTAGCGACTGACCAAGCGAAGACCGCGCAGCAAGTGCAAATCTCTGGCTTTGCTAAAAATTTGCTGGGGAATAAAAAGCAACTCACTTTTAAACAAATCGTTGAAGGTGACGCGATTTACTACCTCTCTCAACTTGATTATTACAATGAAGATGTTTATCGCTTTGAGTTAAATATTAAACAAGGCAATGAGCAACAGGTTCTTAAGTTTCAACAGAAGTTTTACGTAGATTAAAGATATGACAAAACAAATCGTGCTCGCCACTGGGAATAAAGGCAAAGTAAAAGAGCTTGGAAATATGCTCGAGTCGCTACAAATAGAAGTGCTACCACAAAGCCAATTTGAAGTTTCTGATGTGGAAGAAACTGGCACAACTTTTGTGGAAAACGCCATCATTAAAGCGCGACATGCGGCCAAAGAAACAGGCTTACCCGCCATCGCAGACGATTCAGGCATAGAAGTTGATGCACTCAACGGTGCACCCGGCGTGTTTTCCGCTCGTTTTGCAGGTGCCGACGCCAGTGATCAGCAGAATATCGATAAATTATTGGTTAGTCTTGAAAATGAAGCAAATCGTACAGCCCGTTTTTGGTGCGTACTGGTCTATATGCGACATGAAAACGACCCCACACCAGTGATTTGTCAAGCCAGCTGGGAAGGTACCATTGCTGTGACACAACATGGAGACGGTGGTTTTGGATATGATCCAGTATTTTGGATTGAAAGCCTGCAAAAAATGGCAGCAGAGCTCACTAAGGAAGAAAAAAATGCGATCAGTCATAGAGGGAAAGCACTGCAACAATTAATGACCCACTTTAAGAGTACCCTGTGAATCTCCCTCCATTAAGCTTATATGTGCACGTACCTTGGTGCGTGCAAAAATGTCCCTATTGCGATTTTAATAGCCACAGCCAAAAAGGTACGATCCCAGAACAAGAGTATATTGGCCACTTATTAGATGATCTCAAAGCAGATTTACACTTAATACAAGGCCGAAAACTTCACAGTATATTCGTAGGAGGTGGCACTCCAAGCTTACTCTCTGGTGATGCCTATGTTTATTTATTAGAACAAATAGAAGCCCTTATCGGCTTTGAAGATGGCATTGAAATCACCCTAGAAGCCAACCCTGGAACTGTAGAAAGCGACCGGTTTAAGCACTATGTTGAAGCCGGTATTAATCGGATCTCCATCGGCGTGCAAAGTCTGCAAAGTGACAAGCTCAAAGCGCTTGGCCGTATTCATGGTGAAGATGAAGCCTTAAATGCTGCAGCAGAGGCACATGACGCAGGTTTAAATAGCTTTAATATGGATCTGATGCATGGACTGCCCAATCAGTCGTTAGAGGATGCCTTAAGTGATTTGCAAAAAGTCATCGAGCTCAACCCTCCGCATATATCTTGGTACCAACTGACCATAGAGCCCAATACGCAATTTGCTTCAAAGCCACCTAAATTGCCAGAAGATGAAACCTTATGGGCAATACAAGAAGCAGGACAAACTTTATTGGCAGAACATGGCTATCAACAATATGAGATTTCAGGTTATGCCAAACCTGGTTATCGCTGCAAACACAATTTAAATTATTGGCGGTTCGGTGATTACCTAGGTATCGGATGTGGTGCACATGGAAAAATTACCCTACCAGAAAAAAACGAAATATTGCGTACAGTCAAAGTCAAACATCCGCGTGGGTATATGGATCTGACCAAACCCTATCTGTATGACAGTTGGAAAGTGGCACCAGAAGACAGGCCTTTCGAGTTTTTTATGAATACATTTCGCCTATTAGAGCCCACATCAAGAGCAAACTTTAAGGCATTCACAGGGTTGCAAGAATCGGATATACAAGCACCACTGCAAAAAGCGATTGCGCTAGGCTTGATAGAAGAGCGACCTGCTTCATGGTTTGTAACAATTAAAGGCCACAGATATTTAAACGACCTGTTAGAATTATTTGTCTAGTGTCAGGCATCAACAGCGAGAGTATTGCGCCACAAGCCAACACAATGCGCACATGTTCTAGCAGTAGCTCGCTGCATAACATATAATAGCCTACACTGAGAATGTATCTCAAATAGGCTAAATAAAGTCTATGAATATAAAAGAAAAAGGGTAAAACATGCGTAAACTTACCATCATCGCTGCTGCAATATCAGCAACGTTATTGGCAGGCTGCCAGCAAACAGCTGAGCAACCTAAACCAGTTTCTCCTGTGCAACAAGTTGTTCAAAGTGAAGTAGAAAAAGCAAATGCTCTGTTTGAAGAGTCATTCAATCGCAGTGTTATGCGTAGCCCTATCTACCAAACATACCTCGGTATTAAAACAGACTATGACAAATGGGACGATGGCTCTGAAGCACGTCAATTAGAAGATCTTGAACTCACTAAGCAAGATCTTGCCGCGATTAATGCCATTGATCGAAGCAAGTTAGACCTGCAAACTCAAGTAAGTTACGACCTGTTTAAACAAGGTTTAGAAGAAGAAATCGAAGACTTTAAATGGCGCCGTTATTCTTACCCTGTGAATCAAATGTTCGGAACACATTCGATGATCCCAGCATTTTTGATTAACCAACACCAGATTTCTGACGTCAAAGATGCGCAAGCCTATATTTCTCGTCTCAATGGCGTAACGAACGTTTTTGATCAACTCGTTGAAGACTTAGAAAAACGTGCAGAAGCAGGTATTATTGCTCCTAAATTTGTTTTCCCTCATGTTATTGAGTCCAGCAAAAACATCATCAAAGGCGCGCCATTCTCAGCAGGTGATGATTCTACACTTTTAGCTGATTTTAAGAGAAAAGTTGCAAAACTTGAGATCGCTCAAAGCGAAAAAGATGCATTAATTACCCAAGCAAACAACGCTTTAACCTCTGCTGTTAAACCATCATATAGTAAATTGATCAGCTATTTGAATAAGCTTGAAAAGCGTGCTGACAATAGAGATGGTGTTTGGAAGTTCCCTGATGGTGAAAAGTTCTTCAATGTTGCACTTGAGCGTACTACAACTACAAAACTTTCTGCTGCCGAGATCCACAAAATTGGCTTAGAGGAAGTTGCGCGTATTCATGATGAAATGCGAGAAATCAAAGAAAAAGTTGGTTTCAAAGGCGACCTAAAAGCATTCATGGCATTCATGAGAACAGATAAGCAATTTTACCTGCCAAATACCGAAGAAGGTAAAGCAAAGTATCTTGCCGATGCCACTGCAATGATCGACAACATGAAATCTCGTCTTGACGAGCTATTCATTGTTAAACCAAAAGCAGACATGATTGTCAAACGTGTAGAAGCATTCCGTGAAAAGGCGGCAGGTAAAGCATTCTATCAGCAACCAACACCTGATGGCTCTCGTCCAGGTATTTACTACGCAAACCTGTATGATATGGAAGCGATGCCAACGTATCAGATGGAAGCGTTGGCTTACCACGAAGGTGTACCAGGTCACCACATGCAGATTGCTATTGCACAAGAACTTGAGAACATGCCTAAATTCCGTAAGTTTGGCCGCTATACCGCTTACACAGAAGGTTGGGGACTCTATTCTGAATTAGTACCAAAGGAAATGGGCTTATACGAAGACCCTTATTCTGACTTTGGTCGTCTAGCTATGGAGCTATGGCGTGCATGTCGTTTAGTTGTTGATACAGGTATTCACGCAATGAAGTGGACGCGCCAAGAAGGTATTGATTACTATGTCAACAACACACCAAACGCTAAGTCTGATGCTGTTAAAATGGTTGAAAGACACATCGTTATGCCAAGCCAGGCGACAGCATACAAAATCGGTATGATCAAAATTGTAGAGCTTCGTGAAGCCGCGAAAAAAGAACTAGGAGATAAGTTCGATATCCGCGAATTCCACGATGTTGTACTTAAGAATGGACCTGTTCCACTTAATGTACTTGAGCAATTTGTTGACCAATGGGTTGCGAGCAAACAAAGCTAATTTTCTTCCAATTGAAAAGATGTATTAGCCAAAATAATATGTAAGCAAGCCCCGCCGTGTGCGGGGCTTTGTATTTTTACTTCCCCATTTAACTTTTGTGTGACCAAGTTATAGATAATACTTAGCCCTAGGCCAATCCCCCCCTTATTGCGTTGAGTCGTGATGAATGGCTCAAAAATAATGGGCAGTAGCTCTTTGTCGATACCTTTTCCATCGTCTTTCACATATAGATGGATATAGTCATTCACTACCAAAGCCGATATAACAATATTGAGTACTCGACCCTCTTGCTTCGCATGCTGAATACAGTTGCCAATGCTATAGGTGATGATTTGCACAAACACATTTGGAAAACTTGTCAGCATCAATTGCTCTGGGATCTCAACCTCCAATTGATAGTCAGGTTTACTCAACTCGTGCTGATAACAGTCCAGTACGCCACTTACCAAAGCTTTCAGATTAAACTCTTGAATTTCATCATACTCTTGCTGTACTGATACTTTTTTAAAGTCATCGATCAGCGACGCGGTTCTCAGTAAATTATTCTCTAATAAAGACAGTGCTGATTCTGCCTCTGCAATGAGATTGGTTAATGTTTGTTTTTGCAGCTGCCCTGATTCCAGATCTTTTTTCAGCACTTCAACTTGCTCTTTAAGGTGAGATTGACTGGTAATTGCAACCCCTAATGGCGTATTAAGCTCGTGCGCGAAACCACTGACCATATTGCCTAAGCTGGCCATCTTGGCTTCTTCAATCAGCCTTTGTTGAGCCGCAGTTAGGCGCTCTAACAAGGTCTCAATAAACGCCAATAAACTGTCCAGATGATGGGCTATCTGGGCTATCTCATCTTCACCATTAATATTCACACGGATCGAAAAGTCTTCGTGTTGTGCAACATTTTTAAGTACTCGACTGATAGAAATTATATGCTCAGAAATGCGCGTATTGAGCACAAACAGTAACAACAAACTAAAACAGCTGATGGAGACGATGATCACTAAGCAAGTTAAAATCAAGTTTTGTTTTTCTGTCAGGTCTTCATTAAAAAGCTGTTTTGATACGACTTCAAAATGACCTCTAATTGAAAGCTTTAATTGGTGCAATTCAGCCCGCACCCCTTGGCTGTGATCTAACCCCTGCTTTTGAAGCACGCTAATATAAGTCTTAAAGCCTTGCTGATATTGATTAAGTATGGACATCAATTCTTGCGCTTTATCGGGGAACTGTGAGGTTATAAGCTGTTCTGTGCGTACTAATAGGTCTTGGTGCATAAGTAAATAATTAGGATCAAGCCGGAGTAAAAAGTCTTTTTCTCGGCGACGCAGCTCCAGTAAGAGTATTTCAAGCTGAGGGTGTGATGTTTGCTTGGCAATATCTTGCAAAGCATGAGCTTGTCGCCTAAAGTTGCCATAAACGCCCTCTTCCTTGTCATAGCCCAATAAGGCTTGCATCGACGCCAGCTGCTCATACTTGAGCGTAAAACGCTTGACCTCTTCATCGAGCTTGAATAACTGATCTAAGTCTCGTTGCTGTGCAACCAACATATTTAATAACAGGCTATAGCTTTCTCGATATGAAAACCTATCATCCTCAATTGATGCCAAACTATCGCGCTGACGCTCTATCAAAAAGCGTTCTTCTTGGTCCAGTAGACGTTGAATTTGAGTTTGGAGTTGAAATAGATGGTCGTTTAGCGCTCTGGTTTGTTGCAACTGAACATATAAGAACCAACTGGCAATCATTATCACAATTGCAGAACCCACAGCCGCTGTTTTAAAAAGTAGAAGTGATTGCTTTAGCTGCACAAATTTACCCATATTGTATTTTGCCCCAACTTTAGTTTAGTCGAAGAAAATTAATATGGTATTTCTTAAACTAAGTGGGCAAATCTAACGCTCATTATGAGTAATATGAGATGACAGTCTTTTTATGAACTATTTTATGCCAACACTTGTCATCATCTTTATTACTTCAATATGCGAGACCAAAAATGGAAATTTTCATAGCCTTATTCATATTACTGCTGCTAATACTGCCTGCTGTCATTTACATAACTTATGTCCAACTTTCCACTCGAAATAAAGTCCGTCTTGCAGACTCAATTATTTATATGATTAAGCACGATGAGCCAGTGAAAATAGAGATGGAAATCTTAGAAGGACTGAAACTTTCCCCAAAAGAGAAAAGCTACCTGCTGAGCGTATACAAAGCACCTATAAAAAGCACACAAGTAAACTAAGAAATTAGACTAAGTAGCTGAACTATCGCGACATAAAGTTCGTTTGGAAGGCTATGAGACTCAAGAATAAATAATCTTTTAGAAATAAAAAAGCCTCAGAATTCTCTGAGGCTATAAAAAGTGGTACCAGTGGGCGGACTTGAACCGCCACGCCCGAAGGCAACGGATTTTGAATCCGTCATGTCTACCAATTCCATCACACTGGCATCATTTTTCTTTAATCTTCTAACTTTGAGAAGATAAAGAAAAACCACTTTGAGCTTAGGCTTTGTTTATTTGCCTTCGTCTCTATGCCCTGCATTATACAAATATGTGACAGCCCCGCAAGCAGTTTTTTTAATAAATATGTTCAAGTGCTGAGTATTTGACCAAAATCATAAAATATCGAGGTTTAATAAATTTGGGCCTATATTATGTGTAGAATATTGCTATACAGGTTTATATAGGTTTTTAAATGTCTACATTTCCCCGAGCAGGGTTTATTCGAAGGGTTGCATCCTTAATATATGATGCGCTCGTTGTTATTGCTTTTGCGATGCTTACCACTATTGCATTTTTAGGAGTCGTTCAAGGTATGTTGTCTTTGGGCTGGTATTCCTTAGGTGGCCATGAAGATGTTTCTGCACTCATTCAAGCCACTCCTGCCTTGTATTACAGCCGTTCAGCACTACTAATACTTGTCGCTGTTTTGTTCTTCGCGTATTTCTGGACTAAAAGTGGTCAAACTATTGGGATGAGAGCATGGCGACTAAAAGTGCAAAATACAGATGGCACACTACTCTCTTGGCCTCAAGCAATTTTGAGAAGCTTAGCTGCATTATTAGGCGTAGGCAATTTGCTCGTATTAATTGACGTGAAGCAAAAACGCGCATTACAAGATTTAGTATGTCAGACAGAAGTTTTGATATTAACCAAAGAAGAAAATAAAAAAGTATACGATAGCCTCGACTAGGTATTAACCATAAAAAAGGCGCTCATCGCGCCTTTTTTATTGCCTTCTTTGCAAAAAGTACATTGCAACCAATGTAAACATTATACTGGGCATCACCGCGCCAATGAATGGGTGGATTTGATAAACCATGACAATGGGCCCAAACACTTCATTACTCAAATGGAAGGTTAAACCGGTTACTACCCCCATGATGATCCTTGCCCCCATACTCACAGATCGCAACGGGCCAAAAATAAATGACAGTGCCACTAACAGCATAACCGCAATCGTTACCGGCTGGATCACCTTACGCCATAGCGCTAGTTCATAGTTACTCGTATCCTGTTCATTCTGCTCTAAATAGTTTAGATAAGACAGCAACCCACTAAAAGATAAAGATTCTGGCTCAAATGAAGCGACGCCTAATCGGTCAATTGTAAGCTGCGAACTATAAAGTTTACTTTGGGCATAATATGTACTGACCTGTTGGTCTGTGATCTGCACTTCTTCAACAGCCTTTAGCATCCACCCCTCATCTGAGGTTACAGCCGACTGTGCTCTGGTGATTTTTTCTAAACTCAAATCATCGGCGAAGTGGTAAATATTAATATCTGTTAGTTCTCCTGACTTCTCTACATTTGCAATATTAATGAAGTTATTACCATCTTTAGCCCACAGCCCTTTTTGAGCATCGTACACCTCTCCACCATAAATAGCTTGGTTTCTTAGCTGCTTTGCAGTGCGCTCAGCTTCAGGCGCGCCCCATTCGCCTAAAATCATCATACATATTGCCAACACGATGGCCGTCTTCATCACTGAGCCAATGATTTGCAACCGCGACATACCAGCAGCTTGCATGACCACCAGCTCACTGCTTGAAGCCAACACCCCCAAGCCCGTTAAACCACCTATCAACGCCGCCATAGGAAAAAATACAACAATGTCACTCGGCACGCTATAAAGTGTAAAAAGCAGTGCATCGGAAACTTCATAAGAGCCTCGGCCAACAGAACGAAGCTGCTCTATAAATTTAATTAAGGTATTAATGCCTACAAATACCAACAAAGCAAAGCTCGTAGTTTGTAAAATACTTCGACCTAAATACCAATCAAGCATCTTCATCATGCGACAGCCTCCCTCTTTTTCCAAATAGACCTGAGCCATACGCCAAAAGGCCGGCCTTTAACAATGAGGTATGCACCAATAAATAGGACCGATAGATGGATCCACCACAAGCCGAGAGAGGGTGGAATTTTACCCTCTGCAACTAAATATTTTCCGGCATTGAGTAAAATAAAGTAACCTAAATAAATACCAATAGCCGGTACCAATTTAGCAAACTTGCCCTGCCTTGGGTTAACAACACTCAAAGGCACAGCCAATAGTGTCAAGAGGATAATGGAAATTGGTGTCGCTATACGCAGCTGAAATTGTGCTGCTGCCTCTGGTGTATTTAACTCCAGCAGTCGACTCGATGGTAAATCTTCTAACTCTCGCCTTCTTCGCTCAATTTCTTGCTCTTGGATCTGCACCTGATAACTGCCAAATTCGGTCTTGTTTAACGCTTGACTAAACCCATCAGTTTCGTAGCGCTTGCCATCTTTCAAGATCAGTTGCTGCTCTCCTGATTCACCTTCTGCCACTTCTCCCTGCTGGGCATACACGATGCGAGCAGCATTGTTAGATTCTTTTTCAGGTAGCTGCGCAACAAACACCTTATTTAATACAGAACCTTGATCACTGGTATTGTGGATAAACACCACTGCTTTTTCATTACCGGTTTGTTGAAATCGACCAGCACGCAACTGCGTCAAACCCGACTCTGCGTTTGCTTGTTCGCGTAATTGATTTTGTTTTTCGCCAGCCCACGGGGCGACATACAAACTCACTGTAGCTGCAATTAACGCAACAAAGAAACTTGAAATGAGTGTTACCCGAACCACATACCACTCACTTACGCCACATGCCTTCAATACTGTCATTTCACTGTCAGCATAAATCCGGCTGTAAGCCAGTATAATGCCTAAAAAAACACTTAGCGGTAGGATATATACGGCTAATTTAGGTAAATTAAGCGCTAAAAATGACAATACGAGTTTTCCTGGAATTCCTCCGCCGGAAGCTTCGGCTAAGATTTTGACAAATTTTTGGGAGAGAAAAATCGTCATTAGAGTAAGGAAAACGGCGACCTGCGATTTTAAAACTTCAGCAGTCAAATATCGAAAAATTAGCAATGTTCGCCCCTATAAAACGTCTCATTTCACTGGAATAGTAGGAAATTTTGAGTAAACTGGTTATTTTAGTCACTTTATTATATGCCATCAAAATCAAATATCCTACTAGTGCGGCAGCACTAAAGTAACTTAGTTAACTTGATGTAGGGTGGCATTTAAAGTTTGAAATGGCATAACTTAGACTTAGGAGTCGCAATGGAATTCAGCGTTAAAAGTGGTAGTCCAGAAAAGCAACGCAGTGCTTGTATTGTTGTTGGGGTGTATGAACCACGTCGTTTATCGCCGGTTGGTGAGCAGCTGGATAAAATCAGCGAAGGCTATATTTCCAATTTATTGCGTCGTGGCGACCTAGAGGGTAAGCCAGGACAAGTACTGTTATTACACCATGTACCCAATGTATTGAGTGAACGTGTTTTATTAGTTGGTTGTGGTAAAGAGCGAGAGCTTGATGACAAACAGTACAAGCAAATTATCTCAAAAACCATTAACACGTTAAATGAAACAGGCTCTATGGAAGCGGTCTGTTTCTTAACTGAGCAGCATGTGAAAGGCCGTGACACTTACTGGAAAGTAAGGCAAGCTGTTGAAACAACACAAGATTGCTTATATACATTTAACCAACTTAAAAGTAAAAAGAGTGAAGCTAGACGTCCACTACGCAAAATTGTCTTCAATGTCCCAACTCGTAGAGAGCTGACTATTGGTGAAAATGCTATTGAGCATGGTTTAGCAATTGCAGCGGGTGCGAAACTCTGCAAAGACGTTGCAAATATGCCACCTAATATTTGTAACCCTCGCTATCTTGGCGAGCAAGCTGAGCTACTAGCTAAAGAGTTTGATAACGTCACTGTAAACCTAGTTGGTGAGAAAGAGATGGAAGAACTTGGCATGCACTCTTATCTTGCTGTTGGTCGCGGCAGTGAAAATGAGTCTGTGATGTCAGTGATCCACTATAACGGCGCATCGGAAAAACAAGCCCCTATCGTGTTTGTTGGTAAAGGCCTCACTTTTGACTCAGGTGGTATTTCACTTAAGCCAGGTGAAGGCATGGATGAGATGAAGTACGATATGGGCGGCGCCGCTGGCGTACTTGGTTTAATGCGTGCCGTTGTCGAAATGCAGCTACCACTTAACGTCATTGGCGTATTAGCAGGCTGTGAAAATATGCCAAGTAGTCGTGCATATCGCCCAGGTGATATCCTTACAACTATGTCAGGACAAACCGTTGAAGTACTCAATACCGATGCGGAAGGTCGACTAGTACTGTGTGATGCTTTAACTTATGTCGAAGCATTTGAACCAGAAACCGTTGTAGATGTTGCCACCTTAACAGGTGCCTGTATTATCGCACTCGGTCACCATGCTTCTGGTTTATTATCAAACCATAACCCGCTTGCACACGACTTGCTTAAAGCGTCTGAGCAAAGTGGTGACAGAGCTTGGCAACTGCCGCTTTGGGATGATTACCAAGAGCAGCTGAAAAGCCCGTTTGCTGACTTTACCAATTTAGGGGGCCGCCCAGCAGGCACTATTACGGCCGCATGTTTCTTATCTAAATTTACGAAGAAGTATAATTGGGCACATATTGATGTTGCAGGTACGGCTTGGCGCAGTGGTGCCAATAAAGGCGCAACCGGACGCCCAGTACCAATGTTGATGCAATATCTGCTTAATCGTGCAAACATTACTGAAGGTTTGCAAGATTAAACATCAGCTAAACATAGATGGATTTTTGAAGGGACGTTAAATAACTCGTTTCAAGGCCCACAGTAGATTGATGAGAGCCGCATTCTGTGTCAGAATGCGGCTTTATTTTGAACGCTGTTCAGGCACGAAGTATTTTTATTTGGTGTCCTGTGATCAGTACTGAAGATAAGTCACATGCCATGTCAATCAATGCACATTTTTTAGTGTTAAAGCATGACCAAGAGCCTAGCCATCACGTCCCGGCTCACTTTGATCTTGCAGCCCGAAGTGCTGCTAAACTGTACCGCGCAGGGCAACGTGTATTTATATACGTGGATACGGTAGAAAATGCCCATGCAATTGACGAACATTTGTGGCAGTTCGACGCTGACAGTTTTGTACCACATAATCTGCAAGGAGAAGGCCCAAAAGGCGGCGCTCCTGTAGAAATTGGCCAAATGCCCCCTGTAGGGCGACGTACAATACTTATAAACCTTGCCACACATATCCCGGATTTTGTCCGACGATTTGAGCAAGTATATGACTTTGTCCCTGTCGAGCCGATGGCCAAACAGGCTGCACGGGAAAGGTTCAAACAACTGCGCGCGATTGGCGCCAATATTTCAACTAAAGAAATTGATAACTAAAGTATTTTTTAAGGTTCTGTGTAATGGATAAAACCTATAATCCACAAGATATTGAACAGTCTCTATACCAAGACTGGGAAGAAAAAGGCTATTTCAAGCCTTCTGGGCAAGGCGATGCATACTCAATCATGATCCCGCCGCCAAATGTCACAGGTAGCCTGCACATGGGCCACGCGTTCCAAGACACCATAATGGACACCCTTACGCGCTATCAGCGTATGAAAGGTAAAAATACTTTATGGCAAGTAGGTACAGATCACGCTGGTATCGCAACACAAATGGTTGTTGAGCGTAAACTTGCAGCCGAAGAAGGTAAAACAAGACATGACCTTGGTCGTGAAGAGTTCATTGACCGCATCTGGAAATGGAAAAACGAGTCAGGCGGCACTATTACGAAGCAATTGCGCCGCTTAGGTGCCTCTGTCGACTGGGACCGTGAGCGCTTTACGATGGACGAAGGCTTATCAGAAGCTGTTAAAGAAGTATTTGTTCGCCTTTACAAAGAAGATCTGATCTACCGTGGTAAGCGCCTAGTAAACTGGGATCCAAAACTACATACCGCAATTTCGGATCTTGAAGTTGAGAACAAAGACAAACAAGGTCACATGTGGAACCTACGTTATCCACTTGCTGATGGCGTTAAGACTCAAGACGGCAAAGATTACATCATCGTGGCGACAACCCGCCCTGAGACTATGCTTGGCGACACAGGTGTGGCAGTAAACCCTGAAGACGAGCGTTACCAAGATTTAATTGGTAAAGAAATTTTACTTCCAATCATTAATCGTCGTATCCCTATCGTAGCCGATGAACATGCTGATATGGAAAAAGGCACGGGTTGTGTGAAAATCACACCTGCTCATGATTTTAACGATAATGAAGTCGGTAAGCGCCACCAGCTTCCAATGATCAATGTCTTTAACAAAGATGCCGCGGTACTAACTCAAGGTGAAAGCTACACCTTTGATGGTAAAGAACTTACTCTAGATGCACCAATTCCAGAGCGTTTTCACGGCCTAGATCGCTTCGATGCAAGAAAGCTTATCATTGAAGAGTTTGAGCAAGCAGGTCTATTAGAGAAAATTGATGATCACAGCCTCACAGTACCCTATGGCGATCGCTCAGGTGTTGTCATTGAACCTTTATTAACCGATCAATGGTATGTGCGTGTTGCACCGCTTGCTGAACCTGCAATCAAGGCAGTTGAAGACGGTGACATTGAGTTTGTGCCAAAGCAATATGAAAATATGTACTTCTCTTGGATGCGCGACATTCAAGACTGGTGTATTTCTCGCCAGCTTTGGTGGGGCCACAGGATCCCAGCATGGTACGATGCACAAGGTAACGTTTATGTCGGCCGCGACGAAGCTGAGGTTCGTAAAGAAAATAACCTTGCTGATGATGTGGTACTTTCACAAGATGATGACGTACTGGATACTTGGTTCTCTTCTGCACTTTGGACCTTCTCTACACAGGGCTGGCCAGAAAATACAGAAGATCTGAAAGTATTCCACCCTTCAGATGTGCTAGTAACTGGTTTTGACATCATTTTCTTCTGGGTTGCTCGCATGATCATGATGACGATGCATTTCGTTAAAAATGATGATGGTACACCACAAGTTCCATTTAAGACGGTTTATGTTACAGGCCTTATTCGTGATGAAAATGGCGACAAGATGTCAAAGTCAAAAGGTAATGTGCTTGATCCGCTGGATATGATTGACGGTATTGACCTTGAAAGCCTAGTAACAAAGCGTACAGGCAACATGATGCAGCCTCAGCTTGCGAAAAAGATTGAGAAAAACACACGTAAAACGTTTGCTGACGGTATCGAAGCACATGGCACAGATGCGCTCCGATTCACGCTTGCCGCGATGGCATCAACAGGTCGTGACATTAATTGGGATATGAATCGACTGGAAGGTTACCGTAACTTCTGTAATAAACTATGGAATGCAAGCCGTTATGTTCTGATGAATACAGAAGAGCAAGACTGTGGTTTTAACGATGCCCCTAGGCAGTATTCGCTTGCTGATCGCTGGATCTTAGGCCAGTTCCAAAACACTGTTCAAACATTCACTGAGCATTTAGATAACTACCGTTTTGACCTTGCTTCAAATACCATATACGAATTCACATGGAACCAATTCTGTGATTGGTATTTAGAGCTAACTAAACCGGTACTATTCAAAGGCAATGAAGAGCAGCAACGAGGCACCCGTCATACGCTGATCACGGTATTAGAAGGTTTATTACGCCTAATGCACCCGCTAATGCCATACATTACAGAGACGATCTGGAAGCGTGTAGCGCCATTAGCAGGCCTTGAAGCAAATACGATTATGCTACAAGCTTTCCCTGAGTTTGATGAGTCACAAGTTGACGCACAGGCAATGGAAGATCTTGAGTGGGTTAAGCAGTTTATTCTTGCTATTCGTAATATCCGCGGTGAAATGGACATCAGTCCAAACAAACCTCTGAGCGTACTACTTGCCAATGTGAGTGAACAAGATCAACGACGTTTAGATGAAAACCAAGCATTCTTAAGCTCACTAGCTAAGCTAGAAGCATTTACTGTACTTGCCAATAAAGATGATGCACCAGCGTCTGCAACGGCATTTATCGGTGATTTAGAGATTATGATCCCAATGGCTGGTTTAATTGATGTCGATGCTGAATTAGCCCGTATTGGTAAGCAACTAGAAAAGGCAGAAAAAGGCCTTGCACAGGTAGAGAAAAAGCTAGCAAACGAGAAATTCGTCAACAATGCACCTGAAGCAGTTCTTGAAAAAGAAAAAGCGAAACTGACTGAGTTTAGTGACGCTAAAGCAAAGCTACTAGAGCAAAAAGCGAAAATAGAAAGCTTATAATCACTGTCTAGGCCACCTTTATGGTGGCCTATGCTCTCCTAGGTTCAGCCTCTCTCAAGTCTCTAATATTACTGCTACTTCGATAGCTTCCTTACAGCCTGAAGAACATCATCACTTTTCAAGTTGGACGAAAAACTGTCACCGACTTTACAATCAAAATACACCTAGTGAATCCGAGAGAATGAGGCGCTTAAAAGCAATGAATGCTTAGCAAGACCTGTGTTCTAATCCAAGCTGTGATACTACTCCCCATTATGCTTACGATAACCCCATGACTTTTCTCAATTAAAGAAAAAACTCAAGCGCATTAAAAGGCGGTATTATGTACTATTGGATACTTGCCTTATTTCATCAAAGATGTCTTGAGATGCGACTAGATTACACGTGTATATGGTGAAATTAAGTAAATTAGTGACACTGGTTTTGTGACATTTGAATATGACCTATTTCAACGCTATAAAAGTTCGAGACAATAAAAAACCACATCCTGGAATGTGGCTTTTTATTCAGGGTTTCAGATCAGTAGGCAAGTATCAAAGCTCATTAGTTACTTTGTATTAACTGTTAAGCTCTTCGGTGAACAACGCATACTTTTCTAAAATCAATATATTAATAATGTCAAAAATGGCTACAACTGCTCAAACAAACTGTCTGTACTAAGCCCTTCATGTTGGAGAATATCTTTCAGACGACGCAATGCTTCTACCTGAATTTGTCGAACTCTCTCACGAGTAAGACCAATCTCTCGACCTACATCTTCCAAAGTGGAAGGCTCATATCCTAGCAAACCAAAACGCCGTGCTAAAACTTCACGCTGCTTAGGATTTAACTCGCCAAGCCAATCAACTATATGACGGTTGATGTCTTTATTTTGTACTTCACTTTCGGGTTCATAACCACGCTCGTCTGCAATAATATCCAGCAACGCTTTGTCGTTATCACCACCGATAGGTGTATCGACAGAAGTGATTTTCTCATTTAAGCGAAGCATTTTGCTGACATCTTCCACAGGCCTATCAAGACATTCAGCAATTTCTTCTGCAGTCGGCTCATGGTCTAACTTTTGGGTTAGCTCCCTCGCAGTTCTAAGGTACACATTCAGTTCTTTAACAACATGGATAGGTAAGCGAATAGTGCGGGTTTGATTCATAATGGCACGTTCAATGGTTTGGCGGATCCACCATGTCGCGTAGGTTGAAAATCTAAAACCTCTTTCAGGATCAAACTTCTCTACTGCCCTGATAAGGCCTAAATTACCTTCTTCTATCAAATCAAGAAGTGCTAAGCCTCGATTGTTATAGCGACGTGCTATTTTAACTACGAGCCTTAAATTACTTTCAATCATTCTTTTACGAGACGCTTCACACCCTTTTAGTGCTTTTCTCGCAAAATATACTTCTTCTTCAGCACTCAGTAGTGGAGAAAAACCAATCTCTCCTAGATAGAGCTGAGTTGCATCCAGGTTTTTAACCGTTTCATCTTTTGAAAAAACCTCTTCATCACTGTCAATGTCTTCCAAAAGCTCTTCGTTCGGACCATCTTCATTCACCCCGTCAAACTTATCGTCTAATTCCGGGTTCACTTTACTTTTCTGTTTTGCTGTTTGAGCCATAAGCATCCTCCCAAGCGAATAAGTGATAGTGTTCCATCAATACGTCGATACGCTATTTTTTAGGCAGATACCTAATTGGGTCTACGGATTTACCTCTGTACCTTACTTCAAATCGTAAAGCAACTGAGCTTGCATCCGAACTACCCATTTCGGCAATCTTCTGCCCCACTTTAACCTGCTGCTGCTCTCTTACTAGCAATTTGGAATTGTGGGCATAGGCACTTAAATAATCATCTGTATGTTTCAGAATTATCAAGTTACCGTAACCTCGTAATGCACTCCCTGCATATACAACAATGCCACTTGCCGCAGCTTTTATCGATGTCCCTGTTTTGTTTGTGATCTGTATTCCCTTGTAGCCATTTTCTTTAATAGAAAAGCGTCGTGTCACTTTACCTACTGCGGGCCAGTTCCACCGTACCTTTTTATTCAACAAAGCATTGGTGTCATTGGTTTTTTTATTGGCTTGACTTTGAACATACTCTCGTTGCTTGGGGGGATCAAGCTCTTTTTTTGAGGGTTTGTTATTTAAAGGTTTATTACTTGTATATTTTTTGGTTTTTTGCGCTGTATTTTTAGCCGTTTTGTTAGATTTTTTAGGATAGCTTAGTAAAATAGTTTGACCAGGGTAAATGGTGTAGGGAGGCTGGATTTTGTTGATTTTGGCAACCGTTCTTACATCTTTATTTGCGCTAAATGCAATGGAAAATAGCGTGTCGCCTTTTTTCACTTTATAACGATTATTTTTTATATGAATTTTTTTTGACACCTTGGTCTTACCTTTAGTAAGGCTCACCACAGGTGCAGGTTTATGGACAGATGAACAGGCTACTATTGAACTGCACAGTATACCTACTATAAAAAAGTTCGCACTTTTCACCCACACTCCATTAAATCCCATTATTTAATTACATATGCATACTTAAACCACTAATAAAAGACAATTTATCAGGGTTGCAAATATATTTCCTCAATTATTTATGAGATTGGCCCAGCAACAAGCGGCACAAACTTTACAGCAGCAATGTCCTGTCTCGATATTTTCCCTCCTTGATTCACAAATAGCGTTAATATCTGCTCATCCACTCCGACGGGAATGATCATAGCGCCGCCATCAGCTAATTGCGCTAACAGAGATTCAGGAACAACCGATGCGGCCGCCGTCACTATAATGCCATGAAAAGGCGCCTTCGAATGCCACCCCTGCCAGCCATCACCATGCTTCATAGAAACATTATATAAATCGAGTTGATGAAGTCGCCTTTTAGCTTGCCATTGAAGGGCTTTAATTCTCTCTATACTAAACACCTTATCAAACAGCTGCGCTAATATGGCTGTTTGATATCCAGAACCCGTTCCTACTTCTAAAACGTTGTCATGAACACCAACCTGACGCAACACCTCTGTCATTTTAGCTACTATGTATGGCTGGGATATTGTCTGCCCCTGACCAATAGGTAATGCAGTATTCTCGTATGACTTGTGCTTTAGTACATCATCAATAAATAGGTGTCTTGGGGTGTTGAGCATTGCCTGCAAAACGGCTTCATCTTGAACCCCTTGCGCTCTCAAGCTGTTGACTAATTTATCAGCACTGCGTTGATAGTTATTAAGCAAAATCATTACTCCTGAGACGATAACCAAGTAGCCAAACGCTCAAGACTCTCATGGGCAGTCATATCAACAGTTAATGGTGTAATGGCGGCATAACCCTGCTTCACAGCATAAAAGTCCGTCCCTTCACCTGCGTCACTTTCTGAACCCAAAGTACCATACCAGTATATATCCCGATTCCAAGGATCTGTTTGCTTAGTCATTGTATCGGCTTTATGTCGTGCGCCAAGGCGAGTGACTTGAATGCCCTTTAACTCAGACAGGGGGATATCAGGCACGTTAATATTTAATATTTGATCTTGTGGTAATGGGTGGCTATCAAGCGCCTTAATTATTTTTAAGGTCACTGCCGCAGCAGTTTCATAGTTCGCCTCTTTTTTAGAGCATAGAGAAACAGCTATCGCAGGTAACCCCAAGTGGCGACCTTCGGCAGCAGCCGCAACAGTACCAGAATACAGTGTATCATCGCCTAAATTGGCACCATTATTTATCCCTGCCACCACCAATGCTGGAGGCTCATCAAATAATTGGTTCACCCCAAGGTGCACACAATCTGTAGGCGTACCATTGACTGAAATAAACCCATTTTCCAATGTACTCGTACGCAGTGGATTCATGAGTGTTAAAGAGTTACTCGCACCACTGCAATTCCTATCAGGCGCAATCACGGTCACATCAGCTAATTCACTGAGCGCTTTGTAAAGCACCTCTATTCCTTTTGCACTTACACCATCATCATTGCTCAGTAATATCTTCACACTTATTGCTCCCCAGATTCTTGTTTATCTCTCAAGCTCACATCTTTATGTTTAATCAGCTCTCTTAGTACAGAAGTCGCATAACACCCTTTTGGTAAATCAAAACTCAGCTGCAAGGTTTGATTGTCTATGGTTTTAACACTGAGTGATTTAGGGATCACTCTCAAGCTTCTTCGCTCATTCTTCAAGCCCAGCTCCGCAAGTCCCTGATGCCAAGAAGCGTGCTCCTCCAGCCAAGACTTCTCAAGCTCAGTAAGCCCCTTCTCACCTTTACCAACCAGTGGCGCAGATAAAAGAATATCCCCTTGATTTAAACGTTCAACAACCTCATCGTTTAAGTCATCTTCAAAAAACGCATTACTACCGGACAATAAAAAGATCTCTCTATGCCAGGTTTTAGCTAAACCATGCTCTTTTACTCTTTTTGACACGATGTGATTGAAAATATGCGATCTCGCAGCTGATATCACAATACCTCTGAGCTTTTTGTCACGAATATGTTCACCATTAAACAACCGTTCTGCCATTATCAAATTATGGCCATCATGACCAAATCGCTGTTCTGCAAAATAATTTGGCACACCTTGCCTCACTGCATTTATGCGAGCAAGCACATCCAAGTGATTGGTCACATTCCTGAGCGTTATCACAAAGTGATTTCCACGGTGACAGCCCGTTTTTAATTTTCGGTTATGCCGCACTTGTTTAATCACGACCATAGAGTCTGAGTTTAACTGCGAAAAGTCTATGTGCTTTTTGATGGGAACCGGTACGCTAAACCACTGCGTGCAGACACCATGACGATCTTTTAGCCCAGCATAGCTCACATCTCTAGGAGCAACACCCGCGAATTTAGCAATTTGCTTGGCCAAATACGCAGTGTTTTCTCCGCGTTTAATAATCTGTAAGCAAACATGCTCACCTTTACCGGTGAACTCAATATCCAGTATTTCTTCAACTACAAAGTCTTCTGCTGTTTGCTTAAAGTCACCTTTAGACAGAGGCTCGCCATAAAGGTAATTTAGCGAAGCTATAGCATCAATCACTTAACTACCCCTTCATAAGTAGTGCGACGGCATGACTTGAAATGCCTTCTTTGCGACCTTCAAAACCAAGCTTTTCCGTTGTTGTTGCTTTGACATTCACTTGATCGAGTTCAATTTGGCAATCAGCGGCCAAATTTGCTCTCATTGCATCAATATGCGGTCGCATTTTAGGCGCTTGGGCAACAAGTGTGACATCAATATTTCCTACTGTGTAGCCCAATTTCGTTACTTGCTCAATCACCCTTCTTAATAAAATGCGACTATCTATGTTTTCAAACTCACTATCCGTATCAGGGAAGTGCTTCCCTATATCTCCTAACGCAAGTGCCCCTAACAATGCATCGCAAAGAGCATGAACTGCTACATCACCATCCGAGTGTGCAATAAAACCTTGTTCAAACTCTATTTTCTCGCCACAAATAACTAAAGGCCCTTTGCCGCCAAATTTGTGTACGTCAAAGCCATGACCAATTCTAAACATTCTCAATACTCTTTTGCTGTTGTGCCATTAGAAAACATGCCAGTGCATGATCCTCTGGCGTGGTAATCTTTATATTGTCAGATCGCCCCGAGACTAGTACCACAGGCAGCCCCACCCTCTCCATAGCGGAAGCTTCATCGGTGACCATCGCCCCCTCACTCAATGCGCTTTCCAGTGCACTCAAAAGCGCTTGATAAGGAAAAAGTTGAGGCGTTAAAGCTTGCCATAGCTGATCTCTGGGCACTGTCTCTTCTATGTATTTATCGCCTTTTTTAATCGTGTCTTTCACTTTACTTGCAAGTATTCCGCCTTCACCAGTACCTAAGCAAGACACAATCAGTTTCTCGATATCTTTAATATCGACAAGTGGCCTGGCAGCATCATGCACTAAAACCCACTCAGGAGGATGTGCCTGCATAGACTTCAAAGCATTAAGCACTGAATCAGCCCTTTCTTTGCCACCAGGTACACGGGTTGTATTTAGCTCAGTTAAATCTAAACCATCGAAGTAGCCATCATCTTCGCTCACTGCAACATAGATATGATTAATATGTTCAACATTGGATAACTTTATTAACGTATGCTCTAGGATGGTCTTTTCACCAATTTTTAAATATTGCTTTGGGTGATTAAGTCCCATTCTGGAACCCACACCAGCTGCAGGAACAACTGCCGCTAATGAAATTGCTTTATTCATAATGCTTCTTAGGTAATACGCGGATAAAAGTTTCATTAGGCTTGATCATGCCTAGCTCATGCCGAGCCCGTTCTTCAACGCCTTCTAAACCTAATTTTAGGTCTTCAATATCTGCTTTAAGTAATTTATTTCTTTTTAGTAATTCGGCATTCATTTGTTGATGGGTATTTACCGTTTCGGTGATCCTCCGATAGTCCTGCAAACCATGATGGCCAAACCACAGCTTATACTGTATGTAGGCACACAGGCAAAATAGCGCCAACTGAAAAAAACGCATAAAATATACCCTACTAAATGAATGATGTAGTCACGTCGACAACAGGATAATTGTCAGCCTGATACTAGTTTCTTTTTTGCTACATTGCGCCAATTGATGCTACTTGCAAGCAGCATCTCTCTTAGGCCAAGTAATCTCGGTGTTATCATTTTATGATATTGCCATCGGTGACCACAACAGGCGGCTGTCATTAAAGCTTTCGTCGGTTTGAGTATACTTATATGACCATTATCTAAGCCATGTCCTTCATTGGCGAACCAACCATATTGATTGCAATGTATTTGTGATTGATTCACTTGATCTATCATATCAATACAAAGGATGGTTTCATGGTCCTGATTGATAGCAACTGGCACAACTAGCCCCACTTCAGCGTGTTTTTCGAAATAGAGCCGAATTTTATCAGATGATTGCGATGGAACCCGCCTTTGCGTTGCCACCCAACACCCATTATGACTATCTAACTGAAGAGGCACTTCACCCAAGACAATATGCGTTGCCGCACGTTCAACATAATAAGGTAAACTGCTTAATACTCTTTTCAGTCTGTTCGGATCCGCTTCTGTAGATAAGCGCGTAATTTCTCGAGTATAAAATACATTAACAAGCTCAGCGTAGACAAGCCGTAAAGCTTCATCTTGCCAAATAGTCGTCTGCTGCTTGCCTGTATTATGCTCTCTCAAAATCCCTCCCATTAAGGGGTTTTATATCACCGCGCCATACCTGAATACAATCAGTCTATTAAATATTATAAGCGGGGTCTATTTTCATTTCGGACGTTTACCAAGTTTAGCTTCACCAGTCTCTAAAAACTGTACTGCCGCATCTCGCTTCTTGCCAAGTAATAAACTGCCATCAACTAAAAACATAAAGTTTTGCCAGCAACGCTTGAATACGCCAAACTGGGTTTCAATTACATGTTCTCTTGATAAGCAAAAATAGACCGTCGTATTATCTTCCCAGCCCAAGTAGTCCGAGATCTCCAAAGGCAATAGTGCTTCACCTTCTTCCCACTTATTCTCCCACTCTACAACTTCTTCCCAGTTATCTTCTTTACCTGCCCAGTCATGTGGAGTAAAAAAGTCTGGGTGGTCTTGCTCTCGGCTAACCATCGTACTCCAAAGAACAGCTGCACGCTGCGCTGTCATCGGCTTAATCTGGGCCAAATCTGCGTCGTCAATCGGGAGGTCCTTATGCCTGAAAACCCATGCTTTCTTGAAATCGCCAAGCGCAATATAATTCATGTATTAAAACCTTATTTCATAGATAAACGAGCATCTGTACTCGTCTTTTAATAAGCCAATTATACCCAGTCATATGAGGACTCAACAATGCCTATCGAACTTAAAAAAGGGATATACCGCCATTACAAGGGTAAAGAATACCAAGTGTTGTTTATTGCAACCCACAGTGAAAGCGAAGAAGCCCTCGTGATCTATAAAACGCTATATGGTAATTACGACCATTGGGCAAGGCCTCTGAGCATGTTTGTTGAAGATGTCACTATTGACGGTAAAACACAGCCTAGATTTCAATTTGTGCGAGAAGAATGATATTTGGTAGTGAAAATGGAAGTGTGGCAAACTGATAGCATGATCTCCTCAGACCACAAGAAACAATGTTCACAGGTACAAGCAAATATATAGCAACAGCAGCACTACAACAGGCGGTTAATGCCGCCATTCTGTTAGAGAAACCACTACTAATAAAAGGTGAGCCTGGTACTGGTAAAACCCTATTGGCGGAAGAACTCGCTCAAAGTTTAGAGACTGACTTGATTCAATGGCACATAAAGTCTACCACTAAAGCTCAGCAAGGACTTTATGAATACGATGCCGTATCACGACTTCGCGATAGCCAACTGGGCGACGAACGTGTTCATGATGTAAATAACTACATAATAAAAGGCAAATTGTGGCAGGCATTTTCAGCGAACAAGCGTCCCGTTCTTCTTATAGATGAAATAGACAAAGCCGATATCGAGTTTCCTAATGACCTACTGCTCGAACTAGATAAAATGGAGTTTCACGTTTATGAAACGCAACAGCAAGTAAAAGCAGATACCCGACCTATCGTTATCATTACGTCAAATAATGAAAAAGAGCTGCCAGACGCGTTTTTGCGCAGGTGCTTTTTCCATTACATCGACTTTCCATCAATTGAAGAGATGAAAGCCATTGTGGATGTTCACTTCCCTGATATAAAAGCAACACTACTTAATCAAGCATTGGAGGTATTCTTTAATTTACGAGAAATTAGAGGCCTTAAGAAAAAACCCAGTACCAGCGAGTTACTCGATTGGCTAAAGCTATTACTTGCCGAAGATATTGATGCCACAACATTACATGACAAAACACACCAAGGCGGCCTTATGCCATTATTTGGAGCTTTATTAAAAAATGAGCAAGATGTGACCTTGATTGAAAAACTCGCTTTTATGAGTAAAAGATAATGCTCATTGAGTTCCTGTTTACTCTTAGACGACATGGTATCAAAGCAAGTCTCAGGGAGCTGCTAGATTGTCTTTCGGCGCTAGAGCAAGGGCTCTGCTTTGGTAACATCGATGATTTTTATACGCTCAGCAAAGTGATATTTGTTAAAGATGAAACTTTGTTCGATAAATTTGACCGTGCGTTTGCTGACTATTTTCAGGGTGTAGCGCAAGTAGACCTTGCCAATGCAATACAACAGCAAACCTTACCTGCAGACTGGTTAAGAAAAGACTTTGAGAAGCAGCTCAGCGAAGAAGAAAAAGCCAAACTGAAAACCTTAGGTGGGCTAGATAAACTTATGGAAGCACTTAAGCGCCGCCTTGAAGAGCAGCAAAAAAGGCACGCTGGTGGTAACAAATGGGTAGGCACAGGCGGCACATCTCCCTTTGGGGCATATGGATATAACCCTGAAGGCGTACGAATTGGCCAACACGAAAGTCGCCATAGGCAGGCCGTCAAGGTATGGGATAAGAGGCAATATAAAAACCTCGACAAAGATGCAGATCTCAGCAGCCGAAATATGAAATTGGCAATCAAGCAACTGAGAAAATTCGCCCGCAGCCATGAGAGCGAAAAGCTTGATCTCAACAACACTATTGAAGCAACAGCAAAACAAGGCGGTTTGCTCGATGTTAAAATGGCCCCACAAAGACACAATGCTATTAGTGTACTCATGTTGTTCGATATTGGAGGATCAATGGACGATCATATCCAAATATGCGAACAGTTGTTCAGTGCTGCTCACTCTGAGTTTAAACACTTAGAGTTTTACTATTTTCACAACTGTGTATATGAGCACGTCTGGAAAGACAATGAGCGCTTAAACGATTCCCTACTTGATACCTATCAACTCATTCATAAATTCGGCAAAGATTACCGCTTAATATTTGTTGGTGATGCGACAATGGGCCCTTATGAAATTACCTACCCAGGGGGGAGTGTAGAGCATTGGAATCAAGAACCTGGTAGCGAGTGGTTAAAACGGCTCACAGATCATTTCGACAAAGTGGCGTGGCTGAACCCACAACCGAAAGATTACTGGCCGTATTACCAGTCAATAGGACAAATTGATAAATTGATGGAAGGCAGAATGTATCCGCTCACCTTAGAAGGTATCGCCCAAGCAGTTAAAACACTGACTTAATTCGGTGTTTTTAGAATTCAAAAGCCCATGCAGTTCGGTCAGTCATGGGCTCAATTTCGTGTGCCGTCCACCATTAGGTATTGTCCTTATTGAAAAGTAGGGAAGTATTAATAACAGTGAGCAAGGTGATTAACGTGCAAAATGTAACGATAACGAGCGAAGCGAGTACGTTCAATTTGCGCAAGGTGAGTATCGTGCAAAATGTAACGACAACGAGCGAAGTGAGTACGTTCAATTTGCGCAAGGTGAAATAAGCCGTTTTAGCTGTTGCTGAGGAAATCTTGAGTTTGCCTTGTCGGCGGTGAAGGATGCTCCCTTCACCTTGCGCTTATCGTGCAAAAGGCTAGCGACAACGAACGCAGTGAGTACGCTCTTTTTGCGCAAGGTGAAATAAGCTAGTTTAGCTGTTGCTGAGGGACTTAAAAGCAAAAAAGCCCGACTCTTTCGAATCGGGCTTTCTTTTATTTTGCGCTTGGCAATGTCCTACTTTCACATGGGAAACCCCACACTATCATCGGCGCTATTTCGTTTCACTACTGAGTTCGGCATGGGATCAGGTGGTTCCAAAATGCTATGGTTACCAAGCAAATTCTTGTCGTGCAAATGGCTAATGACGTCTTTTTTGTCATTTCATTTGCGCAAGGTGAATTGATTTCTCATAAGAGCTTATCTAGTCACAATGCTTAAATTCGGAGAGCGTAATTAAATTCTTATCGTCTACTTATATTCTTAACTTCTAACAAGCTTAAAACCACTTTGGCGTTGTATGGTTAAGCCTCACGGGTAATTAGTACGAGTTAGCTCAATGCCTCACAGCACTTCCACATCTCGCCTATCAACGTTGTAGTCTTCAACGGCCCTTCAGTTAACTCTAAGTTAAAGTGAGAACTCATCTCGAGGCTCGCTTCCCGCTTAGATGCTTTCAGCGGTTATCGATTCCGAACGTAGCTACCGGGCAATGCTATTGGCATAACAACCCGAACACCAGCGGTTCGTCCACTCCGGTCCTCTCGTACTAGGAGCAGCCCCTCTCAATTCTCAAACGCCCACGGCAGATAGGGACCGAACTGTCTCACGACGTTCTAAACCCAGCTCGCGTACCACTTTAAATGGCGAACAGCCATACCCTTGGGACCGACTTCAGCCCCAGGATGTGATGAGCCGACATCGAGGTGCCAAACACCGCCGTCGATATGAACTCTTGGGCGGTATCAGCCTGTTATCCCCGGAGTACCTTTTATCCGTTGAGCGATGGCCCTTCCATTCAGAACCACCGGATCACTATGACCTACTTTCGTACCTGCTCGACGTGTCTGTCTCGCAGTTAAGCTGGCTTCTACCATTACACTAACCGTACGATGTCCGACCGTACTTAGCCAACCTTCGTGCTCCTCCGTTACTCTTTGGGAGGAGACCGCCCCAGTCAAACTACCCACCAGGCACTGTCCTCAATCCCGATTAGGGACCTAAGTTAGAACATCAACACTACAAGGGTGGTATTTCAAGGACGGCTCCACACAATCTAGCGACTGTGCTTCAAAGCCTCCCACCTATCCTACACATGTAGGGTCAATGTTCAGTGCCAAGCTGTAGTAAAGGTTCACGGGGTCTTTCCGTCTAGCCGCGGGTACACAGCATCTTCACTGCGATTTCAATTTCACTGAGTCTCGGGTGGAGACAGCGTGGCCATGGTTACACCATTCGTGCAGGTCGGAACTTACCCGACAAGGAATTTCGCTACCTTAGGACCGTTATAGTTACGGCCGCCGTTTACCGGGGCTTCGATCAAGAGCTTCGACAAATGTCTAACCCCATCAATTAACCTTCCGGCACCGGGCAGGTGTCACACCGTATACGTCATCTTACGATTTTGCACAGTGCTGTGTTTTTAATAAACAGTCCCAGCCACCTGGTCACTGCGGCTCTCGTTTGCTTACGGAGTAAATCCTTCACAAACAAGAGCGTACCTTCTCCCGAAGTTACGGTACAATTTTGCCTAGTTCCTTCACCCGAGTTCTCTCAAGCGCCTTAGTATTCTCTACCTGACCACCTGTGTCGGTTTAGGGTACGATTCGATATAAACTGAAGCTTAGAGGCTTTTCCTGGAAGTAGGGCATCAACAACTTCACTACCGTAGTAGCTCGTCTCGACTCTCAGCCTTAGCGACCCGGATTTTCCTAAGTCACCAGCCTACAGCCTTTCACATGGACAACCAACGCCATGCTTGCCTAGCCTGCTCCGTCCCCCCATCGCATTTATACCAAGTACGGGAATATTAACCCGTTTCCCATCGACTACGCTCTTCAGCCTCGCCTTAGGGGTCGACTCACCCTACCCTGATTAACATGGGATAGGAACCCTTGGTCTTCCGGCGTGCGGGTTTTTCACCCGCATTATCGTTACTCATGTCAGCATTCGCACTTCTGATATGTCCAGCATGCCTCCCGGCACACCTTCAGCCACTTACAGAACGCTCCCCTACCCCGCGAACATAAGTTCGCAGCCGTAGCTTCGGTGGTATGTTTAGCCCCGTTACATCTTCCGCGCAGGCCGACTCGACTAGTGAGCTATTACGCTTTCTTTAAAGGATGGCTGCTTCTAAGCCAACCTCCTAGCTGTTTTAGCCTTCCCACATCGTTTCCCACTTAACATACACTTTGGGACCTTAGCTGACGGTCTGGGTTGTTTCCCTCTCCACGATGGACGTTAGCACCCACCGTGTGTCTCCCGGATAGTACTTTACGGTATTCGGAGTTTGCAAAGGGTTGGTAAGTCGGGATGACCCCCTAGCCTTAACAGTGCTCTACCCCCGTAAGTATTCGTCCGAGGCTCTACCTAAATAGATTTCGGGGAGAACCAGCTATCTCCCGGTTTGATTAGCCTTTCACTCCTAGCCACAGGTCATCCCCTAACTTTTCAACGTTAGTGGGTTCGGTCCTCCAGTCAGTGTTACCTGACCTTCAACCTGCCCATGGCTAGATCACCGGGTTTCGGGTCTATACCCTGCAACTTAAGCGCCCAGTTAAGACTCGCTTTCGCTACGGCTCCCCTAAATGGTTAACCTTGCTACAGAATATAAGTCGCTGACCCATTATACAAAAGGTACGCAGTCACCCTCGAAGGGCTCCTACTGCTTGTACGTACACGGTTTCAGGTTCTATTTCACTCCCCTCACAGGGGTTCTTTTCGCCTTTCCCTCACGGTACTGGTTCACTATCGGTCAGTTGGGAGTATTTAGCCTTGGAGGATGGTCCCCCCATATTCAGTCAAAGTTTCACGTGCTCCGACCTACTCGATTTCACTTCAGATAAATTTTCGTGTACGGGACTGTCACCCTGTGTCGTCCAACTTTCCAGAAGGTTCCACTAATTACACTGAAGCTTAAGGGCTAATCCGATTTCGCTCGCCGCTACTTTCGGAATCTCGGTTGATTTCTTTTCCTCGGGGTACTTAGATGTTTCAGTTCTCCCGGTTTGCCTCTTACAGCTATGTATTCACTGTAAGATACCGCTAAGCGGTGGGTTTCCCCATTCGGAAATCTAAGTCTCAAGTGCCTCTTACTGGCTTGACTTAGCTTATCGCAAGTTAGTACGTCCTTCATCGCCTCCAACTGCCAAGGCATCCACCGTGTACGCTTAGTCACTTAACCATACAACCCAAAATGGTTTGTATCGTCAAAGACAGTTTTAACTTCGCCAGAAGTTAAGTAATACTAAAGTAGACGCTAATTAATCAATTAAATGATTAATCGGCATTTTCTTTCGAAAACTCTGAATAACAATTGCTTGTTATTCGAGAATTTAATTATCAGCTTTCCAAATTTTTAAAGAGCAATATTAATTAGCTATTAAAGCTAACTAACAATCATCTGTGTGGACACTTCGAACAAATCTGTTCTAAATCGTTAAGGAGGTGATCCAGCCCCAGGTTCCCCTAGGGCTACCTTGTTACGACTTCACCCCAGTCATGAATCACTCCGTGGTAAGCGCCCCCCCGAAGGTTAAGCTACCTACTTCTGGAGCAACCCACTCCCATGGTGTGACGGGCGGTGTGTACAAGGCCCGGGAACGTATTCACCGCGGCATTCTGATCCGCGATTACTAGCGATTCCGACTTCATGGAGTCGAGTTGCAGACTCCAATCCGGACTACGACAGACTTTAAGTGATTCGCTTACTCTCGCAAGTTCGCAGCACTCTGTATCTGCCATTGTAGCACGTGTGTAGCCCTACACGTAAGGGCCATGATGACTTGACGTCGTCCCCACCTTCCTCCGGTTTATCACCGGCAGTCTCCTTAGAGTTCCCGACCGAATCGCTGGCAACTAAGGATAGGGGTTGCGCTCGTTGCGGGACTTAACCCAACATCTCACAACACGAGCTGACGACAGCCATGCAGCACCTGTATCAGAGTTCCCGAAGGCACCAAACCATCTCTGGTAAGTTCTCTGTATGTCAAGTGTAGGTAAGGTTCTTCGCGTTGCATCGAATTAAACCACATGCTCCACCGCTTGTGCGGGCCCCCGTCAATTCATTTGAGTTTTAACCTTGCGGCCGTACTCCCCAGGCGGTCTACTTAATGCGTTAGCTTTGGAAAAGTTGCCCGAAGACCCCAGCTCCTAGTAGACATCGTTTACGGCGTGGACTACCAGGGTATCTAATCCTGTTTGCTCCCCACGCTTTCGTACATGAGCGTCAGTGTTGACCCAGGTGGCTGCCTTCGCCATCGGTATTCCTTCAGATCTCTACGCATTTCACCGCTACACCTGAAATTCTACCACCCTCTATCACACTCTAGTTTGCCAGTTCGAAATGCAGTTCCCAGGTTGAGCCCGGGGCTTTCACATCTCGCTTAACAAACCGCCTGCGTACGCTTTACGCCCAGTAATTCCGATTAACGCTCGCACCCTCCGTATTACCGCGGCTGCTGGCACGGAGTTAGCCGGTGCTTCTTCTGTAAGTAACGTCACAGCTAGCAGGTATTAACTACTAACCTTTCCTCCTTACTGAAAGTGCTTTACAACCCGAAGGCCTTCTTCACACACGCGGCATGGCTGCATCAGGCTTGCGCCCATTGTGCAATATTCCCCACTGCTGCCTCCCGTAGGAGTCTGGACCGTGTCTCAGTTCCAGTGTGGCTGATCATCCTCTCAAACCAGCTAGGGATCGTCGCCTTGGTAAGCCATTACCTTACCAACTAGCTAATCCCACTTGGGCCGATCATAAGGCGAGAGCCGAAGCCCCCTTTGGTCCGTAGACATTATGCGGTATTAGCCATCGTTTCCAATGGTTGTCCCCCACCTTACGGCACGTTCCCAAGCATTACTCACCCGTCCGCCGCTCGTCATCTTCTAGCAAGCTAGAAATGTTACCGCTCGACTTGCATGTGTTAGGCCTGCCGCCAGCGTTCAATCTGAGCCATGATCAAACTCTTCAATTAAAAGTTTTTTGTTTGAAGTAAACTTCAAACCATGCTCAATGAATTCTGATTTTGTTTGTTTCTACTTTTGAAAAAGTAAAATCAAAACGAATTGACTGTTATAGTCACTCAGTTACATTTGAGACTCTAAATATTTTGTTAGAACTCAATCTGTACGAGTGCCCACACAGATGATTGCTTCATATTTTTAAAGAACAGTGTAACTAACTCTTGGTTAGTTACCGCAGCGTTGCTGCGAAGTGGAGCGCCATATTAACCGCTTCACTTTTAAAGTCAACTAGAAAATTTAATTTTTTAATTAATCTTTCAATTTAACTTTAACTTTCATTTTGGTTTGCGTTTTCTCTCGCAGCCCGCCGTGTCAGTGGGTGCGCATTATAGGGAGATTTAAGATTGGCGCAAGCGTTTTTTTAACAAAAAACGGAAAAGGCGTTCATTTGAGCAAATAGAGAACAAAGAGGTGGTTTTTTCGACTAAAATCAGCCGTACTCGTTAAAGAGTACGGCTCACATACTATTAATTTTGTACTTACTTAAAACTTGTACTCAATACCCAAACCTAAGTAATCTTCTTCTGTTCCGGCATCTTCATCAACAGATGAATAAAACGCGTATAGTTTTGCAGCTTTTGCAAGCTTATGGTCGATACCAATACTGATACCATCCACATCTTTTGAAGCAGCCGCATCAAAGTCAATCATTTGGTATTGGATCTTAACCGTATTTGCACCAAAGCTATAAGCCGCGTTTACTAAGAAACCATCCGCGGTGCCAGTACCATCTACTTTTTCTTGCTTCTGATACATAGCACCAAGCTTTAAATCATCCGTTGCTTTATATTGACCTGACAAACGTAAAGCATCATAACCTTTTACTTCACTGTCACCCGCAAGCGCTACATAAAACTTAGACTTTTTAAGTTTTGCATCACCGTATGTAACTGCACCAGAGTAGCCGTTTTCACCATCAGTCGCGTCTTCAGCAATAAATGTACCCAGTACTTTAAAACCATTATAACTTGCAGACTTAAATGATAGTGAATCGCCTAAGCGGTTTTCACCTTTCCAAATATTTTTAATATCTGCTTCTAAATCATTAAATAGATCAAGCTTACCTTGAGAAAGTTTAAATGCTGTATCATTACGACCAATAACAACTTCACCATACTTGCCTTTTAAACCAACATATTGGTTACGAGCAGTAATATTGTCATCATCGCCTTTTGAATCAGCATCTGATACATCAACTTGAAATTCTAGCTTGTAAATTACTTCCAGGCCTGAATCTAGCTTTTCAGAACCCTTAAAACCAAAACGTGAGGCATTGCTCTTCACTTCAGTAAATGAGCCGTCTCCTTCATCAGAAGATTGAACAGACAGATTTGCTTTACCGTATACATCAACATCGGCATGAGCATTCAAAGATAGACCACTAAGAATAGAGAGTAGTAATGCTGATTTGGTTAGTTTCATGTGTATTTCCTCAATATCGCAACACGTAATTTATTAGACAGGCGCAGTCTGCCAGCACTAAGTGACAGAAATATTACACGTAAAATAAAAATGACATTTTATTGAAACTGAAAATTCAGCGTTGTGTCATAAATAGGTAATGATAAGAAAATCAGACATGCTGAAATTACTCTGCAATAGAAGCTAATAGATTTACGACTGTTTCTATATGCTCTACCTGATCATTCCCTTTATGATAAGCGACATACACCTCCCGAAAACTACACTCTACAGAATCTACAAAAAACAACTGTTGTTTACGTATTAGTTCTGCTGCGAGCATTTCTGGTAAATAAGCCGAGCCACCACATTGCAAAATAAGCTCTAGGGCTATACGCCCCGTACTAGTACGAAAATAAGGTGGAATATCACTATTACACTGTTTTGCATGCCAAAGTGAAAACGCCGTCCCCCAATCTACATACACATACTGTTTGCCAAAAAAGTCATCTCTATTTGTATAATTAAATGTACTGACAGGAATTATAGACAAGTTTTTAACTTGTCTAACGATTAATTCATCAACTTTAGGGGGATCAAATAACACAGCAATGTCCAATGTGCGCTCCAACAATAGCCTTACACTCTCCTGATGCGCCTTTACTTCTGCCACCAAAGAGACACCCGGCATAGACGACACTATTTGATTGATACCAAAATGCAGATAAGCATCCCATATGTTTGGTGTGCCAGCCAACGACAATTGCTGCTGCCTATTACTCGCTAATGCGACATCAAGCCTTGCCCTTTGTATCGCTGTTAATAGCATTTTCGCATGAGGCAACAAGCGCTCTCCTGGCGCCGTCAGCTGAATATTGTTACGCTGGCGCGTAAATAAACTCACACCTAAATTTTGTTCTAGCTGCCTAATTCTGAAGCTGACAGCTGATTGAGTAATATACAAGTTTTCAGCAGCACGGCCAAAATGACGAGTTTTTGAAACTTCGACAAAAGTTTTTAATAGTTCCTTGTCCATTCCCCTACCTTTCAATAAAAAACTTTCGTTTAAAAAAGCATCACCATTGGGCCATACTCTTGCAAACAAATTGAGGAAAACATCATGGATAAGACTATAGCTGAATTAAAAGAAGCTTTTGCTGCACCTAAGCCCTTTTACGATGATAAGCATTTCCCTAGGGGGTTTTCGAGAAGTGGACATTTTACATTGCTCGAGTCTGAACTTCTGCAACAACATGGACACCTTCTTCGTCGTTTGCATAAACAAGAGACTAAACCAAGTAACCCACTGCAACAGCAGTTTTTTGATACCTTTACACAACACACACCACCTAAGAATCGCATTGAAAAAATTTGGGCTAAATACCTAGACCTAACAACACGGAAACATAAGGTTCATACATTAAGTGTTCAAAACCATATCCACCGAACTCAAAATCATATTGAACAACAGGAAGTAGAACCCAGTTTAGATTAAGATGTTTTCACATTTACCGTATTGCTCTGTCAGATTTAATGTCTACATTGCTAGTTGACGGAGTTTTAGTCTATGAATCTCATATTCTTCATTGCTTTTTTTACGCTTTCAGTTAAAACTGAAGTAAAGAAAAGCTGTTAAGGTTGTGCATGTGTTGAGAAAAGTGCTCATAATTGAAGACACACCAACTATCGCGAAAGTTCAAAAACACATTGCAAGTTCTGTAGGGTACGACGTTGATGTCGCTACAACTTTGGAAAGTGCAAAAAGGTTAATTAACGATCACAACTACTTTTGTGCCGTAGTCGACTTTGTATTGCCCGATGCAACAAATGGAGAGGCTATCCCGTACACCGTAAAAGCAAATATACCGACTATCGTAATGACTGGTAACCTTGAGTCCAGTACCCGAGATACAGTAGATAAATACCCTGTCATTGACTATATAACGAAAGAAAATAAACAAGCATATCAATATTTAAAACGCCAGTTGCAACGTTTACCTCGCAATGAACAAGTCAAAGTATTGGTTGTAGATGACTCAGCGGCGACACGACGACATATAAGCTCTTTATTGCAAAGACATAAATATCAAGTTTATGTTGCTGAAGACGGTATAAAAGCGCTTGCCACGCTTAATGACCACCCAGATATTGATGTGATTATCACCGACAACGAAATGCCTAATATGAGAGGTGAAGAGCTGTGCGCAGAGATCAGACGATTGTACAGTAATGATGACAAAGCCATCATTGGTATTTCCGGCACTGACAATGCTTATTTATCTGCTCGTTTTCTCAAAAGCGGCGCAAATGATTATTTGCGTAAACCGTTTAACCCCGAAGAGTTTTATTGTCGATTAAGTCAAAACGTTGATATGTTAGAAAACATTGCAACCATTAGACGACAAGCAAATACTGACTATTTAACCCAATTACCGAATAGACGCTACTTCTTTGAACACGCCAGCAAACAACTCACAATGAATAGTCGTCAAAGCCATAGTTGCATGCTGGCTATGATTGATATCGACTTTTTCAAAAAGATTAACGACCAACATGGACATGATGCTGGTGATAAAGTTCTACAATCAATCGGTGAATGTTTTGCGAAGTTTTTTGAACACGATCTTTATGCTAGGTTAGGTGGCGAAGAATTTGCTGTGTTATTCCGCTCATTAGATAGTAAGGAAAATGCTCAAAAATTAGAGCAATTTAGATTATTCCTAGAGAAAAGCAGTAGCTCTTTGACTCCGTACCATATTCCATTCACAGTTTCCATTGGCGTGGCAGATAAGATCATTGAGAGTATTGATCCGCTCATAAAAATAGCTGATGAGAAGCTTTACACAGCGAAAGAATCTGGACGAAATCAAATTGCCTTCTAAAGCGTTTATCGTCTAAAGAAGGCAATAGCACATGTATTAACTTTTTACCGTTTTAGACTTGCTCGCTCTCCATGAGTCCAAGCTAAACAAAATCAGCGCCCCCCAAATAAACGCAAATGTTACGGCCCTTTCTACATCAAATACTTCACCATAAAAGATGACCGCTAACATCAACATTAAACTTGGTCCAATATATTGAAAAAAGCCCAGAGTCGAGTACGGTAATCGTTTGGCTGCGGCTGTAAAACTTAATAATGGCAATGTGGTGACAACACCTGCGGCAATCAGTAACACGTTAAGCTCAATGCTGTTTGCAAACATGTCGCTTGTTGCACTTGGCGACATGACAAACCAATAAACCGCCGCGATAGGCAACAAAATAGCTGACTCAATGATTAATCCTGGCAGAGACTCCACCGCCATTTTCTTTCTTAATAAACCGTAAATAGCAAAAGAACCAGCAAGTGAAAACGCGATATAGGGAAAAGAACCAAAGCTGATTAATTGAATTACAACTCCTGTTGATGCAAGCAAAACAGCGATCTTCTGGCCTGTTCTCAGTCTTTCAGATAAAAACAGCATTCCTAGCAAGACATTCAATAAAGGATTTATATAATAACCAAGGCTCGCATCTAACATATATCCATTGTTGACCGCCCATATAAACAGGCCCCAGTTAAATCCTAATAGCAAGGCTGTAACAGCCAGCATCACCATTAATTTTGGATTTACTAAGATACTGTGCACTTTATGCCAATTATTGCGTATACCGATCACAACCATCACAAACACAACAGACCATACAACTCGATGTACTAAAATTTCGAGTGCTTCTACCTGTTCAATTGACTTAAAGTAAATGGGTGCCAACCCCCACATAATAAAAGCGAGCGTCGCATATATATAGCCCTGCGTTGTCTTTGAATCGACCTTCATTTCACACCTTTTTATCACCCATACGCGAAGAAGGCGTGCATTATACAGATATAAAGAGGCATCACCATCTTGCAACTCCAATTCTATTCCCGTACTCAGCATTGTGTTCTTTACAAGAGTGTATTGAACAGCTGCCAACATAAAGTCGTGTCCGCTGTTAACTTGCCTAGAACCTAGTTAGTTCACTTGATTAAAAGTCCTGCAACTCGACTTAAGAATAATCATTAAAGGAAGACAATTACACTAAAACACTCTAAAATGCGCGCAATGGAAACACTTGCTGCACAAAAATCATTGACCCCCCAGTCTGTACTAAAAGAATATTTTGGCTACACAACATTCCGCGCGGGGCAACAAGACGCCATAGAAGCATGCCTAACTGGGCGTGATAGCTTGGTTTTACTCCCAACAGGAGGAGGGAAATCGTTATGCTATCAGGTACCCGCATTGATGCTGCAAGGCGTAACCATTGTTATTTCTCCCCTTATCTCATTGATGCAAGATCAGGTTGCTCAATTACAAGCACAAGGTATCGCCGCAGAGTTTGTTAACAATAGCGTTGAGTGGCAACAGCAACAACAGATCTATCAACGACTTCACAATGGCGAAATTAGAATGCTCTATGTGGCACCTGAGAAAGTGTTACAAAGAGACTTTTTGGAGCGTTTATCAAATATACCTTTGGCACTATTTGCCATTGACGAAGCGCATTGTGTATCTCATTGGGGGCATGATTTTAGACCTCATTACTGCCGACTAAACGAATTAAAACAAGCGTTTCCACTTGTTCCTATAATGGCGCTTACCGCGACAGCAGATATAGCAACAAGAAATGATATCGTTTCACAGCTTAATTTGGCTGATCCTTTTGTTTATACCGGTAGCTTTGATAGACCAAATATCCGCTATACCATCGAAGAGAAATTCAAACCTCTCTCACAACTCATGCGATACCTAAAAACGCAAAAAGGTCAAAGTGGAATTATTTACTGCTCTAGCCGCAGACGCGTCGATGAGATAGCTGAAAAGTTGTCAGAAGGTGGATTTAACGCCGCAGCCTACCACGCTGGTATGGAGAATGAGCAACGCCAATTTGTGCAAAATGCATTTGCCCGTGATGATATACAAATTGTAGTAGCAACTGTCGCATTTGGAATGGGAATCAATAAACCCAATGTGCGATTTGTGCTGCACTACGATATTCCAAAGAGTATCGAGTCTTACTATCAAGAAACGGGTCGAGCTGGTCGTGATGGCCTTGAAGCTGAAGCCATTATGTATTTCGACCCTGCGGATATTGGTCGAGTCAGACGCTTTTTCGAGGATATCCCTGACGAGCAGCGTCGTAAGGTGGAGCAGCAAAGATTTAACGCGATGGCTAACTTTGCGGAAGCCCAAACTTGTCGACGACAAATTTTACTGAATTATTTTAGCGAGTATCAGAGAGAACCCTGCGGTAACTGTGACATTTGCCTAAACCCACCAAAGCATTTTGACGCAACGCTCGTTGCACAAAAAGCGCTCTCTTGCGTGTATCGTGCTGAGCAACGCTTTGGCCTCGGTTACATCGTCGATCTTTTACGAGGCGCCAATACCGCGCGTATTCGCGACAATCAACACCATAATTTGAGTACCTATGGGATTGGCAAAGATCAGAGCAATGAGTATTGGTTAAGTGTATTGAGACAACTAATTCATCATGGCTTATTATTTCAAGATATTACACAAGGCGCGACTTTAAAGCTGACAGAAGCCGCGAGAGCCGTTTTAAAAGGTGACTATGCACTGCATTTAGCAGAGCCAAGGCTGCAAGCAAGCCATGTTTATCAAGACAAACTGGCACAATTTAATTACGATAGAAAGCTCTTTGCTAAGTTACGTAGTTTACGAAAAGAGCTGGCCGATCAGGATGATGTACCTCCTTATGTCGTCTTCAATGATAAAACACTTGCTGAAATGGCTCAGAAAATGCCAACCGATGATAGTGATTTTTTGAAAGTCTCAGGGGTTGGCTTTACCAAACTCACAAAATATGGTGCACCATTTATGCAATTAATCCGCAATTATTTGGCGGCAGAATAAGCAGAGAAATACATGACAAAGATCATTAGCTTAGATGCGCAAGATACACTACAAGTTATACCTGACGAGTTTCCCGATAGTGATGAATTTCAATTATGGGGCAGCGTGTTTCTGACTGTAGACAAATTAGATACTCTAGAATTCAATGAAGGTGCAGATCGGCATCAATGGCGCTTTACTTATTTACAGCAACCATTCTCACTCAATTTTGAACACTACAGTGAAAGTATTTGGATCTGCCCTGAGGGCCAAGAAGCATCCCAACTACTCTCCAGCCTGCATGCACAAATTTGTTCGAATTTACAACAATAATATAGACTTGCAAGAGCATGTATGCCTAACATAAGCCATACTGATAGTAACAGTAGTGTTGGGCATATATATGGTGATATCTCGGGTTTGCTTCTTTTTTGTTGTTATCTACGTCTATGGCTCTCAGTTAGCGTGTGCTCAAGAGCAAAGACGTTCACTAGATAACTGCACAAATATCGCAAATACAAAGCCAACTGCAGACAACTACAGCCTAGAATTAAGCTCAGAGTACTCATTACCTAACGTTAAAAATGCCAAAATCAGTACCGTCAAGCTGCATCAACTTAATGTTTTTGATACGAGTTTACCTGAAGAAGATAATGCCTTATTTAGGTTCGCAAACAGAGCCCATGTCACAACTAAGCCTGAGGTAATAAAAAGCGTTTTGCTGTTTTCTGAACAAAGCGAATATGATCCACAGCTGCTTATAGAATCAGAAAGACTTTTACGTCAGCAATCGTATCTCTATGATGCAAGAATTTTTGCGATAGAAAACTGTGATGGAGATATTGAAGTCACCGTGGTTACTCGTGACCTATGGACTCTGTTACCCGACCTCAGTTTCAGTCGCAGTGGAGGTGAAAATTCCAGCCGAGTCGGTTTTCGAGAAAGCAATTTATTTGGTTACGGTAAGCGCTTATCTTTAACACATATAGAAGACGCTGATCGAAGTGGTTATTTATTTGTATACGATGACCCCAATATTCTCTCGTCCAGATACCAAGGGCGCATCGAGTACTCTGATAATGATGATGGTGAGCGACATCATATTGGCGTTGATTATCCGTTCTTCTCAACTCGAACGCCGCATAGTTATGGTATTTTTAACTATGCAAATAGACGTGTAGAGCCATTATATGAAAATGGGGAAACGGTTTCTGAGTTTGAACAGGATTCAAAAACAAGCCAAATCTACTACGGTATTGCCAAAACGCTAGAAGCAAACTGGACACGGCGAGTCATTATTGGCTACCGAGACCAGCAAGACTCATTCAAGAAAATCAGAGAAACCACATTACCCATAGCTAAACAGCGTCAATTGAGTTACCCCTTCATTCAAACACAATGGCTGGAAACAAAGTTTATTAAAGTTCGAAACTTTGATTCAATATATCGCACAGAGGACCTAAACCTCGGCTGGAACATCAATACGCAAATTGGTTACTCTAATGAGACTTTAAGCGACGATGATACAAGATGGGTATTTAATACGACAATTAGCAAAGCTCATTACGCTAGCGAACATGGTCTTTTTAGGTTTAACTTTACCCTCGACGGCTATTGGAATGTCGAAAGTAATGAGAGTGAAAATTTAATTACGCAATTCAACCTAGAGTACCACCTAAATACAGGCAACTATCAATCTTGGTATACTCAACTCAATATCACACATGGTAAAAACTTAACTGAAGACAAGCAATTAACTTTAGGCGGTGAAACAGGACTACGTGGCTTTCCTGCGAGATATTTACAGGGTGACAGGCGCGTGATCTTAAACATAGAGAAAAGGTACTATTGGGAATATGACCTGTTTCAATTGTTTAAAGTTGGGGGAGCTGCTTATTTTGATATTGGCCGTGTAGATGGTAAGGCCTTATTTAATCCAAATCATCAGTTCTATAAAAACCTGGGATTTGGGATCCGAATGGCGCCGAGTAGAGCGAACTCAAGGTTAGTGCTTCACTTAGATTTTGCTGCACCGATTGATAAACCACGAGGTGTCGATTCAGTACAATGGCATTTCACGGTAAAAAACCGTTTTTAATCAGAAAAGAATTCAGAGTAAGAAATTTACTGGCGCTCTCGACAGGGATCGAACCTGTAACTTAGCTTCCGGAGAGCCACGTGATATCCATTTCACCACGAGAGCACAGCATCTTAAGCTGCTCCATGATAATCACATCTCAATTGAAATACCAGTGTGGAGACGTTTGTATGTCTATTTATTAAACTAAATACGAAAAAATATTCTCAACTCCCCCAAAAGTCATATATTTAGCTATGATTAAAGTTCAAAAATAATAAATGTAATTAGATCTTAGTAGCTAAGCTACCAACATCATCTTGAGGATTTGTATTATGACCCCTATGACCACTGAGCAAGTCGCTGAATTTTTAAGTGTAAAAGTGGAGCGAGTTAGGCGACTAGCAAGAGAAAATTTATTAGTTGCTAAGGAGCATGATGAGAATGGAGAGCCCATATTTGACAAGGAAGATGTTGAGAAATATAAAGAGCTAGCAAAAAGGCTAGGTGGGATTTAACAGCTCTTGCCTCGTGATGTATCAAACCTTACGAGGCAAAGCAACATTATGGTGTTGGCACCACGCTAGAAATTGAGCTAACAAACTTTGACGTGCTTTGCACTCTCCTCGGCTTTCATACCATGCAATACTCAAAATTAAATACACCCCCACATAGAGAGTAAGCTTTTTCATAGCATAACTGGGTAACTGACTCGATTGAATTTGAAAATAATCAACCAACATGTGATATGACTGTAACGATGACAACTCAAAAGAGCAGCACAGCGCAGCTAAATCAAAAAAAAGATCATTCTTTCCTGCATACTCAAAATCGATGAAGCAAATTCCTGACGGCGTATTGAGCACATTTTCCCTGACCAAATCATTGTGACAATAGCGAATATCAGCAGTCAGGTGCTTAATTTCAGATATTAAATAATCGCCTATTTTTACAGCATGCAGCTGTTTAGCCGCTTTTCGCACTTCAGCTGCCAGATCTAGGACATGATGACATTGGCTTGGGTAATGATGGATTTTGACAAGTACTTCTAACAGCTTTTTATCTATCGCAGGGGGAACGTCAACAGTGGTTAGATATTCTAAAACCGCCAATTTTTCTGTTTTATCGATACATATGACCGCTTGAGTGATGCCTTGTACCGCTAACTTATTTTGAATAGTTAACGCTGTTTCTGGTAATTCACCATTAAACACCTTAAGCAAGTAAGGCTTGCTGCCAAGCTCAGCATAAAAATTGATATTGCTAAGCCCTGCTTCAAGCCTATTGAGTTGTTGTACACTTTGATGCGGAAACAACCTACCTAATGCTTCTAACGCATCGGTGTCATCAAAGCTGCGCAACTGTTTTTCCCTCTCGATTACTATGCTCTTCATACCACTTCATATAGCCCCAACATGCCATGAAGGTATAAAAAACATATAACGCAAGCGTTGGGTAGTAACCTTTTAAATAGTAGAGATACATAGATGCAGCATCAATAACCACCCAATATAACCAGTTCTCTAACACTTTTTTTGCAACAAGGTAAGTAGTAACAACAGCAAAGCAAGTTGTAAAACTGTCTAAATAAGGTAGATCAGCATGTGTGTAATTATCTGTGATATATCCCATTAAAATGGCGGTTATACCGGTCGCAATAATAATTTTCACATGCTTAAAGAACGACCAAGAAACAATTTTAGACTCAGTATTTTTATTGCCAGAGCGCCACATCCACCAACCGACAAATGCCATAACCAAATAATAGAAATGTAAAAAGGACTCCATCACTAAAGCCCCATTCCAATACATTATGGTGTAAATCGCGGTGCTAAAAAACGCAGCAGGCCAACACCAAATGTTCTCTTTAATGGCCAATAATAAATAGAGTATTGATAATGCGACAGCTAGGTACTCCCAACTGGACATTGCAGTAAACCCTGCAAGTGTTTCAGTGATTAACTCCATTATGCCTCAGGGGATAAATCGCCAGAAATAAACTTACAAACAAATACACTCTTACCAAATTGTTCAAAGGATGCTTTCATTTCAGCCTGAATAACTGACATCACGACATCAAACTCCCCAAAAACCTGAGTAGACATCGTATTTGTAACTACCGTTAAACCATCATGCTTATTGAGACGCTCAATAAAGGATTTTATGAAAGGAATATAGTCAGAATGAAGTGGGTACTTACTTATTTCAACGGAAAGTTGCATACAATGGTCCAAACTTTTTTGAGTTAATAAATTACCATGCAGTGTACATGCAATTGAGATATAAAAACATATCTCACCTGTCCAAGTTTAAGTTTGGTGCCTTTGTGACAAAACTTCTTGGGTAATAGTTAATCCAATCTTGCTGATAGCGGATCAACCCTTGCTCATTAAAATGTAACACCGTAGTAAAGCGCCATGGCCCCAGTTGCTTTCCATGATATAAAAAGGGGTTAAAAGTACCACGCAACACAGCTGTTCGTTCTTCGATAGACACAATTTTTTGTTCAATTGATAAGGTATGTTGAGAGTTAAGTACCAAAACGTCTTGCGACTGCCAGTTGAAAAACTCCGCTAGTTGCTGCTTACTTGTGACTTTATAGCCATATAACATGTCTTCTAAAACGACATCGTCCGCATAAAAAGATAAAAACCGTTGAAAATCAGTACGTGCTTGATACGTGCTTATGTAACGCTCAAGCGTTTGTTCAAGCTCTGTATTTTTTGTCTCAATCGGTACACTTGTACAACCAAAAAGTACTGAACTAAAGATTAAGGTAAAAATCAATTTGTACATTGTGATCATTTAATTAGTTTTTCTTAATTTGATTAAAACATAAAAAAAGCGCCTATTGGCGCTTTTTTATTTATGCTCCCACAATGCCTAACGGAGTTGCCGTTTTCCAATGGCCGCGAGTAAAGTCTGGTATAGAGACTGACTCACTTCGGTTTGCTACTGATTGCGCAGAAAGAGGCGAAATAACTGACCAAGCCGCCCCATCGTATACATCCTGATCAAGAGGTTCGCCATTTCTCAAACAGTAAATCATTCGCCAAAACATCAAGAAGTCCATACCTCCGTGACCACCGTTGCGTTCAGCCTCTTTACCCATCTTCACCCATAACGGATGATCGTACTTACCGTACCAATAATCCATGTCACCATCCCAGTCATGGAACGACCCTCTTCCCCCTTGCTCTAGTGCAATTCTATTTGGAAAACCTGCAAAAACCCCGTTTGTTCCTTGTATTAGGTTATGACGAGAATATGGACGAGGTGTTGTTGTATCATGCTGGACGACAATAGAACGACCTTTAACAGTTTTAATCATGGTGGTGTTCATGTCGCCACAAATATAATCCCATTGATTACGTTGATGCCCTTTTGGAAACTCTCTTTGAGCGTATGCTGCACGACCTAAAGCGGGAGAACTCATTGAAGTCAAGTAGTCAAATCTGTCCCCACGGTTAATATTCATGTACTGAGATACTGGCCCTAAACCATGAGTAGGGTACAAGTTGCCATCTCTTCGAGTATGCCATTCAGTGCGCCAAGAACCTGTTTTATGCTCAAGCTCTTTCATTTGCCATCGAAGCTCATGGATATAGGCTGCTTCTCCATGCAACAGCTCACCAAAAAGACCTTGGCGAACCATATTCAGAACCATCAGCTCATCACGGCCATAATTTACATTTTCCATCATCATGCAGTTTTTCTGCGTGCGTTCAGCGGTATCTACGATCTGCCACATTTCTTCCACTGTAAGTGCTAAAGGCACTTCTACAAATGCATGTTTCCCACTTTCCATGGTGTCTATGGCCATCGGCGCATGCCATTTCCAAGGCGTTGAGATAATGACAATATCAATATCGTCACGGGCTAACATATCTTTATATGCCAACTCTCCTGTACTGTATAGTGCAGGCTTTTTTAGCCCTTTATCTGTTAAAAATTTCGCAGAACGTTCCAAAACCGCTTCATGAGTATCACAAAGTGCCACAATTTCAGCGCCATCTATATGACTCATACGTTTTACATGACCATAACCACGTTGGCCGACCCCAATGAATGCAACACGCACAATATCCATTTTGGGTGTAATGAGTCCAATAACGGATTTACCTTTTGAGCCCGTTGCGACAGTTTGACCATTTGTCTGTGCGCAGCCTGCAACTACACCCGCTGCTGCTGCCACACCTGCAGCCTTTAGAAAATGTCTTCTATTTATATGCGTCATGAAGGTTCCTAGATTACAACTTGTTTTATCATTTGAGTTTTTATATTTATTTTTAGTATTACTTACAGCTAGAGCGCATGGAACATCTATTTATGTCAGTGAATGCCCTATTTATGACAACGCTATCTTATGCAGCTGAAAGAATCAAAGAGATGCGACTAATTGATGTTCAATAAACAATTATTGCACTGTGAAATAGTCACAGCAGCCCGTCAATGGCATTACGAAATAGCGCAAAGGAATTGAATATTTCTACGGTGATACTTGGATGGTTGAGCATGTGAAAGAAACCAAAAGCGCCTGCGAAGAGAGTGGACAGACGCTCAATTTAACAACCTAGATTGATTTAGTTTATTAACGCTTTCAATTGAGGTTCTTTACGTAATATATCTTGATACAACGCAAATTGATTTCGTGCTCTCTCTAAATTGTGAGCATCATGTTTTGTCGCAAAATAATGATCACCATCTAGGTAATCCGTTAAAAAGCGAATGCCTATCATCAATGGCATAACTTTTGCGCCCAGTATTAAGCTATCACGCTCTGCGTCTGTCAAGTTATCTGCAACTTCAGCAATGTAACCCTTAACAATCGCTTCAAAAATCTCAACACGTACAACTACGTTACTCAGGTTAGTTGAATCTTCCTGCTCTGGTGAGCAAAAAGTGCGCACCATATCGCCAAAGTCATATAACCAATAACCTGGCATACAAGTGTCTAAATCAATTACAGCCTTAGCTTTGTTGGTAGATGCGTCAAACAGCATATTATTGATTTTCGTGTCGTTATGACAAACTCTCAGTGGTAATAATGCCTCTGCTTTCTCAACTTCATGTGCCAATTCATATTGAGATTGGCAAAATTGAATATCTGCCAAACATCCACTTACACGACCAACAGGATCTTGTTCTATCACTTGTTTTAGCTTTTCGATTCTCATCGCCAAGTTATGAAAATCTGGTATGACTGGAAATAATTTTGTCGCATCAAAGTCGTTTAATGCTTTTGCAAAACACCCAAACGCACCAGCAGCTGTTTGCGCTTTTACGGCACAATCGACAACATCTTCACTATAACTTTTTCCAATGAACTCAAGTGCTCTCCACACTTCACCTTGATATTCGACGAGGAACCTTCCAGAGTGCGTAGGGACATGCTTGATAATACCCAACTCGTATGCACCTGCACCAGACTTACCGACTAGGTGTTGCTCTATCAAGCGTGCGTTTTCTACTAATTTTTCTGGCTCAGGAAAGACTGTTGTGTTTAATTTTTGAACTACCAACATGCGTTCGCTATCTTTTAGCAGCATAGTCGTATTAATATGACCACTGCCGATCGGTTTCATTGATATTTCTTCACCGCACAAGCCATATTGCACAGCCAAATGCTCGGCGATCGAACGATATTCCATACTTACCCTATAAACTGGCTTTTTAACTAAACTTACGGCTAATTCATCCGTGACGTAGTTCATAAATTTTTCCTGCGACACTATCTAATTCTTCTTTGTAAGTAACACCAAACCATCTATCTTTTGCTACATATACTCGGACAGAGGCTTGGTTCAAATTAATCATATGCTGAATACAATCGGGTAGATAATACTCTTTTTTGACATCGCTGTCATGAGATTCTAAGAATAGCTCAAATTGCGACTCTAATTTGTCAAAAAGTGATTGAGTAACTCCCCAACAAGTCATCGAAGCAAGGCTATTCTCTTTAATTGGTGTTTCTTGATTGTCAAAGATACCGATATAACCTTCATCGGCTTGACGTATATTTAAATACTCATGCACTTGCGTAAGGTAGTTATCAGACAAAGCACATACGCCCCTATTGACACCACCAAGTTCTGACATTGTTTGTGATAAAGGATAGGCTACTATCGCCATTTCGCTAGTATTTTGATCTATATTACAAAAATGTGCGAATAGTTGAGTGTAGGCCCCGGCACCATAATAATCGTCAGCAGTAATCACGACTGCATTGCCAGCAACAAAAGATCTTGCACATAGCAAAGCATGCCCTGTTCCCCATGGCTTCATGCGCTTATTTGCGATGTCTTCAAAGCGCGATGGCACCATACTCACCGACTGCACAGCCAAATCTACTTTCAATGGTTTTGGGAGCCGAGGTAAAATCACATTTTCTATCGCCGGTCTGACGGCTTCATTTATCACTAGAACAACATGTCGAATACCAGCTTTGTAGGCATCCTCTATGCTAAGCTCCATGATTGTCTTACCCAATATAGGTAGCTCTGCTATCTGTTTGCCACCACCAAAACGGGTACCTAATCCACCTGCCAGTACAACCAGAGTTGGTATATCTGCGCTTGTCATTAAATTTTAATTTAAAATTGAAAACTAACGCGCAGTCTACCTAGCTTTTTTACAAAGTTAAAGCAATTGCAAAAATTGCATTGTTCCAAAATGGCTTTTTTTGTCAGACTTGTGCATTTTATGATTAAAGTCATTATTTATATTCGCTGACAGAGGTACTTTGTCTCCAAATATTCATCTATGCCTTCAGCGCCACCTTCACGACCTAAACCGGACTCTTTCATACCACCAAAAGGGGCTGCTGGATTCGAAATAGCCCCCTCATTAATGCCAAGCATGGCAAAATCAAGGCCTCTCGAAACACGCGCGATTTGCTTTAGACATGACGAATAAAAATAAGCAGCCAGACCAACATTCACCTCATTAGCCATCGCCATGACTTGCAATTCTGAATCAAAGTCGATCAGTGTGATGACTGGGGCGAATATCTCATGATGATAGATATCCATGTCTGAATTAACTTTATCTAGGATCATGGGTGACATAAATGTGCCAGCTTGCTGCTTTTCACTGCTCTGAATAACCTGTGTCGCACCGTGCTCAATGGCATCCTCAACCAGCTGTTTGGCTTTAGACTTTGCGGCCTCAGTGATCAAAGGCCCTATGTCAAAGTCTGCATTTAAACCAGACCCAACTTTTAACGACGCAACACGACGTTTAAGTTGTGCAACAAATTCAGCTTTAATATCGCGATGTACGAATACACGGTTAGCTGCAATGCATGTTTGCCCTGCGTTACGAAACTTCGCAATCATTAACCCATCGACAGCAGACTCAATGTTGGCACTTTCAAAGACAATAAATGGCGCATTGCCTCCAAGCTCCAATGAAGCTCGTTTCATGGTATCCACACATTGGGTATAAAGTAACTTGCCAACTCGCGTCGACCCTGTGAACGTTAACTTTCTAATGGCTGATTTGCTATTCAGATGTTCAATTAATGTCTGTGGCTTATCGCTTACTAATACTTGAAAAGCACCTTCTTCGATACCCGCTTGTAACGCTAGTTTGGCCAGTTCAATCGCACTTATTGGCGTCAATTCTGAGGGTTTTAAAATAAAACTACACCCTGCGGCATAGGCCGGTGCCACTTTTCGCGTGATCATCGCCAAAGGAAAATTCCATGGCGTAATCCCAAGTACAATCCCGACCCCTTGCTTATGTGAAGTGACTTGGTGATTTGGCGTATGAGGCGGAATGACAGTACCATAGGATCTTTCAGCCTGCTGAGCAAACCAGCGTACATAACCTGCGGCGTAAACCACTTCGGCTTTAGACTCTTGTATCGGTTTGCCTTGCTCTAGGGTAATGATCTCTGCCAGACGAGATTGGTTATCCATAATCAGCTGATACCATCTATACAAAACGGTGCTACGCGTCTGAGCTGTGGTTGTTTTTAATTGCTCGAAGCACCCACTGGCAATCTCTACAGCAAAGTCTGCATCATCTATGTTGGCTTGTGTTACATTCGCCAACAAAGAGCCATCTGCTGGGTTATATACTGATAACAAATCACCACGGTTATGGTCTGCGCCATTGATGATTGAATGTAAAGTCTGTCCTGTGTTAAACATCATGCTACGCTCCAAACAAAAAAGGCTGTAGTGGTTAACTACAGCCTTTCAAATCGATACACTATATTAGTGTTCTTCGTTAACGATATTCAAATTATACTTTGGTATCTCAACAACTAAGTCTTCATCGCTGATCACAGCTTGACAGCCTAAACGAGATTCAGGCTCTAACCCCCATGCTTTATCCAGCATGTCATCTTCAAGCTCATCGCTTTCTTCCATTGAGTCAAAGCCTTCTCTGATCACAACGTGACATGTCGTACATGCACATGACTTTTCACATGCATGAGGAATACTGATCCCATTTTTTAACGCAACATCCAATACGGTATCGCCAGATTTCGCATCAATTGCTGCGCCCTCAGGACAAAGCTCTTCATGGGGTAAAAAGATAATTTGTGGCATATTAAACCTCGTCTACTGACTGACCTTGCAGTGCCTGTTTGATTGATACATCCATGCGGCGAGATGCAAATTCACTACTTGCTTCATCAACCACTTCAATTGCATGCTTGATTGCATCTGGATCAGACGCATTTTGGCGTTTGTCATCTAACATCGCCATCGCCTCTCTTAGGCGAATTAATTCTTGCTCATTTAATAGTGCAGACTCTGTTGCCAAAGATGCTTCTAGGGCCTCGAGTACTCTCAACGCTTCAACTTGCTGCTCTTTAAGCATACGTGCCTGCATGTCCTCTTTGGCAAAACTCATGGAATCTTTGAGCATTTGCGCAACCTGATCATCGCTTAAGCCAAAAGAAGGTTTCACTTGAATTTCAGCTTGCACACCCGTCGATTTTTCACTTGCAGATACACTTAAAAGACCATCTGCATCGACTTTAAACGTCACACGGATATGGGCAGCGCCTGCAGCCATCGCCGGAATGCCTTTGAGGCTGAATTTCGCCAGTGAGCGGCAATCATCAACCAACTCGCGCTCACCTTGCAGAACATGCAAAGACATCGCCGTTTGGCCATCCTTAAACGTCGTGAACTCCTGTGCACGCGCGACTGGAATAGTTGTATTGCGAGGAATGATCTTCTCTACCAAGCCACCCATGGTTTCCAAACCTAAAGATAGCGGTAAAACATCCAATAGCAGCATATCTGAATCAGGTTTGTTGCCCGCTAAGATATCCGCTTGAATGGCCGCGCCAATTGCAACCACACGATCAGGGTCAATTGACGTGAGTGGTTCTTTTTCAAAAAACTCACCAACCGCTTCACGAATAACTGGCATACGCGTTGAGCCGCCCACCATCACCGCTTCTAAGACTTCTTCTTTACTCACATCCGCATCTTTTAATGCTCTACGACATGCACGTAATGTCTGTTTTACAAGCGGCGCAACAAGCTCAGCAAATTGACCACGCGTAACAGACACTAAATGTTCTTCAGCGCGAAGTTCAAGCTTTACATTGACCGTTTCATACCCACTCAACGCTTCTTTACAGGCTTTGGCTTTTTGAATAAGTAAACGCAGCTCTTGTGGTGTTAATTCACTCAGTTGTAATGTTGACTTAAAATGTTCAACAAGCACTGCGTCAAAGTCATCACCGCCTAAGCTTGAATCACCACCCGTTGCCAATACTTCAAAGACACCTTGGTTTAAGCGCAGAATTGAAATATCAAAGGTACCACCGCCCAAGTCATAAACAGCAATCACACCTTCTTGACCAGAGTCCAAACCGTAAGCGACAGCGGCTGCTGTTGGTTCATTTAATAGGCGTAGCACTTTTAAACCTGCGATTTCTGCAGCATCTTTAGTGCTTTGTCTTTGCGCATCATCAAAATAAGCAGGTACCGTAATTACGCTTCCCACAATTTCTTGTCCAGCAAAGCTGTCTGTTGCTCTTTGATGTAATGATTTTAAAATTTCAGCAGATGCTTGAATTGGATTGATTGGACCAGCCACAGTGTTTACAGCCAGTGCACCTTGGTGCTCAACGAACTCATAAGGCAAGTTTTGATAACGTGAGGTTACTTCTGAAACGGATTTACCTAAAAAGCGTTTCACTGAAATAAGCGTATTTGTTGGGTCTTCTACAGCAGCTTGCTGCGCTTGTTGGCCAACAGTCACGCTGTCTGCATGATATCTAACAACAGAAGGCAACATGGCTTCGCCATTAATATCCGCTAGCGCTCTGGCTTCACCACTTTGTACTGTGGCCACCAAAGAGTTAGTAGTACCTAAGTCGATACCTATTGCCAATTTATGTTCGTGAGGTGCCGCGCTCTGCCCCGGCTCAGCAATTTGCAATAATGCCATAGTACTCTTTTACTTAAGTGGTGACGCTAGATTAATCGAAAAGGCTATCTTCTATGCGAGACAGCTCTTCACGTAGTTTATATATGAATTTTAACTTGCGAATATTATCAGCTGCAACTTCTAATACAGCAGTATCTTGGCTCACAAGCTGCTCTGCAAGTTGCGCACTATACTGTGTATCTAACTGTTTAATCTGCGCCTCGAATGCATCAATTTCATCTTCAGGGTCACTGCTATGCTGAATGTCTTCCAGCGCTTCCCTCAGCTCCATCTGCTGCATTAAAAATACAGGGTCTTGCAATGTTTGCTGCTCAGCTCGAATGTCGACACCTTGCTCACTTAGCATATACTCAGCGCGCTTAGCTGGGTGTTTTAACACAGCTAGAGCATCATTGATCTCAGATGTCTTCTGTACAGCCACTAATTTTTCACGTTCACTTTTTCCAGCAAACTTATCAGGGTGTACTGCGCGTTGTAATTCTAAATAACGCTGATTTAACAGGGTTAAATCCACGTCATAGTTCACTGGTAAATTAAATAATTCAAAATATCGCATAAGGACCTAATACAGCAAAGCCCTACCAAGGCAGGGCTTTAGCAAACTATCTATTACAGATGGTTAAACGGTGAAGCTTTCACCACAGCCACATTCGTCTTTCTGATTCGGGTTAATAAACTTAAACCCCTCGTTAAGACCTTCTTTGGTGTAATCAAGCTGAGTACCGTCAATATAAACTAAGCTTTTTGCATCAACGATGATTTTTACGCCCATTTCTTCGAACACTTCATCGCCTTCTGCAAGCTCATCAACGAATTCGAGTACATACGCAAGACCTGAGCAACCAGTCGTTTTAATACCAACTCGCAGGCCTAGACCTTTTCCTCGGTTTGCAAGGAATGTCTGCACACGATTTGCAGCTGCTTCAGTTAATGTCACTGCCATAATTTATCTCTTACTTCGCCTGCTTGGTTTTGTAATCTGCAATCGCTGCTTGAATTGCGTCTTCGGCAAGAATCGAGCAGTGAATTTTAACCGGTGGAAGTTCAAGCTCAGCAGTAATGTCTGTGTTTTTGATCTCTGCTGCTTGATCAAGTGTTTTACCTTTCACCCACTCAGTTACCAAAGAAGATGAAGCTATTGCACTACCGCAGCCATATGTTTTAAATTTTGCGTCTTCAATAACACCTTCATCAGACACTTTAATTTGTAGCTTCATCACGTCACCACAAGCTGGCGCGCCAACCATACCAGTTGCTACATTAGGGTCGTTTTTATCCAACGTACCTACGTTACGTGGGTTTTCCACGTGGTCAATTACTTTATCACTATATGCCATAACTCTTTCCTCACTAACCGCTTATATACTTGCTACAGTCCATACAAGCTGTCTTGTTTAATGGTGTGCCCATTCAACTGAATCTAAATCAATACCGTCTTTAAACATTTCCCACAGAGGAGACATTTCTCTCAAACGACCAATCGAGTCTTTGATAAGTTTGATGGTGTAATCAATTTCTTCTTCTGTAGTAAAACGGCCAATACTGAAACGAATTGAGCTGTGTGCTAACTCATCGTTACGGCCTAATGCACGAAGTACATAAGACGGTTCAAGGCTTGCAGATGTACAAGCAGAACCTGATGATACTGCAATATCTTTTACAGCCATCAGAAGTGACTCACCTTCAACATAGTTAAAGCTGATGTTTACAATACCTGGTACAGATTGGTCGACAGTGCCATTAAAGTACACTTCTTCCATATCCATGATGCCATCGATCAGACGCTGGCGAAGTGCGCTGATGTGTGCATAATCTTTTTCGAAATCTTCTTTTGCAATACGAAAAGCAGAACCCATGCCTACAATTTGGTGTGTCGCAAGAGTACCTGAACGCATACCACGCTCATGACCACCGCCGTGCATTTGTGCTTCTAAACGTGCGCGAGGCTTACGGCGAACATATAATGCGCCGATACCTTTTGGACCATACGCTTTGTGGCCTGAGAATGACATGAAATCAACTTTAAGCTGCTTCATATCAATCGCTACTTTACCTGCGCTTTGTGCACCATCAACGTGGAACATAATTTTACGTTCACGACACATCTCACCAATTGTTGCGATGTCTTGGATAACACCTAGCTCGTTGTTTACGTGCATGACACTAATAAGAATCGTATCTTCACGAATTTCATCTTCAAGCTTTTTCAGGTCTAACAGGCCGTTTTCTTCAACGTCCATATAAGTTACTTCAAAACCTTGACGCTCAAGCTCACGACACGTGTCGATAACCGCTTTGTGCTCAGTTTTTACTGTAATGATGTGCTTGCCTTTCTTCTGATAGAAGTTCGCAGCACCTTTAATTGCTAGGTTGTTTGACTCAGTCGCACCAGATGTGAATACGATTTCGCGCGGGTCAGCATTAATTAAATCAGCGATATCATTACGCGCTTGGTCAATAAGTTCTTCGGCCTGCCAACCAAAACGGTGTGAACGGGACGCAGGATTACCAAAGTTACCATCCATTGTCAGGCATTGCATCATTTCATCTGCAACACGCTGATCAACCGGCGTGGTTGCAGCATAATCTAAATATATCGGTAATTTCATTTCTTTCTCCGCTAGACGCCAATTATAATTGGCAACTCACTTGAATATTATCTAATTGCTTCATCGCATCGCTTACGTTTCTATCCTGACGTGATGCAACTGATTGCACATCAGAGTTTGAAACAAGCTCGGCAAGGGAAATACTGTTTAAAAATTCTTCTATTCGCACACTTAAATCGGACCATAGCGTGTGTGTCAGGCAACGCATACCGCTTTGGCAACCACCGCCTTCACCGTGACATCGAGTTGCATCAACAGACTCGTCCACCGCATTAATCACATCACCAACAGAAATCGTATGTGCATCGCGCCCAAGTAAATAACCACCACCTGGCCCTCTCACTGAACTCACGAGTCCATTTTTACGAAGACGTGCGAATAATTGTTCTAAATATGATAGAGATATTTCCTGACGTTCAGAAATATCTGCCAGAGGCACAGGTCCAATGTTGGCATGTAACGCAACATCTAGCATTGCAGTTACTGCATACCTGCCTTTTGAAGTCAGTTTCATACGCGCCTCTAGGTTAGCTTCATCAAATGCCGCAAATTGTAATTACCTGACTAAGATAGTCAAGTATTAACGACATCATTACTTGTAAAATAAGTTACTACTTACTCAGTATCATTGCTTTAATACCTGACTAATTTAATCAGGTATTATCGACATTGTAATTACCCGAGTAATTTAGTCAAGTATTACTGTGATGAAAGTATCTAATCTTGCTATTTTGGTTTATTTGGTCGATTTATTAATCGAGCTCAAAATACCACGTAAGATGTTCAGCTCTTGATCTTCAGGCCTTGCTCGATTGAACAAACGTTTTAGTTTTGTCATCACCATGCCTGGGTGTTGCTTTACGATAAAGCCCGTATCATTCAGTGTTGACTCTAGATGTTCATAGAACAATGCCATTTGCTCTGATGTTGGATACTTTGTATCGTCTTCTTCAGGCTTAGCATCTTGCGTATCTAAGAAGGTCATGCGCGTTTCATATGTCAGTGTTTGTACCGCCATTGCCAAATTCAATGAACTATATTCTGGGTTCGCTGGAATACAGACGTGATAATTACACAACTGTAATTCTTCATTGGTTAAGCCGCTGTTTTCTCGCCCAAACACAAGTGCAACAGGACCATCATTCGACTCTGTTACTAATTTTTGCGCACACTCTCTTGGATCAACCATTGGCCAAGATAAAGTGCGAGAACGCGCACTGGTGCCAATCACTAAGCTACAGTCTGCAATAGCATCTTCAAGCTTATCTACAGTGACAGCATCGCCAAGCACATCTGTTGCACCGGCAGCCAGTGCACTCGCGTGGCTATCCACCTCGCAAGCAGGGTCTACTAAATACAGTTTTGAAAAGCCCATGGTTTTCATTGCGCGCGCAACTGAGCCAATATTTCCCGAGTGTGAAGTGTTCACAAGTATGATTCTAATATCTTGTAATGCCATGCTATTTATCTCAGACAAAAATAATGGCGTAGTTTACCATAGGATGACAGGATCAAACCACCAAACCATTTGAACAAAAAAACACCAACATTTTTACTGCAAAGTTATTTACTTTATCGAGAAAATCGCTAGAATACGCCGGCTCAAAAAATTTAGTTCTTTTACAATTCAAAGGTAATGCTATGCATCCAATGTTAAACATTGCGGTACGCGCTGCGCGTAACGCGGGTAAAGTGATCTTACGTGCAACTGAAGATCTGTCTCAAGTCGAAGCGACTCAAAAAGGTACTAACGACTTCGTGACCAGTGTTGATACAGAAGCTGAACGTGTGATCCGTGACACTATTTTAAAATCTTACCCTGATCACGCAATCGTTGGAGAAGAACTTGGCCACACAGATGGCAAAGATAATGATTACCTTTGGGTTATCGACCCTCTTGATGGCACAACGAACTTCATCAAGGGTATCCCTCATTTCGCAATTTCAATTGCACTTAAAGTTAAAGGCCGCGTAGAGCAGGCTGTTATCTATGATCCTGTACGCAGCGAGCTATTCACAGCGTCTCGTGGTCAAGGTGCACAATTAAATAACAAGCGTATTCGTGTTACTAAAAGCAACGAATTAGCAGGTAGCGTGTTAGCAACAGGCTTCCCATTCAAGCAAAAACATCACTTAGATGCATACACAGAAGCATTCAAAGCATTATTTATCCACACAGCAGATATCCGCCGTGCAGGTTCAGCAGCACTAGATATGGCATATGTTGCAGCTGGTCGTATTGACGGCTTTTATGAAATTGGCCTTAAGCCATGGGATACAGCGGCAGGTGAGCTTTTAGTAAAAGAAGCTGGCGGCATGCTAATGGACTTTGCAGGTGGTGCAAACTACAACAACAGCGGTAACATCATCTGTGGCGCACCAAAATTGTGCCAAGCAATTGTTAAAGAGATCCGCCCTGTACTTACAGAGTCTCTGCTTAAGTAAGCAAACGCATTCTTTGAATACAAAAAACCCAGGCACAGCCTGGGTTTTTTTATTTACAAATCATACGTGTTATTTAATTTCTACACGCTGTGAGCGCATCACAACTTCATCATTCAGCTCAATACCAATACCTGGTTCTTCCGAGACTTTAAACACGCCTTTTTCTGGCTGGGGATCTTGAAGACAAAGCTCTCTATTCCACTTTTTAATCGCATAAGTATGGTGTTCATGGATTAAGAAGTTAGGAATGGCCGTTTCTAGATGCAATGAAGCTGCGGTTGCAACTGGGCCACCACATACGTGCGCTTGAATGCGGATATCAAAAATATCTGCATAGTCACATACTTTCTTCGTTTCAGTAAAACCACCACATAAACCAATATCAGGTTGTAATACATCAATACTTTGATCTTCAAAGTAAGGTCTCACATCCCAACGATTATACAAGCGCTCACCACCGGCAATCGGCACAGCCGTTTTGTTGGCAACCTTCGCATGCAATGAGTGGTTTAAGTAGTTCACCGGCTCTTCGTAGTACATGCAGTCAAACTCTTCTGCAATTTCTGCAATTTGAATTGCAGATGTTGCCCCCGGCAAGCTGTGACACTCAAAAATAATGTCCACTTCATCGCCAACCGCCTCACGAATAGCTTTCATACGTGAACGATACAGTTTCATTTCACCACGAGAAATAAGCTTAGTGCGATCATAATATGTATTACCATCCTTATCATACATGATAGGGTCAACTTTCACCGCGTCATAGCCTTCAGCCAATGCTTTATGCGCGGCTTCAGCATATTCATGTGGCTGTACAAGTGCTTTGAATTCATCATCCCAGTCAAACTGTAACTGTGATGCGTAAGTGCGCAGCTCTGGGTTTACTTTACCACCTAGCAATTGATAAACCGGTAACTTTAACGCCTTACCTTTAATATCCCAAAGCGCTGTGTCAATCGCACTCATCGCCGCATATACAACAGGTCCGCCACCCAGTCCCCAAAAACTTTCTCTCAACATACGAGACCATAAAAGCTCAGTTTGGAATGGGTCATGGCCAATCAAGAATGCTTCTGCCATCTCTTTAATCATACTAGCAGCTGCACTGTGACCTAGATCGTAAGCTAGTCCAGCTTCACCCACTCCTGAAATCCCTTCATCGGTGTGAATTCTCACAAAAACAGGTGTCCAAGCCGGTCTGTCTGGACAATGTATATCAAATACTTCGACGCGATTTACTTTCATTATGACTCCTATTGGGCAAAGCCTGGATCTAAGCGATATGCTTTTCTCAGCATTGCTGGCCAAGCGACTTGACCGCCGGTACTGCCGCTGTGCACGACTTTAGCTTGTTTGTAAATATTATCTTGAATTGGTTGTGGTACTGGTATCGCAGGGTGACCTGTCGACATAATTGCGACTTGAATTTCACACGCGCGCTGTAAATCAAAAAAGCGCATAAAAGCGTCGCCAATTGTTGGTCCCACAGTTAAACCACCATGGTTGACTAGGAGCATGTGGTTAGTGTCACCGAGATCTGATTGCAGACGAGCTCTTTCATCGTCATTCACAGCAAGTCCCTCATACCCGTGATAGGACAGAGATGGTAATGAGAACATACTGTGCTGACTGAGAGGCTGCAACCCACCTTCAAGACTCGCCACAGCTATCGTCTCTTTGGTATGCAAATGAATCACACAATGTGCATCTTCACGAACTTCATGAATCGCACTGTGAATTGTAAAGCCTGCTGGGTTAATCTCAAATGGGGTGTCATCAAGAATATTGCCTTGCAGGTCTACCTTAACAAGATTGGATGCCGTGACCTCATCAAAACTCAATCCAAATGCATTCACCAAATACTGATCTGTACCGGGTAACCTGGCTGACATATGAGTATAAATTAAATCACCCCAACGAAAATGCTCGACCAAACGATAGCAAGCTGCGAGGTCAACGCGTAACTTCCACTCTTCATCGCTTACTTTCCCTTTCAAGTTTAGTTCTGGTAGTTCGAACATTTTGGCTCCTTACACTCACCATAGTGATTTTAGATGTATAGAAGTCTAAATCACAAAAAAAAATAGTTCAATACACAGAAGAGATCCTGCGTAAATTAATTCGGTACTAAAAAGCCACCCATGGGTGGCTTTCATATTGATTCTAAATTTGAATCATTTATTTGACTGTTGATAGATACTCAGCAATTGCTTCAAGTTCTGCATCAGAGACACTTGCCACCATGGCTTTCATTGCAGCAGACATCCCATTACTGCGTTTACCAGATTTAATGTCTTTCATCTGTGCTAACGTATACTCTTTGCTTTGCCCATTGACCTTGGGATATAGCGGCATGATCGGTGCCTTTCCTTCCGCCCCATGGCAAGTTTGACACATTTTAGTGGTGTACAAAGCCTTACCATCTGCCGCAGCCACATTGCCCGATATCAACATGGTTGATGTCGTTATCGATGCGAACACAAATTGCTTTATCTTCATCATATCATTTCTCTTTTTTGACGGTTATTTGAACAGTGTAGTCGACCCAAAGCCGCTCTACACAATTACTTATTCGGATTTAGAAAGAGAACCGAGTCAATAAAGAAAAATGAGATAAACAAATTACCAGACTAAGTCGTCTGGGACTTCATAATCCGCATACGGATCATCGTCATCCTTTTTGTCATTACTATCTTCTACATGGAAAACAATATACTTTTCATCAACTTCAGCAATTTTTCTTGCTGGTTCGTCTTCTAATACATAGAACTGGCTTTCTAATACACAAATAGCCAAGCGGCCTTTAGATAAAGCTTGCTGTGTCAACTCATTAACATCCAATTCCTTCACTTTATTTTCGTATGTGAAATTGAATGTACGGTCACCTCTAATTTCTTCTTGATTATGATGCTCAAGAATTTGTTTAACACGAGCTACTTGCTCACGCTCTTTCAACTCATCTTGCTTCGCTTTATTCAGCGCTTCTGCCTTTTGCTGCTGCATAAGCTTGGTCTGCTCAATATGTTTTTGCAGATCCGTTTGGTCGCTTGTTGCGCCTTTTTTCTTTTTCTTTTTTTGCTGTTTGCGCTTTTCCGTTTTAGCAACTTTCATTTTGTGCTCAGTTGTCAAACCGGCTTTTAACAGCTGATCCTGTAAAGAACCCATCATGTCACTCCATCAATCTATACTTGCCGCCATTTTAATACCAAACTGGGTAAATCTCTAAATAATTTCTCTCAAGACGAAGCAAAACAACATGAATACATACACAAAGTAAGGCGCTACTTTTGTTCTATGCGCACTAATCTACCAAGTTAGGAAAAGAAAATTATGATATACAACAAGTTTTTACTTCTTTTTAGAGCAAAAACGTCGTCAAAGAGAGATAATGATATTGCGCCTCAACTCAGAAGTTAGAACATGTCCATATTTCATTTGTTACTGTGTTCCATTGTCATTTTTTTTGTACTTTACGCTCCTCAGCCGTTACTCGCTGTGCTTGCGGAACATTTCTCTGTCGCGCCAGCTAAAGCGGGCTTATTAATGACAGTGACCATGTTGCCACTTGCCATTGCGCCCCTATTCTACGGATTAGTTTTAGCACGCATGTGTAAGTTGACCGCCCTGAAATATACCATGCTCGCCTTGGCTGCCTGTTGTTTCGTCATTAGCCTAGTTCAACAATTTCAGTTGTTCTTAATAATGCGCTTTATTGAGGGCTTACTGCTACCGGCAGCGTTGACGTCCATGACCGGATATATTGGCCAAACTTGGCAAGGAGAAAACCTGCGAACAAAGATGACTTGGTATGTTGGCAGTACCATTGTAGGGGGGTATTTTGGGCGGGCCTTGGCTGCAAACTTCAGCACTTGGTGGGGGTTTGAGAGTTTTTACCTCTTTAATGCATTATTACTCATCATACTTGCGTTGAAAATCACTCCCTCACACAACAATATCGACTCTTACAATGAAGTAAATTCGCCCCACGCATATTTAAAACCATTAAAGTCAATCTCGCTATTGCGATTATATGGCGCGGTATTTTGTATGTTTTTCTGTTTTTCTGCCTTGCTGAATTACCTACCCTTTATATTAAGCAATGAGTATCAAATTCAAGATCCTGCGCTTATCGCATGGATATACAGTGGCTATTTAGTCGGCGCGGTGATCTCCATGAGCACCCCCTTTCTATCTCGACTTTGTCGTGATAATTGGCTCATTGTCAGTATTTTATTTATCGTATATTCATTAACATTGCTCATGATGCAATGGCACAACTTAGCCTTATTTGTTGCCATGTTTACACTTTTTTGTGCATGCATGTTTATGATACACGCCAACGCCGCCCCGTTAGCAAATGAGATAAGTACGGCTCAAAGTAGCGTGACAAATGGTGCGTACGTCTCTTTTTACTACAGTGGAGGCGCACTGGGTACATTTGTGCCCGGTTTGATTTATCAAACCTATGGTATGCACTTTTTCTTATTGAGTTTATTACTTGTATGTTCTATTGGAGGGTATTTGGCCATACTCAATCAACGTTCAGGTAAAGTGACCCAGATAGGTGTGTGACCGCTATGTGCCCAGAAGACTTTTAAGTCCTCGAGCTGTAGGACCCACGTTTTATCATTCTCAAAAGGATGGCATTGCCATTGCTTCTTATCCATCAGCTCACTATCTAACCAAAGTTGAACTTGATTACTATCATCATTAAAAGTTGCCAGCGCTGATACACAACCAGGCTTTACTTTTAGGTACTTTTCCAACCGCTCACTGGAACAAAAGCCCAACCGAGATATACCTTGTTGCTTCGAGAGCGCTTTTAAATCAAGCTGCTTTTCGGCCAACGTGATAATTAGAAAGTGTTGCTTCCCGTAATTGTCTCTTAAAAATAAGTTTTTAAGACCTGTTCCCGCTCGTTCTAACCCTATCTCTTTCGCAACAGAGCAGTTTGCTAAAGGCGCATGTTCATAGCTTAAGTAATTGATATGTAAATTAGCTAGATGGTCTGCCAGAGTTTGGACGTCAGATAAAATCACAAACAATATCCTCGTAACTGCACACTCCTCTGACGCCAATAAACGTTCTCAATGCTATAACCAGCGCGACAATATCCATCTTTTTTTAATGCTTGTTGAAGCAAGCTCACAGCTTGATCTTCAAGCGCAAGCTTTAACTCTGGAGACTCTTCCACACGCTTAAACTCGGAAAACTTTTCTAGCTCCTTTTTTGATATTGGTTTGTTCTTAGCAAGTTCCATTTGCGGTGTAGGTTTGACTGTCACGATAAACGCAAACTCTGATTTTCCTTGTGCATTCTGACGTTTGTGTAATGTTTGTTGTTCAACTTCATAGTCTGGTTTAGACGTAGTGCTACAGGCGACTAAAGTGGTTGACAGGAGCAATAAAAATAGACGACTCATAATTTTCCTATCCATAAGTTTGCCTCAGTGTATCAAAGCTGGTCTTATTTTTGAGTTTTTTAAGAAAAAAACTTGACGCGAGGCGTAAAAGTCTTTAAATTTCGCCTCGTCCAAAAGACATGTTGGGGCTATAGCTCAGCTGGGAGAGCGCCTGCCTTGCACGCAGGAGGTCAGCAGTTCGATCCTGCTTAGCTCCACCAATTTTTCTTTTGACGTTCCCAATGAAAGTGGGGCTATAGCTCAGCTGGGAGAGCGCCTGCCTTGCACGCAGGAGGTCAGCAGTTCGATCCTGCTTAGCTCCACCACTTTCTTACACTCTGATATTGCCAGAACCATTTACTAAGTACTTCTCAGTAGTTAAAGATTCAAGCCCCATCGGTCCATACGCATGTAATTTTGTTGTTGCTATGCCAATTTCTGCACCTAACCCTAACTGGCCACCGTCGCTGAACCGAGAAGACGCATTCACCATCACAACAGATGCATCAACTTGTGTCTGAAATTGCAGTGCCGCTTGCTGTGAATCAGTGCAAATCACTTCAGTGTGATGACTGCCAAACTGATCAATATGCGCCAATGCACCCGCTAAATCTTCAACGATACGAATGGCAATTTCGAGGCCTAAATATTCTTGACCAAACTCATCATCGTCTAAAACATTGGCGCAACTAAAATAAGCTGCCGAAGACTGGCAAGCATGCACCTGAACTCCTGCTTGGCTAAGTACCTCGCGTACTTTTGGTAAAAACTCCTGCGCAACAGATTGATGAACCAACAACCCTTCTAGTGCATTACATACACCTGTTCTTTGAGTCTTACCATTGAGTAAAAGCGCCACAGCCATATCAAGATCGGCGTCTTTATCAACATATAAATGACACACGCCTTTAAAGTGTTGAATCACAGGAATAGAACTATGTTCCGTTACAAACTCAATTAGTCCTTCACCACCGCGTGGTATCACCAAATCAACATACTCTTTTTGCTGCATCAATTCTAGCAACAGGGCTCTATCCGGATCTGGTACAACCGTGATCAGTTCTTTAGGTAAATGGTATTCATCAAGCACCTTATGCATTACTTGCGCAATCGCGAGAGAGCTATTTAACGCTTCTTTACCACCGCGTAAAATCACGCCATTACCCGACTTAAAACACAGAGCACCCGCATCAGCGGTCACATTTGGTCTTGCTTCATAAATCATACAAATAACGCCAAGTGGTACGCGTATTTTCTGTACTTCTATGCCGCTAGGTTGTTTACCTAGCGCTCTTCTTTCTCCCACAGGATCCGGTAAAACTGCAACCTCCTCCAATCCTGAGGCCATATCTTCAATGCGACTCTGTGTTAACGTTAGGCGGTCTATCATAGCTGCAGACAAGTTATTGTCGTTGGCCGCTTGCAAGTCTAATTCATTGGCTTGTTGAATTTCATTCTTACTCGCTCTAATGGCGGCAGCCATTGCTTTCAATATGGTATTTTTCTGTTCAGTATCCAAAATCGCGAGTTTTTTCGCAGCACTCGCAGCATTTTTTGCTAAATTTGTGATTAACGTCATTCTATCTCCCCTCATTCCTGACACTTGAGTGTAGATGTTTAAACCCCATCACACCCGTAGTGATAATACGCATGTTCAAAGCTTTGGGTAAAGTGAATATTGCTTAAATAACGGCCCACCCTGTGTTTTGGCTACTATCAAACCCATCGCAAAAAAGTGAAAAAACAACCAACTTTTAACAGCTTATTCTCTTTTTTGACTTATTTACTATGATATAACGAGGCTAACACTATACTAATATTCAATGAGCTAACTAAGCTGGAGAGTTTATGTCGGCTATCTATATTGCCGCGATTGCCATATTTTCTGTATTTGCCCAATGGCTAGCATGGGTTGCTAAAGTACCTGCAATCTTATTTTTATTATTGACAGGCTTATTACTGGGGCCGGTTTCGGGCGTATTAGACCCTGATCAGTTACTTGGAGACTTGCTCTTTCCCGTCGTCTCTTTATCTGTGGCCATCATTCTATTTGAGGGCTCCTTAACCCTGCATTTTCGTGAGCTAAAAGGGATTGGAAAGGTCGTTAGAAACCTCTGCTCAATCGGCATGCTCACCACATTTATCATCATTACAGCCAGTGCTATCTATGTATTGGAACTGGATTGGCCGGTAGCGGCTGTACTCGGTGCAGTATTAGTTGTCACAGGACCCACTGTGATTGCCCCAATGCTAAATGCTATGCGTCCAACGAAAGATATCGACAGAATTTTACGCTGGGAAGGTATCGTCATCGACCCCATTGGCGCTCTATTCGCAGTTTTGGTATTTGAAGCCGTTAGCTTAGTCGATAAAGATGGCGTATTTAGCCATACCCTAATGGCATTGCTGTCCACTCTCGGCGTAGGCCTCAGTGTCGGTATTATCGCTGGCTGGTTTACCAGTTTTATTATTCGAAAAGAGTGGCTGCCTTTTGAATTACACAAGTTTGGCATATTGGCTTTGGTACTGATGAGCTTTACACTTTCAAATCATTTAAGTCACGAATCTGGCCTACTTGCAGTCACTATTTTTGGTATATGGCTTGCCAATCAAGATGATTTAGAAATTGATGCAGTACTTGAGTTTAAAGAAGACTTATCAATGATATTGATCTCTAGCTTGTTCATTTTACTTGCGGCACGCTTACAACTTGAAGAGCTAATGATGCTCGACAGTGGCATTTTTTGGTTTTTAGCCGTGGTACTGTTTGTTGCAAGACCATTGAGTATTGCGGTATCGACATTCAATAGCGATATTCCATTTAAATCACGACTCATGTTGGCTTGGATTGCGCCTCGCGGTATCGTGGCTGCCGCAGTGGGCTCTGTCTTCGCACTCAGTATGGCACAATCAGGACATCCAGATGCAGCACAGATCGTGCCTTTAATTTTTACCGTCATCATAGTCACCGTCATTCTACAAAGTCTCACAGCAACACCACTTGCGCGTTTACTTGGCGTAAGGCAACCCAGTCCAAGTACGTTACTTATTATTGGGGCCAATCATGTAGCCAGAGCGATTGCATGTGGTTTAAAAGAGCAAAATATCGATGTCTATTTATCAGACCCAGCGTGGGAAAACTGCAAAATGGCGAGAATGGATGGCCTGCCATGCTATTACGGCAACCCGCAATCAGAGCATGCTGAGCGCTACTTGCCCCTGACTAGCCTTCACTCTGTATTGGCGTTATCACCCAACAGACACCATAACGCATTAGGCGTGCAATACTTCTCTCACCTACTTGATGAGCAGAGTGTGTACTCATTAAAATCTTCAACTAACCATGCCAAAGCCAATAAAGACAGTGCGACTTTTTTATCTCGTCAAATATTGTTCGGAGATACCGGCAACTACGCCAAACTCAGCAGTTTAATGGCAAAAGGTGGTAAAGTCAGTGCAACTCGATTGTCAGAGGAGTTTAATTGGGCGCAATATTTAGAGGTGAATAAAGAGGCTATCCCTCTTTTTATTATTTCTGAGCAGAAAAAAGAGGACGATCCACTTTCTATCAGGCCTTTTACATCAGAAGATAAAAAGCTGCCGGAACAGGGTGACAGAATTTTGGCTCTCCAACCCCCAAAAATGTCCATCTTAAAGGATACAACGAACAAAGAAACATCTATTGGAGAAAAGCTCAATAGCTAAACACATAACCTAATTCAGCATTCTTGCCCGTTTGATAACACTCTCGGGCATTTTTTGGGCCAGCTTGGCCAATGATATTTCTATTTGTTTATGTATTTCTTTATCAGCAACAACCGCATGAAATAGCCAACGATATGCATCTTCGTAATCCCTAGGACTGCCAAACCCTTGATTAAATAAACCGACTAAACGCAGCTGAGCGTTTAAGTTACCTAATGCTGCGGCTTCTCGTAAATACACAATAGCCATAGACTTATCTGCTTGCACAAGCTGACCGACATCATAATATCTGCCCAATTGCTCAAGTGCTGCGGCTAAACCTTGCTGTGCAGCTTGACGCATATAATACAAACCTAACTCAACATCACGCTCAACACATACAGCATACGCTAACATGTCACCATACAAGAATTGATAGGAAGGTAAGCCCATTATCTCCGCTCGCGCTTCAATATCTTGGACTAACTGGCAATCGTCGTCTTTTACTCGCTGTAAATGTTTATTATTGTTGATTAAAGTAATCAACTCGTCTTGCGTGTATAAAGGCACCGCTTCAATTTGCTCGTTTGCAACAAGTTGTTCAGTAAAAGAGCAGCCTAATAGCAATAAAGATAGTCGAAGAGTTTTAGTCATAATACTTGGCAATTATTTGGAATCTCATAATACGAATACAAAAAGCATACCAAATTCTCGTTCTGAGCATACGCCTGGCACAAAAAAAGCTGCCGGAGCAGCTTTTTCTTAACTTTGATTATTCGCCGAATGGGTTGCGAACAATCATCGTTTCTACGCGGTCAGGACCTGTTGAAATGATATCAATTGGTACACCGGTAATTTCTTCTAAGCGTTTAATGTAGTTGATCGCAGCTTCTGGAAGCTGTTCAACAGATGTTGCACCGAACGTATTTTCGCTCCAGCCTGGCATTTCTTCATATACAGGTGTCACTTTCTCGTAACCTTCAGCAGCCAATGGCGTCACGTTAGTCACTGTGCCATCTTCAAGCTGGTAGCCCGTACAAATCTTAATTGTCTCAACGCCATCAAGTACATCTAGCTTTGTTAAGCAGAAGCCTGTGATGCTATTGATTTGGACTGCACGACGCATAGCAACTGCATCAAACCAACCAGTACGACGCAAACGACCTGTCGTTGCACCAAACTCGTGACCTTTTTCACCTAAGTGCTTACCAACTGGATCTTGCTTATCTACACCGTCGTAAAGCTCTGTAGGGAAAGGACCTGAACCAACACGTGTTGTGTAGGCTTTTACAATACCTAGTACATAGTCTAGGTTCAGAGGACCAAAACCAGCACCTGTTGCTACACCACCTGCCGTCGTGTTCGAAGATGTAACATACGGGTAAGTACCGTGGTCGATATCAAGCAATGTACCTTGTGCGCCTTCGAATAAGATGTTGTCACCTTTTTCGCGAGTCTGGTCAAGTAGCTCAGTAACATCAACAACCATTGCCTTAAGGATCTCTGCAATTTCCATCGCATCATCATAGGTCTTCTGGAAATCAACAGGCTCAACTTTGTAATAGTGCTCTAATGAGAAGTTGTGGTATTCAATAACTTCTTTAAGCTTCGCAGCGAATTGCTCTGGATTGAATAGGTCGCCAACACGAAGGCCGCGACGTGCAACTTTATCTTCATAAGCTGGACCGATACCACGACCAGTTGTACCGATAGCTTTGTTGCCACGTGCCAGTTCACGCGCTTGGTCTAGCGCAACATGGTAAGGAAGAATTAGAGGACATGCTTCACTGATAAGTAGACGTTCACGCACAGGTACGCCACGCTCTTCAAGCATTTTCACTTCTCGCATTAACGCATCTGGTGCCAATACTACGCCGTTACCAATCACACACTTTACGTTATCACGTAAAATACCTGATGGAATTAGGTGTAATACAGTTTTCTCACCATTAATTACCAAAGTATGGCCTGCGTTGTGTCCGCCTTGATAGCGTACAACTAAAGAAGCCTTATCCGTAAGTAAGTCTACAACCTTACCTTTACCTTCGTCACCCCATTGGGTGCCTAATACAACGACGTTTTTACCCATTGCAATATCACTTAGAAAAAATTAGGCGCAGATTTTACCAGAAAAGGGAGGTGAAAATCACCCTGTTTCGAATGATTTTTCTTCAGTCATTTTGATATTAGATAAAACCGTTTGAAATAAATACAAAAAAGCCCGTCATAATGCGGGCTTTTTATTTCATTTAAATGACATGGTAAGCGAAAAGGCTACTTGCTGTCTTTTTGCTTCATGTAGTCAAAGAACTCACTGTCCGGAGAAAGTACCATCACGTCACTTTTGCTTGTGAAAGTTTTCTTATATGCTTCTAAAGAGCGCATAAAACCGAAAAACTCAGGATCTTTGTTATATGCTAGCGCATAAATATTTGCCGCTTCAGCGTCACCTTCACCTCGTACTGTACGCGCATTACGCTCAGCATCTGCAAGCATAACCGTTACACGGCGGTCAACTTCTGCACGGATTGTCTCAGCCTTCTCTTGACCTTCAGAGCGATGCTCTTTAGCCACTGCGGTACGCTCAGCACGCATACGTTGGAAAATAGAGTTACTTACTTCGTTAGGTAAGTTAATCTGCTTCACACGTACATCCAGTACTTCAATACCTAGCTCTTGTGCACTCTCAGACGCCTGAACAAGCGCTTCTGCCATCAGCTCACTACGTTCACCCGATACAATCTCTTTGATTGTGCGAGAACCAAAGTTTGTTCTTAGGCCGTTGTTTACTTTCTGCTTAAGTAGTGTTTCTGCATATTGCTTATCACCACGTGCACGCAAGTAATAGTTAGAGAAGTCACTTACGCGCCACTTTACATAAGAGTCAACGATAAGGTCTTTTTTCTCACTTGTTACAAAGCGATCCGGCGCGCCATCGAGCGTTTGAATACGCGCATCTAAGTGACGAACTTGGCTAAAGAACGGCACTTTAAGGTGTAAACCTGGTTCGTACACGACCGCATTATCTGAGCTGTCTTTTTGAACCTTACTGAATAATAATACAATCGCTCTTTGTCCTTCAGTCACGACAAAGACTGAAGAGAACCCTAACAGGGCGAGAAGTATCAAAAAGATAAAACCAAAATTTCTCATCAATTATCTCCCGCTGTTAAAACGATCTTGTGAAAATCTGTCACTGCTACTATTCACACTGCTATTTTGAGACTGACCCAGCGTTTGACGTAACTGGTTAATGTCATTTCGACTCGGCAGAGTAACAGGTGAAGACGATTGAGATTGCTGCATGATCTTATCAAGTGGCAAGTACATCATGTTATTGCCGCCTTTCACATCAACAATAACCTTAGAACTACGGCCTAAGATTTCTTCCATCGTCTCAATGTATAAACGCTCACGAGTTACTTGCTTTGCTGCTGCATATTCAGGTAATAGCTTTTCAAAACGAGCCACCTCACCTTGCGCTTCCAAGATAATACGTTCTTTATAACCTTCAGCCTCTTGAGTCATACGTGTCACTCGACCACGTGCTCTTGGTTCAATCTCTCTGGCATAAGCTTCTGCTTCACGAATAAAACGTTGCTCATCTTCTTGTGCTGCAATCGCATCATCAAACGCATCCTTAACTTCTGCAGGAGGACGAGAATCTTTAAAGTTAACGTCTGTGACGATTAAGCCAAGGTTGTACGGCTCAATGATTTCATTAAGTTCGTCCCAAGTACGTTGACGCACAAGCTCACGGCCTGTTGTCAAAACTTGGTCCATACGCGAGTGACCTACAACATAACGTAGTGCACTATCTAATGCTTGTTGCAGACTGTGATCAGCGTCAGTTACACTAAAGCGATATAAAGTCGGGTCAACGACACGGTACTGAACTTCAAACTCGACGCTAACCACGTTTTCATCTTCAGTTAGCATGAAGCCCGATGCCGATAATGAACGAACAGCTTCAATATCAATTGGGATCACACGCTCAATGAAAGTCATTTTCCAGCGTAAACCAGGCTCCGCAATACGGTCGAACTGCCCAAACTGAAGTACAATACCTCGTTCAGCTTCTTTAACCGTGTAAATACCACTGAGTGCCCACACAATTAAAGCAATGATGAAGATGAAGGTGATCCCTGCACCACCAAGCCCGTTTTTATTATTTCCTGGCTTGCCGCCAAATATCCCACCGAACTTGTTGTTAAACTTGCGGAATACTTCGTCCAGATCTGGTGGCCCTTGATCTCGTCCACCGCGATTTTTCCACGGGTCGTTATCATTGCCATTATTACCCGGTTCGTTCCAGGCCATAGCTATACTCCATTGTTATAAAATGAATTAAATTAAATCTAACAAAATTTACCGAATTCTTATAGCGAATTAGGTCGAATTAGTATTTTTTTCAATCTTGAGCAATAAACCGTTCTATTTCCGGCCCTTGTTCTTTTTTCAGGCGCTCCCAATCTGCTTGTGGTAATCGTACATCAAGCAGCCAATTACCTTGCTCATCATAACTTTCATCACACACAGCATTCAGATTGAACAATGCGCCGCGCAACTTGCCAAAAGCAGGTGGCACAACCAACTGATTGCAAAACATTTTCTTAGCAAGTAACTCAGAAATTGCCTGAGATAGCAGCTCTACACCTGTATTTGCCTGAGCAGAAAGCCATACTCTAATTGGTACGCCGTTTTCATCTCGATCGATCTTTGGCTGTATCTCTTCAACTAAATCTATCTTGTTGTAGACCAATAGTTGAGGGATCTCGTCAGCTTCAATTTCTTCTAAAACCGATTGTACCTGTTCTATGTTTTCTTTTCTTCTCTGATCTGCCACATCAACAACATGAAGCTGTAAATCGGCTTCTCGTGTTTCAGTTAATGTTGCTTTAAACGCCGCAACTAGGTCATGAGGTAAATGCCTTATAAAACCTACAGTATCAGCTAAAATAACAGGGCCAACATCGGCTATTTCGAGTTTTCGTAACGTTGGATCCAGCGTTGCGAATAGCTGATCTGCCGCATAGACGTCAGAGTTCGTAATTCGGTTGAACAGCGTGGACTTACCCGCATTGGTATAGCCAACTAACGACACTGTTGGTATTTCGTTACGGCTTCTCGCTCTGCGGCCTTGCTCTCGAACAACAGCGACTTTATCAAGCCGCTTTCGAATACTCTTAATTCTCTCTCTGAGTAATCGACGGTCTGTTTCTAGCTGTGTTTCACCGGGACCACGTAAACCAATACCACCTTTTTGCCTTTCTAAGTGTGTCCATCCTCTGATCAAACGCGTTGAAATATGCCTAAGCTGAGCTAACTCAACTTGCAACTTACCTTCATGCGTCCTCGCGCGCTGCGCGAAGATATCTAAAATCAGCGTCGTTCTATCTAGCACACGACATCGACAAATATGCTCTAAATTTCGTTCTTGAGAAGGACTTAGTTGGTGATTAAATATAATGACGTCTGCTTTATAAGTTCTGACAATCTCGGCAATTTCTTCTGCTTTACCGGTACCAACAAATAGTTTGGGGTGAGGTGCTTGACGGCTGCCTTGCACAACCGCCACGCTATTAACACCAGCAGAAGATACTAGCATTTCCAATTCTTGCAGATCTTCACGATCTCCTTCATTAGGAAACTCTATGTGCACTAAGACTGCCTGTTCGCCGGCTTCATAACGGTCAAACAAGCAATATGCTCCTAATATCTATTAAAAATTTCCATCTTCGTTTTGTTCTGCGCCTTCATTTCCTTGTGTATTTTGGAAATTTACAGCTCTAGCAGGAACAACGGTTGAGATAGCATGTTTGTAAACCATTTGGTTCACAGTATTTTCAAGTAAAATTACAAATTGGTCAAAAGACTGGATTTTGCCTTGTAATTTGATGCCGTTAACTAAAAAAATTGAAACTGGAATGCGCTCACGACGCAAGACATTCAAAAACGGGTCTTGTAACGATTGGCCTTTTGCCATTTTCTTATCCTTCGTTCTAGGTGTTATTATGTTGAGTTAGTTGAATAAATCAAAACAAATTAATGGTTCAACTACTATTAGCTTAGCGAACTTAAAATTCGTTGCAAGTTTTCTTGCTCTCCGGTCTCTAGCCAAGTTACATTTGGCCAACTACGAAGCCAGGTCAACTGTCGCTTTGCAAGTTGTCTGGTAGCGGCAATACCTCTGAATACCATTTCATCGTAATCGCATTCACCGCTCAAATGCTCCCACATTTGTCGATATCCGACACAACGGATGGACGGCAAATCAGGATGTAAATCATCTCGATTATATAAGGCCAAAACTTCGTTTTTAAACCCTTGTTCGAGCATTATTTTAAATCTTTTCTCAATTCGCTCGTGCAGTATTTTACGATCATTTGGCGCAATGGCAAATTGATGAAAGGTGTAAGGTAGCTCAGGTTGTTTTTGCTTTTGCAATAACGACATGGGCTTTCCTGTTATACGATATACTTCCAGTGCGCGATTTATCCGCTGTGAATCATTTTCCGATATTTTTGCAGCTGCATCTGGATCGATCTGAGTCAACTCAGCATGAAGGGCCTGCCACCCTTTTTCTGTCGCTTCTTTTTCAAGCTGGGCACGCACCACTTCAGAGGCTTCAGGTAAAGGAGATAACCCTTCAATGAGTCCTTTAAAGTACATCATAGTGCCACCGACCAACACAGGGACTTTCCCCTGTGCATGAAACTTATCAATGAGTTCGATGGCATCACGACGAAAATCAGCAACAGAGTAACTTTCTCGCGGGTCGATCAAATCGATTAAGTGATGTGGCGCCTGTGCAAGCTCATTAGCCTCCGGTTTAGCTGTGCCCACATCCATACCTTTGTATACTAGTGCAGAGTCCACACTGATAATTTCAGTATCTAAATGCTTACATAGCTCTATGGCCAGTGCTGTTTTTCCTGCTGCGGTTGGCCCCATTAGCGTAATGACGGGTTTATTCTGCAAACTAATACCCTTTTGGTAATAAATCTAAAATATAACTTGGCTCTATTTTAACGGCTTTTGCCATAATTGCTGCTCTGCTTTTTTGTTTTTTTAGCATTTTTTCACGTGCTTTCACGAAATGTTGTGAACCAAAGTACCCCTTTGGTGTATTTTTCAACAACCAATCAACCCAAAAATTGAGTGTATCCATATTATTGTTGTTGGTCTGACACGTCTCAACTAATCGTGAAACACATTGTCCTACATCTACACTATACAAGCTCACAGGCACCTTTTTTACCATGATATGGGTCCCTGAAAACGTTAAATCAAAGCCAAGTAAGGTCAGCCATGAGTTTACATTATTGATTGCCTCAGACTCTTGCTGAGACTGATTCACTCTCACAGGCAGCAACAGTGCTTTGCCCAACAATGTGCCATCTGTTTCGATTTGTTCTAACCATAATGTGGATAAACCGTCGCGAGTATGCCCAACCATTAAATTTTCTGCACTTTGCAATAGTACAGCCCCATCAGGCAGCGCCATCCAAGCTGCTTGTTCAACACGTTGATCCACATGCACATCAGTGTGTTCAACGCTTTGAACTTGAATCGCACCCTCAACAGGACGGTTATCAGATTCAGTTGTGAAAGCTTGATAAAGCTGATTCACATTAACTTGTTTTGTCTGACCTGTGGCTGAACCTAAACCATCATGGCGAGGCGCTGATTGGTATGAGCGACTAGCGTTGCTGCCAAAACCGTTCTCGTTTCTGGAGCTCAGTGATGTCGAGCTTGCCGAAGGCGCCGATCTTGTGGGCGCTTGTCGAAGAGGTGTTCGATAGGACTGATGCTGCTGCGCTAGCAACGGCTCAATGTCCGGTTCACTCACAGCTAGGCTCGACTCTAATTGACCCCCCTCTTCTGAATAAGGCATTACTGAATTACAGGGATCCACAACTTGTTTCACTGCTTGCACAATAAAATCATGGACCAAACGAGCTTGGTGAAATCTCACTTCATGTTTTGCAGGGTGAACATTGACATCAACTTGCCTTGGATCTAGCTCTAAATAAATCACAAACCCGGGCGTTTCTTGACTGCCTGTCGCTTCTTCAAAGGCCTGTCGAATGGCATGCAAGATCAACTTGTCACGCATCATTCGGCCATTGACATAGGTATATTGTGGTTGAGTATTACTGCCAAGCGGTAATACCCATCCGTATAGCTCTAATCCCTCATAGCCAGATTCAATAAAACTAGCTTCACGCTGAAATACTCTGCCTGCAACTTGCGCTACACGCTCAATACTGCGAGGATCTTGCTTCGCTCGATATTGACGTACAACTTTTTGATTGTGCGTCAACGTTATCGCGATATCAAAACGACTCAATGCAATGCGCTTTACCAATTCATCAATATGACTAAACTCGGTTTTCTCCGTGCGCAAAAACTTTCTGCGCGCTGGGGTATTAAAAAATAAGTCTTTAACTTCAATTGTGGTACCGTTGGGATGCGCTGTCGGCTGCACTTGCACAGCCATATCTCGCCCTTCAGCGCATGCTTGCCAAGCAGTATCTTGAGACTCCGGCTTTGAACTTAATGTCAGTCTAGACACCGAGCTAATTGAAGCCAAAGCTTCTCCCCTAAAGCCCAAAGAAGCAATGGCTTCCAAATCATCCAAGTTTTTAAGTTTACTGGTGGCATGCCGAGATAGCGCCAGCGCAAGCTCGTCCTTATAAATACCAGAACCATTATCGCGGATACGAATTAGCTTGTGTCCACCGCGCTCAATGTCGACTTGGATCCGAGTAGCGCCAGCATCAATGCTGTTTTCTACCAACTCCTTAACAACTGAAGCTGGACGCTCTACCACTTCACCTGCCGCTATTTGGTTAGCCAGCCTTGCTGGTAAAATCTCAATTGCCATCTCTATGCCTTGGGAATAGTCAACACTTGACCGACATGTAAAATATTATTTTTCAGACTGTTAGCACGTTTTAGTGCCGATACCGTAGTACCGTACCTCGCCGCGACCACACTGAGTGATTCTCCACGCTTTACTTTATGTCGTAGAGGCTTTTTCTCTTTTAAACGAGCAAATAATGAATCATCCGGCGGATTTTGTTGGTAATAGCGTTTAATTGCCACAAACACAGCATTAGCCAATCTTTGTTGATGATACCCGGACTTTAATTGCTTTTCTTCCTGAGGATTAGAAATAAACCCTGTTTCGACCAATATAGAGGGTATATCTGGCGACTTCAATACACCAAAATTTGCAGCTTGAGGACGCTTTTTGTGTAATTTTGCCACTTTTTGTAATTCATCAACCACCTTCTCAGCCACTTGAAAACCGGTTTTCATTGAATGGTCCATCGACATGTCCAGCAGTGTCTTAGCGAGGTATTTTTCATTTGCGGTGTCTTTGATCACACCCGCAGCTCCCCCCAACAATTGAGATTGCTTTTCTCTATTTTCCAACCATTTACCAATTTCTGAATTGGCGCGTCGCAATGACAGGGTCCACACAGACGCACCCCGAGGGCGAGGGCTAGAAAATGCGTCAGCATGAATTGAAACAAAAAAATCAGCCCGCTTTTTGCGTGCTTTTGCCGTACGCGTATTAAGTTTTAAAAAGTAATCACCAGAACGGGTTAATTGTGCTTTCATGCCCGGTTGTTTGTTGATTAACCTTTCCAACCGCTTCGCTATTTGCAATGTAATGTGTTTTTCATAGGTGCCGGTTGGGCCTATAGAGCCGGGATCTTGCCCCCCATGACCGGCATCAATCGCGATAATTATGTCTCTATCACGCTTCAAATTACGCTTGGTGCTGGCTTTTTTAGTTGCGGGCGGCTTTTTTTGACCATACAGATCGACCACAAGCCTATCTGAGCTTTTCCCCGTTGGCGCCAACGCAAAAATAACAGGTTTGGTAGGGCGTTCTAACTCAAATACAACCCGTGTACTGCTGCGCTTTTTCGGTGAGCTGTAACGCATCTTTTTAATAAGACGGTTTTGTTTGGGGATGGCGGGCAATTTAGGCAATCGCTTGGTATTTTCAAAATCAACCACTAATCGCAGCGGTTTTTGTAATACAAAATAGCTGAACTCTGGTTTTTTTGATAAATCAAATACCACCCGTGTACTCTCAGCTGAGGGGCTGATCCGCACATTTTTTATGGTATTTTTTGCAAATGCTTGTGCTGCAAACATCAGCAGCACGAACATTGTAACTAAATAGCTATATTTAATGATAACACTACGCATAACTACCAATAGTCAGTAATACCTGTAGCCCACGTTCATTATGCGCCTTTAAAGTCACTTTTCTTGCATCACCATCATAAGCCAGATAAATATCAATATCTGGCTCAGGAATAAAACCTTGACCCTTTTCTGGCCACTCAACGATGCATACCGCATCAGCAGCAAAGTAATCACGGATCCCCATGAACTCAAGCTCTTCAGGGTCTCCTAGGCGATATAGATCAAAATGGTAAACTGACTTTTCAGGCAATTCGTAGGGCTCTACGAGTGTATAAGTTGGACTTTTTACATTGCCCGTATGCCCAAGCCCCTGCACAATTCCTCGAGTCGTAGTCGTTTTACCAGCACCTAGATCACCGTGCATATAAAATACAGCACCACTTACGATAGAAGATGCCAGTTTTTTACCTAACTCAACGGTCGCTTCTTCATTGGCCAAAGAAAGCGTTAGAGTACTGTTTTGGCTCATCCCATAATACCTCTAATATGGACAAATAAATCACTTGCTAATGTGCCAAGCTGCCCATCACGAGCAGCCTGCTCAGCTGCAAGGCCATGAATATACACACCAAGGGTCGCCGCTTCAAATCGGCTTAAGCCCTGTGCTAATAAACCTGCGATTATACCAGATAATACATCACCCATCCCAGCGCTGGCCATGGCTGAGCACCCTGAGCGGTTAATATTTATTCTTTTTCCATCAACTATTAAACTACCAGGCCCTTTTAAAACAATACAAGCTGCATACTCTTTACTCAGCTGTTCTGCCACTTCAAACCGTTTGGACGTATTTAACGTTGAATCACCTAACAACCGCTTTGCTTCGCCAAAGTGAGGCGTCAAGATTGCGCGATGCCATGGCAAGTGCGATTGAGCAAGCAGGTTGAGGCCATCTGCGTCACAAACCACCAAACCTTTATAATTTTTGACTGCGGTATACATTTTTTTCGCCCACGCATCTTGACCGAGCCCAGGGCCTATGACCACTACATCCGCTTTATTGAGCAGAGCCTCCAGCTGTGCGGGGACCGCGACACCATGTACCATTAACTCATAGCGGCCATGCAACACAGCCGTTTGATTTTCAGGGTGCGTCGCGACACTCACCAATCCAGCTCCGGTCCGCAAACATGCCTCTGCAGCCAATCTTATGGCGCCAGCCATACCTTTTCCGCCACCAACCAACAATACGTGTCCACACTGATTTTTATAGCTGTCAGCGGCTCTCACCGGTCGCAGTGAACGTAAATACTTTCCACCGGGGTAACAACAATTGGTATGAGAAAGATCTGCAAAAGCATCTGCAATACCTAAATCAGCCAGCAACAATTCACCACATAAATTAGGCGCATTACCCGTTAACATCCCTTGTTTAAGTGCAATAAATGTCAATGTAGTGTCTGCTTGAAAAGTATCGGGAGACACTTCAGCGGTACTGCCATTGACGCCACTTGGGATGTCTACAGCCAACTTCCAAGCCTTACTGGATTTAAAGTGGTTAAATGCTTCCTTCACCTGTTCAGGCAATTCTCCTCTAAACCCAGTACCAAATACCGCATCAACGATTGCGTCATAATTACCATCAACACACGAGCGCAATGAAACGACACGACCACCGCTGCGACAAAACAGTTGATAAGCTTCTGCCGCATCCCCTTTAAGCAGAGCGGGTTCAAACAGTGCGCAAACAGTGACATGAATTTGGGCATGTAGGCAACGTTTTGCAAGCATAAAACCATCGCCTGCATTGTTCCCCTTACCAGTAAGAATCAATATATTTTTAACCGATTTATTGCGTGTTAATTCAAACAACGCATGACCTGCTCGCTGCATTAATTCGCTAAGCGTGGTGCCTGAATTTAAAGCTGCCTGCTCCTCATGCAGCTTTACTTCTTGGGCGCAATAAGCAATTTGTGGTAAATTATGGGTGTATTGACCTTGCAAAATAGACATTCCGTGAATAAAGCCATCTCTAATATTAACTATACTGAACTTGCCGAAAAAATTAAGTGTTGGGGCAAAGAATTAGGTTTTGCAGAAGTCGGGATCACTGATATCGACCTAAGCGAACACGAAAAACAACTCCAACGATGGTTAGACTTAGGCTACCACGGTGAAATGGAGTATATGGCAGCACATGGTATGAAACGAGCCCGTCCAGCAGAGTTAGTGCCTGGCACAAAAAGCATCGTGTCAGTCAAGATGAACTACCTACCACCAGACGCCAGTTTTGCCCGTGCATTAAAAAACAGCACAACGGCCTATATTAGTCGCTACGCACTTGGACGCGATTACCACAAAGTGCTGCGTAATCGACTCAAAAAGCTCGGACAGCGCATCGAGCAAGAGGTTGGGCAATACGGCTTTCGTCCATTTGTCGACTCCGCGCCTGTGCTTGAAAGGCAAATCGCAGAAAAAGCGGGTCTTGGGTGGCGTGGTAAAAATAGTCTACTGATCCATAAACAAGCTGGTTCCTGGTTTTTTCTTGGTGAGCTATTTGTCGACCTTCCCCTTCCTGCGGATGACAAAAAAGTGGAAGAAGGGTGCGGCAAATGCAACGCATGTATCAGCTTATGCCCAACGGGTGCCATCGTAGAGCCTTATGTGGTTGATGCTAGACGTTGCATTTCTTATCTTACTATTGAATTACAAGGTGCAATACCTGAAAAGTTTCGTCCATTGTTGGGTAATCGAATTTATGGATGCGACGATTGCCAACTCGTCTGCCCATGGAACCGCTTTGGTCAATTGACTGAGGAAGCGGACTTTCATCCGAGAAAAACACTAAAAGATAGGGAGTTACTTGAGTTATTTGCTTGGGATGAAGCCACTTTTTTAAAAAATACCGAAGGTAGCCCAATAAGACGCATTGGACACGAGCGCTGGCTGCGAAACCTTGCTGTCAGCCTTGGTAATGCAAATTATGATGCACAAATCGTCACGGCACTGCATGAAAAATTACCTCATGTAAGCGACTTAGTGCAAGAGCATATACACTGGGCGATAGATCAGCAACACCTCAAGCAACATGACGAACGCAAAAAAGCGCGACTTATTCGAATCGTTGAAAAAGGCTTGCCTCGAGATGCTTGATCAGCACCTCGTGTCAGCTAATTATCATCCGTGGTCAAATTACCTAGATCATGCTCTATTTCAGCAAACGCATCTTTTACCTGTGCTATCGCTTCCTCTCTCGCTACGGAGCTTTGAATTGCCTGATCAATATGCGTAAAAATAAACACTTCCTGATCTTCATCTAACCCCATAGAGGGAATACGTGCCTCAAATAACTCTTGCAACCGCTTAAAAATGGCTTCATTTTGAGAGCGATTATTGTTGAGCATTGATAATAATCCCGTAAATTTACTGTGGATGGTTTTTATCGCACTATTGAGCTCTCGTTGCTGGTTTATCAAGGTATTCTTTGTCAATATAGACAACAATTGTTGCTCTGTTACACTGACAATAAAGCAAATGTGGTCACGGATCCGTCCATGCTTATCAGGGTCATCAGACGGCATATTTAATATCAATACACTCAGTAATTCATAGTTAACTAAAATCCTGTTGGTAAACTCATGTAACCGACCCTTAGAGTGCAGGATCTCAAATAACTCAATCACTATCGGTGAACACATACCCGCTGTGGCAAAATGTAACCTTTCACTGTCAACACGCATTTCAACATTACAACTTAACCCAAAGTTTGCTAAACAGCTTATCAGCGCATTTGCCAGCTCCGGGACATCTTGAATTGTTCCGACCTGTTCTACAAAGTTTACTATTTGCCCCATTTCACTGCTGGTTGCCATTGCACTAAATGCGGTGGTCGTCGCATCTTCAATTTGCTGTTCTAAGATATCTTTTTCTAGCAGCATCTGGCCTAAATGGAGTAACTTTGCTTTAAGTTCGCTGTGACCAAAGGGTTTTACAATATAATCTTCCGCGCCCACAGAATACCCTTCCATACGCTCTTCGACTGAGCCCCTTGCGGATACAAACATCACAATAATATGGCTTAAACTAGGATTCGCTTTAATGGCTTTACAAACCTCATAACCACTCATTTGAGGCATACTCACATCGAGCAATATCACTTGAGGGTCGAAAGACTCAACAACCTCAAGGCACGCCTGACCACTGGTTGCAGTTTGAATTTCAAAATCTAAATCTTCCAAGATTTCTTCAATGATTTCGAGGTTAAACGGTTCATCATCCACTGCTAAAATACGTTGTAATGCCATAATTTAAGTTCCTTGTGCTGTTTCCATATAGTTATAGACGGGGATTTAATTTGACGCTAGTTACCCTGCGTATAAGGCAACTCAATAACAAATTCTGCACCACTACTTTCGCTGTTACGTGCATAGATACACCCTTTGTGTAACAAGACAAACTCTTTACAAATTGCTAAACCAAGGCCAGTTCCCCCTGCCCCACTATTGGTCTTACTACTTTGCGCAAATTTATCAAAAATGTGCTCCAATTCATCACTCGGGATCCCAACACCTTGATCGCAAATAGATAAGTGCAAGGCGTCTTCGTTGGCAGATAAATAAACTTGCACTTGGCTCTGTTGTGGGCTGAATTTGAGCGCATTACCAAGCAAATTTCTCACAACCTGGACCATCTGCTCTCGATCACAATAGATATCAGCGCAGGGATCTTGTGTGTGTAAATTAATCGTAATGCACTTTTCCATTGCTAAACCGGATACATCCTCAACCCCTTCCGCTAAAATCGATGCAAAGTTGTGCATGGCTGGGTTAAACGGGAAACGGCCTGCGTCTAACTTAGATAAATCGAGTAAGTTATTTAAAAGTAACAGTAACCTTTCTCCACTGGTTTCAATTCTAGATAAATACTTAGTGAGCTTTTCTATAGGTGCTTCGTGAGCAGCTAGTTTATCTAACCCAAAGCGAGCAAAACTCAGGATAGAGTGCATGGGTGTGCGTAGCTCATGGGACATGTTGGCTAAGAATTCTGACTTACTGATATTAGCTCGCTCAGCAGCGTCTTTTGCAGATTGCAGCTGTGCTGTTCGCGCTTGCACTTCCGCCTCTAAGACCTCCTTCGCTTCTTCAAGTAATTGTTGCTTACGTTTTAAATGTGCAACATTTTTAAAAATCGCTGCCAATGCAATTTCACCGTGGTGATCAATTTCAATAAACGTCCCCATAAGAGGAATAGATACGCCCTCTTGTCTTGGCAGGACTAAATCACAATCAAAGTGCCTCGCTATCAAGCTGGTTTCTATGCGACTTTTTAACGCTTCTACAGACTGGCGTTCAAATAAATTAAAAATAGAGTGAGATTCCAGTTCTTCGGCATTTAAACCAAACAAATTTAAACATGCATCATTGGCTTCAATGACAAAACCTTTAAGGTTAAAAAGCATAATAGGATCAGGGGTGTGTTTGTAGATAACACGCAACAAACTGTCTCGTTCAATTAGTGCATCTACCGTATCTTGCAAACGCTCAACTAACTCCTGGTTATGTCGCCGAAGTAGCTCGGTTTGCCAAAGTTTGTGTAACGATTGCAACAGGGCATTTTCGTCAACCGGCTTGGTCAATACATCTTCGACCCCCTGGCGAATGGCCTTTAAAGTATCCACTTGGCTTTCACGAGAGGTCATCAACAAACAACGACAGTTGATCCGATGCATGCGCACTTGTTCAAAGACATCTAGTCCGGTTTCTGCTTCCAAATTAAAGTCACAAATCAGTAGATCGAAATGGTGCTCCTTCGCTAACTTACCCGCTTCATTCGCATTAATGGCCGTTTTCACATCCAATTGAGCCCCTCTTAAACTCACGGATAATTGCTTTAGCCTGGACGGCATATGATCAACCAATAACACCTTAGGCAATAATAACTGAGCCTGCTCCCCTATCTCTAGCACTCGCTCTAACAAGCCTGTTATTTCTTTATTGCCGAAGAAGGGGTAAATTACAATGGCATTGGATAATACTCGGTTGAGTTGGCTGAAAGCACTCAGATGCTCTGAATTTTCTGGCTTTGGCGCCAGAAGAATAATTTTTTCATGCTGGCTGAGTTCGTCCAGAATCTCAAAATATTCTTGAGGAATACCATGTGCAATGGCAATAACATCGAAGTGAGAGAAACAAGTTTGACTGTCTAACGTTTCATAGTGAATGTGTTCAACGTCACTGCCCAATAATTCAAAAAGTACCTTGATACGCATGGCAAGCACGCTATTACTGTCAATGATCAATACCTTATTTGGCATAGCAATACCCTTTATCCGTGGTAACACAAAGTGTAGCCCAAATAAACAAAAGCAATGCAGATCCCACCAATCTTCACCACTTGATATAAAAAAGTACGACACACCTCAACAGATTAAAGATTTCGGCACAAATTAGAGCAATAACTCTTTACTGATTTTTATGGTAACCTCTGAAGTGAAATACGCATCAAGTCATGTGTTCAACATATTGATGAAAGCATATGGAAAACCATGTGCTTTAATTGCCAACAAAATGAACTATTTCTTTTGTCGCTCGTAAATAAAAATAAACAACGGAATTAACCATGTTAAAAAGAACGTTTATCAGCCTTGCTTTCGCCCTGAGTAGCCCATTCGCTTTTGCTAATTGTGACGACTTTACCGATGTTGATGTAAGAAAGTTGCGCTCAAAAGAAACGGTAAACTTGTGCCAATTTAAGGACAAGCCACTACTCATTGTGAACACTGCGAGTAATTGTGGATTTACTGGGCAATTTAAAGACCTGGAAGCATTACATCAAAAGTACAAAGATAAGGGACTTGTTGTTCTCGGCTTTCCATCTGATGACTTTTTCCAAGAGGAAAACGATGAAGCCGACACAGCAAAAGTATGCTTTGTAAATTACGGTGTGACCTTCACTATGCTTGCGACAAGCCCTGTACGTGGCGACGATGCAAACCCTATTTTTAAACATCTTGGCGATCAGGTTGGGTCTCCAAAGTGGAACTTTTACAAATACTTAGTGTCAGCTGACAGGAAGGAAATCCAGCGTTTTGGCAGCCGTACAAAACCCCTTTCAGAAGAGTTAACAACAGCCATCGAAAAGCAAATCAGGTAAAAGAATGCGTTTTTACCACTTATATATTAGAATAAGGTATGAATAAAAATCAGGCAAGGCATGGAGAGAAGATGACATTAGCAAGTGCAAGACATATTTTAGTAGATAGCGAAGCACAGTGCTTGGAGTTAAAGCAGCGGATCGCAGGTGGTGAAGACTTTGCAGAGTTAGCAAAAGAGTTTTCAAACTGTCCTTCTGGGCAAGATGGTGGCGCACTTGGAGAGTTTGGACCGGGTATGATGGTCCCAGAGTTCGATAAAGTGGTATTTTCAGCCCCACTTAACGAAGTTCAAGGGCCAGTACAAACGCAATTTGGATATCACCTACTTGAGGTGACTTCTCGTCAAGATTAGTTTGAGTGGGCAGCATTTTGTGCTGCCCATGCTCTTATTGGTCGCTTAATTCTACAAATTTAAGATTTCACAATTCCTCCCTCAAACTCAAACCATGTCGTGCTACACTCATAATCAAATAATAAATGAGGGAACACACCATGATTTTGTACGGCTCGAACACATCGCCTTATGTCAGAAGGTTAAGAATCTACTGTGGTATTCACAACCTTTCCATTGAATATAAAGCCATCGATATTTTTAATGAACAAGATAGAGAAATCCTCATCAAACACAACCCAGCACGAAAAATCCCCTTTTTAATCAGTGCCGAGCAAGCGATTTGTGACTCAAATGTAATCGCTAGATACCTACAAGATAAATTTTCTCTACCACATTTAAACTGGGAGCAAGAGAATTTACTTACCACCGTTAACGCATGCAATGATTCTCTGGTTGAGATGCTCTTAGGGGATCGCTCTGGCTTTGATACCCAAGCGGATGTTTTGTTTTTTAATTTACAACGCGAACGTATAACTGAAACATTGGCTTACTTAGATAAGCAATGTACAACAGATGTATTTTTGAACTGCGAGTATTTGCAGATCAGTTTATACTGCTTGTTAGATTGGATCCGATTCAGAGACCTTGCAGATATTAGCCACCTTAATGGGTTACTAAATCATCTGGAAACATGGCAACGACACACACTTGCCCAAGAAACGGATCCTCGCAGTTAATTTTTTACTGGTAAATAATATGAATGATCTTGAATTAGAATCTGAAGTGGTCAATTTTGTCACTGTGGTTAAACAAAGTGAGCAATTATGGGCATTAGGCGCAGAAGATGGCGGCTTTGTCATTGTTGAATCAAATCAATTTGAAGAGTCAGATGTTTTACTCCTGTGGGGCGATGAAGCAGCAGCGCAAGCACAGTGTAAAGATGAGTGGGATGAGTTTAAGCCCATCGCAATTGATTTAGACTCGTTTCTAGATGAGTGGGTTGAAGACTTAAGAGATGATAGCGCACTTGTCGGTATCAACTGGAATGATGACAATGTTTGCGTAGAGATCGAGCCTGTTAGCCTAGCTCGCGCACTCGCTGACTAACGCAATCAAAGTCCCTTCTATTGCGCGCACATATGCTTGTATATGGGCGCCTTTTTGACAGGGTGCTGACAAAGGCTCTGCGCCTGCTGCCACAGCCCTATCATAACAGCTCGACACATTTTCACAGCCTAACGTTAATTCAAACCCTAATGCAGGCTGCTTTGGTTGAGAGCGTATGTAGTTTTGCTTAAACTGAGATTGTGCAACTGGGTGTGTTGCAAAAGCAAGTAATACAGTGCCGGTATTTAATTCACCATAATCGCCATTTTCAGTCACTGAGTGTGCGCTCAATCCAAAAGCTTGAAAATAAAAATCTAAGACCTCTTCGACATCATCAACATAAATGACTGTTTTAAGAAAATGCATCACTACAATAAGTTAAACAAGAATATAACTAATAAAGCATAATTAATGAGCAGCGTAAAGCCCATGGCAAAATCAATCATTACAAAGCGTAACTTAGTACAGTGTACCAAATTTGACGTCAGACTAAGGTATGGAGAGGTTGGATGTGAAAAACCAATATAACTAAAATGAAAGTGGCGCATAACGCGCCACGATTAAGATTTATTTCGCTGTTCTTTGGTAAACGCTCTCAATTTGCGTTTTTGCGATAATGTCATCTTATTTGTTCTACCTGAATAAGGGTTATCACCCTCTCTGAACTCAATTTTTATCGGAGTACCCATGATGTTAAGTGCTTTACGATAATAGTTCATTAGGTAACGTTTATAGCTATCTGGTAAGTCATGCACCTGGTTACCGTGGATAACAATCCTTGGCGGGTTATATCCACCGGCATGCGCATATTTAAGCTTCACTCGACGTCCACGTACGAGCGGCGGTTGGTGATCCGCTTGCGCCATATCCATAATACGTCTCAGCATTGCTGTACTCACACGCTTGGTTGCAGACTCATATGCCTCATCAACTGACTCAAATAAATGACCAACCCCAGTCCCGTGTAATGCAGAAATAAAGTGTAGGCGAGCAAAGTCGATAAAGCCTAAACGGCGATCTAGTTCAGATTTGATACGTTCTTTGACGTAATTATCTAAGCCATCCCACTTGTTAACGGCAATTACCAATGAGCGCCCCGAATTTAAAGCAAAACCAAGAAGGCTTAAGTCTTGATCAGAAATCCCCTCTCGCGCATCTACCACCAATAGAATGACATTCGCATCTTCAATGGCTTTCAATGTTTTTATCACTGAAAACTTTTCAACTACATCACTGACTTTCTTGCGCTTACGAACACCCGCGGTATCAATTAAGACATATTCACGGTCGTTACGCGTCATTGGGATATAAATAGAGTCGCGAGTAGTACCTGGCATATCATAGACAATAACACGCTCCTCTCCCAATATACGGTTTGTAAGTGTTGACTTACCTACGTTCGGGCGACCAATTATAGCGAGCTTTACTGGTTTATCTTCAAAGCCAGTTTTTCCTTCTTCCGGTGCTTCTTCACCTTCTAGGTAAAGCTCTGCAATGCTATCATCGTCCTGTGTTATCTCATCTTCTTGCTGAGCGAGCTCTGCAATCGTAGGACCCAGCGTCGCGTCCAACAATTGTGTTACACCACGGCCATGAGCGGCTGCGATTTGATGAATATCACCTAATGCAAGTTGATAAAATTCAGCACAGCTCGAATCAGCGTCTATGCCGTCTGTTTTATTGGCAACAATGAAACTTTTCTTTTCTTGCTTCCTTAAGTGTTGTGCAATGGCTTGATCAGCCGCAGTCATACCTGCGCGAGCGTCTACCAAAAATAGCACAACATCAGCTTCTTCAATCGCCAAAAGCGACTGCTCAGCCATCTCCGTTTCAATGCCTTCTTCACTGCCATCAATACCGCCGGTATCAACAACAATAAACTCATAACCATCATAGTCAGCCTGACCATATTTGCGGTCGCGAGTTAGACCAGGAAAGTCGGCGACAAGTGCGTCACGAGTACGCGTTAAACGATTAAATAATGTGGATTTGCCCACATTTGGTCGCCCTACCAGAGCGATCACAGGAAGCATAGACTACCTCTTCATTAAACAACAAAAGGCTTCGCAGTGCGAAGCCTTACAAAAACCTTTTCGTCAGGGATGATTAAGGGATTTTTATCGCGCTGATCTCACCATCTCGGGTATACACAATCAACTTATCATCAACCACGATGGGTTCTACAAAAAAGCCTGAATCATCAAATTCTTGACGAGACACCAAGTCACCGGTTTTCTTATCGAGCCAATGCAGGTTACCTTCCTGATCACCAACGACAACGTAATTACCAGCAACAGCAGGCGCTGTTAAATACCAACCTCTCAGGCCAGCTTGACTCCAGCGCTCAGTACCTGAGTCTTTATCTAGAGCATAGAGCACACCGTCACTATCTACCAAGTAAATAGTATTGAGTTCAATCGCTAAATCACGATAACTGCTGTACTCACGATCCCAAACGACACTCCCATTGCGCACATCAATAGCGGCAAGCTTGCCATTATACGCTATCGTGTAAACATACGCACCGGATACTATTGGTTTTGTATCAACATCGACCAAACGCTCAAACTCAGATGCGCCTTCGGCGAGGGCAACATCCGTGCTCCAAGCGGTAAATCCGCTCTCAGCAATAAGTACACTTAGCTTACCACTCTCTTCACCAACCAAAACACCACCATTGGCAGAAGTAGGGGAGCTCAGACCACGTAATGTCAGTGCTGGTACTTCCTGCTCATAACTCCATCGCTCTTCACCTGTATCTGGGTGTAAAGCCAGCAATTTACCTGAGCCTAAGTTGACATATACTAGACCATCGCCAGCACTCGGAGACGACAACGCTTCACCTGGTACAGACTTGCGCCAAACCACCTCACCAGTTTCACGATCCAATGCAATCACTTCACCGTGCTCTGAACCGATGTATACCTTACCGTAAGCTTGTAAGATACCGCCAGATAGCTTAGCAGAATCATCGTCAGCCCAAGGCCAAATCGAAGTGTCTTTACGAGTATCAATTTCCCATATCTGCTCGCCACTTTCAGCATTGTAAGCAGCCACTAGGCCCTTGCGCTCCGCAGCAAAAACACGGTCTTCATGCGCTGCGGGTATCAAACGTGAGAAATAGTGTTCAACACCGTCACCAAGAGACTCTTGCCAAACTGTTTGAGGTTCAAATTGATTAACGATTTCAGGCAGTACTAACTCCTCTTCGTCATCACTCGATGAACACCCCATTAACGATGCCATACACAATGCCAGTGAGGCCATTGTCAACTTCTTCATGGCTACTCCTTAGTTTGATGCAATTGCCAAGTCATCCAGCTTTATTTGCAGTAACGCGTTGTTTTGTGCGCCTTCTGCATCGATTGCAGCTTGATATTGTTCACGCGCCTTATCTTTTTCACCTTGAGACAAATAAATATCGCCTTTTACTTCAGCAACTTGAGCAATAAAACCCGCAGGAACAGACTGAGATAGCGTACTTAATGCTGTGTCTGAGTCGCCCTGTTCAGCTTGAATGCGTGCTAAGCGGATTAAAGCCGTTGCTTTCAATTCAGGACTTTTAACAGTATCCACTACAAACTGAAGTTTTGTTGCAGCTTGCGCTAGCTCACCACCATCAACGGCTTCTTTTGCAGCCACAAATGCAGCAAGTACCGCATAGTTAGAATCTGAATTGTCCGCTAAAAACGCATCGCTTTTTGACAATACTTCACCGCTTTCAATTAAAGTATTGTAAGCTTCCGAGCTGGCTTCAGCTGATGTAATTTGATTTTGGTTATATGCCTTCCAACCGTATAAACCACCTAGAGCTAAAACAGCACCTAAAACTAATGAAGTCCCGTTTTCTCTAAAAAAATTCTTTATCGCTTCAGCTTGTTGTTCTTCTGTTGAATAAATTTCCATTCTAACCTCTTACCCTACCAATTGTGCTAAAACGGCATGCGCTTCAGCCATAGGTAAAGTCAATTGTTCTTTTTGTTCGCGTAAATACTTAATTGTCACTGCATTGTTTGCTATCTCATCTTCACCAAAGATAAGCGCTACAACCGCTCCACTATTATCTGCACGCTTTAATTGTTTCTTAAAATTACCACCGCCGGCATGTACTTGAACTCTCAATCCAGGCACACTGTCGCGAAGTTCTTCTGCAATTGCTGGCGCTTTGATACTCGCAACATCACCCATCGCTGCAACATAGACATCTACATTACGACGAATCTCACCAACACTGTTCAATTCTTCTAGTAATAAAATTAAACGCTCCATACCCATTGCAAAACCAACAGCAGGCGTACCTTTACCACCAAGTTGCTCAACCAAACCATCATAGCGACCACCTGCACATACCGTGCCCTGAGCACCAAGACTGTCAGTAACCCACTCAAAAACAGTGCGATTGTAGTAATCTAAACCGCGTACCAAGTTATCATTAACCTGGTATTCGACGCCAGCCGCGTCTAAACGTTCACATAAATTTGCAAAATGTTGAACAGATTCTTCATCCAAATGCTCTGACAGCTTAGGCGCATCTGCAACCACAGCTTGCACTTCTGGGTTCTTACTATCAAGAACACGAAGCGGGTTAGTATACATACGACGCAGTGAGTCTTCATCTAACCTGTCTTTATGCTGTTCTAGATAAGCAACTAAAATGTCTTTATATGCCGCACGCGCTTCGTTAGAACCCAATGAGTTAAGTTCCAGCCTGACATGATCTGAAATACCAAATGATTTCCAAAGTCGTGCGGTCATAATAATGAGTTCAGCGTCAATGTCAGCAGTTGCAATACCAAAAGTCTCCACACCAAATTGGTGGAATTGACGATAGCGACCTTTTTGCGGGCGCTCACGGCGGAACATTGGGCCCATATACCACAGTCTTTGTTCTTGGTTATACAGTAGTCCACCTTCCACACCCGCTCTCACACATACAGCAGTCCCCTCTGGACGCAAAGTGAGTGAATCGCCGTTGCGGTCTTCAAAGGTATACATTTCTTTCTCAACGATATCGGTTACTTCACCGATAGAGCGCTTAAACAAATCTGTTGATTCAACGGTAGGAAAACGAATTTCCTGATAACCAAATGCGCCCATTGTATCTCTTAATGTCGCTTCAACTTTTTGCCAGATCTGAGTCGTGCCCGGCAGGCAATCTTTCATGCCACGAATTGCCTTTATTTGCTTTGCCACTGAAATTCCTAATTTATATCTATTCTTTTCTTAAAAATACAAGCGCAGGATACAACAAAACCCTGAATACGGTACGATAAAATACGTCTATTATACCCAGCTCGCTTAAAACGTAAACGAATTAAATCGGCCTCAAAGAGACCTATTCTTCGATAATTTTGACATCTATGCTCGGTTGAGCTTCTTTTTTAGCAACGTAATCTCGTACTTGCTCTTCTAATTGTTCAACGATGTTGTCGTTGTCAATTCGCGTTTTTTGGCGCTCACCATTGATATATAAGCCTGAGCGACGATTCGCCCCCGCTAAACCAAGGTCACTTACCAGTGCTTCACCAGGTCCGTTGACAACACAACCAATAACAGAAACGGTAATCGGTGAAATGATGTCTTCTAACCTTTCTTCCAGCTGGTTCATGGTGTTAACTACATCAAATTCTTGTCTTGAACAGCTGGGGCAAGCGATGAAGTTAATACCGCGAGAGCGGATACGCAATGACTTTAAAATGTCAAAGCCAACTTTAATCTCTTGTACTGGATCTGCTGCCAGTGATACACGCAATGTATCACCAATCCCCTCGGCAAGTAACATCCCTAATCCCACTGCTGACTTTACAGACCCTGCTCTAAAGCCACCGGCTTCAGTGATGCCCAAGTGCAATGGTTGATCAATTTCTTTGGCCAATAGGCGATAGGCACCAACAGCCAAAAAGACATCTGATGCTTTGACTGAGACTTTGAATTGGTCGAAGTTCAATCGCTGTAGAATTTCCACATGACGCATTGCTGACTCTAGTAATGCTTCAGGTGTCGGCTCGCCATATTTCTCTTGTAAATCGCGTTCAAGTGAACCGCCATTTACCCCTATGCGAATTGGAATGTTACGTTCCTGTGCAGCGTCAACAACGGCTCTTATTCGGTCTTCACTACCGATGTTTCCCGGGTTGATTCGCAAGCAATCTACGCCATATTGCGCCACTTTTAAAGCAATACGATAATCAAAATGAATATCCGCGACAAGTGGAATATCAACTTGCTCTTTAATACTTTTAAAGGCTTCTGCAGCATCCATCGTCGGCACAGATACACGCACAATATCCGCACCGGCATCTTGAATAGCACGGATTTGCGCAACCGTTGCATCTACATCCAAAGTATCCGTATTGGTCATAGATTGCACTGCAATTGGAGCGCCATCTCCAATAGGGACATTACCAACGTTAATACGCGTGGATTTTCTTCGTTTTATGGGAGATTCTGAAAACATGACGACTACTCTGCTAACGGTAATTTAAATTTTGCTAAACGGTTTCGTGGTAACCCTGAAATATCAATTGGTTGACCATCCAATTCAATATTCACCACTTGGTGTTTTCCTAGCACAACAGAAAACGGCGCTTGCCCTGTTACGGTCATGGTATAACCTGCTTTTTTAACACCAAACGCAACACGCTCTTGGGTTGCATCAAAGATCTCTACCCAACTATCTTGTTCAAAATACATCACCACTTTACTTAAAGCCGGTGCCACGGATGCATTTTGAGGCTCAGGTTGTACAGCGACCTCCGAGTTTTGTTCTGGTACATTAACGACGTCATTTGTCAGCGTATTAACCGCGCTGCTGCTCGGCTCAGCAATCTGTTGCACATCGCTAGCTGCTGATGCTGACGTTGGGGTCTTATCAGCAGGCGAAGTCGATGTCATCGCTTCAGCTGGCTGGCTGGCTATGGTCTCTATCGCCTGCTCTGTATTTGCTTGCTCTGACACGTGTTCAGCCGAGATCTCAGAAGTCAGTGCCGCTGTCGAGTTTTGCGTTGCTATGGCTTCATTCAACCCGCTTATCTCTTCACTTGTGTCAGGTTTGCTTGCCGTTTGCCACCACCAAAATAGTGACAAACCTACGAACACGATAAGCACTAAGTAACTGACAACCATCAATCGGTTATCGTTCGCTTCTTTCTCTGTACGCCGAGAAAAGCTTTTCATATTTCGCTTTTGCTCAGGCACATCTGGAGTCTGGTACAGAGCAAGGATTTGCTCACTATCAAGCCCTAACAGAGCACTATAGCTTTTGATGTAACCCCTTACGAACGTCTCAGGCCCTAAAGTTTGATATTCATCATTCTCTAGTTTCGTTATTTGGCTATGATTTAATTTTAAACGGGTAGCGATATCCTCAAAGCTTAGACTCTGCTCTGCTCTCGCTTTCGCTAAGGTCTGACCAAGCGATAATAGCTCGGTCGTCGTTTCATTCTCTTCTAGGTTCATAAAATATAGTTATTGGGGTCTACTATTAAAATGCGTCGCCCAGGTGTTAGGGCAACATCAGGTGTTAATCTGTTCCAGCGCATCAAATCATCAATTAATAACTTGTGCTTTATGGCAATATCAAACAATGATTCACCTTTTACGATAGCATGTGTCGTATTGGGATCATTTAAAAAAACAACTTGCCCAATTGAAAGTCGATCCGATTTCTCTAGCGCATTCCATTTTAGCAACTTTTCGAGCTTAATATTATATTTTACTGACACACTGAATAGGTTTTCTCCCATTTCAAGACGATGTGTCGGCACCGTCGGAAGCAATATTTCTTCATTCAGCATGCGCCCAGAGTTATCTAACTCAAGGCGACTCACTGGTGGCGCTTCAGAAAACCTTATCTCACTCGGGTCAACTTGATGGAATACCACCTGTTCAGTAACAACTTTCTTAGGCGTCGTTGAAAAACGTACTTTGGGTTCTACTGATTGCTCAGTAAGGACGACCTTATCTTCTTTTCGATTTTCACGTAGTGGTACTGTACGTACTGCGAGTGAACCATCGGTGAACGCTACGTCCTCATTAACAGCGTGGCGTTTCACATCATCCTGCCCACTATTCTCACTCAACTCGGACGTCTTAGGTGCACTGCGTTTTGTCTTTGACAGCAAAGAACGAGAAGTGGTCTTCTCTTGGTTTTCAGCCTCTGAGAGTATTTTACGTGCGATACTGTGCTTTACTTCAGGCACTTTACGCTTAATCTTAATTTGCGGATCCGCCACCATTCTGTTGTCATCAATTTTGGTGATTTTATTAAGCTGCGCAGTGCGATATTGCTCTTTCAATTGCTCAAATTCACTCAGCTGTAGCGTGTTATTGAGTACCAAACGCGCTTCAACAGAACTTGGATAAGTTTGTAACAGTAACGTCTCTAGCTCTTGGGCATATTGCAAACGACCCATTCTGGCCGACAATAAATGCTCAAGCAGCATCCCTCTTGCTGATACAAACCCTTTATTGGCATAGACTTTTAATACATCTTCAGCACGGTGTAATTCACTTTTTGCATAAAACACGCTGGCCATCAAAATCAGCACAGATTGGCGCTGCGAGTTATAGTCTAAAGCGCGTTTCAAATAATCTAGCGCTAGGTCAAAGTTGTCTTGACGCAATGCGCACAAGGCGAGATTTTCGTAGCTCTCTGCCACACGCAAATAACTGGGAATATCGATGGCCTTAAAAAACTGTTCCGTCGCCGCATCATAATCGCCTATGCGACATAAAAAAGCGCCATAGTTGTTACGCGTATTGGGATCATTCGGGCCATATTTTAAGGCGCTCATGTACGCGCTTTGCGCTTTTTCATTTTCGCCAACTTGTTCAAAATAGTAAGCAAGCGCATAGTGGCTTTCAGGCAGTTTGGGCGCTAAATTCAAAGCCCTATCAAGGTTGTATTTCGCTTGAGTGTTATTACCCGCATTGAGGTATTGTAAGGCAAGGGCAATACGAGTTTTAGCCGCATCTTGGTTGTTGGTCTTTTTTTGCACCACTGGCTTGTTGTTATTTGCATAACGCGTTTCCGTAACACAGCCAGTTAAACTCGCTAATAATGCGACTCCACACATACCGCTCAGCAAACGCCGAGGTGTACAAAACGCTAACTGAGAGAGTAAACCATCCTTTAAAGCAGGCATTGACCACCTTTTTGCTAAGACACAGTGGCTCTATCTTACCTGAAAGCCACTGTGTTTCATCTATTTTTTAGCCTACTTTTACTGCTATCGAATTATCTTGGTTTTGCTGCTTTCTGACCACACGTTTGGTTCTATCAACAACATCACCGACTAATTGGCCGCAAGCAGCATCAATATCGTCACCGCGTGTACGTCGAACAATACAAGTTAGACCCGCAGCCTGTAACACTTTAGAGAAGCGATCGATTCTGCTATTACTCGAGCGACCGTATTCATTCCCCGGGAACGGGTTGAATGGGATCAAGTTGATTTTCGACGGTGTGCCCTTCAATACTTGTACCAACTCGTGTGCATGGTCTGTGCTGTCATTCACACCTTGTAGCATGACGTACTCAATGGTGACATCTTTGTTTGCTTTTGAACCATCGATATAACGGCGACATGCCGCTAAAAACTCTTCTATCGGATATTTCTTGTTGATCGGTACCAACTCATCACGCAGAGGGTTATTTGGCGCATGAAGGGAAATCGCCAAGGCAACATCAATCTTCTCTTTCAAGATATCTAATGCTGGTACTACCCCAGATGTACTTAGGGTGACTCGACGCTTAGATAAACCAAATGCCCAGTCATCCATCATTAATTCCATCGCAGGCACAACATTATTGATGTTTAGCAGTGGCTCACCCATGCCCATCATTACAACGTTAGTAATGGGTCGCTTAGTGCTGTCACCATCATGCAAGCCAATATCCGTTGCGACACGCCATACCTGACCGATGATTTCAGATACCTTTAAATTACGGTTAAAACCTTGCTGCGCTGTTGAGCAGAAAGTACATTCAAGCGCGCAGCCAACCTGAGATGAGACACATAAAGTGGCACGGTCTTTTTCTGGGATCCAAACGGTTTCAACCTCTTGGCCACCTTCTAGGATCATTGCATACTTAATCGTGCCATCACTTGCGACCTGCTTGACAGAAATCTCAGGTGCTTTGATTTCACATTGGCTCTGTAGTTTAGCTCGTAACTTTTTATTGATATTGCTCATATCATCAAAGTTATCGACCCCAAAGTGATACATCCACTTCATCACCTGATCGGCGCGGAATGGCTTTTCGCCAAATGAAGCAAATAACTCGCGCATCCCCTCGCGGTTTAAATCTAATAGGTTAATTTTTTTCTCAGTCGTGGCCATGAAACAACCTCAGTTCAGGTGACGGATTGAACAACATAAATAAAAGCGCGCAATTGTACAAAAATCAATCAAACATCGCAATGATGTAATCGCTTTCAAAAACACCCCAATTGCTTTTCAAAACGATCAATACGTATTAAAGGGATTAAAAAAGGGCCCGAGAGCCCTTTTTCATCTGCTCAACTCGAAATTAACGAGTGCGTGGGCAGATTTCTTCGTCGCTGAAGAAGTAAGCGATTTCGCGAGCAGCTGATTCAGTCGCGTCTGAACCGTGTACCGCGTTTTCGTCGATGCTATCAGCGTAGTCAGCACGTAAAGTACCAGCTAGTGCTTCTGCAGGGTTAGTAGCACCCATGATTTCACGGTTCTTACGAACTGCGTCTTCACCTTCAAGAACCTGAACCATTACTGGACCAGAAGTCATGAACTCAACTAGTGCACCGAAGAAAGGACGCTCTTTGTGCTCTGCGTAGAAACCTTCCGCTTTCTCTTGAGAAAGGTGAACCATTTTAGAAGCAACGATCTTAAGACCAGCAGACTCGAAACGGTTGTAGATTGCACCGATGTGGTTTTTAGCTACCGCATCAGGCTTAACGATTGAAAAAGTACGCTCTAAAGCCATCTTTTTAGCTCCAATAATAATTGTTGATATTTACGGGCGCGAATTATACGCGCTTTAGACGTAAAAGCCCACACCCTTGTTAAAATACACTGTGAGTTGCCCTGAGATAACTCTGATCTACATCAAAATCCCGCTTTACGATCTCACTTATACTGCGCCGCTTTTTAACTCCCCCAACAGCTGGCTTGTACCCAGTTCAATGTATGAGGTCTAGAAATGTTTGTACCAGAGCTATTATCACCGGCAGGCAGTTTAAAGAATATGCGTTACGCTTTTGCGTATGGCGCTGATGCGGTTTATGCCGGTCAGCCTAGATACAGTTTGCGTGTGCGCAACAATGAATTTGATTTAACGAATCTCGAAATCGGCATAAACGAAGCCCACCAGCAAAATAAAAAGCTCTATGTGGTTTCAAATATTGCGCCGCACAACAGCAAGGTAAAAACCTATTTAAGGGATATCGAACCGGTCATTGCCATGAAACCTGACGCGTTAATCATGTCAGATCCTGGCCTGATTATGCTTGTGCGTGAAAAGTGGCCAGAGATGCCTATTCACCTTTCTGTTCAAGCCAATGCTGTCAATTATGCTTCGGTTCAATTCTGGGCAAATCAAGGGATCGAGCGTGTTATCTTGTCTCGCGAACTCTCTCTCGAAGAAATCGCAGAAATTCGCTCTTTGTGCCCGCAAACGGAATTAGAGGTCTTTGTGCATGGCGCGTTATGTATGGCTTATTCTGGCCGCTGTTTACTATCCGGCTATATAAATAAACGCGACCCAAACCAAGGAACCTGCACAAATGCTTGCCGCTGGGGCTATGATGTCAAACAAGGACAAGAAACCGAATTAGGTGATGTCGTACATAAAGTTGACCCAAAAGCGGTGATCCCAACGCTAGGCGAGGGACAACCAACCGATCACGTGTTTATGCTAGAAGAGCAAGGTCGCCCGGGGGAGTATATGCCTGCATTTGAAGATGAACACGGCACATATATCATGAACTCTAAAGATCTACGCGCTGTGCAATACGTTGAACAACTCACCAAAATGGGTGTACATAGCTTAAAGATTGAAGGCAGAACAAAATCATTCTATTACGTTGCTCGAACCGCCCAAGTATATCGCAAAGCCATTGATGATGCCGTCGCAGGTAAACCATTTGATCCGAACCTGATGCGTACATTAGAAAATCTTGCTCACCGTGGCTATACCGAAGGCTTCTTGAAGCGTCATGCACATCAAGATTATCAAAACTATGAATATGGCCATTCTATTTCTGACAAACAGCAATTTGTTGGTGAAGTTTTAGGCAGAAATAATAATGGCTTAGTCGACATTGATGTGAAAAATAAGTTCTGTACTGGCCACAGCTTAGAGCTCATGACGCCACAAGGTAATATTGCCTTTAACTTAGAACATATGGAAAACCAAAAAGGTGAAGCCATTGCTGATGCCAAAGGCTCGGGACACATTGTGCAAATCCCTTTGCCAGAGAACATTAACCTAGACCACGCGATTTTAATGCGCAACTTAGGTAACAATGAAGACACCAGAAATCCATTTAAAAAGGCATAAACATGGCATTGCTCATCACCAGTAAATGCATCAACTGTGATATGTGTGACCCTGAATGCCCAAATCAAGCGATTTATATGGGCAGTAGAGTGTATGAAATTGACCCAGAAAAATGCACTGAATGCGTGGGTCATTATGACCAACCTACCTGTGTCAGCGTGTGCCCCATAGATTGTATTAAGCCAGACCCCAATCACTTAGAAAGCCTAGATACTTTGGCAGACAAGTACTTGCGCTTAACTGGGCAATTAGATCAATAACCTCTCTGAAAGCAAGCATCTTCCTATTAAGCTGCTTGCTTCTATCATCAAACGATTATTGCGACATTTTTCATGATGTCTTCTTTTTGTACTTTTTCTTGTACAAACCCTGCCCTTTAGTGCAAAAGCACTTATTTTACATTTTTATTACTTCTAGATATACAGGCAAAGGCAGTACAAAAAACAATCAAGAGGATACAACATGAAACCATACTTAACGATAATGACTACAGCGCTCCCCGCGCTATTATTTTTATCCAAAACAGCGCAAGCTGAAGGCCAGCACCTTGATATCGAACCATTTCATTTCAACCAACAACATTTGCAGCACCTGGCGCTTAACCCATTGATCCAAGTGGACGAGTCTCAGTTTATTTTAAATAACGCACTCGTAAACGAAGATTGGCAAACAGTTTTATACAACACCGCCCCTCACTTAGTTGAATTTGAAGAAGTGATTTTACACTGGGCTGGGCACACCAGTATCAACCCTCGGCTGCTACTCTCTATCATGGAACTGTCGAGTCAACTCATAAGCACCCCAAGCAAAGCGGCTCTCATTGCACCTTTTGCAGGTTTAACAGATAAAGTCGGGTTTACTGAGCAACTAAAAGATGTGGCACTGAAACTCAACCAGCGCTTTTACGCCTTTGAATATCACACAACCAATGAAAAATCGAAACAGAGCAATGCGGCAACGGCGGCTTTATCAAGCCTGCTAGGTAGCTCTACCAAGCTTGCCGAGTTGGCAAATCAATATCAGCTCTTATTCTCAATCAACTTATTCGCTCCACATGGTGTCAGCTTTAAACCATCAAATGCCGCACCACAAGTGAACTTTTCAATGAACTTACCGTGGCCTTCAGGATATGCTTGGTTTAGTGGTGGCGCGCACTCGCATACAGGTTCAGGCTACCCCTATTCGTCGTTAGATTTTAATAATGGTTCGGGTGGTTGGGGCTCAAATACACCTTGGGTACAAGCCTCCCATGGTGGCAGAGTGACACGTTACTCAGCATGTAATATACGCGTTACTCACGCTAGTGGTTACGCTACTCAGTACTATCATATGGATAACCTACAATATAGTACTGGGGATTATATCTCTGCTGGAGATTGGTTAGGGCGCTACGCCAATAATCGCAATATGGCTTTATGCCAAGGCGGTCAATCAAGCGGACCGCATGTACACTTTTCGCTTCTATATAACGGTAGGTTTGTATCATTACATAACGCCTATATTAGCGGCTATCGGATCGATGTGGGCAATTCAAATTATGACGATAACTGCTACCGTTTTTATTTTGAGAAAAATGGGTATAGAACGTGCGCATGGTCAAGGCTATATCATTAAACTCATGCATTAATTAAACTTTTTCGGGCCGCATATATATGCGGCTTTGTCATGCGTTTAACACCAAAAAACCATGCCCAGATCCTTGCCCTGACCTGTCACAATTGAATAATACTTTATAACTAACTAATGATACTATTAAAATAAATTGAAAATTAAAACTAAACTTATTGTGAAAAATATGTATATTTAAGGTAATGGGAACAATAAGAGGTCGTCGCATAATATGAAAGCGATTCAAGCTAGCAACAAGGAAGTTAGTCTATTTGTTTTAACTCACAATCAAACCGACACACAAAATATTGAATTTGTGAGATTTGTTAAAATTCTCGAGGCAACCTGCAGCCAAATCAAAATAGATACACGCTTGCCCGACATCACAACGCGTGATCAATTCAACTTATATTTGGTTGATATAAGTCACCGCGAATGCAAAGACTTACTCAGTGCAGAAGTCAGCGCATTAGCCGCTCAACAAAACGTATTACTTTTTAATGCGCAACCTAATTTAGTCAATGAACAAACAGCACTGTTAGCCCGAATAAAAGGCGTCATATATCAAAACACTTCTGCTGAAAATATTTTTAAAGGGATCCAGCGTGTACTTAATGGCGAGTTATGGTTCTGTCGTACTTCAATATCACAGGCGTTTGATGAATTAATCCAACAACTCCCCAATATTTCACGTCCTCAATCTCTGGATGTGCAAGATACAGAACTTGCATCACTCACAGCCAGAGAGAAATCAGTCATTAAACTTCTTGCCAGTGGTGCAAAAAATGACGACATTGCAGATTCTTTGAACATCAGCAGCCACACAGTTAAGACACATATTTATAGCGCCTTTAAAAAAACCAACTCAAGAAATCGTATTGAGCTGGCAAATTGGGCACAAAAACATATTCCACTTAACTCCGTGCCTGTATCTCTGCAACGACATTAAATTTAGCTTTGCTGGGCTGCTACTTGCTCTTTGGCTGCCCATACGCCCCTCTCAATACCCTGAGTAACTAACATCGTCAGTGCTTTTTCAATCGCCTGCGTGACACAAATATGCATTGGCTCATTTTCACTAAAACCAGCTTCAGCTTCAGCAAGACGCTTATAACTCACATAACGGAAAAAACCCGCTCTCATTTCCATTGACAGGACTGTTTTGGTCGTAGCCACGGACAGTAATACTTGCCCTGTACGAACATCAACCGCGCGCATATAAATTGAAATCACATCTTCTCGGTATAACTCTGATGCGCCAATGCCAAAATACTCCATGCCTAGGCCCCCTGTTTTGACATTAGAGTCATAACTGATGATCCCCCCTTCGAAGATAATTTTTGCCATGGTCAAAGGCGGCAATTTCGACGATTTCTTTTGTTCATCGCTCATTGCAGCTCGCGTAATTTTGCGCTCTGTTAATAAGTTTTGTAATCCCTCTCGCTCTACGGGAATAAACCAATCAGTCTCATGCAAAGCTTGAATTAATATAGAGTTTGCTCCCTGTGTGACCGCTGTTGAAAAAGAGCTGACATTGTCTTTTGGCTTGTATTGACCAGTTTGATCTCGAAATGAATACACGGCAACGGGGATCTTGCCAATTGGCTCTGGCAGCGCTTTTAAAGAGGAGAATTCGTGACTTTGTTCAAGTGGCTCAGGCAAACTTTGTTCTGGAGGCAGCACTGCACCAATGCGACTACACCCACTTAATAATACAAAAAACCATAATACGACGATTTTATACATTAACCAAACCTCGGTACTTCTATGATGGTAGTATCTCCATTATCAATATGTTTAATCTGTACTGTGATGGAGTCTGGTGTGCTGGTGATCACCTGAATTTCGTAGTCACCACTGGTAAATGTCGAGTCTTCATTAAAAATACTGTCCTCCACATCATCACCAAATGCCATATCGGATATTTCTCTGACCATACGGTTTAGGTAAGTGCGCTCTAATGACTCCTGAAAACGCTCTCCATATGATTTTTCAATAATTGGCGCTCGATGCTTGTTTTGTGCATTGGCTTTATTGAGCAGCATACTGGCGTTTAATGGATTACCACCAAATGAGGGATTAATGGGCTTATATACAATTTCAGTTGCTGATACGCTCAACGTGAAAAAAGATAAATAGGTTAATATTATTGTTTTCATGACTACCATCCACTTTCAGCTAAATCTGGAGATCGTTGCTGGTAACGATCGCTAGCCATGGCATCCATTACTGCAAATAATGCCGCCTCGACGCGCTCATCCATCGGACCTCCTCGACGCCCCATTGCGGTACTGTAAACCAAACGGCGGTTCATTCGCACATCCAGCCTTGTACCAGCACGAGGTAATACTGTTTCTTTGATTGTGATGTTCACACCTGAAGTATTGGGTACCTCTCGCCAAAGTTGCGAGAAATCATAATAAAATTGGTATCCAAAGCGGCTAATGCTTTGGTCCATAACAAGACCGCCTAATTCAACTTCGCCATGGTCTGGAGGGGTTTTTGCAACAGCGTGGTTGTGCAGTACCAGTAATATCATCAAACAAAATATATACTTCATTGTGATAAGGGGGCAAAGCCCCCTCCTGCTATTGCTGCGTGATAGTCGCAACGTTATTGTCACCAATCTGTGTAATATGCAAAGTTTGAGCGTTGCCAGACACACCGCCTTCAACCAAGTTGCCATTACCCGTTTGGCTGATAGAGACAACATTATCATTGCCCGCAACGATGAAGCCGCCAGACTCAATACCTGCTACAAAGTTATTATTGCCATCTTGCGCCAAGTCAATCGAGTTATTGCTGCCTTCTAGCAATAAATCAATCACGTTGAGCTCTCCAGCTTGTGCGATATCAATTTGATTATCAGAACTCGCAACCACATATCCCATTGTGACAGCCGCGCTGTTACCGATATCATTTTGAACAACTGAAATGTCATTGTTGTTTGACTCGATACTCGGATCTGGTTCAGATGTTTGTAGTAAGAATTCATTTTGAATGCCATTTTGAACCAAATCTACGTCGTTATCATCGCCGTTAAAAAATGCCACATGTGCATCATTTTCTTCACCAAGTTGCATCAAGGTAACTTCATTATTGTCACCGGCTAGACCAACATACACTGAGTTGAATCCAGAGTCTTGATTGACCGCTTGCTGTGCAATTGTGACTGCGTTATTGTCGCCTTCAAGGTCAACAGCGACTGATGAGTCATCGCCTTTTTGAGTGACGGTCACATCATTGTCATCGCCTTGAAAAAGACCGCTTTCAAACTCACTTCGGCTGCCTTCTTGGTCAACCCGCAGATCGTTATCACTGCCTACGATGCCTGCAATTTTAATGGCACTTTCACTGCCTTCGCTCATCTCTAAATCGATGTCATTATCGTCGCCAGTGACCTGTAAAACTTCGATACGGTGGTCATCACCAATTTGAGATACTTCAATATCGTTGTCATTGCCAGCAACCGTTTCCAGCGTGACCGTACTGTAGATGCCGTTTTGATCTATTGAGAATGTATTCTGATCACCAGAAACATTGTTTAGATGTACTTCATGCCACTGTCCAGATTGCGTTGCTGTCACTGTATTTTGGTTACCTTGCATATTTTTATTGTACAACCAGTGACCGCCAGTACTTTGAGAAACACGTACGTCATTTTCATCACCATTGATAGTATTTACAACTTCGTTATTGATGCCGAAGTAGCCTTCACCACTTTGTGCAATAGCGACTTGGTTACTATTACCCGCAAGCACGGTCTCTGCACCATGTGAGTCACCCTCTTGTACATAGCTTTGAATATTGTTATCACCCGTTGTAGTCACTACAATTGCGTGGCTCGTACCGGTTTGGTTGGTTGTTGTTTCGTTAAAGCTGCCTGTCGTTGTGACGTCGGCTTGGTTGCTGGTACCTTCTTGAAAACTGACTAGCGTATTGCCGCCCACTGCAGAGTTTTGAGTTACGGTTAACGAATTACCTGTCGTTAAACCTCTTTCTATTTGACTTAGGTTAGAAGTAGATTGAACTTTATTGGTCTGCTCAACCGTTTGCGCAGCAACTGATTGAGTGAAAGCTAAAGCAAGCGCACAGCTAATTAATGATTTAGAAAACTTCACACTTTTCTCCTTAGTGTTTAAGCATTTTAATTTTTGAATTAGTACCTATATATAGCTGTCACTTTATTCAAATTAACACTGAGTAAACCCATCGTTGCCAAGACAAATAAACTCAAATTTAAATAAAGAACACACAAGAAAAAAGGTACATAAAAACCGAGTTTTTATTCACAATAAAAATAAATTGAGAATAATTAATGATGCGTCCTGTTCTTATTTAGAAGTTCTTTAATTATTGTTTAGTCACTTTTTGATCTAGTGCAGTACTTACTTTTACTACACTGCGTAGACTTTGAAGCGAGTCACGTATTAACTCTAATTTGCAATTTAATGAAGATAAATGAGAAATTTTATTGAATAATTAAATTTATATTTATCATAACCTTACCACCCCACTGCTCCGTAAATTCTATTTACTTTCCATCGTATACAAAAAAAGTATGAGTAAAAAAAGCGCATAAAAAGTCAGCTCACCTCATAGATAAATACAAAAAAAGCATGAGGAAAACCAATTAAACACATCAAAAGGTCACAAAAAGATATGAAATTCATGTTATGAACTCATTTCAATTTGATGTCCCGTCTCTGTCTATACTAAGTTGATATTCGTTGCCAAAACGATGCCGTCATCAGTTCTAAAATAGAAGCTCTAATAAATTAGCAGTTGTGCGTATACGCCCAACTTCTGAAGACTTAGAACAACTAATATTGGAAGAATGATGAAAACTAAACTTACAGCTTTAACTCTGGCGCTAACGCCTTTGCTCGCCTTTTCTTCTCAAGCGGCTGTGCAAATTCAATCTACGACAAAGACTGTTGATAACAGTGTACTCGTTGTATTCAAAGACAACGCAAGCATTGCGCAACGTGCACAAGCTCGTCAGCTTGTAAAAGCACGTATCTCAGACAGCAATGCTGATGAGAAAGATGATAACTACAATAATGTTTTAAAAGGCCGCTTAGCAAAATTTGATCTCAGTGCAGTATCGCCTAAAGAAGCCATTAAGTTACTTGAAGACCACCCAGCAGTTGCTTATGTTGAACCAAACTACATGGTCAAAGCGATGGCTATCCCTGATGACAGCCTATTTGATCAACTTTGGGGTCTGAATAATACAGGTCAAACAGGTGGTACAAACGATGCGGACATCAATGCTCCTGAAGCGTGGGATATCAGTGTCGGTTCTCGTGATGTCATCGTTGGCGTTATCGATACTGGTGTTGACTATACACACCCAGATCTCACGGCAAATATGTGGATAAACCCTGGCGAAATCGCAGGTGATGGCATCGACAATGATGGAAACGGATACGTTGATGACGTTTATGGTATCAATGCCATTACTGATAGCGGCGACCCAATGGATGACCAAGGTCACGGTACACACGTATCGGGCACGATTGGTGCAACGGGCAACAATACCACTGGGGTTGTCGGTGTTAACCACGAAGTCTCTATTGTTGGTTGTAAATTCTTGAACTCTTCAGGCAGTGGCTCAACGGCTGATGCAATCAAATGTATCGACTACATGGTGGGTTTAAAAAATGCAGGCCACAATGTGAGTGTTTTAAATAACAGCTGGGGCGGCGGCAGCTTTAGCCAGGCTTTATATGACTCAATCACAGCGAGTGAACAAGCTGGTATATTGTTTGTCGCAGCAGCAGGTAACAGCGCTAGAGACAATGACGTATCACCGGGCTACCCATCAAGCTATGATCATGACAGTGTTCTTGCGGTTGCTTCGACAACTCACACCGATAACATGTCTTCGTTCTCTCAGTGGGGTCTTCAATCTGTCGATTTAGGTGCGCCGGGCAGTGATGTGCTCTCCACGGTACCTGGTGGCGGGTATTCTTCGTTTTCTGGTACGTCTATGGCAACACCGCATGTCGCAGGTGCCGCAGCCTTAGCATTAGCAGTGAACCCAAGTCTCACAACTTTAGAGCTTAAAAACCTCTTGATGCAATCTGGTAAACCGATTGCAGATTTAGAAGGCAAAACTGTATCTGGCAAACGCCTAGACGTACATCAAGCGCTTATTGACGCAGATCCGGAGCCTGGGTTCCGAGTCATTGCAACGCCTGTTTCACAACAAGTTACCGCAGGCGAAACCGCGACCTACGCGTTAACATTTAACTCTATCGCAAACTGGCAGGGTGAAATTGCACTCACGGCAACAGGTGACCTAAACGGCGTCACACTTTCAAAAACGACAGTGACACCTGGTGAAACTGCGGTACTGAGCGTGCCAACCACAGCAGAAACGCAGTGGGGCGCTTACAACTTCACAGTAAACGCTACATCAGGTCAGCTTAGCCAGCAAAAGCAAGTATCGCTATCAGTACTACCACAAGGGCTACGCGACTTTACCTATGAGAATACAACAAGCGTTGATATTCCTGACAATGCGCCAGAAGGGGCGATATCAAAAATCAATATTGTCGACCCCATCACTATCTTTGGTTCAAACACGGCATTGAATATCAACCACACCTATATCGGTGACTTATTAGTCACACTCACATCGCCAAGTGGCACGGTTGCAACACTTCACAACCTCAGCGGTGGTGGTGCAGACGATATCATCGGCAATTTCGCCTCTGATGCATTCAATGGTGAAGTCGCTACCGGTGAGTGGACTTTAAAAGTCGTGGATAATGCAGCGGTTGATACAGGTACGTTAAATAACTGGTCTGTTACTCTAACTGGTATTGGTGAAGTCTCAGAACAACCTCCTGTAGCAGGGTTTGAGTTCATTCGCGATGGACTAAATGTCACCTTCACAGACACGAGCTCAGATGTAAATGATGATATTGTGAGCACATCATGGGATTTTGGTGACGGTAGCACCAGTGACCAACAAAACCCATTACATACTTTTGCCGCCTCTGGTGATTATGATGTGACTTTAACTGTCACTGATAGCCAAGGTCACACACATAGCAGTACACAAACGGTGTCTGTGAGTTCTGATAGTCCACAGCTTGAAATCATCAGAGCGAATAAAACACGTTTAGGCTCAATTCGTGTGGAATTACGTTGGAGTGGTTCATCAGCTGAGCAAGTCTCTATTTATCGTAATGGTGAATTAATCGATACTGTGAATAACACAGGCAAGTACCGTGATTATTCTCGCGATGCAGCTGCGACAAGTTATACCTATAAGTTATGCCAAACCGGTGACCTGTGTTCTCCGGAAGTAACCGTTAACTTTTAATAGCCCCAAATTAAGGGCGACGTAGCGCCCTTCATACTGCACGGCTATTTTGGCCGTGCAGATTTAAACACTTCACCCAAACTTGCAAACTCAGCACCACCTAACCGCGCCAATGGATCTAACTTCAACGCATCGATTTTACTGCGACCTTTTTCGCCAACCTGTACAATCTTATCATCGATGAAAGCATGCTTCACTTCCACAAAGACTAACTTCATGGGCAATTCCCCCATTTCGACCACTTTATGCAGCTTACAAGCGAATGCCACTTTGGCTTTTTCTAATCTTGGCAACGCCGACCCCGGAAATTCAACTAAAGACAAATCAAGTAGATCCAGTTCAGACTCATCGTTGGGTAATGACGCCGCAGATTGTGTTACTTCGTGTGCTAATGTGCTGTCAGCAATGTGGATCACCAGTTCTTGTGTCGCCTCCACATTGACCACAGAATCCTTATATTCACCTGTGGGCTTTTGACCAACAGCATACATGAGTATGGCCGGATCTGAGCTGATCGCAGTAAAATAAGAGAAAGGCGCCAAATTGAATGTGCCCTTTGTTGTTTTCGATAATACCCATGCGATTGGTCTAGGCACCACTGTTTGAGTCAGTGTATGGTAAACATGATTTGGAGATAATTCCTTAAAATCTAAAATCATTATGATTGCCTTAATGTAAGTAGCAGATGTGCGTGAATACGAATTGTACATGAAAATAAATTGAGCTCATTGAAAAGCATAAACATATTACACAACATCGATTTTAAGCTGCCCCCTGAATCATTAAGCACTCACATTAAGTTTAAGGCCAAGCAGTGATTGGGTTTGCTAAAAAACCAAAAGCCGTATTATCGATAAAACGGCTTTTATATGCAGTGTTCAAGCTGGTCGACTCAAAATATTATATCCACTGTGCAAAACGACCACTCAATTCAAACCCCCAGAGTAACCCGGCCGTGCCCCCAAGTACGCCAAAACTCCAACCTAAAAATCCATATTTATTTTGCTTTGAGAGTTGCTTATACGCAAGGTCGTCACCTTGCGCCTGCTCGATGATACGCTGCTTATTTGCGACCGCCATGATCACTGTAAACCGAGTCACACCTATTAATAAAAATAAATAACTTAAGGTAGGAAATAGCCAGCCTGCGCTATATTGATAAGCCAGTACCATCAGCAGCGCACTGACAATGATCCATGCATTGGTTACCCTTCGGGCACGATGTAACCTTTTAACCACATCTGGGTCATCAAAGTGCTTAAGCGCTCTTTTGGCACTGATATCATTTGCAAGTAGGGCCATCGCCCCACCAGCCGCAGCCCCACCGAGCATACTTATTAACTTCCCTAACCATGATGCTTGGGATTGTGTCGCAGCACTGAGCGTCGCCGCAGCCACCGGTGAGGAGGCCACGGCAAGGGATAAGACCAGCGATGACAGCCCAACGGGAGCAGTCGCTAAAATCAGCTTGCCATAGTTTGCCATCATTTGGCTCTTCAGTTGGGAGCGGACACGCTCTAAACGCTTTCTCAGCGCGCTTTCACTTACCCCCAACAAGGCACTCACGTGCGCTGTACTTTGGCCTTCGCGATAGTAAAGTAAAACAGCCTCTTTACTCTCATCAGGTAACTTCTCTAAGAAATGGTACAACAGTGCTGATTGCTGCTTCCTAATCAGCATATCATCTAACTGACTTGCCCCATCCACCAACTGTTGTAAAACCTGTTCGGCCTGAGCTGAGCTCACCTGTTTATGTGATACTGCTCCTTGATCACGAAGGTGGTTGATGGCTGTGTAGCGCGTTAACTGCCTGATCCAAGGTAAAATACTGGCGTTACTTTTTAGCTCCTCTAGCTTATGCCATGCCTTAATGAACACCTTTTGACTCACATCCTCACTGTGTGCAACATCTTTGGTGATTGCCAATGCGATACTACTGACCACACCCGAAAGCTGCTCAACCAAATCAGAAAATGCTTGTTTGTCGCCAGCTTTTGCATTCTCCACCAATTGAATAAGCTGATTTTCAATATCCATCGTATTTTCTCCTTGAATCAAAACAGGCGCACATGCCTTTGACTTTATCATAACTTTTCCTTCCAACTGTCGTTATATATAAAGCCACTTTCAAGAAGCAGACTGTGACAAAAATCTGGGTATTTATTTTTGAATAATCAAATATTGCAGGTCAGCAGCTCATTTGACAGGACAATGGATAACAAAATGTGCGCCTGATCGTGCGTTTGTTTTCAATTCAATTTTGCCAGCAAACTCATTTTTGATGATGTTATATACTCGAGACAAGCCAAGTCCACTACTGCCTGTGCCAAGCGCTTGAGCTGCAAACGGGATAAAAATATGGCTCGCCACCGCAGGTTCAATACCACAACCATTGTCGCTGTAAGTCAGTTGCATCCGCTGTTCTTCACTTTCATGAAACTGGGCCGATATCTCAATGCAACCACCACGAGGGGCAACAAAGCCATATTTGATAGAGTTATCGATTAACTTGCTCAGTACTTCATCCATGGCTTCAGCAGGACCATATAAAGTAATTTCAGGATCTACACTCAAGCGGTATTCAATGTTGTTTGATGCAAATTGCTGAGTATATTTCTCCATAATTTGACCGCAGAGTTCAGACAATGAAAATGCAGCACGATCGGTATCCACTTCATGTCGATAACCTAAGCTCTGAAACTTTTCGCTTAATCCAAGTAATTTCTCCAAACTGGTGTGGTTTGAGTGCAAACTTTGCTCGACCACATCCAGCGTATTTATCAGCTCAGATTTTTTAAGCTGACCTGTATTTATAGCCTGCTGTAGGCCTTCTAACTTTGAGCAGATCACAGACTCTGCGGTTGCAATATTACCAAGTGGTGTATTAATTTCGTGTGCCATGCCGACAACCATGCTTGTCATTGAAGCCATTTTTTCTGCTTCCACCAGCTCATTCTGTGTCTGTTGCAATGCCTGCAATGAAGTTTGTAACTTGTCAGTTTTTTCTGTGAGCTCTAGGTTGGCTACCTGCAACTCCGCGGTTTTCAAAGCCACTTTTTCATCGAGCGTCATATTGGATATCTTTAATTTTTGCTCCGCTTCTTTCAACTCACTAATGTCGGTGATCACGCCTTCAATACTCTCTTTGTCTTCACTGTAGCCGCCTCGTTCAATCATCCAACGGATCCCATCAACACGATGGATGATTCGATAAATCACTTTAAACCGTCCCGTTGACTCGAGCTCATCTTGGATAACCTGCCATACCATCCCCTGATCATCGGGATAGATAATGTCAGCAAATGCCAGCGCTTTATTCTGAATGAAGTCCTCAGCCAAATACCCTGTCGCCGCCTCAATGGCTCCATTTAAATACATCATGGTCCAGTATTTATCGTTCTTACAGCGGTATACGATTGAGGGAATGCGATCAACCAAGGTTTCATAGCGCACCTTTTCCTGCGCTAAGCTATCTGAGATGTCTTTGAGATGTTTGACGTAAGCTTTATTTTTGCGATGAAAGTAGGCAAACAATAACGTTAAGATAATCACTTCGGCAGCAATGCTGATAAAAGCCATGGTTTGCAGTGCAGTAAACGCTTGTTCAATTTTTTGTATGGCCGGCTGCAATGGCATGGACGTCATTAAAACCCACCCCTGAGACTCTATAACTGAAATAGTAAAAAGCCGCGACTGATAGGCCATATATGATTCATCATGTGACCAAAGTTTTTGATATGCCTCATACCAAATACCTTGCTCTATAGATTTTAAATGAACTTGCTCATCAACATTATGCAAACTCGTGATGTCAGTGGCAACAATGTCACTTGTTTCATTCAGTAAAATAAACGCACTTTGAGGCGCCCCTTTTAACAGCTTGGTATTGTCCAATAAGCTTTGCAAGGTGATGTCATGACCCACGTTGCCTTGCCATTCACCGTTAAGGTACACAGGTGTAACCGCAGACAGCATCAATAACTGAGAGATCGGATCTTCAATTAAGGGCGTCCAATAAGTACCTGGTGCTGTATCAGGAACCAGCCATGGGGTATTTTTATAACTAATTCCCCCCTGTGCTTTAAATACAAAATCAGGCTCTTCAGGCCAATAAATCACAATGCCTCCGGATGGTTCCATGAACCAAGTATCCGAAAACTGATTAGATAAAGCACCTTGACCAAATGTTTCTACCGTTTGCTTAGCCGCCAACAAGTGCTCTGCTTGCGACCTTGAAAACTCTGAATCTGGTGGCAAGTAAATACCCGCCTGATATCGACCGTCAAAACCACTAGGTCGTGTTCGTAAAGATCCATCAGGGTGAGGTTGAATAAGTTCAGATAGCTGTGTTTTTGTTTTAAACTCACCTTGTTCAAGGCGAGCTTGCAGCGCTTTACCCAGCCGACCCGATGAGTCTGACGCATACTGCAGCCTTTGTTCTATTTGCTCAGCAATCACCTCAGCCTGCCACGCACGCTGCTCTTTTATTTCAAACAGTTCATTTTCTATCAATTTGGACTGCTCTAACATGCTAAAGTAGAGCAAAATGCCTAAAACCAATACTGCTGAAATGGCAGGGACAAACCAAGGAGTCGTGCGATACTTTACGCGCATGGGAACTCTTTGATACCAATGATAAACATAGCGACCCCACTCAACTGGCAACGACTCATAACCCATCAAACCACTTATGCATTTATTTAATCATTGACAAAAATGCTAAATTTTCAAATTAATCATGTCGTGCAGTGATGGGCATACCCGGTGAAAAAGGCATTTTTGCGAGGTGCTTTAGGGGCCTAATCAAATATAAAAATATGCAAACTTAGCAAAGTGAACGCCATATCTAGCCTTTCTAAACCATGGCGTCATGCAATGGAAAAAATATAAGACAACTTTTATATTTATCGCCTTATCTCAATGCAAGGTGATGAATGGTGATGGTCGCGTTGCCCCCTTCTTTATCTGTTAAGTCTGGGACAAAATACAGCGCAGATATGGAAGCACTCACAATCCCTTGGTCTTTCGACCAATTTGGGGTCCAATCGGGTCGAGCAAAATCAGATAAAGTCACTTCTCGTGTACTTGGCTGCGTCGCTTGCGGTAAGGTTACTTGGTAATGTGCATAACTCTTATCACCAGCACCGCCATACTCTTTTTGCGACAACTTGATCACCAACGGCTTATCACTTTGATAAGTCACTTCAATGTGTGATACACCGTTTAAGCTGCCTTGGGGAATATCATAAATCAGCTCTACCCATGAATTATTTTGCTTATCGACTCTAGGGACACGGTCAAACCCTATTTTGACACGTTTTTCTTGTACAAGAGGTTCATTTAAAATGACCTGACTGCCATGTGGATCAGTGGCATAACGCCAGTTTTTTGCATCGAATGAAGGGAGCGTTTGCACACTGCTACACCCCGCAAGTAATAAACCACTGAAAAAAGAAATAGCGCGCATTATGCTCTCCTTATGAATTGACGCGCTGATGATAATTCAAACAGCTTTTTTTAACAGAAAATTGCGGCTATTCCCAATGTCACGCCGTTCAATGACCAGCCTAAGTCCCTCAGTCGTCGCGCGCCACTGCAACTAATTGCTCTCGGAACCATTTAATTGCCTGTTCATCTTTATTTTTGATATGCCAATAGAGCTTCATCACATAACTGTCCATAGGGATCGGCGTTTCAAACTGTGAAATTGCAAATTGCGAGCTTATCGCATTAATGAATCTGCGTGGAGCAGTAAATATGGCATCGCTCTTTTCAACGATATAAGGGGCACTTAAAAAATTCGCAACCTTGTATTGCACCGTACGCGAAAGACCGAGTTCATTGAGCGCGTCATCCACCATACCTCGGGTATCTTTGCCAGTGCCAGCAAGCAGATGAGGGAAGCGGCAAAACTTTTGCACATCCTGGGGCGTTAACAAAATTGGGTGGTCATTTTTAACAACGGAGACAAAATCATCGCGATATAGGGTTGTCACCATCAAACTAGGATGACTCGACTCCACAACACTAATTGAAAAGTCCACCTCACCACTTTCAATTTGACTTGCCAAACCACGTTTATCTAATTTAGTAAACACCACCCGAACTTGGGGGGCCACTTGCGCTAAATGTGTGATTAAGGCTGCAGATAAAGCCTGCTCCACAAGATCACTGGTGGCGATATAAAAGGTGCGGGTTGACGTTGTGGGATCAAACTGCTCTTGAAAAAGAATATTCTTTTCAAAATCATTGAGCCAGCGATTGAGTTGTGGTTTTAAGGTCTCCGCACGGGGGGTCATAACCAGCTGATTGCCCTGGCGGATCACCAATGAATCATTAAAACTATGCCTTAGCTTTTTTAGCGTGTGACTCACCGCTGATTGCGTCAATCCTGCTCTCTCACCCGCTCGCGTTAGGTTTTTTGTTTCAAATATAATTTGCAACAATCGCAATTGGTTTAATTCGATATCTGAAATATTAGCCACGTACCCACCAAACTATTAATCATATTCATAACTATATTAAGGCAATTAATTTCATTAATGAAGCTTAACTTCTTAAGCTGTATCACAGCAAACGAATACACAGTTTAAGAATAGGATATACAATGAAATTAAATACATTACTCGCACTTGGTACATTAACTTTAAGCCCTATTGCACTGGCTGATGACATTTTGGTTGTGATGTCAGATACCGCGCAAATGACATTAAAAAATGGCACTGAATACAAAACTGGTGTGTACCTTAACGAATTAATGGAACCTGTGAAGTTGTTCTTGGAAGCCGGACATACTCTGACCTTTGCCTCCCCTACAGGCATGGCACCCAGACTAGACCCGGTGTCTGACACCCCCGACCACTTTTTAGATACCAGCAAAGCCAATTACACTGCCCACAAAGCGTTATTCAATCAGTTGATGATTGACGATAAGACACAGAGTCCCGTGATCAGTTTCGCCCGAGTAGAGCAAATGGGCATTGAGCAGTTTGATGCCGTATTTGTACCAGGAGGCCACGCGCCACTTGGCGACCTTGTCGCTAACCCACAATTAGGTGAGTTTTTAAAACACTTTAACGCCACACAGAAACCGACCGGACTGGTGTGTCATGGCCCCGTAGCACTGCTCTCTGCCCTGCCAAATGCCGCAGAATTTGAAGCACAAATGAAGCAAGGGGAAAAAGCCCAACCAGCTAAGGGCTGGATCTATGCAGATTATCAAATGACAACGTTTAGTAACTCCGAAGAGGCAGTGGCGACCCAGTACTACCTAGGTGGAGATGAGCTGCATTACTGGCCGCAAGATGCCTTAACAAAAGCAGGCGGTAATTACTCTCGCAGTGAGCAAGATTGGCACCCGCATATTGTTGTCGATCGCGAACTCATTACAGGTCAAAACAATAAGTCTTCTGTCGGTGTCGCAAAAGCGCTACTCAAACAGCTTGACCAATAAACCTGCTCTATTCTAATAAGCGTGCCTCGGCACGCTTTTTCTATTTCTGCTCCGCGATTTTCCCTCACCTTTGTCGTTACATTTTTATATCAATGACCTTTTCCGTCTATCACGTATCTCTTTTACATTTGACTCATACAGCCTGGTCACTGCATCGCTTAAAACCCAGCTTATAAATTAATTTCATTCATACCTAAATAAATGTAATTAATTTCATTAATAACCCTTAACTCGATAATCTAATCGCAATTCAATAGAGACCTAATTTTGGAGTAAAGATATGACACAATCTGTTTTAGTTACTGGTTCTAACAGTGGTTTTGGTTACCTGATCGCAAACACCCTTGTACGCCAAGGTTTTAAAGTTGTTGGCACCATGCGTGACCCACAAGGTCGCAATGCTTCGATTGCCAACGAACTCAAGTCAAATGGCGTTATTGTTATCGATATCGATGTCACCGATGATAACAGTGTCAATGAAGGCGTTGCGCTGGCTATCGAAAAAGCAGGGCACATCGACGTTGTTATCAATAACGCTGGTGTCGGCACCTTAGGCTGGCAAGAAAGCTTCGATATCGATGATTTCAAAAAGGTCTTTGACATCAATGTATTTGGCGTTCAGCGTATGACACGCGCTATTTTAGGGCATATGAAACAACGCGGCAGTGGCACCTTGATCCAAGTCTCGAGTATTTTAGGCCAATTTGTCCTCCCTTTTTTGGGCTCTTACAATGCCACCAAGCATGCCGTTGAAGGGTTAGCTGAAAACTATCGCGTTGAACTGTCGCAATTTGGTATTCAATCACTGATTGTACAGCCAGGCGGATTTGGTACTGACTTCGGCGCAAACCTGCTGCGCTCAAGTGACCAAGCAGTGACAGCAAGTTACGGCGAATTTGCAGATGCCCCCGAACAAATGTGGGCAGGTACGGAAGCAGGGCACGATGCAGACAATGCACCAAGTCCGCAAATGGTCGCAGATGCCGTGTTGAATTTACTACAAACGCCAGCATCGCAGCGCCCGTTTAGAACCACTGTTGACGGTTCTGGACTTAATCCTGTGATTGAAGCCACGAACCAAGCACGAGAAGCCGCAATGCAACATATTTACAAGCTGTATGATATGGCGCATTTGCTGAACTTAAAACAAGATTAATTGCTTTGGCCAAGTAACCTAGTGTTTAGGTTACTTGGTACCGTCATAAATTTAACTCTGTCATATGTTGCTTAAACACCGCTTCCAGCTCATCCATTTTAAATGGTTTACCAAGGTGGCCATTCATGCCAATCTCCAGATACTTGTCCACCTCAGACTGCATGACATTGGCTGTCAGCGCGACAATTTTCAACTGCTCAGCAGAGTACACTGCTCGAATTCGTTTTGTCGCTTCAACGCCATCCATAACTGGCATTTGAATATCCATAAACACAATATCAAAATCCGCGTTTTGATGCGTAATTATGTCAACCGCTGCTTTACCATCTTCCGCTACTTCCACCGACACACCTGAAATGCGGCTGAGTAATTTTAGCGCGACAATGCGATTAATTTCGTTGTCCTCCACTAATAAAACTCGCATACAGCCGCCCTGTAATATATCCGAATTGGGTGTATCCGGTTTCGTACTGCCACCTGACTGACCTGCAGCTTGAGTAGTGGCCTCTACGGACCTATGAGTCGCTATTTCAGATTGGCTGATTTGTTTAGCATCACTCAGTGCGTCGATTAAATCTCTTTTAAGTAATGGCTTGTATAGAATAGGAAAGTCAGACTCTGTTTGAATACTCTCCCGTGTATGCGCGGTGTATACCACAACACGATCAGGTAAGCTGCCACTGTCGCTCAGCTTTGCAAGTAACTCGTTGGCATGGCAGTCAGGTAAAATCCAGTCCACCAACAGTATATCAAACGCCTGACCACGTAATGCCGCTTGTGCATCCTCACCACTGCTCACTCCGCTTACTTGTAACCCTATTGAGCGTGCGATATTTTGGCTGATCTCCAAATAAATAGGATCATCTTCAACAATTAATATCGAGCCAGACAATTGAATTTGTTCAGGCTCTTCAACCTCTTCAGTTATCACACACAGCGGTAATTTAACAGTAAACTTTGATCCCTTGCCAAGCTCACTCTCTACCTCTAACACTCCACCCATAAGTTCTGTTAGCAGTTTACAAATTGTCAGTCCCAACCCCGTCCCGCCGTATTTACGGGTTGTGGAGGACTCAGCTTGAGTAAACCGCTCGAACAACATGTCGACTTTATCGGGCGCAATACCAATGCCAGTATCTGTGATAGAAATGGCTACCCAACACGTGTCTCCTTGCTGTTTTTCTTGCTGAACACTCAAAGTAATCGAACCATCTTCAGTAAACTTAACCGCATTTGATGCAAAGTTCAGCATGATTTGATTAATTCTAACTGGATCTCCGACGTACTGTTTACTCAATGTGGGGGCTAAATCGAAAACCAATTTAACCCCTTTGGTATTTGCAAGTGGTGTGATTAAAGAACGTAAATTGTCTAATAAGTCTTCAAATTGAAAAGGGACGCGCTCAATGTGCAATTTTTTCGACTCAATCTTTGAAAAGTCTAAAATATCATTGATGATGGTCGTCAGTGCATTAGCTGAAAAGCGCACTTTTTCTAAGTAATTTCGCTGTACTCCGGTCAATTCGGTGGTCAAAAGAATATCTGTCAGTCCCAAAATACCATTCATTGGAGTGCGTATTTCATGAGACATGTTTGATACAAACAGAGATTTCGTTTCGGCAGCTTGATTAGCCATCATATTGGCTTGTTTAAGGTCAATTAATAGCCTTGCTAGTGCAAGAATAATCAATAAGAAACTTACACAAAGCAGCATCAACACAGCCCGCATCATGTGCCACCTTGTTTCATTCATTGAATGCACTAAGGTATTAATATCTCGCAAGATCACCGTTGATATATTACTTTGCTGAATAGGCACCAGTAGATTGGAGGCTTTGAGTGCATTATCTAACACAAATTCGATATGTAAACGGAGTACTCTGAGGCGCGGTACATTAGATTCTAAGTTTTGAATTTGAGGCACTAATATTGACAGCTCATTGTGAACTCGATCGATTACTGGTAGTGAGTTGGTCACATGTAGGTTGGATATTAATGCGGTGCAGCGGCTTAATAAAACTTGTACATCCGCATCAAACTCAGATTTATCCAATGCCAACTTGGCGATATAACGATAGGACGTTTTCAACATCGAAGCCAATTGCATATACGTGTCGATGGTACTTTTGAACGACCCCAATGCACTCGAGAGCTCTGTATTTAACCGCTCATTGCGCTCTAGTTCATTAATCAAACGTTCAAATTCAAGTTGCTTTTGTGCATGCCTGTCAAAATGATAAACGTTACGGTCCATTGCCGAAAAGGTCTCCAACGATAATTCAGTGGCAACCCCTTGCATCTGCCGCTTAATGTGTAACTCCTGCTGCTGATGCTGCGCCATGAAATACCCTTCAATGGCTTGCGAACCAAAAAACCAAATCAACAACAGTAAACACCCTTCTATTAAATATTTCACTCCGCTAAAGACCTCGGCAAGTCACCAGAGAATGATTGCAGTAATGCCTCTATGTCTGCAACGTCCTCATCGCTTAAATCTAAACCCAGCTGACCTCTGGCCATGATCCGGATCGCATCAGACAAGTTGTCCACTGAACCATTGTGAAAATAGGGCGCAGTCAAAGCAACATTTCGTAAACTCGGTACTTTAAATACAAATTTATCCTGTGGGTTTTGTGTCACTTCAAAACGACCTACATCATCTAACAATTGCTCAGGCACTTGATCTAAGCGGCCCACTTTTTGGTATAAATTGCCACCAATATTACGGCCTTGGTGACACGTCACACAGCCATAAGACACAAACTTTTCATACCCGCGCTGCTGTTGTGAGGTGAGTGCGTCGGCTTTCCCCAATAAGAAATCATCAATTGGCGTATTTTGAGAAATAAGCGACGCTTCAAAAGCCACAATCGCTTTTATGATATTTTCTACGGTAATGCCATCATTTGAAACCGCACTGAAACTTTTTACAAAGCCTGGCTGCGCATTTAATTTTTCGATTACCGCTTGCCAATTGGTGCCCATTTCCATTGGGTTATGGATAGGCTCCGGAGTTTGAGACTCTAAATTAGGGCTGCGACCATCCCAAAATTGACGAAAATTAAGGACAGAATTGATCACCGTTGGAGAGTTGCGCTCTCCCAACTGCTGTTTAATACCGACAGACACAGAAAACCCATCATCCCCACCGTTATACAAGTCGTGGCATGATGCGCAGGAAACCGTATTATCAGAAGACAACAATGGACTTTTAAATAAGGCTTTACCTAATTGTGCCCATGCAACATCGTATTGCTTCACTATAGGTAAAGGCTGGATAGGCGCATCTACTTTGCGCTCTTGATAGACGACCTCAGTAGAATGCACTTCGACGACATCTTGTTGCCAATGATGGCGTTGCTGAGCCGATTTAAACTGAAGTGCCAGTACCAGTAATATCGCAGCGAGCATGATGGTAACAAGCACGATATATTTACTACTCATTTCAGCATCCTTGAAACACCTTAGACTGGTTGACTATTCATCCAAGTATAGACAGTCAACCATAAAGTCACTGAAAATTTTCATCCACCAAGCATTGGCTTTCTAGATACGAATAGCACCTTTTCAAATGACATAAAATACCTTCCATGACCGTCATGAAAGAAGTCGATTGTTAAAACAATCGGGTACAGACGTCATACTTTTAGATAGAGATGCTATTGCAAGCCATGCGGGGGAGTGATTGAATAATGTCTCACTGAGCATCCAATATAGCGTGCACTCACGCAACAAATTAACCCCCTATTAAATACACTTAAACCAAAAAACATAAAAAAACAGTCGGATATATAGCATTTACTGTAACCCACTGCCTCTATCACTTGCTTAAATAGCAACAAACCTTATAATTGCGAACAATTTTTATTACGAATAAAAACGAAGAAAAGGAAATACTTTGCAAATCAACTCTTTGTACCAAGATCATCACTCCTGGTTACGTCAATTTTTGTATGGCAAGCTCAACTGTCAAGCCCAAGCAGCAGATATTGCACAAGACACTTTTCTTAGGTTGCTGAATAAACAAGCTGCAAATAAATTGGAGCCTATCCACTCCCCAAGGGCTTACTTGACGACATTGGCAACAGGCCTAGTGAATAATCATTGGCGCAGACAATCTATTGAGCAAGCTTACCTCGAAACGCTAGCTCAACAGCCCGAGCATATGGCCCCGAGTCCCGAGGCACAACAGATGATTATCCACACCTTAGAGCAGCTCTCCTTGGTGTTGGAAAAATTACCACAGCGTGTCAGGCAAGTATTTATCATGGCCAGAATTGATGGTTTAGCCTATAAAGACATTGCTACGCAATTAGGTATCAGCGTCAATATGGTTCAAAAGGCCATGTGCAAGGCAATATTGGCATGTGTTGAAGTACAAAGTGAGTCAATGTAACGCCATGCCGTTAACGCAGTCAGCAATAGAACAAGCCGTTGACTGGTATGTGCAACAAGAAGCACAGTCACTGTCACTGGCTCAAAAACAAGCTTTCGTTCAATGGCTGGAAGCGGATCCTGCGCATCAGAAAGCATGGCAACAAGTCAGTCACTCACAGCAAATGTTTTCAAACCTTCCACTGTCAGGTCAACAGTCACTCGGTACACTATCTAAAGCAGATCAGAGCCGCCGTCATATCTTAAAGTCAATTGCAGCCCTTTCAATATCAAGTTGGTTCACCTGGCGTTATCAAAAAGAGTTGGGGATCAGTGCCAAATTAGCCGATCACCATGCGCAAGTTGGCGAGCAACTTCAATTAACGCATTTAGCACAAGCCAGCATTACCCTCAATACACATAGCGCCATAAACTTAGACGCAAACACACTATGGCTCAAATATGGTGAAGCGCATATTGTGTGCCAAATAGCCATGGTCATCTCTAGTCCTCATTGTCACTTCAATGCTGAGTCCGGCGATGAATTCATTCTCTTTGATGACGCTAAGCAAGTGCGTTTTAGCGCCCTAAGCAAACGTTTTGATATTGTTGCAAATGGACAAAAGTACACCGTAGACAAAAACCATACACTCATTGCCGAGCGCAGTGGTACTCATATTGTTGAAACACCAAGACATATGACAAGCTGGACCAAAGGCATGCTCAGTGTGTCTCAAATGCCGCTTAACCAATTTATTGCAGAACTGTCTCGCTATTTAAATGGCAGCATCAGAGTGGCCCCCGCTGCTGCGCAATTACATATTAGTGGCACTTTTTCGCTGGCCGATCCCAAACAAATCCTATCGCAAATACTCAGCACCTTCCCAGAACTGACACTCAATGGGGTCCCAAATGTTTGGCAAGTAATTAATAAAAAACCATAAATTTCAATACATTAAAATTATTTTTAAAAATATATTAAAAAACTTGGCAGATTTTGGCTGCTCGCGGGGCATAGAGAGTGACACATTATTTTAAACTAAGGAAAATCATGGTTGCTCAGCCCACTAAATCATTCAAACTTAGCCTACTGGCAGCAAGTCTCTCGGGAGTACTCCTTGCTTCTCCCATGGATACCCAGGCTGAGGACCAAGTGCACAGGTTGAATTTACCGGTGAACACGCTTGACCAAGCAATTTCAGATCTTGGAGAACAAACAGGTACTTCTATTTCTGTCAACAGTACACTAAGTAAAGATCTTAGAAGCAATCAGGTTTTAGGTAATTTAAACGTTCACCAAGCCATCACCAAGCTATTGGCAGGCACTGGGCTCAGTTTTGCAAAAACAGATACTGGCTACGTCATCTATGACGCCAATATTAATACGCCTGTTGCACAGCTGCCCGATATGCATGTCAAAGCAGTGGAAACCATAGAAGTACTGGGTCAACCAATTGAGCGTAGCTCCTCTCCGACAGGGCTTGATTTATCAGTTAAAGAAACCCCTCAGTCAATCTCAGTCTTAGATGCTAATTTTATTGAGTATTATGGGCTAGATGATGTTGAAGATGTACTAAACAATAGCGCAGGTGTCTATCGCTATAAATATGGCGCTTCAGACGATACGCTTTTCTCTTCTCGCGGCTTTTACGTCAATGAATATGTTAAAGATGGCATGCCAGCTGGTTTTTCTCGAGGCCAAGAATTTCGCTTAGACAGTGCCGTTTATGACTCAGTCGAAGTACTTCGCGGTGCAGCTGGTTTAATGGCGGGGGCAGGTGAGCCCTCAGCAACCGTCAACCTGATCTCTAAAAAACCCACACGCGAACGTTTACTCAACGTCTCTGCGGAGCTTGGTAGCTTCAACCACAAACGCGCCGAGCTCGATGCCAGCAGTGCATTGACCGAAGATGGTAAATATGCAGCACGCGTCGTCTTAGTGTTTGAAGATGCTAACACCTATATTGACCGAGAAGACACCCAAAAGCAGGTGCTCTATACCCAGTTTCATGGCTATTTTGGCGCACAAGAACAAACGGAAGCGACTCTGACACTCCACCACCAACAGCTAGATCACAACGGTGTACATTGGGGAGTCCCTATTTTCAATAATGATGGTAGCCGCACAGATTTGCCTGCATCGACTAACCTCGCCTCACCAAATGCGTTTCAAAATAGAGAGCATACTGGTTATACCTTTAAGATCTCTCATCAGTTAAACCTTGATTGGCAACTCAATGGTGCAATCTACTATGGAACCAATGATTTAGAGTCTATTTTCACTTACTTCTCATCATCAGCAGATCCTAAAACAGGCCTAGGCGTATTCGGTATTGATTCACTTTTTGCCGATGAAGGTGAAGTAACCACCATGACAGCCAGTGCAATCGGCCGAGTTGAGCTGTTTGACCGTGAACATCAAATCAATATCACCTACCTAAAAAACGACACTGAGTACACAAACCGTACATACGAAGAAGAGACCCCTGAAGGACGTCGTGCTTTTTACCCTATGGCGAGCCTGTTCGATACCAATCCAGCTCAAGGTATAAAAGCACCAAACATTAATCAAAAAATCATAGACAGACATGAAGTTGTCGATGAAGAAACGTTAGCACTGAGCACCAATATCGATGTCCATGACCAAATCAATGTCATCGCCGGAATCAAGTTTTATAAGTTCAAACAAAACAATCAAAATTATACATCTTGGCAAGGTCACTCAGCTTCTGCATCATCTGATGACGGTGATAGTAAGTACTTGGGCCTGGTATACAGCCCACTTGATAGTTTGAACATCTATGCAAGTTACACGGATACATACAAGCCACAACCGGGCTTGGTTGATATTAACTTAGGCCCCATTGAAGCCATTACTGGCCAAAATATTGAACTTGGATTTAAGTTCGCACTGTTTGACGATAAGTTTAATATCAACGTTGCCGCATTTGATACTTTACTGAAAAACGTTGCAGAAGCCATTCCGGAATATGCCCATGCAACTCCCATTCGATACCGCCAAGTAGACGGTGCAAACTCGACCGGTTTTGAACTCGAGATAGCAGGCAACCTCACTGAAACCTGGCAACTTAACGCCAGTTACAGCGAGTTTTCCCTCGAGGATCAACAAGGTGAGGACGTCAACAGAGAAGCACCTCGCAAGTTATTGAAATTAAACACAAGCTACCAGTACCATGATTGGCGAGTAGGCCTAGGCTTACAGTGGAACAATGACACCACAGTGAACGTGTTAGCGCCTCGTGGCGTTGATCTTGGGCTACCAGCAGGGACTCGACGCGGTTCATTGGCCGATACAAAGCAAGGTGAAACGCTGATTTCAGCTCACCTTGGCTACCAAGTCACCGAACAACTTGATGTGAAGGTACATGTGCGCAACCTACTGGATGAACCCTACTACGATACATACGGATTTGTACCTAAGAAGGCTGGTTCTCCACGTACTTGGGTTATCAGTGCCAACTACAAATTCTAATAAAAATAAGGCGGCGTAAGCCGCCAATACGTGACTATCATAATGTATTATTTACTGCCCAGTTTATGGCTATGCGGTGTGCTGTACTATGCAACCAGCACACGACAGAAGTGGCTATCACGCCCCTTATCTGGACGCCTATTGTTACACCTATTTGCATTGAGCATTTGCCTACTTGCTGTATGGGGCTTTGTGCAAATAGGTATGACAATCGGTGCCGCACTTACTTATACCCTACTATTAAGTATGTTTGCCCTCGCGGCACCGATTTTTTTAATTCACCATTTTAATCACGCTGCTTGGCCAAGCTTGGCTGTTACTGCACTGATTGCCACTGCATTGCACTTTGTTTATGGAGGCTTTTATGTGGCATAAAACGTTTGCGGGCTTCAGTTGCGGTTTAATAACTATCACTTTACTTCCCAGTAGTTTAATCCACTTTTATTATGATTTGCGCGCCCTTTCTGCCGCGCTTTTCATGACTGTAGGTTTAACTGGTTGGGCATGCATTATGACATATTGCTATGGCGCCGGCAGCCCCAAAGCAGCTTGGCTTCGCGGCCTCTATTGCGCGGCGCCCTCAGTGTTAATTTATCTGATAGCCTTTTTCACCTAATGGTTTCTCCATGTTTTCCAAAGATACTTTAAAAAACCTCACGCATGCGCACACTTGGCTCGGCTTAATCATTTCAGGCGCACTCATGATTATATTTGTCTGTGGTAGCCTCTCTTTTTATCGCGCTGAAATTCATCAATGGGACCGATTTCATAACTTTCATAAAACCTTGCCCACAGAGCAAATCCCTGTCAGCCACATCATTGATAAGTTACAAGGGCTTGGTTATGACATTCGCTTCAATGACCGAGTCAGTATTGATTTGCCCAGTGAGAATAAACCGTTTTACACCGTGTTTTTTCTCGCTACACAAGACGGTAAACGACAATATTTAAATTATAGCTTTGCCGCAGATGATGGACGTTTACTCGACCTCGATCGCAATCAATTTTTTCTCGCTGACATGCTGTATCGCATGCACTACCACTTATATATTCCAAGCATTGGATTTGAACTGGTCGGGATAATAACTTTAATCTTTTTTGTGGTGCTATTAACAGGGCTACTCATCCACCTAAAAAAAATCATTAGTCACTACTATCAATACCGGATCCACAAAGCCAAAGATAAATACCTCGATGGTCATATCTTGATAGGGGTGACCGCATTTCCCTATACCTTTATGTATGCACTGACCGGCGTCTATTTCAATCTGGCTTTGCTATTTCAAGCCAGCTTTGGGTTTGCAGCATTCAATGGCGACTTTACTGAACTGGATAAAGCACTTGGCAAACCTGGTGCAATACCGCAAACAGCCACAGGCCTGACGCTACCAACGCAACAATATGACGCCTTGTTGTCACACATCAAAACGCGTTACCCAACACATCAGCTCACCTATCTATTTTCGTATGGTATGACAGACAAAGCCGCTCATGTTGAAGTGATTTTGCGCCAAGGCGGTTCATTACATGAATATCATCGACTGCGTTTTGCATTAGATGACTTTACGCAATTGAGCGGCGACATCATCAAACATAATCCTGCGCAGGCAAGCGCGGCGACTTTTGAGGCGCTACATTACGGGACATTTGGTGGTGATCTGATGCGTTTTTTAATGTTTTTAATGGGTCTCGCGTGCTGTTATTTGATTTTAACCGGCAACCTGCTCTGGTTAGAAAAGCGAGCAAAAAATCGTCAACAAAGCAAACTGGGGTTGCGCTTTGTCAGCGCAATGACACTGGCTCTGTCTAGTGGCGTGCTCATCTCAGTCGCCATGTGCTTTGTCATAACACGCTTTTTGCCTGAGTATTTTACGATGCAAACTATTCTTGTGCCTGTGTTTCACCTCAGTTGGTTTTTTGCCATGCTTCATGCATTGGTAAAAAATGCGCCAAGAAAAGTGATGGTCCAGCAGTTAATGATGGCCGCTTTACTATTTATATTGGCCCCCGCTTATGACTTATTCAATGGCATGTTGACCATACAACCACTATTACTGGCAGATAAAGCGATATGGTGGGTCAATGGTATGCTCACTATCATGGCAATCCTATGCCTAGTCATTGCGAAACAGTACAGAAAAAGCACCACCAAATAACACCTTAATACGAGCCCGTAGTGCATACTGTTACATTGCTTTACGGGCTGATTATTGATTACCTCTAAACAATTCAATACCATAAGCACGATTTTAACTTGATAATAATTATTACATGATACGCTTTGTTGTATTACTGATGTTGGTTGTCGCCTTACATATCTTGGTATTGGGCTTAATGACTGACAGCAAAGAAGACACCACGTCTGTCAAACCGACTCCTCTGGCTATGACATTGACACAGCTCACTCCTACGCAGCTAGGCACACACCAGCAAAATAATTCAGAACACGCCAATGCTCAATCAAGTACAACCAATCAATATATTAAAGATAAAAAAGAAGAAGTAAGCACTCACATAAGCTACACTAAAAAACAAAATAATGCTGGTTCAAAACAAACACCATCACAACACAAGCAGCTTGCTAGGCCCATCAATATATCTGAGCCTACGTATCCCGCAGAAGCAAAAGACGCTGGACAGCAAGGGATTGTTACCATCAAATTTTTAGTCAATACAGAGGGGCGAGTCGAGTCTCCAAGCATTGTTAAAAGTAGTGGTTTTGATGCCCTAGATATGGCCGCGAAAAACGCCATTTTAGACTGGTCATTTTATCCCACATTACTCAATGAAAAAGCGATATCACACTGGTATCAACAACGTATAATTTTTGAAATTGAAAAAGCCCATACACATAAAAACATCGAGCTCACCCCATAATGACAAACCTATTTATCTATCTCAGCCAGTTTGACCCGATCATTCTTGCCATTTTTTTGCTGCTTTTAGCCCTGTCATGTTTAACTTGGAGCCGAGCACTTCACTTGTGCTGGTCTTTGCTATGTATCAAACGCCAGCAAAGGCATGCAAAACAACTGTGGCATAAGCAAGAAGCTTTAGTCGCTTTTCAACAAGCCCATAAATCGCCAAGCGCTCAGCTTTTTAAACGCTTCGGTCTGTATTACCACATTGCAAAAGTAGGTAACTTAGCAAAGCAGCAATATCTAAACGCCCCCAGTGAACAATTCTCATTGTCTGACTTTCTCGCCAGCCAATTGACCTTATACAGTAAACGCGCCTTACCTAAACGTGGCTTGAACTTACTTGCGACCACCGCCGCCTGCGCGCCCTTTATCGGCTTACTAGGCACAGTCTGGGGCATTCACTTATCCCTGAATGTCATTGGCGCGCAAAAGACGGCAACGCTGACCGCCCTCGCGCCAGCCATTGCTGAAGCACTGATTATCACTGGGGTGGGTATCGCAGTTGCCATCCCAGCGGTGTTGTTTTATAACTTTTTTGCCAAACAATATGAGCAGTTACAAACCGATCTCAATTATTTTGCCCAGCAGTGGCATAATTACCTATTAACTGGCCACCCGCCAGCACATTTATCAGGGGCTTGATATGGACTTTAATCAGCAGGATGTACAGACTCCCAGTATTAAAGAGCCCAATATGCTGCCTTTAATTGATGTCATGTTGGTGTTACTGGTGATTGTTCTGATCACCTCGCCTTTGCTCACCAAAGCCCTTAATGTCGATGTCAGCAATGGGCAAGCTCAAGCCGTGCAACCAGCACAGCTCACCCTATCAATTAACGACAAGGGCACATGGCGAGTAAACGGCCAAGCGCTTAACCAAGCACAAGTGAGATATTATTTAATTGAACAAGCCGAGCAGACCGATTTAAGTGTGCATTTAAATGTGGGCAGTAAAACTCAATATCAGGATGTGCATAGTTTGATGTCATTGTTGAATGAGTTAAGTATCGATAAAGTCAGCTTTGCAAAGCAAGAAGAACAAAAAAAATAGGCAGGCAGCAACCGTACTGCTTGCCTATTGGCTTCTCAAGAAAACTGTAAACCAGGTCTAAGTCACATCTCGATGTCACACATCGGTATGCACCCACTCTACCCCAGAGCCAAACCAAAAAGATATTACGGCCGATTACTACCAACACATTTTCGATAAATACGTTATGCCAAGCACAGCTAATCGACATCGTTTTCACTCCAGAAATCTCAATACCTGTTTAAAAGCGCACTATAATTTTAACTATCACAGACGTTAAACCCTACCGTCCGCTTTGATAAACCTGTCGTCCTAAGGAGTAGACATGACAAGATTACCCGACCCCAATCACTATGAGTCTGCTCTACCCAAACTCAACTCCATGTGTATTGTTGGACATACCACAGACTCCACGGCCAAAATTTGGCTACGCACCTTCACGCCCGGACAATGGTGTATCGTCCTCGTTGAAGCAGCCCACATAGACACGCTCAAAAACCACCTCAACGAATTTAGCTCTCATCCTGATGATGTCTGCTTCAATGGTGCAGGTATCATAAAGTGCCCAGTTGATACAGCAGAAAAATATGATAATTGTGCCTGTGTCACGCTAGAAAACTTAAGTCCAGATACTTGTTATCATTACTTTTTATTTGCCTATGGCGATACCCATCAGACACTGTCGAGAAAAATTGAAAAAGGCTACCTTATTGAGCACTCCTTCTGCACAGATCAGCCAGGGTCCAATTGGCGTGACTTTAGTTTTGGGTTTTACAGCTGTCACGACCCCTTTGGACAGAAATCAATTACCGATGGTTTATGGCCAGATCTATGCGAAACACTCATAAAAAGAAACACCCGCTTTGTGATAGGCGGCGGCGATCAAGTCTACTGTGATACCCATGGCAAACGGACCAAATCAAAGCGCAAACAATCTCAACCTGACATTGAAGATTTATGGGATTGGCTCAGTCGTCACAAAAACGCATTGTATGACGCTTACACAGAGCAAGGCGTACTCAACAAGGAAGGTGTCATAAATTACTTAGCCAAGCTTTATCGCATCTATTACCGTATTTATTGGAACTTCGGCTCGCAGCAGTCGGTATATCGCGCTTACCCTCAATACATGATGTGGGACGACCACGAAATCATGGACGGCTGGGGATCGCTCACCAAAGCGCAGCGAATAGACAAACTCAGTCACTTCTGGCAAGACGATGACGACCATATCAACGCGACCATTGCACGATTGGCCTACCGAGCCGCTAAGAGAGCTTATTTGGATTATCAGCATTTGCATAACCCGGATACAAATGTGTCGACCAGACACTATGATCTCGAAGATAGCCAGCAGCAATGGGACTACGGCTTTATAAAAGGCCCTATCGGTGTTTATGTACTTGATACTCGCTCGCACCATGATGTGGAAAACCAAGCAGACGGCGCGCGTTTATTAGGCCCAGAGCAAATGATGCGCTTTGCACAGTGGCTTAGCGACACGGCAACCAGCGGTGTGAAAGCCATCTTTATTGTCACCGCCGTCCCCGTCGTGCATTGGAATGACGCCGTAATGAATAACATGGATCTACTGTTAAAGATTTTTGGTGCCATGGACGATGCCATTGATGAATGGGGCAATGACACCAACATCAAAGAGCGCAATATCATGTTAGATCATGTGTTTGAGCTATCCCATGCTAATCAAGTCCCCATCACCTTTTTAAGCGGTGATGTACACTGCGCATCGGCCTTCAAGATCTCCTCCCCGAACTTCCCCAATGCCAAGGTGATGAACATCACCTCCAGTGCTATTTCTCGCAAACCGCCCCCCAAAATGGCTGCCGTTGCCATCGATAGCAGCAAAAAGATGTATCGCTCAACCCATATCGAGATAGAAAACATATTTGAAATGGCAGGTAAAAATAACTTTTTAGTGGTCGATATCTCTGAGCAAAACAATGCCTTGTCGATTATCGCCAACGTCTATTATGGCAAACCCAATGATGATGAGTTGCAGAAAGAAGAGATAAGGATTATGTAATGGTGGCTATTTTGAAATTAAAAGCTTTAGGAACGCAAAGGCAGTTTTAACGCGTTGCTTTGTATGACAATAACTCGACTAGCGAGCGATATTAAAAATGGGCAATTACAGCATTGTGTCGTTGTAACTGCCCCATTAGGAATTAAAGCAGCGTATTTATTGGCCAAGTTTCCACTACGCCGTCATTGGTTTCACTGATGACAACTTGCTTAGACTCATTTGCCGCGATGCTTAATACTGAAGCTCGATTTCGACCATCAACTTTATTCGCCATAAACTTTGCAATTAAGCCCCCATCTGCAACACGCCAGATCTGCACTTTTTGGTTTGGAGAAGCGGTGAGTAACCACTGATCATTGTTAATAAATGCCGACTGATTAAACTCTATGAAGTTACTAAATGTAGATAAGGACGAGCTTAATTCTTGTGCTTTTAAATCAATAAACTGACGTGCATCCACAGAGTCCAGCACAAACGCCTTAGTTGCGTCTGCGTTTAGAGAAACATGGTTGACTCTGGTAGAGAATTTATAAGACTGTAATTCTTTGCCTGTTTGTACATCCCACAGTTTAGCAAATTTATCACTGGAGCCTGTCATCGCGGTACGTCCATCAGCGGACAGCGCCACGGTATTTACATCTAAGTCGTGTAATTTGTATAGCGCTCGGCTATGAGTTCTGACATTGATTACTTCCGTTTTGCCGCTTCTATACCCTAACAGTAAAGTTTCACCGTCATTAGATATCGCAATATCTCTTATAATATTTTCACCACTTGACCATACACCTAACGGCTTACCAGACTTTGCAGAAAATAGGCTGACAGACAGCCTGTTAGATATATAAAACACGCTGGCGTTTTCAGCTATTCCTGATAACTCAATATTACCCTCAGCGATACAGGGAAATACTTTTTTGTCTGAGAGGTTACTCCATAGGCAAACTTCATTTTGCCTTGCAATAATAGACAAAGCACCGTCATGAGAAAGATCAGATGATTGCACTAACCCTGAGCCATGTTGCTTTTGAGAGCTTGCTGGCGCTTCAAAGTGAGAGCCCCAAAAACAGCCCGTTAATAGTAACGAGAAGGCCATAGCGGATATTTTTTTCATTTTTATATTCCTTTCAATATTAGGCGCTAAGGCCAATAATCTTGTTTCCGAATAAACGTTCACAACAGCAGATATTACTCTTGGCATAATCCAACAAATTATTTGGTTGGACAATTTGCTTTGAATCACCGTCGCAATCCACGCCCATAAAGTCGTCAAATCGAGACTCCAAATTAGAAACACATAGAGTCAGGTCCCGCATTTTGCATGGTGATATTACATTTTTCAACGGCAGATATTTTCTCATTTCTGTTGTTCAGTAATCAAAAGGGCCAGAGTCATTGTTCACACTGACAGCTCTGTAACATGGTTTCTGACTTTCGTCAGAATGACGAGGGTCAGATTATGGCTGAATTTAAAACACCAAGTAACAGAAGTCAGATTCTTTGATATGAAAGCTTCAGACAGCGCTGCAAAATGGTTTCTGACTTTCGTCAGAATGATGAGGTGCAGAGTGCACATAAACCTAGCGCCTCAACCGAATGGGTCCTGTGACCTTAGTCAGAATGACGAGTGATATGAAGGCTTTGCAGGCAACGCCACTTCCCTGATATGACGTCTGAAAATGAGTCATGTGCTGGCATTGATGCGGGCCAAAGCATGCAGGCACATGAATGCGCTCATCCGTACTTTTTAATATGTGTGTAAGTTGCTTATTTCACCTTGCACAAAAGTAACCTTGCTTCGCAACGTATATTTTGCACCTATGTGCAGATACAACAAAGGGGCGAAACGATCACCCCTTTGTGACAAACTTTATTGTCTCTACACAAAAACTAGCACACCTGCCCGCACGCCCAGCCGCTTGACCATGCGTATTGGAAATTATAGCCACCTAGCCAGCCGGTGACTTCGGTGACTTCACCGATAAAGTACAGACCTTTGGCTTTTTTCGCTTCAAAAGTTTTAGAGCTCAGCTCGTCACTATCAACACCCCCTAAGGTCACCTCTGCGGTGCGGTAACCTTCTGTACCATTCGGTTTTATTTGCCAAGCAGTTAATGTGGCAGCGATGGTATCAATCTCGCCATGGGTTAGTTGATTAGCGGGTTTATCAGGTACGCTGTTGTCGTTAATTAATGCATCAACAAAGCGCTTTGGTAGCAGTTGACCAAGCAGGTTTTTAACTGACTTTTGGCCTTGATTTTGACGCCAGTCGTGCAGCAGCTCAGCAACGTTTGTATCAGGTAATAAGTTAATACTGACCGCCTGACCCGCTCGCCAAAAAGAAGATATTTGTAAAATGGCCGGGCCCGATAAGCCGCGGTGAGTAAAGAGAATATTTTCTCTGAATTGGGTGCCATCATCACTGGTCACTAGGCTATCGACACTGATCCCAGACAAGCCTTCAAAACGTGCTTTATCGTGGTCGTGCAAGGTAAAAGGTACTAGCGCAGCAGTTGTTGGCAATAACTTTAAACCAAACTGCTCTGCAATTTTGTAACCGATTGGTGTTGCCCCCAGCTTTGGCATGGTTAGACCGCCAGACGCGACAACCAAAGAAGTACAACTAAATGTCTGCTCTGATGTGGTGACTATATATAAGCCTTGTTCGTCACGTTCCACATTGAGTACTTCATTGCGTAAAAAGATTTCAACACCGGCCCACTCGCATTCCGTCATCAAAATATCAACAATGTCTTGCGCACTATTATCACAGAATAGTTGCCCAAGTGTTTTGTGGTGATAATTTAAGCCATGACGGTCCACCAGCTCTATGAAATCATGCTGGCTATAACGGCTTAAACTGGATTTTACAAAGTGAGGATTAGCACACAGATAGTTTTCTGGACTGGCATTTTCATTGGTAAAATTGCAACGGCCACCACCACTAATGAGAATTTTTCTTCCCACTTTTTTACCCATATCAACAATAGCGACCTTTCTGCCTCTGTAACCAGATTGTGCCGCACACATTAATCCGGCAGCACCTGCGCCGATAATCACCACGTCAAATTGCAACATTGTATACTCTGAAACGAAAAACTTATGCCGTAATTATAACTTTTTTTAAGCTTAAGTGGGAGTTTATAGTTCAAAACACAACCAAAAAAGCATATTTCTATCACTTTTTAGAATATGAGATAAATCATTTACAATCTTTTACAAAGTCAAATAGTTTATTCTTTGAGCAAGAATATTTTGATAAACTTTAATAAAAACATAATGATAATGAAATAATAAAGACTTTTATCCATCCCCTTATAACCAAATGAATAGTGTAAATAACAAAACAATACTTTCACACCAATCACAACAAGTTTACGTTTGTTAACCACTTGGCTCAGAGAGGTTGCCAAGAAAAACAACAAGTAAAACAAGGGTAAAAAAATGACAACAGGAAATTTTAAATTAGCAGCAATATCAATGGCTGTTACAGGATTACTTTCAGCTAACGCAGCAATGGCAATGCCACAAAATGTTAACGTACAAGCTGAAGCATTTGCTCAAGCAGTACCAAGCCAAGCACAACTTGCTCAAAAACTAGAATCACAAAGCGGTTTTGGTACTCAGTTCATCATCAAATATAAAAATAACAACAATGACATCATGTCACTTGCAAGTGCAGATATGTCTCCAACGATGATGAATACACGTGCTCGCAGTTTCGTAAAAGGCTTCAACAGCAAACGTGCAGCAGCCAAAGCGCAGTACGTTCGTCCGATGGCGCTTTCAAACCACCACGTAATGCGTGCTGATAAAAAGCTTAGCGCTGCTGAAACACAAAGATTCATGCAGGACATGCTGGCATCAGGCAACGTTGAGCACATTGAAGTTGACCAAATGCTACAACCATTTGCGACACCAAATGATCCTAGCTACAGCTCACAGTGGCACTACTTTGAAGCTGCGGGCGGTATTAACGCACCTGCAGCATGGGATAAAGCAACAGGTAGTGGTGTAGTAGTCGCTGTACTAGATACAGGTTACCGTCCGCACGCTGACTTAAACCCAAATATCCTGCAAGGTTATGACATGATCTCTAACCTTTCGGTCGCGAACGATGGCGGTGGCCGCGATAGCGATGCACGTGACCCGGGTGATGCAGTCACAGCAAACGAATGTGGTTACACTCACAGCGCACGTAGCTCAAGCTGGCACGGTACTCACGTAGCAGGTACTGTTGCTGCAGTAACGAATAACGGTGAAGGTGTTGCCGGTGTTGCTTATGACTCTAAAGTTGTACCTGTACGTGTACTTGGTAAATGTGGTGGTTTAACGTCTGATATCGCAGATGGCATCATCTGGGCATCAGGTGGTTCAGTATCAGGTGTACCAGCAAACGCAAACCCAGCAGATGTTATCAACATGAGTTTAGGTGGCAGCGGTGCATGTAGCTCAACAACACAAAATGCGATTAACCAAGCACGTGCGAACGGCACTGTGGTTGTTATCGCGGCAGGTAACGACAACGACAACGCAAACAACTACAACCCAGGTAACTGTTCTGGCGTAGTTAACGTTGCATCTGTTGGTCGTAACGGTGGTCGTGCATACTACTCGAACTACGGTACTTCAATTGATGTTGCCGCACCGGGTGGCGCACAGAGCTTTGCTAATGACCCTGAAGGTATCCTTTCTACTTACAACTCAGGTAGCAACACACCTGTGAGCGATAGCTATAGCTACTCTCAAGGTACATCAATGGCAGCACCGCATGTTGCAGGTATCGCGGCACTTATCAAACAAGCAAAACCAACAGCGACACCAGACGAAATCGAATCCATCCTAAAAAATACGACGCGTAGCTTCCCAGCAACATGTACTAATTGTGGTACTGGTATTGTTGATGCGAGCGCGGCAGTTGATATGGCACTTGGCAACGACAACACAAACCCTGGTGACAACGTATTAGTTGATGGTGAAGCGAAAACGGGCCTAAGTGGTGCAAAAGATGCTGAAGCTTTCTTTACTTTCGAAACACCAGCTGGCGCAAGCAAAGTGACTTTCACAATGAGCGGTGGTACAGGTGATGCTGACCTTTATGTCAGAGCGGGTGCAAAGCCAACAACAGCAACTTATGACTGCCGTCCGTATGAAGGTGGTAACAACGAAGTGTGTACTATCGATAACGCATCTGGCACATATCACGTGATGATGCGCGGTTATTCGGCTTATAGCGGTGTCAGCCTTGTTGCGAATGCAGAGAGCACAGGTACACAACCAGGTGGTATCACTGAAACAAACCTATCTGCATCAACAGGTAACTGGAGTCGTCACCAAGTCACTGTTCCAGCTGGCATGTCGAGCCTAACGGTTAAAATCTCTGGTGGTTCAGGTGATGCTGACCTTTATGTAAACCCAGGTAGTGCACCTTCGACGTCTACTTACCAGTGTCGTCCATATGAAGGTGGTAACGCTGAGACCTGTACCATCACCAACCCAGCTGCTGGCGTTTGGCATATTGGTCTGCGTGCATACCGTACTTTCTCTGGTGTAACACTAGACGCACAGTACAAATAATCCCTAGTTCTTAATGTAACAACACAAAGCCGGAGTGATTCCGGCTTTTTTAAATCCCGCGTCAACGACATTAAGACAATAAAAAAGCCAAACATACGTTTGGCTTTTTGCTTACTCTCACGTTAATCAAGACACATTACGACAGCCCTAAGCTGGCTCTGATCTGTGCCATCTGCTGCTCCAAACGATGTTGGATCTCGCTGATCTGTTGGTTTGATCCATTCACCTGCGCTTTCATTGTGGCCATAGAACTACTAAAACTGTCTACCAATTCAGTTTGTTGATTACTCAGTGCCATCGCATCAGCGGCGACTTGGCTGGCACCTTGTGCACGCTCCGCAACGCCTTCTGAGTTACGCTTTAACTCTTGCGCATGTTCAGTTTGCTGCTGCGCCTCTTGCGCCAGTGCACTGATTTGATTCGACACCTTGCTAGAATTATCACTTAAAATATTAAGCTGCGCATTGATGTCTGTGAGCGAGTCCTGCGTTTGACGGGCCAGCTTTCTCACTTCATCAGCCACCACCGCAAACCCTCGGCCGTGCTCACCGGCACGCGCAGACTCAATGGCCGCATTCAGTGCCAATAAGTTAGTTTGCTCAGCAATAGTGTGGATCATCTCTATCACCTTGCCGACATCTTCAACCCCAACGAGCAATTCATTGAGACTCACCAGTCCTTGATCCACACGGCTTTGAGTACTTGAGCTGGCCTTGAGCATAGACTCTGCAAAGCCGACACTTTGCGTCATCGCATTAAATGTATCGCTGGCGTTATCAGCCACTTGCTGATTGATATTACTGGCTTCAAAGCCGATTGATTTGATCTCATCCAACTGATGCTGGTTATGCGCTACCTGCTCAGAGGTGTGCTCTGACTGCTGACTAATACTGGCGAGGTTTTGATTCATATCCTGCATAAAGTCGTTGATCACTTGCAGCATTTGCTCACGTTCTTGGGCTTCAATGCGCTGCCTTTCAATCAGTTGATTAAAGTACTGCGCGATTTCACCGACTTCAGTATTGGCACGCTTACATTTAATCTGTTTCAGTTCATTGCTTTCAATTAAAAAAGCAAAGCCATCTCGTAAGTTGCGCAGCGGCGTCAGCACTTGACTAAATTGCACCCAGTACACGCCGACAGCCAACAATACAAGTAAGCCAATGGCAGCACCAAAAATAGTAAATACCTGAGATTTAAGTTCTGTTTGACGGCGCTTTAATTGCTCGCCTGCATCTAACATCAGTGCCGATAGTTGCTTAATATCATCACGTAATGCCGTGATCCCCTGCTGTCGCTGCTGTGCCTGACGTAATGTATTTTCTAAGTCACGGCTAAAACGATTTGGCCAGCTGTTTAATTCAGATTTAATTTCTTGCGCTAAGTCTTCAGGCTCTTCACCTAAAAAGAGTTCATCCTCATCTACCTCTGTCATCACACCCAAATCATCTAGTCGACCGATTTGCGACGCTAAAGTTTGTAGTCGGCTCAGCGATGTGTGTAGGCTTTGCTGTGTTGCTTGGTCGTAGTGCAGGACTAACTGGTAGGTATATATACTTAAATTCGTGGTTTCAAAATAATAATCAGAAGCTAAGGAGTAATACTCCTCACTCAGTGCATGACCTTGCGCCTGCGCAACATAGTTCATCAATGACGACGCAGAACCCGCCATTTGACGCAATGCATTGTCGAGCAGCGCTAATTCATTCCCTGATAATTTACCAAGCGCTCGATACTTACCCTGAATATCACTATTAATGACATCAAGCTGCTTTTCCATATCCGTCATAACATCACTGGACATGGTTGCTAAGTGCTGGTTTTTAATGGTATTGATCTGCTCACTGGCCTGATTTAAGTACTGACTATCACCTGAGCTCAAGTAATCTTCCACAGTGCCAGCCAAATCAATCAAAACCGTATTTTTAAGCTGTGTATATGCGCTATCTTGCTGATCTAATTTACTAAAGACCTGGCTTGCCCACAATAAAGTCGCTGCAAGAATAAGACTGGCAATGGCTAACAACACCGCCAGCAGCCGGGTAAAAGATGAAACACGCATATGTACTACAATCCCAAAAAGTGAATTTCGGGCTCAGAGTATTAACCTTTTATGACATTTTGATGTAAGTTGTTCACCAAACAACCAATCTCACAGAAAAGCATACTTTTTTAGTATTCTTTTTGTGTACAAATCCTCAACAACATATAGGCTAACGTGCTGGTGCTTATTTCATCGCCGCATTCACATAGACATCAAAACGATTCTTTTTGGTGGTAATTTGCATGCTCGGTGTCTGAGTGTCTAAAAACGGTGCGTAGTCCGGACGTTTAACCACAACCCGTTTGGTAGCCAGTTGAGTCGCAAAAGGCAGTAAGGCATCAGCGTCGTTATCCGCGCCGACTAAGGATTGAAATACACGCATTTCTTTTTTGACCTGCGCGGACTTTTCTCGGTGTGGAAACATAGGGTCGAGATACACGACATCTGGACGACTCGACTCATCTTGCATTGCTTGCTCCAGCAGCGCATGGCTTGAGCCAAAAGCGATTTGCATATTCTCTTGCATCCAGCTACCGATTTCTGCGTCTTGATATGCGCGCTGTAAACCATCATATAAAAGCGCTGCGACCACAGGGTGTCTTTCATGCATCAAAACTTTGCACCCCAATGATGCCAATACAAATGCATCGCGACCAAGACCAGCGGTTGCATCCAACACCACAGGTGTGACCCCTTTATTCAGCCCAACCGCTTTAGCAATAGCTTGACCTTTGCCGCCACCAAACTTGCGCCGATGGGCGCTGGCCCCAGTGACAAAATCGACGCGAATAGCCCCAAGCTTTGGCTCATCTTTTTTGAATAGCGCCAACCCCGCTTCGTCATAAACCAAACGAAACTCCTCATCAAGTGCTTGGTGTTTATCTAGCTCAAAGCGTTTTGTTAACTCATCTAAATAAGAACGGTTTTCTTCAAATGGCGTGTGAATATACAACTGCAGGCTCCTGTCGGTTAAGCCTGCAGATTATATCGTTTAATTGATAAAAAAAGAATGCAATAAAAAGGCTGCGGTATCATCTGTTAAAACAATTCTATGTCGGTTTGCGCTGGTACCTCATCTTCACCCCAAGGCTTGGCCATTTGATTGAGACTTTGAATAAGCTCTTGGCGTACTTGTGTGATCTCGCCCAGCTTATATCGAATGATAGAAAACTCATCATTCACAAATAAAAAATGCTCACTCAATCTCGCCAGTGACGCTCTGTGCTCTTCTGCCAAGGTGGATGTGACAGTTTCATCTTTTACAAACTGCTCAAACTCTGTCACCTTAGTGCCATACACTTCACCAATGCCGCCAAGTTGCTCACTCAACTGCGCAAATGCTAAACCAATTTCCTCAACTTTGTTTAAGGCCACTTCGCTCACTTCCATGTCTTTTATTTTGGCATTGGTGGCTTCTAAAATATGCGGTAGCAAATCTTTAAAACGACCATAAAGCGCAGGGTCATCCGTTGGCATATTTTTAATAAGGAGGGATACTTTGGGATAATTAATGATGGTGCGTCGCCCAAAATCGACAAATCGACTACCTTCTTTATTGGTTTCCAGTAATTCTTGCTCTATCGGCTGTATTGCCCCCTCTTGAGAGAAAAACACCGCTTGATTGTGATACCAAAATGCCAATGCGACTTCTAAATTAAGTGGGGTAAAAAATTCTAAAAAGTACTCAGATAATGTCGTCAGATCATGAGCATGATAAGACTGACCGACATAACGCATGATACGACCCATATCGCCCGAGTCTGTCATGGCAATTTCAGCCGTGATTTGTGCTCGTTGCATGTCTTGCTTAAGTGCCACTGACTGACGGCGGTAATCATCTAATACTTTGATCCGCGCCAATAATTCAGACCCTTCAAACGGTTTTACAATGTAGTCAGCCGCCCCTGCATTATACCCGCGCATACGCTCGCTGATATCCGATTTAGAAGATAAGAACATCACGGGAATATCAGCGGTATGCTCACCGGTTTTTAAGCGCTCGCAGACTTCAAACCCAGACATGCCTGGCATCTCAACATCCAATAAAATAATATCTGGCTGATATTTTATTGCCAATCTTAAGCCTTGCTCGCCATTTTTAGCGTGGATCAATTTGCAATGTTGAGACAGTGACTGCTCTATAACATGGTGAATGAGCTTGTCATCGTCAATGGCAAGCACTAAATTTGTCATATGGCTTTCCCTACAAGATCAGGTCTTTACCATAGCATAGACGGAACTGTTTATTTTGCGAGTGCAAAAACAACAAAGCGCCCTTTCGGACGCTTTGATCATGTGCAAATGACAATATGCGCTTATGCAGCTTTGCCTATACCACTGTGACGCAACAATGCATCCACTTGTGGCGTACGACCTCTAAAGCGTTGGAATAACACCATAGGCTCTTCTGAACCGCCCATTTCTAGGATGTTTTCCATAAAGTCTTTACCGGTTTGCGCATTAAAGATGCCTTCTTCTTCGAAGCGAGAATAGGCATCTGCTGACAGTACCTCAGCCCACTTATACGAGTAGTAGCCTGCGCTATACCCCCCGGCAAAAATATGGCTAAAGCTATGCTGGAAGCGGTTAAACTCTGGCGCCTTAATAATGGCAACTTGCTCTCTGACTTGGTTCAGTCTCGCTTGAATTTGGCACGCTTCACCTTGCTGATAATCAGCATGAATATGGAAATCAAACAATGAAAACTCAATTTGTCTGAGCATTTGCATGGCTGATTGATAATTTTTAGCTGCCAACAACTTGTCTAATAGCTCTTTTGGTAATGGCTCGCCACTTTCGTAGTGTCCTGATATAAAGCTCAGCGCCTCTTCTTCATAACACCAGTTTTCCAAAAATTGGCTCGGTAGTTCAACTGCATCCCATGCGACACCATTAATGCCCGCAACAGCAGGTGCATCAATTTGCGTTAGCATGTGATGAATACCGTGACCAAACTCATGGAATAACGTCGTGACTTCGTTGTGTGTAAATAACGCAGGCTTATCGCCAACCGCTTTGTTAAAATTACATACCAAGTATGCGACCGGTGTTTGCAAGGTGCCATCTGACAATGTACGGCGACCCATACAGTCATCCATCCAAGCGCCGCCACGTTTGTGTTCACGCGCATATAGATCTAAATAAAAGTGACCACGCAGCACATCATTGTTGTCGTGAATAGCAAAAAAGCGCACATCTTCGTGGTAACTATCAAACTCAGTTACTTCAGTAACTTTAATGCCAAACAGGCGATTAACGGTTTCAAATAACCCATTCAACACGCGATCTGCTGGGAAGTAAGGACGTAATAATTCATCTGAGATGGCATATTTAGCTTGCTTTAGTTTTTCACCGTAATAGCCATAATCCCACGCTTCTAACTGCTCAACTTGATGCTCATCTTTGGCGAATGCTCTCAATTCATCAACCTCTTGCTGCGCTTGAGGCTTAGACTTTTTCGCCAAATCATTCAAAAAGTCAAAAACTTGTGCTGGTGTTTCAGCCATTTTAGTTGCTAGCGACTTATCTGCAAAGCTATCAAAACCTAATAACACAGCTAATTCGTGACGCAATGCTAACTCTTCAGTCATGATCGTTGAGTTATCAAACTCGCCACCATTTGGGCCCTGATCTGATGCGCGCGTCACAAATGCGCGGTACATTTGCTCACGCAAGTCGCGATTGTCTGCGTACGTCATAATCGGTAGGTAAGAAGGAATATCTAGCGTAAATACCCAGCCTTCAAGCTCTTTTGCTTGTGCCGTATGCGCAGCTAAGGCCAGCGCTGATTCTGGCAATCCGCCTAAATCAGCCTCATCAGTGACATGTAAATGCCATGCTTGAGTTGCATCCATCACATTGTTGCCAAATTTTGCACCGAGCTCAGAAAGCTTTGCACTTATCTCACCATAGCGTTTCTGTCCGGCTTCATCCAAAGCAATACCCGATAATTTAAAATCTCTTAGCGCATTTTTAATGGTTTTTTGTTGTGCTGTGCTTAAGCTTTCAAATTCGTCGCTTTGCTCAATTGACAAGTACGCTTGGTATAAACCTTGGTGCTGGCCAACATACGTTGAGTATTCCGAAATCAGTGGTAGGCACTCATCGTATGCTTTTCTTAATTCTTCGTTATTAACAACTGAGTGCATGTGAGACACTGGGGACCACATTTTAGATAACTTATCATCTGCTTCTTCAAGAGGTTGAACAAAGTTTTGCCAATTAAATTGCGTCTGCTCAAGCACTGTATCAATGGTTTTACGACAGTGTTCAATGGCTGATTTGAGTGCAGGTACAACATGCTCAGGCTTTATTTTTGAAAATGGCGGTAATCCTTCTAGGCCAATTAATGGGTTGCTCATAGTGTCTCTCTTAATTTTTTATTTCCTGAATAAACTTGAAATAAGGGCTAATAGCGCAAATACAAGTAAAACTTACTAATCTAGTTGAAAGTTATGGCGTATAAAAGCTGTCATACTAAGACTAGTTCAGCGAATTCAGAAGAGGAAACATTATGGCTCAACATTTTGACTACATTGCTATTGGTGGTGGTAGCGGTGGTATCGCATCAGCAAACCGAGCGGCAATGCGTGGCGCAAAGGTCGCCCTTGTCGAAGCAAAACACATGGGGGGCACCTGTGTGAATGTCGGGTGCGTACCTAAAAAAGTAATGTGGCACGGCGCACAAGTTGCTGAAGCCATTAAACTGTATGCTCCAGATTACGGCTTTGACGTTGAGCTAAAAAACTTTAATTGGGCCAAGCTAGTTGAAAGCCGTGAGGCTTACATTGGTCGTATTCACCAAGGTTACAACAAATATCTTGCCAGCAATGGCGTTACGGTGATCAATGGCTTTGCCAAGTTTATCGATAATAAAACCATCGAAGTAAATGGCGAACAATACACCGCAGATCATATCTGTATTGCTGTGGGCGGTCGTCCTAGCATTCCAAACATTCCAGGTGCCGAGCACGGCATAGACTCAAATGGCTTTTTTGAGTTAAACGAACAACCTCGCCGTGTTGCCGTCATTGGCGCGGGTTACATTGCGGTGGAGCTTGCTGGCGTGCTACACAGCCTAGGCACAGAAACCCACTTATTTGTCCGTAAACATGCCCCACTGCGTAACTTTGACCCGATGGTTGTTGAGACACTCACTGAAGTCATGGAAAAAGAAGGCCCAACATTACACACTAATTCAACGCCAAAAGAGCTCGTGAAAGAAGCCGACGGCTCTGTGACGCTACACCTTGAAAATGGTGAGTCACACACGGTTGACCAAGTGATTTGGGCCATTGGTCGCGAGCCAGTGACTGATAAAATCAACCTTGCTGCGACTGATGTCGACATCACGGAAAAAGGTTTTGTGAAGGTCGATGAGTGGCAAAATACCTCAGTACCTGGTATTTACGCACTTGGCGATATCATGGAAGGCGGCATCGAGCTGACACCTGTTGCAGTGAAAGCGGGCCGTATGCTGGCTGAACGCTTGTTCAACCCAGAACTGCCTAACGCAAAAATGGATTACAACCTAGTCCCAACAGTGGTGTTCAGTCACCCACCGATCGGCACCATAGGTTTAACAGAACCAGAAGCGAAAGCGCAATATGGTGAAGACAACATCAAGGTCTATAACTCTACCTTTGCAGCCATGTACACAGCGGTGACACAACACCGTCAACCATGTCGCATGAAGTTAGTATGTGCAGGCCCTGAAGAGAAAATTGTTGGCTTACACGGCATTGGCTTTGCCGTAGATGAGATGATCCAAGGCTTTGGTGTAGCAATGAAGATGGGCGCAACCAAAGCAGACTTTGATTCTGTTGTCGCTATTCACCCAACGGGCTCAGAAGAGTTTGTTACTATGCGATAACGATATTAAAAGCCAACTGACCTGCTCAGTTGGCTTCTTTATGCTTCGATATCGTTACCTGCCACACAGCACCTAACTCTTTTAATACGGCTTTTACCACTGGGTTATTTAGCGCTGACGATTTCGCCACTAAATTTAAAGGTAACTCAAAATCCAACAAAGTGAGCCGCTGTGCTTGTTTGGCTGCAACCATAACTTGCGCCACATCCAACTCTATAAAACTGACACCAACACCATGTGCAACCAAGCTTGCACGGGAAGCGTTATCTGTGCTTTGCACCTGTGATTTCACGGGCTGATTTACCTTCTTTTTCAGTGCAGCATCAAACGGACAATGCTCACCGACGCTTATCCAAGGTAACTCTGCAAGATCGTATACGCTATGAACCGTCGAGACATCAAATGAGGTAGGCACTATCGTGGTAATCGCCTGTTGCGCTAACTCGATATGACACAATGCTGGGACACCATCACCATAAACAAATCCACCATCCAACTCACCACTAACTACTTTTTCAAGGATTTGTCCTGTGTTCAGGGCATGCAATTCCAGTTCAATGCCTGGGCAGCGGTCAACCAGGGCATTGACCAGTTCAGCAACTCGTAATGTACTCGCTTCTCGGTTTAAGCCCAGTTTAAAGGTGCCGATTATTTGTTCTGCGTTTGCTACCGCAAGATTCACCATGTCTCTCGCGCTATCTAAGGTTTTTTGCGCTTGCAGACGAAGCTGCTCGCCTTTTGGCGTTAAACGCATGCCTTTGCTGGTGCGCTCAAACAAGTTCGTTTTAAGTTCATCTTCTAATGCACGAATATGTGCACTGACTGCGGGCGGTGTAGTAAATAACTGTTTTGCGGCTTTGGTTAAGTTGCCCGTTTCAGCGACCACCACAAATGACCTTAAATGATAAAACTCCATGCGCTCAACCTAATTTGATGCTGTACCACAAATATACAACATGCAGCCATCTAGGCCTATTCACAAAATACGAAGACGGCGTTCAGAAATGATGAATTTACCCACTCAAGACCGCCTTGTAGGCTTTAAATACACCAACGAAGAAGGAGAAAAGTAGATGGCCAATGTACATGTCAACAATACTGCAAAGCCAAGTGCGGCACTGGCGCACTTTAGCGCAAAATTACACTGTGAAACGGATTGTAACGATGTTTATGCCGACATCAAGCAAGGCATACAGAACTTTGTACTCGTAGATACTCGATCTGCACACGCTTATGCCAAGAGTCATGCGATCACCGCTATAAATATACCCAATAATGAAATCACCGCCGAACGTATGGCACCCTTTGCACCCGACACCCTGTTTGTCGTGTATTGCTGGGGACCAGGCTGTAACGGCGCCACAAAGGCGGGATATAAACTGGCGCAGCTAGGCTATAAAGTCAAAGAAATGATAGGCGGGATCCACTATTGGGAAGACTTTGAGCGGTATCCTGTCAATCGACATTTAGGTGATCCACAACAATAACCACTTGGGGCTTGTGATGATCACAAGCCCTACCAATAGGAAGTATAATGTCAGTCACTATCATACCAGCAACCAAAACACATCACCCGCAATTACTCAGCATGTTCGTTGCACATGCACACCATGAACAGCATACACTTCATATTGATGACCAACTACAAACCATGGGCGCGCTAGATACGCTCCCAGTCGAGCTATTTATCATTGAACTTAAACACACCACCATCGGTTATTTCAGTGTCATCCCGCAATTTTCAACCTGGGATATGAAAGAGTACCTATATCTAGATTGTTTATTTTTTCAGGACACCTATCGCGGTATGGGGATTGGGCAATCTGTGATGGGCTATATTTTCGATTTAGCAAAAAGGCGAGGATATCAACAAGTCCAGTGGCAAACGCCACACACAAATCAAAGTGCGATAAAATTTTATATCGCGCAAGGGGCAAAACCCAAGGCAAAACAGCGCTTTTTTTACGCCATAAATGAGTGAATCAGCATACCGATGCGCCGAGCATTAACTTTTTCATAAATTACGCAATGAACCCAAACACACAACCAACTTCCGATATTTTATGGCACACTAAACTTGTATTCTCAAGTTTTAAAATAAAGAAAAATCAATACCCTATAATCTCAAAGGAACTCTCATGACCATAAAACCACTCGCAGCGGCGTTGGCCTGTACTTTTATCTCAATGGGCAGTGTTGCAGCAACCAATATCGCGCAGTTTATTGACAGCCAAGGTAATGCAAACATCAATACACCTGCTCCGACACCTTATGTGTTTAACCAAGTTGATATTGATTCTGTGAAAATCACTCAGCAAGGCAGCAAGTTTTTTGTTGAAGATGCTGGTATTTATCGAGTGAACTACTCACTGAGCTGGCGTACATCAGGCGTTGGCGCATCCGCGAGACGCCAAATCAAAACGTATATTTTAACCAATGGCACTGATATTTCTGCAACCTCCTATGAATATGCACGAATAGAGAATTACGCTGAAAATGCCACCAACCAAGGTAACTTTTTACTTGAACTCAACGCAGGTGACTACATTGAGCTTATCCACTCAGCTTCATCAGAAAACCTCAATGAGGCACTCTCTAATCCAGGTGAAAGCTGGATTGCATTAGAATTTGTAAGCACCCGTGAGGACAATGGTAAATATCCAAAGTCTTGTTTAGAAATAAAGCAAAATGCACCTGCCAGCAAAAATGGCACGTATACAATAGATCCAGATGGGACAAGCGGTGAAGCGCACTTTGATGTGTACTGTGACATGGCTACGGAAGGTGGCGGCTGGACCTTGATCTCTAAATATTCTGGTATTGGTGGTCAATGTCACTATCCAGACTTTAATGCCTGCAACCTAGAAGGGATGTCACATGCAGGGTTAAGCCAAAGCGCAAAGTTAACTCACAATGCCATTATCGCACTGGTTGATGGACGCAGTGATGCACTCTTCAGAGCAAAAAGCACCTTTGATGACACAGTGATAAAAAGAGTCGACGGCGGTGACCCATTTGCCACTGTCGCGGTTGGTGACAAGTTTGCCTGTCGCGACATTGCTAAATCCAACTGGCACAACTATTCAATTGATGGCTTGGTACAATATCCAACGCGTTTAACAACTTGGACGACAAACCTAACTTATGTGGGTAAGAGTGACCAAGTGACACAGTGTGGTAATGGGATCACTTTTGAAAGTGAGCGTTTCCCTGCACTTCATGCTATTGATGCAGGTGCCACAAGTGCACCGACAGTACAAGGGGCATTTTATATCAAATAAATATCTATGAGGTCAGGCTAAACGCCTGACCAACCCACGGCATTACAAACTAGGTTCGGTTAACAACACAGTAAGATACGATTTGATACAACCACCAGCAGTATCGCTTACCCCACTATTTCCCTTGCATCAGATTCAGTTTATATCCTGTTCATTCACGGGGTATTTTCTGCCCGAGTATCAGAATAAAAACACATCAACATGGGCAAATCACAAGCAAGTTTTGCTCGGCACGCTCGGTTTTACGGTATGCGTGACCCTTATGTCACTGAGCGAAGAAATCCGCACTGAACAATTGGGGTTAAATAGACAAATAGAGGACTGACCGCAATACTTAAGGTGTTATCAAAGTGATATAAGCGACTATGAAGCAAGCTCGGTCATTATTTTTTTTACTCTCTGTCATCGCCAGCCACGCCCTGTATGGTGCCACAGTGGAACACAAGTTGATTGTATCAATGCACCCTCTTGAGCCTTTTGTCTATATTAAACATGGCAACGTCACCTCAGGATTTATCGTTGATATTTACAACCAAATTGCAAGCCGCCTCTCTCATTACCAGCCTGTACAAGTCAGTTCTTTTGCGCGTGGATTAAACATATTAAAACAGCCCCCAAAAAGGGTCATGTCACCTTCAGGTAACGTAACTTTATACCACAGAGCACACCTTATCGTCGCTAAAACCCCTGAACGGCTCCCCGCCTTTAAATGGGTGGGCCCTTTATTATTTGATGGCGCTGTTTTATACAAACGCTCAAACGATAAAAGAGCGTTTAACCAGTTTAGCGATATTCGACGCCATCAAGCAACTTGTGTATCACAGCGTAAAGTTGCGGACACTGAAATATACAAAAAATATCAGATCCCATTTCATGAAACGGACAGCCAACTTGAAGCCATCCAGTTACTACTTCAGCCCAAAAGCCGCTTTGATTGCACCATTATTTCATTGATGAATACCCGAGAAATACTCGCTTCAGCTGGCTATGCTCTCGACGCCTTGACCCCCATGTCTATTCAGTTATCTCCACATGCCGTATATATGGCCTTTTCCGCTGAGACACCGGATGCAATCGTCACAAAATGGCAATCCGCACTTGATGCATTGGACTCACAAGGTCTTCGACTCACCTATATTCAACAATACGTCCCTTTTTACACAGAAGAGCTCGAATTGATGTTACGTGATGCAGTGGATAATCACAGCCAGTAACATGTATTACTCAGTGCTTCGATTGTTTCAAACTGACCTGAAATTAATTACAACTAAAACTATTTAGCTTTCTAAATATATAAAAGTCATGACTATCTCAATACATACCTAACCAAACTAGGAAAAGATATTTACCATACAGCTCAAAAAAGCTGCCTTTTTGCTTGATTTCATAGCAATTTATAACGCAACTTTAATTATCCCCCCCAAAAAGTTACAATACAAAACATTAGAACTCTAACTAAATTGATTCCTGTATATAAAACAGGCATAGAGGGTTATATGCAAACTTATGAGGCAACACCATTATTGCCGAATGACAAGCAACATAAATTGCTTGCAATGGAAATCCAGACTCAACATCTTTGTGATAACTCGATACATCATATAGAGACCACAGCAACTCAAAACCGTAACACCAAAGTGCTGCTGCAAGTTAAAGAGTCTAACTCACTTGCGTTAATGTCGAATGGATATCAAATTGAGGCAACGATCCCCAAATTGTATAGTAATGAGGATGCAATTTTTGCTGCTAAGTATTTAGATAATCAGAGAAAAATAGAGAAAAATAGCGATTTATACGATGAAATCCTTGATCACGTAATCAGTAACACCGATAACTTTGAAACCACAAAGCACAATACCTCAATGGCACGACTAGCAAATCGCTCTGATGCAAGAGGCATTGCCAAGCTCTTCGCAAATGATGATACGCTGTATTCGCACTGGCAAGAAGATGAGCCGAAAATTAAAGCGAGTATGCAAGGCGAACATGAATACGTTGTCATTGACTACTTGGATAACATAGTTGCTGCAGTTAGCATCAAGCATGACGCCAATACAAAAAGCTGCTTTTTGCAAGATTTGTCCGTTGCCTCTTTTGTTCAAAATCAAGGTATGGCGACCACTTTAATTGACTTCGTACTTCACCGGCTACTTCGTAATGAAGTAGAAACAATACACTGCCAATGCATCGCAGATGATTATGCAATGAATAAAGTGTTAGCGCGCCATGAATTTAATTTTGGTGGACGCCTTGCTAACCAAGTTATTGTTCAAGACCAGCTACACTCAGTAAACATGTGGTCTAAGAAGTTATCAAAGGAACGTTGATTCGGTTATCTCAATGACAGATAATTTATTTTTAAACTTAGCCAAGCAAAGTAATTTGTAGTCTAATTAATAGAGTTTCACTATGAAAAAAGACAACACCTCGCTTAATCTCCCCGTTTTTTACAGCGCTTCTGCGATTGTATTGGCGTTGGTGATTTTTGCCGTGATCAGTCCTTCAACCGCCTCATCACTCTTTTCTGTCACTCAATCAGCCATCACTCAAAATGGCAGTTGGTTTTATGTCTTAACCGTCGCCATCATTTTGGGCCTAGTCGTATATTTAAGCATGTCGCGTTTTGGCGAAATTAAATTAGGACCCGATCATTCAGATCCCGATTATAGCTTTTCAACTTGGCTAGCTATGTTATTTGCCGCTGGCATGGGGATAGGTTTGATGTTTTTTGGTGTCGCGGAGCCCGTGATGCATTTTGTCTCACCGCCTTCCGCGGATACAGGCTCAGTTGAAGCCATCAAAGAAGCCATGCGGATCACTTTTTTCCACTGGGGGTTTCACGCATGGGCTATCTACGCCATTGTGGCGATGATTTTGGCTTATTTTAGTTATCGGCATAAACTGCCTCTGACATTGCGCTCAGCGCTTTACCCGATTATTGGCGACAGAATCCATGGCTGGATGGGCCACGCTGTGGATGTTTTTGCCGTTGTCGGTACAGTATTTGGTGTGGCGACCTCGTTAGGACTAGGTGCAGCACAAGTCAACTCAGGGCTAGCGTACTTGTTCTCTTTTGATGTCTCGGTGCAAAATCAAGTCGTCATTATGATCACCATTACAGCACTGGCATCCATCTCTGTTGCCACAGGATTGGACAAAGGCATTAAAATTTTATCGCAGACCAATATGATCCTTGCCGTGGTGCTATTAGCCCTGATTTTCTTTATCGGCCCAAGCGTGTTTTTACTACAAGCGTATGTACAGAATATCGGTGATTATTTATCGGATATTGTGTCTACCACGTTCAACTTATTCGCGTATGAGAAAAAAGATTGGATTGGCGGCTGGACTATTTTTTATTGGGGTTGGTGGCTTGCATGGGCACCTTTTGTTGGCCTGTTCATTGCCCGTATATCAAAAGGCCGTACCATTCGAGAGTTTGTTATTGGCGTTACCTGTATACCGACCGCATTTACTCTACTGTGGATGACTATTTTTGGTAATTCAGCCCTAGCAATGATTTTTGAGCAAGGCATGACAGGGATCTCAGACATGGTCAGCAACAACTCTGCGGTTGCCCTGTTTGTATTTCTAGAAAACTTCCCTCTGTCTGAGTTTTTAATCGGCCTATCTATCATCATGATTGTGGTGTTTTTTGTCACCTCTTGTGATTCAGGTGCCATGGTTATCGACATGCTGTGCTCAAACGGCAGCAATCACACCCCACTTTGGCAGCGCTTGTTTTGGTCTATCGGTGTAGGGGTAGTCGCCGCAGCACTGAGCTTAGCAGGCGGCCTGGATGCGCTACAAACTCTCACCATCGTCAGTGCGCTGCCCTTCTCTGTAGTCCTGCTTGTCGCCTGTTATGGGCTCATTCGTGCACTGCGTATTGACGATGCCAAGCGCAGCACACACACCATGCCGATGACGTTTGACAACCAAGTCAATGATGAGCAAACCTGGCAAGAAAGCCTCGCGCTGCTTATCGCGACGCCAGCTAAAGGCAAGGTCGACAAATTTATCTTAAAAGAGGTTAAGCCTGCACTGAAAAAAATCAGGGATGAGTTTGAAAGCAACCAAGTTGAAGCGGAAGTTAAGGTAAATAACGTCGCTGTTATCCTCACTGTCCATCATGGTGACGAGCACGACTTCATTTATGGTGTGTATAAAAGTGAAGCACTGCAGCCAGATTTTACACAAAGTGATGTCACAGACAGTGATTCATATTTTCGCGCCGAAGTGTACCTCAGTGAAGGCGGCCAGAACTATGACATCATGGGCTGGTCTGAAAGCGCCATCATCAGCGATGTCTTAGCGCAATATCAAAAGCACCTTCACTTTTTAAATGTGCTGCGCGAGTAGCACAGCTACTTTCCCGATTCGGTTTGGTTCATCGGTGCTATCTCCAGCACCGGTGCCGCATCGAGTTCATTTGCATCCATCATGGTGGCGATCCGCTGCATAGACGAGAGCAACAAAGATTGTTCCCATTCCTCTAACTCACAAAAGTTTTGTATAAAATGCTCTTGCAACGGCTGAGGTGCATCTATCAGCAAATGCTTACCTTCAGGAGACAAAAACAAACTCACGCGACGCTTATCTTGCGCACTGCGCACCCGCTCTACTAAACCTCGACTCTCCAAACGATCAAGTATGTTAGTCACTGTCGCGGCACTTAAATTAACATGCTTAGCGATTTGGCTCGCCGTGACGCCTTTTACGCGCGCAATTTCTTGCATGATCAACAGTTGAGGTCCAGTCAGCCCCGATGACTTATTAAGTTGCTTTGAGTGCAAGTCAATCGCGCGGATCACCTTTCGAATTGAGACTAATAGTTCTTCGTACTTTTCCATTTATTAGCGCTACCGAATAATACCAAGGTGGTCAGTATAATCCGATAAAAGACAGTGAACCACCAGAAATCATAGCCTGTATTCACGGTATTAGAAGCACTATGTCAGCAAAGCCTTGTTTCGCAGCAATCGAGAGCGCGTTTGCATCGTGCCAGCACTGAGTTAATAACCGGCCGTAAAGACCTTACCCACATACGATGCTGATTCAGCTTCATCTACAAGCGCAATTGCAAAGTCTTGCCACGAAATATGTGACTTACCTGTATTATCTACCAACAATTCGCCTTCACTCACTCTAAACTGCCCAGTTCGCTCTCCATCACCTATCAGTGCTGACGGGCTTGCATAGCTCCAATTTTGATTACTATGCGCTTTACAATGTTGGTATTGTTCAAAACACGCTTGAGCAATGGCTTTCCAAGCCAGAGGCACCAGCGAAGTATCATCTAACACCAAACCACCGTTCGAGCTAGGCACCGTTAAACAAGCCGCACCACCAACGAGCAATAAACGTGTGTGTGTTTCATGTAGGCCAGTTAGCAATGATTCAGCAATATCGACAAGTTGCTTTTCCTGCCCGGCTGTTGGTCTCGTTGCACTGATCACCAAATCTTGCGCTTTGCTCAAGCGGATCACATCTTGTACATTATTCACATCGCCCACTTGTGCGTGCGCTTGGGCCGGTAGCTGGGACACTTTGCGCAGGTCTCGTGTCACTGCCGTCACTTGATGTCCGCGTGAAATTGCCTCATTTACGACGGCCTGACCGATATTACCTGTTGCGCCAAATACGGTGATACGCATGTACTTCTCCTTTCAATCTATGTGCTTAAGAAACACCTCCACTTTAAAAGTATTTTCAATCGCTGGAATTAACCTAGGTTTATTTCTGTAAAAAATAAAAATGAGAAAGGAATAAACCTAGGTTCATTACAACCTGTCCGTTCACGATTAAGCTGGGCACTCAATGAAAACGAGGAGTAAACACCATGACTGACATGCAAATCGTAGACGACTATTTGGCTGACTTAGCGCTTACTGAGCATCCACTTGACGCAGATTTTTTAGCGCAGCTGCAAAGCCGCCATGTTGCTAAGCATACATTCAACAGTGTATCTGCTGTATTAAAACATCCCATGCCTTTAGAGGTCGACCACCTGTTCACTAAAATCATCCAAAAGCAATTTGGTGGGTATTGTTTCGAACATAACAAGCTGGTTTTTAACGTACTGAACAGTTTGGGCTTTGAAGTGAAGCGACTGCTCGCCAAAGTTGTCTATAACCGAGATATAGAAGTCCCCAGAACCCACAGAGCAACGCTAGTCACGTATAAAGGTACACGGTATTTACTCGATGTTGGCTTTGGGCCGCAAGGTGCCATATACCCTCTTAAACTCGAGTTAAATAAGCCACAGCAACAGGGACACATGACCTATCGTATCAGTCAAAATCAAGCACAAGAGTACTGCTTTGATGTTTTAAAAAATGGGGAATATTTCACACTCTACACTTTTGATCTTAACCACTACAGCGAAGCAGACTGTGAACTCAGTCACTTTTACTCTCACAAGCACCCCAATGCTGCTTTTGTAAATAACTTGGTTGTCAGTAAAAAAACGCTTGATGAAACACATTCTCTGAGAAATGGTGAGTATCACCATATTAAAGCCAACCACACTGACATCACCGAAATTGAGAACATCGAGCAGCTCCATCAGCTACTTACTGGCTTGTTTTCGCTCAATATTGATGAGGCAATCTCCGCCTATTTGTTTAGCAAGTTTGTAAAACCCGCATAATTAAGTTGATCCCTTAATCGAGGTGAAAATTATGAATCACGCGATAGCTCAGCCCATACTCCTGCTTGTATGGGTCGGCTTACTCTCCTCATCGTTTGTGGTGTCTGGCAAAATACTGCCTTACGCAAGTCCAATTGCAGCGACTTGCCTACGCTTTATCCTGACAAGCCTTTGCCTTGCGCCACTTGTTTGGCGCTCCTGCAATATCAAACTAACCGCAAAGCAAATCGGACAATATGCTCTGATCAGTGGGTTTTTAGTGCTGTTTTTTGTCGGCTTATTTGAATCTTTAAAAACTATTACCGCAGAAAAAACGGCGGTCATCTATACCTTACTGCCACTCATTAGTGTGTTTTTGAGTTTTATGTTTATGGGCATTAAAACCCGTGCCAGCCAATTATTCGGTTTTTTGGTTGGTACAGCCAGCGCGGTTTGGATGCTCATACAGGGACAGAGTAACTTACTGATACTAGACGATTGGCAATATGGAGACAGTGTATTTTTAATTGCCTGCTTTTGCCTTGCTATGCATGTCGTGTTGATAAAAAAGTGGGCAACCACACAGTCAGCCCTGATCAGCACATTTTATATTGCACTCCTTGGTAGCCTGCTGCTTTTACCCATTATGCTGTTTTATGATGACCTTGCACGCTTCGCTTGGCAGAATCAGACATTTTGGATATGGATCATCTACTTAACCCTGTTTACCACATTGGGTACCTTCTTCTTACAGCAACACTTATTAAAAAAAGTGAGCCCAAATGCTTTTTTAGCCATGACTTATTTGGTACCCGCATTTGTACTCTTTTTTCAAGGTGATTTATCCCAGATTTTACTTAATATGCCCGCTTTATTAATTGCATTTTTTGCACTTTACTTGATAACGCGAGCACCCTAACATGTTCCGATAAAGTCGTATCATCAAGGAATGTCGTTTGAACATACAACACAAGCTCGCGGATTTTGTCTCTTTTTTCAGTGCCGACGGAAAACCCCTTTGCGCTGAAGATTTTCAAAAATTTGGTCTACAGGGCAAGCTCAAACACTATCCAAAAAACGCTTTACTGATGAGCCAAGGCAGCCCTGCACCTAACTTATTTTTTATCACCCAAGGGGATGTACGCTACTTTAATGTCTCTGCTGAAGGAAAAGAGTTTACCCAAGCCTTTGCCAGCGCGCCTTGTATCGCCGGTTCTACCCGTGCCATGACACAAAATACGCCCGCATTATTTAGCATTGAAGTCTTAGATGATGTGATCTGTTTAGAATTTGAATGGCATACCTTCTTTAATACCATGAAACAACACCCCGGCTTTTTAGAAGCTTACACCCAATTACTGGAAAGTTTATTTATCAAAAAAGAAGAGCGAGAATATGCCTTTGTTCATCATAGTGCAGAGCAAAGATATCTGAATTTTATAGACCGCAACCCGGAGCTCAGTGAACGCGTGCCGCTGAAGATGGTGGCATCGCATATTGGTATTACACCCATTGCGCTGAGTCGTATCCGTAGGAAGTTGGCATTGTAAAAGCCGACATAAAATAGTCACGAAGACTCAAATCATGATTCTCAGTATGAAACTTATTCATTTTTGAATAAATAATTCCCCCCTGATCATTACAATTTGTTTTCACTAAGGTACTCTGAACAACCGCTAAACAAATGGAATGAGGACCATGAGTTATATCTTAACAACACAATGTAGTGATGAAATTGGATTGATCGCCAAAGTAACCAGCTTATGTCACGAACATCAATTAAATATCGTCCGTAACAATGAGTTTGTAGATAGAGAAGGTAAGCGCTTTTTTATGCGAACCGAATTAACCGGTACACCAACCGAGCAATTTATTGCTCAGTTACGGGCTAATTTACCAGGTGATGCGCAGGTAAAATTACACAACCCTAAAAAGGTAAAAGTCGTATTACTCGCCACAAAAGAAGCACATTGTCTGGGCGGTGTGTTACTAAAGCAATTTGAAAATGCGCTTAATATTGAGGTACTGGCCGTGATTGCAAATTATCGCAATTTAGAACCTTTAGCAAACGCGTTTGATGTACCTTTTCATCATATATCTCATGAAGGCTTGAGCCGTGCAGAGCACGATGTACAAGTTGGAGACTTAATTGCCAGTTACAATCCAGACTTAGTTGGCCTCGCAAAATATATGCGTATTTTAAGTCCAGAGTTTGTTGCCCGATTTGAAGGTAAGATCATCAATATTCATCATTCATTTTTGCCCGCATTCATCGGCGCAAAGCCTTACCACCAAGCATTTGAGCGCGGCGTGAAAATCATTGGTGCAACTGCCCACTTCGTCAATAACGAATTAGATGAAGGGCCCATCATTGTGCAAGATGTCACGCAAATTACACATGCAGATAATGCTGAGGCAATGGCCAAAATAGGCAGGGATATTGAAAAAACCGTTTTTTGCAAAGCGCTGCAACTGGCTTCAGAACACAAACTGTTTATTAATGGTAATAAAACCGTGGTATTTAAATAATGCGCGCAAATAAATAAGGTGCAAAAGTAGCTTAAGCTACTTTGCTGCCTCAATGGGTTCTAATTGTAGTTTAGAGGCGATCAATACGGCCTGAGTTCGGTTGTATACACCAAGTTTACGAAATATGGCCGTAATATGGGCTTTTACCGTCGCTTCTGAAATATTCAGTTCGTAGGCAATTTGTTTATTCAATAGCCCTTCGTGTAAATACTGCAACACTTTGTACTGTTGTGGTGTTAGCGAGGCGATTTGCTGTGCAAGTTGGCGATCTTCACCATCAAGGTCTTGTATTTTTTCCTTAATATCAGCAGGAAGCCAATTCTCTCCCTCTAATACTTGCTGCAGCGCACTTACAATGTCTTGTGAGGAAGATGCCTTAGGAATGAACCCCATCGCGCCATAACCCATCACCTTAGAAATCACATTCAAATCTTCGCTACCAGATACCACCACAATGGGCAGTGCGGGGTAATCTTCACGGATCCGAATAAGACCATATAAATCACCATTACCCGGCATGTGCAGATCGAGTAGCAATAAGTCTAAGTCATCATGCTGAGACAACCGCTCTAGTGTTTGCTCAAAGTTTTCTGATTCAATAACTTCAAGACCTTCAAACTGATTTTGCAAAGCCCCTTTCAACGCTTCTCTGAATAAGGGGTGATCATCCGCAATTAAAAACTGATTCATGCATAGCTCCTAAAAAATCGGCTGTCTTTAGTATAAAGACAGCCGATATAGTACGTTTAGAATTCGCTAAATTTCAAGTTTTTAACGCTCAATTAACGGTTTAAACGATTTTCAATTAATTCATCAACCACACTTGGGTCTGCAAGTGTCGACGTATCGCCAAGTTGTTGATACTCGTTGGCCGCTATTTTACGTAAAATACGACGCATAATTTTCCCAGAACGCGTTTTTGGCAGATCTGGTGACCACTGGATCATATCCGGTGAAGCAATTGGGCTCAGCTCTTTACGTACCCAGCTTCTCACTTCTTTGGTCAAATCATCCGTTACAACCACACCTTCATTTGGGGTGACATATACATAAATACCCTGACCTTTAATGTCGTGCGGATAACCAACCACAGCAGCCTCAGCGACAGCTTCATGAGCGACCAGTGCACTTTCAATTTCAGCGGTGCCTAGTCTATGGCCTGATACATTCAACACATCATCTACACGACCTGTGATCCAGTAGTAGCCATCTTCATCACGGCGACAACCGTCTCCAGTGAAATATACATTAGGGTATGCAGAGAAATAAGTTTGCTCGAAACGTTCATGATCGCCATACACAGTGCGCGCTTGAGAAGGCCAACTATCAAGAATAACTAGGTTGCCTTCGGTTGCACCTTCTAGTGTATTGCCTTCTGCGTCAAATAATGCAGGCGCAATACCAAAGAATGGACGTGTCGCCGATCCCGGCTTCATATCTGTCGCACCAGGTAGTGGCGTGATCATGATGCCACCCGTTTCTGTTTGCCACCAAGTATCCACTATAGGGCACGCACTGTTACCAATTTGCTCGTAATACCAAGCCCATGCTTCAGGGTTGATTGGCTCACCTACAGAGCCCATCACTCTTAAACTCGAGCGCTCAGAACTTGCTGTCGGCTCATCGCCTTTTGCCATAAGTGCACGAATGGCTGTCGGTGCAGTATAAAGAATAGTCACCTGATGCTTATCAACAATTTCACCAATACGACCAGAACTTGGGTATGTCGGTACGCCTTCAAAAATCACTTGTGTACAGCCATTCACTAGCGGTCCATATGCCATGTAGCTGTGACCTGTGATCCAACCCACATCAGCAGTACACCAAAAAACATCATCTTCTTTTAAGTCAAACACATACTCATGTGTCATAGATGCATAAACAAGATAACCACCTGTGGTATGAACCACGCCTTTTGGCTGCCCTGTAGAGCCTGACGTATACAAAATGAAGAGTGGATCTTCGGCATTCATTGGCTCAGGCTCACACTGCGCAGGCACATCCGCTACTAGCTCATGCCACCATACATCATGTGCATTCCACTCAACTTCGCCACCAGTTAATTGATGTACAATAACGTGTTCTATCGTCGTCACTGAATCTTGTGAAACCGCTTCATCAACATTGGCTTTCAACGGCACAGCGTTACCACCACGACGCCCTTCATCAGAAGTGATCACGACTTTAGCACCGGAGTTTTGAATACGATCGGCAATTGCAGAAGGCGAGAAACCACCAAATACCACAGAATGAACAGCACCAATACGTGCACATGCTTGCATCGCATAAATGGCTTGCGGTGTCATAGGCATATAAATCGCCACTCTGTCACCCTTTTGAACACCAAGCTTTTTCAAGCCATTTGCTAATTTTGCTACTTCATCATGTAGGGTTTGAAAAGTGATGTGCTCGCTTTGTTCTGGGTTGTCACCTTCCCAAATCATCGCCACTTTATTCGCATTTTTCTCTAAGTGACGGTCAATACAGTTATAAGAGGCATTCAACACACCATCTTCAAACCATTTAATGCTGATATGGCCTTTTTCAAAAGACGTATTTTTTACTTTATTATAAGGTGTGAACCAGTCTAGGCGTTTACCATGCTCTGCCCAAAACCCCTCAGGGTCGTCAATAGACTGCTGATACAGTGCTTGATATTGTTCATTATCTACAAGTGCAGCCTGCTTGATCGTTTCAGGTACCGGATAAATGCTCTGTGACATACTCATCTCCATATTAATTACTTGCCTATTACGGCTTCACTCAAGGATCACTTACAACCAAACGTTTAAGTATTAGACCTTAGTTGTAATTGTTGCTTTAAGTTTATCCAAACCAAGGAAAATTAACTATACATTAACGAGCATTAGCATACTGACTCTCTTCACTTAAAACCAGAGAGCAAATAACAACAGTTACAATCGAAGTGTAATTAATTATTGCCAAAGGAGTTTTCTGGGAAATATACAGTCATTAAACCTTAGTCTCATAGACCAATGGGTAATTGAGTAAATAACATCCTTCATAAACAGTGGATGACGAAATAATTCTCTGCATCGCAACGAATCGGCAGTATTATAGGAACAACCTTATGACAACTAAAACTAATATGAAGAAGAAACTTGCTGCGGTTGCAGTGTCTAGCTTACTTTCTGGCCAAGCTATGGCCGCAACCCTAAGTAATACCGACGTCAATTATGGCGGATATATCAAACTGGATGCTATTTGGAGTGATTTCTCTGATGGCACACTGGGATCTCAGCATATTGGACGAGATTTTTATGTACCAAGTACAACGCCAGTCACACCGAGTACTGGTGAAGACGCCGTTTTTGATATGCATGCGAGGCAATCTCGATTTAACTTCGGCACTGCGACAAAATTAGATGACGGTAGCACCATAAAAACCAAGATTGAATTGGACTTTATCGCGTCAGTAGGTGGTAATGAACGTGTCAGCAATTCATATTCTCCGCGTATTCGACAAGCTTTTGTGACTTATAAAGGCTGGCTATTCGGCCAAGCTTGGTCAAACTTCCAAAACGTCAGCGCATTGCCTGAGACGCTCGATTTTGTCGGCCCCGCAGAAGGCACCGTATTCGTCCGTCAAGCCATGGCCAAGTATACCGTTGGTAACTGGTCATTTTCAGCGGAAAACCCTGAAAGCACCGTTACAACCGCAGGTGGTGTGCGAGAGGTGACGGACGATGCGCAAATGCCAGACTTGACCGCGCGCTATAATTATAAAGCAGACTGGGGACATTTTACCGTTGCAGCACTTGCCAGGCAGCTTACTTATAAAACAGGCGCAGCTGATGAGACTGAAAGCTCCTTTGGTGTTAGCGCCTCAGGTCGTGTGAACTTTGGCAAAAATAACCTCAAGTTTATGCTGACCCATGGCCAAGGTTTAGGTCGTTATGTTGGTTTAAATGTCGCGCATGGTGCGGTTTATGACGGCACTGACTTACACGCAATTGACTCCACATCTGGGTTTATTGCTTATCAGCACTACTGGAATTCACAGTGGCGTTCTACTTTCTTATATTCTTATTTTAGCGCCGATAATGATACCAGCTTACTTAATGTGACTGGCGACCCTACGGATATGACAAGCAGCTACAGTGCCAATATTCTTTACTCACCAGTGAAAAAACTAACTTTTGGTGCTGAATATAAAATAGCAAATAGAGAAGTACAAAGCGGAGCTGAAGGGGATTTAGACAGACTACAGTTTTCAGTTAAATACGTTTTCTAATTTCTCCCTAGAAGACAAAACAAAAAAACCACCATTGGGTGGTTTTTTTATATCTTACTCTGATTTTTGCTCTCGGCCTAACAGCGCCATTGCAGCTTCTTTCACATCTTTGTTCTCATACAGAACTTGATAGATCTGCTCTGTGATCGGCATTTCAATGCCACTGCGTTTTGCCAGTAAAAAAACCTCTTTGGTATTGCGATAGCCCTCAACTACTTGGCCAATACTACTCATCGCATCATCGACATTCTTACCCTGCCCCAATGCCAAGCCAAAGCGTCTATTTCTAGACTGGTTATCGGTGCATGTTAAGATCAAGTCTCCGAGTCCTGCCATACCCATAAAAGTTTCAGTTTTCGCCCCGAGCGCACAGCCTAACCGACATAATTCGGCTAATCCTCGAGTAATTAACATGGTACGCGTATTAGCACCAAAGCCAAATCCATCAGACATACCTGCACCGATGGCAATCACATTTTTGACAGCACCACCGAGTTGGATACCGATAAAATCATCATTACTGTACACTCTAAATGAGCGGCTACAATGCAGTAATCTTGCAAGCTCTTCTCGAAGTGCCTCATCTCTTGCAGAAACAGAAATAGCAGTTGGTAAACCTGCCGCCATTTCTTTTGCAAAAGTGGGTCCTGACAACACCGCCAAAGGTACTGTCTCACCAAGTACTTCCTTGGCTACTTCTTCCAATAACCTGCCGGTATCAGGCTCTAGCCCTTTTGTTGCCCAAGCAATTTGAGCACCACTTTGTAAATGCGGCTGAATTTGCTTTAAGGTGTGTGCAAAAGCATGGCTTGGTACCACAACCAAAATAATTTGGCTTGCTTGCACTGCGTGAGCAAGGTCGGTTTCTAACGTCAAAGACGCGGGGAATTCAATATCAGGAAGATAGCGTTGGTTTTGACGATCAGCAGCTAACTGTTCAATATCAGCTTTCGTACGTCCCCATAAAGTAACTCGGTGACCGTTTCGAGCAAAACAAATAGCAAGGGCGGTGCCATAAGACCCCGCCCCCAATACGGTCACAGCTGACTGTGATGTATTCATAGATTATGCGTCTGCTGTTTGCTCTTGTGCTGCACGTTGCTGCATGTACTGCGCAAATAGAGCATCAAAGTTTACAGGTGCTAAGTTAAGTTGTGGGAAAGTACCACGGTTAACTAGGCTTGCAACTGCTTCACGAGCATATGGGAAAAGAATGTTAGGGCAGAAAGCACCTAGCATGTGTGCAAGTTGTAGCTCTTCTAATTCACCTACTGAGAAAATACCCGCTTGCTGAATTTCACAAAGGAACGCAGTTTCTTCACCGATAGTCGCAGTTACTGTTAATGCAAGAACAACCTCAAACACACCCTCGTCTAGCTTAGCTGAACGCGTGTCCATATCTAGCTTAACTTCAGGCGCCCATTCTTTTTGGAAAATTGCAGGAGAGTTTGGCGTCTCAAAAGATACATCTTTAGTGTAGATACGCTGGATGTTGAATTGTGGGCCTTCTTGTTGTTCTGCTGCCACGTTTTGATTTTGTTCAGTCATTATTATTCCTATAAATTTTTGTTAAACAGTACTTAAGTTAATGTACTAAAGTACTGGAAATCTTTAATTTCGCTCGACTAACCCAATAGTTGAGTTAGTTTGCCTTGAGCTTCAAGCGCCATCATATCATCACAGCCACCAATGTGCTGCCCATTGATAAAAATTTGTGGCACTGTATGTCCGCCATTTGCTTTTTCGATCATCTCATCGCGAAGTTCAGGCTGTACAGCAATATCATATTCTGTATATGTGACGCCTTTGCTATCAAGCAGTGCTTTCGCACGATGACAAAAAGGACAATAATCTTTGGTATAGATGATTACGTCGTTACTCATTTATTGCTCCAATTATTTACCCGTTGTCGTTGGTAGGCCTGCACTTTGCCATGAGCTCATGCCGCCAGAGAGTACGTGAATTTTCTCGTAACCTTGTTGGTGCATTCTTTCAGCAATGTTATTCGCAGTCATACCTGTATTACACACAAGTATAATGGGCTTTGTTTTGTACTTTTCAAGTCCACCAAAGTCATTTTGTTTTGCTTTGTCGACATTCATCATCTCAGCACCGGCAATTCGACTCGCTGTGAAGTCTTTTTTACCGCGCATATCTAAAACTTGAGCGTCTTCACGATTAATCAACAGCGTTAATTGTTGTGGATTAACCTGACGAATTGCTGAAAAACGGCTTTTGTACCAGCTATGCACTAGCATGATTGCTAGGACGACCCAGACAATACTTAATACAGGGTGATTGGTGAAAAAAGTTATATATTGTTCCATGAACCTTGCCACTTAAATTAGCAGATAAAACTTACAGTGCAGCGAGTATACGTTTTTACGTCTCTTGGTACAAACCTATTGTCTTCGCTCAACAGCATCATAAGTGGACTGCGCTTGTTTTAAGCAAGTAACCTGCTGAAGTTTGCACTCTATTGAGCTGAGCGCTTTATATCAAAGGTGTTACCATTAGATTAATCAATCTTGAACATAAATCACCAGCATAGGGCTGAATTTTCGTGCTAAACAGGGTATTCTATGCGCCATCTATCGTGCATTTTTCAGGAGCCCAAATGACTACGAAGAAAAAACCACTGGTACTTATCATTTTAGATGGCTGGGGATACAGAGAAGAAACACAAAGCAACGCTATCCTAGCAGCTAACACACCTGTACTTGATGAGCTTTGGCAATCACAACCAACGACGCTAATTTCAGGGTCAGGTCTAGATGTCGGTTTGCCTGACGGCCAAATGGGTAACTCTGAAGTAGGTCATGTAAATTTGGGAGCCGGTCGCATTGTATACCAAGATTTCACTCGCATTACTAAAGCGATTGATGACGGTGAATTTGCCCATAATCCGACTCTGGTAACAAGTATTGATAACGCCGTCGAACAAGGCAAAGCAGTCCACTTGATGGGCTTACTTAGCCCAGGTGGCGTGCATAGTCATGAAGATCACATTGTGGCCAGCATAGAACTTGCCGCACAGCGCGGTGCAAAAGACATTTACTTCCATGCTTTTCTAGACGGACGTGATACACCACCTCGCAGTGCTCAAGCCTCAATTGAGCGTGTTCAATCACTATTTAAAACACTGGGTACAGGCCGATTAGCCAGCATTGTTGGTCGCTATTATGCAATGGACCGTGATAATCGCTGGGAACGTGTTGAGCAAGCTTACAACCTCATGGTTTGCGGTGAAGCCAAGTTTGATTTTACCGATGGTGTAGCAGCGCTAGAAGCGGCATATCAGCGCGATGAAAATGATGAGTTTGTCCAAGCGACGACCATCACACCTGAAGGTCAACACGCTGCACAAATCAACGATGGTGATGCTGTGCTATTTTTAAACTTCAGAGCAGACCGCGCCAGACAAATGACCCGTGCATTTGTGGATACAGACTTTACTGGTTTTGAGAAGAAAAAAGCCCCCGTACTTAGCAGTTTTGTAATGATGACGGAATACGCAGCAGACATCGATACACCTGTCGCGTTTGCCCCTGAAAAGTTAAATAATGTGCTGGGCGAATGGCTTGCCAAACATAACAAAACACAGCTTCGTATTTCAGAAACAGAAAAGTACGCGCACGTTACGTTCTTTTTCAGTGGCGGCCGCGAAGACTTATTTGAAGGTGAAAAGCGCGAGCTCATTCCGTCACCTCAAGTCGCCACATATGACTTACAGCCTGAAATGAACTCTGAAATGCTGACCGATAAACTTATCGAAGCAATTAAAGGCGGTGAGTATGATGCCATTATCTGTAACTATCCAAATGGTGACATGGTAGGCCACTCTGGCGTATTTGACGCCGCAGTTAAAGCTTGTGAAGCCGTTGACAATTGCATCGGTCGTGTCGTCGCGGCATTGAAAGAACATGGTGGTGAAGCCCTGATCACAGCTGACCATGGTAATGCTGAACAAATGCAAGATCCCAGCACTGGTCAAGCACATACCGCGCATACGAGCGAGCCTGTACCATTTATTTACGTAGGTCGTGATGCAGAGCCACAAACCAATAAAACGCTTAGCGATGTCGCGCCAACTATGCTGCATTTGATGGGCTTAGAGCAACCAGCTGAAATGACTGGTTCGCCAATTATGCGTTTAAAATAAATATGGTAAGGGGCATACTTACCCGCTTAGTGTGTGTGATTTCATTGTTCTCGGCTTTTGCCGAGGCCAATGAATCGCAAACCAAAGCAGATCTCGTCGCCGTTCAGGCCGAATTAAAAAAAAGCCAAGCTGCATATCAAAAACAAAAAGCATCATTTAGTGCATTGAAGCAGCGCTTGCAGTCTTTTGAGCTCGAAATTGCCCGCAGTGCTAAGGCTTTGACACTCACTCAGCAGGGAATAAGTGAAAATAAACAGCAGCAGTATGCATTGGAGCAAGAAAGAACTCAGCTCAATCGCCGTAAGCAAAGGTTGCAAAAATTATTGGCTGCACAACTAAAAAGTGCTTATGTCACAGGTAGCCATGACTACTCTAAGATGCTGCTAAATCAACAAAAAACCGCTGCGCTAGAACGTACAATTAGTTACTATGACTATTTCAACAAAGCGCGGATCGCACAACTCGAAGAGCTTAAGTTAGTCTTTGTTGAACTTGAGAAAAACCAGCAAGCGCTGACTAAAACTCAGCAACAGTTAATTGCACTACTTGAGCAACAGCAGATCCGACAAAACGACTTACAACTTGCTCAAAAGCAGCGCCAAGCGCATTTGAATAAGCTCAACGATAAACTATCTGAAACTCAATCTGCCATCGCCTATTTAGAAGAAAATGAGACCACGTTAAAGACCACATTAGAGTCTTTGGCTGAAGTACAGGCTTCCTCTGAAAAAGTGTTTATTGCTCAGCTTGACGGTTTACAGCGGCTTAAAGGCAAGTTGGCATGGCCGCTCAAAGGAAAAATAAGCAAACGTTTTGGCCAACGTAAACATGCTGGAATGAGCTGGAAAGGCGTCATCATAAAAGGCCAAACAGGCACTGAAGTAAGCAGTGTTGCCCCCGGTCATGTTGTATATGCTGACTGGCTCAACGGCTTTGGCTGGGTCATCGTACTGGATCATGGAAAGGGATTTATGAGCTTATATGGACACGCACAAACCTTACTTAAAGACGTGGGGGACCATGTCAACCCCGGTGATGCAATCGCATTAGTGGGACAAAGCGGCGGACAACAAAATCCTGGGCTATACTTCGAAATACGGCATAAAGGAAGCGCTGTGAATCCAGTTAAATGGTGCAGATCAAGTTAAATGAATAACCTATGCTGCCCCGTCACTAGGAGCAGCATATGAAATATTGTGTCTCTATTTCCCCGCCCGACAACCTAAAACGCGCGCTGACCTTTCTATGCGTGTTAATAATTGCGTTATTGTTTTCCAGCGTTCAGGCTAAGCAAATTAGCCACGCACATATGGAAGAAATTCTTTACCATATTCAAACCTATTATGTCGAAGAAGTACCAACTTCACACATTAGACAACATAACTTCAATGAACTCTTTGAACAGTTAGACCCGTACTCAAAATATTTAAATGAGCATGAGTTAGAAACTTTATTCAGCGCGACAAATGGCCGATATACTGGTATTGGCATTGAAGTTGAGGAAATCGAAAACCGCATCGTCATTGTAGATACACTCCCAGGCTCCCCAGCTGAGCAAGCTGGCATTGAAGGAGGTGACAAACTTGTCGCCGTCAACACCCACGATGTCACCAATAAAAGCATCTCCGAAGTGTCTAAATTACTGCGCGAGGCAAAATTATCTATAATTCATATTACTGTGGAGCGTGAAGAGACCAATGTAACGCTGGCACTCAGACGTCAAGAAATTACCCTTGAAAGCGTCACAAGTAAATTACTCAAAGGGGACATCGGGTATATTTCTATCTCATCCTTTAATAACCACAGTTATCATGACGTCGCCAGACATATTAATATGCTGTTTGCGCACACAGGACTGTCTCTCAACGGTTTAGTGATCGATCTGAGAGATAATCCAGGCGGCACGCTTAATAGCGCAGTGGCCATTTCAGATTTATTTTTACAAAGTGGAGTCATCGTGACCACAAAAGGGCGATTTTTTGATGCCAACCAAAAGTTTTACGCGGTGCAAGGTGATATATTAAATGGCGCGCCAATATTAGTCTTGATCAATAAGCAATCGGCATCTGCCGCCGAAATTCTAGCTGGTGCATTACAAGACAATAAACGCGCCCTGATCTTAGGACAAGGATCATTTGGAAAGGGCTCAGTACAGTCTTTGATCCCAATAGGAAATGGGACCAGCGCGCTAAAATTGACGACGGCACGTTACTATACTCCATCAGGACAATCCATCGAGGGGACAGGCATACAGCCAGACATTGAATATAGTAAAAACACGCTCACAAGCCTCAATAAGACAGCTATAATGAGCAATGATAAAGTCAATAAAGACTTATATACTCGGCTTGAAAAACACTGGCACGCGGCACGTCAATTAGTTGTAAAACAACAACCTACAGTAAATTAAAAAATATTAAAGACGCTTTTAACCGTATAAAAAACATGCTAACTTAGTTGGTAAAAGCGTCGACCATAACTGTGTCGTCCCAAATATAATACTAAACTGTGATTTAACTTGTGCGCTTAAAACAATTTGCTTTGTCACTCATATTGATGATGACTTTTGCTTGTGATGCCAAGCAAATTGCCATTGTCATTGACGATATTGGAAACCACCAAAGAGACCTGGAGTTACTTAACTTACCGGGCGAAATTACGTATGCGCTACTCCCCCACACTCCCTTTTCGCAGCATTTCGCATATCAAGCCGCTTTAAAAAATAAAGAGCTTATATTACATATCCCTATGCAGTCATTGGATAACAAAGCTTTAGGGCCTGGCGGCTTAACGCTCGACATGAAAAAATGGCAGCTACAGAAGACGCTTGGCCATGCCCTGTCTAGCCTCCCCCATGTAAAAGGGGTCAATAATCATATGGGCTCCGCACTCACGCAATACGATGAACCGATGAAGTGGACAATGGAAGTACTTAAAAAGCGCTCGCTATACTTTTTAGACAGCCGTACCACGCCTTATAGCCAAGCACAGACAATCGCCAACCTCTATGGTGTAAACAATATTGCAAGGCATGTTTTTTTAGATAATGAACTTGAAAATGCGAAATTAGAAATACAGTTAGAGCAGCTCAAAACCATTGCTACTGAGCAAGGCTATGCCATAGGTATTGCTCATCCATATCCACAAACCCAGCAATTCTTAACGCATGCCTTGCGTGAGTTACAAGACCAAGGGTTTGAACTCGTGCCACTCTCAACACTCGTTGAGAGTAAGTATATTCGCCTAGCCGCATTGCAAAAACCGACACTGCACACTCGCTAGCCACAGTAATTGACAGCGACTTTATTGATCTGGACGCAGGAAAACTGCGCCATTATCAGTTATACATACTAATAAGCTTCACTGATAGGACAAAACCATGCTGCATACTGTTGAACAGCTCATGACCCCAGATCCACTGGCTGTTAAATCATCACACACTTTGCACGATGCCCACAACTTGATGCGAGAAAAAAACATTCGACATATTCCCGTCATTGACGACGATGGCCATTTAGTTGGCATGTTAACGCAGAAAATTATGATTGCTAAAGTCATGAATATTTTATCAACTTATGGCAACTTGGCATTAGAGCGAAAGGAAAAACAGGAAAAGGTCAGTGAGGTCATGGCGGAGGATTTCGCCAGTGTCACCCCACAACAAAATCTCCATGAAGTGGTGAGTTATTTTGTTGAAAATCGCCATGGCTGCATGCCCGTAGTCGACGATCATAATAAGCTGTTAGGTATTTTAACATCATCAGATTTTGTGCGTCTCGCAGCTGCACTGCTTTCATAGCGCTCAATCTAACAAAAAAGCCTCTGTATTAGAGGCTTTTTGAACTGCAATTATGCTTTGGCAATCAACGTGCGAGCCACTGTTCGCATACCCATCGTTGTTGCGCCAGACGCCCACTGAGCACCAGCATTGTTTTGGAAGCTTGCCGCAAGGTCAATATGCACCCAACCTTGCCCTTCGTTAGGTACAAAGCGAGATAAGAAACCAGCCGCATTAGAAGCACCGCCATAGCCACCGCCTTTTTGCGCACGGCTATTGGCTGTATCCGCATATGCCGAAGGACAGTTATTTTGGTGCCACTTTTCAAGTGGGAGTGGCCATGCGGCTTCGAACTCTTCACTGGCAAATTGCTGTACTTCACTTACCAGCTCTTTGTCTAGGCCAAACAGCGCATTGTACTCTTGACCAACAGCCATCAACGCAGCACCGGTGAGTGTTGCCGCATCAATGATCAATGGCGCACCCGTTTCGCCTGCTGCCATTAAACCGTCAGCAAGTACTAAACGACCTTCTGCATCTGTGTTAACAATCTCAACCGTAGTGCCATTTTTATAAGTTAAGATATCACCTAGCTTATACGCATGACCTGAGATTAAGTTTTCTGCACAACATAAGAACAACTTGATACGCTTATCGATACCACGCTCTATTGCCAACGCAAGACCTGCTGTCACCGTTGCAGCGCCGCCCATGTCACACTTCATCGTCAACATGCCTTCGCTCGGCTTGATTGAGTAACCGCCTGAGTCAAAAGTAATACCTTTACCGACAAGCGCCGCGCTCACAGGGGCATCTTCATCACCCGTTGGGTTGAAGTCTAATTCAAGTAGCACTGGCGCGCGCTCGCTACCACGACCAACTTCATGAATACCAATCCACTGATGCTCTAACAATGCATCGCCTTTGATAATTTGATAGCTGACATGCTCTGGTGCCAAAGACTGGATAAATTCAGCGGCTTTACCAGCAAGGCTCTCTGGGTAAATATCTTCTGCAGTGCCATTGATCATTTGGCGCATCCAAGTCGCCGCTTGCTTTAGTGCTTGTAATTCTTTTAAATCTGACTGTGCATTTTCAGCAAATGTAACCGGGTCAAGCTGCTTTGGGCTCACAAAGCCCTGATAAAATGCCCACTGAGACTCAGTGCACCATGCCTCACCACTTAACGCTACCGCAGGGATCCCTTGTTGTGCTAGGCTACGAGCCGCTTTTTGAATATGCTTTAGTGTTTCTTGCTCAGCTAAATGAATAATTGCACCCTGCTCGTCAAATGACAGCGATGCATTATTGCCCCAATGTGTTGCAGGCGCTTGTTCACTTAAGCGAACAATAAATTTATCAGACATATAGATTTTCACTCTTACGCTTGTTGTTGCTTGTCAGTGTACACTAGCAGCCCCATAGCCCCAAAACGAATGCGACTAAACAATGAAATTTTCATCCCAACTTCAAAATGCCACCTTGCTAAAGCGTTATAAACGATTTTTAGTCGACCTACGTAATAATGATGGTGAAGAGTTCACAGTGCACTGTGCTAATACAGGTAAAATGACTGGGTGTGCAGAGCGCGGGTTTAAGGCGTATTACTCAACCAGTGACAATGTAAAGCGAAAATACCCACACTCATTGGAGCTTACGCAAGACAACCAAGGTCACCTTATTTGTGTCAATACGGCAATGGCTAACAAGGTGGCCTATGAAGCAATTGAACAAAATTGTATTGAACAGCTGACTGAATACCAAGACATCAGCAGTGAAGTAAAGTACGGCAATGAGAACAGTCGTATTGATATTTTACTCTCTAGTGATGACAAACCTGAGTGCTATGTCGAAGTGAAGTCAGTCACACTACTCGAAGAAGGGAAAGGGTACTTCCCTGATGCTGAAACTGTACGAGGTCAAAAGCATCTAAGAGAATTGATCCATATAAAACATCAGGGTAAGCGTGCCGTGCTATTATTTATAGTTATGCATAACGGCATTGACTCAGTCCGAGCTGCTGCCCATATTGATAAAAAATATGCTCAATTGTTGACCCAAGCGAGAAGCGAAGGGGTTGAAATATATGCATATAAAGCTCAAGTGACACCCGAAGAGGTGAAAGTAATTGAACAAGTATCCGTGTTAGATACTTGAAAAAAAAAACTTCACCCTCATATCACTGCCGTTAAAAACCTCATCCCAACGGCTTGTTTTATAACAGGGACAATGCAAAAAGTGTTTGCTAAGGGTTGAAGATTTTGCTATTTATAGCCGCCGGCGTTAGCTGGGGTTGTTTATTAAGGATTTAGGAGAATGCTATGCCAGACCAGAAAAAACTAGGGTTATTGGCTCAGGCCGGTTTAGAACCTTACCAAGAAAAGCCGGGCGAAGAATACATGGGCGAGGCACAGCTAGCTCATTTTAAAAAAATATTAGAAGCGTGGCGCAACGACCTTCGTAACGAAGTCGATCGCACCATGACCCACATGCAAGATGAAGCGGCAAATTTCCCTGATCCCGTCGACCGTGCAGCGCAAGAAGAAGAGTTTTCACTTGAATTGCGTACACGTGACCGCGAGCGTAAGCTGATCAAGAAAATTGAAAAGACGCTACAATTAATTGAAGAAGACGACTTCGGTTTTTGTAATTCATGTGGTATCGAGATTGGTATCCGCCGCTTAGAAGCACGTCCAACAGCAGACTTGTGTGTGGACTGTAAGACACTGGCTGAGATCAAAGAAAAGCAACAAGGTCGAGGTTAGTCCGAGTATTTAACCTGTACAATCGATAGGTTAAACTCGTCAGTTATGCAGACCCCAAAGACACTATACCCAGAGCAAACCAAATTGTCTGCTCTGGGTACATCTTCCGTTTATCGTGGACGTTTTGCTCCTTCCCCCTCTGGTTCACTTCATTTTGGCTCTTTGATAGCGGCACTTGCCAGTTATATTGATGCAAAGGCGCACCATGGCCAATGGTTAGTCAGGATGGAAGATATTGATACACCTCGCGTTGTTAGAGGTGCCGCTGATGATATTCTTGCCACGCTTGAAGCGTATGGGTTGTATTGGGATGAAGAAGTCGTTTATCAAAGCCAAAGACACGTGCTCTATCAAGAAGTCTTAACTGGCTTAATGTCCAACTCGGATGTGTATGCATGTACCTGTACACGTAAACAAATTAAACAACGGGGCGGATTTTATGATAACCACTGCCGTGCTTCACAAAACCGATTTGATAGCAATGCGCTGCGGTTAAAGCAAAACTTTCCGGTATACCAATTTGAAGATGCGCTGCAAGGTCATGTTTCTATCCCTGAGCTCATCGCTCAAGAAGACTATATCGTGAAACGCCGTGATGGCCTTTATGCATATCAATTGGTTGTTGTGGTCGATGATATGGAACAAAAAATTAGCCATATAGTACGCGGTGCTGACTTACTCGAGCCAACCGCACGGCAGTTAAGCTTATTTCAACAATTACGACATACGCCCCCTCATTATTTACACGTGCCACTGGCCGTCGCTGAACCCGGATTTAAACTATCCAAACAAAATCATGCCCCCGCAATTGACAATAAAGCGCCCTTGCCAGCATTGAAAGCTGCATTAGCATTTTTAGGTTTTAACAGCACCGAGCTTAATCACATAGACGAGGTCGCAGATGCACTCAACTGGGCAACCCATGTTTACCAGCGAGCGAGCCTCCCTCAGCACAGAGAAATTCAAGTGAATCAACTCAGTGAGTTCGAATACCAATTCCAGCCTCTGTAACGCCTCACGCATTCTACTCTATGATCTAAATGGTGAATCTCACCGCAATTCAAGTAACTTCTCTTATTATGAGCGCTGCGATTGTTATTGCTATCAAGAAAACAAACAGCTATGGCTCATTGGCAATTCATATCATTCAATTTGGTTGAAAATTTAATCGCTATTTCACCTCTGAAACTTCAATTTTAAGGCGTTTGAGTATATGATAGCGAGCCTTATGACTTCGCCTACACTTTAGAAAAAATAAAGCAGTATGCGAGATGAAAATATCAGTATAAATGATGCTACGGGTGGGGACTCAAAGTAGTTAGGAGAGTGGTTATTATTTCTAAAATATTCAAATTGTGTAGGCAAATTGTCGGTGCCAAGCAAGCGACGGGAACAGTTGAGGCCAAGTCAACGCCTCAAATTATTCCGCGCAGTGAGCACAACATCTCACGTAAACAATTTAGCCCCAATGCAATCAAAGTATTATATCGATTAAAAGACGGCGGTTATGACGCATACCTTGTCGGTGGTTGTATTCGGGATATTTTGTTAGGGATAGAACCAAAAGATTTTGATGTTGTAACAAACGCAACACCAGAGGAAGTCAAGCGCCTGTTTAGAAATTGCCGCCTAATTGGACGGCGATTCAGGCTAGCACATATTGTGTTTGGCCGTGAAGTCATCGAAGTTGCAACTATGCGTGGCCATCATCAATCCAGCAAAGGCGATGACCCAACCAGCAAAGCCAGTGAACAGGGCCAATTACTGCGCGACAATGTTTATGGCACAATTGAAGAAGATGCGCAGCGTCGCGATTTCTCAATTAATGCTTTGTATTACTCAGTCAATGATTTTGGCGTACGTGACTTTGCCGGTGGTATCGAAGCCATTAAAGCCAGACGCATTGAGTTGATTGGCGACCCTGAAACACGTTATCGTGAAGACCCTGTCAGAATGCTGCGTGCAGTGCGCTTTGCAACTAAGCTTGATATGGAGATCGCACCGGCAACACTCAACCCCATTTCTGAGCTAGCGCCGTTACTTGGTAATATTCCGCCGGCAAGACTATTTGAGGAAACCCTTAAGTTATTTTTAGGTGGTAAAGCCGAAGCAAACTTTCTCATGCTCCGAGAGCTGGGGCTATTCAAGCAACTTTTCCCAACCCTTGAAGAGATCCTTGAGCAAGACGAAAGCGAATTTGAAAGACGCTTTGTGCAACAAATGTTCGCCAATACTGATGCACGCATTAATAACAACAAAAAAGTCACTCCCGCGTTCATCTATGCAGCGCTGCTTTGGTTCCCATTACGTAAGCGTGCTGCGCTGCTAGAGCAACAAGGTGTTACTGAATATGATGCATTTATGCAGGCAATTAGTCAGGTGCTCAGCGAAAATGCGCAAAGAGTTGCGGTACCAAAGCGCTTTACTTTAGGTGCGAGAGATATTTGGCATATTCAGCAGCGCTTAGATAGACGCAGCGGACAACGCGCATATCGATTAAGCCTGCAGCCTAAGTTTAAAGCGTCATATGATTTCTTATTATTGCGTGTTGAAAGTGGTGAGTCTGATCAACAACCATTAGCTGATTGGTGGACTGAATATCTCAAGCAAGATGTCAGCGGACAAAAAGACATGGTGAAAAACCTCGGCCAGAAAGATCGCCCAAAACGCAGATATCGTAATAAACCACGTAGAAAGCCAAAACAAGATTCATGAATATAGTGTACATCGGGCTTGGGGCAAACTTAGTTGATCCTCAAGCACAACTCGTTAAGGCGGTGAATGCCTTAAGCACACATCCAGCGATTAATACACTGGAAGTGTCTAGTTTTTACGGCTCAAAACCTATGGGCCCGCAAGATCAACCTGATTATGTAAATGCAGTTGCGAGATTTGAAACTGCATTAGAGCCAGAAGCATTGTTAGATCAATTACAGGATATTGAACTACGTCAAGGTAGAGTGCGTAAAGATGAGCGCTGGGGTCCAAGAACCCTGGATCTAGATATTTTATTGTATAACAATGAAGTTATCTCTACCCCTCGTCTAACCGTGCCACATTATGGCCTGTGCGATAGAGAGTTTGTTGTATTCCCACTATTAGAGTTAGCCCCTCAACTGGTACTCCCTAATGGTCAAATACTCAAGCAAGTTGCTGAGAGTTTACCAAAAAATGGCCTAACCACCCTACCTAAAAAAGAAACAAAGGAGACACTTTAAATGGCTAAAGTTTCGGTTTCAACCTTGGCTAAGAAAAAGCAACAAGGTGAAAAAATCACAGCGTTAACGGCTTACGATGCCAGCTTTGCGAAGCTTTTTTACGATAATGGCGTTGATGTTGTTTTAGTTGGTGACTCACTTGGCATGGTATTACAAGGCGGTGATGACACACTCGCAGTGACAACTGCTGATATTGCCTATCACACTCGTAGTGTCAGAGCAGGCGCCAAAGAACTATTTGTGATTGCTGATATGCCATTTATGAGTTATTCCAACCCTGCACAAGCTTGCGAAAATGCAGCGACTTTAATGCGCAGCGGCGCAAATATGGTCAAGCTAGAAGGCGGTACATGGCTTGTCGACTCGATTAAGCTCCTTACTCAACAGGGTATTCCTGTTTGCGGTCATCTAGGTCTCACACCGCAATCTGTACACGTATTTGGTGGATTTAAAATACAAGGCCGCGAGGAAGCGCAAGCGCAACAAATGATTGCAGATGCCCAGGCATTAGAAGCCGCAGGTGCGCAAATGCTTGTGATTGAATGCATTCCGTCCAGCCTAGCGAAACGCATTACTGACGCTGTAAATATTCCTGTTATTGGCATTGGCGCAGGGAAAGAAGTCGATGGTCAAATCTTAGTCATGCACGATTTAGTTGGCATTTCAGCAGGCTATATTCCTAAATTTTCTAAAAACTTCTTAGCCGAAACGGGTAACATGCCAGACGCGGTTAAAAAATTCTGCGACGACGTCAAAACAGGCGCGTTCCCGGGTAAAGATCACGAGTTTAACTGATGCAATCTATCACTGAAATAAAGTCATTACGTAGCCAGATAAAAGCGTGGCGTCAGCAGGACCTCAGTATTGCATTTGTGCCAACCATGGGCAATTTGCATCAGGGGCACTTTTCGCTGGTTGAAAAAGCAAAAACCCTTGCAGACAAAGTGGTCGTGAGTATCTTCGTCAACCCAATGCAATTTGGTAAAAATGAAGACTTAGACAGCTACCCCCGTACACTTGTTCAGGACAAGCAAGGGCTCGCAGAACTGGGTACCGATATTGTGTTTACGCCCAGTGTTGAAACCATTTATCCAAATGGCCTAGCCGCACAGAGCTTTGTGGATGTGCCCGGTGTTTCAGAGGGCTACTGCGGAGGCAGTCGCAGTGGCCACTTCCGCGGTGTTGCTACGGTTGTTACCAAACTGTTCAACTTAGTACAGCCTGATTTTGCTTGTTTTGGAGAGAAAGACTACCAACAACTCCAAGTCATTAAAACCATGGTTCATGACTTATCTATGCCGATTGAAATTATTGGTGTGCCCACGCAAAGAGAAGTCTCTGGACTGGCGATGAGCTCACGTAATGGATACTTATCGGAGCAAGAAAAAGGCGTTGCAAAAGTCCTGTATCAAGTATTGTCCAAAACTGCTCAAGCGCTTGAAGCGGGTGAACGAGATTTTGTAACTCTTGAAGCACACGCCAAAGCAGAACTTGAAAAAGCGGGCCTGAAGCCGGATTATTTCTCCGTCGCACACAGGTTCACACTTCAACCACCAACACCAAGTGACAGTGACTTTGTTATTTTAGCAGCTGCATTTTTAGGTAGTGTTAGGCTCATAGACAATATGCAAGTCGGTCAATAACATTACTGTGCGAAAGCGCTCATTGTGGGCGCTTTTAACAGCTCTCTCTCCAACCTGCACGCATCACCAAGCTCAATGATGAATACTTAACACAGAGCATTTTGTAAAAATATGCTAAATTTAATCTGTATAAAAGATTAAAATAAGACATCTTACTCTCTATCTGCTGACTAATAGGAACGACTATGAGATTTGCGCTGCCCCTTTTATTGCTTGGTTTAGTTGCTTGTAGTAATCAACAAAATTCACCTGAACTCACGCAATGTGCTCAACAGAATTTTCAATGTGAACAAAACTGCTCAATGAGCTCGACTGAGCAAACGATGACAAGGCAGATATGTAATGGCGAATGTGTTGAAAAATACAATGCCTGCAAAGCACAAGCGGAAGAACTGACAAAAATAAGTAATGCGCAGTATTAAATAAATGGATTCAAATCAGATGTGTCATTATCAATAAAAAAAGCCGCTCAAGGAGCGGCTTTTTACGTATATTTTTCAAACTTAAAGTAGGCCTAGCTTCTTAAGCTCACGATTTGCCATTTTGCTTGTTAATGGTACATACCCATCTTTTTCTACAATCTTTTGACCTTCTTTAGAAAGTACCATTTTCAAGAATTCAGCTTCGATTGGAGAAAGCGGTTTATTTGGGTGTTTGTTCACATAAACATATAGGAAACGTGATAGTGGGTATTTACCAGTTGCCACATTTTCTAACGTTGCGTCTACGAAGTTATCGCCTTTTTTCGCCAGTGGAACAGTACGAACACCAGACGTTTTGTAACCGATACCTGAGTAACCAATTGCGTTTACAGATGAAGAAATTGACTGTACAACAGAAGCAGAACCAGGTTGCTCGTTTACATTATTTCTGAAGTCACCTTTACACAAGGCTTTTTTCTTAAAGTAGCCATATGTACCAGATACTGAGTTACGACCATATAATTGAATATCTTTTGCAGCCCACGGACCATTTAGACCTACGTCGCTCCAACGATCAACTTGCTTATCTCCACCACACTTACGTGTTGAAGAGAAAATTGAATCTACTTGGTCAATACGCAGACCTTTAATCGGGTTATCTTTATGGACAAAAACAGCTAGCGCATCAATCGCTACACGAACCTCTGTCGGCTTGTAACCATAGCGCTTTTCGAACGCTTCAACTTCTTTTGATTTCATCTTACGACTCATTGGGCCGAAGTTTGCAGTTGCTTCTGTTAAAGCTGGCGGCGCAGTAGAAGAGCCAGCCGCTTGAATTTGAATATTCACGTTAGGGTAAATACGCTTATATTCTTCTGCCCAAAACGTCATCATGTTTGCTAACGTATCTGAACCCACAGATGAAAAGTTACCTGAAATACCGCTGGTCTTGTTGTACTCTTGTAGGTTTTTATCAAGCGCTGATACTTGCGTTGATACCAATGTTGTTACAGCCACACCCATTGCGGCAACTAAGCTTTTAAATTTCATTGGGGTCACTCCGATTGTTCGTCCCATTTGATTACCTGATGCTCATTGTGCGCTCAGTTAATGACAATAAAATTACTCTTAAATGACACTTTTATGACTTTCCGGCGGTGTCATAAAAATGCGTTTTTCTTTCGGGAAGGAGAATGAAAAACACGACCCCTCACCCAATGTACTGTTAATTTCCAGATGAGAATCATGGCGACTAAGTACATGTTTTGTGATCGCCAAACCCAATCCTGAACCACCGGTTTTCCGGCTTCTCGCTTTATCTACACGATAGAAGCGTTCAGTTAAACGGTTAATGTGCTCTGGCGCTATGCCATCACCATTATCAGTCACAGCAAAAGCAGGGCTCTCACCTTCCAAATACCACCTAACTAAAATCTTCCCATTAGGTTTAGTATAGTGGACAGCATTAAATACTAAATTTGAAAAAGCACTGCGCAACTCATCGATACATCCTTTGATATCCAAAGTGTCGTCTATATCGAATTCAATTTCATGATGCTTATCTTGGTTGAGAGAAAGCGCTTCCGTTTGGATCAATTGCAGCATATTAGGCACATTCACGGCTTTATCGTTGCCCTGATCCCTGTCCCCTTCAATGCGAGATAAAGACAGTAGTTGATTCACCAAACTGTCCATGCGTTTACACTGTTCGATCATGGTCAAATGTGCCTTCTGCCACATAGCGGGCGGCGGCATATTGTCGCCTTCCATCATCTCAAGATAACCCGTTACCACAGTCAAAGGTGTGCGAAGTTCATGGGACACATTAGCAACAAAATCTTTGCGCATTTGCTCAAGTTTTTTAAGTCTTGAAATATCACGCACAACCATCATCAGCTGCTCTGCATATGGCATGACACGAAACTCCAATACCCGCTCATCGTTGTGCCCGCTTTCAAGTTCTAGTGGATCCGTAAAATCATGATCTTGCATATACTTCACAAACTTGGGATCACGGATCAAATTATCCAAGCGCTGGCCATGATCTGTCGGCCACTGCAGCCCTAAGATCTTAAGTGCCAACTGATTACACCAGATAATACTCAGATCCTGCTGCATCACAATCACCGCATCAGGCACCGCTTCCGCGCCTTCACGGAAACGACGGATCAACGCAGCCAGTTCATTGCGCTTTTTACGATTGCGATGCTGAAGGTGATAGATCCCCTCAAAAATTTGTTCCCACGCGCCAGATCCCTCAGGCGGATTAAAACTACGTTGATTGATCAACCAATCACTCAGCTTGTACAGTTGTTTAAAATGCCAAAATAAAAGTACTGAAGCACCCAAAAACAACAATATAAATGGCGCACCAAGCAAAATTCCGATGAGGGTTAATGGCAGAAAATACAAAAACAGGCGTTTTAATAACGCCTGTTTATCAATCACTCTATACATATAAAATGATCCTAAAGATTAAGCGCTAGGATAACGCTACCACAGCGCATAAATTAATGCTTTATACTTTACTTGAAAAACGATAACCCGCACCACGAACGGTTTGGACTAACCTATCGTGACCAAGTGGTGCAATCGCTTTTCTTAGACGACGAATATGTACATCAACCGTGCGGTCTTCAACATACACATTAGTGCCCCATACATGATCTAGCAACTGTTCACGACTATAAACACGTTCAGGGTGAGTCATAAAGAAGTGTAACAGCCTAAACTCAGTCGGACCCATTTCTAACTCGTTACCTGCAGAGGTAACACGATGTGAAATCGGATCTAACCTTAAACCATGTACCTCTATCGCTTCTTCTAGCGATGTAGGAGATACACGGCGCATTACCGCCTTAATTCTCGCCATAAGCTCCTTTGGAGAAAAAGGCTTAGTCACGTAGTCATCTGCACCTACTTCTAATCCTTTAACTTTGTCTTCCTCTTCACCACGCGCTGTTAGCATGATGATGGGGATCTGACGAGTATACTCACTTTGCTTAAATTTTTTCGCAATTTGGATACCGCTACCGCCAGGTAACATCCAATCTAGGAGCACCATATCCGGGTATGGCTCTACCATGGCTGCAATCGCTGAATCATAGTCTTCCGCTTCAATTGCTTGAAAGCCATTCTGTTCTAACACAAACACCAACATTTCTCTGATTGGTGCTTCGTCATCAACTACTAGTACTCTACGTGACATTCCCATTTATCTCTTACGTTACCGAAGTCGGTTTCATTATTATGACTAAGTATGACAGTTTTATGAAAGTTTACCTGATAATATAACGTTAATGCATTTATCAGGAACATAGTTTCAATAAGTTAGATACAATTTGTTCCTATTTTATCTGCATTTAACGTCACTTAGCATCGAATAATGGTGTTTTTTTCGCAACAAATATTTAGATTAAAAAATTATGAAGATCGTGTCATTTCGCAGGGATCATTATTTTCCTAAGTCTGCCGCTATGAGATCACTTTCTTACCTAGTAGATCCTTTGAGGATCAGATCTATACGTACTGAAACGGCAAGTTCTTATATTGGGTAATACTAAGTGATTGATCTTTTGAAAATCAGCCACACACAATGCGCAAAATAGTACTCATAATTAAGATCAAGCACTGTTCAAGTTGGTAAAAAATCGATCCCGCCAAGAGATCGTTAGTAAATTAATGATCCAGACGTGCTCGGTTAGTAAAAATACGATCCCATCCCCTGATCAATCAGTTTAATGACTTCACCATTAACATAACCCATATATCCAACGCGAAAAAAAAGCCCCTTATGGGGCTTTTCTTACGTGTGATTACACGAATTACTTCACTTTAGGTGCAAGTTCACCAGAAAGGTATTTAACATGCATATCATCTAAAGAGATTGGCTTGATGTTAGCAGCTTGACCAGCTGTACCAAACGCTTCATAGCGCGCAATACAAATCTCAGTCATTGCTTTTGTCGCTTCAGCTAGATATTTACGAGGGTCAAAGTTCGCTGGGTTATGCGCCAAGTGACGACGAATTGCCCCCGTTGCAGCTAGGCGTAAATCTGTATCGATGTTGACTTTACGCACACCGTGCTTGATACCTTCAACGATTTGCTCAACTGGCACACCATAAGTTTCAGGGATCTCACCACCAAACTCGTTGATTACGGCAAGCCACTCTTGAGGTACAGATGAAGAACCATGCATAACTAAGTGCGTATCAGGAATGCGTGCGTGGATCTCTTTAATGCGGTTAATCGCAAGAATATCACCTGTAGGTGGGCGAGTGAATTTATATGCACCGTGCGATGTACCACAGGCAATCGCTAAGGCATCAACACCGGTTTTCTTAACAAAGTCAGCAGCCTCTTCTGGATCAGTAAGTAATTGGTCTTGCGTTAACTTGCCTACCGCACCAATGCCGTCTTCTTCGCCTGCTTCACCAGTCTCTAGTGAACCTAGTACACCTAGCTCACCTTCTACCGATACACCACATGCGTGCGCCATCTCCACAGTGCGACGAGTAACATCCACATTGTATTCGTAAGTCGATGGTGTTTTACCATCATCAAGCAAAGAACCATCCATCATAACCGATGAAAAGCCTAATTGAATTGAACGCTGACACACAGCAGGAGAGGTGCCGTGGTCTTGGTGCATAACAACAGGAATATGTGGCCATTCTTCAACAGCAGCTAAAATCATATGGCGAATAAAAGGGGCACCAGCATAGTTTCTAGCACCAGCTGAGCCTTGTACAATTACTGGGCTGTTTGTTTTATCAGCCGCTTCCATAATCGCACGCATTTGCTCTTGGTTATTCACATTAAAGGCAGGAACGCCGTATCCATTCTCGGCCGCATGATCGAGAAGTTGACGCATACTGATTAAAGCCATATTGCTTTTCTCCAATTTTTGATAGCACTTAGCTATCTATTTGAACGGGGTAGATTTAGTTTGGTTGCATGACAACCGCTATTAATCTAAACAAAGAGTGAGAGAGTGTTTAGATTAATAGTTGGAGGCCAAAAAAGCCTCCTTAAATTTTTATGCTTTTGCTCTTTGCTCTAGCATATCAACTGCCGGTAGCTTTTTACCTTCTAAGAATTCAAGGAAAGCACCACCACCTGTTGAGATATACGATATTTCATCACCAACGCCATACTTATCAATCGCAGCGAGTGTGTCACCACCACCAGCAATCGAAAATGCTTTAGACTTGGCAATTGCATGTGCAATGGCTTCTGTACCATTACCAAATTGATCAAACTCAAAAACACCCACTGGTCCATTCCATACCACAGTGCCCGCTTGCTCGATGATTTTAGCTAGCTCATTTGCTGTGTTAGGGCCAATATCAAAAATCATGTCATCGCTTTCAACTTCAGAAGCATCTTTAATAACGGCAACCGCTGTTTCTGAGAACTCTTTGCCCACAACAACATCAGTAGGCACTGGAATATCACCATCATTAGCTTGTGCTGCAGCACTGAGCTTTTGTGCTTCTGGAATTAGCTCCTCTTCATACAGAGACTTACCTACTGGATTACCTGAAGCTGCAATAAATGTATTTGCAATACCACCACCGGTTACCAGCTGATCAACCACTGTTGACAGTGAATCAAGGACCGTTAATTTAGTGGATACTTTAGAGCCACCAACAATTGCGACTAATGGACGAGCAGGGTTATCTAACGCTTTACCCAGTGCATCCAGCTCCGCCGCTAACAATGGACCTGCACATGCAACATCGGCATATAAGCCCACACCATGTGTTGAAGCTTGCGCTCGGTGTGCAGTACCAAATGCATCCATTACATAGATATCACACAGTGCAGCTAGCTGCTTTGAAAGTGCTTCGTCGTTTTTCTTCTCACCTTTATTAAAGCGTACATTTTCAAAAACAACCACTTCGTTATCAGCAACTTCAACGCCATCAAGGTAATCTGTAACAAGTCTTACGTTTTGATCCAGTACATCATTTAGGTAATCAACAACTGGCTGAAGTGAATACTGAGCATCGTATTCCCCTTCCGTTGGGCGACCTAGGTGCGACATCACCATTACTTTAGCGCCTTTTTCTAGGGCTAACTTAATGGTAGGCAAAGATGCTTTAATGCGTGCATCTGACGTCACTTTTGCGTCTTTCACTGGCACGTTCAAATCTTCACGTATCAGTACGCGTTTGCCGTTTAAATCTAAATCCGCCATCTTGATGACTGACATGGACATCTCCTTAAAAGAACGATACTAAAATTAAGAGGCTTTCATCATTGCCATTGCGGTGTCGAGCATACGGTTTGCAAACCCCCACTCGTTATCACACCAAACTAACACCTTTACCAAACGTTTATGGCTCACTCGGGTCTGGGTGCCATCAATAATACTGGAATGAGGATCATGATTAAAATCCACCGATACTAAGGGTTCTTCGGTGTAATCTAATATCCCATGTAGCCTGCCAGTGGCAGCCTGCCCCAATACTTGATTAACTTGTTCTAACGTCACATCGCTTTGCAAAGATACGCTTAAGTCCATTGCGGTCACGTTAATTGTAGGTACTCTGACTGCAATTGCCTCAAAGCGACCATTAAATTTAGGTAATATGCGCTCAATACCACGCGCTAATTTTGTATCAACCGGTATAATCGATTGGCTCGCTGCGCGTGTACGCCTTAAGTCTTTATGGTATGCATCAATAACTTGTTGATCATGCATCGACGCATGAATGGTTGTAATTGCACCTGACTCAATACCAAAAGCATCATCTAATACTTTAATGACAGGAACAATACAGTTTGTTGTACATGATCCGTTAGAGACTATGGTATGTGATGCTTTTAAATTATCGTCATTGATACCATACACAATGGTTTCATCAACATCCGCGTCTGCAGGATGAGAGAAAAGCACTTTTTTTGCACCCGCTGCAATGTGTGCAGCTGCGTGTTGCCGAGAGTGATAAACACCTGTACATTCTAACACGACGTCAATATCTAAGGCATGCCATGGTAGATGGCTTGGGTCTGGTTCGTTAAAAATTTGAATTTGTTGTCCGGCGACTTCTAGATAGGGTTTATTCAGGTTGACTGGGAATGCGAAACGACCATGAGAGGTGTCGTACTTCATTAAATGCGCGATCCCTTCAGGATCTGCCAACTCGTTGATAGCGACTATTTGAAATTCGTTGTGGCGCCCAGACTCAAAGAGGGCTCGGACAATATTGCGACCTATGCGACCAAAACCATTGATTGCCAGTTTGATTGTCATTAATTAGAAGACCCATTTTCTACATGCAATAAAGAAGTAACTCAGACTCCTTTGTAAAGATGGCGCTATTGTAATCGACCTTGAACAAATGTGTAAGTGATATGCAAAAATTTTTCTTCATATGAGGCAAAGTGCCAAAAAAAGAATGTGAACTACGTAAATTTAAACGAGTTTGCTCAGCTTTATGGTCTTTTGACTATCCAATTGACCCACTTGAGCCAATAAAAGCTCTGCTGTGGCCAATGCATCACTTAATGCATTGTGATTTTGATACGCAGGCAATCCATAACGAACTCTACAAGCTGGCAGCGTTAACTGGTCCTGTCTGATTACTTCCTGAGCTCGTAATAAGCGTTTCCTTTCTAATTTTAATGTATCTACAATGGCCTTGGGTTTTACCGATAGACCATGTTGAACAAAGTATTTTTGTATAAATCCCCAATCAAGTGAAGCGTTATGACACACGAGTATTCTCCTATCTAACACCCTTGCCAAAGTCGATAATATCATTTCAATATGCTCACCGCTTTGAGCGATTTCCGGTTCTGATATGCCATGATAAATAGGGCTTTGCGCTAACTTATGCACATCTTTGTTTATCTTGTATTGTGCGCTTTGAAGCGCTATTTTTCCCTGATTTATCTCAACCCAAGCCACAGACACGATTTCATGCAAATTGACATCAAGGCCTGTTAATTCTAGATCAACGACCACCAGTTCACTCTCTACCCAAAGCGGATCCTCTCGCGTTCTCATAAAGTTTGGAATGAGCCATTTCATCGTGCTATAAACTTCCTCGTGCAAACTTAAACACGCATGCTTGTTGAGCTTGCTTGATTAAATGAAAGGCTTCTTTTAACTGATGCCGCTCTAATGAACTGAGATGTTCAGGGTTAATACAATTTGGAGGCAAATCTAAATCCTCGATTTGTATTTTAAAGCGCAATTGTGTCAAAAACCGCCAGCAATCTTGTAAATTGTAAATATCCTCTTTACTTAAAACTGAAAACGCTTTAAGTGCTTCTAATCTTGACTGTGTATTGGCTTTAGTAACACCACATTTAAGGGCATAAATACGGGCAAGATCATTTACAATCGACACACCACGCGTTTTTAAATCTAAGTAACCATGCTTTCTTTTATTACGTTGTAATTTAAATTGTTGAAATAGGCCAATCGGCACACTGTTGACACTGATATCGGTCGCCATAGCCGCAAAAAAAAGATCTTGTGTCTGCATACTATTTAACTGCTTATTGAGCATGTGATAAAGTGATTGATCCCCCATAATAAAACGGCGGTCAAAGAAAATTTTACTATTGAGCATTGCCTGTGGTGTTGGCGTTTGAGTCCAATTTTCAAATCGTGCAAGCCATTCATTAACCGTACCGCGGCACAACTCATTGCTCGCCATAATATTGCCTGGGCAGGCTTTAATTCCACAACTAATTAGGTGCCCTGTTACAAACTCCCCTAAACCAGCAAAATACGCTCTTTGATGGGGCAATATAGCATTTGAAACAATCAAACCATTATCTTGATCTGAGTGCAAAGTTTGTTCTTCTCGCGCTTGGGAACCAAAACATATCCAGCAAAAACCACACGGCGGCTCCCCTTGCTGCTTAATATATAGCTCCGTTAAACGACTCGTCATTGCATCTGTTAAACCACTTAACAATGTACCAATAAAAGAAATGTCCTCAACCGTGTTTGAAAACCCTCTTAACAAAGCAGGGATTTCCTTGGCCAAATGCACCACTTCTTGGTAACTGTGGGCTTTATATATTTGCCCGATTAGCTGTACAGGATCGTGCTTTTGTTGGCGCAATAAATCCGTACTGGTCACCATGCCTAAAGGTTCCCGCGCTTCGTTGAGTACAGGCAAATGGTGGATATTATGTTTAAGCATCAAGTGTAATGCGGCGAAAGCGCGATTATTTTCAAAAATAAATTTAGGGTCGTGCGTCATCACTTTGGTCACAGGCGCTTTAGGATCAAGCTCTGCCGCCAAGACACGATTGCGTAGATCTCTGTCAGTGACAATACCTGACAACTGGCAGTTTTCAGTGATGATGACCGATGACACCCCCGCCTTTTGCATGACTTTAGCCGCGTCAACAACACTGGCTTGCGGTTCTATCGTCACCGCTTTTTTACACATTAACGTCGCTATTTTTCGCTCAGACCACCCCCGGCCACGCTCTTTATAATGACTCGATAATAAACGCTTTTTATGCGCACGAACAAAATGCTGCTCAAACTTAGGATACTCGCGGCGCAAATAGTCAAAATCAGCGTGTGCTAGCAAAAAAATAAGCCCACTTGTTTGAACTTCAAGATGATTTTGAATATCTTCTCCGGTCAGTAAAGATGGATAACCAAAATAATCCCCTTCTCCCAGTCTCGTAACAACCTCCCCTGTATTGTCTACCAAATCAAACACCCCTGTTCGCACAAGATATAAATGCTTCTGATCTGAGTTGAGCAATTCAGACTGGTTCAAAGTCGTGATGTAAACCACCTTTGTATGATTAACGAAAAAATGCGCACATGACGCAGGTAGCTCGCTAAAAGGGAGCTGCTCAGTAACAAAATTCAAAACGTCCGTTACCGCCGAATGAGAATGTGTCATTTGGTTGCCTCAAAAAGACAATAGCCCAGCAAAAGCTGGGCTATGTATTTACCTTGAATCGATTAGTGCGCGTGCGCTTCACCAGACCCTTTAGGATTGCGGATCCCATCGACCATACGCTTGACCTCTTCTGGTGTTTCAGCAGTTAATTTCATCACCACAGCAGCAACACCAAAGTTAACCACCATACCAATAATACCAATGCCTTCAGGTGAGATACCAAATAGCCAATTTGCCGGGGCGTTCAACTCAGGACTCACAAATTTAAAGTAAATAATGTACGCCGCTGTAAAACCAATACCCGAAATCATACCCGCAATGGCGCCTTCTTTGTTCATGCGTTTAGAGAAAATACCCATAATGATCGCAGGGAAGAAACTCGCTGCCGCCAAGCCAAAGGCGAACGCCACTACCGATGCCACAAATCCCGGTGGGTTTATGCCAAAATAGGCCGAGATCCCAATGGCCACCATCGCCGCGAGCCTTGCAGCCATGAGCTCTTGCTTGTCACTGATGTCCGGTTTGAGCGTGCGCTTGAGTAAATCATGCGACACCGATGTTGAGATAACCAGTAATAACCCTGCGGTTGTCGACAGTGCAGCAGCAATACCACCTGCGGCAACCAGAGCGATGACCCAAGCAGGTAAGTCTGCAATTTCTGGATTTGCCAATACCATGATATCTCTATCAATTTTAACTTCATTTGTACTTGCAGGGTCGTCAATTTTACCTGCAGAGTAGAACATTTTGCCATCACCATTTTTATCATTGAATGTGATGAGGCCTGTTCTTTCCCAATTCTTCACCCACTGCGGCGCTTCGGCATATGCTGTGCCACTGCCATCTTTACCATTAATCGTATCTATCATGTTGACTCGTGCAAACGAAGCAACGGCAGGAGCGGTTGTATAAACAATGGCGATAAATACCAAAGTCCACGCCGCAGAAATACGCGTATCTTTTACTTTTGGCACAGTGAAGAAGCGCACGATAACATGCGGTAAACCCGCAGTACCCACCATCAATGCAGCCGTAATCGCAAACACATCAATCATACTCTTAGATCCCTCGGTGTACTGGGCAAATCCCAGCTCGGTACTGAGCCCATCGAGTTTATCGAGTAAATAGGTGTTTGAGCCATCAGCAAGCGTTGCACCAAACCCGGTTTGTGGCAGTAAATGACCTGTCATCATCATAGAAATAAAGATAGCCGGTACTAAGTAAGCAAACACTAACACACAGTACTGTGCCACTTGAGTGTAAGTGATCCCTTTCATACCACCTAACACAGCGTAGAAGAAAACAATGACCATACCGATATAAACACCGGTTTCAATATCAACTTCTAAGAAACGAGAGAAAACGACACCCACACCACGCATCTGCCCTGCAATGTAGGTGAAGCAAATAAAGATGGCACACAAAATAGCCACAACCCGTGCGACCTGTGAGTAATATCTATCCCCAATGAAGTCTGGTACGGTAAATTTACCGAACTTGCGTAAATATGGTGCCAGACAGAGTGCCAGTAATACATAACCACCAGTCCACCCCATTAGGTAAACACCGCCATCATATCCTGCAAAAGAGATAATACCCGCCATAGAAATAAACGACGCAGCACTCATCCAATCCGCTGCGGTTGCCATTCCGTTTGCCACTGGAGGCACACCGCCACCGGCGACATAGAATTCATTAGTTGACCCAGCACGCGCCCAAATGGCGATACCGATATATAACGCAAAGCTCAGCCCTACGATTAAAAATGTAAACGATTGAACATCCATTATGCCGCTCCTTACTCATCTACGCCGTATTTTTTATCGAGCGCATCCATTTTTGATACGTAGACAAAAATCAAAGCAACAAATGTATAAATTGCACCTTGTTGTGAAAACCAAAAGCCCAACTTAAACCCAAAAAAACGTACTTCGTTCAATACGTCCACAAATAAAATGCCACATCCAAATGACACCACAAACCAAATTACTAGTAGCTTAAACATCAAGGCTAGATTTTCTGACCAATATGCTTTTGCTTGTTCTTCACTTTTAAAGGCCATGATTAACTCCCCGTTTAACGCATAATGTAAATACGCGTTGGTATTAATTGACCTTTTGACTGTAGCAACGGCTTGTCTAGATTGAATTGAGACCTTAGTCGTAAACATGACATTACGTTTACGTAAACTGCTAATTGAAAAAACATGAAAATATTTAATAGATATTAAAATCAGTAAGTTAACTTGTTTTTGCTTTTTGGAAAGCGCATTTTATTAACACTTCATACGGTATAAGACATTAGTCTAATTAGCACAATAAAATATCAATTGTTCTTAATATTCAGCGTATTATATTTATCAATCGGTCCACTGGCTTATTCATGCCAAGCCGGATAAGATTAACCTTCAAACCGATCATCGACTTTGATAACAGAATCAATCACATCAACTAGGACCGACGATGACAGCTGCGCTTATTTTGGTTGCCCTTAGCTATATTGGCCTATTATTTTGGCTGGCTAACTGGGGAGATAAACACACGCCATTGGCACAAAAAATAAGCCATCACCCTTTTGTCTATGCGCTCGCGCTAGGGATTTACTGTACTTCTTGGACGTATTACGGCTCAGTTGGAACAGCGGCAGCCAGTAGCTGGCATTTTTTCCCCATTCTACTTGGTCCCGCACTCTTGTTTTTGTTCGGCCATGGTTTTTTACGTAAACTGATTTTGGTGAGTAAAAAGCAAAATATCACCACCATTTCTGACTTTATCAGTGCTCGATACGGCAAACGGCAAATGACCGCCGTCATGGTCACCTTAATTGCTTTGCTGGCCACCATTCCCTACATTGCATTGCAATTGAAAGCCCTCGCCAATAGCTTCGAGTTACTGCGTCAAAACGATAATATCTCGGGTGCTATGTTGGCACTCACAGGTACCCTAATGATGGCTTTATTTGCAATATTTTTTGGCGCAAGAAAAGTCGATGTCACCGAGTACCGATCAGGCCTGATGTTAGCCATTGCATTCGAGTCCATCATTAAATTACTCGCTTTAATTGCTGTGGCCTATATCTCAGTTCAAGCACTGTTTATGCAAAGTAATACAGTATCTATTTGGTCCCATTGGCAAAACTTTAATTTTGCTGACTTTAACTTTGTCGGTCAGACGCTCATGGCTGGCGCAGCCATTATTTGCTTACCCAGGCAGTTTCATGTCACTGTAGTGGACAATCAAAATAGCACTCACTTAAATACCGCTAGATGGGCTTTCCCGTTATATTTGATGTTGATTGCGTTGATGATTATACCCATCGCCAGTGCCGCAATTCATCCCAATATTGGCCAAGATATTGCGGCAGATAGCTTTGTTTTAGGGCTGCCATTGAGTATTGACTATCCAGTCATTTCTACGTTTGTGTTTATCGGGGGGCTGTCAGCTGCAACGGCAATGATTGTGGTCGCGACACTTACACTCAGCACCATGCTATCCAATGATATTGTCTTGCCTTTGCTGCTTAAAAGGCGATTTAAAAAGAGCTTATTGACCAGCAACTATAAATCTCAAATCCTGTTAGTTCGACGCTTCATTATCGGCGCTATTTTGCTGCTCGCTTATCTATATCAACAATGGATCGGACATGGTGCAGCGCTGGCCAGTATGGGGTTGGTCGCGTTCTCTTTAGTCACCCAATTACTACCAGCCATTGTGGGCGGTTTGTACTGGCGTAAAGGTCATGCGTATGGCGTTTATGCAGGGTTGCTTGCCGGGTTAATTTGTTGGGCGCTCTTTTTATTGCTGCCAATCGTGTCTGCGCCAGAACTACTTGATTATCAGACCCAACAATCTATTGTGACACGCGGAACCTTACTCGCATTGCTCGCCAATGTGAGCTGTTATATTAGCTTTTCATTAGGTGCATATGAACGCCTTATTGATAAATTACAAGCCACCGCGTTTGTCAGGCCCAAAGAGCAAGCAGCACTGGCAAAAAAACTAAATAAAGAAGTAAAAGCGTCTGTTTATGACTTCAAAGTCCTGTTACAAACCTTTTTAGGAATTCAACGAAGTCAGCAACTGCTTGGCCACTATGCACTCAATGAAGATATAGATGAAAACAACGCAACACCCACACCTGACTTTATTAATTTTTGTGAACGAGCACTCACTGGTGTACTCGGAGCCTCATCTGCACAGGCGCTGATCCATGCCGTTTCTTCCGGCAAGCAAATGGCCTTTGAAGAAGTGGTGACCTTTTTCGATGAAACCACACAGGCACTGCAATTCAACCAAAACCTATTATTTACCTCATTGGAAAACCTCAGTCATGGTATATCGGTTGTTGATAAAGATCTCAAACTAGTCGCATGGAATAAGCGCTACAATGAAATGTTTGAATACCCTCAAGGCTACCTTCAAGTTGGTCAGGATATTGAGGAAATCATTCGATATAACGCACAGCGCGGAGAGTGTGGTCCAGGTACACTGGACAAGTTGGTTGAGAAGCGCGTGCAACACCTACGAAACGGTACGCCTCACCACTATATTAGACACAGAGAGAATGGCCAAGTATTTGAAATGACCGGAAACCCGCTGCCAGGGGGCGGTTTTGTAACGAGCTTTTCCGATATCACCATGCACATGGCAACGCAAAATGCCCTAGAAGAAATCAATATGGACTTGGAAAACCGCATTGAAGCGAGGACTTTGGAGATCCGTGCAATTAATCAAGATTTAGAAGCGCAAATAGCCACCCGAGAAAAAATAGAACAAGATCTGGTTAGTGCTAAAAAAGAAGCAGAACGTGCAAATGACAGTAAAACTCGATTTTTAGCGCTTGCAAGCCACGATATATTGCAACCACTCAACGCGGCGAGACTCTATCTTGGCGCCATCGATGAACAGAAGCTGCCTGAAAGCGAGCAAAGCAATCTGAGCAAACTTGGAGATAGTCTGGATTCGACTGTTCACCTTATGTCCTCTTTGCTCGATATTGCAAAATTAGAACAAGGTGCGATGCAGCCAACCCCTAAGCACTTTAATTTAAATGACATTATCAAACCGTTGGTGAATGAATACGTACTGCTTTGCCAAGATAAAGGACTCACACTTAAAGTGCGTAATACGGATCACACAGTGCACAGCGACATAACATACCTTCGTCGTGTCATTCAAAACCTCGTTTCTAATGCCGTAAAATATACTGACACAGGCACGGTGCTCATAGCATGTCGCAAGCGCGCACATAGTCTGCGTATTGAAGTATGGGATACTGGCCCGGGGATCTCCCCTCGTGAGCAAGAGAAAATTTTCAATGATTTTTACCGAATAGAAGCTGGCGATAACCGCGGCGTGGGATTGGGCCTCGGCGTAGTCAAGCGTCTGTGTGATTTAATGAGTATTCCACTGAACATGCATTCACAGATCTCTGCAGGCAGTCGTTTTTTTATTGAGGTTCCCTTGGGTGAACCACAGCAAATACAAACGGATAAGAGTGTCACGCCATCAAGAAGTAAACGCGATTTATCAGTCATTGCAATAGACGATGATCCAAATAACTTAGCGGCTATGTCTAGCCTATTGAATAAATGGCAGCTTCAACATTTATTATTTTCTCAGGTCGATGAGGTAATCACACATGCTCAAAGTCATCCTGCGCCGGATATTTTATTGGTGGATTATCAGCTAGGTACGGATTGCGATGGTGTGATGTTGATACAAAAACTGAGAGCGATCTGGCGTCATGACATTCCGGCAGTTTTGATAACCGCAGTACGAGAAAACGCTTTAAAGTCACAGGTAAAAGCACAGCAAATTCATTACCTAACTAAGCCCTTAAAACCAGCGAAACTCAAAGCCTTGTTGAATCACTCTCAAGGTGTTAGCTAAAGTGCCAACTTAATTTGGTCGCGACCTGCCGCTTTAGCTTGATAAACGGCTTGATCTGCGGCCTTTAAAGATTGACTAAACGGCATATTCAGGTTGACACTCGCCACACCAATACTCACGGTAAAGTGGATAATTTCGTCTTCATACTCTACCGCTAATGCAGCTGCTTTCTCTTTCAGACGCTGCGCCACATTCATGGCTAACGACACCTCAGTCTCTGGGAGCAAAATAATAAACTCTTCCCCACCTAAACGGCACACGCAGTCCTCTGTGCGCACCAACGTGTGACAGCAAGCCGCAAATTGCTTCAATACTTCATCACCACCATCATGGCCGTATTTATCATTGATGGATTTAAACCGGTCTAAGTCAATCATCAATAAACTTAATGGTCTATCCGCTCGTTGGTGACGACTCATCTCGCTTCTTGCGTAATCCATCAAATAGCGACGATTCTTAAGTCCAGTTAGGACATCTTGAAATGCCATTTCAGTCAGCTTTTGCTGCATTTGCCACAACTCATGCACGAGCAGACGTCGACTGCAACAATCAGCAATCAGCTCTGCAGCCACAACTTCCCATTGCAGCCACTCTCTCGGTTCGAAGCGCCCTTCACAACACACAACGCCAATCGCTAACCCATTTTGAAAAATCGCTGTATCCAATAATGCGCAGATCTGCTGGGGGACTAAATATCCCTCTGTGAATTCGCTGGTTCTGGCATCTGTCATCGCATCACTGGCAGAAATAGTTTCACCGTTGACAATTGCACGGAAATAATTTGGGTAATCTTGTACTTTTAGCTCAGGTAACGGGCCAGTGATCAGGCCACTCCAATCTGTATTGGCAAAATTAATAAGCTTGCCAGGTGTAGAAGCATCGTCAAACAGCCACACTGATACACGGCTTACATTTAACAACGCCTTGGCTTCAAATAATATGTCGGATAAAAACTGCTGATGGCCAACAGAAACGTCAACCTCTTTTGATAAGACCCTTCTTAGCCTCTGTGTTACATGTGTTAGTTCATTATGCCTATTATTCGGCATATCCCCTTCATACTCTTTCACATCAACAGCCAATGTCATCACCCAAATACATCTAGTTTATACACCCATTAACCTATTTTAGGTCACTTGTCATCATATGTAGCCTGGACTCCATCGACTCCAACTTGGGTTAACCACTCACTCGCTATTCAATGCCAGTATAACCGTTGGCTACTTTCACTATTAATAATACGCCGATAAGATAAAAAAGCACTCTCTATTTATCCCAATTAGGGGACTCATTCAGAGATAAAATATTATAATTTGATCTGGCATATTTATTATGCTGCTGTTGGGCAAGCGTTAATGCCTTATACACCTTCGCCTTTCTATGTAGATTCAGACGGTTATTACCCATCTAAATAAAAAAGGAGCCAGTTGGCTCCTTGTTTATTTAGATAGATATTTACTCAAATACTTTTTCAGAACAGGGTCATGCTGGGCCATGTCTCTTTGCTCTTCCAAAATATCATTCAGCATTTGATAAGACGTCAAAGGGTTTGCCAAAACAACCCGAAACACAACGGTCGGTTGATTATCATATTGCTTTGGTGTCAAACGCGTCCTTGATACAAAAGAGCGACCTGTTTCACGCTGCCGCTTTTGCATACTGGCTGTGAGGCGGTTTAATGCAGCATAAATATCCAGTTTCTCTTGCTCATCCGCGACTTGTAAAGCTTGTTTCACTTCTCTAGGCACATAACGATACGTTAGTAGACATAACTCAGGCTGAGAGATGAGCTCAAAATCATCTTGCTCAGAAATCAAATGTGCAAAATAATGGGCTTTTTCAATACTGTGGTCAATCAGCATTTCATAGCCTTTGCGACCAATTACTTGTAAACATGCATGCACTAACATCGCCATACCTGGGCGACTGCCTTCAAGTGTATGACTGCCTAAATCTTTCGACCCTTTACGCAATATATATTCAGCATGATGCTCTATCACATCTGTCGCGGTAGGGTCTTTAAACAACACGATACCTGCACCCATTGGCACATACATTTGCTTGTGTGCATCAATGGTCACTGAGTCTGCTTTTTCAATCCCTGATAGAAGATGTCTATATGTATTAGACAGCAATGTCGCACCACCCCAAGCTGCATCAACATGAAAGTGACAACCAAGCTCTTTACACAAGTCAGCCATATCATTTAAAGGATCAATACTACCGGTCTCAGTTGTGCCTGCGACACCCACAATCGCCATCACCTTAATCCCTTTGGCCTCAAGCTCAAGTGCGGTCTCACGCATGGCATGCATATCAACCTTATTGTCTTGGTTGGTGCGAACTGCGATGAAATTATCACGCCCAATACCGAGTACATCGGCTGCTTTGCCTAGAGAGTAATGACCCCGCTCTGATACCAGTACAGCTAACCCTTTATAACCATAATGCATCATTGCCGCAAACATGCCCTGAGAAGAAATTCCCTTAAAATCACCTTCTGGTTTCAGTAAGCGATTTCGTGCTATCCATAATGCGGTAATGTTGGCAATGGTACCACCAGAACAAAACGCACCGAGCGCATTCTTAGCGCTGTGCATCCACTTTTGATAAAAGCTTTCATCTTGTCCATATGTCAAATGGTGCATCATGCCCAAAACTTGACGTTCAAGTGGTGTAAATGCTTTCGACGTTTCAATTTTTACCAAGTTTTGGTTTAGCCCAACCATAAGCTTAGATAGCGGCAACAAAAAGTGCGGCAATGCCGATGTCATATGACCAATAAAGCTTGGCGACGCGGTATGAACTGAATGTGCGACTAATTGCTCCATTATATCCTGAGCATAGTCAGACACGAACGTTGGCTCTTCAGGGATCGCTGCCGACTGAAAATCTTTCTCTATCTCATGTAGGGGTTTTTCAATCGCTGCAATATTTTCGTTCAAAAAACCCGCTAGATTATGAGAGATCTCTTGTTCAATTTTACTGAGTGTAGAGCCAGGAGCTTCCGGTACGGTAAATATTCGCATCAAGCTTTCTTCAGAAGCGACTGCACAACGCTTTGGACCCATTGTTATTCCCAATCACAAATAGAGTAGATAAGTGCTGATGCGCTGACATCTAGCCTAACAGACACATCTACCTTACTAATTTATTACGAAATCACTAACTCTACTTTAAAGTTGCCAGAAAGTCTTTAAATGCGGTGTAAAAAAATAAGCTGGTCCGCTATTTTCTCCATAAACCGCCGAAATAAAAGTTTTTCGGAACAAAAAACACGCGCAGTTTACTAAAAACTTTGTAAACTCTGCATCAAAGATATAAAATTTGTAATATTATTTAACGAATAAGCAATCGGAACTGCAATAATGAATAAATGGAATTTTGCTCACCGCACCCTGTCCTTAACATGGGTGCTCGTTGGTTTTCTCACCTTTGTGATATCCCTCGCAGGCTATGTGTACTACACATACCAAAGCAGTAAAGCGGTCATCATGGATGACATTGATAATAAGCTGCGCATCGCTGCTCACAGCGCAAATTTATTCGTCGGACCAGCTTATCACGACAGCTTAACAGATTTATCAACACAAGAATTTAAGGCTCGAAGCGAACAACTCACTAAGTTGGCGCAATCAGTGGGGGTCGAATACATATATGCAATGATTTACGACTCTCCACATGTGCGTTTTACCGCCTCAAGCTATACCATTGAAGATGTTGCCAAAGGTCATTTAACTCAATTCAAAGATATATATGAAGAAGCGACAACCAGCAACAAGGGGGCTTTTCGTTCAACTACTGAAGTATTTGAGATATCTACAGATAAATGGGGACATTTTAAAACCATTTTCGTCCCACATATTACACCTAATGGTCAAATTTACCTAACAGGCGCGGATATCACGATTTCTCACATAGAAAGCCAATTGCAGGATAACGTTACCCAAGCAGTCCTATCTGCGAGCTTTTTCTTTTGTATCGCTTTGCTGGTTGCGGGAACCTATATACTCGTTTATCGCCGCACACTGACGACCGATGCACGTACAGGATTTGCAAATCGCTTAGCCTTGGAACAAGACTTAGCCAATGCGAAAAGAGCACACTTAAGCCTTGCGATTATTTCAATTTGCGAGTTAGAAGAGATTATCAGTTTTTACGGTGCTGGCGTTGGCGATAAAGTCATTCAAAACGTGATGCGCTATTTCCAAAACTTAACAACGCCTTTTAAAGTCTATCGATTGGCCACCTCTAAATTAGTTTTATTGTGTGACACGCCCAATGGAGAACACTACCTCAACAACTTAATCTCTGAGTTCCCCTTTTCAAGACCTATTCTCAATGAACCCCTGTTGTATATTCAACTCAAAGCTGGCATTGCCCGCGGCAATAAAGGCTTATTACTTGAAAATGCCTTTATCGCCTGTCGACAGGCGCAACAACTGCATCAAACAACGTATATTTATGGACAGCAAACACAAAAAACTAAACTGCTTCAGGAGTCTAATTTAGCCATCGCAAAGACTGTGCAAAGCGCCTTTGACCAACATAGGATCATTCCTTACTTCACGCCAAGAGCCAGTATTAAAGAACAAAAGGTTGTGCAATATCACTGTGCCCCAAGGGTGCTGACTGAACAGGGCGTAATATTAAAATCACAAGCATTTGGAGAAGTAATCAAGCATTCGCGACTTAACTCGCAATTGACAAAACAAATGCTCGAACTGTGTGTGGCGCAGTTTAGAAAAACAAATGTTGCTTGGAGCCTAGCACTCACCCCGCAAGATTTGCGAGACCCGCAAATGATGGAATGTATTACCCAAGCTATCAATCGTTACCCGCAACCAAACCTCATCACGTTCGAGTTAGATGAACAAGCGCTGATAAGTCAGTTTAATGATATGACCGCAATTATCAGTATACTCCGCGCTAAAGGTGTTAACATTTTAGTTAATTCGCGTAATAGCGGTCTGCTTACCATTAGTCGCGTGCTAAAAATGTCCATTAACGCAGTTAAATTAGATGAAAAACTCATAGAGCAGTTGGCAGATAACCCTCAGGTTAAAGGGCTTATTAAGCACATTGGTGAGCAGTGTAAAAACAGTCAAATCGCATTAATTGTGTCAGGAATTAAGTGCAAAGCGCAGCTAGAGCAGTTAGCCGATACACACATCACTTTATTTGAAGGGGATTACATTGGCGCCGCAGCGCCACATATCAAGGAAAGCTCCACACGTACTATGCTTAATGAAACACCACAGGCACTTTAAGCGTACGGTAAAGTGACTACTAAGCGAGTACTGGCTTGGCCACTTGCCCAGTACTTGCGTTCAAATGGCGTGATAGCCTGTTCACTTTCATATGCTTCACAATCAGCTCTAACACCTGCTAACTGCAAAGCCCTAGAAAACTCTTCAACATACGTCGACCAATTACTTCGTACTTCTAACACACCGCCCAGTTTGACAATAAATGGAAATACTGCCGCGCCATGCCAGCGCCTTTGAATATGCTTTGCTTTTGGCCATGGATTTGGATATAGCAAATAATGATGACTTGGCTGCCAATTCGCTTGATAGGCTAATCGCCAGAAGTCATTAAGATCAGCCTGCACCAAAATATACTGACCATGCTCATCTTGCTTATATTCTACGTCATGTTTATCAAGTCTATGGGATGACTTATCGATACCAATTACTAGGGCATCAGGGTGACGCTGTGCCAAGTTTGCAGTACTTTCCCCCACGCCGCAGCAAGAGTCTAATACAATCGGGCCTGAGAAAGCCTGAACTTTCTCGTTTACCTCATTAAATGCTCGTAATGTGTGTTCAGCAATGGGCTTTTTGAACTCTGCATTGAGGTGTTTTAGCACTATGTCATCTAGCTTTTCATGCAAGCCATTCTGGTTTGTGGTGATACTCCGAGAGTTTGCGTCGGCCATATTACTCGTCAAATTACTTTTGAATGGAGCAATTTTAAAAGCTTGTAGAGCAAAGTAAATAGTAAAAGATAAAAAGCCTTAGCAGGTGAACAACCTTGAATACGACTTAGATACTGTGCAAAAGGTGCGTAGTGTTATCATTAACACAAAAAAGCCGACAAACAGCGTTTGTCGGCTCGATACAACTAGGTGGGGAAGCCATCACAAAGTCCGGTAAATCCGCTCTTTGTGCGTCAGCCTAGCTATCTCATCATTGCCAATTGGATTCTACTCAATATATGGCAATTCGTGTCTATCTGTGTACGGTCATAGATCGCCACAAATATAAGGACCAGCGTTTAAGTTTTGACAGTGAACGCCGCCTGTAAATCAACGGTACCACCAGCAACGGGAACAGTCTGTTCAAAAGCAACACTCTTAGTATTTAGAGATAAAGACGTCACGTTTTTTATTGATTTTAAGTTTCATAACTTTCCTTTTTAAAACTCAAAAATGTACACATAATAGGTAAACCGTGAAAATATCAAAAAAACACACTGACCCTAAAAAAATTTAAAAAAATTATCCAGCACGCAACTTGAGCGCTCAAAGTGCACTCATAAATACTGAATAATATACAATCCAAACTATGGGAACAATGTGAGAAATCCATCTAAAAAAGTGATAGATAATATTACTAATCAGATAGTTAAAAAGCTAACTCGGAGAATAAACTTCTGTGGTAACCAGCCGTTTTGCCAGTGACCGTGCCATCATCGACAATACTTAACTGCATAACCGTTATTCTAAAATCAATAAAACACAGTAATATCATGATATAGCCTAGCCATAAAAGCTGTTGTAGAGCACTTATTGGCACAGTAAAGCAGAGTGAAAGCCACATGCACGAGTGGCATGTGATAGATGAAAAAGTAGAGCACAGCCCTATTTTGGACTGTGCCCTAGAGATAACTTAGTGTCTCAGTCCGACACCACGCTTTATCAGTGTCAGCGCTATCGTAAATAGCACCGTAATAAAACCAATAAGCACACCAAATGCAACATAGATATTGACGTCGGATACACCTAAGAAGCCATACCTGAACGCGTTAACCATATAGATGATTGGGTTGATTTGCGAAACCCCTTGCCAAAACTCAGGGAGCAACTTAATCGAGTAGAATACCCCACCCAAATACGTCAACGGCGTTAGCACAAAGGTCGGAATAATACTGATATCATCGAAACTGTTTGCATACACGGCGTTGATCAAACCGCCAAGTGCAAACACAGCGGAGGTGAGCACCACAGTGGCCACAATCACTGCGATATTGTGAATTTGAATATCCACAAAGAACAAACTGACCAAGCTGACAATTAAGCCCACCAGCATGCCACGAGCCATGCCGCCCCCCATGTAACCGAGTACAATCACATAGTTGGGTACGGGTGCAACCAGTAACTCTTCAATACTCTTTTGAAACTTTGTTGAGTAAAAGCTAGACGCCACATTTGAATAGGAGTTGGTGATCACCGACATCATAATTAGACCCGGCACAATAAACTCCATGTAACCAAAGCCGCCCATTTCACCTATGCGCGATCCAATCAAACTACCAAAAATGATAAAGTAAAGTGTCATCGTAATGGCTGGCGGGACTAAGGTTTGCACCCAAATGCGCAAAAAGCGTATGCACTCTTTGATCCAAATACTTTTCAGTGCAACACGGTATTTTAATATACTCATTGCTTACGCCCCTGCTCTAATAACCCCACAAATAGTTCCTCTAAGCGATTCGCTTTATTACGCATACTTAACACTGTATTGCCCTGCTCGCTCAATTGCGCAAAGACACCGTTAAGTCCTTGTGACTTTTCCACTTCGACTTCAAGCGTGTGGTCATCAATCCAGGTAAACTGGTACCCTGACAGTGATACAGGTTTGATGGGAGCTTGTAGGTCTAAGATAAAGGTTTCTTTATCTAGTTTCGCTAACAAGGCTTTTATCGTTGTGTGCTCAACAATGACCCCTTTGTCAATAATGGCGATATTACGACACAATAACTCAGCCTCTTCTAAATAGTGAGTCGTTAAGATAATGGTCACACCTTGGCTGTTAATTTCACGCAAGAAATCCCACATCGAGCGTCTTAGCTCTATGTCCACACCCGCAGTCGGCTCATCCAATATCAGTAGCTTTGGCTCATGCATCAGTGCACGGGCAATCATTAAGCGGCGTTTCATACCACCAGATAAGGTACGTGCTTGCTTGTCTTTTTTATCAAACAGGCCGAGCTGCTTAAGGTATTTCTCGGCGCGCTGATGTGCAACTTGGCGAGGCACACCATAGTAGCCAGCTTGATTCACCAAAATTTGGTTCAGCGTCTCAAACTGACTAAAGTTGAACTCCTGAGGGACTAAGCCGAGCTCAGATTTCGCCTCTTCTAATGCGGTATCAATTGAGTGGCCAAAAACACTGACCTCGCCTTGGGTTTTATTCACTAAAGAGGCAATAACCCCAATTGTTGTCGACTTGCCCGCCCCATTTGGGCCTAACAATGCGAAGAAATCTCCTTCTTGTACCTCTAAATCTATCCCTTTAACGGCTTCAACACCGTTTTTATAGACTTTTTTTAAGCCTTTTATACTTAATGCAGTTGTCATGTATTTCGGATCCCCAATCCCCATAATGTGTTTTCAAACAATTTAGTCGCCATATCCCCAGCGTTTTGCCAGATTATGTTCGATGTTTAGATGGTCTAAAATCCGTGCCACCATAAAATCAACCAGATCCTCGATTGACTGTGGTTGATGATAAAAGCCCGGCGCAGCAGGCATAATCGTGACGCCCAATTGACTCAGCTTGAGCATGTTTTCCAAGTGGATCGGGCTAAATGGCGTCTCTCGTGGCACCAATATTAACTGCCCACGCTCTTTGATCACCACATCCGCTGCACGCTCAAGCAAGTTATCCGATGCACCCAGTGCAATCGCTGAGACACTGCCTGCACTGCAGGGACATACCACCATTCTCTTTGGTGCGGCCGAACCGGATGCAACGGGACTAAACCAGTTGTCTTTCCCAAAGACTTGAATTTGACCTTCTTTGGCTTTACATAACGCACTGAGTTGTTCAGTGGCTTTAGCTTCATTACCAGAGAGTTTAACGTTGGACTCAGTATCCAGTACCACGCGCGCGGCGCTGGAGATAAGCACAAAGACTTGATAATCCAGTGCAACCAAAACTTCTAACAAACGTAGGCCATATGGCGCACCCGATGCGCCGCTAAATGCTAACGTAATTGGATCTTTAAATTGTGACATAGGTTTATGACATTACCTTTTTAAGCTCGGCAGTAAGGGCATCATGAATGCCATTAAACCCACCGTTACTCATAATTAAAATATGCTGATTTGGCTTGGCCTGCGAAGTGACGTACTTAATAATATCATCTGTACTCGCAAAACATTGGCGACCCGCTTTTACTGCCGCTTCTTTTAAAGACCACGAAAGGCCTTGTGGCTCATAGACTAAAGCTTCATCAGCGGCGCCAAGCGCATTCATTAACGTATCTTGGTGCACACCCATTTTCATGGTATTTGAACGCGGCTCCAAAATAGCAATGATTTCATCACTGCCCACCTTGGCACGAAGCCCTGCAAGCGTCGTTTCAATCGCAGTTGGATGATGTGCAAAGTCATCATATACACTCACCCCACCAATTTCGGCTTTGAGTTCCATGCGACGTTTTGGCGACTTGAAAGTTTGCAGTGCTTCAATGCTTACCTCAACAGGGATCCCGACATGACGGGCAGCAGCAATGGCCATAATGGCGTTTTTCACATTGTGTTCACCAATGGCAGACCAGTTTACCTCACCAACTTCTTCACCCTGCAGCAGCACGTTAAAGCGGCTGCCATCTGGCGCGATTAATTGATACGACCAATCCCCACCGAGCGATTCTTTTTGACTCCAAAAACCACGCTCAAGCACCTCGTTTATTGCACTATCTTGTGCTGGATAAATCGCTTTCCCCTGCCCAGGCAGGGTTCTGATCAAATGGTGGAACTGGGTTTGGATGGCATTTAAATCAGCAAAAATATCGGCATGGTCAAACTCAAGGTTATTCAGGATTAATGTGCGAGGTAGATAATGGACAAACTTGCTGCGCTTATCAAAAAATGCGGTGTCATATTCATCGGCTTCGATAACAAAAAATGGCGTATCGGTCACCCGAGCAGACAAGCCAAAATTTTGCACAATTCCACCGATTAAAAAGCCAGGTTTAAGGCCTGCATATTCAAGCAACCAAGCGAGCATACTGGCTGTGGTGGTTTTGCCATGTGTGCCAGCAACAGCGAGTACCCAAGCATCTTGCAACACATGCTGTTTTAACCACTCAGGTCCAGATGTATACGGCAAGCCTTTCTCTAACACATACTCTACACAAGGGTTGCCGCGACTCATTGCATTGCCTATCACAACCACGTCTGGCCTTGGCTCTAACTGAGCAGGATCATAACCTTGCGTTAATTCAATCCCCAAAGATTCAAGTTGGGTACTCATTGGCGGGTAAACGTTTTGATCTGAGCCTGTGACTTTATGGCCCAAAGATTGTGCGATGGCTGCAATGCCCCCCATAAAGGTGCCGCAGATCCCAAGAATATGAATATGCATAAGTTCAGCTAGTTATGAAAGTTGCCCCTAGAGTAACATACTCCAATGAGCCTAGGCTGACTTTGTACGCAAAACACTTTTGCACAGACAAAAAAATACCAGCCTGTTGGCTGGTATTTTTAGTCAAGACTTAATTCAGTCACAACTTAAGCAACACCGTATTGGTCACGGTACGCTTTGACTGTCGCTAGATGTTCAGACGCGCTACCTTGTTGCTCTAGGTAAGTAATGAGATCAGCAAGCTTAACAATCGACACCACTTCTGTGCCAAAGTCACGCTCTACTTCTTGAATTGCAGAAAGCTCACCTTTGCCTTTTTCCTGACGGTCAAGGGCAATCAACACACCAGCTAAGTCTGCTTCATTCGCCTTAATAATTTCCATTGACTCACGGATTGCAGTACCAGCTGTGATCACATCATCAACCAACATAATACGGCCTTTAAGCTCAGAACCAACGAGGTTTCCGCCTTCACCGTGCTGCTTTTTCTCTTTACGATTAAAGCAGTAAGGCACGTCTTTGTCATGGTGATCAGCCAGTGCAACCGCAGTTGTTGTCGCAATTGGAATGCCTTTATAGGCAGGGCCAAATAACACGTCATAAGCAATGCCCGCATCTTCTAGTGCTGCTGCATAAAAACGACCTAAACGCGCAAGGTCACGACCCGTGTTAAATAAGCCAGCATTAAAGAAGTAAGGGCTAGTACGACCTGATTTAAGCGTAAACTCACCAAACTTTAGTACCTGCTTTTCCAGCGCAAATTCAATAAAATCTTTTTGATACTGTTTCATAACTCACCTACTGTTTACGCTAATGCTTGTTTTTGAATATCGATGATCTCACGAATTGAATGCTTGGCTAATGCCAGCAACTCGTCAAGCTCTTCGAATGAGAAAGGTTCGCCTTCAGCAGTACCTTGCACTTCAATCAGCTTACCTGTTTCTGTCATGATCACGTTCATGTCAGTTTCGGCTTCTGAATCTTCAAGGTACTCTAAGTCGCTGATCGCTTCACCGTTGTATACACCAACAGAAATGGCGGCAATCATGAACTTAAGTGGGTTTGCATTGATCATGCCTTTTGCACGCATGTGCGTCAGTGCGTCAACCAAAGCCACACATGCACCGCTGATTGATGCCGTACGTGTACCACCGTCTGCTTGCAGCACATCACAGTCAATTGTAATGGTGTTCTCACCTAACGCCGATAGGTCAACCGCAGCACGAAGCGCACGTGCGATAAGGCGTTGAATTTCCATCGTACGTCCACCTTGCTTGCCTTTTGCAGCTTCGCGGCCATTACGAGTGTGAGTAGAGCGAGGAAGCATACCATACTCTGCAGTGATCCAACCTTTACCCTGTCCTTTCATAAAGCGCGGTACGCCCGCTTCCACAGTTGCTGTACACAGCACTTTTGTATTACCAAACTCTACAAGCACTGAGCCTTCAGCGTGCATTGTATAGTTACGGGTAAATGTTACAGGTCTAATCTGATTTGCAGTTCTTTCGCTTGGACGCATCCACGTTCCCCTATCATCAAAGTTTCGCAATATTATAAAGGGATCCTTTGCGCTATGCCACGCAATACCAAAAGAAATCTTAGCTTTACCTATCGAGCAGCGTTTTTCTTAGGCTATAATGGCGTCGCAAACTTAATTAAATAGGAACTTTATATGATCCATAGTATGACCGCCTACGCTCGAAAAGAGGTAAAAGGCGATTGGGGCACTGGGGTTTGGGAGATCCGCTCAGTCAATCAACGTTATCTCGAAACATTTATCCGCGCGCCGGAGCAATTCAGGGCATTAGAGCCAGTAGTACGTGAACGCCTTCGTAAGCAACTGCAACGAGGCAAAGTAGAAGTCTATTTAAAATTTGCAGCAAATCCAGCTCACGTTGGTCAGCTGTCTATTAACGAAACCCTAGCCAAACAAATTTTAGAAAATGCTAAATGGGTGCAATCTATTAGCGGTGGCGACATCAACCCGACTGAAATCCTGCGCTGGCCTGGCGTGATGGAAGCTGAAGAAGTCGATTTAGATGAAGTAAACAGTGCATTACTTGCCGGTTTTGACGAAGTCGTACAAGACTTTAAAGCAGCAAGAGCCTCTGAAGGTGCAAACCTTGAGAGCATGATCACCACGCGTCTAGACAGTATTCTTGAACAAGTCGCTGTTGTTGAAGGCCACATGCCTGAAGTAACAAAATGGCAGCGTGACAAGCTCACACAAAAACTAGAAGAGCTGCAAACGGACATCGATGAATCACGCTTAGAGCAAGAGCTGATTTACCTTGCACAAAAGCAAGACGTTGCCGAAGAGCTAGACCGCTTAAAATCTCACGTCAAAGAGACGCATAAAATCTTGAAAAAAGGTGGCGCATGCGGCCGTCGTTTAGACTTTATGATGCAAGAGTTTAACCGTGAGTCGAATACACTTGCCTCTAAGTCTATCAATGCTGAGATCACCAATGCTGCGGTAGAACTAAAAGTTCTGATTGAGCAAATGCGCGAGCAGATCCAGAATATTGAGTAATACTTTTAAAATATATTCAAGCCCTGCAAATCACGTGGGGCTTACTACTTTATCTATAAAATCAAGGAATTGAATATGAAAATAAATGAAATGGTACAATTAGAAAAAGTCACTGGCGGGGTTACTCCAATAACCTCAAATGTACCTACCAATACTCCGCCCATAACATCAGCCATGTTATTAAATGGCAAAAGATTAGCCAAAAATTAGGTCGCATTTTAGATACCATTGCCCGAAATGCGCTTAGTGTGTCAATTAAATTGAGCCTTTAAACTTTGGCCTTTATCTGTACATTTAAATGGCTCATATCATCAAAGCAATTATCCAATTGTTCTACATACAGCTTGTACATAAGCTCTAGTTTTTAAAGAGTACGCTTAAAAATTAGTCGGCACCCTAGCTGTTCGAAACTATCCCGCCTATAAACTCATAAATAATTATCTAACCTATTAAGCAATAGTTGAAATATTGAAAGACGATCGCTGCCACATACCAAACTCGCATTCTGTTTAATTTAAGCCACACAACAAAATGATTCTCTTAAATACTGGTCTGCGCAACTAATCTCTATTTTTGGTGGCTTATTTTATCATCCTGTTGCAGGAATTGAGCTACTATTTGAATTTGAAGATGGCTCAGAACTGATCATGAAAGCAGCCACTTTAAGATCGGGCACTAAACTACGCTTATCGTACACTAAACACAGTGCGATAGACTCTGATGGCAATCGTATTCCAGATGCTGGGTCATCTATTGAAGGTACGTATCAGTTTTCATCGCAGCATAAGCTAGAGCAATATATACAAAAAGCAGCAGAGTATGGTATTCGGTTAAGAGTTATACAAACAGGAGTGAGGGGAAGAGTAATCATTACCCCAATTGACAGGACTTAAATTATGTTAGAAATGCTTAGAAATGGTGAGGTACACCTCATATCAGTGGCTTTTTTTGTGCAAGTTTTCGTTTGCCTTGCCATAAACTACTTCGTCGCACACAAATTCCGATATAGCAAAGTATTAGCGATTATCACGGCAATTATGCCACTTATTAACACCTATGCGACTTGTGTATATATCGCTTTAGCGATATTTCATTCTAGGCATCCGAAAGTAACAAATAGCGAGAGCTAGTTCACCCGTGCAACCAAGCCCTCTATTGGCTTGGTTTTTTAATTCATACCCCTATTATTCATTGCCAGACTGCCCACATGACTTAACGGTTCGATCAACCTAGCCTGACAAACATTTAGAAAAACGCCATTACCCACTTCTTCACCAAGAAAAGCCACAGTGCTTAGCGAGCAAGTTAACAAATTGCACCTTTTCCCTTTGTTACACTTTTATGAACCTTTTTATGCCGATATAACAAACAATCGGTAAATTAATTCATAAATTCGCAATTTTCTTATCCTTAATTAATAATTTGAGTAGGCAAATTTGATATTCCAAGGATTCGGAGTACACAACTTTCTTGGGTAACAATATGAACTTGAGTAAAAAGCTTTATTTATCCTTTGGTTGCCTCATTGCACTGATGGTTTTTTCCAGTACAGTGGTTTGGTTTAAAGTCTCGACTGAGACTGCAAGAGCATTTGAAGTCAAAGGTGATGACCTGCCTGGTATGATCTTGTACAACCGACTACTTCATTTAGAGTATCAGCTCAATAACATAGCACTTGAATACCTTAATGGCGATGTGAGCAAAGTTGGGCAATTTAACCAGCTGTTTGAACGATTCAAGTCCACGCAAAAAGAATTATATGGATACGAGTCAGCGAAGCAATCAGACAGGGACAAAATGGCCCGTATCATGGAACTGGCTGAAAAGTTTCACCGAGATGTCAATAACGAAATTTTTGCCAAGTATGACCCTCGCTCCTACGAACAAGTCAAAAAGCGGGTAGACAAACTCGATGCAGAGATGGGACAACCTCTGGAGGATTTACTCGACTCATTAAAGGAACAGGAATTTAATGACGCTTTGAAATCGTCCGATCTGCAAGAGTCGTTAAATGACGATTTACCCGGTGTGAGATACTACCTAGAATTGGTCGATGAAGGGGGAGACATGATTGCCGCTATCATCTCCCACACAACGGGTGCACCTGCCGCTGAAGCGGACTTTAACGATGATGCACAGAGCTTTCGACATTACCTAAATTTATTAAAGCCACTTGAACAAAAGCCTAACGAATTGCGCGATATCGCGCGTATCGAAGAGATGTTTGCCACCATTCAAAGTGAAGCAAAAGAGATTTTTCGAACCTACGACTCGACTGCGTACGTTAAGGCCCAACAAAAGCTTGCCGAGCTCACCTCTAACCAAATGATAGAATTGTCTGAAATCCTTGAAGTCTCAAGCGAAGAAGAAAAAGATGACGCCACTAAAGCGCTTGATCTCTTAGTTGAAGGGCTCAACACCACTTTGGTGATCATCATCCTTATTACACTCGTTGCGGCCATCATAGCCATCGCGGTTGCTTTTGTGATCAGTCGCTCAATTGTGACCCGCTTGAGTCAGGTACTCACCATTGCTGAAGGGATCAGTGAGGGAGATATCTCAAGACCATTGCTCACACATCAGGGGAAAGATGAAATTGACAGCTTAGCTGAGGCCACCAATAAGATGTCTAATTCACTGAACTCCTTGCTGCAAGCCATCAGTAACGTGGTTAATGACGTTAAAACGTCCAGTGATGATATCGCTGAAACAAACAACCAAATAGCCTCTCGCAGCCAAGCATCAGCCGACCAATCAACGCAAGTTGCCACTGCTATTGAGCAAATGAGCGCAACCGTTTCGGAAGTTGCTTCACAAAGTCAGGTTGCAGCAAGCCATGCTGATGGCGCGAGAAATCTCGCATCAGAAGGTGGCTCTACGGTGACAGCCACGGTAGATAAAATTAAATCGGCTTCAAATGAAGTGCAAGATACCGCTGAAAATGTGACTCACCTGGGTGAGTTAAGTAGCCAAATTGGCAATGTTATTGGCGTCATTGGTAGTATTGCTGAACAAACTAACTTGTTGGCACTCAACGCCGCGATTGAAGCCGCCCGTGCAGGAGAGCAAGGGCGCGGTTTTGCAGTAGTTGCAGATGAAGTAAGAACACTCGCTGAGCGTACATCAAAAGCAACCGAAGAAGTCGTCAGTACTGTGCAATCCATTCAATCCCAGACAGAGCATGCCGTTAAATCAATGGAAAACAGCGTAGCGCAAGTAAACCACAGTGTATCTATGGCAGAAGATGCGGGGACACAGCTGGAGGGCATCGTCACCGGAGCCAGTGAAATCGCTTCAATGATCCAATCAATTGCGACGGCAACTGAAGAGCAATCCGTGGTTGCCAGCGAAATGGCGCGAGATATTTCGCAAATAGAACAGTCAAGCCAAAGCTCACTGCAAGATACACAAGTCGCAGCGCATTCAGCGCAAGAGCTAAACAAACAAGCCGAAGAGTTAGCTGTTTTAGTAAGTCGATTCAGACTACGTGGATAGCAAACTGGTAACTCGGCGCGCAAAGATTTAAAATAGAGCTTTTTACGGGAAGTAACAGGCTCTATTACTCCCTTTTGCGTACACAAAGGTTTCACTATGACAATGACTCGCGGTAATTTGTTTATTTTATCTGCACCATCAGGTGCGGGTAAATCAAGCCTGATCAAAGCTCTATTGGACAAACAAGCCAATATCAAAGTTTCAGTCTCACACACAACACGCGCTCCTCGCCCTGGCGAAAACAACGGCGAACATTATCACTTCGTTACGGTTGATGAGTTTAAAGCGCTGATCGACAAAGGTGATTTCTTTGAGTGGGCTCAGGTATTTGAAAATTACTATGGAACATCAAAGCAGGCCATTGAAGATCAGCTGAACAAGGGTATTGATGTATTCTTGGACATAGATTGGCAAGGCGCTAGACAAGTTAGAGCACTGATGCCTGAAGTCAAAACCATATTCATCTTGCCTCCTTCTCAAAGCGAGTTAGAGCAGCGCTTGAACAACCGTGGCCAAGATTCTCAAGAAGTCATTGCCGCAAGAATGGCTGAAGCAAAATCAGAAAGCAGCCATTATGATGAGTTTGACTATGCCATTGTGAATGATGACTTTGAAACGGCACTGACTGAGCTTGAACATATTGTAATTGCAGCGAGACTTCAAACGACAGCACAGCAAGCTCGTCACAAAGCATTAATTGAAGAGTTGTTAGCGGATTAATTTCCCTGAATTAAGTGATAATTGCTTAATCACGATAAATTTTAACCATTCACTTGGCGAAGTAGTCTGTTTCAAGTAAACTAGCCCTTTGCTAAATGTATAATTTTTTGGAGTGCTTCGATGGCTCGCGTAACTGTAGAAGATGCAGTAGATAAAATTGGTAACCGTTTCGATTTAATCCTTGTTGCAGCGCGTCGCGCTCGTCAGATTTCTGTTGGTGGCAAAGATCCTATGGTTGAGGCTGAAAATGATAAGCCTACCGTTATCGCGCTACGTGAAATTGAAGAAGGTCTTGTAACTACAGACTCTCTAGACATGATCGACCGTGAAGAGCAGCAAAACCAAGAGGCCGCTGAGCTTGCAGCAGTAGCAGCCATTGTTGGTGGTAACCGCTAAAATAAACTTCTAGACGGCTTTTAAAGCTCAGTCTAAAGAAAGTTTGATATAACGCCAGCGCAAAGCTGGCGTTTTTTTTCATTATATTGCAAAAGCATCGTGCCTTTGCGTTGGCTTCCGAGCCAATTCATCGTATATTCAATAATAACTATCTATTAACTTCACTGGAACATTGGAGTGTGAATGTATCTATTTGAAGGCCTCAAGAAAAAAATCTCAGAGTACCTAGCACCTGAAGATGTTGAACTGGTACAAAAAGCCTATGTCGTCGCGCGTGAAGCACATGAAGGTCAAACGCGTTCTAGCGGTGAGCCTTATATCACTCACCCTGTCGAGGTGACACAGATACTGGCCAGCATGAAGTTAGACCATGAAACGCTCATGGCTGCATTAATGCATGATGTCATCGAGGATACTGATTTTAGTCAGGCAGATCTGGCCGAAATATTTGGTGAAACCGTTGCCGAACTCGTCGCCGGCGTCAGTAAATTAGATAAACTCGACTTTAAAGATAAAAAAGAGTTTCAAGCAGAAAACTACCGTAAGATGATCATGGCAATGACGCAAGATATTCGTGTCATTCTCATTAAACTTGCAGACAGAACTCATAACATGCGTACTCTGGGCTTTTTAAGGCCTGAAAAGCGCCGCAGAATTGCCAGAGAGACGCTCGAGATATTCGCGCCCATTGCGAATCGCTTAGGTATTCATGATATCAAAAATGAGTTAGAAGACTTAGGCTTTCAAGCGCTTTACCCTATGCGTCACCGCGCACTTAAGTCAGAAGTTGCCAAAGCGCGTGGCAATCGTAAAGAAGTGATCAGTAATATTCAGACCGAGATTGAGTCTCGTTTAGAAGAAAGCGGTATAACGGCTTCCGTTAAAGGTCGAGAAAAGCACCTATATAGTATTTATAAAAAAATGCTTAATAAAGAGCTGCTATTCAACGAAGTCATGGATATTTATGCGTTCCGCATTAATGTCGATAACATAGATACCTGTTACCGAGTCCTTGGCGTTGCGCATAACCTATACAAGCCCATTGAGACTCGCTTTAAAGACTACATCGCGGTACCAAAAACCAATGGTTATCAGTCATTGCATACGTCATTAGTCGGTCCACACGGTATCCCTGTCGAAATTCAAATTAGAACACATGATATGGACCATATGGCCGATAAAGGGGTCGCAGCGCACTGGATGTACAAAAAATCTGGTGACAGTGCCGGTCATACTGCTCAGCAGCGCGCTCGCCAATGGATGCAAAGCTTATTGGAGCTGCAACAAAGTGCAGGCTCTTCTTTCGAGTTTGTAGAAAACGTCAAAACAGAACTCTTCCCAGAAGAAATTTATGTATTTACCCCTGATGGTCGAATCGTGGAACTTCCGATGGGCGCAACCGCAGTTGACTTTGCTTATGCAGTGCATACGGATGTGGGTAATACCTGTGTTGGAGCGAGAGTGAACCGCAAACCTTACCCGTTAAGTAAAGCGCTTGATACAGGGCAAACCGTTGAAGTTATCACCAGCTCTGGCGCGCATCCTAATGCCACTTGGTTAAACTTCATTGTCACCGGTAAAGCACGATTAGGTGTACGAAACTACCTCAAAAGCCAACATCAAGAAGAATCCATCCAACTTGGCAGACGTCTTTTAGATTCCGCTCTTGGAGAGCAGAAAATTGACGATATTCCAACAGAACAGATTGAACGTGTTTTAGAAGAGCACAATCTAAATACTCTGCTAGAACTACTCGTTGAGATAGGCAATGGCAACATTATGAGTGTGCTGATTGCTAAGCGACTACTCCAAGCTGATGACGGGCTTGAAAGTCTAGCCAAGCAAGCCAAAGCTGCGATTATTGGTACTGAGGGTATGCTGGTTACCTATGCTAAGTGCTGTCGACCTGTACCAGGTGATGCTATTGCAGCTTATGTCAGCCAAGGTAAAGGCTTGATGGTTCACAGGCAAGAATGTCGCAATATTAGAGGCTGGGAAGGTGAACGCGCTAAATACTGTGTTGTAAAGTGGGAAGACAACCCTGAAAAAGAGTACATCGCAGCGCTGAGGGTTGAAATCATCAACCACCAAGGTGCACTCGCTAAGCTCACCAATGTCGTTGCCAGTGCACAAGCTAATATTGTTGAAATCGCCACTGAAGAAAAAGAAAGTAATTTATATATTATTGACTTAGGCGTGACTGTCAAAGATAGAATTCACGTTGCGAATATTATGCGCAAAATACGTGTGATGCCAGATGTGCAACGCGTATATAGAAAGCGCTAAAGGAAGTTATTATGAACAAAGCGATCATTTCAACCGATCAAGCGCCAGCCGCAATCGGGACTTACAATCAAGCAATCAAAGTAGGAACTGCTGTATATCTGTCAGGCCAGATCCCATTAGTACCGAACACCATGGAAGTTATTTCCGAAGATTTTGCTGAACAAACACATCAAGTGTTTAAAAATCTCACAGCCGTGTGTGAAGCCGCTGGCGGGCAATTGCAGGATATGGTCAAAGTGAATATTTTCATGACCGATTTAAGCAATTTTGCCACGGTAAATGAAATCATGAGCCAGTATTTCAAAACCCCGTACCCTGCGCGTGCGGCGATTGGCGTCAAAGAACTGCCAAAAAATGTACAAATTGAAATTGATGGTATTATGGAACTGCCGTCAATGAATTAATGTACACCTGTTTAAAAGGCCTAATCACTAGGCCTTTTAAACTTTCTTCACGACACATTTTACTCAACTTGATAAAAATCTCTTTAAATTAGCTCTTCAACTTTGATCTTAACAGCTTGACTACATACTATTAATTAAGCAAGCTGATATCACAACACAAAAATTGACACACACTTTGACAGCCAATTTTTAGCCACTGCAATAGGGTAGTGAGTATTGGAATTTATTTGTTTTTTGGCTGTCATACTAATAACAGGAAAGAAACCGCTGATGGCAAACCTACACTGTTGTCGAAGCGTATGAAAAGGGTAAGGTTTAATGCGAGCTCTATTACAGAGTCGCTCGGTCTATAAGGAATAGTCTGTGTTTAAAGTCACAAAAAATGGCCAAGTTTTAATGGACGTTGCATCTGCTACGCCACCCAGTCAGGCGTTTATTGTCGAGGCGCTTGAGTGCTCTCCCTATGCCGATTGCGAAGTAGATCATGACTCTATTGCCGCCTATTTTCAAAGTGAAGTTGCAGAGCAGCAGCTCTTGGTCGCAAAGCAAAAACATGCACAATTACAGATCTCAATTTCTGAAGATAAAATGCAAGCTACGGCGACATTAACCACAGCACAAGGTGGTAGCCTGATAAGCCTTGATCAAGCAAAAAAAATCATCATTAAGTCAGGGGTGTGCAGGGGTTATAAACAAGCACTACTAGAAAAGCTCCTGGCAAAGCAATTTGATGAATTACCTGGCTCCCAACATACTGGTATTATCGCTCAAGGCCGACCTCCTGAAAATGGCCTCCCCGCCAAGCTTATATCGCATGTATTAACGTTGAAAGAACGCTTGAAACAGCCAAAACTAAGAGAAGATGGTACCGTAGATATGCGCGACTTTGGTGCGTTATCAAGTGTTTCACCTGGCACATTACTTATCACTCAGCGTCCAGCCTCTCCAGGAAAAGAAGGCTTTACTGTAACCGGTGACAGTATAACACCCGTGCCCGGAGAGTCGTTTCAGCTCGTGGCTGGCGAAGGCACAGAGATCTCACCAACCAATCCACTCGAACTTATCTCGACCATTGCTGGTTGTCCTTCTGACATTCAAAACGGCATGAGAGTAGATGACATTTTTACCATCGCAGATGTGAATGTGAAATCTGGTCATATTGAATTTAGCGGCAGTGTCATTGTGACCCATAACGTAGAGCCAGGTATGAAAGTAAAAGCCAGCGGCGATATTACGATAATGGGGACTGTTGAGTCCGGAGAAATCATCAGTGAAGGTAATATTGAAGTGCGCGGAGGTGTAATTGGCCACCTAGATCACAGTGATAATGACCAAAGCTTAACCTGCAAACTCATTGCCAACGGCGATATTAACATTGTGCATGGTCAATATACTTACCTCGAAGCGCGGAATATCTATATTCAAAAACAAGCGAATCACTGTGATATTAAAGCATTAAAAACAGTTAGAGTTGGATTAGAAGATAACCCTCGCGGCAAGCTCATTGGAGGAACGGTGTTCGATGCACAATCGGTGACGGCCGGAGAAATTGGTAGCCCGTCAGGTGCAACTATGTCTGTATACCTAGCCAACTCGGGGGTAGAAATAACCCACAAAACAGACCAATGTATACGAGAGCTGGGGGAGACTGATGAACAATTGGAAAACTTACAAAAGGCGGTAGAAAAAGCAGATCAACTTAAAGATATTGAAAGAAAAAAAGTGCTGATGGCAAAGATCAGTGCCACACAAACTCACTATTGCCAACAAGCTGAAGCACTTGAAAATAAACTCAGCGAATTAGATCATACTTTGCATGACTTGCTTGGGGGCACCCAGTTGCAGGCGACTTCGGCACTGCACTCAGGTGTTGAGCTTCATATCTTTGACAAAACCTATACCACCAATCGCAGTTATCCACCCTGCACTGCGAAGTTAGTTGATGGGCAAATTGAAATTGAGTTTAAGATTTAAAAGGGGGTGGCCCACCCCCCTTTAGATCGCTTTATAGCACACCTTCTATTGACTGCTTGAGCTCTTCTGGCCATACGCCTACCTGAACTTGTGCAATGTGTTGCTTTTGCAGCAATAACATAACTAAGCGTGATTGACCAATACCGCCACCAATCGTCTGTGGTAAGTCACCAGCTAACAACGCCTTATGCCAATCAAACTCAAGTCGCGCTTGTGCATCACTAATTTGCAGTTGATGAGCCAGAGATTCAGGAGATACGCGGATCCCCATTGAAGAAATCTCAAAGGCATCTTCTAGAGCTGGGTTCCAAACTATGATATCCCCATTTAAGCCCTGATACTTATCACAAGTAGCTGTAGACCAGTCATCATAGTCTGGCGCACGTACATCGTGAATCTTGCCGTCACCTAATTCACCACCAATCCCAATTAAAAATACAGCCCCGTACTCTTGTGCAATGGCCTTTTCACGTTGCTTTGCGGTAAAGTCTGGGTACATTGCACGCAGCTCTTCAGCATGAACAAAAGTGATTTGCTCAGGTAAGAATGTCTCAATATCATATTCTTGTGAAATAACCTGCTCGGTGTGCTTAATACATTTATATAAGGTTTGTACGGTTTCTTTAAGCGTCTCAAGACTTCTCTGTGTATCTGCACAAATCACTTTTTCCCAATCCCATTGGTCTACAAATACCGAATGAATTGGTGATAAACGCTCTTCATCTGGGCGCAATGCTTTCATATGCGTGTACAACCCTTCCCCGACTTCGAAGCCAAAATCGCCTAACGTTTTACGTTTCCATTTTGCTAAAGAATGGACAACTTCAAATTCACTGTCAGCGAGTGTCTTTACTTTAACTGATACCGCTTTTTCTGTACCGCTTAAGTTATCTTGAATACCGTCGCCAACCTTCGCGAGTATAGGCGCTTGCACTTCGACCAAGCCTAACTGCTCCGTTAGCTGTGCTGAGAAAACGCTTTTAACGCGTGCGATTTGATGTTGTGTTTTTAAGTATTGTGATTTCATGTTGATCCCCATTCCAAACTGTCGATGATTTTTTGTGTATTAATTACTTGATATACCCATCGTCAACAAATTTCGATAAAAATTCAATATTCAAAAACAAAAATACACATACACAACTTTAATCAATAAAAAATTGAGGTTATATTTATGGGAACAATAATTTTAGATAAAAATAAGCATGGAAAATTATCAAATCGATAATCTCGATAAATCCATCTTGCACGCACTTATGAATGATGCAAGAACACCTTATGCTGAATTAGCCAAACGTTTCTCAGTGAGCGCTGGCACAATTCACGTCAGAGTAGAAAAGATGAAACAAGCAGGGATCATAGAAGGCACTAAGGTGTGTATTAACACTAAAAAGCTTGGCTATGACGTGTGCTGCTTTATTGGTATCAACCTCAAACATGCCAGAGATTATCAAGATACCATTGCCCAATTAGAAACTTTTGAAGAGGTCGTAGAAGCTTATTACACGACAGGTAATTACAGTATATTTATCAAAGTATTGAGCAGTTCAATGGACCATTTACATGATGTGCTCGTCAATAAGATACAATCTATTGAAGCCATTCAATCAACTGAGACGCTGATTTCTCTGCAAGCACCAATAATGAGAGAAATACAGCCATAAAACATCCGACTCTATCAACTCAAATAGGTGTGTACTTATACAGTAATAATTTTGATATAATACGCCGTAATATTGTATTTAAGAGCAGTCCTTGATGAAAGAAAATCGCTTTCAGCGCGTAAAACGAATATTGGAACAACGCCAAACGGATTTGACTGTGTGCCTCGATGAAGTGCACAAACACCATAATTTATCCGCAATCGTAAGAACAGCTGACGCAGTGGGCTGTCACTATGTTCATGCTGTTTGGCCTCAAGATCAAAGACGCTTAACTAATAACACCTCCGGCGGTAGTAAAAACTGGGTTGATACTCAAATGCATGATGATATCGACCAAGCAGTTGCAAAAATTCGTGAACAAAACCCAGGGATCCAACTGCTTGCTACGAACTTGAGTGATACTGCTGTCGACTTTAGAGAAATCGATTATACCAAGCCAACAGCGGTGATAGTTGGCCAAGAGCGCTTAGGTATTTCTGATAGAGCACTTGAACATGCCGATCAACACATCGTGATCCCTATGGCAGGCATGGTGCAATCTCTGAATGTATCGGTTGCCGCAGCACTCATTCTTTATGAGGCACAGAGACAAAGAGAAGAAGCAGGTATGTACCAGCGCAAAGATATGTTAGACCCTAAAGTAAAACACACGCTGCTATTTGAAGGATGCCACCCAATTATCGCCAACCGTTGCAATGAAAAAGGCCTCCCTTACCCTGAACTAGATGATGAAGGTGAGATCATTGCAGACGAAACGTTTTGGAACACGTTGAAATTTAGTAAAAAGTAAGGATTTCTATGTCTAGCCCTAATTTAGCTAATTACCCAATTACAGACTTAAAAGGTGTTGGCCCTAAAGCCGCTGAACGATTGGCTAAATTAGGCATAGCAAGTGTTCAAGATATGCTTTTTCACTTGCCGCTGAGGTATGAAGACCGAGCGAAGACATACTCCATCGCCACATTAATGCCACACATGCACGTCAGTGTAGAGGGAGAGATAGAGCAAGCCAATATCACATTTGGTAAACGCCGTATGCTCATGTGCCAGATCAATGATGGTACTGGTAGGCTTACCTTACGATTTTTTAATTTCTCTGCGGCCCAAAAAAACGCCATGCAACCGGGCAAAATTATGCGCTGCTTTGGCGAAGCGCGCCGTGGTCGCGTCGGTCTTGAAATGGCGCACCCTGAATACAGTATCAAAGATGCGACGCAAGAAACGAGTACAATAGAAGACACACTCACCCCTGTTTACTCAACCACTGAAGGCCTCAAGCAACTCAGTATACGTGCAATTGCTGAGCAAGCCGTTCAGTTACTGCACAAATATGATATTGAAGATCATTTACCAGCTCAATTCAGGCCGAATCAACTCAGTCTAAAAGAGGCACTTTTGCTACTGCATGCACCACCGCAGGATATCGATTTGAGCCAATTAGAGTTAGGTCAGCACCCTGCGCAACAACGCCTTGCGTTTGAAGAGCTGCTCGCACAAAACTTAAGCCTTTTAAAGCTCAGACAAAAAAGTCAGGCAGTGAAAGCTGTCGCATTGCCACCAACGAACCAAATTGAAGCTGAGTTTTTAGCACAGTTACCATTTAAGCCGACCAATGCACAAAGCAGAGTTGTTAGTGAGATAAAACAAGATTTGCAAAAGCCAGAGCCCATGTTGCGTCTTGTGCAAGGAGATGTTGGTTCTGGTAAAACTCTGGTTGCCGCTCTAAGTGCTTTAACAGCAATCTCACAGGGTTATCAAGTTGCACTCATGGCACCCACAGAGATCCTGTCAGAGCAACATGCACTCAATTTTACCAACTGGTTTACAGCGTTAAATATAGAAACCTGTTGGCTGGGCGGCAAAACCAAAGGCAAAGAACGTAAAGAAACACTCGAAAAAATAGCCTCAGGACAAGCCCAAATGGTGGTCGGCACCCATGCACTCTTTCAAGAGCAAGTTAACTTTTCTAATCTCGCACTCATTATTATCGATGAACAGCATAGATTTGGCGTACACCAACGGCTATCACTCAGAGAAAAGGGAAAATTTGATGACTGCTACCCTCATCAATTAGTCATGACGGCCACCCCTATTCCGCGAACACTTGCCATGACAGCATATGCTGATTTGGAAACTTCGGTGATCGATGAACTGCCGCCAGGAAGAACCCCAATTACCACGGTAGCTGTCCCTGATACTCGCCGAGATGAGGTGATTAAACGCGTTAAAAGTGCCTGTATTGAGCAAAATAGGCAAGTTTATTGGGTATGTACACTGATCGATGAGTCTGAAGTACTACAATGCCAAGCAGCGGAAGATACTGCACAGCAGCTCACCAAGTTGTTACCTGAGCTAAAAGTCGCTCTCGTACATGGCCGCATGAAAGCCCAAGAGAAGCAGCAGATAATGGCTGATTTTAAGTCTGGTAATTACCATGTACTCGTTGCCACCACCGTTATAGAGGTCGGCGTGGACGTTCCGAATGCCAGCTTAATTATAATTGAAAACCCTGAACGTCTTGGGCTTGCTCAATTGCACCAACTCAGGGGCCGTGTTGGACGTGGCGCAATTGCATCACATTGCTTACTCTTATATCACGCACCGCTGTCTAATACGGCACAAAAACGACTTGGCGTGCTCAGAGACAGCAATGACGGTTTTATAATCGCTGAAAAAGATTTAGAGATCAGAGGACCCGGTGAAGTACTCGGTACTAAACAAACGGGATTGGTGGATTTGAAAATTGCCGATTTAACACGCGATAAGCACATGCTGCCCAGTATACGAGGTATCGCGTTTTCATTGTTAAATCAGCACCAAGCGTCTGTGGATCCTCTGATCACGCGTTGGATGGGCAACAGAAGTGAGTTTGCTATGGCTTAATTAAATAAGTCATTGCTCTCTATCACTTCAACCTGATAGCCATCGGGATCTGTTACAAAAAAGAACCTAGCAACCAGTTTATTCAGCTGTTTTAGCGTCTTAATATCCGTCGGAGCATAACCGTTTGACTGTGCTTTCTCCCAAATCGCCTTGAGATTATCAGTGCTAAATGCCAAATGCCCATAACCATCACCTAAGTGATAACCATCTGTTTTATCAAAATTATGAGTTAACTCTAATTCAAATTCACTCTCTTGATTACTTAAATAAGTTAGGGAGAAGCTTTCGAACTCTATAGACCTTTTTACCTCTAACTCAAATAATTCATGGTAGAATTTAATAGAGTGTTTCAGGTCTTTTACTCGAACCATAGAATGTATCATTTTAGCCAATGGAGCCTCCTTCATGTGCGAACTCTACGCATCTCAAACACCGGAATTATACCAAGTCACTAAAAAGTCGATTCGCGTGCAAGGCGTCGTCACGAGCTTGGCATTGGAAAACAAAGTTTGGCAAATACTTGAAGAAATAGCAGACCGAGAACAAATCAGTGTGGCTCACTTTATTTCTACTCTTTATCAAGAGTCTATTGAAAAACATGGCCATGTTAATAACTTGGCGTCTCTTCTGAGGATCTCTTGCCTTACTTATCTACAGCATTGTACTGACTGAATCACCAAAAGAGGTAGTAACCTAATACTACAAAAGGATTTGCAAAAAATTTTTGTAACTCTTTCACATTACTAGTAAAGGCTATAGACTTGTCTACCAAATATTTGACCGTTAAAGCACTTTAGCTATGAAATCTCAGTTTGGTAGGCGCGCCTTCACCCATATGGAACTATATAGCTTGTTTAATGGCTACATTTACGGTGACGAAAAGCTAAAGCGAGAACAGCCCAAACACTGGCACTTTTGGCTGCCTATTTTGGCATATTATACCGGTGCATATAGTGATGAATTAGGTAGTTTAAACTTAAATGATCTCACTAAAGTTGGCTCAGTTCACACATTTAGTTTCCATACTCATGGCAAAATTCAACATAGAATTGTACCCATCCACAATGCTCTCTGGCATGCCGGTTTAGAGCAATACATACAATTCGTTAAAGAGTCAGGCCACAGTCGCCTACTATTTGATCTACCATCTAAGTCAAACCGTTATAGCGAAAAAGTACGTATATGGTTTTCAGGAGAAGGTGAACGATTAGGTTACTTGCAAAAGTGTGGTCTACCAAATGTTGATCAGCAAGGTCTTAAAACTGCAATTAGTAGCTTAAGGTTAAACTTTGAACAGCAAATATATATCTCTGCGATTCAATTGGGAAATCGATCGGCAATGAGTTATTTACTTGGCTTAAAAGAAGGTGGGGATAGTGTTGAAGCACCAAATATTGACTTGTTAGCTCGAGTTGTAAAGCCTGTGCGAGTGATAAATAACAATATATCCTGGCAAAGGTTCACCGAACGCCACTAACCATTCAATATCGTAGTAAGCAAACTTATTCAAGTCCACTTACTACGCTAACGCTTTATAACGACTTGATGTACTGAGTAAATTCGTTACCTAATGATTCATCTTTCATGGCATACTGAACAATCGCTTTAAGATAGCCAAGCTTATCACCACAATCATGAGCTATACCACTCATATGGAATGCCTCAACTGTATCTGTTTCCATTAACATATCTATGGCATCTGTTAGCTGGATCTCACTTCCCGCACCGACAGGTGTTCTTTTCAAAAGCGGCCAAATTTTACTAGATAGGACATAACGCCCAACAACAGCTAGGTTTGATGGTGCTTCTGCTTGATTAGGCTTCTCAACCATAGATTTGATAGCCGTGCTTTGCCCTGGCGACAACTCAATGCCATTAATATCAGCGATACCATATTTACTGACATCTTCATATGGTACTGGCTCCAGCATGATTTGGCTATTGCCATTTTCTTGGAAACGTTTAACCATGGCAGCTAAGTTTTCGCTGCGCTGATCAGCGCTATATTCATCCAAAATGACATCAGGTAGCACAACGATGAAATCATCATCTCCAACGATTGGCTTAGCACACAAGACTGCATGTCCAAGACCTTTTGCTTCACCTTGTCTTACATGCATAATTGTGACGTCTTCAGGACAAATAGAGCGGATTTCATCCAATAACTTTCTCTTCACTCGCTTTTCCAATGTAGCCTCTAGCTCAAAGCTTGTGTCAAAGTGGTTTTCAATTGCATTCTTTGAAGAGTGAGTTACCAAAACAATTTCTTTTACACCAGCAGATACGCACTCCTTTACGATGTATTGAATAAGCGGCTTATCTACAACCGGTAACATTTCCTTTGGGATTGCTTTTGTTGCTGGCAACATGCGAGTACCCAAACCCGCAACAGGGATAACTGCTTTCATATGTGTTCGCTATTGAATTATATTTTCTTAAGGTAAAGTCTAATTCTATCTTACATAGCAATTGTGTGAAATGTCTAAAGTAAAATAAAAATTCGCTCAAATTGCCATTGTAAAAAAGGGGTCTTGTGACCCCTTCAAGTACTAATTTAAATTCATTTCTTGTATTATTTCATGCGCTATTTCTGGTGTTGTACTTACCGGCTTTTCATGCTTATTTGCTTTGAGTTGCCCTTTTCGATGCTTTAATGACGCATCTAATTTTTTTGCAGCATTCGCAATAGCGGGATACATAACCTCATTGTCTCCCTTAACTGATATTCTAGATCCAGCGTAGTTTGTACTTATTTCCGTATAGAATTTTTTATGCTCTTTACTAATGATAATATCGAGCGATAGCAATGAAGGAAAGTGATTGGCAATTTTTGAAAACTTTTCTTGTACATGCTGTTTCACTGCATCTGTCATGTCTACATGATGACCAGAAAGATTAATCTTCATAGGATCTTCCTTTTTTTATTTACCCTATAAATAAGTATTGGAGCATACCTTCCAATTCTCAAGGGCAAATTTAAGAAAATTGTCATGATGTGGTTATCATTTTGATTTAAGTCATATTAATATGCGACCCAAAATAAGACTGAAACTAAATAAATGGTAATTGGGTTTTACGCGAAAATACCTCTCTTTTCACAAAGAAGGCTGACAAAGTCTTAAAAACAATAAATTTTTAATACGTTATGAAATTGACTGTCTCATTGAGTAATTTGCAGGCATTAAAAAAGCCCCCATTTCGGGAGCTTTTCATCTAAGCCGACTTATAAATTATAAACCAGCTCTTTTCTTTATCTCTGCAATAAGTGGCGAGGCACCATGTCCATTGCTTTCTGCCCAAGCAATGTCTGCCCCATCTGATAGCGCACTTTTTGGTAACCCTTTGACAATTAACTTACCAGTTTCAACGGCATTACTTGCAATAGCATGGCGAAGAATATTATTACCATTACACTGGATTGAACCAAAGATATTACGAACTTTCACACGTGAACTCTTTAGCGCTTTACGAACACGCCCTTTATCATCCACTGCGATGTACTCGCATAATGTGATAGCCAACTGATCGTTTGCTTTAGTTTCCGAACTAAAAGAAAACGCGCCCAAACCAATACAAACACTTAACAAAACAGGTACAAATTTCATTGCCAATTCACCTAGCACTTTTTTATTACATAAGGACAAACACTATTGTAGCAACACACACAACTGTTAGCAACAAAGTCATAATCCTTTATTCAAAGTTACGAACTTATAACGATATTTATTTCTGTCATCTGGCTCATGAACTTCGCTTTCAACTTCTACCCAATTACCTGAAGAGGTATGGTCTGGGAACCTCGTATCCCCTTCAACATCCAAGTCAATGTATGTTAAATACAACCTTGTACATAATGGTAGAAACTGATTGTAAATATTTCCACCTCCGATGATCATAACCTCGTCTATTTTATCTACTAAAGCGAGCGCTTCTTCAGTAGACGTTGCAACCTCAATACCTTCGGCCTGATACTCTGCATTTCTTGTAATTACAATATTTCTTCTGCCGGGTAACGGACGACCAATCGATTCAAATGTTTTTCGGCCCATGATAACTGGCTTGCCTAGCGTTACTTTTTTGAAATGTTGTAGATCGGCAGGTAAGTGCCAAGGCATTTTATTATCATCCCCTATCACTCTATCCTTCGCCATCGCTGCTATCATTGATATAACCACAATTCTCTCCAATAATAATTTTGTATTAAAAAAGGGCCAAACGGCCCTTTATTATCTTTCGTAGATAACTTCTACATCGTAGTCATCTTCATCCCAGTCATCCCAATCATCATTTTCTTGAGTTGCCTGACGATGATAAGTATCCCACTTAAACTCAACCTCTTCTTGCTGTTCCTCGTCAAATTTATCTCTTGGCAAGGTATCTAACAGGCCTTGTATATCGTAACATAATTGTTGAGTATTAAATTTATTCGCCGCAGATATGCGGTACACTTCTTTTGCATCTAATTCTTGAGCAATGCGTTCACACACATCTTCTAACTCATCTTCCGCAAGCAAATCTATTTTATTTAATACCAACCAACGTGGCTTTTCCGCAAGCTTGGGACTGTATTGATGTAATTCATTGATAATGGCAAATGCGTTATCTACAGGATCTGTACCATCAACTGGCATCACATCCACAACATGCAACAACACTCTACAACGCTCTAAATGCTTCAGGAATCGGATACCTAAGCCCGCACCATCAGATGCGCCTTCAATCAAACCAGGTATATCAGCGATAACAAATGACTTGTTGGCTTCAGGTCTCACAACACCGAGGTTCGGGACAAGTGTAGTAAACGGATAATCAGCCACTTTTGGTTTTGCCGCCGATACGCTGCGAATAAAGGTCGATTTACCAGCATTAGGTAAGCCAAGCAGCCCAACATCCGCCAAAAGCATCAACTCAAGCTTTAAGTTTCTCACTTCACCTGGTGTCCCAAGTGTTTTCTGCCTCGGTGCACGGTTAGTACTGGATTTAAAACGTGTATTACCTAAACCATGGTAGCCACCTTTAGCGACAAGCAGCTTTTGTCCATGACGAGTTAAATCCCCCAAGCTCTCTTGAGTATCAACATCTGTAACACGAGTACCTACAGGCACTTTCAAAACGAGATCAACGCCTTTTTTGCCGGTGCAATTACGACCTTGACCATTTGTACCACGCTCAGCTCGATGAAATCGTTCAAACTGATAGTCAATTAAAGTATTGAGGTTTTCATCAGCCTCTAAAAATACGCTGCCGCCGTCGCCACCATCACCGCCATCTGGACCACCATCTGGGACAAACTTCTCTCGACGGAACGAAACAACACCGCTTCCCCCATCGCCGGCTTCAGCACGGATCTCTACTTCATCGACAAACTTCATGGTTACTCTCTTACTGGATTAGAATAGCAACAGCTATTATAGCAAGGTACGCTTAGCTGCTGATAAATAATATGTAGCTATAAAAACAAAAAACCCCGCCTAAGCGGGGTTTTTATCAATCTTTACCGATTACTCAGCAACGATGCTAACGTATTTACGGTTTAAAGGACCTTTAGTTTCGAAAACTACTTTACCATCTGCTTTTGCAAAGATAGTGTGGTCTTTACCGATACCTGCGTTAGAACCAGCGTGGAACTTAGTACCACGTTGACGAACAAGGATGTTACCCGCTAGAACTGATTCGCCACCGAAACGCTTAACACCTAGGCGTTTACTTTCTGAATCGCGACCGTTACGAGTACTACCAGCTGCCTTCTTATGTGCCATCTTTCTGTACCTCTAAAAATTAAGCGCTAATGCCAGTGATTTTAACTTCAGTGAACCACTGACGGTGGCCCATCTGCTTACGAGAATGCTTACGACGTCTGAACTTAACAATCTTAATTTTCTCGCCACGACCGTGAGAAACAACCTCAGCTGTTACTTTACCGCCATTTACGAATGGTGCACCGATCTCGATCTTTTCACCATCAGCAACTAGAAGTACTGAATCAAATTCAATTGATGCACCAGTCTCAACGTCTAATTTCTCTAGACGAATTGTTTGACCTTCAGTCACACGGTGCTGTTTACCACCACTTTGGAAAACCGCGTACATAATTAACTCCGTTGTGCGCCCTCAAATCGACGCAACTTAATATTCTTCAATAGGGCGCGAAGTTTACGCTAATGTCGAACTACGCGCAATACCCTAATGACAAAATAATGAATAAAAATTGGCTTGTTTGAGAGCATTAATTCATTTTTGCCTATTCTAGCTAAAAAGTTCGCATTGCTAAACTATTTTTTACTACTAAAACTTCACACCTAAATACTTGACAGATCATAACAGTACAGATACTGAACACAAAAATGACCATTATTTAATCCAATCATTATTTTTTTAACTATCTATACGTTTAAAATTCGAGTCGGCGGAAATTTTAATGTACAATCTGCGGCGTTTATCTCTAACTGGGGCTTTAGCACGGTATACTATGGATATTAAGACTATCCAATCATTGATTGAGCAAGACATGCTCTCTGTGAATCAACTTATTTTTGAACAAATGCAATCTGATGTTGCATTGGTAAATCAATTGGGTCTGTATATTGTTAATAGTGGTGGGAAGCGGGTTAGACCAATGCTAACACTGCTTGTTGCCAAGGCACTTGAAGCTGAGCAACAAAATAAACATATCACTTTAGCTACCATCATTGAGTTTATTCATACTGCAACCTTGCTACACGATGATGTCGTCGATGAGTCAAACCTAAGACGCGGAGAGCCAACGGCTAATGCTGAATTTGGTAATGCTGCAAGTGTACTTGTTGGAGATTTTATTTACACGCGTTCCTTCCAGCTGATGGTTGGGCTTAATAACATGGAAGTCATGCAGATATTGGCAGATGCCACCAATATCATTGCTGAAGGTGAAGTGCTGCAATTAATGAACTGCAACGACCCTGACACCACTGAGCAGAGTTATATGCAAGTCATCTACAGCAAGACGGCAAAACTATTCGAAGCAGCAACTTTGTTGCCAGCCGTTGTCTCAGAGCAGCCAAAAAACATTAAAGAAGCATTAAAGCTATACGGCATGCATTTGGGTACCGCATTCCAACTGGTTGACGATGTACTTGATTACAGTGCCAATGCTGAGTTATTGGGCAAAAATATCGGAGATGATTTAGCAGAGGGTAAGCCAACACTGCCCTTAATTTACGCTATGAAGTCAGGCACAGAAACGCAAGTCGCGCAAATTAGAGAGGCCATCGAGTCAGGTAACGGCATCGATAATTTGCCTGATATATTGCAAACGCTTGAAGAAACAAATGCACTGCAAAAGACCATGTTAAAAGCTCAGCAAGAATCTGAAAAAGCTATCGCACAACTTGCATGCTTAAGCGACTCAGCATTCAAAGAGGCACTAATTGCCTTAGCGAAGCTTTCAGTAGATAGAGAATACTAAAAATGAAAAAAAGCTGCCTAGGCAGCTTTTTTTACTTCTCTGGTGGCCTATAGCCTTCAATTTCAACTTCTTTATCTTCAAACAAAAAGCCAACCATTTGCTCTTCCAATAACTGTCGATGTTCAGGATCCATCATATTTAAATGCTTTTCATTGATCAGCATCGTTTGCTTATGTTGCCACTGTTGCCAAGCTTCTTTCGAAATATTATTAAATATGCGCTCACCTACTTCACCTGGATACAATTGAAAATCCAAGCCAGCAGCCTCTTTGTTTAATTTCTGACAAAAAACTGTACGTGCCATCTTCTCACCTATACTCTGTCTTTTTGATGTGACAAGTTTACCCCATTGCCTTTAATACTTTAACTAACTTTTTAGTCGGCGCTGCAAGCCCTACTTCAGGAGGGTGATTAATATCGTACCAGAGCAGCTGATTATCATGCACACAATCAGGTATTTGCTGTAATTCAACACAGACTGGCGTAATTGTGAGCTCAAAATGAGTAAAGATATGAATAAATGGATCTAACGTACGAGTTGTGACTTCTATGCCCTGCTGAACTAGGAAAGTTTCTAACTCAGCTAAGTTTGCAAACTCAAAAAAGCCGAATAAACCGCCCCAGATACCACTGTTAGGGCGCTTTTCCATCAATACCTGAGTGCCCACCTTTACCATTAGATGATAAGCAGACTTTTTAGGTTTTTCTTTTTTAGGTTTTGAATTTGGGAATTCTTTCACTCTATTATTTTTGTAAGCTAAACACTTTTCAACAAGTGGACAAGCCTCACATTGAAACCGTGAACGAGAGCACAAGCTAGCCCCCAAATCCATCATCGCTTGGTTAAACTCTCTCACATCTCCAGATGGCGTTACCGCATTGGTCAGTTCCCATAAGTGATTTTCCACTTTTTTAACGCCATACCAACCTTCAACCATAAAAAAACGTGCCAATACACGCTTCACATTACCATCTAGAATAGAGTGGTGTTGACCTAAAGCAAGTGAAAGTACAGCACCCGCTGTTGAGCGCCCAATCCCTGGTAAGTCAACAACCTGCTCAAAAGTTTCTGGGAATTTTCCGCTATATTTGTCGCGTATAATTTTGGCTGTTTTATGAAGGTTTCTTGCCCTTGCGTAATAGCCTAACCCAGTCCAATGATGCAATACCTCATCTTCATCCGCATCAGCCAAGTCAATGACTGTCGGAAATCTTGACATAAAGCGCTCAAAATAAGGGATCACAGTGACGACTTGCGTTTGCTGCAACATCACTTCAGACACCCATACTTTGTATGGAGTCTTATCTATTTGCCATGGCAGTGTTTTTCTGCCATGAAGGTGGTACCAATCCACAACTTGTGTTGCGAACCAATCTGCTGTTTGACGGTCAACGGGCATCTTTATTCTCAATCTACTAGCTACAGCCGCCAGTGTAAGAAGGTTTTTAAAAACGTCAAGCTCTTGTACTTATCGACGCGAACAGGGATAATATGCGCCCAATTTTTACACCGCAGATGATGACAATGAACGAATCGAGTAAACAAGCACTAGAGCAGGCTGAGCAAGAAGGTAAATACATCCGAAAAGTGCGCAGCTTTGTAAAACGTGAAGGTCGCCTAACTAAAGGTCAAGCAGCAGCGCTAGAAAAGTGTTGGCCAACTCTTGGACTTGAGCATAGCCAAGGCTTACTCAACTTCAATGAAATATTTGGCAACGACAACGACGTAGTTGTAGAAATTGGCTTTGGTATGGGGAAATCACTGGTTGAAATGGCCAAGAATAATCCAAACCAAAACTTTATCGGTATCGAAGTTCACCGCCCAGGTGTTGGCGCATGCCTTATGGAAGCAGATGAACATGGCCTAACAAATCTACGTGTTTTTGAACACGACGCAGTAGAAGTGTTGGCCGATTGCATCCCTGATAGCAGCTTAAGTAAATTGCAGCTATTCTTCCCAGATCCATGGCATAAAAAGCGTCATCACAAGCGCCGTATTGTGCAGCCTGAGTTTGCACAAAAGATCCGTGCCAAATTGAAGGTTGGTGGTGTTTTCCATATGGCAACTGATTGGGAAAACTATGCGGAGCATATGCTAGAAGTCATGCAACAAGCAGAAGGCTATAGCAATCAGTCTGAAAATAATGACTACGTACCTAGACCTGACTTTAGACCACTTACCAAATTTGAGCAGCGTGGGCACCGACTAGGTCACGGCGTGTGGGACCTCATGTTTGAGCGTACAGCTTAATTATCAGTAAGGGGCGCTTTCAGCCCCTTTAATTTCATGTCGACACCAGCTAACTACCTGAGATCAATAATGCAAAAACTATCAAACCCTAGCTTACTTTTACTTCGCAATGAAGAGGAACTCCACGGCGAAAAAGTACTTGTCATTAATCATAGTGATGATGGTTTCTTGCCTGAATTAACAAAAATTAATTCCACATCTCAGGTTTATGCTTTCAGTTATAATTTTGCCGACCACCTTGCAGCTTCCAAGCACCAGCACGTGACTAGCTTTGTCGGTCATAGCTTACCAAGTATCGATGATTTGGACTTAGTCATTTATTACTATCCCAAATCTAAGCCGGAAGCGAACATGATGTTATCTAACATTCGAGCGAACCTTGGTAAAGCAACTCGTTTACTGGTTGTTGGGGCAAACAAAGGCGGTGTTAAATCAGTTGAAAAACAACTCAAGCCCTATGCCCAGGCAAGCTATAAATTAGATAGTGCCAAACATTGCATACTCTATGAGTTCAATGAACTCACTGAAGAACAACACTTTGACATTACCGATTATCATCAAACATTTAGCGTCAAAGTCGCAGAACAAAACTTCACAGCGGTCAGTGTCCCAGGGGTATTTAACCATGGCAAACTCGACATCGGGACAGAGCTGCTGCTCAACAACCTCTCTATGCCTCAAAAAGGCAATGTATTAGATTTTGGTTGCGGTGCCGGTTTAATAGCAACTTACATGCTCAACGCGCAACCTAACCTATCACTATACTGCTTAGATGTCAGTGCACTTGCTCTTTACGCCAGTGAACAAACGCTGAAAATGAATGGCCATACAGGACATTTCATATTAAGTGACGGTTTAGGACAAGTGACAGAAAAATTTGACGCAATTGTGAGTAATCCACCATTTCATACCGGTTTAGATACCGATTACAGCATCGCTGAAACATTTTTAGCTAATGCCAAGCATATGATGAAAAAAGGTGCAAACTTGCAAATAGTCGCAAATAGCTTTTTAAAGTATCCACCTATTATGGAACAACATTTTAAACACTTTAAAACCGAGACAAAAAACACCAAGTTTGCTGTATACCACGCACAAAATAGTTAAATCAGTGAGCTTTACCATCAACAAAAAGTAATACTAAATGCTTGGCTGACGATAAGATAAAGGGAATTGTCCGCTTTTTTGTTAACTTACTTAACTAAGCTGCTAAACTAAGGTTAGCTGTTAAGAGGTCCACCTATGAGCGCGCAATGGGAAAACACGCAACAAAAACAAGTATAAGAAAAGTTTTGATAAGTGCTGTTATGCTAGTAACAGCTTTGTCGCTCTCTCTATCCATTTCAATTTCTACTTATCTTGACGTTAAAGAGCAGAAAAAGTTAATCGTCAACAAACTGCAAATGATTGCTGAGATCATCGCATTTAACGCACAAATCACACTCATTTTTGACGATAGAAAAACCGAAGAAAAGCGACTCAAATCGTTTAATAAAGTTGAATTGGTTAAAAATATTCATATCTATGCCATTGATGATGTCACCAATAAGCCCGTGTTTTTCACCAGCTACAACGCAAGTAAAACGCCCCCAGTCCCTCTGAAAGTCAATGATATTGAGACACTCAAAGAGCCAAAAGTATCCGCTGATTACGTCGAGCTGATCATCCCTGTTGAATACGAAGGTAAAGTTGAGGGGTATGTCTATGTGAGAGGTGGTTTAGAACGACTATCGCAGTACATTAATCAAAAAATACTGGTCGATATTGCGCTCACGTTGATCGTATTAATTTTAGTACTGTTTGTTGCGCGCGCCATTCAAAAACGAATAGCGAATCCAATCGACTCCTTATCACTCATGCTGCAAGATGTGTCCAAAAATCATAATTATTCTGCGAGAGCGACAAAAAGCGACATTGAAGAAGTCAACATGCTGGCCAATAACCTCAATATCATGCTCGCTCGCACGCAAAATCAATTGGCTCGCCATCAGGCTGATAAACTCGAAATCAAGCAGCTAAACCAAAACCTAGAGGAAAAGGTGAACCAGCGTACCATCGCATTACGTGAAGCTAACCAAGAGCTACTCAACACCTTAGAGCGAATGCACCAGTACCAGAATCAAATTGTAGAAAATGAAAAAATGGCCTCGCTGGGGCAAATGGTAGCCGGTGTTGCTCATGAGGTAAATACCCCTATTGGATTAGGTGTTACTGGTTCTACGCTGCTAAGGGATAAGTTAGCCGACATCAATGCAGCATTTGAGCAGAAAACCCTGACATCCAAGCAGTTAGAACGCTTTATCCATGATGGAATTGAAAACCTAGACCTAATATACCGAAATTTAAATCGCGCAGCAGAACTGATCTCCAGCTTTAAAAAAGTCGCAGTTAGCCAAGATGTTGAAGTTAGTTCAGAAGTCAATATCAACAAATTATTCAATGCAATTGTCAGCAGTATGCGCGCTGAAATTGACATTAAAAACGTGGTGTGGGATCTCTCGTGTCCAGAGCAATTGACGGTGAGAACCAAAGCTGGCTTATTACAACAAGTATTTGAACAGCTTTTATCTAATTCCCTCATCCATGGCTTTTTAGACCTCAAAGATAATCAAATCCATATTCATGTAGAGCAACGCAATCAAAGTCTTGAGATTATCTATCAAGACAATGGGATTGGTGTATCAAATGCCGTCAAAAAACGTATTTTTGATCCGTTCGTCACAACTAAACGTGGAGAGGGTGGCAGCGGTCTCGGCATGCACCTTGTTTACAATTTAATCACCCAAGCTTTGGGCGGCACTATAACCCTGTCTGATGATAATAAAAAAGGTACGGAATTTATTATAACTTTGCCTCTAAAAGGGGTAATTTAATGAAAATAATGTACCTAATAGCTGCATTTATTTTTATTTTTTGTAGTTTAAACGTTGACGCAAAAACACCTCATGAAATTCGTTCCGCTTTTTTATACCAAATGGCGAAGTTAATCGATTTTCCGGAGCAAAAAAATAAACAAGTAACCAGATTTTGTTTTTATGATTTAAATCATGGACCCGGTGCTATTTTAAATAAAAATAATAACTTAAAAATACGAGGTAAACCGATAGATATAATAAAGGTAAACCTTTCTGACCCTTTTAGGGAACTTTCCAAGCGCTGTGATATCACATACATTGATGAAACAATGGAAGATGATATACTATCCTCTTGGACCGATACAATTACCTTAAATATGGTGACTGTAGGCGAAAGTATCGAATTTCTGGAAGGGGGTGGGATTGCTTCCTTGGTCCAAGAAGGGAGTAAAATTCGGTTATATATTAACAGACAAGAAGTTGCACAACATAACTTTAAAGTGCTCTCCAGGCTACTCGCAGTTTCTAAGTTCTATCCTGACTGATTTTACTTGTTAACAATTGAATATACTCCTATAATCGTTAACATTCGGTTTTATTATATAACACCGAAGTTTTTGTAAATAAAACATTCCGAAAAGGTTAATTAATAATGCAAACGCCAGTCATTCTAATTGTTGAGGATGAAGACGTAACTCGACTGAACCTCGTTAGTTTATTTGAAGCCGAAGGTCATAAGGTAATTGAAGCCATTGATGGCGATGATATGCATGAAAAATTGACAGCAAACGACGATGTCAACTGTGTAATCATGGATATAAACCTTCCTGGTAGAAACGGCCTAATTTTGGCTCGTGAGTTACGCCAGAAAAAAAATGTAGGCTTAATTTTCTTAACAGGTCGTGATAACGATGTCGATAGAATCTTAGGTTTAGAGATCGGTGCAGACGACTACGTTACAAAACCGTTCAACCCTCGTGAACTAACTATCCGAGTACGTAACCTTATTTCACGTACAGGGTCAACACCTGAAGAGTCAACTATTGACAGCAACGGTGTTATCACGTTTAACGGATGGGAACTAGACGAAAATAGTCGCTGTCTAACGTCACCAACAGGTGAATCTAAGCGTCTACCAAAGGGTGAGTACAGAGCGCTACGCTTAATGCTTGACTCTCCAGGTCGTATTTTCAGCCGTGAACAACTTATTAAGCACATGACAGGCCGTGAGCTTCGCGCTAACGACCGTACTGTTGATGTGACGATCCGTCGTATTCGTAAGCACTTCGAAACCGACAACAACACACCTGAGCTTATCAGCACGATTCATGGTGAAGGTTATCGCTTCATTGGTAAGATCGATAACACTCAACCATAGTTCGCTAAGAGTTTTCAGCGAGTTTTGCAATTAATGAGTGAAGGGCTAACTGCCCTTCTCTTATTAATTCTTCCAACTCTTCTACCCACACCTTTCGCTTCTGTGCATCGACCTCAGCACACTCCGTCTCCATCACTTTCGCATGTTGCTGAACAGATTTAAGTCCCACAGAGCCAGCCGCACCTTTAAGTTTGTGTGCCACTGAGCCATATTCAGCCACATCATCCGCTAGGTTTGCTGTTTTTAATTCATCGCAATATGTTGGGTTTAGCTTAGCAAATAGCTCACAACTACGCTTGAAAGTATCCACTCCCATGGATGCTACGAAATCCGTAATCGTCTCTATATCGAGTAGCTCACGTTCAATTTCTAGTACTTCAATGTTGCTTTGTTGCTGGGCATTCACTTCTTCTTTTACACTATCAATACCAAATAACTCGGCAAGCATTTTGTCTAGCTTGGTGGTATTGATTGGCTTAGCAAGCGCACCTTGGATACTGATCCCCTGCAGCTCTTGTTCAGCACTACGTACATTTGCGGTCAGTGCGACTATAGGTAAACCGTCAAAATGGCTATCATCTCTGATCTGCCTAGCAACTTCATCACCATTTAAATCAGGTAACTGCATATCTAATAAGATCAGATCTAAATCGTCTTCTGTTTGTACAAGAGATAGCGCATCTTCGCCAGTCTCAGCCCATATTACTTCGTGACCACGTTGTTCAAGTAAGTTAGTTGCAATCTCAGCATTAAGCGGTACATCTTCTACAAGCAGAATATACAGCCCCCTACCCGCATAACTTTGCTGACTTGGCGCAGTACACAACTCCAGTGGTATTTCTACATCAAAGCGACTGCCTTGGCCAGGCATACTGCTGACCGCTATTCTGCCTTTCATCGCCAGCACAAGTGCTTTTGTCACCGCAAGACCAATGCCAGAGCCGATAGCATTGTTACCCTCAGCATCAGGCGCCTTATAATACATGTCAAAAATCTTATCTTGCTGCTCTGATGAGATCCCAACACCTGTATCTATGATACTCATTGAAAGCCAAGGGCCGTTTTCACGATTTTCTCTGCGACACTCTAACGTAACACTGCCTCTATGTGTAAACTTCACTGCGTTATTGATCAGATTCCAAAGTACCTGACGCAAACGAGTCGGATCGAGCAATGCGTATATATCTAGCACCCCAGAACGTTGAATTTTGAATTCAAGCCCTTTTTGACCCGCGATTAAATCTGAAAAATTAACCACATCATTGATAAAGTCAGAGACATTTATACTGTCCGTCGCAATATCAAGTTGCTCACGATCAATCTTATCTAGATCAATAATATCATTGAAAATATTACCCAATGTCTCAGCGCTGGAAAATACCGTATTACACCAACTTTTCTGTTGCTGTGTTAGCTCAGTATCAAGTAGCATCCGAGTTAAACCCACAATGCCATTGAGCGGCGTTCTGAGTTCATGGCTTAGTGTGGCAATAAATTTCCCTTTATCTTTATAGGCTGTCTCAAGTGCCTGTTCAGCTTCTTTTCGACTCGTGATATCACGACCAAAAGCAAGTAACCCGATATACTCGCCTTCGTTATTAATAAAGGGAAGCTTGCGCATTTCAAACCAACGGTTTTCGTCTTTTACCGAATACTCTACATCGAGAGATAAAGTTTGCTGAGTTGCACTCACTTGCGTATCAGTCTCCAATACTTTGGGTACGACTTGGTCGATGAAAATCTCATCTGCGGTTTTACCAATCAACCCTTCGCTGTCGATACCAATAACCTGCTCGAATTTTTTATTGCAACCCGCAAACACACCATGTTCGTCTCGGTAATAAAATAAATCGGGGGATGAATCGACTATCGAGCGTAACAACATGCTCTGTTGAGCGAGCTCTTGCTCAGCTTTGCGGCGCTCTGTTATTTCGTTCCGTAACTCAGCTATTGCACGATGCTTAGCATGCAATGCCATTTTACGCTCATCTATTTCATTATTAAGGCGGTTAATATTGTCTTTAAGTGTTTGGTTGAGCAGCTTTTCCTGCTGTGTTGCTGACTCTAAATACTCTTTTGAGCTTTCCAGCTGCCGGATCGCAAATACGGCCACCGATATGAGCAATGGCGAAGTCAAAGCGGCAAAAACCACTACCGAAAGTACATTGACTAATGTAACGGAGCCCAGCGCCACATAATAAAACATACAAGACAAAACCAGCGACGCAACCAATACCAACGTATAAGCAATCGCTCCGGCCTTGCGTTCACCGTATTTTCGAACCAAGTTGGAAAGAATTCGAGCCCAAGACCCAAATGAAGAATCAAGCATAATAATAGTCACCTTGTTAACGCCGCTATTATACCTCAGCTGAGCACATATGCGAGCGGCCAAGCGCTGGAACTTTGTTGAAAAATCTCAAACTTTTAAATTTATCACAATCCAAAGTAACCACATAAAAAATGTGATAATGTATCAAATATTGCACACTATATGACTTTTTCTTTATTCAATATGAGAATAACCACAGAAAAAAAACTCGATTTAGTGTAATATAAGAGCATTTCTGAGGTCGTGATTAAAGAGAGTTTAAATGCCAACTTCAATGCCAGACATTGCGCACAGTGCTGCTGCGCTGAAAACCGGAACTTTAGACTGGGTTGGAATGGGAGATATTGAATTACCATTTCAATTTGCCAGTAAAGGACTAAATGATATTCCTGTCACTGCTAAAGCTGATGCTTTCGTCAGTCTAGATAAACCGGATGCTAAAGGCATACATATGTCTAGGCTATACTTAGCATTAGACAAACTATCATGTGAACAGTCTTTATCACCAGAAACACTTACGGCATTGCTAGACCAATTCATAACCACTCACGAAGGTTTGAGTGGCTCAGCCAGAGTCATTATTAAATTTGACCTGCCTCTGCGTCGCGCATCGCTACTCAGTGGCAAGCAAGGTTGGAAAAGCTACCCAGTTACTATCACTGCCACTTTAAAAGAGCAGAAACTCAGTATCGAGCTTGCTGTTGATGTCACTTATTCATCAACCTGCCCTTGCTCTGCTGCACTGGCAAGGCAACTGATTCAAAATGCCTTTGAGGAAAAATTTGCAGGTCAACCTTTGGACCATGCAAGTGTGCACGCATGGCTTGGCACAACTGAAGGTATAGTGGCCACCCCTCACTCCCAGCGTTCTGTTGCTAATATCAAGGTGCAGCTACCACAGGGTGCCCCAGACTTTGATATTAAAGGGTTAATCGACATTGCAGAGCAAGAATTACAAACACCAGTTCAAGCAGCTGTAAAACGTGAAGACGAGCAAGAGTTTGCCAGACTGAATGGACAGAACCTGATGTTTTGTGAAGATGCGGCAAGAAAATTAAAAGCACTGTTAAACCAGCAAAACTTTGCCGACTTTTTCATCAAAATTAACCACTACGAATCTCTTCACGCTCATGATGCCGTTGCCTATGCGGTTAAAGGGATCGCTGGCGGCTATAAGGCCTAGGGGCCTGTCGGCGCTAAATAACATTTAGCGCCTACCCTAAGATCACTTTCGGCACACTCTTTGCTTATAAATTATCAAAGTCAATTTGTTGTCGTGGAGTGATTTATGGAGTTAACACTTTTAGCTATTTTAGCGCTCGTAGTTATTGCCTCTATCGTAATTTCTAAATATACCGACGTGGGTGGCAACCCTTATCCGTTTAACCGTAAAGAGTCTGTTTTTACGACTGTAGAAGCGTCCTTTTTGCAACTTCTCGAGCGAGCTGTAGGTGATAGATATAAAATTGTAAGCCGCGTAAAGTTAGTCGACGTCATTGAGTGCAAGCCAGGCTTATCAAAAAAAGCTAGACGCTCAGCCATTACCAAGGCGCAAAATAAGCAGCTCGACTATGTATTAGTAGATAAGAGTACACTCAATATTGTCGCCGCGGTAGATTTGGTTAATAACGCCAACAAGAATGGTCACAAAGCCCAAAAAGATTGGTTTGTTAGTGGTGCACTAGAGTCTGCGGGGATCCCTCATATTAGAATGAAGATAAAATCGGGTTACAAGAGTCCAGAAGTCCGTGCCGCAATCTTATTCAAGTTGGGTCAAAAACCTGACAAAACTAAGCCGATTCGCAATCGCAACAATAAACCTGCGGTGCTTTCACCATCACAAGCAAAGGCGCTTGCTGAAATCTAACATCATCCCCCTTGCTGCTTAAATTTTTAAGCAGCAAGTCCTACAGTTTTAACGACGAATTAATGCTTTCAAAATAAGAATGTATATAATGAACAATAATTAAATACAAAGAGATAAATTATGAAAATTGGCATTATCGGTGCGATGGAGCAGGAAGTTACGATTTTACGTGACACAATGCAGTCACCTAAAACCCTGACAAAAGGTGGATTCACATTCTACACAGGCGAACTTGGCGGTCATGAAGTGACGCTGGTTCAATCAGGTATAGGTAAAGTTGCAGCAACGGTTGCAACCACACTACTCATCGATAACTTTGCACCAGACTGCGTTATCAATACAGGGTCTGCTGGCGGGTTTGAGCCATCTCTCAATGTCGGTGACGTGGTTATTTCTAGTGAAGTACGTCATCATGATGTAGATGTTACTGCATTTGGATATGAAATGGGCCAAGTGCCACAAATGCCTGCGGGCTTTGAAGCACACCCAGCGCTCATTAAAGCTTCTGAAGCAAGCATTCACGCTGTCGGTGATATTCAAACTATGGTAGGACAGATTTGTACTGGTGATTCTTTCATGTGTGATCCTGTGCGCATTGAAAAGACACGTCAGGATTTTCCAAATATGTTAGCCGTTGAAATGGAAGGTGCTGCAATTGCACAAGCATGTCACGTACTAGACACCCCGTTTGTCGTGATCCGCTCACTATCAGATATCGCAGGTAAAGAATCTCCACAGTCTTTTGATGAATATTTAGAAGTTGCTTCTGTCAACTCATCAAAACTAGTGGTCGCATTGCTTGAAAACCTGCAACAGGTAACGCTGTAAGTGACACTCAATTTGTTGCAAGCCCAAGAGGGCTTGCTTATCTTTTGTTTGGCCCTGATATGTGCATTTGGCTTGAAGCTGTCAAAGCTCTATCATCCCAATACGGTCTTTGCGCTACTCACTCGCAATTTAGCCAAGCGCGTCGTAAAAAAGCATAACTCTGATGCTCAACATACCCTTTCAGGCACGCTGGCTTGCTTTTTACCAATACTGACTGTGGTTGTGTTGCTCTACACCTTATCTTATATCTCTTTCTATCCTCAGTGGTTTGGCGGTTTAATCTTATTTCTATGCTTAGATACCCATTTTGAGACACGCGCTCGACGCATTACAAAACTGATATCCCATGGTCAAAAAGGATCGGCAAAGCAGCTATTAACCAGTATTGTAAGTAGAGATACCGATAAGCTATCTGAAGTTGGGATCATCAAAGCGTGTTTAGACTCACTCGCCCTCAACACAGTTCGCCATTTTTATCTTGTTATCATTTTTTATATTATCGCAGGGCCCTACATCGCACTTACCTATAAGCTGTTATTACTTTGCGACCAAAGCTGGAGACAGCAGTTAAGCGTCAGGCACCCATTTATGCGCCCAGTTCAACGCTCGATATATTTACTTGAGTGGCTTCCACTACGAGGGTTTGCTTTTATTATGGCCCTCACACAAAACTTCTCTAAGACAAGACACTACTTTAAACATTATGCACAGCATTACGTAAATAAAAATTCAGGCTGGGTCATGGCACTGTTTTCTGCCAATTTAAATGTGCAACTTGCAGGGCCACGATTTTACAACAACGAACGTTTTGACAACATTAGGATTGGTAGCGATAGGCAGCCAGTGGTTGAAGACATTCAGCATATGCTAAAGCTGTTGAGCAGTATGAGGTTATTTTGGCTGGGGTTGACCGTTTTAATTTGGTTTGCCATTAATTTAATATAGCCAAGCAGTAATGACCACTTGGCTATCAAATCAGGCAATTAGTTTACTGTTACTTTAGCAAACTTACGCTTACCAACTTGGTAAATCTCTGTACTGCCTTTTGCTACTTCTAATTTAGTATCAGTGATTTTCTCTTCACCATTAAGTTTGACCGCACCTTGTTTAATCATGCGCATGGCTTCTGACGTACTCGCCACAAGACCCGCTTCTTTTAATAAATTTGCAATAAACGTGGTGTCGCCTTCGATGCTGATTGATACCTCAGGGATATCGTCTGGCAATGCATTCTTCTGGAAACGCTTAATGAAGTCCTGATGTGCAGCTTGTGCATCTTCTTCACTGTGGAAGCGAGCAATCATTTCTTTTGCGAAATCGATTTTGATATCACGTGGGTTACGACCAGCTGTCACTTCTTCTTTTAAGGCTTCAATATCTGACAGTGACTTAGCACTTAGTAGCTCATAGTAACGCCACATGAGATCATCAGAAATTGACATGACTTTACCAAACATTTCCGTTGGTGCATCTGTGATACCAATATAGTTACCTAAAGACTTTGACATCTTTTGCACACCGTCAGTGCCTTCAAGCAGTGGCATCATTAGCACTGTTTGCGGCTTTTGGCCTTCTTCTTTTTGTAACTCTCGGCCCATCAATAGGTTAAAGCGTTGATCCGTACCACCAAGCTCAACATCCGCTTCCAATGCAACAGAGTCCCAGCCCTGAACTAGTGGATATAAGAACTCATGGATAGCAATTGCTTGGCCGCCAGCATAACGCTTTTTAAAATCATCACGCTCTAGCATACGAGCCACAGTTTGACGTGATGCAAGCTTGATCATGTCCGCACTGCTTAATTTTTCCATCCACTGTGAATTAAACGCAACCGTAGTTTTTGCAGGGTCAAGGATTTTAAATACTTGCTCTTTATAGGTTTCTGCGTTGGCAAGTACATCTTCACGAGTAAGTGGCTTACGAGTGACATTTTTACCAGTTGGGTCACCAATCATACCGGTGAAATCACCAATTAAGAAAATGACCTCATGACCTAAATCTTGGAAAGTTTTTAATTTATTAATTAGTACTGTGTGGCCTAAATGTAAATCAGGCGCTGTTGGATCAAATCCAGCTTTAATACGCAGCTTTTTACCTGACTTTAATTTTTCTTTCAGTTCATCTTCTATCAATATGTCTTCTGCACCACGCTTAATCTCAGCAAATGCAGTTTCAATGTCCACCATTATCACTCCAACACAATATTCAGTTTATCGCTCGATTCTAGCCTATATTGCGCGGAGTTTAAATGCACAAAATACTGGTATTAACGCTTTATTACGTATATGCTGCACTATTATTCATAAAATTTCTTGACAGCGAAAAAGGCACGTTATGGTACCTGCAGTAAATAAGCTTCCCAAAAAACACAAAATGCTTATTGTCGGCTTGTTGGCTGCAATGGTTGGGATAGCCTTGCTGCCCTCTGAAAAAGCCACTGCATCTAAAGATCATAAAGATGATGCATTAGAAATTGGCAAGCGATATGAGCTTCCAATTAAAGTTGAAGAGCAAAAACCTGAGCAGCTAACAACTTTAAGCGCTGAGGTTGAAAAACAACAAGAACAAGAAAATACAGTTACTTACGATTATGCAGATCATAAAGTACGCTCAGGTGACAGTCTTGCTGTATTGTTTAAACGTGCTGGCTACTCAGCTCAAACGTTGCATAATTTAGTTAACACCAACGAAGAAACGCGCAAGCTGACAAAAATTCACCCTGGTGAAACCCTCAGTTTTGCAAGCGACGCACAAGGTAATCTCGCACAACTTAAATATGTGCTTTCCAAAACAGATACACTGTACGTCACACGTACTGAAAATGGTAACTACGCCACACAGATAACCAGTAAAGAAATCGAAACGCGTGAAAAAACCGCTGGCGGAAAGATCCGTTCAAGCTTTTGGACTGCGGGTATCTCTGCCGGTTTGACGCAACGACAGATCATGAACTTTGCCAATATTTTTGGTTGGGATGTAGACTTTGCTAACGACATTCGTGAAGGCGATACGTTCACACTAGTCTATGAATCACATTATGTTGATGGTGAAGAAATTGGTAATGGAAAAATCATTGCCGCAGAGTTTATGAACCAAGGTGACCGCTACACGGCTATCAGGCATACCAATGGCGAGTTTTATACGCCAGAGGGTCGCAGCATGAAAAAAGCCTTCCTACGCGCACCGGTAAACTTCAAATATATCAGTTCTAACTTTAACCCGCGCAGATTACACCCGGTTACGAAGCAAGTACGCCCACATAGAGGCATTGACTACGCTGCTAAAGTAGGCACACCTGTAGTGGCAGCGGGCAATGGCCGAGTAACCAAAGCAGGCTTTAACCGTCTCAATGGTAATTACGTATTCATTGAGCATGGCAGCCAGTACACGACCAAATACCTTCACTTGCATAAGCTGCATGTAAAAACAGGACAAAAAGTGAAACAGGGCCAGAAAATAGGCACTGTTGGCGCAACTGGCCGTGTTACTGGACCACACTTACACTATGAGTTTTTAGTCGACGGTACACACCGTAACCCAAGAACAGTTAAATTACCGAAGTCTCTACCTTTGCCAAAACAAGAACTTGCGAAGTTCAAACCGCTGGCAGATCAAATGTTAGTAAGGTTAGAGCGCAAACGAGAATTAATGCTTGCTTTAAACGACAAGTAGACAAAGTTCAAACACAAAAAAGGCGAGGTTTTCCTCGCCTTTTTTGTTGCTGTTAACGGCCCACTATTTTAAGTTTTAAAAACTCTTCTAATGCCTGCGGGTTCCCAGCCAAAGGCTGAATCTGTAAGCCTAGCTGCATGAAGCTCGTATTTTCAGGGAACTGCATACTGACCTCAAGTGAAGACAATCCAGCGATAAATGATTGAATAGCCTGTTTTGCCTCATCACTTGCTGGCACATTTTCCATTTGCCTCGCGATCATTGCCTTCAACTGCTCATGATCTAGCCCGTTTTTTTGTAGCTCATCTTCAACAAGGGATTTGAGCTCACCCTCATTTTTCAAAGAAAATGACATCTTAACTGGCTGTAAAGACTGCATCGTGGTGATCATTTTGCTCTGCATTTGCAACTCAGCTTCTAAAGTCATTTCGCCTTGATCGTGCATTTGCTGAATATCATGCTGCAACTCCATAAAGTCTCGGCTGTTACTCAACGCGATATCCATACCAAAACTCACTACTTTTTCAGCCGACATATCAAATTCTAATTGACTGTCACCACTAGACTCATCATAACGCATGGTAGAGTTGAGGTTATATTTAGCGTCAGATAACGCGCTTGGTATCGCTTCTACAGCGGTGCCTTTAAACTCATTCGACAATGATAAGCCTTGAACCTGAAGTACCGTTAACGGGCTTATCTTCCCTTTCTCGTACCCTTTCAAAGAAAAGCGGTCAATCTCTACTAACCCCTGTTCTGTATCTTGCTCCTTAAATGAGATATTTTCCAACACTACCGTATTACTTAATAAGCTGTAATCTACACTTTGATAGCTCACCGCTAGACCAGTTTGCTCAGAAAACTGCTGTATTTGCTGTGCTACAACTTCGCTTGCCGTTTTATTCGCATACCAGTTTGTACCTGCCACGCCACCTGCAACAGCAAGTGCTACACCTGTGAGAGCCGCTTTATTCATAATGATTCCTTAAAATAGCGCTTGTAATGCATCGTTTAAGCTGGAAACACCAATGACTTCCATCCCTTCGATATCTTCTTTCGGTTTATTAGCGACTGGTACAATAGCACGTTTAAAGCCGTGTTTGGCAGCTTCTCTGAGTCTTTCTTGACCGCTAGGTACTGGGCGGATCTCCCCTCCTAAACCTACTTCACCAAATACAACCAGCTGTTTATCCAACGCGTAGTTTTTAAAACTGGATACTAAAGCGGTGATCAACGCCAAGTCGGCACTGGTTTCATTCACTTTAACCCCACCAACCACGTTAACAAAGACATCTTGATCTGCAACCTGCAAACCGCCATGACGATGTAAGACAGCCAATAACATTGCAAGACGATTCTGCTCCAAACCAACAGTCACACGTCGCGGGTTGGCTAACTGGGAATAATCAACAAGCGCTTGAACTTCGACCAGTAGAGGCCTAGTACCTTCCCAAATCACCATAACCAGAGAACCTGGCGTTTGCTCTTCCCCTCTGTTTAAGAAAATAGCGGAGGGGTTATTTACTTCCTTAAGCCCCTGACCCGTCATGGCAAATACGCCAAGTTCATTGACGGCACCAAAGCGGTTTTTATTACCACGAAGCGTTCGAAATCGACTATCACTACTCCCTTCAAGTAAAATAGAACAATCAATACAGTGCTCTAATACCTTAGGCCCAGCAAGCGTACCATCTTTAGTCACATGGCCTACCATGATGATTGCAACTTGATTCTGTTTTGCAAAACGCGTCAGGTAAGCAGCACTTTCTCGCACTTGTGAAACACTTCCCGGCGCTGACTGGACATCCGTCATATGCATAACTTGAATAGAGTCAATCACCATAATTGCTGGTTTCTCCCTCAACGCCAGCTGACAAATCGTTTCAACATTGGTCTCTGCCAGCGTTTTTAGTTTATCTGTCGGCAACCCCAAACGCTTAGCACGCATAGCGACTTGCTGTAGTGATTCCTCACCCGTAACATATAGCGTTGGCATTGATTGCGCGAGCAAACACATCGTCTGCAACAGCAAAGTACTTTTACCCGCGCCAGGTTCACCGCCGATTAAAATGGCACTGCCAGGGACAACCCCTCCACCTAAAACGCGATCAAACTCTTTGAATCCCGTTGAAAATCTTGGCAAAGACTCTAGATTTACTTCATCTAGCGTCTGAATTTTTGCTTCGACAACACCTGCATAGCCAGTTGTGCCTGCACTGCGTGGAGCCGCTTTCACAGAAGGTACACGAAACTCTGTTACGGTGTTCCAGGCTTTACATTCAGAACATTGCCCTTGCCAACGAGCAAATTCCGCTCCACAATCACTACATACAAATGCGGTTTTCTTTTTTCCCATATATATCAAGGCATAGTTATTGCTTAAATGGAAAACCCAGTTAAGCTACAAGTTAAGAATGTAGCTATACTGACATAAAATTGGCGAAGGCTGAAATAATAACAAAGAGACATTGTCTGCGGACAAACTGCGAAAAGCTATGAGTGAAGATAAATTAGAATTACATCAAGACCTTATTAATGACCTAAAAGGAGATTTAGGCGATCCAAATTTTGATTTTATCTTCAAACAAAAGACCGCACATCTCACAAAACCTGATCAATTCTTATTAAAGATGGAAATGACGCGCCTATCTCAACCTGTTGCACGCTTTATTGATCTAAGAGGGCAGGTCTCTGGTGATGTAAAACCATACGAGCATGATGGGAAGCAACACTTTATGGATGATCTCGCCATCAGTGTTTTCGAGCGAGAAGTTGCGCAACATGGCGGTTACACCATGGCTGTTTATGAGGCCGTTATGCACACCGACAATAATTACAAGGTGATGCAAAAGCAAGCTCAAGATCAAGATGACACCGAACCTTTGGTCGTTTTTGAGCATGAAGCACAATTGATTCGATTCGCTTCATATGAGAGCCGCATAGAAGAACGGATGAACTACTCAATCAAAATTACGGTTGAGTTAAAAAGTGGAACTACTATCCCAGCGAGTACCTCAGATATCTCATTGAGTGGAGCAAAAATCAAACTTGGAAAGAGCTATCATGTCCACCCCAAGAATGTGATCACACTTCGATTAGTCGGATTAGAACAAGATTTCGAACTCGGCTTAAAAGAAGGGATTCAATACGAAGTGGTCGCTGTGGAAGAGTCAAACTCAGATTATAACTATGTCCGCTTAAAGCGTACCTTTGTAGAAAATAACTCAGGCTTTGATGAGTTTTTAGAAAGCTTCATCCACGGTAATAAAAGACGCTATAAAATTAATTTAGACAACACCATGGATGCCGTTGTTTGCAAAGGATACGAGCAATATTACCTTCCTAGAGTCAGCTCTCTTTTTGTGTTTTTCAGTCGGGTTAATAACCTGCTTCTCCCCAGTATGGTACTCACTAACGAGAACAACGCATTCATCAATTACTATTTTGAAGATGAGCGAAAAACCTCCTGTTTATATAGCGTGTTTAATAATAAACGACTGCAAAAATTACTGTTACAATCAGCGCCAGTAAAAGAAGCCTATTGCTATACATTTACGCACTCTAACGGTGGTAAAATCTATTTTTACTCTGCATTTGACTGGGAACTGGAGCAGCAGCCAGAGCTGAAGAGCTTATTTTTAGGGTTTGGTAGCGAAAAAGATAGCTGGCGAGTCTTCAAAGTGCAGCTTATGCCTAGCCATCATGAAGATGCGTTTATCCCGCTGTCATTACCAAAAAGTGCAGGAAAAAATGTTGAAAAGCTCAATAAGCGCCCTCCTCCTCGTGCACAAGGTCTTATTGAACCAGTCCATCACTTAATGCTGCTGACAGAGATCACTACCCCTGAGCTTAAGTCGCACTGTAATCAAATGTCTTATGCTCAAGAGAGTATCAATCGTCTCAAAGAATTTGGGCATGGTAAGTCGAAAAACCCGCCCCCACTGGAAAAAGTCGCTTTAGAGTATGTCAATTTAAGATCGCATAAGCGGTTTTTATACCGTACCGCAGTCACCTTAAATATTTCTGATAATCAATCAATAAATGGTAATACGCGAGATTTTTCTGTGATGGGTCTACAGATCGAAGTTGAAAACGCCATAGATGTCACCAAAGGCGATTTAGTGACGATTGATTTACCCGATCTACAAAAGATAACTAAACAGCATGCTTTATCAGGCTTAAGATATGAAATCATGGCGGTGAGTAAATCAAAGACCATTATTAATTTAAAAGTCAAACAAGTTGCAGGTGTCACACACACTGCAATGGAGTTTTTTACCGCACTCATAGAAAATAATAAAGACAAACTTCAGCCGAGCGAAGAAGCCCCTAAAATACCAGGCCTATCTACTGCGCTGAGAAATATGGTTACAAAGAGCATTTGTCAACTGCCGCTCTATCTTCACAAAAAGGCATCGCATATGGAAATTGGTGCAGTTGGTCATGGCCTATATCCCTCTCCACTGCATAATGTCCTGTTGCCGCATCTCACGACTCACAATGGCCAAGAGCTACTGTTCCCAGATAAACTCTTCCCTGTTAATTATGTTGCTGAGCCTTTAACCGACTTGATGAGAGAAAAGTCCCGACAAGATAAGCCACTTAGGTTTACGCTTTTTGTTCATTTTGACGAAAAACAAATGAACGAACAAAACCATGGCGTGAAATCTCAGTGTATACCTTTTGGAGAGCCCATTGAGCCACTCTTTTTATTTGCTAAAAAAGCACTCAAAAATGGCATCCTATTTATCTGCCACCTTTATGTATCCAAAACAGGCCGCCCAGATATGGACCACTTAGCCAACGAGCTGCGCTATGTCAGTCACTATGCTTTACATAAAGCCAAAGGCTTAGAAGAGGCGCTATGGTCAGTCAACGGGGTATGTGACGTTGTAGACGTGACAGATGTAATGATGCCTGTATTGGGACTAGAACCCCATTTAATTGAAAGAATGCAGCAGCGTAAAAAAGAGTGGCTTACTAAACATTTTTAATAAGCCTCCAAAGTTAATTTAGTTTAGGCCTGCAAACAGCGTCAGTGCAGCCACTAAAAACAGATAGAATAGTACATTGCGCTTAACTAGGCGCATCATGCAAGCTGCTTCATAAGTACAGCCGAAGTACTGCTGTTCAATTTGCTCAGCGGACAACGCGGTCTCCGTGACCACTTTGCGGTTGCAAGTTTTAAAATCCAGCAAATACTTAAGCCAGCTGCCCGTTCCTTTTGAGAAGTTACCAATGATGAGATAGCCAAAGCCAGCAAGGCGAGCAGGCAACCAGTTTAGACAGTGAAATAATACGTCGAAACGGGCACGATGAGGTGCCATTAGCTCAGCGCATTTTTGTTCTGCGTGTGACGGCTCCCCGTTAACTTCGTCTTTAAGGACTTCAACAACCGCGCGTGTTGCCGCATACATAATGGCACCGGGAGCGCCAAGCACAACAAACCAAAACATCACAGCACAGTAATGAGTGAAGTTGATCCATGCCAATGTTTGACCGAACGTTTCACCGTTTGGCTCATCCTCTGTTTTAGTTTGGCCCATTTGCATTGCATATAAGGTTGCCGCCTCATTATCATCTCTGGCCAAAGCATTGAGGTAACCTTTATACGATTTACGATATTTAGCACAGCCAAAACACACCAATAAAACAACAACATTTAATACCAGCTGCCACAGAACAAAATCAGAAAAACTATACAGAAACGCAATTAGTAGCGCGGGCAACATAAGCCACAACATAGCGCCAATACTGGTCTTAAACAGCCAGTTTACTGCGCTTTTTTGATAGCTCAGGGCTTGGTATTGCGCCAAGTAATAATCAATTTGCCAGCGAGAAGATTTGGCACCTAAGCGCTCAATTATCAATGCCACTAATATCGAAATTAATATCATGTTTTTTACTCTATTACTCTTAATTCACGTTGTAATAAACTTAAATAGTGCTGCCAATCAAATGCATCACCGGGGTCAGTCTTACGCGTTGGCGCAATATCACAATGACCCACAATGCGCTGAGGCGTTATTTTTGGAAACCGTTTAATAATGGATTTACTCACTGTCACTAAGGAGTCGTACTGCGCTTGTGTATAAGGGATTTGATCCGTTCCTTCAAGCTCAATGCCAATGCTAAAATCATTACACTTTTGTCGACCATTAAAACTGGAAACCCCAGCATGCCATGCCCGCTTTAAAAATGGTACATACTGCAATACTTCACCATCTCTGCGAATAAAACAGTGAGCAGACACACGCACACCTTCTAAAGACGCGAAACTTTCATGGGCGTGACAATCAATCTGCCCCATAAAGAGGTCATCAACAAAAGAAGTACCAAACTGACCTGCTGGCAACGAAATATTATGAATGACCAATAAATCGACCTCATGGTTATCAGGTCGCTCATCACAGTGAGGTGAATGCCTATGTTTGGCAAAACTTAGCCATTGCTGTTGATTTTCCATATAAAAAATTAGCTTTAAATTGTATCTCGCCTACCATATCAAGAATTAACTCGAAGCACTATTGCAATTTTATTTTGAGAAAGAACGCATACTTTTGTTAAAGAAAATTGTTTCATTGCGTTAATCACAGTAGAATTTAAGATAGTAAAAACAATGATGATCTACCTATGCAATCAGAACTTATTTCGCAACTTGTTAAAAATGCACTCGATGAAGACCTTAACCATCAATCCGCCGCACAAGGTGATATTACCGCAGCATTGATCCCAGAAGACCAGCAAGCCAACGCTTATGTGATTACCAGAGAAGACTGCGTATTTTGTGGTAAAGACCTTATTCTAGAAGTATTCAAGCAAGTAGATCCTAGTGTTGAAGTCACCGTTTTAGCCAATGACGGAGACAAACTGACTGCAAACTCACGTATTTTTACCGCGACAGGCTCAGCAAGAGCAATTTTAACTGCCGAGCGCACAGCCCTTAACTTTGTGCAAACTCTCTCAGGCACGGCCACCACAACAGCACATTACGTAAAAGCCCTAGCTGGCAGCCAAACACAATTACTCGATACCCGAAAAACCATTCCAGGGTTGAGAGCGTTGCAAAAGTACGCCGTCACGTGTGGTGGGGGTAAAAACCATCGCATTGGCTTATTTGATGCCTTTTTAATCAAAGAAAACCACATTGCCGCTTGCGGTGGCATTGCAAATGCGGTTGCACAGGCAAAAAGCACGCATCCAGATAAGCCTGTAGAGGTGGAAGTGGAGAATCTTGATGAGCTAGAACAAGCATTAAATGCGGGCAGCGACATCATTATGCTAGATAATTTTACCGTTGAAGACATTCAAAACGCCGTTAGACTAACCTCAGGTAGAGCAAAGCTAGAGGTCTCGGGTAATATGACATTAGATATTTTGGCACAGTATGCACAAGCTGGTGTCGATTATATATCAAGTGGTGCTTTAACCAAGCACGTACAGAGCATCGATTTATCGATGCGCTTTGAATAATATAATCGCGCTTGTAATTCAAATGTAACTAAATGTGCATTTTTTATGTTGACATTTATTTACAAAGCATTTTTAATAAAAAAGAATTAAATTAATGATTTAGGTTAATTCTTTTTAGTTACAAAAGCGCATACTAAAGTTGATCTACCGAGTCAGTAAATACACGGTGATCAGTGCCATAAGCACTAATTTAAAAAAATCCTGGTGTAAGTGAATACGGCCACCGGGTCTAACATCCCTTAGGAGACACATCATGACGCAACAACGACAGGGTGGTTTTACCCTTATCGAATTAATGATTGTGATTGCAATCATCGGTATTTTGGCAGCAGTAGCCCTTCCAGCTTACACAGATTATGTTAACCGAGCTAAAGCTTCAGAATTGCTAGCAGCTTCGGCCATGCCAAAAGCATGTATTGAAGAAAGAGCACAACTAGGCACAGCACCAACGACTTGTGCTGAAGGCTTTGCCGCTAGCCAGTATGTTAGTGCGCTAAGTGTAAGCGCTGCTGGCGCTATCACCATGACAAGTACTGGCGATATTGCAGGTATCTCAATGGTATTAACACCATCAGCAGCTGACAACGCAGCAGCTGAAGCTGGAGACTTCACAGGCGGTGCGTTCTCAATTACCGCTTGGGTTTGTACAGCCACTATATCAGGTAACGCAAAAGCGAACTGGTTACCTGGTACATGTACAGCATCAGCTGCTACACCATAATATACTATTTAAAAAAGGAACAGAGCATTGCTCTGTTCCTTTTGACGTGAATAAACTCTATGGCTCTCTCCTCTAAAGAAAGTACAACAAAAATAGATACATTTGTCTGGGTTGGCGTGAGCGCTCGAGGTAAAAAACTCGAAGGTGAAATGACCGGCACCAGTGTTGCTTTAGTCAAAGCGCAACTGCGCAAGCAAGGTATCACTCCTTCAAAGGTTAAACGCAAACCTAAACCGCTTTTTGGCTTTAAAAGCGTTCAAAAAATTACGCCCAAAGATATTTCCATCGTTACCCGACAAATCGCGACTATGTTGACTGCCGGGGTATCTCTAGTTCAGTCTCTCGACATGATTGCCTCAGGTGCAAAAAATAAAAGTGTAAGTAAGCTGATAGGTTCAATCGCTGATGAAGTGAAGGCCGGCCAACCCTTGGCAAAAAGTCTACGCTCACACCCACGATACTTCGACGATTTATATTGCGATCTGATTGAATCGGGTGAGCAATCAGGTGCATTAGACAGAATTTTTGATCGTGTTGCTTTGTACAAAGAAAAAGCCGAAGCACTCAAGTCAAAAATTAAAAAAGCCATGTTTTACCCTATCGCAGTGATCACCGTGGCACTTATTGTCACCTCTATCCTATTGATTTTTGTTGTCCCCCAGTTTGAAGATATCTTTGCAGGGTTTGGTGCAGAGCTTCCCGCTTTCACTCGACTCGTCATTTCCATATCAGAATTTATGCAAGAATACTGGTGGATAATGTTATTGATCATCGGTGGGGGCGGTTATGTCTATAAAGAGTTATTGATCCGCAATGCCAATGTGAAGCATGCCAATGATCGCTTTATTTTAAGGCTACCAGTCGTTGGCGAAATTTTAAAAAAAGCCGCTGTTGCTCGGTATGCGCGAACACTTTCCACGACCTTTGCTGCCGGCGTCCCTTTGGTTGATGCACTAGATTCTGCAGCGGGTGCATCAGGTAATATAATCTATAAAAATGCCATTTTAGACATTAAAGGGGAAGTAAGCTCAGGTAACCAGATGAACTGGGCTATGCGTAACTCTAAAATTTTTCCCGATATGGTTGTCCAAATGGTCGCCATTGGAGAAGAATCTGGTGCGCTAGATAGCATGTTAGCGAAAGTTGCCAGTATATATGAACAAGAAGTTGATGATGCTGTCGACGGTCTATCTACCCTACTTGAGCCACTCATCATGGCGATACTTGGCGTATTAGTTGGTGGATTAATTGTCGCTATGTACTTACCTATCTTTCAACTTGGTAACGTTATTTAACCTACCTCATTTTTTAACAATAATAAGAGTAGTGCAATGCAAGACGTCTGGCATTTAATGCAGCAACAACCCTGGTTTTTCTTATTGTCAGTGGGATTAACGAGCGCCTGTATCGGTAGCTTTTTAAATGTTGTGATATATCGTTTACCTAAAATGATGGAAAATGAATGGAAGTCAGAGTGTAAGGTCATACTCGGACAACACGATCAAAGCTCTGAACAGTCTGCCTCACATTCAAGCTCATTTAATTTAATCACACCGAGATCAACGTGCCCCAGCTGTGATACACAAATTAAAGCGCATCATAATATACCGATATTAAGTTGGCTTTTGCTCAAAGGTCGCTGCGCATACTGTAGTACCTCGATTTCGGTGAGATACCCTTGTATTGAAATGCTGACTGCCGCTGCTTCTTTATGGGTAGCATGGCATTTTGGCGCAACGTTTACCGCGCTGTTATACATTGTGATGACATGGGGCTTAATTGCACTCATTTTTATTGATATAGACAAGATGCTGCTCCCTGATCAGCTCACACAACCAATGCTGTGGCTAGCAATAATTAGTGCAGTACTTGGACTGACCATCACTGTAGAAGCTGCCATTTGGGGAGCTGTTGCAGGCTACCTCAGCTTATGGAGTGTTTATTGGCTATTTAAATTGCTCACAGGCAAAGAAGGCATGGGGTATGGTGATTTCAAACTGTTGGCTATTTTTGGTGCGTTACTAGGCTGGCAAGCGCTCATCACAATTATTTTACTTTCCAGTGTGGTTGGCGCTGTCATTGGCAGTATTCAACTTGCAATGCAAGGGAAAGACAAGGCCACGCCTATTCCCTTCGGCCCTTATTTGGCGATTGCTGGTTGGTTATGTCTATTTTATGGTGATGCGTTAAAGATTTGGTATTTAAATTTATTAGGGGTATAGCATGTCATCCTGGATTTTAGGCCTGACAGGAGGCATAGGCGCAGGAAAAACCGCAGCAACGCGCTATTTTGAAAGCATGGGCATTGACGTGGTCGATGCCGATATTGTTGCACGTGAAGTCGTCATGCCGGGCTCAGTGGGATTAAATAGCATCATAGCACACTTTGGCGATGAGGTTTTGACCACAGAAGGTACGCTCAATAGAGCCAAATTACGCAGCATTATTTTTGACAATGAAGCGCAAAAAGATTGGTTAAATGCATTGCTACATCCGTTGATCAGAGAGCAACTTATCACGCAACTCGAGCAGGCAACGAGTCCTTACGCTATATTGTGCGCGCCATTGCTCTTTGAAAACGGCTTACAGCGTTTCTGTCATAAAACCTTGTTAATTGATGTGCCTGTAGAGGTGCAGATTGCGCGCACCAGTGAGCGCGACAAAGTACCTCAAGAGCAGGTGAAAAATATTATTGCAGCGCAAATGAGCCGCGAAGATAAGTGCCAAAAAGCCGACCACATTATCAATAACGACAGACCATTGATTGAAGTCCAATCAGACTTAGATAAATTACATCAAAACTTTTTAAACGCAGCGAAGGCCACTTAAACACTTTATTTCTTGAATTTTATATAAATCTCTAGAATGATTATAGATGGGCTCCATCACAATGATCACAATGAGCACAATTACTGTTTATTTGCTACATTAATGTAAGCTGTTGAAGTATTAAAGGACATCATGGAACATCACTCTCCATTACTGAGAAAATTCATCACCTTAGGTCGGGTTACGCCAGATCAAATAAAGGCGAAGCAAACCGAAGCAACGACCACGGCAGAACTGATATGCCTGTGCAGTGGCATGTCTGGTCAGGAACTTGCGGAGCAATGCCTTGATTTATTTCGTGTTCCCTATTTTGATCTGAATGGCTTTGATGTTGAAAATGTGCCCAAAGACTTGATCAAAGAAAAACTGATCCGACAGCACTATTTGCTACCTCTGGTTAAAAAAGATCGCAAACTATTTATAGCGACTTCAGATCCCACGGATTACGGCGCTTTTGAAAACTTCGAGTTTAGTACCGGTCTACAATGTGAGATCGTGGTGGTTGATCACAAACTGCTCGAACAAAAAATAGATCAGCTGTTTGACTCAAGCTCCGGCTTATCCCTGAGTGAAGATGAATTCAAAGAATTTGCCAGTCTTGATGTTGAAGATGAACCTCAAACGCAACAGCAAGATGAAGAAAAAGACGATGCGCCTATCATTGTCTACATCAATAAAATCTTGATGGATGCCATTAAAAAGGGAGCGTCAGATTTACACTTTGAACCCTATGAAAAAAAATACCGTGTCCGCTTTCGTATTGATGGCATTCTACATGAGATGGCCAGCCCACCGAACACGCTAGCTAGCCGACTATCTGCGCGAATTAAAGTCATGTCTCACCTAGACATCGCTGAAAAACGTAAACCGCAAGATGGGCGTATCAAGCTCAAAATCTCTGAGCGAAAAAGCATTGATTTTCGTGTCAGTACACTCCCGACCATGTGGGGTGAAAAAATTGTAATGCGGATACTCGACTCGTCTGCAGCCAAGTTAGGCATTGATGTACTGGGCTATGAGCCAGAGCAAAAAGCACTATATTTAAGTGCGCTAGAGCAGCCACAAGGCATGATTTTAGTGACCGGCCCAACGGGTTCTGGTAAAACGGTTTCACTCTATACAGGCCTTAATATTTTGAATAAGCCTGAGCGAAATATCAGTACAGCAGAAGATCCGGTTGAAATTAACCTAGAGGGGATCAACCAAGTTCAGATCAATGCCAAGGCAGATATGACATTTGCTAATGCACTTAAGGCATTTTTACGTCAGGATCCTGATGTCGTAATGGTCGGTGAGATCAGGGACCTCGAAACCGCTGAGATCTCTATCAAAGCAGCTCAAACTGGTCACTTAGTCATGAGTACTTTGCATACTAATTCTGCGCCAGAAACACTGACACGTCTCCTGAATATGGGGGTACCCGCATACAATGTTGCAAGCTCGGTGAGTTTAATTATTGCCCAGCGCCTCGCGCGAAGGTTGTGTCCAAAATGCAAAGAACCAGAAGAGCTACCAAAAGAGGAGCTGCTCAAACAAGGATTCACTGAAGAACAAGTGAAAGACATGACCCTGTATTCACCTAAAGGGTGTGATCACTGTACAGATGGCTATAAAGGCCGCGTCGGTGTTTACGAGGTCGTTAAAATTACTCCTGAAATGTCGCATAAAATAATGGCGGGTGCGAACTCTCTAGAGATCGCCGAACTTGCCGACAAACTTGGTTTTGACAACTTACGTAAATCAGGCTTAAAAAAGGCGGCCGCTGGGGTAACTTCACTGGCCGAAATTAACCGCGTAACCAACTACTAGTCTCCCTGAAGCTCACTGGTATAGTTTGCTGCAAAGCAGTAAACTATACCACTCTATAATACAGTGAGTATCTACTATGCCAACAACGGTCCAATGCCCAACATGCCAAAAAGAGGTTATCTGGTCGGCCCAAAGCCCACACCGTCCATTTTGCTCTAAACGTTGTCAACTGATAGATTTAGGTGAGTGGTCGGAAGAAAACAACAAAATCTCAAGCCCCGTGCAAAGTACTGACTTAGCCCAACCAGACCCACAAGCATTGATTGAAGATATCGAGGCAATGCTCGCTAAAAACGAAGATGACTTTTTTAAGTAAACTCTGGCGATTTAAACACCTCATATAGGGTGTTCATTCGCTCATGCACTTGCCAGTCTTGGCAGTAAAGATAATAATCAACGCTTGGTAAGTGCTCTGTGATTTCAATAAAGTCTACTTCAGATGCATATTTGTTCATCATCGATTGCGGCACAATCGCAAAGCCCATGCCCGCAGCGACTAAAGACAGCGTCGTCGATTTTGTCTTCACCTCTTGGATCACATTCATTTGTGCTTTTGCTTGCGAGAATACCGCTTCTATTTTTTCATGCAGTTTAGGCTGTAATGCCTTAGGGTAATGAATAAATGGTTTGCCACAGAACGTTTTTATCGATGTACTTTTATCCTCTATCAGCCATTGCTTTGGACAAGCAAAAACATAATGTTCACTGGACAGGTAATGAATATCTTTAGTGGGTAACTCAGGGTCAAACAAACGAATTATCGCACCATGTAACTGTCCCGACTGACAACGTGCCACCAACTCGGCACTCGTTCCCTCTTCTAATACCACATTTAATTTAGGTGAGTGGCCAGATAATATTGCCATTTTTTTTGCCACTAACGCTTCAAACGCAAGACCAATGCAACCCAACTTTATAGGCTGCTGTATGCCAGTTTGAAAGCTCTGAACACATTCCCCTAACTCTGTGTGGGCCGCAATTACTCGCTGCGCCTTGGCAACAAATAAAACACCAAACGGAGTTAAACTCACGGATCGCGTTGAGCGCTCAAAAAGCGCCATTCCCAAATGGTTTTCAATCTGCCGGATCTGTTGACTTAATGGGGGTTGCGACATGTGTAATTTCAAGGCTGCACGGCTGAAGCTCAGCTCTTGTGCAACCGTTACCACATAGTGCAATTTTTTTATATCCATCCAATTTATATTCATTACATATAAATCAATCAGTTTTTATATTTGTTATTAATTTAGGCACATTGTAACTTAACTGCAAGCTTTATCAGCAGGAGTCATAACAATGAAAACATTACTATTTTTACTGCTTATCTTTATAAGCAGCACACTCAAAGCCGAAATCGTCAAAATACCTTTTCACTCAAAAGCGCTAGAGAACAGTTTAATCGGCACGAAAAGTACCCGAGACATACACATATATTTACCTGATGGCTACCATGATAGCGACAAACGTTATCCTGTATTGTATATGCTCGGAGCCTACAGCTGGCCTATCAAATACAGCGAACGTATTGAGCCCATGCTAGAAAACCACAAAAAAAACGGTCAAAGTATGGAAATGATCATTGTCATGCTGGAAGGTAACACACCACTGCGAGGCAGCTTTTATGTGAATTCTCAGGTCCATGGCAACTTTAGTGATTATGTGATTAAAGAAGTTTTGCCCTGGATAGACCGTACTTATCGCACCAAAGCACAGCCTGAACACCGCGGAATTACTGGGTTTTCGATGGGAGGCACTGGCGCACTTAGATTTGCAGCAAAGCATCCAAATCTATTCGGCCATGTTTATGCGCTCAGTCCGGGTATGTTTGACGAAAAGGGCATGGCAAAGTCATATTTAACTTCAAAAGACGCCATCAAACGCTTTCAAACCTTCAAACAAAAATTAGCGACGGCGAAGAACCCCAAAGCTGTCATGGACGCTGAATTTGCTTCATTCCAAGGGCGTGAAATTTGGAACAATGGCCAAGTAAATAGCTATAGTGCATACCTCATGGCCTATGCAGGTGCATTTGCCGGACAACCAGGTAAGCCCTTTGGCGTTCATTACAATGTTGACCCATCACAAAAACCACTGTGGTTCAGAGGCTTTGGGGAACTTGTTGAGCTGTATTCAACCCCCTCTGTGGTTGCACAATTGAGCTCTGTTCGAATTGATGTCGGCGATAAAGACGACTACATCTGGATCACAGAAGGGGTGCTTGCACTGAAACAGAAAGCTGAAGCAAATAAAGTCCCGATTTCTTTCGAAGTGTTCCAAGGTGGACATAGTGACAAAGCCCTTGAGCGCCTCGAACACCATATGCTGCCGTTTTTTAACGAACGATTGTAGTCCTTCCCTAGGGGCATCCATATAGGGCCCCTATTTTACTTCTCATAAATCAGCAAACATTATCAATCCACCTTGCGCTACTTTAACCTTGTCGCCACAATCAACAAGACGTGTACCAACACTGAACAGCATTGAGTAGCACAATAATGAAACATAAGTTAAGCACACAACATTACTATGAAGCCAGAATGCTGCGCGTGATAGATTATCTTTACGAGCATGCCGGCGCTGAACTTGATGTCAATACATTGGCTGATATTGCGTGTATGTCAGCGTATCACTTTCATCGTATCTATCGAGAATATGCCGGTGAAACAATCAATGTCACAGTGAGAAGAATGCGTATGTTGAAGGCGGCAACTTACTTAGTTCGCAGCGACTTAAGCCAACAACAAATTGCAAAGCAAGTTTGTTATGGCAGCGTTGAAGCATTTAACCGTGCCTTTACTAAACACTATGGCGAAACACCCAACCAATACCGCCAACAACGTGCTTATTCAGCGTCTCATGTCACTGCGTTGTACCCAACATCTTCCAAGGAGTATCACTCTATGTATCCTGTTGAACAACAAAACATTGAAACTATTGAGTTAATTGGCCTAAATCACATCGGTGATTATATGCAAATTGGCCAAGCATTCGAAAAGCTCTCATTGATGGCCGCAAAAGCAGACCTTATCGACCAAAACACACGCTTTTTTGGCATTTACTTTGACGATCCAGAGTCTGTGCCACAAGCACAACTAAAATCAATGGCCTGCATAACGGTGGATAAAAATAAACTACCTGCGAAGCATGCGTTTAAACAACTCACCATTCCCGCAGGGAACACTGTCAGTATTTTATTCAAAGGCGATTATACCGAACTTGAAAAGCCCTATAACTGGCTTTATGGTCAATGGCTACCACAAAGCCAATTTGAATTGGCCGACTTTCCGCCCTTTGAAGAGTATTTAAATGACCTCAAAGATACCGCGCCACAAGATTTACTAACACGTATTAATTTTTTAGTCGCCAGTTAGTCCCCTATGCCTATACCCAGAGCCTATATGCTCAATTAGGCCTGATTTATACCCTCGGGCACCAGTATTTTTGCTATACAGCTTGAATTTAGAGCAAATAATCAATTAACTATTTATTATTCGCTCTAATCCTTTACTCTTAATAATGATTAATAAGATAATCACGCTAAATTCATGTAAGTTGCGTAAACTTATTTAATATCAGTATCATTAGGGGAATATCATGATCGCAAGGAGTGTGCAAACCAGCTGGTTACTCATCTCTGTTTTATGGCTTTTAATTGGCTGGCATCACAGTGCGCTCGCACAATCTACAAAGCGCCAAACACCGCAAGTTGCCATCGTAGGCACTGGTCCATTAGTACCAAAAAGTGCGCATCAAGCGATCCCCATTAGTTATAAAAATACCACCGAAGTTGATATTGAAATTTTACGCTTAACAAGCCCACATGACTTTTTGCAAAAACATTATTTAAACGACAAAATTTATCCCAGCTCGCTGGACAGATTAAGTTACAGCTATGAAAGCGTCTTTGCAGACCGCTATACGCTACCCAGCAATACGAAAGATACAATTCATTCTGCTAAGTTACCCATACCAAAAAATTTGCCATCAGGGTGGTACATTGTCACACTCAAAGCCGCTGGACAGTTTGACGAACTCCAGGCAAAACATATGCTGCTTACAGAGCTTGGGATCCAAGCAAGAGTACAAAAAAACACAGCTCACTTTAGTGTTAATGACTTACAAAGTGGTCTGAGTATCGTTGATGCCAAAGTAAGTATTTATCGCGAACATGAACTCATTCGCCAAGGTAAAACAAACCCACAAGGCAATATCGACTTTGCTGTGACGTTGGAGCAAAATGATATTGTCGTTGCTGAGTTAGAAAATAATGACAAAGCGCCTCAGCTCGCCATTTTACCCCTAAAAGAAGTGCCCCTCGATCTCTCCGCTTATCAACTAGGCGGCCGCTTATTTCAAGAAACAGAAGCCTTCATCTACAGTAATAGAGACCTCGTTAGACCTGGGGATAGCTTACCAATAAACATATTATTACGAGACTTTGATGGCCATAAGACCAACATAGATAACCTCACCTTGTCGGTAAAAAACTCTCGACAAGAAGAGATAATAAAAGAAACGATACAAACACAAGAGGCAGGTTTTTTTAGTAAGTCTCTCAAAACGGCTAATGACTGGCCAACCGGTCGCTACACCGTGGCTGTAAAACTAGACCCAAGTGCCAAAAGACCCATCGCAGAAATGACATTTCAGTTAGAAGAGTTTGTTCCGGAGCGCATGGATCTCAAAATAGATACGGCGCAACCATTTGTCATTGCTGGCAATAAGAATAACCTTACCTTACATGGCAAATATTTATTTGGTAGCCCAGCCGCTGGTAATACCTTTAAAACAGATGTCAGTCACCAGCCTATCAGGCACTACCCAGGTCCCTATCAGGCATTTGTGGTGGGTCAGGATTTCTATTTATCCGGTCGTTATAAATCTCTCGGCAACCTGCAACTCTCAGAACAAGGTAGCGCACAGATTAAGATAGCCACTCCCAGTGCAACGCCACTTAAAAGCCCAGTAAAAACACAAGTATTTATTGCGCTTCAAGAGGCGGGCGGCGCTGCCGTGCAACGCACCAGTACTTTTACCAGCTGGAAAAACGAGACTATCCCGGGGATTAAACCGCTTGCAAAAGACGTCCAGTACCGTTCAGATGCGGGCTTTGAAATTGCCTTATTATCAGCCGATGGGCAAACACTCTCCAATGGCAGTATCAAGTTAGAGTTATTTTACGATCAAGGTAATTACTACTGGATGTATGAAGAGGGCATTGGTTGGCAGCGTCAAAAGCAAGACAGGTGGCGTAAGGAGCAACAAAGTGTCGTCGATGTTAAGGCGGATATCGCGCGTGTTGAATTACCTGTCAGCTGGGGAAATTACCGCCTTGAAGCCACTGATTTAAAAACGGGAAACAAAACCCGTTACGAATTCTATGCAGGCTGGTATCGTGGATATGGCCAATACGCGGTAAAACCTGAGCATTTACAAATTACGCTAGATAAAGCGGCTTACCAAGCAGGTCAGCAAGCCAAGCTCACATTAACGGCCCCGATTGATGGTGAGCTGATGGTCACTCTGGAGTCTGATCGTGTGCTTTGGTCTAACAAAGTTGCTGTGAAAAAAGGACAAAATCACGTCGAGATCCCACTCGATCACACATTAGCTCGCCATGACCTCTATGTCACTGCCACCGTATTTGGTCAACAACACAATGCCCCAAAACGCTATTTAGGCGTGATACCATTACCACTTGACAGAAGTGATCGTCAGGTCAAACTGGCTGTTAACCTGCCCAGTCACGTCGAGCCATTACAAACATTAGAGATCCCCATCACAGCAACAGAGCTTAATGGTGACAGTACCACTTGGGTCACGGTTTCGATGGTGGACAAAGGGATAATCAACCTCAGCCGCTATAAGCCTAACAATCCTTTTAACTACTTTTTCGCTCAGCGTCGTTATAGTGGAGATATTGTAGATTTATACTCTCGTCAATACGACCCGCGTCCAAATCCATTTGCCCAGTCACGTTTTGGTAGTGATAGTATTGAGAACAACACCAACCGCAATGACGACTTAGTTGAAAGTAAAACCATTCAATTAATGTCAATGCCAGTCCAAATACATGATGGTAAAGCCATCGTAAAGCTAACATTACCGGACTATAACGGGGAAGCGCAGCTCATTGTCACGGCGTTCAATGACAGTCAAGTTGGACAGCTGATACACGACCAAGTTATTCGTATGCCGCTGGTTACAGAGCTGGCTGTACCTCGATTTTTAATCCCGGGGGACAACTCTGCTGTGACTCTCGATGTACATAATCTAAGCGGCGGAGCACAAACACTGGATATTCGCCTCAGTGCGGATAACCATATCTCACTCACAGGACAAACTGAGCACTCGGTGACCCTAGATCACGCGGCACACTGGAGCTACACAATCCCGCTTCAAACTACCGAGCAAACCCGTGAAGGAACCACGGTATTAACTTTGCACGCAAAGGGAGAAAATGTCGACGTAGAGCGCAGTTGGCGAGTACCGGTCAAACATATTGAGCCGTGGGTTACTCAAGCCAAAAACAGCCAATTAAGTCCACAGCAATCTATCCAATTTGATGAAAGCAACTGGGATGGCCTAAAACGTGTAAAGGGCAAAGAAGGTAAACTACTCATTAGCCACACGCCTATTCTTAATATTGACCAATTTGCAACAGGACTACACGCTTACCCGTATGGATGCGCCGAGCAAACAACCAGTAAAGCCTGGCCCTTCATCTTACAAAACCCGAATCTCGCTCGGTTTCAGCAGCGCGCTTTGAACAATGAAGCCAAGCTCACTTCGAACAAAGCGTATATCAGTACCGCTATCAGTCGCTTGAAGACCATGCAAAAGACATCTGGCGGTTTTGGCACATGGGGCAGTTACAGCAAAGAATCACCTTGGCTCACGGTATACATTACCGACTTTCTTACCCAAGCCAATACTCAGTATCCAGGGCTGGTGCCAACAGATATGCTGCAAGAGGCACAATATCGCGTATTGCGTTATGCCAAAGGGGACTTTGTCGCTACATTAACATATAGCTCTGAGTCAGCCATTGCGGCGACAACGTATGCCGCATATGTATCGAGTCAGTTAGGCAGGATCAGCTACAGTGATCTCGAGGCGCTTCAAATCACCGCATATCCGTCACAATTGAGCTTAGTACAATTTGCAGCAGCACTTGCCAATACAGGCGCAATTGCACAGGCTTCAGCCTTACTTAATCAATTTGATACACAATCTCGAGTAGGTGCCTATATTTATGATTACGGCAGCCAAGTGCGCGACAGTGCCATGGCTGTTATCGCTTTAAATGAAATGGCTAAATTGCAAGGTTTAAAAAGCAAAGCACAACGACTCGCCAATGCACTCGCCGAAGATCTTCCTACCCTTGCCATTAACAAGCAATGGTTAAGTACACAAGAACAAGCTGCGCTGCTACGCTCAGCAGTTGCACTGGATAAGCAAAACCAAAAACCTCTCAAGGTGTTGATTGATGGTAAAGAAATCACATCTCAAGGGCGCTTAGAGCAGCCGTTGTTCCCAAGTTTAATGCTTAAAAATACCACGGAAACACCTTTGTATGTGCAACAGCTTCACACCGGTTACCTGAAAGTAAATCCGATTATAAGTAACCAAATTAATCCATTTAATACCATCAAAATGAAGCACTTTTTGAGACGTTGGTACACTCTCTCAGGCCAACCACTTGATGAACAAATCTCTCTCAAAGTTGGAGATCGTGTGTTGGTGGTACTCAATGTCGAAACAAAAGAGCGCATTCATGATGCAATGATTGTTGATAAGATCCCGGCTGGCTTTGTACTTGAAAACCCAGAGTTACTCCAAGATTTAGATATCCAGCAGTTGCTTCCAGAGGGAGTTGTATTAAGCCATGTCGAACACCAAGAGTATCGTAACGATAGATATGTGGCAGTGACCGACCTAAAGCCGCGTCGATATAGTCATCGTTATAACAGTGATAATTCAAGACAACAATTTGCATACTTACTGCGTGCCGAAGTGCCCGGCACCTATGCCAACCCACCCAGTTTTATAGAATCTATGTACAGACCACAAAAACACGTGCTCTATACACAATTCCCCTCTAAAATCACTATCGAAAGGTAGCTGAAAGTGCCCCGACAGGGGCGCTTACCACTGTGACTTGGCCAGATGACGTTAAAAAAAACCCTACTTATCGCTTTATCAGCACTGTTATTTATGGTGATGACCGCGATCGTTTGGCACACCAGTAACCCATTGCCACCGATGTACCCAGGAGGGCCTGCAACTCTTATTACTGCAAGTAATAACAAAACATTACGTTCATTTGGTGATAAACAGGGCGTGCATCGCTATCACGTCACGCCGAAAGAAGTGAACCCTTTTTATTTACAAGCCTTGTTACATTACGAAGACCGATGGTTTTACCAACACTATGGCGTGAATCCTTTTTCTTTGCTGCGCGCAGCTGGACAATGGATAAAACATGGTCGCGTGATTTCTGGTGGTTCAACAATCACTATGCAAGTTGCACGTCTCATCGACCCACACTCCAGAACAATAGGTGGCAAGCTGCATCAAATCGCCAGAGCAATTCAGCTAGAATGGTATTTTAGCAAAGAAGAAATACTCACTTTTTACCTTAATCTCGCGCCTTTTGGCGGGAATGTTGAAGGCATAGCAGCCGCCTCACATCGATACTTCGCTAAAGCGCCACACCAACTCACTAAAAACGAAGCCGCATTGCTGGTCGTGCTACCACAAAAACCTTCCCGCTATCGCCCAGACCGCTACCCCACCAGAGCAAAAGCGATGCGCAATAAAGTTTTGTCGCGCCTCTATCAAGGCGCGTTACTCAACTCAGCGCAATATCACCTGCTCATTAAAGAGCGCGTCAACCTTCACATAGGGAAGCAACCATTGCTAGCCCCTTTGCTTGCACGTTACTTAAAGCAACGCTATCCGCACCGACATAAGCTCCAAACCACGATAGACTATTCACTACAAAAACGTCTGTCGACATTACTGCATCGAACCAGTCAACGCCTACCACATAAAGCATCGGCAGCCTTGGTTATTTTACATAACCCCAGTGCACAGATCCGCGCTTACCAAGGCTCTGTTAACTTTCGCGATGCCAGTCGCTTTGCCCACGTAGATATGGTGCGAGCAACGCGTTCTCCAGGCTCAACCTTAAAGCCTTTTATTTACGCTCAAGCACTGGATTTAGGGCTCATCCATAGCAAAAGTTTGCTCAGTGATATCCCCGCAGATTTTGATGGCTATAAACCACAAAACTTAAACGGTACCTTCAGCGGGCCTGTCAGTGCACAGCATGCGCTGCAAAAATCTCTTAATGTGCCAGCGATTCAGCTACTCAATCGCATTACGCCAATGCGGTTTGAGCACAACTTAGCTCAAGCCGGTATTCATCTTACACACAAACAAGCGAATTTATCTGTTGGACTAGGTGGAACAGGCACCCAATTACTCACCCTAGCGAAACTCTATCGTTCGTTAGCAAGTAACGGGCATGTCGCGCCATTAAACGTGCTCAAAGACACTGTGAATAGTTCAGCGTCAGTACGGATATTAAGCCCACAAAGTAGCTGGATCACCTTTAAAATGCTCAGCGCACAAAGTGCCCCAGATCGCGTCGTGCCTTCGGTGCGACGTCAAATTGCATGGAAAACAGGCACAAGCTATGGCTATCGAGATTTTTGGGCAGTGGGTGTCAGCCGTGACTATACCGTCGCAGCCTGGGTTGGCCGCCCTGATGCCAGCCCAATGCTGGGTTACCTCGGCGCGACCCAAGCCGCCCCTTTGATGTTCGATGCCTTTGATTTACTACCACCAGACCAACAACTGTTAAAGAAGCCTGCCTCGGTAACCAATACGCTCATTTGCTGGCCAAGTGGATTAGCACTTGAGCACATTCCAAACAATCAATGTGAATCTCAACATCACGCACTCACAATCAACCATATGACACCACCGAGTATGGATATTCACGGCGACTTTACGACAAACATGAGTTGGCCAGAAAAGCTCGCTCACTGGCTAAACAGAAAGCAAATCAGTTATGGTTCTATCACATCACACAATACAGCTCTGTCGGTACCTGATTATTCTATTGCCATCACTTCTTTAAGAAGTGGTCAGCACTACTATCGCTCTCAGCTTAGTACCCTTGCTTTAACCTCTTCGCACCCTACGCAAGTGAGTTGGTTTATTAATCATGAACCCATTACCAAGCCGCAGATTGAACTGAGTCAATATTTAGGTGAAACCACCATCTCCGCCTGTATAAACGCACACTGCGATCAGCAAACCATCTACATACACCCATGAGCGGATTGAAGCTGTTGCTTTTTACCTAAAATAAACACACATCCATCTCCTTAGTTTAGAAAAGTAAGGTGAGTCTGCTACACTCAGCTCATGACTGTCGTCTTTATGTCATAAAATGTGACAGCCTAAACTAACAGATTGAGAAAGGTGAACTAAACCGTGTCAACAGATCCTTGGAATGTATTAGCACTGGCGCCCACTTCAGATAAACAAGTAATTGAAGCAGCGTATCAGCAAAAACTCGAAGACTTAAAAACTGAATCAGAAGAAACTCGCGCTGAGCAAGAACAAGCAATTCATGCCGCATATCAAGCCATTTTAACCGGCCTCGCTGAACCATTTTCTCCAGCCGCTGATAGCTTGGCAGATCCACTATTTAATGAGTTTGACGATGAGCTGAGTGATCTTTTAAACAATGCACACCGACATACTCAGCTTTCTGCATGGCAGCTACTTGTTGATCATCCTGCTTGCGAAAACGTCTCACTAAGAAATGATTTAGCCGCGTTGGTGTTTGATAAAGTGTTAACGCATCAAAAAACGTGTCAAGTTGACAAAGAAATGATATCCAGCGAGGTCCTTATTTTTCTGACCGAGCAACTTGAGTGGGCTTCCCGTGATGATTTAAAAGCACGATATGGAGAAGGCTTTTATTATCGAATGACACAACAAGAGATCCCTCAACAAGAAATCGTGCCTGAACCTATTGCTGATACTGGCAATCTCGCCAATATTTTCATTGGTCTCACCATTATTTGTGCCATTGGCTTACTGATGATATCAGTGTAAATACAAATTTGGCCGGTTATGTTTGACTGGCCAAATTAAACATATCGACTGTTCTTCCGATGATGCTGTTACAGCAAATTCTCGCCTCTGCGCTTTAGCAAATCATTCAGGCTTAATTAAGTGACCAACTTCCCATATAATATTGGGCATGTATACTGCTAGGCGTCCAAATTTGGTTCCAAATTGGCGATATAACCTAGTACAAACCAATAAATCAGCGCCAAATACACAGGCCTACTAACGAGGAAAAAACATGAGCATCACTCGTAAACATACTAACCAGCGTATGAGCCGCATTGTAGTACATAATGATACTATTTATCTGTGCGGGCAAGTGTGTAAAGACGCTACACAAGGCATCAAAGAGCAAACACAAACCATGCTCGACAAAGTAGATGCGTTACTTGAAGAAGCAAATAGTGATAGAAATCATATCTTAAGCGCAACAGTGTACATCAGTGATATGCAGTACTTTGCACAAATGAATGAAGTATGGGACGCATGGGTGCCTGAAGGGCATGCGCCAGCGAGAGCCTGTGTGCAAGCGGCTATGGCAAGACCAGAGTTGCTGGTTGAAGTCTCTGTTATTGCAGCTGTAAAAAAAGACTAATGACAGATTAATTAGCCGATTTTCATCGGCTAATTAAAGTTATATCACCACATCCGAGTTGACCAAAATACCCTGTAGAACCGAGTCAATGCGTGTGATGGCGAAATCGAAGGCTTCGCGGGTAGTTGGTCCACCAAGCGTAAAGCGGATCCCGTTTATATCACAAGCTTCATGGGGAGAGGCAAAGACATCAAGTGTACGTACCTCAACTAACTGCGCTTTAAATTGCCCAGCCACGTAATGCATATTTAGATTTTCAGGCAAATACCAACACACATTCAAGCCAAAAAATATGGCTTCAAACCCATATTGCCGAAGCACCCTATCTAAAGCGGCTTGTCGATAACGGATTTCCTCAGCCAACTTACTCTGAACATGCTGATATTCTTTGCTTTGTAATGTACGCATCAATAATTCAAAGTTCATCATTGATACCGACCAGCACTGTGCGTGTACTGTATTAATCACAGCCTGTTGCCAGAGCAAAGGGGTCAACATGTAACCCGCCCGCAACCCACCGCTAAAATATTTTGAAAAACTGGCCAAATAAAAAACCCGATCGGGTGCTTGCTGCCACAGTGGCAGTCGCCACTTTTCTGGCAAGCAATAATTCACATCGTCTTCGATGATAAAAAAGTGATACTTACGGCTCAATGCCAATAACGCGTGCAATGTGTCCTCACTGTAGTGCACATTAGTCGGGTTTTGACAGTTTGGTGTAATATAAATTGCTTTAACTGAGTGCTGCTGGCAAATAGACTCTAACCTTGCTAAGTCAATCCCTTGTTCATTAACAGGCACACCTTTTGAGTGCAGTTTTAAACTTTTACATGCTTTGAAAAAGCCAGGGTATGTGAGTGCCTCATGTAATACCAAATCTCCTGGGTCGCACAAAGTCGATAAACAACTGTAGATCCCCTGTTGTGCGCCTTGAGTAAAAATAACGTCATGCTGTTCACAGGCAAATCCACGTTGCAATAACCAATCTCGAAAAAACCGCTGGTGTCTTGGCAAACCATTCAGCTTGTAAGTCATTAGCTCACTTAGCACCGAATGACTTTGTGACAGCGCTTGCATCGCTTTTGCAATAATACTGTCTTGACCCATTAGAGGTTGCACACTGGCTGCTAAATCACTGATTTGCAACTCATGATGAGCGCCATTATTTTTTGACACATAAGTCCCCGCCCCTAACCTTGCACGCACATAGCCTCGCTGTTCAAGTAAAACATAAGCTCTAGTCACCGTACCATGCGTGATCTTCAATGCATCTGCCAATGACCTTTGCGCCGGTAAACGCTGATCAAATACCAGCTGTTTGTTATCTATCGACTGCTCAATCAATTCTGCCAACGCCATATATTTTGGCTTGGTTGCTGCCAGTCGCAAAAACAATGCCTCATCGGGCTGCCAAATTGTACTCATAACAATAAATAAATTGATGCCTATTTGTACTTATGACAATAATTAAATACGAAACAAATAGCAACAATTGTATTGATACAATTTAGGAGTTAACTTTGCCATTGGTTGAACTATTTACCCTTTTTCCTGCATTGGTGTTATTCAGCTTTGCCGCATCTATCACGCCTGGGCCAAATAATATTTTACTAACCTACTCAGGATCGCAATTTGGTATAAAAAAAACGCTGCCACATATTGTTGGGATCCGTGCTGGCATGACCCTCATTCATGTCGCTATGTTAATGGGGCTAGGGCATCTTGTATTGGCAAACCCACAATTGCATTTAACTTTTAAACTCTTAGCGACTGGCTATATTGTCTATCTGGCTTATAAAATTGCATTTAGCCGGACGAACTCACATAAGTTGCAACAGCAAAACCAACCACTTTCATTTATGCAAGGGGCCTTATTTCAGCTGATCAATCCCAAAACCATGGCCACCCTGCTGTCTTTAACTACCGCCTTAACACTGCCTGGCGACTATTATTGGCACTCCGCCCTACTTGGAATACTGGTATTTAATGTGGTGGCTTTGGGCAGCGGTCTAAGCTGGACTTATTTTGGAAAGGTGCTCAGTAAAAAGCTACAAAATCAAAAACACATGCGCAGATTTAACTATGTTATGGCTTGCCTACTACTCGCTTGTTTACCGCTTATCCACATCAATACTTTATAGGAGTTCATGTTATGCAGCTTGTTAATCGACTCACAAAATCTCAGTTTAACGATGCCTATCAATTTTTATCTAAAAGAAGTTATTGGAGCAAAGGGATATCACAAGAGAAGTTACACATCGCATTTGAAAACTCGCTCTGTTTTGCCCTAGTACAAAATACACAACTCATTGCATTTGCACGGGTCGTCACAGACTATGCGACCTTTGCCAATCTACTCGATGTGTTTGTTTTAGAGCCGTATAGAGGTGTCGGGCATGGTAAGCAACTCATCGATGCGGTTGTCACACACCCTCAATTGCAAGGGCTAAGGCGGTTTACACTTGCAACTCATGATGCACATACTTTGTATCGACAATTTGGCTTTAACGACGTTGAAGCCCCCCAATTTCTCATGGAACGCTACATACGGTCGGGCTACTCATCACAGCCATAACCTCTGTTATAAGCAAAGCGTATAAGCTTGCATGATTAAAAGGTGCGAAGCTTCGCACCTAACTCAACGTCTTTTGATCACAAATGGGTTATTTACCAGTCTGTGTTACTGGCTTACATGGAAAATAGCAACCCGTGATAACGGCACCACCAGCCACTTTGTCAGTCTGGTGGTGACTCACCACTTTATGAGATAAATTTGCCAACTTTTTTGTTTTAAGATCAAGTTTCATCATTATTTCCTTATTAAATTAAATATTTATACCACCAAAGTGGTGCGCATAAGATATCCATTTTAAATCGAAACTCAAGGAATAAATTACCTTTAAAATTTAAATTCAGAGAATAAAAGAATATTAATTAAACAGAAAAGTGCAATATGAGAAACAGTCTGACGAGCGGATTTATATCACCAATCTAATTGCTACCTACCCCGCAGCGTTCATTGTTCAATTCCGATATAAAGACACTACTTTAGTCTTATCAACAATGGCAGTTCAACTCAACTTGATTTCGATCAAACGAGTACCATTCGACTACATGCTTAGTCAGCCTATCTCATAACACTTGTGCATCACAGGATTCACTTTTATGTTAGAAGCAATCAAAAAATAATAGATTTTACTTATGAAACCAATCACAACTCTTGCTCTAAGCGGCGTGTTGCTCTCACTTGCCTCAACAGACAGTTTAGCGAGTGCAGCAACATTTAAATCTGACGATATCTTTGCACTAGAATACGCTGCGAGCACGCAGATAAGCCCTGACGGTAAAAAAATCGTGTATGAACGCAGTAGCTATGACATTATGCATGATGTGCCTAAGCGCACACTATGGTTATATGACATCGCGAAAAAAAGTCACTATCCTCTATTTGCCGATCACCATAGTTATGGCCAGCCCCGCTGGTCTCCTGACAGCAGTAAAATTGCCTTCACTAGTAACAGCAGTGGCTCGCGCCAGTTACATGTCTATTGGGTAGCACAAGACAAACAAGCTGTATTAACACAGCTTCCAAAAGCCATTGGAGATATCACGTGGTCGCCAGATGGGGAACATCTCGCGTTTACGATGAATGTGCCTCAAGGTAAGTCTAAATTTGCAAAATCAGTCAAATTACCAAGCAAACCAAAAGGCGCAGAGTGGTCAGAGCCCGTTAAGATCTTTGAGAAAGCAAGATATCAAGCAGATGGACGCGGCTACTTAGAGCCTGCGTTTAAACATGTTTTTGTCTTGCCAGCAAATGGAGGCACACCAAGACAATTAACCAAAGGTGACTTCCAGCATAGAGGCCCACTTGCGTGGAGCCCTAATAACCAACACATTGTTTTCTCATCTGATCAACACCCTGAGTGGGAATATCGTACAACAGAAACAGACTTATATCAGGTCAATGTCACTAACCAAACGCTCACGCAACTGACTGATCTGCCTGGTGCAGAATACAGCCCAACCTTCTCTACCAAAGGGGATAAGCTGGCATTTATTAGTCGCGGTAATGCACCCGTACCTTACATCAATAACCAGTTAACTTTAATGTCGATTAAAGACAGTAAACTTAAAACCTTAACGGATGAGCTAGATCGCTCTGTTGCCGATTATCAATGGGCTGGTAAAGGTGACTTTGTAATTCAATATGATGACCAAGGTAAACGCGTCTTAGCAACTGTTTCCTCTCGTGGCAAAGTTAAACCCATCGTTAATGATGTTTCAGGAACGACCCTTGGACGTCCTTATGTGAGTGGCAATTTTACTATGGCAAATAATGGTGCATTAGCCTATACCCAAGGTAACAGTAAAGCACCAGCCGATGTGGCATATTGGCGTAAAGGTAAAACGACCACGCTAACACAATTAAACCAAGATCTATTGGCGCATAGAACACTGGGTGAAGTACACGAGCTTAACTATAAATCGTCGTTTGATGGCGAGCAGATCCAAGGCTGGTATATCACGCCTCCGAACTTTGATAAATCCAAAAAATATCCTCTGTTAGTGGAGATCCATGGCGGACCACATTTAGCATACGGCCCACACTTTAGTGCTGAATTGCAACGTTATGCCGCTGAGGGATATGTCGTGGTTTACGTCAACTACCGCGGTTCGACCAGCTATGGCGAACGTTTTGCACTGCTTTTAGATGGAAAATATAGCTCCAAAGAAGACTTTGCTGATCACAACTCTGCTGTTGATGCCCTCATTGCAAAAGGCTTTATCGATGAGAACAACCTCTTTATCGCCGGCGGTTCAGCGGGCGGTATCGCGACAGCTTATGCGGTCGGTTTAACAGATAGATTCAATGCTGCCGCTATCACTAAGCCTGTTATTAACTGGATCAGTAAAGTGCTGACAGCCGATAGCTACCTTGGACAAATCCGAAATCAATTCCCTGGACTACCTTGGGAAAATTTGGCGCATTATTGGCAACGTTCACCATTATCACTGGTTGGTAATGTTACGACACCATCATTGATCATGACAGGTGAGCTAGACAGACGTACACCTATGTCTGAGTCTGAACAATTTTACCAAGCATTGAAACTGCGTAAAGTTGATACAGTTTTGATACGCGTTCCAGGTGCACCGCATGGTATCGCAGGACGCCCCTCCCGTATGATTTCAAAAATTGAACATACACTGGCTTGGTTCGAGCTGTATAAAAAGTAGCGCCTCAGCATAGCGTTAAATTGCCGGGTTATCCCGGCAATTTAACTATGGCAGGTATATCCCTATTAGATTCAACAAAAAGGCGGAATTGCCGATATAGAGGATCAGGCATGCAAACACTGATAAGGAATCATCATGTTATCGAAAATCCTCCAACATACACATATCACGTCACAGCAAAATCAGAGTGAAACACAAGTCGCCCCATATGGCGCTCGCCACAAAATAACAACGCCGTTACCTGATAACCTCCTCAAACCAACGCCTAAAACGCCCTCAATATATAGAGAAAATAACGACGAAAAAGAAGTAAAGCCACCCATTATTACCAAAGAGCTAGACCAAGAAGCCACTGGGTACAAAAGACGAAACCCAGTCTTCAAAGAACAGTATGAAAACTTGGAAAAAGTCGTTGAATTGTTACAAGAAAAAATACGTAACTTACAAGAAGACATTAATGAGCTCAAAAAGCCGCCACTTCAACGTACTTTAACATTCCATCAGGCTCCTACCGAAGCAGCCGAGCAGCTCACTGACAACGAACAGTTATCTGAACATGTTGGTAGTCAAGCCTATAAAAATACAAAAGAAGAAGAGCAAATAGAAATACTTGAACAGCAGTTGCAAAAGCTAAAAGGGCAAGAAGCTGAGATCCGCACAGAGATGATCAACCTCATTTTAGAGGAGCGTAAAAAATCTAAATAACCAATGCTACCTCATTGAATTGCGTGGACAGGGATGCGCAACTCTGTCCACAAGCCTTCGTTTAAATGCCGCCTTTACTTCCAGAGCCGCTACAGCCACGACTATTTCCCATGGCATACTGTTGACGAATTTCGGATGGAGTCAGTACCCGATGATATAATGCGATTTCACCAATCGCCCCTTTAAATAGCCCCGTTTTAAAAGAAGAGCGACTGCCAATCCTCAGCGGCATTTCGTTACTGAGCGAGCCTTGTCGTCCAGTTGGGTCAAACGCACTATTAAGTTGCCCATTAAGGTAAAAACGGATCCCTTTAGCGCGATCTCTATCGATACTGACAGCAACATGATGCCACTGCCCATCAGCGACAAAGGCTTCAGAATCGTAAAACGTGCACGAGGAGTCCGGCTCTTGGCAATACCAACTGCCATCTCCATCAGCAAGCTGCAATGCCAAGAATCCATCATCAACATAAAACGCGTAACCTTGTACATCAGATACTTGGTCCTCGTAGCGCTTATCTACAATAATGTGTTGGCCAATCGATGAGGTCTTTACCCACGTTGTCAATGAGAAGTCTCCTGTACTGACATCCAATTCAGAGTCAAACGCCTCAACATAATCATCAAAACCGTCAAGGCAAAATGCTAAATCCGATTTTTTATTGGCCAACGTTATGCTGTCTCCAGCATACACAGATAGTTGATATTGCTCACTTTTCAAAACTTTTGGTGTGGACAAATACAACCAGCTCAGCCACACCGCTGAAACCACTATCAATAACAAGCCACTAATAACAAATGGCCAAACATTCAATGTATTTTCGGTAGAGTCTAGCTTAACAGGTTGGGCGAGTAAGTACCCTTTACCCCGGATATTCTTAATGTGTTCTTGTTCATCCAAAGCTAAAAAGGCTTTTCTGAGAATGCTGATCCGTTGCTTAACATTTTCATTGCCTGTCACTACGCCTTGCCACACTTTATTTTGCAGCTGATCTGCAGCCAAAGGACTAGGCTGATACTCCACTAAAGTTAAAAGCAACGAAAAAGACAGTTCCGACAACGGCTGACTCAAATCATCCTTGTGTAAAGTTTTAGTGTTTAAATCTGCATAAACAGTACCAATCCATAAACCTTTACATTTTTCTAAACTTAATTTTTTTTCATCCATAAAAAATTTATCCATATATATCAAAGGGTAATACTTACCGAATTTCGGTAAAAGTAATTTTACTCTTTATTTACCCTATTTTTCTAGTGTTTTTTGTTTGTTGTTACCAATATAAACGCAAATTCTTATTCACTTTGAATCAACAATAAATTCAAACATTTGATAATGGAGTGTCCAATGACGAATACAAAAAAAACCACTAAGACAGCTGTATTGCTGATTAATATACTCATAGCTGCACCTAGTTTTGCAACCGTCACTACACAGAAAAACAAAATTGATGAGACCTCTAACTTACAATGTGATCATTACATTAGCAGTCAACAGCATTTAATAGATGGCAATACTATGTCGCTTAATCCTGGTGATACACTGTGCCTCGAATCAGGAATGCGAGGCCCGCTCAGAGTGAAAAATGTGCTTGGTTCCGCATCAGCCCCCATCATCATTCGTAATCAGAACGGTGTTGTCACATTCACACCTTACGAATACAGTATTGCAATTGAAAACAGTCAATGGCTCAGGCTCACATCCAATGCCGTTGAAGGGGAATCTGAATATGGTCTAAGGCTAGGTGGCACATTAGGTGTTGGCACGTTAAGTGAACACATCGAAATTGATCACTTAGAGATTTATCGTGCCCGATTTGCGGGTATGTTGATAAAAACAGACCCAACGTGCGATCCGCATACGTGGGCTGAAAACTTTACTATGACTGGCCTTCGTATTCACAATAACTATATTCACGACACCGAAAGTGGTGAGGGCATGTATATTGGTTATACCGGTAAATCACGCACTCTAATGTGTGACAATACCCTAACGACTGTCTACCCCCACAAAATCCAAGATGTGCATATTTTTGATAATAAACTAGAGAATATCGCGGCAGATGGCATACAGCTTAATTCTGTACAAGGTAATGCATACATTACCAACAACACAATTTATCGTACAGGTGTTAGTCCCTTCGATCCACACTGGCAAAATACCGGCATTCAAGTTGGTGGCAATAATGTCGAGGTAAGAAGTAATTTGATCTACCGCAGTGGCGGCAACGGTATGATGATTGATGGAGATGGGATTAAAGTACTGAACAACCATATTATGTACGCGGGTGAAAACGGCATCTTTGCTCGTAATGCGGCTCAGCAAGACAACAGTATAAGCAACGGTTTGGCACATGCGTACAAAGGGAATTTAATTGTCCACCCGGGCAGCTACGCACTGAAGCTATATGCGATCAACACCCAATCTGCACACCTTATCATTGAAAACAGCATAGAAAATGACGGCGCACTGGATAGCGCTGGTCGACCTAAGACTTTTTCTTACTTAAATGATGCGGTACTTCGCCACGAACTCAATAACCATCATTACGTGACCCAGTCAGCATACTAAAGGGCTCATACAAAGTAGGTTTAATGTAATCGTCTCGCTGAGCGTACCACCTTGTCAGATACTCTTTGGCAGGTACGCTCAGCATTTTTAAGAAGCTGATAGGACTTCAATAGTTTTGCTGAGCGTGCCGCTTGTCATCCTTGCCAACATACCTGACTGGCACGCTCGGCACCTCTATAACAGACATGAATATGTCTACAAAATTTGCTGGACGTGCCGCTTGTCACCTTTGCCCAACAAACCTGACTGGCACGTTCGGCATATCTATAACAGACATGAATATGTCTACAAAATTTGCTGGACGTGCCGCTTGTCACCTTTGCCCAACAAACCTGACTGGCACGTTCGGCATCTTTTACAAAAGATATAAACATATCTATAAAATTTGCTGAGCGTGCCGCTAATCATCCTTGCCAACATACCTGACTGGCGGCGCGCTTGGCACCTTTACTCAATGCCCACACCCGCTTATCCACAATAACTTAAACTTAGAACGACTCTGAAGCCTCGAGCTCTGGTTTAATTTGCGCGAGTAACTCCTTGGCAGTGTCAAAGTCATAATCATCAATTAATGTCGCCAATCGTTTAAATTTATCAACAAATTGTGTGCCGTCATACATAGGTAGCAACTCACTCACCAAATCTATTGCGTCTGTATCATAGTCCTCAAGTAATGCTGTTAATTGAATTAACTTTTCCGCGATTTGCTGATCGGATAGATGCGCATTTTTTGCCGCGCCAGAGCCGCTTGCAGTTCCCTCACTACTTAACACTTGTTGTATTGCAAAAATTAATGGCTCTAACTTTTCATGGACCTGATTTAAGGCAGCTGCATACTCGCCTTTATCAGCACATATTTGCTCTAGTTCACCAGCGGCTGACTGCACATACGTAGCACCGATGTTGCCCGCTGTACCTTTAAGTGTGTGCGCACAGCGCATCGGCGCATCTGGATCGGTATGTTGCTGTTCAAGCGCTTCTTCAAAGTGTGCATGGAAATGCTGTTGGCGATCAACAAACCGGATTAATAAACGCTTAAAGAGTGCGACATCCCCTTGAGATATCGATTTTGCGATCCCCGAATCAATACCCGCTATGTCTGGATAACCCGTTTCTGATTGCACATTTGGCTGCGCAATATCTATTTTGGCTGCTTCAGACACAACGATCCACTTGCTTAGCGTCGCAAACATTTTATCTATATTGAGTGGTTTACTAATAATGTCATTCATCCCACACGCAAGCGCAGCCTCTTGATTATCCATCATAACGCTGGCTGTCATCGCAATGACAGGCAAAGACTCAAATTGACTTTGCTCCCTGATTTTTCGTGTCGCGGTGTATCCATCCATTACTGGCATTTGGCAATCCATCAATACACCATCAAAACGGCTGTTTGCCAACATCTCAAGGGCTTGCTGACCATGTTCGGCCACCTCCACTGTAATCCCCTTGCTGGTCAACAAGGTAACCGCAAGCTCTTGGTTTAGATCGTTATCTTCAACCAAAAGCAATCGCGCGCCAGCCAATTGTTGCAACTTGTGCTCGTCTTGCTCATTACGGTGCTCAAGCTGCTGACTATTCAGGCCCAATGCGCGCTGTAGACCCAGGTACACATCTTCAGCCAAAAATGGTTTCACGACATAGCTACTGCGTTCAAACTCACGCAAGTAGGTATCTACGTTTTGCATTTCATACAACGGCATTAATATACAAGGCACATCGGGCTCTATGTGGCGTATCTGCTGTAAATAACGCCCTGTTTGCTCCAGCCGCATATCGATGAAAATGACATCTTTATCTACCAACACACTAGATAAATCAACAATATCAGCAGAAGCAAAAGCGTGCGCTTCAATATCAAAACGCGATAGACAGGAAGATAAATAACGGCTAGCACTGAAGTTGTCATCAATGATCAGCGCGTGCTTTAACTCAAGTTTGTCAATGGCTTCGGGCTCATGCAAAGCATCATCAAGCACCAGCGTGAAACTAAATGTGCTTCCTACCCCTTGTGCACTTTGGCAATGGATCTCACCATGCATCAATTCAACCAGCTTTTTACATATGGCCAGTCCGAGGCCTGTGCCACCATATTTACGTGTAGTCGAAGTATCCGCTTGCGAGAAAGAATTAAATAGCTTTGCTTGCTGCTCTTCTGACATACCGATGCCAGAGTCAACCACGGCAAACTTTAATGTCAATTCTCCCGCCAATTGCTGCTCCACACGCACATCTACCAATACCTCACCGCCTTGCTCAGTAAATTTAACGGCATTACTCCCAAGGTTAAGTAAAATTTGTGATAAACGTAACGGATCCCCTATTAGCTTGCTGGGCACGGCAGGATCAATATGAGCACAGAGCTCTAACTCTTTCTCCTTTGCTTTAACCGCAATCAAATCCAAAGCACTGCGCAATGTGTCTTCAATACAAAATTCAACTTGTTCAATATCAAGCTTACCCGCTTCAATTTTAGAAAAATCTAGTATGTCGTTAATGATGCCTAACAACGACTCTGCACTGCGATGAATCTTTTCGACATAATTGCGCTGCTTAAAATTCAAATCAGTTTCTAACGCAAGGTAACTCATACCAATAATGGCATTCATTGGTGTGCGGATTTCATGGGACATGTTGGATAAGAAATCAGACTTGGCTTGCGTGGCGCTCTCTGCACGCTCTTTTGCTTGCTTTAAGGCCGCCTCTAACCCTTTCGAGTCGGATATATCCATATGTATACCAAACATTTCCTTGCGCCGACTGTCTTGATTCACAAACACACTTTGCCCCATGCTCAAAATCCACTTCCATTGTCCGTCCGCCGTTTTCATCCGTAACTCACAGCGATATGTCTCTGTTTGTTTTGAAAGATGGGCCTGTAGCGCATGTTCGACTAGGGCGAGATCATCAGGGTGGATCAGCTCACGCCAGCGGTTAATGGTATCGCCATAACGCAGCTCAAGTTCACCTTCTTGATACCCCAGCATGGTTGACCAAATACCATTGGTGACAAGCAGATCACTTTGGCAGTCCCACTCCCACGTGCCGGCATTTGCCCCTTGCATCGCTAAATCAAGCCGTTGCTCGGCCTCTTTTAACTCACTATAAGACAATGAATTTGCCAGCGCGACGGCCACATGATTAGCCACTGAACGTAACACGTTTAAATGGACTTCTTTGTACGCTCGTTGTTTATTTGATTGTACGGTAAACACACCTATGACTTTACCATCCACAATGAGAGGGGCACAGAATACCGACTTGGTTTGTTCACCATAGAGATTGTTACAAGCTTTAAGCCCTACCTTCTGCCAATGGTCATCCGTCGCCGCATAAAACTCTTGCCCACTCGATACGCAATAGACATCAGCACTGCTCACCACTTTGGTATGACTTTCCAAGGCTTCATATAACTCACCTTGCTGCATCGCATAAATGTAATCGATATAGTGTTTTTCAGGGTAAAACACCCCTACAGCAAAAAATTCGCAATGCAATATATCAGTGAGATGAGTATAGATAGTTTCGCTTATCACGTGCATGTCATAGGTCGCGGCAACTTCTTTACCGACTTCTCCTAACACCACAATATCGCGTGTCCGGCGAGCAATTTTGCGCTCTAACTCAATACTATTTTCACGTAATTGCCTCACTCTGAGCCAAAACCCTAATAGTAAAATAAGCACCACTAGCACCGGCATTAAGACACGAAACCACATCGTTTGATACCACGCAGGGACACTGATCACCTTCAGCTCAATCCCCACCTGATTCCAAACACCATGATTATTGCTGCCTTGGACACGGAAACGATATTCACCCGGCGGTAATTCCCGATAGTTAACGATGTGCTCTGGGGTAATTGCACTCCACTTATCGTGATAACCCACCAGCCAAGTGCGGTAGCGGTTATCGTCCGTTGCTTGATAATCAAGCGCTGCGAAATGAATGGATAAGTTTTTATCTCGATGACCTAAGCGGATCTCGCCATTCCTTATCTCTATCGGTTTACCATCAATAAACGCACGTGTAAATGCGACAGGCGGGGCACTGGTGTTGACTTTTACATCTTTGGGGTTAAACCCCGTAATGCCATCAATGCTGCCAAAAAGAATTTGCTCATCATTAAAAATAAAAGAACGTGCTAAAAAGTGGTGGTTTATTAAACCGTCATTGGTGGTAAATTGATGGAAAATACCGTAGGTGGGATCAAATTTAAATACCCCACTGGCGCTGGCAAACCACAAAAAACCATCTCGGTCTTGCGCGATGGATTTTACTGCAAAGTTCACTTGTGAGGCGGTATTCTCATACTGTTTAAACTGCTGTGTCGCAATATCGAACCGCGTGATCCCCAAGTTCGTTGCCAGCCATATGTGCGCACCTTGCTGCATCACATGTGCCACATAGTTGCCATTTGGACCAACTTGCTCTCCGTGCGCTGTATACTGCACAAAGCGTGAATTGCTTGGATCAAGTCTAAACACTCCCTCTCCATCGGTGCCTGCCCAAATCATCCCTTCACTGTCATGGAAAGTAAACTCTAAGTCTTGTTCATTCAAGAAGTGTTCTACTTGATTGGTTTCAATATCAAGGCGTGTCAACCCACTTCTCCCTGACAGTACGACCCAAATGTAACCTTGCCTATCAAAGCTTATGTGCTCTACCGAGCGACGCGCGTCCTCCAACCAAGGTAATGCTACTAAGCTCAACGATTTAGCTTCCTCATCCACCCGATACAAGCCAAAACTAGTTGCAGCAAACAACATACCTGCTTGATCTCGTGCCATGCTATGAACACGTAATCGATAATTACCTTGCAATGTTTGTGCATCGGCAAATGGGGTAAACTTTGACTTACCATCAAAATGCACCAAGCCACGACCCGTCCCCAGCCACACACCGCCGTGCTTGGCACCTTCAATGGTGAGCACTTGATTAAATAACCCTGACAGCAATTGATCGTTTAAAAAATTCTGCCAAGAAATAAAAGCGGGTGGGTTAGGAAACACTTTTTGCACACCTGAATATCGTGTAGCGGCCCAAAGTAACCCACTGTCATCTACCAAAATTTGTCGCACATCGCGATTTTGTAATAATGTAAGTTCACCGCCCTCAACAACAGGGACAAATTCATTTTCGCGAGGAGAAAAACGATATACCCCTGCAAAGGTCGCTAATAAAATGTCCTCATTAAAATGATGTAAGCGCGTCACGCTCGGTAGCGTGCCTGACGTCAAGTTATATATGCGGTACTCTGCGGTTTCGGGATTAAACAAACCAAAACTGGTACGCGTCGCCACCCATACTCTGCCGAGATCATCGACTGAAACCTGACGCACCTCAGCATGATCCAATGATTGTGGCGCTACTCCATACCCTTGAAATTGACCAGTATTTCTATCCAGTCGATACAAACCGTTAGATGTACCAACCCATATCCCCCCCTTACTGCCTTCACTGATACTCCAAACCCGATCACTGCCTAAGCTATAGGGGTTATCTGGTTGTGGCATAAAGCGTTCAAAGCTTTGTAGATCTTCTTTTAGTCGGTTCAGTCCTCCGCCATTAGTACCCACCCATAAAGTCCCATCACGGCTTTCAAACAGCGTCTGTACTTTATTGGCACCGAGTGACGTTGGATCCTGCTCATCATATTTGAAGTGAACAAAATGCTGCTTTTCTCGGACAAATAAATTTAATCCCCCTCCCCAAGTGCCCGCCCACAACCTTCCTTGGTTGTCAAAAAGGAGCGTACCTACGCTGTTCGCTGACAAAGAATTAGGATCATCCGGATTATGATTAAAACTGACAAATTGATAACCATCATAACGTTTTACCCCATCCGCACTGCCAAACCACATAAATCCATCAGGGTCTTTCGAAACCGCGTAAATTTGCGGATTGGCCAATCCATTGTAGGCCGAGATAGCCTCTACTTTTACCTCATCCGTGCCTATGGCACATTCAGCGTAAACACAAAAACTAAGTAAAACTACATACAGCCGCCAAAGGCGCATATCTGACTCCTTGCATCATCTCAATGACAAACCGAAACATGTGCTTTCCTCATGCTCAGTTAGCATAGTGCGTACTTTTTAAATTGGGTAAGTGTATGCATAATTATTAGACACTTTTCGATAACATGTGCAAAATAAGAAGAGTTAATTTTTGTCTACCAATCACTCAGTTATGAAGTCGCGTGTCAAGGACAGTCAATTAGCCTGTAATTTTCATTTAGCAAATTTGGCGCGGAGAACTCTATGTCTTGGAGTGACAACCATCAATCAATTACGGTTTTAATTGTTGAACCCCACGAAACCATTCGATCTATGATAGCCAGCACAGCTAAAAAGCTTGCGCCAGAGGTTACCGTGGTTCAAAGCTCGAATGGAGTAGATGCAAGGGAGAAACTCAACTACAACGACATCCAGCTGATCATCTCTGAATGGAAGTTGCCCAAATTAGACGGGATTTCACTGCTACAATATGTTCGCAGCAACCCTCGTACAGCACAGATCCCCTTTGTAATGACTTCTGCCACCATAGATCAAGGGAATGTCATGCAAGCCATTCAAAGTGGCGTATCCGAGTACATCGTCAAACCTTTCTCTAGCCAAATCTTATTATCCCGCTTACAACGGGCATTGAGTAAGCCTGTACGGCCGATGAAAGCAGCACCTACTGAGCAATCAGAACAAAAAGAACATGTCACGCAAGTATTAGTGGTCGATGATGTTGCCGACAACATAAAAGTGATCAGCGATATATTACGTAAAGACTATAAAGTTAAAGCAGCACTCAATGGCAAAAAAGCCCTGCAAATTTGCGCTATGGAACCACAACCTGATTTGGTCCTACTGGATATTATGATGCCAGACATGGATGGTATTGAAGTCTGCAAGCGCCTTAAAGCCGATCCCACTACGCAGCATATTACGGTGATATTTTTATCCGCATTAGAGCAAACAGAACATATCGTAAAAGGCCTTGAGCTGGGTGCTGTGGACTACATCACCAAACCGGCTAATCCGTCCATAGTACGATCACGGGTAAAAGCACACTGCCGTGCCATTGACTCTAATCGCCTGATGCGTGCGCAAATAGATACCATGATGGAAAATGCCAAACTCAGGGAGCAATTTGATACCGTAAACCAACAAGAGGTGGTCACGCCCATAAAAGAAATACAAACCGCCAGCAACTCACTGTCAAACCACTTAAACGACCCCCAAAAAGCACAACAATATCTAGATTTTATCCAGCAAAATTGTCAGCAATTACAACTGCACCTAGATAATATGCAAGCGCTACAAAAAATTGAGCGCAATGAATATGACTTGAAGCCCACTGCACAGGCCATACACACCGTATTAGATAAGGTGTTGCTAGGATTAAGTCATATCATTTCTCATCAGCAAATCAACATCACCAACTCTGTGCCAGCGAACTTAAAGGTCAGTGGAGAGCAGCAACTCTTATTCGCGTTATTCACCCATTTAATACAGAACGCTTTGGAGGCCACTACAAAAAATAAAGCCGTCACTATCAACGCCCAAACTGAGAGCCAATTTCACATTATTGAAGTGCACAACTCAGACCCCATTCCGCAACAAATACGGCATCAATTTTTAGAAAAATTTGTCTCCCATGGCAAAGAAAACCGCTCAGGTCTGGGTACTTATACGGCCAAGGTACTCACAGAGCAGCAAAAAGGCTTCATTGAATATCGCAGTGATGAGCAATCTGGCACATCCGTTTATGTCAGTTTGCCCATCGCCTAATGCGCTATTGAACCAAAGGTAATGACACCGTATGCGTCACATCAACGCTAGGTTTTAACCAAGGGATGTGAACATAGCTGGGGTAATTTTCATCGTGCAACACGCTAATAGTCGCGACAGTGGCTTGCGCCATGGTTTGAAATGACACGGGTAACCCACTGTTAAAATGCTTTTGATGATGCCATTTTGCTGAGCGAAAAATAAACCTCAATTTACAGCCCTTTTCGATGTCCCTTGCCACCCAATCAAAATCGTCCAACTTAAGCTCGAAAGGCGTTTGGATGGGGGTTGAAATGGGCATAGATAAACTATCTCGATATTTAACACGCCGATATGCTTGGCTTAATAGGCGCACTGCATCATCTTTGCATACTTCAAACGCATCTAAGTAGATATCTGTATCCACAACATCCATTTTCAACCAGATTGAGGCGTTAAATTGGCCGAACAACCTGCTTGTTTTGGTCAATGAAGGGGTCTCAAAAACCACATAATCGCCCCCCTTTTGAGGCAAGTTGACTGTGCCTGTCATATCCAATTTTATTGGTAATGTCACCGCAGCTTTAGGATCATACACATAGCGACTTTTAGCCTGCTGATTGGTATCTGTGTTCACCAGCAAGTTACGCAACAAGACCCGTTCTCCTTTTGAGCCAGATTGCAGTGCTTCTTGTCCAAACCAATGCCCTGACTTTTGCACATATTGGATCACGGGTGAGTGTAAATACGCTGGTTTGCGCTCACCTTTTAGAGTCCAATCAAACCAGTCTAAATACAGCTTGGGCATATCAATCAAAGAATGGGACGAAAATTGCGCTTCATGAACCCGACTTTTTGGTTTTCTCGTCCCACTGTGATCCCAAGGTCCCATCACTAAATAATGATGTGCAAATACGCTAGGATCTCCCCATTGTTGATGAAGTTTGTAATACTTTAATGTGCCGCGTTGATCACCATCATAATGACCCGTGATGGACAATATCGGTGTAGATATGGCCGCATAATCATTGCGATTAGGCACCATATTTTGCCAATATATATCGTAATTTGGATGTGCTAGCCAAGTTTGATAAACCTCAGATAGATGATTTTTTTGCTCATCTAAATCCTTAAATGCCGTGCCGCTATTCTTTTGCCTTACATATGCATTATCCCACCCATCTCCCGAGCCATAACGCTTACTGTCCGCTTTAGATAAAACAAAGTCCAGCCAAGAGATCGTATAATCTGAGAAGATATTATTTCGCATGGGAAAATCATACCCTGGGTATACAGAAGCAATGGCAATCATTGAGTGTAATGAGGGCGGTCGATATTTCTGTATCGCCCACTGAGTAAACCCTCGATATGATCCACCTAAAGTACCCACTTTACCATTACTCAAAGGGTGTTTAGCCAAATATTCAATGACATCATAACCATCTCTTCCCTCATCTAAAAAAGGCGTGAACTGCCCCTGCGAATCGCCTAAACCGCGACTGTCTACAGCAACAAAGATATAGCCATGCGCACTAAAATACCCCCCTCTTTGCGTCGCTTCCGCACGTCCATACGGTGTAAATTGCACAATAACAGGATATTTTTCAGTATGACTTTGAGCCTGATCAGGCACATACACAGTAGCCGCCAACTTGGTAGTATCTCGAAGTGGTATGGTTACCTCTTGCACAGCAAATCCTTTAGCGGGAAACCACATGAGAAAAATCAGTAATATTGCAATATGCATAGTCCGTCCCTAAATAAACACCAATTTAATACGGTATAACATAACCAAAAAACCTCAGCAAATATAAACGATTTATCCGCCAGATAACGCATACCTCAAGCAAACATCAGTGCAATGCATAATGCATACGTATTCATGAGATAATCCGACAAAGCATGCTAGGTTTATCCTGATAGGATAAAAAACACGCTAATTTCGCTTGTGCAAGGATCTGCTTAAATGAACACACTCGATAAGTTACTGAAAGAAAAACCATATACGCTCGTACGATATGCCCTCTGTAGTGTACTACTTAGTTCAACTTCACCAGTATGCATTGCCACCAATGACGTGATGCTACAAGGCTTTTATTGGGATGTGCCTGTGGATGAAGAGAATAAAAACGGGATTTGGTGGGACCACTTAAAGCAACAAGCGCCAAGTTTATCTCAAGCAGGGTTCGCCAGTATTTGGATACCGCCTCCTTCGAAAGGGAATTGGGGGATTATCGATATGGGCTATGGCGTATACGACCACTATGACCTTGGTAGCTATTTACAAAAAGGCAGTATCGAAACGCGCTTTGGCAGCCAAAGTGAACTGACAAGCATGGTCCACTCACTCCAAAGCCATAATATCGAAGTCTATGCCGATGTTGTCCTCAATCATATATACAGCAATGAACACGACAGTGAAATCAACCCCGCAGTCAAAGCGTATGCAATGGGCAAAGCGCATCAACACCTACATGTTGCCTATCCCAGCAATGAAATTAGCTGGCAACTTAAAGATGTACAAGGGCGTGTTTTCATTAAGATCCAAGGCTATGGCGCAACCATGCCTTGGAGCCAACACATCAGTACTAGAGGATATACGCTGAGCATCACAGACGCTAACCACACTATTACGCCAGATACCATCTATGTAGAGCAAGAGCCCAATGACGGTCATTACGCAACAATACGCCCCGGTAGTAATGCTTTTTCTGGAATAAATACCTCGCTGAGAGGGCAAATTATTGATCAAGCGGATATAGACGAATATTGGTTGGATGTGCCTGAGAAGACAACGATCTATATTAAGCTCGTGGCAAAACAAGGCGACCCGAATAGTTCGACAGCTTGGGTTAATGCACCGCAAAATAATGGCTTTTTGCCAATTGAAGTATGGCAACAGCGCGTACCAAACCAAGCGAGTACCAATATTACCACCTCACATTTATTTGCCTACACCAATACACGGATCGCACCACCTCAGCGAGTACCAGATGGTAACTACCCGAGCAGCGACGATGGCTGGCGATATAATGACTTTCATCCTGTCGATGGCAACGACTGGCTGGGAGATTTGGGTAATGATGATGTGATCACCAATACCAAATTTTTTGGTAATGATACCAACACCTTTTCACCTAGAGTCCAAGAGAAATTAATTGATTGGGGGAAGTGGCTTAAAACAGAACACCACTTTGATGGCTTTAGACTCGACTTTGTACGCGGGTTTCAGCCGGAGTTCGCAGCCCAATGGGTTAACAGCCTGCCTAAGAGTAATGGTAAACAACCATTTGTCGTCGCTGAGTATTGGGGGGGAGACAGCAGTATCAAATCATGGGTGGACACGGTTCAAAGTGCTGGAGCTGACATTGATGCGTTTGATTTTCCATTAAAATCTGTGCTTACACAAATGAGCAATCAAGATCAAAACTTTGATATGCGCACACTCAATAACGCAGGGCTAGTAAGAAATGGCCGCGGTCATCAGCTGCCTGGCACGTCGGTAGTCACCTTTGTTGAAAACCATGATACCGGTAAAGAACATGATAAATGGGTGAACAAAGACCATAAACTGTCCTACGCCTATATTTTAAGTCATGAAGGTAAGCCGACCGTCTTCTACTCCCACTATTTTGGGATCAAGCAGCACGACTACCATAAGCCAAACATCACGACAGAGGCACCTACCAGTTTGCATCAAGATATCAAGCAATTGATATTTGCCAGAAATACTTATATGGATGGCGGATTAGTTGTACTTTCTCAACAAGGTGCGCCCTATGGAGACGTGCAACATGTCTATGTGGCCAGACGATTTGGTAAACACCACAAACAGGGTGCCGTTATCGTATTGAACAACCACGACACTGAGCGAAAAGGCGTATGGGTCAGTACCCACGCTACTGGGTTTAGTGATTTGGCGGGACAAACACTCGTGAATGCCTTTGACACCAGTGACAAAGTCACCATCTATGAGGATGGCAGGGGATATTTCACCGCCCCTAGCCGAGGTTACACCGTATACGTACCACAACGGGATTTTCAACCCTATACACTTGTCTCATCAGTCACTATGCATTAAATCACCACTAGCCCATACTTTGGGCTAGTTTATTTTCAATGGCTTGCAAGCACACTCGAAGGCTCAAAGGTACCTGCCTGTCAAATGTATGTAACGCAAAAACCGGATTTGGCGCCAAGCTATATCCAGGAAAAACCTCACATATTTGAGTCGTATATTCTGATACCTTAAATTCTGGTACAAGCCCTATTCCCGCACCCTGAGCTATCATGGCGAAGCACGTTTCAAAAGTATTTACTTTACAACTGGCAATGGTAGAAAACACTTTTTCGTGTCCTTTTTCAGACGTAAGAATGTGCTCTATATGTCGCGGTTGCCACCCATTAGCAATGTACCTCAAATTCTCAGGAGGTTTTCCTGTAAGCAGTATTGGTGCGGCACACAACACATCTTTAAACTCCCCTATCCAGCGCTGTTTCGCATCGCTGTTCTCTGAACGACCCACGCGGATTGCCAAATCAATACTGTGTGCCTGCAAGTCTAATTGCCGATCGTCAGCCACCAGCTCTAATTCAAGTTCAGGGTACTCTGCAATAACAGCGGCCAGTGCTGGGGCTATTAACGTCGTCATTAAAACATTCGGTGCCGTGATCTTGACTTTACCTTTAGGTATCTCATTGAATTGCGTCGCTTCCAACCAAGCTCGCTGAGCTGTTTGATTGATTAACTTGCACTGCGCATAAAAAGCTTGCCCTGCCACCGTCAAGCTTTGCTTTCTTGTCGTACGCCGCAACAGCATCACCCCAAGGTCTTGTTCAAGTGCTTTTAAATGTTGACTCAACACCGACTTAGACAATCCCAACGTATCTGCGGCAGCGGTGATAGAACCACTTTCTACAATTTGTGCAAATAAAGACATATGGCGCAATTTACTCATCAATTGTTTACCCCAATTAAACAATGCGTTCTTTTTAGCTTGTTTTTCTAATTTAATTAGCACGCTAAGCTAACACAAGTTTAATTTCACGGAGCATTCAAATGAGCATAAACACAACACAACTAGCACTATGTAAAGCCGGTATTGCTGCATGGCAAGACGCATTCAACCGTCAAGATGCGCAAGCCTGTGCACAGCAATATACTGAACACGCAACGATGAAAGCCTTGCCATTTGGCGAGTTTACAGGTCGCGCGCAAATTGCCCAATTTTGGCAAGACATCATGAACCAAGGTTTTAACCGTGTTGAATACAGTGAGGTTGATTGGCAAGTAAGCTCTGATGGCGGCTACATTTTGACGTCAAAGTGGACCATGAATAAAGCCTATGGCGTTGTGCATAAAGAGCACTGGATCGTCGAAAAAGATGGACAGGCACGCCTCATTTATGACGAGTTTGAAGTGTTAGGTGAGAAGTAACGCTTCGTCATGGCCGAACACGATTCGGCCATGAAAGCCATTTATTGCTCGCCTTCTCTTGCGACGTAAGCCTGAGTACCCCACAAAGGCACCGTTGATAAACTATGCTTAAAGCTGCCTGATGTTTCTTTAGTACTATAAGATAAATACATCAGTGTTTGGCTTTTGGCATCATAAATACGACGCACTTTCATACTTTTTAAAAAAATACTCTTGGACTTTTTAAATACCACTTCACCAGATTTAGATTTATCGATAGTGGCAATCATAGCCGATGTGATCTCACCCGTTTGACGGCATGAAATAGCGCTATCACTGGGATCAGATAAGCTCAAGTCTGCTTCAACGCTGGCAACATGACATGTCACTCCTGTCACCACAGGATCAATCATGGAGTCTAATTTAATATCTTTTAGTGTAAACAAGCCCAATGAAACATCGCCGACCTCACTGTCAGAGCAGCCTGTGAGCAATAACCCCATTGCTAATACCATGTATTTTTTCATTGCCTTTCCTTTTTTGATAAGTCACCAACAAGTTGACTCTCTGATCCCATCTTACCTCAACCTGAACTAAACGAGATGACGTTTTTTATTAAATCGCCTATTTTCATTTCTTTCTGTTGCTAATACAGGAAAAGTCGATACTATCCACAGCCGCAATAATTTCATTTAAAATCTCAATAGGGATCAGAAGTATATGAAAAAATGTACTGCAGCTTTAGGCTTCATTATCGTCCTAAGCGGTTGCCAATCGACACCACCAGAGGCCGATCCTGGTTCAGTTCGCTTAGATAGTCCGGAAGTACACAGTCAACCTTTCAATGTAAAATTGGCAGTGGGCACAGATAAAGGCCGCTCAATACCAATCGATGGTACTCCACTTGGTTCAGATGAACTGGGGTATTACGCCAGTATAGAGATGTCTCTAGGAAGCGGCTTTTCTGCTAAGTACCAAGAAGGTAAAGCGGTTAAAGGCGCAATAAAATACCAGTTTGCTGGACAGCATGCAGAAACCGCACAAGCAGGTAATATCTCTCATGCCATTACACTTGGATACTTAACTGATCATGAGTCTGGTAGAGAAAAAGGTAAGAACGACAGTTCCCACTCTACAAAGTGGGAACTTGACCATGACCTTATTGATATTGCTTGGATAACAGGTTATCGCCTATCAGAAGAGGTACTTATATACGGCAGCGCATTTTATCAATTTGGTGACATCGATGGCGCTTACTATCGTACCAACCTTAAGGGCTGCATCGAATCTCGAGTGCCAGAATGTGTCCTAAGTCACTTTTCAGATGATGGCTCTGCATATGGCCTTAGCGTAAGTGTTGAATATGCAATTACACAAAGTTTGCTCTATTCAATAGAAGTCTCACACAGTCGCACTAATTGGTTCAATCGCAACGAAAATGACACGCTCGTTAATGGAAATATTACCTACCAATTTTAAGTAACCATGTTCTCAACACTCTGTGCTTTATCAAACCTGTGATAAAGCACGGCGCTGTCAAGCCCCCTCAGTGCGTCCCCATATCAAGAATATGACCTTTATCCATACAGATGGCGTTTTTCATAAAATCGTCTATTTTCAATTAACTTTGTTGCTATTATGGGAAAATCCGATACCATCCACAACCGCAATAATTCTCATTTTTAAATTTCCCAGGGATAAGAATAATATGAAAAAATGTGCCGCAGCCTTAGCCTCTTTAGTCGTACTATCAGGCTGTACTTCAACCCCTGAAGCTGACACAGGGTCAGTTCGATTGGATAGCCCAGAAGTACACAGTCAACCTTTCCATGTAAAACTGGCAATCGGTCTAGATAAAGGTCAGCCAATTCCAATTGGAGATGCGCCGCTTAAGTCAAACGATACCGGTCTTTTCGCTAGCGGTGAAATGTCTCTTGGTGCTGGCTTGTCAGCTAAATACCAAATAGGTAAAGCTGTCAAAGCAACTTTAAAATATCAGTTTTCAGGACAGCATGCAGAAGCATCGCAGGCCGGTAACGTTTCTCATGCTATGACACTTGGTTATTTATCTGATCACGAGTCTGGTATAGAAAGTAAAGAGGAGAGCAATCTCTCTCCTGCGGCCAACAGAGCTTGGGATTTAGATCATGATCTTATTGATATTGCGTGGATAACTGGCTACCGCTTATCAGAAGATACGCTTTTATATGGCAGTGTATTTTACCAAACTGGTGAGATTGATGGCACTTATTATCGAACAACATCCGATGGCTGTGGTGAGCGGTACGCAGCAGAATGCGCACTAAACCATTTTTCAGATGATGGCTCTGCATTTGGCGTTAGTCTGAGCCTTGAATATGCGTTCACAAAAAGCTTTCTAGGTTCATTAGAGATCGTTCATAGTCGCTCAAATTGGTTCAACCGCAACGAAGATGACACACTTATTAATGGTAATTTTATCTACCAATTTTAAGTTGTCACCCCGTCAATACTCTGTGCTTTATCAAACTGTAATTCACACAGTCTTTGATACAGTACAGAGCTTTCAAGTAAGTCCTGATGTGTACCCATATCAACAATTTGACCTTTATCCATCACCACTATCACATCCGCATGGGTCACGGTTGCCAAGCGATGTGCAATAATCAGAGTCGTCCTGTTTTGCATTAATTCATTGAGTGCCGCTTGCACGTGAAATTCACTCTGCGCATCCAATGCACTGGTTGCTTCGTCCAACAACAAAACCTCAGGATCTTTTAAAATAGCGCGCGCAATGGCGATACGCTGTTTTTGACCGCCGGACAATCTCACCCCCTGCTCCCCCAAAAAGCTGCCATAACCATCGGGAAGTTGCGCTATAAAGTCATGAGCATGAGCACGCTTTGCCGCCTCTATCACTTGCTCATCTGAAGCATCAGGATTGCCATAACGAATATTATGCCAAACGTCAGAGCTAAATAAGACAGGATGCTGTGGCACCATCCCCATCGAGTGGCGCAGTGCATGAAGTGACACCTGAGTGAGTACTTCATTATTGAATTTTATATCCCCTTGTTGAGGATCATAAAAGCGTTGGAGTAGTTCAAATAAAGTCGTTTTCCCTGCGCCTGACGGCCCAACCAAAGCGACAATTTTTCCTTTCGCAATAGATAAATTAATATCTTTGAGCGCAGGGGTCTCCGGTCTTGATGGGTAGTAGAAGTCCACATTGTTAAAGGCAATACTCACTTCGCCGGTATGCTGCATTGCAACGGGCTCATCAACATCTTTGATGGCACTGTCAATTTTTAACAATTCAAGTAAACGACTGGCTGCACCTGCTGCGCGTTGTAACTCTCCATATACTTCAGCAATGGTCGCCACCGACATCGCGACCATAATGGCATAAAAGATGAAGGCACCTAACTCACCGCCCGTCATGCGCCCCTCTAACACATCCATCCCCCCCACCCACAGCATCACGCTGATGGCGCCAAAGGTCAGGAATATGACCGCCGCGATTAAAAAAGAACGCTGCTTAATGCTTTGACGAGCCACGTTAAACGCTTTTTCAACCTCACCGCCGAAAGCGTGTTTTTCTTTTTCTTCATGGGTGTAACTTTGCACTACTTTAATATGCTGAATGATCTCACCTGCATACGTGCTGATATCAGCGATAGCACTTTGGTTATTTTCAGACAACCTACGCACCCGTTTGCCAAAAATCATAATGGGGACTAAGGTGAGTGGCACACAGGCTACCACCAGCAAAGTCAGCTTAAAATTGGTCACAAGCAGCATGATTAAACCACCTAACAGCACTAATGCACTGCGCAGTGCCATCGAAAAAGAAGACCCGACGATAGATTGCAGCAAAGTCGTATCCGTGGTCAAACGAGACATCATCTCACCACTGCGATTCTCTTCAAAGTAACTCGGATGAAGGTGTACTATTTGATTAAATACCGCTTTACGAATATCCGCGCTAACGCGCTCTCCAAGCCAACTCATCAAATAAAATCGACAAAACGTCCCAACAGCCACTAAAGAGATCAAAACCACTAGTCCAGAAATAGCTTGTGTCAATTGCGCTTTGGACCCAGCAATAAAACCGCTATCAATGACAAATTTCACACCTTGACCAATGGACAAGTTGAGCCCTGCGGTAATTAATAAAACCAACAAAGCCAACATAGCAACCCATTTATAGGGTTTAATAAATGCCACAATGGGTAACAAACTGGCAATGGCTTTTTGCTGCTTTTCTGGGGTTGTATTGCTCAAACTGCTTCCTTTTCTGACCCTAGAATAGGGTTGATATCTCTATATGTGTTCAGTGTGCCATATTCACATCATGATTAAAAAGAACACCACGTCTTTGTGGCTAAGCAAATTGCTACAAAAAGTAACAAAGCAAAATACAGACAACGGAGAGTGGCTAAAAATAAAGCTTAAATTCTATCCCAATTACATATAGAATAAGTTATAACCAAAAAGAATATTAAGTTCACGATTTTAAATCACACACAATAGGAGTAGGTAAATATGAAAAGCTGGGTAAAGCAAAGTATTGCAAAAATAGAAGCCGATCAGAATCGCTCTGCTGATACGCATTTATTTAAATTTCAGTTACCTCAGTTTAATGATATTTATTTATACCTCAAAGACGAAAGTACTCATCCAACGGGTAGTTTAAAACATCGCCTTGCCCGTTCACTGTTTTTGTATGCTCTATGCAATGGCAAAATCAAAGAAAACACCACCGTCATCGAAGCCTCTTCTGGCAGTACAGCTGTGTCTGAAGCGTATTTTGCGCAAATGATAGGTGTCCCATTTATTGCGGTTATGCCTGCTTCAACGGCGCAAAGTAAGATAGATCAAATTCAATTTTATGGCGGACAATGTCACTTTGTGGAGTGTGCAACACAAATGCATGACACCGCAGTGGCGCTTGCACAACAGAGCAACGGCTACTTTATGGATCAATTTATGTATGCAGAGCGTGCAACGGACTGGCGTGGTAATAATAACATCGCCGAAAGTATTTTTAACCAAATGAAGTGTGAGCCCTATCCAGTCCCTAGCCTTGTCGTCATGGGCGCGGGAACCGGCGGGACTTCTGCCACACTCGGCCGCTACATACTTTACAAAGGCTATGAAACTGAACTCATGGTTGTAGACCCTGAATTTTCCGCTTTTTATGAAGGCTATCAAACACGCAACGAGTCACTTTGCACTGGCCGTTCTAGTCGAATCGAAGGGATAGGTCGACCCAAAGTAGAGAAGTCTTTTCAGCCCGATGTCATTGACCATATGATGCGGGTGCCGGATGCGGCCAGTATCGCAGCGATGTTATGGCTCGAACAATTCACAGGCCGTAAAGCGGGGCCATCGACAGGCACTAACCTGTGGGGGGCTTTAACGAGTGCAGAGAAAATGAAGAATCAAAATAAAGGCGGGGCCATCGTCACTTTAATTTGCGACAGTGGCGAGCGTTACTTAGACACTTATTACAATCCACAGTGGGTGAAAAATAACATCGGTGATATTACGCCCTATCAGCAACAACTCGCAGCTTGGTTTGACACTTAACAGGTGTTTGGCAGTGGCATCGCCACTGTCCAACGACTGCTAAGTGACATAATGCATCAATCCCAAATATCAGGTGCTGTTTCGCCTTGTATCACAACATCACCAGTGCGAAATGAGAGATTCTCGCCCTGTTGCTTTTTATTCAGATAGTCATGAGTCAGGCTGATTATCGTTGGGGTAAGTAACACGATCGCATAGACATTAACCAACGTCATCAAACCCAAAGACATGTCCGCCAGATTCCATACCTGTTGTAAGCTGGCATTTGCGCCCCACATCACCATTGCCAAATACATGCAGGTATAACTCAATCTGCCCACTTTATTGTCAAGTTTAAAAAAGTGCAAATTACTCTCAGCGTACGCATAATTGGCAACCACAGAGGTAAATGCAAATAGCGTAATGGCTACAGCAATAAAATCATCTCCAAACTCGCCAAAATGTACTGCCATTGCTTGCTGTGTAACACTGATCCCTGCCATTTCACCACTGCCCCCCACACCTGCAAGCAATACAATGACCGCTGTGCAGCTACACAGTACAATGGTATCTACAAATACACCCAGCATCTGAATATACCCTTGTACAACAGGGTGGTTAGGGTTGGGCGCAGCCCCTGCGGCTGCATGTGGCACACTACCCGCACCAGCTTCATTAGAATACATACCTCGTTGTATTCCGCTTTTTATTGCCGCACCTAACGCCCCCGCAGACGCCTCAGTTAATCCAAAAGCGGACAACACAATATCGCTGATAAGTCCGGGTAATTGCGTAATGTTAACAGCACTAATGATAAGCGCAGTCAGAATAAAAGTGGCTCCCATCCAAGGCACTATTAATTCAGCAAAACGGGCTATTCGCTTTAGGCCACCAAGCACAATCATACCGGCAATCACAGCGATAACGGCTCCACTCAAATAAGTGGGCACCGCAAACGTGTTGTTCAACGCTTCTGCTATGGTATTTGCCTGCATTGCACTAAAGCTTGCACCATAGCCTAAAAATAAGCACAGCGAAAACAATACCGCGAGCCAAGTTTTACCCAGCCCCGCTCGAATATAATATGCAGGACCTCCTCGAAATTCTTTGCGGTTATCTTTTACTTTGTACAACTGACCAAGCACACTTTCTGCGAAACCGGTTGCCATTCCCAGTAACGCGATGACCCACATCCAAAATACAGCCCCACTGCCACCCAAAGAAATGGCCATGGCAACGCCTGCCAAATTCCCCGTCCCCACGCGTGCACTTAAACCTGTGCACAAGGCCTGAAATGAACTGATCCCGTTAGAGTCGGCACTGGTGCTGTGCCTTGCAAGCGAAAACATGTGCTTAAAGCCTGACAATTGGATAGCGCGCAGCTTAAATGTGAACCAAGCGCCGGCAAACAGTAAAATATAGATAAGGAGCTGACCGTCACCCCATAGTAATTGATTAATAAACGCGATGATCTGCTCGAACATAGACTTCCCGATGAGTAGTGACACACCGTGCGCACCCATTAAGCTATCAAGGTGAACACAATTGACTAAAGTTTACTGATTGTTAACATAACAGTGGGGTGAAAAATATACAAACGCATAAACTTGTGTGGCAACATATTCATTCCACAATTTAGCGATTCAATTATCATACTAATCCATACTATTGAGACCATCATGTTAAATAGAGTGATCCAATTATTTCCCCTATGGGCTCTGTTATTGAGTACCGTTGCTTATTACAGCCCTGAACTTTTTACGCCGTACAAATCTGCCATCATTCCTGTCTTAACCGTGATCATGCTGAGTATGGGGTTAACACTCACTTTATCTGACTTTAATAAAGTCATGCAAACGCCGAAAGCCATTGCCTTAGGCGTACTACTGCAATACTTGGTGATGCCTTTAGTTGCCCTGACCATTGTGTATACATTTAATTTAGATGATGATCTGAGCCTTGGAGTAATCTTGGTAGGCTGTGTCGCTGGCGGGACTGCCAGTAATGTGATGTGCTTTTTAGCTAAGGGCGATGTTGCTTTGTCTATCACTATGACCGCCATCAGTACATTATTAGGCGTGTTAGTCACACCGTTTTTAATCTCATTGTATGCTCAACAACTGGTGGATATTCCGACTCAAGCCATGATCTTAAATCTGCTAAAAATCGTGCTGGCACCTGTCTTAATTGGCTTATTACTTAACACCTTTTTACAAAAGCAAGTTGCTAAAATACAGGCCATTTTGCCCCTGGTGTCTATGACAGCCATCGTTTTTATCATCGCAGTCATTGTGGCACTCAATCACGCCCATATTGCATCTGTCGGCCCAGTCATATTATGTGCAGTTATTTTACACAATGGGATTGGCTTATTAAGTGGATATTGGGCTGCGAGGTGGTGTGGGTTTCAAGAAGTGGTCTGTCGGACTATTGCCTTTGAAGTTGGACTACAAAACTCAGGCCTTGCAGTGGCTTTAGCAATGAAGTTTTTCTCACCGGCTGCGGCAATTGCGGGCACTGTATTTTCGATATGGCATAACATCAGTGGCTCTATACTGGCGAGTATCTGGAGTAAACACGCTTTACCAGCTAAGCCTTCATCAACACCTGCACAGGATCAGGTTAATTAGTCGTTTTTTCAAGCTTCAGTGCAACATGAGTCGAGACCGCAAACCCCAACGTGTGGCGGTCTTGTTTCAGCTCACAATACAATCGGTAATTGCTGGCGGATGCAAAGTTAAAAATCCCTTCCACACTGCCTTGGTGCTGCTTGTTGGCACACTTAGCTTGAATGCGATAAACACCTGGTGATATGTTCAAGCGATCAAATGTAGCACTGACATAAGGCAAACGACCACTCAGCTCCTCACCTTGCTCATTCCAAATGTATTCAATCACTGCAACATAATCATGGGCAAACTGTCGTGGGCCTTGCTCTACGGCAACTTTTGCTAGGCGGGTGTGCTCGGCACCTTCGGGGTTATAGGTAAATGGTGCTGATTGACAACCTGCTATACCGATACACAAAAATGTAAGTAAGCACTTCCTTCTCATCATATAATTCCAATCTGTTGATACAAAAATAGCCGCTTCAAAAGACTTATTTTATGGCTCACCGCTCGCTTTACGCTGCCATAAAATAAGGCTCTTGGCCTTGATGTTTTGCTTTTCGGCGAAAGCTGCCTTTTCCTTTTTTGGCTTTTTCAACCTTGCTTTTAAATACTGGACTGGTTACCAATGCCTTTAAGGCATTGTCTTTGATATCGCCTCGATGATGCTCGTGGCTGTGAGGTATTTTTTTACTCATCATTGATCCTTTTTAAGGTTAATACATACAGTAGATACTTAAGATAATACGTGTCATCTATCAACGTCATTTCCTTCAAGTCACTGTAATCAACAACGAGTATACACGTTTATAAAACAAATTAGTTCATAGGCAATTGGTCTTTTTATGCCTAAACTGCACACAGGGCTTCATTCACTAAATCACTATGAAATCAATCTCAATTAGCAATCATATTTCTATCAGTTACCAGGATGAAGGGGATAAAAATCACCCTGCCATTGTATTAATTATGGGACTGGGTGCACAGATGACACTTTGGCCCGATGCGCTATTTTATGGCTTGGTTGAGCAAGGGTTTAGAGTCGTTCGATTTGATAATCGCGATGCAGGCCTGTCAACCCAATTAGAGCAATATGGCACACCTAGCCTCTTTAAAGCTTGGTTAAGTGCACGTTTGCCTATGCGTACCAAAGCCCCCTATACGCTAGATGAAATGGCTGAAGATACATTAGCCTTAATGAAAGGGTTAAAAATAAAAAAAGCGCACCTTGTTGGCGCCTCCATGGGGGGAATGATAGCTCAGCTGATTGCCGCTAAACAAAAAAAGAAAGTGTTAAGCCTCACGTCCATTATGTCATCACCATCGGCTTTAAAGTTGACACACTCCAACCTAAAAGTGTTTTTACAACTTGCAAAAATTCGCCCAGATAAACCCAATAGAGAGGCTGCAATTCGCTACAATATCCGCCTCAATCAATTGATAGGTAGCCCTGCCTACCCACAAGATGAATGCATACTCAAAAATCAGGCGGTAGATACGGTTGAGCGAGCGCACAACCCACATGGATTTCATCGGCAATTCGCCGCGATGGCCGCAAGCGGAGATCGCCAAGATCTCATGACCAAAGTTAAAGCCCCTACCTTAGTGATCCACGGTGAATCCGACCCCATTATTCCAAGTCAAGAAGGCGTTAAAACCGCCCAACAGATCCGTAAATCAAAACTCAAAATTGTCCCCGGCATGGGCCACAATATCCCGCCAGAATTGGCGCCAAAAATGATCAAATGGATAACGAAGCACGTCCGTAAAAGTGAGCTTAAACGCGCTAAAAAGCAGGCGCAGAAAAAACAAAAAGCGCACTGGGGCTCAGCCCCTCTGTAGAAAAAAAGCCCATTCATGAAAGAATGAGCCTCACTGCTTGGGAACATATAAGTTACGCTAGGAAAAATTTACTGTCACTGAACACTGAGTCTTTATGTGTCAGCTAAGGTGGTGTAAACAAACATAAAAGCGAGGCAACCTCAGATCCTTTTTAGGCTATTTAGTGTAATATCCATAACACACAAATACATTCACAACTCATTCTACAGACAGGTGGTTCCATGCTTAAAGTAACGCTCGAACAGTGGCGTATGTTTAAAGCCGTCGTCGAGCATGGCGGATTTAATCAAGCTTCGGCTCAAATTCATAAGAGTCAATCTAGCATTCATAATGCGGTCAATAAAATTGAAACCTCTCTTGGCGTAAAGCTGTTTCGCGTTGAAGGCCGCAAAACGCGCCTAACGCCTGCGGGGGAATTAATGCTACGCCGAGTTGATTACCTGCTGGAGGAGGCCTCAAAAGTCGAAACCATCGCTGAGAACCTAGCTGAAGGCATTGAAACCAAGCTACGTATCGCAATCGATGAAATTTTCCCCGCACATTTGCTCTATAAAGTCCTCGATGAGGTTTCACAAGCGTTTCCTTTTTTACGCATAGAACTGGTCGAATCCGTTCTTAATGGCGCCAATGAGCAATTGCAAAGTGGGTTAGTTGATATTGCGGTGTCCGCTTTTACGCTTGAAGGTCTGTTTAGTGAAGAGTTATGTCAAATTGAGTTCATTGCCGTCGCCAGCCCCAAACATGCCCTGAATCAAACTGAAAACAGACTGACTTTAGAAAATTTAAAATCTCACCGTCAAATTGTGGTTAGGGATTCAGCCGTATCAAAAAGTCATGATTCAGGTTGGCTTCAAGCCTCACAGCGCTGGACGGTCAGCCACATGCGCACCTCTATTGATATGATAAAAAATGGCTTTGGTTTTGCGTGGCTACCAGTGCCTTTAATTGAACAAGAGCTGCAATGTGGTGAACTTGTGCCACTCAACCTGCAATCGGGGCAGACACGAAAAGTACAACTTCACCTTACCTTTGTCGATGGTGATAGCCTAGGCCCTGCTGCTAGAGCATTTTTAGGCGAATTGCGATATCAAAGTATGATGATGCCAACGGCAGAAACATCACACTCATAGTAAATCACCATGCCATATCGGCGTCTATACTAGAGAAGGTGTCATGATAATTAGGGACAAGTACATATGAATGAAAAAGAATTAGCAACCCAGCTGTATCGCGCCTATTCATGGACTGTCCTTAATGAGCCCATTGAAACATCTACTGAGCGCGCATTAGAGCAAGACTCAATACTACTCATGCAAGTTGCTAAAGGCATACAGCCTGCCACAATTAGGTTATGGGAGTGCCCTCAATCACTGATCGTCAGCCGCAAAGAAGCCAAGTTGCCGATGTTTAACGATGCCTGCGATACGCTTGCTCAATTAGACTGGCCGGTTTCAGTAAGGCAAAGTGGAGGGACAGCCGTGCCACACGGGCCGGGCATTTTAAATTTCTCGATTATTTTTGCACAAACTAAATCACAGCCTTTGGACCTCGATACCATTTATATCGCGTTATGTGAGCCCATTCGCAGTGCGCTGCGTAGCCTTGGCTTGCAGAGCGAATATGGTGAAACTCCTGGGGCCTATTGTGATGGTCGCTTTAATCTCAATATTGATTCACTCAAAGTGACCGGTACTGCGCAGCGAGTCGCACTGTCCCCCAACAATGAACACGGCCTTTACCGTGCCGTGTTAGCACAGGCCATGATCATGATTGAAGCTGACCCCCACGACACCACCGCTGTCGTGAATCAGTTTTATCAACTTGCAGGTGCTGACAACCGTTACGATCCACACGCCTCAACCAGCGTTGATAGACACCTTGCTGGCCACTACCCCACAGGGCACCTTACTCAAATACTCAGAAAAGAAATCCTCATCGCATTAGAGGAGTATACCGCCCCTGTATAAATAACTTAGGCATACTCGCCTCTAAACTTCACGCCTATTTCACACCTCGGCCTGCACAGTAAAACAAAAAGGAGGCCGCTTTATGTTTCACCACATCCAATACACTATCATTCTTTGCGCATATTTTTTGCTTTCAACAGCAGCTTTGGCTGCATCCAACGAACATGTCAATATGGTTGAATCCGCACTGGAGCACTTTTCTCAAACCAATAAGCAACATTGGTCTTATACCATCCACAGTGTCGAAGTCGAAGAAGGTAACAAAACCGAACTACATGCCAAACACCACCCCCATGAAGATACCAATCAACGCTGGCATCTGCTTAGGCTCAACGGTCAAACGCCATCACTAAAACAAGCCAAAGAATTCACACAAAAACGCGGCAATGAAGGATTTTCAATCAGCATTAAAGAGCTGGTCAAAACGCAATCACTGACCGTCGATAAAGAAACACCACATAGCATCACTTTTAGTTACCCTGTCGAATTGGCTGATCTTGGGAAAGATGCATTGGGGAAATTAACAGGTCGTATCCAAATAAATAAAACTAGCCATAATATTGAGTCTATTTCTGTCCACAATACGGCGTCGTTTAGCCCCGTCGCGTTAGCAGACATTCATGATTTTAAGCTCTCTATGAAATTTATAACGGTGAACGATACCATCCTTGTACAACAAACTAAAATGGACATGCGGGGTACCTTTTCTTTTTTCATCGATATAGAAGAAACCTCCACCGTCACCTTTAGTGACTACCAATACCGGCCATTCGCTAAACACAAAAAATAAGCTTAATTTTCATGACCATAATCATCTATTGAAACTCTATCATCTAAAATAATAGGTAAATGTTAAGACGCGAATCCTCTCAGCGACGCATACTCTAATTACGCCGTGCACCCGAGTGACATGTATATGCAACGATTGAAATCATGAGTCAATTGTGTGCAGATAAAAAAACGCTTTTAGGGTGCATTAACCATCTTGCATGAGGATTAATAATGACAACACGCAATCGCCGTCACTTTATTCGTAATTTAACGCTGGGCTCACTGGCTGGCTTACTTGGCACACAAGTACAAGCCCGCACGGTCACCCCAAGGGAAATGGAGGGGCCTTATTACCCAATAACACCACAAAAAGACAAAGACGCTGATTTAACTCAAGTGGCAGGTAAAATAGGCAAAGCCAAAGGCACCGTCATCGAGATATTTGGCCAAGTGTTTGACAACGATGGTAATGCACTTGAAGACGTCACTGTCGATCTGTGGCAAGCCAATAGCTTTGGTAGATACCATCACCCCCATGACCGCAGTGATGCTCCCATTGACGAACACTTTCAAGCCTGGGCAATTATACAAACAAAAGCACAGGGACACTTTCGCTTCAAAACGGTTTTTCCTGGAGCTTACCCGCTCAATGCATCACAACAAAGAACCCCGCATATTCACCTTAAAATTTCAAAAAAAGGCTATCATTCACTGCTGACACAAATGTACTTCCCAGACCATCCACTCAATCAGTCTGATGGTTTATTTAACAGCAAAACCGCTGTAGAACAAACCTTAATGACCGCTAAAAAAACCACCGCTGCCAACCAGTATCGCTACGATATTGTGTTGCAAAAAGTATAACTTCAACGCTTACCTGTACAACTAATGTGACCTTAAAGCGCTGTCAATAAAAGTGTCATAAGGTCATGTTAGCGTTAACTTATTGCCAAAAAGCATCCCGTTTTAGGCTTAGTATAAGTAGTTTGAAGTATGCAAAACGTCATAGATATTCACTGGTGGCAACTGGTGCTGTTTAGTCTCACTCTGATCATTCCCTATTATATTAATCAGCACTATCAGCTTGGTTTATTAAAAGAAACCATTATTAGCCTAACAAGAATGACATTACAGCTGATCCTAATCGGGATTTATCTCGAGCTGCTATTTGAACTCAACAGTGTTTGGATTAATTTAGCATGGATGTTTGCCATGGTATTGGTGGGAGGCAGTGCCATCATCAATAAAGTACAATTTCCAAAACGCATTGTCTTGTTGCCAATTATCCTCAGCTTGGTTGCTGGGCTCATTCCATTAATGGCCATCTTAATTTTTGGCATCATACAACCTGACCCTTTTTATCATGCCCGCTATGTGATCCCACTAGCGGGCATGCTGCTTGGCAATAGCATATCCAGTAATATCATTTGTTTACAAAGCTACTACAGTGCACTGCAAGAACGCTGGCCAGAATATCAAGCAGCTTTAGCACTGGGCGCCTCACCAAGCGATGCGACAAAGCCATTCGTACAAGATGCTCTAAACAAAGCGCTTTCACCAATACTTGCCACCATGGCCACGACAGGCTTGGTCACAATCCCAGGTATGATGACAGGACAAATACTCGGGGGTGCATCCCCTATCGTGGCAATTAAATATCAGCTTATGATTATGCTGGCCATCTTTGTCATGATGAGCATAACGATTACGGTCAGTTTATGGTTGGTTGCCAAACGCAGCATTTCTGTAGAAGGTAAGCCACAAGTGAGCCTAGCTTAAGACAGGGCAGCAAAGCGCTGCCCTAGTGTGGTGTTATTTATCCGCTTCTCGATATTTTTCAAACCAAGCAATGATGTTACCCACTTTTTGGATTAAATTACTCGGTCTTGCAGCGATACCATGCCCCGCTTTAGGAATACGTACCATGGCAGTTTCTACGTTGCGCAGCTGAAGAGCTTGATAATATTGTTCCGTTTCGCTCATCGGTGTACGGTAATCATTTTCGCCTGTCAGTAGCATGGTCGGTGTTTTTACATTACCCACTAGTGACAATGGCGAATGCTTCCATAAATGCTCGGTGGCCTCCCACGGCATGCCCGGCATCCAGTACTTCGTATAATAATTATATGCATCTGCTGTCAGTGCAAAGCTTATCCAGTTAATCACCGGCTTTGCAACCACAGCGGCCTTGAAACGATCTGTATTGCCCACGATCCAAGCGGTCAAGACGCCACCACCAGAGCCACCTGTGACAAATAAGTTATCGTCATCAACAAACTTTTTCGCCACCATACCATCTACAACATCCATCAAATCATTATAATCTTGCGATGGGTAATTATGATGAATTAGATTTGCAAACTCCTGACCATAAGATGTGCTGCCTCGTGGGTTCGCCCAAACCACAACATAACCTTTAGATGCCATAAGCTGTACTTCTGTGCTGTAATTTGGCCCATAGGCAGTGTGGGGCCCACCATGAATTTCCAAAATCATTGGGTATTTTTTAGAGGCATCAAAATTTGGCGGAAGCGCATACCAAGCTTGAATATCGCGACCATCCACGGATGATTTCACGGTGATTGGTTCAACCTGAGCGATATTTTTATGCCCCAATAAATCTGCATTTAAATCCGTTAACGACGTTACTTTCTGACGCTTATCAACCAGCGCCAGATCTGCAGGTCGCTCAGTGCTTGCCGTTGTCACAACCAAGCGGCCACTTCCGGCAACAGCAAATTGTCCTGATGTGTATGGGCGCCCGAGTGATTGACCACCTAATTGAGCCAACTTTTCGGTAACTTTGCCTTTTAAGGTCACGTGACCCACATATTTTTGACCATGATCATCATAGCTAAAATACAGCCCTCGCCCTTTTTTATCCCACTGATGTGAGCTGATTGGACGATCTAAGGATGCAGTTAAGTTGACGGCATTTTTACCATCGAGATCCATCATATAAATATCAAAATTTTGACTTGATAAGCGTTTATTCTCATAGGCTAAATAAGCGATCTTATCCCTTTGATGGTTTATTTTTGGCGCGTATTCTGGACCATCCACATCGGTGATTTGGGTGATCTGCCGATCAGCAATATCAACGCGATAAATATCAGACTGACGGGGTTTAGTTTGCCAGTCATCATGACGATTAGCATTAAAATACAAAGACTTGCCATCTTCACTCCAAGTGATAGATGATCTATGATGAAACGCACCTTGGGTTAATTGGCGTGGTGTGCCCCCTTCAGAAGGGACCACATAGACATGGTGATAACCTGGCTTGACAAAACCTCCGCCATCGCGCTTATAAACCATCTCATCGATATAAGTCGCATTACCCGCCCACTGAGCACCTTTTGGCATTTTTGGCATTTCTTTAAAAATCCCACTTTTACTCTGTGGTTTAAACATCGTAAATGCAATCCACTTGCCATCTGGTGACCAACTAATGTTCGCCACACTCTGATGCACATTGGTCACACGAGCTGTTTGCCCTGACTCTAACCAACGCACATATAACTGGTTATCGCCTTCTACATTTGTAATGTACGCTAACCGCTTTCCATCTGGTGAATATTTTGCACTGCGAAACTGATTTATGCCAGACAGAACAGGTTGGTGTGTTTTCGTTTTTAAGTCTACTTCCCACAAGTTTATCCGCGTACTGTCAGCCATGATATCCATAGCTCTGCGCTCATAAATAACCTTATAGCCATCTGGGTGAACTTCTGGCGCTGCGGCGTATTCTATATTAAATACATCTTCATACTGCCATATATCATCGGCATCAATGTCATTCGCTAACGCAGGCAAAGCAAGCATTTGAGCGCCTAGCATTGTCATTATTAGCATGTTTTTATTTTTCATGTTCAGACTCTTAATGTTGAACTCATCACGGTAACACCATGTAGGCCATATACGTTCAAACGCGATAAGTTTTGTTATGTTATATCAATTTCATCACCAACTCTAAGATGCCTTAAACCAGCGGGTGATTCAAAGCAACTGCGACTAATTACCATCACACTCGATGACTTGGCCTATTAACACCATGATGAGACTGTGATGAACGTTGCAATCCGTGTACCAAATAAGCTTAAAGTGTGACTATCAAAAAATTGCAATTGACTGCTTATGGTGAAATTGTGACTCTAATCAAGCAGTACAAAAAACAAACAAAAGGATATAACATGAAATTAAAACTCAACAAGAAAGGCATAAAGCAGCTTAGCGAAAAGCGCATTGATTCAGATGTCACTAAACAAGTGGGCGGTGGCGCAATTGCATCTAAAGATTATTGGTGTCAATCTGGACAAATGCCATGCTGGACAAATGGCCCATGTATCACGACCCCTTATAAGGGCTGTAACAGCAACAGTTGGTGTCAAAGCCACTAACCTCTGACAGATTCCCCTTTTAACAAATGCCGATATGCGTTGTACGGCATTGATATTTACTGTCGCGTTTTATACTGCAACAGCTGCTTACCAATCACAGCGCGCCACTTTTTCAAACCAAGGTCGATTAAATCTTTTCGCTTTTGGCTTACTCAAGGCTGGTATTGAGATATCCATGCCCGCTGTTAAATGCGTCGACACCAAGGCCCGAATTCTGTCATCATCTAGTTGCTCGAAAGCCGCCATTAACTGCGCTTTTTCACCTCGCGTTAAAGGCTCTCCATGCATGTGTTTAAAGCGTGTATTGAGCCACAAAAGGAGTGCTTGTTTAGCTGTATTTGGAAAAGCGAGCGCCAATGTTTCGGTCGGGCTATACAACCTTTGAAAATTAACCCACTGTTGCTGGATCACAAAAACAAACAACAAATTCACACCCGCTGATATTTGCCCGGAACGTTTATCAATATTTTGATAACCAGCCAGCGCCGCTCTAAAATGCCGCTCAGCTTGCCCAATATTGCCTTCTTCCAACGCTATCATACCTTGATTATTTTCTATGATGGCCAACAAGTTTTTTCTATCTGCGATACGCGCAAGCTGCTTAGCTTTTGCATACAGGGCTTTGGCTTTTTCTAACTCATCAAGTTGCCTTGCAAGCAAGGCAAGGCTATTGGTTATCGTCAATTTTTGCCTATCATTGATGGCATGTTTATATGAGCATTCAAGACTAATTTGTGCATCGTGAATGTAATGATTTTTACGCAACCAGATCCCCGTTGCACTGGTGATTGAGACTAATTTATCTATAAAATAAGGGTGTTTTTGATGATGAAAAATCACTTCAAGAGAATCAATCAGTTGCTTCATATCCCCAGTAGGGACTGACGCCCGCATCGCGGCAATATGCCACCTTAATTGCTGAACATCGCTCAGAGAGTGCAGTTTGGGTATTGCATTAAGTAGTTTTAATGACCGTGATGGGTCAACACGCAAGTAATCTTCTGCCTCCTTGAGCGTGTCATCGAGCGGTGTTGCGACTACTGATGCTGACAGCAATCCAAGCAAAATAAGTTGCATAGCTGTTCGCACATCACCTCTCCACTATTTTCATATTTTTAAAATATAGATAGCTGACGCACAATATTCAAAACCATCCAAGCACTACCAACCAGCAACAGCCCATTAATGCGATTCATGTTGAACGTCATATACCCATAAGATCAGCACCACAATTGGCACATTTTTAGTCACTGGGCCAAATGGATGTAACCAAAAAGACGCGTCTATCCAAGTGAGTAACAGGCTGTATATCACAATCACACCACACTGTAGCATGCAGCATAATTTAGTGTATCGCTGTGTTAACAACCACACACCCAAACATACATCTAAGATACCACCACCATATACCGCAACGTCCGCAAGTGTGCCCTCTATGTTCGCGCTAGCTAAAATATCAAAACCAATCTCTGGTGCAAAAAATACCGATGTAAGGCCTGTAAATATCCAGATAAATGCCAAGCTATAACAGGCATAACAGTAAAGTTTATGCGTTTTCATTGCTATACCACCGATAAAGGCTTAAACACCATAAGAACAAGCAAAATCAAAATCGCAGCAAACGCAGGGATACCCAGTAAAGTCCACCGTCGCATCAAATGTTTAAACTCAACCGAGACTTCACCTTGCTGTTGATCTATAGCGGCTAACGCACGCAAGCGATATTGTATTTTCAAAACAGGAAGCCAGCACAGCCCGATAAATGTAAATAACCCAGCAACCGTTAAAAACCATGGCGATTGAAATGAATAACCGAGTAAATGCATCAAATATAAGCCACTGACAATTTGTATAATCACCGCAGGGGTTGTAAAAAACCAATCACCCAATACCACATGCCGAGTGGTAATATAAATCGCTTGGGGGTTATTAGAGCGGTTCGCCATAAACATAAAAAAAGCAATGCCTGCCCCAGTTCCCATGACGACAATCGCCGCCAAAATATGAATAAACTTAGCAATAAAATAAGGCTCCATTATCTGCCCACCTGCGTTTTTTGGTATATCTCAAATGATTCAAAAAACGGTTCAAATTCAGTCAATTGCAACAAGCCAGAGCATGGTAATGCACCACTTTGCGTCAGCGTGCCAGCAAGTAATTTTTCCGCGAGGATAATAGTTGAGAGCGTGGGGATATAAGGCCCTTGTCCGTTGGGCGCGTACAGGCGCCAAATCACTTTGTGTGGCTGTGCATCAGTATCTATGCCAGCCATCGCGACCTCCATTGCGCCAATATCACTGCCAAAACGCAAAAAGCAATTACTGAGCGCATCTAGTTGCTTCGCAAGTGGTGACCAATTTTTCACTACCCGCCACTTTACCAGTGCCGCCATGCCGACCATACCCCAGTGCAGTAAAGGCAGTTCCAAACCGGCTTTAAAGCTCACTCGTTCGGTCACATTGTATTGGTTGGGAAACAACGCTAAATCTGGCACATCGACATTGGCCAATAAGCGACGTTTGGCAATATCACCAAAGTCGTGATTGTGCGCATCCATCCAGCCATAGACTGGCTGCCACTTTCCTGCTTTAAACACCTCAAAAGGATGACCCGTATAAGTCAGGATAGCCTCAATCGTTGCCACCCCTCTCTGCGCTTGGTTGCCTGGTGCAATCGCAATATCAATGGTCTCAATGCGCTCAAAATCCCCGCAGTAGTGATCAATCACTGCAGAAGATAACCCAGGTACTGAGCTGGCACCGCTGATAATCAGCACCCCCTTTTTGCTCGCAGCACAATCTAGTGTGCTGATGTCACACACAAATCGCCTATCATCCGCTAAGTCAATATAATGCGCACCAGCCTCAATACATGCGTTTGGTACCGTGTAACCCTGACCTTGATAAGGACCACTGGTGTGGATCACCATAAATGGGGCTTGATCTGCAAGCTGTTTGGCAAAGTCATTAGCATGGATATCTACCTGCCAAGGCTCTATAACAGCCCGAGCGTTAGGCACTATGCGTTCAATACACTGCTGAGCTTTTACTTTGCTTCTCCCTGCAATGACTAAAGTAATGTCGTGATGTTTCAAAGACTCAGCGATGCGCCTGCCGAAATTCCCATAGCCACCGAGTATAATAACCTTGTTTGACACTCGCACTCCTCAAAAATCCAATTTTAAATATCAGCAGTTTATCTTTTTATAATTCACAAACAGTCGGTATTTTTACCCTCTAATACATACTCAATGTACCTAAAATATCAATCCTGATAAAGGCTTAAATGGGTCAATGCCGCGCTTTTCTCACAGTCAGAAAAAAACCTCTCAATTCACATTGCAATGCCTTAAAACACGACTACACTTGCTTTGATTTTAATCAGGACAAGGAGTTATTTAATGACGCTTAAAACAACAGGAAAGGTTTTCGCAGTTCTTTCTCTCACGACTTTGACCGCATGTATGAGTACATCATCGTCTCCCTATTTAAAAAGCTCTATTTCTGAAGGAGTAGGACCGCTTGAAGTACGTGCACCGTATGCAAATTACGTCAATTATTTCGGCTATGTAGATGCCACAGTAAAACCTGAGGGTGTATATAAAGGCAAAGATACCTACTATCTTTATGCTTGGGTACCAGCGGCAGTAGATGAAATTGGTATTTCCATGCAATCTCCCGTTGAGTCAAAGCCAACTGAGCAGGACTTTGTTCATACCAACTTTGCACCTGGCATGGAAAAAGACAAAGCTAAGTTTTTTGACACCTATATCGTGTTTGATCGCCTCAATATCATAGATAATAAAAAAATTGCACAGGGCGGCAAGGTATTACAACCTCTTGGTTACAATGACGATACTCGAGAGTTACCTGCAAACCCAAGCGGGGCACACTACAACTCATTGTTAAGACAAACCACGAACCTAAATAACCCGACAGAATCTCTTGTACGTGGGGTCTATCGTATATCTTTCACCTCATTCCGCTCCCAAGTTGAGGGCTCATTTGAGGCAACCATCGGCACCAATGTACCGGGGGTAAAAATTGCGGCATCACTTGAAGAACTGCATAAGCTAGTGAATGACGGTAATTTATAATACGCATAAAGGTGCTCATTAAAGAGCGCCTTTGCAGTATCTCGTAAACAGGTTCCACACCTAAGCACAGTCGCCACACCTCTATACTTTGCTTGTCATATCCACTTCACAAAGCCGCCTCACTGTTTAAATAAAAAATTTACTCTGCCTAATGTATGTTGAATCAGATAAGCGTAACGCCACGAGTATTAAGTTGATTTTTGATAATTAAAAATATGAAAAAAGTCATAAAAATTAATAAAATAACAAACATCACCTGCACCTAACCGAATATAAGTGCCTCTCATTATTTTGTCATAATTTTGGAACCAACTTGCCATTTTTTCTTAGCTTATTTGTCTTTTTCGCTCTCTATAGTAGCGGCACTAAAATCGATAAATGAGAAAGGAATATGAAAACAAAATTACTGCCGCTGGCAATTTTATGTGGCACAAGCTCGCTACTCACCGGGTGCTTTGACTCAAGTGACAATGAAGTGAAGGCAAAAGTACCAAACCAAGAAGTCGTTGCAGGCACAACCATCGAACTTCGTTTGCTTGAAACCACAGATTTACACGCCAACGTTTTGAACTTTAACTACTTCTCAGACAGTCAAGATGACAAAGTCGGCTTAGTGAAAACCGCAGCGCTAATCCACAAAGCCAGAAATGAAGTACAAAACTCCGTCTTGGTTGACAATGGAGATTTGATCCAAGGTAGTCCACTTGGTGACTACATGGCAAAAATTAAAAACCTTCAGGATGGTGACGTCCACCCTGTTTACAAAGCCATGAATACCTTGGACTATGACGTTGCTAATATTGGTAATCACGAATTCAATTTTGGTTTAGAGTTTTTACAAGAAGCCATCGATGATGCCAACTTCCCTTACATCTCAGCCAATGTCTTCAAAGACGATGGCGATGAGGATGAAAGTAACGACGAACCGCTATTTTCTCCCTACCTGATCCAAGATAAAGCGTTCGTAGACACGGATGGCAACACCCACACGATTAAAGTGGGCTACATTGGATTTGTGCCGCCACAGATCATGCAATGGGATAAAGCGAACCTTGAAGGCAAAGTCATCGCCAAAGACATCATTGCCATGGCCAATAAATATGTCCCAGAAATGAAAGAAAAAGGCGCGGACATTATTATTGCTATTCCGCACTCAGGGTTGGATACCTCCGCACACTCGGATAAAAAAGAGAATGCCAGTTATCACCTATCAAAAGTGGAAGGCATAGATGCAATCATGTTCGGTCACGCCCATGCAAACTTCCCAGGTTCGCGCTACGAAGGTATGGAAGACAAAGGCATCGATCTTGAAAAAGGCACCATTAATGGTGTGGCAGCAGTGATGCCCGGATTTTGGGGCAACCACTTAGGTGTGATTGATGTCACCTTGACCTATCAGGCGGGTGACTGGCAGGTCAGCAACTCACAGTCTTCATTGATGCCCATCTATGAACAAGATGCCGATAGAAACATCACGGCTTTGGTTGATAATGACGCTGATGTAGAAGCCGCTGTGCACCATGAGCACGAAGAAACCCGTACTTGGGTTAACAAGCCTTTTGCAAAAGTGACCAACCAAGTAAATAGCTTCTTTGCGCTAGTCAATGATGACCCATCAATCCAAATCGTCACCGATGCACAAGCTTGGTACACGCAAAAAATAGTTCAAGGTACAGAGCTGGATGGTCTACCAATCCTCTCAGCGGGCGCGCCATTTAGAGCGGGTCGTGGGGGCGCGGACGACTATACTTATATCGCAACTGGCGACATTGCATATCGTAACGTGGCAGACCTTTATATCTATCCAAATATCTTAAAAGTACTCAAGCTTAACGGTGAGCAAGTTAAAGAGTGGCTTGAAATGTCCGCAGGTCAATTTAACCAAATCAACCCAGACTCTGCCGATATGCAATCTTTGATTAATCCTGATTTCCCGTCTTACAACTTTGATGTTATCGATGGGGTGACTTATCAAATCGATCTCACTCAGCCTGCAAGATACTCCAGCAAAGGTGAAAAGATCTCCGATGGGGAGCGTATTGTGGCACTGTCTTATCAAGATAAGCCGGTGACTGATGAGCAAGTATTCCTTGTTGTTACCAACAACTATCGCGCATCCGGCGGAGGCAACTTCCCAGAGATTGGCGCAGATAAAATCGTCGTCGACTCTCCGGATGAAAATCGTCAAGTCGTGGCAAACTATATTACTTATCAAAGTGACGCAAATGAGGGGAAAGGGCTTGATCCATCAGCAGATATGAACTGGTCATTCACAGCGATTGAAAACGTTCAAATCCAATTCACAACCTCTAACAGTGATAATGCAAAAACATACAGTGAGCAGTTTGATCATATCCAACCATTGGACAAAACCAATGAAGATGGCTTTGCACTGTATCAATTGAACTTATCTCAAAACCAATAATAAAAACTCAGAAAAAACCCAATTGAGGTATGCCCTACAGCATACCTCTCCTCCTCTACAGCTATTTGGAAGTTGGCTGTAACAACAAACCAAACCAACGGGAATTGAAAAATGACTGTAAATAAACTGACCTTATCGGTATTGCTCAGTGCAGGTCTGCTTGCGCATTCAAGTTTTGCCATGGCAGCCGCCTATGACTGGAATAATACAGCGCCAGTCAAAGTACCGAGTGCCGCAAACAATAACGGCAAAACGGTATACTTTGACGTATCTCATGGCGGTGTTGAAGGCAATGCTGACTGGGTTATCGATGGTGCGTTTTCAGATTTCGCAGATGCACTCGTTCAACAAGGTTACACGGTAAAAGAGTATCGCGGCGTAGATTTGAATAATGATGGCCGCATTCGCTTTTTTGACGATCGCTCAGGTAATCAAAACAACGAAGCCGTCATTACGTATGATGCCATTAAGGATTCTGATGTCTTCGTACTGGCTGAAACCAATCGACCTTTTACACTGGCAGAGCAGGCTGCGCTTGAGCAGTACGTTGCCAGTGGCAAAGGGATCTTTTTCGTCGCTGACCATTATGATGCTGACCGCAACCTCAATACATGGGATGCCACTGAAGTCTTCAACGGTTATAACCGTTCAGACTTGAGTAAATACAATTTGGGTGGCGCTTATGGTGATTGGCGTAACCCTAAATCAGCCGATGCAGGGTGGTTAGTAGAAAACTTCGGGATCCGTTTTCGTTTCAATGGCGTGGACTACAAACAAGGCGTAAGTGGTGTAGAGCCGAGCTCGCAAACTGAAGGGATCACCCAAGGTGTTGAGCCAATTCTTATGGCCGCAGGCGCAACACTCGCGATTGTTGACCCACAAAAAGCCAAAGGCTTAGTTTACTTTTCAGAGAATGATACCCCCGTAAAGTGGCGACATGCCAAAGATGACGGCTTATATTTTGGTGGCAAAGCCGAAGGGCCTTATGTTGCAATTGCAAAATCAGGTGCAGGTAAAGCAGCATTTATCGGCGATTCATCACCAATCGAAGATGCCACGCCTAAGTATCGCCGTCAAGACAGTGGCAGTACCAAAAAAACCTACCCTGGATGGACAGATCCTGGTCACGCCTCAGTGCTTGCAGTCAACATCATAAACTGGCTTGCCACACCAGAGAGCTACCAGTACTTTGATGGGCAAAATGGCCATGCGAGTGGTTTTGCAACACCGACTCCCATGGACACACAAGAAATGTCCGATCCAAATAACGGGCAACCTTGGGGCACCCCAGCAAATGGCTTTAATCCTTGGGATACGGATACTTACAAAAACAATTCATTTAATGCCCCTTACGGCGATGGCCAAACCAATCCAGATCCAGACCCAGATCCAACACCAACACCAGGTGATACAGTCTCTGTCAGCGATGCTCTGGCTGCCGCACAAAACACGCCACTGGTTGTCATTGGTAAGGTCAGTAATGCTATCAACGGCATTTATGGCCTAGAGTTGAGCGACCTAAACAACCCATCAACGCACATTTATGTGAAGTTGGAAAGCAGTCAAAGAGCTGACTTTAACCCACAGCTAAACCCTGCCATTTTAAATCAAAACATCATAGTGACAGGTAAACGCAATAGTTACATGGGTGCGCCGGGTATTCGCTATGTCACTGATTTACAGATTGCACCGTCTTTCATGTCCGTTGAGCAAGCTTTGGCAACGGCACAAGGTGAGTCGCTTGAACTGACAGGGCGCGTAAAGTCTGGATTAAACAACATCTATGCATTGATTTTAGAAGATCTGAACGACCCAAGTTTTACCATTAATATTAAGCTTGAAAGCAGTCAACGTGCAGAGTTTAGTCCAGTGCTCAACCCAGATATCCTCAATGCAACGCTTGTGATCAAAGGTGTGCGCGATAGTTACATGAGCCAACCGGGTGTCCGTCAGGTATCCAGTATTACTCAAGCATCAAGCGACAATGGCGGTAACCCAGATCAAGGTAATGACCTGTCAGTATCAGAGGTGCTTGCAATGAATAATGGTCAGCCAGTTGTGGTATCAGGCACCATCACGGCCGCGATTAATAATAAGTATGCACTTGAGCTGAGCGATCCGAGTAATGCAGGTAATAAGCTATACATCAAGTTGGAATCATCTCAGCGTGATGCATTTAGTCCGTTATTAAACCCACAACTTATTGGTAAAAGCTTAAGAGTTGAGGGCATTAAAAATGACTATATGAGCCATCCCGGCGTGCGCAGTGTCAGTAAGCTAACACTGTTAAATTAATCATCTGATGAATATGCAAAAGGCGATTTCAGCCTTTTGCATTGCATATACAAAGAAGCCAATCAGTTACGTTGACTAGTGTTTAACACCTGCATGCGGTGTTGAAGAAAAGTTGATGTACTCATTGAGCACCAACTGGCCGGCTTTGTCAGTAAATTTTATATACACGTTATTATCTTCAAAAAAGAAGCTGTCTGAGGACATCGCCATCAATTCTTGATAATTTTCATCACCTCGATGGAAATACAAGTCGCCTTGATAATATACGACGCTATACATTGCGCCACTTTGCATTGCGTACTGCCCTTCAAATGCTTTTAATTGTGCATCATCTAACGTCACTTCTTTAAAACTAGGCATCTCGATATCTAGTGCTTTTGCAGCTAAGCGCTGACTCAGTAACTGTGGATTAATATCGGTATTATTAGTGAGCACCGCCACATAGACTGATTGCTCAGGAACATAAAGCGCATCAGATACAAAGCCATTAATGCCCCCACTGTGTGTGATCACTTGGTAATCACCTAATGTTGATACCGCTATCCCATATCCATAAGTCGAAATTCGACCATCATTTAATGTCACAGGCGCCAACATTTGCTGATAACTTTCTTTAGAGATCAGTTGTTCATTAGCTAGCGCATGATACCAAGTATTCAAATCAAACACATTGGATGACAACGCACCTGCTGCATGCGGCCAAGCAGTATCAATATGGATGGTATTCACATAGCCATCCGCTGACAGATCATAACCGGAAACATGATGCTTGATGATCTGTCTTCCTGCATAGTGGCTGTTTTTCATCCCTAGCTTTTGAAAAATATGTTCGCCAATAAACTCGGCATATGACTGGCCACTCGCCACCTCAATTATTTTGCCCAACAGCACATAGCCCGTATTTGAATACGCCATGTTATCTCCTGGTTGAAACTTCATTGGGTGCTGTGCAAGCCGAGCAAGGACTTCATCCAAGGTCGCAGGTGCCGTGGCTTCTTTGAGCATTAATTCATGATCTTCAGTGTAGTTCGCTATCCCTGAGGTGTGGGTTAACAAGTGCTCTATGGTCACAACATGCCCTTCCGTTGGGAAATCTGGCACATATTTGTGAATGTCATCATGCACAGATAACTTGCCGCGTTCGTGTAAAATCATAATGGCCGCAGCAGTGAACTGCTTGGTGATAGAACCAATTTTAAATACACTTTTTGCTTTTAAAGGCACATTTAACTCTAAATTAGCGCGCCCTATTGCCTTTTTAAACAGCACTTCACCCTCTTGGCTAACAAGCGCTGCAGCGCCGGGGTCGTTTTTACTTAACTCACTACGCATGACTTTAAGGTATTCTTTTTTGGGGGTGTCTACATCACTCGCAATCACATCTGCAGCAGTTAAAGAAAAAGTAGCGGCGAGTACAGTAACAATCATCGAAAGTTTCATCTTGCTATCCTTGTTGGTTGGTAAGTCACAGCTATTGAAACACCGGACGCATGACAAAACTGTCTAATAAGCGTTCATTCTTGTGATAAAGTTTATAAAACTGTCAGTAAACACATGGCATCAACCCTGCTTAATTTTTACACTCCACGAAAGCAAAGGATAAGCACGCTATGAATGTAAACAGTACCCACCATACTATATATGCGCCACATACCCCATCGAGCAAGCCCTTAGACGTTGCGGTGCCAAAAAGCACCATGCAATCAGCATCAACACAAGTGCAGATCAGCGATAACGCAAAACATGCTCAAGAAAAGTGGCAATCTATTGCCAATCAATACGATGTGCACAATATTTCAGACGCCGAGTCTGCCAGCATGTCTCGTGAATTATTTGATGCGGGCTTTATCAATACCACACAAATGATGATAATGATGGCGCCTTCTTCAATGGACGGCTCGCAGCTGAAAAAGCATGACCTGCTCAATGATATGAAGCACACTTTTAAGCTATCAAATGCACTGGGCGGCCATAGCCATACATCAAAAAATGCTTACTTGAGTGCCATTAACATTCTTGAGCGTCTCAATACATCAAGAACATAAATCCAGACATATCACACATCATTATTTTGTAATTTCACCCCTTTTTGAGCGCGGTGACGTTTTACATATAACGAATAAGATATTTAATGATGTAAGGTGATAATAATGAAGAAAAAATATCAACCCACAGCTCCTGCTAATTCGGATGTAGACATGAACCCAATGCTCGATATTGTGTTTATTTTACTTATCTTTTTTATCGTGACTGCCAGTTTTCAAAAAGCCCATGTACTTGATATTAATAAGCCCACGAAATCAAATCAGGCTTTAAACCAATCCGTTGTACCACAGTTTTTTATTGATCAACAAAACCGCATTTTTTTAAATCAAAGACCAATTGAAGTTGATGCCATCGCAGTCAATATTGCTCGACTTGCAGCACAAGGAGAGATCACCTCTATCAGTTTAAAGGCGCATGAGCAAAGTGAGCACAACACCTTGGTGAGTGTATTAAATGCGATCAAATCGCAAACCTCAACGCCTGTGTCTCTGGCCAGCTCATAGAATAGGTGGAGAAGATAAAGGCCAAAGTGTCGCATCACCTAACACCTTGGCCGTGCAAAATTAAGGGTTGATATGATGCAGCTCGGTATCAACCAGTTTGCCTTCAAAATTACGGTGCGCATCAATGCGGGCGAAGAACGCCTGCGCATTCGGCGTCACAGGAATAACGACTGAGTAAAACGCAAAGTTTAATCCTGCCACCACTTGCTGCTGTGCGGCTAAAATCATGTAGTTCACGCCAACTAAAGACTCAATTTGCTCAGCAGCGCTTTTCTCAGCGTCAGTGAAGTTTTCACGCAGTGCAACTGAGTCAAAAGAACCAATCGGCGGCACTAATACTGGCTCGCTGAATGTGCGATCTGATAGTTGAGTAAAATGCTCACCTTGTTGATTAACAACAATCAGCTCTAAGCGATTTACTTTAGGCACATTTGGCGCAACCACAGGTGAAACAAAACAGTAAAACGCAAAGTTTTTACCATTAACCACTTGAGATTGTGCTGCCAACGGTTTTATTTCTACGCCATCTCGCTTGTTGATGTGCTCAAATGCATTGATGTACTCTTTATCAAAATCTTGTGCTAAAACGATTGGACCAAAACCACCTAAAATACGATTTGCTTCAGACATTGTTTTATCCTTTTATGTCATAGATGAATAGATGCTCCAGTCTGTGGAGCGACTTTAGATGCGACCTAGTCTAGGCGTAATGAGTTGGTTTTTTGGCATCAGTTTAGTATCACTTTGGTATCAGATAAAAAGCGTAAATTTCACGTAACTTTTGCGCCTTATGTGTACACCAAAACGCACACTGATTAAGAGTAGATCAAGTGGCGAAAGTCATTGGTCATTGCTAGGCTTTAGGGCCTTACTCAAGGAGTCAAATAATGGATGGCAGAGTGAAGCTGGATTGTAAAACCCTTAAGCAACTGAGACGAAATATGGGGCTGAGCCAAGAGAAACTGGCTTGCGCCTGCCAAGAGCAAGCCCTATGCGTCTCCATCGCAACACTAAAACGCGCTGAATGCGGCTGTAAAGTTTACCACCGCACCGCCAGAGAGCTTGCCCGTTTTTATCAAATCCCTGTAAAAGATCTGCTGTGTGAGCAAACCAGCTAATTCAATTTGAATCGATTTGTAACAAATTGAGTGTTCTCAAACTGATCACTTTGCCCTACTCTAGAAACATAAGAGCAAATGGAGAACGCGATGAAAGATTTACAAAAGTTGGTCAGTGGTTTAAACAAATCAGGCGCATTGAGTGGCTTACTGGGCGGCGTTGCTGGCGGTGGCGTAAGCAGCTTATTAAGCAGTAAAAAGGGCAAAAAAACGGGTAAAAAAGCCGTCAAATATGGCGCGCTTGCTGCTGTGGGCGGACTCGCTTGGAAAGCTTACAAGCAATATAGCGAACAAAATGAAGCAGCTGCACAAAAGCGAGATAGCGCCGCCTTTGATAAAGCCATGGCAACACGCTCACAACCAGCGCGTCACTTCGATTTTAAACCTGCCACCATACAAGAGCACAGCTTCGAACAGGTTGTCGAAGATGAAAGTGGCTCTGGGCAACTCTTACTTATGCGGGCTATGATAGCAGCCGCTTATGCAGATGGGCACATAGATGACAATGAGCGCCAGAAAATATTTGCCCAAGTTGAAACCATGACGCTTAGCGTGCAAGAAAAAGCCATGTTATTTGATGAATTAAGACAACCTATGAGCCTTTCTGAGCTGGTGCAAGCAGTGCCTAATGCACAAACAGGCATTGAAGTTTATGCAGCCAGTGCCAGTGCCATCGATCTACAGCAAACGATTTCACAGCAATATTTGCAAACTCTGGCGAATCAGCTTTGCATCCCAAAAGAGTTGGTGCACTCTATCCATCAACAGCTTGATGAGCTCTAAGTTGCCAGTGTGACGTTTAGTTTTGTTGCTATGCGTGCTTCGAGGTAAGCACGCCAACCGCCAAAACTAAATAATTAAGGCTTTTTAACCACTTTAGGTCGCTTGCGATTAGGATAGCAAGTCGTGCACATTGGACAAACCGTACCGTCACAGCCTCTGGCTGTACAAAACTCTCGGCCATAGTAAATAAACTGCAAATGCAGATCATTCCAGCATTCTTTAGGAAACAATCGTTTCAAATCTTTTTCTGTTTGCGCGACGTTTTTACCGTTGGTCAATCCCCAGCGCTGGGCTAAGCGATGAATATGGGTATCCACAGGGAAAGCGGGGACACCAAATGCCTGCGCCATCACCACCCCTGCCGTTTTATGCCCCACCCCAGGTAGCGTTTCCAATGCATCCATATCTTCGGGCACAATGCCGTCATAGTCTGCCACTAAGATTTCAGACAGCTTTTTGATGGCTTTCGACTTTTGCGGCGATAAACCACACGGACGGATGATCTGCTTAATATCTTCAACCGATTGCTTGGCCATATCAAAGGGATTGTCTGCCAATTGCCATAGCGATGGCGTCACCTGATTCACGCGCTCATCAGTACATTGCGCAGAGAGTAAAACGGCCACGAGCAAGGTATAAGGGTCTTTATGATCCAGAGGAATAGGCGGTTTTGGATAACGTGCTTGTAAATCTGCCAAGATATACGCTACGCGCTCCGCTTTAAGTAAGTTTTTTTCCGGCACAAGTATTAACCTAATGTACTTTCTTCATTGCTGTGTGCCTAATTTACACTGACGCCCAACAGACGTCAGCATAAAACCGTTAATTAATCCCTTTTGGCATCAAAATGCTAAACGCTTAAGTGCCAAGGTATTGCCCCAAAGCGATGAAAAATGGTACGCCCAACAACACATTGAATGGAAAAGTGATACCCAGTGACGCTGTGATAGACATGCCTGCGTTGGCTTCAGGCAAGCTCTCTTTCATTGCCGCAGGTACCGCAATATACGAAGCACTCGCCCCCAATACGGCCATCAGCGCAATCCCTCCGGCGCTTAATTCCAATAACACACCCAAACCAGTCCCAGCTAAACCACCTAACATCGGCATCAATATCGCAAAGCTGATTAAAAACAAACTGTTCTTCTTTAAAGTGCCTAATTGCTCACCTGCCACCAATCCCATTTTTAATAAGAATAGCGCTAATACGCCTGAGAATAGCTCCACAAAAAATGGCGTGAGTTTTTGCACACTATCGCCGCCAACAAAGCCAATCACCAAGCTGCCCACCATGAGTAAAATACTCTGATTAGCCACCAGCTCTTTTTTGATAAAGGCACGGTTTATGACCTTCAAGTTACCTTTGGCGAGTACTAAACCAACCAAGATCGCAGGCATCTCTAACAACACCACAAACAAGGGGAAATAAGCTTCATAGGCGATATTGCCCGCTTCAAGTAAAGCAACAGCAACAGCATAAGTGGCCACACTGACCGAGCCATAATGCGCAGCAATGGCGCCTGCATTAATTTTATCTAACTGACCAAAATAGCGTAATAATGGGTAGGCAACGAGCGGTAACAATAAACCAAAGGCCACCACGGCGATAGACATGGTTAAAAGTGCAGGATCGACATGCTGCTGTAATGCGATACCGCCTTTTAGACCAATCGCGACCATCAAAAAAAGACTGAGTGTTTTATATAACCCATCTGGGAAAGGAATTTTTGCACCTAATAATTGCGCAATGATCCCAAGTAAAAAAAAAGCGACGACCGCATCTATCATGACCTACTTTGCCTCTTTTAACTGGCGAGACGAAGCGCGCATTGGTGCGTGGCTATCACGTGAAGATTGTATCAAACTGACGATTGAAAAACTGAAAATAGATAAAGCCAGCAGAGTAAAACCCGTACTACCATGACCAAGTAAACTGCTCAAATACGAAAATGCCAACAGACTTAAGCACGTTATTAAAGGTAATGCCAAACTTTTAAATGTCATAACTCTCTCCTCTGTATTTTTGAAGATTTTACAAAAGTCTAAATATAGATAAAAATAGATAGTAACTAAGGCAACCATAGATAAAACTCTAATTTAAGGATTTAGTTGCAATATGGCTTCAAGATTACATGCCCATATCGGGACTTTCAGACAACTTGAAATTCTCTTAGCCTTACATCAAGGCGGTAGCGTTAAAGCCGCGTCAGAAAAGCTGTTTTTAACTCAGCCAACAGTGTCAATGCAGCTAAAAAAACTGGCTGAAGCAATTGGCCTACCGCTTTATGAGCAAGTCGGTAAGCAGTTAAAATTTACCGATGCAGGCCTTGCTACCGTTGCGACAGCAAAGCAAATATTGCAAAGTTGCGAAGAGTTGGACATGCACCTCTCGAACCTACGAGGGCTCAAGTCAGGTACCTTGAGGCTATCCAGCGTCACCACGGCTAAATACTTTATCCCGCATTTACTGGGGCCCTTTTGCGAACGATATCCAGGCATAGATATTCAATTTACGGTGGCCAATAGACAGCAAGTCATTGAGCGCCTTGAGCAAGGACTAGATGACTTTTATGTATTCAGCCACTTGCCTGAAGGGCTAGATTTAGAAGTCATTGAATTTATGTCCAATGACTTAGTCGCCATCGCGCCCGCTTCTCATCCATTTAGCCAAAAAGACACCGTGTCATTAGAGGAGTTTTGCCAAGAGGACTTCCTCATTCGAGAATCAGGTTCGGGAACCCGTTACGCCACAGAAGCATTTTTCAAAAACCAAACTGTGACGCCAAACATAAAAATGACCATTGCCAGTAATGAAGCCATTATTCACTCCGTATTATCACGTCTTGGGGTTTCTATTTTATCGTCTCATACGCTAGCCTTTGGTGAGATCCATGATGTTAATGTTATCAATGTCGAGTCTTTACCCATTCGATCTAAATGGTCATTTTCATGGACCAAACGCAAAACGCTGTCACCTATCGCCAGTGTGTTTTTAACGTATGTAGAAACTGAAGGACGAGAAATCATGCAAAATGCGATTAGAATCTAAAATGCTCAAAAAAAACACACTTGGGTGAAAGTTAATATCAGTAGCTCAGGTCTTTTGAAAGAATGGTAATTTTAACCGCTTGAGGATTCGACTATGACATACTCGCTTAAATTAGCCCCCCTGTTTATGGTTTTAGGATTAACGGCATGTGGAGGCAGCAGCAGCTCGTCACCAAGCAATACCGCATCAGAGAGCACATCGGCGACCACAACAACCTCGTCATCCTCTACAACAACCTCGTCATCCTCTACAACAACCTCATCAACGGATACCTCAACGTCTCAACCCGCAGCCTCTTCGGTGACCTATGAACTCACGTTTACCCAAACATGGGCGCGCAGTAATTTTCCAACCAATTACCCCAATGGCACACACTTCTCTCCCATGATCGGATTAACACACAATGATCAAGGGCGCATTTTTCAGCCTGATAGTACAGCCAGCGCAGGTATCATCAGCATGGCTGAAACAGGGGCAAAAACGCTACTTAGAAACGAGATAAGTGATATACAAAACCTTGGTAACTCGAGCTACTTAATTGATGAAGCCGGGATCCCCAATGGCAGTGACAGCGTCACTTTAACTTTTGAGGCAAGCCAAACCTTTGCGCACTTGAGTATTGTGTCTATGGTTGCGCCAAGCCCTGACTGGTTTATTGGCATAGACAGCCTACTCCTGTTTGAAGATAACCAGTGGGTAGATGAGCAAACCATTCAACTTAAAGTATATGATGCTGGCAGTGATAGCGGTGTGACCTTTAGCGCCGCAAATTCAACCACAGATCCACAGGGCTCCATATCATTACTTAACAGCGCGCGCAGCGATACCGATTTCAGTGATGGCGTGCATTTTAATAGTGGTGAAAGCATTGGCTTTATCACAATTAAACGTATGCAGTAGTCCCTCAGGCCGTCACAATGATGTGACGGTCAACCACTTTTAGCCATCAAAGACCTCAATAAGTTTCTGAGCCAAACATTTTTATCATCACTTGTTTTGCGTTGAAACCATAATATCGATATATCAAAGTCAGGTACAACTATCGGTGGCTCAAAATAGCCTAACTGACTATTTGCACATGCGACCTCAGCCATTCTTTTCGGCACAATGGCGACCAATTGACGGCCTATAAGTAGACTTTGAATGGTCATAAAATTACGTGTTGCCACTGTCACCTTACGGTTTAACCCCTCAGCTTGCAATGTATCATCCACACCCGTAGCTAAACGACCGTCGGGACTCACTAACGCATGCTCAATGTTGGCAAAATCAAGCTTTGACAAACCGTGCTCAAACGCAATGTAGTCTGGATCGGCAATACAAACATGCCTTTCTGTGTATAGATGATGAGATTGAAAAGCGGGTTCTGGCGCAGCAATGCTGCCTATCACAATGTCGAGTTTTTCCTGTTCGGCTAGCGCAACATAGTTACTGCGATTGACATTAACAAAGCTTACCTGGGCTTTTGGCGCCTGCTGACGTATCGCATCAAAAATCGAGGGGGCAAAAATAAACTCGGCATAATCCGTCAGTCCAATGCGACAAATCCCCTCATACTCCGTCGGATCAAAAGGCGCACTCGTGAGAATATCATTGCTCACGCAATCGAGTAGTCTCGTAATGGCGGGCGCTAATTGGTGAGCACGTTCCGTGGCAACCATTTTATGCCCCTTGCGCTCAAATAGACCATCGTCAAACAGTGCGCGTAATCGCGATAAACTATGGCTCATTGCAGATTGGCTAACATAACTTTTTTCAGCGGCAACACTCACACTTTGATAACGATATAAATAAGCAAAAGCCACGAGTAGATTTAAATCTATGTTGCGCCATGGCACATCCGTAAAACTCATTATAATCCCATATTATTCATATTTATAATCAATACTATTAATTTGATTAATTATAATGCATTTTCTAACCTAGTGGCATTATCAACACAGCATCCAACACGGTGCCAAACATGTTCACCATATTTAAACTCTTTTTTATGCTCGGTTGGGTCAGCTTTGGCGGGCCCGCTGCACATATTGGCTACTTTAGACAAACCTTTGTTGAAAAACTCAAATGGCTTGATGACCATGAGTATGGTCAAATCGTCGCTCTGAGCCAGTTCTTACCTGGACCTGGATCAAGTCAAGTTGGCTTCGCGCTTGGCTACAAACGCAGCGGTCTCAGCGGCGCAGTCGCAGCTTTTTTAGGCTTCACTTTACCGTCAATTTTAATCATGGTTGGCTTGGCCGTTATCGCCAGTCAAATAACGCAACATGATGTGTTTCAAAGTATCGTGCACAGTTTGAAATTATTGGCCGTTATTGTTGTAGCTGATGCAGCTTGGGGTATGTATAAGAACTTCTGCAAAAATACCTTAACCAACAGCTTATGCCTCATAACCGCTGTGGCACTGCTCGTCGCCCCCAGTATCTCGATGCAAATTGCCATTTTATCCATAGCAGCCCTCATAGGCGCACAATTTTTAAAAAGTACGCCTACAAAGCAAGCTGATGCTTTATTCAAACCCAGCTATATACCGTTGTGCTTATTTTTTGCGCTGCTGGTCGGCTTACCTTTTGTCGCACACATCATGCCGTCAATTGCCTTATTTAATGACTTCTACCAAGCAGGCAGCTTAGTCTTTGGTGGCGGCCATGTTGTTCTCCCACTGCTGCAAAATATTGTCGGTGATCAGCTTAGCCAAGATGCCTTTTTAACTGGGTATGCAGCAGCACAGGCTGTGCCTGGCCCAATGTTTACTTTTGCCACCTACATTGGCTACGAACTGCTCCCTAGCAATCCCATAATGGGCTCGCTCATTGCAACGCTCGCGGCCTTTCTTCCGGGCTTTTTATTGCTCTTAGCAGTGCTAAAAAACTGGCAAACACTTGCACAAAAACCACGTATTGCCGGTGCGCTTATTGGGGTTAACGCAGCCGTTGTGGGTTTATTAGTGGCCGCACTTTATCAACCCGTATTTATCAGCGCCGTCTTTACCCCCATCGATTTTGCATGGGTACTGGGTGGGTTTTTCTTATTAAAACACATCAAACTGCCTATTATTTGGCTCGTAATTACCTTTGTGCTAGCAGGTATCATCACAGGCCTAATTTAACGACATTCAGTCTTTAACACATTGCAAATAGGGAAGTTTGCAATGCAAGTCCACTCAAAACAACTCGCGTTCCGGCGCATTTCACAACGCTTAATGCAAACACCCGCCACACCCATCGCGCTATGTGCTGCGCAGACACTTAGGCAAATATATCTCCTGAAGGGGTTTCAATTAAATCGCAATACGCGTAGACTTGAATGATAACAATTATCATTCAAGTCTACGCGTATGATTAAAGATTTTGCTACTCGAACTTGCCCATGTTGCAACAAGCCACTCAAGCTCAGTGATAGAATTGCGCTACTTAATCGCGAGCCATTGACGTGCAAGTTCTGCGCGAAGCCATTAAAACCCAACTTTAACATCATGCTAGTTAATGTATTTTGGCTCAGTACTTGTGTATCCGGATTGATAAAAACCCATACAGAACTTAATTATATGTGGGCATTGTGCGCAGCCTTATTGGCTGTCAGCGTGGTATTACCTGCGCTAGACTTGCTCTTCTCATTAGAAGAAGAGCAATGACCTAACTGATTAAAGCCAAAGTAACTTAATACCAGTAACAATAATAGTGAAACTCAATACAACGCAAAGCGTATTAAATAGCTTATATACACCTGCACTTTTCACATAGTCACCGGCAATTTGCCATCCCGCTAGTATGCCATTCAAAGCAAAAATAATGACACATAACGTGGTTGCAACTTTGAACCAAATGGGCTCAAAAAAAGCCAGTAAACTTTGATGATCGGTAACTGGCTGATTTACCAAAAGCCCTATCAAAATCAACGTATATAAAACAATTAAAGCATTACTTACCCGTTGCAATACCCACTGTTTAGTCCCTGAGCGCGCAATTCCAGTTATAGCCATATCCACACTCCAATTCCAACACTCAATACAATGCCAAGACCAATAGCGACACGGGAAATCATGCAGCCACTTGCCAGCTCTTCACAGTAACCAAACTCTTGAATGATATGCTTCACAGTACCTAAGCAATAGTAGCCCAGTGCCGTAAGCAGTCCCCACACAATAAACTGTACAAGAAAGTTCTCAGTGAACAAGACTGATAACGTATTGAAGTTATCTTGCGATTGAATTGCAAAAATTAACAGTGGCAATAAAACAACCAAAGCAGCCCATACAATGACACCACTGACGCGATGCAAAATAGACGCATAGGCTGTAATAGGTAGCGCCATTGTCTGTATCGCCAAATTAGTTGGCCGTTCTTTTCTCATATCAAATACCTAAACTTAAACGTGAACAAATGCTAACGCAAATCATTACCACTTACAAATTTAGATTAATTAATGTCTAACTGATTAGCCGTTTTAAAGTAAGAAAAATCAGTATTTATATTGAAAAGCAGTGCAGTAGCGGTGCCACTGCACTGGAAATAGAAAGAGTTAGAAACCTAGCGGAATATTAAACGCAAAAAATCCGACCAATAGGGATGTCCAAAACAGTAAAAATGCCACTGAATAAGGGACCATCATCATGATCACATCGCCAAAACTTAAGTCAGGCTTATATTTACGCATAAACGCTAAAATTACCCCTGCATAGGTCATCATCGGGGTAATAATATTGGTCGAAGAATCTGCAACACGGTAAGCCGCGGCCACCAAATCTGGCGTCATAGCCGGGTTAACTTGATATAACATCGGAACAAAAATGGGGCCAAGTAACATCCACTTGGACGTTAAGCCGCCGACAAATAAGTTAATCAACCCGGTGGTGATCACAAAGCCGATAATAAGAAGGATTGGAAATTCTTGTAAGCCAAGTGCAGATAAACCGCTTGCCCCTATATAAGTAATATAAGTGCCTAAACCTGAGTACCCTAAAATACCTAAAAAGTTATAACAGAAGAATGTCAGCACCAAGATATAACCCATGGTGTTCATTTGCGCGATCATCGCTTGTACGACATCCATCAAGCTCTTAAATTTACCTGTTGCTACACCAAATGCAGCACCAACAATGGTAAAAACTAAGGTGATCAATAAAATGACGTTGTTTAAATAAGGTGTGACAACTTTACCTGAAGCCGTTTCATATGGTGCCAATGGCCCTAAAGCAAGTGCAACAACAAGCCCAAGCGATAATAACAAGCCCCAAAATGCCGCTCTTAACCCTTTTTTCTCTTCTTCTGTTACAGCAAAGTTTGATAGGTCCATGCCCTCTGGTAATTCATAGGGTACATTTTTAAACCTTGGCTCAACAAACTTTTTCGTTACCCATGCACCGATGCCAACCAGCATAAAAGTAGATACAAAAATGAAATAATAGTGCATGGTTGCCGGCGTTAATGCTTCACCCGTCGACGACTCAAATGGCACGCCTTGAGACTCTGCAAAGATTTGCGCATTCAAACCGATTATCACATCAACCGGTGTCGCTGGGATCAAGTTAGCACTAAAACCTGCTGACACACCAGCAAATGCTGCCGCCATCCCGATTAATGGGTTCTTTCCAAGCCCAGCATAGAGTAAGCCTGCCAGTGGGATTAAAATTAAGTAGCCAGCGTCAGTCGCAATGGAGCTCATGATCCCCAAAAAAATCAAAGCTGGCGCTAAGTAAGTGTCTTTTAGACGAGTACCTAGTTTTTTGATAATCGCATTAAACAGCCCTGAGCTTTCTGCAACACCTACACCCAACATAACAATTAGGATAACGCCTAAAATGCCATTGCCAAAGCCTAACCAGTTTTGCAGTAATGCATTATCAAAAAACCAAACAACATGTTCAGCATCAGTCATATTTTTGATGGTATGCGTGATTGGGCTACCATCGGCACCTTGGATTTCGAATGTTAACCCGCCGATCAAAGCCGTCAGCGCAAATGCACCAACTATAAACCACATAAAGATAATAATGGGGTCTGGAATTTTTTTACCTGCTTTTTCTATGAATGAGATCACCCCACCGCCATTCATTTTTGCTGTATCAGTAGCCGACACTTAACCTCCTTAGTATTAAAAAATGTATAAGAAACTGTACTTTTGCAAGGTACAAAGGCGGTATTCTAATCAATTTTCACTCAATTGAGAAAATTTTTAGTCAAACCGCTCAATTATTCAGCTGAATTAATGTCGATATATCTGGGTTTACACACCTAACAACAATGCTAACTCTCTTTTTTAAAACACACATTTATTCTAACCATGTCCAAACAGGCATAATAAAATACTGGTAATGAATAGCAGAAAATTTAAGTCGGCTACCTTCACTGCTTGATAGCGATTGAAAACATCATTTTTTTCAGGATGTAGAACAACATAGGTTGGAAAATATCACACTTAGGCCAAGCCCCATTGACTGTGGCAGTGATTTAATGAGGAATAATGACTTATGCCAAAAGGACAATAAGGCACGTATCAAAAACAAGTCTGTAAACGCCCGCCCCCTTTGCACACGACAGCCACATTACACGCTAGCGTTTAGCGTTTCTTTAGCACTTAAACTTTCAAATGCGCATGACCTGATACATTACTTGAAACCATTTTTAATTAAATGAGGGGGAACTCGCCCCCTCATCATTCAATACTTGTCATCCTTGAGATGACGCTTAATGACGTTTTCCAGGACCCATTCTCACCAGTTCTTTGCCATTTTCAAACACTGCTTGCGTCACCCAACGTCCTAGCAACAGTTGGTGCTTATCATCAAGCACAGCGACAAATGGACGACCATTGCTGTTATGAGTTGCCAATGCAACACCTTCCACGTTTTCTAAACCCAGGCCGCCATTTTCTACCAACAATAAAAATGCCTCTAATTCGTCAAGGTTGGTTATTTCATCGTGATCGTTGATCATGCTACTCACTCTCTTAATACTGTTTACTTCAAAGTCTACTGAGCATCGCCCATGCTCGACAGGTATAGCGCAGTATATCGCGCAATTTGTACATCAGCCATAACCCACGTCCGCTGCTCTATGAAAACTTTACGCGATACAAAAACACCGCAACCCTATTTAAGGATTGCCGCACAGGTATCTATTACCGTACACTCATGGTCATTATTGCATTTATTTTTGAGGTAACAATGGCTGAGCCCGACAATAAACCCTCTGGCTTTTTTAGCCAGATGCTTTTTAACATCATTCTTCCAGTCGTGATCTTGACACGATTTTCCGGTGAAGAGCATTTGGGCCCTTCTTTAGGCGTGATCGTTGCTCTGGCATTTCCGGTAGGGTTTGGTTTATGGGAGCGTAAAAAAACAGGTAAGTTTAACTTTATCTCAGGCCTAGGGATTGTCTCTGTGTTATTAACTGGCGGTATCAGTTTGCTCGAGCTTGATGCAAAATATATTGCCATCAAAGAAGCGCTGATCCCTGGTGTGATTGGTGTTGCTATCGTTGTTAGTCAATACACCAAGTACCCTTTATTGAAAACCATGCTGTTTAATGAAAATGTCATGGATATCCCAAAAATTGACTCTGCGTTAAAAGAAAAGGGAAATTTAGATAAACTACCTAAAGTACAAATCATTGCATCAAATATATTGGCAGGCTCATTCTTCTTATCTTCTGTACTGAACTATGTACTGGCCAAAATGATTGTTGTCAGTCCTGCGGGCACAGAAGCCTATAATAATGAGCTGGGCCGAATGACAGCATTGAGCTACCCCGTGATTGTACTACCTACGATGGTCATTTTCTTTGTCGCGCTCTACTACTTAATTAATTCATTGAAAAAGCTCACTGGGCTAAAAATGGAAGAGATGTTTATTGAACAGTAAACATTTTTATATAAAACCATAAGAAATGGGGCCTATGTGGCCCCATTTTTATATTCTTTCTCTATTTTTTGGCAAGCGCGTTAAATCAAGCTTCAAAATCTTTGAACGTCTTTGATAATTATAAAGTGACTTTTTCTTCGCGGGTAAATCTTCGATACTCGCACAGTCAAACCCCTGCTCAAAGAACCAGTGAATACTGCGTGTAGTCAATGCAAACAAGGCTTTATACCCTTTACGGCGCGCTTTATTGATTACTGTGCGCAGTAAAAAGCTGCCTCGATCCGCATCTCTATATTGTGGGTGGACAGCCAAACTCGCAAACTCCCCCACCTGCTCTTCTGCAAAAGGGTATAGAGCAGCACATGCGATGATCAACCCATCTCGCTCTATCACCGTAAATTGCTCAATTTCCATTTCCAACTGCTCACGAGATCGCCTCACCAAGTAGCCTTGCTCCTCTAATGGACGAATTAAATTCAGTACGCCATTAATATCAGAAATAGACGCGCTGCGCAGTTGTTCGGAGCTTTGAGGAGCAATTTGAGTGCCTATACCATCGAGCGAAAATAGCTCCTGAAGCAAAGCCCCATCCTCTCGATAGCTAACAAGGTGACAGCGATGCACACCACCTCGACATGCTTCTATCGCCGCATGCAAAAACACTGCGGCACTTTTACATGGTAAATTGCCATGTTCTTTGGCCAATAGCTGCTCACCCTCATTGGGCATTAACTCAGCGATGGCCTCGCCGTGTTCGTCCAAAATACCGGCTTCATGACAAAACCCTAGCATTTTATCGGCGTCTAAGCGCAAAGCGACCTGCGTTGCGATCTCTTCAGCAGTAAGATTAAAGCTCTCCCCCGTCACCGATGCCGATATGGGACCTAACAATACGATACTATTATTATCCAACTGATGACGGATCCCCTCGACATCAATGCGACGCACGCGACCGGAGTGATGATAATCAACCCCCTCATCGATCCCTATGGGCTGGGCAATCACAAAGTTACCGCTGACAACATTAAGAGACGTGCCTGACATTGGGGTGCTGCTGAGCGACATCGACAGCATGGCCGTTATATCTAACTGCATAGCGCCGCTCACTTGTTTAATAATTTGCAAAGAATCGCTGTCGGTTACTCGGATCTGATTGTGAAACTCACTGTGTATACCTGCGTTTGCCAGTGCGCTATCAAACTGAGGTCTTGCCCCAAATACCAATACTATTTTAATGCCCAGACTGGTCAATAGAGCAACATCATTGATGATGCTGCGGTAGCCTGGTTGATCAACCGCCTCTCCGCCAAGCATAACAACGAATGTTTTACCACGGTGAGCATTCACATAAGGAGTAGACTGACGAAAACCATCGACAAGTTCTGTAGTACGCACGAGCAATTTACCTTTTTCACAGATAAGTGAGTCTATTAATGAACCTCTATCATATGGAATTAAAATTCAAAATAAAAGAATTTTTATTCTTTTATTTTGAATTTTAATTCTTTTGAACGTTACGAAAAAACAGTCAAACATATCATTTAAAAATCACTCACCCAATGTAATAGCCATTCGTTTCTTGATGTAGATGTACCGTACGCAAAATCTTCGGATTCATACACTATGAATAGATCGTGGGACATCTAAATGATAGTCACAGCTGAACTGCCATAGGTACACTGACTCTGCGCTTAAGTCATGGTTAGATAAATATGCATGAACGATGTTCTACCATCCATAAACCGATAAAGGAAACAGAATGAATAAAGCATTACCAACCAGCACTGACCTGACCTGACAACCCAAAATAAATTAATTTATTCATTAAACCTCGATTAAATTAAGTATTTTTCAATTCTTACCAACGGATCTACCCAAAAAACAGTTTGACTGAAAAATAATCAACCATGGATGCAAAGTTATGATTGACTCAAATTATATTGCGCCATTAAATTTTTAATGGTGAACAAATTTCGTTCACTTAATAATGATAAAGGAAATACAAAAATGAATAAAAAAATAGCAATGGCTGTTATCGGTGCAGCAATGGGCTTAGGTACTTCACTTGCAGTATCCGCGAGTAACTTTGCTAACTATACCAATGGTTGTAACTGGAAAGGCTTTGGTACATTAGAAAATTACTGTGGTTATCAATATTATGTATGTCTAATGGGCGGTACTCCAGGCTACAACTGCCGTACAATTAAAGCCCAGTGTATGCGTGATTGTGCATAATACGCATAGCCTTGAGCGGTAACCAAGTTATCGCTCATCTATTTGTGAATAGGTAATCTAATGAATACAATAAAATACCTCGCGCTGTTTTTTCTAACTTTGGGTATAGGCTGGGCTGCGGGAACATATGGAGTTCAGGCCATCCAAGGCATTTTTGCAAGCCAACAAGTAGAAAAAGGGGATTATGCCTCATATGGCGTGACTGCGCAGACACCGATCAAACTTTACACAACCCAATGGTGTCCTTTTTGTAAAAAAGCCACACAATACTTATCACAACGAAGTATCGAATTTATCAACGTCGACATTGAACAGGATCCTGAGGCACTCAAAGAATTCGAGGCGCTTGGGGGGGAAGTCTTGCCCATTATTTTAGTCTCAGATGGCTTGATCAGAGGGTTTAACGAAGCCGCACTAGAAGCACAATTAAAAAGCAATAACTTACTCTAACCCTGCTTACTACCATTGGCTATCCGCTGCGCTGTGATTAAACGTGTAGGCGAGCAATTTTACTTGCCTACGCATTACTGCATAACGCCGTATAAACACAAGGCTTTATATGCACTAAAGAGAAGGGGTTTCGCAAATTTAACAAAGCAAACTATATAACCTAACTCACCGATTCTTTTAACGTCGCTCGCACACTTGGTACTAATCGACGGCTCACCGGCACCGTCTCACCGACGGTAAGCAACAAACCGTGCTGGTTATTTGCACAGTGCAAGGTAAGTACTTCATCCAGATTTACTAGATAAGATCGGTGTGTTTTAACAAACACAGAAGGTAAGGTCGCTTCTAGCTGTTTTAGCGGCCCTGAATAGAGTTTGTCAGTGCCATCTTTCATATACAACTCAACATAATCACCGGCCGCTTTACAGTAAGCAATATCCATCATCGTGACATAGTCCGTCTTACCTGCAACCGACAATTCAAGCCTCGTTGGCGAGTGTGATTGTTGGTTTTGCGCAAGTTTGAATTCAAGTTTGGCAATATGTGACTGGTCGCACAGATGCTGTATTTGCTGCAAATTATACTCTCTCGCTTGTCGCACAAATAAATAAGCTAACAGCAGCGCAATGATCACAAAGTATATAATCTCATGGAAACGCGCAGTCGCAATGCAAATAGTGATCACCACCATACACTGAACCACAAACCAATTTAACAATGACTTTTCTCGGCTTTGCCACCAAATTAGCGCTATTTGCAGCAGGCTAATTAACAGTGGAATAAAAATTCCGGCTGTCGCTTTAACATCAAATCCTGGTGCAAATATGACCGCACTCAGTGATAGGAAGCCACCAATATATATCCAATGCCAAGCGCGACTTCCCACCACTTTAAAAGAGCTATAAATCAGTAATACCATGCCAAACAAAAATGATAGCCCCGCGACCAGTATCAACCGCATATCATGCCAAGGATAATCGTAATTAAATAAGCCTCGAGACATCTCTGTGCCAAGTTGCAAGGCCGCCAACAGACAAAGTGCCGAGAACAACTTAAAGTTTCGTCTACCCTGCTGTCTAAAGCTGATACTTAAAAAATATAAAGCACCGAGTAAAAACGCCCCAATCAAACTCAGGCCAAGACTGCTAAATGATTGAATATATTGCTTAGGATCGCCATATTGACCCATGCCTAAGTAATGAATAGGGTAATCAAGTGTGATTAAACTATGCTGAGCTGACAAGGCTAATACCAGCTTATTTTGCGACGCTAATAATTCCTCAGGGATATACAATACCTTATCCATTTTTCCCATTTGCTCTGATTTATCAGCAGCAGGCAGACCATTTTGTCCGATAAAAACCCCATTGAGATAAACCCGAGACGCCGCCTTTGCAAACAAAAATAGTCCGTAAGGTGGCGAGAGTTCTGCAAGCCTTTGCGTGCGCTCAAACTCCAACTTAACCCAGATAGCTTGGTTTTGCGGGTCAAGTTTTGACAACTGAGTCATTTTACATTGTGGACTTAAAAAATCCGGTGGTTCAGGCGTGGTAAATGGGCAAACCGTCACTTCTGCGCTACGAGCAAAAGGCACTAATTGTTGGTTACCATACGCAACACTCATGAAACAGCCGAAGAACAACGTCGCCACAAAATAAAATACAGAATGACTATTCACAATCTCTCACTTTCCTTTTACCACTCACCGGAATTTAACTACCGTTTACCCTGTAGCCCTTTAAAATCAGGTCATTCAAAGAAGTTTGCTATTCATCAAAGCCCACATTGCGTTTAATAAATGCAGACCAATACAGGAGCAATCTTATGCGATTTACAATTCATTTAGTAGCCACTTTAACCTTGGCTTGCAGCTTTTATAATTTCGCCGGTGAGCAAGCGCCTACTCTGAAGCTATATGAAAACGAAAAACAAATTTTATTCAAAGCAAATAGTGGGGAAACCACTGACGCAGTTGAAGGTCATTTGTGGGTACCTGAAAATAGAGCTAACCCGTATAGCCGGAAAATCAGAGTCAACTATGTGCGCTTCCCTGCAACGGGCAGCAAGTCAGGCTCACCCATTGTTTATCTGTCTGGGGGTCCCGGCGGCTCTGGGATCAGCACAGCCAAGTGGCGACGTTACCCTTTATTCCAAGCGCTCAGAGAGTTTGGTGACGTCATAGCGTTAGATCAAAGAGGCACAGGGCAATCCGAACAAGCGGCACCCTGTGTATCAACCCAAAAAATCCCGTTAAACAAAGCCATCAGTGCCGAACGAGTAACCCAACACTACCGTGCAGCAGCTCGCGAGTGCTTTGCCTCATGGCAATCGCAAGGTTATGATATTTATGGATATAACTCTAATCAAAATGCCTTAGACATTAACGACCTGCGCACCCACTTAAACGCAGACAAGGTCACTTTATGGGGGATTTCGTATGGCAGCCACTTAGCCCTAGCAGCGATGAAACTGTTTCCACAGCACATTAATAAGGTGATCATTGCCAGTGCTGAAGGCCTCAATCAAACCGTTAAACTCCCAGCGCAAACCGATCTCTATTTTAAAAAATTACAAGGAGTCATCGATCAACAAGCATTGAAAACAGACATACCAAATTTGTCTGCGCTGATGAAACGAGTGCATGCAAAATTAGATGAAGCGCCCCAGCAGATAGCAATACCAAATAGAGATGGCTCCATTACACAGCTACTTTTCCAAACTCATCACCTGCAAACGCTAGCCAGTAAAATGATAGCAGACCCAAATCACTACCTTGCAATACTGCTGCATATTTATCTCGGGTTAGATAATAACAATACTGAACTATTAAGCGCAGTGCTTCAGCGCGGTATGTTTAAGGATGAGCCCATCACGCTTGAACTAATGCCATTAGCAATGGACATTGCGTCCGGTATATCTAATGAACGTTTAGCACAAGTTAAGCACCAAGCCCGTTCTGCCTTGCTGGCTGAGCAACTCAATTTTCCGATGCCACACTTAAACAAGTTAGACAGCAAATTAGACTTAGGAGAAGCGTTTAGAGCTGACGCCAAATCATCCATTCCTACATTGCTGTTCTCAGGGAGTCTAGACGGTCGTACTTATCCCAAGGCGCAAATAAAAGCAGTTCAGGGGCTGTCCAACCTCACCCATGTCATGGTCAATAATGCGGGACATAACTTGTACACCAGCTCACCAGAAGTGCGAATTCGAATCAAAGCGTTTTTGGCTGGCAATACAGTTAATCAAGATCCAATCAACTTGCCACTGCCACGGTTAAGTATGCCAGAACGCTAAAGCAGCAAGCAGGATTGAAAAGTGCTTAGGGTGTGATGAGCATCCTAGCCTTTAATTGCCTCACGGTATCAAAACCCTGTGCTCTTAAACTAAACCTAACTCGATTGCTTTAAGCACCGCCTGAGTGCGATCTTGTACTTCAAGTTTAGCGAGTATATGTGAGACGTGATTGCGAATTGTGCCTTCTGAGTTGTGCAAGTTACGGGCAATGGTTTTATTCGCCATCCCTAAAGATAAACATGTTAAAACTTGCCGCTCTTTTTCGGTCAACTCTATCTGAGGCGCTATTTGTTTTTGCAGCAAATAGTCAGTGAGTGCTGGTTGCAGTACTTTTCTTCCAGCAACTATTTGCTTGATTGACTCAATCAACTCTTCTAACTCAATGTTTTTTAATACATATCCTTTTGCCCCTAAAGCCATGGCGCTAACCAGCACCTCGCAATCTTCAAAGGTGGTAATAATCAGTATTGGTGGTGCACATTTTGTGCTGTTTTGCAGCGCACGTAATACACCTAATCCATCTAGCACAGGCATACGCATGTCTAACAACACCACATCAAAATCTCGCTGTTCGAGCTGATTTAGCGCGTCCTCGCCATTTTCAGCTTGACCCTCGACACAAATAACATCACTTAGATTAAGCAAATTAGCCAACCCCAATCTCACTAGGGTCTGATCTTCAACCAATAAACAAGAAATCAATGTTTATCTCCTTATTCAAGGGGGAGTGATATCATGTTGATTAGACAATGGCCTTCTAGCCATTGTTTAAAATCGCCATGGTATTGCTCCATGCGCTCTTTAAGCCCAGAGAGTCCATTGCCCGCCTTCGGTACACATGACTCAGGATGGTTGTGCCATGCCTTTGCCAACACATACTGCCGACCTGATTGATGTACTATCTGAACTTTAAAATAGAACTGCTGAGCCTGAGTATGCTTCAGTGTATTACTGACCATTTCTTGACAAAAACGTACGATACAGAGCGCATGTTGCTGTGAGATCATCGCCGCTTTCACCTCCATGTCCAAGGTGCAGGCGAGTGTTGGCGTCAACGCGAAAATCCCCTCCAATGCCTGTTTTAGCAGAGCTTTATCACTGCGCTCGCAAGAGACAATATCTCGAACTTCAGTCAGTGCCTGTTGGCTCAACTGATGGCAAGTATGCACGGTTTCAGCAATTTCATCAGGCGCTATGCGCTTTACAAAATCAAGATGAATACTCAACGCTGTCAGTTTATGCCCCAGTGAGTCATGCAACTCACGAGAAATATGCTGCCGTGCATGCAGCGCAGACATCGCCCCCATCATATGCTGCGTCGCCTTGAGTTCTTTGTAGTTTTGTCGCGATTGATAATGCATATTTAAACTCTCAACAATGCGGCGGCTCACAAACCAATTCATGCTGCAAAAAAACAACCAAACGACAAAGGTTACCCAAGGAATATCCCCCTGCCACCGGTCAAAATGTTCAATACCGTATATCCCCATTGCTAAAGTGATAGCCGCCATTATCTTGGCAAATGAAAAATGTGGACTAAACACCGCAGCAAACATCACTAGGTGAATAAAGATTAAAGAGGTTGAGGTGAGCGGAATAAGTCCGAGAATTAACGCAAAGTAGCCTAGAGCAACATAAAAGACATGTTTATTGGGATGTTTGAGCACATAAAATAGCAGTAACAGTATCAATAAACTGACAGGCAACTGCAACATCAAAGCTATTGGTGAATTGGCAAAATATGCACAGGCGCACGTCACGCCTAGCCATGAGGCAATGGTTGAAAACCGCCAATCCGTTGTATGTCTTATTTGAGTATCCATTGCGAGCGCGCTTTTATTTTTTAAGCCATTATTGCAAAAATCTCGGGCCAAAAACAGTGACAGATGTCATAGCGAAAATAGACCAAATGTGACTGTTTAGGAAAAGACTGTGTGCGCTAGCATATCGGTATTCTCAGCATTTTGGAGGTCATCGATGCCGCTCACACCACGATTTAATTTTATTGATAATTTACGGTGCTTTGCACTACTGCTCGGCGTCGTATTTCATGCCGCTTTGGCTTATAGCCCTTACTTTCATAACATTTGGCTCAGCGCTGACCCAAGCCAGGCTGGGATTTTTGATGTGCTAACACATTGGTTGCACTTATTTAGGATGCCAGTCTTTTTTGTCATCGCTGGATTTTGTAGCGCATTAATCATCACTAAAAAGGACGCGACGACATTTATTAAGCAACGGCTAAAACGACTCTTACTACCATTTCTCATATTTTTACCTCTGGTCATTGCCTCGTTTATCCATGTACTGAGTTGGGGAGCTGACATAGTCAACCCTTTACCACCTATTTATGCCGCTTTTAATGTCATTACTGAACCTCAAATAAGCACTGCACATTTGTGGTTTTTATGGGTTTTAACGCAGCTTTGCCTAATACACTGGGGCGTTTATCGAATCTTAGGCTCACTACAGAAGAGGCTACACTGTACAGTTAATACGGCTATGTATCCGCTCATTTTGATGACGTGCAGCTTTGTGACATTGCTCGCCCAGCCTACCCCATTTCCTGCGCCCGATAAGCTTTTACCGCAACTTTGGGCACTGATTTTTTATGGTACTTTTTATCTATTTGGCATCATCCTTTACCACAAACCAACCCTGCTCAAGCGCGCTTATGGCAGCATTATACCCTTGTCGCTCACCGCGATTCTCTCATTCATTGCTTACTCGGTTTACCTACCAGAAGCCCCCACTCTTCAACAAGTCATCGCAGCGGCCAAGCGTGGGGCATTTACCCCAAGCGGTATACAACATATACGAGCCGTAGCGGTTCAAGCGGTGGCCATTGTCAGCTGGACCGCCCTCATATTGTTACTCAGCCACCGTTTTTTTAACCAAGAAAGTCGCATGAGCCGCTACCTATCCAACGCTTCATATTGGGTATATTTAATCCATGTACCCGTGCTGCTTTACATACAAATGCCCCTGATAAATACCGCATTACCAGCAATTGTTAAATTCATGATCAGTGTGGTGGGGAGCATGATTATCTCACTGCTCACCTACCATTTTGCAGTCAGGCACACAGTGATAGGTCGATTATTAAATGGCGACGTCCATGCGAAAAAGGTGAAGTGACAAGGTAAAATAGGGGTCATATAGACCCCCATTTTTTTCATTATGAAGACTGAGCCGCAGACTCAGTAGGCGCTTGCGCCTCAGCTTTTTCTCCTAAAATGCGGTGCGTAATAGTGCCCGCAGTCATCGAGCCAGACACATTTAATGCCGTTCGGGCCATATCAATCAAAGGCTCAATTGAAATAAGCAATGCCGCAATAGTCACAGGTAAGCCCATCGCAGGTAGTACAATCAATGCCGCAAATGTTGCACCACCGCCCACACCTGCAATACCAAATGAACTGATAGCAACAATGGCAACGAGCGATAAAATAAATGAAATATCCATCGGATTGATACCAACACTTGGCGCTACCATTACAGCCAGCATCGCTGGATAGATACCCGCACAGCCATTTTGACCAATTGTCGCGCCAAATGATGCAGACAAGTTCGCAATCGCTGGCGGTACGTTAAGCTTATTAATTTGCGTATCCACGTTCAGTGGAATGGTTGCCGCACTGCTGCGAGACGTAAATGCAAATGTCAGTACCGGCCAGATTTTTTGGAAAAACTGCTTAGGGCTCACTCCAAATAAGCCGACCAATAAGCCATGTACGACAAACATTAAGAAAATAGCCACATACGATGCGACGATAAAGCCCAGTAAATTAGTGATATCGGCTAGGCTTGATGTTGCCACCACCTTGGCCATCAAGGCCGCAACACCATATGGTGTCAATGAAATCACCATCTTCACCAGTCGCATCACAACCGCTTGTAAGGTTTCGACAAATGTACGAATTGGCGCTTCTAACTCTTCACGTTCACTCATTACTTTACGGGCGGCAATGCCTATCAAAATACCGAAAATCACCACCGCGATAATAGAGGTTGAACGCTCCCACGCTAAGTCTTGGAAGATATTGGTCGGGATAAAGCTCAGTAACATTTGTGGAATAGACAAGTCACTGACTGTTTCACTGCGAGATTCTAACACGGCAATTCGAGATGTTTCACGTGCGCCTTCTGTTAACCCTTCAGCACTGAGCCCAAACAATTGAGTAATAAAAATACCGATCAGCGCGGCAATCATGGTCGTCATCACCAGCACTGAAATCGTAATGCCACTGATTTTGCCAAGTGCCCCCGATTTATCTAATCGCACAACCGCAGCGACCATAGACACCAATACCAGGGGCATAATGATCATTTTCAACAGGGCCACATAACCACTGCCAACTACATTGGTCCAATTTAAGGTTTCTGTGATGGCGTGATGCCCCTCACCCAGGAAAAACTGTAAGGCAAAGCCAAATACACTACCTAATGACAGGCCGATTAAAACGAGGCGCGAAAGTGTTGCCCCTTTTTTCTGGGTTTGAAATAAAACAATGAGTATTGCGGCAAAAACAGCAAGGCTCACCATGGCGATGAAGGACATATAGTTACCTTTGAATGATTCGTACGAGAGAAATTCTAAAAAGAAGATAAATCGGAATTTTTATCTAGGGTGCACAGTAATAAATTATTGCGATACTGCAAAGAATGATTAGGAATGATATATATTTTCAAGTTATGGATATGCCGATTTATTGACTGACACGGCTATCCTTTGCGCAAAACTGCGCGCACAAATTGCGCAACTCGCTTATGGTCATCACAAGACACTTATTTACTCACCATCAATTTCCATTTGTAGTGCCTCCAGCTGTTCTAAAATGGCTAAAAACTTTTCTCCAAATGGCGTCACTTGATACTCCACGCGCGGGGGTAATTCATTAAAAACCTGTTTATCTAAAATACCAAACTCCACATTACGCTTTAAACACTGGTTAAGCACCTTTGTCGATAACCCCTCAACTTGGCGCACCATTTCTCCGGGTCGGTTTATCCCTGCATTCAAAAGTTGATATACCGTTAAAGACCATTTACAGCCATAAATGGTTTCTACCATGCGTGCGCTGGATTGCGGCGCTAACTTTCTTGAAAATTTTTTTTCTTGTGATGTCATAAAGATGTACCAAAAAGTACCTAGCTAACCAAATTGTACTTACTATTCAGCGGCTTTTATTAAATTTAATCTTATCACGACTTTTTAAAACAAGAGATGTGATTATGACTTTTTCAAATTCAGGCATCGCCCTTATCATTGGTGGCTCAAGCGGTATGGGATACGCTACGGCTAAGCAACTTTTACAAGCAGGCGTCTCAGTCGAGATTGTCGCTAATAATCAACACAAGTTAGATTCTGCGATCAGTGCATTAAGTGAGTTAGGCACCGTCACCGGAAGACAAATCAATCTATATGACACTCGATCAGTGATGGCTTTCGCAGAAGAAGTCGCGAGCTCTTCAACACACTATCGATACCTTGTTAACGCAGCTGGTTACTTCTCGCCAACACCTTTTATTGAGCATTCACTTGCAGACTATGACAAATACCATGATTTAAATAAAGCCACCTTTTTACTCACGCAAGGCGTGGTTAAGAATATGCAACGTTTCGATGGGGGTAACATGGTCAATATTGGCTCGATGTGGGCCAAGCAAGCCATCAAAGCCACCCCTTCTAGTGCATATTCTATGGCTAAAGCTGGGCTGCATGCGTTTACGCAGCATCTCGCAATGGAATTGGCGGATAACAACATTCGCGTCAATGCTGTCGCCCCTGCGGTTGTGCAAACCCCCATTTACGGTGCATTCATACCGCCCACAGAGATTAAACAAGCGCTTGCCTCGTTTAATGACTTTCATCCCATTGGCCGAATTGGTGAACCCGTTGATGTCGCAAACAGTATTTTATTTTTACTATCCGATGAGGCAAGTTGGGTAACTGGCACCATTATGGACGTCGATGGTGGTGTCATGGCTGGTAGAAACTAAAATAAAACAACAGGGCTTTGGCTCAAAAGGGTAACTCTATGCTAAACATGAATTTTACGCAGCCGCTTGTGATTAACACCGCCAAGCAGCCTTGGCTTGCCAGTCCCGCCAAAGGCGTTTGGCGAAAGCCTTTGGAACGCGAAGACAAAGAGTCAGGGCATACCACCAGCATTGTTAAATACGAAGCAGGCTCTGCGTTTAAACCTCACCCACATCCGCTTGGTGAAGAAATATTTGTACTTGAAGGCGTTTTTTCTGATGAACATGGTGACTATCCAGCAGGCACATACTTACGTAATCCGCCAAATAGTGTACATGCGCCATTTAGCAAACATGGCTGTGTAATTTTTGTCAAACTCAACCAATTTGACGCCCAAGATTCAAAAACCGTCAGAGTAAACACGCATGAAACACCATGGCAGCCAGGACAAGGTAATTTGCAAGTGATACCACTGCACAGCTTCGAGCAGCAACATACCGCATTGGTAAAATGGCCTGCCAATGAACAATTTATCCCACACACGCACTTTGGTGGAGAGGAGATCTTGGTCCTTGAGGGTGAATTTATCGATGAGCGAGGTCAGTACCCTCAAGGCACTTGGCTACGGAGCCCGCACTTGAGCCAACATACCCCCTATGTCGTGCAACCTACTTTAATCTTGGTCAAAGTAGGACATCTTGCTATTGAATAAAGCGTGGTGCTTTGACGTTGTTGTCTCTAGCCTTACTTGGGTATAATCCACGGCATCGCACCCTATGTAGAAGCAAAACCGGAGCCCAGATGAAAAAACTCTCTAAAGTGCAAGAAAAACAACAAGCACTCGTACTTGATGTGGCAGATAGACTCGAAGCCCAAGCACGAGAGGAAATCCCCGGCATGCTGCAATGCTGGTTTGATATGGAGTTTCATTTATTTCCGAGCTCGTTATTACTGTGCTTTCAATTCGAGAGTGAGCAAGCCTTAGAAGCAGCAAAACCCGATTTGCTCAAATGGCAAAAACGCCTCAGCGCCGCTATGGTAAAAAAAGGGGTGATCTTAAAAGATATGCGTAAACACTTGGTCTTTACGATGAATGGACCTGAGGATTAGGCTTGGATTGAAGCAAGCCCTAGTTCTCACTCAGTGTTAAACAACACAGCATCATAAAACGATTAAAGTGAATGGGGTGAACGCTCACCCGATTTATATAGTTGAAAACAAACCTAACAAGTAATTAATACCATGAAATATCTCATTGTTATCGTATCACTGCTCTTATTATCCGGTTGTAACACCACAACTCGCTATCAGCCCAAAAACAACTATGAAATATTCGTCAATACTTGGTGCTTACAACGCCATAATGCAGACATGAAATATTGTAGCTGTTTTACAAAAGCGATGGCTGAAGCAACCCCTGATACCACTAAAATGAAAGTGGAACGTGCTGAACCAGGCGCAGTCAATGAACTATCAAGTGTGTTACGTAATAATAATCAACTCTTTGCGACATGCGAAAAACAGCGTACGCTCAGTGCCTCACTTGAGCAAATAGTCATCCCCAAAAAAGCCCGAGCACTGGTTAAGCGCTATGATCAAGATATCTTAACCCCAACTAACAAACTTAATGCTGTTGTCACTAAAAAAATCGGCTATAAGTTTTCTATGCATGATAATAGCAACCCTGTAAATCCAAATAACTATACGCAGCTATCAAAATATGAACATGGCGTGCCATATTTTTCAACCTACTATAATGGAGCGCTCGAAAAGCCTGATCTATATAAAATTGAGCAAGGTGTTAAACATATGCGCTTTTTAGATTATGCGCCAGACACCAAGTCCGGCTGCTCTTTGACTCTAGGAGAGTGTACTTATCAAACATCAAGCGGTAACACCAAGAAGATGAAAACAATATTTAAAGAAGGTGTTTGGATCAGTGATGAGCCGAGTTTTTTAGGCAAAAGAGTCATCGTATTGAGGATATATACCTCGGACGGTCTGCCACTTTATGAGCAGTTAATATTTCACAATGGTAATAAAATAGTCAGAACAAGACACGAACACAATTGATCAGTTTGCGAGAAAGTAGCGCCAAAACCAGCGCTACCCTGTTCTTTGATGTAGTAATGCACACAAAAAACGAGGTTAAGATCGCCAATAACCACATTAAGTAGCCAATTGATTTTGGCTACTTAATATTAATAAACCCCTCAGCCATAAAACATACCCACAATCCCAGCTTATCTCTTTCGCACTTCGCCTAAAACTCATCCAAAAAGTAAATAACCCTTCAAATACTTGGTTTTATAACGCTTAGCATGATCATATATTAGGGACGTTTCGTATTTAGCCTACTTATAACTCATACCAAAATGGCTCACCACATATAGCAAAGGAGTATGTTTATTGAGCGCTTGGTATCTAGAAATAAGTGTATTAAGGAATAGAAAATGAAAAAAACATTCTCGGCAGCAGGCATAACTGCCCTCTTCTGCGCTGCCATCTCGACACATGCTCAGGCCACACATCAAATTGGCGAAGTTGCGCATAGTAAAATCATTAATAACCAAGGCGAACAAATTGGTACCGCCCACTATACCCAAGGTAATGAAGGGGTTTTGATAGAAATCATTGCCCAAAAGCTACCTGCTGGTAAACATGGCATGCACTTCCATGAAGTGGGCACTTGCGTTGACCAGCACCACTTTAAAAAAGCAAAAGGGCACATCATGCCATCGGGAAAGCCGCATGGATATTACCACCCTAAAGGCCCCCACGAAGGCAACTTACCTAACTTAATTGTTCGTAAAGATGGTACGGTTCATGTGGAGCTATATACCGAGCTGGTCTCAATTAGCGGTCGCGGAAACAAGCCCGCCTTGCTAGATGACAACGGCTCGGTGCTGATGATCCATGCCAATGAGGATGATCACCTCACTCAGCCTATCGGTGGTTCTGGTAGTCGAATTGGGTGTGGGATTGTGATCGCTGGTAAATAAGTTATCAAGGACGAAGTCGTCGACTCAGCGACTTCGGCATTTATAGCAGTGGGTATAGTCACCACGTGCAATTATCCCACGCCATGATTCAGCCGCACACGTAACGCTTCGCGCGCTTGCTCGTGTTGTTTTAACAACGCTTTAAATTGCGCTTCACTGTGCAAAGGCGCAAGTAAGAGATCTTGTGCCAGTGTCCACCATTGCTGGTGAAATGATTCTACCCACCCCATTTCGAGAGCTTGACGCAAAAACACCAGCGCCTGCGGCGTGTTACCCAGCTGTGCATGCACTTGAGCCAGTACAAATCGCACTTGGGTTTGATCAAATACGGGTTGCTGCTGCAGAAACTTATCTATCTCTTGAAATAAATACGCTGCATATTCCAAGCTACCTAATTGCTTTATCACAGCAGCATACAAGGCAACCGCTTGATAGTTATCTGCCGTTAAGTCAAAAGACCCCCTATCACTTTGGTTCTGCCACTGGGGATAAAGTTGCAATAAAGTCTGTTTTGCCGCCTCGAGTTTACCACCTTGAAATTGCGCATACGCCAACTCTAACCGAGCTTGTGCACTGTAAGGTAATTGAAATACTCGGTTTTGTATCAATGCCAAGATCTGCTTGTTTTGATTTTGCTCACTCAAAGCCAGTACCTGCAAAGTGTGTCTGAAATGACCATGTAGCGGTTGCATTTTATCTAATAAAGATGCTGCGGCCTGTTTCGCACCGACACTCAAGTACGCCAATACTTGCTGTTCACACACTTCAATACTGGAACAGGTATCGAAAAGTGCTGGCGTCTGTTGATGCCAAGCAAACATCTGGGCAATAGAGGAGATCGTATGCCGGCTCACTTTTGCAGCATTGAACAGTTGAGCATCTGAGTTGGCTTCTAAGCGGATTGCTTGCTGATACACACGCTGCGCAGAGTCATGCTTAGCCATCGACGTTAATAAAAAGCTCAGCGCACGTTTTAAAGAGGCGGATAATGGATTTAAAACGATTGCTTGTTCTAAATGCGTAACTGCGTCCGATTGCTTCCCTAAACGAGTGAGCAGTGTGCTATACCACAAGTGCGTAATGGCACTGCTTTGCACCTCAAGAGACTGCTCAAACGCTGTTTGCGATTGGCGGTATAGCGCAAAATCTCCCGTGGCTTTGGCTTGATCCGATAACAGCATGCCATAAGTTGCCAATGCCATGGCCGAGTCAGGCTTAATTTTCAAGGCAGCTGAAATATGTGGCATCGCTGCATTGATCGCATCCAGCTCGGGCAAGTTGCCATACGTATGTAAAAAGGCGTAACTAATGGCCAAACCGATATGGGCGTCAGCATAATCAGGCTCGAGTTCTAGGCTGTGTTGAAAATAGTTAACTGCTTTTTGTAACGAGCCAGGAGTACGTTGACGCCAATGATATTGCCCCATTAAATACCACTCATACGCCTGGGCATTAACACGTAATGGCTCTGCTCCCTCCTTTTTAAAATGAGGCGAGATCACCCCTTTTAAGTAAGTACTTACATCATCTTGAAGCTCAAAAATCTGAGGTGTTTTACCATCAAAGATTTTTGACCACAATAACTGACCCGATTTAGCGTTCACAATCCGAATTTGAACACGTATTTGCTCCCCCAATTTTTGAATACTACCGTGCAATACGCTCTCGACTTGCAGTGCACGCCCAACTTCTGTGACATGGTCGCTGTTTTGATAGATAAACGAAGAGTCTCTTGAAATCACTTTGAGGGATTTAATTTGAGAGAGTTGAGATATGATCCCATCAGATAACCCTGCCGCAAAATACTGGCTGTCTTGTTGGGGGCTCAAATCCGCAAAAGGCAAAACGGCAATCGAGCCAATGCGTACCTGTTCAATATCGCCACTTTCAAGGCTTACTACCCATTGCCATATAATGACACTGAGCACAATTAAGCCCAGCAATACCCTATTTTTAATAGGCACGCACAATTTATCCGTCCTGATTTCACCCTCAATCTCTTGAGCGTGTGTCACCAAGACATACCCTTCATTCGGTATTGTTTTGATAAATTTAGGGCTACGGGCATCATCATCGAGAGCTTTGCGAATTTTGCTCATCGTCACTGACAAGATATCCGCAGTGACCACCTTTCCCGCCCAAACCTGTTCAAATATGAGTTCTTTGCTGACCGTATTACCCGCTTGTTGGATCAAAAGCATTAATAGCTGCATGCTTTTATTATCCAGCGTACGAGTCTGCTCGCCATTATTAATGCTGTTGCGCTTAGGACATACGCGCCAAGGGCCAAGCTGAAACTGTTGGCTATATTTCACTGCTTCTTCCCCAGTATTTACCAACCCGTTTGTTGAGCCACGCTTATTCACTTTTAAACCCTATTTTTATTATTATTTACTCGATAACCCACATGTAAAAATGACAAAAGCCAATCAGGCACTTAGCTAGAGACCTTGCTTTATCATACAGCAGCGCCACAAAACTGCTAAACCACCTTATTTAGCCCATAAACACACTATATCTAACAAACTGAAATTTATAGATATATTTTTTAACCTTTATACTTTGGAAAATTTAAGGTGTTTTAAGTTGTTCACTTCAACTTGTCATATAGCCTGTGATGGCATTGCATTAAACTTAAGAGGCTCTTATGACCACAAAATTAAAATTACAACGCGTTATTGCATTCACTCTCTTGATCAGCAGTAGTGTAACAGCCCAAGTCAGCAACTTAACCAAAACCAGTCCAAAAGTGACAGGACCATACCTTGGGCAAACACCGCCTCACCTAATACCGAAACCATTCGCCCCCGGCATTGTTGATACGGATAAATACCTTGAAAGTGAAGTACTGTTTTTACCTGACATGAGCGCTTTGTCTTTCACCCGCTATGGTGAGCAAGCCGACTCCACTTTTTATCTCATGCAATACCAAAACAACCAGTGGTATCACAAGCAAATTCCTGCCGAAGAAGTCAAAACATATAGTGAGCAATTCAGCCCAAGTGTTGAAAAGCTTAAAAGTATTCCTGTGTTTAAAAACATTCCTGTGGTCGGCTACACAACATCATCTGACGGTACTCACTATTTTTATGTGTTAGATTTAAAAGATGGTAGCGGTCATATGAGCTATTCGCGACGTATTAATGGCCACTATGAACCCCCGATTAAAATGAGTTCAGCCATTAATCAAGGCAAATATATTGCTCACCCTTTTATCGCCCCAGATGAATCTTATTTAATGTGGGACGCCGAAGTTGAAGGGGCAAATACGCCTGATATCTTCATTAGCTTTAAGCAAAAAGACGGCTCTTGGGGCGAGGCCATCAATATGGGTGATACCATTAATACCCCGCTGTATGAGCAAAGGCCTAAAGTCACGCCAGATGGCAAATACTTGTTTTATTGGAAAGGCGATGTAAAAACAAGCGCTGATGGCAGCCGCTATGTTATTGGAGGTCCGCATTGGGTGGATGCCAAAATCATTGACACACTCAGACCAAAAACATAACGATACGACCTCCATACACTCTAAAAAAACAAAAACCAGATTCAACTCTGGTTTTTGTTAATCATAGACAGACATCCTATGCGTTTCTGCCGACGAACTTCTCCAATAATCACGCCAATTTAAAGCGGTTAATCATTCTCATCATGTCTTCAGAAACCTGACTGAGCTCTTCACTGGCGGTGGCCATCAAAGTGGACTCACTGGCCAGCGACGTTGAGCCATCATTTAAATTGGCCACATTTTGATTGATGCCATTCACCGTCATGGTTTGCTGCTCAGTGGCGGCGGATATCTGCTGGTTCATACCTTGAATGGCATGAACCTCTTGGGCAATCTCATTGAGTGCATCGCCCGCTGATGAGGAAATCTCTGAGGTGTTTGACGCTTTTTCTGCACCTTTACTCATTACCTCTACGGCTTGCTCAGCCCCAGCTTGTAGCTTTTCAATGATGGTTTGAATTTCAATCGTGGACTCTTGTGTGCGCAATGACAAGGTGCGTACTTCATCGGCCACCACCGCAAAACCTCGCCCTGCTTCGCCAGCACGAGCCGCTTCAATCGCCGCATTAAGGGCCAATAAGTTAGTTTGCTCAGCGATACCTCGGATCACCTCTAATACGGTATCTACATTGCGACTATCCGCAGCAAGCTGCGCTATCACTTGGCTGGCCTCGCCAATGTCTTGTGCCAGTAATTGCGACTTTTGAATATTGCATTCGATGATCTCTAAACTTTGCTCTGTCTGCTTGGCCGCTTTAACACTAAACTCCGAGGCATCGACCGTTCTACCTGACACTTCGGTCACGGCTGTGAGCATCTCACTCATGGCGCCGGCTAGCTGTTCAGTGTCACTTCGTTGTTGATTCAAGTTCATATCAACCGATGATACCGAAGACGACAAACGATTAGCAGAGTCAGACAACTGCGTGCCTGCTGCACTGACACTGAGCATAATATCTTGAATAGAGCCAACAAAGCGGTTGAAATACTGTGCCAAATCAATCAGCTCTTTGCTGCCTTCCTCTTTTAATCGTTGGGTTAAATCCCCTTCGCCACTGGCCAAATCTCGCATCGCAGACACCGTACTCTTAATCGGTTTTGTGATGCTACGAATGAAGTAAATCACCAAGGTCGATAACACTGCCAATACCATGACGACATTCATCAATGAAATCATCTGCGACTGCGCAATGTCTTCTTCTAAGGCAGTAATATTGATACCAGTGCCTATCATCCAATCCCACTCGTGGAAATAATCCGCATAACTGGTTTTGGGGGTCAGCTCTGTGGCATCTGGTGAGGTTTTCCAAAGATACTCAACAAACCCACCACCGCTTTTGCCAGTTGCGTACAGCTCTTCAACAAATAGCTTTCCGTTACCATCTTTGAGCGGCAAGATATTGGTCCCAAGTAAATGCTTAAGTCCCGATGCGAGCTGTATACCGTCTTTATCGGCAACAAAGATGTAATTACCATTATCGAAACGCATCGCGGAAATCGACACCAGCGCTAAACGCTTTGCTTCCTCTTCACTGAGTGCGCCGCTTCTACTTTGCTCATAATAGTGATTGATCACACCCAGCGCACTTTCGATGATCAGCTGCACGCCATACTCGTAATTCGCACGCATATGCTTGTTGGTGTTGTGTGCATCCAACAAAGAGTTAGCAAACAAACCAATGGCAAATAACACCACTATCATCCACGCCCGCGTGCTGATGGGCGCATTATGAATTGAAAAGTTCATGACACCTCCTTGTTACTCGTGCGGACCAGTCACTTTCTTGGCAGAAAAACTGGTTTCATGACTGGTATACAGGCGTCGCAATGCATCTTTGCACGACCCCTCATCTTCAGCATTGGTTTCAACATGCTTAATTACATCCTGAAACTGTTGCATTAATTGTTTAGAGTCTGCCTCTGATTTTTGGCAAACGCCGTTCGGCTCTTGTGACTTTCGGTGTGACAGCTTTTTACCCTGTGCACGCTTAAATACGCTTTCCATAACTCCCCCTGGCATTACCTGTACACATGGCTACGTTTACATACCACGTCCAGTCATAGCGGATGTACAGTCCTTGTTAAATATTAAATTGATATACGTTGACTCGGTTTAAAGCGCAATCAGGTAAATAGACCTTGTTGTTTTTCACATGCAACAAGTACGGCAGCCACAACTGGCCTTTATCTCTGTCTGCGCCAAACCCACTAAATGACTCTAAAAATTCACCAGAGCAATTGAACACCTTAATGGCTCTATTCACTAAATCCGAGACAAACAAATAGCCATTCTCATGATCAATACTGGTCGGTAATAAAAAGCTTTCACTGGCTGTGCCATATCCCTCTTTACCAAACGAGCGCAACCATTTTCCGTGACTGTCAAACACTTCAATGCGATTGTTATTTTGATCTGTGACAAAGCACTGACCTTGTTCATCGACGGTGATATCGGATGGCGTGTGAAACTCTCCATGCTCAGAGCCCAAACGACCAAAGGTGTGCACCAAAAATGGCCCGCCGGTATCTGAAAGTCGCCAGCGACAAATGCGGTTATTCCCTGAATCTGCAATTAAAATATCGTTGTTGGTTGGGTCGATGGCGATCCCCTGCGGTTGATTGAGTTGCTCATCCCCTGTGCCAAGGCCACCAAATACAGTATAAGGCACAAGCTCACCCAAGGTATCGTTGTATTGCAAGATGGTCACTATGCCACTGAGGTAGTTGCTCACCACCAGCAACGGCACGCTGTAATCGAGCTGCCCTGGCAGCGGTTTATTTGGCGTCAGTGCCGCTATGCCCAAAGAGCCCGGTAACATGGGCAAACTGATTGGCCTTGCAGAGTCACTTTTACCGTCTTCAGTGGCTTGCAGCTGATAATTACCTGAGTCCATCATCCAAAGTAAGTCTTCTGGGTCATCAAATTTATCATTCAGAAAAACCCGCACCATGGTTTGTTGCCATCGTTGCACCCACTCTGTTTGCGCTGACAGAGCAATGCTCAACCACGATGGTAAACCCGGTGGCTGCATCACTTTAAGTAACTGATCTTGCAGTGCCAATTGATGCTCAATCCAATGCTCAAGCAAAGGCGCATTGCTTGAATAGCCAGATTGCGTTTGCGTGACGTCTCCCACCACAGACGTCACAAAATGCAACTGACCCGGGTTATCTCGCTCATCACCAATCGCTTTTAGTACCTTGGTTGAACGTGACTTCCCGCCCTTTAATGTCGCTAGATTAACCGTATGTTTTTGTAAAGACGCTAAAAATGGCTCGGTGATCAACATGGTCTGAGGATCATTAAACTCGGTAATTTGTACTGGCGCAAAAAAGCCATCTAAGCTCCCCATGAATTGACCATTCAAGTCATACACAGAAATCGCATTGGCTTTGCCACCAGGGATCAATACACGGTTTTGGATCACAGACACACCGCGAGATAGCGCCAAACCATCAATATAACATTTGCCAGTGGCGCTAAAAGTGACCCCTTTGCCTTGCCAATCACAACGCACCACGGTGGCAAAGCCGGTATTCGAAATGTAGATATTGCCATCTTTATCTAGACTCAACCCTTGAGGCCACAATAGGTGAACAGCCTCACCTCCATTGTCTGGTATAATTTGCTCAATGGTACGTTCATACTGACCATCTTCACTGAAAATCACCAATCGAGATTCGCTGTGTTGACCTTCATAGAACTCATCGGCCACACAGAGTTTACCGTTGTGAACCACAATGCCATTAGGCCCCCTCAGCGCAACCTCGGGTTCATTGCCAAAAATCTTCACCGTTTCAATCTCTAAGGACTCTGTGTAGGCGAGAATATGTACTCTGAAATTGCCAATGTCAGTGACGTATATCCAGTTTTTATCGGGGTGTGTGACCAATCTAAAGGGCATATTAAACTGCTCACTCCCGGACCCTACGGTGCCAAAGCTTGCCAAAATTTGATCCATATTGGCGTCAAATACCAACACCCGATTGTGTGCGGTATCCGCTAACCAAACTCGGCCAAATTTATCAACACAACTACCCACGGGCGTGCTTAGAGAGAGGTGCCCGCTTGCCGAACACGGGAGTGGAGGCAACTGATCAACCGTCGCCCCAATGTAACTGTGGTATGAAATCCCCATAGTACCTAGCCTGTAAAAAAAGAGTCCATTTAGTCAAGCTTCTACCCAAACCCCTGGTAGATCCTTGGCGGTGCAATCAATTATCATTACGATTTTTTGACTGGTTTATAAAAAAAAATAGCAGGAAGAATATGACTCGCCAGTCAGTCATATTGGAAAAATTACATTTATTAAAAAATTCACATTTGTATCGTAGAGGCTCTCTGCAACGAAATTTTCAAATACCCAATAGTTACATTAAGTTATCGACGCAAGGTGGGGGTAAACAAATAAAAAAGTATGGTTCTATTGTTCGGTACGTCGCAAGATAGAGTTATTAATATAATTCATATTGAGAAGTTTTATTCCCATCAGGTACGCGGCCAATCACCAAGCTTAAATGACTTACCTTCATATAGCGTCTGTACTTTGGTATCGCGATACAGCTACTCAACGTACAGTCAAACCACATAGCCCATGCACCTAATATCAATTCATACTGGCAGTAATCACACGGCTCTGCGCCATTCAGCTTAATTTTCGTTCACCATATCTCAGCGTATTGATTTGTCGATTCCATCCGACTTCGTTTTCAAGTAAGCTGCCCTACTCCATAAAAAGCTCAGAAGAGGAAAGTGCGTTGGATAAAAGAATTGAACCTGAATTACCCAGTATTACGCCCGACTTAGATCAGGTTGAAACCTTTAAACAGTCCCTCAACCCAACTAGCAAAGTACCTTTACCGGATCAAGCACCTGAGCCAGAGCATACATCAACTAAAAAATCAGGTCTTATGACATGGGTTGGCAGCGCCGCGATTATTGCATTGGCATTTAGCGCTTATGGTCTATATAAACAAAACCAAGCCACACAAGCACAACTAATTGAATCAACAAAACGTATCGCTGAACTGGAACGCACACTCTCTGCAACCGGAGAAGAAATGGGTCTATCAGCAGGTGCGATGCAAGCAAACCTGACTGCGTTAAGCGAACGAACTGATGAACTTTGGTCACAAATGGATAAATTATGGGCGTCAGCTTGGCGACGTAATCAATCTGAAATTAAAAAATTAAAAGAACAGACCAATGCCATTGCAAGCAGTCAAACTAAGCAGGTGAATGCGCAATCAGGTGTCGCTGCACGCGTAGACACCCTCGCCCAAAGCCAAACAGATTTGGTCTTTAAGTTATCTCTTTTAGAAGAGCAATTACAAGCCGCTGAAACACTTAAAAATCAACTCACCTCCATCAACACAGATCTAGATAAATTAAAATCTCAATCTCGTGGTAATGATGCAAAACAGCTTGAAATTGGCAGTAGCATTGCACAGCTAGAAATGACGCAAAATGCCCTCGCTGAGCAATTAGAGCGATTGGAGAGCAGGCTCACCTCAGCAAAAGCCACCGCACAAGCAGCCAATTAACGCCAAGGTAAAGTACCTGATTGGGGTCTATACATTAGACCCCTGTGACACAAAAGCAAAACGGGTTCTTCGTTACCTCATCCACAACAGTGCGAAACGAGTGCCATTCGGTTCAACATTACTGGCACATAGCCCTGAACCTACAGCCGTTGCCGCGTAAGTACCTCTGGCAACCCAACAATGTGTCGGACCGTGAGGGTCAACTTGCCAGCCTACTTGATGAGAATTGTTAGACCAACTCAAATAAGTGGGTAATACACAGCTTGCAACTTGTGATGCCACATCATCGTAACGGGTTCTACAACTTGGAATATCAGCCACTTTTGGCATCGATTCAAGACGATCAGCATACCCCCAAGCACTTCGGATCAAACCTAATTCATACGACGATAAGTTATCGGCATAAACCGATTTCCCATTCAAACACTGTGCGCCTGCACACGCCACTTGTTCCCTGACATCGCGAAATTTGCCAAGATCATCTTGATATAAAAATAATGTGCTTGGGTGAGTCGGATTCGTTTCCGGTGTTTTTCCATAATCAGAGACATGTGCGATACCACCTGGTTGGTTTTGTGGATAGCTGCCCACTAGAGTCCAACCACCGCCATCAGTGGTCATATCACAATAAAATGCATGAGACTCACCCATTTCATTCACCAGTGTATAAACACCATCCCCCACACTCTGTCCTGCATCAAGTACCTGCTTACATGTTTCGAAGCTCGCAACTGCACTGTGATTAAATTGCCAATCACCACTTTGCCCATTATTGCTATGCCAGCTACCTCGGTACACACCCGAGCTGCCTAATGCTCCAGCAAAATAACGAATTTCACCTGACATGAGATCACTGGTTTCAAATCTGATGTTTTGCTCATTAGTACTGGTTGAACCTGACAGGATCAAAGTCTGCTCACTCGCCACAAAATGCTGACTAGTGCCCTTAAGTGTTAAGTCGGTTTTTGTTTCATTAGCAAGCTGCCCATCATGGATTAAATCTACATGTAGCTGATAATCACCAGAGAAAGGAGTGGTGCTCGCAAACGCGATTGAAGGTAGAGCGCACACCAGTAGTGTGAATGTACTTTTTATATTCATTTTTATCTCGATTTAAGTTACCGTTTCCATTGTCGGTCGTCGTTCCTGCGCTTATTAAAGGCCATTAAAAAGCGATTAAACAACACGTTACGAGTATGTAGTACTTAAAATAAAAACACAATGCACTCACGCATGCTAGTACATCACGTCTTCCTTATTAACTTATTAAAGTCAATAACTTAAAATCATATCATAATGATAATTACGACATACCCTGGCCACTCACCAAAACCTAACCAAGCTGTACTAGACGATAAAAAATACGCCGTGATAAAAACGCTACTTCACATCATGAGCGCACACAAAAAAATGGGGCCCAATAGTGCCCCATCAAATCAGTTTTGTATTTTGCTAAACCCTTTATTTGTTTAGCTTAGGAAAAATTCACAACGCTTTTTTCTTGGTGACTTTATTTTTGTGGCCAAGAATACGGATTGACCAGCTATCAAGTAACCCTGGCTGTGTATCATTAGCAACCGACACGACTTCACTTTCATTATTGACATGCAAGGTATAATTTAGTGGCTCGCTATTCATATCTGTGATGTGAATCTTCCATTCACCATTACCCGCATTGGCTTTTTCATCCCAGAACTTATAGCTCAGCATAAGGTGATCATTATAACCATCAGTGCTGCCAGGAGCCTGCTCTGGCAATACTAAGCTCTGACCGACCAGATTATTGAAAGGTGACATCACAATACTGCGAGTCCCATTTGGCGATTCAAGCTCAACTTTTAAATCAGAAATACGTGCGTGGGTTGCATTGAGACGAATTTGCACCCCTTCAATAAACAGATCATCTTCTACCTTAATGCTCGCCGTTGTTGTTCGTGTTGCATCGTCATAGATTGGCGCATCAACAGCATTATTGAGTCCATACCAGGGTGTCTTTACCAGTTCAGAAGGTAAATCTTCGATGGCATAACGTCGCACCAGTTCAGTCGCTTTATCGACATTCAAAAGACCAAACCCGTAATAAGGAGAAAACGCATGCCCGGCAGCATTCGTTGACCATCCCTCAAGACCTGTGATGCCATTGACCTCAATGTCGCCACGTGTTGGATCGACCTTAGTCGCCGTTCGTGCGAGTAGATGGCGAATGTCACGTGGTGTCAGGTCGTGATTTTGCTGCTCTGCGGCAGATAAAAGCAATGCAATCGCACCTGATGTATTAGGGGCAGCAGACGAGGTGCCATTCATTCTGACGGTGAAGTCGTCATAATCACTGCAATCAAAATTTGTATCTAAGTTTTCAACAATAAAGGCACAAGAGATCCGTGGCGTCGCATGTCCTGGTGTTGCTCGGTCACCTCCACCCGGTGCGGTCAGGAATACACTACTCCCCACCGTAGAATAACTAGATAAAACCCCATCGGCACTCAAGGCACTGACCGATAAATTCCAGAAGTTAGCCGTTGTGTAAAATGAATTACTATTTGTCCATGGCAAACCATGATTGTCTTTTTCAGGAACGGTATAACCTAAATAAGCAATGCTATTTTCAGTAAAATAGTGAATACGAGCACGTTGGTATGCATTACCAGCGGCTTGCACGTAAACGGCTGTGCGGGGGTCTAAATGCGTTGATAAAGATACCGTTTCGTAGATTTTTTCTTGCTCTGGTTGGCTAAAAAATAACACGTCATTGCCTTGCGTATCTTTCACCGTTTTTGAGAACGTGTAAGGCATACTCACAACAGGGCTCATGCCATAACTTTTGTTAAAAATTCGGATCCTATCAGCTGTTGAGTTATCTAAGTTATTCCCGTCAAAACCGTGGCTCACCTTCCACTGCTCATGACTCTCGAACGTTCCACCAAAATTTGCAAAAGAAGCCATGGTCGCTTCAGGTGCAACGCCCCTCACTCCAACATTATTTTGAGCCGCAGCAACAATGCCCGCAACCATGGTGCCATGACTTGAGCGAGACGTGGGAACCGCATCAATTAATGGATCGTCAGCCATATTGGAATTTAAGTCTCCATGGCTCACATCAACACCAGTATCGATCACAGCGACGAGTACATCTTGACCTTTATGGCCCCAAATATGGGTTTGCCAAAGGTTTAAGTCGACTCCCGATTGTGAGTTTTGAAGTGCGCCTGAGTTCAGCAAGTTCCACTGCAATGCCAGCATAGGGTCACCATTCGGATCCAGCCAACGATGCTCATAGTCACGATCTGTTGTTGCCAATGCATTCATTGATAAAAGCGCTGAAACCAAGCCTGCTAGGTATTGTTTTTTCATTCTCATAGTAAGTTCCTTTTTTGGGTTCATTTTATTTTCTAGCATCTGCACTTTTAACCTGTCAAGAAAAATGCAACTTATCCATTTCTTTCCTGTAACAAATTGTACAACTATGTATTTCTGTCTATCTGGTATTTTGGCTATCTATGAGTTTAATCGTCGTTGAATAGAGGACGGCTACATTGGTGGGTTTTAACTTTGATGAGATATAACTTTATGTTTTTAAAAAAATAAAATAAGGGTTGCCATTGTGCGTTATTTTAACATGCAATACAGCACACTAATCTATCGACTGGCTAATAAAAATGTAAGATAAAAGAGGGACGATGTGATCACCGCCCACTTCACTCACAGATGTCGCGCGTTATAAGTCCGCATCATCTTCTGAAATACGTGCTTGCCTAAAACCCTCTTTCGCCAAAATTTCAACGTAAAAGGACGTCAAGTTCTCTTGTTGCGTTTTATCGATGAGTTTATTGAGCTGTGATACGTGCACAGGTTGTGCTTCAGCTTCAGTATTACCGAATTTACAATCAAAATCCCAAAAATCCGCGCCAGCAGGTAACGTTTTATTTCGCTCTCGCTTGAGGTATTTTTTAATCTCATGTTTAACAGCGTCTACACGCCTAGCTAACTTAATCTTTGGGTGAGTTAATTCAAATGTTTTTTTCATAATTGCCTTCAAACAGCGATGTTGATATGTGCCACCTGTCTACTAGGTACAGTTGGACTTACAAAGTGCAAATTTCGTACTGAAACAAATGCGAAAGTGCGATCTAGTCACTTTACTTGAATTTGCAGGACACCGCACCCTCTTTCGTAAAGCAAATCACCATGACACTACTTAAATCAAGTTTATGAAGATGAGCACTCACTCACTTTTACATGCAAATCATACGCTTTGTAAGTGATACCAAGGCGGTTAAGACAACATCCTATTTATGTGAGTGACAGTACTAATCTTATAAAAATAAACGCGGCATTTATTGTGTAGGATAGGATCAGCGCATGCTGATCCCACAAAATGACATTGAGCACTGCGTGTGCAGGTTCAACACTCAAATTAATTTAGAAGTTAAGCAGCTTTTTAACGTGACATGTTTGCGGTAATACGCCTTTTTGAGTTTCAATTTGCACTCTGTCACCCGCAGAAAAAGCAGATGCAATATTAGTCACTTTTTCAAGTAAATTAGGCTTATCATACGTCACTATGCCATTCATGCGGCAGCTGAATCTGCGACCGTTACTGTCTGTCGCGCTCACAGTGAAGTGGTTTTCACTCACCGTCATCGAAAATGAACCAGCCTGACTATCATCAAGTACTGCATCCAACGTTTCTACGATAATGCCACCACCGTAATTATGCTCACTAATCGTTACTTGTGCTGCTGATGCTAGATTTGCAGACATGCCAAGCACGAGTACTGTTGCACCTAAAGCTTTGTTTAGTAATTTCATTGTATATTATTCCTTTATACATTTATGGTTGTTAAAGCACCCTATAATTCAAAGTGCTGATTTTATAGTCCAAAAATCATTTGAGTAATAAATGTACCAATATTAAATATTTAATACAATAATTAAGTAAAAAACACTATAAAACCAATAAAAGCAAAGACAAAAGCATTTGTTTATCTGCAACATTTATAGTGACCTGCCTATCATTACTCGACCTTTATTATTTCCATTCTCAGATTAATATTCATTGAGGCAGTATCACAATCTAGTTTAATCAACTTACAAATATCAGCTCAACGCCATACTCTCAGAGTACTTGAATAAAGAAACCTGTGATGAGCTATTTCCTTTTATTATTTAATATAAACGGTTAAAAACCCACCAAAAATAAGCATAAAAAAAGAATATGAGTCCATAGCTCATATCCTTTTTCTCAATAAAATAAATAACAATTTGCTCGTTTATTTAAGCATAGCTCTTCCCATGAATGAGTTTAAAATGTGCCATACCTCGACAACGCTTGACCATGCTCTCCAATAAATAGCATACGGTGCCCCTCTATACGCCATGGCCATTGCAGCTTCTTTATTTGCTCAGATAACACCTCATCACTTACGACATGGTGGCGCGCTCGGTTATTTTGATAGATCACATTGGGAGGCAGGTGAAAAACCACGAGGGTGACAAGTGCACCATAGCGCTCACCTAACTGACATAAAACACGCCTGAAATCTTGCCGAATATTGGTCGCATCCCATACCACATCCCGCTTATGTGCAAGCGCTGTTTTTAACCGGGATTTTGCGAGCTGCAATACCTGACCACGATTTTTTTGACAACCTCGCCTGCCATTGAGCTCAGCTCTGATCTCATCGAGAGAGATCACTTCAACCCCCGGTAAATTCTGTGTGATCCATGTAGACTTACCACTGCCGCTTACGCCACACATCACGTAAAAATGACTGTAATGCTGACAAGCTTGGTAGTTTTTTGCGATAGCTTCCTCAGGCAGCACAATGGCGCCTTGTGATAATTGTTGTATCGCATACCCATCAACAAATCGCTGCTGAGCCTCAGAGGTTTTCACTTGGATATTTTGCAAATACATCTGTTCAGGGTGACTGATTCCCCACAGGCAATATTCTTCGGCAAACATTCTAAATTGCGCTAACAAGTCGAGTTGTGAATCTAAATCCTCACAAATACGGCCATTCATGTCTGCCATTTCCAACCAGAATAAGAGCTCTAAGTCTGCACTGAGAGAAAGTTGAAGATAGTCATTGAATGCACCATCCCTTACCACCAATAATTTGGGCATGTGATGAAAACCAACTAACCCCAAAATCATCATCACGACGCGATGACACAAAGGCAACGCCATCAACCTCAGGGCCAAATAGCCCGCACCAATGTCTTCATGTTTTGGCGCGACAACCCGTTCTTCACCGGCAATATCTTTACGCCGTGTCGTTATCGGCTTGGCAATATCATGTAATAGAGCAGATAAAATCAACGCTTGACGCTTTTCACCCTTAATATGTCCCGCCTCAGTTCTAAGCAAATCATACAGCTCGTTCAAAACCATGTTGGTATGAATAGCGACATTCCCCTCGGCATGCCAACGTGCATCTTGCTCGGTGTTAATAAACGCATTAAGGAGTGGAAAATAACACGCTAAATATGACTGACATTCGTTAAAATCTGGTGAATGCTGGTGCGCTAAGCTATCTAGCCAACTTTTTAACGGGTTCGATTTAGCCATTTTGTTTCTCCATTAACCCATTGGGTATCACTTCGCCGTGCATCCAATGCGTGTCGGTCATAACATGATTTGGCCTCACCCACTTTGCAACCGCATACGCAAATTCATCATAGTGAAATTCATCCGCTAGCCTCACCACATAACCTTCTTGAATACGCGTATCCACGGCGATATTTTTAATGGTATGTTCACACCAAATGCCGTTATATAACGCCTTTGGCGTACACAGTCCAAGCTGCTCAAAAATGCGTATACTATGTTGCCAACTCAAACATTTATTCTTGTCATTCCAGACAGAAAAAGCCAAAAAGTAACTCGGCAACGCGTGATATGCGATTGAATGTTTTGCATAGAGGTTTTCACCACAAATACGCCACCCAAGTGGGATTTGATAGCCAATTTGGGCTTGCAGTGCCTTCACCCAAGCCCGAGATGGGTGAAAACGCCCATCAATCGATCGAGCGTGCATATAATCTGTATAAAGCGTGGTGTTTTCACCATCCATTTTCTCTGTGACAATAACCTGCTTGCCAATAAAATGGCTTAGTTCACCTTGTCGAACGTCGTCTCGCGTGACACCCGATGACCAAGGTAAATGAGGGGTACGAGGGTATTTTACTCTCATCATATTTCTCCAAAATTATTAACTAAATGACTAGCTTTACACTAGCTTTCGGTGAAATAGGCACAGCCACACAATCTCATTTTTTCCAAATAAGAATATTAAGTTGCTGTGCCATGATGAAATTACATCGCTCTATCCTCTCTTTCTCTTGTCGTTTTTTTGCTTGCTATCAACGTGATGACAGACTTAAATAATCGTCAACGGACAAGGTTATCAATTCAACCAATTCTGCATCCATATACTGATATTCATCAGGAATATCGAGCACTTGGATGTCTTTATAATTTAACAGACGTGTAAACCGAGTTTGCAATCGTTGTTTGTGTTTGTGCTCCATCACAAAAATCACATCAGCCCACTGAATATCATTTACTGACACCGTCTTTTTTGCATTAGGACTGGTCCCTGCCGATCGTGCGACAACCTCAGGGTGATGTTTAAAAATGTGCTCACCAGTCGGGCTACGCCATTGATTTCTACTGCATATAAAAAGTAACTTTGCCATATTCCAAATAAGCGTTTGCACTTAGCAGGCTAAGACAAACTTATCTCCTTTAAATGTCTTCACAGGGTTACCTCGTTCAAGGTCCATGTGCTGCTGCCAACGGGCTTGCTCTTGCAATGTCATCTGCTTCTGTTTATGCAATTCCAACTTTTGAAACAGTAACACCTTCGCCAACCGCTTATTCGCATGCTGACTGCGTTCACTTTCTACTCGCACAGCCATCCCCGTTTCATTATGTATTGCACGGACTGCCGAATTTGTCTTATTCACATGCTGGCCGCCAGCCCCTGATGCACGACACGTTTGAAATGTCACATTGCGATTAAATTGTGCTTCATTGAGCTCAAACATTTGCCCGCTGAAAAACCAATTTTTACGCTTGTGTTTAGGCCGATATTGGCTTTGACACACCCATAACATGGCGCCTTGCCAAGCGCGCGCCAACTGCTTTGCACACGCTTGTTTGGGTGACTCTAGCTGGACCAAAGCCGACTTAAAACAGCCTTTTTGCTGTGCAGGTACGGTATCGACGATGGTCAGAGCGACCCCATTTAACTGACATTCTTTTTCTATTGCGCGCAACGCTAGACCAATGGCTTTACAGCATTCTATTGGGCCTTGTCCTGATGATAATTGCAGTAATATCATGATGAACAACTCCCATTGGTCTTTAAGGTTAAAACGGGCCTTAATCTAGCCACAACCTCGATTAACCCTGCATCCTCCATGTCGCTGATCACAGTTTCACATTTTTTATATGCCTGTGGAGCCTCGTCATACAACAGCTCTTTATTACCGCATATAACTCGACTGCCCAGTGAAGTACGATACAGATCTGCACGTTTATACTTGTGACTCAAGCGGCCATGACACTCACCGCGTTTCCATTTTCGACCTGCACCATGTGCCAATGAATAGAGACTCGTGATCTGTTTTTCCTCTGATCCCTCAAGCGGTTTTACGAGATAGCTATAATCACCACGAGAGCCCGGTATGACCACATAACCTTGATCACTGGGTGTGGCACCTTTTCGGTGCAACCAACCTTGCACGCCCGCTATATTTTTCGGCGATACAAGATTGTGATTTACATCCAGTGCGCAGTGCCCAGTAGCGCGGATCGCCTGTAAAAATCGTTTTGCGATTAACTCGCGATTTAATTCAGCCCAGCGAACGGCTTCGTCGTGCTTTTGAATGTAATCTTCAAAGTCGCTATGTTGGTCACCTGCATGGGTCACCGTGAGCCCATCATGATTGTGAGTCGCAACGTGATTGACCAATATCGACTGACCCAGTCCCCGTGAACCTGAGTGCACGAGTAGCTGTAAGTGCTGCTTATTGAGCCCAAGCTCATCCAGCACCGGTTGATTATAAATTTCATCTATGGCTTGAAACTCAGCAAAGTGGTTGCCACCACCAATGGTGCCCAGCGCATGGTCAAACGCATTATTGATGATCCCTTTGTCATACTTTCGAGTCGCCACACAGTCTACCCAACTATCATCTAATGGGCATTCTACGTGTTCGAATTTCTTTGCCATTTTATCCAGATTGACTTTAGATACTTTCGCCGAGGTTTGCCACAAAGACATACCACAGCCAATATCATTGCCCACCAATGCTGGGTAGAGTGTGCTGGCTGTAAAAAATGCTGCACCTATCGGATAGCCTCTGCCAGGGTGCAAATCTGGCATACCCGCAACGCGCTGCATGCCTGTTAATTCTGATGTTTTAATCAGTTGCTGTACGGCTAGCCCCTCGATCCAAGTTTCTTTGGATGCAATAAGACTAACGTTTTCAGTGATCTTTTGGACGGATTTGCCCATAGTACCAATACCTTTAAATAGGATTTAAAACGAATAACGTATTGGCAGGTCAGTTGACCGGGGCGTAGCTTTACAAAAAAGCCATGACCTTGAAAAAGGATTATGAGATAGCTTTTTGCTACTTAACGGACAAGACCTGCAAAGGATAATGATGTCAATGTCATGATTTTTACTCCTCTACAGTTAGTTGATGGTTAATTAAACGAGCGCATAATAATCAAACCTAAGAGGTAAAGCAACCTATAAATCTATCAATTCCCCAATTTTTAGGGGAGCCGACCGGATTAAGAATATAATTTGCTATTAATTAAAGAGTAAGCTCCAATAAATGGAAAGATATAGCCATTTTAAAAATATAAAAACAAACTACTCCCCCCTTACAAAGCACTATCTAATAACTGAATTAAAAATAAAAAACAATTATAAATATTAAAATAAAGCTGTTAATAATTTAGCAACCAATCTATATTAACTTTGAAAATTGTACCTAATCAAAGGAAGATAAAATGGCAAGCGCTCTCAAGCAAAATTGTGCACTACTTACATTGTCTGCACTATTATTAACCGGTTGTGGAGGCGGAGGGAATGATAGTTCTAACAGTGCAATTCAAACACCTAAAAAACAAATCAACAGTGCACCAAACATCGTGTTTGAATCACCAAATAAAGTTATGGGGGAACAATCTGTCATAATCTCTGCAACTATTACTGATGATCAACAAATTAGCTCTGTAAATTGGAAGCAAGTCGCTGGAAAAGAGATAAAATGGACAGTACAAGAAAATAACAGCATTACATTCCAGGCTCCTCATTTACCTGACATTGAAGTACTAGAGCTTGAGCTAACTGCAAAAGATAATCAGGGCTTAACAACGACAAAAAGTATAAAATTAGAAGTTGAACCACTTCCAACACCAATAAAAAAGCTTAAGTTTGATAATATGATACGCGATGTAGATCCTAGCATCCTTTATTCATTCTCTCGCCCTCAGTTTATAGGTGAAAAAACACAGCTCATGCGCTCAAATGATGCAGGCGATACTTGGGAGCAGATATATCAAGATGAGTTATTCGATGATAGTGATTATATGCACCAGATCATTACGTCAAGTATACCTGGACACCTAATTATCAGAACATTAAATGTTAAGCAAAGAAAATATACATTCATCCACTCATTTGATTATGGAAAATCTTTTGATCAAAGTTCGCAGGTAGAACTCGATAGTCTCAGCATAAAATACTTCTTTGACCGAAAAACCATGTGGTCCATTAATTATAATGATCACACCTTAAATAAAAGTGATGATTTCGGAAAAACTTGGCAAACAGTCAATCAGTCCGATTACATACCTTATAGTCGAATTGTATTTCCAAAAAGCAATGACAATATCTTATTTTTGACTAAATCAGACCAATCAAATGAAGCCTTCTTGATCTCTTATGATAATGGAAAAAGTTTCGAAAACAGAAGTACAGGCCTGCCTGTGACTGGGGTATCCACGGCTTATATAAACCCTGACGATTATAAGAATATCATTGTAGGCAGTGCTTATGGCTTTTTTGAAACGCAAGATGCTGGCATAACCTGGGACGCTTTAAACTGGGATAACACAAATCGATTAGTTCAAAGCCACAGTGGTGACTTATATCGCCATATAGAATCGAGATTTGAAATGTCTACCGATTTTGGAAAAACTTGGCAATACCGTTATGCAAACCCTGAAGGGGGATTAGATCTATACATTATGAGCATACATGATAATTTCTTCTATTTTCGGTTGGATGGCCCCAGCGATCATGGAACCTATCGAGGTTTCAAAGGCACACCTCAAGAATAGATAATCGATTCAAACACTCATCAGGTGAAGTCGCTCATATTGATGGGCGATTTTCTAATTGACCAAACACCACAAATCGACCTGCTTTCAGCCTAAAATAATCAGTCATCAGGACACAATGTTGTGCTGTGAAAAACTTAAACTTACTACATTGTTAACTCCGAAAGTATGCCAATCAACTACTAAAGCGAGTGACTCTCTCGCGCATAACACCACCCCTTTTTAATTATCTATATTGTGTTGTCATGCAGTATTCTCCCTCATCGTCTAAAGGTACATTGCATTTTCCACAATCGTTGCACATTTCAATGCTGGAATGTCTGTATTCGGAAAAGCACGATGCAGATTGCTTTTCCTATGCCAGTGCCTTTGGATATGAAACCTATACCCAGAGCCACATTAATACAGGACACTGAGTAAAAGAATGAATATCTCCTCATCAAAACCAGAGTTAGTGAACCCGTTAGGTCAGCACATTACTATCGATATTTTCGAAGCCTCTAATCTCATTGGTGAGAAGCGTATTGAGCAAATGATGATTGACTGTGCCAACGCTGCGAATGCAACGATTTTGAAAACCCATTTACACCCTTTCGAAACCAATGGCGGTGTATCGGGCATGATCATTTTGGCAGAAAGTCATATTTCTATTCATACCTGGCCTGAATATAACTTTGCTGCGATGGACATTTTTATGTGTGGCGATGCTAAGCCAGCACTGTGCCTCCCCGTCATAGAGCGCTACTTTCAGCCAGAAAAGATGGTCGTCAATACCCTCACAAGGGGCGGCTCTGTCAGCGACACCGGAGAATTTCAGCCACTTTTACACACCCAATTACAGCCAACCTTGCAAACCGCATAACAAACGGAGTATTCAAGCAAATGACTAAGATTAAATGGCACTACGAGCAAATGACAAGTGGCGTTCACGTTGCACTTCGTTCAGAAAATGATTTGGTCGACGTAGAAACTGAGTTTCAAGATGTCAGTATTTTTGAAACTCGCCATCTAGGTAAAGTAATGCGCATCGATGATGGCATTCAAGTGACCACGAAAGGCGAACACATTTACCATGAAATGATGGCGCACGTGCCAATCCTGTTTCACAACAAGGTTAAAAATGTACTCATTGTTGGCGGCGGTGACGGCGGAAGTGCCCGAGAGGTATTAAAGCACCACAGCGTGGAAAACGTGGTCATGGTGGATATCGATGAGCAAATAATTCAACTTAGCCGACAATATTTGCCAGAGATTAACAATGGCGCGTTTGATGACCCGAGATTTGTACTGCGTATTGGCGATGGTGCCGAAATCATCTCCCAATACAGTGATTGCTTTGACTTGATCATTCTAGATGCCGCAGATCCAGATGGCGGTGCTTCAGAAACCCTATTCACCCAATCATTCTTTGCTAATTGCTTAACCGCGTTAAAAGCCGATGGGATCTTGGTCGCACAAGGTGGCACACCTTACTTTGAACCTTATATGATGCAATCTATGGTGTCGCGTTTAACTCAAGCGTTTAACAACCCAGCCGGTATTTATCTGGGCGGCTGTTATGACTACTTTGGCGGTTCACACGCATTTATCTGGGCAACGCGTAGCGGCGCTATCAATACCCTCTCACTTGACGAAATTGAAGTTCGCTATAACAAAGCGGATATTCAAACAAAATATTACTCGCCAGAGGCCCATTTTGGCGCTTTCTTCTTATCTAAAGACATGCGTGAGTACGTCAATCAGGCAATCAAATGTGAAAACGTCGATGCGTTATCCATGCCTGAAGCTGGTGACTGGGATGACTATACGCCTGAAACATCCAATGGCGATGATGACGAAGAATAATACTGAGCCTTGCCTGCCATAGAGGCAGATAAGTCTACATGACAAGCCACTGCAACGAAGTATGATTCGTGTCAGTGGCTTATTCATTTTTAGTTCAAGCCAGACAGCTCGAGCTTCACTTGATATATCTAGGTGCCACGCAAAGCAATGAAATCACTATTTAAGTTATTTGAAAAAATGGGTCACAAAGACACCTTTGACAGCCAATTGGATGAAGCACCTCGCAACTTGCCTTTTATCCGCCAGTGCACAAAGGAGTATTCTGGTTGGATAGTTGTTGCCTTTGTTATTTCGTTGCTCGGTGGTATTTTACAGATTGTCACTTTCGACTTTTTAGGTGAGTTAGTTGATTGGTTAGATACTGCCAGTGAAAACACCAAGATCAATGAAAAAGGGGCTGAACTGGCACTCATCGCGATTGCAATTGCGGTGGTCATCCCGACCATCACACTCTTTAAAAACCTCGTTTTCCAGCAATTACTGGGCCCAAACTTACAAAAAAACACCCTCATTAAACTCTACCGTACACTCATCGCCTCTCCAGCGAGTTACCACGAAGAAGATGATCCAGGTTCTACTGCGATTGTGATTGTAGATACCTCCGAAGCCATCATTGATGTGGTATTGCAATTTTGCGGGTTTGCCGGTTTTTTACTGGCGTTTTTAGGTGCGCTGCTGTTTTACGTGGGCAATATTAGTGGTTGGTTAACACTGCCATTTATAATTTGGACCGGATTGTTTTTAGCTATGCTGATTGGCCAATGGATCCCAAAAGCCAAAACGACTAACCGACTTGAAGCACAAAGCTGCGCTGAAATTACTGGTAAATTCACCGAGCGTTTCGCACGCATTCGCACCGTAAAAATGCTATCAAGTAATGAGTATGAGCAACAATTTGCTGAAAAATGGGCAACGCGTCACCGTAGAGTCGTGGCTAAAGAATATCGGGTTTTTTCTAATTTTGCCTCTGTCGTAGGGCTACTTAACGGTATTTTAATTGTGGGCACCGGTGCGTTGTGTCTACAACTATGGATCAATCATAGTTTGTCCATCGGTGAGTTTTCTATGGTTTTAGCCCTCGTCTATCGTGTGATCTCACTGTCAGAGTGGTGCCAAGATGAGTTTGATGCCTTTTTTGTATCTTGGGGGCAGGTCACTGTAGGCAGAGAAGTCGTCAACGAGTTTTTAGAGGATATTGAGCCGCTTGAAGATGAAGGGAACTTTCATGTTTCAAGAGGAAAAATCACCTTCAAAAATGTCGAATTCGCCTATGAAAATAAAGCACCGCTTTTTACTGACTTTTGCTTAAAAATAAAGCCCGGTGAGAAAGTCGGGATCATCGGCCCTTCTGGCGCTGGCAAGTCTTCATTGCTGAATATGCTCTGTGGTATTGATGAGATAGAAAGTGGTGCCATATATATTGATGGTAAAAATATAGAAGACTACCCAACGGACAAAGTCTGCAATGAGATTAGCTTTTTGAATCAGGATATCGGGCTGTTTAACCAAAGTATTTATGAAAACGTCGCATTTGGATTAAATGACGTCAGCAAAGAGTCGGTCAGACAAGCCCTCAAAAAAGCCAATGCGTTAGAGTTTGTAGAAAACTATTGTGATGCGCGCGGCCGAAAAGGGCTAGCTGCTTTTATAGGTGAAAATGGTGGGCAATTATCTGGCGGACAGCGTCAACGACTGGCACTGGCCAGAGCAATTTTAAGGGATAAACACATACTGCTTTTAGATGAAGCTACCAGCGCCTTAGACCCGGCGTTAAAGGCTGAGTTTATTCGCTCTTTGAAAACACTGATGAAAGGTAAAACCGTCATCTCTATCGCACACTCTTATGATGTCATTGCGATGATGGATCGCATCATTGAGATTCAAGATGGAAAAATTGTCAAAGACATGAAACCAGAAGAGTTTGCTGATTTAGCCGCCATCAGCACTCTTAAATAAAGCTGTGCAGTGAAAGGATTCACCGCCACCATCACAACAGCCAAACGACATAACAACAGCTATCCGATGTATTTAAAAGCACATCCGGAGATTAAGGCTAAAACTCAATATCTTAAAAACCCCGCCATTCTACCAAAAATTGCATTATTACATTTTTTTACATAAACGCATTGAATGCGTGATATTTGTCGAGACCAAAGTTCCTAAATTGAGTAAAATACGCGCTATTTTTTAATGTTAAATAAGCAAGCAAATGAGCAAAATAAAGTCGTTATTCATCATTGCAATCACGCTATTCATCAGCGCCTGTAATACTATTTATGTTCCCCCAGTTAATGATTATCAACCGAAAAATCAACCCAAAGTTGCTTTGGTTATCGACGTGAGTGATAAGCTCACGCATACACATATCGGTACGACCATTTTCAACAACTTCACGAAGCAATACGAAGTTGACGTAAAAATGAAACAGCATATTTTTGAGACTTTAAAACATAAACTTAAAGAAGGGGCAAATGCTGACGTTGTTCTACTGGACAAGACGTTAAGCAACAAACGTGCTTCTAGCGGGTTTGTATTTATCAAAGATAAACAATGGCAATTTAACCCAAGCCTTGAGGCCGAAAGAAAAGAATTAACGGCCAAAGGGATAGATGTGGTGATTTCTATTACCGAAGCACAAACGTTAGTCGATATGTATTGCACGCAATATGGGTGTACAAACTTTTATGCTGAGGGACATGGCCTATATACACGTAGCTTTTTTGGTTTAGATAACTACCACGCCGCTGCAAGTTACGAGGTGTCGGCTGAATTCATCTCACAGCCAATTGATATGGGCGTTATGGAAAGTATGCGTGACCTGAACTCAATGTATGGCAGACTTACTAAGCTAGATTTAGAAGATCCAGCTGATCATAAAGCACTGGATAAAGCGTTTTTTAAACCAGTTCAAACTGGTCTAACAGGATATTTTGAAAACTTAGGTAGCATCATTAATAAGTACCTTAATGGCGAATTTGAGACGTCTAAAAAGAAGTAAAGTATGCCAAAAGGCAGCGCGAGCAATTTCACGCTGCCTTTTGAAAAACCTCACGTGCGGTCTTATTGAACGCGTCTAGATAAAATCAAAACAACGCACAATAGAAATTCATTTAGCCTTTCAATACCTGATAAAGTCTCACTAAATTCAACCCCCTACATTTTATGTGCGGTACAACACCTTAATGATATGCCAACCAAACTTGGTTTTAACCAGCTGCGGGGTCAGTACCTCACAAGAGAAGCAGACTTTGTCAAATTGAGGCACCATGGTACCACGCCTAAACTCTCCCAAATCTCCGCCCTTTTTCCCTGACGGACAAGTTGAATGTTTCTTGGCTAGGGTTTGAAACTTAGCCCCTTTTTTTAATTGTTTAAGAATATCTTCCGCTTGCTCTTTGTGCTTTACCAATATATGTAAAGCATGCGCTGTACTGGCCATATGACTCTCTGCTTACTATCTACAGTATTCAATTACACTCACCGCAATAATACACCAAAATGCCATGAATAAAGAGGTTGTCACCATCAAGTACAACGATGCTCGCATGCACTTAAGGCTTATTTGGGTTGCACCTTAAACATGAGTCGGCAACTTGCATGGCCGGAGTATTCACGTATGTATGCACACGTCCACCTCATTAGTGCGGCAATTCAGTCACGCATCGAGTCTTTTTGAGTCATGAAACGACAGGGGGGTCAGATTTTACATCGTATTGTGTCATGAAAAGTGAGCCTATAGTTAAGCTCACGGTGCTGTCTGAGTACATTTAAGGTCTAAGTACTGAGTTGTTTGATTAACACAGACGCGAAGTGCAATTTTGATATGAGCACCACACATTACGAGACACAACGCCACCAGCAATCTCTTTTGTCGCTGCTGATGGAATACGAGCCGAGTCCTCAGATAGTGCCTTTAACTTCTTCTTATTTAAATTGAGTTTCATGATTTTATTTCCTTATTATTCTATTTTCGCTCAAGTGAGCAAATTCACATTACTATTCGCACAATAATTAATCAACTCAAAGCGTTCATTATAGGAATAAATTAATATCAAAAAGTGACAATTTATTTTAATTCAGACGACCTGATAAGCTTTAATGTGAAGCAGCAGGTTCAGCAGCAATACGCAAAGACAAATACAGCGCAACTAGACCAACTTTTCAACGCGTAACGGGAAAACGCTCTCTGACTTTCTCCTCATTTACTTTATAAAACAGGCTTGATTTATAGTGATATCTGCCATGTAATATCGTGTATATTTTGCTTATATTGATCGAATTACAATCTGTTACGTACTATTAGTACCGACTAAATTACGTACACTTTGGTTCATCCATTTTTATTGATTGTACTCTGATGAGATTGGAGTGACTGGAGAGTAGAACATCCAGAGCGCGTAATTTAGCGGTACTTTTTCCACAAAGTGATCAAATACCAATATCATGCGAATACGCCATAAACTTTGTACACATTGCCAACAAAGTAAAGAGGTCATGTACCGATGCCGATATGACAACCATATTCAATGGCATTTTATTTGCGGGCCTTGCTTATTGATCATCAAAAAGCGATTTGCTCAAACGTATCAATACGGTGGCACGTGGAAAGCTCGGAAAAAATAGCCAACTACCTGATGTACAAAAATTTAAAGGGGAAATTGCTAACGTCAGGCGCAAAGTGTTGTATGGAGCATTACACTAGACGACGTTTCATACTCGCTACGCATTGACCCTTAAATGATGAGTCTTTGCCGATTCATAGACCCTGACATGCGCCAGGACGACAAGAGCAGATCCTGACTTTATGCCCCGATTTAATCGGGGTACTTATCCATAATGCTCTGTACGTCATCAATATGCTCAATAAACACATCCACTAACTGAGGATCAAAGTGCCGCCCTTTCTCTTTGACCAACAGGGCCAAGACTTCATCCATGCTCCATGCATCTTTGTAACATCGTTTATGCGATAAAGCGTCGAACACATCCACCAAGGCCACTATCCGGCCGTATATATGTATGTCTTCACCAGACAAACCATTGGGATAACCAGACCCATCAAATTTCTCATGATGCTCACCCGCCACAATGGCAGCTGCCTTTAACGTTGGGCGTTTTGAGCGAGAAAAAATCTCCTGACCGACAGACACATGGGTTTTCATAATGTGCCACTGCTCATCATCTAGTTTGCCGGGTTTTAGTAAAACTGAGTCGGGGATCGCCACTTTACCGACATCATGCATTGGGGCCGCCATAAATAGCTCTTGAGCTTGCGCATTGGGCAAGCCAATCCATAAGGCCAGTGCTCTGGATAAATGAGCCACCCGTTTAACATGGTTGGCCGCTTCTTTTGAGCGACTTTCGACGACTTCCCCAAGGGTTTCAATGATTTCAGATTGGGTATCATATATTTCCTTATCTAACTCCAAATTATCAAAAGCGACAGTGATATTGTTAGAGAACAGCTCAAGGAGTTTGGTATCTAGCTCATCGATGGCGGTGATCCCTTGTAAGTAAATAAGATTTTCTTCTGCGTTATACGTCTTAAAATACCCCACAAAGCAGTCATGTTCGATGAGCGATTTTTGTTGCTCGCAGGCTTTTTCCAGTAGAGCCAATATATGCTCAGGTAAATCAAGATAATCTGATGTGTTAAAACCGTACTCTCCATTGCCCGCAAGATATTCAAAGCGCCCTTGCGACTTTCGCACAGCAAAGTTATTACTCTGTGCTGATGGTTTGTTTGCGTGTAATAGCGTCGATATTTGTACCAATAGGCCGCTGGCAAACTCACGCAAGCTCCGAATACGAAATAAACTGGTAGTCGAGTCGATTACCTGCTCCAACCCTTGACGGTGAGTTTCGAGCTTCTTTCTTGCAGTTTCAATATCTTGAATATCTCTATACCCTCTCAACCCGGTATAGACCACCGTAAAAAGCTTGTCGCTACTGAGGTGAGTTTTATCTTTGTAATCATTAATATCATAATTCACAATGACGGTTCTTTCCGGTGCCTGACCGGGCTGTCCCGTTCTTAAAATAATGCGTGTAAGGTGATTATTTAGCGCCTTCCTAATAAACTCTGCCACCTGTAACCCTGCATCATCCGTCTCCATGACCACATCGAGTAATACCAGCGCAATATCACCGTGCTCCGCCATAATTTTTTTCGCCTCCTCACCAGAATAGGCGCTGACAAAATCAATGGACTTACCGTCAAACTCAAAATCACTCAGGGTAATTTTAGTGACTGTATGAACATCCGGCTCATCATCAACAATCAGGACTTTCCATGCACCTTGCTTTTCCACTTTAGGTTTATTGGACTTTTTAAACAGTGCCATTTGATTCACCTATGCATGCAGGTTGTACGTTTATCGGAACTTTGATCGTAAATGTAGTGCCGCAATTAGGGGTTGAATCGACAGAGATAACGCCCTGCATTTTTTGCGTCACAATATTAAAAATAATATTCATACCTAATCCAGACCCGCCGTTTCCTCGGTTGGTGGTATAAAATGGGTCAAAGACCTTTTTCTTGGCCGTTTCTGTCATGCCTTTGCCGTCATCGGAAAACACAACCACCAAATCTTGTCCGTCTTGCGCAAATTTAATCACCACTTCTCCATGTACTTGTGGCTCATAGGCATGGATCAACGTATTTTGAATTAAATTAGTAAAGATCTGCGCCCATGACCCGGGGAAGTTTTTAATCAAAAAAACGGCCCGCTCCGTTTCGATACGAAACGCGATGTTGGATTGCTTCAACTGACTATTTAAGCTGGTCATGGTGTCTTTTAAATACTGTACAATATCAAACTCTCTGACCTCTTCGGCGGATTGATCCACCGCAACAAGCTTAAAGCTCCTTACTAGGTTTGCTGCCCGCTCTAAGCTGCCTTCAATGGTATTGGTCAGCGCGGTAGAGTCTTTAATAAACTTTAAAAAGTCATCTTCTTCTAACTCGCCCTGTTCGTACTTTTTGTGCAAATTTTCTATGGTACTCTTGAAGTGAGACACCCCTGTTAAACTGGTTCCAACCGGGGTATTGATTTCGTGTGCTACGCCTGCAACTAGGCCACCCAAGGACGCCATCTTCTCAGATTCAATCAATTGATTTTGCGTCTTTTTAAGCTCATCTAATGACGTCTTTAATGCCGCCTCTGATTGATGGCGAACCTCAATCTCATTTTTCAACTGTGCTTGCTGTGTGTGTAATTGATCAACCGATTGCTGCAGCTCTAAGGTGCGTTCATCGACGATTTTTTCGAGGTTTTTATTGAGGCTATCAAGTTGTTCAAACGAGCTGGCTGTTTTGTGCATCATATCGTTCAATGCACTTTGCAGCATGCCCAACTCATCGTTTGGGTTCTGAGCAATATTGATATGGGAGCTTTTCATGTCATCAGCATTAATTTTGCTGGCTTGAAACGCGAGTTTGCCCAAAGGTGCAGTCAACAACTTCCGAAAGACAATGGTCACTAACACAAAGATGGCTGCGGTTTTTATCAAGGCATTAATTATCAATAAGAATATGCCTGATTGCATGCTGTCGTAGATATAGCCTTCATCCGCATATAATTTGACCGTGCCGATTTTATTTTCCATCCCACCTGATTTCATCATTAGCGGAAACTGATAAAAAGTCTGAGGATCGGTATCGATGGCCGTATCAGGGATATCACCTCTGCTCAGAATAAACTTTTTATCGTCTTGCAGTACGATCCCTGCAATATGAGGCAGGTTGATAATGCTTTGCGCTGTGATATCTAATTGTGTGTAGTCTAAATTCCACAGATCAGAGGCCAAAATATTGCCAAAGGTACTCTCAGACGCTTTTAACACAGCCTGTGATTCTTTTTTTGTATTTATGAAATCAATGTACAAATGCACGCAAGTAACAACTGCGGTGAGTAGTAGATAAATTGATAAAACAATACTAAGAAGTCTGATTGATATAGAGTTTTTTACCATGCACTCGCGCTCTACGCGCCAAAAAAGTAACTCGACATAGTTAAAATTAGTTGTAATTTTTAAAAATCACAAGACAAGACAAGACACCAGCTTGTGCTCAAAAGCAAATAATCAGATGAACACCCCGTAATTTCAAAAGATGCACTACGCTAATAGTATTGGGCAACAACGATGAGAGACCAATGTACAAGCTCATACTTATTTGGTTATTGCTGGTAAGCTATACGTCCATTGCCACCGAGACGATACGCGTTCGGGGCAGTCAGTCCGAGCATGACAGTACCCACAATTACTATGTTGGGCTCATTGAGTTGGCTTTCGATAAACTCAACAAACCAATTAGAATTCAATTTTCGCCTTATATGGTGCAGGACAGAGCGCTCTTTGAATTACAGTCTAATCGGTTAATAGACTTATACTGGGCAGGCACCAATCAGCAAAGAGAATCTGAGTTGGGCGTGGTGCCTATCCCCCTGATTAAAGGGTTACTCGGATATCGCGTGTTTACCATTCATCAAGATAATGAACAGTTATTTTCTCAAATCAAATCTATCAAATCGCTAAAAAATATGACTTTGTGTCAGGGGCAACACTGGCCTGATACAGACATCATGCTCGCCGCTGGCCTGAGCGTGATCACCAATGTTGTATATGAGAACATGTTTAAGCAAGTCTATGCCGATAGATGTAAAGCCTTTCCCAGAGGGATCAATGAGGCCTTCTCGGAAGTAGAAAGCCGACAACAGATCATGCCGAAGTTAATGGTCTTTGATGAGGTTATTTTGCACTATCGGTTCCCTATGTATTTTTTTACCCACAAAGATAACACGCGACTTATTAATGACTTACAGTCTGGTTTAATGCTGGCAATCAAAGATGGCAGCTTTGATAAATATATGCAAACTCACCCTACGACTCAGCATCTATTTCCTTTGAGTAAATGGAAGAAGAAAACGATATTAACCATAGATAATCCGTTTTTATCTCAGTCAACACCGGTTGAAGACAAAGAGCTATGGATAACGCTCGGCAATAACAAGTAGCGCAAGCGATATAAGTCTTGGCGATTGGAACAAGGGTGAATACCTATGAGTTAAAGCAAAGTGGAGACTGTTCTGAAGCGGTATGTTTAACTAAAATACTGAGCAACAGTGTCATGCGGTCACCCCATAAACATTTATAACCGATATTTATCAAAAATAGCATGTTCAAACATTCAATATGACAGTAATTGCAACGCCCTAAGGAACTAACCATGGTTTTGTAACAGTATACCTTTAGTTCACACCATGAATAGACGCGCAATGGCCAAGCTTACGAAAAGCTACGATATTATTGAAGGTTGCTCTTACGTGAACTTACCGCCAGCTGCCATTGATTATTACCACCATTTATTCATTAAAATCACTAATAATTAGCATCAAAATGCCCTTATCTTAATTTGAAAATAAATAAACCATTGAAAATGAGTGCTTTTATTTTTTGGTCTGCTTATTGCTGAATAAGGTCATACTCAGACTCTACAAGCTAAGGAACTGTATTTTGGATATCAAAAAAATAAGAAACTACTTAATGATCGCTGTTGTTGCATGTCAAATCGCCCTACTCACTTGGGAAAGCTTAAATGGCGGTGTTGTTACACATCACTTTTTAGCGCAAGAAGACATGCCTGGTTTATCCAATTGGTGGGGACTGTTGATATTACCTATGTTAGTGTGGCTTACCGCTTATGGTATTGAGCACAGAAGTAAACAGATAGAAGATGAGCAGAGCCGCTTAGCTTTTCACACCGTAGCCGCGCGCAGCTTTGTCGGTATGTTACTGATAAGCTTGATTCAATCGACCATATTTAGTCTCGGCTATTCATCAATCGCAGCCTCGTTATTACTTGTCATTGCTTTTATCGCACTGTTTTTACCCCTGTATCGAATTGAAGCCATCGTTGGCTATGTTTTGGGTGGTGCCTATTTTACAGGCCCTATGCTCCCATTTGTTGGCGTGGTGCTCTTCGTGATTGTATCTGTTGTCGCACATTTTGGTATCAAACCACTGATAGTGAGATTAAAAGCTCCCAAAGTAATCAGTGAATAGTCAATTGCAAAGGCACAGAGCTACTGTTCATAAGGCAAACTTTAGCCTTGATGCTCAATAGCTCTGTGCCTCTACAAAAAAACATCTAGCAAAAAATTGACACCTTAGGCTTCATTCAACTCAAAAAAGAATATTTTCCCCCTACTTTCAAGGGCTAGCAAAGCAATTTTGTGTAACTTAATAAGTTTGGTTTGAAAAATGCATTAAAAATTTACTAAGTACAAACTTGCTATTGAGTGATGTCACCACCATGAATGAAAGCACAAATACCGTGTATGTTTTGAGCGGCTACGCAAAATACTCGACCACAGATCAAAGTAAATACAAACTCGGCAATAAACACTCTATCGGTCTACTCACCACCGATAAAAACTACGAAGAGAATATCCATACCCTTAAAAACTTTATTAAAAATTTAGGGTGGGACTCCATCACATTTTGTATGGTTGAGGAAGTTGACGACATCAATACCTTGTCCAATGATGTTTTAATATCGAGCTTTCAGCGCGCTCAAAAGAACGGTCAATCTTTAGTCGTCAATGACCATCCGATTACTGTGCATTAGTGCAAAATACATCTTGCGAAGCAAGATTACTTTTGCGCAAGGTGAAATGAGCTATTTTAACCACCTTCACTACTTTAAATGGTCTTATTGAACAGGAGTTATGACTACGAGCGCAGTGAGGACATGCTCTTTGCGCAGGGTGAATAAGTGCAAAATACATCTTGCGAAGCAAGGTTACTTTTGCGCAAGGTGAATACGTGCAAAGGGTTTATGACTACGAGTGCAGCGAGGACATTCTCTTTGCGCAAGGTGAAGTGAGCCATTTTAACCACTCTCAATTCATACCAAAAAACCAAAGCAAACGCTTTTTCATATTCATTGCTCTGGTCTCACAAATAGCCCCTTACTCCTTAAAAGGGCTTGCTGATTACAAAAAACGAGATCACATTATTCTGCTACCTTAGATTCCATCTCGTATTGCTTCAAAATCGCAAGCATATCTTCTGGAATGGCCGCTTTTTTCCCTGTTTTCATATTAAACATCACCACAGTGGCATATCCCGTTGTGCAGACTGCTTGCTGCGACTCACTAAATGCCTCGTAGCGCATAGTGAAACGATCTTCTTTGATGTCAGTGATGTATGAGCCAATATACAGAGTATCAGGGAAGGTAACGGGTCGTTTATATTGCGCGTAGGTATCACGCAGAACAGGACTATGACTGGGCTCAGATAAAATAGAGAGCAACCCGGTTTGCTTTAAAAAATCAATTCGCGCGGTTTCAAAATAACGAAAGTACGACACGTTATTCACATGTCCCAACGCATCCATTTCACCCCAAACCACATTAATTTTCGTGTTAACCGCAAACTTTTCGAAAAACTCCTGCATGATCTTGCCTCAAATTATGATTATTTAATTCGAGAGTAGCAACTCATCGTACCAGCTGCAAGGTGATGACTGCGAGCGAAGCGAGGGCATTCTCTTTGCGCAAGGTGAATTAGTGCAAAGGGTTTATGACTACGAGCGAAGCGAGAACATTCTCTTTGCGCAAGGTGAAATGAGCCATTTTAACCACACTCACTACTTTAAACGGTCTTGTTGAAAAAAGGTTATTACTGCGAACGGAGCAAGATTACTTTTGCGCAAGGTGAAGTGAGCCATTTTAACCACAGCCCACCTAACCTCCCCAGCCCCAATCACTCTCCCTTCTCCAAATACCTATTTGCATGCTTTAAACTATGTAAATCATCAAAGCGAACACCATGTTTTGCCATCACTGGGCGTATTTTTTGACTGATCACTTGTCGAATATAAAAGGGCTGATTTGGCACAAAATGATGAATGGTATGTGTGCGACCAAAATCAAAGCAAAATAATTGAAACGGTAAAAACCAGCGGCTAGTGATCACATGGGTTTGCTCTAATACATTCGTCACACCACCATAATAATGCATGGAAGAAGTGAGCAGGTTCAGCGACGCTGATCGAATCATATTGGGTAAAATCAGTACCACCATTAAAAACTCAGCCACCGCCAGTAGCTCTGACCCCCATGCAGGTAATGTGAATGGCATCACAAATTGCAGCACATAATAAGCTATCACCCCATACAAAACCCCAAAGTAAGCCGTCGCCAGCGGCGCACCTGCATTAAAGACCCGAAAAAACTTAAAGCCACGAATTTCTTTACTAAAGCGCTGTGAATTTATAAGCAGCCCTAAAAGGCCATCAAGGATCACCACAGACCGTAAAAAAGGCGATTGAATGCCATTGCCCACCAAACGTTCTTCTAAATCCTGCGAAGTCCCCGACACTTTATGATGGTGCAGATGTGTCTTCCTGCGATACCAAGGGTTCACCGTATTTGGCCGCATCAACCACACGCATAACATCATAAAATTATGTACAAACGGGCGCTGACTAAAATACTGCTTATGGAGCAAATCATGTTCAAGCTCATGGGCAATGGAGGTGATCAAAGCCACTAAAATAATGCACACCCACGCCGGTATCGCCGCCACATAATACAGCGCCGCAACGCCAATGAATGCACACAATGACAACAGCAAAATGACCATGGCAATACCGTTTTGCCATTTAAGAATAGGGTAACGCGCCCTAAGTGATGCCTCTTCGGCTTTTATCGCCGTCACGATTACATTGATGTTCTGCTTCGCAGTTAATTTTGACATGGATAGCTGTGCTAAATGGTTGATATCAGGATGATACATTAAATGGGGGGGGGTGGGATCAAATGACTCTGACCCCTTTGATTTGTGTGTATTAAACTGAGAGTTGCAAACATGCCTTTGAGCTTGCGATTTTCATCTTCAAGCTCTTTCAAACGCTTCACATCGAGGCTTCCACCCCACCATATTTAGAACACCACTTGTAAAATGTACTTTTACCAACGCCATGGTACAGGTACACCCGATTCAGCTTCTTTAATCATGCCGACTAGCCGTGTTTCGGTGAACTAACTTTTTCACATCGTAAAATTTCATTCTTATATTGATAGAAATTGTACTTATGGACTGTTTCAGTTTATGGGGGAGTTATACTGCTATTCACGCGGGAATCTCACAGTACAATGCAGCATTTCAGACAGGTCAAAGCGCTCCAGAGATTATTTAGAGCTTTGAGAGAGTGGTGTTTTTACCACGTTTTGCACTTTCAGTATTGGGGTTCTCAGGTTGTAATGCAGTATTGTCTGTGAAGTATATGGAAACCAGACTTGGTCTGAGTTAGCTTAATATCAATGATGCTCTAACTACTCCAATATTACCAGTAGATTATTTACTAACTCTCTTAGTGCTAGCGGAAAACGTTTAGTGCTGTCGTAATGCCTTTGTTGTATTTCAATAAGACAAAGGTTTTTTGAATCACTTTGCTTAAGCCGCCTGAGGTGCTGGACTATTTCTTCCTCTAACTTTACGTTGCAGCGATAAGACACATTGAGGAAAGCTCTAATTTTCTCTTCACTTTTATCTGGCTCAAGAATATGTGCGTAGGTATTTCTTAAACTATTTAACTGCCTACACGAGTGATAGACCCAAGATTCAATGTCATCGTTATATAAAGCCTCTAATAGACAAAGTTTGTGGTTGAATGTGAACTTGGCCTTTTTGTATGGAGCTTGATTTCTAATGATTTTCTCGTTAAGAAGATCGATCAATTCTTCTATTATTAGATGTGAATTGAGAACCAAATCACGAATTTCCGTACCACTGAGAAGGTGTGTGAAGATTTTTTCTCTGATTTCTTAAAGGTGATCGTTGTGCATTTCTACTACTTAAGTGATGGTTGGAACTAAAGCTACTAACATGAAAATATACATAATAAAAAGCGCCTTAAATGGCGCTTGTAAGTGACTCTTTAATTTTTTTCAGTGACTTTTCATCAACTGGTTGTGCAGAGTTTTGTTTCTCAGGTAGATCTGGAGAAATAATCCCCATACCTACCACTCGTGAAAGCTCACATTTATTCAGTTGTCTCATTTTGTAAAAATTCCTGTTCGCGTTCTTGTGCTTTTAGAGCATAAGTTAGTATTGCACCACACATTATGATGTGAAGTAGCAAAATGATATTGTCCCTAAAATACAGTTTAAATGGGGCATTGACGATAAAGTCGTACTTATAGGATAACACTTCAATCCATGTGACGAAGTTTACAATACATGTCAAAACCATTACGAGTATTATTCCGCACTCCTGAGCTGACAAACTCTGACGTTCATAAACTATGCGAAAATATCCATTACCTGTTTTTGAGTGCAAAAACAAAGCTACTTCTCTACGGTAAACAATAGGCAAAATAAATACAAGTGCCATGAAGATATCAAAAGCATAATAGTGGGTGTTCCACTGAATCGAAATTGGTAAAATCATAAGGTCAATAATTTCGACAATAGCATAACTAATTAAAAACCATCGAGCTGTAGGTACATGCCAACTAAGTAATAAACCAAAAAGAATTACGCTGATTGGTGCAAATTCAAAGATAGAATATAATTCATTCATGCTCATTTGTTCCTATGTTAGGCTTTTCATCTTTGGTTGAGGCTGTGGAAGATTTGAAATCAAACTGGACTGATAGGTCCTTACCAAAAATTAAAAAAAGCTCAAAAAGTTGGGTGCAAGACATTTCTGTTTTGCCCGATTCATAATTACTAATACTTGCTTGATCAACGCCTAGCTTTTTCGCTAATTGTTCTTGCGTCCACTTTCTTTCCTGTCTCATTTTTCTAACCGAACGTTGAACGTACAGCTTAAAGTTATTCGTTTTGATCCTTCTTGTACTGTTAGTCACGCATTTGTACCTTCTCCTTATCCCATAATCAGAAGTTATCAGCACAATATTTTTGTTACAACCCTTTGTTAACGAAATTAATGGTTATTTATCATTTTATGAAAGTATTTATTAGGGACGTGTTTTATAGAAATATATAACTGTATGAAACTATGTATTTCCCTAGTAATTAATGAGTGATGCTTAAGCTAAGAGCGAATATATTACACATGTCGAGTTGTTAATTTTATGTTTTAAAGTTGATGAGATAGTTTATTAAAGAGTTTATGCTGAGAGGAGTAGCAAGATTGCAAGTTGGTAACCAATACTTGCTCTCTTGCTTAGGGGATTTTCCCCTAAAAACCCAACATATTTGGATTGGAATGAAAGCTTATGGATCAAAAGCGGCGAGAGTATTTCAAAAACTACGTAGATCAAAGGAAGCGAATTAGCATCAGCCTTTGCCTGCTGATTTTCGAAAAGTAGAATATTTAGCTGAAAAAATGGAAATGAAACCAACCTCATTTGTAGGTCATCTTGTCCAACAAAAGCTTGGAAAAAACCCTGCATTAGCGCCGGAATACATAAAGAGCTTACCTATCTCATTCGTAATATAGCTAATAATGTAAATCAAATCGCACATCGCTCAAATACGCTCAAAGTAATGGTTGATGAGAATGCTTTACTCATGGAGCTTAAACGCCTTGAAGATGTTATTAAAGGCTACGTTGCTCAGAAAGTCGACTCATGATTATCAAATCGATGAGCCGTAAAAGTAGAAGCTTTTCACAGCTGTACCACTACATGAAGAAAGGTTCTTCACAAAGTAGCCAATATGATTTTTTCTCACAGAATATTTATGCGCGTAAAGACAAAGATATTATCGCGGAGTGTTCTGCAAATGCTCAAAGACTAAAGGCCCGAAGAAATGGAAATTACTTGTTTCATGAAATAATTTCGATTACTAAATCATCACAGTTAACTCTTGAGCAGGAAAAGCAGAGGCTCTTTGATATTGTTCAGCGGTATGCCCAAATGCGGTGTAAGCACAATTTGGTCACTGGCTATATGCATGATGAAAAAAGCAACAACGTGCATTTTCACTTGATGATAAGCAGTAATGAAATTGACTCGCCCACGAATCAACGGCTCACCAAATATGAATTTGATCGAGTTAAAAAGGCGACCGAGCAATATGTGATAGAAACATATCCAGAGCTTGAACAAGACATTCTCATTAACGCTACTCGTGAGCAAAAGAGACAAAAGTAGTCAAACAAAGCCGGTGAAGTAAAGCGCAAAGGAGGGCGGCTTGAGAAGAAAGAGAAGATCATGCCGACGATCTGTGTTTCAGTGAATTTACTTTTTCGCATCGTAAAATTTCCTTCTTATATTGATAGAAACTCTACTTATGGACTGTTTCAGTTTATGGGGGAGTTACACAAGCAAACAAACACACAGACAACTCCTCTTCCCCTTCTATCACGCCTGAAAATAAGCAATTGATGAGTAATGCGCTCGCATGGATGCGAGCCAAGCCATGACTTCGCCAAGGATGGCGAATACATGGCGGTTACGTTCACATCAATCGCGTTTTGAAGATTAAGCGTGATAGGGGGCGCTGGGAGAGTCCAGAGAGGGTCCAGCGTCAGCCCCTCTTTGGTTGTCGTCGCCAACGCGACAAAATGTTTAATTGGAGGCTGCTATTACCGACAAATGCAGATTAAAACTACTTGTTCAGAAAAATGGATCCTGACGTTCGTCAGGATGACGAAAGCGAGATTACAGTTGAACCTAACACCTCTGCAAAATGGTTCCTGACCTTCGTCAGGGTGACGAGGGCGAGATTGCAGCTGAACCCAGCACCTCTGCAAAATGGCTCCTGACCTTCGTCAGGGTGACGAAAGCAAGATTACAGCTGAACCCAGCATCTCTACAAAATGGTTTTGACGTTCGTCCGGATGACGAGGGTAGGATTGCAGCTGAACCAGCACCTCTGCAAATTACAGCTGAACCCAGCATCTCTACAAAATGGTTTTGACGTTCGTCCGGATGACGAGGGTAGGATTGCAGCTGAACCAGCACCTCTGCAAATTACAGCTGAACCCAGCATCTCTACAAAATGGTTTTGACGTTCGTCCGGATGACGAGGGTAGGATTGCAGCTGAACCAGCACCTCTGCAAAATGGCTCCTGACGTTCGTCAGGATGACGAGGGCAAGATTGCAACTGAACCCAAAACCCCTGCAAAATAAGCCCTGACATTCGTCAGGATGACGAAGGTGAAATAACAACTGGACCCAGCACCTCTGCAAAATGGCTCCTGACCTCCGTCAGGATGACGAGAGTCGGATTGCAACTGAACCCAAAACCCACTCACAAAAAAACCGCCTAAAAAGGCGGTTTTCAAATCAAAATCCATGTCAGGGTTTCTCCCGACAATCAGATATCAATTACTCTGCATATGTCTCAACAGCTGGACATGAACAGATCAGGTTACGGTCACCGTATACGTCATCGATACGCGTTACCGTTGGCCAGAACTTGTCTTTTGCAACAGCAGGTACAGGGAATGCCGCGTAAAAACGGTCATATGCACGCTCCCACTCGTTTCCTAATACGTCAGCTTGTGTGTGCGGTGCAAATACAAGCGGGTTGTTCTCTACTGACCACTCACCAGACTCAACCTTTGCAATCTCTTTACGAATTGAGATCATCGCTTCGATAAAGCGGTCGATTTCAACCTTAGACTCAGATTCAGTCGGCTCAATCATCAGTGTGCCTGCAACTGGGAATGACATTGTTGGTGCGTGGAAGCCATAGTCCATAAGACGCTTCGCTACATCCATTTCAGTGATACCAGATGCTTCTTTAAGTGGACGTAAGTCAACGATACACTCGTGCGCAACACGGTCGTTACGGCCGCGATATAGCACAGGGTAGTGCTCCGCTAGTTTCGCCGTTAGGTAGTTCGCGTTAACAATCGCAATTTCAGTCGCTTGCTTAAGACCTTCGCTGCCCATCATCGCAATGTATGCCCATGAGATAGGTAAAATCGCCGCTGAGCCATAAGGTGCAGCAGATACCGCGCCGTTGCCTTCTGTTGTGCCCGCAACATTGATGATGCTGTGGTTAGGCATAAATGGCGCAAGGTGCGATTTAACACCGATAGGACCAACACCAGGACCGCCACCACCGTGTGGGATACAGAATGTTTTGTGTAGGTTTAAGTGCGATACGTCAGAGCCGATGAAGCCTGGGCTTGTTACACCTACTTGCGCGTTCATGTTCGCGCCGTCCATGTATACTTGACCGCCGTGCTGGTGAACAATGTCACATACTTCACGGATAGTCTCTTCGTATACACCGTGTGTAGACGGGTAAGTAACCATGATACAAGATAGGTTCTCAGACACTTCTTCCGCTTTAGTGCGTAAGTCGTCAAGGTCGATGTTACCTTTATCATCACAACCAACAACCACAACTTTCATGCTTGCCATTTGCGCTGACGCAGGGTTAGTACCGTGCGCAGAGCTTGGGATCAAACAGACATTACGGTGCGCGTCGCCACGTGATTCATGGTATTTACGAATCGCGATAAGACCCGCGTATTCGCCTTGTGCACCTGAGTTTGGCTGTAGTGATACGGCATCGTAGCCTGTGATATCTACAAGCCAGTCGTGCAGCTCAGTCATCATAGTTTGATAACCTTGTGCTTGCTCAAGTGGACAGAATGGGTGAAGCTCAGCGAATTCAGGCCAGGTTACTGGGATCATCTCCGCTGTCGCGTTTAGCTTCATAGTACAAGAGCCCAAAGAGATCATTGAGTGGTTCAATGCTAAATCTTTGTTCTCTAAACGCTTGATGTAACGCAGCATTTCAGTTTCGCTGTGATACTCATTAAAGTTTGGATGGGTTAGGATCTCGTCATCACGTACCAAGCTTGCTGGGATACCTGTGATGTCGTTTGCCGCAACCTCTGCGTCAAGCGCAGCCACATCAAGACCGTGGCCTTCGCCAAGGATGATGTCGAATAATTCTGTGATGTCAGCGCGTGTCGTTGTCTCATTTAGTGCGATTGAGTACTCACCTGCGTGGTTAATTGCAAAGTTCACTTCGTTTGCAACGGCACGTGCAACGACCGCGTTTTTATCTGCGTCTTCAGCCACAACCGTGATGGTATCAAACCAAGTGTCGTGCTTCAGTGCAACGCCTTTTGACTTAAGGCCAGTCGCCAAGATGCTTGCAAAGCGGTTGATGCGCTGTGCAATAGTTTTAAGACCTTGAGGACCGTGGTACACCGCGTAGAATGCAGCCATGTTAGCTAGCAATACTTGCGCTGTACAAATGTTTGAGTTCGCTTTTTCACGACGGATATGCTGCTCACGCGTCTGCATCGCCATACGCAGTGCATCGTTACCTAAACGGTCTTTAGAAACACCAATGATACGACCAGGTAGTGAACGCTTGTACTTGTCGCGTGTTGCGAAGAAGGCTGCGTGTGGACCACCGTAACCCATAGGTACACCAAAGCGCTGTGCCGAACCAAGTACCACGTCTGCACCTAGTTTACCCGGTGCTTTCAATAGCATTAAGCTCATGATGTCTGCAGCAACACAGGCAATCGCTTTTTTGTCTTGTACTTGTGCGATTAGGTCGGTGACGTCAACCACTTCACCTGATGTTGACGGGTACTGGAATAGTGCACCGAAGATCTCGTGGTTTACCACGTCGCTTGCAGGTGCGACAACTACGTCAAAACCAAACTGTTCAGCACGAGTGCTTACTACGTCAATTGTTTGAGTGTGTACGTCATCTGCGATGAAGAATGTATTTGCTTTTTTCGCTTTTGCTACACGCTTAGCTAGGGCCATTGCCTCTGCCGCTGCGGTAGACTCATCAAGCAAAGATGCACTAGCCAAGTCTAGGCCTGTAACATCCATAGTTAGAGTTTGGAAGTTAAGAAGAGACTCCAAACGCCCCTGTGCGATCTCTGGCTGATAAGGCGTATACGCTGTGTACCAACCTGGGTTTTCTAACACATTACGTAAAATGACATTAGGTACGTGTGTTGGGTGATAACCTTGGCCAATGTATGATTTAAATACTTTGTTTTGACCAGCTACTGACTTTAGGTAGCTCAGCGTTTCAACTTCTGTACGGCTTTCACCAATCTTAAGACCTGTTTCTAAACGAATAGAGTCAGGTACCGTTTGACCGATCAGCTCTTCAACACTTGATACTCCAAGCTCAGCAAGCATTTCGCTTACTTGTGCGGCATTCGGGCCGATATGGCGACGAATAAAGTCTTGCTTTTGCTCTAACTGTTCAAGAGATTTGGCGTTTGACATTAGTCCAGATTCCTATGATCCAAATAAAATGGGTGTTCCTGCATTGATGCCTAGCAATGTTGCCAGACAAAGGCCTTGGTAACGCAGTCACAAATAATGCTTTGAGAGTAAACCAAACCAAAGCGGTTTGATTTAACAACAAAAGCCCCAAAAAATGGGGCTTTTAGTCATTCAACGAATTAGTCTTCGTCGATTGAATTTTGGTAACCTTCAGCGTCAAGTAGGTTTTCAAGCTCAGACTCGTCAGATGCCTTCACTTTGAATAACCAACCGTCACCGTATGGGTCGTTGTTCACTGACTCAGGAGAGTCTTCTAGCTCTTCGTTGATTTCAACGATAGTACCAGTGATTGGTGCGTAGATATCAGAAGCCGCTTTTACAGACTCAGCAACTGCACAGTCTTCGCCAGCATCTACTTCGTCATCCACGTCAGGTAGGTCAACAAATACCATGTCGCCTAGAAGTTCTTGTGCATGCTCAGTAATACCTACAGTGAATACACCGTCGCCTTCAGCGCGAACCCATTCGTGTGAAGATGCGTATTTTAACTCGCTAGGAATGTTGCTCATTTTTTGTTCCTTTGGTCGTTTTAATTGGGCAACCGCCCATAATTCTACTCGTTACAATGATTTTAGATCACTGACTTACCGTTGCGTACGAAGCAAGGCTTCACTACTTTAACGTCTACCAGCTTTTTGCGCATTTCAACTTGTGCCGTTTCCCCAGTTGAACGAGGTACACGTGCCAATGCTACGCTAAAACCTAAAGTCGGAGAGAATGTACCAGAAGTGATAACACCTTCGCCACCTTCTACGATAACTTTAGAACCACCGCGTAAAACACCTTTGCTCTCAAGCACCAAGCCAACTAGCTTATCAGTGCTCTTGTCAGCACGTTGTTGCTCGACAACTTTACGGCCGATGAAGTCACGATCTTCTGGTTCCCAAGCAATGGTCCAAGCCATGTTAGCAGCCAGTGGAGATACTGTTTCATCCATATCAGAGCCGTACAAGTTCATGCCCGCTTCTAAACGTAGCGTATCACGTGCACCTAAGCCAGCCGGACGCACACCTGCGTCTAGTAATTGCTGCCAAAGCTCAGCGGCATCGTCGTTATGCACAACAATCTCATAGCCAGCTTCACCAGTATAACCTGTTGTTGCAATAAACAGTTTTCCAGCTTGCGCACCAAAGAATGGCTTCATACCTTCAACCGCAGCACGCTGTTCGTCATTTAAGATTGTCGCTGTTTTTTCTTTTGCATTTGGACCTTGAACGGCAATCATCGCGTACTCTGGACGCTCAGTCACTGTCACGTCAAAATCAGCTGCAACTGCGCCAATGTGCGCAAGATCTTTTTCACGCGTTGCTGAGTTAACAACTAAACGATAATCTGTTTCTGTGAAGAAGTAGATGATAAGGTCGTCAATTACGCCGCCTTGCTCATTCAACATGCCTGTGTAAAGTGCTTTACCTGCAACTGTTAGCTTAGCAACATCGTTTGCCACTAGCTTGCGTAAAAACGCCTGTGCGTCAGCACCTTTTACATCAACAATGGTCATGTGAGATACGTCGAACATACCAGCATCTTGACGCACTGCGTGGTGCTCTTCGATTTGTGAGCCATAGTTGATTGGCATTTCCCAACCGTGGAAATCAACCATTTTAGCGCCAGCTTCTAGGTGCTTAGCATGTAGTACAGTTTTAGAAGTCATACTTGTCCTTCACTTTTTTTGGTTTATGTAAGCAATTTAAGTTGCTCACATATAATCGAGCACATAGTCTCGATGGGGTTAATCATGAGCTGATAATCAGCTCAAATGCACGGAATTAGTTAATGCAAAAACCTGCATCGCCCAGTTTCTTTTGCCATAGTGATAGTGGCTCTGGCTGTGCGATGAGTTGATGCTGCTGCACACCATCTTGCAATAGTGTGGTGATGAACACATCACCACTTTGCTTGCCATAGCAAGCTTGCAGATCAGAAATACCTAAGCCCGGTGTGAGCGAAAAATGGGTTAACAATGACTCAAATGCCGCCGTGCCACTGAGTTGAGAAATAGCCAAATCATCACGGCGCATCAATTCGATGTCATAGTCTTGCTCATGTTGGTCAACCAGCGCTTGCAACGTCTGTGCTGCGTCTTGGTCCAAAATGAAGCGATAAGCGGTTTCACTAAAGTAATAAACTGCATAACGATGGCCATTTGCAAACGACCCTTGAATGCCTAAACCCGGTGCAATTAACTTGTTTAAATTAATACCAAGCTCTTGATTTAGAAAAGGTGTTGTCTCAAAACCACTAAAATCTAATACCACCTGACCGACCAATGCACAGTAAGCATTTTCAGCAGGTATCGTCCCTTGACGATGCTTGGCAAAAATTATTGGAGAAAACGTCATACAACCACCTAAGTGAAATGAAGATGGACAAAAGTATAGGGGGGGTGAATGGCAACAACAAATTGTAATTATTTATCAATTGATAAATAATATTAATGTATTCGAGTTTTATAAATAGCTTTTTTAAATATGAAGAACTTATCAATTGATGGCCTACGCACACTCGTCACGGTTGTAGAGGTCGGAGGTTTTGCAAAAGCAGGCGAACTACTGGGCTTATCGCAACCCGCGGTGAGTTTACAGATCCGTCGCTTAGAAGATTTGCTTGGCTGTAAACTGTTTAAAAAGCAAGGTCAGCGCCAAGTACTTAATCAGTATGGCGAGTTGCTACTGCCCCAAGCAAAGCAAATGCTGCAATACAATGATGCCATTTTGCAGCAATTTACGTCAGAAAGTGTCACAGGACGTGTACGCCTTGGGATCCCCAGTGAATTTGCCGCACGCATTTTACCCGCTATTATTGGCGACTTTGTTTCTCTTTACCCTGATGTTGCGCTTGAAGTTAAATCCAGACTCAGTAAGCATTTACTGTCAGTGTCGAGACAAGATCAATTTGACTTGGTATTAGCACTAAACGAAGAACTCGAGTCTGTTAGTCACCCTATCTTTATGCGTGACCAATTGGTCTGGGTTGGAGACTTAAGCCTGGCGAAAAAAGAAATGATTACATTAGTGACTGCACCAGAGGGCTGTATTTACCGTCGTCGAGCCATCGAAGCGCTACAGCAAAGCGGACGTCCTTTTCGCATCGTCTACAGCAATGCCGATTTAACCGGGTTAACTGCCGCGCTCAAAGAAGGGCTGGGGATCACTGTGCTGGCAAAAAATACCGTGCCCAGTGAGCTGACCTATCAAGAACATACACCGGATCTGCCAAAGCTAGGGGAAATTGGGATCAGCTTAATCAAAAATACTCAGGAGTCTGCCCATGCAGTCAACAAACTCGCTGAGTTTATCGCGCTACGATTAGCGTAGCGCTATTGTCCAACAGCCTGCTTTACAAACAAGCTTTTGATTGGGCCTAAGTTATCCACTAGGCTCAATCCTAACCCACGGATCAGCTTTTTAGCCGGATGTGCCCCCTCAAATAAATCTTTTAAGCCCTGCATCATGGCAATATGCTTTTGCGCATCAAGCTTGCGTGCTCGCTCATACTCTCTCAGCACTTTATGCGCGGCGAATTCTTGGCTTTGCTCACCCAGCGCGGTGATCAGATGCGCCGCATCCTTTAGGCCTAAATTCATGCCAAGCCCTGCCAGTGGGTGAATGGTGTGCGCCGCATCGCCCATTAACACCACACGGCCTTTGAGCCACTGCTGGGCATAACGCATGGTCAATGGAAATACCGCTCGCTCACTTTGCACTTCACACAACCCACACTGCATATCAATGGCAGCGGACAATGATTTATTAAACTCACAGGGGCTTTGCGCCATCAATTGCTCAGCATGCTCAGGGGAGGTAGACCACACGATAGAGTGCATATTTTCTTCAGCCAGTGGTAAAAATGCCAATGGCCCAGTGGGTAAAAACACCTGACGGGCGGTATGCTGATGTGCGCAATCAGTGCTCACCGTCGCCACAATGGCATGGTGGTCATAATCCCAAAAGCTCAGTGGCATATCAAACAACCTGCGAACACCCGAATTAGCACCATCTGCTGCCACCAGCAACTTACTCATCACGGGCATACCTGAGTCCATCGTTATCAACACATCTGTCTCTGTTTGGTGGATGGTCTGATAACGGCTTTCAAATGCCAAAGTGACATTGTCAAAGGTCTGCAATTTATTGTAGAGCGCGAAGCGGATCCCATCGTTTTCGATAATGTGGCCAAGTTGTGGTAACTGTAAAGACTGCGCGTCAAAGGCGATTTTACCAAAGCTATCTGCATCTCTGACATCCATCGCGGTATAAGGCGTAGCGCGGCTGGCAAAGATATCTTGCCACACATCAAGTGACTCAAATAACTGCTGACTAGCCAAACTAATTGCGCTAACGCGCATGCTATAATCCTCTGACAAAGGCTTCGGCGCATTACCCGCATCTAATACCATGACAGACACGTCTTGCTGTGCCAGCCCAAGTGCCAACGTTAAACCAACACAGCCACCGCCAACAATACATACTTGCACTTGCTGCATGAGAGCTCCTTTTATTGCACTCGACCCATTAGCTGTCTGGCTAATGGGGCTTTTAAGTTAAGGAACAGGCTTATCATCATCAGGCCGCAGCTGCGTCCAAACGCCACACTGCGGGACTCATTCGAAAACAACCGGACCAATCCGTCAGTGAGCGTCATCACTCGACCGATGTCATGATCTCTGGCGACCTTATACGCCTGCGTAAATGCATGATCGCCCCAGGTGGCGATATCCGAGGCTTGTAGCTGCGACACTAAACATTGAATATCGCGCATGCCCAAGTTAAAGCCTTGCCCAGCAATGGGGTGAATCGCATGTGCCGCATTACCAATGACCACCACGCGGTGGTGTATAACACTGGAGATCCGCCCATGTACTAAGGGATAGCGGCTACGCTTACCAACGGCTTCAAACACACCACCACGGTAACCAAACTCTTGCTGTAATCGCGCTAAAAAGGCGCTGTCATCAAGCCCGAGTACCGCTTCCAACGCATCTTTGTTCATGCACCATGCGACAGAAAAACGGTCTTCACTCATTGGCAACAGCGCAATCGGCCCCTGTGATGTAAAGCGCTCAAACGCTTGTCCTTGATGGCCTGGTGACACTTTCACATTGGCAATTAATGCCCCTTGCTCATAAGGGAAACTATCAAACTCTAGGTTTAATAGATTCCGTGTTGGCGAGTGCGCACCATCGGCTATCACCAATAATTTTGTTTGCACCACCGGTGATTGCTCAGTATCTAGTTCAACTTCAACATGCTCAGTGTGCTGCGTTAAAGACTTTACCTTTGCAGGACAAAACAAGGTGATATCTTGGCTTTGTAATTGCTGATGTAAAAACTGGCCGTACGGGTTTACCTCAACCACATAGCCAAGCGCTTCGACCTGATACTCCTCAGGTGTGATAGATGCTTTGCCAAAATGTCCTCTGTCAGACACATTGACCTGTGAGATCCGCTCAGCGAATGGCCATGTTTTATTAAATAGATTCAGTTTGCTCAGGTAATCAACTGATTGCTCAGCTAAAGCAATACTGCGATCGTCAAAGCTTGGGTGGCTATTGGCTTTCGGAGCGAACGCTTCTACCACCGCAATACGGCAATCGGGAATTTGTTTTTTTATACTGACGGCAGCAGTGGCACCCGCCATGCCGCCGCCAACGATAAGAACATCGAATTGTTGCAAGCCTGATACTCCCAAATCTTGCAGTTAGGCTTTTTGCATCAGTGCTTCAATCTCAGTGATAGATTTTGGCACATCAACCGTTAAGTTTTCATGGCCATCTTGAGTGATCAGTAAATCATCCTCAATGCGCACACCAATACCTTTGTATTTTTCTGGTACTTCAGCATCTTCGTCAAAATATAAACCCGGCTCTATGGTCAACACCATGCCCGCTTCAAACGGTCTATCTGCCTCGTCCAGTTTATATTCACCGACATCATGTACGTCTAAACCAAGCCAATGGCCCACTCCGTGCATATAAAACGCTTTGCACGCTTGTGTTTCTATCAACTCTTCTAAGGTACCTGAGAGAATACCAAGCTCAATCAAGCCTTCTGTTAATACACGCACAACCTGCTTGTTAGCTTTAACTAATGTACCGCCAGGCTTCACTTCTTCAAACGCAGCCAGCTGGGATTTTAATACCAGGTTATAAATCTCTGTTTGTGCTTCACTAAACTGTCCGCTGACAGGGAAAGTACGTGTGATGTCCGCAGCATACCCTTCCAATTCACAGCCTGAATCGATCAAGATCAAATCGCCCTGTGTTAATACGTCGCTATTTTCGGTGTAGTGTAAAATATTGGCGTTATTGCCTGAACCAACAATGGTGCCATACGCCGGGTATCTCGCCCCATTCATCGCGTAGTGGTGATGAATTTCTGCTTCCAATTGATACTCAGTGGCATCAGCCTTAGCAAATTGCATCGCGCGAATATGCGCTTGCGCACTGATCTTTGCTGCTTTGCGCATCACAGCGATTTCGTCTGCGGATTTAAACAAGCGCATTTCATGTACGAGCGGACGAATGTCTTTGATGGTTTCAGGGGCTTTATAGCCTTTTTTAGGTGCGCCGCGTAGCGTACTCAGTAAGCCCCACACTTTATCATCAAAGTTAGGATATGTGCCTTGGCCAAAATACAGTGTTGCAGTGCCATTGACTAAACTTAATAGTTCATCATCAAGCTCTGTCAGTGCATGGGTTTCATCCATGGCAAACCGGGTTTTAGCTTGCTCAAAGCCAACACGTCTACCGTGCCAAATTTCAGCCAGCTTATCTTTATTACGACAAAACAAGGTACTCAGCCCCTTACCAGCTTTGTCTTTACTCAGCACAAGCACAGCATCTGGCTCTTTAAAACCAGTTAAGTAAAAGAAATCACTGTCTTGGCGAAATGGAAACTCGGTATCGCGGCTACGGGTAATTTCAGCCGCCGCAGGGAGGATAGCGACCGAGTTGTTATCTAGGCTGTTTAGCAGTCGCGCACGACGTGCTACAAACTCTTCATTTTTTATCATAATTAATGCACTGTGTTTGATGTCGCGCCATTGCCTTGCTCTCGGCCCATCTCCGCAAAACATAATAACGCAGAGACTCGAATGTATTCGACCACTTCATGGAACGCCTGCTTATCTTCTTCAGTCTCATCGAAATGCGTATCAAGACGTGTGATTTCACTGAAGTCGCTGATCACTTCTTTGACGTCAGCTGACAGCTTGCCATAATCTTTTTGCTTTAAACCAAACCCTAATAAAAACCCTGACACCCAAGATACTAAGGCATTGGCTTGATCGATAAGCGCTTCGTCATCGTTTGGTAAGTACACTTCAAAGGTGTGTTCAGGATCATTAAAACGCTCTACCACAAACTTGTACAACTCAGCTAAAAACCCTTTGAGTTCAACGCCAAATGCTTGGCCATCATTAAATACATCGCTGAGTAAACCTAAGTATTCTTTGTCATCAATACTCAATCCACAGGCTAAAATACCGCTGATGGTGCCATGCACTTCTGCTGGTGCGACGAAGATGCCGTGTTTTTCGAGTAATAACTGGGCTTGTTGGTAATCTTTTAATTCGATCATAAGGCTTGATTCTCATTCACTTGATAAGGTTAATGCTACCACTCGAAGTATAGCAACTACAATGCATTGTCTTATTCTGCTGGAAAAAACCCGTCTTTAATGAGGCTAACATGTCACATTGATTTACTCAGTTTATAAAGTCGTTATTTGCTGTGTATGGAAAAAAAGCAAAACCTGCACAGACAATGCTCAGCAGGTGAATTTGCCAGCAAATAAGCAAGATTTTTTCATTTTAAGGTTTAAGCATTCGGTGTTGTCTTATATACTGAAGGTGTTCCCTAGCTCGCTGGACCGTGGATTATGTCCCTGAGCCGATAAACTTTTTTTAGGAATGCAGTTTATCCACTTTTGCGCAAGCTTGGCATGTACCGAGAAGCCTACGGTGGGTTGTTGCCTTCCGCCTTGAACCTTAGGGTTCAAGGACTTATATCCGCATCCACGCAGCCGGGGACACCTTTCATACTTATCGAACCGCCCACTTATTTCTTTGCGAAAAATAAAAAACCCACAGAATACAGTCCCATGGGCTTATTATCTTTTGTTCTATTCGCGCTTATATTGTCGATTTTCGCTTCACAGGCTGCGCATACATAGACAAGACAAACTCTTTTAGCTCATTTGGCAGCATCTCAATACTTTGATTAAAACGCGCTGTTTCTTCACTGCTGCTGTTTGTTTTATCACCCGCCGCTAAATAATTGCTTGAATGCAGATAATAATTATCAATAATTTGCTTATCGATGATCTGCGCCAGCTCTTCAGGGGTGTCAAAGTCATCCTCAATCGGCGTACCAAATGCAACGTGCACGTTTCCTTTGTCTGCACTAAAGCCATCAATGATACTCTTGATGTCTTCACCCTCTTCTTTTTGATATTCACCAAATTGCTGCTTATGGTAAAGCTCTTTGGCTTTCGCTAACGCACATGGCTCATATTGATAAGAGATAGAAACAGGCACCACTTTGAGTTTGCGCACATAATCAGCAAATGGCGCTTTCAAACGTCGACCTTGCAACTGCAACATTTTCAGCAAGGCAGGATCTGTATAATCAATACCATCTTTTGCCCGACCTTCTTTTTGTGCAATCCAAATGGAATTACCTGACTGCAGTGAATCATAGATGTAACCGGACAACTGAGATAGCGCCTTGAGCATTTCTTTTGGCGCTTTTGCTGAGCGTTTAACGATAAAGCTCTTATTTAAACGCATCAGCTCCGTGATATAGGGTACTTGCAACAAGTTATCGCCAATCGCGATACGCACCGTTGGCAAGTTATTCTGGTGCAGTCCCCAGTTTACTAATGCAGGATCGAGTACAATATCTCGATGATTTGAGATAAATAAATACGCAGCGTCTTTATCTAAACGGTCGAGTCCCGAGTAGGTGACTTTTGACGTGGTACGCTCAACCAACATAGATAGGTATTGCGCCACTTCATTTTGTACAGCCTCAACATTATTAACCGTCTTCCATTTAGACTTTAATTTTGCCTTTACCAAAGGCCTGCTAATCGCAGAAAAGGCTGCAAGCCACTTTGGTAAGTTATGCTCGGCAATCACATCTAAAAATTGCTCATCGGCCAATAACCTTTCTAGGGCTGCGGGCACTTCATCATCATTATATGGTCTGATATCTGCGTATTTATCCACTAAATTACTCTTACTGATCTAGGCGTATGACAAAAAAACGGCTCATTCTATCTCGCTCTTTATTCGGATGCTAAGAATATCAAGTCTGACCACACTGGGCGGCTCGGCGTTTCATAATATCCATTGCAAACAAGCGTAACATAAGTATCACCAACACAAGCGCCATAAGCTGGCTCATCCAGCTTGGGAGCAGTTGATGTTCATGTCCTGCCATGGCTGACACTTCAAAGCCAAAATGAGAGACGAGGTAATCTGTTAAAAAACCAAACACAATCGCAACGCCAATGACAGCCGTGATATAGGCGACAACAGCGCGGCGTCCAAGCTCTTTTGCGACGACACCAATGGTAGCCACATTGGTTGCCGGACCCGCCAGCATAAACACCAAAACGGCGCCAGGAGACACGCCAGCTAGCAACAGACCTGCGGCAATGGGCGTCGATGCCGTGGCACAAATGTACATGGGAATACTGATCAAGATAACCACTATCATGGCTAAAATGCCATCTCCCCATTGTGCTAAAAATGCGGTTGGCACAAATGTTTGGACTAATGCCGCGAAGAATATACCAATTAAAAGCCAAACCATAGTATCAGATAACAGCTTGTTACAACTAAATTTAACGGCTTGCCAAAGCTTACTCAGCAAACTGTTTTCACGCTTAGGCTTGGAAGAACAGCAAGTGCTTACTTCTGGCTCGAATTTTTTATTCTCAGATGCACAGCAATTTGCTTGTTCACGTTCAAGCTTTGGTGCAGCGACGGGCTCTTTACTACAGCAAGCAGTATTATTTACATCCTCATCCATATCTTCAGACTGGGTCGCACATGAGGAAGCGGCTACGTGAGGGGCTTTAGCACAGCAAGAAGCCGTATTGTCATCCTCATCTAAACTCTTAGATTGTGTCGTACATGAAGAAGCGGCTACTTGAGGCGCTTTAGCGCAGCAAGAAGCCTTATTATCATCCTCATCCAAATTCTTAGACTGAGTCGCGCATGAAGAAGCGGCTGCTTGAGGCGCTTTAGCACAGCAACTAGATTGATTGGCAGCAGGGTTTTCTGAGGCCTTTTTATCTACTTCATCTTGATTGTCTCGACCGACTAGCAACCCTGCTGTGATGGCACTGGTCACCGCAGCAATGGGTCTGATAATCGCCATAAATGGCCCAAGCAGCGCATAAGACACAGAAATTGAGTCCACACCTGTTTCAGGTGTCGACACTAAAAACGCGGTCGTGGCACTTTTAGATCCCCCCGCGCGTCTCAACCCGATTGCTGCCGGAATAACACCACAAGAACACAACGGCATAGGCGCGCCAATCAACGCTGCTTTAATCGTGGTCCAAAGCCCTTCTTTGCCTAAATGACGCTGTAAAAAGCCCTTTGGAATAAATACATTCAGTAGCCCAGCTAACAATAATCCCAACATTAACCAAGGTGCCGAAATGACAAATAACTCCCAAAAATTATTGATGAGTGCCATCTAAATCCTCCAATGCTGTCAAAATTGAGCACGCATTCGCCGGTTCATCACCACCACAACATTGGCTGGCCAATAACGTTAATGAACGCTCAAACATACTCAACTCCGCTATTTTTTCTCTTACCCAATCTCGTTTTTGCAATGTGAGTGTTTTTACCTCTTCACAGCTGTGCATTTGCTTTTCAATTTTGATACTTAATAATTCTTGAATATCTTTGAGATTGAACCCAACTTCCTTTGCGCGCACAATAAAGCGCATTCTTTCTACTGCATGTTCGTCATATAGACGATATCCCGCAGCACTTCTTTCACTGGCCGCTAATAATCCCTGCTGCTCATAGTATCTTAACGTGTCGGTCGACACGTTAAGCAGCTTGGCAAGCTGCCCAATTCGAAACATTATCATTGCTTTCCACCCGATAAGTACAACCCCGTCAGCACACTGACATATCGTCATGTTTGCACACAGCCATATTAGATAAAATTTAAACGCTAAAAGTGATACACTGGCCCACGAAATTTGCTGAACGTACACAAATGAACTCTGCAAATGGTGTTGTGAAAAAGATACTTTTAATCTGCCGTGCTAAAAAAGAACCTAAAATCCACCATCACCGTTTCGTCAAATTCATCACTAATACAGAGTATAAACCTTGGTGTTTACTCTAAAGTCAATAACGAGATAAAAATATGAATATTGTTGTTTTAGATGCCGCAACTTTGGCTGGCGTCGACCTCTCTCCGCTTCATGCATTTGGGACCGTCACCACCTATGATCACACCGCCCCCAACGAAGTCGACACCCGTATTCAACAGGCCAATATTATTATCTCAAATAAAGTACAGCTATCGGCTGCACACTTTGCTGTTGCAACAGAGTTGAAGTTAATTTGCGTCGCCGCAACAGGTACTAATAATATCGACTTAGTTGCAGCAAAAGATGCTGGGATCGCGGTCACCAATGTCGCTGGTTACTCTACCCCTTCAGTCGTGCAGCATACATTTACACTGCTTGGTAATTTGATGAGTAATATCCATCGGTACGCAGCAGATACCCAGCAAGGCGCTTGGCAAAAAAGTCCGATGTTTTGCCGTCTAGACTACAGTATCAATGACATTGCAGATAAAAAGTTTGTGATTGTCGGGTATGGTAATCTTGGCCAAGCAACTGCGAAAGTGGCAGAGGCATTTGGTGCGAAAGTCATTATCGCGGAGCGCCCAAACAGTAAAGCGACACGCAGCGGTCGAATGGCTTTTGAAGACGCAATGCAAATAGCGGATATTGTTTCCATACATTGCCCCTTAACGCCACAAACTGAAAACCTGTTTAACGCCACTACACTGGCACTATTACCCAAACACGCCATTTTAATTAATACCGCACGTGGTGGTATAGTAAATGAACAAGCCTTGGCAGATGCACTTGCCACTAAGCAGATCGCTGCAGCGGGTGTTGATGTGCTCTCTGTTGAGCCTGCCACCGCAGATAATCCGCTCATCACTTATAAAGGCAACAATTTAATGCTTACACCTCACACTGCATGGGCGAGCTATGAGTCTATTACTCGCTTAATTCAGGGTATCGCAGACAACATCACCAGTTACCTTAATGGAGGACAACACAACCGCGTTGTGTAACATCCCAGTGCCCGCTTCGATAAAGCCACCTAACTAGCGTGTGGCTTTATCCACCACATTTTATTCATTATTATTACTTTTTAGTGATAAAACGTATTCCCATAAAACCCTTAAAAAATAAACTATTGATTTTTATAACAAAAAAACTTGGCAAAGCAATTGCTATTGTTAGACTAAGTTAAAAATAAAATTAAACTTGATGGTTCCTAATACATCGGGTCATGAGGATAACAGAATGAAAAAATTACTCGTTGCTACTGCGCTTTTAAGCACTACATTATTGTCTGGTTGTATTGTTGCGGTTTCTGATGGAGAAATGCGCCACCACAGCGGATGGCAAAGCACACACCAAGAAAATAGAGAGAAGATCAGTAAACTTGAGCTGGGTTCAAGCTACCAAGCCGTGACCAGCAAGTTTGGCACACCAGATTTTAATGAAGCAGTCTCTAAAAATGGTCATACCTTCCAAGTACTTTACTTTGCAACAAACAGAAAGCACTCAGACGGTCAAATTACCAAAGATGAGTGCACACCACTGGTGTTTAAAGATGATCAGCTTATCGGTTTTGGTCAAGCCGCTGTAGACAACTATTTATAAACAGATTTGACATACTTCCCTGCTAAAGCCGCACTACGCGGCTTTTTTCTTACTCAGCGACTCACTAAAACAACACGCTCTTGCTGCTGATGTGCTTGTAACAGCGCTTCGTCGGCCAACTCCAAACTGTCATTTTGATCACCAGAAAAGTCCTCATGTACATGCACAACCCCCATACTGATGGTCACATGTGCACAAATCGGGGAGCTCGGGTGTGGAATAGACAGTGCATCTACAGCCTGATGCATTGCCGATGCAAGCGACATGGCTTGATCTGCATCGCACTTATTTATCAATGCCACAAATCGCACACCATCGTATCTTGCGACAAACCCTTCTACTTTTTGCGTCATGCTTTCCAGCACTTTTGCAACTTTTACTAGGCACTCATCTCCTGCACTAAACCCACAGCTATCGTTGTATTCTTTAAAATAATCGATATCTACGAGCAAAACGGACAGTGGAACTTGCTGGTCACGACTTTGATACCAAAGCTGAGCCAATGTCTCATCAAGTGCTCTGCGGTTCGGCACTTCGGTCAAGCCATCAATGTTTGCCAAGCGTTCTAGTAAGTCATTTTTTTGCTTGATTGCTAAATGTATTTTTACTCGCGCTTTGACAATATTAGGGCTAAAGGGCTTAACAATATAATCGACTGCGCCAAGCAACAAACCGCGTGCTTCGTCTTGATAACTATTGCTCGCAGAAATAACGATAACAGGAATTTGGTAGCTATTGGGGTCTGCTTTAAGTTGTAATAAAAAATCAAGGCCTTCATCGTCAGGCATGAGGATATCCACAATAATTAAATCAATCTGGGTGTGTAATAGCCGCTCAAACGCATTATCACTGTTTGCGCAACTGATCACCAAGTGCTCATCTGATAATGTGTTTTCTAAAACCACACGATTTAAGGGATCACCATCTAAGACTAAAATGTTGGCCGACTTTTGCATTTAACTTCCTTTTGCTTCCAATAAAATAAACTGCTTAGCTTGCTCAGTGAGTAAAATCAACTCATCTCTTAATGCGGTGTTTAAAGGGACATCTCCTTGAGGCTCTACAGATGCATTGGCCACTTTGTCAATGCGGGAGTTTGCTTCAACTAACTTGGCATAGTCTGCTAATCGCGCGAGTCCTATTCCACCCGACGCCCCTTTGATACTGTGTGCAATTTCAGCCAACTGCAGATTACTCTGTACAACGCTGAGATCGCGCACATATTCATCACATAGTTTAGCAAACTTATCCAACATTGTTTTTACTAGGGCTGGATTGTTCATCAATTGTGCCAAGGCAAAGTCTTTATCAAAAACACTCATTTGCTGACTCACATAAGGGTGCAATGCGCTGCACAGGTTGTCAGGAGAAATCGGCTTAACAAGAAATTCGTTGACACCATGTGCAAATGCTTTTTCCTTTTCATGTTCATGGGCATTTGCAGTTAACGCTATGATAGGTAACACCTCTTTACTTAACTCAGCGCGCAGTAACTTGGTTGCTTGATAGCCATCAATATGGGGCATATAAATATCCATCAGCACCATATCCGGTTTTAATGTTTGGCATATCTGCACAATATTTTGCGCACTTGGCAATGCCACAACCACAGCGCCATGTTGCTCCAATACCGTTTTTGAAATATCCAAATTCAATGCATTGTCATCCACAACAAGGCAAAGTGTATTAGCCAGCCGTTCATTGTTCTGAATTTCAGTCACTTGACGCTCAAGAGGAGACAAACACAATGACTGATAAAAGACATACTGTGGAATGTTTATAATACTCAGTGATGTTGACTCTGTTAGCCCTGTCGATAACGGGCTCGGTACCACAAGTCCCGAGCAAAGTGACGTCTCTGCGTGGCTAAAATGATGGCATAAGTAGCTCAACTCTTCGGTGTCATCACAAGCAATATAAGTAAATTTGTCCAGCTGTTCTAAGGCCTCACCAAAATTGGCAAAGTGTGTAATGTGATAATCGCTCAAATACTCTGGCGGTGTGGCAGTAGACACCAAACAGATATGGTTTTTAACAGTCATTTGAGGCCTATTTTGTGTTTGTAGCATCAACTCAAATTCAAAGGTACTACCGCCACCTTCTATACTGTGGATCTCAATTTTTCCACCCAGCAATGTTACCTGCTGTTTTACTATCGCAAGGCCTAAACCAATGCCTTCGTATTCCCGAGAGCTGGATTCATTTCCTTGCGTAAATGCATCAAACAAGCGTGCTTGGTCATCTTCTTTGATCCCAGGGCCCGTATCAAACACACAAAAAGAAAGCCATTGCTCCCCGTCTTTACTCCACTTAGAAACAACGCGTAATCCCACTTCGCCACGGTGAGTAAATTTGACGGCATTCCCTAATAAATTCACCAAAATCTGTTTAATTCGTGCCTCATCACCAATAAACTCAGGCCATACATCAGGTGCCACTTGCAGATTTAAATTTAACTTTTTAGCATCGCTTAACGGTTGAATAAGTGCACTCAAGCTATTCATTAAATTCAATATCGTAAATGGTTTATTGCGTAACTTGGCTCGCCCACTTTCCAGACGGGCAAAACTCAAGATATCACTCAACATCGTCAACAACTGCTTCGCGGCGGTCTCAATATGTATCAACTTTTCGCTATCTTGAGTGCGAGTCAGAGCCGGCTTTAAAATGCGGACCAGACCCAATATGGCATTTAATGGTGTACGGATCTCGTGACTAATATTGGCAATGAAGCGGCTTTTTGCACGATTTGCACGCTCAGCTTCTATTTTTGCTTTAGTTAACGCGGTGACATTTTGCACATGAATAACAAAATACTTCGGTAGTTTTTGCTTATCCCACACCAGTGAAACACTCAATTGCAACCAAAGCGAAGACTCACTCTGTGATAGGCTTAATACTTTGACCCCTTTGCGCTCTTCGAGCAGCTGATTTAATACGGTATTGAGCGTGTCTAACTCATCTTGTGCAAATAAAGAGCTTAAATGCAGCCCCGCTTCAACACCGTTCAACAGCTTTCGAACCGCGCGATTAAATTCTAAAATAATGCACTCGGTCGATACCAATAAAATACCATTGGGTGCATGCTTAATCGCCGCTTTGAAGTTTTGTTCCGAGGCTCGCAGCGCTATCATGGCCTGTTGTTGCTCACTGATATCACGGGCTATGCCCAAACTACCAATCCGGCTGCCCTGATCATCAAATAGTGGCGATACGCTCACTAAATAGGCCTTACCATCAAAATTCAGGGTTTCAGTTAAAGGAATACTATGGCTTTCCATCGCTTGTTCAAGCTCAAGTAGCTCAAGGTATTTTTGACTGACTTCTTGATGCTCCTTAGCGACTAATTCACTTTGTGACACGCCAATAAATCGCTCAAACGCATGATTACAGCCAATGAACGAACCATCAATATTTTTAAAATAAATAAGGTCAGGCACAGAGTTGAGTACCGTATTAAGCAATGCTGCTTGACGTTCTTTTGCTTCAAAGCTCCGTGATAAGGCTTTTCTTTGACGTTGAACCTGCTCGTCTAAGCGCGCATTATGTGTTTCCATTTGCTCAAACAACGCTTGCCTTTGCACCACCACTTGTTTGATTTCTTTAAACCAAGGCTGCCAGTCTTTGGGCACAGGGTATTGAAGCGTATTAGACTCCGCTAAATCTTGTTTTGTCAGATAATGTACAAAGTGTTTCAGCGGGCGAATAAAAATTTGCCCGTTTAACCATAAAAACGAGAAAAAAGTAAACACAATAAAGAGCGCTAAAAAGCCAAGCTCTACCAATACTTCGTTGAGGACCGTGGCAATAAACGCATCTTCTGATTGCTGGAATCTAAGTCGATAAGGGGCGTTTTGAATTGTGCCTGTCAGTTCTACGCCACCTCGCCACGGGCGAGCGCGTTCAGGTGTAAATGACTTGGTTAAAATCACAGACTGACTGCTTTGTACAAGGACCTGCTCATTGATATCAACCAGCGCAAGTGCGCCTTCATTGAAGGTGAACTTATCTAATAAAGCGGTGACCTTATCCGCATTATAAATCAATATGATATGAGACTTTCCCCCACTATTGATCGGCTGAGCAATACTGAAATAAGTATTGCCAAATAATCTTGTCTGCTTGCTATCCGGGTTCGCTAACACGCCTTTTCTTGGGCTGAAACGACCTTCAACAATGGCGGTTAAAAGGTGACTTTGCGTCTCATCGCGACGTTTGACAAACGCAAACCCATGTTCATTAAAATAGGCCACAGCCTCTAACTCATTGATCAATGCCAATGCCGTATCAAAGCTTGGCCCCAAAGCCATCACATGCAACCAATGCTCTAGCACACGAGGAGATGCTTTATATGTGCCTAACCCGACTAATTCACCACCTTGCTCGGGTAAGCGGTGATAATAATAGCCTAACTGCTGTTGTACTTGACGTTGTACATCGCGAGATAATTGATACTTTATCGGTGTATCTAACCCCCGCTTAATACTGCCAATGACAGTACTTGCTGCACTGGCAGCTTGATCGACTTGTGCTAACACGGCCGTAAATTGCACTTTATAAACGGCATATTGTCGCTCAAGCTTAATGTTGAATAAATGAAAACACAGTACGATGGCGAGAATTAACGGAATTAATAACGCAACACAGATAGATTTTCGATAAGTTTTGAGTGGCTGAAACTCTGACATAATGTCCATTCAATGGCCTGTAGTGGTTCTTTCCATCTTTTTTTGAAAGGTTAGCGAGCAGTGTTCAGATAAGCAAGTGATTCACTTCGTAACCACCCAATTTATAAATGAAAAAACCAGTGTATCTCCGATACACTGGTTCACTTTTTTCAGCGCCGTATTACAAGTTTTCTTCAGCAAATGAAGCCAAACGACTCCTCACAACACCATTGAGGTTGATTGTTGCACTGCCCTCAAAGTCTTTAAATCGCTCCACGATATAAGTGAGCCCAGAGGTCACTGGCGTTAAATAGTTGCTGTCTATTTGCGCCAAGTTTCCAGTACAGATAAGCTTAGTCCCTTCACCGCAACGCGTAATGATGGTTTTAAGCTGAGAAGCCGTTAAGTTTTGGCTTTCATCTAAAATCACCACAGCATTTTGAATGCTACGACCGCGCATAAAGTTCACTGATTTAAACTGGATATTGGCCTTTTCCATGATGTAATTTCGACTAGAGATCGGGCTTTCGTCATGTTTGTGCAGTACTTCAAGCGTATCTGTAATAGCCGCTAACCACGGTGCCATTTTCTCTTCTTCAGTGCCAGGTAAAAAGCCGATGCTCTCTGCGATTTCCGGGGTATTACGGGTCACGATCACCTTGTCATACACCCCCTTTTCTATGATCATTTCAAGTGCACTGGCTAAGGCCAATAACGTTTTACCGCATCCTGCAGGTCCAGTGAGTACCACCAGCTCAATATTGGGATCTAATAATGCATCCAGCGCCATCCCTTGATAGACGTTTTTAGGTTTTACGCCCCATGCCTGCTGGTGCAGTAACCGCTCAACACTGATGTCTTTTAATGTCACATGCGCTTCATCATACCCCACTACGCGCGCAGCAAAATGCTCGCTGCCATCGAGCAAGTATTCGTTATAAAACACTTCTGGCATCCTAGATTTAGGCACTTTATGTAAGCTATAACGCCCCTGCTGCTCACTTTGACATTCACCTACACTTTCCCAAAAGTCGCCCTCAAATTTATTGTATCCTGAGGTCAGCAAATTAATATCATCAATCAATTGGTCAGTCCGATAGTCTTCAACAAATTTTAATCCGACCCCTTTTGCTTTCAGGCGCATATTGATGTCTTTGGTGACTAGCACGACTTTTTTCTCTGTATATTGCTTTTGTAACTGCAAAGCACAGTTAATGATACTGTGATCATTCTCGTTGCCAGGCAGTCCAGAAATACTGTCGGGGTACAAATGGTCGTTTACAATAATGAGCTTGCCACTACTGCCAGGTTTATTAGGATCACGCTGTACTTTTGGTAAATCAACGCCTTCTAACATTTGTTCCGGTGTCGCATCGGTCAGAACATCATCTAAGCTGCGGATCGCCACACGCGCATCTCGGCTCACATCACGCTTTCTATCTTTGATGTGGTCAAGTTCTTCTAACACTGTCATGGGGATCACAACATCATGTTCTTGGAAGGAAAGGTAAGCGAGGGGCTCGTGAAGTAAAACGTTGGTGTCTAGTACATAAATTTTCCGGTCGAGGTCATCTTTTCCCATAGTGCATTCCTATTCGTCTGCAATTTCTATGATTGAACTGTGTATTGCTCGCCACACAATACATCGCTCTAACTTAATTTTAGTCTATTTGTCACAAAAGTCGTTTTCATGACAAAAAACCTTTTGTACAAGTGTCCCCATTTATTGCCAAAGTGGCCCCTCTGTCACTTTTTTTAATTATTCAATTCGTATATTTTATCTCCAACAACAGTGATGTTTGACTATGCTTAATAGCCACTATTGCACAATAAAAAACAATCGACAGTGAGCAAACAACGAATATGAATCAGTTATCTTGTAAAACCCACGCAATACCACGCTGTAAGGCACATTTATTGTGTTTTTACAATCTTGAACAAGGCTTTGCTTCTCGGTAACATAGCCGCCTTTTTTCTGCGAAGATGAGAAAACCATGAATTTTTCCTTAGGTCAGCGCTGGATAAGCGATACCGAATCAGATTTGGGTTTAGGGGCCATTGTCGCCTTAGAAGGTAGACAAGTAACCATTCTGTTTCCCGCCAGTGGAGAAAACCGCGTTTATTCTGTACAAGAAGCGCCGGTGACTCGAGTAGCATTTAATCCTGGGGATGTGATCCGCAGTGTTGAAGAATGGGAAATGCGTGTAGAGAGCATCGAAGAGCAAGGGGATCTACTTTGCTATCATGGTGTGCGTCTAGACACAGAAGAAACTGTCAGCCTAAAAGAAACCTTTTTAGATCATTTCATTAAGTTTAATAAACCACAGGATAGGCTTTTTGCAGGTCAGGTGGATAGATTTGATCGTTACACGCTGCGTTACCAAACGTGGCAGCACCAATTTAATCGCCAACAATCTCATCTGAAAGGCCTGATCGGTCAACGTGCCAGCTTAATTCCTCACCAGCTTTATATTGCAGATGAAGTCGGACAACGTTTTGCGCCGCGCGTTTTGCTCTCTGATGAAGTGGGATTGGGTAAAACCATTGAAGCGGGCATGATCTTGCACCAGCAGATCCTCACAGGCCGTGCTAACCGCGTATTAATCGTGGTGCCAGAAAGCTTACAGCACCAGTGGTTAGTTGAAATGTTGCGTCGTTTTAATTTACGTTTTTCTATCTTTGATGAAGAGCGTTGCGACGAAGCTTTTGCAGACTCGCCTAATGTATTTGAAACCGAGCAATTGGTTTTGGTTAGTCTTGAATTTATCACTAAAAAACGTCGCTGGTTCGAACAAGCAACGCTGGCAGATTGGGATCTGCTCGTCGTTGATGAAGCGCACCACCTTACCGTAGAAAAAGACAAGCCAAGTACTGAATATCAGCGTATTGCTGAACTCAGCCAAGATATCCCTGGTCTCATCTTATTAACCGCGACACCAGATCAATTGGGCCATCGCAGTCATTTTGCACGCTTACAATTACTCGATCCTGATCGATTCTATGACTACGATGCGTTTGTTGTGGAAGAAAGTAACTATAAAGAAATTGCAGACGCTGCAAATCAACTGCTGCAAGATACACTGTTAGATGACAAAGCCACCGCGACCATCACTGAGTTACTAAAAGAAACGGATATCTCAGATTTACTGAAGCGTGTAGCCGAACAAGAGCAAGAAGCAAAGCAAGAGCTGTTAGGTATGTTGCTTGACCGCCACGGTACAGGTCGTATCTTATTCCGTAATAGCCGCAGCGGTATCGATGGCTACCCAGGTCGTAAAGTCCACGCGCATCCAGTTGACATGCCAAAGCAATATAAAACGGCGATGTCAGTTCTTGGCAGTATGGGCGGCATCCAAACTGCTGAAAAAAGCGCATTACGTGCCTTATTCCCGGAAAAAATCTTCCAAGAATTCGAAGGGGAAAGTGCTAGCTGGACCCAATTTGATCCGCGCGTAAATTGGCTGATCGAAAAACTCAAAGAACTCAAGCACGAAAAGGTACTGCTGATCTGTGCTGAAGCACAAACAGCCATTAGCCTTGAACAAACCTTGCGCGAGCGCGAAGGCATTCGTTCAGCCGTGTTCCACGAAGGCATGTCCATTATTGAACGTGACCGTGCCGCCGCTTACTTTGCTGACGAATATGACAGTGCACAAGTGCTGTTATGTTCTGAAATAGGCTCAGAAGGTCGTAACTTCCAGTTCTCACACCACCTAGTGTTGTTCGATCTGCCGCTAAATCCAGATTTGTTAGAACAGCGTATCGGTCGTCTTGACCGTATTGGCCAGCAACATGACGTCAATATTCATGTGCCTTACTTTGCCAATACTGCACAAGAAGTGTTATTGCGTTGGTACAACGAAGCGTTAGATGCATTCGAAACCACCAGCACGACCGGCCAGCTACTATACAAAGAGTTCTCTGAAGATCTGCTTGAATTTATTGCAGCACATAACTGTGATGAAGAAGAGCTTGACCCGTTACTTGAGCAAGTTGCCAAGCAAAACAAAGTGCTACGTGCAAAAATGGAGCAAGGTCGAGACAGACTACTTGAACTGCACTCAAGCGGCCAAGGTCGTGCAGAGCAAATCGTCCAGCAAATTGAAAAGCTCGATGATGACGTTATCTTGCCAGCTTATATGATTAATGTGTTTGATATTTTTGGGGTAAACCAAGAAGACAAAGGCGAAAACACCATTATTCTTAAGCCCACAGAACACATGCTTAACCCGTCATTCCCATGTTTGAAAGACGATGGCATGACTGTCACATTTGATAGATCAACCTCATTATCGCAAGAAGATGCACAATTTATCAGCTGGGACCACCCAATGGTAGAAGGCGTCATGGATATGATCTGTGATGATGACTTCGGCTGTGCATCCGTGGCGTTACTGAAGAACAACAAACTACCTGTCGGTACATTTTTTGTTGAACTGATTTACGTGGCAGAAACCTCGGCACCTAAATCACTGCAAGTGGGTCGCTTTTTGCCACCTACGCCTATCCGTGTATTGATGGACAAAACAGGTAATAACTTGGCTGAGAATGTCGCATTTGACGCATTTAACCAACAGCTTTCAGCTGTAGGCCGTCAAACGGCTAGCAAATTAGCCAACGCGTTACAATCGGGGATCCATCCGCTTATTGCCAAAGCAACAGACATCGCGAATCAACATCTGGACACTTTGCAAAGCCAAGCACAAGCAGATATGCAGACGCGCTTAGACGAAGAACAAAACCGTCTAAATGCACTCAAAGCGATTAACCCTAATATCCGTGATGAGGAAATTAAAGTGTTTGATAAGCAAAAAACACAGCTTAGTGAACACATTTCTAAGGCACAGGTTAAGCTCGATGCGATCCGCTTAATTGTGGTTTCTAATCAGTAATCCCTACTTTAGAAACAGGCAATAAAAGAGACGTTTTATTGCCTGTTTCTATTCTCATGCAGCGTCGTCGTCGTATTTCATCATTATTAATTTCATATTATTTTCTGAGTTATTGTACATACACCTCACCCTTGATAGATTGATTAAGATTTAACCAATCAAGGAAAAGATAATGAAAATTAAAATGATAAATCCCCTCTCGATAGTGACGTTCTTTTTATTAGCCATCGCCTGTACAAAATTATACGCTTCTAGCACCTCCCCCTCGCAAGGCAGCTATTTTTTAATTGATACCGGGGCTAGCCAAGTCTATAAATTGAATTTCAAACCCGATAATCAAGTGATTGTATCGAGTGATTTTAACGTGCCAGCTCAGTGGCAATGGCAATCCCAGCAGCAGATCTTGGCTGAACTTTCTCAGCCGCAAGATCAATATGAAGTACAGATGTCCGAGCATGAAACATATATTCATCAGTTGACAGGGTTAAGCTTTAATTACAACACACAGGAACAACATCAGTACACCCAACATATGCAAGTTTGGCATAAAGAAGCACAAATGGTTGTGGATACCTATACAGTCCCAAGTGAAGCGATATTCCTCAAACAGCGCCAGCTGAAAAAATGGCGAGCACATCTGGTCAATAAAACGTGGGAAATCGCGAATATTGATGAAGTCACACATGCCGATACACCTTGGTTTAAAAGTCGTAGCTCAGCGTCTGTTACTTTTCATGAAAACGGTAAAGGTACAGTCAATCATTGGGATAACACACACAGTGATTTAACATGGAAACTGAAAGGAAAAAAACTTGTTCTTCACTACCACCACAACGAACAAAGTGTGAAATTGGTTATTCGTATTGTAGAGAATATTGATGATATTGGGCTGCGTTTTGTTGCAAAAAAGGTAAATAAAAAATCCAAGCAAGCAAAGTGGATCACCGGCTACATGATTGAAAAGCAGGATATTGCACTTACTTACGAACAAATTGTTGGCCAATGGCGCAAATCTAATGGACGCTTTCATGACTACTACCCAGACCAAATTGCAGTTGCTAGCGTTGCCAACACGGCCTCAAAATGGAAGCTCAACCACCTAAATCAACTTGTTAGAGAAAAGCTGGATCATCCAGAGCAAGGGACTGTACTTAATTGTCCTGACAATCGCTGTTATGTTAGCTGTGAATTCTTTTATGAACTGCTCGCTAAAAAAGGCAATACACTCTACATTGCTTACCATTATAATTCAGAGTTTTACCCGCAAGGTCCGTTAAAATTTCAAGGTAAATGGATACTAAAAGTTGAGTATGACGAAGCTTTTGGCATTAAAGATTTTTCTAGAAATATCTTTTCAATCACGACTATGAACTTAGAGTACCAAGGTCAAAGCCACCCATATCTATTTAGTCGTTTACCAGACGAAAACGGTGATCTCGTTAATCAAGTCACAACACCTGAAGGTACAGGCAATTTTTCCATGATAGAAGGTAAATTACACACACTCATTAACCAACAGGAAAGCATTTTTGAGATAACTCAATTTACGCGAGATGGACTGTCAGTCTGTCAATATCAACCCGGGTCGCAGTGCTCATTGGGTAAACAAGCAATATTTAAATTTACTCATGAGGCAGGGCCATATCCAGTCGCTCACTAGCAAAATTGGGGCATGATCTGCCCCCTTTTTTAACTTAAGACCACCAGTGCTATCATCGATTGCAATACTAAACACACTGAATTAGTCCAAATAATTGCAGGGCGTTTAAACCTCAAGCCATAAAGCAGCCAAAACATAAATACGACCACATAACCAAATAAAAAGCTCATCGATAAAGTGCTTTCAGCGTCGCGATTTACCTCGCTCAGTAATTGACCAAGTAATGCAAAGGCGCCTATACCACCAAATAAAACACCGGCGATATCCCAGTAGCGTTCATCACTCATCAAAAAGTGCGTCCAAGTGGCTCTCAACATACTTGCCTCCCATGCAACAGCTTCGCATTCCAGTTTGTATAGTCATTTATCCTGGCAACAATGTTAGGATGTGATAACTGACAAAACCGTCCGACCACTACCACGTCACATCCAGCAGACAAAGCGCCTTGCACACCAGCATCAGAGTCTTCAAACACAACACATTCACGACAAGATAGACCGAGCTTATTGGCAGCCGCAACGAATGGCTCAGGTTCTGGTTTACCTTGCCGGACATCTTCTGCACCGATTAAATGAATGGGGGGCGGCAATTGACAGGTTTGCATCCGCTTTTGTGCATTATCACGATCTGCTGAAGTTGCTAATGCCCATGGCAGGTTCAACTGCTGTAAATGGGTCAAAAAGCGCTTTGCGCCCGCAATTTCTTTAACATATCTTGCAAATGCGGCCTCAGCACCTTCTAAATGCTTTACTTCCTGATGCAGATCCAAATGTGGCAAATATTGCTTTACATAGTCTTCGAAGCGAACACCTCGGCCATCTCTTAATACTTGCTCAATGTCGAGCTGATGCATTTGGCACCATGGTGCAATGGCTTTGGCAATGGCGGTATCAGAATCAACAAGTGTGCCATCCATATCAAAAATCGCCCTTTATACTTGGGCAAATGACAGTAAGACTCCATATTTCTCTCCTTCAAAACAGGCATTAACACGCAAATAAGAAATTAAAAACGCAAAAAGATGCAAGTTAATGCAAATAATACGCTTGCGATCCCCCTAAGATCAAGTAAAATTCGGCAAAAAAGCGCAGGAACATGCAAAATGCTATTGGCGGAACGACATCAATTAATCTTAGAACAACTCAATCTGCATGGCCGGATCACGTCTGTGGAGTTGGCAAAATCGTTGGCGGTAAGTGAAGACACAATCAGACGAGATCTCAACAAACTAGGCGAATTAAAACTGCTACACCGTGTTCATGGCGGTGCGTTGGTGATGCAAGAAGACAGTCCTGATTATTTTGACCGATTAAATACCCCTGATCCCTCAAAAAAGCGCTTTTTAGAACCGGCACTCACTATGCTAGAAGCAGGACAAACCATCGTCATTGACTCTGGCGAAACGTGTCGCTACCTCGCACAAAATTTGCCAGCCAATTTACCTTTAACGGTTGTCACAGGATGTCCGCTGATTGTGCAAGATCTCATGCAACACCCTCAGATACAGGTCATCCAAATTGGCGGTAAAATGTTTAAACCTGCCATGCGTACAGTCGGCCACAGTGCCATCGAAATGCTCAAACAGATCCGCTTTGATATTGTTTTTATGGGGATCTGTGCATTTCATGCCAAACATGGCTTTTGCGTTAATTACCTCGAAGAGGCGGAAGTATTGCGTGCAACCATTGAGCAAGCCGATCGCACCGTGTTGATGGGACCCCACGATAAGCTGGATAAAACCAAAACTTACCAAATTGTGCCCGCACATAAGATCAACCATGTGATCACCGATGAAGGCATACGTCAAGATGTGCAAACGAGCATCCAAAAACTGGGAATTGAGTTAACAATCGTGCCGAACAACTAGGGTTTACTTGGCCTTTTGATCTTAGCCAGTTAGAATACGCCCGTTTTCGATCAAATTTGGAATTTTGCAGTGCTCTTAAATTACAACCCACCAACTGATCCCTATCTTGGCCTCTTATATCAGGACGATCACATGTTGGTGATCAACAAACCCAGCGGTTTGTTGACAGTACCGGGCAAAGATCCAAAACATGCAGACAGTGTCATTAACCGCATCAACCGGGTGTTTCCAACCGCAAAAATCGTGCATCGTCTAGATATGGCCACATCAGGTATTTTATGTTTAGCAATGCACAAAGAAGCGCACCGATTTTTAAGTATTCAATTTCAAGACCGACTGACTAAGAAGCGCTATGTCGCGCGTGTGCATGGCAAGCTAGAGAGTAAGGAAGGTTCTGTTGATCTGCCCCTTATTTGTGACTGGCCCAATCGTCCTAAGCAAAAAGTTTGTCATGAATCTGGCAAGCCATCACTGACACATTATGAAGTGCTTGAATATGAGCCATACGCAACCCGCGTGTCACTTACGCCCATAACAGGCCGCTCACATCAATTAAGGGTACATATGCAGTCTCTGGGTCATGTTATTCTAGGTGATAGACTCTATGCGACAGGTGATGCCCTCAAAGCCGCTGAGCGCTTGCAACTACATGCACAAATGTTAGAGATATGCCACCCAGTCAGTGGCGAGATGATGCAATTTAATGCGCCAGATCCTTTTTAGGCTCTGGCACATCGCTCTACTTTTGATTAAACAGATCTAACGCACTGGCCGTCATGGCACGTACTCCTGTTTTTAAAGCCAATGGATAATCTGGCGCAAATTTGCTTGAATGCAATGAAGGCAAACTGGTGCCATGTGTTTGCGCATCAGTATAAGCCTGTGGCGCTACACCCCCAAGCCAAAAAATGGTGATCGGAATATGGTCATCAGTGCGCCCGTACAGACCAAAATCTTCTCCCGCCATCACAGGTTCTGCTTTTACCACGTTCTCTGCGCCTAACTCACGTTTAATACTTGCGGTCACCGCAGTCGCAAGAACAGGATCATTGTAAGTTGATGGAATACTCTCTGATTCATGCACGTGCACAACGGGTGCGAATTCAGGCGACAACCCTGCGCTCAAAGCCACCCCTTTTGAAAGTCGCTTTAGTGCGGCTATTTGCTGATCTCTCACAGCGCTATCGTAAGACCGTAAAGTCAGCTGTAATTTTACTTCGTTAGAAATAATATTGTGCTTAGATCCACCATGAATCGATCCCACCGTGATCACTGAAGGTTTAAGCGGTGAGATCTCTCGACTAGTAATGGTCTGGATCCCAAGTACAATGCGCGATGCCAACACAATAGGATCAATGGTTGTATGCGGATAAGCCCCATGACCACCTTGACCCTTTACCGTAATATCTACAGAGTCGACATTGGCTAAGGCATACCCTGGAGAGATGGCGACCTGCCCTGCTGGCAACGATGCACTGACATGTAAGCCAAGCACATGATCAGGCTTGGCAAATTTGCTAAACAGGCCTTCTTTGAGTATGGCTTTTGCCCCAGCGCCCACTTCTTCAGCAGGCTGCGCCACCATCATTAAGGTGCCTTGCCACTGGTGCTTATTTTTTACCAGCTGCTCAGCTGCGCCAATGAAGCTGGTCATGTGAATATCATGCCCACAACCATGCATCACGCCGACCATATTATTATTGGCATCTTTTACTCTGACTTTTGATGCATAAGGCTTTCCGGTCTGCTCAATAATTGGCAAGCCATCCGTATCTGCGCGGATCATCACCGTGGGCCCATCTCCATTTTTCATCAGCCCCACGACGCCATAGCCGCCCACCCGTTCTGTGACGTCAAAGCCCAATGCAGCCAGCTCTTTTGCCAAACGTGCGCCCGTTTGCTTTTCTTGCATAGACAGCTCAGGGTTTTGATGTAGATGTAAATATAACGCTTCTAATTTAGGAAGCGACTGGTTTACCGCAGACTCTAGATTACGAGCAGCAGCGTGATGTACGCAGCACAATAGCGCCATTGATGTGAGCAATGTTTTCATAACGTTATTATTGAATTGAAAAAGTCACTCCAGCTTGCAAACAATTGGTGATAAATGCAACCGTTTATGCCTGTCACTCTGGCCAAAAATGATCATTATCTGTGCACTTTTACGCTTTCATTTTGATATGCCTTTGCTAAGCTTAAACTCTACACAAGGGGTTTTTATACTGTGAAAACAATAAATATCAAAGAGTTGCAGCCTGGTATGTTTGTTGTTGGTGTGATCAAGCAAGCCGGACACGTACGCGTCAAAAATCAAGGCTGGGTGAGAGATGAAAAAGGGATCAGTAACCTGATCCATTCAGGTGTATTAGAAGTTGAGATCGATCCCGATAAAACCTTAGATCAGTCCAAAGTCGAACCTGAGATCACCGAAGAAGTGACCACTTCAGCTAAACCAGATCCCTGGCATAAATCCGTCTCCGTCGAAGCTGAACTTGGCCAAGCTGTTAAAATGTATGAGCAAGCAAAGCAGCTACAGGAAAAGGCTTTCTCCGATATAAAAGAAGGTCGAAAAATAGATATCGCGGAGTTTAAAGAAACCGCTTCAGGCTTTATCGATTCGGTGTTTCGAAATCAAGATGCCCTTGCCTGCATCGCACGGATCCGTGAAAAAGATGGCTACCTGCTGGAGCACTCTCTAAATGTATCCATTTTAATGAGTATCTTTGCCAAGCACCTTGGATTTGATCGCGATCTCATAGAAGAGCTGGCAACAGGTGCGCTTTTGCATGACATTGGCAAAATCAAAATTCCTGACGATATACTACAAAAGCCCGATAAACTCAGCGAAAATGAATTCGCTATCATGCGAGAGCACGCCAAATATAGTCACGATATTGTTAAAGACAGTGGCTTAGGAGAAATCGCCGCAGAAATCGCGGGCTTTCATCACGAAAGGCTGGATGGTACGGGTTACCCATACGCAAAACAAGGTGACGAGCTGTCACAGTATGTACGCATGGTCTCCATTATTGATGTTTATGATGCGCTCACTGCGGACAGAGTCTATAAAGTCGGTATGACACCAATACAAGCGTTTAAAAAACTGCGTGCTGGATGTCCACATGAATTTGATGGTGATTTACTTAACCAGTTTATTCACTGTATCGGCATGTATCCGGTCGGCACGTTAGTCAAATTGAAAAGTCATCGAGTAGGCATTGTCGCAGCCAGCAACCCAACCTCTCCTCTGCAACCGATAGTAAAAGTGTTTTACAACGCAAAAAACATGTTTCATGTCGAAGTGAGAGACGTCGATTTAAGTGACAAACGCATCGACGATGAATTAGAGGCCGCCGTTAAGCCTGAAGAGTTTGGTTTAGACTTAATCAAATTTTTTCGTCACTCCATGTTACCTTAGCGCATCAAAGCGCTAAGGTCATGATGAGGTGCGTTATGGGATCCAATCCTGCATCGCATTCAAGGTAAACTCAATCCCATCAAAATCAAACAACGCTTGTTCAGGTGTGATTTCAACAATGGTCAATGCCCCCAAATTATCCCCTTCATACAATTCGCGATTATTGACTTTTATCCAGCGTTTATCTGGCTCTGTGGCATAAATATGTGCTTGATACCGCAAAGATGGAATACTGTTTTGCAATTTAGGTGGCAATAGCTCCACAGGCGTTGCTCGTGCACTTTCTTTACTACTAGACACCACATCACTTTCTTCGTTTGAGTTTACGGTAAAGGTCGGACGCGTCTCTTCAACCGCTGCTGCGAACGCTTTCTTCAGCTCTTCTGATACGCCTGCAAGCTCATTGTCTTGACGACTTTGCGTACCATGAAATTGATTTGCTTGCTGAGTACCTGTGTACTGCTGAGGCATCGTTGTATTATACAGTTGTCCAGAGTTTGGCGCAGCGAATGATTGCTGTGGATAGGTCATATTCGGCTGAGCAAATTGCCCTGTCGTCGCGAACTGCTGTGTTTGTGGCATCTGAGTTTGTACTGGTACATTGACAATTTGTCCCTGACTATTTACCGGTACTAGCTGCTGAGAATACACTGCACGGCCGCTGGCATCAAAGCCCACTTGCACTGGCATCCATTGGTAATGAATTTGGTTTTGCACCACAGGCTGCTGCATTAATACCGGCTGTTGTACTGGGTTGTTCATCACTGGCGCATGCGCAACAGTCGTCGCAGGTACACTGCTTGAAACCTCTGGCTGCGTTGTGTCTGGCTCAGCTTGAGTACTACCAGAAGCGGCTACAGCCATGTCTGCCTCTGCGTTCTCTGTATTTGTCTCAACCTTAGGTGCAGCTTCAGCAGCCACGTGTGTTTGTTCGATATCAGTTGATTGCACTGATTGACCAAGGAAATACCCTGCGCTCAGTGCACAGACACTAATTAGCCCACCGCCTAAACCAAGACTTAAACGTCTATAAAATGCAACCTGTGCAGATTGACGTGCTTGTACATACTCTTGCTCAGATTTTGATTGTTGTTGTGATTGTTTTAATGCATTAACAAGATAAGACATGACACACCATTAAAAAATATATGAAAGACCAAAACCGCAGGCAAACATTGCGGCCACCCAACCCGATACTAACATCGGCATATTGAGCTTTTTGGTTTGTTGTTCAGGGATTAAGTTCAGTGGCAACGCCTCTTTTGCGGCTTGCTGAGCTACCTGCTTAGTCACCTCTTGCTGCTGAGCAGAATACGCACCCAATAAACATCTATCTGCCAATAGATTAATCAGCCTAGGGATCCCTGCGGTCACTTGATGAATATAGGCAATCGACTCATTGCTAAAAAGGTGATTTTGACAGCCAGCTTTATTGAGACGATGTTTGATATAAGAGAATACTTGAGACTCTGTCAACGGCAGCAAGTGATATCTCGCCGTGATCCTCTGTGCTAACTGACGCAACTCATTACGTTGTAATAGCTGCTGCAGTTCAGGCTGACCCACTAACACAATCTGTAATAACTTTTTGTGATCCGTCTCTAAATTGGTCAATAAGCGAAGCTGCTCTAACACATCAGCCGCCAAATGTTGCGCCTCATCAATAATCAGCATGGTGTGGCCACCTTGCTCATGATTATCTAACAAACGTTTTTTGATCACATCGGTTAATGACTTGAGCGTTGCACCTTTCGCATCATATTCAATCTCTAATTCATCACAAATGCTGGCTAACAATTCCATTTCTGACAACGCTGGGTTTAACACAAACGCGACCTGCGTCGACTCAGGTAACTGCGCTAACATGCTGCGCGTCACGGTGGTTTTTCCTGTGCCTACTTCCCCTGTCAATAATACAAAGCCGCCGGCATCACCAAGTCCATAGGTTAAGTGTGCCAACGCTTCTTTGTGGCGATCACTTAAAAATAGAAACTCAGGATTTGGCGCAATTGAAAACGGTTTTTCCGTTAACCCAAAATAGCGTAAATACACGATCTGTCTCTTTATTGTTAGAATGCTGCCTATAATGGCAAAAAATCACTTTAAGTTAAAACATTGTTTGCTTAATCAACACTGAATTTTTCACAATTTTGGGAACAAACATTTTAAACTCAAGATGATAATGCCATAGTAAAACATGAAATAATGACGTATTAGGATAACTATGAAGGTGTATTTGGTCGGTGGTGCCGTCAGAGATGAATTACTCGGCAGACCTATTTTAGAGCGAGACTATGTCGTCGTTGGCGCGACAATCAGGGATATGCTAAAACTAGGCTATCAGCAAGTTGGCAAAGACTTTCCAGTGTTTCTACACCCAGAAAGTAAAGATGAACACGCTTTAGCGCGCACTGAGCGCAAACAAGGGCAAGGCTATACCGGCTTTATTTGTGATTTTGCACCAACCATTACCTTAGAAGATGATCTGATCCGCCGAGATCTCACCGTCAACGCCATTGCACAAGATGATCAAGGCAATTTGATCGACCCCTACCATGGCCAAACCGATCTAAAGAATAAGATCTTACGCCACGTCAGTGATGCCTTCAGCGAAGATCCTCTTAGGATCTTGCGTGTTGCAAGATTCGCCGCGCGCTATCACTACCTAGGATTTACCATAGCCGATGAAACCATGCAATTAATGACGAGTATGGTTCAAGCTGGTGAGCTTAATACCCTCACCAAGGAGCGAGTATGGATGGAAATTGAAAAATCACTCAAAGATGGCGCTATTCATATATTTTCCAGAGTGATTGCGGATCTGGATGCCCTACCATTTGTCACACCTTGGCAAACCAAGTGGGATCAACACAATGCTAATACATTGGCGGATCGGCTCAAACGCCTAGATCCACATAATGACACTTATTTGAGATCAGCGTTCAGTCTTTGGCAATATCAAGCGGATCTGAGCGAGTATAACCTCGAACAAGATCATAAGATCCCAAAAGCTTACGCTGACAGCTTACGTGATTTACAAGCAAATTTGCCTTTATTACAATCAGACGATTGGCAAGCAGACACCCTCATGACCATTCTAAATCAACTCGATGCATGGCGTCGTCCAGAACGATTAAGTGTCTTCATCAGCACAGTACGCGTCATTGATGACATCTGCGCCGCCAAAGCCCTTGTACTCAACAAGGCATATCAAGTAGCGAGTAATGTCAAAGCGAAAGAGGTCATTGAGTTAGGAGCAAAGGGGCCTGAAATCAAAGTAGAAATGGATAAGCTTAAACTAAAACGCATTGCATGTTTATTCAGTAAGCAATAGATTTCATCATTTTTGAATGACTCTCACACGAACTCATATATAAGCTCCCATGTACCTTATATTCTCCCTAGCCAAGGTATATGGGTGCCATGACATCCATTTAATATCAAGGCTGTCATTTGGTGAGTGCTTGTAGAATCATCAATTTAACAGACAAAAAAAGCAGCCACATAAAATGTGGCTGCGATAAAATAAGTTTTATAGCTGGCCACTACCGAGCGGCATGTTGTACTCTAAGTTGATTAGAATTCATTTCCCACATTACTGAAAATAAAGCGTCACGATTCCAACTACTCCCCACATAAAGAGGGGTTGAATATACTTTTATATTTTCATAATGCTGTAACTCCTCCTCTCTTACAAGCAGATCGCTATAATTGCGTCCTATAAGATAGCCATAGCCTTGATCAACAAAGAGCTCGATGTCGAAACCACTCCGAATTTGCATCGTATTATTGAACTCGGTATTAAATACATAGTCTTCACTCATATGCGTAATCAGTGTCAGGTCAGAGTTTAATAACTCGAAGTAATGCACATTCATGTTAGTTTTATCAATACCAGTGACAACAATGCCATTAGACAATGACACGGCTCCTTCAAGCGTATCGATTGAAATAACATCAGGGCTGATCCACTCATCTTTGAACTGTAAATCATTATTATAAAGTCTCACAACTAACTTGGATCCCACATGTGTTGCTACCGCAATGCCACCCGCTTGTTCTTCAGCGAGGTATTGAACATTAAATGGACTTCCCTCATGAGGTTCAATCAATACAACATTACTTATTTTTTGATCCTTTATTTCAGCGAGAAATTGATTATTGCTGTCTGCAAACTGACCCAATACAAATACGCGCTTGACCGTTTTAATTCCACCCAATCCAAATACGGGCTCATACGTTTCAATAACATCTATAAAACGATAGTTGAGTGTACCGTCCACCAATACTGAAGAGGTATTTTCAGAAATAACATCACCATTGCTATCCAGTTCAACCATCAATCCTGAAAAATGACCATTGACAGCATTTATAGTGTGACCAACCGCAAATAAATCCTTGCCATAACGCGTTATTAGTTTAACCAATTGTTGATTATCAGAAAGTTCAAGAGATTTATTAACAACTTCTTCGCCTACCACATTGACTTTAATGAACTGATTAGAGTTTTGCTTGGTATTGTCAGTAAAAATAACAAACTCATTTTTATTTAACTGAAAAACACTGGGTATAGGAGAGTTGGCATCTCTGATCTCCGGTATATCGATCGCAATATCAAATTTCCCAACCGAAAAGTCATAGGGAGCTGACCAGCCAGATGTATCGCCAGCAGTATCTACTTGCTGAATTACTATCGTATACTCGCCTGCAGGCATTTTCTTTGAAAGAGAAGTACCGGACTGTGTATCATAACTAAAATATCTATATTTCTTATTGAAAATCCACGCAGTGTAGCTCGTTGCATTATCTTCAGAAGTCCACTCGAAATGAACAAGAAACGTTCCATCCAATGGTTCCGCTTTTACCGAACTCATAGAAGGAGGCAAAGGTTTAGGTAAATGCAGTGGTTTTTCAGAAGACCACAATGACTGATGACCATATTGATTTGTAATTGAAGCACGCCAGCTAAAATTACCCGGTTTTAATCCATCAAAGATGATTTTGTGATTTTCCTTTGTCGATGGACTGATACTCTCTGATAGTTCATTAACTAATGAAATATTCAATACCGTATCATCACCTAACTCTGTGTGTTCGAAAACAAGCTGATAGCCGTCTTTAGATTTAGTAAATACGGGATCTGAGAAAGCGGGTAAGCTTGGTGGCAATATTGAGATTTCAGTAGCATCTGACCATGGACCAGCCCTGTTCTCTGAGTTAAAGGCTCTAAATCTGACTGAATAATTTCCTATAGCTAAATCAGGTAAGGTGGCTAATACGCCCGTGGTATTTACTTGTTTAGATTGACCATCCGTGTCCGTATATTCAATTTCGTAAGAAACAGCACCGTTGACAGCTACAACTTGTATAATGGCTTCATTTGTATCTTGTAAGGCTGAACCACCTACACTATTAAACTTTAGCAACTTAGCTATTTTTTCACTCATATTTACTGTAATGGCATCATCTAAAGTGTACGATTTACCATCCTTTGTCATTGCTTTGACAGTAAGGGTCAATGAAGGAGAGTTTGCCCAAAAATAATTTTCCCAATCAAAAATCCAGGGAGCTTGCGTAAGCTTTTGCACCTCTTCACCATCGACTAGTAGAATTAACTCTTGAACAAGTGAGCTTGGATCTGTGACATCAATCGAGATCTCTGTGTCGAGCTTTTCAATGTCTGCATTTTGCAACAGAGACAGCACTTTTAATTCAACTTGCTCAGAGCTAGATGACTGCCCAGCATTATTGTCCGTCTCAGTTGATGAGTCAGTTGATTTATCAGTTGATGTGTCAGTTGATTTATCAGTTGATGTGTCAGTTGATGTGTCAGTCGATGTGTCAGTCGATACTTCTGATACAACAGCCTGATTATCACTGTTTTGCATCGTTTCTTTATTATCGTCAGAGCTACCACACCCCACTAATGTCATTCCAATCAACGTATATAAAAATAAGTTTTTCTTGAACGGGATCATAATTTCTTCCATTTAATATCATGTTCAACACCGTACCTATTATAACAACACAAAAGCGATGTAAAAAAACAAATTATTTTAATTTTATAAAACGCCAAAAATAAAATAAAAAATGGCCTTGAAAAAGGTGAAAGTACTTTGCTTTTATTGTGTTATTTACAATTGCAGCATCAAGTGCATCATTCGAAAAAATCAGCCGTATAACGTAGATTATGAACCATGGCTATCGGCAACTTAAAATCGAAACACTTTTGCTTCTTTTCATGATAGCACTTTATATTTGATTTATATCGTTATCCTTTACAGTCCTTGAGTCTGTTTCTACACAAGAGTACTGAGGTAATAGTCCTATTAAGCATTCATTTAGTCCTTGCGTCTATGAAGCATAAAGGGTGATAAAAAACCTATCATTTATTTGCCACCTACTCATTTTTCACAACGAAATAAAAAACAAGTCGTTGAAATTTATAATCTTTTATATATCGCACTTAAAGCCTGAATTCAGATCAAGTATCTAGATCTGATTTCCATGTGGCCAACACAAACTTTTTTAGCCAGATATTTGATTAACTTAGTTAGAAATAAATCAGACCAGAATGACTAAACGAAAACATAAAGAACAGCCATCTTTATTCATTAAAAAATAATAAAAAAATAAGTAAATATTTAACCAACACAATCGCTTCCGGCAATAAAACCAGCAAATAAGATTTAATTACCCCGTTAGTTATTAACACACGAAATCAATGATTAACTTCCACACCCACCGTCATAAAAAAATCGATTCTAATAAAAGAATTATAAACCTAAAACCCATCCATTCTTTTAGGTTTAGAAGGCATTGTTTCATAAACAATTGAACAACCACCTCCTTGTATGTTTAGGGAAAAGAAAATAATGCAACACAATATAACCAAGACAATTAACAACTGTTCTGCCTTAGATCAGACATTAATACAACGTGCAAATATTATTATTTAGCTCGACAACGAGGCTCTTCAACAATAACAAACTGCTGAAAAACACGGCGTACGTGGCAGTTTAAATTAGACATTATCGAATCATTATCCTTGATTTCTCTGTACTAAATACCCAGATAGCCGGGTTGTTTTTGCCCAGAATGCGACTTCAAAGCAGCTCTTATCCAAGTTAATAACTATTCTTGCGTATATAGTGCACACGAGATCGAGCTTGGTGTCGCGCTGCCACCACTGCCTTGACTAAATACTGGCACAACATCAAAGTTTCTATAGTGAATATACTGAATTTCCGTGATACGCGCTTGCTCAAGGGCTTTCAGCCTTCGGAAAAGTGTCAATTGAGCACACTTCTTGCTTAATTTATATACACCCCACATAACTGTAAGGATATAGGCTATGAAAATTGTTGGTTCACACACAGTATACTCTCCCTCAATAAACCAACCCGATACGTCGAACACGAAAGGTGGCAATTCTCTGCCGCCTAGTGAGACAGAACAAGCAAGCAGGGCAAATACAGTAGATATGAATAACTTAGGATTAAATGAGCTCAATGCACTCATACAGTCAACGGGAGATGGCAGATTACTTTTTAGAATACCGCATAACACTTTTAAGTTGGTCAATGGTGAACTTCAAGGCTCACAATCCTCCAACTTTTTATCTCAAATTGAACAAGAAATCGCATTCGAGCAAAGTCAGGGTAAAGATACCAGCGAATTGGAGCAGTTTATGGAAATATTAAAAGGCTATCAAGGATACCCTCTCCAGCCTAGTATAGATGTTAAAGCTTAACTAGATACAAACTTAGTTAATGTAAATTGAATCGCTCCAGTAACCAAATGGTGACGCAATGGAGCTTGATGATACAGACAGCTGCCCATTTTGCGGACCAAAGAAATCATAATAATACAAAAAGCCAGTTACTGTTTGACCAACGCTACAATTGCTCAAATTACTCATCGAGCCACATAGGTTAACTGTTGAAGACGGGGCTTTACTCTGCCCTGCAAATGTTGCATTACCGGGATTACCATATCCATACTGAATAACCGCTACTCTGATTTGGTTCCCACCATGATCTCGGCTGGTGGATGACTGGTTACTAGAAACGGTTTCAAAGCCAATATTACTCGAGCCAACAGCATAGATCTCAAAATATTCTATACCGGAAGCTGGGCCCATGATATGAATATCCGAGGTCGAAAATTGTGCACTATCATTGTCGCCTGACAAGTCAATGTGTGACAAATCTAACGGGTTTTGCTTTTGAAAAGTATCAAACTCAAGTTGACTCGGCTGTTTAACTATCCCACCCTCAACATCAGCAGCAAATGAAAAAGCTGAAAGTAATACAGAGCTGGCAGCCAATACGGTTGTAAACACATTTTTTTTATTAAACATCATAATTTCCTTATTGTTAATTAACCAATAAAAACCTTACAGACTGTTCATTATTTGTTCAAACCCATAAAAGGAAATCATTATTCAATATTTTATAAAAAGTGCAATGCCCTTAACAACATCACAGCTTTCTTGCCTGATTAATTCCTAAAAAAGGGAAATCCACAGGTATTTACTGTTATTTTTATCGATTTAGAAGAAAATCAAAGAAGTGTATTACGAGGCCCTAAGAGTCTTCAAAAAAAGCCAGAAAAAGATAAAGTGCTGCGTCATTTTGCTACAAAAAACCCGGCAATCGCCGGGTTTTTAAATTCAGTAAGAAGTATTAATTACTTCTTTTTAACTGCTTTTTTGTTTGGAAGGTCAGTGATTGAACCTTCGAAGATTTCAGCAGCTAGACCGATTGACTCGTTCAGTGTTGGGTGAGCGTGGATAGTCAGTGCCACGTCTTCTGCGTCTGCACCCATCTCTACCGCTAGGCCGATCTCACCAAGCATTTCACCTGCGTTGATACCAACCATTGCACCACCGATAACGCGGCCTGACTCTTTATCAAAGATAAGCTTAGTTTGACCTTCAGTACGTGCTGAAGCAATTGCACGGCCAGATGCTGCCCACGGGAATACCGCAGTTTCAATCTTAAGACCTTGCTCTTTCGCTTCTTTCTCAGTTACACCAACCCATGCAATTTCTGGATCTGTGTAAGCGATTGAAGGGATACACTTAGGATCGAAGTAGTGCTTCTTACCAGAGATAACTTCTGCAGCAACGTGTGCTTCGTGTACCGCTTTGTGCGCAAGCATAGGCTGACCAACGATGTCACCAATCGCGAAGATATGGTCAACGTTTGTCTTCATTTGCTTGTCTGTGTTGATGAAGCCACGCTCATCAACTGCAACGCCCGCTTTGTCAGCGTCAAGTAGCTTACCGTTTGGTGTACGACCAACAGCAACCAATACTTTGTCGTAACGTACTTGTCCTTCAGGTGCTTGCTTACCTTCGAAAGAAACGTAAATACCGTCTTCTTTCGCTTCAACCGCAACTACTTTCGTAGAAAGCATTACGTTGAACTTGTTCTTAACGTACTTCTGGTAAACCTTGATGATGTCTTTGTCAGCAGCAGGTACTAGCTGATCAGCAAATTCAACAACGTCGATGTCTGAACCTAGCGCACGGTAAACAGTACCCATCTCAAGACCGATGATACCACCACCTAGTACAAGTAGTTTGCCAGGCACGTCTTTAAGCTCAAGTGCACCAGTTGAATCAATGATACGCTCATCTTGTGGGATGAACGGAAGGCTGACTGGTTGTGAACCTGCTGCAATGATCGCGTTATCAAACGTCACTGTCTTAGTGCCGTCAGCGCCTTCAACTGCGATAGTGTTAGACCCTGTGAATTTACCGTAACCGTTAACTACGTTAACTTTACGCATTTTAGACATACCAGCTAGGCCGCCAGTAAGTTGACCGATTACAGACTCTTTCCAAGTACGGATTTTATCTAAATCGATTTGTGGAGCACCGAAAGTTACACCGTGAGAAGCCATTTCAGCTGCATCGTCGATAACCTTAGCGACGTGAAGAAGTGCTTTTGAAGGAATACAACCTACGTTCAAGCAAACACCACCTAGGGTATCGCGAGATTCAATCAATGTAACATCTAAACCTAGGTCTGCTGCACGGAATGCTGCAGAGTAACCACCAGGACCACCGCCTAGTACAACAACTTGAGTTTTGATTTCGTTGCTCATGTTATTACCTTAACTATTATTCGAACGGGACTCTACTCAACTGAGTATCCGCACCCAATTTGCCTGCCGGTCGCCAAATTAGGGCAAATCCAACAGAGAGAGTTTTTTGTGCGCGAAAGTGTATCATTCGCACTCACTAATGTCCCGTCCAATTATCAGACAGGACACTAAAAATACAACAAAACCGCACAACTTAGGTTGGGCGGTTTTGATTCATCTTACATCACTAGCTGACGAATATCGCTCAGGTAGTTTGCAAGTGTCACAGTAAAGCGTGCTGCAAGCGCCCCGTCAATTACACGGTGGTCGTATGAACAGCTTAGCGGCACCATTAAGCGCGGCTCAAACTCTTTACCATTCCATTTCGGCTTCATCTCAGACTTAGATACACCTAAGATAGCCACTTCTGGCGCATTCACGATTGGCGTGAATGACGTCCCACCGATACCACCAAGGCTTGAGATTGTGAAACAACCGCCTTGCATGTCAGCAGCAGTCAGCTTACCGTCACGTGCTTTCTTAGACACTTCCATCAGTTCACGAGAAAGTTCGATGATGCCTTTTTTGTTCACGTCTTTGAATACCGGAACAACCAAGCCATTTGGCGTATCAACCGCGACACCGATGTTCACGTATTTCTTCAGAATTAGACTCTCACCGTCTTCTGATAGTGAAGAGTTAAACGTTGGGAACTCTTCAAGTGCTTTTGCAGCTGCTTTCATTACGAAGACCAATGGTGTGATTTTCACACCCATTTTCTTCTTCTCAGCCAGCACATTTTGCTCTTTACGGAACGCTTCTAGTGTCGTGATATCTGCTTCGTCAAACTGTGTAACATGCGGGATTTGTACCCAGTTACGGTGTAGGTTTGCACCAGAGATCTTTTGAATACGAGATAGCTTCTTCTCTTCAACTTCACCAAACTTGCTGAAGTCTACTTTTGGCCAAGGAATTAGACCCAGCTCGCCACCACCGGTGTTGCCACCTTTAGATAGCTGACCTGATTCAACTTGCTTCACTAGCTCTTTCACATAGTTCTGAACGTCTTCTTTAACAACACGGTTCTTACGACCGGTTGCTTTAACGCGCGCAAGGTTTACACCAAACTCACGTGCTAGACGGCGCACAACTGGTGATGCGTGTGCGTACTGATCGTTCGCAACAAATTCATCTTTTTGTGCAGATGCAGGGGCCGCTGCTGGAGCAGGTTTTGCCGCAGGAGCCGCTGCTGGCGCTGCGGTTGGTGCTGGCGCAGCCACAGGTGCTGCTGCCGCTGGTGCACTGCCTGCTGTTTCAAATACGAATATCAAAGAGCCTGTCGATACTTTATCGCCAGCATTTACTTTGATCTCTTTCACAGTACCTGCAAATGGTGCTGGTACTTCCATAGAAGCCTTATCGCCTTCTACTGTGATAAGCGACTGCTCTTCTTCGATTGAATCACCGACAGATACCATGATTTCAGTCACTTCAACTTCGTCACCGCCAATATCTGGTACGTGTACTTCTTTCGCTTCTGCTACCGCTGCTGCTGGTGCCGCCGCTGGCGCAGGTGCTGCTTCAACAGGTGCCGCTGCTGGCGCACTGCCTGCAACTTCAAATACGAATACCAAAGAACCTGTTGACACTTTACCGCCAACTTCCACTTTGATTTCTTTCACAGTACCTGCAAATGGCGCAGGTACTTCCATAGAAGCCTTATCGCCTTCTACGTTTAAGATTGACTGGTCAGCTTCAACGGCCTCGCCCACAGCAACCATGATCTCAGTGACTTCAACTTCGTCACCACCGATATCTGGTACGTGTACTTCTTTAAACTCTGCCGCAGCGAGTGCCGCAGGTGCTGGCGCTGCAGCAGGAGCCGCTGGCGCTTCTGCCGCAGCAGGTGCTTCTGCACCGGCTGCGTCAAAAATCATAATCAAAGACCCTGTTGAAACTTTATCACCTTCAACAACTTTGATTTCTTTAACCGTACCCGCAGCGGCTGCTGGCACTTCCATTGAAGCCTTATCGCCTTCAACTGTGATCAATGACTGATCCACTTCAACCGTGTCACCTACGCTAACTAGGAGCTCGGTTACTTCAACCTCATCGGCACCAATATCTGGAACATGAATTTCAATTGACATGTTTTTGCCTCTTATGCGTAAAGTGGGTTAGCTTTTGTTGTGTCGATATCAAATTTCTTGATAGCGTCAGCAACAACTGATTTTTCAACTTTGCCCTGTTGAGCAAGTTCGTTAAGTGCAGCAACAACCACATAACCTGCGTTCACTTCGAAGTGACGACGTAAGTTTTCACGGCTGTCTGAACGACCGTAACCGTCAGTACCTAGTACCTTGTAAGAGCTGCTTGGCATGAATGCACGTACTTGATCTGCATAGTTCTTCATGTAGTCAGTCGCGGCAATCGCTGGAGACTCACCAAGTACAGTTGCAATGTAAGGGACTTTTGCATCCGCTTCTGGGTTAAGCATATTGAAACGTTCAGCGTCTTGACCGTCACGTGCTAGCTCGTTGAATGACGTTACAGAGAATACATCTGAACCAATGCCGTATTCTTCGCTTAGGATTGCACCCGCTTTACGTACTTCGTTCAAGATTGTGCCTGAACCCATAAGTTGTACGTGTGCTTTCTCACCTGCGTTTGACTCAAGCTTATAGATACCTTTACGGATACCTTCTTCAGCGCCTTCAGGCATTGCTGGCTGGTGATAGTTTTCGTTCATCAGCGTTAGGTAGTAGAACACGTTTTCTTGCTCTGGACCGTACATACGACGGATACCATCTTGCAAGATAACCGCCACTTCAAATACGAACGTTGGGTCGTAAGAAATACAGTTAGGAATCGTGCCTGCTTGAATGTGCGAGTGACCATCTTCGTGCTGTAGACCTTCACCGTTTAGCGTTGTACGACCTGCTGTAGCACCTAATAGGAAACCACGTGCTTGTTGGTCGCCCGCCATCCACGCCATGTCGCCAACACGTTGGAAACCGAACATAGAGTAGTAGATGTAGAATGGGATCATCGGTAGGTCATTTGTGCTGTATGACGTTGCAGCAGCAACCCATGAAGACATTGCACCTAGCTCGTTGATACCTTCTTGAAGTACCTGACCTGATGTTGCTTCTTTGTAGTAAGAAACGATGTCGCGGTCTTGAGGTGTGTAGTTCTGACCGTGTGGGTTATAGATACCGATTTGACGGAATAGACCTTCCATACCGAAAGTACGCGCTTCATCCGCAATGATTGGTACGATGTTTTTGCCAACACCCTTGTCTTTTAACAAGATGTTGAGTGCACGTACGTAACCCATTGTGGTTGAGATATCACGCTTTTGCTCTTCAAGTAGCGGCTTGAACTGCTCCAATTTTGGTAGCTCAAGTGCTTGTGTGAAGTTAGGTAGACGCTGTGGCGTGTAACCGTGTAGCGCTTTACGGCGTGCGTGTAAGTATTCGTACTCTGCAGAGCCTTCTTTAAGCGTTAGGTAAGGTAAGTTTACAATTTCTTCGTCAGAAACCAGATCTTCTAGACCTAGACGTGAACGCAAGTGCTCAACGCTAGACATGTCCATTTTCTTAACTTGGTGTGCAATGTTTTTACCTTCCGCAGCTTCACCCATGCCGTAACCTTTTACAGTCTTAGCTAGGATAACTGTTGGACGACCTTTTTCATCTTGCGCCGCTTTATAAGCTGCGTATAGTTTAGATGTATCATGGCCACCACGCTTAAGTGCGAAGATTTCATCATCCGTCATATCAGCAACAAGTGCTGCTGTCTCTGGGTAACGACCAAAGAAGTGCTCACGTACATACGCGCCATCTTTCGCTTTGTATGTCTGGTAATCACCGTCGATTGTTTCGTTCATGAGCTGAAGAAGCTTACCAGTTGTGTCTTTCGCTAGTAGCGTATCCCAACCTGAACCCCAAACCACTTTGATCACGTTCCAACCAGCACCTTTAAATAGGCCTTCAAGTTCTTGAATGATCTTACCGTTACCCATTACTGGGCCGTCAAGACGCTGTAGGTTACAGTTGATCAGATAGCATAGGTTATCTAGCTTCTCACGCGCTGCAAATGAGATTGCACCACGTGATTCTGGCTCATCCATCTCACCATCACCTAGGAACGCGTATACGCGCTGTTCGTTAGTCTCTTTCAGACCACGACCTTCTAGGTACTTAAGGAAACGTGCTTGATAAATTGATGCGATTGGACCAAGACCCATAGATACTGTTGGGAATTGCCAGAACTCAGGCATCAATTTAGGGTGAGGGTATGAAGAGATACCTTTACCGTCTACTTCTTGGCGGAAGTTATCTAACTGCTCTTCAGTTAAACGACCTTCAAGGAATGCACGTGCGTAGATACCCGGTGAAATATGACCTTGGTAATAAACTAAATCACCACCGTCCTTCTCGTTTGGCGCACGGAAGAAGTGGTTGAAACACATTTCATAAAATGCTGCTGAAGACTGGTAAGACGCCATGTGGCCGCCTAACTCTAGGTCTTTTTTAGACGCACGAAGTACGATCATGATCGCATTCCAACGTACGATAGAGCGGATACGGCGTTCAATCGTGGTATCACCAGGGTATGCTGGTTCTTGGCCTGCCGGAATGGTATTTACATAGTTTGTAGTAATACCTGTAGGCATGTCCACGCCATCTAGGCGGGCTTGCTCTAGCACTTGCTCAAGTAAGAATTGCGCACGTTCTACGCCTTCTTCTTTAACAACTGACTCAAGCGCTTGTAACCACTCTTGGGTTTCTAACGCGTCAACGTCAAACTTATTGACTTCAGACATATGGAGTGTTCCTTATGTTTTAAATGCAAATTTATTCAATGCGTCAATGACGCAATCAAGCATAATTGCTCGATTTTGCTTAAAAGACCGAATTTACCTAACTTATTGCTGCTTAGTGCGACGCAAACTCCGCTCAATGCGAGAGCGTTCTCTACCCGCTTCAAGTAATGCTTCTTCGATGAAGGCTAGGTGTGCGTTACTCGCAAGCCTTGCCTTTTCCGGATCCCCTTGGATCACGGCATCCATCAATACCGCTCGGTGCTGTGCAAGCTGTTCGCTCACATCTGACTTTTGCACCAACACGGTTAAGTTCTGCAATACATTTTGCTCAAGTAACGTTTGCATTCCTCTCACAAGATGCAGTAACACCACATTATGTGACGCTTCTGCTACAGTGAAATGAAACGCATTGATTGCTTTGGCTTTTAGGGCTAAATCATCCCCCACCTCGGCGATATTGTCGTAGCTTTGCTTAACTTTATCCATGTCATTGTCTGTGCCTCGAAGCGCAGCATAATATGCTGCGATACCTTCTAGGGCATGACGGAATTCAAGTAAGTCAAACTGAGACTCAGGGTGTTTACTGATCAAGTCAAAAAGTGGATCAGTTAATCCTTCTTCTAGCTGATTTTTAACGTATGTACCGCCACCTTGGCGACGCGTCACTAACCCTTTGGCTTCGAGTTTTTGAATCGCCTCTCTTAACGACGGGCGGGATACTTCAAACTGCTTAGCAAGCTCTCGTTCAGGAGGAAGCTTTTCACCAGGAAGCAATGATCCTTCTAAAATCATGTTTTCCAATTGCTCTAAAATCACATCCGAGAGTTTCGCAGCTTTAATCTTCAAAGACATTGATAACACGCCAGTTTGGGTTATATCCACCAGCTAAGCCAGAAGTCCCTACGTTACATCGTAAGTCTTTAAAACTTAGCAATATTTACTTAATCATTTAGTATATTGTGACCAGTCAGGTAAATTGGTCATACCAAATTTGGACAATAAGTTATCAAAATCAAGCTCGGCTGTCAAAATTACACCTTTTCATCGCTTTTAATATCCTTTTTTTGACATCCATTCAGATTAAACTTTATACAATTAAAAATGATTGCAAAGAAAAATAAAAATGGTCAGACCAGAACAGAAAGATAACAGCGCAATTAAAATAAAATGACAATGAGGAAAAAGGGGAGATAACAAAATAGGCAGAGGGTTAAGCTATGCATAACAAGGGGAGGAAGCTGTCCTAATCAACGTCAAGGTGAACAACTTCTCGTCAGATTTACACTCTTTACATAAATAAGTCCCTCTTCTTCGCTTGTTATATTTTTAGCTATCGCCTTAGAACCTTTTTTAGATACAAACTTCCAGCCTGATTATGCACGAAGAGAGTTAAGGGGCGGTACTGTCAGAAAATACAGGAGCTGTAATAAAGATCCCTCACATATGGCAGCATCTGCTTGCTCTACTACTTTTGGTTTTCCATGAATGGCCACCCCTAAGTCAGCTGCCGCCATCATCACCAGATCATTGGCACCATCACCGATAGCAAGCGTTTGCCCCGAACTGACCTTGTAGCGCTCACGTAGGGTATTTAATACTTCCGCTTTTCTCTCAGCATCTACAATGTCCCCAATCACTCGACCAGTGAGCTGTTGACCATCGATTTCTAATGTATTGGCATATACATGATCCAATAACAACTTATCCTGTAATGCTTCGGCAAACCAAGTGAACCCACCTGATGCAATCGCCAAACGCCAATGGTGTGCCTTTAACAACTCACACAGCGGCTTAATCCCCATCATTAATGGTAAATCATCTTTAAGCGGTGAGATCAAACCCAATTCTATCCCTTGTAATTTGGCTACCCGTTTATGCAGACTCTCACTGAAAGCTAACTTGCCAGCCATCGCTTCAGCGGTGACTGAAGCCACTTCATCATACACATCAGCTAAGCGGGCAATTTCATCAATACACTCAATTTCGATTGCTGTAGAGTCCATATCCATTACCAATAACCCAGGCATGTCTAGTTGAGGCAAGTTTGATAGTATGGCACCTTGGCAACCTAGCTTTTTTGCCGCCTGACGAATATCTGATTTAGGTAACTCGCCAGCAGGTAGCCCAGCTTTGATGGCTACGCCAATGGGTAAGTCAGGATGAGCTCGATAGACACAAACTGCATGCGTTTCGATATCAAGTGATGTCAACGCGTCTAAAAATATCTTAAGCGTCTCGCCTGTGACGTTGGCACCAAATAAAACGATATGATGTGCGGCTTTCTCTGCGAACACCTCCCCTTTCTCAGCTTGGGCATTTTCAAATTCATACCACTTTGATAAGGTAAGTTGATTTTCAACAGGGCGGACATCAAGTTGGTCGACATCTATCATATTTTGCATTGGCATTGAGCACTCCTCATATCGGTATACGCTCTTTTTAACATCTAATGAAAATAATGTCAGCCAACAAGCTGTAACTATGAAAAATACACAAGCAAACACTTTTTTAAAGTCATCAAAAAGTAAACGATTGCTGAGGCTAATTATTGCTGCGGGCTGTTTACTTGCATTATTGTGGATTGCGACCAATACCAGCTTCCGTTCCCACCAGTTACTGCACACCAACGCCAATCACACAGGTCAAAGTCTAATAAAACAGTTTGCACTCAATGTAGTAGAACCACTGACTCGTATGGATACGCCTAGACTCCGAATGTTAAGCAATCATTTAGCCAGTGATGAATACGTACTATCAGTCGCAATCTACAATCAAAAAGGACAATTTATTATTGGTAATGATGGTATAACACAAGCACCCGAATTCAATGGGCTACCAGATGGCCTTGCAGGGATAAATCCAAGTAAAGATGCCATTGTGAGTAAAATTGAAGATAATGAACGCACTATCGGCTTTGTTAGTATCGAGTACTTGACAGACGCAGCGATGAGTGAAAGTCACAAGCACTTTCATCAGCTAGGACGCATTGTGTTGTTAATGCTCATTATCGTTGGCGTTTTTACTTGGCAAATTGGCCGAGCGCTGACACGTCGCGATGTTAAAAAACACATTATCCAAGACGAACAAAAGCAGGATATAAACGATCGGGAGTAAGCCGATATCGGCTAGTATGCTCACGAACAACCCAATCAAGTTAAATTAAAAACACCACATGTCGCCACATATAATGTTTGGGCAACTTCTTCTTCGGGCTCACTTCTCAGCTGGCAAACCTGAGTAAAAATATCTATCAAACGGGCAGGCACATTGACTTGGCCTTGGAAGCCCAAAATCGGCATCGATGGAGCATCCGTTTCTAAAACAAAACTTGATAACGGTAAACGACTCACAACGTCTCGAGTCTTGTTAGCCCGCGGATAGGTAATTGTGCCACCTAGCCCCAACTTGAAGCCTAACTTGACGTAGTACTCTGCTTGTTGAAGTGAGCCTGAAAATGCATGGATCACGCCACCGAATTGGGGAGGAACTTGCTTAAAAGCCTGAGCAATTAAATGGTGGCTTTGACGGTGATGAACAATGAGCGGCAAGCCTAATTGATTAGCCAGCTTAATATGTTCTTTAAATAATACTTGTTGCAGCGCTAAATCATCACAATGACTATCGATGCCACACTCACCAATGGCGACCAGCTTAGCTTTATGTTGCTCTGCCAGCGCAATCAGCTGTGGCATGTCTTCTACACTGCGTGCAGTCAAAAAGTACGGATGTAAGCCAAATGCAATATGACAACTTGGGTGTTGCTGTTGAAACGCCAGTAAGCTTTCACTTTGTACAAGTGATATACCTGGCACCACAAACCGCTCAATGCCAGACGCTGAAGCATCTGACATATATTCAGTTAAGTTACCGGCTAGCTCGTCAAAATCTAGGTGACAATGACTGTCTATAAAGCGCATTTACGGATTTAAACGTTCAATCGACCAACTATCATCAGCTTGTTTGACGTACATAAAACGATCATGTAAGCGATGCTCTCCCCCTTGCCAAAACTCGATCTTATGAGGTTCGACACAGTATCCGCCCCAAAAATCAGGTAGAGGAATGTCTCCCTTGGCAAATTTACTTTTCATGCCTTCAAAAGTTTGCATTAATGCCTGTCTAGATGACACGGGACGAGATTGCTGAGATGCCCATGCCGCCAATTGGCTTTCTTTTGGACGTGACAAAAAGTACTTAGCAACTGCCGCTGTACTCAAAGGCTTGGCTTCACCATAAACAATCACCTGACGCTCAATCGCATGCCATGGAAAGTGCAATGAGATTTTGTTGTTTGCAGACAAGTCCTGTGCTTTTTTTGAACCTGTATTAGTAAAAAATACAAACCCATTTTGATCAAGGTTTTTAAGTAATACGATGCGCTGTGAAGGCTGACCCTCATTATCAACCGTGGCGACCACCATCGCGGTCGGATCTGCACTGAATTTTGCTTCAACCGCTTGCTTCAACCAAATCTCAAATTGCTCAATGGGGTTATCTTGCAATGTTTCTCGGCGCAGTCCACCTTGTACATATTCTCTGCGTATGTCATCTAATTTCATCTTGGCGATTCCTTAGCATTTTTAAACAACTTCACTCTGTCACCAAAAGGAGTGATATGTAAATAAAAAGCCGCCTTAAATGGCGGCTTTTTAGCATTAAAAGTATTCGAACTTACATTTGTTCCATTACTTCAATGCCCAATAAATCTAAGCCAGTATGCAGTGTTTTAGCCACTAGGTTACAAAGAACCAAACGACTTTCACGCGCTTGCTCGGTCACGTCGTCTTTCAGGATAGGACATGCCTCATAGAAAGACATATATAAACTCGCTAGCTCATATAAGTAACCACATAATACGTGTGGTGTCGCTTCATTGATCATCAGGTCAAGTACTTCTTCTAATTGTAACAGCTTCAGTGCCAGTGCTTTTTCTTGTGGCTCTGTGATAGCGATATTACCAGCCAAGGTTGCACTATCCACATTTGCTTTACGGAAGATGCTTTTAACACGTGTATATGCATATTGAAGATACGGTGCTGTTGCGCCTTCAAAGCTCAACATCGTATCCCAGTTAAAGATGTAATCACTGGTGCGATGCTTTGATAAATCGGCATATTTAACCGCGCCAATGCCCACTTTACGTGCGATCTCTGCACGGGCTTCCTCTGACAGTTCAGACGCTCGCTCAGCCAGTTTATCAGACGCGCGGCCAACCGCTTCATCCAACAAATCTGCAAGTTTAATCGTACCACCAGTACGGGTTTTAAATGGCTTGCCATCATCTCCCATCATGGTACCGAACAAGCTTGGCTCATAGCTGGTTTTGTCCTGCAATAAACCGGCTTTACGCGCAGTGATCTCTACTTGATTAAAGTGCAGGCCCTGACGTGCATCCACAAAAATCAAGATACGGTCAACATCAAGCTCGTTTGAGCGATAATCACACGCCGCTAAATCTGTTGTAGAGTATAAAAAACCACCACCGGATTTTTGCACGATAAATACCGATGGTTCGCCATCTTTATTTGCCAGTTCATCAAGGAATACCACTTGTGCTCCTTGATCCTCTACCGCAATGCCTTTTTCTTTGAGTAGTTCGATCACACCATTAAGACGCGCGTTATATGCACTCTCTGCTTTGATGTCTTCACGGCCAAGGGTTACATTCAGCTTTTGGTAGACTTCTTCAGAGTGTTTTACTGAGGTATCGATGAATAGCTGCCACAATTTTTCACAGTGCGTATCACCACCTTGTAATTTCACAACATAGTCACGGGCTTTATCAGCAAAACCGGCTTCATCATCAAAGCGTTTTTTCGCATCACGGTAAAAACTTTCTAAATCAGCCAGTGCCACCGCTTCCAGATCAATACCTTGCTCAAGTAAATCTTCAAGGTGCGCGATCAACATACCAAACTGCGTGCCCCAGTCACCCATATGGTTTTGACGGATCACGTTATCACCTCTGAATTCAAGGGCACGCACAACGGCATCACCAATGATGGTCGAACGCAAATGACCAACGTGCATTTCTTTTGCCAGGTTTGGCGATGAATAATCCACAATGACTTTATGCGGTGTGGTGTGCTCAGCAACACCTAATTTAGCGTCTTGATTAGCCGCTTCTAAGCTGGATGATAAAAACTCAGGCTTAAGGTGAATATTGATAAAACCTGGGCCTGCAATTTCAGTTTTTGCAGCAACATCGTCGATATCTAAGTTATCAATGATCTTCTGTGCAACTTCACGCGGATTCGTTTTAAGTGCTTTCGCGGCGCCCATGGCACCATTAATTTGGTAATCACCAAATTGCGGGCGAGTAGATTGTGTGACCGCAGGGTTTGTGCCTTCTGGAATGCCCGCAGCTTGCATCGCTGCATTGGCTTTTTCAATTAATAGAGTTTTGATATTCATTTTTTATCCTGTGATCCTTGCCAGCCGTTAAACCAGCAAGGTTAAATTCAATTTAAGCGCTTATTAGTGTTCACGTGTATGGTGGAACTTAACGTCAGGATAGCGTTCCATTGACAAGTTTAAGTTTACACGGCTAGGTGCAATGTAAGTTAAGTTATCACCCCCATCAAGGGCCAAGTTTGCTTCGCACTTGCGTTTAAACTCAGCCATCTTCTTATCGTCGTCACACGTCACCCAACGGGCTGTTTGTACCGCTACGCTTTCGTAAATTGCATCTACGTTGTATTCAGCTTTTAAGCGTGCTACTACCACATCAAACTGAAGCACACCGACCGCACCTACGATTAAGCTGTTATTTTGTAGTGGTCTAAATACCTGTACCGCACCTTCTTCTGACAACTGCACAAGGCCTTTTAACAACTGCTTTTGTTTCAGCGGATCTTTTAAACGAATGCTACGGAATAATTCTGGCGCGAAATTTGGAATACCGCTGAATTTCAGCTTCTCACCTTGCGTGAAGGTGTCACCAATTTGGATTGTACCGTGGTTGTGCAAACCAATGATGTCACCAGCGTATGCCTCTTGAGCGCGCTCACGGTCGCCCGCCATAAAGGTTACCGCGTCGGAGATACTGACTTTTTTGCCAATACGTACATGGTCCATCTTCATGCCTTGCGTATATTTACCCGATACAATACGCATAAAGGCAATACGGTCACGGTGTTTGGGGTCCATATTCGCTTGAATTTTGAATACAAAGCCTGAGAACTTTTCTTCTTCAGCTTTTACTTCACGCTCATCAGTTTGACGTGGCATAGGCGTTGGCGCCCACTCTGTTAAACCGTCAAGCATATGGTCAACACCAAAGTTACCTAATGCTGTACCAAAATAAACGGGGGTTAGCTCACCCGATAAAAATAACTCATGATCAAACTCATTGGATGCGCCGATCACCAACTCTAGCTCTTCACGAAGCTGCTCGGCTAACTCTTCACCGATTTCGGCATCTAGTTCTGGATTGTCTAAGCCCTTAATGATGCGTTTTTCTTGAATAGTATGGCCTTGGCCCGTTGCGTATAAAATCGTCTCATCACGATGAATGTGGTACACACCTTTAAACTCTTTACCACAACCAATTGGCCAAGTGATAGGTGCACACATGATATTCAGTTCTGTTTCGACTTCGTCCATTACTTCCATTGGATCACGGATGTCACGGTCCAGCTTATTCATGAAAGTCACGATAGGCGTGTCACGTAAGCGAGTAACTTCCATTAATTTACGTGTTCTATCCTCAACACCTTTTGCCGCATCAATGACCATTAGACATGAGTCAACAGCAGTCAGTGTACGATAAGTATCTTCAGAAAAGTCTTCGTGTCCCGGAGTATCTAGTAGGTTTACCAATGAATCATTATACGGGAACTGCATCACCGAGGTTGTTACCGAGATACCACGCTCTTTTTCCATTTCCATCCAGTCAGATTTTGCGTGCTGATTTGAACCGCGACCTTTTACCGTACCGGCTTTTTGTAACGCCTTTCCGAATAAAAGTACTTTCTCTGTAATGGTGGTTTTACCCGCATCCGGGTGAGAAATAATGGCAAAAGTACGGCGAAGCGATACTTCTTGCTGGATACTGTTGTTTGACATTGAAAACTCTACTTTTGGCTTATCTGAGTGTGACTATTCACTGATAACACTCGGCTGTGAACACATATCCGCGTATTGTCTCTGATCCTGACTATTTAAACAACTTATCGGCGTATAATTTGCCGATAAACTACCACATTCTTTACATTCAGTGTGCGACGCTCACGGTTTCCCCCCCATATCGTGCGTTTTAACCCCCATACATGTCATATCGCCATGTTCTGTCACAATACCTCTATACACTCCATACCAAAAGTCACTATACAATTTTGCTTAAATTGTTAGGATAAACGCTATTAATCAATAATAAAAAAGCCACATGACGCCAAAGTTATTTTTAATCCCAAAACCTAACCCTCAGGCCACCATGCGCCTGTTTTGCTTCCCATACGCAGGGGGATCACCGAGCATTTTCATGTCATGGTTAAGTCAACTCCCTACTCACATCGAGGTGGTGCTGATCCAACTCCCCGGACGAGGTGCGCGTTTAATGGAAACGCCTTACAATAAAATGAATCAAACAATTGCCGAGCTCATGCAGCACAGTGATTTCATTACACAAAAACCTTGTGTGTTTTTCGGTCATAGCTTGGGGAGTCGAGTCGCCTATGAATTAGCACTCACATTACACAAGCATCACGACACATTGCCACTTCAATTAATTGCCTCAGGGAGTCGAGCGCCGCATCTCAAAGGTCACAAGGCACCGATTTATCATTTACCTGACGCCGAATTTATCGCGGAACTGCGAGACCTAAATGGCACACCGAAAGAAGTACTGGATAATGCAGAACTCATGGAACTATTTTTACCTTTACTAAGGGCCGATTTTGAAATCGCGGATTGCTTCCAAGCAGAACAATCCCCCTTGCCCATGCCTATCAATGTTTTATATGGTCATGATGATATCGATGTCACATCTGAAATGGTTGATGCTTGGCAAGACTTATCTGCTTTACCTATCACTCAACATGCATTCAATGGGGGGCATTTCTTTATCAATACACACAGTGAACAAGTGATAGCCACGGTTTCAAAACTGATTAATACGAATTAATACCTACTTCTTCCAAAGGCCCTCTTGGGCCTTTATGCCCTCTGCGCAAATTTGTGCACAAGTCCTCATCATGTAAACTAACTTTAATCCTAAGCCATGGACATGGGTACGGGTTAACATTTACTATAGCGTAAATGATTAACATTCCCCCCAACAAATGTAATCACACAAAAGAGCAAAATTAGGATCAGTTGCTAAGTCGCATTAAGGGCAACATCTGTACTATCTCATTGAGAAAAAAGGAAGGCAATAAAGTGAGAAACGTATTTGTTTTATCTGTGCTGACATTAGCACTCAGTGGCTGCAAAAGTTTAGTCGAAAAAGGAAACAACTTATTCGAAGCAGGTATGTATAGCCAATCAGCTGAATATTATGAGCAAGCACTCACCGAAGATCCTCACGATATTGAAGCACAAAAAGGCTTGATGCAAGCACGAAATAAAATTTTAGATAAAGGATTAATTGACGTACGAATGCTGCGTTTAGGAGGCAACCCAACCGGCGCCGCCATCAAATTAGAAGCGCTATTACGAAATCAAATCGAATGGCAAATAGAGCCATTTGGCCCTATTGCAAATACACAAAATGAAGAAATCGACTATGCAACTCACTGGTTGAAAACACGAGCGGAGCAATTAGGCCAGTCGCGTTTTCCAGATCAATTTCGCTTTTTTGAACACCGCTATGCTTTTCTGATTAGTAACGCGCAACTACATAACCAGTTTTCGACTTACAAAGCCGCTTTACAAAACAAAGCACACGCCAAGTGCACACGTCTGTCGACCAATGCAAACGACGAGCGATTTTTCTTACGCCAATTTACAGAGAAATACTGTATGGCTTGGGATCTGCCACAGAATTTCGAGCCGCTTTCTCACGACCCAAGTCGCTACTCACGCATCACGCTTACCCCTAGATTTAAAGTAAATTTACATAGCACGAGCCGACAGGCTAATTCACTACATACTTCCTCGACCCAATTAAAACAAATTTTTAGAGAGAGCCTTTGGTATAGCCCAGTAGGTAAACAAACCTTTGAGCTCAATTTTGACGCTAGCTTAGAGCACATTCGAGATGCAAAGCTGGTAAATAGACAAACACATTTTACATTGGTTGAAGAAAAGCAAAGTAAAGTTGACCCTTCAAATACACTCGATGTAGAAGTGAAAAAAGCGTATAGCTATCCGGTGACTGAGTTCACTGAACAATTTAGCATTGATGCAAAATACGTCGGGACAGTCGCGCAACAACAAATAGAATTCCGTGTTGATGACAGCCTGACGCACTATACGCAAAGTCATCAAGCAGACTTTCCACAACTTAATATCAAACCAATCAAAGCCACCTTTTTAGATGTTGATACTAAACTGGATAAGCAACTCGATATCTTACAGCAAAATTTTAAAACACAATTAGAGCGTATTTGGACAGACACACATTGCAATGGTTTAATCGGTGCTCAATATGGTGAATATATTTTACGCTGTGGCAAAATAGCGCCAGACAATGAATTTGTAAACAGTTGGTTTAAAAAGCAATTTGGTTTAAATTACCTAGAAATGGCTGCACTGTACGCGCTTTAGCTGCCTTTATCTGCAAGGCAATAAGGCTTAATAATGGGCTTGCCTTGCAGATAAAATGGCGATGGTCGACCTTTTCGCAGCACTTGCCATAATGCGATTTTCAGTATTAGATGAGCCGCAACCTGTTTATGCGACCAAGGTCCTTTCACTTCCTTCGGTATCTCTCCTGTTGCAAACTTACAAAATACACTGCCAACAGGCCGGCCTACCATCTTGTCTAAATCTTCTTCAATACAGTGATGTAATAGGCCAACCAATGGCCAACGCGCATTTAATGTATTCCCCAAAGGCGTATTGCAACATTTGGCAAACCAGCGATGCACACCGCCTCGAGTGACAGTTAAGCACCCGATTTCACTGTGTCCTTGGGTGATCGTTAGTTGCGAAGCGCTGACTTGGAAAACATCAGAGCCGCCATAAGCATTCAAAATGTGAGGCTGTTTTAAGTGCTTAACAAACGCCTGACAATCATCGCAATAACACACCACTCGATTGTGAAACAATTTGCTACCTATAGAGACATTCCCACGCACTTTTCCACATTGACATTTCATGTGTAAACACCGTTCCATCACGACTCCCCATTGATGATTGCATTGCGTAAGCCAGCTATGACTTTTTACCCTCTTATCCTAGCATTGTAAAATCAGACAATAAAATGCATATCACCCTTGGACTCACTGCGGCTTCATGCTAGTTTGCTGCAAAACAAAATCAATTTAGGAATTACTATGCCAAAGGCCAGTGAAATAAAAAAACATGCTGCGATTGAATACAATGGTCGCGTTATGATCGTACGTGATATTGAACGTTCAGTACCTCAAGGTCGTGCTGGGGGTAGTCTTTACCGTATGCGTATGTACGATGTCGTCAATAATGGTAAAGTAGATGAAACATTTAAAGCGGAAGAAATGCTTAAACTAGCCGACCTAACGCGTCGCCCGGCAATGTTTTCCTATATTGATGGTGAAGAATACGTCTTTATGGATGAAGAGGACTACACACCTTACCACCTAAATAAAGAAGCCATTTCAGAACAAGTTTTATTTATCAACGAAGATACTAAAGGCCTATCTGTTGTCGTTGTAGAGGGTAGCCCTGTATCTGTCGATTTACCTTCAAGTGTTGAGCTTGTTATTGAAGAGACCGCACCGTCTATTAAAGGGGCCTCTGCCAGTGCGCGTACAAAACCAGCAACGCTGACAACCGGTCTAATCGTCCAAGTCCCTGAACATATCTCAACCGGTGATAAAATTAAAATCAACACCACAGAAGTTAAATTTATGAGTCGTGCAGACAGCTAATCTTGTTTGTGAAAATAAGCCGGGTATCCCGGCTTTTTTATTGCTTCCGCCACACATACCCAATCTTTTTTTCTTATTTATGTAATATCAGCTGTAATTAATACTTTGAATTGATGTTATTTTGTGCCAATAATAAATGGAACGTTCCAAATAAAAACAATCAAGATAATGGGAGTTAATTATGAAACGGTTTGCACTTTGTGCTTTAGCACTGGCTATCCAATCAACATCAGTACACGCACATTCAGGACATACACACCAAAATATACAGACAACAGTACTGAGCGAATGGCAGGACAAAACGAGCTATAAAAAGGGTCACCGAGTAACACACCAAGGGGCAATTTATCAAGCAAACTGGTGGACAGAAGGTGATACACCAGCCATCAATAAATCTGGTGCTTGGCAGTTTGTACAATTCATCAACAGTGAACTCAGCACACCAAACCCTTGGCTACATGCACAGGTTTATACAAAAGGGCAAATCGTTGCGTTTAAAGGAGAGTTGTATAAAGCAAAATGGTGGACATTGAATGAAGATCCTGATGTTAGCCAAGTGTGGGCCAAAATTGCGCACGACAAAAAGAACGATCCAATTTCACAAATGAGCCTGATAGGCAACAATATTACACTGAGTGAGCAAAAAGCAGAGTCTCCCGCAGGTGAAGCACTCAGTAATGCATTTGATGGCGACCCCCGCACAAAATATGTCACTCTTAAACCTCAGAGTTGGATACAAGTATCGTTAGAACAGCCACAAAGTCTGGCTAAATACCAATTGACCTCTGCCAATGATGCCCCAGGCAGAGATCCACATACTTGGACATTACAAGGTTCTAATGATGGTGAAAACTGGCAAATCATTGATACGCAAAATGACCAAGCTTTTGACAAGCGCTTTGAACAAAAGACTTACATCGTCGACAATGCAAAACCTTATCAACACTATCGCTTCGATCTCACTCATAAAGGCACCGATGACTGGGGATATGATTTACTTCAAATCGCCGAGATAGACTTATTTACCAACACACAACTTCCGATTGCTGGCATTAACAGTGAGACCAGTACCGTTTTTGTTGGAGAGGTATTAGAGCTAAAAGATGCTAGCCTCAATCAACCAAATAGCTTTGAATGGCAATTCGAACAAGGAACGCCGGCATCTAGTTTGGCACAAAACCCAGTGGTTACTTTTAACACCCCGGGTGTCAAAAATATCGAGCTTGTTTCTTACAACTGGCATGGCCGAAGCGAAGTCGTAAATCAAACAGTGAAGGTTGTCGATCCTGCCAACCCATGGCATGGGTTCGCCTATCCTGAAATTAAATTTGCTCATGAAGATACCGAAAGCGTAGGCTATAAACGCATTCACCGCCTATTCCCTGATTTAGAAAAAACCATCAATGATGTGACGTTAAAAGTAAATCAGTACCTTTATAAGCATTATGGCGAATCTCCTGAATTTGACTCAGTGACATTTAGCCTAAAGTGGATGGACACCCTTGCTTATCGCGCTGGCTCTGGCCGCAACATGGAAATCGCATTTAGCACAAAATACATCACCGAATCTTTGGCAAATGCAACTGACGAAGAAGTGATTTATGAATTATTGGGTGTCTTCTGGCATGAGCTTGTGCATGGCTATCAACATTTTCCAACGGGACATATGGCGGATGGCAATGAAACACACGCGATTGTTGAGGGAATAGCCGATCTTGTAAGGATCCGCGCAGGCTTTCATGCGACAAGAAGCCCTTCCCCATCCAAAAACTGGTTAGGTGGTTACACCAATACAGGGTTTTTCCTATCTTGGATCCAAGATAACTATGACGATGACTTTACATATAAAATCAACCAAATGGTGCTCACTAGCCAGCGTGAAGGTTGGGAGTGGACATTGGAAGAAGCGCTCAAACGTATCTTAAATCAAGATATCAATACACTATGGCAAAAGTATCAAGCAACTTTAGGGGCCGCACCTGAAGCGCCAGCGATTCCAGCTGACCAAATTAGTTTGGTTGAGTTAGGCACAGATATTACCGCCTCAGCACAGCCTGCGGATCCCATCTACGATGTAACAAAAGCAATCGATGGAGACCGTTACACAAAATATCTAACGATAAACGATCAATCAGAAATCACTTTTTCTACACATGGAACTGGTCAGTTAGTGGCTTATCGCTTAACCGTGGGTGATAACCAGCCGAGCCGAGATCCGAGTAGTTGGACACTATTCGGTTCCCAAGATGGGATCGCTTGGCAAGAGGTGGATGCACAGTCTAACCAAGTATTTAACCAAAGACTTGAAACGCGCGAATTTACCCTTGCGCCAACACAGCACTATCAGCATTTTCGCTTTAATTTTTTAAATAGTGGCCAGCAAAGTAATGGCGAGTCTTTATTTCAACTTGCTGAGATAGACTTGTTGGCTGATAAAGCCACGGTTGCGCTTCCCGTGACACTTGAGAATTTTGTATTGCTCGGCGGGCAAACCAGTGCTGAGCATGAGGGCTTTAGCCAATGGGGAGAGGGCTATCAAAGCGCATTTGATGGTAATTTCGACAATAAATACGTCGCATTGACAGACACTGGTTGGTTACAATTTATCGCCAAACAACCTCATACGTTAAGTGCCTATAGCATAACCAGTGGTAACGATGCGCCCGAACGAGATCCAACAAATTGGTCGCTACAGGGCTCAAATGATGGTGTGCAATGGTATGCCATTGACACTCGCCAGTCAGAGCAATTTACCGAACGTAATCAAACGCGTACTTTTCGAGTAGATAACACGACGGCGTACTCACACTACCGTATCGATCTGACACACACAGCCACGGATGCCAACGGTAATAACCTGCTACAGCTTTCCGAAATAGCGTTGTATCACGCGAAGTAAACTAGATATTGGGCAAAGTAGCGATACTTTGCCCTCTTTACGATATATCAAAATAGGTAATCTCCCCTTCCTTTTTAAACTCAAACATCTGCTGACACAGCGCAAAAACTTGAGAAATTAGTCAAGCCATCATATGATCCAATATTGCACAATGAATGGATAATTTGACGGACGTTTAAAGCACATATGGATATCGGGAAAGATGAAAACCAGTAAGCTCAGTATCAGGTTACTTTGGTATATAACACCGCTGGTGATTTTGCCTTTGCTGTTTTTAGGCGGCTTTACACTCACCAATGTAACCAGCTCCACGCAAAAGCAAGCAAAGCTCATTGTGGGGCGCTTTGTTGAACAACAGCAACAAAAAATGTTCAACTACATGGAAATATATCAATCAACCACAAAACTGCTTTCCACATCTCCTGTGCTTAGTGACTACTTACTTTCACCCCTAGATAAAGAACCACTGCAAAAAAAACACTTAGGTGCACTTCTTACATCATCTGATGAACATAAACTTAAAACAAAACGTTTGGGTGCACTGATGGATGTATTTGCAAGTTACAGTGAAGCCTATCCAGATATACTCAGTATTAACCTTGTCGATGCAGAGGGTAAAAGCCATGCCTTCTATTCGAGTAATTTAAGTTTTGCGCCAGATGACTACCCATTTTTTGACCAAGTACTTAAAAGCAATTTGCGCCAGCAACAGTACATGCTACCGGCCAAAGAAGGTGGTACACAACTTTACTTCGTGCAACAGATTTATAGCGTTAACTTTCACCTAAAAAGACCACAAAGACAGGGCTATATCATAGTGCGTGTTGCGCCATCGATTATTAGTAGTAGCATACTTGAAGCGCCTTACGACAACACATTAAATTTATTGGTGTCCGCGCAGGGAGAAGTGTTATTCTCCTCTGATGGACAATTCTCTTCCAGTTACCTCAGCGCTGAAGAAATGGCGCAAGTTAGCTCCTTGGCAGATAGAGGTAAATTAGATTCTATCATTTTGCCCTCTGTTGATGGGCTCAAACGCATGACTTACAGTGCACAGCTAAGTGGTGGTTATTACTATATTTCGACCATACCCAAAAGTATTCTTTATCAATCTGGTAAAGCCATCAGCTTAATCACAGCTTTAATCGTTATTCTTTCCGTGGTTACCTTACCCGTACTCATCTTTATTGTGGTACGTAACCTACTACTTACGCCCATAGAATTGCTTGGAGAAGCCAGCCACCGAGTCGGTGATGGTGACTTATCAGTCTCTTTACCTGCCCATGACGACGACGAAGTTGGCACCTTGTTCGATGATTTCAACCACATGGTGAAACAGATCCGAGACTTCCAAGGTGAATTGGAAGACTACAAGCTCCACCTAGAAGAAAAGGTCGAAAGTCGAACACGAGCACTAGAAGAAATGAACAGCCAGCTCGAAGTCGCGATTACTGAAGCAGAGCAAGCAAACCAGCTTAAAAGTCGATTTTTAGCGAATATGAGCCATGAGATCCGTACACCATTAACGGCAATTATGGGGTTTACTGAGCAACTATTGCACAACCCAGGTGCGAAGAACGCAGACTTACACTTAGACACGATTTTACGCAACTCAAAGCACTTATTAGAACTGATCAATAACATTCTCGACCTCTCAAAAATTGAAGCAGAAAAACTCGCAGTAGAACAAAATGCGATTGAGTTTTTACCATTATTAAAAGACATTGAATCGATTATTCAGCCACTTGCCGAAGAAAAACAGCTTGAATTAACGCTCGACTACGCATTTCCATTGCCCAAAGCGCTCAATAGTGATGAAACACGTCTAAAGCAAATCTTGCTTAATATTGCCAGTAACGCCGTTAAATTTACTGAACAAGGGGTTATTTCCATCGGCATTGATTTTAACGCCCAGCGAGATCAATTTATCTTTGTGATTAAAGATACGGGCATTGGCATGTCAAAAAGTGAAATGGAAAGGGTGTTCAAACCGTTTGAACAAGCCGATACCACCACAACACGACGATTTGGTGGCACCGGGCTTGGTCTATGTATATCTAAAAATTTAGCACAGCTGCTTGGTGGCGATGTACAAGTGAGCAGTGAGCAAGGTAATGGCAGTACCTTTACCATTACTATCTTGGCCAATCACCGCAACCAAGACATCGAATGGATAGATTGTGACTCTTATATTCACAATCAAACAAGCAGTGCTCAAAAACTGACTGAAACGCAACTAGAAGCCACGATACTGCTCGCTGAAGATAATAAAGATAACCAAGAGTTGATTTCTTTACTATTAAGTTCTTGGGGCCTAAAGCCCGATATTGCAAATAATGGCGCAGAAGCCGTCGAAATGTCACTTATCAATGATTACGATTTAATCTTAATGGACATGCAAATGCCTGTGATGGGTGGCTTAGAAGCGACTGAAATGCTCAGACATGCCGCCTATGACGGGCCGATTGTCGCACTGACTGCCAATATCATGAAAAATGACATTGATACCTACTTGGCCGCAGGATGCAACGCCACGCTCGGTAAACCCATCGACAGAGAAAAACTCGGCACGGTACTACTTGAGTTTTTAGAGCTGGCCAGTGACAATGCCTCGAAGTGGAACAACCTCCTAAAAAGTGAAAAATTCTTACAAATTAGTCAAAATTATTTGGAGAAGCTACCGGAACAACTCGATCTCGTCGAATCACTGTACGAGAATCAAGAATGGGAGTCTTTACGTGCTCTAGCGCATAGTTTAAAAGGCAGTGCTGGCTGCTTTGGCTTTAGCAATATTCACAGTGCTGCAGGTGAGTTGGAAATGAGCTTACAAGGAAACAACAAAGCTCAATGGCAATATACCACCTTACAACTTACCCAAGCGATCCAATACACATTAGATAATGAAGATGTACAGCTTCAAGCTGCAAGGTAGTTACACCTGTTGCTTTCTTAATTTGTAAACTGTATGCCCATGAGAATGGCATCTTCTTTGCCAGTTTCGGTTGGGTAGTAATTTTTTCTCCTACCCATCACATTCAAGCCAACCTTATTATAGAGCGCGATCGCAGACTGGTTAGATGCCCTGACTTCCAAAAACAGGTTTTCAGCCTGTTCATCCACACATTGTTCTATCAATGCATGCATCAATTCGGTCGCAATGCCTTTACCTTGATGATCTGGGTGCACACAAATATTCATTAGGGTGTAGTCTGGTCCAGCTCGTTCAGCAATAAAATATCCGATCAGTCCTGCTTCACTATCACGACATACATTAAAATAACGACCGCCAATGCATGAAGTGAGTGTTTTTTCGCTCCATGGATGGCTGTGGCACGCGTTCTCAATTTCCATGACCTGTTCGATCGGAAATTGAGCTAAGGCCTCACTACGCAGATACAGCATGATATATCGCCCGCCATAGTTGTTGCTTTTGTTCTGTGTCTAGTACTGTGCCAGGTAAGGTCAGCGTATTCCCTTGCAATGAAATAGATTCCCCCGACACGACAACTAAATTATCTAAATTAATAGCCAAGGCAATATCTTCAGCGAGACGTGTTGGTAAAACCAAAGGGACAGAGGTACCTTGCACGCCTTCTGGATCAGCATGTGTATTATATTGTGCTTTAAGCTTAAGTGGTGTTAAACCAAGTAATTGAGCATGTATAGGATGCATAATAAAAATACTTTTTTACTGAGTCTAAATGGTCGTAGTAAAAGATTCAATTACGTGGGAAAAGTAAGAAGTGGCAGGGGCGGCAGGACTCGAACCCGCAACCATCGGTTTTGGAGACCGCTGTTCTACCAATTGGAACTACGCCCCTGCAATGTCGACGCATTATAAAGAGCTTTTAGAAAAGGTAAAGAGGAAAAATGCATTTTTTTGTTTGTTTGCTTTTTTTATAAACAAAAAGGCGAATATTTATGATATTCGCCTTTTTTTCATTCAATTAGCTTGTGCTAATTATCATTATTCCCACTCGATTGTCGCAGGTGGTTTGCCTGAGATATCGTAAACAACGCGAGAAATTCCATCAATTTCATTGATGATGCGGTTTGAAACAAGACCTAAGAAATCATAAGGTAAGTGTGACCAACGCGCCGTCATAAAGTCGATTGTTTCTACACAACGTAATGATACAACCCAGTCGTACTTACGTGCATCACCCATTACACCTACCGATTTAACCGGCAGGAATACAGTGAATGCTTGAGACACTTTGTGGTAAATGCCTGCTTTATGAAGCTCTTCAATGAAGATAGCATCTGCACGACGCAGCAAATCACAGTATTCTTTCTTGATTTCACCAAGTACGCGTACACCTAGACCAGGACCTGGGAATGGGTGACGGTAAAGCATGTCGTACGGTAAACCTAACTCAAGACCAATCTTACGTACTTCATCTTTAAACAACTCACGAAGGGGTTCTACTAGACCCATTTCCATATCGTCAGGAAGACCGCCTACGTTATGGTGAGACTTGATCACGTGTGCCTTGCCTGTTTTTGATGCCGCTGACTCGATGACGTCTGGGTAAATTGTACCTTGCGCTAACCATTTAGCATTTTTCAACTTTTTAGATTCAGCATCGAATACGTCAATGAACGTATGGCCAATTGCTTTACGCTTATCTTCAGGATCAGAAAGACCTGCTAGGTCATTCAGGAACTGCTCTTCAGCATCCACTTTGATGATATTCAGGCCGAATTTATCCCCAAACATCTCCATTACTTGCTGACCTTCGTTTAAACGAAGTAAACCATTATCAACAAATACACACGTTAATTTCTTACCAATCGCACGGTGAATCAGCATAGCCACAACAGACGAATCAACACCACCTGAAAGGCCTAGGATAACTTCGTCATCGCCAACTTTCTCTTTGATCCGCTCAACGGCATCTTCAATGATCTGCGAAGGTGTCCAAAGCTTCTCACAGCCACAGATATCAATGGCAAAACGCTCTAACAAACGAGTACCTTGCTGCGTATGTGTCACTTCTGGGTGGAATTGCACACCATAAAAACGTTTTTCTTCCCAAGACATTGCCGCGTGTGGACACGTATCCGTTTTCGCACTTGTTACAAACGTGTCTGGGATTTCAACCACTTTATCGCCGTGGCTCATCCATACGTCAAGTTGACCAATACCATCTTCAATGTGATCTTCAATCGCTTCGAAAAGTGCACAGTTACCAACTTTTTCAACTTTTGCGTAACCAAACTCTTTCTTATCAGAGCTATGTACTTTACCACCAAGCTGCATCGCCATTGTTTGCATGCCGTAACATACACCAAGTACAGGTACACCTGCCTCAAACACATACTCTGGTGCTCTTGGGCTATTTTCTTCTGTGGTTGACTCTGGACCACCAGACAGGATGATACCCTGAGGGTTGAATTCACGGATCTGCTCTTCCGTTACATCCCACGCCCAAAGTTCACAGTAAACGCCAATCTCACGTACACGACGTGCAATTAACTGCGTGTATTGAGAACCGAAGTCTAAGATCAAAATACGGGAATCATGGATGTCTTTGCTCATTGATAATCTCGTTAGTTAGGAAACGATAAAATTAGTAAAGCACAGCTAACCTGCTTTACCAGAATTAAAAAGGGCTAGCTGCTGCTAGCCCTGACAATTTTGCGGGCTCAACGCACGTTGGCCGGCTTAACCTAAGCGATAGTTAGGCGCTTCTTTGGTGATTTGTACATCGTGTACGTGAGACTCACCCATACCTGCTGAAGTGACACGTACAAACTCAGGTTTGATGTTCAGTTCAGCGATTGTTGCACAGCCAGTTAGACCCATTGCACTGCGAATACCACCAATTTGCTGGTGAATGATCGCAGCAATTGGGCCCTTGTATGCAACGCGGCCTTCAATGCCTTCTGGCACAAGCTTGTCTGCTTGGTTGCTCTTCTGGAAGTAACGATCTGAAGAACCTTCTTTTTGGTTCATCGCACCTAGAGAACCCATACCACGGTAAGACTTGTAGTAACGGCCTTGATACAGTTCAACTTCACCCGGTGATTCTTCAGTACCAGCAAGCATTGAACCAACCATGACGCACGCTGCACCAGCAACAAGCGCTTTGACAATGTCACCAGAATAGCGAATACCACCATCGGCAATCACTGGAATGTCACGATCTTTTAGTGCTTCAACAGCATCTGAAATCGCTGTGATTTGTGGTACACCACACCCTGTAACAATACGCGTTGTACAAATTGAACCAGGGCCAATACCCACTTTAACAGCATCTGCACCAGCATCAGCAAGGGCAAGGGCTCCTGCGCCTGTTGCAACGTTACCCGCAACAATTTGTAGCTCAGGGTAAGCTGCACGCGTTGCTTTAACGCGGTCAATTACACCTTGAGAGTGACCATGAGATGTGTCAATCAATAAGATGTCCACACCAGCCTCAACCAATGCAGCGATACGCTCATCAGTACCGGCGCCAACACCCACAGCAGCACCAACACGTAAACGACCTTGTGCGTCTTTACATGCGTTCGGCTTTTCTTGTGCTTTTTGATAATCTTTAACGGTGATCATGCCTTTAAGTGCAAACGCATCGTCAACCACTAAGATTTTCTCAATGCGGTGCTCGTGCATTAGACCGAGGATCTCTTCACGACCTGCGCCTTCTTTCACAGTCACTAAATCTGCTTTTTTCGTCATCACTGACGAAACAGGCTTGTCTAACTGAGTTTCAAAACGCATATCACGGCTTGTCACGATACCTTCAAGTTGGTTATCAGCACCCACTACAGGGAAACCTGAAAACCCTTTTTCATCTGCAAGGGCAATCGTTTCAGCAATGGTTTTGTCTGCTGTGACAGTGACAGGGAAAGTAACGATACCAGCTTCGTAAGTTTTTACTTTACGAACATTGTCCGCTTGCTCTTCGATGGTCATGTTTTTGTGAATAAAGCCAATGCCGCCTTCTTGCGCTAGGGCAATCGCTAAGCGTGCTTCAGTCACTGTGTCCATTGACGCAGAAACAAGTGGCAGGTTAAGCTCGATATCGCGTGTCAGACGAGTTTTAAGACTCGCTGTGTGCGGTAGAACAGTTGAATGAGCGGGTACTAGTAGTACGTCGTCAAAAGTAAGGGCTTCTTTTGCAATTCTTAGCATGTGTGCGGCTTCTCTCAAGTGAATTCTGAGTATAAGGAATTGCGTGCGCATTTTATCAGCGTTCCTTATGCGAGTAAACAAAATTTAGCAAAAAATGTGCTAAAGTGTCTGTGAATTTTTTATGGAGTTAGGTATGTCATTGCCACAGAACAACAAAGTTTATACAGTTTCACGCTTAAATCGCGAAATTCGCAGCTTACTAGAACAAGGTTTTGCTTCTCTTGAATTAACTGGCGAAATTTCAAACTTTGTCGCCCCGGCTTCTGGGCATTGGTACTTTTCTTTAAAAGACGAAAAAGCCCAAATTAAGGCGGCAATGTGGCGAGGTAACAATCGATATTGTAAATACCGCCCAGAAAATGGTGCCCAAGTACAGGTTAAAGCACGCGTATCCGTCTATGAACCGCGTGGAGATTACCAACTCATAGTCGAGCAAATGGCCCCCGCAGGTGAAGGTTTACTTAAACAGCAATTTGAAGCATTACAAATGCAACTGGCTGCTGAAGGACTATTTAACAGCTTTCATAAAAAACCGCTGCCACAACAAATTAATCGTATTGGTGTCGTTACCTCAGCAACAGGCGCGGCCATTAAAGATATTCTGTCCGTGTTAAAACGCCGTGCACCACAATTAGAAATCACCATCTACCCTTCTCTGGTGCAAGGAAACGAGGCTGCAGCACAGATCGCAGAAAAAATTGCATTGGCAGATAAACGTAATGAAGTCGATGTACTCATCGTTGGACGTGGTGGAGGCTCTTTGGAAGATCTATGGTGTTTTAACGAAGAAGTAGTCGCACGCGCCATTTTCGCCTGTACACTTCCTGTTATCAGCGCTGTCGGTCACGAGATTGATACCACCATAAGCGACTATGTTGCTGATTTGCGTGCCCCAACGCCCTCAGCTGCCGCTGAGCTAGTCAGTCCAGATAGCAGTGAACTCATCAGTTATGTCAAAGATAGAAAGCAGCGACTGGCAATGGCTTTAAAACGCACACTGTATGACGAGCAGCAACATGTTGTACGCTTACAGCAACGTTTAAGCTTACAGCATCCACAAAATCAATTAATGCAACAAGTACAGCGCGTCGATGAATTACAGCAACGTTTGCTTCGAGCGTTACAATACCAACAGCAGAAGCAACATCATAAAGTGAACGTGCTAGAACATGCCTTACTCAAGTTTCACCCTGAAAAGCGCCTAAGCAATGCCAAAGCAAAACTGGACAGACTTACATCAACACTCCACAACACGATGGCTCAGCACAGTGCCCGCCAGCAAAATCAGTTGGCCCTATTGGCAGCGAGACTTGATAGTGTGAGCCCGTTAGCTGTCTTATCTCGGGGCTACAGCATCACGCAAAAAAATAACCATGTCGTAACTTCAATTACTGATGTACAGGTAGGCGACACACTGGTGACCCAATTAGCCGATGGACAACTACACACCCAAATTAAGGACATCGATAAGCTTAGGTAATCAGTTAGTACTCGCTTCTGAGTTCATCACTGGTTTTTAAACTCAGGTGAATTTGCAGTGTACCCTTGTTTTGAACTGCCGTTACCGTTTTAAATTGCTTCATCCAAGGCATACGTAGTAACGCGGTGTGTAACTGCTGCCAATTTGCAGCACCGGCGTGTGATTCAGAGGTAAAATTTAATTGGCAAACGTGCTGCTTGCACTGAGAGGCAAGCAGCGTGATGTCATCGTGTAATTGAACTTCATATAAAAAGTCTTCAGCAAATAATTCCACTTCAGACGCCCAGACCTCGTCTCGTCTTTGCTGAGCAAATATTGCCGCTAGACGGCTAGCAACGTTAAAGGTTGGTGTACTGCCACTAGGATCAGATTGCAGCGCAGATAACTGCGCTTGTAATTTTGCGTTGTCTTCTTTTAAACGTTGATTGAGTGCCAGTAGAGTCTCGTCTGGTGCCGAGCCGTGAGTAGATACATGCTCGCCTTGTAGAAAACCCTGCTCAATCACCCTCTCCGTCTGAGATAACTCGATATTGTCTTGCTGTGTTGGGTTTGCTGGCAAAGTAGTGATATCGTCCGCTCGGGGTGATACCACGGGCGAACTGTGCAGTTCGTATAGACCACAAGTCAATAAGACCCCTGTAGAAAATGCACAAAGCAAAGACGCCTTATCACGCATCTGCTGGCTAACAACTTATAACATAGCGCTAGTATGAGAGTCGTTGATACGACTGATGGCATCATCTAGGAAGTTTTGATCCATGCTCTCAGCAGGACATGGGCAATTTGGTTTGCCAACTACTTTGGCTGGTACACCTACCACTGTGGTGTGCGGTGCAACGGCTTTCAATACTACCGAGCCTGCCCCTATGCGTGCGCCTTCACCAACCTCAATATTACCAAGCACTTTTACACCAGCGCCAATCAAAACACCGGCACGGATCTTGGGATGTCGGTCACCTTGCTCGTTACCTGTACCGCCAAGCGTAACTGACTGTAAAATTGAAACATTATCTTCGATAACGGCTGTTTCACCGATAACTATACCAGTCGCATGGTCAAGCATAATACCATGGCCGACTTTACAAGCAGGATGGATGTCAACGCCAAAAACTTCAGAGGTGCGGCTTTGAATAAAACGGGCGAGCTCTTTGCGCTGTTGTCGCCACAGGCAGTATGCGAGACGGTGTGCTTGTAATGCATGGAAACCCTTCAAGTTTAATATCACGTTAAGATAACTATCGGCAGCGGGGTCTCGATCTTTAACAGCTTTTATATCATGAGCCACATGTGTCAGCATCCGGTCACAATCGACAAAGGCTTGGTCAAACAATTCACGGATAGTAAATGCAGACACAACGGCGTCTGAGAGCTTATTGGCAACTATGAAGCTCAAGGCTGCACCTAAACAATCGTGATTGAGCACACTTGAATATACATGACTGGCGAGCAAAGGCTCTCTTTGCACAAGTTCTTGTGCTTCTTCTCTCAATTGTTGCCAAATTTCGTGTCTCATATTTTCCACATATCTGTCATTTACTGTCGTTTCTTATCTTAGCGTGCATCACCCTTTGATAGCACTAGTAAGCCTCGAATTTCTAGTTATTAATTATAACCTAAGGTTCCTATAATGGTGTTTTTTTAACGCACGTGCAACTTAATGACTATAAATAAAAACGCCCCGCTAAAGCGGGGCGTTTACACTGACATACAGTTTAAAGATTTATTTAAATAAATCCTGAGCTTGTATCACTTCTATATTTTTCGCAGGTACTGATAGCTGATAACTTTCAACGATCTTATCCTCATCAAGTAACGCCTGAGGCTTGCTCACGTTATATTTAAGCGGAGAAACTTGCTCGCTTGCAAGGCGCTGCTTCATGTCTTCGCCGTCACCTGTCACAAACACATAGTGCATATTCTCAGTTTGTAGATTTTCACGGATCACGCGGTTGACGTCGTCTAAGCTCAAACTTGCAAGCTGTGCGCGCACTAGGCTTACAAATTCATCGGTGTTATAAAATTGGCTATCTAGTGCATAACCAAGTTGCCTATCTTGGCTCGCCACCAGCTGCGGCACATAATTATTTAAGAAATTACGCGTCGCTTCAAAGTCTTTTTCACTCATCCCTTGCTTGATCATCTTATCAAGCTCATAAACCGCAACACGTGTCGCAAAATGCGCGTCATTATTCGAACGCAGTGGACGTAACCAAACTTGGAAAATCTGCTCAGAGCGACCTAAGTTCGCATCAGGCATAGTTTGGTACATGCCGCGCGGGAAGTACTCAATATAGGCATAGTCACCATAGTTCATACCACGAGTTTGACGAATTCGGTCAAATAGGAAGGCCCCTGAGTTACGGTGCTCACCAAAATATGAACGCACTAACCACAGCGCGGTCCAATCTTTGCTGCTGCGCACCGTCTCAATTGGGAAACCAAATGATACTGCTGTTGATTTAGCGCTTTTCTCAACAATTGTCGCATGAATGCCCTCTAGTGCAGGTGCATCAGCGACATTCAAACGTTTTTCTTCGCCCTTTGGTAAACGCGTTAAGTCTTGTATTAGTTGCGCCTTCAAATCATCATTCAGCGCACCTGTTAAACCTAGATTTAACTTCGCCTGGGTGAACTGGCTATAATAGAAGTCCTTCACATCTTGCAATGTTAACGCGTCTAAATCTGACAAATCACCTAGGTTTAAACTTTCATAAGCATGACCTTGATACAGCTTATGATAGAGCACCTCTTTACCTAGCTCTTCGTCATTTGACGCTTTTAAGTCTGAATTAATGTTATCAATTAGCTCTTTTTTCAAACGATTAAAATCATCTTCTCTAAAGCCTGGGTTTAACAACTGCTCACCGACCAATGCATACCATTGCTGTACGTTGTCTTTGTGCACGCGGCCGCGTAGTGCAATCATCTCTTTGTCCACTTGGTGAGAGAAGCTACCAGCGAGTGGATACATGGCTTTTTGGATTTCTTTATACGACTTAGTTGCGCTGCCTCCTTTGGCGAGCATTGCAGCTGTCAACGCAGCAACCCCTTTTTTCCCTTCAGGATCAGCGGCTGCACCCGTATAGAATAACCAATTCACATCAACTAGGGGGGATTTAGACGTTTTATCTAAGACCGTGAAGTGCTGCGTTGTTGGTTGACTCAACTCAGCAGTGAGGGCATCCAGATCCACTTCTTTTTCAAAGCCTGTGATTTTGGCTTTTGCTGACATAGTTACAGTATTGCGCCCAGAGTCAACAAAGTATTTGTTAGCGATGCGACGAATATCTTCAGGGGTGACGGTGTCTGCCGTGGCATACATTTGATTGATGGCTTCAGGATCACGCTCAAAGTGTACATAGCTTGCCAGCATCGATGCGATGGCCTTTGATGAATCTAAATCATTGGCAAAACTATATCGTTTATTAGACTTCAGGGCCGCCAGTTTGCCTTCATCTACTAGCTCAGCGCGTGCCGTTGCATAAGTACGGGTAATGGCGTCACGCACAGTAACGAGGTCTTTTTCGTCTTCGACTTTAACAAAAACATGAAGCAGGCCGGGATCTTTGGTTTCAGCATTATATGTGAAAAGCTGTGTCGCAATTTGTTTATCCACGACCAACTCTTGGTATAGCTTTGAGTTCTCTGAGAAATAAAGCTCTGAAACTAAATCTACAGCTGCGCGATCTTTTTGCGTCGGCTCCCAAGCTGGTCCTTTGTACGACACAAGTAACCAGTGACCTGGTTGGCCTTCATTCACAACATGCTGGTACCTTGCTGCTTGCTGTTTTGGCTCCACTGGGATCTCTGCCTGATACTCACCACGTTGCCACTCACCCCAATGCTTTTTAACCAGATCAACGGTGGCTTTTGGCTCCACATCACCAACGATCACGATGGTCGCATACTCAGGCTTATAAAAGCGTTCAAAAAATAAATCCGCATAAGCCATTTGGTCTGGCATCGCTTCTATATCTTCAAAAAAGCCCATTGTGGTGTGTTTATAGGTATGTGTATCAAAAGCGTTGTTACGAACAGCACCCAACAACTTACGGATCGGGCTGGCATTATTTTTCAGGTATTCGCCTTTTACAGTCAGCGCTTCTGTACGGAATTGCTCTTCACTAAAGTGGAGGTTTTGGAAAATGTCAGACTGAATTTCAAGCACTTTGCCTAAGTGCTCTTTTGAAAAGCTAAGATAATAATTGGTGTAGTCGTTGGTTGTATAAGCGCGGTTATCCACCCCTGAGTTTTTAATAATGTCTTTATAAATGGCTTCTGGATATTTTTTTGAACCTTTGAACATCATGTGTTCAAAAAAATGTGCAAACCCCGTTTTGCCGTCTTCTATCTCATTGCGCGATCCCACTGAAACGGGGATCTGTAAAGACACCACATCAGGGTAATCTGTTTTAACCACCACAACACGCAAGCCGTTATCAAGCTCTTCGAGTACGTAATCATGTGAAAAGACTTTGTTATTCACGGTGTCTACCGCAGCCACAGCGCCATTTGGTTGGCCATGGGTCGTATTCATATTATTTGCAGCACACCCTGTCAGTGCTAAGGTGACAGCAAGGCTGGTTGCCAGAAGCTTAAATTTCATATGCATCCCTAATATTTATCGTTTTTTGTCTCTGTATGCCTGTGCTCAGCACAGGTTTATTTCCTGATTATGCCTTAAAGCCAGTAAAAATCTTGTATATATCGACAAATCGCGCAAAAAAACTTCCCGTGCTGAGCGTTAAAAATTTGCACGATAATTTACTTAAATTTCAGTCCTTATGAAAAAAAATCATATTTAATGAAGTAAATTCAATAAAAAAATCTATCTAGACGTCTAAATGGCTGCTATATTTACCCCCATAACGATGAATGCGCGGGAATGAGGACATGGCTTTAACGCTACAAGAGAAAATAGTAGACCCTAACCAAGGGGTATATTTAATTGGTACAACCCCACCAAAGCTGGGTACAGACAGTGAGCAACTTAAAACCATTGCCACTAAACTTTTGAATCGATTACACGAAATCGAATATGATGGCGTCATCATTTACGACATTCAAGATGAAAGTAGCCGCACTCAAGTGCCGAGGCCTTTTCCGTTTAAGCAAACTGTCGATCCTTGTGAGTACAGCCAATTAGTTCGCGACTTATCTAAACTTGACGTGATCACTTATAAAAGTGTTGCACAACGTGACCGAGAGGAATTCACGCAATGGCTACATAAAACCAAACAAGACTTCGGTTTAAACAACCTTGTATTAGTGGGTAGCCCATCGTCAAAAGGCGACATAAAGTTAGGTTTGCCTGAGGCTTATCAAACGTTGCAGACACATACGCAGGACTTTTTCTTAGGCGGTGTCACGATTGCTGAACGCCATGCCAACAAGCGTAACGAACACGAAAGGCTCATCGATAAAACCATCAAAGGCTGTGAGTACTTCATTTCTCAAGCGGTTTATGATGCACAAGCAAGCATTGACTTATTAACCAGCTATGCACGTACTTGTCGTCAGCAAGGCATTGAGCCAAAACGTATTATTTTGACTTTCACTCCCTGTGGTGGGCAAAAAACATTAGAGTTTATGGAGTGGTTAGGTATTTCTGTACCAGAAGCAACGAGATGGCGCATGCTGGATGCGGACAATACACTCAATGAGTCAATTAAAATTTGTCGTGAAAATTTAGATCTCATTTTACGCAGCTGTGCACATTTGGACATTCCACTGGGGCTAAACATTGAAAGTTTAACCAACCGTAAAGAAGAAATTGATGCTTCTATCAATTTGTATCGCCTACTCAAAGCGACCATGGAATTAAAGTTAGCTGAAAAACAAATCGCGTAACCTTTAAAAAGTATCATTCATCAAATAAAAAAGCCCCACTATGGGGCTTTTTTACTATTTAATTTAGCATTAAATAGGTGACCCCGGTGGCATAGCAAGCGGCGCATAGTTTGCAGGCCATTTCCCTTCTTTTAAAAAGTACTGAATGTGCTCGCCTAAATAAATCCCAAATGCATCGGCTTTACTTGGACTCGAAAATAGCGACTGCTCAGTTGAGTCTTGTGCAACTTGTCGCAAATAATAGCGTAGCTGTGCTTGCACTTCTGGCGCAACTTTATCATTCAAGCTCAAATCAGCCATTCTATATGCTGTCAAATACTGCACACGCTGATTTAACTTCTTAGCCATGGTTGATTTTGGATTTGCCTCAAATACATGCGTATGCACCTGCGCCAACACTTCATCACTACCCAAGTAACTGTTATTACGGGCATACTGTTGTGCAACACGGTTTAATCGCTCTGCATTAAGGAGTAACTTTAAGGTGTGCTGCGTCGCCATTTCAGGTAATGCCATGGCATCTAACGTCAAGCCAGTTCGACCATGCACACTTTCGCGATTTCTCGACTCACCATAAGCTTTAGGTGGGATCACTGCCAGTATTGATTCAGGAATAGTCAAAAACTCAGGAGACAAGGTATCCAGTAACGTCTGTAGTGCATCAATTTGCTGCGCTTTCGCAACAACCTGAGCACCTTTTACTTTGCCTTCACCACGCACCTCATAATCATAATCCACACCGCCGACCAATTTTACAACAGACTCCACTTGATACCGATGGAATAAATACAGAGGTACCAGTTTTTCTTCTAACTGCGATAAAGCAACCCCAGCCTTGATGTTGTTCAGCCCGAATTGACCGAGTGCTTGCTTACGGATCCCCGTGACACGGCGCAGCTCAGTGATTGGGTCTTCGCCGTTATCCCATAAATGGGCGGTAGGGTGAGCGCCGCCTTGCGGTCTTGCATCTGCATCAGAGATATAATCTAGACCCATTTCATTGGTCTGATTAATCACTTGCGCTAATGCTTGTGCTTCATCAGTAGCACGATAATCGCCATAACCATATTTTACTGCTTGAATATCCCATGCGCCCATACCTGACGCGTAGCCTTTGCTCACATCGAGCTGCCCATCATTGGTAAATTGCACAAGCGGGTGTGGATAATCCATCACCGATGCACGTCCATCCGCAGAGGCGGCAAAATTATGGGCAATACCCAACGTATGGCCGATTTCATGCGCACTGAGCTGGCGAATACGATCCAACGCCATCTCATGTAGCTTTTGTGTTACCTCATCACCCTGTGCAAAAGGTGCTGCTAGCGCCTCTGCAATAAGGATATCTTGACGCACCCTCAACGACCCTAATGTGACATGCCCTTTGATGATTTCACCGGTTAACGGGTTAATGATGGAAGCGCCATAAGACCAACCTCGAGTCGCTCTGTGGACCCATTGGATCACGTTATAGCGCACATCCATCGGATCTGCATGCTCGGGTAGCATTTTCACTTCAAATGCCCCCTTATAGCCTGCGGCTTCAAATGCATCATCCCACCAACGAGCGCCATCAAGCAATGCGGTTTTTACAGGCTCCGGCACACCGGGATCTAAATAATATACAATGGGTTTTACCGGTTCAGATACTTGCGCAGTCGGGTCTTTTTTCTCTAAACGATGACGTGGAATATAACGGACATACATCGAACTCCCCAAAGGGGCCGAGTAATCTTTATGCTCTATACTCCAAAAGCCGGACTGGGGATGAAACTTACGCGGTTGATAATTATCATCGGGTAACGCAATCAGTGAATGACGCTGGTGCACCGTAATTGCGTATGGATCCGCCACAGCTTGACGCACGTACTTGCCAGGATTTGCGCCCTTAAACGTCAATACGGCTTCTAGTTCGGTATTTTGTACAAAAGCTTTTGAGCGCTCAGGGTAAACCGCACTGCGACTCGCATCTAAACTGTAACTCCCTTGCTCAGTGGCTTTTAACCGACGCGACACACCATGTACATCAGACAAGAGGTAAGGCGTATAATCTATTAAAACGCTATCGCTGTCTTCTGCCACTACCTTAAAACCATGCAAAATACTTGATGCAAATGCCTCTTTCACACTTTGCTTCTCGGCATGGTTATCTGCACTGGCTCGATAATACGTATTGTTTGCGCGCAACATCACTTTGTTGCCAAAGCGTTCAAACTGTACCAAGTGCGTGCCGCCTAGTTGGCCTCTATCCAACCCAATATCATTTGACCCAACACCATAAGGCAAACTGTGCTGTAGTAAAAAAGGCTGTGCAAATTTATCTACATCTAGGTAAATTTTACCGCTGCTTTGATCTGCATAAAATGAGTAAAACCCAGGGAAATGGTTAAACTTATCAGTAAATTCGTCAATAGACTTAATTGCTGCCTGCGCATGCGTTATCATAGGCAGCAACAAAGCCGAAACGAGATAAGGGGTAAAACGTCTCTTAATCATAATTTTGTCTTTGTTATTTTCATGTTTTGTGATTGTTTTTTGGCTAGTATATAAAATTGTATACAAAAAACAGTGATTCAAGACGAAATTCAGCGCAGTTCGCAGTGCCTCTCTCACATTAAAACCACTGCGACCCGACAAACGTTATCAGGATTTTAAATATGCGTAGATTACCGCCGGTGTTATTTGAAGATGGATGCTCTAGAGAATTAGTGTCTCTGATCCGTACTCTTTTGGCAGCCTGTAAAGAGATTTCATTCCGCGTAGGGCAAGGTGCACTGTCAGGTGTGTTAGGTTCAACCTTAGATGAAAACATCCAAGGTGAGACCCAGAAAAAATTAGACGTCTTATCGAATCAGTTAATCAAAGACATCTTGTTAGAATCTGGTTACGTCAAAGCAATTGCTTCTGAAGAAGAAGATTACACCGTCGCGGGCGATCCAAACGCAAAGTATATCGTGTCATTTGATCCACTAGATGGCTCTTCAAATACGGATATCAACTCTTTAGTTGGTACCATATTCTCAATCATGGAAGCCCCTGAAGGCTCAGATGCAGCCGATCCAGCTATTTTTATGCAACCCGGTAAAAACCAAGTTGCAGCAGGCTATGTACTTTATGGCCCTTCAACAACGTTAGCCCTTACCACAGGCAAAGGAACGCGTATCTTTACGTTGGACAAAACACATGGCAGCTTCTTACTGACTGAAGACTTCGCCAAAATCCCTGAAGATACACAAGAATTTGCCATTAATGCATCCAATCAGCGCCATTGGCAACCTGCTATGAAAGACTACATTGCAGACGTATTGGCAGGTACTGACGGCCCTAGAGGCAAAAACTTCAATATGCGCTGGATTGCAGCCATGGTGGGAGACGTGCATCGTGTGCTGTGTCGCGGTGGTCTATTTACCTACCCAGCTGATACTAAGAATCCAGAAAAGCCGTACAAGCTAAGGTTACTTTACGAAGCAAACCCTATGGCCATGCTTGTCGAGCAAGCGGGTGGCTTGGCACACACTGGTGAGCAGCGCATTCTAGACATTGAACCGAATGCAATCCACCAGCGTGTGGCGGTGATCCTAGGTTCAAAAAATGAAGTCGAAACTTGCTTGAATTACCACAAGTAAGTTAAATCTAAAGGTCAATCTAGCAGCGCTAATAAGCGGGTTAGTTTGACCTTATCTAGTCCTCCCATGACATCTGGGTCAGACAATGCGTAAAGACTCCCCTCTAACTCTCCAACAAGGTATTCTTCACGCTGCAGCAATACACTTGCCCATAGCTCCAGATCTGATATGCCTATCTCATCATCTATGACACGTTGCAGAACCAGCTTAAAAGTCATTGGCGATAAACTATAAATACCGACCCGTTGCTCACCGCTTAACATGATTGAAATCGCCTCATCTCGATGTGTGCCAAACTCGGCAAAGCAGGCAACGGCTTCTAAATAATTCACTATACCCTCTCTCACTTTATCTAACTCGCTTTGGTAATATCGCTTTGAGCGCCAATCATATACGCCAGCAGTTGTGCTTGATTGACTTCATCTATCGCAACATCTGCTATGGTTTGCCCCTCGAATAATATCACTGCACGATCGCACAATGCATCTACTTGACGTAAGTTATGACTAATTAACACAATGGCAATCCCTTGCGAGCTCAATAGCCGGATCAATGACACTAAACGTGCACATTGCTCTGCCCCCAATGCGGCTGTAGGTTCATCCATGATAATAATATCAGCTCCAGCATACACAGCTCGAATGATGGCGATAGCCTGCTTTTGCCCCCCAGATAACGCGTTGACTGGCGAGTGAATATCAGCCACTGTCATCCCTAGTCGCAATAATAGCTTTTGTGCTTTTCTTGACATCGCTTTTTTATCCAACCATCCCAGGGCACGTAAAAATCGATTTCGATGCGCTATTTCACGATTCAAAAATAAATTTTCGACAACACTGAGTTCTTGCACCAAAGCTAAATCTTGATGAACGACAGCCATGCCCGCTTTTTGAGAAGCGCTGGGTGAGCTTAACCTCTGCGGCTTTTTCCCGATGTTTATCTGTCCACTATCTGGTTGAGTTAGCCCAGCGAGTATTTGCACGAGTGTAGACTTGCCAGCCCCATTATCCCCCAGCAACGCAACGACCTCTCCTCGGTTAATCGTAAAATTAACCCCTCTGAGCACATCAAAACCATCATAACTTTTACATAGCCCACTGACACTTAGCGCGATTTGGTCCAAAGCAGATCGTTGCATCACTTTTTCACCTGTGTCGTCATAGCAACGGCCATAATTAAAATGGCTCCTTTGACCATCATTTGCTCATTACTTGAAAAGCCACTGAGGATCAGTGCATTATTTATGGCACCGATTAACCATACACCGAGTACAACACCGAAAATATTCACACGCCCTCCCAGCAGGTTACCTCCTCCTATGGCTACCGCTGCTATCACCACCATTAAGTCAGACTCACCAATTGAGTACCGAGCACTTTGCATTCTAGCGCCATACAGCACCCCAGCGAAGGCACAAAATACCCCACATAAAGTCATTGCCATAATCCGTATTGACGATACATTGAGGCCCATATGATATGCAGCAGATTGATCTGTGCCTACCGCGATTAAGTGGCATCCAAAACGTAATTTAGTCAGCACTATGTGTGCAACCAACGCGCCGCCTCCTACCCACAATATAAGATTAGGCACCCCCAATAAGGCACCATGACCAAACAACTCGATAAATTGAATATTTACAATCGGGAGAGATTGCAGCCCAGAAAACTGTCTTGCGATCCCTGTCAGTAGCCCAAGCACACCTAAGGTGACAATGAGAGAATGCACCGCCAAATGCTCACACAAATAGCCATTAAATACACCAATGGCAGCCCCTAGTAATACCGCCACAAAAACTGCGATGATGACGCCATATTGTGGCAATAACCAAGCCGTCACCAAACCGCATAAAGCGACCATGGCGCCAATTGATAGATCAATGCGCCCAACAGATAAAGCAAAGCTCAGCCCAATCGCCATCACGACAATAGGTGCTGTTTGCACAAAAATATTCAGAAAATTTGTGATCGTAAAAAAGGCCGTATCTGACAATGTAATAGCAAAAACGAATAGGGAAAAAGCGCACGCATAATACACCAATGAATGCCTATTGAGCTTACTGAGCATCATCACCTCTGTCAGATAAAGGGCTGGCTAATATTGACTGTTTGAGCGCGGTTTGCAAAATAGCCGGAAGCGGGGTTTGAAATGCGAGCTGCCATGAAGCTTCAATATTTTGGTGAGTCACTAAATTATAACTGACTTGAGTATATTTCGGCGTAGTATCTCCAATCGCAGCGCCGGCGCCAATTCTGGCCATAAGGGTCCCTATTTCAAAAGGGCGGTCTGATACCGTACCGTACATATTGCCATGTAATGCCATATCAATGAGGTTATTCGTACCAAGGTCATGGGTGATCACTTTAATATCTTTCCGATTTGCAATCCTTAATGCCTCAATCACGCCTTCTGCAGCCGCGTCCCAAGATACGTAAATCGCTTTAATACTGGGATTTTGAATAATCATGGCCGCCGTCAGCTGCGCTGTTTGGCTTTTTTTGACAAAGCCCTTTTTTACACTCAGCTGTATTTCACTATATTGTTTAAGCGCCTGTACAAAAGCATCATCACGTTGATTAGTAATGTAGTAATCTGCGTCATGAAAAATCATCCCGACTTCCCCTCGGGCGGCGACGGCTTGGGCAACTAATTTTGCAGCGGCTTGCCCCATTCCCTTAATGTTGACGCCCACTAAGCCAGCATAATCTTCACCATGACTAAAACCAATAATTGGGTTACTCAGCAACACCAACTGCGTACCTGCTTTACTTAAACGCAAATAACTTGGCTTTGAACTTAAGCCATCAATGCTCAGGGATAACACGATATCAGGCTGTAATACTGCTAAAGTCTCCAAATCACTTATCTGCTTAGCAGGATCATAATGTGCCTCGGTGACTGCCAATAACTCTATACCCAAACGTTGAAACTCTTTTTTAGCGCCCGAGGTAACCGCATTTATCCAAGGGCTAGAGCCATGCCATGCCATAACCGCGGTGAGTTTTGCCTTATATATTTGTGCTTCTTGCTGTTGAGATAAGAGGTATTCGGCACTATCTTTCGCCAACGCCACGAAACTCATGGCAAAAGAGCACATCCAAATGGCTATTAACTGCCAATGAAAATACTGGCCCCAGTCATTCGAAATTGAGTAGCGGCGCTTCACTGAATAGTTCCTTTAATGAAAACCTGAATACGTACATTTGATCAGCACTCTGATGTTTGTCAAATGATTTTACTTACCTTCTCACGATGAGACCTCGCATATACCTTTTAAACTATTCGAAAATAACGCCATGTGTAATAAGATAGACACTCAAAAACATGGTATCTATATACATAAATTAAAAAGGGTTCACAGTGAAAGGGTCAAACGCTAAACAGAATAAAGCCATTAACTTACGTTTAGTTTTGACGCAGATTGTCACACTTGGCCCTATTTCGCGCGCAGATATTGCGCGAAATACGTTACTGACCAAACAAACAATTACAAACATGGTCGAAGAGCTGATCGCGATTAACCTCGTTGAAGAAATGGGCATAAAACGTTCTGAGGGCGCTGGCAAACCTTCTAAAATGCTGTGTCTAAATAAACATGCTGCATTTACTTGCGCTATCCGTATTACCCCAGAACGATTAGAGTTGGGACTGTATTACCTGAATGGTGAATGCCATAGTACTATCACTAAACAACTCACTTCCCCACTGAGAGCGACAGATATTAGGCATGTGTTAGAACAGTTTATTGCGACAAATAATATCAGCATGCAAACGATCTTAGCTGGCGGCCTGTCAATTAATACCAGGCAAGGAGATGTGATATCTCAACATCAACTCAACCAGACATTACAAGCTCAGCTCAGTGAGCTACTACACCTTCCTATCGCTTTAGAAAGTACCGCATCAGCATGTGCTGCATATCAAATGTTATTCGGTGAAGCAAAAACACTTCATAATTTTGTCTATATTCATATTGGTAACAAAGTGGAAGCTGCGGTTGTATACGATAGGCAAATCATGCTTGGTCAAAATGGCTTAACAGGCGCCATAGGTGATATGTTTGTCACGCCAGAGCACAATGAAAAAACGGGAGAGCTTGGCAAACTCAATGAATTCTCCTCTCTTGACTCCCTCGCTACTTTTGTTGCAAATAGCCCTGAAGCCGCTATTCCCCTCAATACGCTGGACCCAACAAAACATGTAAAATGTGCAGCCTGGATAGCCCAAGCCACGGAGCCACTTAGAATTGCTATTCACACTCTGGAGTCTTTACTCAATACTCAAACCATCATTTTAGGCAGTGATCTCGGTGAAACATGTCTAGATAAGCTGATACGCACACTCAGACCTTTTATTCCCTCTATTGCTCAACTAGGAAAGAGAGATATCGTCAGGCTCATTAAAGTGCCAAATATCAATAGTGTCGCCTTATCTGGCGTAGCCACACTACCTTTGCATGCTGCGTTGAGTAATAAAAATATGCAAACACTCTATATGCCCAAACTGTTTCAAGGTACTCCATTACAAGAACGTGTTTTTCTTCGCCAAAATTAATACTGTTCATCGCATTTAACGGCTGGTAGTGATTGGAAGATCTTCTAACCCACCCCACTCGCTCCAGGAACCATCATATACCTGCAGCTTTTTGTAACCGCATTCAGTTGCAACCAAAGCTAAAATACATGCGGTGATCCCGGATCCACAGCTAAACTGTAAGGTGGCATCGTATGACATAGCACCTAATGTTTTCAATTGCTGTGCAATCTCCACGATAGGTCGCAATAAGCCTTGCTCCGTCAGCAAGCTGCTATAAGGTAAATTCACGCTATTTGGGATATGACCCTGACGCATTCCCAAACGCGGTTCGACACCTTGCCCTGCGAAGCGTGCCGCACCTCTGGCATCAAACAGCAAGGTATCTGGGCAATCGATGCCAGACAAAACCGAATGCTTGTCTATAAAATAGTGCGGTTGTGGGTCTGCTGTAAAATCACCTAATGCCTGAGCACACGCATACTCAGTCACAGTCTCAAAGTCACATGATTGCCAATACTTTAGTCCACCGTCTAAAACAAAGACTTGATCAAACCCCATTGACTTAAACATCCACCAAGCTCTTGCTGCGCTAAATAAACCTTTATCATCATAAACCACGATTGTATCGCTATGATTAATACCGAGTTGACGTACTTCTGCTTGGAACACATTCGATGAACACATCATGTTAGGGAAAGCACTTTCATGATCGCTAAAGGTATGGCTGATATCAAAGCGCAGCGCACCAGGAATAATTGCTTTAGGTTGGTAAGTTCCCTGCTGACCGGGCTTTATTATCCCCGCATCAAGAATGATCAATTCTTGCAGGTTTTCATATACCCACTGACTGCTTTTTAAGTTTTTTGCCATTTTCGAACACTTATTTAATTACTTCCGGTTAAATTCCAATAAAGCAAACGCTATACTAGGGCGCTTTAATGTATATCGCAAATATAATGTATGGGTAGTAAAGTCATTGTTTCAGGTCAAGTAAACGGCGCTATTTTAGCTGTTTTACCAAAATTTATCGGGGATGCCATTAACACCCTGCCAGCCTTGGAACTACTAAAAACCCTGTACCCTAAAAAACGTATATACGTTTTAGGTAGGCCATTTATGGCCAGCTTATTTTCTCGTGCTGAGCAATATGGCGTAGAGTTCATGGCAGACAAACGTCATTGTCATGATGAGCCACACACCATTCTAAAAATGGCTGGTCTACTCAAGAAACACAATATCTCTGTTGCAGTATTGTTTAGAGGCTCTTTACGTGACGCACTGCTGCTAAAACTTGCCAGTATCAAAACAGTCATCGGCTACGCACAGAATGCTCGAAGCCCATTATTAAGTCATGCATTAAAACTCAACCCATGTGAACATTATATTTATCGTTATTGCCAGCTGGTCAACGAGCCCCATGGCAAGCCCTTTGAAACCTTTAGTAAACCCGCTCTCACGCCCAAAGCATTACAGCAGCCGCTTAAAGGTAAGCTAAAAATAGCACTTTACCTTGGTGGGGCAATAAAAGGACACCGGTGTTACCCTCATGATTTATCACTCGCGTTACTCAAGCGATTAAGTGCACATCAAGATATACATCTTTACCTATTAGGTGATGACGCCGAACGAGATGAGATGGAAGTGCTCACACAAGAAACCGGTCAGCAAAGCAACTCAGTGACGAATTTAGCAGGTCGCATGACATTAGACATATTAGTCGACACGATTGGTGATATGGATGCGATGATCTCGATTGATTCGGGGCCAATGCATATTGCAGCTGCTTGTAACACCCCCTGTGTTGCCATCATTGGTCAAGGTACATCTCCTTGGTCTATCGTCGCACCAAAACAACAAAACCTAATCGCACTTCATCACCAATCAATGTCGTTATTTGAGTCACAAATGATAAGAGACATTTCGCCAGAAGCCATCAATAAAGCGCTCTTTGAACTTATCAAATAACGCTTTAGCACCTTACACTGCTTTGTGATATTGGCCTAACCATTGTGTGAAATCATCTGCCTTTAAAGGCCGACTTAAATAATAACCTTGTGCATAATCGCATTTCATCTCTTCCAATAGTGTCAATGACTCTGCATCTTCTACGCCCTCGGCGACCACAGAAAACCCGAGTTGGTGACCCAAGCTGATCGTTGAACGGACAATACATTGATCTTGATGTGACCCTGCCAATTTTAAGATAAATACCTTATCGAGTTTCAATTCATCAATTGGTAGCATTTTAAGTCGTCCCAAAGAAGTTTGCCCAACACCATAATCATCCAGCGAAATATGCACGCCGATTTCTTTAAGTGCAATTAACGCGGCTATCCCTTTTTCCTCATTTTCTATCATATCCCGCTCTGTCAGTTCAATCGTGATCAAGTTTGCTGGTACAGAGTAAGTATTTAACATGGCCTGCAAATGAGGTATGAAATCGATATCTGCAATATCTTGAGCGGATACATTAATGGCCGCTTTCATCGTTAAACCTTGTGCTGTCCAAACCGATATTTGCGATATAACCGTTTTCAACACCCACTGCGTCAAATCAACGATTAAACCTGATTGCTCAGCTAGATCGATAAATAACTCTGGAGACACCCAATCCCCATTGGTCCGTTTCCAACGGATCAAGGACTCAACCTTATCTACCGCGCCCGTACGCATATTTAGTTTCGGTTGATATGTCATAAAAAGCTGACCGTCATCTGCAACCAATGCTTGCTTTAGTTCATCAACGATTTCAAGCCGTTCCAGATATGCTTCATCTTCTCCAGTTTGATAAAAATAAACATCTTCTACACCGTGAGAAGCATTATCAGCTGCAATCAAAGCACGTCGTATACTGTCGTCAGCATTATCAGCTTGTTCAGGGATGTGGATCACACCCACACTAAAGCGCAAATTGATATCAAAATTATGAACGGTATAACTGGGAGTCAATTTATTTAAGAAGTTATCTACGCACTGCGCCATAGTCGAGTCTGGTTTTGCTAAGAGAACGGTTAAGAACTCATCTCCACCAAGTCTGACATTCAGCCCTTCAAAATCGGCGGTGACCTGCTCGATACGCGCTGCAACCGCTTGTATACAGCTATCACCTATGCGAGGTCCTAACTTGTCATTGATGTGCCTAAGTCCTTTAATATCTAACACCAATAAATAATAAACTTGCTCTGTCGAAAACAAAGCATCCAAGATAGGTAACGCTGAAGTGCGATTGTAAAAACCAGTCAGTACGTCGTGACTTGCTTGATAGCGAATTTTCTTCTCACGAGCTTGAATGTCATCTCCCATCTCATGAAAGGCATCCACCAGTTGGCAAATTTCTTTGGTTGGACGGGTTTCATGGATTTGCGCATTATAATCGCCTTTTGCGAATCGCCTTGCCATAACCGTCAGCTGCTGCAGAGGCGTTGCTAAATTGCGCGCCAAAAAGCCACTGGTGACAAAACCGAATAGCATGGTAATACATGAGAGAAAAACAATGGTCAGTACGAGTTGGTCAAACTCCTCATACTCAGCTCGTAGATCGGCACTGAGTACCAAACTAACAGGTACTTTCGTTAATGATGGGAGCGCGACTTCCGCGTTCACATACAAAGGGTATTCACCTAACCAGCGACTAATTTTCTGCTCGTGAAGATAGGCAAACAAATCACGGTCTTCAGGCAGTTGAATGGAACTGGCTTTCATGCGCTCACCCTGACTGATAAAGCTCATCTCCATCCCTGTTAGGCCTTTTAATTGCTGTGCAATTGGCTCATCAACCACAAAACCCACAATCGTAAATGCGATGGTTCTTGGCGCTTTGACTGGTAAAATAATGGCTTGATATAGCTTTTTATCCAAAACCACAAAAGCAGAACGCTCCTGATGAGCCAATAACTCTTTAACCAAAGGCCTCATATCCTGAGGCAACTCAAGTTGATTTTGGTTAGTGGAAATCAGCTTTCCTCGCATATCCAATAGCAGCATCAGTTCAGCATTGATTCTTTGACTATGATTAAATAAAACACTGCTGATTGTAGATGCATCTCTCGTTGCAACAGCTTGCTTGAAACCAAAATCTTGAGTTAACACTGAAGCGGCTGTGACCAGTAGTCGCTCACGCGCCACCAAATACTGCTGATAGACGCTTTGCGCTTTTTGAATATCTTGCTGAACTTGACGCTCTTTAAACTCACTCGTAGACCACCAAAAGCCCGCAAGACTGGCCACTGCGGTGATCAGTACGAGACCGACACACAGTACAATAATTCGGTTTTTAAAACTTGTGCCCATAATGTTCCTTTACTATACCAATGAGTTGATAATTCAGACAAAATAAACCCGCCCCAAATAGCTGAATTATCTAAAGCGCTCATCGATACACTGTTATGGCTAATCCAATTTACAGACCGTTGTTCTTGGTAATATCTTTCAATTGTTTCATCACTTGCTACCGCTCTGTATGCGTTGACCGTTAATAAAACGATTTTTGTTCTTAGAATATAGCTGAACGCCACAAAATCGTATGTACCAAGTGTGCAGAAAAAATAGGACTGAGCCACATAAGATTACTTTGTATTCTTAAGTAAAAGTGACTTGGAAAGGAAAAGCAAGGAATTGTACGACGAATGCCTAACAATAACTTAAGCAGCTGATTGTTAGGCACCTTTGGGAGGCTAATTAGTCTATAAGACCATATTGCTCATCAAGAATAGAAATGACTTCTGCACGAGGGTCTTGAGGGATAACAAGCTCGTTACCCACAATTTTACTCGCGATGCCAACATAAGTGTTAGACACAGACATCATAACGTCTTGCGGTAACTTGTAGGATTGCGCTAAAGACTCTCTTTCAGGCATGCGATCTTTATTCAGTAACACATCACTGTCAGGCACATTGTTGATGAGTAATTGGCGGAAACCTTCTTTCGAGTTTTCAACAATCTTACCATCTCGATAGGCTGGTCCATCCCAAATACGAGAAGAGTCAGGGGTACCAACTTCATCAATATAAATCAGTCGAGTTTCACCATCTGAATCTTCAACATAGCCAAACTCAAACTTAGTATCGACGAAGATCTGATCCAACTTATGCAACTCTTTGGAAATAAGATTAAAGCCATCACTTAATAACTGCTCATAACGTGTGACATCTTCAGCGGATTTAAAGTTAAATGCTTCAAGGTTATCGGTGATGTTTTTACGCGTAATGTTTACGTCATCTACTTCTGGCACATCTTCCACACCAGAGATGATACCTTTGGTTGAAGGCGTGATCAGAACTTCTTCCAATTTCTGATGAGCCTGCAAGCCTTCAGGTAGCTGAATACCACAGAAATCTCGAATACCTTTGCTGTAATCACGCCACATGCTACCAGTAATATATTGTCTCGCAATTGCCTCAACTCGAACTGTGCTCGCTTTGCGAACGATCCACACGTATGGGTGAGGGATATCGACAATATGATTTCCGGCAAGACCTGCTTCATCAAACAACTTGAACCAATGGGCTGCAACACTGTTCAATGCAATACCTTTGCCAGGCACACCATTTAAACCGTTTTCACCCTGCCAGATACAGTCAAACGCAGAAATTCGATCAGAAATAACCATGATCGCAAGCTCAGTTCCTTTTGGAACATCATAGCCCTTTTCTTCGATTAATCTGGCGCTGTCTTGGTCGGTTAACCAATAAACCGAACGTACTTTACCACTATGCACCGCACCTTTAGTGCGAATTGGTAGATCGTCATTGACGTCTAGAACTTTGTAGCTACTCATTGTATCTCCATAGAGAACGGCTGCATCTTGCTAAAGGACGCATAATACAGAGGGGGGTTAGAGGTGGGTATGATAGTCGAGCACAACAAAAATCACAATTGTTTAACGCATTACACGACCAACCTAGCGAAACTTAGTTTAGTCTAAACACGTTCTAAGATAATATGACTGAAACTCGGTACTCAGAGATGGTTACATGATCCAAATATCAGATCTCACGTTTAGCTGGCCGGGCCAATCTACCCCGACGCTAAAAATCAATAACCTACATATAAAAAAAGGCGAACAGCTATTTTTGCACGGCCCCAGTGGCAGCGGTAAATCAACCCTGCTCGGCCTGCTCGCAGGTATTCATACTGCGCAACATGGCACAATTGAAATTTTGAATGAAAACCTAGCTGCACTGAATGATGCCAAAAGAGATAAGTTTAGAGCTGACCATATTGGTACTATTTTTCAAAACTTTAATTTACTCCCTTACTTAAGTCCTATTGATAATGTGTTGCTGGGATGCAACTTTTCAAAGCGAAGACAAGCTAATTTAAAAGCTATCAATATCACCGCTGAAGCGCAGGCATTAAAACTGCTCAATGAATTAGGTATTGATGAAGACACTCAACATCGCTCTGTGAATGAGCTAAGTATAGGTCAGCAACAGCGAGTTGCAGCAGCACGCGCCTTCATCGGTCAACCTGAGCTTATCATTGCCGATGAGCCCACCTCTGCTTTAGATGCAGATAATAGAGATATCTTCATTAAACAACTTTTTGAACAAGCCGAACAATATCAAGCGACCATCTTATTTGTGAGTCATGATGCTGGCCTTGCATCTTTATTTGATAGAAAAGTCAGTTTGAAAGACATAAATGGAGCGAGCCTATGACATTAATTAACCTCGCCTTTAAAAGTATCATCAATCGAAAAGCCAGCGTACTACTGACATTATTTACCATTGCAATTAGTGTCATGCTACTGCTGTCAATAGAGCGAGTCAGGCAAGAAGCGAAGCAAAGTTTCAGTAGTACGATCTCAGGCACAGATTTAATTGTTGGGGCACGTACCGGAGATATTCAGCTGCTGCTATCCAGTGTGTTCAGAATCGGCCATGCAAATAACGGTTTATCTTGGCATAGCTATGAATATATCAAAGCACAAAAAGGCGTTGCATGGACTATCCCAATTAGTTTGGGCGACAGCCATAAAGGCTTTTCTGTACTGGGTAGTGACGAAAACTATTTCGAGCATTATCGCTATGGCAATAAACACCCCCTCAGCTTCGCGCATGGTCGGCCTTATCACAATGCGCAGGAAGTTGTCATAGGCAGCGAAGTGGCCAAACAACTCCACTATTACCTAGGTCAAAAAATTGTGGTCTCACATGGCATGGGTAACACCAGCTTTCATCACCATGATGACAACCCATTAGTGATTGTCGGTATTTTAGAGCCGACGGGGACCCCAGTCGATAAAACATTACATGTCCCGCTTAAAGCAATTGAGCAGATGCACGGTCCAAAGCACACTGGTACACACCTCATCGGACGAAAAAGCCACGATGATGCACATGACCACGACCACGACCACGACCATCATCGTCATAATAATGAAGCTCTCAATAGTCAACCAGGAGACTTAGTCGGTAAACCAAAGCAAATAACCGCGTTTTTAATGGGTTTTGAGTCGCCTTTGTACACATTGCAAGTCCGTCGCAATATCAATACTTATGAACCTGAGGCACTTTCAGCCATTATGCCGGGTGTGACTCTACGAGAACTGTGGGGCATGCTTGATATTGTCGAGAAAATCTTAATGCTATTTTCAGGGGTTGTTGTGTTGATAAGCTTACTTGGTATGTTAACAACTTTATTGTCCTCACTTAATCAGCGACGCAGGGAACTTGCCATCCTAAGATCAGTCGGGGCACGGCCACACCACATATTTACTTTAATGACCAGTGAAGCCATTCTTATTACTGCACTCGGATGTATAGTAGGCCTTACTCTGTTTTACTCACTCATTTTTATAGGTAAAGGTGTATTGCAAGCTCAGTTTGGTATTTCTATCACATTATCCATGCTCAATAGCTATGAACTGCTCTTGCTAGGGGTTATTATGGTCTCAGGTACAGTTATCGGCGCGATCCCTGCTATACGTGCGTATTTTTACTCACTCAATGATGGCATGAGTATCAAAGTTTAAGAGGTTTTTATGTTTTCAACTCGATTAGCACCTTGGTTCATAATAATAGCTACGGTGCTTATGTCTTTATCCGTTATTGCGGCGCCACCAAAAGAGATTTTTTGGGACGATTTAATTCCTGAGGGCCATGAACAGATCAGCAATCAAGAGGCTGCTAATCATGACGGCGATGATAAAAACTGGGTACAACCCGATTTAGACGCCCCCGTTGTCAAAGCACTAGATGGTAAAAGTGTTAGCTTGCCAGGTTTTGTTGTGCCGCTAGAAGGAAATAGCGAAGTCATCACTGAGTTTTTACTCGTACCTTACTTTGGCGCATGTATCCATGTTCCACCACCACCGCCAAATCAAATCGTACACGTAAAGATCAAAAATGGTGTACCAATTGACAGCTTGTATGATGCCATCACCGTAACCGGCACTATCAAAGTAGAAAGCCATAAAAGTGAGCTGGCCCAAACGGGATATACCATGAAAGCGGTAGGAGTTGCCCCCTTCGAGCTTTAACTTTTCAAAGAGGAAGTCAATATACTTCCTCTTTTCCCACAAAACACTCCCACATTGACCTTCCGATCCCGACCACTTACTTCCGATAATACTGCTCACTTTGAAACTAACGTTCAATTTGTGCAAGATGATTAACGTGCAAAATGTAACGACAACGAGCGAAGTGAGTACGCTCTTTTTGCGCAAGGTGATTAACGTGCAAAATGTAACGATAGCGAGCGAAGCGAGTACGTTCAATTTGCGCAAGGTGAAATAAGCTAGTTTAGCTGTTGCTGAGGAAATGTATTTAGCAGGATGAAAGCGGTGAAGGTTGCTCCCCTCACCTTGCGCTTATCGTGCAAAAGGATAGAGACAACGAACGCAGTGAGTACGTTCTTTTTGCGCAAGGTGATTAACGTGCAAAATGTAACGATAATGAGCGAAGCGAGTACGTTCAATTTGCGCAAGGTGAGTATCGTGCGAAAGGTTTATGACACAGCGCGGAGCGCTGCCATTCTTTTCGCGCAAGGTGAAATAAGCCGTTTTAACTAAACAAAGTCAATACACTGCCATCAATCTCTATCATGTTCTCTCTATGTCATTCCGGGCTTGTTCCGGAAACCAAATATTATGCAAAAAAGAAATGGATCCTGAAGCGATATATGGACTCCACCACACTTCACATACAGTGTAATGTGGTGTCGACCAAAACAAAGGAGTCCATATATGAATAATCGTAACGTGATTGCGCTCGATCTTGCAAAAAATATTATCCAAGTCGCAAAAGTCTCTAAACATGGCGAAATTATTTTTAATAAAGCACAGTCTCCATCTAAAGTTCGCCAGATACTCGCTAACTCTCCTCCTAGCATTGTGGCAATGGAGGGATGTGGCAGTTTTCATTATTGGGGGCGGGTTGCTCAATCCTATGGTCATGAAGTGAGAGGGATGTCTCCGAAACATGTTAAGCCTTATATAAGCAAACAAAAAACAGATGCCAATGATGCTATCGGGATTGCGATTGCTGCTATTCAACCAAATATGCCCTTTTCTCCAGTAAAAAACATAGAACAGCAAATTCTCCAAACGCTCACTGTGAGTCGTAAGTTTCTGGATAAACAACTTACACAACTCAGTAATCATATTAGGGCCTTATTTTATGAATATGGCATCACTATTCCTCGCTCCAAGAAAGCATTGAAAGAGGTTTTAACAGAGTGCAATAGTTTACCAGAGGTATTATTGCCATTACTCAGTGTCTTAAAAGCTCAATACCATCAAATAGAGCAATCTCTGAATAAAGTCACTAAAAACCTAGAACTGCTTGTTTCTCAAAATGAACAATGCCAACGTGTTATTGCGCTTGAAGGTGTGGGAGTTTTAGGCGCAGCGGGGCTAATTGCCAGCTTGAGTCAAACGGAGCATTTTAAAAATGGGCGATGTGCTTCAGTATATTTAGGCGTTACCCCAAAACAATTTAGCAGTGGCGGAAAAACCGTGATGCTGGGAATTGATAAATGTGCTGGAGATAAACAGCTAAAGTCCTGTTTATTTTTGGGGGCATTGTCATACATTTCTAATCTGCCGGAGAAACCCAAGACATTGAAGCAGCAATGGCTCTTAAGGTTAGTTGCTCGTTCAGGAGTGAAGCGAGCTTGTATTGCGCTGGTGAATAAAAATATCAGAACTGCTTGGGCAATGTTAAAACAAGGTACGAATTACCAGCCAGTTATGATTTAAAAAACATTTTAAAAAGAGTTCGACAACAATGTAATTAAAAGGTAAGACCAACCTTCTGAAAACCTGTCTGAACTTGAAGTGATAATACACTAACGAAGCGTTTAGGACAGAAGGTGCGAATAAATCAAAGGTTAGAGAGTAGCGCTCTCAAAAGAAACCGCATATACGCAAGCATCTTTAATTTTAAAAAACATGTTGTCAAACAAGTGGAGTCCATATACGAGTTCAGGATCACGTGGTGTAAAAGGCTAGCGACAGCGAACGCAGTGCGTGCGCTCTTTTTGCGCAAGGTGAAATGAGCCGTTTTAGCTGTTGCTGAGGAAATCTTGAGTTTGCCTTGTCGGCGGTGAAGGATGCTCCCTTCACCTTGCGCTAATTCGTCTCTTTATCAATGTGCATGACCTCTGCAACATTCGAGACGATTTAGCACGAAAAAAGCCCGACTCTTTCGAATCGGGCTTTCTTTAATTTGGCGCTTGGCAATGTCCTACTTTCACATGGGAAACCCCACACTATCATCGGCGCTATTTCGTTTCACTACTGAGTTCGGCATGGGATCAGGTGGTTCCAAAATGCTATGGTTACCAAGCAAATTCTTTTCGTGCAAATGGCTAATGACGTCTTTTTTGTCATTTCATTTGCGCAAGGTGAATTGATTTCTCATAAGAGCTTATCTAGTCACAATGCTTAAATTCGGAGAGCGTAATTAAATTCTTATCGTCTACTTATATTCTTAACTTCTAACAAGCTTAAAACCACTTTGGCGTTGTATGGTTAAGCCTCACGGGTAATTAGTACGAGTTAGCTCAATGCCTCACAGCACTTCCACATCTCGCCTATCAACGTTGTAGTCTTCAACGGCCCTTCAGTTAACTCTAAGTTAAAGTGAGAACTCATCTCGAGGCTCGCTTCCCGCTTAGATGCTTTCAGCGGTTATCGATTCCGAACGTAGCTACCGGGCAATGCTATTGGCATAACAACCCGAACACCAGCGGTTCGTCCACTCCGGTCCTCTCGTACTAGGAGCAGCCCCTCTCAATTCTCAAACGCCCACGGCAGATAGGGACCGAACTGTCTCACGACGTTCTAAACCCAGCTCGCGTACCACTTTAAATGGCGAACAGCCATACCCTTGGGACCGACTTCAGCCCCAGGATGTGATGAGCCGACATCGAGGTGCCAAACACCGCCGTCGATATGAACTCTTGGGCGGTATCAGCCTGTTATCCCCGGAGTACCTTTTATCCGTTGAGCGATGGCCCTTCCATTCAGAACCACCGGATCACTATGACCTACTTTCGTACCTGCTCGACGTGTCTGTCTCGCAGTTAAGCTGGCTTCTACCATTACACTAACCGTACGATGTCCGACCGTACTTAGCCAACCTTCGTGCTCCTCCGTTACTCTTTGGGAGGAGACCGCCCCAGTCAAACTACCCACCAGGCACTGTCCTCAATCCCGATTAGGGACCTAAGTTAGAACATCAACACTACAAGGGTGGTATTTCAAGGACGGCTCCACACAATCTAGCGACTGTGCTTCAAAGCCTCCCACCTATCCTACACATGTAGGGTCAATGTTCAGTGCCAAGCTGTAGTAAAGGTTCACGGGGTCTTTCCGTCTAGCCGCGGGTACACAGCATCTTCACTGCGATTTCAATTTCACTGAGTCTCGGGTGGAGACAGCGTGGCCATGGTTACACCATTCGTGCAGGTCGGAACTTACCCGACAAGGAATTTCGCTACCTTAGGACCGTTATAGTTACGGCCGCCGTTTACCGGGGCTTCGATCAAGAGCTTCGACAAATGTCTAACCCCATCAATTAACCTTCCGGCACCGGGCAGGTGTCACACCGTATACGTCATCTTACGATTTTGCACAGTGCTGTGTTTTTAATAAACAGTCCCAGCCACCTGGTCACTGCGGCTCTCGTTTGCTTACGGAGCAAGTCCTTCACAAACAAGAGCGTACCTTCTCCCGAAGTTACGGTACAATTTTGCCTAGTTCCTTCACCCGAGTTC